>JANSYK010000146.1 GCA_024742485.1 Alphaproteobacteria bacterium | reverse complement strand
GGCCTCGGAGCTCGCGGCGGATATCTATGGCCTGGATGTGCTGGCCCGTCATATCGAGGACGAGGGCGATAACAGAACCCGGTTTCTCGTGATGTCGCGCCAGCCCGATTACGCGCGTCGCGGCGATGACGGTATGATGACTACGTTCGTCTTTCAGGTGCGCAACATCCCGGCCGCGCTTTACAAGGCGATGGGTGGCTTCGCGACCAATGGCGTGAACATGACCAAGCTGGAAAGCTACATGGTGGGCGGGTCGTTCAACGCCACGCAGTTCTATGCGGATATCGAGGGGCATCCGGAGGATCCCCCCGTGAAACGCGCGCTCGAAGAGCTTGAATACTTCACCTCCGACATCACGATGCTGGGCGTTTACCCCGCTGATCCGCGACGTCACTGACAGCCGACCGCCCGACCTGTAACAATCCGGGGCGCTTATGCACCGTCGCACAATGGCTGTGCGCGGACGCAGCGCTGCATTAGATTACTTTTTCTTACTGTTATTCAATGCCTTGAAGTTCATTTTCGACCTCGACATCCCAGACGCGTGATCTGCTTTCACCCCCACCGTAACAGAGCTGTGCCTTGGCGTGATCGGGTTTTCACGAAGACCGGCAGCCCCCTGCCCCAAGGCCGCTGGACGCGCCATCTTTCCCCTATCAGAGGCGCACACGGCGCCCGAGCAAACAATCGAAAGGAAAGTCCAATGCGCACCATCAGCATCATCGCCCTCGCCGCAGCCCTTGCCACCCCTGTCGCGGCTCTTCAGATCGCGGGAGTCATCACAAGCGGTCCGATCCTCAGTGAACTCAGCGTCGAGGAGCGTGAAAATACGTTCGCGGAACTCAGCGTCGAAGAGCGCAAAAACACATTCGCGGAACTCAGCGTCGAAGAGCGCGAAAACACGTTCGCGGAACTCAGCGTCGAGGAGCGCGAAAACACATTCGCGGAACTCAGCGTCGAAGAGCGCAAAAACACATTCGCGGAACTCAGTGTCGAAGAGCGCAACAGCCATATCGGCTGACCCCCCTTTTCGCGCTCGGCAATGGCGCGCGGAGAATTCTCCGCGCGCCATTCGCATATCAACATTTCGGTATTGGCGCGTCTTGTCGACGCCAAGGTCAAAATCCCGCTCCGTGCAAAAGGCGACAGCACAGAAATGCGGAAAACAGAACGGCAGTCGCT
>JANSYK010000159.1 GCA_024742485.1 Alphaproteobacteria bacterium | reverse complement strand
TGCCGCTCCGATTGCTCACTTATGCAGCCTTTGCTTCGAAGGCCAAGGGGCTTTTCCAGCCGAGTGCTGAATGCCTGCGTCGCGGATTGTAGAAGCCATTGATGTATCCAAAGATGGCGATCTCAGCGTCGCGACGTGTGCGCCAGGAGCGTTGCCACAGCAACTCAGCCTTGATCGTCTTGAAGAAGGTTTCTACCGCTGCGTTGTCGTAGCAGTTGCCGGTTCCGCTCATTGATACCTTAAAGCCATGCTGGCGCAGGATTTTCTGATAGTCGTGGGAACAGTATTGGGCTGCCGCGGTCCGTGTGATGGATGCAGCCCTTCGATGGTCGCCGCAACGCAATGGCCATGTTCAACGCCCGGATCGCAAGGTCCCGCTTCATGCGATTGCTGACGGCCCAGCCGATCACCCGCCGGGAATGCAGATCGAGGATGACCGCCAGATACAGCCAGCCCTCTTGTGTCCAGACATAGCTGATGTCACCCGCCCATTTCCGGTTCGGACGGGCTGCAGAGAAGTCCCGGTTCAGCAAGTTCAGTGTGATGTTGAAGCTGTGGTTGCTGTCCGTGGTCGCCTTGAACTTCCTGTTCCTTCTAACCGCAATACCGTTGTCACGCATCAAGCGTCCGACGCGGCGGTGGCCGACTGGCAGGCCCAACTCTTTCAATTCCTCGGTCATGCGCGGCCGGCCATAGCTGCCGAGAGACAGGGTAAACTGTTCACGAATGTGCGCGAGCAGCACCATGTTCTTTCGCTGGCTCTGGCTCAGCGGACGATTTCGATAGGCGCGATATCCTCTTGGGCTGACATCCATGATCTGACACAGCCGCTCAACAGGAAGCATGTCAGCGTTCTTTGCGATGAAAGCGAACCTCATTTGCTTCGCTCCGCAAAGAACTGGGTGGCCTTCCTAAGAAACAGCCGCTGTCTCGGGGATGGGTGCCAATGCAAATCCGAGGGTCTTGGCACGGCGTTGAAGGTTTGACAGAACGCGTTGCCGGTGTCGCTCGTCATAAGCCGCGGCACCCTGATCTTGATAGGT
>JANSYK010000120.1 GCA_024742485.1 Alphaproteobacteria bacterium | reverse complement strand
TTTTTCGGGGTGATTCCCCAGTGCCATGATCAGGCTGAGCACCGTGACCGAGCCGTAAATGATGCCAAAGGACGCATAATCGACACGCGGCCAGAAGCCTTGCGAAGAGACGGAGTGTTCGGCAGCCAAAGTGACCCTCCCCATGTGAATTGAATGCGCTTTGCAGGCAGACATCGCAGGTTTCTTGAAGCTGAAGCCTGCCAGCGGCATAGCAACCACTGACAGGTTTCGGCCGACATTCGTGATGAGTTTCAGCGCGCTTGTCGTTTTGCCGGCTCAGTAGATCGTGAAGCCGCCATCGGTGTTGTAGGTCGCACCGGTGATGTTCGAGGCCTCGGGTGAGAGCAGGAACAGCATGATGGCGACCTGCTCGGCCGATGTGGAGCCGCGGTCATTCTCGTCGCTGAGTTCGAGGAGGCTGCGCGACTTGGCGAGGGAAATGCCGCTATCCTTGTAGCCCGTCGCCCGACGCTGGGTGATGATTTCCACGGCGCGTTCGTACATCGGGGTCAGCGTCGTTCCCATGCCGGTGGAATTCACGCGGATGCCGTAGGGTGCATAATCGATCGCCGCGTTCTTGGTCAGCGCCTGTACCGCATGCTTGGAGGCCGTGTAGGGTGGCGTCCCACCAAAGCCGCGGATACCGGTGACCGACGCGATGTTGACGATGGATCCGCCCTTGCCCTGCGCCAACATCTGGCGCAACTCGTGGCGCAGCGAATAGAACGTGCCGGTGGCATTCACCTCCATGACGCGGAGCCAGTATTCATCGCCCGCCTCGTGGATCTTCGCCATCAGGCGGTTTTTCTGGTTCACGTAGTCAATGGGTTCGTCGGGGTGCAGCGCGTCCATCACGCCCGCATTGTTGATCGCCGCATCGAGGCTGCCATATTCGGACACGCAGAGCCGGACCATTTCCTCGCACACGCTGTCCTGCGAGATATCCCCCTGCATGAACACCATGTTCAGACCCTCGGAGCGGATCGATTCCGCTGTCTCTTCGCCGAGATCGCCAAGGATGTCGACGCCGACCACGTTGGCCCCTTCGCGCGCGAGGCGCCGCGCCGCGTCTGCGCCCATACCGCGGGCCGAGCCCGTGACGAGGACGTTCTTGCCCGCGAAACGACCGGGCATGAAGTAGTCGTCTGGCACGCGGGCGATGTTCATGCGTCCGGGCACCTCGGGGTCAGGTTCAGCCCAGGGAAGGCCGAAGTTCTCAAGCGCAAGGTTCAGCGCATCGTTCAGTTCCTGCGCCTCGGCCTTGGTCAGGGTCACGCCACTTGCGGTTCCGGCTGCGGCCAGGCCCAGGGATTTCAAAACGTCTCTGCGGATCATGGGAATACCTCCGGTTGATTTTGATCCACGCCAAAGCGGCGTCTTAATAAGCGGTCCAGCCGCCATCGGTTGCAAATGTGGCGCCCGTCATGTTGCCGGA
>JANSYK010000012.1 GCA_024742485.1 Alphaproteobacteria bacterium | reverse complement strand
TGGAAGCTCACCACACTCAGCGCATCGCCATCCGGATCGGTGTCGTTGGCCAACACGCCCGACGCGGCCGCGATGGTCAAAACCTGGTTCGGCCGCAGCGTGTAACTGTCATCATTCGCCACCGGGGCGTCATTGGCGCCGGTTACGGTGATCGTGGCGGTGTTCAGCACGTCCACCGTCCCGTCGAAGACATCGTAGGTGATCGTAATCTGCGCGCTTTCGCCTGCGGCCAGATCGTTGAACCCATTCGGCGTGAGAACGGCGAAGGTATCGCTGAGGGAGAGAATTCCGCCAAGCGCACGCCCGTCCGAGGATGTGGCAAGCGCGTTCCGGATGCTCAGGAGATCGCCATCAACGTCACCTGTGCCGGCAAGCAGGTCGATATTCAGCGGTGCATCATCCTCGCTTGCCGTCACCGAAATCGGGGTCACCGTGGGGGCATCGTTCACGCCGTTGACGGTGACTGTGACGGTCGCCGTATCGGTGCCGCCTTGGCCGTCATCGATTTCGTAGCTAAAGCTGTCCGTTGCACTTTCGCCAACGGCGAGGAACTCGAACTGCCCGTTGGGATCATAGTCGAAGGTTCCGTTCGCATTCAGCGTAAGCAAAGCGCCCGAGGCGAGCGTGATCTCGGACCCTATCGAGGATTGCCCGTTCACGCGCGTCACGGTGATCGTGTCGCTGGCGTCGACGTCAGCGTCGGCGCCGCTGCCATTGTCGGCAAGGACATTCGCCCCGATCAGCGCCGTATCCTCATCTGTCGTGAGACTGTCATCCTGAGCTTCCGGCACGTCGTTTCGGCCCTCGACCGTGACGGTGACGGTCGCGGTATCTGTGCCGCCATCCCCGTCCTGCACCGTGTAGGTGAAGGTCTCGGTTGCGCTCTCCCCAAAAGAGAGGCTTTCGAACAGACCGTTCGGGTCGTAGGTGATCGTGTCACCATCCGCCTCGACCGTCGCGGTGCCCGTCAACCCCACGGTGTCGATAGCCTGGATCGACAGGTCCGTGCCCTCGACGTCGAAATCGTTCGATGTGACGACAACCGGCCCCGCGGCATCTTCATTGACCGTCAGCGTGTCGTCATTGGCGTTCGGCGCATCGTTCACACCGTTGATGGTGATGGTCACCGTAGCCGTGTCTGTGCCACCATTCCCGTCGCCGACGGTATAGCTGAACGTGTCGGTGGCCGTTTCGCCCGGGCGAAGCGTTTCGAACTGGCCGTTCGGATTGTAGTCGAAGGTACCGTCGCCGTTGTCCGTGACCAGCCCGAGCGTGCCAGTGGTATCAAACGCCACGACCGAGAGTGTGTCCGCATTCGTGTCGGTATCGTTCAGCAGCACATCTCCGGTGGTAAACGCCGTGTCTTCGTTGGTCGTAAAACCATCGACACCCGCGACCGGTGGGATATTGCTGCCCCCAATCGTGATGGATACGATCGCTGTATCGAACCCGCCGTTCCCGTCCGTGATCGTGTATTCGAAGCTGTCGCTGGCAGTGTCACCTATTCCCAAGCCCGAAAATGCGCCGTTCTGATCATAGACGAAAGTGCCATCGGAGTTCAGGGTCACAAGTGCGCCGGACGCCAGCGCCGTGGGTGTACCGAGGGCACCCGGCGCGCCGCTCAGCGCCGAAACGGCCAAGCTGTCGCTGGCATCGGTATCGCTGTCAGGGCCATTGCCGTTGTTGAGCAACACGTTGCCGCTCAACGCAGCATCCACAGCAACATTCAGAAGGTCGTCCACGGCGTCAGGATCGTCATTCACACCGTTGACAAGAACACTCACCGTTGCCGTATCCGTACCGCCATTGCCGTCGGAGATGTTGTAGGTAAACGTATCCGTCGCGGTGTCGCCAACGCCCAGGGCCTCAAACGCGCCATTGGGGTTGTAGGATGCCGTACCGTCCGTGTTGACCGTCAGCGTCGCACCCGAGGGCAAGATGAAGGCCGCATTCACGTTCGCGCCGAGCCCGTTGACGGACACGATCTCGATCACGTCGCTGGCATCCGGATCGGAATCCAGCCCGCCGCCGTTGTTGCCAAAGAGATCAAGCCCGCCAAGCGCGGTTTCTTCATCCGTGGAAAAGACATCATTGGCCGCGAAGGGATCGTCATTCACACCGTTCACAGCAATGTCTACCGAAACAAGATCGGAGCCGCCGTTTCCGTCCGTGACCTCATAAGTGAAACTGTCGGTGACAGCCTCGCTTACCGCCAGGAACTCGAACTGGCCGTTCGGGTCGTAATCGAAGGTACCGTTCGCATTGAGAGTCAGCAACGCACCGGACCCGAGCGCGATCTGGGTTCCCACATCGCCGGAGTTGCCGTTTACAGCTCTCACTGACAGCAGATCGCCATCCGTATCGGTGTCGTTGCTCAACACATTTCCAGAAAGCGCGGTGTCTTCGTCGGTACTGTCCGTATCCTGCACCCCATCCGGCGCGTCGTTATCACCGAGAATGGTGAAGGTGACTGTCGCCGTATCCTGTGCACCGCCTTCGTCCTGCAGCGTGTAGGTGAAACTGTCAGTCGCGGTTTCACCCGTCTGCAACGCTTCGAACTGACCATTCGGATCATAGCTGAAGGTACCAGACGCGTTCAGCGTCAGAAGCGCACCCGAGGGGAGCGAAATCTGAGTGCCGACGTCGCCGGATGTCCCGTTCACCTCGACGATGAAGGGAATATCGCCAGTGTCGGGATCGCTGTCCACGCCGCCGCCATTGTCGATGGTGACATCGCCAGTGACAACGTTGTCTTCGCCGACGCTGAAGGCGTCATCCTCCGCTGTCGGAGCGTCGTTCACTCCGGCGATATCGAAGACGAGGTTCGCGACGCTGCTTCCACCGTTTCCGTCGGACACCGTGTACTGGATGCTGTCGGTGCCGGAGAACCCGACCCGCAGGTCGTTGAATGCGCTGCCCGGATCGTAGAGGAACGAACCATCGCCGTTGATCGTGACAGTGCCGCCGCCAGCCGTTGTCGTGGCGACCCCAACGGCAAGTGTCGATCCACCAACCTCGAGCACCGTGAGGGTGTCAGAGCCATCCACATCGCTGTCGTTGGTCAGCACATTGCCGGAGACCGCAGTATCCTCGTCCGTCGGGACGAGATCGTTCACCGCGGTCGGGCTGTCGTTCACGCCGCCGACCGTGATTGTCCCGGTGGCGGTATCACTGCCGCCATTCCCGTCCTGGATGGTATAGGTAAAGGTTTCCGTCGCGGTCTCTCCGACTGCCAGGGTTTCGTACTGGTTGCTCGGGTCGAAGGTGAAGTCGCCATTGCTCTGCACGGTCAACTCACCGCCGCCCGCAAGCGTGATCGGCGCGCCCACGAGCGCAACATCGCCATTCACCTGCGTAACCGTCAACGCGTCGCTGTTGGCATCGCTGTCCGCGCCGCTGCCATTGTCGGCCAGCACGCTGCCGGTGGCGGTGTTGTCTTCATCCGCGGCAATGGCGTCGTCCTGCGCCACGGGGGCCACATTGGTCGCATTGATGGTGATGGTGACTATCGCCGTATCGGTATCATTTGCAGCGCCGGACTGATCGCTCACCGTGTAGGTGAAGCTGTCGGTACCACCGCCGTTGAATTGACCGTTCGGATCATAGTCGAAAGTGCCGTTGGCGTTGAGGGTCAACAGGGCGCCCGATCCCAGCGTGATCTGGTTGCCAATGTCGCCACTCAACCCGTTCAGTGCCGTGACCTGAAGCGTGGTCGGCGTGTCGACGTCACTGTCCGGCCCATTGCCATTGTCAGCCAATACGTCGCCGGTGACCGTACTGTCGTCGTTCACACCAATGCTGTCATCCTGGGCAATCGGCGCGTCGTTCTCACCGTCGATCCGAACGGTCAGCGTGGCCGTATCCGTACCACCTTGGCCATCCGAGATCTCGTAGGTGATATTGTCGTCAAAGATCTCGAACCGCGTCAGATCCTCGAAAGCGCCATTGGGTTCGTAGTCGAAAGAGCCATCCGCATTCAGGGTCAACAACGCACCCGAGCCCAGGGTGATCTGCGATCCGACAGCCACCGACGACCCGTTCACCGCGATCACGGTAAGCGGATCGTTCCCCGGATCGCTGTCATTTGTCAGAACGTTGTCGGAAATCTGCGAAGCATCTTCGCTCACGGTAACAAAGTCGCTTGCCGCATCCGGGTTGGAGTTGATCACGGTGACGACAAAGCTGTCGGTTTCCACGGAATTCGCTGCACCAGCATTGTCATCGACAGTGACGGAGACGGTAAACGTCCCTTCGGTGCTGTAGATATGGTTCAAAGCTGGAGAGAGCGATGTGCTGTCGAACGTCTCAACAGGTGTGCCATCTCCGAAATCGACCGTGAAGGTGCGCAGATCGTTATCCGGATCCGTGAGCACCAGCGTCCGGTTCAAGGTCTGCCCTTCACCCACATTCGTATCTGCACCCGTTTCGAGGCCGGGCGCGTCATTGACCGGGTTGACCGTGATATTCGCGGCAACTGCCGGATCAGTGGAGAACGAGATTCCGTCCGACCCTGTCCAGAGGAAGGTGTCGGACCCGTTGAAATCCTGGTTGCCCGTGTAGACGAGATTGCCGGCGAGCAGGTCGGCACGGGAAATGATCTGTTCCGCGACGACCGGCACGCTGTTCAGCGCCAGAATACCGTTGGTCGGGAAAGTCTCGATCCGGATTTCCTGGAGCGTGTTGCCGTCCGGATCAAAGAAGCCGGCATCGAAGATCGAGGCGTCGAGAACGATCGCGGTGTCCTCGTCTCCGGTAGCGGAAACCGGCGAGATGCTGGGCGCTTCGTTGCCATAGACCTGGATCAGGACGGAGCCGTTCCATGCCACGACAAAACCGCCGTCGGGCAAGGCTTCGACATCCGGTTGGTTCTGCGTCCCAGCTGAGGTTGTGTTGACCTGGAACTGACTGTCGATGCGGGCGCCCGCGGCATCATACTGCTGAGCGAAAACGCCCTGTCCACTGCCGTCTGTTCCATTGAAATCCGTCCATGCGACCACAAACCCGCCGGAATCGAGCGCGGTGACAGACGGGTCATTCTGCGTGCTGATACGCTGATCGTTCACGCGGAAAGCGTCTGTAACCGGTGTGCCGTCCGGCGTGATGATGACCGCGTAGATGCCACCAAAACTCAGGTCCGCGACGTCGTCGGTCCAAGTGACGACGAGATTGCCGTCATCAAGCACCGCCACGTCGACCTCAGTCTGGTCTGCACGGGTGGAACTGTTGATCTGGAACTCGGTCCCGACAGGCGCGCCTGTTGCATCATAGCGTTGACCAAAGATGCCGAAGCGGTCGCCATCTGCGCTCCCGCCGGACGAGAAACTCTCCCAGGTAATGAGGAACCCGCCATCGGTCAGATGCGTGATCGCAGGGTTGGACTGCGTGCTGACCGTTTCCGTATTGACCACAAACTGCCCGGCGACCGGCGTACCATCCGCCTGGAACAGGCGGGCGATGATGCCTTCGCCGTTGCCGTCACCTGCGCCGCCAGAGTTGGACGCTTGCCAGGTGATAACGAACCGGTCGTCGTTCAGAACAGCGATGTCCGGGTTGCGTTGCGACCCACTGGTAAGGTCATTGGCCACATCCTCGCCGCCAGCGAGCGTGCCGTCAGGGTTGAAAAGCTGGAACACGATACCGCTACCGCTGCCGTCCAGCGTGTCATCTTCCCAAGCCACGATCCACGATCCGTCCGAGAACGCCTTGATCTGCGGATTCATCTGATCCTGAACGGTCGTCGTGTTGATCTGGAACTCATCGCTCGCGCCAGAGGGAAGACCGGTGCCGTCGCGGTTGAGCTTGTTGCCGTTCTTGTCGAACCGCTGGCCAAAGATGCCCTCTCTATCGCCATCTGTACCGAAGCTTTCGAAGACGACAATGAAATCGCCGTCGGTGCCGGGCAGTTGCGCAACCGCAGGGGTATCCTCACCGTTCATTGAGGTGTTGACGACCTGCTCGCCACCAACGGGCGTCGCGCCGTCAGGCGTTGGCGTTATGTTGACCGTCACCAGAACAGGATCGGACGCACCGCCATCGCCATCGGTAACCTGGATGCGCAACTCGCGCGTCGCCAGAGGATCATCCGAGATATTGCGGTAGGTCAACCCTTCGACCAGCAACTCGACGATTTCGGCATCCGCGTTCGCATTGAGTTGCAATTCGAACGGGCGGCCATCCTGACCGTCCTGCACGATTGTGCCGACGACTGTTCCGTCCACCGAAACGTCCAAGCCCGAAATGGTAACCCGTGCGTCCTGGCGCAGCCCCAGCTGATCCTGGGTCAAGTCATCCGGCGCATTGATCTGGTTGATCAGCGGAGCCGAGGAAATGATGTTCGAGACCAGAATCGAGCCACCGTCGAAATCCACGGAATCCGGGTCGGAAACGGCGGCCGCGCCGTCTGCATCGATCAATTGCGGCACGCCATTCAGCGTGTTTTCCGCGTAGGTGACAGTCCGGTTGACGCCTTCGAGGATCGGATCGCCACCAGCCGCGAAATCGGCCGGATCGCCGACAATGCGGTGGAACACACCATTGCCGCTGCCATCGCCCGCCGTACCGCTTGTGAACGACGTATACGAAACCACGACATTGCCATTCGAGAGCGCTGCAATCGCGCCTTGGCTTTGCGTTGACGATGTCTCCTGATTGACCTGAACCGGATCATCGATGCGATTGCCCTGCGCATCATACTGCTGCAGATAGACGCCCGCACCACTGCCGTCGCTAGAACTGGAATCGGTATAGGTGATGGCGAAGCCACCACCTGTTCCCTGCAGTGCAACGACGTCGGCCTCGGACTGAGTGTTATCGACAACCTCATTGACGAGGAATTCGCCGCCAACGAAATTGCCAGCGCCATCAATTCGTTGCGCATAGATGCCCAAGCTGGTCGTATAGCTGAAATCGTCCCCTCTGTCAGACAGATACGTGACGACATAGCCGCCATCCTCGGTCGCCGCGATGCGCGCCTGGGATTGGTTGGACACGTCTGTCGTGTTGACCTTGACCGGCCCCCCGATCATGCTGTTATCCGCCGCAAAGCGCTGGATGAAGATATCGCGCCCAACGGCACCGGGGTTCGTGTCGCTGAAGACAACGGCATAGGTGCCATCGCTTTGGACTGCAACGTGTGGATTAAGCGCGCTGGTGGATCCGAGCGGAACCACCGTGCTTTCCGTGCCGACAGTGCCACCCAGATCATTGTACCGCTGGACAAAAACCTGGTCCAGGAACGGAGAATCGAGGTCTCGCGCGTGATAGGCGATGACGAAATCGCCATTGCCGAACGCGGCGAGCGTAGGGGCATCGGGGTCGAAATTGTCGGGCGAATCCACCGCCACTTCGCCGCCCACCGGTTGCCCGTTTGCATCGAACACCTGGAAAGCGATCTCTTCATCGGAATCATCGCCGATGAGGCCGGATTGATCCTCCCAAGCGATGACAAAGCCACCGGTCGACAGCCCAACAACCTGCGCGTTGGATTGGCCGAATGCAATGGTTGTGTTGACCTGGATCTCACCACCCACAGGCGCGCCCGACGCATCATAGCGCTGTGCAAAAACGCCATCCAGGAAATCACCGGTGCCGTCCTGATTGTTGGACGTCCAGACGATGACATAGCCGCCATCGGAGAGTTGCGCCACGTGGCTGTCGTCCTGGTTTCTCGCGGTAAAGGAGTTTGTCTGCACCTCGTCGCCGACAACAACCCCGCCGTCGATCTCGGGTGTGATCGTGATGCCCACCGTTTCGCGCACCGTACCACCGTCACCGTCGGTGAGCTGGATCGCAACAAGGCGCTCCGTGTTCGGGTCGTCGGAGACGTTGGCATATGTCACCGCACGGATCAGATCCTGAACCTCGACCGGCGTTGCATTGGCGTTGAGCGCGATCTCGAGAGTGCTGCCGTCTGCGCCATCCGAGACAAGCGTGCCGATCACAATACCGCCGACCGACACCTCGTCGGTTGGGCTTACGCTGACAAGGCCGGAGACATCGAGCGACAATTGGTCCTGCGTTGCGTTGTCCGGATCCGCGAATTGAGGCTGCACAACGTCATTCACGACCATCGAGATAGTCAGTGTACCGCCGTCGAAATCCGCCGAATCCGCATCGCCTAGGCCGATGGAGGCCGCAATCGCGGCACCTGCCGCGTTCAGCGCGGCCTCATCCAGGGTCAGGTCCGGCAGGACACCGGAGAAGATCGGGTCTGACGATACGGAGACGTCTGCGCCGTCGTCGAACACTTGCTGGAACACGCCGATACCACTGCCATCACCGGCAGTGCCCGACGTTTGCGACGACCAGACCGCCGTGAAGGCGTTGTTTCCGAGGTTGACGAGCCGCGACTCGTTCTGGGTCGATGAGAACTCGGTGTTTATTTGGAATTCGCCGTCCACGGGCGATCCATCTGCCGCGAAACGTTGACCGAAGACACCCTGACCGCTGCCGTCATTGCCGCCAATGCTGGTCCAGGACACAACCCAACCGCCATCTTCGAGCTTGATCACATATGGGTCGAACTGGTTGGACGAGACGAATTCGTTGACCAGAACCTCAGGCCCAACCGGATTGCCATCGACGTCGAAGCGCTGCTGGAGAATCGCCAGACCACTGCCGTCGAGGCCGGAGTTGTCCTGCCACACAACGACAAAGCCGCCATCCGTCAGAGCCGCCGCACGGGCGCCATCCTGGCTCGATGCCGTGGAACTGTTGACGGGGAATTCACTGCCGACTGGTGTGCCGTCACTTTCGAAGAGCCGTGCGAAAACGCCGTTTCCGCTTCCATCACCTGCCGAACCACTGGTGGAAGATGTCCAGGTTACCAACACGCGGCCGCCATCCAGAACCGTGACGTCGGCGTCCGATTGTGTGCTGGCGGTTTCCGTGTTGACCTGCACCGACGCCCCGAGCGGCGTTCCCGTGCTGTCGAATTCGCGCAGGAACACGCCCTGAACGCTTGAATCCGCACCCGAGAAATCCGTGTACACAGCAACGATGGTGCCGTCGGCCTTGGCCGCGAGTTCCACTTCGGATTGGGTCGACGGAAAGATGTCGTTGACAACGAACTCCGAGCCAACGCGACCGCCGCTTTCGTCAAAGACCTGGGCGATCAGGCCATTGGAACTGCCTTCGCTTGCGCCTGCCGGGTGCGCCCAGCTGTCGTTTTCCCAAGCGACCACAAACCCGCCTGTCGGAAGACCGGTCACCGCTGGGTTCGACTGAGTGAACTCGGTGTGCAAGTTCACCTGGAACTCCGGCCCAACCGGATCACCATTAAGGTCATAGCGCTGACCGAAGATACCCGGCTCGGGGCTCTGAACACGGTCTTGATCCTGGCTTTGCCAGACCACGACATAACCGATTTGCACACCGGCGCTGTCGTAGATTTCGGACGTTGCCGCATCGCTTTGGTTATTGGACGCGAAGGTATTTACCTGCTCTTCCGCACCCTGTGCGACAATGTCGTTGTCCACCGCGGGCGTCACGTTGATGGTGACCACCTGCGAGCCGGTTGAACCGCCATCGCCATCCGTGATCTGCACCGCAACCTGACGGGTGTCCTCTGGAATATCCGACTGGTTGCGGTACCCGATCTGTGCCAGCAATGCCTCGACAGCTTCGGGCGTTGCATTGGCGCTGGAAAGCGCAATTTCGAGCGGAGCGCCGGCTACACCAGTTTGAATAATCGTACCGATGACATTGCCGCCAAAGGAGACTTGCCCTCCGCTCTCCGTGATACCATTGCCGTCAATGATGCCGAATTCGTCCTGGCCAGCGCCTTCGCCGGGGCCGCGCAACTGGTCTTGTACGGAGGACGATCCGACGATCCGCTGGATCAGCACCGAACCTCCATCGAAGTCGGCCGAATCCATATCCGTCAGGCTCAGCGCGCCATCCCGGTTCAGTAACTGCAGCCCGGCATTCACGTCGTTTTCATCAAAGGTCAGGGTGTCGTCGAAGCCTTCGAGCACCGGAGACATCGCGCCGGTCGCCAGTGGCGGCTGATCGAACAGCGCCTGGAAGACGCCATTGCCGGAGCCGTCCCCTGCCGTGGACGAGGCGGTCGAGGTCCACGTCGCGACCAGTGTCCCGTTGAGCAGCGTCTCAAGCTCAGGCTGGCTTTGCGTGCTTGACACCTCTTCGTTCACGACAACCGGCCCGCCATCCCGGGTGCCATCGGCAAAATACTTTTGCAGCACGACGCCCGTTCCGCTGCCGTCGACGCCAGAGGCGTCACTCCAGGCCACGGCAAATCCGCCATTGGGCAGACCAACGATGACCGGGTCGGTCTGGTTGCTTGAAGTGATCGAGTTGACCTGGAACTCCCCGCCCTGCGCCACACCGTTTATGTCGTATATCTGGCCAAAGAGACCTGTGTTGCTGGCATCCGCGCTTTGCCAGACAAAAACGAAACCGCCGTTGGGCAGCGTGGCGCTGGTTGACAGGGCCGCCACATCGGGGCGGTCTTGTGTGCCGCTCGTCGTCGTGTTGATCTGCTGCTCATCAGCCCCGGGTGTCGTTCCGTCAAACGAAACAAGCGAGCCATTGTTGGCAATCCGCTGGGCAAAGACGCCGGAGCCACTGCCATCGGCACCGCCCTCGTCCTGCCAGACGACTATGACATCGCCATCGGGCAATTCGACCGTGCGGGGACGGCTCTGGGAGCTGGCCGTGGTGAAGTTGATCTGGAACTCGCCCGCCTCGGGCGCTCCGGTGGCATCGAAGGTGCGGCCGAAGATACCCGTGCTACTGCCGTCCCCCGCCGAACCACTGGATTGCGAAGCCCAGACCGCGAGGAACCGACCGCCACCAAGGTCTGTGATCTGTGCCGAGTTCTGGGTCGAAGCCGTCTCGTCATTCACCTGGAAGGCCGACCCGACCAGCGCGCCGTCGTTCTGATAGATCTGGCCGAACACGCTCTGGCCACTGCCGTCGCGCGCGTTTGAGCTTTCCGTCCACAAAACGACGAAGTTGCCATTGGAGAGCCCATCGACCCGCGGCTGAATCTGATCGCCCGAGGCGATGTCGTTGATCTGGAACTCGACACCGACCTGTTCGCCGTTTTCGTTGTATCGCTGACCGAAGATGCCGCGCTGGTTCGGCCCCTCGACATCCTGGTTGCGAGACGTCCAGACAACGACATACCCACCGTCCGACAGTGCCGCGACACGGCCGGACTGTTGTTCACCCGCGGTAAAGCTGTTGACCTGTTCCTCGCCGCTATCGGACTGGTCGAAGAGAACGTAGTCACGATCGACGTTCACTGTACCACGGACGAAATTGCTGGTTGTACCGACCCCGTTCTGGATTGTCAGGTCGAACCCTATGGATGTGTTGAACTGCGCGCCGTTCAACGCATAGGTCAACGCTTCGGCCAGGGACTCTGTGCTTTCCGCGGTGGCATTGGCGTTGAAGTCGATCTGCAGCGCCTGACCGTTCACACCGTCATTGGTGGCATTCACGGTGCCGATCACCGTGCCGCCGAAGGTCACGTCAGTGCCATCGAACCCGATCTGACCGGCGCCTGTGCCCTGATCCTGCACAGACAACTGCTGTGACACCCGGGCATTGAAAACCTCTTGAACGCGAAGGAACCCGCCGTCGAATGTACCACCGTTGAAGTCATCCAGATCGATGTCGCTGTCGATGACAATCGGTGCGGCGTTCAGCGCGGCCTCGCTGAACGTTACATCGCCAAGCCCTGAGTTGTTGCTCTCGCTGTTGTCAAGTTGTAGCCAGTCACCCACGACGATCTGCGAGGACGAGAACGCACCGGAGGACAGCGTGAAAAAGACGGAGTCCGGCTGTGTTTGCCCGCCAGCACCATCGGTCACGACGAACCCGATACCCTTGCTTTCACCGACGACATTCGCCGGCGTATCAGTCGAGGCATACGCGACGTGCTCGATCAGCGCCTCGACGTCCGATGCTGTTGTCGAGGCATTGAAATTGATCGTCAGCGCGGCGCCGTTCTGACCGTTCTCCGTAGAATCTATCGTGCCTACGGCGGTACCCCCGACACTGACCGTGGTGCCCGAAATGGTCACCACCGCGTCTGTTGCGACAGAGAGTTGGTCCGTCGCCGCCTCACCGGCTGCGTAGTACACCTGCAGCGACCCGCCATCGAAAGACCCGCCATCGGGATCTTCGAATGCGACCGCGTCATCGATGATCTGAGCACTGGTTGTCACATCATCGGCAAAGAGTGTGACGGTCCGATCGAGGTCACCGAGGTTCGGCGACGTGTCCACAGACGGCACGGACTCGAACAGCCGTCCCGAAACACCAAAGTTTGAACCGTCTCCCGATGTCAGGCTCGTGAGCGCCGAATAGACAACTACGAACCCGTCACCGACGGCGGACACATCCGGCTGGTTCTGAGATGAGCTGTTGGCGAGGTTGACTTGGAACTCATTGTCGATCCGGCTGCCGTTGGACGTGAACCGCTGCGCAAAGATGCCGTCGCCTGACCCGTCCTGAGCGCTAGCCGCAGTCCAGCTGACAAGGAAGCCCCCGTCACTCATTGCCGTGACGCTTGCATCGGATTCCGAGTTGACGATGTCGGTGTTCACCCGGAATTCATCGCCGACCGTCGCGCCGGTTTCGTCGTAGATCTGGCCAAAGACGCCATTGCTTGACGTGTCCTGCCCAAAATCAGTCCAGACGACGACAAATCCGCCGCCGGTCAGGCCGATGACGGACGCATCAGACTGATCGTTCACCGTATTGGTGTTGACTTGGAACTCTGGCCCGGCGGGGTTTCCGGACGTGTCGAACCGCTGCGCAAACACGCCTGCGTCGTCTCCATCGCCATCCCCTCCCGAACTAGGAGCGGTGAAGACAACGACATGACCGGCATTGTTGCCAAGCGAGTCTACCAGCGTTGCAACTGAGGGTTGAGACTGGCTGCCGCTGGTATTCACCGTGTTCACGGTTGTCTCGGCACCTGCAGGTGTGCCGGAGGCGTCAAAGCGCTGACTCAGGATTGCATCACCGCTGCCATCGCCGTTGTCCGATACGTAGCTGACGACAAAACCGCCGTCTTCAAATGCCGCAACCTCGGGGTCGAACTGCGATTGCGTAACAGCCGTGTTGACCACGAATTCGGAGCCATTGGCCGCCCCGCTTGCGTCGAAGCGTTGCCCGACAATGCCAAAGTCGAAACTGCCGGGGTCATCGACGTTGCGGGCTTGCCATACCACCACGAAACCACCGTCGGCGGTCGCCGCGACGTCCGGTACGTTTTGTCCGCTGGGCACAGTGGTGTTGACCTGGAACTCGCGCCCCACAGGCACACCTGCGCTCGTATAGAGCTGAGCAAAGACGCCCGTCTCTCCGCCGGTGTTGAGGTTGTCCTGATTGGTGGATTCCCACACGACGACGAAACCACCGCCGGTGAGTTCCGCAGTCGCCGCGCCGGCTTGCGTGTTCTCGGTAAACGCGTTCACGTTGAACTCTTCGCCGCCGACCAGCAGGCTGTCGGTGACAGGTGTCACGTTGACGTCGATGAATTCGGTCGGGATCGACAGGCCGGTCCCATCCTCAAGGTCGAGCGAAATTCGGCGCGTGGCATCCGGACCGTCCGAAGCATTCGCGTAAGCGAGGTTGCCCAGGACGGCTTCGACCGCTTCCACCGTCGCGCTGGCGTTGAAATCGATGGTAAAGGTTTGCCCGTCCGCACTGATCGTACCGATCGTGATGCCGTTGACCGACACGGTGTCGCCTACAGACAGCCCCGTGAACTGAACGTCACCATTGCCGACGTCGCCCGCAACCAGACCCAGCTGATCCTGATCGGCATCGTCGCCCGGGGCGGGCTGATCGAGGCGCGTGGTTGTAAAGGCGACGGCGATGGTCAGCGATCCACCGTCAAGGCTGGTCGCATCGAGGTCCCCGAGGGCAATCGTCTTGTCGGAATCCAGCCTCTGGAAACCGGCGTTCACGTCCGATTCGAGGAACGTGACGCTGTCCGGTACGCCCTGCACGATCGGAGCCGCCAGCGGCGCAAAGTCGGCGGGATCGCCATAAACCTGCTGGAAAACGCCGTTTCCGGACCCGTCGCCGGATGTGCCGCTTGTCACCGAGCCATAGACCGCCACGAAATTCCCGTCAGGCAGGGCCGCCAGTTCGGGCGAGAACTGCGTGCTCAGTGTTGTCGTGTTGACCACTAAAGGGGCATCCAGACGTTCGCCCGTGGCGGCATATACCTGCGCCAACGTGCTATCGCCGCTGCCATCGGTGCCGCCGAAGAATTCGCGCCATGTGATAACGAACCGGCCGTCGGACAGGCCGATCACATCCGGCTCACCCTGCGTGCCAGTGATATTGTCGTTGACCACAAAGCTGTCGCCAACGGCGGCGCCGCTCGCGTCATAGTGTTGTGCGACGATGCCCCGCCCAGCCCCGTCCCGACCCGTGGAATCTTCCCATACGATGACAAAGCCACCATCCGCAGTCGCCGAAATCGCAGGTTGAGAGCCAGCATCCGAGGTGCGACCCACTTCGAATTCCGCCACGGATTCGGATCCGTCCGGGTTGAATACGCGCGCGAACACGTCGTTGCCATTTTCGTAGGTCACCACAATCAGGCCACTGTTCAGCACAGCGACATCGGCATTATCCTGCTGCCCGCTTGTCGTGGTATTCACCACGATCTCGCCTCCCACGGGCGTTCCGTCGGTTGCAAAGCGCTGCAGGATCACACCGTCGAACGACGCGTCAGCCACGTCGGACGTGTAGACGATCACGTAGCCTCCTGTCGGGAAGCCTGCCGTCCCTGCCGGAATGGTTTCGACAGCAGCATCAAATTGCGTAGACGTCGTCGTTACATTGACCACGGTTTCGCCACCTGCCGTGGTCCCGTCGGCGTTGTAGCGCTGTGAAATGATGCCTATGTCGGACGCCTGGTCGAGGCCATCCGCTTCCCAGACGACCACCCAGCCGCCGTTTTCAAGTCCGGTCACAACCGCGTCGTTCGCATTGTTGAGGTCGGTCGTACTGACCTTGACTTCACCCCCCTCGCGCTGGCCTTCGGATGTGTAGCGCTGCAGGTAGACGCCGTTGCTGGAGCCATCCTGGTCATCGCTGGTCCAAACAACGACCCATCCGCCGTCCGCCAGCGTGGCCACATGCGCATCGCTCTGATTGCCCGCTGCAAAAGCGTTGACCTGGTCTTCGGGTACGACCCGTTCCGGCGCATTCGCCTCCGGTGTTTGCGCGACGTTGATCACGATGGACTGAGGTTGCGTCAACCCGCCATCACCATCATTCAAAATGATCGAGTACGTGCGCGCATCCCTCGGATTATCGCTGTCGTTCTGATAGGTCAGCGCGTTCAGCACTGCCTCCACATTTGCGATCGTCGCACCGGCCAGAAAATCCAGCGCGAGGTCAGCACCGTTCGCGCCATCAGAGGCAATGGTCGCAACAGCCGTCACGTCTACGCTGATGGTGCTGCCGGAGATCGAGATCGCCCCGCCGGCCGCGACAAAGATTGAATCCTGCGTGCCGTCATCCGGCGAATTGAACTCATCTTGCAGCGGCTCCTCCACGATCCGCGAAATACGCAGCGAGCCACCCGCTAAATCGGCGGAATCCGAGTCCAGTACGGTCAGACCGCCATCGATGACAAAGAGGCTACCGGTCTCGGCGGCGCTCTCGCTTACGTCCACGCTCGCGGGCAGACCGGACAAGACCGGCGGCGCGGATTGTGAGATTTCCGAGGGATCCCCGACGATCTGCTTGAAAATGCCGTCACCACTGCCATCGCCTGCGGTACCGGAAGTCCGCGACGTCCATTGAACCACGTAGTTGCCGTTCGGCAGGGCCGCCATGGCGACCTCGTCCTGCGTGCTGTCGACCTCCGAGTTGGCGAGGACCTCGGTATCAAGCCGCGTGCCATCCGCATCGAAGACCTGCGCAAAGACATCCGAGCCCGATCCCGGTGCCGGGGTGAACGTGTTGACGTAGGAAATCACAAAACCGCCGGTATCCAGCGCAATGACCTCGGGCATCGTCTGGTCGCCGCCGGCGTCGTCATTGACCCGGACTTCGTCACCGATCGCTGTGCCCGTGGCATCAAAGCGCTGGTAATAGATGCCGCCCGAGCTCGTATCCTGTCCTTGAGACCGCCAGGTTACGACGAAATCGCCATTGGCCAGGGTCGCGACCTGCGGATCGCTCTGAGCTCCGTCGGTGAAGGTGTTCACCTGGATGTCGCCGGTCAACGGGACGCCCACGTCACTGAACACACGCGCCTTCACGGCAGAGCTGGACCCGTCTCCACCGGCTTCGTCGTTCTCCTCCCAGACGACGACGAACCCGCCTCCGGCCAACGCGGACACGTCGCTGGTGTCCTGAAAGCCCGTGGTCTGCTGGTTCACCGTGATCTCACCGCCCACCGCAGCACCTGCTGCGTTGTAGATCTGCGCAATCACCGCGTTGCCGCTGCCATCACCGGCGCTGCCCGATGATACGGATGTCCACGTGACGACGTAGCCGCCATTGGTCAGCGCGGTGACTTCAGGCTGGAACTGCGATGACGACGTTTCCGTTTCGACCTGAAGTTCTGAGGTCGTCACATTGCCGTTTGAATCGTACCGGTTCAGGCGGATGCCACTGATGTTATCGTCATCCCAGACGATCACCCAACCACCATCGTTCAGCCCCGCAATGCTGGCGTCGAACTGCGACGCACTCACGGTGCTGTTGACCTGGAATTCCGCGCCCACCGCGTTGCCATTGGCGTCGTAGCGTTGGCCAAAGACACCAAGGTCGTTGTCGCCTGTGTTGTCCTGGTCACGCGACGTCCAGACCGAGACATAACCGCCATCCGTCAACCCTGCTATGGCGCTGTCGAACTGGTCGTTCACGGCCACGGTGTTGACCCGACGTTCCGCACCGACAAAGCCGTCGATATCCGTCTCGGGCACAACGTCGACGTCGATCACGATCGGGGCGGACGCACTGCCATCGCCGTCTTCGACGATCAGGGACAGCGTCACGCCCGAGGTCGGGTCATCCGACAGGTTCTGTATGGTCAGGTTTTCGATCAGCACTTCGACTGCGGCGGCATCCGCGTTGGAGTTGAGCGTGATCTCGAGGTTCGCGCCGCCCGTGCCGCTTTGCGTAATGGCGCCGACCACCGTCGCGCCGATCAGGACGTCCGTGCCAGAGATCGAAACGGAGCCGGTGGTATCCAGACCAAAGACGAATTGCTCGGTCGAATCCTGCGGCAGAAAGCCGTTTTCGACCTCGTCCCGCGCAATGATGGACAGCAAGATGCGTCCAGCGTCGAAATCCGCGGAGTCGGCATCCGAAACAGCCGCCGCGCCGTCGGCATCAAGCCTCTGAGGCGCCGTGTTCAGGTCAGCCTCCTGGAAGGTGCGGCTTGTCGATACCGCCTCGACGAGCGGCGAGGCAGAGGGAGGCACGAATGTCGTCGTCTCACCAAAGATCCTCTGGAATACCCCGTTGGAGTCGCCATCGCCCGCAGCGCCGGATGTCACAGACGTCCAGACGCTCACGAAATCGCCATTGGCGAGAGCGGCCACGTCAGATGTCGATTGCGCGCCAGACGTTTGTTCGTTGATGAGCAACTCACCGGATGTCGCGAGGCCATCTGCATCGAACCGGCGTCCGAAAACACCGGTGCCGCTTCCATCTCCCGCGGTGCCGCTGGTGCTGGATGACCACGTCACGACAAATCCGCCATCATCCGTTCCGATCACTTCGGGGTCGAATTGGGAAGAGGATGTTTCTACATTGATCTGGAATTCGCCACCAACGGCGGTCCCGTCGCCTTCGAAGACCTGCCCGAACACGCCCGATCCACTGCCGTCGGTGCCGTTGTCATCTTCCCAGACAATAACGAAGCGGCCACCAGCCAGACCCGCCACCGACGCGTCCCGCTGGCCGCCCGTGGTTTGGGTGTTGACGAGGAACTCCGTGCCGACAGCGGCCCCGGTGTTGTCGTAGATCTGGGCAAACACACCGTCGGAACTGCCATCACCAGCCGTTCCGGAAGCCGGGCTGGTCCAGACGACGACAACGCCGCCATTGGTGAGGCCGTTCGGATCCGCGCTTGCCTGGATGGTGCCGATCGCCGGATCGTATTGGTTGCCCGACACTTCGGTGTTGACCTGAACATCAGGACCAGTCGGTACCCCGGCGGCATCATAGAACCGCACACGGATGCCGTCGCTACTTCCGTCACCCAAATCGTCCTGGTAAGTCACCGCGAACCCACCGCCCGGGATGGACGCGACTTCAGGCTCGAATTGCGTGCTAGAGGTGTTTACGGCATTGACCTGGAATTCCTCTCCGGCGGGCAGGCCGCTCGCGTCATAGCGCTGGCCGAATATCCCTGTATCAAAGCTGCCGGGGTCGTCCTGGTTCACGCCTTCCCAAACGATCACGAAACCGCCGTCATCCGTTCCCGTAACCGAAACGTCGCGCTGATCTCCGGTCTGGTTGCTGTTCACTAGGAACTCGTTGCCAATCCGTTCGCCAGCGGCCGTGAACCGCTGCGCGACAACCGATGACCCGGAGCCATCCTGCCCCGCCGACTCCCAGACAATGACATAGCTGCCATCGAGAAGGGTTGCGACTTTGGGATTGCTTTGATTGCCAACGGTGATGGAATTGACCAGCGTTTCCGGCAAAAGAGGTGAATTCATGTGCCCCCTCCAAAAAATAAAAAGCAGCCCGACGCAAATGTCGGGAAAAAATGTCGTTCTAGGGAAAAAGTTCCCCCCACCATCGAAAATGCTAAGCAACGCCCGATACTTGAGTCAACGTTCTCATGCCCGTGCGCAAAGGGTGGTCACGTCCAGACCGGCGTCCGCGTCGTAATGCGTGTCAGGTCAGCTGTTACGGACGAGATTCAAAAATTTTAGTTTAATTTCTTATAGTAGAGGCCGTAAATCCAAGTGGTGCATTGATGCCGAAAGCACACGCTCAAAAAAGCCTCTCGAACAATAAGAAATTTTGGTGACATCACGTCAGAACGCCCGAAATACGCCTAGAGTCCGCCCGCTTTGGTTGAGATTCGTGGTTCCGTCAGTACCGACATGATTGTTGCGCGTGCCATACGGCATACGCGGGATTCGCGCGCAAATGATCAGAATAGGCGCGATGATACGCTCCGGATCAGCCCCAAACCTCTGATCTGGCAGGCCTGATCACCCGCCAGGAGACGCCGCCCTCTCACACGGCGGCACCCGGTTGCTCAGCCACCGCTGCGAGCGCCAGAGTCAGCGCTTCTCTGAACTCCAATAGGAAAATCTTGGTCTGACAAACCTGTACTGCGTTTGCGACCTCCCTCCGCCCAAAGCCGTTTTTCCTGCCAATCTCCACGCACCGCATGAGAGTGTCGTGCGATGTGCCCACGGCATGCGACCCCGGGGGCGTGCGTCAATGGCGCAATTGCAATAAAATCGGGAATTCGCTCCGGTTCCGCTTCACTGACGCCCCGACACAACATATAGTGGCGCCAAACGCACCTGCGGGCAGAATGTCAGGGCAAGGATACGGGCATGGCACATATCATCGTAGTGGGGAACGAAAAGGGCGGCGCGGGCAAGTCGACC
>JANSYK010000080.1 GCA_024742485.1 Alphaproteobacteria bacterium | reverse complement strand
TCTCGGCCCGTTCCGTGTCAATGCGGTGCAGACCCAGGAGGCGCGTGCGGCGCAGAGCGGTGAATTCGAGATCATCCCGCTGGTCTCCAAAGGCCTCATGAAATCCGGCTCGATCTCGGGCGAGCTCACCGCCATGGACGCAGACAACGCCTTTGCCGGCTACATCGCCAACATGATGTTCGACCTCGACTTCATGCTGATCGAAAACGACTACAAATCCGAGGACACCCATCCCGACTACCGGATCGAGGTCAGCTCACCTCGCGGCAATCCGATCCGCGTCGGGTCTGCTTGGATGGCCAAGAGCAGCCGCACGGGCAATGACTACCTGTCGCTGCTGATCAACACGCCCGATGGTGATCTGCGGGTCAACGCCGTGCAGAATGAAGAACAGCGCGGCGGCAAGACCTTCTCGATCATCCCGTTCATTGACAGCGGTGAGCAACCGCAGGACGCAGGCGCGGGGCTGTCGCTGGTCTCGTGACCAGCGCGCGAGAGCAGACGATCTGAACCGAAAGGGGAGCCGTGGGATCACGGTTCCCCTTTTGCTGTGCTGGTGTGGTTGAATGAACCCGGCCTACATTGCAGACGTTCGTGTCGCCTGCAGCTAATGCTACGGAAGAGCCCAACCTGTGCATTCCATTATTGCGCTGCGCGCGCTCGCAGCACGAATATCGCCGCACCCGCATCGTTATCAACGCCGCCGCGCGGCGAGAAGAACTGCCATTCGTTTGGGATGCAGCAAGGTTGAATGCGGCGAATCTACAGGTCGCGGGACAAGGACGGAGCGGACAGTCATCCATTCAAGCGGAACGTCCGTTTAAGCGAACCAGCTATTTAACGCCCGAAACCACAAACGATGGCACTGGGATCACAATCTGATCATTAGTTAGGTAAGCAGAGGCGGCGTTGTTCATGTCTTCTTGGATCGCCAGCTTTACTTCGTCAGGCTGGGCATCGACGATAATTGCGCCTCTGACCGTCAGTCGCATTATATTCTCAAAGAAATCTCCGGGCGGAGCGTGATAGACGCTTGGAACCTCATGCACTTCGATGTCAGCGAAGCCGGTATCAACCATGAGCTTCCGGCACAGATCACGGTCCGAATACAGAAACGCATCAGGTGCCGGGTCTGCGATGCTCATGTCCGAGTGCTTGGCGATTGATCTCATTGCAATCCGAAAAAAGTCAGACTCGGCAGGCGAGCACCACTGGCTGAAGGCATAGCGACCACCCTCTCTAATGACCCTATGGCCTTCAGAAACTGCCCTTTGGGGGTCAGTGACGTGGAAGATGCCAAATGGACAGACTGCAGCGTCGAAGGTGTCGTCTGCAAAGTCCAATTGCAGAGCGTCTCCTACCTGAAAACGGCAATCAGGAAAACTTCTTGCCGCCATAGCGACCATCTCAGGTGCAAAATCGATGCCGGTTGATGAGGCGCACATCGCGTGCGCCGCTCCGGCGGCGTAGCCTGGGCCAGTACAAATATCGAGCAAGCTTGCTCCCGCCCGCGCTCTAACAGCTCGCAAAAGAGTTGGAATGGCTTGCGTGGTGATCAGTGCCGTATGGTCCTTGTAGAAATCGGCCTTTGAACCCCAGCCAATGCGCTCTTTCTCGCGGAAATCCTCAAACATGATCTATTCCAAATCGGTGACAGTCGCATTCAGTATAACTTTGATACTGAATTCAGCAAAGTCCCGCAGCCGCCTTTCATCTGTTTTGCAGCATATGGAAGAAAGGGCTCTTTGCCGCCGAATGCTCATGCAGCAAGCACCTCCGAGATGGCGCAACAGAACCGGCCATCGGCAATTTCGCGCAAATCTTTGATCTTCGGTCGTCTCGTTGAAAGCGCAGCCGTTCGCATCTCAGGAGCCGATCTTGGTGCCGAAAGCAGCGAATGCGGGCCACGAGCCCAACTCGGTGATAGCGATTTCGTGCGGGGCGCGCTCGCTGCAAGCTAAATGCTGCAGATGCTCGACGTCTTGCGCCGAGTTGTTGCTGTGAAACCGGTCATTTATCTTAGGCGCGGCGAACTTCCGGCAGACAAGGATCAGTGCGCGAACTTTGCGGCATTTGAGTTCG
>JANSYK010000158.1 GCA_024742485.1 Alphaproteobacteria bacterium | reverse complement strand
CCGGCATAGGTTCGCAAGCGATCCCGGATCATCCGGTTGGAGAGTGTCCAAGGGGATAGATTCGCGGCCTTGGCTGCGCTCAGAATGGATTGCAGGGTCTGGAAGAGTTCTGCCATTTTCCGGTCGATCCAGTCCGCGCTGTCATGGATCCCAAGGATCCTGCTGGCCGGGTGAATGATCCCGCCGCCGTTCACCAGGTAGTCAGGCAGATACAGGATTCCACGCTCGTGCAGGCTCTCGGCATCCTGTTCCCGATCGAGCTGGTTGATCGCCGCACCGGCGATCAGCCCGGCCCCGATAGACGGAATGCTGCGTGCATTGATAACCCCACCAACAGAGCAGGGTGCCAGAATATCGACCCTGGCGGAACAGATCGTACGCGGTGTGCTCATCCGGGCGCCAAAGGCATGCACGGCCCCGGTCAGCAAGACAGGATCAGGATCGGCGACCACCAGGTTCGCCCCGGATTGCCGCAGCAACAGGCATAGATCCCAGCCCACGTGACCCACGCCCTGAACGGCGACGCAGCGCCCGGCCAGGTCATCGCTGCCGAACCTGTAGGATGCCCCGATGCGAATCGCGTTGAATGTGCTGGCTGCAGCCAGCCTGACCGACGGCGGGCCATCTGCCTCGCCATCATCGACCGCGGCAAGGAAACGTGTCTCGGCCGCCAGCTGTGCCATTGCGTTTTCACAGGCCCCCATATCGTTGGTCGCCCAGAATTGTCCCTCGAGGGCCTCTATGGCCCGACCCATGGCGCACAAGCGGCCCTGGATATCCTCGCGCGACGGATCAAAGGGCATGACGGCGGAGCCGCCGCCGAGAGGCAGGTCAAGGGCCGCCGTCCGAAAGGTCATGTTTCGCGACAGATCGAGGGTATCACGGATCGCAGCATCCTCGTCGGCACAGGGATAGATCCTCAAGCCGCCTGCGACAGGCCCGGCCGCCGTGGTATGCAGCGCGATAAAGCCACACAGCCCGTATTGCGCGTCATCGACGCGAAAAAGCGCCTCATGTGTTTGCGACGCGAGCCGCGTGAGCATGG
>JANSYK010000096.1 GCA_024742485.1 Alphaproteobacteria bacterium | reverse complement strand
CTGATCCTTGTCGAGCGTCTCGCCTTCGATCTCGCTGCTCTTGACGACATCACTGGTGAGAGTTCTCAACATCGCCTCATTGCGAAGATCAAAGCCAAGGCCTTCCATGCGTCCCAAGAGCTTGCCTTGTCGGTGGCGGACCGCGGCAAGTTGTGAAGACAGCGTGGCTTTGTCCCAGGTAAACCGCGGCCAATCAGTGAGTTCGTGAATGTAGGTCATATTTTGCGCACTCCTTGCGGAGATTATACTGGGCAATCTCCGCAAGACAACACTATTCGCCGCGCAAACTGCGGAGAATACTAGCGCCAATCTCTGCGAACCCCTCTGGACCTCTGAATGTAGGAGAAACTGCTGCCCCATCCCATCATGCCGCCTGTCCGCTCAACCGGCCATAGAAACTGCGCTCGAGATGCAGCTCCCCTGCCCCGGCTTTCTGGACAATTCCACGCAGATATCCACCTGGAGATGCGACTTCGCCTGCACAATGCTTTTCGAACGTGAGAACCAGCGCCGCCGTCGCGATTTGAGGCCCAAGCCGGTCCTGCGCTATGTTCCAGGCCTGATCTGAGACGCCGATCATTGGCCTCAACTGCCCTGCAACACGGTGCAGATCGCCCCAATCCTTCAGATATCCGCCCATATTGCGCGCCCAGGACGCAAATTCAGGACAGGCTTGCATGACTGTCGGCAGATCAACAGCTGTCCCGCGCTTCTTGCGCGTTTCAGCCACCCAATCTTCCAACTCCCTATCAACTCGCTCTTCCGGTAGCGCATTTGGCACCACGCTCGCCGCTTCCTCTTTTTCTGAGGAATTACAGGTTACAGGATTAAGTTGATTTGTAATTAGTATATGAGGTTCGGAAATGACCTCCCTGGGGTCCATTTCTTGAGTCTTCTGAGGTACGTGCTCGGTGGTTTCGGCTGCGTTTTCCGCAACCTCATCCGCTCGAACTGCCTTGAGGTACGTGGCCTCTACACGTTCCTGGAGCTCTTTGAACCACGCCAAGAGTCGTTCCAGTGCCTCAGAGGCCGTGTTCCTGCGCGGAAGGCGGTCCAAAAGTTCCTCGAAAAGGCCTGTGAGCTGCGTCCACGGGCCTCTCAGCGCGCCGCTGAGCGCAGCCTCGATCCGCGCGCGGATCATCCGGCGGGACACAGTGATCTGCCGCTTCAGGCGCTGACAGTGCGCGCGCTCGGCCTGCAGCTCAGCGTGTAGCTGCTGAAACTCTTCTACGCGAGCGGACAGCGGCGACAAATCAAAGCCGTAGGCCTCAATGATACGGCCCTCTGCGTCCCTGTGGCCCCAACGCTTGCCATTGGGGCTGTCTTTGAAGGCGATTACACCGATCTCGGCCAGGCGACGCGCATGGCGCTTGAGCGCAGAGAGTGAAAAGCCCGTCTGCTCCATCAGATAGGCATTGGAGGCCCAGACGATCGGGCGCTGACCCTCTTCCCAATCTTGCGCCTGCGTGAAGGCCCCAAGCGTATCGAGGAGCATCATATCCCCTGCCTTGAGGCCGATATGCGCACCTACGCGTTTCACGGCAACAAAGGCCTGTGTCTTGGGTACTGATACCCGTTCACCGGCTTGGGCAAGCTGCTCAGCGACGGCGAGCCCGGCTGTCGCCTTTCGCCACCCCGAGGGTTGGTTGATATTGGACATACCTCCACCGTTCTGAGGCATGCCTGTCCCAGTCGCTCCATGCGGAGCATCATTGAATTTCGTCATTTTGTGTCAGCGACAAAGAAATCCCGTTCGCTCAGAAGCGTTTTCTCTTGTGTGGTGATTCGTTGGCTGCTAGATTCTAGGTGTCTAATCTAAGAATTGCGCTT
>JANSYK010000001.1 GCA_024742485.1 Alphaproteobacteria bacterium | reverse complement strand
TGGTGGTTATGGCGGGGTGGCCGCACCCGTTCCCATCCCGAACACGGCCGTGAAACACCCCAGCGCCGATGGTACTTCGTCTCAAGACGCGGGAGAGTAGGTCATCGCCAGGTCCGCAAAGTGCAAATTTATCTTCTCAATTGTTCAAATAATGCCCGTCGGATCACTGATCCGGCGGGCATTTTTGATTCCGGTCACGGCTTGGGAATCATCGGTGCATGGACCGATTTTTCCTCGCTCACGCCTTTGAGCGAAAATGTGCCGAGATTCTCGAATTCCTGCTCAACCAAAGCAGCTATTTCAGCCGAAACAAGCACTGGTCGGTCGAGTTCGCGCGTCAGCGCCTCGATCCGGCTTGCCAGATTGACTGCAGGCCCGATAACCGTAAAATCCAGCCTGTTTCGCCCACCAACATTGCCATAAATCACGTCGCCGATGTGCAGCGCGATACCACATTCGATCCGTGGCTCATCGGTTGCCGCCCGACGACTGTTTTCGGTCTCGATTCGCTGCACGGCCTGAGCGGCAGCGGCGAGGGCTGACAACGCGGCCGCTTCTTCGTCGCCCTTATCCGGCTGAAAGATTGCCAGTACGGCATCGCCGATGAATTTCAGGATCTCACCACCATGATCCTCAATGGCGGTTGTTGTGGCGTCGAAATAGGCGTTCAGCGTATCGATCAACACCTGGCCGGGCAAATCTTCAGATAGAGCGGTGAACCCTTTCAGGTCGCAGAACCAGATAACAGCCCGAAAGGTTTCGCCCACACCACGCCTGATCTCACCACTGAGAACCCGACGACCGGCCACGGGCCCCACATAGGTCTCCATCAAGGTGGTTGTCAGATGTCGAAAATAACCAAGTTCGACAATAACCGACAGGGGGTGCTGCAACCCATTGAGAATCTCCAAATGGCTGTCAAGGAACCCGCCGGGTCGATCGGTGGAAAAGGACATCACCTTTGAAGATCCGTCGCTCATCGGAAGAGCCAGAACGAAATAGTCCGTCATCCCGGCCTTGCGAAACTGACCAAGCAGTTCATATTCATCCTCCGTGGCCGGGGCCTCAAGGCGGTATCGTCGTGACTTGCCTTCCTGATAGGCAATGATGATGGGGCTTCGCTGTAACTGCGTGGCCGTTTCGGTGCTTTCACGAAACTGCCTGAGCGTGGTTCCCTTGCCGCGTTCCCATAGAACGGAAAAACTGTCGACCTGCGGGTGCAGACTGGGGACGCCTGTCGTGTATCGGGACAAGGGCAGGCCGGCTTCGATGAGACGATCCACAATGTCCTGGTCTACATCACGCGACCCGATGCTCAGTCGCACCTCGGTCATCAGCCAATGGGTGATTTCATCAATGGTACGGGCAGTCGCGTTGTTGGTCATAGCTCTCATTAACGTGCAGTGTTGACGATCACAAATTCAACTGAACCCTCACCTTGGCAGTTTGTCGGTTTGACGGACAGCATGTGGCGTATCATGCTCGGGCGTCAGGAAGACCGGCTTGATTGCACTGCAAAATTTGCTAAAACTAGCCACCAAGGGTGTTGCAAAGCGTCAATGGGGTAGCGCGGCCTAGTAGAGCCGTCCAATCGCATTGTTCGCACAACCTGAACGATCCGAATGGACACCCTTCCCTGGCATATCATCTCCTACCCACGCAGCGGCAACCATCTTGCCCGTGCAATCATTGAGGGCTACAGCCACCGACCGACCATCGGTTGTCCTGAATCCGTGTTGCGCGATCAGCCGATCTATCTGCGGCGTCCCAATCTGCAGAGCGGAGCGATCAAGGTCTTCGACCATCGGCCGATCGGTTACAAGTCGCACTTTGCGCGAGAATTTCACGCCCATGACAGAGCACTTGACGGGCGGGCCGGCCTGTTGCTGATCACGCGTGATCCGCTGGAAGCCATCAGCTCACACGTATACAGAATTGTGTCCCGCAGGCGCTTCAGCCTCGATAAAACCATTCGCCGACAGGTTTCGTCCTCCATTGATTCCTATCTTTCGCTGATCCACATCTACCGATCCATGGCGCACAGACCGCGTTTGCACATGCGCTTCGAAACATTGGCGGATCCGAAGGAGAGAGTGGCTTCCGCGCAGATTCTGCTGCGTGGAATTGGCGTTGATGCAATGGTTTCCCCTCCGGATGTCGAGGCGATTGTCTCAACCGCCCGGGAGAGCCAAACTTCCGTTGGTCGCATGCGCGTCAAGCTCAGGGACCGAATTCGCCACATGGTGCGTGAACACATCAGTTACGATGATGCGCTCAAGCTGATCGTAAACCGTTAGACCGGGATGTGACATTCAACCGGCTGTGTCTGCAACCAAGCATTGATCCAAGCCAGGTAGTGGAATGCCCCAAGCGGAATTGTGGGGACTCAGGCGTGAAAACACCCTAATGTGCAGTGGTACGGAGCGGTGTGGGGCAGGCTGGGACGGTGTCTCTCGAACTAACAATACTGATGCCCTGCCTGAATGAGGCGGAGACTCTTGCCAAGTGCATCGGTGATGCCCAGCAGTTCATTGAAGCGAATACAATTTCGGCTGAAGTCCTGGTCTCGGACAATGGATCGACGGACGACTCCGTGGCCATTGCCGAGGCGGCCGGCGCACGGGTTGTACATGCCGAGACCATGGGATATGGCGCGGCCCTAATCGCCGGGATAGCAGCGGCGCGAGGTCGCTACGTCATCATGGGGGATGCTGACGATTCCTATGATTTTACGGCCCTGTTGCCGTTTCTGATTTCATTGAGGCAGGGTGCTGACCTTGTGATCGGCAACCGGTTCAAGGGCGGTATCGCGCCGGGTGCGATGCCGCCGCTTCACAGATATCTGGGAAATCCGGTGCTCAGCTTCCTGGGGCGGTTGTTTTTCAAGATCAAGATCGGTGATTTTCATTGCGGATTGCGGGGGATCAACCGCGACCGTTTCAAGACATTGACCCTGCGCACCACCGGAATGGAGTTCGCATCGGAAATGATTGTCGTTGCGGCTCTGAGCGGTTTTCATATCAGCGAGGTGCCGACCGTGCTTCGTTCCGACGGGCGGTCTCGTGCGCCCCATCTGAACACCTGGAGTGACGGGTGGCGGCATTTGAGTTTTCTGTTGATCTACAGTCCACGCTGGGCCTTTCTCTATCCCGGTCTGGCCTTGATCCTGTTCGGCGTCTTGATCGCGAGCCTTTTGTTGCCGGGTGCCGTTTATGTTGGCGACGTCGGATTTGACACCCATACATTTGTTTTGGCCTGTTTTGCCATATTGATCGGAATACAGGCTATCGGATTTGCCATAATTGCAAGGCGGTTCGCGGCGTCCCATGGATTGATCCCGCGTACCTCCAGGTTTACCGGTTTTGTCGATGCGCTGACATTTGGCAGGGTTCTGGTCGGTTCTAGCCTGATTTCTCTGTGTGGGGCGGGCGGTATCGTCTGGTGCGTCCTGCAATGGGCGTCGGTTGGATTCGGGCCATTGGAGTATGCGTTTTTGCTGCGTGTTCTGCTTCTTTCGGTTACGGTGCTGGCCATCGGGATTCAATCTGTGCTGATCGCGTTTCTCGCTGCACTGCTTGACGTTCCCGTGAGATGATGTCTCACAATGTTGCCGGGAGCGCTGTTTGCAAGATTACCCTTTCTGCATAACGTCCCCGAAATCGTCGGCCCGCGGGTTCCTGTTTTGTGACCGTCGGCAAAATGAGCTCTCCTGCCTGGCCAACGGGGTTGCACCATGAGCGTGACGGATGCCGGCCTGTCTCCGGCAAGCGATGTCAGCCATGGCGGCAGATGGTGGGATATTGCCACGCTGTGTGTGGCGATAACCACGTCTTATCTGTTGTTGAACTGGCAGTTTATCGGCCCGACCTATCTGAGCGACGAAATCGGATACCTTTCAAGCGCAGCCTTTTTTGCCGGTCGCCACATTGACGGGGCAACCAGCTACCATTTCGGCTATTCGCTCTTCCTGGTGCCGAGTTACCTGCTTTTTTCTGATCCGGCAGTCATTTGGAAGTCGGTGCTCGTCACCAACGCCCTGATATTTTCAGCTGCGTTTTCAGTGCTTTATCTCATCGGGGAAACATTCTGCGCAAATCGACTGCTGCGATTTTTTCTTGTGTTGATGACGGCGGCCTATCCGGCCTATCCCATCATGAGCGGCTATTCCTTTTCCCAGCCGGCCTTCGTGTTTGTGTTCCTCTTGTGCTGTCTTGCGGTTCTGCGCTTTTCAATGACGTCATATTCGGGTCAACTGCTTACAGGGGGGCTTGTCGGGTTTCTCTACTGGATCCATCCGACGGCATTGGCCGTGGCGGCTGGACTGGCCGTTGTCGAGATCATCGTCGTCCTTCATGACCGAAGAGCGCTTGGTCCGGTCCTGCTTGGCCTTATCGTTGCCGGCCTGATGATCGTCCTCTACAAGATGGTGCTGCATCCGTCGGTCATGCTTGCCATGACGCCCGACGGATTTGCACCCAGGAGCCATTATCCGACGATCTCAAACAGACTGCTGACACTGCTCCATCCATCAGGTTTACTTGAATTTGTTACCCGTCTTCTTGGGCAAGCCTCCTACGTGATCATTTCAACGCTTTCGATAGCGATGGCGGGTGTGTATGCCATCGTGATGCGGGTCAAGGCCGATCTCAAGCGCGGGTCGATGGAAAACGTGAACCTGTCTTTCCATGTCTTCCTCTTGTTTTCCTTCCTTTTTCTGGTCTGCATGGTTTCCGCGTTTTTCGGAAATGGCCACGGTTCCGCGCTGAACAACTGGTTTTACGGGCGGTACCTGGAAGGCGTGCTTGCGCCACTGCTTTTTGTTTCGCTTCTCTCCCGGATGGACCGACGTGCGAATATACTCGTTTCATCCTGCATCATCATTTCATTCATCGTTCTGTTTTCACTTTCCGGCTTCACCAATACCTGGTTGAACATGATCAATGTATCGGGATTCTGGCCCGCATTGATCTCGAGGGTTGAGGGTGTACCGTGGTGGTTTGCGATTGGAGCGGCAGGCAGCGCGATTGCGGTTCTCATGCCGCGACCAGTTCAGATGGTTGCGTTGCTGATCTCATTTGGCGTCTGTATCCATGCGCAAATCGACTGGCATCATGGCTCGTTTCGCACCACGAGCACGCCGACGGGCCTACAGACGTTTGTCAGAGATTATCAGGCGCCTGGATCCTGCATCGGTCTTGGCTCGCGCCCAAAGGACCGCCGGTACCAGCTGGGTCGCGAGCGGTTCAAACTCTACTCCTATTACCTTCATGATTATCGCTACCAACGCATGTCTCCGAGTGACTGGTTTGCCGATTGCGACGGCTTTTATCTGACGTTTCACGATGCCGAGGTACTTTCGTCACTTGGTGCGGTCCAGGTGGCAATGGAGACCAAAACGGGGCTCCGGGTTTATGCAAAACAGTGGCCGCAACCGTTTGAAGCCAAACCCTACGGCACCTTTTTCCTGCAGCACCAACCGGGTGAGGTCGAAGATCGCGCCGTGTATCACATGGCTCCAGACGATTTGTCGCCTTTTGTCCAGGCGGGCCGGTTGTCGGGTGATCGGCTGGTCGCAACCGGCAGTGAAGGATTTCTGTTTTATGGGCCATACATTCTTGTTCGTCCCGGCACCTTCGCATTCGAGGTTTTCGGAATTGCCGATAACGTCAGCGGTGCATGGATCGATATTGTATCCAGCGGTGGTGGAACGATCCACGCCAAGTTTCCGTTGCAGAGTACCAGCGGTGAGGAAGGTCTTTTGGCCAAAGGAAAAATTGTCCTTCCATCAATCGTGAGCGATCTGGAGATCCGGCTTTGGGTCGAAGCGGCGAATGATATTCAGGTTCTGGGGTACGAGGTTACAATGCCCAAGTAATTGTCGGGTTGTAGAATACTATCCGGGTATGGGTCGGAGCAGACCTGATATGTGACTCCTGTCTGACAGGCGTGTGAAGTTGACAATAAAAATCAATTGGGTCACTTGTGGCGGTGCAGGTGATCGCCTTTTTTGGCTCCTGCCGCCAGGAGGACTGGTGCCGCCTTGTGCCGTCCAAGGTGGGGATATGTCATGAAACTCATCGTTCAAATCCCTTGCTATAATGAAGAGGCGACACTGGCCCAGACGGTCGCCGACATTCCAAAGATCATCGACAATATCGATGTCGTAGAAATCCTGGTGATCGATGATGGCTCCACCGATGGAACAGTGGAAGTCGCCCATCAGGCCGGCGTTGACCATATTGTTTCAAACACCACCAACAAGGGCTTGGCGCGAAGTTTCGCAAAGGGCATTGATGCGTGTCTTGAACGCGGTGCGGATATCATCGTCAACACTGACGGCGACAATCAATATGCAGGTCGCTCGATCCCTGATCTGGTTCAACCAATCCTGCAGGGACGGGCCGACATTGTCATCGGGGATCGCAACACCGACAGCATCAGCCACTTCTCGCCCTCCAAGAAATTGATGCAACGCATGGGCAGTGCAATGGTGAGAAACCTGACCGGACTTGCCGTTGGTGATGCGGTTTCAGGATTTCGCGCCTATAGCCGCGAAGCAGCACTCGGTATCAATGTCTTTTCGGATTTCAGCTACACTGTGGAGACGCTGATACAGGCCAGGTCCCAACGCAAGACCGTTGTTTCCGTACCGGTCGACACCAATCCGAAGACTCGTGATTCCAGGCTGTCCAAGAGCCTTCTGGGTTTCCTGAAGAAACAGTCGGTTACGATCGTGCGTAGCTTTACGATGTACCGTTCATTGCGTGTGTTTTCGATTGTCAGCCTGCTCCTGTTTCTGATTGGTGTCATTCCGGTGGTTCGGTTTCTTGTCTATTTTGTGATGGGGGACACCGACGGAAGGATACAGTCACTTGTTCTTGGCGGCGTGTTCATCACGTTGGGATATGTCACTTTCGTTCTTGCCCTTCTGGCTGATGCCATTGCAACAAACCGCCGATTGCTGGAGGCAACTGTTGAGAATGTGCGAAAACTGAACCGCAAACTGGACGATCCTGGCAACCGATCGGCTCTCGGCGATCAGGAGGACCGGCCGATGGCACCTGACGATGCTGAAGAGGTGATGCCAGGTCCGGTGCCCGTTGAAAGGGATGAGCGGGACGCGGCGAGTGCAAGGAAACCGCACGCCTGACCATCGAAAAACCGGTCAGATCCGGGAGGCCATGGATCAGCGGTCGTCGCTGACCCGCAGTTTCGGTGATTTTTCGGGAAACAGGCCGGAGCGAAAACGCTGCAGGACAAATTGCAGCAATAGGCCGACCAGCAGCATGCGGATATAGGAACTGCGGGTGGCCCAATCGGGTGGCAGTTGCTGCGTGACCACTTCGGTGAGCGACCAGATCGCCCAGATCACGAGGGCACCCGCCACCGCGCCGATATTGTTGCCGCTGCCGCCGGCGATCAGCATGACCCAGGCAAGGAACGTGATCAGCAGCGGTTCCGTGGCATCCGGACTGAAGAATTTGAAATAGTGGGCGCTGAGCGCGCCGGCAACACCCATGAAGATCGCTCCGACGACAAAGGTTTCGGTACGAAAGCGCTGCACGTCCTTGCCGACGGAGGCGGCGGCGGCATCATTGTCGCGGATGGCGCGCATGACCCGGCCCCAGGGGCTGACCTGCAGGCGTCGCGCAACCAGGAAGGTCACGGCGACAACGATCCAGACGAACACCACGAAAAACACTTCGCTCTGGCGGCCTGAAAACACAGATTCCAGCGGACGCGGAATGCGTGAAATGCCCAGGCTGCCATTGGTCAGCCACTCTTCATTGACAATTGCCAAACGAATGATCTCGGCAATGCCAATGGATGCCATCGCCAGATAGTCGGCCTTGAGCCGGACGCAGATGCGGGCGATCATCCAGCCGACGATGCCAGATGCTATACCGGCACAGACCAGCCCGATGAGAATCGGCAGGCCAAATCCACCCACATGGTCGTCGGATCCGGCGGCTGTGAGAATTGCTCCGGTGTAGGCCCCGATTGCATAAAAACCGGCGATCCCGGCATTAAAAAGCCCGCCAAACCCCCATTGCATGTTCAGGGCGAGGCACAGAATTGCGTAAATCCCGCCCATGGTGAAAAAGGTGATGAAGTAAAACACAAAGCCTGGGAGTTCCATTACATCAGCCTCCCCTTGAAGAGACCCTGTGGCCTGAAAATCAGGATCAGAACCATGATGACAAAGGCGATCGCGGTCTTGTAGCTGGGCGAGATGAGACTTTCGCCAAAGACCGGGTAGGTGCAGATTTCCTCGGCAACGCCGATGATCAGTCCGCCGGCAATGGCGCCAAGCGGTTTTCCGATGCCGCCGAGAAGGGCAGCGGCGAACATGGGCAGCAGCAGGTTCCAGCCAAGATTGGTGTGGACATCCGTATCGAGGCCAACAAAGACACCGGCAATCGCGGCAAGCCCCGCGCCGATGATCCAGGTCCAGCGGATGACCCGTTCGGTGTCCAGCCCGGCGACGCTGGCAAGTGCCGGATCGTCAGCCACAGCCCGCATCGATTTGCCCATCTGGGTTCGGCTGAGGAACAGATGGAGCGCCAGCGTCAGCAGCGCGGTGGCGATGATGATCTGCAGGTGGCGTGTCGCAACACGGAAGATGTCGAACAGGACAACCGGTTTTTGAAAGCCGGTCATATAGACTTCGCTGTCGGTGCCCCAGAATGTCTGGACGAGCGAGCGCAACATCAGTGCCACGCCAAAGGAGGCTATCACAGTGTAAATGGTCGGCAGGTCACGAAGCGGCTTGTAAAACAGCCGATCAGCCATCAGAGCAACCAGACAGGTAAAGACAATGGCGATCGGTATCGCTGCCAGGGCCGGGATGCCAAGCACCCAGACAGCGGTCAGCGCGGCGTAGGCGCCAACCGTCATCAGGTCCCCATGGGCGAAATGGGCGAACCGCAGAATACCGAAAATCATCGAGATGCCGACGGCGCCGAGCGCATAGATGCTGCCAAGCGTGAGACCTGGAATGAGATAAAAATTGATGAAGTCAATCATTGGCGGCGCTCCCGCCAAGGAAGGATCGGCGAACCTCGTCATTGGCAAGCAGATCCGCGCCTGTTCCCTCATAGGCGTTTTCGCCATTGACCAGAACATAGGCGAAATCAGCGATCGCCAACGCCTGTTTGGCGTTTTGCTCAACCATCAGGATGGCGACACCGCTGTCGCGCACCTGAAGCAACAGGTCGAATATGATTTCCAGATAGGCCGGTGACAGGCCGGCTGTCGGCTCGTCCAGCAGGATCAGCTTCGGGTCGCTCATCAGGGCCCGTCCGACCGCAACCATCTGGCGTTGACCGCCGGAGAGTTCGCCTGCCTGTTGGCTGCGTTTTTCCTTCAGATCTGGAAACAGGTCGAGGATTTTGGCCTTGGTTGCCCTGGCATCCGGCGGTGGCGCAGCAAATGTGCCGATATCGAGATTCTCTTCGACACTGAGTGAGGGAAACACGTTGTGGGTTTGCGGCACCGCTGAAATCCCCATCGGGACGAGGTCAGCCGTTCGGGCGTTGAAGATCGACCGGCCGTCGAACAGGATTTCGCCACCGAGATGCTGATTGAGGCCGAACACGGCCTTGAGCAAGGTGGACTTTCCAGCGCCGTTCGGCCCGATAATCGCGGTGATGCTCTGATCGTCGACATGCAGGTTGATATTCGTGATGATTGCCTGTTGGCCGTAACCGGCACTGACACCCTGAACATCGAGCACGCGCCGGCTCATGATGCGTCCTGGTATTTGCCGCCGCCGAAATAGGCTTCGATGACGCGCTCATCGCGCCGGACCTCATTGACGGTCCCGGTCATCAACACGTTGCCCTGGGCCATGACGATGACCCCGTGGCACAGCCGCGCAACAAAATCCAGATCGTGTTCGATCAGGCAGAAGGTGTAGCCCCGTTCCTCATTGAGCTGTTTGATCTTGTCGGCGATTTTGCCCAGAAGGGTGCGATTGACCCCGGCACCGATTTCGTCCAGCAGAATGATCCGTGGCTCCTGCATCAGCGCCCGGCCAAGTTCCAGAAGTTTTTTTTGTCCGCCCGACAGATTGCCGGCAAGTTCGTAGGCCAGTTGGTCAATCTCCAGAAAGGCCAGCGTTTGCTGCGCTTTTTCAAAGGCCTGGCGCTCCTGGTCGAGGCAGCTGGATGGTCGAAACACGGCGTTGAAGATGTTTTCGCCGATGTCATTGCGGGCCGAGACCATCAGGTTTTCGATGACCGTCATCCGGCTGAATTCGTGCGCCAGTTGAAAGGTGCGACTGAGGCCCAAAGCCTGCCTTCGGAAATCGGGAAGCGCGGTGATATCGTCACCATCCAGAAACACCCGGCCTTCCGTCGGGGCGAGCAGGCCCGCGATGACGTTGAATGCCGTCGTCTTGCCCGCGCCGTTCGGTCCGATCAGCCCGGTGATCTTGCCGGCCGGGATGTCAAAGCTGCAGTCATCGACAGCCGCCACGCCGCCGAACCGCATCGTGACGGAATCAAAGCCTATTCTGGGGACCAGCGCCATGGCTCAACCGGTCGCCGGCGCAATGTCAGCGCCGGCGGCCGGACACTCGATCATTCGAAAATGGCTATCTGCTTGTAGGAATCGCCATCGACGACAAATTTTCCGATGAAGCCGGCAACATCGCCGTTTTCATCGAATTCGTGGCCGCCGGAGGCACCTTCGTAATTGATGTCCTTGCCTTCGGCGATGAGTTTGACGGCCTTGGCCCATTCGCCCGGTCCGACGACTTCGCCGGGTGCATTGGCGACCTCGCGCAGGGCATTCTTGACCGCCGCGCGGTCGGTCGACCCGGCTTTCTCGATCGCCAGTGCGATCAACATGGTGGCGTCATAGGTCTGATCGACAAAGGGCTTGTCCGAGCCTTCACCATAGGTTTCATCAAAACGCTTGCGCAGTGCGGCCGACAAGGCATTTTCTGCCGGAGAGGTCGGCGACGAGAAAAACGATGTCGCCAGGGCATCGGCGCCGACCTGTTCGATGAGAATATCGTCGCGCAGACCATCCGTTCCGACAAAACGGTCGAAGAAACCGTTCTCCAGCGACTGCTTGACAATCTTCGCGCCGCTACCGGCCGCATAGGCGATCACGACCAGCGCATCCGCACCGCTGGATGCCAGTGTCGCGAGTTCACCGCGATAGGAGTTCTTCTTGTCTTCATGTTTCTCAAAGGCCGTAATGGTTCCGCCCTTTGCTTCAAACGCTGTCTTGAATGTGTTGGCGATGCCGACGCCATAGTCGTTGTTCACATAGGCCACGGCGACCTTGTTGAGCCCTTCGTCCAACACGATATTGGCCAGCACTTCCCCCTGGTAGTTGTCGCTCGGGACAATCCGGTAGACGTGATCGTCGTCCTCAATGTCCGTCAGGGCCGGCGAGGTTGCGGTTGGAGAGACCTGCAGGACCTTGTTGGGGATCGTCACCGCATTGGCAGCGGCAATTGTCGCGCCCGACGAAAGACCACCCATGACCGCGGCGACATTTTCAAGATTGACCAGTTTGGAAGCTGCATCGACAGATGGCTGGGCAGCAGCCTGTCCATCAGCGACTACGAGAACGAAATTGTTGCCACCCAAAATGCCACCACCTGCATTGACATCCGCTTCAGCCAATTTGGCGGCGTTGAGAATGGGTGGAATGAAATTGGCCAGGGGACCGGTGATGCCCATCAATGCACCGACCTTGACGTCGTCAGCCCAGCCGGAGACCGGTTGCGCCGCCATCAGTGCCGCTACGGCGGCCATGAGAATTTGCTTTTTCATTGTCTACTCCCTCTTTTGCCGGGCTTGTCCCGGCTTTGTGTTGATGTTTGCCCGGTCGACCGGCCGAGTCAAACTGAAACATTTGCGTATTTGGGGTCCTTCCAGGTCTGCTTCTCAAGAATGTCCCGCAATCTGGTGACGGAATCGCAGATATCGACATGCGTCAGGGCCAGTGGACTGATCCCGAAGCGGATCGAATCAGGTTTGCGAAAAGAGGATACGACTTTCGCGTCAATCAGGGCCTGAACCACGCGGCCGGAGCCGGGTGCCTTGATGCTGACATGACCGCCGCGACGCTGATAGTCGCGCGGCGACGTGACCTCCACACCAAGAGGGCCGCATAGAGTTTCGACCGCCAGTATAAAGAATTCGCTGAGCGATTGATGACGCGCCCAGAGATCATCCGGTCCATAGCGATTGAATATCTCGGCTGCACATTGTGCGAGGGAATTGGCACCGACCATGGGTGTTCCAGCCAGGAAGCGGACGATGCCGTCACGGGGAACATAGGTCTTTGGAAGAGAAAAAGTATCGGCGTGTCCCATCCATCCGCAAATCGGTGGCCAGGCTCGGTTCACCAGATCCGGGCGCACATAGATGAAAGCCGGTCCACCCGGCCCCATGCTCAGATATTTGTAGCCGCACCCGACAATGTAATCGGCACCGCTGCCACGGGCGTCGACCGGAACGGCACCGGCCGCGTGCGAGACATCCCAAAGGGCGAGAGCACCGGCGCTCCGCGCCGCTTTTCCGATCCGCTCCATGTCCCAGCGGGCACCGGATTTGTACTCGACATGGCTGAACGAGGTGAGCGCGACGGTGTCGTCCAGCGCGGCGATCGCATCGTCTTCCGTTTCCACATAACGGATTGTCAGTGACCTGTCGGATGAATGCACAAAACCCTGCAACACATGAAGATCTGTCGGGAAATTGTCCGCCTGCGTGAGCAGTACCGAGCGATCATGGTTGATCTCCAGCGCGTGTCCGATGGCCTTGTAAAGATTGACGGTCGTGTTGTCGCAGACCAGGACCTCTCCGGGGCCTGCGCCGATCATCGGCGCGATCAGGTCGCCCAGTCTCGCCGGCATGTGGATCCAATCCCGTTCCGCCCAGCCTCGACGACGCAAAGTGGCCCATTCGTCGACCAGATTGGCTGCAGCCGCGCCGGCGGTTTTCGGTGTCGGACCGATCGAATTCGGGTCGAAGAACACCCAGCCCTCTGGTCGTTCAAACTGATCGCACACCGATGCAATCGGATCGCTGGCATCCAGTGCCCGCGCCTGCTTCGCAAGGTCAGCATTGTCCAACATCGCCTTCGGCCTCCGTCCGAGAGCAAAAAGTTTCATATTTGAAATATTCTGTCAACATACCGATCCGCACCGCTGTGCAGATTGAAGTCTTGTGTCGGGTGATGGCGGAATTCAGCGAATTCATCGCCAAGCTGGCCCCTTTCAGTCGTGTTGCAAAAAAATTTCATATATGCAAAATCTGTGGTGAAAAAGGGGATTTGGTCCATATGGTCAAGCGGCACCGTCGGCCAAGGCTTGGGCAGACATGAAGGATGACCGCACCGTAAGGCTGGCGGTTGATATCGGGGGCACGTTCACCGATATCGTGCTTGAAATCGGCTCCGAGCGGCACAGCAACAAGACATTGACCGATGCTCAACGTCCGGAACAGGGGTTGCTGCAGGGTGTCGATCTGCTGTTGGCAGAAACCGGTATTTTACCGGCTCAGATCGACCTTTTTGTTCACGGCACAACATTGGCAACCAACGCGCTGATCGAGAGAAAGGGCGCCAAAACGGCGTTTGTGACCACTAACGGGTTCGAGGATGTTCTGGAATTCGGCTATGAAAAACGGTTCGACCATTATGATCTGATGATCGATATGCCGCCCGCCATCGTGCCACGAAAATTGCGATTCGGCGTCGAGGAGCGGCTGGCGTCGGACGGTTCGGTACTGGCGGCGGTGAACGATGGTGACATTACCGAGATCGCACGACGGCTCATGGATGAGAACGTTGAAGCCGTTGCGATCGGCCTGTTGCACGCCTATGCGCATCCGGCGCATGAACAACACATCGCGCAGGCCCTTCGCGAATTGCTGGACGATCACGTGACGATCTGCATGTCGCATGAGGTCTGCCCGCAGATTCGTGAATATGAGCGATTTTCCACCACCGCGGCGAATGCCTGTGTGCGACCGCTGATCTCCGGCTATCTGGCCCGGTTGCGGGAGGCGCTGGCCGAAAAGGGAATGACCGCACCGTTGTTCCTGATGATGTCGGGTGGCGGGCTGACCACATTGGACAGTGCTTCACGCTATCCCATCCGCCTTGTGGAATCCGGCCCAGCCGGCGGCGCCATTCTTGCGGCACATATCGCGACGCAGAGTGGGCTTTCCGACGTCATGTCCTTCGACATGGGTGGCACCACCGCGAAGATTTGCCTGATCAGCAATGGTGTGCCCGAACGGGCACGGCACTTCGAGATTGCCCGGGCCTACCGCGATACGAAGGGGTCCGGATGGCCAGTTCGCATTCCGGTTATCGAAATGGTCGAAATCGGTGCCGGTGGCGGATCAATCGCCCGTATCGACGGTCTCAATCGCATCACTGTGGGGCCGGACAGTGCTGGCTCTGAGCCCGGTCCGGTCTGTTATGGGGCAGGTGGGCGTCACGCCACGGTGACCGACGCCAATCTGGCGCTCGGCAAGATTGACCCGGCGACCTTTGCTGGTGGAAAAATATCGCTCGACGGGCAGTCGGCCCGCGATGCGCTGGCATCCCAAATCGGCGCTCCCCTGGGTCTGGATGGCCACTGGCCGGCGGTGGGCATCAATGAAATTGTCGAGGAAAACATGGCCAATGCCGCTCGTGTCCATGCGATCGAGAGAGGCAAGGATGTTTCGCGCTGCACGATGATCGCCTTTGGAGGCGGTGCGCCGCTGCATCTGTGCCGTCTTGCCGAAAAGCTGGGTGTCGAACGGATGATTGTGCCAAGTGGTGCCGGTGTCGGCTCGGCGATCGGGTTCCTCAAGGCGCCGATTGCTTACGAAGTCACTCGCAGCCGGTCGATGTCTCTCGCGCAGTTCGATGCGGCCGCTGCCAACCGGATGCTTGGTGAGATGGAAGCCGAAGCGATGGCAATTGTCGCACCGGCGGCTATGGGCGCAGTGTTGAAAACCACGCGCATTGTCGACATCCGCTATGTCGGGCAGGGACACGAAATTCAAGTCGAATTGCCGGCAGGCACGTTGAAAGAAGAAGATGGAGAGGCAATTCATGCGGCCTTTGCGGCCATCTACAATGCGGTCTACGGATTGACCATGAGCGACGTTGCCTCCGAGATCGTCACCTGGTCGGTGACCGTCGAATGTTCCATCGATGGAAATGACCCTGTGCCAGACACGGCGTATACCCTGGCGGATGATGGTATCACGACGCAGGTTGGCGCTGCGCCACGCGGCAGCAGGCTGTTGTTTGACGGCCCCGCGGGCAAAGTGCTGGATACCGAGATCTTCTGGCGATTCGACCTTGGAGGAGCGCAGAGAATCATCGGTCCGGCCATTATTGCGGAACATGAGACATCCACCATTGTGACCTCGGCCTTCGAGGCCTTTATCGACCAGCACGGATCCATCGTGCTGGAGCGAAAGGAGGCCCTGCAATGAGTGTCGGGGCGCTGGCGGAGATTCAGACCCAGGTGATGTGGAACCGGCTGATTTCGGTCGTTGAGGAACAGGCACAATCGCTGCTGCGCACAGCGTTCGGCTCAGTTGCGCGGGAGGCCGGTGATCTGTCGGCCGGCGTCTACGATCTGAGCGGCAAGATGCTGGCCCAGGCGGTGACCGGAACACCGGGACATGTCAATACGATGGCCAATGCCGTCGCGCATTTTCTCGATCGGTTCCCGGTCGAAAGCCTTTCACCGGGCGATGTTCTGGTGACCAACGATCCATGGATGGGAACGGGTCACCTATTTGATTTTGTCGTGGTGACACCTGCCTTCAGCGGCGATCGCGCCGTTGGACTGTTCGCCTCGACCTGCCATGTCATCGATGTCGGCGGGCTTGGATTTTCGGCTGATGCCAATTCGGTGTTCGAGGAGGGCACATGGATCCCGCACATGTTCCTGCGGCGGGCCGGTGTGCTCAACGAAGACCTTCTGTCGATCATTGTCGCCAATTCGCGCAATCCGGTGGAAGTGCGTGGTGATCTGATGTCGCTGATCAGCGCCAATGATACCGGTGTCAATCGCCTGATCGACATGATGGGCGAGTTCGGGTTGCAGTCCTTGCAGCCATTGGCTGATCATATCCTGCAGACATCACAGGCTGCGACGCGAAAGGCAATCCGGGACGTGCCGGATGGTTGTTTCGACTATGACCTGCCGCTTGACGGCTACGAGGCACCCATCACCATCAGAACCCGGCTGACGATCGATGGCGATCGCGTCACGATCGATTTTTCCGGCAGTTCACCAAGCTCCAACTACGGGATCAACTCGCCGCGGACCTACAGCCACGCCTATGTCGTGTTCGGGCTTAAAGCCATCATTGCTCCGCATGTGCCCAACAATGCGGGTTCACTGGACTGCTTCGAACTGATCAGCGAACCGGGCACCTGTGTCGACCCGCTGCCACCGAGCCCGGTAACGGCGCGGCACGTGATCGGCCAGATGTTGCCGGATGCGGTTTTCGGCTGTCTGGCGCAGGCCCTGCCCGACCGGGTCCAGGCCGAAAGCGCAGGCAGCATATGGGTTCTCGCCCTGGCATCGGCCCATGGCCGGGCGCCGCTGGACAGTCTTGCCGGAACGACGCGCTTCAATGTCATGAATGTCGGGATCGGCGGCGTCGGCGGACGACCCGGCAAGGATGGATTGTCCGCCATGGCCTTCCCGAGCGGCGTTGGTTCGATTCCCCTTGAAATAACGGAGAACCAGTCACCGCTCTGGTTTCGGCGCAAATCCCTGCTGCGCGGTTCCGGTGGCCAGGGGCAGTGGCGCGGCGGCGATGGCCAGGTGATCGAAATCGCCAATCGGGAATCGGTACCGTTCACCGTTTCGGCCGCGACATTCGATCGGATACAACACCCGGCTCGAGGGCGGGCCGGTGGTTCGGCAGGCTCTGCCGGGCGTGTGCGGTTGGGATCCGGTCGCACGCTTGAAGGCAAGGGCATTCATCTCGTACCGGCCGGTGACAGCCTGATTGTGGAATTGCCGGGTGGTGGCGGATACGGACCGCCATCGCAACCATCAGCCGATCAGGGCCCCGATCCAATTGGGAGTGATGCTCATGAGTGAAGAACAGACCAAGACACCGGTTTACGAAGACCTCCAGGTCGGCGCCAAGCTGAAGGGGTTTCGACGGGCCAAGTCTCTTTCACTGAGTGAATTGTCAAAGCGTACGGGGGTTTCAGAAGCCACTTTGTCGCGTGTGGAAAACGAGCAAACCCCCGTCAGCGCCCATAATCTCTACATTCTGAGCCAGGCTTTGGATGTCGATATCACAGCCTTTTTCGGCGATCTGGCCAGCCCGATCAGAAATGGTGTCCGTTCGATCTCCCGCCAGTCCGACCGCACTCCGGTGGAAACCGCCCGGTATTTGTCGAACGTTCTGTGCACCGATCTGGCAAACAAGAAAATGCATCCGGCGGTCAATGTGGTCGAAAAGAAATCGGTCGCGGAAGTCGGCGGCCTGGCCAGCCATCCGGGTGAGGAGTTTCTCTATGTTCTTTCGGGGAAACTGGTGCTGCATACGGATTTTTACGCGCCGTTGCTGCTTGAAGAGGGCGACAGCATCTATTTCGACGGCATGATGGCACACGCCTATATCGCGGGCGGTGACGAACCGGCGCGCATCCTTGTCGTCATCACCGTCGATGCGAAGTTTCCGGCAGCGAAGTGACCAGGTCCACCTTCGGCCGATGCAAGCCGCGCCGGGTGAAACCACAACAGCAGAGGGAGTGCGGGTAACATGAACGCCAATCCTGACATCAAGAGCGAGAATATCGCAGCGGCGGAAATCAACCTGCCGACACGCGATCTGGCCAAGGACCTTCCCTTCTTCCTGAAGGGACTTGGATTTCGCCTCGACAAGATCTTTCCGGCTGATGATCCGGCTGTTGCCGTGATTTCGGGCCATGGGCTTTGCGTGCGGCTGGAACGCGATGCGGAGAGTGCCGGTGCAACGTTGCGACTGTTGTGTGAACGGCCGGAAGAGGTTGCCGGCGGCCGGACGGAACTGGAGAGCCCCGGGGGTACAAGGGTTGAGATCATCGATGCCGATCCCCCGCTGGTGCAACCCGAAACGCAGCATTCGTTTCTGGTCCGCCGCTTGAAGGACAGTGACAGCTGGGTCATCGGCAGGGCCGGAATGCGCTATCGCGATCTCATTCCGGACCGCCTGGGCGGCTCCATCATTGCATCCCATATCCGCATTCCGGATGGCGGTCCTGTGCCCGACATGGTGCATTACCATACGGTCGGATTTCAGTTGATCTTCTGCTATCGGGGCTGGGTTGATGTCGTCTATGAAGACCAGGGGCCGCCGATCCGTCTGACCGCCGGCGATTGCGTGATCCAGCCGCCGGAAATCCGCCACCGGGTGCTGGTGGCGTCCGACAATGTGGAGGTGATCGAAATCGGCGTACCGGCCGAACATGTCACCACGATCGACCATGAGATGACCCTGCCGACCGGTCGGCATGATCCCGAACGTCAGTTCCAGGGAACCCGCTTTGTCTTCGACAAGGTGGCCGAGGCCGTGTGGAAGCCCTGGCGCGTTCCCGGGTTCGAGGCCCGTGATACCGGCATCGGCGCGGCGACACAGGGTGTTGCCGGCGTGCAGGTCGCGCGTCCCATCAGTGGCCACACGCCGCCGAGGACCAGCCACGATACCGATATCCTCTTTACCTTCGTCAAGGAGGGTTCCCTGACGCTGGCTGTCGATGGAGAGGAACCCTATGAGATCGTCGCCGGCGATGCATTTGTCCTGCCGCCTTATTTCAAGGTTGCCTACCGGGAGTGTTCACCGGATTGCGAGTTGCTGGAAGTTACGCTGCCTTCCGACTTTGAAACAGACGTGGCGACGGACTAGATCGTTTCACCTCTTGTCAGAAACGTGAAATGTGCCGGTGAGCGTTTGCCCTACAGTCGCGACCGGACCACGCGCCCGCCTTTCATCACCATGGCGACGGTTTCGGCGGAATTGACGAACAGCGACAGATCGGTCAATGGATCACCGTCGACCACGATCATGTCGGCATGGGCACCGGGTGCGATCACACCGAGTTTGCCCTCGGCCTGGACGATCTCCGCGTTGATTGATGTGGCAGACCGCAATACGTCGATGGCTGGCTGGACTTTTCCGCGCAACATCAACTCCCGCCCCTGGGTGCGAACGAATTCGTCGCCATGCAGATCGCAGCCGAGCCCGAGTTTCACGCCGGCCCTGACGCAAGCCTCGATGGCGTCGAGCGTCCGCGCATTGACGTCGCGGACTTTTTCGGCGGCCGACGCTGGAAGCCCGAGTTCCGCCGCGTTTTCCGCGATCAGTTGACCGGCCGAGAGCGTCGGGACCACGTAGGCGCCGGATTCCGCGATGAACTTTGCTGTTTCAAACTGTATCAGGCTGCCATGTTCGAGCGTTCTGACGCCCAACCCGACACAACGGCGCGCCGCATCGTCGGTGTGGCAATGCGCCATGACGTAGGAGTTTCGCCGCGCCGCTTCCTCGACGGCGACCTTGATTTCTTCATCGGAAAAATGCGGCATGTCGAGCGGCGCCAGATCGGTTGAAACACCGCCCGAAACGAAAATCTTGATGTGCGTTGCGCCCTTGCGGAATTCCTCGCGGGCTGCCTTGCGCACTTCGTCTGGTCCGTCGACGGTCTGGGTTACCACCCCGGAATAGGCACAGCCACACGGCTCGACATAATTGCGACGGCGCATATCCCCATGTCCGCCCGTCTGGGTCAGGGCTCGGCCGGGGAAGTAGAAGCGCGGCCCGTCAATCAACCCTTCGTCGATGGCCAGCTTGAGACCGATGTCACCGCCACCGGCGTCGCGCAGCGTCGTGTATCCACGGTCGAGTGCGCCCGATAACAGGCGCGCCGCATGGGCACCCAGAAGGGCGGGCGGCATTCTGTCGGTTCCGTAGAAATCGTAGCTTGGTGTGTTGGCGTGGTAGTGCGCATCGATCAGCCCGGGCATCAGAAAACGGCCCGCCACATCCAGTCGTCTGGCATCCGGAAAGTCAATGGTTTCGCCGATCTCACGAATGAGGCCATCGACAACCAGAACGTCGCAATGCGGATTGATGTCGTCGGAAACCCCATCAAACATGCGGGCATTGGCTAAAATGGTGGCAGTCACGCGGCGTCTTCCCCAGGCAATTTGGCAATGAGATGCACCTTATGCCTCCGCCCGACAGTTCACAACACCACCGTAAAAGGGACGCCGAATTCGCAAAACCGTGGGCAAAGAGGCAGAATTCAACCCGTCTCCATGAATTCTCCAGAACTTCTTCAGCATTCGCCCAAGCACGGGCCGACCACCAGCGCGATAGTGTGTGCAGGTTCAATCGAACGGAAATGATCAGGAGGATCGACCCATGAATGCCCGAGCCAATGTGAACGAAGCGATCACACAGGACACACCTTTTGTCGAATTCTGGAACGATGTACTGGCACCCAAATTCATCCGGTTCAGGCACATTCTTGTCGACGGCCTCTCAAACCACAGTGAAGCCGTGTTTCCGGATCTCCCTGTGCAGGCGGGTGCCAGGGTTCTTGATGTAGGTTGCGGATTTGGCGACACGGCGATCAAGCTTGCCAAGATTGTCGGGCCGACCGGCAGTGTCCTGGGTGTCGATTGCTGCGATGCATTTTTGCAGCATGCACGGGTCCATGCGCTGTCCCACAAAAACTGTCACCTGCATTTCATGCGTGGCGATGCCGAAATTGAGTTGCCGACCGACCAGTTCGATTTTGTATTCGCCCGTTTTGGAACCATGTTCTTTGCCAATCCGGTGGCCGGGCTTCGCAATATGCGGCGGGCGCTCAAACCGGGTGGCCGCATGGTTCATATCGTCTGGCGCAACCGGGCTGACAATCCGTGGCTTTCGATGGCCAAGGACATCGTTCTGGACTTCCTGCCGCAGCCGGGGGCCGAAGCGCAGACCTGCGGACCGGGTCCGTTCTCCATGTCCAATGAAGACACGGTGCGAACGATGATGCAATCGGCTGGATACACCGACATCGAGTTTCAGCGTGTCGATGCGCCCGTTCTGGTCGGACGGGACGTCAAGGACGCCATCGCCTTTCAACTGGCGATCGGCCCGGCCGGAGAGGTGTTTCGTGAAGCCGGTGAGAGGGCAGAGGAAATGCGTCCGCAGATCGAGGCGGCCCTGGCCGAGGCCATCATGAAAGAAACGAAAAGCTCGGACGGGATTGTCATGGACAGTTCCTCCTGGGTGATTTCCGGAACAAATCCCATTCACTGATACAGGCAGAAGGATCCACAAACATGGCCGATACACACACCACACAACTCACATTCGACAAGCCGGGACGTGGCAGGGTCTACAACAGCGTTCTGGAAACGATCGGCAACACGCCCCTGGTGCGGATCGGGCGGTTGGCGAACGAGGCCGGCTGTCAGGCCGAAGTGCTTGCCAAACTCGAGTTCTACAATCCGCTCTCCAGCGTCAAGGACCGTATCGCGGTTGCGATGCTGGAAGCCATGGAAGCCGATGGTTCGCTGAAGCCGGATGGCGTGATCGTTGAGCCGACCTCGGGAAACACCGGGATTGGGCTCGCTTTTGCCTGCGCCGCAAAGGGCTATCGCTGTATCGTCACCATGCCCGACAGTTTTTCAATCGAGCGTCGCAAATTGATGCGCTTTCTGGGGGCGGAAGTGGTGCTCACGCCGCGGGAAAAGGGCATCGGTGGTGCCATCGACAAGGCCAAGGAGATCATAGCCGAAACGGATAATGCCGTGATGCCGTGGCAGTTCGGGCATCCGGCCAACCCGGAAATCCACAGCAGGACGACCGCCGAGGAAATCTGGCGGGACACCAACGGTGTTGTGGATGCCGTAGTTCTTGGCGTCGGTACGGGTGGCTCCCTGACCGGGATAGGGTCGTCGCTCAAAGCGCGCAGGCCCGATATCCGCATCTTTGCCATTGAACCGGAAAACAGCCCTGTTCTATCCGGTGGAACGCATTCACCGCATTTGATCCAGGGAATTGGTGCGGGTTTCGTTCCCGATGTGCTCGACACAGACCTGATCGACGAGGTGTTGCTTGTCAGCAATGAGGAGGCCATGGCAACGGCACGAAAGGCAGCCGCCGTTGAGGGATTGCCGGTCGGAATCTCATCGGGTGCAGCGCTGGCCTGTGCAATGCGGGTGGCGCAGCGCAGTGATATGAAGGGCCGAACCGTCGTCACCTTGCTGCCCAGTTCGTCGGAGCGGTATATATCCACAGCGCTGTTTGATGGCTATGGTGAAGATTAGTCGGATAATGGCGACGATTTTGTTGGTGGCACGGGCAGTTTGCCCGTGCGTTATACGTTGAACAGTCATTTCAACCGCCCGGTTTTCCAACAAGAAGGTGGTGGTATAGCGCGCCTTTTGGCGTGTCCTTGGGGGGCAGGATGCAGCGGAAACTGACGACGATTGTCGCGATGGATGTCGTTGGCTACAGCCAACGAATGGAGCGCGATGAAGAAGGAACACTGGATCGTCTGAAGCAGATCCGGGCGCAGATCATTGATCCGGCGATCGCCCGACATTCCGGGCGAACGGTCAAACTGATGGGCGATGGTTCACTGGTCGAGTTTTCGAGTGTCGTCGATGCATTGCAATGTGCCTTGGATATCCAAAGGGAATTGGCTGCCGACAACAGAGCCCTGGCTGTCGCTCAGGAGATGCATCTGCGCATCGGTTTGCATCTTGGTGACGTGATCGTCGAGGGGGCGGATATTTATGGTGACGGGGTGAACATCGCGGCCCGGCTGGAGACTCTGGCACCGCCCGGTGGTATCGTCCTGTCGAAACAGGTCCATGACCATGTTGGTGACAAGGTTGCGGTTGCCTTCGTCTCGCTGGGAAAGCAATCGGTCAAGAACATCAACCGTCCCATCGAAGCCTATCGGATTGACCCGCAGGACCGGCCGGATCCGGAAAAGAGTGGCGCAGGAGTGATCCGCTTCGGCCAATTCGAGCTGGATACGACGCTGTTTGAATTGCGCGAGGCGGGCCAACGGGTTGCCGTCGAGCCACAGGCCTTCGATCTGCTTCTGCTGCTCGTGAAAAACCGCGAGAGGATGGTCACGAAGGATGAGATATTCGCGGCAATCTGGGGCGACCGGATTGTCTCGGATGCGGCATTGAGCAGCCAGGTCAAGGCCGCCAGGCGCGCAGTTGGTGACGATGGGGCATCGCAGAAGGTGATTTCCACCGTGCATGGACGCGGTTTCCGGTTCATCGCCCCGGTCGAGAGTGCCGGCCCAGGCGATGTGGCGGACTTGATCAGCGACAACAAGGCACTCGCGGCGATCGCGAGCCAGCCAAGCGTTGCAATCCTGCCTTTTGTCAATATGAACCGCGATCCGGACGAGGACTATTTCGCCGATGGGATCACCGAAGACATTACCATTGCGCTTGCCAGAAATCGCTGGCTGACAGTCATTGCCCGCAACCCCGCTTTTTCCTTTCGCGGATCAGCGGACAGCATTCGCCGCATCGGCGAACAGCTCGATGCCAATTACATCGTGACCGGGAGCGTCCGCAAGGCGGGCACACGTTTTCGCATCAGCGCAGAGCTGGTCGATGCCGAGACCGAACACAGTGTGTGGTCCGAGCGATACGATCGGGACATGGTGGATATTTTCGAACTCCAGGATGAGATATCGGAAATGATCGCCGCCCGGATCGAGTCGGAGCTGGGCCTGACGGAGCAGAAGAAGGCGCAAAGACGGCCGCGCCAAAATCGCGGGGCTTGGGATCTCTACCAGCTGGCGGTTGCCCAGTTCTACAAATTCACACCGGACAGCAATGGGGAATGTCAGGCCCTGTTGCGCCAGGCCATCGAACTGGATGACGGATTTGCGTCGGCCCATTCGCGACTGGCCTATGCGATTGTCCTGAGCATGGTCTATTTCGATGCCAAACCGGACCCTGCCCGGATGGATGAGGCCCTGCGTGCAGCAAAGAGAGCGATCGAACTGGACGACCAGGACGCCAACAGCTTTTTCACCATCGGCCGCGTTCATCTGGCCCGACAGGAATATGATCTGGCGATCGATGCCCTGGAGCATGCGCTTGAACTCAATCCCTGTCTGGCCGTCACCTATTGCGGCCTCGGGGATTCCCTTGCCTATGAGGGGCGCCTCGACGAAGCAATCGAACAATTCGAAATCGCCATCAAGTTAAGCCCGCATGACCCTTTTCGCTGGGCGTTTTATTCCTATCGCTCGCTCGCCCACCTGTTTCGTGGAGAACATGAAGACGCCGTTGCCTGGGCGCGTCGCGCCGTAAGCATACCCAATGCGCAATACTGGGCCTATGCACATCTGGTAACGGCACTTGGGCATCTTGGAGATGCTGATGCCTGCCGATCTGCCATAGGAAACCTGCATCAGGTCAAACCGGAATTCTCGATCAGCTTTGCCCGTGAGCATCTGTTCTATCTGAAACTCGACGATCAGATGGAAACCTATATTGACGGACTCAAGAAGGCCGGGATTCGGTAAGACTCTGACCGGGTCCAGGACTGGAACGTCCGATTTTTCCTGAATGGTCTGGCTTGGCCGTCGCCGGTTTCGAGTATCCGAGGCGGGGTGGTAAGCACCGTTATCCATCTGTTCACGGTTTGTGTTTTATGATGACTGGGTGTGAATTTGCCTGATGAGGCGTATCTTGTTGGGAGCCGCCGCATGATTTCAGACCCAAAATCCCTTGTGGGCAGAGCAGTTCAACTGGCTGTCGCCATTGCGATCAGTGGTGCCATGGTTGTCTACGGTGATGCCGCGTATGACCACCGGATGCTGGAGAAATATCCGCCGGACTGGAGCCTGTTCGGATGGTTCAAGGCGCTCGCCCTGCTTTTCGCATCCTTTCTTGTCTTTCTGGCTCTGCGCCCCGAAGCGAGCCAATTGCGCGTCGCGCACTGGGATGCCCTTCCTGCCGGCTGGTTGACGGTTGGTCTTTGTATCCTGGCAGCAAGTGCGCTGGCCGTGATTGCCTGGCCGACCCTGATTGCCGATTATGTGCGGGAGGGAAGAGCGTTGAGCGTCCTGACCGAGTTTATCTTTCTGGCCGCCCTCGCGCTTCTAGCGGTTTCGGCATGGAGTGCACGGGGGTCGGATCGCGCCGGTTTTTTCGGGATTCGGCCTGTCTGGATTCTTTTGGCGATGATAGCGGTCGTGTTGCTGATCCTGATGGAGGAAATGTCGTGGGGACAGCACTGGCTCGGATTTGCGACCCCTGACGGGTTTGAAAAGAACCTGCAGAATGAAACCAATCTGCACAATTTCTATACCCATCGTTTCGAGGCGGCCTACTATTCGACCGCCGTGCTGGTGTTCGTCGTGCTGCCATTTGCCTGGCCGCGAGAGGTCCCGTCCTTTGCCGATGGTCTGACGGTGTTCGTGCCACCACTGTCATTCGCGATTTTGGCGCTGCCCCTGTGCGGCCTGTTTTACGAGACCTGGAATTTCGTCATGTACCAGGTCTGGTTCTATCTGGGTGTGCTGATTGCCATATTCATGTTTCAACGGGAGACCGAACCGGCTGCTCGGCGTGGCATCGCGACCATGCTCGCAGCACTTTTGCTGTCTCAGCTCGTGTTTCTTCTGCTGGGGCACACGCTGCGCGACGGCCATGAACTCACCGAAATTCGCGAGGTCGCCATTCCCCTGGCCCTTGTTGCCTATTGCTGGATCCTGATGACCCGGTTTCGCCGCGATGCGGATTTATCGGCCAAACGACCCGCCCAGAATTAAACCACGCACCGCGTTCAAACTTGCGTTTGCGCCCCGGTTGATGTTTCTGGCAGCCGGGGGAGTTTTAGTTGAACGCCTGGCGAACCATGATCCGCGGATGTCAAAGCCCTTGGCAGCGTTGCATCGCGCTGTTCACGGCGGTGATGATCTGCATCGGTTTCTACACCTACGGATATCTGGTCCTGGGTCATGATTTTCTGGACAAGTATTCCCCTTTTTGGGATCTGTTCGAATCAGCCAAGGCCGCCGGTCTGATGGTTGCATCATTGCTGGTATTCGCGGCCTTGCGACCGACTGCCGAACAGATTCGTAGCCCGGGTTGGACGGAACTGCCAACCGGCTGGCTACCGATCGGCGGATTTGTTTTGGCGGCCAGTGCACTGGGGGTCGTTTTCTGGCCCGATGGCCTTGCGGTGCAAATACGAGAGGGTAGAACCCTCAGCGTTTTTTCCGAGCTCTTTCTCCTGACTGCCATCGCGCTGCTGGCTTTGTGCACCCGGCGGGCCCGGCGGTCGGACGGGGAGAAAATCGCGGGCCTGCGCCCGCCCTGGCTGATCGTGGGAATGATACTGGTATTGGTCTTCATCTTGATGGAGGAACTGTCCTGGGGGCAGCATTGGCTCGACTTGCCGACGCCCGCCCTGTTCCAGGGCAATGACCAGAACGAAATCAACCTGCACAATTACTACACCCATCCGTTCGAGTGGGCCTACTATACGACCGCCATTCTGCTGCTTGTCGTGCTGCCGTTCGCCTGGCCGCGTCACGTACCGGATATCGCCGCCGGTCTGAACATCTTCATACCACCACCCGGTTTTGCCATTCTTGCATTGCCCTTGTGCGGTCTCTTCTACCAATCCTGGAACTATGTGACGAACCAGCTCCTGCTTTATCTGGGTGTTCTCATTGCGGCAGATCTGTTTTTCAGGGAACGTGATCGGGCCGCAACAAAGGCCATATTCATCATGGTGTTTCTGCTTGTATCGTCCCAGATCGTGCTGCTGGATCATGGCCATCTGCTGCCACAGGGACATGAGATGGCGGAAATCAGGGAAGTTGCCATTCCGCTTGCACTGATAGCCTATGCTCTCCTACTGCTTTCCCGTTTTCGGCGCGGTGCCATGCTGTGGTCCGAACCAGACCCTTCGCATTGAACCGGTCTATGGCTTGATATCCAATGCTGTCCTTTGCGATGATTTGCCTTCACTGTCGGCCATTCAGTTTTGACGGAATCGGCAAAGTCCGAATGCATCGACGACATTAACGACCGGCTTCGCTGTCCCGTTTTTGACTAAACCCGAAACGGTCTGGCGGACGAGGATGTATGAAAGGGCAATCAACGTGGAAAAACGCGAGGCACGATCGGTCGAAAATCTGGTTCTGGCAATCACGCGGACGGATTTGGCTAACCGGCGCACATTGCTGGCTTATCTGAATACGGCGATCGCGCTGTTTGTCTCCGGAGCCGGGCTGCTCAAGCTCAGTGGTGCTGTTTGGCTGGAGGGGCTTGGTGTCCTCTTCATGCCTGCTTCCGTGATCGTTGCAGTGGTCGGCATCATCGACTATCGCGTTCAGCGACGCGGCATTGTCGCCGAAAGAGCGGCGGCCGATGCCGACAGAGCGGCGCTTTGACGCGCAAACAGATGCGGACGGCCAACATCCGCTGATCTCCGGAATCAAGCTTCTTGCGGCCTATCGGAGAGTGGTCGGAGCTGGGCGGCGACAACGGCTGCGATCACCATGGCAGCGCCGAAAAGCTGATGCGGTGACAGGCCTTCCTGCAGCAGGAGAATGGCAAGTCCGATGGTCAGAACCGGCTCCAGGTTCATGATCATTGCCGTGCGTGAGGCGCCGATCATGCCGATCCCCTTATAGATGGCGAAGAAAGCCGCCGCATAGGTCACCGAAGCACCGAGCATCAGGGTGGACGCGACTATTTCCATTGGCGGCGGCGCCCAGGATCGGGTTGTGAGGATGAAGGCAAGCGTGATGACCAGACCTGTCACGCCCATATAGAAGGTCTGCAGTGTTGGCTGGATCGTTTTCAGTCGATGCCCGGCCAGCACAAAGGAACCGGAGATGCTGAGCGCCGCCGCCACGGCAAAGAGCAGACCCGGCGTGTTCAAATGGTCGAACCCGAAGCCGAGACAGATGGCAAGGCCTGTCAGTGCGCCCGCCAGACAGAGGACCTCGAAAACGGCTGGCCGGCGGCGGTTCAGCGCACATTCGCCCAGCCGGGTCAGTAGCGGAAATGTATAGAAGATCAAGATGGCAAGGCTGAGCGGAAGATAGAGGAATGACGCGATCAACGCGCCCGACCCGACCGCATTGCCGATGCCGGCGACGAAGCAAGGCCACCGGTATCGACGGTCCAGGACAAAGCTCGTGCCGCTCAACTTCATCCACAGCGCGCAGACCAGCAAAAAACTCACAAAGCGAAAGGCCAGCAATGTGGCGGTGTTGCTGCCTGACTCAACAACGGCCGGCGAGAGGATATTGGAAAAACTGATGCTGATCGCTGCTGCAAGGGCGGTCAGCACGCCAAGCGCGGCGTGGGATGTGCCAGAAGCGGACAGGTTTGTCATGGAGGCGGGCGGACCTGCTGATTTGCGATCCGTCGATGGTGCCCGGTAATGGCGGTCCGGTAAAGCGGTGATTCGATCGTTTCACGTTTTGTCAGAAACGGCACAACGGTGTGGGCCTTTGATTTTGTTGATGCATTCAGAGTTTACCGATGCCGGCAAAACCTGAATTGCGCTAACCAACCAGCGAAAGACTACCGCCCGTCGCCCGGTCGAATGCCTGTTTCAAATCCGCGATCAGGTCGTCGGGATGTTCCAGGCCGATGGAAATGCGGATTAGGCCGTCTGTGACGCCGGCGGCGGCCCGGGCCTCCACCGGCACGCCTGAATGGGTCGTCGACGCAGGGTGGCAGACAAGGGATTCCGTGCCACCAAGGCTGACCGCCAGCTTGAAGAGCCGCAATGCATTGAGAATACGGAAGGCGAGCGCGCGATCGTCCTCGACCACGAAGGAAAATGTCGATCCCGGTCCGCTGCATTGTGTCTCGAAGACCTTGGATTCTTCGGGATTGGTGAAATGTGCCGGGTGAAGAACCGCACAGGGAACGATCGTGTTCTCGGCCAGCCAGTCGGCAACCAATGTCGCGGATGAGGCGGCCCGTTCCATGCGCAGCGAAAGCGTTTCCATCGAGCGCGAAAGCATCCATGAGGAATGCGGATCAAGCTGGAAACCGAAGGCGCTGCGGGTCTGGCGGATGGGCGCCAGAAGCGCCTTGGATCCGGTGATGCCGCCGGCGATCAGGTCGCTGTGCCCGCCGACATATTTGGTCAGCGAATAGACGCAGATATCGATGCCGAGCCTGATCGGTTGTTGAAAGACCGGCCCGAGCATCGTGTTGTCGCAGACGATGACCGGATGGTGGCCGGAGACCTCTGACCATTGATCGACGACCCGGCGCGCCATGGCGAGATCGATCATGGCGTTGGTCGGATTGGCCGGCGTTTCGAGATAGAGCAGCTTCACCGGCCCGTGTCGTGCGGCCTTTTCGAGGGTGTAGAGCAGGGCCGATTCAGACAAGCCGTCGACGAAAGGGATGGGTTTGATGCCCCATCCGGGCAGCACCTTGCCCAACAGTCCCTCGGTGCCGCCATAGAGCGGTGTATAGTGGACGATCGCGTCGCCCGGCCGGGTCAGGGTCAGGAACACGGCGCTGATGGCGGCCATGCCCGAGGCGGTCAACAGGGCGCTTTCGGCGCCATCGAACAGCGCCAGCCGATCCTCGACGATCTCGGTGTTGGGGTGGTTGAAACGGCTGTAGACGAGGCCTCCTGCGCCGCCATCTTCCGGCGCTGCCTTGCGGCCGGCGACCACGTCGAAGAAATCCGCGCCCTCCTCCGCCGACTGGAAGGCGAATGTCGAGGTCAGGAAAACCGGTGGTTTGACCGCTCCCTCGGACATTGCGGGCTCATAGCCATAGGAGACCATCTGTGTCGATGGGTGTAGCCGGTGACCGGCGATTTCGGTGCGACGGAAGGATTTCTTTTTCGACATCGATCACTCCTTTTCCGAGATCATACGCTATCGGTCGTAGATAAAGCCGGTCTATTTTGCTAATTCATCGGAGGATATTAGAGGTTTTCATCTTAATGCTGGATAGAATAGATCAAAAAATCGTCTCCACTCTTATCGATGATGGCCGCGCAAGTGCCGAAACCGTTGCCGACAGGGTAGGATTGTCGCCGACACCGACACGCCGCCGCGTCCGGCGGCTTGAGGAGACAGGCGTCATCGCCGGTTACCGGGCGGACATCGATCCGGACAAATGCGGGTTGGAACTGGCCATCTACGTCTTCATCAAACTGCAGAGCCGGGACCGCGATTCCATAGCAAAGTTCGAATCGCGGATCTTGGCCTTGCCGGAGATTCAGCGCTGCGACCTGATCACGGGCGCGCATGACTACATCCTGACAGTGCGGCTTCCCGGCATGAAGGATTACAACCGCTATCTGCGGGATATTCTGGCCGAATTGCCGGGTGTCTTCGGAATCGAAACCTCTGTCGTCATCGGTCAGGTCAAGAATACACCGCATCTGCCGCTGGGCGACTAGAGCGTTTCACGTTTAGTCAGAAGCGGGACAACGGTGCCGGCCTTTGATTGTGTTGAATTGCTCCAAAAGACCAGTGCCTCAATGATCGGCAACGCGAATGACCAGCTTGCCGAAGTTCTTTCCGACCAACAGGCCCATGAAAGCGTCCGGTGCGTTTTCGAGACCATCGACAATATCCTCCCGTAACTTGATTTTGCCTTGCTGCAACCAGGCAGTCATGTCCTTGGCAAATTCGCCATAGCGGTGAGCGTAATCGTCAAAAATGATGAAGCCCTGCATGGTAATGCGCTTGCGCAACATGGCGCCCATCAGCACGGGAATGCGGTCGGGTCCATCCGGCAGGCTGGTCATATTGTAGTTGGCGATCAGCCCGCAGACGGGGATGCGGGCCTTGGTGTTGAGCAGCGGCAGAACGGCATCGAAGACGGCGCCGCCGACGCTTTCGAAATAGACATCGATGCCATCGGGACAGGCGGCCTTCAGTTGCTCTTTGAGATCAGGCGCGCGGTGATCGATACAGGCATCGAAACCGAGTTCGTCAAGCACATACCGGCATTTTTCCCTGCCGCCGGCGACACCGACCACGCGGCAGCCTTTCAGTTTGGCGATCTGACCGACAACCGACCCAACGGCTCCGCTGGCTGCGGCGACCACGACCGTCTCGCCGGACACCGGGCGGCCGATGTCGAGCAGGCCCATATAGGCGGTAAAGCCCGGCATGCCGAGCACGCCAAGCGCCAGGGATGGCTGCGGCATGGCCTTGTCCAGTTTCATCAGCCCGGTGCCGTCCGACAGCGCGTAATCCTGCCAGCCGCTGAAACTGAGCACGAGGTCGCCCTCGGCAAAGTCGGCGTGCTGCGATGCCATGACACGACACACCGTGCCGCCCACCATCACCTCGTCAATATTGACCGGCGCAGCATAGGACGGGGCGTCACTCATGCGGCCGCGCATATAGGGGTCCAGGGAAAGATAAAGGGTGCGAAGCAACACCTGCCCGGCAGCCGGCACCGGAACCGGCGTTTCCTCCAGCCGGAAATTCTCGTCAGTCGGCGCGCCGACCGGGCGGGAAGCGAGGACAATGCGGCGGTTCGTCTTGTCGGATTGTGTCATGGGGCGTCCTTTCGCGGTGCAGTCGCCAGGGGATGATGATCCGAAGATGGGTTGCTCTTCTGGCGGTTCAAGGGCTCCCGGTGAGCCGCTTGGCCTGTCTGAAAATTCAGTCTAGGTTGTAGCCAATCACAATCTGGTTGCAGATTGTGGCATTTGGAGGGGACGGGGTTTTGTCAATAAACCCAATTAACTTCAACATCCGGGAGGACAACAATGGACAGAAGAACATTACTCGGCGGCGCCGCCGCCGGTGCAGCAGCGCTGGCAACACCGGCGATTGCGCAGGACAAGCGGACTCTCAAGCTGATCGGCGCGTTTCCGCGCGGATTTCCTGGCGTTGGCCAGGGTGCCGAACGGCTGGCTGAACGGATAACGGCGATGACCGATGGCGCGCTGACCGTGCAGTATTTTGGCGGTGGCGAACTGGTTCCACCCTTTGGCGTGAATGATGCGGTGTCGTCGGGCGCCGGTGATATCGGTCACGGTGCGGCCTATTTTGCCGCCGGCAAGATCAAATCGACCATGTATTTCACCACGATGCCCTATGGGCTGTCCGCGGCGGAAATCTCCGGCTGGGTGCAGCATGGCGGTGGTCAGGCCCTGTGGGACGAGGCCTATGCCCCCTTCAACCTGAAACCGTTTCCGTCCGGCAATTCGATGTCGCAGGCGGGCGGCTGGTTCAAGAAGCCGATCAATTCGCTGGACGATTTGCAGGGTCTGAAAATGCGCATTGCCGGCCTGGGTGGCGCAATCATGCAGCAAATCGGCGTGTCTTCGGTCAATCTGCCGCCGCCGGAAATCTTCCCGGCACTGGAATCGGGCGTCGTCGACGCCGCCGAATTTGTCGGACCCTGGAACGATGTGGCTCTCGGCCTTTCGAAAATTGCGCCAAATTACTATATGCCCGCGCCGCATGAGCCCGGCCCGATGCTCGAATGCATCGTCAATCTGGATGTGTGGAACTCCCTTTCCGATACCCACAAGGAGGTCATCCGAAACGCTGCGCTGGCGCAGTCGGAAGAAACGATCAGCGCCTATGCCTACAACAATGCGATCGTGCTCGATCAGCTGGTCAAGGGCGGCGTGATACCGTCAGCCTTTCCCGCCGATGTCACGAAGGCCATGGGTGAGGCAGCACAGAAGGTGATCGCGGAATATCCGAAAGGGGATCCGATGTCGGAAAAAATCCACGATGCCTATTTCGAGTACATCAAGAAATGCGCCGCCGTCGGCAATATCCTTGAAGGCCAGATGTACAAGGACCGAGCCGCCGTCTGGGGCGTATAAGTCGCAGCTTGAAATCCGTGGCGGGTCCTCGAACCCGCCACGAGTGCAAAAGGAACTGGCGCTTGCGACAGATCAGCCGCGCCATTGACGCATTGAACGAGGCCGTCGGCAAGACCATCGCCTGGGCAATCCTTGCAATGGTGCTGATGCAACTCATCGTCGTCGTTGCACGCTATGTGTTTTCAACCTCCGACCTTTTCGGCATTCCGTCGATCTGGCTGCAGGAGGGCATCGTCTACATGCAGGGGCTGACGATCATGCTCGGCGCAGCCTATGCGTTCCTCTATGACGAGCACGTGCGCGTCGACATCATCCGCGCCGGCACCAGCCAGCGTGCACGGGACTGGGTGGACCTGTTGGGCGCGCTGTTTTTCATTCTGCCGCTCTGCGGCTTCATCGCCTGGTCGGCCTGGCCCAATGTGGTGAGTTCCTGGATGACCCTGGAAGGCTCGATCGAACCCAACGGGCTGCCATTTCGCTACTGGCTCAAATCCACGGTCCTGGCCTTTGCCGTTCTGGTGTCGCTGCAGGCGGTTTCGGTGGCGATCAAGGCATTGCTGCGTATCGCGGGAAAGTCAGACGAACCGCCGTTCTGGACCGGTTGACGCGGATGGATCTGCTGATCGCCAATCTCGATCTGCTGATGTTCCCGGCGGCGATCATTCTGTTGCTCTGCGGTTTTCCGGTCGCGTTCACGCTGGCGGGGGTCGGGCTCATTTTCGCGGTCCTCGGGGCGCTGACCCATACCGGGTTTTTCGCATCCGGCGATCTGAGTTTTCTCAAGGCACTGTTCGGCCGGCTCTTCGGCTTGATGGATGAAAGCAACGAGGTTCTGGTTGCGGTCCCGCTTTTTGTCTTCATGGGCGTGATGCTGGAACGCAGCGGCGTTGCGACGGAATTGCTGGAATCCATGTCCCGTCTGTTCGGCCGTTGGCCGGGTGGCCTCGGCCTGTCGGTGGCCTTTGTCGGCATGTTGCTGGCGGCCTCCACCGGCATTGTCGGCGCGACCGTGGTCACCATGGGGCTGATTTCCCTGCCGACCATGCTGGCGCATCATTATGACAAACGGCTTGCAACCGGCGTCATTGCCGCGTCGGGCACGCTGGGTCAGATCATTCCGCCGTCGATCGTGCTGATCATTCTCGGCGACGTGCTGTCCAATTCCTATCTCGAGGCGCGACGCAGTGTCGGCGACTGGGCGCCGTCTCCGATGACGGTGGGCGACGTTTTTTCCGGGGCCCTGCTGCCGGGCCTGCTGCTGGTGGCGCTCTACATGGCCTACACGCTGGCCGTTGCGCTGTGGCGGCCCGACCGGGCACCGAGCGCCGTCCTGCCCGGTGCCGGTCCGGCATTGGGCTCCCTGTTGAAGATTCTCCTGCCGCCGCTGATCCTGATTGTCGCGGTGCTGGGATCGATCCTGTTCGGCGTTGCCACACCCACGGAGGCTGCTGCGATCGGCGCGGTCGGCGCGATCCTGCTGGCCGGTCAGCGTCTCGGTGGCACGACCTCCCTGCCACAAATCGCGGCCGTTTTCGGAGCGGTGATTGTCGTTGCCGCGGTGGCGCTGTTCGATCTCCGCGTGGTGCGTCAGGACTGGCCGACCGGCGACCGGATCGGCATGGCGATTGCGGCCTGCGGGCTTGTGGCGTTTGCCATCGGCCTTGCCATCAGCCTCCGCCAGACCTGGCAAAGCCGGGAGGCCGACAGCGCTGTACCGGTGCTGGCGCAGGCGATGCGGACCACCACGAAAATGACGGCCATGGTGTTCACCATCTATATCGGGGCACAGGTGTTCAATCTGGCGTTTCGCGGCCTCGGCGGGGAACAGACCATCCATGACTTCTTCACAGCCCTGCCGGGCGGCCCATGGATGGCGCTGGCGGCGGTCATGCTGGTGATGTTCGTTCTCGGCTTTTTTCTCGATTTCCTCGAGATCGTTTTCGTTGTTACGCCCATCATGGCGCCGGTGCTCTTCGCTTTCAACGATGCCAGCGGCCAGGCGCTGTTCCATCCGGTGTGGATCGCCGTTCTCATGGGGCTCAATCTGCAGACCAGCTTTCTGACGCCGCCCTTCGGATTTTCGCTGTTTTACCTGCGCGGCGTGGCGCCGAAGGAGGTGCTGACTTCCGATATCTACCGCGGCGTGGTGCCGTTCGTGCTGATCCAGATCCTGGTTCTGGCACTGGTCATGGCCTGGCCGGGTCTTTCGACCTGGCTGCCGGCGGCGCTGGGGTGAGCGCGTGGCTGGACCATTTCACGTTTTGTCGGAAACGTGACAATGGTATCAGCCGTTGATTTTGTTGACGTATTCACGTTTCGACGATTCCGTCGAAACATGAATTGCTCTACCTATTGCTGGTTCTGCGGCAGGCCATCCGTGATGTCGTAATAATCGCCCTTGTCGGCAACGAAAATGTGGATGCCCAATCGTGTGTTGGTGGGCTTGTCAAAGGCGCCCATGGCGATGCCGATCCAGTCGAGATGCGGCGGGTCGAAAAAAAGCGATGCGCCGCACGTGGCGCAAAATCCGCGCCGAACCTTTTCGGAGGAAGCGAACCAGGAGAGATTGTCCTCGCCGGTGATCGACAGGGCGTCCTTCTTGACGTCGGTGGATGCGAAGTAATGGCCGGAGTGTTTTCTGCACTTGGTGCAATGGCAGGCATCGGGCGCCGGCAGGTCGCCCTCGACTTCGAAACGTACCGCGCCACACAGACATGAACCCTTGTGCATACCCTTGTTCCTTTCCCGCCGCCGCAGCAATTGTGCATTGTCTCATCCCCTCAGATACCAGCGCAATGCCGGTGATCAGCGGTGATGGTTCACTTTAGCGCATTCCAAATGGTTCATATCCTATCGTTCGGACTTCTCAACAGCCAACTAATCATCGTAGGCTTGCAACCGGCATTTTGGGGGAGACAGTGATTGAACAGACGACGTTTTCTGACGGGCGGGGCAGCGTTTTTCGCTGCTGGTTCCATGCCGGATAAAACCATGGCGGTTCCCCCGCAGTCCTTTGTCGTGCCGCCGGAGGAAGATCGGCATCTGAGGACTTTCATGCAATGGCCGGTCAATCGCAAGGTGCATCCCGACGGGATGTTTCTCGATATTCTTCAGGATACCATTGCCGACATTGCCAATGCGATTGCCGAATTCGAACCGGTTGTCATGCTGGCCGATCATGAGAACCACAGAGTGGCCCGCAAGAGACTCTCGGATGCCGTCGAACTTTGGGATGTTCCCACGGAGGATCTGTGGTGCCGCGATTCGGGTCCGATTTTTGCGAAGACATCCGATGGGGGCCTGATTGTGAGCCACATCCGGTTCAACGGATGGGGCGGCAAGCAGGTCCATGCGCGCGATGGACGAATTGCACAACGTGTGGCCGAGCGGCTGGACCTGCCGATTGTGCCCAGCGGGCTGGTCGGGGAAGCCGGTGGCATCGAACAGGATGGCCATGGTCTGCTGATGGCGCATGAAAGTTCCTGGCTCAACGACAACCGCAATCCCGACATGACACGCGACGAGATCGAGGACCGGCTGCTGGCGGCCTATGGCGCCGAGCGGATGATCTGGTCGCCGGGTGTATGGGGCGAGGACATCACGGACTATCACATCGATAGCCTTGCCCGCTTCACCGGCCGTGGCCGGGTGCTGATCAATCTGCCGGATGAGCCCGATGATCGCGATCCCTTCCATGTGGCGGCGCTGGAAACCCATGACCGCCTTGTTGCCGATGGCCTTGAAGTCGAAGTCATTCCCGAGCCGGTTCGGCGACGCGTCAAAACAATCGATTTTGTCGCCTCCTATGCCAATTATTATGTCTGCAATGGCGGTGTGATCGCGGCACAATTCGGTGACCGGGAAACCGACCGGATCGCCGCCGAGGCGTTGCGGCGACACTATCCCGGTCGCGAGATCGTTACGCTGAATGTCGATGCACTTGGCGAGATTGGCGGCGGCATTCATTGCGCGACCCAACAGATGCCGGCAGTTTGATGATGCGCCAACGCCATCTGATTCTCATTCTGGTTGTCGGCTGGGTTGCGGTGTGCGCCTGGTCGATCGTGAGCTATCAGACAACGGCGCCCACCGATTTCGGTTTCACGCGAGGGCTGAACCGTGTTTCGAGTTTTCTTCAGATTCAGATCGTGGCGGTTGTCATCGCAATTGCCGGTTTCGTGCTTTCTTTCCGGGCTCACCGAGGATCGGCGTTGCGCTGGGTGGCGCGGGGACCTTTGCTGCTGACCCTTGTCGTGATTGCCGCCTTTGCCGTTTTCGTTGCCGTCGTTATCTGGAACGACCCGGCACAAGAAGCGCCGGCAACATCGCCGCCCGTGACGGAACCGGCTGACCGTTGAGGCGGATTATCCGGTTCGCCCCATATCCAGATAGATCATGTCCACCGGTCCGCTTTCGATCAACAGCAGGATCGACAGCAGAAGCGCCGTATAACACAGGATCAGCGCCGCCATGGCCAAAGGCGGCGGCAGGTGTTTCCACAGAAAGTCTGAAAACGGCGTCAAATCTATCTCCTATGCCAATACGGCCAGAACCATGGGCCGCGCGGCTGACAACCATGCAAGAACGAAGATGGGACCGACGATCGCCGCCACGCGAGGCGGCAGCTTTATCGGCACGACATGGGACAGGAATATGCCGAGCGCCTGCCAGATGGCCCACAGCACATAATAGATGGAGGATTCGTGCCACAGGCCGATGACCAGCATGGCGACCAGCAGAGCAACGACCGGCAGGCGGGTCAGCGCCGCAACCGGCTGAAACACGTAATCCCGAACCCAGCCGGTCAGGGTCATGTGCCAGCGGGTCCAGAAATCCAGCAGATTGCGGGCGGCCCACGGCCGGTTGAAGTTTTCTTCGATGACGAGGCCCATCATCAGGGCCACACCGATCGCCAATGCGCTCAGTCCGGCGAAGCTGAAATAGAGCTCGATCCAATCGACGACAGACACCGACCAGCGCTGAAGAAAGGGTTGCCACTGCAGCGTTTCCCGTTCAACGGCAGCCCGCAGGAGCGATGCGGCCTTGCCGCCGAGAACGACAAACATCGCAAGGCCAAACACGGCGCGTTCAAGCCCGCGCAGGAAGTCGGCCGTGGACCAGCGGCGGCGTTCGAGCTGGCGCTCGAAATTCTGCAAGCGATGGATCGGCCCGGCGGGAATGGCCGGCAGGAAGAACTGGTAACGCAGGTGCCGTGCAAGACCGGGATTTTCGAGCCGTCCCATCCACCAGTCCAGCAGCACATGGAGATTGCGCAGCGTAAAGTAGGCGCCGCCGATCCAGAACACGCCGGCCCATTCCCGGCTGAGAAAGAGCGCGGCAACCAGCAATCCACCCCAGGCAATAGCGACCGCGTTGCGCGCACCCGTCCGGTTGCCGATTGCGATTGCGACTGGGGTTATCACCGAAGCGGTCAACAACCATAAGGCCGACAGGGGCGACAATAGCAGCAGCACGATCATCGCCAGCGCCGCGACGCCCTCCATGGCCAGGCTTGCCGGCAAAATCCAGGCGAGAATTATTGCGGGCAGCAGGGACGCTGTTATGGCGAGGGTCTCGAAGGTCACAGGCGCTGTTTCGACCAGGCTGCAAGTTCAGACATGAACCGGTGGCGCCCGCGTGAATTGAGATGGCCCTGATCGACAAAAAAATCGTCAGGCCAGAATAGGGCCGTATGGAACAGCGGCAGATCCAGTTCAGCGGCAAGGCCGGTCAGCCTCATTGCAAGCTCGCCGGCGGTCTCCGGTCCCAGAATGTCCAACGTGGCCTCGGGTCGGGGTGGGGCAACCAAAATGATTTCAATGCCCCTTCGTCGCGCCTCCTTCGCAATTGCCCTCATTTCTCGCGGGTGGCTCGGCGGATGGAGTGTCAACGGAAAGACGGCCTCCAGTATGTGCGGAACCAGCGTAAAGTCATCATCGAGATTTCCCGGCTCAACGGCGATCCGCCAGTTCCAGTCGGTGGGTTCGCGGGCCATTTCCATTGCACCGGCCCAAACGGACTGGGAAAACGCAAGGACGGCAAGTCCGATCGCTTCCAGGAAACTGTGCTGCTTTGCCTGATGAACATGGTGGACATCAATGATAAACGGGTTGGCCTCGACAAGAACCGTCTCGACATCAGATGCAAGGGCCTGTCGCAGCAGACCGAGGCTTTCGCGTTCGGTCAGCGACATAACGGCGAGGCGGGTATGGGCGCGTCCATCCCCCAGCAATGATGGCTGCTGTCCGGTCGCAAATGGCGAGACCGCATGAAGCGTCAGTGATGAGCCGATGACGATGACGGGTGTGTCGACATCCTCGAACATCCGTTCTTCCAATACCGGCGCATGCCAAGAGAGCGCCAAGGCAATGCCGGCGGCCATCAGGAAGGACATCAGCCAGACCGATGCCGCCTGGGTCGCGCTCATGGTCTCCGCGTGGCCAGCACTCATGTCTTCGTGTCCGAGAGGATGGCCAAGAAATCGCCCAGTCGCCTGACAGCCGCTACCGTCGAGACGGGCAGGCGACGGCCGAAATGATCTTCAATCGCGAAAATCAGATTGACCTGGGAAAAACTGTCCCAGCCCTCGATATTCGATGGCGTGGAATCGGCACCAAGGGCTTCGGCGTCAACGCGGAACACATCGGCGGCCACGCGGCGGACACGTTCAAAGGTATCGTCGGTGGCTGGTTCGGAACCGAACTGCCGCATCCGCTCGGCCAGTTCCTGGCGCAACGGACCAAGCTGTGCCTTGCCCGATTCTCCTCTGGGAATGCGATCGACGCGCAAAATGCGTTTCGGCACTTTGAGCGGTTCCAGCGCATCGCGGGCGTATTCGGTCAATTCAGCTTCGTTGACATCGCTATCGAGCACGACCGCGCTGACCGGTATTTCGCCGAAATCCGCATCGGGCAGCGCAATTGTCGTGACCTCGGAAACAGACGGATGACGAAACAGCACTTCGTCGATCTCCTCCGGGCGAATGAGGAAACCGCCGGACTTGATCACGGCCTTGGCGCGCCCGAGGACCCGATAGGAACCGTCGCTGTCGATCACAGCTACATCACCGGTGCGAAACCAACCATCATCGGTGAAGCTCGCGGCTGTTCGCTCCGGGTTTTGCCAGTAACCCATAAAGATGTTGTCGCCGCGTAGCTGCAGCTCTCCGGCCCCATCGGGTCCGGCCTCGATTCGCGCCTCGCAATCGACCGGACGGCCAATGGTGCCCCGTTTCCCCATTTCGTCATGGGCGCCGGCATAGATGGCAGTGGCGACCGTCTCCGTCAGCCCGTATTGATTGCACAGCGGCCTTGAAAAACGATTTTCGATCCGTGCCCATAGCGTCGGATCCAGAACCGCCGCGGACGAGATGAGCCACATCATTTCGGGTGCGTCGAAATAATCGTCATGTTCAGCGTAGCGGTCGATCATCGACCAGATGGTCGGAACCGAGATCACGTGGCTTGCCCGTTGCGCGCGTATCCGGTTGAGCCAGTTTTCAAGGTTCTCCAACGAAAATCCGTCCGATCGAACACAGGCGCAGCCATTGGCCAGAGCGAGCAGCGGGCCCTGCACCATCCCGTCCGCATGGGCCAGAACCATATCGTTGAAGATGCGCGAACGGGCCGAGTAGCCGAAAAGCCGGGACAGCGTCGTCAGATTGGCAAGCAGGTTCTTCCGGCTGATCATCACGCCGCTGGGCGACTGTGTCGTTCCGGAGGTGAACAGGAGATAGGCCAGTTCATCCGGATCATCCGGCAGACTCGGCGGACGGTCTCCGTCCGGCAGGTTCGGAATCAGATCGTGGTGCCGCCGGTCTCCGAGCAGCGACCGTTTGGCTGCGCGCTGTTCAATGATGAAATCCGCATCGACAATGGGTTTGCCGCCGCCGCCATCATGCAGCACCAATTTCGGTTCGACGGATTCGACGATTGCATTCAACCGGTCCTTACGGGTTTCCGGCGACAGGATGACCGGTACGATCCCGTCCAGCAATGCCGCAATGAAAGCCGAACTGGCGGCGGCCTCATTGGCGGTTCGAATGATGATCCGGTGTCCCGGACAAACGTCGCGGTCATCAAAAAGGGAAAGCCAGCCCCTGACGGCGGTTGCCAATTGACCATAGCTCATGCGCCAATTCACGCCGACCATGAAATCGGCCTTGGGGTGTGCGAGGGCGGGCGTCCACAAATCCGCCAGGGTCTTCATGGCCTATTCACCGTCGGGATCGTCGAGGGTTGATCGCATGGGCGCCTTGCGCTTGCGCACCGCCGGATTCCCGGCAACAAGCGCTCCGTCCGGAACATGTCTGCGCACCACCGAACCACCCGCAATCACGGCGCCGGCGCCGACCCTCAGATTGGGCAGCACAGTGGCGCCGGCGCCGATCATCGCGCCTGTGCCGACGTGAGTATTGCCGGCCAGCGTTGCTCCCGGACCGATGCTGACATAATCATCCAGGACGGTGTGATGGCCGAGCGAAGCGGCCCGGTTGACCAGGACACCCCGCCCGAGGATTGACATGGCGCCGACAACACAGCCTGCATTGATCAGACTGCCGTCGCCCACCCGCAGGGACCGTGCCGTGACGGCGGTGGGGTCGATCAGAGCGGGCGCCAGGGTCATGCCCCGCGCTTCGCCCAGTTCAATCAATGTGCGGCGCCGGGCCGGGGCAAATGCCGCGGAGACAAAGGGGTCGGAAAATGCGGCCGGATCGAATTCATCGAGCGTCAGCAGTTTCGAACGATCCTGGACCCGGGCCGGTTCGGCAATCGAAACAGCGGCGCTGATGGTCAGACCGAGCCGATGGATTGTCTCTTCATATTCGACAACAAGGGGTGATCGGACGCCAAAAAGGATCATGCCCGCACTCCCCAGCAGCGCGTGCAGCCTATCAACATGATACACCGGTGGTTCCTTGCGGAGACCGGCCTGGCCGCCTCCTTCACTCCCCCATCCTCCGAGTTCCGGGCGGATGCCCATGTCCGCACCGGTCACGTATCGCGATCATAGCAGCAAATTGCGAAGGGGGAAGTGGCGGGCGATTGACGTTCCGGTGAACAGGGCGTCCCTGCCCAAATCAGTTGTTCTTTCGCGCAACCAGCCAGGATCCGATAACCAGGATGACCGCTCCGATGACGCTGATCATGGTCAGCGGGTCCAGCGTAAAGAGTCCGGGATTGAGATAGACAGTCAGTTCGGCAAATCCCAGGGCAATCAGCGGGACAGTCGAGAGCACGGCGCTGATCTTCGTCGTTTCCCAATGCTGCAGTGCTTCGGCGTAGCAACCGAAGGCCAGAAGGGTCGTCACCGTGCAAAACAGCAGCAGTGCGACGCCTGACCACTCAAGATCGAAAAGCTGCGTGATATCGCCCGCCGTGATCGGCAGCATCAGGATTGCGCCGGCGCCAAAGACCAGCATGGAAATCTGCAGGGAACTGAATTGCGTCAGCAATTGCTTTTGCGCCAGGGAATAGCAGGCCAGGGCGGCCGCAGACAGAAGAAGGATAACGACGCCGATGGTATAGTCGGAGATGGAGGTGAACAATTCCGCCAGCTTGTTGTGAAAGAACAGCGCCAGTCCGGCGATGATGGCCAGAAGGCCCAACAATTGTTCCCGCACGAAACGTTCCCGAAAAACGAAAATGCCGCCCAGTATGACGAAGAAGGCATTCAACTGGATCAGGATTTGTGCCGGACCGGGACCGATGATGTTCAGGCCCAGGACATAGGTGACATAATTGACGCACAGGCCCACACAGGTGATCGCCAGCAGGAACGCATGACGCCGATCAATCCGCCTGAGGTCCGGAAGCTTTCCGTTCAATGACAACAGGACCAGCAAAATGCCGAACGCCAGGACCAGGCGGTACCAGGTGATGGTGTAGGCGTCCATCTCGTTGACAAGGACCTTCAGGGCTGTCGGCAACATGCCCCAGAAAAGGGCGGCGGTCAGGGTCAAAAACAAGCCGAATTTCCATCGACCGGAGGTCGTGTGCACCGAATTCATGAACCGGATCCGTTCTGTTGGTGTGTGTGGCTTCGCGGAGCGCGATGCGATTGAGGGCGTGTTTGGCGGTGTCGAATGGTCCGAAGGCCGTTCGCTGATGAAACGACGCAAACCCTGCGATGTCGCGCAAGCCGCCTTTTTTTCCTGATGCCCCGCCCATATTCTCAAACGTCGAAGCGCCCGAGTCAAAACCCGAATTTCGAAACACCCGATGCCAAAACAGCATCGCAAACGGGCTTTGCGTTCGAATTTGAGTATGAAATCAAGCGCCGATGGTACCGGCACCGATACCGGGTTCGGGCGGCGCGATCCGCCATTGGGGATCAAACATTGCCGTGACCCGGTTGTTGCGCGGCGACAATTCGGTCTAAGTTCGAGATTGACGTTCAGCCAATGCAAGCGGGGAATCCGAATGCGCCTGACAGGCTTTTTGCGGCTTGCCGCTTTTTCGATTCTGTTGTCTGCCCCAATATCAGCGTGGGCGCAGGATGCGCCGCCTTTCGACCCCATCCAGTTTGAACTGCGCCTCTCCGGGATTGCCGATCCGGCCGCGCAACTGACGGCCATCGAAGCGGCCATTGCCGATGTGGAAAATGCCGACGCGCCGGACCTGCAGATCTATTTCGATCTCAATGTCCTGCGCCTGGAGGTCCTGCAGGCGCTTGGCGAGACCCGAAAGGCGGCCGATGCCGCAGCGCTGCTCGCCGGTTATGCCATTGCACAGCGTGAACGGCTGGACCGGGACCCGCTTCCCCATTTGCACCTGGCTGCAGAGCTTTACGAGGCGGCTGGTGTGGCGCGCGAGGCGCTGCGCGTGCTCGACCAGGAGCTGGATGTGCGCCTTGATGGCGGCCAGGCGGGTGATGATATTGCGCGGGTGCATCTGGAAAAGGCCCGGCTTGCCGATCTCCAGGGAAATGTGGCGCAGGCGGCAAGATTCCGGGAGCAGGCGGATGCCGCGCTCCTGGAGGATGATTCAAAATCCCGTAGCGCCGACCAGACGGGCTATCGCGAGGTCGATGTGTTTTACGCGACCGACCGGGCGCGCACCGGGCGGACCGAGCCATCGGATTTTTACGGTTATGAACGGGGCGGTCTGGATTACGGTGTTGTCGCCGTGACCATTCCGGAAACCCATGTGCCGGGCGCCATCGAGACACCGTCGATCTGGAAACTGGAATTCGGTCCGGAGCCCGCCAAACATATCATGGTGCACAAGGTCGAGCCGATGGAAAAGGACGGCTATTTTGCGCGCATGCGGGCGGAGATGGCGAAAAAGGGCCGCCGCGAGGCGTTTCTGTTCGTCCACGGCTTCAACACACGCTTCGATGCGGCGGCCAAGCGGGCCGCGCAACTGGCCCATGACATGAACTATCGCGGCGTTCCGGTGGTCTATTCCTGGCCGTCCGCAGGCAAGACCCTGCGCTATGTGGCCGATACGGCGGTCGTGCGCCTGAGCGGGCGGCGTCTGTCGCGGTTTCTGGAGGAACTGCGGGATTTTTCGGGCGCCGACACGATCCATATCGTTGCGCACTCCATGGGCAACCGGGCCCTTACCGATGCGCTGGAACTGCTGGCCCTGCGCAGCAATGCGGCGGCGAGTGACACGCCGATGTTCGGGCAGATCTTCTTTGCCGCGCCCGATGTGGATGCGGGCCTCTTCAAGGAAATGATGCGGACCATCCATCCGCTTGCCGAGAGGCTGACACTCTATGCGTCACAATTGGATTGGGCGCTTGTCGCCTCGCGCAAGCTGCACGGCAATGCGCCGCGCGCCGGGCAGGGCGGGGAGGACGCGCTGACGGATGTGCTGTTCGACACGATCGACATGTCCGATCTGGGCGAGGACATGCTGGCGCACACCTATTTTGCCAATGACAGCTCGGCGCTGGCCGACATCATGTCGCTGGTCTGGCTGAACCCGGACCCGAATGTGCGCTGCGGGCTGGCGGAGACGCAAAACGGGGATGGGGGCAAGGCCTGGAAATATCAAAAGGACGCCTGTCCGGACGGCACCATGATCGGCGTGATCAATCAGCTCTGGGCACAAAACGATGTCACCATCGAGAAGGTGCGGGCGCTGCTGGACACCAAATACAAGAATGTCGAGGACGCGGCGAAGGTCGAAGGTGTCCTGTCGCGGCTGTTGACGCCGAACTGAACACGCTTCGGCGGGGCAACGGTTCGATTCGATCAAACCGGTGCGAACCGATCGAGCCAGGGGCAACGCCATGACGGATGAGCCGGACATCGAATGGGAATGCGACCGGGTGGGCTATGCCTACACGACGCGCGGCCGCACGATCGGCGAATCCGATATCCTGCTACATGCTGGCCAGACGGGCGATCAGTATGCTCTGCACATGGATGCCGAGATCGCCCGCCAATCCCGATACGGCCAGCGTATTGCCCATGGCACGCTCACGCTTTCCATCGCGCTCGGCCTGAAGTTCGACACCGATCAGAGCAAGGGCGTGCGCATATCCTACGGCTATGACAGCGTGCGCTACCGCAAGCCGGTCTTCATCGGGGACACGATCTCGGTCAAGGTGGAAGTCACCCGTTCGCAGATGGATGAAAAACGGCCAGGGCTCAGGCGGATTGTCGAAACCATGGACGTCGTCAATCAGCACGGTGAGAGCGTGTTGTTTCTGGAGCATATTCTGGTGCGGTGGGTTTGAGGTGCTGGCAGGGTAAGGCGACGGCTGGCGCGGACACCGAGGTGATGGCCGGCGACCACACTTCATGATCGACAGAACGGAGCCAATCGTCCGGACGCCGAAAATCGGGGAGCGACATTCGCTGGAATCCTGGAATTGGATTGCTGTCACGCAATGTGATTATGTTGATGCGCTTGTTGGCCGATACATTCATACCCCGAAACCTGGACGCCTGATTCAAGCAATGGGCAGAAAGGTCTCAACGTGAATCGTCACCACATGGGAGGTCCGGGATGAGGAAAATCAGACTGATCATAATGGCCGCCGCCGCCATCGCAACCGGGCCAATTGCCAGCGCGTTGGCGCAGCAATTTTCGGGAGACTTCGCGTTTCAGTGGCTGGATTCACCGGGCGGCAAACACCGGGACATGAAGGTGATGTCCGCCGTGTCCTTCCGGAGTTCTTCCGGCAAGATATGGACCGTGCCTGTGGGAGCAGTGGTCAACGGGGCGTCCATTCCGCGCGCGCTTTGGACCTTTACCGGTTCGCCCTATGTCGGAACCTATCGACGCGCTTCGGTGATTCATGACCACTATTGCACTGTCAGGACCGAGCCGCAGCGCGATGTCCATCTCATGTTCAAGGAGGGCATGCTGGCCGATGGTGCGTCCTGGCTTGAAGCCAATTCGAAATATCTGGCGGTGAAGGTTGCCGGTTTGTGCCCGGAAAAACAGGGCGTTGCGGCCTCCGAGCTTGATATCACGCTGGAAAGCCGACCCGGGATGATCGACAAGTCAATCGGCGATCAACTGACCGCCGAAGCCATTACCGGAGAAGCGCCGTCGGACCGCTATGAAAGGAACCGCGAGATGGTGCGCAGTTCCCTGATGGCTGGTGAGCGCATTATTTATGACCGGCTCGTCGACTTCAAGATCGACAGTACAGAGGCAAATTTCGTCCTCCTGGAATCAGCGATATCCGATTTTCGGTTGACTGATGCCAGGCTCGAGGAACTGGCGATCCTCGCCAATGGGACCTTTCCGCAGGACTATTCGTTCCGGTGAGTCTGGAGGCCCAGAACAGTTGTCTGACTTCCGCAATCGGTTGTTTGACATGGGCTTCAAACGCCCGATGCTCTAAAGCAGCGTGCGTCAGGGCGGGTCGAGATGAGACGATATCTGCAAAAACGGGAGTGCATCAAAACAATCAATGGCTGACGCCATTGTCACGTATCCATCAAAAGCGGAATTGCCCTAGGCAGGCTGCTGGGTGAGTTCCTTTGAGGACACTGTTTCCGCCAGCATACTGAGCATCTTGATTTCCACTTCGTGGATGTCCTGACTTTCGGAGGCGCAGGCATCTTCGATGATCTTCACCGGATAATTGCGCTCGAAAGCCTCCCTGACGGTCGAAGACACGCAAAGGCTTGTCGAGACTCCACATACGTAAAGCAACTCGCCTGGTGTCAGATAATTCTCCAACGCGGATCGAAACGCGGAAAGACGATATCGCCGCAAGACAATATCCTGCGGATCGCGAAAGACCCCTGACGCAAGCTCGACACCGGTTGTTCCGACCCGGCACGCGCCACCGGAGCTCAGAACCGTCCGCAGTTGGCTTTCTGCCGGCAGACAGTCCGCATCGAGAGCAATATTTATGAAGAAAACCTTCCAGCCACGATCTCTGGCGGCCTTGGTGGCGTTGTTCAGCTTTTCGAAGACGCCGCGGCGGGCAACCTCGGGATAGGCAATGGCAGCCTTGCCGGTTTCCGTGACCATGTCATTTATGTAGTCGAGTGCGATGAGTGCGGGCACACCATTCTCCCAGATCAGAACCAGACCTTCGACCGGCGGCAATTTCAAGGCAGGAATACTGTCGAGAATGGCACCTTCAAAGTCAAGCAGGGGCTTCTTTCAACCGGGTGACAGGTGGTGTTCGAACTGCCAGTCGGATCATCCCTGTTGCCGATCGGTGTTGTGTTCCGCCTGGGGTGAGCTGCACTCCGGCCCGAAACGCGCCTTGCCGGTCAACCGGATCCATCCCGGTGAAACGGGTCAATATTGAGGGCCGTTGGTATCCGATCGTTTCACGCCTTGTCAGAAACGGGACAATGGCGACGGCCTTTGATTGTGTTGATGCATACAGGTCTCGCCGCTTCCGTCAAAACCTGAATTGCTCCAGTCATCTTTCGTTTCGATCGCGATGGGTGCACATTGGCTGGACAAAGCGAGAGGGACGGCATGCGGGACGCCTATGTAGCTGACTTTGATCAACGCCTGTCACAGGAGAGGCTCGAAGCCCGTGCGGCCAGGGGTGCAAGTGCCCTGGTTGCCATGGGAGCCGGTGCGGATGTGCCGGTGGCCGTCATCATGCGCAACGATCTGCAACAGCTGGAAATCATGCGCGCAGCTGCACGGGCCGGAACCGTGATTGTTGCGTTGAACTGGCATGCCGCCGCAGACGAGGTGTCGGCCATATGCGACGACAGCGGTGCGTGTTTCGTTGTGATCCACCGCGATCTGATGGACCAGCTCATGCCCGCGCTGAAGGACCGCTCGGTGATCGCGGTCACGCCCGGCCCGGCCCTGTGTGCCGCCTATGGCATCAGCCGGCAGCAAGCGAGCGCCAATCCGGACAGTCCCGAGTGGAGCAGCCTTGTCGATGCGCATCCGCCCATGGTGGAGCGTGAACCGATGCGCCCGCTGTTGCGCTACACGTCGGGCTCGACCGGACGGCCAAAAGGCGTTCGACGAAGCGGTTCGGGTCCCCGGACGGATTTCGAGGAGGTCTTGCGCAGGGTCGGCACGGAAATGATTGGCCTCAAGCCCGGATCACGGTTTTTCACCGCAGCGCCCATTTATCATTCGGCGCCCTCGACGCTGATCAGCGCGGCCCTGGTGGCGGAAGGTGTTTCAACCCTGATTGCGCCCAGATTCGAGCCTGAAGCGTTCCTGGCGGCCATAGAAAAACATCAGATTACGCATATCTATCTCGTTCCCACGATGATGAGCCGGTTGCTCAAACTGTCCGACGAGATCAAATCCCGTTACGACCTGTCCTCCATCGAATTTTGTGTGTCCACCGGGTCGCCCTGGCCGCACGATCTCAAGCTGGCGATGATCGACTGGTGGGGACCGGTCTTCTGGGAAAGCTATGGGGCGACGGAAATCGGCTTCATGACCATGGCCTCCTCACAAGATGCGCTGGCCAGACCCGGTACGGCGGGACGCATGCAAATGGGCTGCACCGTTCTGATCCTGGACGCCGATGGAAACAAACTGCCTGCCGGCGAGGTCGGTGAGATTCACGCGCGCATGGAGGCATTTGGTGAATTCGACTATTCCAATGACCCGGATAGTCGAAAGGCCGGCGAAAAACATGGCCATTTTTCGGTTGGTGACCTGGGATGGGTGGATGAAGACGGGTATCTTTTCATCACCGACCGCAAGAAGGACATGATCATATCCGGCGGGGCCAACATCTTTCCCGCCGAGATAGAAGCCGTCCTGATGCGGGCACCGTTTATCAGGGATGTGGCTGTCTTCGGAGCCCCTGACCCTGAATACGGGGAACGGATCGTCGCTGCGATTGAACCATCCGACGGCTGGGAACCAGACACGGACGCCGTGTTCGCATTCCTCGATGGCAAACTGGCGCGCTTCAAGCATCCGCGCATCATCGACTTCCACGAAGCCCTGCCGCGTGAAGACAGTGGCAAGATTTTCAAGCCAAGATTGCGTGCCCCCTATTGGGAAGGCGCAGGACGCAAGATATGAGGTTTTAGGGCGTCCATCCGATCACCGTAATTCGGACCGCCATGAAAGGAACCGCGAGATGGTGCGCGGTTCCCTGATGGCTGGAGAGCGCATCATTTATGACCGGCTCGAGCAACTGGCGATCCTCGCCAACGGGACCTTTCCACAGGATAGTCCGCTTCCGTAAGATCGCGGCGCTACGGGCCGGCTTCATTGGAGTCATCGGCCGGTTCACCGGTATCCTTTCAAAGCAAATATTGATGTTTGCGCACCGAACCTTGCCACGGGTTGGCGTTTCCGAAACCCATGGCAAACAAGGCGGTCAGACCGTCACTGCTGCATAATTGTGCCATGTCATCCGGCAGTCGACTGACGCATGATCAGGCCGCGGGCTGGGGAAGTCCGCCCTGATTGCCGGTGTCTCGACACTTTGCCCGGATCGCGAAGAATCTCACTTCTGGCGGTGGAGCGCGGCAAGCAGGACCCAACAGCGAAACAGGCCGGGTGAAGACGCTGGCCGCAATGGTGAGAATCGTGACTGTCGATTGTTTGGCGTGCCAGGTACGAGATTATTCCGTCGAAACGTCCTGCGGAAAGCGTGACGGAAAAAGCCAATGTGGGACTGGCGTCAGCCGTCATGGTTTGTTGTGCCGGGCTCTTCTGATGTCCGTCAGTGCCGGGGCGGTCCTGTTCAACTATGGTGGCACTGCGCGGGCACAGACTGTGACGCCAACGCCGCAATGCCAGATTAGCGGAACGACGGTGACCTGTACGGGCGATTTGTCTGCCGGGGTTGTCGGCACTGGTCCACCCCTGACCAGCCTGACCATCAACAATCTGACGACTGCGATTGCACCGGCAGCAGGCGTCCAGGGTGTCGACGTCGATATTGCCGGTGATGGCGATACGACCGTGACGGTCGATACAACCGGCACAACCGGGATTAATACCGATGGGGGTCCGGACGCCGATGGCATCAATGTGAATGTTTCCGGCAGCGGCACCATCACCATCTTTTCGACGGCCGACATCACCAGCCTGACGGCAAACGGGATCGTCGCCAGTGTCGGAGTGAACGGTGATATCATCCTGACATCCATCGGGGACATTCAGTCCAGCATCGATGGCATCAATGCGACGGTTGCCGGTGACGGAAACGTCACGGTTGATTCGACCGGCAACATCACGCCGAACAGCGACGGGATCGAGACATCCGTGTCGGGCAATGGCGACATCAGCATTACTTCCGAAGGGGACATCATTGCCAACGAACGGGGCCTCTCCGCCCGGGTTCACGGTGCCGGTTCGGACAATGATATTGTCATCGACACAACGGGAACCATCGAATCCGTTGAACGTGGCATTTCCTCGCGCGTCGACGGCGACGGCACGATCACCATCACCTCCAATGGCGATATCACATCATCTGCAGAGGACGCGATTTTTTCGCAGATTGACGGGACCGGCACGATCAACATCACCGTCAATGGCAATGTGACGGCGAGCGCTGCGGATACGAATGGTGTCTATGTGGCTCTGGGGGCCGGAAGCACGAGCACGGTCGACATGACGGATGGCACGGCGCAAGGCGGATCCGGCACCGGCGCCGGCGTGAAGTTCGACGGCGCAACGGGCTCGACACATGTGTTGAACACGATGGGTGCCGTCACATTGTTGTCGGACGCCGGCTACGCGGTGAGCGGCGGATTGGGAAACGCGACCATCAACAATTACGGGATACTTGATACGACAACCAACGGTATTGTCGATCTTGGCGCCGGTACAAACGCGTTTAACAATATGGAAGGCGCGACATTCAACTCCGGGGCGTCCGTGATCCTTGCGGCTGGAAACCTGTTTACCAATGCTGGAGACTTGTCACCTGGCGGATCGGGCGCTGTGCAAACCACCACGTTGACCGGTGATTTCCTCAACACCTCCACCGGCAGTTTCACCGTGACCATCGATGAGACCGCAGCGACTCCAAATGACCAGCTCGTGGTCAGCGGTTCTGCCACACTTGAGGGCGGGACGGTCTCGGTAACGGGCGTGAACTATGCTCCGACGGCCACCTATACGATCCTGGCGGCAACAAGTGTTACCAACACATTCGACGATGTGATCGATACTTTGTTCATTGACTGGCTGCTGACGCACAATGCGGCCAGTGTTGAACTGTCCGCCACGGCAACCGGGGACAATTTCTGCGAATTTGCCGCAACCGCCAATCAGCGCGCCGTGGCCTGTGGCGGTCTGGACAATCTCTCGATCGACAGCGATCTGGCTCAGGCGGTTCTGGGAGCAACAACTGCGGCGGACGCCCAGACCGCCTATGATGCGCTTTCGGGCGAGCTGACCTCCTCGCTCGAGAGCGCACTTATTCAAAACTCGCAGGCAATGATAGCCGCCATCAATGCCCGGATGAGTGCACGCTTTGGCGATCCCGGAACGGCAAGCTCGACCGCTGCTTTCGGCAGCCTGTCGAAGCTGGCGGATGGCGGCAACGATTTCTGGATCTCCGGATACGGATCGTGGGCGGACACCGACGCCACGGCAAACACGGCCCAGATGGACAACAATCTCGGCGGGGTGGTTCTCGGTGTTGACCGCGCGGTCGCGGACAGATGGCGCATCGGGGTTCTTGGTGGATACAGTCAAAGCAATGTGACACTGAGTGCGCGGTCTTCCTTCGGTTCCGCCGATAGCTGGTCGCTTGGCCTTTACGGCGGCGCGGAGACCGGGGCCAGTGGAATCAGTTTTGGCGGCCTCTACAACTGGCATTCCATCGACACCAGCCGCACGGCCAGCTTTGCCGGATTTTCGCAAAACCTGTCAGCGAATTACAACGCACAAAGCTGGCAGCTCTTTGCCGAGGCGCGTCATCGGCTTCAGGTCCGTGACCTGACGGTTGAGCCGTTTGCCGGAATCTCCCATGTCAGTCTTGATACGGACGGCTTTTCAGAGACCGGAGGCGTGGCTGCGTTGACCGTCGCGTCGGACACACTGCACACCACCTTCACAACCATCGGCCTGCGCACATCAATGGACCTTCGAGACAAAGTCCGCACGCGTGGCATGGTCGGCTGGCGTCACACCTTTGGCGACACCGATCCAATTTCAACCGTCACCCTTTCGGGCAGCAGCCCCTTCAACGTGTCTGGTGCGCCGATTGCACAGGATGCGCTGGTGACCGATTTTGGTTTCGAGGTCGATGTGTCGGACAAGGCCACTTTTGATCTCGGCTACAGTGGCCAATATGGCGACGGCACCACGGCTCATGGCTTCAATGCAAGTTTTACGGCAAGGTTCTGAGGTCAGACCCTTCGGCGTCCAACGTTGCTTCCAGTTCGTGGCGACGTGACTGCACCGTTGTCACCGGCCCGAGATTGAGCCACGCGGCGAAGGCGTTTGTTGCCCAGTCGTCTCCGAGGATTTCTAGCCGGTCCGATTTGATGGCTTCGGGAAGGGCAATGTCACCGCGCACGAGGTAGATGGCATCGGGAAGCGTGGAGGCGACATAGAGGTTAACCTCACCACCGGGGTCGTCCACGCATAGTTCACACCGCCCCTTCTGGTTCAGGAACCACCACAATCTTTTCGCCTTTGGCTGGTCGGTCAATTCAAGGCGTATGAGGCAGCGCCCGGTTCCAAACGCGTCTGGATTGGTGGAACTCTCCAGGCTCCAGACCAGCAATCCGATATCAATCTCGTGTTCCTTGAGCTCCCGCCGGGTCCAGCGCTGGCCCCAGATACCGAGGGCTTCGACGAGGGGAACAAACTCCTGTCCGGCCTCGGTCAAGACATAGCCGAGGCGCTTTTCGCCCAGATCCTGACGCGCGACAATCCCTTCGTCGACCAGCCACTTCAGGCGAGACGACAGCAGCGACGGTGACATGAGCGGGACACCGCGCTGCAACTCCGAAAACCGGCGCGGTCCGGCAGCCAGGTCACGCACAATCAGTGCGTTCCATCGTTCGCAGAACAGCTCTGCAGCCTTGGCGACGGGACAAAACTGGCCGTATGATTTCATGGCTGGCCTCGTTGGGTTTACTACAGATTTTGAACTATATCCCGCGCGAAATTCCGTGTCACGATTGGTCCGTTCACAAACGAACCAAGGGGTGAAACCATGACAACGAGCGCCGCGACAACCGGACAGGTCTCAAATTCTGCAGCCGAAACATATGACGCGTTTTTTGTTCCCGCCCTGTTTGGCGAATGGGCCAGACCACTGTGTGATGCGGCAAACATCACCGAAGGCAGCGACGTTTTGGACATTGCGTGTGGAACCGGTGCGACAACACGGGAAGCCGCAAACCGCGTCGGTGCGACAGGCCGGGTCGTGGGACTCGACCGAAATGCGGGCATGCTGGCTGTGGCGCGGGCGCGGGACGATACGACTGAATGGATAGACGGACGTGCCGAGGCGCTTCCTTTCGATGCGCATTCGTTCGACACTGTGCTGTGTCAGTTCGGTCTGATGTTCTTCGAAGACAGAGCCAGGGCCTTGAAGGAAATGGTACGGGTGCTGCGCCCCGGCGGACGGATTGCGCTGTCCGTATGGGATGACGCAACACATTCGCCCGGTTACGCAGGCATGATCGCGTTGATCGAAGACATGTTTGGGACCGACGCTGCGGATGCGCTGCGCGCACCCTTTGTTCTCGGTGACAAGCAGGTGCTTCAAGATGTGCTGGACGCCGGTGGCCTTGGCGAAGCGACCATGACCACGCGGGCCGGAACCGCGCGATTTGAGTCCATCCGTGAATGGGTGCGCATGGACGTGCGCGGCTGGACCCTGGCCGAATTCATCGACGATGACGGATTTGAAGCCCTGGTTGAGGCGGCAGAGGAAAAACTTGCCCGATTTGCCCAATCAGGCGGCCAGGTCAGATTTCCGGCACCCGCCCATTTGGTTGTCTGGCGTTCCTAGGGTCGGATTTTACGACATCGGTGTGAAATGGCTGCACCGCGCTGAATGACAGGTGAGGGACTGATTCCGGTGACGGGGGCGTTTATTCCATCACCGCAATACCGAAAAAAAGGGATTGTATAAACTGGCACCGTCATTGCCTGACCAATGTCGGTCCAGCGCGCTTCCTTCGTCTCCGTCTTCTCGTCATCCAATACCGGCGTAGAGATGCATCACTTCCCTGGATACTACAACCGGGCGCGGTTCAAGGTCGAGAGGATTGAAACGGGATGTCCGTTGAACCGGTATGGACTTCAATCCTTTGACAGAAAACGATCAAGAAGAGCATCGACAATACCCGCTTGCAGCCTGTCGCCCGTTGCGTGATCAACTCGAAGAACGTCGTCCAAAATGATGTGCTGCTCAATGCCTGTCACCATTGACAGGCGCAGCGCCAGATCCTCGAGCGCCTTTGCTTCCATTTGGTCACGCGCCGGTTCGAGTGCCTCGGTGAATGCCGCGATCCGCCTGGCACCGCGCAGTTCGACTTCGACCTGCTTTTGCCAGACGTCCATTGTCTTGGCCAGGAACTGCCGGAAATAGCCCTCATGCGTTCGAGTGAAATCAAGGTAGTAATGGGCAATCCTGTGGACGCGTTGGCGCACGTCATGCACGCCGTCGAGCAGTTTGGCGGTCGGCGTGACCTCGAAATCAAGCGTCGCTTCAGCAGCCAGCGTCCCTGGCTCCGAGAAGTAGCGATAGACGGAGGCGCGGCTGATCTGCGCGTGTTCGGCGACCCGGGCGAGGGTCAATTCCTGCCCTTCGGCCATCAAGCGTCTGGCTGAATCAAGCAGCGCGGAACGGGTGCGGTTTTTCTGAGCGGTTCTTGGGGCCAAGATTTCCTCTATGATACACTTGTCTCATAATGAGTTATATGTATTATAAAGAGACATTTGTCCAAGTAAAGGGATTGTCGACGATGTCTGAAACGAGACCACGCATCTATCATCTCCTCGGGAACTTGCTCACCTTCCACGCCTTTCCATCCGAGACGGGGGATCGCTACACGATGGTGGAAATCAAGACCGCGCCGGGCGCCGGTGCCCCGCCCAATCATCACGCCGGCGAGGATGAGAGTTTCTTCGTGCTGGAGGGCCAGTTCGAATTCTTTATCGACGGACAGACGATCAACGCCGGGGCCGGGGATTTTGTCAAGATTCCCGATGGGGCCGTCCATGCCTTCACCTGTACGGGAGATCACCCCGGTCGGCTAATCGGGGTCAATGCCCCGGGCCAAATGCACGACATGTTCTTCACCCAGGCAGGCGAAGCCATGCCCGATGGCACCACGGATGTTCCCGCTCCCGATGGGCCACCGGACATCCCGGCAATCATGGACGTGGCAAGCCGGGCAGGCATGACCATCGTCGTGCCGGAGCAGGCGCCTGCATAGGTAATCAACCTGCTCCGGTCTGTTCGGGCAAACACGTATCGCGCTCGCGCGGCACGCAATGAATACCGGTGACAGTTCACTTAGCCCTTTTGTTGGACAGCAAGCTTTGCCGGGTCCCGCGTGATTGACAGCAGAACAGCCACTTTGGCGCACCCTATGTTCACGTCAGACACCATTGGGGATTGAGTAAACTGTCACCGTAATTCGCGCTGATATAGTTGCCGTAGCTCTTTTCCATCAATTGCGTATGTATCTAAAACTTCCACCCTTCCTGCTGCATAAACTGTTCCAGGTTCAGCCAATCTACGCCAAAATGCTCACAGATATTCGGTACTATCGCTGCATTGGGCTTGAGTTTTACCATGGTGACAACCTGACCACCTGACGCAGCAGCCTTGAAATTACGGTGACAGTTTACTTAATCACTAATTGATTCGAACCATTGGCACGTTCGAATAGACGTTAGACAACTCGATGCTTTCACCGCAGTTATGGAAGTTGAATCGCCTAAAAGGGATTGAGTAAACCGTCACCGTAATTCCGAAGGTGTCGCAGGACCACTCGAGTGCGCATTAAATCGGAATTTTCGGAGATGGAGTTTCGCGGAAAAGGGTCATCTGAGTGCTTGCGCCTTCGCCCCGACATCCAAATACGCAGTCGCATTAAAATCGGCCAGTTGGATTTATGACCGAGCTCCATCCGCATCATCTTTATTGTTCGTTAAAACCAACACAAGTCTATCCAATAAGCTGAATATTACTTCGACAGCGTATCCTGCGGCGAATGCGAACGCAAGTGGACCGAGGACTGCTGTTTTGGGGTCCCCATTAAACCACGCGGAAAACCATCCTACAGCTATGCCCGAGATAGCGCCAAGTGCAATTCTGATGTATGCCGTACGAAAAATCTTGACACTTAGGGACGATTTTTGAACACCAACATAAATTTCCCTTAGTATTGAGAGTGATGCTCCCAATACGCCGGCGAGCAGCGGGATTACATAACCATTTAGTACACCTAGCATTACATCGATTGCTTGTAATACCCTTGCTGAAACTGACGGATTTACAGTATCAATCAAATCCTCTGTAAATATACCGACACCAAGAACTCTATTTGCATTTTTTATAGTTGAATCTAAGTTGGACGCCATTCTATCTTGCGTCTTTTTGTGACAATTATTTTGAGGGTCGGCGCAGGGTTCGAGTTGGTATTGTTTTACCTGGTGATAGCGCTCTTCAATCATGTAGAGGTAGTCCAAATCGAGGACACGCCCCTCTTTAGCCAGTTCACGAAGTGTGCTGGCGTACGCCAGCGCAAACACCACCATTGTCAAAATAAATACCGAGAACCATGTTATTATCAGAGTGGTTCGTCGTCCAAATCGAACCGCCGCTGCTTGTTGATCCGGAACGCCTTCCAGATCTTTTGTTACATAAAGTTGGGAATAATAGACGTTCATGGGATCAATGTCCGCAGGCAGAAGTGCAACTATCTCGCCATACGCTTTCCAGAACTTGTAGGCGTCAAGCTCATCGTCGCCATCGGGGGCATAATCTTCGAAAGTGGCTGATATTGCATTATATTGGTCTTCGGAAATGATGGTGCCGCGCGCCGATAGGAATTCGATCAAATGAACCGCAATGTCAGCGGATTGATCGATTTTTCTCAAACTCAGTTTTCCGGGGCTCTCAATCACCTTTGTTCCTCCGGGCGCAGATTTATGTAAATGCCACACACGGGCTCCGGGCGGTTAATGCATCGACATGCGCCAGTGCTGGCGGCCAAACATGATATTGGTTTGTTGTTACTCAGCAATTGAATGATTATGGGCTTGGCCAAAACCCTTTTTGAATAAAACCAAATTCGCCAATCAAAAAAGGCAACAGTGTTAAATCTATCTGCTCCCGCTAACCTAATTTTCTGACGCTCTGGATTTGATCGGGCGATATTTGCTGAAATTTCGGACAGTGCGTCAGATGACCCAATGTATGTTGAGAACCGGATTTTGTGTTCCACTCCATCATCAGCATAGAAAATTTTGGATGTTATTTTTGCAGATCTAGCTTCATCATGGATACCATAATATTCGTCCAAGAAGAGTTTTATGTTACCTTGCAAACGAAACCAAAAGTATACTAAATGGTTGGGTTTCCTAATTATCGGATTTTTGCCGTCATGGTTAAAGATGCCATTGAGCGGGCAACGATCACTCGAAATTCCCACGTTTGACAACGCAAATTCATGGATGATCAAATCGTTGTTCCAGCCATATATTGGGTCGAAGTCGCTATGCGGTGTAGAAATGTCTGATGGTGGGCAAGCAGCCTGCCCAATCCCAACAAAAATGAGATAGAAAAACACAGCACGCAAGCTGATTGTAAATTGGGGCCAGAGTTTCATGTCCGCAATATACAAATTTTTTTTTTGATATAAAAGGTTTTGTGTATTAATTGGAAATTGATGGATGATTGTGATAGATTAGTTTGCATTTTCCTGACGTTTCTCCGCAACTCATTATATGCAGAGGAATTTTCGCTTCGAAAAACATTGAAGCGATGTAATTACTATTGAATATTTATTTCAAAGTAATTGACAGTGAATTACAATCTCAGAACACGTTGATAGTAGAGCAAGCCGCTCATTTCTCTGAATTTTTACCCCAACCCCCCGATCTCCTCCAAGAACCCCACCACCGCTTCAACCCCATCCCCCCGCCGCATATCCGTGAACAGGCTCTGGCGTCCCGGGCGCATGGTGGCGGCGTCGCGTTCCATGACGGTGAGGTCGGCGCCGACATGGGGGGCGAGGTCGGTCTTGTTGATGATCAGCAGATCGGAGCGTGTGATGGCTGGGCCGCCCTTGCGGGGGATTTCCTCGCCCTGGCATACGGAGATGACATAGAGGGTGATGTCGGCAAGCTCCGGCGAGAAGGTGGCGGCGAGATTGTCGCCGCCCGATTCGATGAAGACGATGTCGAGATCGGCGTGCCGCTGGCAGAGCTGGTCGATGGCCGCAAGGTTGATCGAGGCGTCCTCGCGGATGGCCGTATGGGGGCAGCCGCCCGTTTCGATGCCCAGAATGCGGTCGGAGGACAGGGCCTGCAGGCGCACCAGCGCCTCGGCGTCTTCGCGCGTGTAGATGTCATTGGTGACAACGCCGACGGAGTATTCGTCACGCATGGCCTTGCAGAGTTTTTCGGTCAGGGTGGTCTTGCCGGAGCCGACGGGGCCGCCAATGCCGACGCGCAAGGGGCCGTTGGGAGAGGAGGTCATGAGCGAAAGAGCCTGGAATACTGGGTTTCGTGGTTGAGAGAGGCGATTTCGGCGAGCACCGTGGCGCTGCCGAGGTCCTCGAGCGAGGTCATCGCGGTGTGGCGGGCGGTGGCCGCGATGGTCCGTTCCAGCGCGGCGATGATTTCCACACCCTCCTGCTGGCCAAGCGGCAGGAGACGCAGGCCGGCCTGCACCTGATTGGTCGCAAAGGCGTGCAGCCAGGCCGAAAGGGCGGCGACCAGCGCGAGATCATGGGCGCCCGACACGGCGCCGGCGGCGACCGGAAACGGGCACGGGTCGGGCAGATGGTCGAAAACCGGATCGGGCCAGGCGCGGGCGGCCTGCAGGAACGCCGCGCCCTGTTTCATGGTCTCCAGATGCCGCTCCGACGATCCGGCCATCGCCTCGCCGAGATCGGCGAGCTGCATCAATGCCGGGCCGTCATGGCTTTGTCGCCAGCTCTCGGCAAAGAGCACCGCATCGTTCCAGGCCGAGCCAATGGTCAACAGGTCCGCCAGCCAGGTTTCCAGGTCCTCGCGGTCGGTGACCAGGCCGTCATGCACGGCGCGCTCCAGGCCGTGGCTGTAGGAAAACGCGCCGACCGGAAAGGCCGGTGACATCCAGGCCATCAGGCGCAACAGGGTTTGCGGAGCAAGCGCGCTACCCATGATGGTGATGCCCCCGCTTGTGATCATGATCATGGTGGTGGTGGCCGGAGCCATGCGCGTCGCGCCCGTCATAGGCGCCGCCCTGCGGATCGAAGGCGGCCTCGGTTTCGCCGACCGTCGCGCCCAGGCCCTCCAGCATGGTCTTGAGCACGGCGTCGCGTCGAATGAGGATGTAATCGCGGGCGATCTGCGAGGGGCAATGGCGGTTGCCCAGGTGCCAGGCCAGTTGCAGCAGGTGAAGCGGGTCATCGCCGGTGACACGGTAGAGGGGTTCGGGCTGCGCCTGCACCTTGATGACCCGGCCATCATCCAGCACCAGGCCGTCGCCATGGCGCAGCAACCGGGCCTCCGGCAGATCCAGCAGGAAGGCGATGCCGTTGTCCGAGTTCATGGCCATGCGGCGACGGTTGCGGGCGGTCTCGTCCAGCGTGATGGTGTCGGCTGCGCCGTGGGCGTGGCGGATGACGGAATGGGCGGTCGGCCTAGGGTCAGGACTCATTAATTTCATCCATTCTGCGCTGTCGCAATGGCCATCTGAGCAGGCGGACAGGCGCCGACAACCATCAGGTTTTCAAGCCTGTCCAACGCACGCAGAGGGCCATTGCGGCGCGCCCGAAGGGTTTGTTCAGGAGGGTGCAGGCAATCAATGCTCGATAAGGCAAAAAGCCTTATCTTGCGCTTGCTTTCCAGCATTCAAACCCTCCTGATCAAACAGTATTGCATGAGATTAATGAGTCCTGACCCTAGTCAAAACAGAAAATACCTCTGGGCCATGGGCACCACATCGACCGGGTCGCAGGTCAGCAACTCGCCATCGGCATGGACCTCATAGGTTTCGGGATCGACATCGATCTCAGGCGTTGCCGTGTTGTGGATCATCGACGCCTTGGTGACCCCGCCACGGGTGTTTTCCACCGCCACCATCGCTTTGTCGACACCGAGCCGGGTGGCGAGATCGGAGGCCGCGGCGGCTTGCGAGACGAAGGTGACCGACGAGCTTGTCAGCGCCTTTCCATAGGCGCCGAACATGTGCCGGTAATGGACCGGCTGTGGCGTCGGGATCGAGGCGTTGGGATCGCCCATCGGTGCGGCGGCAATGGTGCCGCCGATCATGATCATCTCCGGCTTGACGCCGAAAAAGGCCGGTTTCCAGAGCACCAGATCGGCGCGCTTGCCGATGGCGATGGAGCCGATATGGGTCGACAGACCATGGGCGATGGCCGGGTTGATGGTGTATTTGGCGATGTAGCGCTTGACGCGAAAATTGTCGTTTTCGCCGGTTTCCTCCGGCAGCCGCCCGCGCTGCCGCTTCATCTTGTCGGCGGTTTGCCAGGTGCGGATCAGCACCTCGCCGACACGGCCCATGGCCTGGCTGTCGGAGGCGATGATGGAGAAGGCACCCAGATCATGCAGGATGTCCTCTGCGGCGATGGTCTCGCTGCGAATGCGGCTTTCGGCAAAGGCGACATCCTCTGGAATGTTGCTGTCCAGATGATGGCAGACCATCAACATGTCGAGATGTTCGGCCGCCGTGTTGGCCGTGTAGGGCAGGGTCGGATTGGTGGAGGAGGGGATGACATTTTCCAGCGCGCACACCTTGATGATGTTGGGCGCATGGCCGCCGCCGGCGCCCTCGGTGTGAAAGGCGTGAATGGTCCGTCCGTCAATGGCGGCAATCGTGTCTTCGACAAAGCCGCTTTCATTGAGCGTGTCCGTGTGGATCATCACCTGCACATCATGGGTGTCGGCGACCGACAGGCAGGTATCGATCGCCGCCGGCGTGGTGCCCCAATCCTCGTGCAGCTTGAGGGCGCAGGCCCCGGCATGGACCATTTCCTCGAGCGCGCCGGGCTTGGAGGCATTGCCCTTGCCGGCAAAGCCGAGATTCATCGGAAAGGCATCGGCGGCCTGGATCATCCGGCCGATATGAAAAGGGCCGGGGGTGCAGGTGGTGGCCAGCGTTCCGTGGGCCGGGCCGGTGCCGCCGCCGAGCATGGTGGTGACGCCGGAGTTCAGCGCCTCCTCGATCTGCTGCGGGCAGATGAAATGGATATGGGCATCGAAGCCGCCGGCGGTGAGGATCTTTCCCTCGCCGGCAATCGCTTCGGTCCCGGGGCCGACAATGATGTCGACGCCGGGCTGGGTGTCCGGATTGCCCGCCTTTCCAATGCCCTTGATGATTCCGTCGCGCAGGCCGATATCGGCCTTGTAGATGCCGGAATGGTCGACGATCAGCGCATTTGTGATGACGGTGTCGACCGCGCCGTCGGCATGGGTCGCCTGGGACTGGCCCATGCCGTCGCGGATGACCTTGCCGCCGCCGAACTTGATCTCCTCGCCATAGGTGGTGAGATCCTTTTCGACCTCGATGAAGAGTTCGGTATCGGCAAGGCGCACCTTGTCGCCGGTGGTCGGACCGAACATGTCCGCATAGGCGGGCCTGGACAATTTGGCCGGCATCAGACCGCTCCCATGATTTTTTTCTGAAACCCGTAAACGTGGCGGGTGCCGCGATAGGGGACCAGCGTCACCTCGCGCTGCTGGCCGGGCTCGAAACGCACGGCCGTACCGGCGGCAATGTCGAGCCGCATGCCGCGCGCCCTGTCGCGGTCGAAATCCAGCGCATTGTTGGTTTCGAAGAAATGATAGTGGCTGCCGACCTGAACGGGGCGGTCGCCCTGGTTGGCAACCAGCAAGGTGACGGTTTCGGCACCCTCATTGAGGATGATGTCGCCTTCGGCGCAGATGATTTCACCGGGGATCATGCTAGCTCTCCTCCCTTTGGCGGATGGGTTCATGCACGGTGACGAGCTTGACGCCGTCCGGAAAGGTGGCCTCGACCTGGATGTCGTGGATCATCTCGGCAATGCCCTCCATCACCTGATCGCGGGTGATCACATGGGCGCCGGCCTCCATCAGATCGGCCACCGAACGGCCGTCACGGGCTCCCTCGACGACGAAATCGGAGATCAGTGCCGTTGCCTCCGGATGGTTGAGCTTGACGCCGCGCTGCAGGCGCTTGCGGGCGACTTCAGCCGCCATGGCAATCAGCAGCTTGTCCTTCTCCCTCGGTGTCAGGTTCATGGGTCCTCCTTCAAAGCCTAGATATTCCAGATTTTCGGCAGGCCGGTGCCGGTCAGTATGCGGTTGCAGTGATCAATCGCCGGGACAAGGGCCTTGCGCAGGGCAAGGCCGCCGGGCGCGACGGCGCGGATGACCAGCCGCTCGCCGACCGACGACCGGATGGCGCTGACGCCGCATTGTGTTGCGGGCAACAGTGCCCGCAGCGGTTCGACAAGGTCGCCGGCAGCCTTGTGGACGAACAGCAGTGTCGCCATGGCAATCGCACTGCCGGTCACGCTGTTTTTGGCGAGCAGAGTGCCCATGTCGCCGCTCAATCGCAGATCTTCGGCATGCAGCAGTCGACCGTCACGCCGAATGCGCCAGCGATCGGCAAAGTGTGCCTGGCGAACGCTTTCTCCCATGGCCTGGCGTCCGAAGATGACCGGCTCGATGAGCAGCAGGCCGGCATCGGGCGCCAGGTCGATTTCGAGCCGGCGGGTGAGCGCCGAACGGTCGAACAGAATCGTTTCCTGCGGCAGCCAGGACAAAGCTGCGCCCGACCCGACGGTGATCCGTGTGTCGATCCTCGCGCTGCCATCAAGGGCGCGGTATATCTTTTCGCAGGCCTGGGTGGTGATGATCGCGCGGGCGTCCTGGCCGATATCGATCGACCAGTTGAACCGGTCGCCATCGGTCAATCCACCCGATGTGTTGATCAGTACGGCATCGAGCGCCGGGCCGTTATGGGTCTGGGGCAGGCGGATCTTGGCGGCGCCTTCCTGGTAGAGCCGTCCGAGCCGGGTGCGGCCATCGAGATGACGGATGGCAAGCCGCGCGGTTCCCCTTGTCCGCTGCATCCGGACGGCTGGTGCCTGATGTTCGATCGCCTGCATTCTCCCCGTCTCGTCCTGTTCAGACCATCAAATGGCGTCGGACGTCGTCATTGTCGAGGTCCGCGGCGGGGCCGTGATGCACGATTTCGCCGCGGTCCATGATGTAGACATCATCGGCAAGTTCGCGGCAGAAGTCGAGATATTGCTCGACCAGCAGGATTGTCAGACCGACCGTATCGCGCAAATAGCGCAGGGCCCGTCCGATATCCTTGATGATCGACGGCTGAATGCCCTCGGTCGGCTCGTCGAGCAGCAGCATTTTCGGCTTCGTGACCAGCGCCCGGCCAATGGCGAGCTGTTGCTGCTGGCCGCCCGATAGGTCGCCGCCGCGCCGCGACAGCATGGTGTCGAGCACCGGGAAGAGTTCAAAGACCTCTTCGGGGATATGCCGGTTCCGGCGCGGCAGGCAGGCAAAGCCGGTTTCCAGGTTTTCACGCACGGTCAGAAGCGGAAAGATCTCGCGGCCCTGTGGTACGGTCGCAATGCCGCGCGCCGCGCGGGCATAGGGCGCCGTCGATGCCAGGGGCGCGCCGTCAAAGGAGATGGTGCCCGATGACACGGGATGCTGTCCGGTGACCGCCCGCAGCAGCGATGTCTTGCCGACGCCGTTGCGGCCGAGCACGCAGGTGATCTGCGCCGGTTCGGCCTGCAGCGAGACCCCACGCAACGCTTCTGCCGCGCCGTAGTGAAGATGGATATTGTCAATCTCAAGTGTCGTCACGATCAACGCCCCAGATAGTTTTCGATGACGTTTTCATCGGCGCTGACATGGTCCAGCGATCCCTCGGCCAGGACCGACCCTTCCGCCAGAACCGTGACCTTCACATCCAGTTCCCGGATGAAGCCCATATCGTGCTCGACGACGACGACGGAACGGGTCTTGGCAATGTCGCGCAGCAGCCGCGCCGTTTCCTCGGTTTCGGCATCGGTCATGCCGGCAACCGGTTCGTCGACCAGCAGCAGTTTCGGCTCCTGGGCAATCAGCATGCCGATTTCCAACCATTGCTTCTGCCCGTGCGACAGGTTGGCGGCATATTCCTCGCGCCGATGGGTCAGGCGGATCGTGTCGAGAATCTCGTCGATCTGGCGCTGGTCCTCATCGGTGGTCCGGTGGAACAGGGTCGAGAACACGTCACGCGGCCGGTTGAGGGCCAGTTCCAGATTGTGCTGCACGGTGTGGCTTTCAAAAACCGTCGGTTTCTGGAACTTGCGGCCGATGCCGAGTTCGGCGATGGTGGTTTCATCGTGCCTGGTCAGGTCGATGGCGCCGTCAAAAAGAACATCGCCGCTGTCGGGCCGGGTCTTGCCGGTGACGATGTCCATCATGGTGGTCTTGCCGGCGCCATTCGGACCGATGATGGCGCGCATTTCGCCCGGCTCGAGCACCAGGCTGAGCTTATTGATCGCCTTGAAGCCGTCAAAGGCGACACTGACGGCATCGAGATAAAGCAGGCTCCCCTGCGCCGCGACGGTCATTCTGCCGCCTCCGGACTGGCCGCCGCATCAACGGGCGGTTTTGCTTTCTGGCGCTTCAGGCGCGCTGTTGCAGCCGACCATGCGCCGACAATGCCTTTCGGCAGGAACAGGGTCACCGCGACGAACAGGGCGCCAAGGGCAAACAGCCAGAATTCCGGAAAGGCGGCGGTAAAGACTGACTTGCCGGCATTGACCAGCACCGCGCCGATGATCGGCCCGACCAGCGTTCCACGGCCGCCAACGGCCGTCCAGATGACGATTTCAATGGAGTTGGCGGGGGCAAACTCGCCGGGATTGATGATGCCGACCTGCGGCACATAAAGCGCGCCGGCAACACCGGCCATCATGGCGGACACCACGAAGACGAAGAGTTTGACGTTTTCGACCCTGTAGCCGAAGAATCGCGACCGGCTTTCCGCATCGCGCACGGCGACGAGCACCATGCCGAATTTGGAGCGGACGATGCCCGAGCAGATCAGGAAGGCGAGGGCCAGGGCGATGGCGGATGCGCTGAACAGGGCGGCCCGGGTTGTGTCGGCCTGGATATTGGCGCCGAGAATGTCCTTGAAATCGGTAAGGCCGTTGTTGCCGCCAAAACCCATTTCATTGCGGAAGAAGGCCAGAAGCAGCGCATAGGTCATCGCCTGGGTGATGATCGACAGATAGACGCCGGTGACGCGGCTGCGGAAGGCGAACCAGCCAAAGGCGAAGGCCAGCAGGCCGGGGACCGCCAGGATCATGATGGCGGCGAACCAGAACTGGTCGAACCCCAGCCAGAACCAGGGCAGTTCCTGCCAGTTGAGGAACACCATGAAATCGGGCAGGACCGGATCGCCATAGACGCCGCGCGAGCCGATCTGGCGCATCAGATACATGCCCATGGCATAGCCACCCAGCGCGAAGAACGCGCCATGGCCGAGCGACAGGATGCCGCAATAGCCCCAGACGAGATCCAGTGCGAGGGCGAGCAGCGCGTAGGTCAGATATTTGCCGACCAGGCCGACAGTGTAGTTGGGCACATGCAACGGGTGGTCGGATGGCAGGCCAAGATTGGCGAGAGGAACGAGCAGGGCCACCGCCAGGAGGATGGCGATGACCCCGCGAGCCCGGCGGTCGAGGGCTCTGAAAACAAACGAACTGATCATGCCTCCACCGCCCGTCCCTTCAGGGCAAACAGTCCCTTCGGGCGTTTCTGTATGAACAGAATTATAAGAATCAGGATCAGGATCTTGGCCAGAACGGCGCCGGCATAGGGTTCCAGGAACTTGTTGGCGATGCCAAGGGACATGGCGCCGATCAGCGTTCCCCACAGATTGCCCACGCCGCCAAAGACCACAACCATGAAACTGTCGATGATGTAGTTCTGTCCGAGATTGGGGGAAACATTGGCGATCTGCGACAATGCAACTCCGGCGATGCCGGCAATGCCGGAGCCGAGCGCGAAGGTCAGCGCATCGACCCAGGGTGTGCGAATGCCCATCGAGGACGCCATTTTCCTGTTCTGGGTCACGGCTCGCATCTGCAAGCCGAAGGCAGTCTTCTTCAGGACGACAAAAAGGGCGGAGAAGACGATCATGGCAAACACCACGATCCACAACCGGTTGGCCGTGAAGGTCAACCCGCCAAGCTCATAGGCGCCCGACATCCAGGTCGGGTTGCCGACCTCCTGATTGGTCGGACCGAAAATTGTTCTGATGGCCTGCTGGAGGATGAGCGAGACACCCCAGGTGGCCAGCAGGGTCTCCAGCGGCCGGCCATAGAGGAAGCGGATCACGCCGCGTTCCAGGGCAAAGCCGCAGGCGCCCGACACCAGAAAGGCAAGTGGCAGGGCGATGGCGAGGGAATAGTCGAACAGACCGGGCATGTTGGCGCGGATCAGTTCCTGGACGACAAAGGTCGTGTAGGCGCCGAGCATCACCATTTCGCCATGGGCCATGTTGATGACGCCCATGACACCGAAGGTGACGGCGAGGCCGATGGCGGCGAGCAGCAGAACGGAACCGAGCGAGATGCCGTACCAGATGGTCTGTCCGGTATCCCACAACGCAGCGGTGCGCTCCGCCTTGGCAACGGCTTGCTGAGCGGCCGCGGCAACCGCGCCTTCGGACCGGGCGGCCATGGCGGTCAGCAGCGGCAGCGCTTCGCGGCCGCCGTCGCTGCTCAGGCGCTCGATTGCCTCGATCTTGTCGCTGTCGGGTGCGTCGGTCTTGAGGACAATTGCGGCGCGTGCGCGCTGCATTGCCGCCAGGACCTCGGCATCAGATTCCTGGGCGATGGCCGCCTCCAGCGTTTCCAGGCTGGCCGGATCGGCGGTCTTGAAGATGGTGGCTGCGGCCGCGATGCGGGTCTGCGGATCCTCGCTGAGCAAGGTGAGCGCGCCAATGACATCGTCGATCTGGCGGCGCAGCCGGTTGTTGGTCTTGACCTTCGAGAGCGCTTTCTTGGTTTCCGTCCCGGCCAGTTCGCCACTGAGCGGATCGATCAGCCGGAAATCCTTGCCGTCTTTCTGCGTGATGAAGACCTTCTTGTCGGATTTGCGGAAATACAAATCCCCTTCGCGCAAAGCCTGCAGCGCGGGGACCGCCCGGGCGTCGCCGGTGGCCGCGATGGCCTCGATCTGACCACTGCGCTGTTTGAGTTTGCCGGTCGACAGGGCGTCGATGAGTCCACCGAGTTCCGTTTGGGCGCTGGCGGTTGGAAGCACCGCGAACAGGAGGAGCAAAAGGGTCAGCGGACGGATAAGTCTATGCATGGTCAACAGTCAATTCGAGGATCTGTGCGGTGGGCGCCTGGTGGGGTTGCAACGAGGCGCCCACCCACTTTTCAGCCAGACCGTTTCACGTTTTGTCAGAAACGGGACAACGGTGCCGGCCGTTGATTTTGTTCACGCATTCGGGTTTTGCCGATTTCGACAAAACCCGAATTGCTCTAGCTGCCTTTGCCGCCGCATGTGGCGGTTTCGACATTGAAGTTTCCGCAGGACAGCGGCTTTCTCCAGTCGGAAATCAGCTTGGCCGAATCCGGCAGGTAGTCTGACCAGGCATCACCGGCCACGAGGCCATCGGTCTCGTCGACGATTTCAAACTGGCCGTCTTCCTGGATCTCGCCGATCAGCACGGGCTTGGTGATGTGGTGGTTGGGCATCATGGCCGAGTAGCCGCCCGACAGGTTCGGAACGGCAACGCCGATGATTTCATCGATCACCGTGTCGACGTCGGTCGTGCCGGCCTTTTCGACGGCCTTCACCCACATGTTGAAGCCGATATAGTGGGCTTCCATCGGGTCGTTGGTCACGCGGTTTTCGTCGCCGGTGAAGGCCTTCCAGGTTTCGATGAAGGCTTCGTTCTCGTCGGATTCAACCGACTGGAAATAGTTCCAGGCAGCCAGGTGGCCGACAAGCGGCTCCGTGTCGAGGCCGGCAAGTTCTTCCTCACCGACGGAAAAGGCGATGACCGGAATGTCCTCGGCCGAAATGCCCTGGTTGCCGAGTTCCTTGTAGAAAGGAACATTGGCATCACCGTTGATGGTGGACACGACGGCAGTCTTCTTGCCGGCAGAACCGAATGTCTTGATATCAGAAACGATGGTCTGCCAATCGGAATGGCCGAAGGGCGTGTAGTTGATCATGATGTCTTCTTCGGCAACACCCTTGGACTTCAGATAGGCTTCAAGGATCTTGTTGGTCGTGCGCGGATAGACATAGTCGGTTCCGGCCAGCACCCAGCGCTCGACCTCTTCATTTTCGAGAAGATAATCGACGGCGGGAATGGCCTGCTGGTTGGGCGCGGCGCCGGTGTAGAACACATTGCGCTGGCTTTCTTCACCCTCGTATTGCACCGGATAGAACAGGATGCCGTTCAGCTCGGAAAATACCGGCAGGACGGACTTGCGGCTGACGGATGTCCAGTTGCCGAACACGGCGGCGACCTTGTGCACGTCGAGCAGTTCGCGGGCCTTTTCGGCAAACAGCGGCCAGTCGGAGGCCGGATCGACCACAACGGCTTCAAGCTGTTTGCCCAGAAGACCGCCTTTCTTGTTCTGCTCTTCGATGAGCATGAGCATGGCGTCCTTGAGCGTGGTCTCGGAAATTGCCATCGTGCCCGAAAGGGAATGCAGGATGCCGACCTTGATCGTGTCGTCGGCCCTGGCAGCGGCTGTCGTGAGCATGGCCGCGCCGAGCGTCGCCAGGCCGATGGACCGGATGGTTTTGGTAATGGTCTTCATTCATTGTCTCCGTAAGAAGTATTTGCACCGCCCTGAGACTCGCAGGAATCGTGCCAACACATCGAACGCGCCGGAATTATTGCGTAAGCTGTTGATTCTTTTACGCAGTCTCTTGGAGGCTCGGAGAAATCAGACCGTCGACGTCAGGATGAACAAATGATTAAAGATCGGGCAACAGAAGGTGTCCGCTTAAATTTTGTGCAGCGCAGCAGGGCGAAGCGGTGACGTTTTCATTTGTCGGCAATGGCGCTAAAGAGAGGGGCCGGTTCTGCCGGAAGAGGTATTTGCACCACAAATCCTCGGCCCTGCGCCTCGTGCGCAGGGTTTTAGACCGTTTTACGTTTTATCGGAAACGGGACAACGGTGTCGGCCCTTGATTGTGTTGATGCATTCCGTTTTGCCGATTCCGTCAAAACCTGAATGACTCCAGCGGCAGAACACGTCCCCCGATCTGGTTGACTGATTTTCATGAAAATGCCGGATTTCCGGTTTTTGCAATCGATTACAAATCGGCCTATAGAGGGAATGTCGGGAATTGGCGGTGGAGGTAGGCCACCCCGCGAAAAAGGGAGAAGGGCGTCCAGTCGCCACCATGGTTGCACGACCGAATATCAAGGATATCGCGCGGCTCGCCGGCGTATCGACGGCAACGGTGTCGCGGGCGCTGAGCGATTCGGGCGTGGTGACCGAGGCCACGCGGGCAAAGGTGCATGATGCCGCACGCAAGCTCAATTACCGGCTGAATGTGCGGGCGCGCAATTTGCGCATCCAGAAATCCATGGCGGTGCTGCTGGTTGTGCGCAACATGGCCAATCCCTTCTATCTTGATATTTTCAAGGGCGTTGAAGGGATCGCCCGCGCTGCGGGCTATGTGGTCCTGATGGGCAACACCGAGGACGACGCAAATCGCGAAATCGAATATTTCGACATGCTGCGCGACGGCCATGCGGACGGCATGATCCTGATGACCGGCAATTTGCCGCAGGAGCACCAGGTGCTCGACGACCGGTTTGGAAGCGCGCCGATCGTGGTGGCGCTGGAGGCGATCGAAAATTGCGGGCTGGCCCATGTGGATGTGGACAACCGCGCCGCGTCGCGGACCGCCGTGCGCCATCTTCTGGATCTCGGGCACACACGCATCGGCCACATTGCCGGGCCGGTGCCGGAGGTGCTGGGCCAATTGCGGCTGGACGGATTTCGCATGGCGATGGCCGAGGCCGGTCACAGCGTTCCGTCCTGTCACGAGGCCGTCGGGGACTATTCGATCCAGAGCGGGCGCCGATGCTGTCGCCGGATCTTCGAATCCGAAACACCGCCCACGGCGCTGTTCGTCGCCAATGATGAAATGGCGTTCGGCGCCATCGGCGAACTGCGCGACATGGGGTTGCGGGTGCCGCAGGATGTCTCGGTGATCGGGTTCGATGACCTGTTTGTCAGCGACAGCTTCAGCCCCCCACTGACGACCATTCGTCAGCCCTGTATCGAAATTGGCCGCAAAACCATGACGATGCTGATCGACCTGATGGGGTCGGGACGGCGCTCGCCGCAAATGTGCCAGATGCCCACGGAACTGGTCGTGCGCGGATCGACGGCGCCGCTCGCGCAGGCCTGAAACCCGATTTGGGTTCAACAGATATCGGCTCTCAATTGATGGGTCGCTGGTCCAATTGGCCACCAATTCTACGGGAATTGGTGTTGGCTTTTGGTCTCAAGCCATCTATGTGGTCCGCCGAAGCCCGCCGGTCGGGCACCCCAGGAACGCCAGCGGCGGAGGACTCCCCATGACGATTTCAGATACATTGCTTTCAAAACTCTCCGATCCGAACCTGCTCCGGGCCGCCGGTTATGTCGGCGGCAAATGGGTGGATGCTGCCGCGGGCGGTGCGACTTTCGAGGTCAACAATCCGGCAACCGGCGATATCATCGCCACGCTGCCCGATCTCGGTGCGGCGGAAACCAGCGATGCCATCGATGCAGCCTATCAGGCGCAGAAGAGCTGGGCCGCACTGACGGCCAAGGAGCGTTCGGCCATCTTGCGCAAGCTATTTGAGCTGCAGATGGCCAATGTCGAAGACCTGGCAATCATCCTGACCATGGAGATGGGCAAGCCCATCGGCGAATCGCGCGGTGAAATCGCCTATGGCGCATCGTTCCTGGAATGGTTTGCCGAGGAAGCCAAGCGGGTTTACGGCGACACGATCCCGGGACACCAGGCCGACAAGCGTCTTGTTGTCGTCAAGCAGCCGATCGGTGTCGTCGCCGCGATCACACCCTGGAATTTCCCCAATGCCATGATCACGCGCAAGATCGCGCCGGCGCTGGCGGTCGGTTGCACGGTCATCTCGAAACCGGCCGAGCAGACACCGCTCTCGGCGATTGCCTTTGCGGTGCTGGCCGAACGGGCGGGCATGCCGGCCGGCGTGTTCAACGTGATTTGCGGCATGAACGGCCCGGCCATCGGCAAGGAGTTCTGCGACAATGACAAGGTGCGCAAGCTGACCTTTACCGGCTCGACCGAAGTGGGCCGAATCCTGATGCGCCAGTGTTCGGACCAGATCATGAAGGTCGGGCTTGAACTTGGCGGCAACGCCCCGTTCATCGTATTCGACGATGCCGACATCGATGCGGCCGTCGATGGCGCGATGATTTCCAAATACCGCAATGCCGGCCAGACCTGTGTATGCGCCAACCGCATTTATGTGCAGACCGGCGTCTATGATGAGTTTGCCAAGAAGCTTGCCAAGAAGGTCGAGACACTGAAGGTCGGCGACGGTTTTGCCGACGGTGTGACGACGGGACCGCTGATTGACGAACAGGGCCTGGCCAAGGTGGAAGACCATGTGGCCAACGCCGTCTCCATGGGAGCCAAGGTCATCACCGGCGGCGCGCCCGACGGCCATGGCGGCACGTTTTACCAGCCGACCGTGCTGACCGGCATCACCACCGACATGAAAGTGGCGCGCGAGGAAACCTTCGGTCCGGTGGCGCCCTTGTTCAAATTCGACACGGTCGAGGATGTCATTGCCATGGCCAATGATACGGAGTTCGGCCTTGCGTCCTATTTCTACGCGCGGGACCTGTCGCGGGTCTGGCACGTGGCCGAAGCACTGGAATACGGCATGGTTGGCGTCAATACCGGCCTGATCTCCACGGAGGTGGCACCGTTTGGCGGCGTCAAACAGTCCGGCCTTGGCCGCGAGGGCTCGAAATACGGCACCGAGGATTTCCTGGAAATAAAATATCTGTGCTTCGGCGGCATCGAGGGCTGATGTCGGTCACACCGATGGCCGCGCCTTGGCGGCCATGAGGTTCATCGGCTGCTCCGGCCCCATGGACAGGTGCATGAATTCGATGAAGGCGTTGGTGGCGTCGCTGCGCTCGGCGCTGTTCGACCAGGCGAATCCGGCATCCATGGTGGGGACCGAATCGGCCACCGGAATGACCTCGACGCGCCGTCCCTCCAGCGACCAGGGCCGGTAGACCATATCCGACAGGATGGCGACACCCATGCCATTGGCCACCATGCTGCGCACCGCCTCGACGGACGCGGTGCGAAATATCGTGTCCGGGCTGTGCGGCGTCCGGTTCCAGTAGCGCTGTGCGGTGTTGCTGGCTTCGTCGACGGTCAGCATGATGTAGGGTTCTGAGGCAATGTCCTGCAGCGAAACCTTGTCGCGCGCCAGGAACCGGTGATGGGCATCGACCCACAGGCGGCGTCGGGAGCGAAACAGCGTATCGTGCGACAGATCCTCCTGGTTGATGATGTTCGACGTCAGGACGACGCCGATATCAAAGGCGCCCGATATCAGGCCCTCCTCGATCTCGCCCCGGTCGGCTTCCGTCATGTTCAGTTTGACATTGGGAAAACCGCGCGCAAATCGCGCCAGATGGGGTGGCAGAAAGTAGCCGGCGACCGTGTAGCTGACCGCCATGTTGATGCTGCCGCTGACATTTTCACGGATGCGGCGCGGCAATTGGATCGCCTCCTCGACATTGGCGACGATGTGACGGGCATGATCGAGAAACAGATTGCCCTCATAGGTCAGCGTGACACCACCGGCGTGGCGTTCGAAGAGCGGCGCGCCGATAAGCTCCTCCAGTGACTTGACCGCCGCCGTCACCGCCGATTGCGAGACATTGATCTCCATGGCGGCGCGGGAGACCTGTCCCGTATTGGCGACGGCAATGAAGTATCGAAACTGTCGGAGTGTGGGTTCCATCTGATTTTCCGATTCACATTATCTGATTATCTGAATGGTCGTCGCTTGGCGTTCAACCTTTGGTATTTGCCCGATACAGGGCGTTCATCCTGGCGCTATTGCCGGTCTCAAAGCCGGTGTGGGGCCTGTGTTTCGGCTTGCGAGGCGTTCCGAACCCGCATTGCGCAGCCTCTCATGTATCAGAAATTCAGATAATACTACTCTCAATTCGGTATTTTACAATACCTCTCCGGTCTGGATAGTCTTGGTTTGTAGAACGCCGAGTGTTCGAAAACAGGCCGTCCGGACTCGCTCCGCCTGCCGTTTTGCGACCGTCGGGCGACGACAACAGGGGAAATAAGGACATGAACAAACTCATTCTTGCATTGCTTGGATCGGCGGCGCTCGGCGCTGTGGCCGTTGCCCAGGCCCAGGCCGAAGACTGGTACCCATATCCGGTGGAAGTCTGGGATCCGCCTTTCAACATGGAAAGTCCACGCAAGACGATGGACTACAAGCCGCTCGACAAGGCCTCCAAACCATGGGAAATCTGCGTCTCGTTTCCGCACATGAAGGATGCCTATTGGCTCGGCGTCAATTACGGCGTCTCCGAAGAAGCCAAGCGGCTCGGCGTAAAGATGCAGCTTGTGGAAGCCGGCGGCTATACCGAGCTGAACAACCAGATCTCGCAGATCGAGGACTGCGTTGCCGCCGGGGCGAATGCCGTGGTGATCGGCGCGATCTCCTTTGACGGGCTCAACAATATCGTCAAGGAAATCCGCTCCAAGGACATTCCGGTCATTGACGTCATCAATGGCATGTCGTCTCCAGAACTCAGCGCGAAATCGCTCGTGTCTTTCGGTGAGATGGGCGGCAAGGCCGGTGCCCATCTGGCCGAACAGCATCCCTCCGGCAGCGATGCGGTCAAAGTGGCCTGGTTCCCCGGGCCGGCTGGTGCCGGCTGGGTCGAAGCGGGCAATACCGGATTTACCGGCGCCATTGACGGCAGTGCGATCAATCTGGTCGAAACCAAATATGGCGACACCGGCAAGGAAGCCCAGGCCAAGCTGGTCGAGGACACGCTGGAAGCCCATCCTGATCTCGACTATGTGGTCGGCACGGCGGTGACCGCTGAAGCGGCCATTCCGATCCTGCGTTCACGTGGCCTGACCGACCAGGTCAAGGTGCTGTCCTATTACTACACGCCCGGTGTCGACCAGGGTATCCGGCGGGGCCAGATCCTCGCTGCACCCACAGATTCGCCGGTGGTGCAGGGACGCGTCGCCATCGACACGGCGGTCCGTATTCTTGAAGGCAAGGAATACGAAAAACATGTCGGTCCGGCGCTGTTTGTCGTGACCCAGGACAATCACGGAACCTTTGACAGTTCCTCGACGCTTGCACCGGCCGGCTTCAAGCCCGTCTTCCGCGTCGAATAGGAAATCGCCATGTCCTCCCAAGACAGCGAAGAGGGTATCCGTCCATCGGACGGGTATCCCCTGCTTCAAACCCGCAATCTGACAAAACATTATCCGGGCGTGACCGCGCTCGATGATGTGGATTTCGAATTGCGGGCGGGAGAGGTGCATGTGCTTTTTGGCGAGAACGGGGCCGGCAAGTCGACACTGATATCGATGCTTGCCGGCGCCAACCAGCCCAATGGCGGCGCAATCGAATTCAAGGGCAAGGAAACGCCCCTCCACTCCGTCCACGAGGCGCGGGACCTGGGGATCAGTGCAGTGTTCCAGGAATTTTCCCTGATCCCGCAATTGACGGTCCTGGAGAACCTCTTTTTGGGGGCAGAGCCAACCCGGGGCGGCTTGCTGGACAAGAAGGCAGCGCTGCAACACGGTCAGGACATCCTTGACCGTCTGGAATTTCACCTGCCGCTCGACCGCCGCGTCGACCGGCTCACCCGGGCGGAACAGCAGATGGTGGAAATCGCCAAGGCGTTCCGGTCCGATCTGTCCGTTCTCATTCTCGATGAACCGACCGCATCGCTGACGGATCACGAAACCGAGCAATTGTTCAAGCTGATCGGGCGGTTGAAGGCTGACGGGGTCGGCATTGTCTACATTACCCATCGCATGGCGGAAATTCGTCAGATTGGCGACCGGATCACCGTCTTGCGGGACGGACGCTATGTGGACACAGTCGACGCCGCCACGACATCCGAAGATGCGCTGGTCAGCCTGATGACCGGCCGGGTTGTCGGGCAGATTTTTCCGGACATCCAGTTCGAGCCCGGAGCCGAGGTGCTCAGGGCAGAGGATATTGTGACGGCCGACGATGCCGTTCGCGGTGCGTCGCTTTCGGTCCGACGTGGCGAGATTGTCGGTCTGGCCGGCCTTGTCGGATCGGGCAAATCAAGTTTTGTCCAGGCCTGTTTCGGCGCCCGGCCCATCTCGGGCGGCCGGGTCTGGCTGAAGGAACGTGAAGTGACCGGACAGCCGACAGCGGATCTGCTGCGGGACGGGTTCTTGTACCTTCCTGCCAACCGCCACACGGACGGCTTGATGCTGATGCGGTCGGTCCGTGAGAATATGAGCCTTGCGGCGCTGAACACGCGGCCTTTTTCCAGGGGCTGGATGCTTGACCGGCGGGCCGAATCCCGCGCCGTGGACGAATTGGCCGAACGGCTGAGCCTGTCGCCGCGCCGCGTGGAGCGGGCCGTCGAGCATTTTTCCGGCGGCAATCAACAGAAGGTCATGCTGGCACGCAGCCTGACCCGGGACTTCGACCTCATCGCCTTTGATGAGCCGACGGTCGGCGTCGATGTGGGCACGCGCGCGGCCATTTATGAATTCATCGCGCAATTGTGCCGCAACGGGGTCGGGATCTTGCTGATCTCGTCCGATCTGCCTGAGATTCTGCATCTGAGCAACCGTGCCTTCGTCTTCTATCGCGGGCACATTCAAACCGAACTGACCGGCGCGGACATCACGGAAGAAAACGTTCTGGCGCATTTTTTCGAACGGGAGGCCGCCTGATCATGAGCGAGATGCAAGCGACCGCAGAGGTGACCAGACAGCCCGGCGACCGGCTGAAGCTGCTGTTTGTCCGTATCGGGATTTTGCCGGTGCTGCTGGTGGCCGCACTGGTGATCTTCACCATGCTGTCGGACAATTTCCTGACCGGCCGCAACCTGATGAATGTGCTGCGGCAATCGGTCTATCTGACCATCGTGTCGCTCGGGCAGATGCTGGCTCTGCTGACCGGCGGTTTTGACCTGTCGGTCGGTACCATTCTGGCCCTGACATCGGTGGTCGGCGCCCTGGCCATGGCCAGCGCCTATGCGGCCATGCCGGAGGCCGTTTGGCTTGCCATCGCCATCGGCTGTTTCGCCGGCATCGCGGCGGGCACGCTGATCGGTGCGATCAATGGCGTCGGCGTGGCGCTTTTCAACGTCTCGCCCTTCATGATGTCGCTCGGCATGGCCTCGGTCGGCTTCGGCGCGGCGCTCTATCTGACCGGTGGTGTTCCGGTCTATGGCATGCCGCAAGCCTTTGGCGATACGTTCGGTTTCGGCTCCCTGTTCGGCATCCCTGCACCGGTCTACGTGGCCGCTATCATCATTGTCGTGCTCTATCTGTTTTTGAACCGGACACCCTATGGCCGCTACTTCTATGCGGTTGGCGGCAACATCAAGGCGGCTGGCCTTTCCGGCATCAACACCAAGCTGACCCTCTTCTGGACCTATCTCCTGTGCGGCATGATGGCGGCCATCTCCGGCATGTTGCTGACCGCAAGACTGGATACGGGTGAGGCCAATATCGGCGCGTCGATGCCGCTTGAATCCATTGCCGCCTGCGTGATTGCCGGTGTCAGCCTGCGCGGCGGCGTCGGGCGGCTGGAAAATGTGGTGCTCGGTGCGCTGTTCATCGGGCTTGTGCAAAACGGCATGAACCTGGCGCGTATCGAATCCTATCTGCAAACCGTGGTTCTCGGATCCCTGCTGATCCTGGCGGTCATTGCCGATCAAATCCGACTGCGCTTTGTCGCATCGCTGAAAGCTTAGGAATCAGATCGTGGCGATCAATATCAATTGCGACATGGGCGAAAGCTTCGGTCTCTACCGGATGGGCGATGACGAGGGCATGATGCCCCATATCACCGAGGCCAATGTGGCCTGCGGATTTCACGGATCCGATCCCAATCACATGCGACGGACGGTTGATCTTGCCAAGCATCACGGCGTCGGGGTCGGTGCGCATTTTTCCCTGCCCGACCTTGCCGGATTCGGTCGGCGGGAGATGGCCATCGATCGCGAGGAAATGGCCAATATCGTGCTGTACCAGATCGGCGCGCTAAAGGGTTTCCTGGAAGTGGCCGGCATCCAGCTGAACCATCTCAAGCCGCATGGCGCACTTTATGCGATGGCGGCGCGGCAGGAACATATCGCCGAGGCCATTGCCGATATCGGCCAGCACTTCAATGTTCCGCTGTTTGGCCTTGCCAACACTCTCCACGAGGAAATCTACACGGCGCGAGGACTGGAGTTCAGAGCCGAATTCTTTGCCGATCTCGACTATGACGATCAGGGACGATTGATCGTCACACGAGAGCATGCGGCTGTCGCGCCCGGTCCGGCGGCCGAAAGGGTGCGCCGCGCCGTGAGCGAGGGGCTGGTGAGAACCACCGGAGGGAATGACGTACCGGTCAGGGCGGAGACGATCTGCGTCCATTCCGACACGCCCGGTTCCGTTGCCATTGCCCGCGCAATCAGGGAAGTTTTGAAACCGTCGAATGAGAACGACTTGACCGCACACGACAATTGAGGATCAGACAATGGCCAATCATGACATCAGATCACCGCTGCCAGGCACGTTCTACCGCAAGCCGGCACCCGACCAGCCGACCTTCAAGTCGGAAGGCGATGCAGTGGCCAAGGGCGACGTCATCGGACTGATCGAGGTGATGAAGTCCTTTCACGAAATCACCAGCGATGCGGATGGCACCGTTTCCGCCTTTGCCGTCGACAATGAGGAACCGGTGATGGCGGGGCAGGTGCTTGTCACCCTGGAGACCTGACGATGGCCATTGGCAAACTCTTCATCGCTAATCGCGGTGAGATTGCGGTCCGAATCATCAGGGCCGCCCGCGATCTCGGGATCCGTACGGTCCAGGCCTACAGCGCTGCAGATGCAAATGCACTGGCGGTTCAATTGGCCGACGAGGCGGTGGAAATCGGACCGCCGGCGGCAAAGAAATCCTATCTAAATGTCGAAGCGGTTCTCAAGGCGGCCAGGACCAGCGGTGCGGATGCGGTGCATCCGGGTTACGGGTTTCTGGCTGAAAATTCGGATTTTGCCGATGCGGTCGAAGCGGCCGGAATGATCTTTGTCGGGCCGACGGGTGATACGATCCGAACCATGGGCGACAAGGCGGCGGCGCGGGCTGCCGCACAAAAGGCAGGTGTGCCGACCGTTCCTGGCAGCGATGGCGTGATCGGCGACCTGGCCGAGGCGCGCAATACAGCGGAAACCATCGGATTTCCGGTGATGATCAAGGCATCGGCCGGCGGCGGCGGGCGCGGGATCCGGATCGCCGACAATGCCGAAGCGTTCGAAGCGCTGGCTGCACAAGCCTCGAGCGAGGCACTCGCCGCCTTCGGTGACGGCAGTCTCTACCTGGAAAAGATGATCACCCGGGCACGGCATATCGAAGTGCAGATTCTTGGCGATGGTCACGACGCGGTGCATTGTTTCGAGCGTGAATGCTCGCTGCAACGGCGGCGTCAGAAGGTCTGGGAGGAGGCACCTTCAGCCGCCCTGTTGCCGGAGACTCGTTCCAGATTGTGCGACAGCGCCGTTTCACTGGCGCGGTCCGTCGGCTACCGCGGTGCTGGAACCATCGAATATCTTTATGACGATGCAACCGGTGAATTCTATTTCATCGAAATGAACACCCGTATCCAGGTCGAGCATCCGCTGACGGAGTGCATAACAGGCATCGATCTGGTCGCCGAAATGATCAGGATTGCCGGTGGTGCACGGCTGTCCGTCGCGCAATCCGATATTGCCTCCCGTGGCCATGCAATCGAGGTGCGGCTCAATGCCGAGGACCCGGCAAACGGCTTCATGCCGTTTCCGGGGGAGGTTGCCAGTCTTCGGGTACCCGGTGGGCCCGGCGTGCGGTTCGACCACATGCTCTATCCCGGCTATCAGATCCCACCCTTCTACGATTCCCTGCTCGGCAAGCTGATTGTCTGGTCGGACAGCCGCGAGAACGCGATGATTCGCCTCAAGGGCGCGCTTTCGGAGCTGGAGATCGGCGGACTGAAGACCACAGCGGGTCTCTTCAAGGCCCTGGTCGACGACAAGCAGGTCGCCGATGGCGATGTGCACACCAACTGGCTTGAGCCCTGGCTTGAAACAAACAGCTCAAGACTGACCGAATGATAAAGGAGAGGACGGCATGACAGCACGCTACACGTTTGGTGGCGATGAACACATCTTTGTCGAGGTCGACGAAGAGATGTCGCTCGAGGCTTTTTTCAAAAGCCTGTCGATCACCAACGCCGTCAAACAGGCAGATATCAAGGGTGTCACCGAAATCTGTCCGGCCAATGCGTCGTTTCAGATCAAGTTCGATCCGGACCGGATTCATCCCGATGACATGATGGCGGAGTTGAAGCGGCTCGAGGAAAGCGCCGGCCTGGCCGAACGCGTTCTCAACACGCGCATCGTGGAGATACCCGTCTATTACCAGGACCCCTGGACCCATGAAACGCTGATGCGGTTTCGCGAGCGTCACCAGGATCCCGATGCCACCGATATCGAATATGCGGCGCGCATCAACGGCTATGGCACGGTTGATGATTTCATCACAGCCCATTCGGGAGCGCCATGGTTCGTTTCGATGGTCGGCTTTGTCGCGGGTCTGCCATTTCTCTACCAGATGGTCGACAGGCCCCGGCAGATTCAGGTGCCGAAATATCTGCGTCCGCGCACCGACACGCCGCGACTGACGGTTGGCTATGGCGGATCGTTCTCCTGTATCTACTCGGTGCGTGGAGCGGGTGGTTACCAGATGTTCGGCATCACACCGATGCCGATCTACGATCCGCATCAGACGGTCAGTCACCTGAAGGACTTCATGGTGTTCTTCAAGCCGGGCGACATCGTCAAGTGGAAGCCAATCGACCGGGACGCTTATGATCAGGCGGTGGAAGACGTGGATGCCGGGCGCTTCGCACCGGTGATCAGGGACGTCGTTTTCTCTCTGGACGAATTCAACGCCGATATCGATGGAACCAATGCCAGACTGCAGGAGGTGCTCCATGCCGGTTAAGGTCATCACTGCCGGACTCGCGACGACGATTCAGGATCTCGGGCGGCCCGGATATTATCATCTTGGCATTCCCGTCAGCGGGGCGATGGACCGCCTGGCACTGCGGGCCGCCAATCTGCTTGTGGGTAACCCCGAAGATGCGGCCGGTCTGGAAGCCGTCTTCATGGGACCGGAACTGGAGTTCACCGAGGACGCGATTGTGGCGGTCACCGGTGCCGACCTGCCACCGAAGGTCGATGGCGAGCCGCAGGCAGGCTGGACGTCCTTCCCGGTCAAATCCGGACAGGTCCTGTCCTTTGATTTCCTGCGGGCCGGGGCACGGGCGCTGATTGCCATATCCGGGGGCATTGCGACGACACCTTCTCTGGGCAGTCGTTCCACTTACGCCATTGGTGCACTTGGCGGTGTCGACGGACGGGCCATTCAGGCTGGTGATGAGCTGCCGTTAGGGGACAGTGCCGGAGCCGTTGCAGGTCGATCCGTCCCCGAATTGCTGCGCCGGGGGCCGGGAAGCGCACCGGAACTGAGAGTTCTGCCCGGGCTCTACCGGCACCGGATCACCGATGCCGCCGCCGAACAATTTTTCGCCGATTCCTGGAAGGTCGCCTCGGAAGCCGACCGAATGGGCTACCGGTTTCAGGGCGGACAGGCACTCGAATTCGTCGACCGCGAACCACCGTTCGGCGCCGGCTCCGACCCGTCCAATATTACCGATGCCTGCTACCCGTACGGCTCGATCCAGGTGCCCAGCGGTACCGAACCGATCGTTCTGCACCGCGATGCGGTTTCGGGCGGTGGATATTTCATGCTCGGGACGGTGATTTCGGCCGACATGGACTTGATCGGTCAGCTTCAGCCGAATACACAGACACGGTTCGTCAAAACCGACATGAATGGCGCGCTTGCAGCCCGTCGCGACCGTGCCGCCAATCTCGATGCCATCCGTTCGGCACTGGCCTGAACGAACTCAAGAGGGAAAATCAGATGACTGCTTCAACCTTATCACAGCCCACACTGGCGCATGAGGCCTGGCATGGCGGCAACGCAACGGTGCGCAATGTCACGCTGGCCATACTCGGCTCACTGGCGCTTTGGGCTTCGGCCAAGATGCATGTGCCGTTCTATCCGGTGCCCATGACCATGCAATCCTTCGTCGTGCTGTTCATCGGCATGAGCTTTGGCTGGCGGCTTGGCGCGGCCACCGTGCTGCTCTATCTGGCGCAAGGCGCCATGGGCCTGCCGGTGTTTTCCGGGACGCCCGAAAAGGGAATCGGCATTGCCTACATGCTGGGAACGACGGGCGGCTATCTGCTTGGTTTCGCACTGGCTGCCGGCGTCGTCGGTGCGCTGGCCCAGCGCGGATGGGACCGCAATGTCTTTACCACATTCGCGGCGATGCTCATCGGCAATGTGGTGATTTACGTGCCGGGCCTGCTGTGGCTTGGCGCGCTGGTCGGCTGGGACAAGCCGGTGCTGGCCTGGGGCATGACGCCGTTTCTGCTCGGCGACCTCACCAAAATACTGCTTGCCTCTGCGGTTTTGCCGCTCTGCTGGCAACTGATCAAGCGCAAGAGCTGATTGGAAAACGGGCGCGCCACTTGAGCCGGCGCGCCTGATCCCACTTCCTTCTTTTCCTGAATTGACGAACCCGGCGGACCAGTGTCCGGCCTGCGGGCGGACTGGTCATGCCCTAGACCGTTTCACGTTTCGTCAGAAACGAGACAACGGTATCGACCTTTGATTTTGTTGATGCATCCAGTTTTTGCCGATTCCGCCAAAAACCGAATTGCCCTAATGACGAAAAGAGTTTGCCATGAACAACGCAGAAATCCAGGCGCGCCGCCAGTCCAGTCTCGCGCGCGGCGTCGGTGCAATGACACAGATTTACGCGCAGCGGGCGCAAAATGCAGAAATCTGGGATGTGGAGGACCGGCGCTATATCGATTTTGCCGCCGGCATTGCAGTGGTCAATACCGGACACCGTCACCCCAGAATTGTCGCGGCCTTGGAGAATCAACTCGGCCAGTTTACCCACACCTGCCATCAGGTCGTACCCTACGAGAATTATGTCCGGCTCGCCGAACGGCTCAACGCTCTCGTGCCATCGGGCACCGACAACAAAACACTGTTCGTGACCACCGGCGCCGAGGCGGTGGAAAATGCCATCAAGATCGCTCGCGCCGCGACCGGTCGCAATGCAGTGATCGCGTTTTCAGGCGGGTTTCACGGGCGAACCTTCATGGGCATGTCACTGACCGGCAAGGTGCAGCCCTACAAGGCCGGGTTCGGATCGATGCTGCCGGATATCTATCACGCGCCCTATCCCGTGCCTCTGCACGGAATATCGGTGGAGAATTCACTGGCGGCGCTGCAGGGGCTGTTCACATCCGATGTGGACCCGTCGCGGGTGGCGGCGATCATTATCGAGCCGGTGCAGGGTGAGGGCGGTTTCTACGAGGCGCCGCGAGACTTCATGCGGCACTTGCGCACCATTTGTGACGACCACAACATATTGCTGATTGCCGATGAAGTGCAGACGGGATTTGCCCGGACCGGTAAGCTTCTGGCAATGGAACACCACGATGTCGCGGCCGATCTGACGACCATGGCGAAAGGGCTGGCGGGCGGCATTCCGCTGGCTGCCGTCACCGGGCGAGCCAGCATCATGGATGCGGCCAATCCGGGAGGGCTGGGCGGCACCTATGGCGGAAATCCTCTAGGCATAGCAGCCGCGCATGCCGTGCTGGACATTATCGAGGATGAGGATCTGTGCGGTCGCGCCCTGTTGCTCGGCGGTCGACTCAAGCAGCGGCTGGAGAGTCTGCGCGACGATATTCCCGAAATTGCCGATATTCGCGGTCCGGGGCTGATGAACGCCGTCGAGTTCAATGAGCCAGCGACCGGCATTCCAAGCGCTCAGTTTGCCAATGCGGTGCGCGCGGCGGCACTTGAGCGGGGGCTGATTCTGCTGACCTGTGGCGTCCATGGCAATGTCATCCGCTTTTTGCCGCCGATCACGATCGAAGACGATACTTTCGGTGAAGGTCTTGATAAACTGGAAGCATCCATCCGAGCGGCGCGGGAGAAATTGCAAGCCGCGTGAGGCGTTGGTCCGACTGGCCAGTGGAAATCGTGCGACCATCTGGTCACTAACGGTCGACAGGGCGGTTCCTCCATTGGTCGATTGCCCTGGAGGTTGACCAAGAAACGGGAACCGGCAGTCGGTTTGTTCCGTTCACGCCACCCGGACAATGATTTGCGGTCGGAACGAGACGGAGGTGCTTCGGATCGAATGAGAAGGTTGTCGTTGAACAGAGCGGACCTGATGAGTGAATCAGCAGTCCGCCGTTTCATTGAGGGGAAGACGGTTTCGGCCCTGGTTCCGGAAACCGGAGATCTGTTTGGATCTGTCACATATGGCCCGGACGGATCATGTCATGCCCGTTTTGCCGACCGCACCGAGGATATCGGGCGATATGGATTTGATGGACAGACTTACTGGACCCGATACAAAACAGCGAGGGGTGGGGTGACCAACCACTTCTTTCTGATCGATCTGGGTGAGGGGCGGGCTCAAGCCTACCATGATGACGGTCGAAGGGCCTATCTTCTGGTCAGCCCCGTCACCAAGGACTGAATTTTCTTCGTCACTCACTCAATACCGGTCAAACAGCTCTCCGGCGATTGCAATGATCGCGCTGACCGCCGCCGATTGGCGCGCACCCGGTTTGACGCCTGCAATGAAATCATAGCTGATCACCGGCCTGAATGGCCTGGTTGCAACTCCGCTGCGTTCCCAAATCGGCGCCGTAAAGGGTTCAAGGACAGCGACACCCATTCCCAGAGCAACCATGCCATAGGCCGTTGCAGAACTGTGTGTGTAGATTTTACGCGTGGCATCGACATTGTGATCTTCAAAGAGCCGTTCATGCTTTGGAAACAGCCGGCGCTCGTCGTCCAGCAGTGAGATGATGGTCTCGCCGTTCAGGTCCTCCGGCGTGATTTCCGACTTCGCAGCAAGCGCATTGTCCACGGACATTGCGCAAACAAACTCCACATGGCCTAGCTGGATCTGTTCGATATTCGCTTCGAACCCAATCCGGTTGCCGAGCACAACGTCAAACTCGTCCTCGCAATGGATGCTATAGTAGCTCTTGGCATCAACGGAGTGTAGTTTCGCATTGATGTCCGGGTGGGTTTTGGTCAATTTCTGCATGAGCTGCGGGATGATTCCCATCGAAACAGCCGGTGGGGAGATGATGCGAACTTCACGGACGGCACCGGTCCTCAGGTCATGCGCGGCGCTCGTCAGGCTGGCGAATGCATCATGAACCCTGTCAACCCGGCGGTAGAATTCCAGACCTTCGTGGGTCGGAGTGACACGACCGTTTTCGCGGCGAAACAGCTTGATTTCAAGCTCCGTTTCCAGTGCTGCCAATAGTCTGCTGATTGTCGGCTGACTGGTCTTCAGGCTTTCCGCCGCAGCGGACATCGTTCCTGTGATGATGGTGGCGCGAAAGGCTTCCAACTGCTTGATGCGCATCCTGTCCCCATATCAGTTTCGTATATAGATATACATAACTATGCATTGATCGTCATTGTTGGTGCAAGCATAGTGCGACCATGGGTGAGAGACGATGACAGTTCGGGAGATTCTGGCGCGACTGGTTGCATTTGACACAACCAGCAGCCGTTCCAATGCCGATTTGATGGATTGGGTCGCCGACTATCTGGATGGATGGTCAATGAGGGTCCGGCTATTGCCAGGCCTGGACTCCGGAAAAACCAACCTGATTGCCTCGATAGGACCTGAAACCGCGGACGGTATCGTCTTGAGCAGCCATTCGGATACGGTGCCTGCAACTGCGGCTGGCTGGGACAGCGATCCCTATTGCCTGTCAATGCGGGATGGCCGGTATTACGGGCGGGGTACTGCCGATATGAAGGGGTTCCTGAGCGTTGTTCTCGCTGCGGTGCCGGATCTGGCAAAGGCGAATCTGACAAAACCGGTTCATATTGTCGTATCGCACGATGAAGAGGTCGGATGCCTCGGCGCTCCCGCGTTGATCGAAAATCTTCCGGAAGCCGGAATCGTGATTGTTGGTGAGCCGACCGGAATGCGTGTTGCGGACCGACACAGGGGGGCGTGCATACAAACTATGCGTATCCGCGGCATTCCGGCTCACTCGGGAATGCCAGAACTGGGTGTGAATGCCGTCACCCATATGGCGGCCTTCGTTAGAGACCTGGATGGTATCGCGACACAGCTTGCAATGGTCGATGCTCCTCCAGACAAGCAGACGAATATCGTCCTGACGGGCATAAGCGGTGGCACTGCGCAGAATATCGTGCCGGAATCGTGTGATGCAACGTGGATGATTCGCTGCGCAGCGAATGAGGATCCCGCTGAAATCCGTTTACGGCTGGCTTCAAAAGCGGAGGCCGCTGAACGGCGGATGAAACTCGAGAACTCATGCTGCGAAATTGATCTTGACCTGCTGTGTGACGTTCCACCTCTGATGCCAGCGACGGACAATGTCGCGCGTGACCTCTGCCAGGACATTCTAAACGATGACACGACAATCGGCCTCGAATTTGCGACGGAAGCCGGCTTGTTTCAAGCGGCCGGTCTCCCTGTCGCCGTTTGCGGCCCGGGTCATATGGCGCAAGGGCACACGGTCAATGAATTCATCGAGTGCGGACAGCTGCGGAAAGCCGAATTCTTCATGGAAGGCATGATCGAACATGTCAGCCAATGATGCGCGAGACATCCGGAGGCACCATGAACTCCTCCAGGCGATCTGACCTCCCCTCCGCCATGAGGCGCGTTTCTCAAGTGCTGGCCTGGATTGCCGGGGCAATCATCCTGTTCGGGTCGGCGGTTCCGATTTCAATCGACGTCGTTTCGCGTCTTTTCCTCAACAGGACACTTGTCGCGAGTTTCGAGATATCCGGATATGCGCTCGCGGCCTGCATCGGGCTTGGCATGGGTTACACGGTCACGACTAAAGCAAACATCAGAATAGACTTTCTCACCGCGAAACTGCCAACGGCGTTGCGTCGATTGTTCGATCTGATTGCAGCCGTTTCCCTGGCACTGGTCGCCGGTGCATTGGCCTGGTTCAGTTTTGGCGTTGTACAGCAGTCCTGGTCCATGGGGGCCAAATCGATATCCACGCTTCAGGTGCCTTTGGTGCTGCCTCAGGGCATCTGGTGGGTCGGCCTTTTCTGGTTTGCGACTGTTGCTGTTTTGACCCCCATTGTCGCAATTCATCGATACATGCGCGGCCAATCGGAAGATGCAGACGCGCTTCTGGCGTCGACAAATCTGTCTGAAGAAATGGAACGTGCCGGTGTCGACGATGGGGACCGGTTATGATCAACGCTGCGATCATGATCCTGGGTGTTGCGCTGGTGATGGGGTTGCCGGTTGCGGCGGTACTCGCGGTAACCGGGTATATTCTGTCGGAGCAATTCGCTTTCCTTCCGATGACGGGAGCCGCCGGCGCACTGGCGTGGAGCCACTCCAACGACTTCATTCTGATTGCTGCGCCGATGTTCATCATGATGGGCGAATTGATGCATCGAAGCGGCATTTCGGAGCGGTTGTTTGCGGCACTGACGCCGTGGTTCGCCAGGGTGCCAGGGCAATTGATCCATACCAATATCGCGTCGAGTGCCGTTTTCGCCGCCACATCCGGTTCCTCGCTTGCAACGGCGGCGACCATCAGCACGGTTGCCATCCCGAACATGGAAAAGGGCGGCTATGACCCGCCGCTTTTTCTCGGCTCCATCGCTGCCGGTGGAACGCTCGGCATACTTATCCCGCCGTCGATCAACATGATTATCTACGCCGTTTTGTCCGAGACATCGGTTTCGGCTCTGTATGCGGCTGGATTGATCCCCGGTATCGTGCTGTCGGTGTTTTTTTCGGGTTTCGTCCTGATGGTTGTCATGATGCGCCCGGGCCTGGCAAGGAGCGCCCATGTCAGTGGCTCATTGTGGCCAGCCCGCTTGGCGGGCCTCAAGCATCTGGTACCGCCATTGGGGCTTTTCACGATTGTTGTCGGCTCGATTTATGCGGGTGTGGCGACACCCACCGAAGCCGCTGCACTCGGGTTGATCGCCACGGTCGCGCTGGTTGCTGCCAATCGAAAACTGTCTGTCCGGGTGCTTTTGTCGGCCTTTGAGGGAACCGTCCGTACCACCTGCATGATCATGCTGATCGTCATTGCGGCCTTCTTCTTGAACTTCGTCATGGTTGCGATCGGTCTTGTCACCGCGATCACCGATGCCGTGCTCACCCTGGGGTGGCCGCCCTTTGCAATGCTGCTGGCCATCATTTGTTTCTACCTGATCCTGGGTTGTTTCATGGAAACGATCTCAATGATGATTGCAACGACGCCTATTGTCGTGCCGGTGATTGTCGAGCTTGGCTATTCACCCGTCTGGTGGGGCATCGTATTCGTGATCCTGATTGAAGCGGCTCTCATTACTCCACCGGTTGGAATGAACCTCTACGTGGTTCAGGGGGTTCGCAAAAGCGGCTCCATCTCGGACCTTTTCAAAGGCTCTGTTCCCTTTCTGGTGGCCATGATTGTCCTGATCGGGCTGTTGATCGCTTTTCCGCAACTGGCGCTCTGGCTGCCGAGTATTCTCAACCCCACGTTCGGCAATTAGCCGGCATATCATCCAACAGGAGACTCTCCATGAAACCCATAGAAACGTTCCTCGCTACCGCGTTGCTTGCCGTGTCAGCCGGAGGTGCTATTGCCGAAGACCTGCCAACAACGAAGTTCAACGTTGTCGGCTCCATCGGAATATTGTCGATGTACAAGGACATGGAAGCGCCGTTCTGGACAACGACCATGGAGGCTGCGTCGAACGGTGCGATCCAGGCCCAGATCAAGCCATTCACGGAACTTGGCTTCAAGGGTGGCGAGGTATTCAACCTGACATCAAACGGAACATTGCAATTGTCCCACACTGTCCTGCCCTACACGTCGGGTGCCGTTCCGGTCAACGAATCCGCCGATCTTGTCGGTGTCGTGGGATCGGTCGAGGAGTTGCACAAGGTGGTGGACGTGTTTCGCGAATACCATACGAACTATCTCGCGGAAAACCATGGTCTCAAGGTGCTTGGGTATGGGGCGTATCACAGTCAGGTCATTTATTGCCGCGACCCGTTTACCTCAATTGGCGATCTGAAAGGCCGGAAAGTCCGCGCGGCGGGGGCCTCGCAACAGGCCTTTGTCAATCACCTGGGCGGATCACCGGTGAGCCTTGCCTTTGGAGAGGTTCAGACGGGACTTGCAAATGGTGTCGTTGACTGTGCAATCACCGGAGCCCTTTCAGGATATCTGGCCAAATGGCATGAATCGGCCAACTACATTTCCGCCATGCCCGTTAATCACGGTGTTATTGCCGCGATGGCAAATCTGGACTGGTGGAACGCGCTTGATCCCAAGGTGCAGCAGCTTATCGAAGACAAGATCGCTGAATTGGAAACACAAATGTTCGACCTTGCTGCAACCGAAACTCAAGCGGGCCTGGCCTGCAATACGGGTGGAGACTGCGCATACGGCAACCCGGCATCAATGACTCTCGTACCCGTTACCGAGGAAGACGATGCGCTGCGCCTTGAAGCTCTGACCAGCGCCGTCCTGCCAGCCTTCAAGGACCGCTGTGGCGATGCCTGTGCGAAGGCTTGGAACGAAACCATCGGCAAGTTGATGGGTGTGTCAATCAACTGACGAGCACAGGTCCGGCATAGATCCCGTCATGTAGGCAGTGCTTGACGGATGCCGGATCTTGCCAGACGCAATCTGCGGCATTGCCGCCGCATGATGGCGGCCGTCGATCAGTCTCTCATAACGGTTTTGTTTGCCTGACTTTTCAAATCGCATGGTTGGCTCGCGAACGTGTTGTGGTTGGTGGCATCCCCTTGGCATTTCCGGTGCGGGCCATATCTGTCTAGGATGTCGGATAATTGCCCCATGAGGGCCACCCATGTGAAAGGCAGATCTATAAATGAGCTGGAATCCTGCGATTGAACCGCAATGCCCCGACAATGCCGGAAGCCGCGATGCCATCGAGACGCTGATTGTCCCGCGTGCCCGTGACATTGGCGGATTTGAGGTGCGGCGGGCACTGCCGTCTGCAGGGCGCCGGATGGTGGGGCCGTTTGTCTTTTTCGACCAGATGGGGCCAGCCGAATTCATCACCGGCCAGGGAATCGATGTCCGCCCACATCCGCATATCGGACTGGCGACCGTGACCTATCTCTATGATGGCGAGTTTCAGCATCGGGATTCGCTCGGCACCAATCAGATGATCTATCCGGGCGAGGTCAACTGGATGATCGCGGGCAATGGGGTGACCCATTCCGAGCGGACGAGCGAACAGACGCGGACCGGCGCCAGCCGGCTTTTCGGCATCCAGACATGGGTGGCCTTGCCGGAACATGCGGAAGAAACCGATGCCGGCTTTGAACATCACAAGAGTGAGGTGCTTCCGTTCCTGCAGGGAGAAGGCAAGGAAATTCGACTGATCATTGGCCAGGCGTGGGGCGAGCGGGCGCCGACCAAAACCTTCTCCGAAATGTTCTACGCAGATGCGGTGCTTGAAGCCGGCGCCATGCTTCCGATGCCGGACGACCATGAGGATCGCGGCCTGTATGTGACCAATGGCTCCATTTCCGTATCCGGTGATACGTTCGAAAAAGGTCAGATGATGGTGTTTCGACCGGGCGACGCCATCACGGTCAAGGCCGGGCCAGAGGGCGCCCGTTTGATGGTTCTGGGTGGTGAAACGCTCAACGGGCCGCGCTATATCTGGTGGAATTTCGTTGCCTCGTCGCGGGAGAAAATCGAGGCTGCCAAGGACGCCTGGGCTGCCGGTGACTGGGAACACGGACGGTTTCAGCTGCCGCCGGATGACAGGGATGAATTCATTCCCCTGCCGGATTGAGGGCGCTTGCGGAGGCTGGTGATTTGGAACCAATGATCTGAAAGGGCATGATTGACGGATGCCCGATTTGCTTGCGTCGAGAACAAAACTGCCTGCCGGGGGCGGTGCATTCGAACTGCCGCGCCTGACCCTGGGCGTCTTTCTCAACGACCAACCGACCCATCGTCTGGGCATCGGGCAGGATCAAACGACCGATCAGCCGCTTGTTGCCCATCAGGGATGGATTCTGCCACCCGGCGCAACCGGAATTTGCGAATATGATGCGCCGCTCGATGTCATGATGGTCGAGGTCGAACCCCGCGTTCTTGAGGAGGTCGGCATGACCAATGCCGGTGGCATCACGCCGGTTGTCGGCGATCTCGACCCACTGACGCTACAGCTTGCCATGGCAGCCGAATCCTTCAACGAGGGCGGCACACTCTATCGCGAGACCATGCATCGGGCTCTGGCCTCGCAATTGTCCAAAACGCTTCAACCGGTTCGGCACGGGGCCGTGCAGATCGACGATGTCCGCCTTCGCCGGGTTGCCGAATATATTCATGACAATCTGGCCGAGGACCTCACCTTGTCGATGATGGCCGACCTGGCGGCGATGAGCGGTTTCCACTTCTCCCGCAGCTTCAAGGCGGCAACCGGACAGGCGCCGCTGCAATATGTGATTGCCGCACGGATCGACATGGCAAAGGTCCTGTTGAAGACCACCAAGCTGACAGTGTCGGAAATCTGCTACCGCACCGGATACAATGACGTCTCGCGGTTCGGCCGGCATTTCAAACGGGCAACAGGGGCGACGCCGGCGCAATTCAGATCGGATTGAAAAACAGCAAATAAAGCCTAATCAATAGCAGAAATTGCGCCTCAAATTCCGGCGAACATCAGCCATCTTCTACTCATTGCAGCCCAATGAGGAGAAGAGACATGAAGACACCCGTCACGATACTGGCCGCTTCGGCGCTGATGGCCACAACGTCATTGGCCGCCGATTTTCAGACCCGAGCCGTCACATTCGAAAATGAAGGCGCCACTCTTTCCGGCACGCTCTATCTGCCGGCGGACCATGTTCCCGGCAGCAAACTGCCAATGGTCGTCGTCACCGGCGCGTGGACGTCCGTGCAGCAGCAGATGCCTGCGACCTACGCCAGGGAAATGGTATCGCGAGGTTTTGCCGCCTTTACTTTTGATTTTCGCGGGTGGGGCCAGTCTGGCGACCTGCCTCAAAACGTCAGGTTCAAGGAAGATCCCGCCGCCAAGACCTCCGACATTCGGGCGGCTATCCGCTATGTGTCGTCACTGCCGAATGTGGATGCCGCACGGATCAACGGGCTCGGCATCTGCGCTTCAGCCGGCTATATGGTCGACGCCGTTTCGGGCAATCAGCTGGTGCAATCCGTTGGTCTTGTTGCGCCCTGGCTGCAGAATGAATCCCTCGTCAACGCCGTTTATGGTGGCGAAAAAGGGGTCACCGGCCTGATCGAATTGTCCAGAAAGGCAGCAGCGAAGGGCGGTGACATCATTCCCGCCGCCGGACCGGAAGGGGCGGATGGGGTTCTGATGCCCATAGGCGGTTATTATCATAACCCGTCGCGCGGTGCGATCGCCGAGTATGACAACCGGTGGAACCAATCATCCTGGGAAGCTTGGCTGACCTATCATCCGGCAGATCATGCGCAGCGCCTCGACAAGCCTCTTGCCGTCGTGCATTCGCAAGCGGCCGCCATCCCGGAAGGTGTCAAAGCGTTCCTGGCGGACTATGCCGGCCAGGTCACGCTGCAGATGCTCGAAAATGTGACGCAATTCGACTTCTACGACAATCCCGAAGACGTCACCCGCGCGGCCGATACAGTGGCCGATCACTTCCGGACTGTCGGCAATCAGTGATCCAGCAACGGTGCCCGCAAAGGTCGACAAACCGTTGCGGGCCCGTATGGACCAAGAAAGGACAATATCATGAAAACTGCGATGATTGCTCTTGCCGCATTGCTTGCTCTCGGTCAGCCAGTGGTGGCGAATTCGAATGATGAACGCGGCATCAGCACTGCTATCACCGCCATTGCGGCAGGTGCGGACCGACACGATTGGAACCGTGTGCGCGGTGCCTTTACCGAGACCGTCACGACCGATTACACCAGCCTTTGGGGCGGCGACCCCATCACTCAATCCTCCGACGAACTGGTGGCGGGCTGGTCAAAATTTCTGCCGGGTTTCGATACAACGCATCACATGGTGACCAATCACACGATCACCGAGATCGGTACTGATACAGCCCTGGCCGAAGCCGATTTCACGGCAACCCATCGGATCGATGAGGATTTCTGGGTTCTGGGCGGTCGCTATACTTATCAATTGCAAAAGCTCGATGGCATCTGGAAGATCTCATCCCTGACGATGCTTTCTACCTGGGAAACCGGTGACCGCGGACTTGTGAACAAGGCCGCTGCCCGCGCCCCCAACGATTAATGGACATGCCGGGATCTATGATTCCGGCGCTTCCGCAGACGGGAGTTGAAAAATGGCACAGCCAGCGGCACTGAACGCCCGCACACGATTTCAGGAAACACAGAACACAGGCCTGAAAATTGCCGTGCTTTGCCGGACCATCGCTGCCGCGATCGCACTGGCCTGGTACCTGTCGGCACTGGCGCTGACGGATCAGCCTTCACGCTGGTGGGCGCTTTCGGCGCTGTTCGTCTTCGCCTCGATCGGCGTGGCGCACCTATCGGTCATTGGCACCCGCCATGACCGCTGGTGGATGAAATATGTGCTCTACGCGGTGGACATCTGGGCGATCTGCGCCTTCTTCGTCCTTGTGCCGGTCAGCCGTGCGGAGGAAATTCCGCAGATCATCGCGTTTCGTGCCTACGGGATCTACTATCTGTTTCCCTTGGTGGTTCTGGCATCGCTGTCACTGTCGTGGCGGTTGGTCCTTTGGTCCGGGCTGATGGCGGTGATCGGCTGGTGGGCTGCTTTTTTGTGGGTCGTATCCGGAATGGATCAGACCCTTTCCTGGGCTGACATCCCAGCCAGTGCAACCCTTCAGGACTATCAGACGATCTTTCTGTCGATTGATTTCATCGGTCGCGGCAACCGGCTCGAGGAAACCGGCTTGCTGTTCATTGCCGCCTGCATACTGGCCGTTGCCGTCTTTCGGGCCCGCCGTGTTTTCTTTGCTCAGGTCAATGCGGAAAGGAAGGAAAGCGAGGAGCGTGAACAGCGACACCGCATCACCGAAACCTTTGGCCGGTTTGTCCCTGAGACCGTGCTGACGCAGCTGGTACAGGCGGGAGGCAAGACAGCTCCCAAACAGGGTTATGGCGCGGTTCTGGTGATGGATATTGCCAATTTTACCCAATTCTCTGCCGAAAAGAAGCCGGAAGTCGTGGTCGAGGCACTGGATCGCATCCTGTCGGATGCAGCCGAACAGGTGGAAGCCCATCAAGGCGTGGTGATCAGCTACACAGGCGACGGCCTGCTGGCCGCGTTCAATGCGCCCCTGCCGATCGACGCGCCCGAACGGGCGGCTCTCAATACGGCCAGGGCGCTGCAGCGCATTGCCGAGGATCATGACTTCCAGATTCGTGTCGGAATTGCCGCAGGTGACCTGGTTTCCGGCAGTATCGGATCAAAAAACAGGCTGGCCTTCACCGTCTATGGCGCGACGGTGAACAGGGCGGCCCGGCTGGAAGCCTACTGCAAGACGCTTGGGCAGCTGGTCTTGATGGATAAGGCCATTGCCGATGCGGTCACGGACGGGGGATCCGTGCAGTCGGTCGGTACGCACACCCTTCGCGGTGCGCCGCGGCCCGAACCGCTCTTTGCCATCGCATGAGATTGACCTGGCTCTCCCTCCAGAGCGCTTAGCGTTTGCCGATTCCATCATGGACGGAAGTGCTCTCGTCCAGAATCCTGTGTGGATCGTCGTGTGTCGGAACCTGTCTGATCCAGTTGGCGTAGTCCCCCTGCGTTGCCCGTGAGTAGAGCGATTGCAAATCGGTGATGGGGTCTTCGCTGTGATCGATGCGCAGGGTGAGCGGACTGGCATTGCGGCTGACCACGAGCAAGGCTGCCGAGAGCTGTCCCCGGCTGTCTCCACCGGCCTTTCGGGCCGCGTCGAGAGCGCCCAGCAGGCGCTCGGCGAGCGGTTGGGTCGAGCCGCTGAATTCGGAAACCAGCACGTCGAGCACCTCCTCGGATGACAATGTGTTGCCAGCCGCCACGCCATTTGCGAACAGGCGCGCACCCTTTTGCGGCAGGTTCTGGTCACCGGTAAAATGTCCCTGTCTGCCGTGACAGTCGATCGCCGCCAGCTGCCGGTATTGACGCCCCTTGTCGGCAAAGACGACCGCGTCAACGGCTTCGCCGGCGGAGGTTCCGGCACCCATGGCCCGCAAGACATCTTCGCCCCAAAACGTGCTGGGCGAAGCGCCCTGGCTGGCAGACAGGCCGTGACGGGCATCGCCGCGCAAGACCCAACCGCCGACGCAGAGCGAGCCGGTGGCTGCCGCGCCGCCCATGGCTCCGGTTTCGGGATCTCGTGCCAATATCGAATAGGTCATGCCATCTCGCCGTGTCGTTTCCGGTTATTTATCATGATAAATTGACCATTGCAATTTATCATGATAAATACGCTCGATCTTATCAAGACGGAGACAGTGAAATGAACCTCACACATTTGACACGACGGGGACTGCTGGCGGCCGTGACCGGTTTCGCCATGGCGCTCGGCGTGACGTCGACCCCGGTGAAGGCGCAGACCCCATCCGACGTGCTGATCGTCGGTCAGATTGCAGAACCCAAATCGCTCGACCCCGCGGCCGTAACCGCCGTCAATGATTTTCGCATCCTGGTCAATGTCTATGAGGGCCTGACCCGGTACAAATCAGGCACTCTTGAAGTGGAGCCGGGTCTGGCCGAGAGCTGGGAGATCAGCGACGACGGAACCGAATACACTTTCAAACTGCGCTCCGGCGTCAAGTTTCACGACGGCACGGATTTCAATGCCGAGGCGGTGAAATTCAATTTCGACCGCATGCTGGATGAAAACCATCCGCAGCATGATACGGGACCGTTTCCGCTGGCCTTCTTCTTCAGCGCGGTCAAGGAAACCACCGTGGTGGACCCGACGACGGTCAAATTCACACTGAACGAGCCCTATGCACCGTTTCTGTCCAACCTGGCTTATCCGACCGGCCTCATGGTTTCGCCCGAGGCGGTGAAAGCCAATGGCAAGGAGTTCGGGCGCAATCCGGTGGGCACGGGACCATTCAAGTTCGGCGAATGGAAATCCAACGAGCGGGTGGTTGTGACCCGAAATGACGACTATTGGGGCGACAAGGCGGGAACCGAAGCGGTCGTTTTCCGTCCGATCACCGATGCCAATACGCGGGTGGCCGAAATGCTGGCCGGCGGCATCGATCTGATGGTTGAAGTTCCGCCGACATCGCTGTCGCAGTTCCAGGGGGATGGATTCAACCTGGCCGAACAGGCCGGCCCCCATGTCTGGTTCCTGATCCTCAATGCCAAGGAAGGCCCTTTTGCCGACAAACGCGTCCGCCAGGCGGCCAATTACGCCATCAACAAGGATGCCATCGTCAACGATGTGCTGGAGGGCACGGCGGAAGTGGCGGCCGGCCCGACGCCGCCGGCCTTTGCCTGGGCATACAACTCCACTTTGAAAGCCTATCCGCATGATCCGGACAAGGCGCGTGCGCTTCTCAAGGAGGCCGGTGCCGAGGGTGCGGAACTGACCTTCTTCGTTACCGAGGGCGGCTCCGGAATGCTGGACCCAGTGGCCATGGGAACGGCCATTCAGGCGGATCTGGCGGCCGTTGGCCTGAAGGTCAATATCGAGACCTATGAGTGGAACACGTTTCTGGGCGAGGTCAATCCCGGTCTTGAAGGCAAGGCCGACATGGCGGAAATGGCCTGGATGACGAATGATCCGGACACGCTTCCGTATCTTGCGCTTCGCTCGGGCGCCTGGCCGGACAAGGGTGGCTTCAATTCCGGTTATTATGCCAATCCGGAAGTGGATAAGTTGCTGGAAGCGGCCCGCACGGCGACCAACCAGGATGAGCGCGCGCGCCTCTACAAGGAGATGCAGGTGATCGTTCAGGAAGATGCACCCTGGGTCTTCGTTGCCAACTGGAAACAGAATGCGGTGACAAGCGATCGCGTGGAAAACTTCAGCCTTGAGCCGTCATTCCTGTTGCATCTGCAGGATGTCGTGAAGAAATAAGGCAATTCAGGTTTTGCCGGAATCGGCAAAACCTGAATGCAGCAACAATATCAAGGGCCGACACCGTTGTCCCGTTTTTGACAAAACGTGAAACGGTCTAGGGCGCAGAACTTCAGCGGGCCGGTGCTGGCCGGCCCGCGACCCTCAAACCCGAAGGACCAGGGCGATGGGTGCCTATATTCTCAAGCGACTGGTCTCTGCGGTGCCTGTCCTTCTGGGCATCACCGTCATTGTCTTCCTGATCATGGCCATGATTCCCGGCGATCCGGCCACTGCGATCCTCGGCTCCTACGCAACCCCCGAAAATGTTGAAAAGCTCAATCGTGACCTGGGGCTCGATGCTCCTCTGGTGCAACGGTATTTCATCTGGCTCGGCAATGTGATCGTCGGCGATTTCGGCCGCTCCTATTCGCTCAACCGGCCGGTGCTCGATGAAATTCTCGAACGGTTCTCCGCCACGCTGATCCTTGCAGGTGTTTCCTTTGTCCTGTGCGCCGTGCTGGGCATTCTGGCGGGTGTGGTTTCTGCCGCACGCCAATATGGCCTGGCGGACAAGGCGATCACTTTCGCGGTTCTGATCGGTATCTCGGTGCCGTCCTTCTTTCTCGGCATGATGATGATCCTGCTGTTTGCGGTCAATCTGCGCTGGCTGCCGGTATCAGGCATGTATGCGATCTATGGCGGCGGTGACCTGCCGGACCTTCTCAGACATCTGATCATGCCGGCATCGGCATTGTCGGTGGTGGCCACGGGCGTGGTGGCACGCCTGTCGCGGTCGGCGATGCTGGAAGTGCTGCGGCAGGACTACATCCGCACGGCGCGCGCCAAAGGCGTTCCCGAGCGCCGTGTCATCATGGGCCACGCGCTGCGGGCCGCGATGGTCTCGATCATCCCCGTTCTCGGGATCCAGGCGGGATTCGTCCTGTCGGGCGCGGTCTATATCGAAATGGTGTTTCAGTGGCCCGGCATCGGGCGGATGCTGGTGGACGCCATCCTCAAGCGGGACATTCTTCTGGTGCAGGGCGGGGTCGTGTTCGTCGCCGCCTGCTACGTGCTCTTCAACATCATGGTCGATGTGGCCCAGAGCCTGCTTGATCCAAGGATCAAGACATGACGCGCTTCCTGGCCCTTTTGGTTCGGAACCGGCTGGCCGCCGCCGGCGGCATCATCCTGTTTTGCGTGCTGGTGCTGACGCTCATCACCCCGTTCCTGCCGCTCCAGGATCCGGATGTGACGGCGACGGCGAACCGGTTTTTGCGGCCGTTTTCGCCCGGTCATCTGCTGGGCACCGATCACCTCGGCCGTGATCTTCTGTCGCGGCTGCTCTGGGGCACCCGTCTCAGTCTGGCCGTGGGGATTGCCGCCGCCGTTCTGGCGGCGGTGATCGGTTCGGCCATCGGCATCACTGCCGGCTATTTCGGCGGCCGCACCGACAATATCATCATGCGCCTTGTCGATATGCTGATGGCGTTTCCCTATATTCTGCTGGCGCTGGCGATCGTGGCGGCGCTGGGTCCGGGGCTGATGAATGCGCTGATTGCCGTGGCGGCGGTCAATATCCCGTTTTTTGCCCGCAATATCCGGGGCATAACGGTGGGCCTCGCCGGTCAGGAATTTGTCGATGCCGCGCGGCTCGGCGGTCTTGGCCATACGCGGATCATCCTGACGGAGTTGCTGCCCAATGTCATCCCGGTGATCGTCATTGCCATGTCGACCACGGTTGGCTGGATGATCCTGGAAACGGCAGGGCTGTCCTTTCTGGGCCTGGGCTCTCAGCCGCCGCAGGCCGATCTTGGTTCGATGCTGGGCGAGGCGCGTTCCGCACTGATCACCAGTCCGCATACTTCTGTTATCCCCGGTCTGATGATTTTCATCATCGTCATGAGCATCAACCTGCTGGGCGACGGTGTGCGCGACGCGCTCGATCCGCGTTTGCGCTCGGGCGCACTGAGCCGGCCGCGGGCCGCGACGCTGGTCGAAAGACAGGGAGAGATTCCGGCGGCGAGTGACGATCTGCTGGCCATCCAGGAGCTCGAGACCCAGTTCCATGTGGGTCAACGCACCTATCGGGCCGTCAATCAGGTCAGCCTTTCTGTCAGGCCCGGAGAGTGTCTCGGCGTGATCGGTGAATCGGGATCGGGCAAATCTGTCACGGCATTGTCGGTGATGGGACTAGTTGCCTCTCCGCCCGGCGTCATAACCGGTGGCGCTGTCCGTTTCAGGGGCGATGATCTGGTCGGCATGCCCTATGAGCAATTGCGGCAGAAGCGCGGTGACCGGGTTGCCTATATTTTTCAGGATCCGCTCTCGACCTTGCATCCGCTCTACCGGACCGGCGATCAATTGGCGGAGGCGATCCGTTCCCATCACCGGATCGACAAGGCACAGGCCCGCGCCCGCGCCATCGATCTGTTCAAGGCCGTGCGCATCCCGAATGCCGAAAGCCGTATCGACAATTATCCCCATGAGATGTCCGGCGGCATGCGCCAGCGGGTCGGCATTGCCATGGCGCTTGCCAATGAACCGGATGTCATCATCGCCGATGAACCGACGACGGCGTTGGATGTGACGGTGCAGGCTCAGATCCTGACCCTGCTGGATGAACTGCGCCGGGAACGCGGCCTGGCCATCATCTTCATTACCCATGATTTCGGCGTTGTCGGCCAGTTATGCGACCGGGTCGCCGTCATGTATGCCGGCCGGATCATCGAGGAGGGGCCGACCGGGGCGGTGCTCGCCGCACCGGCTCACCCCTATACAAAGCGTCTGATCGCCTGTGTGCCGGAGCTTGGGGAAGGCCGGCGCAAACTGGCGGCCATTCCGGGCCTGCCACCGGCCGTGGACAGGCTTCCGGCAGGCTGCGCCTTTGCCGAAAGGTGCGACAAGGCACAGGAAGCCTGCCGGACCGGCGACATCTCGCTTTCGGGAACGGCACCGCGCACCGTACGCTGCCTCTTCCCCGAGGAGGCGATGCCATGACCGCATTAAAGGTCGACAATCTGTCGAAGACATTCCCGCTTGGTCGTCCGTTCTTCGGCAAGGCTCATCCAGGGGTGCGGGCCGTGCGTCCCATATCCTTTTCTGTCAGGACGGGAGAGACGCTGGGCATTGTCGGGGAATCGGGTTGTGGCAAATCGACCTTCGCGCGCATGCTGGTGGGGCTTCTCAGTCCGTCCACCGGAACGATCGAGATCGAGGGGCGGGCGCTCGACAATGCCGACCCGGCAGCGTTTGGCAGGCTAATTCAATATGTGTTTCAGGATCCGATCAGCAGTCTCAATCCGCGCAAGACGATCCGGCAGATCATGGAGGTGCCCCTCAAGCGGCTGCATGGGCTCGGCAAGGCGGAGCGCCACGTGCGCATCCGCGAGATCTTTTCACAGGTCAATCTGCGTGAGGAGTTTCTCGACCGCTATCCGCACGAGTTTTCCGGTGGTCAGGCCCAGCGAATCGGCATTGCCCGCGCACTGGCGGCGGCGCCCCGGATCATGGTGCTCGACGAACCGGTGTCGGCACTCGATGTATCGGTTCAGGCGCAGGTCCTCAACCTGCTGGCGGAACTGAAGCAGCAATATGAACTGACCTATCTGTTCATCAGCCACGATCTGGCGGTGGTCGAGGCGGTCAGCGAGCGCGTGATCGTGCTGTATTTCGGCTCTGTGGTGGAGATCGGGGATGCGGAGACGATCTTCAATGCGCCCAAACACCCCTATACAAGGCTGCTGGCTCAAAGCGCGCCAATTGTCGGGCGGCCATTGACCGCGCCGGAACAGAAAGATAACGAATTGCCCGATCCCCTGAACCCGCCCGCGGGTTGCGCCTTTGCGGGGCGGTGTCTCCGGGCAAGCGACCTGTGTCGACACCAGGAACCTCAATTGTCGTCCATGGAGAACGGTCAATTTGCCGCCTGCCACCACCCGATCGAAGACTGAACCTCGACTGAGCCGGCCGGTGCAGGTTGCCGAGGCAATCAAGGACTGGGTGGTCGAACATGGCCTGAAAGCCGGTGACCGATTGCCGAGTGAACCGGAGCTCATCGAACGGTTCGCCATGTCGAAGGGCACGATCCGCGAGGCCATGCGCATTCTCGAAGCCCAGGGCCTGATCAAGACCCGCACCGGCCCCGGCGGGGGCAGCTTTGTCCATGAAGTGTCGCGCATGCGGGCACGGGCGCTGCTGGGGAACTATTTCTATTTCAAGGACCTGACCATTGCCGACATCTACCAGTTAAGACGGGCGCTGGAACCGGAACTGGCCGCCTCGCTGGCTGGGAATCTGGCCGAAGAGGTGTTGCAGCAACTTGAGGACAATATCGCCCGTTATGCAACACCGGCCAAAACCGTCGAGGAGGAGCGCGAGCAGCATATCGCATCGCTGCGGTTTCATGCGCTGCTGGCCGAACAATCCGAAAACGAATTGCTGGGCTTCATGATCGATTTCATGGTCAGCATCCTGTCGGACCTTACGGTCTACCGGCGGCTTTACTCCCCGCCCAATATCGAATTGTGGTCGAAGGGTCGAAACTATCAGGAAAATCTCGTCAAGGCGCTGCGGGCGGGGGATGCGGAGCGAGCCCGGCAGATCATGGCCGATCACATGAAAACCGCGCAGATCCTGATGCAGGGCCAGGAAGCCGAAATGGTCAACCGGTTCATTCCGGAGTGGAGCAACAATTGATTGGTTCTCAGGCCGGAAAAGCGTTTGGAGGCTCCAGGTCAAATTGGGTCGGCGCGGGCACCGGTGCATCTGGGCTTTGCCGGATTCGTCAGAACCTGGATTGTTCTATGGAGGCATCCCGGCCCGTTTCATGTCGTTCAGCCATCGCTCTTGAACCTCCTGATCGGCCCATTGTTTCCCGACAAATTCGGCTTCAATCGCCAGATTGCGGTTTGGTCGCTTCTTCAAATAGGCCGTCATGGTCTCCCTGGCCTTTTCGATATTGCCCAGACAGGAATAGAGTGCGGCCAACATTGTCAGGGAATCATGGTGTGGAGACGCCATGCTGAGCATGGCCTCAGTGCGGACATGGATGTGGCGCTGAAATCATCTCGATCGAGTATCCACGATCTGGCGTTCCAAGCGCAACGGGCCACGGTCAATCTGCGGTGCAAGGGACGTCCCGAAGCTGAAGATGTTCATGATGCTGTGGGCGTCAAACTGGTCGGACGACCTGAATATCTGCCAACCGTCGATGACACGAAAAAGATCGCAATAATGTGCGTGAAACAGATTTCGGAGCGATAGATATCCGGACTGGAATACAGCACACGACCAGTGTGATGTGTCATGAATGCCGATGGGTCAAACCCATTGTCCCCGCCCGGTTATAATTGACGTGCGTCAAACCGGAAAACTGACCCCTGCTGTAATTTTCCTTTGTTGCCGTGCCCAATGGCGCGGCAATAATGTTGGAACCAGAAGGGGAGGGTGCCCATGGTCATCGCTTCCGACGTATCCGAACGATCTGAACAACGGGATAGGCGCCGCCCAGTCCGCTCAATCGACGTGCGGACCACCGGATGGGCCGAGCAGCATCGGGAACACCGCTACGGCAGCTGGAAACCCAGGCTGTTATGGGCGTTGACCTCCCGAAGCTGGGTCAAACTGCCGATCAATTTTTTCCTGATCCATCACCGGGACGGGCCGGTGCTGTTCGACACCGGTGTTGATCCGGCCCTGGTGTCCGATCCCAATTACATCTCGCAGGCCATGGGTCGCTTCCTGCTCAACCGGATATTCCGGTTTCACCTGACGGCCGATGATCGGCTGGATGCCATCCTTGCAAGGGACGGCGTCGCGGCACGCGACATCCGGCTGGCCGTCATTTCTCACCTCCATTTCGACCATGTTGGCGGCATCGCGCACATTCCCAAAGCCAGATTGTTGGTCAGTGAGCGGGAATGGGCGCAACTGTCGGAGCCACATCCAGAACGCGAATGGATCTTGCGGGACCATATCGAGCTGCTGGGTGCGCATTGGCATCCCTTCGCCTTTCAGCCGACCGACGATCCAATCTTCGCAGGCTTTGACGGTATCTATGATGTGGCCGGTGATGGATCGATGGTCCTTTTGCCGACACCTGGACATACGCCGGGTTCCCTGTCGCTGCTGATCCGGCAAGACGGCTGGGCGCCTATCCTGCTGGTCGGCGACCTGACCTACGAAGCAGCTCTCCTGGATCAGGACACAATCCCCGGCACCGGGGATGCGGATTTGCTGCGTGCGTCCTATGAAAACGTTCGAAACCTCAAAAGCCGGCTCCCCGATCTTGTCATCGTGCCCTCGCATGATTTTGCCGCTGCCGATCTGATCGCCAATGCCACGGCGCCGCGACCCGTTTCCGCTTCCCGGAGTGCCGGTCGATGACTGCAGACCATCCGAATGTTCGACTGTTGAAACAATTGGATCTCGGCAATCTCGGGGCGATGACCGACCTGTTTGCGCCCGACTTCGTCTGGCACTATTTCAATCCGAAGCTGCCTGATCTTGAGGGTGACTATGCCGGGTTGGACGGTCTGCAGAGGTTTTTTCGGAACCTTGGCGGCAAATCTGCCGGTACATTCAAGGTGGAGCCGATTTCGGTAACCGCCTATGGCGATGAACTGGTTGTGGCGCATGTGCGAGACACGATGGCCATTGACGGTCAGTCGATAGTCCTCGATGCGCTGGCCGTGTGGCGCATGGTGGATGGACGGATTGCCGAAGGCTGGGATATCCCGGCCATCAACGCGGCCAGCGCCTTGACGGAAGTCGACAGCGGGGAAACGTGAAACGGTTTCGGCAAGCCCATTCGACGCCGGCCTGTTTGATCCAGAAAGTGTCATTCTGACGCTGCCCGAATAGGTGTCCGAAGCCACGCTCGCCATTGTCATCCGGATAGTGCCACGCCTGGGTGAAGGCATGTCCTGACCGTCTTTTCATTCAGACCGTTCCAGTCGGCCGCCGCGGTGCCTCAAGTCCGGCACCGAAAAATGTTGGTTTGATAAGCCGGCGCATCATTGAGTTTCCTGTCAGGTGCCTTATCTCCTGGGTCCAGGAAATCGACGACGCGGCGCCGGTTCCTTCGGCATCTGAGGCCTTGCTTCACGCCATGCCGTGGTCACCACATGGGCCGCCGGCGACCAACAGCCGACGGCTCGGGGGGAATCAAGAGGCGCAATGGATTCACTGACTCAATTCACCCTCGGGGCGGCGGTCGCCGCGGTGTGCCTTGGCAAAAAACTCGGACCGCGAAAGGCTGCGCTTGTGGGCGGAGTCCTCGGCACGCTACCGGACCTTGATGTCTTGCTCCCCTTCGACAACCCCGTGGATGCCTTCGTTCTGCATCGCGGCTGGACCCATTCCCTGTTCGTGCATGCGGTTGCGGCGCCCGTCATCGGTGAACTGCTTGTCCGCACAATCGGTGCACTGAGAGAGAGCAGGGCGAGAGTCTGGTTGACGGTGTTCCTGTGCCTTTCGACGCACGCCATCATTGACGGGATGACGGTTTATGGGACCCGCCTTTTCTGGCCATTCTATCCCGACCCGATCGGTGTCGGGTCCATTTTCATCATCGATCCGCTCTACACCATTCCCCTGCTTATCGTGGTCGTCTGGGCCCTGATGCGCGGTCAATGGTCATTGCGGCTTCAGCGGGGGCTGATCGCAGCGCTCGTGTTCAGCACCGCCTATATGGGTTTGAGCGTCGTGCTGCAGGACAATGCGGAACGCCGGGCCAAAGCCATTTTTGCCGCTGCGGGCATTGAGGCGCGCAATATTTTTGCAATCGCCGGTCCGCTCAACACGGTTGTCTGGAAGGTTATCGGCCAGGAGGACGACCGATATCACAATCTCTATCTGTCGCTGTTCGACGATGATGATCAGGCGCGAATCTATACCCATCCGACCCGGCCGGATCTGAGCGGGTGTCTCAATGGAATGGACGCCTTCGAAAAGCTCAAATGGTTCAGCCGTGGATATTATCGCATGGCCGAGCAGGACGGCAAAATCATCGTCTCGGATCTGCGCATGGGTCTGACACCGAGCTATGTGTTCAGATTTGCCATTGCCGACTATGACGATGGCGCGGTGACACCGATCCCGCCGGTGGCTATCCAGGGTGGAATCAATTCCCTCCAACAGGATATGAACTGGCTCGCCCAACGCTTTGTCGGTGAACCATCCGTCCGGACGGCTGAAGCGGTTGACGCCGAACCGCCGGGCTTACGCAATTCCGCATCATGCTGATCGCGTTGTATCCCTTGCGGCTTCATGTTCGGGGTCGGCAGTTGCGTGTGGTCGAACCGTGCGTTTCCGCCTGGTGTTCCGAGGCTGCCAATGGCGTTAGTCCACAACCCCCAACTGGCGAGCAATGGTGGCGCTGTCATAATAGTCGCGACCCTCAACCACCTTGTTGCCCTTCACCCTCATGACCGAGCAATAGCGGACGTCGGCTCGTCTGCCGGTCGGTGGAAAATCTCCGAGGCTTGAGCGAAGGATCCCCGTATGGGTTCCGGTGTTGCGAAACTCGACCGTGGCCCATTCGCCGCATTGACTGATGATGACATTCTCAATCTTGCACAGTCCGTCGGGGAAGGCCTCACGCCAACGGTGGTAGTCGGCCTTGTAGGCGGCTTTGCCAGGCAGTTGCTCGCCGCGCGCAACATCCTCGAATTTACAATCATCTGCAATGACTTCCGCACCCAGATCCGGATCGCGCATATCCCAGGATTCATGAAATTGCCGAACGATCTTCTCTGTTGAATGCATCACGGCCGCCCTGTTGTCTTGCGGAATCAAAGGGCCTGTCCTGAGCCCTTGCAGGATCCTGTTGCACCCTGTCTCATCATGCAACCCCTTGCGATGATGACGGTTCTACCCGATTGTGCGGTCAATTCTGCAAATCCACAGACTCTGGTTTGTTCTATACTGCGCGCGTCAGTCCGCCATCGATACGAAGGTTCTGGCCGGTCATGTAGCCGCCGTGTCCCGACGCCAGAAATGAAATCAGCGATGACACTTCCTCGGCCCGGCCGTATCGTCCCAATGGAATGCGGGCTTTGCGATCCTCCGCTTCCGGCAGGCTGTCAATAAAGCCCGGCAGGATATTGTTCATGCGAATGTTGTCGGCGGCATATCTGTCGGCATAAAGCTTTGTGAAGGCGGCGAGGCCGGCGCGGAAAACACCGGATGTGGGGAACAGGGGATCGGGCTCGAATGCGGCAAAGGTGGAGATGTTGATGATCGCGCCACCACCCTGTGCCTGCATCAAGGGCGTCACGAGCCGCGTCGGGCGGATCACATTCATCAGATAGACTTCCATCCCGCTGTGCCAGTCTTCATCCGAAATCTCCAGCACTGGGCCCTTTGGTCCATGGCCGGCCGAGTTTACAAGGACATCCACGCGTCCCCAACGGTCCTGTGCGCCCTTCACCAGAGCATCGAGATCGTCGCTGTTCAGATTGGAGCCGGTGACACCAAATCCGCCCAATTCGGTCCCGAGCGCTTCGCCCTTTCCCGACGACGACAGGATGCCGACCCTGAAACCATCCTGCGCCAAACGGCGCGCCGCAGCGGCGCCCATGCCGCTTCCGCCAGCTGTGATCAATGCTACATTTTCTACTGACACTGCGGTCTCCATCGTTCGTTTGCGGGATGATATCTCAATCGGGCAGCGGGTTCGATTGAGAATAGAAGGTTCACAGAGGCGGAAATGGTCAAGCGGATCACTCCTTCGCGCAGGGCAGGGCGAACTGGCGTGACGCGTCAGTCCGGCTGCTGTGTTCGCTCATAGGCCATTCGGGCGGTCTTCACCTCGTCCATCTGCTCGTGTGACCAGTAGACCAGCGGTTTGAGCCTTTCCAGCAGACTGCGCCCGAGTGGTGTCAATTCGTAGGAGACGGCAATGGGTGGTCCTGGATCGACGGTTCGGGTCAGATAGCCGTCACGTTGAAGACCGCGCAGGTTTTCCGTCAAGACACGCTGCGTGATATCGCCGATGCAGCGCTTGATCTGTCCAAATCGCTTAGGCTCGTCCTCGAGGGCCAGCACAATGATCATTCGCCATTTGCCAGTGACGTTCGAAAGAACGGAGCGAATGGAGCAGTTCGAAGCTTCGGCCTTGTTGGCCACGCCGACAGGCAACATGACGATCTCCGGTGCAAAATGAATACCTGCATCAATCATAGTACCGGATATTCCCGAGGCAAGTAATTGTTTTCGATGACGGTATGCTCCACACAACCATGTTCCCATTAAGTGCGTAATTGCAACTTGGTGCGTTTTTGATACTTACTATTTTTGTAATGGAAATCTAAAGGAGACGCTCCATGACCCCCAAAGAACTGGTCCTCGCGCTGTTCATGGCAGCCTTTGTCGATCATGATCCGGAGGCCGCACGGCAATTGGTTACGCCGGACTATATCCAGCACAATCCACAAATTGTCACCGGTGCCGACGGCTTGGTCGGCATCATTCCCCTTGTCGAGCAATCCGGCATGACGGTCACGACCCATCGGGTCATCTCCGAAGGCGATATGGTTGTTCTGCACAACACCTTTGAAAATGCCGATGCCTTCGGTGCGCCCACGCTGGCAGCTTTCGATGTCTTTCGCGTTGAAGACGGTCTGGTGGTCGAGCACTGGGACAATCTTCAGCCCATTCCGGAAACCACCGTTTCCGGGCGCGGCATGACGGATGGCGGGACCGAGATCACAGATCTCGACCGGACCCAGGACAACAAGGCGCTGGTTCTCGGCTTTGTCCGCGATGTTCTCGGCAGCGCGGCGCCGGAGAATGTCACCAAATACATGGATCCGGCCGTCTATATGCAACACAACCCGCTGATCGATGACGGTTTGGCCGGGCTTATGGCGGCCATTGAAGCCTTTGCCGCACAAGGGCAGGTCATCACCAAGTTCGAGCCGCAAATTGTGGTGGCGGAAGGCAATTTTGTTTTCGTCGCAACGGATGCGATCATGGGCGGCGAACCATGGGCCTTCTTCGATCTGTGGCGCGTCGAGGACGGCAAGATCGTTGAGCACTGGGATGTGGTTGCGCCCATTCCGGCTGACATGGCACACGACAACGGCAAGTTCTGATCTCTTGGCACATTGCCGCATAGCGGGCAGGTATCGGAGAGCCTGCCCGCTCGCCATTGCAGGCCGTCATGGCAAGAGAATCTGAGGTTTGGGTCTTCGGAAACTTCACAGTATCCCAAAATTCACCCAACCCAGGAGCGGTCGGCCGGTCAAGAGCTCTAAACCGGTCTCTTATGCCGCAGTTCGACCTATGCGAGTTTGCGATACCGTAGCAGGGCGAGGCCGCACACCAGGCCCACGGCGAGTTCCAGTATGGTGATCTGGACCAATGCCGGTCCGGGCAGGCCGTCAATCGCCATGCCGACCAGTCTGGACAGTCCGAAAGCCGTGTAGAGAACAAAGGCCAGCATTGTGGCGGGAAAGGCCAGTCGGGCCCGAAACGCTCCGGCGATCACAAACAGTCCGCAAACAAGAATGGCGCCGCCCGGAGCCCTCATCTCATTGAGCAGGCGAACGTCGTCCCGCAGGTCAATGCCTGCCGAGGCGTGAAAGGCCTGGGGTGCGAACAGGATTCCGGCCCCCACCACAATTGCGATGAGACCGGCCACGACCAGAATGAATGTGTGCACTTTCGAGATTTCCATGGGTGATCGTCCTTGTTGATTGGATCTTCACCGAGATTAACAGTGGTTTTCGGACGAACAATTCCAGTTTGTCCAAATTTCTTTGCCGTTCGTCCGAGATTGTTGGACTTCTGGCATTGATGGCTGCACAATGAATGCATGGAGCATGTTTCAAATCCGTCGGTGCCGCGACTTCCCGCCACATCGCCCAATACCGGCGATCCTTTCGCCGAAACCCTGCACCTTCTTCAATTGACCGGCACGCTGTATTGCCGTTCCGAACTGTCGGCACCCTGGGGTATTGCCGTTCCCCGTTTTGACGACGTGATGACCTTCATGGTTGTCATGGCGGGGTCCGCCTGGTTGGACATTGACGGAGAGGAGCCGGTGTTGCTGGAGCCGGGAAGCCTTACCCTCTTGCCGCACGGGGTCGCCCATTGTCTTCGTAGCGATCTATCCACTCCGGCAACGCCGCTATTTGATCTGCCGGTCGAGATGATCAGCGAACGCTACGAGATACTGCGCCACGGTGGCGGTGGCGCGGTCACTCGCGCCATGTACGGTGTCGTGCGTCTCGACCATGTGGCGGCGTTTATGCTGATATCCCAGCTGCCCAGAGTGCTCACAGTCAATGCGCTGAACGACGATCCCGGCGGCTGGCTGCAGACCACCATGCAGTTCGTTGCGCGGGAAGCTCGCGACATGAAACCGGGTGGCGAAACCGTCATTACCCGGCTGGCGGATATTCTCATTATCCAGGCCATCCGATCCTGGCTGGAAACGGCGCCATCGGCCCATGGGTGTTGGCTGGCCGGGCTGCGCGACGAACAGATCGGACGGGCGCTGGTCGCCCTTCACCGTGCACCTGAACGGGACTGGAGCGTGGCGACCCTCGCGCGCATCGCCGGCATGTCCCGGTCGTCATTTTCCGATCGCTTCACAAGACTGGTCGGACAACCCGCCATGCAATATCTGACCCGGTGGCGCCTGCAGACGGCGCGTCTGCATTTGCGTGAAACATCCGAATCGCTGGCGAGCATTGCCGCCAGTGTCGGCTATCAATCTGAAGCGGCGTTTTGCCGGGCCTACAAACGGCTGTTGGGCGAAACGCCGGGGGCATTGCGCCGCCAGGAAAAGGCGAAGACCCGACATACACCGTCAGCGGCGTAGGCGCAGGCCAGTCAGATGGCGCCCGGAGGCATAGGACTGGTTAGTCCATGATCGCCACAATCGCCCTGGCCACGTCATCCAACCGGTCGCCGGGCAGGCCGGCAATGTTGATGCGGCTGTCGGCGACGGCGTAGATGCCGTGCTCCTCGCGCAGCCTGTCGACCTGTTCGGAGGTCAGGCCGAGGCGGGAGAACATGCCTTTCTGGCCGGCGATGAAATCAAAGCGGTCCGAATTCGAGGCGCGGCGCAGGGCGTCTGAAAACTCGCGCCGCAAGGTTTCCATGCGGATCCGCATTTCCTCCAGTTCCTGCTGCCAGTCGGCCTGCAATTCCGGGTCGGTCAGCACCAGCCGCACGACCGCCGCACCGTGATCGGGCGGCATGGAATAAACGCTGCGGGTGACCGACAGGAGGTGGCTGAACGCCGCATCGGCTTCGGCGCTGTTGCGAGCGATCAGGATCGCCGCACCGACGCGGTCGCGATAAACGGCGAAATTCTTCGAACAGCTGACTGCGATGACCATCTCCGGGACCGCACCGGCGAGCAGGCGCAGGCCGGCCGTGTCGTGATCAAGCCCGTCACCGAAACCCAGATAGGCAAAATCGACAAAGGGCACGAGCTGTTTTTCAACACAGAGATCGGCCACGGCCTTCCATTGATCGATGTTCAGATCGGCGCCGGTCGGATTGTGGCAGCAGCCATGGAGCAAAAGGATGTCGCCGGGTTGCGCCGTATTCAGCGCTTCCAGCATTTCGGCGAATAGGATCGAACCGGTGGTCGCGTCATAATAAGGATAGGATTGTGTCTTGAGGCCGGCGGTGGTCAGCAGCGGAATGTGATTGGGCCAGCTCGGGTCGGACAGCCAGAGCGTGGCATTCGGATGGGCTCGATGCAGCATCATGGCAAGGATGCTGAGCGCGCCGGAGCCGCCGGGCGCCTGGCAGATTCGCAGCCGTTCAGACGGCACCGCGTCCCCAAGGACCAGCCGGCCCATCTCATCGCAGAAGGCCTTGTCGCCCTGCGGGCCGACATAGGTCTTGGTGTCCTGGGCCTCATGCAGACGCTTTTCGGCGGCACGGATGGCACGCATGACTGTGGTGTCACCTGCTTCATCCTTGTAGACACCCACGCCGAGATCGATCTTGTGAGGCCGCGGATCCTCCCGGTACTGGGCCATCAGTGCCAGGATCTTGTCTTTTGGTGCGGCTTGCATGGTTTCAAACATGACGAACTTCCCGTTCAGGTGTTTTCAACGGTGGATTCTGACTGTGCGAGGCCAGCTTCCATTTCGGATTTTACCCTTGCTACAGCTTCTGCCTTGACCGGTCCATAGCCGCGCATTTGAAGCGGTCCCTCAAGACGCTTTTTCCAGACTTCCATATTGGATTGTGTGATCTCGGGCAGATGGACTGTGACCAGGTCTTCATACCACCTGATCAGGGACCGTTCCTCGTTTCGCTCCCGCGTGTAGCCAAAGGGATCGAACGGTGTGCCACGCAAAAACTTCAGGCGTGCCAGGATATGGAAGGCCGATCGCATCCATGGACCAAACTGACGCTTGTTGGGCCGGCCGCGGGCATCCGTGCCGAGCGGCAGAAGCGGCGGCGCCAGATGGTAGTGTACGGTAAAATCACCCTCGAACCGCTCGTTCAGGCTGCTCAGAAATGCCGGATCCGTGTGCAGACGCGCAACTTCATACTCATCCTTGTAGGCCATCAGCTTGAACAGGCTGCGGGCGACCGCCTTCGTCAACCCCGTTGTCCCGATGTTGTGCTCATGGACCTGAACGCGGTCAACGATCGTGCGAAAGCGGTCCGCGTAGGCTTTATTCTGATAGGCCGTCAGGAATGCCTCGCGTCGGGTGATCATTTCGTCCAGAGTTTCGTCGGTCACGTCCTGTGTCGTCGCGACCGGAGGCAAGGCCTGCGGATTGCCGCGGGCGAGGCGGCCCCAGTCAAAGGCCTTCAAATTGGTCTCGACGGCGACGCCATTCAGTTCGATGGCCCGCCGCAAAGCATCGATGGAAACGGGGACCAGCCCGTCCTGCCAGGCAAAACCCAGCATCAGCATGTTGGCGTAGACCGTATCACCCAGAAGCGCTTCCGACAGGGCATTGGCATTGATCGCGCGAGGTGGCTGACCGCCGATCGTTTCGGCGATCCGGGCCGCGCGCCGGTCCACCTCGATCTCGGCATCGCGACTGCGCACGATATCGCCCGTCGGCGCCTCAGCCAGATTGAGCACGGCGCGTGTGCCGTTGCGGTAAGTCGCGGACGCCTTGGGCGAAGAGGAGACGACAATATCCCCGCCAATCAGCGCGTCGGCAGAACCTCGATCGATGCGCACCTGGTGGATGGCAGCCGGATTGCCAGCGAGCCGGATGAAGCTGAGCACCGGCCCGAATTTCTGCGCAAATCCGGTAAAATCCAGCACCGAGGCGCCTTTGCCTTCCAGATGCGCCGCCATGGTGATCAGCGCCCCGACCGTGACGACGCCAGTGCCGCCCACGCCCGTGACCAGCAGGTCGTAGGGTTGGTCCAGTGGTGTACAATCGGGCTCCGGCAATCTGGCGGCAATCGCCCGGGGATCGTGTTCGGCAGGGTCCTTTCGGCGGCGAGTCGCGCCTTCGAGGGTGACAAAACTCGGACAGAAACCGTTGAGGCAGCTGAAATCCTTGTTGCAGGATGACAGGTTGATCTGCCGCTTGCGGCCGAATGGCGTTTCCTTCGGTTCGACGCTCAGGCAGTTCGATTCCACCGAGCAATCGCCGCAGCCCTCGCACACCAGATCATTGATGACGGCAAAACGTTTCGGGTCTTCCAACTGACCGCGCTTGCGGCGGCGGCGCTTTTCCGTGGCGCAGGCCTGTTCGTAGATCAAAACGGACACGCCCTTGATCTCGCGCATTTCGCGCTGCACCGGATCAAGGTCGCGGCGGTGATGCAGGGTCGTGCCCGCAGGAAACGCAGACAGGTTGAATTTGTCCGGATCGTCGGAGACGAGTGCGATGCGCGCGACACCTTCGGCCCGCACTTCCTGAGCGATGGCCTGGACGCTGATCGGACCGTCAACAGGCTGTCCACCGGTCATCGCCACCGCATCATTGTAGAGGATCTTGTAGGTGATGTTGGCACCTGCGGCGATCGCCTGGCGTATCGCCATGGAGCCGGAATGATAATAGGTGCCTTCACCGAGGTTCTGGAAAATATGGCCGCCGCCGGTGAATTTCGACGATGCGGCCCAATTGACGCCTTCGCCGCCCATCTGGATCAATGAGGTGGTTTCGCGGTCCATCCAGCTGGCCATGAAGTGGCAGCCGATGCCGGCCAGCGCCTTGGAGCCTTCCGGCACCTTGGTCGATGAATTGTGCGGACAGCCGGAACAGAAATAGGGGGTGCGGGTGACGCCGGCAATGGCGATGGGGTCGCTCCGATGGGACGCCAGTTTGCGGGCGCGGGCGCTGAAGCGGTCGGTATCGAACACACGGTCAAGGCGGCTGGCCACCAACGGAACAAGCTGCAGGGGCGACAGTTCTCCGGTCCATGGGATCAGCCGATTGCCGTGTTCGTCGCGCTTGCCGACCATGTAATCGGGCTTGTCCCCGGGGTGGTCGTAGAAATATTCCTTGAACTGGCTCTCGATGATGCCGCGTTTTTCCTCGATCACCAGCACTTCGCGCTTGCCGCGCACGAAAGCCAGCGCGTCCCGTCGGGCGAGCGGCCAGACCATGCCGACCTTGTAGACATCAATGCCGAGGCTCCGGCATGCCTGCTCGTCGAGCTCCAGAAGGCGCAAGGCTTCCATCAGATCGAGATGGCCCTTGCCGGTGGTGACGATACCGAAGATGGCATCGGGATCGTTGTAAACGCGCCGGTCAATCGGATTGGCCTCGGCAAAGGCAAACACAGCCTGCTTCTTGGCCTCCATGCGCTCCTCGATCTGTGGGCCGGGCAGGTCCGGCCAGCGATAGTGCAGGCCGCCGGGGGGAATGTCGAAGGATGGCATAACGAACGGGCGATCAGCGGGAATGTCGATCGAAGCGGCCGATTCGACCGTTTCCGAAATCGCCTTGAAACCGATCCACATGCCGCTGTAGCGGCTGAGTGCGTAGCCATATTCACCGAAGCTGCCATATTCGCCGATATGGGCGGGATTCAAGGTCGGCATGAACCAGGCCATGAAAGCGACATCGGACTGGTGCGGCATGGAGGATGAAACGCAGCCATGGTCATCGCCCGCGACCACCAGAACGCCGCCATGTGGCGATGAACCATAGGCATTGCCGTGTTTGAGGGCGTCGCCGGCGCGGTCGACGCCGGGACCCTTGCCGTACCACAGGCCGAAGACGCCCTCGACCAGCCGGTTCGGATCGGTCTCGACCTGTTGCGATCCGAGGATGGCGGTCGCGGCGAGATCCTCATTGACCGCCGGAAGGAATTCGATGTTGTTTTGTTCAAGCAGCGCCTTGTTGCGCCACATTTCCAGATCGACCCCGCCAAGGGGCGAGCCACGATAGCCGGAGACGAAGCCGGCGGTGTTGAGACCGGCCTGCCGGTCGCGCCGCGCCTGATCGAAAACAATCCGGGTGAGGGCCTGGGTTCCGGTCATATAGACCCGTCCGGTCGTGGACGTGTAGCGCTTATCCAGGCTGTAGCCTGTATCGATCGCCGGAGAATGCATGTTCATGACGTCGCTCCCGCATGGTCAGTGCGGCTATTTTAGCCGAAATAGAGCGGTATTTTTGTCCAATAACCCTGGAATTCGCCCATATTTTGGATAAAATGACCTGATTGAGGGCAAATTGAGAAGAATTGACCGATGGCACTCGACCACCACGACCGGGCGTTGCTGCAGCATCTGCAACAGGACTGTCAGATTTCCAATCAGGCACTTGCCGACAAGGTTGGCCTGTCCGCGTCCGTCTGCTGGCGGCGGGTCAATGCCCTGGAGAAATCCGGGATCATTCGCCGCTATTCAGCGGTGATTGATGCGGCTGCCGCCGGCATGGGTTTTCAGGCGGTGGTCCATGTGACACTGATCCGTCACGAAAGCGGCCATTTGCAGGATTTCATCACTGCGGTCGCGCACCGTGAAGAGGTGCTGGAATGCCTGGCCACGACAGGAGACGCAGATTACCATTTGCGTGTCATCTGTGCGGATCTGGCGGCCTATAACCGGTTCCTGGAGGAATTTCTGTTTCAGATTCCCGGTGTCGCCAATGTGAAGACAAATCTGATCCTGAAGGAAATCAAGAGTCAGACCTATGTTGCCGTATAGGGTGTAACCTCTCGTGCTTCGCAGCTGGCGGTCGGGCTCGTGGAATCGTGGAAACCGGGCATCGGATCGGACTGCGGATCCGTCTGTCGTGCAACCACACGGTTACGACCCTCATTTTTTGCCTGATAAAGCAACTTGTCCGCCGCTTTCAAAAGTGCTTGTCCGTCCGGCGTATCTGTTCCCGCGTCGGTCAGGCCGAAGCTGGCCGTGTAGCGTGTGCTGCCGTCGCTTGTGATGACTTCCCGCGCCCGAATGGCGCTGATGAGGCGCTCGCAGGCCAGCTTCGCATTGGCTGCCGGTGTGTTGGCAAACAGGATGGCAAATTCTTCTCCGCCGAGCCGGCCGATGCCGTCGAATGTCCGCAGTTCGCGGACCAGCAGCTTTCCGAGATCACACAATACCGTGTCACCGGCATCGTGGCCCAGGGTGTCGTTGATATGCTTGAAATGATCGATATCCAGGATGGCGAGCGAGAGCGGTGTGTGATAGCGCCGACTGCGGGCTATCTCGGTTTCCAGCATTTCAAGGAAATAGCGGCGGTTGGCGAGGCCGGTGAGTTCATCGGTTCGCGACTGAACCTGCAGATGGCGACAGATACTGTCGAATTCCCGAATGCTGATCATCGCCAGCGGTTTTCCCTGATCCAGTACCGGCATGTGCCGAATATGTTTCCGGTTCATCAGTTCCAGCGTGTCGACCACGTCGTCACCGGGAGCGCAGGTTATGACCGAGCGTGTCATGATGTCGGCAACGGGTGTGCGGACAAGTCCGTCATCGAATTTGGTAATGGCGCGGACGACGTCGCGCTCCGACACGACGCCCACCACAGTATTGCGGCCATCCACTACGAGCAAAGCACCGATATCGTGTTTTCGCAATTTGACGGACAGATCGAACAGGGTGCATTCAGGTTCGATGGTCTGAACCGGAGCATCCCCCCTTTTTGCCAGCAATTCCCGGATGAGCATGGTGTGGATTCCTCCGCAGCGACTGTTCGCACACAGTTAGAGGAATATGGTTAATGGAATCTTCCATCCCGGTCTCAAAGGCGGCATGCTTTGGGCATTACGCCATCTGTCTGGATGGCCGGGTATTGCAGATCCGGGAACCATCCGTGGTGACGGTTGGATCGAACTGCTGGTTGGACCGGGCGGCGACCAGCCGGTTGCGGCCCTCGTTTTTTGCCCGGTAGAGGAGCTGGTCAGCGGCCTGCAAGAAGGCGCGTCCGTCAGGCACGCTGACTGCCGCATCGGTCAACCCGAAACTGACGGTAAAGCGGATGGTGCCCTCGTCGGTTACGATTTCCTGAGCGCGAATGGCGGTGATAAGGCGTTCACAGGCCAATTCGGCTTGTGGTGCGCTGGTGTTGGGAAAAAGAATGGCAAATTCTTCGCCGCCGAGACGACCGACCACATCAAAATTGCGGAGCTCGTGAACCAGCAAATTGGCGAGGTCATAGAGAACCCGATCACCAGCACCATGACCAAACGTATCATTGATATGCTTGAAGTGATCGATGTCGAGAATGGCAAGGGATAGCGGAATTCCGTAGCGTTTGCCTCTGGCCAGTTCGGCCTCGAGCGTCTCCATGAAGTAACGCCTGTTTGACAGGCCGGTCAAAAAGTCGGTCCGAGACTGGATCCGCAATTGCGTGCAAATATGCTCAAACTCGCGGATGCTGATCATGGCGAGCGGTTTTCCGGTATCCAGTACCGGGATGTGGCGGATGCGCTTGTCGTTCATCACCGCCAGTGTGTCGATGACATTGTCACCGGGCGCACAGGTGATTACGTCGCGGGTGATGACATCGGTAACGGATCGGCTGCCAAAACCCTCGCCAAACTCCGTGATCGCGCGGACCAGGTCGCGCTCGGAAACCATGCCAACCAGTGTATCGTTGCCGTCAGTGACCAGCATGGCCCCGATATTGTGCGCGCGCAATTCAGCGGCCAGCTCATATAGAGTCCTGTCGGGCCGTATGCATTTGACCGTTCCAGGATCTGTTTGATCCAGCAATTCGCGAATAAGCATGTAGTAGAACCCCCAAAATTCTAGGGGGCATATATACGCAAAAATTCCTAACGGAATGTTCTGCGCTGCCTGATCTGCCGGCTGCACGATGTCCGGTCCAACGAAGCGTAGCCGAAAGCTGAACGGACCATTCACCGATTGCGCGATGACATGACAAAGTTACGAGCTATGTTCGGGTGAATGGATCGAAACGGGTGCATTCGACCGGCCGGTCCCGGAAGGTTTCATGGGAGTACAACTGTGTCATTTGATCGTCTGCCCACCTACTTTCTGAGCCATGGCGGCGGGCCATGGCCATGGCTGCCGGAGCGCCACACCGTCTACAAGGAGCTTGAAGCATCCCTGCTGCGGGTGCGCGATGAGATCGGTGAAAAGCCGCGTGCGATCCTTATGGTGTCGGGACATTGGGAGGAGGCGGACGGCTTTGGTGTGATGTCAGCCGCAAAGCCACCCATGTTCTACGATTATCGCGGATTTCCGGAACACACCTATTCGGTCCAATATCCCTCACCCGGCGCGCCGGACCTTGCCGAGGACATTCGGGCCTTACTGGCGTCGAAGCATCACACTACCTGGCTGGACGGCGAACGCGGCTATGATCACGGTGTCTTCACGATTGCTGTCTGCATGTATCCTGACGCTGATGTGCCGATCCTGCAGGTATCGATCCGATCCGATTACGATGTTCAGACCCATCTTCAACTTGGTCGGGACCTGGCGCCGCTGCGCCAGCAGGGCGTGGTGATCATCGGCAGCGGGTTGTCCTATCACAATCTCCGAAACATTCGGAACCCGGACGTTGCCCGGGCGGAGTCTGCCGAATTCGATACATGGCTTCATGACACCCTGACCGAGAGGGACCCGGACCGGCGTATAGCTGGTGTGCTCAAATGGGATCAGGCCCCGAGTGCCCGAAAGGCGCATCCAGAGGAAGATCATCTCGTTCCGATGATGGTGGCGCTGGGTGCGGCGGAAAATGAACCGGCGACGCGGCTTTATCATCAGGATGACTTTTTCGGCGCAACCTCGGTGTCCAGTTACCGGTTCGGCTGAAACGAACGGGCGGACCGGATCCTCATATGGATTCCATATTCACGCGTTTGGACAGTTGTTCGGCGCTTTCCACACGCTCCGAATAGCGATCGACCAGATAGGCGGAGCGTCCACGGGTGAGGATGGTGAATTTCATCAACTCCTCCATCACATCGACCATTCGGTTGTAATAGGGTGACGGCTTCATGCGGCCGTCAGGGCCGAATTCGAGAAAGGCCTTGGGAACAGATGACTGGTTGGGAATGGTGATCATGCGCATCCAGCGACCCAGAATACGCAGCTGATTGACGGCGTTGAAGCTCTGCGAGCCGCCGCATACCTGCATCAGTGCAACCGTTCGTCCCTGGGTGGGGCGCACGCCGCCGATCGGTGAAAGCGGTAACCAGTCGATCTGAGTCTTCATGATGCCGGTCATCGCACCGTGGCGTTCCGGCGAGCACCAGACCTGAGCCTCTGACCAGAGCGAAAGTTCACGCAGTTCCACCACTTTCTCATGGGTGTCCGGTGCATCGTCGACCAGTGGTAATCCGGCGGGATCGAAAATCCGGGTCTCTGCGCCCAGTTCCTTCAGCACACGGGCCGCTTCCTGTGTCAAAAACCGTGAATAGGAATGCACACGCAGCGATCCGTAGAGCATCAGCACACGCGGCGGATGATCGGGTTCCGTGGGCAATGCCAGATTCACCCTATCGATCGGATGCAGGAGTTGACGATCGACATTTGGAAGGTCGGTGGTGGATTCGGTTTGTTTCAACATCTCAGACGTCTGCGGTTTCGCTGGCGCCGATCTCGTTGAGCCGATCCTGCAAAGAGAGCCGGTCGATACTGGTCAGTGGCAGCGAGGTGAACACGGAAATCCGGCTGTTGAGCATTCTGTAGGCCTCCGAGAATGCCAACGCAATTTCCGTCTCGGTTCCCTCAACGGCAGCCGGATCGGGGACACCCCAATGGGCTGACATGGGTTGGCCGGGCCAGACCGGGCAGGCCTCGTTTGCCGCGTTGTCACAAACAGTGAAAACGAAATCGAGTTTGGGCGCGTCGGCTCCAGCGAACTCCTCCCAGTCCTTGGAGCGGGCGAAGGCAGTGTCGAAATTCAGACGTTTGAGGAGCGCAATCGATTGCGGATGTACGTCACCCCTGGGCTGGGAGCCTGCGGAATAGGCCTTGAAGCGACCCTGGCCAAGGCGGTTCATGATGGCTTCCGCCAGGATCGAACGGGCGGAATTTCCGGTGCACAAAAACAGCACATTGTAGACGGGATCGGTCATGGTTCTACCTCAGAGGATACAGGCTATTTCTTCAATAACAGGCTGGCACAAATCCGGACGTCCGCCGCAGCAGTCCTCCATCAGGAAGCCGAGCAGGCCACGCATGGTTTCGAAATCGGCGAAGTAACGGATCGTGCGACCCTCCCGCTCATTGCGCACCAGCCCGGCATTCAACAGGACAGTGAGGTTGGCGGACATGGTGTTTTGCCGCACGCCCAGCCTTTCGCCGATTTCTCCCGATGGCAGACCTTGGGACCCCACCTTGACCAGCAGGCGGAAGACATCGAGGCGGGTCGATTGGCTGAGGGCGGAGAATGCCGAGAGGGCTTCTATTGAATCCATATATCATGAATAATTGATATAATATGCCGAATCAAGCGCCGAATTGATTTTTTCGCTCGTGTAACGGGATCCGGGTGTGTGTCCGCCCGGCATCAGAACTGCCTATCGGTGTCGAACCGTCTGTAGCGGCAGCCGGTTTGACAGTTCAACTGCTCGCTGCGATTGTGGCAGAGAGAATGCCTGCAACCTTGTGCATGCCTGAAGCGGTCGTTCTGGCTTTTTTCCACAGCGCAGTCCGCCGTCATTTGCAAGAGAAGATTAATGTCTATTTCGGTTCGCACCGCCCAACTCAGTGATCTCGATACCGTCGTCGAGCTTCTTATTGCGGATGCAAAGCGGCGAGAGGCAGCGGACCCGATATTCTGGAAGGTGAAGCCGGCTCCCCGGGACAAGATCTATCCGGCGGTCAGAGCTTTCATGGAAATTGAACATCGGGCTTTCCATCAGGCGCTGCTCCTTGCCGAGACAGGTCGAAAGACCATCGGGATTGCACATACAATGATATTGCCTGTCCCGCCCATTTATGCCGGTGGGGCATACGGGCCTCCGGGACTGATCCTGGAAGATTGTTATGTCACCGAAGATGCGCCGGCAGGTGCGTGGCAAGCCCTGATCGAAGCTGCTGAAGCCGACCTTGTTCAAGCCGGCGCGGAAACGCTTCTTGGACAGTCTGCGGTTGGTCGAGTTCTGGAAAAGGAATATGAAAAACGCGGCTATGAGCCGCTCACATTGTATTTGGCAAAAACGGGACTGCGTCAGGCCGGGAACCTGCCTGATATCCGTGCTGCGGAAGACAGTGACATCGAGGACATCGTCACCGCGAGTGCCGAGCACAGACGTATTCTCGACGATCTCAATGTGTTCTGGAAACCATCAAGCGATGCCAATGCCCGTTTTGCCGCATGGATGAGAAAAAGTCTTACGCTGGCGGATCACGACATGTTTGTTTCAAGCAGCGATGGCGAGTTCAATGGTTATGCCATTTCGCAACCGGTCACACATATGCATTTCCCGATACCGCATGACATCAGCGCCGTCGGCAAGATCGATGATTATTACCATGTCGATACGGCCGATCCGACCGCACTTCCCGATGACGCAAAGGGCGCTTCCGATCTGTTGCTCGCGGCAGAGGCAGCGCTTGCGGCTCGCGGGAACAACGCAGCGTTTGTCGTATGCCCTGCGGCTTGGACCTCAAAGAGAAAAATGTTGGAGGCCGCCGGTTACAGCAACGCCATGACCTGGTTCAAGAAGCGCCCGTCGCACTAGGCTGTTGTGACCATTTAACCTGTGTGCCGACGTGGAGATTATGGTGAAACCCGAAATCACCTTTGTCCGATTATCCGAGATCGCGCCGGACGATATCATCGATCACATGTCCGATCCGCGTGTCGCCGCACACATGCCGCTGCTGACATTCACATGGGATGCTGCGGCCGTGGCCGAATTTGTTGCGACCAAGGAAGCGTGCTGGGCGCGCGACGGACTTGGGCATTGGGCCATCCTGTCGGACAGTGCCTATGTCGGGTGGGGCGGCTTTCAAAAGGAAGGGGGCGAGTGGGATTACGGCCTGGTTCTCAAGCCGGATGCGTTTGGTCTGGGTGCACGCATTTCAAGGAAGGCCATCCAGTTTGCCAGGTCCGACAAACGCATTCCGTTCGTGACTTTTCTTCTGCCACCCTCCCGCAAGCATCTGGGCGCGCTTGAAAGGATCGGAGCAAAGCATCTAGGCGAAGTCGAATACGATGGTGCAATCTTTCGAAAATATCGTCTGGAAACGGAGGCCATTTAGTTTTGGGTTATTGGCCACCTGCGTTCCCAGTCGGAACATGCCATGCACGGGGCGGCGCAATGTGTCGACAATGGAAACGGGCTCGATATCCCGTGCAAATGGGATCTGCCAGGCGATGTGTTGCAGGGGTATCAATGCCTGCTCCCCAGTTGCGCCTGCAGATAGTCGTGAAACCGACGAATGGCTGAATTGTCCAGGTGATCCTTCCTCGTGAGAATGTAGTAGGACCGTTCGACGATCGGGTCGATAATTGGAATCGCGCGCACATTCGGTTGCAGACTTTCCTGGATCGCCAGTTTGGGAAGAATGGTGATCATGCCCTGATGCCTGACAAGCCCCATCAGCGTGTTGCGGTATTTGACCTTGGTTTTCGGCTCAAAGTGAATCCCGACGGTCTGGAAGGATTGTTGAACATCATGGAACAGGCTGGAACTTCTTTCGAACGTCGCAATTTGTTCCCCTTCCAGTTCTTTCCAGCTGACAACTTCACGATCGAACAAGCGATGTGCGCTGTTCACGGCCACCGCATATCGGTCCTTGAACAGAAGTTTGGTGCGGAATTGCGACGGGTTTTCAACGGTGGTCGTGATGCCCAGATCAACACTGCCGACCAGCACCGACCGGACGATCTCGTCATTGATACCGTCATTCAATTCGACGGTTGTCGCCGGATTGGCCCGTTGGTAGTCACTGATGATCCGCGGCAGCAATTCGGCCGTCAACGTCGAAATGGCTGAAATCCTCAGCCTTGTGCTGTCACCGAATTTTTGTGCGTCCAGCCACTCGGCAAAGTCGAGATACTGGTTGAGATAGTATTCGACCGCCGGCAGCAACGCGCGCCCGCGTGGGGTCAACTGCACCGTCTTGCCAATTCTTTCGAACAGTTGATCGTTGAGAGCAGCTTCGAGCAAGACGATGCCGCGGCTCAAGGAGGGCTGGGCAACGCCCGCGGACTTCGCCGCCCGGGTGAAATTGAGTTCGGTGGCGGCGAAATAGAAATAGCTCAGATTGCGTCGGCTGATACGGGGATCGAGGTGACTGGCGGTCAGTCGTTCAAGAGTTGTTTGCAATGGGCTGTTCAATCATCTGGCAAGGCTATCGCTATTAGAAAACCCCAATTGATAGGTGTCAAATATTATTGTTCGCCAGAACTTCGAGTTTTGATGAAAGGACCTGGCCAACTTTGGCCAGGCTACCACCCCGATCCAGGCCGAAATCCGTCAATATCTGCATCTGATCAGCGGTCAGCCGGTGTTGAACCAAGCCGACAAACTTGTTGACAACCTCGGAGGGCGTCATCGGATTTCGGGGATCGCCTCTTGCAACCTGCACCTGCTGCCGGAATTGCGCCCCATCGGCCATGGCCACCGTCAGACGGGGTTCCGCTGCATCGGGCCAATCGTTCCCTTCTGTCATTTCGACACGATTGCAAAGCTGCAGCGTGGCCCGGTTCCGGATGGCGGCCGCGGAATAGCGCGTGATGTCGACGTCATTGAAACGAATGGCGGTGGCAACCGCGAAGGGCAGGCTCAACTGTGCTTCGACGATTGATTGCGGGTTTCTGTTTCCCAATTGCCGAAGCTGCGTGGAGGAACATTCCACCGAAATGGATTTAATGCGGTCGGGATCCAGCGATGTGCGGGCCTTGATCTTGAAGATCGAGTCGATGACGCTGTGATTGCCACGGCAACAGGCGTAGGGCTTGATTCCCGTCCAGCCAATGCGGAGGTCCTCGCCCAGATCCGCAAACAGGCTATCCATGTCGACACAATGATCCGGTGCATGGAGGGCAAAGTAGCCACCCCACTGGGCATCAATGATATGGGCGGGACCGGTGAATCCCTGCCGTGCGAAATAGGCAGCCGTGATCCCGGCCTCCGCCGCCTTGCCGCAATGAAACCGCTTGCTCATTGCTCCGTCACGATGAAATGCCCAGGTCCCACCGGTAAAACTGCCCGCCAGACCGATTGCCGAAACCATCTGGTCATGATCGAGCTTCAGATATTTTGCAATTGCCACGGCTGCGGCAATGGATCCGAGGGTGCCGGTCGTATGCCATCCCGAACCATTATGCGCGCGGTATCCGCCCGCCTTGTCGAGCATTCTGCGTCCGATTTCATAGGAGACGATCATGGCCTCCAGAAAACGATCCTCATCATGGGTGCCGGTGTCATCCATGACGGCAAACAAGGCGGGGAGAACCACCGCGCCGGTGTGATCAATGCCTAGAAAATCATCAAGTTCCAGAACATGGGCGACTGTCCCATTGAAGAGGGCCGCCGTACCGGCCGCCGCTCCAATGCCTGTGCCCCAGAGTGCCGACCGTCCCGGGCTGCCGCCCAGCGCCCTGCATGCCGCGCTTGCACTTTGCGCCTCAGGGCTGTCGAGAGCGCCGATCGCACAGCCAAGAAGGTCCAGCACAAGACATTTCGCATAGGAGCGAATTGCCGGGGGAGCGTCCTTCAGCCGAAAGGCACGTGCGAAGGCAGCAAACACGTCCGATTGGCTGCCTCGACCTGACCCGCTCGCATTCTGCATTTCCATGCCTTCTGCCGACATCCCCATGTGGGGTCACGCGGCAATCAGTTTGTGCCGTGACAGGGCGGCATCGAACCCGGCCAGTTGTTCCGCCTTCCAAAGCCGGCGACGGTCGGCGTCGATCCAGGCACCGTCGAGACCGTTCACCATGAACGAACGAAGGTCCTGAAGACTATAGCCGAAATCCTCATGCATCATCTTCCACACCAGCGCTGGCGTGATGTTGTGAAATGTCGGATCGTCGGTGTTGGGATGGATCCTCAAGCCACGACGGGCCATCTGGCGGATCGGGTGCTTGTCGGCCCATTTCTCGCGCGCGAGCGTTCGCATATAGTAGGAATTGGTCGGTACCACCGTGATGACCAAATCCCTGGCGATGCATTCCTGAATGAGGTCCTCATTGTCGAGGATGGTATAGCAATGATCGAGCCGATCGACCTGCAGCAGCTTGATTGCCGTTTCGATGTTCCGCCAGTGACAACCGAACTCTCCGGCGTGCGCCGTTGTTCGAAATCCGGCCTCACGTGCCATCTGGAAAGATTTCCAAAATCCCTCGGGAGGATGATCCGTCTCCAGGTAGTCAATACCCATGCCCACCGCCAATGGATCGCGGTGGCGCATCATCAGTTCCACCATTGAAACTGCGTCTTCCGCCTGCGCCTGACGGTCGATTGCGTGAATCAGGCGAGATTCGATGCCGAACGCAATACCAGCATCGCTCATTGCCTTTGTAATGGCCGACTGGGCCAGTTCAAACGACAGGCCGGGATGGTGTTTCAGGGTGCCGGTGGAATTCCAGAACAGTTCCGTATAACGCACGGTTTCAGCCGCCATGTCTTCAAGGCACTCGTAGGTCAGGCGGTAAAGTCGATCTGCGCTATCCAATATGAACTCTTCCATGAACCGAAACGCATGCAAGACGCCCCGGGGTTTTTCACCCCGGACGTAGAAATCCCCAATCTCTGATTGGGACAGGGGTGCATTGGAGGCACATGCGAACTCCTTCAGAGTGCTTTCCCGGATGGTCCCATAAAGATGGCAGTGAATGTCTACCTTCGGGATCTCCTGAAAAAACGCATCCGGCACAACGACACTGGTCTTGGACATCGACAGTTCCCTGCTTCTATTTTTCGGCAAATATCTTGAGGCCGACCGTTCGGCTGGTGATGACAAAGATGACAAGCGTGATCGTGAGCATGATCGTCGAGATGGCCGCTGGCGTGGGATCAGCGGAGTACTCGATATGGGACATCATCTGGACCGGAAGTGTCGTGGCGCTGGGACCGGTCAGAAAGATCGACAGGGACACGTCGTTGAAGGAATAGGTGAAGGCCAGAATTCCACCGGACACAATGCCGGGCCGGGCCATGGGCAGCACGACATTCATGAATGTCACGAACGGCGGCGCACCCAACCCAAGGCTTGCCTCTTCCAGCGAGATGTCCGTGCCGGCCATCGCGGACCAGACGGACCGGACGACAAATGGCACCGTTATCAGGACGTGGCCGCCGATCAGATTGACGAAGTTGTTTCCCTCGAGCGCGAAGTAAACAAGGATGTTGAACAGCGCAAATCCGAGGACGATGACGGGCAGCAGCAGGGGTGTGAGAACGACAAGTTCGACAAGTGCCTTCGCCTTGAACGTTCCACGCGCCAGCGCACGGGCCACCAAAATGCCCACCACGGCCGAAATGGCGGTGGCAATGATCGCAATGACAAAACTGGAGACGATCGAGCGTGTAAACCACGACAGTGAAAACACCTCCGCATACCAGCGGACGGAATACTCCGTGGGCGGAAAGGTCAGATAGGACGCAGACGTGAAGGATGAAACAACCACAATCAGGATCGGGCCGAGAAGAAACAAGAAACCAAACACCATCATTGCCACTGACAGGGACCGGCCTGCGAGCAGCAAGGCGTCCTCCGTTCGGCCGGATATGCTCACTGGACTATTCATAGGATTTCAGGACCTTTGCTCCGACCCACCGCTGCAAGGCGACAAAGACCAGCGCCAGGACGATCAAGATCAGCCCGACCGCCGCAGCGGCCGACCAGTCGAATGTCGTGAAGGCGAATGTGTAGATCAGCGTTGTCAACAGGGGGGTCCGTCCGCCCCCGAGAAGAAGAGGGGTTGCGAATGCCGTCAGCGCCAGCGCAAAAACCAGCAGCGTGCCGGTCAGCAGGCCGGGAACACTGACCGGCACGACAATTCTGAAAAATGTCGTGACGGGGTTGGCGCCAAGGCTCATTGACGCTTCTTCGAGATTGGAGTCGGCTTTCTGGAGACTGGCGATCAATGAGAGCACCATGTAGGGCAGGAGCAACTGGCTCTCACCCAATATGACAGCGTATTCCGTGTGCAGAATTTCAACCGGCTCCGACACCAGACCCATTGCCAACAGGGTCTGATTGAGGATTCCACTCGGGCTCAGAACGACGATCCAGCCATAGGCGCGCACCACAACCGACACCATCAACGGGAAAACCAGAAGCGTCAGCAGAACGGGCTGGAGACGGGCATTTGCCCGCAGGAATCCGATCGCCAGGGGATATCCAAGAATAATCGTGATGACGGTTACGCTCAGTGCGACGCGGATCGTTCGCCAAAAGGCCTGGGTCGCAAGTTTGCTGTTCCAGAGCTTGTCGAAATTGGCGAGTGTAAAACCTTCAATGTCCGGCGAAGTAAAGGCCGAAACGAACAACATCAAAGCTGGTATGACGGCCAGCAGTCCGACAATCACGAAGGCTGGCAGCGACAGGGCCCAATCGCGCTGGGTTGAGGACATTGGCACCGGTCAGTCCTCTTCCAGGACCAGTATTTTTTCCGGTGGCAAACGCATGTGGACATTGCCGTGGAGTTTTTGGTCCTTTTTGGATTTCAAAATAACCGGTTCGGCACCCAGACCGGTTTGCACCTGATAGACATTGCTGTCGCCGGTATAGGCTTCTCCGATCACCTCGCCGGTTATTCTGTTTTCGGTTTCGACGTTGTCGGCATCGACCAAAACAAGATCGGATGAGCGAAAACCGACCTTGAATGGATCGGGACGATTGTTGGGCGAACCGGCGGAGAAGCGATTTCCGGATATTTCGATGCCACCAGCCACGGTTTCGGCCGGAAAGATGTTTTCAACCCCAATGAAGTCCGCCACGAATGCGCTGCCTGGCTGGTCCCATATCTCGCGGGGTGTCCCGACCTGCTTGACGATTGCATTGTTCATCACGACGATCTGATCCGACAGCGTGAAGGCCTCCTCCTGATCATGCGTCACCAACAGTGTCGTCACACCCGACTGTTTCTGGATTCGCTTCAACTCGAACCGCATCTCGTCGCGCAGTTTCGCGTCAAGAGCGGATAGCGGCTCGTCCAGAAGCATGACATCGGGTTCGAAAACGAGAGCTCTGGCCAGGGCCACGCGTTGCCTTTGGCCACCGCTGAGTTGACGGGGATACTTTGATTGGCTGTCCGGCAGACCGACGCGCTTCAGCGCCTCATCGGTCCTGCGGTCGATGTCGGATTTGGCAAGCTTGCGCATCTTCAGGCCGTAACCAACATTGGCGCCGACGGTCATGAACGGAAACAACGCATAGGATTGAAAGACGATCCCGATGTTGCGGCGCCAGGGCGGGGTGTTTGCCAGGGGCCGGTCGTCCAGCAATATCTCGCCGCTTGTTATGTCCTCGAAACCGGCAATGGTGCGCAGCGTTGTGGTCTTGCCGCATCCGCTGGGGCCGAGAATGCTGATGAGCGATCCCGATTCAGCCTTGAAGCTGGCGTCCCGAACCGCGGTGAAGGCACCATATTTCTTGACGAGGTTCCTGACTTCCACGGATGACACGGCAGCTCTCCACTATTCCGAATTCCGGCGGGGCCATAAGGTTGACGGCCCCGCCGAATTTTCGCGGTTTGTCAGTTGGCGACGACGGTTTCCTGCCAAAGCTCAACCCATTTGGCCTTGTTCTCGGAAATCGTTTTCGTGTCCCAGAAATTCAGCTTCTCAATGTCTTCCAGGGTCAGGACATTCCGTGACATCTCGGCGGCGCCGGACATGTCGACATTGGCCGAAACCGGCGTTTCGCCCTGTGTGTTCAGCAGTTTGTTCTGAACCTCGTCCGACAGCATGTAGTTGACGAATTTCTCTGCAAGGTCAGCGTTTTTCGATCCCTTGACGACGCACATGAGGTTGAGAACACCCAGTCCGCCCTCCTTCGGCCAGGCAAAGGCCATCGGAACGTCGGCGTTTTTCCGCACGAAAATATTCAATTGCGGCGTCAGGGACACGTCACCCCGAACAACGGATTCCAGGATTTCCCTCGATGCATAGAACTGTAGATTGTCGCGTGACTTGTTGAGGGCATCAAATCCGGCGCCCACATTATCAATGCCGCCGCCATGCATCTCGGCCATCTGAATGGCCAGCAATGTGGCATAGGAAATTCCAATGTCGGGATATCCGGCTTTTCCCTTCAAGTCGGTTCTCAGCAGGTCGTTCCATGAGCTCGGTGGGGTGTCGCCGAATTCGTCAGTGTTGTAGGCAAGGCCGGCACCGAGAACGACAAAAGCGGGGCAGGTGTCTCCACCAAAAGGATCTTTGGCGAAATCGCGCAGATTTGCCCGGTTCGGCACATTGGCAACGTCGATGCCCTCGATCAATCCACGCGAATAGGCCTCGTACATCTGGAAATCGCTGAGGAACACAAGGTCGACTCCTCGGCCCTTGGTCGCGATCAACTTGCTGAGCCGCTCCGATGACCGGCCGCCGTCGACCGCGATTTCCACTCCATTGGCTTCCTCAAAAGGCTTGATCAGATGCTCGGTGAATCGCTCGCCGTAGCCGCCGCCCCACAGTGATATCGTCAGATCAGCCGCATTTGCCGCACCCGCGCATGACATAATGGAAAACGACAGCAGAGCAGCCATCGCACTTGTCATTCGTTTTGCCATTTCATTCTCCCTGTTCGCTCTCGTGTATGGGCGCGGACGATACGCAGGGAGTTGAGAGAATTCTAATATCAATGAACTGTATATCGATAGGTGTTACGTATCGATTGCGGTTCCATTGAATCGGAAGGGAGGCGGAAATCTTCAATTTGGCCCTGATCACGTCCCGGGATGCGATCAGCGTTTGCTCACATCGACATGTCCGTCAGGACGGGTGCAATCGGCCCATCATTGGAAAATCAGGGCCGGTCAATTTCCTGCAAATGGTCGCCGCCCTGCCGGGTGATTTCATGCATTGCTGCCTTTGCCAGGAAGAGGCCGGCCTTTTCGACATCTTCCTGCATAGACAGAATGCTCGGACGGAAGAGTTTGAGAAACGGAACCGTTTCCTTCGAGAAAATGTCAAAATCGGATCCAATGGTCAGGCCGGCATTTTCAATTGCCGACGTGACCACCATTGTCGCATTGGGCGATGCGGAGATGACCGCATCTAGCCCGGGAAACTGCAACAGGCTTTCTTCGATCCCCTGGTTGACGATGCTGCGTTCGCTGTCGCTGGTGAAACCATCGGCGATGATCAGTTCGACGGCACATTTTTTTGCCGACGCGACCGCCCCCTTGACCATTTCGAGCGCATAGTTCTGATCGGTGGGCGGGGCCAGGAGCAGGATCTTGCGCCGCCCGCGCCCGGCCAGTGTCTCGACCGCCAGGCGTCCAAAGGCTTCATTGTCGTAGTCGAAATAGGCGTGATCGTCGCTCCACAAGGAGCGTCCGTGCGTAACGAACGGGAAATTGCGTTCCAGCAGATATTTGACGCGCGCGTCCTCGGGCTGGATCCGGTTGATGATGACCGCATCGGCAGACCGGGTTTCGACAATATACCGCACCGCCTCCAAAGGATCCTGGTCGGGCGTCTCGGCGGTCATGACCAGGTGGTACCGCGTTCCCCGAAGGCCATTGGCGATCGAGGCAATCAGGCGGGACGTCATGTTCATGATGTCAAATTCGGTTTCCAGCACCAGGCCGATGACATTGGTCTGGCCCGTGCGCAGACGCACACCCGCCCGGTTGGGAACATAGCCGACGTCATCCGCGATCTCGCGAACGCGCTGCTTGGTTCGGGCGCTGATATCAGGCGCGTCACCGAGGGCGCGTGAAACCGTCGCGACCGCCAGCCCGCTGATGCGGGCGATCGTCCGCAATGTCGGCCGTTCGGGTGTGTCGGTCTTGTTCAGCTTGGCATTGTCCATGTGGCGCCTGTTCATAACCCAATTTCCGGTGCATTTCGAGACATTGCTCAGCGGGGCTTGATTTGTCAATCTAAATCGTTATAGATTAAATCTGTAACGTTTTAGATTTCATTGGGAGGTAATCAAATGAATCGCGTAGCCCTATCGATATCGACGATTGCTGTTGTTGCCGGCCTGTCGGCAAGCGCTCATGCAGCCCATCCGCAAGGCGGCACGTTGACGGTGCCCATCATCACCGCAACCTTCGTTGAAGACTTCAACCCGTTCTCCAATGCGCAGGAGGATTTTGTCCGCGGCACGATGTTCGAGCCGCTGTGGGCACACAATGTCATGCAGGGCGACATCAATTACCGCCTGGCCGAGAGCTTCGAATATGCCGACGACCTGATGTCGATGACCATCAAGCTGCGCGACGGCCTGACATGGTCCGATGGTGAAACGCTGGATGCCGATGATGTCGTCTACTCACTGAACCTTGGCAATGAAGACCCGACCCTGGACAAGACCGGGAAATGGTCAGACGGTCTGATCGCCTCGGTTGAAGCGGTCGATCCACTGACCATCAAGATCACGTTCAATCGACCGGATTCGACGCTCGACTGGTATCTGGAGCAGGCCTATATCGTGCCCCAGCACATCTGGAAGGATGTCGACGACAAGATCACCTTCAATAATGCCAACCCGGTTGGTTCCGGTCCGATCACCGAAGTGAAAACCGTTCGCGACAATCAGGTCGAAATCTGCCGCAATCCGCACTACTACAAGGCCGACCAGGGCCTTCCGTATCTCGACTGCATCAAGTTCCGGCAATATTCCGACAATTCGCAGATCCAGCCGGCGCTGATGGCCGGGGAAATCGACTGGGGCTCCAACTTCATCGCTGATGTCGAGCGGACCTATGTGGAGCGTGACCCTGAAAACAACGGGTTCTGGTATCCGGCCAATGACCTGATCAACATCTACATGAACACCCGCGAAGCGCCGTTCAACGATGTTCGGTTCCGGCGCGCCGTGTCCATGGCGCTGGACCGGGAAGGGATCGTTGACCTGGCCGCCTATGGCTATCCGACCGTCGCGACCCATGCAACCGGAATTGGCGAGTACTACGCCTCCAGTTTCAATGACGATGTGAACAAGAAATTCGATGCGTTCGTGACCTACAATCCCGACGCGGCCATCGCGCTGCTGGACGAGGCGGGCTATGTCGACACGGATGGTGATGGCTTCCGGGAGAATCCCGACGGGTCCAAGATCGACTTCGACATCAATGTGGTGAACGGCTGGACCGATTGGGTTCAATCGGTGCAGATGGTCACCGAGAACCTTGCCGAAGTCGGAATCAAGGCCAACACCAAAACGGTCGACTGGTCGGTTTATGACAGCGCGCTGAAGGATGGCAGCTACCAGGCTTCGATCAACTGGTCGGTTGCCAATGTGAACCCCATCCAGGCCTATAATGACTATTTCCATCCGGATCGGGTCGGCCAGAGCTGGCACACCAATCACGGCTTCGCGTCCGAAGAAATGGGTGCGTTGATCGACGAGTACGGTCAAACCACCGACGAGGCCCGCCGCAGTGAAATTCTTGCGCAGCTGATGGAATATACCGGCGAGAACATGCCCTTCGTGCCGCTGTTTTCCAACCCGACCTGGTATCAGTACAATGCGAGCCGGATTGGCGGTTGGCCGACTGCGGACAACCCGACGGTGCAGCCGGTGTTCTATTCCAACGGGCGCAAGCTGATCACGTTCGAAGGTCTCTACCAGAAGTAAGGGGCGGGGCGGTCTCCGGGCCGCCTCCTCTTTCAATCCTATCACTCAAGGCATTTTGCTTCGTGTTGACGGGCGTGCCCGAACGCGCAGCCAACTCCTGGGAGGAGTATCACCATGGCTTTCATCCTCAGGCGCCTGGTATTCTATTCCGTCGCCATTTTTGTTGCCATCACATTCAACTTCATCATGCCGCGCTTGATGCCCGGCGACCCGGTGGATGCGATGTTTGCCGCCGCCGGAGGCAAGCTGCCACCGGAGACGCTCGCCGCCTATCAGGAGATGCTTGGCTTCGTCGACGCGCCTCTGTGGCAGCAATATCTGCAATATCTCAAAAGCGTCGTGACCTTCGATCTCGGGCCGTCGATCATGCTCTTTCCGACTCCGGTGACCCAGGTCCTGTCGAACACCTTGCCCTGGACCGTCTTCCTGGCCGGCACGGCGACGATCCTCGCGATTTTCATCGGCTGCTTCATCGGCCTTTATGCCTCCTATAACCGCGGCGGTTTTGTCGACAAATATGTGCCGGTTTTCTGGCAGTTCGTCGCCTCCATGCCGCAGGCGGTCACGGCGCTTCTGATCTTCTTTGTCTTCGCGCTGACCCTGAAATGGTTCCCGCTCGGTTTTGGTTTCAACCCGGATATGGAGCCCGCAGTCACGCCGGGCTTCATCGGTACCATCCTTTATCATGCGGTCCTGCCGCTGGTGACATTGGTCCTGTCGATGATTGCCACCTGGGTTTTCACCATGCGCAACTCCATGGTGAATGTCCTGGGCGAAGATTACATCGCCATGGCAAAGGCCAAGGGCTTGTCGGCGCGGCGGATCATGACCCATTACGCAGCCCGAAATGCCATCCTGCCGGTGGTCACCGCCGTTTCGATGGCACTGGGCTTTGCCGTCGCAGGTCAGGTCTTCATCGAGACCGTCTACAACTATCCCGGCGTCGGACAGTTGATCATCAAGGCCGTTGCCGCGCGGGACTATCCGCTGATGCAGGCCTGTTTTCTGCTGATCGTCATCTGCGTTCTGATCGCCAATTTCATTGCCGACATTCTTTATGTCTGGCTTGACCCACGTCTGCGGAAGTGAGGCTGATATGAAAACCCTTCTCTCCATCATTGGCGGCATTGCCGGTTTCTACCAGGGCAATGCGGCCGGTATCATCGGCACGACCATTGTCGCCATCATCGTCGTGATGTGCCTTTCGGCGCCGGCGCTGACAGAATATGATCCGAACAAGCGGGTGGCACGGGGCCATGAACCGCCCAGCGCGGAACACATCATGGGCTCCACGCGGGCCGGCAAGGATGTCTGGTCGCAGGCCCTCTATGGTGGCCGGGTGTCGCTGATGGTGGCGTTTGCCGCTGCCACGGTCACATCAATCATTGCGCTCGCAATTGGTGTTTCCGCAGGTTATTTCGGTGGCCGGATAGACGAAACCCTGATGGCGGTCACGAACGTCATGCTGGTGTTTCCACAATTACCACTGCTGATCATACTGGCGGCATTTCTGGGCAATGTCGGCCCGTTCATCATTGCGCTCATACTGGGTCTGACGTCCTGGCCCTGGGGTGCCCGGGTGATGCGTTCGCAGACTCTGGCGATCCGAAACAAGGAGTTCATCACTGCGGCCGAGATCATGGGCGAAAGCAAATGGCGCATCATCGTCGTCGAGATCATGCCGAACCTGATCAGTCTTGCAGCCGGCATGTTCGTCGGCACCGCACTGTATGCCATCGGCGCGCAAGCCGGACTTGAGTTTCTGGGCCTCGGTGATCCGACGGTCATCAGTTGGGGAACGATGCTCTACTGGGCACAATCCTCGGCGGCTTTCTTCGTCGGTGCCTGGTGGGACTTCCTTGTCCCCGGCACGTTCATCGCGCTGATCGGTGGCGGGCTTGCGCTCATCAATATCTCGATCGACGAGGTGTCCAACCCCAAGCTGAAAACCGGCTCCTATCTGAAGAAGTGGCGGAGGCTGAATGCCGAAGTCCAAGCCAAGCGCAGGGAGGCCTGATCGATGAACGCGTCTCAACACAATTCGACCGGCCCGCTGCTGCGCTGCCGCGGCGTTTCGGTGGACTATGTCACCTCTTCCGGCAATGCCCGGGCGTGCAATCGCATCACCTTGGACATCCATCCCGGAGAAACCGTGGGGCTTGCGGGTGAATCCGGTTGCGGAAAGTCGACACTCGCCTTTGCCATCACGCGCATGCACAATCCGCCGGCGTTGATTTCCGAGGGCGAAATCCTGTTCGAAGACCGCGACATCCTGAAGATGAACGATCGGGAACTGCGTGACTTTCGATGGAAAGAGACCTCGATGGTGTTCCAGAGCGCAATGAATGCTCTCAATCCGGTCATCACTATCGGAGAACAATTGACGGATGTGATCATGGCCCACCGGGATGTCAGTCCCGATGAAGCCATCGCACGGGGCGAGGAATTGCTCGAAACCGTCGGCATCAGCAAGACGCGCATGACGTCCTATCCGCATCAATTGTCCGGCGGAATGCGCCAACGGGTGGTGATTGCCATTGCTCTCGTGCTGCAGCCCAAGCTGATCGTCATGGATGAGCCCACAACGGCCCTCGATGTCGTTGTCGAGCGGGAAATCATGGACGAACTGTTTGATCTGAAGAAAAAGTTCGGATTTGCGATTCTGTTCATTTCTCACGATCTCGGTCTCATGGGCGAGATCTGCGACCGGATCGGCATCATGTATGCGGGCAATCTTGTGGAACTCGGGGATGCCGACCAGGTGCTCGAAAATCCGCAACATCCCTATACGGCCGGGCTGGTCAGTTCGTTTCCGACAATCCATGGCCCGAAGGAACGGCTTTACGGCATACCGGGTAACCCGGTGAATCTGCTGAACCTTCCACAGGGTTGCTACTTTCAGGAACGATGCGCGAAGTGCTTTGCGCCCTGCAAGACGGAAACACCGGGCCTGGAGCAGGTGGGTGACAATCCACCCCACTTCGCGGCCTGTCATCTGAATCGCATGCGTGAGGAGTCGGCGGCATGAGTGAAGCAGCAGAAATCATCGTCGAAGATCTTGTCATCGATTTCCCTGTTGGTGGCGGCCTCTTCAAGAAAAACTATCTGCGCGCCTCCAGCGAGGTCAGCCTGACGCTTCGTTCGGGCGAGGCGTTGGCCATTGTCGGCGAAAGCGGCAGCGGCAAGAGCACATGTGCCCGGGCCATCTGCCGCATCTATCCGCCGACCTCAGGCAAGATTACGGTCGATGGAGAAGAAATCACCTCGCCCGCATTCAAGTGGAGCCAGCGGGATTATGCCGCCAAGGTGCAGATGATCTTCCAGGACCCTTTCGGGTCGCTCAATCCGGTGCACACCATCCGCCACCACATGGCCCGGCCGATCAGGATTCACAATCCCGGGCTGACGGGAGACCAGGTGGAAGAGCTGACGATATCGTCCCTTGAACGGGTCGGCCTGTCTCCGGCCAAGCAAACCGCCGACAAGTTTCCCTATGAACTGTCCGGCGGCCAAAGACAGCGGGTGGCCATTGCCCGTGCCGTGGCCGTCGGTGCGCAGTTTATCCTCGCCGACGAACCGATCTCGATGCTGGATGTTTCAATCCGACTGGGCATCCTGAACCTGATGGACGACATGAAGAAGGACGGTATCGGGTTCATGTATATCACCCACGATATCGCCACCGCGCGGTATTTTGCGGAGCGGACGGCGGTGATGTATGTCGGCCACATGGTCGAGTGGGGCGAAAGCGACAGCGTAACGCAAAACCCCAAACACCCCTATACGCAGCTCCTGATCAGTGCGGTGCCGGAAGCAGGCGTGCGCAAAGATCGTGAAAGCATGGCCAAGAAAGCCGATATTCCGGTTCGCTCGCCTGAAAGTCGCGGTTGCCCCTTTGCGGAACGCTGCCTGCAGGCGATGGATCATTGCAAAACCGAAATGCCCGCGGCAACAAAGCTTGGCGAGGATCACTTCGTGCGTTGTCACCTCTATTAGAAGCGACAGGTCCCTATGTTCAAACGTTCAACCTTTCCCGAAGGCTTTACCTTTGGGGCCGCAACCGCAGCCTATCAGATCGAGGGGCAACGGTTCGGCGGCGCCGGATCCTGTCACTGGGATACGTTTGCCGCTACGCCGGGCAATGTGGTGGGCCATGAAGACGGCGCGCTGGCTTGCGATCACTATCACCGGTGGGCGGACGATCTCGATTTTCTGAAGAATGGGGGATTCGACGCCTACCGATTTTCGACAAGCTGGGCGCGGGTCATGCCGGATGGGGTGACGGTGAATCCGGACGGGCTCGACTTTTACGATCGATTGGTCGACGGAATGGTGGAGCGTGGTCTGCAACCCTATTTGACGCTTTATCACTGGGAGCTGCCGTCAGCTCTCGCCGATCGGGGTGGGTGGACAAACCGCGAGACAGCGGAACGCTTTGCCGATTTTTCAGAAACGGTCATGGCCCGGCTGGGAGATCGCATCACGCGCACCGCGACGGTCAACGAACCCTGGTGTGTCAGTTGGCTGTCTCACTATGTCGGCCACCATGCACCGGGATTGCGTGACATCCGCGCTGCGGCACGCTCCATGCATCACATTCAATTGGCCCACGGGCTGGCGGTTGAGCGTCTGCGTTCAGCCGGGCATGGCGACCTCGGAGTGGTTCTGAATTTTGTCGACATCACCCCGCTGAATGACGACGAAGCGAGGGCCGCAGCGAGGGCGGATGCAATCAGCAACGCCTGGTTCATCGAATCGATTGCCAGGGGAACCTACCCGGCCGATGCGCTGGAAGGCTTGGTTGCCCATATGCCGGCCCAATGGGAAGACGATATGGCGACCATCTCAACGCCCATCGACTGGCTCGGCGTCAACTACTACACCCGTGAAATCGTCTCGGCCGATCCGGATGCTCCCTGGCCTGGCGTCGAACGCCATGCGGGCCCGCTGCCCAAGACCCAGATGGGTTGGGAGATCCATTCCGATGGGCTCAGCAATATTCTGGAACGCATGGCCCGGGATTATGTTGGCGACCTGCCGATATTCGTGACCGAAAACGGCATGGCCTGGGCCGATGACGTGGTCGATGGTGCAGTCAATGATGAACAGCGAGTCGAATATACGGCAGCTCATCTCTCTGCGGCGCGTGACGCCATTGATCGCGGCGCGAACCTGCAGGGTTTCTTTTACTGGTCTCTGCTCGACAATTTCGAGTGGGCATTCGGCTACGAGAAGCGCTTCGGCCTGATCCATGTGGATTTCGATACGCTGGTACGAACGCCAAAAGCGTCCTATCACGCATTTGCCAGGGGATTGGCGCAATAGGGGACCGCTCGCGGTCGATCCCTTGTGTCAAATCTCGAGGCAGGGCACCTTGATGCCCTTTTCACACATGCCTGGTCGACGAAGACCGGTTTAGCGATCGCCTGACCCGGTTGTTCCCTTTGCTGCCAGCGCGGCGGCTTCCTCCTCATCGATGACCGAGCGTGCCGCCGCCGATACGGCCTTTTTTTCGTCCTCCGTAAGGCCGTCGGCCCTTTGGCCATCTTCAAGGCGAACCGTTACCTGCTTGTGCGCAAAATGGATGCCTTCGCGGGCGAAGAGATCCTGAATGGATTCATAGACCACCTTGCGGGTCACGAACTGTTCGCCCGGCTTGGTCATGAACTTGACGCGAATGATCATCGCGGAATCTTCCATCTTGTAGACGCCCTGCGACTTCAGGGGCTGCATGAAGGTGTGGCCGATCTGGGGATGGTTGAGCAATTCCTGCCCCAGTTTCTTCACAAGCTTGCGGACCTTGTCGACATCCGTGTCATAGGTGACGCGCAAGGGCAGTTTCATCAGTACCCAGTCGCGCGAGAAATTCGTCAGGCGCTTGATCTCGCCAAAGGGGATCGTGTGCAGCGCACCAAGATGGTGGCGCAACTGGAACGACCGGATCGAAATTCTCTCAACGGTTCCCTTGATGCCGTCGATCTCCACATATTCTCCATTGCGAAACGCGTCGTCGAGCAGGAAGAATGCACCGGAAAATATGTCCCGGATGAGGGTTTGCGCACCAAAGCCAACGGCGATGCCAACGACGCCGGCACCGGCAAAAATCGGGCCGATGTCGAACCCGAGACGTGACAGGACAATCATGGCGGCAATGGAGAACAGAACGATGATCATCATGTAGCGCATGATGGGCAACAGGGTCGCCACGCGCGTCGCACCGGCGCCGCCGCCTTCACCACCCAGTTCTTCCTCGTCCGTTTCGGGCGCACCGCCCTCCTGTTCGAGCCTTCTGTCGATGAGCAGGGAAACAGCACGATAGGCCAGCCAGCACAGGACGGATGCAAGAATGATGTCGAGCAATGACGACCAGAAATTGCCGCCGCTGTTGAGGTCCACGCCCCAGCTGCGGATCAATTCACCAACGGCAATGGTTGCGATGATGGCCATGGCGGCCATTTCGAAGAACGGTTTGAAAATCGGCTGATACTCGAAATTGGCGCTTGACGGTCCGACCACCATCTCCTCACCGGCATCGGAATCCACCGTCCCGGCTTCCTTTGCCAGGCGCTCCTGCTCGGCGGCTGCGCGTTCCTCGAAATACCGAATGCGTCGGTTGTACAAGGCCTGAATGATGATGATCACCAGCCCATAGGCCATCAGAGCCGCCCAGAAGACGATGAAGGGCGCGGCAATCACCGCGCCGGGATTGGTCAAGCCGAGCGCCAGCCGGTAGACGAACACACCCAGGGCGATCAGCATGTAGAAGAGAAATACTGCAGGGACCGACCGCGCCAGAGTTGCCCGCAGACGATAAAGCCAGGCGCTCTTGGCCTTCGGCTCGAAAATATGCTGCCATATTTTCCAGTTCTTGATGTCGAGAATGGCCAGGACCAGTGTTGCAAGACACGCGGTGCAAATCTGGATGAACAATATGTTCTCGACCGTCAGGCCGGCGTAACCTTGTTCCTCACCAATATAGGTCAATGACCGTGCGCCGGCGGCAAAGATCACCACCACCGCAACCGCGATGCCCCAGTCGCGATGAATTCGATTGGCCTCGTCATCACTCAGATTGACGATGCGGTGGCTCGGCGCATCATAGGCAAACAGGTTCCAAGACACCGCGCGGATCATCAGCCGGTAAAACAGATAGGCCACAACGATCTCGAATATGATCCGCCGGGAGGGTTCGTGACCGGTGTCCAGGGCAAATGCCACGGCCATGGCCATGACGAAAAAAATGCAAATGTATACCAGCGCCAAGATGACCCGGAAGATAAGGTACTTCGCCTTGTCAGCAGTGGTCGCCGGATCTGGATCGTACATGTACTGGAAATAATCGCGCCCCCGGCGCAGGATCGGCTTGATGGCCAGCGAGCCGATGAACAGTCCAAGAAGGGCGGTGCCGACCGCCCTGGCAATCCAGAAATACGACCCGTTGGGACTGGCGATTTCCAGCGTTTCAAGAATATTCGGCCAGAGTGTCGGAACGCTGGCAACGACACTCTCAATCCGCGACCTGGCCTGATAGAACTGTTCCGCTTGTGTCGCGCTGTCCTCGGCGGCTGCCGCGCTCGCGTCCTCACCCGGTTTGATAATAATGACGGTCGATCCGTCCTTTCGTGCTTCCTCCAGCAGCGTTTCCATTCCATCAGGCGGCGTCTCGTCGGAACCGGAGGAGCCGGCTCCCAGCATGAGCTGAGCACGGGCCGCGGGCTGGTCCAGTGAAACAAAGGCCAAACAGAGAGCGACCAGAATGGTGATACGGGCCAGTAACCTGAAAATTCGGGACATAGAGCGGCTCCAACCAACTGCAGTTGATGCATTTCTTAGGGCACCATGGCCGGATTGTGAAGGCACGCCAGGTTGCAGAATCAAGGCAGCGTGATCCCGGTTTCCGCCCGACGGCATGACACACCAGTCGGTTTTTTCGATGCGCAATGGAGCCAGTGTCCGACCGCGCACCCGTGTGACGGATCAGTAGGCCGCTTCATAGGCCGCGCAGGTATCGATTTCGGTCTTGTCCTTGAGGAATTCGATCTCACCCAGTTTGTGCAGGCGATATATCTGGGCAAATCCGTCGGGAAACCAACCGGTGACGGTGTCGTCGTCGGCAAATCGGTCCAGAGCGCTTTCCAAGGTTTGCGGTAGCCGAAGAAAGCCTCTGGCTTCCAGTTCCTGCTCGGGAAGCAGTGAGAGATCCTCGTGGGTGGCCTCGGGGCAGGCCAGACCCTCCTCGATGCCCTGGACGCCGGCATGGACAATGGCGGCCAGCGCCAGATAGGGGCTGGCGGCTGCGTCGGCCGCGCGGTATTCGAAATTGAACTGTTCCGCTGCCTTGATGTCACTGATATCGGATACCGGACAGATCCGCACCGAGGCCTCGCGGTCGCGATATCCGAGATTGTTATAGGCCGCACTCCATCGATGCGGGGTCAGCCGGGTGTAGGAGACAACACTGGGGGCGGTGATCGCGACGATGCGGTCGAGATATTTCAAAATACCGGCAACGAACTGCCCGGCCGTCCGGCTGAGTTGATGCGGACCGTTTGCGTCATAGGTTGCCGGTTTGCCGTTACCGTCACGCAGGCTCATATGAATATGCACACCGTTTCCGACGCCATCCGGGTTGCGCAGCGGGGTAAAGCTCGTCCGCTGTCCAAGCCGATCCGCCGTGATGCGGACCAGTTCCCGCAAAATCGACGCCTGATCGGCCACGGCCAGCCCCATGGACGGACCGATCGTCACCTCATACTGATCGGGGCCATATTCCTTCATGAAGGTATCGGGCTTCAATCCGGCATTTGCGGCGACGGAAAACAGCGTCTCGCCGAATTCCCGCTCCGCGCGAAAACCGGCGGCCGTGTAGGCACCAGCCGACGGAGCGTCGCGATCGCAAAAATGAAATTCATGTTCGAACGCGCCTTTCAGTGACAGTCCGGACGCGTCTTCCAGCCGTTTCAGAGCGGCCTTGAGGATCGAGCGGGTGCAGCATTGCCAGGGATCGCCCGCCATATCGAGAATATCGCCGAAGACGAATTGTTCGGCCGGGCACCCGTCATCATAATCCACCTTGACCAAGGTGGCCGGGTCGGGAATGAGAACGAGATCGCCAAGCGCACCGAACGGGCTTTCAGCGATCAGGTCGAAACAGGTGATCTGGACATTGGTGGGCGTCCACCCGATGCCGCGTTTCAGCCGCTTGTCGAGTTCAACGGCAGGAAAAGCTTTGCCGCGCACCTGGCCGGCAAAATCCGATGTTGCGGCGACGATTAGTGGTTCATTCCTCAAGATCAACGTCCTCATTGTCCAGTCGAAGCGCGTCCCATTGGCCAATGCGCTTCTCGGTTGCGTCCCAATCCTGCTCCGAAATATAGGTGATCATTGCTTCGGTGAGCGCCAGGGCGCCGCTATATGTACCCCAAGCCGATGCGCTTTCAATCGGAATGGTCAATACTTCATTGGCGTGTCTGGCAACCGGTGAAAGCCACTTGTCGGTCAGCAAGATGATCTGCGACCCGCGCTTGTTGGCGATTTTTGCGGAAAGCTCCTCCAATCTTGCCTCGTAGCGCCGAAAATCGATGGTCACGAAGATGTCCCGCGGACGCATGCGCAGCAGATATTCGGGCCAGACCTCCGTGTCGGCCGGCAGATGAAAGACGTTCTGCCGAATCTGGCGCAGATGGCGCGACAGATATTGCAGGATCGGATCACTTATGCGACCGCCGAGGAAATAGATTGCGCGTTTCTGGTCGGCCAGCAATCCGCACACCCGCTCGAATTGGGTGGCGGTTACGCCATCGGAGACCGACGCGACAATCTGCGACGTGTCGTTGAGATGTTCCCTCAGGAAGCTGTCCTTGACGGGCATGGAGCCACGGCGAAGCTGGACGGGAGAAAGTTTGCTTTCCTTCAGCTCCCCGATCAGTTGTCGCTGAAACTCCTGGTAGCCGTTTATTCCCAGTTTTTGAACGAACCGCGTGATTGACGGTGCCGATGTGTGGGTCTTCTGCGCGAAGGACTGGATCGTTTCCAGACCGGCAAACGGGTAGTCGGAAAGCAGCGCCGAGGCCAGCTTGCGCTCGGCCGATGTGAAATCCTTCGACATCTGTTCAATGCGGTCGCGCAGATCCATGTGCTCTCCTTCCCGACAGAATTTCATTTTGAAAAAAATTCGTCAATACCAACTCGAAAATTGACAATGAAATTATTCTTCCATTTAATGACCACATCGAAACCGAAGTGGAATTGCCGTGAACGAAGGCGCAGTGAACCAGCTCAACCGTCTGTTGCGCCCAACGGATCCGCAACCTTACACAATTGTGGCAGGTGCGGAAAACAGTCCGGTCGTGGTGATCTGTGAACATGCGGGCCGCGCCATTCCGTCGGCCCTGGGAGACCTTGGACTGTCACCGGCGGAGCTTGATCTTCACATCGCCTATGATATCGGCGCGGAACGGGTGTCGCGTGAAATGGCGGCCGTTCTCAATGCGCCGCTCGTGTTGCAGCCCTACAGCCGGCTTGTCATCGACTGCAACAGGCCGGTTGATTCACCCGAATCGATCCTGGAAACCAGCCATGGCGTGCCGATTGCCGGAAACAGGCAATTGAGTCCAATGCAGCGGCAACAGCGGATCGACGAGATTTTTACCCCCTATCACGATGCGGTGTCGGCGCATCTGGACGAGACGCCGCGCAAGGCGGTGTTTGCCGTTCACAGTTTCACACGGATCCTCAATGGCGCGGTTCGGCCGTGGGATGTGGGCTTTCTGTATCGCAAGGACGAGGCCACTTCTTCGGCACTGGCGACCGCCATGGGCGACATGGCCTTGCAATTGCCGGGGATCGACGAACTGAACATCGGGATGAATGCGCCCTACAATGTAGAAGACCGGACAGACTGGTTCGTGCCCCATCACGGGGAAGGGCGTGGCATTGCCCACAGCCTGATCGAAATCCGCAATGACCGGATCGTCAGCGAGGATGCTTGTATCGCCTGGGGCCGGGCACTGGCGGGTGCTGTCACGAGGTTTCTCGGGGAGGCGGTGTCATGAGTTTGTCCCGTGACATACCGGTGGTTCCCGATCAGACTGCGCTGCTGTTTATCGATGTCCAGAATTTTTGCGCTCACCGAAAGGGGGGCGAATTCGCGGATCTTTCCGAAACCGAATTCCGTGAAAAATATGGCTGGTTTTTCGATACGCTTTCGAACCGGACCCTGCCCAACATGCAGCGCCTGCAAAAGGCCTGCCGGTCGGCAGAAATCGAGGTGATGTACACCACGATCGAAAGCCTGACCAAGGACGGGCGGGACCGCAGCCTTGACTACAAGATAACCGGTTTCAACGTACCCAAGGGGTCCTGGGACGGCAAGGTCATCGATGCGCTGAAGCCCGGCGATGACGAGATCGTCTTGCCGAAAGCCTCTTCATCAGTCTTCATTTCAACCTCCATTGACTACATTTTGCGCAATCTCGGTATCCGCCAACTGATCATCAGCGGCCTTATCACCGATCAATGTGTCGAAAGCGCCGTCCGCGACGCCTGTGACCTTGGCTATCTGGTCACTCTGGTGACAGATGCCTGCGCCACCTACAGCCAAGAGCGCCACGACAATTCGCTGAACACCATTCGCGGATATTGCCGTCAGCGTACCACGCAAGCCCTCATCGAGGAACTGAACGGGAGCCAATCATGAATGATGCCGTCAACAGTGTTTGGGAGCGGATCGACAAGGACCGGGACTTCGTTATCGACCTGACCAGGGAACTGGTGAAGATCCCCTCGGTCAATCCCAAATTCCAGGTCGATCCGGAGATCAATCGGGAGCCGGAAGTACAGGATGTCATCGAGCGTCAGCTGCAGAGCGATGGCTTTGCCACCGAACGCTGGGATGTCTTTCCGGATCGCCCCAATGTGATCGGCGAGTGGGAGGGTTCTGACGAAAAGAGCCTCATATTATGCGGTCACATTGATGTTGTGCCGGTTGGCGACAGCACCGCCTGGGACCGTGATCCCTTCTGTGCGGATATCGACAAGGGCAAGATCTGGGGCCGGGGCGCTGTCGACATGAAAGGGGGCGTGGCGTGCTGCGTGGCGGCCGCGAATGCCATTCGTGCCGCTGGAATCGAGCTTGACGGCAGACTGGCCATTCACAGTGTCGTGGATGAGGAAGCAGGTGGTTTCGGCGCGATGGATATCGCGAAAAACCGCCGCCTGGCCAAGCGTGCCATCATTGCCGAACCGACCTGGGGCGACGTTGTCGCGGCCGAAGGTGGACTGACCTGGGTGCGGGTGACCATCTTCGGAAAGCAGGCGCATGCGGGCTGGCGATTCAATTCGATTTTTCCGCAGCCGCACACCGCGGACCGCATCGAACCGGGTGTCAACGCGATCGAACTGGCGACCCGGTTTCTCAATGCCTTGCGGGAATTCGAAGCGTCGCGCTGCCGCGATCACTGGCATCCGCTGATGCCGACCGGAATTGCGACCATCAATCCCGGGGTGATCCACGGCGGCGCCGGAATGGGTGAAAACGGTTTGCCGGCCGTCATGAGCAATGCGGCGATGATCTCGGATGTCGTGACCATCGACCTGGATTACAAGTTCATGCCGGATGAACGTTTCGAGGACGTCAAAGCCGAATTCGAGGATTTCGTTCATCATTTCGCTGCAACCGATTCCTGGATGCGCGAAAACCCGCCCAAGATCCTGTGGGATCTCTTCGATCTCAATTTCCCGCCGATGAATACTCCGGTGGATCACCCCTTGACGCTTTCTCTCGCGAACCGCGCGGGTCAGGTGCAGGCGACCCCGCCCGTGATCAAGGGATTCGAGGCGGTGACGGACGCGGCGCACTATGCCGGAGCCGGCGTCGACGCACTGATTTACGGACCCAGCGGTGATGGATTTCACGCCAACAATGAATGTGTGGATATCGAGAGCCTCGTGGAATCGACAAAAGTCATCGCTGCGGCGGTGATCGACAATTGCGGCACCAAGTAATCCCGACAATCAATAAGAGCAGGAGAACATCATGTTAAACAGACGACTCTTCACAGGTGCGGTGTGCGCATTGGCCCTGGCGACCTCAGCGGTCCTGGCCCACGCAGACGTGATCAAGATCGGTGTGCTGGCACCGGTGACCGGAAAGGCCGCGGCCGATGGCCAGGAAATGGTCAACGGTGCGCAAATGGCGGTCGATGAGCTGAACAAGGCCGGTGGTGTTGCGGGCCACACATTCGAGCTTTCGGTTGGCGATGTGGGCGATGCCAGTGCCGATGCGGTGGCAACCGCCGCGGAACGGCTGCTTGGCGACCGGGCGATGGGCGCGATCATGACCGGCTATGCCTCGGGATCGAATTTCGAGATCGAGATGATGGCCGAGCAGGACATGGTGTATCTCGTCTCCGCGAATTCAGCCCAGACCGAGGGCATCATCGCGCCGAGCCCGGATGATTTCGGCACGGTTTGGTCGATGACGCCGTCCTATGCAGGCTACAATACGGAAATCGTTCCGGTGATCGAAGGTCTCGTCGCCGATGGTAAGCTGACCCTGCCAAACAAGAAGGTGGCCATCATCTCATCCGACAATCCCTACTCCAAGGGTATTGCCGAGGGAATGGTGGTTGCCTTTGGCGAAGCCGGCTGGGAAGTGACTGAAAATGACCTGCTGCCGTTCGGCGAAATCAACGACTGGCGGGCTTTTCTTGCCAAGATCAGGCAAAATCCGCCGGCCGTGCTGATCAATACAGACTATGTTTCGGCCAATGCCGCAACCTTCATGAACCAGTTCATGGAAGATCCGACCAACAGCCTGGTATTCATTCAGTATGCCCCGTCCGTGCCGGAATTTCTGGAGCTGACCAAGGAGAAATCAAGCGGTGTCGTCTACAACCTGCTTGGCGGCGTTCTCAACACACCGACTAATCCGCGCGCCGCAGAGGTTCTTGGAAAATACAAGGCCGCATTCGGCAATGAGCCGGGAACCTACGGTCCGGCGCTCTATGAGCAGGTTCTGATCTATGCTGATGCATTGGGCAAGGTGGGTGATCCGTCAAAGCGGGCAGAAATCGGTGCCGAAATCGCCAAGACCAGCAAGCAGACGGCCATGGGCAAGATCCAGTTTGATCCGGCTACGCATTTGTCGGTGCAGAGCAATGATGGTGTGCCCATCCAATTTTACCAGATTCGCGATGGCGAGCGCATCTTGTTCTACCCGGATCAATATGCCACGGGTTCATTCGAACAGCCTGGCTGGATGAAGTAATTACAGAAAAAGCCGTGGCCTGCGCACCGCAGGCCACGGCACCGGACATTCCATGTCAGAACCTGCTCTTTCCATAACCGGCGCCTGCAAGACTTTTGGAGGCCTGAAGGCCGTTGACGACGTCTCGTTCCGTGTCAATTCGGGCGAGATATTCGGTATCGCCGGTCCCAACGGATCCGGAAAGAGCACATTGTTCAACCTGATGACCGGAATTCCCTATGGACCGTCCGCCGGCGAGGTGCATTTTGACGGCCGCCGCATTGATCGCTGGCCAGCCCACCGCATTGCGCGGGCGGGTCTTTGCCGGACGTTTCAGAAGGATGCCGAATTTCCCGAGCTGTCGGCCGACGAGACCCTGCAGATCAGCGCGGTTTACAATGGCGGGCAACGCCGCAGAGACGCCGCAGACAATGTGGACAAGGCTCTGACGCTGGTCGATTTCGATCCCGACCGCCGGACGATGCGGTCGGACGAATTGTCGGTCTACGAGAAGAAACAATTGATGATCGCGTCCGCGCTTGTCTCGAACCCGTCTGTCCTGATGCTGGACGAGCCGGCATCCGGGCTCACCAAGCCGGAGATCGAAAAACTTGATGCGCTGTTGATCGCCGTCAACAGGACCGGTGTGACCATCCTACTGATCGAACATGTGCTCAGTCTGCTGCTGTCGGTGTCCGAACGGCTGATGGTGCTCAATTACGGACAAATCCTCGCTGAAGGCGATCCCCAGACCGTGGTCAAGAATCCTGCCGTGATCGAAGCCTATCTCGGGGGGCGCGGCTGATGGACAATCTGCTGACCGTTTCGGGCGTGACGGCCGGCTACGGACCGATCACCGTGCTGCGCGGGCTGAGCCTGCATCTGGGGGCGGGAGAATGTATCGGTCTTTTCGGTCCGAACGGACATGGCAAGACGACCCTGCTGCAGACCATATCGGGGCTGATCCGGCCCACCAGCGGCTCGATTGAATTCGATGGTCGCGAATTGACCCGGCTCAGGCCGCCGCACATCGTGGAAGCCGGGCTGGTTCAGTCGCCCCAAGGCAACACCCTGTTTGGCGACATGCGGGTCCAGGAAACTCTCGAACTGGCTGCCTTTTCGAAACATGCACGCGATGATCGGCAGAGCAATCTGGAAAAGGTCTTTGCGCTCTTTCCAAGGCTGGAAGAACGGCGCCCCCAGAAGGCGCGGACTTTGTCAGGCGGTGAGCGCCAGATGCTGTCGATCGGCTGTGCGCTGATGTGCGCGCCGCGTCTGCTGATGCTTGATGAACCGACCTTGGGTCTGTCGCCGCGCCTGAAGGAGGAACTGGCACAGGCCGTCGGCAGCATCGCCAAAGAGGGTATTCCACTGATTGTCGTGGAGCAGGATGTCGAGTTCCTGATGGCCCTGGCCGACAGGCTGTATCTGATCGAGCACGGTGAAGTCGTGCGCGAAATCGACCGCGCCAACGCGCCCGATCATGACGAAGTGATGCGCCTCTATTTCGGGGAGGCCGCCGGATGATCGAAACACTTCTGGCCGCGCTGGTCTCCGGTCTGGTTCTCGGCTCTCTCTATGCGCTGATGGCAAGCGGACTGAGCGTCGTTTGGACCACTTTGGGCGTGTTCAATTTTGCGCATGGCGCGCTGATGATGGTCGGCGCCTTTGTTGCCTGGACCGTCAGCGAAGCAGCGGGGCTGGGGCTGTTGACCGGCATTGCCGCCGGTACGCTGGTTGCGGCGCTGCTCGGTGTTCTGATCGAGCGGTTGCTGGTTCGTCCGTTTTATGGCCATCGCAGCATGTTGCTGATCACGGTCATGACAACGCTGGCTGCCATGATCATTCTTGAAAAGGGTGCCCAGATCATCTGGGGCGCGCGCCTCAAGCAGCTTCCCCGGCTGATTGACGGCGAGGTGTCGATCCTCGGTGCGACGATCTCGGCGCATGAGGCCGTGCTGGTGGGGCTGGCGCCGCTGATCCTGTTTGCCATCTGGCGCTTTACCTTGAAAACCAGGACCGGCAGGAGCCTGCGGGCCGTGGGCCAGAACCAGAATTCGGCGGCTCTGATCGGCATCGATGTGCCGGTGGCGTTCGCGATCGCCTTCGGGCTGTCGGCGGCGCTGGCCGGATTGACGGGTGCGCTGCTCGGTTCGATCCGATTCATCACCCCGGTGATGGGTGCCGAGCCCCTGGTCAAGGCCATGATCGTGGTCATATTCGGCGGTCTCGGCAGTCTGGGCGCAACTGCCGGTGCCGCCTATCTCATCGGACTGATCGAGGCGCTGCTGATCGTGTGGCTGGGGCTCTACTGGACGCCGTTTGTCCTGTTCCTGATGATGATCATCGTGCTGGTGTTTCGTCCGAACGGCATTTTCGGGGGCAAGGAATGAGCACGCGGGCCAGAGATATCCTCGTGCCGTTGGCCTGCCTTGCGGTTCTTGCGCTGGTGCCTCTGGTGGCAACGGAATCCTATACCCGTCACCTGTTCATCATCGCGTTTATCTATGGGATCATCGCGTCCAACTGGAATTTGAGCCTTGGCCATTGCGGGGTGTTCAATTTCGGTCATCTGACCTTTTTCGGCGTCGGCGTTTACACAGCGGCCATCGCGGCCAAGACCTTTGGCATCAACCCATGGATCGCGATATGGCTTGGCGGCGTGACGGCGGCCTTCGCGGCTTTTCTGATCGCAACCCCGGTTGCGCGCCTGAAGGGAATCTACGTGGTTCTGGTTACCTTCGCCTTCAGTCAACTGGCGATGCAACTGGTGCTCAGTCAGTCTCAGATAACCGGCGGAGCCGAGGGCATGGTGCGCATACCCTTCATGCGCATCGGTGATTATTCCTTCGTGCGCGATTACAAGCTCGGCTATTACTATGTTGGCCTGGGTCTTCTGGTCCTTTCGACCCTGTTCCTGCTGGCGGTGATCAATTCACCCTTCGGCAAATCGCTCAAAGCGGTTCGGGATGCGGAGGACTATGCGGAATCGCGTGGTATCTCCGTTTCGACGCAGCGTATTCTCGTGCTGGTTCTCAGTGCTGTCTTTACCGGCGTGGCCGGAGGGTTCTACGCCATCTATCTGCGTGTTGCCTCGCCGGAGGTGTTCGGTTTCGGAACACTTGCCCTGGCGCTCTCGATGGTACTGATCGGCGGAACCGGTACCACCTACGGGCCGATAGCCGCTGCCCTGGCACTGACCTTCGCGACCGAGTCGCTCGCCGGTATTCGGGGGCTGGAGGAGGCCCGCTTCATCATCGTGGCGGTGGCAATGATCCTCGTTCTGCGCCTTGCGCCAGGTGGGCTGCTGGGGCTTTTGAACCGCCTGAAGATTTGAACCACACTCTTGGCCTAGTGTCCTGGATCTGAAGTTCGCCACATTAAGCAGCATTTTCAGAACGAACTTCAGATTCAATCCGGACACTAGCAACCTTATGATTCCAGTGCGGTTTATGGATTTGCAGTTCCTTCCCGAGTGCACTGCAAACAATGATAGGAACTTCAAATCCACCACACCAGGGAGGATGGGCATGCGTGAACGAACGGTCGATACCAGCCATTGCAGATTGGCCCTATGCGAAACGGAGGGGCAGGGGCCAACCCTGCTCATGATCCACGGCAATTCGTCCTGCAAGGAGGTGTTCCGCAACCAGTTGCTGGGACGGGTCGGAAAGGACCATCATTGCATCGCGATGGACCTGCCGGGGCATGGCCTGTCCGGCGACGCCGACGCTCCGGACACCACCTATTCGATGCCGGGTTATGCCGATGCCGCACTGGAACTCATGGACGTGCTCGGCCATGGAGATTTCGCCGTCCTGGGCTGGTCGCTTGGCGGTCATATCGGTCTGGAGATGATTGATCGCTCCGATGCCGTGACCGGCCTGATGATCACCGGTACGCCGCCGGTCGGAAAGGGGGCGGATGCGCTCGGCGCAGGATTTCTGGTGTCGGAGCACATGCATCTGGCCGGCCAGCGGGAATTCACGCAGGCGGAAGTTGACGCCTATGCCCGATCGACCTGCGGCATCAACGCACCCTATGAAGACTTTCTGCGGGATGCGGTTGCCCGGACCGACGGACGGGCCCGTGAAATAATGTTTTCCCGGTTTGCCGATGGGGTCGGATGCAATCAGCACGATGTTGCCGTGCGATCCAGGGTCCCGCTGGCGATCGTCAATGGCGGCGACGAGCCTTTCGTCAACAACGACTTCGTGTCGTCATTGGATTATCAGAACCTTTGGGAAGACCAGGTGCACATACTGGACGGGATCGGCCATGCGCCCTTCTGGGAGCATCCGGAGGCATTCGATCAGCATCTGCTGCGTTTCATGGGTGACATCGGTTCACGCAGTGCCTGATTGCCTTTGCGGTTAGGGGCCGCGCATGAAGCGTTCAGCTTTGTGCTTCCGGGGGCAGATGTGGCGGCCCGACCTTTTGACATGGCGGGAGGATCCGGCAATCAGCGTGTTTTCACCCGGCGCCAGAGCCGTGCTGTTTTCGACGCGTCCTTCGATGGCCTGTCTTATGCGCAGGAGTGCCTGTGTCGATGATGATTTGAAACTGTCATAGGCCTGGAAATTATGGGGCATGTCGTCCCACAGATCGAGCGTGATGTCAGCGCCATTGTGCTGTTGGTCTCGGGCAAATTCACAGATCATGTCGCGCAGGATCTCGCGGCCGCCGGCCTGAAGATAGAGCGGGGCAAGCCCTGCATAATCATGAGAAATGGGTGAGAGGGCTTCGCGGCCGAAGGTTTCATCCGGATCGAGCCATTGGCCGAACTGCAGCGCCATCCAACTCTGCACCAGATCGTACCGGTCATTGTCATGCAGGCTGTCGCCGCGCGCGCCGATATCCGTCCAGGGACAAAGCCCAATGCAAAGCGCCGGCTGCTGTAATCCAGTGCGCTTGAGTGTTTGCAGCAACATCAGCGCCATATGCCCTCCCGCGCTGTCACCCATGACGACCAAGCTCTGCTCCGGAATGTCCGCTGTTACATATCGCCAGGCTGCCAGGGCATCCTCTGCCTGTGCCGGATGGGGGTGTTCCGGGGTCAGCCGGTAATCGGGCGCAAACAATTGTGCTCCGGTGTGGTGCGCGAACATCGCCGCAAACCGCGCGCTCACTGGCCCGTTGAACGTGTATCCGCCTCCGTGAAAATAGAGCAGGGTGGCCGGGCTCGTGATGTGTCGCGGGCGATACCATGTGCCCTTCGGTGACCGGCATTTCTTGACGGTCACGTCATAAATGTCGTCGGTTTCGGTCTGCAGACTGTTGAAAATGGCGCGCCCCGTTCTGATGTCGGCCTGTCTCATGGCCCTGGTGAACTGGTGCCGCCAGAAGCGGATGCCAATTTCCATTTCGGCATTCCAGCTCGGCTCCAAACGACGCCCGATGGCGTGCCGGGCATAGGTTTGCAAAGCGATCCTGTTGATCGTCAACAGGCTGGTCAGCCGATGTGAGAGGGGTCCTTGGGTTCGAATTTTCGCCATGATATCCACCTGGAATTTTCACTGGTGGATTTCTGGCCTATGGCGATGTCCGCGATATAGAATGATTGCGACACCCGAGGAACGGCCTGCGTGAAACCCAAGTCCATTTTGCTGTCTCCGCCGAAGTCCCTGTCGAGCTGCGTGGCGGCGGGGATATTTCGGGATACAAGGGGCGCTGACCTGTCCGACACCGACCGGTTCAACTGTTTCCCGACGACGCCCCTGGTGTCGGCAACCTGTATCGTCGCGGGCGAGTTGCGACTGGTGGATGTCGTCGGTGACATCAATGGCGCACGATCAACACCGCCCATGCCGGGACTGTCCGTCATGCCGCCGCAAGACCGGCCGACGGTGAGCTGGAGCCCGTCAGACGTGTGTGCCTTTACCGTTGGCTTCTTTCCGGATGCGTGGCGCAAGCTCGGAGGAAACCCGATCGAGGGCGCTTTGCCGGAGGCTCTCGGTCCGCTGTTGAGCGCGCTGGGGGCTGATCGCGATCCGCAGGTCAGCTGGAACAGTTTCTGCAACACGCTTGTGCCGGTCTGGAACGCCAAACGGCATGAGGGCGGCATACCCGATTGGCCTGGATCGGACCGCCTTTCGGATTGGTCCGGCCATCTGTTCCAGCGGATCGGGCGGAGCGCGCCGGGGCGCAGCGCTCGGACCCTGGAGCGACGCCTCAAACAGTGGACCGGCAAGACCAGACAGCACCTGGATCACTTTGTGGCCATCGAAGACCTGCATCGCCGTACCGTTGAACAACCGGACGCGCCATTGGCGGAACTCGCCAGCGAAGCCGGCTTCTCCGATCAGTCCCACATGGGACGCGCCGTACGCCGCTCGACCGGGTTTTCGCCGGCGCGCATCAACCGGCTGATCCAGTCGGAAGAGGCGTTCTGGTGCTATCGCCTTTTGGGAGAGCGGTTCTGACCGGGCCGCAGGACCGGGGTTCGTCGCAACCGGCGGCCGGTGATTTCGTCAGATCCCGACCCCAGACCGTTTCACGATTTGTCAGGAACGGGACAACGGTGTCCGCCTTTGATTTTGCTGATGCATTCAGGTTTTGCCGAATCCGCCAAAGCCTGAATTGCCTTAGCAGGTCGTATTCCTCGAAAGATCGGTCGGGCGATTGAAGAGCAGTCGCATGTTCCGCTTGATGATATTGTTCAAGAACAAGATCGGGAAACTGCGCAGGAAATCCGATACCGATCCCTTTCCGGCCCGGCGCAATGTTCGGATGGAGACGGCCGGCGGTCCCGGACGGAAAAAGCTCTTTGCCCTGTAGCTCTGACCATTGAGAAGCGCGATGACAGCCGCCTTTGTGGCGGAAGCATTGTTCCATTCCGCGCGGAAAACGACACATCCATTTCGGTTGATGATGAAGACCGTGTTCGGCATCGCGCCATAGGCATTGTGTGCCGTTCCTTCGATGTCATCGACCAGGATGAGCCGGGTTTCGCCATCTTCCTCTTCAAGCCTTCGTGCGCATTGCCGCTTGGCGTCTAAATCACGGTGCTGCGGAATGTCGGCGCCCGGATGCGCTTCACGCACATAGAGCACCGCCTGGCTGACACGTTTGTCATCGACATCCAGCGTTTCCATTGTCTTTCGCCTGCCCTGAAACAACGGACAGGTGATGCTGCCCATTTCCAGAACGAGGATTTCGCCGTCAAAATCCAGAAGATTTCTCTTGTCGCCCGCGCTGGTGGTCAACAGGAAGTCCGGGGCCTTTTCACCCACAGCGGGTCCGGTTGAGTGATCGAAATCATAATCTTCGGATGAAAAGCTGTCGTAGTTATAGCTGGACATGGTCCTCCTCCTTTGTCTGTTGTAGCGTTTTGTGACGGTCACGTTCGGACGACAGGTTCCGCGTCATGGTCCTGAGCGAGCGAACCGTGGTTTCCACGTCACCAGGGTCGATTCCATTCAGGGCCCGCGCGATGAGGCCGCGAGCTATTGGAACCAATTCCTGTTCCAGGTCGTTGCCTCTGTCCGTTGCCTTGACGACGGATTTGCGCCGGTCCGAGGGATCCATATCCCTGAAAACCAGACCTTTGCTGACCATGCCGTCTATCAGGCGGGTCACAGTGGTACGGTCCCGGAACGTAACGGCGGCAATGTCGCCGGGAGTTTTCGATGTGTCTCTCCAGAGCAAAAGCAGAACCGCCCATTCCTCGGGACTGACATCGTATCCGCCTTGCATGAACAGTTGCCCCAGCTCCTTGCGAACGAGAAAGCCGAGCCGGTTGACCCAATGCAGGGGTATGGTTTCGTAGTCGAGCATTTTATATGTATACCACAATTATTGTAAAATACACATAAAATATCGGAATCCGCCATTGTGGGGCCCTGCGGATCGTCAGGAGGGGGCAGAGCCAAAGCTGTGAGCAATGGCGAAATGCGCATCCATGGCGCCTTGCGCTGGATCCGATTCAATCATGTGTGATGGTCTGTCTGCCGGATCGGGCGCGGATGGCGGAAAGTTCAAATGAACCGGCCGACAACAAAAACCGGCGGGATCGATATTGAGGGCCGTTGGTATTACTCTGGGGTCTCTCCGACATGCCAGCTCAGGCCGGCGCGCATGACGTCCTTGAGCTTGCGCGGCGCGCCCGCTGCATCCTGGTCGGCCGTCGAACTGCGATAGACGGGACCCGGATTGTCGTAAAGCACTCCGGTCGCCATCGGAAAGTCGGGATTTTCCATGCGGGCCAGTGCGCTTGCCAGATTGTGGTTGGTTGCATCATGGATCAATGGTTGCGCGCCGTCGGACACATCCACCGTCTTCAGGCCGAGGCTCTGTGGATCGAACGCCAGGGCGTGTGTTCCATCAGCGCCGAAGGTCAGCGGCTTGCCATGCTCAGCCTGAAGCTGGCGTTGGGCGACATTGGCCTTGGCGGTGAAGCCTTCGAATACGTCTTCGTTGAAAACGATGCAGTTCTGGAAGATTTCGACAAAGGCGGCACCCTGGTGGCGATGCGCAGCTTTCAGCACCTCGACCAGCTGTTTGATCTGGGTATCGACGCCGCGGGCAACGAAGCGCGCACCGCAGCCAAGGGCAAATCGCGACGGATCGACGGGGTTGTCTATACTGCCGCCAGGCGAAGAGGGCGTGCGTGTCGCCAGATGCGATGTCGGCGAGAACTGGCCCTTCGTCAGGCCATAGGTTTCATTGTTGAACAGCAGGATCTGGCAGTTCAGATTGCGCCGCAGGATGTGAAGGAGATGATTGCCGCCGATCGACAGGCCATCGCCATCGCCGGTGATGATCCAGACATCGAGATCCGGATTGGCCAGGAGCATGCCCGTGGCGACGGCCGGCGCGCGGCCATGGATCGTATGGAAGCCATAGGTGTCAATGTAATAGGGAAAGCGGGAGGAACAGCCGATGCCGGAGACGAAAACCGTGTTTTCGCGCCGGGCACCGATGTCGGCCAGAACGGTTCGCACCGCCTTGAGTACGGCATAGTCGCCACAGCCCGGGCACCAGCGGACTTCCTGGTCCGTGGCGAAATCGTTTGCCGTCAATTTGTTGGCGGAGGCATGTTCATTCATTGCTCGTCTCCACGCGGGCGAGGATCGCATCCTCGATTTCGCTCACCTGAAAGGGTCTGCCGGTCATCTTGCTCAGGCCTTCGGCGTGGGCGCAACCCTCTACCCGCAGCAGATTGACCAATTGGCCACTGTTCATTTCGGGCACCAGGACCTGTTTGAAGCCGTCAAGCAATTCGTTCTGATTGGGCGCGAAGGGTTTGATGTGCCGCACATGCAGATGCGAGACCCGGCACCCGCGGGCGCGCATATTGCCGACCGCTCGGGAGATCGGCCCATAGGTCGATCCCCAACCAACCAGAAGCAGATCGCCGTTCGCGTCACCCTGGTCCACGGCGATCGGCGGGATGGTTTTGGCGATGCCGGCCACCTTGTCGGCGCGCACATCGGTCATCTTCTGGTGATTTTCCGGTTCGTAGGAAATGTGACCGCTGGCAAAGTCCTTTTCGATGCCGCCGATCCGGTGCTCGCAGCCCGGTGTTCCGGGCACTGCCCAACTTCGGGCCAGCGTTTCGGGATCGCGCCGATAGGGATTGAAATCATCCGCATCCTTGTGGTTCTGCACGGAAATGCGCGGCAGGGCGTCGAGATCTGGCAGGGCCCATGGGCTCGAGGCATTGGCAACGAAGCCGTCCGACAACAGGATGACCGGTGTCATATAGGTCAGGGCAATCCTTGCCGCCTCGATCGCCATTTCGAAACACTCGGCGGGTGACCCGGCTGCCAGAACGGGCACCGGGCTTTCCCCGTGCCGACCATAAAGGGCCTGATTGAGATCCGATTGCTCTGTCTTGGTGGGCATGCCGGTGGAGGGGCCGGCGCGCTGGGTGTTGACGATAATCAGCGGCAGCTCGGCCGAGACGGCCAGGCCCATGGCTTCCTGCTTGAGTGATATGCCGGGACCGGAACTCGATGTTACGCCGAGGCCGCCGGCAAACGAGACGCCGATGGCCGCACAGATTGCGGCAATCTCGTCTTCGGCCTGGAACGTCGTCACGCCGATATCGCTGAGACGCGCCAGTGTGTGCAACACGGGTGAGGCGGGGGTGATCGGATAGGACGCGAACACCAGTTTGCGATCCGACAGTTCGGCGGCGGCGGCCAGTCCCCAGGCGAGTGCCTCATAGCCGGTGACAAAACTGTATGGGCCCGGTTCCATGTCGATCCGTGCCACATCATATCCGGCCGCCTCGACCGTTTCGCCGTAGGCGTGACCTGCATTCAGAGCAGCGACATTGGCAGCGGCCACATCGGGAAGTTTTGCGAATTTGTTGTCGAGCCAGTCGATCGTCGGCTGCCGGTCCCGGCCATACATCCAGTAGACCAGGCCAAGAGCCCAGAAATTCTTGCAGCGCAGAGACGCCTTCTTGTTGAGCCCGATCTCTGCAACACTCTCCATGGTCAATTTGGAAATGTCGGGCGCCATGAGCTGGTAGTCATCCAGCGTGCCGTCTTCAAGTGGTGAAGCCGCATAGCCCGCCTTGTCGAAGTTGCGCTGGGTGAAGGAGCCGGCATCGATCAGCACAAGACCGCCCTTTTTCAGCATGTCGAGATTGGTTTTCAACGCTGCCGGGTTGAGAGCCACCAACATGTCTGCTTCGTCACCAATCGTCTTGATCGGACGCCCGCCAAAATGCACCTGGAATGCCGACACGCCGTAGGTGGTGCCGACCGGTGCGCGCACTTCGGACGGATATTCCGGAAATGTGCCCAGGTCATTGTCGGACATGGCGCTGGCCAGTCCGAGCTGCGAACCGATCACCTGGATGCCATCGCCGGAATCGCCGGCAAATCGAACCACAACGGTTTCCGCGGTTTTCCGCTCTTGGACTGCGGCTTGCTTGATATGTGGACCCATGGCCTGAATCGATCCAATTGTTTCGGACAACACATGTCCGTTTCACCAATACGACGGAGAATATAGCGCAGCCATATTCGTTTGTGTACTAACAAATTGTCATGTCGTCCGAACGGGCCAATCCACGGCTGCAAAACAGGCAAATTGAGCTTGTTTTCAAAAAACTGGACATATGTCCAAAATTGTTGTCCAAGATTGTTTTGCCACTGATGATACAACCGTTCAGTGGCGGTCCAGGGAAGGGACGGCGCGATGGCGCAGGCGGCAACAGAAGAAAGACACGAACAGGATCATCTTGACCGGGTGGTCGAAGGTCTTGTGGCCAACAGGGACCGATGGGCCCGCACAACCACGGACGAGCGCATCGCCATGATCGCCTCCGTCCAGAACGCCGTGATGGATGTTGCCGAAGACTGGGCGCTTGAGGCCGCACGGCAAAAACAAATTCCGGCCGATTCGCCTCTGGTCGGCGAAGAGTGGCTGTCCGGTCCCTATGCCCTGATATCTGCCTGCATGTTGCTGACGGAAACCCTTTCGGGAATAGAAGGCAAAACCTATCTCAACGGCCTTCCCGTGCGTCACCTGGAAAGCGGGCAGATTGCCGTCAAGGTGCTTCCGCGCTCCATCTGGGACAAGTTGCTCTTTTCCGGCATTGAGGCCGAGGTGTGGATGCAAAAGGGTGTCACGACAGACAATCTCCCCAACGACACCGCATCCACCTATGACACGCCGCCCGAGCATCGCGTGGGCCGGGTCGCGCTGGTGCTGGGGGCCGGCAACATCTCATCGATTGCGCCGCTCGACTGCCTTCACAAACTGCTGATGGACCATCAGGTCACGCTGTTGAAACTGAACCCGGTGAATGACTATCTTCTTGAGTATCTTACCGCTTCATTGAAGCCATTTATCGATTTCGGCGCCCTGCAGATCGTTTCGGGCGGGGCCGATGTCGGTGCTGCCCTTTGCGAGCAGCCCGGAATTGACGAAATCCATATCACTGGCGCCGAGGCCTCGCATGATGCCATTGTCTGGGGTGCCGGCAAGGAGGGCATCCGCAACAAGGCCAATGGTACGCCGCGCAATACGCGTCGCATTACATCGGAACTTGGCGCAGTCTGCCCGACCATCGTGGTTCCGGGCCCCTGGACCGAAGCCGACCTTGCCTTTCAGGCCGAACATATTGCCACCCAGAAACTGCATAATTCGGGCTTCAACTGCGTTGCCTGCCAGATGCTGGTGCTGCCGGACGACTGGAACAAGACGGACACTCTGCTCAGGCAGATCGAACGTGTCATGGCTCGCGCGCCGTCGCGGCCTCTCTACTATCCGGGTGCCGATAAGCGGATGGCCGAATTCGAGGACCAGAGCGAGTCCGTCGTGTCCTTCTCTCGCCCCGGCGGCCCCAACTGTCTCGTTGCGCCGGTCGCCAGGGGCAATCATGCCTGGTTCGAGACGACGGAGGTGTTTGCGCCGGCGATGAACACCTATCGCATTGGCGGCACCGATCCGGAAGCCTATCTCCGCGCGGCCATCGGTTATGCCAATCGCCGGCTTCGCGGCACGCTTGGGGCCTCCATTCTCATTCATCCGGCGACGGTGCAGCAAATCGGCCGGAAGAAATTCGAGGCGCTCATCGGTGAGCTTCACTATGGCTGCATCGCAATCAATTGCTGGACCGGCGTCGGCTTTTTGCTGCTCGAGACCCCTTGGGGTGCCTTTCCCGGTCACACGCTTGACGATGTCCAGAGCGGCATCGACTTCGTCCACAACACGTTCCTGTTCGACCGCCCGGAGCGATCGGTCATTCGGGCACCGTTCAGGCCGTTTCCGCGAAACCTGCTGAGCAGAGAGTGGAGCCTGTTGCCACGGCCACCCTGGTTCATAACGAATAGAAGACAGCACAAGATCGGACCGTTGCTGACAGGGTTTCGACATCGCCCGGGCTGGACAAAATTGCCGCGTATTTTCCTCAACGCGCTTCTGGGTTAGAAGGCCTTGTCGGGCGTGTCGGGATGTGCGCCCATTCTTCCAGCAATCGGGTGACAACCATGGCAACAGCAAACAAGATCGTCCGGTTGAGGGAAGAAGCAACACGGCGCATCGACAAGCGAAACGGCAAAAAGCGCGCGCTGGCCGAGCATACATTGTCCACTCTTTCGCAACTGGGCTACGCGCGTACCAGTTTGCGCGATATTGCAGAACAGTCGGGCGTTTCCGTCGGTATTCTGCATTACTACTTCGAGGACAAGGCGGAACTGATCCTTTGTTGCGTGCAGCTCTACAAGGAGGAGTTCCTGGCCGGACTTGAGGTGAATCTGAAGGCGTCCGGTTCGCCGCAGCGCACCGCCGAGCGCATGATCGACGTATTGGTCGCTTCGGTCGAAAACGATGCCGAAAAACATCGGCTTTGGTACGACATTCGCTCGCAAGCCCTATTCGATGACAGTTTCACCCACGTGGTTTCGGATCTTGAAAACTCCATGATCGATTTTTGCGGTCGCCTGCTGGACCGGGTCGAACTGAACGGGCTCGATCCACTTGATCTGTACCTAAGGTTCGACGCACTGTTTCGTTACTATCTGCAGCGCAAACTCAACGGCGACAGAGGCGCACCGCGTGCGTTCCGGGATGCGCTGTCAACCCTGCTGCGGTCGCTGGGGACCTGATGCGCGTCTGTCATGACGTCTTCGGGCTTCCCGCCGGACGGTGAACAGGGCTGAACCGACGATCAGTGCGGCACCGGCGAATGTGTAGAGGTCGGGCCATTCGGAAAAAAGCCAGTAGCCAAGAATGGCCGCGTAAATGAGCTGCATATAGTCGATGCTGGTCACAAGGCTGGCCTCTCCCGCGCGAAGGGCCATCACGCCGACCCATTGGGCGAGTGTCGAGACGAGGCCGATGGAAATCAGCAGGACAGCTCCGTTCCAGTCCGGGGTCGCCCAAAGCCAGGCCATCGGCAAACCGGCCAGGACCCCGATGAAGATCGCCTGATAGGCCAGGAGGGTCGCGGTGCTCTCCGATTTCGACAGCCGCCGAATGGTTGTCTTCGCGGTCGCGGCGCCAAGCGCCGCCGCAATGGCGATCAGCGCATAAAGGTCGGCCATGCCACTGACGCTGGGCCGCACCACGATGAGAACACCCGCAAAGCCGACGGCAATGGCGGCGATCCGCGGGGCACCGACCCGTTCGCCTAGAAACACAGCCGCCAGCAATGTGGTGAAGAATACCGACGAAAAGGCCAGAACGGTTGCTGTGGTCAGCGGCAGAACGGCCACTGCCCAAAATCCGCAGGAAAGGGCGATGAAGGCACCGGTCAGCCGTATCGCGTGAAGACCGGCATGCCGCGTCTTCAGATTGTGCGGGACGTTCCGCGTCAAGATGGGAAGGATCGCAACCAGCATGATGATCTGCCGGATGAACAGGATCTGCAGCACATTGTAGTCGGCGCTTGCCAATTTGGTCAGGGCCGCCGCCACCGAAAACATTGCCGTTGCAGCCATCGCCAAAAGAACCCCGTTCAGATTGGGAGGCATGAACGACATCCGTGTCTTGCGTGACTTTGTCGGCTGAATTTGTTATATTGGTACCATGTTACCGAATTGCTGTAAAGCGGGCCGGCTTGCGGATGGATGATTGAGATGTCCAGGGAAAGAAGCAAAATCGAGCGCACCCAGACGGGCGTGCGTTTGGAAAAACGTCTTTTGAAGGTATTGAAGGCCGTGGCGACCCATCATGAGATGACGCTGGGTGACCTGCTGGAGGGCATTGTCCTTCATGCTTTCGAGGGCAAAAGCCCGTTCGACGCGGATTCCAGAGCGTTTATCGATGCGATGAAGCGCGCATACCGGCTGGACCTGACCGCAGCGGACAGTCACCGATTGATCGAAGAACCGGACGCCTGACCGGCCTTGTCGTGCGTCAGGGATGGGGTTCGAACAGCATTTGCCGGTAGGACCGCGTCTCCTCCATGGTGTCCAGCAGATTCAACTTGAGGGCCATTTGATCGACGCCGCGCCGCAGGGACGGCAGCGCATCCTGATCGTCGGTCATCACGGCCAATTCGACAAAAGTGCCGAGGCCGTCGACACTGTCGAGCGTGGCATGAAAGGTGTCGATGAAATAGATATCGCGTTTCTTGTCGATGCGATTGGTTTCGATAAAGCCCAATGACAAGAGCATGGCCGTGGCCTGTGCGTTGTCGGTCAGGTCCATGGCTGTGCATTCGTCCGGACCCGGCCCCTTTGATATCCACAACACACGTCCCGACGGGCGCATGTGGCGCAAAACTTGTGTCTGGTCATTCGACGCCAGCCGGCCATCGGGAAAGTCGAAAAAGACATCGGTTTCGGAATTGCCGATCGTGAACCCGACCGCACCCAGGGCGCACAGGTTTGTACGCATTGCCTCAAGATCATCGACCCGATACTTACGTTCGACTTCGTATCGGCCCTTGAAATGGTTACCAGGGTCGACCAGCATTCCTTTCGTTGCAAGATTGGACGCCGTTTCGCTCAATTCCGTCGCCTCATGTGCCATACCCTGATTTAACCTGCCGAGGATACGCGCTTGGCGGCGCCAGTGAAAGGCAGCGCGACTTTGCGACAGCGCAGAATGGATGAAATTATTGGGTCCTGACCCTACATATCACCTGAGACACGATCTCGACAAAACGCAATCCGCTCCGCAACGCCGGAAACCGGGCGGAGGCAAGCATCGGCATCCGGCCTGGAGGCGAGATGACACAACCATTGGCATTGATTGTGGGAGTTGGCGACGGGCTTTCGGCTTCGCTCGCCAGACAATTGCATCAGGAGGGCTACCGGCTGATCCTTGCGGCGCGCAATGTCGGCAAAATCGGTACGTTGGCGGGTGAAACGGGCGCGCAGGTTGCCACCTGCGATGCTTCGAAGACCGGCGATGTGGATCAATTGTTTGCCGGACTGGACGGTCGGCTGGATGTAGTCGTCTACAATCCTTCCGCGCGGCAGCGCGGCCCGTTGACCGAGCTTGACCCCGAAGCGGTGCGAGAGGCCGTGGAGGTGACCGCGTTTGGAGCGTTTCTGGTCGGTCAGGCCGCTGCCCGGATCATGCAGGACCAGGAAGAGCTAGGCGGTTGTCGCGGCACGATCCTGTTCACCGGCGCATCTGCCGGCATCAAGGGATTTCCGCTTTCCGCACCCTTTGCCATGGGCAAATTCGCGCAGCGCGGGCTGGCTGAATCCATGGCGCGCGAACTGCACCCGAAGGGCATTCATGTGGCCTGGGTCAATATTGACGGAGCCATACGCAATCCGGGTCGCTCGGAACCGGCCGACAGCCCCGATTCCATGCTCGATCCGGATGCAATCGCAAAAAATTACCTCCATCTCATCCGTCAGGATCGCTCGACCTGGAGCAACGAACTGGCCATACGGCCCTGGGTGGAGCGGTTTTAGGGCGCCGTTCCCACTGTGCCTGATCTCAGGTCTCGCGTGGGCGGATGGTCCAGATGAGACCGAGCACGGCCAAGGCCAGCATTGCCGGGATGATCGCGAGCCAATTGCCGACGGCCACCAACGCGGCGCAGCCGGCCCAGCAGATGGACGAAAATGCCTCTGCGAAGGTGGCGATCTTGGACGAGGCATGGCGGTGTCGAAAATGGCTGCGCTTGGCTTGCGCGCGGAACCAAACCTGCATGGCTGTTGCTGCGCCGGCGGACAGGGCAAGGCAGGTGATCGTCACCAGTGCGGCGCGCAGATCCACCAGGGCCAGAAACAACAGGATGGGCGAGAGCACCAGGCAGACCGCGATGAGCACAGCCTCGATCTTGGCCCGCAGCCCGGCACGGGGTTTCATCGGTGCGGTCTGGACAAGATCCGGTGCGTCTTCGCCGCATATGGTCAGCCAGGCCAGCCCACCGGCCAGTTGACCCGACGCCATGACGATAACCGGCACGACAACAACCATCGCACCGATATCGGCGCCGAAATTACGCCAAAGCAGGAATGCCGGTACCAACAGGTACAGCATCTGCATCAGCGTCTGCGACAGCAGCCAGGGGTCGCGGGCCAGCAGGACCAGTTCCTTGTTTCGAAGGGTCTGCCGCGTTGTTCGGAAGCGAAACGTGCTCGGTTGCCGGCGGGTTTTTCCGCTTTGCTCGCTGACACCCGATGTCGACAGTGCGAGTGAGGCGAAGCGTGTGGAAAATGCCCGGATCGCCAGCGCCAGCAAACCGAAACCGGCCATGGAAAAGACGAAAACCGCCGCCGGATCGCCGAGCAGCGCTCGCGCCGGTATCCACGCCATCGCCGATGCGTCAGGCAGAACCCGCGATATCTCCGGTGCTGTCAGAACGCTCAAACGCGAGACATTGCCGAAATAGACAATGGCGACAAGTTGCATGGTGATGGCGAAACCGGCGCCGATGATAGCGGCTATGATTTGTGCGATGGAGCGCGTGCGCTTCGGACCGAAGAGCTTGAAGAGCGCGACGGCAATGACAAGCGATATGGCCGTGGCCATGGCCGACATCGACAGCAGTGTGAAATAGCCAAGCAGCCAGGCCGGACCCTCCACCCATGCCATGACATTCAGGAAGGGCGCGACAAGCAACGCAGACATGACGACGCTGGTCAGCGCCACGGCGCAAATGCGGATGGTGAAGATCCGGTTCGATGGGGCCGGTGATGTCAGGATCAGATCGAGATCAGCACGGGCATAGAATGCGCGGGTTACTGATTCCAGTGATTGGGACACCATCAGGCTCAGCGATACCAGACCGCACCCCGTGACGAAGATGTAGATGGCCTGCGGGTCAATTTGGGCCAGGTCGACGGCACCCGTGACAGTGAACCAGGCCACGACATGCATGCCGATGACAAAGATACCCAGGGCCAGGCATGCCGCGATCTTCCGGTGTGCCTTGCCGCGGACGATCAGCGCCGTCCAGTCGCGCCAGAAAAGATTGATTTCGTGGCGGGCGAACCATGTCAGCGAAGCGGTGGACATCAGTTTGCGCCTCTTGCCTTAAGCCGCGACGGTGCCGGTTTCAGCATCGGCGCCTGACACGAGATCCAGGAAGATATCCTCCAGGGAACCGTCGCTGCCGGCGCGGTCACGCAGCTCCTGCAGGGTTCCCTCGGCAATCAGGCGGCCTGCCGCGATGACACCGATCCTGCGGGCCATGCGTTCCGCAACTTCCAAAATATGGGTGGTCATGATCACGGTTGCGCCGGCGGCAACCCGTTCCAGCAAGACATTCTTGACCTGCCGCGCAGAGCCGGCATCGAGACCCGTCAGCGGTTCATCCAAAATGATCAGGCGCGGCTCGTGCACCAGTGCGCCGGCCAGCGCCACCTTCTGGCGCATGCCCTTGGAAAAGCCGCCGCATCGCTCATGGGCGTGGGGCGCCAGCCCAAGCCAGTCCAGCAGGTCTTCCGCACGGTCCTGTGCGGTTTGGGTCTCGACACCCCACAGGCCGGCGACGAATTCCAGATATTCGAACGGTGACAATTTGTCGTAGATCATGGGTTCGTCGGAGACCCATGCGACGATGCGTTTGGCCTCGACCGGGTCAAACAGGGCATCGACACCGAATATGGAAATGCTACCGGCATCGGGCGGCAGCAGGCCGGCCACCATGCGAAGGGTTGTCGTCTTGCCGGCCCCGTTCGGACCCAAAAGGGCATAGAACTCGCCCGCACTGACATTCAGATCAAGGCCGCAAACGGCCGGTTTGTCGAAGCTCTTGCGCAAGCCTGCGATCGAAAGCGCGCTATCGGATCGCCTCGGTTTCGTCATGGATGTTCCGGTCAAATGATTGGTCCCACGCCTGTTGCCGGCAGGTGTAGTGCAAGCATGTTGAGACCAGGTAAACGGGGCGCATCAAATCCGAGTGATGCCACTGTAATGCGCGAAAATCACACAATCGACGAAAAAAATTACTGAATTTTCACTAATTTCGGTCATGATTCCTGCGGGGAAGGGCGACCTATGCTGGGGCGATTGGCACAATTATTCACGAACCGTAGGGGGAATTTTGCAATTTCCGCTGCGATTTTGGCAATGCCATTGCTGGCGGTCACCGGCGGCGCCATCGATTTCGTCATCTTTTCCAACCAGAAAACCAAGCTGCAGGCGGCTGCCGAATCGGCGGCTCTGGCGAGCGTGCTTGAACTGGGATTGTCGAGCACCAAGGAAAGCGACGTCAAACCCATTGCGGAAACCTATGTGATGTCGAATTTCCGCGAGGACAGCGCCATTTCATTGGGCGCGGCGGACGATCTGAAAGTGATGACCGACGCGTCCAAAGCGGACACCACGGTCAAGGTGGATCTGGAATTCTACTGGCAACCTATCTTTGCCCACCTGGTCAGCGACGGCATCATGCCCATCAAGGTGTCTGCAACGGCCACACTGGCGGGTGTTCAGAGCATTTGTGTGATTGCATTGGATACGGGCGCCGCCAAGAGCCTGCATATGAGTGCCGCATCCACAATGAAGGCCGTCAAATGTGGCATCTATGCCAATTCCACCCACAAGCGTGCAATCGAGGTTGTGTCATCGGCGCGGATGGCATCGGCTGCGACCTACAGTTCGGGTGGATACAGGGGGCCGGTAACCAGCTACAAACCAAAACCGGTCACCGACAGTCCTCCCATCAGGGACCCGCTCATGAGCCGGCCCGCACCACCTGTCGGGCCATGCAAGGAGATGGTCGAGGAGACGGGCGGTACACACATTCTCGATCCCGGTACCTACTGCGGTGGCATTGTCACGAAGGGAAAAGTGACCCTGAAGTTCAGACCCGGAATTTACGTCATCAAGGATGGTCCGCTGAAAATCTCCGGTGATTCAACCGTGATCGGCAAGAATGTCGGCTTCTTTTTCACTGGAGACAAGGCCGTTTTCAATTTTGGCGTTTCCACCCAGGCCAAGTTGACGGCGCCAAAGAAAGGGCCAATGGCCGGAATTCTTTTCTACGAAGACCGTGCATCGACATATAACCGGGAGTTTGTCATTCGAAGCAAGGATGCTGAGCTCTTCGAGGGCACCGTCTATCTTCCAAAAGGGAAATTGATCATCGACAAGAAGAGCCGGGTCGGACAACGCTCAGCCTGGACCGCAATCATTGCCAACAGGATTGAATCGCGCAAGGGACCGCAGGTGGTGATCAATTCGAACTATGCAAGTTCCACCATCCCTGTACCTGCCGGAATCGCGCCCGAAAAGGGCCGGGCGCTGCTGATCAAATGACCGGCACACGACGGCGTTGCTTCTAGATGCACAGGCGATCCACACCATTCCAGAGGCGGGAGAGTCTCGCATTCCGACTGTCATTGGCGGTTGCTCTGCTGATATTCGTCTCGATGATGGCCACCTCGGCCATTCTGTCCTACGTGTCGTTCAATCGAGAAATCAAACAGCAAACGGCCTCTCTTCAAGCCACGGCCAAGGTGTTTGCCACTTCTCTTGCGGACCCGCTTGCAGAAGAGAACGCGTATGATGTGCGCCGCATACTCACTGGTATCGGCAAATTTGATCAGTTCCGCTTCGCCGCGGTGGTCAATGACAGGAACGAACCCATTGCCGAGGTCGGTTACAGTGCGCTGCTCAAACGCAACGATATTGATCTGACGGAAAAAACCGCCTTCGACCTGCTTACGCACAATGATTTGTGGGTTCGTGCCGATATCCTGAAAGCTGGAGATGTGATCGGCGAGATTCGGCTTCTGTCCGATGTGTCCGAAATCAGACAGGGGTTGGTAACAACGCTGGTCATCACCCTTGCATTGGCGTTTCTCGCGGCCCTTACCACAATCATCTTCAGTCTCCGAGCGGTTACGGTGCTCACGCGGCCCATCACAGCCCTGTCAACCTTGATGCAGCGCTTTGGCGACGAGAATGATTTTCGGATTCGCGCCGAAACGGATTCAAAGGGTGAGGTCGGTATCCTGGCGCGTTCCTTCAACACCATGCTCGAAGATCTGGCACAGCGAAACCGGGAACTGCTGGATTACCAGGAATCTCTGGAAGAAAAGGTGGATGTCCGAACCCGCGAGTTGTCGATTGCCAAGAACGAAGCCGAATTGGCCAATGCTGCAAAGTCCGAGTTTCTTGCCACGATGAGCCACGAAATTCGCACGCCGATGAACGGGATGCTGGTGATGGCAGAATTGCTGGCGACTGCGGACCTGGCGCCCAAATATCAGCGTTATGCCGATGTTGTCATGAAGTCGGGCCGCGGCCTGTTGGCCATCATCAACGATGTGCTCGATTTTTCGAAAATCGAATCGGGTACGATCGAGCTGGAAGAGATTCCGGTGGATTTGCGGGTATTGACCGAGGATGTGCTCAGCCTTTTCTGGCAGCAGGCCAAGGAAAAAGACCTGAGCATTGGTTGTTTTGTCGAACCCGGAATTCCGCCAACCATTGTCGGCGATCCGGTGCGGCTGAACCAGGTCTTGAGCAATCTGGTGAACAACGCTCTGAAGTTTACCGCATCCGGGCAGGTGACGATCCACATTGGTCGACCGACCGGGGACCGGTCGGAAATTGCCATTGCCGTCAGTGATACCGGAATCGGAATCCATCGCGACAAACTGCACCGCGTGTTTGACAGCTTTACGCAGGCCGATCAGTCGACTACCCGAAAATATGGTGGAACCGGGCTTGGTCTGCCGATCTGCAGGAAGCTGGTAGAGGCCATGGGCGGCGAGATCAGCGTCCAGAGCGAACCCGGGGCCGGAGCAACCTTTACCTTTACGCTGCCGGTCAGATCACAAGAGAGTTTGCCGGAAACTGTACCGGCGTTGACGGGCCGCAATGTTCTGCTTGCCCTGCCGGTGTCTGCAACGACCATGATCCTGCGCGATGCACTGTGGCAGCTCGGTGCTGTTGCGGGCGTGGTTCCTCCGGATGCCATTTCGACCATTGATGAGAGTGAATTCGATTTGATCATTGCCGAGCCTGAGTCGCTCGCAGCACTCGATCTTGCGCCCGAAGGCACGCAACGGCTGGCCGTGACGCAACTCGGTGATTTTTCCGCCGATGCGCTGATTCTCGAAGAGCGGGTTCAGGATATTCTCGCCATGCCGATCAGCACCTATTCGGCGCTTGATGCAATCGTACGGGTCATGAGCGGGCGGGCGCGCGGCAAGGCCCTGCTGGAAAGTGACAGATCCACTCAACGGCATCATCACAGTTTCCAGGGCAAATCGATATTGGTGGTCGATGACAGCGCGGTTAACCGTGAGGTCGTTGTCCAGGCGCTGCGGCGCTTCGACATCCATCCCGTGGTGGCTGAAAACGGTCTGGACGCTGTCGCTGCGGTCAAACGCGATCGCTTTGATCTCATCTTCATGGATTGCAGCATGCCTGAAATGGACGGCTTCCAGGCAACCGAACTCATTCGTCGGTATGAAAGCGACGAATCGGAACCACATACCCCGGTCGTGGCGCTGACGGCCCATATTGCCGACCATGTATCGGAACAACGAAAAGCTGCCGGTATGGATGATATCGTGGTCAAGCCGTTTACCATGGAAGCCCTTGGCGAGTGCCTCGAACGGTGGTTGGGCGATGATGACGCCGGTGGTCAGACCCAGGTCGCGCACACCGACGGCAACATATCCGCGACTGGAAGTGAAGCTGAAGGTGTTCTCGATCGTGAAGCACAGGACAATCTCCGCGACATTCTCGGCGATATGTTCGACGACAGCTTTGCCCGCATTCTCAACCTCTATGTCGAAACGGCGCCAGCGGCATTTGACGGGCTGAAATCCGCCCGGGCGGGCAAGGACCTCAAGGCTGTATCCGCAGCAGCCCATGCTCTGAAATCCATCACTGCAAATGCGACGGCCGTACGGTTTTCAGATGTCTGCGCTCAGTTGGAGAAGGCTGCCAACGACGAACAGCTGACGCTTGTCGACACCCTGCTGGAAAAATCAGAGTTGGAATATGCCGACGCATTGCAGGCAATCAATGCTCTTCGCTCCGAGTTGCAAGGTGGTCTGGAGGGCGACGAGTGGTTGCAAACAGCTGCGAATTAGCCTTTTTTGGCCGGAAATTCGGCTGATCGTTTTCTCTTTTGAAAGTTTCTCCGGGTATCGTTTTGATCGGAATGATGCCGATCACAGGTCCCTCAGGAATGCTCTCAGGCCAAAATATCCTAGTCGTCGACGATGACCCCACACAGATATTGATTCTTTCGGGCTATTTCCACAGCTTGCGGGCAGCTTCCGTACTGGAAGCCAATAGCGCAAAGGATGCGCTGATGGTTCTCAAACAGCCGGACCAGGCGGTTGACCTGATCGTCTCTGATCTGATGATGCCGGATATGGACGGAATTGAGCTGCTGCGTGAACTCAGGGCTGTCAATTACCAGGGCAAGCTGGCACTGATTTCAAGCCTCGACCAGGCGATGATCAACAGCGCCCGAAAGCTCGGCGAAATGCATGGGCTGAACATCATCGGGACCTGCCGCAAACCGTTGCGCAAAGCCAGCCTAGATTCGGTGTTCCTGATTCCGGAAAGCCCACGGGGCAAATTCGACGTAGTGCCTGATATGGATGTGACCGCTGAAAGGATTCGGTCAGGGTTGGAAAGCGGCGCGTTTCGCCCATACTACCAGCCCAAGGTCGACATTCAGCAAAAGCGTATTGTTGGTGCAGAAGCCCTTGTGCGTTGGTGCGATCCCGCGGCCGGTGTGCTCTCTCCGGCAGATTTCCTGCCTGTCGTCGAGAGTGAAAACCTTACCAATGAACTGACCTTTGATCTGATGACGTCGATCTTTCGGGATATTGTGTCCTGGAAACATCAAGGGCTCAACATCAAGACATCGATCAACGTTACGGCACATGAGATCGCCATCCTCGAATTTCCGGATATCGTGGGTCGCCTGTTGCGTGAGAACGACGTCCTGCCGACCGAAATCGGGATCGAAATCACCGAAAACGCGGTTGTCGAATTCAACACGAATTCACTCGAGGTGCTGTCACGGCTCCGACTAATGGGAATGGAAATCGCGATTGATGATTTCGGCACCGGATTTGCCAATATCAAGGCCCTGAAGGAATTTCCCTATACAGAGCTGAAGATCGATCAGAGTTTCATCCGGGGAATGACCAAGGATCCGTTTTGCCAGGAAACCGTGCGGGCTGCTGTCACACTGGGGCGACAAATGAATATGCGTTTGTTGGCGGAGGGCATCGAAACGATCGACGAGTGGGAGTTCGTCAAACAGCGTGGCGTCGATGAGGCGCAGGGCTTTCTGTTCGCCAAGCCCATGCCGGTGGAATCCTTCGTACCCTTCTGCCTGGAAAATGACGGTGTGGTCGAATTGCCATCCGTCGGCGACAACGCAACGGCCTCAAATGGCGATAGCGGCCAGATTGCCGTTTGATCGGCTCTTTTCTGTCGGTCCCGGCAGAAAATCAATCATTCCGGCAGTCCGGCTTCGCGCAAGGCCGATATCATCCGATCACGCTCGGCGGTGACCGGGTAGGGAAACATTCTTGCCGCGTTGAGCAGGCGATACTTTGGTGCAAAGTTGCGAATGGACTGAACGATCTTGCGGGCATCTTCGTTTTGCCCTGCATCATGGTAGGCCCTCGCCAACTGCACCCGTGCCGGGATGAATCCGGGAACCCGTTCCAGAACAGGCAGAATGTTGGACAGCACGCCGTCAATGTCGCGCATCAGAACATGTGAGTGGCCTTTGGCGAACTGCCAGCTCGGCGGCACATACGTATCTATCTCAAAAGCCGTCTTCAACAGTGCCAGCGCCTTGTGCGGATCGGCGCGCCGATTCATGGTTTCGCCATAGGCGTAAAAGACCTCGGCGCTTCGGGGGTCGAGGTTGCCTGCGGTTTCGAAGCTGCCGGTTGCTTCTTCGAACCGGTCGACAAACCCAAGCACCCAGCCAAGCCGCGCATGGGCGATGGCCGAGGCAGGATCCAGGGCTATTGCCCTTTGCGCCAGCTCGATGGCGGTATCAAGCGTTGCATCCGAGCCGGGCCAGGTGAAGACATATGCGGATGTACGGCAATAGGACTGGTAGGCATAGGCCTCTGCATAATCCGGGTCACACTCCACCGCCCGTTCGAAATGCGCCTGCGCCTTGGCCAGATGGGCCGGCGTGTAGAGATAGTATTCGGACCGCCCACGCAGGCAGTGGTCATAGGCCTGCGAATTGCTGGTCCCCCTGCCGCGATGCCCCGATTGCGAGGGCAACAGGTTGAGTTTCAGCGACGTGACGACGCGGGCGCTGATCCGGTCCTGAAGCGCAAATATGTCCGATGGTTCGCCATCAAACCGTTCAGCCCACAATTGCGCGCCATTGGACCCATCGACAAGCCGGGTATTGATTCGGATCGTCCGGCCGCTCTGACGCACGCTGCCCTGCAGCAGGAATCGGGCGTTCAATCGTCGGCTGACGGTCTGAACGTCGTTATCGCTGCCGCGAAACGCAAAGGCAGCATTGCGAGAAACAGCGATCAGCCCGTCGATGTTGCCCAGATCGGTTATCAGGTCTTCCGTGATGCCGTCAGAAAGGTAATCCTGATCAGCCTGGCCGCTCAGATTGACAAAGGGCAGAACAGCGATGGACGTTGAATTCCCTGGTGCGGACCCGGTGTCGCCATCCTCGATTGCCAGCGCATCAGCGATAAAACGGTATCCCTGGCCGTGAATGGTCCGGATGTAGCGTTTTGTCTTGGCGTTGTCGCCAAGGGCGCTTCGGGAGGATTTGATGCTGCCGGAGATGGTCCAGTCGGAAACCGCGCGACCGTCCCACAATTGCTCGATGAGTTCGTGCTTGGAGACCATCCGATCCCGGTGGCGAACCAGATAGGCCAGAACTGCAAATATCCGGGGTTCGACGTGCAACGCCGACCCGGCGCTGCGCAGCTCATGCTTTGCGGTATCGAGTTCGAAATCATCAAATCGAAATATCATTGCCGCCGTTCTGTTCCCTTTCCGGAAAGCGCTCGGACGATCTCCCAAAAATCCCCCAAATTCCCCCAAGCTTGGCATTGGACCGACCGGTAGTGTCCGATCAACCAGAGTGCGGGAGATTGGCATGATTGTCAGCAAATTCAAACAGCCCCTTTGGGCGATATTCTTTATCGTTGCGTTTGCTTTGCCGGCCGCTGCAATGACGGTCTCCAAGCAAGCGGAGGACGGCGTCACCGTGGCTTCCGCCATCGCCGCAATCAAGACCGCGGTCGAGGATGCGGGTGCGCAGGTCTTTGCGATCGTCAATTTTCAAAAAGGGGTTGAAAGCGTCGGTGAGACCATTCGTCCGACCACACTGATCATCTTCGGGAGCCCGAAGATCGGCGGAACGATCTTTCGCGAGGGGCAAAGATTCGGTCTGTATCTGCCATTGAAAATTCTGGCCCATGAGGATGCCGATGGTCAGGTGTGGCTGTCGTATGATGATCCTCTCCACGCCGCCCGCATCCACGGATTTACCGACGACCATCCAGCGGTCAAGAACATGCACAATGTGCTGACCCGATTGACGGTCCTTGCGAGCGATGGCTGAGTTCGGGCAGATCGCAGGAACAGCCCGCAAGGCGCCGCTTTGGAGCGGCCCCTCTGCAGGTCATCTGGCCAGGGGGATCGTTTTGCTGGCCGGTTATGGTTGCCTGCTGGCCGGTGGAGCGGTCCTCGGTGTTTGGATGGTTCAACTGGTCGATCTCGATGCGGTGGCCAGAATGGCGCGTCCGGATTTTGTTATCGCTGCCGCCCTTGTTCTTTTCGTCCTCACGTCGGCTTTGCCTTTTGTACCGGGCGCGGAAATCGGCCTGATGCTGATGCTCTGTTTCGGCAAACCGCTGGTGCTGCCGGTCTATTTGTGCATGGTTGCGGCCCTGACGCTGGCCTTCCTTGCCGGTCGCTATGTGCCGGGACCTGTTCTTTCAGCGCTGTTTGCCTCGCTGGGACTTGCGAAAGCCAGCAGACTGGTTACGGGCCACGGCAAAAACCGAATGCTACGTCCCAATCATGAAGCGCGGCGGACATGGCAAGGCCAGCTCATCTCGATCGCCTCCAGAAACCGGACGCTGTTGTTGATCCTCCTGCTCAACGTTCCGGGAAATTCGATTGCCGGTGGTGGCGGCGGCATCGCATTTGGTGCGGGCGCCAGCGGAGCCTACTCGACCCGCCGGTTCCTGGCCGCCATTCTCGTGGCAATTGCACCCGTGCCGCTGATTTTCTATCTGACGCTGTGACCGCGCACCGCCTGGACCGTTTCACGTATTGTCAGAAACGTGAAACGGTATTGGTCGCTGTTGTTGTTGATGCATTCAGGTTTTGCCGTTTCCGTCAAAACCTGAATTGCTCAAAAGGGTGGAAAAAAGAAAATCCAACAGCCGACGCGCCACGTTTGCTGCGTGCCGGAGCCGGCGTTCAGTTCAGCACGCGTGCACCGGTATCCTTGTCCAGCATGATCGCATCGGCCGGTTGCGTTCCTTCTTCCGGTTTCGGCGTGAACAGCTCGATTTCCTGGGAAAGGCCGACCAGCCGGTGCATGCCGGTCGATACCCACCGATCAGGCTCAGCCGCGGCAATTTCCCTTGTCACAAGTGACTGTGATTCCACGGCCTTGGTCATGGCTTCAATCCGCTCGACCTGGTTGACTGTCGGGCCAATCACCGAGAATGTCAGCCGCTGCGCCACGCCGATATTGCCGAACATGACCTTGCCGGTGTTCAGACCGACACCGAAGCGGATCGGCCGCAGCCCGTTTTCGGTGCGTTCGGTATTGAGTTTGTGGCACGAGGCTTCCGTCTCCCGTAGAGCCTGGGTCGCGGCCCTCACAGCTTCCGGAAGATCAGCGTCGGTCTCATAGGGAAAGATGGCCAATACCGCATCACCGATGAAATCGAGAACCTCGCCACCGTGCCGTATGGCCGAACCGGCGGTGCATTCGTAGTAGTCATTCAGGAGATCGAAATAGGCTTCTGAAGCCATGGTGTCGGCCAGAGCGGTGGAATCGCGCAGATCAGAAAACCACACAACCGCCTGGGTTTCCTGCCCATCGCCGCGCTTGATCGCACCGTCAAGCACCTGCCTACCGGCCTGCTTTCCGAGATAGGTTTCCACGATATTGCCGGTGATACGCGACTGGATGGCTGTTTTACAGGCAACTGCGAAACGCCGCTGAATCTTTTGCAGCGCGTCGATATCGTCTTCTGAAAATCCGCCCGGCCTGTCCGACGACCAGGAGACGATCAATCCACCCCGGTTGGTATCGACCTCGCCATCCTCACCGTCGAAAGCGGTGGCAATGGTCAGGTAATCGGTAAAGCCCTGCTCGACCAATTCTTCCAGTACCGGGAAGTCAATGAGCTTGTTGGGGCCATCGAGGTTTCGTCTCAGGATCGGAAGATTGTTCTGCGCCATGAAATGCAAGGGGCTCTTGAGAAAACCCTCGCCTGGTTCGGACGCATGACGAAATTGCTCGAATTCGGACCCGGTCTGACGCCGCCACAGGATCGTTTCGGCCTGGAACAGGGGGTGCAAGGTTGGCCAGATGACCCTGGCGCGGGCGACGGGAACGCCTGCGGCGTACAGTCTCATGCCGACGGTGTTGAACATCTCGATGATGTCCGGCTCGCTGAGAGCCTGATCGACGAGCCATTCGCCTATCCCTGTTATGAGGGTGTTGTTTGCCATGCTTTTGTCCGTTTTCCCGTATGCCGGGTCCTGTGGCGTCCGTCTCGGACGCATTCATTGTTCAGTGCATTCAGTTCAGAAGGGGAGCGGCAGCTTCGTCATGATCGCCACTTTCCCCTTTGGATTGTTTCTGATCGGTCAGTTTCGGTGCGAACAGTTCCAGTTCCTGTGTGACGCCGACCAGCTTGTGGGTTCCGGTTGATTTCCAGACACCGGGCTCGCAGGCGGCGATTTCCTTCGTGACCAGCGCCGACGTTCCGGCTGCCTTTGTCAAAGTTTCAATGCGTGCCACCTCGTTGACCGTCGGACCGATGACGGAAAATGTCAGCCGTTCCTCCACGCCGATATTACCGAACATGACCTTTCCGGCATTGAGACCGACACCGAAGCGGATCGGAACGCGGCCATTTTCCCGGCGTTGTGCATTGAGTTCCTCATGCACAGCGTTGGCATCACGCAGCGCGCGGGTTGCGGCTCCCGCGGCCTCGGGAAATTCGTCCTCTGACTGGAAGGGAAATATTGCCAGGACGGCATCGCCGATGAAATCGAGAACCTCTCCGCCATGATTCATTGCTGAACCCGCAGTGCACTCATAATAGTCGTTGAGCAAATCGAAGTAGTCCTCGGCCTCCATGGTGTCTCCGAGTGCGGTGGAGTCCCGCAAATCCGAATACCACACAACGGCCTGGGTCTCCTGACCATCACCGCGCTTGATGGCACCATCCAGAACCTGTCCGCCGGCTTTCTTGCCGAGATAGGTCTCGACGATGTTGCTGGCAATGCGCGATTGGATGGCCGTTCGGCAGGCAACGGCAACGCGGCGCTGTATCTTCTGCAGCGCGGCAACATCGTCATCGGAAAAGCCACCCGGACGATCCGACGCCCAGGCCACCAATACACCGGTGATCTTGCTCGCATCATCGGTCTTGCTGAATTGGGTTCTGATCGTCAGGTAATCGGTCATTCCCTTTTCGATCAATTCTTCCAAAATGGGGAAATCGATCAGTTTGTTGGGGCCGTCGAGATTACGCCGGATCACGGAGATGTCGTGTTCCAACATGAAAAACATGGGGCTTTGGAGATAGTCGGAAGTGCGTTCGGCCTGATGCTGAAACTGCTCCAGACCGGTGCTCTTGCCGCGCTCCCACAAAACGGTCTCCGCCTGAAACAGGGGATGCAGCGTTGGCCAGGCCAACCGAGCGCGCGCCAAGGGCACACCGGCGCCATAGAGCCGTTCGCAGGCCGATTCGAACATCTGAACGATGTCCGGCTTGCTCAGAGCCTGGTCAACCAGCCATTCGCCGATCTCCGTGATGAGTGTGTTGTCAGCCATCGATATCGCCTGTCCTTCCGCCCATTTATGAAGGGTTTTGACATGTCGGCGCGATCCTCACGCTCTTTCCCCCAAGAAAAACCTGTGGCGGCTCCCTTGAACCCGCTTTATAAATTGGCTCGCATCAGGACAATTGCAAGGGCAGAGAAGTCGCTCCTGACATTGCATGTCAGCAGCCGGTTCCAGTTGGGCCGTGTCAGCGCATTCGTTGGAATGGCATTTTTTTTCCTCTCAAAAGTCATCGGCTTCGGTGGAAGGGCATCCGGTTTGAAAGACCAAAGAGCGAAAGACCCGCCCGTATCAAGCGGCCCGTCGGCTTCGTCGGTTGAAGGCGGGATGATCATGATGGCGGTCGCTGTCATGATGGCGCCGGTGGTCCATGCGATTGCCAAGGGGCTTGGTGACACACTGTCACCGGGCCAAATCGCATTTTTCCGCTTTTTCTTTCAGTTCCTGTTTCTTTTGCCGCTGGTGTGGATCGTGTTTCGAGGGAAGATCCCGCCGCCAACCGTCAGTCATGCGGTTCGTGGAGCATTGCTGAGCGCCGCTGCCGTTCTGTTCTTCTGGGCCCTGACAGAAATGCCTCTGGCCGAGAGTTCGGCGATTTTCTTTGTCGAACCTTTGATATTGACGCTCATGTCGGCGTATTTTCTCTCCGAACCGATTGGTCCGCGCCGCATCCTTGCTGTCCTCATAGGGTTCATTGGCGCGTTGATCGTGATTCGCCCGAATTTTCAGGAAGTCGGGCCGGTGGCATTGCTGCCTTTGCTGTGCGCGGTGTGTATTGCAGTCTATCTGACGATCACACGCAGTCTTGCCGCGCGTGAAGACGCTCGTGTCATGCAGCTCTGGGTCTGCCTGTTTGCAGCCCTGACATTGCTGCCCCTGATGGTGATCGGGTCGCAGTTTTCGCTCCAGGTTCTCGACTTCGTGAGGCCAGCAGCGACGCATTGGTGGATCCTTGTTGCCCTTGGTGCCATCGCGACGATCTCTCACATGCTGGCGATTTACGGAATTCGGCTGGCGCCGGCCGGCATTCTCGCGCCTTTTCAATATCTGGAGATTCTCAGTGCAACGGGGCTGGGCATCTGGTTTTTCGGCGATGTTCCCGATGGTCCGACCATTGTCGGAATCATCATCATCGTCGGATCCGGGCTCTATGTGTTTCACAAGGAGCGGATGATCAATCGCCAGGTCGAGGCGGCAGCGCGCATTCGACAGGGGCCGTGATGTTTGTTTTGCGCATCAATCACTATCCACGCCTGAAAACAGGCGGCCATGGTTGGAGTGATTTGCTAGTCTGACACCATGCTCTTTGATCTTCCTGATGACGATACTTTGTACACTGCGCTCCTTGACCGCGATCCGAGCTATGACGGGCAGGTCTTTGTCGGTGTGACATCAACCGGCATCTTTTGCCGCCTGACCTGCCCCGCTCGTAATCCGAAGCGTGAGAACTGTCGTTTTTTCGACTCTGTTGCCGGGTGTCTGGAGGCGGGATTTCGCCCCTGCAAGCGTTGCTCACCCCTGGCGCCGGCAGCAGACACAGATCCGCTGATCCGGGATTTGCTGGCTGCGCTGGAGGCCCAACCTTCCCGTCGCTGGAGTGAAGCCGATATCGCGGCGCGGGGTCATGATCCTTCGACCGTACGCCGAAGTTTCAAGCGCCAATTCGGCATCACGTTTCTGGAAATGGCGCGCCTGTCGCGCCTGCGCGACAGTTTTGTAACGCTGTCAGCCGGAGGGCGTGTGATCGATGCGCAGCAGAATGCAGGATATGACTCCCCCAGCGCATTTCGTGCAGCATTTGCGCGCCTGCTCGGTTGTGCGCCGGGCCGGTTCACCGGAAAGGAGACCCTCAGGGCCGACTGGATTGCCACGCCGCTTGGGGCAATGGTGGCGGTCAGCGACAAAACACGCCTTCACCTGCTGGAGTTTGTCGAGAGACGGGCGCTGCCGGCCGAACTCCAGAAAATTCGCCAGGCAACCGGTGACGAAATCGGCATCGGGCGGTTCGATCCGACCGAGCAGGTAGAGGCGGAACTGACGGCCTTTTTCAGAACCGAAAGCAGCCGGTTCGAAACACCGCTCCGGTATCATGGAACGCCGTTTACCCGTGCGGTGTGGGACGAACTCCGACAGATACCGCCCGGCCAGACGCGCAGTTATTCCGACCTTGCACGTTCCATCGGAAAACCCTCGGCAACCCGCGCCGTCGCCCGTGCCAATGGCGCCAACATGATCGCGCTGATCGTTCCCTGCCACCGGGTCATTGGTGCGGACGGATCGCTGACCGGATATGGCGGGGGCCTGTGGCGCAAACAGAAGCTGATCGAGCTGGAACGCGGCTTTGCCGGAAGCCGGAAGTCGCCGGGCGCATAGAGCAATTCGGGATTGGCCGAATTCGACGGTCGACACCATAACGTTTCCAGCAAAACGTCGTATCGTCTCCGTGGCAAGGTGCATGGCCGATCGGACTGTTCATCACGGACTTTACCCGCTACCTTGTGAGGATGCAGCCTGCCGACGCGATTGTTCAATCCAGAGTGTCATTGCGATCATACAGTGTGCTCCGACTGGTCCTGACAGCGCTGATTGTAGCCATTGTGTTGCCTGCGCCGATGACCGAGGCCGCCGAAGAGAGCGGGCCGCTTGATGGAATGGTCTTTGCAGGAAAATTCGGTGATCCGGGTGCACCTGGTCGCGATGACCTGCTTTATTTCAACAATGGGAAGTTCTGGTCCGCAATTTGCATCCGGTGCGGATTCGAGCCCGGAGAATATTGGGTTCGCAAGGTGGGAGACAGCATCCATTTTCGCGGTGAACAGCGCAGTGAGCGTGGAATATTCCTCTACCGGGGCCGGGTGACTGGAGACAAGATTCAGATCGATGTGAACTGGACCAAGGATCGGTGGTATTGGAAGATTGACCGCGATCTGGTCTTCGAGGGTTCCCTCACCAAAAACGAAACGGCTCAACCGGCCATTGATGCCACCAACATATCCGTTGCGGCGCAATCAAACCTTCCAGACGGTTGCTGGTGAACGGGAAATGGCGTTGGATCTTTCTGGCCGCAATCTATGCGGTTCTTCTTGGTGGCGGCCTACTCGTCGGTGACCGGCTTCTCGAGTTTCTGGACTTCGATGTAAGACCGGCGAATGAGCCAACCGTGCATATGACGATCATGACGGTTGCTGCCATATTCGTGCTCGCGTCTGCGCTGCCATTTGTTCCCGGTGCGGAAATCGGTTTTGGCCTCATATTGGTGTTTGGTGGAAGGATCGCGCTGCTGGTCTATCTGTGCATGGTGGCCGCGCTGTCTATCTCCTATCTGATCGGGCGATTTGTACCGATCGCGATCATCGGTCGGTTCTTCAAGCTGCTGGGGATGGAACGGGCCCATAATCTGGTCATGCAATTTGCGCCTCTTGATTCCAGAGAGCGGCTTGAACTGCTGGTCAGTCGGGCGCCACGGCGTTTTGTTCCAGCTTTGTTGCGCCATCGCTATGTAGCGTTGGCGGTGCTGTTGAACATGCCCGGCAATTCGCTGGTCGGCGGTGGTGGTGGCCTTGCCTTCACAGCGGGGCTGAGCGGGTTGTTTTCGTTGTTCGGCTTTCTTGTCGCGATCGCTCTTGCGGTCGCGCCCGTGCCGCTCTTTTTCTACCTGTTTGGCTAAGGCCCGTCCTCACATTTCAACATAGGCGAAACCACAGGTGGTTGCGGCGCAGATTTTCGGGCTTCCGGCCGGGCGAATATCGATCCGCGCGCTGGCCATGCGACGGCCATTGGACAGAATGGCAACGGTTGCTTCAAGATCGCCGGCCATCGCCGGCCGAAGGAAGTGGTTGGTCATGTCGACGGTCGTCATGATGCGCCGTTCACGATTGTGCGCCATCAATGCCAATATGGCGGTCGTGTCGGATATTGCTGCGAGGGCCTGACCGCAGATCATGCCGCCGATACGCACCAGATCGGCGTTTTCCGGCACGGTGAATACCGCGCCGGTAGAACTGATCTCCACAGGCTGAATGTTCAACTGCTGCACCCAGGGTGCAAACGCCTCGGCCAAAAAAGCCTTCAATTGCGGAATGTCCATGCGCTCATCCACCAGAGTATTCTCCTTTGCCTGTTGTCCGCGTCATCGTCTTTCGATCCCGAAGTTTCCGGGCAACCAACTGATCCGGAAGCCGGCATCCATCTCTTCGATTTTGCTCACAGACCCGCCTGCCGGGCCATCGCGTCCCAGTACATGGTTTCATAAGACTGCATGAGCCGTGCCGCGCGGGTGATCATGACGGGATTGATCCCGTTTTGCAGATCGGCGTCGATGACGGTCACCGCCTTGTTCTCCAGCTCACGGAGGCCGGAGAACCCGTCGAAGAAATGGGTTTCGTCCGCGGTCAGGCCGTAATGGCTCTGCAGCCCATGGCTGATCTTGCCGCAATTATAGCCCCAAGCCGACAGATTGAGGGCGCGAGCACAGGCCATCTCTGCAGCCGAACCGTAGCAGATCAACCAGGCCTTGTAGGCGGCGTAGCCGAAGGCTTCGGCTGTTGGCTCGAACTGCTCAAGCGCCGTGCTGTCCATGCCGAGCCTCTGGGCGAGTAGCGCGATTTCGCGGGCGGCACCGGCTTCAACCTCCGGGGGCGTCAGAAACACCTCCCGATAGGGATGGTTTTCAAACCGCGCCATGCTGACCGCCGTGGAATTGGTCTTCCACATCTGATACTGGCTGCCGCAAAAATGATGCAGGGCATCCCGGTCGACCTGGCCTTGTTCGATGGCAACCACAAAACGGTGACCGCGAATGGCGCCGTCCATCTCAGCCAAATGGGCCTTGGTCCGGTCAATCAGTTGTCGAGCATTTGTCAACGCGTCATCCTCGCCATGAGCGGTGGAACAGGTGCCAGCGGGCCTGGTTTGCAATGCATTATGCAAACCGGCTCATTGTCTGACGATAGAGATGGGTTCGGCACCGAAAGTCAACGCCGTACGTCACTCGAAGGCCGTGATCCTGAGTGGGATGGAGGTGGGTTTCTACACGTTTTGCGCCTGCGACGGACCGTCAGGGCGTGTAGATGGTAAAATCAACAGAACAAGCAGGGGAAAACCCAGCATGACAGTGGCAATTGTCCAGGCCCAGGGATTTCGCCCCTTGGCGCGGGCAATGCGGTTGGACAGATATCCCAACAGGAAAATGAACAGAATCAACAGGATTGCTGGTGCCATTCTTTCCATGTGGTGGCGCGCGGATCGAGAATCAAGCCAACCAAACCTTTTGGTTGGGGCATTGGCTGGCCGATCAGTCTGAGATGTTGATTGGGGACCGGTTCTGTCCACAGTCAGCAAAAGGCGCTTGACCTCAACCTTAGTTGAGAAATTACAACGATTGCCGTCAAGCCCATTATGCGAGAGAGTTCACCCATGACGGCAGAGCCCCTACCTTCCCATGTCAGCTGGCGTGAAGTCGTCAACCGGCACTATGGAGCGCCACTCCTGCTGGTCAGTCTTGGTGTGTGGCTGCACGCGGCCGACAGCCTGATTGTTGCAACGATGATGCCGCAGATCGTTGCCGAGATCGGCGGTGAAGCCTATGTGGCCTGGTCGGTCGCGCTCTATGAACTGGGTTCGATTGTCGCCGGCGCCTGTGGTGCGCTGCTGGTCTTGCACAGGGGTGTGCGGATTCCGATGATGCTGGCTGCCCTGGTGTTCGCCGCCGGCTGTCTGGCCAGTGCCGCGGCACCGACGATGCCGTTGCTGCTTTCCGGTCGGCTGTTGCAAGGCGTCGGGGGTGGAGGTCTGACGGCGCTGGCGTTCATTGCCGTCGCGACGCTCTTTCCTGCCCGCCTGACCCCCAGGGTTTTCGGCATCATCTCGGTGCTGTGGGGAGCATCGGCGTTTCTGGGACCGTTGATCGGTGGTCTGTTTGTCGAGTATTCAACCTGGCGCATGGGGTTTGTCTTTTTTGCCGCACAGGCCGTTGGGCTTGCTCTGTGGATCTGGCTTGGCATCCGGCTCGTCGAGCGCAAACCGGCTGAAGCCGGGGATGGATCGGTTCCGATCGGTCGCCTCATGCTGCTGACGCTGGGTGTTTTGATGATCGCCTATGCCGGTATCGACGTGACCGTGTCGCGTACACCGATCCTGCTGGTGCTGGGCTTGATGAGCCTGCTCCTCTTTTTGTGGCAGGACGCCCGAAGTGGCATGTCGCGCCTGTTGCCGAAGCAGCCCTTCAATCTTCGAACACCGGTCGGGTCGGCACTGGTCATGACGTTGACGATGGCGGTATCGGTGATGGGGCTGGGCACCTATGGACCGCTGCTGATGACCATCATTCACGGATATCCGGCCTATGTGGCAGGCTACGTTCTGGCGAGCGTTGCCATCGGATGGAGCGTCGCGGCGATCGTGCTCTCCGGGTCACCGGAGCGCTACGACCGGTTCTTCATCGCCATCGGGCTGGTGATGGTGTTTTGCAGTGTCGCCGGGCTGGCCTACGCCATTCCGAACGGGCCGTTGCCGATGATTGCTGTCTTTGCGTCCCTCGAGGGGATCGGATTTGGAACCGCCTGGACCTTCGTTCTGCGCAGGGCCAAGCGTCTTGCCGCCGAGGACGATGTCGCTCGGCTTTCCGGTGCCTTGCCGACGGTGTCACGCTTCGGATATGCGCTCGGTGCGTCGGTGTGCGGCATACTTGCGAATGCCGCCGGGTTTTCGCTGGGCGGCTCCGCCGATCAAGCCGCCCGTGTCGCGCGTGTGATTTTCATCGGCAATCTGCCGATTGCCCTGCTCGGTCTGTTCGCCATGTCCTGTTTTGTGTCGCTGAAAGGCAAGCGGGCGGAACAAGGTGAACGAGCCGGCAAGTCAAGCAGAACAGCCGAGTCGTGAGCACGGGTTTCTGCAGGCAATCATCAGGAAAACAAGATGCCACCATTGATGTCGATGCATGTCCCGGTCATGAAGGCAGATTGATCTGACGCCAGATATGCTACCAGGTTGGCAACATCTTCCGACGTTCCTTCACGTTTCAATGGCGCGGCATTTGCGACGTTTTTGCGAACGTCATCCTTGGTGAAGACGTTGTGGAAGTCCGTGTCGATCATGCCCGGACACACGGCATTGACCCGGATTTTGGGGCCGAATTCCTTTGCCATGCCGCGGGACATCGTCATGACGGCTCCTTTTGATGTGGCATAGACAACCGCTCCGGGTCCGCCGCCATCGCGACCGGCCTGGGACGCAAACGGAATGATACTGCCGCCTTCGGGCATGAAGGGCAGGGTGGCCTTCACGATGTGATAGAGTGAGGTCACGTTGAGATCCATCACCGTGTTCCAGTGGGCAAGATCCATTTCATCGATCTTCTTGCGGGCGACCAGCCCGCCCGTCACGTGAACCAACACATCAATGTCACCGCTCAATCGGGCCCTCGTTTCGCTGACCAATGCGTCGACATCATCCGGATTTGTCATATCGCCCTGCAGGGCGAAAGCCTTTCCGCCCACGGCGGTGATTTCTGCGACCGCGGAATCGGCGCCCTCTGCGCTGGAATGATAGTTTATCGCGACCTGTGCGCCTTCTGCTGCCAAACGCATTGCGCAGGCACGGCCAATGTCGCGTCCGCCGCCCGTTACGATTGCCGTCTTGCCGTTCATTGTCATGAAAATACCCTGTTCTCTAACGGAACCAAACACAATTGGTTGGTGTCAGATTCAAACTGGTATGGTAGTCTACCAGAGTTGTCAAGGCATCGAATGGAGGGCGTTCAGATTTCGAAATATTCAGCGTGATTCTGGCGGGCATTTTCCAGTGTGTCGTCAAGATGCGCCAGATGATGCCTGGTGAATTTGACCGCGGCCTCTTCATCGCGTGCCGTGATCGCATCGACAATGTTGCAGTGACCCTCGAATATCTCCTGCATTCCACAGGCATCGGAGAGCTCAAGCGTACAGACCCGATCCGTGTGAGCCTTGTTCTCGGCAATGGTCTTGAAGGCCGGAAGGCAATCTGCAGCAGCACAAATGAGCTTGTGGAATTCATAGTCCAACTCGTGGAGAAGATTCGAATCGGCCAGGGCAATCGCGTTTTTCTGCTGCTCCAGATTGGCGCGTAGCGCCGCCAAACCTTCCTCGGTGGCGACCTTGCAGGCGCGGCGAACGACCTCCACTTCCACAGCGGCACGGATAAAGCGGGTGTTCTTGAGATCCTCGAATGAGATCTTTCTGACGAGTGTGGCCTTTTGCGGGCGAATTTGAAGGAGGTTCAGGTCACCCAGGCGCATGAACGCTTCACGCACTGGCTGGCGGGACACGTCGTACATTTTGGCAACTTCAACCTCTGACAGTTTGGTGCCAGGCGCCAGTTCCATGGAAATGATATCCGCATGCAGACGGTGGAACAGTTCCTCGGCTGTTGTCTGGCGTTTGGTCTCGACGAATTCACGGCGAATATTCATGTCTCAATCCAGTTTCATTCCACATTACGAACATAGTCCGCGGCCGCATTGTCTCAACCAGGCTTTGCTCGAAGAGACACTTTCGCGGCCCATATGTTCCCTTCCAATTACCTGCAAGACACATTTGTTACAACTCGACATTCTCATTGATCGAAGCCGAGCTGTGGCTCCCGCGTCTTTGATACAGGACCAATTCCTGCCAGGAAGCATGCCACAAAATAAATTACCATACTAGTCAACATTTTGCTTGACGAATGGCTTTTTGACGGATTATCTCAGGGCAGATTTTCAGAAATCTGGAAGTCTGAGAACGGTTCAGGCTTTGAAATCTTCTAATCGGGAGGAACACGATGACCCTTTTTGACAGCACAAAGAGAAAGACGCTCGGACTTGCTTTGAGCCTTGTACTGGCCGCCGGTGCGGGCGCCGTTTCGACAGGAACCAGCCATGCGCAGGACGTTACTCTGCGTGGTGCGAGCATGTTCGACGGTGACCATGCGTTCACGAAAACAATGCAGAAATTCGCCGAACTGGTTGATGAGTATTATGACGGCGATGTCGTTTTTGACCTGCGCCTCAACGGCGAACTGGGTGTGGAAAAGGACTACGTCAATTTCCTGCAGCAGGGCGTGGCCATTGATTATACGATCATGGCGCCTTCCAACATGGCCAAATTTGCTCCTTCCATTCCATTGATGGATATGCCGTTCCTGTTCCGTGACCTTGATCACTGGAACAAAGTGCTGTCGAGCGACGCTTTTGCACCGCTTGAAGCGGAGCTGGAGAAAAACGCAGACATCATGGTCGTCGGCTACACTGGTGGCGGTGTCCGCAACCTTGTTTCCAGTGAACCCATCGGTAATCTTGACGAACTTGAAGGCCACAAGATGCGCGTGATGGGTGCACCGATACAGGCTCAGATCTTTTCTGCCCTGACCGCTGCACCGTCCGCAATCGCCTATAATGAGGTCTATAACGCGATACAGTCCGGGGTGATTGCCGGGTTCGAAAACGAGGCAGCCAGTATACAGAACCTCAAATTTTACGAGGTGGCGCCGAATGTTACTTTGACCCGTCACACGATCACGGTCCGTCCGATCGTGTTCAGTGCCAAGACGTTCCGGAAGTTGCCGGAAGACCTCCAGGCCGCGATCAAAAAGGCCGGTGCGGAAGCCGGCGCATTTGGACGCGAGCTTGAATCGCGAGAGGACGGTATCAAACTGCAGGAAATGGTTGATGCCGGCCAAATCAAGGTTCAGGAATTTGATGGCCGCGAGAAACTGCTGGAGATGGTGGTTCCCGTCCAGGACGATTTTGCCAAGGAAATCGGCGCCTCGGACCTGCTCGAAACGGTTCGCGGCATGTAACATGAAAAACAGGGTGTCCGATTGACGGGCACCCTGGCGTGTTCATTTCCTTGTCTGGCGCCTCGCTTCAGCCCCATAGCAGCAGGAACCCATCATGATCGGCCGTGTGCTTGAAACCTTCTGCAAAGGTCTGCGAATTGTGCTGGGCACCCTGATGGCATGCCTCGCAATACCGGTCGGGATGCAGGTGATATCGCGCTACACCGGGATCATCCCCACCTATCTTTGGACCGAGGAACTGGCGACATTCATTTTTGTCTGGATCGTCATGATCGGCTCGATGGTCGCTGTCTGGGAAGGGACACATTTCGACGTTGTGATCACACCCGATGCAACGCGTCCCTTATCCATCCTTCTGCAAAAGGGTGTGGTTCTCGTGGCCATCGCGATCTTCGCCCTCCTGTTTGCCTGGTATGGCGTTGAATATGCGGAAGTCGGATTTATCCAAAGCTCGGTCATGATGCGGGTGAATCTGCTCTGGATCTATATTTCAGTGCCGATTGCGGGAGCCGTCTGGGTGGTCTTTGCATCCTACAGATTGGCGCAAGCCGTTTCCGAGTACAGAACATCAGGGGGCGCCGCATCATGATCCTTGGAACCGGCCTTGCTTGTGCGCTACTCGTCGGCGGATTCTTGCTGCTCATCATTCTGCGCGTGCCGGTCGCCTTTGCTCTCGGCATAGCCACAATTCCCGTTGTCGTTCTGGATATCAGACTGACCCCGTTCATCATTCTGGACCGCATGTTCCAGTCCTACAACTCCTTCATCCTGCTTGCGGTGCCCTTCTTTCTGCTTGCCGCCAACCTCATGAATTCAGGCAAGATCACCGACAAGCTGATTGCCCTTGCCAGGGTGATGACCGGTTGGATGCCCGGTGGACTTGGCCATGTGAATGTGGCTGTGTCGATGCTTTTTGCCGGCATCTCAGGCTCGTCGACGGCCGATGCGGCCGGATGCGGCAAGATCCTGATCCCGGCCATGGTGAAGGAAGGCTACGATACGCGCTTCGCCGTTGCGCTGACAGCGTGCTCATCCGTCATGGGCGTGATCATACCACCCAGCATTCTCATGGTCGTCTGGGGCGGCGTCATGCAGGTGTCGGTTGGTGCATTGTTTCTGGCCGGAGCAATTCCGGGACTGCTGATCGGCTTGGCCCTCATGGCGACGGTTTACACCTATGCCAAGATCTACGACTACCCGATTGTCGCCAAACCGAGTTTCAGCGATTTCTGGCAGGCCTTCAGGGGCGCTGCACTGGCGCTTCTGACCCCGATTCTTGTCGTTGGGGGCATTGTCGGTGGCCTCGTGACACCGACCGAAAGCGCGATCATCGCTGCGGGATATGCGTTGATCCTCGGTGTGTTCGTCTATCGGACCGTAAGCTTCGGCGATCTTGGCGGCATCTTCTATGAGACCGGACGATTTGCATCGATTTCGCTGTTTGCCATTGGCACGGCGTCGGCGTTCGGCTGGATGCTATCGTTCTACAATGCACCGCGCCTCATCGTTGAACTGATGACGAGCATGGAATTCGGTGGATTCGGCACGGCCATCGTGATTGCCGCCCTGTTCCTGTTTTTCGGACTGTTTATCGATGCCATACCGACCATCATCATTCTTGGATCGGTTCTTTTTCCGGTTGCCAGCGCTGCCGGCATCAATCCGGTCGTCTTTGCAATTATCGGGATCGTATCGCTGGCATTCGGGCTGGTCACGCCGCCCTACGGGCTTTGTCTGCTCATCTCGGCGGCGATCGGCAATGTAAGGGTCGTGAAGGTCCTTCCCGATGTTGTCATCATCCTCATCCCGATGTTGCTGATCCTGATGGCCATTATTCTCTTTCCGGACATCGCCCTTTGGTTGCCAACAACGCTGATGCCGGATTCATTCAGGTAGGACACGTGATATCACCCATGCACCGTGGTTGCGGATTCGGACCGGTGCAGTCGTGTTGAGGCCAAGTTAGATGAGCCGTACTCCGGCGAAATGATCCGCCGAAGAACTGTTTTGCTTTGATGAAGAGTTTACAGCGCGTTTTCCATCACCGTGCTCAGACGCCGTCCGAACTCGGCCGGATCCGTTGGTGCCTCGCCGTCGGCGATGCGCGCCTGATCCAGCAGAAGGTGAGCCGCATCCTGAAGCAGCGCGTCGCTGCAGGCGCCGTCCCGGCTGGCCCGCTCGGCCAGCTTCCTGACAATCGCATGGCCGGGATTGAGTTCCAGAATACGCGGCATGCCGCCCTGTAACTGCCCGTGGCGCTGCAACAGCCGTTCCAGATTGACGTCCATGTCGCCTTCGTCCGCAATCAGGCAGACCGGGCTCTCCGTCAGGCGCTTGGAGGGGCGGACGTCCTTTACCGCATCGCCAAGTTCCAGCTTGATGGCCGCAATCAGGCTGCCCAGGGTGGGGGTATCGTCCTCATCCTTCTTGTCGTCTGCCGCGTCGTCGCTCTTGATGTTGTCAAGATCGGCGGCGCCGCGGGTGATCGACTTGAACGGTTTGCCTTCAAATTCGGGCACATGCTGCAGCCAGAATTCATCCACCGGATCGGACAGCAGGAGAACCTCGACACCCTTGGCCCGGAATCCTTCCAGATGGGGCGAAGTGGCGACCTTCTCGGCATCCGTGCCGGTGATGTAATAGATGGCGTCCTGCCCGTCCTTCATGCGCTCGACATAGGCGCCGAGGCTGGTCAGGTCGGATCCCGAGGTCGAGGAAAAGCGACTAACCTCCAGAATGCGGTCGCGCAGGCCATCATCCTCGACAAGGCCTTCTTTCAAGACCGCGCCGAAATTCTTCCAGAAGACCGCATAGGCCTCGGCGTCCTTATTGGCCTTCTTCTTGAGTTCGCCGAGCACTTTCTTGGTCAGTCCGGTGCGGATCTTGGCGAGCTTCGGATCCGTCTGCAGCATTTCGCGGGAAATGTTGAGTGACAGGTCTTCCGAATCCACCACGCCGCGCAGGAATCTCAGATAGGAAGGCAGCAGGCCCTTGGTGTCCTCGGTAATGAACACCCGGTTCACATAGAGTTTCACATGGTTCTTGCGTTCCGGTTCGTACAGATCGAACGGCGGCGTTGACGGCACATAAAGCAGGTTGATGTAGCTGACGAGACCTTCGACACGGTTGTGCATGACCAGCCAAGGCTCATCAAAGGCGTGGGCCGTGTGGTGGTAGAATTCCGTGTGCTGCTGTTCGGTGATTTCCTTTGGCGGCCGGGTCCAGAGCGCCGATGCTGCGTTGAGCGTTTCATCGCCCAGCTTGACCGGAAATCCGATGTGATCGGAATAGGTCTTGATAATGTGCTTGAGCCGGGCTTCTTCCAGAAACTCCTTGGCATCCTTCTTGATGTGCAGGGTCACTGTGGTGCCGCGCTCGTCGCGCGCCGCCGGTTCGATGCTGAACTCGCCCTTGCCGTCGGACGACCAGAGCCAGGCTTCCTTTTCACCGGCCTTGCGGGTCACGACATCAACGCTGTCTGCGACCATGAAGGCTGAATAGAAACCGACACCGAATTGTCCGATCAGGCTGATATCATCCTTTTCGTCACCCTTGCCGAGATTTTCCAGGAAGGCACTGGTGCCGGACTTGGCGATCGTGCCCAGTGTTTCCATCAGGTCGTCGCGGTTCATGCCGATGCCGTTGTCCGAGATCGTGATGGTCTTGGCCTTGGCATCCAGCGCCAGCTCGATGCGAAATTCCTGGTCACCCTCCACCAGAGAAGGTGTCGTCAGGGCGCCATGGCGCAGCTTGTCACAGGCATCCGACGCATTGGAAACCAATTCGCGCAGGAAGATTTCCCGGTTTGAATAGAGCGAGCCGGCGACAATATCGAGCAGGCGCCCGACCTCCGTCTGAAAGGAATGGGTTTCCCTGTTGGCAGTATCACTCATGATCAAACAGTCCTTCGAGAAGATGCAAATTCGACGCTGATATAGTCTGGCAGGCGCGGCGCTACAAGGTGCCGGATCGTATTCACGATCCGGCGTCCCAACGTGTTCCGGGTTTCACGGCGGTATCAATGCCGCAGAACGTGCAGCGGTCACGGAAGTCGCTGTCCCGACCGGGTTGCCTGTACATGGATCAGGAAGCCGTTTCGGTGGCTATGAAACCACCCGACTGACGGGCCCAGAGCCGTGCATAGAGCCCATTGCTGGCGATCAGATCATCATGGGTGCCATTTTCGACGATCTGTCCATTTTCCATAACCAATAGCCGATCCATGGCCGCGATGGTCGAGAGCCTGTGGGCGACGGCAATGGTTGTCTTGCCCTCCATCAAGGCGGCCAGATTGGACTGGATGGCCGATTCTGCTTCCGAATCGAGCGCAGACGTCGCCTCGTCGAGCACCAGAATAGGCGAGTTCTTCAGCAGTACACGGGCGATCGTCACGCGCTGGCGCTGGCCGCCGGACAATTTGACCCCCTTGTCGCCGACATGGGCATCCAGTCCGGTGCGACCCTCCTTGTCTTTCATGTCGCGAATGAAGCCCATGGCCTGGGCCAGTTCGGCGGCGCGTTCGACATCGGCGTCGCTCGCATCGGGATCGCCATAGCGGATATTGTCGCGGATCGAGCGGTGCAGCAGGGAAATGTCCTGGGTGACCACACCGATCTGGTTTCTGAGCGATGCCTGGCGCACGGAACGGACATCCTGTCCGTCAATGCTGATTGATCCGCCCTGAACATCGCGCAGGCGAAGCAGCAAGGCAACCAGCGTCGACTTTCCAGCGCCGGACAGACCGACGATCCCGACCTTTTCACCCGGTTCAATGCTCAGGGAGAGATCCCGTAGCACCGGTTTGCCCTCAATGTCGTAGGAAAAGTCGACATGCTGAAAGGCAATCCGCCCGCCGCTGATTTGCAGATCGGCGGCGTCCGGCCGGTCGGTGACGGTCGGTTGGCTCGTCATGACCGGCATGGCATCGCGGATCGTGCCGAGCGCGCGAGTGACGGACTGCCCAAGCCCGATAAAGGCAAAGGAGGAAACCGACAGGGATCGCGACACGGTGGCGGCGGCGACAAATTCACCCACAGAAATGAACCCGTCCACCATGCCCCAAAGTCCGATCGCGAAGATCGACACGATCAGGGCAATGTTGAGATATTGCACCGTGCTGTCGGAGACGATGTAGGACCGGTTTTCCCTGTGCTGGGTTTCAATGGTCTCGCCAATCACCCGGCGAATGGCACCGGCCTCGCTATCCTCGGCCGAAAACAGTTTGACCATGGCGATATTGCTGTAGACGTCGGTCATGGCTCCTGTTGCGCGGGAGGCGGCCGCCGCGACTTTCGAGGAACGCTCCATGTAGAGGGGCACCGCGATGCGGGCGACAATGGCATTGGCGATGATCCACAACAGCACGGGAATGGCGAGTGGCCAGGCCAGCACGGCAAGCAGGGTGAAGGACCCGAGAAACTGGATGGTGATGCGCGGGATTGTCTGCATGGCGACCATCAATTGCCGCTGGACCGAGCTTGTGACCTGGGCGATTCGGGAGGCCACCTGACCGGCAAACAGGTCTTCGAAAAACGCCACATCCTGCCGTTCAACCGCCTTGTGCCCTTGCCAGCGCATGGCAGCGGGCAGCAATGTCTGCACGGTCTGCGACATGAAGGCCGAGCGGATGAAGGTCAGCACCGGATCGACGACGGCGAACAGAAACAGAAAGAGGCCAAGCGTCCAGGCATTGTCCCGCAGGAATTGTTCCGCACCAACACTTGTCACGCCATCGACGATGAAGGCCAGCGCCCAGACAACGGACAGTGCGATCAGTGCCGAGGCGACGGAAAGTGTCCCGACGACAATCAACACTCCACGAAACATCTTGGCGAAATACCAGACGAGTTTCAGGGGGCCTTCGCCGGGCATCGGACCGGTTGGCAAATCCAGCGGGCGGATCAGTGTTTCGAACGGATAAAAGATGCGATTGCTGAGCGACATGACCCCCATATAGGCCATGTCATCAATGGATTCAGGAGGTGCGGGACGATTGGGTATGGAGTCGAAGTGCCTCGGGGCTGTAACATTCCGCTCCACCCGGTCGATCCCGTTTGACTCAGGAGCGATTTTGTGTACTGATCGGTCACTACGAAAAATAGGTTGGAGGGTGAACCGGAAAAGCCTGCAGAGAACTTGCGACGAACAGAGCGTAACCTAGGAGGAGATCATGAATTTACAGAAGCTTGGAAAAGGTGTTTTGACCACCGGTATTGTCGGTCTGATGCTTGCAACTGCGGCCGTTGCCAACACGGTGCCGTTGAAAGTGGCACCGAATGCGCCAGCGGACAAACCCGAAATCTTTGCCAATGGCGAGGTCGACATCGCCGTTGTGCGCCAGTTGAACACCGGTGACGTCTACCAGGAGTGGATCGCCGGCGTCGAGGAAGAAGCCGAAAGGCTCGGTGCAAAACTGACGATCTACAATGCCGATGGCGACAATGCGAAACAGGCGCTGCAACTGCAGCAGGCGGTTTCCACCCAACCCGACGCGATTCTGATCGGCTGGGGCTTTGGCGACAGTCTGCAAGCGGGCCTGGATGCAGCGAAAGCTGCCGGAATTCCGGTCGTGACCAGCAACGCTTCTGTGAAAGCGTCGGATCACGTCACCAATGTCAACCAGAGCGACAAGCTGATGATGCGCGGTATCGTTGACAAATTCGCCGCGGATTTCGGGGACAAGCCGGTTGAAGGCGAGGTGATCTACGTTTACGTGGCCGGATATCTCCCGCTCGACCTTCGTAACGAGGTCTGGGTGGAATTCCAGGAAGAAAATCCCGGAATCAAGCAGGTTGCACAGATCGGTGTCGTCAATGCCAATACGGCTGCTCAAACGGCAGATCAGGCAAAAGCGGCCCTGTCAGCCAACCCGAATGTCGTGGCGATCATTGCGCCCTATGACGAATTCACCAAGGGCGCGACGCTGGCCATCCAGGAGCTTGGCCTCGAAGACAAGGTGAAAGCTTACGGCATGGACATCTCGACAGCTGATATTGCGGTCATGACGGCTGACAACAGCCCGTGGGTGGCCACCGCAACCACCGATATGCGCAATTTCGGTCGCGTTTCCCTTCGTGTAGCAGCCGGAGAAGTGGTTGATTCCTATGAAGGAAATGACCTTCTCATTCCTCCTCTGGTGATCACCCGTGAAGAGCTGATCGAAGCCGGTGTGCAGAATGTGGAAACACTTCCGGAGAAATTCCCGGGTCTGCAAACACCGGGGCTTGCCGAAGCTCCGTGGATGAAAAAGTAGCATCCCAAGACTGCTGCCTGCGCCATCACAGACTATCGCTTGCTGCGTGGCGCAGGCGTTGCCCTGCGGGGTGTCTTCCAACTGTCCTGTTTCCTCCAGCCTGGTGAGCGAATTCGTGCTTCTTGAAATCAAAGACATCACCAAGGCTTTTGGCGCCACACGCGCCCTGCGCGGTGTCAGTCTCAACGTCAAGGCCGGTGAAACGCTCGGATTGCTGGGGGCGAACGGTGCGGGAAAGTCGACCCTGATCAAGATATTGTCGGCCAATTACAGTGCGACGTCCGGTGATATCTTTGTCGAGGGCGAGAAGAAAACATTTGCGTTTCCCGATGATGCGCGTGGCGCGGGCATCGAAACGGTGCACCAGAATATCGATGACGGAGTGGTTTTCGGAATGTCGGTGGCTGAAAATCTTCTCCTGGAAGAAATTTCAGCGTCCGGCTCTTCAATCTTCATCAACCAGAACGCCATCATGAAGCGGGCCAAACAAATTGAAGAGCAGCTTGAACTTGACCTGCCCCTGGCGGCGCCGATCGAAAACCTTTCGGCGAGCGGGCGACAGGAAGTTCTGATCGCCCGGGCTCTTGTCAAGAATCCGAAGCTGCTGATCCTGGACGAACCGACGTCGACGCTTTCGGAGCGGGAGTCGGAAAAACTGTTCGAAGCGGTCAAGGATTTGAAGCGGCGCGGGATCGCCATTCTTTATATTTCCCACCGAATGAGCGAAATCGAATTGTTGTGTGATCGTGCGGTCGTGCTGCGCAACGGGCTGATCGTTTCCGAACACGAAACACCTCTGGATACCAAGGCCATCGCCAGTTCGATCCTCGGTGAGCTTGTGCTGAATTCGGGACATGAATGCCGTGACGGCACTGACCTGGCCTTCGAGGCCAAGGGGCTGCGCGCAACGCCTGACGGTGCGCCGATCAATCTTGAATTGCGCCGCGGCGAGGTCGTCGGTCTCACCGGGCTCATCGGTGCCGGAAAGACCGAATTGCTCGAGCAGATCTGCGGTCATCGCGGCCTGATTGCCGGTGACATGAAGCTCGAAGGCACGCCCTACACCCCAAAGGACGCGGCGGATGCCATGGCGAACGGTGTTGTCATGGTACCGGAGCAGCGGGCGCTGCAGTCAATCTTTCCCGGAGAAACCCTCTGGAACCATTGCACCATTGGGCTGTTGGGTCTGTTCAACCGTTTCGGTATCATGAACCCGAGCCGCGAGATCGCGTTTACCAAGGACGTGATCGAGAGTTTTCGCGTTGTCTGTCCGGGAGCCGTTGCAGAGATCGAAGACCTCTCGGGCGGCAACCAGCAAAAACTGCTTGTCGGTCGCTGGATGGAGCAGGACTGGAAACTGTTCGTTCTGGATGAACCGTTCCGGGGCATCGATATCGGCGCCAGGGGCGCCATATCGGCAGCGCTTCGGGACTATGCTCTGAAGGCACCGGTCATTGTTTGCAGTTCGGATCCCGAAGAGGTCATCGAAGTGGCCGATCGGGTCCTCATCATGGTCGAGGGGCAGATCCTTCATGAAGACAAGGCGAGCAATGTCAGTTCCGAATCCCTGTCGGACATCATGAGCCAGACCGGGTCGCCGGCCCCTGAAAACAGAAGAGAAACACTGCATTGATGCGCGTTCAAAAACCACGTCCCAGACACAGCGAAGCAGGCGGCTAGCGGATGGATCCTGTCCAGAAAACAAAATATTTCGTGTACCGCTACGGCCTGCTTGCAGTGCTCTTTGCGATGATTGCCTATTTTTCGGCTACGCAACCGTTTTTCGGTACATTCATCAATGCCATGTTCGTCCTCCAGGCTGCTTCCATTGTGGCGGTGATCGGGCTGGGTTGTACGGTTTCAATGACGGTGGGCGGGTTCGATCTTTCGGTCGGTGCATCCATGAGCCTTGCCGTCATGGCGGCAGCGGCCGCCATGGTTATCGGCAATATGGGCGGCATTGCCGCAATCCTGATCGGAATCGGGGCCGGCCTCGCCGTCGGTCTGTTCAATACGTTCCTGATCGTCTATGCCCGCATCCCCGATCTGGTGGCGACCCTGTCGACACTGTTTCTGATCAACGGACTGACCCTCCTCGGTGTGGGCGGACAGTCGGTCGCCGAGGGCATGGCGGTCAATGGACAGGCCGCCACCGGCAAGTTTTCACCCATATTCAAGTGGCTGGGATCGGGTCAGTTCCAGGGCATCCCGGCGTCGGTCATCGTTGCGGGCATTATCTTTCTGTGCGTGATGGTTCTCTTGAACTATACGCGCTGGGGCCGGGCTTTCTATGCCGTTGGTGGCAATCCGGTTGCTGCGGCTGCCGCCGGCATCCGAGTCGCCCGGTACCGCATGGCCGCCTATCTGATTTCCGGCGCGCTTGCGGCCATTGCCGGGATCATGCTGGCAGCACGTTCCAATCGGGGTGATGTCAATGTGGGTGATGCCTTTCTGCTGCAGGCTGTGTCGGCGGCACTTGTTGGCTATGCGGTGCTGGGCGCCAACCGTCCCAATGCTTTTGGTACGCTCATCGGCGCCATATTCGTCGCTGTTTTGATCAACGGCCTGACGATGTTCAATTTCCCCTATTTCGCACAGAGCTTCGTGCAGGGCGTCCTTCTCGTCGTCGCTTTGCTGATGAGCTACACGCTCGGCCCCAACCGGCGCACCTGAACCGTCAATCAAACAAGGGAGACAATCATGAGTCTTGCAGTTCCAAACATTCGGGGAAACCTTTTTGATGTGTCCGACAAGGTGGTTGCGATCACCGGTGCGGCCCAGGGTATCGGCGAAACTCTGAGCGAAGGCTTTGCTTCGGCGGGCGCCAAGGTGGTGATGATCGATCTCAATGCGGACACGCTGGCCAAGACAAGGGAGCGGATCGCCGAGATCAATCCGAATGTTGTCGCGGTCGCGGCCGATGTGTCGGCCGATGATGCGCCGGCAAAAATGATCGCAGCTGCCAAGGAACTCGGCGGGCGGATCGATGTTCTGATCAACAATGCCGGCATCATGAGCTACACGGAAGCGACGACCATCGAAGATGAAGAGATGGACCGCATGCTGACGATCAATCTCAAAGCGCCGATCCGTCTGATGAAGGCTGCCCTGACCGAGATGGTTGCGCAGGGAAGCGGCTCGATCATCAATATGGGTTCTTCGTGGTCATCGCGGGCGTCCTGTTTCAACCAGTCGGGCGGTGGCGTGGACTATTGCTCCGCCAAGGCCGGATTGCAGGCCTATACGCGCGGCGCGGCACAGAACGTTGCCGAATCATCCGTTCGGGTCAACGCGATTGCGCCGGGCGGCGTCGATACGCCGATGCACGCCCATCACCGCGATTTCCTGATGGAATATGAAAAATATATTCCACTGGGCCGGATGACGGTTGCGGAAGATCTCGTCGGAACGGCGATCTTTCTGGCCTCGGAAGCCTCGGCCTACATCACCGGTCAGACCATTCACGTGAATGGCGGCATGATCATGGTTGATTGATCGGCGGATCAATCAATCCCATCTCGACGGAGACGTTCCATGTTCGACCGCCAGACGGTTTTGAAACGATTGCGTAAATCCCTGGCAGAGAGTCGGCCGATCATCGGTGCCGGTGCCGGTACCGGTATCTCGGCGAAATTTGCCGAGCGGGGCGGCGCCGATCTGATCCTGATCTACAATTCGGGCCGGTATCGGATGAACGGATATGGCTCCAATGCCGGCCTGCTGCCCATCGGGGATGCCAATGAAATCGTTGTGGAAATGGGACAGCGCGATGTTCTGCCGATCGTCGACGATACGCCGGTGATAGCCGGTGTATTTGGCGCCGATCCAACCCGTGTCATGCCCCGTTTTCTCGATACGCTTCCTCCGATGGGATTTGCCGGCGTCATCAATTTCCCTTCGCACGGATATATTGACGGCGAATACCGAAAGTCGCTGGAGGAGACCGGATTCGGGGTCGACAAGGAGGTCGACATGATCCGCATGTGCAGCGAAAAGGACATCTTCACGCTCGCCTATTGCTATGACGTGGCTTCGGTTGACGCCTTTACAAGAGCCGGTACGGACATTGTCGTCGCCCATATGGGTCTGACGACCGGTGGTTCCATCGGAGCGTCGGACGGGGCATCGAAATCGCTCGATTACTGTATCGAGTTGACCAATGCCATGAAGCAAAGCGCCAGATCCATCCGGGACGATGTCATCATTCTCCTGCACGGCGGACCCATTGAGGGGCCGGACGATATGGCAACCGTGATGCATGCGACCGGAACCGATGGCTTCATCGGCGCTTCGACCATGGAACGCCTGCCGGTTGAAACTGCCATTCAGGACACAGTGGCCGGGTTCAAATCCGTGCCGCTGAGCAAGGGCTGATCATGTCGAAAATCGTCATCGCAGGGACCTTTGACAGCAAGGCAGGACCGCTCAATGCGTTGCGCAAGGCCATAAGGGACCTTGGTGAGGAACCGGTGATGATCGACATATCGGTTTATCCGAAGGACAATGACTGGGATTTTCCCGCGTCTGCCGTGGCAGACCGCATCGATGTCGATATCCGCACGCTTGCCGACAGGGGCAGAGCGGAGGCGACGTCGATCATGGCGGATGCCGCATCCGTTATCCTGTCCGAGCTTGGGGCAGAGGGTCAGGTGGGCGCTCTGGTTTGTATGGGCGGCACCGGCGCTTCGTCATCCTTTACCCGGCTGGCGCCTCTGCTGCCGCTTGGTATTCCGAAAATCCTCATGTCGACGGCGGTGGCGACCGATACACGGCCACTTGTCGGTTCCAACGATGTGGTTCTGATCTATCCGATCACCGATGTTGAAGGTGACAACGCCATCTTGCGCCAGATGATCCTGCGCGCGGCGAAGACGGCTGTGGCCCTGAAGTCGAATGTTCCACTGGCCGTGTCGAACTCGTCGGAGCGGGCCGTTGCACTGTCGATGTATGGCGTCACGACTCCGTGTGTTTCGCGGGTCAGCGATCTCTTCGCACAAGCCTCCTTCGAACCTTACGTTTTCCATGCCAATGGCACCGGTGGCCGCACGCTCGAGACCTTCGCACAGCAAGGGCTGGTGGAGGGGGTCGCCGACATCACGATCAGTGAACTGACCGATGAGTTGTTCGGCGGCATGTTCGGCGCCGGATCCGACCGGTTGACCAATGTAGCCAAGGCGGGATTGCCACAGGTCCTGGCGCCCGGCGCAATCGACATGATCTGCTACGGCCGGCGACGGACCGTGCCCGAAACCCTGGATAACCGCGAAATTCTGGCCCACAACGACCTAGTGACCCTGGTGCGTACGACGGCGGATGAATGCCATGAACTCGGGCAGGTGGCGGCGAAGAGGATAGGCAATCCGTCTGCGTCCACGGCAATCGTGGTTCCATTGGGTGGTGTGTCCATGCTGGACAAGCCGGATGCGCCGTTCTGGGACCCCGACGCCGTGCGGGCCTTTCGCGACGGGGTCCTCGAGGCCAAAGCTGCCTCGGTCGAGGTGATCGAATCCGATGACAATATCAACGATCCGGCTTTTGCTGATCTGCTGTTCAACACATTGCGAGATGCAATGGCCTGAAGCCGGCCCGTCTGGTGGCAGCGAAACCACATCCAGAGATGAATCTTACAGGAGGAAGTTGATATGGGGACGGATACAGTCGCGATCATCGGGGCGGGAATTGCCGGCATTGCCTGTGGCCGATATCTGAAGGACCAGGGGTTCGATTGCACGATAATCGAAAGCCACAGCAATCTGGGTGGCCAATGGGAGCGGACCAATACCAATAGCGGTGTGTGGCCGCGGATGCGGATCAATACCGCACGCTTTGCAACGCGCTATTCGGATATCGAATTTGCCGAGGGTGTTCCGATGTTTCCCCGCAATGGCGAGGTGCTCGACATGATCAACGCCTATGTCGACAAGTTCGACCTGCGAGGCCTTTTCGAATTCGAAACGATGGTCAAGCTGGTGGAAAAAGACGACGGCGGCGGTTATGTAATCACCACTGAAAGACACGGCGAGACCAATACCCGCCACTTCGACCGGGTGGTCGTTGCCAGCGGGCGATTCAACAAACCGGACATTCCGAAGATCGACGGGCTTGACGATTTCACCGGCGATTGCGGTGTGATTCACGCCTTTCGATACAAGAAGCCCGAGACCTATCTCGGCAAGCGCATTCTGGTTCTCGGCGGCAGTATCTCATCTCTGGAGATTGCCAGCGACATGGCCATGATGCCGACGGAGCGTGTCTATCTGGCTCAGCGCCGACAGCGTTACGTCATGCCGAAAATGTTTGCCGGTGTACCCCTGGAATATTACGCCTTCACCCGTGCCGGGGGCCTTGCCTTTCGGGAAGAGGATCCGGAGGTCCTGCTCGCTGGTGCAAAGGAATTCCTGGAGACGATGGGCGGCAATCCTGCACGATATGGCGCGCCCGCTCCCCACGAGGACATGGCGAAAGCCGGTATCACCGGATCGCAGCACTATCTCAATCTGATGGCGGAAGACCGGATTGACGCCAGGCCGTGGGTGCAGAGCGTCAGCGGAAACACGGTGACCTTTACCGATGGAACCAAGGTGGACGTCGATGCGATTATCATCGGCACCGGTTTCGACCTCAATCTGCCCTATCTGAGCGATGGCATTGCGCGAACTGTCAATCTGACCAGAAAGTCGATCGATCTGAGCGAATTCACCTTTCATCCGGATTTGGAGAATCTGGCCTTTATCGGCATGTATGCCCAATTGGGCCCCTATCCGGTCGTGCTGGAGCAACAGGCACGCTATATCGCCTATACATGGGGCGGAGTTATACCGGCTCCCAGCCGTGAAGCGTTGCAAGCCGGTGTCGCCGAATGCGTCGAAAAGGGGCATCATTCCGACTATCGCCAGCAACATGAAATGGCCGTCCATTTCGCCAAGCTCTTCGGAGGCGATCCGGCGGATGTCGGAGATGCGGAACTGCAGGAGATCATCGATAACAGCGCCGTTGTCGGGGAGATGTTCAGGATCACCGGGCCGGATGCGCTACCGGGCGCTGCGGACTATATGCGGTCGATGTTCTGGAAACATGGCGTGCCGGAAATCCGAGCGGAAATCGGTGCGCGATACGGAAAAACGGCGACGGGTGAGCCCATTGGCGGGTAGATCGACTCACATATTGTCAGAAAAGTGACAATGGTTTCGGCCATTGATTTTGCTGATGCGTTCAGGTTTTGCCGATCCCGAAAAAACCTGAATGGCTCCAGCCCGACGTTTCGGATTGTCTTTGTTGCTAGCGCCCGATGCCGACCGCGTCGAGAACGATCCCGGCAAAATTGTCGGAGATTTCCTCACCGGTTGCCGAACCGTTGGTCTTGACCCAGAGAAAACTGTAGAAATACATGCCGAGAAGCGCCTTGCATTCGATGCGGTTTACCGATCTGCACTCACCGCGCTTGGCACCTTCCTCGAAGGTCTTTTCCCAGATTTCCTGATAGTCGCCATGGAGCTGGACGACATTTTCCTGCAGGTCGATATTAAGGGAGTGGATTTCGCGAAAGCACACCGTCATGGCGGAGCGGTTGGAAAACATCGTTTCCATGAACGACCGGCTTAGCTGTTCAATCCGCTCCCGGGTATCGGTTGTGTCCTGGACAATGGCCCGTCCGCTTTCAATCAGCGTTGCCATATAATCCGTCATGATCACGTAAAGCAGATCGCCCTTGGACCCGATGTGATAGTAGAGTGCGCCCTTGCCCAGCCCGACGACTTCGCCGACTTCCGTCGTTCCAACGGCTGAGAACCCCTTTTCGGCAAACAGATCGGCGGCCTTTGCCATGATCATCCGCTTCGTTCCGGAGATCGGCTTTGGCGGCTTGTTCGCCACTTGTGGTTGGTCAGTGTTCAAAAAAGTCTCCAAAAATACCGGTGGTCAGGATCCGAACCATGCCAAGCATTGCCAACGCATCGGCTGTACGGGCTTTTCTTCGCACCTGGCTGGAAAGTTCGATGTCGCGCCGTCACAGAACCGGCGGCCGCAGATCGAAACATTGTTCACTGCGGTGAAATCCCTGGTGCGGCGTCGAACTCAACGCCTGCGAAGCTGCCGTAACCCGGTTCACCCGATCATCCGCACGGCAGCAATTATCAGCGCTGGGTTGCAATGTACAGAAAATTTCAGCGTCCGGCTCCTCCGTCCATCCATGGTTCAATCCTTTGCGTGTCCGTTTGCTGGCTGCTTTCGGTCTTGGTGTTCAAGATCTGCCAGTTTCCTTGGTTTGTGGCCTGTATAGGCCCAATCGAGCAATTCCACGGTATGGGCAATGGGAATGTCGGTTCCGGCTCCGATATGCTTGATGCAACCAATGTTTCCAGCGGCAATGACCTGCGCGTCGGTCGCGCTGAGATGGTCGACCTTGTTGTCGCGAAGTTGCCTGGAGATGTCCGATTGCAGAATGGAATAGGTGCCCGCCGATCCACAGCACAAATGTTCATTTTCAGGGCGCTTGAGCTTGAATCCCGCCCTCAACAACAGCTTGCGCGGTTCATTCATGATCTTCTGCCCGTGCTGTAGCGAGCAGGCGGAATGGTAGGCGACGCTGACACCCAGCTTCCGCTCCGGTTTCGGCAGATCAAGCGCCACGAGATATTGTGAGATGTCCACCGCACTTTCGGAAATCTGCCGGGCTCGCTCTCGATAGTCGGGATCATTGGCCAGCATGTGCCCATAATCCTTGATGGTTGTTCCGCATCCCGATGTCGTGATAACGATCGCTTCGATTTCGCCGGCTTCAAGTTTTGGATGCCAGGCATCGATGTTGCGCCGTACCTGCTCCAACGCCTGGCGCTTTTTCCCAAGGTGATAGACAAGTGCGCCGCAGCAACCGTCATCGTTGGGGACTTCAACAGCCACATCAAAATGATTGAGCAGCCGGATGGCGGATGCGTTGATGTCGGCGTCAAGGACCTGCTGCACGCAGCCAGACGGAATGAGAACCCGTTTCGTACCTGAATTTTGAGGCGCGAAGATCCCTCGCGTTGGAGCATCTGAAGGTTTTGGCAGTTGTGTGGGCGCCTGGTCCAACATGGCAGCAACTGGTTTGAGTGCCGCAATGGATCCCAGCAATTCGGCCAGTGGCTTAACGGGCCGGGCCAAGTGCATTGCGGTGCGAAACCGGGACGGGTAGGGCAACACCAGGCTGATGAGTGCGCGCACCATACGGTCGGGAAGAGGGCGTTGATATGTGTTTTCGATATGAACACGCCCATGGTCGATCAAATGCATGTAGTCGACATTGGACGGGCAGGTCGTGAGACAACCAAGGCACGACAGGCACCGGTCGAGATGCAGAACACTTTCGCGGTCGGCGGCCCGGCCGTTTTCCAGCATGTCCTTGAGCAGATAAATTCTGCCGCGCGGGCTATCCAGTTCATCATCCAGCAGATCAAAGGTGGGGCAACCGGCATTGCAACATCCGCAATGAATGCACTGCTTGATAATCTGTTCGGCTTCCTGGACATCCGGGTCGGCCAACGCCGCGATGGAAAAACGGGTTTCCATGGTTCCTCCTCAACTCGCGGTCCGAAACAGAAAGGGTTTGCTGCTGAAAACACCCTTTGGGTCAAAGGCCTGTTTGATGCGGTCGTTGAGCCGGTCCCTGGATCGTCTTGCGCTCGACGAAGGCCGCTCGATCGCTCCGAATTCGATTGTCCTGTCTGCGTGTGATGCGTCGGCCGGCGCCAAGGCCGCCACGAAGGTGGGAACCGTGGCCGCGATGGTTTGCTGCCGCGGTAAAACGGGGACCAGACGCAGCGTCACCTCGCAGATCAATGCGAGGTTCCCCCAGGAGCCGACGAGCCCTCTCGCCAGATCGATCCCGGCGACATTCTTGATTGCCCGGGAACCCGCCTCGATGATTTCGCCGTTGCCATTGATGAACCGCATCCCAAGCACGCTGTCCCGCAACCGGCGACCGGGAGATGCGCCGGCGTTCGTCGCAATCGCGCCGCCAATGGTTGCTTTGGGGTCTGGATCGTCCTTTCGTCGATCGGTTGGCACTTCGAAAGCCAGCCTCTGCCCATTCGTAGAGGTGATTTTGTTGATTTGCGCCAGTGGTGTTCCCGCGCCGACCGTTACGGTCCAGTCATTCGGCTCATAAATCCGTATGCCGGACAAACCTGCAACGGACAGACCGGGTGTCCCAGGGTCCGCCGGGTAGCGGCTTCCGTTCCCGATGATCTGCAGGCTGCCACCACCTGCCGCGGCACGTATGATTTGTGCGGTCTGACCAATTGTTTCAGGATAGGCGGTTGCCATTACGAAGCCCCCCGCATCCATTCCGGAAAACACTTGCCGGGGTTGAGGGTGCGTTCCTTTGAAAATGCCTCGACAATGTCGGTCTGCTGCTTCAGCGAGCGGGCCGAATATTGCAGGGCCAGTGCTTTACGGTTTCGAAGTCCGATGCCGTATTCAGATGAGACGGAGCCACCATTTCCGGCGGCCTTGCTGCGGATCAAGACGGCGCAGCGGTCCGCACGGCTCCTTTCATCGGGATCATTGGGATCGAACAGAAGGAAGCTGTGCACCGTTCCGTCGCCGCAATGGATGACAGTTGCCACCTCCAGCGCGTGGTCTTTCGCCACGAGCTTGCTTTGTTCGATTTGCTGCTGCAATTGCGACAGCGGTACAGCGCAATCGAGGCTGAGAAAGTTATTCCTTTGGCCAATCGCGCCGTAAACGGCGTTACGACCAGACCAGATTGCCTGGATGTCGGTGCTCGTCCTGCAGGTGATCATGTCGTGCCTGCCAGCCAGCGATGCGAGTGCGTTGGTCTGATGATCGACCGATGCGGCTGGCCCGGACAGTTCGGCCAAAATGATCGCCTCGGCGCCAAGCGGATAGTCGCTGGGCCGAAACGCTTCAGTCAGCCGGACGGCTCTTTTGTCCATCAGGTCGAGTGCGGACAGGCTGTCGCTTTGTGCCAGTGCCGATTGGCTGAAGGCAAGAGCCGCGCGGACGGTTGCAAAACCGGCGACCAGAGCCATTCGGCTTTCGGGAATCCGGTGGAGCCGAAGCTGCGCTTCCGTTACCAGGCCCATCTGTCCCTCCGACCCGCAGATCAGAGCGAGCGCCGGGTCGTCGCCGGAGAGTTCGATGCTCTCCCCATCATCGAGAACCAGGTGTGCCGCGACAAGGTTATCGGCCGTGCCGCCGTAGCGCAGGAACGACGATCCGCTGGAATTGGTGGCGATGTTGCCGCCGATCGTACAGGTGCGTCGCGATGAAGGATTGGGCGCGTGAAACCAACCGGCCCGCACGGCGTATTTGCTGACCTTGAGATTGGTGATACCGGCCTGGACGCGGATCAGACCCTTGTTCCGATCGAATTCCAGCACGGACTTCATCCGCGCCATTGAAATCAGAATGGCACCGTCCTCAGGAACAACGCCGCCGACCTGGCTGGTTCCTGAACCACGCGGAACAACGGGTGCGCCATGGAGATGGCACAGTCTCATCACGTCCCGGACCTGCCGGGTGGACCGCGGCCTTGCGATGGCCGCGGCACGGCCTTTTTGCGCGACATATCCGTCCGTTTCATGGACCTTGAGCGCGCGATCGGATGTGACCAAACCGTCCGGTGGCAAAATTTCGGCCAGATCCGCCAGCAACCGGGTGGTGTCGCGGGTGACCCGCTCGCCGTTCGTCCGGGCTCGATTGTGCCTGCCGAACCAGTCCAGGCCCATCGCTCAGATCGCCCGGCCGATGTTCGATCCTTCGAGCACCGCGTAATAGGGATGGCGCGGCCAGGACGCATCGCCGATGACATGGGTCTCGATCCCCAGTTCATCCGTGAGGCCGCCGGTGACGTTCTCTATCAGGTCGCGATCCATGTCCCGCAAAAGCGCCACGACGACCTGGTCGATATCCTCCAGCTCTTCGGTTTCGCCGCCCGACTGCACGATCACGCTGTCCTCGCGAATCTCTTCAATATTGGCGTTGGTGCGCACGGTGATCTGCGAATTGGCCTCGATGCGCTCCATTAGGACCTTTCGAGCCATGTATTCCTCATCCTCGGCCAGCGTTTCGGTTGCCTCGATGACCGTGACATCCGCGCCATTTTCCGCCAGATATTCGGCGGTGGTCGTGGCGATCGACATGTTGCCACCCAGAAGCACCACATTGACCCCGACATCCGTTCGGCCGCGGATCAGATCATCGTAATTGGTGACAATGTCCTCATCGATTCCGGGAATATAGGCCGGCATGAACGGTTTGGTTCCGGTTGCCAGGATCAGCACGTCGGGCTTTTCTGCCCGGATGTCGTCGGGCGTTATTTCCTTGCCGGTCACGACCTTTGCGCCGGATTCCCGCAGTAGCTGGATCCTGTCTTCAGCGGCTCGTCCCCAATTGAGCCTGTTGCGGGCCGAGCGCATGATCGTGATGATGCCGCCACAGGTGTCGTTCTTCTCATAGAGCGTGACGTCGTGCCCGCGCTGCGCGGCGACGGCGGCGGCCTCCATTCCGGCCAGGCCTCCGCCGACCACCATGACCTTTTTCGGCGTTTGCGCTGCAATGATCGGCATCGACCGCTCGCGGCCGGCGGCCGGATTGACGGTGCAGACCGAGCGTTCATTGACGAACAGGACCGCGCAACACTGGTTGCAGGCGATACAACCGATCACCTTGTCCTTGTTGCCATTGACGGTTTTGGCATAGATCTCGGGATCGGCATGGAAGGCGCGCCCCATGTGGACGAAATCCGCATCGCCACTGCTGACAGCTCGTTCGGCAATGTCGATGTCGTTGATGCGGCCGGCGGCGATCACCGGAATGCTGACCTTCTCCCGGATGGCGCGCGCATGCGGCAGCAGACAGCCCTGCTGGAGGTCCATGGGCTGGATTACCGTTTCCAGCGATTCATAAATACCGGCGCTGACATCCACATAGTCGAGGCCAAGCTCACTCAGATGGTTGATGAAGTTGGCGGACTGTTCGATCGTCATGCCGCCTTCCACATCCTCGATGGCCGAAATGCGGATACCGACCGGTACGTCGCCGCCGACTTCCTGGCGGATGGCTTCAAAGACCCGGCGTGGAAAACGCCAGCGGTTTTCCTCGCTGCCGCCATAGTCGTCATCGCGCTGATTGTATTTCGGCGACAGGAAACTGGTGATGAGATAGCCATGGGCACCGTGGATGGTGATCATGTCATATCCGGCCGCAATTGCCCGCCGGGCGCCATCGGCAAAGCGTTCGACGATTTCCGATATGCCGTCGGCCTTGAGTTCCTTCAGCACATTGGCGCCGACAATGTCATTGGGAATTTGCGACGGGGCGACCGGCTGCAGGCCAGTGCGTGGTATGGAGCAGTTGCGGCCGCCATGGTTGATCTCGGCCTGGGTGCGCACGCCGTGCGGCTTGACCGCGTCATTGAGCTTCTTGTGCCAGTCGATATTGCTGTCGTGCCACAGGCCAAGCTGGAACATGTTGCCGCGGCCACGGGCGTCGATATAGGTTGACTCAACCCCCATCAACCCGACACCACCCTTGGCACGTTCAACCAGATAGTCGATGTAGGCCTGGGTCGGATTGCCGAGCCGGTCAGCCCAGTTTCGCTCCATCGGAGACATGGAAACACGGTTCCTGATGGTCAGATTTCCAATCTGTCCTGGTGCGGAAACATGATCATAGCCGGTCACAACGCTCTCTCCCTCTTCCCGAATGCAACTCGATTTCAGCCAAAGCTCAACCTATGCCACGGGCACTATACTGACCGCTCGGTACAAAGTCATCTCAAAACTTGAGGCGCCGGAACCAATCCTGCCAGATCGGTACGGAAATCATCAGACAACCGTTTCACGTTTTGTCAGAAACGGGATAACGGTGTCGGCCTTGATTTTGTCGATGCATTCAGGTCTTGCCGATCCCGTCAAAACCTGAATTGCCCTTACCGGAAAATCTGCATCAATCGAATGCCGGATCACTTTATGCGGATGAAGGGGCTGGTGTCATCGACCGCAGAGTAGAGTATTGTCAGATCGGGTCGAAAGGAAAAGGATGTCGCTTTCACGGGAAGTCGGAAGTGGTGCCAGCCAACACCGAAACGTCTATGACCTCGTTCAGAGCTTCATAGGCCTGCTTTCGCCTGACGGTACCTTGCTCGACGCCAACCGCAGTTCGCTTGAATTCGTAGGCGCAAGTCTCGCAGATGTTGTCGGCAAGCCTTTCTGGGAGACACCTTGGTGGCGTGACATTTCGAATTCCAGAGACGCCATCAGGCAGGCCATACGAAGGGGCGCTTCTGGCGAAGCCACTCGTTTCGAAGCGCTGCTCTCCGGCAAGAACGGCGAAGTTGTCAATGTCGATTTTTCACTTACGCCGGTATTTGAAGATGACGGGACTGTCGTTTCACTTGTCCCGGAGGCACGGGATATCACGGCCTTCAAGGAAGCGGTCATTGCGCTGCAGGCCAGTGAAACGCGTATGCGATTTGCCTGCGAAGTAGCGGGTATCGGGACATGGGACTGGGATCTGACGGATGATCAATTGCACTGGGATGACCGACAGTTCGAATTGTTTGATGTTCCTCGCAATGGGGGAGAAATGCTGGGCCAGAGAGCGATTGCGACCATTCATCCCGATGATCATGACCGAATCGCAGAAGCGATCGCTGTAACCGTCGAAAGCGACCTCCCATTTCGGCAAGAGTTTCGCGTGATGCACAAAAGCGGAGAGGTGCGTTGGCTTGTTGGTCGCGGAGGCATACTGCGTCGCGACGAAAGCGGAAAGCCAACCTCCATGATCGGCGTGAACTATGACATCACCGAGCGCAAGACTGTCGAGAGACGGTTGTCGCAATCAAATCTGGACCTGGAAGCGCGTGTCGCCGAGCGCACCCGCCAACTGGAGCGGGAAATGCACGAGCATCAGAAGGCGCAGGAAGCGCTCACGCACGCACAGCGTCTCGATTCAATCGGTCAACTCGCTGGCGGTGTGGCTCACGACTTCAACAACCTGTTGGCCGTTATTGGAGGCAACCTCGAACTTGCGGCAATGCGGATAGCGGACGATCAGGTAAAAGAGCTGATCGAAGATGCGCTGGAGGCCGTCGAAGCCGGCGCAAGCCTCAACCATCGCCTGCTTTCCTTTGCACGAAAGGGATCCCTGGAACCGGCCCTGCTGGACGTCAACAAACGAATTGAGAATGCCAGACAGTTGTTGGAGCGGACACTGGACGAAAATATCACCTTTGAGGTGACGCCGGCCCACAATGCCTGGTGGATATTCGCCGATGCCGGCGAGTTGGATAGCGCCATCCTGAATCTTGCTGTCAATGCGCGTGATGCGATGCCGTCGGGCGGGAGGCTGCGTATTGTCACACGCAACCAATCATTCGACGCTGCTGATGTCAGGTACATCCCCGGGGCGCTGGCCGGTGAATATGTTCAGATTTGTGTTTCCGACACCGGAACCGGCATGACACCCTACATATTGAAAAATGCGGTCACGCCGTTTTTCACGACCAAGGAAGCCGGCAAAGGGAGCGGGCTCGGTCTCAGTTCCGTTTTCGGATTTGCCAAGCAGTCCGGAGGCTTCGTCACGATTGAGAGCATCGAGGGGGAGGGGACAACCGTCAAAATCCATCTTCCCCGCGCCTCCTCGCAATCGAATGGGGGTGTGTCTAAATCGTCTGATAATGGCGTTCCCCTGGGCCGGGGCGAATTGGTTCTGTTGGTTGAAGATGACAAGGCGGTTCTGAGTGTTACACGCAAACGCCTGATGGCATTGGGTTACCAGGTGATTGAAGCCTCAACAGCAGCCGGAGCAATCAATCTGCTGGAGACCGGCGGGCCTGTATCACTGATCTTCAGCGACGTCAGGATGCCTGGAGACCTCTCTGGCTACGATCTGGCAAAGTGGGCATTCGACAATCTACCCGGCACCGGAGTCTTGCTGACATCCGGCTACGATGCTTCTGAAGCCGGTGACCAGCAAACTGGTCTGAAGCAGACTGTCAAGTTGCTGTCCAAGCCCTATTCGATGAATACACTGGCGATCGCACTCCGCGATGCTCTGGAATTGCCGACGCACGAGCCTTGACCGGTTTGCATCTGCACATGGGCATGTTGTTTAAGGCGTTGCTGCAGCACTGCACATTCGTTCAATACAGGAGGCTTGCTGATCTGCATTGTGCTCTGACGACAAAATGTTGGAGAATGATGGCAAACGACCTCCTACTCCTCTGGTTGACGGCTTTCCCCTTGATGGGCAGCCCCGGGCCGGCAACCCTTGGCCTGGCGGGCGTGGGAACGGCTTACGGGTTTCATCGCGGCGTGCCGTTTCTGACGGGGATTATCCTCGGTACAGTCGGTGTGCTTGTGCTGGTCGCCAGTGGAGCCACGGCCATCATCCTGTCCCAACCGGTCTTGACGCGCGTTCTTACCCTTTTGGCAATGGGCTATATTCTTTATCTTGCATGGCGGATCGCTTCCGCGCCGATCGCAGGCTGTGGCGGACCCGTCGCGAAGGTGCCGACATTGTTCACAGGTTTGGTGCTGGCTCTGGCAAATCCAAAAGCGTTTGCGGTCATCGGCGCAGTCTATGTGGGGCAACGCCTCGTCGATAATGACATTGTCGCTGATACACTTGCCAAACTCGCGGCACTGTCGGCTGTTATTGTCATTACCGCCATTGCCTGGCTGGCCTTCGGTTCTCTATTCTCGCAGTTTCTGACACATCCAAGGCTTGGCCGCGTCGTCAACATCGTCTTTGCCGTGATGCTGGTCGTGTCTGTCGGGTTTTCAATTCTCTCGCTTTGAGGTCGGGTCCCGATCATCGCATCCACCAAACCTGACATGCCAACCAGCGCCAACATCAATGTGTTGAATCCAACAGGTTTCGATCAGGTCCTCATAGCCTTCCGGCAGGAATGAGGACTGCCAGTTCTCCCCAAAACGCTCTCTGACAGACGCCAGATCCTTCCAGAAGGAAGCAAAAACAACGGTGTTCTCGTCGAAGGCGACGCCACGGCCGAAGAAATAACCTTCATTCCCGGGTTCGTCCCGAACAACATCGACCGAAATCGTCGCAAATTTCTTCATCAGGTTTTCAGCAGCACCCTGTTTTGCCCTGACGTGAAAGAGCCGCATGATTGTGTTCGATTCAGGTGGATTTTCCAATTGCGTCTCCTGTGAACCTGTTTGACCTCAGCACACCGCGCAAAGTGATGGCTTGATTGAGACGATACCACCATGCGATAATTAAGAATAACGAATATTACAAAAGTCCCAGTTCAAGAAAACGGGTATAATGACAGACTATGATATCGGCGCCCTTCGGGCAGTTGTGGCCGGGACCGAGCACGGTAGTTTCGCGCGCGCGGCTCTTGCACTCGGCCGGTCGCAATCGGCGATCAGCATGCAGCTCAAGAAGCTGGAACAGCAGGCCGGCCTGCAACTCTTTGTTCGAAAGGGCAGAGGCCTGGTGCCCACCGAAGCCGGTGAAGCTTTCGTCCGCTACGCTCGTCAGATCATCGCGTTGAACGATGAAGCGGCGCGGGCGGTCGGGGCGGTTGTCGCGCCCGAAACAGTGCGGCTTGGCCTGCCTCAGGATTTCTACGACGACGTGATGCCCGCGACCCTCAATGCGTTCTCAAATCGGCACCCGGATATTCACGTTGCGGTGCGGGCCGGCAACAATCACACACTTCACGAAGAGATAGAGGCCGGTCGTCTTGACGGGGCAATCGCCTTTTTTCCAAGGAACTCGAAGAACAAGGGCGAGCTGATTTGCGAATTGCCTCTGCGATGGCTCGCGCATGCCCGGTATCAAAAACCGGATTCAAACCTGCCGATGCCGCTGGCGATGTTCAATTATCCTTGCCTCTTCAGGCAATTGACCCTTTCTTCGCTTGATCTTGCAGGTCGACGGTGGCGCGAAGTGCTGACCAGCCCCAGCCTTCAGGCGATCTGGGCAGCGCTTCGCTCCAACTTCGGGGTCGGAGTGAGGATCGAACACAATGTGCCGAGTGATATCGTCAGCGTTGACCATTGGCCGGAATTGCCCGCGCTGCCATCGGTTGAATTGAGGCTTTTGGGATCGAAGGCCGGATCGACCGCCACACGAGACATGATGGATACACTGTTCAGCACAACGACGAAAATGATCAGGGTCGACGGCCTTGGCAAATGAAACAAATTCAATAATGACGCTGGAAATCTGGTTCGAATTCGCCAGCACCTACTCCTATTTAACCGTCTCGCGCGCCGAGGCGCTCCTTAGTTCCGAAAACCTCGATTTTTCATGGAAACCCTTCCTCCTTGGCCCGATTTTTCGCGAGAAGGGAATCAGCAATTCACCGTTTGTGCTGGATCCGGTGAAGGGCGCCCATATGTGGCGTGACCTCGAGCGGCGCTCGCAGCATTACGGCTTGCCCTTTGTACGACCAACGATCTTTCCAATGAACAGTCTTCCGGCTGCGCGCATCATGATTGCTGCTGCGGATGAGCCCTGGTGCGGGACGTTCGCCCGTGCGGTCTTTGCCGCACAATTTTCCCGTGGCGATGATATCTCGCAGGAAAATGTTCTTTCAGAAGCCCTGAAGCAATCCGGAGCCGATCCCGAGGCATGGATCGAACGAGCTCGGGATGAGCAGGTCAAGGCCAAGTTGCGCGCACAGACCGCCCAGGCGCTGAAGAACGGCGTTTTCGGCGCGCCGAGCTTCAAAGTCGGAGACGAGCTGTTTTGGGGCGATGACCGATTGGAAGACGCGATTGCGTGGGCGCACAAGGCCAATGGGTAAGACCGGGACGGATATTGTATCCTCCGCATGTACCCGCCATGAAGCATTCTTCAAGGTTTAGACTGCGGGTGTGGGGTTGAGGAAGTCAGAGATGAACGACTGTGCAACCTGTGCCACCGTTCTACCGGCGCTCAATCATCAGCGCAAACATCGTCCTCAAAAATCTCTTCAATAACCCGGCCGAACAGCCGAGCGATTTTGAACGCCAGGGGCAGTGATGGATCATATCGCCCGGCTTCGATGGCATTGATCGTCTGCCGCGATACGTCCAGATGGTCCCCAAGGACGGATTGAGACCAACCTCGTTCCGCCCGAAGTGCCTTCAGGCGGTTTTTCATCAAAACACGCCTTCGCGTTTCGAGATGATGGCTGTGGCTGCGGATTGTGCCACCCAGAAGATTGGCAGAAGCCAGAAAACAGGCAAATTCGGTGCATCAGCGAGCGTTTCCAACGTACCCCATCCGGATGCAACAATCATGACGCAGGCGATGCCAAAGAGCGTGCCCTTTATCTGAATCAAACGCAAAAACTCGTCGACTTCGGTCGCAAATCGCCAATGCGCCCAGAACGCAAGGAAGATTGCAACTACCGGAACAAGAGCCAGCATGTACAGGACGGCAGATGGGACCAAGGATCTGCTTCCGAGCCAAGTGATGCCCACTGTTCCCACTGCATAGACGCAGATCGCTGGAACAAAGGCTTTGAAATAGCGGCAGGTGGCTTGCTCCGGTGTCATGTTGTGTTCTCCTGATATGGAAAGCATCCTTTACATACCATGCGTGTGCGAAATGTAAAGGACACTTTACATATTGATGTTGATGCGAGTTGCAACATCCGACCGGGTGAATGAATGGACTCACTTGCCTGCAAAACGCTAAGCTTTCCTGCAAAGCGGGAGGCTTGGCATCATGAAATCCATTTTAGTGCGTGACTTCGGCGGGCCGGAGAACATGGTCCTGCATGACGGGCCGGATCCGAGCCCGGGGGCCGGCGAGGTTCTGGTGCGGCAGGCCTATGCCGGTGTGAATTTTGCCGATATCTCGCAGCGTCAGGGCAAGACCCGCGGCAGCGGCACGCAATATGAAACGCAATTGCCCTATGTTCCAGGGAATGAAGCCTCCGGCGAAATCGAGGCCGTGGGTACGGGGGTCGAGAGCTTCAAAGCTGGTGACAGGGTTGCCTATCGCGGTGTCTTCGGCGCCTATTGTGACAAGGCTGTGGTGCCGGCGGACAGCCTGGTGCGGGTTCCGGACGATGTTGAGTTGAAGACAGCGGCCGCTGTTCTGACCCATGGCATGACGGCGCATTATGTGACCCACGATGCCTATTGCGTTGAGGCTGGTGACTGGGTTCTCGTTCACGCGGCGGCGGGCGGTACCGGGGGATTGGTGACGCAAATGGCCAAGCGGCGGGGTGCGACGGTCATTGCCACTGCTTCGACGACGCAGAAGCTTGACCATGCGCGCCGCCTCGGCGCCGATCACTTGATCAATTACAGCGAACAGGATTTCGAGGCCGGCTGCCGGGCAATTGCCGGTTTTGAGGGGCTGCACGCGGTGCTCGACAATGTCAGCGCGTCGACCTTCGAGCAAAATCTGCGCCTGATGCGGCCGCTTGGCACGCTGGTCCTATTCGGCGCGTCGAGCGGACCTATTCCACCGTTTGACCTGCAGCGGCTCAATGCGCTTGGCTCGCTGGCAATCCGGCGCACCAATCTCAAACATTACGTGCTGACACGGGCGGCGCTGGAACGCCGTGCCTCGGCGGTGTTCGACATGGTGCGCGACGGTCTGATCGTGACGATCGCCGGCACATTCGCGCTGTCCGATGTCGGCGCGGCCCATGATTTGATTTCGTCACGCGGCTCCATGGGCAAGGTTCTGCTTGAGTTCTGAACCTTTTCACGGCCAATCATGGAAGTGAAAAGGGTGCCGCCTGGGAGTTTCCAGCGCATTCAAGTCTTATCGGCAGGTCAGCCGCTTCCGGCAATTGCCGGTTTTCTCAGCGCCGTGATTTCGGGTCCAGAATATCGCGCAGACCGTCGCCGAAAAGGTTGAAAGCCAACACGGTCAGGAAGATCGCAAGCCCCGGGAAGATCGACATGAAGGGGGCATTGATGATGTATTGCTGTGCCTCGTTGAGCATGGCACCCCATTCGGGTGTTGGCGGCTGGGCACCAAGGCCCAGAAAACTCAATACCGCGGCCGCCAGAATGGAATCGCCCAGGCTGAGTGTTGCATAGACCACAATCGGGCCGGCAATATTGGGCAGGATGTCCTTGACGATGATCCGCCAGTGCGGGCTGCCCACGGCTCGGGAGGCTTCCACATAGAGCAATTCCTTGACCGACAGGGTCGAGCCGCGCGCCAGCCGCGCAAAGCGCGGCACCCGAACGATGCCGATGGCCAGGATTCCATTTTCCAGGGATGGCCCCAGCGCGGCGGCGATCAGGATGGCGAGCAGCACGTAGGGCAGCGACATCATGATATCCATGGCCCGCATGATGATGTTGTCGATCCAGCCGCCAAAGTAGCCGGAGATCACACCGATGGCGGTTCCGGCCGTTAAAGACAGGCCGACCGCGAGAAACCCGACCCAGAGTGAAATCTGCGTTCCATAGATCACACGGCTCAACTGGTCACGGCCGAGATGATCGACACCGAAGGGATGCGCCCAGCTTGGACCCTTGAGGACCTCATTGGTGAATTCCTCGGGTGAATAGGGTGCGATGAGCGGTGCCAGGACAGCGACGAGAATGAGAAAGAGGATGAAGCCCAATCCGGCAAAGGCGGTTGGCCGGCGCCGGAAAAGGTAAAATGTATGGCCGATGCTGTCGCGCCAGGTGCCACTGCTGCTGGTCTTGTCGGTGATGCTCACGCTGCCGGACTCCGATACATCGTTCAGCCCCCGAATTGCCGCATGGCGATTTGTGCCTCGGCCATTTTGACAGCCGTGACAATCGGGTTGACGAGGGAAATTCCCGCCTCGTCGCTGACGGCGCGCAGCCGTTCGGTTTCCATGAAGGCCACGGACATGCAGCCCAGCAGCATGGTTTCCGCACCCCTTGCCCGGGCCTCATGCATCAGTGCGACGAGGCGCGCCTGGGTCTTGTCCTTGTCGGCATAGAGCGACAGAACGGGAATATCCAGCGTGTGGCTGGACACCAGCCGCCGCTCATCCAGCCCGGCCTCGCGGACCATGCGCCGCTTGATCCGGGCCCGCTCGCCGGAGATCGTCACCATGGAAAACAGTTTGTCACCGCAGGTGCCCAGCAGGATCGAACTTTCACCGGGACCGATGACGGGTTTTTGCGATTGTTCGCGTGCGCCTTCGAGACCACTGTCGCCGGCGCAACCAATGATGAAGCCGTCGAAATCGGCCTGCCGTCCGCAAATGAATTTCAGCACTTCGGGCATGGCCTTGTATTCATCGACCGCGTTTTCGATGGAGCGTGGTCCGTCCTCGACCTGTTCCACGGCAACCGTTGTATCGGGTGCGGCGATTTCGTTCAGCCGGGCCTCTCGCCGGGCTCGCTCCTCCTCCGCCAGACCGATGCCTGGAACCACGTAGCAGATCTTCATGGGCTGATTTCCTCGATCGCTTGTTTGTCGATTTGAATACCAAGGCCGGGCCCTTCACTCAGTATGACATGGCCGTCCGTGACTTGTAATCCCGTGGCCAAATCCCTTGCCAGCCGGGTTGGACCATTGATTTCGGCAAAGCGGATGACGGGACAGGCGTGAACACAATGGGCTGCCGCCGCGCTGCCGATGCCGGTGTCGAGTGTGCCGATCTGGCAGGCGATTCCCGCTGCCTCACAGATGGATGTGAGGTCCCGCGCCGGCGCCAGTCCACCGGTCTTGATCAGCTTGATGTTGATCAGATCCGCCGCGCCTGTCTCGATTGCCCGCCGGGCGTCACGGGGACCGTGTACGCTCTCATCCAGCATCACCGGGATCGGTGTTCGGCGGCGCAATTCAGCATGGCCGGCAAGGTCCCAGGCTGCGAGAGGCTGTTCAACCATCTGAATGTCCAGGTGTTCCACTGCCGACAGAAACCGCGTGGCCTGTGGCAGTGACCAACCCTGATTGGCGTCCAGTTTGAGATTGATGTGCGGTCCAACGGTGTCCCGGATCGCAGTGATGGCGCTCAATTCCTGCTTTTCATCGAGGCCGGTTTTGAGTTTCAGTGTCCTGAAACCTGCGGCCACAAAGTCCCGGGCCTGGTCGACCATTGCCCTGGTCTTGCCGACCGAGACGGCCTTGGACGTTTCAATCGGACCACGCGGGCCGCCACCCAGAAGCCGGGAGACCGGCAGGCCGGCCAACAGACCGGCCAAATCATGAAGGGCCATGTCGATGGCCGATTTTGCTGCAGTGTTGTTGATCATTGCCGCGTTCATGCGTCGATGGGCGTGAGCGAGATCACCCGGTTCGAGATCGATGACGGCCGGACCGAGATGGCTCTTGATGGCATCACACATTCCAACGAGCGTTTCGCCGGTGATGTGGGTGCATTCGCGCGCTTCGCCCCACCCGGTGGCCCCGCATTTGCTGTCGGCGCGAACGATGATGATATCCAGGCTGCCGTAAGTTCGCTTCGACGTTGCCAGCGGGTTGGCAAGCGTCAGACGCAGCGGCGTGGCTGTAATCCCGGATACGGTGGCCATGTGGATGACCGGGCGGCATGGTGCCGCCCGGCCTTTCTGTTATTCGACGATTTCGACCTCGTGAAGCGGGACCCAGTTCGAATCGTGAATGAATGCATTCTTGACATTCGACCGGGTTGCAATCGCGGTAATCGGATGGGCGAAGAAGACGCCCGTCGCGGCATTGGTGATCCGGTCGGCCGCTTCCTTGTAGAGCGGATCGCGTTCGTCCTGATCATAGATGCCGCGCGCCTTCTCCAGAACCGCGTCGAGTTCCTCGTCGCGGTAACGGGCCCAGTTCAGGGCATCCTTCTCGCGAATATAGCGGCTGTGGAAGAGGGCATAGATGATGCCGTCGGGATCCAGGGTGCCGGAAATCCAACCGCCCATGGTCAGGCCATATTCACCCTTGCCGCGGCTTTCCCGGAACGTCGACCAGTTCATGGTCTGCACGTCCACATCGATGCCAATGGCACCAAGGTCGGACTTGATCAGGGACACGGCATCGCGTGGTGCCGGAAGATAAGGCCGAGGGTTTGTCCAGGATGTCAAAGTGGTCTTGAACCCGTCTTCGATACCGGCTTCCTTGAGCAGCGCCTTGGCCTTTTCCGGATCATAGTCATAGCTCGCGGCGCCGTCGCTGTGGCCCCACCAGGTCGAGGGAATCACCTGATTGGCAATCTCACCGCGTCCGAAAAACACCGTCTGGAACATGCGGTCCTTGTTGATCGCGTGGGCAACGGCCTGGCGAACCTTGATGTCGTCAAAGGGCGGCTGTTCGGTGTTCATTGCCATGAACGAAATGCCCAGGGTCGGCGACTGATGCAACGTCAGGTTCGGGTCGCTATCGACTTCACCGAACTGCGGGAAAGGAACGCCATAGATCAGATGGACTTCGCCTTTCTTCAGTGCCAGGAAACGAACGTCATTGTTCGGGATGACCCGGACAATCAGTTTGTCGACCTTTGGCGCGCCAAGGTAATAATCCTTGTTGGCCTCATATTCGATGAAATTGTCACGTTCCCAGCGGACAAATTTGAAGGGGCCTGTGCCGACCGGATTCGACCGGAAACCTTCCGGATCGGCCATGACAGCCGTCGGACTGACGATGTAGCCAATATAGAAAGCAAGGTTGACGAGCAGCGCGGGTGCCGGCTCCTTCAGCTTGATCTCGACCGTCTTGTCGTCAAGTGCTGTGGTTTTCTCGATGGCGGCGAATTTGGCGCTCCAGCGGCGGCAATTGGCACAATGATAGGGGTGCTCCTTGTCGCGCTGCCGCTCCAGCGAAAAGGCAACCGCTTCGGCATTCAGCGGTGTTCCGTCGTGAAAGGTGACGCCATCACGCAGTTTGAATGTCCAGGTCAACCCGTCATCCGACAGGTCCCAGCTTTCAGCCAGCGCCGGCACAATCTTGTGGCTGTTGCCATCAAAACGCACAAGACCGTCAAAGGTCCAGTCTGCGACCTTGATCGCCTCGAAGGACGTGCCTTCGGCCGGATCCAGCGAATTGGCATCCGAGCCACGGGCGACGATCAGCGTCTCAGCTGATGCCACGATTCCCGACAGCAGCAGAACGGCGGCGGTCAATCCCGACAGAAATTTAAGTTTTAATGCCATTTTGTGTTCTCCCTGTTTGTTCTGGTGCGATGCGACAACGCCTGCCGGTTAACCGGCGCGCTGCAGCCATCCATCGACCAGACGTTGCGCTTCGGTAAGATGATGGCTGATCCTGTTGATCTCTCTTTTCAGTCCCACAATGTCGAATTTGAATGCATCGGACTGCGGATCCATGGATTTCAGTTTCAGGGCTCCGGACAGTCCCGGCAAGCAGCGCGAAGACAAGGCCGGATCATGCTCATATCCGCTGCGGGTCTGAAACAGCACCGGGTTGAGCCAGCGGGCGAGTCGCAAATATGTTCGGTTGACCCTGCTGGTCTCGGCGTCGTCCGTCAGGTGCTCTGCGGCCTTGTGCATGGCTGCAACTGCATTTTGCAGTGATTGTGCCTTTGCCTTCAGCGGATCGAAGTCCAGCCACTGCCCGGCTTCCTCATCATATTCGCGTAGCGCATCGAGAAAATCCTGAGCGGAGAGCGTGTAGTTGAAGGGCAATACCGTCGCATTGCACAATCTTGAAAGGATGGTGATGTAGAGCCTGACATCCTGACTGAGAATATCCATATCGGCCTTGTCGACCGATTCATGCTGCGAATGCCACCACCAGGCGCCGCCGGAGCCACCGACATTCGGGTCCCGGTTGGGATCGTCCGGCGTGAGCATGCCATAGACGGAAATCGATGACAGGCCGACCCCCCAGAAGGACTGGTCGGCCGCGCGGGACGGACGGGTCGACGAAACATATTTGTCCTTGCGTTTGCCGAGTGCCAATTGGGCCCGGCTTGATGTGTCGGTGTCCCAGCCGGTGATTTCCTTGGTCGTGGCCTCGTTGAATTCCGAGACCTCGCCCATCTGGTGGCGCGGGACGTAGACCGTCGCGCCCTTCACGCCGGGGCTGTCGATATTGAAGTAGGAAATGGCATGATCGAAGAGATCCTGCCAGAAGGTATCGGCATACCAGGTTGATCCCGAATAGCGGGCGTGGCTGTGACCGGGCCACCAGGCAAAGCGGGCGCCGTATCGAAGATTGCCCTCGTTCTGCTTCAGGAGCCTGGCCATTTCCAGGATGCAGCTGTCACCGGTGACATTGTCGGTCGATCCCTCGAACCAGGAACAGTAATGGGAACCCACCAGGACGAATTCCGGTTCCCGGCCCTTGATCTCCGCGACCGGCAGCAGAACTTCGCGCCACCCTTCGAATGTTTCCGTGACCATGGTCGCCTCGAGCGATCCGGCCTTTGCCCACTCGATCAGCGGACGGCCGTCATCGCCGGCGATGGACGCGACATGCACACGCGGTATTTTCCGGGCCTCGTCATAGCCCGGTGTGCCCCAGACCGGTGTAATGATCATCTTGTGCCGCTGTTTGCCGGCGGACATGCAGATCATGCCGGTGGCGCCCATGGCGGCGGCGACTGTCGCGCGTTCCGGCGTGGGCAGCTTTTCCAGCAGCACGATCTTGCCGCTGACATCCTTGCCCTCATATTCCTGCGGTGTTCCGGTTCCGACGAAAACGACATCCGAGGAAAATCCATCGGGCGGGGTCGAGAGGCCAAATGCCACGCCGACGGCCTCGACCTCCAGAGTTTCAGGCGCGGTGATCAGAACCTTTGCGGAGACGGGCGCGCTGACATAGCTGTCGAACCGGTGGACGGTGTGTTCGATGCCATATTCGGCAAGCTTATCAGTGATATAGGTACAGGCTTTTTCTTCTTCCGCGGTCCCTGGAACCTTCTCGCCGAGGGAGCACAGATAGGAGACGCTTTGTTGCAGTCCCTCCGCAGAAACAGCCTGTCTGGCGGTATTTTCAAATTGGGTCATGATCCGGCAATTCACTTGAAATTAAATCCATTTGGATTTATCACAGCATGGATTTGATGGTTTAAGCAAGTGAAAAACATATTTGACAACGCAAGTTCACGCAACTTAGCCTTCCCGGCAGTCAGGCTCTGCGCGCCGGAGCCGGTAACGCAAAAGAACGGTCAATGATGCACACAAACCGCAAATCGCGCTGATGGAGCCATTGCTCGAAGTCCGCGATCTCAAGATCAATTTTTACACTTATCGCGGTGTCGTGAAGGCGCTTGAGGGTGTCCGGTTTTCCATCGGACAGGGCGAATCCGTGGGTCTGGTGGGTGAGACGGGATGTGGAAAAAGTGTCACTGCGCGGGCGATCATGGGGTTCGTCGAACCGCCTGGAAAGATCGAGAGCGGCGAGATCCTGCTGGAAAAGGATGATCTCCTCAAATACTCCGAGCGGGACATGCGGAAGATCCGTGGCCGCAAGATATCCTTCATCTTCCAGGAACCGAAAAAAGCGCTGGATCCCACCGCCACGGTTGGCAACCAACTCATGGAAGCGGCAACCGTTGCACGGGGGATGGACCGGGCTGCCGCGCAGGCTTTGGCTCTCGAAACCCTCGAACAGGTCGGGCTGGGCGATGCCCAGCGGGTGATGCAGAGCTATTCCTTCGAGCTGTCCGGCGGCATGGCGCAGCGTGTGATGATCGCCATGGGCATGGTTGGCGGATCACGCCTGATGATCGCCGATGAGCCGACATCGGCGCTGGACGTGTCGATCCAGGCGCAGATCCTTCGGTTGCTTGGCGAAATTCGCAGCAAACAGAACAGTTCCCTTTTGTTGATTACCCACGATCTCGGCGTGGCGGCGGAAAATTGCGACCGAATCATCGTCATGTATGCCGGTCGCATTGTCGAATCAGGCCCGGTGCGGGAGATTTTCCGCGAACCGGCGCATCCCTATACGGTCAAATTGCTGAATGCCCTGCCGGCACCGGGAAAAACACGCCTGGAAGCCATTCCGGGCATGGTGCCCGACCTGGTCGATCCACCGGCCGGCTGTCGCTTTTCCAACCGGTGTGATCGCGCCAGCGAGGCGTGTTCGAAACTTCCGCCACTCGCGCAAATCGGCCCGGACCATGCGGTGGCCTGCATCCACCCCATGCGTGTACCAGCCAAGGCGGAGACGTAGGTGACGGAAAAGGCCCGAAAACAGACGGAAAGCCCGGCGCAGGATGCTGATCCACTGATTGACGTTCGTGGATTGGGCATGAGTTTTCCGGTTCGAAACAGTGCTTCCCTGCCATGGGAAACACCACCCGTCGTGCGGGCGGTGAACAATGTCAGCATGGCCATAAGGGCCAACGAGATTTTCGGCCTTGCGGGGGAATCGGGCTGCGGAAAGAGCACCGTTGCAAGGCTCGTAATGGGGTTGATCGATCCGACGGAGGGCGAGATTCGGTTCCGTAGTCGGCCGATCCAGGACTATTCTGCCAGTGAAATCCGGCCCCGCGTGCAGATGGTGTTCCAGGATCCTTACACATCGCTCAATCCGCGCCGGACCATCGGCCGGATTGTCGGCGATCCGCTGATCATTCACACTGGCATGAATGCGTCGCAGCGGCGCGAGCGGGTCATGCAGGTCCTGAACCGGGTTGGCCTGGCCGACTATCATTATGACCGCTACCCGCACGAGTTTTCAGGCGGCCAGCGCCAGCGCATTGCCATTGCGCGCGCCCTCATCCTGGACCCGGAATTCCTGGTGCTGGATGAGCCGACCTCGGCCCTCGACGTGTCCGTACAGGCCGTCATTCTCAACATGATCCTTGAACTGCAGGCCGAGATGCAGCTTGGTTGCCTGTTCATCACCCATGATCTCAATCTGATGCGTTTTCTGGCGCATCGAACCGGCGTGATGTATCTCGGACAAATGGTGGAAGTCGGCCCGACACAGGATCTTTTCGACGATCCGCTGCACCCCTACACGCGGGCGCTGATCGATGCGACACCGCAGCCGGACCCCGATCGTGTCAACGCGCAGGTTCCGCTGGAGGGCGAGATACCTTCCAATATCAACCGGCCGACCGGATGTGCCTTTGCGTCGCGTTGTCCGGTGCGTATCGACGGCACCTGCGAGCGGGTCGAACCGGAACTCAAACCGGTCGGAAGCAGGCTTGTGGCCTGCCATCTGCATCACCCGGCGGAGGCATCTACATGACCGGCCGGACACGGACGCTGGCTGTCATTGCGACACGGCTCGTCAATGCCGTGATCGTGCTGCTGGTTCTGTCTCTGATCATCTTCGCCTTCATGCGAGCCATTCCCGGCGATCCGGTTCTCAATCTTCTGGGAGAAGAGGAAACCACGCAGGCGCAATATGATGCGCTGCGGATCCAACTGGGTCTCGATCAACCCTTCTATGTGCAATACTGGAACTGGTTTTCACGGGTCTTGCAAGGTGATTTCGGCCAGAGCCTGCAGACCAATGAACCTGTCCTGCCGGTGATCTGGGAAAAGCTCAAGGCGACGATCGAACTTGCGATCTTTGCGGTCATTCTGGGGACCATTATCGGGGTGACGGCCGGGACGATTTCGGCCGTCAAGCGCGATTCCATTTTTGATTCCGCCGCCATGCTGGTCAGCCTCATGGGCATTTCCATGCCGGTCTTCTGGATGGGAATATTGCTGATTATCGTCTTTTCCGTCGGCCTCGACATCCTGCCAGTGAGCGGGATGATCAGCTTCAGCACGATCATCACTCCGGTGACGGGATTTCCATTGCTCGATGCCGTGCTGACGGGCAATTGGGCAGGCGTGAAAGACCTGCTTTCGCATCTGGTTCTTCCGGCGATTACACTCGGACTGACTCCCGCGGCACTGATTGCCCGGACGACACGCGCCAGTATGCTGGAGGTCATCAATGAAGATTATGTCAAGGCTGGGCTCGCCCGTGGTCTGACCTTCAACCAGACCCTGTGGCGCCATGTCATGCGCAATGCCATGATCCCCGTGGTGACCGTGATCGGGCTGGAAATCGGTGTTTATCTCGGTGGTTCGATCGTGACGGAAACGGTGTTTTCCTGGCCCGGCCTTGGCCGTTACATGATCGATGCCATCTACGCCAATGACTACCCCGTGGTGCAGGGTGCCGTATTGATCTACGCCTCCATCGTGGTGCTGGTCAGCCTGATTGTCGATCTGACCTATTCGGCGCTTGATCCACGCGTGAAAATCTGACGACGTTGAGGAGATCGGTGATGACACCGGATGAAGAAACCGTTTTATCCAGTATTACCCTGGAGGAACCCTGGTCGCTTGTTGAAACTTTCTCCACAATGCATCGCTGGATGCCGGAGGATGTCAACAAGGGTGCCGACGAGATTATCGGCCGGCTGCAGCGGCTGGGCATACCGCACAGCGTTTATGAGCCGGATATCTATTTGTCCGTTCCCCTTTCGGCGTCCGTGGAGATTGACGGACAATCCTTTCGGGCCAAGCCGCCTTCGATGAGCCTGCCAGTGCCGGACGGCGTGACGGGCGAACTCGTCTATCTGGGCGCCAATGTCAAGAATCTCAGGAACTACACGCGCGACGCGGCCGACCTGTTTGCCGAGGGTGCGGGCAACCTGGCGGAACGATTGAAGGGGCGGATCCTGCTGACCGAAGGCTTCGGCAACCCGGCGCTGACGTCGATTGCCGAGGAAGCCGGCGCGCTGGGGCTCATCGTGATCAATCCCGGCCAGAACATTCATTGGGGCACCTGCACGACGATCTGGGGCACGCCGGGACTTTCCGATCTGGCGCGCAAGCCGAAAATTCCGGTGCTGGCTGTCAACAATCCGGATGGAAAGGCGCTGATCGAAATGGCCGGGTCGGGCCAGAGTGTGACAATGCGCAGCGACCTCCTGGAGGGCTGGTTCACGCAGAAGATCCCGGTTGTTCAGATCGATGGCACCGAGGATCCAGACCGCTTTGTTCTGGTGCATGGACATTATGACAGTTGGGAGGTCGGTGTCGGTGACAATGCGACCGGCGATGCGACCATGCTCGAGCTTGCAAGGGTGCTGTCTGACCATCGCGGGAAACTGCGTCGCTCGGTCCGGATTGCCTGGTGGCCCGGACATTCGACCGGCCGCTATGCGGGGTCGACCTGGTATGCCGATGCCTTTGCCATGGATATTGAAAACAATTGCGTGGCGTCGGTGAACTGTGACAGTCCGGGCTGCCGCTGGGCGACCAGCTATCACAAGACAACCTGCATGTCGGAAATGAAGGCGCATGTGACGTCGGTGATCGAAGAGATCGCAGGCCAGACACCCGACTGGATCCGCCCGAAACGCGCGGGCGACCATTCTTTTTACAATATCGGCCTGCCGACCTATTTCAGCCTGTCATCCACCATGCCCGATGATCTGCGCGCCGAAAAGGACTACTATGAGGTGTCGGGGTGCGGCGGCAACATTGCGTGGCACACCGAGGACGATACGCTCGAAATTGCTGATCGCGACGTGCTGTTGACTGATATCCGCATCTATACTCTGGCGGTGCTGCGTCATGCCGCGCTGCCTGTTTTGCCGATGGACTGGCGCGCGACCGCAGCGGAATTTGCCGATACGATTGACACCTATCGGGTCGCCGCAGGTGACGGGGCCGACCTGACAGCCGCGCATGACGCCACGCAAAGGCTGGCGCAGATCTTGGACAAGGCCTATGCGGCCATTGATTCAGGGGGCCTTGACCCGGCGCGCGCCAATGATCTGCTGGTGCGGATCAGTCGCGTTCTCGTGCCGGTCAATTTCGCCCGCCAGTCGCGGTTTATGCAAGATCCCGCCTATGTCTGTCCGCCGCTTCCAATGTTGGCGATTGCCAAGGACATGAGCAATTTGCCAGCCGATCAGATCGGCTTTGCGAAAACCGAGTTGATACGCGGTCAAAATCAGTATGTGGCGGCCCTGACCCAGACCCGGCAAATGATTGAGGAGGCACTGTCTTGACCGTCCGTATCCGGTATCAATTTGCAACCGCCAAGCATCTGAGCGAGGTTGGCATGGCCGAAATCGAACGGCGCCAGGCAAAACTCGATGAATGGGTCGGGCCCGGCGCAACGGCTCAAATCGGGCTGCCGGACAGCGGACCGGCATCGGTGGAAAGCCGCACGGACGCCGCGCTTACCGTTCCAGCCCTGTTGCGGGGCGTGGTCCAGGCTGAAAAGGATGGCTACGACGCCGTGATCGTCAGTTGTTTTTCAGACCCAGGGATGGAGGCCGCGCGTGAGCTTGTGTCGATCCCGGTACTGGGTTCGGGCATTTGCGCAATGCATGTGGCGGCACTGCTGGGCGGGCGCTTTTCAATCATGTCGCCAGGCAAGGGAAGCGGTTCAAAGGCCGATGAAAATCCCCGAAAGTACGGTGTTGTCGAGAGTTATGCCTCAACCCGTGGTGTTGGCCTGTCCGTGATGGATCTGGCCAAGGACAGGGATGCAGCCATCAGCTCCATTGCGGCGGTCGGCCGCTTGGCGGTTGAAGAGGATGGAGCGGATACGCTGATCCTGGGATGCATGAGCATGGCTTTTCATGACATCACCGCCGAGTTATCCGAGCGGATCGGTGCCCCGGTGATCAATCCAGTGCCGGCCAGTCTTGGTCTGGCGGAGAGCCTTGTGCGGTCGGGTCTGAGCCAGAGCCGCATCGCCTATCCGACGCCGCCAACCGATAATCTGAACGTGTCCTGACCGGGATCACCGGACCGGTGCGGCCATTGCGACGCGCCGCAACGCGTTGCGTGCAATGGCAATGTGGAATGGCATGATGGCCGCTAGATAGATCCGCCCGCCAATATTGTGCGGATGGACCCATGTGGCAAGGCTGATCGTGTCACCAAGCGCCAGCACGGCCACACGAAAATTCAGATGCTTGTCGTCAAACCCGGCGATGATCTCTTCAGGCGTTTCGGATTCGACGGGGAATATGCCGACACGGTCCGGCACATCGGGACCGTCATTGTCGAGGCCGAAGGGAGCCGTGAGGATGCGCCGGACACGCAACAGAAAGCGTGCCCAGGCCGGAAAATCCGTGATGATGTTGGCAGCTTCGCGCACGGGTATTGATGCATCAACGGTGTAACAATCAAGAAAATCATTCGGCACGCGGCGCTGGTTCAAGGCGCTGCAGGCCGGAAGCGGGGTTTTTCTGACGGGGCCGGTCGGCATTGGGGAAGGCCAATCATTGATCGAATGCCAAATGGATATGGGGTGGTCCATGCCCGGGGCAATGTGACCGGACGTCGCGCGGGCAGTGCGGCCAAGGTCCAGGATGTGACACAGGACCGGTAATGAACGGTTTTGGACACTGTCGTCACAAAGGCTCATCGCGGCGCATTTCAGCGCCGCGATGTCGATGCGAAAGTCGGAGGGCGGTCACCCGGAAAGGCCCTTGGCCACGTTGCATCGAACCTTCAGCGGAACCCAATTGGTCGATTGCTTGTGACCGTTGACAACAATCATGTATTTGCGGCTGGTGGTCTTGTTCAGCTTGTAGGTCTTGGCCCAGCGCTTCGCAAAGCCCTTGCCGGACTTCCCGATGGTGACGCTGGCATTTTGTTTTTCGCCGTCCCCGCGGAACAAGGTGAAGTTCGCTTTACCAGGGCGGTTGGCGTGAATCTCGGCAACGAGTTTGACGGGCTTGCCGCAGACCGGCCGGGACGGGATTGTGTACAGCCTCGTCTTGGTCACCTTGAACTTGAAGCTGGAATGACCTGAAGATGCCGCGTTGCCATTGGGGACCTTGGAATGGCAGACGACCTTCATCAACATAGGTTTGCGCGAAGCCTTTGTGTCATAGCTTGTCGCAGCACCACTGACATCAGTCGCATAGAACGTTGTGTTGACGGCCACATCCTTGACGACTTTCTTGGGTCCACCGGAGGATTTGCAAACCGATTGCGCCAAACCAAGATGCTTGCCAAGGACTGTTTTTCCGATCCTGACGGTGATGAGTTTTTCATACTTTTTTGTCTTGTAACCGACGGGAAGGGTCCACAGACCAAACTTGCCCTTGTCGACATACAGTTTTGCCTCATCGACCTTGGTCGACGATTTGAAATAGAGTTTCACGCGCGGCATGAATGTCTTGCTGCTGTTGGTCCAGTTCCATCGCCCGCTCTGATACTTCAGTTCCATGACCGGGTAGTCTTCGAATTGGCTCTGCACAAAGTGATGCTTGACGCTCTTGACCTTGGCCGATGCGTCAGCCACCAAAAACGGAGCAGTCATCACCATTGCAGCCATTGCTGAGTGCACGATCAAATTCTTCATTTCAATCTCCGCTATCTGTGGACCGTTTCAACGGTCGAATGACCCCACCGGGATTCGCGATTACGGTCAGCACGTCAGGTGTTGTCCGATCGTCCGAACCCGGCAGACAGATAGGTCGTGGACGTTTCACTCCCGTGTCCGTTTTTCACGGAAATGCTTCATTTGTTTCGGATGTATCAGTTTCGTAACCGCGCTCGACGAGAGTGGGCCAAATGCGTCACGATCGCCAGTAGGAGACAGGAATGGTCAAACAAAGCCGCAGGTCCTTTTTCAAGACGGTCGGCCGATCTACGCTGGCCGGTGGGACACTTGTTACAGGCGGCTTGACCTCAATTGGGGCGGAAGCTGCACAAAAGGCGACCACACAGACGGCACAGTCACAGGCGGCCATGACACCGGCGCGGGCGCTGCAGCTCCTGAAGGCCGGCAATGCACGTTTCGTCGAGCGCCGCATGCTGGATCACGATCTGGAATATGAACGTCAGGCGACCGCCGCCGGGCAGTTCCCACTTGCCGCGATTGTCGGATGCATCGATTCACGGGCCTCCAACGAGCTGATTTTTGACCAGAGCATTGGTGACATCTTTTCGACGCGTGTTGCCGGCAACTACATTGATGATGGCGTTCTGGGCGGTTTGGAATTTGCCTGCGTTCTGTCCGGCGCGAAGCTGATCCTGGTTGTCGGACACAATGATTGCGGCGCGGTCAAGGGTGCCTGCGATAATGTGATGCTCGGCAATCTGACCAGCACGCTTGCCAATATCCAACCGGCGGTCGGAGCCGTGAAGGGGTTTGAACCGGATCGTTCCTCGGACAATCCGGATTTCGTGCAGGCCGTCGCGAAGGAAAATGTCATGCTGTCGCTTGAACGCATTCGCACTAACAGCCCGCTGCTGCGCGAGCTGGAACAAGATGGGACCATCGGTCTTCAGGGCGGCATGTATGACCTGACCAGTGGACGGGTAACGTTTCTGTAGGGCTGGATGTGGCAGATGGGGGCTTACTATGAACGGCAGTCTTGACTGCTGTTCGACCTATCATGTGCCGTCACGATGGCATGTAGCCGAAGCGCTCCATCTGCGTGTGGTGATCGTTGATGATCCGGTCGATCTGTTCTTGACTTAGTTCATTTTTCCACTGGTTTGCCGTGCCCGACCGGAAGAACTTTTCAGCTGCTTTCGGTTTTTCCCGGAAGCCCTGTTCCTGCTCCTGTTTCTGCAACCGCTCGAATGAGGAGAGGTCGATGGCCTGCCGCAATTCTGTCGGGCTGGGGTTCAGCAGGAGATGATTTGCCAGAACCCCGAAGGTGGTCTCCGGATCGTCCAGCATGTCCTCATAGCGCATGACATAGATGGTGCGATGTGGTTTGCGGGTCCAGCTCTCCACGTGTTGGCTCCACGAGGAGTAGACTTCATAGACGGATTTTTCCGCGACCGGTGTTTCGAGCCCGAGCGTCGCCATCTGGCCAATCGCCCTGTCGATTGTTGCACCCATGTGGTGGCTGAACGATATGGCGACGTCCAGCGGGTTGCGGACAATATAGATGGCGCCGGAAGTCACATCGAAATTGATGGTCGGCCGATCCCGGTCCATGACCAGGGCATGGTGGGTCTTGACGAAGGCAAGGCCATTGGCGGTGTCGGCGATCTGGCGTTGCACCTCGTGCCGCACGGAGGCAATTTCCTCCCGGCTGCACTGATCCAGGCTCTTGCCCAGCAGTTTCTCGTAGGGCGGGCCGGCGATCTCCCAGGTCGACATGGCGTTCATGCGGTTGATGTCCTGGGTGTCCTCGGCATCACCGGACAGGACATTGGTCAGATTGTGCAGGAAATTGCGGGTCCAGGTGTTGCCGGATTTGGGATAGGACGCCAGCCAGATGATCCCGCGCGGATTGTCTTGCGCCATGCGTTTCGTCACTCCCTGCTGTGTTTGGCTATGCCTGTCGCTTTGATGTCACAGTCCGAAAGTTTATCGGCCTGTGATATTTTACGGGTTTGCCGCAAATCTCGGATATTGATAGTGATGTTGCGGGGCATGGGATAGGGTTGCCGTCAGGCAATGTGTGGAAACGATGAAGGTGAATGGTGCCCGCACGGGCGTATTGCGACGTCTGAACACCAGATTTTTTAAGACAGCTTCTGCTATTGCGATTGGAACCATGCTGGCGCATTTGCCGTCTGTCGCGCGTGCGGAGAACGGTCAGACCCAGTTGATTGTTGAAGGCTATGGGGGCGGCGTCTACGGTGACAGCCAGCCTTGGGTCGACGTATTTAATTTCTTTACCGGGGTAACAACCAAGTCCATTCGACCCGACACTGTTTGGGGTGGTGGAGTTGGGTTCATAACGCCGGCGAATAAGTTGTCTCAAAACTTCAATCCCGACTGGGGAATTGGTGTATTCGCAAGAATGGGGATTTCAAATAAGGAATCGAGCAGCGAATATGCTTCGTTTTTCTCTACGCTCTTCAATATTATAGATCCCTATTATTACACCAATTACGATTCCGCGCGGGCCACACATCGCGAAGAACATTATATCGTGGATTTCGAAGCCCGTCGGGATGTTGGATTGGGGTCTGGATCTGGAGCAAAGACGTCGGTAAAGGCTGGAGCCAGGTTCGCCTATTTCAATGCTGCTACCAACACGCATTTCTATTCCTTTTTTGCGCCATCCTACTACGTTAACGAAAATCGCACATCCAAATTTGTCGGTGCCGGTCCGCGAATTGGGTTTGATACAATGCTGCCGGTTTCCACCAATGTCTCCCTGGATGTTTCCGGGGCGGCTTCCGTATTGTTTGGCGTCAAGAATACAAGCGTACGCGCATTTAACTTCTTTGGTGCTTCAGCGGCGACCGCAAGCAAATTTCACGTCGTACCCACATTCGAAGCCAGTGCTGCCCTTACCTTCAGTCCGGAATCCTCGCGGGCGAAATTCAGTGTTGGCGTGCGGGCAGAGGCCTGGTTGGGTGTTTTCAATCAATCCACCGCTGTAACCACAAACAGCAATGCCAACCGGTATCAGGTGACGCCATTCCTCCGAATGACGACTCCCATTGGTGGCGCCGGCGGGCCAGCGACATCGACCAGCGCTTTTGGCAACGGTGGCGCATCCGGCGGCTTTGACGGGATTTTCGAGTTGGGTGCGCGGGCAGGATATCTATGGCGCGGTGGCAATGACCTGAACTCCTCCGGCCTGCCCAACACCGAAATCGACGACTTTCCGTTGGCCGGTCTTGGCAGCAAGGTGGCCCTGCCATTGGGTTCGGACTGGCTGGTGCAACTGGAAGCCGATGGCGAAACGGCGTTCGATAATGACACAGTCGGCGGCGTGCCGGCCAATGACACCTATGCCGGCGGGTACACCGCCGGTGGTCAAGTGGCGTACCAATTCAACCAGCTTCAATTTGGCGGGTTTGCCGGCGCGGGACAGACGTTTTTCCACGATGACGATCCCGTCGATCAGGATGCCGATCATTGGCTTGCGGGCCTCGGTGGGCGCTTTCTGTCGCCATTTGGGTCGATTGCGGTCCAGGCCGGCTATCTGGACAGCAGTGCTGACAATTCCGAAACACTCAGCGATGCCCTGTTTGGCCGTGTGATCGGCCAGACCTTCTTCCATGAAGGTCGAACGATGCTGCAAGCCGGGTTCGGCTATGCCAGCGGCACGCAGGATGCGGATGACCCTCCCGTCAATCCGACAGATGTGTTCTCCTGGGATGTGACATTGGAACATCAGCTCGAACGCAAGATCGGCGACGCCAATCTGTCTGTGTTCCTGTCCTATGAGGGCATCCGGGTGTCGGAGCAAAGCACTTCGGGTTTGTCCGAAACCATCCAGGACAATACCGTCATGGCCGGGCTGAAATTCCGTCTGGGCGCTGCCGATACGCTTTACGAACGGGAGATGCGCACGGTGCCTGGACTGCCGAATGTTGCCCGGTGGCTCGGCTCCGTGCCAGCGGTCGATTAGGTGTTGTTTTCCCAGCGCCCCCTTGCGCTAGTGTGAACGAACGATCTCCGCCCCGGGGTGGAGAATTGTTTGACGAAGGCTGGTTATTCGGCATCGCAGATGCTTAACTTCCGACCTCGTTGACCGTTCGGCAACCATGGCAAATGACGCAGGGGGGCTCTTCCATGACCGTGATGGCAAAAATCGCGCTGTTGTTTGTCGTTTTCATTGACATTATCGGCCAGGGGCTGGTCTTCCCGATCATCAATACGCTGATCATGGAGCCGACATCTGGGTTCCTGCCGTCGGATGCGGCCGATTCGATCCGCCATCTCAATTACGGCCTGGTGATCGGCATCTTCTTCCTGTCGTGGTTCATCGGCGCGCCCTATATCGCCAAACTGTCGGATGTCATCGGGCGAAAGCCGGCCATCATGATCTGCCTGTTCGGCGCACTTGGCGGCTATGCGATCACTATCGTTTCGCTCTATTACGACAGTCTTTTTCTCTTGATCCTTGGCCGTGCCATCACCGGCTTCACGGCCGGCAATCAGCCGATCGCGCAGGCCGCGATGATCGACGCCAGCGTCGATGACGCCGACCGCGGACGCAATATGGGTTACATCATCACGGGGGTCAGTTTCGGCCTTGTCGGCGGTCCGCTGATCGGCGGTTTTCTCTCCGACCCGGTGATTATCGGCAGTTGGGCCAGCCTCAAACTTCCGTTCTATGCTGCCTTCGTTCTGGTGATTGTTGCAATGCTTCTGGTGGTTTTTTACTTCCAGGATTCCCGCCAGGAGCGGGCGCCGTTCGAGTTCAAGCCGCTGGAAATATTCGAAATTCTTTGGCGGGTAACGAAATACCCGCTTGTGATGCGGATTCTGTCCGTGTTTCTGTTCTTCCACATCGCCAATGTCACCTTCTACATTTTCATCGAGAACTACATGACAAGCCGCTTCGGCTACCAGACCTTCGGCAACAGCATGGTCATGCTGGTGATCGGATTCGCACTGGCCGGGTCGAGCACGTTCCTGGTCACACCAGCCCTTGCCCGTTTCAGCAAACAGAGGATCATCACCGTCAATCTGATCGTCTGGGCCATCAGCGCTGCTGCGGTGATCGTCTCGCCTTATGGCTGGCTTTGCTTCATTCCGATTTTCTGCTTCTATTTCATTTTCGGCATCACCTATCCAACCCTCCTGTCGATCTTTTCGGGCAGCGTCAGCGATGAAGAACAGGGCTGGGTGATGGGCATAACGGTTGCGGTCTTTACCCTTGTCGGCGGTGTCATGTCGCTGCTCGGTGGCGAGCTGATGACCATCAATATTCACCTGCCGTTCTTTATCGTGATTGCGGCGGCCGTCATCGGGATGACGGTCATGTCGTTTACGTGGAGAAGCCCCGATATCCATCGCCTGACGGATCTCAAGCCCGCCGCCTGAACGAATCCGACAACGGATCGTACGATCGATCCTCATGCTCGAGATGACCGTCGTCACCGACCTTGGCGCGATAACCCATGATCGTGGATTGTGCTACAATAATGATCGGGAGTTGGAATTGTGGAGGCACAGGATCGAAAAACGAACTGGCCGCTGGTGTTTGAAGGCCAGTTGACCCATGCAGCCTGCCTGGCGGCGCTGCTTGCTGTTGCCATCTGGGCTGCCGGAAGAGGCAACGCCATGGATGGCGCGTTCCTTGGCATGTCAACATTGGTGTGGTTCGTTCTGTTGCTGGCCGATGCAATCGTCCACCAGATCTTCGTCTGGATTGCCTGGCGCCTCGAATTGCATGGAAAACTGCTGACACGATGGTTTGGCGATACCGAAAGGGCGTTTCGGTTTTACGCGGTGCTGTTTGCGGTGCTGTTTGCCGCGCGGTTTGTCATTGTCACCGTGCTGGCTGTCGCCAATCGCGGAACGCTCGATCTGGCACCCTGGCTCGGTCTTCTGATTGCCGCCATCATTGCCGTTCCGGCGGCCTATCTGTTCTATTCGGTCAAAACCTATTTCAGCTTCCGGCGGGCTTTCGGCATCGACCATTTTGACCCGGAGGCGCGCACCTGGCCAATGGTGCGGGAAGGAATCTTCCGATTTACCAGCAACGGGATGTATGTTTTCGGCATCGGCGCGCTATGGATACCGGCATTGGCCCTCCAATCGCAGGCTGCCCTGATCGGTGCGGCGTTCAGCCATGCCTATATCTGGGTGCATTATTTCACGGTCGAAAAGCCCGATATGCGGCGAATTTATGCAACTGTGTCTCATGAACGAAGTTGAAATCATGGAACCACAAATCCTGGCCTTGCAGATCAGATGAGCACAATCCTCCTGACCGGCTTTGAAGCCTTCGGCAACACACCCGTCAATCCGGCGGAGCAGGTCGCTTCACATCTGGATGGCCGCAGGATCAACGGCGCTGAAATTGTATCCCGGATCGTGCCGAACACGTTTTTCAAATGCATCGATGTTGTTCGGGCCGCGATCTCGGAAGTCCAACCGGACGCCGTCGTCATGATGGGCGAATATGGCGGTCGCTCAATGGTGACGGTCGAGCGGATTGCGCAAAATTTCAATGACGGTGCGCGCTATGGCCTGCGGGACAATGACGATGTCTTGCTGCAGGGTGATCTGACGGTGCCGGATGGTCCAGTGGCCTATCTTTCCACCCTGCCCATCCGCGCCATGGTGCGGGCAATGCGTGATGCGGGGATCCCGTCCGATATTTCGGATGCCGCCGGAACCTTCTGCTGCAATCATCTGATGTACGGCATTCTCCATCACATTTCGGTAAACGACCTGCCGATCCGGGCCGGCTGGATTCATCTGCCGCATCTGCCGGAAGTCGCAGCGCTTGAAGACAATCTGGGTGCCCCGAGCATGTCGATGCAGACTGCGGCTGACGGTGTATTCGCCGCGCTTGGCGCCATCGCCACGCATCCCGTTGATATCAACGAGCCCATCGCATCGCGCTTGCAGATTTAACGCTGACGCTCCACCTGAGAAGGACGCGATCGCGAGCCGTTCAGATTTCGACGGCTTCGATGTAACCCCGGTGCAGACAATTCAGGCGCCGGCGCCTTCCTCCAGGTGATCGCTGAAATTCTTGAAAAACTGACCGGCGAGTTTTTTCGATGTCGAGTCGATCAGACGGCTGCCGAGCTGGGCGAGTTTGCCGCCAATGTCAGCCTTGACCTCATATTCCAGCACCGTGTCCTCGCCTTCGTCGATCAGTTTGACCTTGGCGCCACCCTTGGCAAATCCGGCGACACCGCCCTTGCCTTCACCGGAAATGGTATAGCTTTCCGGTGGCTGCAAATCACTCAGTTCCACCGTGCCGTTGAACTTGGCCTTGACCGGACCGACGCGCAAAACCACTGTCGCGTTCATTTCCGTGTCGGAGATTTTTTCCAGGCTTTCGCAACCGGGAATACACGCTTTCAGAACTTCCGGGTCATTGAGTGCGGCGTAGACGGTTTCCCTGGGAGCATTGATGCGTTGTGTGTCATTCATTTCCATATTGGATATTCCTCGTGGTCGGATGCCTGGATGATAATGGCTTCACATGCAGCAGGGCGCGCCCGGAAAGGCGTCCCGCAGAGCGTTGTCGTAGTCCGGGGGCGTGTCGATGTCACGGACAAAAGCGGAATTGTCAATTCGAATGCGGTCAACATCCTCCGGCCGGTTGTCGATCAGGCGACGGCAGCCGGTGTTGAGGCCGCCGCCGGTTGCTTCATCGATCAGGTGAGCCGGCAGGATGATGGGGTTGCCCCGCTGTCCGGCATATTCCGGGACGGCAATGCGGTTTCCACCGCGGCTGAAGAAGGCGTCGGCAAGAGCTTGATAATCGGCTTTCTGGAGATAGGGCATATCTGCCAGGCAGATCATGACATTGCGCGGCGCGCCGGGATGGGATGCCCGGATGGTGCGTAAACCGTGGGCGACGGAGCCCATCTGGCCGCTTTCGAAATCCGGATTGACGCTCAATGATAACGGAAGTCCGCGCAACGCGTTGCCGATGGCCCTGGCATCAAACCCGGTGACGACGGTCAGGCTTTCGAAACCGCATTGCGAAAGGACCGAAGCCGTGTGGCGTACCAATGGCTGGCCGCCGAAATCGAGCAACAGCTTGTTGGCACTGCCCATCCGGGTCGAAAGACCTGCAGCCAGCAATAGAATATCGATTTTACCACGCGCCTCTGTCATGGGTGCGCCTCTTCGGCTGTTATTTCGGAGGCATTTTCACCCAATTGCCGGCCTCGGCGCAACTGAACGACCTGACCCATGATCGACAGGGCAATCTCTTCCGGCTCGACGGCATTGATGTCCAACCCGGCCGGCGCATGCACATCGCCCAACCGTGCGGCGATGTCCGGATCGTCCGCCATGTCGCGTGCCAGCACCTGAAACTTGGTGCGGCTGGCCACCATGCCGATATAGCCGGCCTGGCTTGTCAATGCGGCGCGCAGCGCTTCCCGATCGCGGCGGCCCTGGGTCGACAGAACGAGCGCATCGCCCGGGCCGGCATCGGCAACCGCGTCGGTCATCGAATCAAACATCATGTCGGCATTGTCCGGCGGGCCAGCATCAAGCCCCGGCGCGCCGAGGATTGTGCGATACCCGATGGCCTTCGCCAGGTCGATGAGTGTCAACGCGATGGGCGAGGCACCCAACACAATCAGGCGGCGGGTGGCTTTCATGGGTTCGAGAAAAATCTCGACGGTGCCACCGCTGGGACAAGAGGATTTGTGCAAGGTCGTGCCATCGGCGTCGACCGGTGCGATGACCTCTTCTTTTGGGCGGACCCGGATCATGGTCGCTTCGGCATTTTTCAACGCTTCGAGACCGGCCTTGCGGACCGCTCCCGTCACACAGGAGCCACCCAGAAATCCGTGCAGCTCACCATCTTCGGTGACAACCGCCTTTGCGCCGGGCTTGGCCGATGTCGCATGTTTGGTTCGCACGATCGTGGCAACACAAAAGCTCTGGCCGCTTCGCCGCAGGCTTTCGATGAGATCAAGCGTGTTGTCGGACAGTTTCATCAGTGTCACATCGCTGCCAGATGCGGTTCCAGCTGCGCGACGCTTTCCAGCGTGTTGGCCGCGGCGAAGTGGTCGATATGCGGCTGGGCGGCCTGCATGGCAGCCGTGACGGGCTGATAGTTCTGCCATCCAAGCAGGGGGTTCAGCCAGACCAGTTTGCGCACACGTTTCTTCATCCTGGCAAGTTCGGAGGCCAGATTCTCGGGCGTACCGGTGTCGTAGCCGTCGCTGACGATGATAGCGACCGTTCGCGAGTTGACCGCTCTCTTTGCGTAGTGACGGTTGAAGGTGGCAAGGCTGTCACCGAGACGGGTGCCGCCGCCAAAACCCTCGGCCATCAGGGCCAGACGGGTCATGGCGCGGGCTGAGTTCTTGTCGCGAACCGCGTCGGTGACCCGGATGAGCCGGGTATGAAAGATATAGGCATCGGTATGGATCCAGCTGCACACCATCCCTTTTGCGAATTGCAGAAAGAAGCGGCTGTAATGCTTCATCGAACCCGACACATCCAGGAACAAGAGGATATGTACAGGGCGATGCGGCACACATCGACGATAGAGATCGATCGGCTCGCCACCACAGGGCAGGGCGGCACGGATTGTTCGACGCAGATCGATTCGGGAACCGTGCCTCGAGGGCTGGTGGCGACGCGACAGGCGATAGCGCATGGCGCTCGCCAGCCGAAGGGCCAAGGCTTCGGCGGCACGAATTTCGTCGGGATCGACGATGTTCTTCAAATCGGTTTTCTGCAGCACCGATGTGTTGGCGGCGACCAGCCGGCCGGTGGCCTCGCCGGAAACATCCTTTCCCGCTTCGGTCTCGATCTGGGGGGTGTCCTTGCCGGATCCGGATGTGCCGTCATCGAAATGGTTCTGCCAGATCGGCGTCTGTTTCGGAGGCTTGCGAATGTCCGGTGAGGCGGTTTTCTGCGCCATATCCCTCCGGCGTCCGGAGGTCTGCCAGTAAGCCTCGAACAGGTCGTCGAAGTTCTGCCACTCCTCCTTGCCGCAGGCGAGCAGGATCTTGAGCTCCTGGCGAATGTGCGACAGGGCTGCCGGCGGGCGACGGCCCAGATGTTCGACGACGATCCGACTTTCCTGTGTTCCGACCTTGTAACCATTGATGCGAAGATGGTCGATAAAGCCGACAATGCGGCCGGTCAGCGGCGTGGTTTTGTTCTGATGGGTTGCTGTGGCCATGTCAGGCCGCCTTTCCGGCCAAACGCGAGACAACCTCTCGGGTCACCGATTTGATGTCGGGTTCGGTCTTCAACAGGCAAATCAGGCTGGCGGTAACCTTGTCCAGATCGTCAGACAAGGCGGTGATCCCCAGCCCCGTGATGGCCGCTGCCCAATCGAGGGTTTCCGCAATGCCAGGCTTTTTCTCCAGGTCCTCCTTTCGCAATTGCTGCACAAATCCGGTCAGTTGGTTGGCCAATTCGCGCTCGATGCCAGGCAGTCTGGCCAGCACTATATCCAGCTCGCGCTTGTGGTCCGGGAATTCGACATAGGTGTAGAGGCAGCGCCGGCGCAGCGCATCGGACAGCTCTCGCGTGCCGTTCGAAGTGAGAATCACTTGGGGCTTTGCGGTGGCGTGAACTGTTCCGAGCTCGGGAATGGAGATCTGGAATTCGGAGAGAATTTCCAGAAGATAGGCTTCAAACTCCTCGTCCGCCCGGTCGATCTCATCGATCAGGAGAACCGGGCTTTGTTCCTGGCTGATGGCCTCCAGAAGGGGGCGCTTGAGCAGAAAGTCCTCGGAGAAAATGTGCTTTTCAATGCTCTCGGCCGAGACCGCATCGTGTTCGCGGGCGCGGATTGCCAGAAGCTGCTTCTGGTAGTTCCACTCATAGATGGCTGCGGTTGAATCGAGCCCCTCATAACACTGCAACCGGATGAGATTGGTGCCCAACACCTGCGCCAGCGCCTTGGCCGTTTCGGTCTTGCCGACGCCGGCCTCTCCCTCGAGCAGCAAGGGGCGTTGCAGGTCGAGTGCCAGTTGCAGAGCTACGGCCAATTGCGGATCGGCCAGGTAGCCAATTGCGGACAGGCTGGATGTGATATCGGTGTTCATGGTCATCAATATAGGTTAGAGCAACGGGCGCTTAGATTGGTTCATTTAAATATAGGTTAGAGCGACGGGCCCAATTTCTACCGGTTTCCAATGTCTTCTCCCTCTCTGGGGTGGGGGAAATCGGTCCATCGGCTGTGTTGCGCCGCTTGCCCGATACTCTGCATCGCGCTGCGCGACGCGCCTTGCCGAATGAACCGATTTCCTCCCATCAAATGATCCAATCTAAGCGCCCGTCGCTCTAGAGCAATTCAGGTTTTGACGGAATCGGCAAAACCTGAATGCATCAACAAAATCAAAGTCCGTCACCGTTGTCACGTTTCTGACAAAACGTGAAACGGTCTGGTCCATCGAATCACACAGTTGACGAAACCCGCCGGAACGGGTTTCGCCGTGTTCGGCTCAACCGGTAAGCCCCAGTTTGCGGGCTGTTTCCCAGACCCGCCAATGGTCATGCGGCATCTGGGTATGGGTCAGGCCCTTATGGGCAAATGCATCGTGCACGGCATTGGAAAAGGCCGGGACGCCGCCGACATTGGGGCTTTCGCCCACACCTTTCGCACCGATCGGGTGATGCGGGCTCGGGGTGGTCGTGTGGTCGGTCTGCCAGAGCGGTGTTTCGACTGCTGTCGGCAGGAAAAAGTCCAGAAGGCTGCCGCCCCTGATATTGCCGATTTCGTCATAGGAGATGTCCTGCCCCATGGCGATTGCAAGCGCCTCCGTCAGGCCGCCATGAACCTGACCTTCGATGATCATCGGATTGATGCGGGTGCCGCAATCATCAAGTGCATAGAAGCTCCGCACATCCGTGACACCTGTATCGACATCGATGTCGACAACGCAGATATAGGCGCCGAACGGATAGGTCATGTTGGGCGGATCATAGTAGGAGACGGCTTCAAGCCCCGGCTCCAGGCCGGGAATGGCCTGGTTGTAGGAGGCAAAGGCGATTTCCTTCATCGTCTTGTGGGCGTCCGGATTGCCCTTGACCTGAAAGCGGTCAACATCCCATTCCAGGTCGCCTTCGTGCACTTCCAGCAGATAGGCGGCGATCATCTGGGCCTTGGCGCGTATCTTGCGGCCGGCCATGGCGGTTGCCGCTCCGGCCACCGGTGTCGAGCGGGACCCATAGGTGCCCAGACCATAGGGCGCGGTGTCCGTATCGCCTTCCTCCAGCGTGATGTCCTCGGCGGGAATGCCGATTTCGGTTGCCAGAATCTGCGCAAAGGTGGTGGCGTGTCCCTGACCCTGGCTGATCGTTCCCAGACGGGCGATGGCCGAGCCGGTGGGATGAATGCGGATTTCACAGCTGTCAAACATGCCGAGGCCGAGAATGTCGCAGTTTTTCACCGGACCGGCTCCGACGATTTCGGTGAAGAACGCCACACCGATTCCCATCAGTTTGCGGGTATCGCCACGTTCGAAGGCGGCTCGGTTCTCCTGCTGCTCGGCCCGCAGTGCCTTGTAGTCGACGCTTTCGAGCGCCTTGTCCATGGCCGTGTGATAGTCCCCGCTGTCATACTCCCAGCCCAGCGCCGACGTGTAGGGGAACTGTTCCTTGCGGATGAAGTTCTTCATCCGCAATTCGGCCGGATCCATGTCGAGCTTGCGGGCCAGCACATCGATCATCCGTTCGATCATATAGGCCGCTTCCGTCACCCGGAACGAACAGCGATAGGCAACACCTCCGGGCGCCTTGTTGGTGTAGACACCGTCAACACCGCAATAGGCGACCGGAATGTCATAGGAGCCGGTGCAGATGTGGAAGAAACCGGCCGGGAACTTGGTCGGATCGGCGCAGGCGTCAAAGGCGCCATGGTCGGCCAAAACGTGGCAGTGCAGTCCCGTGATCCTGCCGTCCCTGGTCGCCGCCAGCTTGCCGGTCATGTGATAGTCGCGGGCAAAGGCGGTTGTTGACAGGTTCTCGATCCGGTCCTCCACCCACTTGATCGGCACACCGGTGACAATCGAGGCGACAGCGGCACAGATATAGCCGGCATAGACGCCAACCTTGTTGCCGAACCCGCCGCCGATGTCAGGCGAGACGACACGGATATTGTGCTCCGGGATGTTGGTGATCAGCGATGCGACCGTGCGCACGGCATGCGGCGCCTGAAACGTGCCCCACAATGTCAGCTTGCCGTTGATCTTGTCCATTGAGGCGACGCAGCCGCAGGTCTCCAGCGGGCAGGGATGGACGCGCTGATAGGTGATCATTTCCTCGACGGTCACTTCGGCATCGGCAAGCGCCTGGTTGGCGCCGGCTTCATCGCCCTCCTCCCAGTGGAAGATGTGATTGTGGTGTTTGCGGGGCCCATGCGCGCCTTCCATCTTGTCCTTGATGTCTTCGCGCAGCAGAGGCGCGTCATCATCCATGGCCTTGAAGGCATCGACCAATGCGGGAAGTTCCTCATACTCGACCTCGACCAGATCGGCCGCATCGGCCGCGATATAGCGGTCCTCGGCGACGATGAAGGCGACTTCCTGGTTCTGAAACAGCACCTTTTCATCGGCCAGCACCGCCTGCACATCCCCGGCAAGCGTCGGCATGTAATGCAGGTTGAGCGGCTTGAGATCCTCCGCTGTCAGGACGGCGACAACGCCGGGGACGGCGAGTGCGGCGTCCTTGTTGATCGACTTGATGCGGGCGTGGCCATAGGGCGAGCGGGCAAAGTCTCCAAACAGCATGCCGGGCAGCTTGATGTCATCGACATAGTTTCCGGCACCCTGGGTGAAGCGGGCATCCTCGACGCGTTTTCTCGAAGAGCCGAGGCCCTGAAGTTTCTCGACGCGCTCCTTGGTATCAGCATGGACGTTCATTCTGCTGCCTCCTTCACGGAAAGCTCTTCGGCCGCGGCCTGGATTGACTTGACGATGTTCTGGTATCCGGTGCAGCGGCACAAATTGCCGCTGATGCCGTAGCGGATTTCCTCTTCGGTCGGATTCGGGTTTTCCTGCAGAAGCCGGTAGGCCCGGGTGATCATTCCCGGCGTGCAAAAGCCGCATTGCAGGCCATGATGCTGGCGGAAGGCCTCCTGCAGGGCGTGCAGGGTGCCATCCGGCTTGGCAATGCCTTCGATCGTGGTGATCTCGGCGCCTTCTGCCTGGGCGGCAAACACCGTGCAGGATTTGACCGATTTGCCGTTGAGATCAACTGTGCAGGCACCGCAGTGGCTGGTGTCACAGCCGATGTGTGGGCCGGTCAGGTTGAGGTCCTCGCGCAAGAGATGGATCAGCAGGGTGCGCGGCTCGGTTTTGGTTTCGACCGCTTTGCCGTTCACGGTCATCTTGACGTCTATTTTCGACATTTCGTGCCTCCGTCGTGGTGGCTGGAGTGGAGTTAGCTGCTGCCCGTGCGTGCGGGCGCTTCTGTCTGTCTTCAGTTGGCTCGCTGGTGCGCTGCCTGGATGGCGCGCTGCACCATGATGCCGGCGACATGGGTGCGGTATTCCGCCGGGCCGCGTCCGTCGGCTGCGGGATCGGTGATCGCTTTCGCGGCATCGACGGCAGCGGAAACGGCTGCGTCGTCCAGTGTTGTTCCGATCAGCGCATTCGATGCGTCTTCGGCCCATAGGGGCGTGTCGGCAACATTGGTCAGGCCAATCGAAGCGCTGGCGCAGGTATCGCCGGACATGGTGAGGACAACGCCAGCGGCAGCGGTCGCATAGTCGCCGATCTTGCGTTTCTGCTTCATATAGCTCGATCCGTGGCCGGCAGGCGGCGCGGTGAAACGAATGGATGTCAGCATTTCCGCTTCGTCACGCGTTGTGAAATAGGCGGCCTCATAGAAGTCGCGGGCCTTGACCTCGCGGCTGCCGTCCGGACCGCTCAGCACGTAGGTTGCGTCGAGCAATTGCATGATGGCGGGCATGTCATTGCCCGGATCGCCATTGGCGACATTGCCACCGAGCGTGCCGACATTCCGAATCTGGGGGTCGGCGATCTGCAGCGATGTCTCGCGCAGGATCGGGCAATGCTGCTCCAGATCTTCCGAGGCGATCAGCTCAGCCTGGGTGACATTCGCACCGATTTCAATTTGCGGTCCCGAGACCTCAATGGAGGACAGGGACGCGATGTCCTGAATGTCGATGAGATGTTCGGGCATTGCCATGCGCAATTTCATCATCGGGATCAGGCTGTGGCCACCCGCAAGTATGAGCGCATTGCCGGCATGTCCTGCCAGCAGGCCGACGGCTTCGTCCACAGAAGTTGGCCGATGATAGTCGAAAGAACCGGGTATCATGTGTTTCCTCCCAGACCGGTGTTTCAGAATCCATTGTGAAACGGCGCATCGGTAAGGGGAAATCGCGCTTCACCAAGACGCCGGATATTGCACGAACGGTCGTATTTCTGAATGAACGGCAGGAGGAACCGGACCGTTTGCCTTTGGCATGGCGTCCAGTTTCCACCGAGGTCTCGAAACGCGTTGCGCGAAAAACCGGAGCAGGGGAGCGGGCTCGATCAGCTCATATTTGGTTCAGGAGGCAACACCAACGCCGGCCGCCGAATTTGCTTATACCACCAGATTTTACCGTTTCGATCCAAGTCTCAATCGCGTTCGCTGCCTTCTCAATGTGCCGAATAGTCTGTACCGTTCGCGCTCACTACCGGGTGGTGCAGAATGGACGCATTTGATTTGGTGATCTGCGGTGCGGGCATGGCCGGCTGCATTCTCGCCCATCGGCTTTCCGCAGATCCGGCGATCAAGGCCCTGCTTTTGGCGGCTGGCGAGGAAATGCGTGCACCGCTCCTGGCAGCATATGGTGCATCAACCGACCATTCGGCTTTGGCCTACACTCCGAGGAGATTACGCAGGTCCTTGGCGCGGGCCCGGCTGACGGGCACTTCCAGCTCCGTTGCCTTGCCGACATAGCAGAAAAGCTGGTCGCCGACTTTCTTCAACCCCTTGATATGCGCCGGATTGACCAGGAACCGGCGGTGGGTCTTGAGGAACTTTTCAGCCGGTGGACTCTTTTCAACCTTCGACAACGACCAGGGGCAGAACAGGGCATCGTCGTCTGTTCGGATTCTCGTGTAGTGCCCATCGCTTTCGATGGCCAAGATCCGATCCGTGGACATGAAGCGCACGGTTCCCTCCTTCTCGTAGGGAATGCGGTTCTTTGCCGGTGGTGCGGATGAACTGGCACGGCTCAGCGCCATTCCAGGCGCCCGCGCGCGCGTGGCCTCGGGTTCGGAATCGGTTTTACCTTCATTCCCGAGGTCCGGCTTTTCTTCCGGCATTGCGGTTGCCGGCTGTTCCATCGGCATGGCAAGCAGCAGAAACAGGCCGCAGATGACGAAAGCCGTCAGCGTCACCGAGATGGCAAGCACTTGCGGATCGAGGCTCGGAATCGGTTGCACAACCAAGTCAGTTGCCTGAGTAAATGTCGTGTAAAGCATCGCCACATAGTGCATGGCCGACACGGCAAGTCCCAAAACGATTGCACCGACAGCAGTGCGCAGGATTGACCGCGTGGAGTAGGCCAGCCACATGGCCAGTGTCGAGGCGGCAATGGAAATGAGGACAGAAAGAGCAATTCCGAATGGCTGATAGGCGACGATGCAATTGGCCGAGATGGCGGCCATGCCGGTGTAATGCATCGCAGCAATGCCGATGCCGGTCAGCGTTCCGGCCAGCAGGATGCGCAAGTTGGTGCGCTCACCGAAATGCAGCAGCAGCAAACCGCAACCGGTAATCAGGATCGCCAGCAGCATCGATGCAAGCGTCAGCAGCGGATCGTAGGTGACAACGAAGGGCAAGGTTACCGCCAGCATGCCGATGAAATGCATCGACCAGATACCGCCTCCGAGTGCAATCGAAGCCTGTGCGATGCGCACCTTGCGGCGCGTGACCGACAGATTCCGCAGGCCGCTGGTCAACCGCAGGCAGGTGAAGGCCGCCATGATGGCGACAAGCACGGACGCACCCACCAGAAAAGGAGAGTAGTACACCTCCGCCATCGTGTTATGTGTTCCTCCCTTTTGGGCCCGTCCTGCATCCGCCGCAGTTTGGAATCCCTCCAAATCGCAGAGTATCAACAAGGATATAGTCAGGGCAATACGGTTGCCCATGGCCCCGTGTGTCAATGAACGCGATTATATTTGATCGCCGCGATCCAATAATTGCTTAACAAATTTGTTGAATATTCCTGTGACCATGATATTTAACATATTTGTTGAACATGAATATGGAGCGGAGCTTTGGTGCGGCAGTCGCGAACCGATCTGGATGATGTATTTCTGGCTCTGGCGGATCCCACGCGGCGTGCGATCCTGGCCCGTCTGGCCGAGGGAGAAGCCTGTGTCGGGGAACTCGCCGAGCCGCATGACATGTCTTTTGCAGCGATCTCGCGGCATGTGCATGTGCTCGAGCGTGCCGGGCTCATGCACAGAAGCAAAAAGGGACGCAACATTGTTTGCCGGTTCGATGGCGCGCCGCTTGATGAGGTGTCAGCCTGGGTCGCGCATCACACAAGGCTGTGGGAGCAGAAGCTCGATGCATTGGGCACGTTCCTGGAGGAGCAGCCGTGAGCAGACAAGCCGATGGGAAAACCGTGTCGGTCAGTCGGTTTTACCCATCTTCGCCGGAAACGACCTTCGACGCCTGGATCAATCCCGCGTCGATTGAAAAGTGGTTCGGTCCTCCAGGCTACCAGGCAAAAGTGCTCAGTCACGACTGCCGCAAGGGCGGCGTCTGGCGTTTTATGATGGTGGCGGACAATGGTGAGAGTTTTCACCATTTCGGCACATTTCTTGATATTGACCCACCGCGACGGCTTGTCTTTAGCTGGGCTTCCGAGGAACAGGTGGCTGGCTGGCGGGACGCGTCCGGCAATCCGACACGCGTGACGGTCGAATTCGAACCGCGCGACGGCGGTGTCGAGGTCCGAATCACCCATGAAAACCTGCAAACCGATGCCGCTCGAAAGGCACTGACCGGCGGATGGCGCGGCAGCCTCGAGCGCCTCGCGGTTTGTTTCGCGAACGGGGCCAACACGTGAAGCTCTACGATACACAATCCGGCAATACCAAACGTGTCCGGATCTTCATTGCCGAAAAGGGCATCGAGATCCCGCGGGTGCAGATGGAACTCGGCGCGGATACACGCTCCCGGGAATTTCAACAGCTCAACACACTGGGCGAACTCCCGGTTCTTGAGCTGGATGATGGCCGAATGATCACCGAAAGCCTCGCCATCTGCCGCTATCTGGAAGCGGTATACCCCGACCGTCCCCTTATGGGCACAAACCCTTTTGAGCAGGGCCATATCGAGATGTGGAGCCAGCGCATTTACATGCAGCTGTTCATGACCCATGGCAATTTCGTGCGCCATTCGATGGATCTGTTTGCTGCCGTGATGGAGCAAGTGCCCGAATTCGCCGCGGCGCAGCGCAGGGCCATCCCTGATAAATGGGTGTGGCTGGACGACGAAATGTCCGACGGGCGCGCCTACATTGCCGGTGACACCTTCACCATGGCTGACGTACAGGCAATGACGGTCCTGATGATCGCCGATGGCCTGAACATGCCCATCCCCGGCCAATGTGTCCACGTCAATCGATGGGCTGACGCGATGCGCGACAGACCGAGTTTTCACGCCTGAAGCACCTTTGATCTAGAGCAATTCAGGTTTTGACGGAATCGGCAAAGCCTGAATGCATCAACAAAATCAAAGGCCGTCACCGTTGTCCCGTTTCTGACAAAACGTGAAACGGTCTAGTTGGGACCGCGCGGTGCCGTGCCTTCCAGCTTGCAGATGATTTCAAGCATGATTTCGTCGGCACCGCCGCCGATCGAGCCAAGCCGTCCGTCGCGAAAGGCCCGGCTGACCGGATTGTCGGCCGTGAATCCCATGCCGCCCCAATATTGCAGGCAACTATCGGCGACCTCACGATAAAGCCTGCCGATTTTCAGCTTGGCCATCGAGGCCAGTTTCGTCGCATCCTTCCCACTGACATAATCATCAATGGCTTTCCAGGTCAGTGCTCTCAATGCCTCGACCTCGGTGCGCAATTCGGCGAGCCGGAAATGCACGGTCTGATTGTCGAGGACCGCCTTGCCGAAAACCTTGCGTTCGCGGGTGTAATCGATGGTCAGATCGATCAGGCGATCGAGCGCCTTGAGGCCGGAAGCCGCGACCCAGAGACGCTCCTCCTGAAACTGCAGCATCTGCATGGTAAAGCCCATGCCTTCCTGGCCGATAAGGTTTCGCCGCGGTACCCGAACATTGTCAAAGAACAGCTGGGCCGTGTCGGATGAATGCATGCCGATTTTTTCGATTTTCTGTCTTTCGATGCCCGCTGCATCCATCGGCACAATGATCAGCGACTTGTTTTTATGCGCCTGATTGTTTGCGCTGTCAGCACCGGTATTGGCCAGCAGACAGCACCAGTCAGCCTGCAGGCCATTGGTGATCCACATCTTCGAGCCATTGATCACATAGTCATCCCCGTCGGTGACGGCCTGTGTCCTGATCGCCGCCACGTCCGAGCCGCCGCCGGCCTCGGACACGCCGAGGCAGCCGACCATCTCGCCGGCAATCGACGGCGCCAGCCATTCGCGCTTCATCTCCTCCGATCCGAAGCGGTTCAGCGCGGGCGTGCACATATCGGTCTGGACTCCGATCGCCATCGGAACACCGCCGCATGTGACCGATCCCAGTTCTTCCGCCATGACCATGGAGTAGGAGAAATCGAGACCGAGTCCACCACAGGCCGGGTCGTATTTGATCCCCAACAGGCCAAGGGCGCCGAGTTTTGCAAAAAGTGAGTGGGCCGGAAACTGTCCGGCCTTTTCCCATTCATCGACATGGGGGTTGATATCGGACTCGATGAAGCGGGCGACGGTGCTGCGCAATTGCTCATGCTCGTCGGTCAAATGCATGGAGGGCTCCCTTGTGCCGGTGTCTGATGAAATGGTTGCATCGGCTGACCTATACGTCAAGTAAATGAAGTAAAGGAAAATACATTGCAGTTTACGGCCATCCTCTCTATATGCGAACATCAACGAACATAATCGCATCAACAAGGACTATGAGCATGAGTGTTGCCGATATTGCCGCATCGATCAAAGACAGGGTCGAAAACGGAGCCTTTGACAAGGTGGTGAAATTCGATTGCGGTGACGACGGCGTCGTCATCGTCGACAATCAGACCGTCAGTACGGATGATCAGGAGGCCGATTGCACCATCAAGGTCAGCCTGGATGATCTGGAATCGATGGTATCCGGGGATCTTGATCCCACGGCAGCCTTCATGCAGGGCAAGTTGCAAGTTGAAGGCGATATGGGTGTCGCCATGAAGCTGGGACAGGTGCTCTAGCTGATGAAGCGGGCCCCGGCGGATGCAGAATTGCTGCACGCCGATCAGCATGGAGATCGGCAGGAGCTGTATGGCATTGCCGATCTGGCCAACGAATTCGGGATTTCGACACGGACAATCCGATTTTACGAGAACAAGGATCTGATTCACCCTGCCCGGGTGAACGGGAGCCGTGTTTATACGCGTCGTGACCGGGGACGCCTGGCGCTCATCCTGCGGGCCAAGGCACTCGGATCAACGCTGGCCCAGATCCGTCATTTTCTTGACCTCTACGGGGAACATGGGGAAGGCCACAGCCGGCAACTTCAATATGTGATCGAAGAGACAAGCAAGGCGATTGTCGGCCTGGAAAAGAAACAGGTCCTGATCAGTGACACATTGGCGGAGTTGCAGGCCATCAGGCAGGCATGCCGCGACCGTCTCAACGAGCGCGGCGAGAAAACGGACACGGAATAGACCGTTTCACGTCTTTCGGTGTCGAAGCGTCACACGGGCGCTCAGTCCAATTCGTCACCAAAGCAATGATGGTATGATGCGGCCTTTAGCTGGCGGCCCTGATTTCCTCACCGATGCCAAGACGGCCGGCAATGTTGAATCGTGCTGCGGACAGATCCGCAATCGTGTGGTTTTCCAGCGCTGCCAGAAACGCATCGAGTGCCTCGCGCCAAGCCGAATTGAGCGCACAACTGTTCACAAGCGGACAATCGGCGGCGTCATTTTCAAAACACTCGGCCATGGCGAAACTGTCCTCGGTGACCCGAATGACGTCAAACAGCGTGATTTCTTCAGCTGGCCGGCCCAGGCGGATACCGCCATTGCGACCACGCACCGTGTGGATCAGGCCGGCCTTGACCAGCGGTTTCAGGATCTTGAAAAGAAACAATTCCGACACACCATAGGCCTTGGCAATATCGGGCACTCTGCTCAGATCACGCGGATCGGCGGCGCAATACATCAGCATTCGTACGGCATAATTCGTCTGCTTTGTCACGCGCATGCAATAGAGCCTTGTTATGAACCCGGATCCGGGCCCGGGCAGGAGTGAATTTAGAATCGTTCTATTAAATTCGATTTTTTTTGTCAAGTTTTACGATTGCCTCTTGCCAGCCTGCTTTTAATTGGAGTACAGCAATCATGTTTAGAGATTTCTCGTACTAAAGGCTTGGAAATGTATCCAAAATCAATCGGCACCCTGGGAACCGCTGCTGTTGTGGCGCTCTCGATCGGAACCTCCGCACTGGCAGAGGATGTCAACATTTACTCCTATCGTCAGCCGGATCTTATCGCACCACTGCTCGATGCATTTACGGCTGAAACCGGCATCAAGACCAACGTGCTTTTCCTGAACAAGGGGCTTGTCGAACGCGTGGCCGCCGAGGGTGCGAATTCACCCGCAGATGTGATCCTGACGGTGGATATCAGCCGGCTGAGCAGCGCCAAGGAAGACGGTGTCACGCAACCGGTCGACAACACATCCATCAATGGAGCAATTCCAGAAAATTATCGCGACCCGGATGGCCACTGGTTCGGTCTGACGACACGGGGCCGCGTTGTCTACGCGTCGGTCGATCGGGTTGAACAGGACGCGATCACCTATGAGGAGCTTGCCGATCCCAAATGGAAGGGCAAGATCTGCATTCGCAGCGGTCAACATGTCTACAATATCGGCATGATCGCCTCCGTCATTGCGCATCTCGGAGAAGACAAGGCGGAAGCCTGGCTGAGCGGGGTGAAGGACAATCTCGCGCGCAAGCCGGCCGGCAATGACCGGGCCCAGGCGAAAGGCATCTTTGCCGGTGAATGCGATCTGGGGATCGGCAACACCTATTATGTCGGATTGATGAAGACCAATGAAAAAGAGCCGGAACAGAAGGAGTGGGCCAAGTCCATCAAGGTTCTGTTCCCGAATGCCGACGACCGTGGAACCCATGTCAATATTTCCGGCATGGCCCTGGCCAAGCACGCGCCCAACAAGGATGCGGCCATCAAGCTGATGGAGTTTCTCGCCAGTCCGAAGGGACAGGAAATCTATGCCGAACAGGTCTTTGAATATCCGGTCGACCCGAAGGCAAAGACCTCCGATATCGTTCAGTCATTCGGTGCGATCAAGCCCGACAGCCTGGCGCTGGACGAGATCGCGAAGAACCGCAAGGCAGCGTCTGTTCTTGTCGACAAGGTCGGCTTCAACAACTGACCTGCGAGAGACAGGTCGGGCGGCCAAGGGCCGCCCGGTCAGGCGATCACGGCCGGCCAGGCCGGTATCTGCCCGACAGGCTCAGCTGCCCAAATGCTCCTTGCCCCGTTTGCGGGCGAGGGCAATCTGTTTCTGGCGCTCGCGATAGCGGGCGCGGTCCGCCTCGCTGCGGTCCGCATGGCAATAGGGGCACGATACGCCTTCCTCGAAAAGCGGGCTTCGGGTTTCCTCCGGCGTGAGCGGGTAGCGGCAGGCATGGCAGAGCCGGTGTTCACCCTCATGCAGCCCATGGGTCACCGACACACGCTCGTCAAAGACGAAACAGGCGCCCTCCCACAGGCTTTCCTCCGGCGTGACCTGCTCCAGATATTTCAATATGCCGCCCTTCAGATGAAAGACATCCTCGAAGCCCTCCGCCTTCATGAAGGCGGTTGCCTTCTCGCAGCGGATGCCGCCGGTGCAGTACATGGCGATTTTGGGTTTTTTTGACAAGTCCGCCTTGTTACGGACCCAGTCCGGAAATTCACGGAATGACTTTGTTTTCGGGTCAATCGCGCCCTCGAACTGGCCGATTGCCGTCTCGTAGTCATTGCGCGTATCGATGACGATCGTATCGGGGTCGCTGATCAGGGCGTTCCAATCCTGTGGATCTACATAGGTTCCAACGCTTTCCAGCGGGTCGATATTGTCGACCCCCATGGTGACGATTTCCTTTTTGAGGCGAACCTTCATGCGGTTGAAGGGCATGGTTTGCGCCCGGCTTTCCTTGTGTTCAAGATCGGCAAAGGGTGATAGCGAACGCAAATGGGCCAGGACTTCGGCAATGCCTTGGTCGGTGCCGGAGATCGTTCCGTTGATGCCTTCATCGGCCAGCAGCAATGTGCCCTTCACGCCGTGACGGTCACAGACCTCCTGAAGCGGTTTCTGCAACGATGCAAAATGCGGCAGCGGTGTGAAATGATACAGGGCTGCAACAAGAAAACCTGCCGATCCGGTGTCGGAGTTGGGTTCAGCTATTGTCATGAACGAGGCCATATCGCGTTGCGCCGGGCTGTGCAATATTTCGATTGTCACCTTTGAACGCGCAATAATGCACCGGTCATGTGGACAAGCGGCAGCACGCGCGTTAATCGAGCGCTGAAGAATTCCGGCAAATGGTGCGATATGGGCAAGAAAACCGAAAAACTGCTTTCCATCCTGCAACTTCAACCGGTTGTCCCGGTCCTCGTGGTCGACCGGGTGGCGACGGCCATACCATTGGCACAGGCTCTGGTGGCCGGCGGGCTGAAGGCCATCGAGATCACCTTGCGCACCGAAGCGGCGCTGGACGCCATCAAGGCCGTGGCGGACGAGGTAGAGGGCGCCCATGTCGGTGCCGGGACAATCCTCAATGCCCGTCAATTCGACGCCGCCGTCGAGGCCGGATCGACCTTCATCGTCAGCCCCGGCACCACCCAGGAATTGCTGGATGCGGCCCGCCGTTCGTCTGTACCGATGCTGCCGGGCGCGGCAACACCCAGCGAAGCCATGGCGCTGCGGGAAGAAGGCTATGCGGTTTTGAAGTTCTTTCCGGCCGAGCAGGCCGGCGGTGCCGCCTATCTGAAATCCCTTTCCTCGCCGCTCGGCGGCATCAGCTTCTGCCCCACCGGCGGTATAACAGCCGATACGGCAATGGACTATCTTTCGCTGCCCAATGTGATCTGCGTGGGCGGTTCGTGGGTGGCGCCGAAGGGGCTCGTCGAAGCTGGTGACTGGGACGGCATCACAGCGCTGGCTTCGGAGGCCAGCCGCCTCGGCAAATAAGCGACAATCTGACCGGTTTGAAAACCGGTGAACCGGTGCCTATTTCGTGTGAAACACATTGCACGGAAAGGTGACCGCACATGTTCGATCCCAAACAGCTTCTTGACCAGCTTCTCGGCTCCAAGGTTCCCGGCACCGACGATACGGTGCGCGGCAAGGCCGGGCAGGCGGTCCAGCTTGCCAAGGACAATCCGCTGGCAACGGGTGCCCTTGCCGCGGTTCTGCTCGGCACGAGCACCGGACGTTCGCTCACAGGTTCGGCGCTGAAACTCGGCGGTATCGCGGCCGTGGCCGGGCTCGGCTATCACGCCTACAAGAACTACAAGGCCGGCAAGGCGCCGGATTCGAACACGCCACCGCCGATGGAACCGGAAGCTCTTCCGGCGCCTCAGGATACGGGTTTCGACCTTGATGCTGGACAGGTCGACAGCGATTTTGCGCTGGCGCTGGTTCGCGCGATGATTGCCGCCGCTCGCAGTGATGGCCATGTGGATGATTCCGAGCGCGCGAAAATTGCCGACAAGCTCTCGGTGTCGGGTGTGGATACGGAGGCACAGGCTTTCATCGATGCCGAACTTGCCGACCCAACCGACCTTTCCGAAATCATTGCCGCTGCTCGCAGCGAAGAGCAGCGCGTCGAGGTCTACACTGCTTCGCGCCTGGCGATCGATCCGGACAGCCGTGCCGAGCGTGGCTATCTTGACATGCTGGCCGGCCGCCTGGGACTGCCGGACCCGTTGGTCGATCATATCGAAGCCACGGTTGCCGCCGCCAGCGCCTAGACCGAATAGCGTACATTCCGATCCGGATTTTCGGGTTTTCAACGGGCCGCACCCGCCTTAGGGTCAGAATTCGATTATTGAGTCCTGACCCCGGGTTTAGTCCGTGAAACACCATCGGAAACTCGAATTGCATCTGCGATCTGCCGTGTTGTTTCTGGCGGTGGTCCTTTCAAGTTTTTCGGCTGCCGCCAGCGACCGGATTCTGGTCTTCGCCGCGGCCAGCATGAAAGATGCTGTCGAAGCCCTCGCTGACAAATATCATGATCAGACCGGTGAACGGGTGGTGGTCTCCCTGGCGAGCTCAGGCACTCTTGCACGGCAGATCGAGGCAGGTGCTCCGGCTGAAATGTTTCTGTCCGCCAGCCCGGACTGGATGGATTATCTTGCTGCGCGTGATCTGATCGATCGGGAAAGCCGGGCTGTGGCCGCCGGCAATTCCCTGGTGATCGTCCAGAAGGCCGGGGACGGTCAGGCGACCAGCAAGGCCATGCCGGACACGCTGCAGGCCGATCGCTTCGCGATGGGCGACCCGAACCACGTTCCGGCAGGCATTTACGCCAGGCAGGCGCTCCGGTCGATGGGCATGTGGGACGATGTCAAAGAAAATGCTGCCTTTGGCGAGAATGTGCGGGTGGCGCTTGCAATGGCCGCGCGGGGCGATGTTTCGGGCGCAATTGTCTACCGGTCCGATGCGGCGATGCAGAATGAACTCGCCATTGTCTTCGCGTTTCCTCCAACCAGCCATTTGCCAATACGCTATCCTGTGGCATTAACGAAGGGAGCGGGTGATGACGCGCGATCCTTTCTGTCATTTTTGCTTGAAGAGGCGCGGGCAGGTGCGTTGACACCGTTCGGATTTACCGTGCCGCCGAACGAAACGGATAATGTGATTGATGACGGGTAGCGCCGCGCTCGAAATCGTTCTTCTTTCGCTGAAGGTCGCGGCGATTGCGATGGTGTTTTCGCTGCCGCTGGCGTTTGGCGTGGCATGGCTCCTGGCCCGGCGCGACTTTTTCGGCAAAAGCCTGTTACAGGCATTGATCACCCTTCCGCTCGTGATGCCGCCGGTGGTGACCGGTTATCTGCTGCTGGTCGTTTTCGGACGCAACGGCTATCTGGGGCACGCATTGCACGGCATCGGGCTAGAGCTTGCCTTCCAGTGGACCGGTGCGGCGCTGGCCGCCGGTGTCATGGCTTTCCCACTTTTGGTTCGGCCGATGCGACTTGCCATTGAAAATTTGGACAGGGGTCTTGAGGAAGCAGCCGACACGCTTGGCGCAACGCGCCTGACCCAATTCGTGACGGTGACGTTTCCGCTTGTCCTGCCGGGTGTTCTCGCCGGAGCCGTACTTGGATTTGCCAAGGCGCTCGGGGAATTCGGCGCTACGATCACCTTTGTTTCGAATATTCCCGGAGAAACACAGACCTTGTCTCTGGCCATCTATTCGCTGTTGCAGAGCCCGACCGGCGATCAGGCGGTTGCCGTGATGATATCGATCTCCGCCGGTCTGGCGATCGGATCGGTCTTGCTGGCCGAATGGATCGGCCGGCGGATCCGACGCTGGGGGCAGCAATGAGCCTGGAAGTTTCCCTTCGCTCACGGGTTGGCGCCTTCGATCTGCAGGCACAATTTATCGCCGGACCCGGCATCACCGCACTGTTCGGACACTCCGGGGCGGGCAAGACGACGATCCTGAAAATGATCGCCGGACTGGCAAGGCCCGACACCGGGCGGATTGTCGCCGGCGGCCGGGTGCTGCTGGACAGGGCCGAGGGGATCGACCTGCCGTCTCATCAGCGCCGGGTGGGAATGGTCTTTCAGGATGCGCGGCTTTTTCCCCACATGACCGTAAGACGGAACCTGACCTATGGCCGCTGGGCGGGCAAGCGCAAGGCCTCCGTCGATTTTGACCGCATCGCTGATCTGCTCGGGATCGACGGTTTGCTGGAGCGCTATCCGGCCGGCCTGTCCGGCGGCGAAAAGCAACGTGTCGCCATTGGCCGGGCGCTGCTGTCCGATCCAGACCTTCTGCTGATGGACGAGCCGCTGGCCTCGCTGGACAATGCACGCAAGCGGGAGATCCTGCCCTATCTGGAAGAGATTCGTGATGTGACCGGGTTGCCGATTGTCTATGTCAGCCACGAGATGGATGAGGTGGCCCGCCTTGCCGACACGCTGGTTGTCCTCTCGGAAGGTGCTGTTCTTGGTGCCGGTGACGCAATCGAGATGTTCAGCCGGCTTGATTTCGGTCCGGCGCTCGGCCGTCATGAGGCAAGTTCACTGCTGGTCGGTACAGTGGCGGACCGCGCTCCGAATAGCGGCCTGCAGACGATCATGCTCGACGGAGCAGCGGCGCTGACGGTTGTCAATTCGAAGCTGCAGCAGGGTGAGCGGGTTCGCATGCGGATCAAGGCGCGTGACGTGGCACTTTCGCTGAACCGTCCCGGAGGGATCAGCTTTCGCAATATCCTGCCGGCGATTGTTCAACAGATCGCCCTTGAAGACAGTCCCTATGTGGAAGTTCTTCTTGAAACCGGTGGACAGGCATTGCGCGCCCGCATCACGCGGCAGGCCCATGATGAGTTGGGGATCCGTGAGGGTCTGTCCCTCTTCGCATTGATCAAGACGGTGGCAATCGGTCAACGCACCCTTTCGGAGCGTCGCTAGACCATGGTTCAAAACCTGCATAATCTGACGCCATGACACGTGGCGCCGAAATTCGTGGATCTTTCCGCCGGACACGCATCATCGCGGCGTGCCTGTTTGTGGCAGTGAGTGCCGCGGCGATCGTGATCAGCGCCGAACTCTGGCGCGAGCAGGCCGAGCGGCAGTTGCAGGCCAAGGCGGCCGAAACGCTGGCCGTTCAGGCAGAAGCGCTAACGGGCATCCTCGACAAGTACCGATTGTTGCCGCCATTGCTGTCACGCGAGGCATCCGTCCTGACACTGTTCCGGAGTGGCGGCGTCGATGATGGTGCAGCACGGCGCAAGGCGATTGAAATTCATGGCATGTCCGGCGCCAAGGAGGTTGCCTTCCTGTATCCCGACGGGCGCGTGCTGGCGACCGCCCACGATCTGTTTGCCGAGGATATTTCAGCGCAGGGTCAATTGCTGACAGCGGCCCGGCAGGGCAGGCTCGGGCGGCAGGCGATATCGCTGGAAAGCGGTGAGAGGATCTACGGATTTGCTTCCGGCGTATGGGACGATGGGAGATTGCTTGGCATTCTTGCCGTCTATGTCGATTTCGACCCGGTGGAGGCAACCTGGTCGCTGTCGACGAACCCGATTTTCGTGACCGACCGGAGCGGCCTCGTCTTCTTGACCAACCGTCCGGCCTGGCGGCTGAAACCGGCGTCGACATTGATGTCCGGAGCGACATCGGCCCGACGCATGTTCCTGGGCGGTGACCAGATCCCCCATGGGGATGTGACGCGAACCCTGCCGCTGCTGGGCTGGGAGTTGCACGTACTGTCCGATGAACGACCACTGGCCACCGCACGCTGGACCGGAGGTGTCATCGCCGCGCTGGTCTGCCTGTTGCTCGGCGCTGTCATGGCCTTTTTCATCCAGAGGCGGGAGGCGAACACACTGCGCATGCGCCAGGACCGGGCAGCAGCGCTGCGGCTTGAGCGGCTTGTTCGGGAAAGAACCCGCGCGCTCAGCCAGACCAATCTGTCGCTGTCCCATGAGATCGAGGAGCGCCGTCAGACCGAAGACGTGCTGCGCAAAACGCAGGCCGAACTGGTGCAGGCCGCAAAGCTTGCCGTGCTCGGTCAAATGTCGGCAGCGCTCAGCCATGAGTTCAACCAGCCCCTGGCGGCCTTGCGGACCTATTCCGACAATGCCAAACGGTTTCTGGACAAGGGCAAATTGGACAGTGTCGGCGACAATCTCACCCGGATCGGCGGCCTCGTCGATCGCATGGCGGGCCTGTCGCGCAGTCTTCTGTCCTTTTCGCGCAAACCCGGCAACAAGACCAGCGCCGTGCCGCTTGGCCCGGTTCTCGATGAATCCCTGCAGCTTGTTCAGCCGCGTGCCCGCAAGGCCGGTGTGCTTTTGCAGCGTGGCGCCTCTGACGCGCCGTATCACGTGCTGGGTGGTCACATCCGCCTGTCGCAGGTTTTCGTCAATCTGATCAACAATGCGGTCGACGCCGTGGAGGATTGCGAGCAGGGATGCGTGTGGATTTCGGTTCAGGAGCGCCCGGAAGAGATTGTCGTGCGGGTCGAGGACAACGGTCCTGGTATTCCGGAAGATATGCGCGCAAAGGTTTTCGATCCGTTTTTCACGACCAAGGATGTCGGCTCCGGTATCGGGATCGGCCTGTCCATCGTCAGCAGCATCGTTCACGATTTTGGCGGTCGCATCGATCTGGAGGCGAGCGAGCATGGTGGGGCGCGGTTTGCCGTCCGGTTGAAAGTGGCCGAAACCGAAAGCCTGGCAGCGGAGTGATCGATCGGTGAGCAGCAACACGCCCCTTATTCACTTGGTCGATGATGATGACGATCTGCGCCATGCGCTGGCGCAGGGTCTGGAACTGGAAGGCCTGGATGTCGTCGTCCATCAGCGTGCCGCGCCAGTGCTGGATGCTCTTGGACGCGATGAATATGGCGTCGTTGTTTCCGATATCCGGATGCCGGGCGATGATGGATTGATCTTGCTGAAGAAAATTCTGGCGATTGATCCGTCGATCCCTGTCATTCTCATCACCGGCCACGGCGACGTTGATCTGGCCGTCGAGGCGATGCGCAGCGGCGCCTATGATTTCATCGAAAAACCCTTTGCCGTGTCTCGTCTTTCTGCGGTGATCGAACGGGCGCTGGAAAAACGTCGGCTGGTTCTGGAAAACCGGACCCTGCGCACCGAGCTCGATCAGCGCAACGATCTGACCCAGCGCCTGGTCGGACGGTCGGCGGCGATAATCCGGTTGCGTGGCCAGATCGCTGCTGTGGCCGAGACCGACGCGGATGTCCTGGTCGTCGGCGAGACCGGGTCCGGCAAGGAGGTGGTGGCGCGGGCATTGCATGATTACGGGCCGCGGAGGGAGGGCAACTTTGTCGCCATCAATTGCGCTGCCCTTCCGGCGGATATTTTTGAATCCGAATTGTTTGGTCACGAGCCGGGCGCGTTCACCGGCGCCCAGAAACAGAGGATCGGAAAGCTGGAGCACGCCGAGGGCGGTACGGTTTTTCTTGATGAAATCGAATCGATGCCGCTTGATCTTCAGGCCAAGTTGCTGCGGACGATCGAACAGCGCAGTATCGAGCGGCTCGGCTCCAATCAGACCATCCCCCTGGATGTGCGATTCGTTGCGGCGACCAAATTCGATCTGGAAAAGGAAGGATCAAAGGGAACGTTCCGGCCCGATCTCTATTATCGCCTCAATGTGATTACTCTCGAGATTCCGCCGCTGCGTGCCCGCAAGGACGATATTTCCCTGTTGTTTTTCCACCTGGCGCGTGATGCGCGCGCCCGTTACCGGCGGGAGATTCCGGATATCAGCCCGGAACTGGAGGCCGAGTTGCTGATGCGCGACTGGCCCGGCAATGTGCGCGAGCTGCGCAATTTCGCCGACCGGTTCGTGCTTGGCATGTGGAGCGGGTCTGACGTCGAAACCGAGTCGGCGTCTGATCCGTCATCGAACCTCGCCAACCGGGTGGCGGCATTCGAAAAAGCCGCGATCGAAGCCGAGTTGTCCCGACACAATGGCCAGTTGAAACCGGTCTACGAGGCTTTCGGGATCTCCCGCAAAGGCCTTTATGACAAGATCAAGCGTCACGGTATTGTCTTCGATGACGGCATTGCAACCGACAGGGACTGAGCGCGGCAGGTACTGGTCTTTGGTGCGAGGAACCTTCTGGTGATACCCCACCACACCCTGCGCGAGAGCGGAATATGTGCCAATTCGCGAGAGATGGAATTGCCGCAGTCGCAGCCGGTGGCTTGTATGCACCCAGCCGGGCAGATTTCTGCCCGGGAGTATTGTTTGCAGTCGGGACGGCTTCTCCCAGCTAGCCGGCACCGCCGAAACGTATGCGAAACACCTCCACATCGCCAGAGGGGGTGCTTAAGAGCTGCTGATCTGCCTCGGTCCAGGGTCGAAGCATGATCGACTTGCCGGCATAGGTTTGTTCGGGGCTATCGTCGGCCAATGGCAACGCGAAAATCGGGTTGGAAATGCCGTCATCTTCTTTTGCAATAATTATGGCGTAATCACTGTCAGTGTTCAGTGTGACCACTTCGTCCATTGATTGAAAGAGATGACCTCCCGACAACACGTCCATTGCCGCATCCCTCTCGGGCCGGATTGCCACGAACTTCGGATCGTTGTGCAAGGCTTGGCGTTTTTCGGCTGAAGGCCAGCTGGCGAACGAGCCTGATTGAGGACGAATTCCGGCAAAATTCGTATCCGCAATGGTGAAAGCGGCAAGTATCGACAGCCCGTGTTCAGCCATTGTCGGGCCCATGGCCGGAAAGTACTCGCCATACATCCATTCTTCCTTGCCGGCGGTGACGGTACCAAAGCCGAATTCAATGCGGCTGTCGGATGTCAGATTAAGTTCGATGGTCATTTCAGCTCTCCTTGATTGCATGGGCAACAACCTAGGTGGACAGAAAATGATTTGGAATTGCGGTTATTGGGGGGATATGGTGCAAAAATCGACCACCATAAAGAGGGCGATTTATGGCCATGCTGGATTGGAACGATATCAGAGTGTTTCTTGCCCTGTTTCGCGGCCGATCTGTCCGCAGTGCCGCAGCGGAACTGGGGATGAGCCATTCCACGGTATCACGACACCTAACCGAATTGGAAACCAGTTTGGGTGCGGTGCTGTTTACCCGGTCACGGGACGGAATGCTTGCGACCGCCATGGCTGAACAGATCTTCGCAAAGGCTGAAAAAGTCGAAGGCGAAGTCCATGGTTTTCAACGCGAGGCAGCAAGTCTGGATACCGTGTTGTCCGGTCAGGTGAGGGTCACTTCGCCTCCACTCATGTCTCAATACATGATCATGCCCCTTATTGCGGCGTTTTCGCAGAAATACCCGGGAATCGAAATCTTACTTCACTCAAGTTTCGAGATAGACGATCTCATGAAGGGTGCGTCCGATGTTGCGTTCCGCTCCCAATTCAGTCCCAATGACAATCTCGTCGGTCGCAGGCTGCCGGACTTCGTCGACCGGGCCTATGCGGCGCCCGATTACATTTCCGAACACTGGTTCGAAGGAGATCAGACGAACGCAACCTGGATAGGGCGAGGGGTCCATGACCTCAGCAACAATTGGGTCAAGCAGGGCCCGTTTCCCAACGCTGGAGTGCGCCATCAGATCCCCGACATGCTCGATCAGGCACAGGCGGCCGTATCCGGGCTTGGCATGGTGTCCTTGCCCTGTTTCTTTGCCGATGCCCTGGACGGACTGGTTCGCATTCCGGGAACGGGTCCGGTTTCATCGCGCCCCGGCTGGGTTCTCACCCACCCGGACCTGCGCTCCTCGGTTCGGGTGAAGACATTTGTGCGCTTTCTTGTGGCGGAAATCACCAAACGGGAAAAGCAGATCAACGGCGAACTTGGCTAGGGTCCTGACCCTGGCCCACGGATGAGGTTTGCATATCGACATTTGAACGCAGCCATCGGCGCGCGTGGCAGCATTTGGGTTTTTTGTGGTCAGGTCATCACAATGAATGTCAGCGGCCGCGGCGAGGATGCTGGCTGATTCTCCAGAGGCAATGTGACGATTCGCCTGGATCAGAGCCGTGACCTGTGCATAAGCGCGAGCGTCCAGACATTGACATCCTGACCATTTCATCATTTTATGAACAAGTATGAACAGGTATGATCAAGTTTGAACAGGAACCAATTTGCCGTGGTAAAACAGAAGCCGCACCTGGGCAACCCCGGCATCGGCCTGCCGAAATCGGAACGCATTGCCCACACACTGGAGCAGGAGATTCGCTCCGGCGCGATTGCGCGGGGTGATCAACTGGCAAGCGAAAACGAGCTTGTCCGCCGTTTTTCCGTCAGCCGCAATACGGTCCGAAAGGGTCTTGAACAACTGGTTCGACAAGGCCTGATAACGACGCGAACGGGTATCGGGTCATTCGTGACCTATGAGGGCGCGTCGATCGACAACGCGCTCGGCTGGACACGAGCGCTGTCGAAAACCGACGACAAGGTGGAAACACGGCTTCTGGGAATCGAGCGGCAGACCTGCCTGAAAACATCCCAGTTTCTCGGTCTTGGCGCGATTGAATATCTTTGTGTCAATCGCCTGCGGCTGTTGAGCAAGAACGGCATGGGCATTTCGCTCGAACGCAGCCGCACACCCTGGCGGGACGAGTTTTTCGATGCGCTGGAGAACGGGCTGATCAATGATTCGCTGGGTGAGACCCTGGCCGCTGCCGGTCTTGCCATCCATGACGGCGAGGAATGGGCGCATGTGCTGCCTTCGATCTCGACCGCCGATGCAAAAATCATGGCGCGCACGCCGGGCGAACCCATGCTTCATCTGCGACGGGTCAGCAGAACCGTGGACGGCGATGTCATCGAGTTCGTCGAGAGCATATTGGATCCGACCCGGTTCGGGCTGCATCTGGAGTTTTGATGGCGACCCCATTCACCCAGGAAATGCAACAGGAACGTGCGATGGGCGCGTTACTGGGCTGCGCGCTTGGCGACGCGCTGGGTATGCCGACCCAGTCCTGCTCGCCCCATGAGATTTTGGAAACCTATGGTGAAATCTCCGACTTCGTTGCACCGGTCGACGGGCACCCCATTGCGCACGGTCTGATCGCGGCATCCATCACCGATGACACGGAGCAAACCGTGTTGCTGGCGGAGCATCTGCTCAAGTCGCCCGCAGCGTTTGATGAATTAGGATGGGCGCGACGACTGGTGGAATGGGAAGCGTCCGTCAAGGAGCGCGGCCTTCACGATCTGCTCGGCCCCTCGACAAAACGCGCGATCAAAGCCCTGCTTGACGGGGCCTCTCCGGAGGAAACGGGCCTGTCGGGAGATACGAATGGCGCCGCCATGCGCATCTGCCCCGTCGGCATCGTCATGCCACTGGAGGACCCGGCTGCGCTGACGGAATTCGTCGCAACCACCTGCCGTATCACCCACAACACGGTTGAAGCGATCGCGTCGGCTGCCGCCGTTGCCGCCGCAATCAGCGCGGGGGTCGGCGGGGCCAATGTCGAAGAGGCTGCGGATGCCGCGTTAATGGCCGCCAAAACTGTCGAGAGTCGCATGGGCGGGGAGGCCGGGATTGCTCGTCGCATTGCACTGGCGTTCGACATTGCCGACGCGTGCGACAGCGCTTCGCTGCCGGCGGCCATTCGCGAAAGGATCGGCACCAGTGTTGCTTCCACGGAGTCGATACCGGCAGCCTTCGCGCTGTTCAGATTCACCAGGGGCAATGGATGGAACACCGGTCTGCTCGCGGCAAATCTTGGCGGCGACACCGATACGATCGGCGCCATTGCGTGTGCAATGTGTGGTGCGGTTCACGGTGCGGGATCCTTTCCGAAAGACAAGACTGCCAGGCTTGTTGCGGTCAACAACCTAAACTTCGATGCCATCACAAGGAATCTTCTGACCCTCAGGCGTGGCAGGGAAAGTGAAGCCCGGATTCTGATGGGGCAGGCCACATGAGTTCAGCGCGCCTTTTGCAGATGTCCGGGGTGGTGATCGACCTGGTTTATCGCGTCCAAACTGTGCCGCGCGCCGGCGAGGAGGCTGTCAGCGAGGAGAGCATGATCGCCCCGGGTGGTGGGTTCAATGCTATGGTTGCAGCCAGCCGGGCAGGCATGCGGGTATCCTATGGTGGATCACACGGCACAGGCCGGTTTGCGGATATCGTCAGAAGTTCCTTGTCGGAATACGGGTTTCCGGTCCTGCAAAGCCAGCTGGAGCATTGTGACCAGGGAACATGCATTGTGCTGGTCGACAGCCAGGGTGAGCGAACATTTGTCTCGCAGGCCGGGGCCGAGCGGTATTTTGGTTCCTCGCAATTTGCGCATATCGATGCTTCACCTTTCGAATTTGTCCTCATATCCGGATACACGTTTGCGCTGAGTCGCAATCCGGACATTCTGGATGATTGGCTGTCGGGCTTTCCGACCACACCGGCACTGGTGTTCGATCCATCGCCGGTGGTTTCCCAGATTGCGCCGGACATGCTGGCGCGATTGACGGAACGGTGTGCCTGGATCAGCGCCAATGCGGACGAGGCGCGTATCATGACCGGTGAAAGTGATCCCCGGCGTGCAGCTGAATTGATGGCGGCCTCCATGCATGAAACGGCAACCGGTGCCGTTGTGCGACATGGTGCGCAGGGGTGCTGGCTGGCGCTGAGGGGCTGTGACGCCGAATTCGTGCCATCCTATTCAGTGGACACGGTTGATACCAATGGAGCCGGCGACACCCATATCGGTTCGTTCATTGCGGCGTTGGCCACCGGTGCAACACCCGTTGCCGCCGCCCGCTTCGCCAATGCCGCAGCGGCGCTTTCAACTGAACAGAACGGTCCGGCCACCGCACCGGACCGCGAACAAACACTGGCCTTTCTGGCCAGCCGAAAGGGCACGTCATCGGAGCATTCCGATCCGTGGGACCAATTGGAAACGACGTCAAACATCTAAAAAGGGAGAAAAAGAAATGAGTATCAATGCAAAATGGACCGGTTGTGCTGCGCTGGCAACACTCGTGCTTGGCATGGGTGTGGGGGCTGTTCACGCCGATGAAATCCGCGTGTTGAACTGGAAGGGATACGGCACGGATTCCGACTGGGCGGTTGCCGAATTCAAGGAGAAGACCGGGCACACCGTGGTGCATGATTATTTCAACTCCGAACAGGAGATGCTGACCAAACTGAGAACCAATCCGGGCGCCTATGATGTGGTGCTGATCAATTCGGCGTTCACCGGGCAAGCACTGGAAGAAGGTCTCATCAGCCCGATCGACACGTCCGATATTTCGAATTTCGCAGATCTGGCGCCCAACCTCGGCGGAAATCCCGAACTGAATGTCGGTGGCAAGGTCAATGGCGTCGCCTGGGTTTGGGGCCTGACATCATTCGGGGTCAACAAGGATGAGGTGTCACCCCTGCCGACATCGATCCAGGTGCTGTGGGATGATCAATACACGGGCAAGGTCGGATGGCGCGACGACGCGCTGGAATCCGTCCAGTTCGCCGCTTTGGCCACCGGTCAGAACATCAATGATGTCAAGGATCTCGACGCGGTGAAATCCAAGCTGGAAACACTGCTGCCCCAGATCAAGACCTTCTGGAGTTCAGAAAATGACTGGAACCAGTTCTTTGCCGCCGGAGACTTTTTGATGGCTCCCTATTGGAGTGGATCGGCCGGACGTTCGATTGCCAAGGGACTGCCTGTTGCGTTCGTTGTTCCCGAGGAAGGTGCCATCGGCTGGCTGGACGGTCTGTCCATCCCGGCAACCTCGGAAAACAGGGAAGCGGCGCGGGAATTCATCAACTACATGATTGATCCGCAATTCTACGTCAAATGGGCAGAGAGCGGCGCGCCGGCTTCGGCGAATGCAAAAGCGGCCGCAGCCCTTCCCGCCGACGATTTCAACCGGGCGACGCTCGGAGATCCTGCCGTCGTCGCACGTGTCCAGTTCATGCAGCCCGTGTCCGATGAAACCCGCAAAACCTATCTGGAGCTTTGGCAGGAACTAAAGGCCAACGCCCAGTAGAAACACGATCGGGGAGGGCTGATCATGAGCTCAACATTGGCACGCCGGGACGGGCTTCGGGCTGCCACGATGATCAGCCCTGCCTATATCTGGCTGACGGTGGCAGTGTTCCTGCCACTGGCCGCCATGCTGTTTTTCAGCTTTCTCAGCGAAGCGCCATTCGGCGACCGGGAGTGGTTTGTCACGGCCGCCAATTACATGGAGTTCTTCGAGAAGGGCTTTTATCTCAAACTGCTCGTGCGGTCCCTGACCCTCGGGCTGGTTGTCACCGGCTTTTGCATTCTGATCGGGTTCCCGTGCGCCTTTGTATTGGCCAAAACGATCAAGGGCCGATGGCGTGAAGCCCTGTTCCTGCTGGTGATCTTGCCGTTCTGGAGCAACAGCCTGGTGCGGATTTTTTCCTGGGCCATCGTATTGCGGGGCAATGGCGTCATCGACAGCGTGCTCGACCTGATCCTGCCATTCGAGGTTTCGGTCAATTTGATGTTCAGCTACCCGGCGATCGTCATCGGACTGGTACACTCCTACCTGCCCTACGTCATCCTGACATCCTATCTGGCCCTTCAGGCGATCGACGACAATCTGATCGATGCGGCCCGTTCCATGGGTGCTCCGCGCCGCATGATTTTGTGGCGCATCATCATACCGCTGGCGCTGCCGGGGTTGATCGCGGGGGCGGTGCTGATCTTCGTGCCCGTGGTTGGATCCTTCATGGAGCCGCGCATATTGGGTGGCCGGTCCGGCACATTTTTCGGCACCGTCATCGAGGATCAGTTCGTCGCGGTTTTCAACTGGCCGTTGGGTGCAGCCCTGTCGTTCATTCTGCTGGGCGTAGTGCTGCTGATCCTCGCGGTTTCAAGTCCGGTTCTCAGGAGGGCGCAATAATGGCCATGGGGCGGTTTCTCGAGCGGCTGGGTCGTGTGTATCTTGGCGTCGTACTGGCTTTTCTCTATGTGCCGATCCTGGTCATGGCGGTGATGTCGTTCAACCAGTCGGAATTTTACCAATTGCCGATCCGCTTCACGACGGGCTGGTATGAAAAACTATGGAACAATTCCGAAATCCTGAATGCGGCGTGGAGCAGCGTCTGGATTGCGTGCACCACCACGGTCATTGCGACAACATTGGGAACGGCCGCGGCCATTGCGTTTTTTCGCTACGAGTTCCGCGGAAAGGTCATCCTGCAGGCGCTCCTGTTCCCGCCTATCGCCATTCCCTGGCTCATTACCGGCACTGCGATGCTGATCTTCTTCTTTTCGATCGGGCTTGGCCGGGGGGCGCCCGCTGTCATCATCGGGCACGTCGCCTTGGCGTTGCCCTATGTGATTGTTGTGGTGACCGCGCGGTTGCGCACCTTTGACCCGCAACTGGAGGAAGCCGCACGTTCGCTTGGCGCCAGCAGTTGGGAGGTGACCCGCTCCGTGACCTTGCCCTGGATCGCATCGGGAATCATCGCCGGGGCGCTGTTCGCCTTTGCGGTGTCCTTTGATCAGTTCGTCGTTTCCTATTTTCTTGCCGAACCAGGGGACAGCACGCTGCCGGTGGTCATCTACACGGCCATTCGCAAAGGTTTCACGCCGGAGATCAATGCCATTTCGACAATCATCATCGTCATTTCCATGTCGTTGATGCTTCTGGCTGCACGCTACGCCAATTTCGGGGGAGAACGCTGATGGCCGGGGTTCGGGTTGCCAATATCAACAAGCATTTCGGTGCCATGAAGGCGCTCGACGATGTTTCGCTCGATTTTGCCGATGGCGAGTTTTTCGGTCTGCTGGGGCCATCTGGCAGCGGCAAGACGACACTGCTGCGCGTGATTGCCGGATTTCTGTTTGCCGACAGCGGTTCGGTCGTGATCGGCGATCAGCCGGTCGAGCGCGTCCCGGTCGAGAAACGGGAAATCGGCATGGTGTTCCAGAACTATGCGCTGTTTCCCAATATGAGCATTGCCGACAATGTCGGGTTCGGTTTGCGGGTCAGAAAGCAATCCAGGGCGGAGATTGCGCGCAATGTGGCACAGGCACTTGAGCTGGTGCAGCTAGGGCATTTGGGTGAGCGCCGACCGCACCAGCTCTCCGGTGGACAAAGGCAGCGCGTGGCGCTGGCGCGGGCAATCGTCACACAGCCACGGGTTCTCTTGCTGGATGAACCGTTGAGTGCGCTGGACAAGGCGCTGCGCGTCGATATGCAGATCGAGCTGAAACGCATTCAGCGCGAGGTGGGAATCACCACCATATTCGTCACCCATGACCAGGAAGAAGCACTGACCCTCAGCGATCGCATTGGCATCCTGAAGGATGGCCGGTTGGTTCAGACCGGGACTCCGCACGATATGTATCATGCACCGGTCAATGAATTTGCCGCCGGATTTCTGGGCGAGGCAAACATATTCAAGGGCGCGGTCGGTGCGTCGGCGATGACATTGGCGGACGGCAGCACCATTCGGTGGGCCGATCACCAACAGGACGCGAGACCGCCAGGCGCGATTGCTGTCCGGCCGGAGAGCGTGATCGTTTCGGCAAAAAGGCCGGACGAGCATCCCCATATGAATTGCCTCAAGGCAAGCATTCGCCAGAAGATATTTGCCGGACCGACGGTGACCTATCTGCTCGAATGGCAGGATCAACCCATCAAGATTCTGGCCAAGGAGGGTGAGATGAAGGATATCCCCGATGCGGGTGATGTCTGGATCAACTGGCCCGCAGAAAAATCGATCGCCATTCCGGCTGGGTAACACCTTGGGTCCTGCCGGGCGAACCTGACACCTATTGTTGCATTTTGTCCTGCTGCACAGGCGGTTGCCGGTAATTCGGGTTCCTACCTGCCATTATGACTCTGCCGACAGCCGTGCTCCGTCGCAATGCGTGGGCCTTTCGGATGAGCGGTGCAGTTCGGTGAATTTTCCGCAGCGTCAAGCGTCCCGTCCCTGACGATCCGGGGTGGTGTCCGACGGCCGCAAAGCCAATAAATGTGAATTCTTTCGACTGTAACCGTTTACAGTTGGACTGTAAACGGTTACAACACGCGAATGAGGAGCCATATCTTGGGAGGATATCATGAGAAATCTCGCATTGTTCGGACTGTTGTCCGTGTCGACGGCCTTGATGGGGCAATCGGCATCTGCTGAAACGGAAGTCATTGTTTGGGTCGCCGGCGAGCCGGGGCAGACCACGGTCTATGAGGAACTGGCAAACAAGTTCAATTCGGAAAATCCGGAGGTCAAACTGACGGTTGTCAACAATTCGTCCGATCTCTTCAATCCGGCACTCATTCCGGCGCTTTCTGCCGGTGAGGGGCCTGATCTGTTCACCTTCGGCACCGGGCCCGGCCAGCCCGCTGCGCTGATCGATGGCGGGCTCGTGGCCGACCTGACGAACGACTTCTACGAGCTGTCCTGGAATGAGACCATTCCCGAAGGCATCATTTCGCAGACATCGAGCGACGGGAAATTGTGGTCGTTCGGCAATGAAGTCGAAACCACGGGCATGTTTTACAACAAGGCGATTTTCGAGAAAGCGGGAATCAGCGTCCCGACGAACTGGAGCGAAATGGAGGCTGCCGTTGCCGCACTCAAGGAGGCTGGTTACGACACACCGATCGGATTGGCAGGCGCGGACAAATGGCCGGTTTCACACTGGCAATCCATGATGTTCGGTCGCTATGCCGGCCCCGAAGGCATTGAAAATGTGCTTTTTGCCGATGGATCCTGGACAGATGAGGCTTTTGTCAAGGCGAGTGCCAAGCTGCAACAGATGGGCAAGGATGGTTGGTTCGGACCCAGCCCGGTTGCCATCGGGTATGGCGAATTGATGGATCGTTTCTGGGCGGGTGAAATCCCGATGACCTTTACCGGACCCTGGGTGATCGACGGTGGTATCAAAGCCACAGGTGACCGGGTTTCCGACTTCAGCGTCTTTGCGGTCCCTCCATTTGAAGACGGCCAGAAGATCCACCCCACAAACTCCATTGGAAGCGGATGGTATGTTCGCGCGAATTCAGAGCACAAGGACATTGCCGTTGCCTTCATCAATCGCATGTTCAACACGCTCGACGGTCGCGTGACGCTTTTGAACAGTGGTGTTGTCCCGGTCGGTCCCCTGGACAAAGCGCTCGCAAAGGCGGAATTCTCTCCCCTGGCATCCGATATCTGGCAGACATCCGATGATCATGCAGCCAATGGTTCCGTACCGGCGTTTCTGGACACGATCACACCGCAAAGTCTGACCAATGTCTCCTATGACGGACTTCAGGCGCTTTTGCTGGACGTCATGACGCCGGAAGACTTTACCGCGGAAATGCAATCCGCCTGGGACGCTGCCAAGGCCAAAGGCACCATCATGAAGCCGGGCGGACTGTCCGAACGATGATCACTGCGGGCTCACACCAAATGTGAGCCGGCCCTTCGGCTCGCCTGCCGGGCTGAAGGGCATTCGCTGATCGGCGAACCGACAACCGGTTCGCGCCGTGGACCCCAAATCCATGCGCTTATTGTGAGGTGCTTCGATGTTTCTGGACCCCGAATCCAAGCTCTACAAGCAACTGACGCCTGTCTTTTTTCTGTTGCCGGCGATCGCCATCTACATGGTGTTCGCGATTTACCCGACCATTTCCGTGATCGAATACTCGTTCACGGACTGGAACGGTATCAGTCCCGAGCGCAACTATATCGGACTGGCCAATTACGAGAGGCTGTTCAGCGACCGGATTTTCTGGGAGGCGTTTCGGAACACCTTCGTGTGGTCCGGTGTCATTATCGTCATCAATGTGGGGATCGGCCTCGTGCTGGCCGCGATGCTTGCCCGTGTCTGGAGGGCGCGACTGATCATCCAGACAGCAATCGTTCTTCCGGTCGTGATTTCACCCATGGCGGTCGCGACCATCTGGAGGTGGATGTATCAGCCAACCGGCGTGGTCAACCAGGTTCTGGAAGCAATCGGTCTGGGTGGCTTTGCGACGCCGTGGCTCGGAAGCCCGGATGTCGTGCTTTACGCCCTCGCATTCGCCCATTCCTGGTCGACGATCGGTCTGAGTGTCATCATCTTTCTCGCCGGATTGCAGGCTGTCGACGAAGACCTTTATGAGGCCGCGCGCGTCGACGGGGCCAATGCCCTGCAATCGTTCCGGTTTGTCACACTGCCGGCGCTTCGGCCGGTTACCGCGGTCGTGTTCATCCTGACCCTGACGCAATCCTTCAAGGTCTTTGACATCGTCTGGGCGACCACGCAAGGCGGACCCATCCGCTTCAGTGAAATCCTTTCGACATACATGTACAAGCGTGGCGCTCTGGAAAATGAGTATGGCTACGGCGCAGCGATCGGCGTTTCGCTGCTTGTCATCGTCAGCCTCGCGACCCTCATCTACATGCAGATCCAGAACCGGGAGGAGCGCTGAGATGGTTGCCCGCTACGCTCTCATTTTTGTCCTCGGCATTATTGCGATCCTCATGGTGTCGCCGCTGATTCTGACGGTGTTCACATCATTGAAGCCGACCACGGAACTGGTCAATCCCGCCTGGTATCCACCGCTGGACGTGACGATCGATCACTATATCAGGGTGTGGACCGAGGGCGGTTTCAACCGATATTTCTTCAATACACTCCTGATCTCGATTGTCGATGCGGCGGTGATGATCGTGATTGCGTCCATGGCTGCCTATGCGCTGGTGTTCCTCAAATTTCGCGGCAAGATCTGGATTCAGATCCTGTTTCTCATTGGCCTGATGATCCCCGTTACGGCGATCATCCTGCCTCTTTATTCCATCATCCGGTCAATCGGACTGGTCAATACGCATCTGGGTGTCATTCTGGCGGACCTTGCGCTGGCAGTGTCCGTGTTCGTCTTCATGTTCACATCCTATTTTGTCGGCATTCCGAAAGCCCTGCACGAGGCGGCACGTATCGACGGGGCAACGGAATTCCAGATTTATCGCCGCGTGGTCATGCCGATTGCCGTTCCGGCCGTCGTCACAACCGCCCTGCTGGAATTCCTCTGGAGCTGGAACGACCTGCTGCTGCGCCTGCTGCTGCTGCCACGGGACGAGATGCGGACCCTTTCGGTGGGCTTGCTGAATTTTCAGGGGACCATGACGCGTGATGTCACCGGACTGTCTGCCGGAACCATTATCATGGCGGTGCCCGTTGTTGTGCTGTTCCTGTTTTTCCAGCGTCATTTCGTTCGCGGAATGACTCAGGGTGCGGTGAAATAGGTGCCGGTGATGTCCCAGACCGACAAACCGCTCCTGATCCTCGATCAGCACTTTCGAACGAGGGACGAGTTGTTCCATCCGGACGACTACCGTGAATTGCTGAGCCTGTGCAATGTGATTGGCGGCGCTGACCGGCCAATGGAGCGATCCATGCTGGAGGCCTTGTTGCCACGGGCGGCGTTTCTCGTGGCAGCGCATCCCAGATTGAGCCGCGGCGATCTGGTCACAGCCGGAAACCTGAAGGCGATCATCGAGGTTTCCGGTACGTTTCGCACCGGGCTCGACTATGAATATTGTTTCGATCGCGGTGTTGAAGTTCTATCCTGTGCCCCCGGGTTTCAGTTTTCTGTGGCCGAGATGACATTGGGACTACTGCTTTCTGGGGCCCGGGGTATCGTCAGCGAGCATGAAAATTTTCGAAAGGGACAGGAAAACTGGCTGGGTGAAAATGCCGGTTCGGACTTCACCCTTTACAATCAGGATATCGGCTTCATTGGCTTCGGCGCCATCGCCCGTGAAACGGCACGGCTCCTGGCACCGTTTTCCCCCCGCATCAAGGCCTATGATCCCTGGCTGTCGGAGTCGGGATTTGACGATCCGTCCGTACAATTCTGCAATCTGGACCGATTGGTGGCGTCATCGCGGTGCATTGTTGTTGCCGCGGCGCCCACCGATGAGAATTTCCAACTCCTGGGAACGAACGCGATCCGCAAGATGAAGCCAGGAACGCTGGTGATTGTCATCAGCCGATCCCACCTGGTCGATTTCGAAGCCTTGATCGCAGCGGCCCATGACCAGCACATCCGCGTGGCAACGGATGTCTTTCCACAGGAGCCGGTTTTGCCGGATGACGCGGTTCGACAGCTCGACAACATCATCCTGTCGCCGCACCGGGCTGCTGCCGTGGAAGGCGGCAGGCATCCGATCGGACGCATGATCGTCCATGACATCCGGAACACCCTCGACGGAACCAGCGGCCGTCATCTGCAGCCTGCAACGCCGGCGCGCATTCACAATATCATACGGGCACCGATGATCGCGGAAACGGGAGCACAATAAAATGGCACGTGTTGAACTGAAAAACCTGTCCAAGGCCTATCAGGATGTGGAGGTCCTGCACGACATCAATCTGACGATCGAGGACGGGGAATTCATTGTGTTTGTCGGTCCGTCCGGCTGCGGGAAATCCACCCTTCTGCGGATGATCGCCGGGCTGGAGAACATCACCGGCGGCGATCTCCTGATTGACGGAGCTCTGGCCAATTCCCTTTCCCCGAAGCAGCGCAACATTGCGATGGTCTTTCAGTCCTATGCGCTCTATCCCCAGATGACCGTTGCCGAAAATATGGGATTTTCATTGAGCCTGGAGCGCAAATCCAAGGCCGAAATTGCCGACAAGGTCAATGCGGCTGCCGAATCCCTGCAACTGACTCATCTGCTGAAGCGCAAACCTGGCCAGCTCTCGGGCGGTCAGCGCCAACGGGTCGCCATCGGACGGGCAATCGTCAGAGCCCCACGCGTGTTTCTCCTCGATGAGCCCCTGTCCAATCTCGATGCCGCCCTGCGTGCCGAAACCCGTGTTGAAATCAGCGAATTGCACCAGCGCATGAAGACGACGATGATCTATGTGACCCATGACCAGGTCGAGGCGATGACAATGGCCGATCGCATAGTCGTGCTGAATGGCGGCTATATCGAGCAGGTCGGCAGCCCCATGGATCTCTACAACAACCCGGCGTCCGAGTTTGTCGCCGGTTTCATCGGGTCTCCGAAGATGAACTTTGTGAAGGGCCGCTATGCGTCGGCCCTTGGTGCCGAGACGGTCGGGATCAGGCCGGAACATTTTGATCTGGGCGGCGGCGAAAATGCCTGGGAGGGCGAGGTTTCACTCGTCGAGCGGCTTGGACATGATACGGTTCTTTATGTTCGTGTTGCCGATGCCGGTCCCCTGACTGTAAGCTTGAGCGGCCAGCACAGCCAACAGGTCGGCGATCGCCTCCATCTGATGCCGAAACCGGAACATGTGCATCGCTTCAACACCGAGGGGCGACCCCTGGCGTAATCCGCAACCGACATGGGAAAAATGGCCAAAAAACACCGACCCACCGTTCGAGATGTTGCCCGAGAGGCCGGTGTATCGATTGCTACCGTGTCACGCACATTGTCGCGGCCCGATGATGTCAATGTGGAAACCCGAAAGCGGGTGCAGGAAGTCGTCGAGAAAATCGGCTATCGGGCGAACCGCGCCGCGGTTGAATTCCGGCGAGGCCGGAGCCACACGCTTCTGGTGCTGGTTTCCGATATCACCAATGCCTTCTTTTCCGAGTTCTTCAAGGGCATCGAAGAAGAAGCGCGAAGCAACGGCTTTGTCCTTTTGATCGGGGATACATCGGAGAATGCTGAAAGCGAGCGTGTCTTTTCCGACATGCTGCTGATGAATCAGGCCGGGGGGCTGATCCTCAACACATATGGCTTTCCGGAAGGATTGCTGCCGATGCAGAGCGGCGATTCCTATTTCGGCCCGCCACTGGTCTCGTGTTCGGGCCACAAGGACATTGATCTGCCATCGGTTCGCATTGACGACGCGCTGGGTGGACGGTTGGCGGGCGAACATCTGATCAATCTGGGGCATCGGGACATCATCCAGATTTGCGGACCGCTTCAGGTGCACGGTTTCGAGCGGCGTTATTTCGGATTTTGCCAGGTGCTGAAATCGGCGGGTGTAACGCTGCGGCCCGAGCGAGACTTCATCGGCAATCTGAGCACCGAATTCGGCGAGGAAATGGCGCATAAACTGGCTGCCATGGGGGATCTTCCAACTGCCGCCTTTGTCCACAACGACGAAACAGCCATCGGTCTGCTGCACGGGCTGCAAAATCTGGGTATACGCGTTCCGGAAGACATTTCCATTATTGGTTATGATGACATGCCCTACGCATCCGTCTTCAATCCCGAACTGACCACTTTGCATCTGCCGCGACGCGCATGGGGGCGCTCGGCCTGCCGAATGCTGATTTCAATACTGGAATCGGAAGCATCTGCGGAAAGGAAGGTGATCATTCCGCCAACATTGATGGTCCGCAAGAGCACAACAACTGCCCGACGTTGAGGTGCGCATTCCGGTAGCCAGGATTGCCGCTCTCGATCCTTTCCGTGGGTCGACTTCTACTCACAGGATGGTCGCGATGGGTTGAATCCTACCCATGCAATCACGTTGTGGTTTTGGCGCTGCGCGCCCAAAAATCTTCCAAATAGCTGTTTTTGTTAGTTTAATACCCGATCCTGATCTTTGCCGTTCAAACTGGCACACCGCTTGCAAAACATTGTGAGACGGAATGCCGGATTGCGGGGGAGCAAGCCAGTCAAACGGCCGGTATCGTTTTTCCCCTCGAAAGGTCTTTGTCGGCGCGGCCGATTTTGTCGGATACTATCGGCAGGTCACGCAATACTTGCCGGACAGATTGTCCGGTTTGAAAGAAATGGGGGATGCCTGATGCGTCCCATAGGAGGTCAAGATGAAAAAACTACTCGGTGCCGTGTCGGCGATTGCGATCCTGTTTTCCGCAGGGCAGGCGATGGCCGATTGCGATGATGGCGAAATCGTCATCAAGTTCAGCCATGTGACAGCCGATTCCGGTCACCCGAAAGGAGATGCCGCCACGGCCATTGCCGCACGCATCAATGAGGAAATGAACGGCAAGGCCTGTATGGAGGTCTATCCGAGCTCCACACTGTTTGATGACGACAAGGTCATGGAGGCGTTGCTGCTTGGCGATGTGCAGGTCGCCGCGCCATCACTGTCGAAATTCGAAGCCTACACCAAGAAGTATCGCCTCTTCGACCTGCCTTTTCTGTTTTCCTCGATGGACGCGGTCAACAATTTCACGCAGGGTCCTGTGGGACAGGAGATGCTGGGTGCGATTGAGGACAAGGGTTATACCGGCCTCGGCTATATCTATAACGGCCTGAAGCACTTCTCGGCCAACAAGCCATTGCTCCTGCCGACCGATGCCCACGGCCTGAAGTTCCGTGTGCAGACCTCGGACGTGGCCGTGGCGATGATCGAGGCAATGGATGCATCTGCCCAGAAGCTGGCATTCAAGGAAGTCTATGGCGCACTGCAAACCGGTGTCGTCGATGGCCAGGAGAACACCTGGTCCAACATCTACAAGCAGAAATTCTTCGAAGTTCAGGATGGTGTGACGGAAACCAATCACCAGCTTCTGACCTATCTGGCGATCACCTCGACAGAATGGCTCGACAGCCTGCCGCAGGATGTTCGCGAGCAGTTCATGATGATCTTCACCGAAGAGGTCGCCACCGCCAATGCCAATGCGACAGCGATCAATGAGAAGGCGAAGGAAGGCATCATCGCCGCCGGCGGCGTCATACGCCAACTCTCGCCGGAAGAACGCCAGTTCTGGGTCGATACGATGAAGCCTGTCTGGGAGCAGTTCCAGGACGATATCGGCAAATCTGTCATCGACGCGGCGGTTGCCGCCAATAACTGACCGTTTGCAATGACCAGTGAAATGCCCGCGATGATGCGGGCATTTCATCACCAGACCACCGGAATCCAAGGGAGGGGACCCCATGGCCAGCCTCTGGCTATACGCCGTCATGGCACTGATCATCGTGCTGCTGTTTTTTTGGGAGCGGGTTCGACCCGACGCGGTGCTGCGGTTCGAGGAAAATGTGCTGGCCGTGCTGCTGGCGTTGATCACGCTGGTTTCCTTCGCGCAGGTGATCGCCCGCTATGGCTTCAATACCGGTTGGGGTGGTGCACTGGAATTCACGCGCGTGCTGTTTGCCTGGATGATCCTTTTCGGCATGAGTTACGGCATCAAGATCGGATCGCATCTGGGTGTCGATGTCTTCATCAAGATGTTGCCGGCGAGGGCGTTCAAGGCGGCAGCCCTTTTTGGCGCGGCCTGCGCCGTTGCCTACGCGGTGACACTGATCTCCTCGACCTGGCTGACATTCTTCGGAGCCGAAACGAAGGGCGGTGCGGTGCACTACTGGAGCAAGATGTTCCAAATCGGCATCGGGCTCGATGATCTGCGCTACCCGGTCTGGATCCAGGAGAGTTTCGGTTTGCAGGAGCGGGTTCAGCGCTGGATCGCCTATCTCATCCTGCCCGTCGGTCTCGCGCTTTTCGGATTTCGCAGCCTGCAGGCAATGGTTCTCATCTGGCGCGGCGAGCGGGACATGATCATCGCCAGCCATGAGGCCGAAGAGCTGGTGGCCGAAAACAAAGACATTCTGAAGGACTGAACCAATGGATGCCATCATTCTCTTCGTCCTGGTTCTGGGACTCCTCTTTCTCGGTGTGCCCGTTGCGGTGTCGCTGGGGCTGTCTTCGATTTTGGTCATTGCGTTCTTCTCCGACGACTCCATGTCGTCGGTGGCGCTGCAATTGTTCACGGCGTCCCAGAATTACACGTTGCTCGCCATTCCGTTTTTCATTCTTGCATCGGCTTTCATGTCGACCGGCGGCGTTGCCAAGCGGATCATCCGCTTTGCGATCGCGACGGTTGGCCACTTCCGCGGCGGGTTGGCCATGGCCTCGGTTCTGGCCTGCATGCTCTTTGCGGCGTTGTCCGGATCATCTCCGGCCACGGTTGTGGCGATCGGCACAATTGCGATCGCCGGCATGCGGCAGGTGGGCTACACCAAGGAATTTGCATCCGGGGTCATCGCCAATGCGGGAACGCTGGGCATTCTGATCCCGCCATCAATCGTCATGGTGGTCTATTCGGCGGCCACCGACGTGTCCGTCGGCCGGATGTTTCTTGCCGGTGTTGTTCCCGGCATTGTCGCGGGGCTGATGCTGATGATCGCGATCTATGTGATGGCGCGAATCAAGGGGCTGCCGGCCGAGCCCTGGAAAGGATTTCAGGAGCTGCTCGACGGCGGAAAGGATGCGGGATGGGGCCTGTTCCTGATCATCATCATTCTTGGCGGCATTTACGGTGGTGTGTTCACGCCGACAGAAGCGGCTGCGGTTGCCGCCGTGTACGCATTTTTCATTGCCCTCTTCATCTATCGTGATATGGGTCCGATGAAGGATGTCCCGTGGGTTTCCGACGACGACAGCAAACGGGCGCGGGTCGGCTTTTCGGCCAGTGTCTACGGAATCGCCTTCTTTTTCGTCTGGATGATCCTGTCCTTTTTTGCGACCGCCGATGCCGCATCGGTCACGCTGGCAGGACGCACCCAGCTTGGCCTGTTGCTGGCGCTGATCATCGTGATCGCCTATGTCCAGTGGCGCGGCCATGAGGCTGTCGTGAAGGCACCATCGATCCTGTTGGCCGGTCTACCGATCTGGGGACGCAACCTGGCCCTGATGGGGCGCAATATCTTCACCGCATTTTTCAATGAAGATACCCGTAAGGTGATGGTCGACGCCTCGAAGACCACCATCATGTTGATGTTCATCATCGTCAACGCCTTGTTGTTTGCCCATGTGCTGACCGGGGAACGCATTCCGCAGCACATCACCGAGCTGATGGTCGATGCAGGCTTTACGTGGTTTACATTCCTGATCGCCGTCAACGTTTTGCTGTTGCTGGGCGGTCAGTTCATGGAACCTTCCGGCCTGCTGCTGATCGTTGCGCCGGTGGTGTTTCCGATCGCCATGGAACTGGGTGTCGACCCGGTTCATCTGGGCATCATCATGGTCGTGAACATGGAGATTGGCATGATCACCCCGCCGATCGGTCTCAATCTGTTCGTCACGTCCGGCATAACCGGGATGAGTCTCATCCAGGTGGTGAGAGCTGCGCTTCCCTTCGTGGCCGTGCTCTTCGTCTTTCTGATCCTGGTGACCTATGTTCCGGTGCTGTCGACCTTCCTGCCCTATTCGCTGATGGGGCCCGAAATCGTCACGCGCTGATCACATTCGGGGCGGCTGTTACCGGCCGCCCGATTCCTCTTCGACGAATTCCGCGATACGGCTGATCGCTTCTTCGATGCGTTCTTCGGAGGCGGCGCAGGAAAGGCGAATATAGCCCTCGCCGAATTCACCGAAATCCGGACCGCCGACCAGCGCAACACCTTTTTCCTCGAGCAGCCGCGAAGCCAGTACCTTGGCCTTGATTCCAAGATCGGCGATGTTGGGGAAGGCGTAGAACGCACCCTTGGGCGTTGCGCAGCGAATACCGGGGATTGCGTTGAGCCTTTCGACAACGAGTTTTCTCCGGCTGTCGAAGGCAGTCAGCATCTCGTCCACCCGGTCCTGCGGACCGTCAATGGCGGCAATGCCCGCAAACTGGCTGGGTGTGTTGACACAGGACCAGCAGTTGACGGCGAGTTTGCGCACCTTGTCGTAGAGATTGCCGCCTTCCGGTCCAGTCGGCCAGATCGACCAACCCATCCGCCAACCGGTCATCGCCCATGTTTTCGACCAGCCATTGAGAACGATGAGGCGATTGCGAATGTCCGGAAATGTCAGGAGCGATGTATGACGCTCACCATCATAGGTCATGACGTCGTAAATCTCGTCCGACAGGATGGCGACCTCTGGGAAATCCGCAAGGCCGGCGACCAGTTTTTCGATCTCGGTACGTGGTGTCACACCACCCGTTGGATTGGCCGGAGAATTGATGATCAAAAGCCGCGTTTTCGGCGTGATTTTCGACAGGGTTTCCTCGGCTGAAAAGGCAAATCCGTTTTCTTCACGGATGGGAACCGGCACGGCCCGGGCACCGGTGCAGTCAATCATCGAGCGATAGATCGGGAAGCCGGGATCGGGATAGAGGATCTCCGCGCCCGGTTCTCCAAACAGGGTGATTGCGGCAAACATGGTCGGTTTGCCACCCGGCATGATCATCACCTCATCAGGTGATATTTCGACGCCGGTCAACGACAGGGTACGTCTTGCAACGGCTTCGCGAGTCGCCGGCAGGCCGGTGGCCGGTGTATAGCCGTGCTGGCCATCCCGCAGCGCCTTGATGGCGGCTTCGACGATATGCGGAGGGGTCGAAAAATCCGGCTGCCCAATTCCCAGATTGACGATGTCTCGGCCGGTGGCCTGAAGTGCTGCGGCGCGTGCGAGCACCGCAAAGGCGTTTTCCTCTCCCATGCGATCGAATGCTGCGACTGTTTGCAAAGTGTTATCCCCTCGTGATCGGTATTGTCGGCGCATTCATGGCCCATTGCGTGTTTCATTTCAATCTTCGGGTCAAGGCGAGGGGATCGCTTGTCTCCCAGGGTACACCTACCTAGTTTAGGGAAATCGAAAACTCGCCAGGAGCAACATCGTGTCGGACAACAGTACAAGGAAAGCGGCAATCGCGGCGGCGATCATCCTGGTGGTGGTGGCTGTGGTGTTTCTGGCGATGCCCGGCATCGTGATTGCGCTTGGCGACATCTCTCCCTGGCTCGGTTACGCTGCCACGGTGATTTTCATCCTGGGTTTTTTTGCAATCTTCTGGTTGCGCAGCCGCTACCAGCAACGCAAACACAGCGGTTCGTAGATCCGTCGGCCCAGGCGGCCGTTGGTATTTTGTGTTTCCCTAAGGTAAAGTTCGGGCAACCGATATTGCGTGCTCGGAAATGGCCGTCCATATCTTTCGGGATCGGGAGATTTGATCATGACGGCACTTCGAACAATCTTGAATGCACCGGTTTTTTTCTGGGCGATCCTGGCTCTTCCCTCCATCGGAATGATAGCCGGAGCCTTCAGTGGCAACAGCCTGGAGCCGCTGCTTCATCCGACCGGAGAGTTTGCAGCCCGTTTCATGATCATCGCCATGATCCTGACACCGCTGCGCATGCTGTTTCCGTCGGCGCGGTGGATTGCGTGGCTGATGAAAAGAAGACGTTACCTTGGCGTGGCGGCCTTCGGATATGCGGCACTTCACACGCTTTATTATCTGATTGACCTCGGGTCACTGTCGGCGGTGATGGCAGATGTCACCAAATTCGGGATATGGACCGGCTGGATCGCCTTTCTGATCTTCGTGCCGCTGGCGGCTACGTCCAATGCCATGTCCGTCAGGACCATGGGTTCCAGCTGGAAAACCCTGCAGCGATTTGTTTATGTCGCGGCCGTTGCGACGCTGCTGCACTGGATGTTCATTCACAATGATTTTGGGCCGGCATTGGTACATTTCGTTCCGCTGGCGGCGCTGGAAACCTATCGGATCTGGACCAATCTCATGCGCGGGCGGACAGCACCGGCAACCTGAGGTCTGCGGATCGGAACTGTTCGGGTATTGACGGCAAACGCGAAACCCGAATGCACCAGCGCCTCTTTCGGTCGCCGCACTTGTGATGTTTCCGGCAAAACGTGAAACGGTCTAGACCAGCCCGACCAGAGCTCTGCCCTCATCGGTCTTGATGGAAAAATCCGTCCCGGCATAGGGCGCGCCGGCATCGGTGCACAGCCACGCGACGGCTTCAGCCGCCCATTCCGGCGGGATATGCGCCGACGGATCCAACTGGCTGACCGGATTGATCCCGGAGGCCTTGATTGCGACCTGCATTTCTGTCGCGACGGTTCCGGGGCTGAGGCCGACAACGCGAATACCGCTGTCGGCATATTCCTTGTCGGCGCAGCGGGTCAGAGACAGAGCGGCCGCCTTGGACGAGCAATAGTGGCTCCAGCCTTCCAGAGCTCCGGTTGCAGCACCGGAACTGATGTTGATAATGACGCCACTGCCCTGCTTTTCCATCACCGGAATGGCGGCCCGCATGCCGTAATAGACACCCTTGTAATTGACGTCGGCGACCCGACCCCAATGGTCGGGATCGCTGTCGGCAATGCGGGCAATCGGTTCGATCAATCCGGCATTGTTCACCAGGATGTCGAGCCGCCCGAATGTTGAAACACAATGGTCGACGGCCGCTTGCACATCCGCATAATTCGCAACGTCGCAGACGATGGCCTCGGCGGTTCCGCCGGCATCCCTGATTTCCTGGGCAACGGCCTCAATGTCATTTCTGGTGCGCGCAGCCAGCACGACATTGGCACCATATTGCGCCAGCCGTCTTGCCGTTGCGGCGCCGATGCCGCGACTTGCGCCCTTGACCAGTGCTGTCTTGTTGTTCAAATCGATCATCGTGATGTTCCCTTTCCCAAGGTCAGGACCCGTTAAAGTCATTCTTGCTGATTGGTCGGCAGGGTTCGCGTGTTAAGCCTGAAGCGCTGCAAACAGCAACACCAGACCCAATACAAGAACCGATGCAGCTCCAAGAATTTCGATTCCACCCGTGATGCGTGCTGCAGCGGATTCGCTGTTGGCCAGACGCACAGCCGCCCCTTTGGCAACAACTGCCAGCGTCGCAAGGATCGACACCGTGATGGCCGTGCCGATCGACATGGCGGTAACCGACAGGAATCCGCCGAGGTAAAGCCCGTTCAAGAGCGCGAAGCTCAGAACGATCAAAGCGCCTGAACAGGGGCGCAGGCCGATGGCAACGATGGCTGACCATGCTTCGCGCAGTTCAAGTTTAGCGCCGCTGATTTGTGCCGGATCCGGTGCATGCGAATGGCCGCAGCTTTCACACACGCCGTCTGGTCCGACATGATGGTGATGGTCGTGGTCGTGTATGTGTTCATGGTGATGGTGCGCGTGCCGCGTTTTCGGCCGCAATTTGCGAAACAGCAGCCAACCGCCGAACCCGGCAATCAATGCATAGCTGGCGATTTCCAGCGTGTGCGTTGCCCGTGTCATGGAAATGCCGGTGCCCCGCAATGCCAGATAGGTCACGCCGACGATCAGGATTGCCACTGCACCCTGCATGAAAGCGGCCATGAAGGATATGGTGATCCCACGTCGCAATGTCTGCTCATTGGCGATAACATAGGAGGAAATCACAGCCTTGCCGTGCCCGGGACCGGCCGCATGAAAGACGCCATAGGCAAATGATAGCCCGACAAGGGTCCACAGCTTTGCGGGGTCCTCGCGCATCTCCTTGACCGCGCCCGAAAGGGCTCGATAGAAGGATTGCTGTTGAGAATTGATCCAGTTGAAAACGCCACCGAAAAGCCCGGAACTGTCAAACGCCGGTTCCGCTGCGCCAATGCCGAGTGGCGATTGGGCCAGGGCCAGGCCCGGCAGCGCGATCAGGACAAGGCCGGCAACGATCAGCAGGTGAATCCGGCGCGTACCGCCAGTCAGCATGTCAGCTCTAGTCTCGTGGCGAAGAATTTGGAAATATCGTTGCCGCCCGGATCGTTGAAAAAAGCCTCGGTCAGCGATTGCTGGTTTTGCGCCAGAACTTCATCGGGATCAGGCCGAACAACTGCACTGCTGCAGGCCTGCGCCGATCCGTCGATCACCAGATCATCATCGCTCATGAAATCCAGTGCCGCATACATGGTCGGATCGTAAGCGCCGAAACTCAGCGTTCCCGTCAAGGGCATGGCCTTTGCAGGCGAGACGGAAAAAAACATCAGAAGCTGCTGGTCCTGAAAATCCACATTGATCCGGTCGGGAGGATTGACCTGCACATCTTTCCCATCGGCCATGACGGATGTGTAATAATTGAAGTCGGCCAGTGAATCCTTGACGACATTGCCAACGGCTTCCAGCTCATCGGCTTCCAGCTTGAGATTGGCGTTGGCGTCGAATTCAAGAAGGACCGTCGATGAAAACAGCTCGTCAAATCGCCAGATATGGCGCAGCGCCTCCACATCTCCGTCTTTGCCGATGACCACTTCCAGCCGCGCCTGGGCAAAAACATGCGGATGGGCGTTTGCAAGGCCTGTCGACAGGGCCAGTAATCCGCCTGTGATCGCCGCCGTTTTCCATGCCGGTTTGCGAAGCATTGAAGGGTCCATTTTTGCAGGTTGCGAAGGTCGAATCGTCTCCGATTGCCTGACAATTTAGGCCGGATTGCGACAGCGCGCAATGAAACCGGAACAAATGCTGGCGCGAATGGCGTCCGACTTTGCGGACGGATCCAGATTGTATTCATTCCGGAGTCCGGATTTCAGGCCCATTTGCTTCAGCCGGACGGAACCGAATTGTACATCTCTTCAGCGGAGTTCAGTCCCAATTACAGATCGGACAGCGCAATGCTGTAATTCGTTTCAAACGGTCGGTCCGGTGACAGGTGGAGTGCCGTTTCAAGGCCCGCACGGCGCAGTGGATTTTGATCGTTCAGACTGTGTGCATGACCCAAATCGAAGGCCGCGGCCACGGGTTCGATACCGATGGCATTGAAGCGTCCGTTCCAGGGATAGGCCGTCCGGCCGCCATTTGAAATCCACAACAGGCAGGATGGGAAGACACTTTCGTCCCAGGTGAGTTGTGTCTGGTATCCTTCGTCTTCATTGCGCAGGATCGCCCGGCCGCCATGACCCTCGACAAGAAGCAGCTCTTCGGCAGCATGGGGCAGGGGCAACCGTGACGCGTCCAGCGTTCCACCCGCCTTGACCTTCAGACCGTCCAGGCCTTCTGCCCGCTGGTCGGGTTCGATGACCGAGACACCTGCTTCCGTATCAACCGGGTAACTGTGAACGGATCCCAAACCGCTGAATTCAAGAACCGCACCGCCAGAACTGGCCGGCAGGGCGAAAACCGGATGAAGCCCCACTGGCAGCGCCATGCGCTGTCGGGTTTCGATCTTCAACGAAATGTCCAGTTGTGCTCGTCCGGCGTGGCCGCGAATGGTTCGGGTCAGGCGCCGGACCGGATGCGTCTCGGGATAGTCGATCTTGATGGTGATTGCGCCCGGTTTTGCCGTGACCAATTCCCAATCATGGTTCGAGCTGAATCCGTGGATGAAGTCGTCCGGCGGGTTCCTGCCGGTATCCAAGCCCTCCAGCCAATGGCCGGGCAGATCTGTGCGTGCGTCAGGCACTCCGAACGGAACACACGGCCATTCGCCGCGCAACCGTTTGAGAATCGGCGGCAGTTCATCGTGTTCGGGGGTATCGTCATCCGACCAGGGCGCAATGGCAAAGGGCTGTATGCTGCGACCTGATGGCAGTGAGAACCAGACCGGTCCCAGCATGCCGGCCAGTGGCTCGATCTGGCCATGGCCACCGTCCCATTCAATGGTCCAGGTCAATTTGCTGCTGCCTCGCGCAGACCGTCAGCCGCCGGTCCGAAAACGGTTTTCGGGCAGGCCGGCGGTCTCGGTCCGAATGGCGAAGAGACTGCCGGCAAGCCGGTCCGTTTCTGCTTTGGCGGTGCTGGCGGTGGTGACAAAGAGCGTTGAAAGATCCGGCCCGCCAAAGGTGCAGGTCGTGATGTTCTTGACAGGCATCTCGATGATGCGGTCAACCGATCCATCCGGCGCTATGCGCACGATGCAACCGCCACCGAACCGGCAATTCCAGATGAAGCCGTCGCGGTCAATCGTCGAGCCGTCCGGCAACCCACGATCGAAGTCCGAAAAATGTGGTGTGCCGGGTCCGATGTCACCAGTGCCCAAATCATAAGGGTAGGCGCGTATCTCGTTCTTCAACGTGTCACCGAAATAGAAGGTCTTGCCGTCCGGCGCCCAGCAAAGTGTATTGGATATGCCGATGCCGCTTTCGAATTCCTCCAGCGCGCCGCCGATGCGCCAGCGGAACAGTTTTCCCATCCCGTCCCGCACATCGAGATTCTCGCCATGCGGACCGACATTGTTGGCCATGGATCCAACCCAGAATGTTCCGTTCGGATCCGTCCGGCCGTCATTAAAACGGACATCGGGCGATCCAGGCAGCGTGATGCCCAGATCGATGCGTTCATCCGTGCCGACGACAATATAGACGAGCTTTGAGCCCAGTGTGACCAGCAGTTTTCCGTCTTCATCGGTCAGCGACAGCGCAACAACCGGTTCATCGAACAGATGACTGGTGACAGCCCGGCTCTCAAGGTCCATCCGGTGGAGCAGGAACCGGTTGATATCGACCCAGTAAATTCGGTTTTCGTCGGCCGACCATGTGGCCGCCTCGCCGCACAGATCGCCGGTTGGCGCCAGGCAGGTGATGATCTCGTTGGACATGATGCACCCCTCAGGTCTTGGCGCTCTTTTCCAGCGCATGGTTCAACAGCACCGCGCTGATGATCAGCATGCCGCGCACCACATATTGCCAGTATTCGCTGACATTCAAAAGCGTCATTCCGTTGACGATCACGCCCAGGAACAGCACCCCGATCAGGGTGCCGCGGATCGACCCCTTTCCACCGAACAGGCTGGTGCCGCCGATGATGACCGCCGAAATGACGTCGAGCTCCCAGCCGCGCGCAGCACTGGCACTGCCGGACAGAATCTGCGATGCGATCAAAATGCCGGCAATGGCCGTAAAAACACCGGTGATGCCGAACGCCAGCGTTTTGGTCCTCCAGACATCAATCCCCGACAGCCGCGCCGCTTCGAGATTGCCGCCGACGGCATAAATGGATCGGCCGAAACTGGTGTAGTTCATCAGGAAGTAGACGAAGCCGAAGACGGCGACAAAGATATAGACCGGGAAGGGGATGCCGAACAGGAAGCCCGAACCGAGGAAGTTGAACTGGTAGGGAAAGCTGGTGATCGGAAATCCGCCGGTGATCAGATTGGCAGCGCCCGACAGGACGGTCAGCAGGCCGAGGGTGGTGATGAAGGTTGGCATGTTGAAATGCTGGCGCAACTTGCCGGTGAAAACGCCAACACAGAACATGATCACCATGGCCGCGACGGCGCCGATCGCGATAGCCGTATAGGCACCGGTAAAGGGTGTCAGCTCGCGGGTAAACCAGGCGGTCACGCAGCCGGCGAATGCAACACCCGAGCCGATCGACAGATCAATCTCGCCCGAGATAATGATCATCGTCATGCCGAAGGCAATGATGCCCTGCATCGTGACGTTGCGCAGCACGTTGAACTGGTTGTCGAGCGTGGCAAAACCCGGCGCTGCCGCCATGAGATAGAGATACATCGCCACCAGGATGATTTCCATCGGATGGCGTCGGAAGAATTGGGCGAGCTGCATCAAAGCCCCTCCATGCAGGCGGCGTAGAGTTGAGTGAGATCGGTCTTTGCCGGGTCGAGTTCACCTTCCAGTCGACCGTCCTTCATGATCAGGATGCGATCGCACACATCGAGCAGTTCCTCCAGTTCCGTCGAAACGAAAATGGAACTCAAACCCTTGTCGGCCTGCTCCCAAATGATCTGGAAGATCTGTTGCTTGGCGTGGACATCGACGCCGCGGCTGGGCTCGTCGAAAAACATGATCTTGGGATCGGTGTTCAGCCAGTTGCCGATGACAACCTTCTGCTGATTGCCGCCGCTCAAGGACGACACCGGGTCATCGGAGCCATCGACCTTGATGTGCAATTGTTCAATCTGCTTTTCGACACCCGGCCGTTCGGCCGATTTGGTGATGAAGCCGCCTGGTGCGTTTTTGCGCAGACTCGCCATCGACAGATTGTTGTGAATGGAATGGTCCTGGACCAGTCCGACCTCCTTGCGGTTTTCCGGCGTGTAGCCAAGACCCAGTCCGGTTGTGGTCCGGGGTGACGGGGCCTCCACCTTTTGCCCATCGACGATGATTTCGCCGCTGTCGACCGGATCGGCGCCAAAAATGCCGCGCAGCAGTTCCGTTCGTCCGGCACCCAGCATGCCCGCTATTCCCAGCACTTCTCCGGGATGCAGATCAAAGCTGATATCGTCAAAGGCGTGTTCGCGGGTCAGATTGCGCACCTGCAAGATGGGATCCCCGGATCCTGTTCTCGCGGTCCGGGCCGGCCGTATTGCGCGGGCCACGTCACCGAACATCATGCCAACAATCTCCTGGCTGGATGATTGTGCCATTTCGACCGATGCAATGTGATGACCGTCGCGCAGCACCGTGACCGTATCGGCGATTTCAGCCAGTTCAGACAAGCGGTGGGAGATATACATCATGGTCACGCCGCGCTCCTTGAGGGTGCGAAGCAGCGTGAACAGCATTTCGACTTCCTTGGAGGCAAGGGCGGATGTCGGTTCGTCCAGCAACAGCAGGGCCGGATCGAAGGACATCGCCTTGGCGATTTCGATCGTCTGCTGCTGGCCGACGCTCAAGGTCTTGATTTGCGTGGCCGGATCGATATCCAGACCCATCCTGTCCAGCAGATCGCCCGTTTTTCTGAAGGCCGACTTCCAGTCGATCCTGTCGATCCCGAATATTGTGCGTTTCGGCAGGCGGCCGAGGAATATGTTCTCCGCCACCGAGAGTTCGGGGACCAGGCTGAGTTCCTGATGAACGGTGACGACATTGGCCTCGAAAGCGTCACGCGGCGATTTGAAAACGGCGTTTTGCCCGTTCAGCGACATTGAGCCGGTTGTCGGTTGCACGACACCGCTCAACATCTTGACAAGGGTCGATTTGCCGGACCCGTTCTTGCCCATCAGGGCATGAATTCTCGATTGTTCGAATGTGTGGGTGAAGGCGTCCAAGGCCACGACATTTCCATAGGTCTTGGACAGGTCCTTTGTCTCGACAACAGCGGTCATGGATATGTCTGCTTGTTCACGGCTAGCCTTGGGAGGACAGAGTGTGTCGAGATGTCGGGAGTGGATCGTTGCCACCCCCGACAGACTGGCACCATTGGCCTATTGCAGGGAGCGCAGATAGGCCTGGAATTCCTCGACCGCCGGCTTGTCGGTGCGTGAAAGACCAAGCACCGGAACGATGACTGTCTTGTCGACGGTTTCGCCCTTTGATGCGGCCACGGCCGCGTTGACGGCCATCTCGCCCATGACATAGGGCTGCTGAGCCGTCACGGCCTGCAGAACGTTGTCATCGTCGAGAAGAAAACTGACCAGTTGCTCTGTTCCGTCCACGCCGAAGACGAAGATTTCACCCTGCTTGCCGGCGTTGCGGACAGCCTGAACCGCACCCACGGTGCCGCCTTCATTGGCCGCATAGATGATGTTGATGTCGGGGTTTGCCGTGATGATGTCGCCGGCCACCTGTACGGCTTTTTCCGCCAGCCAGGCATCCTGCTGGGAGACGATTTCGACATTGCCGCCCTTTTCTGCCTCCTCAATGAAACCATCGACCCGGTCGGCTGAAATCTCCGGCAGCAATGCCTTGAAGCCGAGTGTCGCCACCTTGACCGATCCACCCATTTCATCGGCGATGAACTTGGCGGCCATCATGCCGGTGGTGTTGCCGAGATCGCGCTGCTTGGAATTCAGATAGGACACCGGGATGCTCGGATCATCGATTGTCGAGTTGTAGGTGACGATGTGGATGCCTTTTTCCTTGGCGCGTTTGAGTGCCGGGATCGATGCAACCTTTGAAACCGGCGAAATGACGATCGCATCGACGCCACGGGCGATATAGGTATCGATCAGGCTGATTTCCTTTTCGGGTTTGGAATCCGAATTGCCCTCCAGCAGCGTCGCACCAGCCGACTCGGCAGCAGCGTTCATGCCCATCTGGATGGTTCTGAAGAACTGGTCCTGCTGGAACACAACACTGGCGACGGTCAGATCGTCTGACAGGGCCGGTGCGGAAAGAATGCCCACCATGGTGGACGCGATCAGCAATTTCGATAGTTTTCCGGTGCGTTTCATTTGGTTTTCCTCCTGTGGTTTTCGCCCGGTTGTCCGGACGATCCGTATGCCGCCACCGTCCATTGGGGCGGTACTGACTGACTGACCGCTGCAGCTACATGAGTTTGCTGCCAACAGTCTGGTCGATAAAATTCAATCCGTGATCGAGATGGGTGGACATCTGGTACTTGAAGGCCAGCCGGTCCCGCTGCGCCAGAGCGTTGAGTATCCGCGCATGGGTTTCATGGGTTCCCTGAAGGCCATCGGTTTCCTTGCCTGTTTCCATCAGACGCATGATGATCGGCTTCATGGATGTGTAGACGTCCAGCACGGTCTTGTTGCCGGCCAGAACGAGCAATGTGCTGTGAAACTCAAAGTCGCGCTGTGCGGCCTCCTGAACGGATTTCGCTGTCAAAATCCCATTGTTGACCCGCGTCAGCTCGCCGATATCGGCATTGGTTGCGCGCGACAGCAGGGCATCGACGGACCCGACCTCGATGAGTTTTCGAAATCCCTGAATGTCCAGAAACGTCTCGCGTGAGATGGTCAGTTGGAAGGAGAACAGATCAAGCACTGCGTCCAGATGGCGGTTGACGATCACGGCTCCGACCTTCGGCCGCACATCCACCACGCCGTACGCCTTCAATATGCGCACGGCCTCACGAACAGTGTTTCGCGCGGCATTGAACTTCTCGCCAAGTTCGCGCTCGGACGGCAACTGGTCGCCAACCGTGAGCCCGTTCTCCTGAATGTGGGTTTTGATTCCCTGCACGACCGTATCCACGGCGCTGCGATCCCGGGATGGGAGCTTCTGTTCGTTGGTGGCCGGGTGCGGATTCATGCTTGCTCAGTTAATTTGTTGGACCAATAGAGTGTCGCGCGGCTTAAGACGTAAATCAAGGGCTTTTTTGATCTCCTGATTAATTTAATAAAAACAGGAAATTAAAGAAGATCATCGCGTTTGAGTTGGCGAGCCGATCCTGAAAATTTCTATAATTGGACCAACAAATAGCTTGATATTGTTGGTCCAACGCGTGATGATTGTCTCGACCCATTGGGAGAATTGCCTGAAATGCTTCAGTCTTGGCGGTGGTATGGTCCGGATGATCCAGTCTTGTTGGACCACGTTCGGCAAGCAGGCGCCACCGGCGTCGTGACGGCACTGCATGACATCTATGATGGTCAAGTCTGGACTGCGCAGGCCATTTCGAAACGCAAGTGTCTGATCGAGGAACGCGAGCTGACATGGTCCGTGGTGGAAAGCATACCCGTCCACAGGGCCATCAAGCTGGGAACAGCCGATGCCTCCCACTATATTGACTGCTATGCCGAAACGATCCGCAATCTGGCGGCTGCCGGCATACATACGATCTGCTACAACTTCATGCCGGTTGTCGACTGGACCCGCACCGACCTGCGTTTTGCGTTACCCAATGGCGGCCTTGCCCTGCGGTTCGATGCAATCGATTTTGCCGCCTATGATCTCCATGTTCTCGGGCGCGACGATGCGCATGGCGACTATGACGAAGACATTGCGTCAAAGGCCCGTTTGCGTGTCGAACAGTGGTCGGATGACACGGTCGATGTTTTGGAGAGGACCATTATCGCCGGGCTCCCGGGTTCGGAATTCTCCCATGACCGGGACGGCATTCGTGACAGGATCGCAGACTATGCGGGTTTCGATGCTGATCGACTTCGCGGCAATCTGATCGCGTTCCTGGAGGCGGTGGTTCCGGTTGCTGAAAGTGTCGGCGCCCGCCTTGGCATTCACCCGGATGATCCGCCGTTCTCGCTTTTTGGACTGCCGCGGATTGTCAGCTGCGCGGATGATTTCCGGGCGATCTTTTCCGCCGTCCCGTCCCTTGCCAATGGCATGACATTTTGCAGCGGATCACTGGGTGCGCGCGGTGACAATGACCTGACCGCCATGGCGCGGGCTTTTGCCGACCGCATTCATTTTGCGCATCTTCGCAATGTGCGGCGTCAGGAAAACGGATCCTTCTTCGAATCCGATCATCTCGATGGGGATGTCGACATGGTTGCGTTGGTTGCGGTTCTTCTGGAAGAGGAGCGCCGTCGCAAAGCGGTCGGGCGCATGGATTGGAACATCCCGATGCGGCCCGACCACGGCCATTTGCTACTCGATGATATCCACAAGACCACCAATCCGGGCTATTCGGCGATCGGCCGGTTGAAGGGCCTCGCCGAACTGCGCGGGGTTATCCGGGCATTGGAGGCGCAGCATGGCTGACGCACCCGCCGGGATCGATTGCATCAGCCGCAATGCGCTGACGCCGCGGATTTACTGGAACGGATTAATTCGCGCGTGGCCGCAGAGCATAGGGAAAACATGACATGAAAATCGGGCTGGGTCTTTATCGCGAAATGCTGAACGATGCGCACTACACCTTTGCGCAGCAACTTGGCGTGACACACATCGTGGCGCATCTCGAAGGTTATTTCTCGGGAAACCCGAAGCTGGCCAATGACACGGACAGCAGTTGGGGTGCCAGTCGCGCGGACGACTGGACGGCGGACACATTCCGAGGACTGATCACGGACCTTGCCCGGCACGATCTCAAATTGGCGGCAATAGAGAATTTTTCGGTCAGCCACTGGCATGATGTCCTGCTCGACGGTCCCACTCGCGATGAGCAGATGGGCCATCTCAAACGCATTGTGCGCGCCGCGGGCGAAGCGGGCGTGCCCTGCATCGGATACAATTTCTCCGCGGTCGGCGTGTGGGGCTGGAAGCGCGGACCCTATGCGCGTGGTGGTGCCATGTCGGTCGGTTTCGATCAGTCGAAAATCGATCCGGAGGAAGCCATTCCGGAAGGAATGGTCTGGAACATGGCCTATCGCGACACGCTCGGACCCGGCGTTGTGCCACCCATTTCCCATGATGAGATCTGGGACCGCTATCGGCGGTTTCTGGATGAATTGCTGCCGGTCGCCGAGGAAGCGGGTGTCGTGCTTGCCGCGCATCCCGACGATCCGCCGGTGGGCGCGTTGCGCCGCACCGCCAAGGTCATCAACTCCCATGACGCCTATCGCCGGGCCTTTGCCATTGCCGACTCGCCGGCCAACAAGGCCGAGCTTTGCCTGGGCTGCCTGCAGGAGATGGCGGATGGCGACATTTACGAGACGGTCGCGGAGTTCGCGCGTCAGGACAAGATCGGCTATATCCACTTCCGCAATGTGCGCGGAAAAGTGCCGAATTATCATGAGGTGTTCATCGACGAGGGCGATATCGACATGGCGCGGATCGTTCGCATCCTCAAGGACAATGATTATCAGGGCGTGTTGATTCCGGACCACACACCGGAACTGGAATGTGGCGCTCCCTGGCATGCAGGCAAGGCCTTTGCGATCGGCTACATGAAAGCGCTTGTTGCGGGTGCCGCGTAAAGAGGGACGGAATTGTGACTCAGGAATTCGACGGAAAGGTTGCGGTCGTCACCGGCTCAAGTGGCATCGGTTTGGCTGCGGCGCTCAAACTGGCGCGGGATGGCGCCCGGGTGTTTCTGGGCGGTATCGATGACGCGCATAATGAAGCGGCGACCCGCAAGGCAACGGGGTTGTCGCTGAGCGTTGAACGGGTCGATGTGGCTGAAGAGGCACAGGTTGCAGAGTGGATCAATCGTGCCGGATCCGAAGCCGGTGGCATCGACATATTGGTCAATGCGGCGGCCATTCAGACCTATGGTGACATCGAGACAACCGATGCGGCCCACTGGGATCGCGTGATGAACATCAATCTGCGCTCCTGTTTCCTCACGTCGCACCATGCCTATCCGCACATGAAACCCCGCAAATCGGGTTCGATCATTCATGTTGCTTCCGTGCAGGGACACGCCAACCAGAACAACGTGCTGGCCTACGCCACCACGAAAGGGGCCGTTCATGCGCTGACGCGGGCAATGGCCGTGGATTGCGCGAAGGACAATATTCGCGTCAACTCGGTCAGTCCGGGATCGGTTCGCACGCCGCTTCTGGAATATGCGGCACGGGAAATTGCCGGGCCCGGCAATCCGATCGAGGATACGATTGCCTCCTTCGGCGAGGCGCACCCGATGGGCCGGGTCGGCACAATTGACGAGACCAGCGAACTGATCGCCTTTCTTGCGGGTGACCGATCAGGTTTTTGCACGGGTGGAGACTATCTTATCGATGGTGGCCTGACGGCGCATATCGGCGTTTGAAGCGCTCACGTCTCAGCGGCTGTAACCGGCGTTTTTCTTGAACCACACAGCAAGATAATCGACAAAGGCGCGGACCTTGGCAGGCAGGTAGCGGCGGTGCGGATACACCGCATAGATGCCCGCATCGTCCAGCAGTCTGTCTTCGAAAAGCGGGACAATATGGCCACTCCTGATCAGCGGGCAGGCGATAAAATCCGGTAGCATGGACACACCAAGGCCGGCCTTCACGGCTTCCATGCTGGCGGACGGGCTGTTGACGTCCATCGGTCCGCTCACAGAGACGGTTTCGATGGTGTTGTTGTCCCCGCGGAACTGCCAGTTGTTGAGGGAGCGGTAGTTGGTGTCGGTGATGCAGGGCACATTGCTCAGATCGGCCGGCCGCTCCAGTTTCGGATGTCTTTTCAGGAATTCCGGACTGGCGCAGACATAGACCTTGAAAGGCGCAAGCTTGCGGGCGATCAGGCCCGAATCGGTCAGCTTGGTGATACGGATCGCCACATCAAAGCCCTCCTCGACCAGGTCGACGAACCGATCATCGGAGGTGATTTCCAGTTTGATTTCCGGATTTTCGAGCGCGAAATCGATCATCGACCGTCCAACGCCGGCATCCGTGAAGGTACGCGGTGCCGAGACGCGCACAGTGCCTTTCAGGTCGCGATTGGTTTCGCGCACGAGATCGGCCAGATTGTCGATTTCCTTGAGGATGTCGGAGGCAGTGCGATAATAGGTGTGCCCGGCTTCCGTCAGTGAAAATTGCCGCGTCGTACGGTTGAGCAACAGGGCTCCCAGATCGTCTTCGAGCTCGCGGACATACTTCGACAGCAGGGCTTTGGAACGGCCGTTTTTGCGGGCCGCCGCTGAAAAGCCCTCCGCCTCCACCACATCAATGAAGGCTCGAATGCGGGTGAGTGTGTCCATCATTGGGCCCCTGATTGTTTGGCATCGAGGATCTGCTGCCCGATGGCCAGCAGGGCGCGGTCCGATCCCTTCGGGCCGGTCAGGGACAGGCCAAATGGCGCACCATCCACCGTTCCGAGCGGCAGCGTCAATTCCGGCAGGCCGGTCAGTCCCGACAGACACAACAGACGAAGGGCGCGTTCCCGGTAGTCCTGAACATCGGCAAAGCTCGAAGCGGCAAGCGGCGCGGCGCCAGGCACAGTCGGGCTGACGAAAAGACCATCATTGCCCAGAATGTCGGTGACTTCGGTGCGTAACGCATCGCGCAATTTTGCTTCGCTGAGCAGCGTTTCCGTGCTGATCGTCTGCCCGAAGGCAAAACGTTCCTTTACCCCTGGACCCAATTGACGATCCGCCGCGCTGAGCCAGGCCCCATGTCCGCGCCAGGCTTCATGGGCCTGAATCCGCCGCATGCACCAATAGCGCTGCTCCACATCCGCACTGACCAGTTTTTCAGTTCGAGCCTGGCCCACCACCGCTTCGACAAGCGATACGGCGTTTTGGTAGGCCTGTTTTTCTGCCTCGCCGGCAACCAGCGCATCCTGTTCGGGCAAACGCATGAGGTTTGTCAATCTGGCGCCTGAATCGTCGAGATAGAGGTCGCCGACGGCGCAATAGAGATCCACGTCGCGGGCAAACCAGCCGAACACATCGAAACTGGGCGCAAGCGGCATCGTTCCGTCCAGCGTTATGGCACCATGGCTGGTGCGCAGGCCGACAAGACCGCAATAGGAGGCGGGAGCGCGAACCGAGCCCCCGGTGTCCGACCCCGTGGCTATGTCGGCAAGGCCGGCCGCAACGGCAGCGATGGAGCCGGATGACGAGCCACCGGTCATGCGGTCGGGCGCGGCAGGGTTGATCGGGCGCGGGTAATGCGCATTGTGACCGGTGAGCGAAAAAGCAAATTCCTCCGTTTGGGTCTTGCCGATGAACCGGGCACCTGCGTCAAGGAGAATCTGGACCGCTGCGGCGGTGTGCGCCGCCGGTTGCGTTTCCGCCAACCATTGCGGGTTGCCGCGCCCCGTTTTGTAGCCAGCGACATCGTAGATATCCTTGACCGCCAGCGTTTTTCCGGAAAGGGTTCCCGATCCGCTCGCAACGGCCGGTCCCGGCGTGTCGAGGAACGCGTTGAAGGGATCGTTCTTGATCACATCCATGGCAATTGTCTTATCTTTTTGAACTGAATTCGGTTGGTCGTTCACTTTTTCTGAATATGGCCGAATTGTCTATAAGGTGTTGCGAATTTTCGCTTGATTATGGCGGGGCGAACGCCTATGTCGCGGTTGCCCAAAGTCGCACGTGCCTGTGGGTGTCCGCCGATCCTCGATAAGGTGAGGATATCGGTATGGTACCTGGAACTAACCCCTCCAGTCGGTTTGTCGGCCAATTGACAAATCGAGGACATCTTGAAGCAACGACGGTGCGGGCCTTTATGGTGTCTGCCGGCTGTCCAAAGGCCGGGGTTACTGCAGAGGCACACCCTCATTGCCGGACGTGCGGTTGGACTTCCCGACCAATCCAAGGCAGACAAAGCCGGAAGCCGTGAAGCCGTGAGGATTCGCTGCATCCCTGTTGCATAAATTGAATGATGTTTCGCCGGTCTCTCCACCCGCCGATGTCTCATCATCCGATTGATTGCCCTTTGTCGTCCGGGCTGTCCCGGACCGGTGCCGGACAATGCGCCGTGAGCGCAATTCCCCGGCAGATTGGGAGAATATGATGACGACCGACCGAATAATCGACTTTCTTGCCACACGACGACCGGATGGGCCTTGCCTGGTGGTCGATCTTGATGTTGTCCGCGACAACTTCACCACGTTTCGCAGGGCTTTGCCGGACAGCGCCATCTATTATGCCGTAAAGGCCAATCCTGCGCCTGAAATCCTGCGCCTGCTGGCGTCAATGGGGTCCAATTTCGACGCGGCATCCGTATCGGAGGTGGAATTGGTGCTGGAAGCCGGTGCGACACCGGACCGGATCTCGTTCGGCAACACGATCAAGAAGGAACGCGACATTGCGCGCGCCTATCTGCTGGGTGTGAGAATGTTCGCCGTCGACTGTGTCGAAGAGGTCGAGAAGGTCGCACGTGCCGCTCCCGCTTCCAGGGTATTCTGCCGGGTTCTGACCGACGGTGAAGGTGCAGAGTGGCCGTTGTCGCGCAAGTTCGGATGCGTTCCGGCCATGGCCTGCGACGTTCTGCGGCATGCCGACCGGCTGGGTCTGACCGCGCATGGCGTATCGTTCCATGTCGGCTCGCAACAGACCCATCTGGGCGCGTGGGATCGTGCGCTTGCCGATGCGCGCGGTGTTTTCGACACGCTGGCCGCTGAAGGCATTGTGCTGAAAATGGTCAATCTCGGTGGCGGGTTCCCGACCCGTTACCTCAAGGATGTGCCGGCAGCCGAAGCCTATGGCCAGGCGATCTTCGAGGCTCTCAGCCGGCATTTCGGCAACCGGCTGCCGGAAACCATCATCGAACCGGGCCGCGGCATGGTCGGCAATGCCGGTGTCATCAAGGCCGAAGTGGTTCTGGTGTCGCGCAAGGCGGACAATGACAATCTGCGCTGGGTCTATCTGGATATCGGAAAGTTCGGCGGCCTTGCGGAAACCATGGACGAAGCCATCCGCTATCCGATCCGGACCCATCGTGATGACAGCCCGGTCGAGCCCTGCGTGCTGGCCGGACCGACCTGCGACAGCGCCGACGTGCTCTATGAAAAAACGCCCTATCCGCTGCCGGTATCGCTGACAATCGGCGATGAAGTGCTGATCGAAGGGACGGGCGCTTATACGTCGACCTACTCATCGGTGGCCTTCAACGGGTTCGAACCGCTGCGTTCCTATGTGATCTGATTGCTCCCGGCGAGCCGGCTTCCGGGCCGGCCGCCATCATGCGGTCAGATCGACCACACCACAGTCTCCTGCTTCGCTGCCGAAGGCCAGTTGCACGCCCTTGCCATTCCACCGAAGGGTGCTGATGGCGCCCTTGCCGCCGCGCCGCAACACGACTTCCCTCTGGTCGGAAATCCGAACGGCCAGGATCATGCCGTCGGCATAACCGGTTGCCACGACGTCGTCGGTTGGATGGCAGGCGACGCAGGTCACCATGGTGTCACCGCGCGTGCCGAGTTCCAGCGGGGCCTTGCCCATGGGGCCATCCTTGCCGGAGAACGGCCATACTATGGCCGCCGGCGCGCCGGACGAGGCCAGCCATTTACCCTTGGCGCTCCAGCTCATGGATTTGACCTTGGCGGGATAGCCGGTCATGCGCATATGTTTTGAATCTTTCAGGCGCCAGCCATGCAGGGCGTTTTCCTGCATGGCCGTCACCACGTAGTTCCCGTCCGGCGAAAAGGTGACAGCGGTATGGGCGCCCTTCCATTCCAGATCCTTTGGCGGCGCCTGGGTGGCGGCCCAATGCAGGGACACGCCATCATATCGCGCGGCTGCAATCCGCAATCCCTTCGGCGCAAAGGCCAAACCCTCGACCGTTCGTTTTTCGGCAAATTCGCTGATCGTTCCGTTCCGCTGGTGAACAAAGGTCACCCGGCCGGTTGCGTAGGCCACGGCCTCATTGGGCCCGGCGGCAATGCAGTTGATCCACTTGCCGGGCGTTTCGGAGATCGGTTCGGCCGTTCCGTCGGCACTCAGACGAAGGACCTTTCCGTCTTCACCGCCGGTCAGCAGGTATTGATTGCGGGGATCATGCGCAGCACACAGCAGGCCGTCATGGAGTTCTGATGTCTTGTGTCCATGGTCGAGGCGGTGAACGGTTCCGTCCGCCAGCACAAAGAACGGTATCTCGCCAAGAAAAGCGGTTGCAATACAGTGGCTTGGCAGGTCCAGAGGTGCAATTGTCGGCATGATGTCAGGCCTGGCAGGCCTCGAAGGTCCGTTTGAGTTTCTCCCGATCCAGATCGCGGCCGATAAAGACAATTCGGCTTTCGCGCTTTTCGTCGGGCTTCCACGGTCGTTCATGGTCGCCCTCGACGATCATGTGAATGCCCTGGACCACATAGCGATCCTCATCATTGTCGAGCGCGACAATGCCCTTCAGCCGCAAGATGTTGGGACCATCAATCTGGGTGGTCTTCTGAATCCAGGGGAAAAACCGTTCGGGATTCATCGGTCCTGCGCGCAGGGATATCGACTGTACGCTGGCGTCATGGATATCGGCAGCCGTATGGCTATGCCCCTGATCGTGATGATCATGATGATCGTGATCGCAATCGGGTCCGCAGGCATGATCGGGGTGACCGTGATCGAGGAAATGCGGATCGTTTTCCAGCGCCCGCTGCAGATCGAAAGCTCCGCGGTCAAGAACCTTTTCAAGGGCGACGCCGGCTCTTTCGGTCCGGTGTATGCGAGCGGAGGGATTGATGGCCCGAATGGCCTGCTCCAGCCGGGCAAGCTCCTCACCCTCGACAAGATCGGTCTTGTTCAACAACACGACATCCGCAAAAGCAATCTGGTCCTCCGCTTCCCGACTGTCTTTCAGGCGGAGAGGCAAATGCTTGGCATCGACCAATGCGACAACCGCGTCGAGACGGGTCTTGGCCCGCACATCGTCATCCATGAAGAATGTCTGTGCGACCGGGGCAGGGTCGGCCAGACCCGTCGTTTCGACGACGATCGCATCAAAACGGCCCGGGCGTCGCATCAGCCCTTCGACCACCCGGATGAGATCGCCGCGCACGGTGCAGCACACACAGCCATTGTTCATCTCGTAAATCTCTTCGTCCGATTCGACGATTAGATCATTGTCAATGCCGATTTCACCGAATTCATTGACGATAACAGCATAGCGTTTGCCGTGATCCTCGGACAAAATCCGGTTGAGCAAGGTTGTCTTGCCGGCGCCGAGATAGCCGGTCAGGACAGTTACGGGAATGGGTTCTGCAATCCTGTTAACGGCTTCACTCATGGTGTGCTCCAGATGTTGGTGACTGCATATAGGAAATCGAGGGCCTGCACACCAGTGACAACAATCACGATTCCCCTATTCGAAATGACGAAGATCGAAAGCGTCGATGTCGCGCAGCAAGGTAAGGATGCCGGAGACGCTGTGGTCGATCAGCTTTCGTCCGGCTTGCGCGGTTGCCGCCTGCGCATTGCCGGTCGCGCCGTCAGGATTGAGATCCCGCATTTTCCAGCCGAAGGCGTGGGGTCCATAGGCACGCAGAAGCTGGGCGTTTTGACAGAGGTCTTCCTGAAAGGTCGGGTAGGATTGTGCCTTGCTCATATCCACCAGGTCCGGGTGAAGTGCCAGCATGACCGACGTCTCGATTTCACCGGCGTGGATTCCCATGGCCTTTTCCCTTTCGGAAATCGTATCGGGCGGCAGGCCGAAGCGTGTCCAGCTGGTGGCGACGGCCAGCATGTCGAAGCGATGGCGGGCTTCCGTTGCGACGATGGTCATCAGGGGTGAATTCCCGCCATGGGCATTGAGCATGAGGAATTTGCGAATGCCCTTGCCGTGCAGCATTTCGGCGATCCCGATCCAGCGGTCTATCGCCTCCGAATGGGAGAGCGTACGCGTTTCTCCCAAGCCAAGATGCTCGATGGAATAGCCCACTGTTTCGGCAGGCAGGAACGTCGCAGGAATATCGTCCGGCAGCAACGCAATGGTGGCCTCGACAAGCCCCCGTGCGATCAGTGTGTCGGTTTGTGGTGGAAGATGCGACCCATGCTGCTCATGGGCACCAAGTGGCAACACCGCGATCCAATTGTCGGGTCGCCCGGTCGTATCGGACCAGTCAATATCCTCCCACCGGGGTGCCGGACGCGTCATCTCGTGTCAGTTTCCTTCATGCCGATTGAGGGTTTGCTGGCATCCGGACCGGCTGATGGTGCGGTACCGCAGCGGTGCCCTGCAGCCAGATTATCGTCACCACAAGCGGGCGATCAAGCGTCTGCTTCATTTTTGATTTCGCAATGCGCACGGTTTATAGTTTTGGCGACCAGCCACGCGGATCCGTCGCTGGCGGTGGAAGGAGGCCGGGATGGCCAAAAAGAAAAAATCCAACGGCAAGAAAAAGAAGAACACGGGAAATCCGGAGCTGTTTTCCCAACTTGCAACAACCGCCCGCTACTCGCGCACATTGCTGTCCCGCCAGCTCTTGTCCTGCGGCCTTTACGCTGGTCAGGATGCGGTGATTCTTGCTCTGGATGCTCAGGACGGATTGTCGCTTTCGGCCATCGCCGACCAACTGGGTGTCCGAGCGCCTACCATGACAAAAACGATCAATCGGCTGGCGGTTCAGGGATTTGTCGAGAAACGGGACTCACCGACCGACGGGAGACTATCCCATGTTCATTTGACCGATTCAGGCCGCGAGGCGGTCAATACCGTCAAGAAGGCCATTCGCCGTTCCCACAGGCTGGCCGCCGGTCAACTGAGCAGCAGGGATTTGAAATCATTGTCCAAATTGCTGCGCAAGCTGGAACGCAACATGGTTGCTGCGCTTGATTGATGGTATTGTCCGAGCAACCCTTTAAAAAATTTAGATTTCATTTTAAAACACGACAATCGATGGATACGTTCGGCACGCCAGACCATGCGCCGAGCGCGGTGGAGGGGTGTGTTTGGCACAAAAGGTAAAACTGTCCACGATCGCGGAATCGCTGGGATTGTCCACGGCAACGGTCTCCCTGGCATTGCGCGACAGCCCGCTTGTTGCCGACATGACACGGGACAAGATCAAGGCGCAGGCCCAGTCCCTCGGATATATCTACAATCGGCGGGCTGCCAGTCTGCGCACGTCCCGGTCGGGGATTATCGGTGTTGTGGTTCGTGACATCATGAACCCGTTTTATGCAGAAATTCTGGGCGCCATCGAAAGTGAACTCGATCGCCAGCGGCAGACATTCATCCTGTCCAATCACTATGATTCTGTCGAAAAACAACGCAATTTCATAGAGACACTGCTTCAGCTGGGCGGTGACGGTGTGATCATGTCCGCGGCAATCGGGACGCCGCCGGAAGACATTCAGCTTGCCGAAGACAACGGGATGCCCGCCATCCTGATCGCCCGGTCCGTGGACGAAATCAGCCTGCCGACCTACCGTGGTGATGATGCCTATGGCATCGCTCTGGCGACCAATCATCTGATCGGGTTGGGGCACCGATGTATCGCCATGGTCGGAGGGACGGACCAGACCTCTACCGGCCGGCATCGCTATGAGGGGTATGTCGAGGCGCTGGAGAAGGCGCAAATTGAAGTCGATCCCAATCTGCGCATCCCGGGACCGCGCACCAAACAATCGGGATTCGAAGCCGCCGTCAATTTTCTCTCATTGCCACAGAAGCCAACCGCGGCGGTGTGCTGGAATGATCTGGTCGCAATTGGCCTGATGAATGGCATCGCTCGCGCAGGACTGATGCCGGGCAAGGATGTTTCGGTCACCGGCTATGATGATCTAGAGGAGGCGTCGATCGCCACACCGGCATTGACAACAGTGTGGAACGGTCAGGCGGAGGTTGGCCGCATGGCGGCGCGGGCACTGCTTGAAAAGCTCAATGGTTCAACGGAAGCGGACGGGCTCCACTTGATCAAACCGGAGATGCGTATCCGCCAGTCCACGTCACCATTAAAGAGCCCCTAGTCCACGAGGCTGGGTTTTCATTTCCTTCCTCGGCTGTCGATCCCGGTCCTCACGAGACCGGGTTGAGACAATGCACGTTTCAATGCAGGCGAATGCCTGATGGGAATGGGCTTTCGAAAATCTATTGCATTCCTTGGAATATTTATATTCATTCCAAGGAATGCAATATGAAATCGAGTCATGACATGCAAAGACATATCACTTCCGATGCCGACGTGGTTTTGAGAGACGATAATCCCGTCTGGGCGTTTCTGGTCGCCACGCTTTACCACGTGGCCGGGCTGACCATCGGGTTTTTCACTCTGGTGCTGGTGTTCGACTTTCCCGACATCCTTCGGGAACCGGCACCCGAACGCCTCGCCCGTTTCATGGGCGATATTGCAACCATTGTCCCCGCATATTACCTCCTGGCCCTGACCGGATTGACACAGGCCGTGCTGGCTGTGTTGATCTGGCTATGTGCACCCAGGCGCGACGAACCAATGCTCGTTCTTGCCGTTTTGTTCGGGGTGCTTTGCGGCACCTTCCAGATCATGGGCTTTATCCGCTGGCCAATTGTCATTCCCTATCTGGCTGAGGCCATGGCGTCGGCACCGGATGCCAACGCACAATCGGTTGTCATCTTGCTTGAAGGTGTTATGAACAGATATGCCGGTATGGCGATCGGCGAGCATCTTGGATTTCTCGGTATGGGTTTTTGGACCCTGTTTCTCGGTGTCGCGATTGTCCGACAGCCTTTTGTCGACAGGAGCCTTGGCCGGATTGGAATTGGGCTTGGTGTTCTGACCCTGGCGGTGGCCATGGAGCCATTGGGTGGCCCGTTTGCGCCATTTGCCGAGTTAACTGGCGGGTTGTTCGCGTTCTGGACAACCTGGTTGGTGCTGATGGCGGTCAACCTCATTCGATGCAGGCGCGGAGACATTGGCAAGCGTGATCTGCCGATGTGGATTTGGGGTATTGGACTGACCTATGCGCTGATAACCCTCATCCCGACCTATGTGTCATAATCCGAAAACAAAAGAGGTTTGTTTCACGGTGTGCCCGGATTGCCGTTTCACGGTGTGCCCGGATTGCCGTTTCAATGTGTGGGAGGTGAATTCGGCTTCGCCGTGCCACTCCCGAAGATTGGCTGCGGATTGACACAATACGATTTTGTCCGATGTTACGGTCATCAGACAACGACGCAAAGAAAAATGGATGGGTTCACATTGGCTGATCAGGAAACTGCTGTTGCTGATGCGGGTATAGAATTTCGGATCATGAACTGGATTGGTATCGTCAACCAGTTGTCAGCGACGCGGGCCAATCAGCTGCTCGAGAATGGACCAGTTCCTTTTGCGCAGTTCAAGATCCTGCTCCATTTCCGCGTCCAGGACTACAAATCGCACACGGTAACGGAGGTGGCTCACGCCTTCCAGCAACCGCAACCGGGCACGACAAAAACCATCCAAAAACTCGAGAAGAAGGGTTTTCTTCGCTCCGAGCCGCATCCGGATGACCGAAGGGCGCGGCTATTTTCCATCACACCTCTTGGTCGCAGCGCACTTGGTACCGCAAAGCAACTGTTTGATCCGCTGACTGAGGAGTTGTTCGAAGGCTGGCAGGCTGAAGAACTGAACACTTTTTTTGCAATGCTCAACCGATTGAAGCGGCACCTGGATGAAAACCGCGTGTAAGATTGCAATGCCGGCACCGGTTCCGGGCGTAGAATCTCCCGGATCCGTTCGGGTCGGCATTTGACCTGTTGCAATCGAAACAGATCTCAGACTGGAGCCCGGTCTCCACGCACTTTGGCATAGGCCCGCACGGCATCGCCGAAGGCTTTGAACAGACGTTGCGACGTATCGTCGGTGATGGCCCAATATTCCGGGTGCCATTGTACCGCGAGTGCAAATGCCGGGGCTTTGGACACCGAAACAGCCTCGATGATGCCATCTTCGGCGCGCGCCTCGATATCGAGACCCGGAGCGATCCGTCCGATGGCCTGCCGGTGCAGTGAATTCACAAGGACCGACGGTGCGTTGAGAATATCCTTCAGACATCCATCCGGTTCCAGATTGACCGAATGCTGCAGACCAAACCGGACATCCGGATCATCGCTTTCCGGACGGCGGTGGTCCGACGTGCCTTCCTGTTCCTGAATTTCCGTTGCCAGGGTTCCGCCAAAGGCAACATTAAGCTCCTGAATGCCTCGACAAATGGCAAGGAGTGGAATGGCGCGCTCGACTGATCGGCGTATAAGCGCCATGCTGGTGGTGTCGCGGTCCGGGTCATAAGGGCCGTCCTCGGCGCTTGTCGGTGCGCCGTAAAGGGCCGGGTCAACATTGCTCCGGGCGCCGCTGATCAGCACGCCATCAACCCGATCGAGAACAGTGTCCACAAGATCCGGCCCGTCGGAACCAAATGCCGGAACAATGAGTGGAATGACACCGGCCGCCTTCAGCGCGGCGGATGCATACTGGACAGGACTGGCGTGCCAGTCATAGCCGTCAAGCTGCCGTGTATCGGCGGGGATGACCACAATGGCGCCTGACATGCTTGTCTCCGTCAAAACTGATTCCAGCTGCGACTATACCAGTGGAATTGATGCCCGGTCTTTGTCAATTCCTCGAAATACCTTGAGAAATGGCAACAAGGGCCATATCAAAGGACTGAATTCGTGGTTAATCGCCGCGGAAGATGCTGCCTTTGGGGGGCAGCCGTTTGATCAGGATCTTTCGACCAAAACGGAGAGCGCATATGGACCGTCGCACATTTATCAAGAAAGCCGGCGTGGCGGGCACGGCTGCCGCGGCTACCCTTTCTGGAACGGCGATGGCCCAGACCACCGAATCGGAACCGGCGGCACCTGCCGCAACGGAACCGGCAGCGCCGGCGGAAACGGCGCCGGCACCGGCGGCACCGGCCGTTGTGGAACAGGCACCGAAATTCAAATGGCGCCTCTCGTCCGGGTTCCCCAGCCGTCTCGAAACGCTCTATGGGGCGGCTGAAGTCTTTGCCGATTCCGTTCGCACTGCAACTGACGGCAATCTTGACATCGAAGTGTTTCCCACCGGCGCGATTGTCAACGAGGTGAGCGGGCTGGAAGCTGTCAAGAACGGCGTCGTCGACATGATTCACACCGCGTCCAACTATTTCTGGGAGACGGATCCGGCTTTTGCTTTCGGCACAGGTGTTCCCTTCGGCCTGAACCAGCGGATGACGAATGCCTGGCTTTATGAGGGCGGCGGGTTGGATCTGCTGAACGCCTTTTATGCCAAATCGAATGTAGTCAGCTTTCCCGCGGGCAACACGGGCGCGCAGATGGGAGGGTGGTTCCGCAAGGAAATCAACTCCCTGGAAGATATGCAGGATCTGAGACTGCGGATCGGTGGATTTGGTGGAAGCATCGTCGAAAAGATCGGTGTGTTGCCGCAAAGCATTCCGGCCGACCGGGTTTACCAGTCGCTTGAAAACGGAACGATCGATGCGGCTGAATTTGTCGGCCCCTATGATGACGACAAACTCGGATTGAACCGCGTTGCCAAGTACTACTATTACCCCGGCTGGTGGGAAGGCGGTGTGGCGGCCACCAACATGATCAATCTGGACAAATGGAATGAATTGCCTGAATCCTATCAGCAGGCAGTGCGCACCGCATCGGCGCTGGCCAATTCCATCCTCACCGCCCGTTACGATGTCCTGAACCCTCCGGCACTCAAGTCGCTGGTCGAAAAGGGAACGATCCTGCGACCCTTCTCGCATGACATCCTGCTTGCCTGTTTCAGCGCGGCAGAGGAAACATACGCCGAAATTGCTGCGGAAAATGCTGAGTTCAAGACATTGCTAGACTCCTATATGGGCTATCGGCGGGATGCCTATCTGTGGTTCCAGATCGCAGAATATGCACAGGATACGTTCTTGATGCTGCAGCAGAGGGCCGGCCGGCTCTGATCACCGGACGCCGCAGACCGAAAATCGTTTGACGTTCTGCTTCCGGTTGCCAAATGTTGCAGGAAGGGGACGCCAGACCCCGTCGACCATGCCGCGGAGGACCCATGGAACTGCAGGACGTCTCTCTGGACGACAAATTCGATCTGTCAAAGGACCGGATCTTCGTGACCGGAACGCAGGCGGTGGTCCGTCTGCTCTTGATGCAAAAGGCCCTCGACAAACGCGCAGGATATAATACGGCAGGTTTTGTCTCGGGCTACCGAGGCTCACCTCTTGGTGCGCTGGATCAGCAGATGATCCAGGCGAGCGCGGTGCTCCAGTCCAGCGATATCGTCTTCCAACCGGGGATCAATGAGGAACTGGCTGCAACCGCCTGCTGGGGCACCCAGCAGGCTGAGCTGGACGGAAACGGCAAATTCGATGGTGTTTTTTCCGTCTGGTATGGCAAGGGCCCCGGCGTCGATCGGACGGGCGATGTCTTTCGCCATGCAAATCTGGCCGGCAGTTCCGCCCATGGCGGCGTGCTTGCTCTCATGGGAGACGATCACACTGCCGAGTCGTCGACCAACGCCCATCAGACTGAATTCCAGTTTGTCGACACGATGATTCCGATCCTCAACCCGGCCGGCGTTCAGGAAATAATCGATTACGGGCTCTTCGGATTTGCGCTGTCACGATTCGCCGGCACCTGGGCGGCGATGAAATGCGTCAAGGACAATGTCGAATCGACGTCGTCCATCCATGCCGGGCTGAACCGGCTGTCCATCATCACGCCGGAATTCGACATGCCGCCCGGTGGACTGAACATCCGTGCGGCAGAGCTTGACTTTCTCGGTCAGGAAGTACGGCTCCATGAATACAAACGTGCCGCCGCAGCCGCATTCATTCGCGCCAATGGTTTGAACCGCATCGTCTTTTCGGGCGGCCATCAGGCTCGGCTCGGAATTGTCACTGTGGGCAAAAGCTATCTGGACGTGCGCCAGAGTCTATCGGATCTTGGAATCGACGAGGCTGAGGCCAACCGGCTGGGTATTCGCCTGATGAAAGTTGCGGCGCCCTGGCCACTGGATCGTGAAGACTTTCGAGGCTTTGTCGATGGCCTTGAGATGGTGATCGTCGTCGAGGAGAAGCGTTCGCTGATCGAGGCGCAATTGCGCGAAGTGCTTTACGGCACGCCGCATCAGCCGGTTGTCGTCGGCAAGCGGGATGAGCAGGGTGCCTGGTTGTTCCCGGTCAGCGGGGCTCTGGATCCGAACGACATTTCCGTTGCCGTGGGCGAGCGGATCCTGCGGGTTATCGGACCGTCCGAGGCGATCGATCGCCACGTCAAACGCATTCGCCAGTTTCAGGCCATGCTGGCCGACATGTCGGACATTGCCGTACGAACACCCTATTTCTGTTCCGGGTGTCCCCACAACAGTTCCACAAAAGTACCTGAAGGATCGGTCGCCGCCGCCGGAATCGGCTGTCATTTCATGGCTGTCTGGATGGATCGGGACACCCAGGGGTTCACCCAGATGGGAGGCGAGGGCGCGCAATGGGTCGGACAACAGCCCTTCACCAGGACCAGCCACATCTTTCAAAACATCGGTGACGGAACTTACAATCATTCGGGGACACTGGCGCTGCGCTTTGCCCTTTCGGCCGGCAGCGACGTGACCTACAAGATCCTCTATAATGACGCGGTTGCCATGACCGGTGGGCAATCCCATGAGGGCGGGCTAACCGTGGATGAAATTGCCCGGCAGGTCCGTGCCGAGGGAGTCGAGCGGATCGCGCTGGTCAGCGACGAACCGGACAAATACCCGCCCGATATGGAATGGCCGGCGCGTACGACTTTTCACCACAGGTCTGAAATGGATGCCGTTCAACGGGAACTGCGGACCGTCAAGGGTGTGTCCGTTCTGCTCTATGATCAGACCTGCGCGGCAGAGAAGCGGCGGCGACGCAAACGCGGAACCTATCCCGACCCCGATCAGCGCGTGCTCATCAATGAGCTTGTCTGCGAGGGATGCGGGGATTGCGGAATTCAATCCAATTGTGTTTCCGTGCAGCCGGTGAACACGGAATTCGGGCGCAAACGGCGCATCGATCAGTCCAGCTGCAACAAGGATTTCTCCTGTCTTGACGGATTTTGCCCGTCTTTCGTGACCGTCCATGGCGCCAAACTGAAAAAAGCGGAAGCCTCGGCAACCGGAATCGACCCTATGCAGGACGTTTCCGATCCGCATATCCGTCTGTCCGACGACGGTTGGGCCTGCATTGTCACCGGCGTTGGCGGCACGGGTGTGGTCACCATTGGCGCCATCCTCGGCATGGCGGCGCATCTTGAAGGCAAGGGCTGCGGTATGATCGATATGGCCGGGCTTGCGCAAAAAGGCGGGGCCGTTTCATCGCATATCCGCATCGCCGCCACGCCCGAACAGATCAACGCGATCCGGGTTCCGGCCGGCAAGGCCGACCTCATCCTTGGCTGTGATCTGGTCGTTTCCGGATCGCGCAAGGTGCTGGCGGCCGTCCGCGAGGGCGACACCCTCTTTGTCGCCAACACAGCGGAAGTCATGCCGGGAGACTTTACGCGTAATGCGGATTTTTCGCTGCCGGTTGAGCGATTGAAACGGTCAATCCTGAAGGCGGCAGGAGAGGACCGCACCGTATATTTCGACGGTACCGGTGCCGCGATTTCGCTTTTTGGCAATGCCATCGCGGCCAATATGTTTCTGCTGGGACTGGCATACCAGAAGGGTGGTCTGCCGCTGAGTGCCGCTGCTTTGGAACAGGCGATTGGTCTTAATGGACAAGCCGCCGAGATGAACATTGCGGCTTTCCGTTGGGGTCGCAAGGCGGCCCATGATCCGCAATTCGTTCTCGATCGCGTCAATGCAGCACGCAAGACCAGCGCAACTCATCTGTTGTCGCAATCCCCGGAAGAAGCTCTCGAACGCCGCCGCGATTTTCTAAAGGCCTATCAAAGCAAATCCTATGCGGCCCGATATGTTACGAGAATTGCCGCGGTCAGGCGGGCTGAAGAGGCGGTTGCGGGAAAGGCTGGATCAGTCACCGAAACCGCCACCCGTGGTCTGTTCAAGTTGATGGCCATCAAGGATGAATATGAGGTTGCGCGCCTGTATACCGACGGATCGTTTGCTGCCCAGCTGGATGGGCAATTTGATGGTTGGGACAAGCTCGAATTTCACCTGGCGCCGCCGGTCTTGAGCAAAACCGACCATTCCGGGCGTCCGGCAAAGCGGCAATTCGGGCCCTGGGTCATGAAACTCTTCGGGATACTGGCGCGCCTGCGCCGCCTGCGCGGCACATGGATCGACCCCTTTGGCTATCAGGAGGAGCGCCGGATCGAGCGGCAATTGCTGCGCGATTACGAAACGCTGCTGGACGAAGTCGTCGGCACATTGTCTGCAGACAACCGGAAGGCGGCTGCCGACCTTCTCGGCTATCCTGACGGCATTCGTGGTTACGGACCGGTTAAGGCGCAGTCCATCGAGGCGGCCCGGGCAGCGCTTCCGGCGCTCAAATCGGCCTTTATCAATGGAAAAGCGCCTGCGCAACAGGCTGCTGAATAGCGTAAAACAGGGCTTTTCAGCGCCTACGCCGCAATCGCAAGTTTCAACCCATCTAAAAGCTTCCTTAATGGTTTTGCTCTACGTCTGACGCTGTAAGAAGGGTCGGTACGCATGGGCGGGAAATCTGAGAGGCAAATTCCGACAGACGTGTATCTGTCGTTTGTCCGTTCCCTATATGGGAACCGGATGACGCTGCGGGCCGGTCTGGTCGTGCATGTCACCACCTGTCTCCTGATCTATTTCAAAGTCGGAGATCCGGCTTTCCTCTGGTTCTGTGGTGCCGTGATCACCATCTGGATTCTGCGCATGGTCTCCATGAGACTGTTCGACCGGGTCAATTTTTCCGAGGATGACCGCCCCAAAATCGTGCGCTGGGAGTGGTATTATATTTCCGGATCGGGCCTGGCGACGCTGACGCTCGGGCTGATGAACGGTTATTGTTTCCTGTTCACGAATGATGCCTTCGCCCAAATTATTGTTTTGTCCGTCACTCTAGGGTCGATGGTCTCGGTGGTCGGGCGCAATTTCGGTTCGCGGCTGAATGTCGACGTCATCAATCTGGCGGCATGCCTGCCCATCATGATCAGCCTGTTTCTCACCGGCAGCATCTACCTGATCATCCTGGGCCTGCTGCTGGTTCCTTTCTTCCTGACCACCCGATCAATGGCCAATGGCGTGCGGGAATTTCTCTATGACAACGTCATCAGCCATCGTGAGATTGCCATCATTGCGGATCGCTTCAACACGGCACTGAACAACATGCCGCACGGCCTGTTCATGTTCGATTCGTCAAATCGGATTGTCGTTGCGAACAAGAAGGCGGCGGAACTGCTGAAAGTTCCGAGCCGCGATGCGCTGCGCAATCACACACTGAAGGCGGTCTTGAGATTTGGCGTGCGCCGGTCGGTCGTAAGCGCCGATCAGGCAAAGATCATTCAACGGCAGCTGGACGCGCTGATCGACGGGCGTGAATCCCGCGCGCTGGTCTATTTTTCCGATGATCTGTATCTGGAATTCAGTGCCAAGCGCCGCAATGACAAGGGTGTGGTGCTGATCTTCGAAGATGTCACCGCACGTGTCAGAGCCGAGGAAAAGATCGTCTATATGGCGCGCTATGACAGTCTGACCGGTTTGGCCAATCGCGGCTATTTTTCGGAAATCGTCGAGAAATCCGTCAAGGAAATGCCTGATGACGGAAAATACGCCCTCGTGGTGATCGATCTGGATGATTTCAAACATGTCAACGACACAAGCGGCCACCTGACCGGTGACCGGCTGCTGTGTGCCCTGGCTGCCCGGCTCAACGGTGTGATCGATGAACGCATGACGTTGTCACGGTTTGGTGGCGATGAATTCGTGATTTTCATCCGGGATGTGCGCGACGCGGAACAGATCGACAAAATGATGTCCGACCTGTTCGACGCGTTGTGCGGAACCTATCTGGTCGACGGAAACAAGATTTTTGTGGGCTTAAGCGCCGGAGTCGTCATCGGCATGAAATCGGAATATCGCCTTGACGATATGCAGATCCGCGCGGATTTGGCACTCTACGAGACCAAGCACAATGACAAAAACAGCTGGACAATTTTTGCCGAGGAGATGGACGACAAATACAGGCGGCGCCAGAAACTGAAAACGGCATTGCGCGAGGCGGTTCGAGAGAAGGCCTTTACCGTCGCCTACCAGCCGATGTTTACCGCTGACACGATTCAGATCGCATGTTGTGAAGCGCTTTCACGCTGGTACCACCCGGAATTCGGTGCGGTTTCGCCTGCGGATTACATCCCGCTGGCCGAAGAAATGGGAATTGTCGGTGAATTGACACGCCATATGCTGGAGGTTGCCTGTCGGGATTGTGCAAGCTGGACGAATGGCGCATCCGTATCGGTCAACCTTTCGGCCAATGACCTGCGCAATCACGAAATTGTCGATATCGTCATGAGCGCACTCGAAGCCGCCAATCTCAGCGCGGACCGGTTGCAGGTCGAAGTGACCGAAAGCGCCTTTGTGCAGGATGCATCCAAGGCAAAGATGATCCTCACCGAATTGCGTGCCAAGGGGGTGACGATTGCGATCGACGATTTTGGAACCGGTTATTCGAGTCTCAGCTATCTCAATGTCCTGCCGCTCAACAAAATCAAGATTGACCGCTCCTTTGTTTCCGACATCACCAATGATGAGCGAACACTCAAGCTGTTGCGCGGTGTCGTCAACCTATCCCGAGAACTGGGACTGGAAATTGTGGTTGAGGGTGTCGAGACGGAGGATCAGCTTGAGCTGATCCGCTCGACAAAAAGCGCCGACCTCATTCAGGGGTTCATCTTCGGCATGCCAATGCCATGCAGCGGCATCATTGCCCTGACCGAAAGCACATCGGACCGCAAGAATCTGACGGCAGCCGAAGTCAAGCGAAAGGCCGAGGAGGCCATCGGCGCCTGACCGGTGATATGCCGTTCAGAACGAAACGAGAGCCGGCGCAGCCTCAACTTCATTCACCATAACGACCCGTCCCGCCTTTTTCATTTCAGGCGATCCAATTGAATCAAGACCGGTCCGGCGGTTTCCCGTGGCCAGGTCACCCCGCCACATTCGTTGTTCAATTGTCACGGCGCTCCATCGGATCGTTCCAGGCTTTGTCGGATTCGTGACGACGGTTTCGTTCGCTGGTGCACTCGGGTTTTGCCGACTCCGCCAAACCCTGAACAGCTTCGGGCTGCCGCGTCCGCGCATGGTTACAACACAACTTTTTTGTCCCGCCGCCGGGTGACTGGACTGGTGCGAATCCCGTTAACCTTAACGCCAAGTTAATCCAAGGATTTTCGTTATTTATCTTTAGTAGTTTGAATTATTGGTTTAGTGTTAACCTGCGATTAACCATGGTGTGGGGCGGCAATGAAGCAAGATGAGGTAGTTTCAGAGTTTACGAACAAGTTGCTGAATGTGATGGACAGGGTTGAGTACCGTCGCATCGTTAATGCTGAGGACATGGAAGACGTGGCAAGGTTGCGCCACAAGGCCTATACAAGGCATGATGTGCTGAAGGTCGACGGCGACATGTTGATCGACGATGCTGATTTTGATCCGCATGCCTATGTTTTCGGCGTTTATTATGAAGAGGCCCTGGTCAGCACGGTCCGCATTCATCATGTGACACCTGCCAATCGCATCAACTCCTCCGGTTCGATATTCCCGGATGTTGTGAATTCGATGCTGGATGCCGGCTTGACACTGATCGATCCGGCGCGGCTTGCTGCCGATCCGGATGTCTTCGACGATATTGCCGGGTTTCCGTATCTGTCGCAGCGCATCGTCACGATGGCGTCAGACTATTTCGGAGTGGACAAGTGCCTGCAGTTGATCAAGTTGCAGCATTCGGCTTTCTACCGGCGGGTTTTTTATTCGAAGCAAATCGTCGAACCGGTCTCCAATTGCGGAACCTATGATTTCGACGTCACGCTTCTTGCCGCCGACGTTCCCGTGGTGCTTCCGAAGATCTACAAACGCTACCCGTTTTTCAGATCTCAACCCTTCGAGCGGCGGATGATGTTTGGGCCGCCCCAGGAGATGGGCACACTGCCTCTTACGGTCTTGCCGACGGCGCGGTATCTCGCCGCAGCCTGACATACAAATTGCAGAATCGCCATTTCAATGATGGCCGGCCAGAAAATGGCCGGCTTTCATGCTCTTGGCGAACCCGCAGTGCACGCGGCGTTCGACACAAACGTCATCTTTTGCCGTGACCCTGGAGCAGGCCGGTCGATGTCCGGATATCTTCCACCCAGAGACTGTCTGGTGCCTTGCCCTGCGCGGTTGCATTGTGTATTCGATGCTGACAAATCCGGTCGATGATCGCCCTTGTGTGGTCGGTACCGCGGAAGGATTTTGAACTGTTCACCGCAGGGATGTGAACAGCGCCGGCCAGGCAGGGGAGTAGCGAAGTGGCTGAAGACAACACCGGACCCGTCGAAATGGGCGCCGAAATGGACTACCCGGAACACGAAAAAACCTATGCCATGTTCCTGGCGCTGACAAAATACGGCACGCTTGGCTGTGTTGTTCTGTTGATCGGCATGGCGGTCGGGTTTTTCACCGCTGCCGGCTTTATTACCGCGACGATCGTCACGATCCTGCTCCTTGCGCTGGGCGTTTATTTCCTGAAATAGGACATCAAAGACGCGTCGAACGAGACCGGCACGCTTTTGAAGGCGTCAGACCGGCGGGCGAATCACGAAGGAGCAAAGAGTGGCAAGCACTGTATTCATCGCCAAGGAATCCGCAGCCGGAGAACCGCGGGTCGCAGCTTCCCCGGATTCGGTCAAGAAAATCGTTGCTCTCGGACTGAACGTCACCGTTCAGAAGGGGGCGGGGCTGGCCTCGCAAATTCCCGATTCGGACTATGCTGACGCCGGTGCGAAACTGGGAACCGCGACTGCAGCGAAAACCGCCGATGTGGTCCTCAGAGTTCGTCGACCCACCGATGCCGAGATCAAGGCCTACAAGAAGGGCGCGGTGGTCATTGCGATCATGGACCCCTATGGCAATGAAAAGGCGCTCGCCGCGATGGCGAAAGCCGGGCTGACAACATTTGCGATGGAGTTGATGCCGCGTATCACCCGGGCGCAATCCATGGATGTGTTGTCGTCGCAGGCCAATCTGGCCGGCTATCAAGCGGTGATCGATGCCGCACATATTTTCGACCGCGCCATGCCGATGATGATGACTGCCGCCGGCACCGTTCCGGCCGCCCGGGTCTTTGTCATGGGAGCCGGCGTCGCCGGTCTGCAGGCAATCGCCACGGCGCGGCGTCTCGGCGCCGCTGTTTCGGCCACCGATGTTCGCCCCGCCGCCAAGGAACAGGTTGCTTCGCTTGGTGCGAAATTCATCGCGGTAGAGGATGAGGAATTCAAGGCGGCGGAAACCGCCGGCGGCTATGCCAAGGAAATGTCCAAGGAATATCAGGCCAAACAGGCAGCTTTGGTCGCCGATCACATCGCCAAGCAGGACATTGTCATCACGACGGCGCTGATCCCAGGCCGGCCGGCACCCAAGCTGGTCAGCAAGGCGATGCTGAAGGCGATGCGCCCCGGCTCGATCTGCGTCGATCTTGCGGTGGAGCACGGCGGCAATGTCGAAGGCGCCAAGGCCGGTTCCGTGGCAGAAGTTGAAGGCGTTCGCATCGTCGGCTACGACAATGTTCCCGGCCGCATTGCCGCAAGTGCGTCGCAACTCTACGCCAAGAACCTCGTAACATTCCTCGATACGCTGATCGACAAGGACAAGAAAGTTGTTTCCATTGATCCGGAGGACGAACTGGTCAAAGCCACGGTTCTGACCGATGGCGGCAAGATCGTTCATCCGAATTTCGGTGGTCCCAAGGACCAAAAGGGAGATGCGTAATGGCTGAATCCACACTCGACAAGGCACTGGATGGTCTGGACGCAGCGGCGCAGGCCGTGCGAGACGCGGCTGCAAACCTGCCGGAGGTTGCCGACGCCGTTGGTGCGGCGGCACATGGCGCCAGCGGTGGTGCGATCGATCCGTTCGTTTTCCGGTTTGCCATCTTCGTTCTGGCGATCTTTGTCGGATATTATGTGGTCTGGTCGGTTACCCCGGCGCTTCACACACCGCTGATGGCAGTGACCAACGCGATCTCCTCCGTGATTGTCGTCGGCGCGTTGCTGGCGGTTGGCATATCGGCAAGCGGCCTTGCCACAGGCTTTGGCTTCATTGCGTTGGTACTGGCTTCGGTCAACATATTTGGCGGTTTCCTGGTCACCCAGCGCATGCTCGCCATGTACAAGAAAAAAGAAAAGTGAGGGGCTGATTGATGTCCGAGAGTTTCGCAGCCTTTCTCTACCTCATTTCAGGTGTCCTGTTCATTCTGGCGCTGAGGGGTCTTTCCCATCCGACAACCAGCCGTCAGGGCAATGTCTACGGCATGATCGGCATGGGGCTTGCCATTGTCACGACCCTGGCGCTGGCGACACCTTCGTTCGGTGGTTTCGTTCTCATCATCATCGGACTGGCGCTCGGCGGTGGTGTCGGCGCCTATGTTGCCAGAAGGATCCCCATGACGGCCATGCCGCAGCTCGTTGCGGCATTCCATTCGCTGGTGGGCCTTGCTGCGGTGATGGTAGCCGCGGCGGCGCTTTATACGCCGTCCTCCTTCGGGATCGGTCAGGTGGGCGGCATTCATGCCCAGGCACTGGTTGAAATGTCGATTGGCGTCGCCATCGGCGCGATCACCTTCACCGGTTCAATCATCGCATTCATGAAACTGGACGGTCGGATGTCCGGGAAGCCGATCATGTTGCCCATGCGGCATGTGCTCAATGCAGGCCTTGCGATCGCCATCGTTGTGCTGGTCATGGTGCTGGTGGCCACGGAGAGCTATTTCGTCTTCTGGCTGATCGTCCTTCTGTCGCTGGCACTTGGTGTCCTGATCATCATTCCGATCGGCGGCGCGGACATGCCGGTGGTGGTCTCGATGCTCAATTCCTATTCGGGTTGGGCGGCAGCCGGTATCGGTTTCACGCTCGGAAACCTGGCGCTGATCGTTACCGGCGCCCTTGTCGGTTCGTCCGGCGCGATCCTGTCCTACATCATGTGCAAGGGCATGAACCGGTCGTTCATATCGGTTATCCTCGGTGGATTCGGCGGTGAAACCGCTGCCGCCGGCGATGACGATATCGACCGTTCGGTGAAGCTCGGATCAGCCGATGATGCCGCCTTCCTGATGGCCAATGCCTCCAAGGTGATCATCGTGCCCGGATACGGCATGGCAGTCGCACAGGCGCAACACGCACTGCGGGAGCTGGCCGACACGCTGAAGGCCAATGATGTCGAAGTCAAATACGCCATTCATCCGGTGGCGGGGCGTATGCCCGGTCATATGAATGTGCTGCTGGCCGAGGCGAATGTTCCCTATGATGAGGTGTTCGAGCTTGAGGACATCAATTCGGAATTCGCCCAGGCCGACGTGGTTTACGTGATCGGCGCCAATGATGTCACCAATCCGGCGGCGCGGGACGATCCGACGTCACCAATCTACGGCATGCCGATCCTCGAAGTCGACAAGGCCAAGACCTGCCTGTTCGTCAAACGCTCGCTCGGGTCGGGCTATGCCGGCATTGACAATACGCTGTTCTACAAGGATGGAACGATGATGCTGCTGGGCGATGCCAAGAAGATGACGGAAGATATCTTCAAGGCGATGGATCACTAGCACAATTCTGGTTTTGACGGGTTCGGCAAGCCTTCAATGCAACTGTGTCGTCAACGACCGGCACCGTTGTGACAAGACCTGAAACCGTTCAATCCGCGACAGGAATCAAAAACCCGCCGATCCGGCGGGTTTTTTTACTGGACCATTCAGATCATGACCGGGTGCGGGCGAGGCCATCCTTGGCGGGCTGGTATTTGGGGTCCAGCTGGGCCGCGCGTGCATAGGCCCGGCGGGCCTTTACCGTCTCGCCCCGCCGCTCATAGATCAGCGCCTGATTGACCCAGGCCTCGGCAATGTTCTTGTCGAGCTGAAGCGCCTTGTTGATGTCGGTGAAGGCATTTTCCTCGTCGCCGAGCGCCAGATAGGACAGACCGCGATTGTTGTAGGGAAGGGGCGCGCTGGGCGACAGCGAAATGGATTTGGAGAAATCCTCGATCGCCTGCTTGTGCTCGCCGCGCTTCTGGTAGATCAGGCCGCGATTGTTGTAGGCGCGGGGGTCGGTGGTGTCGAGATCGATGGCCCGCTGAAAATCATTGAAGGCATTGGTCGCCTGGCCGGCCTGCTGGTACATGTTTCCACGGCCGATATAGGCCACATCATAGCGTGGATTGATCTGCAGCGCCTTGTTGTAGTCGTTCGATGCTTCCTTCAGGTCGCCCATGCCGCGATAGATCAGCGCGCGGTTTGCATAGGCCTGATAGAAATTCGGATTGAGCTGAATGGCCTTGTTGAAATCCTGCAATGCCTTGTTGAAGTCGCCGGCACGCCCATAGGCACTGCCTCTCACATTGTAGGCCTGCGGATCCCGCGGATTGTTTTTGATCACCTGGGTCAGGGAGGCGATGTTGCTCTCCGACCCTTGGGCGCTTTCAATGCGGATCACGTCTTCGGGATTGCTGGTCTGGCATCCGGCAATCGCCAAGGCAGATGCGGCCACGATTAGCAATGCACTGAGATTGTTTCGACGGAAGCCTAGAGTCTTGTCCGCTGTCACCCCGATATCCCTCGCTTTGACGCCCCGTCGCCCACAAAAACGGGCGGTGACGATTTAATCGTCCCGCCCGACAAAACGCAATAAATACGTTTGAAAAATGGCAGTGCTCAGCGGCTTGAGGAGGTGCGGCCGGGCAGGAGACCTTCGCGCTGCGCACGCTTGCGTGCCAGTTTGCGAACACGGCGAACCGCTTCGGCTTTTTCGCGGGCGCGTTTCTGAGAGGGTTTCTCGTAGAAATCGCGCATTTTCATTTCACGAAAAATTCCTTCACGCTGCATCTTCTTCTTCAGCGCACGAAGGGCCTGATCTACATTGTTATCGCGGACAAGTACTTGCACCTTAATCCCGTTCCTTCCGGTTGTCGTCATTGCCGTCGCCGGATATCGGCAAAGTCTACGGCAATCAAATAGCAAACAAATTTCGCTTCGCGTAGATCGATGATCTCGCAACTGCAGTGGCCGTAACAGAATTTCTCCTGCAAGTCCACAGATCGGTGTTGATTTTTGAGCAAATAGGTGCGTTTTTCGGCGATGGGCGGTCGCTGGTCCGGTGACGCGGCGTTATGCGTCGCAAAGGGGCTATCGCAGGTTCTGCAAATTTGCCATCAGATGGGCAGAAGTGAACTGTCATTTGGAGATTTTGGCAGTCCGCCTGTTTCAATTGGAGCGCGATCAGCCGATGCGGAAATATTCCATTTTTGCCGTCGCCCGCGAGGCGATGCGGGGCCACACAGGATGGCCCAAGCAGTGGGACTCCCCAGAGCCGAAGAAACACTATGATGTGATCATCGTCGGCGCCGGCGGACACGGTCTGGGGACGGCCTATTACCTGGCCAAACAGCATGGCATCACCAATGTGGCCGTCATCGAAAAAGGCTGGCTGGGAGGAGGCAATACGGGACGCAACACGACCATCATCCGGTCCAACTATCTTTATGACGAAAGTGCCGGACTCTACAATCACGCCATGAAGTTGTGGGACGGGCTCAGCCAGGATCTCAACTACAATGTCATGTATTCGGCGCGTGGTGTCATGATGCTGGCGCACAATGTTCATGACGTGCAGGGCGCGCAACGCCACATTCACGCCAACCGGTTGAACGGCGTGCAAAATGAGTGGCTGACTCCCGAGGAAGCCAAGGAATTTTGCCCGCCTTTGAACATTGCGCAGACCGCGCGTTATCCCGTAATGGGCGCGGCCTTGCAGCGCTGCGGTGGTGTCGCTCGCCATGATGCGGTGGCCTGGGGCTATGCGCGTGGTGCTGCCGACCGCGGCGTCGACATCATCCAGAACTGCGCCGTCACTGGCATCCGGCGGTCAGCCGATGGCGCGGTCGAGGGCGTTGAGACGGAGCGTGGGTTTATCGGCGCCAAGAAGGTCGGAGTCGTCGCAGCTGGACACAGTTCAGTGTTGATGGAAATGGCCGGCATCAGAATGCCGCTCGAGAGCTATCCCCTGCAGGCCCTGGTGTCCGAACCGGTCAAACCGGTCTTTCCCTGTGTCGTCATGTCGAACACGGTCCATGCCTATATCTCGCAATCGGACAAGGGCGAACTGGTGATTGGCGCGGGCACGGATCAGTATACCTCCTATTCGCAGACCGGCGGTCTGCACATTCTCAGCCACACACTCGATGCGATCTGCGAGATGTTCCCGATCTTCACCCGGATGAAAATGCTGCGTTCCTGGGGTGGCATTGTCGATGTGACGCCGGACCGTTCGCCGATCCTGGCGAAAACACCGGTATCCGGGCTGTATGTGAACTGCGGCTGGGGCACCGGCGGCTTCAAGGCGACGCCCGGCTCGGCCCAGGTGTTTGCCCACACGATCGCCAATGATGCACCCCATCCCATCAATGCACCCTTTACGCTGGAACGCTTCCGCACCGGCCGTCTGATCGACGAAGCCGCCGCGGCCGCGGTGGCGCACTAGGTTTGAGCCCATGCTTTTGATTCACTGCCCCTATTGCAAGGAAGACCGGCCTGAACTGGAATTCAGCCATGCCGGCGAAGCCCATATCGTGCGGCCCACCAATATCGCGGCCATCGATGATACGGCGTTCGAGGAGATGTTTTTTCTGCGCGACAACCCGAAAGGGCTGGTCTATGAGCGCTGGCGCCATATCCATGGCTGTGGCCGTTTTTTCAACGCGGTGCGCGACACGGTGAGTGACCGTTTCCTGACCACCTACAAGGCGGGCGAACCCAAACCGGACCCGGTCCGTTTGAGCAAGGGCGCCGACGTTGCGAAAAAAGGAGCGGCAAAATGAGCGGCGCCAATCGTATCGCTGGTGCGGGCCGCCTGACGCCGGCCAGATCCCTGCGTTTTTCCTTCGACGGTGAGCTTTACACCGGGCTGGAAGGGGACACGTTGGCTTCCGCGCTGCTGGCCAATGGTGTGCATCTGATGGGCCGGTCGTTCAAATATCACCGGCCGCGCGGCGTGCTGGGCGCCGGCTCTGAAGAGCCGAATGCACTGATGAGCATCGAGCGTGACCGGTCTCGCCGCCAGCCCAATGTCCGCGCGACCGTTCAGGAGGTCTTCGAGGGGATGTCGGCGGTGTCGCAAAACCGCTGGCCGTCGCTGGCATTCGATGTCGGTGCCGTCAACAATGTGCTGTCGCCGCTCTTTGCGGCCGGTTTTTACTACAAGACCTTCATGTGGCCGAAACGGGCCTGGGAAAAGCTGTATGAGCCAGTTATTCGCGGCACAGCCGGTCTGGGTGTAGCGCCCGACGAGAGCGACACAGACCACTATTCCAACCGGTATACGCATTGCGATGTGCTGGTGCTCGGAGGCGGCGTATGCGGCCTTTCGGCGGCACTGGCCGCGGCGCAAAGCGGCGCAAGCGTTATGCTGTGCGACGAGCAGGCACAATTTGGTGGTGCATTGGCCTTCGAGACCGGTATCCGCGTTCACAATGAGGACGGTTTTGCCTGGGCGGCGCAAACCGCACAAAAGCTGTCAGCCATGGACAATGTGCGGATTTTGAACCGGACCACGGCTTTCGGATACTACGCCCAGAACTTCGTTGGGCTGGTCGAACGGGTGACCGATCACCTTGCCGATCCGGATCCGGCCCTGCCGCGCGAGCGTCTCTGGCAGGTGCGGGCGAAAAAGGTGATTATCGCCACCGGTGCGATCGAACGCCCCATGGTGTTTGCCAACAATGACAGGCCCGGCATCATGTTGTCGTCGGCGGCGCGAACCTACCTCAATCATTATGGTGTCGCAGTCGGAACCAAGGTCGGTGTCTATACCGCCAATGATTCAGCCTATGAGGCAGCTTTCGACCTGAAGCGCCAAGGCGTTGCGGTGGAAACCATTGTCGATACACGCGATGCCCCCGGCGAAGGGCTGTTGTCGACCGCCGCCGATCTCGGCCTGGAAGTGCTGACTGGCCAGAGCGTGACCGATACAAAGGGTGCGCGGCGGGTTTCGGCCATGGTGGTCAGGCCCAATGGTGGTGGCGCCGCGCGCACCATCCCGGTCGATGCACTGATCATGTCGGCAGGCTGGACACCGTCGGTACACATGTTTTCCCAGTCGCGCGGCAAGGTGGCCTTTGACGCGTCGACACAGCGGTTCTTGCCTGGCGATTATGTCCAGGATTGCGTCAGTGTCGGCGCGTGCAACGGCACCGACGACATGCCGGCTGCCATCGAGGAAGCGCTTGCAGCCGGATCGAACGCGGCCAGGGCCACGGGTTCGAAACGCTCACCGAAAACAAAAGTGTCGTGCGAGGGCGCCGGAAACTGGTCCGGCGGCATGTCGGGCGCGGCGGCGGGAGCCGGTCCGGACACGACGGTCAAGGCATTCATCGATTTCCAGAACGACGTGACGGCCAAGGACATTCGCCTGGCCGTGCGCGAGGGCATGCATTCGATCGAACATGTCAAACGGTTCACGACCAACGGTATGGCGTCCGATCAGGGCAAGACGTCCAACATGCATGGTCTGGCCATTGCCGCTGAAGCACTCGACCGGGAGATGCCACAGGTGGGCCTGACGACGTTCCGTGCGCCCTACACGCCGGTGACGTTCGGATCGATCGTCAATCATGCGCGCGGCAAGCTCTTTGATCCCACGCGGCGAACCCCGATGCACTATTGGGAAGAGGAACACGGCGCCGTGTTCGAGGATGTCGGCCAGTGGAAGCGTGCCTGGTACTATCCGCGGGTCGGGGAGGACATGCATGCGGCGGTGAACCGGGAATGTCGCACCGTGCGCGAGGTGGCCGGTCTGTTTGATGCGTCGACCCTCGGCAAGATCGAGGTTGTCGGACCGGACGCGGCCAGGTTCCTCGATCTCATCTACACCAATGGCTGGACCAAGCTGAAACCCGGTCGGTGCAAATACGGCATCATGCTGCGCGAGGATGGATTCATCTATGATGACGGGGTTGTCGCGCGTCTTGCCGAGGACCGCTTCCATGTGACGACGACGACCGGTGGTGCGCCGCGCGTCCTCAATCATATGGAGGATTATCTGCAGACCGAGTTTCCGGATCTGGATGTGTGGCTGACGTCCACATCCGAACAATGGGCGGTGATCGCCGTGCAAGGTCCCAAGGCACGCGAGATCATCGCGCCGCTGGTCGAAGACATCGATCTATCCGGCGAGGCAATGCCGCATATGAGCGCGCGGGAGGGGAAAATCTGCGGCGTGCCGACCCGATTGTTTCGGGTCTCCTTTACCGGCGAGGCGGGCTTTGAAATCAACGTTCCGGCCGATCATGGCCGCGCGGTCTGGGAGGCGGTATGGGCGCAAGCCGAGCCGCTGGGCGCGTGCGCCTACGGTACCGAGGCGATGCATGTTCTACGCGCCGAAAAGGGGTTCATCATTGTCGGGCAGGATACGGACGGGACAGTGACACCGGATGATGCCGGCCTCAATTGGGCCATAGCCAAAAGCAAGCCGGATTTCGTCGGCATTCGTGGAATGAAAAGACCGGATCTGGTTGCAGAGGGACGAAAACAGCTTGTCGGCCTGAAAACCCGCAATCCGATGACTGTTCTGGAGGAGGGCGCGCAAATTGTCGCTGACCCAAACGAGGCTGTGCCGATGACGATGCTTGGACACGTGACCTCGTCCTACTGGTCGGAGAATTGCGGTTGCTCCATCGCGATGGCATTGGTGGCCAATGGCCGCGCGCGCAGGGGCGAGACCCTTTATGTTCCGATGCCCGACCGAACGATCGAGGTCGAAGTGACCGGGACGGTGTTCTTTGATGAAGAAGGGGAGCGGGTGAATGGCTGATCGGAACACTGCATTGCGCGCCGCTCCGCTAGACGGGCGGCTTGTGCGATCTGCCCATGTGGAAATTGTGCCCGCCGATGTGGCCAGCCGCATCGTTTTACGAGCCCGGCCGGAGGCGATTGCTCCCTTATCCAGGGCGCTTGGCGTCAAACTGCCCGAAGAGCCCAAGACATCAGCAAAGGCCAAAGCGTCCCGACTGGCCGGACGCATCGCGCTGTGGATCGGACCTGACGAATGGCTGGTGGTCGACCCGAACGGCGCTGATCTCATGGCGCTTTGCTCCAAGGTCAAGAAACTCCATTCGGCGGTTGATGTTTCCCATCGCAACACCGCCATCCTCGTCGCCGGCGAGGCGGCGCAGTCGGTCATCAGCGCCGGCTGTCCGCAGGACCTCTCACCGAACATCTTTCCCGTCGGTGCCTGTTCGCGAACGGTGCTCGGCAAGGCGGAAATCGTTCTGGTGCGCGAAGATGCGCATGTCTTTCGGGTGGAGTGCTGGCGTTCGTTTTCCGATTATGTGTTTGCCTTTCTGGCCGATGCGGCCCGGGATGCCGTGATCTAGACCTGTCAGACGGACATTGGCCCTGCATAGCCGCGTCGGGCGGGTCCGAATGGACCGGCCACCGGGTTTTGCTCCGGTGCAGGGCAGGCGGAAGCGCGTTCAAAAGGACCTGATCCACCCTGCAACAACCTTGCGCATGGCCGGCCAAGGCTTCAATGTGCAGGGCAGGACGAGGCCGCTTGCGCGGTGAACGGATTGCATTGGCGAACCCATCATGAATGAACACAGCAAACTGCCGATGACGAGCTATCACTGGGGCACCTTTCGGGTGGAAACCCGGGATGGGCAGGTGACCAACCTGATCGACTTCGAGGAGGATCCCGCGCCGTCGGCCATCGGGCAGGGTCTGGTCGATGTGCTGCGCGATTCCACCCGCATCGATGCGCCCATGGTGCGCCGTGGCTGGCTGGAAAACGGGCCAGGCAATGGGGCCGGGCGCGGAGCCGAACCTTTCGTGCGGGTCAGTTGGGATGAGGCGGAAAAACTGGTTGCCGATGAGTTGGCGCGGGTCTGCCGAGACCATGGCAACCAGGCCATTTATAGCGGCTCCTACGGCTGGGCCAGCGCCGGCAGCTTTCATCTGGCGCAGGCACAGCTCTACCGGTTCCTCAACTGCATCGGCGGATTTACCAAGTCGCTCAATTCCTATTCCTTTGCCGCCGGTGAAGTGATCATGCCGCATGTGCTGGGCGGGTGCCGGGAGTTCATCTATCCGGGCACGAGCTGGAAAACGGTGGTCGCCGATACCGAGCTGTTTGTGGCTTTCGGCGGTGTGCCGGTTCGCAACGGCCAGATGGCGCAGGGCGGTTTGGGACGGCACCGGCAACCGGGCGCGTTGGCGGAAGCCCTGGAGGCGGGAGTCCGATTCGTCAACATCTCGCCGATCCGCGACGACATCGATGCTGAGTCAGTCGAGTGGCTTGCACCGCGACCGGGCACCGATGTGGCCATCCTGCTGGGCCTGGCGCATACGCTGTTGAGCGAAAACCTGCATGATCAGCCGTTTCTGAAACGCTATAGCGTCGGGTTCGAACGCTACAGCGACTATCTCAACGGCAAGAATGACGGGATACCGAAATCGGCACAGTGGGCAGCCGATATCAGCGGACTGGAGGCGGATGCCATCAGGGACCTTGCCCGCCGGATGGCCGCCCATCGGACGATGATATCCGCCAGTTGGTCGCTGACCCGCCAGGACCGCGGAGAACATCCCTTCTGGGCAGCGATTGCGCTGGCGGCCATGCTCGGCCAGATGGGTTTGCCCGGTGGCGGGATCGGCTTCGGCTACAGCGCACTGAACTCCGTCGGCAATGATTATACAGTCCTGCCCAGCGCGGCCATTCCGGTCGGTGAAAACCCGGTTGAAGATTTTATTCCGGTTGCGCGGATTTCCGACATGCTGCTCAATCCCGGAGCCGAATTCGACTATGATGGACAGCGTCGGCGCTACCCGGAAGCGAAAATCGTATATTGGGCCGGTGGCAATCCGTTCCACCATCATCAGGATCTGAACCGATTGCTGCGGGCATGGACCAGGCCTGACACGATCATCGCCCATGAATGGTGCTGGAACGCCCATGCGCGCCACGCCGATGTCGTTCTGCCCTGCACGACGGCTCCGGAGCGCGAAGATATTGCCCTGACACCCCGTGACGGGTTCATCGTGCATATGGAGCAGGCGGTGAAACCCTTTTCGGATGCCCGTGATGATTACGACATCTTCCGCGGTATCGCCGACCGCATGGGGGTTGGAGAGGCGTTTTCCGAGGGGCGGACATCACGTCAGTGGCTGGAACATCTTTATGACCGGACGCGGCAGGCATGCAGTCAACGCGCCATTGAGATTCCGGCATTTGAAGAATTGCGCAGCAAGCGCTGGTTCGAGGTGGCGCCGCCAAGCGAGCCAACGGTCATTCTCAGTGACTTTCGCGCGAACCCGGAAGAAAATCCGCTGAACACGCCGAGCGGCAAGATCGAACTGTTTTCACAGACCATCGCCGATTTCGGCTATGCGGACTGCCCCGGCCACCCCTTCTGGGCCGAACCCTATGAATGGCTTGGCCGGAGCGGAGCCTATCCGCTGCATCTGATTTCAAACCAGCCGAAGGACAAATTGCACAGCCAGCTCGATCACGGATCGCACAGCCGAGCCGCCAAAATCGACGGCCGCGAACCGGTGCATATCAATCCCGCAGATGCCGCAGCGCGGGGTGTCACCACCGGGACCGTGGTCCGCGTGTTCAACGATCGGGGCGCCTGTTATTGCGGTGCTGTTCTCGATGATACCATGCGCCCCGGCGTGATCCGCATCAGCACCGGTGCCTGGTTCGATCCTGAAACATCGGGCTCACCGACGCGGTGCAAGCGTGGCAATCCGAACATGCTGACCCGCGACCGGGGCACGTCACAACTGGCGCAGGGTCCGACGGCGCAGACTTGTCTTGTCGAATTGGAACGGGCTGCCAATCCGCCGGAACCGGAACGCTATGGGCCACCGGACATTTTGGATCGTGGTTCAGACGGCGTGTAAACGCACCACGGTTGTCTTTGGACAGCAGGTCCTTGCCGACATCTGCTGGACCGAAATCAGACCTGCGGGGCCTCCGCAATCTGGATGGCTTCTTCCCACGAATGGCCGGCGGCCATAATGCAGGTAACGCCGCTGGTGGTGGTCATGATGATGGTCCATGTGCCGGTCTTCGACGTGTAGACCTCGAACATCGCCTTGCCTGTTGATGACAGGCCCAGCGCCCTCGGCTGTTCCTTGTATTTTTCGTTCAGCACTTTGAGCAGGGCAGTGCGATCACCACACTGCATCGCAGCAGCCTGCCCCTGAGTGGTGAATGCAAGCAGGGCCGAACCCAGAGCGATACCAAGTGTTCTTGCCACTGTTTTTTGATTGAAAATGCGCATGTTCTCTCCATTCGCAGCTCTAAAGCATGTCCGACGGGAGAAATTGAATGCACTTGTGTCAGACGCACTGGAAAGCTGAACCACACCTTTGACGGTTCATACGTTCACTCCGAAACACCTTACAGAATCAGTCTGCGCTTCAATGGTTAACAAGACCCTAATGGGGCCGCTCACGTGAACATGAACGCCTGTCGGCAAGGGCTGGTGACCGGATCCGGAACCAGAACTATCGAGCCGCCGCGATCTTGCCGACCGCCATGTCATCAGCCACGTCTGAGCTCGGTCGGCCGGTATCGCGGGCCGTCTCCAGCAGGGACAGGATCGTCTCATAAAGGCTCTCGATGCGCTTGATCGAGTCCGCATGCGAAAGCGTTGCAAAGATCACAGTGGAGGCACCCATCATGCCGCCGGCATTGACGACATAATCAGGCACATAGGTGATTCCACGCGCCTGCAAGGCGGTGCCATGACGGGGCTCGGCCAGCTGATTGTTGGCGACGCCGCAGATCACTTTTGCCTTGATTTCCGACAGGGATTTGTCGTTGATGACGGCGCCCATCGCGCAGGGCGCAAAGATATCGACGTCCTGTGCGTGGATATCGTCTGTTTCAACGGCCTGTGCACCAAATCTGGCGACTGCATCCTGCACGGCTTCTTCGCGCACATCGGCGACAACGAGTTCCACCCCGGCTTCGTGCAAACGGCGCGCCAGGTCCGAACCGGTTGAGCCGAGGCCTTGAATGGCAACGCGCAGTCCCCTGAGATCATCGCGATCCCAGACATGTTTTGCTGCAGCGCGAATACCGGTGAACCCGCCCAGCGCCGTAAAGGACGAAGGATTGAAGCCTTCCTCGAAATGGTCTGCCTGGGTAAATATGAAATCGCAGTTTTCGGCCAGAATGCTGGCGTCTTGCGGACTGACGCCGATATCAATGGCGGCCCAGTAGCGGCCGCCAAGCGCCTGAACATGTCGTGAAAAGGCCCGCAGCAAATCCGCTTTGTCGGCACCCGATGGATCGGCGATGATCACCGATTTTCCGCCGCCCAGCGGCAGCCCGGCAACGGCGTTCTTGTAGCTCATGCCTTTTGAAAGGCGCAAAACATCGGTCAGCGCGTCCTCGACGGAAGGATAGGGATACATCCGGCACCCGCCGGCTGCCGGTCCAAGAGCGGTCGAGTGAATGGCGATGATCCCTTTCAGGCCGGTCGCTGCATCGTGGCAAAAAAGAACCTGTTCATGGTGGTCGAATTCAGGATGCGTGAACACTGGCATGATGATCCCTTCATTTGCCGCTTTGTCGGGAGGTTACGGATTTATCTGGCAACCGTATGGTTATAGTGTTGCAAGTCGATCTCATAGGTCATCGCGTCGGGAAACCAGGGCGGTGCGGGCGAACGGGAATTGAGCACGCCACCAAGTTGTTCCGCCAGGCGAATGGATGCATGATTCTGCCGGACAATCCGGGCGGCCATCTTGGGAAATTGCAGCTCGCGTGCGGCATGCTCGCAATAGGCGCGGCTGGCCTCGAACGCGTATCCCTTTCCTTCATCGTCGCCGTGCCAGATCGACCATGTCATATCCGGTTCCCAGTCGGCATCCATCTGCAGCGCGCCTACATGGCCGATCGGCCTTTCCGTCGCCGTTTCAACAAAGATATAGCGGCCGAAACCGCGCAACTGCCAATGGCCGATGATTGCCGAGAGTTTGTTGAAGGCCTCTACCCCATCGTGCGGTCCACCAACAAAGGTTGTTCGATCGCCACGGCAATAGGCCGTATAGGGTTCAAGGTCACTGGGCCGTGGCCTGCGAAGCGTCAGGCGATCGGTTTGTATCGTTTTTTTGCTCATTGGGTTTCAATCCAGTTGCGGAAACACCATCAGCTGTCGATATGGGTCAGATGAGCAAGCAGTTCGGTGGTGTTCTTCATCTTGAATTTTTTCAGCAGACGGCTGCGCACATCTTCAATGGTGCGCGGCGACTTGTCGAGAACGCGGGCAATTTCCTTGCTGGTCAGCCCCTTGCTCAGATGTGTCACCACCTGGCGTTCACGCAGCGACAGGCTGAGGCTCGATGGCTGATCCGAGATCAGGGCAAAGCTCAGGACAGTGCGATTGAGAGGCGCATCACGTGTCAGGGTCTGCGCCCGGAAACGGCACCAGATCTGTGTTCCGTCCTTGCGGGTCATCATGCGTTCATCCGAATAGATGCCGCTTTCACGCAATGATCCAAGGCCGATGTCTCGGATATTCTCAAACTCCTGATGGGTGGCATAGAGCATCCTGAAAGACTGGCCCAGCAGTTCCGATTTGTCATAACCGAGCAGATCGGCAAAGGTCCTGTTGCAACTCTTGATGACCCTTTGCTCCGTCAACACGATGCCGATCGGTGCATTTTCAAAGGCGATCTGATCCATTGGCGAGGCGCGCTCCGGTTCCATCGAATTCCATCGTATTTATACGGTGTTGAGACCGTATGACAATTGGCGATACGCTTTGCCCATACTCCAACACTATGCGGGCCGACAATTGCCATGGATCAGGTTGTTCAGATCGCCGACCAGCTCAATGAGGCCATCGATGCCAGGCGTGATGATCTGATTGCCCTGACCCAGGATTTGCTTCGTATCCCGACGATCAATCCGCCCGGCGATCACTACCTTGAAATCTGTGAATATCTGGGCAAACGCCTCAAGGCGAGCGGCTTTGAAATCGAAATGGTCCGCGCTGTGGGGGCTGTCGGCGACAGCGATCGGTATCCGCGCTGGAATGTTGTTGCCCGTGTCGAGGGTCGGCACAAGGGCGATTGCGTTCATTTCAATTCCCATACGGATGTCGTGGAAGTCGGACGGGACTGGACGTTCGATCCCTTCGGCGGCGAATTGAAAGATGGCAAAATCTACGGTCGCGGCGCGTGCGACATGAAGGGCGGTCTTGCGGCGTCAATCATCGCAGCCGAGGCCTTTTTGGAAGTCTGTCCCGATTTTGCAGGGGCCATCGAGATATCCGGCACGGCCGACGAGGAATCAGGCGGTTTGGGTGGTGTCGCACATCTGGCGGAGATGGGATTTTTTGATCCGGAGCGGGTTCAGCACGTGATCATCCCGGAGCCGCTGAACAAGGACCGTATCTGTCTGGGTCACCGTGGGGTCTGGTGGGCGGAGATCGAAACCTATGGTGAGATTGCCCATGGTTCGATGCCGTTTCTGGGTGACTGTGCCGTCCGACATATGGGGGCCGTCATCCAGGAAATGGAGAATACGCTCTATCCGGCCCTGGCTGAAAAGCGGACCGACATGCCGGTCGTGCCGGAGGGGGCCAAACAATCGACCATGAATATCAATTCCATTCATGGCGGGCAGTATGAACTGCCGGACGATTTTACCGGTCTGCCATCCGCTACGGTGCCTGACAGTTGCCGGATGATCATCGACCGGCGGTATCTGCTGGAAGAAAACGTCGATGATGTGAAGCGGGAAATCGCCGACGTTCTGGAAACGGTCAAATCCCGACGCCAGGATTTTCGTTATGATCTTCGTGAAATGCACGGCGTCATTCCAACCATGACAGAAAAAGATGCGCCGGTGGTACAGACGGTTTCCAGCGCCATTGAGGAGGTGATGGGCGTTACGCCAGAATATGTGGTTTCGCCCGGCACCTATGACCAAAAACACATCGCCAGGATCGGTCGGTTGCACAACTGCATCGCCTATGGACCCGGCATCCTCGACCTGGCGCACAAGCCTGACGAATATGTCGGAGTCGACGACATGCTGGATTCGACCAAGGTCATGGCACGCAGTCTGGTTTCCCTCCTGTCCGTCGGTTCCTGACAGGGTCTGCGCCCATCGAACATCTGTCTGACGGGTTGAACCAGCTTCCGTTACACGCCAGCTATCCCACCTCGCGCAAGTTGCCAGAAAATGGCGATGGCGAAACCGCCCATCGGGATGAAGGTGAGGATCATCGATATGGCCCTCAGATTGCCCCAGCCATGGCGTCGTATGATCCAGTAATGCAGGCTGCGGCCGATCAGCAGGCAAATCCCTCCTGCCCAGAGAATCGTGCCTGCTGTGCCGGATATCTCCGCCCCGGCCATGACCAGCAATGTCATTGGGACCGTTTCGGTGAAATTGCCGTGGGCGCGGACATTGCGGCGCAAAGCAATGTCGCCTTCATCGTAGAAATGGACTTCATTCCTGATCCGGGCGGCGCCCACCAGATTGGTGATGATCACCTGTATGATGGCGAAGAGCGCGACAAAATAGAGCGTGATGTGGAGCGTCATCTCAGGCCGCTGCCCCGCGCTTCCAAAGAGCCATGACCGAGCCTCCCGGATCACGGATGAATGTTGCGGTTCCCGCCGGACCGTCCAGTTGCTCAGCCAGAATAACGGCGCCGTTTGATTGTGCCTTGCGGGCTTCATCCACGAGGTCGTCGACCTCAACATAGGGAATCCAGCCCGAGACATTGTCCATCGCATCGCAAATGCCGGCGAACGGTCCGTGGTCGCCATCGGCCTGCAGCGTCATGGAACCGATATTATTTTGCTGCCAGCCAAACGTGTCGGCCAGAAACCGCGAGGTCGCGCTGCGGTCGCTGCCGATGACATCGAACCAGACAAAGGGGGAAGCCATGGAATTTCCTTTCACTTTTATTTTGCAAGTGAATATTCATACGCATTTCACTTTTAAATCGCAAGTGAAAAATTCCTGTGCTATAGGCACGTCATGAAACGGAAGGAATTAAAGGGTTGGAACGGATGTCCGGTGCGTTACGCGGCCGGAATCTTTGCGGACAAATGGTGCTTCGTCATTCTGCGTGACGTGCTGCTGCACGGAAAACGCTATTATGGCGAATTCCAGTCATCCGAAGAGGGCATTTCGTCCAACATACTGGCGGCGCGTTTGACCCATCTGGAGGCCGAAGGCATGTTGACGCGCCACACCGACCGGCGAAAGAAGAGCCGCGTGTTCTATCTGCCCACAGCAAAGGCCAGGGCACTTCTGCCGGCATTTCTTGAGATGATGGTCTGGTCAACCGTCCATGATTCGAACACCGAGGCGCCGCCCAGCTTTGCGGCCGCGTTCCGGGATGATCCGAAGGGGACCGTCGCGTGGTATGAGGCCGAGATCGACCGGGTGAATGCCACACTGACGTGATGGCCGATAATTTCAGGTTGTTCTGCGTAAGTCAGAGGCGGTCCACAGGCCGAAATCGTCCCGGATCTGCCGGTTGTGTTCACCAACTTCCGGTGCCGGCCGCTCGGATTTCAGTGTTTCATCGTGGAACCGGAAGGGTACCCGTGTGGTCTGAACGGATTGATTGTCCGGCAGGTTGAGGGTCTGGAGCATGTCCAGCGCCTCGAAGCCTTCCGATTGGAGCAGGCTGTCCCAATCGAGGATCTCCGCGCACCAGACATCATGCGGTTGCAGAACATCCAGCCAGGCCTGTGTCGAGCGCTCTCGGAACCGTTCCGCCATCCGCGTATTGATCGCGTCCCGGTCCGAAAAGGCGAGCGCGGGGTCAGAATATCTTTCCGGCGCCTCCATCTCCAGAAGACCCATAAGATGATCGACCGGCGTCATGGCGATGGCGATAAATCCGTCCTCTGTCGGATAGACACCATAGGGGGCTGGCAGATAGCTGTGTGCACCATAAGCGGCTGAGCGAACCGGTTGCTGCCTGCCATCGTTCAGATGTGTGGTCAGAACTTCAAACTGAAAGTCCATCAGGCTTTCCAGAAGGCTGGTATCGACCTTTGCACCGTGGCCGCTGACACCGCGCTGGACCAACGCGGCCAAAATCGCCTCGGTCAGATTGTGCCCGGCGAGCATATCGGCCAGGGCAAGGCCAACTGGCTGCGGCGGATGTCCGCTACTGCCGTTAAGCCACATGATTCCAGAGCGCGCCTGAGCCAGCAAGTCCTGCCCGGGAAGACCTACCCAGGGACCTTTGGACCCGTAGCCGGTCACGGATGCATACACAATCCCGGGATTGGTGGCGGCCAGAGCCTCATAGGAAAAGCCCAGCCGATCGAAGACGCCCGGACGAAAATTCTGAATGACGACATCCGCCTTTTCGACCAGTCGGTTGACGATCTGCTTGTCGGCGGGATTCTTCAGGTTGGCGGCAAAACTTTCCTTGTTGCGGTTGATGGCCTGAAACAACGTGTTGACCCCACTCTCACCGGGTTCGCTCAGATAGATTCCGCGGCCGAGATCTCCGCCACCGGTGCGTTCGATCTTGATCACGCGGGCACCAAGATCGGCGAGGCGAAGGCCGCAAAACGGTCCGGCAAGGAACTGGGCGAATTCGAGGACAACAAGTCCTTCCAGCGGGCGCTTGTTTTTCATGGGGATGAGCTCCTGAACATTGAGGGGCCGATCGCCGCCCGCCGGACTGCCACATCGCCGTCATCTGGCGCTTTTGGTCAGGCTCGGTCAGCGACCAATGGGCTCGAAACCGCCCATTCCAAACGGGTTTTGCGGCCATCGAGCTTCATTGGAATATTTTAAATGCAAAAATGAAATTTTACAAATGGAATTATGTGCCCTATAGTCCGGAGCGTTGGCCGGATGGGTTTTAATGAGGGGCGCCGAATAAATGATCATCGAACAATATTTCGAAGATTACGAAATAGGCGCAAAGCGCAAGACCTTCGGACGCACCATCACAGAGGCGGACATTGTTGTTCATGCCGGTCACAGTGGTGATTTCTTTCCCCATCACATGGATGCCGAATGGTGCACGGATCAGGAGTTCGGGCAAAGGGTTGCCCACGGAACGATGATATTCACCATTGGTGTCGGTCTGACCGCAACCGTCATCAATCCGGTGGCTTTCAGCCTTGGCTACGACCGGCTGCGTTTCGTCAAACCGGTGTTTATTGGCGACACGATCCATACCGAAGTGGAAATCATCAAAGCATTCCCCGACGAAAAACGAGAGAATTTTGGCCGGGTTATCGAGGGCACGACCGTCGTCAACCAGGAAGGTGCGACGGTGCTGTACTGCGAGCACATCTACCTGGTGCAAATGAAGGCTGCTGACAGCAGCTGATTACGAACGTCAATGATATCAGTGGAGGAAATGATGAGACTATCAACCATAGCCCTTACGGTTTCGGCAGTTGCGATGTCCTTGGGAGTGGCGTCTGCGGCAACGGTCGAGGAGACCAAGAAAACGCTGCCGGAAGCCCTTCAGGGGGAGTATGAGAACTCTGACACTGTTGTCGCGAAATCGCCGCTTGACGGTTACACTGCGCCGGAGCGGCCATGGAAATGGTGCCATTCGGAAAGCTACCAGGGCAATCCATGGCGTGTAGCCCTGACCAATGAACTGAAGCGGCTTGTCGAGGGACTGCAGGACGAGGGGGTGGTGTCGAGTTTCGAAATGTCGGATTCCAATGGCGATGCCGGTATCCAGATTTCGCATATTCGCAGTTTCATCGAAAAGGAATGCGACATCATCACCACCGTTCCGGGATCCGGGACTGGTCTCAATGCCGCCATTGAAGCAGCCGTCGATGCCGGTATCCCGGTGGTAACCGGTGCGGCCGCGGTGAGCAGTGAAAAGGCCATCAATGTTGACTCCAACTATTACAAATGGGGTTACAACATGGCCGACAACCTTGCCAAAGCACTTGATGGCAAGGGCAATGTCGTCATGGTCGAGGGAATTGCCGGCGTATCGATTGTGGATCAGCAACGGGCCGGTGCCCAGGAAGCCTTCAAAAAACACCCCGGCATCAAGGTTGTCCGCATGGTCAATGGCAACTGGACACCAAGCGTGACGAAATCCGTCATTCTCCAGACCCTTGCCACACACCCTGCGCCGATTGACGGTGTCTGGACCACCGGTTCCGAAACGCGTGTTGTGGCAGAGGCTTTCAAGCAGGCCGGTCGGCCGCTTCCCGTTGTCACCGGATCCGTGACAGGAGATGCACTCGGATATTGGAAAACCAATCCGGATGAGTTCAAATTCACCGGCGGGGCGGTTTTGCCGAGCTGGATCGGACAATCCATGTTTCGCACGGCCAGTCGTGTGCTGGATGGTCAGGCCCCCGTGCTGAGCACCATCATGATCCCTGTGCCGTCGGTTGAAATGGCGGATTTCGACGCCTGGTATGCGGATTGCATGAAGCCGGACTCCTCAGAGATCTTCCCGGTGTCGCCGACCGATCCGGTGCCGCCGGCAGTCATGCAGGCCTATTTCGGCAGCGACAAGCCGGCTCCCGGCTGGGACTATTCCAAGATCCCTCAGGCGTGCAAATAAGCGCTCAGGTCTCCCGGATGACAGGAACGCCGGCTTGCCGGCGTTCTTTTTCCGATCTTCAATTGATACAATCCAAGCGCCATTTACCCGAAGCCAGGCTCGCAACGTGACTGCTCCGCTTCTGACCACACATGAATTGTCCAAGAGTTTCGGTGAAACCCGAGCCTTGCAGGAGGTTTCGATCGAGATATCGCCGGGACAGGTCTATACGATCCTGGGTGAAAACGGGTCCGGCAAAAGCACACTGGTCAAGGCTCTGGCGGGCATTATTCCGCCAGACAGCGGCCAGGTTTTCCTGGACGGCAAGTCGGTTTCCAACTGGACCCCGGCCGGCATGTTGAAGCTCGGCATTACGATCGTGCTGCAGGAAATCCTCATTGTTCCCAACCGCACGGTCATGGACAACGTGCTGCTGGGGCATGACGGCCTGTTTCGACATCATCGAAGCCAGGCGGAAAAACGGGAATTTGCGGACGGACAGCTGTCTCGACTGACCGACCGCCGTGTCGACCTTGACGCTCTTGCCGGCGATCTGGAACTGCATGAGCAGCAGATTGTGGTCATAGCCCGTGGTTTCGCACGTCAGCCGCGCCTGCTGATTCTTGATGAAGCAACCGCCGCACTCGATCTTGCTGATCGTGACCGGCTGTTTTCGGCCATTCGTACCTTCAGCGCCGGTGGTGGCGCGGTGGCTTTCGTGTCGCACCGGATGCCGGAAATTCTCGAATTGTCGGACGTCGTTTATGTGATGCACAATGGCCGGAACACGGCAAATCTTTCAGGCGATGATATCAATCCGCAGACATTGCTTGCCCATCTGACGCAGGAGGGTCTCGATGTCTGAAATGCAGACAGTGCTCGGCGCAGAGGATCTGCAGCTCGCGCCCGGATCGGAGATTATTTCCGAACAGGTCAAAAAACAGGAAATCGTGGGCCTGGCGGGATTGGACGGGCATGGACAGGCGCAGTTCCTTGAAGTTCTCGCCGGAAAACGGGCACCGGTGGCCGGTCGTGTCTTGGCGCATACCGACCGGGGACCACAGGAAATTACTTCCCTGTCGGCGGCGGCCCGGGCGAAGGTGGGCTATCTGCCCGCCGACCGCAAACGCAATGGCATCTTTCCCGGTTTGAGCGTGTTGGACAATTTCACGCTGGGCAATCTGGCCGGGTTTTCCAAGGGCGGTTGGCTCAAACCGGGCAAGGCCCGATCGGCCCTCGACGTCTATCGCGATGAATTGTCGATGACCTATGCCTCCACCGGAATGCACATCAACCGCCTGTCCGGCGGCAATCAGCAAAAGGTGCTGCTGGCCCGATCCATGGCGCGACACCCCAGAGTCATGCTGTTGAACGACCCGACACGCGGTGTCGACATTCAGACCCGCAAGGCGCTCTACGCGTATCTTCGCCGGGCCGTTACCGAGCGGGGCGTGACCCTGGTGATTCTGTCCACCGAATTGGAAGAGATCCTCGAATTGTGTGATCGCGTGATCGTGTTCAGGGACAATGGAGTTTCCGCCCGTATCGATCGAAAGGACATGACCCTCGACAGCGTGATGGCGGCCATGTTCGGCCAGTTGGACACAGCCGAAGGAACGCAACAGTGATCGAGTTCTCCAAATTGGCCCTCGTTGACAGGCACGGTGTGTGTTGGGCGGATGTATGGCACCCAACAGACGGAACCGCCTGTCCGGACAAACACACCTGCGGCAGGAAACGTGTCAGGTTTTCGTGCGTCTGTGCCCGGATGGCCCCATGAGGAGATTGACCGCCAGCCTCGCCGACGCACGTTTCGCCACCTTTCTGTTCGTCGTGCTGATCATTGCAACGGTCCTGATCACGCCGGGCCGGTTTTCGCCTGCCAATATCGGCATTACGCTCGGGTTGATCGTCCCGCTCGTTCTGGCGGCCTGTGCGGCGACACCGGTGATTCTGGCCGGTCGCGAGGGGATCGACCTGTCTGTCGGGCCGCTGATCGGATTCATCAATGTCATTTTGGTCAAGACCCTGATTCTGGATCTGGGCTTTGAAAGTCCGCTGGTCATCATCCCGGCGGCGCTTGTGATCGGTGTCGCCATTGGCGCGATCAATGGATTTCTGGCTGTCTATCTGCGCATTCAGCCGATTGTCGCGACCTTGGGATCCTACCTTGTGCTGGCGGGCCTTGCGACTTGGATCCTGCCGTCGCCGATCGGCCCGACCCCCAAATGGCTGAACATGCTGTCGGAAAACCTTTCTATCCTCCCGCTTCTCGGCGTTGCGGCGGTCTGGCTGATGATCAAACGGACGCCGTTGCACGGCCTGATCGTGACCATCGGCGGCGATGACCGGGCCGCCTATTCCGCCGGCATCAATGTCGAACTGGTGCGCTTTCTGGCCTACATCATCGCCGGCTTCATTGCGGCCGTTGCGGCCATTTCCCTGACGGCCCTGTTGGGCTCGGCCGATGCGCAGGTCGGGCCGAACTATACGTTGCTGGCGATCGCCGCGGCGGCGCTGGGCGGGGTCAGTCTGGCTGGAGGCAAGGGCGGTATGGCCGGTGCGACGCTGGGCGCCATCGACATTTTCCTGCTGCAGAACCTGATCACGCATTTCAACGTGTCATCCTTCTTCCTGCAGATCACTTACGGCCTTGTTCTGGTGATCGCGGTGTCGCTCAATTCGGACCGGATTTCAGACTATTTTCGTTTGAGGAAAAGAGACGCCAATGCGTGACCTTCTCCAAAGCAAATCGCTCCCGGCCTTTGCGATGGTTGCCATCATCTTCGTGATAGGCGCCCTGACAATCAATGGTTATACGAGCGTGTTTTCGATCCGGGCAATGCTGGTCCTGGCATCCTTTCTCATCATCGCATCAGCCGGGCAGACCCTTGTCATGCTGATTGGTGGTATCGATCTTTCACTGCCGTTTGTTATCGGATTTGCCAATGTGACCGTTGCGCAGCTTTCGGCAGACGGCATGCCGTTCTGGCAGGCGATGATCGTGGTGGTACTGCTCAGCCTTGTGTTCGGCGCGATCAATGGCGGCCTGTCATCGATCCTGCGGGTACACCCGCTGATCATCACGCTGGGTACGGGTACCGCGCTGCTGGGCGCCGTGTTGCTGTGGACCAGCGGATATCCCTCGGGGAGCGCGCCGGACTATATCAACAATTTCGTTTCGATCGGACAGTCGATCGGGCCCATTCCGACCCCCTGGCTTGTCCCGGCTACCCTTGCCCTGGTGGCTTTCCTCATCCTGTTCGAGAACCGCACGGTGCTGGGCCGGCAGATTTTTGCGCTCGGCAGCAACCCCACAGCCGCTCCCTATATTCTGGCCAAACCACTGCAGATCTGGATTTTCTGTTTTTCCGTGTCGTCTCTTTTGGCAGCGCTCACCGGGATCTTGCTGTTGGGCTTCTCGGGTGCGGCATTTGCCGATGCAGGCCGGCCCTATCTGTTTCAGACGGTGGCGGCGGCTGTCATTGGCGGCACCGCGCTTTCAGGTGGTCGAGGCGGCATTTTGGGCACGGTAGCCGGTGCACTGGCGCTGACACAACTCAATACCTTGCTGATCGGTTTCGGTCTCGATCAGTCGATCGTTCAGGCGGCGCTGGGGGCCTTGATTGTCGCTGTGGTGGCCGTGTACGGGCGACAGGCGCATCTGCGCGCCGAGATTTAGGAGACGGATCATGGGAACAAAATCGGACCAGAAAATCATCGATGCCCACATTCACTGGTGGGATCTGGAGAACAATTATTATCCCTGGCTAACCGATCAGAAGGCGGAAGAGGGCGGTCTTTCAGGCACGGACTCTCTGTCCAGAACCTATCTCTACGATCATTATCTGGAGGATGCGCAGGGCTACGAAATCGAGGGTTTTGTTCATATTCAGGCCGAGTGGGATCCCTCCGACCCGGTTGGCGAAACACGTTGGCTGCAAAATCTCGTCGACAGCAACGCCCTCGGCGGACGGCCGCTGGGCATTGTCGGTTTTGCCAATTTCGCCGATGACAATGTCGAGGCTGTGCTGGAAGGCCATGCAGCCCATGCCAACACGCGCGGCATTCGCCACATGCTCAACCACCTGCCCGACAACCCCGCCTTGTGCTGGGCGGAAGAAGATTTCATGGAAAATGCCGCCTGGATCGAAAAATTCGGCCTGCTGAAGAAATATGGTCTGGATTTTGACCTGATGTGTTTTTCGAACCACATGGAGCGTGCGGCAAAGCTGGCGCGCAAGCACCCGGAAACGAAGATCATTCTGGAACATACCGGCATGCCCCACGATCACTCGCCGGAGGGGCGTGAATATTGGCGTTCGGGTTTGCGAATCCTTGCCGATGAGGACAATGTCTTTGCCAAGATTTCCGGCCACGGGAATACGATCGAGGATTGGACCGAAGACCTGATCAGGCCCTATGTCCTCGACACGATCGATATCTTCGGGACCGACAGGGTCTGTTTTGCGTCGAATTTTCCGACCGATTCCATGTTCAGCTCGATGGATGCGGTCTGGTCGGCCTTTTTGTCGATCACCAGGGGATTCAGCCAGAATGAGCGCGACGCGATGTTTGCTGAAAATGCTGTCAACATCTATCGCTTGCCCGTATAGTTTCAGTCCAGCGAAACAGGAAACGCGTTGATATGAACGTCCGGTCGGCCCGCAAGACCAAAGGCGATGACGCCAAGAAATACAGCGCGCCCGCCCTGGAAAAAGGGCTCGATATTCTGGAATTGCTGGCGACCAGGACCAAACCTGTTTCACAGCGGAAAATCGCGTCCGAACTGGGCCGGTCGGCCAGTGAAGTGTTTCGTATGCTGACCTGTCTGGAAGAGCGCGGCTACATCCATCGTAACGACAGCGACGGCGGTTTCTCCCTGACCATGCGGTTGCACAATCTGGCGCATAACTGGCCGCCTTCGAAACGACTGCTCGAAGTGGCGTTGCCGGAAATGCGCAATCTGGCCGAACAGGTCAATCAGTCTTGTCATCTCGGCATCTACAGTTCGGGTCGCCTTTACTGCGCTGCGCAGGCCGACAGTCCGCTGCCGGTCATGATATCGGTGCGGGTGACCGGCGACTTCAGTCTGCTGGGCACCGCGTCCGGACGCGTTCTTCTTGCCTTTCAGGAGCGAAAACTGGCGGATCACTGGATCATGGCGGCCAATCCCAATCTGTCGGATGCCGATCGCCAGGATCTGGATGAACGACTTCGGGTGATCCGGCGCAATGGTTTCGAACTGACCGATAGTGATCGGGTTGACGGCATGAAGGATGTCTGCTGTCCGGTTCTTGATCTGCAGGGCAATGCGATTGCCGCGATCGCCGTGCCGTACCTCACGCTGCTAAGCGATAACACACCGATGGATGAGGTCAGAGAGCAGCTCATGGCAACCGCCAAGCTCATTTCCGAGCGCATGGGACTGGGAGAGGAGACAGGGGCAAAGCTTCGGGTGCCGTGATGGGATTTCAGGCGACAGTGCAATTCAGTTTTGTCGATTCCGTCAAAGCCTGATTTGCCCTAGTCGATGTCTTTCGGGCGGTCTTCCGGATCAAACTGGGCAATGGTCAGCCATTCGGCTGTCAGCGCCGGCTTTGTCTCGCCGTCGATCTCAACAGTGACCTTGTAGGTTAACTGCACCATGGTGTTGCCGCGAAAGCGGACCGCGTCCAGGTGAAACCGGCCGCGCACTTTGGCGCCGCTTTTGACCGGCGCCATGAAACGGATCTTGTCAAACCCGTAATTGATGCCCAATTGCTGTTCGCGGATCTTAGGCGTGCAGTTGTAATTCATGGCGGACAAGAGCGACAGGGACAGGAAGCCATGGGCGATGGTACCGCCAAATGGCGTTTCGGCCTTGGCTCGTTCCGGGTCGACGTGAATGAACTGATGGTCGTGGGTGGCATCGGCGAACTGATCGATCATCGTCTGATCGACGGTGATCCAGTCGGACAATCCGAGTTCGGTTCCGACCAGGTCCGGCAATTGCGAAAGGGAGATCGTGCGCGGCATGCGGACAGGGTTCCTGTGGCAGTTGTGTCATCTCTATCCTTACAAGGATGAGATGACGGTTCAACGGCGGGTCCGTCCGCGGTTGCATCTTTCACACCGCTGAAAACAGTTTTTCCAGTATTTCGTCATTGCAGGACAATTCTTTGTCCGCCTCGCAGCGCCCGTAGAACCGGTTTGTTTCAAATGGAGCCAAAAATGAGTCACTCCTAGGGCCAGATTTCATCGGAGTGACCGCCATGCCTGCCGGAGCCGACCTATTGAATGATCCCGCATTGACCGCAGACCTTTCCGTGATGTCGCTCATCGAGCGGCTGGGTTTTCTTGCCGCGGGTCGAAACAATGCCGTTTTTACGACGAGTCTGGGTCTTGAGGATCAGGTCCTGACCGCGGCACTGACCATCGCGGCACCCGCCGTGCGCATCGTGACGCTTGAAACCGGGCGGCTGTTTCCTGAAACCCTCTCCCTCATTGATGAGACGGAAAAACGCTACGGCATTGCCATTGAGCGGTTTCGGCCGGACCCCGACCGGCTGGCTGCCTATGTCGAACACAATGGTCTGAATGGATTTTACGAAAGCGTTGAAGCCCGGCGGTCCTGTTGCAACATTCGCAAGCTCGAACCCCTGGCGCGGGCGCTGAGCGGCGCGGATCTGTGGATCACCGGCCTGCGGCGCGCGCAGTCGGGTGCCCGGTCCGGTGTTGCCTTCACCGAACATGATCGCGAGCGAGCGTTGATCAAGGCCAATCCCCTGGCAGACTGGACCGCTGCAGATGTCAGTACGTTTGTCGAGGCCAATGCAGTACCGATCAACCCGCTGCATGAACGCGGGTTCCCGTCGATCGGCTGCGAACCCTGCACCAGGGCAATCCGGCCGGGCGAAGATGAGCGCGCCGGGCGCTGGTGGTGGGAAAATGACGATAAGCGAGAATGCGGATTGCATGTCGCTGAACCGGCCGCGACCCCCGTGGTTGCGGCCGAATAGAAGGAACGCCAGGATGTCCGATTCGAAACCACCCCTCGATCCCAATCTGAAAGCGCTCGAAAGCGAAGCAATTCACATCTTTCGCGAGGTTGCTGCGGAATTCGAACGGCCGGTGATGCTCTACTCGGTCGGCAAGGATTCGTCGGTTCTGCTGCATCTGGCGCGCAAGGCATTCTTTCCGGGCAAAATCCCCTTTCCGCTTCTGCACATCGACACGGGCTGGAAGTTCTCAGAAATGATTGCCTTTCGTGACCGTGTCGTGGCGCAGTTTGATCTTGATCTGAGGGCCCACACAAATCCGCGCGGCAAGCTGGAAAATGTTACTCCGTTCACCCATGGTTCGTCGGTCTATACCGACATCATGAAGACCCAGGCGCTGCGCGAGGCGCTCGATGCAGGTCAATATGATGCGGCATTTGGCGGCGCGCGGCGGGACGAGGAGGCCTCGCGGGCCAAGGAGCGTATCTATTCCTTCAGAACACCGGATCATCGGTGGGACCCGCGCAATCAGCGACCGGAATTGTGGTCCGTCTACAATGGCATGATCGGCAATGGCGAGAGCGTGCGGGCCTTCCCGCTGTCCAATTGGACCGAGGTTGATATCTGGCGCTACATCCAGGCGGAAACCATTCCGATTGTGCCGCTCTATTTTGCCGCGCCGCGGCCCGTGGTGGAGCGTGACGGGATGCTGGTGCTGGCCGCCGACCCGCGCCTGCCCCTGCAACCGGACGAGACGATACGCCGGGAAATGGTTCGTTTCCGCACCCTTGGCTGTTTTCCGCTGACCGGCGCAATCCGGTCGCAGGCCACGACACTGGACGACATTATCGGCGAACTGGAAACGGCCACGGTCTCGGAGCGTCAGGGCCGTGCAATCGACCGCGACCAGGCCGGATCCATGGAAAAGAAAAAACGCGAAGGGTATTTTTGATGACCGCCAATGCTCAAGCCGTCAGCCAAACCGGCAGTGTTGCCGATCCGGCAGGTCACAAGGCCAGACCCCTGCGGCTGATCACCTGCGGCAGTGTCGATGACGGCAAGTCTACGCTGATCGGACGCCTCCTGTGGGACACGAAAGCCGTCAAGGAAGACCATGCCGATGTGTTGCGGCGAGACCATCGTGGTCAGCAGAACGATCTTGGACTGCCAGATTTCGCCCTGCTTCTCGATGGGCTTCAGGCGGAGCGGGAGCAGGGCATCACCATTGATGTCGCCTATCGTTATTTTTCCACCGACCGTCGCTCCTTCATCGTTGCGGACACACCCGGACACGAACAGTATACGCGCAATATGGCCACGGGCGCCTCGACGGCGGACCTTGCCGTATTGCTGGTCGATGCGCGGGTCGGTTTGCTCGAACAGACGCGTCGCCATGCGACCATCGCCTGCCTGATGGGCATCCGGCAATTTGTGCTGGCCGTCAACAAGATCGATCTGATCGATTACGATCAGACGCGATTTGACGAGATATCCGCCACCTTCCGGCAGTTTGCCCTGTCGCTTGGCGTGACCGATGTCACGCCGATCCCGCTCTCTGCTCTGCTGGGTGAGAACGTCGTCACACCGGCTCGAAAGTCGATGCCCTGGTATGGCGGACCGACGCTTGTCAATGTGCTTGAACTCGCCACCCAGCGCACCGCGCAAACCGTCGGATTCCGGCTGCCCGTGCAACGGGTCTGCCGGCCGGATGAGGGGTTTCGCGGTTATCAGGGCACCGTCGCGGGCGGGTCGGTCAAACCCGGTGACAGCGTGGTGATCCTGCCGGCCGGAACCGTTGCCAATGTCAAACAGATTGTCACCTTCGACCTGGTGCGAAACGCGGCGGTTGCCGGCGATGCCATCACGCTCGTGCTCGACCGTCCGGTGGATGTGGCCCGCGGTGACATGATCGCATCCATCGATGCGGCACCGGCGACGGGTCGTCACTTCGATGCGCGATTGGTCGCGCTCTCGCAGGACGGGATCAATGCCGGAAAACACTACTGGCTCAAATCGTCCAGCAGGCGGCAAAGGGTTCGCGTTGAGCCGCTGACCTCGCTCGATCTGGGTTCGGCGCAATGGAAGGAGGCCGATGCATTGCCGCTCAATGCGATTGGAACCGTTCGACTTTCGTTCGACGAAACGGCGATCTTCGATCCCTATGAAACCAACCGGGATACCGGTGCCTTCATCCTGATCGATCCCGACAGCAACAATACGGTTGCCGGCGGAATGGTGTCGGCGCGCTCCACCGACATTGACGGTCTGGAGTACGGACAGGACCGCGACCATGTGGTGATTGCGCTGCCGGGTGACCTGGCCGATCGGTTGATCGCCAGCGAGGCATTTGCCGAAATGCGTGACCGGGCTGACATTCGCCGGGTTGGCGCGAAACAGGCTGCCACCCTGCTTCGGTCGATCGACTGATGCGGTCCGTCGGATTTACCGGCCAATGAAGCTGTGCATGGGTCGGACCTGGACCCCTGCCTGATCCAGTCGTGTGCGAATCCGATCGGCCATTCGAACGGCAACGGGATTGTCTCCGTGGACACAGACCGTCGCGGGATTGACCGGGATTTCCACACCGTTGACGGACGTTACAGCCTGGTCTTCGAGGGCCTTCAACACGCGATCGGCGGCCACCTGCGGGTCCTGCAGCACTGCGCCTTTTGTTTTGCGGTCGACCAGCGTTCCATCGTCATTATAGGCCCGGTCCGCGAAGATTTCAGCGGCGACCGGGTTACCCGACTGGCGGGCGGCGGTTTCCAATTGCGTTTTCGCCATGGCAACGATGATCAGGTCGGCATCCGCCGTGGCTGTCGCCTCGGTAAACTGGCTGGCGAGTTCCACATTCTCACTGGCCATATTGGCAAGCGCACCATGCAGTTTGACATGCCGGACCGTTGCGCCGGCGGATCGTGCAATCGCCTGTAACGCACCGAGTTGATAGATCAGCATGGTTCTGATTTCGGTCGCACCCAGACCAAGGATGCGATGGCGGCCAAACCCCCTTTTGTCGTCAAAGCCGGGATGCGCGCCAATCCCGACACCCTTTTGGGCCGCCAATCGAACGGTCCTGTCCATCACAACCGGATCTCCGGCATGAAATCCGCAGGCGATGTTGGCGCTGGTGATGATATCCAGCATGGCTGCATCGTCTCCCATGGTCCACGGACCGAAGGATTCTCCCATATCGGCATTCAGATCGATCTGCATGTCAAAGATATCCTTTCCAGGAAGTGTCATCATCGCTTGAGACCACGCCGCCGACAAGATTGAACGACAGAAGGTCGTGACGGGAAGCGGGATCAATCCGCACCGGCAGGATCTGCGATGCCAGTGCGTTGCGTTCATCCTGCCTTGTTTTCAGAGCCGCCAGTGCCTCCTCCTGGCTGATCAGCCGGAACTGAAAACGCGCATCGGCCGGCAATTGAGCAAAGCACTCGAAGTCCGCGGTGATGATGGTGGCAATGCGCGGATAGCCGCCGGTCGGCTGGTGGTCGGCCAGCAGGACGGTGGCAGCGCCGTTTCCGTCCACCTGGATGTCGCCGCGCACCACCGCGTCGGAAATGCCGGACAGTCCACGGTCGGTCGGCAGCGCCGGAGGATCGGATGACAGGCGGGCACCCATTCTGTCTTTCTGCGCCGTTATTGTGAATGTTGAGTCAAGAAACCGACGCCATTCATTTTCGCTGTATAGCTCGGCATTGGCGCCGGATACGATTCGGATACTGTCCGTCTTGAAATAATCCTGTTCGGGCAGGCACAGATTCGCGATGCCGTCCGACGCAGGAGCCAGTGGCAGCAAGTCGCCATCGCGCAGAAACCGGCCATCAAGCCCGCCAAGGCCAGAGCGAACATGGGTCGAGCGGGACCCCAGGACCGGCTCCGTCCGGATGCCGCCGTCGATATGCACATAGCTGTAATTGCCCATTGCCGGCGGCGAAACCGTCACAATACTCTCTTCGACCAGCGCAAAACTGCCTGGCCAGCGCAGACGATGGCCGTCACAGATGGCTGTGGCCGGCGCACCGGACAGCGCAATCCGCGCGGGTCCACCACAGACCTTGAAGCGCAGGGCTGCACCCGACAGCTCCAGCACAGCTGCGTCCGGCGGATTGTCCAGCAACAGGCGGCCGGCTTCCAGCGCCATCCGGTCCATCGCGCCACTGCGCACCACGGCATATTTCTGGAAGCCTGGCCGTCCCCTATCCTGGACGGTCAAACCCGGTCCGGTGGTGAGAATTTCAAGGAACCGGCTGGTCATGATTCACGGTCCGGTGTTTCGATCGGCACGCTCTTTTCGGGATCACTGGACAGGGCGGCGAACTCATCTTCGTCGATGGCCCGAAAGCAAATCTCATCGCCCTGCTGCATCAGCATGGGTGGATCTCTCGATGGATCGAAGCTGCGGATCGGGGTGCGGCCGATGGTACGCCATCCGGTCGGATTGGCGATCGGGTAGATGACCGTTTGCCGGACCGCCACCGAGACCGAACCAGCCGGAACACTGGATTTGGCATGTTGAAGCCGAGGCAGGTCCCAGCGGGAGGGCAACAGACCGCAATAGAGCACGCCGGGGGCAAATCCGACCATGTTGATGCGGACGATGGTGGACTGATGCTCTTCGACGGCCTCTTCTTCGCTGCCACCGATCAGCGCAGCGACATCAGCCAGATCGGGTCCGAATGCGCCGCCATAGCATACCGGGATGTCCCAGCGCCGACGGGTCACCGGTCCTGTGCCGCCGGCCAGATCGTTTTTCGCGAGAAGTGCGGTCAACTCCTGATGAACGGCCTGATAGGGATGCGCCAGGGGATCAAACCGGACAAGAACCGACCGGCTTGTGGACACTGTCTCGACGACACCGGGCAGTTCGGCCCTTTCGACGCGTTGGCAAAAGGCCACCGCTGCATCGTTGATGATGTCGCTGATGGTGTCTCCGAAAAGCACCAGAAACGCAGCATCGCCGATTGGCAGAACTTTCGGATAATCAGCCGCCACGACACACCTTACCCTGTCTTAAAATCTCAAGGGTCCAGACCCTAGGGTCTAAGCGATAAACTGCGTCGCGGCAAATGGGAATAGGTCGATGCGCAGGCTAGGCTGTAGTGACGATTTAACCTATGTGCTGGTTTGTTCGGATTTGTTCAGGATCGGTTTATGAGGAGGAAGGACATGCTGGTGCATATTCGACGACGAATGGGCCGATCATGGGCAAATCCGGGCAAATCCCTTCGGGACGTGGCACAGGTCGCCCCTGGACATCGTTGCAAAATGCTTGACGTGGCCGACACGACGGCGCATTTCGCGCCTTGCCAGGAACGAACTGTGCCACGCCGGCGCATAGGTTAAATCGTCACTACAGCCTAGAGCGTGTCTTGTTTAAATGGAAGCATTTGATGGCGGAAAATCGGTCCATTCGGCAAGGCGCGTCGCGCAGCGCGATGCGGGGCATCGGGCAAGCGGCGCAACACAGCCGATGGGCTGATTTTCCCCACCCTTGAAAGGGGGAAGATATTGGAAAACAACGTTGAATGGGCCGGGCGATTTTGCCCTCTGACTGCGTTGGCTCGCGCTTGTGGTGAGTGGGCACCACGGCGCGCAACCCGCCCAGAGCAATTCAGGTTTTGACGGCTTCGGCAAAACATGAAATGCATCAACAAAATCAAAGGCCGGCACCGCTTAACGTTTCTGACAAAACGTGAAGCGGTCTAGTCACAGACCAAAATCGCCTCGGTCAAATGATTCCATTTAAGCAAGACCCGCTCTAACTCGATGGTCAGGCCCCGGTGATCATCGCGCTGATTTCATCCTTCAGAACCATGCGTTTCTTGCGAAGATCCGTCGCATAGGCATCCGATGTGGGTTCGACCCCGGATTCAATCCGATGAATCTCGCGGTTCAATTGATGATACTCGTCCGCCAGTTTTGCAAAATGGGCGTTGTTCATCTTCAGGTCGTGAAGCTTGTCGGTCTGATCGGGAAATTCTTCTGCCAGTTCATGCGGCACATGGGTCATGCTTTTCTCCGGTTTGTTTCTGAAAATGGTTCTTCAATAAATGTCCTGTTTCGGAGCGATGGTCGTATTTTGAATTGCACCATGGTGCGCGATGGGCCGCGTTGACCAGGATCAAGTCGATCGGTGTCTCCAATCAAAATTACGCTTCCCGGGCATGCCAGAATTTTGGGCTTTCCAGCAGGTTCCGCCATCGTTTGTGGGCCTTGGGCAACGCCGCTTTGGTCCTGTGATCGTGCCATTCGCAAATGGCTTCCAGGCTTTTGTGAAGGTCGGTGTCGTCGGGATGATTCTTTGCAATCGATTGCGCAAGATGATTGGCCATGGCCACGTCATTCAAATAGCCAAAAATGTCCTGCAGACGCTTCAGCTTGCCGATAAACCGTTTTGTTTCATCCGCCGGATAGAGCGGCAAGAAACAATCGCCGGCATAGCGCAATGATTTCAGCCTCTTGCGCAATTCATGCCGCTCGTCAATCTGGTTTTCGGAAAATCCGCATCCACCTTTCTCGACGGCGCGCCACATCCTCGTCATCTCGCGGGCTGACAATTCGCGCGGGTTCCCTGAAGGCATCTGATTTTTCAGGGCGCGTTCGACAGCCTGATTGAAGAGCATGCAGTTCAGTTTCAGATACGCCCAACGACCGCTTTCGAGTTGACCGCGAACCAGGCTTCGTTGCTGACGGCGTTCGTCTTCAAGGAAGCGCAGCAGCGGCTTGTGCTTGACCTGTTTTCCGGTGTCCCGGACCACCGGCATGACGATATCGTCGATCAGCACATCCGCGTTTCTCAACCGGCCGACAATCCGGCCCAGTTGCCGTGCATCCTTCGAAAGTCTTTGCAGATCCGTCGCACCGGTCGATGATTTGATGATTTTGAGGGCGGTTCGAAATCGACGAAGACCGACGCGAAGCTGGTGCGGGACCTCCGGATGGTCCGAGCCGAGCAACAGATCCCAGTTGCCCAGCACCTGATCCGCCGCCGACCGGCCGATCATCTTCAATGCTTCGTCCATCGGCGTTTGTACGCTCAGTGCGGGTTTTTGAAACCGCCTGCCTGACTTGGCGGATTGCGTGGCGTTGCCGGCGCCGGCAATCAACGCGTAGCCGCGTTCTGCCTTGCTGCTGTCCGATGCAGCTACACATTCCTGGTCGAAAAGAATTTCCGATGTGGTGAGGATTGCATGGGCCGTCCCGGCCTTCAGTTCGAGCTCGACTTCGCTGAACTCGTGCGATCGTTCCTCATTGCCGACCGTTCCGGCATCGATCACCACTTCAACGGTTCCGGTCCCGCCAACATCGATAAGAGTGGTGCTGCGCCGCATGTTGGTTTCGAAAACCGGCGAAAGCCGTTTGCCGGAGACGACTTTCTTCAACCAGGATCTGTGGGCGGGATCGTCAATGCCAGCAATATCGACGTCCGAGCATTGAACAATTGATTCGATCTCGACGGGATTCGAGAGACCATGTTTGAGCCGGGTGCGGCGCTTCAGGGTCTGCACCCATTGGCGCCCGTCCCATCGAACCCTGAGGGATGCCCGTTTGCGGCGCAGGCGGAAATCCGCCGTGTCAAAATAGATGGATCGAAGATCGCTTTGTGATGACTGGAAGAGCGCCATCTTGAGCAGCGCCGGCTTGTCCCGCAACCGGCGGGCGGCTTCTGCGTCAATCTTGAGTTTGAGTTCAAGCTCCGTGCTACTCATTTACACCGCGACGGTCCGTTTTTGCTGTGGACTGCTTTGTGTACCAGCCCGCCGCATTGTCGACAAGGCACGCCAGGAGCTTGCATGGCGCCGCCCATTCCCATTCTTCTGGCCGGCTCAACCCTTGGGCCGGCCGAAAAACGGGCCGACCCAGCGACCATTGAGCGCTACTGGTCCAACGGTTCCAATGCCGCCGCCGATTGCGCCAGACGAACCAGATTGATGAATTCGGCGCGGTAGCCGAAGCGATCTTCACCCTTGGCAGACTGGGCCAGCGCGATCACATCCTCATAGGAATACTGACCGGTGTGGCGGCCACCGCGCAGGAGCTGACCGAAACCGGCCACGGCGGCGGCAAACCGAGCCTCCTGCGGGGCACCGGCTATCTCCGCAGTTTCCCTATCCTTGGTAACCGGAACCGAGATCAGACGACTGGTATCGCTATCGGGCAGCTTGTAACGGATTTTCAGGAAGGCATATTCATCGTTGCCAGGTTCAGCCGACGGGGTGTCCGCGTTTCCGTAGCGCAGATCATCGATCAGCTGTCCGGGTGCGCCGGCCGGCGTGAACTCATAGAGCGCGGTCACCGTATGTCCGGCACCGATATCACCGGCATCGATCTTGTCATTGTTGAAGTCCTCGCGGTTGAGAATTCGCGTTTCATAGCCGATCAACCGGTACTCGCTGACCGTGGCCGGATTGAACTCCAGCTGCAATTTGACATCCTTGGCGATGGTGAACAGGGTCGAGCCGGCTTCCTCCACCAGCACCTTGCGCGCCTCGCTCAGCGTGTCGATATAGGCGGCATTGCCGTTGCCGTTCTGGGCGAGGGACTGCATCAACTCATCATTGTAGTTTCCGCGGCCAAATCCGAGCACCGAAAGGCTGACGCCGCTGCGGCGCTTGCGCTCGACAAAATCCGTCAGTTCATCCGTATCCGTGATGCCGACATTGAAATCGCCGTCGGTCGCGAGCATCACCCGGTTGACGCCGTCTTTCGCCATCTGCTGTTCGGCCAGCTGATAGGCCAGACGAATGCCTTCGGCGCCGGCGGTCGAACCACCGGCATCAAGGTTCTCCAGTGCGGTGAGAATGGTGTTCCTGTCGGCGACCTTCGTCGGTTCGAGCACCGTGCCGGCACCGCCCGCATAGGCGACGATGGCAACCGTATCCTGTGGCTTCAAGGTTGACAGGAGCAGCCGGAACGCGTTGCGCAGGAGCGGCAGTTTATCCGGCGCGTCCATGGAGCCGGACGTATCGATCAGAAAGACCAGATTGGCCGGAGGCGCCTCGGCCTTGGGCAATTCATAGCCCTTGATCCCGATGCTGAGCAGCTTGTTGTTGTCATTCCAGGGGCTCGGCATGATCGTGACCTGGGCCTTGAATGGTTCTTCCGCGTTCACCGGCGGGGCATAATCATAGTCGAAATAATTGATCATTTCCTCGATGCGCAGGGCGTCGGTTTGCGGCAGAACGCCACGATTGAGGGCGCTGCGCAGGAACGAATAGGAAGCCGTGTCGACGTCGACGGAAAAGGTCGAAACGGGTGCCTCGGTTACACGCTTGACCTGGTTCGGAGTGATGTCGGCGAATTTGTCACGGCCCTGATCCTGGTAACCGGAAGGGGCTGGCCGGTCGGCAAGCGGCTGACTGGCGGCAACGCCGGTCAGGGCCTTTGACTGGCTGGCCGGAGCACGAAGACGGCGCTCTGCGCTCATAGTTGAAACCGCACCGCCGGCTGCGTGGTCCTGAGCGACCACGCTTTCCGCCACCGGTGCCGATTCGTGAAAGGCGGTCTCGATCTGCTCCCGGGCTGCCTGGTCGCTTTCGTCGGCTGAGGCCGCCAATTGTGTAATCTCCGTTTCGACCGTTGATTGTCTTTCGGACGGAAACAGGTCCGGCCGGATCTGATCGACACTCACGATTGCAAGGGCCAGGACGGCAATGCTGGCGCCTCCGGCAAGCCATTGGGTTCTGTTGGGATGGGGAATGGTCATCAGTCGTCTCCAGTTGAAAGCGTTCAGCAATGTGCTGTTTCGCTTCCTAGGACGGTCGTCGCCGGCCAATCCTTGGCGCGCCGATGAAAATTCCTCATCAAATTGTGACATGGCGGCCTGGATGGCTGCCTTGCGGGCGTTTTCATCCGGCCGGATCGCGTCCTGCCGGCCGAAGGCCCGTTTCATCCTGTCCAATTCGCTGCTCATGCTTCCTGTTCCACTTGCGCTTTCAATCTCTTTCGCAATTCATGCATGCGCCAGGAGACCGTGGATTCCTTGATGTTCAAGACACTTGCTGCCTCGGCGTGGCTCAGGCCCTCCGCAACGACAAGGATCGCCGTGTTACGCAGGTCACCGCCGAGCTGTTCCAGGGTCTCATAGAGCCAGGCGATGTCGCGCTCCGTATCCGCCGCCTGCTCCCGTTCCAATTCGGCAATTTCGCCATAGGCGGCATTCGCGCGGCCGGCACTGGCCTGTTTGCGCCGCAGGTCCTGCGCCGCATTGACAACAACGCGATAGAGCCAGGAGGTAAACCGCGCCTCGCCCCGGAAGGATCGAAGCCGAGCGGGCAGGGAGGCACAAATGTCCTGCGTCAGGTCTTCGGCGTCCTGGCGCAGGCCGGTAAACCGGTAGGCGACCCGGTAAATGGTGTCGTAGTGCCGTTCGAGCAAGCTCTGAAACGCCACCGGATCGCCACCCGCGGCCCGCTCCGCCAATGCGTTGTCATCGGTATTCATGCGCATGTCATCTTGTAAGACGCACGACAATGACCATTCCTTGGCGGAAATGGAATTTTTTTCTGAAGCGGCGGGCTAGTCCTGGCCTTTGCGTCGAAATGAGGCCGTCAGACATTTAAAATGTGATGCGCCTGACGACCGGGTTGGGGGGAACGCGGTCGTTGGCTGCGAATGCGTTGGTTAGATCGTTGCATTCTCAAAGCAATCGTTCCTGTGCAACTAGTGCTGTGCTGTGCGGCGTGTTCCTTCAAAAGCGGTTTTGGACGGTTTCAATGAGGCTGCAGGGCCTGTAAAGTCAAAGAAAACGAAGAAAGACTTCTGATTTGAGCGATACAAACGGCCCTAATCGCCTTGAAAGCAGTACACCGTTTCTCGTTCTTGCCCACAAAAGCGAGAAACCACCGACTGCTGAGCAGTTCGTTTCGCGGCCAAAACTCGAATTAGTGCGGAACATTGGACCAGCCTATGCATTTCGCGATAAGCCTTCGCCACTGAGCTCTGGCTGGCGGGCGCTCAGCGTGTTCTCGGGATCGGGCGGGTTTGATCTCGGCTTTCTTCAGGAAGGCGTTTTTTCCCAGCAAGCGATCGACATCGATCAGGTCGCTTGTGAAACTTACTCACGAAACTTGAGTGAAGTCGCCAGAGTGGCAGATCTAGCAAGTTTCGTGCCGTTAGCTGGCACAAGTGATGTCCTTCTTGCGGGAGCACCTTGCCAAGGGTTTTCAACTGCCGGGAAACGTCTCCTCGACGATCCACGCAATGCACTTTTAATGCGAGTTGCCGACATAGCCATTGCTAACAGGACCAAGGTTTTGGTGGTGGAAAACGTTCCAGCTGCTTTGTCGGGGCAGCACCGGCACCTTTGGGTCGCTCTGGAAGACCGGCTCCGAGCTGCTGGCTACAATGTTCGACGCATTCTACTTGAGGGAAACAAGTGCGGCTTGGCTCAGAGGCGCAAAAGATTGTTTTTGGTCTGCTGGAAAGGGAGTGATTGTATAAATCTGGGTGTCAAGAACGGCGGTTCGATTTCGCTGCGACATGCACTTGGAGGTTTGGCTCCCGCATCCGAAAACGAGCTAGATTGGCCTGATCCTAATGGCAAAGATGCCAAGATACTCAAACATATTAAGCCGGGCCAAAAGTTAAGCAATGTGAGGTTAAGCGACAGCTCTGTATCGACGTGGGACATACCCAAAGTGTTTGGGTTTGTTAGTGACGCAGAGAAAGACATACTCGTCGCAGTTGCGCGCCTTCGACGGAGAGACCGAGTGCGTTCCTATGGCGATGGTGATCCAGTGAGCATTGATCGAATAGCTCATTTTCTGAACAGAGGGGTGACACGGAACGTCCGGAGATTGGTTCGGCAGGGATTTCTTCGAGAGGTGGACGGTAAATTCGAGCTTACCCAGACTTACAATGGACGTTATCGACGACTTAGTTGGGAAGATGTCTCACCTACTGTAGATACGAGGTTCGGAAGAGTAGATCTCTTTGTTCACCCGGAACAGGATCGGGGCTTTACTGCAAGAGAAGCTGCGCGGATTCAAGGTTTTCCAGACGACTTTGTTTTTCATGGTAAACCAAAAGAGATATTTACCCAGATAGGTAACGCAGTACCTCCCCCGATGGCCGCAGCGCTGGCGGCATTTGTTCGAGAAGCTATTCTGAAGGCTTGATATGAGTAACCTTTTCAAATTGGTGGAGCCTTGGCTCATGTCAGGTGACAGCGACGACCTGATTGCGTTAAGAGATCAGCTAGCCTGGTTACAAGCTGAGCTTTTCGACGAGTACGAACCAAATAGGTACGAGTCTTTCGATGACTGCTTGGCGAAGTGGCTTATGAACAGTCCTGACGAAGACGTTCAGAAGAAGATGTTCCGCCTATTGGGGCATTTATTCTTTGTTGGGAAAAAGCAGATCGATGCTCTCCAACGTTCGGCATACAGTGATAAGACAGTCCGATGGTTAGTCGATGTTCTGGGCTTGGACATCGCCAGCGCCAATCTAAATGGGTTAATCTCTCAAGCAGTACAGAGTACTTGGTTTTGCCCGATAACTGATAGTCTTCGGATAAACGGATTTCTGAAGGTGAACGGACTGAACGGGCATGATCATCGGCCTGATTGGCGATCGCTGGAACAGTTTGGCGATCAAGACAAGCTCAGGCAGTATGTCGTCGACGAGGATATAGAACAGCTTGTATTAATTGAAGACTTCGTTGGGTCAGGAGCGCAGATGGAGGGTCCAGTTCGGTGGGCGGCACAGACCCTGCCGAATGTTCCAATCTTAGTTGTTCCATTGATCTGTTGTCCGGATGGCGTCACTATAGGACAGACTATTGCGCAGCAATGTGCTAACGTCAGCTTTTCTCCCTGCCTGTCACTGCGACCAGAGTTGTTCGTATCGAGTACCGCTCAGCCGGTGGAGCCTTCGGCCTTCACTCAGATACGCCCTGTTATTCAAATCGTTAGAAACAGGCTTGGGGTTTTCGAATATCATCCTTACGGCTTCGAAGGTACCGGCGCTTTGGTCACTCTCTATTCAAATTGCCCTGACAACACTTTACCACTAATTCATAGCCAAACGAATACTTGGAAGCCGCTGTTTTCACGCATCAGGAGGAGTTGAACATGGCTACAAACCCATTCCACCACCTGTATGCCGGCGAAAAAGTCAATCCGGCGGAATTTGTACAGATATTCAGCAATAAGCTGGTCAAGCATGCAAATCCTGTGTTTCAAGCCGGGCACGTTGTGCTTTCGGGTGTTCAAGGCAGTGGTAAGAGCATGCTTTACAAGCTGTTCGACCCAGCAGTACGAATTGCCTACGCAGATTTGCGCGAACCGTTCCCAGTTGCGCGTGATTTTTCCAACTACATTGGTGCAGGCATCAATGTTAACACTGCGCGCTGCAATGAATTTGGCAATCGTCGAGTTGCTGATGACGTCACCGCAAAGGAGATCTTGTTTGGCGACTTCTTTAACTACCTGGTTTGCTCTGATATCTTGCGATCCGTTTGTCTGCTCGGAAAAAATGGCAGTGTTCGGAAAGACTTGGAGATTGGTTGGACTCCTGAGAAAATACAAGGTTTTGTGGAGCTTGTGCGCGACGATCCTGTTTGGGAAGGATATCTCTCAAAAGCTGCCACGATGGACGAGCTGCAGGAACGAATGCGAGGCCGTGAACACAAATACCGGCGGTTTCTGAACTTCAATGACAGAGAACTTGATCCTGAGGTGGCCAATAGCAAGACCTCCATTGGCGAGCCGGCCAAAGTCATAGCTCGCGCACTGCGAAGCTCGGGAATTGTTTCTGAGAAAACCGAATTCTTCATACTAGTCGATCAGTATGAGGAGCTTGCGACAATTAATGACCAAGAAGATGGCGCAGATTACAGAAGTGTTGTCAACAAATGCATTAGCAGAGATCCAACTCTATCATACAGGATTGGCACACGCGGTTACGCTTGGAGAAATCACATTAATGTCTTTGGATCCAAAGGCCATTTGGAACAAGATAGAGACTACAAGCTGGTCGAACTGGACGTAAAATTGAGAGAGCAGGAGGTTAGGAAAACAAGTATCTACCCAGACTTCGCCAACGATGTCTTTCTTAGGCGGCTTAAGTTCCTTGCCACTCCGGGTAGCAGGCGCGCAAACGCAAAACGGATTTCGGACGCGCTCGGCAACTCGCTTTTGCCTCGAGAAGAGGCACGTACGCTCGCTGGAAAGTCGCCCACTAGCGCCCTCAAGACTGAAGATACTTGGCCAGCTTGGATAAGAGAACAGCTACAAGGTCTGGTTCAAGAAGATCCCCTGTCCGCCATGCTGGGTGAAATCTGGTATAGGCAGAAAGGTGTACCTGGTAAGCCGACGGAACTGGAGTGGGAGTCAAAGGCGAAACAATACTGGAAAAAGGAGCGCGTCGAACTGGCTCTTTTGAAGATAGCCGGCAGAAGACGACAGCGTGCAATCTACTCTGGTGAAGGCGATATCCTAGGTCTAAGCGGAGGAAATATATTAGTTTTTTTAAGCCTTTGCCAGTACATTTGGGACTATGCCTCACAAGCCTCATCCAATCGTGGAGAAGCGCCAGAGCTGCCGATTTCTGAAACAATTCAGACTATCAGTGTGTTTCAAACGGCGCGAACGTGGCTTGATCGCATACCATCCGACTATGGAAGGAGTGATGACCGTTACAAGCTAATCCAGACGCTTGGCGAGAAGTTCGCTACGTCGCTACACAACGATGAGAAAATGAGTAACCCCGGCCAAAATGGGATCTCCTTGAGTATTGAAGAGCTGCGACAAAACCAGGACATTTTTTCATTCTTGGTGGAAGCTGTCGATTATGGAAACCTAACGATGGTTGAGCATGCGACGCGCAGTAAAGACAGAAAACGTAGGCTAAAATTCTACTTGAATCCGCTCTACTGTCCTATTTTCAGGATACCATATCAACACACCAAAGAGCCCAAGTATATTCGCTGTGGCGTCCTGCGAGAATGGCTTGCTGATGCAGGTATCTTGGACAAGATTCATTTGCCTTCAAAACGTAGAAAGTCGGAAGTAAATGCTGCACTCCCACTCCTAGACTTAATGACTAGACCAAATGGCTGAGAATTTTCGCCCTTGGGGACAGTTGAGTTGGTTGATTGGAAAGTTGCCCGCTGCAGACTGGAGTTTCTTGGGAACTCTTGGATCCGAAGATCGTTGCACCTCCGCGTATTTGCAGTTGGCGTCAATTGTTAGGCTACAGATACTGCTGAAGATTTTGGACCCACACATTGCCCAGGAGGCACTATTTCACAAGCGCTTCGAAAAAATTCAGGCGGACTTCATAAGAGGTGGCGCGACAAGCGAAGACGTTCTGGAAGCAAACCTTCTCCAGAACATTGATCGCATTGCGGAGATCACTGAGGCATTCAAGAACGAAGCCGGAGGCAAGGTAGTTCTTGATATCTCCTCAATGCCAAAACGATGGTTCTTCCCGATCATGCGGTTCTTGACACAAGATCCAGATGTTCACGATCTCATTGTCTGCTACAGCGTCGCAGGCAAATACGGTGATCAGTTGTCTTCCGACCCTCTTCCGCTGGGTCCTCTTCCCACGTTTGATCAGCCTCGAGCTGAAACGAACTATGATGACTTGGTGGTAGGTGTTGGCTTTGCCCCGCTTGGTCTAAAGGACCTATTTGAAGCTGATATCGAAAAGATACGGTACCTCTTTCCGTTTCCACCGGGTCCTCCAAACTATTTTCGCAATTGGGAGTTTCTCAGGAGCCTCGAAAGTGAAGTTGAGAATCGAAATCTCAGAACTGAAGATCGCTGGCAAGTTCACACATTTGACGTTCCGGACGCATTTGAAGCTCTATGCCGCGTAACAAACGGAGGCGACCGCACCTGTGCACTTGCGCCACTTGGACCAAAAACTCACTCACTAGCGATGTGTCTTTTTGCTCTCGCTCTAGAGCGAGCAGGGCGTCAGCCCGCCCATGTGTATTACACCCAGCCTAGACGGTATGCGTTAGACTATAGTGTCGGAATGGCATCATATGATGGAGCACCAGACATAAAGGCTTATTGCGTAAAATTAGATGGCCGCCATTTATATGAGCTGTAAGTTGGCTCGCAGAATCGCATGTTCGTCGAGGCAAAGTCTCGATGGCTAGACCAGCCAAGCGAAGGGCTCCCCAGCACCTCATTGACGAGCGGGGCATTGCGCTCCTAAAGCGCAAGATACCAGAGAATTGGGTTTTGCGTGAATACCGGCCCGACTACGGTTTGGACTTCGCTGTCGAAGTATTTGATGGCGAAGGTTCGCCATTTCCTCAGACGTTGGGTGAACACTTCTTTATTCAGTTGAAGAGCACAGAGTCCCCGAAGATAGGAGCGTTGCAGCTCCATAAACGCGGGAACGTTGAGAAAGGTGGTGAAGAGCTGAACTCCCAGCCGGTGATGTCGCTAGACACGTATCGTTTGAGCCTTGAAACAACCGAGTTGGTCACTGTCGAAAGGATGGGCGTCGGACAACCGGTCCTATTGGTCGTCGCAGACATCGAGCGGCAGATATGTTGCTTCGTTTGTTTGAACGACTACGTGGACAAAATTCTAATCCCTCGCTTTGATGAGTATAGTCATGCAGAGCACCGAACAGTGCATATTCCCTGCAACAACGATTTATCTACTGACATTGGGAAGGTAGCGCTTCGGTGGTACGCCAAGCGCTCCAAACTAATTTCTGCATTCCAACGCTTCACGTTTCAATACTCTGAGTTGCGTGGGGCTGAGGACGGAGACTGGCGTTCTCTGGCAGAGCATTTCGCACAGAAAATTGCACGATACGACTTCTGGGATGATTTGGAGATGTGTCCAATCATTGGGTACTATCGTGACGGGCTCCGGCGGTTCATAAACGAGGGACAGCCGCGTCTCGTGGAGCGATCAATTCCTCTGGTTGATGTTATTACTTTCGAGGACGAGATGGATGACTACTCTAAGAAGGTCGATGTGTTCCAGCTATGGCACGGGTTATCGGTGCTTCCGAAGAACTATGAGGACATTTGGAGGGAGTGGTTTCTTCCAACTGAGCTAGGACAGGCCATGAGCGCACCTCTCGACTGACCAATGTGGGGTGCAGCCAAACAAAATGCGAATGTCCGCAAAGCGGGCTGCAATCGCAGCATCTCTAGCAATCTGTGGACGACAGATAAGGGCCGAAACTGCCGCTCGACCAACGGCAGGAAGGTCCGCCGCAGGGCAGTAAATTCCGATGCCAGGTGCAGAAGACCAGTTCAGGTCAGATCTGAGGCCAATCAGTATGTCGGGTCTGCGCCCGCGCTGTGGGCAGCAAATATCGATTTCAATCCACTAGACGGTTTCACGTTTTGTCAGAAACGGGACAACGGTGCCGGCCTTTGATTTTGTTGATGCATTCATGTTTTGCCGATTCCGTCAAAACATGAATTGCACTAGGAGGCGTGACGCCAGCTGTATCCGCCTGTTTGCCGGGCCGGTTTGGTTGCGGGCTGATAATAGCTGTCGATCCCCGGAAGACGGTCTTCGCCGAGGCGTTTGAGCGCTGTCGGATTGGAAACGGCGAAGCTGTCGATCCCGCAGCGCAGCATCAAGGGCACCTGGTCAATCAGGACATCGCCCGTAGCGCGGATTTCACCCTCGAAGCTGTAACGCGCGCGCAGCAGTGAGGCCTGGGAATAGGCGCGGCCATCGCTGAATGCCGGAAAGGTCACGGCAATCAGGGCGATGTTGGCAAGGTGCGGTTCCAGCCGCGCCACATCATCGGCCGGTGCCAGCAGGACGCCAGCGCGCTCTGGTCGCCGATGCTCCTGCGGCAAATCAAGATACCGATCCAGCGGGAGGATCAGGCGGGCATTGGTTTCGCTGCTTTCGACGGATTCATCGTCGGCAATGACGCGCCAGGCATCATCGCTGACGAATCCGGTGGATTTCCAAAGTCGTGTTTCGCTCATGGTCTTGTTTCCCGCTTTTGTCAGGCCGCCCGTGACGTCTTGCCGTAGAGCGCTTCCTTGAAGGGCTCGGGACCAACCCGGCGATAGGCATCGATGAACGTTTCTTCGGCGCTCTCGCGCAGGCCCAGATAGGTGTCGACAATGGTTTCGACAGCATCGGTGACCTTCTCGGGCTCGAAACCCCGCCCGACGATCTGGCCGATCGAGGTGTTTTCGTCGCCCGAGCCACCAAGGGTAATCTGATAGAGCTCTGCACCCTTCTTTTCGACACCCAAAAGGCCGATATGGCCGACATGGTGGTGCCCGCAGGCATTGATGCATCCCGAGATCTTGATTTTGAGCGCGCCGATTTCCTGCTGCCGTTGAGCTGACGCAAAACGGTTGGAGATTTCCTGAGCCACGGGAATCGAACGGGCATTGGCAAGGGCGCAATAGTCGAGGCCCGGGCAGGCGATGATATCCGTGATCAATCCGGCATTGGCCGTTGCAAGATCCTGCTCGAGCAGGGCGTGATAGACTTTTTCAAGATCCGCGAGCGCCACATGGGGTAGGACCAGGTTCTGTTCGTGCGAGACGCGGATTTCGTCGTGGCTGTAGCGTTCGGCGAGATCTGCAATGGCTTCCATCTGGACATCCGTTGCATCGCCAGGCACGCCGCCAATCGGTTTGAGCGAAATTGTCACCACACCGTAATCGGGGTGTTTATGGGGTGTGACATTTTGCCGGACCCAGCTGGCAAAGCCCTCATCGTCCTTCTTGCGGGCGGCGAGGCCAGCCCATCCCTCGGCCCGATCCTGTAATTCGGGTGGCGCGAAATAGGCGGCAATGGCCCGCAGGTCAGCATCCGGCAACTTCAATTCGCTGGCCTTGAGCTTGTCCCACTCGGCCTCGACCTGCCGGGCGAATTCCGCCTCGCCGGTCTCGTGCACCAGTATCTTGATGCGGGCCTTGTACTTGTTGTCGCGGCGGCCATTGAGGTTGTAAACGCGCATGATGGCCGTCGTGTAGGACAAAAGATCCGCTTCGGGCAGGAAGTCGCGGATCTTCCTGGCGATCATCGGCGTGCGGCCCTGACCGCCTCCAACATAGACGGCAAATCCGAGTTCGCCCGCTTCATTGCGCTTCAGATGCAGGCCGATATCGTGCACCTGTATGGCGGCGCGGTCCCGCTCCGCTCCGGTGACCGCTATCTTGAACTTGCGCGGCAGGAACGAATATTCGGGATGGTTGGACGACCATTGGCGCAGGATTTCCGCATAGGGGCGCGGATCGGCGACCTCGTCAGCGGCGGCGCCGGAGAAATGATCGGCCGAGACGTTGCGAATGCAGTTTCCAGAAGTCTGGATGGCGTGCATTTCGACTTCCGCCAGCTCTTCGAGAATGGCCGGTGTATCGGACAGTTTCGGCCAGTTGAACTGGATGTTCTGTCGCGTGGTAAAATGGCCGTAACCCTTGTCATAGTCACGGGCGATGCGCGCAAGCCGTCGCATCTGCGTGCTGTTGAGCGTTCCGTAGGGTATGGCAACGCGCAGCATATAGGCGTGCAATTGCAGATAGACGCCATTCATCAGGCGCAGCGGCTTGAACGCATCCTCGGTGATTTCGCCGGACAAGCGGCGCTCCACCTGATCGCGATATTGCGCGACGCGCTGGCCGACAAAGTCATGATCGAACTCATCATAGCGATACATGGATCAACTCCTGACAAAACACTTTATGGGCTAGAGCGCCCGGCGCTCTAGGCGGCCGAAGCCTGCTGGAATTCGGCTTGCTTGCCGAGATCGGTTCGAAAGGTCGGGCCCTTGGCGCGAATGCGTTCGCGCAGGCGGATGGGATAGATTTCACCGTCAACCTCATCGACGTCGATGACGGCGACATCGACAATCAGGTTGTCATGGAAGGCCGATTGACCGGCCTGTTCCAGCGCATCAACCGCTTCGCGATGGCGGGCAATCAGCGCGTGATCGATCCGCTCCAGCCAGCGGCCATTGGCACCGAGCCAAACGGCGATTCCGTCTGTCAGGCGGTTGGCGGTCAGAACTTTCATCATGGCAGACATCCTTGTTGCTGGCTTGTTGCTGGCTTCAGTTCGCAGCGTCAGGCCGCCGCAACCGCAGCTTTTTCCGAAGAGAGCGGTGTGGACTGTTTGAAATTGGCACCGGCGACCGCATCGCCGATGATCACCATTACCGGACCGGCAAGGTCGGACCGGGCCTCAATGGCCGGCAGGTCCTTCATCGTGCAGTGGAGAAGGGTGCGGTTCGGCTGGCTGGCGTTTTCGACGATGGCAACGGCAGTATCACTGGGAAGGCCCGCCTCGACCAGCCGTTCGGCGACGGAGGCGGCCACCGAGCGGCCCATATAGACGGCGATCGTCGCGCCTGATATGGCAAGCTTTGCCCAATCGGGCAGGATGTTGCTGTTGAGATCATGGCCGGTCGTGAAGACCAGGGAAGAGGCAACGCCGCGCAAAGTCAGTGGCAGCTCGAAATCGGCAGCAGCGGCAAAAGCCGAGGTGATGCCGGGGACGATCTCATAGCCGATCGATGCATCGCGCAGCGCCGCCATCTCTTCCGCAGCGCGGCCATAGACAAGCGGATCGCCGGATTTGAGTCGTACGATACGCTTGCCTTTCGCCGCAAGCTCGACCAGCAGCGCGTTGATCTCGTTTTGCGACTTTGAATGGCAGCCCTTGCGCTTGCCGACGGAAATCCGTTCGGCGTCGCGGCGTCCCATATCGACAATCGTTTCCGGCACGAGCGCATCGTACAGGATGACGTCGGCTTCCATCAGCACGCGCTGTGCGCGCAGGGTCAAAAGATCCTGTGCTCCCGGGCCGGCGCCGACCAGCCAGACATAACCTTCGACCGTATCGGTGTTGTGCAGCAGATGGGTAGCGGCCTTGCGGGCGCCCGGCAGGTCGTTGTTGGCCATGGCATCACGGACGGATCCGGAGAAAAACCGGCGCCAGAAGAGCCTGCGTGTGGCGCCGCGCGGCAGCACCCTGTCGACGGCGGACCGGTAATGGGCGGCAAGCTGCGCCAGCGTGCCAAGCGATGGAGACAGCATCTGGTCGATCTGGGCGCGGATCATCTGGGACAGGACCGGACCGGCGCCTTCGGTACCGATTGCCACGGCAACCGGCGCCCGGTTGACCAGCGCGGGGGTCAGAAAGTCACAGAAATCGGGCTGGTCAACGGCGTTGGCCGGGATGCGCGCGGCGCGGGCATCGGTGACGATCCGCGCATCCAGCGTTGCGTCGCCGGTGGCGGCAAAGACCAGTGTTGCGCCGTCCAGCTGGCGCGCATCGTATGGGGCATGGATCGTGGCAATGCGCTGCCGGTTCAGATATGCGGCGAAGTCGGTTGCCGGGGCATCGGCATAAACCGTGATCGCAGCGTCCGTGTTGGCCAGCAACCGTGTTTTGGCAAAGGCTTCCTCACCATTGCCGAAAACGGCAATCTTGTGGCCGGCGACGTTGAAGAAGGCCGGGAAGGTCGACAATTTGCGGTTCTGATCGATCATAACACCACTCCGGACGGACTATTGTCCCAGTGTCCCTGATAGTGGTGTTTCACCTGCCCGGAATGAAGGAATGCTTTGCTGCCCGGCGAAGTGCGGGGATATTATTTTCCTCCTCGTTGCGCCCTTGGGAGATTATTCACCCAAATGCACCAGAGAGGTGCCGGCTAAGGCCAGAAAATACCGCGAACGGCGCTGGCCAGGGCCATGGCGAAAGGTTGTTGCATGTCCCGGTCGAGATGCAATCCGTCGATTGTGCTGCTTTTGGCAAATTGGTCGGTATCCAGACATTGGGCGCCGAATTGTTCGGCGACAGCTGGGTAGGTCTGGCGAAGCTGGCGCGACACCACGACGCTCTTTTCCGCGTCATACATGGGCTCGACCAGTGGGCCGGCAAGGGTTCCCACGACCGGCGGTATCAGGACCAGGATCTTTGGCGCCTGACTGTCCGGTCCGCAGGTGGAACGGGAGGCGCATTCTATGACGCGTCCAAGGCCACGCGCGATCTCGTGGGCGTTGAGGTTGAAGCGTGTCATCAGGTCGTTGGAGCCGAGCATCAGGATCAACAGTGAGACCGGCATGTGGCTTTGCAGGGTGTTGGGCAGATCGGCAAGGCCGCTCTTGCCGCCGGAGATGGGGTCGTCGAATACCGTGGTCCTGCCGTTCAACCCCTCTTCTACAATGTGGTAGTCGGGTCCCAGTTCAGCGCCCAGGCGCCGGGTCCATCGTTCCGTGAAGGAATGGCGCAGATAATCGGTTCCACCGGCGGCATCGAACCCCCATGTGATGGAATCGCCGTAACATAAGATGGTCCTCGGATTGGACGGATCCGCCATGCCGCATTGTCTCCTGATCGAGTGTTTCGGGAATGATACCGCGAATTATCCGCAACGCCAGCTTCAGATTTATCATACGGCGTGCCATGGTATGGATCGTGCAAAGCCCGGCAGGGGAGGCCATTGATCATGAAACGAATTCTACTGGTGGCTGTTGTCATCTATCTGTTGGGTTACCTGGCATTGCGCCTGTTGAATGCCGAAGTGTGGGAGACGGATGGCAACACCTATGTGATTTTTCCGCGGGAACCGATTGCGCTTTATTACATTTATCGTCCGATGACCTATCTGGATGCCGCGCTGACCGGCATGCGTTTTCACATCGGACCGCATCAATAGGACCTGCTGGCCGGGCTGCATCGGGATGGTTGCAGCGGGACGTCATCACAGCCTCCGGTCTCTTCACAATGCCCCCTGTTTTCTCCTATTTTCGCACCTTCGGTGTGAGCCAACAGGCAGGTCGGGGACAGGAAAACGGTCCTTGTCTGAAGTCGTCAGCCATATACGCTTTCCGTTGCGTGTTCTGAAAAACGGAACGCATGTCTATATTCTTGATTCCGGCGACCGGGCCTTTGCAACGGTTGCCTATTCCAAACGTGTGCCGTTTTCCTACGAATATGCCAAGCTGGTCTGCACGGCTCAGGCGCGCGCGCTGACCGACGTCTTCGAGCGCAAGAAACCCAACGCCCCGGTTCAGGCCGCCGAATCCGCGCACGAAGATCTCGCCTTCAAGGTGGAGCTTTGGTTCGATGATGACAAAGATGTGCAACAGGTGCTGGCACGCTTCGCCAAGGCAACCCATGCACAGCTGTTTTTTGACGCGATCCGGTCCGAATATCACGGACGGATTCTGCGGGTGCGGCAGGGGATAAGGGTTGTCTGGGAGACAGGCAGCCGGTCGGCAAAGTGACGGACTGGAGACGGTGTTACCCGTCTCCAGCGGGTCGGGCCGATGCCCCGGCCTATTACCATTTACGGACCCGACCGGATGGTCGTTGCTGATGGACAGGGGCCGATCAGCCGCAGAGCCGCTCATGGCCCCTGCCATTGGTTTCTTGTTTTTGATTGAGACGAATATAGAGACCTGCTGTGAGAAAAACCGGGCAACAAAATTACATCGGGGAAAGGTTTGGTGAACATTTCGTGATCGCGCCGTGAAGTGCCGGCGCTGATGCATTGCGGGATTTGGCTCCAGATCACCTAAAAACCGTGCTGCCACTCCGTCGATATCTGCTGTTTCATGGCGATGACGGCGCTCAAGCGTGATGACGGTCCCCCAAACGCCCATTGGACACGATCTGGCGCCATCTGCATTTCGGATCGACCAAACGTGACAAGCGCCCGGTGGAAGTGCCGCGGGATCTGATGGGGCAGATCGACGCCAATCCCTTTACCAAGGGTCTGGAAAGTGTCGCCTGGGGCCACTTCGCGACCCAGGGAGACGGGAACCACTTCTACTTTGTCGGCCGGCTGCAATCGGCAGGTCAGCTGACCATCGTCTCCTATCACGTTTCGCGCGATGCTCCAGGCGGGCTCTCACTGCATCAGTGCCACTGGCCATCAACAGTTTTGCAGCTGTACAGGATGGATGTTTGCCACTGGGGCCGAAGAGATCAAAACGCTCCTGATGCCAGAAGCGCCTTTCGCGGTTTGTGTCGGCCTGCGTACATGAACCGCGCCCATTTTGCGAAAGCGAATGTCAGGATGCCGGCTTCGATTTCGATGTGGTCCGTAAGGCAACTGCCGCCGGTGTCCGTTTTTGTGACCGAAAGCGTGTGCCGCCATGATGTTACGCCTGCGCCCCTTTCGGAAGACCGCAGCACCATGCTGGCGTCGTCACAGGCAATGATCTCCATGTGATAGGGCTGCCAGGGAAGCATACCGAAAAGAGAAACCTGAACGTCGAACTTCTGACCGGTATAGGTGCGCCCCGTGGGCAGGTCCCGAAACGTAACGAAGCCCCGCATCACTCTCTTCAGCGCTCCGAAGTCTGTCGCCAGGGCCCAAAGCCGCTCGGGGGAAGCATCGTATGTGTGCTTCAGCTCAACTGTTTTCATATCAGGTGTCCTTGTCGAGATCGGGGCTCAGGAAAATTCGACCCAGATCGCGGTGAACGGTGTGATCCAGCGTGGCAGCCAGATCCGGTGATAACGCTCGTCCAATGTAGCTCCATGACAGCATGATGGCGCGGCCCCGTGCGATGTCTTGCGGGATCCCTTCGCGGGCGATGACATCAGTGATGTAATCGATGCGTATCGTATCGACGGCGGCAACGGCCATCGCGATCTTTGGCTCGATCCGACCCCAGGAACGCATGGCCGCCTCGATCCTTTGTGGTGTAAGAATTACCCGGGAGATCAGCTCTGTCAGCTGGTTTTCAGCGCCCCCGATGTCCCGCAACTCCGCGATCACCGCTTCTGTGATCTGCTCACGCCATGCGGAGAGAAGGGCAGCATGAAAGCCGTCAATCGATTTGAAATGCCAATAGAAGCTGCCGCGGGACACGTTCAAGGCCTTGACCATGCGATCAGCCTTCAAGCCCTCGTGGCCTTCCGTTTTGAGCACTTCAAATCCGTGCGCGATCCAGTCTTGCCTGGAGAGCCGTTTCGTCATGACCAAAACCATACAGTTGTGTATTGTAGAAAACAATACACAACTGTATGGTAGAGCGCTCACATGCGTCGGCGCTTAACGACTTGCTGTTTTCACCCGTTCAACGCGCTTTCAGCCGGAATCCCGTCTCGTGTCCCCAATTGTGCCATGGAATTTTCCGTTCAGGCATCCTTTCGGAACGCTTTCGGTGTCTGGCCCGTCCAGCGCTTGAACGCTCTTGAAAAGGCGCTTTGATCGGCAAAGCCCAGGAAAAACGCGATTTCGTTCAGAGCCATGGCCTGTCCGGCCACCAGGTCGCGGGCCTGGTCTTCGCGCACCCGGTCCACCAGTTTTGAAAACACTTCGCCCCGTTCGGACAGCCTGCGCTGCATCGTCCTTGACCCAAGGCCCAGGGCGCCGGCGATGGTTTCAATGGTGGGCGGACCGTCCCGCAAAACCCGCAGAATCTCGCTTCTGGTCCGTGCCACCAAATCATCCGGTGCCGGTCGCTCCGAGCTGAGGCGTTCGGCATGACTCATGAGAACACGGTACAGGCCGGCATCTCCGGTCGGGAGTGGTGTTTCGTACTGTTCCCGGGACAATGTCATGCGTGCATTCTCGGCCGCAAAGGCCACCGGACACCGGAAAAATCCGTCATAGAATGCGCGGTCGCCTTGCGGTGAATGCAGGAATTCGATGGCCTTTGGAGACCAGTCGGACCCGAGAATACGCCGGGCGCGCTCGGTAATTGCCGTGAATGTTATCTCGACCGCCGGAAACGGGACGGGGCCGATCTTGGACCTGAGTGTCAGATGGAATTGATCGTGTTCTTCCTCGAAAGCAAAATTCAGCCAGGTGTTGATCAAACGGAAATGCTCGATGAACTGCGATACTCCTTCGCCGAGGGTTGTGGCTGATATCAGAAGGTAGTCGAGCGTCTTGTAAGACCCGTGTGCTGCCTTGAGCCCCGCATGAATCGCCAGATAGGGATCACCGGACAGACGGTAGGCGCTCTGCCAAAACGTTTGCATCGTGGCAAGAGACACTTCGCCATCGGGATCCGATGCCAGATCGTTCGAAATTCCGGCCTCGGAAAGCAGGTCGGTCGGCTGGACGCCTGCATCCTGCGCTGCGGCAAGGACCGCACGAACGGTGGCGGTGGTGTTGCGATGGGTCTCCATCAGGGCAAGGACTGGCAAGAGGGCATTACGTGATACGCCCGGTGTTGCTGGCGCAGGTTGTGGTTCGGCCCCAATACGCCATTGTGCGGTTATGGCTCCTGATGATCCTCGTTTTCAGCGTTTTTCTCCTGCCGCGCGGACGATAAAAGAGTCCGATTGCACCTGATTTGATGCGCGTGAGTCTATCGACTCGCACAGACATCACACTAGGAAGCTTGGCGTGAAGGGTCAAAACTTTGTCACATGGGGCCAAGACCGATCCGGTGCATATGCGCATACTGGATTGGTCGATTCACATAAGGAAAATCCAAGATGCCAACCAGCCCGATCAATGCACTCGCATCCGCCGTCGTCTTGACCGCAGCCACTGTTGCAAGCAGCGCAGGCCAGGCCTCGGATGCGGATGTGACCGCCAAGGCCCAACCGGGGCACATTGTTCAGTTCGTTCGATTTGAAAGCAATCTGTCACGCGATGCCGTGCTGGCTGCAGCCGAAGAAAGAAAGCCGGCCTTTGAGGCGATGCCCGGCCTGGTACAGAAATACTATCTCGAGCTCGAAGCACCCAACACCTATGGCGGCATCTATATATGGGAAAGCAAGGCTGCGATGGCTGCTTTTCTGCAGTCCGATACATTCAAGGCGATTCCGGCAGCCTACGGCATTTCAGGAAAGCCACAGGTCGAGGTTATCCCGGTACTGTTCCCGCTGAGATAGCCGGTCCGGATTACGGCCGGGCTGCCGGCTATGCCGCACGGTTCAATTGATGCTGGCAAGTGGACGGCCGACCGGACGATCGAGCCGGTCGGTCGGATGGCTTCACGCACAATTTCGAACTGGAGATTTTGAAGGATGGTGGGCGATACTGGGATTGAACCAGTGACCCCTTCGATGTCAACGAAGTGCTCTCCCGCTGAGCTAATCGCCCATCCGACCGGCCGCATACACCATGAAATGCAGGGGCAGGTCAAGCCTTGTGATCGAGAATATGAGCGCGTCAGGATTAAATGGAATCAATTCTGTTTGTGGTCGGCGGAGTGATCCACGCGGAAGGAGCGCAGAGCGATGCCGGAGGCATCTCGCGAGCATCCTGACAAAGTGGGCGCTCGCCGCCCGCAAACCCGAAGGGCCGGGCGTATTTGCTCCAATGCCTTCGCAGCAAGCCTCGGCCGGGCCACCAGCCCGGCCTGCGTTTCCTGCTCGATCTTGACGCAAATACACTTCGGCAGAATGGTTCCAGTTAATCTTGACGCGCTCTAAGCGGCCTGCAAAATCTTTTCAACCTCGTTGACGAGGTCGCGCAAATGAAACGGCTTGGACAGGACCGTCGCATCCTTCGGCGCATCGGATTCGGGGTTGAGCGCAACAGCCGCAAAGCCGGTGATGAACATCACCTTGAGGTCCGGATCAAGCTCCGTTGCCCGGCGGGCCAGTTCGATGCCGTCCATCTCCGGCATGACGATATCGGTCAGAAGCAGGGAAAAGGGTTCTTCGCGTAACCGTTCATAGGCGCTGGCGCCATTGTCGTAGGACTGGACGGCATAGCCGGCTTTTTCCAGAGCCTTGACCAGAAAGCGGCGCATATCGTTGTCGTCTTCGGCCAGTAGTATTTTCATACGGCTTCACGTGCCCCTCAGTCATGAGCCGGAGCCTCTGCTCCGCCCGTCTTCCATCCAACACCCGGTTTGCAGGTGCCCTCCATCGCGCCGCCCTTCGATGATGGCGAATAGCACGCGGATCGCGAGCATTCAAACCGATGCAGGTAAATATCGGGTGAATTTATGCCTAAAAAAAGACTAATGAACACCGGATACAGGTGCCCGCAAGACATTGGCGTGGGTCCGGCCGGTCGGCCGCCGAAGGTCCGTATGGACTTCGCTGCCGCCAACTGGCAACATGCCGTCAGGAGTGATTTGCCACCGAACCACCTGTCGGCACGGGTGCGGTGCCAGGGAGCGAGAATTTGATCGACAACAGTTTTTATGGTCAACCGCCATTCGAGATTGGCGTGCCTGACGACCAGACTGTTCCGTTTGTCTTCAACTCGCCGCATAGCGGGCGGGTCTATCCGGAGACATTCCTTTCCGCGTCCCGCCTGAACGCCCATTCGATCCGCAGATCAGAAGATTATTATGTCGACGAGCTGTTTGCCGCAGCGACCGATCTGGGCGCACCTCTTCTGTCTGCGCGGTTTCCGCGGGCCTTTCTCGACGTTAATCGTGAGCCCTATGAGCTGGATCCACGCATGTTCGACGGCAATGTGCCAGCTTTCATCAATTCCGGCTCGATGCGGGTTGCCGGTGGGCTCGGGACGATCCCCCGGCTGGTTGCCGAAAACATGGAAATCTATGGTGAGCGACTGCCGATCAAGGATGCCCTGACCCGGATCGAGGCCCTCTACAGGCCCTATCATGACAATTTGCGCAATCTGCTGGTCAAAACCCATGGCCGGTTCGGCTTTGGCGTCCTGATCGATTGTCATTCCATGCCGGCCAGTGCGCAGGCCGGGGCAAGAAACCGTCCGGATTTTGTCATCGGAGACCGATATGGAACCAGCGCAACGGAAGATCTGTCACAACTGACCATCGGCATCCTGCAGGATCTCGGCTATTCGGTGTCGCGCAACAAACCCTATGCCGGCGGTTTTATCACCGAGCATTACGGGCGGCCGGGGCGCGGTCTTCACGCCATTCAGATCGAAATCAATCGCGGGCTGTATGTCGATGAGCGTTCCTTGAGGAAGACAGCCGGTTTCGTAACACTGCAGGCCGATCTGACCACGTTCATGACGCAGTTGACCGAATCATTCACCGAAGGTTTTTCAGATACCGCTCTTGCCGCCGAATAATTGCGCGGCGATTTTTCCGGCATGCAAAAAAAAGACCGCGCCTTGCGGGTGCGGTCGAATCTAGGGAGGAAACGCCCATGAGGGCGAATGCAGCGAGTCGCTGCACCATCACTATGATGCTGCAGCGCACAAATGTCAATGTATTTGTGGGCACTCCTTTCGCTGTTGCAGCAATCTGTTGGTGACCAGCCCCGATTTCTCTCGGTTTTTTTCAGGACGAAATGATGCAGCTTGATCTGGACTTTATTCACCTGCTTGCCGATGCGGCCGCAGCGGAGACGTTGCCGCGCTTTCGCAATGGCACCGCGATCACAAACAAACTGGAAACCGGTTTCGACCCGGTGACGGAGGCCGACCGGGCGGCTGAGGCAGCAATCCGCAACCTGATCAAGACCCACTTTCCGGATCACGGAATCATGGGTGAGGAGTATGGCAGCGAGGGTCTGGAGCGCGAATATGTCTGGGTGATCGATCCGATCGATGGGACCCGGGCGTTCATATCGGGTCTGCCTGTGTGGGGAACGCTGATTGGGCTGTATCGCAATGGACAAGCCTGTCTTGGCTTGATGGATCAACCCTTTACGGGTGAACGATACACGGCAGATGGGGACGGGGCTTATTATCGCGGCCCCGGAAAATCGGGAAAAATCTCGGCCCGCCCCTGTGCCAGCCTGAGCGATGCGACATTGTTCACGACATCACCGCATCTTTATTCAGGCCTGAAGAACACGGCCTATCGCGCCGTTGAGGAGAAGGTCAATCTGTTTCGATACGGGTGCGATTGCTATGCGTTTGCACTGGTGGCCTCGGGCCATGCGGATCTGGTGATCGAAAGCGACCTCGAATCCTATGACATTGGCGGCTTGATCGCCATTCTGGAATCGGCCGGCGGGGTGGTGACCAACTGGCAGGGTGGTCGTCCGGAACAGGGCGGTGATATTCTGGCCTCCGGAAGCCGGGAGGTTCACGAGGAAGCGCTGGCGCTGCTGCGCTGATCCTTCGCAGGCGCTTTGGAGTCTATCTCCATCCTCTGATGGATTTTGGTGGAGGGTTTCAACCTCTATAGTCGGTGTCCGAAAGCGAGCGCGGCGACCTTGTTCCGGCTATCGACACCGAGACGGGTAAGGACGGCGTGGACGTGATCCTTTGTGGTGGTCAACGATATGCCGAGTTCCCTTGCAATGTGTTTGTTGGAAAGCCCTCTGGCCAGGCATAGTGCGACCTGCTGCTGGCGCTTCGTCAGGCTTTGGGAAAACGGATCGCCCGGCAGTTTCTCCCGGGCCACAACGATCGGCGTGCCGATGATCTCGCTGGCACGCAGATCAATCTCGATATCCATTTCGGTTTTGTCGAGGCGCGAAAGGGCCGGCAACGCTTCCCAGGCTGCTGCGGAACCGGTGGCGTCCATGAGGGCCTCCAGCGCGTCCCTGACAAGCGCTGCCTTGCTTCGATCCAACATTTTCAACCCCTTTGGAGTTTTTCCATGACACAGGTCCCCCTTGAGGTGAGCAATTTTTTTCTGGCAATGCAAGCCGGACAAACCAGCGTCGATGCGATCGCCGCCTGCTTTGCAGAAGATGCGGTGTATGAGGAGCCGTTTACCGGAACATCACGCACCCATCATGGCCGGGATGCGGTGATGAAAGCGATGGCGCTGGGATGGGAAATGCCCATGGTGGACACCCGAATCCGAATTGACAGCGCCTCGACATCCAATGGTGAAATCCATATTGAATGGACTTGTTTTTCGCCCTCGTTGCCGGGTGGCAAGGGCCATGGATTGAACCGCTTCAGCCTGAAGGACGGACAGATCGTCAAACTGATCACGACGCTGCGAGAGGAGGATCGGAAATGAACAGGAATGCCGAGGTCGATGCGTGGCTGGCAGACTACGACAATCCGATGAAGCCGGTGGTTTCAGCCATTCGTGATCACATACTGGCTTGCGATCCGAGGATCACGGAGACGATCAAGTGGCAGGCACCGACCTTTGTCTACAAGGGCAACATTGCCAGCTTCTTTCCGAAGGCGAAGAAACACGCCAGCCTGATGTTTCACAAGGGCGCGGAGATTCCCGGACAGTTTTCCTATCTTGAAGGTGACGGCAAGGAGGCGCGGTCGCTCAAGGTCCAGAGCCTCGTTGATCTGGCCTTGAAGGCGGATGAACTGGCGGCGATCTGTATCGCCTGGTGCGAAATGCGGGACGGGAACTGACCGCGTTCGTTCATTCCGCCGCTTCGGCCTGTGCACCGCTTGTCCGGTTGTCTCTCCCCGGTAGCCACAGCGCTGCCACAAAGACAATGGCCGCGGCGACAGCAAGGAAGACAAGCTGAATGTCGAATCCCTGTCCGTTGCGATGCATGAAGGAAATGATCGGTACGATGGCCGATGCCATGCCAAGCGATAGAACATATTCCACCGACATGATCCGGGATCGCAGTCCGGTAGGGATGTAATGTCCGATCAGCCAGCCGGTAACCGGAATGGCGGCAAAAATCGACGTCACCAGGATCAGCGCTGTGACGAGTGCAAACCAGCCGGTGGCCTGGGAGAGAACAAGGAGCAGAAGGGCCTGCGCCGCAAGCAGACTGCTAAGGATGGGTTTGGCGCCGAAACGGTCGAGCAATTCGCCCACCGGCAGTTGCGCAAAGGCGGCAATGGTGAACACCAGTCCGGTCGAGGCGCCGACCCATGTCAGGCCACCGGTGGCTGCTACCAGCCGCTCGTCAAAAAACTTCGGCAGAGATATCGTTACGGCGTTGAATATCGAGCCGCCGAACAGGGCGGCTACACAGACGACACCGAAAATGATCATCTGCGTGCGCGTATCAACAGGGATACGCGCGTCTTTCGGAACATTGCCCGCGGTGTCGGTGCGATCGGGTCTCCGCCGACTGCTGGCAAACATGGCAGCGCCAATCAGGATGGAAAGAATGCCGGGCACCGCGAACGCGCTCCGCCAGCCGAACCGGTCCGCGAGGAGGGCGGTGATGACGGCGGCGGCAGCAAGGCCCAGATTGCCGGACACGCCGTTGACTGCAAGTGCGCGGCCGGTGCGTTTTCCGACATCCGTCACCAGGGCAATGCCGACCGGGTGGTATATGGCGGCGAACAGTCCGAGCAGACCCAGCCCAATGGACAGGAGTGTCGATCCGGTCGACAGGGCGATCATCAGGCTGGATGCACCGCAGCCCAAGAAGAAGAGGATGATCAGAATGACACGGTCGACGCGATCGCCGAGCCAACCTGCCGGCAGGGTGCCGACGGCGAACATCACATAGAGTGGTGTCCCCAGAACCAGCGTATCCGCATAACTCATCGCCCAGGCCGAAGCGATGGCGAGCGCCGCCGTCGGAAAAATCAGCAGGAAGAAATGGTCAAAAAAATGAGCGGCGTTGACAAAAACAAGGATTGAATTGCGCGACATGAAACGTCCCTGACCTGTTGCGGATTTGCTGAACCGCGCAGCGCTTGCAAATTATCCCGGTCACGACTTACTGTCTGTCGACATGATGACAAAAACTATCGCTAATGTGCCAAATATCACGGCGGATCGCATCGCGGGCCGTGCCACGAACTATGCAGCGGGAACCCATATCCCGCCGCACAGTCACGCCGGTCATCAGATTGTCCATGCCATCAGTGGCGTGATGCGGGTCTTTGCGCAGGATGCGAGCTGGGTATTGCCGCCGGGTCGGGGCCTGTGGGTGCCGGCCACGGTGCGGCACGAGATCCGCTGCCTTGACCGTGTCGAGATGCGGACGGTCTATCTGGACGGCAGTTTTCGCTTTGACCGACCGCAGGTTCAGGTGATCGGTATCTCGCCGCTGATGCGAGAAATCCTGGTGCGTCTGGCCGAAGGATGCGATCCACAGCAACTCCCTCATTTGCGCGCACTTGTGCTTGCTGAGATTTCGACACTGGCAGTGGAACCGTTTCGATTGCCGATGCCACGCGATGAACGCATCCAGCGTCTGGTAACGCATTTGCGGGATTGTCCCGCCGATGCCGCTACCCTCAGTGAATGGGCCGTCCGCCTCGGATTATCGCAGCGTAGTCTGATCCGGCGAATCCGCGCCGAGACGGGCCTGTCGTTTCGTGAATTGAGGCGGCAGGCGCGGATCAATGCGGCACTTGAATTGCTGGCGCTCGGGCAACCTGTTACCGGCGTTGCACTGGATGTCGGTTTTGAAAGCCCGAGTGCGTTTGCTCACGCCTTTCGTGTCGTCACGGGGTCGACGCCGCGGCAGTATCGCCCGTAGTGCATGCGGTGGCGCCTGTTGTTACCCAGAAGCCCGTTCGCTCAACCGCATTTTTCTCCCATGAGACACCGGTCCACTGCGTCTATCGGAAGCAGACCGAGCTGTCCAAACAGGCCGATCAGGTCGAAATGATTGTATCCTTCGACAATCTTGTCATCGACAATCCGGCAAAAGACGTGACCCGTCATGGAGACTGGGGCCCCGTTGTCGCGCCGCTTTGCGTTGAAGGTGACAAGCGTCGAATACCAGTCGCCCTGCTGCATGCGCTTGTCGATCTTGATGTCGATGTCGCTCATCAGCTTGAGAAAACAGCGATGGAATTCCTTGAACTGTTCGGGGCCGACCCTCGGCTGGGATCCCAGGCCGACGGCATGGGTGTCGGGAACCAGCATTTCATCGATCGCCTCTTCTTCCTCGTTCGACCAGACCCGCTGGAACCATCTTTCCTGAATATCGGCGCTGTTGCCCATTTTGTCACCCCTCCTGGTTGATCTCGCCATGATGGCGCTTGCAGGAAGAATAAAAGCATGGGTTGTGATCGGGGGCAAATGCCGCCGGAATCACCAGCTGCACTTGTTGCCGGCGATGCAACCGTCGAACGCGTCTTTCGGCATGAGGCCAAGTTGAACGAAAAGCCCGATGAAGTCGAAATGATTATAGGCCTCGACGATCTTGCCATCGACCACCCGGCCATAGACATTTCCGGTCATGGCGACCGGTGCCCCATTGTCCCGCCGACGGGCATTGAATGTGACCAGCAGGGAATACCAGTCTCCATCTTCCATGCGTTTGTCGATCACGATTTCGATGTCGCTCATCAGGTTCAGAAAGTGGCGCTGAAATTCCTTGAACTGTTCCGGTCCGATCCGCGGCTGTGTGCCCAGGCCATCCGCGATCGTATCGGGCACCAGCATTTCATCGATGGCTTCAACTTCCTCATTGGACCAGACGCGCCTGAACCATTCCTCCATGACCTGAATACTATTGCTCATCGTCATCCTCCCTGAAATTCAACCTGTGTGGTGTGAGTATCCGGGATCAAAAAAGCATAGGTTGTGGTTTGCTGCAAACGTACCGGCCGTCCTGCGGATCATTGGAACCTGTATTATTTCAGTATGTGTGCCACCAGCGAAGGTGAAAACCGATGAAGGAGGGGCAGCAGCGCGGCCTTGGCAACCCAGACTTCATCACGGCCCCTTTCAATACCGGCAACAATTTCCCGTGCGGCGCGGAGGGGCGATATCTTGCCGCTTCCGCGGCCGCGCGTCATATCCGTATCAACGAGCGCCATGACGGCCTCCATCACATGGATATGGGGCGCGCGCTCGGCGCATTGATAGCGCATTGCTCTTGTGAAACTGCGCAGGCCGGCCTTGGTGGCACAATAAACCGGGGCACTGCGCTTGGGCGCGATGGCGAGGCCGGAACTGACATTGACGATGGTTGCGGCTGGTTGCCGGCGCAGCAGCGGCAGCAATCCGGTGGTCAGGCAGATCGCTGCTTCCAGGTTCAGCGCGAGTTCACGCTGAATCCGGGGAACATAATCCGTTGCGGCAGGCTCAAAGAAGTTCATCTCCGTCTGGATTGCGGCATTGTTGATCAGAACTGACAGTGTGCCGTGCAGTTCGTTGATGGTGGCAATCACATGGTCGACATCCTGCGAGCAGGACAGATCGGCGGGGATCCCGGTCACCGCACCACTCAGTTCGGTCTGCATTTCCTCCAATGTCTCCCGATTGCGACCGATCATCACCACCCTTGCGCCCTGACCGGCCAGTTGTCGCGTCAGCTCCCGGCCGATACCTCTGGCGCCACCGGTGACGAGGGCCGTCTGTCCTTTCAGGTTCATGTTCATCCCGCTGTTGAAAACTCCTGATGCCTGCTATTATCTGAGCGATTACTCGCTTTTCTCAACTCGCATTCGGAGATTGTGGTGCAGAGATCGATTGAGCCCAGAAAGAAGCCTCGTCAGGCGCGTGCGGCCGCAACGGTCGAAGCCATCCTGCAGGCCGCCGCTCACATTTTGGAGCGTGAAGGGCTGGCGGCTCTCAATACCAACCACATTGCTGAACGCGCCGGGGTCAGCGTCGGTTCGCTCTATCAGTATTTCCCGACCAAGCAGGCCATAATGACGGAGATCATTCGGCGAAAGCGTCGGCGGTTGGTGGATGCAATCACCTTGTCGCTCCAGGCGGGGGAGGGTGAAAGCTTTGACGAAAGACTCGACCGACTGATTGCGGCGGCAATCGAACATCAGATTGAGTGGCCACGGCTGGCGCGCAACCTGGAAATCGCGGAGGCATTTTTACCGCTGCAAGAAGAGACCGAAGCCCTCAACCAGGCTCTTGCCGACAAGATCGGCTGTTTTCTGGGCCACCAGGGGATTGGTGATGTCGCCGTTGCGACAATGGATCTCATCGCGCTTGTGCGCGGGATGATCGACGCAGCCGGGCTTGCCGGCGAGACCGACCGCACCTTTCTGGCCGAGCGTATTGGCCGTGCTGCGCGGGGCTATCTCCTGTTACCGCAAGCGGCCGTCAAGACCCGGTCAATGGGCCACTCGAAAGGGATCGCGCAAAGGCGTGGATCCGGTCCGACACATCGCCGCTGAGAACCTTGTCCTTCTGAAGGGCAATCGTTTCGGCGGGTGGCACCGGCAAAAGGGCGGCCAATTCCGTTAGGGCAGTTTCCGCCGGAGAATGTCCGCCATGGGTCACGAACAGTCCGATCCTTGCGGGAAGGGACGGCTTGGCGGCAAGGTAGGCCCGGACCGGGAGTGACGGATGGCTGGTCCAGACGGGTGTACCAATCAAAACAAGATCGTAACTGGAGGGATTGATCGCCGGATCCTTGATGGAGGGCAGATTGCCTTTGACGCTGTTATATCCCGCAAGAAGATAGCGCACCGGGCCACGACGGTATCGCGGGCATTGGATTTCGCCGATGTCGGCATCAAGTTCCGCGGCCAATGCATCGGCCATTCTGCGGGTGGTGCCCGTGCGTGAGTAGTAGATAATCGCGGTCCGCATCGTTTACGTCTCCATGCTTCTGCTTTGCCACATCAAACGATGACGTCGCTGATCGGGCGGCGCAGCGATGGCGGCATGGGTGGCGCATAGCCATATCGGACGATCAGATTGGGCCGCTTTGGACCGACGCCGATCAGATTGGCGAATTCCGGCCGGTATTTTGTCACTTCCAGTGGCTGGTTGACAAAGGCATGACGGATGCCCAGCGCCGTGGCTTGCAATGCAAAACGCTGATAGCTGCGCCCGGCCTCGACCCAATGGGCCTTGTCGTCCTGCTCGGCGACGAAGACCGCCAGACCGGATGACGAGCGAATCTGTTCGGCATATCTGTCATTTTCAGCCTGCGGTTTGAAGGCAAAGCCGAACATCAGCCGGCCAAGCCAGTCCGGCATGGTCGGGTTGCCGGAACAGCCGCTGAAAAGGCCATCTCTTCTGTCGATCGCCGAGGCGGAACTGAAGCGCAGCCATTGCAAAAGTTCGGCGGCGAATGCCGGATTGGCAACCTGTTCTCCATTGGCCACCAGGATCAGTTCAAGAGCGTTCTCGATTTTCGGCCCGTCGGGAAGCGGGACCATTCTGCAAGAGGGGCTGTTCGCCGCAGTTTCCAGTTTTTTCAGATCCTCCGGCCCGACCTTTCGGCCATCATAGACGGAACGGGTGCATTGGCGTGCCGGGATTGCATCAAACAGGGGATCACGCCGGTCGCCACCCCCGGCAAAGTTGATGTCGATCCGGCCATCCCCGCTGTCGGCAAATTGCGCCTGGCTGCTGTTTCCCGAGGCCGCAGCGGCCAGGATCATATTCTCGCAGGCACAGCCGAGGCTTGCAAAGAGATGGTGGTTGTCACTGTCGGCTACCGGGGTCGACCGGCTCAAATCCGGCCGTATCGTGACTTGTCTTTCCGAGCCGGAAAACAGCCATGGCTGGGTGTTGTGGCTGTTGGCGGCCAGCGTTGCATAATGAACCAGATGGTGCAGACCGGACATTTGACCTGGTTCCGGTGGTTGCCGGACCGACTCGGCGACGCTTTCATAAGCGGGACCACGATTGTAGGCGTAGAACGCCGTTCCAGCCAGAGCTGCCGCGCCGGCACCGAGGATCATGCTTCTTCGCGATAACATTGGACTTCTCCGCAGGCGATCAATTTTACAGATGCCTTTGGCGTATTTATGCCGGACCTGTTTTGACCTGCGTCAATCGGTGCCTGGCGACCCATCAGGTGAAAAGATTTGCAGCGTTAGCCGATAGGCCCTTTGCGCCCTCTGCGTGATCTGCGTGTCGTTCATTTCTTCACGTACGCCAATCACCCGTTCGATCTGGAGGTCGCCGATCAGCAGCGAAAGATAGACTTCGGCGGCTTCTTCCGGGTCATCCGCAGAAAGCCGGCCTTCGGCCATGGCCCGCTGGAACAGGCCGACCAGCAGAGGCAGGATGGTTCGTTTGCCACCCTCGGCGATGATGTTGCCCAATGTCGCCGTTTCATGAACGTCACCGGCCGCCGCGCGGTTGAGGGAGATCGCCCTTTCACCTGTTACGATGCGCAGCAGGACAGGGCCGAACAGTTCAATCGTGCGCAGCGGATCCGTTCGTTCGGCTTCAAACGAGCGAACGAGTTCTTCGGCCGTCTGGGCATTGGCTCTGACCATGGCTCCGAACAGAGCCTGCTTGTTGCCATACCATCGGTAGAGTGTCTCGTTGGAAGCGCCGGCCCGTTTTGCCACCGCCAGCATGGAGGTCGATTTATATCCCTTTTCCTGGAGCAGGGCGTAGGCGGCCGCCTCGATCTGCTGACGCCTTTGTTGCTGATTTTCCCTGCGCATCACAATTCTCCATTGGAGCCCATGTCCGGACTTGACAAAAGCGTATACTTCTGTACGAAATTGTCAAATACGTACACAGACTTACGGATTTGATCATGTCATCACCTGCCAGCCGTACCTGCCGCGCCAGCCTTGGCGTTCTTGTTGTCCTTCAAGTTGTCATGCTTGCCGCCCTGTTTACACAGACACCGCCGCACCCACCGCTGACCATTCCGCTTTTTGGACTTGGGCCGTTTCTCGGCGCATCCCTGGCCGTGGCTGTTGCGGCCGTGTTGCTTGGCGAAGCCACGACCCGCGCCGGCCAGGCCGCATCCTTGCTGGCCGCAGCGCTCGCTCTGCTGTCCTTCGGGCCGCAAAAATGGTTCGATCCCACATTCGGCGAAATCTGGCCCGCGGTGACCCTGGCGCAGGTCGCCATTGTTGTGCTGGTGCTGGTTTGCCTTGGTGCCATTCGGCGTGGTGACCCGGCCGGTTCGGTATCCCAATGAACAGTGCGTGTCTCGCGATGCGCCTGCTGACCCTTGTGCTTTTCGGTCTGATGGCAGGCTTGTTCTATGCCTTCTCGGTCACCGTCATGGGTGGCCTGAACCGCATCCAGGCCGAAACGGCCATTGATGCGATGAATGGCATAAATGAGGCGGTGCGCAATCCGGTGTTTTTCGCCACATTTTTCGGAACGCCACTTGTTGCACTCCTGGCCGCACTGTTGTCAGCTCGCCATCGAAACCGGCGGGCGGGTTGGCTGATTGGTGCCGCTGCGGTGGCATACCTGATCGGTGTGATCGCGCCGACCGCGGCAGTCAATGTACCGATGAATGAGGCGCTTGCATTGATCGTCTCAGCGGAGCCGGCTGGTCAGGCCGAGTTGATCTGGTCTGACTATTCGTCTCGCTGGACGCGCTGGAACACGATGCGCGCGCTTGTCGCCACCGGCTGTTTGGCTCTGGCTGCATACTCGTTGATCCCCGAGAATCGGGATCAGATCCGACCGTGAGATCGCCGATCAGGATTCACCGGGAATGAAAGCCGTGATGGCCGCCATCGCCTGATCGCGATAAAGATCGGCCTCCTGAAGAAGTTCATGCTTGGCATAATCGATCGTGACAAGTTCGCTGGCCCTGAAACGGGAGGCCATGTCCTCCAACATGTGGTGCGGAACAATCGTGTCCGCACCGGCCCCCAGCAGCAAGGTGGGAATGCGAATCGATGCCAGGTGGCTGGATTGGTGAACGCGGTCGATGATCTTGAGCGATTCCGATATCCAACGGAACGCCGGTCCGCCAAGGATGAATTCAGGGCAGATGTCATAGATTGCGCGATTTCGCTTGAAGCGCTCCGGATCCGATGTCAGCACATTGCGCGAAAAGTCCTGATTGCTGCGCTTGGATCCGGACGGTGCCACACCGCCCAATCCGATCAGGCAGGCCGCCCTTGCAATAAAACCCAGTGTTGCCTGGCCGAACCGGTCGTCCTTCAACCCGATAAAGGGGGAGGTCACGGCAATGCGTTCGATCCGGTTGGAAAGGCGCGGCGCGGCTGACAGCGCAATCAGCCCTCCGGTCGAATGGGCGACAATGAAAAAGGGCAGGCGTGCATCGGGAAGAACGATTTCCTCGAGGAATTGCTCGAGATCCCGTTCATAGTCGGTGAAACGGCGGACATATCCGGGCAGGGGATTACGCTGCAGGCGCTCGGACCCGCCCTGGCCTCGCCAGTCAAATGTGGCAACCCAGAGGCCGGTGGCCGTCAGGTCACGAATGGTCTCGTAATATTTTTCGATGGTTTCATTGCGGCCCTGCAAAAGGATGACGGTTCCTTTCGCCCGAGTGACATCGGCCCTGAAGATGGCGTAACGGATTTTCTTTTTGTCATAGGTGTCGAAATAGCCGGTAATTGCGTTTTCCGGCGCCGGATTGTCCGGCGTGTTGTGCAGAACATTGACTCTCATGAACGCCTTCCCATTGACCTTCCTATAGAGCCTTTCCAGGATTGCTAATCAAGTGACCGGATGGCGCAAAAACGGTGCGCGGGCACGTCAACGAAAAAGTCTTGAAATCGCCAATCGGGCACACCACCTAATTGCTGCAGGGGCCAAAAAGGACCTGCTGGCTGTAAAGCTTGCCGCCTCGCGGGGGTTTTGATCAGTCAAACGCAAACAGTTGCTCAATGGAGAACAAGACCGTGCGTCATGTCGATTTTTCACCTCTTTATCGTTCGACGGTCGGATTCGACCGGATGTTTACCATGCTGGACTCACTGGCCCAGCCGGACCAAAGCCAGACCTACCCGCCTTACAATATCGAGAGAACCGGCGAAAACGCCTACCGGATCACCATGGCGGTGGCCGGCTTTGGTGAAGCCGACCTGTCGATTGAAGCGCGCGAGCACGTGCTGACCGTCAAGGGCGACAAGTCCGATGACGGTGAAAACGGTGCCGGTGACTTCCTGTATCGCGGCATTGCCAAACGCGCTTTCGAGCGGCGTTTCCAGCTCGCCGAATATGTTGAAGTCAGTGGCGCCAAGCTTGAGAACGGCTTGCTTCACGTGGATCTCGTTCGGGAAATCCCGGAGGCCATGAAGCCCCGCCGGATCGAAATTGCCGCGGACAAGAGTGCCGGCGAGACGAAGCAGATCGAAGCGGAAACCGTTGCCTGACAACAGGTATCGGACCTGATCGGATAATCCGATGAACGGCGTCCCTGGTGGGGCGCCGTTTTGTTTTCGGGCAGACCGGTTTGTTGATTTCGACGATGCATTCAGGTTTTGCCGATTGGGTCAAATCCTGAATTTTTTCAGCAACCGGACCGGCCACAGCGATCCAAACCTCGCCGGTCTGCCGGCCCTAAATGGTCTGGCTTCTGCCAAGAACCTGTGAATCCTCTCCCGTCCGGCGCATCCACCAGCGCGTCAGCACTGCATCAAGCGATATCGCGCCGGCACCCTTGAGGGCGACATAAAGCAACGGAACGGTCCAGAACAGGCGCTGGTCGAGAATCTCCGATGGTTGCCCATTGAACAGGGACCCCAGCGCAACGCTGTGGACGGTGGTGTCGACATAGGTCTGCACAAAGATGAAGGCGATCATGCCAACCGCGCCGACCCGCGAAAACAGGCCGAGAATGACCAGAATGGGCAGAATAAATTCGCCATAGGTGCCCATATAGACCATGATATGGGCCGGTAGCGGCATGGCGCTTTGTTCGTAACCCGCGGCTTCAAAGGCCGGACCGGCAATCTGGATATAGGCGCCATCGGTGATCTGGAAAAAACCCAGCAGGCCGTCACCGACCTTGGTCTTGGCGGAATTGAGATAATAGACATAGAGTGTCGAGGCGAAGACGAACCGAGCAAACAGGCCAAGAAACCAGCCGTCCGTGATCTTGTCCAGAGCGCCGAAGACGCCGTCATGAAGCTGGCGAAGTGCGTTGATGAGTGCGGTCATTGTCGGTGCCTCTTGTCAGTTGTGAATGCCCAAAAATATGATGAAACGCGAGACGTGTGGCGCATCATTCCGGATCCGGTTCATCAGCCTCACCGCGCCCCGTATCGGCCAGGCCGGTAAACACACCGGCTTCCAGCATGGCCCCGATTGCACTGGCGAGATTGAAGTCCTCGGCCTTTGAAACAGCGACTTCCGCGGCGGCGCCGAGCGGTTGACCATCGACCAGAGCGCTGAAGAATGCGGCCGCACCGGGCGGCAGATGCCGAATTTCGACCTCCGTATCGCGGCGTGTGATGAGGCCATCTTCCGCCACGGACGTGTCGATCGATGGAACCGTATCACTCATCCGATTGGCGGAGAATATTGAAATGGCGGCAAAGCGCGAGCGGATGATGCGGGTGGCAGGATGAACGTCAAATCTCTGATCCGCCAGATCTTCGGGTGCAACGGTGCTCAATGCCTCGGGGGCCAGCACCGGTGCATCGGCTGCGTGATAGGCGTCCAGCCAGGCCCTTTCCAGCCGAGCGACGTCGGGCAGGTAGACAAGATGTTGCGCCGGCTCGAAGTGTTCCAGAAAATCGGCAAACCCGTCACCATAACGAAACAGCAGCGGTGACGAGGGTGGTTCCGTCTGCACATAGACACGGGCCATGGCCTCGAAAAACTGTTCGCCCACGAGGCGTTGAACGGCTGGAAATGTATCGGCAAGCGCGCCAATCAGCCCGACCGTCACATTGTTACGGTAGACGTTGAATCGCTTGGCGGCTTTCTTTCCATCGGGCCCGACAAGGCCGTCGGGCGTACCGGTCTGCGGATCGGACAGGGCGCTGGAGAAGACTGCAAGGCTCATTGGATCGGCCATTTCCTTGCTGGATGGTCTAGCCGACAGCGGCATGACGGGTCCCCAGCATATAGGTCTCGGCACGGCGTTGCAGAATCTCGTCAGCCAATTTGGCCTCCCGCCGCAAGACCGGCCATTCGGGCACATCATTGTCCCATTCGACCAGTGTCGGCATCGGGCCGATCTGCCCGATGACGATGTCATAGAGTTTCCAGACGGCGTCATCGACCGGCCGGTCATGGGCATCAATGAGCAATGTATCGCCCTCGTCATCGGTGTCGGTGGCGTGGCCGGCAAGATGAATTTCCTCGACCCGGTCCAGCGGAAATTCCGACAGGTAGGTCATCGGCTTGTAATTCTGATTGGTGGCGGAGATGAACACGTTGTTGATGTCCAGCAGCAGGCCGCAGCCGGTGCGCTGGGCGATTTCGCGGACAAAATCGGTCTCGCTCATGGTCGATTGCTCGAACTGCAGATAGGTGGATGGATTTTCCAGCAGAATCTTTCGCTTCAACGTGTTCTGCACGACATCGATATGCGTGCACACGCGATCAAGTGTTGGCTGGTCATAGGGGACCGGCAAAAGGTCATTGTAGTAGCTGTTGTCGTGGGTCGACCAGGCCAGATGTTCGGAGACCAATCCTGGTTCGTATCGGTCGACAACTGATTTCAGCCGTTCGATATGGGTGTTGTCCAGGCCATTTTCACTGCCGATCGACAGTCCGACGCCGTGAACCGATATCGGAAATTGCTCGCGGATGGCGGTTAACGCCCGGTGCGGCGCGCCGCCGTCACCCATATAGTTTTCCGCGTGGACTTCGAGAAAGCCGATGCGATAGTCGTCGTTCAAAATGGCATCGACATGGGCCGGTTTCAGTCCGGCACCCGCACGGGGCGGGATTGTTGCGGACCGGAAACGGGTGTCGATTTGTGTTTTCTGCGTGGGCGCTGAAGTCGTCATATCGTCGTGTCCGTATCAGGTCCGGTTCCAGCCGCCTGTCATACAGGCGGCTGGACCATCCGGTTTACGCGGGAAGATCGCGGTCGAGGGGTTCAAGCGAGCCCATCCGGTTGTCCGGAAGTTCCATGGTCGTGCATGTGCCATCGGCAACAAGTTTCCAGGCATTGCCCTGATAATCGACGGTCGACGTGCCGGCGCAGGTGGTGCCCGGTCCGGCTGCACAGTCATTCTGGCCAGCCAGTGACACGCCGTAGCATTTTTCCTTGGCCGATGCGGCAGTGGTGGATGCCATCAGCGTGGCACCTGACAGAGCCATGGCGACAGCACCGGCAACGGCAGTAGCACCTGCGAGTGTTTTCTTGGACATGATGAATCTCCTCGGGAGTTGAAAGACGGTTGGTGACAGTTGCGAACTTCCACCCGGCTTCGTCCGGGCTCAATCGAGATTTAGGAAACCAGCTGATAAAATGGAAATCAACAGGCTGTTATATCCATCAAGCATCGCGTGACGGATATGTTAGGGGCTTGTGTTCTGACCTGTCCAGCCCTGGCGGTGCATTCATCCGCATGGATGACATGTATGAGACGGTCCCATCAATCAGCCCGCAGGAGGTCGAGGAATTGATCGACATCCTCCGATGTGAGCGCAAAGCTTGTGACGAAGCGAACAAGCACCTCGTCGCCGGAGGGCGGTTCTGGCATGCCGTGCGGCGCAATCCAGTCATGAAATTGCGCACCGGCCTGCCTGAGAGCATCGGCGCGGCTTCGGTCGAGAATCGCAAACACTTCATTGGCTTGCACGGGCCAGGCCAGCCGTGCCCTGTCTGATGCGGCAAGACCGCTCTGAAGCTGTTGCGCAAGCGCATTGGCGTGCCCGGCCATGTGCAGCCAAAGATCATCCTCGAAATAGGTTTCGAACTGCGCCGACACGAACCGGGCCTTGGAAAAGAGGTGAGCGGAACGCTTGTGAATATAGGTCAGGTCTGCAGCTTTCGCGGGATCGAAGACGACCAATGCCTCGGCGCACCAGCAGCCGTTTTTCGTGGCCCCAAAGGACATGATGTCGACACCGCTTTTCCAGGTCAGTTCGGCCGGACTTTGCCCAAGATGCGCCACCGCATTGGCAAAACGCGCACCGTCCATATGCAGGGGCAGGCCATGATCGCGGCAAATTCCGCTGATGGTGTTGAGTTCATCGGTCGAATAGACGGCACCGACTTCCGTTGCCTGGGTCACACTGACCGCCATCGGTCGGCCGCCATGGATGAAGTCCAGCGGAAAGCGCGCGATTTCCTGTTTCAGGTGATCGGGATCGAGCTTGCCGCCCGCACCGTCCACCGGCACAAGGCGCGCGCCATGGGTAAACATTTCCGGTGCGCCGCATTCGTCGACAAACATGTGAGCCTCACGATGGCAGAAGGCGACGCCGCCGGGCCGGTTCACTGCGGCAAGCGAGAGGGAGTTGGCGGCTGTTCCCGTGGCAACGAAAAAAACGGTCACATCGCGTTCAAAAATCGCGCTGAATTTTTGTTCGACCCGCTTGTCCAGATCACTGGTCGCATAGGCGGCGGCAAAACCGGATGAGTGTCGGGTGAGCGCATCGGCAATGCGCGGATGGGCGCCGGCCCAATTGTCGGATGAAAAATACATGGATGCCTCGTACAGGACTCAAGAACAACCCTACATGCCACGGAAGCGACGCTGCGGGAAGGACCGGTGCGTGACGGCGCCAGCTCGCGTCAATCGGATTGCGTATTTCAAACGGTGCCAATGTCCGGTGGACGCACTTTGCGCCCCTCACTTCCAGTTCAACGGGCCGATCTGCTCTCTTTTTTCCCCAAGTCAATGAAAGCCCTGAGACGGGCGGGCATATGTCGCTTGGTCAGATAGTTGATCGTGTAGCGGTGCATGGACGGGATCAATCCCTCGAATAGCGATATCAACCTTTTCTCTTTGACGAGATGGTCTGCCGCATAGGTGTAGATATAGGTCAATCCAAGTCCGTCTTCGGCGAAACGAAGCATGGAATCGAAATCGTTCAGGACGATTTTCGGCTTCGGCGCAACCGAATAGATGCCGTCGGCTCCGTTGAATTTCCAAGGGGCAAGCTTGCCTGAATTTGCAAACGCAAAACAAATTCCATCATGTTCAATGAGATCGTGAGGCGATTGCGGTTGTCCCTTGCGATCGAGATAGTCGGACGATGCCAGCAGAGAAAAATCCAGATCTGGTCCAACCGGCACGGCATGTGTGTCCTGCTCGACGAGCGCGACGGATCGAACGGATGCATCAATGCCCGAAGTGACGAGGTCAACTTTACCGTCGTCATAGATCAGCTCGACCTGAACATCTGGATAGATTGACACATATCGCCTGATCAGATCATTCAAAAACAGTGATCCACTGCTGCGTGGTGCGCTGAGCCTGAGGGTCCCAGACACGGCAATTGTGCTATCGTTGATGTCGTCCAGCGCATCTTCCAAATCAGAAATTGCAGGCATACTGCGCTCGTATAATTGCTTCCCGGCGGTGGTGAGCGAGATTTTCCGTGTGGTCCGTTCAAACAGCCGGACGCCGAGGCGGTCTTCAAATCGCTGCACGGCATCGCTTACCGATGCCGGTGATTGATCCAGACTTTCCGCCGCAGCCCGAAAGCCGCCCCTGCGCGCGACTTCAACAAAGACGCTCATATCGTTGAGTTGATTGCGCCGCATTGTTCGATAATCCGATCAATATGTCAGAAAATTGGTGGCTTATTCTTACAATACTTTGCCCTTAAGTCTGGTGGCAAGAGAAAAACACCACAAGGAAATCCAATGGCCGAGATCACCGAAATTTTCATCATGTCCATGAAGCACCCAGAAAACGCAGACCCGATTCGAGAAGCTGCCCGCACGGATTTTACAAGCCTGAAAGGCGTTACGTCATGGAAGACCCTTGTAACCACGGATCCCGATCGTCCTACCCTGTTCGCGGAGATCTTCACATTTCCCGACCATGCAACGGCCAGCAAGATCACTCCAGAATTTGCCAAGCGACAGAAATCCCGGGCTTTTTTGGCGGAAGTCGATGAAATCCTGGTTGGCCAGTACTTCACCAAACATCAACCTGCATCCGGAGACATGTCATGAATGATATTGATGACCTCAAAGCGACAGTCGATGAATGGAACAACGGTCTGGACAGTGGTGACATTGAACGGATGATTGCCACCTGTGATCCCAAAACCGTGACGTGCAACAACGGAATACCAACAAAAGTCGGCACACATGCCATTCGAGACAAGTACAATCCGCTCATCGCAGCCTACAACATCAAGTCGGGCTGGGAGTATGAGCACATCCAAATCCATGGTGACATGGCCATCATCACGGGGTTCTTTACAGGCGAGATGACCGACAAGAATACGGGTGACGTTCGCCGCGGCGAAGGCCGCCTGGTGATTGTCTATCGTCGTGTTGAAGACGGTACCTGGAAAATGTGCCTCGATATGGACAACAACGCATCGTGATGGTCATGATCGCACTGCCATTGAACCAAAACGTCGAGAACGATGTTCCAAATGGTGGCTTGCCGCAACAGCATCCGGAAATCAGGCAAGCTGCGTATGGTGGACACGGTCCACCGGCCCTTTCTGATTGAAATCGATAATCTTGATCAGGAGCCAGCCCCGTGGTTCGCATTTCCTGCGACAATCGAAGGTCCGGGTGATAACGAATTGGACGCCTCTTCTTCGGATAAAACGTTGCAGATGGCATCATGTAGAGGCATGGCCAACAATTCCTGAATGGCCCCAATGAGGACCAACAGCGCTGTTGCAGGTTCAGTCGCTCAGGCTGAAATGGTCATTGTGAAGCCTGCGACCGGCCGCATTATCATCGGAAGACCGCTCGAATTCGCCGCTGCTGCATCAATGACCTGCGGGTCGGCCGTGTTGAAGTCGAACATGCCGAAATGGTGCGGAATGAGGACAGGCGTGTTTTTTGCCAGGTCAATTGCCTCCTCCAAGGTGAAGTTGCCCGGGATCCCGTCTGCAAGACGGTCGGCATCGCGCCCGTTGACCGGAAGCAACGCGATGTGTGGAGCGTAATCTGCCACCAGTTGCGGCAGCCCCTCAAACGGAACGGAGTCGCCGGAGTGATAGATCCGCAGCTTGTTCGACGATATCCCGTAGCCAAGGTATGGATGTCGGCCGTATGGGTCCTGATCGAACGTTTCATGGGCAGCGGGAAAGACCCGAATCGTCAGTCCGTCAAGGGGGCACAGATCGTCGCCTGCGTCCACCAGAACGAGATTTGCCGTTTCACCGATCCGTTCCCGGGCTATCGCCTCGCGCGCAGCGGGAACCACAAATTCAAGATCCGGGAAACGCGAATGCAATGGTCCCAGAGTTTCGGGATCGAGGTGATCGGTGTGCGCATGTGTAATCAGGACGATGTCCGGTCTCGGCAAGGCTTCAACCGATATCGGTGGCGGCATCATGCGCCGGTGCGAATGCTTCTTGCCGGCATATTTTTTGGCAAGACTGTCCGACAGATAGGGGTCGATCAGGACCCGGTGGCGGCCGGTTTCGATCCAGAATCCTGCCTGTCCGAGCCAAAACAGACCTGGTTCAGCGTGCCTGGAAAACCCCTGAATCCGTTCAAGGCGCATTGTCGCCCAGCACCTCCAGAATATGCTCCACCGCCTTTGCGGTCGTGCGGTCGACCGATTCTCTTGTGAACCCGCCAATATGGCTGGTCATGATCACACCGGGATGTGTGTAGATCAATTCCGGTTCCGGCGGTTCGGCTTCAAACACATCGGTTGCGTATGTGCTGACCTGGCCGCTGTTCAGGGCATCAAGCATGGCCCTGTTTTCCACCAGGCCTGCGCGTGCCGTGTTCACAATGACCGCATCGGATGCGAGCGTCTTCAGGGTCGCAGCATTGAGAACCGGAAGGCCATCTGCAGGCATCGGCGCATGCAGGCTGACCACGTCTGCGCCGGTCAGCGACGCATTCAGATCCTGCCGTCGGAAATGTGAATGCTGAACGACGTCATCCGAAGCGAATGGATCGTATCCGCGCACACTGGCACCGAACGCCAAGGCGAATTCGGCAAACTGGCGTCCGATCGCCCCAAGCCCGATCACCGCAACTTTCGCGCCCTGCAATTCGCGTCCGAGGCTTCGAGGCCAGTTGCCGGCATGCATGCCGATATGGGTGGGCACGATCCGGCGCAGACCGGCAAGTGTCAGTGCGAAAGCGAGTTCAGCAACACCGCGGGCATTTGTCCCGGCCGCGCGTTTGATGGCGATCTGACGCGATTCGATAAGCGGTATCGGCAGATTGTCGACGCCGGAGCCGTTGCGAGAAATGACCCTGAGAAGGTTTGCCCGTGAAATCACTTCCGCTGAGACCGGCTCGACCCCGGCCAGCCAGCCGACACAGCCGGGAACGGCCTCAAGCAGCTCTGCCTCGGAAGGTATCTTTCCGGGGCTGGGAAATACCAGGTCGTATCCGGCGTGCATCAGCGGCGCAAGTCCTTCGTGGCCGCCCCTGGACAGCGATCGGGGTGTGATGAGGATGCGTTTCGTCACGACCGCCCCGTCGCTTTGGCGGCTATTCGGGAGATTTCATCAAACTCCGGGCCAGATGTGGGGATGCTGACATCGAAGACCTCCGAAATCACCTGGGTCCATCCGTGGATGAAGTAGCTCCAGCCATCCTCGATCTGCAGCGAGCCAGCGTCTCTTTGCGCCTCCGCCTGATCGAGAAAGACGAGATTGCCTCGATAGTTCAGTTCCCAGATGATGCCGCGATCGGGGAATGCGCCGGAATATGTCAGCGGCGAACCCGGTGCATCCTTGCCCAGTCCGGTGGCGTTGATCACCAGCGAACCCGGCTTCAGGCCAGCCATGGCGGCGTCGTTATCCTCGGACGTTGGTGCCAGAACATAGTCGACAGGGACCGTGCTGCCGATCTCTTCATGGATCATGCGAATGTGGTCGAGCCTGGGCTGCGAACGGTTGGTGACGACGATCCGCGACGGCCGGTCCGAGCCGCGCGACGATTGCATGAGATGCCAGGTTATGGCGATCGTCGACCCGCCGGCACCCATCGAAAGAACCTCGGCGCCCGTATTTGTGAAATGGTCAGGCGGCAGGAAACCATCGACCGAAAGTCCAGAGGAAATCGGGTCCTTCGCGTGGCAGACAAGCTGCCCGTCTCGCTTGGACAAACAGCTCGTCTCGGCCATCAGCCGGGCGTGCGGATCGATCACGTCGAACAGATCGCGGGCCGCAGAGTAAAGATCAAGCTTGTGCGTCGTCACCAGTGCACCGAGGGAGAGCGGATCGGACTTCAGGAAAGCCACAACCTCGCGATAACGATTGGGATCGTCGTGCAATGCCAGGTCGATGCCCTTGATCTCAACGTCGCCCAGCTCCAGGTAATCTGCCCATTTCGGGAAGACCTTCATGATCGAGGACTTCGCGGTCGTGACCCCGATGAAATAGAAGGTCGGCTTGCCGGCGGCCGAGTAGCTCACGTCGCACTCCTGATTTCACGCACCCGATCCAGGGCCTCGCGAGCGTTTGCGGTGATGGCGTTCCAGTTGCCGGCAGCGATGTCATCCCGTTTGGCGATCCAGGTTCCTCCGACGGCTCGAACCTGCGGAATGGCGAGCCACTTATCGAGATTGTCGAGATTGACACCCCCGGTTGGATTGAACCCGACTCCCGTATGGGCATAGGGAGCCAGGATGTTCTTCAGCATCGACGGTCCGCCCGCTGCCATTGCGGGAAAGAACTTGACCATGGTGCATCCGGCTTTGAGCGCCGCCTGCAGATCGGTCGGGGTCATGATTCCGGGCGCAAAGGGCATGCCGCTGGACATCGCATGCTCAACCACAGTGACGTCCAGGCCCGGAGCCAGCGCAAAGCGGGCGCCGGCCGACCTTGCCGTATCAGCTTGATCGATATTGAGAACCGTACCTGCCCCGACGATGAGTTCAGGACGGTGCTGTGCGATCTCCTGGATCACTCCGCGTGCCGCCTCAGTTCGGAAGGTGATCTCGGCAACAGGAAGCCCGCCCTCCAGCAGGGCATCGGCCAGCGGTAACGCATCTTTTGCATCGTCAATGGCGATGACGGGAACAACGCCGTAGTCCGAAAGCGTGTCGAAAACAGTCATGGTTTGAGACTTTCAGTCGGTTGTTTCGTGAACCCGCGCGATCTCTTCGTCCGTGCGGGAGCGGTAATTCGGATTTGGAACGGCTTTCCAGTTGTCACCGTCAGCAACGATGCACGTCGCCATGCCACCGGATCGGGCGATAATCTCATAGTCCTGTCCGGAATCGCTGGGATAGAAAAAGCTCATCACCAAGGGGACATTGCCGATATTGACGGAACGGTGAATCCACATGGGAGGGACATAGACGGCAATACGCGGTCTGACGTCCAAGATTCGCGTTTCACCCTCGGGGCTTTCCATCAGCATCAAGCCTTCGCCGCGTTCACCGTAATAGACTTCCGGTCGATTTGCCGTCGCATGGATGTGGCCGCGGGTCATATAGAACTCACGGCCGATTTTTCCCGGTTGCATGAAGGTCGTGCCGAATATCAGGTCACCGCGCGCCTGCTTCGGGCGCATCTCGTTAACGGCATAAACAACCTTGTTCCCTTCGGCCGTGACAGCTCGCGCGAACGCTTCGGCGTCCTGATAGATACCGTCAAGGTCGCACAGGCGCTTTTCGTAGCGCCCGCTGGACGCACTCATCTCGCCGGTTTCTGCGTCGATGCTGTGGGTTGTTGGATTGTGATACATGACCGGTCCAATTTATGTAGTTTTACTACTTTTATCAGGCAAAGCATTCAACATCAACCTTCGAATTTGTTGTGCGTGAGTCTCGAATGATGGCGTGTTTTGGCGCTGAGGGGTTTTGCGCAGGGTGTCTGTTGACGGTAATATTCCCTAAAAACGTTCGATATGGAAGCATTTGGCGTTTGATTTGTGGGAAATTCCGCGGTTTTCCTGATTGGACCGCAGTCCAGACGGCGCGCATATTGCTCCTGCGTAATCGTCTTGCCGCATGTGGCTGTATTCAAAAAAACAATAAAAAATGTAGTTCAGCTACAGAAAATAGTTGACGTCGATCCTCCTGTGCGTCAATTTGCGTGCGGGAGAAGTCGCAGTATGTCAGCTCATGCAACCACAGACAGGGTGAAGTATGTTTTCATCTGGCCGGCGTTTTTTGTCGTCCTGCTGGTTACGCTTTTTCCGCTCATCTATGCGTTGGTCGTTTCATTTCAGTCGATGCGGCTGGTGCCGCCGACGCCGCCGCGTTTCGTCGGCTTTGACAATTATGCGGACATCCTGGCGTCGGGCCGCTTCTGGGGATCGATCTGGACCACGGCCGTCATCGTCTTCATCTCCGTCGCGGTGCAATACATTATCGGCTTTGCCCTTGCATTGGCACTGCACCACAATGTTCCGGGTGCAGCGCTCTACAGGGTGTCGTTCCTGTTGCCGATGTTCCTGGCTCCGGTTGGCATCGCTCTGATTGCACGCATGCTGTTCCACCCGGTGCTGGGTCCGGTCAATGAATTCTTCTCGGCATTCGGACTGGAGAATATCCCGTTTCTGACCGAGCCCAATCTCGCCGTTGCCGTTTTGATCACCGTTGAAACCTGGCAATGGACGCCGTTTGTGATTCTGCTGATGCTGGCGGGTCTTCAAGGTTTGCCGAATGAGGTTTTCGAGGCTGCTCGCGTCGACAATATTTCGGCCTGGCGGCGCTTCTGGGACATCACTTTCCCGATGTTGTTGCCGCTTTCGGTCGCGGTGATTTTCATCCGATTGATCGAAGGCTTCAAGATCATCGATACCGTCTTTGTGCTGACCGGCGGTGGGCCGGGCACAGCGACCGAGACCTTGACCCTCTTTGCCTACAATGAAGGCTTCAAAAAATTCAATCTGGGTGCGACGTCGGCGCTCAGCTTCCTGTTCCTCATCGTCGTGATCATATTCGGCACGCTCTACCTTGCCGGCGCACAGCGCATGGTCCGGAGGTATCGCTGATGGGACGCAAAACCTATTTTCGTCTCGGATTGCTGTTGGCGCTGATCTGGCTGTTCTTCAATCTCTTCCCGTTGTGGTGGGTGATTGTCACCGCTTTCAAGCCGCCGCTTGCCGTCAGCCAGGGCGCCACCTACTTTCCCTTCATCGATTTCAAGCCCACCTTGCAGGCCTTTCGGGATGCGTTGTCGGGCGTGCGCGGGGATTTCGCAGGCCCCATTGCCAGTTCAATTATTGTTTCGATCCTGTCCACGGGTGCCGCGGTCTTCCTTGGCGCGATGGCAGCCTATGCGCTGGTGCGGTTCGAGTTCCGCATCCGCCTGCTGGCCGGGATCGCATTCGCGGTCATAGCCATCGGCGGTTTTGTTCTGCTCGACCGGTACACGTCCATGCGGGTTCCCTATGCACTCGGGCTGGTGCTTGCCATCGCGCTGGCGGTGTCGATCTGGCTCAATCGCCAGCGCCTGCCTGGTCCGGTCATGAAAAATGACGACGTGACATTCTGGTTTGTCTCCCAGCGCATGTTCCCGCCCATCGTATCGGCCTTTGCGCTGTTCCTGCTCTATGCGGAGATGAACAAGGCCGGTGTGCGCATGCTCGACAGTCTGCCTGGTCTCGTGCTCGCCTACACCGCCTTTGGCCTGCCCTTCGCGGTCTGGCTGATGCGGGACTTCTTCACCAATATCCCGGTCGAAGTCGAGGAAGCCGCGATGGTGGACAATATCGGCCGGCTGAGAATTTTCTTTCAAATCGTTCTGCCGATGTCGACACCGGGGCTGATCGCCACTTCGATGATCATTCTCGCGTTCATATGGAACGAGTTCCTTTTTGCGCTGCTCCTGACCTCTTCCAAGTGGCAGACGCTGCCCATCCTTCTTGCCGGACAGAATTCAAGTCGCGGCGATGAGTGGTGGGCAATCTCCGTGGCCGTGCTCATCTCGATTACACCGATGATCGTGGTCGCAATCTTCCTCGGGCGCATGATGCGATCGGGGCTACTAACCGGATCCATCAAATGAATGGACAAATTGGGAGGACCCCATGAATAAACGACTTCTTGCAACAAAACTGCTGCTTGCAACGGTGCTCGTTCCTCTTGGAACCATCGCGCATGCGGCGTGTTCGCCGGACTATTCCGGCGTCACACTGACCGTCTCGACTCAAAACGGACCCTTCATCGCCTCCGCCTTGCAAACGGCGGCCGACAGTTGGTCGGAAAAAACCTGCGGCAAGGTCGAACTGGTCGAATTTCCATTTTCGGAGCTCTATCCGAAGTTTCTGACCGCGATGAGCCAGCAGACCGGTGATTTCGATGTGATCGGCTTCATCCCCGCCTGGGTTCCGGATTTCGCGCCCTATTTGTCGACTATGCCAAAAGCAATGCAGTCAGGCGATGCTTGGGACGACCTGCACCCGGTCTATCGCGAGCGGTTGATGGCATGGGACGGCGAGATCAAGTCGGCCACGATGGATGGCGACATGCACATGCTGAACTATCGGGCCGATCTTTTCGAGGACGCGGACAACAAGGCCGCGTTCAAGGACAAATATGGCTACGAATTGGCGGCGCCCCTGACCTGGAAGCAATATTACGACATTGCCGAGTTCTTCGATGGCTCTGATGCCGTCGATTACGGCACTGCCGAGGCTTACAAGCGCGGTGGCCAGCAGTTCTGGTATTTCTTCAGCCACGCGGCCAGCTATACCAACAATCCCAACACGCCGGGCGCGATGTTCTTCGATCCTGAAACGATGGATGCGCAGATCAACAATCCCGGCTGGCTTCGCGCGCTCGAAGAATACAAGAGCGGACTGGAGTTCAATCCACCCGGTGCGTTGAACAACGGGTCGGGGGATGTGCGTCCGCTTTATGCCGGCGGGTCCGTTGCGATGAACATCGACTGGGCCGACTCCGGCGTGCTGGGCGCGACAGAAGGCTCGATCAAGGGCAATGTGCGTACTGCCGTTCTGCCGGGCTCGACCGAAATATGGAATTCGGCAACCGGAAAATGGGACACGTTCGATGCACCGGTTGCCTCGCCGTTCCTGGCCTTTGGTGGTTGGCAGGTTGCAGTTCCTGCTGACAGCAAGCACCCCGAGGCCGCCTGGTCCTACGTGGCTGAACTGACCAGCCCGGAAGTATCAGGCAAGGCGATCGTGACGGCGAATACCGGTGTGAACCCATACCGGTTGAGCCATTACGAGAACCTGGATAACTGGGCGTCGGTTTTCTCGCCGGCAGAGGCGGAGAGCTACCTTGGTGCACAGCGCGCTTCGCTCGACTCGCCAAATGTCGCACTTGACCTTCGCCTGCCGGGCTTCTTCTCCTACACCGAGGTGCTGGAGATCGAGCTTTCGCGGGCTTTGGCCGGTGAAGTCGAACCGCAGGCGGCACTGGACGCCATCGCTGCCGAATGGAACAAGTTGACGGATGATTTCGGTCGCGAAAACCAACTTGCGGCCTATCGGGCCTCGATGGGGCTGCCGCCCAAGTAATATCTGCAATCTCCCAAGGTTCGGACCCGCCCTCGGGCGGGTCCGGGCAACCAGAAAAAGGGCGCCAAGATGGCACATGTGGAACTCAATGCGATCAAGAAATCCTTTGGCGCCGTCGAGGTCATCCCACCACTCTTCCTCGACATCGAACAGGGTGAATTCATTGTTCTGGTCGGACCGTCGGGTTGCGGCAAGACCACCACTTTGCGGATGGTGGCAGGCCTTGAAGCGGCGACAGGAGGTGAAATCCGGATCAAGGGACGTGATGTGACGCATATTCGCCCCGGCGAACGTGACTGCGCCATGGTGTTCCAGAACTATGCACTGTATCCGCATATGACGGTGAGGAAAAACATCGGTTACGCGATGACGGTTCACGGGACACCCAAAGAGGAGATCGAACAGCGCGTGTCCGAGGCGGCGGATTTGCTGGGTCTGGAACCCTACCTGGAGCGTAAACCAGCCAATCTTTCGGGCGGCCAGCGGCAGCGGGTCGCGATCGGGCGGGCGCTTGTGCGCCAACCCGAGGTGTTTCTGTTCGATGAACCACTTTCAAACCTCGATGCGAAGCTGCGCGTCGAAATGCGCGCCGAAATCAAGATGCTGCAACGCCGATTGGGAACGACGGCGATCTATGTGACCCACGATCAGGTCGAGGCAATGACCATGGCCGACCGGGTCGTCGTGATGAACGCCGGCCGGATCGAACAGGCCGCCCCCCCAATTGCGCTTTACGAGACACCGGCCAACAAGTTTGTCGCGAACTTCATCGGTTCGCCATCGATGAACTTCTTTGATGCCATGATTGAGGGTGGCGCGGTTGTGGTGGACGGGCAGCGGTGTATGCTGCCCCCGCAGACAGCCTTGCGCCTCGGCGATCGAAAGCAGGTGATCTTCGGCATTCGTCCCGAACACATGCGCGAAAGTGAACATCAGGCCGAGTTGAAACTGGTTGCCGACACACTGGAACCGCTCGGACCGCATACGCTGGTGCTGGGGCATATCGGCGACACCAACGTCACCGCACAGGTTGATCCCCGATTCCCTGTGGAGGAAGGCAAAATCTGCACCGTGTCAGTGGATATGGAGCAGGCACACTTTTTCGATCCGGTCAGCGAGGAGCGACTGTGACAGGCGACCTTTACCTTGCCGTTGATGTCGGAACCGGCGGGGTTCGCTCGGCGCTGGCCGATGGCGCTGGCAAGGTTCTCGCCTTCAGTCACAAGGAACAGGATCAGATCGTGCCGCAGTTCGGCTGGTCGGAACAGCGGCCGGCCGACTGGTGGGACGGCACCAAATCCACGATCCGTAATGTGCTCGAGAAGGTCGAGGGTGCTCCGGACCGGGTTGCGGCAATCTGCACGTGCGGTCAGATGCACGGGTCGGTGCTGATCGATGATGATGGCAATCTGACCCGTGATGCCGCGCTTTTGTGGAATGACAAGCGCACGGTGCCGCAGGTCGAGGCCTTTAGTGAGCGGGTCCCCGTTACGCAATCATTGGAACTGACGGCCAATATTCCCGCTCCGGCGTGGCCGGCATTCAAGCTCGCCTGGATTGCCGAAAACGATCCGGGCGCCCTTGAGCGGGCTTCGACACTTCTGATGCCCAAGGATTGGATCAACTATTGCCTGACCGGTCGGCGCGCGCAGGACTTCACCGAAGCGTCGCTCAGCTTCCTGATGGACCGGCAAACCCGCAAATGGTCACGCGAGCTTTGTTCGCTGACGGGCGTTCCCCACAGCCTGCTGCCACCTTTGCATGCCCCGGCCGATGTGCTCGGCGGTTTGCTGCCGCAGGTCGCCGGCGAACTGGGCCTTCCAGCAGGCGTTCCCGTGCTGGTCGGGGCGGGAGACTACCCGATGGCATTGCTTGGTTCTGGCGCTACCCGGGCCGGCATGGGGTCTGACGTCACAGGCACCTCAACCATTATCACGCTTCTTCGCGATGATGCGGTGCTGGATCCGGAAGTTGCGAATGTGCTTACTCCGAACGGTATCTGGGGTGTCATGACCCTGCTTGATGCGGGCGGCGATGCGGTTCGCTGGGCCCGGCGGGCTTTTCACGACAACCGCCGCAGCTACGCCGAAGTCGCGGAATTGGCGACGCGTTCTCAAACGGGTGCGAACGGGCTGTTCTTTCTGCCCTATCTTTCCGGAGAGCGGACGGCCGAAAAGCGAAACTCGCGGGCTCAGTTCTTCGGCCTCAAGGCCGAGCACGGGCTGCCCGACCTTCATCGTGCAGTGCTTGAGGGTGTTGCCTTTTCGGTCCGCCGTGTGCTCGACAAGCTCCAGGCCGACAAGGGCCGCCCCGACCGCATCGTTGCGGCAGGCGGTGGTGCAAAGTCCGAACTCTGGTTGCGGATCAAGGCCTCCATGTACCGGGTACCCTACCTGGTTCCCGAGGAACCGGAATGCGGCATCGTTGGCGCGGCAGCGCTGATGGCGGCGTCGACCGGCGGCGCTCCAGATCTCGATACCGCCGTGGCGCGCATGGTTCGTTATGAAACGGAGATTGCACCCGATCCCGCATGGGCGGACCTCTACGACCGCATGATGCCGATCTACGCCCGGCTCTACGAACATTCCAAATCCCTTTATGACGATCTCGATGCGCTATGACGGATTCACCTGGACGTCGGGCATTGATGGTGTGCGGGGCGACAGCAACCCAGCCTGCGGCGTTGCCGGCGCACCCGGTGCATGGGACCGGTCACTCACCTGAATTCCCCAATCTCCTAATGCAAGCCACGATCACAGGACGCTTAACATGACCGCTATCCCCCGACTGCCGCTTTCCGACGGCCATTCCATTCCCCAGCTCGGCACCGGCATCTGGCAGATACCGAACGAAAAGACCGGGGCCGTTGTCGCCTCTGCAATCGAGAAGGGCTACCGCCTTCTGGACGGTGCCTTCATCTACGGCAATGAGGCCGGGCTCGGCGAGGGCGTGCGGCTTGCCGGGATTGATCGCAGCGAGCTTTTCATAACCACGAAGGTCTGGAATTCGGACCATGGCCGCAACGGGGCTCGTGCAGCCGTCGCGCGCAGCCTCGACACGATGGGTCTCGATTATCTCGACCTGGTTCTCATTCACTGGCCATGCCCGAAAAAGGGCCATTACATCGAGACTTGGCAGGCTCTGATCGAAATGCAGAAGGAGGGATTGACGCGGTCGATCGGCGTTTCGAATTTCAACGCGGACCACCTCGACCGGATCATTGATGAAACCGGCGTCAAACCGGTGCTCAACCAGATTGAAGTAAACCCGAAGATGGGTAACGGGGCCTTGCGTGCCGCCAATAGCGATCGTGAGATCGTTACCCAGGCCTGGACACCACTCGGTGAAGGCAAGAATTTCGATTTCCCGCAAGTCACCGATGTCTGCAAACGTACCGGTAAGAGTCCTGCACAGGTGATACTCCGCTGGCACATGCAGCTCGGCCACTCAGCGGTGCCGCGTGCCGCGAATTCCCGACACCAGACCGAAAACCTCGACATCTTCGACTTCGCACTGACCGAGAACGAGATGACCGCGATGGGCACACTCGATTGGAATGCGCGTTGCGGTCCCGATCCACTGTTCTTCGAGTGGGATTGATCGATGCAAGGGTTCGGCATTCATTCCAGTATCTGGACGATGGACTGGACACCGGCCGCGGCTGAGCATGCGGTGGGCGAGGCGGTGCGCAATGGTTTCGACTTCGTCGAGGTTGCCCTGCTGAAGCCAGCGAAAGTCGATCCCATCCACAGTCGCAAACTGTTCGAATCGGCCAACATCCAGGCCGTCTGTTCGCTCGGCCTGCCGGAAGGTGCCTGGCCGTCCCGGGATCCCGACGCCGGTGTCGACTTCCTGAAGACCGCCATTAACGCGACCGCCGAGATGGGTGCGCAAGCGCTCAGCGGGGTGATCTATGGTGGTATCGGCGAGCGTTCTGGCCAGCCGCCGACACAGCTTGAATACGACAATGTCACCCGCTGCCTTGAAGCTGCAGCAAGACATGCCCGCGGCCGGGGCATCGACCTCGGCGTTGAGGCAATCAATCGCTATGAAACACATTTGATCAATACAGGCGCACAGGCGGTGGAGATGGTCGAACGGGTGGGGGCAGAAAACATGTTTGTCCACCTCGACACCTACCACATGAATATCGAGGAAAAGGGCGTTGCGTTGGGCATTCTCGCAGCGCGCGAGCATCTGCGCTACATCCACCTTTCAGAATCAGACCGGGGCACGCCCGGTAAAGGCAACATCCGCTGGGACGAGATCTATGGTGCCCTGGCGGCAATCGACTTCCGGGGCGGACTGGCAATGGAAAGCTTCATGAACATGCCGCCCGAGCTGGCCTGGGGCCTTTCGGTCTGGCGGCCGGTCGCGCCGAGCATTGACGAGGTCATTGGCGAGGGCCTGCCCTTCCTGCGCGGAAAGGCCACCCAATATGGGCTGATTGCCGGCGAGGGGGCATAGGGTGATCCCTGTCCTGTCCGTGAAAGACACCGATGCCGCCCGGATGATGCTGGCCGGTCAGTTCGGATTCAGGGAGGCTGGATCGAACAGCATGACGCTGGGAGATCAAACCATCTTGATCGCAGCGGCCGGCGAGACGCCTGACACGCTTGTCAGACTTCCCCTTGACCACATTGCCCTCTCGGTCGCGTGCGCCGAGACCGCGTTCAAGGTGTTTCATGCTCGAGGAGCCTGTCTCGCCGCGGCCTATACACCAGATGGTGTCGGTGAAATCGGTGAATTCTGGGACAGGGGTGTTCGCTTCGTGTTTTTCGAAGGCCCTGAGGGAGCGCCGATCGAATTCTGTGAAACGATCGGTGAGACCAGGCAAACCGGGCACAGTCATTATGGTCTGCGGGCCGCTGACCTGGACGGGCTCGAGACGCAATTTGCAACATTGGGCGCCGAACCGGTTGCCCGTCACACTCTCGGCGGTGATCCACCGGTTGACGTGCGTTTCCTGCAAGCTGGTTCCGCCATGCTGGAACTGTTTGATGACACCCAATGCACCAACTCCGTGAAAGACAGAGGTTGGGTTGGGTTTGTTTTTTGATGCGGGGGTCCAATCCAGCTTTCAATATCGCCTGGAACTGCCGGCGCCTCGCTGCTTTCAATCATCAAGTTGGCATGGATGTAGTCAAGCTACATTTCGATTGACGAACCGCAGATGCATCGCCAGCATGGCGGGCATTGAAGAAAAAGACAGGTGTAACCGGATTGCCGCAGCCGACGCCGGTTCTCCCAACGGGTACGACGAAAATGCAAAATGAGGCGCAGAACCTGCTGGAAGTGATTTCGAAATCCGTCGGGATACTCCGGAAATCCGACAAGAAAGTTGCGGAGACGATCCTTGCCGACCCCTCCACCGCGACCAGAATGAAACTTGCCGAACTGTCTGAAAAAGCCGGAGTCAGCGAACCGACGGTTGTCCGGTTCTGCAATGCCATTGGCTGCAGCGGGTTTCAGGATATGAAGATCCGGCTCGCTGGGTCACTGGCATTCGGGATGCCAAGTGCACATTCGGTGATCCAGGAGGATGACGGTTTGGGCACCGTCGTATCGAAGATCTTCGACTTCAATCTCTCCAGTCTGGACTGGGTGCGCAGCAAGCTTGATGTCGATGCGGTCGAAGCGGCGGTCAATGCACTTTTGAATGCCAAAAGCATCCATTTCGTCGGATTCGGTGCCTCTTCCATCGTGGCGCTGGACGCGCAACAAAAATTTCCTCTTTTCGGTGTTCAGTGTCTCGCAACGACGGACTTCCACCAGATGCTGATCGCGGCTGCCATGATGGGAGAAGGCGATATTCTGGTCGCGATTTCGAACTCGGGAACGACCCGCGAAATCGCGCAATGTGCAAAGCTTGCACAGGACAGAGGCGCGTTGACCATCGGACTTACGGGAAAAGAGGGGCCCGTATCGCGATATTGCACGATCAACCTTTTGGTCGATACGCTGGAGAATACGGACCTATATACACCGACAATTTCTCGTGTCGCTGCGCTGGTCGTGGTTGATATTCTTTCAACCTATGTGGCCCTGCGCCGCTCACCGGATCACCGCCAGAAGATTGCCGACATGAAACGTGTTCTCAGCGAAATCAGATCTGCGGGATTCGTTTAGGCTGTCGTCCATCAGGTAGTCTGACGAATTCGATGCGGTGCCAAAAGCTCCGAGGATTTCAAGTGGGTTGCGTTTGGCCAACACGGTCCGCCAGCCCCTTCAGATTGCCATCGATGATCCTGCCCATCATCACTTTCATGATCGTCTGACCCATGAGCCAGCCGAGCGATCCGCATTTCACGCGATAGTCGAAGGTCCAGGTGACGTCCGATTGTGTTCCTTTCGGCTTGATGTAGATCTCGGATGTCGCTTCATGAAGGGTCATCGCCTCCATTTCGGACAACCGAACCGCAAAACCCCCATTGAGCTTCCAGGCCGTCACTTCCTCGACAAGAGATGTGCCTTTCTCAAAATGATTGCGGCGTTTTGAACCCAGCCCGTCTTCACCTTCCGTCAACGCGTCAACCGACTTAATTTGTGGAGCAAACTCGTCAATGTGCATGTAACGGCCAAGAACGGACCAAACGGCTTCAGGTGAAGCGTTTATCGTATGTGTGCGTTGGAAATGTATCATATTGCCCTTCTGTTTCCTGTTGCTGGAACCGATTGCTTTTGTGTTGCCATCCATCCGATAATCCCGCCCTGCTGCCACCGTATTGGCAGCAGTGTGGCAGTGGAGGTGACGAATGCGTCGCACGGAACGGCTTTTCCAGATAATCCAGATTCTGCGGTCGACCCGATCACCGGTCACAGGGAGGGACCTGGCAGATGAACTGGAGATTTCACTTCGCACGCTCTATCGCGACATGGCGGAACTCACAGCGCAACGCGTCCCCGTCCGAGGTGAGGCCGGCATGGGTTATGTGCTGGACGATGGGTATGACATGCCCCCATTGATGTTGACGGCCGACGAATTGGAAGCCGCGGCTCTCGGGGCCGCGTGGGTGGCCTCGGAAGCTGATCCGACACTTGCGCGGGCAGCACGGGACCTGGTCTCCAAATTGTCCGAGGCCATACCGAAGGAGCTTCGTCCGATCGTCATGAATGCCAGTGCGAAGGCCATTCCGACGCGATCCAATGTTTCCGAACGGTTTGACGGCGCCCTTTTGCGCCATGCCATTCGGGAGCGCTACCGGCTTCAACTGGTTTACGCCGATCGGGAGGGCGGGAGGTCAGATCGAACCGTCTGGCCCCTGCTGATCGCATTCCTGGATCGGAGCCGCTATCTGGTGGCCTGGTGCGAAATGCGTGAGGATTACCGTCACTTCAGAACGGACCGGGTGCTGGAGCTGAAAGTGCTGGGTGAGAAATATCCAGGGCGTCGTGCAAGTTTGATCAGGGGCTGGGAAGAGGTGACGGCCAAAAGCATGCCGGTTGAGGCTGCAGCGAATTAGCGGCAGGACAGCCCCGGACGATGCCATTCGGTGACCGTATGGAGTAGTTTTCGTCCAGGCATCAATGAATCATTCAAACCGGATCGAAGGTCATGGCAGGCGATATTGTTCAAAACTCTCTGGCATTCATCAGAAACATGCGCCGCACGCGCGAGCTCGAAGCGGAGGAGGCCACGCAAAACCCCTTTCTGGCGCAGGCCCTGGAGCGCGAAAAATATGAGGGGCACCAGCTGGCCGTCTTTGCCCGCACCATAGCGCTCGGCATTCTCGCCATTCTTGTGCCCATCCTCGTGCCGCAATTTCATATCCTGTTTTATGTCGGGATCATTCTCCTCTTCATAGTGATCGGATGGCTGCAACTTCGCGCGGCCAGGGTCGGGCAATCCCGTGTGGAATTGCTTCTGATCTTTGCGGATCTTGCCCTGTTGACGGCGGCCTTTACGGTCACCAATCCCTTTCAACCCGAAGCGATTCCGTCGGCATTCAACTACCGCTTCGACAACTTCATCTTCTTCTTCCTCTTTCTTGCGCTTGGTACGCTTGCCTATTCCTGGCGGACGGTCTGGGCGATGGGGTTCTGGATTGGCGCGCTGTGGATTATCGGCCTGGTTGGCGTCTATTTCTTCGGCCATTCGATGCCGGGCCTAACGGAAGGGTCGGACAGGCTCTATGCGGGCAGTGAATTGCTGCGCTGGGGGCTCGATCCGAACGGGCTGCAGATCAGCGAAAGGGTCGAGGAGGTTGTCGTCGTTGTCATGGTCGGCATCATCCTTGGCCTGAAGGGCGCGCGGTCGAACCGGCTGCTGATGGAACAGGCGAGTATCGCCGCCGAACGCGCCAACCTGTCACGCTATTTTCCGTCCAGCCTGGTCGATACGCTGGCCTCCAAACAGCATGACATCGGAGCTGTGCGCAATCAGGAGGTTGCCGTCCTGTTCACCGATATTGTGGGGTTCACGCAATTTGCCGAACGCACCACACCGGAGGGAGTCATGAATCTTCTGCGAACCTATCACTCACTGGTCGAGGCCGCTGTGTTCCAGAACGGCGGGACGCTCGACAAATATCTCGGCGACGGAGCAATGGCGACATTTGGCACGCCGGAGGCCGGACCCGACGATGCACAAAATGCGCTCGACGCCGCCCGACAAATCCTCTCTGAGACTGACAAGCTTAACGCACAAAGGGAACAGGACGACCTCGAACCGGTGCGCGTTTCCGTCGGCGTGCATTTCGGGACGGTAACGCTTGGCGATGTCGGATCTGCGCGACGGCTGGAGTTCACCGTTATCGGTGACACCGTCAATGTTGCGAGCCGCCTCGAGGCGATGAGCCGTGAGCTCGATTGCAAATGCGTCGTCAGCGATGAATTGATGAAACGAGCGATCGGAGAGTCATCGGACAGGGGCGAGCAGATCGACGGTTTCGAACCGAAACAGGGCGTTCACGTTCGTGGCCGGCGTAACGTAATCGATGTGTGGACCGTCTGATCGCCGTGGTCATCAATTGCCCGGGTCCCGGAGATCACTATCAGAAGGCATGGAGCAGCGTTCGTCGACATTGAGGTCAATCGGTCTCCCCCATCGGGACAGCTTCACGCCTTTCTGTCCTGAGCGGCTTTCTTGCCGGCGATAACGCGCTGCATCAACTGGATGAATTTCTTTTGCTCTTCAACCGTCAGCGGTGCCAACATGTCTTCGTTGACCCGCATCGCTGCCTTTATTGCATCGACCTCGAGCGCCTTGGCTTTTTCCGTCGCGTAAATTGAGCGAGCGCGTCGATCGTCCGGATGCGGTCGTCGCTCGATCAACCCGTCGCGCTCCATTCTGGCAATGGTATTGGCCATCGTCGCTTGCTCGACATCAAGTCGTTCGACCAGTTCCTTTTGGGTGAGACCGTCTTCCCGCCACAGTTCGAGAAGCGTCATGAATTGTGCCGGCGCAAGCCCGAGCGGTGCGATCTGTTCATGCAGGCCCTTGAAGCAGAGCCGGGCCGTGTGGTTTATCAAATATCCGGCTGACTCCATTTTTTTGAAATCCATAATTGTCTTTAGGCTTGCACAGTGTGCCATGCAATGCTATTTATACATAGCATGGTATGCTATTTAATTGGAGATATCAAATGGCCGTGAAACTGGCAGAACTGGACGAGGTTGTGACCCTTGCAGCGCAAATGGAAACAGAAGAGGGCCCTATCGTTCTCATCAACATATTCACATTCGCACCGGAAGATGAGGACGCGTTGATCAGTGCCTGGACACAGGATGCTGACTTCATGAAACAGCAACCCGGCTACATCTCAACGCAACTCCACAGGGGGCTGGCAGGCAGCTCGGCGCTCGTCAACTACGCTGTTTGGCAAGACGTCCGGAGCTTTCGTGATGCCTTCTCGAACCCGGAATTTGTCCGCCTTCTCGACAATTACCCGGACAGTGCAATTGCTACGCCGCACCTGTTCAAAAAACTGGCCGTTTCCAACCATTGCGTGGCGTGAGATTCAGGAGAGAATCATGAACTGGAAGTCCCTCATCATTGCTGGCGCACTGGGTTTGACAGGCGTCCATGTCGCACTTGCAGACGATCAAAAAACCGATGGGCGTTTGACCTCTGAACTCACGTTTTCAGCCATCGATCGACACGACAATGGTTATATTCACCAGGGCGATCTGGAAGCGTTCAGATCGGATGTTTTTGCGTCCATGGACTATGACGACGACAAGCGCGTGACATATGAAGAATTTGCCGCCTGGGATCCCGGATTTTCGGCACTTGCCGACGAAAAGGGCAAATCAGACGCCTATGTGACCGCCACAAAGATTGTTTTTGCGTTTTGGGACCGCGACAGGGACGGCGAGATCACTGAATCGGAAATGCGTCATGCCATGAACGCCGACTTTCGGCGTGCAGACATCGATGATGACGCCGTGTTGACCGAAGATGAATTTCTCAATGGATTCATCATCATCGTCGCCATAAAGGCCGCCATTCGACCGGACCTTTAACCACAGAGTTCCGGAACCGAGACATTGAATATGACCAGAAAGAGCAGCGACCGGCGCCATGGCGCGGTGTTCCGCCATCATTTCATCAAGCACGACGTCACGCTCAGGCGGATGTGGTTTGCCAATCGGGACGCAAAATGAAAACGAAGATACATGCCATCGCCGGAGCCATCGGGTTTCTGACAATCCTCGCCTTCTGGTCCTCGACGGTCATCTCGGAACTGTTTGGCTCTCACGAAACCGTCGCCTTGGTGAAAGACGCAATCCTCAAGGGCATGTTTATCCTGATCCCGGCAATGGTAATTGTCGGCGCCTCAGGCGTATCGTTGGGCGCTGGTCGGACCGATGCACGGGTCCTTGCCAAGAAAAGGCGCATGCCCATCATCGCTGCCAATGGTCTGCTGATTCTTGTGCCGATGGCGTTCTTCCTCGAGGCCAGGGCCGCGGCCGGTCAGTTCGATACCGTGTTCTTTCTGTTGCAGGGCGTGGAACTGATTGCCGGCGCGGTGAATCTGTGCCTGATGGGCTTGAACATGCGTGACGGTATTCGCCTGACGGGTCGCGGAAAACCGATTGGCAGCGTAAATCTGACGGGCAGTCAGATGATTGCAAGCGGAACCATGGCGTGCCACATGACCAAACCCCAAGGCTTTGACCATCAGGCGGGACAGTGGATCAGGCTGACGCTGCCAAGGCCCGCCACAATGGACAGCAAGGGTGCGTCCCGGGTGTTCTCAATCGCCAGTGCACCCCATGAAGCGCAATTGACCGTAGCGACCCGGCTGAGTGACAGCACGTTCAAAGGTAGTTTGAGGGAACTTTCTGATGGCGCTGAACTGCACATTGCGGGTCCGAACGGTGATTTTGTCATGCAGGATGATCCGGCCCGGCCGGCTGTGTTCATTGCCGGTGGCATCGGCATAACGCCGTTTTTGTCGATGATCCGCCATGCCATACATTGCGGTCTCGAACAGCAGATCACATTGTTCTACTCCAATCGCGATCCGGATGCCGCGGCCTTTCTGGGCGAGCTGGAGGACCTGGAAAGTTCCAATCCGAACTTTCGGATGATTGCGACCATGACCGAGCTTCAGGATGATGGCGCCCGATGGAACGGTGAAACCGGGTTCGTCGATCAAGAGATGCTGGCGCGCCATCTCCCCGATCTCCACGCACCGATCTATTACTGTGTGGGCCCTCCGCCCATGATCGAATCCACAACTGAAATGCTCGCATCGGCTGGTGTCGCCGACCGTGACATGATCACAGAGGCGTTCACGGGCTACTGATTAATGAGAACGGCGGGCGTTTCTGATCGACCGTTTGAGACCGGTCATCGGCAGCCACGCTCGGCCAGGCATTTGTGCAGTCGAATGACACGAGGAACGTGACGATTGAGGACGCTGGTTCCTGGAGCGTCCGGAGGTTGCGGCCAGTGGGTGGTCAAGCTGGCGCAAAAACGCGGCCATAACGTTACTGGAGTGACCCGCCCCAACTCGTCTTATGTGGCCCCCAAGGTGTTACACAGCCGCGCAAAGATGTTTCAGGTGATGGAGTGCCGGAACGAATGGTGACGGGTCAAGATACAGTTTTCTCCAGCCTCGGGATGACCCTCGGCAGGTCAGGCAATCGGCTCCTTGCCTTCGCTCTCCATCAGACTTGATGCCATGTCCGCTAGTTGTATTCAGCGCGTTGTTTCAATTGCTTCCGGGGTGTTGGCGACAGTTCGGCGCGTGCGAATTGGTGGAGCCGGTTCATTTTCAGCCAAAGCAACATGTCGATTTCGCATCAGGATTGGCTGGCAATGGAACTGGTCCATGCAATCAGCTTATTGGATCAGCTTGCCATTCGCACCGGTTCACTGAGGGCGGGTGCTCCAGGCAGGACGGTCAAGTCGTCTTCGTACCACGGATCGAGATCGACGATCAGCAGGGAGAGGGGCGCGATTGATGGTGGACATTGTTAAGCGCCCACGCCCGTTTTCGATCACATACCAATGTTCGCAAGGTCATTGATTGTTGCAAGTCCCCTGAAACGCCGCATTGCGATACCTGGTCTGAACGGTAATCTATGTGCTTCGATTGAGCCCGTGCGGCTCTGATTGTCATTGGCCCCGGACCAGGAAAGGAGCCCTGAAATGATCGGATTGGCACTTCTCAAAATTCCGGTTTCCGATTTGGTGCGATCTGTCGAGTTCTATGAGAAAGTACTCGGGCACTCCGCCGTTTTCACGGCCGAAGAGTTTGGCTGGGCGCAATTCGAATTCGCAGATATCGGGCTCGCTCTCTATGTACCCGGAAAGGGCGGTGGAGACAGGGTCATCGGTGGTTCGGTGGATTTTCATTTTCATCATCCAAATCTTGATGGGCTGCAAGAGCAGCTGCCTGAAAATGCCGATCAAATCGGTCTCCACGAAAATGCGGATGGCAGCAAGTCTCTCGAGTTCTGCGATCCCGACGGCAATGTCATCAAGATCATGGAGCGTTCCTCCGCCTAGCGGCACTGCCAACCGACTTTACAGGACTCGGTCCGGTGAGTGGCTATGTTTCCAGCAGCGCCCGCAGCCGGGTGCCGAGAAGGTGGTCCCATCCCATGGCGTGGCGCGTGCGCAGATCGCTTTCGCCTTCGTCCCATCCCGAATGGATGATGTCACATCGGGTGGTATCGGCAACTTCAACGAGATCGATTTCAAGCAGGGTTTCGGTGAAAGGTCGGTCGATCACCCATGTGTAGACCAGCCGGGCGCGGCCGCTTTGCGGCGGTTGGAGCTCCTTGATCTCGCACTGAACCGGGGCGCCCGAACCGATGCCTGGTGGGCAGTCCATGGTGAAGTGATGGCCCTGCCGCGCTTCGAAATTGTTGGGCATCAGCCACTGGGCAATCTTGTCGCTCTCGGTCAGAAACGACCAGACATCGTCGATCATTGCCATGATCGTGACACTGCGGTGGATGTGGGACATCAGTGTTTTTGCTTCCTGGCTCTTACATCGGCTTCGACGACATGTTTGAGATTGTCGAGGCGGGATTCCCAGAACGGCCCATAGCGCTGCAGCCAGTCGTGTACCTCGCGTAGCGGCTCGGCATTGAGACGGTGCACGCGGGTGCGTCCCACATTGGTGATGGTGACCAGACCGCTTTGTTCGAGGATACGCAGATGTTTGGCAATGGCCGGGCGGGAGATATCGAAGGCGGCGGCGAGTTCGCCGGCGGTCTTGTCGCCGGCCGCCAGACTATCGAGCAGGGCCCGCCGCCGGTCATCGGCGATGACCGAATAGATGGTATGCAGTCGATAGGTCAATGGCGCCTCGATCAACGATCCCGACCCGGTTGGGCCGGCGGCATTAGAACGCATGGATCAGGATAAAGGCAATGGAAATCAGCAGGGATGCCGTTGTCAAAAGTGCACCGATGCCACGGGCCGCCCGGTTGCTGTTGTCGGCATTGACCCCGAAGGGGTGAATGATCCGGCCAGCGAGCAGCGTTCCGCCGATGGCGTGCAGCCACGGGACCGAGCCGCCGGATGCCTCCACAATGCCCATCAGGATGAGCGCCATGGGCACATTTTCCGTGAAATTCGCGTGCCGGCGGATGCGTTCGGCCAGGGCAATATTGTCCCCATGCAGAATCGGAATGTCGGTTTTGGCGCGCATGAGGCTGACGCGCGTGCTCATCACGATCATGATGATCGCGAGCAGGCTGGCATAAAGACCGGTGATTTCGATGGGCATGGAGCTGGCTTTCTTCTGTATCCGGATGGCAATCGGCGATCAGGGGGCAAGTGCGCGACGGAAGCCGTCCCAGTAGAGGAGGTTCCAATGGGTGTTGACGATGGTGCTCAAGGGGCCGATCTCCTCGGTCTTGTCCGGGTTGGGTATGCGCACCTTGAAGTCGGGTACATTGACATGGACCATCTCAATCTGCGCACCGCGCAGCGTGTCACGAAAGGTCAGGACAAGCGTCGAGTCTGGCGCACCGCGTCCCTCGACGGTCAAATCGGCCGGATCGATTGCCGAGACCCAGCCGAAATTCCACCAGGCCATGGTCATCGAGTGCACCCCCTTGCCATGAGACATGTCCAGGACCCTCGCATTGAGGGCGCACATGTTGGGGTCGAAACAGAAAGCATCAAGCGTCCCGCCTATTTCGGCGCGGTCAATGGGATCACCGGCCGGGGTCTTGTAGCTGGCCGGCAGGCCGGTCACCGCCTTGTGCCCGGTGCTCGTGGCATAGAGCTCGAACAGCCCATCGGCGGATGCGCCCGGAAAATGGATTGTCTGGCTCAAGGTCGCGGCGTTGGCAGTGTGGCCAAGCAGAAACAGGCTGGCGGTCACAAGAATGGTTTTCAGCATTGGTTGGCTCCCGGTCAGTGAAACTCACGTCGCCGATTAATATGTAATCTACAAGTTACATGTCAAGATGTTTCATGATGCGGGGGCTGCTGTTCTTTCCAAAAGGCTGGCGCAACCCCTGAAATTATCCCCAACGGTCTCGCAAAACGGTGTAATAATCTGTCGTGAGCAGCTCTATTGCCGCAATTTCACGGCAAAACCGGCGAGAAAATTAACCCTGCCGACTTGCTCCGGTCGCGCATTTCTGGCATAGAGAGCACGAATTAGGACAGCCATGCTGTCCTAATTTGGGATTGACGGCCCATTGGCCTGAAATCCGAAGGTGTCACACTGGTGGCGCCGCGATGGACAGACAGGGTATGTTGTGTCCTCGCAAAGCGGAGACCGGTCTGTCCATTCTGTTGGAGACTGTGCAGACCAGATTGATGCGGAATGGCTTTTCCCGGTATCGGTTGACGGGACAGGGATAAAGCCGACATCGCCCGAATTTGCCGCGAAGTGCAGCTATACCGGACCTGAAGAACCGGCATGGACAATCAGGTCGCCCGAAGGAAACAGTGTTTTCGGGGCAATGCAGGAGGAAAAGAGATGACGGACACATCGCCATCACGCGTCGCAGCCGCACAGCCATTGACGGATGGGCTGACGGTGCAACGGACTTCTGCATTTCCGGAGCCGCAGGGGCTTTATGATCCGCGCAATGAGCATGATGCCTGCGGCGTTGGTTTTGTTGCCCATTTGAAGGGCCAAAAGTCGCATCAGATCATCAAGGATGGTCTGTTCATGCTCGAGAACCTGACACACCGCGGTGCGGTTGGCGCCGATCCGTTGATGGGCGACGGCGCGGGAATGCTGGTGCAGATTCCCGATGCTTTGTTTCGTGATGACATGGCCGGCAAGGACATCGAACTGCCGCCGGTCGGGCATTATGCGGTCGGTTATCTGTTCATGCCCCAGGATGCGGAATTGCGCACCCATATTGAGGATATCATTCGCGAGGTGGTTGAAGCCGAAGGGCAGACGCTGATCGGCTATCGCGACGTTCCTGTGGACAATTCCTCCCTGTCGAAAGCCGACGACATCGCCGCAACCGAACCGCATCATCGGCAGGTCTTCATCGGACGCAATCCGCAGATCGCCGACGAGGCGGAATTCGAGCGCCGCCTGTTCATTTTGCGCAAGGTTATCTCAAACCGAATTTTCGACGAAACCGATGGCCGCGATAACGGATTTTACATTGTTTCGCTGTCCAGCCGGACCATCGTCTACAAGGGCATGTTCCTGGCCTATCAGGTCGGCGCCTACTATCGCGACCTGTCGGATGAGCGCTTTGTCTCAGCCGTTGCGCTGGTCCATCAGCGCTTTTCGACCAACACCTTCCCGTCCTGGAAGCTGGCCCATCCGTACCGGATGGTGGCGCACAATGGCGAGATCAACACGCTGCGCGGCAATGTCAACTGGATGGCGGCCCGGCAGGCATCCGTTTCATCGCCGCTGTTCGGCGACGATATCAGCAAGCTTTGGCCGATCTCCTATGAGGGCCAGTCCGATACCGCCTGTTTCGACAACGCGCTGGAGTTTCTGGTCCAGGGCGGCTATTCGCTCGCCCATGCGGTGATGATGCTGATCCCGGAAGCCTGGGCCGGCAACAAGTTGATGCATGACGACCGCAAGGCGTTCTATGAATATCATGCCGCCCTGATGGAGCCCTGGGACGGACCGGCCGCCGTGACCTTTACCGATGGCCGCCAGGTCGGTGCGACGCTTGACCGGAACGGCCTTCGCCCGGCCCGTTACATCGTCACAGATGATGATCGGGTCATCATGGCGTCCGAAGCCGGCGTCTTGCCGGTCGAGGAGAAATCGATCATTCGCAAATGGCGCCTGCAGCCGGGCAAGATGCTGTTGATCGACATGGAAGCCGGCGCCATCATCTCCGATGCCCAGATCAAGCGGGAACTGGCCAATGCCAACCCCTATGGCGAATGGCTTGAACGTACCCAGATCGTGCTCGAAGACGTGCCAGCCGAACCACCGCGCCGTGGGATGCGCCCGACCGCTTCTCTGCTCGATTGTCAGCAGGCCTTCGGCTATTCCCAGGAAGATCTGAAAATCCTCATGGCGCCTATGGCCACGACGGGTCAGGAAGCGCTTGGCTCGATGGGAACGGATACACCGATATCGGCCATCTCCAGCAAGGCGAAACTGCTCTATACCTATTTTAAGCAGAATTTTGCACAGGTCACCAACCCGCCGATCGATCCGATCCGCGAGGAATCGGTGATGAGCCTGGTGTCGTTCATCGGACCGCGGCCCAATCTGTTCGATCTGGAAGGACAGGCGGAGCGGCGGCGGCTGGAAGTTCGCCAGCCGATTCTGGCCAATGAGGATCTGGAGAAGATTCGGGTGATCGGCGAGATTTCCGACAACCAGTTCCAGACCGAAACGCTCGATATCACCTATCGCGAGAACCGCGGCGCGGAATATCTGGCCGAGGGGCTTGAGCGGCTGTGCCAGCGGGCCCAGGCGGCCGTGGAGAACGGTCACAATATCATCATCCTGTCGGACCGACTGATTTCGGCCGGCCGGATTGCGATCCCGCCATTGCTGGCAACCGCGGCCGTGCATCATCATCTCATCCGCAAGGGGCTGCGCACATCGGTCGGGCTCGTGGTGGAATCGGGCGAGCCGCGCGAGGTTCACCATTTTGCGGTGCTGGCCGGCTATGGTGCTGAAGCCATCAATCCCTATCTGGCCTTCGACACGCTGGCAGAGATGCATGAGAAGGGCGAGTTCCCGGCTGCCGTTGACGCCGAAGAAGTCGTACACCGCTACATCAAGGCGATCGACAAGGGCCTGTTGAAGGTGATGTCCAAGATGGGCATCTCCACCTATCAATCCTATTGCGGCGCCCAGATTTTCGATGCCGTCGGACTGTCCACGACATTTGTCGACCAGTATTTCACCGGCACTGCGACAATGATCGAGGGAATAGGCCTGTCGGAGATCGCAAGCGAGACCCATGCTCGCCACGGACGCGCGTTCGGCAACGACCCGGTGCTGCAGTCGTCATTGGAGGTCGGCGGCGAATATCTTTATCGGATCCGTGGCGAAAACCATGTCTGGTCGCCCGATTCAGTGGCGCTTCTGCAACATGCCGTGCGCAGCAATACGCCGGAGAAGTATCAAGAGTTTGCGCGCCTCGTGAACGAACAGACAGAAGGCCTCAACACGATCCGTGGTCTGTTTTCGATCATCGATGCAAAGGCGGCCGGAAACAAGCCCGTTCCGCTCGATGAGGTCGAACCGGCGGTTGATATCGTGCGACGGTTTTCGACCGGCGCAATGTCCTTCGGTTCGATCAGCCGCGAGGCGCACACGACCCTTGCGCGGGCGATGAACCAGATCGGCGGAAAATCGAACACCGGCGAGGGCGGTGAGGAGCCGGACCGTTATATTCCGCTGCCGGACGGATCGATGAACCCGGAACGCTCGGCGATCAAACAGGTCGCTTCGGGCCGGTTCGGTGTGACGACCGATTACCTTGTCAATTCAGACATGATTCAAATCAAGGTGGCGCAGGGCGCAAAGCCCGGTGAGGGCGGGCAACTGCCCGGTCACAAGGTCGATGCGACGATTGCCAAAACCCGTCACTCGACCCCCGGTGTTGGACTGATTTCACCGCCGCCGCATCACGATATCTATTCGATCGAGGATCTGGCGCAACTGATATTCGACCTGAAAAACGTCAATCCGGACGCTGACATCTCGGTCAAGCTTGTTTCCGAGGTGGGCGTGGGAACCGTGGCCGCCGGCGTTGCCAAGGCGCGTGCCGATCATATCACCATTGCCGGATACGATGGCGGAACCGGCGCCTCGCCGCTGACATCGCTGAAACATGCCGGATCGCCCTGGGAAATCGGCCTCGCCGAAACCCATCAGACGCTGGTTCTGAACGGTCTTCGCTCGCGCGTTCCGCTGCAGGTCGATGGCGGTCTGCGGACCGGTCGGGATGTGATTGTCGGGGCCTTGCTTGGTGCCGACGAATTCGGCTTCTCGACCGCGCCGCTCATTGCGGCCGGATGCTTGATGATGCGCAAGTGCCATCTCAACACCTGCCCGGTCGGCATTGCCACACAGGACCCGGTTCTGCGCAAGCGTTTCAAGGGAACGCCGGAGCATGTGATCAACTATTTCTTCTTTGTCGCCGAAGAGGTTCGGGCACTGCTGGCGGCGATGGGCTATCGCAAGCTGGACGACGTGATCGGCCGTTCCGATCTGCTGCAAAAGGATGAAATGATCCGTCACTGGAAGGCCAAGGGGCTGGATTTCAGCCGGATTTTCCACAAGCCCGAAGCGGCCAAGAACGAGACCTATTGGACCGAGCGGCAAAACCATCCGATTGACGACGTGCTCGATCGCAAGCTGATCGAGGCGGCAGCGCCGGCTCTGGAATCCCGGACGCCGGTTGCGCTTGAATTCGATATCCGCAACGTGGACCGGTCCGCCGGCGCCATGCTTTCGGGCGCAGTCGCCAAGCGCTACGGATTGAAGGGCCTGCCGGACGATACGATCTCGGTGAAACTGAACGGCACGGCGGGGCAGTCATTCGGCGCGTTCCTGACCCGCGGAATCACCTTCAACCTTGCCGGTGACGGCAATGACTATGTGGGGAAGGGCCTGTGCGGAGGGCGCATCATCATCCGGCCGCCGGATGACAGCAAGATCGCGCCCGAGGAATCGATCATTGTTGGCAACACCGTGCTTTATGGTGCTGTCGAGGGTGAATGCTATTTCCGCGGTGTCGCGGGGGAACGGTTTGCCGTGCGCAATTCAGGCGCGCTGGCCGTTGTCGAAGGAGTCGGCGATCATGGCTGCGAATACATGACCGGCGGAATAGTCGTGGTGATTGGCGAGACCGGACGAAACTTTGCCGCCGGCATGTCCGGTGGCGTGGCCTATGTGCTTGACGAGGCCGGAGACTTTGCACGACGCTGCAACATGGCGATGGTCGAACTGGAACCGGTTCCCGAGGAAGACGACATTCTGGAGGAGCTGCATCACCATGGCGGCGATCTTTATCACAAGGGCCGGGTTGATGTTTCCGGCGACATGACCCGGCACGACGAGGAACGGCTTTACCAGCTGATCTCCAACCATCTGCATTATACCGGTTCCGACCGGGCCCGCGAAATCCTGGAGAACTGGACGGATTTCCGGCCGAAATTCCGAAAGGTCATGCCGGTGGAATACCGGCGGGCGCTTGAGGAAATGGAACGGATGCGGATGGGCGTCGCCGCCGAATAGGCTTCAACAGGATGTTAGACCGGCTCGCGACAACCGTCGCTTGCCGGAAGTGCCGCCCGACGGCTTGCGTGATTGGGATAGGATAAAATATGGGCAAGGTTACCGGGTTTCTGGAAATCGATCGTCAGGTTGCACGTTATCAGCCGGCGTCGGACCGCATTCGGCATTACAAGGAATTCTCCCTTCCAATGTCGGATTCGGAGATCAAGAAACAGGCTGCCCGGTGCATGGATTGCGGGATTCCGTTTTGCCACGGTCCAACCGGCTGCCCGATCAACAATCAGATTCCCGACTGGAACGACCTCGTCTATAACGACAATTGGCAGGAAGCGATCGAGAATCTGCATTCGACCAACAATTTCCCGGAATTTACCGGACGCATTTGCCCGGCGCCCTGCGAAGAAGCCTGCACGCTGAACCTTGAAGATGTTCCTGTGGCGATCAAGACCGTCGAGCAGGCTCTGGCAGACAAGGCCTACGAAACAGGCTACGTGGTGCCACGGCCGGCGGAAACAAAAACCGGCAAGACCGTGGCGGTCATCGGCTCGGGGCCTGCCGGCCTGTCAGCCGCGCAGCAATTGGGCCGGGCCGGACATGAGGTGCATGTCTATGAGCGCGAGAGCCGCGCCGGTGGACTTCTGCGCTTCGGGATACCCGACTTCAAGATGGAAAAGCAGACGATCGATGCCAGGGTGAAGCAGATGGAAGGCGAGGGCGTCCAGTTCCATTACAACACCCATATCGGCGTGGAACCGACAGTTGACGATCTGCGCGAAAGGCATGACGCCGTGATTTACTGCGGTGGATCCGAGAAACCGCGTGATGCCGGTATTCCAGGTGTCGAACTTGCCGGCGTCCACGACGCCATGCCGTTTCTTGTGCAGCAGAACAAACGCGTTGCCCGCGAGCCCATCGATTCCACGGGCTGGCCATCCGTGCCGGTTGTCGCGGCAGGAAAACATGTGGTGGTCGTCGGCGGTGGCGACACCGCGTCGGATTGCATCGGAACGGCATTCCGGCAGGGCGCTGTGGCGGTGACGCAACTCGATATCCGGCCCCAGCCGCCCGTCAAGGAAGACAAGCTGGCAGTCTGGCCCTACTGGGCGACCAAGATGCGGACCTCGTCCTCACAGGCGGAGGGTGCGGTGCGCGAGTTTCAGGTCGGCACACTTGAATTCGTCGGCGAAGATGGTCTGCTGACCGGTGTCAAATGCTGCCAGGTGGATGAAAAGAGAAAACCGATCGCCGGGACGGAGTTCATCATCAAGGCAGATCTTGCCTTTATTGCCATTGGTTTTCGTGGCCCGTTCGAAGATGGCGTGCTGTCAGATCTCGGCGAGAGGCTGTCGATTGGTGTCGATGGGCGAGGCTCGACCTTTGTCGAAGCCAATGATGAGGATTATCGCACATCGGTCGATGGACTATGGGCCGCCGGCGATGTTCGCCGTGGTCAGTCTCTGGTGGTCTGGGCCATTCGGGAAGGTCGCCAGGCCGCCCATGATGTGGACAAGGAGCTGATGGGCTCAACCACCCTGCCGCGATAGAGCGACCGTCTCAACCGGCCTATCGCAGTGCCGTTTCGGATGCTTGCTCTGTCCATTCGAAATAGTCGGCCCGCCCCGGTGGCGCCGGTGTCGTCTTGCCGTCGAAAACAAGATCGTCACGGGGCGTGCGGCCCAGCGAAAGCGGGGCTACGCCGGCGCCCAGCAGAGCAGTGGCACCATCGATGTCGGGATCGCTCATGTCGAGCGGAACGGTCCGCACCACCTTCTCTCCCTGATCGGGATGCAGCACGATGAGTTCAGGCAGGTTGTCTTCGCCAAGGGTGGCAACGTTCTCGCTGGCATCATCGCCAAGCAGGCGGCGCACCGGCTTTTCCACATAGAAGGCGAGCTTTCTTCGGCCGGCGCGTGTCATGCGAATCCCGTCCGAGGTTCGCAGCCGAACCTGCTGGCCCTTGATGTCCGATCCAGTGTAGATGAATTTTCCCTGCTCATCGACAAAGCCGTCCCAGATGTCGATGAATTCGCCCTGAACATCACCAACGACCGTTCGGAAGATGCCGTTAATGGCGAGAATATCAGTGGACATGGAGGCAGATTTGTAGGCCGGGGCACCGACCCAGACCAGTGGAATGTTTCGTGACCGAACGGCCCGCGCAAGCTCTTCAACCCGCTTGGTATATTCACTGACCCACTCATCGGATCGAACCGCCACGCGCTTCTTGCCCTGACGCAACTTTTGCCGGTCGTTGGACCCGACCATGATGATCGCCACGGCGGGTTCGATTTCGTCGAGCATGGCGGGCAGCTTTGCCGGCCAGTCGTAATAATCATCACGGACAAGACCTGACGACCCGTTGGTCTGCTGAACCACAACCACACCCGGTGACTGACCAAAAGCCGTTTGCAGGCCTTCGGAGAGCGATTTTGCCATGAAATCGCCGATCACCAGGACCTTGCGTGCGTTCTCGATCTTTTCGACCGTCGCGACTTCCTGCACGGAAGAACTGGATTTCCTGGACCGTGATCTTGATTTTGATCGTTTTTTCTTCGGCCGCTGGATGACACGCTCGGGTTGCCGATTGGTCTTTTCCGGGCGGACCCGGCGTGGCCCGAACAGCATCTCAATGACCGAACGGCGCTCATATTTGATCTGGGCAAAGGCCGATTCAATCGGTGCGGCGGTCGCAAGAACCATTGCCGCCACCGCCAGAAGCGGCAGCGCCATGAACCATTTCAGACACCGTCCGATGAATGTAAGCAATAAAACACGGTCTCCCGTTACCGTCGCAGTGTTCTCAGTAGTTTCTGCGACGGAACGCCATCCGGCGTCAAGCCCGAGCGGGACTGGAATGTTCTGATCGCCAGTTGCGATCCCGACCCGATATTGCCGTCAATATCACCCGAATAATAGCCCAGAGCCCTCAGGTGAACTTGAATCTCGCGGCGTTCGTCCATTGACAGGACACCCTTGGGCTTCGGCCACTTCTGCTGAACTCCGCCATAGCCGGCGATCCGGTCGGCCAGCAGGCCGACGGTCAACGCATAGGTGTCGGAATTGTTGTAACGCTTCAAGATGAAGAAGTTTCGGATCATCAGGAAGGCCGGACCATTGCTGCCGGCCGGCATTTTCAGAACTGCCTTCTCGCCCGGGCGGACAAAGTCCTTGCCGTTGGGTCGTTTGAAGCCAAGCTTTCTCCATTGGCCGAGCGTCTTGGATGCGCCGACATACCGTTTGGCGTTGCGCGGCGCGCGGACTTCGTAGCCCCAGGTCTTGCCGGTTTTCCATCCGTTCTTGCGCAACAGGTTGGCGGCCGTAGCCAGGGCGTCAGGTATCGATTTCCAGATGTCGCGATCGCCATCACCGTCGAAATCCACGGCAAAAGCCAGATAGCTGGTCGGAATAAACTGTGTATGGCCCATGGCTCCAGCCCAGGAGCCCGTCAGTTCATTGCGCGTTATGTCTCCGGCCTGGAGGATCTTCAGTGCGGCGATCAACTGGTTTCGGGCAAATTTTGCGCGCCGCCTGTCGGCATAGGCCAGGGTCGCCAGGGCGCGCGGGACATAATGCAGACGGTCCGGGTAATTGAAGACATTGCCATAGCTCGATTCCATCGACCAGATGGCCAGAACCACGGAGCGCTCGACACCGAAACGTTTCTCGATGGCATCCAGCGTCCGGCGGTACTTGCGGGCAAGCTGCTGCCCCTGCTCAATGGTCGAGGAATGAACCCGCGTATCGACGTAACTCCAGGTGTCCTGCTTGAATTCCGGTTGAAAGCGGGCTTTGCGCAGCACTTCGGGGTCAGGCGTCTTGACGCCCGCAAAGGCCTTGTCATAGGTCGATTTTCGAATACCGTTGCGGGCTGCAACGGCGCGAAAATCGGATATCCACTTGCGAAACCCGGCATCTGCCGACGCTGGTGCCGTAGCGACCAGCAGCGCCGGAACAATCAGGACAGAGAGAATGAGAAGCCAACGGCATGCGCTGTTTCGGTTTGGCATCGAAATCTCCACGATGTTCATTCCCGAACGGTTTTTTTGCTGCTATCGCAGCAATGTGCCCTGGGCAAGGCAGCAAATCATACCAGACAAGGTTTATGTGTTCCATCGCCTTGGTCGCGTATCAAGCCGACACTAGAGTCGATCCGTCAACAAAGTGTTAACCATATGGTGGCCATTTGGATTGTCGACGGTGACACTTCTGTTGCTTCGCCATTTGGCCGATAAACAGGTCCCCCAATGGCATTACGAGTTGCATGCGGCTCGATTTATCGGCTATTGGCCACACGTCACATGATCATGGAGAGGGTGATAGCGCATGGCGCAGCAGCGTAAGGTCCGCAAGGCGGTTTTCCCGGTCGCCGGTCTTGGAACTCGGTTTCTGCCGGCAACGAAGGCCATTCCGAAGGAAATGCTGACCGTCGTCGACAAGCCCGTCATTCAATATGTGGTCGATGAAGCCCGGGCCGCGGGCATCGAGCACTTCATTTTCGTGACCGGCCGCAACAAGGCGGTCATCGAGGATCATTTCGATATCCAGGTTGAACTGAATGCCACGTTGAAAAAACGTGAGAAGCACGATGAGATCGCCAGTCTGCAGGCCGGTCAACCCAAACCGGGGCAAACGAGCTTTACAAGGCAACAGGAACCGCTTGGGCTCGGACATGCGGTGTGGTGTGCCCGCGAGCTGGTCGGTGACGAACCCTTCGCGCTGCTGTTGCCGGATATGGTCATGCAGGATGACAAGGGCTGCCTGACCGGGATGGTCGAGCTCTACGACAAGGTTGGCGGCAATGTGATCTCGGTCGAGGAAGTCCCGGAGGACCAGACCCACAATTACGGCATTGTCGGCGTCGGTGAAGATATCGATGCAGACGGGTTCCAGATAGCGTCCATGGTCGAAAAACCCGCCCCGGGGACGGCGCCATCCAACTATTTCATCAATGGCCGTTACATTCTGCAGCCGGAAATCTTCAAGATTCTGGAGACCCAGGAACGTGGAGCGGGCAACGAAATTCAAATCACCGATGCGATGCTCAAGCTCGCCGAGCGCCAGTCCTTTTCAGCCTACCGGTTTCGCGGCAACACATTCGATTGCGGGTCGAAGGAAGGCTTTATCAAAGCCAATGTATCCTTCGCACTGCGGCGCGATGATATCCGTGCCAAGGTCGAGGATGATTTACGGCTGATGCTTGACGCTATCTGAAACCGGGCCGGTTCTGCTCACAATGCTCGCCCGACCGGTCTGAGAGCAAATCACCGAACCGCACCGAGCCCGTGATGGCCATCAGCAGCGGCCGTTGGTGCATGATCACGGGCGCAGTGTCACGCCCAGCCCCACGAACAGGTCGTCGCTGTCAGTGTCGCCTTCGGTCAGGGTCTTTTCATAGCTGATGTCGCCGTCGATGCCGAAACGACGGTTCAGCCACCAGATAAATCCGGCACCGATACCGATGACCGTCTGATTGCCGAGCTCCCCTGAGTAATTGCGCCAGCCCAGAACGCCATCAATCGTCGTTGTGAGGTTTTCACGCAATTGATAGGAGATTTCCGTGGTGCCGGCGTAGTAGACGGATCCGGACACATTTTCCGTTGTCGAATCCTCCAGCGTCGTTGTCAGGCCGGATACGATCTCGAGACCGCGGCGGGGCGACCATGTGGAAAATCCGTCAACCGTCACGCCCTTGATGGGGGCTAGTCGGCTGTCATCGATGTCGCGCTGCGCATAACCAACCGCGATCTCGCCATTGAGTTTGTCACCGAAATCGAATTGCGTGCCAACCCGGAGCCCGTAGGTCTTGGAGGACCGTGCGAAGCCGAAGTCATCAATCGTCTGATCATAGAGGATCTGACCGAAATCACCTTCGACAAATGGCAGATGGTTGGCACCGATGTCGACGCCGGCGCGCAGTGTTACTGTGTAATCATATTCGTCGCGGTCCGACTGTCTGATGATCGACCCATCACCCAGTTCGGCGTCGCCATAGGTCGACCGCCCTCCACTCAATGTGGCGGTGCCGCGCCATGAGCCGATCAGATGTTCGAGCGAAGCGCTGGTGTTGAATTCATGGACATCCGACTGCGAGAAGGCATTGCTGATGGCATTGGCATCCGTCTGACTTTCCCTGCCAAATGAATAGTCGAACGTCACATTGGCGGTGGTGTCGGACGACAGATCAAGCCGAAGGTCTGCGTCGACCGATGTGCTGGGATCCTCTGCACCGTTGCCGCTCAGTGTCTCGTCTATGACCTGTTCGCCGGTGATTGTGAGCTGATGTCTGGACCAGTCGGATTGCAGTTCGCCGTTGAGTGTTGTGCGGCTGTAGGTTCTTTCCGTTCTTTCGCTGCCGTCCCGATCGATTTCGTGGGCAATCTGTTCGGTGACCGATGATCGCAGGACGAATGTGCCGATCCGAATGCCGATCTGATCATAGGGTTCGGGATCATCGATCAGGTTGCTCTGGTTATCAACGGTTGTTTGCCGCGGATTGATTGTACCGGGGATTTGCACCGGCTCCTGCGCCTGCACCGGTTGAATGGTGCCCGTGATTTCCGATGCATCCGTTTGTGTTGCCCCGGCAGACGGCTCGGCCAATGGATCGCCCGTTGCATTGTCTGAACCATTTTCCGCGGATCGCTCGTTGCGACGGCGTTCAGCACCGTTCAGCCCATCATCGCTGGCCCCAATGCCCCGCAGTTCCTCCGTGTTCCCGGTGGATTGCGCGAAGACCGGCGACGGGTCGGCAGCCATTAACGCCAGGACACAGCAAGCTGTCGCCCACAGCGGCCGCACCCGCTCGCTCTCCGTGTTGTTTTGCCAATGCGATGCCATAAGCCAGACCGGTTTGAATCGTTGCCAAACCGTAAAGGGTCGTGGTTAAGGCTTTCTTTATAAGCGGACGCCGATTGACGATTTCATCCCGTGTCAAACCGGCTCGACACGCAACTCCCGACCATCGCTTTCGATGATGCGGACCTGGGTGCCGATCGGCAAATCCGGGCCGCCGACAACCCAGAGCGTATCATCGATGCGGATCCGGCCCCGACCTTCCGAAATCGGCTCGGTCAATGTTGCCGTGCGTCCGACGAGGCTTGCGCCGCGCTGATTGAGCAGCGGTTCGTCGGTTTCACCTCCGTAGCGCGCCATGATGCGGCGTCCGGCAATCGCGAAAATGACGGACAAAACGGCAAATATCAGGATTTGTATCTGCCAGGTCCAAATGGCATCACCCCAAAGGAACAGGGACAGGCCGCCGACGACGATCGAAGCTAGGCCGATCCAGATCAGGAACACGCCCGGCATGATGATCTCGGCCGTCAACAGAACCAGCCCGAGAACCCACCAGGTCCACGGGCCAAGTTCGGCCACGATTCGCTCGATCACGGCTGGTCGTCCCGCGGGCCGGCCGACGGTACCGTGCGGCCGCGGCGCGGCGGACTGCTGTCACCGCCGGGATGATCGCCAAATACTTCCTTGGCGATGGCGCCGATTCCACCGAGCGAGCCAATCAGCGATGTGGCTTCCATCGGCATCATGACAATCTTCTGGTTCTTGGCCGTTCCGATGGAGGTCAGGGCTTCGGTGTATTTCTGAGCAATGAAATAGTTGATGGCCTGGACATCGCCGCTGGCGATGGCTTCGGATACCATCTGTGTTGCCTTGGCTTCCGCCTGGGCCAGCCGCTCGCGCGCTTCGGCCTCGCGGAATGCGGCTTCCCGTGTGCCCTCGGCTTCCAGGATGGCTGCCTGTTTGGCACCCTCGGCACGCAGGATCTGCGCATTTCGGGATCCTTCAGCCTCCAGAACTTCGGCTCTTTTTTCGCGCTCCGCCTTCATCTGCCGGGCCATGGAGTCGACCAGATCGTTGGGAGGATTGATGTCCTTGATCTCTACACGGGTGATCTTGATACCCCAGGGACTGGCGGCTTCGTCGACCACTTTCAGCAGCCGGTCATTGATCGCGTCGCGATTGGACAGGAGTTCGTCAAGGTCCATGGAACCCATGACGGAACGGATGTTGGTCATGGTCAGATTGAGCAGGGCGGTTTCCAGATTGTTGACCTGGTAGGCGGCCTGCGGCGCATTGAGAACCTGGTAGAAGGCGACGGCATCTGCGGCAACGCTGGCATTGTCCCGAGTGATGACCTCCTGCGTCGGCACATCGAGGACCTGTTCCATCATGTTCATGCGTGCACCGACCCGGTCAATGAACGGAACAATCAGATTGAGGCCCGGATTGAGGGTTCGTGTATAGCGCCCGAAACGTTCGACGGTGTAATTGTAGCCCTGCGGTATCGTCTTGATGCCGGCAAACAGAACGAGGATGACAAGGACGACAAATACGATGACCGCAATGTCAAAACCGGCCAGTGGCATGGCGTTTTCTCCCGTTTCAAATAATCACTGATCCGCCGCGAATCACTCGATCCACCGGGACGGTTCATGGGCGAAGATGGGGATTTATTGTGAAAGTTGCAAATGAGCAGTGTGGATGACGACCCGTTCGTCGGTCAGATCCAGCCTTGCAGTTCCCGGCGCACCACGGTTTCGATCACATCCATGCCCGATTTGCCGTCATTGAGGCAGGGAATGTGGGTGAACTTCTCGCCACCATGTTCATGGAAAATCTCTTCGCCTTCGCCGGCGATCTCTTCCAGCGTCTCCAGACAGTCGGAGACAAAGCCCGGATTGATCACTGCAATTCGCCTGGTGCCGTCCTTGGCCAGTTTTTCGATTGTCTTGTCGGTGTAGGGCTGCAGCCATTCCTCCGGGCCGAAGCGTGACTGAAATGTCGCCCTGAACCGGCTCTCGTCCCAACCGAGTTCCTCGCGCACCAGCCGCGCTGTCTTCATGCAGTGGCAGTGATAGGGATCGCCCTTGGCAAAATAGGATTGTGGAATGCCGTGAAAGGAGGACAGCACAATTTCCGGTTCCCAATCGAGACCCGCCAGATGCGTTTCGATCGAATGGGCGAGGGCTTTGATATAGGCAGGATCGTCATGATAGGGCGGCACGGTGCGCAGGGCCGGTTGCCACCGCATGGCGCTGAGTGCTTCAAACGCCTTGTCATTGACAGTGGCCGTGGTGCTGGCGGCATATTGCGGATAAAGCGGAAACAGAAGGACGCGTTCGCAGCCGGCCTGCTGGAGTGCATTGATACGATCTGAGATCGAAGGCTGGCCATAGCGCATTGCCCAGTCCACGATGATCTGCGGATGGTCCTTCAGGGCCTCGCCCAGAAGATCCGACTGGCTCCTGGTATAGGTGCGCAGATAACTTTCGTCGCGTTCGGTGTTCCAGATGGATTCATATGCCTTGCCGACCCGTCCGGGCCGGGTGTTGAGAACAATGCCGAACAGAATTGGATACCAGAGTGCCCGCGGCCATTCGATGACACGTTTGTCGGTCAGGAACTCCCGCAGATAACGACGCATGGAAACATAGTCCGTGCCGTCCGGGGTGCCCAGATTGACCAGCAGGACACCGACCTTGGCGAACGCGACGGGCGGATGATCCGGGGGAAGGGTGGTCTCCACCGGTACGGCATCGTTGGTCTCAGGGTTGCTGATATTCATGGGCGTTCCGTTGTTTGGTCTGCTTGGAACATATGGGAGAGGGGGTTGATTTCAAGCCTGTCCAGCAGATGGCAAAAAGAAAACGGCCCGGGCAATGCCGGGCCGCTCCAATCGATTTCGTTGCTTTACTTGGATGGAATGGTCAGGGCGGTTCCAACCTCCAGCTTGTTCGGGTCTTGATCGGGATTGGCCTTGGCGATGTCGCCCCATTTCAGGCCATCGCCAAGATATTTTTCGGCAAGCTTCCACAGGCTGTCACCTGCCGCCACCACATGGCTTTCAGCCGACATCACTGCCTTTTCGACCATCGCAACACCTTCCTTGGCCTCGTCCTCCATCTTTTCCATTGCCGAATCGGCTTCCTTTGCAATCGGCTGGGACGCATTCGCCGAAACCTGCGTGATGCGATTGTTGAGGTAAGGCGTGTAGGGCGAATTGGCCGTCAGGTACTGCGCCACCACGTCTTCCAGACCGGGCCCGAAATCATAGGCGTCCATGCCACCCGTGACAAAGACCGAATAGCCGTCACCGCCGCCGCGCATGAAGTTGTTGGACACGACACCGTAGACCGTGTCGGCGTCGATCGGCTCGTAGGCGCCATCCTTGCGCACCATGACGTCGGACGTTCTCGACCCGGCAGGCTTGGAGGGGTCAAAACTGTATTTCAACCCGGCAACCTGCGGGAAGCGCCCGCCGCCTTCTTCGATCTGGCTGACACCGTTTTCAAGCGCCGCAATCACATCCGATCCCTTCAACCGGAAAGTGGAGAGCGTGTTCTGAAAGGGCAGGACCGTGAGCACTTCGCCCATGGTGACGTTGCCCTGATCAATCGAGGCACGCAGACCGCCTCCATTCTGGATGGCGATCTCGATGCCCTGGCCGGAGACACGTTGCAGCATGGCGTCGGTGACCAGGTTGCCCATTTCGCATTCACGTGCGCGGCAATTGCTTCGGTCGCCATCAATCGTTGCTTCGGTGACGGCGATAACCGTTTTCTTGAGCTTCTCGATGGGTGCCGCAAGTTCCTTGATCCGGGCGACCATCGCGGGATCAGGAGCAAATTGAGCGTCAATCAGAACTGGCGCGCCGGAAACGCTTGTGATGTTGCCGTCATCGTCAAAGACGACCTTGATTTCTCCGAGGTATTTTGAATAGGCATAGGCGTGGGCAATCGGCACCTCCTTGCCGGAGGGACCGGTTATGGTAACTGGATAGGGGTGCTCCGCCTTGTCATCCTCATTGGACATCAGCGTGTGGCTGTGTCCGCCCACAATCAGATCGATGCCGTCGACTTCAGCTGCGATCTGCTTGTCCTTTGCAAGTCCGGTGTGGGTCAGGGCGATAATCTTGGTCGCACCGGCTTCCTTGACCTTGGCGACGGCGTCATTGAGGTAGAGAACCGAATCCATGAAAAGGACGGCGTCGCTGGGTGATGATGTTTCTCCCGTGTCCTCTGCCACAGCGCCGATAATCGCGATCTTTTCGCCGCCGACATCCTTGATGATGTATTCGGGCATCTTCCCGGCAAGTGGGCTGTTGGCGCCGATCAGCGCATTGCCCGAAATGGTGGGAAATGTCGTCTTGTCGAGAAACCGTGCCAGAACATCATCACCGTCGTCGAATTCGTGGTTGCCAATGACGTTCGCATCGAGCCCCATAAGATCGAGAAACTCTGCCTCGGCTTCCCCCTTGTAGGTGCTGTAGAAGAGCGATCCCTGGAAATTGTCGCCAGCTGACAGAACGAGAACATTTTCCAGATCGGCCCGGCGCTGGTCAATCGCGGTCTTGAGACGCGCCACGCCGCCAAAACATTTTCCCTCGGCATCATCTTCGGCCGAGCAGGTGGAATCGAACCTGTTGATCGGCTCAATGCGGCTGTGAAGGTCATTGAAATGAAGGACATTCAATTCAAAGTCCGCCAAAGCCATGCCCGTCGAAACGGCCAGGGCCGCTGTCGACAGGAGCAATCGCGTAATAAATTTCGACATGGGGGGCTCCTTTACTGAAAAAATGGGAGGGGATGCGAAAATTGTGACGAAGCACCTAAATGGAGTGGCTCAACTCTTCATCAGAAGGCCATGTTTCCATCATTGCCGGCCGATCGCAAGCTTGCAATTGGCCTCAAGATTCGTAGTCGCGCTCGTCGGAAATGACCTTGCCATCATTGGGAAGACTCCCGGATGGCCGCACGGCAATCTCGCCGCGCAACTTGGTGATATCGGACAGGCTCTTGGCGATTGCGGCGGCGTCAGGGTGCTCCTGACCAACGGGTTCGACCTCCAACAGCATGGCATCCTCGCTGCCTTTACGGTGAACGACCAGCCTTGCTTTGGCGAGATCCCTATGTCGCTGTAGCAAAAGCCCGATCTGCTTTGGATCAACGAACATGCCCTTGATCTTGGTGCGTTGATCGGCGCGGCCCATCCAGCCCTTGATTCTCGTGCCGGTGCGCCCGCAGGGGGAGGCACCCTCCATGATGGCCGACATGTCACCTGTTCCAAACCGGATCAGCGGATAGGCCGGGTTGAGTGACGTGACGACAATTTCGCCGACGTCGCCCTCGTCAACCGGCGTTCCGGTGCCGGGCCGGACGATTTCGACGATCAGGTTTTCGTTGATGATCATGCCCGGGTGGGGGTGTCCGGCGCTATCGGCGCTTTCATAGGCGATGACGCCGACATCCGCCGTCGCAAAGGCCTGCAGAACATGGACACCGCGCTGACGATACTCCTCGCGCAGTGAAGGAAACAGCGCGCCGCCCGAGACAAGCGCCCGCTTGAAGGACGACAGATCCTTGCCGGTTTCCAAAGCCTGGTCGAGGATGATTTTGAGATAGTCAGGCGTCCCGGTGTAGACATCCGGACGCAGTGCGACCGCCGCTTCGATCTGTGCTTCGGTATTGCCAACGCCGGCGGGAAACACAAGGCACCCGAGGGCCCGCGCGGCTTCATCAAGAACGAAGGCACCCGGGGTCATGTGGTAGGAAAAACAGTTTTGAACCTTGTCGCCGGGTCGGATCCCAGCTGCATATAGCGCACGCGCGGCCTGCCATGGATCAACCCCAAGACCCTGAGGTTCCCAGATCGGACCGGGCGACATGAAAACCCGGTTTCCGCGAAGGGCTTCGGCGTTAGCGAGGCCGCCAAATGGCGGGTTCTGCGCCTGCATCTCCATCAGTTCGGGTTTGCGCAGGACTGGCAGTGTGGCAAGAGCGTGCCGGCTGTTGATGGTTCCAGGATCGATATCGCCAAGCCATGCCTTCAAACCATCGGTTTGCTCAAACGCGTCCGCCAGGAATTGGGGCAGCCGGGAAAACAGGCTTGCTTCGCGGTCCCGTGGATCGCGCGTTTCGAGTTCGTCAAAATAATCGGTCAAGGCGAAAGAGTTCCCTCAAGCATACAAGGTCTGGCGACGCCATTTATCGGAGCGTTGTCAGTCATAACTGGCGCGGATTTTGCTGAATTCAATCAGACAAGGCGCCGTGTCAGGGTAAACTGGCCGCCGCTACTCGATGTGCAGTTGAGCTGGGTTGGCGAAACCATTGTGCAATTGACCCGGGAGTTTGTGTTGCGAACAAGGGACCGGATATCAATCTGTACAAGGCGCGGATTAATCTGTGTATAGCGCCCGGTTGCCAGCAACGTATTGGTATCAGTCGTCCTGGTCTGGAACGTGCCGTTGGAAAAACTCGACTGGATACCATTGGGGTCGAGCCAGACGCCTTCAATGGAATTGCTGTTGTAGCCGGGGCCATATCGGTAATCCGATTGGCAAGCTGCCAGTCCGATTGCCATGACCGCCACGGCGAGTAGCCTGATCCGATGCCGCATGGTTGCCTCCGCCCTTGTGTCCTGTTCGTCACGGATCCCCGAGAATCGTAACGCGCCCTTCAGACAACTGATATCATCCGATGACCTATCCCTGCAACATGACGAAACGAAGACCTGGGCTTGCGGCGAGCGCAGCGCCGTTGACTTTTCGCCAATTCAGCGAACAAGAACATTCTTGAACTGCCACGGGTCCGTTTCATCAATCTCTTCGGGAAACAGGCCCGGACGGTCGGTCAGTGGTGTCCAATCCGTGTAGTGGCCCTCGACCGGCCCAAGATAGGGCAATTGCACCTCAAGACAGCGCCGGTAGTCCATCTCATCGGATTCGACGATACCGGCTTGCGGATTTTCCAGCGCCCAGGCCATTCCGGCCACAACAGCCGACGTCACCTGCAGGCCAGTTGCGTTCTGATAGGGCGCCAAATCGCGCGTTTCTTCAACTGACAAACGTGAGCCAAACCAGTAGGCGTTCTTGTCATGGCCGTAGAGCAGGACGCCGAGTTCATCGATTCCATCGACCAGTTCGTCTTCCTCCAGAACATGCAGAACAGGTTGCTGGGTGCCGCCATTGCCGAACATCTCGTGCAGTGAAAGCACCGCGTCATTGGCCGGATGATAGGCATAGTGGCAGGTCGGCCGGTAGACCGGATTGCCGCCCGCGTCGTGCAGCGTGAAGAAATCGGCAATGGATACGGACTCGTTGTGGGTGACCAGAAATCCATATTGCGGGCCAGGAGTGGGGCACCAGGTCCGCACCCTTGTATTGGCGCCGGGCTGTTCCAGAAAAATTGCTGCCCGGCAGCCCTCGGCCTGCTCTCGGGCGTTCTCCGGCTTCCATTTCTCATGGGTGCCCCAGCCCAACTCCGCCGGTTGCAATCCCTCCGAGATGAAGCCTTCCGCTGACCAGGTGTTCCAGAACACATTGAGTGGTTTGGGTTTGATGGCCCGCTGCGTGTCGCGTTCGGCGATGTGAATTCCCTTGACACCGGCCTGTTGCATGAGTTTTGCCCAGCCGGCACGGTCGTTTTGATCCGGCTCGTCGAATTCCATCCCCAGATCGTTGGCAAGGTTGACGAGAGCCTGTTTGACGAACCAGGAGACCATGCCCGGATTGGCGCCGCAGCAGGATACGGCGGTAGTGCCCCCGGGATTGGCGGCCTTTTCGCGTCGTACGGTTTCGCGCAACGCATAATTCGTGCGCGCGGCATTGTCGAGCGAATCGTCAAAATAGAAACCGAGCCAGGGTTCAACAACGGTATCGACGTAAAGGACGCCGATTTCCCGGCAGAACTTCATCAGTTCGAGCGAAGATGTGTCGACCGACAGATTGACGCAGAACCCCTGTCCCGGGCCATTGGTCAAAAGCGGTTCGAGCACGGCGCGGTAATTGTCGGGTGTCAGGGCTTCGCTGACATGACTGATGCCATTGTCCTGCAACAGGTCGCCGTCATCGTCGCGCGGGTCGATGACGGTCATGCGTGAGCTGTCATATTTGAAGTGACGCTGGATCAGCGGCAAGGTGCCGCGTCCGATGGAGCCGAACCCTATCATCACGACCGGTCCGGTGATTTCACCATGGATAGGATAATTTGCGTCGGACACGGTAGATCCTTTCGGAGTGCTGATGCCCCGGTGCGTGGTGCTCCAACGCGCCGGCTGCGTTGAAATCCCTAAAGCACAATCGCACCGGCGATGGAAGGGTCCGCCGGCCGAATCGGCTTTGTGGTTGCTTCGCGCGTTGCCGGCGCGGCGTGTCTTGGTGGGTGACCTGCTTCAGGCCGAGCTGTCGAGCGCTTCCAATTCGTCGATCAACCCCTCGATCATCGCCAGACCGCGACCCCAGAAGGCCGGATCGCTGGCGTCGAGATTGAACGGTGCCAGCAACTCCGAGTGATGCTTGGTGCCGCCGGCGCGCAGCATGTCGAAATAGCGGGCCTGGAAGCCATCATCGGCGTTTTCATAGACAGCGTATAGCGAGTTCACCAGGCAGTCGCCAAACGCATAGGCATAGACGTAGAATGGCGAGTGGATGAAGTGCGGGATATAGGCCCAAAAGGTCTCATAGCCGTCGCCGATGCGGATCGCGGGTCCGAGGCTCTCTGCCTGTACGGAAATCCACAATTCTCCAATCTGGTCAGATGTGAGTTCTCCCTCGCGGCGCGCTGTGTGGACCTTTCGCTCGAACTGGTAGAAAGCGATCTGCCGCACAACCGTATTGATCATGTCCTCGACCTTCTGCGCCAGCATGGCCTTGCGTTCCCGGACATCGGCGGTCCGGTCGAGCAACACCCGGAAGGTCAGCATTTCACCAAAGACGGATGCCGTCTCGGCGAGGGTCAGCGGCGTGTGGGCCATCAGGGCACCCTGTTCTCCGGCCAGCACCTGATGCACGCCATGGCCGAGCTCGTGTGCGAGCGTCATGACGTCCCTGGGCCGACCCATATAATTGAGAAGAACATAGGGATGGATCGAGGGCACCGTCGGGTGGGAAAAGGCGCCCGGCGCCTTGCCCGGACGGACCGGAGCATCAATCCAGTTACGGTCGAAGAAGCGAGACGCGATGTCGGCCATCTGTGGATCGAAGTCGCCATAGGCGCTCAGGACCGTTTCACGTGCCGTTTCCCATGGAATGAGCGATTTCGGCGTCTCGGGCAGCGGCGCGTTGCGATCCCAGTAATCCATCACATCCATGCCGAGCCACCGGGCTTTCATGGCATAATAGCGATGTGACAGGCGCGGATAGGCTTCGGTAACCGCGTCGGTCAGGGCATCGACGACCTCGCGTTCGACCCGATTGGCCAGATGCCGGCTGTCGGCGATGTCCTTGAAGCTACGCCACCGGTCGGATATTTCCTTGTCCTTGGCCAGTGTGTTGGTGATCAGCGTGAAGGTACGAATGTTGTCCGCGAATGTCCCGGACAAGGCGGTTGCGGCCTCCTTGCGCTCGGCACCATCGGCAGACTGCAGCTTGTTGAGGGTTGGTTCGAGGGTCAGTTCCTCGTCTCCGACCTGAAACCGCAGGGCCGACATGGTTTCGTCAAACAGCCTGTTCCAGGCTCCGTGACCGGTGACCGATTTCTCATGGAACAACTGTTCGACACGGTCTTCCAGCTGATGCGGTTTGTCCTTTCGCAGATCCGTCAGCCAGGGCCGGTAGTGGCCGGCATCCATATCTTGCTTCATCGCCCTGTCGATGACCGGGTCGTCGATACGGTTGAGCTCCAGGGTGAAAAACAGAAGATGACTGCTGATGTCCGTGATCCTGGACTGAATATCGCCGTAGAATTTCGCGACATCGGGGTCACTGGTGTCGGAGAAATAGGTCAGTCCGGCAAAGGACACGATGCGCCCCAACAGTTCTTCAAGCGTCTCATATTGCTTCAGCGCCGCGCCGATGCCCTTGTCGCCCGCCTCGTCGGCTGCTGCTTCGAGCTTGCCTTTCCAGGCAGTTTCAAACGCTTCGCACTCTCGCGTCGCCCGTTCCAGATCGGCCTTCAGTTCCGGCGCGTCCATTCCTGAATACAGATCGTTGAGCCGCCATTCCGGCAAATTGCCAAGCTGATCATCCGGCGCAGTGGTGGAGGCTGCGCTTTCGGCAGAATCGACCTTGTTAGTGTGTGCTGGTGTCGAGCGCCGGAATGCGTTCATGTCGGTGGCCCCTTGCCATTAATCGGGCTGATTGTCAGGGACCTGCATCAAAACGCCCCTGCGCCCATTGTCTATCCATACGCAATACGGACCCGTTTGGTCCACCTGCAAACCCTGTTGCATCCCATTTGGCATGATTCGCGACCGGTATTTTCAGGATAATTCACTCCTTGTTAGTTGTTTGTTCACTATAAATATCAAATGAAATGGAGTGTGAGCGGGTTGCCACGCTCTGACCGTAATTCTAAGACAGCAGTCGTCTTATTGTTGTACGGGAAGTATGATTTGCCTGTATCTTTTGATATAGGCCAGTTGACCGAGAGCCGCGGACACAAAACGGTGTGAGCTTGCGGCGGGATGCAGGGGACCGATTGAATTGGCGAGGGGCTTGCTAAATCGCTTCAAAAGGATGCTGCACCGGCGTGGCCGTTTGGCGGTTCTGGCGGCAGCTCTCCTGTGCGTTTTTGCTGCTGGTCCGGCTTTCGCCGAAACCCGCTCACTGAAGCTCTACTTCATGCACACCAAAGAGCGTGCGACGATAACCTACAAGAAGAATGGGCGATATCTGCCGGGCGGTCTGAAGAAAATCAACCGCTTCCTGCGCGACTGGCGCCGTAATGAACCGACCAAAATGGATCCCAGGCTGCTGGATCTGCTGTGGGAGGTTTACCGGGCGACAGGTGCACGCAAGCATATTCACGTTGTTTCGGCCTATCGGTCTCCGCAGACCAACGCCATGCTGCGAAAACGTTCGCGCGGGGTTGCCACGAAGAGCCAGCACATGCTGGGCCGTGCCATCGACTTCTATATTCCGGACGTCCCGCTGAAGAAGTTGCGGCGGATCGGCATGCAGGCACAGGTTGGTGGGGTCGGTTATTATCCGCGCTCAGGATCGCCTTTCGTGCATCTGGATGTGGGCAGCGTCCGGTCGTGGCCGCGGATGAACCGCAAGGAATTGTCGCGGGTGTTTCCAAAAGGCAAGACGCTGCATTTGCCGACTGACGGAAAACCGCTTCCCGGCTACAAACAGGCAATGGCCGACTACAAGAAGCGGGTCAGCAAGAAGACGATCCAGATTGCCGGCAGTACCCGGTCATCCGGCGGCGGCAATCTGTTGGGTGGCCTGCTGGGCCGAAATGGCAAAAAGGACGAAGCGCCGGCGCCCACGCCTGCCGCACCGGCGACGGCTCCGGCTGTACAGCTTGCTTTCATCCCAACGCCGCAACCCCGACCCGAACCGCCGGCCGATGCCGGTGTTCAGCTGGCGGCGCTCGTTTCCGAGGAGACGACCGGAGAGATCCCGTTGCCGCAGTCGCTTGCCAGCCGGTCTGCCGTTATTCCTGAAAGTGGCGGTGTTGCAATAGCTGCGGACACGTCGACGCTGGTGAGTGTTGCCTCCGCGACGCCTGATCAGAGCACCAACGCATTCGGTGTTTCAGCGCCCGGCCTTTTGACCACGCAACAGGCAAGAAGAGCCGGCCGCGTGACTTTGGCCTCAGCGCAGCCAAATGTGACGGCCGGCGCCCTCCTGCTTGCGCCCGCCACCGCGCAACCGGCCGATGCCGGACTGACCGTTGCACCCGGCGAACCGCAGATTGGAAACTCGCCGGTCGATGATTTGGACAGCGGTGCTCCACAATTGGCATTTGTTCCGCGGCCCTCGTCCAGACCGATTTCGAACTCCTCTGCCGGACTGGCCCTGGCGGCTGTGACGGAGACCGAAGGCGGCGAAGGGGCGATCGGCATTCCGGTTCCCACACCGTCCCCCTTTGGTTCTCTACGCGGTCAGGGTGAAATGATTGCACTGCCGCCAGTTCAGGTCGCGCTTGCACCGCAATCGACCGATACGTCATTTTCCGGTGGCGCGGTTGGCGGCGGAATCATGGAGAGCGCCTTCGCACCGGTGCTGAAGCCCTCAAACGGCAAGGGCGGCCGGCCGGATGCGCAAGATGCGGCCGAGAACCGCCGAAGTTCTGTCCGCAAGGCGCCTGTGTTGACGAAAAATCTGGTAACGCGCCGCACATTCGCGACCAATCGCGTGGCCGTCATGCAAGGCCCGGGCAAGGCGCCGCATTTCGTCTCCGCCTATATGCGGACCGCTCCTGACACCGTCCACATGGATGGGTTTTCACAGGAAAACAGGATTGCCAGCGCGGATGCGTTCAGCGGCCGTGCCGTCAACTTCATGACCGTGGCCCGGTTTGTCCAACGCAATTGATTTGGTCGGTCAGAAAACTTCAGGTTTCGACGGAACCGGCAGTTTCCGAGATCATCAACGACAGCAAAGACCACCACCGCCGGCATGATTCCGACATGACGTGAAACTGTCTTGCAACGCTCCGAATGCTGATCGTCCGTTTAGCCGTTCGAACAATCCTTCAAACCAATCAGCTTTCCGGCGGAGCCTCGACCATGCCAAGTGCATGGAGATAGGTGTCCAGCACGGCTTCCTGCTCCATCCGTTCGTTCTGATCGAGTTTGCGGATCGAAATCACCTTGCGAAGCACCTTGGTGTCGAAACCCATTGCTTTCGATTCGCCATAAACTTCCTTGATGTCCTCGGCGATGGTTTTCTTCTCTTCTTCGAGCCGTTCGATCCGCTCTACGAATGCGCGTAACTGATCTCGGGCTACTCCATGGGCTTCTGACATGAACGAATCCTGTGATGTTTGAAAGATGCTGACAGGTGCCCTGCACGGACCCATTCGTCAAGGGTTTTTGCGTCCCGGGTGACGATCGTCAAAAGTTGGCTTTCCGTTGCAGATCAGTGGCCGGGATTGGTCTGTGCAAACCGTTCCTTTTGTTCGGCAGTCGCTTCTGTCTGATGCCGTTCCTTCCACACATCATAAGGCATGCCGTAAATCATTTCCCGTGCCTCGGCCTTGCTGAGCTCAACGCCTGCTTCCCCGGCAGCATCCTGATACCAGTTGGAGAGGCAGTTGCGGCAAAAGCCCGACAGGTTCATGAGGTCGATGTTCTGAACATCGGTTCGCTTGCGCAGATGCGCCACCAATGTACGGAAAGCGGCCGCTTCAAATTGGGTTTTCTGCTCGTCTGACAGTTCGCTCACGTGACGCTCCTTGGGGTTTCGACGCCTGATTTTCGGGCTGTGCGAACCATATAGGAGCTTTTGCGGAGCTCGCAAATAGAGGATTCCACACATCCTGTTGCGTTGACATTTGGCGTGCCATTGCTGCACATAACAAACCTGTCATTTTGTACTGCCCAAATGCGTTGCTATTGACGCCTTTGGTTTAAGTTGGGGTATCGATCGAACCGTGATTGGTTACAAATTTTTGTGCTGTCGCAACGTTCTTGCAGTGTTGGCCTTTTTGAGTGCCGGATTTGTGGCCGAAGATGCGCGGGCGGATTTCCGGGTGTGCAACGGAACACAAAATCTCGTTGGCGTGGCCATCGGCTATCGGGGCGGTGAGGGATGGATAACGGAGGGCTGGTGGCAGATTCCGGCGACCTCCTGCGCGACGCTGATCGAGGGACAGCTTTCATCGCGCTATTACTACGTTTATGCAGAAGACGCCGCCCGGGGAGGTCGCTGGGGTGGCGAGGTCAATATGTGCGTGGCCGAGGACGAATTCAAAATCATCGGTGTACAGAATTGCTTTACCCGCGGTTTTTTGCGCATGGGGTTCAAGGAATATGATACCGGGCAGCAGGCGAGTTGGATGGTTCAGCTTTCCGATTCGGCTGAAACCCTGGAAGGCCAAAATTAATGAAGCGCCTGCGCAAAGTTAAAATACTTGCAACATTGGGACCGGCGTCCTCCGACGAAGAAACAATTCAGAAATTGCATGAGGCAGGCGCCGACGTCTTTCGCATAAATATGAGTCATGCGAGCCACGACCTTATGCGCGAACTGGTGCAGCGCATTCGCAATGTGGAGTCCCGTTGCGGGCATCCGATCGGAATTCTGGCCGATCTGCAAGGCCCCAAGCTGCGTGTGGGAAAATTTGCAGATACGGCGGTCGAATTGCTGCCGGGTCAAACCTTTACACTGGATACCGATGACACGCCCGGCGATGCCATGCGTGTGCATCTGCCCCATCCGGAAATATTCAAAGCGGTCGAGCCGGGACATCGCCTGTTGATCGATGATGGCCGATTGCAGCTGCGCGCCGAAGTTTGCGATGGATCCACTATCCAGTGCACCGTGGTGTCCGGCACGAAGATCTCCGACCGCAAGGGCGTCAGCCTGCCTGATTCGACCTTGGGTGTTGGCGCATTGACACCGAAGGATCACAAGGACCTCGATGCGGTTCTGGCGACCGATGATGTCGATTGGGTTGCGCTGTCCTTCATTCAGCGGCCAGAGGATCTGGCGGACGTGCGCAAAGTGGCGCGTGGCCGTGTCGGCCTGATGGCGAAGATCGAAAAGCCGCAAGCCATCGAACGGATCGACGAAATCATCGAGCTATCGGATGCGCTGATGGTTGCGCGTGGCGATCTGGGTGTTGAATTGCCGCTGGAATCCGTTCCCGGCCTGCAAAAGCAACTGATCCGTGCGTGTCGCAAGGCGGGCAAACCGGTCGTCGTCGCCACCCAGATGCTTGAATCGATGATCACGGCTCCAGTGCCGACGCGAGCCGAAGTTTCCGACGTCGCGACCGCGGTTTTCGAGGGCGCCGATGCGGTGATGCTTTCGGCTGAATCAGCGGCAGGCGACTATCCGGTCGAAGCCGTTTCCACGATGGCTTCGATTGCCCGGGAAGTGGAGCTCGACCCGAACTACTCCGGAATTATCCACGCGCAGCGTTCCGAACCGGAACCAACCGGCGCCGATGCCATATCGCTCGCCGCGCGCCAGATTGGTGAAACCCTGCAACTGTGTGCCATCGTTTGCTTCACGTCTTCGGGCACAACCGGATTGCGTGCTTCGCGCGAACGGGCACAAATCCCCATTCTGGCTCTGTCTCCGGTCATGCAGACCGCGCGGCGGCTGTCGGTGGTCTGGGGATTGCATTGCGTGGTGACCGATGATCCGAGCGACCTTGACGAGGTCGTCAACATGGCTTGCCGCATCACCTTTTCCGAAGAGTTCGGCAAACCCGGCGACCGCGTCATCATATCTGCCGGTGTTCCGCTGGGCACGCCGGGGTCGACCAACATGCTGCGGATCGCCACTATCGGCTCCGATGGAATGACCGGAATCTGACGTATTTGCCAAGTTGGGGTTGCTGCTGACTTCACGTCAGGATGCGAGCCGCCGTTCCAGATCGGATGCCAGGCGCGCCAAATCCTGCGGGCTTCCCGACAGATGTTCGATCGCGGCAACACACAGGTCCGTCGCTGCAAAATCCGGCTTGTGGCCAATCCCTCTGATCCGCAGCAATTGCGATCCGGCAATGTCCCTTGCCAAGGCAACGGAATGAATGTCGGGAGAGACGATTTCATCGATGTCGCCGGTGATGATCACGGTCGGGGCCTGGATCGTCCGGTAATGGGGCGCGGTTCTAGTGACATGGTCGTGCAGACTGGCCACGTCGGAGCCGTTGTTGCGGAAAACCTGCGGTCTGAGAACCAGTGCGGTTGCAGATCGCTGCAGGTAATCGTCTGGGTATGCGTTTGGCCGGAACACACAGCGAGAAACGCGGCTGATCCTCATCAGGCCGGCCGGCATGGTCAGCAGTTCGGTAAAGAGACGGCCGAGTACAGGTGTGGCCGAAAGCGTATAGTGCCAGTCAACGCCACCCGGCCAGGGATGCGTGGCGGCCGACAGAAGCAAAAGGCCAGAAACCTTGTGCGGCGCCTCAAGCGCCATGCTGGCGGCAATGGCACCGCCGAAAGAATGGCCGCAGATCACGGCATGGTCGATTTTCTTGTGCTCCAGAAGCGCGGCGATGGCACGGGCCTGTCCGTCGGGATAGCGATTGGTCTCGTTGCCGCGTTCGGACCATCCATGGCCCGGTCGATCGACAAACAGGAGATCCGCGCGGCCCTCGAGCCTGTCGCGAAAGGCCATCATCTGGTCTCGCAAATTGCCGCTGGCGCCATGGATGAACACCACCGGGGGGAGGTCAGCCTCGGATGATGCGCGAAGGTGCACACAATGTAGCCGGTAACCGCCGACGTCGACCATTTCGCCGATGACCGGGAAAAGCCGTTCGATACGCCGTGACTGGAAGCGCGTAAACACCAGCAGTGCGAGTATCGTCGCGGCAAGGATGATCAAGACGGCAGAAATCAACTTCGCGGACTACTCAATGACGGCTCGAGCAGATCATATCTCGTCGCCCGCCAACTCGTCCGACAGCTCGCCTACACGCGTCTGCGCCTCGCGCATGGCAGGGTAGATTTCAAGCACCTTAAGGTACGTCCCAAGGGCGGCCTCGTCCTTGCCGGCCTGGGACAATATGGCGCCCATGCCCATCAATGCGCCGAAATGGCGAGGCTCCAGAGTCAGGACGCGATTAATGTCGGCCATCGACTTGGAATGATTGTCCATCATGAAATGCAGCGTTGCGCGGCGATTCCAGCCTTCGGCATAGTCCGGCATCAAGACCGTGACCTGATCGAGCAGATCCAACGCAAGAAAGAACCGCTTTTCGGTCATCGCCTCATCGGCCCAGGCCATCAGCTGATCGGCTGTGCCACTGCCTGATCGGCGCCATTCCAACCAGATCTTGTCGGCTATACGCTTGGCCGGGTTGGGATCTGCTTCCCTTTTGAGGTCCAGAAAATAGTCATCCAGCCTCTCAGCACCGGACTTCTCGGCAGGTGCCTGCGCTTCAAGGGACGTTTGTGCCGATTCCGATTGTGCATGAGCCAAACCCGGGCCGAGCAGAATGGCGGTTGTAACCGCCACGGACCCAAGGACTCTACGAATCAAAGAAAATCGGCGCATGCGAAAATATTAGTGCGCAGGCGCCGATGGTCAAAGGCAAATTTTGGTGAACGGATGATTCGGCTTGTTTGACAGCCGGAATAATCAACCCTGGCGTGCCTTGAAACGCGGGTTTTGCTTGTTGATGACGTAAACGCGGCCTTTGCGGCGAACCAGACGGTTCTCGCGGTGGCGAGTCTTCAGTGCTTTCAGCGAATTCTTGACTTTCATCGTTCCGGACCCTTGGTCAGTGCCCACAAGGCCGTTTTGCCCGGGGCTCCAGAATAACCAAAAGCGCGCCATATGACGCGCTCAATTCATTGCCGTGGCGTTTAAACCTCTGCGGCTGATGTGTCAACAGTGACGACACACTTTGCCGTTGCCAAACGTCGATTTCCGGCCTGTTTTCAAGGGTTGCCGGTGCGTGCGCCCAGCCGCGTGACATGACCCATCTTGCGTCCTGGACGGATTTCCTTTTTGCCGTAGAGGTGAACCACTGTTGCCGGTTCGCCAAGCAGCGATGGCACAGCTTCAACCTCGTCACCGATCAGGTTTTCCATGACACAATCGAAGTTGCGATCGACAGCGCCAAGCGGAAGGCCGGCAATTGCCCTGATGTGTTGTTCAAACTGCGAGGTGAGGCAGGCGGCTTCCGTCCAGTGTCCGGTATTGTGCACGCGTGGCGCCAGCTCGTTTGCCAGCAGGGAGCCATCATCCATCTCGAAAAACTCGATGCCGACCACGCCGACATAATTGAGCTGGTCCGTGATCTCGACTGCAGCATTTCTTGCTGCCTCGATTGCCTTCGGCGATGCCGCCGATGGCACCGTCGAACGCCTGAGAATTCCATCCCGATGCACATTTTCAGCCGGATCGTAGCTGACAACCACCCCGTCGGCTGTTCTCGCGGCGATGATGGAGATTTCCCTGACAAAGGGAACAAGGCTCTCCAGGATCAGGGGAACGTGCCCGAGTTGTGCAAATGCGCCGGCGGGGCTGTCTTGGGGGCCCGAGAAGTGTTTTTGTCCCTTGCCGTCATATCCAAGGCGGCGTGTCTTCAATACGCCACGACCGCCAAAATCATTCAGCGCCTGCTCGAGCTGTTGTTGGCTGTCGACGGCCATGAACTGTGCCGTGGCAATGCCGCAATCCTTTAGAAAGGTTTTTTCGATCAGCCGGTCCTGAGCAACTTCCAGCGCTCTCGGCGGTGGAAACACCGGCTTTTTTTGCACAAGTGTCCGCGCCGCCTCGATCGGCACATTCTCGAACTCATAGGTTATGATGCTGCAGAGGGCTGCCAGAGTTTCAAGTGCCTCTGCATCATCATAGGCCGCAGTGATATGACTGCTGGCCACTTGCTCAGCCGGGCATTCTTCCTCTGGTTCCAGTATGATGGTTCGAAATCCCAGGCGGGCGGCGGCCATTGCCAGCATTCGCCCAAGCTGTCCGCCACCGATTATGCCGATCGGATCCCCAGACTGCAGAGCTTTTGCTTGTGGAGCCGCCATGTCTACGCCCCATTGGCCGGATGGAGGGGAACGGCGTGGCTGCGTTCCAGGCGCCAGGCGTCCAGGCGCTTGGCGATTTCGGGATCGCTGACGGACAATACGGCTGCGGCCAGCAGTGCTGCGTTGACAGCGCCCGCCTGGCCGATGGCCAGCGTTCCGACGGGTATGCCGGCCGGCATCTGGACAATGGACAGCAGACTGTCCTGCCCGGAAAGCGCTTTTGACTGTATGGGAACGCCGAACACCGGCAAAGACGTCATCGACGCCGTCATGCCGGGAAGGTGTGCTGCGCCGCCGGCGCCTGCGATAATCGTCTTGAAGCCCTCATCACGGGCAGTTTTTGCAAACTCGAACATGCGCTCCGGGGTGCGGTGCGCGGAGATGATTCTGGTTTCATGCTCGATTTCCAACACATCCAGGGTCTCGGCGGCGTGCTTCATCGTCGGCCAGTCCGACTGGCTTCCCATGATCACGGCAACGGGTGGCTTATTGGTCATTGGAGGTCCAATCGATGGTCAGGCAATGATATCGGGTATGATCTGGTCTTCGACCTTGCTGATCTGGTCCTTGATGGCGAGTTTCTTCTTTTTCATCCGCTGAACCTGCAAGGCGTCACATCCGGTCGATATCATCGCATTGATCGCGGTATCGAAATCCTCATGCTCCTGGCGCAGACGTGCTGCACGCAATCGCAGTTCAGCCTGATCCTGATCCGCCATATGATCTCCCCGTATCAGTGCGAATGACGCGGTCGGCCGGAAACAAAGCGGTTCGGCACGACAATGGAGTTTCGTCTATCACTTTGTCGGATTTCACAAAACCGAAAAGAGGAGAAAGTTATCCACTGATCGGCGTCGAATGATTAACAGGACGCTGAATTTATTCTTCGACAATTGCCACATTTTAGTGTCACAATCCGTTGTTGTCGGCCATCCCAAGGGCCGGCATGCGGAATACGGAAAAAGGAGATTGTTCCATGGCAGTCCATGCTCGTCTTGAAACGCTTGAAAGAAAACACAGCGCTCTCGAAGAGGAACTGCATTCGGCACTCAATCATCCCTCCTCTGATGATGTGACAATATCCGACATCAAAAGGCGAAAACTAAGGCTAAAAGACGAGATCGAGCGACTACGCGGAGAAATGGCGCTGCAATAGGCGGCTTATCAACAGGCCCTATTTGAGCGATTTTGCCTGTTCGCGCAGGACGAATTTCTGAATTTTTCCCGTGGATGTTTTGGGGAGTTCCTGAAACACGATTGTGCGCGGGCATTTGAAACGCGCCAGGTGATCGCGGCAATGGGCAACCAATACGTCCTGATCGACCATTTTTCCGGGCCTTAACTCGACGAATGCGCACGGTGTTTCACCCCATTTGTCGTCGGGCCGCGCAACCACCGCCGCGGCCTGGACATCCGGGTGTTTGTACAACGCATCCTCGACTTCGATCGAAGAGATGTTTTCGCCGCCGGAAATGATGATGTCCTTTGAGCGGTCCTTCAGCTGAATGTAACCATCGGGGTGCATGACCCCCAGGTCTCCGGAATGAAACCAGCCGCCTGCGAACGCCTCGCGGCTGGCCTGCGGATTCTTCAGGTAGCCTTTCATGACAATGTTGCCGCGAAACATCACTTCACCAATCGTTTCGCCGTCATCGGGCACGGGTTCCATTGTTTCCGGATCACGGACGGACAGATCTTCAAGCGCGTTGTAGCGAACGCCCTGGCGGGCCTTCATGGAAATGCGCTTGATCGGGTCGAGGGCTTCCCACTCGCGATGCCATTCATTGACCACCGCGGGACCGTAGGTCTCGGTCAACCCGTAGAGATGAACCACCTCGAATCCGGCTCCCGCCATTTGCGACAGGACCGATTCAGGCGGCGGCGCGGCGGCCGTGTTGAATGACACCGTCTGGTCGAAACTGCGCTTTTCGCTGTCTGGTGCGTTCAGCAGCGTTGCCATGACGATGGGCGCGCCGCAAAGATGGGTGACGCCATGATCGGCGATCGCGTCATAGATGGCGCTGGCGCGCACCCAGCGCAAACAGACATGGGTTCCGGCGACAACGCCCAGCGTCCATGGAAAGCACCAGCCATTGCAGTGGAACATCGGCAGGGTCCACAGATAGATCGGATGTTTCGTCATGCCGGAAGCGACGACATTCGAGTAGCCCATGAGAGCGGCACCACGGTGATGATAGACGACGCCTTTCGGGTTTCCGGTGGTGCCGGACGTATAGTTGAGGGAGACGGCTTCCCATTCGTCGGCGGGGCCGGTCCACCGGTAATCAGGATCCCCCCCGGTCACGAAGGTCTCATAGTCATGACTGCCGATGGGTTCGCCCTTGGGAAACGGAGTGTCCGTGCCGAATTGCGGATCGTCATAGTCGATTACGATCGGTGAAACGCTTGTCTGTTTCAGCGCCTCGGCCACAACGCCAGAGAATTCGCGATCGACGATCAGCACCCTGGCATCCGCATGGTCAAGCTGGAAGGCGATAACGGCAGCGTCGAGGCGTGTGTTGAGGGAATGCAGAACGGCGCCGGTCATTGGCACACCATGATGGGCTTCCAGCATTGCCGGCGTGTTGGACAGCATGACGGAGACTGTGTCGCCTTTGCCGATCCCGAGTCCGGCAAGGCTGGAGGCGAGTTGCCGCGACCGGCGGTAGAAGGTGCGATAATCGACGGTCATATCGCCGTGGATGATGGCCGGGTGATCGGGATACACATAGGCCGCACGTGCCAGGTGAGACAGCGGCGTCAGCGGCTGATAATTGGCGGGATTGCGGTCAAGATCGGTTTCAAAGGGATTGGCAGTCATGATGTCTCCGAAGGCACCGGGCAAAGTTTCGCCCATACGCCTGGTGTCCTGAATCTGAAGTTCGTCACATTGAGCAGCATCCTCTGAACGAACTTCAGATTCAATCCGGACACTGGCAACATTATGATTCTAGTGTGGTTTATGGATTTGAGGTTCCTTCCCGAGCGCGCTGCAAACAATGATAGGAACATCAAATCCGCCACACTAGCCAAATAGCGCATTTAGTCCGTCGGCAACAAGCTTGATCGCGGTGACGGTGACCATCGTGTACATCAGCGGGTAGAAGATCGCGGGTTTCATCCGCTTGATCACCCATGCACCGGCAAAAGTTGCGGATATGGCCAAGGGCAGCAACACGGCCGATGCGGTCAGCACGCTTGCATCAAATTGACCCAGAGAGAAATAGGAGATGAATTTGAGTGCGTTTATGACGGCAAAGTACCGGGTACTCGTGCCCGTATAGTTCTTGGGTGTAAGCCGCAGCGGTAGTGTGTAAACCTGGTAGGGCGGCCCGCCAGCGTGGGACACGAAACTGGTAAAACCTGAAACGGCCCCCCAGAGAGTTGCCTTGATGGGGCGCTGGGGCGCCGGGTCGGGTGGTCCGTGTTTTCGCGACCGGTAACGGTCGAAGATGTAGGTTGTAACAAAGACGATGGCGATTACTCCGACGATCAGCCTGATCCATGCATCGGTGACGAAGGACGCGGTCAGCCACCCGATGCCGACCCCGATCACACCGCCTGGCAACATTGTTTTCAGTGTTGGCATGTCGTTGTGGTGGCGCCAGACCCATAGGCTTGCGATGTCCATCACGATCAGGATGGGCAGCATGATCGCTGCGGCCTTCACCGGCGACATGACCATTGCCAGCAAGGGAACGCCCATCAGAGCAAACGCACCGCCGAGCCCGCCCTTCGACAGGCCGACCAGAATCACCGCTGGTACAGCCGCTGCGTAAAAGAGCATGTCTTCGGGCACTGATGCCTCCCCGATGCGACCGGTCTGTCGGTGACGGATTGTGATTGGAATCAATCGAACACCACCTTATAAGCCAGACCGGTTGCTGGAGACAAAAATGTCGAATGTGGAAGATCGATGCCGTCTGGTTCTGATTGCTCCGGATCTGGAAGATGATCAGGTGATTGAGCAGGCTGTCAGTGATGCGTTACGTGGCGGCGATGTTGCGTCGGTTATCCTGCCGCAATACGGACTGGACGACAGTTCCTTCCAAAAGCGTTCGGAAAGACTGGTGCCAATCATTCAAAGGGCTGGTGCGGCTGCCCTGATTGCCGGTGAGACGCGTGTGGCGACACGAACCGGAGCCGACGGCGTTCATGTCAGTGGCGGCATCGAGGACATGAAACATGCCCTCGATCGCTTTTCTCCGCAGATGATCGTCGGCGGCGGACGGGCAAAGGAACGCCATGCGGCGCTGGAAATCGGTGAACTGCGGCCTGATTATATCTTTTTTGGCCGTCTCGACGGCGATATCAAGCAGGAACCGCACGCAAAGAACATCGCGCTTGGACAATGGTGGGCGGATTTGATTGAAATTCCCTGCGTGATCATGGGTGGTCAGAATCTTGAGTCGATCGCCGACATTGCCGATACCGGCGCCGAATTCGCGGCGCTTCGGCATGCGGTCTTCGCCGATCCTGCCCAGGCGGCAATGCGGGTGAGCGAAGCAAATGCCCTGCTTGACGAAAAAGCGCCACGGTTTGCGGATTGAATAGCGCCATGATCAGATTGATTCTCGTGCTCTTGCTGCTGGCCGGTGGTTTATCGGCCCACGCTGCCGAATCCGATGAGCCGAACAGCATCATCCTGGATGGGCTCGTGGGCAGGGAACGGACACCCCAGTCCGAGCAACCGTCTCAACCGGAGACTGGTGCACCAGAGAGTGCGGTGGTGTTGGAAGGGGGCGATGCGGCCTATGGTGCCTTTCAGCGGGGTTACTATCTGACCGCCCTCAAGCTGGCGACACCGTTGGCCAAGCTTGGTGATCCGGCGGCTCAGACACTCGTTGCCGAATTGCACGCGCGTGGCCTCGGACTGCCGAAGGACATGAAGGAAGCCGCGTTCTGGTACAAGGCTGCGGCCGAAAGCGGGGACACGGCGGCTCAGTTGAAATACGCCTTGCTCCTGCTCGAAGGCCGGTTTGTCGAAAAAGACCGGGAAATGGCGCGGGAATTGATGCGCAAGGCAGCAGATGCCGGCAATTCCTCGGCACAGTTCAATTACGGCCAGTTGCTCATCACCGATCAGCCGGGTGACGGTGGATTGAAGCAGGCTCTTCCCTACATGATCAAGGCAGCGCAAAACGGCATTGCCGATGCGCAGTTCGCGCTGTCTCAGATCTATGCCTACGGAGTGGGACAGCAGCCTGCCGATCCTGCGATGGCCCGCCACTGGCTTGTGCGAGCAGCGCGGTCAGGATTCGATACGGCGCAACTGGATCTTGCGGTGTGGCTGATTGACGGTATCGGCGGCGAAGTGGACTATGATACCGGCTTCGGCTGGATGCGCCGAGCCGCCAATTCCGGCAATGTCATGGCGCAAAACCGCCTTTCCCATCTCTATGTAAATGCGATCGGAACGCGGCCCGATCCGATCGAGGCGGCCAAATGGTACATTCTGTCCCGGCGTTCCGGACTGGAAGACTATGCTCTGGAGGACTTCTTCCAGGGGCTGACCGCCGAAGAGCAAAAAGCCGGCATCGAAGCGGCCAATACGTTCCGCTCGCGCTGACGTGGTCCTGTTTTCCGCACCGGGCTTGCAACGGTTGGCTATTTGTGGTCTGGAGGCGCCGGTTTGAGGCTTTACCGGAACAGATCCCATGAAAATAAACGGAAATGAAATTCGCCCGGGTAACGTGATTGAGCACAATGGCGGCTTGTGGGCAGCGGTCAAGACCAATGCGGTCAAGCCCGGAAAGGGCGGTGCGTTTAATCAGGTTGAATTGAAGAACCTTATCGACGGAACCAAGCTCAACGAGCGGTTTCGCGCATCCGAAACGGTTGAGCGTGTGCGCCTGGAGCAGAAGGAGTTCCAGTATCTTTATGAGCAGGGCGACATGCTGGTCTTCATGGACAATGAATCCTATGAGCAGCTCGAATTGCAGCAGGAGTTCGTCGGAGACCGCGCGAAATTTCTCCAGGACGGTATGATGGTCCAGGTCGAGCTCTACGAAGAAAAGCCAATCGGCATTTCGCTTCCCGATCAGGTTGCGCTTGAAATTACGGAGGCCGATCCCGTCGTCAAAGGACAGACGGCTGCTTCGTCCTACAAGCCGGCGGTGATGGAAAATGGGGTGCGCGTCATGGTGCCGCCTTTTATCGAGGCCGGCGAACGCATCCTGGTCGACACCAACGAGATCACCTATATCCGCCGGGCCGATTGATGTCGCAATTGCCCGTCCCGACACCGGCGAAAGCCCGCCAGTAAGAGAACGTCGCCCATGGCCCGCTCCGCACTCCTCAATGTCATGGTCCAGGCCGCCTTCAAGGCGGGACGCGCCTTGTCGCGCGATTTTGGCGAGGTGGAGAATCTTCAGGTCTCCATGAAGGGGCCGAGCGACTATGTCAGCCAGGCCGATCGCAAGGCCGAAGAAATCGTTCTCGGTGAGCTGTCGCGGGCCAGGCCGACCTACGGGTTCCTGGGCGAGGAAGGCGGTGAGCGCAAGGGAACTGACGGGCAACACCGCTGGATCGTCGACCCTCTGGACGGAACGACGAATTTTCTCCACGGCATTCCGCATTTTGCCGTGTCGATTGCCCTGGAACGTGACGGTGTGGTGGTGGCCGGCGTGATCTACAATCCGGTCACCGACGAATTGTTTACCGCCGATCGCGGCAAGGGCGCGTTTCTCAATGATCGCCGCATCCGTGTTGCGGGCAGACGCAACCTTGAGAATTGTGTAGTGGGAACGGGTGTGCCGCATCTGGGGCGGGGTGACCGTGACACCTATCTGACCGAATTGAGCAAGATCATGGGCGAGGTCGCGGGTATTCGCAGGATGGGTTCAGCGGCACTCGACATGGCCTATGTCGCGGCTGGCCGGCTGGATGGCCATTGGGAAGATGGCGTTTTGCCCTGGGATATCGCCGCCGGCATCATCATGCTGCGAGAGGCTGGCGGGTTCATATCCGACAAGCAGGGCGGAGACAGGATGTTCGACCACCAAAGCGTGATTGCCGGAAATGAACGTATCCACAAGGAATTGCTGCGCCTTTTGAAGTAGCTCTCGGGGGTCTTGTTGTCGATCCACATCACCGCTGAGTGCCCGAACGAACAGCGTGATGTGCCTGTCGACCCGAACTGACCCGGTCCATCAAATGGGTTGTTCCCGCGTTTCATTGGCATGATCCGAGGCCACAAATCTGTCTGTAAGTTATGCGAAGCGGGTATTCTTGCGCTTCAACTCTTTCCAATTGTCCCTGTTTTTGTTTAGTTTCTTGCGGGACAAATGTTTTTGGAGTGGGAGACGGCATAACCGGCGGACATGATGAATGACCGCCGCAATGCTGCTCCGGAAGATGGGAACCGCAGGTCCGCCGCGCCAAATCGGGACGGATGCTGCTCTAAGGTACTTTGCGTATGGCCAAACTAAAGCTCTCGGGATGGGGTATTTCGGAACAGGATATCGGTATTCAACCGCACCGATTGTCCAGTCCCCTGGTGTTTTTCTGGAGCATGGTGATCTTTCTGATCATGACCGGCTTCCTGGCAGCCATATTGTACCGTCAGATATCCAACGCTTTTTTCGCCAATCCCGGTCTCAACGGTTTGATCCTGTTTGTGCTGGGGATTGGTGTATTGCTGGCCTTCAACCAGGTGTTACGGCTCCGGCCGGAGGTGAATTGGGTCAACTCCTTCCGACAGGGCGGCGACCGAATGCGCAGCGGACACACACCGACGCTGCTGGCGCCGATGCGTGTGCTTCTCAGCCGCAAGCAATCCATGTCGCTGTCGACGACATCGCTGCGTTCGATTCTCGATTCCATAGCCACCCGCCTCGACGAATCACGCGACACATCGCGCTACATGATTGGCCTGCTTGTGTTTTTGGGCCTGCTGGGAACCTTCTGGGGTCTGTTGCTAACCATCGGTTCAATCAACACGGTGATTCAGTCGCTGGACCCTGGATCAGGAGACACCAATGATGTGCTGCAGGCGTTGAAAAGCGGCCTGGCCTCACCGCTGGATGGAATGGGCACAGCGTTTTCCACATCGCTGTTCGGACTGGCTGGTTCCCTGGTGCTCGGATTTCTCGACCTGCAGGCGGGACGGGCGCAGAACCGTTTTTACACCGAACTTGAAAACTGGTTGTCAACGGTTACCGATCCGGATTTCGATATTGTCGCTCAGGAAGGAACCGCCGGTGGTGAAAGCTCGGAGGATATAAGGCGGCTTTCGGAGACCGTTCAATCGATGGCCCAATCGGGTGGTGGCATCAACCAGCGGTCGACCGCCGCCATGGCCAACCTGGCCGAGGGCATTCAGGGCCTGGTCAAGAATATGCGCAACGAGCAACAGATGTTGCGCGACTGGATTGAAGCACAGCAATCGGAGTCGCGCGCCATGCGTGAGACGCTCGATACGCTGAGTGACAAGATCAGCAAATCCGGTTCGGACAAAAAGTCCGGGAGTCGATAGCCAATGGCACTGGCGCGGAACCGCCGCGGCGATCGTGGCGTCGATTACTGGCCGGGATTCGTCGATGCGCTGTCGACACTTTTGCTTGCCATCATGTTTTTGCTGTCGGTTTTCGTCATGGCTCAGTTTCTGCTGAGCCGTGAAATCAGCGGCCGCGACGAAGTGCTCAGCCGTCTCAACAGCCAGATCAACGAACTGACCCAATTGCTGGCGCTTGAAGAATCCGGCAAGCAGGACCTGGAAGATGCGCTGGCCAATATGCAGGCCACACTGGCGGATGCCGAGAGCGAACGGTCGCGCCTGCAGGACCTTCTGGCCCGCGGTGCCGGGGCGAACGACCTGGCCGATGAGCAGATCGGCGCGCTCAACAAGTCCCTGGACGAGGAACGGCAGCTCAGCCAGCGCGCACTGTCCCAGGTCGAGCTTCTCAATCAGCAGATAGCGGCATTGCGCCGCCAGATCGGCGCCCTGGAAGATGCGCTCGAGGTGTCGGAGAGCAAGGACCGGGAATCACAGACCAAGATCGCGGATCTCGGCCGCCGGCTCAATGTCGCCCTTGCCCAAAGGGTGCAGGAACTCAACCGATACCGGTCGGATTTCTTTGGCCGGCTGCGTGAAATTCTCTCGGATCGCGAAAACATCCGCATTGTCGGTGACCGTTTCGTCTTCCAGTCCGAGGTTCTGTTTTCTTCGGGCAGCGCCGACCTCAATCCCGAAGGCGAAGGGGAGATGGCAAAGCTTGCATCGGCCATCGTTGATCTGGCACGCGAGATACCGGACGACATCAACTGGGTGCTGCGTGTCGATGGCCACACGGACAATGTGCCACTGTCGGGCACTGGTCGCTATGCGGACAACTGGGAGCTTTCGTCGGGACGCGCCACGTCTGTCGTCAAGTTTCTGATCGATGAGGGTGTCCCGGCCAATCGACTGGTTGCTGCTGGATTCGGTGAGTTCCAGCCGATCGAGGAGGGCAACTCGGTCGAGGCGCGCGCCACCAACCGTCGCATCGAACTGAAGCTGACAGAACGATAATACCCGGAGTGGCCCATGGATTGTGATGCGATCATTGTGGGTGCCGGGCTGGCGGGGCTGACGGCGGCGGCAGAGCTTGCCGAGGCCGGGAAATCGGTCATCATCCTCGACCAGGAAAATGAGGCCAATATTGGCGGTCAGGCCTTCTGGTCCTTTGGCGGGCTGTTTTTCGTCAATTCACCTGAGCAGCGCCGTCTCGGCATACGCGACAACAGGGATCTTGCCTGGCAGGACTGGATGGGCTCGGCTGGCTTCGACCGTGCCGAGGATCACTGGCCGCGCAAATGGGCCGAAGCCTATGTGGATTTTGCCGCAGGCGAAAAACGGTCATGGCTTCATCAACAGGGTGTGCGCTGGTTTCCCGTTGTCGGCTGGGCGGAACGCGGCGGCGCGCTGGCAGACGGACACGGCAATTCCGTGCCGCGGTTTCATATTACCTGGGGAACCGGTCCCGGCCTGATCGAACCGTTCGAACGCCGGGTGCGCGATGGTGTCAAACGTGGCCTGGTACGGCTTTTTTTTCGGCATAGGGTGGATGAGATCACCGTGACCAATGGCCGGGTTGTCGGCGTCGGCGGCAGGGTGCTGGAAGACAGCGCCGCCAAACGGGGCGAAGAATCAAACCGTACGGAAACCGGGTCCTTTTCCTTTTCAGCCGGCGCCGTTATCGTCACATCCGGCGGGATTGGCGGCAATCATGATCTGGTGCGAAAGAACTGGCCGCGCGACCGGTTGGGCGAACCACCGGCGACGATGGTCTCCGGTGTTCCGGCCTATGTTGATGGCCGGATGATCGCCATCACCGAAAAAGCGGGTGCTGCGATCATCAATTCGGACCGGATGTGGCACTATACGGAGGGCGTTCGGAACTGGGATCCCATCTGGCCGCGCCACGGTATTCGAATTCTGCCCGGACCGTCCTCGTTCTGGTGCGATGCGGAGGGAAACAGGCTGCCGGTGCCTTGCCTGCCCGGGTTCGACACGTTGTCGACCCTCAAACACATCACCGGAACCGGCCATGACCATACCTGGTTTGTCCTCAACCAGTCGATCATCGAAAAAGAGTTTGCCTTGTCGGGGTCCGAACAGAATCCGGATCTGACCGGAAAGAGCATTGCCAAGGTTCTGCAGCGGGTCAAAAAGGGCGCGCCCGCCCCGGTCGAAGCCTTCAAACAGCATGGTGCGGATTTCGTCGTGCGCGACACGATCGAAGCGCTGGTGGACGGAATGAATGCGCTGACCGGCGATCGGCTCATTTCTCTCGACCATCTGCAGACCCAACTGGACGCGCGTGACCGCGAGATCGACAACCCCTATTCAAAGGACATCCAGATCGTGGCCATGCGCGGCGCCCGAAAATACATCGGTGACCGGCTGATCCGAACCGCCAAACCGCATCGCATTCTGGATTCGGCGCATAGGCCGCTGATTGCCGTACGGCTGAACATCCTGACCCGCAAAACCCTTGGCGGTATCCAGACGGATCTGTCGTCGCGTGTTCTGGATGATGAAGGCAATCCGATTGCAGGGCTCTTTGCGGCAGGGGAAGTTGCGGGATTCGGCGGCGGCGGCGTGCACGGCTACAATGCGCTCGAAGGAACGTTTTTGGGTGGTTGCCTCTTTTCAGGCCGGATTGCCGGCCGCGCGGTAGCGTCAGAAACCTGAAACATGCATCACGAAACGGCGAGGTCGGATTGACACATTGTTGAAAATCGTGTCGCTTTAGGCGCATGCGACGTGGCGGTGTTGCAATTTCGCTGCGGCGTTCATTGGTGGGGTATCGTCTGACCTCAGGGAGAAGGCTTGTGAAGCGGATAGTCAACATTGGGTGGATCGCCGCAGCGCTTGTGCTGTTGCCGGTAGCGGCGGCGGCGCAGACCGAAACGGTTGAAACCATCATTCAGGACAATTTGCCGGCCGAACAGGCCGAGCACCAGGAGGATTTCAACAGTGCCTCCTGGCAGCTTGCCATGCAGGACCGGTTGAATGCCATGAGCCGGGGCAATGCATCGGATGCCAAACGTGCCGACGATATCGCTGCCTGGTACGAACAGCGCCGGTTTGAACCGATGTGGGTACAGGATGGACAGCCGACTAAAGCATCCGAAGAAGCCATTTTCGTGCTGCTGCGAGCGGACAAGGACGGGCTTGTTCCGGCCGAATACCGGGCCGATGTGATGTTCCCGAAGCTCGATCAGGAAGGCGATGCCGGTCTGGCGGATTTCGAGGTGTCCCTCTCGGAGGCAGTGGCGCTTTACGGGCAGCATTTGCGCCGTGGACGGGTCGAGCCGAACAAGATCAACCGTGAACTCGTTCTCTATCCTGAGGACATCTCGGCCAATCGGTTGCTGCAGCATCTGACCGAATCGCGCAATCTGACTGATACACTGCGTGATTTTTCCCCCAATACACCCCGTTACGATCGCATGCGTGACCTTCTGCAGAAGCTGTTTGTCGCGCGCGCCCGGGGCGGATGGACCGTTATTCCGGCCGGCGATTCCCTCAAGCCGGGCATGACCGATCCCCGTGTGCCGCTGCTGCGCCAAAGGCTGGTTGAATCGAAAGACCTGGAAGCCGATGCCCATGAGGGGGACCTTTACGACGGTGCCCTCGTCAAGGCCTTGCAGTATTTCCAGTTTCGGATGGGCCTGGAGACCGACGGTGTGGTCGGCCCGGCGACGCTGGCCCAGCTCAATACGAGTGTTGACGAGCGCATCCGGCAGGTGGAACTCAATCTGGAACGGCGCAGATGGATGCAGGCCGATTTCGGCGATCCCTATATTTTTGTGAACCTGGCCGATCAGGTCGTGAAGGTGGTGAAGGACGGCAAGACGATCCATGCAGCCGTGACACAGGTCGGCAAGCCCTATCACCGCACTCCGGTGTTCTCGGATTACATGGAATATCTGGACTTCAATCCCTATTGGAATGTTCCCTATTCCATCGCAACCAAGGAATATCTGCCAAAACTGAAGCGCAACCCTTACGCACTGCAATCCCAGAATATCCGGGTGTTGCGCAATGGGACCAGCGTGGATCCGGGCCGCATTCCCTGGAACAGATATTCGCAGTCCAATTTTCCGGTCAGGCTGCGCCAGGACCCCGGGCCCAAAAATGCTCTTGGCCGGGTCAAGTTCATGTTCCCGAACAAGTTCAATATCTATATTCACGACACACCGTCAAAATCGAAATTCCAGCAAGCCTCCCGCTACTCAAGCCATGGCTGTATCCGGGTCGAAGATCCCTTCAAACTGGCTGAGGTCATCCTCGGCATGCAGGGCATGTCGCGGTCTGAAATCGACGGAATCTCGAATTCCGGCAACAGGACCGTCGTCAAGCTGGACAACACCATCCCCGTTCACGTCGTGTATCTGACCGCCTGGGTCAACAAGGACGGATCGGTTCACTACCGCCGCGATGTCTATGGACGCGACGAAATCCTCGGCAAGGCTCTCAATGTCGGAAGCTGAGGGGCCACATCTGCAATCGGCTGATTGTGGTTGCAGCATGGTGAAGCTGGTGAGCACAAACGCTTGAGGGGAGCGCGGAGCGCCGGTCGAATTCCGCGCCTTTCGAACTGGCGGTCAAGAGCAAATTGCTTGTCTGGCATCCGGGATTTGGACCGTTTCACGTTTTGTTGGAAACGGGACAACGGTGTCGGCCATTGGTTTTGATGATGCATTCAGGTCTTGCCGATTCCGTCAAAACTGAATTGCTCCAAGGCATCGGACGTGCAAATTCCAATCCGGTCAATCAGCACGATTACCGGTCAGCCACCGACCGGGCCCAATAGCATAAGCACGCGTGGACCGAACGTGTCGTGCCAGCGCTCCATGACCGGCCTCAGGCGATTGACATTCCAGCCGCCCTGGTCCCACAAAGCCGAATTGGTTTCGATGTCCACGGCCCACCGATGCATGACGGCCAGAGCGGCTTCGGGCGTTGAAACTCTTGAAAGATCGGCAAGCAACACCGGCTGGCCCGGACTGCCCTTGGCAAGGGGAGGTGACCATGCCAGGAGGAACGGGCCGCGGTCTTCAAGGACCCAGCCGCTGCGTTCCACATCCCGGATGGCCTTCATTCCCTCCGACAGGCCATAGCGCTCCACCGCCTCGACACAATCGGATGATGATGCGGCAGTGTTCAATTCGTCCGCATGGGCGGTCGACGAAATCGGCCAGGCCGTGATCATGCCAGGTGCCGCGCCACTGCCTTTGTCCAGGCCTGGTGTTGGAGACGTGAATGTTTCACAGATCATGATCAGCCGATTGCGGTCGGCGGTGAGGCTGTCCGTCTTGACGGCGATGATGCCGTAACCGGCCAGTTGGAGGAGATCAATGCCGTCCGGGCCGCTAAAGAGTCTTGACGCATCCTTTGGACCTGTCCGCTTTTCCACGGTGACGGACATGTGCTCAATCTCTTTGACGACCGGCGCCGATTGAACGACGGTTTCGACCGTTTCGCCAGTCTGCTTGTCGACCACCACAACATCGGTGGTTTTTTGCGTGCTGACCTCCACGTCCACCGTCTCCGTGACACGGTCATTCTGCTCGTCAATTTCAACCCGGTCGACAATGCGCTCCGTCGTCGTGGTGGTTTCCTTGCGTTCGGCAATGACATTGGGCGTCTCGACGATTTCGGTCGTTTCAGCGGTTTCGCCCGATTTTTCGATGACTGTTGTCGTTTCAATGACAGTTTGCGAAGCGCTTTCCGGTTCCGCCTTAGGTGTTTCCACCACCATTTCTTCCGCTTCCTCGACCGTTGCAACTTCCGCCTTGCTTCCGACCGCGCTCGCTGGCGAACGGGCAGGGGACGGTGCCGGGACTGCGTGGGACGGCACGGATTTCGGCACTGCAGCCTGCATATCCGGTCCGTCGGTCTGATGGCCTCCGGCGCAGGCAGAAAGGACCAACGCAGCAATCAACGAGGCGTACACTGCCGGTCTGGGTGTGTATCGTTCCTGCACGTTGCACTGCAGGTTACCGGATCCAGCAATGCCTCGCGCCGTGTGCGTGCCGGGCACGCCATTCAATTCCGTTTGCCGGATCGTGCTGATGTGGTGTGTTTTGTCCATCCCGGCAGCCTCTTCGTTCAAATGAGGAAATGCAGTGGGCAATATATCGGGGAAGTTTACTGTATCCCGGCGCTCACACAAGCTGTTTTCGGTGCCGGGAATGTCCGTTCCTGTTCATATGTGTCAAATCGGCAGCAACGGATGCGCGATACACTTTTTCAGCGTGATCAGCTCACCGGAGGCGACGTGGATTCTTCTCGGAATCGAAGAAGACCGGTTTCGATCTTGTCGAGAAATCGGTTTCGTTCTTCTGCGGATGTGTGGTCCATGTCATAGAGTTGAAACCAGCGTCGGCGGCATCGTGGATGGAACAAGGCCCTTTGCCCGCGCATCAGCATGTTGCGGCCTGGATTGCGGATCAACCACAGCAGCCATCGAGGTGATCCCGATGTTGTGATCACCACGAACAGGCGGATGTTTGACAGGCGGCCGATCAATCCGCTCTTGCGACCGGGTGCAACATCGAATGCCACGCCCGGCAACCAGACGCGTTCCATCCAGCCCTTGAGCATCGAGGGCGGACCATACATCCAGGTCGGATAAATCAGAACAAGCCCCTCGGCCCAAAGCAGCGCATCCACATGGGTCTGCAAAGCAGTAATGTTCTTGTCGGTTTCGGTCATGTAACTCAACCACTCTTCGCGGCTGAGAACCGGATCGAAGCCGTCCCGGTATAGATCGAGCGTTCGAACATCATGGCCGCCATCGGTCAGCGCCCTTTGGGCGCGTTCCAACAGGGCGGCGGCGTAGCTTTCCTCATAGGGGTGACAAAAGACGATCAGGACGCGCATGAAACCGTCTTGACGTGGGGCCGGCTTGATAATGGCCGTCTATATATTGGTGATCCCGATTCCATCACACCAGCATAGTGAAGTTGCTGTAGACCCTCAATCGATGTCAGGAGGATGAAAGCCATCCCCGACATTCGCGCGTTGGTCTCTGGCGGGGACTTGGGCCAGGTGGTAAATCCGTGAGCATGAGCTCATCCGCCCTGCCAAGACTTTCCAATCGTAACGCGCGCCGGCTGTTTCTCGATCGTCATGCATTGGCGGAACAACCATCCGGACCAGCCCGTGGCGCGGCACTGCACGTTCTCATTGAACGCCTCGGATTTGTTCAGGTCGACAGCATCAATACGGTTGAACGGGCGCATCACATGATCCTGTTTGCCCGCCGGCAGGCGTATCGCCCGAAACATCTCAAGCCGTTGCTGGAGCGCGATCGCCACCTTTTCGAACACTGGACCCACGATGCGTCGATCATTCCGGTCGCGTTTTTTCCCTACTGGCGCCTGCGGTTCGATCGGAGCTCGGTTCGACTTCGCGAGCGTTGGCAAAACTGGCGCCGAGACGGGTTCGCGGAGAAATTCGACGAGGTTCTTGACCAGGTGCGCCAGCATGGTCCGGTCATGTCCAGCGAAGTTGGAGCCGATGAGGAACGCTCAAAAGGCGGCTGGTGGGACTGGCACCCTTCCAAAACCGCGCTGGAATATCTGTGGCGCACCGGTGCGCTCAGCGTCTGCCGGCGTGAAGGCTTTTTCAAGGTCTATGACCTGACGGAACGGGTTATTCCGGCTGTCCATGTCTCCGTCGAACCGGGTATGGCTGAAACCGTGGACTGGGCATGCAATGCGGCGCTGGACCGGCTGGGATTTGCAACATCGGGTGAGATTGCGGCGTTCTGGGAGACCGTGACCCCGGCCGAGGCGAAGAACTGGTGCAACAGTGCCCTGAAACAGGGTGCCCTGATCGAGATTGAAGTTGATTCCGCTGACGGCTCGCGCCCGCGCCGCTGCTACGCGCGCCCGGATGTTTTTGCCTGCGCCGATGAAGCTCCGGCGCCGCCGGGCAGAATTCGCATCCTGAGCCCCTTCGATCCGGCCCTGCGCGACCGCAAGCGGACAGAGAGGCTGTTCGGATTTCATTACCGGATCGAGGTCTTTGTACCGGCACACAAGCGGGTCTACGGCTATTACGTGTTTCCGGTGCTCGAGGGGGATCGGCTGATCGGCCGGATCGACATGAAATGCGAGCGCGACGCAGGGGTCCTCAAGGTCAAGGCCTATTGGCCCGAACCCAAGGCGGCGCTCTCCAAGGGACGTCGGCAGCGGCTTGAAACGGCATTGGAACGCATGGCCCGTTTCACGGGCTGTGAGCGTGTGGATTTTGCGGCTGGTTGGGAGCGGCTACCGCGCTGACGGCCCCACCTTGTTATCGTGCTGACTATTTGGCGGCTTCGACGGTGACCGGATGATGATCCGGTTCATGGTCATGAAACTGGAGCCTGGCGAGACGGGCATAGATTCCGCCCTTCTTGACCAGATTTGCATGCGTCCCCTCTTCGACAATCCGGCCACCATCCATCACAAGGATGCGATCGGCTTTCTTGACGGTTGCAAGCCGGTGGGCGATGACCAGTGTCGTGCGGCCCTGCATGAGACCGTTCAATGCCTTTTGAACCAATGTCTCGCTTTCGGCATCGAGCGCAGAGGTTGCCTCGTCCAGCAACAGGACAGGAGCATCCTTCAAAATCGCACGGGCAATGGCGATGCGCTGGCGCTGACCGCCGGACAAAGTGATGCCCCGTTCGCCAACCGGCGTATCGTAGCCTTTTTCCATCTGCACGATGAAGGGATCGGCGAGGGCCGCCTTGGCGGCATCGACGATCTCGGAATCGCTTGCACCCGGACGGCCAAAGGCAATGTTGTCGCGAATTGAGCTGGCGAAGATGGCAACATCCTGCGGGACTGAAGCAAGGCGGGCGCGCAACGCTGCGGGATCGATGTCGCTGACATTGACACCATCAAGACTGATCGTCCCGCCTGACGGATCGTAAAAGCGGCTGATCAACGCAAAGAGCGTGCTCTTGCCGGCGCCGGAAGGGCCGACAATGGCGACGGTCTCTCCCGGTTTGACGTCGAAGGACAGGTCCTGCAGGATCGATTGTTCGGGGCGTGCCGGGTAGGCAAAGGCGACATTGCTGAAAGCAATTGAACCGACCGGCGGCTGTGGCAGCGATTGGGGATTTTCCGGCACGACAACGGTCGGCACCTCATCGAGCAATTCCGACAGGCGCTCGGCGGCACCAGCTGCCTGCGACAGTTCACCCCAGACTTCCGACAGTGCTCCCAGGCTGGTGGCCGCCAGGACCGAGTATAGCAGGAACTGGCCCAGCGTGCCTGGTGACATGGACCCATCCAGGACATTTTGAGCGCCGAACCAGAGAATGGCGACGACGCTTCCGAATATCATGAGAATCGCAAAACCGGTCAGGATTGCCCGGGCTCTCACGGCATTGCGCGCTGCCTCGAAGGCGAATTCCACCGCACTGCCGTAGCGACGATTGGCTTCCGGCTCTCCATTGAATGCCTGAACGGTTCTGGATGCGCCGATGGCCTCGCTGGCATAGGCGGTTGCATGGGCGAGCGTATCCTGGGCTTCGCGGGAGCGGCGCCGCACATTGCGGCCGAAGGCCACCATCGGAAAGACGATGATGGGAATGGCGATGAGCACGAGACCCGAAAGCTTCGGGCTCGTTACGATCATCATGAGAACAGCGCCAAGGCAGAGGATCGCGTTGCGTAGCGCCAGGGATGCCGTTGCTCCGACCGTTGATTTGATCTGCGTGGTGTCCGCGGTCAGCCTGGAAATGATTTCACCGGATTGGTTGGTATCGAAAAACGAAGCCGAGAGCGACGTGACGTGACTGAAAACGTCGCGGCGCAGGTCCGAAACGACACGTTCACCGATGGTGATGACAAAGTAGTAGCGAAGTGCACTGGCACTGGCGAGCAGGGCTGCGACAACAAGCAGCATGCCGAAATAGCTGTTGATGAACTGTTCATTGGCCTGAGAGAAGCCGTGGTCGATCATGCGGCGGACGGCCAGCGGCAATGCCAATGTTGCGGCGGCGGCCAGAAACAGCGCAATAAGGGCGCCGGCGACCAGGTTTTTGTACCTCAGAAGGTAGGGAAACAGCCGTGCGAGCGGACGCAGCGTTGATACCCGGCTGGCGTTGTCTTGACTGGCTTCAGCCACGCTTTTGCTCACTCCGTCTTTCCGTGGCGAATTTTGGCCACGCCACTTGTCACTTAATCGCCCTTCATGTATAGGCTCGCCAACGAATTGGGAAGCCGTGACCTTTCTGGTATGCGGCTTTGTTTGTGAGATGGGTTGGTTTGCCGCAGGTGATGCGGATCGACAACCTCCGCAAAGTGTCAGGGATAGAAAAATGAAAGCTGATATTCATCCGGAATACCACATGATCAAGGTGGTCATGACCGATGGTACGGAATACACCACCCGCTCCACCTGGGGTGCGGAAGGCGATACCATGACGTTGGAAATCGATCCGAAGGCGCATCCGGCATGGACCGGTGGCCAGCAGCACCTGCTCGATCGTGGCGGCCGCCTGTCAAAGTTCAAGAAGCGTTTCGAAGGCCTCGGCCTTTAAGGGACCGGTTCATCCGATCCGTGTTATCAAACCCCGCTCCGGCGGGGTTTTTTTGTTGGCGGCCAAATCAAAAAAAGACCGGGCTGGGTAAGCCCGGTCCTTTTCATTCAATTTGATGCCTGTTTTTGGACGTGCTTCACGTTATGTCACAAACGTGAAGCTGTGTCGGCCTTTGATTTTGTTGTTGCATTCAGGTTTTGCCGATTCCGTCAAAACCTGAACTGCTCTAGTTGCCGCCGAAGGCGGTTTGCAGCAGGGACAGCTGAGCCTGCACCGAATTCTCGTTGTTCGGGCTGGGCTTGGGGACGGTCTGGTCCTTGGTGCGGTAGATTTCCTTATCGAGTATGGACACACGCGACTGGAGGCGAAGCGAGCGCTCGACAAGTTCCCGGAATTTTTCGGGCAGGTCATCCCATCCCGGCGCGCTCCGATCGCAGACGAATCCGTCGAGGCGAACCTTGGATTTTTCGGCTATGACCTGCTCGCGAGTCATTTCGCCATTGTTCACGGCGCGCTGCAGCAGCAGCCAGGAGGCCATCTGCATCAGCCGCGTCGTCAATCGCATGGATTCGGCTGCATAGAGCACCGATGCCATACGCGGTAGAACCTTGGCCGCATCGCGGCCCTCACCGTCCAGATAGGACGCTGTTTCCTCGACCAGACCCATGCCCTCTGCATAAAGAGACTTGAAGGACGCGGAGGAGGTAATTCGATCCGCAAAACGGATAGTATTCTTGTGTGTGTCCGCCATTCACCATACCCTGAAACTATTGCTTTGCTGTTGTGGCAGCTATTGGGCCGGACGACTACCCGCATCGGGTCGCCAAAGCCGACCCGTACACTGATGCGTCAGGGCTTTTTGCGCAAGGCAATTCTTAAGGAAAGGTTAACGCCGGCCCGGCAATGCCGAGCAATGGCCGCCCGCCGTCGCCTTGTCCCCAGCTTCTCGGTTCAGGGCAAAAAAAAGAGCCGCATGGCGGCTCTCAGAAGTTTAACAGGGAGGCATCAAACTGAATGACCAAGTCATCCGGTCCGAAATCCAGCAAAACTGGATATCAACAGTAAACACTCATAAAGCTTAATGTCAGGTTAACGGTACCTGACAAATTAAAGATTCATTGTTCATAGTCACCCGAGCGAACCAATTGACTGTGTTGCATTGTGCTAGCGAAAGAGCGATTCAGCGGCGGTTTTGCTGCTCTGCTTGGCCTTCATTTCTGCTTCCAGCCGCACAATTTCTTCCCGGAGCAAGTCAATGCGCTCCTTCAGCTCATCAACCGACAGCAACGATAAATCGCTGCCCACCTCATGCGCAACGGGTTTTTTCTCCGCGTCGTCCTCGAAAATGGACATCTTTTCCTCCACGTGCATATGTGCGTTTCCATGGGAATATTAAGGGAATCGTCACGCAGATTCCAAGTTTGACCCGCCGGAATTGCATCCGGCGGCATTGAATGGGAGCCAAGATGAGAGCCATCGAGATCCGTGAGCCCGGCAATCCGGATGTCCTGCAACTGACCGAACGGCCTGATCCGGTTGCCGGACCGGGAGAATTGCTGGTGGCGGTAAAGGCGGCCGGGGTCAATCGGCCAGATTGCCTGCAACGACGGGGTGGATACTCTCCGCCGCCCGGTGCCTCGGACATTCCGGGACTGGAGATTGCCGGGCAGGTGGTGGCTGTCGGTGAAGGTGTCTCATCCTTCTCGGTCGGCGATGCGGTTTGTGCTCTTGTGCCCGGTGGCGGCTATGCGGCCCTGTGTACCGTTCACGAAAGCAACGCGCTTGCCATCCCGGGTGGCTACAGTTTCAGCGAGGCTGCGGCGATCCCGGAAACCTATTTTACCGTCTGGCACAATGTGTTCCAGCGCGGTGGCCTGAAAGCGGGCGAGACCCTGCTGGTCCATGGTGGTTCTTCGGGAATAGGTACAACGGCGATCCAGTTGGCAAAGGCGTTTGGCGCAACCGTCATTGCAACAGCCGGATCGCCGGAAAAATGCAAAGCCTGCGAAACGCTCGGCGCACAAAGGGCGATCAACTATCGGGACGAGGATTTTGTCGAGGTCGTGAAGGCCCTGACCGACGGCCAGGGTGCCCATGTCATCCTCGATATGGTGGGTGGCGACTATATCTCGCGCAACTACAAGGCTGCGGCGGTTGAAGGCCGGATCGTTCAGATCGCTTTCCTGAATGGCAATGTGGCGGAGGCCGACTTTTCACGGCTGATGCTCAAGCGGCTCGTTCACACGGGATCGACCCTCCGGCCGCGTTCCATCGCGTTCAAGGCGGTGATTGCCTCGGAACTGAAACAGAAGGTCTGGCCCATGCTCGAACGGCGCTCCATCGCACCGGTGATGGATACGCTGTTCCCGCTGGAGCGTGCAGCCGCTGCCCACAGGCGGATGGAGGAGGGGCAGCATATCGGCAAGATCATGCTGGATCTGGAATGAGCACAGTGCACCGGCATCTTTTGAAATGACAAAGGTCATTGCCCTTGTTTTGCTGCTTGCCATGGTGGCGCATATCATCAAGCCGATCGGTTTGCCGGGCCTGAAAAAGCGTGGCGATTTCTGGAAGATCGCGGTTTTCGCCTTCATCGCGATGATGCTTGTTGTTGTCATCCAGATGTGAGGGGTGGTCATGCGGTCCCGGTTGATTGTCTCTGCTCCCGCGCAATGAACCACTTTGGCGTGGACCGGTGCCGAACCTGGCGTATCTCGGAGACAGGAGACGGCGAAAAATGATTCACAGTGCACCACCGAACGAGCGCGAACTCGCCCCCTTGGTAAGGTCCATCTGGTCCTATCGTTGTGAACCCAGGCACAATTTCGAAACACTTCTCCCGCATGTCGGAGGGCAGTTGCTGGTCAATCTCCATGGCTCGGAACTGCGTACATTTGACGCCCTGGGTAACATCGCCGCGACAACCGGACCCGTGGCTCTGCACGGGATCCGAACCGAACGCATTGTCATCGATACCGAGCAGAAGCGGAACATTTGCGGCGTGGAATTTGAACCCGGTGGTCTGACCGCTTTCACCGATTGGAGCGCCAGGCGTTTTCGTGACCGGTTGATTGATGCAAGTGACGTCTGGGGAGCTGACTCCCGATTATTGCATGTGGCGCTGGTCGCCGCCCAAAATGAAGACGAACAATGTGGCCTACTTGAATCCTTTCTGGCCGGCAAAATCATTCACCGGCCGGCAGAGGATGCGTCGCTGGGGCAATGGATAGCCGGGTTGCAGGCAGGTGGGCGTATTCAGGACATACAGAATGCGCTGGGCCGGGAGGGATTTGGAATGTCCCAAAGACAATTGCATGCATTGTTTGATCGGCGGTTGGGCGTGCGGCCCAAATTGTTTGCAAGACTGGTGCGCTTGTCCTCCAGCGTGGCCGAATTTGACCAATCGCCGTCATTTGCTTCCCTCGCCTACGAACATGGTTATGCTGACCAATCTCACCTGACCAGAGAGTTTCGTCAGCTTGCCGGGACCACCCCAAGAGCCCACAGGCCGATTGACGGCGAGCCGAATCATGTGGAAGCCGAAGCGGATAAAATGTTCAAGACGGGTGAGCGCAGAAGGATTTAGATCGGACGGACAGTTCCACAGCCGGAGGAAAGTCATGTCCATTCACACCAATCTTCACCCAAGACTGATCGTTTCCGAGCCAGACGCCGCTCTGGATTTTTACCGTCAGGTTCTGGGAGCAGAACTGATCGAACGCTTCGTTGACCAGCAGGATCGCGTCGTTCACGCGGCCTTTTCGATCGGGAACGCAATCGTCTCACTGACACAATCTGTGGCCGATTGGGGATTGCACGACCCATTGTATCTGTGTGGTTCGCCCTGTCTGTTGCATCTTTCCGTCGATCATCCGGACGAAATCGCGTCCGCTTTTGTCGCCAACGGCGGAACAATCGTGATTCCTGTTGAGGACAGACCATATGGAAAGAGGGAGGGACGGGCCGCCGATCCGAGCGGCCATTTGTGGATTCTCAGCAAGACAATCGCAGCGGTCAAACCAGAGGAAATCGCCCGGCGTCTGCGCGGTTCATGAAGGGTGAGGCTCTGAACCGGCAGGGGTTGAGGGCGCTGTGGCCGTTTGCTCGCCATCGCACTGCCCGACGATCGTTTGGGCCAGAACACCCGCCCAATAGTGGTAGCCGGCGGCACTGGCATGGAAGCCGTCGACCGAAAAACCGGCTGGGTCAATCGACTGAAGAGGCGGCGCAACCGTCGCGTGGCGTTCGCGGCACAATTGTCGTCCGCGCCGGTTGATGATGCCGGCCCGCATCTGCAGGATCCGGCCCAGCAGCGACGGCAGACCCGGTACGGTCGTCATGTCGAGCATCGGTGTCCAGATGATCGGCGTATCAGGCCATTTGGCGTGCAGCGCATAGAGCAATCCGCCAAAACCCCTTTTGAACCGCCGGTCGGTCAGAAAGTTCTTCATGTCGTTTGTGCCCACACACAATATGATGTGGGTATAGGTCTCCCGTTCGAGATTCGGCACGACGTGATCGCGCACCTCTTCGCTGATCGCCGAATTGGCGCCTGCAATGCGCCATGATACCGCGGAGTTGGTTTCCCGGTGGAGAATATGTGCCAGCTGCGGCCCGATGGTTTCACTGATCTCATCCACGCCAACACCGGCGGCCGACGAGTCGCCGATGACGAGAATTCTGTAGGCCGGATTTCGCTTTGGACCGATATGCCCGGATTTCGGGCCTGAAGGCGGCAACAGCCGTGGCGTGCGTGAGCGGACCTTGAGACCGAGATAAAGTGCAACCGGCGACAGCAGCCAGCTGACGATACCGTTCAGTCTATGGTCCATGGCCAGAGTACCCGGAGATCAAAGCAGGATTCGGTCTTTTGTCAGCCCTTTGGCCACATTGTGTCAAGCTTTGCCGCGTGTCTCAGGCGGCGTTTTCCAGATCGGCGCTCCACTTGCCCGTTGATGCCAGCGCGTTCATTTTGGCCCGGTGGGCAAATGCCCGTTGCCCTGCCGCGACATTCTCCGTCTTTCCGCCCCACGCCTGGAGGCTTGCAGCCTGCAGGGCACGGCCATAGGAGAATGTCAGGTTCCACGGCAAATCGTTTCCGGCGTTCATCGCCGACAGATGTGCTGTTGCTTCCTTGTCGCTCTGGCCACCGGACAAAAATGCAATACCGGCAATCGCTGCCGGCACGGTTGCCTCGAAGCACTGCACGGTTTTGTCCGCAACCTCCTCCACGGAAGCCTTGCGGGCGTTCTTTCCATCGATCACCATGTTCGGCTTCAGCACGGTGCCTTCGAGATTGACACGCGCGTCGTAAAGTTCCGCAAACACAGCGCGCAGCACATGTTCGGTGACCTCGTAGCAACGATCGATCGAGTGATCGCCAGGTGTGCCATCCATGACGATCTCAGGTTCGACGATCGGCACGATGCCGGCTTCCTGGCAAAGGGCGGCATATCGGGCCAGGGCATGGGCGTTGGCATGGACCGCACCGCTGGAAGGCAGACTGTTCGAAATGGCGATGACACCGCGCCATTTGGCAAATCGTGCACCGAGGGCATGATATTCGTTCAGGCGCTCGCGAAGCCCGTCGAGACCTTCCGTGACGGTTTCGCCGGGATGGCCGGCCAGCTGTTTGGCGCCGCCGTCAACCTTGATGCCGGGAATCGCGCCGGCCGCCTTGATGATGTCCACCAACGGCGTGCCATCCGCTGCCTTCTGGCGCAGGGTCTCGTCAAACAGGATAACCCCTGAGATATAATTCTTCATGGCATCCGTGGCGCGAAAGAGCATCTCGCGATAATCGCGACGCATGTCTTCCGTAGAGGTCACGCCGATGCCGTCGAAGCGCTTCTTGATGGTGCCGCTGGATTCGTCTGCAGCGAGTAGGCCCTTTCCCTTCGTTACAATCGCTGCGGCAATATCTTCCAGACGTTCACTCATGAGTTGGGGCTCCTTCAAATGCTTAAGGGTGACGATCGTTTCAGGCCAATGGATCGGCTGCGATCACCACGAATGCCTTGCCGATAACAGAACTCATTGTCCGGGAAAATGGCTTCAATGCAATTGAAACGATTGAAAAACATTCAATCGTTTGAATCCGCACAGTTATTCCCAACAGGGTTATCAATTGGTCGGACAGAGCGGGCTGTTGTCCGAAAGGTTCCTGGAAATTGTGCTGATCGATCTGGCAGGCGGATGTCTGCACGGGTCTGTTTGAACGGAACCCGCGCCGTTCAACCTTGCGCCGCGATTGCTTTCCCGGGATCGTAAAACGGTATTGGAACGACTTCGCAGTTTCGCGGTTCGGCCAATATGTCGACGAGCGCGCGTGTGCCGGTTCCCGCGTGTTCGCGCGCCACCATTGCCAAGGCAATATTCTTGCGCAGCCGCGGCGAATGGATCGCTGATGTAACGTGGCCCACAACATTTCCGTTTTGGGTGACAGGCCAATGCTCGTCATTCGAACCGACAAGAGGCAGACCATCAATTTCAAGGCCGACCAGCAATTGAGACACGCCTTCCTTCCTGATGCGCTTCAACGCCGCTTTGCTGACGAAATCAGCCTCCATTTCCAGATCGACAAGGCGATCCATCCCGAGTTCGAACGGATTGTTCTTCAGGGTCATGTCCGCGTGATAGGACAGCATCGCGGCTTCGATGCGACGGATGCTTGACGTGTGTCCCGGGTGCAGCCCCAGTGGCTGCCCGACCGTCATGAGGTGGTCCCAGAGGCGATCACCCGCCGTGCGATCCCTCAGAAATATCTCGTAACCCAGTTCACTTGACCAGCCGGTCCGAGAGATGATGAGCGGTATGCCGTTCCAGTCATGTTCGGTGAACCTGTAATACTTCAGCCCGGTGGGGCCTTCTCCGAATGCTGCGCGCAGGATGTCGCGTGATTGCGGGCCCTGAAGTTGAAGCGGAGAGACATCCGGCTCATCGATATGAACATCCATGCCCGAATGCACGGCAAGTCCCTTTGCCCACAACAGCACATCGCTGTCCGCGATCGACAGCCAGAAATGGTCTTCGGCCAGCTTCAGCAAAATGGGGTCGTTGATAATTCCGCCATCCTGATCCGTGATGAGAACGTATTTGCACTGGCCGACTTGGCATTTCGAAAGATCGCGGCAACTGAGATATTGAACAAAGCGTGCGGCATCACGACCCGTGATCTCAACCTGGCGTTCGACGCCGACGTCACACAGGATGGCCTCGTTCACAAGGTTCCAGAAATTCTGCACCGGGTCGCCGAAGTCACGGGGAATGTACATATGATTGTAGACGGAAAATCCCTTGGCCCCCCAGCGCAATGCGGCGTCGGAGTAGGGGGATTTTCGTATCTGGGTTCCGAAGCTGAACTTCTGGAACGTTTCAGCCTTGTTTGCGGACATGTCTGTCGATCCCTCTCCCTTTCGGTGCCATCGCTGCGGCTATGCCTTCCAGACGCCGTCCATGTGCTGGATTTTCATTCATCGCCTGAGACCTGACAACCGTGCAGCCTGGAGCCCTCGGTCACTGTGGGCGGGTTGAGGGGGCTACGATCCAGAGCATAGAGGTGGTCGTGGTGGTCGTAACCGTCAAATGCGATTTCCCGCTGGAATTTCATCTGGAGTTTTTGCAGCAAATACACCGATCTGACGTTTTGTGGATCAACGATCCCGATCACGCGCATTGTGTTTGCCTTTTCAAGGGCGAAGTCAATCATCCGCCCGGCAGCTTCGATTGCGAAGCCTTGTCGCCAGGTTTTGGCGGTCAGGCGAATTCCAAGTTCAACATCACCAGCCTGACTGCGGGTGACGGCGTTCGACAGACTCACATAACCTATAACCTGACCGGTCGCCTTCAATTCAATCGCGCGATGCCCAAACGGGTCGCGATCATGGGTCTTCGTCAATTTCCTATCGAGCCAGGCCGATACCTGTTCATCGTTCAGCGGGCCGCTTTCGCTGTGTTTCATCACCTCGGGATCTGTCAAAAGCTCGAGCAGCGGCGGTAGGTCGTCCCTACACCACTTCCGCAGGAATAGTCGGTCGGTCTCCAGCATAAGATTGCATACCCCAAACCCATAAATGTCGGTCAAGACATAGCAAAACCGGACGGTTTTGGGGATGGCCGAGCGCCCGTCCTAACCGATCCTGGGGACTCGGAGATCTGGATACCCGTCGGACAATCAGAGCAATCTGTTGCTGACCTCGACAAGATTGTCATCCGGGTCCCGGAAATAAACCGACATCAACTTGCCCACGGCGCCGGATTTCTCGGCGGGCCCTTCGACGATCTCAATGGCATTTGAATGGAGTCGCTCTACCAAATCGTCGATTGGCGTATCCGTGACCAGGCAGAAATTACCGCTGCCCGGGACTGTTGCCTTTGCCAGGCTCGGAGCCGTGGCCACGTCCTGAACGCTTATTTTGCATGAACCAAAGTGAAGCGACCATTTGCCCGGTCGTTCTTCGAGCGCCCTCAAGCCCAGAATGCGCTGATAGAACTCCAAGGTGACATCAACGTCGTGAACGCAAAGAACGATGTGGTCAAAATCATAGATGTTCATGGTCTGATTCTATCGGAATTCAAGCTACCGGGGCAAAATGGCTGTGAACCTTTTGTGCATTTGTGGCAACATCGATAACGTTCCATTCCAGGCCAATGACCACGAGGAAAAAGTGGCTCAAGACATTACACTCCATGGCTATCGCTACAGCGTTTATAACCGCGTAGCCCGAATGGCGTTGCATCAGAAGGACGTCGCCTATGCAAGGGTGGAAGTCGATCCGTTTGCCGAACTCGACCCTGCCTATCTCAACTTGCATCCTTTCGGTCGTGTGCCGGCATTAACGCATGGTGCTTTCAGAATTTTCGAGACACGGGCAATTACCCGCTATGTCGATCACGCATTTTCCGGTCCACCGCTCCAGCCCTCCGACGCCAAGGCGCTGGCGCGCATCGATCAAGTCACCGGGATCATTGACAATTACGGTTACTGGCCAATGGTCCGGCAGGTCTTCTCCCAGAGAGTTTTTGGTCCCCTGGAAGGAGAGCCTTCGGACGAAGGCGAAATCGCCGCTGGTCTCGCAGCTCCAAGGCAGGTTCTCGCGGTTCTGAACGGTATTGCGGAGGAAGGTCTCGTGCTGAATGGTCGCGAAATTACGCTTGCGGACTGCCACCTCGCGCCCATGATAGATTACTTCGTCCGTGCCGGCGAAGGGCGTGATGCGCTGTCATCACATCCTGAGTTGCTCAAATGGTGGGGACACGTTTCGGTCATGCCTGCGCTGCGGTCAACAGATCCGGGATTGCCCGATCCACGGATTTAGCCAATGGCAGCTATCACCCACATCTCACGTGTCGCCCACAGGGTCATCCCGATCCCGCTCATCTGCCGGAATCGGGCGGCCCGTATTTCTGGTGCCTACTCTTCCGCCGGAGGCTGCGCGCCGCGGAAGAAGCTTTTGTAGATGAAGCCCTGCTGGCCCTGATAGACGGCGGCGCACCAATGAACACAATTGTCTTCTGCCAGGACAACTGTCTTTGCCGGAACGATGGTCAGCACGTCAGCATCATTGTCGGGGCCGGCGCGCAGATTGACATATTTGGCCGTTTGTCTTTTGCGCAATTCCTTCTGCGACGGAGCGGGTGCGCCATTTGCCCGTGTTGATTCATCGGGCACGTTGAAATGCGCTGCACCCTCATCGCTCAGCTTGCGCTCCAGAGCGATGATCTCATCTTCCGATTCCGCGATTTCGACCTGTGTTGCCTGGATTTTGATTGAACCGGTTCTTCCACCATCGACGATTTTCCTTGCCCGCAATCGATCTGCAAGCGGGTCACCGTGAGCGGCCGCCTGCTGTGTGGCATTGCCAAAGCGATCGGAACTCGCCGGCAGTGCATTGACCCGTGTTCGTCCTGAACCAGGTTGCAGTGGATTGACCGCGCGGGTTTTCACCGCGACAACGGTCTTTGTCGCGGTCCCGGATGTTGGTTGCGGGGTGGACGGCACAGCCGGTTGCTCTTTTACGGCTGCTTGCTTGGGTGCCCCCAGATCGAAGCGGATCATTGTCGCGCCGAGGGTGGTTCCGGCGGCGACGCTGGCAATAATCACCAGGGTCAGGGTGGCAAAGCGAACCGGATTGGGGGATGCCTTGCCCGCCTGAATTTGACGGGCTTTGCGGCGGCTGGTTGGGTTTGACAGTTTACGCATGGACACAATACTCCACTTTCCTATCGGCAGCGTGCTCCGTTACCCCCGCACAGCGGCACACAACCGCTTCTGCAACTGCAGTAGAGGCTCTCATTCTGTCCAAATTCAGGACGAAAAGCGGCCATTTCGGTCACTTTCGATGTCTTCTCAACACCCGCTGTGATGCTACCGGCGCAGCGTGTGGATTGGATTTGCAGACGAATCCTGTTGGCCGTTGCGCCACGTGTCGATTTGCACTTGTTTTATGGGCCAATGGTCCCTTCAATCCGGGGGCTAAGTTGCAAATCACTGGAGACGTATTGCCATGAGTGCCTATGTTATCGTCGATACCAGGATCAAGGATCCGGATGCCTATGAACAGTACAAGGCGCTGGCCCGGCCACTGGTGGAAAAGCATGGCGGCATCTATCGAGCCAGGGGCGGTGATATGGATGTGGTGCAGGGCGAACTGTGGTCTCCGACACGCATCGTTCTGCTGGAATTCGCCGATATGCAGAGCGCCCGCGATTTCCTCGACAGTGACGACTACAAGCCGGTGAAAGCCATTCGCTATGCGAATGCCGAATGCACAACCGTGATTATCGACGGGATTTGATACCTGCGGCCCTCAATATTACGGATCGCAGGTACCAGCCACTTCAACGCTTCAGCGCGTCCACACCCGGCAGCGGTTTGCCTTCCATCCATTCCAGGAAAGCCCCGCCCGCGGTCGAGACATAGGTGAATTCGCGTGCGACTCCGGCGTGATTGAGCGCGGCGACCGTATCGCCACCGCCGGCGACCGAAATCAACAGCCCCTCTTCTGTCCTGTCTCCGGCATGTTTGGCGACCGCAACAGTGGCATCGTCAAAGGGTTCGATTTCAAACGCGCCGAGCGGTCCGTTCCAGACCAGTGTCTTGGCCTTGCTGATCCATTCGTTGATGAGCTTGACGGAATTCGGTCCGACATCAAGGATCATGCTGTCGGCCGGTATCGCATTGATATCGACGACCTGATTGTCGGCGCCAGCCTTGAATTCCTTGGCGACGACGCCATCCACCGGCAAAACAATCACGCAGTTTTGGGTCGCAGCCTCGATCATGATCTGTTTGGCCGTGGCGGCAAGATCGTGCTCGCAGAGGGAATTGCCGACATCGGTGCCCTTTGCCGCGAGGAAGGTGTTGGCCATACCGCCCCCAATGACCAGCACATCGACCTTTTTGACAAGGTTCATCAACAGGTCGAGCTTGGTTGACACCTTGGCACCGCCGACAATGGCAATCACCGGATGGTCGGGATTGCCAAGACCTTTTTCCAGGGCTTCCAGTTCCGCCTGCATGGCCCGGCCCGCATAGGCCGGCAGCAGCGCCGCGATCGCTTCGGTGGATGCGTGGGCGCGGTGGGCGGCAGAGAATGCGTCGTCGACATAGATGTCACCATTGGAGGCCAGGGCACGCGCAAATGAACCGTCATTGCTCTCTTCACCAGCGTGAAAGCGGACATTTTCCAGCAACAGAATATCGCCATCGACCATTGTGGATATGGCTTCCTCGGCGGATTGGCCGACACAGTCACCGGCAAAATGTACACGCTGGTCGATCACCTCCTCAACCTTGTGGGCGATCGGCCTCAACGACATGGATTCATTCGCATGTCCCTTGGGTCGGCCGAAATGTGCCATCAGGATAATCCGGGCACCCCTGGAGGACAGTTCGCGCAGGGTCGGGGCGACGCGTTTGATGCGCGTGGTGTCGGTGACCTTGCCGTCCTGAACCGGAACATTCAGATCGACCCGGACCAGCACGCGTTTGCCGGCGATTTCACCGAGATCATCGAGGGTTTTAAAATCGGTCACGGTCAACGTTCTCCCGGTGATAGCGATTTGATTTTGTCAACAAAGGCCGGCAGCGCTGCCGGATCGTGCTTCAGGTGGACCCGGTGCGCCGAAGCCGGTGCATGCGACAGGCCGGTTCCGGGCCGGAAGGCGGTTCGCGGCCGGATTGGCCGGATTTCAAATCCGCCCCCGCAATTCGGGCACACATTTTCGAGCACCGTCTCCACGCACACCGCGCAGAAGGTACACTCATAGGAGCAGATCATGGCGTCGGACGCGTCTGCCGGCAGATCCTTGTCGCAATACTCGCAGTTCGGTCTGATATCCAGCATGCAGCCGGCGCCTCTTGCTCCGTTGTCAGATGAACTTGCCCATGGCGACCGCTGTGTCGGACATGCGGTTGGAAAAACCCCATTCATTGTCGTACCAGGTCAGAATCCGGACAAAGGTGCCGTCGAGGACTTTCGTCTGGTCCAGATGGAAAATCGATGAATGCGGATTGTGGTTCATGTCGATGGAGACCAGTGGCTCGTCGGTGTAGCCAAGAATGCCTTTCAGGTCACCATTTGCGGCTTCCTGGATAGCGCTATTGACTTCTTCGATGCTGGTCGGGCGGCTGGCGATGAAATTGAAATCGACAACCGAAACGTTGGGTGTCGGCACACGGATAGCAACCCCGTCAAGCTTGCCGTTGAGTTCCGGCAGAACAAGGCCAACCGCCTTTGCCGCACCCGTGGATGTTGGAATCATCGACATGGCGGCCGCGCGGGCGCGATAAAGATCCTTGTGCATGGTGTCGAGCGTCGGCTGGTCACCGGTGTAAGAGTGGATCGTCGTCATGAAGCCCTTTTCGATGCCAAGGGCATTGTTCAGCACATAGGCGACCGGTGCAAGGCAGTTGGTTGTGCATGAGGCATTCGACACGACGACATCGTCAGCGGTCAGGGCACTGTCATTGACACCGAAAACGATGGTCTTGTCCGCGCCGGACGCCGGTGCCGATACCAGAACCCGGCTGGAGCCGTTCTCCAGATGCAGGGCAGCCTTGTCGCGGGCGGTGAAAATGCCGGTGCACTCCAGGGCCACGTCGATATCGCTCCAGGGCAATTCCTTCGGATCGCGAATAGCTGTGACCTTGATCGGTCCCTGACCGACATCAATGGTGTCTCCGTCGACCGCTACGGTCCCCGGAAAGCGGCCGTGGACACTGTCATAGCGCATCAGGTGGGCATTGGTCTCTACCGGACCGAGGTCATTGATGGCCACGACCTCGATGTCGGTGCGGCCGGACTCGATAATGGCACGAAGAACGTTGCGGCCGATGCGGCCAAAACCATTGATGGCAACTTTCACAGTCATGGATTCATCTCCCAATCCGTGTTCAAGATATGTTACTTGCGGCAAAGGACAACAGGCCTGTCTTGTGACCTGTCGCCCTAGTTGGCGTCAGCCTGCCCGTTCAGTTTTGCTTCGACCGCCGCGAAGGTGGCGTCCGCGGTAATTCCAAAATGCTCATAGAGCGCCTTGTAGGGCCCGGATGCTCCGAATGTGGTCATCCCGATGAATATTCCGTCATTGCCGATGAACCGGTCCCAACCCTGCCGGACACCAGCTTCGATTGCGACCTTGACCGGAGAGTCACCGAGGATCGCGCGTTTGTAATCCTCCGACTGCTGCTCGAAAAACTCGAAACTGGGTACCGATACAACCCTGACGGTCCGGCCTGTCGCCTCGATTTTGCCGCTGGCCTCGAGGGCGATCTCGACCTCTGATCCCGACGCAAAAATAGTCACATCCGCATCGCTCGCCGGTGCAATGTCATAGGCACCGTAGCTGCACATGTTTTCCTCGATATATTCGGTCCGCACGGTCGGCAGGTTCTGCCTGGTGAGTGCAATTCCCGACGGCCGATCTTCCGATTGCAACGCCAGTTGCCAGCACTCGGCGGTTTCGGTTGCATCGGCGGGCCGGAACATCTGCAGGTTCGGCATGGCACGAAGGGATGCCAGCTGTTCGACCGGCTGGTGGGTTGGGCCGTCTTCGCCAAGGCCGATCGAATCATGCGTGAGAACATGGATAACCCGAATGCCCATCAGTGCAGCGAGCCGGATAGAGGCGCGGCAATAGTCGGAGAAGATCAGAAACCCACCGGAATAGGGAATCAACCCGCCATGCAGGGCGATCCCGTTCATGGCGGCAGCCATGCCGTGTTCACGGATGCCGTAGTGGATATAGCGTCCGGAAAAATCGTCCGGTGTGATGGCGTCAGTTTGCTCGGTCTTGGTGTTGTTGGAGCCGGTCAGATCAGCCGAGCCGCCAAGTGTTTCGGGAACAGCGTCGTTGATGACGGTGAGAGCAGCTTCCGATGCCTTGCGGGTTGCCAGGGTCGGTTTGTCTGTGGCCAGCTTCTTCTTGTAGGCATCCATGGCCGAAGCGAAGCCACCCGGCAATTCGCCGCCGACCCGGCGCTCGAAGGCGGACCGGCTGCCCGCATCGCTTGCCGCAAGGCGTTCTTCCCAGGCCTGGCGCTCCTTGGTGGAACGGAGCCCGGCGAGGCGCCAGCAGTCAAGAATATCGGACGGAATGTCAAATGGCTCTGCCGTCCAGTTCAGTGCTTCGCGCACCCCGGCGATTTCATCATCGCCAAGAGGAGATCCGTGCGCCTTGGCGGTGCCGGCCTTGTTGGGCGCGCCAAAACCGATGATTGTCTTGCATGCGATCATGGTCGGCTTGTCGGAAGAGCGCGCCGATTCAATTGCCGCGGCAATCGCGTCGGCATCGTGACCGTCGACCGTGATCGTGTTCCACTGCGACGCCTCGAAGCGGGCAATCTGATCGGTCGAATCCGACAGGGAGAGGGAACCGTCAATGGAAATGCCATTGTCGTCCCAGAAGACGATCAGCTTGTTCAGCTTGAGATGTCCGGCAAGCGAAATCGCTTCCTGGCTGATGCCCTCCATCAGGCAGCCGTCGCCGGCCAGCACATAGGTATGGTGATCGACGATATCGCCGCCGAATTCATCGGCCAGCTTGCGCTCGGCAATCGCCATTCCAACGGCGTTGGCCAGCCCCTGACCGAGCGGTCCGGTGGTCGTTTCTATGCCGGCCGCATGGCCGTATTCAGGATGGCCGGCGGTCTTGTAACCAATTTGCCGGAAATTCTTGATCTCGTCGATCGTGATGTCTTCATAGCCAAGGAGATACAGCAGGGAATAGATCAACATCGACCCGTGACCGGCGGACAGAACAAAACGGTCGCGGTCAGGCCAGTCCGGCCGTTTCGGATCAAATTTCAGGAATCGGCTGAACAGGACGGTTGCAACGTCGGCTGCGCCCATTGGCAGGCCGGGATGCCCGGATTTCGCCTTTTCCACAGCGTCCATGGAAAGGAACCGGATCGCGTTGGCCATCCGATCATGTTTGTCGCTTGAGATCATGATTTTTTCAGCTTTATCAGGGTGTATGGAGGCGGTCCAAGATGGGCGCCCGTCGAAAGCAGGTGACACATAGCAGGTGGCGTCGCGGAGTCAATAAATGACATGGTCGATGTGAAACAGCCCACCTTATTTACGGCGAATCAGTCTCCACACGAACTCTTATCCAGTGGTTGTTTTGCCATCTTTTGGGCATATGTCGCCTTTAGAGTCCTTTAGGTACGCGGATTGCAGTGAGATTGTGATCGGCGTACGTGTTGAACCCCGGACCGGTTATCCCCAGTCGATTGACCCGAGACACGCAACATGATTGACGGTTGCTTCCTGTATTGCTTAATCTTTGCTTGGTAAGTGCCCGGGAATCAAACGAATTGAGAATTCGCGGGGCACAGGAAAAGACAATGTCAGGCGAACATACTGCGAAATCGGCATTGGAAGGCCTCGTCAGCGTTCTCTCGAGGCTGGAAAACGCCGTCGATGCGCGCGTTGAAAAGGAAAGCGATTTCGCCGATGCCGAGGAAGAGGTGCAGCGGCTGAATTCGGACCGGTCGCGCCTTGCACAGGAGCTTGATCAGTCCGAGGAACGGGCAACGCGGCTGGAAGAGGCCAATCGTGAGGTCTCGCGCCGCTTGGTCACCGCAATGGAAACGATTCGCGCGGTCCTCGACCGCTAGGTCTGCGGCAGGCGTCAACAATCAGGAATGAGCATGGCTGAAGTAACGGTCACGATCGACGGAAAAGCCTACCGCATGGCATGCGAGGCTGGTCAGGAAGACCATCTGACGGAACTGGCGGAGAAGTTTGATCGTTATGTCGGACACCTCAAGGGGCAGTTCGGCGAGATCGGCGATCTGCGTCTGACCGTCATGGCCGGCATCATGGTGATGGACGAGCTCAGTGAGGTTCAGCGCCAGCTTGCCGGAATCGAGAGTGAAGTCGGAAGCCTCAAAAAAACACGGGACACCGCGCTGGCGCGTTTCGATGATACGGACAGCACGCTGGCCAAATCGATTGGCGAAGTTACACAGAAACTCGAGAGCATCGCCAGCAAACTCGAGCAGAAAACAGGCTGATCGGATCGTCCGGCAAATGCGATCTGTCACCGGTCCTCTACAAAGCAGACCGCGACCGAAAAAGGCGCTGGTACTTTGCCTTCGGCGTCCCTATATTCCCGCAGCGATCTGCGCTTCTCGGTTGGGCTCACAATCCCCGGGGCCTTAATTGATCCTAAGGGAGCTGTTCCTGTTTAGACTCGTGGGTTTTTACACACGGCGCCCACCTACTTTGTAGGTTCCCGGGATCGTAACATGTCCGCCGGCCGTCGCGGATCGCACCGGGATTTTCCCGCGTTATCGACAAAACAACAAACGCCGGAAAGACGGTCGATGACCCTTCAAGCAGCCAAGGCGGCGCTTCGCTGCCAAACCCTCGAAGCTCGGGATCGTTTGAGCCTGGAATGGCGGGTCGAGGCCAGTCTGACCATCGAAAGGATCGGCGCGGAACGGATCGACATTGCCGATGGAGAAATCGTGTCAGGCTTCTTTCCCATCCGCTCGGAAGTCGATATCAGACCGCTCATGTCATCGCTGCAGAAAAAGGGCGCTCGCCTGTGTCTTCCCGTCGTCATGGACAGGACAAGGCTGGAGTTTCGTGAATTGGTGCGCGGTGACGATCTCGTCGAAACCGGGTTCGGAACGGTTGGACCCGGACCGCAGGCAACGGTTCTTGAACCGCAATTGATGCTTGTGCCGCTTGCGGCATTTGACAGCACCGGGCATCGGATCGGCTATGGCGCGGGCTATTACGACCGGGCCATCGCACGGTTGCGGGAGGCCGGACATTTGCCGCGCCTCATCGGCGTTGCCTTTGATGTTCAGGAAGTGGAGAATGTTCCCCATGACAGCCATGATATCGCCATGCCGGCCGTGCTGACCGAAAGTGGCTTGCGGCAAATGACCCGGACCACCGTCCAATGAGGCTGCTTTTTCTTGGTGACATGGTGGGGCGCACAGGCCGCACCTGCGTGTGGGAAAAGCTACCCGGCCTGATTGCCGACCTCAAGCTGGATTTTGTTGTGGTCAATGGCGAAAACGCAGCGGGCGGTTTTGGCATTACCGAAGAAATCTTTCTCAAGACAATCGATGCCGGCGCTGATGTCGTCACGACCGGCAATCACGTGTGGGATCAGCGTGAGGCAATCAGTTTTTGCGAACGCCAGGAGCGGTTCCTGCGACCGAGCAATTATCCCTCGGGAACGCCAGGACGCGGTTCGGGTGTTTTCCTGGCGCGCAATGGCGCACGCGTTCTGGTTGCCAACATCATGGGCCGGATCTTCATGCATCCCGATCTTGATGATCCGTTCATGGCGGCTGAACGGGAGCTCAATGCCTGTCCGTTGGGTGAGCAGGCCGACGCCGTCATCATCGATTTCCACGCCGAGGCCACAAGCGAGAAACAGTGTTTCGGACACTTTGTCGATGGCCGTGTCAGCCTTGTTGTCGGGACCCATACCCATGTTCCGACCGCCGATCATCAAATCCTCAATGGCGGCACTGCCTATCTGTCAGATGCGGGCATGTGCGGCGACTACGATTCGTCGCTCGGGATGGACAAGGAAGAGCCGATGAACCGCTTCGTGTCGAAAATGCCAAAAGGGCGCTTCGAGGCGGCAACGGGTCCGGCGACGCTGTCGGGTGTGGCTGTTCAAATATCGGACCGCACCGGCCTTGCCGAAATCATCCAGCCGCTGCGCCTTGGGGGGCGGCTTTCCGAGGTCATGCCTGATTTCGGCAACTGAGACCAATACATGAGGATCTAGACCGTCTCACGTTTTGTCAGAAAAGGGACAATGGTGTCGGCCTTTGATTGTGTTGATGCATTCAGGTTTTGCCGATTCCGTCGAAACCTGAATTGCTCTAGATGCCGCGCAGGACAATGATCGTCGGTTGTTTGGGCAGCGTGCGCAGCGAAACGGTGAAATTGTCGGTGGGCATCATGCGCCGGTCAAAATCATCGCCGAACAGATCCAGAAACGAGTTGAGTGCCATGCCTCTGCGGTGCATCGGCAGAACGATGGAGGCACGCAGACGCTTGACGGTTTCGCTCAGGCTCTCATGGCCGAGCGTCAGGCCTCCATCGATCGGCACCATCACAATGTCCAGCCGCCCGATCTGTGCGATATGCCGGTCCTCGAGCTTGTGGTGTAGGTGGCCGAGATGGCCAATGCACAGGCCAGCGACTTCGAATATGAAGATTGAGTTGCCATCCGGCTCAAGGCCGGAAAATCCGGATCGGATGTCCGTCGTGACATTGCGAATATAGGTATCGCCCACCTGCAGATTGTGGGCAATGGGCCCGCCATTCGGATTCCAGCCGGTCAGCACATGCTCGATATTTTCATCGGGAAAGAGCGTGTAATGGCTGGAATGTGCCTTGTTCATGGTGACCACTCTAGGCAGCGGTTTTTGGCCGGTGAATCCATTGAAATCAGTGGCAATGGACACGCTGTCGGGCGTTTCCAGGAAATAGGTCGAGTGATCGACATAGGTGAGGCGAACATGGTTCTTTTCAGGCGGTTGCGCCGCAACCCGGACGACGTGGTTTTGATAAGGCGCACTGGCAACTGCCTGGCAGATCGACACCGGCGCACGTTCGCTGTTTGCGCTGTCTCGCGACGTTTGGGCCACTGCACCATGCGGGCTCACCGCAAAGACGAAACAGATGATTGTCACAAGCGGTTGAACTGCCCAACGTGTGCGCTTTGTTCGCTTCATTTTGACCCCAATTCCTGTGTTCCCATTGTCAGCTGGTTCGCCGAGATCCCGTCGTACGGCGAACCGTCGTGCCCGTCTTTGCGCGGGTTGAGAGCATGGTAACAGAAATTGCGTCGACAGCGTGATCACATCTGGCGCAGCCGTGTTCGCTTCACCGAATATTGAACCCGTTTTGTCCCGAGAAAGGATACGACGCCACGATTGCGGATTGCCAGACGATTGCCGCGGCTTGTCTGGACGATCAGAACGGAGTTTTCTATAACGCCGCCATTGCAATATCGAGCAGATGAGCGGAGTGCCATGGCAGGCCATTCAAAATTCAAGAACATCATGCACCGCAAGGGCCGTCAGGATGCCGTGCGTTCCAAGCTGTTTTCCAAACTCTCCAAGGAGATCACCGTTGCCGCGAAAATGGGCGGTGGCGATATCGATGGCAATCCGCGCCTGCGCCTGGCAGTTCAAAACGCCCGCGGCCAGTCAATGCCGAAGGATAATATTCAACGGGCCATCAACAAGGGGACCGGCGGCGACGCCGGTGACTATGAGGAAATCCGCTATGAGGGCTATGGCCCCGGCGGAGTGGCCGTCATCGTCGAGGCGCTGACGGACAACCGCAACCGTTCGGCCTCCAATGTCCGATCCTGTTTCACCAAGAATGGCGGCCAGTTGGGAGAAACAGGTTCCGTCGGCTTCATGTTCGACCGTGTGGGTGAAATCACCTACACCCCTGACGCTGGTGACGAAGACGCCTTGATGGAGGCAGCGATCGAGGCCGGCGCTGATGATGTCCAGTCGGGTGAGGATGGCCACATCATCACCTGTGCGTTCGAATCGATTGGCGAGGTCTCGCGTGCGCTGGAAGCAGCCCTCGGCGAGGCGGAATCGGTCAAGCCGATCTGGAAACCGCAGACCAGCACCGATGTGGATGAGGACAAGGCAGCAACCCTGCTCAAACTCATCGACGCGCTGGAAGACGAGGATGATGTCCAGAACGTCTATGCGAATTTCGAGATTTCGGATGATGTCATGGCGAAGCTCGCCGACCGGTGACCGGCTGCCGGCTGGCGCAGCATACCGAAAGTTCCAGAGCCGGGCTCCTTGGCCCGGCTTTTTTGTGGTTCTTAAAGAAATGTTTTTGTTTTGTTCGCATGAGTGTGTCATAGATTCACGGATCTTCGGGGAGTGATGGCGGACAATGGCTGCGGCGGAAATCACACGCATCATCGGAATCGATCCGGGCCTTCGGCGAACGGGATGGGGAATGGTTGAGTCGGTGGGCAATACGCTGCGGTTTCTTGCGTCCGGAACCGTTCGCTCCAACGGCAATGACGATCTGGCATCGCGGCTGTGCCAGTTGCATGACGGTCTCGCCGATGTCCTCGACGGATACGCGCCACATGAGGCGGCCGTGGAGGCAACATTCGTCAACAAGGATGCTGCTGCCACGCTGAAGCTCGGCCAGGCACGCGGCATTGCCATGCTGGTGCCGGCTCTCGCGGGATTATCGGTCGCTGAATATGCGCCCAATGCGGTCAAGAAATCGGTGATCGGCGTTGGCCATGGCGACAAGAAGCAGATCCACATGATGGTCAAGGTACTGATGCCCAAGGCGACTTTCGATACCGATGACGCCGCCGATGCGTTGGCGATCGCGATTTGCCACGCCCATCACCGGCAGAACGCCGTGGGGCAATTGAAAATTGCTGCCAGTCTTTAGGAACGCTGATGATCGGAAAACTCAAAGGCACCATTGACGAGATCGGCGAGGATCATGTGCTGATCGACGTGCATGGCGTGTGTTATGTGGCCTTTTGCTCAACACGCACCCTATCGGGTCTGGGACAGGCCGGCGAGGCGGCGGTGTTGCACATTGAAACATTCGTGCGCGAGGACCAGTTGAAGCTGTTCGGATTTGCGACCGCGCTGGAACGGGAGTGGTTTCGTCTCCTGCAGAGCGTGCAGGGTGTCGGGGCCAAGGTCGCTCTGGCGGTGCTTTCGACCCTGTCGGCTGCGGATCTGGCCAATGCGATCGCGCTGCAGGACAAGGCGATGGTGTCACGGGCACCCGGAATCGGACCAAAGGTGGCGCAACGCATCATCACGGAGCTGAAGACCAAGGCCCCTGCCTTTGCCGGTGATGCCAGCGGCACGATAGGCTTGAAACAGGAGCTCGGGGAGGGTGTGGCGGCCGGGCCCGTCAGCGATGCGGTATCGGCCCTGTCCAATCTCGGATATTCTCGCGACCAGGCCGCCAATGCGGTCGCGCAAGCACTCAAGAATGCGGGCGAGTCAGCCGATTCCGCGACCTTGATCCGGCTTGGCCTGAAGGAACTTTCACGGTGATTGTCCAATGTCGGTTGATGGGTTTGGCGCATGAGTGACGGCGAACGTATCGTCTCCCCGGAGATGGTCAGTGATGAATCCGAGGCCTCGCTGCGGCCGCAAAGCCTGGATGAGTTTACCGGCCAGGCGGAGGCCCGGGCCAATCTGAAAGTGTTCATCGAGGCAGCCAAGGCGCGTGGTGAAGCACTGGATCACGTGCTGTTTGTCGGGCCGCCGGGGCTCGGCAAAACGACGCTGGCGCAGATCATGGCCAAGGAGCTGGGTGTCAATTTCCGCTCCACATCGGGGCCGGTGATCGCCAAATCAGGTGATCTGGCGGCACTGTTGACCAATCTGGAAGAGCGCGATGTCCTCTTTATCGACGAAATTCACAGGCTCAATCCCGCGGTCGAGGAGATCCTCTATCCGGCAATGGAAGACTATCAGCTGGATCTGATCATCGGCGAGGGACCCGCAGCGCGTTCCGTCAAGATCGAGCTGGCAAAGTTCACGCTGGTCGCGGCAACGACGCGGCTCGGCCTCCTGACGACACCGCTTCGTGACCGTTTCGGCATCCCGGTGCGCCTCAATTTCTATACGGTTCCCGAACTGGAACAGATTGTCCGGCGCGGGGCGCGCCTGATGGGGCTCGGCATCAAGGATGACGGTGCGTTGGAGATCGCGCAAAGGGCAAGAGGAACGCCGCGCATCGCAGGCCGACTGCTGCGCAGGGTGCGCGATTTTGCCGAGGTTGCCAAGGCCGGCGCCGTGGACCGGAAAATTGCCGACGAAGCGCTCACCCGCCTGTCGGTGGACAAACGAGGCCTGGACCAGCTGGATTCCCGCTACCTGACCATGATCGCCCATAATTTCGGCGGCGGACCGGTCGGTGTGGAGACGATTGCTGCCGGACTGTCGGAGCCGCGTGATGCCATTGAGGATATTATCGAGCCCTATCTGATCCAGCAGGGGTTCATTCAGCGCACACCGCGGGGCCGGTTGCTGACGGCCAATGCCTGGCGGCACCTGGGTCTCGATGTGCCCCGGGATCTGGAACAGCAACAGATCAGCCTGTTTCAGGAAGACTCCGACTGACCAGCAAGAATTTCACGCATCGTCCGGTCGAACAGTGCATGGCCTCCAGGCTGCCATCCCAATTGCGCGAGCTTTGATGTGTCCATCACATTGTAGGTGGCGGCATTGAGCCGGGCTGGCAGGGGATGTTCGCAGCCGAAATGGTCGCGCACCGGCATCAGGATATCGTTCCGGTCGATCAGCATATCGGACAGATTGTAAGGACCGATGTTCAGGTGCTCCCGTGGCGCCTGGAGCAACAAGCACACGGCCTTTGCGACATCGCGTCCATGCACTTCGGTGCCCTGACGCGGATCAATGGGCCGACCGGCCAGGTAATCGCGGATCAGGCTGTGCCATTTATGGGCGGCACCAGCATGCAAAACCCCATAGACGCCGGTGGCACGCAGGCTGGATGCGGACAGACCGGAGGAATACGCCAGGCTGGCAAGATGCTGCTCACAGGCGAATTTGATCAGCCCATAATGCGTGTCCGGATGACAGGGGGTGTTCTCGGTCAGCCGCAAACCGGGCACCTGGCGGCCGTATACCGCCCTGCTTGACAGGAAAACGATCCGCTCGATGTTGGTCTTGCGGGCCGCTTCGAACAGTTGCTGCGACGCCAGGCAATTGCGGTCCCAGAACCCGCGCACATTACGGCCTTCACCGCCGCGGTAGCGACCGGCTTCATGTGAGAAACCGGCATGAACCAGCGCGTTGAACCCCTGCAACGCCGCAACAAAATCAGCCGATGGTTCCAGCGCGAGCGGCTGAAAGCCGATGTCCGACGGCATGCTGTCCTCAACCGGCCCATGGCGCCCGGCGATCGTGACTTTCCAACCGTTTCTGTGCAGTTCATCAACGATGAAGCGGCCCACATAACCACTGCCACCGGTGACAAGGACCGATTTCATGGGATGATGACCGGGTTCTTCAGATCGTCGATCCGCGGGATGGCCTCGCCGCTGTAATAGGCGTGCCACAAATGAATCAGAGGGGCCAGATCTCTTGATCTCGGATGATCGGCTTCCCATGGCTTTTCATATTGATAATGAAGAACACCAATGGACGCCCAGTCCCAGAGTTCCGGCATGTTGAACCAGACATATTGCAGCATGTTGCAGAAAACCGGCAGACCGTGCCAATCGGGGAAATAGCTTTGCAGGAAGGTCTGATCCGTCCGGCGCCAAAAGGCTTCGGGCCCGTCGAGCGCCTGCATCATGTCGGCGAATGTGGCAGCGGATGGCCGGGCGACGAACACGCCGGAGTTCAGCCGATGAAAATCACTCAACGTCTCATAGACATTCGGTGCCGCGGAAAATTCGGGGTAATCGAACAGGCGGTCAATATTGTGCAAAACAAGAGCGTCAGCGTCGATGAAGATCACGCTCCCATAGTCCTCGAGTTGCCAGAGGCGCAGTTTCACAAAATTGTCGAGCGGTGTGTGAAACTGCGGTTTGCGCCCTTTCGTGAAGGGAGCGTCGCCGTGCAGTCTGGCACGAGCGTGGCGATCGTTGAAGGCCTGCGAGGTTGGCAGCAGGTCTGCTTCGACGAGGCGGGCGCCCAGGGCCCGGACGGGTGACAGTTCGCTGGCCGACACGGCACCGGTGTGCAGTACGACGATGTCGGCCTTGCTGGAGGTCAACGTGATGGATCGCACCAGTGCCAGGGCACCGCGCACATAGTCGCCATTGGTCACCAATGTGACGTAGGCCTGGTCTGACCGGGCCGGATCCGCCGGCGTCAGTGCTTGATCGTCTGGCACCGGCGCCACCCGCTCAGGAGACGGTTTTCAGATTCTTGCCTTCCGGATCGGCATTCAGTGTCGGAGCAATATCCCTGGTCCAGGCGGAAACGGCAGGGATGCGGCTGCGGTCGACACGATAGGCATATTTCTTCGCAACTTCGACCACTTCATCGAGCAGTCCCTTTTCAAGGGTAATCGGTTCAAGACCCAATTCGAGAAACTGATCGTTTTTGACCACCAGATCGTTTTCGGCCGCCTCCTTGCGCGGATTGGGAAGGTAGGCGACTTTTCCGTCGGTGAGACCGGCAACGAGTTCGGCCAGATCCTTGACCCGGTGGGTCTCGGTCATCTGATTGAAGATCTTGACCTTGTCACCCTTGGCCGGTGGATTTTCGAGCGCCAGTTCAATGCAGCGCACGGAGTCCTGAATGTGGATGAAGGCTCGGGTTTGTCCGCCGGTGCCGTGAACGGTCAGCGGATAACCGATCGCCGCCTGGATGAGAAACCGGTTCAGGACAGTGCCATAGTCGCCATCATAATCGAACCGGTTGATCAATTGATCGTGGCGTCGAGTCTGTTCGGTGTGGGTGCCCCAGACGATGCCCTGATGCAGGTCGGTGATGCGAACGCCGTCATTCTTGGCGTAGAATTGAAACAGCAACTGATCCAGACATTTCGTCATATGATAGATGGAGCCGGGATTGGCCGGATACAGAATGTCCTGCTGGACGGTTTTGCCATCCATCGTTTCTATGCCAACGGGCAGATAGCCTTCGGGAATGGCCGCACCGACGGTCGAGTAGCCGTAAACACCCATGGTGCCGAGATGCACTAGATGGGAATTGACACCGGTGTCGACCATGGCATTGAGCAGATTGTGCGTGGCATTCACATTGTTGTTGACCGTGTAATTCTTGTGCCGGTCCGTTTTCATCGAATAGGGAGCAGCGCGCTGCTCGGCAAAGTGAATGATGGCGTCGGGTTGGTGCTCGGAAAGCCAGGATTTGAAGACATCGTAATCGCGGGCGATGTCAATCAGGTGGAAATGAATGCGACGGCCGGTCTCCTGATGCCAGATACGGGTGCGTTCCTGGATGGAATCCATTGGTGTCAGGGATTGAACGCCCAGTTCGGTATCGATCCAGCGGCGGCTCAAATTGTCAATGATATGAACGTCGTGGCCCTGTTCGGACAAATGAAGCGAGGTGGGCCAGCCGACAAATCCGTCGCCGCCGAGAACTGCAATCTTCATGGAATTTTCCTCCAATGAAATTTAGCGCGATCATAGCCCCCGAATCGCGACAGCATTGTGATGGCCGGGGCGGCGACCGCCGCCCGACAGTTCACGGCCTTGCTCTCGCAAGAGAATTGTGTTCCGTCAACAGTTGACTGGCTTATTATTGTTGATGGAGGATCGATTGTCCGACGAGTTATCGGGAACCCTGACCGCTGATGGTCATCGGCTTTCCCAGCGGGTCTATTACGAGGACACGGACTTTTCCGGCGTCGTCTACCATGCCCGCTATCTGCATTTTCTGGAACGCGGCCGCACGGATTATCTGCGCTGTCTGGGTATTCAACAGGGCGGTGCAGGGCTTGGCGGGGAAGAGGGGTTGGCATTTGTCGTCCGGCATATGGAACTTGATTTCCAGGCACCTGCCAGAATGGATGATGTGGTCGAGATCAGCACGACATCGTATAGGGTCGGTGGCGCAAAGCTGGTGCTTGATCAGACAATCGAAAGCGGTGGGTTGCTGCTGATCCAGGCGCGGGTGACGATTGCCGTCGTCAATGGCCGCGGGCGTCCGCGACGGCTTCCCGACGATGTCAGCGCCCGATTTGCATCAGGATCGCCGTCATAACAGAAACTTTTATTATCGTGATTGGGCCACCCATCGGGTCCCGCTGCCACTCTATCACGCGGAAACACTTGATCTACGGGCGCTCATGGCGGTAATCCTAACCAGTCATTAACCATAACCATGTCTTAATGGACGAAGTCGGGATGGCGCGTTTTTGCGCGCCTTCCTTTGACCAAGATTTGCCGCGACAAAGCGGATGGGTGAGCGGACAGATTATTCTTACCGAACCTGTCTGTGCGTCAGAAGCATTGATGCCAGGGGACCCGGAGCACTTCGTGCCCGGGCGTTCGGATTCGAAGGTAAAACACATGGAACAGGCAGGTTTGGCGGCCGCAAGCGAGGTAACGCTTTGGGCGCTGTTTTTACAATCCAGTTTTGTGGTCAAAATGGTCATGGTCGGCCTGATCGGCGCATCCATCTGGACCTGGGCGATCATCGTCGACAAAAGCATCAACTACATGCGGGCGAGGCGTCAGTTCGATCGGTTTGAACAGGTGTTCTGGTCGGGACAGTCGCTTGAAGAGCTCTATCAGATGCTCTCGGGCCGCAAGACGACCGGGATGAGTTCCATCTTCGTTGCAGCGATGCGCGAATGGAAGAAATCCTTCGAACGCGGTGCCCGGTCGCCGATGGGCCTGCAAATGCGCATTGACAAGGCAATGGACGTCACGTTGGCGCGTGAAGCGGAGCGCATGGAGGCGCGGCTGGGGTCGCTTGCCTCGATCGGTTCGGCTGCGCCCTTTATCGGGTTGTTCGGAACGGTCGTCGGTATCATGACGTCCTTCCAGGCCATTGCCGGCTCCAAATCGACCAACCTGGCCGTCGTTGCACCGGGCATCGCCGAAGCGCTGCTGGCCACGGCCATCGGTTTGCTGGCCGCGATACCGGCGGTGATTGCCTATAACAAATTTACCTCTGACGCGGGAAAGCTGACTGCCCGTATGGAGGGATTTGCCGATGAGTTTTCTGGAATCCTCTCCCGTCAGATTGATGAAAAACTGCAACCGCGCCAGGCGGCAGAATAGGAACCGCTGACATGGCGATGGGAACAGATACGCAGGCGTCCGGCGGCCGACGCCGGAGTGCCGGTCACCGGCACGGCCGCAAAATCAAGCCAATGAGCGAAATCAACGTGACGCCCTTTGTCGACGTCATGCTGGTTTTGCTGATCATTTTCATGGTGGCCGCACCTTTGCTGACGGTTGGTGTGCCGATCGACCTGCCGGAAACCGAGGCGAAGGCGTTGAATTCCGAAACCCAGCCGATCACGGTGTCCGTCAACGAAAGCGGTGCAATTTTCCTTCAGGAAACGGAAATTCCGCTGAATGAAATCGTGCCGAAACTCGAGGCGATCGCCACGACTGGCTATCAGGAGCGGATATATGTGCGCGGCGACCGCAATGCGGATTACGGCACAGTCATGAAGGTAATGGCGCGGATTTCGTCGGCTGGTTACAAGAATCTCGGTCTCGTGACCCTCCAGGAGCAGGATGGTTGATCACCGACGATGAAGATCGGCATCATCATATCGGCACTGTGTCACACCATGCTCCTGGGTTGGGGCCTGTTTTGGCTGTCGCCACCAAAGTCCTTTGAGGTTGCCGATATCGAGGCGCTTCCGGTTGACATCATCCCGGTTTCCTCCATCACGCAAATCCAGGAAGGAGACCGCAAGGCACCCGCGGCGGAACGTGCAGCGCCCGCGCCGACGGAACGCCAGGATCCGGTCGAAGATGCCGTCAATACCGGTGATAACGATGTGGATCTGAAATCGAACCCGACCGAGAATGCAAAGCCGGTCACCGTTGAAGCGGCCCAGGAGCCCGAGCAATCCAAACAGCCGATCCCGGTGCCCAGCCCGCAGCCGGAGGCCGAGCAGCAGCCGGCGCAAAAACCGGAACCCGTGCCGGCCACGGAAGTCGCAGCGTTGCCGGAACCGCAGCAGGCTGTGGTTCCCGATCCCGTTGCCGATGCGATCTCGGCTGCCGAGACGGTCACCCCGAAATTCGAGACCCTGACGGAGGCGGTGCCGACACCAAAATCGCGTCCTACGCCGCCGCGCGCCCAGACCGCCAAGACTCCCGAGCGCAAGAACAATCCGGAGCGGACGCAGACCGCCAAACTGGCATCGGCCAAAGACAGCGATTTCGATGCCGACGAGGTCGCCGCCTTGTTGAATCGGCAGGATCCATCCGGAGGCGGCGCCAAGCGCGGCAGCCGGGAAGCGGCTCTAGGCGGCCGCAACACCACCGCCGGTGAACGTCTCTCGCAAAGCGAGATGGATGCGCTGCGGGGTCAGATCCAGCGCTGTTGGCAGATCGTGCCGGGAATGGCCGATGGTGGCGATGTGCGGGTGCGTGTGACCATGCGCCTGAGCCGATCCGGTGAAATCGAGGGACAGCCCAGCGTCGATGCGAGCGGCGGCTCCGAACAGACCCGGCGTGTGCTGGCAGGTGGTGCGCGGCGCGCGGTGCTGCGTTGTGCACCCTATAATCTGCCGGCCGAAAAATATGATACCTGGGCCGATGTCGTTGTAAATTTCGACCCAAGCAAGATGTTTTAAGGGAGAAGGTTTTGACCGCCATGATCAAAAACGGGCAAACCCAAATCATGAAGACCCTGCAGCAAGCCGTTATGGCGTGTCTGGTTGCATGCGCGACGTTGCTCCTGGCACTGGTCCCCGCCAAGGCGTTGGTCGAGATCGACATCAATCAGGGCAATATCGAACCGCTTCCCATGGCGATTACGGATTTCAATTCGGATGACGGGATCGGCACGCAGATATCCGATGTCATTGCCGATGACCTCAGGCGGTCTGGCCTGTTCGCACCGATCAACAAGGCGGCCTTTATCCAGAAAATTCACAATCCCGACGTTGCTCCGCGGTTTGAAGACTGGCGGGTGATCAATGCACAGGCGCTTGTGGTCGGACGGGTCAACAAGGAGACTGATGGCCGGTTGCGGGTTGAATTTCGTCTATGGGATACATTCGCGGCCGAACAGATGATCGGCCAGCAGTTTTTCACCCAACCGGAAAACTGGAGACGGGTTGCCCATATCATCGCCGATGCGATTTACGAGAAGCTGACCGGTGAACGAGGCTATTTCGACACGCGTGTGGTGTTTGTGGCTGAAACCGGACCGCGCGATGCCCGGCAAAAACAACTGGCGATCATGGACCAGGACGGTGCCAATCTGCGCTATCTGACACAAGGCGATGATCTGGTGCTAACCCCACGCTTTTCGCCCGGACGCCAGGAAGTGACCTATATGTCCTTTGCCGATGGCCAGCCGCGGGTCTATCTTCTGCAACTCGAAACGGGGCAGCGCGAGATTGTCGGCAATTTCCCGGGCATGACCTTTTCGCCACGATTTTCTCCGGATGGACAGAAGGTCATCATGAGCCTCGTCCAGGATGGCAATGCGAATATCTACACCATGGATCTGCGGTCTCGCGCCACGACACGGCTGACCAACACGCCGGCCATCGACACATCGCCGTCCTATTCACCCGACGGGCGGCAGATTGTGTTCGAGTCGGACCGTGGCGGGCGCCAACAGCTCTATGTCATGAATGCCGACGGCAGCAATCAGAACCGGATATCATTCGGAGACGGATCCTATTCCACACCAGTCTGGTCGCCACGGGGCGACCTGATCGCCTTTACCAAGCAGTCGGCCGGGAAATTCTCCATCGGCGTGATGAAGCCCGATGGATCGGGTGAGCGGATCCTGACAACCGGGTTCCACAATGAAGGTCCGACCTGGGCACCCAATGGACGTGTCCTGATGTTCTTCCGTCAGCCGGCTGGCGCCGCCGGCCCGCAACTTCATTCCATTGACCTGACAGGTTACAACGAGCAACGCGTCGATACGCCGAATTACGCTTCCGATCCGGCCTGGTCACCGCTGCTTGAATAGTCCGTGTCATGTCCCACCCGCGCCGCATTATGTTGTATAAGGATGTCAATGCGGCCGTTGCTTTCAACATTTGAGTCGTCATATCGAGGAGACCGACCATGAAGCTGATGATGAGCATTGCCCGAAACCCCGCGGCAATAGGGCTGGCGGCGGCCCTTGCACTGGCGGGATGCGCGAACAAGAAATCACTGCCCAACAGCCCCGGGGAATTGGGGCTGGCGGCCAATGGTGCGGTCCCCGGTTCCCAGCAGGATCTGACCTTGAACGTTGGCGACCGAATCTTCTTCGATACCGATTCAGCGGCCATCCGCGCTGACTCCGGAGCGACTCTTCAACGGCAGGCGCAGTGGCTCAACAAATATTCAAGAGAGTCGGTGACCATCGAGGGACACGCCGATGAACGCGGAACACGGGCCTATAATTTGGCATTGGGCGCCCGGCGTGCCGCTGCGACGAAAAACTATCTGGTGTCGAGAGGCGTGGCAGCCAGCCGTATCAAGACGATATCCTATGGCAAGGAACGGCCGGTCGCGGTTTGCGACGATATTTCGTGCTGGTCCCAGAACCGACGGGCGGTGACGGTGGTCAGCGGCGCCGGCAGTTAAGGATGGCGGATCGCGCAGCGGACATGTTCCCGGCCGCGATCTTCCGAGGAAAGGCAGGTTTGGAAAAGATGAGTGTGACCCCACGAGTGCTGGCGGGCCTGATGTTGGCCCTTTTGACTCCGGTGATTGCCAATGCGGCTCTGTCCGTGCCGGTTGAAGAAAACGAAACGGTTTCGCCGCGAGAGACAATTCTCCAGCTAAACAGCGTTCGCGAGACGACGCCGGTGCGACTTGCCCAAGCGGGTGACAACACCTTTCGGGTCGGACAGCTGGAAGAACGGATACGGGTTTTGAACGGCCGCATCGAGGAGTTGAGTTTTCAATTGCTGGAGATGCAGGAATCGCTCCGCAAGATGCAGGAAGACAATGAATTCCGGTTTCAGGAGCTTGAAGGCGGTTCTTCAGGTGGACGCAGCGATGCCGGCGACACCGTGGCCCAGGACGGCAATCAGGTTGCTGCGGCACCGGCTCCAGTGACCGAGCCATCCGACAATCAGGCCGGCAACACTCTGGGGCAAGTCGTTGTTGACCAGGATGGGGAGTTGGTGGTCCCTGCTGATCCGTCGCAGGATGACACGCAAACGGCGTCGCTGCCGGCTGATGCGTCCGAGGCGCTTTATCGCTCGGCATATGGACATGTGCTTTCCGGCAACTACAAGCTCGCAGAGGAAGAGTTTCAGACGTTCATTGCACAGCATCCCGGGTCGCAACGGGTGCCGGACGCGCATTTCTGGCTTGGAGAAGCCCTCTATTCGCAGGGCGAATATCATGAGGCCGCCAAAACCCTGCTGACAGCCCACAAGCAATTTCCCAATTCACCCAAATCGCCCGAGATGCTCTTGAAGCTCGGCATGTCGCTGGCGGCGCTCGATAACCGCGATACGGCCTGCGCCACCTACCGGGAGGTGCTGACCCGCTACCCGCAGGCGACCGATGCCGTCAAGGCAAAGGTTTCGGTCGAGCAAAGCCGTATGAGCTGCTGACCCCTCAACTTTGCTCTATACTGGCTGTATGGATACAGATCTTTCTCCCGAAGCAGCCATTGATCGTTTTCTTTCACGTCTGAATCCTGTCGATACGATTCTTGTGGCTCTTTCGGGCGGCAGCGACTCGATGGCGCTTCTGCATCTGCTTTGCACACGGCTGCCAAAGGGCGAATGCCCTCATCTGGTTGCCGTCACAGTCGACCATGGTTTGCGCCGCGAATCGAAGAGTGAGGCGGCTCGTGTTGCGGCTGGCTGCGAAGCGATGGGCGTGGTGCACCGGACGGCCACCTGGCGCGGCAGGAAACCCAAGTCGGGACTGCAGGAAGCTGCCCGGCTGGCGCGGTACGACCTGCTGCGGCGCGAGGCCCTGGACATCGGCGCGGATGTCATCGTAACGGGTCACACACGGGATGATCAGATCGAGACGGCCCTGATGCGTAGCGCACGCGGCAGCGGGCGCGGACTTTCCGGAATGGCCGAGGCGGTGCTCTACAATCGCGATTGCTGGATCCTTCGACCGCTCCTGCCGGTGCGCAGGGAAGCGTTGCGCGCGATGCTGGCCGATGCGGGACAGTCCTGGATTGACGATCCGAGCAATCAGGACGAACGTTTCGAGCGGGTGCGATTGCGCCGGACCGCCTCTACCGGTGCGGCCGATGATGAAGTGTTGGAGATGATCCGGCGGGCGGGGGAGGCGCGGCGAGAGGATGCGCTATCCCTGTCGCGTTTCGCCGAGTTGCATGCAACGGTTCACGCAGGTCTGGTTGCTGAGCTGCCGCAGGTGCCGGCGGATATATCAGAGAACCTGCAACAGGCCATTGGCCTCTTCGCCGCTCTGATGGGGGGACGATCGCATAGGCCCGGCGCGAAGCTGCAAACCCAGATCGCCCGGTTTAGCGCCGATGTCGGACCGCCGAGGATCAATCTCGGTCGGTCCGTGCTTGACCGACGCGCCAATCGCATTTTCATCTACCGCGAGCGGCGTGGCCAGCGCCGGATGACCCTCGAGCCCGGTCAATCGGCGGTCTGGGACGGTCGCTATCTGATCTCAAATCAAGATCCGCACCGCAGTTTCATCGTCGCACCAACATCCGGGCAGGACGGCCCAACCGGTTTGCACGGCGATGCCGATCCGGTCCGAGACGACAACATTCCCGCTGGCGTGTGGTCGCGCGCCCGGCGCGCGGAGCCGACTGTATTTGCCGCGACGGAGGATCGGAAGCCCGGCGACAGACAGGCGATTTTGCCGGACACATTGTCCGTGCAACGCTACCTGGCCCTGTTCGACCTGTTTTTGCCCGAATTCGATTCTATGCTGGCGGATGTCTGCGCTGGTTTGTTTGGTCGACCGGGCTATCGCGAACTGCCATTTCGACGGGTGTCTGCGACTGATTAACCCGATGTTGCAAACAAAATAAACCACTTGCAAAAACAGGGGGTTTCGTGGTCTTGGCATTGGGCCTTGGGGCACCTATGTTAAAGGCAACTGTGCACTATCCAATGTCATTGGTATTTTTCCGCCGAATGGCGGTTGAGACGTTCCGGGGAACCGAATGAACCCAAATTTCAGAAATTTTGCCCTTTGGGCGATCATAGCGCTGTTGCTGATTGCTTTGTTCAACATGTTTCAGGGGCCGAGCGAGCGGACTTCGTCGCGCGAAATCAGCTATTCCAAATTTCTTCAGGACGTCGATAACGGACAGATTCGCAATGTGAAGATCGTCGGCGACACGATCTCCGGAACCTATGCGGAAGGCGGCAAGACATTCCAGACCTATTCGCCGGGTGATTCGGGTCTTGTGGCCCGGCTTGAAGATCGCGGTGTCAGCATCACGGCGGCGCCGGAAGTCGATGGATCCAACACGTTTTTCGGTTACCTGATATCCTGGCTTCCGATCCTGCTGATCCTGGGTGTGTGGATCTTCTTCATGCGTCAGATGCAGGGCGGTTCGCGCGGCGCCATGGGCTTTGGCAAGTCGAAGGCGAAGCTGCTGACGGAATCCCATGGTCGGGTGACATTCGAAGACGTGGCCGGTGTTGACGAGGCCAAGGAAGACCTCGAGGAAATTGTGGAATTTCTGCGTGACCCGCAAAAGTTCCAGCGGCTCGGTGGCCGTATTCCGCGCGGCGTGCTTCTCGTTGGACCGCCCGGAACAGGCAAGACGCTTTTGGCGCGTTCGGTGGCCGGTGAAGCCGCTGTTCCGTTTTTCACCATTTCCGGTTCGGATTTTGTCGAGATGTTCGTGGGTGTCGGTGCAAGCCGGGTGCGCGACATGTTCGAGCAGGCCAAGAAAAATGCGCCATGTATCATTTTTATCGATGAAATCGACGCGGTTGGACGCCATCGTGGCGCCGGTCTTGGCGGTGGCAATGACGAGCGTGAGCAGACCCTCAACCAGCTCCTGGTCGAGATGGACGGTTTTGAGGCCAATGAGGGTGTTATCCTCATTGCCGCCACCAACCGTCCCGATGTTCTGGATCCTGCGTTGTTGCGGCCCGGACGTTTCGACCGTCAGGTGGTTGTACCCAATCCGGACATTGTTGGCCGCGAACGGATCCTCAAGGTCCATGTCCGCAATGTTCCATTGGCGCCAAATGTCGACCTGAAAGTGATTGCGCGCGGCACGCCCGGATTTTCCGGCGCCGATCTGATGAACCTTGTCAATGAGTCCGCCCTGATGGCCGCCCGCCGCAACAAGCGGCTGGTTACCATGCTGGAATTCGAAGACGCCAAGGACAAGGTGATGATGGGAGCGGAACGCCGCTCCAGCGCGATGACGCAGGAAGAAAAGAAGCTGACGGCCTATCACGAAGCCGGGCACGCGATTGTTGCCCTGAACGTCGAATCGGCCGATCCGGTGCACAAGGCGACCATTATTCCACGTGGCCGCGCGCTCGGCATGGTGATGCAGCTTCCCGAAGGCGACCGGTACTCGATGAGCTACAAATACATGGTCTCGCGTTTGGCGATCATGATGGGCGGACGAGTGGCCGAAGAGCTGACCTTCGGCAAGGAAAACATCACTTCGGGTGCGTCTTCCGACATCGAACAAGCGACGAAGCTCGCGCGGGCGATGGTGACCCAGTGGGGCTTCTCCGACGAGCTTGGCCAGGTATCCTATGGCGAGAATCAGCAGGAAGTTTTCCTTGGCCATTCGGTGGCGCAACAAAAAAATGTATCAGAATCAACGGCGCAGAAAATCGACAGCGAGATTCACCGTTTGATCGATGATGCCTATGCATCCGCGCGCAAAATCCTGACCGATAAGAATGACGAGTTCAAAACGCTGGCGGAAGGCCTGCTGGAATACGAAACCCTGTCAGGTGACGAGATCAAGGCGCTGCTGCGCGGCGAAAAGCCATCGCGGGATATGGGCGACGATACGCCGCCATCGCGTGGATCGGCCGTTCCGAAAGCCGGTGCGAAAAGCCAGGATGGCAAGGAAGAGCCGGACGACAAGACCGATCCCGGTATGGAGCCACAACCTCAGTAACGCCCCGTCAATATAAATGTGCAACAATGGCTGCTTCGGCGGCCATTTTGCATAAAGACAGTGCGGATTGGCCGCACGATAAGGCAATTCAGGCTTTACCGGAAACGATAGCGTCTGAATGCATTAATAAAATCAACGACTAACGCCGTGTCTGGTTTTGACAAAACAAGAAACGGTTTAAAGATAAAACTGCAATTGGGGACAGCATGTCGCGGCAGTATTTTGGAACCGACGGAATCCGGGGAAAATCCAATACATTTCCCATGACCCCAGAGGTCGCTATGCGCGTGGGCCTCGCAGCCGGCAAGGTGTTCCGCCGCGGAGACCATCGTCATCGGGTCGTGATCGGCAAGGACACAAGGCTTTCGGGCTATATGCTGGAAAACGCGCTGGTTGCCGGATTCACGGCTTCGGGCATGGATGTCTTTCTGCTTGGGCCGATTCCAACACCGGCTGTTGCCATGCTGACCCGTTCTCTGCGCTCGGATATCGGTGTGATGATTTCGGCTTCGCACAATCCTTTCGAGGACAATGGAATCAAACTCTTCGGTCCGGACGGTTTCAAGCTTTCCGATGAACTGGAGTTGCAAATCGAGCGGTTGATCGATGCGGATATTTCCGACCAGTTGACCAACGCGCCTGATATCGGCCGCGCCAAGCGAATTGACGGCGTTCATGATCGCTATATTGAATTTGCGAAGCGGACCATGCCGCGCAAGTCCTCACTGAACGGACTGCGCGTCGCGATCGACTGCGCCAATGGTGCCGCCTACAAGGTGGCCCCGGCAGCCCTGTGGGAACTGGGTGCTGAAGTCATTGCCTTCGGCGATGAGCCGAATGGCAACAACATCAATCTCAACTGTGGATCGACCCATCCGGCGGCGCTGGCCAAGAAGGTACACGAGGTGCGCGCCGATATTGGCATTGCGCTGGATGGCGATGCCGACCGGGTTTTGATCATCGATGAGAAGGGTGCGGTGGTCGATGGCGACCAGCTGATGGCCGTTATTGCCGAATCCTGGTCCGGGGACGGCCGTCTGACCGGCGGCGGGATCGTTGCCACGGTGATGTCCAATCTCGGACTGGAACGTTTTCTTGGTGACCATGATCTGACGCTTGCACGCACCAAGGTGGGTGACCGCTATGTGGTGGAACACATGCGCAAGGAGGGCTTCAATGTCGGCGGTGAGCAATCCGGCCACATTGTGCTATCCGATTTTGCCACAACGGGCGACGGACTGATCGCAGCGTTGCAGATTCTTGCCTGCGTGCAGCGCATGGGCCGGCCGGTCAGCGAAGTCTGCCATCGCTTTGATCCGGTGCCGCAGCTTCTGAAGAATGTTCGCTATACGGGCGGCAAGCCGCTCGAAAACAAGCATGTTCGAAACGCCATCGACGAAGCGACCGAGACGCTCGGATCCAGCGGTCGGCTGGTGATACGGCCCTCGGGAACAGAACCGCTCATTCGGGTCATGGCCGAAGGCGATGATCGGGCGCTCGTTGAACGTGTGGTCGACGAAATTGTCGACGTCATATCGGGCGTACGTAACGCCGCCTGAACCCGCTGACGGGAACGTGACCGGTTGTGCCGACCGCGCCGTGCTATTGTCATGCCATTGCAGTTGTGTGCTGATCGGAGCCAATACGATGCTGCGACTTGCGGGCCTTTGCCTGTTTGTGTTCCTTTTGCCTTGCAGCGCCGCCATGGCCGCGGTGTGTTACGGCGACGACAGGAACGCCGAGGTTTTCATCCATGTCGAGATTTGCCCACAGGCTTCCGGACCTGACTGCACGATCATCTGTGTGACGCCAGAGGCCTATGAAATGGAGCGTGGTGCGCAGACCCTGGCGCGGTTCATCACGGCTGTCAGCGATGGCGATGTCAGCTTCGAAGAGGCGCTCGAAGAGGCCCGGAAGAAGTTCGGTACCGGACGGTTCTACGAGATTGGCAATGTCACCGTTGAGCCGCAATTGTGCAGAAACAAGCAAAACACGGCCGAAATTGTCTGTGATTTTTGATAATTCTGTCGCGTGCTGCCACAGCACTCTTATTGGATGAATAGGGAATGCCAAATGTGCGGTTATCTCCGCCTGCTGCTGGCTCTGATCGGTATCGAGCTTCTTGGCGCTGCGGGAGCGATTGCTGAAGAGGTCGAGTTCGACAGCCTGGACGGCAAAACACGTTTGCCGGCGGAATTGCGTTTACCGCAGTCCGATCCGCCGTTCCGAGCCATCGTATTCCTGCACGGTTGCAGCGGTCTCAAGCGCAACGGGGCCATCAGCGCGACCTATTCTGCCTGGGGCAAGCTTCTCAACGATGCCGGCTTCGCAGTGCTGATGGTCGACAGCGCGGCGCCAAGAGGGTTTGGAACGACCTGTGGTGCGGGAGACGCCAGAAAACGGATGTATTTCAATCGACCGTTGGACGCCTATGGCGCGCTGCGTTATCTGCAGTCGAGACCGGATGTTCGGGCCGACGGGATTGGCTTGGCGGGTTGGTCGCAAGGCGGGGGGATCACCCTGCTGACCGTTGTCTCGGAAAGCATCGGCCGACCGGATCCACGGCCCGAGCACGACTTCAAGGCGGCCGTGGCGTTCTATCCGAGTGCCTGCAGCACGCGCGCGCAATCCAGGCCGTATACTTCTGTTGAGCCAGGACAGTGGTCAACTTCCATTCCCCTGCTCGTCTTGCACGGCGCAAAGGACAATTGGACAAAGGTCAGACCGTGTCAGGAATTTGTCCATGCGGCCCAGCGAAGGCGGCAACCCGTTACGATCCAGGTCTATCCGGACGCCGCACATTCCTTCGACGCACCGAGTTTGCCTCTGCAACGCCGGTCAACTCCGGTGTTGGCGGATGGGACGCGACCCCTGATTGGGACAAACGAGCCCGCCCGAAATGATGCCAGGCGTCGGGTTCCGGCCCACTTCGAGGCGCATATTCCGGCGAACTGAGGATAGATGACAGGTGCCGGCGGCCGGTCATCTTGTTGTTGCCTCAACATGCTGAAGATAGTCTGAATCCGCTGTTTCTTCTGTTCCGCGACCCATCCACTTTTGCCATTTCCCATTGAAATCAAACGATAAATTCAGATTCTTCGGTAAACAGACATAGATAACAGGCTCTTAACCTTTTTGGTGCATGATGATGCCCGTTAACCCAATAAGTGTCCTTCGCCTTGGCGGTTGTGTCACGAGAGTAAAGAGGGCGTCGAGCCATGAAGATGAAATTATATTTGCTTACAACGGCAGCCATGTTGGTTTCGACCCAGGTCTGGGCGGCTGACACAATTGCCCATATCCCCGCTGCCGAGCCGGTGCCGCAATACGAGATTCGCGGGAGCCATGAGGTCGAGGCCGCATCCTGGGAAGGCTTCTATGTTCGCGGTGACGTCGGATACAACTGGACGGATCTGAAGGGCATCAACTACACCCTTTACGGATTTGCCGGTGATTCAGGCACGTTCGATACTTATGAACTCGACAATTCCTGGACGCTTGGCGGTGGTGTCGGTTATCAGATCAATCGCTATCTGCGCACGGATGTGACACTGGACTACATGTTCGATGCCGACTTTCAGGGATCAACGAGCGGGTCTTGCGGTGTCGCCGCCGCTTGTGTGTCAACCGATCTTTCCAGCATGAGCGCCTACACGCTTCTCGCCAACGCCTATGTCGATTTCTGGACTTATGGCAGTTTCTCCGCCTATGTCGGCGCCGGTATCGGCGGGACCTATGTCAAATGGAACGATCTGCAGAACACCTCCTGTGAAACTGGCAATCCGACGAACTGCGATCCGACGATTACCCATGGTGGCAACTCCGAATGGCGCTTCAGCGGCGCGTTGATGGCCGGTGGCGCCTATCACTTCCGCTGCGACTTTGCTGCCGATGTCGGCTATCGTTACCGTTATGTTTCCGGTGGTCAGATGTTCGGCTACTCGACAGGCGGTGGCCCCGGCTACGATCAGGATTTCCACGTCCATGAAGCCCGCGCCGGTCTGCGCTACTATCCGGGCCGCGACTGCTCGCCTCCTCCGGTTATTCCGCCATACGAGCCGCCGGTCTACAAGTAAGACCGCACCTGATCCATTGAAGAGCGCCCGGTTTTCCGGGCGTTTTTTTGTTCGTATCTGTATGGATAAAGCTGTCTTAACAAACGTGGTGAACGAACATACTTAACCGCACCTTAACCTGTTTGCCCGATAGTGGGCCCATGAGGATTTCCGTTCGGCGTCAAGAGTGCCGAAGACCAGGTAAGGGACCGGTTGTATGATGAAGTCGATACTATCTCGCTCAGTTGTCGCGGCACTGTTTCTCAGTGCATCCGGCCCGGCGCTCACGGCCGATCTGGACAATATTGTCTATGCGCCGGAGCTGCCCAGGACCGTGCCGGTCGAAGTCGGCAATGGCTGGTATCTTCGCGGCGATGTCAGCTACAATTTCTCCACTGATGGCGGTGGTACGTCCTATCGGACCTACAATACCGGGACCACCACCTATGGCACGCAGAACTACACAACATCGACGATGGAGACGGATTGGGGTGTCGGTGCAGCGGTCGGATACCAGTTAACTGACTGGTTGAGGGCGGAAGCGGGGCTGGATTATTATACGGGCACGTTCAGCAATACGAGCAGCTCGGGCGCACCGTGTCTGAGTGGTGCCGGCGGTCCGGTCAATACCGGATGTTCAACAACGGGATCTGGCGATTTCGACGCCTATGGTCTGATGGCGAACGGATATATCGATCTGGGAACCTATGTCGGCTTCACCCCCTATGTTGGCGCGGGTGCGGGCATGACGCTGGTGTCCTATGATGGTTATGCTTCCCAGGATACCTGCGTGGACGGTGTTGCGGTTTGCGCCGGGGCAACATTCCCCGCCCAATCGCATTCGGGCGAATCCGACTGGCGCTTTACCTATTCGCTGATGGCCGGCATGGCCTATTCGTTCAGCCGGAACCTGAAAGCCGATATCGGCTATCGCTACATCAACGTCGCGGGTGGTGATGCCTACGGATTTGGAACAACGGCTGCTGCCGGTGGTGCCACGGGCGTTCAGGGAACGGACAATGGCTTCGACGTCCACCAGATCCGGGCGTCGCTGCGCTACTCGCTCTGGTAGGGTCGGGCGATCCTCCACGAACCGACCGAAGGCGGGCTCATGCCCGCCTTTTTTGTTGATGTGGTTGCAGTCGTGTCGCCAATCCGATGATAAAAATGTCGTCGCTCAGAAGACGGCTTGACTTCGCGCTCTCTTCGGCATAGCTCGATACGTGGGACACCCCTCCCCAACGAGGGGCAACTATCTGGAAGGATAGCCACATGCGAGACAATGCCAAACCGGACATCCGTCCGGCCAATCCCCATTTTTCATCTGGACCTTGTTCCAAGCGACCTGGCTGGTCGCTTGACGCGCTGCACGATGCCGCCATTGGCCGGTCGCATCGCGCCAAGATTGGAAAATCCAAACTCAAATCAGCCATCGACCGGACCCGAGCCGTGCTTGGTGTGCCCGACGACTATCGTATCGGTATTGTGCCGGCATCGAATACGGGCGCGGTGGAAATGGCGCTGTGGTCGATACTCGGCGCGCGCGGTGTGCACATGGTCGCCTGGGAATCCTTTGGATCCGGGTGGGTTTCCGATGTCGTCAAACAATTGCGGCTCGATGACGCCAAGACATTGGAAGCCGATTACGGACATTTGCCCGACCTGTCGGCAATCGAATTTGACCGTGATGTGGTTTTCACCTGGAACGGAACCACGTCCGGTGTACGGGTCCCCAATGGCGATTTCATTCCTTCGGACCGGGCCGGCCTGACGATTTGCGACGCCACTTCGGCCGCCTTTGCGCAGGACCTGCCTTTTAACAAGCTCGATGTCGTGACATTTTCCTGGCAGAAGGTACTGGGAGGTGAGGGCGGCCATGGCGTGATCATCTTGTCGCCGCGCGCAGTGGCGCGACTTGAAAGCTATACGCCGGCCTGGCCGCTGCCGAAGATCTTCCGCATGACCAAGGGCGGAAAACTCATCGAAGGCGTCTTCGAGGGAGCCACCATCAACACGCCATCCATGCTGTGCGTTGAAGACTATCTGGACGCGCTGAATTGGGCCGAGACTCTCGGCGGCCGCACAACGCTGTTCAATCGCGCTGACCGTAACGCAGCCATAATCGGCGACTTTGTTGGACGCACTGACTGGATCGACTATCTGGCTGTCGATCCGGCAACGCGGTCCAACACCTCGGTCTGCCTCAAAATCATCGATCCGCAGGTCACAACACTTTCAGCAGATGCCCAGTCAGCCTTTGCCAAAGGATTGGTAGGCCTGCTGGAGGACGAAGGCGTTGCCTTCGATATCGGCGCCTACCGGGATGCACCGCCGGGCCTGCGCATCTGGACCGGTGCGACCGTCGAGGCATCGGATCTCGACGCATTAATGCCGTGGCTCGACTGGGCCTATGGTGTTCAGCGTGCGACTCTGCCGGCAGCGGCCTGATTTTTCAGCGGGGCGCGAGCGGCGTCCCGTTTCCATCACATTGATTCATTGAAGACCATCCACAGGGAGGCCAATCATGGCACCACGTGTCCTCGTTTCCGACAAACTTTCCGAGACCGCCGTTCAGATCTTCCGTGACCGCGGCGTCGAGGTCGATTTCCAGCCCGACATCGGCAAGGACAAGGAAAAACTGCTGTCCATCATCGATCAATATGATGGACTTGCCATCCGTTCCGCCACCAAAGCCACATCCAAACTGATTGACGCGGCCACCAATCTGAAGGTTATCGGCCGCGCCGGGATCGGCGTCGACAATGTCGATATTCAGGCGGCGTCGCGCCGGGGTATCATCGTGATGAACACGCCTTTCGGCAACTCCATCACAACCGCCGAACATGCCATTGCGATGATGTTTGCCGTGGCCCGTCAGATTCCGGCAGCCGATGTCTCGACACAGGCCGGGAAATGGGAAAAGTCGAAATTCATGGGCGTGGAAATCACCGGCAAGACGCTCGGCGTGATTGGTTGCGGCAATATCGGATCGGTCGCAGCAATGCGCGGTATCGGCCTGAAAATGAATGTTATCGCCTTCGATCCGTTTTTGTCCGTCGAGCGGGCCGAGGAACTCGGTGTCGAGAAAGTGGAGCTTGACGATCTCCTGAAACGCGCGGACTTCATCACCCTGCACGTCCCGCTCACCGACAAAACGCGCAATATCATCAATGCCGAAACGATCGCCAAAATGAAGGATGGTGTGCGCATCATTAACTGCGCCCGCGGTGGCCTGGTCAGCGAGGCGGACCTTGCCGCCGCCATCACATCGGGCAAAGTGGCCGGCGCCGCCTTTGACGTGTTCGAAGAAGAGCCGGCGACCAACAGTCCGCTTTTCGGCCTGCCGAATGTCGTTTGCACACCGCATCTGGGTGCGTCGACCAGTGAGGCACAGGAAAATGTCGCGCTGCAGGTTGCCGAGCAGATGTCCGATTACCTGTTGAAGGGTGCCGTGACAAACGCCATCAATATGCCGTCGATCAGCGCCGAAGAGGCGCCGCGGCTCAAACCGTTCGTCAAACTGGCCGAAGTGCTCGGTGCCTTTGTCGGCCAGGTAACGGAAAGTGCCATCAGCGAAGTTGAAATCCTCTATGACGGATCGACTGCTTCCATGAACACCAATGCGCTGACCAGTGCCGCCCTGGCCGGATTGATCCGGCCCCAGGTGGCCGATGTCAACATGGTCTCGGCGCCGATCATGGTCAAGGAACGCGGCATCATCCTGTCTGAAGCCAAACGGGACAAATCCGGTGTGTTTGACGGCTATATCAAGCTGACGGTCAAAACACCGAAACAGACGCGCACCATCGCCGGAACCTGTTTTTCAGACGGCAAGCCGCGCTTCATTCAGATCAAGGGCATCAATCTGGATGCCGAGGTCGGTGCCAATATGGTCTATACGACCAATGCGGATGCGCCTGGTATCATCGGACTGCTGGGCACCGTGTTTGGAGAAGCGGGTGTCAACATTGCCAACTTCTCACTTGGCCGCAACCATCCCGGTGGCGATGCGATTGCGCTTCTCTATGTCGACGCACCGGTTGGTGAAGACGTGCTGGATCTGGTTCGCGGGCATGCGGAAATCCAGTCGGCAAAGCCGCTGGTCTTTGCGGTCGAATAGCACCATGCCGCGGCAACGATGTTGTCGCGGCCCTTCGTGTCAGGGCACGACGGCCGGTTGGCGGCTTCGCCGTTCGGCGATGGCGATGCCGCCGAGCACCAGGGCCAGCGCAGCCAGGTGGTAAAGGTGAAAACTCTCGCCCAGCAGGATGACGGCGAAAAAGGTGCCAAATATCGGAACAAGATTAAAGAACACGCCCGCACGATTGCCGCCGATCAATTCATTGCCCTTGATAAACAAAACCTGCGAAACGATGGACGGGAAGATCGCCGCGTAAAGGATGACGAGCCAACCCTCTGTATCGGGGAGAATCATGTCACCCGCCAGGCTTTCTCTCAGGGAAAATGGCAGGCTTCCGGCAAAGGCACCGGCAGCCAGGGCGGTCATCAGGCTCAGCCAGTGCAATTTCGGCTTCCAGCGCAGGCACACCGTGTAGGTTCCGTAGCACAGGACCGCCAGCAGCAGCATGGCGTCGCCAAACCCGACATCGAGGTAGAGCAGGCGCGACAAATCTCCGTGGCTCGCCACCAATGCGACGCCGACGACGGAGATGGCAAAGCCGACCAGCTGTCCGGCGGTGACGCGCTGCCGGAACAGCACAAAGCTGGCGACGAAAATCACCAGTGGTGTCGCCGCCTGTTCGATTGTGGCGTTGATGGCGCTGGTGTGGTTCAGCGCAACATAAAGAAAATTGTTGAACAGGGCGAAGCCCAGCACACCCAGGAACAACAGGATTGGCCAACTTTGCTTGACGATCGGCCATTGGCGCCGCAGATGGGGCAGGGCAAAGGGCAGCAACAGAAGAACCGCAAGGCTCCAGCGCAGACTGGTCAGAGCTGCCGGGCTGACGTGGCCGACAGCGAATTTTCCGGCGACGGCGTTGCCGCCCCAGGCGGCTGTCGTGATGGTCAGGTAGATGTATGCACGCACGGCCATCCTATGCAGCGGCACATTCGGGTTTGCGGCAGCGGAAGGAGGTTTCAGCGATGTTCTCAAATGGGCTCAATTGGCTGCTCCTTCCCGGGAAATCCACGGTTGCAGGCTTGCGCCCGACACACTCCAGTATGGCCTTTGACACGCATTGTAAATGGCCTTGAACCGACGCGACGTGCGGATTGCGGTTGCGCCTATCGTCTTGAATCGGCGCGGAAATCAACGGTGGGTGATTTGATACTGGCCGAACATGCGGTATAGATGCGCGGGTTTGAATCAAAAGCGGCCGAATTCGGCCGAACCGGCAAGGGGATTTCATGACAAATGTCGTGGTGGTCGGCTCGCAATGGGGCGACGAGGGCAAGGGCAAGATTGTCGATTGGTTGTCCGAACGCGCCGACGTCGTCGTGCGCTTTCAGGGCGGTCACAACGCCGGACACACGCTGGTAATCGATGGCGTCAGCTACAAGCTTTCGCTCCTGCCGTCGGGGGTCGTGCGAAAAGGCAAGCTGGGCGTCATCGGCAATGGTGTCGTTATCGATCCGCATGCGCTCGTTGCCGAGATCGACCGGCTGGGCAAGCAGGGTGTTACAATAACGCCGGACAATCTGCGCATTGCCGACAATGCCACGCTGATCTTGTCCCTGCACCGGGAACTTGATGGCATTCGCGAGGATGCTGCTTCAAATTCGGGAACCAAAATCGGCACGACCCGGAGAGGCATCGGTCCGGCCTATGAGGACAAGGTCGGACGGCGTGCCGTGCGGGTCATGGATCTTGCCAATATGGAAACGCTGCCGGCCAAGGTCGACCGCTTGCTCACCCATCACAATGCGTTGCGCCGCGGCCTGGAACAGCCGGAAGTCTCTCATCAGGCGATCATGGAGGAACTGACATCCGTTCGCGACCAGATCCTGCCGTTTCGGGAAACCGTTTGGCGGCTGCTGGACGGCAAGCGCCGCGGCGGCAAGAGAATTCTCTTCGAAGGCGCACAGGGTACGTTGCTCGATATTGACCATGGAACCTATCCTTTCGTGACATCGTCAAATACCGTGGCCGGGCAGGCGGCGGCCGGTTCGGGCATGGGACCGGGATCGGTGGGCTATGTTCTCGGGATTACAAAAGCCTATACGACCCGGGTGGGGGAGGGGCCCTTTCCCACGGAACAGGATAATGAGGTCGGGCAATTTCTGGGTGAGCGAGGCCATGAGTTCGGAACCGTCACGGGCCGCAAAAGGCGTTGTGGCTGGTTTGATGCGGTTTTGGTGCGCCAGGCGGTCGCAACCAATGGAATTACCGGCATTGCCCTGACCAAACTTGACGTTCTCGATGGTCTTGACGAATTGAAAATATGTGTGGGTTATCGTCTGGATGACCAGGAGATGGATTTTCTGCCGGCCAGCCAGGGGCAGCAGGCAAGAGTGGTGCCTGTTTATGAGACACTTGAGGGATGGAAGGAATCGACCGTGGGCGCGAGAAGCTGGAATGATCTGCCGGCACAGGCGGTCAAATATGTTCGTCATATCGAGGAACTGATCGGCGCGCCGGTCGCTCTTCTGTCAACAAGTCCGGAGCGTGATGACACAATCCTTGTTACTGACCCTTTTGAAGACTAGGGTCAGGACACATTAATACCATTCAATTCTGTTTGTTCAGGGGCGATCGCATGCCGGAAAGTACAAAAAGACAGGGTTTGATGCCTTATCGAGCATGGATTGCCTGCCTTTGGGCTCTCACGGCGGCGCGGAATGGATGAGATGAACCGGACCTGACACCGGTGTCGGGAACGCAGAGTTTTTTAGAGCAGTGCTATGGTGGATTTTGTTGCAGTTATAGAAAAGGCCGTTGACGGGCTCAGCGAAAATACGCCTGAGTTGCGTGAACGGGTCTATGACAAGGCCCGTGCCGCCATTGGCCGGCAGTTGGACAATATCGATCCGCCGTTGAGCGATGCGGTCAAGAACAAGCAATTGGCCAGGCTCGAAGAGGCCATAGCAGAAATCGAGGACCGCAACACCGAAGCTCTTCCCGCGATCGATGAAGATGTCTTCGCCGATATCTTCGCCAGTTCGGAGGATGAGCTGGACGCTGATCCGGGTCCGCCGGCCGGCACCTATTCCGATATGCCGCCCGAACAGCCATCCTTCGAACCCGCGCGCGGACCGGAGATGGGGCTTGATGATGGATACGGCGCCTCCGGTTACGACGAGTTTGGAATTGACAATGGTGTCACGCCGGATTCGGCCCGCATGGGCGGAGATCCCGAACAGGAATACTACGAACAGCCAAAATCGAAATCCGCCAGTACGTGGATCATCGCCGCCGTTACGGTGATCCTGGTTGTCGGTCTGGGGATCGGTGTCTGGCTGCTGAGCGGGCCGATCGGCGAGCTTATCTCGCCGCCCATGGAACAGACCGCGTCACTGACGACGGATGACTCATCGGCGGACAACGTCTCCGCAGCCGGGACCGGCGAGGACAACACCTCTGGCGCCGGTGCACTGGAAAGTGGCCTGAGCGACGAGCGAAAATTCACCCAGCGCCTGCTGGAAGACGGTACCGAAGTGGATGAAGGCCCCGCGGCCGGGGCTGAAAGACCGGCAGATGAAGGCAAATCCGTTGCCGCGATCGATCAGTCCCAGGTCACCACGGATACTCCCGCAGTTGAAACACCGGCGGCAAGCGATGAAACGGCAACCGCCGAAACGGCGGCCCCTCCGGCCATCGGCCAGAAAATGTTCCTCTATGAGGAGCGGCTCGGCCAACAGGCGCCGACGGCCGAAGAAGGTCTGGTTGTGTGGACCATCGTTCGCGAATCGCCGGGTGAAAACCTCCCGCCGGAACCGGCAATCCAGGCAAATGTGAATCTGGCCGAGAAGGGGATCAGTGCGATCCTGACCATCAAGCGAAATGCCGATCCGTCATTGCCCGCCAGCCATCTGATTGAAATCGTCTTTGCCCTCGCGGAGAGCTTCGACGGTGGCGGGATCAAATCGATCCAGAATTTTGCCATGAAGCAGACCGAACAGGATACCGGTGATTCGCTGATTGCCGTGCCGGCCAAGATTACCGACAGTTTTTTCATGATTGCGCTCAACGACTATGTCGAAGCGGTTCAGCTCAATCTGAAACTGATGCGGGAAAGAAACTGGATTGATCTTCCGGTTGCCTATGGAAACGGGCGACGGGCTCTTTTGACTTTGGAGAAAGGATCGACCGGGGCGGAGGTCTTCGATCAGGTTATCCGTGCCTGGGAGGCACGGGCGGTCAGCTCACAGTAAAACCGGTGCGGAGAGGAGGGTTGGCCCCTCCATCCCCATTTTTCAGACAGCTCTCGATCAGGATGCCACCGGCTGCAGGGCGTTGGCGCGTTCCGCCGCCGCGTTCTTGACGGCCTTTTGGACCTTTTCGAACGCCCGAACCTCGATCTGGCGAACACGCTCCCGGCTGATGTCGAATTCACCGGAGAGCTCTTCCAGCGTCAGCGGGTTCTCCGACAACCGGCGTGCTTGAAATATCCGCTTTTCGCGATCATTGAGCACATCCATGGCCGAGGCCAGCATGGCGCGGCGATCATCCAGCTCATCCTGCTGGATCAGCATCGTTTCCTGATCATCGCCCTCATCGACCAGCCAGTCCTGCCATTGGCCCGATTCACCTTCGGCGGCCTTGATCGGCGCGTTGAGTGATGCATCGCCGGACAGGCGCCGGTTCATGGAGACCACCTCTTCCTCGCTGACGTTCAGCTTGGTTGCGATGTGAGACACCTGATCCGGCCGAAGGTCGCCATCTTCCAATGCCTGGATCTTTCCCTTCAACTTTCGCAGGTTGAAAAACAGGCGTTTCTGATTGGCGGTCGTTCCCATCTTCACCAGGGACCACGAGCGCAGAATGTACTCCTGAATGGACGCCTTGATCCACCACATGGCATAGGTTGCCAGGCGAAATCCGCGTTCCGGATCGAATTTTTTGACTGCCTGCATCAGGCCGACATTGCCTTCGGAGATAACCTCTCCGATCGGCAGACCGTATCCACGATAGCCCATGGCGATTTTTGCAACCAGGCGCAGATGGCTTGTCACCAATTCATGCGCGGCCTTGGTGTCCTCATGTTCATGATACCGCTTGGCAAGCATGTATTCCTGCTGGGGCTCCAGCATGGGAAACCGGCGAATTTCTTCGAGATAACGATTGAGACCGCCTTCACCGGCGGTAATGGATGGCAGAGTGTTTCGGGCCATATCAGCACCCCTTTCACTTGATCTGGGTTCCCTCACGGAGGCGAACCCGCCGTACCCTTGCAATAGGCACACATGACTTTCAGATAGGTGTGAATCGTGGCGATATCAAGCAGTCGGTTGAACTTTGTCGGAAAAACACTGATTTGTATTGTTTTCAAGGGGTTGCAGGGGTCCGATCGAGGGTGTCAAATGCGGAAATGAGCGCCTTCATGTCTTCCGGCGGCGGCGCCTCGAAGCGCATGACCTGACCGGTTTTCGGATGTTCGAACTGCAGCAGATAGGCATGCAGCGCCTGGCACTGAAAGGCCGATACGATTGCGGCTGTCTCTGGCGGCAGCTTATTGGCCTTGGTTCTGAAGGCGGCGCCATAGTCTGCATCGCCGATCAGCGGATGCCCGATATGGGACAGGTGAACACGGATCTGATGGGTCCGGCCGGTTTCGAGACGGCACTCCAGCAGCGAGGCAGGGACTTCCCCACTCCAGTGATAGGCCGCCCGAAGCTGGTAATGGGTGATGGCATGGCGGGAATCGGATGTTTCAGCGCGTTTGACGGCGCGTTTGGTTCGATCCGATGTTGCTCGCCCCACAGGCGCATCGATCGTGGCTTTCGGCGGAACCGGCTTTCCCCAGACGAGTGCAAGATAGGCGCGTTGCAGCGGACCCGTTCGTCCATGGTCGACAAACTGTGCTGCCAAATGGTGGTGGGCGTGATCGTTCTTGGCGACCACCATCACGCCGCTCGTATCCTTGTCCAGCCGGTGAACGATGCCAGGCCGGCGTACACCGCCAATACCCGAAAGGGACGCGCCGCAATGGTGCAGCAGCGCGTTGACCATGGTTCCCGATCTGTTGCCCGCACCGGGATGAACGACCATTCCGGCTCGTTTTGACACAACCACCAGATCATCATCCTCGTAAAGAATGTCGAGCGGGATGTTCTCGGGCTGCGGCAGCGGGTCGAGCGGTTCAGGAACAATGAGCTCCACCTGATCACCGGGCGCTATCTTTCGTTTCGGCTCAACGACCGCGGCACCGTTGAGCGTTACCGACCCGCCGATGATCAGATCCTTGATCCGACTCCTTGAAATCTGCCCTTCCAGGGCGGCGGCCAGCCAGGAATCGAGCCTGCCGGATGCGTCTTCGCCGGCTTTCAGCACTTTCCTATCGTCATGGCCTTCGGTAAAGGGTTCACTCATGAAGCAACCGATCCGGAAAGTTTAGGGGAAATGATGTCGAACGCGGAGCTGGACCACGAGGAAGAAAAACCGCTCGATCCGGAGATGGAGAAGGTGCGGCGCAAAATGGTGCGGCTTCTGGCTGTTTCGCTGGGCATCATGTTCCTGGGTGTTATGGCGGTGCTGGCCGGGGTTGTCTACAAGGTCGTAAACAATGAGGAAGACGCACCGGTCCGCATGACGGCCGATACGCTGGCCGTACCCGTTGACGGGCCATTGGACGTGACGGCAGCCCTGCCCGCGGCATTTCGCATCGACAGTGTTTCCCTCGACGGCTCAAAAATCCTGTTCTATGGACAGATGACCGGCGGTGGTCCGCAAGCCTACATATTTGACGTCGCCACGGAACAGTTGGTGGCCAGGGTCAGGATCACGGATCAGAATTGATGGACGCAATAGCCGCGCGTCTTGTGACGGTCAGCGATTCGGACGATCCCCGTGTGGCGGAGTTTCGCGATATTCGCGAGCGCGACCTTGTGGGGCGTCAAGGTCGATTTGTCGCCGAGGGCAATGTGGTGCTGCGCATGCTGGCGCAATCGGATCGGTTCGACGCGGAAAAAATTCTTGTCCTTGACGGCCGGGTTGCCGGAATCGCCGATATTCTTGCTGCGTTCGAACCACACATACCCATCATGGTGTGCAGTCGCGACATTATGGACCGGATCACGGGCTTTCCAATGCATCGCGGTGTATTGGCTATTGGCCGGACACGCTCACCAGACGATCTGCAGGACAGAATCGACCGGCTCGACGACGCGGGGCTGGTGCTGGTGTGCGCGGGGCTGTCCAACCATGACAATCTCGGTGGGCTGTTTCGCAATGCGGCGGCCTTTTCAACCGACTTCATCTGTCTGGATCGCCGGTGCTGCGACCCGCTCTATCGCAAGTGTATTCGGGTCTCGGTCGGTACGGCACTGACATTGCCATACATCCGTGGCAACAGCGTGGAGGATATCGGCGCGACACTTGCCGCCAATGGTTTTGACATCGTCGCGCTGTCGCCGGCCGGACGTGTTGTGCTGAGCGATTACATTCCCGGTCGCAGGACGGCGCTCATTGTCGGAACCGAAGGCGAGGGGCTGGCGCCGTCATTGCTGGCACGGCTCGACAGTGTCCGTATTGCCCAATCGCGATCGCTCGACAGCCTCAATGTCGCCATGGCAGCCGGAATTGCGCTGCATTCGATCGCGACGTCGATGGGGCGCGTTTAGCGAAATTCAGGTTTTGACGGCCTGCAAACAGGGGAAAACCCCAACGACTTTGGCGGGTCAGATTCGGTCGGTCTGTTTGTCGCAGAAGCAACGTCGTCGATCTGACGGATCACTCAACGCGTTCGCGCGCCCGTTCCGCAAGGCTTTTTCGCCCGGATGGGCGAAAATCCGAACCGCCGTTTTCGGCGATCATGGCGCGGACCGGAGAAAGGCGCCCGCCACGCTGGGCCGAGAGGCCGACCGCGAGGGCGGCAATATCGGCGATTTCCTCGCGCAATCTGTCATCGTCTTTGCTGTCGCCTGTGTTGAGGTCGGAAATCAGTGCCTGCTGGCGCGCCCGCAACTCCTCGACACGGTTTTTCAATGCCGGATCCGACTGCATGGCCCGTCCAATTCCGTTTTCGCGGGTGTTGTCTTCATCCATGCCGTCGGCCGAATCGTCACCAAGGCTGTCGTTGCCGTTGACGGTGTCGACCGGGTGGAGCTGATGGACTTCGCGCCGCATCTTGCTGAGCTGCTGCCGGAATTCGCCTGACATTTCCTTGCTCTTTTGAAGTGCGTCCTTGAGCGCGCCGACCTGTGCCTCCAGTTCGCTGCCATTGCGATTCTCGTTCTGCTTGTCGCCAGAATGTCGTTCTCTCCCGGCGGAGTCATGATCGTGTTCCTCAGTCGGCGGTTCATCCACCTGCTTTTCCTCCAGCAGACTGACCTCCAGATCCTTCAGGCGGTCGGCGGCAATGGAGGCATCCTTCAGACGCTGTTTTTCGCTGGCATTCAAACCGGCAATCTTGTCCTTGAGTTCGGCGACCGAATTCTGGCTCTTTTTCAGGGCCGCCTTTGTGCTCTGCAGTTTTTCCGCCAGCGACTCAACTTTTTGTTCGCTCTTTTTCAAGGCCTTTGAGGTCCGTCGTTCAGACTCTGTCAGCCCCCGCAACTGCTGCAATTGTTCTTGGTTCTTTTCAGCGGTCTCTTCCAGTGCGGTCTGGCGCTCCGAGAGTGCGGATTGCTTTGCAGACAATTCTCGGCGCGCATTCTTGTGACCTTTGCGTTCGTCTGCGAGAGCTTCCTCGGTTTCGGCCAGGGTCGTCCGGCTTTCCTTCAGGGCGCTCTGCGTGTCTTCCAGTTCGGCGGTCAGTGCCTCGATCCGCTGTTCAGTTTCTTTCAGCGCCTTAACGCCGAGTTGTTCGGATTCTGTCACTGTCTGCAATTGCGCCAGCTGGGTTTCCAGATTGTCGGTTGACTGGACCAGCATGGCCTGGTGTTCCACCAGTTCCGATTGTTTCGCGGTCAATTCGCTGCGGGTCTCCTCATGCGCGGCCTGCTCGCGCTGGAGGGTCTCCTGGAGGTCATGGGCCGTGTCCGCAATGGCCTTGGCTTCGTCTTTCAGTTCCCGATTGACCTGTTGCAGCGCTTCGATTTCCTCATTGGCATGACCGAGCTGCATTTCTGCATCCGCCAAGGTTGATTGCGTGGCCGCCAAGTCGATGCGGCTGTTGTTGTGCCGTTCCTGTTCGAGTTTGAACTCCTGCTGCAGATCATGGGCCGTGTCGGCGATGGCCTTGATCTCGGTTTGCAACTGTTGCCGCTGGTCCTCGAGCGAGTTGATTTCGGCGCGCAGGCTGACGGCTTCGGTGCCACTCGTTGCCAGATCGATTTTCATGCTTTCAACTTCCGTTGAAATGGCCATGAGATCGTTGTTGAGACGATTGATTTCCTCCGTATCGGCCCGCTTCATGCGCTCGAATTCCGTGACTGTGCCGGAAAGCTTGTCGATAAGCTGTTGTTGTTTGCGGGCCTCGGACCGCATATCTGCGGACTGTGTCTCCAACTCGGCGATTTTCTGATCGGCCTCGCTCTTTTCTCCAGCCAGGGTCGCAAGGTCACCCTGCAATTTGTTTGCAGCCCACTCCTGGGCGACCAGGTTCTCGCGCTCTTTTTCGAGTTGGGTGGTGAGTTTGGCGGTTTCGCTGGCAAAGCCTGCCCGCATCAGATCTGATTTGCCTTTGATTTCGGCGGCACTCAAGGGCACCGTGGCCTGAATACGCTTTTCGGTCAGCTTGACGATGCGCCCATATATTGCCGGTGTGATCAGCATGCCGATCAAGGCCGCTGCCAGAAAACCCAATGCAAATATGAGAAGAAATTCAACCACGGGTTCTTCCGCTGTTTCAATGGTTCACGCGAAACCGTCGAACCGTCCCCATCAGTCCCCGTGTCAGACAAATCATTAAGCATGACTGGCGGGTTCGGTAAAGACCGAACCCCATCAAATAAGGCGCGTGCTGCGTTCGGTTGAACGAATTCGGGGCGGCCGGTTTCGACGGCCACCCCATTGCAATCGGTCGCGACAGCCCGCTTTCAAGCCTGTCGCGGTGTCCTGAGACCTGTCGTCAGAACGGATTCCAGGTCGGACGGGCGGTCAGCTTGAGATAGCCAAGATTGACACCGATACGGGCGCCGACTCCGGTCCGGATCGGCACGATCATCACCCGGCCCCCCTGCAGCACGGTCATTCCGACCCCGGCAACCAGATAAGCCTGTCCGCTCACGCCACCGAACCGGCCATAGATGTCGTCGGTGCTTTGCAGATGGTAGACGAGCATCATGACGCGGCTGCCCTGGCCACCGTAATCAAATCCGACGGAAGGTCCCTGCCAGAACAACGGGTGGTCGCCGGCATTCTTGGTATGCATGCGCCCTTCGCCATAGGTCAGGCCGCCAATGAAGGCGCCTGAGGCCTCTTCTCCGAGAATATACCCATTGGGCAGGCCATAGCGTTCGAAGGCCTTTTCAACCACATTGGCCAGTCCATCGGTTGCTGCCCCGAAGAACTGATGGCCGGCGTCGACCATTTCCTGCGCCGTATAATGCGACGAATTCACAGGCTGTTGCTGCTGTTGGGCGCTCACCGGGAAAACAGAAGCGGCAAGCATCACGATCAACAATACCGGTCGCCGAATCGCTGCCGTGAACAGGCGGTTGATGCTTTTCATCGGTGATACTCCGTCATGACATTAAGGTGCTGATAGAACTCTGCACCTATAATGACGGCAGGACATTAACAGTCGGTTTACCAAATGTGGTGTCATTATGTCCTTCGGTGAAATATTGGCATTGCATGCGTCGGAAAATAGGGCAAAAGACCAAATTGGCTTTCAAAGGAGCGGACCATGTCGACGAATCCTAACCTCACCTTGTCGGGACCAGATCTTGCGGCACTTCTGTGCAGCCGGGTCTGCCATGACATCATCTCACCGGTCGGTGCCATCAACAATGGCCTGGAGCTGCTGGATGAAGGTGGGGCGGACGAGGATGCCATGGATCTCATCCGTTCCAGTGCCCACAATGCTTCGGTTCGCCTGAAATTTGCACGACTGGCTTTCGGAGCGTCCGGGTCGGTTGGTGCATCGATCGATACCGGCGAGGCGGAAAAGGCGGTGCAGGACTTTTCCAGCGCCGACAACAAGACCGAGGTCGAATGGCACGGTACTCGGGCCATTATCGCCAAGAACAAGGTCAAGCTGCTGTTGAACCTGTTTCTGGTGGCCTATGGCGCCATCCCGCGTGGCGGTTCGATCACGGTCACTCTGGATAATCTGGAAACCGAACCCAGCTTCAGTCTGGTCGCCCGTGGCAAGATGGTGCGGGTTCCGCCGAAGTTTCTGGAAATCCAGAGCGGCGCTCTGAGCGAGGCCGTCGATGCCCATTCCATCCAGCCCTACTACACGGTCCTGCTGGCCGATGAAGCGGGCATGACCATTGGCGCCACGGTTGGTCCGGATGAAGTCACATTTACGGCGACTCCGGGCCTGTAACCACGTGACGGCCTGGTTACCGGTCCAGATTTAGGCGCCGCTTCAACACAAAATTAAGCCTGTCTGATAACCAATTCTTTTTGTCCTGCCGATAGACTGCGATTGGTTTGGGGGAAATTGGTCGTTGAGCAACCGGGCACACATTTCGGAAGTTTTCGAAGGTCCGTTGTCAAAAACCATCGATTGAAGGAGTACTGGTCATGCAGCGACTCATCCTAGTTGATGGATCCGTGATCATCCGCAAAGTCGGAAAGCGCATTCTCTCCGATCTGGGCTATCTGGTGACGGAAGCCGAGGATACCGGATCGGCGATGACGTTGTGCGAAGGCGGGCTACCTGCCGTGCTTATCGTTGATGCATGCCTTGACGGGAGCGCCGAGTTCATCCGTGAGGTGCGGGCTCTCCCCGACGGTAAAGCGGTGAAAATCTACTATTGCCTGATTGAAGCAAAGCTGAAAGCCATGATGCAGGGCAAACGCGCCGGCGCAGATGATTTTCTGCTCAAGCCTTTCGATCGACAGATTTTGACCAAGATGTTTGCCGACCAGGCGCGGACCGCAGCCTAGCGCAATTCAGGATTTGCCGGGTTCGGCAAAACCTGAATGCATCAGCAAATTCAAAATCCGACACCGCTGTCAGTTTCCGATAAGCCATGAAACGGTCAAAGAAACGTGTTTTGCGGCTGGCGCTGACTGATCTACGTCAGAGTTCCACGCCAGCCAGCGTTCCGCGGCATTCCGCTTCGAAACTGAACATGAAAAAACCGCCACGGGCTTCCCGGCCCTGGCGGTTTCGTCGATTTGGAAGTTGTTTTGGTCAGGCGCTTTCGCGAATCTCGGTTTCCTCCGGTTCGCGCAGTACGTATCCGCGGCCCCAGACGGTTTCGATGTAGTTCTTGCCATCGGCCGCGGTTGCGAGCTTCTTGCGCAACTTGCAAATGAACACATCGATGATCTTCAGCTCCGGCTCATCCATGCCGCCATAGAGATGATTGAGGAACATTTCCTTGGTCAGGGTCGTGCCCTTGCGCAGGGACAGCAGCTCCAGCATCTGGTATTCCTTGCCGGTCAGATGAACCCGCTGACCAGCCACCTCGACGGTTTTGGCATCGAGGTTGACAAGCAGGTCGCCGGTGGTAATGACCGATTGCGCATGTCCCTTCGAACGGCGGACAATTGCATGGATGCGTGCAATCAACTCGTCCTTGTGGAACGGCTTGGTCATGTAATCGTCAGCACCAAACCCGAGGCCACGCACCTTGTCTTCGATGCCGGCCATGCCCGAAAGTATGAGAATGGGTGTCTTTACCTTGGACAGGCGCAATGTGCGCAGAACTTCATAGCCCGACATGTCCGGCAGATTGAGGTCCAACAATATGATGTCGTAATCATACAGCTTTCCAAGGTCCACGCCTTCTTCACCGAGGTCGGTGGTGTACACGTTAAAGCTTTCCGACTTCAGCATCAGTTCAATGCTCTGAGCCGTGGCGCTGTCGTCCTCAATCAATAAAACCCGCATGAATTTCCCCTTTTCCGCCACAGAAGGTTGCAACGGCCTTCTGACATCCCACGGATCCAGTCGTTGCCTGCTCCGAAAACTGCCATCAAATGGTTAACAAATTCTAATTCGGTATGGCAACCCTTAATGAGTCTGTCAGTTTTGTGATGTAATCATTTGATTCTCAACATGAATCGCAAACATAGATATTAACGTTTCACATTAAGAAACGCCTATAACCGACTCGGTAGACTCACGAAAGAAAACTTGAAACATGAGCCATTCATTTACCCGGCCTTAAGCGATTGGCTCTATGATTAACGATGTCCGTAAACGAAAGGTTACCAAATGGCCGAAAATGCCATTTCCCGATCGATTCGGGCTGGTGATTCAGGACAAAGGGTTTGCGGGTCGAGCAGCTGTTTTGCCAGGATCTCGCGTCACGGGAGTATTGCGTATGAAGTCGAGTGAGAGCCTTGTTCGCCTGAAGGAGTTTCAGGTCAACGACAAACGCCGTCAGTTAGATCAGATTCAGTTGATGATGGCTGAATTCGAACGAATGGCGGCTGAACTGGAGTATCAGATCGCGGCTGAAGAAAAGAAAGCGGGCATCACTGATCCCGCCCATTTTGCCTATCCGACCTTCGCGAAGGCGGCGCGGCAGAGAGCCGATAATCTTCAGGGATCGATTCGCGAACTGCGCGTTCAGCAGGATGCAGCGGAGATCGCCGTCGAGGAGGCGGAAGCCGAACTTGAAAAGGCGACAGCGCTCGAAGTCCGTGACAGCGGCTCGCGCGGTGCAAAAGCCGGTTAACCGACCCTCTTCCCATGACCATCCCGTTTCCCTGAACGGCGGCTGACTGGTTTCAGCCGCCGCAATATGCTTTTGTGGCGCCGTGACAAAACTGCCGATCCCGGACCTGGCATTGCAATCCGGTGATTGCTCCATCGAGCGCAGGGACTCCCATTTTGATCTACCGGTTCGCCTTGTCTTTCCTGCTGGTGGTCGCACCGTTCTTTCTCGCCCTCGGCCTGACCCTGCCGCTGGTCCGATTCGAGACACTCTATTTCTTTGAAGATACGCCGTCGCTGATCGCCATCATCATGACCCTCTGGGTCGATGGCAGTTATCTTCTGGCGACTCTGGTGGCGCTGTTTTCCGCGGTGTTTCCGATTGCCAAACTTCTCGCGGTGATGGTCGAAGCCGTTGGCGTCGACACAGCAGGCGCGTCGCGCAAGGGACTCGTCAGCGCGCTGCTGCCGGTCCTTTCCAAATGGTCAATGATGGATGTCATGCTGGTGGCGCTGGTGATCGTTGCCGCAAAGACCAGCGGCGTTGCCGATGCCTTCACCCAGCCGGGGCTGTGGTTCTACGCGGCCTCGGCCCTGGCGGTGACGGCGGCGCACTTTGCGTTGCGAAAACGGGATGATGTTGCCGGCGCCACATAGAGTTGCCGGTCGGTTCGATTGCTGCTTTTGAAACAAAGCCCGGGGCGGTACAGCCCGGATCCTGGAGGGGAGCGTTTCCGGCCGGTTGGCCGGAACCGCCTTCAGTGGCGATATTGCTGAATGCGTGTCGTGCGAAGACCGGCAAGGCCGTGCGCATCGATCGAGGCCTGCCAGGAGAGAAACTCCTCGACCGTCAGCGTATAGCGTTCGCACGCCTCTTCGAGGCTGAGCAAGCCGCCTCTGACGGCCGCTACCACTTCCGCCTTGCGTCGGATCACCCAACGCCGCGTCGATGTTGGAGGAAGATCGGCAATGGTCAGCGGACTGCCATCCGGGCCAATCACGTATTTAATTCTTGGTCGCACCATTTCGGTCATTGGACTCTCTATACACACTCAAAGACCTTACTGATCATCACCATACAGATTGAGGTTTAAAGATTGTCTAAACAAACCGGGACAAGTTTCTACAACGTTGAATCAACATATGTTTATGGCCTGTAACGTAATGGAGGCGCCGTCGTCGGAACCCGGTGCTGCCGGTCTTTTACGCCTGCAATGCTTGCCGCAGGAGGCACAATTGCATATATGATGCGCGAAAGCGTGGAAGGCAGTTGCGATACACTTGAAAAGAAGACCGGAGCCAATCACCCGATGGAGTTGAGCGGGTTTGGTTGGTGAGAATCTTGAACAGGTGTGCGCTATCTCCCGGCAACGCAAACCCCGTGATACCAATTGATCGAAACACATTTCGATTTTTCCGAAATGATGTTTCCTGAGTGCAAGACATGAGCCTGAACACACTCGATATCGACAAGAAGCCGGAGGACACGCGCATTGTCGTGGCGATGTCCGGCGGAGTCGATTCATCCGTTGTTGCCGGATTGCTCAAACGCCAGGGCTATGACGTCGTCGGCGTGACGCTCCAGCTCTACGATCATGGCGCAGCGGTTCACCGTGCCGGATCGTGCTGCGCCGGTCAGGACATCGACGATGCCAGGCGGGTGGCCGAAACGCTCGGCATTCCCCACTACGTGCTCGACTATGAGCAGCGGTTTCGCGAGGCGGTGATCAATCCTTTCGCCGACAGCTATGTGGCCGGTGAAACGCCAATCCCCTGCGTTGCCTGCAATCAGACCGTCAAATTCGCCGATCTTCTGAAGACGGCCAGGGAGCTGGGCGCCGATGCACTGGCAACCGGTCATTACATCCGTTCGCGCGCCAACGGGGCGCACCGGTCACTCTACCGGCCGATCGATGCGGACAAGGACCAGAGCTATTTCCTTTTTGCAACGACCCAGGAGCAGATCGACTATCTGCGCTTTCCGCTGGGGTCGCTTTCAAAGGCTGAAACCCGCGCGCTGGCGGCGGATATGGGGCTTGTTGTTGCCGACAAGGCGGAAAGCCAGGACATCTGTTTCGTCCCGCAAGGCAAATATACCGACATCATTTCCCGGTTGAAGCCGGAAGCCTCGATAGGCGGCGACATCGTGCATATCGACGGGCGGCAACTCGGACGGCATGAAGGGATTGTCCACTACACGATCGGACAACGCCGGGGCATTGGTGTCGCCGTTGGCGAACCCCTTTATGTGGTGCATCTGGATGCGCGCTCGGCGCGGGTCATCGTAGGGCCGCGTGAAGCGCTGGAGACACGCCGGCTGTTCCTGCGAGACATCAACTGGCTGGGCGATGGCCCGGTCGATGCCATCCCGCCCGAGGGATTTTCCTGCTTCGCCAAGGTGCGTTCAACCCGCCCCCCGCGTGCGGCTACGGCATGGCATCGGAACGGCACGCTGGTGGTTGAACTTGACGATGGAGAAGCCGGCGTTGCACCCGGACAGGCCTGTGTTCTGTATTCCAGCGATCAGGACGATGCGCGCGTCTATGGCGGCGGGTTCATCGACCGGACGGAACGCACCGATGAGGCGGAACGGTTGATTCAATCGGTGCTGGCCACGGATGCCACAGGCAGAGCACCGGTTTCGACGCTCTGAGTGAACCCACTGTGAAAATCTTCCGGATTACTCCGCCGCGACGACCTGCTGTGCCCCGATGAATTCCTGAATGGCGCCAATGATCCGGTCCTGGTCGTCGCGCGCCAGATAGGGATGCATCGGAAGACACAGGATCGTGTCCGGCAGGGTTTCGGTCACGGTCATCTTGCCGGGACCCACCGGATGATGCGCATAGGCCGGCTGGCGGTGCAGCGGCTTGACGTAATAGATTACCGAGGGAATGTCTTTGGCGGCCAGATGCGCCTTCAGGCCGTCGCGATGGGGGGTCTCGATGGCGAACTGCGCCCAGGCCGAGCGAAGCCCTTGTGGCACGCGCGGCACGCGAACATGGTCCTTGAGGTGCTCACTGTAATAGTCGACCGCCGCCTGGCGCGCCTCGAGTTCCTCGTCGAAGATTGCCAGTTTTTCCAGAAGGATTGCCGCCTGAATCGTATCGAGCCGTGAGTTCAGTCCGACGCGGACATTGTCATACTGGCTTTTACCCATGCCGTGGAACGCGTAGGAGCGCAACTTCTCCACCAGGTCGTCATTATCGGTGAACATGGCGCCGCCATCGCCGTAGCAGCCAAGGGGCTTGGCCGGATAGAAACTGGTGGCGGCAACATGGCCAAAGGATCCGCAGCGCCGGTTGTTGGCCGAACCGCCGATGCTTTGGGCCGCATCCGACAGAACCAGCAGATTGTGCTTGACCGCCAGCGCATCGATGGCCGTGTAGTCGGCAGGCGTGCCGAACAGATCCACCGGGATAATGGCCCTGGGTGTCAATTTGCCCTCGGCGATGGTCGCCTCGATGGCATCTTCGAGATGGGTCGGGCTGAGATTGTAGGTCTCCGGCGAGATTTCGACAAACACCGGTGTGGCGCCGGCCAGCACCACCACCTCGGCGGTGGCCGCAAAGGTAAAGGACGGCACGAACACGGCATCGCCGGGGCCGATTTCATGGGCCAGAAGCGGGATCAGCAACGCATCGGTGCCATTGGCACATCCCACAGCGTGCTTGACGCCGACATAATCGGCGATCTGGTTTTCGAATTCCGTGACCTCGGGACCGAGAATATAGCGGCCTTCGTGCAAAACCTTCGACACGGCCTTTTCGAGCCGGTCCCCCATGCGCGCTCGCTGCGCGGCAAGATCTATAAACTGCATATTCTGTTCGTCCCCCTGCGGTCATCGCCCGTCGCCGCGTGTGGAATTTCAATCAAAGTCGTGCCGGGGTCAATGCCATCCGTTGCGGAGCTCGGTTTCCCTCATTGTACCGAAAATCCCAAACCCGGAGGTTAAAGTGCCAGCACGGCTGTCTGAATCTAGCTAATACGCTGTCTTTGCACCGATATCCAGTCCCGCCACCTTCACACTCCGGGGCAAATTGTTACCGCAGGTGATCACGAATTGTTATAGCCTGAAACTTCGGCCCGTTTTCAGCTTCTGTCAGTCATGCACCACCGTGCCGGCGGACAGGATGCGGATGACGGCCAACCCTTCGGCTGCCGGTGTGCGGGGTTGCTCACCCCGGCGGATGCAATCGGCAAAATGCTGGCATTCGCGGGTCAACGGCAGGCCTTCGGGCACATCGATGAATCGCGGCTCGGCGGTCTCGAACTGCCAGCCTGCGCCGTCTTCCCAGACCTTGTGGTCGTAAATCGCCAGTTTTTCCGACCAGGGCGCGGCATCGTCAAAGACCGCCATCGCCTGCTGGCCGATCACCGTGAGGCGGCGCTCGCGATAAGGATTGAGGCGGGAGGCAAACACATGGGAGCGGATGCCGCCGGGAAAAGACAGGTGCAGATGGGCAAAATCGCTCAGATGGTTGATCGTCGCCGACCCTTCGCCGCGCACGGAGCTGGGTTCCTCGCCCGTCAGCGCCAGGATGAGTGACAGATCATGGGGTGCAATGTCCCACAATGCGTCGTTTTTGGCATGAAAGGCACCCAGACCCACACGGTGGGAATGGATGTAGCGAATGGCGCCCAAATCTCCATCGCTCACCATCTGGCTGAGGCTTTCGAAGGCCGGGTGAAACCGCAGCACATGGCCGGTCATGACGGTGACACCGGCCTGGTCGGCCGCATCGACGATCGCTTCGGCTTCCGCCACATCGAGGGCCATCGGTTTTTCGATCAGCACATGTTTGCCGGCGGCAATGGCGCGCAGCGCATTTGTGGCGTGGAATTGCGGGGGCAGGGCCAGCACGATGGCGTCGATATGGGCCGCGTCAAAGACCGCATCCGGCGTCATGGCCTCGACGGCGAACTCCGTGGCACAGGCTTTTGCCCGCTCCGCATCGGCATCGGCGACGGCCCGGAGCATGCCCAGTTCGCTGAGTGTCCTGATGTGATTTCGGCCCCAATAGCCGCAGCCAATCACGGCAATTGCCGGTGTGCTGTCCATGGCGTCTTTCCGCGTGATTTTCCTGCTCGACGGTTGCAATATCGGCAGGCGGCAGACCATGCAAGTGGCGGAGCGGCGATATTGCAAGCTTTTGCTTGACACTGGCGATACTGCGCCATTATATCGCGCCGTTCCTGACTGGTCCGGCGGGGTAGCTCAGGTGGTTAGAGCAGCGGAATCATAATCCGCGTGTCGGGGGTTCAAGTCCCTCTCCCGCTACCAGGAATTCCTTTTAAATCAGATAGTTAACTTGCGTCTTCTGCACGAGCATACATTCGCAGAACGACCCAGGTTGCATATGGGTTTCTAATGGCTGTGCTTGAATGCCTTAAGATTGTCGGTTGTCGCCATTGTGGAATGCTCGAAGGTCAACAATGGATTTAGTATACTGGCACCGTAAAGCCAAGCCTCCAGCGCTTCGCGTTTTTCATCCAGATATGCATGACATTTTTAGGTTGCAGCGACACCTGAGACTATACCCGTTTTGTGGTTGAGGACGGCTTCGATGATATGCGGTTGAATGCGCATCATTGCCATGTTGGTGGCCATCGTGCGGCGCAGGTCATGGACCCGCCAGTCTTCGACGTTGGACCCCATGGCGCAATCAAGGCGCTCCTTCAGCCGACCAAAACCCGAAATGGGTGAGGTACCTGTTGTTGTAAACACCAGATCGCTATTCAAAAACCTCGGCTCTGACTTGAGGACAGTTATGGTCAGGGGTGCCAACGGCACGATGTGCGACGTGGCGTTCTTGGCACGCCTGCCGGGAAGCGTCCAAATGCCTTTGTCGAGATCAACCTCCGGCCAGCACATACCTGCGACTTCGCCACGGCGTTGACACGTCAGAATGAGTAGCTGCACGAAGTGCGCAAATGGGAAGCCCTCGGGCGCGCCAGCATTCTAGATGGCGATTAATTCATCATCTGTGAGCACACGATCACGTGCAACCTCCCTTGTTGGCGGCCTGAGGGCGGCCACAGGCGATGTTTCGATCATACCCCGGTCAATGCACCAGTTCATGAGCTTTTTGATCGCTGCAAGCGCCCGGTTTGCCCGTATGAGTGCACCGCTGGCAACGACTGTATCGAGCACACGCACAATGTCGGTGCGTTTGATTTGATCGATCGGGCGGGAAAGAGCGGAGCAAACTTTTGATGAATACGTTCAGTGCCCTTCCAGTCTTTGGTCTGCTGTTTGGCGTAAAGGTCAATGAACTGCGGAACAACATCACCCAGCGTCGGTGTTGGCTGCTCAATATGCAGCGCCTTTTCGTTATAGCGGCCAAGTTCGATCTCACGAAGGATGCTGCGTGCCTCATCGCGGGCCTCATGCAATGAGAGAATTGGCCATGCGCCGATCCTGATGCGTTTCATGCGGCGGTCGATCCGCTTGGAAACGTAGAACACTCTCCCACCCGCGGCTGACACTCGCAGATGCAGGCCAGGCAGCAGTTGATCGCGGACCTCGTAACGTTTGTTATCGGCAGGTTGCAACGCATCGATAGTCTTGGGTGTCAGGCGTTTTTTCATGACCCCGACAATAAGATCGAATTATTCGCGTGTCAGGGTATGGTTTGAGGCGATATGAGGGAATTTGATGCTGATTGGCCTGGGTTCGGAGCTTCGTTCGATAGCCGCTTAGGCGCTAATCGGGCTTTGGTGGTAATTTGCACCGAGGCTTGTGTGCTGGACTTTGCAAATCTTGAACGGATTAATGCAAACGACGCCGTTGAGGTCGCGTAACAAAACGGTGCTTTTCTCGATATTCTAAATCAACTTTTCCGAGTCGCAATATCGCTTCGGCGGAGGTTGAAACGATTCATAACACCGTGATCTGACGCATTGTATTCGGAATGGATATAGTTTTCTCAAATTACCCAACCCGTTTTATTTTCTGTTTATACGGCCATTGTATGGATTAAGAATTCTGATGGAATGAAAACTCACAATGCAGTAATATTCAGACTGTAAGTAGAATCAAATCATTTCTGTCTCTCAAATCTCGCCCAGGATCATTTTATGAGGTATACGATTTTTTTCATCGCAGTACTAAGTAGTTTTTCGGATCTGGGCATAGCGCATTCATCCGATCATTGTGATTTTGATGGCGTAACCATGTCGTTTAAAGGTACGCCGTCTGAACAGGCTCGCTGCCTTCTGACCCCCGTCGGCAAATATGCCCACCTTGGTGAAACTCTATCACAACTGCCGCCCACTCTCGCGGCGCTTCTGGGTACAGACGTGGAGCTCTCTGCGAGCAAACTGGATTCCTACCGAGAGGCGCATGGCTTTGAGGCAGCGCAGTTGGGAGGCGATTTATTTAGCCCATTGTCTCGAGCCCGCACAAATGATCACAACGCCCCTCAGGCGCGGTATCTGGTGATCCATGACACTAGCTGGCCTTATTATGGCGACCATCCATTCCCAGACAACGTGAACTCCGACGCTTATGTTAATGATCTAGACCGTTACCAACGCCCACCCGGTAAAGAAAAAGCACACGTCTACATAAACCGGGAGGGGGCGGTCTACAACCAGCTGGACTTCTCGGTGCCTTGGCGAGCCACGAAGCTCGAGATTGACGAGATCGGAACGGACAGCCGGGGATTGTTCTTGCATGTGGAACTGGTACAGCCACGTCGCCGTGATCCGCAGGGTGGTGCCAAGAATGACGCCATTGCACCGAAACCCGGCTTTTCTGAAAGCCAGTACAGGTGGCTCGCCTTGCTTTACGTCTCAGCCAGCGTACGGCGTGGCGATTGGATAATCCCGGCCTATCATGCGGTTATGGACAACCACCTGCCCGACGGCCACGACGATCCTCAGAATTTTGATCTGGCAGCATTTGATACGGCTTTGGACGCACTGCTAAACGACATCCAAATATTTTCGCATGGGTTGGGTGACCAGCACCCAGTGCTGTCGCTGCGTACAACCAACTATTATGTGGCGATGCATTCTGAGTATCCGGCCGGATCGGATGCGGCCTTTCTAGCGCCCGATGGCACGATACTGGCACGTGTCTCACGAGCGTTTCTAGAGGGCGCGCAGATCGAGGGCAGTGCGAAGCTGGCGGACGGCCGTGTGTTGAACTACCATAGCAAAGTGGGCGGCGAAATTCGCTGGAGTGAAGTAGGCAGTGCATACGGGCTTGGCAGAGGTGCCTGTCCATTGGCACCGATGCGCGCTGTAGCGGTGGATCCGGAAGTCGTTCCCTTGAACAGCTTGTTGGAGATAGAGGAAACCATCGGCATGCCCTTGGGCGATGGCAACCTACACGACGGGCGTTGGTACGCCATTGACGGTGGGAGTGCAATCCAAGATGACCGGATCGATCTGTTCACTGGGTTGGGAAAGGTCTCTATGCAGCGTGTTTATGACCATGGTATCAAGCATTTGCAGCCGTTGACCGTGCGGATTATTCAGGAAGACGGCGACTGTCCATTCGGGGGATGATGCGGCAGTTGGAGTTCCCCCGGTTTTGTGGACGGTTATACGCTAGCAGATTCTAGCCGTTCAGCCTGCCTCCTTTCGTAAGCTATCGGGGACTGATATCCGAGCGCCGAATGGCGTCGGGCAGGATTGTATTATCCCTCGATGAACTCGAAGATGGCCATTTTGGCCTTCGCCTCGGTTTGGTATTTTCTCTGGTCCAGCAACTCGCATTCCAGTATGGCGAAGAAGCTCTCGCACATGGCGTTGTAATAGGCATCACCAACCGATCCATGGATGGCCGGACGCCGGCTTACTTGCACCGAAGACCGAGTGCAGCCGATGCGTACTGCGATCCCCGAACGATATGGCGTATCGACTACAATCTCAACCGGCCACATACGAGCCTTGATGGGCTCACACCGAACGAATTTGCAACACAGTTCAAAATGGACCACAACGCGAACAGGGCTAGCCTATGAATGGGTACATTCAGGGGAGCAGGTCACGTGGCCTCTGTCCCGAAGCAGTTGTCCAATCTCGGCGTATGTTAGGTTTGGAACGTTTCCCGCAGAACATAAGCACCTAGACGATCTTCCGATGCCGGATGAGCTGTCGGCCGGTCCGCGACTTCGGTCATTTCAATAGACTTCAGTAGGTCGCGATAATTTACATCAGCGTTCTGTCGCCAGTCTAAGGCAGTCCAAGTCGAGTCGAGCATCGCTTTCGCCAATTGTCTTGCCACCTGCGGCGCAGCTGAAGAGGTTCCTCGCAGCGCGACGGTGATGCCACTACGAGTTCCTGCTCCGATTATGCCCGGATGCCATTGGCTGCGCTCGGTCACTGCAGATATATCAACACCCTTGCCGAGCCGATCGATTGAATACGGCCCTCGGTATCGAAGCGCGCGCGCGCTGCTGTACACTGAGGCTTTAGCGGTGGCCTCAACATAGCCGCCTACCACTATTGTCGATGGTGCGGTGGCCATGCCATTGATGCTACCGAAGCGCCGAAGCTTTGCTTTGCGGCCACGGTTTCGGTCCGGTCTCAGCCCCTCGACAGAATCCACCTGGTTGAAACCGCCCTGCCGATTGTACGGAATGTCCTGATCGTCGACAAAGTAGCTTTGTCTAGCTCCCGTATTGCCTTGGCCGTAACTGATATCGTGCTGGATGTAACAGTCGATGCCAACGTCTTTCACGCGACTCGAGTTCTTAGCACGGCCGTTCATCGGACCTATTGCATTTGCGTTTGCGGACATCTTTTTCAGTCGGACAATCCAATTGCCAGACGGCGCGGCAGGCAGGCCCTGCGGCAGGCAGGCGGCTGTCGGAGCCAGCGCAATCATGAATCGTTCCTTGCCGCGACGATACCGGTCCAGTGTCAATCGTCCGACCTTTATCCCAGCACTAGCGAGGATGTCTTTCTGGTCACAGATACCCGTGCATGTCGGTGACTTATCGTTATGTTTCTTACCTCTCATTCGGCATTTGGAGCCCGTTGGAGACTCCACTGTGATTTCAATATTGCTGCTAGGCAGCTCTGGAGGTAGCCAGATCTCCAGGAAACTAGACGTCCGATCATCGGGTGCCAACTTCCATCGAAGCGTTGCTTCGCGGTCCGCGTTTTTGTCTGTCGCTGCAAAATGTTTGTCCATCACCACCGAGTGCAAATTCTCCAGAAAGGTGTTTCCGCTCGGCATGGTCAATGCGGTCGGGGCGCTGCGTCTCCGTTGCTCGATCATTTCATGCAAGGCAGCCTCGATAAGACTGCTGCCATCATGTGGGCCGCCTGTAAATCCGTAACTTAGATTGACGACCAGGCGCGCCCTTACATTGGTACCGTTGGCGTTATTGAATGCTTTCTCGATGTCATCCGCCCTTTTGAAGATGTAGTGCATTGCACTTAAGACGAACATGTCAGTTCCGAAACCCGATGCGTCCCAGGATGCGCTAGATGGCAGGTCAACCGCGATTATTCTGCACTGTTCTTCACTGGCCAAAGGCCAGTTGCCGGAAAGCGCGTCAAGCACGTGAGCACCGTGGGATTGCATTCGGCTGAGAGGTTTTAACGGTGCGCCTGGCTCACTAAGCAAACCGGCAGCGCCATAAAGAGCATCTTCGTCTTCTTTGTATTGCTGTAGCAATTCATTAATATCTGGCGCGGCGTATTCCCTACCGAATGGCACTGTGGTTGTCTTGCCGCTCCTCGATTCAGCAAGTTCGTTTCTGACCGGTGTAGTAGCGCCCTGCGCCCAACAGAAATCAACACGTGTTCTTGCGTTGTCGACGGTTCTGAAGTTGGTATGAGCAAACGGTATACCGTCGTCGATTATGGCCGTAATAACCAACGAGGCGTCTTTGGCATTAGGAACAGGCGAAGCGAGTTTTCTAAAGCCGAGATCCGGCACGTGCCACGCAATCGGGCGATCATCATAAGTTGACGGATCTATCGGGTAGTTCAGGCGAAAGAAAAGTTGCTGCTTTTTTGAAAGCAAATTATCTAACGATTTGGCCGATGTGGATGGCGACACTTTGTTCCCGCTGTTAGACTTGGTCCGAGCGCGCTCAGCAATTTCCATCCAGAATTTTTTGCCAAAGAACTCGTCCAGATCCACCAAATCGCCGAAAGAGTAGTCTTTAAACGAAACCTGCTTATTACTACGCCCTTGCAGGCCTTGGCACACAAACGGAATAAATGACAGTTGGTAGCGGCCGGAATCGGTCCACAGGGCTGGCAAACGAACGATGGTGTTTTTGTCCTTAAGGCACAGACCGTCCATCAGCGATGCCGGCACGAGTGACCCGTTTAAGGCCTCCGCAACATGCGTCCGGTACGGTGAATCCTGCATCCTAAGGGCCGGAAGATCGTAATACTTGCCGTATTCCAACATCCATTTTTCAAAAGGCCCCGCGAGAAAATCCGGTTCAGCGGCGGACCCAGGTGTGGTTTGGAGGCTCACGACGTTTGTCCCCTTCTTCTTCGCGCGCCGACTGCAAACTCGGCGATGCAATTGCGCCACAACCAGCCCAGCTCATCGCTTTTGTCCACCTTGATCATCTTTGACTTCGGGCTTCCACCGCTGCTCTGATCTGTGGTTGCTTTCTGTGCCTCATGCATATCATCGAAGAAAAAGTCACCTTTGGTTTTGCTGGGCTCAAAACATGCGGCTGAGATGTGTCCAACCTTTGTCCCCGCCGCTGCCGTAAAGATCTCACCCACCTTGGTTCCGAAAAAAGCGCCCGCCCAGCTGTCGATCGGAAAATGAACACCGGCGACTGTCCGATTCACCGCGATTCTGTGTGCCATCATCTTTATTAGCGATATCCTTTCCTGGTGATCCGGAAAGTGATCGGGACATTGCGAAAGCAGCGACTGTAGCACAGTTGAAACGGCTGCTGCTTGTGTCGCGTGGCCGCTTGGAAAGCTGCTGTGACCAGGGGTTGGAATCAGCGGCATCAGGCGGCCGTCCAACTCATCCGGCCTCCGGCAGGCCATGACGTGCTTGGGTATCATCACTGCCTGACCCGCAAGGTGACTAACCAAGCCTATGAGTTCGAGCGTGAAAGGATTTCGTGAGCCGGTGAGCCCCAGCACCATTGCAAAATAGTCCGTAATCGAATCGAGCTGTGACAGAATCTCCGCGCTCCTGTCAGCCCTTTGATCCGCGTAGTCGCGGACATACGGCAATTCCTGCGCAAAACGCCGCGCTGTCGGACGCTTGAGTTTGAAGAATGGCATCGACGCCCACTTCATGTGAAGTATGGACTTGGCGGATTCGATCTCCCAATCGAGATTCCGGAGAAATTCTCCAACAAAAATCTGGCGTCTTATATTTACCGACCATCGCGACAGATTGTCCGAAGAACTGAACTTAAGCGCCTTGACTCGCATGTTGTTGATCTCTCCGAATCCGGCGGCATGGACGATCGCCTGTGCGCTTGACTGCAGTCCGGTCTCAGAGCCGTAGGCGGAGAATGATGAGCCCCCCGATGCGTGGGATGCATGAGATGCATGAGATGCATGAGATGCATGAGATGCATGAGATGCATGAGATGCATGAGATGCATGAGATGCATGAAAGGGTCCGAGAAGCGGCATGACTAATCTCCTTTTGGAATTCCGGCGGCAGTCAACGCATCCGCGTGCAATCGTCCAAAATTGAAACTCGACGCGGGATGGCTTGCCATATAGCCGGAAACAGTAGAGTCGGGTTGCCGCTCCAACAGTTGGGCACCGGCGTGCAGAACTTCCTCGTCCCGACCTAGATTGTGAAGCGCGCAAATGCGAGCACGGTGTGTGGAAAGATGCCGGTCATTTACGGACAACGACCGGTTAGCATACTCGAGTGCAGCTTCGAAATTGCCGGTCGACAGATACGAGGATGCCATGAAGGAATCAAAAAAATAGCCAAGTGGATCCAAAGGAGACAACCGCAACGCGTTTTCAGCACGTTTGACCGCAGCGGAACCATCGTCGCGATATGCGTGCAGAACGCCGCTGAACAGCCACGACAGGGACTCGTTGGGATTGTATTCAAGTGCAAGATTGAACCTGTTCTCCGCGACATCCAGCCTTTGCAACAGATTGTTGTTAACGACTCCGTCGATTGTCAGGCAGAAGGCGTTTTCGGGATCAATATCGAGTGCACGGGCGACGTGATCGACAGCCTTACCGCTATCGTTAGAAATGTCTGTGCTCCAGCCGTTGAAGACAGACATGACGTACCACTCCGCCAGCCAAGCATGGGACTCAGCCGACCGCGGGGAACGGCGAACGGATTCTTCGATCAGTTTGCGTGAATGCGCGAAACTTTGCAGTCTGAGCTGATGCATCAATCCGACACCGGCGACCAAAAGCTGGTGATCAGCAAGGCTTGGCAGATCCTTGCTGCGCGCATGAGTAATTGCCTCGCTCGCTATTGTCCGCCCCACGGCCCTGACAATTTCATTGATCGCATCGCCAGAGGAGCTCAAAAATTCGCCGAGGCTTCCGGAGAATCTTCGCGTCCACAATATCCGACCCGATTCCGCATCAAGCATATCGGCATCCAATAAAGCGGTACCATCAACCACCCGCACGCTACCGCATACGCAATAGTCCACAGCCAGTTTTTCCCGCACCTGGGCCAGCTCGATAGAGCGTCGCGTCACCTCTCTAGCAGAAAGGTGAGAAATGACGGAGATCAAGTTCGACCGGGAGAGCGAACGGCAGACCTCCTCCGCAAGCCAGTCGCCGAGCACAGCCTCATCTGCCGCGCTGGCGATCATGCGGAACGGCAGTATCGCAATTGTCGGAACGGATGCCTTGGCTGGTGCCTGGCTCGCTAGGCTGAACAGGGAATGAATCTGCTCGGGATTGGAGCGGATCCCCCGTAGCCAATCCTCGAACCCCTCCTCCTTCAGATCAATTCCTTCAAGGAACTCGCCGCTTCCCGGCTTTCCGATGAACCGCACCTTTGAAACATCGAGTGTGACGTCGGCGTTTGTCGAAGAAATCAAGATGTCGAAGTCATTGCCCATGATACGCTTTATATCCGCAAGTGCTCGGCGAAGACTCTGCCGTCCGCTGTCGTAACAAGCTGTCCCCCAAAGCGTCACCTGCAGGAATGAGCGCGTTCTGCGGCCGAATGGCGCAGTTGCAAGAAGAACTAGAAGAGCACGATGTTTTGATCCCGACAGTTCGTAATGGTGTTCTGAACCGCCACGGACGATACACGCCCCAAATAGATTGATCTCTATCATCTTTTCTATCAATTGACTGCGCCCCATTACTTTGCGCGAAGAGGATACTTCACAGACTATTACTGGTTGTATTGGATGCCAACCCGTTTCACACTTTATTCACGAGGCTACCGCGAGATAAGCTCTTATGATTAGGGCACCTGAGCGCAATTGGCTGCAAGAAAGCGAGTAAGAGGTTGAAAAGCGGCATGTCCCGATCATCCGAAGAAACAGGAAAAAATGGGTGTCCCAAAAGTCCCGAACCGGCTCGAGATCTAGTCGATTTTCATCTCAGATGGGACGAGTTCCGACCCGTAGCGACCCGTGTGCTGAACGGAGCGAAACTCGATCCACATCAAGCCGAAACATTACGTTGGTTAATCGCTCTGGCCGATCGCGTTGGAATGCAGGATATTGATTGAACCGCGCGTTGGGGCGCCCAACGGTAAGTTGCAATCCATGATGCGTTTTTGCGGCCCGAATATCTGCAAATAACTCCATGCGCCGTTGACAATCCTACTTGCGGAATTGCGAACCGGTAAGACCTAGGTTCAGTTCCCTTTTGTCCTGGCCTGATTCATCGGAAGCGGCCATTGAGTCCACCTGCGTTTGTGCGTCCGTAACTCACCGATTTTTCACAGCCGTTTCACGATCCCCTCACAGCTGGCTCACGCCGCCCCGGATAGCATCATTCCAATCGGGCAGGGTGTGTAACTGAAATACTACTATTGGGAGCGTTAAATGACATATAGAGTGCGTAATCATCGGCTTGCATTTGGGTCCTCAAACGTCGAGCTTGTTCGTTCGCCCAATGTAAGTGGCAACCATGCAGATTTGAGGTTCCTAATTGTCCACTACACAGCTAGTGGGCCTGGTGCGAACATCGCCAAGTACTTCTCGAAGAGCAGTGCAAAGGTCTCTGCACATATAGTAGTTCGGCGCGATGGAACAGTAATTCAATGTGTACCTTTTGATACGATCGGTTGGCATGCAGGAAAGAGCCGCTGGATTTCGAGCAACGGGCAAACCTATGTCGGCCTCAACAAATACTCTATCGGAATCGAGATCGAAAACTGGGGGCCGCTCAAGTGGACTGGCGGTGAATGGCGGTCCTGGACGGGTGCGAAAGTAGAAAACTCCCGCGTCATTGAGGCGCGGCACAAGTTTGGTAAGCCTGACTGTGGATGGGAGACCTTTACGGAAGCTCAGATCAAAGCCACAGTCGAAGTTGCCCAGGCCATTTGCGAACAATACGAGATTACTGAGATATTGGGTCACGACGATATTTCGCCGGGACGCAAGATCGACCCAGGGCCGGCATGGGAGATGAATTCATTCAAGGCGCGCGTGTTCGGCCGTTCAGAGGGCTCTGATGTTGGTGACCCTGGCGATGCACTCTTTGTCGTCCGGTCCGCTGCTGGTTTAAACATCCGCTCTGGACCTGGTGCTACCTTTGACAAGCTTCAGAACGACCCTTTGCCAGATGGAACGCTGACCGAGGTTATCGAGGCTGATGGTAGCTGGCGTTACGTAGTGGCTTTGGATGCAAACGGGGATGCCGAAATGTCCGGATGGGTCCATGGTAGATGGCTTGTCGAAGCGTAAAATCTGAGTTGGCAAACGGATAGTCCAGACATGGGTAAGCCTCGGAGTGTGCGAACCGAATCTCCTTTCAGGTCAGCGATGGGTAGCTGCAGTGGCTCCGTGATGTTCTTAATTGTGAGCATTCTCGTTTGCGGATGTCAGGGGGCAGGGGTGTCTGGCACATCTGACTTGAAGCCGGGTGCTGCTCAGAGATCCGATGGTTGCGGTGCGTCTGGACCCTCAGTGTCGGAGGTAAAAGTTGTCGGATTTTCTTCTGTAGCCGGGACAAGTGCGCTTGGCGTGACAAATGTGAAAACAAGCTGTCTTGAAGGATGTCAGGTCATTTTTTTTGTGAACGAAGGAGCTGACCTTGCGGCGATTGAAGACATGGCAAAAAGGATTGAGAACTCATGTATCGTGTGATGGAAAATAGGGTGACCCATATATTCTCGCTGCTGCCCGTTGTTGTTCTATTGGTGGGGTGCGGCTCTTATAACGAAAATGCTCCAATTTACTTCGGAAGTGCGCGGACCTTGGGTGTGTCAGCTTCTTCGGTGTCCGGTGGACAAGCCCCGGAGATTACGGTCGGATTTCGGGAGGTAAACTTCGTTACACTTCCAACAATCGCTAAAAGCGAGACGGATGGGGAGGTCAATCTTTTAACCTCTACGTCAGAAGTAGCTACCAACAAGCTCCCGAAGGGAGAAGAGGACACGTTCTCTACATATGCTGCCTTCAACACAAATGCGAACTCGGCGAATACCGGCGGTATAGCGACGATTTTTGCCACCGGCCCGGCGGCCAGAATTTCAGCATGCCGGGAAAACGGCAGACACAAGACATGCTCGTCTAAGTGACTGTGTAAGCGATGGTCGAGTCATATCGGGTCGACCGCTGCGGTCGCCAGGTTTGATGCAGGTAAAACAGTATCTCCGGGAGATTTGAATTGCCCCAATCGTTGTCTATTCTCGACAAAACCACTCAACCGTCCCTGGCGGATCGTGTTAGTTTCCCCAGGCACCGCCAACGCCCCAAGCGTCCCAATAGACCTGAGCGTCCAAGAAGACCAGAACGCCCTGAAAGGCCGGCGCGCCTCGATCGAGCCTGAAGGGCAACAGTGTTGTGATGTGATGTAGCTGATGCCGCCCCAATTAGGAATTGCTTGTTTGGCAAGACCTCGTCGTCACTGGCCGATCGACCGTCAGCTTTCGACATTAGCACGCCATGGAAATGGCTCGGGAAAACTCCAGCAAAGTGCGGGCAAAGGGTTCTGTGCGTGAACTTGTGGAGTCAGCCAATGCGGCCGTTTATTTGCGGGGTGGGCACTACTCAGAAAGAAAGGACGGTGTGCATTTCGAGTTGACCAAACTCTAGTTGATTCGCTGCGGGTAGATTTCCAGGATGCCCTTCAGATAGCAATCCAGCGTCCCAGTAAAAAACCAGCATCAGGTGAGAAGAGCGAACTCGGTATTCTGTGTGAGATTTGAATATAAGTACATGGAAAACCATTGAGAGAATGTCGTTTTAAAACAATGAGAGGTGTTGAAAATGACTTGGTGTCGCGAACTAATTCTTATGCATTTGATGAGTTTTGCGGTCACTTTATCAGCAGAGGCAGGATCCCATGATCAAGTTCAGCGGTCTCTTGGTGGATATCCCCTGTGTGAAGCGTCAGCAGCAGTCGCAATTGATTGTCCGCAGCCTCTAAAGGGCGAGTGCCTGGTGGTTGGCGACAATGAAGTACGAGACCGACTATTTCTGTTTCAAATAGAAGATGACGGAGCGAGTGTTAGGCTGGAAGGACGCCGAGAACTACCACTGGATGGCTTCCCTGTTCCCGACGATGAGGATTCATTCACGATATCTGACATAGAGGCAATTGCACGGACAGATCACGATCGAATATTGATTTTTGGGTCCCACAGTCGGAACAAATCCTGCAAAGCTAGATCCAAGCGCCGTGTGTTTGCGCAAGGGAAGGTGAGTTCAACTGGCATTGCTCCTGACTCGTTGCCAGCGGTCAGGTCTAAAAAGCACAAATGTAATCGACTATTCGGCGATAATCTCGATTCAGTTATGCAAAGCGTCTGCGATGCCGTCGAAGTCAGCGAGAACTTTGCTAGTCAGGCAAATGATCTTTCGGACAAGCAGGAACGAGAGCGAGCCTGTAACGCCAATCCAGCTTTCAACATCGAAGCGGCTGTTTTTGTTCCCACTAACGATGGTATCGGTGAGACTTGGATTGGATTGCGCGCTCCACTTGTTAATGGCAAAGCCGTCGTTTTGCGCCAGAAAAGGGACGCGGACCAGCTTACCTTCGACGCCGTCAGCTTTTTGGATCTGAATGGGTTCGGTATCCGTGAGTTGTCAGCCCACGATGGAAAGGTGTGGGGTATCTCGGGATCTGTCATTGATAGCGAGAAGTCCCATGTCTTGTGGAAATTCGACGAAGACTTGTTAACGCACGGTGCAACGATACTGCCCCTGAATGTAGGTGTGTTGCCGACTTCCTCAGAAGGGCTCGCGGTATCGCAGCAGCATCTATGGGTTTTGATCGACGGTGATGATCCGGGGAAAGCGGATCCAATGACCTGCCGCAAGGAGAGCGTATATATCGTCCACAAGATTGCCGAATAACAGGTTGATCTAGAATGGCACTGAGAAACCTACTTTCCCAATGAATGAGATCTATGCCATTCACAGTTTTCCTGGCGCTCTAGCAGAGCAGCTTTCAACAGTTATGGGGCATATATGCACCTGTGAAATTCCTTATTATCCAACGGTGTATTCAGTAGTGTTGCGTGATCTAAAGGAGTGTTTTTGTGTCGAAAATTGATTGGCGATATCTATTTGATGAAACCGTTGAGTTTATTGTCAATACATATCATGTGGTGCGTCTTCTTAAAATACAGCTGATAATCGCCATATTGAGCGTTGTGCTGTTTGTGGTTCCAGGCCAAATCGTCGAGATTTATAGATTGCTTTATGAGGATATAGCCAATCTTTGGCCGCAGGCTATTATGGCAGTACTGGGCATTGGCTTTCTGACATTTATGCTGTGGTACTCGGCACGCTGGATGACTTTAAATGTGAGATTGAATGATCTCAATATGCAAACAAATGGTTCGATTTGGCTGCGTTGGCTTCCACGCCTTTTTTCGATCGCACCGGGTATGTCGCTTGGATTGTTTTTGTTGATCGCACCGGGCAGCGTTGGCGCGCAGATTACGGGCGAAAATGATTTTTATCTTCGAATGGTTGGGGGTTTAATCATAGCGTTAACCCTCGCTTTTTTTGTTTGGGTGATTTTCCGAACCCGCCTTTCTGGCGCGGCGGGAACATATCAAAAGGGAATTGGCTCATTCGGTACTTGGGCGGTACGCACGGCTCAATTTCTTCCCATCGTTTTGTTTTTGTTGGTTCTGATTTCTCCAATTCGGATTCCTGAGTTCATGGGAACATTGTTTTTCACCTCTGTGTTTATTGCGGTGATCACATTCTTACTCAGTTGGTCGTCTCTGTTTACAAAGCGCACCGGGTTTCCGCTGACGCTGACTATCTTTGCCGTTGGAATTTTGTGGTCTGTCCTGGACATCAACGACAACCACAAGGTTCGAACAGTTCCCGTCCAAAATAATCGAGACTTCATGCAGGTTCCGCAGGCTTTTGAGGAATGGCTCAAAAGTCGTCCTGATTTTGAAGCTTATCGGTCGCGGGGCGTTAAGTACCCGATTTACGTTGTTGCTGCTGAGGGTGGCGGTATTTATGCGGCTCATCATGCGGCTAGTTTTCTTGGCCGTATACAAGATTTGTGCCCCAATTTTTCCCGGCATGTTTTTGCGATAAGCGGTATTTCTGGAGGATCACTTGGCTCCAGTATTTTTATAGGCTTGCTAATAGACCCAAAGAACGATGGTGCCGTTTCAAACGGGGCTGGACTGGAGCCTTGCAAGATTAGCAACGGCACCATCGGTCCGATTGAAACTGCCGCCGATAGAATATTGTCGCGTGACTTGTTGTCTCCCCTTGTTGCGGCAACTTTGATGAAGGATGTACCGCAGCGGATTTGGCCAGCTCCAATTGGTTCGTTTGATAGAGCACGCGCGCTTGAAGATGGCGTCAAATCCGCTTGGGACAGGGAAGGTCTTACGCCTGGCCAATTGAATGTTTCAATCTCAGATGCTTGGGACCCTGAAGCAGATGTTCCAGCACTTGTTCTCAATACCACTCATGTTGAAACTGGGCAGCGTGTTGCGACATCACCCATCAGTCTTGTTGGGACAGGAAGCTCGGTGCAGACGACACAGCGTTATCTTGAAGATGGTGAGGGCTTAAGTCTGATCAGCGCTGCAGTCTTGAGCGCCCGTTTTACCTACATCACGCCGGCAGGAACGCTTTATCTTAATTCAGATTTTTTGGACGAGGGTGATCTGCCGCAAAAGGTTCGTCTTGTTGACGGCGGGTATTTTGAAAACTCCGGCGTTGATACGGCGATGGATATTATAGAATCCGTACGCCCTATAGCTTTGGCTGCTGGCGCAGATATTCGTCTGATATCGCTTCAATATACCACGCAGCCAGGTGAGAGTAGCCAGTTTTTGGGCGAGACGCTTTCACCGATACGGGCACTGCTGGCAACGCGGGTCAGGCGGGGCCGGTTGGCCTCTGATCGCGCGAATGCGAGGATGACGGGTTTTTGCCCTCTCGAAGGTGAGACTACATCATTGTGTGATGATTTCATCGACATCAATGACCCTGTGCGGATCTCATATATTCATGACAGACAGGGCAAGCTGCCCTTGGGATGGTTGTTATCTAAGAAATCGCGGGAGACCATAGGAAGCCAGGTAGGATGGCCTCATTTGTGTAATTACATCACCGGCTATGTGGGACCTGATGCGAACAATGATGACAGCTTGGATCATGACAATGACTGCATCATGAAGTTCATTCAGGTTGAGCTTGATGGCGGAATTCCACCGGATGTTCAGATGCCAAAACAATGGCATTGAGTTTGAATGTTCTAATGGTCGTTGGATGAGTAATCGCCTTTTTGGGGTCATTTCATCATTTCGTCAACGGAACTTGGATTCGACAAAATTGTTAGGCACTCATCTACTTCGACCTCATCAATCCATGAATATGGTCTGCTGGGTTGCAATGGGGTGTGTTTTTCGATGGTCTTGTTTACTAAAGGCTGATTGGGTTTGAGACAGTTTGCGGACCTATTTCTGAACGAATTCAATTGCTCTGTGAAACGGCTTGAAAAGGTGAGGGACAGTTTGCATCAAATCCCAGCCTCAATCATAATCCGCGTGTCGGGGGTTCAAGTCCCTCTCCCGCTACCAATCATTTCATGTGTCCAGCCCGGACACATAGGTAACAAAACGTACCTAAGACATGGGTGACAACCTCGTGCCGAACGGGTTGTTTGTGGTCTCCCGTTACCAGTTAATTCAAACCCTGATCGCACGACCCGAAACCGCCCTGATTGATTCAGTACGTCAATAGACCGCTGTTGCGAGCGCGATTTACCTGCAAGATTAGAGAGCCCTGAGCTTTAGAAGATTGTGCTCCCAAGACAATTGCATTTTCCGTTGGTGAGCGCCCCGTCTGGCACATAAACTAATCATCGCTGTCGCTTCGAGAAGGCGAGTTCCTCTCCGCCACGAGGGATATCAATCCCCAACGCTGCCGAAGCGCGCGGATGGGCAATCTTCGAAATCCGCGGGTGCCGTTCAGGCCAGTGGCGACCTGTGTCAGCTTGCGGGCGATCTGGTAGTCGATTTGTTTCAGCAAGGCGCGGTCGTTGGTGTCGCGCAGAATGCCTTTCAGGCCGGGCGCGGAGAAGGGGTGTTCCCTGGTCAGCATGCGGTTGGTCACGTTCACCAGATGCCGCGTCTTCTCGTCGAACTGCATATGGGTCAATGCGTTTGCCGTGCGGTCGAGTCGTCTGCAGATTTCCCTGGCAAAGCGCGTGATGCGCTTCGGGCCTGACGCCATCGTTCCGTTGAATGACACGGACAGACCGAGAAAGTCGATCCGGCTGCAGGGTCGAAATTCTGCGTCTTCGTCACAATGGCGTCCGGAACCGGTGAAATAGCTCAGAATGTCTTTCGTCTGATTGCGGCGCACGCCCAGGGGTTCCAGCAGGCCGTCGATCTGGTGATTTGCCTCCAGAACGATGTTTCGGTCCGGATGGGCAATAATGAAATCATCGTTGAAGCGGGCATAGAATGCATCGTTCCATTTTGCCAACAGCTCATCGAGCGGCGAGGCCGCCAGATTGTTGACCATGGGCACGATCGGAACGCCCATGGGTATGCCGAACAGGCGCGAAAAGTGCGAATCCCTGTTGGTGTGAACCACCGGTCGAACAAGTGTTTGCACCAGTTTCCAGCTGGTATCGGATATGGCGCCGCCGACGTCGATGACGTCGCGCAGTCTCTGCCAGATATAGGCCTCCTGGTGAACCGGGAGATTGTCGCCATATTTCTCGAAATCCGACTGCAGGACAAAAAGGCCCCGCTGGCGCGGATCGCTGACTTGATGCCTGTGGCGGCGGACATAGGTCGCGAAATCCTGCATGGCGGTGTAATTGCTGACACCGGGCAAATAGGAATAGAGCCCCGGCTGCCCCATGATTCGCGCATTTTGCGAAATGACCCGGCTGACCACGGATCCGACGATCTGGTCGGTGTAGGTCGGCAGATGCGCCGCCCGGGTCTTCTTTCTCAGTCTGAGCATCCACAACTCGACGGGCGAACACTGATAGTCGCCACGGGAAACGGTTTTCGCGAGGGTGTGGGCTAGGCTTCGATGCTGAAGGAAAGCGCCATAGTAGCTGACGCCCTTATGGGCTTCGGTAAAGGCCTTGTTGTGCAGGTTTTTCTTTGTGAAGACACGCTGAATGGCATCCGAGTAAAAATCGGGATCTGCCAGAACAGCGTCCAGATTGAGCGGCTTCATGTCCATCAGGTCATCCCATTCGTTTCGCCGCCGGATTGGGACAGCGACCACTCTTTCAGCGTTTTGTTCCAGTGGGCAAGGGTTTCCGTGGCTGTGCCTGCCGGTACGAAAAAGATGGCCCGCAATTTCTGGTTCAAGGACAGGGGATAGACACGGTATTCGCCGCACCAGGTGAAATTCTCCCCGGATTCATGGGCCTTGATGGCCGCCGGTATGGCCGAGCCGAGCACGTCCCGCCCCAATTCAATAGCGAGATCGCTACGGTTCGGCTCATTTATGTCTGCCATGGAGCCGTCCTGGAATAGCGTCTTGAAGGTCTGGAACACATTGTCCGTGTCGCGTTTTTCCGACGGTGGCTTGGCAAGCATGTTTCTGGCATGCATCTGCGAAAGCGCCTGTCTCCCGTTTTCCGAATTGGCCGACAATGTGTGCACATGTGCGATCAGTCCGGATGCGGCTTCCAGTATGGACAGGGGATCGAATGGATTGAATTCCACCGGTTTTCGGCGCTGATAATAGACAATGGCGTGCGGGTCCCGCCATGCGCAATGTCCGCGCTCGCCGAGGCCTTCCTCGAGGACCCGGCGAATGTTCGATTTTTCCCCGTCGCTCGTGGACCGGGCAATCTCCAGAGCGCCGACATTGACCGCCTGCGGCTCCCCAGACAGTTTTCGGCACCAGTCGGCAAGCGATACAAAAGGTGTCTCGGTCACCATCTTGTGGTCTTCACGGAACTGGGCGGCCGCCAGAAAGACGAGGGCTGCAAACAGGCAGATCTTCAATTCGACGAAACTTCCGATGCTGGCGAAGCCACCTGTTCCGATCAGAACAACACCGGCGATAATAATACCCATGCTCGCTGTAACCGTCGCAAACCGGCCGTCGGCGAAGGCTCTGACCTGGAACACGGCAAGCCATGACCTGACCAGAAAAAAGGGCAGGAACGCAAACAGAAATGACACCGGAACATCCCTGAAGCCAATGAGGAAGACGATCCCGGCCATCGCCCAGAAAAACAATCCGACCCCAATTGCGCCAATGATCAGCTTTCTCATGAACAGGCGTGCAAGGTCCCTCAGTAGAACCACCCGTCGCAGCCGGACAAAATCGAAATAGAAGAGGACCGACCACTCGTAGGAGCCGCGTATCGCCGGCAGGATGATGTAGAGCAAGACACCGATATCGGGGGTGTTCCACTCCGGATGGCCGGCGGTCAAGTCGATCGTATGTCCCTTCAGGCTCTCCAGTCCAACCAGAAACAGCACCAGCAGACTGTCGATCCGGATCAGGAATCCCGCCATTGTCGACCACAACAGATTTGTTGGTGGTAGTCCCGCCAGGAATGACAGGAACCTTCGGATGTTCCATCGCAAACGTGGATGCAGTTCCGCGATCCGGTACATTCTCTTGATGTAGATGTAATTGATGACCAGCGACGAGGCCGAACTCAAAACGATGCCAACAATCAGGGCGCCTTCCTGCATTACGGGATAGAGCGCTGCAATGGCGGCACCCTGCAGCAGAGTCGGCAGCAGAATTGACAGAAATGGCCGATAGATGCGCCGAACCGCGTAAATACCCGAATGCATGGTCAGGATCGGTATGCGCGTCACAAGCTCCAGCACGATCAAGGCCATGTAGACATGCACCAGTTTCGCGCCCAGGGTGCCGGTCTGCGCGAAGGACCAGGAAATCCAAGCCAGGCCGGCGATCAGCAACAGGCCGGACAACACCAGGGACAAAACCAGCCAATTGGCAATTTCCCTTTCGGACCGGTCCTTTGCACCGGGGCCCTTCATGTCGCGAATGCGTTCCCGAAGCACTTCCATGGCGCCCCACCAGGCACCGCGGATCAAGGGTGATCCGGCTCTCAGCAGAAGGACAATGACAACCGCCAGTTTCGGCGCATGGGCAAGAAGGATGAGGAATTCCGCGACGTGAACGGCAAATGCGATGATCTGCAAGCCAGCCAGGAAACGCAGCCGGTATCTCAGATAGGGAAAGAGCTTGTTGCACACCAGGCTTGAATAGAGCGTGGTTATGCGATTTTGCCGGTTTGCGGCGGATTCGAACCAGCGCTCAATTCTTTGCATATGTCAAAATACTATCGCGACCCAATCAATGGCCCACGCTAGCATGCCACCGGTCGGTATGTCATAGTTACAATTACATTAATTGATCATCCCAGATTGCCGTTTTGTTGTCAGTCGAACACTCTCAAGGGGAAAGCTTGGAATCGTCTTCGGATACGGTGCGGCCCGGGGCGTTCGCGCGCTCAAACAGTCTTACGGGATTGATTTTGGTCGTTATGTCCCTTTTTGGTGCTTCGCCGGTATTGGCAGACAAGGCGCCCATCTGCGACGGTTTCGGCTTCTTCCTGATGAGCCAGGTCTGGCCGCCTTCCGAGTGCAAACGTGAGCCGGACCACAACAACTGCGGAACGCTGGACACAGTGGATCGCTGGATCATTCACGGCCTGTGGCCGGACTATGTGACACCGGGAAAATATCCGAGTTTTTGCACAGCGACGCCCTATTCAGCCGAAGCCGTCGCCAGCATTACCCCGCAGCTCAAACAAAAATGGCCCAACCTGATTTTTGTTCCCGAGAGTGACAGGGCGTCCAAAGATGTCGTGATCACAGATGTCATGCTGTGGCAGCATGAATGGGAAAAACACGGCACCTGTGCGCTACTGTGCGATGACGTCATCACATCCCAGGATGTGTATTTTCAACACTCGCTCGACCTTTTCTCCCGGTTTGATATTGGCGGCATGCTGGACAAGGCCGATATTGCGCCCGACGACAGTCGAACCATTTCCGAATATGAGATTATTGATGCGATCAAGCCTCACACCGGGGCAATTCCGGACATTGCCTGCTATGTCGACAAGGAAAACAACATGTCCTATCTGCTGGAAATTCGAATTTGTGTCGCACCGGGTGGACAGGACGTGATTGACTGTCCGGCTACGGGTATCGAGGAGTTTGCCTGCCCGGCACGGTTTGTATATCCCGCAACACTATAGGCCGGGCGCGTATCCATTCATGGAGCAATTCAAACAAAGTTTTTTGGGCGCGTGCCGCAAGACAGAGCGAAGAGGCACAGGGATTAACTAAAACGCTCTCCGAGAGCCGCAGCCCCTTTGGAAAACGGAGTTCAAGCTGCACAAAGTGCAGGAGCTGCGCCTCTTCCCGAGCATCAATATCATGGCAAATCCGAGAACACCAATATACGCAAGTGACGATTAGCCGATTGAAACATCTATGAGATGGCCCGTGCCGGTCACCGCCGGTTTTCAACCAGGCCAGGAGGTTGTGAGTTTGAAGGTTCCAAGAATTGTTTCCCTGTATCAGCAACGCTGCGCCATGGGTTCGCTCAGATCTGTGCATGGCTTTTTTCTGTGCCTCGCATTCATCTTCATGGCGCCAGTGGCGTTTGCCAGCGATGCGTCCCAGTGTTCCAGGTTTTCGAGTTACACGCTGTCGATGGAGTGGCCACAGACATTTTGCCGGAAGGAAACAAACAGGGCCGACTGCGTTGTTCCGGAGGCGGTGACAGGCTGGACGGTGCACGGTTTGTGGCCGACGGACGGTGAAACGAATGAAGACATTACGCGCTGCGAAGGTCCGGCCTATTCCGAAAGCGCAGTCTCCAACCTTGTACAGGAACGAAGCATCTACTGGCCGGACCTTCTTTCGTGGCGTGGAGAATCAAATTCCCAACGGGATGATGATGAAAATTCGGATGGGTTCTGGATACATGAGTGGGCGAAACACGGCGTATGTGCCCTGGCGTGCGACCCCAATGTCACCTCCGAAGCCGACTATTTCTCGCTCGCCATGAACATTGTAAAGGAACTGGATGTCTCTCAGGTTCTTTCTGACGCGGGGATCGAACCCAGCGATACCGTATCCGTTTCAACACAGAAGATCGTCAGTACCCTACAGAACGCTGTGGGCGCGAAGCCCGCAATAGCGTGTTACACCGATGACGATAGTGGCAGCACATATCTTTCCGAAATTCGCTTCTGTGTGGATCCATCAACATCCAAAGTGTCTGGCTGCAGGAGGGAAATGGATGCCACACATCGGTCTTGTCCGAGCGAAGTGATTTACCCGAAGACCTCAGATTAGACGGATGCGAATGAATTCGAGATCGTTGGAAAGAGGGTTTTGCCGATTGGCCAAACACCCACGACTATCAAATGCAAACCTCATCACGCCACTGGGGGTTTGACGAGAAAAATACATTGTCGAGAATCGCCTGTCGTCCAAACACCGATCATGTTCTTTGGGCCTTTGGCTGGGGGGCAAGGTCACCAAACAACACCTGAGCCAGACAATAAGTGGTTTCAAACAGGTGCGTTTTGATCAGGCGTTTCGCAAAATCGGTCTGAACTTCCCTGTGGCATCTGGTTCAAAAAAACGCTAACGCCTCTTTGTATCCGCACCCTTGTCCCTGATCATGATGTGGGCTGAAAGGCCGGTGGTCGGGCAAATGAATTGCCTTTACCATTTGTGCAATCCGCTTGATCCCGGGCAGATTTGACATGACGTGGTGCGCCCATCGAAATGTCGACCGTTCCTCTCGTGTCCATTCTGATCGCCAACAGGCTTCGGGATTTGCATCACATTGGATGGTTTCCACGCGTCATCTCCCGTGAATTGGAGTGTGGTCCTTTTGGTAATGTCAGTGATTTTTGTTTCCGGTGTCGTGCTGGGTCGCCTTGTTCCGCCGCCTCTTGGTGAGGAAATCGGGCGACGACTGCAGTCGGAAAACGGCTCTATAGGTCATGTTGTTTTTGTCGGTCACAGACGGATCGCGGCTCAGATTCGACTGAGGCTGGGGCAATTTTCAGGCATGAGGGCCGTGCGGCAACTCGATGCGGACAGTGTGGGTTCATTCGACATCGTCGCCACCGTTTCCGGTGAGTTGAAGGAACAGATTGAACGGTGCGGGCACAGGCTGGAGGAGATTCCCGCCGGCTGGCGGCAAATGGACGTTGGTCGATTTCTGCGGGCTGCATTCACCGGGCAATTGATGGAACATGAGGCCAACAAGACAATCGGATATGTCGCGATCAGGAATTGAGCGTCCCGCACACCAGGCTCGTGCTTTGACCAATCGCACTTGATATGGCGGCGCCGAAACGCGATTGCTTCCGGATCGCCTGGCCGCACCCGAAGCCTGTTTCCGTGTCGCGACGATTGACGGACGGCATCACGCGCCATTGTCGGTCATCCAATGAAAACCACTATTGCCTCTGTTCTCAGGAGGAAAATATTGCGCCCCAGGCCGAACCGAACTTCCTGTCGATTGCCGTGCTGATGTTCAAAACGTCCTTTTGGGTTTCCAGATGTGTCATGAAATCGGGAAACTGTTCGCCGATCAGCTTCATTTCCTCTGCCGCTCTTTCAGGACGGCCGACAGCGTGACTGATGGCCGCGAGATAGGCGTGGTACCAGATCATGCCGGGCATCGACGCCTTCTTGATTTCGCGCCAGGCATCCTCCATCCGGTCCTGCATGAAATAGCATCCGGCCCGGACCAGCCTGGGGGATCCATCTTCCAGAGGATTAAGGTCAATGGCCTCATCAAGAAAGGACAAGGCCTTTTCAACATGGCCGGCCAGATAGAAACAGCAACCGAAGGCGGCGAGAGCATCCGCCTTTCCGGGATTGAGTGTGATGGATTTGTCTGAAGCCTCGAGAAATTCGTCGAATTCTTTCCTGTGGTATTGAACCATGGCCAGCGCCTGGTGGGCGAAAGCGTTATGCGTGTCGTTCGCAATCGCTTGTTTTGCATGTTCAAAGGCTTCGTCGAGGACCGGATAGCCCGGTCGCATGTTGATGCCAAATCGATATTCATCAAGGAGAACGACTGCCAGTGCGGCACGTCCGTCACTGGAAATCGGATCATCGGAGATCGCAGTGCCCAGGCCATTCCTTACGGATGAATGAAGGTCGCCGTTCCTGGTTCTCATATATTCGTAGAATTGAGCGATCCAGTGATAGGTTTCCCACTTTGATGCGCGTGTCCGGTGGGTGTCGCCACCGGCCGGTTCACGGAGCAACTCGCGGCGATTGGCTATCCGACCGGCAATGAGCAGGGCGATCCTGTCCTGTATTTCAAAGATGTTCTCAAGTGTGCATTCGTCCTCGAAGCGCTCGACGAGAATATTGCCATCCGAAGCGGCATCGATGAGCTTGATTGTCACCCGCACCGAAGTGGGCGACCGGCGCACGCTGCCTTCTATCGCAAAATCATTTCCGAGCCGGCGGTGCAAGTCCTGGATACTCATCCCTTCATTGGCAAGGGCGGTGGTGGTCGAGCGCGAAAACACAAAGAGATCCCGAAAGCGGGAAAGATTGGTGATCACATCCTCGGTCAGACCAGCGGCAAAGAAGCCATCCTCGCCACTTGCACTGAGATTTTCGAACGGCAGCACCGCTATGGACGGCTTGTCCTTTGCATGGCGCGTCGGATGCAGCGCTCCTGTTTCGTCGGGATCAACAGGCACTGCAACTGGTCTGGACGATCGAGATTGGCCCACCGGTGAACCTTCTCGCGCGTCGACATCGGCAATGAAGCGAAGGCCCTTTCCATGAACTGTTTGGATGACGCGCTGAGAGCTTCCACTGTCTTCAACAGCGCTGCGGGCAGACCGGATGCGGCTGCTGACGGCGCTTTCGGAGACGATTCGTCCTTCCCAGACCTCGTCCATCAGTTCGGATTTGGAAACCATGCGATGACGGTTCTCAATCAGCAACTGGATGATTGAAAACACCTGCGGTTCCACAGCCACCCGCTGGTCGTGTTTTCGCAGTTCAAACTTGTCGGCATCAAGTTCAAACATGCCAAATTTGTAAATCATCTCATATAGTTACCAATATTCGTGGAAATCTGGACAAATTCTACAGCATTCCTGCAAGCAATCAATCGCGGCAGCCCCTAGGTGTGGGGCCAACACTGCTCCCGGCACAGTTTTCGAGGCGGCATTCTAGCCGAAAACTTTGTCGAAACCGGGGTGGGATGACAACCCGATTGATGAATACAGGGATTTCGAATGTTCAGTGACATGGACGGTCCATCGACCTTTGACCTGCCGCATTGCATCGTGGAACTCCGCAAGGGATTGATTGGTTCCAATCTCCATATGGAGACCCCGTTTGGTCGCAAGCGCATCATCTATGCGGATTACACCGCATCCGGCCGCGCACTCAGCCAGGTGGAGGACTGGATCTGTTCCCATGCGCTGCCATACTATGCCAACTCGCATACGGAGGTCTCTGCCTGCGGGCAAAGGATGAACTGGTTGCGCCGGCAGGCGAGGGCGCGCATTGCAGCATCGGTTGGCGCCGGCAGTGAATGCGATGTCATTTTTTGCGGCTCCGGCGCCACGGCAGCGGTGAACCGGCTGCCCCTTCTCTTCGGGATTGCATCGAAGGACGATCCGAGAGGACAATCCGGCGATTGTCCCGTTGTCCTGACAGGGCCCTACGAGCACCATTCCAATATCCTTCCCTGGCGCGAAGCCGGCGCAAAGGTCATTGAGATTGACGAGGCACCGCAAGGTGGTGTCGACCTTGGTGATCTGGAAAGAACACTGAATCAGGTGTCCGGACGATCCGCCGTCATTGGTGCGTTTTCCGGCGCTTCCAACGTCACGGGTATTTTGACGGATGTCCTGGCGGTGACGCGGTTGTTGAAAGCCCATGGCGCGCTTGCGGTCTGGGACTATGCCTGCGGCGCTCCCTATCTGCCGATGGCCATGGAGCCGGCCTGGAACGCACCGATCGATGCGTTGTTCTTTTCACCGCACAAATTCCCGGGCGGACCAGCGGGCTCAGGTGTTCTGGTGATCCGCAGGGACGCGGTCAAGGCACGGCGGCCAACCAGCCCCGGCGGAGGGTCCGTTTCCTATGTTTCAGGATGGGCGCATGACTATTTTGACAGTCTGGTGCTGAAGGAAGAGGCCGGTACGCCCAACATATTGGGAGATTTGCGGGCCGCCCTGGCGCTTGCCATTCGCGACAGCGTGGGCACCGAATTCATCGAGCACCGCGGCCAACAATACCTGGCAAGGGCTCTGGACGTGTGGCGCAACTGCGAGCGGATCGTTCTTCTTGGCCACCCCACCGCCAAGCGACTGCCAATTGTTTCCTTTCTGGTGCGAGATGCAGCCGGAGGCGTTGTTCATCATCGGCTGGTGACCCGGCTGTTGAGTGATCTGTTCGGCATTCAGGCGCGTGAAGGCTGTTCCTGTGCGGGGCCATACGGGCATCGCCTGCTGGATGTTGACCGGCGCCTTTCGGAGAGAATCAGGCAGCAAATTGACGCAGGCCAGATACTGGCAAAGCCAGGATGGACGCGGCTCAATTTCTGTCATCTCATGGATGACCAAACCGTCGACATCATCATCCAGGCGGTGGCGCGCCTTCCGGAGGCCATCGACCAATTTGGCCGGCAATATCGGGCCGATCCACTCACCGGCAATTTTCACAACACGGGAAATTCCGGTTTCACCTCACCTCAATTTCATTCCTATCAGCAGCAGGAGGCTGTCTAATGGAAAACTCCATTGTCAATTTTGCCATCGAATATCCCAAACGCGTTTTTGGCGCGTCCATTGTCGCCGTCATCGCAATTCTTCTCGCGATCGCCTTGCCGTTCGTTGTCCCTGATGCGCCGATGTCGAAACTGAAGATCGATACCGATCCCGAGAACATGTTGTCCGTCAGCGAACCGGCGCGCGTGTTGAATAGCGAGAAATCCGCTCGGTTTTTGCTGCATGATTCCATCGTGATCGCGATCGAGAATGATCGCTCCTCCCTTGGTGTCTTCACGCCAACCGCGTTGTCCGATGTGAAGTCGCTGTCCGATTTTGCGGCGACGATCGACGGTGTTATTGCCGAAGACATATTCGCGCCCGGCACGATCGAGATCGCCGAACCGGATGCGACTGGCGTGACGCGTCTTGTGTCCATCATGCCTGACGTGCCGGCGAACCAGGCCGCCGCCATTGCCCTGCGGGACCGGATGCTCGCCTTGCCAATGCTGAACGGTACGATGGTCTCGGCTGACGGTGGTGCTTTGACACTCGCCATCCCGATTGCCGACAAGGCTGAGGGTCGCCGGATCGCCGGCGAACTGAGCGTCCACATTGATGGTCTGGGCGCTGGAAACAGCTACAACATTACCGGGTTGCCGGTGGCACAATCCGTATTCGGTGTCGAAATGTTCATCCAGATGGCGGTTGCGGCGCCGGCGGCCATGTTGTTGATCTTTCTGCTGTTGTTCGCGATTTTCAGGAGCTGGTGGGTGGCAGCAATGCCGCTCGGAATTGCCATGGTTGCAACCATTGGAGCGATGGGGACCCTAGTGCTGACCGGCAACACACTTCACATCATGAGTTCCATGATCCCGATTTTCGTCATGCCCATCGCGGTGATGGATGCCATCCATGTCCTGTCGGAATTTGCCGATCGGCATGACCCGGCCAGGGATCGCAAGCAGACGATCCGTGCCTGCCTGAAAACTCTCTGGCGGCCCATGTTTTTCACCACAATCACCACCATGGCCGGCTTTGCCTCGCTGGCCCTGGCACCCATTCCACCCGTCCAGGTTTTTGGTCTGTTTGTAGCACTCGGCGTTGCACTCGCCTGGTTTGCAACCGTCGTGATCGTGCCGGCAGCCCTGGTCAAAATCCCCGAAGGGGCCATTGCTAAAATAGTCCGGGCCAACCGGGCGGCCGGAACCCATTGGACAGCCCACCTGTCGCTCGGCCATCCGCGGCTGGTGCTGTCGGGGCTCGTGCTTGTGGCATTGGTCCTGATGCTTGGGCTGTGGCGGATCCAGATCAACGATACGCCGATGCGCTGGTTCGCGTCAGGACACCCCATCCGCACGGCCGAAGTTGTTCTGACGGACCGGTTTGCGGGTGCCCATCAAGCCTATCTCAGCCTGAAGGGCGCGCCGGGTGCATTTCTTGAGCCGGACATGCTGAACTATGTCGATCAACTGACTGATTATGCAAGGAATGCGGGCCACACCGTCAAGACTTTCGCTCTGCCTGACCTGCTGCGGTCCGTTTACCGGACGCCTGGCGATCAGGAGGGTGCACCGCTGCCGACCACCCGCATTGGTGTTGCGCAACTCTTGGAAGCCATCGAGCAGGCGGGCAAGGGCGATGATCTTCGCAAACTCGTGACACCGGGCCATGACGAAATGGTCATCCGGTTCCACATGGCCGATGGCGACAATCTGGCGATGAGAGCACTGGAGGATGACGTTTCGTATTATCTTGCCGGCAACAAACCGCCATCTTCGCTATCCTCGGGCTGGTTCGGTCTGACCTATCTGAACGCGGTCTGGCAGGATCGCATGGTCAGCGGCATGCTGGACGCGCTGATCGGCAGTTTCATAGCCGTGTTCCTGCTGCTGATTGTTTTGTTTCGTTCCGTCTCCTGGGCAGTGGTGTCGATGGTCCCGCTCACCTTTGCAATTGGCGGCATCTATGGCGCCATTGGCTGGATCGGTCGCGATTTCGATATGCCGATTGCCGTCCTGTCGACCCTCAGTCTCGGGCTGGCCGTGGATTTTGCCATCCACTTCGTGTCGCGCATTCGGGACAGTGGTGCCGTGTCGCTTCTCGAAAAGCTGCTCGACGTCTACCAGGAACCGGCCCGTGCCATTGAGCGCAACACGATCGTGCTCGGAGTCGGCTTCCTGCCATTGGTGTTTTCGCCGCTGATCCCATATCGCACGGTGGGCATATTGATCCCGACCATCATCGGCATCTCGGCCATTGCAACGTTGCTGGTTCTGGGGGCGATGTTGGCGGCAAAGGCCGAACGCCGTCCCGCACCGCCGGTTGCCACCGGGAGGATCACAACCGAACATACATGATGCCGGGAGGAACCGCCACCGGGTCCGGATTTGATTGACCTCGCCCGAAATACGGAAACGCCCGGCAATGCCCGGGCGCATTCGACTGTTGGATACAATTGCGCCTGCGATCAGTACAGATAGTCGGTTGTTGCAGAGAGTCGCATCAACATTCTGGCGACAGGATTCATCACATTTGTGTCTTTGGAGAACACGACAACCCGTGCCGTTGCGCCAACCCTCTGCGGTTGTTCGGAAATGGGGCCGGAGGGAGCAATACGCACCTGAAACCTCTGTGAGAATGCGATCCACCGGTTCGGATTTGCGATGTGCGGCAGGTTGCCGGTGGCAAATCCCTGGCCACGTTCCACACCCCAGCCAATGCTTTCCACAGTCCCTGAAAAGACCTGTCCGGGGAACATGTAGAGGCCGAATGCCACGGACTGGCCCTTGCGGATGACCGAAAGCGCGTTTTCCTCATAGTTGGCAACGATCCACCACCGGCCTGAATCGACAAGGGTCATCACCGCCCTGCCGACGGCTGCATAAGCGCCGGCGTGGAGCTGCATGTTGTCGACGATACCATCTTCCGGTGCCTGGACCGTGGTCTGTTGCAAGTTCAATCTGGCATTTGCCAACTCTGCCCTGATCTGCTTCACGCCAGCATGCTGTGTGTCCGGGGCGCCGTCCTGCTGTCCCAGCTCAAGCTGCAACTGATCCAGTTTGGCCTGAAGGCGGTCGACTTCGAACTGGAAGGCCCGTTGGTCGATGCGAAACAGTGGATCGCCCTTCTCGACCGTGCTGCCGTTTTCGACAAAAACCTCAGTGACTTCACCCGACACCAGCGGTGCGACCGGAATGACGAAGGCCTGCACATAGGCGTCCCGGGTCATTGGTGTGATCCGATCCGATGCGATGTAGTAGACGAGAAGCAGAATGATCAGGCAGAAAGCCAGGGACACCCAGAACCTTATGGTGGTCACGCCATGTCGCAGTGCCGCCATTACCTCGCTCCCTCATAGGTTTGCGCCAATTGTGATGTCTGTGGCAATGCCGGTGTATCCTCGCTGTCTATGGACGTGGCCACCAGTGCCAGCTGGCGACTCATTTCACGAATGAAGTTGACGCCGAAATAACGTGCGCGCTGTGATGCTCCCGCTCCCACCGGCAGCAGTTCGGCGTCCTCCGTGGCGTCATCCAGCGCGCGAAGCCGCTCGTGAATGACACCGCCCGCGGAGGTTTCGCCCGTCGTGATTTCATCGGCCAAAGCCCCGGTCAGGGAACGAAGCTGTTCGAGGGCCATGGTCGTCGGTGCAATCATTTCACGCCTGATTGCAGGGTCTTCGACGCGCGAAAGCGCCTGGTGCAATGTCCACATCTGATGGAACATATTACCGGTTGCATGTGTCATCCAGCGATAATCATAGGTGGAACGGATTTTTCCCGGCAGCATGTAACTGTAATCGTAAAGCAGTGCAAAATCCCTATGGACGTCCATTTGCAAACGTTGGAGATGGGCATTGAGGAGTGCCGGATCCGGATTTTCGGCGGCACAAATGCGCGCCAAAACCGGTGGCATGGCCCGAAGATTATCCGCAAAACTCCGGCGCAGCAGATCGGCAGGGTGTTCAGGCCAGATGTTCTGCCCCACAGCGAGCGCCACGACAAAACCGACTATCGCGCCGAGAATCCGCTCTTCCGCGACAATGACGGATGAGAGTGGAAACGCGGCCATGCCGAGAATGACCGTAATGCCGATACAGATCTGGAAACCGGAATAGGAAATACGGTCATGTCCGGCACCGACATATGCGCCGATCAGAAATCCGGCAGCGAGCCATGCCATCAACAATGGGAAATGCGGTGCAACCGAAATCAATGCGAGACCGACAACGCTGTAGGCGGAACCGGCCAAGACCCCGGGAAACCACAAACGCACCCGAAGATGCGACTTACCAAGGTTCGGCTGCACCATGACCACGACCAGGCCGAGCACCAGATAAGCGCCGGCCGGCATGGATGGTATCAAATGCAAGAGAAGCGCGATGGCAACGCCCAGTGTCAGTTTGAGCGCAGATTTTGCACTGTCTTGAGCAACCGGAAGGCCTGGCTCTGCTGGTTGGACCTCGGCGGGCAAAGGGGCCTCGGACAGCTCTGGATTGGCAAGTGTCATGATGTCGCGCTGCAGATCGCGCGCCGCCGTGGAGAAGGCCGCCAGCTTGGCCGGGAGCCATTCCAATTCGGCTCTGTGTTCGCGCAGGTTCTGTGCAATCGCATCGCGGCGGCGGTCGATGATCTGCAGCAATGGTTCGAGACCACTCGTGTCACCCGGATTTTCCATCCCATCGGCAAGACCGCGCAGAACAGCCGCGATTTCAGTCCGGATATCGGTCACATCATCGGTCCGCGGCATGTCCTCCAGCGTGCGTTCCATATGACGCACATTGACGTAGGACAGCAGCAGATTGCGCATGCGCTGACGGATCGCTTCATAGTGTTGGCGCTCGCCTCTGAACCGCCATTTGAGTGTGTCGACCTGGTGTCGCCATTTGCCGAAATTCATGAGACTGACGGGGCTGGGATGATAGGATATGGGTTGCCCGGATTCGAGGCGATTGGCTGTCTTGAGCAGCAAAACGGCACATTCCCGTCCGATCCCAAGACACAGATTGTCAAGATCGCGCGCGCTTGGCGATGGCCAGAGGCCCAGCATGATCAGCCATGTGACAGCAACGCCGAGCGCAATCTCAAGCGTCCAGTGGAACGCAACCTGCTCGCCCAGTTCCGCACCGCTGATGGCGGCGAAGGCCGCGCCGGCGACGATCAGAATCGCAAAAAAGGCGCTGAATGCCCCAGGCCAGCGTTTGTGAAACCCCTGCGCGGCCCAATATCCCAAGAGGCAGATTTCTACGAGGGTCACCAGCATGAACAATGGCCGGGCCGTCAGGAAGAAATCGATCGTCACGAAGGAGATTGCGGCACCAAGCACCGATCCTGCAACAAGAGACAGTCCGGCAATCGGCGATTCATCGTGGAACATGAAAGAAATCACCAGGACCGGAAAAATCACGAACACACCGGTTCGCATATCCAGCAAGACCGCCAGGGCGACACACACCACCATCACCAGAGCGATACGCAGTGAATTGATCACACGAAGCCGTTCAATCTGGTCGCTGAGTTTCACCATTGCGGTATTCGGGCTGCCGTTGCTTTGGCCATAAGGACAGGTAGCAAACATTGCCCGGGCGCGGAACTGAAACCTTGCCGCTACCCGGTAAAACCGGTCGGATCCATTTCACGGCTGGTCCGGCATGTCTTGTGGGAACGCGATGGCCAATGCTTCGACCATCGGCCCTGCATGGAGTGTGCCTTCAAGATTCGCCCACTGCCGGTGAAATTCACCCAAAATGTCCCAGCTTTGCTCCATATGGACAAAGCGACCGGTGCTGTTGTCCGTGCTCAGACCGCATTGGGCAGTTCCGCCATTGAGTTCAATGGCCTGCACATTGGTCGTTCCACAAAGCGGAGGAAAGGAAGCCGGGATATCATCGGAGTGATTGCAACTGTAGACGTTGCCTTTTCCCTGACCAAGCAATCGTCGGAAATTGTCCCGGATCGCCTTGACCGTCGATTGCTGTTGACCGTCCATGGCGTGCGAACCATCCGACAGGACGGTGATTGTATTGCCGCGCTTGCGCATGCCGTGCAGGCTGATGGCCTTGGCTTTGGTCCAGGCATTGGTCAGGGTCACATGAGCAACATGAAACAGGGTCGTCGGATTGTGTGCGACGTCCGACTTGCGATAGGGCGAGCCGGGCCGGTCGCCGCAGACTGCCGTGTGGCCGCGACACTGCAGGAATGTTGCCGCCGCGCACCGGTGGGCTCCGGAAAGAATGGCCGCGCGAAAACCGAGTTGATCGAGCAGGATGGCTGCCTCCTCCGGAGTGCCCTGTTCGAAGGTTGAATGCGGCGCCTCGGCAATGACATTGCGTTTCGGCTGCTTTGAGATGACCACTGTCGGCCCTATGCCGTGCGGATAATCTTCCTGCAGCACCAGATAGCGTTGATTGCCGTCCTGCAACCAAACGATTTCGTATCCGATGCGGTGTGCAAGAGGCAAAGCCTCGGCCCAATTCTCGTCGAGCACATGTTTCAAGGCCTCGGCGAAACGCTCGCGCGAGATCGGGTCAAACCCCATGTCGCCGAGCGAATTCGGTGAAACGTGCGGCCGGGCAGCCAGCCAGGCAAGCAACTGGACCTGGATAACCTCTGGCTCGGTCCTGTCATCTTGCTGCGCCAAACCTGTTCCCAAGCCAAAAAGAGAAAGGGCCAGACACATCACGAAACGTCGAATCATTGGTGCATCCCTTGCGTTCGATTGAACGTGATGCTTGAGCAATGCACGCGGAATGACAAGGGTAATGGCTACAAAAATTGTAAATCGATTTTTTGTCCGATGAACACCGTCCCTGATCGAAGATCTTTGCGGTGTCAGCCACCGTCCCCGGCGTTTTCTTTGCTGAATGTCTGCAGATAGGCGATGAGAGCGGTGACGTCGTCGGGCTTCTTGAGGCCCGCGAAAGCCATCTTTCCCCGGCACTTCTTCAACTGAGAACAATCCAGGCTGTATTCCGCTGCCGAATTGACCAGCCATTTTTTTGGATTTCCGACATAGGCCGATATGGTTTCTTCGTTCCAGACCAAACCGGCCTCACCATACGCGGTCATGACACTGGAATATTTGAAGCCGTCCACGGTGGCAGCCGGGCGCCCGAAGACATTGTTGAGGATGGGTCCGACACGGTTCTTGGCACCGTCGCCGACGGCGTGGCAGACTTTGCATTTTTTGAAGACTTTTTCACCCCCGGCCACAAGGTCTTGCGCCGGGGCTGAGCCAGTGATGCCCAATAAGGCAATGCATGCAAACATCAGTCGCGTCATCTGGTTCCTCCGATTTCCTTCCCAACCAAACCGGTGCTCCGTGACCGCAAGATTTGCGTGTTCCGAGATCGCCGCCCACGGCGGGACACTGGTTATCCATGCCCCGCCTCAGTGTGAGACGAGGGTGAAGACGTCCGGTCAAACCGGCCCGACAACCCTGGATTTGGAAAACCCTAGCCCCAGACCCGGCAGTGTCAATATTCAAACACCGCTGCAGCGGAACCTCTCCTGATTGTGATCTCACTTGATGTCCTGTGACATTCTCATACTTGCTCCATCGATGTGGAAGGCGTGGTCGGTGTGATGGAGCAATCGACCGGAAACTGATCCGCCAGGACCCCGGTCCATTTCGCAGACTGCCTGGTTCGGGCCCGAGGCACGAAAAGCCTCGGAACAGGTAAACGTGTGATGATGCAGAACAACCCGGTTGGACGGTCGCGCTGATCCCGAAGCGTTGATGCACCGAAGCCAGTGTGGAACGACAAGGAAGTGACGCATTGATCTATGTGTTCATCATCATGGTGGTCGTCACCGCGGCAAGCGGTGCAATTTTCAAGCCGGGCGCATGGTACGAGAGTCTGGCAAAACCGTCCTGGACCCCGCCCAACCGGGTCTTTCCGATGGTCTGGACGACACTTTACATCATGATGGTCATTGCAGCCTGGCTTGTCTGGCGTCAGGCCGGAATGAGTGCGGCGATCGTGCTGTGGGGTCTCCAGTTGGTCGCGAATCTGCTCTGGTCTGCGCTGTTTTTCGGGATGAGGCGAATGGAGCTGGCGCTCATCGATGCCTTGATCCTGTGGGTCCTGGTGGCAGCGTTCATTGTTGTCGCCCTGCCGCACGCCGTCTGGGCGTCGGTCCTGTTCATCCCCTATCTGTGCTGGGTGACGATTGCCGTTCTGTTGAATTTCACGATCCGTCGGCTTAATCCGAATATCGGGCAGGCACGGCCATGAGGGTATCGTGTGACAGTGCACCGGCTTGACGCCACAGCCGAAACATGAATTGTGAATTTCACGACCTGACAGGGGTCAGGATCATACCGTCGGAGCAACATGATGGATTTTGAACGGCACTTTCAAACCGCGCTCAAGGGGCTTCGGGATGAGGGCAATTACCGGGTCTTCGCGGATCTGGAACGAAAGGCGGGGTCTTTTCCGGCGGCAGTCAGACATTGTGAAGGCGGTCCGAAGGATGTGACGGTCTGGTGCTCCAACGACTATCTGGGGATGGGGCAGAGCCCCATAGTGACCGAAGCGATGCACGAAGCCATCGATCGGTGTGGCGCCGGTGCCGGCGGTACGCGCAACATATCCGGCACCAATCACTATCACGTTCTACTGGAACAGGAACTGGCCGATCTGCACGGCAAGGATGCCGCCCTGCTGTTTACCTCCGGCTATGTATCCAACTGGGCGGCTCTCGGAACGATTGCCTCCCGGATACCCGGACTGATCGTCTTTTCCGACTCCATGAACCATGCTTCGATGATCGAGGGTATTCGACACTCACGGGCTCAGAAAGTCATTTTCAATCATAATGATGTCGATGATCTGCAGGAGAAACTGGCCGCAGCCGATCCTGCGGCGCCAAAAATGATTGCCTTCGAGAGCGTCTATTCGATGGATGGCGATATTTCACCGATCGCTGAAATCTGCGATCTTGCCGATGAATTCGGGGCCATGACCTATCTTGATGAGGTGCATGCGGTCGGTCTCTACGGGCCGCGCGGCGGCGGGATTGCGGAACGGGAAGGCCTGATGGACCGTTTGACCGTGATAGAGGGTACGCTGGGCAAAGCTGTCGGCGTTATGGGAGGCTACATCGCCGCCTCATCAGCCCTTTGCGATTTTGTCCGGTCCTTTGCGTCGGGTTTCATTTTTACAACGGCGCTGCCGCCGGCGTTGGCGGCCGGCGCAACGGCTTCCATCCGGCATCTGAAATCCAGCGAAATGGAGCGGAAGCGCCAAAGGCGGCAGGTGACCAAGGTGCGGGAGGCGCTTGACGCCCGAAAAATACCGCACATGCCAAATCCCAGCCATATCGTACCGGTCATGGTTGGTGACCCGGTGAAGTGCAAAAGACTGTCGGATATCCTGTTGGATGACTACGGCGTTTATGTTCAGCCGATTAATTATCCGACGGTACCAAAGGGAACGGAAAGACTGCGGATCACACCGTCGCCACTGCATGGCGACAGCGACATTGCGCATCTTGCCGACGCTCTCTCCGATTTGTGGTCACAATGCGCGTTGTCGCGGCAGGTTGCCTGACGTGGTGATCAGACGCCCGGTTTGAGCGCTCATCGCAATCGGTACAGTCAAACGACACCTGTCATGGGTGTGGGTGCAACGGGTTGAATCGTCTTCATAAAGCTTAGTTTCGCGGTTTGCTTTGCCGGCCGCCATCGGTTTCGAATGGTGAGGCAAGATGCCTCTTGGCACGGGGCGGTATTGCGGGTACCAACAAAGATGAAATGCGGTTGCTTGTCGAATCGGTTCATCTTTAACGGAATGTTGCAGATCAACTGCAAGGATCAGGACTTGCTTCCGTCAGATTGCCGCCTATATGGCGGGACTGAGTGGCACAGCCGATAGCCGGGCAACGATTTGGAGTACGTCAGTTCATGTTTCTATCCACCCGATTGAGGTTTGTACCTTCCCTTTGCGTTTTTCTGGCTGGTTTTGCTGTCGCGGGAGCGCAGGCTGAAGACGCGCCGAAGCAGCACAATATCAAGCTTGAATTGGGTGGCGGCGCCAAGGTGGAACCGGCCTATGAAGGCGCCTCCAGATATGAGGTCAAGCCGTCCGTCGTTGTCCGTGTGAAGGCCCTGAGATTCAAGGCGATCAATTTCGGCTATGGAGACGATCTGGGATTTTCCATCGGACCGTCATTCGGCATACAATCGGAACGGACCGCCCAGGATGACCCGATACTTAGCGGGATTCCGAATGTCGACCGGAGCTTCGAGCTCGGCCTTGCCTTGTCCTATGAATGGGAACATGCCCGCGTCTTCACGAATGCGCGTTTTGGCGTGACCGGCCACAACGGATTCGTCGGCGAGGTCGGAGGCGATGCGATATGGCGACCCGATCAGGCCACAACCATTTCCATCGGACCGCGGCTATCCTTTGCCGACGACCAATATATGAGCACCTATTTCTCGGTGCCCACGACAGCGCTCAACCTGCCGGCCTACAACGCATCAAGCGGCTTTAAATCCGTTGGTATCGAAGCTGCGCTTCGCTACGATTTTTCCGACGCCTGGGCAGGCGAGGTGGCCACCGGCTGGAGCCGCCTCATTGGTGATGCCGCCGATTCACCCATTGTGGCTGCCGGGTCGGTCGATCAATTCAATGGAAAACTGTCCCTGATCCGCAAGTTCGATCTGGATTTTTGAATCGGGAATTGACGGCGGCCGCAAGTCCCAATCCAAGTGCTGGTTTGCCGAAGCGGTCAAGATCCGTAGTGCTCTATCGCCCCATCCATCCGCCATCGACGGTCATGATACTGCCATGCATGTAGTTGGATGCCGGTGAAGCCAGAAAAACCACCGGTCCGGCAAAATCGTCCGGTACCCCCCATCGCCCCGCTGGAATGCGCTCAAGAATGGCTTTTGACCTGTCCGGATCATTGCGCAGTGCTTCCGTGTTGTCCGTGTTGATGTAGCCGGGTGCAATGGCATTGACATTGACTCCCCGTGCCGCCCATTCATTGGCAAAGGCCATGGTCAATTGCGCAATACCGCCCTTGGAAGCCGAATAGCCGGGTACCGTGATTCCACCCTGAAAAGACAACAGGGATGCGGTGAAGATGATCTTCCCCGATCCACGTTCGACCATGCCGCGACCGATCTCCCGGGTCAGCACGAATTGCGCCGAAAGGTTGACCTCGATGACCTCATCCCAAAGTTCGTCGGGATGGTCGGCAGCCGGCGCCCGCTTGATGGTTCCCGCATTGTTCACCAATATGTCGATGACCGGATGGTCTTTGACAACGGCAGTGGCAAATGCCGTCAATGATGACCTGTCGGCAAAATCGCACTGGTAGCCGCTGAACCGGCGCCCAAGAGCAGTGACGGTCTTTTCGACATCACTGCCGGTCGGTTCAAGGCTGGCACTCACGCCGATTATGTTCGCACCGGCCTCCGCCAGTGCTTCAGCCATGCCACGTCCGATACCACGCTTGCAGCCGGTGACTAGAGCAGTTTTTCCGGTGAGGTCGAATTTTTCCATTACGCTCATGATCAAGCCTCCGTCCCGCACTGTATCAGAGTTTTCATTGCTTCCGGATTGCCTGCCAGGTCGGAAAAGGCGTCGCCAATCTCGTCAAGTCGCTTGATGTCTGTGATCATGGCATCGGCATCGATAACACCGGCGCCGAGCAGCTCCATCGCTTCTTCATAGTCCTGCGGCTCATAGACGCGCGCTCCGAACATTTCGATTTCGCGCCAGAAGAACTGAAAGAGATCAACCTGTGGTGCGGTGGCATGAATGGCAACCATGACAATTCTGGCACGGGTTGCAGCAGTGGCTGTCATCAGCGAGACCCCGGGTTGGCTGCCGGAGACTTCAAAAATGACATCAGCCCCCTTGTTTCCAGTGGCTTTCAGTATGCTTTCAGCAACATCTCCGTCAGCAGGATCATGTGTTGCAAATCCCAGTTTCTGCGCGAATGCGATACGATTTTTATTGATCTCGGAAATCGCAACGGTGCCGCCAGCCTGCCGGGCGACCATGGCAATCAGCATGCCGATTGGGCCGCCGCCGATAACAAGAACATCATCGCCTGGCGACACCCTGCCACGTTTCACATCGTGACAGGCAACCGCCAGCGGCTCGATCAGTGCGGCATGAGACAGCGGCAATCCGTCTGGCAGATGATGGAGCGTATGTGCCGGCACGGTCCATTTCTGCTGAAAAGCGCCATGGGTGTCGAGCCCCAGGAATTTGAGATTTTGGCATATGTGCTGATGTCCGCGCTGGCAGGCCGGGCATTGGCCGCAATGATGGAGCGGCCTGACGACGACAGGTTGTCCCGGCTCGAAGCCGCTGACACCTTCACCGAGTGCCGCGACGGTGCCGGACATTTCGTGGCCAATCACACGATGCTTGCCGACCCGGGCATCCATATGACCGAGATAGACATGCAGGTCGGTGCCACAAATTCCGCAATAGGCGACATCGATCTGTATCTCACCCGGACCGGGCGGCTTCGTGTCGATCTGTTCAATCGTGAAATGTCGGTCGCCAACATAGAAGGCGGCTGTGGTTTCCATGGTCAGGTCCTAGGCTGATGTTTCGTGTGCGGTATGGAGTTTGTCCCAATCGAAGATCACTCCGGTTCCGGGTGTGTCCGGCGCGACCGCGCGCTGGTTTTCAATCACAAGCGGCCGTGTCGTGTAGCTGTCGATCGGAAAGGAGTGAACCTCGATCCAGCCGGCGTTGACCTGGCTGGAGACGAGGCTCACATGCAATTCCTGCATGCCGTGACTGCAGATCGGAACACCGGCCTCCAGGGCGCGGGATGCAACCTGCAGCCAGCCCGTCACACCACCGCAATTGGAGGCGTCCGGCTGGATATAGGAAAGCCTTGCCTCGGCCAGAGCAAATTCGAACTCGTGGATCGTGTGCAGATTCTCGCCCATCGCAAGCGGCATGCCGGTGGTTTTGGCAATCTGCCCGAAACCGGCATAGTCGTCCGGGATAATGGGCTCTTCGAACCACAGCAGATCAAAAGGCTTGAAGGCCTCGCAGGCGGCCATAGCCTGATCGACACTCATCGCATAATTGGCATCGGCCATCAGTGCAATTTCGGAACCAATCAGCGTGCGAACCGCCGCGAGGCGCGCGACATCGTCGGCCAGATCCGGCTGTCCCACCTTGATCTTGACCGCACCAAATCCGCTTGCCAGGTAGCCGCGCACGCTATCAAGCAGCTTCGGCAACGGAAAATTCAAATCGATTCCTCCGCGATAGGCCTTGCAACGATCAGCAGCGTTGCCCGCCATCACCCGGAGCGGTTCACCCCGCACCTTACCGCGAAGATCCCAGAGCGCGATATCCAGCGCCGATATGGCAAAAGACGCAATGCCGCCGCGCCCGACATAGTGAATGTGCCACTGCATTGCTTCATAAAGCGATTCAACGTCAGAGGCATCCTGACCAACCAGAAACGGCACCAGATCATTCTCGATCATCGCCAAAACGGCGCGGCCACCCCGCCCGCCAGTGTAGGTGTAGCCCGTTCCCTCGGTGTTGTCGTCGAGCCGGATCGTTGCAGTGATCAGTTCGAAATGAGAGTGATCGCCATGTTTTGCATCGCTCAGAACTTCGCTCAGCGGGACGCGAAAATAGCGCGCCTCGATGTGACTGATTTTTGCCATGACGTCAGCCGACCTCCTTTTGTGACGGTCCGATGCGCGTCTGCAGCAGGATCACGACAAAGAGGAAGCCACCGCGTATAACCATTTGCCAATAGGCGCTCAGGCTGATTGTTCCACGGCCGTTTTCAAAATTGAGAACATTGAAGACCAGCCCAAGCAACAGGGCCCCGGCAACTGTTGCCGGGACGGAACCGAGCCCGCCGGTCAATAGTGTGCCGCCGACCACGACGGAGGCAATGGCGGACAGTTCCCAGCCGATCCCTTCCAGCGGCTGTCCGGCACCAAAACCGGAAGCGAGGAAGACGCCGGCCAAACCGGCACAGCCGCCGCTGAGCAGATAAACGAAAGCTTTGGCCCGGGTGACCTTGAGGCCCATTAGATTGGAAGCGTCTTCGCTGCCGCCGATCGCCAGGACGGTCCGGCCCAGGGAGGTGTGCTCAAGGACAATCCACAGGGCCACGGCCACAAGGGCAACGATGACAATGCTCCAGGGAAGAATGTTGAATGCCTTTTCCATGCCGAGCTTGGTGAAGTTGCTGCCCCAATCCACCGAGATGGTCTGGGCACCGCTGATCACCAATGCCCCGCCCTTGGCGGCCAGCATCGTTGCCAGCGTCGCAATGAACGGCGGAATTCGCATCGCGATGATGCAAAATGCGTTGATCGCACCAAAGGCGATGCCCGCGAGCACACCGCCTGGAAGTGCGACTTCGAGCCCGTAAGGGCTGAGATAGGCCGCCACCACGGAGGTAAACGCAGCAACCGATCCCACCGAAAGGTCAATGCCTCCGGTCATGATGACAAAACACATGCCGATCGAAATGATGATGAACAGTGAATTGTAGTTGAGAAAGGAAACGATGTTGTAGGCGCCACCGAAATTCTCATAGCGTGCGAGGCCGAAAAGGATCAGGGCGACGAGCGCAATCCAGACCCCGGCGCTGCGGGTATCGTTGCGAAGATATCTGCGCAAATCGAAAGCGTCGGTTCCGGGCATGTCTATTCCTTTCTCGCCTGCTGGACATAGACTGCCAGCACGATGATCATGGCCTTGGCGATCAGCGCGACTTCATCTTCAACGCCGTTTGCTAGCAGCGTGTATTTCACCAACTGGATGATGACCGCACCGAGGATAGCGCCGAAGATCGGCGCTCGTCCGCCCTGGAGCAAAGCACCGCCGACCACTGCAGCGGCGATGGCATCCAGTTCCATCAGATTGCCATTGCGGGCAGCGTCGGATGCCGAATTGATGGCAACGACGATCAGGCCGGCGATACCGGACAGGAAGGCGCAAATGACATAGGCGCCAATCTTAACAGTGCGGACGGGGGCACCGGACAATTTCGCGGCCCGCTCATTGCCGCCAACGGCCAACAAGTAGCGACCGAATATGGTGCGGGTGACAATCCAGTAGACAATGCAGGCCAACAAAAGCGCCAACCAGCCCTGGAAAGGCAAACCGAGGATCTTGCCGGTGCCGATATAACTGAATGACGGGTTGGAAAAGGTCTGCAGATTGCCGTTGGTCAGGACCTGAGCGATGCCGCGCCCCGAGATGAACAGGATGAGCGTGGTTATGATCGGCTGGACATTCAGGTAACTGATCAGGACCCCGTTGAAGAGACCGCACAATGCGGCGACCAGCAGCGGAACGGCGAAGGCGATGATCAGCCCCAGAACGGGATAGGCGGTTCCGAATTCGGATTGGAAAATCAGCGGGGCGAGGGCACCGGCCAGGGCCATCACTGCACCAACCGACAGGTCGATGCCGGCGGTTGCGATGACCACCGTCATGCCGATGGCGACAATGGCAATGGTTGCCACCTGGCTGATGTTGACGAAGAGCGTCTGGACTTGCAGGAAATTGGGCGTGAACAGGGCATTGAACGCCAGAATGATCAACAGCGCGACAATGCCGCCATTGTTGCGCAGCAGGCGCACCACGCTCTGCTGGTTCATCGGCGCGCCATGCTTGTCGCTTGTCATTGTATTGTCAGACATCAGGCGTGCCCCGCTTCATGGTGATGGGCGATTGCCCGAACGAGCATATCTTCCGTGACGCCCGGATTTTGTAGGGTGGTGACCGAATACCCGTCCTGCAGGACAACAATGCGATCAGCCCCCTCGACCAGTTCTTCGAATTCCGAGCTGATCAGGACCACGCCGAAGCCACGCTCGACATAGCTTCGAATGATGGCCTGGATTTCCAGCTTTGCGCCAACATCGACACCGCGGGTCGGTTCATCGAGAATCAGGAGATCGGGCTCGGTTGCCAGCCAGCGGGCGAGCAGCACCTTTTGCTGATTGCCGCCGGACAGTTCCCGGATCGGCTGATCCATGTTCGCGGTTTTGATTCCAAGCGCTCGGATGAAGCTTTCAACAAGTTCTCTCTCGCGTCCTGTCTGAATCTGGCCGTTTCGTGTCAGTTTGGGGAGGAGAGCCAGTGTCATGTTTTCTCGGACAGACATATCGGGAACAATGCCCTCGGCCTTCCGGTCCTCGGTCAAGAGGCCGATCCCGTCCTGTATCGCATCGGAGGGGTTGCCTGGTTTCCAGGTGGTTCCCTTGAGGCGGATTTCACCTTTGGTCAGCGCGTCGACGCCGAACAGTGCCCGGGCTGCTTCCGTCCGTCCCGATCCAAGCAGTCCGCCAAGTCCGACGATTTCACCGCGGCGCACCGTCAGATCGAATTCGTGCAGCCGTGGGCCTGTCGCGACGCCCTTGGCCTCAAGCAGTGTCTCTCCGAGTTGCCTCTCCGCACCACCAAAATCGGTCATGCCGGCGGCTTCAATTTCTTCAATGTTGCGACCAAGCATGTCGGCGATCAATTCGAGCTTGGTGGTGTCGGTCAATTTCCGCGTACCCACGGTTTGGCCATCGCGCATGGTGGTGACGCGGTCGCAGATCCTGAACAGCTCATCGAGGAAATGCGAAACATAAAGGACAGATACACCCGAATTCTTCAATTCGCGCACGACCCCGAAGAGAATATCGACTTCGCGGTCGTCAAGTGACGATGTCGGCTCGTCCATGATGACCAGGCTTGCATCAAGAGAGACGGCGCGGGCGATGGCGACAAGTTGCTGGATGGCCGTGGAATAGCTGCCGAGCGGCGCTTTGACATCGATATCGATCCCGAACCGGGACAATATTTCCCTCGTGTGCCGGTGTGCCGCACGCCAGTTGATGAGACCGCCCAGCATTTTCGGCTCGTATCCCATGATGACGTTTTCGGTGACCGTGCGCAGCGGAACGAGGTTCAATTCCTGATAGATGGTGGCGATGCCGGATTTTTGTGCTTCACCGGGGCTGGAAATCATCGCAGGTTCCCCGCGGAGACGAATGTCGCCGCTGTCTTTCCTGTAGACGCCTGTCAGGATTTTGATCAGGGTCGACTTGCCTGCACCGTTCTGTCCGATGAGCGCGTGGACTTCCCCGGGGACAATTTCAAGCTCCGCCGAGCGCAATGCCGGCACGCCGGAAAAGGCCTTGTCGATGGTCTTCATTGTTACGAGAGATTGCACGACCCGCTCCGTCTTTTGAATGAGGGACGGCGCCATTCGCCGTCCCTCCTGCTTCGGAGGATCTAGTATGCCTCGTCGATGTGATTTGCGGCATTTTCAGCGGTGAAGATCCGATCCTTGACCTGCACCCAATGCTCGATCTCTTCACCATTGGCGTAGCGCATCATCGTTTCGCAGGCCAGCGGGCCAAAGAAGGGCGACGATTCCACTGTCACACCCATCTTGCCATCGATGATCGCCTGCAAGGCGTCACGCGTGCCGTCGATCGAGACGACCAGGACGTCATCACCCGGTTTGCGGCCAGCCAGTTCCAGGGCCTGGATGGCGCCGATTGCCATCTCATCATTGTGTGCATAGACGATGTTGACGTCCGGATGGGCCTGCAGAAGGGTTTCCATCACCTGGCGACCGAGATCGCGGGCAAAATCGCCACTCTGGGATGCGACAATGGTCATGTTGTCATGTTTTGCCATGACATCATCAAATCCCTTCTTGCGGTCATTGGCCGGCGAGGATCCGGTGGTTCCTTCAAGTTCGACAATGATACCCTTGTCACCCTTGAAGTTGGCCAATGTCCACTCCGCCACGCGACGGCCCTGGTCGATGAAGTCGGAGCCCAGGAAGGCAACAAAGTGCTCGCCGGGTCTGGCAACGGCCGGATCAACCGAGCGGTCGACAAGGAATGTCGGAATGCCGGCTGCTTTTGCCTTCATGACGGCTGGAATCAGTGGCTTTTCTTCGCGCGGAGGCAAGAACAGCACATCGATACCCTGTGCAATCATGGAATCCACATCGGCAACCTGTTTGGCGGCGGACCCGGCTGCGTCCGTCGCGATCAGATCCCAATTGCAGGCTTCGGCCGTGTCGTGAAACGATTTGGTTTCGGCAATGCGCCATGGGTTGTTGCTTTCCATTTGCGAAAAGCCGACCTTGTAGCGGTCTTTCTTTTCGAGCGGCGGCAGGTCACTGGCCATTCCTGTCGACAACAGGGCTACCAGCGTGAAGCCGGCTGCGGCGACACTTGCAAGTAATGTTCTTCTCTTCATGGTTTCCTCCAAGGTTGTGCGGCGGTGATCCATATTGCCGCGGATGAAATGGAACCATCAGGTTCCGTTGACATACATCGTCTGCTTGCGCAGATATCCGTCGAAGCCGTATTTTCCGTCTTCGCCTCCAAGTCCCGACCGGCCCCATCCGGTGTGAAATCCCTGTACCTGTTCTCCATTGCTGCGATTGAAGTAAATCTCACCGAATTTCAGTGATTGGGGGATTTGCAGCAATCGATTGATGTTTTTGGTGAAAAGATAGGCTGAAAGCCCGTACTTGGTGTCGTTTGCCAAATCGATCGCCTGTTGAAAGTCGTCGACTCTCATGATCGGCACGACAGGACCGAATATCTCCTGTTGCATGAGCGGGGATGAATTGTTTTCGACCGAAAGAACCGTCGGCGAAAACCAGAATCCCCTGTCATATGTGCCTGTTGTCAGCGGGCCACCTTCCAGCAGTGTTTCAGCACCCGCTTTGACGCCCTGCTCGACCAAATCCGCTATCTTCTTGACTTCGGCTCGGCTGATCTTGGCGCCGATGTCAGGATTTTCCAGCGGGTCGCCAATCGACAGGGCAGCAGAGGCCGTGACGAATTTGTCCGTAAACTCATCGGCGATTGTCCGGTGGAGATAGACCCGTTCACTGCAGGTGCAAATCTGACCGCAATTGGTGTAACGAGCCTGGATGGCGGCGCTCACCGCCGCATCGACGTCGGCGTCTTCCATGACGATAAACGGTGCCTTGCCACCCAGCTCCAGTCGCAGAACCTTGATACGGTCCGCACCGGACCGGTAGATTTCAGAACCCGCCCGCGTGCTGCCTGTCATGGTGACCAGATCCGAAAGCTCGCTCTCGACAAGGGCTCTGCCAATCACCGGGCCGCGCCCGGTCACAACATTTAAGACGCCCTTGGGAAATCCGATACCGTGCGCAAGACGTGCCAGCTCCAGACCGGAGATCGGTGTGAACTCGTGTGCCAGCAGCACGAAGGTGTTGCCGGCAACGAGGGCTGGTCCGAGTTTGCGGGCAGCAAGGGCTGCCGGGTAATTCCATGCGGTCAGACCGACAACAACACCATAGGGTTGCCGCCTGATCCAGATTTCTTCATTGGCATTGTCAGAAGGCAGGATGTCGCCCTCGATCCGCCGGGCATTTTCCGCCGCGTAGCGCAGGAAGGTCTCGACCGCACCGATTTCTCCGATGGCCTGGTCGAGTGGTTTGCCCTGTTCCGCAACGACGGTGCGGGCAAGCTGCTCACGGTGTGCGGCCACTTCATCTGCCAGTTTTGAAACCAGGCGCCCACGTTCAATGGCCGGTCGCGATGCCCAGCCGGGCTGTGCCTTTGCCGCCGCTTCCAGTGCGTCAAGGGCATCCTGCTCGGTGCCATCGGAAATGGTTGCGATTATGGTCTCGGTTGCCGGATTTTCGACGTCGATCCTGGCGGATCCATGCCCGGAGCGCCATTCGCCGTTGACGAACATGGCGTAGTCCACCGCATTATCTTCACCGCTTCGAATGTCGAGCATCGATGCAACTCCTCCCTGTTTGGTATGACCAAACTTTATGAAGATAAATACTTGATCAGACCAAATGTCAATCATGATTCAAATATTTTTTGCCAAATTGCGCTTTTCCGATGAAAATATTTGATAAACACGTCTTTTAATCATACCAAACTTGCGATATAGGGATGATGCCAATGGCCGCTGCGCAAATTGCGGTCGGGAGGACAGGGAAGGACAGCAGCGTGAGCGGAATCGAAGTCGAACCGGGTGGAGATGCTCATTCCATGCCGCAATCCGGGCGTGCTGCGGATGCGGTGATTGCCAAGCTCGAGGAACAGATTGTCACTGGCGCGCTTGAAAACAACTCGCCCCTTCCAGCCGAGCGTCAACTCATGGAGCAATTCAGCGCCAGCCGCACGGTGATCCGTGAAGCCATTGCGACATTGTCAAGCCGTGGCCTGATAGAGAGCAGACCGAGATTTCGGCCGGTCGTCAGGAAGCCCGATTACGAGACGGCGCTGACAGCGGTTGGAGGCATTGTCCGTCATCTTCTGACCGAGAGGGGCGGCGTCAAGAACCTTTATGACAGCCGCGTGTTCCTGGAGCGCGCGCTTGTCCGGCAGGCCGCTATTGCCGCACAGAAGGATGATATCGTGCAGTTGAGGGAGGCTCTGGCAGCCAACAAGAGAGCCATCGACAATTCCGATGCCTTCTATCTGACCGATGTCGCGTTTCATGGTGTTCTTTATACAATTCCGAAGAACCCGATTTTTCCCGCCATCCACGAAGGCTACACATCCTGGCTTGCCCCGCACTGGGAAAAGATGCTGCGCTCACCGGAGAGAAATCTTGTCAATTTCCGCAGTCACGAGGCCATCTTCTCGGCGATCGTGGAGCGTGATCCGGATGCGGCCGAAGAGGCTCTTGCCAACCATCTCAAGGCAGCTTGGGAATATGTCCGCGTGACTTTCGACCTGGACCAGCTATGACTGAAACGTTTGATCATATTGTCATCGGTGGCGGCTCGGCTGGATGTGTTGCCGCTGCGCGACTGGCCAGCGAAGGCGGCGCCCGGGTTCTGCTTCTGGAAGCCGGGTATTCGCACCGGCATCCGCTCCTCGATATGCCACCCGGCGTCTTCAAGATGATCAACGGTTCGAAATACATGCGGTACCACCAGACCACGCCACAGGCTCATCTTGACGGCCGCGTCCACGATATTCCCCAAGGCAATGTGCTGGGCGGAGGATCATCCGTCAACGCTCAGGTCTATATGCGCGGGCGCCCTGCCGACTATGATGAATGGGATCAGATCCTTCGCGGTAACAATGATCGGGTCGGTTGGAGCTGGAATGACGTACTGCCGCATTTTGTTCGCATGGAGAACAACAACCGGCTGTGCAATAGCCTGCACGGAACAGATGGGCCGATGATGGTCTCCGATCCGGGCTATGTCGACCAGTTTTCCCGCTGGTTCGTTCAGGCCGTTCAGGCACTCGGCGAACCGTACAACACCGATTTCAACGGATCCCGGCAGCGCGGGGTCGGCTTCTATCAGTTCATGAACCGGAACGGTAAACGAAGTTCGGCGGCCTATGCCTATGTTGCGCCGCAGGAAAAAAATCCCAATCTGACCGTTCGTTTGCGCTGCGAAGTGCAATCCATCACCATTGAACAGGGCAGAGCCGTTGGCGTTGTCTATGAAGACAAGAGCGGCGCCGTGCACACCGTCCACGCCGATGGAGACATCATTGTCTCCAGCGGCGCACTTGTGACGCCCAAGATCCTGATGCTATCGGGAATCGGTCCAGCCGATCATCTGGCCGAGCATGGCATTGCGTGCAAATCGGACCTGCCGGGCGTGGGTCAAAACCTTATCGATCATCCCGAAGTGCCCATCACTGCCAAGGCCAATGGCCCATACGGATATTACAAACAGGGCGATGGCCTGAGGATGCTGAAGAACGGATTGCAGTTCAAGCTGTTCGGCAGCGGCCCGGTCACTTCAGCCGGTGTGGAAGCGGGCGCGTTCGTCAATCCGGTGGAGCCGGAAGCAGATCCGACCATCCAGGCATTCTGCGTTCCCATCATCTATCTGGACCGTGACAGTCAGGGCCTTGTCGAGGATGATTATGGTCTCACCATCACCACGGTTGTGGTCAAGCCGCGCTCTCGCGGCGAGGTGCGCTTGACTTCTGCCGATCCGAAGGCACGGCCGGCCGTTTCGCCAAATCTCCTGAAGGACCCGGCGGACATGCAGGACATGATCGAGGGGCAGCGGTTTTTTCTGCGCGCATTTTCGCAAAATCCATTGGCGCAACGCATCGAACAGGTGGTCATCCCCGCACCGGGCGACCTTTCGGATGAGGCATTGTGCGCCCATTGCAAGCGATTTGTGAAGACCAATTACCATCCAGCAAGCTCGGCGCGCATGGGTGCCGATGGCGATCCGATGGCTGTTCTCGATGCGAGAATGCGGGTGCGCGGCGTCGAGAAGCTGCGGGTTTGCGACATGTCGGCCGTCCCGAACATCAATGCGGGCAATACCAACGCGCCCGCCATGATGCTCGGAGACCGCTGCGCGGATCTCGTCATGGGGCTTTGAGCGACCGACACCGGTCCTCAACGCCGACGTCGCTCTGTCAAACACTGCCTGTGATCATCTGATGCGCCGCTTGGCTTGGCTTGTGAAAGCCATTAGGGTCGGGCCTTTTAGGGGGTGGTTCAAGAGTGATCCGACTGGCTCATGTGTTGATGATCTGCGTGGCTCTGTGCATCAGCGTGCTGCCGTTTCAGGCCACAGCGCAGACAGCGCAGAACGGCAGTGCAATTGCCGCCGGTGATGCGGCGATTGACGATCGGGCGATCGAGACCCGCATCGAAGAAATTTTCGGCGAACTCGATGGGCTCCAGTCTGTTTCGGTCGTTGTGCGATCGGGTGTTGTCACATTGGGCGGGATCGTTGCCGAAGTGCAGCTGTCCGATCGTGCGCAGGCGCTGGCGAGCCGGGTGGACGGCGTCGTGGCGGTCACCAATGAGATCGAGGAGGAGACCTCGGTTACCGAGCGTCTGGTTCCGGTCTATGAACGTCTGGAGAACCGAACAGTCCAGGCCTTCAACTATATCCCGCTGGTGCTGGTCGCATTGCTGTTCTGGCTTGTGGTCGGAACCGCCGGCTTCCTGACCGCTGCCCTTGAGTGGCCCTGGAACCGCATCGCTCCGAACGCCTTCATCGCTGATTTGATCCGGCAATTGGTGCGGATTCTCTTTGTGGTAGTCGGTGGTGTACTTGCTCTCGACATTCTTGGCGCGACGGCCTTGCTGGGGACCTTGCTCGGGGCCGCCGGTATTGTCGGCCTCGCGGTCGGATTTGCCGTTCGCGATACGGTTGAGAATTACATTGCCAGCATATTGCTGAGCATCCGGCAGCCGTTCCGGCCGAAGGACTATGTTGCGATAGAGGGCTATGAGGGCTTCGTGATCAGCCTGACATCGAGGGCCACGATTTTGATGGAACCGGCTGGCAATCATATCCGGATTCCCAATGCCACGGTATTCAAAAGCAACATCATCAATTACTCGACCAATCCCCAGCGACGCTTTCTTTTCAAGGTTGGCGTCGATGCGGACAGTGATCTGAACACCGCGCTGGAGATCGGTCTTCAGACCGTCTCAAGCCAGACATTCGTGCTGGATGACCCGGCGGCTGATGCCTGGATCGATGATCTCGGCGATTCCAACGTGGTGCTGGTGTTTGCCGGATGGATCGACCAGACCGAGACCAGCTATCTGAAGGCTCGCTCGGAAGCGATGCGGCTGGTGAAACGGTCGCTTGAGGCCAGCGGATTCACGCTTCCGGAGCCCATCTATCGCCTGCGGTTTGATGCCCATGGCCTGCCTGGCATGCCCGTGACACAGGATGCTGTGCGACAGGAGCCCTCCGGCGTTGATCCTGAAGCCCGCGCCAGGGCTGAATCGGCCGAGGCCAAGGACACGGCAGCAGATCGTGAACTGGAAAAGCGGGTCGAAGAGGAACGTGACGCAACAGGGGCGGGCGATCTGCTTGACGAAAGAGCGCCCAATGAATTTGGCGGAACGTGAAGCCTCCCGATCCGAAAGCATCGGTTGCGTCCAGGTCGCGCCCAGTTGGCATCAACGCCGCCGCCCAATCATCGGCTGGATCAGAACGATCCGACTCGGCTGCGCATTGAAAAATCGCTTCTTCTGTGGATAGAGCACTCCATTTCCGCGTTTTTGACGTCCAACAATTCATGCCGGGCGCATTGTCGTTACATCAAAGAGCGAGCTGTCGATCTCCGGTGATTACGGTCGAGAATGGTCGTATGGCTTGACGTCGTGACGCCGGGCGCAATGTTCTTCTCACGGGGCGGCAATGGCGATGGCGAAGTTAAGGCAGTGCTTTGATGCAGCGCATGGGTTTGCGGCGTTTCATTCGGTGTCCGGTGAGGTCAGGTGAATTGGAGAGTGTTATCCATGGAATTGCAGTTTTGGGGAGTGCGTGGATCAATACCCGTTCCGGGGACAGATACATTGAAAATTGGCGGCAACACGACGTGCGTCAGTATAGAGCACCAGGGCTACACTCTCGTTTTTGATGCGGGAACCGGCATCCGCGGTTTGGGACAACATCTGGACGGGGGCGCTGCTTCGACTTCAGGTGGCTGTATCTTCCTGTCGCATTATCATTGGGATCACATTCAGGGTTTGCCGTTCTTTGCCCCGGCCTTTCGCGCGGAAAACCGGTTTCATCTGTTCGGCGAACGGAAAAAAGGCGTGGACCTGCAGCACATTCTGGCCGAACAAATGCAGACACCCTACTTTCCGGTCAGCATGGATGCCCAGGCCGGTCTGGTCACGTTCAACGAAATCACGGCAGGTCAGACGCTGGACCTGTCTGCCGGGTTGAGTGTTCAGTCGATCAGGCTGAACCACCCGAGCGGTGCGGTGGGATTCCGGATCGAGTGCGCTGACGGATCAGTGTGTATCGTCACCGATCACGAGCATTCCGACGGGGGTGTCGATGCGCCGATTGTCGAATTTGCGAAGGGCGCCGATATATTGATCCATGAAGCGCCCTATAGTCCTGAAGAGAGGCGCGGGCCACGCAAGGGCTGGGGTCACTCCTCCTGGGAGGACGCCGCGCTGACGGCAAAGGCTGCCGAGGTCGGCACACTCTATTTGAGTCATCACGATCATGAGCGGTCCGACGACGAGATCTTTCAACGTCTCGACCTGGCAAGGCGCGTGTTCGAAGCCACGGAAATAGCCACGGAAAGTACGAAGCGGACACTGTCGCGGTCCAATTGACCGGGCCATAGCAGATCTCGGGACGTGGGGACTGCTGCCGGCTTCGATGGCGCGGCTGTGGATCGTTCTCGTATATCGGCGGGTTGGCGACTTGACTTATTTGGAACGATCCAATATTTTTGGCCAGTGAATTTTGGAACGTACCAAAAAGAGGAATGATCCGCGAATGCAATGGGGTCTTATCGGTGCCAGCACCATCGCATCAGAACATGTGATTGACGCGATCCGCTCGCAGGAAGCGAATGATATCAAATGGGTCATGAGTTCCGATCCACAGCGTGGAGCGGCCTATGCGCAACAGCATGGGATTGCACAAAGCACCAGTGACCTCGACACCATTTTGAACGATCCCGAAATCGACGCTGTCTATATTTCCACCACCAATGAAAAGCACTATCCGCAGGCCATGGCGGCGATTGCCAAGGGCAAACATGTGCTTTGCGAAAAACCGCTGGCCATGAGCCTTGCAGAGGCTGCGGAGATGGTGAGCGCCGCCAATGAGGCCGGGCTGGTGTTTGCAACCAACCACCATTTGCGCAATGCCGGGTCCCACTTGGCGATCCGCGATCTGATTCAATCCGGGCGTCTCGGCAAAGTGCTCAGTGTTCGTATCTTTCACGCCGTGCACCTTCCGGAGCATCTTCAGGGCTGGCGTATCAACAATGCCGCGGCAGGTGGCGGTGTCATCCCTGACATCGTCGTCCATGATGCCGACACGGTTCGGTTCTATCTCGGCGAAGATCCTCTCGAGGTGGTCGCCATGGCAGACACATCCGGAATGGGGCAGGGCGTCGAAGACAGCGTCATGTCGGTCTGGACGATGCCCTCGGGCACGATGGTGCAAACCCATGAGAGCTTTACCCATCCATTCGCCGGTTCCGGCATAGAGGTGCACGGAACCGAGGCTTCGATCATGGCGCGAGATGTGATGACCCAGCGACCGGTTGGCGAGATTTTTCTCAATGACAAGGATGGCCGCCAGACCGTTCCCTTTTCCGATCATGGGCTTTATGTCCGGTCGCTTTCGCTTTTTACGCAAGCGGTTACCGGTGCGGGGCAGCCATCGGCTGATGGGGTCGACGGTGTCAAATCACTGGCCGTGGCTCTTGCGGTTCGGGAGGCGGCGACGAGCGGTCAGGCCGTCGGCGTCGATTATGGAGGCCTCTAGGCGATGGGCATGAAGACTGTCAGCGCTGAGGTGGCCGCCGACCGCATTGCCGACGGAGCCGTCGTTTCGGTTTCCTCTTCATCAGGGCTTGGCTGTCCGGATGCGGTTCTTGCCGCGATCGGTGCGCGGTTCGACCGCGATGGACATCCGCGTAACCTGACGACACTTCACCCAATTGCCGCCGGTGACATGTACGGCATCAAAGGGGTCGATCACATTGCCAGGGATGGCCTTCTGAAAACCATTGTCGGCGGCTCCTACCCAAGTGGTCCATCGTCGATGCCGATGCCGGAAATCTGGCGCATGATCGTCGAAGACCGGGTTGCCGCCTACAACGTGCCTTCGGGCATCATGTTCGACATGCACCGCGATGTGGCTGCCCGCAGGCCGGGTGTAATGACCAAGGTCGGGCTTGACACCTTTGTCGATCCGGTCCGCGAAGGCTGCGCAATGAATGCCGCCGCTGCCGCCAGACCGATCGTCAAGCGGATCGAACTCGGCGGGGAAGCCTGGCTGCATTTTGACAATTTCAAACCGGACGTGGCCATCCTGCGCGCCACCACCGCCGATGAGCATGGCAACCTGACGTATGAGCACGAAGGCGCCTATCTTGGCGGTCTCGATCAGGCCATTGCCGTGCGCAATCATGGTGGGCTGGTCATCGCACAGGTCAAGCGGGTCACGGCGGCCGGATCCCTGCGTCCTCATGATGTGCGCGTGCCCGGACATCTGGTGGATCTGATCGTTGTTGACCCGAACCAGCAGCAGACCACCGAGACCCACTATGATCCGGCAATATCCGGTGAGATCATCCGGCCGCTTTCGAGCTTCTCCCTTGCTGAACACGGCATCGAGAAGATCATTGCCCGTCGGGCTGCAATGGAGCTCGAATCCGGCCAGACAGCCAATCTCGGTTTCGGGATCTGCGCCATGGTGCCGCGTATCCTTCTGGAGGAAGGGCATGCCGGTGCCGTCACCTGGGCCATCGAACAGGGGGCAGTCGGCGGCGTACCGCTGACAGGCTTTGCCTTCGGCTGCGCGTCCAATGCAGACGCTTTCATGCCTTCACCCAACCAGTTCACCTATTTTCAAGGCGGCGGTTTCGATGTGTCTTTCCTGTCGTTTCTGGAAGTCGATATCGACGGCAATGTCAATGTCTCCAAGCTCGCCAAGAAGCCCTATCTGACGGCCGGCTGTGGTGGTTTTGTCGACATCACGGCCCACGCCAGAAAAATCGTATTCGCCGGCCTGTTTGAGGCCGGCGCGCAAATGGAGTTGACGGAAGACAGCCTGAGGGTCGTGAGCCCTGGCAAATTCTCCAAGATGGTTGAAGCCGTCGAACATGTGACATTTTCCGGGCGGCGTGCGCGCGAAACCGGGCAGGATATTCTCTACGTCACGGAACGCTGCGTCATACGTCTGGAAGACAATGGTCTCGTTGCCACCGAGATCATGCCCGGCATCGACCCCAGACGCGATATCGCCGATGCATCGCAGGGCCGCGTGCGAATTGCCGAAAATGCGACCGTGATGCCAACACCATTGCTGCATGAACAACCGATGGGACTGACCTTATGAGCCGGCTGCATCTCATCATCGACGGTGCGGTGGCCGAGCTCCGCCTCGATAACCCGGCCAAGCTGAATGCGCTGACGCTGCCCATGCTTGACGCACTTGACGCCCATTGCGGCGAGCTGGAGCGCGATGCATCGATCCGTGTCGTGATGGTCACTGCCGAAGGGGATCGGGCATTTTGCGCCGGCGCCGACATCAATGCCTGGTCCGAATTGTCGCCGACGGAGTTTGCCCGTCACTGGATTCGGAACGGGCATCGGATATTCGATCGCCTGGCGCGCCTGTCAAAGCCAACGATCGCCGCTATCAGTGGACACGCTTTCGGTGGTGGGTTGGAATTGGCTGCGGCCTGCGACATTCGAGTGATGACGCCGAATGCCACCCTGGCGTTGCCGGAGGCTGGTGTCGGGATCGTGCCGGGCTGGTCTGGAACGCAGCGCCTGGCGCGATTGCTGCCCGAAGCTGTGTTGAAGGAACTGGCCGTGTTCGGGCGTCGGCTGAATGCCGAGCGGGCATTGGCTCTCGGCTTTTCAGCGCAGACGGCCGAAGATGTGCGTATGGCTGCCCGCGACATTGCCCAAAACGTTCTGTCAACGTCACCGCGCGCCACCGAAGTTGCAAAATACATGATCCACGGGGCTGTCGGAGAAGACCGGGCCGCCGTGATCGAGGCGCTGGCCGGCGGAATGATCGCGGCCAGCGATGACAAGGCCGAGGGTGTTCTGGCCTTTCGCGAGAAACGCCAACCGAATTTTTCCGGCAGGTCATCATGACAACACACGATCTCACTCTCATTGCGGCTTCTGACCGGTCCTCCCTGCCGGCTGAACCGTTTTCCGCGCGACACCTGATCGACGGGAATTGGTGTGACAGTGCAGACGGCGGTGTGTTCGAACGTCATTCACCTGCCCATGGTGTGCTTGTAACAAGGGCTTCATCGGGCGGTGTCGCCGAGACGGAGGCCGCCATCAAGGCAGCACGCCGAGCCTTTGATGATGGAAGGTGGTCATCACTTGGCGGCAAGGACCGGGCGACACTCCTCTTGCGGGTGGCTGATCTGATCGATCGTGAACGCGGACGCATTGCGCTGATGGAAACCCTTGAGAGCGGCAAACCCATCAGCCAGGCCAAGGCGGAAATCGAGGGCGCTGCGGATTTGTGGCGCTATGCGGCATCGCTGGCGCGCTCACTGTATGGTGACAGTCACAATGCCCTTGGATCCGATATGCTCGGCATGGTTCTGAAGGAACCAGTCGGGGTCGCTTCCATCATCACGCCCTGGAATTTCCCGTTCCTCATCGTTTCGCAAAAGCTGCCCTTTGCATTGGCCGCCGGCTGCACGGCAATCGTCAAGCCATCGGAATTGACACCGGCAACCACCGTGATGCTGGGGGAATTGCTGCTGGAGGCAGGATTGCCCGCCGGCGTTGTCAACATCGTCCTGGGCCATGGTCAGCCGGTCGGTGCGCTGATGACCACCCACGCCGATGTCGACATGGTGTCGTTTACCGGGTCGACCGCGGTTGGAAAGTCAATCGTCGCTTCTGCCTCTGCCACGCTGAAAAAGGTCTCACTGGAACTTGGCGGCAAGAATCCGCAGGTCGTCTTTGCGGATGCGGATATCGACAGCGCCGTCGATGCGATCGTTTTCGGCATCTATTTCAATGCCGGAGAGTGCTGTAATTCCGGCTCCCGTATCATTGTTCACAGTGATGTGGCGGAGGAAGTCACCGAGCGGGTGATTGCGCTGTCACGCAAGGTCCCCTTTGGCGACCCGCTAAACCCGGATACACAGGTTGGCGCCATCGTTTCGCCAGAGCATCAAAGCAAGATCGATTCCTATGTGACAACGGCCGTTGCGGAAGGTGCAACCATCCGGCTTGGCGGCGGTCCACTCACAGTGGCCGGGTTGCAGGATCAATTCTATCAGCCGACCGTTATTTCCGGCGTGACAAGCGGCATGGCAATTGCCCGCGAGGAAGTATTCGGGCCTGTCTTGTCGGTGCTCCAATTCGACACATTCGATGAGGCGATTGCTCTTGCCAACGACGCTGCCTACGGATTGTCGGCCGGGGTGTGGAGCGAAAATGTCCACACCTGTCTCGAATTCACCCGCCGCGTGCGGGCCGGAACGGTCTGGACCAACACCTGGATGGATGGATTTGCCGAGCTGCCCTTTGGCGGCATGAAGGAAAGCGGACTCGGGCGGGAGCTCGGTCGCTACGGACTAGAAGAATACCTTGAGGTGAAAACCGTGCAGATGCGGATTGGCCGCACGCGCGCACCCTGGGTGAGTAACCGTTGACCGACAAGGCAATCGTCGGCAGCGTAAGACAACGCAAATCAGGAGGAAAACCATGCGTTTGAAAATCGGAAAAACACTCTCGGCCTTCGCCATCCTCGCTGCATCCGCAAGTTATGCGCATGCCGGGGACGTCGAAGTTCTCCATTGGTGGACATCGGGCGGCGAAGCCGCTGCGCTGACCGTTCTGAAAAAAGACCTCGAATCGCAAAATGTCGGCTGGCAGGATATGCCCGTTGCGGGCGGTGGCGGCACACAGGCCATGACCGTGCTTCGTGCACGCGTGACCGCCGGCAATGCGCCAACCGCAGTTCAAATGCTCGGCTTTGATATCACCGACTGGGCAAAGGAGGGCGCGCTTGCCAATCTCAACGACATCGCCACTGCCGAAGGCTGGGATGACGTCGTTCCTGCCGCCCTTCAAAAATTCTCAAAGAATGACGGCCAGTGGGTTGCGGCGCCGGTCAATGTGCACTCGACCAACTGGGTATGGGCCAACAAGGCCGTTCTGGACGAACTGGGTATTGCCCAACCCAAGACCTGGGATGAGCTTGTTGCCGCGATGGAAAAGGTCAAGGCTGCCGGCAAGACAGCTGTGGCCCATGGCGGGCAGGCCTGGCAGGATGCAACGATCTTCGACGCCGTTGCCATGTCGACGGGCGGTCCGGATTTCTACAAGGCGGCCTTCGTCGATCTGGACCCGGAAGTGCTCGGATCGGATACGATGAAAGAGGCTTTTGACCGCATGTCGGTGATCCGCAGTTATGTGGACGACAATTTCTCCGGTCGAGACTGGAACCTTGCATCGGCCATGGTGATCAATGGCGATGCCGCCTTCCAGTTCATGGGCGACTGGGCCAAGGGCGAGTTCATCAATGCCGGTAAGGAGCCAGGCAAGGACTTCCTGTGTTTCCGCTTCCCCGGAACCCAGGACCAGGTGACCTTCAACTCGGACCAGTTTGCACTGTTCAAGCAGGGTGATGCGGTGTCGTCCGAACAGGGCGCGCTGGCCAAGGCGATCATGTCACCGGCTTTCCAGTCGGCCTTCAATGTGGTGAAGGGCTCCGTTCCGGCTCGCGTCGATGTATCCGACGAGGCTTTTGATGCCTGCGGCAAGCAGGGCATGAAAGATCTCGCCGCTGCTTCGAAATCCGGCAATCTGTACGGATCGGCGGCGCATGGTCACGCCAACCCGGCTTCCGTCAAGAATGCCATGTATGACGTCATCACCGCGCATTTCAACGGCGAATATGATTCAGAGACGGCCGTCTCCGAACTCGTTACCGCTGTCGAGATCGCGCAGTAAGCTGCAACATCCGGGGGAGCTCTGACGGCTCCCCCGTTAAAGCAATTCAGGTTTTGACTGAACGGGCACAACCTGAATGCTTCAACAAGATCGAGGGACGAAACCGTTATCCCGTTTTTGACAAAACGGGAAACGGTCCAGGGGAGGGAAATCAATGTCGAACACCGTCCGATCCCAGACCGGCAATGACTGGTTGCGCGACGCGCTGCCGAGGATCGTGCTCAGCCCGAGCCTCGTGATCGTTCTGGTCTTCGTCTATGGCTTCATCTTCTTCACTTTCTACCTGTCCTTCACCGACAGCCGCATTCTGCCCAGTTTCGGGCTTGTCGGCTGGCAAAACTATTCCCGCCTGTTTTCCATCCGTGCCTGGGGCATAGCGGTCGATAATCTGCTGATCTTCGGATCGCTCTATATCGTCATCAGCTGCGTTATCGGTCTCGCACTGGCCATTTTCCTCGATCAGAAAATCCGGGCGGAGGGGTTCATCCGCACCATCTATCTCTATCCGATGGCGCTGAGTTTCATCGTTACCGGAACGGCCTGGAAGTGGTTCCTTGATCCCGGCATCGGGCTTCAGGCGGTGGTGCGCAGCTGGGGCTGGGAGAGCTTCACCTTCGAATGGATCAAGGACAGCGACATGGCGATTTACACGATCGTCATTGCCGCTGTCTGGCAGACCAGCGGTTTCGTCATGGCGATGTTTCTCGCCGGGTTGCGCGGCATCGACAATGAAGTGCTGAAGGCGGCTCAGATCGATGGGGCATCCAACTGGGCGCTCTACCGACGCATCGTCATTCCACAGTTGCGGCCCGCTTTCATGTCAGCCTTCGTTGTGCTGGCGCATATGGCCATCAAATCCTACGACCTGGTGATTGCGCTGACCGGCGGAGGTCCGGGAACCGCAACCGAACTGCCGGCAACGTTCATGTATTCCTATACTTTCACCCGCAACCAGATGGGCATCGGTGCGGCGTCGGCGACCATCATGCTGATGTCGATCGCGGCGATCATGGTGCCCTATATCTGGTCCGAATTGCGGGAGAAGAAGTGATGGCGACGAACGCTTCCAGCAATGTCATCCGAACCGGCGCGGGCGCCAGATTCGTTATCTATGCGATCCTGATCCTGTTTTGTCTTTATTACCTGCTGCCGCTCTATGTCATGGTGGTCAATTCACTCAAGCCTCTCGATGAAATCAGGTCGGGTGGAATGATGGCGCTGCCGTCGCAGTGGACCATTGCTCCGTGGCAGAGCGCCTGGTCGACGGCCCAGATCGGTGTCGATGCGACTGGTCTTCGGCCTTATTTCTTGAATTCCATCCTGATGGTGGTGCCGGCCGTGGCGATCTCGACGGTGCTCGGCGCACTGAACGGATATGTGCTGACCAAATGGCGGTTTCGCGGCGATACGATCGTGTTCGGCCTGTTGCTGTTCGGTTGCTTCATTCCCTTCCAGATGGTGCTGATACCGATGGCCAGGATGCTCGGGCTGATGGGCATAGCTGGCACCGTTCCCGGACTGATCTTCGTCCACCTGGTTTACGGGATCGGATTTTCCACGCTCTATTTCCGCAATTACTACCAGCAGTTTCCAACGGAACTGGTGCGGGCGGCGATGATCGACGGTGCCGGGTTCTTCATGATCTTCCGGCGCATCATGCTGCCTTCATCGGGCCCCATCGCCGTTGTCTGCATCATCTGGCAGTTCACCAATATCTGGAACGACTTCCTTTTCGGCGCGAGCTTTTCCGATTTCGACAGCCAGCCAATGACAGTGGCGCTGAACAATCTGGTTCAGTCGTCGACCGGCGTGAAGGAATACAATGTGCATTTTGCCGGAGCGATCATGGCGGCTCTGCCGACGCTCCTCGTCTACATCGTCGCCGGCCGGTACTTCGTGCGCGGCCTCATGGCCGGCAGCGTGAAAGGGTAGAATAATGGGTTTTCTGGATATCAATAACGCAACCAAATCCTACGGTTCCGTCAAGGTGCTGCATGAAACGGACATTTCCATCGAGGAAGGTGAGTTTCTGGTTCTCGTCGGCCCGTCGGGCTGTGGCAAATCCACGCTGCTCAACATGATTGCCGGCCTTGAGGATATCACCAGCGGCGATATCGCCATCAAGGGCCGGTCGATGAACGGCGTGCGTCCGGCGGATCGCAACATCGCCATGGTGTTTCAGTCCTACGCTCTCTATCCGAACATGAATGTCGGCCAGAACATGGCTTTCGGCCTGGAAATGCATGGCGTGGCAAAATCCGAGCGTGACAAGGCAGTGTCAGACGTGGCGGATCTCCTTCAGATCAGTCATCTGCTGGACCGCAAGCCCGGCCAACTCTCCGGTGGCCAGCGTCAGCGTGTGGCCATGGGCCGGGCGCTGGTGCGCAATCCGGATGTTTTCCTGTTCGATGAACCGCTATCCAACCTTGATGCCAAGCTGCGTGTCGACATGCGCACCGAGATCAAGAAGCTGCATCAGAAACTCGGCACGACGATCGTTTACGTCACGCATGACCAGATCGAGGCCTTGACCCTGTCGACCCGCATTGCGGTGATGTTCGGCGGGCATGTCCAGCAGCTTGGAACGCCGAAGGAAATCTACGACAATCCTGCCAATATTTTTGTCGCGGGTTTCATGGGATCGCCCTCCATGAACCTGTTTCCAGCGACCATCGGAGTGGAAAACGATGGCGCGGTTGCCAGGATCAGCCTCGCCGATGGCACAATCGCCTCCCTTCCATTTGCCCCCGGCAACCAGATGGCCGGTCATGACGGAAAAAAAATCATACTCGGCATCCGGCCGGAGGCCATTACCGACGAGGACGGTGCGGACCGGAAGAGCCACGCCATTCATCGCATTGAAGCACGTGTCGAGGTCACCGAACCTGCCGGATCGGACACATTCGTGGTCAGTCAGTTTGGCGGCAAGGAAGTCACCGGCCGGTTTCGCGCCGATGTCGATGTGTACGCCGGCGATATCTTCCCCTTCGCCATCAACATGGAAAAAGCGGTTGCCTTCGATCCGAAGTCGGAAATGCGGATTGGCTAGTTCCGATGTCTGATGTCGTCATTATTGGCAGCGGAATGGGTGGCGCCACGGTTGCCGCCGGGCTGGCTGCGACTGGAGCGCGGATTGTCATCCTCGAGCGCGGCGAACGCATCCCCGATGATGCCCCGGCGCGCGATCCCAACCGGATCTTTCGTAACAGCGCCTTTTTGTCCGACGAAACATGGCTGGATGAAACAGGCCGGCGTTTTTCGCCGGGCAATTATTATCATGTGGGCGGCAACTCCAAACTCTACGGCGCAGTGCTGATCCGTTACAGGGCCGAGGATTTTGAGGAAATGCAGCATGCGGAAGGCGTGTCGCCGGCCTGGCCCTTTTCCTATGACACGCTTGCGCCCTGGTATGATGCGGCCGAACAGCTTTACAAGGTCCGGGGCGAAGCCGGATCGGATCCGACGGAACCGGCTCATTCCGGCCCGTTCCCGTTTGCTCCCGTTCCCGATGAACCGGCCATCGCAAACGTCCGCGCGCGTCTTCAGGAGACCGGCGCCAATCCGTTCACCCTTCCCCTTGGCGTCGACATCGACCAGTGGCTGTCCGGCGGCAGGACGGGCTGGGACGGCTATCCGGACACGCGTTGCGGCAAGATGGATGCAGAGACCTGTGGGTTGGAAGAAGCACTCCACCATGAAAATGTTGAATTGATCACAGGCGCGCATGTCACCGGTCTGTCGGCCCATCCGCAAGACGGCCGCATTTGCGAAGTGACCTATCGCTGCAAGGGCGAGACCCACCGGCTGAAGCCCGGCACCGTGGTGTTGTGCGCCGGTGCGGTGCAGTCAGCGGCGCTGCTGCTGGCCTCCGACATTGGCAATGGTTCCGACCAGGTGGGCCGGTGCTTCATGAATCACAATGCCAGTGCCCTGATCGCCTTCGATCCGCGATTTCGCAACGATTCCATCTACCAGAAGACGTTTGGCATCAATGACTGGTATCTTTCGGATGGCAATGGCGGTTCGCCGCTCGGCAATGTACAGCTTCTTGGCCGGGTCGTGCCGGATATTCTGAAAGCCAATGTGCCAACGCTTCCGATGCCTGTTGCCCGTTACGTCTCCGGTCATGCCGTTGATTTTTATGCCATATCCGAAGATCTCCCGGATCAGCAAAGTCGCATCGTCCTGAACGGCGGCGAGATCCAGCTGCTGTGGCAACGCTCAAACATGGTGGCGCATAAGCGGCTGGTGGCCATGACAAAGAGCACGTTGCGCGCTGCCGGTTTTCCGATCGTGCTTTCGCGGCTCTTTGACGGGCGCGTGCCTTCCCACCAATGCGGGACCATACGGATTGGAGCGGACCCTGCGCAGTCCGCGCTCGATCCCGAATGCCGGTCCTGGGACCATCCCAATCTGTTCGTTACGGATGCGGCGTGTCTGCCGACATCCGCCGCTGTCAATCCGGCGCTCACCGTTGCGGCGATGGCGCTGCGCGCCGCCGACACCATCAAAAAGGACCTTGCCGCATGAAACCCGTCGCACTCATAACCGGCGGCCAGCAGGGCATCGGATTCGGCATCGCAGAGGCGTTGGCGGAAGCCGGATTTGCGCTTGCACTGGCCTCGCGCAGCGCACCGGACAATCCGGTCGTCGTCTCTGCACTGGACCAGCTTGGTCCGGATGCACGTTATTTCCGCCATGACCTGTCAAAGATAGAGGACGTTGCTGCGCTGCTGGACCGCATCGAGGCTGAACTCGGCCCCGTCGATGCTCTTGTCTCGAATGCAGGTGTTGCGGCGAAGGTGCGGGGCGACATGCTGGACATGGAGCCGGACAATTTCGATTTCGTGCTCGACATCAATTTGCGCGGCGCCTTTTTCCTGGCGCAGAACGTGGCACGGCGGATGATCGGCAGGCCCGCCGGGCACTACCGCTCCATCGTTTTCGTTACCTCGGTGAGTGCCGCCATCGCCTCCATCGAGCGGGCAGAATATTGCGTGTCGAAGGCGGGTGCCGCGATGATGTCGTCGCTCTTTGCCATTCGTCTCGCACCTCACGGCATTGGCGTATTCGAGCTGCGGCCGGGCATTATAGAAACCGACATGACGGCGGGGATCAAAGACACCTATACCGCGCGCATCGAGGATGGCCTGGTGCCGGCCCGCCGCTGGGGGCAACCTGCCGATATCGGTTCAACAATTGTTCCGCTGGCAACAGGTGCGATGTCCTTTGCCAACGGAGCGGTGATCCCGGTCGATGGCGGTCTGTCGCTCGCACGGCTTTGAGGAGAGGGCATGGCGGAGAAATATGACTTCATCATTGTCGGCGGCGGGCCCGCAGGCTGCGTTCTGGCGCGCCGGCTGGTCGATACGGGCAATGCGTCCGTACTGATGCTCGAGGCGGGCCCAAGCGACTGGAACCCGCTGATCCACGTGCCTGCCGGATTTACCAAACTGACCGGAACATCCCATAGCTGGGGTTATGAGACCGTTCCGCAGAAGGGGCTGAACGGCAAGGCAGTGTGGTATCCGCAGGGTCGCGTATTGGGCGGCGGTTCATCAATCAATGCGCAGCTCTATACTCGCGGCAACCGCTGGGACTATGACAATTGGGCGGCCCATGGCTGCGATGGCTGGAGCTATGACGAGGTGCTGCCGTATTTTGTCAAAGCCGAAGACAACAACCGTTATGTCAACGACTATCACGGACAGGGCGGGCCGTTGCGGGTTTCCGATGTGATCCCGCACAAGCTGACCACGGCTTTCGTGCGGGCGGCTCAGCAGGCCGGCATGCCCTTCAACCCGGACTTCAACGGCGCCGAGCAGGCGGGGCTGGGATATTATCAGGTCACCAACCGGGACGGCCGTCGCAGTTCGGCGTCCGTGTGCTATCTCCCGCCGATCCGCAAGAACCCCAACTTTACCCTGCGCACCGGTGCACTTGTCGAGCAGATCGAATTCGAGGGGGACCGGGCGGTCGCCGTGCGGGTCGGCGGTGCGCGCATCGAGGCGGGGCGTGAAATTCTCCTGACCGCCGGAGCGATCGGCAGTCCGCGTGTGCTGATGTATTCGGGGATCGGCCCCGCAGATCACCTCAAGTCCGTCGGGGTCGATGTCGTGATGGATCACCCCCATGTCGGCGATAATCTGCACGACCATATGGATGTGTTCGTGGTCACTGAATGTTCGGGAGATTATTCCTTTGACCGCTACAAGCCGTGGTACATGTCGGCGGCTGCCGGCGCACAGTTTTTGATGTTTGGCACCGGCATTCTTGCCTCCAATATCTGCGATGGCGGCGGCTTCTGGTATGCCGACGAGAATGCGCCGGCGCCGGACATACAGTTTCACTTCCTTCCCGGGTCCGGGCTTGAACACGGGCTCGATCCGATCCGCAATGGCGTGACGCTCAATTCCGCGTTTCTGCGTCCGCGCTCTCGCGGCACCGTGCGGTTGAAATCGAACGATCCGAAACAGGCGCCGCTGATCGATCCGAACTATTGGGGCGACGACTATGATGTGCAAATGTCCGTAGCCGGCTTCAAGCTGGCACGGCAGATCATGGCACAGCCGGCATTCAAGGATTTCATGCGGGGCGAGGCGCATCCCGGCGCGCAGGCCAAGACCGATGACGACATCAGGGAATATGCATACCGCCATGCCAAAACCGACTATCACCCGGTCGGAAGCTGCAAGATGGGGGCCGAGGACGATCCGGCAGCCGTCGTCAATCCACGTCTTCAGTTAAAGGGCATCGAAGGGCTGCGGGTGTGCGATTCCTCAACCATGCCTTTCGTCAATTCTTCGAACACCAATGCACCCACGATCATGATTGCCGAAAAGGCGGCTGACATGATCCGCGAGGATCACAAACTGTGAGGAATGCCATGCGCCTGCCAACCCGCGCCGGAACATTGGAAAACTATCGCCCGACCGGCAACGCATTGGTGCCGCGCGCGCCGGATGTGCCTTTGAACCGGACTGCATTCGCTGCCGCTCATGTCGTTTCCGATCCACTGGCCGAGCGTGATCCATGGACCGGTCGCCCGTCGGTCGATTGGGAGGCGACGCTGAGATTTCGATGCTGGCTGTGGGATCAGGGTCTCGGACTTGCTGAGGCGATGGATACTGCGCAGCGCGGCATGGGTGTCGACTGGCTGACTGCAAAGGAGCTGATCGAGCGAACAATGCGGGCCGCGAAAGCCCATCCGATGCGACCGCGTGTTGCCTGCGGCGCCGGAACAGACCATGCGGAACTTTCGGAATTGCGTGACGAGGCCGCGCTTATGGCTGCCTACTCATTGCAGATGGAAGCCATCGAGGGCGCCGGCGGCCAGATCATCATCATGGCATCGCGGGCCTTTCCGGCGATGGGTGCCGACAGCGACGCCTATGCCCGCATCTATGGCCGACTGATCGATCAGGCCGCGGAACCGGTGATCCTGCACTGGCTCGGTGACATGTTCGATCCGATGCTCTCCGGCTATTGGGGCTCTGGCGATGTCGCGGTCGCGACAGATGCGGTGCTGGCGATCATCAACGCCAATCCGTCAAAGGTCGACGGGATCAAGGTTTCGCTTCTGGACCAGGCGCATGAGGAAGGATTGCGCGCCCGGCTCCCAGAGGGCGTGCGTCTTTATACCGGAGACGACTTCAACTATGCCAATCTGATCGCCGGCGAAGGCGGTCATTTTTCCCATGCGCTGCTGGGCATTTTCGCGGCGATTGCGCCGGCCGCAAGCCAGGCGCTCGAGGCGCTGGCGAAGGGCGATATGGAAACCTACCGGACACTGCTGGCGCCCACCGTTCCACTGTCGCGTGAAATCTTCAGGGCTCCGACCCAATACTACAAGGCGGGCATCGCGTTCCTGGCCTGGCTCAACGGAACGCAATCCCATTTCATCATGCCGGGCGGTTTTCAGTCGGCGCGTGATGTCACCCACTACGCGTCGGTTTTTCGGCTTGCCGACAGAGCTCGGCTGCTGGCCCAACCCGATCTTGCGGTGGAACGCATGACAACGTTGCTGCGCCTGCACGGGATCGACTGAGGACAGGGACAAATGGGCAAACGACCGACTATCATTGATGTGGCACGGCATGCGGGTGTGTCGAAATCGACGGTGTCGCTCGTCCTGCAGAACAGCCCGCTGGTGAAGAAGGAAACGCGCGAGACCGTCGAAGAATCCATGCTGGCCCTGAACTATGTCTATAACCGGTCGGCGGCCAATCTGCGCGGCTCTGATGCCGGGCTCATCGGCCTTGTCATCAATGATCTGCGCAATCCCTTCTTTACCGAATTCGCGACCAGCGCGCAGATGACTTTCGCCAGCCATGGGTTCGCAACGGTGGTTGCCAACACCGATGAGGATCCCGACATCCAGGCAAGGGTCATTGCGTCCATGATTGAGCACGGCGTATCGGCGCTGGTCATTTCGCCTGCCTATGGCGACAGGGGAACAGTCTCCGAGATGATCAAACGCGCCGGCATTCCGGCGATGCAAGTGCTGCGCATGATGGATGGGCAAACGGATGTTTTTCCGTTTTTTTCGCTCGACTACGCCAAGGGCGGACAGCTCGCGGCACGCCATTTGGTCGAACTCGGTGCAAAACGCATTGCCTTTGTGGGAGGACTTGAAGATCGCCTTGTAACCCGTGAGCGCATGTCGGGTTATCTCAAGGTGATGGCGGAGCAGGGTATCGCCCCGGAGATGTTTCACGGGCGGCCGTCACGCGCCTTCGGCCGCGACATCGCACTGAAACTGGCGCGCAAAGTCCCGGGGGTCGATGCTGCCATCTGTTTTAGCGACCTCGTGGCGCTCGGCATGCTTTCCGGTTTTGCGCAATGCGGCGTAAAGCTGGGCAGTGACTTTCGCCTTGTCGGTTTCGATGACATTGAAGAATGCGCGCTCGTCTATCCGCGGCTCAGTTCCGTGCGTTGCGACGTTGCCAGTTTCGGCTGCCGCACTGCAACGACGATGCTCGAATGGCTCGAGACCGGCATGCGTCCGCCGAGCACGGAACTCGCGAAGGTCGAGCTTGTCGCCCGACAATCCAGCCTCGGCTACTGAAGCCAGAAACACAACAAGGCCTGCCTGCATTCCGCGCCAGCCCAAACGTCCCCATTGGAGAATGATCATGTTTAAACATTGTGTATTCCTGTCACTCCGTTCGGAAAATGAAATGCCCGCCATCAGGGAGGCGATGGCCATACTTGCCGGGCTGGTTGACAAGGTTGACGGCATGAGTGATTTCGCCTGGGGGCCAAACCGTGATTTCGAGCGCAAGTCGCAGGCCTATCAATGCGGCTTCGTCGTAACGTTCGCAAACCGCGAGGCGCATCTTGCCTATGAGGTCCACCCGGACCATGTGCGTGCGGGCGGCATGCTGGTGGCTGCCTGTCGAGGCGGAGCCGACGGGATATTCGTCACCGATCTGGAGATCGGCTGAACCATCGTGATCTCAGCGAAAACCGATCAAACCATGTCGTAACGGATGGTACTTTTGGATCAAACCGCGTCGGTCGGCGTTTTCCTCACATGTCATTTTGTGACGATGAAGGAGGTCGCATGGAACACTACGACTTCGAACCGGGCACCACGGTCCGTTGTCGTGCGACCCGTCATGGTATCGAGATCGGGCAGAATTAGGCGGCACTGAAGCCAGAAAGGTCTTTACAGGGAGGTCACGCGGTTCGGACCGCCTTTGCCAACGCATCGAGAATACGCACCCACGACCGGATGCCCTTGTGATAACTCGACAGGTCGAATTTTTCGTTGGGGCTGTGGATGCGGTTGTCGAAACGGCCGAACCCCACAAGCAACGCTTCAGCGCCAAGGCGCTGCTGGAATTCTCCAATGATCGGAATGCTGCCACCGGTGCCGGCAATGGCGGCTTCCGTCTCCCATTCCTCGCTGAGCGCAGCCAGGGTCGCTCGCATGAAGGTACCGTCGGTCGGCATGGACGTTGCAGGAGACAGGCCGTGATCGGCGAATGTGACGGAACAGTCGGCCGGAATGGCATTGCGCACATGGGCCTGAAAGGCGGTTCGGATTTTCTGCGGATCCTGACCTGATACCAGCCGAAATGAAATCTTGGCACTTGCCTTTGCCGGGATCACGGTCTTGAAACCCGGCTCCGTATAGCCGGACCAGATGCCGTTGATCTCGCAGGTCGGGCGTGCCCAGACCTGTTCCAGGATGCTGCGCCCGGCCTCGCCGGCCGGAATGGACAAGCCGATATCGGTCAGGAATTTTTCCTGGTCGAACGGCAACCGCGCCCACAGATCGGCAATAGCCGGATCGAGATCGGTGACGCCGTCATAAAATCCGTCGATGGTCACGGAACCGTCGGGTGCGCGAAGACTGGCAATGACATCGGACAATACTTGCGCCGCATTGCGTGCGGCATTGCCAAACATGCCCGAATGCAAGTCGCGATCGGCACAGGTGATGACCATCTCCTGTCCCACAAGACCGCGCAGCATGGTTGTCACGGCGGGGGTGTCCCGGTCCCACATATCGGTGTCGCAAACCAGCACCATGTCTGTGTGCAATTCATCGGCTGTTGCTTCCAGAAAGGGTGCGAGGCTGGCGCTCCCGCTTTCCTCCTCACCTTCGAACAGGAAGCTCACATTCAGGGGTAGGGTCCCCCGCGTTTCATCATACGCCCGGCAGGCCTCAACGAAGGTCATCATCGCGCCCTTGTCGTCGGCGGCGCCACGCCCGACTATATGGGTCTCTCCATCGGGCTGCGGGCGCAACACCGGTTCGAACGGGTCACTATCCCAGAGCTCGACCGGATCGGCCGGCTGCACGTCATAATGTCCGTAGAACAGGACATGAGGACCGGAGACCTTCGGAGCGTGGCCGACAACCATTGGATGGCCGTCTGTCGGGCGAACGGTTGCGTCTGCGCCCATGCTTGCCAAATCGGCAGCCAGCCATTGCGCCGTCCTTTTGCAATCATCCGCGAATGCCGGATCGGTCGAGATCGAGGGAATGCGAATGAGATCGAACAGGCGCTCCAACCGATCGTCGATCGTTGCGTCCACATGATCCAGAATATCGGAAATATCGGTCATTGCATGCTCCTGTCCAGCGCGCCGATCCGCTGATTGAATGCGCCGGCGACCTGAATGGCGTCGGCGACCACCTTGGCCTGATCCATCGTTTCGACCCTGCGCTCGCGCATCAGCCATTGGCCATCGACCATGGTGGCCTGCACATCACTCGCCATCAGCGCGAAGACCAGCGTCGAATAGATGTCATAGACCGGCTGGACGCGAGGGTCGTCCAGACTCACCCTGATCAGATCTGCGGCCTTGCCCGGTTCGAGCGAGCCGATTTTCTTGTCCATGCCAAGCACACTCGCACCCTCGATGGTCGCCATGCGGATGAGTTGCGCGGCAGGCAGCACAGACCGGCTGTGGCCCAGGATTTTCTGGAACATCGAGGCCGGCGCGAACTGGGAAAACAGGTCCAGCGTGTTGCCGCTCATGGCGCCGTCGGTCGCGAGGCCAACGGGCACGCCTGCTGCCCGCATCATTTCGACGGGTGCGATGCCGCGTCCGGCCTTGCCGTTGGAACGGGCATTGTGGGCGACACCGACACCATGCGCGGCCAGTTTTTCACTGTCGGCCTCATGGATGTGGAGGCAATGGGCGGCAATCAGCCCTGGCCGCAACAGGCCCGCGCGGGCAACGACATCGACCGGGCGAGCGTTGTGGTGCCTGGCGCACCAGTCCATCTCGGCGTCGCTTTCCGCCAGGTGCATCTGAACGGGATTGTCCGGATGGTCGTCCGCCCAGGCGGCGACACGTTCCATGACCGGAATATCGGTGGAGTAGGGCGCATGGGGGGCGATCGATGCAGTGATGAGCCTGTGTCCGTCAAACTCCTCCACCAGCGCGTCGGTCAGGGCAAAAGCCTCATCGAACGTATCGTGATCGGGTGCATCGAAATCACCCAGCGTCTGGCCAACGATGCCACGCATGCCGGCTTCTGCCGTGGCGCGGCCGACTTCCACCTCGAAGTAGTACATGTCCGCCACCGTCGTGACACCGCCGCGGATCATTTCCAGTGCAGCCAGCCGCGATCCGACGGCGACAACCGGCGCGGTTACACATTCGCGTTCAAGCGGCAGAATGTATCGATAGAGCCGGTCGTCAACATCCTCGCCCAGTCCGCGAAAGAGGGTCATCGCCATGTGGCAATGGGTGTTGACCATTCCCGGCATGACAAGATCGCCGCCCATGTCGAGGTACGAATCCGCCGGAGCGGACCCTTCGCCCATTTCCGAAATCAGACCGTTTTCGATGCGGATCCAGCCATTGGGGATTTCCCGCATTTGCGGGTCCATGGTCAAGATACGGGCATTGGCAAGCAGGGTCATGAGTCGGCCGGCAATACCGTGCACTGGTCATGTTGGGGAATCAGAACCGCATCCGTTCCCGGTTCAAGTGGATCGGACAACGGTCCATTGGCGATGATCTCACCGGCCGCTGTCTCGCAGCGATACTGGTAGGCCCGACCGAGATAGGTTCGCAGCCCCAGCTTGGCCGGAATTCCCTCTCCGGAGCGGGCCACCATCAGGCCGTCGGCACGTGTTGCAAAGAGGAAATCCTGCGCCGGCGGCTCATAGCGCTCGCGCGGCAGCGCAAGGATCGCACCACCGGCCATCTCGGCACGGATCGCGCTGTCTTGCTCTCCATTGGCGCGAAGCGGAATGATGTTTTCAAAGCCGACGAAATTGGCGACAAATGCATCCGCCGGCCGGGAATAGAGGACCTCGGGCGCATCCAGTTGGAGAATGCGACCCGCATTCATGATGGCGACACGATCGGAGATCGAGAAGGCTTCCTCCTGATCATGTGTCACATAGAGTGCTGTGCGGCCATTATCGCGTTGCAGCCGACGGATTTCCACGCGCATTTCCACCCGCAGCTTGGCATCGAGATTTGACAGTGGCTCGTCGAACATCAGCAGTGGTGGGTCAATGACCAGTGCGCGGGCCAGAGCGACACGCTGCTTTTGCCCTCCGGACAGGGCATCGGGCGTTCGGTCCGCCAATGCTTCCAATCCCACCCGTTCCAGCATGGCATTGGCCTGCTTGGCGCGCGCCGCCGACCCCATGCCACGCTGCTTCAGTCCGAAGGCGACATTGTCGCGTATCGTCAGATGCGGAAACAAGGCGTAATTCTGGAAGACCAGGCCGATATCACGCGTGTGGGCCGGCAGCCGGGTCAGGTCGCGGCCGCCGAGATGAATGGAACCTGCGGTCGGCTGCAGGAAACCGGCAACCAGCCTGAGTGTTGTTGTCTTGCCGCAACCGGATGCGCCGAGCAGGGAAACAAGTTCGCCCTCTTCGACCTGCAAAGACAGGTCCTCCAGCACTTTGGTGGTGCCGTAATGGGCGGTGATACCGGAGAGGGTCAGGGATACGGTCATCGGATCATTTCGTCAAAAAGGTCAGGCCGAGTGTCAGTTCCACCACGGCCATGACGCCCACGGTGACCAGCATCAGCAGGACGGAAACCGAGGCAATTGTGGGATCGAAAAACTGCTCCATATGGGCAAGAAGCTGGATGGGAAGAGTCGATATTCCGGGACCCGTCAGAAACAGCGAAATCGAGACATCATTGATCGAGGTGATCAATGCGAGAATGAATGCGGCAATCACACCGGCGCGTACATTGGGCAGAACGATGGTGAAAAAGGCGCGCCAGCGCGGGCATCCGAGCGACACCGCGGCTTCTTCGATCGAGAAATCGAAGGAGGAAAGCGACGCTGACACCACGCGAACGCAATAGGGCAGCACCAGCAGGGCATGGCCGATGACCAGCGAGGCAAAGATCGGAAAATCCAGCCCGGTGGTCACGGATTTCATGATCGAGAACCCTAGAACAAGTTCGGGCACCAGGATGGGCAACACAAAGACTGTGGAGAGGAAGCTCGGCAGTTGCACCCGATACCGGTTGAGGGCGTAGGCGGCGGGAATTCCAACGAGCAGCGACAGGCTGGTCCCCACCAGCGCCAGAGTAGCACTGGTGACCATGGTACGCTTGAAGGCCGACACCTCGAAAATGTTTTCATACCAGTGGAGCGTCAGTCCCTGCGGCGGAAAGGTCAGGAAACTGGTGTCCGACAGCGACGCGCCGATAATGATGACAAGCGGAGCCATCAGGAAGAAAAACACAAGGGCAGCGAAGGCGGTCAGGGCCGGATGGGGGCGGGTGCGCATCATCATGGCTCGCTCTACACCGCCGCCGGATTGAGACGGCGTGCCAGCCGTCCCATTGCCAGCACGATCAGGATGGTGACGACCGTCATGATCACCGCGATTGTCGACGCGCCGGTCCAGTCAAATGTCACCATGGCGCGCTGATGAAGGAAGGTTCCCATCATCATCTGCTGCTCCCCGCCGAGAAGTTGCGGCGTGGCGTAGGAGGTAAACGAACCGGTGAAGACCAGAACCGCACCGACGATCAGACCCGGCATCGCCAGAGGAAACACCACCTGCCAGAAGGTGGCTACCGGCGTGGCGCCGAGTGACGCGGAGGCCTGCAGAAGATCTTCCGGAATTCCCTCAAGGACGCCGACAATGGTCAGGATCATCAATGGCACGAACAGATAAACCATGGCGACGATCACGGCGCCTTCCGTGTAGAGCATGGAGAGCGGTTCCGCGACAATCCCGACAGCAAGAAGGAAGTCATTGAGAATGCCGTTCTTGCCGAGGATCACCAGCCAGGCGAAGGACCGCACGACGACCCCGGTCAACAGCGGGAACACCGCGGCAATGATCAGGATACTCTTGATCCGGCCGGGCGCCCGCGACACGACATAGGCGGTGACGAAGCCGATCAGGAGGGAAGCGATCGTGGTGATCAGCGCGATTTCCGTGGTGCGCCACAGGACGGCGCGGCGAAAGCGGCTGTCAAAGAATTTTTCGTAGTTTGAGAACAGGCCAGTGCTGTCGGTGACCGTCGTCGAAAACGTGTCGAGCACCGGAATGCCGAGAAACAGTGCGACCGCCAAGGTGGCCGGCAAAACCAGAATCCAGCCGGGCCGACGAATGGTCATGACAGGGTTCCCTCATCGGGGGGTGGCGCCTGACCACCCCCTTGAAGTCGTGAAGTGCTCTTCAGTCAGAGCAGGATCAGGAGCCGAAAATCTCGTTCCAGCGATCGATCCAATCGACCTTGGCGGCATTCAGCTTGCCGTAATCGATCCGGTTCAGGCTGGAAATTTCTTCCTCGCCATAGGTCCAGTTCGCAGCCTCTTCCGGTGTCAGTACGACCTCCTTGTTAACCGGCGCATCGACACCCTGTTTGGCTTCGATTTCCTGAACAGGTGTCGACAGCACGAAATTGATGAACTCATGCGCCAGTTCCACATGTTCGGCCCCTTTCGGGATGTTGATCGTGTTCAGCGTGGCGATGTCACCGTCCGTCAGTTCGGCATTGACCATGCTCGGCACGGCTTCCTTCAGCGAAGCGAAGGTGAAGTCCTGTGCCACCGCTACGGTGACTTCGCCGGTCGAGAACAGATTGACCATTTCTGAACCGGTCTTGTAGTTCTTGACGATGTTGGGTTTCATCTCCTCAAGCGCCGCAAAGGCAGCATCAGGATCGGCATAGGCATCGACACCCGCATGGGCGCCGGCGCGCAGCACCATCATCGGGCCGGCCGTTGTCGTGATGCCGGGCAGGGATACGGAGTTGGCCAGGTCCTTGCGCCACAGATCATTCCAACTGGTAATCGGCTCGACCTTGTCTGAATCGTAGACGATGGATACGCGGCCGACGGAGTAGGCCGGTCCGTAGTCACCCTGCGGTGCCTGCGCCAGGTCCCAGAGCTTGTTCACGTTGGGTATTTTCGAGCGATCGATTTTCTGGAACAGATCCTTTTCGATGCCGATCTGGGAATAGCTGTCGGTTAGAAACACGACATCGACACCCTTGCCGTTGCGTACGGCGAGCTTGTTCAGCCGGTCCGCATTGTTACCGGTTTCGAACACGATGTCGCAGTCGCACATCTTCTTGAACGGTTCGATGATATTGGCGTTCAGCTTGTCGCCATTGTAGCCCCACCACGAAATGGTGAAGGTGTCCTTGGCATGGGAAAGGCCGGTCGACAGAGCGAAAAACAGCACACTGGTAGCAAGAATTGATTTCATAACTCGATCCTGTGTTTTGAACAGGCCCGTGATTACATGGACCTGTGGTTTCGATGGACCCTTGTCGCAGATGGGTCTGACTTTTGAGCGGGGGATCGCCGAAGTCGAAAACCTAGCGATGCTTGCAATGGCTCGTCAAGGCGGCACAGATAGATTAACCCGGTAACCGGCGCTATTTTTTGGGAAACTGCGTCCCGGGTTTCGGTGGGCGCAACAACCGGTTGGAAATGGGCAGAAACCGTGCCAATTGTCTATTTTTTCATCAGTTTTCTCGACCGAAGAGACAGGAGCATTTGTTGATCGATCCGGAGTTGACCATTACGGCCAGTGGTGAGGCGGCTGTCCGAAAGACCCTGATTGATGTGGCACTCGGCCGCAGACCGGCCGATACACTCATTCGGCTTGGCCGTGTGTTTGATACGGGTACGCGCAGCTGGATCGACAATGCAGAGATTGCCCTGTGCTGCGGGCGCGTTGCCTTTCTGGGTCCAGCAGGCAGCTTTGCCGGTGCCGCCCGCGATGTGGTTGATCGAAAGCAATTCAGCGCGATTCCCGGACTGGGCGAGGTCCACAAGCATATCGAGAGTTCGCATATCACGCCCGAATGGGAAGCTGCGCTTGTTCTGCCGCGCGGCAACACCTGGACATGCGAGGCCAGCCATGAGTTTTCCAATGTTGTGCCGCAGCACACACTTGAATTCTGGCTTGCAGCGCGCCGCGCAGGTTCACCGCTGAAAATCTTTCCGTTGCCGGGATCAGCCGTCCCGCCAACTGCGTGGGAGCATGGCGCGCATCTCGACGGCGGCGACCAGAAGCGGTTCCTGAACGAAAGCCTGATGACCACGGGCCTCGATGAAGTGATGGATTGGCCGGCCGTGACCGATGCCGACAACCCCGCCCATGATCGCCTGTGGTCGATGATCGAGGCGACTTTCGCGGCGCGCGGCGTGGTTGAGGGGCATGCCGCGGGCATTCGGGACCTGCCAGGGATCAATGCCTTTGCCGCGTCCGGCATTGCTTCTGATCACGAGGCGTGGACCGCCGAAGAAGCCTGGGACAAATTGCGACGCGGGCTGTTCCTCGAAATTCGGGTGCACACCATGGCCGACATCATTGGCGGATTGCTCGAACGGGGCCTGGAAGACTGGTCGCAGGTTGCCGTGACCACCGATGACCGCAGCGCATCGGATACCTTGCGCCTTGGTGCATCGGATCACAATGTCCGCATGGCGATCGAGGCGGGGCTGCCGCCTGAAACCGCCATCCAGCTTGCGACCATCAATCCGGCACGTCACATGCGGCTGACGCCGTGGGTCGGTTCACTGGCGCCCGGGCGATTTGCCGATATGGTTCTGTTGTCGGATGTGGAACGCTTTGCAATCGAGGAAGTGTGGGCCGATGGCCGGCAGGTGTCGCGTGGGACCGAGTATCTTGTTGATGTTCCAAAAATCGACTGGCCGGAATGGGCGACCCGGACGATCAATATTGGACGTGCGCTGACATCCGATGATTTTGCGATCCCGGCTGAGGCCGGCCGCCAGACGATGCAGGCCGCAATCCTCCGGCCGTTCCACTGGACAGATGATTTTCTGACGATGGAGTTGCCGGTTCGCGACGGACTGGTCCAGCGGGATGCGGACCGGAACATTACCAAGTTCTCGATCGTGGATCGATTTACGGGCAAGGGTGCGGTGTCCAAAATGTTCTGGATCGGTTGCGGACCACGTGACCCGGACAGTGCGCTGGCCTGTTCAATGGGTCACGACAAACACAATGTCTGGTGTGTGGGTTCGTCGGATTCAGCCATGGCCCAATGCGTCAATGCGCTGGCGCAGATGGGGGGCGGCTGGGTCCTGGTGCATCGCGGCGCAGTCGTGGCGCGGGTCCGTTACGAGGTTGCGGGATTGATGACCGCCCGACCGGCTGAAGACAACGATGCCGAGATGCAAGCGCTTTATGCGGCGGCCGACAAAGTCGACTGGATGTACGAACCAAGCTTCCATCCGCGCTGGCAACCGGGCTTCCCGGAACGGCTGGCGGTTGCGACTTTGACGTGCTCGCCCTGGCGATGGAACCTCGTTGCGCCGAGCGCCCATGCCCCGCAAGGGCTGGTGCATGTTGCAACCGGCGAAACCCACCCTGTGGTGTTCTAACAGATCGGCAGAGCCGAGCGGCCGTCAATTGACCGATTTCAGCGGCGTTGATTCAGTGATTCAATTCAAGTGTTTGTGCTGGTTGGTTGATGCGATGATTCACGCTGTTCAACAATTGATTCATGTTTCTCGTCTGTTGCTTTAAGTCGTCTCCTGGTCGGTCATCGATCAGCTCCCGTCGTCGATCCGGAAGCACAGCGTTCCACCGGTGTGGTCGTTCATACCGGCTTGACGAACCAAGGCCGGACCCATCAGATTGGCGCATGGCCAAGGAGACTCCACCGACCATCCGGCAGCTCACCGCATGTGACATCAGCACCTTTCGGCAGATGCTTGCCATGTTTGGCCGCGCGTTCGAAGAGGTGAATACCTACGTCGAAGAGCAGCCTGCAGATGCCTATCTCGAAGGACTGCTTGGCGGAGATTCGTTCATTGCTGTTGCGGCCCTGATAGGCGAGTCCGTTGTCGGCGGATTGGCAGCCTATGAGCTGAGGAAATTCGAGCGGGAGCGCAGCGAGATTTACATCTACGATCTCGCGGTCGATGAAGAGCATCGTCGACGCGGCATTGCCACCGGTCTCATCGAACATCTGAAGCAGACCGCATCCCGGCGTGGTGCCTATGTGATTTATGTCCAGGCGGATCTCGGCGATGAACCGGCCATTGCGCTCTACACGAAACTGGGTATCCGCGAAGACGTTCTGCATTTCGATATCACACCCACGGATCAGTAAGACCCTGTTCCCCGTACAATTCTGCTTGGATGGTTGTTGATACGGATCAATTCACCAGAACCACCTGGAATTACAATCCGTGAAAAGGATCGGTGCGGATTTTCACGGAGACAGCAATGCAGCGTTTCAGGAAAATACTCTATGTGTATGACGAGGAATCGAAGGTCTCCGCAGAGACACTCAGGCTTGCCATGGGTCTGGCGGACACCACCGGCGGAACGGTCGATGTGGTACAGGTTCTTACCCCACCCCCCGTGACCGTGGCTTCCGGCACATCGACCATGTTGCGTGCCAACTGGCTGAAAGAGGCCGAAGAAACTCTTGCGGCGTTTGCCCGCGCAGCCGTTCGAGAAAATACCCCCGAGACGACTGTTCTGGTCGGGCGCCCTCATATCGAAATCATCCGTGACGTTCTGCGTCATGGATATGATCTGGTCATCAAGCCGATCGGTTCCAGCGGGTTCATCGACAGGCTTCTCGGACGGCTGGATATGCGGCTGCTGCGCCACTGTCCATGTCCGGTCTGGCTGTCAAAGGGTGAGGACTATCGTGACTTCGACAACATCCTGGCAGCGGTCGATGCACAGAACATGAACTATGGGAGAAGCTCGGCCAAGGATCTGGAGATCTCCGATACGCTCAACAGGCAGATTCTCGAACTGAGCTTCTCGCTGTCTGCCCTGAGCAACGCCGTTCTGCATGTCGGCCATGTCTGGCATCCGCCATTCCTGTCGATGAACAGCCATGGCAGGGCCTATATCGCCAAGAAGGAAATCAATGCCTATATGGACACGGTCAAACGTGAGCATGCCAATTGGCTCAAGCGGCTGATGCGGCGCGCTGCCAAATGGGCGGGAAATGATGTCGCGCAGCGTGTTCGCCTGCGCACCCATTTGCGGCAGGGCCTGGCAGGTGAGGAAATCCCCAGACTCATTTCAGATATGCGATCCGATCTGTTGGTCATGGGAACGGTGGCGCGAACCGGTGTTGCAGGTCTTGTCATCGGCAACACCGCCGAAGAAATACTGGATCGCGTCAGTTGCTCAGTGCTTGCCGTCAAACCGGAAGGATTTGTTTCAACCGTCACGCTGGACGATTGATGCGCATCGCGGGCCGGGCAGGCCAACCAGACCGTTTCACGTTTTGTCAGATACGGGGCAACGGTGCCGGCCTTTGATTTTGTTGAGGCATTCAGGTCTTGCCGATGCCGTCAAAACCCGAATTGCACCAAAAAAAGCCCCGCAGCCGTGTTCAGGCGCGGGGCTTCGAGGCATTATCTCATGCCTCTTTGGGCGTTCTGCCATCGCATCTCACAAGAGAATCGCCAGTACATCCGTGGTCGGTCTCATTGTGCGATGCTGATGTCGGCGGCTCGGAAAATCCGCTAGCGCCGATTGTGCAATTAGCCCACAACTTTCAGGTTATCGGCAGACATCTTGCCGCTGCGCTCATCGCTGACGAGTTCGTAGCTGACCTTCTGACCTTCGCTCAGGGTGCTCAATCCGGAGCGCTCGACAGCCGATATATGGACAAATGCGTCTTTCGAACCATCTTCCGGTTCAATAAACCCATAACCCTTGTCCGTATTAAAAAATTTCACCGTGCCTGTAATCATTGTTCATTTTCCATAAGAGAGATGTTTGTCCCTGCACGAAAGCACATCGTGCTGGGTCTTTAAGCCGTTCACATTGTGTGGGAAAATCCTGATTAATCAGTGTGCCGCATAGTTGGCAGTGCCAGACAAGGTAACGTACGGGGATTATGTGGGGATGTTTCCGTAAAATGCAATAGCTAAATTAAATCAACAGATTTCCTGCCTCCTTCCGGTTCTCTTGCTGCCTTAATGCGGTGGCCGCTATCCAACGGTATGCTTGCGCCTGTATTTTCGGGAATTGTAGCACACGGCATCCTTGTGCAATTGACCGGGATCAATGCTCCTGCCCGGTTTCGATATTGCGATGGGTGTAGGCGCCATGTTTGTAGGTCAGCCTGATCCAGCCATGGTTCTTCATGTAGCTGAAACAACGTTTTTTAAATGTGTCCCCATGCGGAAAATGGGCGGCATCCGGGCGAATTTCTCCGTAAATGGGCTGTCTGAGATCCGCGACCTTTGCCAGAAACATCTGATCCGAGAAGCCGTGGCTGGCGATATAGAAATCTTCATCCTGTGAATCGGCCTCATGCAGAGCCTCCGTGAATTTTCCGTTCCAGGTAAGATTCGCCACCTTGTAGGCACTTGTTGCCTCCATTTTCCGAAGTGCCTGCGGTATCCAACTGACCGGTTGGGCGAGGCGGCAGTCGCCCGTCATGTACAATATATAGTCAGACTGCGCCGTGTATATCGCGGTCAGTGGGGCGAGTGCGTTGTAATAGAGCCAGTCATTTGGTCTGCCGTCTTGATTGAAATCGGATCGTGTCAGGGCAAAGCACCGCAATACCTCTCCAGCGACATCATCGGCGACAATTGTTCTGCTCAGGACACCATCTTCAATTCCAGTTTGTGCTGCGTGCAAGACATCGGCCGGATTGGAAACGTTGTTGATCACAAGCAGTCGTTCAGCGAATCGAAATCCGTGGTTTTGGATCTGTTTTGTCTTCAGGTAGTCATTCGCACCCAGGATGACTTTCCAATCGCGTTCCCAAACCGAAGTTGCGATGGTTACTGTCGGCAATCCCGCAAGGCTTTGGGAACCAGCCATTGGTTTTTCCTTCCAGCTTCAATGAATTTGATCAAAGCCCATAATGTGCCGCGCCTCCCAGAAGAAGTGATCTCCACCCTGGCCAATCGAGAGCCGGGGTCGATACATATCATGCCAATTACCCCTGGTCAGCATGATCCGTATGACGGGAAGCAAGCGCACGCCATGACATAAGGCCTAGCGGGGGCCTTGGATGCAGTGTAACGCGCCCGGCGCCATCCGGACAGCGTGCAGAGCATGTGTTCTCATTGTGTTTCGGCGGGTTCAGTGGCCGTTTGAACATGCAATAGGCGTAATGGAATTGTTCTTGGAGCCTGGTTATGGCGAAGCCTAAATTGTCCGGGATGACCTGGGATCATCCGAGAGGATACCGATGCCTGGAGGCCGCGTCGGATCTCCATGCCGCGCAAACGGGAGTGACGATCAACCGGACGAGGCGCAGCCTGCAGGCGTTCGCGGATGCGCCGATCGGCGATTTGGCCAAATCGCATGATCTGATCATTCTGGATCATCCGCATGTGGGTCTGATCGCAGAATCACAATGTCAGGCCCCATTGCCGATACCGGAGAATGGAGCGGCCGGTTCCCTGGGCGGCGGCCTGGAAAGCTATGTGTGGCAAGAACAGCTATGGGCTTATCCGGCTATTGCGGATCGGGCGCTTGGTGCTCACGCCTTGACGGCCAAGACGTCACATGGAGCTTCCTTCAGCATGTCTTCCGCGACACTTCCCAGGAACGCATGAGCTATGCCGGTCAATCCATGCGTTCCGATAACGAGCAAATCAGGTTTCAATCGTTCAATCTGCCGGAGGATGACATGCTGGGCATGCCCTTCCTCCAGGACATTGACGAACTTCGGCGGCTTTGCTTGCAGGTCAATCAGAAATGCCTCCATCTCCCTTTCGATCTTGTTTTCGAAGCCGACCTGATCGCGTTTGCGAATCTCGCTTTGAGACTTTTGACCATAAAAAAAACCACTGAAGGGCACGTCATAGGCGTGTACGAGATGAAACACGCCCTGGGGTACGAGGTCATTGGCAAAAATAATGGCCTGTTTGGAGTAGACGGAAAAGTCTACTCCAACGATCACGCGCTGATAGGGTTTGCTCTTGCGGTCCTTGACCAGCAGCACCGGGATGCGGGCGGCGCGAATAACCCGTTCGGCTGTCGTGCCGCGAAACAGGTCCATAAACACATCCCTCCTGTGGGCGCCCACCACAATCAGATCGGCATCCAATTTGTCTGACATGGCAAGAATCTCGACATGCGGACGACCAAAGACGATCGTGATCACGATGCCGGATCGTTCGTTTGCCGACAGTTCATCGACGTGCCGTGCAATAGACTCTCGCGCCGCGGCCGCCTGGCTGTCTGCAAGGGAGGCCGGCAGGTCACCATCGATGGCATGAACAATGGTCAATTGCGCGCCATGTGCATGCGCGAGACTTACAGCTCGTTCCAGTGCCCGGTCAGCACGAGCCGAGAGATCGGTTGCCAAAAGAATGTTTTTCACGCACGCAACTCCGCCCAGATCGCCATGTGATTTCCCGCAGGAATGCTTAAATTGAGCCAGTCCTTGCGCTGAATTGCGGCGCGTTCAAGGCCTGTCGAAAACTCGGCCATGCGCACCGTCCGCCCCAGGAATTTGATAACCGAACCTGTTTGCGCTTATTATTGCCAACCCGTTTTGATTTAGGTCAAAGTGGCTCAACGACAGTAAACTATGTCTATTGACGTCAGTTTGCACTTAAAGGCACTGAGCGATGCTGAGCAGACCGTATTTTACAACGCATGAGATTGCGGAGCTTTTCAAGATCAGTGAAGCAACGGTTCGCAACAGGATTCACGACGGGGATTTGCGGGCAGTCCGTTTTGGCCGTGAATTCCGAGTGGCTGCCAAGGATCTTGAGGCTTTTGTCGAGGCACATGCCACACGGCCGCCAGAGCAAAACGAATAACGAAGCTGACATTTATAGAGAACCGGCGAACAGCCGGACTTTCATTCGCAAGCTCATGAGGGTGCGGACAAATGACAGCTTATGTGCGACCGGGCGCCCCGGTGCGGCAGGTCTCTCAGCCAGCCGAGAACAGGCACTGGCATTCACTGGCGAGTGAATCCGTACTGGACATCGTTGCCGGGACCTCATCCGGGCTCAGCCAGCAGGAAGCCACGAAACGGTTGGCACAGCATGGTGCCAATCGATTACCGGCACCGAAGGCGCGCGGTCCTGTCATACGATTCCTGTCCCATTTCAACAATCTCCTGATCTATGTCCTTTTGGGTGCCGCACTCTTAACGGCGGCGCTTGGCCATTGGGTGGACTGCTATGTCATTCTTGCGGTTGCTTTGGTCAACGCAACCATCGGTTTTCTGCAGGAAGGCAAAGCTGAACGGGCCCTGCAGGCCATTCGACAGATGTTGTCACCGCGCGCGACGGTTCTTCGTCAGGGGCTCAGGGTTACGGTCCCGGCAGAAGAACTCGTGCCGGGCGATATCGCCGTTCTTGAACCGGGCGACCGGGTTCCCGCGGACATGCGCCTGGTCAGGGTCAAGGGGCTGACAATTCAGGAAGCTGCCCTGACAGGCGAGTCGGTCCCGGTCGATAAGTCGACCGATGCCGTCGAACCCAGCGCGCCGCTCGGGGACCGGACCTCAATGGCCTATGCCGGCACGCTGGTTGCTGCGGGACAGGGTTCCGGCGTGGTTGTGGCAACCGGGGTCAGTACAGAGGTTGGCCGCATCAGCGGCATGCTGAAGGAGGTGCAGCATCTGTCGACCCCGCTGCTGCGACAGATGAACGTCTTTGCTCGCTGGTTGACCCTCACGATTGTTCTGCTCGCCGGCCTTGTTTTTGGTTTCGGAGTTGTGTTGCGCGGCTTTGAGCCGGCCGAGATGTTCATGGTGGTTGTTGGCCTCGCCGTTGCTGCCATTCCCGAAGGTTTGCCGGCCATCCTGACGGTTACCTTGGCGATCGGCGTTCAAAGGATGGTTTCGAGAAATGCGATTATCCGTCGATTGCCGGCGGTCGAAACGCTTGGATCGGTGTCAATCATCTGTTCAGACAAGACCGGCACGCTGACGCGAAACGAGATGACGGTGCGAACCATCGCGACCGCTTCGCAGGTATTCCAGGTCTCGGGTGTCGGCTACGAACCCAGCGGAGACATAAGCCTGAACGGGCATGAAATCAGACAGAATGACATCATGGACCTTTCCGAGGTCATTCGACCTGCGGTTCTGTGCAACGATTCGGAATTGCGCCAGATCGATGGCAAATGGACCGTCGAGGGGGACCCGATGGAAGGGGCTTTGCTGGCGGCCGGTCAGAAGGCTGGATGTGATTCGGCGGTCGAGATCAGCGCATTTCCGCGCGTCGATTTCATTCCCTTTGATGCGGCGCATCGATTCATGGCGACCCTGCATCACGATCAGCAGGGAGAGGGTCTCATCTTCGTGAAAGGGGCTCCCGAGCAGGTTATTGCAATGTGCAGCCGCCAGCGAAAGAACGATGACTACCAACCGATTGTCGAAGCATACTGGCATGAACAAATCGAGCAGATGGCTTCGCAAGGACAACGGGTCTTGGCTGTCGCCTGCAAACAGACCGACGGCCTTTGCGTGGATCTTTCGTTCGATGATGTCGAAAACGACCTCACATTGCTTGGGCTTTTTGGACTGATCGATCCTCCAAGACAAGAGGCGGTAAGAGCCGTTGCTGAATGCCAATCAGCGGGCATACGGATCAAGATGATCACCGGCGATCACAAGGGCACGGCCAAGGCCATCGCCGAACAACTTGGCCTCGACAATTTTCATGAGGTTCTGACGGGTACGGACATTGATGCCTTGAGCGACGAAGCGCTGATGGAGCGTGCTGTCCCGATCGATGTCTTTGCCCGCACCAGTCCGGCGCACAAACTGCGCCTTGTCGAGGCTTTGCAGAGCCGCAATCATGTGGTGGCCATGACCGGAGATGGCGTAAACGACGCGCCTGCTCTCAAGCGCGCGGATATTGGCATTGCAATGGGCGGAAATGGCACGGAAGCGGCCAAGGAATCGGCCGAAATGGTGCTTACGGACGACAATTTCTCTTCCATTGCGACCGCGATCAGGGAAGGGCGGACGGTCTATGACAATCTGAAAAAGGCCATCGTCTTCCTTCTCCCGGTCAATGGCGGGGAGTCCTTTGCGATCATCGCTGCCATCGCCCTTGGGTATACACTGCCAATTACGCCGCTGCAGATTCTGTGGGTCAATATGGTGAGCTCCGTCGGACTGGCCATCGCACTTGCCTTTGAGCCAACAGAGCCCGATGTCATGAAACGGCCGCCCAGGCCGGCGCGGGCACCAATGTTGTCTGCTTTCCTTGTGTGGCGGATCATTTTCGTTTCGGCGCTTTTTGTCACCGGTATCTTCGGTATTTTCGCGTGGACCCGTGCCCAGGGAGCCAGCCTGGAGGAATCACGCACGTATGCCGTTAACACGCTGGTGGTGATGGAGGTATTCTATCTGTTCAGCGTTCGGTATTTGCGTGCGCCCTCGCTGACGCTGGAAGGCATCGTGGGCACACACCCTGTCCTGCTCGCGGTCGCTGTTGTGGTGTCCTTGCAACTCGTCTTCACCTATGCGCCTTTCATGGAAGCGTTTTTCGATACGCGTCCGGTTGATTTTGTCCACGGCTTGGAGATCATCGGCATTGGGATTGGGCTGTTCATTGTCCTCGAGATTGAAAAATGGCTGCGGATCCGGATTGCCGGCCGCAATCATTCGGTCGCCGACGAGATGACGATGCCAACGAACTGGAGGAGCCGCTGATGCTGGAAGTTGTCTCTGCCTCCGTATTCTACGAGGTCGCAGCTTTGCTGGTTCTGGCCGCCGCGGTCGGCCTTGTTGGTGTTTTGCTGCGCCAGCCGCTCATCGTCAGTTTTATCGCGGTCGGCATCCTTGCCGGTCCGTCGGTTCTCGGCCTTGCGCAATCGGACGAGCATATCAACCTGCTCGCAGAACTCGGCATTGCCGTGCTGCTGTTCCTTGTCGGCCTGAAACTCGATATCAAACTGGTGCGGACACTCGGACCGGTGGCGTTGATGACGGGACTTGGTCAAGTGCTCTTTACCTCGGTTATCGGATTTGGAATGGGGATTGCGCTTGGATTCGGTGTGATCACCAGTCTTTACGTCGCCGTGGCCCTGACCTTTTCCAGTACGATCATCATTGTCAAATTGCTGTCGGACAAGCGTGAAATCGATTCCCTTCACGGTCGGATTGCACTCGGATTTCTCATCGTCCAGGACCTCGTGGTGGTGTTGGCGATGATCATCCTGTCTGCTGTCGGGGTCGGAACGGCCGCCGATGGCGCATTGGGCGACATCGCGTTTATCTTCGCGGCGGGTATTGCGATGCTCGCCTTTGTCGGGCTGTTTATTCGCTATGTTGCCGAGCCGCTGGTCGACCGTCTGGCGCGAGCACCGGAGCTCCTGGTGTGTTTTGCGATCGGCTGGGCGGCCCTTTTTGCCGCAGCCGGCGATCTGCTGGGCCTGAGCATGGAACTGGGCGGCCTTTTGTCCGGCGTCTCCCTGGCGTCAACCCGATTGCGGGAAGCAATGGCGGCTCGGTTGGCCCCGCTGCGGGATTTCCTGCTGCTCTTCTTTTTCATCGCACTCGGGACCCATCTTGACCTTTCACTGGTGGGAGAACAGGTGCCGTCGGCAGTGCTGTTTTCACTGTTCGTGCTTGTCGGTAATCCGCTTATCGTGCTGATCATCATGGGAGCGATGGGGTATCGCAAACGGACCGGCTTCCTCGCCGGGTTGACCGTTGCCCAGATCAGCGAGTTTTCCCTGATCTTCATGGCGATGGGTGTTTCGCTCGGACATGTTGGTGCCGATTCACTTGGTCTGGTGACGCTTGTCGGCCTCATAACCATTTCATTGTCGACCTACATGATCACCTATTCCCACACGTTGTTCAGTTGGCTTGAGCCCTTGCTCGGACTGTTCGAGCGCCGTGATCCGTTGCGGGAAGTCGTCGGCGATCCGGATCATGCGGACGACCGCTACGATGTGTTGTTGTTCGGGCTCGGCCGTTACGGCAGCGCCATTGCCCATCGCCTTGCGGAACACGGTGTCACGGTGCTCGGAATCGACTTCAATCCCAATGTCGTCAAGGAATGGCAAAATGAGGGGTTTGATGCCGTATACGGCGACGCCACCGATCCCGAACTCGTTGCAAGTCTGCCGACGGCCGGCGTGAAATGGGCGGTTTCCGCTGTTCCGGAACATGATACGGGGGTCACGCATGAGGACGCTCGCTCCGGATTGATCGAAGCACTTCGGGCCGCCGGGTTTTCGGGACGCATTGCCGTGACTGCCCATCATGCATCGGATGCCGGACGGCTTTCGGACGATGGTGCGGATTTGATCCTGCAGCCCTTCCGGGATGCAGCCGATCAGGCGGCACGCCTTCTGGTCGAAGACAGAAAACTGGCGCCGTCTGCCGATTTGCTGCAAGCCTGATCACGACCTCGTTTGAATGAAAGGGAAACAACCGGCACCGCGACGGGGCACGGATCGTGCAGATGTCGACGGATCGAGATGGATTGTTCAAAACAATTTGGTAAAACGCTTTACCAACCGGCTCACAAGCTGTATGAGGATGCGAAAAGCAATGTCGAATTGATTTGGAGCCTGGTTTTGGCGAAGCCGACACTGTCCGGAATGACCTGGGATCATCCGAGAGGGTACCGATGCCTGGAGGCGGCCTCGGATCTGTATGCCGCGCAAACGGGAGTAACGATCAACTGGTCGAGGCGCAGCCTGCAAGCCTTCGCGGATGCACCGATTGGGGAATTGGCCGAAGCGTATGATCTGATCATACTGGATCATCCGCATGTGGGCCTGATCGCGGAGTCGAAGTGTCTCGCTCCGCTGCCAATACCAAAGAACGGAGCCGCCGGTTCCCTGGGCGGCAGTCTTGAGAGCTATGTGTGGCAGGATCAACTGTGGGCCTATCCAGTGGATGCGGCCTGCCAGGTGGCCGTCAAACGCAGCGATATCTGCAGGGCGGTTCCGGCTGATTGGGAAGCCGTTCTGGATGCGCGCCCGGGTGACTTCCAGATTGTCACGCCATTGATGCCCGTCGATGCCGTGGACATGATGATGACATTGGTGGCGGGGCGCGGCGAGGACACGCTACCCATTTCGACCACGGAGTTCATGTCACGGGAAAATGGGACGTTGGCACTGAGGATCCTGAAAGCGTTGTACCGTCTAGGACCCGAGGAGGCTGTTCGCTGGAACCCCATCACCGTGCTTGAAGCGATGGCGACAACCGATGAATTTGCCTATTCGCCCTGTCTCTTCAGTTACATCAATTACGCGCGACCGGGATTTCGCACCCACCGGCTCGACTATGTGGACCTTCCGACCTTTCGGGGGAGCACCGTCAAAAGGGGAATCCTCGGCGGTGCCGGGATCGGTGTGTCAGCACTGTCCGAGCAACGGCAGGAGGCCATGAACTTTGCTTCTTGGGTTGCATCCGAACCGGTGCAATCGGGCGTCTATCTGGACAATGACGGGCAGCCCGCACACCCGCGAACCTGGACCAAAGAGCAGGAGAATCCGCTGTATCGCGGGTTCCTGAAAGGGTCCCGCGGGACAATGGACCAGGCCTGGACGCGTCCGCGCGATGTCTGGTTCCTGGGCTTCATCGATGAAGTCTGTGCGATCCTGCCCGATTTCTTTGTCCGGGATCTCGACGAGGACGATTTTCTCGACAGTCTGAACTCGCTCTATCGACATCACTCAAAACGGGGAGACGCGCAATGAAGACCGCAATCATCACCGGCGGGAACAAGGGATTGGGATTGGCGCAGACGCAAAAATTTCTGGCCGAAGGCTACACGGTCTATGTCGTTGCGCGAACGGATGTGAACCTGTCCGAGCTCGGTGAGGGCGTGCATTATGTGAAGCACGACCTTTCCCAGTGGCAGGATGTCGGTTTCCTCGACGACATTCACCGCAAGGCCGGCAATGTGGATGTACTGGTCAACAATGCGGGCGTTCATCTGAAAAAGCCGGTCTGGGACGTGGCACCCGATGAGCTCGACCACGTGTTGAACCTGAACGTCAAGGCGCTGTTTTTGTCCTGTGGCCGGTTTGTCGACCTGCAGAAGGAGAAGGGCGGCGCGATCGTCAATATCTCGTCGATGGGCGGGCTGATGGCTCTGCCGTCGGCTGCCGCCTATGTCACGGCGAAGACCTCGGTCATCGGTGTAACCCGTTCGGTTGCGGTTGATGCGGCACCCTTCGGAATTCGCTGCAATGCGGTCTGTCCCGGCTTTATCGACACGGATATGACGCGGGCGGTTCTGGCCAAGGATCCCGCGCGTCGCGACAAGATCGAAGGCCGCATTCCATCACATGCATTCGGCACGGCCGGCGATGTGGCCGATGCGGTGCATTATCTGTCGAGCCCACAGGCCGGCTATGTCAATGGCGTCGCCTTGCCTGTCGATGGCGGCTATTCCATCGGATTTTGAGGTGCTGACATGGGTTACATGAAATCACGTTTGACCGCTGCGCAATCGGTGGAAATCATCACCGACGAGATGCCTGAGACCATTGAGGCCGATCACGTGCGATTGCGTCTGGCAACGGCCAGCATCTGCGGCACGGACATGCATTACTATCGACATTTCGCCAATGCCGGGTTCCAGCTTCACTACCCCGTTTCTCTGGGCCATGAAGCCTGCGGGATCGTGGATGACCCCAATGGCTTTCCTTTCGAAAAGGGGCAGTTGGTGGCGATCAATCCGGTCATCGAATGCGGCACCTGCGACAAATGCCTGAGCGGCGACATCAATATGTGTCCGACCAAGAGGTTTCCCGGGTCCGCCACGACCGTGCCCCATATTGATGGGTTCTTCCGGGAGTATTTCGATTTTCCCGCAAAATGCCTGCGCACCGTCAAGGAGGGCGTCGATCCGGACCATCTGACTTTTGCCGAGCCGCTGGCCTGTTCGATGCATTCCGTCAACCGTGCCGGAATCGGTCCGGGATCCAAGGTTCTGGTGACCGGCTGCGGACCGATGGGTCTGCTGGCGACCGTCGGCGCCGTGGCCAAGGGTGCCGAGGTCCATGTCACGGATCTGAAGCAGGGCGCGATCGACGCGGCCCGGGCGGTCGGCGCCACACAGGGATTCGTCATCGGTCAGGATGACATGACATCCCTTTCGGGCATCTATGACGTGGTCATCGAGGCCAGCGGATCACCGCATGGGTATAACCAGGCGCTGGATTGTGTCCGAAAGCAGGGTGTTGTCGCGGTGCTGTCGCTGATCCAGCCGACCGAGGTTCCGATCAACCTGCACATCAACACGCTGAAAGAGATCAACTCGATCGGCTCGGTGCTGTTTACCAGCGAATTCGATGAGGCCGTCTCGCTGATCGAATCCGGCACGGTGGATTTCGATGCATTGATTGCCGGCCGCTATCCGGTATCGGAAACGCAGGCCGCCTGTGCCTTTATGGCCAGCGGAGAGGCCGTCGGCAAGGTTCTGATCAAACCGCCGGTATAGGTCAGGCTTGATCGGCGGTCGCCCTGGACAGTTTCACGTCTTGTCAGAAACGGGACAACGGTAACATCCGTCGATATTGCCGATGCATTCAGGTTTTGCCGATCCCGTCAAAACGAGACTTGCCCTAAAGCTCGACCTTCGCACCTTTTTGAATCTTGACCCGGCGGACGATTTCCTCGTCTCGCTGCCGCTTGAACTCGTCTGGATCACGGTCGGTGGTCCAGTCGTAGAAGCCCTTGCCGCTGCGCATGCCGGTATTGCCCTGTGCGTGGATGGCGCCAACGGGTGTCTCCGCGGGGCTCGTGACGTTGGACAGGTCCGCCCATACGGCCTTGGCGGCCTCTCCATTGAGAAGATCCAGGCCGGCCAGATCCGCATGTTCGAACGCACCCATGGCAGGAAGCCGCGAAGCGTATCCCTGTTTGAGGATGGTGTCGCAGGCTTCCGGCGTGACCAGCCCCTTGCCGACCAGTGTCGCGAATTCGCGCAGCACCGCATGCTGGATGCGAGCCCACAAAAAACCTGGAATATCCGGGCACAGAACGGGCGTCTTGTCGGTATCGGCCATCAATTGTGTCGTGGCGTCAGTCGTTGCTTCATCGGTTCTGGCGCCAGGGACGATTTCGACGAGTCTGACGAGATGGGCCGGCTGAGCGTAGTGGGCGACACAGAACATTTCGGGCCGCTCAAGCGCGGACTGAATGTCCGTTGCACTGAGCGCAGACGTCGTTGAAGACAGCATGGTGGTGCCTGCAACGGCCTTCTCGGCTGCCTTGAGAATGGTCTGCTTGATTGAAATGTCTTCGGCAACGGCTTCAATGACAAAGGCGGCGCCCTGAACGGCGGAGGCGAGATCCGAACTCGTGCTGATCCGAGCCAGAACGGTCGGTTTGGCGTCAGCCTTTGCCAGGCCCGCATCCACCAGAAAATCAAAGGCATCGCTGACACGCGCCAAAGAAGGGTCAAGGCTTTCGGGGCGACGACCCCACAGCACGGTCTGCGCACCGCCCAGCGCGAGGGACAGCGCGATCTGTGCGCCCATGGTGCCGTTTCCGAGAACCGTGCAGCGCGGCAGCGGGCTATCCGACATAGTGCCAGCCATCGCCGTCTTTCCTGGCAAGACCCTTTTCGGAAAAATCCTTGAGGCTCGCATTGATCGAGACCAGGGCGCGCCACTCGCGCACCATGTTCTGGTCGTCACAGCATTTGTCGCGCAGTTCGGCAAAAGTAATTCCAGGATTGGCCTTCATGTGGGTGACCATGGAGGCCTCCACCTTGTCGACCCGCCTGCGGCAATCGTCGACCAGCTCCTGCGCCTCGGCAGCGGTTTTGACGTCGTCATGGGCAAACAGGACCGCCTGAACGTCGCGTTCCACGAGGAACTTCTCGATCTTGTCGAAAGTGGCCCGCATGACGTTCGGGTCTTCGTAAAGATAAAGAACCGGATTGAAGGGCGGCAGCAGCGGATCGGCAATGATCAGGGTTCTGGTGGAGCGTTCGAAAAATCCGATTTCGGCCATGGAGTGGCCGAGAACCTCGACGGTTTCGAGCACGACCCCGCCTCCCAGATCGATCAGATCGCCGTCCGTGATGAAGGATTCAATCGGTCCTTCGGTCGGGCCCATCCAGTCAAGATATTCGGAATTCAGATCGAAATCCTGGCCTTCGGGGAAGGCGTGAACAATGGTCTTTGCGTTGAGCATATTGTCCGCGACACGGTCTGCCCTGGCGGGATGGCCGAGGATTTGGCACCCGGTTTCTGCCTTGAGCCAGCCATTGTTGCCGACATGGTCCATATGTTCGTGGGTCAACAGCAACAGATCAAGGTCCTTGCGCGCAATGCCAAGCTCCTCGAAGGCTTGTTCAAGGGCTGGTAGCCCACCATAAAGACCGCTGTCGATCAGGGCGATCTTGTCGGCTCCGCGAACGAAAAAGACACGGGTTGCGGTTTTGCCTTCATGGTCACCGGGCAGGCCCATCGACACCGTTGAAAACGGACCTGACTGATAGCTGATCACTGATTTACTCATATTCATTTGTCCTGCTCTACCGCCCAAGAAATTTCGGGTCGCGTTTTTCCATGAACGCTGCGATGCCTTCTTTACCATCCGCCGTGGCAAAAAGCGCTCCCAATACCCTTTGTTCAAATGTAAGTCCTGCCGAAAGGGCCGAATCGAGTCCGTCATCAATCACCCGCTTGCCCTCGGCCAGTGCCACCGGTGCCTGCGCGGCCAGCTCTTCGGCCAGCTCCAACGCCCGGGGCATCAGGGCATCGGGCTCGCAGGCCTCAAGGGCCGCGCCATACTCTACGGCTTCGTTCGCCGTGATCATGCGGCCGGTCAGCAGCATTTCCTTGGCGCGCATCGGACCGACGAGCCGCGGCAGGCGCTGCGTTCCACCACCGCCTGGCAGCAGACCGAGCTTGATTTCCGGCAGGCCCATCTTGGTCTTGGCGTTGACGAGAATGAAATCGCAACACATGGCCAGTTCAAATCCACCGCCGAGCGCGTAGCCATTGACCGCACAAATGGTGATCTGGGGCAGGGTGGCGATGGCGTCGAAGGTCGCGCGGGATCGCCTTTGAAATCCGTCAAATTCGGTTTGCTCGGCGCCGTGATAGCCGGCAATGTCAGCGCCGGCGACAAAACCTCTTCCCGTACCGGTGATGATAATGACCCGCACCTTGTCCCGGCGGGATGCGACATCCGCCGCGTAGTCCGCCAGATGCTCCATGATTTCGAAATTCAGCGCACCAAGGGATTCCTCCCGGTCGATCCGCAAAATCTCGATCCCTTCCTCGCGCTGGAGAACCAGATTGGGGTGAAGGCGTTCCTCCGACATCAGATCGCTCCGGCCGCGCGCAACGCCGCCACACGATCTGCGCCCAGCATTTCTGTGAGAACTTCATCAGTGTGTTCACCAACCTGTGGCGGGACATGGCGCAGTGCGGTTGGTGTTTCGCTCATGGAAATCGGGTTGGCGATTGCCTTGATTTTTCCTGCCTTTGGATGGTCCATTTCGACCAGGCGGGGCGAATCCAGTTCGACGAGTTCGTCCATCGCCTCGCGTGATGTCCGGATCGGGGCGGCCCAGACATCGGCTTCCTCGAAAATCGCCATGATTTCCGCCGTCGTTTTCTTTTTCGTGCTCTTGTCGATGCGCAATTTCGTTTCGTCGCGCTGGGCCCAGGCATCCATCTCATGCAGGGTTTCATCCCCCAGAAGGCCACCGAGTTTTTCCAGCGGGCACATGGCGATGGCCACCCAGCCATCGGCTGTCGGGTGGGCGCCATAGGGCGCATCGTTCCAGCAGGAAGCGACGCCGGCTTCCGACCGGTGCAGATCGATGCCCTGGTTCAGCACGGCGAAGTTCTCTTGCCCCATCAGGTTAAGGGTCGCTGAATAGAGGTTGGTCTCGACCCGTTGGCCGACACCGTGCCTGTCGCGCGCCAGCAATGCGCCGAGGATGCCAATGGCAAGCGCCTGACTGGCGGCGAAATCGGCGACGGGTGTGCCGCAGGGCGTGGGCGGATCAACCGCGCGGCCTGTGTTGAACATGACACCGCTCATCGCCTGAATGAGCAGGTCCTGGCCGGGCCAACCCTTCTTGGCCATGTAGCTGCCCGAACCCCAGCCCGAGCCCGATGCATAGATGATCTTCGGGTTGGCTTTCTTGAAATCCTCATAGCCAAGACCGAGGCGGTCCATGACACCGGACCGGAAATTCTCGACGACGACATCGCATTGCTTGGCCATGTCCATCAATGCAGCCTTGCCTTCGTCACTTTTCAGATCGACCGTCACCGATCGCTTGTTTCTGTTGAAGGAATGAAAGGCGGCACTGTCGCCGCCGACGAACTGACCGATCATCGGCATGGAGCGCATCCATTCGCCCTTTCCGGGGCGCTCCACCTTGAGAACATCAGCGCCCAGATCTGCCAGTGTCTGGGTACAAAGCGGTCCAAGCATCATTTGCGTGAAGTCGAGAATCCGAACGCCGTCCAGTGCTTGCGGGTGGTTCTGCTGGCTCATTATCTTGCTCCGTGCGGCGACCGGGGCAGGTCCCGGTCGGCAGTCTTCGGCTTTCCCGCAATATCGAGAATGCTTGAAAACCTGTTGGTAAATCGTTATACCAATTGGATACTAGGTTTGCTTGTTTTGTCAAGGCGATGGTACATTTTGTCAAATGGAAAACAGGGCAACCAACCGATGACCATTTCGGATATCGCAAAAGCGGCCGGTGTTTCGCCCGCTGTTGTGTCGCGTGTCGTCAACCGGGACAAGACACTTCGCATCGGCAAGGAAACCCGTGCGCGGGTGCAAAAGGCGATTGACGAGCTGGATTATGCCCCCAATGCGGCAGCCCGCTCGCTGCGCTCGGCCAGCAGCGGCCTGATTGCCATGGTGGTGCATGATGTCACCAACCCGGTCTATGGCGAGATCCTTCGGGGCGCCCAGCAAACCGCCGGAGCGCTCGGAAAGGCGATCATTGTCAGCGACGGATCGCATCTGGACGACCGGGCATCCCGGTTGCTCGAGCTGATCGGCGGCAACGGCGTCGACGGGCTGATCCTGCAGGCCGGTGGGGTGAATTCAGACCTGGTGCTGGCGCGGGCCGGCCGCAAGAGCGTTCCGACCGTGCTTCTTCAAGCCGCCCTTGATACCAATGCCCATCTGGTCTGCCTCCCCGATTCACGGGCGACACAAATCGCGACGGACTATCTTCTGTCTCTCGGTCACACCCGGATCGGCTGCCTTGCAACCGGCAGGGAACTGACCTTTACCCGCAACCGCGAGCGCGGATGGCGGCAGGCGATGGAGCTGGCCGGACAGTCCGTTGACGCGGGCAGCATTGTCTATGGTCACCCTTCCATCGAGGACGGACGCGCCAGTGCGACGCAGTTGATCGAAGCCAATCCATCCATGACCGCATTGCTGTGTTTCAATGTGGTGGCGGCGATCGGCGCGTTGCAGGCGGTTCAGGACAGAGGGCTGCGGGTTCCTGACGATCTTTCCATCGTCGCAATTCATGATATCGACCTGGCCGATCATCTCAGCGTTCCGCTGACAACTGTTGCCATGCCGCTTTTCGAAATGGGCGCGCGCGCCGTCGAACTCGTCAGCGACAAGTCCACCGGATTTGAAGGCACAACCACCATCGACACCCGGGATCCCGAATTGGTGGTCCGAAAAAGCGCCGCCGCACCATCCCGGTGAGACCGGTGCGGCGGATTTGGATTCGAATTGATCGCTGTCCCATTCATTGCCCGTGATCTCGACAGACGATCAAGCCGCCAGTGCGATCCGCGGTAATTGTGGCTTCCTGTTGGTGGGCAGGGGCCTGTTCAACAGTGCAAGAATGCGTGCTTCAGATTTCGTAGCGATCAAGGACCCGCTTCGCCCGGGCGAGCTGTCGCGCCATATCCTCGGGGTGGTGCAGGATCGCCGATGAGGCGCATTTCAGCACGAGATAGGCGATGTAGGCACGCAAGACTTGCGGTTCGAAGCCGGCGGCATCAACGATATCCCAGACCGGAGGGCCGTGACCATCAAGATCGAACGCAAATTGGACCAGGTCATACAGGTGGTCACCGGCGCAGGCCTCTTCCCAGTCGATGATGCCGGAGAGTGCATCGTCATCAATGAGGATATTGTCAGTGTGTAAGTCGAGGTGGACGAGCCCGTTGTCGGGGAACCTGTCCGGGTCGGCGTCGGCACCAACTGCCCTAATACGGTCGAGGACCGCTGCTGTGCGCTTGTCCCCGCTGCGCAACGGTGCTTGCATCTGTCGCCCGTCCAGACTGTCCGTCAGGGAGCCGACGACAAATGCGCCCCATGTGGGCTGGTTGCCGGCGGGTAACGGTCCCGGGATGCCGGCCTTGGCCGCGATGCTGTCGACCGTGGCTTCAACAACAGCCTGTGATGGATTGTCCTGTGACTTCCCGGGCAGGAAGTGTTGCACGGAGAGCGTCCCGCCGTCGAACGGGATCACATGCAGGTACTCCGGCACCGGTACGCCGCGTGCTCTGAGCTCATTGAGCCCAGGCAGAAGCGTCGCATACCGATTGGCCATGGTTTTGAAAGGAGACCACTTGAGGATGACAGGTGAACCGTTGGACGCAGTTGCGAGCCAGGCGCCCTGGGACCTGCCGCCAAGGTCACGGACGAGCTCAAAGCCAAGCTGATGGAGGCGATCGCGGTTCATACTGTCTTCTGCCTGAGGCGCGGCCAAATTCTCAGTGCTTTGGTCACAGCGAAACACTCGTCAATATGGCCATGGTGCTGGATGATGTAAACACGGACTATAGTCATTGAACGGCAACTTCGGGCTCGAAAGGCGACCATTCCTAATGCCGAATTGGCCCCGATTTCCAACTCCACTTATTCGGCGCCTTTGAAGAACCTTATGTGTGATCACGACAAGACGCTCGATCAGGTCATGATCCACGAACCGGCCATTGCCCGTCCGTAACTTTGTGGTCCTGCCTGCGAAGAGTTGTCTTTCCTGTTTGTCTCAATGATGCATGCCCATTTGGAGTATTGTGGCGAGCCTTGGCTATTCGCGCCAACATAGCCGGGTGACGCGAAAGGCCATCGACCGGCTGATCGAATCCAATTTCGGAGACGTGCCGTCGGAGGCGCTGTTGGAGCGCCCCTGGTCGCGCGACAACTGATGGTTCGTGCGTGGCGCACTTCGGATATCCGGCTTACGGCAATGTTTGAGTTCGGTGGTAAGTTCCGGGCTCAGCAGCGCAAGAAAGCTCGCCTCCATATGCGCAGCGTCAAGCATTCCCTTCTCTCCGATGGCCACAATCAAGGATGCTGATTGTGTCGAGGGGCCGTTCGACATATCAAGCGTTGCCCGATGACCCACCAGATTGAAAAGAACCGTCGATTGCGGATCATCGGAAAACCGTAACAGGCCCTTGGCACGAACACATTGCTTCGGCAGCGATCTGGCAAACTCCTCGAAACGCCGGCGGTCAAGCGGCTCCTCGGTCTGTCCGCTCCACTGGACATATCTTTCGCCCCAATGATTGTCTCGGCGATCATCAGTTGACGGGAAATCCGTCGGTCGATGATCGCGGGAATGGTCGTCAAAAATGATGTCGGGTGGAATGGCCGCCTGTTGCGTCTCCAAAATGGCGGAGTAGGGTGCGGCCACCTCAAGCGTCTGCCGGATTGCGGCAACCTGTTCAGCCGATGCCAGGTCGGTCTTGTTGAGAAGCAGTACATCGCTGGCTGCCGCGTGGTCGATAATGTGTTCGGAATCCTCGAAGGGCAATGAGTCGAAACACGCCACATCAAGCAAATAGAGACGTGTGCAAAGACGGGCCAATCCTGCGGCTTCGAGGGCGTCGAGCGAGGCATCAAGGGCGCGCGGATCGGCCACGCCGCTGCATTCGATGACCACGGCGTCCGGTGCCGCATCCGATCGGGCGAATTGCGCCACGCCAGCCACGAGATCATCGTTGAGCGAGCAGCAAACACATCCGTTCTTCAAAGATATGCGATCCTGTTCCACCGTCTCGACCAATGCGTGATCGATGTTGATGGCTCCGAAATCATTGACAAAAACGACGATGCGCCGGCCATCGGCACGGCGCAATATTGCATTGACGAGCGTGGTCTTACCGGCACCAAGGAACCCGCCAATCGTCACGACGGGCAGGGCGCATTGCGGCCGCTCAGGCATCGGACCAGACCCGCTGGCCGGCCAGCCATGTTTCCCGGACGCCAATGTCGGCTAGCTTTGTCGCACCGGTTTCCAGCGGATTGGCGTCAAGCACGACAAAATCAGCGTGCTTTCCCGGCGTGATCGATCCCAGCCGGTCTTCCATGGCAATCTGATAGGCGGCATCAATGGTGACGGCGCGCAGCGCGGTTTCGGCATCAATTCTTTCTTCCGGGCCCAGACACCGGCCGTCACCGGCAATTCTGGTCGTTGCCGCCTGCATCAATTGGAGAGCGGAGGGATCGGTCATCGGCGTGTCCGCGTGCAGGCTGATGCGCATTCCCTGTTTGGCAGCGGAACCGGCAGGCATGTAGTGCGCCGCTCGTTCCGGTCCGAACAATGCGTCTTCGATCGGCGCTCCCCAATGGGTGATGTGATTGATGAAGAAGCTGCACAAGACGCCAAGCCGGTGGGCGCGTTCGATCTGGTCCTGACGCATCAGCGCACAATGTTCCAGCCGGAACCGGTGATCCGCGCGCGGCGTCTCGGACAGGATTGTCTCGATCAGGTCCAGAACCATGTCGATGGTGGCGTCACCCTGGGTGTGAACACTCATCTGCCACCCCTGGCCGAAATAGGTCCGCACCATGCGGTCGAAATAGGCCTGCGGATAATTGGGGCCACCGGTGTGCCCTGGTTTCAATTGCATGCGCTGCCGGGTGATTTCAGTGTCGAGATAGGGCTTGGTCAGCCAGATATTGCCAACAAAGGGCGAGCCGTCCGCATGGATCTTGACCCCGGCCATCCACAATCTGTCATCGCCGACGACCATCTTTTCAACCTGCATATCGTCGGTCGTTGCCTGCTGGTAAGCGGCAATGCGCGGCAATGGCAATCCCTGTTTGAGGGCGCTCAGATAATAGGCCTTGTAGAAGGGAAGATAGAGATGCTCGGTGACCGTGGTGATGCCGTTTGACACGAGTTCTTCGATGGATGCCCTGAACTCATCGTTCAGACGGTCGTCCCCCCAGGCCTGGTAGAATGTTTCCAGCGCCTTCCATGTGATGGCTTCACCGATCATTCCGGTGGGGCGGCCCCTGTCGTCCCGTTCGATGACACTGCCGGTCGGGGTGGGGAAATTCTCGTCGATGCCACAGGCGTCAAATCCGGCGGAATTCATGAACAGGGCGTGGCAGTTGGAGGTCTGGATGCCCACCGGATTGTCGGGTGCGATCTCATCCAGGAGGGTTCGTGTCGGTGCTTCCATGTCCGGATGCAACTGGGCATCAAGGCCGAAGAACAGCAAATGCTCACCGGGCCTGGCAACACGCACCCTGCGGCGGATCTTGGCAAGGATCGCTGCATAGGTCGGAACGGTTTCGGCGCGCACATCAACCACGGGAGCACCGCGCGTCTTGGCGGCCCATAGCGGGTGGGAATGCGGCTCGATAAATCCGGGTAGCAAAACCCGGCCTGCGAGGTCCACCCGGTCACAGTCATCCGACAACGCGGCGCCTGCATCGGAAAGGGTTCCGACAAGTACGATGGCGCCATCGCGAACCGCTACAGCTTCCGGTGCCTGAAAGGCGTCGTCGACCGTGACGATCGATCCACCAAAAAACAGCGTCTCAGTCATTTTGCCGCCACGGCTGCATAACTGTCTCGAAAAGCACCGGCCTTTTCCTGCGAGGCAAGAAAGTCCTGATTGTCAAACAGCGGAATGATCTTGTGATATCTCGACATGCCGGTCGCCTCTGCAAGATGCATATTGGCGGCCACGGTCGCCATGTCGGGCATCTCATAGATGAACAACATGTCATATTCACCACAGGTGCCGTAGGCGTGGAGAAGCTTGCCACCCATCGCCGCGACGGCTTTGCGGGAGACGGCGGCCCGGTCACTCGGCGTGTCGAGCATTTCGGCCTTCTTGTCGTTTTCGTATTTGATCAACAGCGCAACTGTAACGGTCAAAATCCTATCTCCGTTTTCCCTGGATGATGCGATCGAGGATCATGGCGCAACACAGGATTGCCAGACCCGCGAGAATTCCCAGTCCCTCGGAGGCATATTGTAGTGCCTGAAGGACATCCTCACCCAGCCCCTTTGCGCCGATCAGCGATGCGATGACGACCATCGCCAGACTGAGCAATATGGTCTGGTTGATGCCGGCCATGATGGATGGTGCCGCCAGCGGCAGGTCGACTTTCCAGAGCAAGTATCGCTTGTTTGCTCCGAACGCCATTGCCGCTTCGCGGACCGATGACGGCACGCCCCTCAGGCCAAGCACGGTCAGCCTGACCACAGGCGACCCGCCAAATATCATGGTTGCGATGATTGCGGCCGGCTTTCCGGTCCCAAAAAAAGCGATGACCGGGATGAGGTAGACAAAGGCCGGCATGGTCTGCATGAAATCCAGTATCGGCCGGACCACAGCGTAGAGCTTCGGGCGCCGGGCGCAGATGATGCCGAGCGGGATGCCCAACGAGATGCTGATACAGGCCGCTGTGCCGAGCAGCGCCATGGTTTTCATGCTCTTGTCCCAAAATCCCAGATAACCGAGATAGGCCAGTGCAGCACCGGAAAAGATCGCGGCGCGCCAGCCCGCCGAAAGGCCCGTCAGAAGAATGATGAACCCGCCCATGACGGGCCAGGGTGTCTCGACAAACAATGTTTCCAGCGCATCCAGGATGGTTCTGATTGCGAATGTCAGGCTGTCAAAGAACCACTCCGTGTTGACCGCAGCGCTGTTCATCCAGGATTTGATGGCGGCTGCCACGTCGGATTGAACGCTTTGATCGGTCGGGAAACTCTGTAGTGCTTCAATCTGCGAGGGGAAGCCGAATTTCAAAGCACAGGTGGTATAGGTCAAAAACGCCAGTGCGACTGCCAGGCTTGCCTGTGGCCAGCCGAAACCGGCAGCCATCGTGCGGTCGGAGCGCCATTTGGTGTAGCGGCTTTGCAATGCGGTGTTGGCAATGATGCCCTCGACAATCCTTATCGCAACCAGCAAACCAAGGCCGAGCAGGATCAGGCTCATGGCCGCTCCCTGCGCTGCTTCGGCCTCCAGCCTGATGCCCTCGACGGCCCGTTCCAGCGATGCGATGGCGTCCTCGAAGGCCGCCACCTTTTCAGGTGCGTTGGTTTGGGCATCGGCCAATTGCTCCCGGCGGAAGGTGAGGGTTTTTTCAATTCCCTCCAGCCTCAATCGCATGGGAGCGCCCAGGTCACCCCAGATTCCACGGGCCATCTGGACAATCGCCAGCGTTTCAATGGCGACAAATGGCAGGAAATAGGACCACAGATTGCGCATGCCGAACCAGATCGATCCCAGCACACAGGCAGCCCAGTTGAACGTGAAAGTGAAACCGCGCTGGTCTCCGATCTTCTGAAACTGCCGATGGTAGTAACTGCCGTTGACGCCAACGAATGCGTCCACGGATGCCGATGATTCCGCCTGATCGGAGGGCCGTTCTGTGGGTGAGAAATCCGCTGTCATGGTCATGATGCTTCCGTCCCCTGGATGACGCCATTGAGCAGGTCGTCCTTGGTGATGACGCCCATTGCGGTCCCGTCATCCGATTTGATGACGATCGGTCCGTTCTGGTGGGTTGCCGCGTCGATCATGTCCTTGAGGGTGGCGCTTTCATCCATCTGCATCGCGTTTGTCGGGACGTCCCCACCTTGGGACACGAATTGATCGAGCGGGGTCATCAGGCTGTGGGCCCGGATCAGGTTGATCCGAGAAATGCCGGCAACAAAGTCCGAAACGTAGGAATCGGCTGGTTGCATGATGATATCTTCGGGCGTGCCCGTCTGGACAATCACGCCATCACGCATGATGGCGATCCGATCGCCGATCCGCGCGGCCTCGTCCAGATCATGGGTGATGAAAATCGTGGTCTTGTTCATTTTCTGCGCGAGGCTGGAAAACTCATCCTGAAGCTGGCGGCGGATGAGAGGGTCGAGGGCGCTGAAAGGCTCATCCATCAGCAGGACATCCGCATCGGCGGCGATGGCCCGCGCCAATCCGACACGCTGCTGCATTCCACCCGAAAGCTCATGGGCGAATTTGTCGCCCCATTCCGACAATTCCACCATGGCCAAGGCGTCCTTTGCCGCCGCCCATCTCTTGTTCTGCGACTGTCCGCGAATCTCCAACGGCATGGCGACATTGTCCCGCACGGAGCGGTGGGGCATCAGGCCGAAATCCTGGAAGACCATGGCGATCTGCCGGTTGCGCACGTCCAACAGCTGTGCTTCGCTGAGGGCCATGATGTCCTGGCCGTTGACAACGATCCGGCCCGCGGTCGGGGTCAGCAATCGGTTGATGTGGCGCACCAATGTGGACTTGCCACTGCCGGACAGGCCCATGATGCAGAAGATTTCCCCCCGCCGGACCTTGAAGTTGGCGTCCGCGACACCGACCACGCAATTATACTGTTCAAGAATTTCGGCTTTTGCCAGACCCTCGTCGCGAACGGCCTTCAGCGCTTCGTGCGCCCGTGCGCCGAATATCTTCCAAACGCCTTCGGCTTCGATCATGAACCGGCCATCGGCCGGATGTGCATTTTCAGCGGACACAGGCTCCCCCTGTTCGTCGAAGACTCACTGAATGTCCCGGGAGGACGCGTGCGGCGGCGCACCAGATCGCGCCACCGCGATTGTCATGCTGTACTCAAAGTCCGAGCCAGCCATCGACGCGGTCGGAATTCGCGGCAACCCATTCGCGGGCGACTTCCTGGCTATCGCGTTTCTTGACGACGATCTCGTTTGTAAAGGCGTTGACGGTCTCGGTATCCATCGCAATATTCGCCATGAGTTCGGCCACCGCCGGAACACGGGTTTCCAGGGATTTCGAATATCCGACATGGATGTTCTTTTCCTTGTCGGCCGTGGTGATTTTTGACTTCTCGAACCAGTCAGCGTCTTCAGACGGGTTCACCATCTTGTATTTGGCCTCGTCGAATTCCGGTTCTTCCAGGCGAATCATGTCGAACAGCGACCAGTTATAGTGCGGCGCATAACAATAGAACGCATATCCTTCGCCCTTGTTGAAGGCGTCCGAGATGGAGGCGGTCGCCGCTTCTTCCTCGACAATGACCGGTTTGAAGAAATTGCCAATGCCATAGTCGCGAACCTTGACCTCGTTTTGCTTGGTCGAGGTCCATCCTGGCGCGCCGACCCAGATGTCACCCATGCCGTCGCCATCCCGGTCCATCAATTTGGCGACCTCCGGCGTCGCAAGATCAAAAACCGTTTTGATGTTGTGCTTTTCCGAAAATTCCCGCGGCGCGCAAAAGGCTGAAAAGCCGCTATAGCTGTTCTTGCTCAACGCAACCGTGTTGTTCTTGTCGACATATTCGGATGTAAAGTTGGATTGATTGGGCATCCAGACGTCCGGATGGACGTCGATCTCGCCCTTGCCACGGTCCATGGCCTTGAAAATCACGGCGTTGGTCCCGGGAACGAGTTCGGCCTTTCCGCCCAGCCTGTCTTCGATGATGACCTTGAGCAATCCTGCCATTGCCCGTCCGCTGGCCCAGTTGGGCTCGCCGATCTTGACGACTTCCTGCGCAAAGCCTGCGGTTGCGCCCGACACGGCCATCGCTGCCGAAAGCGCCACTAATTTCCACGTCTTCATTCGATTTCTCCCTTGCTCCATTTCGGATCTGAGCGTTGACATGTTATAATAATAAAATGACATGTCAATTTGAATTCGGGTTTGACAATCGCGACGGGTTGGGGGCAAGAAAACGCATGCCGGTGAAAACGAGTCCCGCTCACACACTTCCAGAACAGGGTGATGCCCGTCCGCTCAAACTCAGGGATGAGGCGTTCATTGCACTGGAGCGCATGATCGTGAACGGCACACTGGCACCGGGTCAGTGGGTGTCGGAAACGGACCTCATCGAAGCGTCAGGGCATACGCGTGCGTCCGTTCGTTCCGCGATACAAAAGCTTGCGGATCAGGAGCTTGTCAGCATTTCGCCGCGCCGTGGCGCACAGATTTGTCCCATCGACTTTACCAAGCAGTTTCGGGCACTGGAGCTTCGCCGGGTGGTGGAGCGGCTTGTCGCGCGGTCAGCGGCCAAACGGGCCACCGCTGTTCAAAGAGAAGCCTTTGCGGAATTCGAGAAGGGTTTTCGAGAGGCTGCGAAAACGGTCGATCAGAAGGCGATGACCGAACTGGATTCAGGCAATTTTGCACTGATGCTGGAAGCGGCGGACAATCCGTTCGCCGCGCGCGCCCTGCGGTCGGTCAAAGGATTGTCGCGCCGATTCTGGATTTTACACCGCTACAGTCATGGCGATCCGGTGCAAATGGCGATCGGCCATGCCGATGTCGCCGCCGCCATTGCCGAGGGCGATGTCGATGAGGCCGATCAGGCGGTTTCCCGCCTTGTCGATTACATCGAGAAATTCACCCTGGAAGTCGTGGGCTACAGCGCTTCCGGCATGCCGGGCAGCTGAAGGTCGGTGCCCCACGCCGGTTCATTGACGCGACAACGGACATTGGCGGTTCCGGATGCAGTGGAAACGCCCTGTCCTGCCGAAAAACTCCGTAACATCAAGGAGAGCAAACCATGACATCCGAGTTGGGCCTCAATCATGCGCTTGTCACCGGTGCAACAAGCGGTATCGGCGAGGCAACCGTGCGGGCGCTGGTCGCCTCCGGTCGCACGGTGCTCGCCGTTGCGCGCCGCCAGGACAGGCTGGAAGCACTGGCGTCCGAGACGGGGTGTTCCTGGATGGCAGCCGATGTGCGCGAAACGGAAAAACTGGCCGACGGGATCGAGGCCTTTGCCCCGGACATTGTCGTCAACAATGCCGGCGTGGGACATGGTTCATCGGGGTTGGAAGATCTTGACGCAGCAATGATTCAGGAGGCGATCGATATCAACGTCGTGGCTCCGATCCAGATTACCGCGCTGGCGCTTGCCGGCATGCGGGCTCGAGCACGGGGGCATATTGTCAATATCGGCTCGATCGCAGGGCTGCATACGCTGGTCTCGGCGGTCTATGGCGGAACCAAATCGGCAGTGCATCGATTCAGCCAGAATTTGCGGGTCGAACTGCGTGGTTCCGGGATCAGGGTAACCGAGCTATGCCCTGGACGGGTTTCGACAGAGTTTTATCAGGCCGCAAGCGGAGATCGCGACAGGCTGGACCAGATGGGTCAATCCGGCATACGCGAATTGCTACCCGACGATATTGCGGCCGCCATTTTGTTTGCCGTCAACGCTCCGGCCCATGTGAATGTTGCGACAATCGAAATTCTGCCAACCGAGCAGGCGGTCGGTGGTGTTCACGCGACGCCGGTGGAAGCAAAGAGCTGAGGGAAACCAATGGCCCGTCTGGAGGGAAAGACAGCACTCATCACCGGTGGTGGAAACGGTATCGGCAAGGCCGCCGCCATTCGCTTTGCCGCGGAGGGATCGCAGATTATCGTTGCGGATTTTAACCTCGATGCCGGTGAGGATGTTGCGCAGGAAATCAGGCGGTTGGGCGGCGAGGCCAAAGCTGTATCTGGCGATGTGGGAGACGAAAGCAGCGTTAGGCAGATGGTGGATGTCGGCATCGCGGCCTTTGGCAAAATCGATGTCCTGTTGAACAGTGCCGGTGGCGGCTCGACCAGGGACGGTGCCGTGACCGATCTGGAGCTGGATGAATTCTGGCGCACCATTCGGGTCGACCTCTATGGAACGCTCCTGTGCTGCCGCATGGTGATTCCGGAGATGGTGAAGAGCGGCGGCGGTTCCATCATCAACATATCGTCGCTGCGGGCGGTCATCGGGACGCAGGGCGCGGATGCCTACACCGCATCGAAGGGTGGCGTCCTGGCCATGACCCGAGCGATTGCGATGCAATGGGCCGAAAACGGCATTCGCGCCAATGTCATGGCGCCGGGGGTGGTGCTGACGGAGCGGGTGTCGGCCTTCATCAAGAAAGACAATCCGGTCTACCAGAAATCGCTTCTTGGGCCCTCCGATCCGATTGATGTCGCCAATCTCGCGCTTTACCTGGCGAGCGACGAATCACGCAAAGTCACCGGAGCGGTGATGCGGCTTGATGGTGGTGCGTCGATCTATTGACCGACGCGATCCGCGGCATCGGGTGTCACCTTCATTCAACCGGGGCGGTTTTGCCGGTTCCGGCAAAAGCTGAACTGCTCTAGCTGGTCTTGACCGCGCCCGTGTCGACCATCTGCTGGAACATATCGGTGACCGCCGTGCTGACCGGGCCATATTCGATGCCGAGTTCGCGCTTTGATCTGGAATTGTCCGCATGCCACGGATAGCCCATGTTCTTGGCGACCATCGGCCGGGTAATCTGCTTGTCGACCATCGGACCGATCAGCCATACCAGCCATTTCGGCATCGACCGGGAGGGGAACGGCCAGGTTCCGCCGATACCGGATTGGAGCATCTGCGCGACCTCCAAAAGGGAATGGGAATCACCAAACACGATATAGCGGCCCTCGGCGTCCTCAAGGAACGCCGCTCTCATATGGGCTTCCGCAACATCGCGGACATCGACCATTCCGATTTGGAACGGCGGCACACCTGACTTCATCGTGCCGTCTCCGAGCTGGCGCATCAGATTATGCGATTCCGATGTCGAAGTCCCGGAGATGGAAGGACCCAGGATGAAGGCGGGGTTGATTGTCACCAGTTTCCAACGGTCCTGGTTGTTTGCCATTTCCCAGGCGGCGCGTTCGGCCTGCGTTTTGGAATAGGAATAGGGCTGGTGGCCGAGCGAGGATGTGGTGTTCCATACGTTTTCGGTCAGAATGCCGCCTGGTTCCCGGGTCACATCAACGACATCGCCGAACATGGCGGCGCAGGAGCTGGTCACGACAACACGCTCGACGCTGTCCGTTTGATTTGCTGATGCAAGAACATTGCGGGTGCCGTTGACGGCGGGATCGACCAGGTCACGTTGCGGGTCTTCGACGGAGGTTATGAATGGAGATGCTGTATGAAAGACGATTGAGCAGTCTTTCATTGCATCGCCGTAGCTACCATCATTCAGGAGATCGGCTTCAAAAAACCGGATTGTGCCCGGCAGCTCATCAGCAAGCTTTTTCAGATGGGCAATCTTTGCCTCATTTGCCGGGTCGCGAACCGCTGCATGGACGGTGAAGCCCTCTTCCAGGAGGCGCTTGACCAGCCAGCCGGCAAGAAATCCGGTTGCGCCTGTCACGAGGACGGGTTTGCTTGTGTCATGGGTTGGTGTGGGCACTGAGGTTCCTTTCGGTTCAACACATTGGGCGCTCAAGCCGGTCGATGGTTTTTCACCCATCAAGAGAGGTGATCATCTGACGGGCACGAACGTCGCGAAAACAATCAAACGTTGCGACAAAGCCCAATCGCCATCTCAACAGGGGCCTCAGGCTCCTGTCGGTTGGGATCCGGTTGAGTACTCCGCCGCTCGAACACCATTGCCGCTGTATCGGCTGACAACTGTGCCGTTTATCCGCCGTTTTCAAGATAGGAACGTCCGATAGCGGCAACAATTGCAAATCGTGCCAAAAAGTATGCCGATTTGGCCACGGTTCTTGCGGGCGCACCGTGTGGGGTGCGATGTCCGGTTTTCCATTCGGGTCATCAGGGCCGAGCATCACTGATTGTCAGAGGGCGTATTGACTCCACTCAATAAGTACGTACTTTTAATTTATGATCAGACTTTCTGTGGATATTGGCGGCACGTTTACGGATGTCGTGCTGGAGGGAAAGGGGAACCGTGCCACGCACAAAGTCCTCAGCACGCCGGATCACCCGGAAGTTGGCGCCATGCAGGGGATCACGGAACTGGTGGCGTCGCAGGGGCTGAACCTTCGGGATGTTCAATCGTTGATCCACGGAACCACATTGGCGACCAATGCACTCATCGAACGCAAGGGCGCGCGGGTAGGCTTTGTCACGACGGCAGGCTTCCGCGATGTCCTGGAAATGCGAAATGAAAAACGGTTCGATCAATACAATCTCGATATTGAACTGCCCAAACCTCTGGTGCCACGGGAATTGCGAATCCCGCTTCGGGAGCGAACGCTCGCCGACGGATCGGTGCTGCAGTCGCCCGATCCGGAGGAAATCGATCATGTGGCACAGGTTCTCAAGGCCAACGCGGTCGAGGCGGTCGCGATCGGCCTCATGCATTCCTATGTGAATGCTGCGCACGAGCAGCAGGTCGGTGACCGTTTGCGGCGGTTGCTCGATCCTCAACTGACAATTTGCCTTAGTTCCGACGTGTCGCCCGAGGCGCGTGAATATGACCGGTTTTCGACCGTTTGCGCCAATGCCTATGTGCGTCCATTGATGTCGCGATATCTTGGCCAATTCAGGAACGCCCTCAAGGCTGAAGGTTTTGCCGGCTCCTTTCTAATGATGTTGTCGGGTGGCGGAGTGACAACGCTCGAACAGGCGATGAAAACGCCCATCCGGGTGGTGGAATCAGGACCTGCCGGCGGCGTGGCGCTAGCTGCACATGTTGCCGGAGCGGTCGGCTCGAGCCGCACTCTGGCCCTGGATCTGGGCGGTACAACCGCGAAAATCTGTTTTCTGGAAGACAGCACGCCGCAGACAACGCGAAAGTTTGAAGTGGCCCGCGCATGGCGCGACATCAAGGGCAGTGGCCTGCCGGTTCGGGTGCCAACGATCGAACTGGTTGAAATCGGCGCCGGCGGCGGGTCGATTGCCCGCGTCGATACGCTTTCGCGATTGAGCGTTGGTCCCGAAAGCGCGGGTGCATCACCGGGACCGTGCGCATATGGGCGGGGCGGTTCCGACGTGACACTGACGGATTCACACATAGCGCTTGGAAACATCGTCGCGGAGGGATTTGCCGGCGGCAGCATCGCTCTCGACACCGAAAAGGCGAATGAGGCCATTGAGGCGCAAATTGCCCAACCCATGAATATGCGGTCGGTTCACGCGGCTGCGGCCGGGGTGATCGAGATGGCCGATGAAATCATGGCCAATGCGGCCCGTGTTCACGGTCTCGAACTCGGAAAGGACATTTCCGAATTCGATCTGATCGTTTCGGGTGGGGGAGGGGCGCTGCACGCAACCCGCATCGCGGAAAAACTGTCGATCGACAGAATTTTTGTTCCGGAAAATGCCGGTGTGGGTTCGGCCGTCGGCTTTCTGCACGCCCCGGTCTCCTTTGAACTGGCGAAGTCCGTCATGCGGCCCCTTTCGAAACTGGACCCGGATGCGTTGGCCACCAATATCAGGACCACCAGGGACGACGTTCTCACCGTGATCGGCGCAGTCTCGCCAGACCTCGACATCGACATCACGGCCCATGCCGAGTTGCGGTATGTCGGGCAAGGTCAAGATCTTCGTCTCGAATTCGACCCTGATGCCACCATTGCGTCGGAAATCGCCAGGTTGGAAACCCGATTCCATGAGGCCTATCGAAACCTCTATGGGTTCATCATGCCGGAAATGGATGTGGAGCTTTTCAGCTTTTCTTTGTCCGGTTCTGCGCATCTGCCGATGGCGACAAATCCGGTCAATGCGGTGGATGATACCGTTGACCGAAGCCACACGGAGCGGCAGGTCTATGACCTGATACGGGATGGGGTCGTTTCGTTCGACACGATCGAGCGTGCGTCCTGGGTTCCCGGAAAACCGTTATCCGGCCCGGCCATCGTGACCGAGGCGCAAACCACGACGATTATCCGCGAAGGCTGGTGCGGAACGAAACTGGACTGTGGGCACCTGCTTCTCGAACGGGTGGCGCCATGACCGTTATTGAATCGGCGTCGTCTCTCTCCGACCGGGACAATATCGCCCTGAACGTTGTGTGGAACCGGCTGATTTCAGTGTGCGAAGAGCAGGCCAATGTCCTGATGCGTGTCGGCTTCGGCACAATCGTTCGGGAGGCCGGCGATCTATCGGCGGGCGTGTTCAATGCCGACGGCAGAATGCTGGCGCAGGCGGTGACCGGGACGCCGGGCCATGTCAATACAATGGCAGAGTCGGTCGGGGCCATGCTCGCACATGTGCCGCCCGATACGCTCCAACCCGGCGATGCGCTGGTGACCAACGACCCCTGGCTGGGAGCCGGTCATGTCTTTGATTTCGTGGTTGTCACGCCGGTGTTTCTTGACGGCACGATTGTCGGCTACCTGGCGTCGACAAGCCATATTGTCGATGTCGGTGGCATTGGCTGGTCCGCTGTCGGGCGTTCGATCTTCGAGGAGGGGGTGGTCATTCCGGTCTCCAGGCTGCGCCGGTCGGGAGAGCTGAATGAAGACATCCTCTCCATCATCACAACGAATTCCCGTATCCCGAAGGAAGCGCGCGGAGACATTCTGTCACTGCTGAGCTGCAACGATACGGGCGCTGCGCGGTTGATTGATCTCATGGAGGAGTTCGAGTTTCGCTCTCTGGAGCGGGTGAGCGAGTTCATATTTCAACGGTCTCGTACCGGCGCTGCCGCCGCCATTGCCGGTGTTGCGAACGGAACATACACCAACACCCTGACGCTTGACGGTTATGACAGCCCCATCATCCTGTGTGCGAAATTGGAGATTGGGGACTTTGCCATCCATGTGGATCTGAGCGGGTCCTCTCCAGAGGCGTCCCGCGGCATTAACTGCCCGCTGAACTATACCAGGGCCTATGCTTCATTCGGTATTCGCGCACTGCTTGCCGGCCATATTCCCAACAATGCCGCATCGCTTGAATCGATCACTGTCTCGGCGCCGCCAGGATTGATCGTCAGTGCCGAACGGCCGGCGCCGGTCACTGCCCGCCACGTGGTCGGACAGGCCCTGCCGGACCTGGTCCTGGGGTGCCTGGCCAAGGCCCTCCCGGCCAATGTTCTGGCGGAGAGTTCAGGTGCGCTGTGGACCATGTCGCTGACGGGAACCGGACCGCGACCCTTTTCGTCGCTCAATGTGGCACTTGGCGGAATGGGCGCGCGACCCAACAAGGATGGCCTGTCGACCACGGCCTTTCCATCCGGCGTCGGTTCCGTTCCTGTCGAGATCGCGGAGGCGGCTGCGCCGGTCATTTATCACAGCAAGGAATTTGCACCCGATTCAGGCGGGGCAGGTCAATTTCGCGGCGGACTTGGGCAACGCATCGAAATCGGTGCGGTGGAAGATGAGCCCCTGGCACTGTCGGCGGCGGCCTTCGAGCGATTGAAGGTCGGACCGGCAGGGCGGGAAGGGGGATCAGCAGGCGGCAAGGGTCGGGTCGAGATGACCGACGGCACCGTCGTTCAGGACAAGGGGAATTACGAAATACCACCCGGTGAGCGGTTGATTCTGACCACACCGGGTGGAGGCGGGTTTGGCAACCCGAATGAAAGGGATCCGGATGCGCTGGCGCGTGACGTTTCCCAGGGCCTCGTGACGAGGGAACAGGCCAAATCTGAATACGGTTACAGCGAAACTCAACAGGAGGAATAGAACCATGACTTTGATGAAACACATTGTTGCCGCGGGCGTTTGCCTGGCGATCGGCACCGGCGGTGCCGTGGCGCAAACCAAATGGGATCTGAGCACCGCGTGGCCGGCATCGAATTTTCACGCCAAGAATGCCATGGCATTTGCCGATGCCGTTCGTGAGGCCACCTACGGATCGGTCGACATCACCGTGCATGTCAGCGGAGAAATCGGTGTCAAGATCACAGAGAAACTGTCGGCAGTTGAAACGGGCATCGTCCAGATGGCGGATATGTTGCTGTTTCTGCAGGCCGGCGAAGAACCGTTGCTGTCCATGGACACCTTACCCTATCTCATCCAGGGACAGGATGAGATGAAAGCGTTCCTGGAAGTCGCTTCTCCGGTGTTTGATGAAATTGCAGCCAAGCACAATCAGAAAATCCTCTATTATGTTCCGTGGCCAAGCCCCGGTGTCTACAGCAAGCAGGCCATCGTCAGTGCCGACGACATGTCGGGCCAGCGCATCCGTGCCTTCAACGCCGCCAGTTTCGAGTTTCTGGAAAAACTCGGTGCGGCGCCGCTTGAAATGCCCTGGGGTGATGTGGCCGCGGCCGCCGCAGCCGGTACAATCGACGGCGCGGCCACATCATCGTCATCGGGCGTCGATGGCAAGCTTTGGCAGTTCACCGATCATTTCAATCCGCTGAACTGGAGCACGTCGACCGATGCGGTCACCGTCAACCTGGATGCCTGGAATGCGTTGAGCGATGACGAGCGCAAGACCATTGAAGATCTGGCCAACAAGATGGAAGCGGAGTTCTGGGCCGTTTCAGCCGCCGAGGACAATGGCAAAGTTGCAATCCTTGAGGAAAATGGCATGACTGTCAGCGCCGCCGATGCATCGCTTCAGGCCAAGATGGCGGAAGCCGGCAAAGCCATGTGGGGTGCCTACATTGCCAAGAACCCGGACGCCAAGCCGATCATCGATGCCTATTCGGCAAAGCTTGGAAAATAGGGGCCTTTGGCCGGGTCCTTGGGCCCGGCCATGTCATCCATGGACGCCTTTCTCAATCTGATCGATCGCAGTTCACGCCTTCTGGAAGGCGTGGCTGTGTTCATGCTTTTCGGCTTCGGTGCGCTCATGCTGGGGGAAGTTTTCGCGCGGGGATTGCTCTCCCAGAGCCTGCCCTTCTCCTGGGAGTACAGCACATTCGCGATGGCCGGCGTTTTCCTGCTGGCCTCGGGACGGGCCATTCGTACGGCGACACATGTCCGCGTCTCACTGGTGCTGGAGGCGGCGCCCGCGTCCGTTGCCCGCGTCGTGGATATCCTGGCCAATATTGCAGGTTTGATCATTGTCGCCGTCCTTGTGGCGGCGCTTTACAATGCGTTCTCCACATCCTTGGCTCGGGGACTGGTTTCGGCAACGATTGTTGCAACGCCGCTGGCTATCCCCCAGGGAATCATCCTCATCGGCGCCGTGCAATTGTGGTTCGATCTGCTGGCCCGACTGATCCGGTTGATGTCAGATCGACCAGCCGAAGACCGCGGCGCCGACGCGGTGTCCGAGGAGCCATTGGATGTTTGAAATCGGGCTCGTCGCCGTCCTGTTGTTTGCCGGGCTTTTAGGGTCCTCGGTGTGGATCGGCCTGTCGCTGTTTGCCACCGGCTACCTGATGCTGTCGATCTTCAAGCCCAACATTCCGATGGACATCTTTGCCGGCAAGGTGATCTGGGGTTCAACCACGTCACTTGAGCTGGTCTCCTTGCCGCTGTTCATCCTGATGAGTGAAATTCTTGTGTCGGCACGCCTGGGCCGATCGCTGTTTTCGGGACTGGCGCCCTGGGTTCGCCGGCTGCCGGGCGGATTGCTGCATGTCAATGTGGCCGGTTCAACGCTGTTTGCCGCTGTTTCAGGCTCATCGGCGGCTACCACGGCGATTGTTGGTCGTGTGACATTGCCCGAACTGGCGGCGCGGGGATATGACCGGCGGCTGGCCATGGGGTCGCTGGCCGGAGCCGGAACCCTCGGATTTCTGATCCCACCTTCGATCATCATGATCATCTACGGGGTGGTCGCCGAACAGTCGATCCTGGAACTCTTCGTTGCCGGTGTCCTTCCAGGCATTTGCCTCGCCATGCTCTATGCGGGCTATATCGCCGCCCATCAGTTGCTGACGAAATCGCAACCGACCGGCGAGGCGCCGAGCTGGGCCGAAAGGCTGGAGGGGCTGCGCCTTATCAGCCCGATCGCGGCACTGATCATCGGCATCATGGGGTCGCTCTATCTTGGTCTTGCCAGCCCGACCGAGCTGGCGGCCGTCGGTGTTCTCGGTGCCATGCTGATCGCCGGCCTGACGGGGCAGTTTTCACTCTCAGGAATGGTGGCGGCGGGTCGGCGCGCGGCGCGCACCAGCGCGATGATTGGATTGATCATCATCGGCGCCGCGTTGTTGAACTCCGCATTCGGTTTTCTCGGAATCCCCAAGGCGATCGCTTCGCAGATCGCCGCGCTGGAACTGGCTCCTTTCGCGCTGATTGCTGTGCTGCTTGTTTTCTACGTGATCATAGGAATGTTCCTCGACGGTACATCGATAATCGTCATGACCCTGCCCATCACCCTGCCTTTGATCACCGCTGCCGGATATGATCCGATCTGGTTCGGCGTTTTTGTCGTCGTTGCGGTGGAGATCTCGCAGATCACGCCGCCGATCGGATTCAACCTGTTTGTCATCCAGTCGCAGACCGGTGAGACAATCGGTGCCATTGCGCGTGCCGCCCTGCCGTTTTTTGCCATCCTGCTTGCCTTTGCCCTGCTCCTGACGCTAGTTCCTGGATTGGCCCTTTGGCTTCCGGGAACCATGCAATGACCACCACGCTCCATAGCCGGGTTGAAGATGATATTCTGAACCGCATTCAAAGCGGTGACTGGCATGTCGGCGACCGGTTGCCGAAGGAGGAGGATCTTGCCGCGCAACTCGGAGTCAGTCGCTCCACCTTGCGCATTGCCTTCGCCAGTCTCGAGCGCAAAGGTGTCCTGCAGCGAAAGAAACGGGCCGGAACCCGTATTATTTCGGATCGACCGACGTCACGGTTCAGCATGGTCACCGGCGGAATTAGCGAAGTATTGAGTCTCGGGCGAGATACCCGCTTTGATATCTCCTCCACCCGCAGTGTTGCGGATGATTCCGTCGCTGTTTTGAGCGGGCTGGAAAGTGAAACCGGTCACTGGCTCGAAATCACGGGCACCCGAAAGATCGACGAGAACGAGCCGCCTTTCAACTGGTCACAGATCTACGTCACAGGTCGCTATGCGGGTATCGCACCGGCGCTTGGGAAAGGTGTTACATCCGTCTTTGAAGTGATCGAGGATGCTTTTGGAACCAAGGTTTCCAGGGTCAGCCAGAAAGTTCTCGCGATCGCTTGCCCGGACCGGGCGGCGAAGGCGATGGGACTTGCCGAAGGTGATCCGGTTCTCCAGATCGTTGCCAGGCTCTACGATCAGGATGATCGGCTGTTTGAGGTCTCTTCGGCGACATTCGATCCGGAACGCTTTCAGGTAAACACCGATGTCCGGGTGGAATGACGACACGCGCCGCCTGGCGCATTGACCTATTGGATGCGGTTTTCGCGCGCTTGCAATGGCGTCAGGCCGGTCCATCCGCGAAACGCCCGGTAAAAGGAATTCGGGTCGCGATAGGCCAGCAGGTAAGAGATCTCCTCGACGCTGACATCATCCCTGGAAAGATAATACAGAGACAGTTCCGATCGGGTTTCGTCCAACAAAGCCTGGAACGAATACCCCTCGGATTTCAGATACCGGTGCAGGCTGCGTTTGCTCATATTCAGATGCAGACAGACATCATCGGCCGTTGAGCGCCCGCTGGGCAACATCTCGAGAAGAGCACTCTTGACCCGTTCATGCGTTGGCGCGGACCGGTTCCGCTCCATCAATTCGCGGTTCAAGCCTCTCTCCAGATCGGCCCAAAGGGCTTCATTTTCCGATATCAGCGGCCGTCTCGCATCCTCCAGTGACAGAACGATGGTCGGTATCTCCGCCTCATCCAGGTGAACGCCGAAATCTGTTTCCAGATCATGCTGATTGCCACATTCGGCCGGAATTCCGACGGACAGCGGAATGATGTGCTCGCACGTACAAAGCCGGACCAGTTCGATGAAATAGACCAATTCAAAAGCGGCCATGGTCGCAGGCATCCGGATCTTGTCGTCGGACGACCGCAAGGTGATCCAGAGCGCCTCTTTCTGTCGCTTGACGGATAGGATGATCGGCGCAACGAGCGGCTTGAAAATGGCCAGGCGCGTCAGCCCGATTTCCGTGTTGGGGCTGCACGAAAAGGAAAACACCGCCGGATTGAAGGGGCCCTTGACGAATGTTTTCCCCAGGAACAATGGCAAGTCCGGACGCTTTGCTTCGGCATCGACCGCATTCCAGACATCAAACGCCTTGGCGGCGGTCACACCGCGTGTCTCATTGGCAAGGTAGTCTGTCGGCAACCCGGCTCGCCGCAGAACATGCTCGGGCGAAAGCTTGAGCACCGCGCAGAGCATGTGAATGGGGCGGGCGACCTGAAATCTATCGATGGCTGACAATGTCGCTTCCCATGTTTCGGTTTGACGTCTGGTGCGATCAGCGTCGCCGCCGAATGGTCCATAGTCCAGTGCCGATTTGAACAGAACCGACCATTGGCTCAGTATGTTTGCAATTTGGCGCGATATGCAAGCGAGAATGGTGCGCGCAAGCGCAGCCGGGGTCTCATAGACGTGTTCCCGCACCGATGAGCTGGTGTGAAATCGGTTATCACTTGAAACTCAAATAGTATTCGTCTAATGAATAAGATATCCGCTATTTGGATATTGTGGAGGACAATATGGGCACCAGGATCGCGATCGATACGGGCGGTACGTTCACCGATGTGGTGGCAATCAACGAACAGACCGGTGCGATGACGGCCGTGAAAACACCGTCAACGCCCACGGATCCAAGTATCGGTTTGCTGAACGGTGTCGAGAAAATCTTTGATGGCGATGGAGGCAATCCCGCAGACCTCAATCTGTTGCTGCATGGCTCGACCGTTGCAACGAATGCGGTGCTTGAGCACAAATTCGCCGGCCTCGGCCTTTTGGTGACCAGCGGGTTCAGACATCTCATCGAAATTGCCCGGCAATCGGTCCCCGATGGCTATGGGAACTCCTTTTTCTGGGTCAAGCCGAAGCGTCTGGTGCCGCTCGACCTGGTGCGCGAAGTGCCGGGACGCATGAAATATGACGGCACGGAACTTGCCCCCATCGACGAAGCCGAAACGCTCCAGGCGGTTCGCGAGCTGGTCGAGGATGGTGTGACATGTATCGCCGTGTGCCTGCTGCACTCCTATGCCAATGACGATCACGAAAAAAAGATCGGCGCGCTGATCGAGGCGCATTTTCCGGACGTTTTTGTGTCCCTGTCCAGCGTCGTGCTACCCGAGTACCGGGAATATGAACGCGCCATGACGACGCTGATCGATGTTCTGGTGAAACCCTATTGCAAGACCTATCTGCAAAATGCCGCCGATGAGCTGAAGGCGCGATCCGGCGACATACCGTTCCTGATCATGCAGTCCAACGGTGGTGTCGTTACCCATTCCACCGCCAGTGAACGTCCGGTTACCATGCTTCTTTCAGGCCCGGCTGCGGGGATCCTGGGCGCCATCCACATGGCCAAGCTGGCAGGTTACGACAATATTCTGACCAGCGATGTCGGCGGGACATCCACCGATGTCGCGATCATCGAGAACCAGACGCCGATGTACACATCGGATTCGATGGTCGAGAACTATCCGGTCAAGACTCCGATGCTCGACATCGTGACCGTCGGATCAGGCGGTGGTTCTATTGCCTGGACCGATCCCTATGGCAATTTGAAGGTCGGACCGCAGAGCGCCGGCGCCGATCCGGGTCCGATCTGCTACGGAAAGGGCGGCAAGAAACCCACCGTGACCGATGCCGCCATCGTTCTCGGGCGCTTGCCAACGGCCCTGATCGGCGGTGAAATCCAGTTGGATCTTGAGTCGGCCCGAGCGGCCTACGGCGTTCTTGGTGCACAGCACAGCATGTCGGCTGAGGAGATCGCCGCCGGGGTGCTGGAAATCGCAGCAGTCAATCAGGTGTTCGGCATTCGCCAGGTCACCACGACCCGGGGTCGCGATCCCGGCCAATATGCCATGGTCGCATTTGGCGGGGCCGGCGGACTTTTCGCAACCGAGGTTGCAGATTTTCTGGGAATCACAACGATCATTTCTCCCCCGAATCCGGGCAATCTGTGTGCGCTCGGCCTGCATGTTTCGGATGTTCGGCGTGACTACATTCGCACCATCGTGCGGCGGCAATCGACGGCCGATACGCAGGAAATCATCGATACCTGGAAAGCGCTGGCGCGCGAGGGAATTGACGATATTCGCGGCGAAGGCATTGCCGAGGAGCGGATCAAGACCGTTTATGTCGCGGATGTCCGCTATTTTGGTGAGGGGCATGAAGTTCAGGTCACGATCCCGCCGGGCCTGAGTGACGAACAAGCCGTCGCGCATATGTGGAAGCAGTTCCACACGGTACATGATGAAACATTCGGCTTTCAATATGAGGGCGAGCAGGATGTCGAACTGGTCAATCTGAGGGTGCAGGCGGTCGGCGAACAACACCGGCCCGACATAGCGGTCGTCGCCAATGACCGCATGGCTGCCGAGCCGGCCCAGATCCGAAAGGCCTTCTGGAAGGAGACGGGCTGGGTCGACTGTCCAATCTTCGACCGGCAATCGCTTGCCGTGGAGCAGAAAGTGACGGGCCCCGCCATCATCGAGGAATACGGCTCCACCACGGTTGTTCCGAAAGGGTGGTCGGCTGCCTGTGACGACTATGGCAATCTTATCCTTGGCAAAAGCGGTTGAAGGTGCTGGCACTATGACAAAACACCAATCCCCATCCGACCTTGGCCCCATTGAGCTGGAGGTCATCCACGGGACGATCCGCGCGGCCGAGCTGGAAATCGAGGCGGCTGTCGAGCGGACCGCCCGATCACCCATGATCCGTGACCAGCACGACTATCGGGTTGCCCTGTTCGATGCGAAGGGACGCAAGCTGACCGGGCGCTCCTACTCTGCCATCGTTGAGCCGGTATTCGAGTATTTTGGCGAGGACGACATTAATCCGGGCGACGTGTTTTTCTGGAACGATCCCTACAATTCCTGTGGCGGTATCGGCCATGTGCCGGATTTGTGCACCACCGTGCCGATCTTCCACGGTGATCGGCTGATCGGGTTTTCGCAAGTGTTCGGCCATCATGACGATATCGGCGGTTCCGTGCCGGGCAGCCTGCCCGTTCATGCCACCGACAGCTGGATGGAAGGTGTTCTGATCCCGCCCATCAAGCTCTACGATGGCGGTGTGCTCAATGATGCGGCCTTCAAGATCATCGTTCGAAACTCGCGCCTGTCCGAACATCTGGCAGGTGATCTGGACGCGGAGATCGGCGCGGCCAAGCTGGGGTCACGCCGGATTGTCGCCCTGGCCGAGCGGTACGGTGTGGACACGCTGGAATCCGCCTTCGAACAGATCATCCGGAACACGGCGGAAATCTTCCGCCGTGAAATTTTCCCGAAGATCAAGGACGGAACCTATCACTACGAGGATTATATCGAGGCCGACGGTGTCGACGAGCCGAGATTGCATGCGCTTCGCCTGACAATGACGAAGACGCCGGAGAAGATCATCCTCGATTTCAACGGAACGGACCCGGAAGCCAAAGGTCCGATCAACTGGTCTCTTGACGAGGTGGAAGGTCGATACTTTCGCAAATGGCTGGCGCCAGTGCTGCGTTCGCTTGCCAGCTCGCCGGAACGGGCAGCGGAAATCGATTCCAACGAGGGCGTGCTCGATGTCATCGAGATCAAGTTCCCGGAAAAGGGTACCCTGATCACCCCGACCTTCAGCAAGCCGACAGGCATGCGGTTTTTCCTGATGCTGCGTTCTCTTGGAATCTTCGCCGCCTGCCTTTCCAAGGCGACAGGCGGGAAAATGCCGGCCGACCATGAAACCATCCGAATATGGGGTCTGACTGGCGGCGGCACTCAGGAAGAATTCTACCTGTTTCGAGAAGTGCTCGGCGGTGGCGGTCCCGGCCGCCCGTGGGCTGATGGTTCCGATGTGGTGCATATCGTGCCGAACTCACGAAACCTGCCGGCAGAGTTTTCTGAAATCCGTTATCCGATCATGGTCGAGCAACTGGCGCTGAAACGGGATTCGGGCGGCGCCGGCTATCGTCGTGGCGGCCTGGGCTACGACAAACGCATCCGGGCGCTGGAGGAGTGCCGCCTGATATCAAACGCGGACCGGTCGATCCTCGGCTGTTATGGCGTCAATGGCGGTCAGGCTGGCATGAGCTATCAGGTGTCGATGATCGATCAGACCGGAAATGAAGCGGTCTATCCGGGCATGTGCGACACGGTCGTCGTGCCGCCCGATGCATCCGTGCGGGTGGTGACCACCGGCGGCGGCGGATGGGGCGACCCGCTGGATCGCGAGATCGACATGGTTGTCTATGATCTGCAATGCGGACTGATCACCGAACAGTCAGCGCGTGACGACTATGGTGTCGTTGTCCATCTCGATGGTCGCAAATGGGTGGCTGACCGGGAGAAAACGGAAGAGCACCGGGCCTCCATTCGAAAGGAACGCGGCGCGTTGCCGATGTTCGATCGGGGCGGCGCATTTGACGCGATGAAGCAGTCCGGCAAGGTCAATTATCCGAACGGCTGGACAGATCCCGATCAGGACTGGAACGCTGTCGGGGCCGAAATCGATTGATGTTGCGCGCGCTGGTTCCTGATACCTTGCGTATTTGAGACTGGTCACCCAACGCCGACGAAAGCAACCCGGAGACGGACTTTGAAAATCAGTCAGACCTTCAATGTCAGCCAGCCGCCGGATGTGGTTTGGACCTTTTTTCAGAATATTCCGGAACTTGCCGAATGCATGCCCGGCGCCAGCCTTAATGAAGACAAGGGCGATGGCGTCTATACGGGGCAGGTGGCGATCAAGCTGGGCCCCTTTACGGCATCCTTCGAGGGCGAAGCCAAGGTTCAGGTGGACGAAACGGCCCGGACCGGTCATGCGGAGGGCAAGGGTTTCGACAAGCGGGGCGGTTCACGGTCAAAACTGGTGATGGACTATGCGTTGAAAGACAATGGCGCACAGACCGAGGTCAGTGTTGATGCCGATGTCCAGCTCTCCGGACCCATTGCGCAATTCGGACGGGCCGGTGTGATCGAGGAAACGGCCAAATTGCTGATTGGCCAGTTCGTCACCAATCTTGAGGCAAAGCTAGCGTCAGCGCATTCTCCGGCCACCGGTGAGGACGAAGTTCAGCCGGTTGCTGACGACGATGGGGCGGATAAACCGTCCGAACCGGTTGCGGTTGCGCCTCGCGCCGATAATGCGGTCAATGGTCTGGCGCTGATGCGCATGGTCATTGCCGGTTATTTCAAACGGCTGTTTTCACGGAAGCCATGATTGCACTGCAGATGAAAGGGAGCTGAGCGATGGAACACCGGATGTCTTCAATGACGCAGATGGAAGTCGGCGAGGCGATCGAACGAAAATGCGCCGTCATCATTCCCACCGGGGCGACCGAAGCGCATGGGCCGCATATGCCGACGGACACCGATACCCACCAGGCCGAATATATCGCATTGCGGCTTGCCGAGCGACTGGACGCACTGGTCGCGCCGCCCATTGCCTATGGCATCTCAAAAACCTTCGAGCACTTTCCGGGTACCATTTCGCTGTCCATTCCAACCTATCAGACCATGATGTTCGAAATTGGTGCTGCGCTGGTGGGGCAGGGGTTTGAGCATCTGATCCTGCTGAACGGCAATCGGCCAAGCGGAACGGCAAACGACCAGGTCGCGCGGCTTCTGATCGACGAACTGGATCACGCCCACACTTTCAAAGTGTCGGCGGTGAGCTATTGGGAGCCGGCCGCCGACAAAATCCACGCGATCCGCAAATCCGTTGAGGGCGGAATGGGGCATGCCGGCGAACTCGAAACATCATTCCAGCTGGCGACCCGGCCGGAACTGGTCAAGATGGACCGTCTTGACGGTGCCCATTACGGGCCCGTTGGCTGGGACCTTGTTGCGCCGACCAATCCGACGCGAACCTATATGAAGCGGCCGCGGCCCGATGTCGGACACGCTGCCATTTTCGGTGATCCGACGAAGGCAACGGCAGAGATGGGGCAGGCCTCGATTGATGCGGTGGTTGATGCGCTTGAGGAAACCTTCAAGAATCTTCGTGGTTCCTATGAGGAGATCGACTAGTCCGTTTCACGTGTTCTCAGAAACGCAACAACGGTGTCGGCCCTTGATCTTGTTGATGCATTCAGGCTTTGCCGGTTCCGTCAAAACCTGGAATTGATGAGGTCAGGAAACAAAATTGAACGGTCGAATGATGCAATCCAAGCGCCCGTCGCTCCGATCTCAGCTGTGACCCGGACGCCAGCCGAGCTCGATGGAGATCGTGTGGGTCATCAATTCAAGGTGCTCGCGCAGCTCTTCCATCAGCTTTGTGTTGCTGGCAATCTTCTTGAGGAAAACAAAACAGACACACGCCACCATGGCACCGGATGCGTTGAATATCGGCGCGGACATCGATCCGGTGAAGGGCTGAACATCGGAAAGTGTGAAGGCGTATGCGTTCTCCCGGACTTCATCCAGTTTGGCAAGCAACTCTGCCTTGTCGACAATTGTCGATGGCGTGAGCTGCTCCAGATCCTGCTCCACATAGTGCTCAATGAAATCCGGATCCGCATAGGCCAGCAACACCCATCCCTTCGAACCGGCGTGAAGCGGAATATGAAATCCGTATTGCGCCTTGTAAATCGGGTGGGTCTGGCGTTTTTCCGCGTGGGTGACGACCGCGTAATTTCCGATCCTCTCGACAATCTGGATGTCGACATTCTTGATGTTGCGTTCGCTCGCGAGATAGGAAATTGCCGTGTTCATCGGCTTGTTGTTGGCCAGGTAGGCCGAACCGATATGCCACATGCGCGGGCCGATTTCATACCGGTTGGTTTCGGTATCCCGGTAGATGAACTGCGCGGCTTCCAGCTTCTTGATTGTCCGGTGAACCGTTGCCCATGGAAGGTTGAGTTCGTTGGTGACATCGACCACGCGACTGGGCCGGGCGGCAATCAATTCGAGGATCGCAAAAGACCGCTCCATGCCTGGCAAAGCCTTGCCGGGTGTGGATTTCGAAGCTTTTTTGGTATCAAGACTCATGGTGCGAACATTCCATTGGGCAGCCCCTGTTCGGGCTGATCGTCCCGGAAAACAATCGGTGGTGTATCCACCCACTGGATACAGGCATATGGTTCAATTTGCCACCGCAATGTTGAGGGAGCCGATCGGAAATGCCGGATGAACTGTGGACCCTGTCCGCCTGTGCGGCGGTTGATCACCTGAAAAACGGCACGCTTCGCCCGGCCGAATTGCTGGGTGCTCTGGCGGAACGGATTGCCGCGGTCAATCCGATCATCAATGCCCTGCCGACTCTTTGTTTTGACCGTGCGCACGCCGTGTGCGGTGATGTCGAAACCTCCGGCGGAGGCTTCCAGTCGCCCCTGCATGGCCTGCCTTTGCCAATCAAGGATTCCTATGAAGTCGAGGGCGTTCGCACCACCTGGGGCTCGCTCGCGTTCAAGGATCATGTGGCAGTGCGTTCCGATTATGCGGTTCAGTCCATCGAAGGGGCGGGCGGTGTCGTTTATGCCAAGTCCAATACGCCCGAGTTCGAGGCCGGCGCGAACACATTCAACGCGGTTTTCGGACGCACGGTGAATCCCTGGAACACCAAAAGGTCCGCAGCCGGGTCGTCCGGCGGTGCCGCAGCAGCGGTAGCGACAGGTGCCGCGTTTTTGGCGCAAGGATCCGATTTTGCCTGTTCGCTGCGTTATCCGGCGTCATTTTGCGGCATTGTCGGCCTGCGTCCCACGCCAGGTTTGATTCCGCAAGGCCCCAGCCCGGTTCCATACCAGACCCTTTCCGTCATCGGGCCGCTGGCCCGCAGCGTGGCCGATGTGGGGCTGGGCCTTGATGCGATGACCGGGTTCGATGCGCGTGATCCGCTGACCCGACCGGTCGAGGCTGCAGCCTATCGCGTTGCCGCAGAGCAACCAAAGCAACCCACACGGTTCGCCTATTCCGCGGATCTGGGGGTGGCCGTCGTTTCGAGGCAGGTTCGGGAAATAGTCGGCTCGGCCGTCGACCGTTTGGCGCAGGATGGTCCTCGTGTTGAAGAAGTGACGCCCGACCTTGCCGATTGCCATGATGCATTCCGGCCGTTGAGGGCGTTTCAGTTCTCGGCGACCCGCCATCCGGTTCTGGCGACGGCCCGTGACAGGCTGAAACCGGAGGTGGTCTGGAACATCGAGCAGGGATTGCAGTTGACAGCCGAGGATCTGGCCGATGCCGAGAACAAACGTTCATCGCTGCGCCACGAAATGCACCGGTTCCTTGATCGGCATGACTTCCTCATCACGCCGACTGCGCCAGTCGCACCAAACCCGGTGGAAGAGCGCTATGTCTCGGCGATCGAAGGTATCGAACTGGAAACCTACCTGGATTGGCTGGTTCTGGGCTATGCGATCACGGTTACCGGATGTCCGGCGATTTCCGTTCCCTGTGGTTTTACCGATGACGGGCTTCCCGTGGGGCTTCAGATCGTTGCAGCGCCGCATTGCGAGCATAACCTGCTGCGCATGGCCGCCTGGTGCGAAGCGGTTCTTGGAGTCGGCCTTTCACGACCGATTGATCCGATTGCCCACACGGATTGAACAATTCGCGACAGGTGCCTCAGGTGCGATCGTTCGTTGGCCCTTGGAACGCAGGTCTCCCGCCAAATCCTGTTGACAGGATCAAATCCACGCGCGTATACTCAATTGTTAGATACAGTATCCATTATGTGGATATAAAAGGAGCTAATCCGAAGGCCGAACGAACCAGAATTTCGCAGAAAGACGGGAAGGTTGCAATTCCGGCAAATCGGCAACCGGCAAGACCTTAACCCGGGAGGTAGCAGATGAAACCATCGCTGTTCGATTACTGTTCGCCGCAAACGGTGAGCGAAGTCGTTTCGGCGTTGAGCGAAGACCCCGGCGCAATGATCCTGGCCGGTGGACAAAGCCTCGTTCCAGCGATGAATCTGCGCCTCGCCAGCCCGACCCGTCTCGTGGATATCAAGAATGTTGCCGATCTTTCCGACATCTCGATTTCCGATGGCGTGATCAAGGTCGGCGCCATGGTGCGTCACCGTGATCTGGAGCTCGATGACACTGTCCACGCGGCACACCCGCTCATTCGCGAGATGATGCACTATGTTGCCCATGTTCCCATTCGCAATCGGGGCACAGTGGTCGGCAGTCTGTGCCATGCCGATGCTGCGGCGGAGATGCCGCTGCTGCTCCTGCTGGCCGGCGGTACAGTGACGGCCGTTGGTCCGAACGGCACCCGCGACATTGCGGCGGCAGAGTTCTTCCAGTTTCACATGACGACCAGCAGAGCGCCGGATGAGATGATCCTTCACGCCAATATTCCGGTACTGCCGGAGGGCGCCGGTTACGCCTTCCACGAATTTGCCCGCCGCCAGGGGGACTATGCGATTGCGGCGGTTGGTGCGATCCTATCCGTCGATGGTGGGAATACCGTCACAAGTGCGCGGGTCGGGGCCTGCGGCATTGCTTCCACACCGGTCCTTTTGAACAGGGTGGAAGAGGCGATAACGGGTTCGACTTTGACAAAACAATCCATCGACGATGCAGCCAAAGTGGCGGGGGACGCCGTAACGCTGCCGGACGATATGCACGCAACCACCGGCTACCGCAAACACCTGCTTTCCGGCCTTGTGCGCCGGGTGCTTGCGGAAGCGGCCGAGCGCGCAACAGGGGAGCCGGTTCAATGAAACGCAGCCTCTCGAAGACACAGCAGGAATCGGCAGATCCGAAACAGCGCACGCGGATGACGGTCAATGGTGAAACCGTCGAGCGTGATGTCAGTGTACGGATGCTGCTGTCAGACTTTCTGCGCCATGAATTGGGTCTGACCGGCACACATGTGGGCTGTGAGCACGGCGTTTGCGGCGCCTGCACGGTCATGATCAATGGCCGCTCTGGGCGGTCCTGTCTGACCTTTGCGGTTCAGGCCGATGGGGCGGATATCCGCACCATCGAGTCCGTTGCCGACGAAAATGGCGATCTGCATCCGTTGCAGGAGGCCTTCCGTGACTGCCATGCGCTGCAATGCGGCTACTGTACGCCGGGCATGATCATGAATGTGCTGAGCCACATGGAATCAGATGAGGAAATGGATCTTTCCGATCAGGGAATCAGGGAATTGCTGTCAGGCAATTTGTGCCGCTGCACGGGATACGCCAACATTGTGAAGGCGGTCCGTCAGGCGGCAGACAAAGCCAATTGGGGCAGCGCTTAGGAGCATTTCATGTCGACACGGATGTTCGGGGCGCCGGTCAAGCGCAATGCGGATGCGAAATTCCTCAAGGGCGAGGGTGCCTATGTCGATGACATTGCGCTGCCCGGTGTCAGACACGCCGCGTTTGTGCGCAGCCCGTTTGCCCGGGCGCGCATCAATGGGATCGATACATCCGAGGCAGAAGCCCATCCTGGTGTGATCGCGGTCTACACCTGTGACAATATCGGTCCTCTCGACATCAAGATGCCATTGCTCATTCCGCATGAATCGATGACGGATGCACAGACCCAGCGCCCGCTGGCCCGAGACGACGTCTATTATGTCGGGCAAACCGTTGCCATGATCGTGGCAGTGGATCGCTACACCGCAGAAGATGCGGCGTTGCTGGTCGATGTCGATTACGAGCCGCTTGATGTGGAGCTTGATCTCGAAGCCGCCGTCAAGGATGACGCGCCGCTGGTCCACGCAACACATCCCAACAATGTTGCGGCCGATTTCAACCAGATTTGCGGCGATCCGCAATCCGGTTATGCCGAGGCAGACCACGTCACGCGCATACAGATCCAGGTTGATCGCTCGACCTCCGCGGCCATGGAATGCCGTGCTGTTGCAGCGCGTTATGATGAGATCACGGGAGAACTGATCGTCTGGGACACCACCCAGGCACCGATTTCGGTGCGTGGTGGCCTGGCATCGATCCTGGAACTTGACGAGGACAAGGTGCGTGTGGTTGCGCCCGATGTCGGCGGCGGCTTTGGCCAGAAGGTGCTGCTGTTCTATCCGGATGAATTGCTGGTTCCATTCGCCGCCATGCAACTGGGAAGCCCGGTGAAATACATCGAGGACCGGCGAGAGAACTTCATCGGTTCGACCCAGGAACGAACCCAGATTCATATGATCGAGTTGCACGCCCGGAAGAATGGCGAGGTGGTGGCGCTCAAGGATTTCTTCCTGCATGACACCGGGGCCTTCATTCCCTATGGAATCGCGGTGGCGCAGGTCGCCTCGACATCGATCGCAGGGCCCTACCGCATTCCGAATATCGAAGTGCGGTTTCAGGCCGTCTATACCCCGACCGTGCCGGTGACGCCCTATCGTGGTTGCGGTCGGCCGCAATCATGCTTCGCCATCGAGCGGGCGATGGATCAACTTGCGGAAGAACTTGGCCTTGACCGGTTTGAGGTGCGGCGCCGCAACCTTGTTACCGAGGATGAGTTCCCCCTTGTGCGTGAAGGGTTGCTCTTCGCAGACGGGCTGCGTGTCAGCCTTGACAGCGGGCAGTATCACAAGGCGCTTGAAATGGTGCACGCGTCCATCGGTGCCGATGATTTTGCCGCACGGCAGGAAGCGGCGCGAGCCGAAGGCAGATATCTCGGACTGGGACTTGCCTATTACGTCGAAGGCACGGGACTTGGTCCCTATGAGGGTGGTCATATCAAGATTCACCCGATCACCGGCAAGGTCTATGTGAACACTGGGCTGTCCGGCCAGGGACAGGGCCACGAGACCGTATTTGCACAGATTGTTGCTGATCAGTTGGGTGTCGCCGTCGAGGATGTCATTCTCACGGAGGGCGATACCGGCGCCTATGATTGGGGTGTGGCCACATTTGCCAGCCGTGCGGCGGTCGTGTCCGGCAATGCCATTCACAAGACAGCGCTTTTGGTCCGCAAGCAAACGATCACGGCTGCCGCCAACATGCTGGAAGCCGATCCCGAAGAGATCGAACTGCGTGACGGTGCCGCGTGGATCATTGGCGGCAATCGCAACGTTCCGCTGGCTGCGATTGCGACAGCGACCAATCCGCTGCGTTACGCCTTCAATGATGCGGCGCAGGCGGCGACCCAATTTGCACCGGCCAGCCGGCATGATGGTCCACCGCTGGATGAAGGACAGCATCCAGGTTTGGAGGCGACCGACTATTACAGCCCCGAATGTGCGACCTGGGCCTATGGTGTTCACGCTGCAATCGTCGAGATCGACCCGGATACCTGCAGCGTCGAGATTCAGAAATATGTCTGCATCCACGACTGCGGCAACATGATCAATCCGGTGATTGTCGACGGCCAGGTGATGGGCGGGCTGGCGCAGGGATTTGGCGGCGCGCTGATGGAGCGCATCGAATATGACCAGGACGGCAACCCGACCAATGCGAATTTTGTCGACTTCCTGATCCCCTATGCGACCGAGGTTCCCGAGGTGGATATCCAGCATCTGGAAACACCGTCTCCGCTCAATCCGCTCGGCGTCAAGGGTGTCGGCGAAGCCGGGTGCATTGCAGTCGGTGCAACGGTTGCGTCAGGCGTGGCCGATGCCCTGAAACCGTTCGGCGACCACAAGTTCCATCACACGCCAATTACACCGAGCATGATTTACGATGCGATCAGCACGGGCTGAATGCGTTCAGAATTGAAGGAAACCAACCGGGGCCATCCAGCATAACAACAACAGAATTGGAATGGTACAAACTCATACTCGCGACCCGTCTCGGTCGGGCCGTCCGTGAAGGGAGAACAGACACATGCACAAGCAACTGATTACCTGGGGCCTTGCCGGAATGGCGCTGGCAGCGTCCATTGCCGGCGCCAGCGCCGAGTTCGTGCTGAAGGGCGATCCAAAGCCCGCCATGGTTATTTTTTCTCAGAAGAATGACGGCGGCTGGTCGCAGGCGCTCGACGAAGCGCGCCAGAAGATCGAAAAGGAACTGGGCATGACCATTCCGGTCGTGGAGAATGTTCCGGAAAATGCCACCGCGATCAAGCCGGCTGTCGAGCTGTTTATCGACCGGGGGCACAACATCATTCTGGGTTCGGCCTTCGGATATTCGGATGCGTTCAAGGAACTGGCCGAGAAGTACCCGGATGTGGTGTTTCTCAATCCGGCCGGCACGACCAATGGGACCAACCTCATGTCCTATTACGGCCGGACCTATGAAAGCCAGTATCTGTGCGGCATGGCCGCAGCAGCGGCATCCAAAACCGGCAAGCTCGGTTTCGTGGCCGCCAACCCGTTCGGTCTCGTCAACTGGACCGTCAATGCCTATGCGCTGGGTGCCCGGCAGATCAATCCCGATGCCACTGTGACGGTTGTGTTCACAGGCGCATGGAATGACCCGGTCAAGGAGCGGGCTGCCGCTGAAGCTCTTGCCGAACAGGGCATCGACGTCATCGGTCAGCATGTCGATACGCCGACACCGCAGATCGTTGCGCAGGAGAAGGGCATTTACGGAACGGGGCACCACCGTGACCTTTCCGAGTTCAGCAGTGCCACCCAATGTTCGTCGGCCTGGGTCTGGGATCGCTTCCTGATCCCGGAAATCAAGAAGATCACCGCAGGTGAATGGGAATCCCAGCCCTATGGTGCCTTTCTGTCAATTGCCCAGGGTGGAACCGATATCGTTTGTTGTGGCGATGCGGTCTCCGATGAAGACAAAGGCAAGATCATGGCCGAGCGCGATGCCATCATGGGCGGCAAGCATGTCTTTGCCGGACCACTCAAGGATCGCGAAGGCAAGGAACGCGTTGCCGCGGGTGCCGTTCTTGACGATGGTGCTCTTTGGGGCATGGACTGGTTTGTCGACGGTGTGACCAGCCAGCAATGACCACCGGGCCGGGCCGCATTTCTGCTCACGCTGAAAGCGGCCCGGCGCATGATCCCGCCGTGCCGGCCCTGGCACTGCGCTCCATCACGAAATCCTTCGGTGACTTTGTTGCCCTCGATGATGTCGATTTCGACCTTCGTTCGGGCGAAGTTCACGCCCTTCTCGGTGAAAATGGGGCCGGAAAATCATCATTGATGAATGTCGCAGCCGGTCTTTATGCAGCAGATCGCGGCGCCATCGAAATCGCCGGCCAGACGGTGTCGATTCGCGGTCCGTCCGATGCACAGTCCCTTCGGATCGGTATGGTGCACCAGCATTACAAGCTGGTCATGCCATTCAACACGGTCGAGAACATTTTGTTGGCGAATGCTGCAGGTGGCTATCGCCAGTCCCTGCAACGGGTCCGGGAGCTGATCTCCGAAAAGGCCGATCTGGTGGGATTTGAGGTCGATCTCGACAAACCCGTGGGTGCCCTGTCGATCGCCGAACAGCAACGGGTCGAAATCCTGAAAGTCCTGGTGGCCGGTGCCAACATCATCATTCTGGATGAACCGACCGCTGTTCTGACCGACGAGGAGGGGCAGCGACTTCTCGAGGCCATCCGCAAGCTGGCCGAAAGCGGCTGCAGCGTTGCCCTGGTTACCCATAATCTCAACGAGTCCCTGATGCACAGCGACCGTATTACGGTGATGCGCAATGGCAAGGTTGTCGACACGGTGCTTCCCGATGCGGTGACCGGGCCCGACCTGACCCGAATGATTGTCGGTGAATCGATCGTTGAAAAGCGCCATCTGTCCACGGTAACCGGCAAACCGCGATTAACGGTGCGAAAGGTCGCTGCACGGCGCGCGGACGGTCTGCCTGTTCTCAGTGATCTGAGTTTTGACGTCCGATCCGGTGAGATTTACGGCATTGCCGGGGTTGGCGGAAATGGTCAAAGCGAGTTGGTGGAAGTGCTGATGGGGCTGCTCCCGCCATCGGAAGGACATCTTTATCTGGATGGGCCGGGCGACATCACCCTTGCCCGGTCGGATGAGCGTCGGCGCTTTGGCGTCGCCTGTATTCCGGCTGACCGCCAGGGCTATGCGCTTGCGGGCGATCTCAGCGTCTCGGACAATTACGCCATTGGCGGGGTCTTGTCCGGCAAATACGGATCATGGATGCGTCTTGACCGAAAAACCATGACGCGTGCGACCCGGTCGGCCGTGAAGAAATATGATGTGCAAGGTGTTCGCAGCGATGGTCAGCGATCGGCACTCCTGTCGGGTGGCAATGCGCAGAAACTGGTGATTGCCAGGGAGTTTTCCGGTGATCCGACCGTGGTGATCGCCCACAGTCCCAACCGAGGACTGGATGTGCGTGCGTCGGCGGCGGTTCACGGGCACCTTTTGTCCGCCCGAGATGCGGGGGCGGCCGTCGTGCTGATCAGCGAAGACCTCGACGAGATTCTGCTTCTGTCCGACCGGATCGGCGTGATGAATTCGGGCACGATAGTTTCCGAATTTGATGCGCCCGCCGACCGGCATGATATCGGAAAGGCGATGGTGGGCCATGTCTGACATTGCCAGAGCCCGGCGTTTTGGTCGCATCAATCTCGAAATCCGCGATGACATGCCGATGTGGAAGCAGTCGCTGGCGTTTCTTGCCGGTGTGGCAGCCGGGCTTGTCATTTCCGTCGTGATCCTGTTGGTCTCCGGTGTCGGGCTCGCTGCGCTGCTGAACGAATTCGTGGTCTTCATTTTCACCAGCCCAAAGAACATTTCCGGTGTTCTCGTGCAGGCGGGACCGCTGATCATTGTGGGCCTGTCGGCGGGGATCGCCTTCAAGGCGCGGTTCTGGAATATCGGCATCGAGGGCCAGGTGATCTTCGGCGCAATTGGCGCGACCCTTGTCGCAATCAACGATATCGGCCCGCCCTCGCTGCGCCTTCCGCTGATGGCCTTTTTCGCGGCGCTCGGAGGGATGATGTGGATCCTGCTTCCGACGATCTTGAAGCTGCGGCTGCGGATCAACGAGATCATTTCAACCCTGTTGATGAACTATATTGCCTTCAATTTCCTGCTGCATCTGCTCTACGGACCCTGGCAGGATCCGGTCAGTTCGTTTCCCCATTCCGAACAATTCGAGGACTTCGAGCGGCTGGCGCCGCTGGGCTGGCAAAGTCTCAATACGTCCCTGCTCATTGCCGTGGCGCTGGTGATTTTCTGTTTCTGGTTCATGGTCAAGAGCCGGTTCGGCTTTCAGTTGAACTTCGTGCACTCCAATGCGCAAATGGCCAAGGCCCTCGGGGTTCGGGTCGCCGCGTTGACCCTGACGGCAGCCCTGATCTCGGGCGCGTTGTCCGGCCTTGCCGGCTTTGCGATCAGTGCTGGAATCGAGTCACGCATGACGCAGTCCTTCTTCATCGGATATGGCTTTTCGGGCATTCTGATTGCGTTTCTGGCGCGCAACAATCCTCTTGGAATCGTCGCGGTATCGATCCTCGTTGCGACGCTGATGATTGCCGGACAAAGCCTGCAGGTTTTCTATCAGATCCCGTTTGCCATGGTGCAGCTCATCCAGGCGATTATCGTCATCTGCGTGGCTGCATCCGAGTTCTTCATTCGACACCGTGTGCGCTGGGTGGAGTAGCCGATCATGGATTTTCTGATCAACTGGCTAGCCAATATTCCCGGATTTGCTGTTCCGTTTGCGCTGGGCGCGCTCGGGCTGATCATCTGTGAAAAATCCGGTGTGCTCAATCTCGGTGCCGAGGGGTTTCTGCTGGTCGGCGCGATGGCAGGCGCCGGTGCGGTGTTGACCTTTGGTGGCTTTCCGTTGGTGGCGCTTGGCGTCGCAGCGCTTGCTTCGGCGGCCCTGTCGCTGATCTTTGCCACGCTGGTTATCCTCTTGCGCGTCAATCAGGTGATTTCTGGGCTGACGATTGTCTTTCTGGCGCAAGGGCTGACAAGTCTCATCGCCTTGAAACAGGGATGGACCAACAAGGCATTTACCGGTCTGTCATCGATCGATCTCGGGCCTCTTTCCGATATACCGGTGATCGGCCGTATCGTCTTCAGCCAGGATCTGATCGTCTATCTGACGGTGGTTCTGTTTTTCGTGTCCGTCCACATGCTCAACAAAACCAATGCCGGGTTGCGGTTGCGCGCGGTCGGTGAGAATCCGGATGCCGCCGATGCGGCCGGGATCAACGTTACGGCCTATCGCTTTGTCGCCGTATTGATCGGTGCGCTGCTGCTTGGTCTGGCCGGCGGATATCTGACCGTTGTCGTGTCGAAAATCTGGGTGGATGGTCTGACCGGCGGTCGCGGCTGGATTGCCATTGCGCTCGTCATCTTTGCCCGCTGGCGGCTCTGGCGGGCGCTTGCGGGCGCCGTTTTGTTCGGCTGCATGGAAGCGCTGATCCCCCGAGTGGCTGCCATCGGCATTCAGGTGCCGCAATATTTTGTTCTGATGATGCCCTATGTGGTGACCCTGGCGGTGATGGTCTGGACCAGCCTGTCGCGCAATCCTGCCACGGATGAACCCGGCGCGCTCGGCCGGCCCTTCGTGCGCGAGGAACGGCATTGATCGTTGCCGCCCAATCCTGAAATGCACTATTCACGATAAAGATCGACGAATTCTTCCCGCAGCAGGTTTTTCTGTACCTTGCCCATGGTGTTGCGCGGCAGGCTGTCGATGGTGATAACCCGTCTTGGAACCTTGAATTTCGCCAGATCGGACTGGAGTTGCCGCCGGATGGTGTCCTCTTCAACGGCATGGGTGTCCGACGCCACGACAATAGCCGTCACGGCCTCACCGAAATCGGCGTGAGGCAAGCCGATAATGGCCGACTCGGCGATCCCGTCCAGTGCGTCCAGGGCGTTTTCGATCTCTGCGGGATAGACGTTGAGGCCACCGGAGATAATGAGGTCCTTGTCGCGACCCGAAATGGTGAAATAGCCATCATCGTCAATGTAGCCAAGATCCCCGGTGATGAAATAGCCGTCGTCCCGGAAGACCTGGCGCGTCTTTTCCGGCATGCGCCAGTAGCCCTTGAACACGTTCGGTCCCGTTAGTTCGATCACGCCGATTTCGCCTTGATCCAGGAGCTGTCCCGAATGTGGGTCAGCAATCCGGGCCGTTACGCCGGGAAGGGGGAAGCCGACTGCCCCCGGCTTTCGCGGCCCGTCATGGGGATTTGAGGTGATCATGTTTGTTTCGGTCATTCCGTAGCGTTCGAGAATGGCCAATCCGGTTCGGGCGGTGAATGTGCGATGGACCTCCGCCGACAAGGGGGCAGAACCCGATATGAACAAACGCATGTTACTGACTGTCTCCGCCGTAAAGTCCGGGCGCGCCAGAAGACGGCTGTAAAAGGTCGGAACACCCATCATCGTGGTTGCCTGTGGGAGACAGTTCAGCACCGCTTCGACATCGAATTTCGGCAGGAAAAGCATGGAGGCACCGGCCAGCAGGATGGTGTTGGTTGCCACGAACAGGCCATGGGTGTGATAGATCGGCAGCGCGTGGAGCAGACGGTCGGCCGGACCGAAACGCCATATGTCAACGAGTGCGAGCGCGTTTGACCGCAGGTTTTCGTGGGTGATCATCGCCCCTTTCGACCGGCCCGTTGTGCCGGAGGTGTAGAGGATCGCGGCAAGGTCGTCAGCCAATATATCGACGGTGTCAAACTGTTCGGGCATGCGGCCGGCTTGCGCGGCGAGGCTCTCGGCATCAGCCCCGGTGATCGCCAGCACCGTCTGCGCGCCATCGGCCAGGGTCCGGCGCATATCGTCCAGGCGAGCTGCATCGCAAACGAAGAGTGTCGGTTCGGCGTCGCCGACAAAATAGGTGATCTCGGCTGCCGTATAGGCCGAATTAAGCGGCAAATAGACCGCGCCAATTCTGAGGCAGGCGAGGTAAAGCCACAGGCACTCGGCACATTTTCCCGTCTGGACGGCAACCCGGTCGCCCCTTGCAACCCCATTTGCTGTCAGGGCATGGGCGAATTGACCGCTCAGCACAAACATTTCGCCATAGGTTGTCTGCGACCCGTCCGGCAGCACCAGAAACGGTGCGGCGCGGTCGGCGATGGCGTCCTCGATTGTTCTGAATAGGTTACCGGACATTGCTTTTCCTCTCCCCGGGTCGGTGCTGCCCCATGTCGGTGGGTTCCAGCTGAACTGGTTGCGCCGCTATTCTGTCAGGCAGTATTTTATCCATTTAATGGATATCATATCCAATTTACGGATTGCGATTGCATAATGCAACGGGTCCGCTGTAGAGTTGCCATCGGATGGGGACGGCCTGTTGCGGGTGTTGTTCCGTCGATGGACGAGGCACTCGGGTGGACAAAGCGGATACAGGGCCGACCAATCGGGAAAGGACGCTTGGACATATCGCCATGCTGTCCTATGCAGCCCTGGTTGCCGGGTCATTCTCCTATGGTGCGTTGGCGGCTCCTCACATTGGCGCATCGTCCCTGACAGCCATGCGTTTCCTGTTGGCGGCGATCCTGATGATGGCGGCTCTGATCGCCTTGACCAGGCGTGTGCCTACCTTGCCCAGATCGACATGGCGCTTTGCGGTGCTGGGATCGTTGATGGGTGTCTTCTTCATCCTGATGTTCGTTGCGCTGCGGATGACCGATCCGGTTTCGACCAGCGCGGTCTTTACCCTGATTCCCCTGATGAGTGCCGTATTCGGCTATTTCCTGCTGCGCCAGATCAGCCGACCCGTGGTCGTGTTCAGCCTGATCATTGCGGCGATTGGAGCGCTCTGGGTGATTTTTCGCGGCGACCTTGCGCGTGCCATGGCATTCGACGTCGGCCGCGGCGAAATGATCTTCTTTATCGGCTGTGTCTGTCAGGCCGCCTATGGCCCGCTTGTCCGGCTGCTCAACAGGGGCGAAGGCGTGCTGGAGTTCACTTGCTGGACGCTGGTCGCCGCTACCATTTGTGTCACGCTCTACGCGTCGCCGGAATTGCTGGAAACGGATTGGCAGGCGTTGCCGGCGGTGGTCTGGTATTGCCTGGCCTATCTTGCCCTGTTTGCGACGGCGATCAGTTTCTTCCTGCTGCAATACGCGTCCATGCGATTGCCGGCCGGAAAGGTCTTTGCCTATGGCTACCTGATCCCCAGTTTCGTGATCATCCTCGAGGGCCTGCTCGGTCATGGCTGGGCCAGCCCGTTTGTGGCCATCGGCGCCCTGATCACCGTCGTCGGGCTGGTGGTGCTGGTCTATGCGCCTGATGGGTGAGGCGTTCTATAAACCGACCATGCGGCGCAGAAAATCAATCAATTGCCTCGTTTCCGCATCTGACAGGTTGGCGCTGAGGTCTGCCTGATAGGCCGGGTTCCTGTCTGCCGCTTCCTTGATGATGTCCCGGCCCTTGTCGGTCAGCATGAGCACAAAGGACCGCTTGTCCTTTTTTGAAGTCTCGCGCCGCAGCAACTGTTTCTTGATCATGCGCAGGACCAGCTCGCTGACCGAATTGCGGTCCAGTGCGATGATATCGCCGAGGGCGTTTTGCGAGGCGCCGGGATTTTGATCGACCGCGACCAGCAGGGCCAATTGCCTTGACGTCAGACCATTGCTGCTCATCATTTTGGCGAAACGTGCTTCCGCATTGAAATGCGCGCGCCGCAGTAGATGCGAAAGCATGTAGCGCAGATCCGTGAATTCAGCGGTGTCGCCAACAACGACCGGCTGCGCATCCTTGTGTTTCACGTCTTTGTCGTCATCAACCACGCCATCATCCATCGCGTTTTCAGGTCCAAGTCTCTTATCGCGCCATTTGGCTGGAGGGATAGGGGTTTGACAAGGGGATGTCAAATTAGTACGTATACGGATCAATTATCCAATTGTGTATGCCGAGTGCAGTTCGAGAACGACTGGAATGCCAATGCGAGTAGGGCTCATCGGATGTGGATTCATTGGGGCGGGGATCGCAAACCGCATCGCGTCATCCAACGGTGCGCTTGAGCTGGCATTTGTCCACAACCGGACTGCCGACAAATTGTCAAATTACGATCCAGACCTGAGATTGCTGAATATCGATTCATTTCAATCCTTTTCACCGGATCTCATTATCGAAGCGTCTCATCCGAACATCACGAGGGATCATGGCGCGGCGATATTGGCCACTTGCGATTATATGCCGGTCTCCACAACCGCACTCCTGGACGACAGGCTTCGCGAACGGCTTTTTGACGTTGCCAAGCAAAACGGCAACCGGCTTTTCCTGCCGGCGGGCGCGCTGATCGGCGGACATGAACTGATCAAACGCAGGGCGCCCTGGAAGCACGTCAGGATCACGTTCCGGAAAAATCCAAGCAATATCGACTTCGACAACACAACGCCGCTTGAGCCCAATACGGACGGGCCCGTTACGATATTCGATGGATGTGTGCGCGACGTTGCTGCGCGCTTTCCACGCAATGTGAACACCATGGTGACCTGTGCCTTGCTGTCCACCGGGCTTGATGATTGTCAGGCCGTGCTCGTCGCTGATCCCGATCTGGAATGTGCCGTGGCAGAACTGGAAGCGTGGGACAGCGAAGGTGGATATTTCAAAACCGAGAAGCGGCAGCCGGTCGTCGGAGTCTCAGGCACTGAAATGATTGACTCGGTCTGGTACTCGCTGATGCGCGCAGCGGGTCTGTCCGTTCACGGACTTCAATATGGATAGATCGGTCTGAAAAGCCCATTCGGCCGATGAAACCAGAGGAACACACACGGGAGAAATGCAGATGAAAATAATTGGAAAAACAGCCTTGTTGGCGCTTTTGGTTTTGTTGATGGGCCCTTTGTCCGTCAGCGGTGTGATGGCGGATGGCAAGAAGGTGGCGATTGCCAATCTTGGCCCGCATGGCGCCCTTAACGCCGTGGTGGCCGGATTCAAGAATGGCCTCGAGGCAGGAGGCTACAAGGAGGGGGACAAGGTCACCTTCGAATACAAGGATGCCAATTTCGATCCGTCCGTTGTGGCGCAGATGATCACCGCTCTTGAAGCAACCAATCCGGATTTGTTCCTGACCGTTACGACGCCGATCACCCAGGCCTCCAAACGCGTGGTTCGCGACAAGAGCACCCCGATTGTCTTTGCGCCGGTGACCGATCCGATTGATGCGGGGCTCGTACCATCCTGGGAAAAGGGCAGTGAACGTTTTGTCGGGGCATCCAATCTGCAGTCCATGCAAACCGTATTCGAATTCGGAAAACGATTGCTGGGCGAGATTGAGTCAGTTGGCTTGCTCTACAATCCCGGCGATGCGAATGATGTCGTCAATGTTCAATATGCGCAGGCCGCTGCCGATGAAATGGGAATCAAGCTCAATGCCGTCAGCGTCGACACGCCCAATGATATTCCGGTTCGAGTGGCGGCGCTCAAGGGTGTTGATTTCATCTATCTGATCCCGTCGAGTATGCTGCAGCCGTCAATGCCCGCCGTGGCTGCGGCGGCCAATCGTGACAACATTCCGGTGATCAATGCGTCACCAGTTGGAGTTGAGGACGGCAACATCCTGGCGTCCATGTCGGTTTCCTGGTTCGATGTCGGCCGTCAGGCCGGACTGCGCGCTGCGAAAATACTTGATGGGTCCAAACCATCTGAGCTCTCGGTCTTTCGACCCAAGCCGGAAGATCACAAGGCGCTGATCAGCTCAAAGCGCATGGATGCGATGGGTATGACGCTGCCGGATGCGCTCAGCAATTGCGACTGTGTAAAGTAGCGCCGGCGCGGCAGGGCTTGACGTGTCCAACAATCATCGAACGGCCGTCGCGGTGGAGGGTGTGCAACGCACTTTCCATCCGGGGACAGTCCAGGAGAAACGAGCCCTCAGGGGTATCGACTTTGAATTGGAACCGGGCGATTTTGCAGTCGTGATCGGCAGCAATGGCGCAGGAAAAAGCACGTTGCTGAACGCGCTGGCCGGCGAAATCTCGGTTGATTCCGGCCATATATCGGTTGATGGCATTCAGATCCAGTCCTGGCCGACACACCGCCGGGCAAGGCTTGTATCGCGGGTATTCCAGGATCCGATGATGGGAACCGCGGCGGCATTGACCATCGAAGAAAACCTGTCGATTGCCAGGCGACGCGGTCATCGCCGAAATCTTCGGCTTAGCATCCGCAACGACGATCGCAGGGTGTTCCGCGAAAGGCTTGCTCCGCTGGGATTGGGACTCGAAAACCGTCTTACGGACAGGGTTGATCTGCTTTCGGGTGGTCAGCGTCAATCCCTGACATTGATCATGGCGACCCTCAATCAGCCGCGACTGCTGCTGCTTGACGAGCACACCGCAGCACTTGATCCGCGGGCTGCGGAGTTGGTGATGAACGCGACCACGCAGACAGTGGAGGAACATCACACGACCACGCTTATGGTGACCCACAATATGAACCACGCCATCACCTTCGGGAATCGTCTGCTGATGATTCATGAGGGCCGCGTCATCTTCAATGCCGGTGCGGAGGAAAAGTCAAAACTGACCGCCAGCGGCCTTGTGGACCGGTTTCATGATGCCGTCAGCGACCGTATGGTCCTGAATTAGAGCGAGGCGTGTCATGGAATTCATCTCGGTCTATCTCAACCTTTTTCCGGTGAGTCTGGCACAAGGAGCGGTCTATGCTTTCGTGGCGCTCGGTGTGATGATCCCGTTCAGAGTGTTGTCCCTGCCTGATTTGACGTCTGAGGGAACATTCCCACTCGGTGGCGCTGTTCTCGCGACACTTCTGGCGGCCGGGTACAATCCCGTTTTGGGCCTGGTGGTGGCGATCCTGGCGGGTGTCGTGGCGGGTGGAGCGACGGCCATCATTCATCTGTTGTTGAAGATACCCTCTCTGCTGGCAGGGATCATAGTCCTGACGATGCTGTTCAGCATCAATATCCGCATCATGGGGAAACCGAATACTGCGCTCTTCGATTTCGATACGATTTTCACACAATTGCTCAATGCCGACGGGGGTGCGCCCCTGTCGCAATTTGCCCTGCTGATGGTCATTATCCTTCTGGTTTGTGGCGCGCTGTTCTGGTTCCTGCATACGGAGATCGGAGTGGCACTGCGCTCGGTCGGGGCCAATCAGATGATGTCACGGGCGCAGGGCCTGGCGACTGGCTGGTATATTGTCGGCGGCCTCGGACTGGCGGGCGCCTTAAGTGCTTTTGGTGGGGCTGTCATGGCCCAGTATCAAAGCTATGCGGATGTGACCATGGGCGCTGGCGTTCTGATCATCGGTCTGGCGGCAACGATCCTTGGTGAGGCCATTGTCGGAAACAAGAACCTGGCGCGGCAGATTGCGGCGCCGGTGGTAGGGGCGCTGATCTATTTTCAGGTTGTGGCTCTCGCGCTGGCACTGGGTCTCAGGCCATCCGATTTGCGGCTCCTGACAGGCATATTCGTGTTGTGCACGCTGGCTGCACCTTTGATCGCAAGACGATTGGCGCGCAGTGGTTGAGGCGATCCATGCGGGCAGCGGAAAGAGAAATTGGCCAGTGCCGGCTGGTTTCGGGAACTTGATGTCAGGCCGAAGTGGTTATGGCACTTTGCCGTTGTTCCTGGCCAGATTCATGAAAACCTGAATGGGCGTGATTGCCAGGCGCTCTTTCAGACAGACAGCGTAGGAATGGGTAAACGGCGTTTCGTCGCGAATCTGCAGTTGCTTCAGCTGACTGGTTTCCGGGAGTTCATCGCGTGCAATGATTCCCGCACCCAATCCGGCGGAGACCGCCTCGACAACGGAATCCCTTGCAAGTTCCATGACGACATTGGGGCGGATGTTCTTTGCTTCAAGCTTTTCCTCGAGGGCCCGCCGCGTCATTGATCCCTCCTCGCGATAGATCATCCGTTGCCCGTCCAACTCGGCCAGGTCAACATTGTTGCGGCCAGACCACGCGTGCGATCTGTTCACGATGATCGTGATTTCGTGATGACCCAGATTGATGGCTTCAAGTTTGTGATCCTGATAATCCTGTCCCAGAATGGCGACGTCGACTTCGAAGTTCAAAAGCCGCTGATAGATTGCGTCCGAATTGCCACTTTCGACCGAGACTTTGATCAGCGGATATCGTTCCGAATACTCCGATAGAAGATCCATCACGAAAAACGGCCCAACCGTGCCAATGTGAAGCCGGCCCGCAAAGGAGTTCCCGGTCGATGTCAAAAGTGTGTGTGCCTGATCTTCCAGGGCAAATTTCTGACGCGCCAAAGACAAAAGGGCGTGCCCGGTGTCGGTCAATTCCAAACCTTGTGGTGAGCGATGAAACAGTTGAACGTCATAGGCCTCTTCAAGATCCTTGACCTGTGTCGTCACCGTCGGCTGGCCGATACTCAACCATTCGGCCGCTTTGGTGAAATTCAATTCAAGAGCGACGGCATAAAATGATCGCAATTGATTGAAATTCACATATCTCAGCCGATCACGCCCGGCCATGCTCTCTCCCTCCGATTACGCATTGGCGCGACCGGATCTTTTTCCACTTTTTTCCGTCCCCTACCGGCAACGGTCCATGTACTCGTCGATTTTACCCAGAATTTTCGAATTTGTTTGAAAAAAATCGAGAAGGATCGAGTAGTGATTGGCCCGGTCGATCCAAACGAGTTCCGCACTTCCGTGATCGGAGGAATTGCAATGATCGACATAGTCACGTGATTGGGTCTTGAAACCTTCCGTCTCGCAACATCCAGCAATGGCGACGACCGGCATGGCAGGTGGGTCGTAACTGATGGGGCTCAATGCCATCGCTGAAGCCGGGATCAATCCCAGGGATTCATTGATCGATGTTTCTATGATCGGAACGAGATTGAAAATACCGCTGATCGGGATGACGGCCGAAACCGGTAGCCTGTTCTGATCCCAGGCCAGTGATGCCCAGGTGGCCAAATGCCCTCCAGCCGAATGACCTGCAAGTAGCACCCGATCCGGCCGGTGCGTGTGTCTGCCCATTGTCAGGCATATCTCATCAAGTGCGTCCAGAACACATGATTTGATGGTGTTGATGCTGACTTCCGGCGCAAGTGGATAGCCGACAATGGCAGTCGTGTATCCACGTTCCACCATGGGTGCCGCGACACAGCTATAGCGGTCCTTCGAATGGCCCTGCCAGTAGCCGCCATGAATAAAGACCACAATTTTCTTTGATGTCGGAGCAATAAACAAGTCGAAGCGCGAACGGGGATGGGGACCATATGGGATGTCGAGCAGCGCATCTTGCGAACGTCTCAGCGCCTCACTCTCGGCTTCAAGACGCGCATAGATCTTGTCCCGCTCGTGATGATGATTGCGAAAGACAAAGTCCGCTTCGTTGATCCAGACCAATTGCTACTCGAACCGTATGATGCTGCGAACAGACATTCCCTGGCGCATCAGGCGGAATCCCTCATTGACGCCGGAAAGTGGAAACTGATGTGAGATCTGTCCCGATAGATCAATTTCACCATCGACAAACAGATCAATGAGCTTGCCAAGGCCGCTGCGCCCCTTGATGCCGCCGAAATAACTTCCGTGGATCGATTTGCCATACCGGACACCAACCGGTGGAAAAGCCATCTCCGCGGCCGGTGGTTCTACACCAAGGAGGATTGATTTGCCCCATCCGGCAACGGAGCAGTCAAACGACTGTCTCATGACGGAAATGAGCCCGGTGCATTCAAACGCCACATCCACACCACCGGATGTCAACTCGCGAATGACTTCAACCGGATTGTCGGAACCGGCCGTAGCACTGACGAAATGGGTCATCCCATATTGCGTGGCCAGTGCTTCCTTCGTTTCCGTCAGGTCGATCCCGATGATTTGTGATGCACCGGCAATTCTGGCGCCCTGGATAATGTTGATGCCAATGCCGCCCAGGCCAAAAACAGCAACTTTGTCTCCGGGCCTGATATGTTGCAATGCTGCTCCCACACCGGTTGTGACACCGCATCCGAACAGGCATATCTCATCCAGAGGCACGTCCCGCCGGATTTTTGCAAGGGCGATTTCGGGAACGACCGTATAGCGTGAAAGTGTCGACGTGCCCATGAAATGGTGAACGGTTTGACCGCCGCGAGAGAATCTGGATGTTCCATTTGGCATGACGCCCTTGTCCCGGGTTTTCTTGATCGTCCAGCAAAGATTTGTGCGCTGTGACCGGCACATTGAGCAGCTGCCGCATTCGGGACCATAAAGGGGTATGACATGATCGCCTTCGCTGAGTGATTTAACGCCGGGGCCTGTTTCAATGACGCGACCTGCACCCTCGTGCCCGGGAATCAGCGGATACACTGCTGACGCGTTCTCGCCATCGAGTGCGGTCAGGTCCGTGTGGCACAGGCCACTGGCCACGATCTCGACCAGTACTTCACCGTCCTGCGGAGGAGCAACGGCGATTTCGGCGATCTCCAGTGGAGTATCTGGCCCGGCGCAGATTGCAGCGGAGGCGTTGTTCATGCTGACAGCTCCTCCGCAGCAGACACATTCGGGCTGATTTTCAAAGAAAGGCCTGCCTTGTCCAGGATCGCCCGTGTAACAGGCCTGGATTTTTCAATGTGGCCACGGGCTTTGCGGATATCGCCTCCACAATCGATGCCAAACGCCCCTATCAGCTGTTCTTCCTGCGTATAAAAGGCAAGGTACCCGGACTCTCCGATCCGGCCGCGCTCATAAATGTCGGCGTGATCCGGAATCTCTCCCGTCATTTGCAGGTTGTTTCCAAACTGATCGGTCCAGAACCACGGGATCTGGTCATATCGCGCCGGTTCGCCACAAATATCCTTTGCCGCTATCGCGGCGCTGTCCTCGGCGTTTTTCCAGCTTTCCAGCCGCCTGGAATACCTGCCGTGCCCGGGATGGTGATGTGCAATATCGCCGATTGCGTAGATGTTCCGATCGGAGCTTCTGCACTGAGCATCGACGGTCACACCGTTGTTGACGCACAAGCCGGCCCGTGCTGCCAAGTCCACGCGCGGTTTGCCGCCGATTCCGATCACGATCAGGTCGGCTTTCAATTCGCTGTCGTCATCAAGCGTAACGAGGTGGCACTCCTCATCCGGTTTGTGCGAAGCAATCCGACGTCCACAGCGGATATCGACGCCGCGGTCCCGATGCCAGTCCGCAATCCAGTTCGACAGATGCATCGGCAGCATTCGCTGCAGCGGTCGGTCGGCAATTTCGATGATGGTCACCGCGGCACCAAGTTGCCTGGCGCTCGCGGCGACCTCCAGTCCGATGAATCCGGCTCCGACAATGACGACATTGTTCGCCTCGTGCAGATGGCTCCGGAGCAGTGCGGCATCGTCAAAGGCATTTACGCAGCATATGCCGCGATCGTTCAGGCTGAGTTGCGGTATCGATCCTGGAGCCAATCCTGTTGCCAGGACCAGCTTTTCATAGGCAAGCCTCACTCCGGTCGACAACGTGACTGTTGTCGTGGCGCGGTCGATGGACAGGCAGGATGTGTTCGGGAGGAATTTGACCTGCAATGCCGTCCATTTGTCATCGGTAAGCAGGAACGGTGGTTCAACCGGGGCTTTGGCGGTCAAAACGGCCTTTGACAATGGCGGACGCTCATAAGGCCGATGGCTCTCCTGTCCGATAACAGTGATCGGCTTGTCGTAGCCAAAAGCACGCAGCCTTTCAGCTGCACGACCACCGGAGTGTCCCGCGCCGACAATGACAACACCGGGTGTGTCCGCTTGTTCACTCTTCATCGTCAATTGGGACTGATGACGTCGTGTTTGCGTGATGACATGACATCCCGGATGATTTCGCGGTGAACGGTAAAATACCCCTTTGTCACGCACTCAAGATGTGGCTCGACATGGGCATGCAGTTTGCCGAGCGCATGAAACGGAACAGATGAAGCGAGATGATGCTCGGCATGGTAAGGCATATTCCAGTAGAGCTGCCGCAGGATCGGATTGGCGATTGTTGTGCGCGTGTTGGCAAGGAGGTTTGGGCTTTCTTCTGCGCCGGTATGTTCGGCCATACGGATAGAGCGCAGCACGGGCTCCCCGATAATGCGGGGAACAAGCCAATAGACAAGTAGAACGGTGCTTTGAAAATAGACCGACCCCGCGATCAAAACGAGATAGAACAGACACTGCAGACGGATTTCATTCGATACCTGCGTGCGAACGCTTTCGGGCAGGAATCCGAGTTCTTCTTCATTGAACCGCCCGGTCGTTCCGCGCCATAAAGTGCCAAAAAGTTTGGGCCAGAAACCCGCGCCGATGATCTGGGCAAAATAGTCCAGGAGTGAATGGGGAAACGGCACGATGTCGGGATCGCGATCCTCATGCTGGGTGTATGTGTGATGGGCGGCGTGACGGTATTTAAAGTAGAGAAATGGCCTAAACGTCATCGTCGCGATGACATATCCAAGGGCGTGGTTCATCCATCGGGTCTTGAAGGCCGTGCCGTGAGAACACTCGTGTAATGGCGCAAAGCTCAGGACGATGACCGTTCCGTATAGGATCATGGCGGGTATCTGCAACCACAGTATCCCGGCGCTCAGATAAACCAGGAACCCGGTTACCAGAAGAGCAAGAATGTGGATCGCCAGATTGAAAAGGCCAGGTCCATTGCTGCGGACCCGCAGTTCCTTGAGAACCTTGCGGGATACAATTTCCGGGCCGGTCAGAGGCCAGATTCTGCTTCCTATTCCTCCGATCCCAGCGAAACTTGCTACGTCATTTCCAGTCATTCGCTACTCCCGATTCACGTGTTGATTCCAATAGTATTTTTTTCCCATGAGGCCGGAAAATTCATTGTTCCCATCGGACTATCGAATTCACAAATGGATGCTAAACGAAGAAACGATGAGCGATTGTCTCTGCTGAAAACTCGTCACGCCGAAACGTTCCCGTTATCCGACCCCGGCCCATGACAATGATCCTGTCGCAGGCGGTCATCATTTCTTCGAGTTCGGTTGTCAGCAGAATGACGGCACGTCCTTCCTCCGCGAGGCTCTGTATGGCGCGCCAAATCTCGTATTTGGCACCGACATCCACTCCACGGGTCGGATCTTCAGCGATGATTATGTCGCATTTTCTCGCTATCCACTTACCTATGACGACCTTTTGCTGATTGCCGCCTGACAATTGCGAGACGTGTTGTGTGACGGCACTGACTTTTATGGCCAGCAGATCGATCATTTTCCGCGTCATCTCAAGAACGGAGCCCCGCTTTAAAAAGCCGAATGCGGTCAGTCGATCGAGAATGGTCAGAGAGATGTTGTCGGCGACGGTCATATTCAGCACAAGCCCCTCCTGCTTGCGATCGGCCGCCATGAAGGCAATGCCATTGTCGATTGCGTCATGGGGCGAGCGGAAGTTCTGAATTTTGCCATGCACGACCAGTTTGCCGTCGTCGATCTTCTGTGCACCAAAGAGAGAACGCACAACAGCCTCCCTCTGGCACCCCAACAGGCCTGCAATGCCGAGTATCTCACCTTTGCGCAGTGAAAAGGAAACATCGCGGAAATGCGAATTGCCGATCTTTTGAGCATCCAGAACGATTTCGCCGAGTTCGCGCCTGGAATAGACGTTTTCTCCCGGTTTGCGTTCCCGCCCGACCATAAGGGAAACCAGCTGTCCCCGATCGGTGCCTTCGGCGCGTTCCGTGGCGACGACCTGGCCATCCCTCAGAACCGTAATCCGGTCAGAAATGTCCAGCACCTCATTGAGACGATGCGATACATAAACGATCCCGAGGCCTCGCTTCTTCAGATCGCGGATGATCCCCAAAAGATGTTCGACCTGGTCGTCATTCAAGGATGCGGTCGGCTCATCCAGGACGATGACTTTCGGGTCCGCTGCGAGCGCGCGACAGATCTCGACGATTTGCTGCTCGTTCAGACTGAGAAGTCCCAGTTTGCCGGATGGATCGATTGACACCCTCAGCTGAGCAAGAAGATCGCTAGCGTCCCTTTCAAGACGGGCTGTATCCTTGAGGCCGCCAGGACCCTTGGGTTCTCGACCAAGAAAAATGTTTTCCGCGACCGTCAGATTGGGACAAAGCACAAGTTCCTGATGAACCATGGAAAGGCGCTGACCGATGGCGTCGACGGGGCTGTTGAAGGCGGCAAGCCGTCCATCGATGTAAATCTTGCCGCTGGTTGGCTTCTGCAAGCCATTGATGCATGACAGCAGCGTCGATTTGCCGGCGCCGTTTTCTCCGATCAGGCTGTGCACTTCCCCGGCGTTGAGATCAAAGGAGACGTTATCAAGCGCCTGAACGCCAGGAAACGCCTTTGACAGATCTCTAACTTCGAGAAGCGGTGTCGTCTGCGTCATTTACCGACCTGGTACTTGTTGAGCAGCGCCCTGTGCTGATCCATTTCGCTTTTCAGGCTTGCATAGACAGAGGACCAGAGTTCGAAAAAATCCGCATATCGCTTGTGGGTTTCTGGGTCCGGATCGATCGTTTCCTTGATCGTGACGATTTGATCGAGGGGCTCGATCGGATTGGAATATATTCCGGCGGCAACCCCCGCGAGGATGGCGTCACCAATGGGGGCGGCTTCACCGATGTCGGGAACCTTCAATGGCCGGTTGACCACATTGGCGGTGATCTGGTTCCAGAGCCGGCTTTTTGTCGGGCCGCCATTGAGGACCAGATTGTCGATCTTGGCGCCGGCGCTTTCTGCGATCCGGAAGTTAGACAAAAGGTCGAAGGCGACGCCTTCGATCAGCGCCCTTATCATTGTCTGGCGGGATGTGGTTGGCTGAACGCCAAAGAACACGCCCGTGGCATTGCTGTTCCAGTTCGGAGCCAGTGAGTTGCCGAGATAGGGCAGATACATCAGCCCGTTGGCGCAGGGGGGGACATGTTTGGCCTGCTCGGTGAAGAGGTCAAAAACATTCTGCTCCATACGCTCGGCCACTCGGTTCTCCGATTGTCCGAAATGATCCCGATACCATTTCAAAGATGCTCCGGTGAAAGCCATTGGCGCATCGAACATGGTCAGCCCGGGAAGGACATGAGGCCATTTCAATATCCGGTATTCGTCAACCGTTTGCTCGGTTGGAATCATGATGCCGATATTGGAACCCGTACCCATTGAGTAAAAGGCTTGCCCTGCCTTGGTGACGCCCACACCGAGCGCTGCGGAACTGATGTCGGTTCCGCCGGCTGCGACAATTGTGCCGACACGAAGTCCGGTTTCTTCGGCTGCCTGCGGAGTGACTTCACCTACCGGTTCATGGGACTGATAGAGGCGAGGAAATTTGTCGAGTGGAATGCCAAGCGCATTGGCGACCTTCTCGTTCCACGATTCCTTTTGATATTCATAGGCATAGGCGAGCCCCGCATCGCCGGTGTTCATGGTGAAATTTCCGCACATTCTGTAAGTGCAGTATCCCGATGGCGACAGGAATTTGTGGGTTGCATTGAAAATATGTGGCTCGTGTTTCTTGATCCAGAGCGCTTTCGGGTCAATGAACCAGGGCGCGATCCGGTTGCCATTGTTGTGGTTGATGGTGTCTTCGCCAACCGTCGAGCGGATGTCATCGCATTCCGGCTCGGTTCGGGAATCCATCCAGATCATGGCAGGCCGCAAGGGCTTTCCCTTGTCGTTGACCGGCAACGTCACTCCGACGAGACCGGACAGCGCGATACCGGCTATGTCGTCCGCAAAATTTCCCTGTTCCAGACATTGCCGGATGGCTGATACGACGGCGCTCCAGTAGTTATCGGCTTCCTGTTCAGCCCATCCGGGATTTGGATGGAACAGAGGATGTTCCTTTGATCCGAATGCAACGATCTTGCCCGTCGTCGTGTCAAGAATTGACGCCTTGACGTTTGTCGTTCCGATATCAACACCAATTGTTAGATGACCCGCCAATGTTTCCTCCCAATGGATTTATCGTTCCAGGATGCGCCGTCGGACACTGGAAATTCCCACTGCCAGTATCAACGCCAGACCAATTGTCAGATTCTGATACCAGGTGCTCACGCCCCAGATACCGAACAGATTCAAAACAGACGCAAAAAGGATTGCAGCCAACACGGTTCGCACCGGGGATCCAATTCCGCCGGCCAGCGACACTCCGCCAATCACCGCAATGGCGATGGCCGTAAGTTCGTAGCCCGAGCCCAGGGGTGCATCCACAGATTTGAGACGGGATGTCAAAACCACGCCCGCGAGCGCCGAGCAGGCGCCGCTGATGGCAAAGGCGAGAACAACATAACGATTGGTCTTGATTCCCGTGTAGACGGTGGCGACTTCGTTTCCGCCAATGGCGTAGAAGCGGCTGCCCATAACCGTTCCCTTGAGAAACACCAGCAGAACAACAAGAACCAGAATGAAGATCAGGAAACCTGTCGGAAATCCGAAATAGACACTGTCACCAATCCAGTCGAATGTCGGGCCGCGCAGGTAATAGGGGTGTCCATTGGTGAGAATGTAGTTCCACCCACGCAAAGCCGTGAGGGTTACCAATGTCATGATGAATGATGCCACCTTGAGATAGGCCACACCAATGCCGTTCAATATGCCGACGATGATGCCTGTGGCCAGGGTCACCGCGATCACCAGAAGTGGAGGGCCGGCGAACTGGTTGCCGCGAACGAGCCAGCGTTCGCCCAGAAGTGCTCCGATTTCAACTGTGACCACAACGCCCAGGATGACCGAAAAAACCATTGTCGCGGCGACAGACAAATCGATGCGGCCCGTGAGCAGGACCGATGTCATTCCAAGAGACAGCAATCCGATTGCGGCGGTGTTGCGCATTGTGTTTGCCAGGTTAAGTGGCGTCAAAAAGTAGGGTGAGGTCAGGGCACCGACAACAATGACCGCAACAATCAACCAGACAAGCGGGTCTTTCAATAGCGCTGGAATCCGGCGCGGTTTTTGCCCCATCAATTCCATTTGTGTCATGGCTGCATGCTCATTTTGCCACCAGTCTGTTCTTGAGGCCTGGAAGGACAACTGCCAGAATGATGAATGCGGTCACGACCTGCTGAACATAGATGCTGATGCCCATCTGGTTCAGAAGGCTGTTGATGACACCGATGATCATCGAAGCCAGCACGGTGCCGATGATCGTCCCGCGTCCGCCAATCAGGGCAGCGCCGCCCAGAACAGTGACGGCAAGCACACGCAATTCCATCCCGGGAAACGCAGCCGGGTTGATGTAGGAAAGACGGGCACTTTCCAGAATTCCACCCATGGCCGCCGCCAGTCCGCAAATGGTGAAGACGGTGATTTTGACCCGCCAGGTTCGAATGCCGGACAACCTGGCTGCAGCAACGTTTCCACCGGTGGCATAGAGCTTGCGACCGAATACGGTGAATTTTGTCAGGATGATCGACAGCAGAGCCGCCACGATCAGAATGACGATTGGTACGGGAATATTGAAGATGTCGCCACGGCCGAACCAGAGGTAGCCAGCGACATCATCGGGGTAGAATGCCTTGCCGCTTGACGTGATATTGGCGAGCGCGCGTGCGACGCCGAGCATGGCAAGGGTTGCGATCAAAGACGGTATACCGATCCCGACAACCAGAATCCCGTTGAGAAAACCAAGAACGACGCCAACGGCCAGCGTAACGGAAATGACCAGAAATGCCGATCCGGTGTCGAGGAACATCGCCCCGGCGATACTCGACAGGACGGCGATACCGGCGACAGAAAGATCAATTTCACCGGAAATGACAACCATTGTCATGCCAAATGCAATGATGCTGGTTCCGACAATGGCCAGAAGAACGATCTTGAGATTTTCTGCTGTGAGAAATGTGGGTGACAGTATTCGCCCGACGATGAGTAACAGCAGCAGAAGGGCCAACAGGTTGATCGTATTGGAATGCAGGTGCCAGATACCGGCCGTCTTGCCGAGGCCACCGGAACGACTTACGAGATTTTCGTTTGCAACACTCACAATTCACGACTCCGTCGGCGCTTCGTGTCCAACCTGTTGATGCTGTCCGGTTCTTCTTCGGCCTTTTGCCTGCTCAACTCTCCATGGCGCACCTGTGATGCCATGGAGAGTGTTGACCTTGACCCAATTGAAGGGCCAGGTCGAGTTACTTGGCGGCTGGGCCGTAGGCATACAGCCAATTGTCCGGAGTGACTGTCTTTACCCCCTCAATCGTCATCGGCTTGGCCGTTATCATTGGCAGGTTCGGAGTCATGATCAATTTGGGTGGCGCCTCGTTCAGCCCTTCCTTTGCACCGATGTGCTGAATGACTGCGCGAATGCCGACGTCACCAATGAGCGGCGTGTAGGGGGCAACCATGTCCACATTGCCGGAAGCGACTTCCTTGAGGACTTCCTTGGAGTCGTCATTGGCGAGGATGATGATTTTTCCGCCGCCCGGAGCACTGTTCAGCCGGTTCGCCTCGCGTATGGCATCAAGTGATCCCATCGCCTCCTCGCCGCCGGTGTTGTAGACGACGGAAATGTCGTCATAGGCCTGGAGGGCGTCTGCGGTGGCTTGAAATGCAAGGGTTCGTTGGCTTTTGGTGTGGTAGTTTCCGGTCACTTCGTAGCCGGGTTCACTACCGATGACTTCAAGAAATGCACCGGTCCGAATGGAATCGGCCGTGGAGCCAAGGTCCTTGCGATTGAAAATCACGTTTCCGCCGTCGGAAATCTCCTTCAAGTAAAGGCCTTGCTGCAATCCGTTTGCATAGAAGTTTCCAAGCACCTCGGAGCTGATTTTCTGGGACGATGTGCGCCGGTCGAGGCTGACAACCGGGATGCCCGCATCAATGGCGCGGTCAACCGGTGGACCCATGGGTGCTTCGCGGGCGGGCCACAGAACGATACCGTCATATTGCTGGGCAACCCAGTTGTCGATGACCTGGCCCATACGGTTGTCATCGAACTCCGCGTCTATCACCTCGATATCGATGTTGGGATGGCGTGCCGCCTCCCACGCAGCTGTATCGGCGAGACTGATCAGCCAGGGATGATTGAATCCATGAAACACGAAACCAATGCGATAGGTCTTGTCGGGATTGAGTACGGGACCTTCCTTGAGCGGAAGATAGTCTGTGAAAGGGGCCTTGATTTCCAGGTCGCTATAGGGGCCGGTGAATGTCGCACCCATTCCCGGTTCCCATACAAAGCCACCAGCCAATTCACCGACGGGATAGGCATCGAGATAATCACGAAATCCATCCTTGTCGAAGAGCTCTTTGACGCTTTCATTGGTCATGCTGTCACGCGCTGCCTGCGCATAATTTCCGATGAGACCATTCAATACCGTGTGTACCGGCTCATCGGCTGCGTGAGCGGTTGTTGCGCCTGTGATGAGAACGCCCGCTATCAGCGCTATTCTCGAAATACCTCGCAATGAGGCCGCGTGTTTCGATAGTGTCATGGTGTTTCCTCCCAATTGACTGGTTTAGATATGAACTCCTCGTGGCATCCGGAGTTGGCGTTTGACGCCTGATTCCTGCCGCAGTCACTGTTTTAGGTTTCGACGAAAACGTAGACGTCGCCGTCCTCGACCTTCGTCCTGAAAGTCCGTAGACTCTCGGTCACTGGTGGCGAGAGTGCCTTGCCCGTACGTATGTTGAAGAGTCCCTGATGCAGCGGACACTCGACGGTTTCGCCGTCGACATATCCCTCGGACAGGAACGCATGTTCGTGAGTGCAGATGCCAGCCGTGGCAAAATAGTCTCCGTCGAGATTGAATACGGCGATGCAAAGGCCATCATGGTCAAACTTCTCGGCATCGTCCGGCTCAAGCGCATCGGCGGAAACGGCTTTTATCCAGGTTCCAGCACTGGCGTGATTGTCTTCGCTCATCCCCAAGGCCCATTTTTGTAATTGTTCTAATGTTGGGCGACGAAATGAGAATGGTTCAAATTCATTGTGCCAATGGAGCCATCTAAAATTTGTTGGACAGCGGGATGAGGTTGGTGTTGTGTTCCATTCGTTTTCCTTTTGTTGTCATCTCTAACCCGCTGAATAGAAAAGTTAAATCGGCATGCGTTGGCTGTTTGACTCATGCCGATGCAGTGAGCAAAGCACCCAGTTTCTCACGCTGTCGCCTGTTGTGAAAACGAATTTCGATCAGGACGCCGCGGTGACCTCTGGTTGTGGCTTTCGGTAGATACAATCCCGCTGGATTGGCGAAATCGCCGGTTCGGGATAGATCTCTTTGACCGCGAAATCCGGTCAGGAAGCCGCTAGCGAGGCGGCACGCAATTGTTCAAGATGATGTCGACGATTGTGGACCTGGCGGTTTCAAAGTCGCTCGCCGTCAGATGCTTCTTTTCGACGGTCGCCGCCGCGACAGTGGAAAAATCTGCGTAGAACTGGGTGGTTGCCCACAACATGATCAGAAAGTGGTTCGGATCCACGCGAACGATTTTCCCCTCTTCCATCCAGCCTTCGATGACGCGGGCATATTCGCGGGTTATCTCTTTCATGTGCCGTTTTTGCTGGCGCGACAAAAACTTTCCGCCGCGCAGCATCTCGTTGGCGAAAAAGCGCGATTCGGAGGCATGTTTGCGCGAATAGTCGAGTTTGGCTGCAATGTAGAGACTGAGTGCCTCGCGTGGCTCGCGATCGGGCGTGATATGCTCGAGGGCCCGGTCCCAGCCCGTCAGAACACCTTCGATCAGCCTGGTGTAAATGGCCGCCTTGTTGGCGAAATAGTAGTAGACATTGGCCTTGGGCAGGCCGCTTGCTTCGGCTATTTCCGCAATGCGGGTACCGTCAAAACCCTTTCGGGAAAACAGTTCAACAGCCGATTTGAGGATCTTCGCCTCGTTGCGGGCGCGAATGCGCTGTTCGGAGTTCGATTTGGACAGTTTCGTCTTTTTGCCTGTCATTTCGCCTGCCAACTCAAAACCGTCTGCCGATTGTGCCTGAACCTGTCCGGATCACCGTCGGAATCTGTTCCCTTTTGCTCACATACACGTTTCATGGTTCCGATCCAAGCGGCATTGGCGGCCTGTGGAAACTTGACCATTTGGTCAGGATATGCATCACTATATCTTGACGGTTTGGTCAGGTTTTGCAAGTCTGAGCCACTGCACCGGCAAGGGGTACCGAGAATGCCAGTCAGACTGAACGTAGCGCTGCAGGAGATGCTGTCGGGCTGGCAGGGTGACTTGCCGGCGGCATGGCGGGCCTTGTTGAACGGAACCGATCTCGATTTCGTCGGAAGCGATCCAGACCTGACGCTGGAGTATTGGGAGCCGGTCTTTCCGGCCCGCAAAGGGTGTGTCTTTCCCGGCGCGCCGAAAGATGCCCATATTTTTCGCGCCTTCGATGGCATCGACCCGGACAGCGTGCGCTGTGTCCTGCTGGGGCAGGATCCCTATCCGGAGCCTGGATTTTCAACCGGCCGGGCCTTCGAGGCCGGCAATGTCGCGCAATGGCGTGAGCTCGACAAGATGTTTTCAAAGAGCGTTCGCGCGTTCATGCAGCTTATCTGCGCGGCGCGAGCTGATCAGCCGAACTATGCCCGTTCGTTCGATGACTGGCCGCACTTGCTGGCCGATATTGAAAGCGGTGCGATCGATCTGGAGCCGGCCGAGCGTGTTGCCGACCGGTGGGAGGCCGAAGGCGTGTTGCTGCTGAATTCATCGTTGACGCTGTCACGGTTCCGGGTCGAAACCGACATCCATCAGTCGCACGGCCATATGCCGGTGTGGAAGCCGCTCATTCTCAGGATTATCGACTATTTTGCGAAGGCCGGCCGGACGGTGGTGTTCATGGCATTTGGAGATGTCGCGACGGATCGCCTTCGCCAGGCCGGTCTCGATACAACCGGTGCGCCGAATGTGATTTGCCGGCCGCATCCGGCCGATGCCGAAGGCATTCTTTCCCTTGAAAATCCATTTGTAGCCTGCAACCGCGTGTTCGAGGCGGCAGGCGAAAGGCCGATTGCATGGTGAGTCGATGAGCGACACGAACCAATACGACTATATCGTGATCGGCGCCGGGTCGGCCGGATGCGTGATCGCCAACCGGCTTTCAGCCAATCCCGATTGCAAGGTGCTGCTGCTGGAGGCCGGGGGCAAAGACCGCAATCCCCTGTTTCGGTTGCCGATGCTGATGGGCAAGCTGTTCCAGTCCGGTATCTATAACTGGCATTACCATACCGAGGCCGAACCCGGCCTGAACGGCCGCTCGCTCTATTGGCCTCGGGGCAAGGTTCTCGGTGGCTCGTCGACCATCAACGGGATGATCTATGTTCGCGGCAATCGCCATGATTATGACCGGTGGGCACAGATGGGTCTTCCGGGGTGGTCCTATGATGATGTTCTGCCGGACTTTCAAAAGTCAGAAGCTCATATCCAGCGGGATGATGATTTTCACAATCAGACCGGTGAACTCACCGTCTGCCGGGCGCGGGGGAAAAACGCTCTTTATGATGTGTTCATCGAAGCGGGATCACAGGCCGGTTATCCGCAAAATGATGATTTCAACGGGCGCGAACAGGAAGGGTTCGGCCGCTATGATTTCAACATCCGGGACGGCAAGCGCTGGTCAACCGCCTCGGCATTCCTGAAACCGGTTATGGACCGGGACAATCTCACGATTGAAACCGGAGCCCTGACGCAGCGTATCATTGTCGAAAACGGCCGTGCGACCGGGGTGGAATTTTCACAGGAAGGCCGGTCACGGCGTGTCGACGCGGCGAGCGAGGTGATCCTGTCGGCGGGAACCGTCAATTCGCCGCAACTGCTGCTGCTGTCGGGCATCGGCCCTGCAGATGAGCTGGCCACGCACGACATCAAGGTCGTGCATGATCTGCCGGGTGTCGGCAAGAACCTGCAGGACCATGTGGATTGTGTCATGTCATGGGAGTGCACACAGCCGGTGACGCTGTTCAACGATCTGCGCGCCGACAAGCTGGCCTGGTCGCTGGTCGAGGGCATGGCGTTTGGACGGGGAACTGTGACAACTTTCCCCTATGAGGCCGGTGCCTTCATCCGCTCCCGCGATGATCTGGAAGCGCCGGATATTCAACTGCATTTCATGCCGGCGATGGAAAAGACAGCCAATCTGCATTTTCCCAATCCCTTCAAACGCAACCGGGCCATTGAAGCTGATCACGGCTTCACCCTGCGGGTCGGCCCTGTCAATCCGGAAAGTCGCGGTGAAATTACACTTCGATCCGGTGACCCGACCGATGCCCCGCTGATCCAGGCCAACTACCTGCAAAGCGAATCCGACCTTCGCACGATGTTCGACGGCATTCGCATCACCCGCGACGTGATCGGTCAAAAGGCCTTCGACCCTTATCGTGGAAAGGAACTGGCACCCGGACCGGATGTTGAAACGGAAGCCGACATGACAAAATGGCTGCGTGCGAGCGCCATGACGACATTTCATCCGGTCGGCACGTGCAAGATGGGAACGGATCCACGCGCCGTGGTCGATGGTCAGCTCAAGGTCCACGGAATTGAGGGGCTGCGGGTCGCGGATGCTTCGATCATGCCGGTAATTTCCAGTGGCAATACCAATGCACCCGCCATCATGATTGGCGAAAAGGCCGCCCAGTTCATCCAAACGGGAGACACATGATGATCGTCGAACACCGCACCTACACTTTTCGTCCCGGAACCGTTGATGGCTGGATGAAGAAATATGAAGCGGAAGGGCTGCCGATCCAGAAACGGCACCTCAACCGGTTTCTCGGTCTTTATGTCAGCGAAATCGGCCGGCTGCACACCACCGTGCTGATGTGGGGCTATGACAGTCTTGCCGACCGGGAGGCAAGACGGGCGGCAATGTATGCCGATCCGCAGTGGCAAAGTTTCATCAACGGCGTCTGGTCGCTCAATGCGATCCAGAGCCAGGACGTCATGATCATGAATCCCGCGCCATTTTCTCCGGGCGCTTGATAGGACAGGACAATCGAACCGCGGGAAGACGGTTTCATCGGAGATATGCAAAGGGCGAACCAGGGATGGTCCGCGCAACAAATGAAGCCACCGTCGAAAGGTGGCGGACAAGGAAGGATCAGGAACGATGACCTCTAGAAAACACATTCAGGATAATGGCCAGGAAAACGGCCTGCAGCCCGCGATCGACCGCCGGTCGCTGCTGAAACTGACCGCCGGGGCAGGTGTGCTCGGGCTGGCCAGCGGCGTGCTCACATCCAATGCTCTGGCAGCTGGCGATCTCGTCGCGCTGGTCCACACCCAGGCGGCTGGTGACAACGGCCCCGTGGATTCAATGATCGCCAAGTTGAAGCAACTGGCATCGGAAAAGGATCTTACCTATCGCGCCATTTACGCGCAGGATCCGGCCACTTATGAGACGATTTTCCGGACGCTGGGTGATGCCGGCGCCGCCGTTGTCGTCTCGACATTCAACGAGGTGGCCGTTCCGTTCAAGGCCGTCGCGCCTGATTATCCCAACACGAAGTGGATTCAGCTGTTTGGTGACGCGTTCGAACCGCCGATCCCCAATGTCGTGACCGTATCCTATGATTATTATCTCGGCTGTTACCTTTCCGGGATTTTCGCCGCTGGCGTGAGCAAGACAAACAAGCTCGGTTTCATCGGCGGCATTTCGATTCCGCCCATCAATGCCGATTTCAACGCCTTCAAGGCGGGCGCGCAATCGGTCAATCCCGACATCACGGCCACGGCGGCCTTTGCGGGTTCATTCCAGGATCCGGCAAAGGGTCAGGAAATTGCCGCACAGATGTTCTCCGACGGGATCGACTATATCCAGACCGATGCCGCGGCGACCGATGCTGGCATCATTGCGGCCGCCAATGAGATGGAAGGACGCATGGTCAGCGCGTTGGATCCGGCGCAGTTCACGCTTGGTCCCAAATCGCTGATTTCCATCGTTGGCCTGGATTTCGGTGAATCCCTTTATAACGAGGTGGTAAAGGCGCTTGGTAGTGACTGGGCCGGCGGTGCCCATGTCTCGACGGGGCTCGGGACCGGTGTCATCGACTTCAAACTGTCGCCGGTGTTCCAGGAACAGGGGCCTGCCGCCATCAATGACAAGGCCAAGGCAACATGGCCGGATGTGGAAAAGGCGAAAGCAGCCATTTTGGACGGGTCCCTTAAGGTACCCTTCAACACGGCGCTCTAGACGGCCGGTCCCGGAATGAAGGACGACGCCCATACCGTACTGGAATGCCATGATGTCGGCGTCACCTATGGCGACGTCGTGGCCCTGTCGGATGTCAGCGTTTCCTTCATCCGGGGCAGAATACACGCGGTTGTCGGTCAAAATGGTGCGGGCAAGACAACATTTGCCCGTGTCATTGCCGGCCTGGTGAAACCGGCCTCGGGGCGTGTGGAAATCGAGGGCAGGGCTGTCCCGACCGGAAATGTCAATGAGGCACGGCGCGCCGGTGTCGAACTTGTTCACCAGAGCTTTGCTCTCCCGCCATCCTTCACCGTGGCCGAGGCCATGCAGTTCGGTGCGACCGACGGCGGGGTCTATTCGCGCAAGCAGCTCGAAACGCGATGGCAGAAGCATCTCGATGCGCTGGATATCAAAGTTTCGGCGGGACAGCGAATTCGCGATCTGCCGGTTGAGACCCAGCAGAGTGTGGAGATTGCCCGGGCACTCGTCACCGAAGCGCGGCTGCTCATCCTTGATGAACCGACGGCGGTCCTGTCGCCGGAAGGTGCCCAGAAGCTCTTCGAACGGGTCCGACACCTGAAGGATATCGGCGTTACGGTCATCCTTATTCTGCACAAGATCCGCGAGGTTCTTTCGGTTGCCGACACCGTGACGGTGCTGCGCGGCGGAAGGCTGGTCGAGGGGCCTATCGAAAGCGACGGGATCGACGCGGCAAAACTCGCCGAGTTGATCATCGGCCCGGCGACGCGCGCGCTGGATGAAGACGACAGGGCTGCGCTGACGGGGGCGGCCATTCCTGTCCACCATACACAAGCGACCGCCACGGATGCGCAATCACCGGTTTTGAAAATGAATGCGGTCAGCACCCGCAGCGACCCGGAGGGGCCACCCCTGAATGCCATCGACCTGACGATTCATCAGGGAGAAATTGTCGGTGTCGCGGGTGTCGAAGGAAATGGTCAACGAACACTCGTCCGTGCGATTTCCGCGCTTGCTGATGTTTCCAGTGGCGACATCCAGATCGACGGAAAGGATGTCACCACCGCGCCGATGAAAATGCGTCGCTTGTCGGGCCTTCGTGTCATTCCCTTTGAGCGCAATGTGGAAGGGCTGAGTCTTTCCAGCGCGCTTTGGCAGAACTGGTCCATTCGCTCACTGCTGCAAAAATCATTGGTGTCGGCCATCCAGCCGACCCAGCTTCGCCGTGACTGTGCCACGGCGCTGGATTCCTGGGATGTGCACTACGACAATGTTGCGCAACATGCCGGTTCATTGTCCGGCGGAAACGCCCAGAAAGTCATTCTGTCACGGGAGATGGATGAGGGTGCGCGCTTGATTCTGGCCGCACAACCGACCCGTGGCCTCGATATCGGTGCCACGGCCTTTGTCTGGGATTCGCTGCGCCGTGCCAAATCCCGTGGATGCGGCATCCTCTTCATATCGTCGGATCTCGATGAAATCATGGATGTCTGCGATCGTATCGTCGTCATGCTCTCCGGGCATGTTGCGGGCACATTCGAGCCGCCATACGACCTGACGGAGATCGGCGCGGCCATGACGGGGGTCGGTCAATGAGCGAGCGGATCGTCGCAATTGTTCGCGCACTGGTCTTTATCGTCATCGCGCTTGCGCTTTGCGGTATCATCTTCTCGATTGCCGGCTATTCGGCGACACAGATGTTCGAGGCCATTATCGAAGGTGCCTTCCTGCGCAACGGCGCCTTGACCCAATCGTTGCGATGGGGCCTGCCGCTGTTCATTACGGCTGTCGGCGTGGCGATTTCGTTCCGGGCCGGATACTTCAATATCGGCGCGCAGGGACAGTTCTACATGGGCGCGATCTGCGCTGCCTTCGCTGCTGAATGGCTCAACGGTCTGCCGCCTCTCATTGTCATTCCCATTTGTTTTCTCGCGGGCATGACCGGTGGAGCATTGTGGTCGCTCTGGCCGGGAATCTTGCGGCTCAGATCCGGGGCTGATGAAGTCATCACCACGTTGATGGGGAATTTCCTCGCCAGCCTGGTTCTGATCTATGTGACCTCGGGACCGCTGAAGGACCCTTCAGGATCTGGCCAGCAGGCATCGAGCCGACCGCTTGATGCGGCCTACCGTATCAGCACATCCTATGGTCTTTCTCCCACCATCATCACGATAGCGCTGCTGGTTTTTGTCAGCATGTGGCTGCTGGTCAATCGAAGTGCCTTCGGCGTCCTTTCGGGGCTGGCCGGTCGCAATCCCACGATGGTGACCTGGCAGGGTGCACGACTGATGAACATCGGACTGGCGAGTTTTGTGGTCAGTGGCGCACTTGCCGGTCTTGCCGGCACCATTGAACTCATGGGCCCCAATGGCCGCCTGGCGTCCGGATTCCTGCCGACTCACGGCTTCACGGCCATCCTGATCGCGCTTGTCGCGAACATGTCGATCACGGGGACGGCCATCGTGGCGTTTTTCTTCGGCGGCCTGTCGTCTGCGGCACTCTATCTGCCGATCATTGCGGGTCTGCCTTCGTCGGCGATTGAAATCATCAATGCGGCCATTGCGCTGTTCATCACCGCAAAATCCGGGTTTGTCGACCGCGTGTTGCGTCTGGGCAGGAGGGGCACATGGACGACACGATAATCGCCATTCTGCGTTCCGGTACGCCCCTGATCTACGTCACGCTTGCGGGTGTCATCGCACAGCGGGCCGGCATCTGGCATCTGGGGCTGGAGGGCCTGATGATCATCGGTGCCTGTGCGACGATCCTGGTGATCACGGCGACAGGCTCGGTCGCCATAGCGCTGTCGGTGGCCATCTTGCTGTGCGTCCTGACATCGATCCTGTTCTGGTTTGTTGTCGAGAAGCTCAAGGCCAATCAGATCATTGCCGGCCTGGGTCTGACCGGGCTCGGGCTCGGTGGCACGACATTCGCGGTGGAAGCGATTTTCGGAAGCCAGGCTGCGGTCAGCGCACCGTTTGGACTGCCGAGGCTGGGGCCATGGTTCGGCTCGTTCGGCTCGTTGTCGATCCTCGTTCTGCTCATGCCGCTCTTTGTTTTCGGCATGTGGCTGTTGTTGCGCCGAACCCGGTTTGGCCTGCGGCTTGCGGCCACCGGTGAACATCCCTTCGCGGCCCGCAGTGTGGGTGTTCGCACCGATCTGATACGGCTTTCCGCCTTGATGATCGGCGGTGTCTTGTGTGCCATTGGTGGCGCCGAGCTGGCGGCCGGCAGTCTGCAGATTTTCTCCACCAACATGACTGCCGGCCGCGGTTTCATGGCCTTCACGGCGGTGATTTTCGGGGCCGGGCACCCGATTGGCGCAACCTTCGCGGCATTGTTCTTCGCCATTGTCGGGGCGCTTGGTATCCGTGCGCAATTGCTGTTCGGGGACCGGGTTCCCCACGATCTGCTCCTCGGACTGCCCTATATCGCAACGGTGTTCGGGATTTGGTTGAGTGCCAAACTGCGCGGCGGAACAAGGGCGATTTCGAATTTTGGCGAACTGCGCGACTCGTGAACGGCGGGGAGGCTGGAAATGACACGCAAACTGATCATCCTCACGGATCCGGGGCAGGATCAGGCCGCTGCGCTCTACATGATCCTTGGAGCACCACAGGCCTTTGATGTCCTCGGTATTGTGGCGACGGCCGGAAACATCGATCTGTCCTACACCACCGACAATTGCCTCAAATTGCTGGAACTGGCGGAACGCACCGACATCCCGGTATTTGCCGGATGCCCGCGGCCAATGTCCGGTACGCTTGTTACGGCGGAACATGTTCACGGCCCAACAGGGCTGGATGGCCCCGATCTTCCCGATCCGGTCACCCGGATCGAGGAGGAACATGGTGTCCAGTTCATTATTCGCACCTTGCGCGAAGCGCCTCCTGGAGACATCACCATCTGCTCGCTGTCACCTTTGACCAATCTTGCCATGGCGCTGGTCGAGGCTCCGGAGATCGGCTCCCGGATCAAGGAAGTCGTCGCCATGGCCGGCGCCTATTTCGAAGTGGGCAACATCACACCGACCGCTGAGTTCAATGTCTATGTGGATCCTGTGGCTGCGGACATCGTGTTTCGGTCCGGGATCGCGTTGACGATATTGCCGCTTGATGTGACACATCGCATGCTGTCGACACCTGACAGGCTCGGCGCCATGCGGGCGCTCGGCAGTCGCTGCGGGATCGCAATGGCCGAGATGCTGGAGTTTTCGGAATCCTTTGACTTGAAAAAATACGGCTGGGAGGGTGCGCCGTTGCACGGACCGTGCGTGCCCGCCTTCATGTTGCGTCCGGAGATTTTTGAAGGACGGCATATCAATGTCTCGGTAGCGCTGGACAAGGGGTTGACCTACGGGATGACCGTTGCAGACTGGTGGTGCATAACCGACAGAGAGAAGAATGTGTTTTATGTGCGCGATGGAGCGCCAGAAGCTTACTACACCTTGTTGCTGGAGTGTCTGTCGACATTGCCGTAAGCCGGCCCGGATGCGCCTGTCGGTGGATCGATGATGTCTGATCAGGCCAAGGAAATCATCTGGTCACTTTGGGCCGATCAGATCGAGCAATCGGTCCCGTTTACCGAGCGGCGTCCGGACTTGTTTCATACCGATGTGGTCTTCCATGGTCCTGCGCCGATCGGGCGACTTAACGGTTACGACGCGCTGCGTGAGCATCTATACGGCCCGCTTGCCGAGAGTTTTTCGACCATTCGCCGCATGCCCTATCTGTTTTTCGCCGATCGTTACGAAGACACGACCTGGGTCGGAACCACCGGTGATTGGGTGGGGCGCATGGTTCGGCCGTTTCTCGGCATCATGCCCGGCCCGGCACCGCGCCGTTTGCGCTTCGGAGAATTCTACAAGGTTGAAGACGGCGCGATTCGAGAAATCCGCTGCCTGTTTGATATCCCCGGTCTTGCCGCTCAGGCGGGTATCCATCTGCTGCCACCTTTTGCCGGGCACCCGGGTCCGGTCCCCGGTCCGCAGTCGGGCAACGGCATCAACCGAGAACCCCAATCAGGCCTGGAAAGTGCAATCACCCGTGATCTGGTCACACGCCTGATCGGCGGCTGCAACGTTCTTGACGGCAGCGACCTGAAGAGCATGGGCATGGAGACTTACTGGCATGACGACATGGTCTGGCACGGCCCATGGGGCATTGGCTCGGCCTACGGTTTCGACGAATTTCAGCGCTTTGCACAGGGACCAAGCGTGTCGAGTTTTCCCAACAGGCGTGGAACCTGGCCAAAGGATGTTTTCATTGCCGAGGGCTGCGTCTCCGGGTTTGCCGGTTGGCCCTCACTCGTCGGGGAGTTCACCGGCGCCCCGTTTCGCGGCATCCCGGCCACGGGCAGCGCGATCTCGCAAACCATCATGGATTTCTACATCCGGCGCGGCGACAAATTGTGGGAAAACTGGGTGCTGATTGACCTGGTCGACTTTGCCCACCAATGCGGGGTGGATTTGCTTGCACCGCTTGATGGGGCTGCTCAAGTGGAGTGAAAACGCGGAACCATTGTCGCCGCAGATTGGTCACCGCAAAAACGCCCTGGCTCCGGACCGGGTCACGTTTTGTCAGAAACGGGAAAACGTAGTCGGCCCTTGATTCTTGCTGATGTGTTCAGACTTTTCCGATTCCGTCAAAATCTGAATTGCTCCAGCGCAAAATACAACACGGCACGTCTTTGATGGCTCCTGGAGAACCACCGAGTTTACACTCATCCGGTCTTCAGGCGTCATCAGCCGCCCGCCATCGCTGCGGCTGATCGACTGTGTCGTCAGGTGAGGTCTTCGACCTTCGCCGAGGGCGCATTTTTCTTGACGGACTCGATGCCATTTTCGCGTGACGACGTGCTCTCGTAGCTTTCGCTTGTGCCGATTACCTGTCCGTTGGAGGCTTTCAGGTTGAACCGGTGTTTGCCGTTCTTGGTTTCGGTCCGTTCAAACCGTGCGTCATCGGCGGAATTCTTCCGAACCGATTCGATGCCGTTGTCGGCACTGCCGCGCTGCTTGTAACCTTCACTCGCGAGAATGATCTGGCCATTGCCTGCCTTGAGACGGAACCGGAACTCGCCGGCCTTGTCCTTGTAGAGTTCGAATTTGCCTGCCACGATCCAATGTCTCCCCTTGGTGCTTGATGAGAGTCGAAACCTAACCAAGCCGTTCACCATTCGCAAATGGAAACAGGTCCTAATCACCACAAAAGCGACAGTATCGGTGAAGTCGCCTCCATCCGGTCTAATTCACGGCGGCCGCTTCGAGCAGTTTTCGGACTTCGTCGATCGGGACGCCGAGATTTGAGCCGCCATATTCGGGCAGGATCGCTGCATTGACGGCCACGACCTCACCATTGATGTCCAGCACCGGTCCGCCACTGCCGCCACGGGTCGTCTCGGCATCGTAAACGATGGATTCGTCTGACGCCCTGCCGACAATGCCGCGGCTTGCAAGCGGCACGATGCGACCGGCCGCCGCCAGCCGATTTGCGACGTTCCAGAAGTCGGTGTCTTCCGAAGCCCGCAATTTCTCCACGAAGGCTTCTCCCGCCTGGGCAAGCATTGAACGCAATCCGGTCGGGTACCCCATGACGATCACTTCATCTCCGGGATCCGGCGGTTGAGACGCAAGGCGCAGGCCGGTCAATGGTGTTTCGGGGTCCACCGGGCGCAGAATGGCAACATCGGCAACCTCGCTCGCGGCCACCAGTTCGACATTCACGGCTTCGGTACGTCCCGGCATAAATCCGATGAATCGCGTCATGACCGGTTCCAGCCCCTGGGCAACCAGCGTCGTGATATTGGCGTCCTGCTCCCAGGGCATCCCGACATGTCTGTTGGTGACCAGAATGCTGTCCGGTCCGGCGACAAATCCCGTGCCGGTCAATTGACGCTCGGCCACCGGACCCTCACCGTCCAGCGACAGCATGGGCAGACCATTGGCCATTGTTACAGGTCGGCCGTTTGCATCGAGCACACGGCGCAGCATACGGCCACTGGCGGTTTCACGGAAACCGTAGGCACCCTGCAGAAACAGCACGAATGGCGTCGCCTGCGCGATGACATTTGTACTGGCTTCGGAGCGGCGTTCCAGTTGCGTCACGCGCTCGGAGGCGGTTGCCAGTTGACCCTGCAGTTCCTGGCTGAGCGCCTCCAGGTCCCGTGGTGTCAGTGCGTCTTCCCGTGATCGCGCCAAAACTCTGGAAAATCCTTCCAGCTCGGCGACACCGCTTGCAATCTGCTGCTGGAGCATAGCGTCCATCCGGTTCTGCTGGTAGGCAAGCCCGGCCAGAACGAGAAGAGCAAGAACAACGCCCAGCCGGAAAAGGATGGTGGTCTCCCTTGTCAGACGGCCAAGTGCCTGACCGAGCGATTTGAGGAGCCGCCTTGCCAGCGGTTGGCGGCTGCTTCTGAAATACGCCACCGTATCGCTCAGGATACCTCCGACGCTCTCCGGAGCCCGATGCCGGTCATCATAAAGATTGCAACGGGAGATCGGCCCGTTTTCACCGAATTCGATGGTATCGAGGTCTTTAAGCAGACGGGTGCTGACCCGTTGTCCATTGACCCAAATCCGCTGGCCTTCAGCCGCTTCGATCACATAGGAGTCTTCGGCTCGGTGCAGGCGGGCAATGGGAATGCCGTCCGTTTGGCCGGTTTCAGCGGTGAAGAGATGAACATAACCTTCGGGGTTGAGCCACAGATTGATGGCCGGTTGCCAGAGCCATGTCATGGTGCCGCGGCACGGACCGGTCAGATGTTCCAGAGCCATGACGGCTTTCTGTTCATCTGAGTTGGCCGGTTCTTGCGTCGCTGTGGCTTCCATGGTGCCCCTTACGAGGACGAGTGCGTGTTATTCGGCCGGCTGTGGTTTGCCGCCATCCGGCGCCGGTGGTTCTTTCTCTTTCGGGTCAGCCGGCTTGGTGTCTTCTTCAGCAGCGTCACCGCGTCGCGACCATCTGAAACGCCCAAAGAAACGGCGCAGTTTGCTGTCATTCGAGCGGGTCACGATCATCAGGGCCGAAGGCGTGACGATGAGCGTGAGCACGGTCGAGAAGGCCAGTCCGAAAACGATGGCGCTCGACAGGGCGATCCACCATTGCGTCGAAGGCGCACCAACGGTGGTTTCGTGATTGAGAATCTCGAGATTCAGGCCGAAGGCGATTGGAAGCACACCAAGAATGGCCGTCACGGCGGTGAGAACCACGGGACGTGCGCGTTCGCGACAGGTCTGCAGCACGGCTTCGAGCTTGTCCCATCCTTCCTTGCGCAGCCGGTCATAGGTGTCGATCAGCACGATATTGTTGTTCACCACGACTCCGGCCAGGGCGATAATTCCAATGCCGGTCATGACGACACTGAAAGGCTGGCCCATGATCATCAGGCCGAGGAGCACACCGATGGTCGACATGACCACGGCCGACAGGACCAGTGCGACGGATGTGAAATTGTTGAACTGGGCAAGCAGGACCACAAAAATAAGGAAAATTGCGGCGCCAAAAGCCTTGCTGAGGAATTCACTGGCGGCGGCCTGTTCCTCGTCCTCACCGGCGAGTTTCCAGCGGATATTGGACTCATCCAGCCCCATCGTCTCCATATTGGCGATGACGGTCTTGCGCACGTTGTCAGCCTGCACGCCTTCACGAATGCCGGCCTGCACGACAATGGTCCGTACGCCGTCGATTCGGCTGAGCGTTCCGGTGCGTTGTGCGGCTTCGCGAGAAACAAAATTTGAGATGGGTACGGAACCCTGTGAGGTTTCCACCCGCAATTGGTCGAGGGTCGACAGGGTCCGCCGGTCCTGCGGTAGCCGCAGGCGGATATCGACATCGTCGTCAATGCCTGCCGGCCGGTATTCCGACAGTTTCAGACCTGTGGTCACGAGTTGCACCACTGTCCCGACTGTTGCCGGCGCAATGCCGTATTGGGCCGCCTTGGTTTGATCAACCTCGATTTCCCAGTCGATGCCCGGTGGCGGCAGTCCGTCGGAGATGTCGATCACGTCATCGACGGTCTCCAGCATGGATGCCACGTCGCGGGCAACCTGGTTCAAGCCTTCCGGATCGGCCGCTGACAGCCGAAGCTGAATGGCCTTGCCTGTCGGTGGGCCGGCATCGGGAACCTGAACCTCGATCTCCGCTCCTGGAATGCCGGTCATCACCTCCCGCAAATCGTCGAGAATATCGTTGGCGGCCTTGCGCTCGCGCCAGTCAATGAATTCATACTGGATGACACCGACGACATCCGCGTCCAACTGGACCCCGCCGCCGCTGGTGACGCCGGTGCGGGTGTACACGGTTTTGACCCCCGGCCACCCTAGAATGCGCTCTTCGGCGCGGCGGACAAAAGCATCCTGTTCTTCCAGCGAGAGATTGCCGCGTGCTTTGACATAAAGCAGCCCATATTCAGGCTCGACATTGGGGAAGAATTCCAGACCCGAACCGTATTTTCCGTATCCGACCGGCACGGCGACGAGCAGCCCGACCGCCAGGATCATGACGATAAAGGGATGGCGGACCGCCCGTTTGGCAATCGCCATGTACCAGCCATCGCGATGCGGTCCCTCTTCGACAACCGGCTTGGCAACGAGGGCGCCCAGCGCCGGCACGAAAATCAGCGCATAGACCAGCGAAGCCGACAGGGTGGCGATCAGCGTGATCGGCATGTATTTCATGAATTCGCCGACGATGCCCGGCCAGAACAGCAGTGGTGAAAAGGCGGCGACACGCGTTGCCGTTGCGGCAGTCACCGGTCCGGCCATGCGGCGGGCGGCAAGCGAAAAAGCCTCCTTCTTCGGCATCCCCTCCGTCATTCGCCGTTCGGCGAATTCCGTCACGATAATGGCATCATCCACGAGCATGCCGACCGCCAGGATCAGGCTGAAGAGCACGACGATGTTGACGGTGTAGCCGGCCAGCGAAAGGGCAAGAATGCCCATCAGGAACGAGGCGGGAATGGCCAGGCCGATAAGCATCGACGCCCGTCCGGACAAGGCATAGAGGATGACGACAAATACCAGGATGACAGCTGTCAGAACGCTGTTTTCCAGATCGCCGAGCAATTGCCTGATATTGGTCGACTTGTCCTGGCTGAACGTGACGGATGCGCCCTCGGGCAGCAGGGATTCGAATTCCGTGGCGACGACCTTGACCCGATCGACCGTCTCGATGAGATTGGCACCGGTTCGCTTCGATACTTCGATGGCAATGGCTGGCTGGCCATTGAAACGGGTGATGGTTTCGGCGTCCTTGAAGGTCGAGCGGATTGTCGCCAGATCGCGGGCACGCACCACGGCGTTGGGACCGGCGACGATCGGCAGATTGGCAACATCTTCCACCGTCTCGATCAGGGACGGCACCTTGACGGCATAGCGTCCTTCAGATCCTTCCATCTGGCCGGCGGCGACCAGCGAATTGTTGGCGCCGACGCCGGCAATCAGTTGATCGAGCCGCAGCCCATAGGAGGAGAGCTTCATCGGGTCGATTATCACTTCGACCAGTTCGTCGCGGGCGCCCTGAAGATTGGCGTCCAGCACGCCGGTGATTTCCTCGATGCGGTCGCGCAACTCGCGCGCCGCGACGGTCAGCGCGCGTTCGGGCACGTTGCCCGACAGGGTCACCACCAAGACTGGAAACTCGGAGATATTGACCTCGTTGACGGTCGGTTCATCGGCCCCTTGCGGCAGGTCCGGCTTGGCTTCATCGACCTTGTTGCGGACGTCGTCGAGGGCCTTTTCGAGATTGGCGCCGGCCTGGAATTCGACCACGACATTGCCGCCTCCCTGATAGGAGGTCGAGCGCATCTCCTTGATGCCGGCGATGGATTTCAGTTTCGATTCAATCGGCCGCAGCAGCAGCCGTTCGGAATCCTCCGGCGAGATGCCCTGATATCCCAGGCTGACATAGATGATCGGAATCTGGATATCCGGCTCGGCTTCCTTGGGAATGGACTGATAGGCCAGGGCTCCAGCAATGAGAAAAAATACCAGAATCGAAATCGTCAATCGTGCGTTGCGTATGGCATAATCGACGAAGGACATCAGTTCGAAGCTCCGGTTGCTCCGGCAATGAATCGCTGAACCATTTCCTGATCCGCCTCGACCGGATTGACCTTCTCGCCATCGACCACAAGATCCTGGCCTGCGACGATGATGCGGGCATCCTCCGGTACGCCGCCCAGAACCAGGCCCTGCGGCATGTCGTCGATCAAATCGATGGGTATGAAAGAAGCTGTATCGTCCGGCTTGAGGATGCGTACACCCAGATCGCCATTGATGGAGAGCGTGACAACGGACCGTGGCAGCACCACTGCGCGCACGGTGTCCGCCCACAGCGTGATTTCAGCTGTCATCCCCGCGGGGATCGACAGGTCCTGGTTGGGAATGGCGATTTCGACCGGGAAGGTTCTTGTCTGCGGCGAGGCATCGCGGCTGATATAGCTGACCTCCCCTTGCACCTTGCGGCCGTTGACCAGGTCGATTTCCGCCGCATTGCCCGGCTTGATATAATGCAGATCGCTCTCGCTGACCTCACCGCGTGCAATCACGGGATCAAGCTTGAGGAGCACGGCAACCTGCGCACCGGCCTGAACATAGCTGCCATTTTCGACGTTCAGCCGGTCGATGACACCGGAAAAAGGTGCCCGGACCTCCAGTCGCGCATGTTCGGCTTCCGCCTGTTCGAGCTGCGAGCGGGCCGAACTCAGCGCGGAACGCGATTCATCGGCCCGGAGCTTGGGCAGGGTGCCGGCGGTCACAAGCCGTTCAGTCGCTTCGAACTCCTTTTCCCGCTGAGCGAGTAGGGCCCGCGCCGTTTCGATCATCGCGGTCTGTTCTTCGACTTCCAGGGACAGGATCACGTCGCCTTCCTCAACGCTGTCACCCTGCTCGAATGGCAATTGCTCGATGATTCCGGCGGCGCGTGTCGCAAGCGTGGCCCGCTTGTCGGCTTCCGTGAGGCCCGACAGCCTTATGGCGCGGTTGTGATCGACGAAATAAGGTTCAACGAAGGCAACGGTTCGCAATGTGACCGGCAATTCAGCCGGCGCATCGGCCTGATCCGGTTCCGCGGTTGCCTGCCCGTCACCGGCCGCGCTGTTGACGGACGAAAACTCGCCGGTCAGGATCCAGCCCGCCGAAACGGCCAGCACGGCAATCGCCGCGAATTTGTGGAACCGAAATCTTGCCATGTTGTCTCGTCTCTTGGAGCGGCCCAATGGCCGCACCCGCTGCGAACTGTCTCAGTTTTTGCTTTACCGCCCTGATATAGCGATAGCATCAACAAATTGCGACCGCCACAATCATTCAACCGATCAACTTTACAAAGCCGGCGTTGCGATCGTCTTAGGGGTGATTACCCGGATTTTGGAGCAGGGCCGGTCGATGTGCCCACCATCAATTCGGCCTCCAGTAAAACGTTGATGGGCATTTTCTCCGGATTTTCGATCAGTTGCAACAACATTTCGCCGGCCTGGCGTCCGGCATCGCGAACCGATGACCGCGCGGCTGTGAAGATTGGAACATCCTCGCCGTTTTTCAGGTAGGAAAGCTCATCGTCGAACGTGATAATCGAGATGTCGCGCCCGATCCGCATTCCGGCTTCCTCCACGGCGCGCCGAACACCGAACGCACAGATGATCGATGAGACAAGATAGGCGGTGGGTGGATTGCTGTGTGCCATCATGTCCCGCGCGGACCGGTAGCCATAGACTTCGGTCATTTCATCAGACCGCATCAGTTCGGGGTCAGGCTTGATGTCCCGTGCCTGAAGGGAACGCTCATAACCATCCCGGCGGCGGTAGGCGAAATCCATCGCTTCAAGCCCATTGATGAGCGCGATGCGCCGATGACCGAGATCAAGAAGAAAGTCCGTTGCACGGCTGAACGCGCTGCGATTGTTGACATCGAGCCAGGAATAGGATGACGCGATGCCGGATGCGCGTCCATGCACTACAAACGGAATGCCGATCTGGCGCAGGAGATCGATCCTTGTGTCGTTGATTTTCGGGCCATGGACAATGAGGCCGTCCACGGTCCCCTTTGCCCGCAGATCCTTGTACACCGCCGCTTCATCCCGGTCGTTGACGATCGACAGGACCATCTCGTAGCCGCTGCGAGCGTAGACTTCACCGGCACCGGCAACGAAGTCGCCAAAGATCGGGTTGACCATTTCGTGTTTTGACGAGAGCGGAATGACATGGCCGGTGGCCATGGCCCGGCCGGTCGCCAGGTTCTTGGCGCGGATGTTGGGGGAGTAGTTGTGTTTCTTGGCGGCCGCCAGCACGCGCAGCCGTGTCGCTTCCTTGACCTCCGGGAATCCGTTCAAAGCCCTGCTCACCGTGGTTTGAGACAGGCCGAGATGCTTTGACAATTCCTTGAGATTCATGGGGTAGATGACTTTCAAAGCGATTTGAGTAATTGGTTACAATAGTGCCGCAAACGGCGTCCGTCAAAGGAAGAAAGCACGAAATATTCGATTGGTGGTTCAACAACACAGGCCTTGATTCACGGTTTTCTTCGGTTTCTCATTGACAATCACCAATATGTGAGCAATTGTTGGCTTCTTCCAAAGCGCTTTGATTTTGACTCTGCGCACTGGTTTATGATCATTCGCACGGTAAGCGTGCAATCCGGGAGGACTTCAATGAGAACGCTAATTTATTCCGGCGTGGCAGCTATCGCCCTGACCGCCGGTATGGCTCATGCCGACAATCACCTGCTCTATGCGCCGGGCGAAGGCCCCTTCAACTGGGCCAGCTTTGAAGAGTTCGCCGCAGCCAATGACCTTTCCGGTCAGGAGTTGACGATGACCGGCCCCTGGACGGGTGAAGACGGCAAAATCGTCAACAATATGCTGGCCTATTTCGAAGAAGCCACCGGGGCCACGGTTGCTTATTCCGGTTCCGACAGCTTCGAGCAGGACATCGTGATTTCGGCGCAAGCCAATTCCGCTCCGAACATCGCCGTATTCCCGCAGCCCGGGCTGGCCGCAGACATGGCATCGCGCGGATTCCTGTCGCCTCTCGGTTCCGAAACCGGTGACTGGGTCAAGGACAACTACGCTGCCGGGCAGTCCTGGGTTGATCTGGGCACCTATGCCGATGCCAATGGAAAAGACGATCTTTTCGGCTTTTTCTACAAAATCGATGTGAAGTCGCTGGTCTGGTACGTTCCCGAGCAGTTCGAGGAAGCCGGTTATGACATTCCCGAAACGATGGAAGACCTCAGGGCGCTGACTGATCAGATCGTTGCCGATGGCGGTACACCGTGGTGCATCGGGCTCGGATCGGGCGCGGCAACCGGCTGGCCTGCCACCGACTGGGTTGAGGACATGATGCTGCGCACGCAGTCTCCGGATGTCTATGATCAGTGGGTCACCAACGAAATTCCGTTCGATGATCCGCGGATCGTTGCCGCGATCGAAGAATACGGCCACTTCGCCAAGAATGACGACTATGTCGCCGGCGGAGCTGCATCGGTTCCGAACACGGACTTCCGCGACAGCCCGGGCGGGCTCTTCGAGCTTCCGCCGAAATGCTACATGCACCATCAGGCAACCTTCATTCCGACCTTCTTTCCCGAAGGCACGGAAGTTGGGGAAGATGTCGACTTCTTCTATTTCCCCGCCTATGGCGACAAGGATCTCGGCAAGCCGGTTCTGGGTGCCGGAACACTGTTCGCCATCCTCGATGACTCGCCTGTCGCACGGGCCTTTGTCGAGTTTCTCAAAACACCGATCGCGCACGAAGTCTGGATGGCCCAGGGTGGCTTCCTGACGCCGCATGTCGGTGTGAACAAGGCTGCCTACAACAACGATACGTCCCGGGCGCTTGGTGACATCCTGCTGAATGCGACGACCTTCCGATTCGACGGGTCTGACCTGATGCCGGGCGAAATCGGCGCCGGTGCGTTCTGGACCGGCATGGTCGATTACACATCGGGTGCGGAGGCCGCCGATGTTGCCAAGACGATCCAGGATCGCTGGCAGTCGATCAAGTAAGCAAAGCGTCATGCGAACGCCCGCGGCGATTTCACGCCGCGGGCGCTCAAAAAGGGATGCCAGCAAGGTCACCGGATCCGATCCGGGCTGCCTTGGGTGAAGGGAGGTCGCCATGAACCCGCTGTTGCAAGGGATCGCAACCATATTGGCCGGAGTCGGCGGTTGTGTCGCCTATTTCTACTTTTCCAATCTGGTTCTCGACAAAGTCATATTCCCCGCACGGGGCGAGAATATCGGCCGCAATATCAATCGCGCGAATATGGTTCGCCCGTGGCTGTTTCTTTTGCCGGCCATCCTGGCCCTCGGCATTTACCTGGCCTATCCGGTGGTGGCATCATTCTACCGCTCTCTTTTCAACCGGGGTGGCGACGAGTTCATCGGCCTTGGCAATTACATCACGATGTTTGGCGAGCCCGAGTTCCGGCAAAGCTTCCTCAACAACATGCTTTGGGTTCTGGTGGTACCAGCTGCTGCAACCTTCGCCGGGCTTCTGGCCGCTCAGCTCACTGACCGGATGAAGGGCGGCAATCTGGCGAAATCGATGATCTTCATGCCGATGGCCATCAGCTTTGTCGGCGCGTCGCTGATCTGGAAGTTCGTCTACGCCAATGACGCCGATATCGGACTGATCAATGCGATCCGTTCGCTCTTTGGCGCCGAGGGTTCGGTGGACATGCTGCAGGTGCCGTTCTGGAACAATTTCTTCCTGATGGCGATCCTGATCTGGACGCAAACCGGATTTGCCATGGTCATTCTGTCCGGCGCGCTACGCGGCGTGCCGGAAGAAACCATCGAGGCGGCCATCATCGATGGCGCCAATCCGTTTCAGATCTTCTTCAAGATCAAGGTGCCGCAGATCATGGGCACGATCGTGGTCGTCTGGACGACGACCACCATTCTCGTGCTCAAGGTCTTTGACATCGTCTACACGATGACAGGCGGCAATTTCGGCACGGAAATCCTGCCGAGTTACATGATGTCCTACATGTTCCGTGACGATGGCCGGGCTACTGCCGTGGCCTTCATCATCATGATCATCGTCTTGCCGGTGATGATCTGGAACATTGTTCAGGCACGCAGAGAATTTCGCTAGGGAGGCGGGGACATGGATAATATTGCCGGCCAAAAATCTGGTCTCACGATTGCCACCTATGTTTCAGTGATCGCGATCGTGTTGATCTGGCTCATCCCGACCGTCGGGCTGTTCGTATCGTCATTTCGAGACCGGGATCAGATCTCTGCTTCCGGCTGGTGGCAGGCTCCTTTCTCCGTGGTGCTGGCCGATGCCGGCCGGGCGCAGCTCGACACGCAGAAAGAGGAAAACGGTGTCTGGGTCATGAAAGGCAACATCTTTCAGGATGAGGATGTCGCGGACCGTTTCAAGTCGGGCAACAGCTCGGTCACAGCATTCGGGAGCAGGGGCCGCGACCCGGGTGAATTTCCCGTCGGTACAACGGCCACCATCCAGAACGGCCGTACACTGACGGTGGCGGCGAACGGTGATTACGTAATGACGTCGCCGGAGGAAATCACCCGGCGAGGACCAAGAGTGTATTTTCAGGCCAATACGCCTCCCGATTTCACACTCGACAATTATCGAACCGTTCTGACCGCCGATAATATGGACCGTGCATTCATCAACACGCTGACGGTGACGATCCCGGCGACCATCATTCCAATCCTGATTGCCGCCTTTGCCGCCTATGCGCTGGCATGGATGGATTTTCCGGCGCGCGGCTTGCTGATTGCGGCAGTGGTGGGGCTACTGGTGGTGCCTCTACAACTTGCGCTTGTACCACTGCTCAATCTGCACAACCGAATAGGGATTGGTCAAAGCTTCATGGGGATATGGCTGGCGCATACGGCGTTCGGCATGCCATTGGCGATCTATCTCTTACGCAATTACATGGTCGGTCTGCCGCGCGACATCATCGAGAGCGCAAAGGTCGATGGCGCGACCGATTTCCAGGTCTTCGTGAAGATCGTTCTGCCGCTGTCCTTTCCGGCGCTGGCCAGTTTTGCGATCTTCCAGTTCCTGTGGACCTGGAACGATCTTCTGGTGGCCAAGGTGTTCCTGCCATCCGCCGATGAGAGCAAGGTGATGACGGTGAAGATTGCCGACGACCTGCTTGGTTCGCGCGGTGGCGACTGGGGAATTCTGGCAACAGCTGCCTTCGTGTCCATTGCCGTGCCGCTTGTGGTGTTCTTCACCATGCAGCGATATCTCGTCCGCGGGCTGCTTGCCGGCTCGGTCAAGTAGCGGAAAAGCGCTAGCCATGATGATGATGGATCAGTCCATAGTGTCCGTTGGTCCCGCCGTCGACAATGACTGGTGGCGGGGCGCGGTGATCTATCAGGTCTACCCACGCAGCTATCAGGACAGCAGTGGCGACGGGATCGGAGATCTCGCGGGCATCGCTCAGCGCCTGCCCTATATCGCGTCGCTCGGCGTTGATGGCATCTGGATTTCGCCCTTCTTTCCGTCGCCGATGAAGGACTTCGGATATGACGTCACCGACTATTGCGATGTCGATCCGATGTTCGGAACGCTGGCGGATTTCGAAGCGCTGACGGCGGCGGCACACCAGCTTGGTTTGAAGGTGATCATCGATCTGGTGCTGTCGCACACATCGAACAAGCACAGCTGGTTTCAAGAAAGCCGTGTCGATCGCGACAATGAAAAATCGGACTGGTATGTCTGGTCGGATCCGAAACCGGATGGCACGCCACCCAACAATTGGCTGTCGATCTTTGGCGGGTCCGCCTGGCAATGGGATTCCCACCGGGAGCAGTATTATCTTCACAATTTCCTAGCGGAGCAGCCGGACCTCAATTTCCATACGCCAGCCGTTCAGGATGCGCTTCTGGATGTTGCCCGGTTCTGGCTGGAACGTGGGGTTGACGGTTTCCGGCTGGATACCATCAATTTCTACTTTGCCGACAAGGATCTTCGGGACAATCCTCCCCTGGCGCCGCATTTGCGGAACGCCAATATCGCCCCCTCGGTGAACCCGTATAATCACCAGGAGCATATCTATTCGAAAAACAGGCCGGAAAATCTGGATTTCCTGCGGCGGTTCCGGTCACTGCTCGACACCTATCCCGGTTCGATGTCACTGGGTGAAATCGGTGATGCACAGAAGGGCCTCGAAATTCTCGGCCAGTATACCGCCGGCGATGAATTCGTGCACATGTGCTACGCATTCGAGTTTCTGGCCAAGGATCAGTTGACGGCCAAGCGGGTGGCCGAGGTGCTCCAGCGCCTCGACCTGGTGGCCGAAACCGGCTGGGCCTGCTGGGCATTTTCCAACCACGATGTCATGCGTCACGCCTCGCGTTGGGACCTGACCCCGGAGGCTCAAAGACTATTTTCAACGCTGTTGATGTGTCTGCGCGGGTCGGTTTGCCTCTACCAGGGCGAAGAACTGGGTCTGATGGAAGCCGATATCGAATATGAACATCTGCGCGACCCGTACGGGATTCAGTTCTGGCCCAAATTCAAGGGCCGCGACGGCTGCCGAACGCCAATGGTGTGGGAACACGACCAACCGCATGGTGGCTTTTCCGATACTCATACCTGGTTGCCGATCAGTGACAATCATCGGCCCCTGGCGGTTGACCTGCAGGAGAAGGATTCGTCCTCCATGCTGCACCATTACCGCCGGGCGATCGCTTTCCGGCATAGCCACCCGGCTCTTGTCGACGGCACCCATGAGGAAATCCGGGCGGTGGGAAACATACTGCAGTTCATCCGTGCGAAGGGCGACCAGACAATCTTTTGCGCTTTCAATCTGAGTGGCGAGCCTTCCGGGTTGGCGATGCCACCGGGCGCCTGGGCGCCGATCGGAACCGAACTTGGATACGCCGGCGTCGCGACCGACGACCATCTTACTCTGGGCCCGTGGCAGTGCTGCCTCGCGCTGCGTCAATAATTGGGAGGGATTCATGGCCAATCTGAAACTTACGGATGTCGCCAAAACCTATTCAGGCAGCATTGATGTCCTCAAAAACATCAATCTCGATATCAAGACCGGTGAACTCATTGTGTTTGTCGGCCCCTCCGGGTGCGGCAAGAGTACGCTGCTGCGGATGATTGCCGGGCTTGAGAAAATCAGCGGCGGCACGTTGGAAATCGACGGCATGGTGGTCAATGACGTTCCGCCGGCACAACGTGGCATCGCCATGGTGTTCCAGAGTTACGCGCTTTATCCGCATATGACCGTTCGCGACAATATGGCCTTTGCGTTGAAATTGGCAAAGAAACCGCAAGGCGAGATCGACGAAGCCGTCAATCGCGCCGCGAAGGTTCTGCAGCTCGACGAATATCTCGATCGTCTTCCCAAGGCGCTTTCCGGCGGGCAGCGGCAACGGGTGGCCATTGGCCGTTCCATTGTCCGCGACCCGAAGGTCTATCTCTTCGACGAGCCACTCTCGAACCTGGATGCGGCATTGCGTGTTGCCACACGGATCGAGATCGCCCAGCTCAAGGAATCAATGCCTGAATCGACCATGATCTACGTGACCCATGACCAGGTGGAGGCGATGACGCTGGCATCGCGCATTGTGGTTCTGGCCAATAAGGGAATTGCTCAGGTGGGAACACCACTGGACCTATATGAGCGGCCGGAAAACGAATTCGTCGCCCAGTTCATCGGCTCACCGGCCATGAACCTTCTTGCCGGTGAGATTGTCGAAACCGGAGAACGGACGACGGTCAAGGTCGATGGCGGCGGCAAGGCAATCAGCAGTGTTTCGACAAACGATGCCGACAAGGGCCTGCGCGTGAATATCGGCGTGCGCCCGGAGGACTTCGTACCGGCGGGCGAGGATGACTATATCTATGAAGGGCGGGTCAATATCATCGAAGCCCTTGGAGAAGTGACCTTGCTCTACTTCCACCCCAATGACGGTGAGCAGGCGGTCATCGGCAAATTGCCCGGAATCCATGCGGATTTGCGCGGCAACATGGTCAAGATGAAGGCAGCTCCTGAGAAGGTTCATGTCTTTCACGAAGGAAAATCGCTGCTGTACCGGTAAAGCGCGCCTGCGCGGTGCGCCATTGCAACACCCATTGATGAAACCGATTGCCTGACCGGTTCTCCGGGCTCCATTCGGCGATCCGCACTTGCCATGCTCACTCCGCGCGGTACACAAGGGCGCGGAGCGGGGCATCCGCGTTTCGGTCTGCCAGGCCGGTCACCGAATTGCCTCATGCCAGTCTGACAATTGGAGGCAATCGATGAAATTCAACCGTCTGGGCCGTAGTGACGTCATGGTCAGCGAAATCTGCCTCGGGTCGATGACCTGGGGGTCACAGAACACCATGGCCGAAGCCCATGCGCAGCTTGATTATGCGGTCGCGGAAGGTGTCAATTTCATCGACACCGCGGAAATGTATCCGACCACACCGCGTCTTGCCGAAACGACCGGACTGACCGAAGAACTGATCGGGGCTTGGCTCAAGGACAGGACCGACCGCGATGAGCTGGTTATTGCCACGAAAATCACCGGCGAAGGCAACCGGGACGTCCGGGACGGCAGGCGCATTGACGGCACCCTTGTTCGCCAGGCGCTGGAAGACAGCCTGCTGCGGTTGAAAACGGATCGGGTGGATCTCTACCAGCTTCACTGGCCGAACCGCGGCAGCTATCATTTCAGAAAATACTGGACCTTCGACGCGACCAAACAAACCCCCGGTGACATGGACCAGGAGATCGCCGACCTTTTGGGCGAGGTGGGGCGCCTGCAAACCGAGGGCAAGCTCGGTGCGTTTGGACTGTCCAATGAAAGTGCCTGGGGCACCATGAAGTTTCTGGAGGTCAGCCGGCTCCATGATCTTCCAAGGATTGTGTCCGTTCAAAATGAATACAGCCTGATCTGCCGGATCTACGACCTCGATATGGGCGAGATGTCGGTGCATGAGGGTGTCGGACTGTTGGCCTTTTCACCGTTGGCGGCCGGCGCTCTCTCCGGCAAATATCTCGATGGCAATATCCCGGAAGGGTCGCGCCGGTCGATGCAGCCGAGCCTGAACGGGCGTTATGTTCCCCAGTCGGAACAGGTGATCGCCCGCTATGCAGAGGTCGCGGCCAGGCACGGGTTGGATATGGCCCAGATGGCGCTGGCTTTTTGCTTGACCAGACCCTTCATGACATCCGTCATCATCGGGGCGACGTCAATGGAACAGCTCAAAACCAATGTTGGATCCAAGGATGTGGTTTTGAACGAGGACGTTCTGGACGATATTCAGGCCATCTATCGGGATCATCCGATACCGATGTGAAACTTGCCTGTCCGGTATGGACAGGCCGGGCAAATTGAGCGATCAACGCCTCAAAGAAATCCGGAAAGCGCCGATGGGTTTGGAAGACAAAGCCGCGAAGATGATCAGAACCGTCGTGCAGGTTCTGGAGCCGCAATTTGCTGTCCGGCTATGGTCGGGTGAGCGGATCGGTCCGGACGACGGTCCGGAGCTGGTGATCAATGATCCGCAGGCCATTCGCCGGATCGTGATGCGGCCGAAGCTCGACTCCATTGTCGAAATGTGGGTCTCGGGCCAGATTGACGTGCAAGGTGGCAATCTCTTCGACATCGCCGCTCTTGGAACCAGAGCCAAACTCAAACACCGGCTGAAAGATCTGCCTAAACTGCAACTTCTAGCGGATATGCCGTCCGTTCTTTTCGGCAAGCCATCCAAAGATTCCGGCCTGTCCGGCAACAATCCCTTTGATGCCGGCTCCAGCAAGGAGGCGATCAGCCACCACTACGATATCTCGAACGAATACTATGCGCTCTTTCTCGATGAGAACATGGTTTATACCTGCGGATACTTTACGGATTGGTCCAACGGCATCGATCAGGCGCAAACCGACAAGCTTGATCATATCTGCAAGAAGCTGCGTCTCAAGCCCGGCGAAACACTTCTGGATATTGGCTGTGGATGGGGCTCGCTGCTCATTCATGCAGCCAAGAACTATGGCGTCACCGGCCATGGCGTCTCACTTTCGGAGGCGCAAACGGCCCTGGCGCGCGAACGGATCAGAGCCGAAGGGCTGGAAGACCGGATCACCATCGAGATCAAGTCCTACGAGGTCCTGGAAGGCACATTCGACAAGATTGCCTCGATCGGCATGTTCGAACATGTCGGAAGCGCCAATTACGAGACCTATTTTTCATCCGTCGGCCGATTACTGAAGCCGGGCGGGCTCTACATGCATCACGCCATTTCCCGCCGGGCCAAGCGTGGGAAAAAGGCCTGGCGGCGCAAAACCGCCGAGAACAGGGCGATTGTCAAATATATCTTCCCGGGAGGCGAACTGGATCATCTGGGCATGAGCATCGAAAACCTGGAGGGGCACGGATTCGAGGTTCATGACGTTGAGAACCTGCGCGAGCACTATGGTCGAACGTGTCGCCTTTGGGCGGAGCGCCTGGAATCCCGGTTCGATGAAGCCGTCAAGGAAGTCGGTGCACCCAAGGCTCGGCTCTGGCTGCTCTATCTGACTGGCTGCTCTCTGGCCTTTGAACGCGGCACGATGCAGATCAACCAGACATTGGCCAGCAAGCGCGTCCGTGGCCCGAGCGGATTGCCGCCCACGCGCGCGGATCTCTACCGGTAACGGGCCGGAGATCGATTAGCGCTCATCACTTTCCAGGTTGAGCCACGTCACATCGGCCTGGGTCAGTTCGAAATTGAAAGCCGGCAAGGTCGATGCCAGTTCACCCGCCGATCTCGGTCCGATCAGGGCAAAGGACGGAAAGGACTGAGCGAGCACCCAGGCGGTCGCCACATTGTGCGTCGAGACACCGCATTCCTGTGCGATCGTTTCCGCCCGCCGACGGCGTTCGGCGTTGGCTTCGCTGCCGAAACACTGTTCGGGGCCGGTTTCGGCCGGCAGGCGATCGCGCAGATGTGCCGGCAGAAAATAGCCGCGCGCCTGTGAAGACCAGGACAGATGCATGATCTCTCTGCTGCGAAGATAGGCCAGTGTTGCGGGCGAATTGGACGTCACACAGCCATCCCAAACCGGCCGCTCCATGACCGCCAATGACAGGTTGTTGTTGAGAATGCGCATCGGTTCGAGACTGTGTTTCGCCGCATAGGCATTGGCCTCTTCGAAACGTTCGACGCTCCAGTTCGAGCCACCGAACATGCCGATGCGTCCCGCATCGCGGAGCCGGTTCAGCGCGTCGACGAATTCACCGACGGGCACGTCGAGATTGTCGCGGTGCATGATGTAGATCGGGACGGTTTCCAGGCCGAGCCGGTCCAGTGACATGGCGAGTTCGGAGCCGATGGTGCGCGGTGTGCAATAGGGCGAGTGAGCACCCTTGGCGGTGACCACAACGTCCGCTGCGACACCGCGGGCCGCGATCCATTCTCCAAGGGCCTTTTCATGCCGACCCGCGCCATAGACGAAAGCCGTGTCGAAGGCGTTGCCGCCAGCCTCCATGAAGGCGTCCCAGAGGATGGCGCCATCGGCAAAGCTGTTCTTGTTGTCGCACCCCATGATCAGTGACGAAACGGGGCGACCGATTGCCGACACGTTGCGCGTTGGTATTGCTGGATGATCAGCGGGCAGGACACCTCGGATCACCCGGCTGACGGCCCGGTCCGCAGCGGTAAAATCATACCCGATTTCGTGGCGCCAAAGGTCCAGCGCCTCGGCATTTCCGAGACTGTCTTGCCAGTTTGCGGCAGGGGCGGGCGCTTCGGCAAGTCCGGCAGCGACGGCCTCGCTTGCGATTTCGGCTTCGAAGGCGAACAGATGTTCCGGGCGTTCAATCTGTTCGATGCGCGTTTGCCCGCCCACCGTGATGTCCAATCGCGCATCGGAGGGACCGGCGTCGCGTCCCGGCATCCAGGGATCTGGCAACAGGATCTGCCCGTTGCTGCCGATGATCCGTGCCGTATTGTGCATCGCGCGATTGATCGCGGTCGCACATTCGGCGGTGATCCCGCCTTCAAAATGCAACAGGGCATGGGCGGATTCATCAACATTGCTGGCGCCCAAATGGCCAACGGCCTTGAGACGGTCCGGATTGGCGAACCGTTCACCCATGGCTGCGCCTGCGACCAGGCGGGCAAAGGACATCGGATACGTGCCGACATCCAATATCGCGCCGCCAGCGAGTGTCCGATCATAGAGGCGCGAAGCCGGATCGAAGGGTGCCGCAAACCCGAAGGCCGAGCTGATGTGACGAACCTCGCCGATTTCCCCAGATCGAATGATGTCGATGACACGCGCAATCTGGGGATGACACCGGTACATCAGGGCTTCCATGAAGAAGACGCCCTGCTGACCAGCTATCTCTGTGATGGCTCTGACCTGTTCAGCCGTCACGCCCGCGGGCTTTTCGCAAAGCACCGGCTTGCCGGCACGCATCGCGGCGATGGCCAGCTCAGCGTGAAACGGGTGCGGTGTCGATATGTAGACGGCGTCGACATCCGGGTCCGAGCACAATTGTTGATGATCGGTATACCGCTTCGACGGATCGATCCCATAGGATTCGCCGAACCGGTTACGCCTGTTCTCGTCGCGCCCCGCTATGGCCAGAAGTGTGCCCGACGGAGCCTCCTTGAGACCATCAGCAAAGTTGTGGGCAATCGCGCCCGGCCCGATTATTCCCCAGCATGTGTGTGTCATCGGTCGCGCACGAAGCCTTTCTCGGCGACATCCAGCGCCGCTGTCGGATCCTCTTGCAGATCTGCCTTCAAGAAGGCTTCCGTCTCCGGGATACCCACGTGAAAATCGGTCTCCAGATGCAGAGCCGCAGTCAGTTTTTTGGCTTTCACGCCCAGCACGTGCCCGCCCACCGTCCGGTCGGCGCTGAGAAAGTGAAGATGGTATCCGGCGACGTTCAGCGCCTTGGCGAAGGTTGGTGTCCAGAATCCGATGATCGTGCCCTGGATGTTTTCAAAGCTGAACTCACTTTGATGGCTTGTGGCTTCGACAAGACCTTCGCCGGGTTGTGCCCTGCAGGCTGCACGCATGTCGATCCGTTCGAAGAGACCATCCAGTCTGAGGCCAACAAAAACATTCTGTGAGGGGCGCAGTTCGTCCAACCTGATCTGAAGCGTGTCGAGATCGGAAATTTCTTCGATCACTTTCGACTGGTCGGCCCGAAAACGGGTCACTGTGGCGAAGGGAACCTGCCAGGTGTCGCCGGCCTCCGTGGTAACGCCATCTGCGACCGCCTGGTAGCAATGGCCGTCAAGCATCATCATTTCGCCGTCGAGATTCTCGAAGGTACCAAGGCCGAAATCACCATGGGATTTCAAATCGGCAACCGTTGCGCAACCGCCGAACACGCCCTTTACAATCGCACCGGTGGTCGACACCTGGAAGATCGAGTGATGCTCAAGATCAAGCGCGGAGGAAAGCGCCTCCTGCACGATGTGGGAAATGCTGTGACCCGTCCGTTCTGCTTCGGCTCGCAGTGCCTGCCACAGGCTGTCTGATACGCGGCAATTCAGATGATGGCTCATGGGCTCTGATCCAACGGGACAATTCAGTTGGTGAGCTTCGTCCTATTCCTTGCTTTGCCCGATGTCCAGACGGGTGGACCGGGGGTTTCAGAAGATGGAACAGCGAATGGATCAATCGAAATAATCAGCCCGCACGGCCTTGCCGATCAAGTTCAATATCAGCCGGCCGGCCGTGATGGACGTGATGTCATTGATGTCGCGCTGCGGCGTGATTTCGCAGATATCCATGCCGACCACGCGCCCCTTGTCGACCAGCCCATGGATAAGCTGGACAGCCTGAAGATAAGTAACACCACCGGGTGCGGGGCCTGCCACGGCTGGCATGACGGATGGATCAAAACCATCCGCATCGAGCGTCAGATAGTAGTTTGCGCCATCGGGGATTTCAGAAAGCACCGCGTCCATGCCCCGCTGCTGCAGCTCCATATCGCTCACCAGATGGGCGCCATAGGCCTTCGCCGCCTCGAATTCTTCCCGGCGCGCGCTGCCCTGACAGCGCAGGCCGATCTGGAAGATCTGGTCAACGTGGTCCATCTGCGAAGCGCGACGCATGGGGCTGGAATACCCCGCCGAAACACCCATTTTGCTGTCGATCCAATCGAGATGCGCATCGACCTGGATCACGGTGATCGGGCCATGCCCCTCATAGGCACGCAGGGCCGGGATCGGGATCCCGTGATCGCCGCCCAGCATGATGGGCAGGGCACCGGCCTTCAGGATCGACCGGACCGCGTGTTCCGCATGGATCAAATGGATGTCAAGGTTACGGACATCGGCAGCAACATCGCCGCAATCGACCATGCGGATGGATTTGCCATCAAGCAGGGTGCCACCGAGGTCGAAATCCCATCGTTCCAGTCCACCGCTGATGCGGCTGGACGCCTTGCGAATGGCCGTTGGAGCCGTGCTTTGATCATTGCTGACCTCGCTCATCCTGTAGGGATCGCCATGGGGCAGTCCGAGGATGGCAATGTCCGCATTCAACCGGTCCAGATCCTGCACCAGGTCGAAATTCATGAAGGTCTGGTGATCCCGTTGCGGCGGCACGGTCCAATCCGAAGCGTCATGGGATGGGTTGCTGATCTTCCCAATGTCGGCTTGACCGCCCATGCTTCACTCCGTTTGTCGATCAGCCCTTGATCCGGGTGAAATAGCTCTGCGCCATGTCGGCATAACTGCGCTCCACCGCCAGTTCATATCCCTCCGTTCGGCGGATGATCAGAGCCTTCAGTCCGAACGCTTCGCTATAGGATACGCCGTTTTGCGTGAACGCCTCCAAGGCGATGTCCAACGGGCTGACGATCGACAGGATCTGCCCGGCATCCGGCCCCGTAATCGAGAAAAACACCAAAGTGTCCGAGACAAGAACCGCGCTGACATCGTGTGGCGCTGATCCAGGATCGAAGGTCCGAAGAATATCCTCCTCCCGGTCCAGCGGTGCCCGAAGCAGCCAATGGTCATTGCCGATCCAATAGAGTTCGAGCCCATTCGCGTCAGTGGCCGTGTTCGGCCGCTCTGGAATCGCGGGAAGGTCGGACCCTTTCCAATCGACCAGAGCATCTTTCCTGCCTTTCAGGTCGATGATCGCAGACGTGTCCAGCCGCTCGATATGCGCATGATACCCCATATCAGCTCCTCAGACGCTCGCCGTCAGGATCATAGAAGCATGGTGCGGTGATTTCGGCACTCACAACGTCGTCCTTCATGCGGATATGTGCTTTCTGGCCGATGCGGGCCCGGCCATCTTCAAGCAGAGCCAGGGCGACGGATCTTTTCAGCGCGACACTGTGGACGCAGGCCGTGACCAGTCCTTCGGAGGCTTGCCGCCGACCTTCCGGTGTGACCGGAGCGCCTTCGGTGACCAGTCTTGCCGGATCGTCAATCAGCAGGCCGACAAGTTCACGCCTTGGCCTGTCCTTCGCACGCCGGATCTCGACGGACCGTTTGCCGATATAGTCGGGTTTCTTCTTCGACATGATCCATCCCATGCCAAGGTCGTATGCGTCGGTGGTTCCATCGGCCTCATGTCCGAGCGACAGGAAACCCTTTTCGACTCGCAGGACGTGGTTGGCTTCCGAGCCGACCGGCACAATGCCCATTGGTCCGCCGGCTTCCATAATCTTGTCCCAGAGTTTGGCAAAATGCCTGGCCGCGACATTGATCTCGAAACTGAGTTCACCGGTGAAGCTGACCCGGCAGATGCGCGCGGCAATACCGGCCACGGTGCCCTCGCGCATCGCCATGAACGGAAATGCTTCCGCGGACAGATCAATATCGGTGCATAGCTTTTCGACAAGCTGGCGGGCCTTTGGGCCGCAGACAGTGGCATTGGCCCATTGAGTGGTCACCGTTGTGATCATCACCTGCCATTGCGGTCGCTCGATCTGCAGGACGTGTTCCATGTGGCGGTTCACCTCATCGGCGTGACCTGTCGAGGTGGACATCAGAAAGTGGTTGTCACCAAGTTTGAATGAAACGCCATCGTCGAGAATGATCCCGTCATCGGTCAGCATCAGACCATAGCGCCCCATGCCGGTTTTCAGGGTCGAAAAGACGTTGGTATAAAGCAGGTCAAGAAACTTCCCTGCGTCAGGTCCCTTGATTTCGAATTTGCCAAGAGGCGCACCGTCATAGACCCCGACACCTTCGCGTACAGCAAGGGATTCACGGTCGACCGTCTGCTGGAAACTTTCTCCCTTCAGAGGATAGTAGCCTGGCCGCCGCCAACGTGCCCCGGCCTCATACATTTCTGCGCCGGCTTGCCTGTGCCAATCGGTAATGGGCGTGTGGCGATAGGGAAGAACGACGGGGCCTTCGCGCTGTCCGCCAATTGCGCCGAACTCGATCGGCACATAGGGTGAGCGAAATGTCGTGGTGCCAATGTCCTGCAAATCCTGCCCGGCCCGGTTGGCGATGGCCCCGATGACGTTGATATTGCCGGTCTTGCCCTGGTCGATTCCCATCCCGGCCGTCGTGTAGCGCTTGACGTGCTCGACGGCGCCGAACCCCTCGCGCATGGCAAGATGAACATCGTTGAGGGTCACGTCATTCTGGATGTCGACAAAGCTCTTGGCGGCCGGATTGTCCTGTTCGACATGCCACAGCGCCTCGATGGTGTAGGGCAGTTCAGAAACGGTCGTCGGCAACTTGGCATTAGGGGAATCCAACCCGCAGGCCCGCAATGCCAGCCGGGCTTTCTCCGCGCCATCCTCGATCGCGCCTGACAGTGTGAACAGACCGGATGCAGATCCGGCGCATAGGCAGGCCTGGACGGCCCTGTCGGGAACAAAGGCTTCGATCCCGGTGTCGTATCGAAGCGATCCGCGTGATTGGGAGAACAGATGCACGGCGGGATTCCAGCCACCTGACATGACCAGCAGGTCACAGGCAATGCGGCGTTCGGATCCACCAGCTGCGGATCGGATCACAGCGGCTTTGACCCTTCTGCGGCCCTCGCTACGCGAGACCACCTGTCCCTGGCAAATCTCGATGCCGGCTGCGAGCGACCGCGCGGCATCGTCGATATCCGTCCGGCTGTCGATGATTGCCGCCACTTCAATACCGGCCGCCTTCATTTCGGCGGCAACCCTGTAGGCACTGTTGTTGTTGGTGAAAACAACAGCCCGCTGGCCTGGCGCAACCGCATAGCGGTTGACATAGATCTGTGCGGCGGAGGCCATCATGATGCCGGGCCTGTCATTGTCGGCAAACACCATGGCCCGTTCGATGGCGCCGGTGGCGATGATGACCTGGCGCGCACGCACGCGCCAGGTGCGCTGAAACACATGGTCTTCATCCGGTGCGCGTTCGGTGACCATGATCAGATTGTGTTCCCGGTAGGCCCATGCGGTCGCGCTCCGCAGACGAACCACATTGGCAAGAGCATCAAGTTCCGCAACGACGTCGTCGACCCATTGCAGGGCGTGACGTCCGTCGAGATTTTCAGCAAGGCCGCTCAGTGATCCTCCGGCCTGCATCTGGTCGTCGACCAGCATCACCCTTGCGCCGGCCCTTGCAGCGGCCAGGGCGGCTGTCAGACCAGCCGGTCCGGCGCCGACAACCAGTATGTCGCAATGTCCGTGGCGGGTCTCGTACAGGCCCTGGTGAAGGAGCGCATCGGGTGCCGATGCAAGGCCGGCAGCCCTTCGAATATGTGGTTCAAACAGATGCCAGTTCGGCCACATGAAGGTCTTGTAGTAGAAGGCCGCTGGAATGAAACGGGAAAATAGCTGGTTGATGCCCATCAGATCGAAGTGCGGCGATGGCCAGCAATTTACGGACCGGGCGTCGAGCCCGTCGCGGAGCCGGACAGTGGTGATCGGCTGGTTCGCCGATTGTTCGTCGCCAACCAGTTCGACCAGCGAGCCGGGTTCCTCATGACCCGCGCCGACAATACCGCGTGGGCGATGATACTTGAAACTGCGGGCTGTCAGGGAAACACCATTGGCGATGAGTGCTGAAGCCAGAGTGTCTCCGGCAAAGCCGCTGTAGGATTTGCCATTGAAGCGAAAACCAATGGATTTCGACCGGTCGATGATGCCGCCCGTTGGCAAACGCCGAGCACTAGCTGGCATGGGATTCGCCCTCGTCAGTTATGTCATGGGTGCGCGTGTCCCGTTCCACCGTGAAATATGTGCCGCAGCCGCGCACATGCCACCATTTCTCCCGTACCGGACCCATGGGATTGTCCGGCACGGTCAGATAGTCTACCCAGGCGTCATCGCTCATCATCTGCGGATTGTCCGGACGCTGCTTTCTGGCATATCCGCCATGGGCGAATTCACTTTCGTCGCGCGGGCCGCAAAACGGGCATGTGAGCAGCAGCATATCGGTTCCCTAACGCGCTATCGTTGTGCCGGATTCAAGAATGAAGTCGAGGTGATTGAAGCGATCGAGGCCAAAGGGCGCGATCAGCGGATGGGGTTCGTCATTGGCAATGAGATGGGCCAGCGTGAAGCCGCCAGCCGGAATGGCCTTGAACCCGCCCCACCACCCGGCAGAGACGAACAATCCGGGAATGTCCGTCGTGCTGACGATGGGGGAAGCGTCGTGCGCCATATCCAGTGATCCGCCCCATTGACGCATCAGCTTGAGGCGCCTGAACGCCGGGAAGAGTTCGAGCATGGCGCAGACCGCGTCCTCAAACACATTCTGCTTGATATCCCGGCGAAAGGACTGACCGGGGTCCGGTGCGCCGCCGATCACCAATTCGCCCTTGTCGGACTGGCTCAGATAAACACCGATGTCAGGACAATTGACCACGACATCGATCAGCGGCTTGACCGGCTCGGAGACAAAGGCCGTCAGATTGAACGTCTTGAGGGGCAGACGCAGGCCGACGGTTTCCGTCAGTGTGGTGGTGTGGCCTGAAACAACGACCGCGACCTTGTCGGCCCGCACGGTGCCGCGATTGGTCTCCACGCCGCAGATCGCGCCATTGGCGTCGCGCAGCAACTCCCGGACTTCCGTGTTCTGATGCATCTCGACACCGTGGTCGTCGGCGGCTCTGGCATAGCCCCAGGCAACCGCGTCGTGTCGACACACTGCGGCATCGGTGTGAACCATGCCGGCGATGACCGGCAGGCGAGAGCCCGGGCCGCCGCCGGTGAGGCTGGGGATGCGTCGCCGCAATTCAGCAACATCGATCGGTTCATAGGTTGCGCCATACAAATCCATGTGAAGCATGCGCCGACGGATTTCGCGCAGCTTCGGATAGGTCTGAACCACATCGATCATGCTGCGCTTGGAATACATCAGATTGTAGTTCAGATCCTTTGTCAGACCGTCATACAGGGACACGGTCTTGACGTAGAACGGAATGCTCTCGTCACGCATGTAATTGGAGCGGATGGTGACCGTGTTGCGGGCGACATTGCCTCCGCCGAGCCAACCCTTCTCCAGCACGGCGACATTGGTTACGCCGTGATTTTTCGCCAGGTAATAGGCCGTCGCCAAACCGTGGCCACCGGCGCCGATGATGATGACATCATACCGGTCCTTCAATGGCGGGCTGCGCCAGGCAGCCTGCCAGTTCTGATGGTTGGTCAGGGCATTCCGGGCCAGGCTGAGAAATGAATAATGCTGCATCGGTCTCGCTTTCACGAAATATATTACGGCAGCATTTTGAATATGCAAATTATGAAGTTTTGTTATATATTATTCCGAACCAGATCGACGCAGAACAGGCGGTGCCATGTCCATAACATTTCGCCAATTCGAAGCCTTTCGCGCCGTCATGCTGACCGGTACGACCACCGAGGCAGCGCGGATGCTCGGCGTGTCGCAACCCGGCGTCAGCCGACTGATTTCCGATCTCGAGACCGAGATCGGGTACAATCTGTTCGAGCGGGTGGGGCGACGGGTTTCACCGACCCCCGAGGCCGGATTGCTGATCGAAGAGGTGCGCCGGGCCTTTACCGGTCTGGAACAGGTTCGCGAAGCGGCGCGTGAAATCGGCATGGCCCGTTACGGGCGCCTGCGGCTTGTTTCCGTACCGTCGGCGTCTTCGACGATCGTCGTCGATATGATCGAGAAGTTCTCGGAAAAGTTTCCGGGCACAAGTGTCACGGTCGACGTCAAATCCTCCGATTCCGCGCTCGAATGGGTGGTTTCGCAGCAATGCGATCTGGGCATCGCCTCATCGCATATGGAAAGTCCGGCCATCGACAGTGAAGCGGTGCAGAGCGGGGCAGCCGTCTGTGTGTTGCCGGCCGGCCACCGGCTGGCCGGTGAACAACGGCTTTCACTGGACATGCTGGAGGGCGAGCGGTTCGTGTCCTATTGCCGGGACTCGGCGTTTCGCCACGAGGTGGACACGGCCTTCAAGCGCGCCGGTGTGAAACGGCAATTGCTGCATGAAGGCCGGACCACAGATGTTGTCTGCAGTCTCGTGTCGGCCGGTTTTGGTGTGTCGATCATCGGCATTTCCGAAGCCACGACCAAAGCGCGCTGGACCCGGCCAAAAGATCTGGTGGTTCGGCCGATTGACGGCGCCCCGACCGTCACGCTTTCGGTTATCTGGGCCACCCACCGACCCATCTCGGCGGTTGCAAGAGAGTTCCTGACGATCATGCGTGAGGCCTACGGGAATTGATGGCGACGGACATGTTGTCCCTCGGGTGGAAGCAGATCCCCAAACGCAGAGCGTCCGTTCACACAGAAACCCTGATCGTCTGTCAGAGTGCCTCGGCAATCCTTCGTTCCACGATCTCTACACGGTCCGGGACCGAGGCTTTCGGCAGATCGACCAGGCGATAGCCATATTGCCGATAGGTTGCGACATTGGCGTCGTGGTCCCGGCGGGCAAAGTCAAAGTCATGCTGCCGCTCGGCGTCCTGTGTGAAGATTTCCTTCCATAGCGGGCAGACGAAGATCGGATCGCGGAAGCGGCGCGTGGCGGCGTCCTTTGCCATTTGTGTGGGCACTGCTTCGCCGATCACGTGACAATAGGCGATGGCCTCGAGAAAGCTGCGGTCAAAGATCACCACATGATCGGATTGTCGATGGCGATCATAGGCCTCAAGCGAGCGCTGAAACAAAATGTCCCGGAAGGCCACGGCATCCGCCCATGGCAGGGCCGTGCCACCGGACGTTTTTTGCTCCTCAACAAGTGTGCGGCCGATTTCCGGCTGCGTCTGAAAGCCTCGCGCGGCAAGTGCTGCCAGCAGCGTCGATTTTCCACCTCCCGAGGCGCCTGTCAGAACGAAGGGTTTCAAGATGGCTCCGGGACATCGAAACGGAATCCGTCCGGATAGAAATGCTGGCCATCGAAGTCGGCCTTGCCCACGGGGACACCGGCTGCGCGCAGCGTGGCGTATCCCATGGTCACGTGGAAGAAGAAGTTGGGCAGGGCGTAAAGGGTGACGAATAGGGTGGCATCCTGGACCAAATCCGCCTGGCCGGCCCGGTGATGAATTGGCTGATCGGGTTTCAGGCAGAAATTGGACGGCGCGAGCGCTGACAGGATCTCCTGAATCTCGCGGCCTCTCTGGAGCAGGCTGGACATGTCGGTGTCTTCCGTCGAGAGGTCGGGGACTTCGCGATCCATCAACGGAAAAACGGTGCGCAACGAATATCCCTGCGCCGATGCAAAATGCTCTCCCGCCGTAAAGGTGTCCGGTACCAATTGCGCGGCCAGAACAGTCTTGTCACCGAGGCTGACAATGATGGCATTGATCCTCTCGATGTAGTGCCGGAAAACCGGCACCGTCGACTGAAAGAGCGCGTCATTGGTCATGGCCGACATTTTCGGGTTACGCCTTTCTTGTAGTGGGCCGCGTGCGTGTCAGTCGCATCCTTCGACAATCAGGAAATCGGCATCCGCATTGGCGGCCCGGATTTTCTGCGCGGCCTGGTATTCAGGGGAATGATAACAGGCAATTGCCGTGTCATAGTCCTTGAACTCAACCACGACATTGCGTTCCCGTGCTTGACCTTCGAGGGCTGAATGACGGCCTCCGCGAACCAGAAACTTTGCGTTGAATTTCTCAAATGCCGGTTTTGCGGCGGCGAGATAGTCCGGGTAGTTTTCAGGATTCCTGACTGAAACGCGGACGACCCAGTATCCTTTGGGCATGGATGATTCCTTTCTTGTGCTTGTTCATCAGATTGCGATATTGCCCCCGAATGGACGGAGAAACCAGACTATTGTTGATCTCCGGGAGAGAACAATGGAGCTGACGAATCTTCAGATATTCCCGGTTGTTGTTCCGCGTTATCTTATGGATGGATTTGAAATGACAAGCCTTTATAAAGAGGCGATCGAATGCGAGTGACGATCCGTCAGGACTGTGCGACATGAAGATCACCTTTCGTCAGATCGATGCTTTTCGCACGGTTGTGTCGACCGGCACTGTCACCGAGTCCGCCAAGATGCTGGGCATCTCACAGCCCGCCGTCAGCCGCCTGGTTTCCGATCTGGAGGAAGAGGTGGGATTCAAGCTGTTTGTGCGCTCCGGACGAAACCTGAAGCCAACACAGGAGGCGCGTCAGCTGCTCGAGGAAGTACGGCGTGCCCTCAGCGGTCTCGAACGGATCAAGGAAGCCGCAACCGCTATCCGGAATTTCAGCCAGGCCCAGCTGCGATTGATCACGACACCGACTTTCTCAACGATGATCACGCCACGGCTGATCGGAGCCTTCGCCAAACGCTGGCCGGAGGCGATGATATCGCTGGAAATTCAGCCGAATGAGGATACGGTCGAATGGATGGTGTCGCAAAATCATGATTTTGGTATTGCCTCGCCCAGTGCCCGAAATCCGAGCATCTTGAGTCGGCCGCTGCTCGACAGCCAGTCCGTCTGCATCGTGCCCGAAGGCCACGAACTGGAGGGACGCGGCTCAATTGAGCCAGAGGACCTGACCGGTGAGAGCTTCATTTCCTATCTCCCCGATTCCGGTTTCCGATTCGAGGTCGATGAGATTTTCAGGAAGGCGAAGGTCGAGCGGCAAATGCGGTACGAAGCGCGCACAACGGATGCGATCTGCCGGCTTGTTGCCGAACGGCTGGGTGTTTCGGTCGTGGGCGCCGTGGAAGGAGAGGGGGCGTCATTGGTCGGTTGTTCGGTATTGCCCTTCAAGCCGCGTGTGCCATTTCAGGCGGCACTGATCTGGTCGCAGCAAAGGACAATGTCAGCCATCGCCGAAGATTTCCTGACCATGATCGATGAGGATTTCAGCTCCGCATGAGCGCAGTGCGAAACCGGTTGTGGGCCTCACGGCTGTGGATGAAATCATAGTCGCGAGGATAGGGGTCGCCGGGTGCGATATGCATTGCCGCCAGCATTGGTCCGGGTTCGGTGAGAAAGGCACCTAAATCCCGGCGGAAAGCGTCAAGATCGTTGAATGTCACAGCGTTCCGGTAGCCGGCCCCTCGTGCAATGGCGGCGAAATCGACCTTGTCCTTGCCTGGAATGGGATGGGATCCATTGACCTCATAGACACCGTTGACGAAGACGAAATGGTGCAGGTTTTTCGGTGCCGCCTGTCCGATGGTCACCAGCGATCCGAGATTCATCAGCAGGCTGCCGTCTCCGTCGAAGACAATGACGGAGCGATCCGGATTGGCCAGTGCCAGACCCAGCCCATGGGAGGAGGCCTGCCCCATCGCGCCGACACCGACATAATTCAGATCACGCGGATTGATCGCCAGCCAGTCGAAGCAGCTCTGATAAACGGCGACCACCAGTTCGTCAGTAATATGTTGCTTGAGAATTTCCAGTGCATGATCACGTCTCATGGCGACTCCGGTGACCGGCCAACCAGGAAACAATGGGGGACCGAGTCGCGATAGGCCGTATCGATATGTCCGGCGATGGAAGAAACATCCTCCGGGCTTTCGATCAGATTGTGGGAGAGAGCCATGGCGGCAAGCACTGGCTCGACGATACGGACCCCGTAGCTTTGTGATTGATCGGGCGGCAAATGCGGTTCCTTGCCCTGAAGGCCGACCATCATGCAGACCGGCAGGCGGTAATCCATGCCGATGGCGCGGATGGCGTTGAGGGAGTCCATCAGGCCGGTCTGCTGCATGAGCAACAGTGCTCGCGTCTTGTTGTAAGACATGGCGGCACAGATCGAAACGCCCTCGTCCTCCTTGCAGACGCGGACCAGAGTGAAATCGGGGTCGCGGGCGATCGGCCACAGGAGTCCGTCGCTGGTGACGATATCGGGCACGGAAATGATGTGGCGGATGCCGGCTTGCTTGATTTGTGCAATCATCGCCGCGCCCGACGGATAGATGCATTGAGCATCTGCCGCGACACTGTCCAAAGCGCTTCCCATCATGCGCCTCCTTCGAGATAGCGGGCGATGGCCTGCTGGGCCTGGTTCAACTCGCTTTCGTGGCCCAACGTCATGCGAATGCAATCATTGTATGCCGGAGAGGCGAAACGCCTCACGGCAATTCCCTGACGACGCAGGGCCAGCGCGGCGTTAGCAGCAGTCCGGTCAGGATTGTCGAAGCGCAGCAGAACGAAGTTGGTCTGGCTTGGATAGACTTTCAGGCCGAGATTGCTCAGGGACCGGGTCATCTTTTGCCGAAGGCGCCGGTTCTCTTCAAAAACGTATTGCAGATGGGATGTGTCCTCGAGAGCCGCCCGCGCTGCGGCAACGCTGGCGGTCGCCACAGGAAATGTCAGGCCGATGCGGTTGACAATGTCGATGATCGCAGGCGGTCCCATCATCCAGCCGACACGTGCACCGGCCATGCCGAAAATCTTTGAAAAGGTGCGCGTCATGACCACATTATCGGCCTCCGCCGCAAGTCGGTGGCCAGGCTCATAGTCCGGCGCGTCGACATATTCCTCGTAGGCACAATCCAGAACCAGCAACACATTGTCAGGCAATCCGGCATGCAGGCGACGAATCTCCGAACCACTCAGATAGGTTCCGGCGGGGTTTTCCGGATTGGCAAGGTACACAATGCGCGTTCGTTCCGTGATGGCGGCAAGCAAATGGTCCACCGATGCGGTCAGGTTATTGTCAGCGGCGGCAACAGGACGGGCGTTGTTCGCGTGGGCGTAATTCGGGATTTTCAGATAGCCATTGACGCTGCGCAGCAATTCAGCATCCGGATCAAGATAGGCGCGGGCAAGGCGTGCCAGCAGATCATCGGATCCCTGGCCGATGGTTATCCGGTCGGCATCCAGGCCAAAGCTTTCGGCCAGCGCCGGTGCCAGGAGCGAGGCGGGGTTTTCAAGGTATCGCTCAAGTCCCGAAGCGGCGGCCTGAAACGCAGCAACAGCCAGGGGGCTTGGACCGAAGGCACTCTCGTTTGAGTTCAGGGCAATCGAGACAGGCGGCAATCCTTCGCCCTGTCCAGACACCATATGGGACTTGATCTGGCTGATCCCTTGCTTCGGAGTAACAGCTGGCATCCGGCGCCTCTTGGTTGCGGTCAGTCGATTTATTACATAGCGCTTTATTTTTTACAATTCACTTTCAAAAATATTATGGTATGTTCCAGGTATCATGGGGCCCTCCGGTCCCGTCTCGGTCGTGGGAGTCCCTTCATGTCGAGTCCGAACATCGCTAGCCGCGTGCGTGCAACTGTCGACCTTTCTTTGCAGGGACGACAGGTTGGCAGCCTTGTGGTGACCCATTCGGACAATCGGCAGCCATTGGGCCATTATCCGGTGCCGGTCATTGTCATGGCGGGTGGCAAAGGACCGACCGTTTTGCTGATCGGCGGCGTTCACGGTGACGAATTCGAGGGGCCAGCGGCGCTCATGCATATGGCGCAGTCCCTGTCCCTTGATGAGATCAATGGACGCATCATCATTCTTCCTGCACTCAACCTGCCGGCGATTTCGGCTTCGAGCCGCGTATCACCGCTGGATGGCGTCAACATGAACCGGGCCTTTCCCGGCGATGCCAATGGCGGACCAACGGCCATGCTTGCACATTACATCGAGGAGGTGCTCTTGCCGCAATGTAATGCGGCCATCGATCTGCATGCCGGTGGCAAAGCATCGGTGTTTGTGCCGTCCGCGCTGGCCACGCGGGTTTCCGACCAATCGCTATACGAGAAGAATATGGGGCTTGCACGGGCGTTCGGCGCGCCTGTCATTTGGCAGCTCGGTGGCTACAATGACAACCGTTCGGTCAATGCGGCGGCGGCCCGCAAGGGGATTCCGATGATCGCTGCAGAGCTGGGCGGCGGCGGCGGATGTACGCCGCAGGACCGAGACCTTGCCGAGCAGGGGGTCCGGCGATGCCTGGCCTTTCTCGGGATAACGGGCGGGATGATCGAAACGCACCCGCCACCGCGTGTCGTGTCGGTCGCATCGGCCGATGACAATCTCTACGCTCCGGCCCGGGGAATTTTCGATCGGCGTTTCAAGGCCGGTGATGAGGCCGTTGCCGGACAACCGGCCGGCTGGATGCATTTCATCGAAGAGCCTGAGCGTCCATCCGTGGCGCTGACTTTTCCCGGGAGCGGGCTGGTTCTGGCCCACGGTAATCGCGGCATGGTCGAACGTGGCGAATTGCTGGCGCTGATTGCCGGTGACGTGGATACGGATGATGGAGGCGGTGCGTGAAAACCTATCATCACCACATTGCGGGTGAATGGGTTGAGCCGGCTTCCGGCAATTGGATCGACAGCGTCAATCCGGCATCGGGCAAGGCCTGGTGCCGGATTGCCCAAGGAACGCAGTCCGATGCTGACGCAGCCGTCGCCGCGGCGGACATTGCGTTTCGCCGGGGACCGTGGGCGTCCGCATCGGCCCGCAAACGTGCCGAGCTTCTGCATGGGCTCGCTGATCTGCTTGAGGCCGAATGGGAGACACTGGTTGAGCCGGAAGTGCGCGACAACGGCAAGCGGATCGTCGAGGTCCGGGCACAATTCTCCGGCCTGCATGTCTGGTACCGATATTTTGCCGACCAGATGCTGGCGATCGAGCCCGCAGACCTCGAAAATGAGGTGCCCGGCGTATCAAACAAGGCCCATTACGTGCCATTCGGCGTTGTCGTTGCCATCACACCCTGGAATTCACCGCTAATGATCGCCGCATGGAAACTGGCGCCGGCTCTGGCGGCCGGCAATACGGTGGTGATCAAGCCATCGGAACTTGCGTCGGCCTCGACCCTGGAATTCGCCCGGCTGGTTTCCCGGTCCAATCTGCCCGCCGGGGTCATCAATGTGGTGACCGGGCTTGGCGCTGAAATCGGATCCGCACTGGTGCGGAATGAGAAATCACGACTGATCACCTTCACCGGATCGGATTCCGGCGGCGGCAAGGTCGCGCAAGCGGCGGCGGGAGGTGTCAAGCCCGTAACCCTGGAGCTCGGCGGTAAATCGCCACAGGTCGTTTTTGCCGATGCGGACCTGGACAATGCCGTTAACGGCGTCCTGTCAGGTATATTTCTGTCCAATGGCCAGACCTGTGTCGCTGGATCCCGCCTGATCGTGCAGCGTTCGGTCCACGATGCTCTGGTCGCGCGATTGGTAAACCGAGTGGCCGATCTGAAGGCCGGCGATCCGATGGATGACGACACCCAGGTCGCACCGCTTGCCAATGAACCGCATCTTGAAAAAGTTTTGTCGATGATCGCCAAGGCCCGGCGCGAAGGAGCCCGGTGCCTTTGCGGTGGTGAGCGGATCTATCCGGACGGTTCGCCTGAGGGATTTTTTGTGGCGCCAACCATTTTCGCGGATGTCACGCCATCGATGTCCCTGTGGAACGAAGAAGTTTTCGGACCGGTGCTGGCGGTCACGGCTTTCGACAGCGAGGATGAGGCGATCAGCCTTGCCAATGACAGTCCATTCGGCCTTGCGGCGGGTGTATGGACGAGTGATCAGGGTCGTGCGCAAAGGTTGGCCCGCGAGATCGAAGCCGGGACGATCTACATCAATCATTACCGCAGCGTCAGCCCAGGCTCACCGATCGGCGGTTTCAAACGATCCGGGTATGGCCGGGAACTCGGACCCGATGCCGTCAGGGACTTCATGCAGATCAAATCCGTGTGGAACGGAACGTTGCCTTGCGCCGACCCGTTTCCGCCCCAAGCAGGTTAGTGGATTGGAGAAGGTTGGTATGTCGGAAGCATTTCAGATACCGGAAGGGAATTTCCGGGGGCACGATCAACAACATGTCTGGCAGGCCGAACCCGATCCGGAACTGACAGAAGTCGGCCCCGGTACTCCTTGTGGTGAATATCTGCGCCGTTACTGGATGCCGGTTGCCATGACCGATCAGGTTGGAGATCTGCCATACCGTATCCGGGTGCTGGGGGAGGATCTGGTCCTGTTTCGCGAGAAGGGCGGCACGCTGGGACTTGTGCACCTGCATTGCGCCCATCGCAACATGTCGCTGGAATTCGGCATCATCGAGGAAGGTGGCATTCGCTGCAGCTACCATGGCTGGAAATATGCAACAGACGGCACGGTGATGGAGACGCCCTGCGAGCCGCCGGCGAGCCAGGTCAAGGCCAAGGCCTGCCTGGGCGCCTATCCGGTGATCGAATACAAGGGACTGGCCTTTGCCTATCTCGGTCCGAAAGACACGATGCCGCCCTTTCCGGTTTTCGACACGTTCGACGAGGAGGGTGACGAGATGATCCCCTATCTCATCAAGTCACCCTGCAACTGGCTTCAGGTCATGGAAAATGCCTGGGATCCGTTCCACGTGGTCTATCTGCATACGCTGGCGGTTCGCAGCCAGTTCATTGACGCTTTCGCGGAGTTGCCGATGATCGAGTTTTTCGAGCGGCCCTTCGGCGATTTCTACACCAATACGCGTCGGGTCGGCGACATCATCTGGTTGCGAATCCATGACAAGCTGCTGCCGAGCTTCACGCAGAATGGCGGCCATTTTCCATTGCCGGAAACATCACGCTATTTCGGACGATGCGGATTGTCGCGGTGGGTCACGCCCATCGATGATACCCACACGATGGTGATAGCCTGGCGGCATTTTCGCGAGGGCGACGATCCGCGCGGCCTGACGGACAAGAGCCTGGTCGGTTACGGCACCACCGATTTCTACGGTCAGGGGCCTGATCGCAGCTATGAGCAGCGCCAGCGTGATCCGGGTGATTATGATGCCTGGGTATCCCAGGGTCCAAAGAATGTGCACGCGCGGGAAAATCTGTGTTTCACCGATCGCGGTGTCGCCAAAGTGCGCCGCAAGCTCCGCGCTGCCATCCGCGCTGTCGGGGATGGGCAGGATGCACCCCAGCCAGCACTCACCTATGAAGGCATCATTCCGACCTATGGTGGGGACACCATGCTGCGCATTCCGCCACAGCCAGGACGAGATGACGGCGCGATTCTCAAGGAAGTGGCCCACAAGGTTGCGGAAATCTACATGGCGGCCGATGATCTGAAGGGGCAGGTGCGGGTCGACCGCATCCGTGACGATCTGAAAACCTACGAAGCGAGTTGGGCATGAAGCGTGTCAGCATCAATCCAGGCCGTGTCGATTGGTCCGGCGAAAATCCGGGAATCTATCTGAAGGACGATCCGGATGGTGACTATGTCGCACTGGCGCTGTTTTTTCGTGTTGTCTATTCGCCCTATGGGCGCGGCCATGCGGCGATCGTACTGGGTGCTCCCGATAAACAGAGTGGCTGGCCCGATTGCCCCAATTTCCTGATGACCGACAATCAACGCATGATGCGCTGGATCGTCGATGGCTGGGTCAGCAAGATGCCGACATTTGTCGGGCGCAAGGGGCTGAATGCCATGCGCTGGCTGAATCTCGAAACTGTTGAAAAGCATCCCGGCGACCTGAAAAGCCGCTACAGTGAAATCCTGCGTGGATCCGGCGTCACGCTTGAAATGGTCTGGCGGGACATGGGTGCGCCGCTCCCCGTGGAAGTGACGCCAGAAAACTCGGCCACCAAACAACACGAGATGTACTCGGTTTTCCTCGAGGCCCGCGAGGCTGAAATCATTGTCAACGGAACGCGGCTGTCGGGTGCCGTACAAGATCGCCAGTTCTTCGGACGAACCATGCGAACGGCCTTCCTGGCCTTTTCGGAAACCTGGGTAACGCCGCAAAGCTGATGGAGCACACCAATGCCATTGCCTGAACCGATCACACCGGGCGTTGTCGACTGGACCGGCGAAAATCCGGGCATTTTGCTGAAGAACGCCGATGATGGCTTTGCCGCCATGGCGCTGTTCTTCCGGGTGGCGTGGTCGCCGGTCGGCCAGGGTCAGGTCCTGCTTCTATACGGCCGGCCGGAAGACGTCGAAGGAACGTCGGACGCGCCGAATCTGCTGATGAGCGACAATCGCGATCTTGCAGACTTCCTGATGAAGAACTTCATCGGCAAATTGGCGGCTTTTGCCAATGCTCCGGCATTCGCCCATCTGCCGCATGTTCTGGCGCAGTCTGTCCATTCATCGGGTGATCCGCACGGACACCGCTATACGGAGCGAATAGCCGGCGAGGGACTGGCGGTCGAACTGGTCTGGGAGGATCTGGAAGCACCACGGGCACTGGAACTGACACCCGAGCAAGTGGGAACCGGTGAGCATACGATGTCGACCTTGCTGATCCCGGCAAGATCCGCACAGATTCTGGTCAATGGCCGATCACTACCCGGCACCGTCGGAAGGCGGGTTCAGGCGGGAATGGAAACAACCACCGCGTTTCTCTATTTTTCCGAAACCTGGGTCATACCGCCGGAGGCATAGCCATGACGCCGCAGTTTGTTCATCCGGCAGATCAACTGGCCTATGACAGGGCGGTGGTCACGCAGCCCGTCTGGAACGGTTTCGACACGGCGGCCGAGGCGTTGCGACTGGATGAAAATGTCCTGCTGCACGCCGGCCCGCCGTTCCGCACGGTTGATGTGATTAGCCGGCCGATCATGAATTCAGCCTGTGTTGCAGCGGTCTATGAGGGTCTTGCACGCGATTTCGAAACGGCCGAAGCGATGATCCGTGCCGGTGAAATCCTGCTGAAACCGGCACAGGACCACAATGTGGTCACGCCGCTGGCAGCCGTGGTCAGCGCCTCCATGCCGCTGCACGGTATATACGATGCTCATCGCGGCGAGGTGCGGGTCTTTGCACCGATCAATGGTGGTGCGCGGCCGGCGATGCGTCTCGGTCTGCGGTCGCAGGCGGTGCTGGATCATATTCGCTGGCTGAACGGTCCATTTTGCTCAATCCTGGACAAGGGCCTTGCGGAAGGCATGGCGCTCATTCCGCTGGCGGTGATCGGACTGGCCAATGGCGACGACTGCCATGGGCGAACGATCGTTTCCACCAAGGCGCTGATCGCCGAACTCGAGGATCGCACACCCGGTGGCATCCAGGATGAAGAGGCGTTAGACTTCATGGCATCGTCGCCAAGCCTCTTTCTCAACCTCTGGATGGCGGCAACAAAGTGCCTGATGATCCTGGCATCGGGTGTCGAGGGCTCGAGCCTCGTCACCGCAGCAGGCGCAAACGGTGTCGAAGCTGGAATACAGGTGTCGGGCTGTCCGGGTCGATGGTTTACGACACCGGCAACGCCCCCAGTCGGTCAATTCGATGTGGATCTGCCGGCGGATCGGGCACTGGGCGCCATCGGCGACAGCGCCGTTGTCGAAGGGTTCGGTCTTGGCGCAATGGCCATCAATCTTTCGCCCGCACAGCGGGACGGGCTTGGCACCTACCTTCCAGACAATAGCGAGGCACGCCTGACCGGACTGTCCATCGGGTCGCATCCCTATTTTCGTTCGCTCGACGTCAATCTTGGTCTGACGGCCCGTTCTGTCATGACGCTGAATTCGGGTCCGATGATCGGCCTTGGCATCCTCGACAGGAACGGTGAAAAGGGCCGGCTGGGTGGCGGCATCTACGATATGCCTGTCACGCCGTTTGCCGATGCGATGGCTGAACTCGGAGAGCGTTGATTTGGTACCCGGTCTGAACACATTGGGTGCGGCCGAAATTGCCCGCCGCATTGCGGCGGGGGAAACATCGGCCGAGGCGGTGATGGAGGCGTGTATTGCCCGCATCACCGAGCGCGATCTGGAAATTGGAGCCTTCATTGAATTCGATGCGGATCGCGCGCTGGCCTCAGCGCGGGCGGCAGACCGCAGTGAAACGGCCGGGCCGCTACACGGCGTGCCCTTTGCGATCAAGGATATCATTGATACGGTCGATTTCGCGACGGGCTGGGGATCGCCGATCTATGAAGGGCACCAGCCGCCACGCAATGCCAGTTGTGTGGAACAGTTTCAACGCGCCGGTGCGATCGCCGTCGGCAAGACCGTGACGACAGAATTTGCCTATTTTCATCCGGGTGTTACGGCCAACCCGCACAATCGCGACCACACGCCGGGCGGGTCGTCCAGCGGCTCCGCCGCGTCAGTTGCCGACCGTATGGTGCCGCTGGCGTTCGGATCGCAAACCGCCGCCTCGCTTATCCGGCCGGCGGCCTATTGCGGAGTGCTCGGCTACAAGGCCAGCCATGGAGCATTCGACCTGCAGGGTGTGATGGGATTGGCGCCCAGCCTCGATACGCTTGGCCTGCTTGCCCGCGAGGTTGAAGACCTGGTTCTGGCGCGCTCGGTTCTTTGCGGTCGCAGCGATCGCGTTCCACCTGATTTCGACGAGACGCCACCGCGCATCGCGCTGATGCGCGGACCGCACTGGTGGGACGGATCGATCGAGATGCGCGATGTGTGCCAAAGGGCGCTGGATCACTTTGCCGCCCGGAGTGCCGATGTCGGGGAACTGACCCATCCGGAGGTTTTCGATCGGCTGACAGAACACCAGGCCACGGTGATGGCCTTTGAAGCGGCGCGATCACGAATATTCGAATACAGCCGGTATCGCGACCGGATCAGCCCGCAGTTTTGCGATCTGGTCGAAACGGGCCTTGCGGTGACGCGAGACATGTATCTGAATGCGCTTGCGGAGCGCTCCCGCGCCATGCGCCAATTGGAAACGCTGTTTCTTGATGTCGATGTGATCCTGGCACCGTCCGCACCTGGCGAGGCGCCGGAAGGACTGAGCGCAACCGGCGATCCACTCTACAGTCGCGGATGGACGCTGTTGCAGGTGCCCTGTGTGTCCATTCCGGCCGGTCGTGGCCCGAAGGGCCTGCCGCTGTCTGTGCAGGCCGTTGGTCCGCTTGGCAACGATGACCGGCTGCTGGCGGCGGTTGCGTGGATGCATCGCCAGCTGCGGGAATTCATCTGATTTAGACAGGCCTTGTTCGGGTTCATGACGTCTCCCCTTTGATCAACTCGGTTTCGAGTTCGACGACCTTTTGTGAGGTCTGGCCGGCCAGTCGGTTGAGGATGTTGCGGGCGGAAACGCGTCCGATGTCATAGCGCTGCGTTTTGATCGTTGTGAGTTTCAATGGCATGTTCTGTCCGGTTTCCAATCCGCTGAAACCAGCCAGCGCCAATTGATCGGGAATGCTGATGCCGTTTTCTATACAGTGAATCATGCCACCGGTGGCCGCCGTGTCGTTCGAGAAGAAAACGGCGTCGACGTCCGGCGCCATTTCAAGAAGTTTTTTGAGCCCGTTTTTCCCGGCGGCGAAATCGGGCGGGCTGTCAAAAAGGTCCGGTGCAACGATGGAAAGATTGCGGCTTTCAATCCTTTGCTTGATCGCGTCAAAGCGTTGCGCGGCTGCATGGTCCCAAACATTCCAACCGACATAGCCAAATCGGCGGTATCCTCTGGAAAGCATGTGATTGGCGATCGTGCGCCCGGCCCTTGACTGGTCGAGACCGACACAGACATCAATCGGGTCCGGCGTGACATTCATCATTTCAATCACCGGGATGTCGGCATTGGCAAGGATGTTGTTGGTTTTCTGTGTGTGTCGCAGATTGGAGACAATGATACCCGCCGGCCGCCACGACAGCATCGAACTGACCAGCGCTTCCTCCTTTTCCAGGCTGTAGTCGGAGATGCCGACAACGGCGTTGTAGCTGGCCTTTTCCAGCGCGACGGTGATGCCGCTCATCACCTCGGTGAAGATATTGCTGACCAGAGACGGGATGATGACCGCGACCTGGTTGGATCGGGACGTTGCGAGTGAACCGGCCAACCGGTTTTGTACATAGCCGAGCGTGTCGACCATGCCGAGCACTCGCTTTCGGGTGTCATCCGAGATCGGACCCTTGTCGCGCAGTACCCGCGAGACAGTCATCTCGGAGACATTTGCCGCGATCGCGACATCTTTCATCGTTCGGCGGCGGCCTTTTCTGGACAAGGACAGGCTCCTTAATGTTAGCGTCCGACAGTCTAACACTAGATTAACCGTGTGGCGTTGTATAGAATTTGCGTTATCGGTAACATAAGGTGAGGAATGTGACCGCTTTTCAGCGCAATTGCCCGACATCTGCGGGTCATGAATTCACTGATCTGTTGCGGGACGGAGGAAAGAAAATGCGCGGTCCTAATCTGTCATGACAGGTGTTGTCCTCAAAAATGTGTCCAAGTCCTATGGCACCGTCAACATCATTCCGGATCTCAATCTGCAGATCGAAGAGGGCGAATTTGTCGTTTTTGTCGGCCCGTCAGGATGCGGCAAATCGACAACATTGAGAATGATCGCGGGACTGGAGAAGGTCACGGGCGGGCAGATATTCATTGCCGGGCGTGACGTTACCTGGGAACGGCCGAAGGCCCGCGACATCGCCATGGTTTTCCAGTCCTACGCGCTTTATCCGCATATGAATGTCGCCGACAATATGTCGTTTGCCCTGCGATTGGCGGGCACGGACAAATCGGAGATTGCTTCCCGCGTCAAGCTGGCCGCGGACATGCTCGAACTGACACCCTATCTGGACCGTAAGCCCAGGGACCTGTCCGGTGGACAAAGGCAAAGGGTGGCCATGGGTCGTTCGATCGTTCGCGATGCCTATTGTTTCCTCTTTGACGAACCGCTGTCGAACCTGGACGCCAAGCTGCGCGCCTCGATGCGCACCGAGCTGGCGCTGCTTCACAAGAAACTCGACCGCACGATGATCTATGTGACCCACGATCAGATCGAGGCCATGACCATGGCCGACCGGATCGTGATCATGAAGGATGGGGTGGTGCAGCAGGTCGGCAGTCCGAAGGACGTTTACAACACGCCGGTCAACACGTTCGTGGCGACCTTCATCGGCTCGCCTTCGATGACGCTGGTCCCGGCAGAACTTCATGAAGAGGCCGGTCAGTTGAAGGTAAAGGGGCAGGGGTTCGAACTGCCCTTGCCGGACCGGTTGAAGCAGCAAGCCCAGGCCTCCGGCGCAAAGGTGGTGACACTTGGCTTGCGACCGGAGCATTTTTCCGCCGAGGCACGCACGCAGGATTTTGCGCCCGTGGAGCTTACGGTGAAGGTGGCCGAATATATCGGCTCCAGCCAGTATCTGGCGGCGGAGCTCGGCGGTGCGTCCTTGACCGCCGCCGTGGAAGTCGGTCCCGAGGCCGATCTGCTGTCGGATGGCCGGTACTATTTCGATACGTCGCGCTTGTATCTGTTCGATCCAGAAACGGGGGCCGCCTTGTAGGGGCGCTCTCACATGCCGTGCAGGACATCCCTGCACATCCATCGCGGCACAGTGTGCCGGGTCAAAAAGCATCCAAAGGAGGAAAAGGATGAAGGGACTTATTGCAAAGGGATTGCTCGCCGCAGGCGCGCTTGCCCTGACGACCGGACTGGCAGTCGCCGATCCCTATGAGAAGTATCGCGGAACGACCATCGTCGTATCCTGGCCGGCACTGAGCCATTTCAAGAAGGCCGAGGAGCTGGTGGCCGAGTTCACCGAAGAGACCGGGATCGAGGTTGAAATCGATGCTCTGCAATATCTCAAGCTTCGCGACCGGCAATTGCTGGAGATGTCGAAGGACGAAGGCGAATATGACGTCGTCTCCTGGGTTGTGATGTGGAAAGGCGAATATGTTTCCAAGGGTCTGCTGACGCCGCTGTCGCAATTCTACACCAGCGGTTCGCTTGTCGATCCGTCCTATGACCTCAACGACGTTGCCGATGCCTATCTGCAAAATGGTGGCGTTGTTGGCGGAACCAAGGGGTATATGCCCGGCAAATCCGGCGCCATGTATGGTGTTCCGTTTGGCGCTGAAACATCGATCCTTGCCTACCGGAAGGACATTTTCGAGGAGCAGGGTCTGGAAGTTCCGAAGACCTATGACGAGTTGCGGGACGTGATGGCAAAACTGCACGAGGCCGGCATTCCTGCCTTGACCTCGCGCGGCAAGACCGGCCACCAGGTCACTGCGGCATGGCTGCTGCATCTGGCTCCGCTGGGTGGCAAGATCTTCGATGAGAACTGGAATCCGGTCATCAATTCACCGGAAGCCGTTGAGGCTGCACAGGTTCTGCGCGAAGTGGCGCAAACCGGACCGAAGGGCATTCCGACGTTCGGATTTGGTGAAGCCGCCGCTGCCTTCCTTCAGGGCGAAGCCGCCATGCATCTGGATACGTTGAAGATCGCTGCCATGTCGCGCGATCCGAAACTGTCAAAGATCGACGGAAAAGTCGGGTATGCGCTTCATCCGGTCGGTTCGCGGTGCGGATCGGAAACGGGCGGTTTCGCTGCCGGTATTCCGGCCAATGCGCCCAACAAGGAAGCAGCGTTCCTGTTCCTGCAGTACATCACCTCCAAAAAGGGCGATCAGCGCATGGTCGAGCTGGGTGGTGATCCGGTTCGCATTTCGACGCTGCAGAACAATGCCGACAAGTTCGATGAGTATTCCGTTGTGGCCGAGCAGCTTCCCTGTGCCGATCCGGACTGGCGCCCGCTTATCCCCGAGTGGAACGAGTTGAACATCGACGTTCTGGGACAGGCGCTGACCGAGGTGATCACCACGGACAAGCCGATCCAGCCAATCATGGATGCAGCCAATGAGAAAGCCCGCGCGATCATGGAACGCGAAGGCTACTACGTCTGGCAGTAATGAGCGAAACGGGCGGAGACCTTGACGGTCTCCGCCCCTCCTTTCCAGCGTGAACATGCAAACGGCACCCATGTCAGAGATCAGCCAGAAACCACGATTTGAGCCGGGGGCCTTTACGCCCTACGCGTTCATCATGCCGGCCATCGTGGTGATGATGGGCGGACTGCTCTACCCGGTCGTCATGGCGTTCTACCTGTCGTTCTATGACTGGGAAATCGGGCGGAAACTGGCGGATGCACCTTTCGTTTCCTTTGACCACTTTGTCCGAATGGTTGCCGATCCGCAGGTCTGGGAGGTGTTGTGGGTGACCATCCGCTTCGGCTTCTGGACGATCACCATTGAAATGACCCTGGGCGTTGCCCTGGCGCTGCTGCTTGAAAAACCGATCCGCGGTGCGTCCATCTTCCGGACCATCTTCATTCTTCCGTTGATGGTCTCGCCGGTCGTGGTGGGCCTGATCTGGCGTTACCTGTTCGATGCCCGCATCGGCTGGATCAATTATTATCTTGGCGTCTGGTTCGGTATCGAGCCGCAAGTCTGGCTCGGCGATCCGCAGCTGGCGTTTTTCGCCATTGTCTTTACCGATATCTGGCAGTGGACACCGTTCATCTTCATCATTGTCATCGCCGGTCTTCAGGCTCTGCCGTCCGAGGTGGTCGAGGCGTCAACGATTGACGGAGCCAACTGGTATCAGCAGATCTTTCTGGTCAAGCTGCCGATGATCAAGTCGATCCTGGTGATTGCCCTGCTGATGCGCTTGATCGATGTGTTCAGGGGACTGGAAGTGATGTTGATCATGACCGGCGGCGGACCTGGCCGATCGACCGAGCTGCTGTCGCTGCACATCTACAACCGGGCCTTCGATACACAGCAACTGGGCTATGCGTCGGCCATCTCGGTTCTGCTGATCGCCATTGTCTTCGGCATCAGCACTGTCATCCTGACCATGGCGAACCCGATGAAGAGCAAATCCGATGTGTGAGTCGACATCATGAATGACGGTTTCGTTCGCCAATTGTGGCACTATCTGGCGCTGATCTTCCTGGCGTTGCTGGCGCTTGCCCCGATCTGGGTGATGATTGCGACCTCGTTCAAGGACGATGTGCTGGTACAGGATGGCAAGCCGTTGTGGTTTTTCTTCGCGCCGACGCTGGAGAATTATCAGTACATCGTCACCCGTGGAAAGTTTGACAGATATCTGACCAACTCGGTCATTGTCGGTGCCGCCTCGACCGCGATCACCTTGCTGCTGGGCGGCTTCTGTGCCTATGCGCTGGCCCGGACGGACTTTCGCGGTCGTACGCTGATGGCCAATTCCACCTTGCTGGTGCGCATGGTTCCGCCGGCGGTTCTGGCCGTTCCGGCCTTCGCGTTTGTCACATTTTCGGGCGTCAAGAGCGACCTGGCGGTTCTGACCTTCTTCTACACGGCGCTGAACCTGCCCTTCGCGATATGGCTGCTGTTCGGGTTTTACAAACAAATTCCGGTTGAACTCGAGGAGGCTGCCATTGTCGATGGCGCCACCTCGCTGCAGGTTTTCTTCCGTGTCCTGTTGCCCCTGATGAAATCGGGCTACGCCGTGGCGGCGATCTTCACATTCCGTATTGCCTGGAACGAGTTCATCCTGGCGCTGCTGTTGACCGGGCGCACCACGCGAACCCTGCCGGTCGGTGCCGCTGGATTCATCACCGATACCGGCGTCGAATGGGGGCGGATCATGGCGATGGGAACGCTGATTGTCATCCCGCCACTGCTTTTCACATTCTTTGCCGCACGTCAGATTATCGCCGGCATGACAGCGGGCGCCGTCAAGGGCTGATTGCCGGGCGGATCCTATCCGATCACGCCCATCGCATCGATTTCCACCAGAAAGGCCGGATCGGCAAGCCCCGATACGGTGACGCCCGTGCTGCAATGGTGGACGCCCTCAAACCACTCGTTGATCGCCGCGTAAACCGGTGTGCGATAGGAGATATCGGTGACATAGACGGTGAGCTTGCAGATGTCGTTGAGCGTGCCGCCGGCTTCCTCGATAAATTGCTTGATGTTGCGGCAGGCCTGGTGCGCCTGGGCACCGGCATCGCCCGGTCCGATCAGGTTGCCGTCGAGATCGACCCCGACCTGCCCCTGCATGAATATGAAGTCGCCGCTTGCGCGGATCGCCTTGGAGTAGGTGGCCCTCGCATGATAGCGGGTTTCGTATTTGTGAATGTGTTGTTTTGGCATGGCGCGTTCCCGGTGTTGAAATTCACTGGTGTCATTCGATGGACATCGTCGCCGATGTGCCGCTCGATTGGCGCAGTCTGAGCCGAAGACTCGGATACGAGCGAACAGGATACCCGATCGAAACATCGCCCGCTCCCCGATCGCGTTCGGCAGGTTTGCCGTGTTGACTGCGGTTCGAGGATAGACCCTGCGGTTGATCGGGACCATACCGATGCCATGAAGCGACCGGTTAGAAATGCTAATGTCCGGGGCCGGGCAGAGCCAACAGTCATGACCGTTGCGCCTCATGAGCTATGCTAATGAGCTACTCCGCATCAAGGCGGTGCCGTCCAGACGAATAGGAGACCGGTCCCATGGATATGTCGCAGCTTTCCCTGTGCGCTGCTGCACAGAATATTCGTCAGGGCACTTTCACGTCGGAGGACTATGTCCTTGCGCTGCTCAGGCGGTGTGAACAAGCGAAACAGCTGAACGCTTTCCTCTACATGGACGCCGCCCAGGTGCTTGACGACGCAAGGCAGGCCGATCGTCAAATGCGTTCCGGGCAAATCAGCGGCCCGCTTCATGGTGTTCCGATCGCAATAAAGGACAATTTCGATGTGATCGGTACGGCAACAACGGCCGGAACGCCCGCGCTGGCCGACAATATTGCCGTCAAGACATCGCCGGTCGTTCAGCGTCTCTTTGATGCGGGTGCGATCATGTTGGGCAAGACCAATATGTACGAACTGGCCTTCGGCATCACCAGCAGCAATGAATGGACCGGTGCTACACTCAACCCCTATGATCCGACCCGATCGGCCGGCGGCAGCAGCGGTGGCACGGCCGCTGCCGTCGCGGCGCGGCTTGCACCGGCGGGTCTTGGTTCGGACACGGCCGGATCGGTGAGAATTCCGGCAGCTCATTGCGGGATTTTTGGCTTCCGTCCATCGACGGGTCGCTACCCCAATGATGGTATTGTGCCGCTCTTTCACTCCCGTGACACTGCCGGTCTGATGGCGCGGTCTGTCGATGATCTGATTGTGATGGACACCTTGATCACCGGCGAGACAGCAACCTCGATCGAAAATTTGGCAGGACTGCGCATTGGCGTGCCAAGGCGCCGGCACTTTTCCGGGCTTGATCATGGTATTGCGGCAGCAATCGAGACAGAACTGGACAGGTTGTCCGAACTGGGTGTCATCCTGGTGGATGCGGATCTTCCGGATCATCTGCTGGACAGTTCATTTGCGATTGAAACACTCAGGGAGTGGGAACTGCGCAGGGACATGGAGGCCTATCTGGGCAGATCCTCCCTTTCACTCGACTTTGATGGCCTCATCAGTGCGGTGAAAGGCGAATATGTGAAACGTGAATTCGAGACAGGCCTCAAAGCAGCAGATGACCCGGATTTGGAAAATCGGTACCGGACCGTTATCTCGAAGACACTTCCAGCCTATCGCGCTGGATATCGTGCCTTTTTCGAGGAAAACGGTATCAGCGCCATCGCGTTTCCAACGTCACCGCTTGCTCCGACACCGATTGAGGACAACGGAATGACCCTGTGCAATGGCGCTCCGGTTTCGGTTTGGCGGACGCTTCGAAACACAGCGCCCGCATCCATGTTCGGTGCGCCAGGGTTGAGCGTTCCGGTCGGGTTGAATGGGGACGGGCTGCCGGTCGGGCTGGAATTTGATGGGCTCCCGGGTTCGGACGGGCATCTTCTGGCAATCGGCGCCGCGTGGGAAAGGTTCAGTCCAAAGATCGCTGCGCCAGAATTATCCGCATCACTGCCTTGAGCATGCAGCGCATTCATGCGCCACTTGGCATTGAATTGACGTCGTTTATAGTCTCGCCATGCGGACAAGAAGGGTGACCATTGTACTCGTGCCGGGGTTTTCGCACCTGTCGTTGGGTGCGGTGCTCGAGCCACTTCACACGATTGGCACGATCATCTGCGATGTGGACATCAAGATCGACATTGCAACGATTTCCGAGCCGGATGTGTCATCGGCCTCCGGGCTGGTCGTGCAATGTCCCGTTTCCCTTTCGGACTGCCACGCATCGCTGGTCTCCACCGAAAAACCCGATGCGCTGTTTTTATGTTGCGGCCTGAAAACGCCCTATAAATCTCAGCCGGACCTGCGCAAGCTGGTGCGCGCCTGTGTGCGGTCTGGTGTGCCGCTTTACGGCCTCGGCTGCGCCACCTGGAAAATGGCGGATGCGGGTGTCCTTCGCAATGGAAAGGGAACGGTTCACTGGAAAACGCTGGCGGCGTTCAGCGAACGCAATCGTGACATTGAAGCGCATGACGCACTTTTTGTGACCAGCGACAACATCACGAGTTGTGCCGGTGAAGCGGCTGCGCTGGACCTCGCGGTCAATTTTCTGCAGAACGAGTTTTCGCCGGAACAGGCTGAGCGCGTGTGCAACCACCTCCTGATCAGCTATCCGAGACGGGGTGATACCCAGCAGCCGCGGGGGGACAAGGATCGCCTGCGCGACATGCCCGAAACGCTTCGAAAGGCCATTTCACTGATGTCGGAAAATCTGGAGGACCCGTTGACGGTCGGATCGGTGGCCCGGTCCATCGGCATGTCGCTGCGTCAGGTCGAACGGCTGTTCGCCAGATATCTCTCCGTCTCACCGAAGCGGTATTATCTGCAATTGAGGCTGCAACATGCCCGCCAGCTCATCGAGCAGACCTCACTGTCAATCCTGGAGGTCTCACTCGCCAGCGGATTCGTGAGTCGACGGGTTTTCACGAAGTATTATCGTGAGGAATTCGGGTTTCCGCCATCGCATACGCGCCGCACGCCATAGGGTAAGGAACGAAACATATGGATGAATTGGCTCTCCTGAGCGATCTTCACAGGGATGGCCCGCGGCAGGGGCCAGGCAGCGATGAGGAAACCCGCCTTGCGATTACTCTGTCCGGGTTGCGGGGATCTTCCGACCTGAGAATTGCCGATATCGGTTGCGGAAGCGGCGCCTCGACGCGGGTGCTGGCCAGGGAACTCGATGCGACCATTACGGCCGTCGACTTTCTGCCCGAGTTTCTGCAGCGGCTCGATGCCGATGCACAGCAGGAAGGTCTGGACGGTTGCATTGAAACGCTGGCCGCCTCGATGGATAGCCTCCCCTTTGATGCAAGGAGCCTCGATGCAATCTGGTCGGAGGGCGCCATCTACAATATCGGTTTTGAAGCAGGTATCAGGGCGTGGCGCCGGTTTCTCAAGCCCGGTGGCATAATCGCGGTATCCGAACTGACCTGGCTGACCCATGCGCGACCCGAGGCGCTGGAGCGGCACTGGGTGCGAGAATATCCAGAGGTGGATACGGTATCGGCCAAGATGGCGGTGCTTGAAAGACACGGCTTTTCGCCCGTCGGTTACTTCGCGCTACCGGAACGATGCTGGCTGGAAAACTACTATCACCCGCTGCAATCTCGTTTCGAGACTTTTCTTTCGCGGCATGGCCATTCGGCGGCGGCATTGGCGGTTGTCGAATCGGAAGAGGAAGAAATTGCTCTTTATGAGGGCCACTCGACGCATTTCGGATATGGCTTCTATATCGCCAGAAAAACAGGCGACTGATGAGCAACTGCGCGTCAATCCGTTGAGCCGGTTCGTCGGTGAGTTCATCTGAGCAGGGTTCCATCCACCGGATGGTCAGATCGGTCATTGGTCGGCAATCATCGATGGACAAGAATTCAGAGGTTTTGGCGCGTCAAAGGACAATCATGTCGCCTTTCAGACCCTTTTTGACCGTAGCGCTGTGAAACACTTCTGCCCAGAGCAATTCAGGTTTTGACGGAATCGGCAAGACCTGAATGCATCAACAAAATCAAAGGCCGACACCGTTATCCCGTTTCTGACAAAGCGTGAAACGGTCCAGGCAAGTGCAATTGGAGGTGTGTCATGTGGAATTATCAAAACATCCGGGTCAAACCCATCACAGGCGCCATGGGGGCCGAGGTGTTCGATGTGGACCTGTCACAGGACCTGGATACTGCGACCTGGGAGGAGATCAGGGATGCCTTTCATCGCTTCGTTGTCCTGATCTTTCGCGATCAGGAACTGACGGACCAGCAGCAATTCGATTTCTCGGCGCGGTTCGGAAAGATCATTCCGCACCCCTATGTCACCGGTTTGCCTGACCATCCGGAGATTTTCCAGATCATTCGCGAGCCCGGCGAATCCTATAGCTGGGACAGTTTCTACCACTCGGACCTGATGTTTCTGGAGCGGCCGCCGCTGGGTGCGACGCTTTATGCGAAGGAAATTCCGCCCTATGGCGGGGATACGGCCTTCTGCAACATGTATCTGGCCTATCAAACACTTTCCGACGGTATGAAGGCGTTGCTGGACGGGCTTGAAGCGGTCAATGAATCCGGCGATCCAGCGAAATATCACAACCGCTATGAATCCATGCATGAGCGCAAGCAGACCAGTGCATTGGGCGCAACGCATCCGGTCGTGCGCGTCCACCCGGAAACAGGGCGCAAGGCTCTGTTCATCAGTCTGGCATTTACCAAGCGGTTCAAGGGCATGACCGAAAAGGAGAGCCTGCCGCTACTGAAATATCTTTACGATCATGCCACGCAGGTCAATTTCGGATGCCGGCTGCAATGGGAGCCGCAGTCCCTGGCACTGTGGGACAATCGTGTCAGCCTGCATCATGGTGTGGCTGACTATTTCGGCGAAAACGCCAAACACCGCCGGGTCATGCAGCGAGCGACCATCGAAGGGGAAGTTCCCATTGCAATCCGCGATGCTGTCAAACACGCGGCTTGAGGTCAGATGTTTCGCGGCGCCTGCCTGGCAAGCGGTGCCGGCGGCCAAATTGACAGATATTGTGCCGTGAAACGAAAATGCCGGATCCCGGGTTGCATGCCCGGGTTTCGTGCGTTCAACACAGAATGATCGTGAGCGAACCATCATGAATGCAATCGAAGATTTACCGGAGATCGATTACAACTCCACGGAGTACCAGGCAGCGCCACTGGCAACTCTGGCCAGATTCGCCGGACGGTCGAAACTTGGTCGAAGCACTCGTGGCGTCGAGATTTTCGACTACGAGCTGTGCCGGGAGGCCATCATTGACCGGCGGCTTGGGACCGGTCACCCGAAGCTGATGAAGGTGTTGGGCCTGCCAGAAGGCCAGGCGCTCGACTACAAGCGCAACTCGATCTCCTTCCACGACCGCGGCGAGACGCGCCGCCGCCTTCGCAAACCGCTGGTGCATCTGATGGGTCCCGACCAATCCGAGCGATTCCGCCGCGATATACGGCATGTGGTGGAACGGACCATCCACGCTGTACCGACCGACGAGCCGGTCGATTTCATCGCCAATATCTGCGATCCGATCCCGTCCGGCGTTTATTGCTACTGGATCAATGCGGACATGGAAGACGCCAAATTCGTGTCGCGTACCTCGCACATTGTGCAACAGGTCCACACGCGCGACCCTGAGCGTACCCGGCAGATTGTCGACGGCTTCAATGCTCTTCTGGATTATGTGGACAAACGGATCGACGAGGCGCGCAGGAACCCGGGCAATTATCTTCTGTCCGAACTGATCAGGGTGACCGACAGCGGCGCGCTGAGCGAAGACGAATTGCGCAACTGGGTGGTCAAGCTGGCGGAAGCCAATACCGATAATTCATCCCATCAGATCGGCATCGCCATTGCCGAGCTCGCGTCACGACCGGATGTCTGGGCGCGGTTGGGCGATGACCCCGCCCTGGTGCCACAGGCGATGCGCGAGGTCATGCGCTTTCATCCGCGGTCTCTGTCGACATCACGCGAAACGCTCGAAGATATCGTGCTTGACGGATGCAACCTGCCGAAGGGCACTGCGGTGTTTCCGAATATCGGCGCAGCGCATTGGAATCCGCGCTACTATCCCAATCCGGAAGTGTTCGACATCGAGCGGCCCGACAAACCGCCTCATCTGAATTTCGGCGGTGGCATTTTTTCCTGCATCGGACGATTTGCCGTTACCATCGAGATCGAAGAAGCAATTGCCCTGATGGCGCGGCGCTTTCCCCATCTGAAGGTCGAGCGGGCCGAATTCTCCCATTCACCGATGTTCACGTCGGTCGAGGCGCTGGAGGGTGTTCTCGATCCGGCATGATGCCACCGATAATGGGTTTGGAGACATGCTGTGCGACGATCAGGGACAGCAACAAGCCCGACGTCACGCTGGCCGCTATGGCGAACCAGATACCCCAAATACCGAAGCCCAGAATGCTGACGAAGACCCAGCTGAACAAAGCGATGGCGATGCCCTGCCGCCAGACGCCGATCCAGACCGTCCAGACCGGCCTGCGGATGGCCTGCAGGAAGGAATTCGTTGCGAACAACATGATATAGAAGGGCAAGACACCGCCATCGATGCGCAGATAGCCCGCTCCCATGGCAATGGCCTGCGGATCGTCGGTGAACAGCCCGATCAGCCATTCGGCGGCGATCCAGAATATGATGGCGGCGGTCAGCATCATAGCGGCGCCGAGCTTCCAGCAATAATACAGCGCTTCTCGTACGCGGTCATAATGTCCGGCACCGAAATTCTGTGCGACGATCGGCAAAAGCGCGCCGGTCAATCCGAAGCCAGGCAATAGCAGCATCTGTTCTATGCGCAGTGCTATGCCGTAGCCGGCAACCGCCTTGTCGCCGAAATCCTTGAGAAAGAACTGCACGACAAACGTTCCCAGAAACAAAACAACCATGGCGAATGTGGACGGCAGCGCCTGCCACAAAATGTCTCGCAGACGGGCCGGGTCAGGCACGAATTCCGGCAGCCTGATCCCGGCCATCAGGGGAGAGGTGAGGACCTTGCGCAAAATGACCAGCATAACGGCGGTCTGGCTGACCAGCGTCGAAAGGGCAATGCCATTCAGACCGATGCCGGGGATAAGTCCCGGAATGCCGAATGCAAATAGCGGGTTGAGGATGATGTTTGCAAAAAAGGCACCGGTCAGTGCGCGTTGCATGGTGACCGTGTCACCCTGTGCCTGCAAAATCCCGTTGGCCCCGAAAGCGAGAATGAACGAGGGCAGCGCGATCAGCAAAATCATCAGGTAGCTTTGGGCCGCGTCGCGATAGGCGCCAGGTTCGGTGATGAAGTCGACAAGGTCAGGGCAGAAGCCGAATCCGACGACAAAGAGGGCGAGGGTGCCAAGAAGGCCGTAGCACAGGCCCTGAACCGCAAAGGTGCGCGCTGCCTGACCGTTCTTCTGGCCGAGGGATCCGCCGACCAGTGCACCCATCGCGGTGCCGAGGCCAATGCCCAACGAAATCAGCAGCATGAATGCCTGAAACGCAATCGTCAGACCGGCCTGCGCTTCAGTGGAAATGAGCCCGGCGACAAAAATGTCGACCACGCCATAGAGTGTATTGAACAACATCCCGATGGCGGCAGGGACCGCAAGGGTTCGGAAATGGCGCGGGATCGGGCCGGTCGTCAGATCATGGGTGCGGTGGGCCCGTTTATCGCCACCAGCCAGAGCATGGGGCGATAAACGGTCAAAGACCGATTTCACGGGACGGGTGCTCGAATGCTGCCCTGATGCTTGGATCGGCTGCGAGCAGCGCGCCGCCACCGGGGACGCGGTCAGGATAGAGCGTGCCGTTTTCCCAAACATTCACACCGTCTATACAGACGGTCGGGTCGATGATGTTCCAGGAGATTTCGCCGGGTGCATAGGCGCCGCATGTGTGAAAGTGCAGGATGCGCGGATTACCGAAGGCGGAACCGCTCCATCGGCCCGGATCATCATCGATATGCATGTCGTAGTGGCATCCCGGATGCATCCCGGCATGCCATGAATGCACAAATCCGCTGTCGATTCCGTAACGTTCTGCGACAAAGCGGTAGTGATCCTCGGCGCGCCGTACATCGTCGGCCGAGCCTTCAAATCCTGTGATGCGGCCGTTCTCGAAATGGGCAAAGAGCTGTCCATCGAAGGCCTTGAGAATAGGCTCGTAATATTTTGATCCCGTGCCGACCAGAAATCCCGGCATGGCTGCCTTGCCGGAAAAATCATCGGCCGGCACCGGTGTAAAGACCAGCATCGGGAAGCGACGGATGCTGACATCCTCACTGCTGGCATGGTCGGAAGGTACCCGGCCGGTGAAATTGGTGCCCGCCGGGCAGGTGACCTGGATTGAGGTCGATCCTGCCAGCATCGCATCAATGGCATCTTTCAGTTGCACGAAACTCTTGTAATCGGCCGTTCCGAAGCGACACCCAAGAAGCGCCCGGCTGAGCGCGTAGGACACCACGACCTGGTGGTGTCTGCCGATATCGCTGAACCGTATCTGGTCCCCGATCCTTGCCAGAAACACCGTCTGGTCCGCGGTTCTCATTTCCTTTTCAAGCTCGTCCGGCAGGCGCGAGGCGTCCGGATCAAACGGGGCTTCCAGAACCCGGACATCAGCGCCCATGGAACGCCCACATTCAGCTACGACATCGACCATTCCGGGATCGTAAAAGTCAAGGGCAGGGGGCTCGTGGATCACGAGCAGGCGGTCACCGGACTTGGTTCCCGCGCAGTTTTTCAGAAGGTTTTCCGCTCCTGCCTCGAAATCCATCTGTCTGTTCGTCATTTGCCCCTCTTTGATCGTCGTGATCCTGGAATTGGCGAAACTTTAGGCGTGTAGGGCGGTGCAATCCATTTGGTTTCGATTATCATCCGGATTAGGTCACCTAATCCTGTCGGCATTCCATTCAAAGATCCCGCAGCAGTGCCTTCAGCTCGCTCCCCGGATCTTCAACGATCGTGGTGTCAGCCGTTCGTTCGGCGTCAATCAGCTTTTTCCCCACCATATAAGCGACGGGATCATTCATGGCGTCGACGGCCAACAAACGATCATCGTGATAGTACCAGTGAGACACTGACCCTTCGCGTTTTCCGGGGCGAATGATGACCTTGTTGTAGCCCTGGCCAAGACCGGTTATCTGCAGTTTCACGGCGAACTGATCCGACCAGAACCAGGGTGTGGCCACATATTCCTGGTTGGCCCCGTTCAGGTTCGATGCCACACATTCGGCCTGATGGATGGCGTTGGGCACGCTTTCGACCCGAATGCGTCCACCCCGATAGGGAAAGGATGTGCAGTCCCCGGCCGCCCAGATATGTGGGTCCGACGTCCGTCCAAAGGCATCAACCTTGATACCGTTCTCGATATCCAGTCCAGCCTGCCGTGCCAATTCGGTATGTGGTTCGATGCCGACCCCGACAATGACGAAATCGACGTCCAACTCGGTCCCGTCGGTGAGGGTTGCGCCCTCGACCCGCTGCTGGCCGGTCAGTTCCGCCAGGCCGGTCCCTTCGATGATGCGGACGCCGTGCGAGACATGGAGATCACGGAAATAGTCCGATGTCTGCGGGGCGGCAACGCGTTGGAGGATCCTGTCGCCCATCTCGACCAGCGTGACGTCGAGACCACGCATGGCGGCCACGGCTGCTGCCTCAAGGCCGATATAGCCGCCGCCGACGATCAGCGCCTTGCGGCCTTCGCTGAATTCGGGCGCCATGGCATCGACATGGGTCAGGCTCCTGACCACATAGACACCGTCAAGATCGCCTCCGATCGCCGCGGGCAACCGCCTTGGCTCACTGCCTGTGGTCAGGACCAGTTCGTCATATTCAAGCGGACCGTCTTCCACCGTAATGGTCTTGTTTTCGCGGTCGATGGCCGAAACATGCCGATCGGTCAGCAACTCGATCCGGTTGTTTTCGTAAAAGTCGGCGGGTCGCAGCAGCAACTGTTCGCGGGATGTCTCACCGGTCAGGTATTTTTTTGAAAGTGGTGGACGCTGGTAGGGCGGACTGTCTTCGTTGCCGATCAGTGTGATGCGGCTCTCACAGCCCAACGCGCGCAATTTTGCGACCAGTGACGATCCGGCCTGCCCGGCACCTACCACGACTATATGATGCATGAATTACCCTTTATCACCTCATTTGACTCAGGTTCGGCGTTCCGCCTGGACGGTGAGAATTTCAAGCTCTTCGGTGATGAGTTCCTTGAACCCATAGTTCATTTCGGCATCCAGGCACAGGCTGTCGCCTGCCTCCACCTTCACCTCACGATCGCCATATTGGTAGATCGCACTGCCGCTCAAGATATAGACGAAAACGACACCACTGCCGATATATTCGGGTGGTCTGACATCCTGCCGGTGCAGGCGGACCTGCCGGGCTTCGAACTGAATATCCCAACGGGCATGAAAGGCCAGATTGACGTAGTCATGGACATGACCGTCGAAAATCCTTTTCGACTTGATGCCCTCACCGCTTTTGACATGGGTGAAATCGCAGCGACCACCCGCCGTGCCCCTGAACAGGTTGACCAGCGGCACATTCAGGGCATTGCTGATTTGCTGCAGGGTGGAAATGGATGGTGAGACCTGACCGCTTTCAATGCGACTGATCATGGCTGCCGAAATACCGGCATTCTGCGACAGTTCCCGCGCCGTGATGCCACGTTTCTGGCGCAGATCGCGCACGGTCGTTCCGATCGCCGCATCGGCATCCACATCAATTCTGTTTTTTGCCGGCTGCTTCAAAGCGGGTGTCGCCTCATCTGTGGGCCTGCCGGAAAGGGAGCGGGTCAAAACGCTCGAACTCAGGCGTGGCTTAAATTGGAGTCTTCATAATAGCCGACGATGTCGCCATCGGTTGTGACGCCGAGACCATTGAGCAGGCGGTTCGCGTAGTTGAAGTAACAGACGATCTGATTGGCCTCAAGAATTTCACCGTCGTCGAGACCGGCGTCACGCAGGCCCTGAACATCGGATTCGACCATTGCATGGGGGTTGGTCGTCAGTTTTTCCGCATAGCGCATGAGCGCCAATTCCCGCCCGGTGAACACGGTTTCGGGTTGTTTGCTTCGCAGCGCCTTTTCGATCGCATCGGCCCGGTTTTCGTCGCCGATCAGATGGCGTGCGTTGGCCCAGTGATTGGCATAGGAGTAGTCGCAATCATTGAGGACAGAAACGTAGGAGCTGATCGTCTCCTGAAGCCAGGTCGGCAGGGTATTGTCGTCATTGTGAAGGGCAGCCCGGTAAAGGACAACGTGGCCCCTCATGGTGGCCGGACGCAGGGAGTGCACGCGCATGACATTGTCCACCGTGCCATGGGGTGTTCGCGCCAGCTTCAGTTCCTCCAGCAATGCTTCGCTGGCGTCTTCATCAGAGATCATCTTGATCCAGGCACTCATCAAACTTTTCCCATATTCTGCATGCTTCTTAACGTTGGTCGCCTGAATTCAGGCGGCGCTCCAGCCAGCGGACACCGGCAGAAACGATCAGGATCAGCACCAGATACTCCAGTACGAGAATGGTGTAGATTTCCAGCGGACGGTATTCCGACACGACCAGCTCGTTCGCCTTGCGTGTGAGTTCGGACATGCCGATCACTGAAACAAGCGACGACATTTTGAGCATGTAGACCAACTGGTTGCCCAAAGCGGGCAGGATTCGGCGAATGGCCTGCGGCAGGATCACATACCGCATCGTGTCCACATAATTGAGCGATATCGAATGGGCCGCCTCATACTGACCCCGATTGATCGACTGGATACCGGCGCGAAAGATCTCCGCCTGGAAGGCGCTGTCGGAAAGGGCAAGTGCGATGACGCCGGCCCAGAAAACACCGATCCCCAATCCGGTCACTTGCGGCAGGCCGTAATAGACCCACAGAATCAGGACCAGGATCGGAACCGCACGGACGAGTTCCACGTAAATCTGGTTCAACCGGCGCAGCAACGGCTTTTCCGAAAGTCCCGGCAAGGCAACCAAAAGTCCGACCGCGATCGAGATCAGGATGGCCGTCACGGACAACAGGATCGTGTAATACATGCCGCTCAGGAGAAACTTCAGATTGCTCCAGCCGGTATCACTCGTCGGGTCAACAACGTACCAGCCCCAATTCGCCGAGCAGCCGCTCAGTGTCAGTCCGGCCAGAACAAGTACAAGAACACGAACCATCTTATCGCCCTAATGCTGGAGAATCTGATCCAGGAAATCGCGGCATCGCTGGCTTTCAGGTTCCTTGAAGAATTTGTCGGGCGGTGAGATTTCGACGATTTCACCGTGATCCATGAAGACCATCGTGTCGGCCACCTTGCGGGCAAAACCCATCTCATGGGTAACGCACAGCATGGTCATGCCGGTTCCAGCCAGTTCGACCATGACATCGAGCACCTCATTGATCATCTCCGGGTCCAGCGCTGAGGTCGGTTCGTCAAAAAGGATGATTTTCGGTTCCATGCAGAGCGTGCGCGCAATGGCGACGCGCTGTTGCTGTCCTCCGGACAGCTGCGCCGGGTATTTGCCGGCCTGGTCGGGGATGCGCACGCGTTCAAGGAACTGCATGGCCAACTGCTTGGCAGCATCGGCCGACATCTTGCGGGCCCGGGTCGGTCCGAGCGTCAGATTTTCCAGAACTGTCAGATGGGGAAACAGATTGAATTGCTGGAAAACCATGCCGACATTGGTGCGGATCGCATCAATGCTCTCCTTGTTTTCTCCGAGCACGACACCATTGAGAACAATTTCGCCGGCATCGTGTTTTTCCAGGCGATTGATGCAGCGGATCAAGGTTGATTTTCCAGATCCGGAAGGACCACAAATAACCACCCGTTCCCCGGCAGTCACCTTCAGTGACGTGTCTTTCAGAGCCTGGAATGAGCCAAAGAATTTGGAGACATTGTCAATTGTAATGACTGGTTCGCCGTTTTCAGCCATCATAGCCGTTTCCCCTGTCAAACCACAGATTTGGTTTTCCGGCGAGGTAAGCACAATGTTGTTTACCACGCAACTTAATTATTTTCTTGCAATTAATCTTGGCGCTGCTACCGTGTACGGTCAGTAACAACAAAAACAGGGACGGGACTTTTGGGTACTTTGAGATTTATTGCGGCAGTGGCACTTGTGTGTCTCGTGTCCGTACAGGCAAACGCACAATCCGCGCTGAAGGAAATTCTCGACACCGGCGTGTTGAAGGTCGGAACGACCGGAGACTGGAATCCGATGACGATGAAGGATCCTGCCACAAACGGGTACACCGGTTACGATATCGACGTCATGAACACTCTTGCCGAAGACCTTGGTGTCAAGGTGGAGTTCGTGCCGACAGACTGGAAAACCCTTATCAACGGTGTGACGTCAGGAAAGTACCATATCACCGGTTCGGCATCGGTTTCGCCGGGACGCGCCAAGGTGGCGGGGTATTCCGACAGTTACTTCTCCCTGGCAACGGTGCCGCTGATTTTGAAAAAGAACGCGGACAAGTTCAAAAGCTGGGATGATCTGAACAAGGCTGGCGTCAGCGTTGCAGCGACACTTGGCACCACCCAGGAAAAACAGGTCAAACAGTATTTTCCGGATGCGGAACACAAGATTGTCGAAGCGCCGGCGCGTGATTTCCAGGAGGTTCTGGCCGGTCGCGCGGATGCCCATATCACATCGAATGTGGAAGCCAACAAGCTGGTCGCCAAATATCCGGACATGATGATCGTACCGGTGGCTGCGCCAAAATCACCGACGCCGATCGCGATGTTGATGCCGCAGGATGATTATGTGTGGATCAACTACGTCAATACCTGGATCAAGCTCAAGGAAGAGCAGGGCCTGTTCGACCAACTGGCTGAAAAGTGGCAACTGGATTAACCGGTACTGTCTCAAAACGATCTTGCAAAATGGCGGTCCCTCGGGCCGCCATTTTTTTGCCGGTCAGGACATTTTCGTTTTCAATGTGTGGCCCGGTTTGAAAATCTGACGTACGGATGTGATCGGTCCCGACAGGTTCCAGGTTGCCCGTTCGACGCACAACGCGGCGTCACCCGATTCCGCATCCAGCAATTTTGCCTCGGATTTTTTCAGGGCAATGGCGGAAAACGCGAAATTGCTGCTGGTCACAGGGACATTTTGAACCAACCATTCATTGGCGCTGATATGTGAAAAATCCACCTCCGCGATTTTCGGAACCGTTGATGTGTTCACCCATCTGACCTCGAAAGCATAGGGAGTCTTGTCGGCAAAATGTACTGATCTCAAATGCAGGAGTTTGTGTTTTTCCGCTGCCCAGATCTCGCCGGCAAATCCCTTGGGGGGCGGGACCATCTGTTTTCTGATGATCTCATGGCTGTAGAGTTTTCCGGCCGCTTCAACTTCCTCGCGGATAACCGGAATATCGAATGTCGCTTTCTGCACCCGGTTCACGGCAACCCGGGTTCCAGCTTTGCGCTTGCGATTGACGAATCCCTCGTCCGACAGCTGGCGCAACGCCCGGTTGACTGTCACTCGAGCACAGCCAAATTTCTCGGCCAGTTCCATTTCACCGGGAATAAGTTCACCGCGGCGCCATTCCTCAGCTTCGATTTTCCTGAGAACCTCTTTGCGAACGTCCTGCCAGGATGTATTGGCCACCTTGCTCCCCCGAAAACTCCTCCGTGGCAGTCTGACTAACACCGGGTTGGATCAATGACAATCCATTTCGTCTTATGTACATACAAAATGAGATGGGGAACTCAGATGAATATCTGCACGATTCCGTTTTCGACACGCGCCTCGATCATCTTCAGTCCGATCCGGGCCGGAGCAGCCTTGGCAGCACCGGTACGGGCATCGAACAACCCCTGATGGAGCGGGCATTCTATGTGTATTCCATCGAAGTATCCGTCACACAGATTGGCGGCGCCGTGTGTGCACCGCGCCAGGCTGACCGTGATTCCATCTTGAGTGTCATAGATCGCCAATTCGCGCCTGCCGAAGGTCACCGGCGTTGCGTCACCTCTTTCCAGGTCGGCCACGGCAATCACGTCCTGCCAGACCTTTTCCCTTTTGACAGAGGTCATCGCGCGGGTTCCGACGGGGCGTCGCTGCGCGGCTTGATGCCGATGAGCTGCGATATGATGTCGATATGCGCGCCCAGATAACCACGCTTTTCGATGTAGACATGGTCTTTGAGTTTTTCATGCAGTTCTGGAAGGGCAAAAAACGGAACCGAAGCCGCATAGTGATGTTCGGCATGATAGTTCATGTTCCAGCACAGAAACTGCATGGGCCACGTCACAAGATTGGTGCGGGTGTTTTCCTTCATGTCCGAAATGTTGGGGCGGCCGACATGCTCGGTCAGCCGGATGGCGCGCATGACCGGTTCACCAAGGAAAACCGGAATGAACCAGTAATAGAGCGGTGCCGTCCAACCCGTGGCGATACACAGGATCAGAAGGGCCAGATAGAAAAGCACCATGATCCGTGCTTCCCAGAAAACCGTTGCATATTCCTCCTTGGGGATGAAGCGCTTTTCGTCGTCGCTCAATCGGCCGACCACATGGCGTGCGATCTCCGTGAATTTCATGCGCCAGAACGGAAAGGCGGAAATGTAGGCCAGGTATTTCCAGACGGAAATCGGCAATTCGATCAGTTCGGGATCCTTGCCCTTCAATTGCGTATAGGTGTGGTGATCACAATGTTCATAGCGGAAGTGCCGGTTCGGAAGAAAGATGATCAGACCACAGATATTGCCAAAAAAATCGTTCAGCCAACGGGTTTTGAACGCAGTGTAATGACAGCATTCATGCTGTAGGGAAAAGTGGTGAACCAGCACGATGCCGTGCACAAACATTGCCGGAAGCAGCCACCAGGTTCCCATGCTCATCCAAACGAGAGTCCCGGTTATCGCCACGGTCAGGATCCACCCGATCAGGCGCGTGAGGCCCGGCCTGTCAGACCGTTGCATCAGGGTCTTGAGCTCACGCCTGGTGATTGTGCCATCCTGAAGGGCCTGTGTGATCGGTGTTTGCACAGTCATGGATGTCATCTCCCGCAGTCAGCCATCGCGATAGGCAAATTTACTCTGAAGAGAAAAATTTCACAAGGGTAAAACCGTGCGATGTTATTTTTTTGCCCTGGCAATCACTGTGAGGAACACGACTTCCTCCGACTTCAAGGCAATCGGGCCGTGTGGCGCATCGGTCTCGAAGGTCAGGCTATCGCCCGGTTCAAGCAGAAATGTCCGGCTCCCGCACCGATAGGTCATGGACCCCTTTTCCACCCGGATGAATTCGACCCCCGGGTGCTGGAAGACCGGCTCACCGCTTGCGGTCTCTTTCAGGGTGATCAGGAAGGTTTCGAATTCGATCTGGTCGGAGGAGACCTTGCCGATCATCTTGTAGGCATGGCCATAGGTGCTGCCCCATCGCTCTACCGTCATGCCTTCGCCCGAACGCACATGAGAGATCTCCCGGTTTTCGACCGTTTCGGCAAAGAAGTTGATGATCGGCACGCCGATAGCCTGCGCCAGGGCCTGCAAGGTGGCAATCGATCCGGACACCTGACCACGTTCGATCTTCGATATCATGGCGGTCGAAACACCCGATGACTTGGACAATTCCGTGAGTGTTTTTCCTGCACTCTTGCGCCCTTCACGGACGGCCATTCCGATGATCGGATCAAGCATCTGGGATTGATCCTTTCTGGTTCTCGATGTGCTCATCATTTGACCTTAGCGGATCGTCCTGAAGATACAAACAGCCGGTCAGACCGGCCTCCAAGGCTGGCCTGTAACCGGGGCACCCGCCGTCAATCACATACGACTCTCCGATTCTGCGCCATCCGGTGCAAGGATGCGAAATTTATCCACCGATATGACCGGAAATGGGCTGCGACAGGCATTATTTGCGTGACTCTCTCCCATATTTGTGCGTACATAATAAAAAATATTTTGGGGAACAGGAAGTCTGGCGTTCCTGCCGGATAATGCCATGGAAATTCATTTCACAATGGGGATTTTCCTGTGCTGGTTATGCGAGGTGGCGCGATGACGCTGCGCTCATTGACCTCGTCTGTGCCCGTATCCATCGCGCTCTATGTCGCCATCATGGCACTGATTATCTATGTCTCTTACGCCGGGGCACAGAGTATCGGATACAACTGGCAGTGGTATCGCGTTCCGCAATTCTTCTACAAGGTCGACACCAACGGCTTTTCCTGGGGGGATATTCCCCTGGGCCTCGTGGGGACATTGGTCATCGCTTCCATCTCCTTCGCGATTTCGGTGGTCCTGGGCGCGATCATTGCCTCGCTGCGTCTTTCGACGCTTGTTGTCGGGCGCGCCTTTTCCAATGTGATCATTGAATTGATGCGCAACCTGCCGCTCCTGGTGCTGCTCTATCTTTGCTATTATGTCCTGGGTCCGATTTTCGGCCTCGACCGGTTTCTCGCAAGCATATTGTGTCTGGCCCTGTTCCAGTCGGCGCAGATTTCCGAGGTGTTTCGGGCCGGCATCGTCGCCGTGGCGAAAGGGCAGTGGGAAGCTGCCCGCACCATCGGGCTATCAAAGTACGAGACTTACCGATTTGTCATCCTTCCCCAATCCGTTCGCATGATGCTGCCGCCGCTTACCGGCGAAGCCATCCACATGATCAAGAATTCCGCCATTGTCAGTGTGATTGCCGTGGTCGAACTCACCACCGTGGGGAGAAACATCATCTCCGACACCTTCATGAGTTTCGAAATCTGGTTCACGATCGCGGCGGTTTACATGGTTGTCACAGTCCTCTTGTCGGCGTTCGTTTCCTATCTGGAAAACCGCCTGGCTGTCAGCCGAAACTAGCAAGACCAGTCGATAAACAAAGCCCTCTAGGAGAGAACATATGAATATGATGAGACGCATGCTTGTAGGTGCCGCGGCCGTCGCCGTGGCAATGAGCCTGTCATCGGTTTCCGGTGCTCAACAGGTGGCCAAGGAACTCTCGGGCGAGAGTGCGCTTGAAGCCGCCAAGGAACGGGGCGCCCTGAAAATCGGCCTTTCGCTGTTCGTTCCGTGGTCGATGCGCGACAAGAATGGCGAGTTGATCGGTTTTGAGCTCGATGTCGGTCGAAAACTGGCCGAGGATATGGGATTGGATCCGGAGTTCGTGCCAACTGCCTGGGATGGCATCATTCCGGCTCTTTTGTCGGGCAAATTCGATGTCATCATCAGTGGCATGTCGATCACCCCGGCGCGTAATCTGACCGTCAACTTCACGGAGCCCTATGCGTTTTCAGGCCTGACGATCGTTGGCAACAAGTCGATGACCGAGGGCATGTCGGAGGCCGATTTCAACAGCCCCGACGTGACTTTTGCCGCACGGCGTGGCGCCACGCCCGCAACGGTGATCCAGACCGTGTTCCCGAACGCGACGCTCAGACTGTTCGATGAGGATGGTGCGGCAACACAGGAAGTCCTGAACGGCAACGCCCACGCCACCATGGCATCGGAGCCCGGACCGACCCATGATGTTGCCAAGTATCCGGAAACATTGCACAAACCGCTGGACAAGGTGTTCGTGCAGTCGGGCGAGGCATTTGCCGTACGAAAGGGTGATCCGGACTCGTTGAATTTTTTCAACAACTGGATCCAGATGCACTGGCGCAATGGCTGGCTTGAAGAGCGCCAGAACTACTGGTTCAAATCCCTTGAGTGGCAGGATCTGGTCGATCAGTAATCGCTGACCTCAACAACCGCCACCCGGACAGTTTCCGGGTGGCGGTGTGATCATCTCCGGGGATCGCCATGACCAAACATCTGAGTAAACTGCAGTGGCTGGATTATGTGATCCTCATGCTCGTGGCGGCGTTCATCACCTATGTGTGGATACGCATCGACGGTACGCTGAACTACAAATGGAACTGGGGCATCATCCCCAACTACATCATTCGCTACGATGAATCGACCGGAAGCTGGGTCGCCAATCTTTTGCTCAGGGGACTCATCGCTTCCATCCGGGTCTGCATTTTCGCCAGCCTGCTGGCGCTGGTGTTCGGTACGATTCTGGGCATTGCGCGCTGCGCGAACAATCTGACGGTCCGGTTGCTTGCCCGTACCTATGTGGAGTTCCTGCGCAACATTCCGCCTGTGGTCGTCCTCTTCATTTTCTACTTCTTTTTGTCGGAACAATTGGTCGCGGCCCTCGGAATCGAAAAATGGGCGCGGGCCATTGCAAGGCAGGAAAACGCTCATATCTGGGAGTTCTTTTTCGGAGACATGCGGCGGTTTCCGTCCCTGATATCCGGGATTATCGTTCTGGCGCTGTTTGAAAGTGCCTTTGTCGGAGAAATCGTCCGGTCTGGAATCCAGTCGATTGACCGGGGACAAAGGGAGGCGGCAAAAACGATCGGGCTGAGCCGGGTCGACGAATTGCGGTTTATTGTCCTCCCGCAGGCCTTCAGAAAAGTTTTGCCGCCATTGGCCAATGAATTCATCGCGCTGATCAAATACAGCTCGATCATCTCCTTGGTTTCCGTTCAGGAACTGACCTACAACACCGTGGAGCTGGTGTCTTCCACCCGCGCCATATTCGAGGCCTGGATCACCACGGCAATGATGTACTTCGTCATCTGTTTCGGTCTGTCTTTGCTGTTTCGAAAGTTGGAAAACCGGGGTGGGGTGGAGCAGCGGGGATAGGGCCTTTTGATGCACGGGCTTGTTAAGAGTAAGCTCATTCATTAGGTTTTCTAATGATATGCAAAACTTGCCATTTACTGCCTTAAGAGTTTTCGAGGCCGTTGCCCGTTTGCGGGGCTTCAACCGGGCTGCCGAAGAACTTGGCGTAACGCAGAGTTCGGTCAGTCAACATGTCAAGGCGCTGGAAGAGTGGATGGGTCGAAAGCTTCTGATCCGCTCGTCACACAATACCGTGGCTACCGAGGACGGGCAGCAACTGGCTGAAGCCATCAGCAGCGGCCTGGGCAAGATCATCGAGGTCTGCAATCATCTAAAAAAGCGGCGCAGCAATGAACAGATGATCGTGCTGTCCTGTCCACCCGGTTTTGCCCTCAACTGGCTGTTTCCGAGACTTATCAATTTCGACCAGAGCCATCCAGACCTGCCGGTCTCGATCACAACCAGTTCGCTCTCCTTGTCCATACCTCCGGAAGACACCAGTCTTTCGATCCGCTACGGCACCGGGAAGTATCCCAATCTGGTGACACGGTTTTTGATGCCGGAACGGATATGTCCCGTGTGTTCGCCCGAATTGCTCGCCGGTGATCCACCGCTCGATCAGGTGTCGGACCTGGCGCGCCATACTGTGCTGCTGGACGAATTGGGAGATCATCGCGGCAATCCGCCGACCTGGTCATTTTGGGCGGAGAAGGCAGGCGTTGTCCTGCCGCGGCTGAACCGGACCCGACGGTTCGGCCAGGCCAACATGTCCGTGCAGGCAGCGATCAAGAGCAGCGGCGTCGCGCTCGGTCGGGAGCCACTGGTGATCGATGCCGTGAGTGAGGGCAAGCTGGTGTTTCCGTTCCCGACATTCGTCGGTTCGGAATATGGGTATTGGCTGGTCTGCAACAGACACACGGCCCAAAGAGAGCACATGCAGATCTTCATGAACTGGCTGGAGGAAGAGGTTGCCGCACTGCCGGATATGGCGGAATACGCACCGTGAGACCATGGTCGTGATATTAGTACCGCTAATTGCGGTGATTATGGAATCGGCGTTGCGACAGCCCCGGCGGGATCACTAATGTTGTTTGAATTCTCGAAAGAACTGGAGAAAGCGGAATGTTTCTGAGGAACACATGGTATGTCGCCGGCTGGAGCAAGGATTACGACCGGTCGCTGAAGGCCGAGACGCTGCTCGGTGAAAATATCGTGTTCTACAGAACGCAGGACGGCGTGCCGGTGGCGCTCGAAGATGCCTGCCCCCACCGGAAGCTTCCGCTGTCGAAAGGCAATCTCAAGGGCGATACGGTCGAGTGCGGCTACCACGGTTTGACATTCGACTGCCGTGGCGCCTGTGTTGCATCGCCGACCCAGCCGGACCTCTTGCCGAAAAAGGCCATTGTCAAATCCTATCCGGTTGTCGACCGCTACCGGCTGCTTTGGATATGGATGGGGGATCCGGAGAAGGCCGATCCCGATACCATTTTTCCGATCGAGAATTTTGATGATCCAACCTGGGGATACACCGATGGCGGCGAGCTGGAGATCGGTTGCAACTATCTTTGGATCGTCGACAACCTGCTGGATCCGAGCCACGTTGCCTGGGTGCATGTTACGTCATTTGCCGGAGGGGGAACCGACGGAACACCGCTGGATGTCGAAAAGACCGATCGTGGTGTCGTGGTCTCCCGGTGGATCTATGATCAGCCGGCCTCACCCTATTATGCGGGCCTGGTCAAATTCGAGGGAAATTGCGACCGGAAACAACATTATGAGATGTGTTTTCCGGCGATCGGTCTGAACCGTTCGATCTACACGCCGGCGGGAACCGGCGGGCCCGACAAGCCGCCGGTCGAAAAGACCTATGTCAACATCTCGTACAATTTCATGACTCCGATTGATGCGGACCGGTCGAAATATATCTGGTTCCAGCACCGCAATACCGATCCGGATGACAAGGCTGTGTCAGAACAGATGAATGCGGGTGCGGTGATGGCCTTCAACGAGGATCGCGAGGTTCTCGAAGCGGTGCATGAGGGCATGAAGCACAAGGCAACGCCGAATATCGATCTTGGTCTCGATGCCGGCGCGAAGCTCTTCAGGCGGGCGCTGGACAAGCGGATCGAGGCCGAACGGGAATAAGACATCGTTTCACGTTTTGTCAGAAACGTGACAACGGTATCGGCTTTTGATGTTGCTGATGCACTCAGGTTTTGCCGATCCCGCCAGTACCTGATTTGCCCTAATCAAGATCGAAACTGTTTTTATAGTCGAGCTTCAGGCTGGGGTCCTGGTCGTCCTTGCGCAGATAGCAGTTGCCGACGATCAGGGATTCGATCTCGGTTCCCATAAAACAGCGGAACGCATCTTCCGGTGTGCAGACGATCGGCTCGCCTCGCACATTGAAACTGGTATTGAGCAAGACCGGGCATCCGGTTGCGGCGTTGAATGCCGAGAGCAGGGCGTGGTAGCGCGGGTTTGTGTCGTGGTGCACAGTCTGGATGCGCGCTGAATAGTCAACATGCGTGACTGCCGGGATGTCGGATCGGGGAACATTGAGCTTTTCGATACCGAACAGCTTCTTCTCTTCGGCGCTCATGGGGCGCTGCCGTTCCCGTTTGACGTCCGCAACCATCAGCATGTAGGGGGAGTCAGTATCAAGCTCAAACCAATCGGAGACGTTCTCTCGCAGAACCGATGGTGCAAAGGGACGAAAGGATTCGCGGTACTTTACCTTCAAATTCACCGTTTTTTGCATGGCCGGTGAGCGCGGGTCGCCAAGTATGGACCGCCCGCCGAGCGCTCTGGGACCGAATTCCATGCGGCCTTGAAACCAGCCGATAGCCTTGTCCTGGGTGAGATCTTCCACCGCGGTTGAAATCAGTGCCTCGTCGTCGAGGGTTCGGAACACTGCGCCGGCGCCGTTCAGGCTCGCTTCAATCTGCTCTTGCTGGTATTGGGGTCCCAGATAGCTGCCCTGCATGGCGTCACCGCCGGCCCCAATTTCCCGGTCTCGACCGGCATGCAGATGGTAGGCACCCAGTGCGGCACCAAGAGCGCCGCCCGCATCACCGGCAGCGGGCTGAACCCAGACATTGTCGAAGGCACCGTCACGCAATATTTTTCCGTTGGCGACGCAGTTCAATGCGACACCGCCCGCCAGGCAGAGGTTTTTGCAGCCGGTTTCCGAAGCCAGTGCGCGCGTCATGCGCAAAACAACCTCCTCAGTCACAGCCTGGATCGATGCAGCCATGTCCATATGGAATTGCGTCAACGGGTTTTCGGGTGTGCGAACCGGCTGGCCAAAGAGCTCGGCAAATTTTCCGTTGGTCATGGTAAGACCGGTGCAGTAGTTGAAATAGGACATGTCCATCCGGAATGACCCGTCATCCTTGATGTCGATCAGGTGATCCATCATCAAGTCGGCATGTTTGGCCTCCCCATAGGGGGCCAGGCCCATGATTTTGTATTCACCGGAATTGACCTTGAAGCCAAGATAGTAAGTGATCGCGGAATACAGAAGCCCAAGCGAATGCGGGAAATGGATCTCCTTGACGGTTTCAAGCGTGCTGCCGTTTCCCAGGGCAACGGAGGTTGTGGCCCATTCTCCAACGCCGTCCATCGTCAGAACGACAGCCTCGTCAAATGGCGATGGAAAGAAAGCTGACGCTGCATGGCTCTGGTGGTGTTCGGAAAACAGCAACCGACCTTTCGCGGAAAAATCAGGGTCGTGGGTCTTGAGCTCATTGACCAGGAGATTCTTTTGGAAAAGTTTTTCGCGGAGCCAGAGCGGCATTGCCTTGGCAAAGGAACGGAAACCGCGCGGCGCGAACGCCAGATAGGTTTCCAAAATACGTTCGAACTTCAAAAAGGGTTTGTCGTAAAACACAATGTAATCGACGTCGGCGAGCGATATCCGTGCCTGTCCAAGGCAGTATTCCACTGATTGATGCGGGAAGTTTGAATCGTGCTTGACGCGCGTGAACCGCTCCTCCTGAGCGGCTGCGATGACTTTGCCGTCTGTTACCAATGCTGCTGCACTGTCGTGATAGTAGGCCGAGAGGCCAAGAATATGCATCCGCGCACCGCCTAGAAGATCGTATAGATAAAGGGGGCGATTGCAGATCCCTGAGACAAAACGATCAAACCACCGAACAACAACATGATCAACACGATTGGCATCAACCAATACTTCTTGCGCTTGCGCATGAATGTGAAAAGTTCCCTAAGAAATTCCATGGGCCAATCTCAAAATTGTTGAGTCATATCGGAGGATTCAGTTTCGTCGTTCTTTTGATCTATCCAGTAGCTTGCTTCACTTCGTGAAAGTTTCAGGCTGAGCAGATCTTTGCCAGTCAGACGCATCAGCAATCCGATCGGTGTCATGACGATGAAAAAGATGGCCCCCATCACCAGCGGGCTGACGATCTTGTGAAGCAGGTTGCCAAACATGAACCAAACCCCGTTCAGGGGCTTGAGGATCGCCGGGCGAACCATGGCCGACACCAGGAAAAGAACGCCGATCCCGACCAGCCACAGACCGGTTATGGATTGCGGGTTCTTCCAAAACGTAATCGATGCGAATACGCCGAACGCGCCGGCCATGACCAATCCAAACGATCGATCGCTGGATTTGTTAACCGGTTCCTTGGTGTCTGATTTTTCGTGCATCGCTGAACTAAGGTCCGTTGCGTTTCAATCGGGCCACTCGGTTACGCCGAATGTCCAGGACAGTCATATCCATAGTCTTCAGGGCTTGAATATCCGGTCAAAGGTTTGCGAAGACATCACAGCCTCGGACATCACATCGTGACCGTGAGCATTCCAGTGGTTGTTGTAAGAAAACTCGAAGCGCCTTCCGTTCTCTTGATGCTCTTCCATGAATAGGGGTTGAAGGTCAATGACCTCATAGCCGAGCCGGCTTGCCGATTCCCTGATGTATTTGGCCATAATTGCCGGGAATGTGTTGGCGGTCCGTTCGATTTGCGAGAGGTCGTAGAGTTCGGGGCGCAGCCCATCTATCACGATGACAATGGATGAAGGCTCCAGTCCGCTCATGGGTGCAAGGCGATTCAGGAACGCGTCAACCTGACGTTTTGATAAAGTCAGGTCGTCCTGGCTGACCTTGGCGACAGTATTGGCAATGAACACCGGTTCTTTTGGCGGATTAAAGATGTTGTTCAGGTTCGCCCTGATTTTTGCCGGCATGCTGGTGACACCGGCATTGCGATAGGCGTAGGCAACCAGTGCGGATTTTCTGGCAAGGCGCCTCCGCCAGGATTCAGCCGGTCGATCGGAGCGCATGACGACCAGATCGCCCTGATCGTTTTGACTGAAATAGTGCATTCCCTGAAATCCACCGGTATATCTTGATCCGGGTTTCGGCAGTTTCTGCAGAAAGTCGTTTGCGACAAGATTGACCACAAGCATGTCCGGTCCGTAGGTCTCTTTCGCGTATTCTGCCCAGGAAAGATATTGAGCCAGAGCTGCATAGGCTGCACCAAAAGCATAGACACGAATGTCCGGGGCGAGATTCCGGTGCAAACGTCCGTGTGCCGTCTCTTCCCAATCGACCTGAATAGCCTCCACATCACTGTCGCCTATCAACGCTATGAGCGGGCTGTCGTTCTGTGAGCGATATTCGATATCGCTTAGAAATCCATCCTTGTTTACGTGACGGATGCGGCTGTTTTTCATGTCCCAATCTTGAGAATAACGCACGTCCCGATCGGCCAGAAATCGGTAGATCGGCTGTGCGTCATTGACCGGGGCGGCGACCATCCCCGAGTTGTATGGCAAAAAACGCAGTATTGCTTCCATCAGGACAAATGTCGCCAAAACGCTTATCAGTATGGCGAGTGCCTTGATCATAAACTGACGCATTCACAGGCCTTGTTGATGATAATTGCCAAGTGACGGATCCGGTTTTACTTTTGCAATAGCACAAGCTTTCCGCCGGTCGCCAGCACCGAACTTCAAATTCATGTGCCGTGACTTGCCGGCTCGCGACACGTTTTCGGGGTGGAAACGTAACCGGCTCGCGAGACAGGGCCTTTCGACTGCACAAGGCGTTGTAGGATGCCCGTGACAATCGCAACACACGGTCAGAATCACGCCGATCGATTCAATCGAACCGGCTTGAGGCATCGAAACTTAGCGGTATCGCTGCGTCAGTGCGGCGGCGGCATCGTGTTCGTCGCGTGGTGCCGGTGTGTCTTCCACCAGATCTTGAGCCCTGGTCAGCAGTTTTTCGATTTCGGCAGGCGCATCACAATCGACATATCGACCCTCGATCAACGCTTCGTTGATCAAAGCACGCATCTTGCCCAGCAAAGCCTGGTTGCGGGTGATATTTGAACCGTATCCAAGCTCTTCCAATCGTTTGCCGATCACATAGGCGGGTGCCCAGCTGGGCGTGATCTGGTATCCGGGCGTGCGGCCGATCAGTGCCGGATCAAGATCCCTTGGCTCGTCTGTCTGCTCGAAATACTTGTCAACATAGCGATAGGCGCGTTCGCCGACGACGGGCGTATTCGGTGGAATGGAGAGCTGATCCTGTATTTTCCACATCCGCTCTGCAACGTCCTGAAATCGTGTGGTGTTGTACAATTGGGCGACGCGTGGATTGCGCGCGCGCATCAGATTGGTCAGCATCATCAAAGCCGATCCATGGCCGCCCTGAGCGGCCTGCGGCGTGAAGCCGGACCAAACTCCATCTCCGCCCGCAAGCAGTGCCTCCAGAACCGCCGCGTCCTCGGTTCCGTTCGCCGTATGGGGATGAGCGAGCAGTTTGCGCGGCTTTGGCAGATAGTGCCGCATCAGTTTGACCAGCGCATAGGTCTCAAACGGAAAACGGGTGCCTTTGACGTCTTCAAACAGAATTCCGGTAATGTCCTCCTGTCCAAGCATCTTTATGACGCGAAGCAGGAAGCGCGGATCTTCATCATAGGCATCGAAGGGATCGGCGAGCCGGATGTAAATTCTGCCTCGTCTGTCGTCTGGCGGTGGCAGCAGATTGCGGTAGTGGCGAATATGAGCGCTGAGCCCGGCGAGTGCATCGTCCTCCGTCTGACCGACGGATTGGATCGTACTCGGCCTGATTTCAACCAGGAGGATAACATTCGGTATCTGATAATGAACCGTCTGGTGGGCAGCGGGTCCCATTGGAAATGGCTGATCTTCAACGATGGGCTCAACCGCTATCGTTGAAAAGAACGGGTCCAGAGGAATGTTCTTCTCAACCAGGTACTCCATGAATCCGTCGGTTACCGACGGAAAAGCGAAGAAATTGGGAAGTCCGAAATCATGAATGCCGAGGTCACGCGCCAGTTCATAGAGTTCGATCTTGTCCTGCAGTGTATGGCCATGACGCGATGAAAGTGATGCCTCACGTGCCGACATGTCCATCACGTAGGGTTCTGCCTCCCGCAGGATGGTCAATCGATCCTCGATATGGGTTACGGCACTCAGCAGGACATCTTCATCGACGGAATCCAGGCTGTCGGCCGATTGTGGTTTTTCTTCCATCCGATCACGCCTTTCCAGCGGCGCTTTGTGGCATGTGAGAGGCCAGTGCCGCACCATAAAAATACGAATAATATACAAATGGTCAAGTTTTTGGCGACTCGCATCAAAGATGAACGACTCGATGCGCCGTGTCTTGTTCACCGCGAACCTGACGAGTTTGCGGGCGCAGGTGTCAGCGAATCTGGGCAGTCTATTTTTTGCTGCTGTCTGGCATCTCGACCGGAATTGCTGAGCCGAGCGTATGACTGAGGCGCAGGAAAACCTGTTCACGGAATGCATCGATGTGAATTTTCGCCAGACGTTCGGCTTCTTCAGCGTTGCGTTCCTTGATTGCAGCCTGGATCAGGCGATGTTCCTTGATGGTCCTCTTGACTTCGATGGCCTTCCGGTCATCCGCAATATCGCGGTACCAAATCCAGCCAATTCGCATTCCCAGGACCGACAGCTTGAACACAATTTCGCTATAAAGCTGATTGCCTGATGCTTCCGAAATAGCATGGTGAAAATCAAGATTTGCTTCGCTCATTGCGAAGGGCTCTTTTGCGTCGGCCGCCTTTTCGTAGGCAAGGCGTGCCCGATCAATCAGGGCCAGCGACTTTTCGGTTCTGCGCAGGCTTGCCCAATGATGCGTGGCCCGTGTGGTCAACTCCAGCGCTTCAAAATACTGGCTCAGTTCGAGTATATCGAGCGGTGCGACCCGGGCGCCCCGATTGGTCAGAACATCGACGAGCTTGTCTCCGGAGAGGCGAATGATGGCTTCACGCACCGGCGTTCGAGATACCCCCAGAGATTTGACGATTTCGTTCTCATCGATTTTCTGTCCAGGGCGCAGCTCCATACGGACGATTTGATTGCGTAGCGCAAGATAGACGCGGTCTGTCCCCTTGCCACGTGGCGGGCGGGAAGTGGTTTTCTGGCTCATTTCTTTCCTTCGCTCGTTGCGAGCCCACAATGGATATCAGATTCCATGGCGCGTTTCATCAATTCGCCCTGATGGTGTGACCTGTCCGCTTCGTCCAGCCGGGCCTTTCCAGTTGCCGACCAATCCAACTGTCGCGCAGTATTGGCCGACACAGAGCCAGCCCGGGTCTCAGCTTGATAATTTGAAATTGCATATTAATAATATGCAATATTGAGTATATGGTAACAACGGCAATGGGAGCGTTGCAATGGTATCGCAGGATGCGGCTCTTGAGCGCAATCGCACGACAATTGCCGCATCGCAGGCTGCACAAAAGGCAGTCGGACGCGGCAATCTGCGCAAGCTTATGCAGCGCAAGAATGCACCAGGCCTTTTGTTCCTGGCCTGTCATCTTGGGCTAATCGGCCTATCGAGCACGGTCATCTATCTGACGAGCGGCACCTGGTGGGTGGTGCCAGCCATATTCATCCAGGGTCTGTTTATCGTTCATCTCTTCGCGCCACTGCACGAATGCAGCCACTTCACAGCGTTCAAGACCCGCTGGCTCAACAGCGCGGTGTTCTGGATGTGCGCATTGGTACTGGGTCTGGCGCCGCTTCACTTCAAATTGCAACACGCCGATCACCACACCTATACGCAGAACATTGATCGTGATCCCCAGATGATTGTGATCGGTGAGCGGTTTTGGGGGTATCTCTATTACTTTACCGCCATTCCGTACTTCAAGGACATCCTGTCCGCGCTGGTGCGACATCCACTTGGCCTGCTCTCCGAGCGGGAAAAGCGTTACGTTTATCCGTCTGCCCGAAAGATCGTGCAACGCCAGGGATGCATCATGCTGGGTGTGTATGCGGCGGTCGCCATCATTTCGATTGTCATGCAAAGCCCGGCGGCCCTTGTCTATTGGTTGATCCCGCGCCTTGTCGCCGAGCCGGTGGAACGCATCATTCGTCTTGCCGAACATGTCGGATGTGACCACACCGAGGACATGCTCAAGAATACGCGGACCATTCTGTCATGGCGGCCGGTTCGCTGGTTGTCCTGGAACATGCCCCTGCACACAGCCCACCATGTTGCACCACAGGTGCCATTTCACGCGATTCCCCGCCTCGACGATGTGCTGCGCCGTCAGGCTGACGTGAAGGACGTACGCGATGGCTATCGGGAAACGGTCGAATTCCAGCTGCACTATCTGATGGAAAAGGAACGGCGTTTGAAAGCCGGTGGCGTGGGCGCATGACGAATGATGGTGGCAGCCTCCGGCACAGCAATTGAACTTGAGCACGACAGGGGATCGCCAATGACCGAAGACAATTGGGTGGATGTGTTCGCTTTTGCCGAGCTTGAGGAGGACATTCCACAGGGTGTATTTGCCGACGATCACTACATCGTGCTGTACCGGATCGGTGAGGCTGTTCATGCCACCGCTGGATTTTGCACTCATGAGGTCGCGGATCTGTGTGACGGCTATGTGGACGGTGATATTGTCGAATGTCCGCTGCATCAGGCACGGTTCCACATTCCGACCGGCAAAGTTCTCAGCGCTCCGGCTGACAGGGACCTTGGCACCTATCGCGTGGACGTGCGCGAGGAGCGTGTGTTTGTGCGCATACCATCCTGATTACGAGCTGCGGAACCATGATGTGCCATGGCACCAACCGCTTGATCATGCCTCGGTCTCGTTCACAAGCGCCAGGAACGTTTCGCCATAATCCTGCAGTTTTTTCGGACCGACCCCGTTGATTTCGGACAGGCGATCGAGTGTGTCGGGTCGTTTGGCGGCGATTTCAATCAGAGTGCTGTCGGGAAACACCACATAGGCCGGTACGTTTCGGCTGCGTGCGAGCTCGAGGCGCAAAGCCTTGAGATGCGCCAGCAATTGATCGTCCTGACTTGACAGTTCGAGCGCAGGTCCCGTCGTCCGGCTCTTTTTCCGGCGCTCCGGCTTGACCGGCACCTGGATTTCCCTGAACTCGAAATCATGCTCGCCGCGAAGGATCTGGCGGCCCTGTTCCGTCATTTCCAGGCAGCCATATTTCTGAATGTTGATCGTCAAGATGCCGCCGGCGACCATCTGGCGGATGAAGGCCTGCCAATAGGGTTTCGAGTGATCCTTGCCAACACCGAAGGTCGGCAGTTGATCATGGCCGCGTTCAATGATTTTCTGGTTCTGTGCACCCCTGACCACGTCGATGATGTGCGCTGCGCCAAAGAACTGCCCCGTCCGGTAGATCGCCGACAGGATCATCTGAGCCTGCTTTGTGCCATCGACGCGGACCGGCGGGTTAAGACAGGTATCGCAATTGCCGCAGGGTCCGCTTTCCTCGTCGAAATAGGCAAGCAGGGTCTGGCGTCGGCATTGAGCGGCCTCGCAATAGGCAAGCAATGAATCCAGACGCTTGTGCTCGCGCAATTTGTGGGCGTCGTCATCGCCGTCCTGATCGATGAACATGCGTCGCATCCGGATGTCGTCGAGCCCGAACAGCATCAATGTTTCTGCCGGAGCCCCGTCGCGCCCGGCACGGCCGATCTCCTGATAGTAGGCCTCGACGCTGCCCGGCAAATTGAGATGGCACACAAAGCGGATGTCGGGTTTATCGATCCCCATGCCGAATGCGATCGTGGCCACCATGACCACCGCGTCTTCGCTCATGAAGCGGTCCTGGCTCAGGCGGCGCTGATCTGCGTCCTGTCCGGCATGATAGGCAATGGCCTTGATCCCCTCTTCGTTCAGATAATCGGCAACCTCCTCGGTATATTTGCGCGACAGGCAGTAAACGATGCCGGACTGGCCGGATTTGTCGTCCAGAAAGGTCATCAACTGGCGGCGCCAACCGGTCTTTGCACTGACCGCCAGCCGCAGGTTCGGTCTGTCGAAACCCTGTACGGTGATCGTGCCCGGGCCCGGAAACAGTTTGTGCGCAATGTCATCGCGCGTTGCCTTGTCTGCCGTGGCGGTGAACGCGCCGAACGTGCTGTTCGGAAACCGGTCCTTCAATTGTGACAGCATCTCATATTCGGGGCGGAAACTGACACCCCATTTGGAAACGCAATGGGCTTCGTCGATGACGAAATAGGCAATGGAAAAGGTCTCCAATGCGGTCAGCATGCGTTCCGACATCAACCGTTCCGGAGACAAATAGAGAATTTTGCAATCACCGTTTCGGATCGTGCGCCAGGCATCGACCTGTTCCTCGCGCGACATTCCCGAATGGATGCGGACAGCCTTGACGCCATTGGCGCGCAAGGCCGCAACCTGATCATCCATCAGGGCAACCAGAGGTGACACGACAATGGTCAGATCATCCGAAAGGATGGCGGGAATCTGATAGCAAAGCGACTTGCCGCCGCCGGTTGGCATGACAGCCAGCACATGATTGCCCGACATCAGTTGATCAATGATCTTTCGCTGACCGGGCCGAAAGGCGCTGAAGCCGAAGACATCCTGTAGAGTTATTTCCGGTTTGGCTGGCACACCTGATCCCTGTCCGTCACCTGATTTGCAAAAGTCGGCCAAGATGGATCGCCGCGTATCGCTGCCCGTCATATACCAGCGACGGATTGCTGTTAATCGGCAATCGGGATTTACACAGACCGGTGGAGGTCAACTCCCACCCCTGGCACCAATTCTTCTGAATATGGATGGTGTTGCGATTTGTCGGATACGCGACAACGGTGTTGGCAAATCCGTATGAACGGATTGCCCTAAAGCGGGAACACTATCAGGATCACCGGCACGGAAACAGCCACAACAAGGACCTCGAGCGGCAGGCCGGTGCGCCAATAATCCCCGAATTTGTAGCCGCCAGGACCCATGATCAAGGTGTTGTTCTTGTGACCGATCGGCGTCAGGAAGGCGCAGGATGCGGCAACGGCGACGGCCATCAGGAATCCGTCCGGATTGGCGTTCAGACGGCCGGCAATATCGACGGCGATCGGCGCGCCGATCACAGCCGTTGCCGTGTTGTTGAGGACATCGGACAGAGTCATGACGACCAGCATCAGCGCGGTCAGGACGACCCAGGACGGCAGGCCCGCGGCCAGATCGACGATCTCGCCGGCGATCAATTGCGTGCCGCCGACATTTTCCAGCGCAACGCCCAGTGGGATCATGCTGCCCAGAAGCACGACAACCGGCCATTCGATATGGTCGTAGACATTGCGGATCGGTACTATGTCGAGGATGACATAAAGTGCCACGACGATCGCCAATGCGGTGGCGAGATAAAGCAGACCGAAGGCCGATACGGCAATGGCGGCGGCAAAGACACCCACCGCCAGCCAGGCCTTGCTGTGCTGCGTGACATTGAGGCCGCGCTCGGCCAGCGGCAGAACACCGAGCCAATTGGCGACATCCGGCAGCCGGTCCGGGGTGCCCAGCAACAACAGGATATCACCAGCCCGTACGGTTTCATGCCGGACGCGTTTGGTGAAGCGCTTGCCTCTTCGCGAGATGCCGAGCAACGTGATGCCGCGGCGGGCGCGCAGCCGGATTGAAATGGCAGAACGGCCGGCGATGCGTGCTTCACGTGGCACCACCACTTCCATCAATGACAAATCGCCGGCGGTGGCTTCTTCGCTCAGGCGTTCACCGAAAAACTCCAGACCGAGCGATCCACGAAAGCGGTCAATGTCTTCCGCCGTGGCCTCGACCACCAGCATATCCTCGGCACGCAGGACGACTGTCGATGAAAATCCGCCGAGTCTTTTGCCGTTGCGAATGACGCCCAGAATGGCAACATCGTCTTCATCCCCGACCGGGTAGAGATCGCGGACTTCCTGACCCACTGCCTTGGAATTCTCCGGAATGACGAGTTCGGCGAGATAGCCATCAAGCTCGCGCAGATTTTCCGCCGGTGCGTCATCCCCGTCGCCCTTCGGTATGAAACGCCAGCCGATCAGGGCCACAAAGGCAATGCCGACCACGGCGACAGCCGAGCCAACAGGGGTGAAGTCAAACATGCCGAAGGGAGCGCCCAGGGCGCGCTCGCGAAAGGACGCAATAATGATGTTGGGTGGTGTGCCAATCAGCGTGACCATGCCTCCGAGGATCGTTGCAAAGGACAGCGGCATCAACGTGCGGCGAACCGGACGTCCGGCTTTCTTGGCGGCTTGCAGGTCAACGGGCATGAGCAGGGCCATGGCCGCGACATTGTTCATGAAGGCCGATAATACTGCGCCGACTCCACTCATTGTCGCGATATGGGCGCCAGTGCTGCGACCGGCATCGATCAATCTGCGGGTGATGAGGTCAATGGCCCCGGAATTGAGCAATCCGCGCGAAACGACCAGAACGAGAGCGACGATAACGGTAGCCGGATGGCCGAATCCGGAGAAGGCCTGTTCGGTTGGGACCAGACCGAGGACCAAGGCCACCAGCAAAGCACAGAATGCCACGAGATCGTAACGCCAGCGGCCCCAGAACAGCATGGCGAACACGGCTGCAAAGAGTGCGAAGAGCTCAGCTTGTTCAACACTCATCTACCGGACCCCCTATTGCTTCTCGCCACCGCATGATCGAGCGTCATCGATAACAGCTTCCGGTATGGAAACAAGCAGTCAGGTGTGTCTTTGTTGACGAGGCGGGCGGTGTTCGGGATTGATGAGAGCGGGTCGAAGAAGGTCGAAAGGGCGCAAACTGTATCTTAACGGGTCCGCTGACGGGCATCGAAAAGTTCGACAAGGCCCAGTGCCACCAGATCATGCTGCGCTGGTGTTCGGCCTTCCTTGACGGCATGGCTAACATTTTTTGATGCGCGCACGGTTTCGAAAAATCTGTTCAGATTCATCAGCTTGAACTCCTGTTGCGATTTAACTTGCTTTCCAACACCATAGGTCCTGGGCCAAAGATCTTGCAGTGCGTATTTGGAATAGCGGCTATGCGTGCGTGCCCCTAAGCTGCCGGAGTGGCTGAGTTTTGTGGGGCGGCTGCCGACTTGTGACTGCCGGTAGGTGCCGCTCGCACGTTGCGGGGAAGGGAGCACCACCGCTTATGATAGTGTAAGGGGCATTCGTGGTTCACAAAGCGGGGAAGTGCGTTGACGGACAAACCGTTCAAGCTCTTTGATCTCAAAGTCGAGGTTGTTGCCGGAGAGGCACCGATGGTGTGCCATCACGTGGAAGGATCATATTTTCTGGTTGAAGGTGAGAGCCTCGTCTTTTCCGACGTCATACATTTTCCAATGTATCCGCTGGCGGCCATCCTGCCGCTTTTGCCTGCCAAACAGCGGGTGACGGATGACCATGACTGGATGAGTACCGATTCGGAGATCGCCTGCCCGGATCCCCATTGCGGCGCACGGTTTCGGATCACCCGACTGGGTGTGCGGACGTTTACCCATGCCGGGACGACGGGACTTCCGCATGCGCGTGGTCGGCCGCACTGGAAGGACAAAGCTGCTGATGATTGAGACCGTCTCCCTGCGTCCCGGACATCAAATCTCGCGGATTATCAAGGGCGGCTGGCAACTGGCCGGTGATCACGGACCTGTCGATCGGGCTCAATCGATTGCCGATATGGAGCGGTTCCTGGACGCCGGCATCAACACCTTCGATTGTGCCGATATCTATGTCGGCGTCGAGGAGATGATCGGCGCATTCATCCGGAATATTCGCCGCAATCGCGGTTCCGAGGCTGCGGATAAAATCAATGTTCATACCAAGCTGGTACCCGACTACGATCGATTGGATACGATGACGCCGACGCACATTGAGGCGATCGTCGACCGATCCCTGCGCCGGCTCGATTTGGACTGTCTGCCGCTTGTCCAGTTTTTCTGGTGGGACCTTGATCGCGGCCGTCCCCACGAGGTTCTCACCTGTTTGAAAGATGTACAGGCCAAAGGGAAAATCAGGCATCTGGGCGTAACCAACTGGAGTGAGGCCGACATGGCTCCATTTCACGCTGCAGGCCTGGATCTGGTTTCCGCCCAGGTACAATACTCTCTGTTGGATACCCGAGCGGCCGGCGCTTTTTCCCATTGGTGTGCGGGACACGATGTTCAAATCCTGTGCTATGGCACGCTGGCAGGCGGTTTCCTGACCGAAGACTGGCTTGGAGCAGATGATCCGGGCTATCAATTTTCCAATCGCTCCCTGGTCAAGTATCGGCTTATTATTGATGAATTCGGTGGCTGGAGCCTGTTTCAGGATCTGCTGAAAGTGCTCAACGCGATTGCCGTCAGGCATGGTGTCACTGTTGCAGCCGTCGCCAGCCGCTGGGTGCTTGATCAGCCGCAGGTTGGTGCTGCAATCATTGGTGCGCGGACCGCACGCCATCTCGCCAAAACGACGCCGGTTTTCGACTTGAAACTGGAAGGAGCGGATCAGGATGCGCTGAGCACGGTGCTTGACCGGCGGCAGGGTCCGACTGGCCGCGTCTACGGACTGGAAGGTGATCAATCCGGCCGACATGGAAGGATCATGAAGTACAATCTGGGCGGTGCTTCCTGATCCCTGAAGCCGGTTTTATACAGGTCTGCGACAATGTCGCCAGATGCTGACCGCCAGTGCGCTGCCGCAACTATCAGTTTAGCTGTTGGCGGCCGACGCACTTTTCCTGTAAGAACCGATATGAGATTCGGATTGCAGATGGGTATTGCTGGTTGTTTGAGTAAAAGAAGCGATGGAGGGATCGATATTATCCCTCGCAATCCGGCGAAATCGATTTTACGGGGCGGCTCATACAAAGACTTATCAAAGAACACTTCAGGAGATAGCCGATGGGGATGCCCGGCTTGAACCAATCGAATTTTACTGCAAACCGTCCATTGACGGTCTTTGCTCATATCCGCGCGCCGGGGAAACGCAACGGTTTCGAGGTCGAATAAGTCATGTCGACATCCATCTCCCGATCCGGGACCGATGGCGACGTGGACGACATCATTCAGTTGCTCGAGCAACCGGTGTCGACCCGTCTCTGTCAGGAAACATCAACGATCAATGGTCGGCGTGTTCCAACCTGTGCCCTGATCATGCTGTCGATCGTCGGCGCTGTTGCGCTGCTGGCCTTTATTGTCTGGCCAGGCAGGCCTGATGCACCACAGGCATGGGAAACAAGGGAGATCGCCCTGCCAAACGGGGCGGGAACGGCCTATCTTCGGGACCGGGTGGTTGACTCGTTTTATGGAACCAAGGAGCGCCGAATCGATATAGATGGCGCGATCATCAGCGGCACGGTTTGGCTGCCAGTTGCCGAAAACGCCGGAAACACCTTCGGGGATTTCTATTGGCATGAGGTCGGTTCGACAGAGTCCTCATCAGGTCCCTGGCTTGAAATCGATGAATCCACCGCCAGTTACCTGATCGATTTGCGGGAGATTGTTCTGTACCGAATACACCGGGTCGAAGGTCATTTATGCGCCGTTGCACTGGGTGAAGCATTCGTTGGCACGAGTGCCCATCGCACAACTGAACCGGCGTGTGCGCATGTGGGCAAGGAAGATGGGCCCGCCATCGATATCTCAGCCTGGGCGGATATCTGGTCAACCAGGCATCTAGGTGTTCTGGACCGACCAGTTCGTTTCGTTCCAGGTCGTTCGACTCATACCTCGATGCGGGGCGGAAATCCGATCAGGGGCAAGCCGCTTGACGCGGGAAATTCGACGGCAAACCGGTCGAAGCCGTGTGACAATAGCATTCCCAGTCGTGTCCTTAGCGGCCCCCCGAGATTGGAGTATGTCGGTGTGGTGAATCGACCAGAGGGAGCACCGTGCCGGGGGCAACCCACCAGTCCTCGAAGTTGACGACCGGCCGGATTGGACCAATCGAACCGACAGGTTGAACAATGACTGGCCCGCAAGCCCCCGTCGATCCCAGCGTCCAGTGCATCAGGCCTGATCGATTTGAGCGTGTTCGTGTTGGCTGTCACTCACAAAATGCGAACTGAATTGGCTGTCGAGCCGATACCGAAATCGGCCTATCCGCGCTTTCACGGCTTGACTGTTTGCACGGCTCCAATAATGGAACTGGATTGAATCGGAAATCGACTTGTGCGATGACGCGCAAAGCTCTAAATCGATTTAAACGCCTGCAAACAAGCTGTGCCCGCCAGGAAGACATAGATGAATATCACCACCGCATCTCGCCCCGTGGCCCACGACCTGCCGAAACCCAGCGTCGCTGCGTTGCAAGGTGACATCGACCGGCATCTCAAATACTCGCTCGGCAAGGATGCGGCCCATGCGTCTGTTTATGACTGGCGCATGTCGCTCTCGCTGGCCATTCGCGATCGCATTGTCGATCCCTGGTTTGCGTCGACCCGGCGGACATATGAGCTTCAGCGGAAGCGGGTCTACTATCTCTCGATGGAATTTCTGATTGGTCGATTGCTCGAGGATGCAATGGTCAATCTGCAACTGGACGATATCGCAAGAGAAGCTCTTGCCAATCTGGATGTCGACTACGAGACGGTGATCCACGATGAACCGGATGCCGCGCTGGGAAATGGCGGGCTTGGGCGGTTGGCCGCCTGCTATCTGGAATCGCTTTCGACTCTCGGATGCCCTGCCTATGGCTATGGTATTCGTTACGAGCACGGGCTTTTCCGTCAGAGATTCGAGCAGGGACGGCAGGTCGAATCGGCAGAGGCATGGTTGCGGCAACGCAATGCGTGGGAATTCGAGCGGCCGGAAGCGGCGTATGAGATCGGGTTTGGCGGTCACGTTTCGAACGACAACGGTACCGCGGTCTGGCATCCGCAAGAAACAGTCATTGCATCGGGTTACGACACACCGATCATCGGCTGGAAAGGCCAATGGGCCAATACGCTGCGCCTGTGGTCTGCAAAGTCAACCAAACTGTTCGACCTGCAGAAATTCAACCAGGGTGACTATCTCGCCGCTGCCGAGCCCGAGGCACTGGCGCGTACGATCAGCCGCGTGCTTTACCCGGATGACACCACCGATCAGGGCAAGGAACTCCGGCTCAAGCAGGAGTATTTTTTCACTGCAGCCTCGGTGCGCGACATCGTCAGGCGGTTCAAATCGGAATGCAGCGATCTTCGGCAATTGGCCGATCGCGTCGCCATTCAGATGAACGACACCCATCCGGCCATTGCCGGACCCGAACTTGTTCGAATCCTGCATGACGACAATCGGATGGAACTGAACGAAGCTGTCGATCTCTCACAGGCCTGTTTGTCCTACACCAACCACACCCTGTTGCCGGAGGCATTGGAGCGCTGGCCGGAGGACATGATGCGGCGGGTCTTGCCCCGGCACATGGATCTGATCGAGCATATCGATGCGCGCCACGCCCGCCGACATCCGGAGCGGCCAGCCCATGTCGCCATCATGGAACACGGTGCGGTCAAGATGGGCGAACTCGCCTTCCTGACGTCGCATCGCGTCAACGGTGTTTCTGCGCTGCACACAAACTTGATGAAGGAATCGGTGTTTGGTGACCTGCACCGGCTTCATCCAGATCGGATTGTCAGCCAGACCAACGGGGTCACACCCCGGCGCTGGCTGTGGTCGTGCAACCGCCCATTGAGCCGGTTGATTACCGAAACGATCGGCGGCGGCTGGGTCGGTGATCTCGACCGGCTGGACGACTTGACCCCACATGCCGACGATCCGGGCTTCCTTGAAAAATTTGCTGCCGCGAAACGGCAAAACAAGGTTGCCTTGTCCAACTGGCTGAACGAAGCCGTCGGCGTCGCCGTCAATCCCGATGCGATGTTCGATATCCAGATCAAGCGCATTCATGAATACAAACGCCAGTTGATGAACATCCTGGAAACAATAGCCCATTGGGCTGCGATCCGGGAGAAGCCAGATGCGGACTGGACCCCGCGCGTGAAGATTTTCGGCGGCAAGGCTGCGCCCGGTTATGCGGTTGCCAAGGAAATCATCCGGCTGATCAATGATGTGGCAACAATGGTCAATGCGGATCCGTTGATGGAGGGACGCCTGGCGGTGGTCTATCCACCAAACTACAATGTCTCAATGGCCGAACGGCTGATACCGGCCGCCGACCTGTCTGAGCAGATTTCCACGGCCGGCAAGGAGGCGTCCGGCACCGGGAACATGAAGTTCGCGATGAATGGTGCGCCGACCATCGGGACCCTCGACGGTGCGAATGTGGAAATCCGAGACCGTGTCGGTGCAGAGAATTTCTTCCTGTTCGGGCTAACCGCCGCAGAAGTCGAGCAACGGCGTCAGGACTCCGAACACGGACGCAAGGCCATCGAGGCAAGCCCGCGATTGTCGGGCGCGCTCGGCTTGATCGCCGACGGCACGTTCTCGCCGGACGAACCGGAGCGCTATCACCGGTTGGTCGATCAGATGTACAACCATGACTATTTCCTCGTCTGCAGCGACTTTGACGCCTATTATGCGATGCAACGTCACGTGGACGGTGTTTTCAACAGCCGCGACACGTGGTTTCATGTGGCGGCGATGAACACTGCGAAAGTCGGATGGTTTTCCTCGGACCGGGCCATTCGCGGCTATATGAAGGAGATCTGGGACGCCAGATCAGCACTGTGAAATGTGAAATGAATGAGTCTTGACCCTAATGGCAAAAAGGCTACCGGCTTGATTGATCTTGCCGACGCAAGAGCAATTGCGGATGGCGTTCACCAGAATCCCTATGCTGTTCTTGGTGGACACAAGCGCGATGCAGGGTTCATTATCTGCGCCTTCGATCCGGGTGCCGAAGCTATTTCGGCACTGACGGGCGCATCGACCGAAACGCCCCTTGAGCCCATCGCAGGTGCACCGGGAGTCTTTGCCGGCCGGCTCAAACGCAAATCAGCCTACAGGCTGCGTGCAAGAGCCGGGGAGACGAGCTGGGATTTCGAGGATCCGTTCCGTTTCCCGCCGGTACTTGGCGCCATGGACGAGCATCTGATTTCCGAAGGAACCCATCGTCGCCTGTGGGAGGTCCTGGGTGCGCATATCGTTATCCATGAAGGTATCCCGGGGGTCCATTTTGCGGTCTGGGCGCCCAATGCGCGTCGGGTCTCGCTGATTGGCGATTTCAATCAATGGGATGGCAGGCGCCACCCGATGCGGGGTCGCGGCAGTACCGGTGTGTGGGAGATCTTCGTTCCGGGTCTCTCCGATGGTGCGATCTACAAGTATGAAATCGTGGATCGGTCCGGAAACCTGCTTCCGCTGAAGGCGGACCCCGTCGGATTCGGATCCGAACATCCACCGCAAACCGGATCAATGGTGCGCAATCTCGATGGTCATGCGTGGCAGGATGACCGTTGGATGAAGCGCCGCTCCGGCCTGCAGAACATCAATGCACCTGTGTCGATCTACGAAGTGCATCTGGGCAGTTGGAGACGGGTCGAAGCAGAGGGCAACCGGCCGCTGTCCTATCTGGAAAGCGCCCGGCAACTGGTCGACTATGCTGTCGATATGGGATTTACCCATCTTGAACTGCTTCCGGTCAGCGAATTTCCGTTTGACGGCTCCTGGGGCTACCAGCCGATCGGACTTTATGCGCCGACGATCCGTTTTGGGCCGCCGGAGGAATTCAGAGCGCTGGTGGAGGCGGCCCATGCGAAGAATCTCGGCATATTGCTCGACTGGGTGCCCGGTCATTTCCCAACCGATAGTCATGGTCTCGGCAAGTTCGACGGAACGGCGCTCTACGAATATGCAGACCCCAAGGAGGGTTTTCATCAGGACTGGAACACGCTGATCTACAATTACGGGCGTGTTGAAGTGGTGAATTTTCTGATTGCCAATGCCGTCTACTGGCTGCGGGAACACCATATAGACGGATTGCGGGTCGATGCCGTGGCGTCGATGCTTTACCGCGACTATTCGCGCAAGGAAGGCGAATGGGTCCCCAACGCCGAGGGCGGGCGCGAAAACCTCGAGGCCATCGCCTTTTTGAAGCGGATGAACGAAACGGTCTATGCGGAATGTCCGGGCATCGTCACGATCGCCGAGGAATCAACCGCATTTGACGGGATTTCCCGACCAACCGATCGCGGTGGCCTGGGGTTCGGCTTCAAGTGGAACATGGGCTGGATGCACGATACGCTCGATTACATCCAGAAGGATCCCATTCACCGGAAGTATCATCATCATCAAATGACCTTCGGGCTGACTTACGCCTATTCTGAAAATTTCATCCTGCCGATCAGTCATGACGAAGTTGTCCATGGCAAGGGGTCGATGATCACCAAGATGCCGGGTGAGGGGTGGGACAAATTCGCCAATCTGCGAACCTATTACGGCTTCATGTGGACCCATCCGGGCAAGAAGCTGCTGTTCATGGGATGTGAAATCGCACAGGGAAGCGAATGGAACCACGACGGCAGTGTCGAATGGCATTTGCTCGACCACGAATGGCACAGGGGCATGCAGTCGCTGGTACGTGATCTGAACAAGGCCTATCGCACCATCCCGGCATTGCATGTGCGTGATTGTGATCCCGGCGGGTTTGAGTGGATCGACCATCAGGCCGAGGCAGAATCCGTTTTTTCGTTTCTGCGCTTTGGCAACGAGGGTGATGCGCCCGTTGTCGTCATCTGCAATTTCGCACCGGTGGAACGACATGATTGGCGGGTTGGACTGCCGGTTTCGGGTCACCTCAAACTCGTCGTGAACACGGATGCGCAAGCCTATGGTGGCGGTGGTCGCGGTCCGGCCGGCAATGTGAAGACGGAGGATGTGGCATGGAATGGTCGAACCAGATCGGCTGTGTTTTCCTTGCCGCCATTGTCGGTGCTGATCTTCACACTCGAGGAAAACGAGACCGAAGGCAACTAAAGGGAGAAGGCAATGTCGGAACAATCAAACCGCCGCCTGGCGAGCAGGTCCATGGCGTTCGTGCTTGCCGGAGGGCGTGGCAGCCGGCTGATGGAGTTGACTGAAAAGCGGGCAAAGCCATCGGTCTATTTCGGTGGCAAGAGCCGCATTATAGACTTTGCGCTTTCCAATGCGTTGAATTCGGGCATCCGGAAAATGGCCGTGGCGACGCAATACAAGGCGCACAGCCTGATCCGTCATATGCAGCGTGGCTGGAACTTCTTTCGAGCGGAACGCAACGAATATCTCGATATTCTGCCGGCATCCCAGCGGGTAGCGGAAAACAAATGGTATCTCGGCACGGCCGATGCCGTGACCCAGAACATTGACATCATCGACAGCTATGATGTCGATCATCTGGTGGTGCTTGCCGGCGATCACATCTACAAGATGGATTACGAGTTGATGTTGCAGCAGCACGTCAATGAAGGTGCCGACGTGACGGTGGGGTGCCTGACCGTGCCGCGCGAAGAAGCCTCGGCGTTCGGTGTCATGGCGATCGACGAAAGTGGTCGCATTATCTCCTTTCTTGAAAAACCCGCTGATCCACCCGGCACGCCGGACGACCCGAATGTGACCCTCGCCAGTATGGGCATCTATGTCTTCGACTGGGCGTTCCTGCGCGAATTGCTGCTTGCCGATGCGGACGATCCGAATTCGAGCCATGATTTTGGGTCTGATCTCATTCCTGGCATCGTTAAATCCGGCAAGGCCATTGCACATCGCTTCTCGGAATCCTGTGTGAAGAGCGACAAGGAAAAGGAAGCCTATTGGCGCGACGTGGGCACGGTCGACGCGTTCTGGAAAGCCAATCTGGATTTGACGGATTTCGATCCGGAGCTCGATATTTATGATCGGGACTGGCCGATCTGGACCTACTCCGAGATCGTGCCACCCGCCAAATTCATTCATGACGACAAGGACAGGCGTGGCAGCGCGGTCAGTTCGCTGATATCCGGCGGATGCATCGTGTCCGGATCAACCGTTGCCAATTCGCTTTTGTTCACTGGTGTGCACACGCGCTCCTATGCGAGCCTGCAGCATGTGGTTGCACTCCCCTATGTGCAGATCAACAGGAAAGCCGATCTCACCAATGTGGTGATCGACCGGGGTGTCGTCATCCCGGAAGGGCTCGTTGTGGGGTCGGATCCGCTGGAAGATGACAAGTGGTTTCGACGGACCGACAATGGCGTCTGTCTCATTACCCAGGCCATGCTGGATCGGCGAGAGGCTTCTCTTTGACGGGTAAGAAAAACAAGAAGACGCAGGTGGCAGGCCGCGTTCTTTCCGTTGCATCGGAGTTCGCACCTCTGGTCAAAACCGGCGGGTTGGCGGATGTGGTTGGCGCATTGCCGGGCGCGCTTGCGGTTGAGGGCTGGTCGGTCAGGACGCTCCTGCCTGCCTATCCCGGTCTCGTCGACAAGCTTGCCTCACCGACCAGTGTCTGGTCATCGGATGACCTTTTCGGTGGCAAAGCCCGTGTCGTTTCCGGGAGACTTGGCAAAACCAAGGGATCGGCCGATCTGCTTTTGCTGGATGCGCCACACCTTTTTGCCCGCGAAGGCACGATTTATCTGGGTGAAGATGGCCGCGACTGGCCGGATAACCCACAGCGGTTTGCGGCGCTTTCCCGCGTGGCGGCCGAAATTGCCAATGTCGGGCTTCCGGACGGATGGCGACCCGAAATCCTGCATGCTCATGACTGGCAGGCCGGTCTTGCGCCAACCTATCTGAAACAGCGAAACATCCTTGGCGTTGCAACGGTGATGACGATCCATAATATCGCATTTCAAGGGCTTGCCCCGGCCACGATGCTTGACGAGCTTCTCCTGTCAAAGGACCGTTTTGATGCGGACGGATATGAGTATTGGGGCCAGATCAGCACATTGAAAGCCGGACTGGTGGATGCCGACTGGATCACAACGGTCAGCCCGACCTATGTGAACGAGCTTGCGACATTGGAATTCGGAATGGGCCTCGATGGTGTGATCCGTCAGCGGCAGGCCACTTTTTCGGGCATTTTGAATGGGGTCGATCTTGCTGTCTGGAACCCGCGCAAGGATACCCTGATTCCGCGTCCCTTTGGCCCGCGCAAGATTGAGGACAAACGTCAGAACACGGATGCGCTGGCGCAGGAATTCGGCCTCGGGACAACCGAGGGACCGTTGTTCGGGGTCGTCAGCCGGCTGACACGCCAAAAGGGTCTGGACCTTTTGCTGGAGGTTCTGCCGGATCTTGTCGAGAGAGGCGGGCGGCTGGTTGTCCTCGGCAGCGGCGATGCTGATCTCGAAGCGGGCTTTGCCGAAGCGGCTCGGAAGCACTCCGATCGGGTGGCAGTCCATATAGGGTATGACGAGGCCTTGTCGCATCGGATCTATGCTGGCGCGGACTGCATCCTCGTCCCCTCCCGGTTTGAACCCTGCGGGCTGACCCAGATGTATGCATTGCGTTACGGAGCGCTGCCGCTGGTCGCGCGCACCGGTGGGCTGGCTGACACCGTGATCGACGCCAATGATGCCGCGGTCCGGGTCGGTGTCGCGACCGGTGTCCAGTTTTCGCCCGCCACTGCAGATGCCCTGTCAACGGCACTCGACCGGGTGTTCGGTCTTTTTGGAGATCCGGTGCTCTGGCGGCAGATGCAAGAGCGCGCTATGAAGCATCCGGTTGGCTGGAGCGAATCGGCAAAGGCCTATGCCGCCCTGTATCAAAGCCTTATGGAATAGTTCGACACCGCTAGCATGAATCCTGCTCAATTCCAGGTTTCCCGTGGCGCCGCTTCGCCTCTCGGAGCCTCTTTCGATGGAAACGGCATTAATTTTGCCGTCTTTTCCGCCCATGCGGAAAAGATCGAGCTTTGCCTGTTTGATGGCGACGGCAGACGGGAAGTGTGCCGGCTTGTGCTGCCCGAACGTGATGGCGATATATGGCATGGATTTGTTGATGGGCTGCGCCCGGGGACTATCTATGGCTATCGGGTGCACGGGCCCTATGCGCCGGAAGACGGACATCGGTTCAATCCGAACAAATTGCTGCTCGATCCCTATACCAGGAAAATCGACGGAGCCGTGGAATGGTCTGATGCCCTGCTTGGGTTCAAGGCATCGTCAAGCCGGCGCGACCTGTCCTTCGATACCCGCGACAGTGCGCCTTACATGCCAAAATCGGTCGTTGTCGATACTGCCTTCGACTGGAATGGCGACAGATCGCCAAGGGTAGACCCGGCAGACGCCATTATCTACGAAACCCATGTAAAGGGTCAGACGGCCGAGCGGTCCGATATCGATCCTGCCATGCGCGGGAGGTTTCTGGGGCTGTCCAGTGCACCGATGCTGGATCACCTGACCGGCCTTGGTATTACCACTGTGGAGCTTTTGCCCGTTCAGGCCTTTGTCGATGACCGCTTCCTTGTCGATCAGGGCCTGCGCAATTATTGGGGTTACAACTCCATCGGGTTTTTCAGTCCCGAACCGCGCTACCTGTCGCATGGTGCGGTATCCGATTTCCAGCGGATGGTTCAACAATTTCATGCCGCCGGCATCGAGGTCATTGTCGATGTTGTCTACAACCACACGGCCGAAGGGGACGAAACCGGTCCCACGCTCAGTTTTCGCGGGCTGGACAACCGTTCCTACTACCGGTTGCGGGCTGATGATCAACGATATTATGAGAACTTCAGCGGCACCGGAAACAGCCTGAATATCGATCACCCAATGGTGTTGCGCATGGTGCTTGATTCAATGCGTTATTGGGTCGAAATCATGCATGTGGACGGATTTCGTTTCGATCTGGCATCAGTGCTCGGCCGAACCGGGCAGGGGTTCGACCGTACGGGTCCGTTTTTCAAGGCTGTCCTGCAGGATCCGGTGCTTTCCCGGGTCAAGCTGATTGCCGAACCTTGGGACATCGGTCCGGGAGGCTATCAGCTTGGGGCTTATCCGGCTCCGTTCCTGGAATGGAACGATCAATATCGCGATGATGTGCGCCGCTTCTGGCGGGGAGATGAAAACATGACCGCAAAACTGGCCGAAAGGCTGGTCGGTTCGGCCTTGCAGTTCGACCATTCCGGACGATCCGCCTTTTCATCGGTCAATTTTGTCGCCGCCCATGACGGGTTTACGCTCAGTGACGTGGTCTCCTACAGCCATAAGCAAAATGAAGCCAATGGCGAAGGCAATCAGGACGGGCATAATGAAAATCACACGGACAATATGGGTGTCGAAGGGGCAACCATTGACCCGGACATCAATCTTGCCCGAGCGCAGCGCAAACGCAATCTGCTAACCACATTGCTGATCAGCCAGGGCACGCCGATGCTGCTGGCGGGCGACGAGATCGGCAATTCCCAACATGGCAACAACAATGCCTATTGCCAGGACAACCCGATCGGCTGGATCAACTGGACCGATCCCGACACGGATCTGCTGGCCTTTGTGCAAAAGCTCATCGGTCTGAGAAAGGCGCACCCCGTGTTGCGTCAGCGCCACTTCCTGCACAGCCACCGGCGACCGGAGGATGGCATGGCCGATCTGTTCTGGCGCATGCCGGACGGTCGCGAACCGAGCAGCGATGAGTGGCGCGAACCCCATTGGCGCTGCCTGTGCGTTGAGATTCGCATGGCCACGACAACTCCCGCCTATGACGCGTCCGAGGATGAAATCTTTGCCGTGTTGAACGGCGGTGAGCGGAGCGAGGTTGTCCTTCCGCCATGTCGGGACGACCGCAAATGGGTGCAGGTCATAGATACCGCAAGGCCGACCCTTTCAACCGTTGATGTTGTTGACGATCGTGTCATGGTCTCTGCGGCTTCGGTCACGCTGTTTGCGCTGGAAGCTATTTCATCGCACGATGCTGACTGAATAGCACCGCATTGCAATTCCAGCGGCGCCAGGAGGGGAACTGACACGATGCAGACAGTCACATTGGTCCCGACAAAGCCAATCGCCGGACAAAAGCCGGGAACGTCGGGCCTGCGCAAGAAAACGAAGGTCTTCAGCGAACCCGGATTCCTTGAGAATTTTACCCAGGCAACTTTCAACGCCATCGGAGATCTGAACGGCAAGACGCTGGTTCTCGGTGGCGACGGACGGTTCTTCAATGATACCGCCGCCCAGACCATCATTCGCATGGCGGCGGCCAATGGTCTGTCGCGCATGGTGGTGGGGCAAAATGCGCTTCTTTCGACGCCGGCGGCGTCCAACCTTATCCGCAACCTGAAGGCCGATGGTGGCATCATCCTGTCGGCGAGTCACAATCCGGGCGGACCGGATGAAGATTTCGGGATGAAGTACAATGTCGCCAATGGCGGGCCGGCCCCTGAGGCCGTAACCGAAAGAATTTACGCGCAAACGCAGATCATTGAGACCTACCGGACAATGGACACACCGGATATCGATCTGTCCGGCATCGGTGATTTCGAAGTTGGCGACATGGCTGTTTCGGTGGTCGACCCGATTGCCGAATATCTTGCGTTGATGCGGACGCTCTTTGATTTCGATGCGATCCGAACCATGCTTTCGGACGGTTTTTCGCTGTGTTTCGATGCGATGCATGCTGTGACCGGACCCTATGCCAAGGCGATTCTGGTGGACGAGTTGGGTGCCCCGGCTCATTCCGTTCGCAATGCCATCCCGTTACCCGACTTCGGTGGCGGACATCCCGACCCGAACCCGGTGTGGGCAAAGGAACTGATGAATCTGATGAGTGGTGCATCGGCGCCTGATTTTGGTGCGGCGTCGGATGGTGACGGCGACCGCAACATGATCCTCGGACGCGGTATCTACGTGACGCCGTCGGACAGCCTCGCCGTGCTGGCAGCCAACGCCCATCTTGCGCCGGGCTATGCCGGAGGGCTTGCCGGTGTGGCGCGGTCCATGCCGACCAGCAGGGCGGTGGATGCCGTCGCAGCAAATCTGGGTATCGAGGCCTATGAAACGCCGACGGGCTGGAAATTCTTCGGAAACCTGCTGGATGCCGGAAAGGCGACGCTGTGCGGAGAAGAAAGCGCCGGGACCGGATCGGATCATGTCCGGGAGAAGGATGGTGTGTGGGCCGTGCTGCTCTGGCTGAACATACTTGCTGTGCGCAAACTCTCGGTGGCTGATATTCTTCGGGATCACTGGCGCCAGTTTGGCCGCCACTACTATTCACGCCATGACTATGAAGGTGTCGATACGGACCGCGCCAATGCGATGATCACGGCGCTGCGCGACAGGCTTCCCGCGTTGGCGGGCCAGGCGGCGGCGGGAATGGTCGTCAGCGTCGCGGACGATTTTTGCTACACCGACCCCATCGATGGATCCGTCTCGAACAATCAGGGCGTGCGGATCCTGTTTGCCAACGGATCGAGGGTCGTCTTCCGGCTCTCTGGAACCGGGACCGTCGGCGCCACGTTGCGCGTCTATCTGGAACATTTTGAACCGGATCCGGAGAACCACGACCAGGACCCGCAATCTGCTCTTGCGCCTATCATTGCCGCTGCGGATGAATTGGCGGGCATCGCGGAATATACCGGGCGTTCCGCTCCGGACGTGCGTACCTAGGCCGTTTCACGTTTTGTCAGAAACGGGACAACTGTGTTGGTCGTTGATCCGGTTTGTGCATTCAGAATGACCGCTCGCGCCCAAACCCGCATTTCACCGGTCATAAATGGGCGGTGTAACCGCAATCGATCAGGAACCGGTACGCATCCGTGACCGCATCCGGTATGTCCTGTCGGCTTTGAAATCCGGCGTCGGGATAGGTCAGGATGCGTTTCAAATCACCAACCATCTCGCAAATCAGGTGACGTTCGTCGAAACCGGGAATGGGTTGCTCTGTCCGGTCGTGCAAGGGTGCCGTAATGATGGTTCTGCCCCCCGACCATTGCTTCTGCGCCGTGGCAAGACATCGCCTTTGGGTCTGCGGTTTGGTGACCAGGATGGCTGAAGCATCGTCACGGACCAAATGGGCAGCAAATCGGATGTTCTCGCCAATATTGGTTGCGCGTTCCTCAAGGATGATTGCCTCGGCAGGAACGTCGCATTCGACTGCGCGAGAAAGGAACCGGCTGGCTTCGGTCTGTTCAAACTGTCCCCGGGTCCAGTGGCCGCTGTGTCCGGTAAACAAGATTTCCGTTGCCAAACCCTGATGAAACAGGGCTGCACAACGATCCGCAACCCTCAGATCGTAGCTGCCGAGCCCGATGATTACATCTGACGGAACAGGCGTGTCGAAGATACAGTGATACTGCCAAAGCACATCTGCGGCGGCGGAGATTTGCTGTTCATCCGTCTCCCGCATTTGATTTCATTGCTCCGCTCAAGCGAATTCGATCCAGATCGGCCGATGCCCTATCGGTGCCCGCGATGATCCATCACGTTTTGGTTCATCGCAGGCACAGTTCTATCAGGGCACGGGTCCCGGACGCAGATTGTCCGGAAGATAAGTCGCAAGCTCCGGAAAGACAATCAGGACAAAGACCATGAGCACCATGATGAGGAACATCGGAATTGCCGCCTTGGCGACAAAATTCATCTCGTGATTGGTCATGCCCTGCATCACGAACAGGTTGAAGCCGATCGGCGGCGTGATCTGTGCCATTTCCACAACGACAACGATAAAGATGCCAAACCAGATCAAATTGATCCCGGCATCGATAATCATCGGTTCGACCACTGCCATTGTCAGCACGACCGAAGAGATGCCGTCGAGGAAGCAGCCAAGGATGATGTAGAACACCAGCAAGACCATCAGCAGCTCGAATTTCGACAATTCAAAACCGGCGATCAGATTGGCAAGGCCACGGGGCAATCCGGTGAAGCCCATGGCCAGTGACAGGAAGCCGGCACCAGCGAGAATCAGCGCGATCATCGCTGATGTTCGGGTGGCGCCCATCAGGCTTTCGGTGAACGTTTTCATGCTCAGCGAGCCTTGGGAGGCCGCCAGCACAAGGCCGCCAATGACACCGAATGCTGCTGCTTCCGTGGCCGTGGCGTAGCCAAGATACATGGATCCGATGACCACGAGGATCAGCAGAATAACGGGCAAGAGAAAGCGTGAGTTCTTCACCTTTTCGGTGAAACGCAATCGCGGCTCCTCGTTGGGCTGCCATTTCGAGGATACTTTCGAATAGATGGCGACATAGGCCATGAACATGAAGGCGAGCACCAGGCCGGGCAGAATTCCGGCGAAGAAGAGCTTGGTGATCGATTCATTGATGGTCACGCCATAGACGATGAGCGTCAGCGAAGGCGGGATCATCAGCCCAAGCGTCGCCGCGCCGGTCAGTGTTCCGATCACCATGTTTTCGGGGTAGTTGCGCTTGCGCAGTTCCGGAATCGACATCTTGCCGACCGTCGTCAGCGTCGCTGCGGAAGAGCCCGAAACCGCCGCAAAGATGGTGCAGCCGACAATGTTGGTATGGACAAGACCGCCTGGCAGTCGGGCCATCCAGGGGGCCAGACCCTTGAACATATCCTCGGATAATCGTGTTCGATACAGAATCTCACCCATCCAGATGAAGAGGGGCAGGGCGGTCAAGGTCCAGGACGATGAGTGGCTCCAGATTGTCGTGATCATGACGTCGCCGACCGGCCGACTGGTGAACAGTTCCATGCCCACCCAGGCCACACCCATCAACGCCAGGCCAACCCAGACACCGGTGCCCAGTAGCAGAAACAGGACAAAGAGAAACAGAACGATGATTGAAAGGTCTTCCATGATCTACTCCCCGTGCGACTGGTCGACCAGATCGCGTTCGATCCGGTGATCACCGACAAACAGAACATGGATGAGATGATCTGTGAGTGCGACAGCCAAAATGACCGACCCGATCACCATGGACGATTGCGGTATCCACAGCGGCGTTGCGTCTTGTCCCTGGCTGACCTCATTGAATTTCCATGACCAGTAGACAAAGCGGTAGGCGTACCAGGACACGTACCATGCGGTTGCCGCTCCAATGCCGAAACACCAGATCTCAAGAATCCGGCGAACGGGTTCCGAAACGGCGCTGAGCACAATTGAAACACGGATATGCGATCCACGATGCAAGGCGTGGGCAAAAGCGAAGAATGATGCTGCGGCCATGCAATAGCCGGCATAATCGGGTGCACCCGGAAAAACTTCACCGGTCCAGCGGGCAAGCATCTGAACAACGATCAGTGCAAGAATTGCGATGAGAAACAAGGCGCCGACCACGCCCGAGGCGAAATAGAGAAGATCCAGACCTCTTCGAACCTGTCTGAGCGCTGCCATTCAACCCCTCCCGTTGGTATGGACCAATGGAGCAAGAGCCAAGCTCCTTTGGTCTGCGCCGTGTCGTCCGCCGCACAAATTGTGCGGCGGACGACGGTTTGATGTGGTGCGCGGTGTGATCCGCGCAACGCGTTATTTCATGGCATTGAAGGAATCGATGATGGCCTTGCCACCTTCACCCGCCGATTCCAGCCACTCGGCACTCATGACCGCACCGATCTCCTTGAGGTCGGCCTTCAGCTGATCACCTGCCGGGCCAACGACCATGCCACCGTCACGCAATCCATTGAGCGTGAAGGTGGTGTATTCAACCGCGCGCCAGGTTCCCGCATATTCCGCGAGTTCGGCGCATGCCTTTATGATTGCCTTGTTGGCATCGCTGGTTCCGGCCCACACGTCGCTGTTGACCATCGTGTAGTTGCGCGGCAGCCAGGCATCGACTTCATAGAAATGTGTCAGGCTTTCCCAGACCTTGCGGTCGTAACCGGTGGAGCCGGAGGATACCATGGCGTCTGCAACACCGGTTGCGAAGGCCTGACTGATTTCGGCTGCCTCGATGGAGACCGGAAGCATTTTTGTCAGTTCCGCCAATCGCGCCGTGGCGTTGTTGTAGGAACGGAACTTGATGCCTTCCATGTCGGCAACGGAATTGACTTCCTTCTTGAAGTACAGACCCTGCGGAGGCCACGGAACGGAATAGAGCAGTGTCAGGTTCTGATCGGCGAGAATTTGCTCCAGGGTTGGCTTCGCAGCTTTCCAGAGTTTCGCCGCGTCATCGAAAGATGTCGCAAGAAACGGAACCGAATCGACACCGAAGATCGGATTTTCGTTCTGGTGGCCGGACAGCAGCCGTTCACCAATCGGCGCCTGGCCTGTCTGAATCGCCCGTTTGATGTCGGCGCCCTTGAAGAGCGAACCGCCCGGATGCGTAACGATTTCGATTTCACCCTGGGTGCCGGTGGTGACACATTTTGCGAATTCAGCGCCGGTCGCTGAATGGAAGTTGGAAGCAGAATATGCCATTGGCATATCCCATTTTTCAGCCATTGCGCCGCTTGCAGCGACGGCCAGACCGGCTGTTGTCATGAGTGTTGCTGTCAGTGTTTTGGTTGATGCTTTCATTGTATCCTCCCGGGTTGAAGCATGTGTGGTTATAGAAACCTGTTCGGGGTGTAAGGGGCAAGGTCTAAATTTGGTTTGTTGCCCGTAACGAGTCCGGCCACCAATCGGCCGGTTTTTGGGCCGCCCGTCAGCCCAATATGGTGATGCCCGAATGCGGAATAGACACCGGTCGTGGCGACTTCTCCGATCAAGGGCAGACTATCGGCGGGGGCCGGGCGATGGCCCAGCCATTCCTCGGTCTTGCTGAATGCAAGGTTCGGGAATGTCTTTTTGACCTGTTTTTTCAAGAGGTCGAGCGGTGCTTTCGAAGGACCCGCTTCAAGCCCTCCGAACTCGAGCACGCCGGCGCAGCGCAGGCCCATGCTCATGGGGGTTGCCACGAATTTACCCGATGCAACCATCACCGGTGATCTTAGGATGACGGACGGATTCTCGAAGACGATGTGATAACCCCGTTCGGTCTCCAGCGGTACATTGAGGCCCAATTTGGCCATGAGCGTTTTCGACCAGACCCCGGTCGCAAGAACGGCCTTGTCGCAATCGATGGGTCCGTCGCTCGTCAGAACCGTGCGGATTTTCCCACCAGAGAGATCGAAATCCTTCACTTCAGCGGTGACCAGATGTCCGCCCATTTCCACGAAATTACCGGCCAGCTCGGCGACATAGGCGCCTGGATCAAGGATAAAACCATGCTGGTGCATCACCGCCAGCAGGTTGGTGGTGTGATCGAATGCCGGTTCAAACTCGCGAACGGCATCACCTTCAAGCAGTTCGGGGACAAAGCCGGCCTTTTCACGGAGGCTCCAGACATAATTGTCGGCCTCAAAGGCTGCCCGGTCGGCATAGGCAAAGCTGTAATCGGACTGATTGACGAAACGGGCAGCCGATCCGTCACCACACAACGAAACATGCTGTTCGACACTGTCGGAAACGATGGGTGTCAGCGCTTCGGCGATGCGGCGGGTGTCGCTGTCATTTGCATGACTGAGATATCGCATCAGCCAGGGCGCGATTTTGGGCAGATAGGACCAACGCATGAACAGCGGAAAATTCGGATCCAGAAGCAGTTTGGGGCCTTTGACCACCAGGCCAGGCGTTGTGACGGGAACCATCGAACAGGATGCCAGAACGCCGGCATTTCCATAGGATGTCCCTTGGCCCGGTGCCAAGCGGTCGAGAAGTGTCACGTCACAGCCGGCGCGTTTCAGCCAGATCGCGGCGGACACGCCGACAATGCCGGCGCCTATGACAATGATCTTCTCCGGTTTGCTTCCCATGCAGACCTAACCCATCCAGCGCCGCACGGGTGCATTTGCTTCTTCGAGTGGCTGGCATACCACATCGATCAATGTCGGTCCGTCATGCTCAACGGCTTCCTTCAGAACGGATTCCAGTGTCGCAGGATCTTCCAGCCGCCAGGATTTTACTCCGTAGGCGGCGGCAATTGCTGCCTGGTCGGTCCGATCGAAATCGACATTGTAGTAGCGGGCATCCGTGTCAGCGAACTGACTGGCCTTGATCCATCCGAAATTCGAATTGGAAAAGACTATATAGGTGATGGGCGCCCGCGCGCGGCAGACGGTTTCCAGCTCGCCGCAGGTAAAGCCGAAAGACCCATCTCCCATCAGTGCCACGATTTTGCTCGAGGGCCGTCCGTACCAGGCACCCAAAGCCGCGGACAGTGAGTACCCGAGTGCGCCATGCGCCCGGTTGGTGATGAAATAGCGACCTGGTTTGGGCTGCTGATAGTAGGCCGAATAATAGGGGCAGCTGGTTCCCGGATCGGACAGGACGACTGCGTCCTCCGGTAGGACTTTCATCATGGCGTCAATGACCCGCTCTGGCCGCATCGGCGTTTCGCTGCTTTGCGCGAGACGATTGAAAATTTCGAATTTGCGGTGCTTGACGTCGGCGACAGCGGCTGCGCCACCAAAACCGTTCCTTTCGGTCTGCCTGTCATCAAGCACCTTGTTGACCGCATTCAACGAGAGCAGAAGGTCTCCAACAACCCCCACTTCGGTGGGATAGTTGGCACCAATCACCATGGGATCGCAGTCAAAATGCACAACCCGTGCGCCCGGTTTTGGCGCTTCCCACCGCGAGGTGGTGGTTGAACCGGCCCGACACCCCATGAAAACAACCAGGTCGGCCGCCTCCATCATTTCCCAGGTCTGGTCGGTACCACCATTGGACCCCACAACGCCGAGGCTGTTGGGATGGGTATCCGCCAGGCTGCCCTGACCCGAGATTGAACTTGCGACGGCAATATCCAGCCGTGATGCGAGTTGCTGCAGGGGCTCCATTGCACCCGCAATGACAACGCCGCCGCCACAGACAATCAGCGGTTTTTTCGCGGAGAGTATGGCATCAACCGCTGCCTCGACAGAATCCTGTTCGGGGGCAACGCGGTAGGCCGGATAGGTCTGAAGATGGGGATCTGCCCAGATATCATCGGCATCAACCGGATCATATTGAATGTCATAGGGTAAACCGAGATGGGCTGCTCCTGAGCGCCCGGTGGTCATTGCCCGAAAGGCCGTGCGCACCATCCGCGGGATATGGTCTGCCTGCTTGATAACCGTGTTCCACTTGGTCAATGGCCGCATCAGGGATTCCTGATCGAGTTCCGTGAGCGGGTATTTCCCATAGGATGAGACCGAAATGTCGGTGGTAATGGCGAGCAATGCATAGGAGGATTCGCTGGCCTCGATCAGGCCTGGCACGATGTAGGTCGCACCGCCTCCTGACGGGCCTTCGCATATTCCTGCACGTCCGGTAACCCGGGAATAGGCATCAGCCATGTAGCCGGCAGAGCGTTCATCGCGCGTCAGAACATGGGTGATATCGTGATTGAGGCGGTACATGGCATCGTAAAAGGGCAGGGTCGTATCGCCACAAAGGCCGAAGATATGGCGAACGCCATGGGCTTCGAGCATCCGCACCATCGCTTCCGAACCCTTGAGGGTGTTTTCCACGTGCACTTTCCTTCAAACTCACACGCCAGCGACGCGAAACAACTCACACTTCAGCCTATCGAAAAATTGTATACAGCAAAATATTCAGAAGTGAAGACAAAAAATTTGTTATTGTCTGCAAAATATGCAATCTCCCAATTTCATTGCCTGTGACAGTTGCAAGCTGAGGAAAAATCCATGAGCAAGGCCGGCAGCAGTGTTGACCGGGTGTATGACCAGGTTCGACGGATGGCTGCAAATTTCGAGTTCAAGCCGGATGAACGGATCAATGAAAGCACGCTTTCAACGACACTGGGCGCCAGCCGCACACCGCTGCGTGAAGCGCTCAACCGGCTGGTCGCCGAAGGGTTCCTGACGTTCCAAAATGGAAGGGGTTTCTTTTGTCGCTCCCTGAACCCGGGTCGCATCATCGAACTTTATGAAGCGCGTGTCGCTATTGAATGCGAGGCGCTGCGCCTGTCTGTCGCGCGCGGGACAGATGACGAATTCAAGTCGGTATCAGACTATCTCGATCAAACGGAGCCCCATTACGAAAACCCGGATAGGGCGATCGATATCCTTGAAATGGATGAGGGCTTTCATATCAAACTCGCAACCCTGTCGCAAAATTCCGAACTTGTCGGAATCCTGCGCAACATCAACGATCGAATCCGCTATGTTCGCCTTGTCGATATCAGGCTGCTGCTCAGACGACAGCCTCTCGGCAAAAACAAGGGTGCCGAGTTATCGGCACATCGGATCATTCTCAATGCCCTGGCGGCGCGCGATCAGAAGACGGCGGTTTCGGCCATGCGAAACCATATCGAGCGCAGACGCGAAGAGGCGACCGAGGCCGTTCGCATTGCCTATTCGCAGCTCTATGTTCCAGCTGACTAGGTTTACCACGATGGCCAATTTCGGCACAAAAACTGAACCGCAGAACCAACCAGCGCAACGCGATTTGCCCAAGGAGTAAACCGATGTCCGTCGAGTACGGTGGAAAGACAGTATTTGGAGCCAATGTCGGCATCATGATGCTGGAAACGCAGTTTCCGCGCATCTATGGCGATATTGCAAACGCCAACACCTGGCCGTTTCCGGTGCAATACCGCATTGTTCGGGGCGCCACGCCGGACAAGGTTGTGCGAAACGACCCTTTGGCGCTTGTCGATGGGTTCATTGCTGCCGCACAGGATCTGGTGGCATCCGGCTGTGATGGACTGACGACCAATTGCGGATTTCTGGCGCTCATCCAGGACAAGGTCAGCGCGGCTGTTCCGGTTCCCGTGGCCACCTCCTCGCTCATGCAAATTCCGCTGGTTCAACACATGCTGCCAAAGGGGAAGCGGGTCGGAGTCATAACCATTTCGAAGACTGATCTGTCGGAGGCTCACCTGCACGCGGCTGGCGCGTCACCGGATACACCGATTGTCGGAACGGACGACGGACGCGCCTTCACACATGGCATACTTGACGATCAGCCAAGCATCGATTTTGAAGCCTGCAGGCTTGATTTGTTGGATGCGGGAAGAGAACTTGTGACAGCGCACGACAATATCGGTGCCATTGTACTGGAGTGCACCAATATGACGCCCTATGCCGCTGACATTCGAAAAATGACCGGTTTGCCCGTCTTTTCAATCTACAGCTTTGTTCGTTGGTTTCATCAGGGCCTGGTGCCGGACCGGTTTCGTCTGGAACTCGACGACCCGCGTCTCGATCTGGTGGAGGGGCGCAGGTCATGACGCAATATGCTGACATCATCAATTCCGGCGGATTGTTGCTGATGGGCTGCGGCAAGATGGGCTCGGCAATGTTGCAGGGCTGGCTGGATGCGGGCGTTCGTGTCGATGCAGTTACGGTCATCGATCCGAAACCATCTGCATGGCTGTCGTCGCTCGCCGATTCCGGGCTGCAGCTGAACCCATCGCAGCCCAAAAAACCGAAAGTCTGTGTGCTGGCCGTTAAACCGCAGATGATGGGTGACGCGGCCCCTGCGCTGAGCTCATTCGGACATGGCGGGACTGTTTTTGTCTCGATTGCAGCGGGAACCACTCTGGCAACGTTGGAAGAGTTCTTGGGAGCCGACACGCCGATTATCCGTTGCATGCCCAATACTCCTGCGGCGGTCGGGCGCGGAATAACGGCCCTGTTCGGCAACGACATGGCAACCGGCGACGATCTGGAACTGGCGGAAAGTCTGCTTGCAGCGATTGGCAAGACCGTGCGGTTGCAATCCGAGAGCCAAATGGATGCCGTCACGGCGGTCTCGGGATCGGGGCCAGCCTATATCTTTTATCTGATCGAGGTTCTTGCGGAGGCAGGTGAGGCAGAGGGTCTGCCGGCTGAGCTCGCCATGGCGCTTGCAAAGGCGACTGTCGCCGGTGCCGGGCATCTTGCCGAGCACTCCGAACACACGCCGTCTGAACTGCGTGTGCATGTCACCTCTCCCGGCGGAACAACGGCCGCTGCACTCTCTGTACTGATGGACACAGAGATCGGGTTGCATCCGCCACTGAAAGAGGCTGTCGCCCGCGCGGCAGCACGGTCCCGGGAGCTCGGAAAGTCATAGAAGCGGGGATTGTCGGCCGGTATCTGTACGTTTCAGGACGGCTCTAAACCGCATCCAATGGGCTTGGCTCCGCGGATGCGGGTTTGACACTGGCGCGCTTGTCCGGTTCTGCCGTCAGCTCGAACACATTGATCAGCTTCGACTTTCCTTTTACCTGAAAACTACCGGCAGGCTCAAACTGGAACCCGCCGCCGGTTTCAGCAACAACCTGTTCGCTGACGAGGATGATGGCCGCGGATTGACCATCATCCACACCGTCGCACAGATCCTCGATACGGCTGCAGGTGTTTACCGTGTCGCCGACGACCGTGTAATTGATGCGGCCCGGCGCGCCGATATTTCCGACAATCAGGGGTCCGTAGTGAATTGAAATCTTGACCCGCAGTTGCGGATCGCCCGGCTTGGTCGGCTCAATCTCCTGCATCCGGCGCTGTATGGCGAGCGCCGCACGGCAGGCCCGCGCAGCATGGTCGTCCTGTGGCTCCGGAGCTCCCCAGAAGGCCATCACGGCATCGCCGATATATTTGTCAATCGTGCCGCCTTCGGCCTCAATGCACTCATTGATAATCGCGAAATGCTCATTGAGCAGGCGGGCAACCTCACCCGGTGCCAGGTTCTCCGACATTTTGGTGAAGCCGATAATGTCGGTGAACATCAAAGTCAGATTGCTCTCGGCCGAGATCACGTCACCGGAGCCGCCTTGAGAAATGATGCGCTGAACCAGTGCTTTGGGCACATAGGTTTCGAAAGTTCGCAGGCCATCAAGCATCCGGTTGAATGCGGAAACCTGATCATTGATTTCGCGGATGAAGGACGCCTTCGGAATTTCTATGTTTTCCAGATCCAGATCCCCAACCTGACCTTCCGCCTTTGACAATTGGATGATGGGCCGCGCAAGATACCGGGCCAGCAAGTAGCCCAGAAAAATGGCGATCAGGAGAATCAGGAAGGCTGCTGCGGTTGACACAAGGAGCCGGATGAACTGATCACTGACATCCTCAACATTGGCATAAACACCAATGCGCCAGGGTGTTGGACTGTAGCCGGTGATCTGCTTGGTCAAAAACAGGTACCCCTCGTCGCCGATGTCCACGACGCTGTTTTCAAAATCGGGCGAACCTCTGGGCATATCGCGTTCAGCGTCGGGGTAGGCCGCCAGGATCGGATCGCCGAACTCGGCGAGCGTTTTCAAACTCAGGGTTTCATCCGGACCATTGGGTGAATCCGGCGTTGTCGCGGTCATTTTTGGATGGGCCAAAACGTGGTTGTCGCCATAAAGAATAAACGCGGTCATACCCAATTCGCTGCCGATCTTGCCCACAAGAGCCGACAGTCGAGCCGTGTCGATACCAGTTGCGAAGGCACCGACATACTGGCCATCATGGTACAGTGCCGTGCGCATATTGATGTAGGTCGTTCCGTCAAACGAGATCGGTTCGCTCCAGGTGGGGGACTTTGGCGCCGTCGCCTCTGACAGTCCTTCCTCATCGGGAATACTCGGCAGGATGGTTTCGAGCGAACCATCCATCTCCTCAACGACAATGACGGGTCGCCGTTCGGGGTCCCAGACGACCACTCCCGAGACCTGCGGCGATGGTCCGAGTGTTCCTAACAGCATATCCTTGAGTTGTTGCTTGTCGGAAACATCAACAAGGCCGTCCGACACAAGGCGGACCATATGCGCAGCCAAATCCTCTGCCGGGTCGACATAGTCGCGAACACCGGATTCGAGCCCGGACATTGTCAGTTCGCCGGAGTCGCGCAGCAGTTCGAATGTGTTTCGGAAATTGGCGCCGGCGGTAATGAACAGCACGGTGCCAACGGACAGGGCGATCAGCGTTCCGATCGCCGTAGAAAGCAGAACCGTTAGGCTAATTCTTCCGGCCCCTCGCCTGAATTTCACCTGCGCCATCCTTTTTGACTGTTTGTTACAGCGTATGTAGGTGCTTCGGTGCCCTTGCGCAAAGGCACCGGGTATTTTGTGAAGGTGATGTGACAAAAAGTCGTTTCGGTGCGGGGTGTGGTGGCCACCGGGACACAGGTTGAGCGGAGAGCTCTACAGTCACATGCCAGCGCCAAAACAGCCGGAGAGAAAAATGGGCGGGTGCGAAACAGCTACCGCGTCACTGGCAGGCTGTAGTCGGTTCAGGCCGATTCGGCCACGTCCTCGACGACCAGATGGCTTGTGATGACCGGCTTGTTTCGATGACCGGCCGCTTCGGGTTCAGGCGGCGGTTCGTAGATTTTCGTTGGCATGTTGGCCAATTCCGGTTCAATGCTGGCGCGCACGAGCTTGCTCAGTTCCAGGAAATGCTCGTTATGGGCCAGCATCACGACATATTGGCCAAACACATCGGGTCGCCGCCAAAGCATCGAAAACAGACGCTGCCAGAAAACCTTTCTTGATTTTCGGACAATACCCTGACGCCACAAAATGATGAACAGCGCTTTGTACATTCGAAGTTGAACCGGGACTTCCTTCAAGATTTCCCTGAAAGTCAGTCTTTTGGGATCCGGTGTTGGACGGCCACTGTAATCGACTTCCTCGACTTCGGTTGCTCCGATTTCCATGTAGTAGCGATATATGCGCTCGAGATAGCCGATGGGATCATACAGCTTGTCATAGGCATCCAGGTATTCCCGGGCGATTTCTGCTGCCGGGCGTGTCGGGACGAAGTTCATTGTGGCGGTATGGTCCAGGCCGTTCATATTGTCGATTAGACGACCCTCGCGCTCAAGCCGGGTGTACAATCCGGTATTGGGAAGCACCTGCAGCATCGACAAAAAGGCCGTCGGGATTTTGCATTGCTCGATGAACTGGACAATGCGGTCGCCGGCGCCCGGCTTTTCATTGTCGAAGCCGATGATGAAGCCGGCCATGACACGTAGACCGGATTCCCCGAGCGTACGCACCGCATCCGCCATCGAGCTGCGGTTGTTCTGGTGTTTCCTGGTCAACGCCAGGCTTTCCACGTCCGGCGTTTCCAGACCGAGGAAAACCGAGCTGAAATTGCACTGGCGCATCAGCATCAACAATTCCGCATCGGCGGCCAGATCGACGGATGCTTCCGTGTCCAGATAGTACGGCACGCCATGGTCGTGCTGCCAATATCGCAGTTTGTCGAGAAGGCGTTTGACGTTCTTCTTGTTGCCAATGAAATTGTCGTCGACCAGGAAGACGCCACCGCGCCAGCCCAACTCGTAGAGCCTGTCAAATTCGGCCAACATCTGGTCCGGCTCTTTGGCCCGGGGCTTTCGGCCGTACAGATTAATGATGTCACAAAACTCGCAGAGGAACGGGCAGCCTCTGGAGTACTGAACTGCCATGACGTCATAGGCTGTGAAATCAAGCAGATCGAAACGCGCAACCGGCGTCTCGGACATTTCCGGTTTTTGTCCGTTGGCCATGAAACGTTTCGCCGGTTCACCCGGCGCGCGCTGCCAGTCGGGATCTTCGGTCACGGCTTCCAGGAACATGGGAATGGTGATTTCCCCTTCATCCTGAACGATGTAGTCGGCACCGGATTCTTCGGCTGGATCGGGTACGGATGTGACATAGGGGCCGCCAACCGCTACGCGTTTTTTGCGACGCTTTGCTTCCGATATGATCGCGTGAAAATCATCCTTTTGAATGATCATCGAAGAGAGCATGACAAAATCGGCCCATGCCCAATCTTCTTCGGTGATATCTTCAATGTTTCGATCGACAATCCGGTACGACCATTCCTGGGGAAGGATCGCCGCCACCGTCGCCAGACCGAGCGGTGGGACCAGGGCCCTGGTGCCCACCAGTTCCAGGACGCTCTCGAAAGACCAGAACGTCTTCGGAAAAAGCGGCCAGATCAAAAGTACCCGCATGACTATCGCCCCACTCTGTCTGGATTGGAGTGCCGATCTTTCGCCGACATTATTGCTTCATTTGTATGAGATGGCTTTGCGCAGGTCAAACCGCACCACGGGCATTGAACCCGACACTCTCCTAAGGAATGGAACTAGGCGTCGGAACCGAAATGGCAAGCGTTACCGCCCCAACCAACGAGCATGTAGGATTCATAGTCCAATTGCTGTTCGGAAAGGATGACAAAATTATCCGGCTTTTCGCGCCAATCTGACCAGTCTTTGGATCGGATCGCGAGCACGCCGCACTTGCTCGCCTCCATTTGTCTGCGGACCTGCTGAAGATTATCGATATAGGGAATCACCATCCCTGCGTGATAGTCGAAAATGCCGGCTCTGAATGGATGGTGGTAAAGCGCTGTCTGACCATTTCTTGCGGCGCGGCCCAATCGGGCACCGAAATCGGCCGGAGACATGACCGCATCGAGACCGCTGATCGTGACCAGATAAAAGGGCAGCGACACAAGCGTCGAGCCCAGGGCCACGACTGTGCAATAGATCAGGGCCTGCCGCCTGAAGGTCAGCAGCATTCCGATGATCATCGGAACACATGCCATGGCAACGAGAAGCTCACCCCTCACGTGACCCGGCCATAATGTGAACTTTCCCGCAAAGGGAATGATGGCTGCCGCACAGATGTAGACCACTGTGATCAGCGCAAACAGGGCCCTCCGCCTGGCTTTGACCAATCGGTTGAGATGAATGGCACACAGCAATGCCACCTGAGGCAGCAATGTGATCAGCAGGAATGTGATTTTGTAGTCAAAGGCGGAAATCACGGCCAGGCTGGCAAGGGCGCTGACCAAAATGTAAAGGTGGCCGCTGGACCTGCTCGTTTCCTGTTGTTTTGGTCTGGCGTGTTTTCGGATGGTCAGCATCTGTCGCCACGGGAGAAAGAAAATGATCAGCGACCAAGGCAGGAAAATCTCCGGCAATTTTTGCAGATAATAGTAGATCGGCCCGGCCAGCCTCGGTGTGTCCAGGGCACGCTGCAGTGTCTGGTCGACCAGGATTGCGCGGATGAATGCCTCACCGGATGTAAGATAGACACCGAGGAGATAGGCCAACATCGGGAGGATGAAAGCCAATGCACCGATCATCATGTTGCGATTGATAACCGCCCCCAATCGGCGCTCCAGCGCGGCGAAGGCAAGGACGCTGACAAAGGGCAGAACAAAACCGACCGGACCTTTGGTCAGCGTCGCCAATCCTGCAAACAGAAAGGCAGTGGAGACCCACAACAGCTGACCCGCCGATCGGGAAACAGCCCGGTAGAAACAAACATGGCTGAGCAGGATGAACGTCGCAAAAAGAAGATCCATGCGCGGAAAATGCGCGCGCTGGATGAAATAGAAATTGCTGATCAGCAAGAGCCCGGCCAGCAAGGCGACCACCCGGCTCTGGACAAAACTGTTTGCAGCCTTGATGGTTGCAAACAGAAATGCGATTGCGGACACGGCCGCCCCCGCCATGAATACCGATGGTGCCGTCGATCCGGATATCCAGGCAATGGCCGCCAGAAGCCAGAAATAGAGCGGCGGCTTGTCCGGGTAGAAGGATTCGCCCAGATGAAGCACGAGCCAGTGGCCCTGTTCGATCATTTGCACAAGAACGGCGGCGTGCCGAACCTCGTCGGAAAACCAGGCGTCCTTTGCCCAAAGAGTTGGTAGGGTCTGGATTGCCAGCAGCAGACATGGAAGCAGGGCAGGGTGTTTGACAATCCAGCGGATTTGTCGACCCCATCCGTTTGCAACAGGGGAGGGGCGCTGCCCGGTCATGGCTTCACGATCACCCAAATCCGTACCATGGTGCGCCGGGCCGGACGATTGCCGGAGCAGGGAAGTTCAATGTCGGCAACGCTTTTCACTGTCTTGTTGGCGGGTATCTTGCGGTGTAAGGTCAACGACGTTCTTCAAACGGGAATGATTGTCAAGACCTTGTCGTTTGGGTTCATGCTGCGGAAGGGCGACACACGGAATGCAAACAGGTCTGCAAGGGCGGCGCCACCTGCAAATGGAGCATAGTTTGCTCGTGGCGTATTCGCATCGCCCTGATTGCGGGTCTGCGGGGCTGTTCCAGCCAACAGGATTGGCCTGGATGGATTGTGCCGGTCGGATGATATCCGTATTGGTCTGAATGTCCCGATATGGATCTGATTCAAAAGAGCATTTTCAAACGCATCGCGATCAGGGCTCTGATTATCTATTCCGGTGTCGGTTTCATCGTCATCGCCACTCAGATCCTCAATCAGGTGACGCGCATCATCGATGCGCGCCAGAATGTCTTCATCGTACTGGAATTCTTCCTGTTCTTCGTTCCAACAATAACGGTTTCGATTCTGCCTTTCGCACTGCTGATCGCCGTGGTGCAAACATTCGACTTGATGGAGGAAGACAATGAGGTCGCGATTATTTCCGCGACAGGAGCCAGACCGTCATACCTGCTGACACCGGCGGCCGTGCTGACTGCCCTAATTTCGGTGTCCATATTGTTGATCAGCCTGTTTGTGGAGCCTGCCGCCAATCGCATGGTGCGCGATCTGATCAACTCGATGAAATACAATGCGATACAGATCGCGGCCGGAAGCGGCGCCCTGCAAGAAGTCGAGAGCGGGCTTCACGTGCGCATTGCCGAGCAGGGTGCAAACGGCAGTCTCGACAGGGTGTTTATTCTGGACCGGCGCGACGACACGACCGAACAGACCTATTATGCAAAATCCGGGTGGCTGCTGGAAATCAATGGCCTGAATGTTCTCAGACTAAGCGACGGGACCATTCAATACCGCGACCGGAATTCCGGCGGAACCAGCCAGATCGTGTTCGACAATTATCTGGTGGACATTGAAAGCCTCTTTTCCAGATCGTCCGATCTGGGCTATCGGCCCCGGCAAACCGGAACCTCCTCTCTTGTCCGTTCCTGGAGGTATGGTAGCTCGTCCAATTCGGTTCAAAGAGAACTTGTCCGCCGCTTTTCAGACTGGCTCTATCCGCTGGCCTTTTTCAGCATCGCGGCATTCGCCGTTGTGCGGACCGGACTCGTTCGCCGGCGCGTTGGTGCAAGACTGCCCGTCTGCCTGACCGCCGCAGCTGTCCTGAAAGTTCTTGGCCTTGTGCTGATCGGCCGAGCGGGGTCCAGCAACACAGCGGCCTTGATCACCCTGATATTACCGATCGGGACGATTTTACTGTTTTCCATGGTGACGCTGACGGGTTATATCAAGCGATCGGAGCGTTGACTCGTTTCTGCCGGTTGGATAGGGCTCATGCCTACGGCACAGATGGGGTGCTGAAGAAACGTGAACGATCGTATTTCGAGGCCAAACCCTTCGGGTGCGCAGCAACGAATGAGATTGACGGATATTGATCCAAGGGTCCGTCGAAACTCTGGGCTGCGGTGATTGTTTTGCCGGGTAATCGGGGTGCGTTCGTGGATAAGCGCGTCATATATTTCTATCTGTTTCGGCAGCATTTGAAGAATGCGCTCCTGGTTCTTTTTGCGTTCAGCCTCATCCTCCTGATCGGACAATTCGCTGATATGTCTCGAAGGCTGGGCGATGGCGGCAATTGGTCGATGGTGGATCTGTTCGTCATCGCGACCTTTCGCGTACCAATTCTGATGCAGGATGTTCTGCCTCATATCATTCTCGTATCGGCTGCGCTCACTCTCTATCGGTTAAGCCGACATCTGGAATTGGTCGCGATCCTGCAATCCGGCCTTTCCCCCTGGCAGCTTCTGATGCCGGTTTCCGCTTGCGGACTCGTATTCGGGATTGCGTATGTCAGCGTGCTCAACCCGCTAGCAGTCCGGGCCGAGGCCGAGGCGGACGGCCTCACCCTGTCCATCAATCAGGGGAGCCGCGAGCGCAACCGGTCGGACGAAACGAATGAGTTGGTCACGAAGGACGCCGAGGGCACAATGATCATTGTCGCCAATGGCTCTTCTTCGGACGGAACAACGCTTTACGACACATCATTTTTCCGTTTCGACAATGAACATAATCTGATCTATCGAGCCGATGTCAGCAAAGCAGTGTGGAGCCCGGAGGGATGGACGCTTCCAGGAGACGGTTCAATCACGGAAGGGGGTATTACCAGACCGCTGACGGAGAGCATGATCGTCGCAAGTGTGTCGGCTGAAATGCTGCGGGAGAAATTCGGGGATGAATATTCCGTATCCGTATTTGCACTGCCGGGGAAAATTCAGATGGCCACCGCACTTGGTCTGTCGCCACACAAGTTCAGGGTGCAATTTCAATGGTTGGCGGCCCTGCCTGTGCTTTTGGCGGCTGTTGCCTTGCTCTCATCGGCTATCGTCATGCGACCGCTTCTGATGCATCAATGGAAAAGCGATGTCATTTTGACAATTCTCGCCAGTTTTTTCCTGTATGTCGTTAGCACGGTACTGGGCGTATTGGGTGGCAGAGGCCTTGTGTCGCCGGCTGTAGCAGCCTGGTCGGTTCCCTTCTTTGTCGCACTGGCCGGTGTGACCGTCGTGCTGTTCAAAGCGGAGCAGAGCTGACAGTGAGTGGGGTTTTTCGCAACTGTGGTGTTTTTGTGTTGCGTCCTGCACTGCAAACGTCTCGTATCCCGTGATGACGATACCAGCAGAAGATCGTTTGTTTGCCGGTCGGGCGGCGCCCCTGTGGCGGTTTGCCGCCAACCACCCGGTTCTGTCGGTCTTCATCATTGCGTTGTGCCAAAACGGGTTGACGCTGTGGGCGCGTGATTTGTGGTGGTCGGATGAAGTGCGTCACGCCGGCGTCCTGCTTCAGATCCTCGACAATGGGGACTGGCTGGCGCTCAATCTGAATGGCGAGTTCTACCCTGACAAGCCACCGGTCTATTTTTTGTTTCTGACGGCGTTGATGCGATTGTTGTCGTCCCGTGAGCAATGGGTTGTGTTCCTCGGATTGGCGCTCACGGTCTTCTGTTTCCTCCTCGCAACCCATTACGTTGCACAGCGTCTGCTGGGTGATCGGCAGATGGCTCTGCTGGCACTGGTCATTGTTGCGACGGGCAGCTACTTCCTGGTGCTGAGCCACTACGCCAGGATGGATTTTCTGTTCACGGCATTCATCTGTTTGAGTTGGGCCTGTTTTTATGATGGCATTGCCAAAAGCGATGCAAATCGCTCGATCATTTTCGGGTTCCTCTGGTCGGCCCTGGCGATCATGACAAAGGGACCCCTGGGATTTGCTTTTCCCGTGATCGGGCTTCTGGGATACCTTTGGTGGACCAATCGGCTTTCGGTGTTGATGCGTCGGGATTTCGTGATCGGGTTTGTGCTGGCAGCCGGTGTCTCTGGTCTTTGGGCCGCCGGTATGGCTCAGATTGCCGGTGTTGATTATCTGCTGCAATTGCTTCGCGGCCAGATCGTTGAACGCGGATTGCGCAGCAACAATGGCGTTCTTGAACACGGCCGGTATTTTCTGACATTGCCGCTGGTCTTTTTGCCGTGGACACTCCTCTTCGCCTTCGGTTGGCGGCGAACCGTACCGAACGGGGCGCAGATGCCGCAAATGCGACGCGCGTTTCAGACCGGCACAATGTTTGCTGTCGGGTGCCTTGTGGTCGGATTTGGACTGGTGTCCGCCATCGGTGAGAAGCATGAGTATTATCTGCTCCCGCTTCTGGTCTTGCTGAGCATTATTGCGGCGGACCGTTTTTCACGCTTGAGCGCCGCGCAGCGCAACACTTTCTGGAAGTGTATTGCGCTGTACTTCATCGCAATCGGCGGGCTGCTTGCAATTGCCGGCAACCTGCCGGATCTGCAGACATTTTTGCAAAGCAAATACGGGGTGGAACTTCGAGGCGTCACGGTGACGGGTGGCCTGTCGATTGTACTTGGCTTAACTCTGTGGGTGTTTCGGGCACGGGGGCAACCGCGGCTGTTGCTGCTGGTACTGGTCGGTCAAACGATCTGGATCAATCTGCTGGTGCTGCAGGTGATGGCATCCTTGAACCCCATCTGGAGCACCAAACCGACGGCGCAACTGGCCCGTCCCTTCGTGGAGCAGGGGTACCAGGTGGGCATCAAGCATGGGATCAGCGGTGTCTTTGTCTACCATCTCGGAATTCCCTATCGGGAGTTGGCGGATGCCGCGGGGATCAGGAAATGGAGAGATGAAAATCCCAAGTCTGTGGTGCTCATGCCGAGGAAAAACTGGAACAGGATGGCCCATCGGTTGCCCATGCTGCGCATTAGCGGATGTGCAGGAATTGCGGGGCTTGAGATGGTGCTCCTGACGGATCGGACGCAGAGCATCGCGCCCGCCGATGCATCGCGAGATTGTGAATAGCACCGTGTTTGCATCGTCAATCCCCCTTTACCCGGCAGACAAACACGGATCCGCAGTTCGAACAGAGATCATGCGCTCGGTTCGTTTGCGTTTCGGGCAGTTCGAAACCGTGCTCTGGACGAATGCGACAACTTGGAAGCACCATGGGTTCTGAGCAAACTGCGAAGAAGAAACGGTTGCTGGTCGTCAGCAACGGGCACGGCGAGGATGACATCGCATGCAAAGTGCTGGGGTGCCTGCTCGACGCGAGTCCAAACCAGGTGACTGTTGACGCGTGGCCAATGGTTGGTGAGGGAAGGGCGTATGGCGGTTTGGGTATTGAGGTTGTCGGCCCGAAGAACACGCTTCCCAGCGCAGGTTTTGCGACACTCGACTGGCGATTGATGTCCGCCGATCTGAGGAATGGATGGATCAAGACCCACTGGAAACAGTATCAGTTCACACGATCCATTCGAAGTCGCTACGATTTCATCCTCGGCGTCGGTGACATTATTCCTCTGCTCGTCAGCCGCGTCAGCAATTTGCCGCTGATCTTCATCGCCTGTGCGAAATCGGCCTACTATGAGTCCGGTGACGGCTATACCTATCTGGAAAAGCGCCTGATGCGCCGGTGCTGTCTGGCCGTTTTTCCCCGTGATCGGCTCACCTCGGAACGACTTCGGAATTCAGCGGTCCCAAATGAATATCTCGGCAATCCCATGATGGACGGCCTCGCGCCGGGTGATGGCATCGGGCACATTGGTGCGAACGGGACATGGATCGCCATGCTCCCCGGCTCCCGTCCCGACGCCGTCGAAAATCTGTTCCTGCTTCTGGCCGCAGCGGTTCGGATTTCGGAAAAACACGATTGTCCGGCATCGCTTGGGTTTGTTTTTGCCGCACATCGTTCGCTTCCGATGCGCACGATCATAGAGAAGATTACTGCGGCCGGCGAAGGTCAGTGGAGCCTGATGCGCCCCACCCGCGGTGATATCCCTGACAACACAGCCCTCGCACTGACCCACGAATCCGGCAGTCGCGTTCTGATCCTGACGGATCGCTTTCCAGACATCTTACATGCCGCGTCCCTGGCTATCGGCATGGCCGGTACCGCGAATGAACAGGCGGTCGGACTTGGGATCCCTCTGGTCGCCGTCCCATCCAACGGTGTGCAAGGCAGAAATTATGTACGGATGAAGATGAAGTTCTTCGGGGAATCAGCGGTCATGGCGGAAAATGACGCCAACAATATTGCCGAAGCTGCGCTTTCGCTCTTGCAGGATACGACCGCCTGTCACAGGATGGCGCTCGCAGGCCGGGAGCGGATGGGGCAGCCCGGAGCAAGCAAGGCAATCGCGGGACGTGTTCAGGATATCTTGAGCATGCGGCGCGTTGGTTCGCTTTGACCGTTTGGGGCTATTCACAGCATGCAAAACTCGGACATCCGTTTCACCGTCATTGTGACCACCCACAATGAAGAGCGTCATATCCTTCAAACCATCCGTGCCCTGTCGAACCAGCGGGGCCTAGAAAGCGGGATGCTGGAAATCCTTTTGGTAGATGATGGGAGTTCGGATGGCACCGTCGCCGAAGCCGCTGCGTCCGGGTCCAATATCCTGACCATATTGCACAATGAGCGTGCGCCGGAGGCAACGCTTACATCTCGGCAACGCGCGCTGGATCTGGGATTTCGAAGGGCCAGGGGCGATATCATCCTGACACTGGATGCTGATGGATGCCCTCCGGTGGACTGGGTAAAAAAAATGTCACAGCCGGTGGTTGACGGCCACGCCGATGCGGTTGCCGGGCCGGTAGGCTTTGTTCCGCAATCAGGCTGGATCGGTGCCTGGCAATCGTGTGATGTCAGCTATTATCTGCTGATCTCGGCAGCGGTCAGACGGATAGGAATTTCGGGCGGCATTCTGTTTGGAAATTTTTGCTTCAAGTCGTCCCTTTATCGCGATGCGGGGGGATTTGACGCTCTGGGAATGGCGCTGACCGAGGATTTGCAATTCGGAATGGCGATTCAGGCAATGGGGGCAAAAATCGCCTATGCCCGGAAGGATTGCCTCGTGGAATTCGAGCCCTGCAAGAATTTTCGCGAACTGGTGGCACGAACCATGCGGGTTTCATCCGGCCGGTATTCGGTTCTCGCGGCCATTTTGACTATCGTCCCACTGTCTTTGCTGTTGGCGCTCGTGACAGCCATTGTGGTTGGTGGTGCGGTCGCATGGGCTATTTTGGCGGTCCGCTACCTTCTGGGGGTTGCGCTTGTGGCCGCTGCGGTTTGGAAACTGGGGCGGCGTTCGAATTGGTCAGCCGCTTTCATCTATGAACCATTGGTGTTCGTCATAGCACCGGCTGTCCTTGTTCGGGTCTTGTCGGGTACACCTGTCGCGTGGGGGCAAAACACCTATGCCCGCTAACACTGCGGCTGCCAAGATCGATCGAAACAACAAGGTTGCCGGGGCGGGAACGATCAGACCGCTTCGCCCGGAGGACCGGCAGGCGGTTCGCGACATCTGTTGCAGAACGGCCTACCGTAACAGGGGATGTGAAGCGGTTTTCGAAGATCGTGAGCTGCACGCGGACTACTGGACCAGATACTACACGGATTTTGCCCCCGAAGCGTCTTGGGTCGTTGAACAGGATGGCTCCATCATAGGTTATTTTCTGGGAAGCACAGATCACAAGAAATTCGTAAGAACCATGGGACGCAGCATTATGCCGCGCTATGTCGGCAAGGCGCTCTGGCGGTTTGCAACGCGGCAATACAAGAAACCGCAATCGGGTCGATACCTGCGCTGGTTCTTTTTCAATTCCTGGCGAGAGGCACCGGAAATCTCATACGGTGACTACCCGGCGCATTATCACTGCAATATTTTACGTGCAGGATATGGAAGGGGGTATTATACAACGCTCACATTATTGTTTCTGGATCATCTGGAAAAGCATGGAATCATGGCCCTGCATGGGCACATAACGGAACAAAAGAACAAAGGCATCTGGGACAGGTTCGGCAACTCCTTTCAGGTTGAACATGCGGACTTTTTCTCGGAAAAACCGTCAAGCCTTTTTCAGTTTGTTACCGGTGAAGATGACCAGATGGTGAATCGGGCCTGGGGCATTCAGACCTACAAATATCGAAAATGGATTTTGTGGCTCAAGGAGCGCTACAAAATCTAGAAGGCGAATTGGGGCGATCCGGTTGAACGGATCAGGGGAGCGCAAAGATCGCAATGGGTGTGCGAGATTCGATGGGATGAAAACGTCCGTGAACCCTCAGGTAATCATTACCGTGAATGGGCCGGGCGAGGTTTCCGCTTGGCTCTACCCGTTGGCGAAGGCCGTCAAGCGGCTGCGCCCGGATATCAAAATATGTGTTGCACTGCTGCCTTGCGTGTTTTCGACCGGCGCTGAGAGACAGGTCGTTGAAGATCTCAATATCGCGGACGCAGTGTGCGATACGGATGAAAGCTGGGACCTGATTTTCAAGAACAAGATGCCCGCCGGATTTGAGAAGGTGCCGCAAGGTCTGATCTTTCATTTTGGCGGCGAGCAGTTTCTGACCTGGTTGTTGTCGATGCGCATGGGATATGAATTGTATGCCTATGTGGAAGAGCCGTTCTTCCTGCATTCCAGATTCAAAAAAGTCTTTTTCAGCGGTTTGAATCCTCTCCCGGAAAAACACGTCAGAGACCAATCGAAACTGGTCGGTGAATTGATGGTGGATGCTGCCACCCTGCGTCGAAGTCAAAATCGCAGACAGACCGATTCCAGGAAAATGGTTGGTTTGTTTCCCGGCAGCCGTGAGAACATTGTCCAGTATTTGTTGCCATTTTATGCGGTGATCGTCGACTCAATCAGCCGGGAACATCCCGACACCAATTGGGTGATGGCCAAGGCCGATTTCATCAGCCTCGACTTTCTGAGTGATTTTCCGCCGCTCGATGATGGCAGACCTCTTGAAGCCGGTAGATTTCATCTGCGGTCCGATGGAGAAATCCATTGGCTTGAGACGGAGAATGGCAATCGCATTGAAATCAGCACAAACAGCGATGTTCTGGCGCGTGCTGATATCGCGCTGACAATTCCCGGAACCAATACTGGGGAGATTGCGGCGTCGGGCATCCCGATGGTTCTGGTACTGCCGACCTATTGGGGTGAAACAAGTCCGTTGCCAGGCCTTGCCGGGCATGTCGCGCGCATTCCATTCGCCGGAAGATACATCAAGCGAGCACTTGCCCATCTGACCTTGAGAAATCTGCCCTATCTGGCCCAGCCGAACCGTCGAAGCAACGAGATGATCGTGCCGGAAATCGTTGGCAAGGTGAGCAGTCAGCAGGTGCATGAAGCGCTCGCCGGGCTGCTCGCATCGGACAATTCAAAAATGGTCGAGGATTTGCGCGCGGCGATGGGACAGCCGGGTGCGGCTGATCGACTTGCCCTGGAGATATCGGACTATCTGGTCGGGATGCAGGCCAAATCGACGTTATGAAATCCTCAGAGAATGTGCAGTTTCTCGTCCGTGAATTGAGACACCGCCTGCGGGATTTTCTCGGTGGGCTTGCCTGTCTGGCGCTGTCATCCGGCATTTTCCTGTTGTTGCCACCATGGGCATCCCGATTTGTCGGAGACACCATTCGGACGGGCACGCCCACAGAAATAGCCATTCAGCTATTCTATGGGCTGGTGATATTTGCGGCGGCTTCGGCCTTCAGCTTCTATCGCATCTATCTGATGACACGGCTGTCGCATGAGTTGACGGCCGATGTTCGCGGTCGGCTGTTCGATCATATCCTGTCCGTACCCCCACGGGAGATCGATTCCGTCGCCGGTGGAGATCTGGTTTCCGGCTTCTCCAACGATGTGCAGATATTCTACGAGTCCCTTTCCCGCGTTGTCGCGATACTGATCCCGTCGGTCCTGGCCGTCATCTGCTTTTCCGCGGCAATGCTCTACTACAACTGGATCCTGTTTCTGTTTCTCTTTGTCCTTGCGTCGCCACTGGTGTTCGTGACCACCTATTTTGGCCGCAGATTGCACCTGATCGCCGGGACAGCGCAATCGCGGCTGTCAGCTCTGACTGCCGGTTTCGCCGAAGCGGTTCTGGCGGCGCGTGATATTCGATCTTTCGGATTGGAAGAAAAGGTACGCAAGGATTTCTCCGCGTTGAATGTCGCGTCCCTTGATGCTCATCTTGCGCGCGAGAGAGCCGAGCTGACACATCCGGTCGTTGTATCGCTCAGTGTTTCCCTCGGCATCTCGGGTCTTATCTTCCTCAGCCTCTACATGATCGATCTTGGTTGGTCGAGTTTCGATAATCTTTCAGCATTTCTCGTCTGCCTGGGTTTGACCTATCCCCCGTTGCAGGAAGCCAGCCATTCCGTTGGTCGACTGGCCCAGTTGTTTTCCGTTCTTGATCGCATATCGGCGATCATGAGCATTCAACCTGAAACCAATGAGGGTTCCGTTTCGGTGCCGGAGCAGTTTCAAGGCGCCATTCGATTTGAGCAGGTCGGATTTACCCACCCCGGGAAAAGTTTCCGATTTGAGAATTTGAACCTGGATATCGCACCGGGGGAGAAACTTGCGATCATGGGCCGCAGCGGTGCTGGCAAATCAACCCTGCTGGAAATGATTTCACGCTACATCAATCCTGATAGCGGCCGTATTTTGATGGATGGTATCGACATCAGGAACTTCGACCTGAAGAGTCTGCGCGGTGAAATCGGCGTCGTCTTTCAACAGCCGATTATGTTCGAGGCCTCATTGATGGACAATCTGCGTGTCGGCCGACTGGACGCGAGCGACGAGGAGGTTCTGGAGGCGGCCCGCATGGCGCATGTTGCGGAGTTTGCGGACAATCTGCCGGAGAAATACCAGACCCGGATCGAGGCAAGGGGAACCAATCTCTCTGTCGGGCAGGTACAGCGGATCGCGATTGCGCGCGTGTTCCTGAAGAACCCACGAATATTGCTCTTGGACGAGCCCACATCGGCACTCGACAATGAAAGCGAGCAGGCCTTCCAGGATGCGTTGACCCAGGTGTCGGAAGGTCGAACGACCATTATGATCGCACATCGCATGTCAACATTCAGCGCGGTTGACAGGATATTGGTGCTTGATGCCGGTCGGGTCGCGGAAATCGGAAGCCATCAGGATCTGATCAAAAGTGGCGGCTTCTACAGTCGGTTCTATCGGCGGTCCCGAGGGGATGACCAACATCCGCCGACATAGGACCGGAGTGCCAACCGAAATCGCGTAAATGGCATTGTCTTGCTGTTCAGCGTTTGATAGCGACTGAAAATGTGCCCTCGACAGTAAAGGGTAATTCGTCCACGGCGACCGGTTCGGAGGTGTAGAAATCATCGCATTTCACGATCGTCATCGAGAACTTCCCGGCAACCCGATCGTCGGTCAGTTCCGTACGATTGATCAAAACACCGACATCTTCCTGCGGATCACAACCACACGCCTTTTTTTGCCGTCAAGCAGTGTCTCGAACGAGAAACCGGTGTTGTTGGCGACGAACTCATCTGTGCTTGCCACGGGCGTGCTACCGATACGAAACGGTGCGACCCGCACGGCCGTCCGCCGCCCTGCAAAGTGCCAGTTGTCTTCGGTCGCCCATCGAACCGATGCCTTATCCATCGTGTTGTCGAGAACCACCTCGCCACCAATGGTGATGGAAAACCGATCTTCCGCCAGCGAGAGGCTCGGCGCCAACGTCAATCCGGCCATCGCCAATGTGAGCGACGCGACGCCAGGCACAGGAGACGTTAAGAGCGCCCACGGAGCAAGTGCGATTGTCGTCAGGATACGGAAATGCATGTCAAACCTCTTGCCGTTCGATGTTCGCAGCATCGCGCCAAAAGGCGTCCCGTCAATCTATGGATATCATTAGGGTGGCTGCGGTCAGCGCTAGAGCGACAGCGAGCCTTGCTGGATCGCAATAGCGAGTGCTTGCTCGCGTGTGCGCGCACCCAGACGGATGCGCGCGTTGCGAATATGCAGGTCGACCGTGACCGGCCGGACACCCATGCGTTCAGCGATCTGATCTGTTCGCAATCCGACGGCAAGCCAACACAGGCTCTCGATTTCACGGTTTGTCAGATGTGTTGCCGGTTTGTCGGGCAAATGCGACAGCTTCAGATCAGCCAGGGTTGCGCACAAATACAACATTCCGCCAACGTCCGAACACAGCCTTCTGGCATCTGCTTTGGAGAGGTCGGACACGAGGTTCCAGCCTCGGATATCGCCCTTATTGTCACCCGTCATCTTCAACGCCAGCCCGCTGCAATATCCGAAATCGGACGCGCGGCGTATGACGGCAATATCGCCTGTATTCAAAAAGGGGTAGTCGTCGAGAAATTCGGTACCGGTCAGAAAACGGCGCGGCAGGCGCGGAGCGTGGACAAACAGGGGGTCATGTCGATGGTCCTGATTGCCAAAATAGGCTTCACGCCAGTCCAACAATCCATGCGAGATACGGATGTCCTGTTCGGTCATCGCATTGTCCGGATCACGCCTGCCATAATAGGCGCCGCAAAACCCGAAGCTTTCAAAAAATCCGACCGAAACCGCCCATGCCTCGTCGGCATCCTGCACTGTTGCCATTGTCGCCGAAAAGTCTTCAAGTCTTTGATTCATCAATGTCAATTGCCTCGCGATTGATCAGACCGTAACAAGCACACCTACGAAAATCCATAGCTTGTTGCCGGTATGGTCAGGACTAAATTGGGGACGATCACTGTTCAGGAGCATTCATATGAGAATTCTGTTCGCCTGTTTTGCCATGATGTTGATCTTGGCGACTGCCTCGCAAGCCCAGATCAAGTCGTCGGGAGCCATCACGGGTACGGTCGATGGAGAAAAAATCGAATGGGACACACTGGAAATGCCCGGTCAGACCTCAACCACAACCTATAGCGAATGGTCTCCGGGGAACGTATCCGTGACTGTGCAAGGTCATGTGGGTGGCGTTTTCGGGCTTGAGAAATCGCTTTCCATCACGTTCACTTTGCGGGATGACGGGTCCACCACCGACGCGGCATTGCTCTATCTGCCGTCGGACAATCTCTCTGACTACTATGAGGCGGAAGCAGGCACGGTGGTGCTTGAGCTTTCCCCTTCAACGACAGAAGGAGACGCACTTGTGTTGTCAGGCTCCGTCCGCGGGACGCTGACCCGAACCAAGCGGGAGGGTTTGAAATTCAACGTGGACAAGGGTGACCAGATCGATATTGAGGCGACATTTGAATCCCGTGCCCTCCCGGAACAATAGACCCGATATGGACATGAACGATCCCCGCCACTGATGTGACAAGTGCAGTCAGGCCATGGATTGAAGGTTGTGAGGCGATTGTGTTTGCGGTCATTTTGGGGCGATGCCGTGTTCGGTCTTCAATTCCCAGGGAGGCGGATGACCTACCAAACCAACCGGCTGGCGATCACATATTTCCACACCGTATCCATCGCTATGCCAACCAGCGCAGCCAAAATAACATAATCGGTGAAGTGATTGAGCGTCCATGTAGCCATGGCGACATTGGCGAACAATCCCGCGGATGAGACCAACAGGAATTTTATCAGCCCCGGGATGATAGCCCATCCTTTCAGTCTTTGATCGCGAAAGGTCAGCAGATTATTGAATGCAAAATTGCTGCTGGCGGCACCGGTAGCGCTCAAAGCCTGCGCGGCTGGAAACGGCATGGTCAGGCCGAGGAGAAACATCAGAAGAACCAGGTGAACCGCCACACCGCTCAGTCCGACGGCAGCAAAGGAAATGAAGCGCGCCGGTAGCATACCGGCGGTCATCCGACTGGCCAGGAACATCAGAAGCTGCCATGCGACGAAAAGATCGAGTTTGGACTCGCCCTTTGCGCGGGACCCAAATTCGAATGGAACCTCCTGAACGCGCAGAGTTCTGTCGGCTGAAAGAACATCCAGCAGGATTTTGAACCCCGGATCGCCCAATTTGTCGGCCAATGCCATGAATCTTTTACGGTCAATGGCAAAAAAACCGGTCAGTGGGTCAGACAGCTGTCTGCGCAAGACCAATCTGCAAAGCAGATTTCCGAATTTGGAAAGGGTCACCCGTCGTCTGGACAACGACCCAGCGATCGCATTGTCTTTCAGTCTGCGGCTGGCCGTCGCGACATCGGCGCTGCCATCTGTGATTGGTGACAGCAACTGATGGATGATGTCCGGTCCGTGTTGTCCGTCCCCATCCATGACCACAAGAATATCGCCATTGGCGCTGAGCATTCCCTGTATCGCCGATTTGGCGAGCCCGCGATCAGCAACCCGCACGATCAACCGCACGCGCGGGTCCTGCTGCGCCATGTCATGGACCTTCCGCGCAGTTCCATCCGGCGAGTTGTCATCGACAAAAATGACTTCCCAATCCAGATCTCCAAGCGCGGACTCCAATGTCTCGACCAGGGGGGCGACATTGAGAACCTCGTTGAACACCGGAACGATTACACTCAATTCCCGTCCCGACATCAGGCATCATTCTCCGGGAAGCCGAAAGCCGATTTCGATCTCATGATTTGTCGCCCAAGAACCCACCCCCTGCGGAACCAGGACCATGCCCACAACGCCTGTTGGATCAAAGCTGCGTCGCCAGCCTGCCTGGCGGCGTGAACTTAACCCGTTGGAACGCCAGCGCAAACACAAATTGTGTCCGGTGGGGATATTCGTTAATGATGGGGGCTGTTAACACATTTCCGCTCCGACGACCGGTCCGGAAACCAGGCGGGTTGCCAATACAGACGATGAACATCCACACTGCGTTTCCCCGGTATCCGATTGCGCCATGAGATACCCCGCCCTGGCCATTGACGCTGATTTCAAGCGTGACCTGATGTTGTTCTTTTCGATCGGGGCAGTGTTTTATCTGCTGTCGGCGGTCTTTTCGACGACCTTCGTGCATCCGGATCAGCATTTCCAGACTCTCGAATGGGCCGACTTCAAGAGAACCGGAACAAACGAAGCGCTGCTCCCTTGGGAGTATCATCACGCCATTCGGCCGTGGCTGCATCCCTATCTCTACTTCGTCCTGCTGAACGCGCTCGACTTCGTCGGAATCACGGGGCCATTCAATCAAGATCGTGTCATGCGCCTGCTGACTGGTGCGCTTGGAATGTGGGCGGTCATACTGTTTTGCAGAACCATCGCGTGGTGGCTGCCGCTGCCAGGGCAAAAACGCTTTGCAGCGGCCGTCTTCGCCCTGGTCTGGCTCTTTCCGAATTTCTTTACGCGCCTTTCGTCAGAGACCATGGCGACAATTTTTTTCCTTCTGTCGATTTCAGCTCTCTTTCTGCTCCGCAAAGATCCGGTCCCGGTTGAAACAGGCGATCGGACCGCACAACCCTTCACGGGGAAAATGAGGTTTTCCACCGAGGGGCTGCTCCTGTCCGCAGCCTGCCTCGGACTGGTGTTTCATTTTCGATATCAGATGGGACCCATCATGGTTGCCCTGGCATTTTGGATGCTGGTGGCGGCCCGCACCCCAATCTGGCAGATGATTCAGTACTGCTCCATGGTTCTGTTGGTCGTTGCACTGGGCATCGGAGTGGATTTCATCGGTTATGGTGGTTTCGAACTGGCGCCATGGAACAACATCAAGGCCAACGTTATCGACGGCGTGGCAGCGAGCTTCGGAACCTCTCCATGGTACTTTTACTTCGTCACCCCGCTGACAAGCCCAATGGGAATTGCGCTGGTCGTCTCGTTGATCTGGTACTGGATCAAATACCCGCGAAAACTGCTCACACTCCTTACGGCCGTCTTCATGCTGCAACACAGTCTCATTGGTCACAAGGAACTACGGTTTATTCTGCCGATCCTTCCACTGGCCTTGGCCATGTTCCTGTTTCTTCTGCCGGCGCAATGGTACGGGCGGAACGGCAACGCCAATCCGTTGAAGAAACGTCCCGTTTGGATGCTGATCCTCGCCTGGATTCTGATGGTTGCGAATTTCGGCGGTCTTATCGGCCAGAGCCTTTTCCCGGTGAAATCAGAAGTCGCGGTGCACAAATTCATCCTGTCCAGGGAGCCGGATCACTTTGAATTCTATTCGTTCGGTGCTTCGCCCTATCTTTGGGTGAAGGACCATCTTGGCGATTACCGGATACGGATGGAGTTCTACAAACCGGAAAAGGTGACTCACCACATTGTTGCGAGCGCGGCAGAACTGGAATCTGCAATTGCCGAGAAGGGTTCGTTATATTATCTGTTTGACAAAGACGACCGAGTAAAAGCTTACCAGTGGAGCAATCTGGAAACCCTGTGCACTCCAGTCTATCACTCGTTCGGACCCTTGATGAAAAAGATCAATTTCAACGATTGGCAACAGTGGGAACGGCAGTTTTCGATTTTCGAATGCAAGGCCGAGCGGTCGTGAGTTGACGCCATGGCAACAAAGGCGAGTTTCATCATTCCCACACGCGGCCGGGCGGAGATTCTGAAGATCTCATTGCCGCTGATGTTGTCACAGGTTGCGGAACACACTTTTGAAATCGTTGTTGTCAGTGATGCTTCGCGAGATGGCACTGATGATGTTGTCCGCTCAATTGAAAGCGAACGGCTTCAATTTGCTGAGCTGGAGGTTCCGTCCGGGCCTGCTGCCGCGAGAAATCGCGCCATTGACATGGCGCGTGGAGAAATCCTTGTCTTCGTCGATGACGATTCACTGATCAAATCCGATTTTCTGGAAGAACATCTCAAACACCATGATGGGACTGACGATCGAACGGTCGTCACAGGTCCGATCATTGATGTCCATCAGGTGCCGGATTTTCAAAACCTTCCGAAAGCGGGATTGTTCTCACGGCATTGGAATGCCTTTCCAACCTGCAATGCGTCCGTCAGAAAAAGACTTGTCACGGAGGCAGGCGGCTTTGACGAGGCTTTTCGGACATACGGTTGGGAAGACCCGGAAATGTATGTGCGGTTGGCCCGCAATGGCGTCAGGCCGACGTTTTCCCATTCGGCGCCGATCTATCACTACAAGCCAAGGGCGATAACCGCTCCCCTTGAAGAGCGGTTGGCGCTGGAACGTATGCGCGGGGCGAATGGTGCGCTGTTCTACGCAAAACACCCGACATTCGGGGTCGGGCTTCAGACAAAACAGCTGGGCGTTTTTTCGGTGCTCGACCGGTTGGCCAATCGGTATCTGGACCTTCAGGGAAAGGTCGAGGCGACAATGACAAACGGGTATGAGCCGACGAGCGGCCTGGTTCGCACAATGATGATTCTGCATGCCGAAATCGAGGCAGGTCGACGCGCTAAATCAACGAACCAGTCAGTCGATCAAGGCCTATGATCGCTTGACGATACCAATGTCTTCAAGACCGTCCGCCAAATTCGGTGCGTGGCCTTTCAGGTCAAATGAAGCGGGACATTTTGCGTCGGCATAGGACTGATCCGGATGTTCCATGCAATATCTGTCCCAGGGCGACAATTGGATTCGAAACATCCGGATCAACAGGTCGGCCAGGCGCGGCGTGATGGTTATCAGGGGTCTGACGGTTCGACCCGAATGGCGACAGAACTCCACAAGAAGCTGATCGACGGTCCTGGCCGGATTTCCCAGAACAAGACGCTGCCCGCCGTCGCTGGTGATCTCCCGCTGGTCGCACAAGTGGCGGACCATGGAAGCGATATCCCGGGCATGGATGACATGAAAACGGCCCGGTGCTGAAAAAAACCGACCGACTTTCATCCAGGGAGCGATCTGGATGAGAAGCCTGGCGAAATGGGACAGCGGTTTTGCCGGGTGCGTGACCCTGCCGCCCAAAACCAGCGTTGGAAACAATCCGATCACATGTGCTTTTTCAGCGCGCATTTCCAATTCACAAACCAGAGACCATTTGGCGCGGATATAGTCGGTTCCAAGGTTGCGCGCCGTGTCCGAAAGGATGCCCTGCGGTGTGAGAACACTTGCCGTGGCAAAATAGAGAATGCGGTTGCATCCCAGCGCGATCAGGCTATCCACCAGCGTGACGTTTGCGTCGACAGTGATCTCGAACGTTTCTTCGCCGCCCCATGCTGTCGCGAGCAGAATGGCGACATCCACGCCATCCAGGGCCGGTTTGTTCCTGTTTGCATCCCGCAGGTCGCCCTCGACGATTTCGACCCTGGACACGGCCTCCGGCGGGAGCGGTAGTTTGCGGCGATCGCGTATCAGCAGCACGAGGTCGTGAGTGGTGTTGTTCAACAGCTCTTCGACGACGTACTGGCCGACACAGCCACTGGCACCGGTGATCAGGATACGCATGGTCGAGCCGTAGTCCGGTTGGCGTGAATTCGCAAGGGCGCCCGTCGCCCTAAAGTCCGAATTCCTGTTTGAGAAACTTCCTGGTTTCAGCCATGCATTTCCAGCGCTTGTACTTTCCCTTCATATGAAGCAATGCGCTGACCCCATTGTAGGTTTCGTAGATTGTTCCCCGCGACAATCCTTTTCGCCGGATCTTCTTTTGCAGGCTGATTGCCTGCATTCCGTTCAATTGGAGGTAATGCGAAATCCAGAGGTCATCGACAAAGAAGGCAAATTCATTGTCCCGAATTCTTTCGAAATATGATCGCAGGCCCTTCAGGGCGGTGGCCGGTATCGCGAAGCCATCGCAACCCTGGCCAACATGGATGCCGCGATAGTTGGAGACATAAAACGAGTAGGCATGATCAGAATCGGCGCGGAAAGCGCTTACGAATTCTTCCAGCATGTAATCGCGATAGGTCGAGTCGTCATCCACCAGAACCATCAGTGAATCGGCGTCTTTGTTCACCCAATCCAGGCTTCCGAGAACCTTGGTTCCCGGGCCGAAATCGTCCGCGCATGGAACGATTTTCAGAAGCGGATAGTTGTTGATCAGCGATGCGGGAACTTCGGCGGCACTGCCGTGCAGTTTGTACGTCCGGGGAATGCATAGAAAAATCGCTTCAGGCGGCACGGTCTGTTCTTGCAGCGATCGAATACACGGCTCGATTCCGGCAATCCGGTCTGGGATTGTTGTGAGACTGACAAAGACCTTTTTGTCTGCTGTCATGGCGTCGAGGCGGCCTTTTCCATTGTCTGCAGCTGCGTTCAGGGGCGATCAGGGAGTGCCGGATCAAATCATTTGCCTTGCGCGCCGGCCACACTAGTTACCACACTGTCGAGGTCAATCGAATTGTCCCAAAACAGTGCCGGTTCGCTCCAACCCCGGCATTCGGCGGGAGCGTGATCGGCCAAGTTGAAAAACGTTTTTTACCGTGTTTCAAACGGCTGACGAAACGTTTAGACATTGCGAAACAGATAACCTCTTCTGGATACAGACGCCTCCATGGAAGCAGCCCTTTCAACCATTCTTTCCCCGATCATCCTTTTCTTTTTGCTTGGACTGGTCGCTTCTCTTTTGCGCTCCCAGATGAGTGTGCCGGAAGCTTTCGCAAAGGGGCTCGCCATCTATCTGATGATGGCAATCGGGCTCAAGGGCGGCGTGGAGATGTCAAAAAACCAGCTGACGATGGAGGTCGGGTTGTTGTTCCTGGCCGGCATCGTGCTGTCATTTGTCATTCCGCTGATTGCGTTTCGCTTGCTGGCACTGACAAGCCGGCTGAGCCGCATTGATGCCGCTGCCGTCGCGGCCCATTATGGATCCATTTCCATCGTCACCTTTGTCGCGGCGACAGAGGCGGTCCGGCTGAGCGGATATGAAACATCAGGCCATCTGGTCGCCCTTGCCGCCCTGATGGAAACGCCGGCCATCATCGCTGCACTGTTGCTGGTCAGCCGCAGTGATTCCGCGGCGCGACCTGTCGCAGGGTCCGAGCGGGGAGAACTGATGCGTGAAGTGTTACTTAACGCGTCGGTTGTCGTGCTTGTCGGCGCACTGCTGATCGGCTGGATCGCCGGTGAGGAGGGAACAGAAAAGGTCGCCCCGTTTTTTGTCGCGCCTTTTCAGGGCGTGCTTTGCCTGTTCCTGCTGGACATGGGGCTTTCGGCGGGACGCGGCCTGCGCCAGGGGTGGCGCCAGCTCGATATGCCAACGATCGCGTTCGGTCTTTACATGCCGCTCATCTCGGCGGTCATGGCCTGTGGCGTCGCTTATCTTCTTGGAATGCCAACGGGTGATGCCGCGCTGTTGATTACACTGACCGCTTCGGCTTCCTATATAGCTGTCCCGGCGGCGATGCGTCTGGCCCTTCCCAAAGCCAAACCATCGATCTATCTGACGCTTTCTCTCGGCATCACTTTTCCCTTCAATGTGACAATCGGTATTCCGATCTACATCACCCTGGCCAGCCTTGTTGGCCAATAGGAAGGCGACACTATGCATCAAAAAAAGCGGATCGAACTCATTATTGAACGCATGGCGTATAAACGTGCCTGCCGGTTTTTCGAGGCATCCGGCGTCACGGGTTATACTGTCGTGCCTGCTTTGGCCGGCTTCGGCAATGATAATCGCTGGCAGCGTGATGCCGATATTTCAGGCAGCAGCGACATGGTGGTGATCATCGCCATCAGCGACGGAACCGTGGTCGACACGATCCTCGAAGGCCTGCCGGATTTTCTGGCCGAACATATCGGTGTTGTCAGCGTATCCGATGTGCAGGTGTTGCGCCCAGCGCGGTTTTGACGTCCCGAACGCATCCACTCACTGTAAAACGACGCTGATGTTCCCGGCCTTTTGATCTCGCCGGACTAGGGGGAGCGTCGCCACAGTCCGCCGCGCAACCGAAGATTTTCTGGCGGCAGGCCGAAACCGTTTTTCAGTTGGGCGAAGAAAGCGTTCGACCAACGGGACTTGAAAGCGTCGATTGATTCCTCGGCATCCGGCCGGGGGAGCGGTTTGAGAACCAGGTCGATGCGTCGGCCGCGCCAGACGGACATGGCAAAAAAGGACGGGACGCGGCGCCGATAGGCGGCGCGTGCGGCAAAGTCTGAGTAGTGCATATTTCTGCCCTCGAAGGACACCGTCGGGGCAGACGGATCCTGCGCGTCATCTACCGCAACGGTCACCACCGATCCGCTGGCGAGTGCCTGAAAGAATTCGAACGATATGTCCAGATTGGGCAAAACACTTGTCGAGATAAGTGAGTCATAGGCCGCAATCGGCGAAAGATCCGGAATCGGCGCGAGCCATTTGTGTGTGACACCCAGCTTGTGAAAGGCGAATGGCACCGGCAGGGTCATGCCGATATTGGCCGTTGCAATGAGGGCCCCCTTGCCGTCGGCGAGCGCTTGCTGCAGCAATTTGCGGGTTTTCTCATCAATATCGATCAGGTCCAGCAATTCGTGGTGTTTCAAAGGCCGGCACTCCATCCAGTCGGATATTAGCGCGTCGGCGCGGTGACCCCAGACCGCTGATCGCTGCCAAGCGGCATGGTCATTGGTCGGGTGACCGCCAGGCAGATTGCGAGCGATGTTCCAAGCCCAGCTGAGATTCGGTTTCACATCACGGCCGACTTGGGTTTGCCCGTTGAGCGCGGTCAATCCGGATGCGAGGGATTTGGGCAGGCTTTTGCGCTTTTGTGTGCAATAGGACGAGTAGACGGAATTGGCCTCTTCATGGCGACCGGCAGCCACAAGGGTCGACACCGCTTGGGGTGTCCAGGGTTCGCAGCAAGATGTCATCTGGATGGCGTCCGTGTAGACATTCGCCGCGTCCGCAAATCGGCCTTGAAGATGATAGGCATGGGCGAGATCGATCCGGCCAGCAAGTGCTTTCGGTTCCATCCGTACAGCACTTTCGAGCGCCGTGGAGGCCGATTTCAGATCACCGGACAGCATGAGCATCTCGCCGAGCATTCGGGCACCAGGGGCGTGATCTGCGTCGATGGACTGACCCGCCCTGAGATGATGGATGGCCATGCTCGGGTCGCTGCCCTGTTGGTGACAGGCCTGAGCCATGATGAATCGAATTTCGGCTGAATCGATGGATTTGCGCTGGGCCAGGCGGCAGATCGCAATCGCCCGCTGGGGCTGCTTGGCGTCGAGATAAATCCGTCCTGCGGTGGTAATTGCCGGCGTATCGATCTCATGTTGGGAATAAATGGCATCCGCCGCGCCGAGCGCATCCTGCGGGCGGTGAGCGTTCAGCAAAACAACCGCGCTTGCGTAGGCAAAGCGCGGATCATCATGCCATCTGTGCCGTTCCTTCAAAGCAAATTTGCAAGCCCCCCGGTCATCGTTCATGCGGACATAAGTCTGCAGAAGTCGGTTGCGTAGCGCAGCACTTCCGGGATTGAGCGCGTAAGCCCGTTTCAGGCAGTCGAGTGCGTCGCCATCCCTTTCTTCGCGCAGAAAGATCGTTGCAAGGGAACCCAGATTGGCGACATTGTCCGGCGCGATCTCAAGCAGGCGTTGGAGCACGGCCTCGGCGTTGGAATAGTTTTTGCTTTGCAATTGCGGAACAACTGCGCGACGGCGAACGAAATTGCGTCTGTTCGATGATGACAGAGCGCTGTCCGTGAACCGGTTGAGCGCCTTGTCCACCTTGTTGAGGTTGGTCAGCGCCACCCCGTAATAGACATTTTCGTTGGGGGAAAGGCGAGTTGCCTTTTCCATTCGGTCAAACAATGTAGCTGCCTGAACCCACCGTCCCGCCTCAAGCTGCGCGCGCGCTTGTATCCCCATTTCAACGACGCCGGTTTCAGTCATGTGCTCAATTCCTCCCTGCAAAGGTTGACGCATTTCACCGTCCCCTGAAAACGGCGAAACACGGGAATCGCGTCCAGCCGGTTTCAGGCGATGGCACCGTAAATCTTTGAAATTTTTTCGATATTTGTGAGGCGCACCGGCCGGCTTGCCATAACATTGTCTTACAATAACAGGTCCGGTGTTATCCGGAAGGCCATCCGCAAAAGCGTCTTCGAAAAGTGCAGCTTCACTTCAGGGATCGAAAGGATTGAAAAATCCGTACGTTGCGGCGGGAACATCATGCGCTGTCAAAGCAAGGCTGTGCAATTGCGGCAAATGACCGGCCGCCCTGCGGCCGGTTTCAAACTTTGTTTCGGTCGGTAATCTTGTCCGAAGCTCAGATGTCCAGCGTGTGCTCACGCTCCCAGTTCGAGAAATGGGAAACGAAAGAATCCCATTCCTGCCGCTTCAGATTGAGATAGGCGGATGAGAATTCGCTGCCCATGGCCGCTTTCAGTGCTTTGTCCTTGTCAAACTCGCGCAGCGCGTCGAGCATGTTCAAGGGCAGTCTCGGGGCATTTTTGACCTTGTGACCGTCCTGATACATGTCAATGTCATGGCGTTTGCCGGGATCGGCAGAGGTGCGCACACCGTCAAGACCGGCTGCGATGATGACAGCCTGCAAAAGATAGGGATTGGCCGCACCGTCCGCCAGCCGCAATTCAAACCGGCCGGGGCCGGGGACCCGTACCATGTGGGTGCGATTGTTGCCGGTCCAGGTCACCGTGTTTGGTGCCCAGGTCGCTCCTGAGACTGTTCGTGGGGCGTTGATCCGCTTGTAGGAGTTCACGGTCGGATTGGTAATCGCGGCAAGCGCCGAGGCATGTTTCATGATTCCGCCGAGGAAATGACGTCCCTTCTCCGACAGGCCGAGTTCCATCTTGTTGTCGGCAAAGACATTCTTGCGGCCGGTTTTGTTCCAGACCGAAATATGCGCATGACAGCCATTGCCGGTCAGGCCTTCAATCGGTTTGGGCATGAATGTTGCCCTGAGTCCGTGTTTTTCAGCAACAGATTTGACCATGAATTTGAAGAAGGAGTGTTTGTCCGCCGTGCGCAGCGCGTCGTCGAACTCCCAGTTCATCTCGAACTGACCGTTGGCGTCTTCATGGTCGTTCTGATAGGGCCCCCAACCGAGTTCCAGCATATAGTCGCAGATCTCGGTTATGACGTCATAGCGCCGCATGATGGCTTGCTGATCATAGCAGGGCTTGGAGGCCGTATCGTGTTCATCCGATATGGCGCTGCCGTCAGGCATCAGCAAAAAGAACTCTGCTTCGATACCGGTTTTGACATGCATGCCGTCTGCTGCGGCATCCTCGATCAGCCGGTTGAGAACATTGCGCGGCGCCTGTTCGACAATCTGGTCCTCCATGACGCAATTGCTGGCTACCCAGGCGACGTCGGGTTTCCATGGCAGCTGGATGGCCGACGAGGCGTCCGGAACGGCCAGCATATCGGGGTGGGCGGGTGTCATGTCCAGCCAGGTCGCAAATCCGGCGAAACCGGCCCCTTCGTCTTGCATATCGGCAATCGCCTGGGTGGGCACCAACTTGGCTCTTTGCCCCCCGAACAGGTCAGTGAAGGAAATCATGAAGTATCTGACGCCCTTTTCCTTGGCGAACGCCACCAGATCTTTTGCCATATTGCCTATTCCCCTTTGTGTGTGTCGCGGTTCTTTTCCAGTGTCATGCGTCCGCGTTTGTTGCTTCCTCTACATGCCTTGCTTGCCAGGTATCCAGTCTGTTCCCGCCAAGGGAACACCGGCCATCGCTGCAGCTTCAATGTTGAGAGCGCACAAATCCTCCGGTTCGAGATTGTGCACATGGCTTTTGCCGCAGGCTCTCGCAATGGTCTGTGTTTCGAGCGTCATTACATTGAGATAGTTTCTCAGCCGTCGCCCACCGGCAACCGGATCGAACCGTTGCATCAGTTCCGGCGTCTGGGTGGTGATGCCGGCCGGGTCATTGCCTTCCTGCCAGTCATCATAGGCGCCCGCCGTGGTCCCAAGCTTGTTGTATTCGGCCTCCCAGCGCGGATCATTGTCACCAATGGCAATCAGCGCCGCCGTGCCGATGGCCACCGCATCGGCACCCATTGCGAGCGCCTTGGCGACGTCGGCCCCGGAGCGTATGCCACCCGAGACAACAAGTTGCACCTCGCGGTGCATGTCAAGGTCCTGCAACGCCTGAACCGCTGGACGGATACAGGCAAGTGTCGGCTGGCCGACATGTTCGATGAAAACATCCTGGGTGGCGGCCGTTCCGCCCTGCATGCCGTCGAGAACCACCACGTCTGCGCCGGCCTTGATGGCCAGCGTTGTGTCGAAATAGGGGCGTGCGCCCCCGATCTTGATATAGATCGGCTTTTCCCAGCCGGTGATCTCTCGTAACTCGAGGATCTTGATCTCCAGGTCATCCGGGCCCGTCCAGTCCGGGTGACGGCAGGCCGAGCGCTGATCGATGCCTTTTGGCAGGTCACGCATCTCGGCGACGCGATCGGAGATTTTCTGACCCAGCAGCATACCCCCGCCGCCCGGTTTGGCGCCTTGGCCGACCACGACTTCAATGGCGTCGGCGCGCCGCAGATCGTCCGGGTTCATACCGTAGCGGGATGGCAGATACTGGTAGACAAGCTTGTCCGAATGACCGCGTTCCTCCTCGGTCATGCCGCCATCGCCCGTTGTGGTCGATGTGCCGGCTGCCGTAGCGCCGCGGCCGAGCGCTTCCTTGGCAGGTCCGGACAGCGCGCCAAAACTCATGCCGGCGATGGTGATCGGAATATCAAGCTCGATTGGTTTCTTGGCAAACCGCGTACCGAGCGTCACCTTGGTTTCACACTTCTCCCGATAGCCTTCCAGCGGATAGCGGGAAATCGAGGCGCCGAGAAAAAGCAGGTCGTCGAAATGCGGCACGCGCCTTTTGGCACCACCGCCACGAATGTCGTAGATTCCGGTTTCAGCGGCGCGGCGGATGTCGGAATTGACATCATCGTTGAAGGTCCAGGGCTTGCGCGGTGTGGTTGCGGGAATGCCATCGTTTTTCATCTGCATTTTTCCCTAGTAGGCCGACGCATTGTCGATATTGAAATTGTAAAGCTTGCGCGCCGAACCGTAGCGCTTGAATTCTTCCGGGCTGGCATCAGCGCCACTGCGTTCCAGCAGGTCGCGCAGAATTTCCAGATGTTCGGGGCGCATCTCCTTTTCCTCGCAATCGGCACCGAGGCTCTTGACACTGCCACGCACAAACAGCCGTGCTTCATAAAGCGAGTCACCCAGGGCATCGCCCGCATCTCCGAGCACCACCAGATTGCCCGATTGTGCCATGAAGGCCGACATATGCCCGATATTGCCGTGCACGACGATATCGATACCCTTCATTGAGATACCGCAGCGCGAGGAAGCATTGCCCTTGATGACCAACAGGCCACCATGGCCAGTCGCACCGGCATACTGGCTGGCATCGCCATCGATGATGACGGTGCCTGACATCATGTTCTCGGCAACGCCCGGACCGGCGGACCCCTTGACCCGGACGGTCGCTTGTTTGTTCATTCCGGCACAATAGTAGCCGGTGGAGCCTCGGATCGTGACATCGATTGGTGCATCAAGACCAACAGCCACCGCATGGCTGCCCCTGGTGTTGACGATCTCCCAGTCGGTCTGATTGGTCTGTTCGGCCTGGGCTTGCAGGGTGGAATTGAGTTCGCGCAGGCCGGATTCGGCCATGTCGATGGTTTGCATGGCTCAATGCTCCCAGAAGTAAACGGTGGCCGGTTCCGGTTCCCAGACGCGGGCCGATTCGATGTCCGGCAAATTGACCAACGCGCGATACTCGGAACCGAAGGCGACATATTGGTCCGTCTCGGCCATCACTGCGGGCTTGCAGGCGATCGGGTCCCGGACGACGCCAAACCCGTCCTTGGTGCCGACGACGAAGGTGAAAAACCCGTCAAGATCATCGAGGCCCGATTTCATGGCATCGCCGAGATTGCTGCCTTCGCGCATCTTGTAGGTGAGGTAGGCAGCCGCAACTTCGGAGTCGTTTTCGGTTTCGAATGCCATGCCCTCGCGCCGCAGCTTGCGCCGCAGCGAGTTGTGGTTGGACAGGGAGCCATTGTGCACCAGACACTGATCGGACCCGGTGGAAAAAGGATGGGCACCCATGGTCGTGACGGCCGATTCCGTTGCCATTCGAGTGTGGCCGATCCCGTGGCTTCCGGACATGCTTGAAAGGGCAAAACGTTCGGCGACATCTTTCGGCAACCCGACTTCCTTGTAGATCTCGATGATGTCTCCGGCGCTCATGATCCGGATATTCGGATGGGACGATGCCAGAAATGCCCGCACCTTTTCTGTGGCGCCGACCGGCATTTCCAGAACGGCATGAGTGTCCTTGCGGCGGAGGGTAACGTCCTCGCCCAGCACCTTGCTCAATTCCGCATCCAGACCTGCGAAGTCCACATCAGGATCCCCAGACTGAACGGTCAGTTTGGATTTGCCGTCCTGTTCAGCGCCATAGATGGCGATACCGGCACTGTCCGGGCCGCGATCGCTCATGGTGACCAGCATGTCGGTCAGGAGCCTGCCCAATTCGGGTTCAAGCGACCGATCCTTGAGAAACAATCCGACAATGCCGCACATGGATAATCCATCCTCCAACGTTGATCGCTCTACGCTAACACCGGCCAGAAATCGATTCAACCAAGAAGAAACTTTTTTTCATCACAGGGGTGATTCTGCCAAGCCTCAATCGCCCTGCGGATAGGAAATCACGGAAAGATAGCGGGCCGGCAGGCTGATGAGATTGTCAGGCCCGTGCGGCGTGTCAGCGTCGAAGAACAAACTGTCTCCTGGCTCCAGCAAGTAGAGGTCGTCGCCATGGCGGTATTCGACCTTGCCTTCCAGCATGTAGAGGATTTCCATTCCCTCGTGCTGGAAGGTCGGAAAGACGTCCGACTTTTCCGTCAGGGTGATCAGATAGGGCTCGACGATGACACCACTCGAATTGGCGCCAATATGCCCCAGAAGGTTATACTGATGCCCGGCGCGGGTTCCTGCGCGCTCCATTTCGACCGCCGTGCCCGCCTTGACGTGAACAGCGGCACGATGTTCCTCAAATCCGCGAAAAAAGGACGTCAGCGGCACACTCAGTGCGTTTGACAGCGCCTGTAAGGTGGTCAGTGACGGGGATGTTACACCGTTCTCGATTTTGGAGAGCATGCCGATCGACAGGCCGGTGGATTTTGCCAACTCGGCCACGGTGACATTGCGCTGCCGGCGCAGCGCCCGGACGGCCCGCCCGATGGCGACCTCCAGCACTTTTTCCTTGTTGCCCTTTACGTTGTGCGGATTTTGCACCGGTACGGACGGCGCCTTTGCGATGTCAACGCCGTTGCCGCCGCGAGATTTCTTCATGCATCTGTTTCCTGTGTCCAATGCATCTTGCCAACCAACGAGAAAATGTCCACACGATTTCATCGAACGGGCCGAGAGCGCACGGCAAAATGGTCCTATCATTTATCCTCGCTGCTGCCCTATGCTGGGGCGGCCTGATTGCAATCTGGAGAATTGGATGACCGACATAAAGACCTGGAGCGCGGTGGCACCGCGCCTGATTGACGTCGCCATGGGGCGTACCCACGCCGATATGGTGATCCGCAACGGAAAATGGGTCAATGTTTATTCAGGCGAGATTGTTCCAGGCACGGATATCGCCATTGCCGATGGACGATTTGCGTTTGTCGGAGCGAATGCGGAACATGCGATTGGGGATGCAACCGTCATCATCGATGCAGAGGGTCGTTATCTGGTGCCCGGCCTGTGCGATGGTCACATGCATGTGGAAAGCGGCATGGTCACGGTCACCGAATTTGCCCGCGCTGTCATTCCGCACGGCACCACGACAATGTTCATCGACCCGCATGAAATTGCCAATGTCCTTGGCATGCCGGGCGTCAAACTGATGCATGACGAAGCGGTTTCGCTGCCGATCAACGTGCTGGTTCAGATGCCCAGTTGCGTGCCGTCGGCGCCCGGACTGGAAAATGCCGGTGCGACATTGAGTGTCGAGGACGTTCAGGAGGCGATGCAATGGCCCAATATCTGCGGTCTTGGTGAAATGATGAATTTTCCGGGTGTTGCCTTCAATGACCCGAAGATGCTTGGAGAAATCGCCGCCACACAATTGGCCGACAAGACGGTTGGTGGGCATTATGCATCTCCCGATCTCGGATTGCCGTTTCACGGCTATGCGGCTGGTGGCCCGGCCGATGATCACGAGGGCACCCGCATGGAGGATGCGATCGCCCGCGTGCGCCAGGGCATGCGGGCCATGTTGCGCCTCGGTTCAGCCTGGTACGATGTGGCGCCGCAGATCAAGGCGGTGACCGAGGCCGGGCTCGACCCACGCAACTTCATCCTGTGCACCGATGACAGCCACTCGGGAACGCTGGTCAATGATGGCCACATGAATCGCGTGGTGCGTCATGCTATCGAGCAGGGGCTCAGACCGATCACTGCCATTCAGATGGCGACGCTCAACACGGCACAGCATTTCGGGATGGAACGTGAGTTCGGATCCATCGCACCGGGGCGTCGAGCCGATCTTATCCTGACCTCCGACCTGGCGACCCTGGACATTGAAACGGTGATTGCCCGCGGCAAGGTTTTGGCGGAAAACGGTGCTTTGACGGTGGACATTGCACCCAGTGACTATCCCGATTTTGCCAAGAATACTGTGCACCTCGGAAAACAGCTGCACGCCGGAGATTTCGATGTCATGGCGCCGGATGGCGCCAACGGGGTGCGTGCCCGAGTGATCGGGGTTATCGAGAACCAGGCTCCAACCCGCGCGCTGGAGGCGGATCTGCCCGTTGCCGATGGCGTGGTCGGGATGGATCGCGTCAATGATGTTTGCCAGATTGCGTTGGTCGAACGGCACGACAAGACAGGGGGCGTGGTCAACGGTTTTGTGTCAGGGTTCGGATACACGGCCGATTGCGCCATGGCATCGACGGTTGCCCATGACAGCCACCACATGATTGTCGTCGGCACCAACAAGGAGGATATGGCGCTGGCCGCCAATCGTCTCGGCGAAGTCGGCGGAGGCATCACGGTCTTTTCGAACGGCAAGGAACTGGCGTTGGTGGAACTGCCTATTGCCGGCCTGATGTCCGATGAGCGATCAGAAATTGTCGCCGCGAAGGCCGACCGGCTGGTGGAGGCCATGCGCGAATGTGGCTGCACGCTCAACAATGCTTATATGCAGCATTCCCTTCTGGCATTGGTGGTCATACCCGAGATCAGAATCTCCGATCTCGGCATCATCGACGTGACCACGTTTGAAAAGGTCGACCTGTTCGTGAGTCCCGACCCTAATTGATGCGGTCGAGAACGGATTTCAGCCGGTCGACCGTTCGGTCGATATTGTGCAGCTTGTCGAGGCCGAACAGGCCCAGCCGGAAAGTCTGAAATCCTTCTGGCTCGTCGCATTGAAGCGGCACACCGGCGGCGATCTGCATGCCCTGTGCTGCGAATTTGCTGCCATTGTGCTTGTCGACATCATCGGTGTAGACGACAACCACACCTGGCGCTTCATATCCGGGCGCGGCGACGCTTTGAAAGCCGCGTTCGGTCAGCATCTGACGGACCCTGCTGCCAAGTTCCAACTGCTCGGCGCGAACCTTGTCAAAGCCATAGTCTCTCGTTTCGGTCATCGTGTCGCGAAAGCCGGCCAGGGCGTCGGTTGGCATGGTCGCATGATAGGCGTGTCCGCCATTCTCATAGGCCTGCATGATCTGGTGCCATTTCTTCAGGTCGCAGGCAAAGCTGGTGCTTGTCGTGTCCGGCAGGTGGGCGAGGGCGCGTTCACCAAGCATGACGAGGCCGCTTGAGGGCGAAGAACTCCAGCCCTTCTGCGGCGCGCTGATCAGGACGTCGACGTCGTTTGCCTTCATATCGACCCAGATGGCGCCCGATGCGATGCAATCCAGCACGAAAAGGCCACCGACCGCATGAACCGCTTCGGTGAGTGCCTGAATATAGGCATCCGGAAGCATGATCCCCGCAGATGTCTCCACATGGGGCGCAAAGACCATATCGGGCTTTTCCCGGGCGATGGCGGCGACAACCTCATCGATCGGAGGCGGTGCAAATGGGGCCTGGGGATCGTCTGACACCCGTTGGGCCCTGAAAACGGTTGACGAGGCCGGAATGTCTCCGGCTTCGAAGATTTGGGTCCAGCGAAAGGAAAACCAGCCGTCGCGGATCACCAAGCACTTCTTGTCCGTCGCGAACTGTCGGGCGACGGCTTCCATTGCGTAGGTGCCGCCACCTGGAACGACCACCACGGCTTCGGCGTTGTAAACGTCGCGCAACATGGACGAGATGTCCCGCATGACACCTTGAAAGCTTTTCGACATGTGATTGAGCGAACGATCGGTGAACACGACCGAATATTCAAGAAGACCATCGGGATCGACGGAGGACGGTGACTGGCTCATTTCGACATTACCTGCTGCGTGTCGTGTGAATGGTGGCTGTCGGCGGCACGGGCCGAGGTCGGCATTGATTTCACAAGGCCGTGGGTCTTGCAAGGTCGATCAGGGCTCCGATGGACATTTTGTGCCTTTGTAATATGCTTGGCGCAAGACGGTCGAAATCCGGGGCCTGCTCCTATGAATCTGACAGTCAAACAAACGGATATCGTTTTCCGGATCATGCGGGAGCTGTCTGGAGACCAGGACTCCGCCCGGTTGCGACGCCGCGTGGGCTCGCTCCTGCTGGACCTGCTCGATGCGCGCTATTTTGCCTCCTATGTCTGGGATGACGCGGTCGGGGAATTCACGGACCGCGTATCCCTGAACATGTCCGATGAAAATCTCAATTCCTATGAGGGGTATTTCCAGTATCGCGATCCGATCACCCCGGTCCTGCAACGGCGACGCAAGGCCACATGTGTCAGCGAAATTCTGCCCCGTCGGCGATTTGTCCGGACCGAGTTCTTCAATGATTTCCTGTCCCGGGACGGGCTCCATTACGGAATGAACTATTACGCCTATGCGTCGGGTCGCAACATTGGTGACCTGCGCATCTGGCGGGGCAGCGACCAGGAGGACTTTACCCGGCGCGAGATTGCCATTCTCGATGCGATTGGACCGGCATTTACCAATGCGATGCGAACCGCGTTGATGCGCGAAGGCCGAAACAATCCCGAGCTCAACCTTCTGGCAGCGCTGGACCGTGCGGCAACACAAGCAACCCTGACCAAGCGGGAAAAGGAAGTCTGCGCCGCGATTCTGGCCGGCCACTCCGACAAGCAGATTGCCGAGATATGCGGAATTTCCTTTACGACGGTCCGCACGCATATCAAACATGTGTACGAAAAATTCGGTATTTCAGGCCGCTCGCAACTGGTCAAGCGGATCACCTGCCACTAGGTCAGGAAAGACTGTTTCCTATACCATCGACTGACGGTATCGAACCCGTTCAAGATCGTGGGCCGCCCGACCTGCGGATTCTGACGGCTTTCGGCACGTCGATAGCTGGCTGAATGGCAAGGATTCCCGCGCAGTTGGACAACCCGTCCCACGATGCGCACATCTGAGCCGATGTTCAACACCGTGATCATGCCATGTCCATCGGATGGCATGCGCAATATTCATCCGCGTGAACTGCACCGACACCCACACCAAATACGGGTTCCTAGGGGCTCCGGCCGGAGCGGAGATGCTGCACCAAGCAGCAGACTCTACTGTCATTCCGAGCCACTCTATACTATGCTGTGCAGGTACGGTATGATTTCGTCTCAAGACAACTTGAGGCGTTGCAAGTATTGGTCTGGCGTCTTTGTCGGAAACGACATGGGTACTAACAGAATGCCGCCAGCACTGTGTTGACGCAATTTGCCAGACCCGTTCCGCGCCCAAATGAAGGACACAAATAGTAACGCAGAATGCACCGCTTGCCATTAGAACGGGAGGACCATCATGCGCTGTGCAGTCAGTTCCATCACGGCCACCGCTGCCATTTTCCCACTCCTATTGGTGCTTTGCGCCGCACCTCCGGCTGCCGCCGAGACTGGGCAGTTCGACAATGCCGGCCTCGTCGAGATGCTCGAAAATCTGGGCTACGAACCGACGGAAAACAAATATCCGAACGGATATGTCTTCCAGGAGATCACCGGCAGCGTCCCAGGTCTGAACTGGACGATGAATGTATCCGTCAATCCCGACACAAAGTTGCTATGGGCCGAGATGGACTTCTGGCCGCTCGAGGAAGGGCAGAATTTTCCTTACGACGTGTTGCTCGAAGTCCTGGAGCGAAACTTCCAGCTCGACACGATGCGTTTCATGTACCTGACTCGAAGTCGGAAGTTTCGTCTCGCGGGAAGCCAGCCTGTTCGAGGCCTCAAGCCGATCCACGTCAGAAAACTGATCGAAGAAGCCGTCAACGAAGCGGCGAAGACCACACATCTGTGGAACCCGAACAATTGGCGCCAGCAAGATGCTGATGACATGACAGCAAAGGCGCCTGAAAAAGAGACCGGCGCAGTGGCGGAGAAGAAGCCCACGGAAGAGGCCAGTGAATAGGTGCCTCGTGGCACCCTGACAACATGCTTGAGGAGAGAACCATGATGCTCCCGATTGCACGATCGACTGCGGTACTCATTCTCCTGGCCATCGCGTGTTCTCCGGCCCTTGGGGCAAAGGACGGGCCAGTTACCGATCCGGCGAAGCTGGAACAAGCCCTGACGATATGCACGGGCGACACAAAGACATTGGAGCAGAACAAACGGGCAAAGGCCGCCTGTTCACAGGTCATCGATTCCCCCGCTGCGGAGGACGATGCCAGGTTTACGGCCCTGATGACCCGTGGGATCATGGATCGACACGATTGGCAGGCGCAGGCGCTCAGCGATTTCACCGATGCCGTCGCACTCCAGCCCGACTCTGCCGTAGCCCACTATTGGCGTGGTGTCATGTTGAATTGGGTGACCAGCAAGGAAGACCCGCTGGATTCGTTTGACAAGGCTGTTGCGTTGGATCCGGAATTTGTCGATGCGCATTTGGCGCGCGCGCAAAGCCTTGCCGGAAAAGGCCGTCAAGACGAGGCCCTCAAATCCTACAACAGAGCGGTCGAACTTGCGCCCAAGAATGCATGGCCGCTGGTCGGCCGAGCGCGCTTTCTTGCGGGCAATGGCAACAGCGAAGCAGCACTTACGGATCTCGACAAGGCCCTCGGGCTCGAGCCAGGCAATATCAGTGCCCTCAACGAGCGCGGCGAGATTTATCTCGAAAAGGGCAGGGACGACCTCGCTCTTGCCGATTTCGAGAAGGCGGTCGCGATCGCGTCCGAAACCGGTAGGTCTGTCGGTGGCGCGGAAAAAAACAAAGCCATGCTCCTCTATCGCCGCGCCCGCGCGTTTCACGACACCGGCGAATTCGAACAGGCGGTTCAGGACTATAGCGCCGTTATGGAGATCATGGATTACAGCGATGAACTGGATCGGCGTGGCGAAGCCTACTATGCGCTCGGTAAATACAAAGAGGCCCTTGCGGATTTCGACACGTCAATCGCCCGCACGGAGCGCAGGCGCGAGAAACTCAAGCAAGAGGCTTCGTCCGGCGGCAGGGGTGCAACCAGAGCGCAACAACTGCTTGCCAGAATTGCGCCATCGAAGGAAGCGGTCGAAGGCCGCAGGAAGGCACTCTGTCAGCTTGAGGGTGGGAAGGATTGTGATGCAGCCGATGATGCCAAGAAAAGGGATGCCGAAGCAAACGCTCTGCTGCAACAGCTCATTGCCACATGTACCGGTAAGGATCCGGCCAAAGCGGTTGACGGTTGCACTCAAATTATCGACTCAACAACCATCAAGCTGACAAAAGAGGATCGAGCCACTGTCTTCTACAGGCGTGGCCTCGCTCATCTCAATCAGGACAAGTTGCGGCCCGCATTTCTGGACTTCACCGCAGCCCTGGACGGTAGCAGCAATCCGCAGGTGGTGTTGATTGATCGCGCCAGGGTCTTCATTCGCGCCAAGGATTACAATGAGGCAATCAAGGACCTGACAACCGCTTTGGAACTGAGCCCTTCGAGCGGCACGGCCTACTACTACCGCGCGATGGCTTATGCCGGTTCGGACCAGATTGCCCGGAGTGTGAAGGACTTCAACAACGCCCTGCACCACCTGAAGGCGACGTTCAAGGGCAAAACGAGCGCCGAAGCGCACCTGAAGAAAGGCAAGGAACACCGCAAGGCGAAGAAGTTTGGATCCGCCTCAATTGATTTTCTCCGTGCAGCCTATTTGGCAGAAACGGGCAGCCCCTTGCAGATCGAAGCGCTGGATCTTCTCGGCCGCTCCTATTGGGCCGGCGCACGGGACGAACTCGCTGTGATGGCTATGTCGACCTTTCTTGCCCTGAGGCCCAATGATGCACCCGGCTACAATATGCGCGGCATGTCCTTCAACGAACTCGGAAAGAGCGAACTGGCCATCGCCGACTACAACAAGGCCATGAGCCTCGATCCGACACAATACGTCTGGGCCTATTTCAACAATCGCGGCAGGGCCTATGCCACGATGGGCAAATTTGAGCTGGCCGTAAAAGACTATGATGAGGCACTGCGGCTCAAGCCTGACTACCCGGCCGCGCAGCGGAACAAGGCCGAGGCCGAGGCTGCGCTTTCCAAAGAGAACTGACAGACCCACGGCGGCGACCGGGCGGGCTGGCGGAGCAGGTTTTGAGTTCGGCGTCGTTGAGCTGCGTTTTGGCATGATTCCGGCACCTGGAGACGAACACCATTTTCCCAACTGTATTGGCACGCAGCATTGACCGGCGCGACAGTGTTCAGTCCAAATCAACGACGGATCGTCAGCGGTGAAACACCACCGGGAACCAGTCTTCGCGCAGGATTTGTCCAGGCTTCATGTCATGGCCGGGAAAGGGAGGAGAGGTGGGACCCGGACGTTCGACATATCGGGCGTCATCTCCGACAAGCCGCAACGAGAATGCCCGACGGCGTGATGTTGTCGCGTTCCCGCGCGCGCCGTGCAGAATGCCGTAATTGAACGCGACGGCATCGCCGGGCTGCATCTCCCATTCCCTGATTTCCATTCCTTCGGCATCGGGATCAGGCACCGGCATATATTCATCTTCATCCGGATAAAAGCTGGTTTCCGCCAGCCAGCGCGTCGGCAGGACGGGTTTGTCCCAGGCATGGCTTCCCGCAACACATCGCAGGCTGGCATCCGTGACCGCATCCATCGGCGACCAGAAACTGACATTTTGTACCCCATCCACGAAGTAATAGGGTCCGTCCTGATGCCATGGGGTCGGTTTCGACGTACCCGGCTCCTTTACCAGCACATGGTCATGAAACACCTGCACGCGGTCTGACTTCATCAGATCAGCGGCGACTTTGGCGGCCGGCGAGGCATGGATCACCTGTTCGAATTCCGGGATGCGGGTCCAATTGCAATAATCATCGAAAAAGCGTCCGCCTTCACCTTCTTTCAGGTTTTCGGCTGCATAGGGGCCGGGGTCTGCCATGTTGCGTTCGATCCCGGCGCGGATCGTATCGATATGGTCCTTGAAAAGGCCCTTGATCAATACGACACCGTCGCGCTGAAACGTGTCGATGTGCTCTTGTGTCAGGAGTGGATGCATTTTCGGTTTTCCCAATTACGGCATCACCGTAGCCAGATTGATTATTAACTTCCAATAATATTTGATCATTATATAAATAGCTTGATGCTATATAATACACTTCGACAATATGAATATATCGTGGCCATTGCCGATGCCGGTAGCTTGACCGATGCCGCCGCTCATCTGCATGTCTCGCAACCGTCCCTTTCGGTTGCCGTTACCCGGGTGGAGCAGCGACTTGGGCGTACTGTGTTCATCAGACGCAAGGGTGCACCGATTGAAATCACGCCCTTTGGTCACCGCATTATCCGAAAGGCACGTGACCTGCTTGAGCGGGCGGACGAGATTGAAATGGGGCCGGAGGCGCATGTGCCTTTCGTCGTGGGTTGCTTCGAGGACATCGCACCCTGGTATCTTGCCCCGGCGCTGATGCGGCTGGAAGAGCATTTTCCGGATTTGGATTTTCAGGTGCTTGAAGGTCGGTTCTCCGGTCTTGCCACTGATCTGTCAGAGGGCCGGGCCGATATCGTGATTTCCTATGATATCGGCTTTGGGGAAGCGTTCATGCGGCAACGCATTCGAACCATCACGCCCGTTGCCTTTTTGTCCAGGAGCCACCCATTTGCGGCCAGAGAATCCGTCGAACTGGAAGAACTCGTCGCTCATCCGATGATCCTGTTTGCCGAAGATCTCTCGGAAGGTTTTGTTCGAAACCTCCTGGACGCCATGAATCTGACGCCGAATATCAGGCAAAGGGTCAGCTCGCTGGAGATGATGCGGTCCCTGGCCGCCCATGGCGTCGGGGTCGGGATCAGTTATTCAGACCCGCCAGGCGATATCAGCTATGACGGCGCACCGCTGGTTACGGTTCCGATTGCGACACCGCAGGCTGCGGCCGACATCGTGTTGCTATGGTCCCGACTGCGCGAACCTGACACCAGGTTTTCGGAGGTCTTGCAGCAACTGCTCCAATTGTGACCGGCAGATCAGCCACAGGCTGATGGTTTCGGTGCACCGGACTGCGCGGTATCGGGCATTCACCGGCAAAATCCTCAATTTTGAGGATATACTTGGTGCGGCCCCTGTACGACCCTTCCACGCACACCGGTTTATCGCTGATCAACCCGGCGGGAGGAAAATGTGTCGCTGACCGATCTCTACAAGCTGACCATGCGCGAGGTTTTGGTCGAACTGCGGGAACGACGCGTTTCCAGCCGTGATTATGTCGAGGCCCTGATTGACCGCAGCAAAGCTGTCGCTTCGCTGAATGCCATTGCCTCTCACGATTGGAATGCATTGCGCGCTGCAGCTGACCGGGCGGATGCATCCGGCAAGGCCGGAACCGGATTGGCGGGTGTGCCTCTTTGCCTGAAGGACAATATCGCCACGACAGACCTTCCCACCGGCGCAGCCACCGGGGCCCTGCAGGGCTGGATGGCTCGCCGGAATGCACCGGTAGCCCAACGGCTGTTCGAGGCCGGGGCACTGCTCGGTGCCAAGGGCAATATGCATGAGCTGGCCTTTGGCATCACAAACAACAATGCCGTGACCGGTGCAGCCCGCAACCCATGGAACCCGGACATGATCCCAGGCGGATCGAGTGGTGGTGTGGCCGTGACGGTGGCGGCGCGCATGATGCCCGCCGGAATAGGCACGGATACCGGCGCTTCTGTCCGGCTTCCGGCTTCGCTGTGTGGACTTGTCGGATTTCGGCCAAGTGTTGGCCGGTATCCCGGCGACGGAATCGTGCCGATCTCCCATACCCGAGACACCGCCGGTCCCATCACCCGAACCGTCGGTGATGCCCGGTTGCTTGATGCGGTAATGGCCGATGTGCCTGAAGGAGACGACATACCCGCGCCGACGGCACTGCGCATCGGTGTTCCGCGTGGATATTTCTTCGACAATCTGGATCCGTCCATCGAAGAAAATATCGAGAAGGTGCTGCGGCAATTGGCCGGTGCCGGAGTGGACCTTATTGAGGCCGATATCCCGGATGTCGGTACGCTCAATGCCGCCATCAGTTTTCCGGTTGCCCTGTTCGAGTTCATTCAGGACCTGAAAATCTTTTTGAAGCAGAACGGGATCGACCACTCGCTTCAGGATATCTGCGATGGCGTCGGAAGTCCTGATGTCAAAGGCGTTTTCCAGTCGCAGCTTGGTGAGGAGGCAATGCCGGAATCGGTTTACCGGCAGGCCATGGATGTGGAGCGGCCGCGCCTACAGGCGGCCTATGCAAGCTACTTTGCAGACCATCGGCTGGATGCTGCAATCTTTCCGACGGCGCCGCTTCCGGCGCGGCCGATCGGCCAGGACGAAACCGTTGAGCTCAATGGCGAGCAGGTGCCGACCTTTCCGACCTTCATTCGAAACACCGATCCGGCCAGCAACGCCGCGATTCCGGGGATTAGCCTGCCCTGCGGCCTGTCCGCCGACAGCCTGCCTGTCGGCGTTGAACTCGACGGACCGGCCGGCTCGGATGACAGGTTGCTGGCGGTCGCCGCAGCCATTGAAAAAGTGCTTGGATTTTCCGCGGCGCCGGACAGCATTTGACGACACAACAATTGGGAGCAATCGACATGCAAAGAAGAGAATTTGTGAAAACGGCCATCGGCCTTGCGGCGCTTGCGGGCATTGTAGCCAAGCCATTCGGCGCTACTGCGTTTGCAGCGGATCCGGTCAAGGTCGGCATCCTGATCCCGCTATCCGGCCCGGCCGGACTGTTTGGCCCCTCATCGCAGATGAGCGCGCAACTGGCTGTTGATGAGATCAATGCTGCTGGCGGTTTGCTCGGTCGCATGATCGAACCGGAGTTTGTCGATGTCGGCGGTCCGCCGGCCGATGCGACACAGGCAGCGCTGAAGCTATGGAAGGGGCAGAAGGCCGAAGCCTTCATCGGCATGCATGACAGCGCCGTGCGCGGTGCCCTGACCAACCTGTTCAAGGGACAGGTGCCCTACATCTATACGCCTGTTTACGAAGGGGGTGAGTGCTCCGCCGGCACCTATGTTCTCGGTGAAACGCCGAGCCAACAGCTCGAGCCGGTGATTCCCTGGCTTTCGGCCGAGAAGGGCATCACAAAGTGGTATCTCATCGGCAATGACTACAACTGGCCGCGTGATACCAATGCGGCTGCAAAGGCTTATATCGAAGCAGCCGGCGGCTCGGTGGTTGGTGAGGAATATCTGCCCTTCACCGTCGACAATTTCGATTCAAGCCTGGCGAAAATCAAGGAAAGCGGCGCCGATGGTGTGCTGATCACGCTGGTTGGTGGCGCATCGGTCGGCTTCAACCGCGCTTTTGCCAGTTTCGGTCTCGCCGACGACGTGGTCCGGCTTGGCACATTGATCGAGGAAAACACACTGGCCGGGATTGGCGCGGAAAACTCCAAGAACCTGTTTTCCTCCGCCGGGTATTTTGCAAGCATCGACACGCCTGCCGCCAAGGCGTTCGCCGACAAATACAAGGCAAAGAACGGGGCGGACGCTCCGGCACTCAATGCCCTTGGCCAGTCGGTCTATGATGGCGTTCTGCTGCTTGATGCGCTTGCCAAAAAAACCGGATCCCTCGATGCATCCGCAATGGATGCGGCGGCCGAGGGTACCAGCTATGATGGCCCGCGAGGGTCGGCAACCCTGTCCGGACGTCACGTGTCCAAGGATATCTTTCTGGCGGAAGCGGACGGAGCGTCGTTTAATGTCATTCAGACATTTTCGAATGTCGATGCCGGAAACAATTGCGGCTGACCGGATAGGGCAAAGCGGGGTGGGTCTTTGGAACTGATTGCCCTTTACGGTCTGAACCTGGTCTATACCATCGCCGTTCTGGCACTGGTCGTGCTTGGGCTGGCGGTGGTGTTCGGACTGCTTGGCGTGATGAACATGGCCCATGGCGAGTTCATCATGCTCGGCGCCTATAGTGCGTTGATCATCCAGCAGGCCGGTTTGCCCTATATATTGGCGCTTCCGATGGCGGTTCTGGTCTGCGGCACCGTCGGATTTCTTGTCGAATACGCCGTGATCCGACATCTTTACCGCCGCCCCTTCGATACGTTGCTGGCCACCTGGGGACTGGCGATCCTGATCCGAAAGGCCGTCGAAGGCGCATTTGGGCGCGACTACAAGAGTATTGAACAAAGGCTGCCCGGAACCGTGAGTGTTTTGGGTGTGGATTACCCGGCCTACCGGCTTGCCTTGCTTGTGGTGATTGTTGCCCTGTTTGCCGGGCTCCTGATCTGGTATCGGCGCAGCAATACCGGTGCGCGGATCAAGGCCATGGTCCAGAATCCGGCACTGGCGTCTGCCGTGGGCATCGATACCGCCTTCCTGTCGCGCGCAACCTTCATATTCGGTGTTTCGGTGGCGGGACTGGCCGGCGTTCTCCTGGCACCACTGGTTCGGGTTGAGCCCTATATGGGCCTCGACTATCTGCTCTCCTCGTTTTTCATCCTTGTCGTTGGCGGCCTTGGCAGCCTTGAGGGCCTGCTGGTCGGTTCAACGGTCATCGGTGGAACCGACGTGGTCGTTTCCGCCATCAGCGACAAGACGGCAGGTTATCTAAGCATCCTGATCATCTCGATCCTGTTTCTGTGGCTGCGTCCGAACGGTCTTTATGCGAAGCGTTAGCGGACTTGCCCTGATCGGCCTGCTGGCTGTTCCATTCATCTGGGACAGTTTCACGGCCTATCAGCTTGGGCTCTATATTCTCTACGGCATGGTCGGACAGGGGATTGCACTTTGCTGGGGCAGGGCAGGCTTCCTGCCGCTTGGCCAGGCGCTGTTTTTCGGCATTGGCGCCTATCTCGCGGGCTCTGTTCTGAGGTCCGAGCCGGGCTGGTTGCTGATTGTGGTGGCGTTTGCGGTCGCCTGTCTTGTTCCAGCTCTTCTCGCCTGGATCATCGGTGCTCTGGTGTTCAATCGCCAGACGGGATCCGGCCCCTACTTTTCCCTGATCACGCTGGCTTTGGCGATGCTGGGTTTTCAGCTTGCCAATTCGATGGAATGGCTTACCGGCGGCTTCAACGGCATGACGGGTATTGGCGGGCTACCGGGGATCGATACCTATGAAACCCTCTATTTCGTTATCGTCGGTGTCTTTGCCTGTACGTCGATTGCCCTAGCCCATGTGCTGCGGTCGCCATTTGGGCAGTTGCTCAGTGCTGTTCGTGAAAATGAAGACCGGTTGCAGTTCTTTGGTTTCAACACCGGTCTGCTGAAGGCCTTCGCATTCGCCGTCAGCGCCGCGATCGCCGGACTTGCCGGTGCCCTATACGCACCGCATCAGGGAATTGTCACGCCGCAGGCGGTTGGATTTCTGTTGTCCGCCGAATTGGTCATTTGGACCGCGGTTGGCGGCAGGGCCAGCCTGGCAGGGCCGGTGATCGGTGCGGTGTTGATCGGGTTTCTGGCGGCCGGCCTGAGGGATGATTTTCGCTACTGGGAGGTGGTTGTCGCTCTCGTCTTCATCATCGTGGTGCTCCGGCTGCCGCTCGGTATTGCCGGATTCCTGAGCCAAATGTTGCGCATGATCGGGATCACGGTGGATCGGCCCCGGAAACCGGAACGCACGAACGAATTGCCGCCAAACTCATCGGAAGCGGCGCCTGACCTTCGTTTTGTCGATGTGTATGCGGCGGCCGGTCCGGTCAAGATTCTCAATGGGCTGGACATTGCGATCAAGCATCGCGGAATCCATTGCATCATCGGCCCCAACGGCGCCGGAAAGACATCGACCCTCAATGCCATGACCGGCAAGCTGCCGATCGTCGGTGGCTCAATTCACTGGCAGGGGCGGGATGTATCGGACATACGGCCATATCTGGCCGCATCGCTGGGCATTGGGCGAAAGTTCCAGGTTCCTTCGGTGTTTACCGGATTGACCATCCGCCAGAACATCGACATTGCCCTGTGGGCCAATCGCCTGAGCCTTTCGGACCAATTCTCGATGGAACCCTATCGCTGGAAGACGGCGCTTCTGGACAGGCTGGAAACACGATTTCCGTTCCTGCGCGACGACGACCAACTGGCTGGTGCATTGTCGGTTGGTCAACGGCAGATGCTGGACTTTGCCATGACATTCGTGACCGAACCGGATCTGGTGCTGCTGGACGAGCCCTGCGCCGGTCTGTCGACGGCCGAAACCCGGCAGATGATCGAGGCAATTGCCGCGCTCAATACCGAGACCCGCTCCACCAGTATCATTATCGAACATGACATGGATGTGGTCGAACAATTGTCGGATCATGTCATCGTCATGCACAATGGCACCTTGCTGGCCAACGGAACGTTGCAGGAGGTGCGCGACAATCCGGATGTCAAGAAGGTCTATGCCGGGGGGACAAAATGACCGGCAATGTCATACTGTCGCTCGACAAGATGCAGGGCGGTTACGGTGATGTGACTGTCATTCATGGATTTTCAGCGATCCTGTCCGTGGGGGAGGCCGGGTTTGTGACCGGTCGCAACGGTGTCGGTAAAACGACCCTGATACGATTGATTGCGGGCTCCCTGACGCCGTCCGGTGGCGTTGTGAGGCTGCGTGACAGGGAGGTGACGACGGATCCCGCGCATCGGCGCAGGGCGCTCGGAATGAGCTACGCACCGCAGGAGCACCCGGTCTTTGACCAGCTCACAGTGGCGGAAAACCTGACATTGCACCATCGGGACCGTTCGTTGAACCGCTATGATGAATTGTTAACCCTGTTTCCGCGCATTGGCGAGAGGCTCGGCCAGCAGGCCGGAACGCTGTCGGGGGGTGAAAAGAAGATCCTCTCCTTCTGCCGGGCTGCGGCAGAAGAAACAGATCTTGTCCTTCTCGATGAGCCGACCGAGGGTGTGCAACCGGAGAACATTGCGTTGATGGCCAAAGTCATTACGGCGGGAAAAGCAGCCGGCCGGTCTTATCTCATCGTCGAGCAAAATCTCAGCCTGATCGAGATGGCGGCGGACAAAGCCTATCTGCTTGACCATGGCGACTGTGTTTACGAGGCGGCGAATGGTCACGGTCTGCGTGAGGCGTTATCCAAACGCATGCAGATCTGACAATCGGGCGGGTTCCCGGGAAAGTCCGGGCAGCGCCGATCCCATATTGGGTTGTGTGGTGTTAACCAGCCAACACCGATTGGCTTGCGATCTGCCCCGATTTTGATCATCAGTAGGGCGCTGCCGATGGTCCATGCTTCGGTGGAAGCAAGCGACGCGTTCGGGTTGGGGCAGCGGTCGCTGACGGAAGGAAACAGATATGGTGGCGTTGCGGCATGCAATCCTGCCGGTTGCGGTTTTGTTTTGTGTCCTCTTTATCGCCCATGCATCCCCTGCGGCGGATGAACATCCTGTCGATATTCCGCTTTCCTTCCGTGCTGCGCCGACGGATGAATGGTCGAAGAACCGCCTGGAAGCCGTTCTGGCCTCGCAGTCCCGAATTGTCATCAGGGACTTGGAGCACGGGCCGTTCGAGGATTCCAGCCTCTGGCGCGTGACGGTCGATCAGGACCTGCCCCCGGGGCGCAAGGAATTGTCTTTCCGCATTGACGTCGACCCGGCCCATCGCCCGCTTTGGGGTGAAAAGCTGCTGCAGCTCTTCATCAACGGCAAGGAGGCGAATGCAGCCATCGGCAAGGACGGCCAGCCACTGTTCGCCAAAATCGTTGACGACTCAGGAGACGGCTTTGTTCCCAGAGGGTCGGGCAAATTGCGCTTTGAAATCCCGGCAGAGACACGGAAGCTGCGGCAATTCTCCATCAAGACAGCCGGCGCGGAAAATTTCAACATGACGCTAAGCGACTTTGCGGTGATCGCCTGGCCACAGGTCGGTGCGCCCATCAGCGCGCCACACCCGTTGATGTCCGAACTGGGTTATCGGCCGGACGACAAGAAGACGTTGATGATCGAGTGGCGCGACGACGCGGCGGATGGTTCAAGCGGATCGGCGGAGGTGATCGTGAAGGGGCCGCATGGATCGCATTCGATCATGGCGCCGCTCCCCCAGGGCCGATCGATTGCGTCCGGTTCACGGATCGGCGCCATTGATCTGAGCGCCTTCAGGCGCCCCGGAGACTATATGGTGATGGTTCAACCGCCTGGACCGGACCCAGTTGAATCGACGGTCTCGTTTCGGATCGTTGATGATCCGAAACTTCTCGACAGGCATCGTGACGATGCCTGGGGCACGTTCTACTGGATCACCGACAATGAGAACGGCCCCTTTCCCGATGCCCACAGCCGGGGCGAACGGGCGCGAACCTTCGGACAGGAATGGCTGACCCGGGATGTGTCGGGTGGTTGGTTCGACGCCGGCGACTATGGGAAATACACCGTCAACGGAGCCTATTCCGTTGCCCTCATGCTGTTGACCGGATTGCTGGCACCTCAGGTGCTCGATCATCCCGTCGAACCGCTTGCGGGCGGACATCCGAACCGGTCGGACTGGTTGAGCGTGGCTGAAAGCCAGTTGGACTGGCTGTTCAAGATGCAGGCACCCGATGGTGGTGCCAATCACAAGGTGGCAAGCCGTGATTGGCCAGGTCTTGATGTCGCCCCGAACGACGATAGCGCTGTTAAATGGATCATGCCTGTTTCATCAGCCGCAACTGCCGATTATGCAGGCGTGATGGCGCTTGCAGCCAAGGTCCTGGGGCAGCAGCCGGATGCGGACGCAATGGCCAAGGCGCAAGATTTTGTAGCGGCTGCGATGCGCGCGCGCGACTGGCTCCGACGCAATCCCGATCGCCTGACCATCGAATCCAGTTACGGCAACAAGGATTATGGAGGACCCTATCTTGACGGGGATGATCGCGATGAGCGCTTTTTTGCCGATGCGGCCTGGGCCGCCCTGACCGGCGGTCAGTCCGACATTGCCGCTGTTGAAAAACAACTGCCGGATCGGCAGGCAGCTCTGAAAGCATCCAACTACGAGGTCTATTGGGGAGGGGTTGATCTGCTGGGTTTCTGGGCCCTGAAGTCGATTGAAGCGCAGCTCTCCACGCCAGCGCGGGGCATTGTCGATGCGGTCCTCAATGACGCTGCTCAGACATGGCGTAGCACGAAACGATCCTCACTCTGGGGTATCCCGCATGGTGATGATGACACGCTGAGCTGGGGATCAAACGGTGACCTGGCAACCATTGGCTGGCACTGGCTCTTGTGGGCGCACATCAGTCAGGACGGCAGCTATGTCGCCGATGCGCGCGACCTTGCTCACTGGTTCTTCGGGCGCAATCCGCTTGGACAAACATTTGTCACCGGAAGAAGCGAACGGGCCGTCAAAGATCCGCATTTCAGACCATCAACCTCTGGCGCAATTGCCCTGCCGGACGGGTTTCTGGTCGGCGGTCCCAATTCCGGCGGATTTGCCGGCGACCCGGCGGCCGCCACGCTGGCCGGTCTGCCACCGATGCGCATGTATGTTGATGATCGTGAATCCTATTCTACCAATGAAGTTGCCATCAATTGGCAGGCGGCATGGGCGCTTTATCTGAGCCTGCTTGCCGCGATCGATGACTAACACCACCGAACAAACAAAACGGCCTCCGACACCGTCGGAGGCCTACTGGTATGAATTATGCGGGTTTAGCCGGTCGGACCGATCGGACCGTCATATTGCGGAATTTCGCTGCCGGAAGGCGCGGCGCTTTCAAGGCCTTTCTTCCAGTTGCCGTTTCCAGTCGTGATGTTGCCGGGAATGTCTTCTTCCCAGAACGAGACGACGTTCTTCGTGATGTTCAGATACAGCTTGTCGTCAATGATGCGCCACAGATGCGGGTTCCCCGGAACCTTGCCACCCTGTGCAACTCCATAGGCGCAGTGACCATCGAATTGCGGGCTGTATTTGGCCGGATCGGCCAGGAACTTGTCACGGTTTTCAGCGGATGAGAACGCCCATTTCGAGCCATTGTGCTCGGCGGTAAATGCCTTGTTGCCGCGCACGGCCTCCGGCTGAGGTGCACCAACCTTGTTTTGTTCAAGGTCGAAATAGGCGACGACATCGTAACCGGATGCGGCATAGCCGGAACTGTCGACATATTGTTCGCCGGCGAAGGCGGACAAGGCACTTCCGGCGACAAAGGCGAGGGCGAGGGCTGTTGTGCGAAGGGACATCGGGATTCTCCGTTTGGCTGTTTCAGTGAGAAAATTACGGTCGCGCGACCACGAATGCCACTCACGCCTGTACACAGTGTTGTTAGGATCGCGTGTTGTGGCAGTGATCGCTTTGAAGCCCGACGCCTGTCGGCCTGAATGCTTGACAGTTTTGCGTTCGATCGCCCTATATGCCGCAATCGGATTGTCGCCACGCCGGGCCGTAAAACCTCGTTCCCGCAATCCGCAGTATCAGCGTATCCGGAGATCCCCATGAGAGATTTGTCACGCCCTGGTCGTTCGGCGGTCCATGCCCGTAATGGAATGGCCGCAACATCGCATCCGCTGGCCACGCAGACTGCCATTCAGATTTTGCGCGATGGTGGCAATGCGATGGACGCCGCAATCGCTGCCTGTGCGGTTCAATGTGTGGTCGAACCCGGCTCGACCGGTATCGGCGGCGACTGTTTCTGTCTCTTTGCGCCCGGCGGATCGACGGATATTGTTGCCTATAATGGCTCAGGCCGCGCACCCGCGGCAGCTAAACCTGCTTTCTTCCAGTCCAGTGGTCTTTCCTCGATTGAACGCTATTCGCCGCATGCGGTGACCATCCCAGGTGCGGTGGATGCCTGGATCCGGCTGTCCGCCGATCACGGCAGGCTGGACTTCGCAGCGCTTCTCGCACCGGCGATCGAGTTTGCCCGGGACGGATTCCCGGTGTCATCACGGGTCCATGCGGATTATGCGGCGTCCACGGCGGTTTTGCGCGGCGATCCGGTCAGTGCCGCGCATTATCTGGTTTCCGGCGAGGCACCCGGCGTGGGCACCGTGCACCGCCTCCCAAAACTGGCTGGCGCTCTGGAAGCAATTGCCGAAAATGGTCGCGACGTCTTCTATTCCGGATGGATTGCGGACGATATGATCGAACGTCTGCAAGCCCTGGGAGGCCTTCATACGCCGGAGGATTTTGCCTCCGCCGCGGGTGAGTATGTCTCGCCGATCTCGGGCTCGTTTCGTGACCGCACGGTCCATGAATGTCCGCCAAACGGACAAGGCGTGATTGCGCTCGTGTTGCTGAACATGATGCAGATGCTTGATATCGATCCGGGCGGCCCGTTGACCGTTGACCGCATACATCTTGAAATCGAGGCTGCGAAAATGGCCTACCGGGCTCGCAATCTGTTTGTCGGCGATCCCGCGTTTGGGGATGTGCCTGTGGATGATCTGCTTTCGGAAGGTTTTGCCCGGGATCTGGTTGCCAAGATTGACACCGAAAAGGCGACTGTGCCTCAGAGCGACATGACCCTGCCGCGCCATCGCGATACCGTCTACATTTCAGTGGTCGACAAGGACCGCAACGCCTGCAGCTTCATCAATACCCTGTTCGGGGCGTTCGGCAGTGGTATTACGGCACCGCGATCCGGGGTGCTGCTGCACAATCGCGGGCAGGGTTTCGTTCTTGAACCCGGCCACCCCAATTGCATTGCCCCAGGCAAAAGGCCTCTCCACACCATCATACCCGCCATTGCTTCGAACAAGGACAGAACGGAGATGTCCTTTGGGGTCATGGGCGGGCACTATCAGGCGCTCGGTCACATGCAGTTCCTGACCCGGCATCTGGACTTCGGCATGGACCTGCAGGAGGCGATGGATCTCCCGCGTTTCATGGTGGATCCGGACTCGACCAATGTCGACATGGAAAGCGGGATTGGCGATGAGATTGTGACTGAACTTGAAAAACGCGGCCATGTCATCAACCGGCCCATCATGCCGATTGGCGGGTCCCAGGCCATATCCATCGACTGGGAGCAAAATGTGCTGACCGGGGCGTCAGACCCACGCAAGGATGGCTGCGCGATTGGCTACTGAAACAGCTTCCGGCGCCAGGGTGGCGGGACCGACATCCGACGCTCCCGGTGTTCTGGTCGGCGTTGGCAGCTCTGTGCTCTGTGCGGCGGCCGTCTGGACGGTCCTTGCCGACACGCAGATGGCGCGCAGCTTTTCCGCAGCAGCGTTTCTGGTCTTTCTGCTGCTGGCGCAGGGACGGTTCAGTCTGCGCGAGCGCATGTTGCAGGCGCTGGCATTGCTGGTCACCGCGGCTGCAGTCTGGCGATTTCAGGTCAATGCGGTGGACCCGGTGCTGACGGACTTGTCCCGGGCGGCCTATCTGAGCTCATTCGTCATGCTCGTCACCAGCCTGCGACAGGGTGCATTCGACTCGCGATCCGTGCTTTCGATCGGTCAATTCATGACCAGTCAGCCGCCGGGGCGGCGCTATGCCGCCCTGCATGTTGGCAGTCATTTCATGGGCGTCCTGCTGAATTTCGCAGCGGTCAGTCTGCTGTCTCCGCTGATCAAGCGCGGCGTGGATTCGAAGGCCGCCGACGCACCACCCGCACTGTCTGAAATCCGGCTGCGCCGTCAGATCAATGCACTGAGCAGAGGGTTTGCATGGTTCAATCTTTGGGCTCCGACCGCGATTGCCCATGCCGTTGTTCTTGCCATCGTCCCGGGGTCTCGCGCCGGGATCATTGCACTGACAGGGGCAGGTATTGCCTTGCTTCTCCTGGGCGTTGGTTGGGTCGAGGACAGGGTCAGCGGCCACCGTGCGAGGCTGAAATTTGTCGAGGCCGGGATTGATGTCGATCGCGCCCGCGCACCGGCTTTTCCCTGGGCGGATATGGCGCGTTTCCTGACGGTGACTGCCGGTCTGCTCGGATTGGCATGGCTGATCCGAATCTGGACCGGGATCTCCCTGGTTTCCGGGATCATGATCGCTGCCGTTCCGATCACGATCATGTGGATGGTCGAGCAGCAGTTGTCCTGCAGCGGATCTGGTGGCGGCCGGCTCGTTACGCGCGTTTCCGCCATATTCCGCAGCGTCATTCCGGCAAGCAGTCCGGAAGCGGCGACCCTTGGCCTTGCCGGATATATCGGGTTGCAGACGGCGAAGCTTGTGGATCACAGCGTAATCGCGGATCAGATTTTGCTGATTGGCCCCAGCCCGGATGTCATCTACCTCCTGGTACTCGCCTTGGTGCCCCTGGCTTCGTGTATCGGCTTGCCGCCGATGATGACCGTAACGTTCCTGGCGGGACTGTTGGTTTCGATGCCCGATCTTCAACTCAATCCGAGCATCCTTGGACTGGTCTTTCTTTCGGGATGGGCCCTCAATCTGACCGGATCGCCCTTTAGTGCGACTTCGCTGATCCTGTCCCGGATCGTCGGGATATCGGGCATTGTGCACGCCTGGAAATGGAATGGTGTCTTCACTGTCATTTCGTGGTGCGTCACGGCGATCGTTGTGCTGTTGGTTGCTCGCTGGCTTGGTTGAACAGGATTGCATGAATGGTTGCTGGTCCCCATGTGGCGTTGTGGGGCTTTTCAGTGTAACGGACGTCACATCCACTATCATTTCATGACGAGCGCATTATGCTCGCGGCCGCTGCAGGCAACGGCACCGCACAAACAATGGAGCCCACATGCTCAAAACGGTCCGAACGGAAATTGCCCTGATCCTCGGGTTGATTGTAACAGGGCTTGCCTATGGCCCTGTTGCCGGCCTGTTTGCTGGCAGTTTTACCGTGCCATTGTTTTCCATCCTGTTCGCGGTGCTGTTCTGCGTGATGTTGTTGCTGTCCTTTTCAGCAGTCCGACACGCCGATCACCTGGCCGCGCTGCTCGGTGAGCCCTATGGCACACTGATCCTGACCATCGCCGTGATCACCATCGAAGTGGCCCTGATCTCGGCTATCATGCTCAGCGGAGAGGCCAATCCCGCCCTTGCACGCGATACGATGATGGCTGTGCTGATGATCGTGCTGAACGGCGTTGTCGGACTGGTGCTGGTGGTCGGCGGGTTCTACCACCGGGAACAGGCCTTCAATCTTCAGGGTGCACGGGCGTTTCTGACGGTATTGGTGACATTGGCGACCATGACGCTGATCCTGCCGAATTTCACGCAATCTACCCCCGACCCCAGCCTGAACCGGATCCAGTCGGAATGGTTTGCGCTGATCACCATCGCACTCTATGTAACTTTTCTGGCGATCCAGACGATGCGGCACCGATCCTTTTTTGTGCAGCCGGGCAGCGAGCAGGATGATGATGATGGTCATCATCACGTCACCGGCTCTCGTTCAGTCGGATTTCATTCGATTCTCCTGGTGCTGACCCTGGTTCCGGCAGTGCTCCTTTCGAAGAAACTGGCCGTGCTGCTGGATTTCGGGGTGGGAACATGGCATCTGCCGGCCGCCATTGCCGGTGTGATTATTGCCTGCCTGGTCCTGGCACCGGAAGCGCTCGCAGCGCTTGCCTCTGCGCGTCAGAATTTTCTTCAGAGAGCGGTCAATATCTGCCTTGGCTCGGCGCTGGCAACCATCGGCTTGACCGTTCCGGCAGCACTGGCGATCTCGATCTATGCGAACCAGCCACTTGAACTGGGGCTGAGTGATACGGATATGACCCTGCTCATTCTGACCATGTTTGTCAGCGGTCTGACCTTCGGCGGTGTTCGGACCAATATGCTGCAAGGGGCCGTGCATCTGGTGATATTTTTTGTTTACGTCGTGCTTATCTTCAATCCATAGTGGTGCGATCAAGCTGGCTTCAACTGCGGCATTTCTGCACAAGCGGCGGAAACCCGGTCTCATTGTTTGTCATTTGCTGTAGACTGGCCGGGTAAGACGTTGACTTGAGTCGCAATTCGAGAGTGGCGCCATGGGTGATTTCACGGATCCGGTTTTTCTCGCACGGCTGCAATTTGCCTTCACGGTCTCATTCCACATCATCTTTCCGGCAACCTCCATTGGGCTTGCCAGCTTTCTGGCCTTTGTCCAGTGGCGCTGGCTGCGAACCGGCCAAGAGGTCTTTCTGACGCTGTTCGATTACTGGATCAAACCCTTTGCGGTGGTCTTCGGAATGGGCGTCGTGTCCGGCCTGATGATGAGCTATGAGTTCGGCACAAACTGGAGTGTCTTCGCCGATAAGGCCGGGCCGGTAATCGGGCCGCTGATGGGCTACGAGGTGCTGACCGCCTTCTTTATCGAAGCCGGTTTCCTGGGGGTCATGCTGTTCGGGCGCGACAAGGTCGGGCCGCGGCTGCACTTTTTTGCAACCTTCATGGTGGCGGCCGGCACCCTGATGTCTGCCTTCTGGATCCTGAGCGTAAACAGCTGGATGCAGACGCCGGCCGGATACGGCATGAACGAGGTCGGTCAGTACGTGCCGGAAGACTGGATCAAGGTCATCTTCAATCCGTCCTTTCCCTACCGCCTGGTGCACATGGTGTTTGCCGCCTATTTGACCACGGCGCTGGTCGTGGCCGGGGTCGGCGCCTATCACCTGCTCCGCGACAAAACCAACCAGACCAGCCGCAAGATGTTTTCCATGGCCATGTGGTTCATCGCGATTATCGCCCCGCTGCAGATCCTCGCCGGTGACCAGCATGGTCTGAACAGCTACGAACATCAGCCGGCCAAGGTCGCTGCGTTGGAGGGGCACTTCAAGACCCAAAAAGCCGCACCGGAATATCTGTTCGGATTTCCCAACATGGAGACCGGCGAGATCGAATACGGGCTTGCCATTCCCTATCTCGGTTCCTGGATCCTGACCCATGATTTCAATGCCGAAATCGTTGGTCTTGACCAGTTCCCGCGGGAAGATTGGCCCAATGTACCGATCGTGTTCTGGTCCTTCCGGATCATGGTGGGGCTCGGATTGTTGTTTTTCTGTCTCGGAACGTGGGGTCTGGTCGAGCGTTGGCGCGGAAATCTCTTCGACCGCCGTTCGCTGGCACGTTTTGCCGTGCTTCTGGGCCCGGCCGGCTATATTGCGGTTTTGTGCGGCTGGATCACCACCGAGGTCGGGCGGCAGCCCTATACGATTTACGGTCTTCTGCGCACGGTGGATTCGGCTTCGCCGGTCGCGGCGCCGGCGGTTGCCACGTCTCTGGCGGCTATTGTTGCGGTCTATCTGTTCATCTTCGGGCTCGGCACGTTCTACGTGGTGCGTCTGGTCGGCCAGGTCCCGCCTGACAGTCCGCCTCCACCGTCACGCGTCCTGCTGGATCAGGGCGGGAACCGGGCGATCCGTATTCTTCGTAGGCTGCGGGGAGGGGCGGGAGCATGATATTGGATCTGGCTCTGATCTGGGCGCTCATTCTGGCCATCGGCGTGTTTGTCTATGTGGCTTTGGACGGTTTTGATCTCGGTGTCGGGATATTGTTTCCCCTGATGCGCGACGAAAGGGAACGCGATACGGCGATTGGTGCCATCGCGCCTGTTTGGGACGGGAACGAAACCTGGCTGGTGCTTGGCGGCGGCGGGCTGCTGGCGGTCTTTCCGCTGGCCTATGCGGTGATCTTTCCTGCGCTTTACGTGCCGCTGATCGCCATGTTGCTGGCGCTGGTCTTTCGCGGGGTCGCCTTTGAGTACAGGGTTCATTCCAAAAGGCACAAATGGCTGTGGGATGGCGCCTTCTTCGGAGGTTCCCTGATTGCCGCCTTTGCACAGGGCATAGCGCTGGGTGCATGGCTACAGGGTATCGAAGTCGTTGACCGGGCCTACAGCGGTGCCTGGTGGGACTGGCTGTCGCCGTTCAGTATTGCAACCGGGCTGGCGCTGGTTTGCGGCTATTCGCTGCTCGGCGCCACCTGGATCAACCTGAAGACGGAAGGCAAGCTCAATGAGCGTGCCCGGATGCTTGTTTTCCCGCTGGCGGCGGCAACGATAGCCTTCATTGTTGCGGTCAGTCTGTGGACGCCGCTGCTTGATCCGCGCTACTCGGATCGCTGGTTCACCTGGCCGACCATGCTGTATGCGTTGCCGGTGCCCCTGTTTGTTGCGGTGACGATGTGGACCCTTTGGCAGGCCCTGAACAAGGATCGTCCTCTCACCGCATTCCTCAGTGCCGAGCTGCTGTTCCTGTTGTGCTACATCGGTCTCGGGATCAGTGTCTGGCCGGATATCGTGCCGACGAGCATCTCCATTCATGAGGCGGCTGGTCCTGATAAAAGCCTTGGGTTCCTGCTGGTGGGGGCCGTGTTTCTGGTTCCGCTGATCCTTGCCTATACGGCGTCGGCATACTGGATTTTCCGCGGCAAGGTGAAGGACGGCGGTTATCACCACTGAAGACAATGGCGGGAAATCATCCGGAAGCGGCCCTTTGTGGTGCCGTCTTCTGTGGTTTTTTGTCCTTTGGGGGGGTGGTGTGCTGGCGCTTTTTGCCGTCGGTTCGCTCATTCGCTATCTCATGTTCCCATGAGCGCTCAATGCCATCAGCCGGCCAGGATGACAGGCATCAGCCAGACAATCCAGCCATAGGTCAGCGCGATGGAAACGATGGCAACCGGACAAACGAGACGGGTAAACTCCCAGAACGTGAAGGGTTCGAAACCGAATTTTTCCGCTTGCTGAACAATGATGACGTTGCTGGCCGCGCTGATTATGAACAGGTTGCCGGCTAGTGTGCTCATGGCGGCAAGGAGCATCAATGTCGAAACATCGCTGTTGGTCGCCAGATTCAGATAGATTTCGACGACCGGCACATTGGAAAACAACTGGCTGCCCCAGAAACCCAGGACCGCGACGACCCAGGGGTCGTCCAACATTGCATGCCAGTCCCCAAGCATGGATTGCAGTGCTCCGGATTGAAGGACCGCACCTGTGACGATGAACATTGCGACGAAAAATACCAGTGTGTGCCAGTCAACCGCGCGAAACAGGCTCAGCCGGTGAGGTGAAAAAAGATAGAGCGGCGCGCAGGCGATCAGGCTGACGAGCCCCAATGGCAGAGAAACAATCGGGAACAGGCTGTCCATGGTTACCAGGAAAATCAGCAAGGCGGCACTCAGATAGGCTGGCCAGGCTGTCTGTTGAGTCGGATTTGGAAGACTGTTGCTGTCGCGATCGACCGGATTTTCGCACCTCAGGCAAAAGAGCATCCAGATAAAGGCAAAAGCAAGGGAGATTACTGTCGGCACGGTCAGCCAGGCGGCGAATGTCCCGATTGCGTTGGAGAAGTGCCCGTCGGCGACAATCAGGATGTTCTGTGGGTTGCCGACCGGCGACATCATGCTGGATATCGTCACCATGACGCACAGTGCGATCAATGGAACCGCCGGCCGTATTCGAAATGCCAATGCCACAGACAGGGCAATTGGTGTGCCGATAACTGCGGCGGCATCATTGGTGAGCACGATTGCCGCAAGACTGGCGATGACCATGAAAAGCACAAGCGATCGAGCAAGTCCGGTAGCCGATCCGATGATCATGCCACTGACCTTGTGGGGCAGGCCAGAATCATAAAGGGCTTCGGCAACTGAGAAAACACCGAACAGGTATCCGACCACGTTCCAGTCGACCGCATTCCATGCTTCGCTGGGGGTTATCTGCCGAAACACCAACACAATAACCGCTCCGGCGAGCATAATGTGCCAGATCCGAACCTGTTGCGGTAACCACTGGCGGATTGCGATGCCGAAAAACACTCCAATTGCGACAGCGATACTTATGGTCATGGCAAGGCCAATTCAGACAGATGGACATATCCCCGGCAGACCCGTGGGGTGTGGCGTCGAGCTTGAGGGCGAATGATTAACACTCGGTCTTTTCGCCAGCCGTTTTCCGCGCTCGAGACAAGACCGGCTTTCCAACTGGCGGGATCACGATGGATATTCTAGAGTCCGGATTGAACACTATCCCACGAACCTGAACGGGAGAAGCGGCATGCTGAAGACCGAGATCGACGAAAAGAACAATCTCTTCATCGTCACGCCCGAAGGGACCGTTTCCGAGGCCGATTTCGAGGGCCTGGGCGATACGGTCAATGACTACATCAATCGCAATGACAAGGCACCCGGTATTGTTCTGGATGCGGCGGGTCTGCCGCATTGGAAAAATGCTGCCGCGCTGTTTGCCCACCTGAAACTGGTGCGCGACCACCACAAGCTGATCTCCAAGGTGGCGCTGGTCAGCGACAGCACGACCCTGTCCATCATGCCGGTTCTGGTGGATTTGTTTCTGGATGCAAAGGTCCGGCATTTTCCGCAGGCCAATCTCGAGAAGGCCAAGACATGGGCGGCCGAGGTTGATCCGGTGGGATCGTCACTGAAAATGATCGAGGGCATGCCCAGCGATGTTGTCGCCTATGAAATTGTCGGGATGTTGACGTCAAGGGACTATGATGAGGTGCTGACCCCGCTGATCGACAAAAAACTGGAAACCCATGACAAGCTCAAGGTGATGGTGGTGTTCGGCGATGACTTTGATGGTGCGACGGCGCCCGCCATGTGGGATGACGCCCGCCTCGGATTTCGGCATATCACCGGGTTTTCCAAGATTGCTCTCGTCACGAATTTGAACTGGCTGCGCCAGAGCGCCAGGTTTTTCGGGCCACTGGTCCCCGCACAGATGCATGTGTTCGCACTTGAAGAGATGGGTGAGGCCAAGGCATGGATCGTGTCCTGACCCCGGACTCTGGTCCCGGTTCTGACGATATCTGAAACCGTCGAGCAGGTGACAGGATCAAAATCTGTCGCGCAGAGCGTAATACCACATGCCAAGGGCCAATAGCGGCTGACGCCACCGCGGGCCGCCGGGAAATTCCGGTGTCGGGATCGATGCCATGATATCGAAACGTGCCGCGGTTCCGCAGATGAGTTCGCCTGCCAGTTTACCGCACAGCGTGGCCATGCCGACACCGTGACCCGAATAGCCCGAGGCGGTCAAGATGCCCTGTTCGAGTCGCCGCAGATGCGGCATTCGGTTCATGGTGATTCCGAGGGTGCCACCCCAGCCATAGTCGATTGCCACATCGGAAAGTTGCGGAAAAACGGACAGCATATGCGGACGGATGAATGTCTTGATGTCCTTTGGGAATTTGTAACCGTAGCTTTCACCGCCTCCGAACAATAAACGGTTGTCGCGGCTGAGACGAAAATAGTTGACGACATTCCTGCTGTCGGCGACCGCAATGTTCTTGCGGATCAGCGCCTGCGCCCTGTCCGCGGCCAACGGTTCGGTGGCGATGATGTAGTTGTTGAGCGGCATCACGTGTCGACTGACCGATCGCTCGAGATCTCCCAGATAGCCATTGCACGCTAGCAGTACATGGGGTGCGGATACGGCTGCCCGCTCGCAAACCACCCGTGATGTCCCCGATGGCTCGACTTTCTGCACGCGGGTTTGCTCATATATCCGCGCTCCGGCCTGAACCGCTGCACTTGCAAGTCCCTGGGCGAATTTGAGCGGATGTAGATGACCTGCGCCGGTGTCCAGAGCGCCGCCGAAATAGGCTTTTGTCGCGACCGTTTCGCGCAGTTCTTTCTGGTCGAGGAACCGGACCTGACCATAGCCATAGTCCCGCTGCAGTTTCTCGACATAGGCTTGACTGCCGGCAACCAGCCGTTTGCGGTGATCGGCATAGAGGATACCGGGTTTGTAGTCGCAATTCATGTTGTGCCTTGCGATCAGATCACGGACAAGCGACTTGGCTTCCCGGCCCAATTCCCACAATTGATGAGCTGTTTTTTCGCCGAATTGGTGTTCGAGATCCGTTTGGTCGAGTCGCTGGCCCGATCCCAATTGACCGCCATTGCGTCCCGATGCACCCCAGCCGACACGGTGCGCCTCCAACACGATGACATCGAAGCCCTGGCCGGCCAGATACAGCGCAGCGGACAGGCCGGTGTAACCGGCGCCGATGACACAAACATCGCAAGCCATATCCTCATGGAGGGGAGCGAAAGCCTCCATCGGTTTCACGGATGCAGCATAATAGCTGTCCGGATAGGCGCCGGGCTGGTCATTTGCCGTAAGTAGATCCAACGCAGATCCCGCTGTGAAATGCTGTGATTGAATGATGGCACTCATATCGTCTTTTGGCCGTAATGCCAGTGTTCCTGATGCGTTTTCATCAGGTTAGAATGTGTTTTTGGCAATTGCATGATGGTGACCGGGTTGAGTCTGCACTGCCCGAAAAGTACTTTACATTCGCGACGGGAAGAGGACATACTACCGAGTATGTTGGAGGCGAAGTCTCGCCGAAAGATGAGGATCTGAAATTGACGTATCTGGAGGAGCTGTTTTCCGTCCATGGAAAAACCGCACTTGTGACGGGAGGCGCCACGGGCATCGGCCGCATGGTGGCGACGGGTCTGGTCAAGGGCGGCGCCCGGGTGCTGATGGCATCGCGCAAAGGTGAGGCATGCGAGGCTGTGGCTGCCGAACTGAACGCGCTCGACGCGCCTGGAAGTGCCGTCGGCTTTGCCGGCGATGTCAGTTCGCCGGAGGGGCTGGAGGCTCTTGTTTCTGCGGTGACGGAGCGAACCGACCGCCTGAATATTCTGGTCAACAATGCGGGTGTTACCTGGGGAGAACCCCTGGACAGCTTCCCCCATGCGGCCTGGCAAAAGGTCATGAATGTGAATGTGGGCGGCCTGTTCACGCTGACCCGTGATCTGTTGCCCCTTCTTGATGCCGCAGCGAGCGATGACGACCCGGCGCGGGTCATCAATCTGGGATCGGTCATGGGCACTCAGCCTGTCGCTGAAGGGGCGTATTCCTATTCCGCTTCAAAAGCGGCTGTGCATCATCTAACTCGCATTCTCGCCGGTGAATTTGCCGACCGCCGTATCACAGTCAACGCATTCGCCCCCGGTCCGTTTCAAAGCAAGATGACGGCGTTTGCCACCGGGACGGAAGAACAGGCGAAGAAGGTGGGCCGCGGTGTGCCGCTCGGCCGGATCGGTTCGCCTGACGACATCGCCGCCGCCACCCTCTATCTGTGCGGCAGTGGTGGCACCTATGTCACAGGCCTCATTCTTCCCCTGGATGGCGGATTGTCAGCCAAATCTTCCGTCGGATTGTTCGCGGACGCCATGTGAGCGCAATCTGACGATTGCCATATGGCCGCCATATATGGTCTCATCGCAAAGGAGGAACCGACATGAGCGACGGCGACGACCTTGACCTTCCTGCGTTGGGATCCGAACTGGAACAGGGCATATCCGGATTTTCCGGCCTGAAGAAAATCAAGAAATTCCCGACCGGCCAATCCAACCCGACCTATCTGCTCGATGCAGAAAGCGGCCAATATGTGCTGCGTGCAAAGCCGCCCGGCCAGTTGCTGAAATCGGCCCATCAGGTTGATCGGGAGTATCGGGTCATGGGCGCGCTGAAGGGGTCAGGTGTTCCGGTTCCGCAGATGTTGTTCCTGAGTGGCGAAGACTCGGCGATCGGGCGCATGTATTTCGTCATGGAATATCTTGATGGCAGGATCTTCTGGGAGCCGGACCTGCCAAAATGTGACCGGGCCGAACGGGCTCCCATTTATGATGCAATGAATGCCGCGCTGGCCGCCTTGCATGATGTGGACCCGATGGCTGTCGGATTGACCGATTTCGGCCGGCCCGGCAATTATTTCGAACGTCAGTTGAGCCGATGGACAAAGCAATACCGGGCGAGCGAAACCGGAACGATTGCGGACATGGATGCTCTCATCTCCTGGCTGGAAACGGCCCTGCCGCCAGATGATGGTGCCGTTTCGCTCGTTCATGGCGACTATCGAATCGACAATATGATCTTCGCCAATGATGGGCCGACCATTCTTGCTGTACTGGATTGGGAGTTGTCCACATTGGGCCATCCGCTCGCCGATCTTGCCTATCAATGCATGCAGTGGCGCCTGCCACATGACAGCGGATTTCGCGGGCTTGGCGGCCTGGACCGTGAAGCTATCGGTTTGCCGGGCGAGGCGGCCTACGTGCAGGCCTATTGCCGGCGCCGTAATATTGACGAGATAGAACACTGGTCCTTCTATCTGGCCTTTTCCTTCTTTCGGCTTGCGGCGATCCTGCAGGGCGTACTGAAACGCGCGCTTGACGGCAACGCGTCCAATCCGGAACGCGCCCGCGACATGGCGAAGGCTGTGCCTGTCATGGCGGCGATGGCGATGGATCTGACACGAGGAGACTGAATTGGCAGGTTTGTTTGAGGATGCAACGGTTCTGATAACCGGTGCAGCCGGTGGTTTCGGCAGTGCCGCTGCCCGCCGGTATGCGCAGGAGGGTGCTCGCCTTGTGCTCTCCGATCGTGACGCAGATGCATTGGAGGCCGTTGGCCTTGAAATAGCCGAGGAACGGGGCAGCGAAATTGCGACGCTTACCGGTGATATTTCCGATGAAGAGCTGTCCGAAAAGCTGGTGGCTCTCGCGGTCGACCGATTCGGACGGCTTGATGTTGCCGTCAACAATGCCGGTATCGCGCAGGATGCGTTCGGACGGCTGCCGAAAACACAATCCGAGGAAGCGCGACGCATCGTCGATGTCAATCTGATGGGCATGTTCTTCGCGCTCAAACATCAGCTCCCTGTCATGGAACGGCAGTTCCGGGCGGGGGGTGCCGGCGGCGCGATTGTCAATGTTGCATCGGTCGCCGGCGTGACCGGCGCATCAGGACTGTCAGTTTATTCAGCAGCCAAACATGGCGTTGTCGGACTGACCCGGTCGACCGCCCAGGAATATGCCCGCCTTGGAGTGCGTATCAATGCCGTCTGCCCGTCATTTGCACGAACGCCGATGGCCACCGACATGCTCAATGTAGAGGTCCGGGGAAGGGTCGTCACTGAAGATCAGATGGTGCAAGGGATCCCCATGGGGCGGCTGGCCGAGATCGAGGAAGTGATTGAGGCTTTCATCTTTGCCTCTTCGCCAACCAACAGTTTCATGACGGGACAGACATTGCATGTCGATGGCGGGCTGACGGCCTATTAGTCCTGATCTCAGCTGCCGACAATCTTGTTGATTTCCGCTTCGGACAGGCCGACTGAACCCGCGGTCTCAAGCAACTGCTGCCAGGAGCCGTCATCGATTGGAATGCCGTTGCTTGAACGCTCAAGGCGCGTCTTGCGTTCCGGGTCCCCCGGAAACATCACGGATTCAAATCCGGGAGCGGGTGCTGCGGACTTGACCCAGTCGGTGTAGTTGTCGACATCGCCAAAAAAGGCCTCGGCGCTGCCGAAGACATCCGGATCGATCAGGATCATCATCATGTTGTTGATGATCCGCGCGTCGATGACGCGTTCCGGCAGATAGGCTCCGCCGCCGCTGAATGCACCGCCCAGCAGATCGCAAATGAGCGACAGGCCGTAGCCTTTGTGCAGGCCCATGGTCCGCATGGCGCCCAGCGGCTCGTCAAAAATCACCTTGGGATCATTTGTCGGGTTGCCGTCATGATCAATCAGGCTGCCATCGGGCACCTCACCGCCTTTAAGATAGGCGACACGCGCCTTGCCCTGCGCGATGGTGCTGGTGGCCATGTCGAGGACGAAGAGGGGGTGACGATCAGTTGCCGGTACGACGGTGCAATAGGGATTGGTTGTGAAGCGAGATTCACGGCCTCCATGCGGCGCAACCAGGGAGTTGGGCGACAGGACATTGGCAAACTGAATCGAGATGAATCCGGCCTCGGCCGCCATGATGCCCCAATCAGCAAGGCGACCGAGGTGGAAACTGTTGCGCAAAGACAGGACGGCAATATGCTTTTGGCGGACCCGTTCGATTGCCCATTGCGTGGCCTGCCTGGCAATTACCTGACCAAAGCCCTGGTGCCCGTCGACCAGAAGGAAGGGGCCCTTTTCCTGAATGATCTCAGCACTTGCGTCCGGAATTAGCTGTCCGGCCTTGATGCCGTTGACATAGGCGGGGAGCATGCCGACACCGTGGCTGTCATGGCCGGTCAGATTGGCCTCGACCAGTGTTCGGGCCACTTGTGCCGCCGCCTCCTGACTGCCACCGCCGCGCTGAACGACGGCCTCGGCAAATTCGATCAGCCGATCAACTGCTATCAGCATCTGTCTCTCCCATACCGGTCCGTCTGGCCATTGTCTGAAGGGACATGCTTATACCGCCGCGCGCGTGCGTCAAAGATTTTTCAGCCAGCCAAGCCCATTTAGCGTGTTGCCGCGGGGACGATACTCACATCCGACCCACCCCTGATATCCGAGGCTGTCGATCTGCCGGAAGATTTCGGGATAGTTGAGCTCGCCAATGTCCGGCTCATGGCGGTCCGGGACGCCGGCGATCTGCATGTGGCCGATCATCGGCATTGCCTTGGCGAGTCGTCGGATCACATCGCCGTGGATTATCTGGTGATGATAGACATCGAACTGCAAACGAACGTTCGGGCGGTCGATCCGGGCAATCAGGTCCAACGCCTGATCGGTCGAGGACAAAAAATACCCCGGGGCATCAAATGGATTGAGAGGCTCGATCAGGAGCGTCAGCCCGGCATCGGCGAACCGTTCGGATGCGTAGCGGATATTGTCAATGAACACGGCGCGCGTCTGTTCCGTATCGGCAACATTGCCAGCCATGACATGCAGCCTCTGGGCTCCGACCGCGCTCGCATAGGACAGGGCGGTCTCGATTGAAGCGCGAAAGGCGTCGCGGTGTTCGGGCAGAGCCGCCATACCGCGTTCACCGGCATCCCAATCGCCCGGCGGCAGGTTGAAAACACTGATGGACAGATTGTTCGCGCGGACCGCTGTTTCCAGATCCGAAACCGCATGTCCATAGGGGAACAGGAACTCCACCGCCTCGAATCCGGCGTCCCGAGCCGCAGCAAAGCGATCGACAAAGGCGTGTTCGCCGAACATCAGGGACAGGTTTGCTGAAAAGGCCGGCACTATCTACAGCCTAGGTTCGCGATGCCTCGAAGGCGGTCCATGCCGCTTCCAGTTTCGCCATGTCAAAATCCGGCTCGCGGGCCGGTCCGAGGATAATCTGCTCCGTCGCGATCAATTTGTCTATGGCCGACTCCAGGTCGGGGATGACCTCGGCCGGAACAACCAGCGCGCCATGGCGGTCGGCATGGATCAAATCGTCCTGCTCTACGGTCAGACCGAATATGTTGACCGGTGTTCCCACTTCCCGAACATGGACAAAACCGTGGCTGGGGCCGACCGAACCGGCAATCACCGGGAAATCGGGAGCCAGGTCGCCAAGGTCCCGCATGACGCCATTGGTCAGAGCACCGCACAGGCCCAGTCCGCTGTGAATGGTGGTGTTGACCTCACCCCACCAGGCGGAGATGCAGTCCGGATAATCGGTATCCTCGATGACAGCCAGAGCCGGGCGCGGTCCGCTCGCCATTGAACGGTAATAGTCCATGCGTCGCGCCTTGATGACATCAGCCGGCTCCGTTGGAGGCTGTAATCCGGCGATCCTGGCCGTTCTGGCAAATCCGACCACCGGCGGGTCCGTAGGAGCCGATGACAGCATCGTACCGCGCGTAAAGGCTGCGAAGCCGCGTTTGCCCTGGGCGGTTTCTATGGCATTGCAGACGGTCGGCGTATCCACCGTGCGCAGCAGTGCAAGAAGTGAGTCCTTAATGATCGGATCGGACATGGGGCGGATTCCTTCAGAATTGCTAACGGTTCAAGCGGCAAGCGTTGCGCCGGCGGGGTCGTTGGTGTTGCGCACCCTGTAAAGGCTTGCCTCACCGGTCATGGAAGGGACCAGGCTGTGCGGCAATCCGGGTGGAACCGCACAGGTGTCTCCCGGATTGAGAACCGTCGAGCCTCCCGGCCACTCAAGACGCCAGTGACCCTTGACGGGCATGAGAACCTCGTGCTGATCAACTGTGACCTGATCTGACGGCAATGAATTCCGCGTGATGAAATCCACCTCAAATCCCGGACGATCTCTCAGCAACGCATTCGGACCGATCACGTCTGCCGGCTGGCTGTCGGACAGGGCCACGAGGTCCCAATAACGCGCCACATAATGCGGGATGACGTCGGCCGTGGTTGGTTCGGCGAACGATTTCAGTGCCTCGTCATCAAGAAGCGGCATGGGCTGGACACCCTCTGGCAGATGTTCGCCCCTCTTGGTGTCGTAGAGCCGTCCTGTCTCGGCCAGAACCAGTCCGTGATCACGGGCGTCCTCGATGACCTGGGGCGCCCAGATCACGCCACCACCCGCATCGTCACCGCCGAGAATCGCCATGATCATCCCGTAGTCGGTGCCGATGTTTTCGAACCCGCGAAAAATGCCGGTCGGAATGTTGAAGATGTCGCCTTCCTCGAGGATCACTTCGCCGGCATTGCCCCACCGTCCCCAGAAAAAGCGCCAGCGACCATGCAGGACGAAGAACACTTCCGCCGTGCGGTGCGAGTGTAGCGAGTTGCGGCATTTCGGCGGTTGTCCGGCCGCGCCAATGTTAAATCCGGGCGTTTCCTTGATGTGGACATGCTGGTCCGGGCTTTCCGAAACGCCACCCCCGATGACCGTGAAATTCTCCTTCTGGTCGGAGCCCGGCGTGTGGGCATCGATGAAGGCTGTCTTGCAGGGTTTCAGATCACCGTAGCGGACGATTCGGCTTTCCATTTCAGCGGGGGTCATGTGGTGTCTCCGGGTGGGTTTGTCAGGGTGTTCGAAATGTTGTGAAAACTGGCATGTCAGCCGCCTTCCTTGGACCAATTGTCCGGAATGCGGGCGCTGCCGCGCAGGATCAAAGGGCTATCGATCTCGATCTTCAGAGAACTGACAGAGTCACCATCGATCATTGCGAGAAGCAGATCGACGGTTGCATCAACCATGCGATTGGCGGGCTGTCGCAGGGTGGTCAGATCGTAGATTTTCCAGGCCGCCATCTGGACGTCATCGTAGCCGACGACCGATACGTCATCGGGCACGCGAAGTCCAAGATCGCAGCGCAAGGTTTCGATGACGGCAAATGCCATGTGATCGTTGCCGACAAAAATGGCATCGGGAACCGTGTCGCCGGAAAAGAGCTGATGGGTCGCATCGATGGCCATCTCCCGGCGATAATGACTGTCGATGCATTTGAATGGCTGTTGATCAAAGGTTTCGAGACCGGCAATGAAGCCGGCCTGCCGGTCACGCCCGTTGAGCGATTTCTGCCACCCGGATATATGCGCGATGCGCTTGTGCCCACCAGCGGCCAGAAACCGGCCGGCCTTGTGCCCGCCCTCGAAATTGGCGGCGGTGACCTGTGCCAGTTTCGGGTTCTGCTGGCCACGGTTGAACAGGACAAAGGGGATGCCTTCGTCCGACAACCGATCGGTCAATTCATTGGACATGCTGACGGACGCCAGGATGATCCCATCCACCTGATGGTCAAGCAGGTCGTCAATCACCGGGTCGATTTCCTCCGCCAGGTTGGCGGCGATGAAAACCATGATGTGGTAGCCACGATCGTTTAGCGAAACGGACAGCTTTTCAAGCGCCTCCGGATAAAAGGGATTGTTGAGATAGGCAACCACAAGGCCGATTGTCTTCGAGCGCCCGGTTATCAGCGAACGGGCGAGCGTGTTGGGTCGATAACCCAGTTCACGGGCTGCGGTCTTGACCTTGTCGATCAGGCTCGGCGAGACTTTGGCGCCTGGCGTAAACACCCGGCTGACGGTGGGCTGGCTGACGCCGGCGCGGCGGGCGACATCCAATGCGGTGATCTTGATCTGTGGCATTCGGCTTTACACCGCTCCATATTTCCAACGGGTTTGGTCACAGATACCGCGTTCGCTGTCTAATGCCACCTGTGCCCCACTCATCCGTTGCCGATGCGATTTTCACTGGCGGGATCGAAGAGATACAGGTGATCGGGATTGAGGCGCAGGCCAACCGTATCGTCCATATCCATCCGCAGGTGACGGTCGCCACGGGCAATGACACGCTGTTGTCCGAACTGGACCGTCAGCATGACGCTCTCCCCGGTGTTTTCGTAGGCGTAGACCTTCAGATCGATGTCCCCTTCACCTGGTTGATGAATTTCGACATCTTCCGCTCGTACGCCGAGGACAACCGCATCCCTGTCGGAGATACCGACCTTGACAAGGCTGGTGCCGCCCGTCGTCACGAACATGCCGTCCTTGACCGAACCATTGATCAGATTCATTGCCGGAGAGCCGATGAAACCGGCAACAAACAGATTGGCCGGATCATTGTAGATCTCATCGGGCGTTCCAAGCTGCTGAATCACACCGTTTTTCATGACGGCCACCCGATCGGCGAGTGTCATCGCCTCGATCTGGTCATGCGTGACATAGACTGTGGTGATCTGAAGCTGCCGGGACAGATGCTTGAGCTCGGCCCGCATGGTTACCCGCAATTTGGCATCAAGGTTCGACAGGGGTTCATCCATCAGGAAGACCTTGGGCGTGCGGACGATGGCACGGGCAAGGGCCACTCTCTGGCGTTGCCCTCCCGACAGGGCCTTGGGCTTGCGATGAAGGAATTCGGTCAGTTCCACCTGGGCGGCAGCTTTCTCCACTCGCGGTGCGACTTCCGCTTTTGGCGTGCCGCGCACCTTTAAGGGGTAGGCGATATTGTCGAAGATCGTCATATGCGGGTAGAGGCCATAATTCTGAAAGACCATGGCGACGTCGCGGTCCTTCGGCAGGTCGTCATTGACGACGCGATCGCCAATCCGGATTTCGCCTGCGGTCGGCTCTTCCAGACCGGCAATCATGCGCATGGTCGTTGTCTTGCCGCAGCCTGATGGGCCCAGCAGAACCAGGAATTCCTTGTCGTTGATCTCCAGGCTCTGATTGTCGACTCCAATAAAGTCGCCCCATCGTTTTGTGATGTTGGTGAGAGAAACACGGGCCATCAGCGGACAGCTCCCATTGTCATGCCCTGGACGAAGTAGCGTCGGATCGTCAGGGCCAGGATGAACATAGGCAGCATGATGATGATGCCGGCTGCCGAAAGCAGGTTCCACAAATCGCCTTCCTCGGCCTTGAACAGCGCCAGACCGATCGGCAGCGTGACGGCGTTCTTGTTGGTCAGGATCAGCGCAAACAGGAATTCGTTCCAGGCAATGATGAAACAGAAGATACCGGCGGTGAAAAGGCCCGGCGCAGCCATCGGCAGCACAATGTTCCAAATCACCTGTAGACGCGTGGATCCGTCCACCATGGCCGCTTCTTCCGTGTCGATCGGAATGCCGTCGATGAAGCCCTTGATCATCCAGATTGCGAACGGCATCACGATTGCCAGATTGACCAGAATCAGACCGGTGCGCGTGTCGAGCAGGCCGATATCGCGGAACATGACGAAGAACGGCAAGACGATCACCACCGCGGGAACGAATTGTGTTGCCAGGATCATCACCAGCAGGGTTGTTTCGCCGCGCAGGCGGAACCGTGAAAAGGAATAGGCGGCCAGGGTTGCGATGGGGATTGCAAAAAGCACTGTGACACCGGCCACAACCGTCGAATTGAAGAGCTTGTGTCCCAGGTCATAGGGCGACTGGAACACCGTCGAGAAGTTTTCCAGCGTCGGGGAGAAGAACAGTTTGAGCTGGTAGACATCGACATGGGATTTGAAGGCCGCCAGAAAGATCCAGATGATCGGGATGATCATGATGCCGGCGGCAATCAGGATAAGGATGATCTGGATCGCGTTCCAGAATTGTTTTCTCTGCCGTCCGGTCATGTCAGTCCTTCCGGAATACGAATTTGGCGTAAAAATAGGTCAGCACCAGCATCGGAATGACCATCAGCCAGGCGACAGATGCCGAATAGCCGATCTGTCCGTACTTGAATCCGTTGAAATAGATGTAGTGGCTCAACGTCTGCGTGGCTGTGCCAGGACCGCCATTGGTGAGCATGTAGACCTGATCGAAAGTCTTGAGAGAAAAGATCGCCTTGAGGATCAGGACCACGGCCAGGACCGGCATCAATTGCGGTAGCGTGACATCCTTGAAGACACGCCAGCCGCCCGCACCGTCGACCTGTGCGGCCTCGATCGTGTCGCGTGGAATGGACGCCAGGCCACCAATCAGCACAAGGGTCAGAAAGGGAATCCAACCCCAGACATCGGCGATGACACAGACGACGAAAGCCAGAACCGGATCCGACAGCCAACTGATATCGGCAAGGGGTGGAAAGAGCAGGCCGAAAAAGGCATCAAACAATCCGAATTCCGGATTGAACATAAACCGGAAGGAAACCCCGATCAGTGCTGGTGACATGGCAAAGGGCAGGATCAGCAGTGTCTGAACACCCGACCGCAAGCGCCCACCGGGCGCCAGAAGCATTGCCAGGCCAAGTGCAATCAGGGTCGTCAGCGCAACGGTGACGATTGTGTAGATCGACGTGACCGTAACGGAGTTCCAAAATGCCGGCTCGTCGAAGAAGGCCCAGTTGTAGTTTTCCAGCCCGATATAGGCTTGCGGAAAATTGGGTCGCGTCAGCCGGCCCACGGTAAAAGACAACCGAAGGGAATCGATCAGCGGCCAGATCGCCGTGGCAAACACCACCAGGACCGCTGGAACCACCAGCAGGTATTTCAGCCTCTTGTCTTGCATGGGAAATCCGGGAGCAGCTGGAACTGCTCCCGGCCTTTGATTACTGAATGCGTCCGGCGCGTTTCAGAATACGGTTGGATTGATCCGCCGCTTCCATCATCAACGCCCGCGTGTCGCCTCCGGCCGCAGCCTTGGCAATCGCAGCAGACAGGATGTCGCCAATTTCCGGCCATTCGGGAATCTGCGGCATGATGTCGGATTCCTTCAGTGATTCCCAGGCGGCTGCCTGAATGCCGTCATTGGCGGCATTGACATCCGGATCCTGGAGGCTGGAGATGTGCGTCACGACATTGTTGACGATTTTCTTGCCGCCAACTTCCCGTTCGATGGCGTTTGCCTTGTCCATCTCCGGATTGGACAGCCATTTGAGAAATTCCCAGGCGGCATCCGGATTCTTGGAGTAGTTGGATATCGAAAACGGCATGGAGATCGCATAGGATTTGGTGTTGCCGCCATAGGTCGGCATGCCGGTGAAGGCCACCTGGTCCTTGGTCAGGGTCGAGCTGTCCGGATTGTAGAAGCCGGAATAGGCCCACCACCATACCGGGATCATGGCCGACTTGCCCTGCATGAATGACTGGCGGGCATCCTGTTCCACAAAGGCCACCGAATTCGGGTTGGTGACACCGTGAGTGGTGTGCAGCGCAACATAGTCTTCGGTTGCTTTCAAGGCTTCCTCTGACGTCCAGGCGGCCGTCCAGTCATCATTGAAGATGTCGCCACCGGCAGCCCACAGGAAGTTCAGCCAGATGAAAAGGTTCTGCCGGTTGCCGTCATTGTTGTAGTACAGCGCAAGTGGCGCGATGTCCGGATTCGTTTCCTTCAGCTTCTTGCCGACTTCAATGATCTCTTCCCAGCTCGTCGGTGCTTCGGGAATGAGGTCCTTGCGGTAGAACATCAACTGGGGATGCGCCCGCAGCGGGAAGCCCAGAGTTTCGCCTTCAAATTGGGCGGAACGGGCAAAGGCCGAAGGATAGCGGTCCATGGATATTCCGTCACGCGCCATCAATTCGTCGATGCGCTTGAGCCAATGGGCGTTTGGTGGTCCCCAACTGTCAAGGTAGTTGACCACGTCATAGGTTCCATTGGCCGCAATGCCCTCGGCTGCGACCTTCTCCTGAAGCGAGCCGAAGGGGATAAACGTCCATTCGGTTTCGATGCCCGTCAGGTCGGTAAATTCCTGATCGCGCAGCATCAGCCCGTCGAATTGGGGTGTGACCACCGAAAGAATGTTGAGTTTTGTGCCTTCGAATGGTTTTCCGTCCAGCAGACCATATTTGGTCTGATCGGCTGCAAAACCGGTTGTGGCGATCATTGCGGACAGTGCCGCGCCGGCCGTCGTTGCGATAAATTGGCGGCGATTGAATGTCATACGTATCCTCCCTCAGAACGTCTGGTCATGACTTTGACCAGTGCATCCTAGCGAGTTGAGAATACGTATTCAAGACAATTCTGCATACGTATTCTAGATTGCCCTCCTGTGCCATTTCGACGGGCGGCGCCGAGACATTACGACGGTTGATAGCTGACCACTTCAAATTCGATTCCGTCTGAATCGTGAAAATAGAAGCGTCGTCCCGGTTCGTAGTCGGCGTGGGAGTGGGTTTTGAAGCCGGCCTTGATCACGCGTTTTTCCGCCTCTTCGAGATCGTCCACCACGACCCCGATGTGATTGAGCCCGCCGGTGGTCACATAGTTGTTTCCCGCATTGTCTGTCAGCCCGTCCTGGGAATAGACCGCGATGTAGTTGTCATCGGCGCCGACATGAATGGTATGGCCGCCGAATTTTGCGGTTCCCTGCCATCGGATATGCCAGTCGAATAGTTCGCATAGTCGTTCCGCCGTAGCTGCCGGATCGCTTACGGTGATGTTCACATGTTCGAGTGTTGCTTCAGCCATGTTTTTCTCCAATATCCTCACATTGTCCGGGCAAAATAATTCCTCAACTAAGGTTGAGGTCAAGGCGATATTTTGAATCCCCCTGAGCCTCCATCTTCGTTGGCCACTGGAATTGCGTCCGGTTCAGGCGTAATCCTGTAGCAGAGGCGATGGGGGCATCATGGTCGAACGCCAGGACAACGACGAGGCAACGGAAACGGACTTTTCGTTCAAGGCCGAGGAATTGGCGGCGCAGAAGGCTGCGCTTTGGGGGCGTGTCATCGCGTTGCTGGCGATTGCCGCATTGACATCGATCCTGACCCCGTGGCCCGGACCCGTCTACATATACTGCCTGCTCGCCTTGTTCATGTTGCTCGGATTTGCGGCCTATCGCGTTGCCCTGGCTCCCTGGCGAAAGCCTTGGCATATCTACGCCTTTGTCAGCGCTGATTTTGCCCTGCTGGCCTTTACGCTCATCTATCCAAACCCTCTGGTCCTGACCGAGCTGCCACCGCAGGTCGGCCAGCGATTTGGAAACTTCGTCTATTGCTTCGTTCTGCTCGCCGGACTCGTCTATCTCTATCGTCCGGGCCTGGTGCTGTGGGGCGGAGTATCGGCTGCCATCAGTTGGTCCGTGGGTGTGGTTTGGTTGCTTAACCAACCCGGCGCCATCTGGCGCGTGCCGCAGGACGGTGACATCGCATCGTTTCTGGCTCTCCTGGGCAACCCCTATTTCCTCGATTTGGGGGTTCGTGTCCAGGAGGTGTCAGTTTTGTTGATTACGTCCGGATTGCTGGCCCTGGCCGTGGGGCGCGCGCGTTCCATTGCCCTTCGGCAGGCCGATCTGGCCAGCGAAAGAACCAATCTTGCCCGGTATTTCCCGCGAAAGACAGTTGCACTTCTTGCCAACAATGCCGATGCGCTCTCACAGTCGCGGGAGCACAATGCAGCCGTTCTGTTTACCGATCTGGTTTCCTTCACGAGCTGGTCTGAAAACCGCCCGCCATCTGCAACGATCTCCGTGCTGCGCGAGATACACGGCATCCTGACTGAAGTTGTCTTCAAATATGATGGCACACTCGACAAATTCATCGGCGACGGCCTGATGGCGACCTTCGGTACGCCGGAGCCAACCGATCGCGACGCCACCCATGCGCTCGCTGCGGCTGTTGAAATGGCCGATCGATTTGAAGCGTGGCGGTCAACCCGGCCGGAGGGACAGGGAAAAGGCCTCAGTTTGGCAATCGGTGTCCATTACGGTCCGATCGTTCTGGGAGATATCGGCATCGAGCGACGGATGGAATTTGCCGTTCTCGGAAACACGGTCAATATTGCGAGCCGTCTGGAGCAGGCGAACCGCACCGTTGGCAGTCGCTGTGTTGTCAGCAAGGATCTCGCCGATGCGGCTCTGGTGGAAAATCCGACCGAAGCCGGTGCCGTCCTGTCCAAACTTGACAATTATGGACCGATCGATTTGCGCGGCTCCAGTGCCGCAACACCGGTTTTCATCCTGAAATAGTGGAAGCGGCGCTGCATTGCAGCGCTGCCTTGCCGGAGACATCCGCGGGATGTCGGACCTAGAACTCATCCCAATGCGCGTCTTGTGACTCGGTGATGGCATTGGACTTGAATCCAAGCGCCTTGGTCACGGTCTTGACCAGCTTGCGTGCTGGCGATGACACCGGCGCGGTGTCGTCGTTCACCAACTGTGGCTGAGCCGGAGCCGATCCGGCCAGGCGGAATTCGCCGATCAGGTTCGACAGATCGGTCACATCCTCCGCCAGCCTGTGGGCGACTGCGGTCGTTTCCTGAACCATGGCAGCATTTTGCTGTGTCACCTGATCCATCTGGGTCACAGCGGTTCCGACTTCCTGGATGCCGGTCAATTGCTCGTTTGCGGCGGTGGCGATGGAGCTGATGGCATGGTTGATGTTGTGGACGTGTTCGGAAATCTGGTTGAGCGCATCGCCGGTTGCCTTGACCAGCCTGACACCGCTGCTGACTTCGTCGCCGGATTTGGTGATCAGGTCCTTGATTTCCTTAGCGGCATTGGCGGCCCGCTGTGCCAGTTCGCGTACTTCCTGCGCAACAACGGCAAACCCCCTGCCGGCCTCTCCAGCGCGGGCTGCTTCAACACCAGCATTCAATGCCAGGAGGTTGGTCTGGAAGGCGATTTCATCAATGACTCCGATGATATTGGAAATTTCCCCAGACGCCTTCTCGATGCCTTCCATGGCCGCCACCGTCTCGGAGACCACCGTTCCGGATTTTTCGGCATCGGCCTTTGCTTCATCCGCCATCTGCGCTGCTTCGCTGGCGCGTTCCGATGTGCCCCTGACAGCCGATGTGATCTGCTCGAGCGCTGCCGATGACTCCTCCAGCGATGCGGCCTGCTGCTCGGTTCGCTTGGACAGATCGTCGGCGGCTGTCCGGATTTCCTTTGAATTGTTATTGATTGAGCCGGAGTTTTCGCGAATTTCGAACAGCGTTGTGTTGAGCTTTTTGACGGACGAATTGAAGTCGGTGCGAAGCTGCTCGAGCCCGTCAATGAATGGTTCACTCAGTGTGGCTGTCAAATCGCCATTTGATAGGCGCGTCAGCCCATCGGCAAGAGCATCGACTGCTTCCTGCATCTGTCGGGCTTCTTCGGCCTTGGCCGCTTCTCTTTCTGAGCGTTCACGTTCGCTCAATGAGCGATTTCTTTCGGCTTCCTGTTCCAGGCTCTCCTTTTCGATGGCGGCATCGCGGAAGACGGCCACGGATCGCACCATCTCACCGATCTCGTCATGACGGTTCTCGCCCTTTAGATCCAGGTCAGTGTTACCCCTCGCCAGTTCGGCCATGTTCCGGACCACCTGTGTGATCGGTCGCGATATTGTGCGGGAAAAAAGCGTTGCCGCGACCAGCGCGCCGGCCAGCAGCACGAGTGCGATGACCAAAACGATGTTCCTCATGGACGTCACACCCGCAAGTGATTCTTCAGAATCGATCACGGCGGCGATGATCCAGTCCGCATTGAGGAAATCGACACGCGCCAGAGCAATTTCACCTTCCATGCCTCGATAGCCGGTCAACGGGCCCGTGGCGATGGTATCCCGTGTTGATTCATCAACCAGTCTGGAGTTGAGCTTGAAATTCAGCGCTTCGTTTTCTTCGGTCTTGGAGGAATCGGAAATGAAGAAGCCGTCCTTGCGAATGAGAACTGTTTCTCCGGATTCGCCAAGACCGGTGGTATTGTTCATGATCTCCGCAATGATATCATTGGGCATCTGGAGGGCGACCACACCTGTCACCTTGTCCCCGTCGGTCAGTGCTCTGGCGATGAACGCCGCCGGTGCGCCATTGGATGGGGCGTAGGGCCGGTAGTCCTTCAGTATAACCGTATCGGCGGATCCGGCGGCCATGACGTCCCTGTAGGCAGCGGCAAGATCCGTGTCTTTCCATTCGCCGCTGTTCAGGTTGGTTCCATAGTCCCGCTCCTTGAACACCGTATAAATGACGTTGCCTGAGTCATCGATCAGGAACAGATCATAATAGCCATTGTCGACGACAAGATTTCGCAGTTCTCCATGATAGGTCGCATGGGCGGCGTCATAGGCATCCTTGCCAGCCGAATCGAGCAGGTGCTTGCTGCCGACCGGGTGTGGGTTGTTGTCGATATACCGGTCCTGAAGTTCGTTTGCGGGATTTGCGCCAAGAAGCGGCCAGTTGAGTTGGAAGGCATTGAATGCCCTTTCGACATCTGCATCATTCGACAAGGCCCGAAGATCCTTGTGGATGCCGGTCAGGTAGGTCTCCACCTGATTGCGCCGTCCGTCGGCGACCGCCTCGAGTTTTTCGTAGGCTTGTTCCTTGACGATGTCGGAACTGATGATGAAGCTTGCGACGCTGGCTGCGCCAATGGAAACGATCGTCAATACCGCCGCGGCGAGCGGCAGTTTGCGGGAAATCAGCATGATCAGGTGCTCTTATGAAAGAGGTTTTGGGCATGCCGAGCTGGCGTCGGAAAACGTGCATCATGCGGTCAGAATTCAAGGTTCTGTATTTTCCGGTGTGCCTAATTATTGTGCAGTTGCATGAAGGATTGGTTAAGAATGTGTAAGTTCGAACGCTTTCCAGTTTGTTAAGCGCGGGGTGCCGCCGCCGCTTAACTTCTTGGACCATCCGCCATCAGGACCCGTTCGAGGTCCTGTCTGGTCGCGTGCGTCTTGGCGGCATTGCGCTCATGCACAAATCGCCAAATTTCTTCGCCGGAGTTGCCGTAGACGATAACGGTGGGGATGCGGTCGATCTGGCCAAAGGCGGTTCGCATGGCATCGGTCCCTTCCACCAGGCGGAACTGCGGTTTTGTGCGTTTCAAGAACCGCTCCATCCGGGCCGGGTTCTTTTTGCCACCAAAATCCTCAAACAGATTGATCGCGACAATGGTCGTGTCGGCAAAAGCATCAGTGTCTGCCAGATCATTGAGGTGACCGAATTCATCGGTGCAGGGCGGGCACCAGGATGCAAAAAATGTGACGATCACCGGTCCTTCCATCGGAAGAGGGGCTTCTACCTCGACACCGATTGGAGCGGCCGCCGCGACCATGGCATGCAGGTCCCGCCAGTCACCTGCACGGGCGACGCTGGTCAGGAACGCGATGCACATCAATGCGATTGCAATCAGGCGGGTCATGCCGGAACGTTAATTGCGAGGTGTCGTAACGGCAAATCAAATTCATGTAAGCGTAGGTGGTCCGACGGATGTAGGGTGTAATGGGACATTGTTCGATTCGAAATTGGGGTGAAGTGATGCATGTTTTGATCCTTGGCGCGGCGGGCATGGTTGGCCGGAAACTGGTTCAGCAATTGAGCGCTGTAAAGACGATTGGCGGGCGCGAGATTACCGCGATGACACTGTTCGACATGGTTGATGCGCAAAAACCTGAGGCCGCGTGGCCCGTGTCCATTCGTTCGGGTGATATTGCCGAGCGGTCGGACATCGACAGCCTGCTGGTGCACAAGCCGGATGTCATCTTTCACCTGGCCGGTGTTGTGTCGGGTGAGGCGGAACAGGATTTCGACAAGGGGTACAGGGTCAACCTGGATGGTGCCCGGGCGCTGTTCGAAGCCATCCGCGCGCAGGATTACCGGCCGCGTGTCGTGTTCAGTTCATCGATCGCGGTCTTCGGCGGACCCTATCCGGAGATCATTGACGACGCGTTTCTGGCGGCGCCCATGACATCCTATGGGACACAAAAGGCTGCCGTCGAACTGCTGGTGTCCGACTACTCCCGTCGCAACATTTTTGATGGCATCTCCATTCGATTGCCATCCGTTGTGATCCGCCCGGGCAGACCCAACAAGGCCGCCTCCAGCTTCTTTTCCGGAATTTTGCGTGAACCACTCAATGGCGAAGAGGCGATCCTGCCTGTTTCCCGCAATGTGCGCCACTGGATGGCCAGTCCCAAAAGCGCTGCCGGGTTTTTGATCCATGCAGCTGGTCTGGATACCACGAAACTCGGTGGTCGTCGTGCCCTGACCATGCCGGGGATCTCCGTCACCGTCGGAGAAATGATCGATGCCCTCGGACGGGTTGCCGGCGCTGACCGTGCTGCCCTCATTCGCGAGGAGCCCGACGAGATGATTATCAAAATTGTTGGTGGTTGGCCGCATAATTTCGATGCCGCCCGGGCGCTTCAATTGGGATTTTCGCCGGAGGTTTCGATCGACGACATCATCAGAGACTATATTGCCGACGAATTGGGCGGCAGGCTGGGATAAGGGTATCCCGCGCCGAGAAGGGCGATCAGGCCTTTTGGGCGAGATGAAAATCCCGAAACGAAACAAGACGGTTCTGGCTTTGGTCCCACAGCGCCAGACGAACCGTGCGAAGGCTGTCGCGGAGAGTCAACCGATTGATTTCGCGCAGTTCCGGGTGATTTCGCAGCACTCTCTGCAGTCGATAATAGGGAATTCGGCTGCATAGATGGTGCACATGGTGCACGCCTATATTGCCTGTGAACCATCGCAGGGGTGCCGGTAGATCGTAGTGCGAGCTGCCGTGCAGTGCCGCTTCCTGGCGTTGCCATTCCGGCAGATTGTCCCACACTGTCTGCTCGAACTGATGCTGGACGAAAAACAGCCAAACGCCGATGGTTGCAGCCATGACGGTGATCGGCAGTTGAATGAGCAGGAACAGCTTGAAACCAATCAGCCAGATAAGGGCTGCCGCCGCTGCCATGATTGCGAGATTGGTTCCCATGGTGCTGAGCCAGGGCTGCCAGCCGCGGCGCATCATGCCGAGGGGCAGGCGATGATCGAGCAAAAACAGATAAGTGGGGCCGATGCCAAACATTACCAGCGGGTGGCGGTATGCCCGATACCTGGCGCGCGCCCAAGCGGATCTGGCGCGATACTCATCGACCGTCAGCGTATCGATTTCGCCGAACCCGCGGTGGTCGAGGCAGCCGGAGCCCGCATGGTGAAGCGCATGGCATCGCTGCCAGAAACCAAATGGCGTGAATGTCAGCACTCCCAAAATGCGGCCGATCCAGTTGTTGGCTTTCGCGTGGCTGAGGAAGGCGCCATGGCCACAATCATGCTGGATCATGAAAAGGCGAACCAGGAACATCGCGGCGGGAAGACACAGCAGCAGTCCGATCCAGTATCCATGGGCAACAAGCGTCGCTGTTAGAGCCCAAAGAGCGATAAAAGGCAGGAGCGTAATTGCGATTTCGAAAACGCCTCGCCCATTGCTGGGGTCGCGGTATTGGGAAAGGGTCTTCGACCATGCGCGGGCGGAAGGGGGTGTTTGTGCACCCATAGAGGCTTCTGAAGATGTCGGCAAATGCGCAGGCTTTCTTCTGGAGGGCATTGGTCGGAACGCCAGATCGGTCAGCGTTTCCGTCGTTGTGGCTTTTCTTTTGCCCGCCATTCCCGGAGCCACTGGACCGTTGCGCAAGGCCCGTCAGGTGCCAATGGCTGGTGCACAGAAATGCCGTTCACAGCTGGTTACGAACATCCCATATCCGTGATGCCCCTGCAGTTCAAGACATGTTCTGCTTGTGTCGGTGCTGTTTGCTGAAAGCACTGCGCAAGAGCGGGTCCCGAACAGTGGAAATTGATCAAAGAGATCAGGACGGTGGAGCGCTGCTGCCGCCTGAAGAATGCAGGAGAAAAAACCAATCTAACGGTTGGTCGTGGTGCGCGGAGCGGTGCAGACGACCAGGATGCGCGCGTCATTGTCGCCGTCGGAAGCGTAGAGATGACCCAGCGCGCTGTCGAAATACAGGCTGTCTCCCTGATCGAGAGTGACTGGGTCGCGCCCGTCCAGATGCACCGTGACGCGACCTTCCATGACCACCAGGAACTCCTGTCCGGGGTGGCGCACGAATTCTTCGAAATCCATGACATCATGCGCCTTCAGCGTGCCCATCATCGGGCTCATGGCCTTGTGCCACAGTTCCGGGAACAGCATTTCATAAACATAATTGCGGGTTTCCTGACGCCGGAATTCGCCCTTTCTGGCGATGGCAAATGTGCCAGGCGTAAATGACTTTCCCTCGGCGGCGAAGAACGCGGCCATGTCCACATCCAGCCCGTCTGCCAGTTGCGCCAGCCGGTCATAGGTCAATGCAATGATACCGCGTTCGGCCTTGGAAATGGTGGAAATGGCAAGTCCGGCGCGCTCGGCCAGTTGCGCCAGCGTCCAGTCATTCTTGCGTCTGAGCTCGCGCAGGCGGCGACCAAACGCCACTCTCTGGCTGTCGGCGGCTTCGGGCATTGTCATGGGGTCAGTCTATCGGCAACGGTGCACAGCGCCAAGGATTTTCCAATAATAAAATCACTTTTCCAATTGGAAAATTGGTGTTACGGTTTCATCCAGTGGGCATCAGGGAGGAGAAATGGCAACTCAGGTCGAGCCAGCCGATTTCATCGTTATTGGTGCAGGCATGGCCGGTGCGTCAATTGCGGCGATGCTTGCCGGGGACGCCCGCGTGCTTCTGCTGGAGAGCGAAGCGCAACCGGGCTATCACACCACTGGCCGATCGGCGGCGCTCTACACCTGCGCCTACGGCCCACCGGCTATTCGGGCGCTGACGCGGGCGTCCGGACCATTTTTCCACAATCCGGATAGCCCATATATCGATCACCCGTTGCTGAGCCGCAGGGGTGCGCTGTTTGTTGCGGATGCCAGTCAGATGGAATCGCTGGTGTCGCTGGAACGCGAATTGCGCGGTGCGGTCCGCAGGCTCGATGCGCGGGAAGCGCGCGACTGTGTTCCTCTGCTGCGGGACGGATATGCGGAAGCGGCGTTGCTCGATGATACGGCCGCAGACATTGATGTCATGGCTCTCCATCAACATTATCTGAAAACGTTTCGAGCCGCGGGCGGCGCATTGCAGACCGGTGCCGGCGTAACCGCCATGAGCCATGACGGTACAGCCTGGCGCGTGACAACGGCTCAAGGCGAGTTTTGTGCGCCGGTGGTCGTCAACGCCGCCGGCGCCTGGGCCGACGCGGTGGCGGAGATGGCCGGTGCTATACCGGTCGGATTGGTGCCGATGCGTCGGACAGCGTTGCTTGTCGCGCCGCCGGACGGGATGATTCCGGATCGCTGGACCATGGTGGTCGATGTGGATGAACGGTTCTACCTGAAGCCGGATGCGGGCAAATTGCTGATCTCACCGGCCGATGAAACGCCATCGCCGCCCTGCGATGCGCAGCCCGACGAAATGGATGTGGCGATCTGTATCGACCGGATCGAGACCGCCTTTGATCTTTCGGTTCGGCGGATCGACCACAAATGGGCCGGCCTTCGCAGCTTTGTTGCCGACCGTTGCCCGGTTGTCGGATTTGATAATGACATGCCGGGATTCTTCTGGATGGCCGGGCAGGGCGGCTACGGCATCCAGTCGGCGCCGGCCCTGGCAAGGGTTGCCGCGGCGTTGGTGCGCGGGCAATCGATTCCGGAAGACATTGCCGCAGAGGGTGTCAGCGAATTTGCGCTGTCACGCCAGCGCGAGAAGCTCGCCGCATGATCGCGCTTGTTCCCATTGCCGCGGCGGTCTTTCTGGCATCGGGTCTGGCGATTGCCTATGTCATCGGTGGAGCAGCGGTACTGGCGTTCTTTGCAACCGACAACAGCCGCTATCTGGCGATCTTGCCGCAGCAGATCTTTTCACGCATCGATGTCTTTGCGTTGATGGCCATGCCGCTCTTCATTCTTGCCGGTGAGCTGATGAACCGGGGCGGGGTGACAAGCGCCCTCATCAATCTGTCGATGGCGCTGGTGGGCCGGCTGCGCGGCGGGCTCGGACATGTCAATATCCTCACCAGCGTCTTTTTTGCCGGCATTTCCGGTTCTGCAGTCGCCGATGCTGCGGCGCTTTCCAACACTCTGGTCCCCGAAATGCGCAAGCGGGGCTACGCACTGACCTATGCCAGTGCGGTGACCGCTGCCTCATCGATCATCGGTCCGATCGTGCCGCCATCGATTATCCTGATCTTCTACGGTGCTCTGATGGGAACGTCCGTGACGGCACTTTTTCTGGCAGGCATTGTCCCGGGTCTGGTGCTGGCCGCATCACTGATCCTGCTGAACGCCTTTTTTGCAGCACGTCAGGACCATCCGAAGGTCGAAAAGCAGGACATGCCGCCCATTCTGCAAACGCTGAGCCGGTCTTTGCCGGCATTGTCGCTGCCGGTCATCATTCTGGGCGGCATCGTTTTCGGCTGGATGACGCCGACCGAGGCTGCAGCGGTTGCCGTTTTTGCCGCGCTTGGTGCTGGCTGGTTTTACGGTGGCCTGAGCTGGCCGTCGATGCTGGACGGCCTGAAACGGACCGCAATGCTGTCCGGATCCATCTTTATCATCATTTGCGCGGTATCGGCCTTGGGCCATCTTGGTGCGCTGGAGCGTGTGCCGGAAGCGATTTCGCATGGCGTCAATGCGCTGGGCCTCGGTCCGGTCGGCTACATGCTGATCATGAACGTCATTTTTCTGGTTGCGGGCATGGTGCTGGATATCCCTGTTGCCCTGGCGCTTCTCGTGCCACTGCTGGCGCCCGTCGCGCTCGAGCAGGGCGTCAATGACGTCCATCTGGGGATCATTCTGTGTTTCAATCTCTGTATCGGACTGGTTTCCCCACCGATGGGCGGCTGCCTCATGGTTGTTTCGGCCGTCACCGGAGTGAACTATTGGCGCCTGGCACGTGCGGTTCTGCCGTTCGTCCTGGTGCAGATCGCCGTGCTCATGCTGCTCATCGAAGTTCCGGCGATCAGTCTCGCCCTGCCGCGCGCCTTCGGGCTTGCCGGAGGAGGATAAGACCAATCGCACGATTTATCGAAGACCATAACTGAGGAAGAGGAGAAGATATCATGAAGCCTGCTCAATTTCTGAACGGCGCCATTATCGCCGCAGCCCTTGTATTGGCCGGCCCCGCATCGGCGGAGGTCAAGATCGCGCTTGACAGCCCGCCCAATCTGGAAGCTTCCGGCAGCTATGTCTGGGCCAACACGTTCAGCAAATATCTCAACGAAAACGGCATGGAGGCGGAGGAATATCAGCGCGGCGCGCTGGGTGGCGACGATGAATTGTTCGATCAGGTCAGTCAGGGACTGCTTGAAGTATCCATGTCGCCCCTCAACATTGTCGGTTCGCTGGACAGCCTGATCTACGGTTTGCGCCTGCCCTACTTCTTCGCTGACCAGGCGGAGGTGGACCGGGCGCTCTTTGAGGGCGGTATGCTGGAAAAGATCAATGAGGCGACGACCAAATCCGGCGTGCGGGTCCTGGCGGTCAACAATGTCGGCCAGGCAACCGGTATCTTCAACACCAAGAAACCCGTCAAATCGGTCGCCGACATGGCCGGTTTGCGCATGCGTGCACTGGATGAAAGCCAGATCGAACTCTACAAGGCCTGGGGCGCTTCGGGGACCATCGTCAGTTGGGCTGAAGTGCCAAACGCGTTGCAGACAGGCGTGGCGGATGGCTATCTCAATCCGGCATTTGTGCCACTGTTGTTCGGACACACGGATTTCATCAAGCACTACACGGACGCGGCGATCGCGCCGGCCCTGCGCATCACAATTGTGTCCGAGGACTGGTATCAGGGTTTGAACGACAAGGATCGGGCGACCGTCGACGCCGCGGCTGACGCCGCAACCAAGGCCAATCGTGCCTGGCTGGAAACCCAGGATGCAGTCCTTGGCAAGCTCGAAGAGGCGGGAGTGGCGATCGAACGGCTGGATCAGGAGGCCCGTGATGCATTCCGCGCGGCGTCAGCGCCAGCCTACGAAAGCGATCTTATGACGCCCGAGCAGATCCAACAGTGGGAAGCCGCAAAAGGAAACTGACGATATGCGGGCGCTATCCCGGCATCTTGACCGTGTTTCCGCTGTCCTGAACCGCATCGCCCTGTGGGGCGCGGTTGCAGCGGTGCTTGTCATGGCAATGTCGGCCTCCTGGCAGGTTGTCGCCCGCTATCTGCTTGATGCTCCACCGGTCTGGACCGAGGAACTGGCGCGCCGCGCCATGGTCTGGGCCGGAATGCTGGGCGCCTCATGCGCCTTTCGTGCCAAGGCCGACCCGACCCTGTTTCCGGGAATGCGCGATACAACCGGTGTGGTCGGAAACCTGCTGGCGGTGATCCGTGCCGGCGGAGTAGTCCTCTTTGCCACACCGGTCATCTGGTATTCGCTCTACGGCGCAAACATGAACATGGCGCGCGGGTTTCTGGGGCGCAGTCTCGAGCGCCAGGCGGAGATGATCTCGATACCGATGATCTGGTTTACCGCTGCGGTACCGCTCGCTTTCACGCTGATCGTCATCCATATGCTGGCGGATCTGCTGAACCGCTTGACCGGCCGCCAATCGGTCGATCAGCCGACAATTTCGGAGGGATAAGTGAACGTCTTCATCGCCGGTCTGAGCACCGAAACCAATTCCTTCTCACCCCTGCCGACCGGCAATCTCGGTTTTGCCGAAGGTCCGGTCTATCACGGCGATGCGACACGCCATGAGCTGCAATATGCGACCGCGCCGCTTCACATCTGGCGAAAGTCGGCTGAAGAGCGCGGATGGTCGGTCACCGAGTCCCTGTCTGCCCACGCCCAACCGGCCGGACCAACTGTTCGCGCGGTTTACGAGGCGTTCCGCGACGAAATTCTTTCCGATCTTCGTGCCGCCGGGGCGGTCGACATCATTCTTTTTGCTCTGCACGGTGCGATGATGGCCGACGGGTATGAGGATTGCGAGGGCGACCTGATCGCCCATTGCCGCGCGATTGCACCCGATGCAGTGATCGGCGGGCTGCTCGATCCCCATTGCCACCTGACGCAGCAGATGCTGGACGCTGCCACGCTCCTGGTGGCCTTCAAGGAATATCCGCATGTGGATGTGCCTGAACGTGCGGCAGACCTGTTCCGGCTGGCTGCGGAGACGGCCGGGGGACACATCAACCCGGTCATGCGCGATTACGATTGCCGAATGATCATTGCCATGCCGACACCTTCAGGTCCCATGCGTGATTTTGTCGATGCCATGTCGCAGCGGGAAGGAGAACACGGGATATTGTCGCTGTCCATCGGCCATGGTTTTCCCTGGGGCGATCATCCGCGCACCGGAACCAGGGCCCTCGCGATTTGCGATGGAGACAGCGGCCAAGCGGAGACGGTCGCGCGCGAGTTGGGGCAGGGCCTCTACGAGTTGCGCCACGAATTGCACCGGGACATTCCCGATATCGCACGCGCGCTTGAGATGGCCGAGGCCGAGCCGTCCGGGCCGGTAATTTTGGCCGATATGTCCGATAATGCCGGAGGCGGGGCGCCGTCCGATGCCACTTTTCTTTTACGGGCAATCCTCGATCGCGGCCTGACCTCGGTTGCCACAGGCATTTTCTGGGACCCGGTGGCCGTGCGAATCTGCCGGGAGGCGGGCGAGGGGGCGACATTGCCGTTGCGTCTGGGGGGAAAGTGCGGTCCGATGTCGGGCGACCCGCTGGACTTGACGGTGACTGTGCGAAAATGTGCGTCGGATCTCACGCAGCGATTTGGCAGATTGCCAGCTCCCCTGGGAGAGACCGTCTGGATCGAGACCGATGGTGTCGACATCGTGTTGAATGACAACCGTTCCCAGACCTTCCATCCGGAAGCGTTTGAAAAACTGGGGATCGACCTGTCGGAGCGCCGAATTGTCTGCGTGAAGTCGTCAAATCACTATCAGGCCGGCTTCAATCCCATCGCCGCGCGGGTGATACCTGTCGCAACACCGGGTGCCCTCGTGCCGGATTTTGCCAACATTCCATATCAGCGGCGGCGCCGCGATTACTGGCCCGCCGTGGAGGACCCATTCGCATGACCAATTCACTGATCACCGACCGTGACCGATTTACAACCGCCCATCCCGAGACACGGATGGATCTGAACGGGAGAGACTGGGGCGTGCGCGATGTCGGGCACGGACCTGAATTGCTGTTGATTCCGGGGACACTCGGACGCGGCGACATTTTCTGGCACCAGATCGAATCTCTCTCGGACCGGCTGCGGATCGTCACCGTGAGTTATCCCAGTGTCGGTGGCGTTGCCGAGTGGGCGCAGGACATGGTCACCCTGCTCGATCGGCTGGAGATCAAGGCGGCCAGTGTTCTCGGCTCTTCCCTGGGTGGCTACGTGGCGCAATTCATGGCAGGAAACTGTCCAGACCGAATGTCGTACCTCATCGCCGCCAACACGTTGCACTCGGTTTCCGGACTTTCTGAACGCATGCCCTATGCGCTTGATCTTGCCGCCGCTCCCATCACCGATCTCCGCGCCGGTTTCGCAGAAGGGCTTGGCGCCTGGGCGACGGCGCATCCCGATCAGCGCGAACTGGTGGAACTGCTGCTGCAGGAATCAGGCGGGCGCATTCTCGAACCCGAATTGCGGGCGCGCCTTGCCGCGCTGAAACACGGGCCTGAACTTCCGCCTCTGGCACTCGCGCCCGACAGGGTCATTTCAGTCGATGCGGTCGATGATCCTCTGATCCCACCCGAGATGCGTCAGGCTGTGCGCGAGCGGCTGACTCCATCCGTGGCGTACCGGTTTTCGCATGGCGGCCACTTTCCCTATGTGGCGCGACCGGCCTATTACACGGCGATGCTGGAACAGGTCATGGGACTGACCGTCACCGGTCCGGACTGGGGCGATGGACCCTTGAGGGAAAGGTGATCTCCCCGACCCGGGTCACCTCACGCCAAGCCTGAATCATACAGCGCCGCGCGGGCAACCTCGAAGTGACGAGTCATCAGTTGGACGGCTTCCTCGCTCCGGCGATCGGCGATCGCATCGGTCAGATCTTCGTGGATCTGGACGTGGTCCAGGATCATATCCTGGCCGCCGAGCGCCGCCCAGCCGATCGGACCGGTTCGCCGCATGACGGTTTTCAGCGATTCCATGTTGACCAGATAGAGCGGATTCTTGGCCGCGCGCGCCCAGATCAGATGCAGGTTGATGTCCGCATCAGTCAATTCTTCGGTGTTGCCAATTGCGGATTTCATCCGTTCGGTTTCAACCCGCATATCGGCAATATCACCGTCCTCCCGGCGCAGGGCGGCAAGACGTGCCACCCGTATCTCCAGGGTCTGGCGAAAATCCCATGTCTGCACGACCGTGACCTGAGACGTGCGGACAGCATGATCGATGAGGACTGAGAGTTTTTCGCCAGTGAAGGCAGCCACTTCCGCCCGCCGGCCATTGCCGACATTGAGCACACCGAGCTGCGACAATGCGCGAACGGTTTCACGGACCGTACCGCGGCTGGCGCCGAAATCCAGGGCCATCTGCCCTTCGCTTGGCAATTTGTCACCGGGCTCAAGACCGCCATCCTGGATCAGTGCCAGCATGGCCTCAAGCACACTGTCGGTTGCCGTTTTGTGGCCTTGCTGCTTGCCAGTCACGATCGACGCCGCTTCATCCTCCACCGTTTTCAACTCCTAAAGCAGCGCTTCGATATCCGATATCGTCAGTGCCTCGGCACTTTCATCGGCCACGATGCGTCCGCGTGACATGACGACAATACGTGAGCAACACTCGAAAACATGCCCCAGATTATGGCTTATGAAAATACCGGAATAGCCGCGTCCCGGGAGATTTTTGGTGAAGTCGAGGACATTGTTCGTTTCCTTGACCGAGATGTGGTTTGTGGGCTCGTCAAGGATCATGATCTTCGACTGGAACTGCAGGGCGCGTGCGATGGCCACGCCCTGGCGCTGTCCGCCGGAGAGCTCCCCGACGCGTGTGTCCGGTGAACGCAAATGAAAGCCGACATTGCCGAGCGACTGTTCGGCGAGTGTTCTCATTTCAGCCTTTTTGAGAAAGCCGAAATTGCCGATCTGCCCGGTCAGCATTTCCCGTCCGAGAAAGATGTTCTCGGCAACCGACATGGTACCGACGGTCGAATTATATTGGTGGATGGTTTCGATACCGGCATGCATGGCGTCCCGCGGCGATTTCATGGAAACCGGCTCGCCGCGGAGCAGGATGTCGCCGCCGGTCGGTCTCTCCGCACCGGAGATCATACGGATGAGTGTCGTCTTGCCAGCGCCATTGTCCCCCAGCAAACCGACGACTTCGTCCTTGCCGAGTTTGAAGTTTACGCCCTTGACCGCATGAACCGCACCGTAGGATTTCACCAGGTTCCGCGTCTCGACCACATAATCGGGTGATTCCGTCATGGCGCGTCTCCCGTGGCGGATGTTCGGGCGTATTTGGCGATGCTGGCATGCATGATCACGGCAATGATCATGATCGACCCGGTGGCGAATTTGAACCAGTTGGCCTCGATGCCGATCAGGATCAGGCCGTTCTCTATGACCTTGAGCAACAACAGTCCGAGGATGCCGCCGAGCACGGACCCAATGCCGCCGGTCAGCGCGACGCCGCCGATGACGGCCGCGGCAATGACCTGGAGTTCCAGGCCTTCACCGAGTGACGGCAGCGGCGAGCGCAGCCGAAACACCTGAAGGAGGCCGGCGAAACCGGCCAGAGCACTGCACAGCATGAAGGCGGTCATCTTGACCCGAAACGTGTTGATCCCCACGGATTTTGCCACCTCGTTCTGACCACCCGTCGCGTAGGTCCACACCCCGTAATTCGTTCGCTTGAGTCCAAACGCGGCGACAGCGAAAATCACGAAGAACCAGATCATCGACATGCGGACCGGTCCGACGAAATCGGAAAAGAGCCAGGTTGGCGCATCCGGCGCAAAGGCCGGAGGAAATCCATCCGACACCGATACGGTGAGGCTGCGGACGACGAACAGCATTCCCAGGGTGGTGATAAAGGACGGCAATCGATAGATCTGCGTGATTGCTCCATTGATCAGTCCGACAAGCACTGCACAGGCCATGGCGATACACAGGGTCACACCGATCGGCAGCCCGTTCTCCGCCAGGGTAAAGGCAATCATCGGCGTCAGCGCGAAAACCGAGCCGACGGACAGATCGAATTCTCCAGCGATCATCAAAATGGATACGCCGATAACCACCAGGCCAATCTCCGGCAGGACAGTCAGGACGTTGGACACGTTATAGGGGCTAAGAAGAATGCCGCCGCTGAGTGTCTGAAAAATCACCACGACAAGGCACAGAATGATTGCGCCCAGTGCTTCGGGTTTTGCGGCGATGGCGACAATGCGGCCAGTTCGTGAGCTGGCAGCCGGTACCGAAGGTGCGTCTGTCATGCGTGTTTCCCGCTCGTTTCACCCCGCAGCCTGTGGGCTGCGGGGTGAATGTTGTTATGGTTTACTTGTAAGTTTCAAGGGCCGCCTGGGCCTGGTCAATCGTGAAAACACCGCGCCCGGTATCGACGCTCCACGCTGGCTGTTGGTGGTTCTTCATCAGATAGACCTGCATGACCGGCAGATAGCCCTGAAGATAGGGACCCTGATTGACAACCGTCTGGATGTAACCCTTTTCCATGAATTCCACGACATCGGGGATGACATCGAAGCCGGACAAGAGAATCTTGCCGGCCGGAATACCACGATTTTCAAGCGCTCGGGCGACGGATGCTTCCCAGAAGCCCATGTCGAAATAGGCGGAAAGATCCGGATTGGCATCAAGATAGGCCATCACACGCTGTTCGGTCACGGCCAGGTCCGTTCCGGAGTCGATCCGGTTGATCGTCATCTTGCGATCAGGATTGGCTTTCTGATAGGCGGCCAGCGCCTTTTCAACACCTTCGGCACGTTGTTCGGACCATGTCTGTCCGGGAGCCGAAACGCCGATCAGAATGTTGAGCGGTCCCTCGGCAGGGAAAAGCGCCGCCGTGTTGCGGCCCAGGACTTCGCCGGCGTCGACAAAGTTCTGTCCCATATAGGCCAGACGCCCGCATTCTTCTCCGGATTTGGCATCGACATTGGAAGCAAGTACCACGATGCCGGCTTCTCCCGCCTGCTTCAGGACAGGGCAAAGCGCTTCATCATTGGCAATCGCCGTCACGATGGCGTCGGGTTGCCGGGCAATGGCAGCCTGAATATTGCCGACCTGTTCGGCAATCGAACCCTCGGTGTTGGTGAAAACCATCTGGCAGTCGGCATTGACCAACGCGCAAGCTTCGTCAAAGCCGCGTTTGACCCCCCGCCAGAATGTATTGCTGACGGATGAGTGATGGGTGAACACAATCGTCAGATCGTCCGCCTGTGCGGCCCCAGAAGACAGGGTGCCACCCACGGCGATGGCGGATGCCGCCAAGATTCCACAAAGGTTTTTCGTCAATTGCATGATTTCCTCCAGCTAGATTTCCTATGATCTCGGGAAATTCATTAACCTATATGATAGGTAGTGTCAATTCTGGAAAATAGCCGCGATATTGCTAATAATTTCATCGGTATTGGACAAAAACGGAAATGATATTGAATATTTCCGATATTGATGTTTATATCTATCATATAGCTTTTGAAGCGAGGTGATCATGTCCAAGCGGACCAATTCCGTTCTTGTTTTTGGCGGAGCCCGGGGAATCGGCGCGGCGACCGCACGCGCATTCGTCAAGGAGGGTGCCTGCGTGACGATTGCCGATGTGCTTGAGGAGGAGGGGCGGGCCCTGGCTGCCGAGCTCGGGTCGGACCATGCGGCTTTCGCGCCATGCGATGTCGGTGCTGCCGATCAGATCAACGCGGCCTTCGATATCGCCATCCAGCAGTTCGGTGGGATCGATGTCGTCTTCAACAATGTCGGGATCGCCCGCTACGGCACCGTGGACCAGCTCAGCCTCGAGGACTGGGATCTGACCCTTCAGGTCAATCTCACGGCGCAATTCATAGCCTGCAAGCGCGCGGTTCAGGAGATGAAGAGGTCCGGCGGTGGTGTCATCATCAATACCGCGTCGATCCTTGGACATGCCAGTCAGAAGACAACGGCGGCCTATGCTGCAAGCAAGGCGGCCATCATGGGGCTGACCCGCACCGTGGCGATCGACCACGCAGCCGATGGAATACGATGCGTCTCCATTTCACCCGGTACCATCGACACACCTCTGGTGCAGATCGCGGCGCGCACGTTCAAGGATCGCCGGCCGGAGGACCTGGAGCGCGAATGGGCCGCGCACCATCCGCTCAACCGGCTTGGCAAGCCGGAAGAGGTCGCAGCGACTGTGGTTTTCCTTGCCTCGTCGGGAGCCGGGTTCATTACCGGCTCGGATTTTCTGATCGATGGCGGGATCCGGTCGGAACTCTATGCCTGATGTTTGGCCACCAAGGAGCAAAAACTGATGAATTTGGATGGAAAAATCGTGGTCATATCGGGTGCTGCCGGTGCGCTTGGAGTGGTTATTTGCGACCGTCTTGCCGCGCTGGGAGCCAAGGTTGTTGCGCTTGACATTGAAACGGCTGACGCGGCGGAAGCGCGCTTTGCCGATTGCACCAGCAAGCCGGCCTATTACACCTGCGATGTCAGCAATGAGGCCGAAACGGCCGATGCTCTGGCAAGGCTCGCAAAGGAAGTGGGGATGCCGGATGTGGTCTGTTGCCATGCCGGTGTGGTTCATGTGGAGAAGGTCCAGGACTATTCCCTGGAACAGTTCGATGCCCTGATGAATGTCAATGTGCGCGGGTCGTTCGTGCTGGCGAAGGCGGCGACGAATTTGTGGTTGGCCGCGGGGTATACCGGAGCCCAGCTCATCTTCACCAGTTCCTGGGTTCACGATGTGCCATGGCCCGAAATCACACCCTACACCGCGAGCAAGGCCGCGATGAACGCGCTGACCAGAGGCTTTGCAAGAGAACTGGCCGCCAATGGCATTCGCGCCAATGCCATCGCACCGGGAATTGTTGGTGCCGGCATGGCGCTCAAGACATGGAACGAGAATGCGGATTACCGATCACGGGCGGAAAAGGCGATCCCGCTGGGATTCCTTCAGCCACCCGAAAGCGTCGCCGACGCGATCGCCTTCCTGTGCAGTGACATGAGCAGCTACATGACCGGATCGGTTCTGGTCGTTGATGGCGGCTGCAGCCTTTATCCGAATATCTGAGAGCCACACCCATGCGTATTGTCGATATTCAAACCCTGGTCGTGAACGCGGATATGCGCAACTGGCTGTTCGTCAAGGTGGTGACCGACCAACCGGGTCTCCATGGCTGGGGAGAGGCGACATTGGAATGGAAAACGCGATCCGTCGCCAGCGCCGTGGAAGACCTGTCCGATCTCCTGATCGGTCAAGATCCTTCCAACATCACCCAATGTGTTCGAATCATGCGCAAACAGAGCTTCTGGCGGTTGGGCACAATCGGCCAAAGCGCTGTCAGCGCCATCGAGATTGCGCTTTGGGATATCGCCGGAAAGGATCTGGGCGTACCGGTCTGGCGGCTGTTGGGCGGCAGGGTCCGGGACCGCGTCCGTGTCTATACCCATCTTGGCATGGGCAAGATGTCGGCGGTCTATCACACCTTTGACAAGGACGCCCTTCTTGAACGTTGTGCCGAACTGAAGGACAGGGGCTATACGGCGGCCAAAATCGTCAATGTGCCCTATACCCACTACCTGTCCACGCCGCAGGCGGTTTCGCAATTTGCCGATTCAGTTTACGGGCTGCGGGAAGCGCTTGGCGATGCGTTTGGCTTGATGATCGATTTTCATGGACGGCCTGCCTCTGCGCGGGCGGCGATGGATTATCTCAATGCCATTGCCGACAGCAAGCTGATGTTCGCCGAAGAACCCCTGCAGCCCGGCGATACCGACGCATTGTTGTATTTGAAGGAAAATGCCCCGGTGCCGATCGCCAGCGGCGAGAGACTGATCGAGCCTGATGAATTCGACACCGTGCTGACGCGGAGGGCGGTGGATGTGATCCAGCCGGATCTTTGCCATTGCGGCGGACTGGCCGAAGGACGCAAAATCGCCCAGCGGGCGGAGACGTTGGGCATCGGCGTGGCACCGCATAATCCGGCCGGCCCGGTGGCCGGCGCCGCCGCATTGCATTTTGCCGTTTCGACACCCAATCACATCATTCAGGAAGAAATGGTGGGTGCGGTTCCGTGGTTCGACGAGGTCGTATCGGTCAATCCGATCCGGGCCGAAAACGGCTTCTGGCAGGTTCCCGACCAGCCGGGTCTCGGCATAGAAATCGACGAAGAGGTGGCGGCGCGGCACCCCTATCAAAAAGAAAGCATAGAAACCAAAAACGCCGTCATGAATGACGGCACCATCGTCGACTGGTGATGTCAGGGAGATGACCATGAATGAGCTGCAATGTCTTTGGGAGGCCAAAGCCCAATTGGGCGAGGGGGCCCGCTACGACGCTGAGCGCGATGCGATCTGGTGGGTCGATATTCTGGGGCAGAAGATCTTCTGCCTTGATCTGCAAAGTGGAGAAAAACGGACCTGGGACACACCGGAGACCGTTGGGTGCACCTATCCGCGGCAAAATGGCGATGTTCTGGCCCTGTTCAGGCATTCGATCGTCAAACTGGATCAGGCGACGGGTGATTTCGAGACCCTCGTTACCTTTGCCGATGAACCTGCCCAGAACAGGTTCAATGACGGCATGATTGGCCCGGACGGGCGGCTTTGGGCCTGCAGCATGGATTTCGATTTTCAGGAACCGACCGGAAAACTTTACCACCTGGGTTCCGATCTGACGCCTGTCGAGGCCGATGTTGGCTACATCGTTGCCAACGGACCGGCGTTCTCACCGGACGGGACAAGGCTCTACATCAATGAAACCATGAAAGGAGAGATCTTCGTCTGTGATCTTGATCCCTCCAGCGGCCGGCTTTCCAACAAGACCTTGTTTGCGCAACTGCCGGAGGGGGATGGGCTTCCGGACGGGATATGTGTCGATAGCGATGGCGGGCTCTGGGTGGCAGTCGTTACCGGAGGGAAGGTTCGGCGGTACCTTCCAAATGGTGAAATCGACACCGAAATCGATGTGCCATCGCCAACCGTCACCAGTGTCGGCTTCGGTGGGCGCGACAACCGAACCCTGTTCATCACAACCGGCACCATCTTGATGGATGACGAAACGCTGGCGCGCCATCCGCTATCGGGCAGCCTGTTTTGTGTCGATGTTCCGCAGCAGGGGCTGGAGATGCCGGCTTTCTCCGGCTGATCTGCATCCTTTGCCACTGAGGCCTTGCATTTCATCGTTTGCCACCGCCAAATGCACCAGACACAGCCGACGCACCCGAGCGTCGGCAACAGGGCAGGAGGGAAGTGGATGTCCGAGAATACGGAACCGGTGGTGGATCTGGAAAGCGCAGAGCTGGAGGTCGACCTGCCGCCGATCGGTTCGCGCGAGCGATATGATGCGCTCATGCAGGTGGTGCGCAACCGCGTGACGGTGCGCAAGTTCGACCAGAACCATGTTGTCCCCGACGAGACCTATGATCTGATCCTGGAAGCGGCCCGGCATGGCCCGTCCGGCGCCAATGCACAGCCCTGGCACTATGTCATTGTGCGCGATCAGGAGATCAAGGACCAGATTGCTGCCTACTTCGTTGAAGAGCAGCGGTTCCGTGCCAAGGCCAAGATGAAATTCCCGACCCCCGACTATCGCGGCCTCGCGACAGCGCCCGGCTTCATAGTCGTGTGCTCCGACATGCGTTGGGTCAATGCGTTTCCGGTGCTCAATGATGGCAGCGACATGGATCGCATGTACAAGGAAAATGCCGAGCGTATCCTGTTGCAGTCGGTCGCAGCCTCGACCATGTCGGCTCATCTGGCAGCTGCTGCGCTCGGCTACAATGTATGGTGGGTGACGGCCATCGGTCAGGAAAGCGCCCAGAACGCCATGAAGCCGCTGCTCGGCATTCCCGATGAATTGTCCGTACTCGACATTTTCCTGTTCGGCCCGCCGGCACAGAAGCCCTATAAACGCTGGCGTAAATCGCTGGACGATATCAGCAACCGCGACCGTTTCGATCCGGACCATTTCATGACCGATGAGGATCTGAATGACTGGATCAAGACACGGCGGCATCGGGTGATGTACAAGGACGCCAGCAAGATCGACTGAAGCGGGATCGATTCTCCCTCCGGTGACGACTGTCCTTCCCGGAGATGCCCCTGCCGGTTCTCCGCTAGTGGAATATGAGGGTCACCGAATGGGTGTGTGTTGGCGGGATCCATCTGTCAGCATGAAGGACCCGGCACGGATTCCTGCTCATGCCGCAGCTTGATGTTCATGGCAAATCTGCATCGTTTCTTCCGGTTTCAACGCCTCGTGCAACAGCATGCAATAGCCACCGCCCGGTTCCGGCTTGTGGTGGCGGCAGGATCTGCACTGGCCGAAGGGCCGTTTGCCGCGCGCTTCAAGCGCACCCTGCAACAGGGTCTGCAGTCCGGCAGCAAGGCTTTCCTGATCCGGTTCGGCCAGGTGATCGAGGGCCTGCTCGATCACAGTTGTCCGATCCAGAGCTGCGAAACCCCGCTTGGTGACAGTATAGGAAATCCAGCGCCGATCGACGGTTGAGCGGACCTCCTCGATCAGTCCCTTTCGAGACAGGGCCTTGAGTGTCTGGGAGACGGTTCCGCGTGTCGCCGACATGTATTCGGTTACCTGTGAAGGCGAACGGGAAAACCTGTTGGCGCGTGCAAGATAAGACAGCGCCGCCCACTGAGTCGGGTTGAGATCATCCGTCCATTCATCGGCGGCATTGATGCGGGCAAGGCGTTCTATGAGATCACGAATGTGATCGGTGCGTGCACGTTTCATGGTGACAATGATAGCGAGTCAAAATTATTATTGCAATAATATCGAGTCGATACTAATAATGCGGATCCCGACAATCTAAACGGAGATCGACATGCGATATTTTGCTCTTCTAACCCTCGGCCTTTTGCTGACGGTGCCCCAAGCCCTTGCCGGGTCCGGTCACGCGGTTCATCAGGATGGGGCCATCATTTCACCTGCGGATGCGGCGAAGACGGCGTCCTTCGACATTCTGGCGGCTCATGCTCACCGTGATGGCCGGACGGTCACCTTTCACATGACCACATCTGGAGTTGCCGGCGCCGATACACCCCTGCCGGCGGGTGAACTGGCCGGCGCTCCGGTTCTGTCCTATGTGTGGCCGACATCGCTAGACCCGGCGATGGTCGGCTTCGAAGGCAAGACAGGGATTTTGGCGCTTGCCGCGACCAGTCATCCGGATTTTGACGATACGCCGCTCTACGATGAGGACGGCGATGGCGATCCGGCTAATGACGGCTCCAAATGGCACAGTCACTGGGTCGTGTTGACACCGACCGAGGCCTGCGGGCCCGGGGCCCTTGGTGTGCGCGATATACCGGAGGGTGAAACACCGGCCATGCCGGCGACCTGGCCCGGACTGCCCCTGTTTCTTGACAGCCCCGGTTTCTCGCCGCTGTTTGACGGGCCGGAAATCAGGATCAATGTCGCGTTTGCCGATGCTGAAGCGGTGGCTGGCGCAGCCTATGACGGCGTTACATCAGCCCTCCGGGTGAATGCCAATGTGCATGCGCCACTCCTGTGCGTCACGGATGTCTTTGACATCGCCTCGGGCGATCTCAGTCTTCCGGGTCGGATTGAATAGACCGGATCAAAGGCATTGCGGGCGGGGCACAGCTCCGCCCGCTGGCGCCGCTTACCAGAGGGTGGAAATATATTGTGTTTCCATAAACTCCAGAATGCCTTCCTTGCCGCCTTCGCGACCAAGACCCGACTGTTTGGTGCCACCAAAAGGTGCGGCGGGATCGGAAACCAGGCCGCGATTGAGGCCAACCATTCCGTAATCCAGCCTTTCCGAAACGCTGAGGCCCCGTTTCATGTCTCCAGTGAAGACATAGGCGACCAGGCCGTATTCCGTGTCATTGGCCCGCGCGATCACGTCATCTTCGCCTGTAAATGTCTGAATGGCCGCCACCGGTCCGAATATCTCGTCCCCGAGACAGTCGGCTGTGTCCGGGACATTGGTGAGTACGGTGGGCGGATAGAAGAAACCGATACCGTCCGGTTTTTGCCCACCAAGCTTGATCTCCGCGCCCTTATTCACCGCGTCATCGACAAAGGCAGAGACCTTGTCGCGCGTGTCGGCGTTGACAAGGGGACCGACATCCACGCCATCATCGAGCCCGTTGCCCATGGCGAGGGCTCCCATGCGGGCAACAAATTGCGCGACGAACTGTGCTTCGACCGATTGATGAACATAGATGCGGTTGGCCGCGGTACAAGCCTCCCCAAGATTGCGCATCTTGGCGACCATCAGGCCTTCGACGGCGGCATCGATATCGGCGTCCTCGAAGACAATGAATGGGGCGTTGCCGCCGAGTTCCATGGCCGGTTTGAGGATCTGGTCGGCGGCGGCATGCAGCAGTTTACGGCCGACCGCGGTCGACCCTGTGAAGGAGACGACCCGGACACGCGGATCATGCAACATGGCATCGACAATGGCGCCCGATTGGCGTGAGGGAAGGACATTGACAATGCCGGGCGGCACGCCGGCCTCCTCGAGCAACGGCATCAGCGCAAGCATGGTGAGCGGTGTTTCACTCGCCGGTTTGATGATCACCGGACAGCCCGCTGCCAGCGCCGGGGCGATTTTGCGGGTGCCCATCGCCGCCGGATAGTTCCAGGGTGTCACCAGCACGGATATGCCGGCGGGTTTGTGATGGACCAGGGTGCGGGCACCGGAGGCCGGCGCGATGCCCATGTGGCCATCCACCCGAACGGCCTCCTCCGCATACCATCGAAAAAATTCTGCCGCATAGCTTGCCTCTCCCATGGCATCGCTGCGGGCCTTGCCATTTTCCAATGTGATCAGCCGTGCAAAATCATCCAGTCGTTCGCTGAACAGTGAGAAAGCGCGGCGCAGCACCTCGCTGCGTGCCCGTGGTGACTGCTTTGCCCAATCCCTGGACGCTGCCTCTGCAGCATCGATTGCGAGGACAGCATCTTCGATGGTCGCAGAGGCGACACTTGCAAGGACCGTTTCATTGGCAGGATTGATGACATCAAAGGTCTGGCCGTCAGCGGTGTCGCGCCAATGGCCATTAATATAAAGCTGGTTCAGCATGTTCACGGGGTCTTTCAAAGCAGGTGCTTCATCGGCTCGGCCGCATGACCGGCAAGATCGTCAAGCAGGGCAATGGCCACGTTCAGTGGCAATCGGTCCTCCTGAAAATGCAGGTTGATGGAGTATTTGTCCGTGCCAATGGCGCCGACGACGAGTGCGGGCGCGCCATCGGTGCCGGAGGGGCGATAGTCGGAAAGTCGCGTGGCAGAGAGGTCGAGGATCTTCAGATCGCTCACCCGATCAACCTGCTCCAACGTGCGAATGCTGCTTAACACAACCTTGTCGGCATCGACGGCAAAGCTCGGAGCGTCGTCAGATCCGTATTGGGCGTATTCGACGACAAGGCCGTCTGCCGGTGCACTGTCGACGGCGTTTCTGAAGGTCCGCGTCGCAAAGGCGAGCCAAACGGATGCCGGTTCTATCGGTTTGCCGGCCACGCCGGAAGCCCATTCGACGAATGTATCCATCGGTTGGCGATCGACCTGAACGATAAGTGCGCTCTGCGCTGTCGGCGGGGCGGCGGTTGCAACGGCCGTTTCAAGGTCGGCGAAATGGATAGGCTGCCGCGCACCTTGTCGAACGAGTTGTTGCAGGTCGATCCCGCGTCGATATGCGGCGAGTTTCGCCTTTGGCGACGCCAGCACCTTTTCATGTGACGGCGCCGGATGCGCATTGGGAGGAGGAGCCGGGTCGGCCCTGGACAAGGCGGGCGCGACATCGACGGGTGCGGCCACAACGGGATCTTCAGAGTTCGGCACATCGGGTTCCAGCATCGCGGCTGGCGCAGGTGCTACGCTGCCGGCGCTGTCCGAAATGATGGCTATGACGGTGCCGACGGGGACATTTTCGCCGGCTTGCGCCCTGATTTCGGTCAGATAACCGTCATGGGCCGCTTCGAGTTCCATGGTGCTCTTGTCTGTCTCCACCTCCATGAGGACATCCCCGGATTTGACTTGGTCACCGGGTTGCTTCAGCCAGGAGACAATGAGCCCGGTGTCCTGCGCCATGCCCAGTTGCGGCATGGTGACCTCATGCGTCATGAAAGAGCTCCCCGCGCACAGCCGCGCCGGCCCGTTCCGCAACGGATTGCGGCGTCGGGACGGTCAGATCCTCCAGGGCGGGTGAAAATGGAATGGGCACATCCATGGCACCCATTCTCTGGACCGGTGCATCGAGATGATAGAAGGCCTTTTCCGCGATCCGGGATGCAATCTCCGCTGTTACGCCGTAACTTTGATGCCCTTCGTCTATGACAACCGCGCGGCTGGTTTTCTTGACCGAACCCAGAATTGTCGCTTCATCCAGCGGCACGATTGTGCGTGGATCAACCACTTCGGCGGAGATGTTCTGGCCGGCGAGAATATCAGCAGCCTCTTCGGCGACCTGGACCATGGATGACGTCCCGATCAGCGTGACGTCGCGTCCCTCGCGCACAATATTGGCTTGACCGAAGGGGATCAGATACTCCTCTTCCGGCACCGGCGCCTTGTCCTGATACATCAGCTTGTCTTCGAAGATGACGACCGGATTGTTGTCGCGGACCGCAGTCTTCAGCAGGCCTTTGGCCTCATAGGCGCTGGAGGGGAGCGCCACCTTGAGGCCGGGAATATGCGCGACCAGCGCATGCAGGGACTGGCTGTGCTGGGCGGCAGAGCGGCGGGTGGCGCCAAGATTGGTCCGCAAAACCATCGGAACCGTCAGTTTGCCGCCGGACATGTAGTGGGTCTTGGCTGCCTGGTTGCAGAGCTGGTCCATCACCAGGAAGATGAAATCTCCGAACATCAGATCGACAATCGGCCGCAAGCCTGTCATGGCCGCGCCGACGGCAATGCCGGTAAAGCCGGGTTCAGAGATCGGTGTATCCAATATCCGCTGGGGTCCGAACTCCTCGACCAGTCCGGAGAGTACCTTGAAGGGCGTTCCGGCCTCGGCGACATCTTCACCCAGCAGGAAAACGGTTTCATCGCGTCGCATCTCTTCGGCGATGGCTTCATTGACGGCCTGGGACAGTGAGATTTCACGCATGGCCGAGCCTCGCTGCGGTGTCATTTTCGGTTTCAATCCGCATAAACATGCTCCCCCACATCCGTGGCGGGCGGATAGGCCGCACCCAATGCATGTTCAACGGCCTCATCGGCTTCCTGTCTGATTGTCTCGCGCACGCTGGTCAGATCATCGGCACCGGCAATTTTCTCTGCGATAAGCCATGCACCGAAATTGGTGATCGGGTCGCGGTTTTCCTTCCAGTGCGCTTCCTCTTCCTTGCTGCGATAATAGGTCCGGTTGATGTCGCCCACATGGTGTCCATGGTAGCGATAGGTGTTCAGCGTCACGAAAAAGGGGCCTTCATGGTTGCGCGCACGGGCGACCAGTTGCTGTGCGAGCCTGTTGACCGCCAGGACATCCTGTCCGTCAACCTCGAAGGCTTCGATGCCGAACGCCTCGGCCCTGGCCTTGAGGTCGCCGGCCGCCATCTCGGACATGTGGGTGTATTCCCCGTAGAGATTGTTCTCGCAGGCGTAGATGACCGGCAACTTCCAAAGCGCAGCCATGTTCATCACCTCATAGAGCAGGCCCTGGCCCATCGCGCCATCACCGAAGAAGCACACGGTCACGCTGTCCCTGCCAAGCCGGCGGGCACTCAATGCGGCCCCGGTGGCAATGCCGGCGGAACCGCCGACGATGGCATTGGCGCCAAGATTGCCGTTGTCCTGGTCGGCAATGTGCATGGATCCGCCCTTGCCGCGGCAGTAGCCTTCTTCCTTGCCCAGCAACTCGCTGAACATTTCCTTGAATTCGGCACCCTTGGCGACGCAATGGCCGTGCCCGCGATGGGTCGAGGTGATGTGGTCGGTTTTGTCGAGGGCCTCGCATATGCCGACCGCAACGGCCTCCTGACCTGAATACATATGGGTCAGTCCAGGCATTTTGGCGGACAGATAGAGCTCGTTGGCGATGTCTTCGAAGGTACGGATGCGCACCATCTGGCGATACATGCGCAGAAGGTTTTCCGCGTTGTGGTTCTCAGCTTTTTTCATGGGATGCGTTCAGTAGCGATTGGCAATCGGGAGGTCCTGGGCCGGGAAGAGACTGATCACCTGACAGCCGGTATCGGTGACGATGACCTCTTCCTCGATGCGCGCGGCCGAATATCCGTCCTTTGCCGGACAGAAGGTCTCCAGCGCAAACACCATGCCCGTCTTGATCTCCATGGGGTCGTCAAACGAGACGAGACGAGAGATGATGGGACGCTCGTGCAGCGCCAGTCCGAGCCCGTGGCCGAATTGCAAACCGAAGGCCGCCATTTCATTCGGGAAACCGAACTCCTCGGCCTTCGGCCAGACGGCTGCCACCGTGTCGGTCGAAACGCCCGGCTTGATCAGTGAAATCGCGTGATCGAGCCATTGCCGGCATTTGACATAGGCATCATTTTGATCCGGCGTCGCTGTCCCGACATTGAAGGTTCGGTAGTAGCAGGTTCGATAACCCTGATAGGATTGCAGAATGTCGAAAAAGGCCTGATCGCCCGGGCGGATCAGCCGGTCGGTGAAATTGTGCGGATGCGGGCTGCACCGTTCGCCAGAAATGGCGTTGATCGCCTCGACATCGTCGGAGCCCATTTCGTAGAGCATCTTGTTGGACAGCGCGACAATGTCGCTTTCGCGCACACCGGGTTTCAGTTCCTCGTGAATCATGTGGTAGACGCCATCGACCATGGCGGCTGCCTGGTTCAGAAGCATGATCTCATCGATATTCTTGATTTCCCGTGCATCCAGCATCACCTGCTGGCCATCGACGATGGTCATGCCAGCCTTCTGCAGTTCGAAGAACATGGCCGTTTCGGCATAGTCCACGCCCACCGGCATGTCGGAAACCCCAGCTGCCTTCAGCAGTCCCATCACTTCCTCGGCATGGTTTTTCATAAGGCCAACTGCGGGTGGAACCGTGCCGCGCATGCCAAGCATTCCGGCGCGGCAGCGCTCCGGATCAAGCCAGTCGCAATACAATCGATGATGAACGGCAGCCGAACCGAAGTCCCAGACGATGGGTTCCTCGTCGCCCATCAACAGCGCAAAGCGGCACAGTTTGTCACGCTCCCACTCGCCGATCTTGGTGCCGGAAATATAACGGATATTGTTGACGTCGAAGAGCAGCAGCGCGCCGCATTCTGAGTTTTTCAGCGCTTCGCGGGCGCGTGATAAACGGTATCTGCGCAACCGATCATGGTCGACCCGCCGCTCGAAATCCACCGCCATATGGCCGGGAGCCGGGATATGGCGGTCCCAACGCCAGTTGGGATTTACATCTTCCGGGCGCAGGAGCCTGGGGTTGAGCGCTGTGTTCATCAGGGTTCTCCGTTGAACCCCGATGCGTCACCGAGGCTTAATAATGTCCATTCGAACGCATCAATGCATCGGCGCGGTTCTGCGCGTTTTCCAAAGCCTGGCTAGTGGATTTTGCACCGAGCAACATGTCGTGCATTTCCTCGCCGGCAATGGCGATGATCTCTGCAATTTCCGGAACAGGCGGCCTTGGCCACATCTGAAAGACGCCGACCCGCGCCATTTCATCCACAATGGATATCATCGGTGAAATCCGTTTCACCTCCGGGTCCATGCTGACGCTGAAGCGTGGTGTCACCAGGCTGCCGTTCTCGATATAGAGTTTGACGGTCTGCGCCGATGTTAGCGACACCAAAGCTGTCCAAATTGGATCAATTCGTTCCGGCGCGATATTCGACGGAATGGCAAGGGCATACCCTCCGACGGGTGCTATGTTTCGCCCCTTCGGGCCGGCCGGATGGGGAAGATATTCTGTCTTGCCAAAGGCGGGTGATTTTTCATCCAGTTCGAAGAGCGGTGCCAGCAATGTCGCACAATAGGCAATGGCAGCCGCACCGTCTGCGTAACACCGCGCGCGCTCATACCAGGACATGTTGAGAATGCCACGCGGCGAATAATGCAGGAGTTCGCGAAAGTACTCGGCCGTATCGCGCGCCGCGCCCGTGTCAAACATCGGACGGAAGTTCTCGCCGGAAACGTTCTCACCATCGAATCCCGTTGCTGTTTTTCTCAGATTGAGCACTGGCTGACCGAAGGCCGCCATGACGAACAGAAAGGAATGTCCGAGCGGTGTGCCGCGTGCCGCATTCCAGGCAATGCCGGCCATGCCGCCAAAGGGATCATGCAGCTGGCGTGCAGCCGACAGGGTTTCCTCTATCGTGCGTGGCGGGCGGATACCGCGTTCGGCAAAGATGTCACTGCGGCAGACCAGAAGTTCCGGCGTGGTCTGCACCGGAATGCCGTATTGACGGCCCTGATAGCGTGCACTGGCAAGGGCTTCCTGGTGAAAGTCGGTGGCGTTGAAGGCGCAGTCCTTCATCAATTGATCGAGCGGCAGAAAATGACCGGCAGCAGCCATTTCACCGAACCAGGGCAGGTCGCAGGCAACAATATCGTAGCGGGACTGATCAGACTGCGAGTTGGTCAGAATCTCCTCGCGCAGCCGGTCGATGGAAAGAGCGCGTGACCGGATGCCCACGCCGAACACCGTTTCAAATTGCTTCTTCAATACGTTCATTGCCATGAAGGTCGGATCGGCGTGAACGAGAAGCCTGAGATCGTTGTTGATCGGAAGCTTCGATTCCAGGATGCTGGGCGGCGGGAGGACACTGCCGGTCGAATAGGAGGCGCCGAAAAAATAGTCGGACAATTCGCTTCGCTCACCACCGCGGGATCCGAAGGTGCTTCCGACGAGGGAATGGCTGCGCCGTGCCAGTTCCTGCCATTCGAGCAGCATCTTTTCCGTTGGATGGAGGGAAAAGGATTTGCCCGTCACGGTTCGCGGGCGCTTGAGGATCAGCCCGCGATCAACCAGAGAATCGATCCCCCGCATGGCCGTTCCGTAGGATAGGCCCGAATTGGCCACCAGTGACGAACTCGTCGTGAGCTTGCCTGTCAGATGGTTGCGCAGCAGGGTGACCAACATGCGCATTTCACTGTAACCGGTCTTGATGGAAAGGGCCTGGGTAACCTCGTTTTCCATCTGTTCGATGAAATCGAGAAAATGTGCCATTTCCCGGCTGGACACGCCGAATGCCGGGCGCTGATCGGCTGTCTCATAGGGTCCTTCAGGCTGCCCGTTTGCTGCCTGCCGATCATAGCGGCCCAACAGATTGGCAACGGACTGCGTTCCGCTCTGCATGGGGCTTCCTCCGACTGGATTTTCCGACACGTTAATGTCCAGGCCGGGTTATTCTAATGCACAATTTATCCAAATTGGATATTTTTTAAGGTGGTACGGAAACAGGCTGCGGGTTTCGAACCTTGAGACTCTCACGGCGGCGGTCCACATCACTGAGAATCTGCTTGCGCCTTTGTTGGCTCTGAAAGACACGGGAGCCGGTCTGGAACATGATCACCACCATCAGAAGGATGCCCAGATAGAGCTGGACCATGAAAGATGGTGTCACGTTGAACACGAGCCCTGTATTCAGGAAGTTGACCGTGAGGGTCCCGATTGCGGCGCCGATGACACCACCGCGACCGCCAAGAATACTGACGCCACCGATGAAAGCAGCCACGGTGCCTGCAAGCAGCAGGTATTGCAGGCCCAGCGCCTGCGCGGTTCCCGATCTGAGGCCGATGATAACCCCGCCCAGCCCGGCACAAAAACCGGAGATGGTGAAGACGATCATCATCGGGCGTTTCAGGTCAATGCCGGATGCCAGCGCCTCCTTGCGTGCGCCACCAATGGCGTAGATCTCGCGCCCGTAGCGTGTGTAGTTCATGAACAGGGCGATGAGGACAAAGACCCCGATGACCAGCAGGCTTGCCGGTGAAAAATAGACCAGCATCTTGGTCGAGATGAAATCGGGAACGGTGAAATCCGTCAGCATCACCGTCTTCTCTTCGGCGGCAAAGAGGGCCACGCCGCGCAGGAGCATCAATGTTCCGACCGTCAATACGATGGCCCGAATGCGCAGGTAGGCCACAAAATACCCTTGAATGAGACCAATGACGCTGGATATGGCAATGGCGATCAAAGCGGCGGTGGGAGCGCCGAGAGAGTCGGTGAAGCGGACAACGATCACCGCCGCAAGGGCGGCGTTCGAGCCGATGGAAAGATCGATCTCGCCAGCAATGATACACAGTGTGAGCGCCAGGCCGACAAGGCCAAGCACGGCAAAGCGTTCCATGATCGCATAGCTTGTCCGGTGGGTGAAAAACAGATCATTGGTCAGCGCGAAATAGCCATAGACGCACACCGCCAGCAGGATGGCAAAGGCAAGGTCCGGGTTGCCGACAACCCAGTTCTTCAGACGGCCCGGCAGGCCGGTGTCGGATTTCTGTGTCATTCCTGAACCCTGCTCCCCCTGCGTACAAGCGCAAACACGATGATGCTAAAAACGATCATCAGGCCAACGGCAAGAACCCTTGGACCGCTGTTGAAACCGTGTAGGACCATCATGTTGTCGACGGTCGAAATGAAGATGGCGCCCAGACTTGTGCGCAATGTCGACCCGTAGCCGCCCATGATCGAGTTGCCGGCGACCATCACCGTGGCGATGACGAGGATTGTCATGTCCCCGGATGATCCGAATTCGGAGGAGAAATAGTTGACATGCGCGCTCGATACCTGGGCTGAAAACGCAATGGCGACAAAGGCCGAGCAAACCGAGGCGATTGTGCAGGTCTTGATCGCCATGGAGAAATTTTCATGACCGGTCGCCCGTCCGGCGGCGCGGTTGGCGCCAATGAGATAGACCTGCCGGCCGAAGCTGGTGTAGCGCAGGACTATTTCGGCCGTGATCGCGATCAGGATGAAGGCAATGGTGATGTTCGGCAGACCGAGAAACGAGCCGGATCCTAGCCACTCTGCACCGTGCGGCCGTCGAAAGGAAACCACGAGATTGTCGCTCCACCAGGAGGCGATCCCGAAAAACAGACCGGCGGCGCCGAGCGTGACCACAATCGGATTGCCACCGAGACCGATCAGCGCACCCTGCAGCATGCCGGCAATAACGGCAACGCACATGGTGAACAGGAAAGCCAACTCGAACCCATAGCCATTGGACATGGCAATCGCAAAGGCGATGATCGAGAGTGCGGCTGTCTCCTTCATCGATAACAGGAAAAAGTTGCCGGACAGGGTCACGAAGGTCAGGCCGATACCCATGATGCCGACCAGGGCGGCATCGCGGATGATGGTTTTGAAATTGAAGACCGTCAGGAAGTTGGGCGCGGTGACCATGCCATAGACAAAAACCACCGCGAAGAGTGCGACCAGGATCACAACGAGCGGCGAATACCGGTCCAGCATCCTGTTGAACAGGGTGGACCGGATTTCGGGATCGTTCGTGGCTGCATTCATGCTCATTGCGCAGGTCTGCCTTAAAGGTTCGTCTCGTTGAACGGGTCGGTGATCTGCTTCAGGATCGTCGCGGCCGAAAGTTCCTGAAGCGCAAGCTCGCCGATTTTCAATCCGCGATAGAAGGTGATGATCCGGTCCGGCAGATTGGTGATTTCCTGGATGTCGGTCGAGGCAACCACAATGGCCGCCCCCGAATCGGCAAGATCACGCAGTTTCTGGTAAATTTCGGCCCGCGCGCCGACATCGACACCCCTTGTTGGTTCGTTGACGAGAATGATCTTCGGTTCGATGGACAGCCATTTTCCAAGCGCCACCTTCTGCTGGTTACCGCCGCTCAATACACCGGCCTCGGCGGACAGCCTGCTGGCATCAATGGTGAATTTTTCAGCAATACTGGTCGCCAGTTTCCATTCCGCCGCAGATGACATCCAACCCAGTCTTGATATGGCGCCGAGGGACGGGGAGGAGAGGTTTTCCTTGATTGGCCGACCAAGAAACAGGCCATCGAGCTTGCGGTCTTCCGAGCAATAGGCGATGCCGGCCCGGATGGCCTGTTTGGGTGTCGACGGCAGGAAACTGCGGCCCGAATAGGACAATTTGCCGGATCGGGTCAGTTGGGCACCGCCAATGGCGGCAAGGATTTCACCGGAGCCGCTTCCGAGCTGACCGGCAAGGCCCAGAATTTCACCCGGGTAGATTTCGAAATCCACCGGTTCCAGCAAACCATCCGGCCACAATTGCTCAACCCTCATCAGCGGTTCAGCGTCGGTTTTCGGCCGCCGTTCCGGAAACATGATGTCCAGCTCCCGTCCGAGCATCAGCTCGACCAGTGAATTGACATCCAGCGTGTCGGCTGTCCGCGGCTCCTGGCTCTCACCATCACGCAAAACGGTTATCCGATCAGTGATCTTGAAAATCTCATCCAGGCGATGGCTGACATAGATGATCGACTTGCCCTTTTTGGAGAGCCTGGAAACCATGTCGAGGATGCGGATGCTGTCGGATTCGCCCAATGCCGCTGTCGGCTCATCCAGGATCAGAACCTGCGGATCATGTGCGATCAGCCGGGCGACTTCCACCAGATGCTGTTCGCCGACCGACAGGCGGTCGACGCCGATGGCCGGATTGATGGTGTCGAGCCCAACTTCATCGAGAAAGGGGCGAGCCATTTTGACCAGCCGCCGCTTGTCGGCGATGGTCGGCACATTGTGTCCGGCCAGAAAAATGTTTTCCGCGACGCTCATGGTCGGGATAAGGCTGAGCTCCTGCTGGGCGATGGCGATGCCTGCCAGTTCGGCCTTTGCGGGGCTCGAGAAATTTACGGATTCGCCGTTGAACCGGTATTCGCCGCTGTAGCCATTGTCGAAACCGCTGATGATCTTGACCAGTGTCGATTTTCCGGCGCCGTTTTCGCCGACCAAACCCATGACTTCTCCGGGCATGATTTCGAAATCAACACCCTTTAGGGCGTGGATTGCACCGAAGGATCGCTTGACGGACGAGAGTTTGAGCAGCGGTTGCATCGGGTCATCCGGTTGTCGGCGCGCCTGTTGCGTGCCTTTCAATCACCAAAATGGCGCCGGGGACGATCAGTCCCCGGACACCTGAACAGGGGGGCAGAGCCTATTGTGCCCAGGCACCTGAACACAGTTCATTGATACCATAGAGCTTTCCATCGTAGCCCTGCAGAGCGGTGGTTTCGATGGTTTCCTTGGTGACGGCCGGATTCGGCGTGAAGTTGATATAGTTTTCCAGTTTGCCCGTATCGAGATATTCCTCGACCAGCTTGATGGCGAGCTGTCCTTCATGCAGCGGAGACTGCAACGTGGTTCCAAACTGCTTGCCTTCTTCGATCAACTGCTTGTCGCCATTGCACACAGTGCCGACGGCAATGACGTCCTCGCCCATGGTATACCCGGCTTCTTCAAGCGCCTTGATGCCGCCGGTGAGGATGGCGTCGTCCATTCCATAGACAAAATGAATGCCCTGATCCTTGACGCTGGCAATGAGTTTTGCCGCGCCCTTGTAGCCATTGGCCTGTCCGAAGCCCTCGTCGACGTCGCCGATGATGTTGAGGTCCGATCCTGCAATGGCTTCCTTGAAAGCGTTGATCGAAAGACCGTAACCGCCATAGGAATGCGGGTAGGACAGAACGATGACATTGAAGCCTTCACCGCCATTGGCCTTCTTGGCCGCTGCGGCCTCGCGCATCATGTATCCGGCATTGCGGGCGCGCAGACGGTCATCCGGACCGGCATAACCGAAGATGTATTTCTTGTCCTGCTCATTCGGAAGCTGATTGATCTTCAGAACAGGAACCCCGGTCTTGTGAAGGGCACGCAGTGACCCGAGACCGGCCGTGGCATCCGACGGCCACCAGATGAAGACATCCGGCAATTGACCAGCCGCCAGGACCTGCTGGACCTGCTGATCCTGTTCGGCCTGGTTGAACTGATTTTCAAAGACCTTGATATCGAAACCCTTGAGTTCGGCAGTTTCCTTGATCCCCTTGATGAACCGGCCGATATAGGCCTCACCAGCAGGACCGTTGAATGAAACAATCGAGCCCTTCTTGTCCTGGGCCGAGGCTGGTGCGAAAGCCAGACCGACGGTCAGGCACGCGGCAGTCGCGACGCCGATTGCTTTTTTCAGATATGACATGTGTGTCCTCCCATTACCTATTTGGCCAAATCTTTCAGCCGGATTCAATGTTGCCGAAGAAACGCCAGGCGATGAACAGGGGATTTATCCAATCTGGCTGGTTTGTATTCATTCTGGACATCTTTGGAATTTTACCGGGCCCGGTTCGACGCCAAGCTGACAATTCCTTGTACGGCGGAGAATTTCGGGAGGATCCCAATATGGATAAAACAAGACTTGCCGGTAAACATGTCCTTATCACGGGCGGCGCTCAGGGTATGGGCGCGGCGATCGGTGAATACTTCGCCGCCCAGGGTGCCAAGGTCTGTCTCGGTGACGTCAATGCGCAGGGTTGCCGGGATGTCGCCGAACGCATCAATGCAGCCGGTGGAGAAGCCATCGGTGTTGCTCTTGACGTGACCCAGCGCGAGCAGATGGCGGCCGCCGTCCAGTCAACCGTCGAGGCCTTCGGATCAATCAATGTGATGTTGAACAATGCCGGTATCAACAAACCGTTGATGTTTCTCGATGTTACGGAGGAGAATTTCCGCAAGATCATGGATGTCAATGCTCTCGGCGTCTTGATCGGGATGCAGGAGGCAGCCAAGCAGATGATCAAGCAGGGGAAGCAGGATTATCCCTACAAGATCATCAATGTCGGCTCCATACTGTCCAGGCAGGCCTTCGACGATGTCGTGCCCTATGCCTGCTCGAAACACGCGGTCCTGGCGATGATCAATGGCGGCGCGAAAGCGCTGGTCGAACACAATATCACGGTCAATGGTTACGGTCCCGGTGTGGTTCGAACCGAGTTGTGGGAACAACTGGACAAGGACCTGGTGGCTATCGGCAAATTCGAAAAGGAAGGGGAGTCGATGGATCAGCTTGCCGAAGACATGATCCTGATGAAGCGCTATTCCTATCCGGATGACGTGAAGGGCTCTGCCGCATTTCTGGCTTCCGCCGAATCGGACTATATGACCGGTCAGTTGTTCATGATCGATGGCGGCATGATCATGCAATAAACCGTCACCGCCAGGGGAGCCCGCAATGATCGTCGTAACCGGTACCATAGAACTCGCGCCGGAAGATTCTGAAACGCTGATCGAACCGGTCATCGAAGTGATGCGGCTGACCTCTGCCGAAAAAGGCTGCATCGTCTATCGCTTTTATCGGGACCTGGAAAATGCGGCCCTGTTTCGCGTCTATGAGGAATGGGAGTCCCAGGCGGATCTCGATGCCCATCTGAAAAGCGCCCATATCGCCGAATTCGGCAAGGCATTACAGTCCGTCCGCGTGGTTGGCCGGTCGCTCAAGGTGCTTGAGATTGAGAGTGCCCGGCCGCTGTAGGACCGGAAGAACCCTTACTTGTCATATTCGGGATGGCGTCCGGCAATCGTCGTGAAATAGTCGCCGATGAAATAATCGGCATCAATTTCCACCAGAGCAATGTGCTTGGGTCTTTGCGCCCACATGGGGTTTGATGCGCGCCGTCCAGCCGGTTGGAATATGGTCTGGCCAATTCCCGGACCGCTTGTCGTGACGGCAAAAGAGCCGGCTTTTTGCATGTAGATGCCCGGTGCGGTGAGGTATGTGAGCGCCATGACGTCGTGTGGAATGCATCCATTGTATCCGGAATGGCTGCGATAGAACCGGGTGTAGAATTTCGCCATGTCCGCAAGCAGGGTTCCGACCTTCGGGTTTTCCACCTGCAGGTCTTCAAAGAAGCTGGCAGTCAGGATCACCGGTGTCGTGACATCCAGGGGTGCCAACACGACCGGCCAGCTTGCGGCAAAAACCGCGTCGGCCGCATGTGGGTCATTCCAGATATTGGCTTCGGCGACCGGCGAGATGTTGCCGGGGTGATAGACCGCACCACCCATGATGACGACGGATTTCACCCGGTCGACAATGGTTGGATCAAGTTCCAGCGCGCGGGCAAGATTTGTCAGCGGGCCAACCGCGCAAATGTTGATCTGGCCGGGAAACTCGCGTGTCTTTTCAACCAGATATTGTGGACCCGAAAGCGCAACTGGCTTTCGGTCTGTCGGCGCGAGCTCGATTTCGCCAAGACCGTTGGCGCCATGGACAGAATAGCTGTGCGGATTGGGGTCCATTGAAATCGGGCGCTCTTCACCGCGTGCGACATCCGCCTCGTGCTCGAAGAATTCCAGCAATCGAAGAGCATTTTCCGTCGATTCATCAACCGAGACATTGCCAAAAATGGTGGTCATGGCGAGCAAATCGATGTTTGGATGGGCAATGGCGTAGGCGATGGCCATTGTATCGTCGATGCCCGGATCCGTGTCGAGAATGACTTTGTGCTGCATGCTGGTAATCCTGTTTTTCTCATTTGCATTCGGCCAACCGTAAACAGGCGCGTCAGCCGCATTGACGGGGCATCATCACGATCGCGCTCAGGTGAAGGGTTGGCGGAAACGGTCTGCTGTTATGGGCTGCATCCGGAGCGCAATCAACAAAATTCGTCGCCAACCGGCCGGTTATTCTTCGTCGCGGCGCCGGGCACGGGCGGCCATGTCCGCCATCACTGCCGCCAGCCGGTCGGCGTCCTGCAAGGGCGTGTCGAATTCAATGCGCAACAGCGTGTCCGGGCCAAGCAGATCGAAGCCGGCGGCATCAATTCCGCTGATACGCCAATTGGTCCCTTTGCCATTGCCAAGTTTTTGCGCGTAGAGACTGACCGCGTCACCGTGGTCATCATTCATGTGCTCGATCGCGCTCTCTTCAGTTTCGGCCAGCGCCTGCGTCGCTGGTGATTCGATAAGAAAATCACCGGGTTCAAGCTCATAGGCCTTGCCGAAACCGCCGTTGAGACTGGCCGTATCCGGTTCGAGCCGGAAGAAGGAGAAATCGCCGAAATCGATGTACAGGGCGGATTTGGGATGACGCCGGAGGAAACGGGCACGCAGTCTTCCGTGGCCTTTGTCCTCGCGCGTAATCCGCCGGGCACGACATTGCAGCGTGATACGCGGATGCGCCAGCGGATCGCCCTTGCCGGGCTCGCCGAGCAAAAGAGAAACACGAGGGTCGTTTTCAAGGCCCGCCGTGTGCCTGGAGAGTTGCGACACCAGAATAGTCGGCGTCCGGTCAATATCCAGAGCGACCGCGGTCCGGCTGGCGAAGGGGTGGCCGTCACCTGGCAACAGGACGGCCAGTGAACCGAACCGTGCACAACTGATCAATTGGCGCGCAAGCCGGCGCGCCTCCTCGTCGGTCTCGCGGACGGGATCTGTCTTGTTGTTCATGACCGGCTACCGGTCCTTTGGCCGGACGCCAAATCTCGGCGCGATTTGCGGCATTTTCTGGCCATCCACATCACAAAAGCTCCCCCGGGCCGTGTTGTGCGCGTGGAGCGTGGCTTCCTGCGGTGTCAGGACAGGGGTGACGCAGGCATCGCAATCGGCAAATATCCGGGTCCACTCATCGCGGGTTTTCCGGCGAAATGTTGCGACCAGAACGGCCCGCAATTCTTCCCAGTCAGTTTGGTCATATTGCCGGTCTGTCCAGGTCCCGTCGAGCCCCAGTGTTTCAACCAGAATGGCAAAGAACTGGGGTTCCAAAGGTGCAACGGCCATGTGACCGCCATCCGCCGTTTCATAGGTGTCATAGAAGGGACAGCCGCTGTCGAGCAGATTGGCACCGCGCCGGTCACCGTGCCAGAGACCGGAAGCCATGAAGGAAAAGATCGGCGTTGCGAGCATTGCGGCGCCTTCCACCATGGCGGCGTCGATGATCTGTCCCCTGCCGGTGGTCTGGCGGGAGAAGAGTGCAGCGAGAATTCCCATGATCACAACCATGGATCCGCCGCCGTAATCGCCGATCAGGTTGAGCGGCGGTGTGGGTCGATCGCCTTTGTGACCGATCATTGAAAGGACGCCGGACAGCGCGATGTAATTGAGATCATGACCAGCCCGCTGCGCCATCGGTCCGTCTTGGCCGTAACCGGTCATCCGCGCGTAGACCAGGCGAGGGTTTGATTGCAGCATGTCATCCGGGCCGAGGCCAAGCCGCTCCATCACGCCCGGGCGATAGCCTTCAATCAGGACATCGGCGCGGGCGATCAGATCGATTGCGGTCTCGCGACCATCATCGGTCTTGAGATCGATTTGACGTCTATCGCGCATCATCGCGTCGGGATTGGTTTTCGGATCGAGCGGCAGGAAGACGGCGGCCCGACCGCTCGCCTCAATCCGCGTGACCCGAGCGCCAAGTCCGGCGAGAAGGTAGCAAGCGAAGGGGACGGGCCCGAGGCCCGCCATTTCGATGACCGTCAGTCCCTCGAGCGGCCGGTCCATCGGATCATTTCGGGGCCAGGCGAATGGCCCCGTCGAGGCGAATGGTTTCACCGTTGAGCATGGTGTTGTCGATGATGTGCATCACCAGCGACGCATAGTCCTCGGCCGTTCCCAGCCGAGAGGGATAGGGAATGGATGCCGCCAGGCTGTCCTGAACTTCCTGCGGCATGCCCATCAGCATCGGTGTGCCGAAAATACCGGGCGCCACGGTCATGATGCGAATGCCGAAGCGCGCGAGTTCGCGGGCTGCCGGAAGGGTCAGGGAATGAATGCCGCCCTTCGAGGCAGCATAGGCGGCCTGGCCGATCTGTCCGTCGAAAGCGGCAACCGACGCGGTTGAAATGATGACTGCCCGCTCGTCATCCTCCATCGGATCGAGTTTCGAAGCACGGTCGGCGACCAGCCGCATCATGTTGAATGAACCAACAAGGTTGACATTGATGACGCGGGAAAAGAGTTCCAGGTCGTGTGGTGCCTCGCGACCGACTATGCGGCTTGCATTGGCGATGCCGGCACAGTTGACCAGGATCCTGGCTTCTCCGTGGGCCTCGGCGGCAGCGGCCACGGCGGCTTCCCCTGCCTGAGCGCTGACAACGTCACAGCCGAGTGCCAGCCCGCCGATCTCATCGGCGACGGATTTGGCGTTTTCCTCGTTCACATCGAGCACTGCGACCTTTGCGCCGGCTGCTGCCAACATGCGCGCGGTTCCCGCGCCCAGTCCCGATCCGCCACCGGTCACAATCGCTGCCTGTCCTTCAACCTTCATATCATTCTCCCAATTGTATCGCGCTTGCATTTGCGACCCGGATGGAACAGCGACTCCATGGCCCTGTTTCCGGGTCGTCCTGGATCACTCGGTGGCAGAGGACCGGTGGCTGGTCAAGCCTTTCACAATATCCTGCGCCGTAATCGTTCCGACAATTGCGCCATTGTCCACAACGCCAATTGCGCCGGGCCGCTTGGCAATGGAATCAAGAATATCAACAAGAGGGGTATGGAGCGCTGCCGTGGCCGAAAAGACTTCCGAGGCCAGCGCGGCCTGCGGTTTGCCAGGTGTCATTATGTCGGATGCGACCAGCAGGCCCAGCGGGTTCATATTGGCCACAAAGTCGGCAACATAGCGATTGACGGGATTTTTGACGATCTCCTGCGGTGTTCCGCACTGGACGATCCGGCCGCCCTCCATGATGGCGATGCGATTGCCGATGCGGAAGGCTTCATCAAGATCGTGACTGACGAAGATGATGGTCTTTTTCAATTGCGCCTGCAATTGCATCAACTCGTCCTGCAGCCTCGTCCTGATGAGGGGGTCGAGCGCGGAAAATGGTTCATCCATCAGCAGGATCGGTGCGCCGGTGGCAAAGGCGCGCGCCAATCCGACCCTTTGTTGCATGCCGCCCGAGAGTTCATTGACCTTGCGGTCCGCCCAGTCGGAAAGACCAACAAGTTCGAGCTGTTCGCGAACCTTTTCAGTGCGCTTGGACGACGACATGCCCGACAGTTCGAGCCCAAGGCCGACATTGTCGGCGACGGTGCGCCATGGCAAGAGCCCGAACTGCTGAAAAACCATGGCCACACGATCCATGCGCAAACGCCGCAATTCCCGTGCGGAACAGCGTTGCGGATCGGTGTTCTTTTCTCCGCAATCGACAAGCGTCTCGCCGCGAATGACGGGGTTCAGGCCGTTGACGGCGCGCAACAGTGTCGATTTTCCGGAGCCCGACAGGCCCATCAGGACGATGATTTCACCTTCCATCACATCAAGCGTGGCACCGGCGACTCCGAGCACCTGTCCGGTCTCGGCCTGTATTGTTTCGCGGCTTTCCCCCCGGTCGATCAGGGGAAGGGCCTGCGACGGATTGGAACCGAAGACGATGTCGACATTCCTGAATTGAACAACCGGTTTTGTCATCACTTCGTCTCCCCGGCGCGGAACATGCGATCAAGTACGATGGCGACCACAACGATAACGAAACCGGCTTCAAATCCGAGCGCGGTGTTGACGGAGTTCAGGGCGCGAACCACCGGCACGCCGAGGCCGTCGGCACCGACAAGCGCGGCAATCACCACCATGGACAGGGACAGCATGATCGTCTGGGTCAGGCCGGCCATGATCTGTGGCATGGCGTAGGGCAGTTCGACCTTCCAAAGCAATTGGCGTTTTGTGGCGCCAAATGCCTGACCGGCTTCCAGCAGGGCCTGCGGCGTCGATGAAATGCCGAGATGCGTCAAGCGGATCGGCGCCGGCACGACAAAGATGGCTGTTGCGATGAGACCCGGCACCATGCCGATGCCGAAAAAGACGATTGCCGGTATCAGATAGACGAAGGTCGGCAGGGTCTGCATCAGATCAAGTACGGGTCTGATGGTCGTATAGAGTTTTGGCCGGTGGGCGGCCGCAATGCCGATCGGAACGCCCACGACCATGCACACGATACAGGCCGAGACGACCAATGTGAGTGTTTCGGTGGTGCGTTCCCAGTAGCCCTGGTTGACGATGAACAGAAAGCTGATGGCGACAAAGGCAGCCGTCGCGAGTGAACGGCGAACAATGTAGGAGAACAGGACGAAAGCTGCGATGACCAGCAGCGGTGGCGGGGTTTGCAGGGCCCACAATATGGCCTCGATCACGGTTTCCAGCCCGAGCGCCAGCCCGTCAAAAAACCAGGCGCCATGATCCGTCAGCCAGTCGACGACGGCCTTTGACCATTGGCCAATGGGTATCTTGTATTGCGTCAGCCATTCCATGGATTGTTCCCCGCTTGTGCCGTTTTCATATACCAAAGCAACGGTGATTTCATCCATTGGTTTGGATCGGCTTTCCCCACCCGAGTGCAGACCCAAAAAAACCGCCCCGCAGATGCGGGGCGGTTATCTTTGTCGATTCTCAAAGGCCGAGTTTAGATTTGACGGCGGCCATTCCATCGCCACCGTCGGCGGTGGTTACACCGGCCAGCCAACCATTGAGCATGTCAGGATTGGCCTTCAGCCATGCGGCAGCGGCCTTTGCCGGATCCTCGCCATCGTCAAGAATGGCGCCCATGATTTCGTTCTCCATAGGCAACGAGAATTTGAGATTCTTGAGCAAGGCTCCAACATTGCTGCACTCATCGACATAGCCCTTGCGCACATTTGTGTAGACCGTCGCACCACCGAAATCCGGGCCGAAATGGTCGTCGCCACCCGCCAGGTAGGTCAATTCGAAATTGGCGTTCATCGGGTGTGGTGCCCAGCCGAGAAAGACGATCGGATTGCCGCGTTTGTCTTCGCGCGAGACCTGAGCCAGCATGCCTTGCTCGGAGGATTCTGCGAGTTCGAAGTCTTTCAGACCGAAGGCGTCGCTGGAGATCATGTCGAGAATAATGCGGTTGCCGTCATTGCCCGGCTCAATACCGTAGATCTTGCCACCCAACGCATCCGCCTGGCCGGCAATCTTGCTGAAGTCGTCAATGCCGAGCTTTGCGCCGGCGGCATTTGTCGCCAGCGTGTATTTCGCGCCTTCGAGGTTTTCACGAACCGTTTCGACCGAGCCGTCTTCGCGATAGGGTGCAATGTCGGCTTCCATGGTCGGCATCCAGTTGCCGAGAAAGACATCGATGTCACCGTTTTTCAGTGACGTGTAGGTCACCGGCACGGACAGCAGTTTGATGTCCGTATCGTAACCCAAGGCTTCCAATACGGTCGTGGTCGCTGCCGTAGTGGCCGTGATGTCCGTCCAACCCACATCGGAGAAGCGTACCGTCTTGCAGCTTTCCGGTTCGGCAGCATAGGCAGCACCACCGAGCGCCGCTGTCATGGCCAGGGCCACAAGCGAATGTTTGATAAGGGTCATATCAGGGTCTCCGTTCTTGCGATACCATATCGCTTTCTTGATGATCTGGTCGCCATATCGCGCCACAAAGCGGGTTGATTTGCAAGCTTTTATTGAATGATTGTTCAAGAATAACTGGCAATTGGTACCAGTTGGCGCATAATGCCGAAAACCGGCGACGCGACAGAACGAGAGACATCCCATGCCCAAAGTCGGAATGGAACCGATCAGGCGGCGTTCATTGGTGGAAGCCGCGATTTCGGCCATTCATGCGCGTGGTTCCCTGGATATTACCATTCGCGACATAGCCACGCGTGCGGGCGTTTCGCAGGGTCTGGCGCATCACTATTTTGGCAGCAAGGATGCATTGATCGTCTCCGCCATGCGTCACCTTTTGACCGATTATGGTCGTCAGGTCCGACATGAGCTACGTGGCGCGCCGACGCCGCGTGCGCGGGTGTCGGCGATCATCCGCGCCAGCCTCGGCCGGGAGCAGTTCAAGCCCGAGACGGTGTCTGTGTGGCTGGTCTTCTATGTCCACGCACAGGAATCCAAGGACGCCCACCGGTTGCTTGAGATCTATTCGAGCCGTCTGGCGTCCAACCTGATCCATGATCTGAGACCACTGGCCGGCGATCGCGCGCCTGAAATCGCCGAAGGCATCGCGTCAATGATTGACGGCCTCTATATCCGCAAGGCTCTCGGCAGCTTGAAAGAGGGATCTGACGCGCAGTTTCTGGTGGAAGATTATGTCGAAAGCCAGCTCTCCAGTCCATTAGGACGGGGAAAACCGGTCTGATCGGTTTTTCTGGTCCCGTCAGGATTCTATGATCAGACAACACCAACAGCCATGCGGATCCTGTCTTGGCCAAACTTTATTTCAGTTACTCGGCCATGAATGCCGGCAAATCCACATTGTTGCTGCAGGCCTCCCACAATTATCGTGAGCGCGGCATGCGCACGCTGCTGTTCATTGCAGCGCTCGATGAGCGTGCAGGAAAGGGAAAGATCGGATCGCGCATCGGATTGGAATGCGATGCCATTCCCTTCAGACGCGATGACGATCTCTTTGCGGCGATCCGAAAGGAGCAGGAACACGGGGACGTGGCCTGCGTGTTTGTCGATGAAGCCCAGTTCATGAGCGAAGCCCAGGTATGGCAATTGGCACGCGCCGTTGATGATCTTGGCATTCCCGTCATGGCCTATGGATTGCGAACCGATTTCCAGGGCAAGTTGTTTCCTGGCTCCCTGGCGCTGCTGGCGATCGCTGACAGCCTGCGCGAGATCCGCACCATCTGCAAATGCGGGCGCAAGGCAACCATGGTGGTGCGCCTGGGCGGTGACGGAAAACCGCTGCAGGATGGCGCGCAAATTGTTGTCGGCGGCAATGAAACCTATGTGTCGCTTTGTCGGCGGCATTGGAGGGAAGCCATGGCGCAGGATGGCGAATTCCCCATGCAGGCGTCACCCAGCTAGGTGCGTCATATTGCCTGCCTGCTCTCTTTTTGGGCGCATTTGCGTTGCCACAGCGCCCAAAAAGGCGCAAGTCATCGGCTGGGTTTTGCCGGATGTCTGAACCCCTGGACTTGAGATGGAGAGATAAATGCAGTTTCGAATTCTTGCCGCGGCCACCACGCTGTTGTCAGTTCTGGCCATGCCGGCGTTGGCCGATGGCGATGCCGTGAAGGGCGCCAAAGTGTTTAAGAAATGCAAAGCCTGTCACACGGCTGAAGAAGCGAAAAACAAGGTCGGACCCCATCTTGTCGATATTGTCGATCGTCCGGTCGCCTCTGTTGAGGGGTTCAAATATTCCAAGGCAATGACCGAGTTTGCAGCCGACGGCAAGGTCTGGGATATCGAAACTCTGACGGTTTATCTGCAGAAGCCAAAAGACATGATCAAGAAGACATCGATGGCCTTTGCCGGTCTCAAGAAAGAGGCCGACATCGAAAACATCATTGTCTATCTGCAGGACCCATCGGCTGCCGAGTAGGCGCAGCGGATACTGGCCAACAATTTGCGACACGCATCGTCAGTGGTTTCGTTTCGCCCCTGACGACGTGGTCGGCGCGTCGGGACCAGCGTGACAATGCCGGTCTGTTCCGTGGGTAGAGATCCGTCCTCGGTCACCGTAATGGCGCTCCGGCCGGTTTCGGACAGGGCATTGCAGCCCACCCAATAAATCTGTGATAATCATTGAGCAGGCTTGCAGTTGGCGCTGTCAGCACCAACATAGTGCCTGCGCACCATCGACCGGTCTGTCACACAGGCCGGTGGCATAGCTGTCGCAATATCTCACCGGTCTGACCCGGTACAATTGAGGGGACATCATGGCCAGGCTTCAAAATCTTGACTCTGAAATCGAGAAGACGAAAAACATCGTCAACGAGATGCGCTCGAAAATCGAGCAATCCGGCATTGTGCTGGAAGAGTTTTCCAAGGCGGAAACAGAACTCGGCGATGCCGATTTCGATATCGAGAATGCCCGGATTGAAGATGTTCTGAAGCAGCAGAAGGTGATGGAGGCGAATATTGCCGACCTGATCATCGGGCTGGAAGACGCGACCAATGTTTTCGGTGCGGAATTCGAGAGCATGAAGAATTTCTCCGGCTGGGAAAAGTTCATCGGCATGTTCTCGAAACAACGCATGCAGCGCATGCGCTCGGACCGGGTTCGCAATATGTCACTGGCCGGCAATCTGCAGGAATTGCTGGCGAAATCCGATGCGATTGTCGGCATTCTCAAGGAACAGAAGAATATTCTGGACGAGCGCTACAAGTCATCGGAAGCCAGCCTCATCAATGTCATCGAGCGGCGCAAGGGCACCATGGCCGAACTGGAGGCCGTGCAAAAGCGGATCGAGGAACTCAATCCACTGCTGATGGATATGGAAAACCGGATTTCCGCCTCAACCGACCAGACGGAACGCACCGAGCTGGAAGGGCAGCGGTCGGCACTGGCGACGGAGTACAATGAGGCGCAGGCCAAGGAACAGGAACTGCTGGCCGGTAGCCAGACGCTGGAGCGCTACACATCGATGTTCCAGACATTTGTCGATTCACTCAACAATCAGATCGCGGCGCAGAACACTTTGGTCAACAAGCTGACGATCGATACCGAGCAGCGCATCGTGCTCTACAAGGCCTTGGAAGATTCGCTCAAAACCGCCGCGCAGCAGGATGTGGCACACAAGATCAACACGTTGGGCAGTCAGGTCGATACCGCGGCAGAGGAAACCATGGCGGGGATCGGATCGGCCTCGCAGCGCCACATCGGCGATCTGTTGGAGATGCACGAAAAGAACATGCTCGCGACGCAGGATATCCAACGACGCAAGAAATTGGCCGATGATGCTTTCGCCAGACGTTTTTCAGAGGTCATGGAAAAACACAACACCGCTGACTACGTCCAATCGTGACCGGTCCAAATGGATTGAGGTGTCCTGACTCTCAATGAGCAGCAAACGCGGACAGGCAGAACTCTATTTTGACTCGATTAATGCCGCATTGAGCGGCCTCGACCGCTTTCTGGCGGAAGAGAATTCGCCGCTGTACAAGCACGGATTGATCGGTCGAACCGTGGTTCCCTATGTGGAGCGACTGATGCAAACGTTCTCATGCTGGGAGCATCGCATCGGCTTTGCCCGCACCTTCCGTATCTCCCGCGCGGAAAGCGGCTTTCCCACCTATCAGAACGTACTCGAACTGGAAAATGACCGCAAACGGGCGAAAGCCCGGCTGGACGACTTGCCGGAAGCCGATGCGTTGCGCGCCGAGATGGTGGACCACATCCTGCGCGAAAGAGCGTTCCCCAAGGCCCAGCAGGAACGCATGGCGGAACGCACCTATCTTGAAGCCATCGGCAAGGGAGACCTGTTCCACCCCTTCGTGCTTCCGGAAACCATCCGCGTTTCCGTTAATCCCAAGACGCGCCGGCCCTATTATGTAGTGCATTGGGGTGCGTTCGACGGCAGCCAGTCATTGCCGATGGTCTATATGGCGGTGGTCGAAGATTCCAGCGAGGAGGTCGGCAGGATGCTGGTGACCGACAAGGGCAAGCTGAATGAGAACATCACCATTCCTCTGCCGGTCGAAGGGCTGCTCAATCCTGATCTTGCCCATCAATTCGATGACTTTGCCAAGAAAAACAGCGCCTATTCCCTGACACCGGCGACGATCGCCAACAATCTGGATCAGGATTTCGAGATGCTTCACCCCAAGCAATTGCGGCGTTTCGTGCTCGGTCCGTTCTACTCAGCCGGCATCACGGAACACAATAGCCGGGTCAGTGACATCCTGTCGAAAGTCAGGAAGCCGGAACATGCCTGGCTGCTGACATGGACCATCCAGGAAGTGATTTCGATTGCCGAGCGGCCCGCACGCCGGGGGCTGTGGAGTTCACAGCCGCCACGCGAGGAATTTCACATCGATACGTCCGATCTGGAAGCCACTCGGCAGGGTGTCAGCCACTATGAAAAACATGCTCTGGTTCCTCACGATGCCTATCAGGCGCTCTATGCCAGCGGTGACGTCGATGCGGTCTTTGGCGGATACAAAGTCCATGTCATTTCGGGCAACCAGATCACCAGCGGAATATAGGATCGACGGATGAGCCAGAATGCCGGTTTGACGACCATCCATGAGGATGACATCGAGAAGCATCGCTCGACGGCACAAAGTCTGATTACCAGAACCGTCGTCCTGCAGCGGGATGATGGCCGCTCGAGAACGCAACTGGCTGGCAGCGGACGCCGGTTCGTGTCCACCGTCTCAACCGGATCGACCCGGCGAAGCCGTGAAATAGAGCTGTCAAAGACCATTGCAGCGGTGCATCCGAACGATCCGCTGCTGACGATTGCCCAGCACACAGTGCTCTTTCGTGCCCGGCGCGGTCTTGCGGTGGCTTTGGCATTGGCCGAGACATTCGGCAAGCAAAGTGAACTGGAAACCCTGCAGTCGAAGAATTCGACTTCGCCTTTGGCCGGGGAAGAGGCAACGCGTTTCAAGGCGCTATTGTCCGCATCGGCCTATGTGGCGGCTTTTTCGTTCGCCGCCTATCTCAGCCAGCTTCTGGATGGCGACAGTGAGCCGGTTGAGGACGGGCAGGATCCGGATTTCGTTTTCGATACGCCACAGGATGCTCTCAAGGCAATGATTGCCGGCCTTGATGCGGCGGTGACGGGAGCAGGAGACGACCTGGAACTGGTTGCCAGGGCGAAAGCCTTTGCCCGAACGGCGATCGAAGGATTGTTGCAGCGGCGCGCCCGTTTCACCGGCCTGGCGGATTTCGCCGAGGGGCATATCCGCATCGATCAGGACGATTTTACGCTGAACGGTTTCGATGTCGCACCCGGCGAAAAACGCAAGCCGCTCGTCATGAGTTTCAAGGCGCCCGAGGAAATCATCGGCAACCACATCGCCAAGTATCAGGCGATGAAGCTTGCCAAGATGCTGATGGCCTATGATTTCGATCGTCAGATGAATCCATTTGTGGAGCTGGGTGGTTTTCTCTTCACCTTTATCGGTGACGGCATGCCAGGAACCGGCAAGACGATCCTGATCCAGATGATTGCCGGACTGGTCAATGATTACTGCCAGGTTGCAGGTTATCCGTTCCATTATGAGAATTTCGGCGTCGACCAGATATCGTCCTATCAGGGCAAATCGGGACAGAACTGCAAAGGTTTCGTCGACAATGTCATCAATCCGCGGGCCATCGGTTTTGGCACGATTGACGACATCGATCAGGTTGCCGCCCGGCGCTCGGATGACAAGGCATCAGCCGGTCAGCACGAGGTGACGGCGGTGCTGATGGAAAGCTTCGCCGGGGCCTCGACGGTTGTGCGCGGGAATTGCGCGTTCGGAATGTTTTCGAACTATCCTGAAAATGTCGATGATGCGCTGCGCCAAAGGGCAGGGGCACGCTGGTTGGTGGACGGGCCGCAAAGCCGGGACGATTATATCGACATATTTGTTCTGCTCGCCGGCAAGAACCACGATATTCCGCTGGGTCAACATGACCTCTATGCCGGGCAGGAGATCAAGAAAGCCGTGACCGCTTCCTATGAGGGGCATGATCTGCCGAAGGAAGAGAACCTTCTTGCCGTCTGGGAGGTGTTTTGTCGGGAGCGCGGCGGCGTGAAAACCATGGCCGATGTGGGCGATTATCTTCACCGCATCAAGCAGGCCGAACCGCGTTTTACAGGGCGTGCCATCAAGAACATCACCGATGCAGTCAAGATGCGGGCGATGGATATCGACCTTCCCGATGAGTGGTTCGAGACCCCCGAAGCCTTCATGCACAAGCCCTATGACGACAAGAAAGCGATGATTGCCGATCTTCGGCAGCCATTCACGATTGAAATGGTTCTCCAGGAAATCAACCGTTACGGCGATTCCGAGTTCCGCTACACGGATCGCTCGGACGATGCAGCGGTGGAGGATATCATCCGTCGCGAAAGGCAACGCGAAAAGGCGGTCAGGGAAATTGAAAGCATGAAACGGGACGGTCGCTGGCAGCAATGATTGATCCCTCATGAAACGTCTATTGGAAAAAGAGCTCATCTTCGGTCGGTTGATGGAGATCTCCGAGCCGCATCTGGTCGAGCGTTACAACCGTGCACTGAGCAGTTTCGGTCTGCCGCAAACCAGCTTGACGGAATTTTCGATCGACATGACGGGTTTTTCCCCCGAGATCGCCGAGGCGTTGGGCGATCCGCTTTATCTCGATCCAAATGCGGTCAACCGGCGTTTCATTATCCTGTCTCCGGCGCAGGAAAACCTGCCTGTCGTTCACACCAGTTTTTCCAACACTGCGGCGCTGATGCATCAGTTCTATCAGGAAAACAAGCGCGCGATCCATGCCGTGACCATCCGTGATGTGCTCTACGGCGAGATCGAGGAAGATGTGCTAAAGGTCGAGGACATCGAAGACCTGCTCTCGATCAATGAGGTCAAGTTCAAGGTTCTTTCGGCCGACGACATGTTGGGAAAATCCGATGAACTCGCCGCCTTGTCCGATCGGCTGATGACGGTGCCGAATGCCTGGCGCGACGACGACATGCTGAATCGCATGGTGGCGCTGGCGCAGCAAACCGGCGATATCCGCAAGAACGCGCTGGTACCGGACAAGGTCGTGTTTCGCCATCAGGCCTTTTGGGCAGGGCATTTCGGCGGCGTGTTCGTATTTGTCGATGATAAGGCGACCACGGTGATCAGTGATCCCGCGGCTCCCGGGTTTCGCCGCTCGCGCCCCTGGCAGGTCAGCTATATCGCACTGGACGATCACAAGCGGATTTACTCATTCCTGGCCGATACAGGACGGATCGAGACACCGCGACGCAAATGGATTGAAAAGTCCGGTTATCTGGATCACCGGACCGACATGTCGCTGCAGTGGCTGATCGGCCGTCATGAGCCGGAGACCGACCTTTCGGATGTGGATTCGATCTGGCTGCAGACCTGGGTGCATCGCAATGCCGACCTGGTGAGACGCGACGGAACCTATCCGTTTTTGCAGACGGCGCGCAGGCAGATTGCCGGACAGGGAGAAATGGCGATGGAAGACGTCGCCGCGCGCGACCGTTTCCTGCTGATCCGGGCCGATCCGGACCATCCGGACCGGTGGCTGACCAATCAGCTCATCAGCAGGTTGGTTCCGGCTGACTTCGTGTCCCGGTTTGTTTTCGACAAACAGGGGTTTTACGAGCATTATGAAACCTTCGACGACACCTTTCGCAGCTTTGTGGTTGCGACGCTTGCCGAGATGTATCTGCCGGACAAAAAGGCGCTTCGGCGCCGACTCTACGGCTTCAGAGAGGACTGATCATGCTTGACCCCGTCATCGCGTTCTTTGAGCGGGTATTCCACGCAATAGGGCACGGAATTGGTGTTGTCATCGCCTGGATCCTGTGGCCCTTCGTGGCCGCCTCGCACTGGTATGGCCGGCGCGGTTTCGTCCTCAAGGGTGTTATCGGACTGGCGCTGGTCGGCCTTGTGGTGCTCTATGCCATCTTCATCTGGCGGGTCTTGTGGGTCCGAAATTTTGATCCCGATTATGTCGCCGCGTATCAGTTCGAGGATCTGCAGACCCGGGCCGGCGAGCAGATCTCCATCGAAAACAGCTCATCGACAACCCGCACCTGCGGACGGTCGGCCATCGTCGATGTGACCGCCGAGCTGATCGATTTCAACGTCAATCAGAATGCCTGGATTTCGTCGACCCTGTTGTACAAGTTGGGATTTTTCGGTCTGTCCTGGGATGCCACGCCGTTTCTCGACAACAAGGCGTCCTTCCAGCGGGGCATCCAGCAAGCGGTCCAGCGGACGGCTCTGGAACTTGTCGATGCGCTGGGCCGCAGACGCGGTACCTCCAGTGCCGATCCCAATCTGCAACTGGCACGCGGGCGTATCCAGTATGATCAGCAGACATGGTATTTCAGCCTTCGTCCGTTTGGACCTCTGACGCCGACACCGGGTGCGTATCGCGAAGGCCTGAAGCAGCTGCGTGCCTTCAACGACCGGCTGGAGGCCTGCGATGCCGTGTTTGATCCGCGGGCCGACAACCTCATTCGGTTTGTCGATCGGATCGCCGCCGATATCGGATCAACGTCAGCAGCGCTTCGCGATCGGTCGGACCGGAGCAATGCCGGCTGGTTCGACACCAGGGCCGACAATCAGTTCTGGTTCACCTATGGGCAGCTCTACGCCTATTACGGCATTCTGAAGGCCGCTCATGCGGATTTCGCCGATACCATTCGCAGCCGCCAGCTGGAAGAGGTCTGGGACACCATGGAAGAGCAGCTTCGGGCCACCCTGAACCTTGATCCGGTGATCGTTTCCAATGGCCGCGAGGATGGATGGATCATGCCGTCCCATCTTGCCACGGTGGGATTCTACTTGTTGCGGGTGCGCTCCAACCTGGTGGAGATCCGGTCGATTCTCGATCGTTGACGGCAAGGGATTGAACGAAGAAACGGATACCTTGCGATGTCTGAGCCGTTGATCAATCGCCGTGTCATTCTGTCGGACCGCCCGAAGGGCGTGCCGCAGGCTCACCACTTCTCCATTGATGAAATCCCTGTTCCGGACCTTGGTGACGGGCAGTTTCCGGTCCGAGCCCGGTTCTGGTCAATCGATCCCGCCATGCGTGGCTGGGCCAATGACGCACCTAATTATCCGCCCCCGGTCGAGATCGGGTCGGCGATGCGGGCTTTCGCGGTTGGCGAAGTGGTCCAAAGCCGGCACACGGACTAACGGACAGGCGAAATCCTGACGGGCATGTTCGGTCTGCAACGTTATGCGATTGATGACGGATCCAATGTGGACCGTCGGTTTACAGAAACGGACCTGCCCGCCTCACTGGCGCTGGGCGTGTTGGGTCTGAACGGATTGACGGCCTATTTTGGCCTGCTTGATGTCTGCGATCCGCAACCGGGCGAAACCGTGGTCGTTTCGACCGCTTCGGGTGCGGTTGGTTCGGCGGTCGGACAGATCGCCAAGATAAAGGGCGCCCGCACGGTCGGAATCACCAGTTCGCACCAAAAGATGGCGTTGTGTCGCGACAAGTTCGGATATGATGCTGTCCTCAGCTATCGCGACGAGAATTTGAGCGGGGCGCTTCAGGCCGCATGCCCGGACGGTGTCGATTGTTACTTCGACAATACCTGAGGGTCGATTTCCGATGCCGTGATGGAACACCTGGCCGTCGGCGCGCGGATCACCGTGTGTGGCACGGCGGCCCTGAGAGATTGGGTTTCCATTCCGACCGGGCCCCGGGTGCACCGGCAATTGCTGGTCGCGCGTGCGCGCATGCAGGGGTTTCTGGTCATGGATCATCGGGATCGCTATGACGAAGCAAGCCGGCACCTGATCCGATGGGTGCGCGATGGCAGCCTGTCCTACAATGAGCACATATTGGAAGGGGCGCAATCGGCGCCCGGTGCCATCGCGATGCTCTATGAGGGCAAGAACAACGGAAAGCTCCTGGTCCGGGTGGATTAGTTGGGCGAACGCCTGCATCGGACCATTTGACGGCGGGACATCGGTTCACCGGGTAAGGTGGTTTGCATCCTTCTCAGTCCGATCGCGCCGATAGATGGTCATGACCGCACCATTGGCGCATGGGACTGATTTCTTCAGGCTCAAGGCAAGCGTAGACGTTTGCGGGCCAAAGAGGCGCCGACCGGATCCGACAACGACCGGGAATGTCCAGAGCCGAAATTCGTCGATGAGATCATGGGCCAACAGAGATTGTATCAACGCCCCGCTGCCATGGATCTGGAGCATTGGGCCAGGAAGGGATTTCAAATCGGCGATCGCGGCAATCACATCACCGGCAAGCGGCTCCGAGTTTTGCCAGGTGGATTCCAGCGGAGTTGATGTTGCGACGTATTTTCGCGCCGTGTTCAGACGGCTGGAGACCGGGTTGTCATGATTTTCGTCAGGCCAGTGATTGGCAAATAAGTCATAGGTTCTCCGCCCGAAAACAATATCATAGGGTTCGCCCATTGCTTCCTGGTAAACCTGGGCCATCACTTCCTCCCAATAGTCGGCAGCCCAGCCTCCCTGTGTAAAGCCGTCGCTGGGATCCTCATCCGGCGAACTGGGGCCCTGCATGACGCCGTCGAGGGTCAAAAAGGTCAAAATCGCAAGGTCACGCACAGGCATTCTCCCATGGTTTTCAGCAACTGTTTTGCGCATTGCCGTTGTCGCCGAGAAAATCCTCCAGCCGATCGAGTGACGCTTCCCACCCATCGGCGTGGATTGAGCAGGCCTTGTCCGATGGCAAGTGCTCATGGATGATGGTGACCTGTGTCGCACCGACATCTGCAATGAATTGAAACGTAACGCGCATGGGGATGCCGGCTAGCGGGTCGGGGTCTTCCCAGATCCATGACATGACGATCCGTTCGGGTTCGTCGATGCTCTCATAAACTCCACCGACCACCGGTTGGCGCCCATCGGGCATGGTGTAGCGAAAGCGAAATGCTGCTCCGGCTGCGAATTCGAAGTCCAGAATGTCAATGACTATGTCCGTCGTCGGCGTGAACCATTGTGCGAGCAGGTCGGAACGGCTGAAGGACCGAAATATGCGTTCGCGGGGCGCAGCAATGGTCCTGCGAACGATGAGCGGAACAGGTTCGTCCGTCATGTTTCGTCCTCGGGCAATGGGTCATCGGTGACAAAGGTCTCCAGACGCTGCAGCGTGCCTTCCCAGAATTCCCGATGCCTGGCAATCCAGTCCTCGGCTTGGCGCATGGCCTCGGCTTGCAGGCGAAAACGATGGACGCGTCCCTGGACTTGTCGCTCGATGAGGCCAGACGATTCCAGCACCTTCAGATGCTTGGAAATTGTCGGCTGGGCGACATTGAAGGGGGCCCGCAATTCGCCGGCGGAGAGGGCGCCGCCGGTTGCCAGCATGGAAAGCATCTGACGCCTGGTACCGTCTCCAAGGGCATGAAAGGTTCGATCGAGGGGTTGCTGATATTGAATAGCCATGTGGCTATGTAATAATGAACGAAACCGCTTGTCAATGAGTCTGCTGCCCGTGCCAGTTCCTACAGGCCCGAAAAGGCCTCGGATGCCTGATCCTCGAGCCATTTGACCATGCGCCGGTAGGGAACAGGGCCATAACTGACTCTGGCAACGCCAAGTCCGGCAAGGACGGTCGGCGCCGGAACATGTGGCAGAGCGATGATATTGACCGGCAACGCCGTTTCATCGCACAGCCGTGCAATCAGTTTCTCATCGGCGAGACCCGGGGCAAAGAAACCGCTTGCCCCCGCCTGTTCGTATGCCTTGGCGCGATCGATGGCGTCATCCAGCATGGCCTCGCTATGGGTCTCCGGCTTCGCTTTCAAAAAGATGTCGGTGCGGGCATTGATGAAGATCGAGTGGACGATACTGTCGGCAGCCCTGCGCGCGGCGGCGATCCGTGCCGACTGGGTTTCGACATCGTAGAGATCAGATGTTCCAACAATCTGATCTTCGAAATTGAAGCCCACCGCACCCGTCTCGCAGGCGCGTGAAACGGTGTTGGCAACGGCTTCCGGCGCGGCGCCGTAACCGCCCTCGATGTCAGCGGTGACCGGAACATCGACCGCGCCGACAATGCGGCGAAGATTGTCCATGGCAAGTTCCAGGGGAATTTTCTCGCCGTCCGAAAATCCATGCGCCAGTGCAACGGGTGCGCTGCCGGTCGCAATCGCCCTGGCGCCGGCCGCCACAACGGCGCCGGCACTTCCAGGATCCCAAATGTTGAACAGAATCAGAGGGTCGCCTTTCCTGTGCAGAGCATGAAAGGCGGCAGCGTGCGAGGATTGTTGCGACATGAGGAAGATCCTTGGTTCTATTGTGCCAATCAAACGGGAAGATGAGACAGGTTCTTGACCTCTTCCATGACGGCATAGGTATGTGTTTCACGGACGCCCGGCAGTGGAAGGATCACATCCGACAGAAAAGCACGATAGGCCTCCATGCCACCGACCCGGGCCTTCACCAGATAGTCGAAGCCACCGGCAACCATATGGCATTCCATGACATCATCGCTGCGTTTGACCGCCGTTGCAAAGGCTTCGAATACATCTGGCGTGGTGCGGTCCAGTTTGACTTCGACAAAGACCAACAGGCCGCGGCCGAGCTTTTGGGCTGAAAGGCGCGCCGAAAACCCCTCTACATAACCTTCGCGCACAAGCCGCTTGACCCGCTCGGCGGTTGCCGTGGCCGACAGGCTGATCGTTTCGGCCAGCTCGATATTGGTCAGACGACCATCCGCCTGAAGTGTGCGGAGGATTTTCCGGTCCAGTTGATCGATGTCCTTCATAATTCCCTAAATCCTCGCCGTATACGTAATATTATCCTGAATTTTAGTCAAAAGACAGCGGATAATTTTGTTTGAAGTCGTTTATACTGTTGCAAACATGGGAGTCCCGATATGAATGCGCCGCTTTCGCCCGCACCGGCACCGTTTCGTGCCCCCTATGCGGGCAATGATGATCGCCTGATCGCCAGCTTTGCCGCCGACCTTGAGCGCGATGCCGCCGCCAATGGGCGAATTGACGCCGATGCCACACGGTTCATCAATGCCATTCGCGACAATGCCGGATCGATCGGAGGCGTTGAAGATTTTCTGAGGGAATACGGACTTTCGACCCCCGAAGGCTTGGCCATGATGGTGCTTGCCGAGGCCCTGCTTCGTGTTCCGGATGCTCGCACGCAGGACAAGCTGATCGAAGACAAGCTGAAGGAAGGGAACTGGAGCGAGCACGAAGCCGATAGCGACACCTGGTTTGTCGCGGCGTCTGCCTGGGCTTTGGGCGTCACGGCGCGGGTCATCCGGCCCGGTGAAACGCCGGAATCGGTGATGCAAGGCCTGATGAAACGTCTTGGACTGCCCACCGTTCGTACCGCGACCAAACAGGCCATGCGGTTTCTCGGCCATCATTTCGTGCTGGGCGAAACCATCTCGGATGCCCTGATCCGTGCCGCAAAGAACGAGAGCCGCGGATTTCGACACTCTTTCGACATGCTTGGTGAAGGTGCGCGCACGGCTGCAGATGCCAAACGCTATTGGACATCCTATGCGGATGCGATCGAGGCGATCGGCGCTGCGGCAGGCAGCGCGGATCTGCCGGACCGAATGGGTATATCCGTCAAGTTGTCGGCGCTGCATCCGCGCTACCACGCGACCCACCGGGACCGGGTGATGCGGGACCTCGTCCCCGACCTGCTTGCCCTGGCGCAACGGGCCAAGGTCCATGACCTGAATTTCACCGTGGATGCGGAGGAGGCGGACCGGCTGGAATTGTCACTCGATGTCATCGACGCGGTGTTTCGGGATGAAAGTCTGGCAGGCTGGGACGGGTTCGGGCTGGCCATCCAAGCCTATCAGAAACGGGCGCCGGCGGTGATCGATCATATCGATGCCCTGTGCCGGGAAACCGGCCGCCGAATGATGGTGCGGCTGGTCAAGGGTGCCTATTGGGATACCGAGGTAAAACTGGCGCAGGAACGCGGCCTTGCAGATTACCCGGTTTACACGCGCAAGGCGGCAACCGATGTGTCGTATCTGGCCTGCGCCCGAAAAATGCTGGCCATGCGTTCGCGTCTGTTTCCACAATTTGCCACCCACAATGCGCTGACGGTCGCAAGCATCCTGGAGATGGCCGGCGACGACAAGGGTGGCTTTGAGTTCCAGCGGCTGCATGGCATGGGCGAGGCGCTCTACGAGGCAGTGAACAAGGGAAACAATCCGGTTGCCTGTCGGATCTATGCCCCGGTTGGTGGTTATCGCGATCTGCTGGCCTATCTGGTTCGCCGTCTGCTGGAAAATGGAGCAAATTCTTCATTCGTCGCTGTTGCCGGCGACACGGATGTTCCGGTGTCCGACCTGCTGGTCCGGCCGCTGGACAGTCTTGGACTTGGCGAGGGCCGGAGTGTACGGCACGCCGACATACCGCTGCCGGCCGCAATCTATTCGGATCGGCGCAACAGCGATGGCGTCGAATTTGGCCATCGCGCGGAACTCGATGCGCTGACAAGCGGCATGACGGCCGCACAGCCGGATGTTGAGGCGTTTCCGCTGGTGCCCGGATTGAAGCGGAGTGGCGCGGCACATGCGGTGACGGCGCCGGCCGATCCCACCGCGACTGTCGGGCATGTCCGGCCGGCAGATGGGGGTGATGTTGAACCGGCCATGAGGGCCGCCCGGGCCGGTTTCGAAAGCTGGTCGAGATTGCCTGTTTCCACCCGATCGGCCGCGCTGGACAAAGCCGGCGATCTGCTGGAGGAAAACCGCGATGCTTTCATGGCGCTTCTTTCCCTCGAAGCCGGCAAGACACTTGATGACGGCATTGCCGAAATTCGCGAAGCGGTTGATTTCTGCCGCTATTATGCCGCCCAGGCGCGGGAAAAATTTTCCGAAGCAACCCTCATGCCCGGACCAACAGGCGAAGAAAATCGTTATGGCTGGCGGGGTCGTGGAGTCTTTGCCTGCATCAGCCCGTGGAATTTTCCGCTGGCCATTTTTCTGGGGCAGGTGACGGCTGCACTGGCTTCCGGCAATGCGGTGATCGCCAAACCGGCCGAGCAAACGCCGTTGATCGCCTTTGAAGCCGTCCGGTTGCTGCATCGCGCCGGAATTCCCGAAGATGTGCTGATCTACCTTCCGGGCGACGGTGTGCTGGGAGCTGCCCTGACCGCCCACCCGCAGATTGACGGCGTGGCGTTCACCGGATCGACGCGAACTGCCCGTGCCATCAACCGGACGCTCGCCGACAAGGATGGTCCCATCGTTCCGCTGATCGCCGAAACCGGTGGGCTCAATGCGATGGTGGTCGATGCCACCGCGCTGCCGGAGCAGGTGGCGGATGATGTCGTCATGTCGGCCTTCCGCTCCGCTGGCCAGCGCTGCTCGGCATTGCGCATCGTGTTTTTGCAGGAGGATGTCGCCGACCGCATGCTCGAGATGATCGAAGGCGCGGCCCGGGAACTTCATCTGGGTTTGCCGCAAATGCCGGAGACGGATGTCGGCCCGATCATCGATGAGGGTCAGCGATCGATGCTGCGCGACCATGTCGACGCCATGCGCAAGGACCAGACGGTCCGCTTTGCCGGTACGGCACCGCCAGAGGGAACATTCTTTGCGCCGCATATCGTGGAGCTCGACCGGGCGTCGGCGCTGAAGGAGGAGGTTTTCGGACCGATCCTGCATGTGGTGCGCTGGAAAACCGGCCAGCTCCAGGCGGTTCTGGACGACATTGCAGTCAGCGGCTACGGGTTGACCCTCGGCGTCCACTCGCGCATCGAGGCCCGGATCGACGAGATTCTGAGCCGGCTCGATACGGGCAATATCTACGTCAATCGCAACACGATCGGCGCTGTGGTCGGCACGCAACCGTTCGGCGGATCAGGGCTTTCGGGTACCGGATTCAAGGCTGGCGGTCCACACTACCTGACCCGTTTCGCGCAGGAGCAGGTTGTCTCGGTCAACACCGCTGCAGCCGGCGGCAATGCCAGTCTGATGGCGATCGGTGATGGGTAGGCTGAGCCCCGATGCGATGTCCTAACTGCCCCAGACATCCTTCAGGACGCGCAGCCAGTTGCCGCGCATGACCTTTTCGACTGCATCTTCACCGTGCCCTCGGCTGCGCATGCCGTCCCAGATGGCGGGTGTGTCGGTCAGGGAGGCATAGTGTTCGTTGAGCCTTGTCTCGTAGACATACCAGTCACCGAGTACCCCGGTGATGTTCGGATTGGTGCCGTTCGGGCCATAGGATTTGTCCCAGGCTTCGGCGGTTGGCCGTGGTGACTCGACCACATCGCTGGAAAAGCCCGTATGCTCGATGCCTCCGATATTGATCAGGTGATCCAGATGGTTGAGATAGTCATCCATGGTCGGGCGCTTGTCGTGGCGTACCGCCGGTGACCACATGACGGCGCCGGTCAGGCCGCCGGTTTCGGCGACACCGCGAATATGGGCGTCAGTCTTGTTGCGCGGGCTCGGGCAGATTTCGTAGGCGTTGGCGTGGCTGATCACCAGCGGACGGCCCTTGCTGGCCTCTATGAAACCGGTCGCCGTGTTGTGGCCGCAATGGGAAAGGTCGACGACAAGGTTCAGGCGGTGCATCTCCTCAAGCCATTCACGGCCGGCCTCGGTGATTCCCTTGTCCTCGTCGCCGGTCTGCGGTGCGCCATAGCCGAATTTGCAGGGCGAATTGTAAGTGGGCTGCAGGATGCGCAGGCCAAGTTCCTTGAAGCTTGTCAGCAATCGGATGTCGTCCTCGACCATCAGCGAATGCTGGGTGCCAAGGATGATTCCGACGCGGTTGGAATCGGCTGCATCCTCGATCGCACCGACAGTCTTCACCACGACGGCGATGTCGTTCATCGCGTTGATTTTCGCGCGGGTCTCTTCAAGCGCGATCAGCGTGTCCACAAGACCGATGAAGGGCGAGACGCTGGTCAGGTTGATGGCGCGAACACCGCCCTCGAGGATCTTTTTCATTTGCTCGCGATTGACGCCGGCACAGTTCAGTCCGTCCAAAGCCCAGAGCGTGTTCATGCTGTCTCTCCCAGTTGTTTTCCATGGGCGATCATGCCCGGTTATTCGGTGTCCGTGATGTTGCGGTAATTGACCCATATGACGGTCGCCTTGCGGCGACCGGTATTGAGAAAACGATGCGGGCGGGTGCTGGTAAACCCGCAGCCATCGCCTTCACCCAGAACATGTCGTCGACCGTCGACCTCCAGTTCGAAGCCGCCTTCAAGCACAAAGCCCGCCTCGATGCCCTGATGGGCGTAGGGGTCGTCCAATGTGCCGACACCGGGCTCGAGATGCATGAGATACAGATCCAGCCGCGGCGGAGCGTTGAAAGGCGTAAGCAGTTCCTTGACGATGCCGGACTTGCCGAAATTGATCCGGGTGCGGTCGTGGATGCGGGCGACGACTCGACTGTCGTTTCCTGACGGGTCCGATTCACCGCCAATCAGATCTCCGATACTGACATCGAGCGCGTCCGCCAGACCGGCAAGAACCTTTACCGACGGTGAGGACAGCCCACGCTCCACCTGGCTGATGAAACCCACCGATAGGCCGGTCGCCGCGGCGACATCCTTGAGCGAGCGGCCGCGTGCCTTGCGCAAATGCCTGAGAACCCGTCCGACGTCCGCGTTTGCCGCATCATGCCGGATTTTGCTGTGTTCAGGGTTTTCTGCAATTTTCTTGGTCACATCTCGTGTACGTGAATATTGATATCCTAAATAAACATATATATGAAATTTTTGTTTGTAAATTCATTTTTACCGTGCAAATATCAAGATGATTTAAACGAAACGCTCGCTGAAACCGACCTCGCGGATAAACCCGGGGCCGACAGAAACCGCACCGCGAGTGACAAAAAACGCGGCTAACATGGGAGGAAAGTCATGAGAAAACTTCTGAAGTTACTGTTGATTACGACCGGTCTGGCGATTGGCAGTCTGGCGCAGGCCAGCGCCGGAACATTGACCATCGCGCAGAATTTCGATCCCCAGACATTGTGGCCGAATGGCACCACCGCTTCGGATAACCTGAATGCAGGGTCGGCAATGGTCGAAGGGCTCTTCTGGCAGGACCCGCGGGACAATGTGATCAAACCGCTGCTGGCAACATCCTGGGAGCAGGAAACGCCGACCTCGGTACTGATCAAACTCCGCGACGGGGTCACATTCACCAATGGTGAAGCCATGAATGCCGACGCCGTGGTGCATAGCATCAACATCTTCATGGACAAGGAACAGACACCCGCCTATTCCCGCGTCGCAGTGGCGTTTGACAGTGTCGAGAAGGTGGACGACCTGACCGTTCGACTCAAGTTGAAATATCCCTATCCGCCACTGGCGCTCGGCCTGACCCAGATCGTGGTCACGCCGCCGAAATACTGGGCCGAGGTCGGACTTGAAGCCTATGGGCAAAAGCCGATCGGGACAGGACCTTTCAAATTCGTCAGTTGGGACCGCGACGACAAGCTCGTCATGGAGAAGAACGACGATTACTGGGGCGAATTGCCCAGTGGCATAGACAGCCTCATCTGGCGTCCGGTTCCCGATGACAACTCCCGTGTCGCCGGTTTGACGACAGGCGAGTATCAGGTTGCCAAGGACCTGCCGGTGACGGCGATCCCCGAACTGGAACTGGACTCGCAAATCACTCTGGTGCCTGTGCCCAGTTACCGGATCTATCAGATCGGCCTGTCGTCGCGTCCGGAGCATGAGAGCCCGCTGCAGAACAAGCTTGTGCGTCAGGCGCTGAATTATGCCGTCGACAAGCAGGCCATTATCGACAATCTGTTCTTCGGCAAGGCCGTGGCCCTCAACGGTCAGGTGCTGCGCTCAACGCAACTCGGCTACAATACGGATTTGAAGGACTACCCTTACGACCCGGAGAAGGCCAAGCAATTGCTGGCCGAGGCTGGGTATCCTGACGGATTTTCCATTCCCTTCAAGTTTCCGTCCGGGCGCTATGCACAGGATCGCGAGGTTTCCGAGGCCGTGGCCGGCATGCTCGACAAGGTCGGTGTGAAGACCGAATTGATCGCACTGGAACCAGGTGAGTTCCTGCGCCAGTTGCGTGCCCAGGAGCTTGCGCCGATGTATTTTGTCGGGTTGGCGCCACAGGACGATCCGGCCTTTCAGGCCGGGCAGTATCTCTCGGACTGGCGTTACTCACCGATCGCCAATGAAGAGCTCGACCGTTTGATCGATGCCGGCGCCAAGGAAATGGATGTCGACAAACGTGCCGCCATCTACCGGGAAATGATGGAATTGATGCATGAAGAAGTGCCGATCATCTTTCTTTACGATGGCATCGATGTGTACGGCACGACCTCCAAGCTGAAGAACTTCCAACCACGTGGCGATGGTCGCATGTTCTTCTACGGGGTTACCCTGGAAGAATAGGCGCCCCCGCCTCCACCTCTTGAACCGGCCGCTTCCGCGGCCGGTCCCTGGAGACCGCATCCATGCTGCAATACGTCGTGAGACGGCTGATCCTGACCATTCCGGTGATTTTCGGAATTCTTGTCATCGCATTCATGCTCACCCGTCTCAGCGGCGATCCGACCGACCTGATCCTGCCGCCCGACGTCACCGAGGAGGCGCGCGACGCCTTTCGTCAGGTCCATGGCCTCGACAAACCGATCTGGACCCAGTTCATCGCTTTTTGCGTGCAGGCCGCCCAAGGTGACTTCGGCAATTCCCTTCGGTTCCAGGAACCGGCCCTTTCGCTGGTTCTGGAGCGGATGGCGGCAACAACAGAACTGGCGCTGGCCGCCATGTTTCTGGCCATTGCCATCGGCATTCCCACCGGGGTCATCGCGGCCTATCACCGCAATACATTCGTGGACATCACCGTGCGAAGTGTCAGCCTGCTGGGGCAGGCGCTGCCATCCTTTTACCTTGCCATCCTGTCGATCATCATCTTTGCGGTCTGGCTGCGGTGGCTGCCGACGGGCGGACGCGGCGGTTTCTGGCATCTGCTGCTGCCGGCCACAACATTGGCCTTTCAGCTCGTTGCGCTGATTGCCCGGGTCACCCGATCATGCATGCTCGACGTTCTGGGCCAGGATTACATCCGCACGGCGCGCGCCAAGGGGCTCGGCGAAACGACGATCGTCTGGATCCACGGCCTGCGCAACGCCTTTATCCCGGTCCTCACTGTGATCGGCTTGCAGGTCGGGTTCCTGATGGGTGGTGTCGTCGTGACCGAAACGGTGTTTTCCTGGCCGGGCGTGGGCCGGCTGGCCATTCAGGCGATCTATGCCCGTGACTTTCCGGTGGTGCAGGCGGTGGTGCTGCTGTTCGCCCTGATTTTCGTCGTCGTCAATCTGATCGTCGATATACTCTATGCGGTGCTCGATCCGCGCATCGGTTACCGGTAGGGCGCGACATGGCAAATCCACCCACCGTTGGCGTTGCAGACGGGCCAGCCTCTCCGTTTCGAAAGAGCCAGTTCCGGATCGTCACCACGCGCCTTTTTCGGAAAAAAGCAGCGCTGTTCAGTGCCCTGTTCATTCTGTTGGCGGTTCTGTGCGCCTTGTTTCCAGAACTGATCGCCCCGCATGACCCTTACGCACAGGAACTGGTACGCCGGCTCAAACCGCCGTCCTTCATGGACCGTGGTGTGGGAAGTTTTTATCTGGGAACGGATCACCTTGGCCGTGACAACCTGTCCCGTATCATCTATGGCGCTCGCATCACGCTTCTGGTCAGCCTGTTTGCGGTTTTTGTCTCCGCGATCTTCGGCATCAGCGCCGGGCTCGCCGCAGGGTTTTACGGCGGCCGTACCGATGGCGTGATACTGCGTCTCATCGACATGCAGCTGGCTTTTCCGGTGATCCTGCTGGTCATTGCGGTGGTTGCCGTTGTCGGGCCGTCCTTGACCAATCTGATCATCATCATGGGGTTGTCGGGATGGCCGCGTTTTGCGCGGATCGTGCGCGGTGCCGTGCTCTCGGTGCGCGGCCTCGAATATGTCGAGGCAGCGCGCGCCATAGGCGCCAATCAGCTCCGGGTGATGATGCACCACATCCTGCCCAATATTCTGTCCGCGATCATTGTCTATGCCAGTTTTGAACTTGCCCGGATGATCCTGCTGGAGGCGACGCTGAGCTTTCTGGGCCTCGGCGTTCAGCCGCCGACCCCGACCTGGGGCGGCATGATCAGCGACGGCAAGAAATACATCTCGATCTCCTGGTCCGTCTCGCTTTTTCCAGGCATCGCGATCGCCGCCATCATTCTTGCGTTCAATATTCTCGGTGACGAGCTGCGTGATGCGCTCGATCCGCAACTCAGTCACGAATAATGCAGCACAATAAAGGAGAACACCGGTGTCACAATCCGAAACCGCGGCCGCCTTCCCGGTCATAGACGGTCTCTATTGCGCGAAACTCAGCCGGGACCAGTTCGAAAGGACACTGGCTGGCGGGGTGCGGGCGGTCAATCTGACCGCGACGCGGCCGAACACCGATCTGGCTGCCTGCCTGTCGGAATTGGGAAGCCTGCTCGACATCGTTTCGAAAAACAGCGATCTGGCGCGCATTGTCACATCGGTCGAAGAGATCAGAAAGGCCAGCGATGACGGTGTGCTGGGGATCATCATCGGCACGCAGGACGCGACGTTTCTCGACCATGATGTCAATCTGTTGCGAGTCATGCAGCGGATCGGCATGCGGATCGTGCAGCCCACCTATAACGACCAGAACCGTTTCGGCTCAGGCGCACTGGTGCAAGGCGAGGGCGGCCTGACGGATGCCGGGCGTGCATGGGTTTCGCTGATGAACGAGTTGCGCATACTGACGGATCTGTCGCATGTCGGTTATCAGACCGCGCGTGATGTGATGGCCGAATCAAAGCGCCCGGTTGTTTTCAGCCACTCCAATGCGCGGGCGCTCTGTGACAGCCCACGCAACATTCCCGATGATCTGATCCGCGCGGCGGCAGAGACCGGCGGCACGGTCGGAATCACGCTCTGGCCGCCGTTGCTGGGGATCGAAACACGGCCGACGCTGGAGGATTTTTGCAACCATGTCGACTACATGGTCAATCTCGTCGGTATCGATCATGTCGCCTTCGGTAGCGATCTCTCCGAACAGACCAAAACAAAGGAGATGTGGCTGTCGCTTTACGGCCCAGATCCGATCTGGCCATCGGTGACCGGCATTGTCGGAGACTGGTACACCTATGAACAGCGGGCCACACAAGGCTATGAAAGCATGGCGCAGACCGGTGACCTGCTGTCGGCGCTGTCGGCCCGCGGCTACAGCGATGACGACGTCGAAAAAGTCATGAGCGGCAATCTTCTGCGGGTTTATGGCGAGGTCTGGGGTCACTAACGATGGCAGCAGTCACCAAGGCGCGAGAACCCGATCCGCCGGCGGCGGCCAATGAGGTTGTGCTGCGCGTCGACGGGCTGAAAACGGAACTCCGGGTCGAGCACGGAACGCTGAGAGCGGTGGACGACGTGTCGTTTCTCCTGCGAAAGGGTGACACGCTGGGCATTGTCGGGGAATCGGGCTGCGGCAAGTCCATGACAGCCCTGTCCGTCATGGGATTGCTGCCGCGGCCGATCGGTCGTATTGCCGCCGGTTCGATCGACCTTGCCGGTGTGGGCAACCTGGCCGGGTTTTCCAACCGGCAGATGATGAAGGTGCGCGGCAACCAGGTCTCCATGATATTTCAGGAGCCGATGACGTCGCTTAATCCAGTGTTCTCCGTGGGATTTCAGATATCAGAGGCGATCCGGAACCATCAGAATGTCAACCAGGATGTGGCCAAGCGACGGTCCATCGAGATGCTGGAACTCGTCGGCATTCCGCTTCCGCAGATGCGATTCGACAATTATCCGCACCAGCTTTCCGGCGGCATGCGGCAGCGGGTCATGATTGCCATGGCGCTGGCCTGCAGGCCGCAGATCATGCTGGCCGACGAGCCGACAACGGCGCTCGACGTGACCATTCAGGCGCAGATCCTCAAACTGATGAACCGGCTGAAGGTCGAGGTCGGTACGTCCATTTTGCTGATCACCCACGATCTGGGCGTGATTGCCAAGATGGCGCAGCGGGTGCTGGTCATGTATGCCGGTGTTGTGGTGGAGGAGGCCGATGTACGCGACCTGTTCGCCCGTCCCCTTCATCCGTATACGACCGGTCTGCTGAAATCGATTCCCCGTGTCGATCCGAGCGTCGGCCGCAAAAAGCGGCTTCACACGATCGAGGGCACCGTGCCGAACCTTCTGGCCCTGCCGCGCGGCTGCCGGTTTTCCGACCGCTGCCCCGAAGTCCATGAGCGGTGCCGGCAGGAAGAACCACCGCTGGCGCCGCCCGACGAGGGCGGACCGGGCAACCGGCAGGTCCGATGCTGGCTCCACAGGGCGACGGATACCGATGACTGAAATGGCGAACACCAAGTTCGAACCGTCCAAGGTTGAGGCCGACGTCCCCAACCTTCTTGAGATACGTGGTGTCAAACGTCACTTCCCGGTCCGGACCGGAATTCTCGATCGCGCCACAAAGGCGGTCAAGGCGGTGGACGGCGTCGACCTGACGATCGGTTCGGGCGAAACCCTCGGCCTGGTGGGTGAATCTGGATGCGGCAAGTCAACACTCGGCCGCACGGTCGTCCGACTCGACGATCCGACCGAAGGGGAGATTCTCTTTGAAGGTGTGGATATCGCGCACCTGACCGATCGGGAATTGCTGCCCTATCGACGACAGATTCAGATTATCTTTCAAAACCCTTTCTCGTCGCTCAATCCGCGGTTGACCGCGGGCAATATGCTGATGGAGCCGCTCAAGCTGCATGGTGTCGGGACACACACCGAGCGCCAGGCGCGGGTGCAGGAATTGCTGGATGTGGTCGGCCTTCAAGCGGAGCACTATGACCGCTACCCGCACGAATTTTCGGGTGGACAGCGGCAGCGTCTGGGCATTGCCCGGGCTTTGGCGCTGAAACCGAAGCTCATTATCTGCGACGAACCTGTTTCGGCGCTGGATGTGTCGATCCAGTCTCAGATCATTAATCTGCTGCAGGATCTTCAGGACGAATTCGGCCTGTCCTACCTTTTCATATCCCACGATCTGAGTGTGGTCGAACATGTCAGTGACCGTGTCGCGGTGATGTATCTGGGACGGATCGTTGAGCTGGCTTCCGCCGAGGATCTTTATCTGAAGACCTATCACCCCTATACGCGGGCGTTGATGTCGGCGTTGCCGGTCCCCGATCCGGAAATCGAAACCGAGGAGATCATTCTGGAGGGCGGCGTGCCGAGCCCGATCGATCCGCCGCCCGGTTGCCACTTCACAACACGCTGTCCCTTTGCCACCGAAGCGTGCTCCGCGTCGACGCCGCCATTGCTGGAGCATGCGCCGAACCATTGGGTACGCTGCCTGCGGATCGACGAAATCAGCTGACGTCAGACATCAATGGAGGATTGGAATGCCATTTATCACGATCAAGCTGGACAAGGGCCGGTCGGTGGAGACCAAACGCAACGTGGTCGCTGCCGTTACCGATGCAATCGTCAGGACACTGGGCTCGAAACCGGAATGGATTACGGTCGTGTTCGAGGAGTATGACCGCGAGAACTGGTCCATCGGAGGGGCGCTGCAACTGGACCGACATGGGCCGCTCAAACCAGAAGACTATGCCTGACGAAATCAAGCCAACACCCTTGTCTCGTTTCTGGCAAAACGAGAAACGGTCTCATGCAGGGAAAGATCATGCCATTCATATCCATCAAACTGCACAAGGGCCGGACAGCCGACAAGAAACGCGAGATCGCCACCTCAGTGACCGATGCCATCGTCGAGACGCTGGGTGGTGAGCGGGACTGGGTGACGATCGTGTTCGATGAGAGCGAACAGGAGAACTGGGCGATTGGCGGGGCGCTGCAACTCGATCGCCACGGACCGGTGCCACCCGAAGACCCTGTTTGAGCCAAACGTGAAAGCGCCGCGTGTGTTGGCGTGACGTGGCGCATCTTGCAGCGACGAGCGACGCTGGACCGTTTCATGTTTTGTCAGAAACGGGACAACGGTGTCGGTGTTCGATCTTGTTGACGCATCCAGGCTTTGCCGATTCCGTCAAAACCTGAATTGCTCTATTTGGGGTTCAGCTTCATATCATAAAAGAAGTAACGCTGCGCCGTGTTGGTGGCGAAGTTTTCCAGTCTTGCCGTATAGCCATAGAACTCCCGCGCGCCGAACAGGAAGGCGATGGGCGCATCCTCCAGCATCAGTTTGGTCGCTTCCCGGATTATGGCTTCGCGCTTTTGCGGCTCGGTTTCGACCGCGCTGGCGTCTATGAGCTTGTCCATTTCCGGATTCTGGTAGTAGGAATAGCGCCAGTCCGATCGGTAGATGGCAAGTCCGAAGCTCGGATCGTCCGGAATGCCGTAGCCGGCAATTCCGATGGGGGCATATTCCCGATTGACCAGCTGGCGAATGAATTCGCCCGATTCCAACAGAGTCAGATTGGCCTTGATGCCCACCTTTTCCAACATGCCGGAGATCGCTTCGCAGGTCTCAAGTCCCTGCGGATAACGGTTTGAGGGACAACGAAACTCGATCTCGAAACCATCGCCGTAACCGGCTTCCGCCAGCAGCGCCTTGGCTTTTTCCGGATCATAGGGGTAACCCTCGAGATCGGGATTGTAGCCTGGCTGATGCGGCAGGATCACCTGGCCGTTGAGCAGCGCTGCCCGTCCGTAATACAGATTGTCGATCAGAGCCTGTTTGTCGATGGCGTAATTTACCGCCTGGCGCACCAGCCTGTTTTGCATAGGGCTTTCGTGCTGCGGCAGCGATGAGAGATGCAGCTGGAACACCCGGGCGACGTCTCCGGAATAGATTTTCACATTGTCCAGCTGTTCCAGATCGATGGCATCGATGACCGGCAGCGCAATCGCCAGGTCATATTCGCCGGTTTTCAAGCCGGCAGCGCGGGCGGTTGAATCGGGCACAGCGCGCCAGATCAGCTGATCGATGCCTTCCGGGGTACGGCCCCAATAACCGGGATTGCGGTCCATGACGATTCGATCGTCCTTGATCCACTCGGTCAGGGTAAAGAGCCCGGTGCCGATGGGTTTCTGGCCGAAGCCCTTCGGCCCCACTTCCTCCCAGTATTTGGGCGGAACGACGATGATCTGCGCCAGGATCAGGGTTACGATGGGGCTCGGGCGCTTCAACCGCAAACGCACCGTGTGATCGTCGATCACCTCGGCCGTTTCGATCGATTTGGCGTAGATGCCATAGGCGGGAACGACCTTCGGGTTGGCAAAGAGTTTGATGCTGTGCACCACGGCGGCGGCATCCATCGGTTCGCCATTGGTGAATGTCACACCTTCCCGAAGTTCGATGATGACTTCGGTATCGGATGCCATGTTGTGGTCAAGTGCCAGAAGCGGCTCTATCTTGCCCGTTACCGGGTTGTCCAAGTATAGAGACTCCAATATGGCGAACATGGCATTGTTGGTCGATCGGCGGCCGTAAAGGTCAGATGGATCGAAATCCTGGGCAATCGTCATCGTTGCAGCCCTGACATTTTGCGGCGGCAGGATGACAATAGCGGCGATGAGAGGCAGGAACAGGAGAATGGTTAAAGCGCGAAACTTGGACTCCATGGCATCTCTCCCATAAATTAATTTTCTTCAATCTACTGTCATATTTGTGAATTTACAAACGAAAATTTCACATATATGCGTTTACCCGTGCTAGAATTAGGCAGGATCCTGAATGACAATTGACGCAGAAATCGAACCGAAACCGGCCAAAACGGCCAAGCGCGACACCGATCTGATCGTTGGCGAGCGCATCAGGCATCTGCGTTTGGCGCGCGGGCAGTCGATCAAGAACCTGGCCTCCGGTGCGGGCCTTTCCACCGCTCTGATCAGTCAGATCGAGCGTGGCATCTCATCGGCATCCGTGCGGGTGCTGGCGAAACTCGCCGATGGTCTCGACATTGCCATATCGGACCTGTTCGAGCCGGCGCTTGAAGACGGCGATGGTGACCGGATCGTCGCCCGGGTCCGGGACAGGCGCCGCATCAATCTGGACGCAACGGGCGTGACCAAGGAATTGCTGACGCCGTTTTCGCGCGAGCCGAGGCTGGACATCTATATGATGACGATAGAGCCGGATGGTTCATCCGGACAGGACCCCTACGTGCATCAGGGCGAGGAGGCCGGCGTCGTGCTTGAGGGTGGCATCGAGCTCTATGTCGACAATCGCCAATATATACTGGGGGAGGGCGACAGTTTCCGCTTCGCCAGCAATCGGCCGCACCGCTATCTCAATGCCGGCCGCAAGACGGCCCGGGTGATCTGGACACTCTATCGGGAAGCCACGGAATAGACCGACCCGTAGATTATCCGGTCAGATCATTCCCTCATCTTCAAGCACCCTGCGGGCAACACGAAAGCACTCCTGTGCCTGCGGTACGCCGCAATAGATGCCGACCACATGGATGATGGCCTTGATTTCCTCCCTGGTGACGCCATTGTTGATGGCGCCGCGGCAGTGAATTTCCCACTCGTGCATTTTCCCGAGCGCACCGATCATTGAAAGGTTCATCATGGAGCGGGTCTTGGCGTCGATCGTTTCGTCGCCCCAGCCAAACCCCCAGCACCAGGCGGTCATTGCTTCCTGGAAGGGACGGGTGAAATCATCGGCGGCTCCAAGGTTCCTCTCCACATAGTCAGCTCCCAACGTTCCCTTGCGCTTGGCGAGACCTTTTTCAAACAGATCATTGTCCATGAGATATCCTCGTTGATTGTGATGTCGTCGGACTGATCTACACGGAATTTCATCCGGCATCGCGCGTAATCTTAGACCTTTGACGTTCAAGGCTCCGCAGGCGGGAGCCGCCATATGGCTGTTGCAGCGTATTGAAGTTCTGTTCATTCGGTCGGTGCGGCGCATCCAGGCCCGGCGGGTACTGGCAAGAGACAGAAAAGTCGGCATAGTAACGCGCAACGATCCGTCGGGCGGCATCCCGCCCGATCAACCAATCCTTGGGAGCCCAACCATGACCTCCGTCCCGAAAACCATGCGGGCCTTCGTGCTAACCGGCCATGGCGGCTTCGACAAGCTGGAATGGAACGAAAACTGGCCAACTCCGGAACCCGGCGACGATGATGTCCTCATCAAGGTCCATGCCTGCGGGCTCAACAATACGGATGTGAACACACGCAGCGGCTGGTATTCAAAATCGGTCGTCGAGGCGACAACGGGCGAAGCCCAAAGCGATGACGGTGCGGAGGATCCGAGCTGGGGCGGTGCACCCTTGGTATTTCCGCGCATTCAGGGTGCCGATGCCGTGGGCACCGTAGTGGCGGTGGGGCGCAATGCAGACCCTGGTCTCGTTGGCAAGAGGGTGATGGTGGATCCCTGGCAGCGCAACTGGAATGATCTGAGTGATCAATCGGGCCTTGGCTATTTCGGCTCGGAGTGCGATGGCGGGTTTGCCGACTACACGCTGGCGAATGTTCGCAATGTTCTGCCGGTCAACTCCGAATTGAGCAGCGCCGAGCTGGCGACGTTTTCCTGCTCCTATACCACGGCGGAAAACATGCTGAACCGCGCGCAGGTTGCAAAAGGAGACCGTGTGCTTGTGACCGGGGCATCGGGCGGGGTGGGCTCGGCGCTGCTGCAATTGGCCAAGCGGCGCAGTGCAGTGACCATAGCCATGGCATCGAAAGCCAAACACGACGATGTGGAACGCTTGGCGCCAGACGCCATTCTGGATCGCGACCCGGATGATCTGCTGGCTGCTCTGCACCAGGCGACCGGGCACAGGTCCGTGACGGTCGTGGCCGATATTGTCGGTGGACCCGCATTCTGTTCTCTGATCGATGCATTGGGGCGTGGCGGGCGCTATGTTTGCTCGGGTGCGATTGCGGGGCCGGTCGTGGATCTGGATTTGCGACAGTTGTATCTGCGCGACCTGACTTTCTATGGAAGCACGGTCACCACCACCGATGTCTTTCCAGCGCTCGTGCAATACATCGAACGGAGCGAAATCAAGCCGATGCTTGCCTCGACCTTCCCGCTGGATCAGTTGAAGGTGGCCCAGCAGGCTTTCATCGACAAGAAACATGTCGGCAATATCGTCGTGACAATGGATTGATCATCGTGCGCAGATGGGATGACGAGCACAGGTCATGAAAAAAACATTGAAATTTTCACGAACCATGCGATGATCCGCGCCGGGAGAGGGGACCCCGATCCCGGAACGGGCATCATTGTCGTAAATGACGCATGATACGGCACGAATTGGCGGGCCAGAACATGCGAAAGAGGCTTTTGTGCTCCAGGTCTGTCGCTCGTTCGGGCTGCGCTTCCGCAATCCGGCTGAATGACATGCCGCATGATTTTGCCAGATGAGGAAATGGAATAATGGCTGACGTCAAATCCGATATCGAGATCGCTCGTGCCGCAAACAAGAAACCGATCATGGATATCGGCGCCAAGCTCGGCATTCCAAGTGAAAGCCTTCTGCCCTATGGCCATGACAAGGCCAAGATCTCGGCGGAATTCATCGCCGCTCAGAAAGGCAAGAAGGACGGCAAGCTGATCCTGGTCACCGCGATCAATCCGACACCGGCGGGCGAGGGCAAGACAACCACGACCGTTGGTCTTGGCGATGGTCTCAACCGGATCGGCAAAAAGGCGGTCATCTGTATTCGTGAGGCTTCTCTCGGACCCTGTTTCGGTGTGAAGGGCGGTGCTGCCGGCGGTGGTTATGCGCAAGTTGTGCCCATGGAAGATATGAACCTGCATTTCACCGGCGATTTTCATGCCATTACCTCCGCCCACAATCTGCTGTCGGCGATGATCGACAACCACATCTACTGGGGCAATGATCTGGGCATCGACATGCGCCGCGTTGCCTGGCGCCGGGTCATGGACATGAACGACCGGGCTTTGCGTGAAATCGTCTGCTCGCTGGGTGGCGTGGCCAATGGGTTCCCGCGCGAGGCCGGGTTCGATATTACCGTTGCCTCGGAAGTGATGGCGATCCTTTGCCTTGCCAATGATCTTGAGGATCTCGAAAAGCGTCTCGGCGATATCATTGTCGGCTACCGGCGCGACAAGACGCCGGTCTATTGCCGCGACATCAAGGCCGATGGCGCCATGGCCGTTCTGCTCAAGGACGCCATGCAGCCCAACCTGGTACAGACGCTGGAAAACAACCCGGCCTTTGTCCATGGCGGCCCGTTCGCCAATATCGCCCATGGCTGCAATTCGGTGGTGGCCACGACGACAGCGCTCAAGCTCGGCGAATATGTGGTTACGGAGGCCGGTTTTGGAGCGGATCTCGGTGCTGAGAAGTTTTTCGACATCAAGTGCCGCAAGGCGGGGCTCAAGCCCGACGCGGCTGTGATTGTCGCCACGGTTCGCGCGATGAAAATGAATGGCGGCGTCAAGAAGGACGATCTGGGCACGGAAAATGTCGAGGCGGTGAAGCAGGGTTGCGCCAATCTTGGCCGGCACATTCAGAATGTGAAGAAATTCGGTGTTCCGGTCGTGGTTGGCATCAACCATTTCATCTCCGACACCGAGGCGGAAATTCAGGCGGTCATGGATTATGTGGCGACGCTCGGTGCAACGGCGATCGTCTGCCGGCACTGGGCACACGGCTCTGCGGGTATCGAGGAACTGGCGCACAAGGTGGTGGAACTGGCCGAGTCTGGTGCCTCGCAATTCGCACCGCTCTATGCCGATGAAATGCCGCTCTTCGAGAAGATCGAGACGATTGCCAAGAGCATCTATCACGCATCGGATGTGATTGCCGACAAGTCCGTTCGCGATCAGCTCCGCCAATGGGAAGAGCAGGGCTATGGCCACCTGCCGGTCTGCATGGCCAAGACGCAATATTCCTTTTCAACCGATCCCAATCTGCGCGGTGCGCCATCGGACCATACGGTGCCGATCCGCGAAGTGCGCCTGTCGGCCGGCGCTGGGTTCATCGTCGTTATCACCGGCGCCATCATGACCATGCCCGGCCTGCCGCGCGCGCCATCCTCGGAGAAGATCCATCTCAATGAGGCCGGATATATCGAAGGGCTGTTCTAAGCAATTGGCGATCAGGCCGGAACGGAACGTCCGCTGACACTTCTGTGTCAGCGGACTTTCTTTTAGGAGGTGTATGCTTCGATTTTTGACTGTTGAGAGCAAAATCACCGACAGGTCTTGGAACCGGGCTGGAGATTGACCATTCATGGCAGTTGTCGAGCGCGGGTCGTTGCATGCTTAATCAATCGGAAACCTTGATCATCACCTTGCCATGGTTCTTGCGCGGAGCGCGCAGATAGTTCCAGGCTTCCTGGAACTTCTCCATGGGAAAGACCTTGTCGATATTCGGCTGGATCTGACCTGAAGCCAGCGCCTCGTAGACGAAGCGAAGTCCCTTCTCTTTCCAATCGGCGTCTTCGATGTAGTTGAACAGGGAATAGGGCTTGAAGGTCGCATTGGCCTGATAGAGATCCATCATCGGCAGTTCAGGCAGTTTTTCATCCAGTGTGCCATAGGTGAATATCTGCGCATCCCTGGCAAGGGCCTTGCTGTATTGCGCAATCATGCCGGCACCGATGGAGTCGAAAATGGCGTGCACGCCGACGCCGTCGGTATACTCCTTCAGTGCTTCCGGCAAGCCGTCGCCTTCACCGACATAGACATGGCTGGCGCCGCCCCGCATGAGGTAATCGCGGTTGTAATCAAACCGGGAGGTTCCGATCATGTTCGCGCCCTTCAACTTGCCGATCTGAAGTGCCGAATATCCGGCCGTGCTGGTTGCCGCGGTCACCAGTATGTTGACGCCCGGCGCCGCACTCGCCAGTTCGGCAATCGGATAGTAGGCCGTCATGAACTGCATCCAGATCGAGCCGGCCTCGGTCGCGCTCATGCCTTTCGGTGCCTTCGTCAGATATCGGGCATCGATGATGACCGTGTCACCACTGACGCCTTTCATGTCGTAGAAATAGGGAAGCGTGCAGTAACGCTCGCCCATTTCAATGCCGGTGACCCCTTCACCGATCTGGTCGACGATGCCGACCGCTTCACAACCGATCCGCGCCGGCAACCTGCTGAAATTGAAGGAGTAACGGCCCTGCATGAGATCCATGTCGCCCCAGTTGAGGGCAAAGGCTTCCGTCCTCAATCGGACTTCGCCGGGCCCTGCCTGGCCTGGCGTATATTCCCTCAGTTCAAGTCCCGAAATTCCGGTGTATTCCTTTACGACCCATTCGCGATTGGCCCCTGACATCAAACTCGCCTCCCTGAAATTTGGCATGTGCCCGTATTGCGCTTATTCGTCGCCCAATGTTCCGGGCACGTGTTTCAACGAAAGTCTGTTGCCGATTCCGGCAACGCCTGTTCCGGGCAATCGACTTTCCCGATCACGACGATACAAATTATACAAACTTTATGCAACATGAATAATTTGATGATGGGCGGCGTGTCTTCTTGCTGGTCCCAAGACCCTGTATCCGCTCATTTGACAGAGCGGTGCTGTGCAGCTCCCAATGTGACGCCGGTGGGTTCATCCCACTCATTCGCAAACAACTTATTCCAGGTGCTCACACGACTGTGATGGCCTGTGAGTAGGCCGTTTGGCACGCTGCGACTAATCTTGGACCATGCTGCGTCTGTTTCTTGTTTTCGGATTTGTTCTTGTCGGCGCCCTTCAAGGCGTCGAGCGCGGAACCGCAGGTGACGCCACAACGATTGACGCAACCGTGGAACAGATGCTCCACGATGTCGCGAGAATCGACGATCAAAAGTGCTGTGACGACTCAAAGGTTGCCGAGGAAAAGCCCTCGATCTGCAAGCCGGACTGCAAGGCCGTCATCGCCATGGGGGTCCTCAGACCGCGCCCTTCATTGACGGATTACGGCCCCCAACTTCAAACGGACATTGCCTCCATTGGAGGTGTCGTGGATTTGCGCCCTCCAATTTCCTGACATTTCCTCGCCGTTCGCGAGCCACCGCATCGTGCATCAGCCAGCGGTTGGACTGTCCATCGCGCGGTACGGATTGCCGTGCAGCATCCAGGCCGTTTGTGTTCGTCGTGATGACGAACCAAGGCCGCTCACGGCACAACATTTGAATCCTTCGCGATCGGCAATGCTTCCATCGGGCTCGGCGGCGGCAGGCCGGTTCCGGAATGGCGGGAACTCTCCATCATCAACGGCCGTGTGGTTTCGAGAAATACGCTCGGACCGAAACAGTATCCCCTGGAAGGTGACTCATGAAAAAAGACAGGAAATCCAGAAATACCAGTAGCAAAAGCGTCAGGAAAGCCGGCCGCGCCGCAACGTCGGGCAGGACGGACAAGGGCCGCCGAAGCTTTCTGCGCACCGCGCGAAACGGGGCCATCGGGCTTGCCGTTGTTGGTGGCATCGGTTTTCTCTTCGTGCGCAATGTCAGCAGCACCATGCACGAGCACGACCTGACGCGCGTTCAAAACGGCAAACCGACCATCGTTCAGATCCATGATCCGCAATGTTCCTCCTGCGCTGCATTGCAGCGGGAAACAAAACAGGCGCTGAAAAACTTCGATACCGGCGAGCTGGACTATGTGATCGCCAATATCAAGACACCCGAGGGGCGCAATTTTGCCAACCGGTACGGCGCGCAACACGTCACATTGCTTTTGTTCGATGGTGAAGGCGCCTTGCAGGGTGTCCTGCAGGGACAGCGGGGGCGGAATGAATTGCGTTTCGCCTTCGAACGGTTGTTGTCCGGCTGATCGGGCCGAAACCCGCGTTCGCATGTTGCGCTTGCCCGTGGTGATCGTTCGAAAATACCGGAACCAGGGTGACAGGAGGTCTATCCTGTCACCGTGTTTCGGTGCAGAATTTAGACCTCACAAGGATGGGTACCATGGGGATTCGAATAGTCCACTGTTTCATGATTTTGCTATTGGCTGCGACCTCCTCGGCATGGGCGCAGAACCGAAGCCTGCCGGCGCGTGAAACGCCTATCCCGCGCACGACCAATGGCGTTCCACATGTGCAGATCGGCGTCGATCCCGTCCCCGAAATCTCGGCTGAACTGTTGAAACGCGTGTCGGCGGTCTCCGGTATCGAGATACAGGACACCATCGTGTCACTGCCGGGCGCCCTGGGATTCTGGATCACCAATGATGTTGCGCTGGCGCGTCCGGAGGCCATCGTTCGCGGTCGTGAGTTTGCCCATATTCACCCCGATGGGAGTCTGCACGCCGCACTGCCACCGGCCCTGGCGGATCAGGCGGTCGAGCTCGGCTGGGCCATTCATCATCCCTGGTCCGATCAACGGGCCGGCTGGGAGGGTTTCGTAATGATATACACGCCCGTTTCCAGGGACGAACTGGACGTGGTCCTCGACCTGATCATGGCGTCCTATGAATTTGTCACGGGAACCGCCGCAAAGACGAAGTGAACTCACAGAGGTCGAAGAAATCCGGCGTGAGGCACGGGTATGTCCTGAGGCCGGGTACGGCCTCCATATTTCATCCCCAGGCTATTGATCCTAGGAAAACGACTCAATCAGGGCGGTCACTTCGGCGTCACGCGCTTTCTTGCTGTTGCCGCCGATGACGACGACAATCAGGCGGCGACGGCCGCGATTGGCTGTGGCAACGAGATTGTAGCCGGAGGCGCGGATGTAACCGGTTTTCATTCCGTCAACACCACGCACCGTTCCAAGAAGTTCATTGGTGGCGTCGAAAGTACGGCCGTTATAGGTGAAGGACTGTGCTCTGAAATTGGAGCGATAGCGCGGAAAACGGGTTTTGATCAGGCGGGCCAGCTTGGCCATGTCGCGCGCGGTGGTGACATTGCCGGGATCCGGCAGACCGGTGGCATTGCCAAACCGTGTGCGGGACAGGCCCAGTGACTTTGCCTTTCTGGACATGCGGGCGGCAAAGGCGGCCTCCGAGCCGGAGAGTTTCTCTGCCACGACCACGGCGACGTCATTGGATGATTTCACCGCCAGCGCCCTGATCGCGTCGCGCACCGTAATGGTCGAACCGGCCTGCAGGCCGATGCGGCTGGGCGGCTGGGCGGCTGCCTCCGGTGAGACGACGAGGGGTGTGTTAAGCGAAAGACTGGTCGTCTGTATTTCCTCAAACAGAATGTACAGGGTCATCAGCTTGGTCAGCGATGCCGGATAGCGTGGCGCATCGGCATTGGCGGCGTAAAGCACAGCGCCGGTGTTGGCATCCATCACAAGCGCGGACTTGCCCTTGGCTACCGGCTTTTGTGGCGCATAGGCGGCCGCCACAACAGAGATCGGGTTGGTTGCCGTTGCCTGACAGCCAGCCAGCAGCAGCGCCGTCAGCAGCGTAACCGCCACTGTCTTCATTCGGTTTGCGTAAGCCATGCATCCCCCTGCAATGTCTTCGGCCGCATCATTGTTTTTTCCACCGCAAACTGCAAGCGTTGAAACCGCTGGACAGCATTGCATATGCACAAAAAATCCGTATGCGCGGGATTTTCAGCTCGAGATCGCCTGCGTCAATTGCCACTGATTGCATCTGGTCTGGCTGACGGGCCTATTTGGAGGCGCCGCCGCCGGTACTGAAAACGTGTCGGATCTTGTCGTGAATGGTCAGTCGAACGTCAATATCGGGCGGCTCGATCGTGTTGAGACGACGTCGTGCCGTTTTGATGTTTCCGTCCCTCATCATCTGCCACATCCAATTCGGTCAACAGGCCTTTGGGTCGATTGCACAGCAAGCCAGGATGTCCGGATGGCCGCCGCAGCAATCATTGAGCAGGAACGAAACCAACCCGCCCAAATTCTCAAGATTTGCACGATAGATAATGCTTCTGGACTGGCGTTCCGATGCGATCAGCCCGGCATTTTCGAGCGCGGAAAGGTGGAACGAAGCTCTTGACGAGGACGCCTCCACCATGGTGCCGATCTCACCCGCAGATGCGCCGTCTTCCCCACGTTCCACCAGAAACCTGACAATGTGCAGCCGGGTGTCCTGTGACAGGGCACCGAACATGGGGATCGCTTGTTTTTCATTCATATTTCAATATCTCTTGAAATGTTGAGATGTAGTATCTATGTTGGCCGCAGCTTCAGATCAAGCAACCCTCTTCACCAAAGGAAACAAGAAGCATGAAAATCGTCAGTTTCAAAATCTGCCCTTTCGTTCAACGGGTCACCGCACTGCTGGAGGTCAAGGGCATAGATTATGATATCGAATTCATCAGCCTGAAAGACAAACCACAGTGGTTTCTGGATATTTCGCCGAACGGCCAGGTGCCGGTTCTGATCACCGACAATGGACAGGCTCTCTTTGAGAGTGACGCGATTGTCGAATATATAGAGGAAGCCTACCCGGCGCTCCAGCCGGATATCTCGCTTGAAACGAAAGCGACCAACCGGGCCTGGAGCTACCTGGCCTCCAAGAATTATCTGGTTCAATGCAGCGCGCAGCGCAGCCCTGATGCGGACATTCTGCAGGAGCGTTCCGGCAAGTTGGGCAAGGCCTTTGACCGGATTGAAAATCAACTGGGCGACACGCCGTTTTTTGGTGGTGAGTCCATCGGGATGGTTGATATCGCATGGTTGCCATTGCTCCACCGTGCCAACATCGTTGAAAAGCATTCCGGGTATGACTTTCTCGGCAACCGCCCCAAGCTCAAGGCCTGGCAACACATCCTCCTGTCCGATGATCTGGCTGAAAAATCGGTTGCACCTGATTTCGAGGAGTCCTTCAGCAATTTCTACCTGTCCGATCAAACCTATCTGGGTCGGGGTGGCAGGGTTGAGAATTGCTGCTTCAGTGAGGCCTGTGCAACGGATGCATGTTGCTAGGATCAGGACCACGATGTGTGCCGGCTGCCACGGCGCGGCTGGCACGTTGAGCGTTGGATTTGGGCGGGCAACCCGTTGCCCACCCATGAATGTTCTTGTAATGTTCCGGCAACAAATCAGATATGGAGCCGAATCATGATCAAGGGAAGCTGCTGCTGTGGTGCGGTCAAATTCGAGCTGTCGGCCGAGCCGTCCATGATGGGCACCTGCCATTGCAGCCGCTGCCGCAAGGCCGGTGCCAGTACCATCGTCTTTGTCAAAAAGGACGATCTGAGCTGGATCGACGGGAAGGAGCATGTCGCGCTCTACCAGCCTGAGCCGCCTTACAAATATGGCCGGTGCTTTTGTCGTTTGTGCGGTTCGTCGCTGGGGGAGATCCTGTCAGAGGACGACAGCTTTCCCATTGCGGCCAACGCCCTGGACACCGCATTCGAGCTCAAAAACCAGTTTCACGAATTCGTCTCCGAGAAACCGCACTGGTACGAGATTTGCGACGATGCCAAGCAGTCGGACGGGCATCCGGATACTCCGTGATTCTACGATCATGTTCTCGCGATATGCCTATTGTTGCTGGATTGGTGCCGATCAGGTGTGGTGTCCACCCTGCAGATGGCGCGAATTCCACTTGACGTTTCACGAGAATTCACCGCACTGAACGACCATGGAATTTGATGCATCCGATTTGATCAGGGAGCGACACCAGCGTCTTCTGGGGCTGATGAGGGAACGGGATGTTTCAGCGGTTTTGACCACAAATCCCATCAACATCCTCTACGCAACCGGTGCCCGGAATATGACGGTCTTCAGTCTGATGGGCCCGTTTCGCTTTGCATTGGTTCTGGCTACCGGACAGACGATCCTGTGGGAGTTTGCTGGATGTGAACATCTGGTCTCCGACAATCCGGTTATTACCGATGTCCGGCCTGCGCCGGGTATTTCTGCCGTTTGGGGTGGTGGATTTTCACTTGAAATCAGAAACTTCGTTGACAGTATATTGGATATTTTGGGTGGGGATCGGCGCCTTTTCGTAGAGGGGCTGGACCTTCCGGTTACCGATGCGATGCGTAGCCGGGGGTTGCTGTTGCAGGATGCAACCGGAATTTTTTCGGCGTCCAGATTGATCAAGCAACCGCTCGAAATCGCCGTCATGCGTGAGGCAGTGAGCCGTGTGGAAGCCGCTGCGGCATCCCTGGAGGCTGCGATTGCGCCTGGTGCAAGCGAGGTCGAAGTCTGGTCCGAGTTTCATCGCCATCTGGTTGCGACCGAAGGCGAATATGTTTCGACCCGGTTGTTCCAGTCCGGCCCACGCACATTCCCCTATTTCCAGGAAGCGGGTGTCCGACGCATGCAATCCGGGGATCTGGTGTGTTTCGACACGGATGCTCTGGGCTATCTTCACTATGCCGTCGATTTTTCGCGCACGTTTTTATGCGGAGATGATCCACCTGGCCCCAATCAACGGTCCCTTTATCAACGGGCCCATGAGCAATTGCACCACAATGCAGCGCTGCTCGGACCGGGCGTTTCGTATGAAGACTTCGCCCGATCTGCCTGGCCAATACCGGCGTCCCACCGGGGCCATGGATATTACTGTCTTGGTCATGGTCTCGGACTGTGCGGTGAATTTCCCTATGTACCGCATTATTTCGAAGACACTCCGTACACATTCGAAGGAGCGTTTGAACCCGGCATGGTGATCTGTATTGAAAGCTACATTGGCGAGGAAGCACAAAACGAAGGCGTCAAGCTCGAGGACCAATTTCTGATTACACCAGATGGGGTCCAGCCGTTGACCAATTATCCGTTTTGTCGCGCGCTGCTGGATTGACACAACGGTTAGATGCCTCCTTCGCTGGACCGCAAAAGCTTGCTTTGCCGAAATTGACCGGGCGCAACGGTTGAAATGGTGCCGGCCAATTCACGCCCAGTGCAATTCAGGTTGTGACGGAACCGGCAAAAGCTGAATGCCTCAACAAAATCTAATGCCGGCACCGTTGTCCCGTTTGTGACAAAACATGAAACGGTCTAATTCCGACGGAAGCGCCAACCGTCCGCTTGCTTTTGAACAAGCCCCAGCTCTGCCAGACCCACCAGTGCTGCGGTGCATGCCTCGCGGTCGATCCCGAGACGCGCGGCAAGCCTGTCGTCTCTCAACGCTTTGCCGCCGTCAATATGGGCGTCAACAAGCGCGGCCAGAAGTTTTTCGCGTGTGGTCAACGGTGCCGTGGCCTCCTCGTCCATTGGATCGGGCTTTGGCGGCCGGATCCACCGGTAGAGAGCAAGCGCCCTGTTTACGAGGGATTCAGCGGTGTCGAGGCTGCTGTTGAGCTGTTGCAGTCCGACACAATAGGCCAGTGCGATCGCAACCATCTCTCCCGGTCCGAAATGATCATGGCCACCGGCATTTTCCCAGTCTGAAAACTCGAATATCCGAAAGGCAACAGCCTGCCGGATGGCATCCTCATCCGCTTTTTCGGTCATGCTGTCATCCTCCGGTTTTCGGCAGGTCGGTTATGGCACGTGTGAGCGGGGCCAGGTGTTCGCCAAAATGCGTGTCGCCGGCAAGGCCCTGGATGATCCGTTCACCTATTGCCAGTTCAAACGCCGAGAACCTGTCCGGCGGGACCGTGCCCAGCGTGACCGCAGCCACCAGGCCGCAAAGCTCGCCATAGGACTTGACCACAAGGCATTTGAGGTTCGGCCTGAGCTCCGTGTGGACGGATCCCATGCGTGCATCCATGGAATCGAAAACCGGCACCCATTGCTCGAACATGGTGTTATCGGCCCGCTTTTCGCAGGCATTGGATGCCAGGGCGACTCCGGTCCAGAACCGATCGGACCACAGACTGTCATGGACGCCGCTACACACCGCCATTGTGGCGTTCGCGTCAGCAACTGCAAGCCGCCGCAAGAGCTCGGAGATGTGGAAGTGGAGAACGGAAACGCGGCTGTGCGCATGGGGGTGGCTGCGTTCGCGGCCAGCCTCGCGGCGGCTCATCTCAAGCATATACTGGTTTGCGATGCCGACGTTCATCGATTCTTCAACGACCGCTTCAAACACGAACAACAGGTTCCAGAACAGCATGCGTGCCGGGGTGACCTGCAAGGCAAGCCGTCCGTCGGGAATGCCTTGAGAATCAAGAACAAAACGGGTGAGCAATGCAAAGACATCGGGCCCGTATTCACGCCGTTCCGAGACATCTGTGCCCGGAAGGATCAAACTGGGTTCGTGGCCTGGACGGGTGACCTGCTGCCACAGAGAGCGACCCTGGGTACCAACCGAGAACTCCGTGACAACGGAACCGGGTCCAAAGACAGCCTCCACCCCGCCCACCGCCCTGGCCGGATCAACAACAACCATTTGAAGAAAGTCGGCGCCATGGGCATCCAGGTAGATGTGGCCGGCTTCGTGAAGAACGATGAAATCCACAATGTCGGACATCACGCTGTGTGCCAGGCTCTGATCCGAATGCCAGGCACAGGCCCACAGGACGTCCTGAAAGGGAATCGGTCCATTCGGAATGCCGGAAACAAGACCCAGAAGGGATGTGGCAACCGTCGGACAGTGCCGTTTGTCGGAGACCGCGAAGTAGCAAAACAGGAAGGCCTTGACGACATAGTCATAATCCAGTGCGACAATGGACCCATCCGGGTAGGAGAGGCGCCGCGGTCGACCGCCGGCATGGGCGAGCACGACCGACCAGGTCCTTCCTGGCAATGGCTCGATGCCGATAGCCGAACCGCCATTGTCGAGGTCACGTTGAAGATCAGCCGGGAAGGCTAGCACACGGTTCGCAATGCTCTTCTGAATCGCCAGCTCGCGCGTTGGCGCGGCGTCACGTACCCGCGACAGAAACTCGCGCTGCCCGTCTCCAGCCGATTTGAACGCCTGCAATTCGTCGAGTTTCAGGCAGATGGATTCGGTCATGCCGGCGGACCCGATTGCAAAGGGTGGTGTCGATGCTGTGCTTGATTTTACACCAGTAGGGGTCGCACAACAATTCGTTCTGCCGACGGGTGTTAGCAGGAAAAAATTTCGATCTGTCACCCATTCGGATGACAAGTGCATTGCACAGCACCGTCTAGATTGAACGCTCCACTCAAGGAGACAATCATGGATGTGAACCTCTTGGCCGCAGCACAGCAACAATCATCCAATCAGCCGAGATTCGATCAGGAGGCGTATGACCGGGCCGTCCTTCGTCGTGAGGAACGGCGTGAAACTGCTTTGAAACTGTGGGTGAGACTCCGTACGCTTGGGCAAAGAATTGGCCGCTTTCGGATGTTCAATACCGGGATGGCAGCGTCCAGGCGGCTAAGCTAAGATGGCAGTAGACTTCATGCCATGCCACCCGCCTTGTTCGGTGCCGCAGGCAGACAACACTCGGGGTCGTGTGATGCCATTATCCGCTGAGGAAGAAGAGGTTCAGGCGTTTCTGCGGTCCGAACACGAGAGCTATTATCGCGGCGACTTCGATACATTCATCAGCCACTGGCACCATGGGCCGGAAGTGCGCCGGATCCTCTCGGGACCCCGTGTTGGCACTCGAATTCACTCGGGCTGGGCGGAGCTGAAACCGCGCTTCGAGGAAGGGTTTCGACAATTCCCGCAGAATTTTGACGCGCGAGAATCTCTGCGGTGGGACAATATCCAGGTCCAGGTGTCCGGGGACATGGCCTGGGTCACCTATGATCAGGTCATTGTTGGGCATGTGCCAAGGATTCACGCTGCACCCTTGTCGCACGAGACGAAGATCGTTCAGAAGTTTGACGGCGAATGGAAACTGCTTTGTGTCATCGTCGTTGTTCCCGGCGTCGGACATGAGGACGTCCCCCGCATTGAACTCAACGTGGATGGAACCGTGGTTGCCATCAATGCGCTTGCCCGGGAGCGTCTGGCATCGCATTCGGGACTCACGGTATCCGGTCATCGCGTGAGGGCGTTGAACAGAGCCTTTGAAAAGGATCTGCAACAGGCCATCAATCTGTGCAGAGAACGTCTGGCAACCAACCTGCCGCGGGGTTTCCTGGGGGAAGAGGCCAATATGGTTCCGCTGGGCGAAGATGAACAGGGGCATCCATTGTTTTGTTGGGTCTTCACTGAGCAGGAGAGGGTCTTGATCTCGTTTGATGATGCATACCTTCTTCGCGGAAGGCTGGAAACGGCGGGCCTGAGTTTTGGATTGTCGCCGGCGCAACTGAAGCTGGCGGAACGTCTGGCATCTGGACTTGATCTGACCCAGGCGGCGTCGGAACTCGATGTAACCGTTAACACGGTGCGAACACAGGTGCGGCGGATGTTCGAGAAGACGCAGACGCACAATCAGGCCGCCATGGTGTCTCGATTGCTCAATGTTCAGGCGCCAGACTAGAATTGCATACAGTGCGGGTGATGTGATCGACGATCCTCACTGGCCGGTTGCGACCATTGAATGTGATTTTCCTTTCCAACCACCCTAAAACTGCTGCGGGCCGATTGTATCTTGCACTTGTGCCGGACGGACGCTAACACTGCAGCATGACATGTGCATGCAACATTGCAGTTTGGTGGTGGGCTCGCTAACGGCGGCCGCGACCAGTCATGTTTGACAGAATTGCCAACCGCCGCGGACCATCCCGGCGGTTTTTTCGTGCCGGGTTTCGGGCAATATGAGGAACGAAATGATGACGGCAGCAAAATCAGACACACCGACAGATGTGTTTGTCACCCGTGGCGGCGTCGAGGTTGAACGCAGCCGAACCGCCACCCGCTATGAGGGGGCGATCGACGATTATATCGAACGGCTGGACAGCCGGCGCGGCGCGGTGTTCTCGTCCAACTACGAATATCCGGGCCGCTATACGCGCTGGGACACGGCGATCATCGATCCGCCGCTCTCGATAACGGGCCATGGGCGCTCCATGCGCCTCATTGCACACAATGAACGCGGCGAGGCGCTGCTGTCGATCATTGCAAGGCGGCTTGAGCGGGAAAAGGATGTTGCGCTTGGCGCGCGCAGCGCCAGACTTCTGGCACTGACAGTGGACACGCCCGATCGTGTTGTCACGGAGGAGGAACGGTCCCGTGCTCCGACCGTGTTTACGGTCTTGCGGGCCATTGTCGACCTGTTTCACAGCGAAGAAGACAGCAATTTCGGTCTCTACGGAGCCTTCGGTTACGATCTGGCCTTTCAGTTCGACAGTGTTGCTTTGCAAAAGGACCGGGACGAAAGCCAGCGGGATCTGGTGCTTTTCGTGACGGATGAAATCCTGGTGGTCGATCACCACACCGCCCGGGCCTGGATTGATCGGTACGAATTCAGCCGTCGCGATTTTACCACCATCGGCAAATCCCGCGAAACCGAGCCCGAACCGTTCAAAATGTCGGACACGACGCCGCCGCGCAGTGACCACCGGCCGGGTGAATATGCGGATCTGGTGCGCAAGGCCAAGGACAGTTTCAAACGCGGCGACCTGTTCGAGGTGGTTCCGGGTCAGATGTTCCAGGAGCGCTGTACCAGCCAGCCCTCGGCGATTGCCCGCCGGCTCAAGGTCACCAATCCATCACCCTATTCCTTCTACATCAATCTGGGCGAGGGCGAGTATCTGATCGGCGCGTCGCCGGAAATGTTCGTTCGTATCACCGGACGGCGCGTGGAGACTTGTCCGATTTCCGGCACAATCAAGCGAGGCGATGATGCCATTTCCGATTCTGAGCAGATCCTCAAATTGCTCAATTCGAAGAAGGACGAGTCCGAACTGACCATGTGCTCCGATGTCGACCGCAACGACAAGAGCCGTGTCTGCGAGCCCGGATCGGTCCGGGTCATCGGACGGCGACAGATCGAAATGTATTCGCGGCTGATCCATACGGTTGATCATATCGAGGGTCGGTTGCGAGACGGGATGGATGCCTTTGATGCGTTTTTAAGTCACGCCTGGGCCGTGACCGTGACCGGCGCCCCGAAACTGTGGGCCATGCGCTTCATCGAGGAAAATGAAAAAAGCCCGCGAGCCTGGTATGGCGGCGCCATCGGGATGGTCGGTTTCGATGGTGACATGAACACCGGGCTGACCCTGCGAACGATCCGCATCAAGGACGGCATTGCCGAAGTGCGGGCCGGGGCGACCCTGCTTTATGACTCGGTTCCCGAGGAAGAAGAGGCGGAAACGGAACTGAAGGCGTCGGCCATGCTGGCCGCCATCCGCGATGCCGGCCAAAGCAATGCGGCGACGACAGGCCGCGTTGCTGCACAGGTTGGCGATGGCATCCGCATCCTGCTGGTGGATCATGAGGATTCCTTCGTGCATACGCTGGCCAACTATTTTCGCCAGACCGGTGCACAGGTCACCACGGTCCGTTCACCCGTCGTTGACCAGGTGTTTGACGATCTTGATCCGGATCTGGTGGTGCTGTCTCCGGGTCCGGGCAATCCCAGTGATTTCGATTGCAAGGGAACGATCAAACGGGCGCGCGCCCGCGAGCTGCCGATTTTCGGCGTGTGTCTGGGACTTCAGGCGATTACACAGGCCTATGGCGGCGATCTGCGTACGCTTGCCGTGCCGATGCACGGTAAACCGTCTCGCATTCGGATTTCGGATCCGGGGATCGTTTTTTCGGGTCTAGGCAAGGAAGCGACGGTTGGCCGTTATCATTCGATATTTGCCGATTCAGCAACGCTCTCGACAGATTTCAACATCACCGCCGAAAGCGAGGATGGCGTCATCATGGGGATCGAGCACACCAGCGAGCCTGTGGCTGCCGTGCAGTTTCATCCCGAATCCATCATGACGCTTGGGCAGGATGCGGGAATGCGCATGATCGAAAATGTCGTTGCCCATCTGGCGCGGCGACAAACATGACATGATACTGGGTGTTGCCGTCGTCATCCGTCGCGGCTATAACAGCGCGCATGTTTGGATCCGCATCGAAAACCATTGACCTGAAGAGCATCGCCGCCGTCAACGCGCCGGCGATATCTGTCGATGCGCTTTCCAACCTACTCCTCGGCCTTACTGGCGATCGCCGGGCTCGTTAGAGGAGCGTCCGGCGGTCGATTTGCCCGCTGGCACAGGCTCCTTTCCTTCACAAATGATTAGATGATTGACCCTAGAATCATGGCCGGTGATTCATGGACCACCGGATGGCCATAGGAACGAGAGAATAAGATGACCGAGATGACTTCATCCCATGCCGAACCGCAGACGGGCGCGGGCATGGCGCGGGCCACACGAAAATACCAGCCTTATCCGCTGACCGGTCTTGAGGACCGGACGTGGCCGTCAAAACGCATTGAAAGCGCACCCATCTGGTGTTCGGTGGATTTGCGTGACGGCAATCAGGCGCTTGTCAATCCGATGGGACACGAGCGCAAGTCACGCATGTTCCAGCTGCTGCTTGATATGGGATTCAAGGAGATCGAGATCGGATTTCCGTCGGCATCCCAGACGGATTTCGACTTTGCCCGATGGTGCATCGAGGATCAAGATGTGCCGGAGGACGTGTCACTGCAGGTCCTGGTGCAATGCCGGCCGGAACTGATTACCCGCACGTTCGAGTCCCTTGAGGGCGCGCACCGGCCGATCGTGCATTTTTACAATTCGACCAGCGAATTGCAGCGCCGGGTGGTTTTTGCCAAGGATGTTGCCGGGATCAAGCAGATTGCTGTCGATGCGGCCATGATGGTCACGGATATGGCGGCGAAGGCGGGCGGCGGCTACCGGTTTCAATATTCGCCGGAGAGCTTCACCGGCACCGAGCTGGAGGTGGCGCTTGAAATCTGCAACGCCGTCACCGAGGTGGTTCAGCCGACGGCGGACAACAAGCTGATCATCAACCTGCCTTCCACAGTGGAGATGTCAACGCCCAATATCTATGCCGACCAGATCGAATGGATGTGCCGGCAATTGGACAATCGGGACAATCTGATCGTCTCGCTGCATCCGCACAATGACCGGGGAACCGGCATCGCGGCGACCGAACTGGCGCTGATGGCCGGTGCGGACCGGGTTGAGGGAACCCTGTTCGGCAATGGCGAGCGCACCGGCAATGTCGACGTGGTGACCCTTGCTCTGAACATGTTCACGCAGGGCGTCGATCCGCAACTGGATTGCAGCGATATCGAGCGGATCAAGAAGGTCTATGAGTATTCCAACCAGATGACGATCGCGGAGCGACACCCCTATGTCGGCGAACTGGTCTATACAGCCTTTTCGGGGTCCCACCAGGACGCCATCAACAAGGGAATGAAGGCCATCAAGGCGGCCAATACCGAAATCTGGGAAGTGCCCTATCTGCCCATTGATCCGCAGGATGTCGGGCGCACCTATGAGGCGATCATCCGCATCAACTCCCAGTCCGGAAAGGGTGGCATTGCCTATGTCCTGCAGGAGGATTACGGGCTCAACCTGCCACGCGGCCTGCAGGTGGATTTCCAGGGCGACATTCAGCGCATCACCGATGAAAAGGGCGAGGAACTTCCCTCGAAACTCATCTATGACCGATTCATGGAGCGCTATGTCGAGCAGCCGGGAGCAAGGCTGGCCTATGTCGACCATCACACCTTTCCGGTGTCGGGCCAGAAGGGCGTGCGTGAGTGCGAAGCGGTCATCTTCGATGGCGGTGAAAAACTGACGATCACCGGTCGCGGTACCGGCCCCATCGATGGCTTCGTCCATGCCCTGTCACAGCATATCGGGATCGACTTTACCGTCGCGGACTACTCCGAACATTCGCTGCAGCACGGCGCCAATGCGGCCGCGATCTGCTACATGGAGATGGAGCATCCCGGCGGCAAGATCTTCGGAGTTGGCGTCAGTACCAATATCGTTGCAGCGTCACTCGAAGCGGTGGTGTCGGCGGCCAATCGTCTTATGTAGGCCGTTTCACGTCTTGTCAGAAACGTGACAACAGTGTCGGCCATTGATTTTGTTGATGCATTCAGGCTTTGCCGATTCCGTCAAAACCTGAATTGCTCAAGGCTGGCTGAGCACACGTTGTGCCAAACATGATCCCATGGCGGGTTTCGCCCGCCATGGCTGGGTTATTGAGGCTGGATCAATCAAAAACGTGGCAACCGATCTGGCCCGTCAGAGCCTTTGTTAACGATCCCCTTCAAGGTGAATCCGCCGTTCGATGCCGATTTTCTGCAGGAAGGTTTCGTCATGGCTGATGACGAGCAGGGCGCCGTCATAGGCTGTCAGTGCGGCTTCAAGCGCCTCGATGGACCGCAGGTCAAGGTGATTGGTCGGCTCGTCCAGCATCAGCAATTGTGGTGGTCGTGGGCCACCCAGAACCGCTGCCAGACCGGCACGCAGCATTTCACCACCGCTGAGCGAACCAACCGCTTGCAATGCCGCATCGGCGCGAAACTGAAACCGGGCAAGCGCTGAACGGCAAGCGTTTTCATCGGCGTCCGGATTGAGACGTCGAAAATTGTCGCGGATGGATAATGCCGGATCGAGCAGATCCATATGCTGGTCGAGGATCACGGCATGTCCGTTTATTCGTGCGGATCCCGAGATGGGAGGCACCCGGCCTGACAGCAGGTGCAACAAAGTCGACTTTCCCGCACCGTTCGCACCGGTGATCGCGACCCGTTCGGGACCAGTCAGGGTGAGTGAAAGATCCTGAATGATCGGACCGGTGCCGGGATGGCCGCCGGTCAATTCCCTGACGTCGACAATCGTCTTGCCATTTGCAAGACCGCTGCTGTTGAGCGACATGGACAGTGGCTGCAGGGTTTCGATTTGCGCGCGCGCGTCAGTCGCCTGCTGCGCCGCGACCCGGCGCTGGCGATCGGCAAGGCGGGCATTGGCCGATGAGGTTCGTTGGGCCCGCTCTTTCATCCCATCAAGCAGAATTTTCGGTTGATCACCACGCGCTCGCTTGCGTTTACCGGCAGCATCGCGCTTCTGTTTCTGCTCCTGCCGGGCCTGCGCCCGTCGATCAATATCCCGAACGGTCTGCTCGGCCACATCGCGCCGATGTTCGGTGGCCTGCAGGTCGATTGCCTTGCGGGCGCAATAATCGCTCCAATTCCCGCCATAGGATTGTGCGCCCAAACTTGTCAGCTCCACAATGTGATCCATCCGCTCCAGCAGGCTGCGGTCGTGGCTGACGATGATTGCCGGGCCGCGCCAGCCGGTCACGATGTCTGCGATGGCAGCTCGGCCATCCTCGTCAAGATTGTTGGTCGGCTCGTCAAGCAGGATGACGTCCGGAGCGCTGAACAAAAGCGCGGCAAGGAGCGCCCGGGTCTTTTCGCCGCCGCTCAGTTCCGTAAACGGCCTGTCCGGGTCCATCGCGGTCAGCGCAACCTGTGCCAGCGTATCATGATACCGTGCCGTGAGGGACCAGTCCGCTTTGTCCAGATCATCGTCCGTTGGCGAGCCGCGTTCGATCCGGTCAAGGCATGCCAGCGCATCGCGCATACCGAAAATGTCGGCAAGGGTCTGGCTGTCGTCAATCTGTGCCAATTGCCGCATCATGGCGACGCGCCCGACACGACTGATCGATCCGCCGGACGGAGATAGCGATCCGTCGATGAGTTTCAGGAGCGTCGATTTGCCGGTGCCGTTATTGCCAATCAGGCCGGTTCGACCGGGACCGAATGAAAGATTGAGATCGGTAAAGAGGTGTTGGCCGTCAGGTGTCGCCCAGGACAGGTTTTTCAGTGCGATGGAGGAGGACATGGATGCGCGTTTTCCTGTTGAATGCTTTGTCGTTTGAAGCGTTCAACTGGCGTTCCATGATGCACCGTCCTGTCAGTGTTGCGGATCGCCCGGATGTAGATCATTCCGGTGCCCGCTTCAAGTTCGGGCACCGGATGGGAGGGTGCGTCAATCCGTAGAGTGCTGACAATCTGATTCTGTTTGTGGTTTTATCTCGCTGTTTTCAATAAATAATCACCGATCTCTTCACAAACAGAATCAAGGAGGTGTTTGCGTTCTAACCCTCGTCGCTCCATCCTTCATCGAGATGGGTCCCGTCGCAGAAGGGCTTGTTGCCGGACTTGCCGCAGCGGCACAACACATATTTCTTTTCCGACTGTCCCTGTGCCCATTGGTCCACGGCTATCGCAATGTTGCTGACGCGATAGGGGCCGTTTTTCTCGACAGTGATGGAGACATTTTCAGCAGCAAGGAGTTCTGAATCGCCGCCGGGTTTGCTCCAACGCAGTGCACCGGACGGACAGGCTTCAACGACCTCCCGGATCTCGTCCACCGTACCATTGTCCGGCTGGATCCACGGTCGCTGATTGGGATTGAACACGTTTCCGGCGCGGCGGGCACATTCGCCCGCATGTGAACACAGAAGCTTGTTGTAATATACGGTGACATCGGCGCCTTCGTAGCTGCTGACCCGGTCCTTGGTCGAGACGTCCGCGCCGGTGCTGTCAAATCCGATCGCCTTGTGGGTTCCGTCGCAAAAGGGTTTGTTGTTCGACTGGCCGCACCGGCACAATGCCATGACCGGCTTGCACTCCGCGGCTGTGCCGTCTGACAGTTTCAGATCGGTCAATTGCTTGACCACGAAGGGTCCGTTTTCGCGTTCCTCGATGACCGGTTGATCGTCACTCATTCCAAGGGGCCTCCCGTTCCGTGTGTGCTCGGTTACAGATCATAAGATGGACAATAATCCCGCCGGGTCAATCGACACCACACCAGCCGATGCGCCTGACCGGGAATTCGGCAGCGCCGACAGGGTGTCGGAAATTGGAACCGTTGCTCTTGCAATTGGTGACCGCAACACCGATATTGCGGCCAACTTCAACCCGTCGGAGGACGAATTTCATGAACGCCAATGTGATCATCCCGACCGGCCGCGTGGACGCACGCCTCCTCTGACAGGCTTAAAGGTGCCGTCTGTCTCGGCACCCTGTTTTCTCCCGACCGGTCATAGGCCAACCACCTGCCATCGCATTTGCGGGGCGGGCATAACCGCGTCTATCCTTCAAAGAGAGAACAATGACAAAGACAGAGATGACACTCGCCGATCTCGGCTGGAGTGCCTTTTTTCAATCCCAACTCGATCTGACCGAAATGGAGACCCACCAGCCGGTGCGTGTTCAAGCGGTGCATCGAAGCGCACTGGACGTGTCCGCCATTGACGGCAACCAGCGTCTGACCCCATCCGGACAGACGGACCTGTCCGACATAACCGTGGGCGACTGGCTTTTGCTGAGCCGCGAAGATGGTCGAATCAGGCGTGTCCTGGACCGGAAGAGTGTCTTCAAGCGTCGGTCCGCCGGAACCGGTCGGGCGGTGCAACTCATTGCCTCGAATGTGGACACGCTGTTCATCGTGTCGTCGTGCAACCAGGATTTCAACCCGGCCCGACTGGAGCGCTATCTGGCTCTTGCACGGGAGACCGAGGTGCAGCCCATCATCGTGCTGACCAAGGCCGATGAGTGCGACATGCCGGAGGAGTACCGCAGCAGGGCCGAGGCGCTGGCACCCGGATTGCTGGTGGAGGCGGTGGATGCGCGTGATCCGGCAGCGCTGGAGAACCTCAAATCCTGGTGCGGCCGTGGTCAGACGGTGGCGTTGGTCGGCTCGTCCGGCGTCGGCAAGTCAACCATGGTCAACACATTGACCGGCCGGTCCGATCTGGCGACACAAGCGGCGCGGGCCGATGATGATCATGGCCGGCACACGACGACGGGCAGGGCGCTGCATCGCCTGAGCGCCGGCGGATGGCTGCTCGACACACCCGGCATGCGTGAACTGCAGATGGTTGATGTCGCCTCGGGCATCGATGCGGTGTTTGAGGATATTGTCGCACTCGCGCAAAACTGCCGGTTCTCCGACTGTGGCCACGAATCGGAACCGGGCTGCGCGGTTCTTGCGGCAATCGCAGATGGGCAGCTCGACCCTGCTCGGCTGAAGCGGTACCGCAAACTGGCCGCCGAGGAGCGTTACAACAGCGAGAGCATTGCCGACCGGCGGGCCCGCCAGCGTGCCTTCGGGAAGATGACCAGCACTGCCATGCGCATCAAGCAGCAACGTAATCGGCAATAGGGTCGCTGGCGACATTGCCGGCGAAATGTCGTCGCATGCGGGAACGGGGCGATTATACTATAAGGGTCTGGTCGTCACCGTTCCGCAAGTGAAGGAGTATCGTCATGTGTATCAGGAGACTTGTTCTGGCGCTTGCCATTATTGCCGCATCAACCTTTCCCTCTCATGCCTTTGACCGGAAAATGACCGAGGCGCTGAAAGCATGCCACGATTATCTCTGGTTTGAGGTGCCTGCGTTCAAGGATTTGCCCAATGCAGCGATCAGCGTTTTTCCGGGTATCTGGGATGATGACCGAATGATCGTTTTCTGGAACATCTATTGGGACGATCCCACCGTGCGTGAAGCCGGCAATTGCCAGGTCAAAGATAGCGAGGTCATCGGTTTCGAGCACTATGGCACGAATACGTGACTGGATTGGCGGCCGATCGCGCTATCGGCGCGGTCAGCCGGCATAGTCGCGGCAGGTTTCCGGTGTCACGGGGGCGCGATACCAACCGAGGACCTCGAATTGCTCGCCATCGCGTGACACACCGCTGGCGAAATCCCAGTCTCCCTCGGGTTCGTGGGAGAAATCAATGGTGTCGCCGTCCTCGAAAAAGCCGATGACCTGGCTGGCCGGGTCCTTGGCCGCATACAGTGTTACCTGACCGTTTAGAATGACGCCGATGCAGGTGGATTGAAACCCATCGGCGACGGGATGGTCCCAGAGCTGCAGCCGAATGGCGAGTTTGTCGACGGCCAATGTGCTTCGCTTCGTGTTGACCCGGCAGCCGAAATTCTTCTCGTATTGTTTGATGCGCGTTATTTTTGCCTGCAGGCTTTGTGGCAGCACAGGTGATCGCGTGTGGCAATCGCTGTTGTCGAACAGGGCCTTGCCGAGTGTCGAATTGAAACAAAAACCGGCATCGTTGAAAATCGCATTGCGCGAAAACCAGAGATCGGGACAGACGTCGACGGCCTTTGCCGGTGCTGCCGTCAACAGGATTGTCGAAAGGCACACCAGAATGGCGATCCAACGCCCCCGCCAATGCCTGTATTTTGCCTTTGGTTTCATTTTCCCACTCCCACGTGTTCCATGCAACCGGCCCCAGGGCGGCTGTTCCCACAGGCAACATAATCGATCCAACCGGAATTCGTCCAATCCACGCCGCTCATGGGGTGTTATGAAAAAACTCTCACATTGGCCTTGTGATTGGCATTCTTGGTCATTGTTTTGGGCGTGCCGATGGTCTAGATAAACGCTCTATCCATCACTGCTCTGCCAACAAAGAATGGTGCTCCACCATGGGCCCAGATATGTCTGGCAGTCAAACAACGATACCGAGACGAGTTGATATTCTATGAAGCAAGCGAAGGGAAGCGATCTGCAGGATCGCCGCAAGGCTGCGGCTGACGCCAAGCTGCAGATGCTCAAGAAATTCAAGGCCGCGCCGAAACCCGACGATCCTGAAATGGTTGCCAAGCGCGCCGAGCGGAAAGCCCAGGCGGATGCACGGGAGGCGCGCCGCAAGGAGCGCATTCGCGTGAAACAGGAAGAGGCGGATCGCCGCGCAGCCGAGGAAGCCGAACGCATTGCTGCTGAAGAGGCCGCGCGTGCCGCCGAGTTGAGACGGCAGGCGGATATCGAAGTTGCCAAGGAAGCCGAACGCAAGGCGGAACGCGACCGGCGCTACGCGGCAAGAAAGGCCCGCAAGCGCAAGCGCTAGCAGGATGGGTCAGCGGCGTCGGGTGATGTCATTTCACGGCCAGCCAGATAATATGTCGTGCGCCGCGCCTGTTCCTGCTTGCCCGCACCTTGACTTCTTCCACATTGAACCCGGCCTGTTTCAGTCGCCGGGTGAAGTTACGGTCGGGGCCGGAGGACCAGACAGACAGCACGCCGCCGGGCTTCAATGCCCTGTGCGCGGCCCGCAGGCCGGCAGCGTCATAAATATCGTCGTTGGCCTTGCGGGTCAGACCCTCCGGGCCATTGTCGACATCAAGAAGTATGGCATCACAGGTCTTGTCCTGCGAGGCGATCAACGGTCCGACATCACCCTCATGGATACGGACGCGCGGATCCTCCAGACTGTGATCGAAAATCCCGGCCATGGGTCCGCGCGCCCAGGTTACAACCGCCGGAACCAGCTCCGCGACAATGATGCGGGCATCCACCGGCAACACTTTCAGTGCGGCGCGAACGGTAAATCCCATGCCAAGGCCACCGATCAATATTGTCGGTTTCGGGCGGTTGCCCAACCGTTCCCAGGTCAGTGTTGCGAGCGCTTCCTCCGATCCGCTGAGCCGGCTGTTCATCAACTCGTTTGATCCCAGCATGATCGAGAACTCGTCGCCGCGCCGCATCAGGCGCAGCGCACCGCCGCCTGGCATTTCTGCTGTATCGAGGCGAGACCAGGGAATCACACCCAACTCCGTCTTTGACCGGGAACTTGCGCGCGGCCTACCATAAGCCACAGCGCACGCCAAGCCGGCCAAGTCCTTATCTGTGCCCCGGTATCGGCGGATCGACTCAGGTTCTGTTGATTGACACCCCGCCATCGACTGCGATTGCCGCGCCCGTGGTGAAACTTGATGCATCCGACGCCAGATACAGTGCGGTCCGGGCGATTTCGTCCGGCCGGGCAATCCGCTTCAAGGCGTGCAGCCCTTCAACAAAGGCCAGTGCCTCGGGAGAATTGGCAACACTTTGGCCCATCGGCGTGTCCGTACCGCCTGGCAGAAGCGCGTTGGCTCGAATGCCCAATGGTCCGTGCTCCACGGCCAGGACCTGAACCAGGCCGATCAGCCCCGCCTTGCTGGCTGCATAGGCACTCATGCCGGGCATACCTGCCGTATGTCCAACAAAGGTAGAGGTGAAGATCAGCGATCCACCGCCGCGCTCGGTCATTGCCGGGACCTGATATTTGGCGCCCAGAAACGCACTTGTCAGATTCGTTGAGATGGTTTCCGTCCAGCCATCCAGACTGACAGTGTCCACCGGCCCCATCACGCCAAGCGTACCGGCATTGTTGAATGCGATATCCAGACCGCCAAACGTGTCAACGGCCATCGCGACCAGTGATTGCGCGTGGTTTTCATCCACCACGTTTCCGGCAAGGGCGACAGCTGAGCCGCCTGCGGCGGTAATTTCCCTGACCAGATCATCCAGTTCCGACCGACGGCGCGCCGTCACGACAAGGTTTGCGCCCTCCCTGCTGAAGAGCAATGCCGATGCGCGTCCGATCCCCGAGCTTGCACCGGTCACGATGGCGGTTTTTCCGATCAGCGATTGCATTGTGTTCTCCTGTCCGTCTGTTCCACGAAAATTGTCTCGGAACAGTTCGTAAGGGGCAGCATGATCCGCCGCTTTCCGTTTCTTGCCCTGCAATGCACAAATGAAAATCATCCCCAACTTGACTAGTCGACTAGTCATATACTAGCGTGACGTATGGCCCGTGCTGCAAACATCCCGCGCTATCTGTCGCTGAGCGAGGAGATCCAATCGCGGATTCACGCAGGTGAATACTCGTCCGGTGACCGGCTGCCGAGTGAATCGGAGCTTTGCCGGGAGCACGGCGTCAGCCGCGGCACGGTGGTCAAGGCGATCGAACAATTGGTTGCCGAAGGAATCGCCATACGCCGCCAGGGATCCGGCACGTTCGTCGCCCGGCCGTCGATGCACCGTCGATCGGGAAAGCTCTTGAGCTTCAGCCAGACGGCCATCTCCGAAGGGCGAGATGCGACTCAGAAGATCATCCAGATTGCACCGGCCGGTGATGCGCTGGCCCGCGAGTTCCATTGCGAGCTGCCAGCCGTCTCACTGGTTCGGCTTCGGCTGATCGACAACATGCCATGTGCCTACCATCATTCCCTGATTCCGGACCGGATCGCCCGGATGGTGCCGGCCCTGCAAGGGGGTGGCGGGCTGCAGGACCCCCATTTTTCGCTCTATGACGCCTTTGAGAAGGCCGGTTGCGGGGTGGTGCAGGCGGAAGAGCGGGTCACGGCACGTCTGGCGGAGGATGAAGAGGCACGGTTGCTCGATATTGCTACACCGGCGGCCGTGATCGTTGTGTTTCGCCGAAGTTTTGATGCTTCCGGCGCCCTGGTTGAAGCGGTCGAAGCGGTGCATCACAGCGAACACTACACCTATGACATGTCACTCGTGCGCCGCACATCCAGCGAAGGAGAGGATCGGTTGCGCAGGGTTCACAGTTTTGAAGCGGCGGCAAATCGCCAGACCGGAAATGCATCCGGCCTAAATGGGAAGAAAGGGAACTGATATGAAACTCAGAAAGATGATGATTGGCGGCGCAGCCGCCATTATGACGGGCCTGTCACCGGTGGCCATGGCGGCGGATGTTGCGCCGGCAGCATTGATCATTGCCCAGGGCGGTCTTGGTGACGGTTCCTGGAACGACACGGCGAATGCCGGTTTCGAGGCCGGACTGAAGAAAACCGGCATCGAAGGGCGCCCTGTCGAATCCAAGGATGTCGCTTCCCAGGGTGAAGAGATCATGCGACGGGCCGCCGATGGCGGATTTGGCCTGGTGATCAGCCTGGAGTGGATCCATGGCGAGCCGATGGAAAAACTCGCGCCCGACTACAAGGATACCGACTGGGTCATCATGAACCAGACCCGCAAAGGCGACAATGTCGCCTCCGTTGTGTTTGCCGAGCATGAGGGATCATACCTGGCTGGCGCGCTTGCCGCCCAGGTCACTGCGGATACGTCGATCAAGGGGATCAATGAGGATGCCGTGATCGGGGTGATCGGCGGCGTCAAGGCGCCCGGTATCGACAAGTTCATTGTCGGCTTCATCCAGGGTGCCGAGGCGATCAATCCGGACATCAAGGTGCTGGTCGCCTATTCGGATTCCTTCGGCGATCCGGCCAAGGGGCAGCAAATGGCCAAAGCCATGTTCGATGATGGTGCCGACATCGTCTATCAGGTGGCCGGTGGAACCGGGATCGGGATCATCGAAGCGGCCAAGGCTGAAGGACACTACGCCATCGGTGTCGACACCGATCAGGACAGTATGGCGCCCGGCAATGTGCTGACCAGCATGATCAAGCGTGTCGATGTCGCGGTTGAGGACATCATTGTCAATTACGCGGACGGCAAGTTTCCCGGCGGCGAGGTGATGGATTTCGGGTTGGCGCAAAATGGCGTTGCCCTGTCTGACATGACCCACACGAAGGACATGATTCCGGCTGCCTATCTGGAAAAGGTCGATGCGTTGAAGGCCGACATCATCGCCGGCAAGATCGATGTCTGGGATGTGTCGACACAGGGTTACCCGGATTTCTTCAAGTAAATCCGGCCTCCCGAGAGGAGTGGCCAGGTGCGCCTGGCCCTCCGATCCGGTGTTGGTATGCGGTTTGGAAGCCGCCTAATTGTCAGGTCCTGAGCGAGATGGATGATGTCACCATACGCCTTGGTGCGCGCGGCCTGAGCAAGGCCTATGGAGCGGTCGAAGCCAATCGCGACATTTCGCTCGATGTGGCGCCAGCGCAAATCCACGCCATTGTCGGCGAAAACGGTGCCGGCAAGTCAACACTGATGCGTTGTCTGCAGGGCATCGAACGGCCCGATGCCGGCACGATCATTGTCGATGACAACGAGGTGACATTTACCCAACCGCAACAGGCGCTCAATCTGGGCATCGGCATGGTGCATCAGGAATTCATGCTGGCGCCGGACCTGACATTGCTTGAAAATCTCGTGCTCGGCGATGAGCCGGAGCGGGTCTCGCTGGGGGTGCTTTCGCGCGTTGACTGGGGGGTCGCGCGAACCTCCGGCGAGACCCTGGCGGCGCAGGCCGGGGTGACGATAGACTGGAGCCGGCGATCGGCGAGTGCGCCAGTGCATGTTCAGCAATTTGTCGAGATTCTTCGTCTGCTGAGACGCGGCACGCGCATTCTCATTCTGGATGAGCCCACGGCGGTTCTGGCACCGCAACAGGTTGATGATCTGTTTGCCTTGCTGCGGCGACTTCGCGATGGTGGCACGACCATCCTGTTCATCAGCCACAAGTTGCGTGAGGTCACTGCGCTGGCCGATCGCGTCACGGTTCTGCGGCGCGGCGAGGTCACCTACCAGGCGGCGATCAGTGACACCGATGTGGACACGATCGCATCCCACATTGTTGGCGGTGGGGACTCATCGGTTGCGCCGGTCCGCAGGGCGTCCAATCGATCATCTGTCGGTGCGTCTGTGTTTGATGTCACCGGATTGTCGGTACCGTCAATCGACAAGTCCCACGCGCTGCATGATGTTCATCTGTCTGTCAAAGAGGGTGAGATTGTCGGCATCGCCGGTGTCGCCGGAAACGGACAGGACGAGCTTGTCGAGTGCCTGGTGGGTCTCAGGGCGCCCGGTGACGGACAGGTCAGGCTGCGCGATGCAGATATCACCCGCGCGAGCAACACGGAACGGCGAGCCCGCGGGATCGCCTATATCAGCGCCGACCGGCGCCATGAGGGCCTTGCCATCGATGCGTCGGTGGAGGCCAATGTCATTGCCGGCAGTCAACGCAGTGCGACGTTGAAGCGGGGCTATTTTCTCAGCGCTGCCCGCATTCGGGCACTGGCGCGCGACCGTCTCGAACGGTTGAACGTGACGTTCGGATCGCTCAAATCGCCGGCCTCCAGCCTGTCCGGCGGCAATCAGCAGCGCCTGGTGTTTGCCAGGGAAACCGATGGCGATCCATCTTTCATGATGGCGGCCCAGCCGACACGGGGCGTCGACATTCGGGGGATTGAGGCTATCCATCGCATCCTTTGGGACTTTCGTGACCGTGGGGGCGCGGTGCTGCTGGTTTCGGAAGAGATGGACGAATTGCTGGCGCTGTCGGATCGTATCCTTGTCATGTCGGACGGGCGCATCGTCGGCGAAGTCGAGGGCGACAAGGCCGATCCCCAGTCGATCGGGCGGTTGATGGTTCTGCAGGACCGGGAACCGGAGCCCGCCCATGTCTGATCAGGCCATCGCTCAGAACAATGGCGTTGTCCCGGACGCAATCGGCAAGGGGTTTGCCTTTGTTTTCCCCTTCATCGCGGCAATCTTTGTCAGCGGGCTGGCGCTGTTGGCCATCGGCGAAAATCCGGTCGATATCTTCGTGCTGATGGCCAATGAAGCCTTCGGAACCGAGCGCCGGATCGCCGCCACCTTGTCGGCGGCGACGCCGCTTCTGTTTACCGGTGTTGCCACGGCGATCTGTTTTCGCTCCGGTGTCTTCAATGTCGGCGTGGACGGCGCCTTTGTTCTTGCCGGTCTTGCCGCCGCCTATATCGGATTCACGTTGCCGGCGGCCTTCGGCGTTTCTCTGATCCCCATGGCCTTCGTATTCGCCGCCCTGGTTGCGGCGGCGTGGCTCTATGTGCCCGGATATCTGATGGCCCACTATGAGGTCGACGAGGTCGTGTCGACACTGATGCTCAATTTCGTGGCGCTTGGCATTGCCGGATATCTGGTCAATGGGCCATTGCTGTCGGAACTGTCGGGCAACAATGTTACCCCGTTGATCCACGAAGCGGCTCATCTGCCGCGGCTCCTGCCGCCCTCGACCCTGCATGCGGGCTTTTTCATCGGCCTGTTGATGGTGATCGCTTACGGGATCTGGACCCGGCGGACCGCCACTGGTTTCGAGGGAGCCCTGGTCGGTCTCAATCAACGGTTTTCGCGCGCCATTGGAATATCCGTTCCCGGTGCCATCATCCTTGCCATGGTGTTGTCGGGCATCGTGGCCGGTTTTGGTGGAGCGTCCCACGCCATGGGCCAGTTGCACCGTTTTGTCGAGGGATTTTCTCCGGGCTATGGATTTACCGGAATGGCCGTTGCCCTGCTCGGCCGCAACACGGCGCTCGGCATTTTCCTGAGCGCGGTGCTTTTCGGCGCGCTGGCCTCGGCCGGCACCACGGTTCAGTTCTTTTCGGATATTCCGCTTGATCTCGTGAATATTGTCGAGGGCACCGTGATGATTTTTGCCGTGGTGGAAATCAGCCGGCTTGCCTGGCGCAGACGGAGGAAAGCGGCATGATCGTCGAACAGGTCCTGGCCGCTTCCGTGATCATGACGACGCCGATCCTGCTGGCGGCGATGGGCGGTCTGGTCAACCGGCGCGCCGGTATCGTCAATATTGCTCTGGATGCCAAAATGCTGGTTGGCGCTTTCGTGGCGGTTGTGGTCTCCTCGGCGACGGGCGGCTGGTTCGTCGCCGTTCTGGCGGCTGCCTTCGCCGGCGCATTTGTCGGATATCTGTTTGCGCTGGTCATCACCCGCGCCAATGCCAACATGATCGTCGCAGGCCTCGGGCTCAATGTTCTGGTGGCCGGCGTGCTCGGTTTCATCCTGAGTTGGGTCTATGATTCCAGTGGCACTCTGCGTTTGCCGGATGTGGTGTTGCTACCGCACATCCTGCCGCAATCGCTTGAAGCCATCCCGGTTGTCGGCGAGGCACTGGCCGATCTGGACCCACTGACGGTGTTTGCCTGGGCAAGCGTCGCCGTGCTGCCGTTTTTGCTTGCCAGTACCCGGATCGGGTTATGGTTGCGGGCGACCGGCAATGCGCCACAGGTGGCGCGGGCCGTGGGTCTGCCGCAAAACGGCATCAAGGAGTTCTCGACGGCGTTTGCCGGGTTTTTCTCCGGGCTCGGCGGCGCGCATCTGGCGCTTGCCTCGATCGGTCTTTTTAACGAAGGTCTGACGGCGGGTCGCGGATTTATCGCGCTTGCCGCATTCTACTTCGGTCGCGACCGACCGGTTGTCACGGCCCTGGTGTGCCTGTTGTTCGGCTTTCTGGAGGCGACCCAGATTCGCATGCAGACTGCCGGCCTGCCGCCGAAACTGGTCGGAACGATCCCTTATCTGTTCGTGCTCGTTGCCCTGTGCCTGGCGGGCTTCAGGAACCAAAGAAGAAAGGCGTTGTCATGAGCCGCACCGCGCTGCTTGTCATTGATATGCAGAACTCCTTTCTGCATCCGGATGGCGAAAACACCTATCCGGACGCGCATGACGTCGTTGCGCCGGTTCGGGAGCTGATCGCCGCCGCGCATGCGGCCGGGACACTGGTGGTGCATGTTGCCGACCGCCACCGCGATGGTTTCGAGGATTTCGAGCAAAAATATCTTCCGAAACATTGTGTCAGCGGCGGGTTCAACGCCGAATTTTTTGATGGTTTCGGGCCACAGGGACAGGACAATGAGATCCTCATCGTCAAACGGCGTTACAGCGCCTTCTTTGCCACCGAACTGGCGCTGTTCCTCAACGAACAGCGGATCGAGCGGGTTGTCATCTGCGGGGTCAAGACGAATGTCTGCGTGCGAGCGACTGCCCAGGATGCGTTCGCCCATGGTTTCGACGTGATCGTTCCCCGTGAGGCGACCAACAGCAATCGCGATCACCTTGCCGTTGCTTCGCTGGAGGATATCGACCGGTATCTCGGCAAGGTCGTCGATCTGGATATTGCCCGGGAGATGCTGGCGTGACAGGCCTGTGCGTCACTGGCTATGGCAGCCTCGACTACGCCGTCACATTGGCCGGGTTTGTCGAAGGAAACACGACAACTTTGGTCAATGCCCGGGATCCGTCGGCATGGCCGCGGATTGGCGGCTGTCCGGCCTATGTGGCGCGTGCCGTGGTGGCACGGACAGGGTCCGCCGGCGTTGTTTCATGGATGGGCGACAATGCTGAGGGACGACTTTATTGCCAAGGGCTGGCAGCGGACGGGATCGAATTGTCGGGGATTGCAATGATCGATGCCGCGCGCTCGCCCACGGCCCTGATGGTCTATCAGGCCGATGGCAGTTGCGCCTGCCTCTATGATCCGGCGCTGAACGGGCGGGAGCAACTGACAGGCAGCCAACTGGAGCTGATTGCCGGTGCCAGCCATCTATGCATCTCGGTCGGCCCCGGCCATCTGACGCAAGACATACTCGAAGCGCGTTCGCCTGACTGCCGGGTGTATTGGTTGACAAAAAACGACACGGCAGCCTTCACGCCGGAGGTCCGCCAGATTTTGTCGCAGAAAGCCGATGTGGTCTTCTGCAACAGTGCAGAACGGGTACTGGTGGGCAACACCCGGCGAGACGCCATCATTGTCGAAACACGGGGGCGCGATGGTGTCGCGGTCCATGCGCCCGGAACCGACATGACGGTTCCGGTCGAGGCCGTGGCGGCCACCGATACGACGGGCGCCGGCGATACATTTGCGGGCGCTTATATTGCCGCCGAAATGGATGGCGTAGGCGACCCGGTTGCCGCCTGCGAGCAAGCGGTTGAAGCCGCCCGCATCTTTCTTCAAAACCGTTTGCCGGGAGCACCCCAATGAAGACTGCCTGGTATCTCGGTCATCGGGCCGATGCGGTCGGCGATCGCGCATTGCTGGTTGGAGATCCGGACCGCATCGACCGCATTGCCGAGCACCTTCGTGACGTGACCTTCCTGCCGGTCAAGCGCGGCCTGAAAACAATTACCGGCACGTATAATGACCGGTCGGTGACTGTTGCGGCTTTCGGCATGGGGGCCCCAATCGCCACCATCGTGCTGCATGAACTTGCCGATCTCGGCATCGCCCGTTTCATGCGGATTGGCACGTCGATGTATTTCCCGCCGACGCAGGGCGGTGCCCTGCTGATCAGCGAAAGGGCGCTGGCCTTTGAAGGCACATCGCGATCCTATCGAGACGATCCCGAAGCGTGCAGCGCAGATCAGGGTCTGATCGCTGCCTGCCGGGACGCCGGAACCGCCGTCGGTGAAACCATCACCGGCGGGTTGTTTGCCACCTATGATGCCTTCTACCGCGACATGTTCGGCATCGACAGGGAAGGGGAGGCGCGGGCCGCTCGAAACCATCTCATGCTTCGCGAAGCGGGGGTCGTGGCCATCGACATGGAAACCTCGGCGCTGATTACCGCAGCCGCAGCCCTGAATGTCGCCTTTGCCAGTCTTTGCCTTGGCACGGTCAATGCGGCAACGCTGGAAAAGCTTGCGCCGGAACCCCTTGCCGATGGCGAAAACAGATTGTTCAAAGCCGCCCTTGAGGGCATTACGAGGGATCAAGCAGGCCCGGAAAGGAACTACCCATGAGCGACATTGTCGGCCGATATTTCGGATCGCTGACAGAGCGGCTTCAAAAGGTCGCCGATACTCAAGGCGCGGCCATTGCCCAAGCGGCAGAAATCTGCGCCGAGAGCATCCTCAACGACAAGCTGGTCTTTACCTTTGGCACGGGCCACGGCTCCTTTGCGGCCATGGAGATGTTCCCGCGAACGGGAACGGTGACAGGTTTTCGCCCCATCGTCGAAAGTTCGATGATCTCGTTTCACCGGGTTCTGGGTGATGGCGGCGCGCGGCAATACCGCTTCATTCACGGGCGAGAAGGCTATGGGACGGCCATTCTGGCGTCCCATCAGCTCGATCAGGGCGACGCAATGCTGATCTTTTCCCATTCCGGGCTGAACGCGGTTACGCTGGATATTGCCGTTGGTGCAAAGGAACGTGGCATGAAGCTGATCGGGGTGACATCGGTTCCCCATTCGTCCTCGACACCGTCGCGCCATTCCTGCGGTAAACGGCTTTTCGAACTGGCCGATGTGGTCGTCGATACGGGCGTGCCGAAGGGAGATGCCGGCATCACGGTGGGCGACAGCGAACACCGGGTGGGCGCCACGTCTACCTCGATCGCGATTGCGGTGGGTCAGGCGATCAACGCGGCAACCGCTGAATTGATCGTCAAGGCCGGTCGTGAGCCCTACATCATGGTCAGTCCCAATACGACGGAAAAGGCAGCGGCCGATGTTCAGAACGACCGCAATTATGCCGAACTCTGGCGTCGTCTGAAAATGCGGTGAGTGATATGACCGATCGGGGATTTTTCATCAATGGTGCCTGGCAGATGCCGAAGGGCGTCGATCGGTTCGAAATCGTGGATCCGGCTTCGGGAGAACCCGTCGGCTCGACGCTGCTGGCCGATGCCCGGATCGTCGACGAGGCGGTTGGATACGCAGAGGCGGCTGCGCCCGACTTTGCCGCCATGCATCCGACCGAGCGCGCAGTGCTGCTGAACCGCGCTGCAGCATTGATCGATGAGCGGGTCGAGGCGATGGCGCTGCTGTTGACGCGCGAGCAGGGCAAACCGGTTTCCGACAACCGCAAGGAAATCCTTTTCGGCGCCGAGGTGCTGCGTTACTATGCGGGAGAGGCGACCCGCATTGGTGGTTCGCTTCGTCCGGCGAGCGCCAGCGGTATCAAGAACATCGTTTCCTATCACCCGGTTGGCGTGACGGCGGCCATCGTGCCATGGAACTATCCGGTTGATCTCTATTGCTGGAAAATCGGACCGGCACTTGCCGCCGGCTGTCCGATGATCGTCAAGTCGCCACATGAAACGCCGCTGGCGATCGCCATGCTGGTCGATTGCCTGCACGAGGCGGGCCTGCCAGCCGGGGTTTTGGCGGACCTACCGGGTCTCGGACCAGTGGCCGGCGCGGCGCTCGCCGCCCATCCGCGCATTCGCCTCATCTCGGCAACCGCATCGATTGCCGCAGGGCAGGACATCATGCGAAATGCGGCAGGCAATCTGAAACGGGTCTCGCTGGAGCTCGGCGGCCATGCGCCGTTTATCGTGATGGGTGATGCCGATATCGAAGAGGCCGCAAAGGCGGCCCACCGCCGGTCCTTTTCCAATATGGGACAGATCTGCATCACGGTGAACCGCATTCTCGTTGACCGGCGGGTGCACAAGACCTTTGCCGAATGTCTTGCCGAACTGACCAATGCAACCGTGATCGGCCACGGCGTCGATCCGGGTGTTGGCTACGGGCCGGTGCTGAACCAGTCGGTGATCGACCGGGTGGAACGGCACAAAAGCGATGCGGTGGCAAAGGGCGGGCGCCTGATATCAGGCGGATACCGGCCGGATGAAAAAACCTATTCGAAAGGCACATTCTATCGCCCGACCGTGATTGACGATGCGCCTGTCGACAGTCTGCCCATGTGCGAAGAGACCTACGGTCCGCTGGCCGCGATCGCTGCGTTCGATACGGAAAACGACATGCTGGATCTTGCCAATGGGCTGGAATACGGGCTGGCGGCTTATCTCTACGGTGCTGATCTGGAGCGGTGTTGGGCCCTTGCGGATCGCCTGGAATTCGGTGCAGTGGGCGTGAATGTCAATGACACCAGCGAATTGCAGGCTCCGTTCGGCGGCTGGAAAATGAGCGGCATGGGCCGGGAACTGGGCCCGGAGGGGCTGGACGCCTATATGGAGCCAAAACACATCAAGATGCGGGTGCGACCGGTGTAGGGGCAGCCGCCGCAAGATTGTTATTCTTCCGCAGTCTTCATCGCTGAAATGATACCTGATATGAGTGCAGCCAGTCGGTGAGTCATTTTATCGCCTTTTCGAAGCACCAGATTCTTCTGAAACAATTCTCCATTAAAGGCCTTCCTCATGTCGCTCACCAACCTCCTCGTCCCGACCTACATGCAAATGCTGAAGGGGCTCGCGGCTTGGCTCGACAAGGCACAGAAACAACTGCCTGAGGCAGAGGCTGAAGCATTGCTGTCCGCCAGGCTTGCGCCCGATATGTTTCCTCTTGCGACCCAGGTCAGATTTGCCTGTTACCAGGCTCAGGAGGCCACCTTTCGGCTCATGGGGGAAGCTGTGCCGGATTCCCTTGCACTTTTGGCGGCCGAGGGGCGGAATGCGGACAAGGAACCGGGTTCGATCGTGGACGCTCAAAACCGTATCGGCGAGGCTCTGGCCTATCTCGGATCGCTTGGAACGGATGCGCTCGATGCCGGAGCCGAAAGGCAGGTCTCGTTAGAGCTTCCCACCGGCATGATTTTTGACCTGACCGGTGAACAATACGCGCGGGATTGGGCACTGGCTCAGTTCTACTTTCACATGAACATCGCTTACGCCGTTCTGAGAGGTCAGGGTATTGAGCTCGGAAAAGCTGACTACGTGCCGCACATGTTCACCTATCTTCGGCCCGGAACAATGCCGAAGAGTTGACTTTGCGGCCTGCCCGACCGGCCAGTGTGCAGATCAAATTTTGTCACGCCGAACAGGCAGGCAATCACGGCGCCTGATATGCAGCGAAGTGTACTTGTGAATCCATATCGGAGTTGGCAGGTACGGGATCCAGGCGCTCGCCGCTCTATGACGCCGGCAGGCCGCGCCTGGCCCATTCGGCGCGCGGAACCGGGGCGCCGACATTGAAGTCGAATGAAACGATCCGTGTTGCGGCCTCGTCGATCTCGCACCGGAACTGCAGATTGAACCATCCATTGCTGGACCGGAATGCACCCTTGCGCACCTGCAATATTGTTCCCTCGTCCAGCCGGTAGGTTGGCAGAAGGTTTGGCAAATAGGGTGGCACGGACACCAGGAGCTGTCGCCGCAGCTCGGTTGCGCAAAGCTCCCCGGCGCGGATGCCGCGCGGCGTGTCGTTGATCGCCGTTGTTGCGACCGGGTCATCATTGTCCTGCGTCGACGGTGCCGCCTCGGCGGTTTCCGTCGGCGTTTGTGATTCTTCTTCCGTTTCTGGCACTGCAACGGTTTCTCCGCCTTGCGCCTCGAGCGCCTCGACAATCTCTTGCGGTGGTTCGGATTCGTCCGGGAGCTCCTCGGTCGTGGGCGTCTCTGCCGTTTCCGAGCCGCTGTCGGCGTCGCCATCGGCAGGCTCCCGGGATCCTGTATCCTCTTCACCGAACTGATAGACGGGACGCATGATCGACGGCGGTTGTGCCTCCGCCAGTTCGGACGGCGCTGTTTCTTCCGCTTCCGCTGTTTCCTCTGTTGCCGCCTCGGGCAGTTGCTCCTGGGATTGCTCCTGTTCCTGTTCCTGTTCTTGTTCAGCTTCAGGCTCAGGCTCAGGCTCAGGTACTGGCTCCGGCTCAGGTACTGGCTCCGGTGGTAATGCTTCTTCCGGAAGTACGAGGGCGACCTGAATCACCTCCGGTTCTTCCGGTTCAAATGTCAGGTCGGGCAGGCCGAAGACCAGCAGGGCCAGAATGACCACATGCACGAAGACCGAGGCGACGGCACCCAAAGGGATTTTCTGCGTGAATCTCTTGAGCGTCTGCAGCATGGCACGTTCAATATAGGGTGGTTCGCAGGAAAACAAACGGGTACGAGATCACAAGCTGGTTCCTGTCGAAACATGAGGTTCGCCACGGAGCGTATAGTCTATCGCCGGAGTTTTGCGATGGAGGAACTGGAGATCATCGAACGCCCCGCATCCCCAAGCAACCTTGGGAGGGTTGGTGCGTACGATCACGGGATTTGCTGTTCAGAAACAGGTTAGAAATGAACCATTGACGGTTTAAGGTCACCCGAGTCCGTGAGCCGTGGCGCTGTTCGCCCACCGTGCGGGTAGCGACCCAATGCGGTATTGGTCACTGGGGGATCATGAACACGGAATGTGCGTCGGCAATTACCGGTTGATCTGGTAGGCTCGCATTCCAGCATCCAGCAACAGCCCGTTCCTATTGAAAGAATTCATTGATGATAATCCGTATCACCGCAGTTCTGTTTGCCGCTTTGTCCGGGTCCGCATTCGCCCAGGATGCACCCGACCTGGTTGGCACATGGGTCAAGACCGCCGGACACATCATATATTGGAACGGCGAGATCAATCGTTTTCCCGATCAATACAAACGAGCCCTGATTGTGATCCACGAACAGACTGGGCCGGTGTTCAAGGCAACGCAGATGAGTGTCGCGGCGGATGATGGGCAGACGGGCCGTCACGGAAAAGAACCACTGAGCGGCGAGGGGCATCCGCTTCTTGGTTCCATCGGTTGGGACGGGCGCCGTATCCTGATTGTCGATATCGGCGACACGACGGTGCAGGAATGCACCCTGACTGATCCGGAGCGCATGGAGTGCTCGGTCAGCGAAGCAGGGGAACATGCCCTTGTCGGGCGATATAGTCTTGAGCGGCAGAAATAGACCTGCCAGGGTACGGGTCCTGCCTGACCGAGCCCGAACCCGCAACTCCGGCCGGCAAACCCTCGAAGGCCGTGGCGCTTTGTCTCAGCCCATATTCCTTGCGGGATAATTCTCCGCTTGCCTATTTTTGTGCCTCCATGCCGATCACCTGCGGCGTTCGAAAAAAATCATCCCAGTATCCGGCGGGATAGGCGTCCAGTCCCTTTTGCGAAACCGTTAGTGACCGCCACTGGAAGTCGCGAAGACCCGCCTCGGCGGCGGCCGCTTCATAGGTCGCGGGGCTGAGAAAATAGTTCTCGATCAGCATCTGCGTTCCATCCGGATTGCGATGATAGACGGAGATCTTGTCGCCCTCCTTGCGGTCCGGTGTCGTGACCTGCCAGCGGCCGTATTTTCGCAGATCGTCATAATGGTCTGTCTCAATCGCCATGTTGAGGTTGAGCCCGACAAAACGCCCACCCGGTCGAAGAGAGCGGGCGATCGCGGAAAACAGGGCCAGAAGATGCTGCCTGTCGGAGGCATGGTTCAAGAGGAAAGCACCGACCACCAGGTCAAATGTCTCACCAACGTCCAGTTCTGCGACGTTTCCCACCAGATATCGGCATCCGAGCGGTTCACGCTGCTCGGCCTGTTCGGCCAACCGGATCATTTCATGGGAAATGTCAACGCCCAGAACATCGGCCGCGCCGCGCTGCTTCAAAAGACGCGAATCCGCTCCCTCGCCGCAGGCGAGATCGAGGACGCTTTTGCCCTGGACATCGCCGATCATCTCAAAAAGGGAGTGGGTCAGGATCAGTTCGATATAGGGAATGGTCTTGGCGTCGACCCACTGCTGGGCAATTTCATCGTATCGATGTTCCGTGTCCTCATAACCCGAACCGCTCATGAGCAATCTCCCTCGGCATCCGTGGTGTGTATGGCGAGAAACTAGCACATAGACTGAGGCGAATGCGGGTTGGCAGCCGGTGGCGATGTCGTCAGAACGCCGCCAATGTGTGTTCCAGACCCTTTTCTATATGGGTGCGTAGCCAACTGACGGCGAGGTCGGTGTCACGGGCGAGGGCGGCATCGAACATCCGCCGATGCTCCCCGACTGCCTCGTCACCCCGATAGGTAAGGACCAGCATCTGGTAACGCAGATATTTGTCGTAGAGTATGGAATGAAGAGACAGAAGATTGGCTGACCCGCAGGCGGCAATCATTGCTAAATGAAACTCCCAGTCGTACCGCTTCCATGCCTCTTTCTGATCATCTTCTCCCGCCGCCATCTTCTGTTCCATCAAATGCAGCTTGTGATGGGCAGCAACGAGGTTTCCCTCCCAATCCGTATCGCCGTTTTCAATGGACAGTTTCAGAGCATGGCACTCTAGCAAAACGCGCAATTTTGCGATCTCGATCAGGTCGCTACGGGAAACCGGGGTCACGAAAAAGCCCCGCTGCTCCTCTGCAGAGACAAATCCCTCACTTGAGAGCCGGCTCAGTGTCTCGCGAAGGGTAGACATGCTTGCGTCATAGCTCTCACGAAGCGCTTCCAGCTTGAGCTTCGCGCCAGGTGCCAACTCACCAAATATGATGTCGCGCTTGATACGCTGATAGGTGGCTGATCCGATCGTATTCGGTTTCTTGCTCATGGCAATTTCTTCTCAGATTATCGGAGTTTCATCACATTATCTATCGAATATGAGTTGATGTGCCAATAGAAATTAATATCTGTTTGCAATCAAAATATCTGATGTTATGAGATATCTCAGATTATAGGGAGCAGCAGACCGGATGCCAATGAGCCGGAGACGGGATTACACTGAATGACAAAGAAAGTCCGCATTGCGGTGATCGGATTTGGACTGGTCGGCAAGCGTCACGCGCGTGTCATAGCCAGCGATCCCTCGCTTGCCCTTGCGGCCGTTGTCGAGCCGGACACCTCCAAGGTGGAGGAGATTGAAGAAATGGGTGCACGGCAGTTCATTTCCCTGGAGGAATTGCTGAATGGCAGTCATACTGATGGCGTGGTCCTGGCAACCCCGACCCCCCTGCATGTGGAGCAGGCCGAGCAATGCCTTTCAGCTCACGTACCAGTGTTGATCGAGAAGCCGATTTCAACAACGGCGGCAGAGGCGCAGCGTGTTGTCGACATTTCGGCAGCCATTGATGTCCCTGTTCTTGTCGGGCACCATCGTCGCTACAATGGAATGGTCCGTGCCGCCAAACAAGCCATTGATGATGGCAGGATCGGCGAGGTTCGCGCCGCATCGGCCATCTGCTGGCTTTACAAGCCGGACCTGTATTTCCACGAGGCGCCCTGGCGAACCAAAAAGGGCGCGGGTCCTATCTCCGTCAACCTCGTGCATGATGTCGATCTGCTGCGTCATTTCTGCGGTGAGGTCACACGGGTGCAGGCCCTGGCTCGACGCTCGGCCCGCGGGCACGAAAACGAGGATGTCGCAGCCGCCATCTTGAACTTCCGGTCCGGGGCGCTTGCCAATGTTTCCGTCTCGGACGCGATCGCCGCGCCTTGGAGCTGGGAGCTCACCGCGAACGAAAACCCGACCTATCATGGAACCGAACAGAGTTGTTACCAGATCGGCGGCTCCAGGGGCTCGTTGTCTATTCCGGATCTCAGGATATGGCAGCACAAAGGTGAACCGGATTGGTGGTCGCCGATCCATGCCGAAACGCTGGTGGCGGACCCGTCCGACCCGCTGGTCATTCAGGCAAGGCATTTCGCCGATGTCATAATGGGTAATGCGCAGCCGGTTGTTTCCGGCCGGGAAGGCATGCGGAGCCTGCAGGTAATCGAGGCCATCCAGACTGCCGCTTCTACCGGATTACCGGTTGAACTCGACACCGTTGAATCCGACGGTGGAGTTGAGGTATAAGCGTAAAACAAAAATATCAGATATTTTTGAAAATATATTGCATTACGTAAAAATACAGCTAAAACGACGCAATGGTTAAGCCAAGGGAGGAAATGAGATGATCAAACTAACACGCCGCGCGGCGCTTGGGTCGCTGGCAGCAATCGGGCTTGTGGCCAGCGTTGCCCTGCCCGCAATGGCGCAGGACAAACAGAAGTTCACGCTGGCGACGTCGGGTTCGGAAACGGACCAGCGTTCCGTTGCCATGTCCGAGGTCTTTGCACCGATGGTTGCCGAATTTGCGGACTATCAACCCGGCTATAACGGCACCCTTTTTGCCCAGGGGACCGAGCTCGAAGCGATCAGTCGTGGCAACCTGACCATGTCGATTGCATCGGCACAGGAACTGGCACAGTTCTTCCCCGAGTTTTCGATCTTTGCCACCGGTTATGTCCATCAGGACGCGGCGCATCAGGTTCGGGTTTTCAACGACCCGCTGATGGAACCGTTCAAGAAGAAGGTAGAAGATGAACTCGGCGTGAAGCTTCTCTCGGTGATGTATCTGGGCCGTCGGCACGTCAATCTGCGCTTCCCCCGGTCGGAAAAGGACATCAAGACCCCGGCCGATCTTGCTGGTGTCAATCTGCGCATGCCGGGAACCGATGCGTGGCAGTTCCTAGGCAAGGCACTCGGAGCAGCGCCAACACCGATGGCCTTCACCGAAGTCTACACGGCCCTTTCAACCGGCGCGGTTGACGGACAGGACAATCCCCTGCCGACCGTGGTGGACGCCAAGTTTTACGAGGTGACAGAGCAGATCGCCCTCACTTCACACCTGGTCGACCTAAACTACATCGCCTTCTCAAAGGAAACATGGGACAGTTTGACGCCAGACCAGCAGTTGACCGTCCAGCGCGCAGCCGATGCCGCCGCTGCATATGGCCGGTTGAAGCAGCTGGAGAAGGAAAACAATCTGGCCGACTTCATTCGCAGTCAGGGCGTCGAGATCTATACGCCTGACCTTGATGCTTTCCGAACACATGTTCAGGAGCAGTATGTGGGCAGCGAATTCGCGGAGAGCTGGCCGGATGGTGTATTGGAGAAGATCAACGCATTGGGCAATTGATGTCCTGACAAGACACAGCGCGTGAGGCTCGGCCAAATGAGAAGCGTCTCAAGATGGTTTACCCGCAGCGCGGAATTCATCGCCGCCCTGATGTTGGCGGCGATGTTTCTTACTTTTCTGCTACAGATCTATTCGCGATACATCATGCTTCAGCCATTTGGCTGGACATTGGAGCTTTGCCTGATCCTTTGGGTGTGGCTGGTCTTTTTCGGCTGTGCGTTCATGGTCCGTGATCGAGACCACGTCACGTTCGACATCTTCTACCTCGCCGCGCCCAGGACGTTACGACAGGTTCTTGCCCTCATCTCGGCTGCCGCGATCGTTATCGGTATGGCATGGTCGCTATTGCCAACGCTGGATTACATCGACTGGATGAAAATCCGCAAGACGACAACCGTCGAAAATCCACTGACCGGCAACAAGATACCGATGCGGACGATCTTTTCAGTCTATGCGATTTTCATGGTGGCCATCATCATTCGATATGCATGGCGATTTGTCGTTGTGCTCCGAAAGGGGCCTCCCGATGAAGACCACGACTTGCCAGGTCACGAAGCTGATCCACCGCATCTTCGACATGGGGAGGATGTGGTGTGAGCCTGGAACTGGCGCTCTGCCTCATCACGCTTTTCGGACTGGCCGGTATCGGTACGCCCGTCGGCTATTCGATCATTCTGGCATCTATTGTCTATCTGGGCGTTGCCGGGTTGGATCCTGCGCTTGCGGGTGAAAAGATCCTTCAGGGCCTGTACAGAAGTTTCATTCTACTTGCGGTACCGCTCTTCATCGTTGCGGCTAACATCATGAATGCTGGATCGATCTCCGACCGGCTATTGAATTTCTGTGTCGCCCTCGTCGGCCGGTTCAGAGGTGGTCTCGGCCATGTGAATGTGGTGGCATCGCTCATTTTCTCCGGCATGTCCGGATCGGCGGTTGCCGATGCTGCGGGCATTGGAAAGGTCATCATTGGCATGATGACGAAAGACGGGCGATACAGCCGCGGCTATGCGGCCGCGATCACGGCTGCCAGCGCCACGATCGGTCCCATCATTCCACCTTCGATTCCGATGGTGCTCTATGCACTTGTTTCCAATGCTTCCATAGGTGCTTTGTTCCTCGGCGGTATCTTGCCCGGTCTCGCTATGGGCGGCGTCCTGATGGGCATGAACTGGTATTTATCCATCAAGCGCGGTTTCGCAATGGAAGAGGCGGTGCCGATGCGTGAACTGCCGAAGATTACGGTCAACGCATTCCCGGCGCTCTTGATGCCGGTTATTCTGCTGTACGGTATCTATGGCGGCGTGACCACGCCGACCGAAGCTGCAGCGGTCGCCGCGGCCTACGCCCTGTTGCTTGCGGCGATCTTCTATCGTGCCCTCTCGTTTCAGTCTTTGTATCGAATACTCGTGGAAAGCGCTCGTTCATCCGCGGCCGTCGGGCTGGTGATCGGTGGTGCCCTTATCCTCAATTTCATCGTCGTTTCCGAAAACATTCCCGGCATGATGTCGGAGGCGCTGGTGGGGATCGATGTTCATCCGCTTGTCTTCCTTCTGGCAGTGAACCTGCTGGTTCTTCTGCTCGGCTGTGTTCTGGATGCGACCACGATCATTCTGGTGATTGTTCCCCTTTTCATTCCGACATGCGAGGCACTTGGCATTGACCTTGTGCATTTCGGTGTCCTGGTGGTGGTCAATTCCATGATCGGTCTGATCACGCCGCCCTATGGCATCCTGTTGTTCGTGATCAATGCCGTAACCGGAATTCCATTGAAGGATATTATTTCCGAAGTTTGGCCCTTTCTGACGGTTCTCATAGGTGCCCTTCTGTTCCTCATATTGGTGCCGGATGTTGTTCTCTGGCTGCCGAGACTGTTCGGATATCAGGGCTGAGCAGGGATATTGTGATGAAAACCTCTATCGCAACCGTTTCTATTTCCGGCGAATTGCCGGAAAAGCTTGCGGCGATTTCCGCGGCTGGTTTCGACGGCATCGAGATATTCGAACAGGATTTCGTTGCCCATGATGGATCACCGCGTGATGTGGCAGAACGTGTCAGGGATCACGGTCTCGAAATCATGCTCTTTCAGCCGTTTCGCGATTTCGAGGGATTGCCGGAGCCTGATCGCAGTCGAGCCTTTGACCGGGCCAAGCGCAAGTTCGATATCATGCAGGAACTGGGCACCGACCTGATGCTGATCTGCTCGTCGGTACATCCCAATGCATTGGGAGGAATAGATCGGGCGGCGGATGATTTGCATGAATTGGGTGACATTGCCGCCAGCCGTGGACTGCGCATTGGCTACGAGGCATTGGCGTGGGGCAAGCACATCAATGATCATCGCGATGCGTGGGAAATCGTTCGCCGGGCGGATCATTCGAATGTCGGTCTTATCGTCGACAGTTTCCACACGCTGGGCCGCAGGCTTTCGCCTGAATCCATTCGTGCCATTCCCGGCGACAAGATATTCTTTGTTCAGCTTGCCGATGCCCCGCAGATCGACATGGATTTGCTCTATTGGTCCCGCCATTTCCGCAACATGCCCGGCGAAGGCGATCTGGATATCACCGCTTTCATGCGCGCTGTTGCCGCAACAGGTTATCATGGGCCGATCTCGCTCGAAATCTTCAACGACCAGTTCCGCTCCGGGCGTCCCGCCAGCATCGCGCTGGATGGACACCGTTCGCTCCTGGCACTCATGGACGACGTCAATCGCAGCGAGGGGGCGCCATCGATGAATTTACCCCGGATGCCGGCCAGGCCGGATATCTCCGGGTTTGAGTTTCTGGAATTCTCGACCGATGAAGATGACGCCGAACGACTGGGGCAAGTCCTTGGGTCCATGGGGTTCAGACGATCCGGTCAGCATATCAACAAGGCCGTTTCGCTTTGGCAACAGGGTGACATCCGCATTATCATCAACACCGAGCCTGACGGGTTCGCCCATGCCTCCTATCTGGCACACGGCACATCGGTCTGCGACATCGGCCTTCATGTTGACAGCGCGCACGCGACGGTAGAGCGGGCAAAACAGCTTCGACTGCCGTCGTTCGATCAGCCGGTTTCCGATGGCGAGCTGGACCTTCCTGCAATTCGCTCCGTCGGCCACAGTGTTTTGCATTTTGTCGATCGGCAGAGCGGACTTGACCGGGTTTGGGATGTCGAATTCGAACCGGTCGACATCACGCCGGAGACAGATTGCGGGCTGGTGAGTGTGGACCATGTCGCGCAGAGCATGGACTACGATGAGATGTTGACCTGGGCGCTCTTCTACACCTCCTTGTTCAACCTCAAGAAACAGCCGATTGTCGATGTGGTCGATCCGGGCGGACTGATCCGCAGCATGGCGATTGAATCGCCTGACCAAAAGGTGCGCATGACGCTCAATGGCGTGGAGGCCGAACGCACATTGGCCGGTCATTTCGTGGCACAACGATCCGGGTCGGCCGTTCAACATCTTGCCCTGGCAACGGATGACATCTTCGAGACCGCAAGCCGGTTGCTCGCTTCCGGCTTTATTGCGCTGCCCTTGCCGGACAACTACTACAGCGATGTGCAGGCGCGCTTCGGACTTGATGATGATTTTGTTGATCGGCTGAAACGGTTTTCCATCCTCTACGATGAAGAGGGCACCGGACAGTTCTTCCAAATCTACAGCAAACCCATCGGTGACGGATTTTTCTTTGAAATCGTCCAACGTGTGAATGGATATGGCGGTTATGGCGCGGCGAATGCGCCTTACCGGACAGCCGCCCTCAAGCGGCTTCTTCGCCAGATGCAGATCGGCGAGGTGCAAAAGGCTGAGGTTAATGTTGCATGAAAGCCCTTTGTGTCGGACTGGTCGGCTGCGGACGCATCAGCGATATCTATCTGAAAAACTGCAGCCGGTTTGAGGGGCTGGAGATTGTTGCCTGCTCCAGTCTTGATCCGGAACAAAGCCGCGCGAAAGCTGCGCAATTTGGCATCGCCAGAGCCTGCACGCCAGATCAGGTTTTTGCCGATCGCGATATTGATGCCGTATTGAACCTCACGATCCCGGCAGCGCATTATGATATCAGCCGTCGTGCGCTTGAGGCTGGCAAACATGTCTACGCGGAAAAGCCGTTTGTCACCAACCTTGATGATGGGCGCCGACTGCTCGAAATTGCGGCGGATCGGGGTTTGGAAATCGGCAATGCGCCGGACACGTTTCTGGGCGGACGCTGGCAGACCGTGCGCAAGCTGATTGACAGTGGTATCATTGGCACACCGACCGGCGTTTCGGCCTTTGTCCCGACACACGGTGTAGAACGACATCATCCGAGTCCGGATTTCTACTATGCATCAGGTGGAGGTCCGTTGCTGGACCTTGGCCCGTATTACCTGTCAGCCATGGTGTTCTGTCTCGGTCCGATGAGCCGGGTCGCCGGCCTGTCTCGCCGGACGTTTCGCAAGCGCATGATCGAGAACGGCCCCCGGCATGGCGAGATGATGCCGGTCGAAGTCGACACCCACTGTCTCAGTCTGATCGAATTCGAATCCGGTGTGATTGGCCAGATGATGGTGAGTTTTGACGTGTGGGACAGCGAGACACCCCGATTCGAGATCTACGGAGAGGAAGGCACGATATGCATTCCCGATGCGGATCCTGGCGATGGCGCCAACATCTTTCACGGCCCGGTCTGGTATCGCACGTCTGCTGAATCCCGCTGGACTACGCGACCGCGCCCTGTGGCTCCCGAGTATTGGTGTGTGGCCGACAACACCCATGGCTACAATTATGACGCGCGTGGTGCAGGACTGTTGGACCTTGCCCATGCGTTGGGGGAAAACCGTCGCCCGCGCGCCAGCGCGGAGATGGCGTTTCACGTCTGCGAAGCCATGAACGGAATGCTTGCATCACCCGGGCTTGGCCGCTTCGTTGAACTGCAAAGCCGGTGCACCAGGCCGGATCCACTGCCCGAGATCAATAACAAAGCCGATTTCGATGCCTGTCAGAACGCTTGAAATTGCGGAACCGTTCTTCACGATCCGGCTTGTCACCGATGAGACCCGCTACTCGGTGGGCGGGAAAGTGATCCTTCTCAATCTGTCGCCGGCGCCCATTCGTATTCGGGAGCAATCGCTGGCCGGGCTGGAATCGGCGATTGTTGCCAATGTGGACCTGCGTCATCTCGACCATGCGGTAGTCGTTGAGAGATTTTCTGATCATGACGATGAAGCGGCTCTGTTTTCGGAGGTTGCAAGGGCGTGGCCGACAGCCTTCGACATGCGCAAGGAAGACCGTCTACGCGGCATCAGTCACCATATGTCACCCAAGATCTGGGTCGAACAGTGCGGCTTCACTCTTTACTACTCGGGCTCTGTTCCGTTGAAAGTCGGCTTGCATCGCGATCATCCGTTTTGCCCGGTTCCCGGCTTTCGCGAAATTCACACGCAGATTGTCGGCTTTGGCAAGATGCAGCAATGCCGCGAACAGGATATTTCTACGCTCTACCTGGAAGAGCAGATGGCGCCCGGAGCGACGCATCGCCCGATGTATGACAGTGAGGGGAACTATCCCTGGCATCAGTACGAGACAATAACACCATCGATTTTCATGGCGGTCGAGATGCTGCCCGAAAACGTTCACCCCCAGTCTGAGGCACAGTCATGACCGAACGCCTGCTTCCAGAATCCGTTGATTTCGAAGGGCCCTTTCCGCGTCTTTCCCGTCGATTGCGTCTCGGCGTGGTCGGTGGAGGTCGTATCGCGGCGACCCAGGCGATGGCAGCTCGGCTGAGCGGTTATTGGGAGGTTGTTGCCGGGGCTCTGTCATCGGATCCGCGCCAGGCGAGGGCGCGGGCCGCAGATTGGTTTATCGAGCCCGATCGAGCTTATGAATCCTTTGACACGATGGCATGCCGCGAAGGGGAAAGGGCTGATGGAATCGATGCGGTGATGGTCACAACTCCCAATCATCTGCATCATGGCGCTGCCGGAACCTTCCTGCAGGCCGGCATTGATGTGCTTTGTGACAAGCCGATGACCAACGAATTGGAGGAAGCGGAAGACTTGATTGTACAATCGGGCAAATCAGGCTGCATCTTTGGTGTTTCCTATGTGATGTCCTGTTACCCGATGGTTCGTCAGGCACGCGAAATTGTCGCATCCGGGGTGCTTGGTCGGATCAATCAGATCCATGTGGAATTCATGCAGGACTGGATGATACCGGACCAATCGTCGGATGCACCGCATGTGAAGTGGCGACTTGACCCGAATTCCTCCGGGCCGACCAGTTGTGTCGGCGATATCGGCACGCATGGTGCTCATCTGGCGCAGTTTGTGTCCGGATTGAAACTTCGCGAGATCAAGGCGGATTTTTATGTATGCGGTGCACCCAAACCGCTTGAGGATACCGCCTTCATGGTTATGAAATATGAGGGGGATGTTCCTGGAACACTAATAGCGACCCGGCTGGCGACAGGGAATCGTGGTGGACTGCGCCTGAGAATATTTGGTTCCGAAGGCGGAATTGAATGGGACATGGAAGATTGTGAACGATTGAAGCTCAGTCTTTTCGGCAAACCCGACCGGATCATCACTCGTGGGCAAGGCCACGGTATCTCGCCAGCCACCGAGCGTCTGGTGCGCACGGGGCGGGGTTTTCCGGAAGGATTGATCGAAGCCTGGGCAAATCTGTACACGGAATTCGCAATGGCCGTCGCTGCCCGCCGCGACCGGGTTTTAGCGCCGCCGGATTGGCTGGCACTTCCACGTGTCGAAGATGGCGCCGCCGGGGTGGGTTTCATCCATGCTTCCGTCCGGTCAAGCCAAGCTGGTGGATCATGGGAAGCAATCAACTGAATCAATGATTTTCCACGTCGCCGGCGGTTCGTCTCAGACGCGTTCCAACCGTCACCCCTATTTGCGACAAAGCTAACACCGCGCGAGATAGACCGTCTGGGTGGCCTCACGGTCCTGGATTGGATTGTGGAACGTCACTTCTTCGGCGCGGGCGTCGGAAAAGACTGTCGCAAGCCGCTCGGCAAAAGTGTTGTCGGGCCGGTCATTTGACCACAGTCCGAACACGCCGCCGGGTTTGAGGTGCCGGGTCAGGCTGGTCAGACCGTCCGGTGTGTAGAAGCCGGCATTTTTCGGGTCCAGCAGGAAGTCCGGCGTATGGTCGATATCGACCAGGATCGCATCATGTGTTCTTCCAGGTTGTTCGGGATCGAAGCCGTCCTGTGAAGAGGCGAGGGCGAAAAAATCGCCGAGGCGGAATCGGCAGCGCGGATCGCCGGTCAGGGTGCTGCCGAGTGGCAGCAGGCCGCTTTTGTGCCAGTCGATGATGGCCTCGAGCGCATCGACCACCAGAAGCGAACCGACGGTGTCATGGTCGAGCACAGCTTTTGCGGTGTAGCCGAGGCCAAGGCCACCGACCACGACATCAAGGTCCGAACCGGAAAGATCGGCCAATCCCAGGCGGGCCAGGGCGATTTCCGAGGCGGTAAAGAGGCTGGACATCAAAAACTCTTCGCCCAGCTTGATCTCGAAGACATCGACCCCGAGCTTCATTTCACGGCGGCGGCGCAGGCTGAGCGCGCCGATGGGTGTCGGGCGATAATCCAGTTCCTCGAATGTAAGGCTCATGCGGCTGGCGTTCCCTGTGGGTTCGTGTCGGCTTCTGCAACCGGTTTAGCACAATGGGGACCATTGGCCATTCGGCATCACGTTTCGTGCAGATCGCACCTGTAGACAGTAATCGGACCGCGCAGAGACGTGACCGTGTCCAGCGGCAGCCACCCACGCTTCTGTACGATCCTGTCGGCCGCATTGGTGGATATATAGAGGGTCGTGAAACCGAGGCGAATGGCTTCGGTTTCGATTGCAGCGACCAGCAACGTTCCGATGCCGTTGCCCCGGTGCAGTGGGTTCACCACCAGGGCCGCAAGCCACGGCGCCTGTCCCGGCTTGCTGCCGACTGAATCCTGTTTCAGCGCGGCGGTGCCTAGCGGTTTGTTGTCGATATCGAGAGCGACCAGCGCGATCGGCAGTTCGTTGCGGTTACAGCGGGCTCTCAGATCATCAACTGCATTGCCCGGGCCGCGCGGGCCGTAATAGGGCTCCCATTCAGCGACGAGCAGGTCTGCCAGTTCGGCAATCGTGTCGGTGACGTCGGCAAGCGGGACGATGCGAATATCCGATTTGGCGGCCTGCATGTCATATCCCCTTGAGCAGTGCGCAGCCCGAGCGGCCCGCTGGAACATCTAGCATTGCGGCCGCCCATCAAGATAGGGATTTGTCAGGCGGCGATTTTGCGCTATGTTAACATTTGCTTAACCATAAATGGCAGGCGCAATCCAAATGACGGATCCGACGGTTTCGACCGGCAAATCCAAGCGGCTTTCCGAGGTCGTTCGCGAAGTGAAAATCGCGGCGGCGGAACGGCAGGATGTCGTGGTGGACATGAAGGAAGCCGATCGTGCGCGCCTGGAATTGCTGGCCGAGGAGCTGGTGCCGATTTTCGACGAAGTGCCGGACGAGAACGAGCAATTCGATTTCGTGATCTCATCCGGGCTTCAACCGCGACTGTGGATCGATGCGGTTGCCCATGTGCAGATGGGACCGGACCGCCGGACTTACCGCTTCGTGCGCGACACACGGCAGGGGCGCATCGTGATGGCCGAAACCGGCGACATGATGCGGGCCGCCGACAGCGTCACACATTATATTGCCGAGCGGATCGTCGAACGGCAGCGTTTTTTGGAAACCGAACAGGTTCGACCGGAAACCTATGTGGCGCCGTTGCAGGAGACAAAGCCAGCCGAAAAGACGCTACCTGCAAAAGCAGTCACTCGAGGCAGCCGCAAGGGTCAGGAAACCACCCGTCGCCGCGCACCTGGCCGGCCGTCTGGTTTTCCCGCGGCCGGAATCTGGTGGTTCCTTTTTGGCGCCGTCGTCGGAGCTGCTGCGCTGTTCATCACCTTCCGCGAGACACTGGGTCCGGCACTCGGTCCATAGGCCTGGAATTGCAGTATTTGAGCGGATGTATGTGACCACCGTTTCTGCCTGGTAAAGAATGGCAAAGTTCGCCTTTGCCACTTAAAATGCCGGTCGTGATTTCATATATCTACTCCACAGGCCGGGCGGGATGGTCCGGTTCTAGGGGCAAGACCCTAAAGATCTGTCCGGGGCTTCGATATGACGACGAGCGCGCGTGTTGAGCGAAAATTGACGACAATTCTGGCCGCCGACGCCGCCGGCTATGCCAGTGCTATGGACGTGGATGAGGTGGGCACGGTCGAAGCGCTGCACGCTGCCCGCGATGTCTTTTCCAAATTCATCACCCGGCACAATGGCCGGATCGCCAATACCGCCGGCGATGGTTTGATCGCGGAATTCCCGTCAGTCGTCGAGGCGGTGCAATGTGCCATCGAGGTGCAGCGCGAACTTGGCGATGCCGGCCACCCGGCCAATGGACCCTTGCGTTTTCGGATCGGTGTGCATCTTGGTGATGTGCTGGTCGACGGTGACGACCTTCTGGGTGAGGGGGTCAATCTGGCCGCCCGCCTTCAGACCATGGCCGAGCCTGGCGGCGTGCTTGTTTCACAGCAGGTTTACGATCAGGTTCGCAGCAAACTCTCCGTCGGTTTCGAATATCTCGGTGAGAAGCGGCCGAAGAATTTTTCCGAGGATGTCGCTGTCTATTGCGTGTCATTTGGCGATGAGGAAGAACACAAATCGATCTTTGGCCGGAACGCTTCCAGGTCTTCCCACCAGACCAAGACGAAGCGCGAGTCGAAGGCCCGGGACCGGGCGGCGCCGCCCAAACCGGACCAGGACGCGCCCGTTCCGGATTCAACCGATGATGGCGCACTTTGGGACAAGGTCATTCTCAATGCCAAGATCGCCGGTGTCATCTGGGTGGCGCTTGCGGTGATCAATCTGGCAACCAGCGGTCCTTTCTGGGCTCAATGGCCAGGACTTGCCATGGCGACGCTGTTGGCCCTGCAGGCGGCGCCGCTCTTTGCCGCCGGCCGGTTCGATGTTCGATATGCCCGACTTGTCGTGATCGTCTGCGGGCTGGTGGTGGTCAATCTCTTCACCTGGTCGGGAACCGCATGGGTGCTCTGGCCGGCTGGCGCTCTGGTGGTAGCTGAAATCATCCGGCGTCTTCGTGTCCATGCCTGACGAAGGAGCGTCCATCTAACTGTGGGAGCGCGCGGTCAATGCGCGTTTAAAGTGTTGAATCGATTCAATTGATTAGGATCTGAACTTGATAAGTTACCTGATGCTGGGAACAAATGACTTGAACAGGTCCGGGGCCTTCTATGACCAGCTTCTGGGTGAGATGGGCGCAAAACGCGCCTACAGTGCAGACACCTATATCGCCTGGGGATTTGGCAAGGGCAAAACGCTATTATCCGTCACCCGACCCTATGACGGACAGCCGGCAGCACCGGGCAATGGGGTGATGGTGGCTTTGAGTGTCGACGGTCCGAAGGAGGTCGACCGCCTATACGCGCTTGCTCTGGAGCTGGGCGCGCGAGATGAAGGCAAGCCCGGCATGCGGGGCAATGGTTTTTACGCCGGCTATTTTCGCGACCCGGATGGCAACAAGCTCAATTTTTTCCATTGGCAGCCACAAGGCGCCTAAGAAAATCATTCAACCCGGAGTAGAGGTTGGGTCGCCGCGCCTGATGGCGTTACGGCAGGTTGATCTGTCAAACGGAATCGGAAGGTTCCGCCTTGCGAATGCCCTCCAGCAGAAGATCGCGGTCTTCCTTCCGCTCATAGTGTAGCGAGTTGATTTTCCTTTCGAGCGGATAGTCTGGATTGATGGATTTCAATTCGCTCCAGATGCGCCGTGCATCACTTTGCCGGGAATGGACATCAAATCCCTTGTTCAATAGTGTCTGGCAATGTTGCCTCCCAGCACTCTTCTCACCACATTTTCCGTTGTAAATCCCCGACACGTCACGGAGACTCCGATTGCGTCCATATGGCGCGTCACGCGATCCGACGGGTCGCTTGCGGTGCTCAAGATATACAAGGGTGACAATCTCCAGGATGAAGCCCCCGGATTTGATTTTCTGGCCGCCCAAAATGGCCAGGGTGCGGCACATCTGTATGCACGCTTGGGTGCCGCCGTATTGATGGAGTGGCTTGATGGGCCGCTGCTTGGTGATCTGACGCGGGCAGGCAGGGATGTCGAGGCCAGTCAGGAATTGATGGAGACAGCCAATCGACTGCATCAGGCGCCGATCAGAAAGATTGAAAGCCTGGATCCGCTGACCAACCGTTTTCGGGCGCTTATCGATGCAAGGTTCGCTGGCGATTGCCCACGCCGAACCGAGGCGACAATCCGAAAAGCGATTGATCTTGCTACGCAATTGCTTGCCAAACAGTCGAATGTCCGTCCGCTTCACGGCGATCTGCACCACGACAATATCAAGGGGAGCAGCCGCGGCTATCTCGCCTTCGACGCCAAGGGCGTTTTGGGAGAACTCACCTATGAGCTGGCGAATGCCTTTCGCAATCCGCTCGGATCAGAGGCGTTGAGCGGTCAGCCCGAAACAATCCTCAGGCGAGCAGCGATCTGGTCGGCCGGACTCAACGTTTCTCAGGACCACCTCCTGTCGTGGGCGGCCGCCTATAGCGCCCTGTCATTGTCATGGACACACAAGGGTCTGTTTGGCACCAGCAGTGCCAAAGACGTGGAATTTATCGACACGATTTTCTCGCTTTTGTCCCAGGGTCCTGACCCAGGTCCATGATCTCGACTCAGGTCCATGGCCATGGTTCAAAGCCCGGCTATGGCGGGCGCATACCGGTCCTTGGCATTGCCGATTACCGGCGCGCCGTGGGCGGGCAGGACATGGGCAAATTCGACATCCAGATTGGCCTTGATCTCCGTCGCGTCAGGTTTGGCAACCTTGCGCCAGCCGGGACCGATATTGTGCGGTTTGATGAAACCCAGGAGCGGCATCATGATCTTGGCGGGAAGGCTGAAATAGCGATCCGTCCTGGCCCAGTTTTGCAGGCAGTCTCCGGACACGATGATGCCGCCTTCACGTTCCAGCAAGAGCAGTCCCTCGTTCGGCTTTGCCGATTTGAACAGCAACAGCCTTGCACCATCCAGCGGCAGGGTGGTTGTCTCGTCCAGCACCACATCCGGTTCGAGATAGGGTTCGGAGCCCTCGCTGAAGCCCGGTAAATACGGCGCGTCGACCGACCAGACTTTGGCGCCGTATCGATTCTGATAGAACGGGTCATCCATGCCGTGAAAGCCGGCCAGGCGTATGACATGCGCGACCGTTCCAAGCTTGTCGAGTTCGTTCAAACCGTCTTCGCTCAGGCGGACGGTGTTGATCAGCGTCAATTCGTCATTCTGGCGCAAGATGGTCATGTTGCGGCTGAACCGCATGGGCAGACGGCCCGCCATCACCGCGGAGCCGGTCACGAAATGAATGTCCGGGAAAAGCATCTCGATGTCGCCGTGCTCATGGGCCTCAGGGAATGGCCTGAATTTTGTCATGGGTGCTTCACGGTCCTCGCGGCAATGACTGATCGTGGGTTGGATCATAGCACGAATGGCGAGCGTCAGGCACTGTTCCGCACTATCTGGCGAAGGCCCAGGGGTTGTTGCCTCGCATCCAAGGGTGTCAAAGCCCGGCGGCGTAGGCTTTTGCCTCCGACAGGAGGGAAGAGACCTCCCGGTCCTCGATCCCAAGTGTCGTCAGGTGGTTCACCAGGTTTTCGATATATTCCAGGCTGGTTCCCAACACACCGCTGCCGGTTGCAAGGTAGCGCACCTGATCGGACCGGCTGATATCGGAGCGGATCCGCTTTGCTCTGCGGTTGGCCAGGAAGGTGACTGCCTTGATCCACCCATCGGCTGTCTGTGCCTCAACGAAGGCCGGCACATAGGCACCGGACAGCATTTCACGCCGCCACAGGATTTCGGTTTCCGGGTCGATGCGGTCGCCGGCTATCCGAAACGCCAGACCGGTGCAGCTCGAACCCTCGTCAAGCGCGGCGACCAGACCCGGCGCCTCGCGTGTCCCGCGCCCGCCGATTTCGTCTTTCAGGCAGAAATGGCGGGCGTAACCCGTCACATCGGCCAGCCGGATTTCCTCGAACAGGAAACCGGGGTCCCACATCAAAGAACCGTAGGCGAACACCCACAGATCATCGCCGCGATGCTCTTCCAGTGCCGCGTGTCTGGTGGCTTCTCGTTGCTCGTCGGTCAGCCGCCAGTGGGCAGGTGCGCCCAGTGCCTTCATACGCTCGTCAAAATCCGACGGGGTGAAGGTTCTGAAATAGGACTCATGCGGGTCACGGATTTTGTCGCGCAATTCAGGGTGATGGATAAAGGGGTCCGAAGTCATGGGTGGGCGGGCCTTGTGGTCTCGGTCAGCGGCGCGGGGGTGTGCCGCGAGCTTTCCCTTTTACATGTTCGGATGATTTTGATGAACCCAAATCGTCGCCGGAGGCAAAGGATCCGTCTGGTGTTTCAGCAGGAGGGCAGGTGGCGCCCCGTGGGCTGCCATAGGGAAACCAGCGATGACCCCGGATCGATTTCATCGGTCGAATGCGCCATAGATTTGTATCAATTGTGTCAGCAACCTTGTTTCGTCACCTGCCGATTCTCATCAATCCGTTGTTTTTTATGGACAAAATATACTGCGGTGTTTTGCGCCCGCTCAACAATTGAAACACGGACCGGTCGTTTCCGACATTCAACTGAAACAGCCTGCGCATAGATTTGGATCATCGAAACAAACCCGCCGATGGAACGCACGAAACGCCAAATCTTCGGGACCTGATGTTGAAGGAGCAAATGATGACCATGATAATCAATCATGCAGCGCCCACTACCGCACCTCGCGCACTGGGTTTTGCAACCGTAATCCTGAGAACGATCGGTGATTACGTGAAACGGACCCGTACAGCACGCCGCATTCGGCGTGAGCACGAAATGCTGATGGCGATGTCGGTGCACGATCTGCATGACATCGGCCTGGTCCGCGGCGATGTCGTCTTTGGAATTTCCAGCGGACGCGGTGTCTTTCGCGATATGGACCGGCCAGACGGCTAACCCGGTATTTGTGATCAATATCGAGAGCGCGTTCCCATTGAACGCGCTCTTTCTGCATCTTGCCGATTGCCATCAACCGCATCCCGACAACGGTCGGCCAGTTGATGATCCGCCACCTTACCGGTGCGCGGCGGCCATGATGGCATCCTGGCGTGCTTCAAAGGCGGATTTGATGAAAGCAAGGAAAGACTGCACCTTGGCGGAACGATGCAGGTCGACATGGGTGACCAGCCACAATTGCGCATGCCAGTCTGGCAAGGGTGGAATCATTTCGACCAGGTTTCCACTCGCTAATGCTGCGATCCGAATTGCCATTCCAATTCCCATTCCGGCTTCGATCGCCGCCATGACCGATACGCTGTCGGATGCGCGAAAACTGATGGCGTCTTTGGGAATGCGATCATTCATCCATTTGACAAGCGCGATGTCGCCGTTCACATCGCTGCGTGCGACGAAGCGATGGCCTTCAAGACCGTCCAGCGATATGAGCTGTCCATACCGGGCGACATAGTCCCGGCTGGCGTAAAGGGACGCCGAGGCCTGTATCAGGCGCTGCGCGACATTGTCCGGCTCGGTCGGAGCGGGGCCGGCACGGATGCTTACATGCGCCTCTCCATACTCCAGCTTGAGCAGGCGCTGGTCGGCGATCAGCTCAATCGACAATCCGGGATTGTGCTGTTGATACTCTGCCAGAAGCGGCACCAGGAGCGGTCCGATTTCGGGAATCGTGGTGACGATCAGTTTTCCTGAAAGCTGGCTGTCAAATCCCGAAATCCGCGCTGCGAGCTGATCGAACTGATCCTGGGTGGCTTCGGCCACTTGAAGCAGGGACAGCCCGGCATCCGTGGGCACATATCCGCGCGGGTTTCGGTAGAACAGCCGGGTTCTCAGCCTTTTTTCAAGGGCTGTTACCTGGCGTTGGGCCGTGGTGTGATGGATTCCGAGCTCTGAGGCTGCGGCTGAAAGTGTGCCGTGCCGGGCGACCAAAAAGGCCGTCCGGATTTCATTCCATCGATCAAACTGTGCATTCATGCACAATGAATGTGCATATTTTGCGTTTACGCGCAATGATGCAGATATTATGTGCGATAACAGCGAAATGAATTTGGAGAGAAGGCATGGAAAACGGAAAAATCTGGTTCTATGGCGGTTGGGCGCTGAAAATAATCGTTGGTCTTGTTTTTCTGGCTGCCGGCGGCTCGAAACTCGCCGGAGTGGAAGATATGGTTGCCGTGTTCGATCAGATCGGCTTCGGCCAGTGGTTCCGATATGTCACCGGTATCATTGAAGTCGTTGGCGCCGTTTTGCTTTTCCTGCCAGGCAGAGCAGTTTATGGCGCAGCTTTGCTTGCCGTTACGATGGTTGGCGCGGTGCTGACACATCTGGTTCTGATTGGCGGAAGCGCCGTGCCGGCGCTGGTTCTGCTGGTGCTGACAGCGCTCATTGCCTGGATGCACAAGGATCAGATGTCGAACGCCGCCTGACGGCGCGGTCATCGTGGATTGTCATCCTATTGTGACAGATCGACCGGTTCACCGACGTGAACAAAGTTTCGGGCTGCCGGATCCAGCCCGAAGCGCTGCAATTGGGCTTGCCAGCGGTCCGTCCGGCGGTCGATGGTGATCAGATTGTAGCCAGACGCCGGGCGCTTGCCGCCCGGGCTTTCGCTGGCTGACGGCACACCGACAACGGGCACACGGCCTGTATTGCCATCCAGCCAATAGAGCGTTTCCAGATGGGTATGGCCGTGCAGAACGAGTTCCACCCCGGCCGATTTCAGAACCTTGGCAAAGCGGCCAATGCCGATCATGCGTTTGTAGCGGCTGGCCGCACCGCGTACTGGCGGATGATGAATCAGGATCACCCGAAAAAGCCCCTGGCTTTGCACCAGCAGACGGGTCAACTCTCTTGCCTGTCGTTGGCCGAAGAAGCCGCTGGCCATGAAAGGTGGTGATGCCGTGGCGGTTGATACGCCGATGATGGCGACATCCCCGCGTCGCCGCAAATAGGGGAAGAGATTATCCCCCGCCGAGGAAACGGGTTCATCGTCGCCGAGCATGTAGGGGCGCCAGGCCGTGCAGATTTTCTTGAATGCACCGGGCACATAAGCATCGTGATTGCCCGGCACCAGCGACACATCGCCGGGGTCGCCAGCGGCGTTCAACCACTGTGTGATTGTTTTGATCTCTGCTGCAGCTGCCAGATTGACCATGTCGCCCGTGATGGCAAGATGATCCGGTTCGGACGCCCGGATATCGTCCATCAGAGAATCAAGTATGTTGCCAAAAAGCCGCTTGCGCCGGTTGCGGTGCCAGTTCACATAACCGGTGATCCGCTTTGAAGCGAGTTCTCTGGCGGTGATGCGTGGCAACGGACCGAGATGGATGTCGGAAATATGAGCAAGGCGAAACATGGTGCCGGACATATCGGTGAACGTCAGCGAGAGCAAGAACACGCCATCGCGCCGGGAGATGTCGATCGCGATGTGACCACCGGCCGGAGTGGTTTTGCCGAACGGTTTGCCTGGCGTTTGCTGCGCGTCTGGTTTCTTCTTTCACGGGCCCATACGCTGGGTGTGCGTGGCGCCGCCTTTGACGCGGCAGGCCGTGTGTTCCTGGTCAAGCACACCTATGTGACCGGCTGGCATCTGCCCGGTGGCGGTGTCGAAATCGGCGAGAATTTTTATGCGGCCCTGGTGCGGGAACTGGCCGAAGAGGGCAATCTTCAGCTTGGCGATCCGGCCGAATTGTTCGGCATCTATCACAACAACAACACCAGCCGTCGTGACCATGTCGCGGTTTATGTCTGTCGCAATGTGGAGCAGGCCGAAAATCACGGGGGTGATGGCGAGATCGCCGATTCCGGTTTTTTCCCGATCGACGCGCTACCGGAGGGCACGACTCCGGCAACCGCGCGGCGCCTTGCGGAAATTATCAATCATCAGCCGCCCTCACTGGAGTGGTGAGGGCTTCGGGCAAACTACAGATGGTCGCGACCGTGCGGTGCGGTCAGGTCCATGGTTGGTCCCTTCGGAACGATCCGGGTCGGATTGATCGATTCATGGCTCCCATAATAGTGGTTCTTGATGTGCAGCATGTCGACCGTCTCTGCTATGCCCGGCATCTGGTACAGCTCACGCAGATAGGCTGACAGGGCCGGGAAGTCGGCGATGCGCTGCCGGTTGCATTTGAAATGCCCGACATAGACCGGATCGAAACGCACCAGCGTTGTAAAGAGCCTCCAATCCGCCTCGGTCAGTGTTTCGCCCACCAAGTAGCGATTGGTTGTCAGGATCGCTTCAACGGCATCCAGCTGATCGAAGAGTTCTGCAAATGCCTCCTCATAGGCCTCCTGGGTTGTCGCAAAACCGCATTTGTAAACACCGTTGTTGATCCGGTGATATATCGGATCATTGATCGCGTCGATCTGTTGGCGCAACGGCTCGGGATAGAAATCCAGATCAGCCCTGACACCCTCAAGACCATCGAAGGCACTGTTGAACATGCGGATGATTTCGGATGATTCATTGGAAACGATTGTGTTTCGTGTCTTGTCCCAGAGCACCGGCACCGTCACCCGTCCGGTATAGGTCGGGTCGGCGGTGGTGTAGATCTGCCACATTTTGTCGGCACCGTTGACGGTATCGGGGATTGCGCCGTCACGGTCGTGAAACTCCCAGCCGTCACTGCCCATGAAGTGATCAACCACTGAAAGCGAGATGTGGGGTTCAAGACCCTTCAGCTTGCGGAAGATCAGCGTTCTGTGCGCCCATGGGCAGGCAAGAGAAATATACAGGTGATAGCGACCGGACTCGGCGGCAAAGCCGTCGGTTCCGCTGGAGCCTGCCGTGCCATCGGCGGTAATCCAGTTTCGAAATTGCGCCTGGGCCCGCTTGAAACGTCCCTTGTTTTCTTCCGTATTGTACCAGATGTCTTTCCAGACGCCGTCAATCAACATGCCCATATGAATTCTCCTGATTTTCCGAGGATACATAGTGTGCCTGCGGTTCGCTGCGAAGGCGGTTTTGTTGAACAGTGTGTTTTTGGTTGCTCCATCGGCAAAGTCTGTGCTATCCGCGCTCAACCAAATTGAAAGTCAGGCGATGAAAAACCCGGGACAATTGCGACGACGTTGATCTTGATCGTGCCCTGAAAGGCGCGCCCTTCGTCCTTTTGTCCTTTGAGAATCAACGGGTTTTATCATGACTGTCATCCAGCCTGTCTATCTGAACGAATCGCCTTCCCACCAGCAGACCATCGAAACAATCAATGAAGAAGCTTTCGGGCCCGGTCGCTTCGTTCGTGCTGCCGAGCGGGTTAGGGAACAGGGGCCACACGATCCACGCCTGTCTTTCATTGCGGTGATGGACGATGCGGTGGTTGGTTCGGTCCGGCTGACACCCGTGATGGCCGGATCGGTTTCCGGCCACCTGCTTGGACCGCTGGCGGTCAGGCCGGCCTTCAAGAATCTGGGCATCGGCAAGGAACTGGTGCGTATCAGTGTTGCCGAAGCGCTAAGGCAGGGCAGCGAGGCCGTGGTTCTGGTCGGTGATGCACCCTACTATTGTCCGCTGGGTTTCGAGCCGGTCAAGGCGCGGTTGCGTTTTCCCGGTCCAGTCGACGCGGCCCGGATCCTGGTGGCTTCAAACCGTGATGACACGCAGGACCGGCTGCACGGAAAGATCCACTGGCGGCCCTGAAAAGCCTTCGGTTTCTCTGGATCCAGCTTTAATTTTGGTCGGCATGATCCGGAGAGTATTATCGCCCTTCGCGATACCAGGTGGACCCGAGGCCAAGGAACAGCAGTGCCAGTCCGAAGAAGCCGCCAAAGAGCTGAATTCGGTTGATGCCCTTGAGTTCCGTCTCGTCCGTCATGCTCAGGAGCAGCCGATTGCCGCCGCCCCGTGGCGTTCCTCGGACAGGGAGGATCGATGGCAGTTCAATGGCCTGGCCATCGACCGAAATGCGGCGCACAGTGCCGCCCGTTTCATCCGCCAGCGGCCTGAGCAGCTCGGTGGTCGAAACGGTTGCGGCAAATTCCGGCGCATTGACGGCACCGACATGGGCAAGAGTGCGCATGTCGCCGTTCAGAATTTCGAACAATCCGTTTTCGTCGACGGGTATCTCGGCTTCGAACAGCCCGTCTTCGGTTTTCGCAAGGTCTATGGTCACTTCGTCACCACCGGGTGCCAAGAGCCTCGCGGGCGGGACGGTGTCGTCCATCGTCTGCCGGGAGATTGTCAGCATGTTGCCACGGGTGTTGACGGTCAACGCTTCCTCCTCTAGCGCCGGCTCTTTCATCAGCCAGTGCGCAATACGCCGGTAGAGCGCCACATGCGGGCCACCGCCCTCGAAGCCGCGCGCCCACAGCCAGCCATGGTCCGACATCAGCATGGCGACGCGTCCCTCTCCGGTCCGGTTGAGGATGAGCAGCGGGGTCTCGTCTGGTCCCTGGAGGACCGTTTCGTCCGGCGGTGCATTGACATCCACCGCGCGGAACCAGCGACCCCATTGCGGCGGTTCACTGTCCCCACCGGGCAAATCACGGGTCACGGGATGTTTGCGGCCCGTGTCGCTCAGGCGCGGATAAAAACCGCCATCGGTGATGCTGCCTGTCGGTTCGGCGGGCAAAACAGGTGACAGGGGTGTATTGGCGATCGAATCGCGACCGGCATGTTCAGGACCTGCTGCGATGAGAAGCGCTCCGCCGCCTTCCACATATTGCGTGATGTAATCGTAATACAGGACCGGCAGGACGCCGCGGCGTTGGTAGCGGTCGAACACGATCAAATCGAACTCGTTGATTTTTTCAACGAACAATTCGCGTGTCGGAAAGGCGATCAACGACAATTCATCGATGGGTGTGCCGTCCTGTTTTTCCGGCGGTCTCAAAATGGTGAAATGGACCAGATCAACCGATGTGTCGGATTTCAACAGGTTGCGCCAGGCTCTTTCGCCGCTATGCGGCTCTCCTGAAACAAGGAGCACACGCAGATTTTCCCGAATGCCCTCAAGAACCGCAACGGCACGATTGTTTGCCAGGGCGGTCTCGCCCGGCAGAGCCTCCACTTCCAGTTCGATGATATTGTCACCGGCCCGTTCCACCTCGATGAAGAGCGGCATGGTCGTGCCGGTCGGAGCCAGTTCGCGGCTGTAGGTTTCGCCATTGAGCCGCACCGTCACTTCCGTTGTGCCCGATTGGCGCGCGCCATCATCGATGACCCGGTAACTGATTTCCTGGGTTTCACCGACAATGCCGAAACGCGGTGCGTCGACCAGTTCGATCCGCCGGTCGAATTCTCCGTCGGATCCGGTGATCAGACCGTGCACCGGCGCCGTAAAACCAAGTTGCGCTGCAGATTCGGGGACATCGTGAATCTGGCCGTCAGTGATCATGATTGCACCGGCGACCCGGGCCGTGGGCACATCCTGCAGGGTCGCAGCCAGCGCTTCAAACAGCTTTGTCGACGGTGTATCGGAGTATTTCTCGTCGCCCGTTTCAACCACCCGAACATCCAGTCGCGGGTAGCGGGCCAGCAGGTTCGTCAACTGCTCAAGCGCCGCATCCGTCATCGCGGTGCGCCCCTCGGTCCCCTGGCTCTGGCTGCGGTCGACGATCACCGCCACAACACTGTCGAGCGGCACTCGTTCTTCATTCATGAACACCGGATTGGCCAGCGCCAGACAAAAGGCGGCCATGGCACAGCTACGCAAGGTGGTGCCACGTACTTTCTGCCACAGCCCGAGAGCCGAGAGGGCAACGCCGATGATTGCCAGAAGGCCGATTACCGGAACGGGGATGAGCGGGGCGAATTCAATCATTGGCCGAGCCGTTCAAGCAGCGCCGGCACATGCACCTGATCGGCCTTGTAGTTGCCGGTGAGCATGTACATCATGATATTGACGCCGGACCGGAAGGCGTGTTCGCGTTGAACCGGGTCGGGCGGCACGGTGGGGTAAACCGGAATATTGTTTTCATCGATGGCCCAGGCTCCGGCCAGATCATTTCCGGTGATGATGATGGATGAGACGCCATCTCCTGCACGGGCCGGCCGGTTCCGAGATTCTTCATTTTCCAGCGCCGCTTCGACCCATAGCGGGCTGCCGCGATAGCGGCCCGGGAACTCATTGAGGATGTAAAAGGCCTTGGTCAGCACATGGTCGCCGGGTACCGGTTCCAGCGCTGGGATGTCGAGATCGGCCAGAATGGAGCGCAGCCGCGCGGTTTGCGGAGACACAACCCCGGCTGCTCCCAGTCCGGCGAGGGCATCGCGCGTGTCGAACAAGACCGTGCCGCCGTTCTTCATGAACGCGTCAACCCGGCTGATCGCCGCAGCCGACGGGGGCTCCGCGTCGGTTGAAATCGGCCAGTAAAGCATGGGATAGAGCGCCAGCGGGTCCGTTTCCAGATCGACGCCCACTGGCTCGCCCGGTTCAAGCGAGGTGCGGTAGGTAAGGAAGCGGGTCAGCCCGTTCATGCCGCGCTGGCTCGCCTCGTCGGTTCGCCGGTCTCCGGTCACCACATAGGCAAGATGCGTGCGGTCAAGCGATTGCAGGATCTCCGCATCGCCCGGCTTTTCGTCGCTGGAAACCGCCGGTCCGGCTGTGACCAACAAAAGGGTTCCCGCAAACAGCATCATTGTGGCTGCCGTTGCCGGTCCCGCGCGGCGAAGCGCATGGCGAGACAGCGCCCCCGCCATGATCAGTACGATCAGCGAATCGACGATCAGCAGGATCAGCGCGGCGCTCAGCAAATAGGGCAACAGATCGACACTGCCGGGAGGGGTAAAACCGGCGCGTGTCGCTGTGCCGTCGAATTCCGGCCATTGAAAGGGCTCAAGTGCATCGTCGGGTGTCATCACATTGAGTGCGAGGAATCCGCTTTCGGTTCCGTAGAGGCCCGGTGGATTATCGAAACTGGTCACCGGTCGGGTGCCGGCGATGATTTCCAGCGGTTGCGCTGCGCCGGACGGTGCCTTTAATGCACCATTGGCGTCCAGCAGACGATAGGGCGGCAGCGTCGCCTCGCCATTCTCGTCGGTGTCGCTCCCGGCCACCTTTGACAGCAGGATTGAGCGACGCAGCATTTCGACGAAATGCCCTGAAATCGGCAGCGTCGACCATGTGGCTTCGGCGGTGACATGGAACAATACAAGCCGCCCACTCCCGAACTGGTTGCTGGTGACGAGGGGCGTTCCATCGGCAAGGCTTGCCCAGGTATGGACAGCGAGATCCGCAGAGGGTTCGGCCAAAACCTGCCGGCTGACGGTCACGTCATCGGGACGCGGCATGCCGAAAAACGGACTGCTCGACGGGAATTCTGCGAGCGGCTGGGGCTCGCTCCAGGACAGGGCGCCGCCAAGCGCCCGTTCGCCGCGACGCAGTTCCACCGGAACAAAGGGATCGTCATTGTTGCCACCGGCAAGGCGCGGTCCGGCGAAACGAAGCAGCAGGCCTCCACCGTCAATCCAGTCGTCCAGCATATCTGCAGCGTCGCTCGGCAGCGTCCCGATATCGGCCATCACGAGAACCGATGGCCGCTGCTCGAGCAGTTCCGAGAGGGCGTCGGAGAGCTCCGGTTGTTGCGGCAGGATGAGATCGGCAAACGGTTCCAGCGCACGGGTCAGATAGTAAAGCGGCGACAGGAGCGGTTGCGACAGGTCCAACGGTTCGGCGGACAGCAACGCGACACGTCGGCGGCGAAAACTGTCGTCCAGCAAATAACGGGTTGCCGCTGTTGCATGGCCGTCAAGAGAGATGGTGGCGAAATCGTTGCGCAGTTCGAATGGTGCGGACAAAATGGCCGTGCCTTCGCCGGACTCGCTGTCGAACACCAGCTCGCCGCTGGAAATCGGACGGCCCTTGTTGTCCAGCGCGGAAACGGGATAACGCTCCGCTGCAGATTTGTTCAACCGGAGCGCCTTGAGGGCAAACCCCTCCGCGTCATTGTCCGCCGTGGTCAGGGCAAGCGTATTGCCATCGTCCCGCTGGAATAGCAGCACGTCGCTTGCCCCCTTGTCGAGAAGTGCCTGCCAGGCGCCCTGCGTGTCGGGTTCGGCCAGCCCGGATGAAAGGAATGCCAGAGATCCCGGCGCGGTTGTCTCATAGGCAGTCAGCAGGGCCGAAAGCGCTGCCTGTCGATCGCTCTTGATGGGCCGTGGCTCGGCCGCCTGCAGTCTTTCACGAGCAGTGGAGGCGGAATTGGGAATGGCATTGTGCTGCCGCTCCGCCGTCAACACCAAGGATACGGGCCTGTTCGCCTCCTCCGCATGGGTGATGAGACGATCGGCCACGGCCATTCTGGCGTTCCAGTCCGGCGCGGTCGACCAGTCATTGTCCACCAGCAGGATCAGCGGGCCATCGCCACTCAACTGTGTTTCATCGGGATTGAGCACGGGTTTTGACAGCGCAAAGACCACCAGCGCAGCAATCAGCAGGCGCAACAGCGTCAACCACCACGGGCTTTTCGACGGGGTCTCTTCCTTTTTCAATACCCGCGCCAGAATCCGAAGCGGTGGAAACAGCTCTGTTTTGGGCCGGGGCGGAGTCAGGCGCAGCAGCCACCAGATGATCGGTAGCGCCACCAGGCCCAGCAGGATTGCTGGCGCGCCAAAGGCAAGGGGCAGGGCGTTCACTGCGCGCTCCCCCGCATGCCACCGGCCGGGACGCCGGACAAATGGGTGTGTAGCGCAACGAGCGCCTGTGATGCCGGTTGATCCGTGTGATGGGTAATGAAGTTCCAGCCAAGGCGGCGAAGGTTTTCGGCAATGCTTTCCCGCCGGGCCAGATAGGTTCTGCGGTAATCGGCATGGATCGTCTGAGCCCGGCCGGCGGTCAGTTTTTCACCGCTCTCGGGATCGATGAACTCGGTCCGGCCGCTATAGGGGAAGCTCTCCTCCACAGGATCGCAGATTTCCAGAACATGGCCGCGTATGCCGCGTTTCGCGATTGGCGCCAGTTTTTCAATGACCTCTTCGGCAGGATCGAGAAAATCGGAAATCAGCACGAGATCACTCTGCCGGCCGATTTGCGACAATTCGGGAAAGGTGTCTGCCATGGTTTGCAGGCTGATCGCCGCAGCAAGCCGCTCGGCGGCATTGCGTGCAGAAACCGGATCCATCACGCCGGGACAGGCAATGCGCTCGCCGGAGCGGGCCAGAATTTCAGCAAGCGCCAGCAATATGACCATGGCACGGCTTTGCTTGGAGACCGGTGCGAGCGTGGACTTGAACAGCATCGACGGTGATGAATCGGCCCAAAGCCAGACGGTGTGTGCGGCTTCCCATTCCCGGTCGCGAATATAGGTATGATCGTCGCGCGCCGAACGGCGCCAGTCAATGCGGGCGAGGCCTTCGCCTTCGACATAGGGACGGAACTGCCAGAAGTTTTCGCCAATGCCGCGTTTGCGCCGACCGTGCCAGCCGGCGATCACCGTATTGGCCACGCGGCTGGCTTCGACCAACAGATCAGGGACATAGGCGGCGCGCTGGCGTGCCCTGGCCAGAGCCGATGGTGTGGTAACCGCCTCGGCGGCCTGTCCGATCGCAGCCATCAGCGCGCTCTAGTTTCCACGGGCCCTGGCGACGAGGCCGGCAATCACATCGCGAATATGCATGCCCTCGGCACGTGCGGCGAATGTCAGCGCCATGCGGTGTTGAAGGACAGGCTCGGCAAGCGCATGCACATCATCAACCGATGGGGCGAGGCGGCCGTCATAAAGAGCACGTGCCCGGACACACAGCATCATGGCCTGCCCTGCACGCGGCCCTGGACCCCAGGCGACATTCCGGTCGGTTTCTTCGTTTCCGGTGCCGGGCCGGGCCGAGCGAACCAGCGAAAGGATCGCGTCAACGACGGTTTCGCTCACCGGCATGCGCCGCACAAGCGCCTGGATTTCCTGCAGCCGTGAACTGGTCAAGACCGGCTTTGCGGATGCTTCCTGTGTGCCGGTTGTTTCCAACAGAACACGGCGTTCGGCGTCGATTTCGGGATAGAGCACATCCACCTGCATCAGGAACCGGTCGAGCTGGGCTTCCGGGAGTGGGTAGGTGCCTTCCTGTTCCAGAGGGTTCTGGGTTGCCAGAACATGAAAGGGACCGGGCAGATCGTGGCGCGCTCCGGCAACGGTCACATGGTACTCCTGCATGGCCTGCAGCAGCGCCGACTGGGTCCGTGGTGAAGCGCGGTTGATTTCATCGGCCATCAGCAACTGGGTGAAAATAGGACCGGGAACGAACCGGAAGGATCGCTTGCCCTCGTCATTCTGGTCCATGACCTCCGAGCCCAGTATATCCGATGGCATCAGGTCTGGCGTGAACTGGATACGGTTGTCATCGAGGCCAAGCACCGTACCAAGTGTAGCCACCAGTTTCGTCTTCGCCAGGCCCGGCACGCCAACAAGAAGCGCATGGCCGCCGGAAAGGACCGACAGGATGGTCTGTTCGACAACCGATTGCTGTCCGAATATGACATTACCGATCTCATTGCGAACTGCGGCGATGTCGGTCAAGGCGGCCTCGGCCGCGGCAACCACTTCTTCCTCGTTCATCGCCGGAGCGGTATTTTCAACGATGCCCATTATCATTACTCCGTCGCTTTGAGTTCGGGACGAACATCACATATATCATGCCTTATGTGGCGCGGCCCGGAAATCCATCAATGGCTTGTGGATGTTTTATGCCGCAAGAATTGCATATTCGGCGATTCGCCATAAGTGAACATTTTTGTGAATACAGACGAAGCTGGACCAGACAATGGCAAAAGGAGAAATAACCGCGGCCAGGGATGCAGCCGGGCTTGAGGCTCTGATTTCCCGTGCAGCCTCGACGAAGAAGGGCTTGCCGCCGGTCGAGAAATGGAACCCGGAGTTTTGCGGTGACCTGGATATGGAAATCCGCGCTGACGGGACATGGTTCTACATGGGAACGCCGATTGGCCGCGCGCCTCTCGTGCGTCTGTTCTCGACGGTCCTGCGCAAGGACGAGGACGGAAAAACCTATCTGGTGACACCGGTGGAAAAGGTCGGCATACGTGTCGAGGACGCGCCCTTTGTCGGTGTCGAAATGAATGTCAGCGCCGAGGGTCCGGATCAGATCCTGACATTTCGAACCAATGTCGGAGATGTGGTTGAGGCCGGTTCCGATCATCCCATGCGTTTTGAGATCGCCGGCGAAAACGATGAATTGAAACCCTATCTGCATGTGCGTGGCCGGCTTGAAGCGCTGGTCAGCAGGGCCTTGATGTATGACATCGTCGAGCTCGGCCGGCCAGAGTCGATCGACGGTACCGAGACCTTCTGTGTGCGTTCGGGTGGCATTGCCTTTCCGATCATGCCGATGAAACAGCTTGAGGCGCAGTCCCGATGATCCCAACTGCAGTTCGCATGGCAACAGCAACAGCGCAGGACAGATGAATTTTATGGGATCTGACCCGGGTAACGATTTCAGTGCAGCGACGTTTCGGTCGAGGGCTTCGGCGGAGAAGGGTCCCGCGGACTGGCGCCAATATGGGGATCACATCCTCAATCGCGACATTGCCGAGCATCTGGCCGGTCAGGAACTGCGCGAGGCCGCAGTGCTGGTTCCGGTTGTCGATCACGGCAACCGGGCCAGCGTTCTTTTGACTCGGCGAACGGCAACGATGCGAACCCACTCGGGGCAAATCGCATTTCCGGGTGGTGCGGTCGATCCAGAGGATGTTTCCGTCGAAGCCGCTGCGATGCGCGAAGCCGACGAGGAGATCGGGCTTGCGCAGTCGGTGATCGAACCGGTCGGCCGTCTGCCGCACTATCTGACCGTTACAGGTTTTCGTATTACCCCGGTGCTGGCCATCGTGCGCGGCGATTACACCATGACCATCAACAGGCATGAGGTTGATGAGGCCTTCGAAGTGCCCTTCGATTTCCTGATGGACCCTTCAAACCACAATCGCGAAAGCCGGTTCTGGGACGGCAAGGAAAGGCATTTTTACACGATGCCCTATGGTGAATATTACATCTGGGGGGTGACCGCCGGAATCTTACGGACCCTTTATGAAAGGCATTATTCGTGAGCGACCAACGAAACGCGGCATGTGTTGCCGAGTGCGACTGGTTCAGGGATCCGACGCTGCAAAGCGTGATGGCAATCCTCAATGAGGGTGACGGGGAGGCGAGAATTGCCGGTGGAGCCGTTCGCAATGCGCTGATGGATCAACGCGTCGGCGACATCGATATTGCGACAACGCTGGCCCCGGATATGGTAATCGAACGGGCCGATAAGGCCGGATTCAAATCGATACCAACCGGCATCGAACACGGAACCGTCACCGTGGTCGCCAAGGGCCACCCGTTTGAAGTCACGACCCTGCGGGTCGATGTCGCGACGGATGGGCGCCGCGCCGACGTGGCCTTCAGCACCGATTGGACCGCTGATGCGCAGCGCCGCGACCTGACCATGAACGGGCTCTATGCCGACGCGTCGGGTACCGTCATCGACCTGGTCGGCGGCATAGCTGACATTGAATCGGGAACCGTCCGTTTCATCGGTGATGCCGGCCGGCGGATCGAGGAGGATTACCTTCGCATATTGCGGTTTTTTCGTTTCTTCGCGTGGTACGGGAAGGGCCGCCCGGATGCCGATGGATTGCGCGCCTGCGCACGGCTGAAATCAGGCCTCTCGAAACTGTCCGCCGAACGGGTATGGTCAGAACTCAAGCGCCTGCTGGGGGCCCCTGATCCCGCACGGTCGATGTTGTGGATGCGCCAGTCCGGCGTGTTGTCAGCCGTGCTGGCGGAAAGCGACCGATGGGGCATTGACGGCATCCCCGGTCTTGTCAGCACCGAAAGGACGCTTGGCTGGCCCGCCGACCCGATGTTGCGGCTGATGGCGATTGTGCCGCCTGATCCCGCGCGCATGGCTGAAATGGCGAAGCGGCTGCGCCTGTCGAAGGCCGAGACCCGGCGGGTGACCAGCTGGGCTGAACAGGAAGAACTTCCCGACACGGTCACCGATACGGTTCTCAAACGTCATCTTTATCTGGGTGATCCAACGGCGATCGAGGATCGTATAAGACTCCGATTGAGTGCTCTTCGTGCCAAGGCCGAGACAGACGATTCAGCTCTCATGGACGCGGCCAAGGTGTCGCGCCTGCTGAAGGTGGCAACCGGTTGGAAGAAACCGGTCTTTCCGCTGAAAGGGAGTGATCTGGTCTCTCGCGGCTTCGAACCGGGACCGTCGCTTGGCAAGGCAATGGCCGAACTTGAGACGGTCTGGCTGGAGAGCAGTTTCGTCATGTCGAAAAACGAGCTGTTGACGCGGCTTGCAACGTTGAGCAAATAACTCGAGGAGACCCCCCAATGTCGCATCTTAAGAAAATTGCAGCGTTTGCCCTGGGCATCTCTGTATTTGGTACTGCATTGACACCCGCCGCCCACGCATTGGTGACGGCCGATCAGATGACCTGCGCAATGGCCGTCGCAAACTACGAAAAGAATGGCCGTATTTACGTGCGCACCCGCAGCGGCACGGTCCTGCCTATCTATGATGGGGTTCCGGTCAGTCAAAAAACCAGCCTGAACTGCCCCTCTGCCGACGAGGACGCACAGCGCTACAATGTTCGCACGAAGGATGCGCATTACTGCACCATTTCCTATGTGTGCCGTGCCTATTGATGGCGACCTGAGATAGCAGGCACATCACTATAGATCCCATGCGTCCGGAAACGGTGTCGCCGCCTGACCGGATGCATGGAACCGGCACGCAAATACGCTCGCTGTGCATTATCATATTTGGCGTCTCGACCAATCCACGGCGGCGGAGCCCATGACGTTCCCACCGATCCAGGGTTCATTTCCTCGCGCCGTCAGGCCCCCGGTGACGAGCGGTACATTACTCGTTTCCAACTTTGAAAAAGTCCAACGCAACGGCGGACGCGGCTGCTGCATCCTCCCCATGGGCTGTGCGTCGCATGCTCATTCCAAACCTGGCTCATTGACCCCGCCGACCGGAACAGACGTTGTGCTGTGTGCCGGAAGGCTTGTTTGCGCCTGTTCGAGCCCCGATATTGTGGCGGCAGACTGTCGATTAACGGATATGATTCATGCCTCCAGAAACCGCCGTGAGAATCCTGCCAGCCGCGCCTATCGCGGTCGTTGAAGATGACGACGCTCAACTGAGTGCCAATGCCTATGCGGAATCGGCGCTGGAGGGCGCCAAGCGCGACGGACTGCTGCTTGCAGTGCGGGCCCGCTGGGTTGCCCTGGCAATCATTGCGGTCATTTTGCCGTTTATCAATCCCAACTGGGATGTGCTCTACTACTATTTGCCGCTTGCGCTCCTGGCGCTTATCGGTTGGGCACAACTGCAGGTCGGCAAGGTCGGCCAGTCACGGCCGGAACTCATATTGATCTTTTGCGATCTGGCGCTGATGACGCTGGTGACGGTTGTTCCCAACCCATTCAACAACCTGGATTGGCCCCTGGCCATGCAGTATCGCTTCGGTGCCTTTATCTTCTTCTTCGTGCTGCTTGCGGGCGCCACGCTGGCCTATTCCTGGCGCACGGTGATTGCGGTGGGCACCTGGACAACAGGATTGTGGGCTGCCGGTGTTTTGTGGGTGTATTTTGTGCCGAATGAACAGCCGGGATTGTCCGAAGCCGTCAAGACAGCATTGGCGGGCCGGCCTCGAATGTTTGAGATCCTGGACCCCAATGCCCTTCACATCGGTTGGCGCCTGCAGGAAGTGGTGGTGTTTCTGATTGTCGCCGTGACGCTTGCGCTCACCGTCAAACGCTCAAACGAGTTGCTGAAGAGCCATGCGGCATCCGAGCGCGAACGCAGTAATCTTGCACGTTACTTCTCACCGAATGTCGTTGCGGAACTGGCGCAAAATGACGAACCCCTGAAGAAGGTGCGGACACAGAATGTCGCGGTGATGTTTGTCGATATTGCGGGGTTCACTGCCTTCGCCGATGGTCGTGATCCCGAGGATGTGATTCAGACATTGCGTGATTTTCACAGCCGCATGGAGCATGCGGTCTTTGACCACGGCGGAACATTGGACAAGTTCCTGGGTGATGGATTGATGGCAACATTCGGTACCCCCTTTGCCGGTGATAACGATGCCGGAAACGCTCTGCGGTGTGCCCGAGCGATGATCAATTCGGTCGATGACATGAACCGTATTCGCACCGAACGGGGTCAACCCCATCTGCAAGTCGGTTTCGGGATCCATTACGGTCCGGTCGTTCTGGGGGATATCGGTGCAAACCGGCTGGAATTCGCGGTGATCGGCAGCACGGTCAACATTGCCAGCCGATTGCAGGGACTATCACGATCACTCGACTGCAGCCTGGTTGCCAGCGATGATCTCATTCAACAGTCGCGGGATGAAGCAAACTCATCCAAAACGCTGTTTGATCAGTTGGTCGAGCAGCCGGCGCAGCCCATTCGCGGGATCGAAGCGCCGCTGGTCGTCTGGACATTGAGCGCGGTCGCTTCTCCCGGAAATTGATGGTCCGGAATGTCCACTGCCGCCAAGGTCCTGGCGTGCTCTGTTCATATTGCCGTGCCGACGGGTTGCCAATAGAACGAAAGGGACGGTTGCTTCTGGCCCCTTGGCGAGTTCAGCCATGACAGATGAGGCATGCGCCATCAGCGACCTGGACAACATTCTAAAGCGATTTGGCATTGGTGCATCCGCTCTTGTCGGTGCCGGGGCGGAAGCACAGGTGTTTGCGCTGAATGATGCTTCGGTGTTGCGCGTGAATAGAGCGGGAACGCTTGAAGCCGACGCATCGTCCAGAATAGTTCTTTTGAATCGACTTGGATCCAGATCGAACCGAGCCAGTTTCGATATTCCGCGCGTGCGGGATTTCGGGTTTGAAAGTGGCCTGTATTTCACTGTGGAGGATCGCCTGAGCGGCATCCCCGTGAGCGATGCGCTTGTGCGACTGGCGGGCACCGGACGTCACCGTTTGGTGCATGAATACCTCGAGGCTTCCTTACAGCTCGGGGAGTTGTTGAGCGGCGAAACCGAGTACGGCGAGTTGGCGCGGGATGGTGCCATTCGCAACAGCTGTTTCAAAACGTTTCTGCGGGTGCGGGCGCAGGAGTCCTTGAGGGTTCGCGGCCTGCGTATTGATGTGGATCGCATTGTTGACGCGATTGAGGAACCCGATCAGCCCAAGCTCGTACATTTGGGCTACTGCCCGTCAAATGTGCTGTGCGCAGACGGCAGGATTACGGCCGTTCTCGATTTTGGGGGTACGACAATAGCGGGCAATTCCCAATTCAATCCGATAATTGCAGCAGCGTTCTTGAACCCGTCCATAACACCCGCCGCAGGCGAAAAGGACCAACTGCAGGCAAGAGGCTGGCTACGGGAACGCGGGCTTTTGGAGACTGGTTTCATGGTTCAAAAATGGCTGGCGGCATATTGGTCGTTTTGCGGAGAAGATGAGGACTTGCCGCTTTACCACTGGTGCCTGGACATTCTGCAAACGCATTAAAACACAGCCAGGCCGCATGGCGATCTCGCATTGCGGTTCGACATTTGACCTGGACCCGGTCCGGAAACCTGTTGCCGAAGGGGTTTCTCATCGTGAACGCGTAGCGCGGTACGCATTGGTTCGTGTTTTCTGTCTCGATCCGCATCCGGGCGTTCTGTGGTTACAAGTTGGCGACTTATTCGATCGCCACACTGCAAACCGCAAAAAGGTTTCTGGTCAGCCCTGCAACAATTCCAGTGCCTCATCCCACAGGCGTGCGATCAGATCTGTTGCAGGCTCATCGCGTGCCAGTTTCGCGGACTGTCCCGCCCAAGCGTGCATTCCCTGGTTCCCCAAGGGTCGCTACAGCCTAGGGCCAGCGAACGGCAGGTGGCATGGACGACAGGATGGAGTCCACATTGCCCCCGGTTTTCAGGCCGAATATCGTGCCCCGGTCGTAAAGCAGATTGAACTCGACATAGCGGCCGCGGCGGATCAATTGCTCGTTGCGGTGATGTTCATTCCACGGCGTATTGAAATTGGCCCGTACGAGCTTCGGATAGGCAACGGCAAAGGCCCGCCCGACATCCTGGACGAAGGCGAAATCGGCCTTCCATCCGCCGACCGCTTCCTTTGAGCGCAGCCAGTCGAAGAAAATTCCACCGACGCCGCGCGGCTCGTCACGATGTTTGAGATAGAAGTATTCGTCACACCAGTCCTTGTAGCGCTGATAGTCCGCCACACCGTGGCGTGTACAGGCCACCTGCATGGCCCGATGGAATAGCTTCGTATCGGGATCGTCCTGCGTGCGCCGGCTGTCGAGCACCGGCGTGAGGTCGGCGCCACCGCCGAACCATTGCGTCGATGTCACGACCATTCTTGTGTTCATATGCACGGCCGGAACATGCGGATTGACCGGATGGGCAATGAGGGAAATGCCAGAAGCCCAGAATCGGGGGTCGAGTTCCGCACCGGGGATCTGCTGGCGAAATTCCGGTGAGAACTCGCCATAGACGGTCGACGTGTGGACTCCGACCTTTTCGAAGACCCTGCCGCGCATGATCGACATGATGCCGCCGCCACCACGCCCTTCTTCACGCTGCCATTCGTTGCGTTCAAATCGCCCGGGCGGGTCTTCAGACAACTGACCGGTCAGGTCTTTTTCAAGCTGTTCGAATGACTCGCAGATCGCATCGCGCAGGGATTCGAACCAGACGCGTGCCTGATCTTTCTTTTCTTCCAATTCGCCCGGCAGGCCAATCGGAAGGTTTGGTCTTTCCATTACAATGTCCCCATCAGTCTCCCCGCAATGTTTAACAGCAACCCCACAGCGATGCCATAGAGTTCGGCACCATATTTCAACCCTTGTCGGTTTTTTTAACTTCATGAAATCCGATTCGCCAAAACGGCGATTTGCCATTACAATCAAGGGCAAAGGTGCTGTAGATGAAACGAGTTCCGACAATTCCGCCGATGGACGGATTGCGGCGGCAAATCAGGAAGGGACGCCGCGCCGGCGCTTCCACCGGACGTGATTCCTTTGTCCGGGAAACCTTTTGTCTGCCGCGTGGAGCGGCTCGTGAAAAGGCGCGGGAGTGGTTCGAAGCATGGCCGAAGGCGGCCTATTGGACCGAAGTCGAAAGCTGGCGCCAATTGCCCGACAATCAGATCGAATTCACCATGCGTCGTTTGCCGACAGCCGACTGATCAACTTTCATTCACTGTCGTCAACGGTTTGCCGAAGGGCCTCGCCGACAAACAGCGCCGTGGAGATCGCCAGATTGAGAGAGCGGTGTCCGTCGACCATCGGAATGCACAACCGGGCATCTGCCGCCCGGTGGACGTCTTCCGGAGCGCCAGCGCTCTCACGGCCGAACAGCAATATGTCATCAGATCTGAACGCGAAGGTCCGGTAGGATTGTTCCGCCTGCGTCGTGGCAAGGATCAGCCTGCGCCTTTCTTGCGCGTTCCATTCGAGGAAATGGTTCCAGGTGCGGTGACGCCGCATGGCCGCCTGCTCTGCGTAATCCATGCCGGCACGCCGCAAGGCGCGATCGGACATGTCGAAACCGGCCGGCTCGACAATATCCACCGCGACGCCCAGACAGGCAGCCATGCGCAGGATCGTGCCGGTGTTGCCAGGGATGTCCGGCTGGTAAAGCGCAATGCGTATTCTGCTCGTCATGCTATGTCCCTGCATCCCTCGGTGCCAACACATTGGCAGACCATGGTCGTGGCCAAATTGCAACAACCGCTGGGTGAGGATCGACCATTGGGTCTTTTTTGACCAAGCCATTGTGGCCGCAGAGGTCGAATCGCTGTATGACCCTTAGCTTCGGACTGGCTTCAATCGGAGGACAAACGCATGGATTGCATTGATACCATTCAACCTTCGATGGTTGATGTCGCTGCGCCAGCGATGCTCCCGGTCCGGACCCGACCAGCCGCAAGCTGACCTTCGGGTCCCTTTATCGGAAATCCCTGACGCTTGATTTTCGTTTCATCGTGCCCTGAGCACGGATTTTTCTGAGCATTAACGGCTCGTCCAATCGACAGACTGCACCGCCAGAGTGCCGACCGCCTGCAGCGGTCCATGTTTGGCCATTGCGCGCGTTCCTGCTCCCCAATTAACTGAGGCTGAATTATGTTTGGCTGGTTTGAAAACCGTTTGAATCCCTATCCTGAGGCGCTTTCCGGGCAACCTCCCGACCGTTTCCTGCCTTTCTGCTGGCATTATTCGCGGGAGGCAGCACCGTGGCTCCTGATGATGTCACTGCTCACGGCTGCGATTGCGGTCGGCGAGGTGTTTTTGTTCGGCTTCCTCGGCGATATCGTCAATTGGCTGACGACGTCGACACGCGAGGATTTTCTGGCCAAGGAGGGCGTTCGTCTGTTCTGGATGGGCACATTGGTGCTGGTCGGACTGCCGGTTATCGTTTGGATACAGTCCCTGTTGACGCACCAGACACTGCTGGGCAACTATCCGATGATTGCGCGCTGGCAGATGCACCGGCACCTGCTGGGCCAGAGCCTCTCGTTCTTTGCCGATGAATTTGCCGGTCGCGTTGCCACGCGTGTGATGCAGACATCGCTGGCGATCCGCGAGGCGGTGATGAAGGTCCTCGACGTGCTGGTCTACGTGGCGGTCTATTTCATCGCGATGCTGGCCATGGTGGCTGCCGCCGACATGCGCCTCGTGGTGCCGCTGGTCGTCTGGCTGGCTGTCTATCTTGGTCTTATCCGGTACTTTGTCCCGCGGATGAAACGCATCGCGCGTGAGCAGGCGGATGCGCGCTCCATGATGACCGGACGGGTTGTCGACAGCTATACCAACATCGCGACGGTCAAGCTGTTTTCCCATGCCGGCAGGGAAGAGACCTATGCCCGTCATGCGATGGACGAATTCATGGTCACCGTGCATCGGCAGATGCGACTGGTCACCCTGTTTCATTCGATCGTCTATCTGTGCAATTCGATCCTGTTGTTTGTCATCGGGTTCATGGCCATCAATCTGTGGCTGGCGGATTCCATCTCCGTCGGTGCAATCGCGACAACCGTGGCCTTGTGCCTGCGCATATTCGGCATGTCCCACTGGGTCATGTGGGAAGTTTCGGCCCTTTTCGAGAATATCGGGGTTGTCATCGATGGCATGTCCATGATGTCCAAGCCGAACACCGTGACGGATCGTGATCAGCCGAAGACGCTGAGCGCGCCGGAGGGCAAGATCGTCTTCGAGAACATTCGTTTCCACTATGGCAAGGATGGCGGCGTGATCGACGATTTGTCGCTGACGATCGATCCGGGCGAGAAGATCGGCCTGGTCGGACGATCCGGTGCCGGCAAGACGACGCTGACGAATGTTCTGTTGCGGTTCTATGACCTGGAAGCCGGACGCATCCTTGTCGATGGCCAGGACATATCGCAGGTCACGCAGGACAGTCTGCGCGCCAATGTCGGCGTGGTGACACAGGACACGTCGCTTCTGCACCGGTCCATCCGAGACAATATCGGCTACTCCAAACCCGATGCCTCGGAAGGCGAGATCATCGATGCGGCAAGACGCGCCAATGCCTGGGACTTCATCCAGGACCTGACTGATCAGCAGGGCCGGATTGGTCTTGACGCCCATGTCGGCGAACGTGGTGTCAAGCTTTCCGGCGGCCAGCGGCAGCGGATCGCGATCGCCCGTGTCTTTTTGAAGGATGCGCCGATCCTGGTGCTGGACGAGGCAACGTCAGCGCTCGATTCCGAAGTGGAAGCGGCGATCCAGGAAAACCTGTTTGCCCTAATGCAGGGAAAAACCGTGATTGCCATTGCCCACCGCCTGTCGACCATTGCCGAAATGGACCGGTTGGTGGTGCTTGAAGCCGGCCAGATCGTCGAGACCGGGACCCATACGCAGTTGCTCGACGGCGGCGGTCTCTATGCTGATCTGTGGTCGCGCCAGTCCGGTGGGTTTATCAACAGCGAACCGGATTCAAAAGAAAATGCCGCTGCCGAATAGGTGGCGGCATTTGGGCTCGGCGGATTGCCGGGTTCACGAATTTCGTTATTGTGACCCGCAATGGGGTGTTGTCGAAGGGGGTACGATGACTGCGAAAGAGCGTTCGACAACGACGATAGGTTGGTTTCTGTGCCAGTTTGGCTTTGCACTGATCCTGACCGTCCTGCTGGGTTCACAGCCAAGCCTGGCGCAAACCGGTCTGACCGCCGTGACCGGCTCTCAAGCCGAAGCGACACCCGAATCGGTGAAGCTGCCGGAAGAGTTGACACCCGAAACGATCCGGGAACTGGTATCGACGCTGAGTGATCAGCAGGTTCGTGAGTTGTTGCTGCAACGCCTGGACGCGGTTGCTGCGTCGGGAAATACGGAAACAGCCGGCGGTGGAGGCAATGCCTTCACCTATTTGACACAGTCCCTCATCGGTGTTGGTGTTTCCGTCGGAGAGGCCGTTGTCAGGGTGCCACAGATCTATGATGCGCTCGCGACCGGCCTTGCAAATTTCGCAAAGCCTCGCGGCTTCAGCGGGATAATGTTGCTGATCGCAAGTGTCGTGGGTGCAATTGCTGGCGGCCTCGTTGTTGAAATGGCCGTTACCCGGATCGCGAGTCGATGGCGCAACCAGATCCAGCAAATGGACAAACCGGATGGTCTGAAACAGACAATTGAGCTGCTGGGAAAACGCCTGCTGCTGGATATCGCCGGTCTGCTGGCGTTTTTTGCCGTTACCCGTGTTCTCGTGCTGGTTCTGGTCCCGGAGACCGATCAGCGAATTGTCGACCTCTTCATGCTCGGCATTGTTGTCTTTCCCCGCGCCGGTGCTGCCCTGGGGCGATTTCTCCTTGCACCCAACTCGCCAAATCTGAGGCTGATGTATGCGGATGACTGGACGGCGAAGTTTCTCTACTACAATCAGAACGGCATCATCTTTTTTGCCGGTTTTTCGAATGCGCTCCTGGTGTTTCTCTATTTGAATGGCGTCCAACTGGGAGAAAGCCGGCTGGGATTCTGGCTGTTTCTGATCACGTTCATCTGGATTGGCTATACGGTCTACCGGGCTCGCTACGGGTTGACGTCCATGTTGATCGGTGGAGAGAACGAGGCCACGCAGGCGGAAAAGTTTGTGGCAAAGGTTTACCCCTGGTTTGCCATGGTTCTTGTCGGTCTCACCTGGATGTTGGTGGAAATCATTGCCGCGCAGGGGCGATTTGATTTGCTGGCAGACGGGCAGCAATACATCACTCTTTTTGCACTTCTGTGCGCACCGGTCCTCGACACGACCGTTCGCGGGCTCGTCAAACACCTGGTGCCACCCATGCGGGGGGAAGGCCTGGTCGCCGAAGCAGCCTACAATTCGACCAAACGCAGCTATGTCAGGATTGGCCGTGCCCTTGTAGTGGCAGCCGTCATTATCGTGATCGCGAAGATCTGGGGCATCGATTTCAGAAATCTAGCATCGGCCGGCCTGGGTGCGAGAATTGCCGGAACCTTGTTTGAAAATCTGTTTATTCTGGCGATTGGCTATCTGGTCTGGGAACTCGTTACACTCTGGCTCAACCGCAAGCTGGCCGATGAACAGACGGCTGCCGGGATCGATCTGGAATCGGAGGAACCGGGAGGCGGCGAGGGCGGTGGCGCCGGCGGTTCGCGCCTGTCGACCGTGCTTCCGCTGATCAAGCTGTGTGCGCAGGTTACCATCGTTACCCTGACGGTCCTGGTGGCATTGGGCAATCTGGGCGTCGATATCACGCCACTATTGGCTGGAGCCGGAATTGTCGGGCTGGCGATCGGTTTTGGAGCCCAGACGCTTGTCCGTGACGTTGTCGCCGGGTTGTTCTTCCTGGTCGACGATGCGTTCAGGGTGGGAGAATATCTCGACATTGACGGCACCGTCGGCACCGTTGAAAAAATCTCGGTGCGTTCGCTTCAATTGCGACACCATCAGGGACCTGTCCATACCATCCCCTATGGCGAAATACCGAAAGTGACCAACAATTCGCGTGACTGGGTGATTGTCAAGCTGAAGTTCACCGTGCCGTTCGATACGGACGCCAACAAGGTGAAAAAACTGTTCAAGCAGATCGGCAAGGAGATCATGGACGCGCCCTATGCCGAGGACATTATCCAGACGTTCAAATCGCAGGGGGTCTACGACGTCAATGATGTCGGGATCGTCGTGCGTGGCAAATTCATGGCCAAGCCCGGCAAGCAGTGGATGATCCGCAAGGATGTCTATTCACGGGTGCAGAAGATCTTCGCGGAAAACGGGATTGAATTCGCAAGGCGTGAGGTGCGGGTGAATATTCCGGAACGCGAGGACGGCAAGGAGGGTGGTGAGCAGGTGGATTCGGCTGTTGCGGCAGCAGCATCGCAAGCCGTCATCGACGAACAGCAACGGCTGGAGGCCGAGGCGGCCCCCGCCAAGCCCTGACCGACAATCGGCAAAGCGGGTGGGCTCTGTCGCAGACGCGTCAATGAAACGGTCAATGCCGGCCGGTGACGTGTTATCGTCCGGACATGATTCTCGACCGTATTTTCAGCCTGTTCGAACATTGGATCCGGCCTTTCGATGCGGCCCCGGCAGCGGCTCCTTCCGGCGGCGCGCTCCAGTTTCTCCTGCATTATGTGCGCCAGGCGAAATGGCCGTTTATCGTGATGATCGTGCTGGGCGGGTTTGTCGCCCTTCTCGAAGTCGCTCTGTTCTATTTTGTGGGTCGCCTGGTCGATCTGCTGGAATCTGCCGATCCGACCGAGGGCTGGGCCGGACTGATGCAACAGCACGGATTGGAATTGCTGTTCATGCTGGTGGTGGTTCTGGGTGGACGGTTTCTTGTTGCGCCGCTGGTTTCCCTGGTCGAGGAGCAGACCATCGTTCCGGGCTTTTTCAGCCTGGTGCGTTGGCAGGCCTACGCCCATATTTCCCGCCAGAGCCTGTCCTTTTTTCAGGATGAATTTGCCGGTCGCGTTGTTACCAAGGTCTGGCAGTCGGGTCAGGCAATCGGTGACTTCATGGTGTCACTGCTGCAGATCGTCTGGTTCATCGCCATTTATGCGGTGACCACCCTGATTCTCGTCGGTCAGCTCGATTGGCGCCTTGCGGCGATTGTCGCCACATGGATCGCGGCCTTTGCTGTCATTGCCCGATACTTTGTGCCGCGTATCCGCCACCGCGCGAAACTTGTCGCGGAGGCGGCTTCGGTCATCAATGGCCGGCTTGTCGACGGATACACCAATATTCAGACCCTCAAATTATTCGGCCGGGAAGAGGAAAATGACCGCTATATTCGAAGTGGGTTCGACCTCTTTCTCGGTGCGCTTGTTCCCTTTACGCGGATTTTGACAGGCGTTCGGGCGTCGCTGGCAGCGCTCTCGGGCCTGATGATCGTCGCGACCGGTGTGCTTTCGATCGATCTGTGGCTGCGGGGCGAAATCAGTATCGGGGCGGTGGCATTCACCCTTGCACTTGTCCTGCGTCTGAGCTTGCTGCTCGGCCGGATGATGACCCAGTTGAACAGTTTGATGCGCAATTTCGGTATCATCCAGAATTCCGTCGAAATGCTGAGCCGACCGATTGCCCTGCGGGATCGTGACGACGCACGGCCACTGGCCATCACGGAAAGCCGAATCTGTTTTGAGCGGGTCCACTTCCGCTATTCGAGCCGCAGTGCGGTGATCGATGATGTCTCCCTGGAGGTCGAGCCTGGCCAGAAAGTTGGTCTGGTGGGCCTGTCCGGCGCCGGTAAATCGACGCTCGTCAATCTGCTGCTGCGGTTCTACGACCTTGATTCGGGACGGATCACCATTGACGGCCAGGATATCCGTGATGTGACCCAGGCATCGCTTCGTGCCCGGATCAGCGTGGTCACGCAAGACACGTCATTGATGCATCGATCGGTCCGCGAAAACATTCAACTCGGTCGTCCGGATGCAGATGCTACCGCGATCGAGCGTGCCGCGCGGCAGGCGGAAGCCTGGCCTTTCATCGGGAATTTGCGGGACCAGCAGGGGCGGACCGGCCTTGATGCCCATGTCGGCGAGCGAGGGGTCAAGCTTTCCGGCGGGCAGCGCCAGCGCATCGCCATTGCACGCGTGATGCTCAAGGACGCACCGATTCTCATTCTCGACGAGGCAACCTCTGCCCTCGATTCGGAAATCGAAGCAGCGATTCAGGACAATCTGGGCCGACTCATGCAGGACAAGACGGTCATCGCCGTCGCGCACCGCCTCTCCACGATTGCCAGGATGGACCGGCTCATCGTGCTGGATGCCGGCCGTATTGTTGAAGACGGAACCCACGCCGATCTGCTCGAACAGGGCGGACTTTATGCGCGGCTTTGGTCGCGGCAATCGGGTGGGTTTATCAACAGTTGAGGCGGAACGATGACACAATGACGGAAAAACTTGCGGCATTGTGCCTCTGGTCGTTTGTGTAGACTGGACATATTCCAATAAGCAGCCTAGAAACCGGCGAAATGTAGGGACACCAGTGGGTCCGACGGTTTTTGAAAGCCGACCGATCGACAGGTTTCCCGGGGACAAACTGTGCAGAGGATGGTTTCCACCGTGAGCGAACACGAGACAGCTGCCGAACCGACCAGACGCGATTTCCTCTATCTGACGACTGCGATGACCGGAGTCGTTGGTGCAGCGGCGGTTGCCTGGCCCTTTATCGACCAGTTGCGCCCCGATGCGACAACGCTGGCGCTATCGACAATCGAGGTTGATGTTTCCGGTGTTGAGGAAGGCATGTCGATCACTGTGAAGTGGCGCGGCAAGGCTGTGTTTATCCGCAACCGAACAGCCAAGGAGATCGAGGAAGCGAGCGTTGTGCCGCTGGAAGATCTCAAGGACCAGGCCGCACGCAATGCCAATCTTGCACCCGATGCGCCGGCGCTCGATGTTGACAGATCGGCTGGCGAGGACAGGGAAAACTGGATCGTGATGGTCGGCGTGTGCACCCATCTTGGCTGTGTGCCACTTGGACAGGCCGGTGATTTCGGCGGCTGGTTCTGCCCCTGTCACGGATCGCATTATGATACGGCGGGCCGCATTCGCAGCGGACCGGCGCCGGAAAACCTTGCGATTCCGCCATTTGAGTTCGTTTCCGATACAACAATCAAAATCGGATAATAGGGGAATTACCGATGAGTGGTGGACATTCAACATACGAACCGTCAAGCGGACTCGGCAAATGGGTCGATTCACGCCTGCCGCTTCCGCGCTTGGTCTATGATTCCTTTGTGGCCTATCCGGTTCCGCGCAATATCAACTATGCCTACACATTCGGCGCAATCCTGTCCGTCATGCTGGTGGTGCAGATTCTGACCGGCATCGTCCTTGCCATGCATTATGTCGCATCGACGGAAGGCGCGTTCACTTCCGTCGAGAACATCATGCGGGACGTCAATTCCGGCATGCTGTTGCGCTACATGCACTCCAACGGTGCGTCATTCTTCTTCATCGCGGTCTATATCCACATGTTCCGAGGCATGTATTACGGCTCCTACAAGGCGCCGCGGGAGATATTGTGGATCCTCGGGGTCATCATCTATCTCCTGATGATGGCAACCGGCTTCATGGGATATGTTCTTCCCTGGGGTCAGATGTCCTTCTGGGGCGCGACGGTTATCACCGGCTTCTTCACGGCGTTCCCGCTGATCGGTGAGCCAATCCAGGAATTGCTGCTGGGTGGATTTGCGGTCGACAGCCCGACACTCAACCGGTTTTTCTCGCTGCACTACCTGCTGCCGTTCATGATTGCCGGCGTAGTGATCCTTCATGTTTGGGCGCTGCATGTGACGGGGCAGACAAACCCGACCGGTGTCGAGGTGAAGACCAAGACCGATACGGTCCCATTCACACCCTATGCGACCATCAAGGATGGCTTTGCCACGATAATCTTCCTGGCGGTCTTTGCCTATTTCGTCTTCTATATGCCGAACTATCTGGGCCACCCGGACAACTATGTCGAAGCCAACCCGCTCAAGACACCGGCGCATATCGTGCCTGAATGGTATTACCTGCCGTTCTACGCCATCCTGCGGGCCATCACTTTCAACATCGGCCCGATCGACTCCAAGCTTGGCGGTGTGCTTGCCATGTTCGGATCGATCCTCATCCTGTTCCTGCTGCCGTGGCTTGATACCTCGAAAGTTCGCTCTGCGGTCTATCGTCCCTGGTACAAGCTGTTTTTCTGGCTCTTTGTCGCCAACGCGCTGTTCCTGGGGTGGCTGGGGTCCAAACCGGCCGAGGGGCAGTATGTGATCATGGCGCAAGTCGGCACAGCTTACTATTTCGGCTTTTTCATCATCATCCTGCCCTTGCTCGGTATTTTCGAAAAACCGAGACAGGTTCCCAATTCAATCACCGAATCGGTGCTGGCCAGTCAGGGTGACGGCAAGCCAACGCCAGCAACGGCCGCACCCGAAGATCGCGGTTAGGCGAGCGTGGGAAAGGAACAAGAACCAATGAAAAAGCTTGTCTCATCAGTATTGTCGCTGGCCATCGCAACCGGATTGTCAGTTGGTGTTTCGTCTGCTGCGGGCGATTCGGAACACTACAAGGCACCGCGCGAGGTCGACTGGTCTTTCGCCGGTCCGTTTGGCACCTATGACAAAGGTCAGCTCCAGCGCGGACTGAAGGTCTATGTGGAAGTCTGTGCAGCCTGCCATTCCCTGGATCGTGTCGCGTTCCGCAACTTTGTCGATCTCGGCTACAGCGAAGATCAGGTCAAGGCGCTTGCTGCGGAATATGAAGTGGAAGACGGCCCGAATGACGAAGGGGAAATGTTCGAAAGGCCGGCAATCCTGGCCGACTATTTCCCTTCGCCCTATCCCAATCCCGAAGCCGCTGCCTATGTCAACAACGGTGCCGCACCACCGGACTTTTCTCTGATTGCCAAGGCGCGGGGTGCGACCCGAGGTTTTCCTCAATTCGTGTTCGACATCTTCACCATGTATGCCGAGGGCGGCCCGGATTACCTCTATTCCCTGCTGACCGGTTATACGGATGACATTCCCCATGACATCGAGGTTCCGGAAGGTACCTATTACAATCCTTACTATCTGAGCGGGATTTCACTGGCCATGGCGCCGCCGCTTTCGGAAGAACTCGTGACCTATGACGATGGTTCGCCGGAAACGGTCGACCAATATGCCAAGGATGTCTCGGCCTTCCTGATGTGGGCAGCCGAACCGCATATGGAAAGCCGGAAGTCATTGGGTTTCAAGGTGTTGATCTTCATGCTGATCTTCGCCGGGCTGATGTATCTGACGAAAAAATCGGTTTGGTCGCGAGTTGAACACTGACCGTTGATCGGTAATGATGAAAGGGCGGCTCAAGACAGCCGCCTTTTTGCTGCGCGCCGTCGCACCATTCGGATGCGCTTTTGAGGAAGGGGACCCTCAACATGGACAGCACGCTCACGCAGACTTTGCTCGACGCCATTCGCACGATTCCGGACTATCCGAAACCGGGCATCATGTTTCGCGACATCACGACGCTGCTGGGTAATCCGAAGGCGTTTCGACGGGCGGTCGATGAACTCGTTCACCCCTATGCCGGTACCAAGGTGGATCAAATCGCCGGCATCGAGGCACGCGGTTTTATCCTTGGCGGCGCCGTCGCCCACCAGCTTTCCGCCGGGTTCGTTCCCATTCGCAAGAAGGGCAAGCTGCCCTATGAGACGGTCCGGGTCGCCTACAGTCTCGAGTATGGCCTCGATGAAATGGAAATGCACAAGGATGCGGTTTCGCCCGGTGAGAGCGTCATTCTGGTGGATGATCTCATTGCCACGGGGGGCACTGCCGAGGGAGCCGTCAAACTGCTGCGGCAGATGGGCGCCGAAATCGTCGCGGCCTGCTTCGTCATTGACCTGCCGGATCTCGGCGGCCGCAGAAAGCTCGAGGATTTGGGCGTACCGGTACGGACGCTCGTTGAATTCGAGGGTGATTGACCTGTCATTCCCCGACGGGCGATGAATTGATCTAAAGACAGCTTTCCAGCAATGCGCGTGTGTTTTCCTCAGTCATCTCTACCGGATTGCCACCAGCACTTGGATCCCTGAGCGCATCATGAACAATGCGACCGATGTCGGCGTCCCTGACGCCAAGTTCGGTGAGATTGCCAGGGATCGACAGGGCCTTGCACATTGCGCCGACATGATCGACGAAACCGTCGAACCCGCCGCTGATCCCGAGATAGTCTGCTGCCCGGCTTAGACTGTTTTCAACCGCCATTTTGTTAAATCGCAACACGGCCTGCATCAACACCGCATTTGTCGTGCCGTGATGAGTTCCATGCACGGCGCCGATTGGATGGGAGAGCGCGTGTATGGCTCCCAACCCCTTCTGGAAAGCCGTTGCGCCCATTGCCGCAGCCGCCATCATGTGCGCGCGCGCCTGCAGGTCGCTGCCCTTTTGGTAGGCGGTTAGCAGGTTGTCCTTGACCAGCCGCATACCCTCGAGGGCGATCCCCTGTGACATTGGATGATAATGTGGTGCACAATAGGCTTCGAGGCAGTGGGCGAATGCATCCATGCCTGTGCCGGCGGTGATTGACGCGGGCATGCTGATGGTCAGTTCGGGATCACAGATGACGATAGACGGAAGCACCTTCGGGTGAAAGATGATCTTCTTTTCCCGGGTTTGTGAATTCGTGATGACGCTGGCGCGCCCGACCTCCGATCCGGTTCCGGCGGTTGTTGGTACGGCAATGATGGGATCGATCCCGTCCGGATCGGCGCGCGTCCACCAGTCGCCGACATCTTCAAAATCCCAGACCGGCCGTGTCTGCCGGGCCATGAAGGCCAGCATCTTTCCAAGATCGAGTCCGGATCCACCACCGAAGGCCACGACCCCGTCATGGTTGCCGTCCCGGTAGAGTCGCAGCCCCTCGGACAGATTGATTTCATTCGGGTTTGGATCAACGTCACTGAACAGCACCGGATCAAGCCCGGCACTGCGCAACAGGTCAAAGGTGTTTCGCGTGATATCGAGCTGTGCCAACCCGCGATCGGTCACCAGCAACGGTTTGCTGATACCTGCGGCTTTGCATGCATCGCCAATCTCGGCGATACGACCTGCGCCGAAGCGAATGGCGGTTGGGTAGGACCAGTTTGCTGTGAGCTGCATTGTTGTTCTTCCGTAGCTGCGTCGGTGAAATGTTTCGTCCGCCGACGAATGCGACAAACGAATTTTTCAAAGGTTCAGGCGCGCTCGAAGCCGCGGGCAACCTCATAGTCGGTGACCACCTTGTCGAACTCTTCCTGTTCCCAACGGGCGGCACGGACATAGTGATCGACAACCGCGTCTCCCATGGCGTCCCGCAGCATCTTCGATGTATCCAGTTTTTCGGTTGCTTCGCGAAGTGTTGTCGGAATGTCCTCGGCAGAGTCGTCCCTGTAGGCATCGCCCTTGAGGGGTGGGCCTGCCTCTCTTGCTTCCTCCAGTCCCTTGATCCCGGCGGCCAGTTGTGCCGCCAATGCAAGATAGGGATTGAGGTCTGATCCGCCGATGCGGCATTCCATGCGCACCGACCTTGTGCCTTCACCGCACAGCCGGAAACCCGCCGTTCGATTGTCAACGGACCATGCGGCCTTGGTTGGCGCGAATGTTCCGACGGCGAACCGTTTGTAGGAATTGATGTAAGGGGCGAGAAAATAGGTGTATTCGGGTGCGTAGCGGACCAGCCCGGCCACATACTGGCGCATGGTCGTCGACATGCCGAATTCAGCTGTTTCGTCAAAAAAAGCGGCTTCACCCGCCAAAGTCACGAGCGATTGGTGAATGTGTGATGATGAGCCGACGCGGTTGTGATCCCACTTTGACAGAAAGGTCGCCGCACGGCCCTGCTGCCAGGCAATTTCCTTCGTCGCGTGTTTGGCGATGGTGTGGAACGCGGCACAATCCATGGCGCCGGCATATCGGATGTTGAGTTCCTCCTGGCCGGCCTCGGCTTCGCCCTTGCTGTTCTCGACCGGTATGCCGGCTTCCACCAGGTGGTTGCGCAGCGGCCGCATGACCGCCTCTTCCTTGGTGGTTTGCAGGATGTGGTAATCCTCATTGTATCCGCTGATGGGCTGAAGGTCGCGGTAGCTGCCCTTACGGACCTCATCGAAGCTTTTTTCAAACAAGAAGAATTCAAGCTCGGTGGCCATGTTGGCGACAAACCCACGTTCTTCCAGGCGCTGAACCTGTCGCTTGAGTACCGCGCGGGGGGAATGCGCTATTTCCTCATGGCCATGATGATCCAGCACGTCACACAAAACCATGACCGTGCCCTCGAGCCAGGGCATGGGACGAATGGAATCCAAATCCGGTTTCATGACATAATCGCCATATCCGGTCTGCCAACTGGTGGCGGCATAGCCGTCAGGCGTTGCCATTTCGAGGTCCGTTGCCAGCAGATAGTTGCAGCAATGGGTCTCCTCGAAGGCACGATCGACAAAATGGCGCGCGTGAAAGCGTTTGCCCATCAAACGGCCCTGCATGTCGACGATGCAAGCCAGAACTGTGTCGACCGACCCCTCCTGGACCTGCTCTTTCAGTTGGTCAAATGAAACGGTTCCGGGCATATGGTCCCCATTTTGTCGTGGGCGCACCACGATGGCGCATGTCGGAAGACCGGCGCACTTGCAGGCGCCGGCCCATGGGTTAATCGGGACTGCCGTCAGCCGTAGCGGTAGGGCCGTCCCGCCTTCTGCATGTCATCATTGTATTTTCGGAAGATCTCGACAACCTTTGCCTTGGTTGCAGATTCTGCGGCGATCTCATCCCAGAAAGCGATGGCTGCAGCCTCAACGGTTGCCCATTCCTCATCAGGAATAGTGGTCAGCTCCATCTTCGTGCCATTGACTCGCAGATTCGCTTCGCCGCCCCAATACCACCATTGGCGGTAATAGTGGCTTTGATCCATGCAGACGCGCAGCAATTCCTTCAGATTGTCGGGAAGCTCGTTCCAGCGATCCATATTGGCAAAGAACGATCCGGCCCATGCTCCTGAAATGTTGTTGGTCAGGAAATAGCTGGTCACATCAGCCCAGCCGACCGTGTAGTCCTCGGTAATCCCCGACCAGGCCACGCCGTCCAGCTCTCCCGTCTGGATAGCGGTTTCAATGTCTTCCCACGGTAACGTGACCGGCACAACGCCGAACTGGGTCAGGAAACGGCCGGCGGTCGGGAACGTAAAGACCCGCTTGCCCTTCATGTCGTCGAGCGAACGGATCGGTTCCTTGGTGGCGAAGTGGCAGGGGTCCCAGGCGCCGGCGGAGATATGTTTCACTCCGACGGCGGAGTATTCCTCGTCCCAGATTTCGGCAAGGCCATACTGGTTGAACAATACGGGCACATCCAGGGAATAGCGGCTGGCAAATGGAAAATATCCGCCAAACACGGTGACTTCCGTTGGCGAAGCCATGGAGTCGTCATCGGACTGAACAGCATCGATCGTGCCGCGCTGCATGGCGCGGAACAGTTCGCCGGTCGGCACCAGCTGATCAGCATAGAACAGTTCGATCTCCATTTGATCGCCGGCAATCAGGTTGAAACTGTCAATGGCCGGTTTGATGACATGTTCGGCCAGGGCAGCGCCGGCATAGGTTTGCAGCCGCCACTTGATTTTCGACTGGGCGATGGCAGGCGTTGCCAATGCGGCTGCGGGTGCCGCTATCGCGGCGCCCTTGATGAATGTTCGTCTGGTGGTCATTTGCTTCTCCTTTGCTCCCATGATTGTCCGTCTGGACGCGTGCGCTTCATTTCGAAGTTCTGATTATTTTCCGTAAATCACATTCGGCAGCCACATCGCGATTGATGGAAAGACCATCACGACCGTCAGCGCCAAAATCATGATCAGCACAAATGGCGCGATTGACGTGTAGATGTCCTTGAGCGTTATTTCCGGCGGCGCCATCGCCCGCATGAGAAAGAGGTTGTATCCGAAGGGCGGCGTCATATAGGCGATCTGCGTGGTGATCGTGTAGAGCACGCCATACCAGATCAGATCGAAACCCAGCACCTTGACCAGTGGCACATAGAGGGGTGCAACAATCACCAGCATTGCCGTGTCATCAAGAAATGTACCCATGAGCAGGAAGGACAATTGCATCAGGATCAGGATCATCCAGGGATTCAATCCAAGTTGATCGGTAAAGAGGGTATCGATGGCGCGAACCGCGCCGAGGCCATCAAAGACGGCTCCGAAACCGAGAGCCGCCAGGATGATCCACATGAACATGCAGGAAATGGCGAGTGTCTGGCGGACCGAAACCTCGAAGACCTGGCGTGACATCCGCCCCTTCACGACGGCGGCCAGGAATGCGGTGGTCGCCCCGACGGCCGAGCTTTCCACCAGCGACGTCCATCCATTGACGAAGGGAACCATCATGACTGCAAAGATGAAGAGCGGCAGCAGGCCGGCTCGCAACAGGCGCAGTTTTTCCTGCGTCGAAACATCACGATCGGCCGCCGGCAGCGCGGGGCCAAGTTCCGGCTGCAAGCGGCAGCGGACATAGATGTAGACCATGAAGAGGCCTGCCATCATCAGGCCGGGAAACACGCCGGCGAGCCACAATTGCCCGACCGGCTGGCGGGCAATCATGGCGTAAAGGACCAGAACCACGGATGGCGGGATCAGTATGCCAAGCGAAGACCCGGCTTGAATGACGCCTGTCACCATGCGTTTGTCATAGCCGCGCTTCAGCAATTCCGGCAGGGCGATTGTGGCGCCGATGGCCATGCCGGCGACCGATAGCCCGTTCATGGCGGAGATCAGGATCATCAAACCGATCGTGCCGATGGCCAGTCCGCCGCGAACCGGACCCATCCAGACGTGGAACATTCGATAAAGGTCGTCGGCGATTTTCGATTCCGACAGGACATAGCCCATGAAGATGAACATGGGCAGTGTCAGCAGCGGATACCATTTCATCAGTTTCATTGCCGAGGCGAAGGCGATGTCCGAGCCACCGGTTCCCCACAGGGCCAGCGCTGCAATCGCTCCCACCGCGCCGATGGCGCCGAAGACCCTCTGTCCGGTCAACAGCATGAGCATCATCGATGCAAACATGAAGAGCGCGATCATTTCATAGGACATCAGACTTCACCTCCGCGCAGCCGGATAATGTCCTTGAGCAGTTCCGAGATCGCCTGCAGCAGCATTAGAAAGATACCGACGCACATGACCGTCTTGATGGGCCACAGATGCGGACGCCATGCCGTCGGGCTTCGCTCAAGACGCCCCGGCGTTTCAACACCGGTCACGACGCCGCCCAGAAACTGCAGGGGTTCATTGCCAAAATGCCCCAGTGAATAGGCAGTCGAGCCGAGACCGCCATACAGCAACACGCCCAGGTAGAAGATCAGGAACAGGATTGTCACCGCGTCGACCTGTGCCTTCCGTCTCGGCGACCATTCGCCATAAAACAGATCCATTCGCACATTTGATCCGAGCTGGATCGAATAGGGGCCGCCCATGATGTAATAGGCAACCATCGCGAACTGGGCGATCTCGAGTGTCCAGATGGACGGCAGAAAGAAGGTCTTTGAAATGGAGGACCACAGCAGGATCGCGATCATCACAAAGATGCCGTACATCATGATCCGTCCGACCCGGTGATTGACGGCATCCACCACACGAATGTAGCTGCGGGCCACACTCATGCTCCCGCCTCCGCCGTGCGCAACGGATCATTGCAGGTTTCCAATGCATTCTTCAGCAGCCGTCCAAGCATGGTTGCCATGACATCGCATTGATCGGGTGTTTCCAGAAGGTCACTTCTGATTTCGATCATTACGTTCAACAGGTTGCGGGGCAGGGCGTGGATGCGCAAGGTGTGCGTGACGCCATGTTCGGGGCCATAGGGCCTGTTTCTTTGTACATCGAGTTCGGTAAATGCAGGCGCTGCCGACAGCAATGCATCCGCCAGCCGGGAGTCCTTGTCGTGAAGGAACCCGATTTGCACGTCTCTTGATTTTCCATCGTAAACCGGCGTGAAGCTGTGGATCGTCACAAGTGCGGGCGCATCCCGGTAGCGTTCGATCTCATTGTGCACAGTCCGTTCAAACGGACGATAGAGGCGCTCGATCCGGTCTGAAACCTGATCGGGTGTCAGATTGCTGTTGCCGGGTATGTCATAGATTTCGCTTCTGGCGGGAATTGCGTCGATCGCATCGGGCGATCGGTTCAGGTCATAGACGAGGCGGGACACCGTCGCCAAAATGGCTGTAGCACCAAAAATCGCACCGAGTTTCCGAGTGACGGTTTCGGCACCTGGATCCCAGGCAATATGGCTGGATGCGGCTGCATCATCCAGCCCGAGGCGTCCATAGCCTGCGGGAATATGTGCGGAGGCGTGCTCGCAGACAAACAGAAATGGCGCTGGCTTCGAACCGCGTATGACATCAACAGGGTCGATATCGGTTTCAGTGTTCAATGCCCAGTTCCCGCCCGCCGTTCAGAATTGTAAAATTCTCTTCAAGTCGAGCGGTATTGTCAATATCTATTCTTTTTCTTCTCATTTGAAACGGAAGACTCTATGCTTAGTGCAAAGGGGAAATTGGTGTCGACCAAGACGATTGCAGACAGGCTGAGGGAAAAGGGCATTCGCCTCACACGGGCAGAAAGACAGCTTGCCGATGCGATCTTAAAGAATTACCCGGCGTCGGGGCTGGGAACCATCACCACGGTTGCCTCTGCCGCGAATGTGTCGACGCCGACCGTGGCGCGTCTTGTTCAAAAGCTCGGATTTGCCGGGTTTCCGGATTTTCAGGCTCATCTCCGTCAGGAACTGAATGAAAAGATTTCCGGTCCCATCGCCAAGCGGGAGCGATGGGCCAACAGCGCGCCCGATGGCCACATTCTCAACCGATTCACCGAGGCGGTGATCGACAATATCAGCCAGTCACTCGGCAGTATTGATATTGCCCAGTTTGATGAAGCCTGCGGTCTGCTCAGCGACCAAAAGAGATCCATCTTTGTTGTTGGCGGGCGTATCACGCGCACATTGGCCGACTATTTTTTCCTGCACATGCAGGTGATCCGCCGCGATGTCACCCATATCAGTTCCAGCTCAAATGCCTGGCCGCACTACCTGTTGGACATTGACGAGGGCGACATTGTCGTGATTTTCGATATCCGGCGTTACGAGAACGCCACGCTCCGGCTGGCCGAGATGGCCAAGCAGAGGGGCGCCATTGTCGTGCTGTTCACCGATCAGTGGCAGTCGCCGATCAGTTCCCACGCGGATTTCTGCTTCAACAGCCAGATTGTGGTCCCTTCAGCCTGGGATTCGACCATTGCCTGCATGCTGCTTCTCGAAATCATCATAGCCGAAGTCCAGGAGCAGCATTGGGAAACCACCAAGGCGCGCATGGAAGAGCTGGAGTCGATGTTTGACCGGACGCGGTTCTTTCGAAAGTTTTCCTGAGGTGAACGTCCGGTCAGCCCAATTCGAACAGTGCGGCGCTGTCGAAGCTGATGACCGTTTGATCGTGCTGGTTGATGCCCTCCGAGAACATTTCCACAATCCCCCAACCCGTTTTCGAGCGTAGCGCCCGGGCCACCGTGATGGTGTTGTAGAAGTGGATCGTGTCATCGACAAAGACCGGCGTTGGCCATTTCATGTCCCGCAGACCGGGCGAGGGGCCGAAATTGGGCAGTCGCCTGCCCGTGGACTGCAACTGCGCGTCCCATACCAATCGGTGTTCCAGGTTTTTCTTCATCCAGATCGCGGCGGTGTGCCAACCGGAGGCGCATAGCGCACCGAACATTGACTGTTTTGCCGCGACAGGATCGATATGAAAGGGCTGGGGATCATATTTGGTCGCAAAGGCAATGATCTCTTCAGCGGTGAAGACGTGTTCGCCGTAGTCCATGCGTTCACCCGGGACAAAAGCGTCGAGAGCGCTCATGATTTGTTCTCCGTCTGCCGGCGGGCAACAAAAATCGGGTTTTCGCATGCCAGAACCAATTGTTCTCTTTGATTGAACAGCTCGTGGCGAAACTTGACTAGGCCCAATCCAGGCCGGGATGCCAGGGGCCGGGCCGCCAGCACTTCACAATTTCCATGCAGCCGATCACCGGCCAGCACCGGGCTCCTCCATTGGGCAAAATCAACCCCTGGCGAACCCTGGGACGCAGTTTCGAGCAGGAAGGCGTCACAAATCATGCGCATCAAAATGGCACTGGTTTGCCAGCCGGACGCTGCCAGACCTCCAAGCAGGCTGGCTTTTCCTGCAGTTTCCTCCAGGTGCATGGGCTGCGCGTCGAATTCTGCGGCAAAATCGATGATCTCCTCCGCACTGATCGTATGCGGTCCGAGTTCAAACCGCGTCCCAGGCGTAAAATCCTCATAGGCATATTTCAGGGCGTTTTGCGTAACTGTGTTCATGCGGTTCTTTATGGCGCGGGAAGTGGCATTGTTCAACGCTGTCCGATCGCCAATCTGTCTTGCGGAAGGGAGAGTGCCACCTTCTAGAAATTTCCGAGAACACCAAAATAGATCGGCGGTCCGAGATAGGCCAGAATTGCCAACACAAGCAGGCCGCGAACCCAGGGGGCGTAAAAACGACGCCACAAAATGGCGGAAAGGATCAGGCCGACACCGATCTCCACAATCGAGACAATTGTGCCAAAATGATCGGGATGCCAGTAGGAGATTGGAGAGCGAAACCGCCAGCCGAACAGCGGCCAGAGATGTGCGTGTGCGTCGTCGACATGAACGGGCAGGTCACTTGCGACATGAATCAGCGCCGCACCGGCGAAGAAGGCCACAATCATGGCGACCCGCCAACGCAGGGATACCAATAGGCCGATGAGCAGCAGGCTCAGATAGATGGGTGCGGAATTGCCGATGGTAACCGCGTCGGACCAGGGTGGATTGTAGTAGAGCTCGTTCCAGACCGTGGGCTCGGGAATACCGGCGAATTTCGACCAGACAAACAGCGTGTAGATCGCCAGATCGGGAACCAGTGCCCCGATGATGACAGCCGAGTTCCTGGCCGAAGCGTTCGGCTTTGCCAGTATGGCTGCAGCCAGCAGAACATGGGTCTGGGTGTTCATCGGCGCACGATGCCTGAGCGCGCTCCAGGCATCAAGAAGCGCCAGTCACCTGCTTGACGGTCCGGGATCAGGTGTTGAATTTGAAAAGTAGGACATCGCCATCCTGAACCACATATTCCTTGCCTTCGTCACGCGCCTTGCCGGCATCGCGTGCTGCCACCTCTCCGCCCAATGAAACATAGTCTTCATAGGCGATGGTCTGGGCACGAATGAAGCCTCGCTCGAAATCCGTATGAATGACACCGGCCGCCTGGGGCGCCTTGGATCCGCGTTTGACGGTCCAGGCACGCGTTTCTTTCGGACCCGCGGTGAAGTAGGTGATCAGGTCAAGCAATGTGTATCCGGCGCGAATGAGCTTATCGAGACCGGCTTCCTCGAGACCGAGATCGGCAAGAAACTCGGCGGCCTCATCGCCGTCAAGCTGGGCCAGTTGCGATTCGATTTCCGCTGAGATGACGACATGTTCGGCCCCTTGCGCGGCGGCCATTTCGGCGACGGCCTGAGTTTGCGCATTCCCGGTTGCCGCATCGCCTTCCTCGACATTGCAGACATACAAGACGGGCTTTGAGGTCAGCAGGTTGAGGGACTGGAGGATACGCAGATCTTCAGCGGCTATTCCATCGAGCAGATGGCGCACAGGCTTTCCGTCCAGCAGCAGAGCCAGGGCCTTTTCCATCATGGGCAGGACGAGAATGGCTTCCTTTTCGCGGCCGGTTGCGCGTTTGCGGGTCTGTTCGGTGCGGCGTTCAAGGCTCTCAAGATCGGCCAGCATCAACTCGGTGTCGATTGTGTCAGCATCGGCGACCGGGTCAATCCTGCCTTCCACATGGGTGATGTCGTCGTCTTCGAAGCACCGAAGCACGTGAACGATGGCTTCGACTTCACGGATGTTGGCGAGAAACTGATTGCCAAGGCCTTCACCCTTGGACGCTCCGCGCACCAGACCGGCGATGTCGACGAACGATATGCGGGTCGGAATGATTTCCTTGGATTGGGCAATCGCCGCGATCTTGCTCAACCGCTGGTCCGGAACGGCCACCTCGCCGGTGTTGGGTTCAATGGTGCAGAACGGATAATTGGCGGCCTGGGCGGCGGCGGTTTTGGTCAGGGCATTGAACAGGGTCGACTTGCCGACATTGGGCAGGCCGACGATACCGCATTTGAAACCCATCACATTATTCCTTGTTTCCGAATAGTTTTTTCAACATGTCCGCCATCGGACCCTTTTGCGGCGTTGCGACGGGCGCCTTGCGGCGCGCGGCGTGAATATGGGACTTCGATGTCTTGGCAGGTGCCGTTTTGCCGGCTTGACGTTGAGCCTGTTTGTCCGACCCGGAACCGGCGGCCAGGGACAGCTTGTTCAGGAAGCTGGAGTCGTCACCACGCACCAGCAGGTCACAATGATCACCGATCGCCTCCAGTAGCGGGTCCAGCCACTGATGGTCCGCCTTGGCGAAGTCACCCAACACGTGATGGTTGACCCGTTCCTTGTGACCGGGGTGTCCGATACCGAGCCGCAGGCGCCGATAGTCCTTGCCGCAATGGGCATCGATTGACTTGATGCCATTGTGCCCGCCGCTTCCTCCACCCGTCTTGATGCGGACCTTGCCCGGCTGCAGGTCCAGTTCGTCATAAATGACAATCAGATCCGACGTGGTGAGTTTGTAGAAGCGAAGCGCCTGCCCAACCGCTTCGCCGGACAGGTTCATGAAGGTCTGCGGTTTGATGAGGAGGACCTTCTCGTCACCAATCGAGCCCTCGGCAATCAGTGACTTGAACTTGGTCGACCATCCGGAAAAAGACTGGCGGCGGACAATCGCGTCCGCCGCCATGAAGCCGATATTGTGGCGTTGCTTTGCATAGCGTGGACCTGGATTCCCAAGGCCTGCAATCAACAGCATTGCAACGGTCTCCGTTCACGGGGAACAGGCGGTTATTCCTCGCCGCCTTCTTCCTGCTCTTCCCCTGCGGCATCCTCTTCGCCTTCACCCTCAGCGCCTTCTGCATCCTCGGCAGCGTCTTCCTCGCTCTTGAGGCCGGCGGGTGCCGCAATGGTGGCGATGGTGAAATCGCGATCCGTAATGGTCGGCTCTACGCCGTCCGGGAGCGTGATGTTGGAGATGTGAATACCGTCACCGAGTTCGAGACCCGTCAGGTCTGCAATGAACGCGTCCGGAATCGAATCCGCCGGGCAGTTGACCTCGACCGTATGGCGAACGGTGTTCAGAACTCCGCCACGGCTGATGCCAGGTGAATCGTCTTCATTGATGAAGTGGACAGGCACGTCCACCGTCACAGACGTATTCTTGGAGATGCGCAGGAAATCCACATGCATGGTGAAGTCGCGCACTGGGTCGAGTTGGTAATCCTTGGGCAGCACGCGGATTTTCTTGCCATCGACGTCGATCGTTGCGATCGTCGTCATGAAGCCGCCACTGTGGATCTGCATCGTAACTTCCTTGTAGGGAAGTGCGATGGAAACCGGGGGTTGTCCGTCACCATAGATGACGGCTGGAATTTTACCGTTGCGGCGAAGTTCTCGGGCGGACCCCTTACCTACCCGTTCGCGCGCCTCGGCCTTGAGCTCATATACGTCGCTCATGGCTAGTCCTTTCGAGGTTCTGTCTGGAGTGTCTTTCGGGCTGTTTTCAACCCTGGAAAAACATCGAGCGGCATTCGCCGCCCCATCCGCGTTGCCTCCAAGGGTGTCTGCGCGGACGCGCGCTATATAGCCGAGGGTGTGACCCTATGCAAGACCCGGATTTTCCGGGTCGCAACGAAAAACCGGGCAGCGATTCCACTGCCCGGTCGAGGGAGGATTTAACGGTGGCTACCGGTTCTACTGGGCCTGCAGTTCTTCCGGTGTCTTGTCGGCGATTTCAGACCATTTGGTATCGGCTGAAACGATCAGGTTGGCACGGTCGGCTTCCCAACGCTTCTGGATTCCGGGAGCGAGATTCAGATACAGCTTGTTGTCGACGATCCGCCACAGATGAGGGTCGCCATCGAATTTGAATCCCATGGCCGTGCCGAAGGCGCAGAAACCGCCATAGGCTGGCGCGTAGGCTTCCGGATTGGCGACGAAAAGGGCCTTGTTTTCCTCGCTGGCGAAGCGGTAGGTGGCGCCATTGTGGGTGGCGGTGATCTGAAAGTCGCCTTCCGTCGGTGCCCCCGCAGTGAAATAGGCGACCGGGTCATATCCGCGCAACGCGAGACCGGTGGTGGTGGCATTGACGTCCACGCCTGCAGCGAATGCCGACACAAAAAGGGTTGCCGAGATGGCCAACCCGGCCAGCGCTGTCGTGATTGCCTTGAACATTTCATTCTCCTTGATTGAACCAAAAGCAAAAAAGTGAACCAGGGATCCGGGGCATCCGGAATCGGTGGATGACCCCGTTGTATTATTAGGAACCAATTGGTACAAAACAAATGAATGTGAGAGGAACTTGATTGAAATTCTCGATTGCGCTCCTATCACCTGAAGGATGAGTATCGAAAAGGAATGCGGGGTGTCCGATGGCCAGACCACGTGAATTCGACATGGATACCGCGGTGGATGGCGCGATGCAGATTTTCTGGCGGCTGGGATATGCAGCCACCAATTTACCTGACCTGCTGCGTGCCATGGGTCTGACCCGCGGCTCGTTCTACAAGGCCTTTGGCGACAAACACTCCGCGTATCTGGCGGCGCTCGACCGGTATGACCGGACTTGTATCAGTGCGGCCGTTGCACTTTTGACCGACCAATCGAAGGGTTCAGGCACACAACGCCTGTTGCGGCTGTTTGAAGGCACGGAACAGGAAGACAAGGCCGCCCGTCGTGGCTGTCTCGTCTGCAATGCCATGGTAGAACACGGCCCCGGTGATGCCAAAGTCACGGCCAGAACTGCGGCCATGTCAGCGCGGCTTGAAGGGGCGATTTTCGATGCACTCAAAGATGTGCCGGGCCTTGCCAATGACGGTGAGCACTCGAAACGCCGAAAGGCCGCGATTATCACGCGCCTTTATCTTGGGGCACAGGCGATGAGCAAGGCCGGCGCGGCAGAAGCCGACTGGAGGGGCCTTTTGGGTGAATTGCTGGGGTGCGAGATTTGAGCGTCCGTCGCTCTAGCTGACCGCGTTCTGCCGGCAAAAGCATGACGCCGTCACCGGCACGTCCGCCCGCGCCGCCGCAAGGTCCAGCCGCTGCTTGATCAATGGGGCCTCGTTGCGTTCGCCCCGGCGGACCAGACACTCATGCAGCCCATGCAGGCTCCACAAATTGTCCGGATGCTGGCAGGCGCGACTGAGTTTTCCGTCCAGGCCAAGGTCGGCCCGATAGACCGCCTCGGCTTCGTCCGCTCGATCCTGTTCCAGAAGCAGGGCTCCGAGAGCGTGCCTGGCCGGTTGCATCCAGCCCCAGGGCTCGTCATAGGGCAATGCATCGTCGAGCGCGACCGAACGCCGGAGGTGGTCAAATGCGACGTCGAAATTTCCACGCCGGTATTCCAGCTCTCCATTCAACATCTCGGCGGCGATTGCGAGCAAATCCCGACAGGTGTTGTTGTGGATCAGCCGCGTGTCGGGAACCCGTTCATAGGCAGCGGCAAACCTGTTCCGTTCGGATTCGGCTTCATCAACGTTGCCGAGCGCCGAGTGGGCGACACCCTTGGCGTAGTGGATCATGGCGGTGGTCACGCGGTAGAGATCCGCATCGTCGGGCAGGGGCTGCGCGATGATCTCCCGCCATTTGCCGAATCGCACGAGAACGTGCTGCTTCATGGCAATATAGCCTTCCAGATAATCCGCCATGGGCGGGGAGGGGATCCGCAGCAAGTCTTCCGGCGTGGTTGCGATCAGTTCTTCGGCCGCCTGAATGGCCGGTTCGAACTGTCCCAGAAACATCGCGCCGTAGATCGCGAAATGGTAGTTGTGAATGCGATAGGCGGAATAGAAATTCAGCGGTCCTGCCCGATCGAGATATTTGCGATCGGCCACCAGGGCCTTCTGGTTCCAGTGGACAACATCATGATAATGGCCGCACAGGACATCGAGATGGGTCGGCATGTGGATCAGATGCCCGGCATCGGGCACCAGCTCGCGCAAACGGTCGCCGGCCCGCAGAGCCCGCTGCGGGAAGGGCGACATTTCCATCAGATGCACATAAAGATGCAGAACACCGGGATGGTTCATCGCATCGGGTGTCCGGGCAAATGCACTTTCGAGAACGTGTATGGCCTCATCCGTTCCCGCGCCGTCGGCGATCTCGCCGGTCGACAGGTCCCACATCTTCCAGGGGGTCAGAACCATGATGGATTCGGCAAAAAGACTGCATACATCCATGGATTGCGGTTGAGTGGCATGGACGCGGCGCATGGCGTCACAATAGGCGGCGTCCCATGGTGCCTGATCCTCCAGCGGATCGGGTTGCGGATAGCGTGCCGGCAGTGCGTCAATCAGGGCGCATTCCAGCGGCGATAGAGTGTCCTTCAATCCCAGAGCCGCTTGTGTTGCCTCATGGGCGCGCGCCAGCGAGGCAGCCTTGTCCTGCGGATCGAAGAGGGGCCACGGTTTGTTGTAGTTGGGTCCGAGCGCATAGGCGATGCCCCAATGGGCCATGGCACAGCCGGGATCTTCCCGCAGCGCCTTTTCAAAGCAGGCAATAGCCTCTTCGTGATTGTAGCCGTAGCACCAGACAATCCCGCGGTCGAACCATTGCTGCGCGTTGGGAGACGTTGTCGTCACCGGAAAGGTGTGTGAACCGAGGTCATAATAGTCTGTCATCGAATCCTCCGATGTTACGTCGGCGGCCATCGAATTGACCCGAATCCCTCAGTCGAACAGGCTCGACACGGATTCTTCCGCGGCCGTGCGGGTCACCGCCTCTCCAATCAGATTCGATGTGGTGATGACGCGAATGTTGTGGGCATTCTGGACTGCCGTTGTTGGCTGAATGGAATCCGTAATGACCAATTCCCTCAGCTTTGACGACGTGACCCGTGCTACTGCGCCGCCCGACAGAACTCCATGGGTGATATAGGCAAGAACGCTGGTCGCACCGTTTTCCAGCAACGCTTCGGCACCGTTGCACAACGTGCCGCCGGAATCGACGATGTCGTCGATCAGTATGCAGTCCTTGCCGCTGACGTCTCCGATGACATTCATCACTTCGGATTCACCCGGCCGGTCGCGCCGCTTGTCGACAATGGCCAGCATGGAATCCAGCCGCTTGGCCAGTGCCCGTGCGCGCACCACCCCACCGGTATCAGGCGAGACCACCATCACGTTGGAGACGTCGTAATTCTCCTTGATGTCGCGCGCGAGGATCGGCACGGCAAAAAGGTTGTCCGTCGGAATATCGAAAAAGCCCTGAATCTGACCGGCGTGCAGATCGAGCGTCAGCACTCTGTTGGCACCGGCTTCGGTGATCAGATTGGCCACCAGTTTGGCTGAAATCGGGGTTCGCGGTCCAGCTTTGCGGTCCTGGCGAGCATAGCCGAAATAGGGAAGCACCGCCGTAATCCGCCGGGCCGATGCGCGGCGCGCGGCATCGATCATGATCAGCAGTTCCATCAGATGATCATTGGCCGGAAAGGAGGTCGACTGGATAATGAAGACATCCTCGCCGCGGACGTTTTCCTTGATCTCGACAAAGATCTCCTGATCGGCGAAACGCCGGACGATCGCATTTCCGAGCGGGATGTTGAGATAGTTACAGATGGATTCCGCCAGGACCCGGTTGGAATTGCCTGCGAAGAGCTTCATGGCGTGCCGCCTGTGATGGTACCCCTGATGGGCGGCGTTTTACCGGGCTGACGCGCGAATGCAAGGGGCCATTCGCGTATTCACGTGATTATACCAATGGAATCATGGGGGCGCTGATAAAGGTGGGCACCAATCGCACTCAGGAACCGGAGGTCGACCGCCAGGACAGGTAGCTGGTGATGGTCTTGGTCGCAATTGTTTCCATGGTTGAGGCCTGCACCACTTCCCATGGGTCGGAGGCCGTGCCCTGGGCGACTTCCTGGCCGCGGATTCGATGAAGCCGGGTGCCGGAACTGTCGAGGACATCCCAGACAAAAGCGACTGTTGTCTTGTCGCCGTCGGCGAAGGCGGAAAAGTAACCCTTCAGGATATGATCGCTATCGCCAGAGGTCGATTGAAGAATGGTCAGACCGTGGTTCTTGGCCTCGGCCCCCAAACGGCGGGATAGCGGCTGAACGGCATCCACCGGTGCACCAATCACCGGTGTAAAACTGATCGTGCCGGATCGGGCCGCCGGCGTGCCGGTGGTTGCAGAGGTCGTGCGCAGGAAATTGCCGCTGGTCGCTGCGGTCGTGGTGGCGGCTGGCGGCGGCTGGCTCTGGCTGTCCTGTTCAGCCGGGTTGCTCACGTCGGCGGGACCGGCCTGTGTGGTCAGCGGATCTGTAGAATTGGGTATTTCAGCTTTTGGGCGCAGCCCCGGAATGGACTCGAATGGCCTGCTGACATTACAGCCCGTCGTCAACAGCAGGACCAAGCTCATCAGGACTGGTGTGATGAGGTTCGTACGCAAGCGTCAGCATCTCCAGTTCGGCCGCCTCTATTGGACAATCAAATCAAGGTTATGTGTCGAAAGTGCGTTCGGCGCATCCTCGGTCGTCAAATAGGTTTGTCCAAGTGTCATCGCGGTTTCGGTTTCGGAATCCATGATAATCATGTGCGCAAACAGTGACATGTCCGCCTTAATTATTTGTTCATTGCCGGAAAAAAACATCTCGCGCTCCATCCAGCTGGGTGTGAAACGGGCTCCGAGGGAATAGCCGCAGGCATTCAGGCGGTGGCGGGTCAGACCGCGGTCTTCCAGCACCCTCGCATGGGTCGCGAAGACATCGCCAAAACTGTTGCCGGGGCGCAGGACATCCTCGATTTCAGTCAGGGCTTCGCGGCAGACATCATAAAGCTCCAGATGCCGTTCGGTTGCCTTTCCGACTATGATCGTGCGCATCATGGCCGAATGGTAGTGGGCAAAAACACCGGCCCATTCAAGTGTCACCTGATCCTGGTCTTCAAGTGTTCTGCGGCCCGACTTGTAGCGGCAAAGCAGGGCATCACGTCCGGACCCGATGATAAACTCATTGCCCGGATAATCACCGCCGCCCGATAGCACGGCGCTCTGCATGGCCGCCAGAATATCGGCTTCATTTGCGCCCGGCTTTATCAGCGGCAAAGCGGCGTCGAGGGCCGCGTCGCCAAGTTCGGCGGCCATCTTGATGAAGTGGATTTCGGCCGGACTCTTGATCAATCTGAGACCGGAAACCACGTGTGACGCATCCACCAGATCGCCGAACGATTGCAATTGCACATCCAGTTTTCGGCAATCGGCGCCTGTGAGCCCGTGCGTGTCGTATTCGATACCAATGCGGCATCCAAGGAGGTCCATATCGCTCAGCAGATTCTTCAGGTCCAACGTTGGGTCTGCATTGACGCGATCAGTCCAAAGCGAGATTTCCTCGATGATCGAAGTGTGCCGCGCCTGTCTCAAATCCGCCGACCGGGTCAGAAGGTGCATGGTTCCATCCGACTTCACGACCAGTGTTTGAAAAAAGCAAAATCCGAAAGTGTCGTATCCGGTTAGCCAATACATGCTTTCTTGGGCGAATAGCAGCATCGCGTCCAGGCCTTCATCCTGCATGGCATCGCGCAGGCGACGCATGCGCCAATGATATTCCTCAAGTTCAAAATGTAGGGCCACGTTAGCCTCCATCGACTATGCTGATAGCAGAAATCTGCCGCCCGTAATCGGGCTCGTTACGGTGGGTGGCGCGTCGGTATGAGAAGAATTTGTCTTCGTCCGCATAGGTGCAGTGGCCGGACAGGTGGGCCGAAATTCCGGCGCGTGCCAGCCGTTTCAATGTGTAGCTCTGAAGATCGAACAAGCAGTGTTGGTTCTTGCCGCTCGGGCTGAAAAAACGGTCATTTGACGGATCGTCTTCGATGAACCGGAAGACAAATTCAGGGCCAACTTCATAATTCGCGGCACTGATCGATGGGCCAAGGCACGCGGTGATGCGTTCTCGGGCCGCGCCGATTTCCACCATCCGGTCAACTGTGTTTTCCACCACACCCGACAGCGCCCCGCTCCAGCCGGCATGAGCAGCGCCAATGATGCCCGCCTTTGCGTCGGCCAGAAGAACCGGACCGCAATCGGCTGTCAGGACACCCAGCACGATCCCTGGCGTGGCGGATACCACCGCGTCGGCTTTTGGCCGAGCTCCGTCAAAGGACTGATCGACAAGCCAAACATCGGGAGAGTGAATCTGATGGGGCGTTGCCAGCCGGTCCGGCGCTGCTGCAAAGGAACGGCAGACGCGCTTTCGGTTTTCATTGATGTCTTCCCTGTCGTCTCCCGAACCCAGACCGACATTGAGACCGCGATATAGACCACCCGATACGCCGCCTGCCCGGGTGAAGAAACCATGGCGTATCGTGGAACCTGAACAGGCGTCGGTCAGCAGATCGCTGGTAATCGGGAGAGGTTGCTCCTGAACTAGCATGGCTGGCCTTTCGTACCAAGGAAACCGGCGGGATGGTGGTCAAAGTAAACTGCGCTGTCAATCAGCGCGTTCAAAGGGAAGAATCACTTTTTCAGACCCGAGTATACACAAGGCTTTGAAAAGGCTGCCCATTTGATTTTCTCCGCTGCCTGCCAAGCGGTTGACGGATTGTTGTATGGCCTGTTGAGCCTGCTGTGATTTGCCGGCGCCCAATACGCCGGCGCGTTCCAGTAGGCCCAGTTCGAGGAGGAATTGTCCTTGGGTCAATGGCGCAGCGACATGGGCTCCCTGCGCCCGCGCAACCCTGCCGAGCGCAGCAAAATCCACATGGCTTGTCAGATCGGCCTCACCGGGCGAAGCGAGGGTGCCTTCATAGCCATGGTTTCTCACAGCCTGCATGGTATCGCCAAAGGCAGTTTGCAGATGTCCGTAGTCGATGATCAGACCGATGCCTCCCTGATCGACCAGTCGGCTGGCGATCTGCTCCATCATGGCATTGCGGGCAGGGGCGGTTTCAAAGATCGTTCCGTCCGCAATCGGGTCCCCGGTCAATGGCAGCAATTCGGTTTCGATTTCGGCGACACCCGTGGCAAATACCAATTGTCCGGTGTCATCGATGGTCACCACGCGCTCGCGAAATCCTTCGGGGCACCTGACGAATTGCCGGATCGGAATGGCGTCGAACAGCTCATTTGCCACAAGCAGCGTCAATCCGGGTGGCACGGATTGCAGAGCCTCGTGCCAGTGATTGCGAAGGCCGTTTTCTGCCAGGGTTTTCTTTTGAACGTTCCGCAAGCGGGCACTTGTCTCGACGAGGTTGAACTGTGCCTTTGCCGCCATGTCGGGCTTGAGTTCGGCAATCACCCGCTGGAGATCGGCCATCAATGTGCCGCGCCCGGGGCCGATTTCCACCACCTGCAATTCGTCCGGCCGTCCATGGGCCTGCCAGGCGAGGATCAGGAAGATACCAATGAGTTCCCCAAAAAGCTGGCTGATTTCCGGTGCCGTGATGAAATCTCCGTCGGTGCCGAAAGGCTCGCGATTGCTGTAATAGCCGAATTCGGGATCGCCCAGGCAAAGCGCGAAATATTCCGAGACAGATATCGGTCCATTAAGCCGAATGAGATCGATGATTTTGCGGCCGAGCGGCGTTGTCACGCAGTCTCCTTGCCGGTGGACGCCGACGAAGGTCCAGTCGGTCTGGCGAACATCATCGCTCCGATGCCGATCGCCAGCATCGGGATAGAGAGCACCATTCCCATCGTCAGCCAGCCACCAAACAGATAACCGATATGGGCATCGGGTTCACGCACGAATTCCACCAAAATGCGGCTGACGGCGTAGCCAGCAATGAAGGCGCCACCCACATAGCGCGGTGTATTGAGTTTACCGAACCGCCAGATCAAGACAGCGAGAATGACAAACAGGACCGGTCCTTCGAGGACGGCTTCGTATAGTTGGCTGGGATGGCGTGGTAGCGGACCGCCGGTTGGAAACACGACTGCCCACGGCACGTCGGATACCTTGCCCCACAATTCGGCATTGACGAAATTGGCGATGCGTCCGAGAAAAAGACCGATGCAGGCCGATGCTGCAACCACGTCAAACAGGCTCCAGACGACAATGTTGCGGCGTCGGGCAAAGACAATCATGGCGATGATGGTGCCGAGCAAACCACCGTGAAAAGACATGCCGCCGTTCCAGATCTCAAGCAGGCGAAGCGGATTGGCGGCAAAGGCACCGAAATCGTAAAACAGAATATATCCAATCCGGCCACCAAGCACGATACCAAGCGCGGCCCAGAGCAGGAAATCATCGATATCGACTGGCGTCATGGCTGGTTTTCCGGGTGCCCACAGGCGCTCGGTTCGCGCCAGAAGCCGGGCATATTGCCAGCCGAGCAAAATCCCGACCACATAGGCAAGCCCGTACCAGTGTATGGCCAGCGGTCCGATGGAAATGAGCACCGGGTCGATATTGGGAAAGGGAAGGGAAGCCTGTACGATTTCCATGGTCGAGTGCACTCTGATCGAGTTTCGGTCGCGCGGACCATGCCGATGCTGCCATGGCAGGTCAAGGGTTGCAGGTGCCGTCGGGAGTGCTTACCTGCTATTGTGACGTTTTCGATGGATCAACCGACCCAGAGACGAGGCAAGCAAATGACCAACGGTTCTAATCGCATCCTGGATGATTTTGCGAAACTGATGACCGACGCCGCTGGCGCAGCGCAAGGCGTGCGAAGTGAGGTCGAAACCGCATTGCGCGCTCAAGCCGAGCGTGTTCTCAATTCGATGGATGTTGTTCAGCGCGAAGAGTTCGAAGCCGTGCGCGAAATGGCAATCGCAGCGAGGGACGAGAACGAGGCGCTGGGCAAAAAGATCGCAACGCTTGAAAAGAAACTCGCGGCGCTGGAGAAACCTGCAAAGCAGAAAGCAACGCGCAAGCCTGCTGCGGCCCGTGGCAAATCCGCCTAGTCGGGTTTACCGATTTCCGGTGAACGGGCGACCCAATTGGGGCTGGCCTTTCCGAATTGGCCGGTCAGCACAAGCCGGGTTTGAGCATCCGGACTATTTACAGATTTTTTTTTGAATTTTTTTTTCACCTGTGGAGGCTTCGGAAAAAACCTTTTCGAAGAGTCGCTTAGGACTCGCGCCTGACGCGTTGATTCAAGCTCTGTCCACACCCGTTTGATGTCTTCTCGTGAAACAGGGGTGGCGCTCTGACTCTGCCGTTATAGACTGATTTTTATAGATGATTCGGAACAGGTCCTGATCAGGAGCGGTCAATGAAAGTCGCCGGGATCATCAAGCGTAGCGATGGGTATCATTGTCTTCGAGTTCGATTGAGTGGGCGCGGTGATTCATCGCCGTTACGGGGAAACTAAGAGCGCGGACATAGAAGGTGCGGCATGGACCTAATGGAAGTTGAATATGAGCGGCAACTCAATCCGGTGGATATGATTGAGTATGTTGCGTCCAACAATGACTGGTCATTTGAACGTTCCGGTGAGGACGAGATTGCCATGACAATCAAGGGCCGCTGGTCCGATTATCATGTGTCCTTTTCCTGGATGGAGGATTTCGAGGCCCTCCATCTGGCCTGTGCATTTGATGTTCAGGTGCCTGATCACCGGGTCAATGAGGTGGTCAAGCTCCTCTTCATGATCAACGGTCAGGTGCTGATGGGGCATTTCGATCTGTGGCAGCAGGAAGACGTGGTGATTTTCCGTCAATCGCTTCTCCTGGCCGGGGGTGCGGAACCGACCAACCAGCAGGTCGAGGTGCTTCTGGCAAGCGCGCTCGAGAGCTGCGAGCTTTACTTTCAGGCCTTTCAATTTGTCGTCTGGTCGGGGATGGACGCCAAGTCTGCGACGGAAACGGTGATGTTCGAGACGGTCGGTGAAGCCTGACTTTCAACGGGCGCTGATGCGATGACGGAAGAGATTGCCTGGTCGGATTTCGAGAAAGTCGACATCAGGTGCGGCACGATTGTCGAGGCTGCTCCGTTCCCGGAAGCGCGGAAACCGGCAATCAAGCTGAAGGTGGATTTCGGCGAAACGATCGGCATTCGCAAATCTTCAGCGCAACTGACCCATTATTATGATCCGGATATGCTGGTCGGGAAACAGGTCATGGCGGTGGTCAATTTTCCGCCGCGCCAGATCGGGCCGATGATGTCGGAGGTTCTGGTTCTCGGATTTCCGGATGAAGACGGCAATGTCGTGCTCGGTGCGATCGATCGAAAAGTCCCCAATGGCGGCAGGCTGTTTTAGGCAGACGTGCTTGCCGTGAAATCGCCGACGACCGGCGGCGCAGCTGACAGGTCTCTTTATGCAGCCCACGAAGAAAGGGCCGGCAAGAAGCCGGCCCAGTTGGTGCTTTGATGTTATGGTTGTTATTTCGGCAGCACGACAGCGTCGATGACGTGAATCACGCCATTGGAGGTTTCAATATCGGCTGTGACCACGGTTGCGTTGTCCACCTTGACGCCGTCCATGGCATCAACGGTCAATTCGCTTCCCTGCACGGTTTTCACCATGGTCTTCTTTCCCGCGATGTCACCTGACATCACTTTGCCCGGGATCACATGATAGGTCAGAACGGCGACCAGTTGATCCTTGTTTTCCGGCTTCAGGAGGTCATCCACCGTGCCTGCCGGAAGTTTCGCGAACGCTTCGTCTGTCGGAGCAAAAACCGTGAAGGGGCCTTCGCCTTTCAGCGTATCCACAAGGCCGGCAGCCTGAACAGCAGCAACAAGGGTTTCAAAATTGCCTGCAGATACGGCGGTATCAACAATATCTGCAGCCTTTGCGGCAACAGTGCCGAAAGCAAGGGGGATAACAGCAAAGGTAGCAAGAAGGGTACGTCTCAGCATTTCGTCGTTTCTCCAGTGAAATTCGAGGTTTCTGCTTGCAAGCACCCACATATACGCCGCGTCCTGCGCAGCGGATCAGTGAGCCAGAAAAATTTGGATAACGAATTATGTTGTATTGAAACGGATGCCGGTTGGGTGCGAAGGCGCTGCCCGTGAACGGGGCAAAGGGCGCCGTGTCAACTTCAGACTCACTCATCCCTTGCGGAGGGTCTCTCTCGTCGATCATCATTGCTGGTGCTGTCCAGTGGCTTATGCCGGGTCCATCGCATCGGCGATATATCCACCGGTTTGCCGTTTCCACAGACGAGCATAAATCCCACCTGTCTCGAGCAGCGCTTCCGGTGTTCCTTCTTCGACGATCTGTCCGTTGTCGAGCACGACAATGCGGTCCATGCTGGCGATCGTCGAGAGCCGGTGGGCGATGGCAATGACGGTCTTGCCTTCCATCAGGAGAGCGAGCTTTTCCTGGACGGCTGCCTCAGCTTCACTGTCGAGAGCGGATGTTGCCTCATCCAGAATCAGGATTGGCGCGTCCTTGAGCAGCACACGTGCGATGGCGACACGCTGGCGCTGTCCGCCGGACAGTTTGACGCCCCGATCTCCAACGAAAGCTTCGTAACCGGTGCGTCCTTCGCTGTCGCGGAGGTCGGCAATGAAGCCGTCGGCTTCGGCGAGCCTTGCGGCATGCACCATCTCCTCCTGCGAAGCATTCGGCCGGCCGTAGCGGAGATTGTCGCCAACAGAACGGTGCAGCAAGGAGACGTCTTGGGTGACGACGCCGATGTTTTCTCGCAGGCTGGCCTGGGTGACGCAGCGGATGTCCTGACCGTCGACGCGAATCGCACCGCGCTCCAGATCGAAAAACCGAAGCAGCAGACTCACAAGCGTGGACTTTCCGGCACCCGATACGCCAACCAGCCCGACTTTCTCACCCGCGCGGACCGTCAAAGACAGGTCCTGAATGACCCTTTGCCCTTGCTGATATTCGAACCGGATGTCCTGGAACTCGACCTCGCCGTTCTCGACCGCAAGCGTTGCTGCATCCGCTGCATCAGTGATGACCGGCGGCGTGGTGACGACGGGCATTGCATCGCGGATCGTGCCGACGGCCTGAAAGATCTGCTGCCCCATCTGCAGAAAGGCCCTTGCATTGGCCGACAGCCGTTGAACGACGGCAATCGAGGCGACAAACTGGCCAAGAGTGACGAAGCCGCTCACAAGGCCCCATAGCCCGATGGCGACATTGCTCAATGTCAGGAGGACGTTGAAGAGAACCACATAGCTGTCGGCAGTCAGGTAGATACGGCGTTCGAACTGCTGGGTTTCGACGGCGTCACCCATGATCTTTCGGATCGCGCCGGCTTCACTGTCTTCCGCGGCAAAGAGCTTGACCATCTGGATGTTGCTGTAAAGGTCGGTCATGGCGCCGGCGACCAGGCTGCGGGCACGGGCGGTTCGACGGGCGCGCTCGGAAAAACGCGGCACCGCCAACACAGCCAAGATGACATTCGCGACGATCCAGATGAGGACCGGAACGGCCAATGGCCAGGCCAGGGCGCCGAGCAGAATCAGCGACCCGACAAACTGGACGGTAAAGTGCGGCAGGCTCTGAAAGGCGACTGCAATCTGTTGTTGCAGAGCTGACGCAACCTGCGAGATGCGCGCCGCCACCTGACCGGCCAGGAGATCGTGGAAGAATGCAAGGTCTTGGCGTTCGACGGCCTTGTGGCCCTGCCATTGCATGACGGCCGGCAGACATACTGTAATGACCTGCGAATTCAGTGTATTGGCGAGAAAAATGCACAGGGGCAGAACGGGAAAGAAGAGGACACCCAAAACCGCCAGTGTCAGCCAGTCCTGCTGCAGAAAGACCGAGGCGCCCTTGGCGCTCACGCCGTCAACAATGAATGAAATGCCCCAGATCACTGACAGATTGATGCATTCGACCGCGATACTGAAAATGACAATGGCGACGAGAACGCCGCGAAACATGCGCGCAAAGTGCAGGACCAGCGCCAGCGGGCTTTTCGCCGGCAGCGGCCCATAGGGGATTTCCAAGGGACGGACAAGTGTTTCAAAGGGACGATAAATCAAGTCTGAGAACGACATGGCGGTTCGTACCGGCTGTTCGAAAGACGATCGGGCGCATCGGGAATCGGTGAGAGTAAAGCACGGATTGGTTGCAGTGGAAAACGCGAATTGTGCCGCAACTTCATGATCCTTGCACCTCGATCACCGCGATATTGGACTGGCATCATCTGGTGCCGACGGTTCGATCGTTGGCGGCCGATCTCGTCGAATACCGGAGATCCAAGGCGAATCTGCCAAGGTTTTTGGCGTTGATCGGAACACAATGAAACCGGATTTTCAGGGGCCGCAAGCGGTTCCCACCTGACCGGACTTGACAAAATTTGAAGGGTGTGTGTTTTTTGAATGGTGCGACGATGCACCTAAAATCATCAAGCGACTCTGCTGGACACCACAATCCTGTATGGGTCGCTTTGTATTTGAAGCACTCCTTTTCCAAACATTGATGACGGTGTTCAGTCTGTTTTCCAACGGGAGGAATACCTCAAATGAAAATAGCCATTGCAGCCCTCGGTGTGGCGTTGTCCGTCACAATGCCAAGCGCGATCTCACATGCACAGACCAAAATAGGCGCCATATTCGATCTCACAGGCGGCCTCAACATTTATGGCATTCAGCAAAACAATGCTCTGAACCTTGCGGTCGAGCGCATCAATGCTGCCGGTGGTGTGAACGGTGAACCGGTTGCCGTTATTGGTTACGATGCACAGTCCGAACTGTCCAAATATACTCAATACGCCAATACGGCGGTTCTTCGCGATGGAATAGCGGCGATGTTCGCCGGCCTTACCAGTTCGTCGCGGGAAGCCATTCGTCCGATCTTCCGAAAGGCAAATATCCCTTATTTCTATTCATCGCTGTATGAGGGCGGCGCCTGTGACAAGCAGACATTTGTCACCGGCTCGTCGGCATCACAGCAATTGTCAGTGCTGATGAAATGGGCGGTCGAAAACTATGGCAAGCGCATATACATCATGGCGCCGGACTACAATTTCGGCACGATTTCTGGACACTGGATCCATGAATATGCAGCGCAAAACGGTGCGGAAGTCGTCGGTGAAGATTACCTCGCCTTGTCGGTAACGGACTATGCACCGACCATTCAGAAGATTCAGGCGGCAAAACCTGACTTCGTTGTTGCCCTGCCAGTCGGCGCTAACCAGACGGGATTCCTTGAACAGTTCGCGGCGGCGGGGCTCAAAGAGGACATTGGCGTTGTGTCCACCAATTACGGATCTGGAAACCAGCAGGTTGTCGTGTCGCCGGCAGCCGGCGAAGGGCTGATAGCAAGCATGGGCTACTTTCCATCGGTGGACAGCCCGGCGAATGCCGAGTTCATCGAGTTGTGGCAGGCGAAATACGGAAACGACACGCCGATCGTGGCTGGAGCCGTGGATGTGTGGAACGCCGTACACCTCTGGGCTGCTGCCGCAAACAAAGCCGGTTCAACGGACCCGGACGCGGTCATTGCAGCGCTTGAAAGCGGCCTCACATTCAACGCACCAAATGGCAATGTCACACTGGAACCCGGATCGCACCATCTGCGTCAGGACATCTACATTGCCGAGGGTGACGCCAATCATGGTTTCAGGATCGTACAGACCTATCCGGGTTCAGCGCCGACCTATGAAAATGAAAAATGCGATCTGATTGCCAGCCCTGATACGGCTGAGCATTTTACCCCTGAAAACGAATAGGCAGCCAGAGGTGCGCCTGCTTGCAGGCGCACCGCTATCGGGAGATCGCAATGGAACCGGACTACCTGGCAACAGTGTTGCTGTCGTCACTCTCAAGCGCATCAATCCTGCTCATCGCGACGCTGGGACTTGCAGTTGTTTACGGACTCATGGGCGTCATCAACCTTGCGCATGGTGAGTTCCTGATGGTCGGTGCGTATTCCGCGCTGACTGCCACACAAATCGGCATTCCATATGTGCTGGCCATTCCGGTCGCGGTCATGATCACGATGTTGATTGGTGGTGTCGTCGAAGTCCTTGTCGTCAGGCGCCTCTATGGCAGGTTGTTTGACACGATGCTCGCGACATGGGGCCTCGGCATGGTATTCAACCAGGGAGCGGTGCTGTTATTTGGAACTGTTTCTCCGGGTATCGGCATGCCGCAATACAGCATCAGGATCGGCGAGTTCAGTCTCGCCGCTTATCCTCTGGCGATGATTGCAGTTGCCGCCGGTACGCTTGCATTCGTCTATCTGCTGTTGACCCGAACAGTCTATGGAATGAAGGCGCGCGCGTCGATCCAGGAGCCGGAAATGGCACAGGCAATCGGTATCGATTCGTCCCGGATCAACATGCTTACCTTTGCGATCGGAACAGGCCTGGCCGGCTTTGCCGGTGCGGTGTTGCTGCCGATTATTCCCGCCACCCCCTCCATGGGACTGTTTTTTGCCGTCAAGGGATTTCTGACGGTTGTTGTCGCTGGTCCGGTGGCTCTGACCGGTACGGCCCTGACAGCGGTTGGGCTTGGCGGGGGTGCGTCGGTGACCGCGAGTTTCATGACGTCCGTTATCGGTGACGTGTTCTTCTTTCTCGCAACAGCACTGCTGCTTTGGCTCTATCCCCTCGGGATATCGTCCAAATGGCGCCGCAAGCTCTAGAGGCGCGTCATGTCAGAAAAGCTCTTTTCATCTTCCGGCCTGATCTTTCCAGCCATCGCTACACTTCTGGCCGTGGCTCTGGCAGGGCATATCGACCCGTATCTTGCTTTCGTTGCTACATCGTGGGTCATTTTCGGCCTGCTTGGATTGAGTCTTGATATCATCTGGGGACGTGGCGGATTTCTCAGTCTCGCCCAGACCGCTTTCTATGGACTGGGCGGTTATCTGGGCAGTGTCGTTGCCATCAACATGGCGCCCACAACCGGCCTGACCCTCGTCTGGGCTCTACCAGCTGGTGCAGCCTTCGGAGCATTGGTGGCGGCGGCCCTGGGATATGTGATCTTTTTTGCTCGCATGGGCGACCTCCAAAGCACCATCCTATCCTATACGTTCACGCTCCTGCTCTGGTCGGTTACGCAAACATTCAAATTGGATGTTGGGGCTGCAGATATCGGTGGCGACAATGGGCTGGCCAACATACCTGGCATTGTGTTGGGTCTCGGCGCGGATTCTGATGCACTCGGACCCAATGCCGCATTTGTCACGGTGGTTCTGTTGTCCGCTTCCATCTATTTCGTAACGCGATGGCTGATGCGCAGCAATTTTGGGCGCATCGTCGACTGCATTCGCATCGACATCGAAAAAACGGAGCTCCTGGGATATGACATCCGCAAATACCAGGTCATCAATTTCGCCTATTCGGGGGCGGTCGCTGGTGTTGCCGGAGCGCTGTTCGGACTGTGGGCCAATTATCTCAATCCATCGATCTTCTCGGTGCAGGAAGCTTTGCTCGTTCCAATCTATGTCCTGATTGGGGGATTGGGGACTTTGGCTGGTCCGTTCCTCGGCGCCATTGGAATTGGCTGGCTTTCGTTCTGGCTTGGTGGCGGGACCGTTGGTGGCCAGACCACCCTCATTCTCGGCGCCGTCCTGGTCCTCCTTGTGTTGTTTCTCCAAAACGGCTTTCTCGGAGCCATCGGTGGATTTTGGAAACGTTTCCTTCCGGATCCGAACGATGCGGCACGCAACACCGGTGCTGTCAAAATCGACACAGCGGTGCTCGAGAGCATTTTGATCGATGCCGAGCGGCAGGCGGGACCTGCGAAACCATTGTTGACGGAGGATTTGCTCAAACGTTTCGGTGGCGTTATTCCGGTCAACAAGGTCAGCCGTCACTTTGTTGAAGGCAAGCCGCACGCTCTCATTGGCCCGAACGGCGCCGGAAAGAGTTCCTTTCTGAAAACCTGTGTCGGCCTCTACCGGCCAGAAGGCGGAACGATCAGGCTCGGTAGCGATGAGATCGCCAATGTCGCGGTCTTTGATCGCGTTCGAAGGGGGCTGGGGGTTAAAAACCAGAAGCCGCAGGTGTTTGGTGAACTGACTGTCCTGGACAATCTTTGGACCGCGGCATTCGCGAGGACGCGTGATGATGTCCGTGCCAGGGAAATCAGCCAGAAAGTACTGGGCATGCTTGGCCTTGAAGCCCAATCAAAGGTTCAGGCTGATGCGCTTTCTCACGGCCAACAGCAGTGGCTGGACATCGGAATGGTACTTTGCCTTGCGCCGCGCGTGGTTCTGCTGGACGAACCGGCGGCCGGCATGACCAATGAGGAAACAAGGGAACTATCGCTGCTCGTCAGAACATTGGCACGGCACACGACGGTGGTGGTCGTGGAGCACGATATGGAGTTCGTCCGCACGCTTGAGGGTCACGTGACCGTCCTTCATCAGGGAAAGCTGTTTGCGGAAGGCGATATTGATTCCCTGCGCTTGAATGATGCTGTTCTCGACATCTATCTGGGAAGAGGCGAGCATGTTTAAGATCAGCAACGCAACGGGTGGATACGGTAAGACGATCATCATTCGGGACGTCTCCATTTCCGTCAAAACGGGTGAGGCGGTTGCCCTGCTGGGTCGCAATGGTGTGGGCAAAACGACCCTGATGCGATTTGCCACCGGGCTCATTCCGTCAAAATCGGGCCTTGTTGAAATTGATGACAGGACAGCCCCGCCGGCACCCGCCAAACGCGCGCGAATGGGGCTGGGATATGTACCGCAGGGACGGTTTGTTTTTCCGCGAATGAGCGTTGCCGAAAATATCGCCGTCGCGGCCGCGTCAAATGGTCACGACGCCAAGGAAACCATCGCGGAATTGTTGCTGGATTTTCCGCTTCTCAAACCGAAAGTTGACGATCTGGCCGGAGGTCTGTCAGGGGGGCAGCAACAAATTCTTGCGCTCGCACGTGCACTGGCGATCAAACCGAAAATATTGCTCCTGGACGAGCCGACCGAAGGTGTACAGCCATCGATCATCGATGAGATGGCCGGTGTTTTGAAACGAATGAACACTGAGCGCGGAATCGCCATTTTGATTGCCGAGCAGAACCTTGATTTCTGCCTTTCCATCGCTGATCGCGCCTATGTCATGGAGAAGGGTTCCATTCGAATGGAAACCGACAGGGACCGCCTGCGCCACGACAAGGCACTTCAGCAGGAATTGCTGGGAGTGTGACGTGACCGAAGAGGTGAAACTTACCAAAGACCAAGAAAGGCGCATCGCGGCTACCCTCAGGCGCATCAGGCGCGGATTGCAGCGGTCAGAGGTGAACCTGTACGAAGAGCCCGCCCATGTTTTCTCGCCGGAGTTGCCCGATGGCAAACCAGATTGACAGCCTGACAGGGCAGATCAGTGCCCTGGCGGATGGATCGAGCACACCAGTATCCCTTGCCGAGCATTCCCTGGAACAAGCAAGGCATCAGTCGGCCCTGAATGCGTTCGTGTCGATTGAGGCCTCAATTGTCATGGACCAAGCGTCCGCTGCGACAGAACGGCGGAAATCGGGCCGTCCAAGGAGCCCGATTGATGGAATACCCATCGCTGTCAAGGACAACTACTTGACGAAAGACTATCCAACGACCGCCTGTTCGGATGCAGCGCCGATTGAACCGGGTGGTGTTGACGCTACGATTGTTGCCAATCTTCGCGCTGCCGGTGCCATCATATTTGCCAAGACCAACATGCATGAATGGGCCTTTGGGGCCACCAATACAACGTCGAACATAGGCGTGACGAGAAACCCGCATAACCTTGATCATATTACCGGGGGCAGCAGTGGCGGGTCTGGAGCAGCCGTTGCCGCCGGTATCGTTTCAGCGGCATTGGGGAGCGATACCGGTGGGTCGGTCCGCATTCCATCCTCAGCATGTGGCACATACGGGTTTAAACCGAGCTATGGCAGAGCGTCCCGGCACGGGGTGTTGCCGCTAAGCTGGTCACTGGATGCGCCGGGACCGATAACGACGGCGCTGGACGATATTCCACGGCTCTTGCCCTATTTTTTCGGCGCCGATCCAAAAGACCAGTCCACCCGATCAGCCGAGGCCTTTCAAGCGCAGCCGCCGGTTCTTCGGCCACGCCTTGTTCACCTGACCGGCAGGGGGCTTGAAAGATCGGACGAGGTTGATGCTACTGTCAGGAACGCCCTTGATTCAACCCGAGCCCAGCTGTGTGAAGCAGAGCTACCCCGCATCTCGACCTATTTCGCTGCCTGGGAGGCGATCTTGCATTGCGAGGCATCGGCCTATCATCGGCGGCGCCTTGAAAAGGGCGCCGAGGGTTACTCCGATGTGACCCGTGCCCATCTGGAAGCCGGAAAACGGTTGACGGGTGTGGAGCTTCTGGAGGCGCAAAAAGTTCGCGGCCAATTGGTTCGGGCGCTTTTCGATGACCTTCCGCCATGGGACGCATTGGCGCTGCCGACACTTCCTGTTGCTGCGCCGCGACATGGAGAGGACTGGCAGAAATTCGGTGGCCGCAGGGTTGCGACCCAGGACGCAATGACCTGGTTTTGCTGGCTTGGTAATCTTGCGGGACTTCCCTGTATAAGCATCCCGGCTGGAACTTCCCTGTCTGGCCTTCCCATTGGCCTCATGCTGATGGGCAGACCCGGACGCGACGAGGACCTTCTGGCAATTGCCCGTATAATCGACAATGATATCGGTGGAAGATGAGGTGGACTTGCAGAACGAGCCAATAAAAATCGGTGTGCTCTTTTCCCAGTCGGGAACCATGGCCGTAACGGAGAATGCTCACCTTCAGGGCATCTTGTTGGCCTGTGACGAGATCAATGAAAGCGGCGGAATCGATGGTAACCTGCTGGAGCCGGTCATTCTCGATCCGGGTGGGGATGACCACCGCTATGCAGAGATGGCGCTTGAGCTGCTTTTGAAGCACAAGGTCAACACCATTTTTGGTTGCTGCCTGTCGACAAGCCGAAAGGCGGTTCTTCCGATCATTGAACGATATGATGGCGTTTTGTTCTACCCGTCTGTCTATGAAGGTTTCGAATACTCTCCGAATGTCATCTACGGCGGAGCTGTTCCCAATCAGATGATCCTGCCGCTGCTGCAATATGTTTACAGCACACTCGGGCGAAACGTGGCGTTGATCGGGTCCGACACGCTTTATGCACGCGAGATCAACCGGATTGTGACCGAATTTCTGTCGAGCAGCGATGGAAAGATTGTTTCTGAGGTCTACCTGCCTTTTGGTGCTGATGGTCGCCAAATGCGGTCAGTCCTTGAGCAGATTGCCGATCAGAATGCGGACGTGATCCTGTCCACGGTTGTCGGCGAAGACAGCATCACCCTCTATACCGCCTATTCGCAAATAAACCAGTTCAGTGGTGATGTTCCCATCGCTTCACTGACGACCACCGAATCCGAATTGGCGAAGATGGAACCGAAAGTTCGCGGTGGTCATCTGTCCGTATCTCCCTATTTTGGCTCCGTACAGTCGTCACGCAACCAGGATTTTGTCGATGCCTTCGCTGGAAGGTATGGAACAGACATCATGCCCGGTGTCTACAGTGAAGTCGGCTATTCTCTTGTGCACATTTTTGCCGATGCCGTGCGGTTGGCCGGCAGTGCGGGAACCGATGAGATACTGAGTGCCCTGTCCGGGGCGGTGTTCAAGTCTCCAGCCGGTGATTTGTTTATCGATATCGAGACAAACCATTTCACCATGCGTCCGCTTGTCGGAAAATCCAGACAGGATGGGGCTTTCGACATTGTCTGGAAAAGCCCCGCTATCGTGGGACCCGATCCCTATCTGGTATCCTATGACCGATCGATCAGTGATCAGTTGACCGTATGACGGAAACCGCTCCACTTCGAAACGAAAACCTCTTGCGCCGATTGCGTCGAATGCGTGTTCTGGTGATCCATCCGGACGATCCCGAACGACAGATGTTTCTGGCCCATTTGAAGAGGATCGGTTGTCAGGTTGAGAGTGTCTGGCCAGCTCCGGATAGTCTGCCGGACCATGTCGATGTTGTGCTGTTTGTACTGACGAAAATCAGCGACCGACGCTCACTGTCATGGATGGTCAATAGTGCGGCCATCGCGCGAATTGCGATCATCTCGTTTGAGACGCCGGAGATTCTGGCAGAGATTGAACGCTTGAACGTGCATGGCGTTCTGACCAAGCCGATCCGTATATTCGGCATCCTTGCCGTGTTGACCACGGCGCTCGGCATAGCCAGGCACGAACGCCGGCTGACACAACGCATTCGATCCTTGGATGATACGTTGAAAGCCCGCCGGAAAATCGAGAAGGCAGTGGCAATCCTGTCGGAAACCAGAAATATCTCCGAGGAAGAAGCCTATCGGCGCCTTCGAGATAAATCACAGAACACGAAAACCAGCATTGCCGATATCGCAGACGCGATTGTTGCATCAAGCGATATCTAGATCGAACTGTCTACGCCGGTATCCTGATTACTGCCTGCAGGCCGCCCATGGGGCTGGAGGCCAGCGAGATGTCACCGCCATGGCTCCGGGCGATGTCGCGGGCAATGGCAAGGCCCAGGCCTGTTCCCGATTCATCCTGATTGCGGGCTTCGTCCAGACGGAAGAATGGCCGGAAGACATCTTCACGCGCATTGGCCGGGATACCGCAGCCGTCATCGTCGATGACAATGGTCAGCCAGCCGGTCCGGATTGTTGCCTGAATCTTGATATTTTCGGCATGCTTCCAGGCGTTGGAGGCAAGGTTGGTGACCAGGCGGGCAAAAGCGTTTGGCCGGACCTTGACGACTGGTTCGCCTTCGATCGCGGTCGTCATGGTCCGCTCGTGAAGCCCGGCCTCCTGGCGCAGCTTCTTGAAAAGCGCCTCGAGATCGAGATCGCCGACATCTTCCTGTGCTTCGCCGCGAGCAAAGGACAGATAGCCTTCAAGCATCGACTGCATGTCGTCGATATCATCGTTGAGGCGAGCGGTTTCGGCTTCATCGCCAACCAGCGCAAGCTGCAGTTTGAACCGTGTCAGGATGGTTCTCAGGTCGTGGCTGACGCCGGTCAGCATGGCAGTGCGCTGCTCGATCTGCCGCTCGATGCGCTCGCGCATGCGCATGAATGCCAGCCCGGCCCGGCGCACCTCATCGGCGCCACGCGGACGAAACTCGTCCGGTGTCTTCTGACCTTTACCGAAGCTTTCGGCTGCGCGGGCGAGGCTGAGGATGGGACGGATCTGGCCGCGCAGAAACAGGATGGCGATGATCAGCAGAACCAGCGACGTGCCGACCATCCACAGCAGGAAGATATGGGTGTTGGAGGCATAGGCCTGGCTTCGTCGGGCAAAGACGCGCAGGATTTTGTCGTCGAGGAGGATTCGCACCTCGACGAGGTTGGAATCGCCGATCGTGTCGATCCAATAGGGGCGTTTGATCTGCCGGGTGATTTCCTCGCTGAGAATGGAATCGAGGATCGAGAAGAAGGGTTTGGACCGGGGCGGGGGAAGACTGCCATCGGGCTCGATGGCAATATTGAGTTCGAGCCGGTCACGGGCGATGCGGACAATTTCCTCATAGTCGGCACCCTGCGGATAGGTCTCGATGACGTCGATGACTGCTGCAATGTCGCGGGTGACCGCCGTCGACAGCCTCTGGGTCACGGTCTGCCAGTGCCGTTCCATGAATACGAAGGCGATCACCGACTGCAGGATCACCATGGGCACAATGATGATCAGCAGCGTTCGACCGTAAAGGCCGGTGGGAATGCGCTTGGTGAACCAGCGCGTCAGACGGCGGTATCCCCTTGGCGGATAACGCTCATATTCCCGTCGAATGGAGTCCATTGTCGTCATAGCCGTTCCTACACGCCTCGCGCAGCGAGAGGATACTATACCAAACAATCCGATTGTTGGACCAAAACCGCACAGTTGTGTGAGGCCGCAAATGGGGCGCGTCTTGGCGCACCGTGAGTCGTGAAGCTATTCGACGCTCAGCCGGTATCCAATGCCGCGCACGGTCTGCAGCCACATGGGATTGGCGGGGTCGTCCTCGATCTTGCGGCGCAGCCGGTTGATCTGGACATCGATCGTACGTTCGCCGATATCGACTTCCTCGCCGACGAGTTCATGCCGTGGGATCGTTTCGCCCGGACGCTGGGCAAACTGGACCATGATTTCCTGCTCGCGGTCCGTCAGGCGAACCACCTGCGGGCCGCGTTTCAGCTCGCGGCGTGACAGTCCGAATGTGTAGGGACCAAAAACGATCTGTTCGATTTTCTGGATGTCCGGCGGTCCACCCCGTTTGAGGATGTTGTTGATCCTCAAGACCAGTTCCCGCGGATCGAAGGGTTTTCCCAGATAATCGTCGGCGCCGGCTTCCAGCCCTTCCAGCCGGCTGTCGATCTCGGCGAGAGCCGTCAGCATCAGAATCGGCACGTCACGAATCTGCCTGAGATCCTTGGTCAGCGCGACCCCCGTCTCACCGGGCATCATGACGTCAACCACCAGGAGATCGTATTCCAGACCCTCCAGTTTTCGGCGCGCTTCGGCGGCATCGCCGGCTGTCGTGACCCGGAAACCCTGGTCACTGAGATAACGGTTCAACAGGTCGCGGATGCGGGTGTCGTCATCGACCACCAGCAAATGCGCCGCGTCGTCGGATAGCGGATCAGCATCCATGTGACTTCCCTCATACATCATTTGCACCGGGTTCACTGCGGATCGACCATTCCCTTGAGGAATTGCCGGATCGCGGCTTGGCCGCCCGGATCGATATCCCTTAGTGCTTTTGCTATGCGGCGAGACTGTGGCCTTGCAAGTTCCATTGCCAATTCGCGACCCTTTTGCGTGGGATAAAGGCGCCTTTGGCGTCGGTCGTCATGGCCCGCGACCTGATGGATATAGCCTGAATCGATGAGTTGTTTGAGCACGCGGGCGAGGCTCTGCTTGGTGATTTTCAACGTTTCAAGGAGATCGGCGACAGTCAGCCCCGGACGCCGATTGACAAAGTGCACAACCCGGTGATGGGCGCGCCCGAATTTGGATTTCGACAATATGGCATCAGGGTCGGAAATGAAGTCCCGATAGGCGAAGAACAGCAATTCGATGATGTCGAAATTGACATCATCATTGTCCGGCTGTGGCCGCGTCAATGCGCCGGGATCGGATCGGTTTTCAGCCTCATCGGGCGGCATATCGGTCATTCCCCTCAAACAGCTCGAACTGGTTTGGCATATCGTGCCATATATGTCAGCTTTGTTGACATATTTTGATGCTATTGATAGCTTTCAAGAGCGTCAAGGATGCATGCTCCAGAAGGAGCCGTTGTGGCTGAGTCACCGGCAAAGACCGCCGTTTGAAACGCCAGACACATTGTTGACGGGGAATTGGAATTCCCGCCGAATTTTTCACTCGGAATGCGCGATGGCGCTGGAGGAATGTGCGATGGCATCGGTCCCTTTCGATCAACTTGAGGGCCATATCTGGTACAATGGCGAATTTGTCCCGTGGGAGGATGCAAAACTGCATGTGCTGTCTCATGGCCTGCACTATGGCAGTTCGGTTTTCGAGGGCGAGCGCGCCTATGGCGGTGTCATATTCAAGCTTCGGGAACACACAGAGCGCCTGCATGAGTCGGCTCGTATTCTTGGATTTGAAATTCCATACAGTGTGGAGGAAATTGACGATGCCTGCAACGCACTGTTGAAGAAGCAGGGTTTTGAGGACGCCTATGTCCGGCCGATCGCCTGGCGCGGCAGCGAAATGATGGGCGTGTCGGCGCAAGCCAACAGGATCAATCTGGCGATTGCCATCTGGCAGTGGCCGTCCTACTTCAAGCCGGAGGAACGGCTGAAGGGAATCAGGCTCGAAATCGCCAAATACAGGCGGCCCGACCCGGCGACCATTCCATCGAAGTCCAAGGCGGCAGGCCTCTACATGATCTGCACGCTGGCCAAGCACGAAGCCGAAGATCACGGCTATGCCGATGCGCTGATGTATGACTGGCGCGGTCAGATCGCCGAAGCCACCGGTGCCAACGTCTTTTTTGTCAAGGATGGTGCCCTTCACACACCGACACCGGATTGCTTTCTGGATGGCATCACACGTCGAACCGTGATCGACCTGGCGCGCAAACGGGGCTACGAGGTCATCGAACGGGCGATCTGGCCGGAAGAAATGGCAGAATTCGAGCAGTGTTTCCTGACCGGTACGGCGGCCGAGGTGACACCGGTTTCCGAGATAGGCCCGTACACATTCGAGGTCGGCGAGATCACCGCCAATATGGTCAATGACTACATGGAGGCCGTCCAGCCGGTCAAACAGGCTGCGCAATAGCAAGGGCGGTTTTCAATTGTCGGGCGCATGCCGGAACCGCGGCATGCGCCTTTTTTGTTCTTTTTGCATACGGACCGCTGACCGGATCTTCCGGCACAGCTCGGCCGAACAATTTGGAAGATCATCATGGGTCAGATTCAAGCCGGCGTCATTGCCGTAACCGCATTCCAGCAGAATTGTACCGTGCTTTTCGACGATGAGAGCAAAACCGGTGTGGTTGTCGATCCCGGGGGTGATGTTGCAACGATCCTTGACGTCATCAAGGAAAACGGAATCGAGGTCAAGGCGATCTGGCTGACCCATGGGCATATCGATCACGCCGGCGGTGCGATGGATTTGAAAGAGGCGCTGGGCGTCGATATCATCGGACCGCACCGGGATGACAAGCCGCTGCTGGATGGTCTTGAAGACCAGGCCAAAATGTTCGGACTGACCGAAGCGGTGCGCAATGTGCAGCCGGACCGCTGGCTCGACGAGGGTGAGACCCTTTCATTTGACGGACACGAATTCCAGGTTCTTCACTGTCCCGGGCATGCGCCTGGTCACGTTGTCTTTTTCAATCGTGCTGCCGGTTTTGCTCATCTCGGTGACGTCCTGTTTCGTGGTTCGATCGGACGAACGGATCTGCCAGGCGGCGATCATGATCAATTGCTGGCATCGATCCGCGACAAGGTTTTGCCGCTTGGTGACGAGGTCGGCTTCATTTGCGGCCACGGTCCCGGCGGCCGGATCGGTGAAGAGCGCCTTACCAATCCGTTTTTGAAGGGGTTGTAGCCGCCGAAACCTGAACTGCGCTAGCGGGCGACGCAGAAATGATCCTGGCCGTCATAGCCGCGAAAGGTGCCGGTGGCCGGTTTGAAGGAACGGTAGCGCTGTGAACAGTAGCGGTACCATTCATTGGTCCAGGGCTCGATGCCGCCGGCCGCTGCATAGTCATCGCGCGGCGCGGGTGGATAATAGTCACGGTCAACCTGACCGTATGACGGTTCGTAATTGTCATAGCCGTTGGGCGCCGGATCGATGTAGCGTCGCTGGGGTGTGCGATTGCGACGGTTCTGCTGGTCGCTCAGAATCGCTCCGGTGATCAAAGCGCCTGCAGCCAGACCGATAATGCCCAATATCACCCCGTCATCATTGCGTTTGACCCGGCCGATGGGCTGGTTTTTCTTGTGCTTGCGGTGATGGCGGCGCGCTTCGTGGCGACGATTGTCATAGTAATCGTCACGCCAGCCATTTCCGCCTCCCCAGCCACCGCCAGCATTGTGATAGTGCTGGAAATTCCTGTCATGGGCGAAGGACTGCGAGACCGGAACCAGGGTTGTTGCGGCAAGGGCCGCACTTGCGATGATCGTTGTAACGAATTTGGCCATTTGACTTGTTCCTGTGTTGCTTGGGGAGCAGGCGCGCCCTGTGATCATGGAGACTAATTCGGTCTGCCTGAACGCAAGCTGAACGGTCATCAATGGCAAAAAAAGCACCCGACCATGGGTCGGGCGCCGTTGTTTTCCTTGGGTTGGGTGAGGCTTATCTGGCCAGTGAATTGCCGACGATGGCACCGGCGGCAAAGCCCAAAATGCCGAGAGCTGCGCCATTGTTCTTGCCCTTGTGGACGACGACCGGTGGTCGTTTCTTGTTGTAACCACGCGGGTGGCTCATTTTCGGACCCTTCTTGTAGTGATAGCCTGGTCCGCCCTTGTAGACATGATGCTTGCCGCTTGGTGGTTTGTTGTAAATGCCAGCGGCTGAAGCGCCGGTAACCGGTACGATTGCGGTGGCAATCAGGGCAGATGCTGCGATCATTGACTTTGCAATAGTATTCATGGGTTCATTCCTTTCGAACGACACTGTGTTGGACCACTTCGTCCATCGATTGGTTTGACCCTAGGCGAAACTCCATGAATGCAAACTGAACGGAACAGTTTGAAATATTAAACAAAATTAATGATTGGTACCAATGTAGAACCAAAAATGCCCGGCTTTTGGCCGGGCACATCACATTGCACGCAATTGACTGCGCTATTCAGCCACGATGGACAGGTTGACCGCCTTCGGGCCTTTGCCGCGCCGGTCCGGTTCCGTGTCGAAACTGACTTTCTGATTTTCCTCCAGGAATTCCAGGCCGGAATCCTTGAGGGCGGAAATGTGAACGAAGATGTCCGATTCCCCGTTGTCGGGTTTGATGAATCCAAAGCCCTTGTCGGTGTTGAAGAATTTTACTGTGCCCGTTTCGGCCATGCTCTCAGGTCCTCTTTTCGCCGCCAGCAATGTGCCAGCGTTCAGTATTTACCCGGAAGCCGGGTAAGGCAGGCAGTTCTCGAAGTTTGCGGAAAGGTCCCTGTTATCGTGATCGCCGGCCCGTTCCCTGGCCGCACTGTTTATCCTGATCACCCGGATTGTTTTGCGTCTCCGGTCCGCATCGCTTTCAATAGGTTTTCCCGTGTTCGCTAATTGCCCGAACGGCAGACAGATTGGGGCAGCTCAAAAAAATTTTCAAGAGAAAGTTTTGTGACCATTTTATATTACAATCATATAAGAAACGTGTTCGGCGGTTTTTGAATAAAATGCCTCTTGTTTGTGCAGTTGCCCAATCCGAGGGCGCAATATTGATGCATTTGGTCTCATCTCAAGGGTGCGACTGTTTAGCTCTTGCCGCTGGGATGATTTCAACTGCAAGGATGGCTGCAAATATGAGAACGCAGCCGAGATAACCGATGGCCGGGATGCTCTCTCCCAGAAAGAGCGCACCAAAAATGGCCGCAAATAACGCCTCGGACGACAGGAAGATTGCAGCTTGCGCGGACGTCGTATGGCGCTGACCGATTGCCTGGAGAGAAAATGCCAGGCCACTGGAAAATATGCCCGAATAGAGAATTTCAGGCATGGCGTCGGCGATGGCCGGCCAGGAAACAGGTTCCAGAAAAGCTGCGGCGCCAAGACCGGCAATGGCGCAGATGGCAAACTGGACGACCGACAGCGCAAGCGGTCGGTTCGAGCGGCGCGCATAGACCCCGATCAGCAGAACCTGACAGGCCCAGAAAACGGCACAGATGATCACCAGAACATCGCCGCGTTTCATCTCAAGGATGCTACCGCCGCTCAGCAGCCATATGCCGGCAAAGGCGAGCGCCGCGCAGGGCCAGACGATCGGGTGCGGCTGTTGCCGCAGGAAAATGACCACCAGGAAGGGAACGAACACAACATAAAGTCCGGTCAAAAACCCCGTATTCGTGACCGATGTCGTCAGCAGACCGACCTGTTGAAAAATCATCCCGGCGAACAGGCAGACCCCGATCCAGAAGAAGCCCATCATGTCCGATTTTTCGAGGATGTGCGGCGCGTGGCGGGCTTCCCGAAACGCAAAGGGCAACGTGACCGCCGTCGCAACGGCAAATCTCAGTCCGACGAATAGCAGCGGACCGATGGAGGCCATCGCCGTGCTCTGGGCAACGAAACCCATCCCCCAGATCGCACCTGCCAACAGCAGCAGGGCATTTGCCCTTGTTCGGTTCATGAAAGACAGGCTCCGGCTGCCATTGCTCGAAGCGCTGCGTTATCAGGTGAGCCCAAAAGCGGCAAGAACAGAGTTGTCCTGCCCAATTGCGCTTCGGGGTTGTGTCCGCGCCTATCGGACTTTGCACGGGCCGGTTGCCGACCAGATTCCGGGACCTACTGGCGCCGGATGCGCAGGATGGCGCCGTCGCTTTCGTCCGTCAGCAAGATGAGCGAACCATCGGGCGCAGTCTTGACCTCCCGGATGCGGCCATATTGGCCCGGGAACATGTTTTCGGCCCCCGTTACCGTTCCGTCCTCGCCTCGTTTGACGCGTACCAACATCTGATCCTTCAGCGCGGCCACCAGAAAATCACCGTCCCATTCGGGAAACATTTCCCCGCGATAGACCGTCATGCCGCCAGGGGCGATGGAGGGGTCCCAGTAGAATATCGGCTGTTCGAAGCCCTCGGCTTCGGTTCCGATCCCGATTTTGGCGCCGGAATAGTGCCGGCCATAGGAGATTTCGGGCCAGCCATAATTTTTGCCGGGTTCGGGGCGATTGATTTCGTCACCGCCGCGGGCTCCGTGTTCAACGGCATAGAGAGTGCCGGTCTTGGCATCGATGTCCATGCCCTGCGGATTGCGATGACCCTTCGACCAAAGCTCCGGCTTGCCCGCCTTACCATCGGCATAGGGATTGTCGTCAGGGATCGATCCGTCCGCATTGATGCGCAGGATGGCCCCGGCGTGATCGAACATGTCCTGCGCGCGGTCGCCGTCACCGCGATCACCAATGGAAAAATAGATCGAGCCATCTGTGTCCTGCATGATGCGGGAGCCGAAATGCTGGCCGCGTCGAGTTTTGCCCGGCATTGAAAATATCACATCCACATCTTCCAGCGTTGCCGACATGCCATCGCGAACCAGTTTTGCGCGGGCAATTGCGGTGCCGGCGCCGCCGTCACCTGCCTGCGAGTAGGACACAAAAATCGTTCCTGACTGTGCGAAATCATTTGCGAGCGCAACGTCAAGCAGGCCGCCCTGGCCGCCAACGACAAGGCCGGGTAACTCACCGAATTGCGCAGACATGCGACCATCCTTCACAATTCTCATGCCACCCGGCCGTTCGGTGACCAGATAGGCGCCATCCGGGAGGACCTCGACTCCCCATGGATGTTCCAGTCCGGTTGCCACCGTCTCAACCACGATCGGAACCTTTTCAGTCTGTATGGAATCTGCCGCCGGGGCCGGACTGACCGCCAGCAAAGGTAAAAATGCACACAGATAGCTTTTCTTCATGTTCCACAACTCCGACAGATCCGCGTCCATGCCAGGCATTCCAATTTCTGGCAGTGAACTGTGAACATAGTGGATGCAGGCGGGATTTAAAGTCGGTTGTGGCCGGTCGCATCCGTCTCAACGGGTGATCTGCGGTGCTCGATCGCAGTCGTCCCTGATGAATGGTCGAACAGGTTTTGCGCGTGAATGGCAGTGCTTGCGTCTGAAATCAGGTCGGCCATCATGAGGACGCATGCCAGCAATGCCACAAAGCAAAGCCTGAGCCTGCGGCGTGCCCTGATCGTGTCGTTTCGCCGTTCAGGAAATTCAAACCCGGTTTCCATGCGCCTGTCCCTCTATTGATCCGGATCAAATCGGCTGACCCGAGTTCAGGGGAACCAGACAACGCCTTGAACGCGGTTGCTTGGAGACCAAAATTTGGCCGCGTTGGACAGATGTTGTGGTTTTATTGTGACCGATTAAGGAATGGGGCCGAGCAACGAGACCTGTTCCTAACCGGCTTTGCGGCCAATATTGTACAGATTGCCGAAGTCGGTGGGAGCGATTTGCGGGTGTGCCAGTCCATAGCCCTGTATCAAATCCGCTCCGGCGCCCCAGCCAAGGTCCACCTGCCAGCTACTTTCAAGGCCTTCCATGACGACTTGCACACCCAGTTGATGGAATTGTGAAACCGTGTCCTTGAGGGATGAAAACCCGGCTTTGCTGCCCATCAAACGTGTCACCCAATCGGCGTCGAATTTGACGATGTCAGGTTGTATCAGGGCAACGCGTTTCGAATCGGAACCATCAATGCCAAAATCATCAACTGCAATCTTGAATCCGCGCTCGCGGAGCGTTTCGACAAGAAGGGATAGCAGGCCGGGACTGGGGGTTCTGTGTTCGGTGATCTCGCAGACAATCTGGCGCGGGCTGTACTGGCTCTTCTCAACCTGCCGCATAAGATTGCTGACTTGCGCGGCTACAACCCTGCTGCCGTCATAGAGCGCCGGATTGACATTGAGAAAAAGAAGCAGATGTCCGGATTTTTCCAGTGATGCATTCATCAAATGCAATGATCTGCAGAATTCATCGAGCGCCAATCTTTCCTTGCTGCCGATTCGCGAGAGGAAGTCAGTGGTTGAAAACGCCTCATTGCCGCGCGACAGTCGCAACAGTGCTTCGAATCCAGGTAGTCTGACGCCGTCAGCGCCGCCGGGTGCAAAAATCGGCTGTAGTGCTGTTTGGAGTTTGAAGGGGCCATAGGCTCCTGTCGATGAGCCATCCTCCTCGGTTACAATTCGACCGATCATTCCGCTGGTGTTCAAGGGGTCCATTCTGAGCGTCCGTTGCTTGTCACGTTTTGTCACACATTGGCGCCCCGCCGTTTCATGCACCTTGAATTTGCGGTGATGATTCGACATAGGAGTATACACGAACCGGCCCTTCCCAAGATGGAGACTTTTCAAATGGCATTTCTCGCCGACGCCCTTTCGCGCGTAAAACCGTCCGCAACGATCGCGGTGGCTCAAAAAGCCCGCGAATTGAAGGCAGCCGGTGTCGATGTCATCGGTCTTGGCGCGGGCGAACCGGATTTTGATACACCCGACAACATCAAGAATGCCGCGATTGATGCGATGAACCGCGGGCAAACAAAATACACGCCGGTATCCGGCATTCCCGAATTGCGCAAGGCCATTTCCGAAAAGTTCACGCGCGAGAACGGACTGACCTATGCACCTGAACAGATCATTGTCGGCACCGGCGGCAAGCAGATTCTGTTCAATGCACTGATGGCGACGCTCAACCCCGGTGACGAGGTGGTGATTCCGACACCCTACTGGGTCAGCTATCCCGAAATGGTGGCAATCTGTGGCGGGACCGCCGTCTTTGCGGAGACAACGCTTGAAAATGATTTCAAGCTGCAACCGGAGGCGCTGGAGGCCGCCATCACGCCGGATACCAAATGGATGATCTTCAATTCGCCATCCAACCCGTCTGGAGCTGCCTACAGCCGATCGGAGCTGAAGGCGCTGACGGATGTCCTGCTGCGGCATCCGCATGTCTGGATCTTGACCGATGACATGTATGAGCATCTTGTCTATGGCGACTTTCAGTTTGTGACACCGGCCGAGGTCGAGCCGGACCTATACCCGCGAACACTGACGATGAACGGTGTTTCCAAGGCCTATGCCATGACTGGATGGCGCATCGGCTATGCGGGCGGCCCGCTCGAACTGATCAAGGCGATGGACATGATCCAGGGCCAACAAACCTCCGGCGCGACCTCGATATCCCAATGGGCGGCTGTCGAGGCGCTGAACGGTCCGCAGGATTTCGTTGAGGGCAACAAGGCCGTCTTCCAGGGCCGTCGAGACCTGGTTGTCTCGATGCTCAATCAGGCGAAGGGCATTACCTGTCCGACACCGGAAGGCGCATTTTATGTCTACCCGTCATGTGCGGGTCTTATCGGCAAGACCGCGCCTTCGGGCAACCGGATCGAGACAGATGAGGATTTCGTCACGGAGTTGCTCGAAACGGAGGGCGTGGCGGTGGTTCATGGATCGGCCTTCGGATTGGGACCGAATTTCCGCATATCCTACGCGACGTCGGAAGCGCTGCTGGAGGAGGCCTGCAAGAGGATCCAGCGTTTCTGTGCGGCCTGTCGCTGACTGAAAGCCCAAACACCGGATTGTGAAGAGGGATGAATTGCCCGGTTGCGGTCGAATACTATGATCGGCGCGAACGGGAGACAGTGGCTTGGCACATATCATTCAAAAACCATCCTGGCATATCGACGAAGCGCTCGCGACGCCGCAGGACGCGTTTATCAACCGGCGGACATTGATCAAGAACCTGGGGTTTGCCGGTCTCGGATTGGCAGCGGCCGTGGCGCTCAAGCCCGGAATTGCCAGCGCGGCCAATGATGCGACCAAGGATCTCTATCCGGCAAAACGCAACGAGGCTCACACGATCGATCGCGAATTGACGCCGTGGGAGGTCAACTCGAAATACAACAATTTCTATGAGTTCGGTTCGCACAAGCAGATCTGGCGGGCTGCGCAGGCCTTGAAGACCAGCCCCTGGGACATCACGGTCGATGGACTGGTCGAAGAACCTTTCACCATCGGATTTGACGACCTTCTGGGGCGCGTTGCCCTTGAGGAGCGGCTTTACCGGCATCGCTGTGTCGAAGCCTGGTCGATGACCATTCCGTGGACCGGTTTTCGCCTTGCTGACCTTGTGGCCATAGCGAAACCCCTGTCCTCAGCCAAATATGTTCGCTTCGAGACGTTCATGGATCCATCCGTTGCAGCGGGACAAAAGCAGTCCTGGTACCCCTGGCCCTATGTCGAGGGCGTCACGATGGAGGAGGCCGGAAATGACCTTGCCTTCCTGGTGACCGGCGCGTATGGCAAGGTGCTCGACAATCAGTTCGGCGCACCCATTCGTCTGGCGCTGCCGTGGAAATATGGATTCAAATCCATCAAGTCGATCAAGCGGATCAGTTTCACCGACACGCGCCCGGTCAGTTTCTGGGAGGAAATACTTCCACAGGAATACGGATTTTGGGCAAATGTGAATCCTGAAGTGCCACATCGTCGCTGGAGCCAGGCGGAAGAGCGGATCCTTCACACGGGCGAGCGCGTGCCAACATTGTTGTACAATGGCTATGGCGAGCAGGTCGCGCATCTCTATGACGGGATCGAGGGTGAGAGGCTGTTTACCTAGACTGTTTCACCTTTTGCCAGGAACGTAACCGCGGTGCCGGTCGTTGTTTTGGTGATGCGCGCAGGTTTTGCCCATTCCGTCAGAACCTGAATGACTCCGGTGTATGGCAGGACAGTGGTTCGCCCAAAAAAAACGAGCCGCGAGATTTCTCTCCGGCTCGATGAATTGGAAGGTTTATAATCAAAACCTCCAGAGGGGAACACAGCTGACAAGGATGAGACCGGGAGGAGGTGTCCATCGCGTTGTCAGCTCAACCAGATATGTTTATTCGGGGCAGAATTTGCAATGGTAACGGGCGCATGGCAGCTATGCGCCCAGCGCATAGCTTCTCTCAAGCTCTTGCTGATGCTTCGGTTTTGTCGTTCCGGAGCATATTGGATTAGAGCCAGAATTCTAGAAAACGCGATCCGTTGCGACATCGTGCGAACAGCTTGACGTCTACCACTCTGAGATTCGCGGCGGCAGCGGATCGACGGTGAATGCCATCCGGTGGGTCAGTTGCGTCAGCATCTCGGCCTTCACCGCCAATGCGGTGGAATCCCGCCAGAGGTTGATGGTCTCGAGCGGATCGGCATCCAGGTCATACAACTCGCCGTTCCCGTTCGCATGATCGACAACAATCTTGTGGGATTGTGTTCGCAGCATGGTCAGCTGCGCCGTTGGATCGCTGTGAAACGGCATCGCGTTGTAATATTCGCAATAGACGCTCTCACGGCCTTCGGGTGGGGATTGTCCATTCAGTTCAGGCCACAGGGAGTGTCCCTGCATACCCGGATATGGATCGATACCGCTTGCGTCCAAAAGCGTTGGCGCCAGATCGACGAGCTCCGTCAGACCCGCATGGCGTTTGGGCACGATCCTGCCGGGCCAGTTGATGATCAACGGAACCCGGATTGCAGGATCGTAGAAATAGGGGCCTTTGAGATAAATGCCGTGATCGCCCAGCATCTCACCGTGATCGCTCATGAAAATCACGATCGTGTTGTCACGCTGGCCACTGCGCGTCAGAGCATCAAGGATTGTGCCGACTTTGACGTCGACAAGGTCGCACATGGCCCAATAGGCCGCGCGCACGATTCGGTGATCCGTGTCAGACATGCCACGCCAATAGGGCATCGTACGTCCATAGGCGCCTTCCGCGTCGATGGCCTGATAGGCCGGTTTGCCGGAAAGGTCGTCATCGAGGGCGGCGGGCAGCGGAATCTCGTCGATTCTATCGAGATAGGGTTGTAGATACGGTTCGGGCGGATTGAATGGATGGTGCGGCGCGAACATGTTCAGCGAGAACATCCAGGGCGAGCCCGAGCCGGCCCTTCGTTCGATGAATTCGATCGCCTGATTTGCACACCAGCTTGCCTCGTGCAGAGCTTCAGGCATACCGATTTCGACAAAGGCGCAATCGGGATGCGGGCGGGTCTCGAATTGCTTTCCATGGCCGGAAAGAAATGCTGTGTAGCCACTGTGATTGCCCCAATTGTCGTGTGGGTCGCCGGCCCAGCAAAACTCGCTGTAACCGTCATCGATGCGCGCCTCTATGGTGGCATTTACCGCCGGGTCGGCCGGTGCGAGATGGAACTTTCCAACCAGCCCACAATGATATCCTGCATCGGCAAGCAACCTGCTGATTGGCTTCTCGTCGGATGGGATGGTTTGACCGTTTTGCCGAAGCCTGGTGGTGCGAGGATAGCGACCGGTCAGGAAGCTCGCACGGCTCGGCATGCAGATCGGGCTCTGCACGTAGCAATGTTCGAATTGCGCCGATTCGCGGGCCAATGCGTCTATGTTCGGCGTTGTGACGAACCGGTTCCCCGTGCAACCGAGGGTGTCGAAGCGTTGCTGATCGGTGCAGATCCACAAAATATTCGGTCGCATGGCTTGCTGGGTTTCCTTTGATGGACCGAACCGATCGATTCCGGTGCTGCAGGGGAACTATGCACAGACTTGACAAGCTCCAGGAGGCGAGTCAAGACTTCCATAATTGAAAGTAACTATTGGTAATGAAACTAATCAATGGTCGGTGAAAATCAACTGCTGGCGGGGCGCAGGGCGCTGAGCGTCGTCGATGCTCTGTCCCGGGCGCCGGAAGGCTTGTCCTTTTCCAAGCTTGAAATCGAGATTGGCGTCTCGGCGGCAAGCCTGTCGCGTCTTTTGAAGATGCTGCTGAACGAAGGCTGGATCGAAACGGAGCAACGGGGGCGTTACGTTGTCGGTGCGCGCACCATGACATTGGCCCGCCATTTGAGCGGGCACTGGTCGGAGCACGAGATCATCGAGCCGGTGGTCAAGGATCTGGCCATCGCCACGGGGCATTCCGCCTGTTTTGCACGCTTTGCCAATGATTCCTTCGTCCTGACAACCAAGACCGAAATGCCGTCCTCGTTTCATTTCATCGAGCTGTATTTCAAGCACTACGAATTGCACGACAACGGCATGGCGCTGACCTTGCTGGCCTATCAGGAGCCTGACATCGCCCGCTATCTGCTCGAAGAACAAATCGGCGATGGCGATATCGAAGGGTTTGTCGCTCTCCTGCGGACGATCAGGCGGGATGGGCATCATATCAGCCGCGAAGGCGCCGTCACACGGATTGCCGTGCCGGTGCATCAGGGCGTTGGTCACACCGTCAAGGGTGTGGTTGCCATCGCGGCTATCAACATGAATCCGGACGAAACAGATTCTTGTCTGAATTCGGTCCGCATAGCGGCCGAAGAGGCGGAACGACGCCTCAATAACAGAGCGGATCTGTCCCTGCGATTGGCGGGGCAGAATTTGCCATAACATCTATACCTCAACGGAACGGGAGAATGAAATGTCACGGTTTTCTTTTCGACGCTTGATGGGATTGCTTGTTGGCGCGGGCATCGCCGCAGGAACGGCCACATCCGTCGTGGCGGCTGATACCAAGGTGCGATACGCAGTTGATGGCTTTGTGCTGGGAACGCTTATTCGGGTGGCGGAAGCGAAGGGCTATCTGGCCGAGGAAAATATCGAGCCGGTCATGCTGACCTTTTCCTATGGCGTCGACACGGTTGACGCGGTGTTGGCTGGACAGGCTGATTTCGGTGTGATCATCGATATGCCGCTTCTGACGCGCCTGAGTTCCGACAAGCTGGCGGTGCCAACGTTGATCGGGACTCCGAATCCGGGATGGCACAAATTGTATGTGACACAGGATTACAAGGGCCCGGAAGATCTCAAGGGCAAGAAGATTGCGGTCGCAACAGGAACGGCTCAGGAATTTGTGACCCGCACCCATCTGCGCGACAATGGAGTCAATCCCGACGAGGATGTCGAACTTGTCGGGCTGGGAAGCCTGTTCGAAATCATCGGAGCGATGAAAGCTGGCCGCGTGGATGCAGCATGGATCTGGGGGCAGGGTGTCGAACAGATCGCCGATGATGATCGTTACCGGTTTGAAGCCGATGACAGCATCGTCAATCAGAAAACCACAGCGTTGCTGGTGGTCTCCAAGGATTTTCTGGCCAATAATCGCGATGCGGTCGTCGGGACCTTGCGGGCTCTCGACAAGGCTGGCGCTGTGGTGAAAACCGACGTCGAGGAAGCTGCCGCAATCGTTGCCAAGGGAATTGCCGGGGACGCCACAAAGGTCAAACCGGTGATCATGGGCCAGAATTACGGGCTGAGCTTTGAAAAAACCGCAATGGACTCGCTGAAGGACAAATATGAATTCCTGATCGCGCAGGGTGTCATTGATCCGCCCTATGATTACGCGGCCCAATTCGATCTCGGAGTGCTGAAGGAAGCCGCACCGAATGCGCCGACGGTCGACAGTCTCGACTGACAATTTTGATGCTGGTCGCACCGGTTTCAACCTGCCGGTGCGGCCGCCGACTATCCACGGACAATCCGTCAGCGGTGGGGTGATACTATGACAATTTCGCTCGAGTCGGTCGGGTTCGCCTATGAAACGGCGGGACGGTCGTCACCAATGATCCTTCGCAACATCGATCTGACCATCGCCGAGGGCGAGTTTCTCATCCTTCTCGGTCCGAGCGGTTGCGGCAAGTCGACCCTGTTGCGACTTGTCGCGGGTTTTGATCACGCGAGTGAAGGACGATTGCAGATTGACGGGAAACCGATTTCAGGTCCCGGCAAGGACAGGGGGATGGTGTTTCAGGATCTGGAGAGCGCGCTTTACGAGTGGCTGACCGTTCGCGAGAATGTTGAATTCGGTCTTCAGATCGACGGGGTACCGCGCCAGGAACGGATTGAACGACGCGATGCGGCACTGAAAATGGTCAATCTGCTTGACCATGGCGACAAATTTCCCGATGCGTTGTCCGGCGGCATGAAACAGCGTGTACAGATCGCACGCATGCTGGCCATGCGCCCCTCAATCATGTTGATGGATGAGCCCTTTGCGTCGCTTGACGCCCAAACGCGACAGATACTGCAAAACCAGATGGTCTCGATCTGGACAGAAGTGGGCGGCACCGCGATTTATGTTACCCACGACATTCGCGAAGCGCTGAATCTGGGGCAGCGCATCATCCTCATGTCGGCTGGACCGGCGGCCAATATCAAGCACAGCTATGACGTGCCGATGGACTATCCGCGCAAGCAGAGCGATCCGCTTTACATTGACCTGCTTGAGCGCATTTCGGCTGACATTGAAGAAGAGGTCAGCAAGGTATGGCAGTGATCGATCAATCCAAGCCGGCGAAAGTGGGCGGGGCGACAAAATGGGTGTTGGCGGCGAATCTGATATCGCCGTTATCGGTGCTTATCGGTCTGCTGATCTGGGAAGTCGGCGCGCGGCTTTTCATCGATCCGTTTTTTCTGCCACCGGTATCGGCCATCTTTCTCGGTGCCGTGGAACTGCATCAGCAGGATCTGTTGCTGACGCACATATCCGCCAGTCTTGTCCGCATCCTCGGTGGCTGGATCCTCGGCAGCCTTGTGGCGATCCCCATCGGATTGCTGGTCGGCAGTTTCCTGAATGCCAAGCGGATCATCGATCCCTATATCCATTTCCTGCGGTTCATTCCGGCGATTGCCCTTGTGACGCTCTTCATCGTTTGGTTCGGTGTAGGTGAACTGTCGAAAATCCTGCTGGTGATGTATGCGACCGCCTTCATTGTTATGGTCAACACCGCCACGGGTGTGGTGACAATCCATCAGAACAAGCGGCTGGCCGCACGCACGTTTGGTGCTTCGATGTGGCAGATATTCTGGCGGGTGACGATCCCGGCCGCCATGCCGTCCATCTATGTCGGAATGCGCCTGGCGCTGGCTTCGTCCTTTCTTGTAATCGTTGCGGTTGAGATGCTTGCGGCCGAGTCCGGGCTTGGTTACTTGATCTGGACCTCCAAACTCTATTTCAAGATCGATTGGATGTTTGTCGGGATTTTTCTTCTCGGCTTTCTTGGCCTGTTGACTGACTATTCTTGGAAAATGTTCGGTAAACATGTTATCGGGCGTTTCGTGCGGTCCGCAGCAAATTACTAGGTCAACTGGAAACATGCCATCTCGCAAAAATATCGTCGTGATCTTCAATGATGATCACGGCCAATGGGCGCTGCCGGCCTATGGCAATTCGGAGTTGCGGACACCCACGCTCGATCATCTGGCCCGGACCGGTGTCGTCATGGAGAACGCCTTTACACCGACGCCCGTGTGCTCGCCCGCACGGGCTTGCTTTCAGACAGGACGGCTGGCGTCTCAACACGGGTTGCACGACTATATCGCCAGCGGTCAGGGGTTTGAACAACGACGCTGGCTCGACGCCGAACTAACGCTGCCGGAGCTGCTGCAGGACGCCGGATATCAAGTGGGCATGTCAGGCAAATGGCATCTGGGAAATGACCTGGAGCCCCATCCGGGATTTGACCGATGGTTTGCGCTGAGCGGTGACTATCCGATCGAGGCCAGGGGAGCGTACCGCTACAGCCGGGACGGCGATGTCGTCGAATTGGAAGGGTACAAATCACAGGTGATTACGGACGCCGCGATTGACTTTCTGCGCGGCCGTGATGCTGAGCGGCCGTTCTTTCTGTTTGTCGGGCATACGGCAACCCACAGTCCCTGGGCCGATCACCCGCAACGCCTTGTGGACCAATATCGCGATTGCCATTTCGGCGATATCCCACCCGACACGGCCTACCCCTTCGGTCATCAAAACCTGGAATCGCGTGATCTCATTTCACGCACGGAATCGCGTGAAGCGCTGATGCAGTATTACGCCGCAGTCTCCAGTCTCGATGAGGCCGTCGGCCGGCTGATCGATGAGTTGGAAGCGCTTGCCGTGCGCGACGACACCTTGATCGTCTACACGTCTGACCATGGTTTGTGCTGCGGCCATCATGGAATCTGGGGCAAGGGCAACGGGACGATGCCACTCAATATGGTGGAGGAGAGCATTCGGATTCCGATGATTTTCAATCATCCGACAAAGCTGTTTTCCGGCCAGCGCCGGATTGAGTTTGTTGACCATCTGGATTTGTTCCAGACCCTTGCCGCTTTTTCCGGTGTCGGTGCCGATCCCGAACCACAAAAGGGATACGCGGGACGCAGTTTTCTTCCAATGCTGACAAATGATCCGCTTGAGGAATCCTGGAGAACGACACAGTTTTGCGAATACGGATCTGCCCGCATGATTCGAACAACGCGATACAAGTTGCTGCGTCACCATCATTCCGGTCAAACGCTCCTTTTTGACCTGAAGGAGGATCCCCGGGAGACGCTGAATCTGGCGCAGGAGATGGAATTTGCAGGTCTGGTCCAGCGACTCACGGAACAACTCGACGCTCATTTCCGGCACTATGAGGTGCCGGCCAATTCCGGCATCCGGGATGGCGGTCCCGAGCCGACGAACCAGACGGCCCCCTGGGTCGTCTGAGGCACCCCAACATCAAATGTTGATGAGGAATGCGGTTGCGATGTTTTGTGTGACGCCGTCCCGGTAGTATTGTGATCAACGGGTTGTCACAGCCGGGGAGCAGGGGCCATGCAGCGCAGGCAAGAACATATGACGGACAGCAGGGACCTCGTCGAATGGATGGTCGACGGTGCCCGTCCGAGTTCGGATGCCCGCCAGATCGTCACTGGTATTTGCGATCGGCTCGTCGATCTCGATGTTGCCGTCGATCGCTTCATGTTGTTCATCTACACCCTGCATCCGAACCTTCTGGGACAACGCTTCCGCTGGATAAAGGGGGAAGGGATCGACATCGCGCAGGCACCGATGGGAACGTTTTCCCAGGAGATTTACACCTCCAATCCGCTGCCGCGTGTGATCGAGGAGCAGAAACCATTGCGACGGCATCTCGAGCGGGACGATTGCCCCGATGATTACATTATTATTGGCGAGCTGAGGGAGCAGGGTTTTACCGATTATCTCGCTCAACCGCTGATCTTCACCTCCGGAGAAACCCATGTCTGTACCTGGTCGTCGGCACAGAAGGGCGGGTTCAGCGAGCGCGATCTCGATATCCTGCAACAGATCAATGCTCCGCTGGCCCGGCTGACGGAGACCTACATGCTCTGGCTGAATTCAGCCGTGCTGTTGTCGACCTATGTCGGGCGCAACAGCGGTGCGCAAATCCTCCAGGGCAAGGTTCATCGCGGGGACGGCGAGGGCATCAGCGCGGTGATCCTGTTTGTCGATGTGAAGGATTTCACCGCCATGTCGAACAGCAAGCAAGGCAGTGAAGTTGTTGATCTGCTGAACGATACCTTCGATCGGCTGGTGCCGCCGGTCAACCAGCGCGGCGGTGAGATTCTCAAATTCATGGGCGACGGATTTTTCGCCATATTTCCCTATGAGAGCGAAGATCAGATTGCCGAGATTGCCGCTTCTGCCATCGATGCCGTTCATGAAGGCCGGGCGGCGCTGGCCGACGATGGACACTATGATGTGGAGTTTCGGGCTGCCCTGCACTGCGGAACGTTTCACTACGGCAATATCGGTGGCGCGAACCGCCTTGACTTCACGGCGATCGGGCCGCCCGTCAACTATACGGCGCGCCTGTTGTCGGCGGCTTCCCAATTGAGGTGCGACAATGTTCTGTCATCCGAACTGGCGAAGCTTGTTCCGGAACGGTGCAGCAGCGCCGGTGAAGTCGATCTGAAGGGATTTGACGGTCCGCAAACGGTTTGGCGGTTCTAAAGCCAGTTTTCACTGATCGGAAAAGCCCTGCCGAGACATGTTTGTCCAAATATTGACAGATCCATAAAATAACAAATATGTTAAATAACATGTTTGTTAATTTGATGCCTGAATTTGGAGGGAGTTGTCATGCCGAAATTCGTTTTTGCCTATCATGGTGGAAAAATGCCGGAAAGTCCGGAAGAGGGTGCCAAGGTCATGGCTGCCTGGGGTGCATGGTTTGAAGAACTGGGCGATGCGGTCGTGGATGGTGGCGGACCGGTTGGTGAATCCAGAACCGTAACAGCTGCCGGTGTCTCCGATGGCGGCGGCGCCAATCCGCTCTCGGGGTATTCTGTCGTCAATGCGGAAAATGCCGAGGCGGCGGTCGCGATGGCCAAGGGTTGCCCGATCCTGGATGCCGGTTCCGTGGAAGTCAGTGAAGTGCTGGACATGTGACAATCGAGCCGGACGGACTTCGAGCCCGGCCTGCATACCATCGAGTCCGACTGCCATTCGGGTTTGACGGCGCGGGCCGTTCGTTCAGAATTTCCAGTTCCGTGCCTTGGAGATAAGGAAATCGCGGAAGGCCTTGAGTTTTGCCGATCCGCGCATTTCTTCCGCGTAGCAGAAGAAACAGTCGAACGACGGCACATCGGCACCAATGTCAAGCTGAACAAGCCCGGCATCGTGCTCGACCACGTAGTCGGGAAGGATGGCGATGCCGACACCAAGCTGCGCCGCTTTCTTGATCGCGATGATATTGTTGATCTGCAACTGCGGCGTACGCGGATCTGCGGCCGGCCGGCCCGCGACCTCCAGCCAGTTGACGTCCAGCAGGTAGCTCGGTGCCGGTTCGCCGAAGGTGACGATCTTGTGCTTGTCGAAATCGCTGACCTTTTCAGGCTTGCCGTATCGGTTCAGATAGGCCGGCGCGGCGTAGACATGCATATGCACCGTGAAGAGCTTGCGCTGGATGAGATCGGGCTGTTGCGGCTGGCGCAGCCGGATGGCGCAATCGGCATGACGCATGGTGACATCAAGTTCTTCATTGTCGAGGAGCAGTTGAATCTTGATGTCCGGATAGAGTTCGGTGAACTCCTGCATGCGCTCGGTCAACCATCCGGAGCCGAGCCCGACCGTGGTCGTCACGCGCAGCCTGCCGGTCGGCTTATCGGTCGTTTCCGTCAGCCGGACCCGGGCCGCTTCAAGCTGCAGCAGAACGTCGTGGGCGGTGTGATAGAGCAGTTCTCCCTGTTCCGTCAGGATCAGGCCGCGGGCATGACGATGAAACAACGGAACGCCGATATCCTGTTCCAGGGCGCTGACCTGGCGACTGATCGCCGATTGGGAAAGATGCAGTTCCTCCGCCGCGTGGGTGAAGGACCCAGCCTCGGCCGCAGCATGAAATATTCGCAACTTGTCCCAGTCGAGCGGCATGCCGTCTCTCCCTGTTGAGGTGCGGAACCAAGCCCCCGGTCGAGCTATTCCGCGGCTTCGGCAATCGTCTCGTGTTCGGCCAGATACTTTTCCGCCTCAAGGGCTGCCATGCATCCCATGCCGGCGGCGGTCACTGCCTGGCGGTAGATGTCGTCCGTCACGTCGCCGGCGGCAAACACTCCTGGAATGTCGGTTGCGGTCGAGTCTGCCTCCGTCCACAGATAGCCGTTGGGCTTCTGTTTGACCTTGCCCTCAAACAGCGAGACGGATGGGGCGTGGCCAATCGCGATGAACACCCCATGGGTCTGGTGTTCCGTGATGTCGCCGGTCTTGACGTTTTTGAGGCGTACACCGGTTACCGACGGCGGTTTCGTGGTCTCGCCGGTGATTTCTTCCAACTGGCTGTCCCAGATGATCTCGACATTGTCCTTGTTGAAGAGCCTTTGCTGCAGGATCTTTTCGGCACGCAGTTCGTCGCGCCGATGCACAAGGGTGACCTTGGCGGCCAGATTGGACAGGTAGAGCGCTTCTTCGACGGCCGTGTTGCCGCCTCCGACAACGACGACATTCTTGCCGCGATAGAAAAATCCATCACAAGTCGCACAGGCCGAAACGCCGAAGCCCATGAACGTCTGTTCGGATTCGATGCCCAACCACTTGGCCTGCGCACCGGTGGCGATTACCAGCGTGTCACAGCTGTACTCCTGACCGGAATCGGTTTTGAGCCGGAACGGGCGGACATTCAAATCGACCTCGGTGACCAGATCATTGACAATGTCGGCCCCGACATTTTGAGACTGCTTGAGCATCTGTTCCATCATCCAGGGACCCTGAACGGTCTCGGCATAACCCGGATAGTTTTCGACCTCAGTGGTAATCATCAGCTGGCCGCCCTGTTCCATTCCGGCAATGAGGACGGGCTCGAGCAGCGCACGCGCGGCATAAATCGCGGCTGTGTAACCGGCGGGTCCTGAACCGATGATCAGGACGCGGGCATGTCGGATGGTCATTGTGATAGTTCCTTTTCTGCAAACTCATTCCGGCCGCGCGAGACCTGGTCGGTAAGCCCGTGCGGTGGGATAAAGCCCGCTGCCATTTCAGGCTCGGTTTCCTGATTGCAATGTACGAATTCGTATGGGCCGGTTTCAAGAGCATGGCCGGGTTTTCACACAATAGTCACAGGGTGCGGGTGATCGCTGCCCAAGCCATGGGCGGCGTGGGGCAGCCTGCGAAATTTTCTTGCGCCAATGCGCAACAACTGATCCAATCACCGGCGCAATCAAAGGTTCGGTGGGAGGCCGTGATGCCGATCAGAGCGGAACTTGACGAGATTGACCTCAAAATTCTGCGCGAACTGCAGAATGAAGGTCGAATCACCAATGTCGATTTGTCCGAACGGGTCGGGATTTCTGCGCCGCCCTGTCTTCGGCGGGTGCGCAAGCTGGAACAGGCCGGCATCATCGAGGGATACAGGGCGATGATCAATGCCGCTGCGTTGGGCTATGATCTCGTCGCCTTCTGCATGATCGGTCTTGCTCAGCAATCCGAGATACATTTGCGTTCCTTTGCAGAAAAGACTCTGCAATGGCCGATCGTGCGCCAGTCCTGGATGGTGTCCGGTGAATCCGATTTTCTGCTGCACTGCGTCGCGGAAGACCTGACGCATTTTCAGGATTTCGTGATTGACGAGCTGACAGCTGCGGACAATGTCGACACGGTCCGGTCGATGCTGACGATTCGTCAAATCAAGGATGAAGGAGCCGTGGCGCTCGGTCGCTGACCTGGATCAGCGTATTCCTGTCGATCAGGCGGCGGGTTTGATCCCCTCGCGCCACATCTCTTCATAGATGCGGGCAATACCGCTGACCTCGTTGTTGACGCTGAACATTGCGAGCGCGCGTTCCCTTGCCGTGGCGTTCATGGCGCCGCGTCGAAGCGGTTCCTTCAAAAGGGCATGCACGGCACGGGCAACCGCAGCGGCGCTGGTTTCGCTGACCAAGAGGCCGGCTTCATTGTTGCCGATGAAACGCGAAAAGTAGCCCGTATGGGTTGCGACGACCGGGACGCCGCTGGCCATGGCCTCGAGAGGCGTCATGCCGAAACCTTCATAACGCGGCGGTGCGACGAGCAGGGACAGGCTGCGGACCAGTTCCGGCAGCTCGCCGGGACCGACCTCGCCGGTAAAGACAAACCGATGGGACAATCCGGCGGTCTCGATCCGGCTGCGCAGGGCTGCCTCGAAAGCGCGATGTTCACGCTTCGCCTTGCCGACAACCACGGCTGTAGCTTCCGGGTGATGCGGAAGAAGGGAAATCATCGCGTCAACAAACAGATCAGTTCCCTTTTCCGGTCGAATGCGACCGATCGTGCCGATCCCCATCTTTCCCGGCATCCCGGTGTTCAACCAGGATTTCGGACGGTCTTCAGCGGGGTGAAACTGCTCCGTATCAACGCCATGGTGAATGATGGCGCGGGCATTGGGGACGAATTTGGCTGCCGACCGAGTTGTGGCAATCACCATATCCATGCGTGAAATGAGCCATCGCGGAAGTGCAGAATGGCGCCGCTGGGCCGCGGACGTGAAGACGATTTTGATCGGACATTGCAGGACGTCACGCGCAAACAGGGCTGCCCGCATTTCATTGTTGCGCCGAACATGCCAGATGGCGAAAGGACGATTCGCCGAATGCAGCCGCGACAGACCGATGGCCTCGGTTACTGAAATGGGATCCGGGCAGCCGGGGAGAGCCTTTCCGACGAGCCGCATATCATAGTGATCGACTTGTTTTCGCACGACAGCGGCCGCGGTCGATGAGACCCCGGTGAAATTCCGGTGCATGTTCGTGACTATCAGTTCCACGCCGTCAACCATGTTTGATATGCCGGTTGCCGCGCCCCCCGCGAGCTGGATCTTATCCCCAGCTCACGTCCAGAATTTCATAGGCTTTGGCTCCACCCGGAGCGTTCACTTCGATACTGTCACCGACCTGCTTGCTGATCATTGCACGGGCGATTGGAGAAGACAGGGAAATCCGCCCCTGCTTAACATCGGCTTCCTGGTCGCCAACGATCTGGTAGGTCTTTTCCTCGTCCGTGTCTTCATCGACGATTTTGACGGTTGCACCGAATTTGATGGTGTCTCCGGACATCTTCGTCAGGTCGATGACTTCGGCGCGCGCCGTCAGATCCTCCAGTTCCGCAACACGACCCTCATTGAGGCTTTGTGCTTCCTTGGCGGCATGATATTCCGCGTTTTCAGACAGATCGCCATGGGCGCGCGCCTCGGCAATCGCTTCGATGATCCGCGGACGCTCTTCCTGCTGGCGCCAGCGCAATTCTTCATGCAGCTTGGCAAACCCGTCCTGCGTCATGGGGACTTTTTCAACCATGTCCTTCTCCATGTTTTTGGCGCATGGGCGCGGCGATTTGCCGGCAAACAGCGCAAAATAAAACGGCTCCTGAAACACCCGTTCCAGAACCGCCTGAACAACAACGCGCCAATTGTAGCAGCAATTGTGACAATAATTCCAGTATTTTCATACCGAAGGTGGTTTGTGGGCGTGCGGTGGATCAGCTCCAACCGACGGCCATCAATCCGTTCGTTCAGTTCGTGGAAAAATAGTGTTGCAGCGGTTTTACTTCAAGATTTCCGGCTCTCAGCGCGATGATCGCCCGCACGGCCGCGATGGAACCGGACATGGTTGTGTAATACGGGACTTTCTGCATTAGGGCTGCGCGGCGCAGTGATTTGGAATCGGAGATCGCCTTGGCGCCGGCCGTGGTGTTGATCACCAACTGAATTTCTCGGTTCTTGATGGCATCTTCGCCATGCGGCCGTCCCTCCAGAACCTTGTTGATCTTGGTCGCTGCGACACCCTGATCGTTGAGAAACCGCGCTGTTCCGGCTGTCGCGACAACCCCGAATCCGCTCTCCTGCAGCAGTTTTGCTGCGGGCAGCACCCGTTCCTTGTCCTCGTCGCGAACCGAAATGAAGACATTGCCTTCGCGGGGCAGTTCGACACCCGCGCCCAGCTGCGACTTTGCAAAGGCCAGTGCGTAGTCCGTATCGAGCCCCATGACCTCGCCGGTTGACCGCATTTCCGGTCCGAGCAACGTGTCCACATTGGGGAATCGGGCAAATGGGAACACAGCCTCCTTGACGGCAATGTGATTGAGCGCACGAGGGTCCGGCTTTTCGCCATAGGCGGCGATGGCGGCGTCGAGATCCTCGCCAGCCATGATCCGCGCCGCGATTTTTGCGATCGGCGCACCAACTGTCTTGGCCACAAAAGGCACAGTCCGGGACGCGCGGGGATTGACCTCGAGAACGTAGATATCGCCGTTTTTGATGGCGTATTGGACATTCATCAGCCCCCCGACATTGAGCGCACGCGCAAGCTCCCGAGTCTGACGTTCCAACTCATCCACCGTCTCTTCACTCAGCGAATGGACCGGCAGGGAACAGGCGCTGTCACCGGAATGGATCCCGGCCTCCTCGATGTGTTCCATGATGCCGCAGACAAAGACACTGTTGCCGTCGCTCAGGCAGTCAACGTCGACCTCGGTCGCGTTGCTCAGGTAGCTGTCGAAAAGCAGGGGATTGGTTCCCAGCAAGGTGTTGATCTGGCCGGTCTTGTCATTCGGATAGCGTGCCTTGATTTCTTCGGGAACGAGTTCGGGGACCGTTCCGAGCAGATAATTCGACAGGTCGCCTTCCTCCCGGATGATCTGCATGGCCCGGCCGCCGAGCACATAGGAGGGGCGCACGACGAGCGGGAAGCCCAATTCCGTTGCGACAAGGCGGGCCTGTTCGACCGAATGGGCGATGCCGTTTCTGGGTTGCCTGAGATCAAGTTTCGTCAGCAGCTTCTGGAACCGGTCACGGTCTTCCGCAAGGTCGATCGCATCGGGGGCGGTTCCAAGGATCGGGATACCGGCTTTCTCCAGCGCCTCTGCCAGTTTCAGCGGTGTTTGGCCGCCGAACTGCACGATGACGCCGTGCAGGGTTCCGCTCTGCTGTTCGGTCCTGAGGATCTCCAGCACATCTTCAGCCGTCAGCGGTTCGAAATAGAGCCTGTCGGAGGTGTCGTAGTCGGTCGAGACGGTTTCCGGATTGCAGTTGATCATGATCGATTCATAGCCGGCGTCATCGAGCGCAAAAGCGGCGTGACAGCAGCAATAGTCGAATTCGATCCCCTGGCCGATCCGGTTCGGCCCGCCTCCGAGAATGACAACCTTCTGGCGGTCGGACACCTCCGCCTCCGACCGAAGGGCGCCCGCAAAGGGCACCTCATAGGTCGAATACATATAGGCCGTGGGGGAGGCGAATTCGGCGGCGCAGGTGTCGATGCGCTTGTAGACCGGATGGACATCCAGCGCGCTGCGCAATTTCGCAATGTCGGTCTCGCGCTGTCCGGTCAGCGATGCAAGGCGGGCATCGGAAAATCCCATCGATTTGAGCATTCTCAAATTGGCCTGATCAGTTGGCAGGCCGATCGAGCGAATGCGTTCTTCCATGTCGACGATCGTCTTCAACTGGTCGATGAACCAGGGATCGATCTTGCAGCTGTCATGGACGGAGGCCGGATCTGTTCCAAGACGCAGAGCCTGGGCAGCGACACGGAGGCGATCCGGTGTTGGTGTGCCCAGAGCGGCGCGAATAGCGTTCTTGTCGTCGCCCTCGCCAATGCCCGCAATCTCGATTTCATCGAGGCCGGTCAGACCGGTTTCGAGGCCGCGCAATGCCTTTTGCAGCGATTCGGCAAAGGTTCGTCCGATCGCCATGACCTCGCCAACCGATTTCATCGACGTCGTCAAGAGCGGTGCGGCTCCGGGAAACTTCTCGAATGCAAAGCGCGGTATCTTGGTGACCACATAGTCGATTGAGGGCTCGAACGATGCCGGTGTTGCGCCCCCTGTAATGTCGTTGTCCAGTTCGTCCAGCGTGTAACCGACCGCGAGCTTTGCCGCGACCTTGGCGATCGGAAACCCGGTGGCCTTGGAGGCCAGCGCGGATGAACGCGACACGCGCGGGTTCATTTCAATGACCACCAGGCGCCCATCCGCCGGATTGACGGCGAACTGGACATTGGAGCCGCCGGTTTCGACACCGATTTCCCGCAACACCGCAATCGAGGCGTTGCGCATGATCTGATATTCCTTGTCGGTCAGCGTCAGGGCCGGGGCAACGGTGATCGAATCGCCCGTGTGCACACCCATGGGATCGACGTTTTCAATCGAGCAGATAATGATGCAGTTGTCGGCCTTGTCGCGGACAACCTCCATCTCGTATTCCTTCCAACCAAGGACGGATTCTTCGATCAGCACTTCGGTTGTCGGGGACGCATCAAGTCCCGATTCGACGATCTCGTAGAATTCCGAACGGTTGAAGGCGATCCCGCCGCCGGTGCCGCCCAGCGTGAAGGATGGACGAATAATGGCCGGCAGACCGACATGGTCAAGCGCCTTTGCGGCAACCCCCAGTGCATGACCGAGATAACGTTGCTTTCGGTCGGTTTCGCCAAGCTGCCATTCTGTTTCCAGTGCATCAAGCGCCGTATCCAGTTCACCGCCGTCAAATTGCGCCGACAGCTTGGCGCGCTCGGCTTCGTGGGCCTTGCGGTCCTGCTCCTTGGCTTCCGTGGCATTGGCCAACATGGACCGCGGCGTCTCGAGGTCAATACTGGCCATCGCTTCGCGAAACAGGGCCCGGTCCTCGGCCTTGTCGATGGCATCGGGTTTGGCGCCAATCATTTCCACATTGTAACGATCGAGCACACCCATGCGGCGCAGCGAGAGGGCTGTGTTCAGCGCTGTCTGACCGCCCATGGTGGGCAACAGCGCATCCGGCCGTTCCTTGGCGATGATTTTTGCCACAACCTCCGGCGTAATCGGTTCGACATAGGTCGCGTCAGCCAGTCCGGGATCGGTCATGATGGTGGCCGGATTGGAGTTGACCAGAATAACGCGGTAGCCCTCTTCTTTCAGCGCCTTGCAGGCCTGTGTCCCCGAATAGTCGAACTCGCAGGCTTGTCCGATCACGATCGGTCCGGCACCGATGATGAGGATTGATTTGATATCAGTGCGTTTTGGCATTTTCCATCATCCGGCAGGCAGGCTCCGCAACGACCTCGTTGAAAACGAGCCCCTGCAGGGTCTGTGATTGTGGGCTAAGTGGGGCTTATAGGGGAAAGGTTTGTGCAGGGAAACCCTGTGTTGCCCGGTTTTTTCCCGGGCCGATATCTTATTGCTTTTGTGCCGTATTTGGCGCGAAAGCTGCCTGTTTTCCGCCGCTCTTTTTTTCTATCGTTGTCGGGCGAGCTTGTGTATCAAGGTCCGTTCAGGCGCCATACGGGGCCAAGATGGGAGAATCTGTCCATGCGCTGGAAGGGGCGACGCCAGAGCAGCAATATCGAAGACCGGCGAGGCGCATCGTCCGGGCGGCGATCGGCCAATCCGTTCGGCCGCGGTGGACGATTGCGATTGCCGACCCGGCGTGGCGGCGCGCGGCGCGCAACGGGGGGCGGAATCACGATGATCATCATCCTGGTCGTCGGATTTTTCGTTCTGCGGGCGCTCGGCATTGATCCGGCCCTGTTGCTCGACGGTGGAGGCGGGCTCACGCAAAGCCAGCAAACCACGGCGCCAGGTAACCGGCAATTGTCGCCACAACAAAGCGATGAAATGACCCAGTTCATCGCCACCGTGCTGGCCGAGACCGAGGACACCTGGAACGGTATCTTTCAATCCAATGGCGTAAACTACCAGGAGCCCACTTTGGTGTTGTTCACGGGCCGCGTGGATTCTGCGTGCGGCCGGGCCAGTTCGGCGTCCGGACCATTCTATTGCCCGTCCGACCGCAAGGTGTACATTGATCTGGGCTTTTTTGATGAACTGGCCCAGCGCTTTGACGCGGCAGGAGACTTCGCGCAAGCCTATGTCCTGGCCCATGAGGTCGGGCACCATGTCCAGAACCTGATCGGCGTTCTGCCGGAGTTCAATCGCTTGCGGCGAACAATGGGCAAGGTTGAAGAAAACAGGATGTCCGTTCGAGTGGAACTCCAGGCCGACTGCTTTGCCGGCATATGGGCCTACTACACCGGGCAGAAGGGACTGCTGGAACGCGGCGATCTGAATGAGGCGCTACGGGCAGCAAACCAGATCGGCGATGACACGCTGCAGCGTGCTACCCAAGGCTTCGTTGTGCCGGACAGCTTCAACCACGGCACCTCCGAACAGCGCAAGACATGGTTCACCAGAGGCTACGAGACCGGTCGTCTCGAAGCGTGCGACACATTTAACAATCCGGTGTAGTCCATTGCCGGGGCCAATGACGGCTCTTTCAATCGGTCTATTCGGCCAGCGCTTCTTCACCGCGTTTCTCGCGGATCAGATTGATGAAGCGCCGAAAGAGATAGTGAGAGTCCTGTGGTCCCGGTGAAGCCTCGGGATGGTGCTGGACAGAAAATACCGGGCGGCCGTTGACCTGCAGACCGCAATTGCTGCCGTCAAACAGCGACACATGGGTTTCGCTGACGCCTTGCGGCAGCGTTGTCCCGTCAACGGCAAACCCGTGATTCATCGATACGATCTCGACCTTGCCTGTGGTGTGATCCTTGACCGGATGATTGGCGCCATGGTGCCCCTGGTGCATTTTGACCGTCGTTGCACCCAGCGCCAGAGCGAGAATCTGGTGCCCGAGGCAGATTCCGAATATGGGGACATCGCCGGATAGCAACGTCTTGATGGCCGGGACCGCATAGATGCCGGTCGCAGCCGGATCACCGGGGCCGTTGGACAGAAAAATTCCATCGGGTTTGTGTGCCAGAATCTCTTCTGCACTGGACGTGGCGGGCAAGACCGTGACCTGGCACCCCAGTCCCGCGAAGAGCCGCAGAATGTTGCGCTTGACGCCGAAGTCGATGGCGACGATGTGGATGTCGCCGTCCCGCGCGGCGTGTTCACCGTTGCCCTCGTCCCAAACCCAGGGCGTTTGTGACCAAGGTGCGGATTTTTCCACCGTTGCGGATTTCGCCAGATCCAGACCCTCCAGACCATGCCAGTTGGCGGCCCGCCGTTTCAGATCGTCAATGTTAAATTTGCCGTCCGGACTGTGGGCAAGAACTGCATTGGGCATTCCGTTTTCGCGGATCCAGACGGTCAGCGCCCGTGTGTCGATGCCGGACATCGCCACGATACCCCGCGCTTTCAGCCAGTTGTCCAGATGGGCCGCCGCCCGATAGTTGGATGGATCGGTGATGCCCGCCTTGAAAATGGCACCGATGGCGCCGCTCTGGACGTCGGCATCCAGACCTTCCACATCCTCGTCATTGACGCCGATATTTCCGATATGGGGAAATGTGAAGGTCACAACCTGTCCGGCATAGGATGGATCGGTCAATATCTCCTGGTAGCCGGTCAGCGCCGTGTTGAAGCAGATTTCCGCCTCGACGGCGCCGATTGCTCCAAGGCCCGTCCCCTCGATGATCGTCCCGTCGGACAGGACGAGGAGTGCGGTCGGCAGATGTGTTTTCCAGGCTGTTGTTTCGGTCATTGTCCGTTGCTTCCGGTGGCCATCGGGCTGGTTGTTTGCCGGCCCTTGAAACGGCCCGGTCAGCGCCCCAAATTACGGCGCAGAGGCGTTTGGGTAATGTGATCCCGCGGCCTTGCTCCAATTTGATTGTGTCTATGCAGGTGCGGGAAGATAAACAAGGCCCGCAACTGCGTCAATTCGCCGAGCCGCGTCGATCACAATTTAAAAACGCAATTTTTACAGTAGGTTAGGTCATTTCGTTTTGTTTGCAATGGCGAGCCGTTCGGAATATGGTTCGCGGCGAAATGCAGGAGAAGCTATGATGCGTGATAGGTTGGCTGCCTCCTTGAAAGAGGCGCTGAAGGCAAAGGATAGCCGTCGTCTGTCGACGATTCGGCTGATTCAGGCTGCCGTCAAGGATCGTGATATCGCCAATCGCGGGGCCGGCAAGGATCCGGTCTGCGACGATGATATCATGCAGATTCTTGGCAAGATGATAAAGCAGCGTGAAGAATCGGCGCGCATTTACGAGGACGCCGCACGGCTGGAACTCGCGCAACAGGAGCGTGAGGAAATACAGGTGATTCGGTCCTTTCTGCCCGAGCAATTGTCCGATGAGGATGTCAAGCAAGCCTGCCAGCGCGTGGTCCAGGAGACCGGTGCGCAGGGATTGCGGGATATGGGCAAGTGCATGAACGCCTTGAAAACCGAATATTCCGGACAGATGGATTTTTCCAAAGCGTCCGGCGTGGTCAAAGGTCTCTTACACCACGATTGACGAGCCGGCTGCCGGTGTTCATCAGCGGCCGCCGGCAATACCGTTTGTATCGCCCCTGTATCCATCATGCCGGATGTGACGCGCTGTCTTCCCGCCATGGACTTTGCCCATCGCGGCAAAAGCGTTTCGAGTCACGACGGCAAATGGGCAATTGCTTTGACCGTTGTCAGAGGTGGGGCTGTGAATAGCGTGCATTGCCTGTGAACGCGGTGGCGTCCTTGGCCGGGCAGCCCTATAGATTGAGTTGGGCAATATTTCTAAATGCGCCCTTTGCCATAGCGAGCATGCATGCGGTTCGATTCTTCATTTCTGGACAATCTGCGCGACCGGCTTCCGATCTCGGAAGTCATCGGCAAACGCGTGACCTGGGACAAGCGCAAAACCAATGCGGCGCGAGGTGATTGGTGGGCCTGTTGCCCGTTTCACGGCGAAAAGACGCCGAGCTTTCACTGCGAGGATCGAAAAGGGCGCTACCATTGCTTCGGCTGCGGGGTCAGCGGGGATCATTTCCGCTTTCTGACGGAGCTGGACGGACTGTCATTTCCCGAAGCCGTTGAGCAGATCGCGGATCTCGCCGGCGTTTCGGTACCGGCGCCTGACCCGCAGGCGGCGCGCCGGGAAAAAGTGCGGGCAAGCCTGTCGGATGTCATGGAACTGGCAACCGGATTTTATCAGCAACAGCTGCAGACATCGCAAGGTGCCAGGGCGCGGGCCTATCTGCGTGACCGCGGCCTGTCCGGCAAGACCATTGAAGCGTTTCGTCTGGGATTCGCACCGGACGGGCGCAATGTGCTGAAGGAATACCTTGCGTCGAAAGGCGTCGAAAGACAGCAGATCGAGGCGTGCGGCCTGGTTGTTCACGGTCCCAATATCGCCGTGTCCTATGACCGGTTTCGGGATCGCATCATGTTTCCGATCCTCAATTCACGTGAAAAGGTGATTGCGTTTGGTGGCCGGGCGATGTCGGCCGACAGCCCGGCAAAATATCTCAATTCGAACGAAACCGAATTGTTCCACAAGGGACAGGTGCTCTACAATTTCAGTCGGGCGCGGCGGGCCGGACAAGGCGCAAACAGTGCCGGAACCGTGATTGCGGTCGAAGGCTATATGGATGTCATCGGGCTTTATCAGGCCGGTATTGAAAATGCCGTTGCGCCGCTCGGAACGGCCCTGACGGAAAACCAGCTTGAGTTGCTGTGGCGGATGACGCCCGAGCCGGTCCTCTGCTTCGACGGCGATGAGGCTGGCCTGCGCGCGGCCAATCGGACGGCTGACATCGCCCTGTCGGGTCTCAAACCCGGCAAGTCGGTCCGATTTGCACTGCTTCCGCAAGGCAAGGACCCGGATGATCTGGTGCGCGAGGAAGGCCGGCAGGCCTTCGATGCGGTGATCGGCAAGGCGCGGCCGCTCGCAGACATGTTGTGGATGCGGGAAACGTCGGCGGACGTGTTCGACACGCCGGAAAAACGCGCTGCACTTGAGGCGAAATTCAAGACAATTACAGCGGCGATCGGCGATGAAGCCGTTCAGCGCCATTACGTACAGGATATGCGAGACCGCCTGCACGCCTATTTTGAAAGCAGCAATGCGCGATCAGCAACCGGCTCAGGCGGGGACCGGTTTCGCAGGGATGCTCCGCGGCGCGGACAGCGGCCAGGCGATGCACGGGCCGGCCGCCGCTACGCGATGAGCCATCAACTGGCGCGGTCGGCGCTGGTGCGCGGTGCGTCGTCCCTGCCGGTTTTGCGGGAAAGCGCGCTGGCGCTGACTCTGGTCAATCATCCTGAATTGCTGATCACCGAATTCGATGAGGTCGCGGCGATCGAATTCGATCATCCGCAGATGGTGGCGGTACTGTCTAATCTCCTTGATATCTGTGCGAGCAGCGAAACGATGGAACGGGATGCCGTTCGCTCCGAGCTTGACAAGCGCGGCTATGGCGATCTCATCGGGCAGATCGACCAGCAGATCCGCAACACGCGGGAATGGACGGCGACGACGGAGGCTGCCCTTGAAGATGCACGTGAAGCCTTTCACCAACTTCTTTCGTTGTTCCGTCGCACCCAGGTGCTTCGGCTGCAAAAGACCGAGCTTGAGCAAGATATTGCCGATGCAACCGAGTCCGGAGACGATGAGGCGGTTCCGCAACTGATCCGGTCGCTGCAATCGATCCAGCTGGAGGTCGAAAGACTGGAGCACCAGGACGCCCTGATCGAGGGTTTCGGTGTGCTGTCGGGACGGGTGCGCGGTGCTGCGGCGAAATAGTCGATTTCCGACCTTTCACGGACTTGCAATGTGACGGATGCCCCCTAAATACTTCCCGAGGCAGAATTTGGACAAGCGCTTCGGGCTTGCTCCTGAAATCAGATGAAACTGCCTTGAAGCCCTGAACGCTGCATCGCGACACCATTGGGTGTCGTCTCCGGCTGGAATCTGTGTTTTTTTGTGTTTTTGCACCAAAAAACATGTTTTTTTGCCGGTTACGCTTGACGGGCGGGAAAATAGACGGAATCACCTGACAGGCGAGACGTTTCATTTGGTCAAGATATTTGCAAAGTTGTCCACCGGCGCATTTGGGCGATGGAGATGCGACAGGCACAGCTTGGCACGCCACTATGGCGATTTTACCATGGTTAATCGGGAATTAAGCATCAACCCCTTATTCAGTTCATAGCCGATTCGGATGGGCAGGCTTCGCCGCCACACGGGCGACGAAGTGGACGGGGTTTGATACGGTAAGGAAAGCGACGGGATATATGGCAACCAAAGTCAAGGAAAACGAGGAAGCTGAGACCGAGCGTGAAACGACGAGTGACGGTCCACTCCTCGATCTTTCGGACAATGCCGTCAAGAAAATGATCAAGGCCGCGAAGAAGCGCGGCTATGTGACGATGGATGCACTCAATGCGGTCCTGCCGTCTGAGGAAGTGACATCCGAGCAAATCGAAGACACCATGTCGATGCTCAGTGACATGGGCATCAATGTCGTCGAGGAAGAAGAAGAAGCCGAGGAAGCGGCCGCACCCGCCGACGCGGCGACCACCGGCAGCGAAGTTGCGACAACCGGTTCCACAGCCGTCACCACCACCCGCAAGAAAGAGCCGACGGACCGCACCGATGATCCGGTGCGCATGTATCTTCGCGAAATGGGCTCGGTCGAGCTGCTGTCGCGCGAAGGCGAAATCGCCATTGCCAAGCGCATCGAGGCCGGCCGCGAAACCATGATCGCCGGACTGTGCGAAAGTCCGCTGACCTTTCAGGCCATCATTATCTGGCGCGATGAACTGATCGAAGGTGAAACGCTGCTGCGCGAGATCATCGATCTGGAAACGACATTTTCCGGCCCCGAAGCCAAGGCTGCTCCGCAGTTCCAGTCGCCCGAGAAGATCGAGGCGGACCGGAAGGCTGCCGAGGAAAAGGAAAAGGCCCGCAAGGCGCGTGCGTCAGACGACATCACCGATGTCGGCGGTGAGGGCGTTTCGACCGACGATGACGATGATGAGGATGATGAATCCAACCTGTCGCTGGCGGCCATGGAAGCCGAATTGCGGCCACAGGTCATGGAGACATTCGATGTCATAGCCGAGACCTACAAGAAACTGCGCAAACTTCAGGACCAGCAGGTCGAGGCGCGGCTTGCCGCGACCGGCACGCTGTCGCCGGCCCAGGAGCGCCGCTACAAGCAGCTCAAGGAAGAGCTGATTGCCGCGGTGAAATCTCTGGCGCTCAACCAGAACCGGATCGATGCGCTGGTCGAACAGCTTTACGACATCAACAAGCGTCTGGTGCAAAATGAAGGCCGGCTGCTGCGGCTGGCGGAATCGCACGGTGTCAAACGGGAAGATTTCCTGCAGCAATATCAGGGCGCCGAGCTTGACCCCAACTGGATGAAGTCGATCTCCAACCTGACGGCCAAGGGCTGGAAGGAATTCTCGCGTTCCGAAAAGGATACGATCAAGGCCATCCGCGGCGAGATCCAGAATCTGGCCACCGAGACGGGCATTTCCATTTCCGAATTTCGCCGCATCGTGCACATGGTGCAGAAGGGTGAACGCGAAGCCCGCATTGCCAAGAAGGAAATGGTCGAGGCCAATCTGCGGCTGGTGATTTCGATTGCCAAGAAATACACCAATCGCGGCCTGCAGTTCCTGGATCTTATCCAGGAGGGCAATATCGGCCTGATGAAGGCGGTCGACAAATTCGAATATCGCCGTGGCTATAAATTCTCGACCTATGCCACCTGGTGGATCCGGCAGGCAATTACCCGATCCATTGCCGACCAGGCGCGCACGATCCGTATCCCGGTGCACATGATCGAGACGATCAACAAGATCGTCCGTACATCCCGCCAGATGCTCCACGAAATCGGTCGCGAGCCGACGCCGGAGGAACTGTCGGAAAAACTGGCCATGCCGCTGGAAAAGGTGCGCAAGGTGCTGAAGATCGCCAAGGAGCCGATCAGCCTCGAAACGCCGGTCGGCGATGAGGAAGATTCGCATCTGGGCGATTTCATCGAGGACAAGAACGCCATCCTGCCGATCGATGCGGCCATTCAGGCCAACCTTCGGGAGACAACGACCCGGGTGCTGGCCTCGCTGACACCGCGCGAAGAGCGCGTATTGCGGATGCGCTTCGGCATCGGGATGAACACCGACCACACGCTTGAAGAGGTCGGACAGCAATTCTCGGTGACGCGCGAACGGATTCGCCAGATCGAGGCAAAGGCGTTGCGCAAGCTCAAACACCCGAGCCGCTCGCGCAAACTGCGGAGCTTCCTGGACAGCTGATTCCTTTCGGCGGTTCATGGAACCGCCCTGACTCGCCTTGCGAGGTCCGATGCAGACGATGGTGACCATTCAGACCAGCGGGCAGGGGCTCTACGAGTTCACCCGCGATGCTGCCGGTTTCGTTGCCGGCAGCGATGTGAATGTCGGTCTGTTGACGGTCTTCGTGCGCCACACATCCTGCTCATTGCTGATCCAGGAAAATGCCGATTCGGACGTCAAGCTGGATCTCAACGAGTTTTTTGCGCGGATGGTGCCGGAAAACATGAGCTGGCTGCGCCATACCATGGAAGGGCCTGACGACATGCCGGCGCATATCAAGGCGGCGCTGACGGCGGTCAGCCTGTCGGTCCCGGTTTCAAAAGGCGCAATGGTTCTGGGCACCTGGCAGGGGCTTTATCTTTTCGAGCATCGCAGCGCCCCGCATCGGCGTGAAATCGTGCTCCACCTGTCGACGTGAACTCCAAGCGAATGTCCGATCTGCCCATCCTCTATTCGTTTCGCCGTTGTCCCTACGCGATCCGGGCGCGCCTGGCCGTGTGGTCAAGCGGAATGGCCGTTGCCTTGCGAGAGGTCGTCCTGCGCGACAAGCCGCAGGCCTTCCTCGAAGCGTCCCCATCGGCCACGGTGCCGACACTGGTTGGCTCCGATACGACCATCATCGATGAAAGCCTCGACATCATGGTATGGGCGCTGAGCCGCCATGATCCCGAAGGATGGCTGATGCCCGAAACCGGACCGCATGATGACGGACTTGATCTGATCGATCGCAATGACGGTCCGTTCAAGCATCATCTCGACCGCTACAAATATCACGTGCGGCATGCCGGTTGCGATCCGCTGGCGGAACGCGAGGCTGCGGCGGGATTTTTGCATGATCTGGACCGGCGGCTTGTTACCGCACCCTGGCTTTTCGGTGCCCGCGCCAGCCTGGCCGATATGGCGATCCTGCCGTTTGTTCGACAATTTGCCAATGTGGATCGCGACTGGTTCGATGGGCAGAACTGGTCCGGCGTTCGACGATGGCTGAGAGAATTCGAACAATCGGACCGGTTTGTGCTGGTCATGAACAAATATGCCGCCTGGTCGCCCGGTGATCCGGTCACCGTCTTTGCGGCCGAACCCAAGAAAGGCGTTGCTCATGTCACCCCATGAAACGAGACACCTGATCGGCGACTATCTTGCCGCCTTCAACGCCAATGACACCGATGGGCTCCTTGCCCTGCTTGATGAGGATGTCGTTCACGACATCAATCAGGGTGGACGCGAAATCGGCCGCGAGAAATTCCGCTGGTTTCTGGGGCAAATGAGCTTGCATTATCGGGAGACGCTGCGCGATATCGTGATCATGGTGTCGGAAGACGGCCATCGCGCCGCGGCTGAATTCACGGTCCATGGCACCTATCTCGCAACCGCCGAAGGGCTGCCACCAGCCAGCGGCCAGAGCTACAGCCTGTCCGCCGGTCTGTTCTTCGAGATCGATGATGGGCGGATCAGCCGTGTCAGCACCCATTACAATCTGGCGGAATGGATCCGGCAGGTCGAAGCATCGGGCCGCTGATGAACAGCGTTACACTCCGAACGCTGACCGGCGATGCCCTGAAGGCGGCGCTTGATGATCTAGCCATGCTGCGCATCACGGTGTTTCGCGAATGGCCCTATCTTTATGAGGGCGATTTGGATTACGAGCGGCGCTACCTGTCAAAATTTGCCGCGTCCGATGGAGCGGTCATCATTGGCGCGTTCGATGGTGACAGGCTCGTGGGTGCCGCGACAGGCGCGCCACTGATCGATCATTTTGACGATTTTGCCGAGCCGTTCCAGAAAGCCGGTCTGCTGCCGGAACACTATTTCTATTTCGGCGAATCGGTTCTGCTGGCGGACTATCGCGGCCAGGGAATCGGTGTTCGTTTTTTCACCGAACGAGAGGTGGCGGCCCGACGAAATGGATTTGACCGCGTTGTCTTCTGCGGCGTGATCCGCCCCGATGACCACCCGTCGCGCTCGGCCAATTATGTTCCGTTGGATGGCTTCTGGCGCAATCGCGGATACCGGCCCATGCCGGGCATGATCTGTGAGTTTTCCTGGCGTGATATCGGCGATGCGCACGAAACGCCCAAGCCCATGCAGTTCTGGACACGCGAACTGTCCTGATTGAAACGACGGGCGCTGCTGCCTGATTTGGATGAACGCCAGATGAATGGCGGGTTCCAAATGCGTTCAGTTCCACTCTTCTAATCTCCGGTCATCGCTTCAAGGAGCGGTGCATGACACCAGAGAAATGGAGAGATCGCATGTTTGGCAAAATCGCAAAAACGGCCGCAATGGTGGCCATGATCGGTGTCGGCTCAGTCGCCGCCACTACTGGACAGGCCGCCGCTGGCAGCGTCGGATTTTCAATCGAAATCGGTCCTGGTTGGGGACCTGGTCCTGCTTGGGGGCACCGCTATCGTCCCGCACCGCCACCGCGCGGATTCTGCAAACCGCACCGTGCCATCAATAAAGCCCGCCATATGGGTGTGCGCGGCAGCCGCATCATACGCCGAAGCCCCAGGCGTGTCGTCGTCCGCGGCTGGCGCCACGGTTATCCGGTGAAAGTGGTTTTTGCCAATCGGCGCCACTGCCCCGTCATCGCACGTCGCTGATCGTTACGTCCCCGCCCGATCAGCGAGTGGGACCAAGGGACCGCGTATCTGGTCCCTCGGTAGACCCCTGGCACGGATCCCAACGGATCGGCGCCGGGGGTTTTATTGCTTCAGCTCGAAATTGACGTTGACGGTCACGCTGTACTGATTTTCACCGGAGGCCACGGGAACCGCGGCATCCGCCGATGCTTTCATGGCCATTTCGGCGCGCATCAGCGGCACCGGTGAGGGGGTGCGATGCTGTTCGCTGATCATCGCAATCGGTCCAAGGCCGATGCCGGCGGCCTCCGTCAGCGTCTTTGCCTTGGCAATGGCGTTGAGCATGGCGTCCTTGCGGGCCTCGTCAATGGCCGCCGACGGATCGTCATTGGTGAACTGGATGTTGCCGCCCTGATTGACGCCGAGGGTGACCGATGTATCCAGAATGGTGCCGAGCTTTGATAGATCCCGCACCCGGACTGTCAGAGTGTTGGACACCCGGTAGCCGGTGATTTGCGGCTCGACCGGTTTGTTGTCGGTGCTTTTCGGGTAGAAATATTGCGGATCGATGGAAAAATTGGATGTTTGCAGGTCGCGTGTCTCGATCCCGTTCTGCTTCATGGCGGCCAGCACTTCGGTCATGGCGCGATTGTTGGCATCAAGTGCGGCGCGGGCGGTCTTTTCCTGGCGCAGAACCGACATGGTGACCAGCGCCATATCCGGCGCAAGGCGTGCAATGCCTTCTCCCGTCACCGAAACGATGCCCGGCTTGTCGGCGTCCGACGTTTGTGCAAAGGCGGCAGCCGGCGCGATGGCCAGGGCGAAAATAAAGGCAATGCTGCGGTAAAAAATCATGACGACCCCTAAGGTTGTAGACGCTTGCGCGGTAATTAGATTTGCATTGCGGCAATGTCTTGTCGGCGGCCGCAATTTGGTTTAATCGGGTGCGGTTCGCGCATCAACTGCTAGGCGTGTTGCGGACCGGCGAACCGTTCCGCCGGGTGGGGCCTGTAGCTCAATTGGTTAGAGCCGGCGGCTCATAACCGCTTGGTTGGGGGTTCGAGTCCCTCCGGGCCCACCATCTCACATCTGTCGCCTTTAACTCCCGCTAACACCTTGAATGGAAAGGTGATTTCGGCGGTTCGATAACCTGTTTCGCGGGAGTGCCGTAGAGGTTCCGCAAAGGCTAGTTTTAGTACTGTTCGTTTGAGGGCAATCCCTCCATTTATGTAGATATTCCAAGGGTTTGCTAAAAAATTCAGGGCCGGTTCGATAAACTCCTCCAGCCTACCCTTGGGCGGTACAATCTTGTCTGCATTTGAAAGCAGCACGGCTTTCTCACGCTCCAGCTTTCCGATCTTCGCTTCGTAAGCTCTGATCACACTCGCGTTCTCAGCCTCAATGATCCGCTCCAATAGCGTCTCGATTTGAGTTTCTGTCGCTTTGATTTGCTTTGTCATCGTGTCCTGATCCTGATGGGCCTGTGCCAATCTTAGGTTCCAGGCATCCTTGAACATCGCCTTTGCCAGCTCAAAAAGCTGCTTGGTTGGCTGTAGGCTTCTGAGGATGTCAGACGCTCCGCTTTCAATCACATCACGTGATATAGACTTGCGCTTGCTCTCACACCCGCGTGTATCACAGAGGTAATAGGCATAGTGCTTGGAGCGGCCCTTCGACCAGCAAGAGGTCATAGGCTGCCCGCAATCATCACAGAGTACAAAACCGCGTAGCGGAAAATCTTCATTGATGTCTTTGCGCATTGGCGCTTTAGCACCGCCTCTCAAGCGCTCCTGAATCTTCTCATAACTTTCAATGCTGATCAGCGGCTCATGATGACCCTTGCGCGGCGCAACGCCCCACTTAGGTGCTTCAACATATCCGGCGTAAGTCATCTGTATCAGCAAACGATTGACCCGCTGGAAGCGTACTTCGCCTTCCGGCGTATCCTTCGGGAAGGCAGGCTTTGATTCCAGAAAACGCTTTACTTCCCCCTGCGATTGCAAATGACCGCAGGCATAGCCCTCCAGGGCTTCTGCTAATATAGAAGCGACAGGCTCATCACGGATCAGGATTTTGCCGTGCTCACGATCTGAGCTGTATTTGTAGCCGGTAGGCGCAGCGAAGACTGCATAGCCTTTTTCGACTCTGGCCTTCATTTTCTGAATGACCTGACGGCGATTTTGTTCGCGCTCTAATTCACCTTGTGCGGCAAAGATCGTTTCGACGAACTTGCCCTCGGGCGTATCATCGAGCCTGAAGTTCAGACATTCAATGCGCGCGCCGCGCAACTGAAACTCACGCCGCAACTTGATATGAAACTCAGTATCGCGCGCAAAGCGTTTTAGATCATCGAAGATAATCACATAGTCTTTGCCGGGCTGCGCATCGAGATAACTTAAAAGCGCAACCATGCCGGGGCGGTTCATAAAATCACCACCGCCAGACGCATCGTCCGGGAAGACAGCCTCGACATCATAGCCATGCTGCTGCGCATATTGACGGCAGCGATGCTCCTGGCTTTCAAGACCGCTGCCTTCAATTTTTTGCTTCGTGCTTGACACACGGCAATAGATGATTGCCTTCTGCGTTTGAGCATTCTTGTTGTTATTATTCATTGTGTAACTCCGGGGGGCCCGTGGTTTCGCCAATAAGCTCTTCAGTATCCTTTGAGCTTACCTGATCGAAGGACTCTTTGGCGCTTGGCTTGCTTTCCTGCTGATTCTGTCCACAGGCTTCCTTACGCTCTTGAACGCAAAATCCGAGCTCAACAAAGTTCATCATGATCAACCAGAGCGATTGCAGAAATTCTTCTTTCTGCGCTTCCGATAGTTCAGCACCATCAAGAAAGCTCTGATATTTCTTGGTATCAACGGTAACGATAGGCCGCGCAGACATATCGAAACCGTTGGACAGAGTATTATTTCTGCCAATTTTTCTATCATCAAACATAGCGTGTACCTATCTCCATTATACTATTTTTAGTTGTACTATGACAAATTCGCATATCCCAAAAGGCTTGGATTCCCTGGGCTAGAACGGAATGTCATCGTCCATATCGCTGCGCAGATCGCGTAAGGCTTGATAAGCACTCTCCGCTTGCTCCCGCGCTTCCATCAGATCGAGCGCATAACGAAGAACCATTGCCGCAAACTCTTCGACATCATCAGAAGAAGCCTGCGCTGCAAGCACATCTAATTTCGGCCCGTGGATTTCTCCCAATTCGATCATGTAAAAATATTCAGCCATCTCTAGCCTCCAATCAGCTTGCTAAAATCAAGCGGTAGCAGCGTGATGATCTTGCAGCTCTCGCCATGTTGCGGGAATACCACCCGCCGTCCCTGAATGCCGTAGTAAGCGCAGTAGCTCACTGACTTGCATGGCTGCCCCGATCTCATCGGGTGACGGCACTCGTATTCCCATCCGGTGTGGGGTGTTCCTATGATCACCATGAACGCGGCTGCGCCGGTGAAAACCAAGGCTCGCGGACGCATCAGCAATGCCCGAAGTTTCCGCCCAATCCACCTGGAGACCCGTTTGAGCGGCCCGTCAGGTTTGCGCGGCGGCCCCACGCCGATGACTTCGATTTCAAAATCATCCATTGCTCTTTTCCTTTCGCCGGTAGCTAAGCCGTAGATGCGGCGTCTCTACCGGGTAATTTCCTTCCACCGGATTTCGTGCGGCCCATGACGCCCAGGGCGCGATGAACCAGAACGGCAATCTCTGTGCCTTGAGCGGCGGCATCGCCTTAATCAAAAGAAGCTGCTCATTTTCGCCCATTAGGCGGATTTCATCGGCAGACATCAGCGGCCTGCCGGTTTCACTTAAACTTTCGCCGATCTCGTCATCATCGAAGCGCCCGAGATTGAAGTTGCGAGTCTTTACCGTTCGCTGGCCCAGTGCTTGTGAGAGTGTTCGGGCGAGCTGGTCATCCTGTACGGCGAAGAACTGTTTCACTTCGGCCTGCGAAAGAACCGTTCGTGCAGTATGTGGGCCGTAGAGCCGAATAATCTCGGACAGTTCCTGGACAAAAGCCCAGACGCGCACTCCAAGACCGGGCAAAGCCGTCAGACTTTCTGCGAGGCCCGAGAGCTTGCCCATGTTGGCAAATTCATCGAGCAGGAACAGCGCCTCTGTCTTTCCTGATGAGCGGGCGACCGCTGTGATCGCCTGCCTTGTCACCAGCCCGAGCCAGGTTCCGTGCGTTGCGATCCTGTCCTGCGGGATCACCAGGTAGATGCTCGCCTTGCCTTCTTTCAGTTCCTTAAAATCGACATCGCTGCCGCTGACGGCATCACCGAGCCAGCTCACCGGGTCGAAAATATCGAGCGCCTGCATCGCGCTTTGCCGGAAGTCGGCAAACTGATCAGGATTGTCTTCGATTTGGTACGCAAGGTCTTGACCAAGATCGGCGACCATGCCGAACAGCGCCTCTGAGGCCGCCATTTCATCGATCAGTTTTTCTATGCGCCTTGTGTTCGAGAGCACCCGCCACATCTCCGGCAGGGTGCAGGTGTCCTGTGCACCCCGCGTTGCCATATGAAGCATCACCGCCCGTAAGATCGTGCGTGCCCCTTCACGGAAGTATCGGTTCTTCTGATCTTCCGGTTCTGGCAGGAGCTGGAGCGCCAGCGCCTTGGCCTCATCGGCAATCCCGCGCAGTAGAGCGGGATCGCTCGCCGCATCTAGCAGCGGCTGTAACGGATTGCAGCGATGTTGCGGCAGTCCGTGCAGACCCCAGGGATTAAGCACATAAACTTTCTGACCCAGCCGCTCGGCGCGATGCGCTGCCGTCACGGCGGCTAGTTCACCTTTCGGGTCGGTCACAAATACCGAGCCCTGAAAATGCAGCAGGTTGGGGATGACGATGTTGATTCCCTTGCCCTGGCGGGCCGGGGCTACTGTCAGCAAATGCGACTTGCCGGAATAAAAGAGCGGCTGTCCTTCTTGCAGTCCGAGATAAAGCCCGTGCGGGTTCAGCAATCCTGCGTTTGCGCACTCATCAAGTGTGGCGAATGCTGCATCACCGAATGTGTCCGAAGGCGCTTCGGCTTCCTTGCGCTTTTGACGTTGCCGCCAAGCTTTGTAGTGGCCAGCGAGCCCGCCGAGTATCGCCACCGCGCCTATGAATTTGAAAAAACCGAGATAGAGCTGATCGGCAGCGCCGGGCTGCGCGCCGGTCAGCTCCGGCCAGTATGCGGCCAGAGCGTAGAACGAGACGCCAACCAGTAGGCTGCCGGTCGGCGATCCCGGTTTCTGGTTAGCAGAGCGGGCCACGGTGAACCCTCCCGCCAAAATGCCGGTGCACCTCTTCGGGCCGCATCTTGCCGTTGTTGCAAACTGGGCACGGAAAACGCACCGTGTAGATCAAGTATTCGATGGGCGAGAGTTTGCAGTGTGGGCAGACTTCGTAGAACGTACCGCGATGTAAAATCGTGCGCATGACAATGACCTTTCAGTTTGGTGTTCGTTGCTATCCTCTGGATTGGGAGGGCGGGGCGAAGTGTCACCCCGCCAGAGCGTGCGGCTTACCGCTTGCCGCCGCGATCTTGCTGGCCCTTGTTCACACCGGCGTCGGTGCTTTCTTTTTGCTGGGAAGGCATGTTGTTAGTGTTCACCCTCCCGCCATTAACGCCGGTCTGGTAACCTTGGTTGTAGGCGTTGTTGTTGCTGCTCATTGCGAACTCCTGTTTCAGTTTCATCGCACGGCACCCATATTCTGGAGTGCCGCAGCTTTTACTTGCGACGGGTTCGTGCGATTACAGGAAACCTAGGCATCCCCGCCCGCTCAGACACGGACAGAGACTGGACAGTGGATTTCGTCAGAAGATTTGAGACTCATCAGATCGAGCGGATTAGGCGGGCCATCATCGCCTACCGTGGAAAACACAATGTCGGCGATACTGGTATTGCAGATGAAGTCCTGGCGTATTTGCCTGCGAGTGTGACTCACGATTCGACGGTGAAGAACGTCCAGCGACTCCGCAACGGCGACCACATCCGCGGCGCGGCTTTCTTAAATGCCTGCGTCAAGTTCCTTGAAGTTGAAATGGTGACGCCGCCCGATGAAGCATTGGGTCTGGCGATGAAGCAGTTTATCGGCGATGTCAGTGTCTCCGGGTATGTGCACCTCTGGCAAGAACTGGAAGGCACCTATGTCATGCGCGTCCTGGGTGAAAGACAGCTCGATCTGTCAGCGGCCTTTGCCCAGACTCAAAAGCCGGTCACCGGCATTGCAGTTACGCCGCAGCCCAAGCAACCGGAAGCACAAGACTCGTTTACTGTGCTTTCGATCAGTCCCGGCGAAGGCAATGACTACGGCATCGTGCAAGAGCGCTACTTCATGCGCGAAGATGATGTGAGTACAAACGAAGAGTCGCAATTCTCGGAAGTGAACACACTAAACCGCAAAGGTGTCTGCCTACCGGTCGGAGGGCAAGATATGCTCATTCTCATTCGAGATTTTCTGTTCAGCCACATGTACGTGCTGCACAGGGAGAGCTTCGGTTTCGCGGGCACCATGATTATGCCCACGTCATTTGGGCCGATAGTCTCCGCGATATCTCCTGGCACGCAGCAATCACAGTGCGATGTTGCGCTGCACCGTATACCTCAGGAGTAAACAAGATTATGTATAACGACGTTAAAACTACCCGCCTAAAAAAAGAATTATTATTACTTATCACATGTACTGCCGTTTTGATCACCACAATCAATGATATACATGGCAAGTGTTAATTATGGAATTTTGGTTGCAAATATGACATGATTGGACATACCTCGAAACTAAGCTAGCAGGTGTCGTAATGGTGAAATCTCGGCTAGAAACTGGGTCAGGCGGGGCAACTGTGGATGTGGCTGTAACTGCAGATGAAATGGAGGTTCTCACCATTTTTCGGACGCATTGGAAAGGCAAATCCGGCGGTTTGAATGAAGACCTATTTCGGGCTGATTTGGTTGAATTTGGTAACGATACATCGACAAAACCGGAATACATTCCTATATCTAAAGAGGAGGATTATGTTACAATCATTGGGACATTGGATGAATTCTCAGCGGAAGTTGTGCAAAAGGTGAACAAAGAAAAGAACAAAAAAGGATTGTTGCAGGCATTTTCGGAGCTATTAGATCGCGCCGAAGCTACCCATTTGCGCGTTCGTGAAACTATTTCTCGGTATGACGAGACCAGCAAACTATCCGATGCATCCAGCCGCCGCACCAAAGAGTTGCTCGCGTACCGACATAATCAAAAATAATGCCCAACATATTGCGCAGAGCCATCAAAATCATCTTCGATTTTGAAAAGGATCTTGGTGATGTTGAGGAACGGCTAAAAAGAGCAGAAGCAACCGAAAGACGCCTCGTTTCAGAAGCAACTGATTTGCACAATGAGATTGAAACTCTGCGTGCTGAGAAAGAGGCGCTGGAAAAGGAAAACCAGGAATTGAAAGCTGCTCAGGGTGATACTGACCAGAGTTGATCTTCGATGAAGGATGCTGTCGCCGCCGCGTTAGTGCTGGCTGTCATTGCTGTGCCTCCGATCACCGCAATTGTGGCTCTAGATGGCACATCAGCCATTGTTGTGAGTTGGTTGGGAATAGGACTTGCCGCGCTGATCCTGATCGGCATGTTTTCATCGGTTCTTTTTAAAGGCCTCGGGGTTGAGCGTACCGTCAGCCAAGTTCTTATTGTTGCAGCTACAGGCATTGCGGCGCTGATCGTCGAATTTGGATTACTATTCCGCTGGATAGGCCTTCAGTCATCCGATGGCAAAACAAGCGAAAGCTTGTTCGATGCCCTGTATTTTTCGGTCGTCACATGGACAACGCTTGGCTACGGTGATTTCCTTCCCGCACCAGAAGCCCGCATCATCGTCATTGTTGAAGTATTGCTGGGTTATTTGATGATGGCTCTGCTTATCGCAGTATTTGTTTCACTTATGACGCGGGGTTTGCCAAGCAGAACTTCTGGCCCTGGTTGAGTGACCACTCTCAGCGGCGACACATGTTCATGCGCACAATCATTCGACAAGTTATTATCGGGCCAAAGCTGAAAAATCCGACTTTTTTGAAGGACGCAAGATGTGTTTTGTAGTACAAATCATCTTGGCAAGGTGGCCCGCTGCGCGCCCCCGTTGCATCCCCCCGGCCTTGGCTCTTTCAGTGTATTGAACCCGTTTTAGAGCCAGTAGACCGTATCGCCGGTCAACCACTCGCGGGAGACTTCGCTCTCCCTGCACCCATCGATCAAAGGGCGTTCCTGCCCTTGTGAAATCCTGACCAACCCTACGCGGATTGGATGCCGCCATCTTGCCGAAGATGGATCACTCCCAGGGGCCTATTGCCGCCCCCAAACCCAGCTCGTCGGACTTGGAGAATTGCCTCTCCACCGACACCGAACCATGCACAATCAGCCGCCTGATTGATCAGCGCCATTTCATGGAGACGATTTCATCGAGACCAACTTCATTAGGGTTAGAAGTTATCGAAAAAAGCCCCAGTCCACTGATGCAGACAACGCCTTCGAAACATCGGACAACTGGTGTCCCGCCTGTCCATTGCAAATCGGGTAAGAGCCATGATGCTTGAGAAAGTCGGTTAGAAAGAAGCTTTCAAGGTCAAAAACATTGTCATTGCCGTAGGTTTTGAGCACCTCGGCTGAATAGTAGGTGAATTTGACTTTGTAGTTCTTTGCGTAGTTGCTGATTCCGAAATTTCCCGATTGCCCGGTTAGATGCCCCCTCAACCTCATTGACAAGCTGTTTTGTTTGGACTCGCTCATGCCGATGTAAATCAAGCGAGAGGTCTGAAAGGGATAATTGATTTCCATATCATCCAGAAAGATAAAATAGATTCCCGCTATGCCTCGTACAAACTTGATCTCTTGCTCGCGCAAATTGTAGGCTTTGGTGAATAATATTCGCATCGATATATACTAGTTGGGATAAATCTCTGTGACCATTGATAAAATAAAGCCGGCAAATGATGTTATTACTGAATTCCTCGACACGCAGACGCAGGACGAAAACCTCGATCCTGATACGCTTTTGGCGATAACCGCTCTGCGACACGATGGCAAGCTGACCAAGACCGGGTTGCTCCGTCAGCTCGAAACGCTGCGCAAGGCTGCGGTTGACAAGTCGCAGGACGAAGGCTCGGTAGATGACTAAGCTACGCGCTGTCAAAGCGACTGGCTTCCGTGGTGCTCGTTTTGAGTTGCCACTTGATTTCACAAAGAAATGCAGAAGCCTTGCAATCTTCGGTGAAAATGCAGCGGGCAAGAGCACAGTCACGGACGCATTGGAATGGTTCATACGAGACCGTGTAGAACATCTTTGGAAAGAAGACTGCAAACTGGATTCTCTAAGGCATGCCGCATCCAAGGAAGAGGAGCTTAGTGTTGTAGAAGTACAATTTGACGGGAAGGACAACCACGGCGCTAAAAGCCTATCGGCCGACTTGAAAACTAGCACAAGTTTTCCCGACCCCAGCGTTGGCACGTTAGTAGATGAACTCAAAGATGATCGCATGATATTGCGGCACGCCGACATAGTGAATTTCCTCGACAAAGCAAAAGGTAAGAAGCGTGAGGAAGTGGCACGCATTATCGGCTTTGATGACATTACGAAATTTCGCGATGTCATTCTGCAGGCACGAAACGCCCTTCAAAAAGACCCAGAGTACTTGGGAGCCAAGCAGCAAGCCGAAACATTGCAAGGAGCAATGATAGAGATAACTGGTCAGATCGTCCCAGACCGAAAAGCCTTCCTTGAGCTCGCAAAGGATTTGGTTGCACCATTTGAAGTCCCAACAACTATCACTGACGAACCCACCTACGCTCAAGCTGTCGATGAAATTCGTGGTCTGGGAAGCAGTGCTGAAAAAATCAAGGCAGCCGAGCGTCTGAACCGTCTTGAGCAGGCCAGTAAGGAACTGAAGGAAGCCCTTAATGAAGTCGCCAAACTGATCGCTAGCTATTCCGAAAAATATAACGCCCTGGCCGAGAAGCGAGAGAGCGTCAACAAGCTTCGTCTGAGTGATTTTTTGACCAAGGGCAAAGATGTCATTGATGACGAAACTTTCGCCAATGATGAGTGCCCCTTCTGCCTTAGTCCCTATGAGCTGGCAAAGCTCCAGACAGAGGTTGGTCAGCGGATTGAAGCGCTTAGCGAACTGCAGGCCAAGCTCAACGAATGCAAAACTCAGAAAGACGATTTGCTCGCTGCAATCGCCGACGCAGGACAAATGGCGAAAGCCATAGCAAAGGATTATGCTGATCTTCCTGATTTTTCTGGATTGATAGAGGATGTCAATGCTGCAGTTCAGCCACTGCGCGATTGCTACGAAGCGGTTTCAAATTCTTTTATTGCGCTTAAGGTGTTCGCATTGCCCGACGGCATAACTGCAGCTATCGATAAGCTGAAGAATAAGTGTGACGCTTCGTGCGATGCTGCTCAACAGGCGTCCAAAAAGCTTGAGCTCACCGAAATTGAAAAGCGGGTTGCAGAGGTTTTGACAACCCTGCAAACTCTGAACGGACACGTTAATGCGTATGAAAAGTGTCAACGAACAATCGCTATCTATGAATCACAAATACTTACCTTGTCCGCTGTCTTTGATGCATTCATTCCGGTGCAAAATAACGCTCTACAAGCTGTTCTTGATCCAATCAGCAGTGATGTAGGCAAATTCTATAAGAAACTTCATCCCAAGGAGAATGTAGATAATGTTCGGTTATCTATGGTCGGCGATGAAGGTGTGGAATTCGAGTATTCGTTTCACGGTAAGGAAACACAGCCACCGCGAAAATATCTTAGCGAAAGCCATCTCAACAGTTTGGGGGTCGTATTATTCTTAGCGAACGCTCGTATTTTCAACAGACGCGCAAAATTCATTGTTCTGGATGATGTCGTCACAAGCTTTGATGCTAACCACCGGCGAAGGCTGTTGAGGTTATTAAAGGAAGAGTTTTCAGACTGGCAGATCATTATATTGACGCATGAAAACGTTTGGTTTGATCTTATCAAGCGTGAAATGGCTTCAAGCGGCTGGTTATTCCACGAAGTTCAGTCTGATGATGACAATGGTATTTTGCTCAACCATAGCCCATCGAATCTACGGGAGCTCATACAGCAGAAGAAAGATAAGGAAGATGTTACGAATGACCTGCGAAAACTGCTCGAAGCTATTTTGAAGGACATCTGTTTTGCCCTTGAGGTTAAGGTGGCCTTTCGTTTTAACGAGATTAATGAAAAACGCATGCCGGAAGAGTTGTTATCGCGGCTTCGCTCGACGTTAAGCAGCAAGTCACCTGATCTGGGTAAAAATGCGGTGTTCTCAGACCTCGCGGGCTCTACATTAATCGCAAATCTGGATTCTCACGATAATCCTGAACAAATTGTTGGCGGTGACATAGATGTATTGCTCGAAGATATCGACAAGCTTGTTGATCTCTTTGTATGTTCCGACTGTCATAGAATGGTTAGTGCGTCAGCACCGGTTACCGGAACAAAGGCTGTTTCGTGCCGATGTGGCAAGCTCCAAATTCCTTGGAAAACATGATCGGCAAGACCGGTCTCATATACCTTGAGGTCAGAGGCATCGTGAACCGAGACCACACTCAGTGGCCTCGGTTCGAAGTTAGAGACCAGGGGTACGGTTTGCCAATTCGCGCTTGATGTTATCGAGCGAAGCCAGAGCATTACGGCGCTCTAGTGACCCGAGCGGGGCAGCGGCCATGGCGTTGAACGCTTCCCGGTAAAGACCATGCAGCTCGGCTGTTGAGCGCGATGCCGCTTCAAATCGTGTGATGAGTTTCATCTGATCCTCCTTTTTCAAGGAGGCCCCGACCATCGGAGCCTTTCGGCCCCGTCCCATCATCATCGCCATAGAAGGCTCCGCTGCGTCTGTGGTATCCGCAGCGAAAAGATGGATCAGATCAGAAATGAAGAACGCGCCTTGCGGCGCGCATCGAGCACTCCGAAGAGCGCAAGTTTTTAATAGGGAGGCTTTCCAGGGCTGCCGCCCCCGCGCGGGCAAAGGGTGGATCCTCGCTATGCTCGCTTCACTGCGCGTAGCTCCGGTTCCGCTAAAGCGCCTTTGCCCGTGCACCCCCGCTTCTCGGCGAAGGCCAGCCGGTTGCAGACAACCGGGATAGTTCATTCAAGAATAGCCTACGGCTCAAAATCACGGCGACGCCTTGTCCGTTTGCGTTGCTCTCGTTCTTTGTCTCTGCTGCGCTCGCGCCGACGCTGATGCTTGTCGCGATCAAGCGTTTTGTAATTGGCCATATCTTCGCGCAACTGCATCAGCTCTTGCTGAGCAATGGAGCGCTGGAGTTTGACATCACGCTGTAAGACTTGGCGCTCTTCGAGTTGCTCAAATATCAGTGCATCCTTTTCAGCGCGATCACGCCGCCAGGCTTGCAATGTTTCTTGTTCGTTTTGCGCTTTGACTTGGGCATAGCGCCCGGTCAGGCGGTGCCAAATGCCGGAAAATCCCTTCGGCAATCGTGATGCTCTAGCTTTGGTTTCAGCCTGCCAGCGTTGCTCATGAGCAGCCCAGAGCTTTTGTCGTTCGTCTACATGCCGACCCGCTAACTCAGTTTTGCGGAAGGAGATAAGAGCAAGGCGCTTCTTCGCATCGCGTTCAGCATCTTTGATTAGAGCTTCAAGCTTGCGAGACATACCGTCGGCAATCTCTGTTTTGACTTCCTGGGTACTACGCAGCTTGTCGCGATCACCAAGCTTGCCTTCAAGCTCTTTGGTTTTGACTCCGGCATAGCGCGAGAGCGAATAGATTTCACCGCGATAATCGATGGCGACATAGCCGCGTCTGTCGCCTTTGGCGAGCCAGAAGCCTCGTTCTTTGAGGGCCTGTTCGAATGAAGCGCGATTGTCCGATATGTTCCAGCATTGCTGAAACACCGATTTAATCTCTCGTGGATCGAGCCCGGCACGTTTGGCTTGTTGCCATTCGGCACGGGTAAAATTTAGCGGATCACGCAGACGGCTATCCTGCAATCCGCGTGGCATGTCCCAGCCATGCTCCAAATAGAGCATGCGCGATACGTCTCTCAGCTTCGCTTTATAGTGAGGCAGGTTGATTGCTCTCATACGCTCGCTATCGATCCGTGACCAGACAGCATGAGCATGCCTGCGTCCGTCCTTTTCATGGAAGACGGTGGCGCGGGGTTGTTTCTCTAGCCCGAGCTTCTGTTCAATCTTCTCAATCGCCTGTTCAAATGCCTCGACCGAGACATCAGCCCCTTCCGGTGGGTTCAGGCTCATAGAGAAGAGATAATTCTTGCATTGTGTGCCACGGGAGATCGCGTCAGTCTCGTGGAAGGCTTCAACAAGATTGTCGCTAACAAAGCCGCGTATCTCATGCAGCTCGACATGTTCGTTATCGCGCATGTTCAGCAAATAGTGCGCCAGTTGCGGCGCATCGCCCCGTTCTTTGCCTTTGAGAATCATGGCCCATCCCCCGGTGATTTGCCGAGAGCACGTAAAAGATCGGCCCTAAGCTCTGCGATTTCACGGCAGGCATCTTTAAGATCGGATTCGGTTTCCGGCGTTACAGGTAGCGAGCCTGTATGAACAGCTTTGGCAAGTTGGTTCAGATTCGATGACAAGCGCGATGATCCCAATGCCCCAAGGACTCTTCCTAGGGCCTCAGCATCTTGTACCGGGCCATTGCCGATTTTTTTGCGCGGAGAAACGCCGTCACCGAACAATCGCTCACGGATACAAACACTTAGGGGCTTATGGCCTCTGTCAGCATCCAGTTGTGCCCGTTCTTCAAAAGTGAAACGAATCGAATATGGCGGCGGGTATTTGACTTTTTCCGCCTGCGGCGTGGCTGATGCTATCTTATTGAATTTATGGTCTAAAATGCTCATCATCGCACCTCAGACATTCATCGTCTAAAGATGCGAGATGGCGTTCCCACTCCTCAAGGATAAGAAAAAGCCGGTTCGAGCTTTCTCCCGTTAGGCCCACCAATATTCTTTTGTCCGTTACGCAGTTCAGCGCGTATAAACCACATCCAGAATGCGGCCGTCCCTTGCTTCGACAAGCGCGCAGGGTGATCCGGTGATGGGCGTTTGATGCTTTGTCGCGCGCAATCCGGCCTGTTCGATGAGACTTTCAAACGGGACAACGGGCAGGCCGGCGCCTTTGAGCGTCAGGTGCAGGTGTTTTCGGTTCGGATGGACGGCAATGCCGCAATCGGTAACCACCACATCGACTGAGTCACCCGGGGTTGATACGCATCGGACGTGATCGACCAGTTTCGCATAGCCGCCACCCACCAAGCCGGTTGTCACGATCGACAGGCTCGCTCCAAAGGCGGCATCCGGATGCCCTCCGGGGCCGCCGAAGATCTGTCCGTTCCCGCCATTCACCACATTGACATTGAAGGCCCGGTCCACCTCGATGGCGCCCAGAAGCATGACGTCCAGCTGGTTGACCGTCGGGTTCGGGTGGAGCGGACTTGCATATTGGGTGGCGGATATCGCCTTGTGCCAGGGGTCCATCCCCGATGATCGTGCAGCGATTTCATCAAAACACTGGACGTCCCTTATTTCCCGCGCCGCGCCGCGTTTGACGATTTCGATATGGGCACTGGTGATCCCGCCGGAGATGAAATGGCCTTTCAGGCCGCGCTCCTCCATTGCCCGGCCCAGGAATGGTACCGCACCCAGGGAGTATCCGCCCGCGCCGCTTTGAAAGGAAAGCCCGTCTTTCATCAGTCCGGCGGCGGTGACAATTTCAACCACCATGGCCCCGATCTTTCGCGCAGCCGGCGTTTCCAGCGGCAAGGTCGCGCCGAAGGAAATGCCGTCGGGCGAACCGGGATTTTCGAATTGAAGCAGGGCATCGACCTGTGTACCGGGAATTTCTGCTGCCGTGAGACGTTTACCGGAGATATTGTGGGCGGCCACTACCGTGTGTTTTGCGAAAGCGGCGTCGACCATGGCGTAGCCCAGGGGGCCGCAGGCATGCTCACCCAGCCGACCCGTTGCTGCGCCGCTTTCATCGGCCTCGGACGCGCCGATGAAGGCGGCATCTATTTGCAGCTGGCCGGAGGCGATGGCCCGCGCGCGGCCGCCATGGCTTTGCAGCAGAGCCAATCCCTGCAGATCTCCGTCCGTGACGGAATCGGCGACAGCGCCCTTCATATAGTCCGTAATGATGTTGGCGATGACGCCGTTCCTGATGTGCTCCGCCAGTTCATCATGCACAGGGAACATGGAACTCGGCGCAATTGTCAGGCCCTTCAATCCCCGCTGTGCGGCAGTTCTCAAAACGGCATTCATCAGCCTGTCGGCGTTGCGAAAATGATGATGGAAGGAAAGCGTGCTGCCGTTGCCGATCTCAAAAAGGTCAAAGGCGGCTTCGATATCGGCCAACCGGATGGGCGGCGAACCGGATGATGCCCGTTGCGGCAGCATGGGCGGGAGAACACTGTCGCAATGATAGGGCCGAATTCGGCCTCCGAGAGGAGAGGACAGCCGGCTCAGGTCGTCCTGTCGTTGATCGAAGGTCCTGCTCTGTGTCATCCAGGGTTTCCCTCATTCCTGCCAAATGGATTTGTCGGCCAGCTTGTCTGACTAGCACAGGCCTTTCTGTGGACGAAGGCCGTGGTGGTCTGCTGAGGTCTGTTGTTCTTGCGGAAGGAATGGTGATGACACGGGAACTTGCCGTCAGGGCCGGTCGAACGGGATCGTGCACCGCACACTGGCGGTTCCGATCAAATCCTGCAGGCTGCGTGGTAAGATCGCAGGCTTTCGCAAATGCGCCAGATCAGGAAGGCCTCCACATCCAGTGGTTTGTCGGCAAACCGCGTCGCGGACGGCATATGTTGCCACAACAGTGGAAGAGGCACGGTTTGGCCCTGCAGATGTTCGGAAAGACGGGCAACCGCCGATGTTGCGGCTTCTGACGCCCAGTAGTAGCGGATTCGGTCGGACAGAGAATAGTGACGCAACAGGGCTTGGGTCTTTTCATCACCCGTATAGTGACGGTTCCAGTTGCCGGGCTCGTCCAGCATGATCCGCTCCATCGCTTTTTTGAGCGGGCGATCGCCATAGTTCGGGATCAAATCAGATGCAACCAGATCAAGCGCATAAAGTGCCTCCCGCAGTACAAAGGTCAATTCCGGCCCGACCTTGAGGATCGGGAATCCGTCGTCGACCAACTCCGACAGGCGCGCTGTCCCCTGATAATCCGTGGAATGTGCCTCAAACACGAATTGCGGCTCGTCATCGAGAACACGGATCAGGGATTGCGCCTTGTTCCGGTCATAGGCGATGACATTGTGATTGCCGAATTCGACACCGGGCTGCACCACGATGCCGATCACCCTGTCCATGGCGCTCGTCAGTCCAGCCTTGGCGAATTGTTGGCGGTGGACGGCGATCGTTTTTCGGGCAGCTTCCGGTTCAGTCGGTGTGATGTCGTGGAGAGCATGGTCGGCGCCGCCGGGTGGCGGTACTTCGGTGCCGATGATGTAAACGGGCGGTTCGCAATTGTTTGCCAGAGCGATGCGCTCCGCGACAGCCGCCAGTTGAACGGCGCGTTCGGCTGTTGCTTCATCGTCCAGAGCAGCCGGTTCTCCGGCGCACCCCATGGATGCATCGAGGTGAAGCTTGCGGAAGCCGGCGCCGACATAGGCCTCAACCATTTGCTCCGCCTCTGCCATGGCTGTCTCTGCAGGCTGTTCTCGCCAGGGATTGGGTCCAAGATGGTCGCCACCGAGTACAATCTGTCCGACCGGACAACCTTCCTCCCTGGCGATGCTGTTCACCAGCGCCACAAAATCGGATGGCTTCATGCCCGTATAGCCGCCCTGGTGATTCACCTGATTGCAGGTTGCCTCGATAAGGACGGTCGCACCGTTTTCCTTTCCGCGGCGCAACGCAGCCCGCAAGACCAACGGGTGCGAAGAGCAGACGGACGTAATGCCACGGGGTGATCCGCTGCGACGCAGTTCGGCCAGTCGGTCGAGCCCCTGTGGTGTCATTTCAGCCTTCTTGTGGTCTTGATGAATTCATCAAGTTCGTCCAGCGTGCCCGCTCCCTCCATGGGGCCGTGCACAGTCACATTGCGGGCGCCGGCCGCGCAGCCGTAAAGCAGGGCCTGGTTCACAGGCATTCCGAGGCGCCGGCAGGCAACATAGGCCCCGCCGAAACAGTCCCCCGCGCCGGTCGGGTCGATTTCCGCGACATCGAAAGCGCCGGCATGGGTGCGCGTGCCATCGGATTGAAAGCAACTTGCGCCCTCGCTGCCGCGCTTGATGACGATCTCCCTGACGCCTATTTCGAAGAGGCGTCCGACCGCAGCATCTTCCCCATCGACGCCGGCCGCGCGCTCCAGTTCCGCACCGGAAGGAAGCAACACATCCGACATGCGAACCAGGTCGGAGAAACGTGCCTCGGTATCGGCATCATATCTCAGCTCCTTGCGCAGATTCGGATCGAGTGACAATGAACCGCCGCGCGCCTTGATGATCCTGGCGGCTTGCTCGATAACCATCGATGCGCTGGGCATGGACAGGGCCGAGCCCATCACATGCAGGTGGCCGCACCGATCCACCAGTGAAGCAACATTGGGGGTCCAGCCAAATCGGGAGGCGGCGGAGGTGGCGATGTTATAGACGAAGTCCCGCGATCCATCCTTGCGGTAGCGGACAAAGGCGCTGCCGGTCGGATAGTCAGGATCGTGCGCGACACCGGAGACATCGACACCGTCCCGTTCGAGCCGGTCAATGTTCACACGGCCAAAATCGTCATTGCCCACGGCGCCGATGATGGCCGCGGCGCCGCCCATTCTTCCACATTGATCGATGAAGATGGCTGGTGAACCACTCGGAAACGGTCCGACAAGCGGCTGGGCCTGCCGGAAACCGTCACCAATGGTCGTTGCGACAATCTCGACAAGAATTTCGCCGACGCAAACCGTCGGCCCGAGAGCATTCGGTGCGAGAGGATTTTCCGATCCCACCCCCTTCAGCTCCGATGCCTGGTGTCGCCGGGTGGGATGCCGGTTTCAGCCGGGCGTTCGCTCGCTATGATGGTCGTCGGTCCAATCACCGTCATTCCGCCCTTCCAAATTCGAAAATCGGACATGTCTATAAATTGATATTTTACGCATGTCAAAAAATGCTTTAACCTCCTAAACTGCAGGATCTGCTGAAGATCGTGCCAATATTCGGGGAGGGTCTTTGGGCTGATGACGAAAAATAATGCGGCGGACAACGAAACGGACGCGCTGAAAATCCGGACAATGGAGGAGTTGTCCACAAGGGTTGGAATATCGCGTCCAACTTTGTCTCGCTACTTCCAGGACGCTGGGTCGGTGCGACCGTCGACGCGCCAGCGGATCGAGGCCGCGCTTCGAGACATCGATTACGTTCCCAACTTCTTTGCCACGAAGATGAACCGCAAATCCACTGGCTTGATCGGTGTGATCGTCCCGCATTTGAGTGACCTCTTTTACACGTCCCTCATCGAGGCGATCGAAACCACCGCACTCGAGACCGACCACATGGTGATCACGCAAAACTCGCTCGGTGATCCGGTGCTCGAGGCGCGGGCCATACAAAATCTCATATCCATGAGTGCGGACGGGGTCATCATGGCTCCCATCGGGGAAGCGAGCTCGTTGAGCGCGGTAGCGCGGCTGAAAGAGCATTTGCCGACGGTCTTTGTCGATTCAAGGTTTCCGAATGAGTTCCAAGACGTTGATTATGTTGGAACAAACAATACTCAAAGTGTTTCGCTTATTGTCGATTATCTGTGCCGATCTGGCGAGTCTCCCGTTTTTCTGGGCATGCCGCGACTGAATTCAAACAGCCTGGAGCGCGAAAATGCGTATCGCGCGAGCGTGACGGAACACGGCTTTGAGGCCCAGGTGATTGCGCCAGGTATTGCTCAGTCGGGATGGAATTTCGAGGAGTATGGGTTCCGGTTGATGGACGAGTATTTCAGTCGCGGACAATATGTCGGCGATACTATTTTGTGTGCAAATGATCGTTTGGCGATCGGTGCGATTCGCGCCGTCCATCGTCACCGGTTGTTCAAGCCCGATGCCGGGCGCGGAAAAACCGTTCGGATAGCGGGGCATGATGATCACCCGTTAAGCGCCTATGTCTACCCGAGCCTGACCACCGTTGCACAGAATTCGACAGCCATGGCGCGCGCGGCGGTCGAGCAGCTGGTTGATCAGATTTCAAATGGGCGTCGGAGCGGTGCAGGAGTCGTGCGTAGGTTCGATGCGGAGTTGCGATTGCGCGATTCCGCATGAACCGACTTGTGTTTTGCTGGGCAATTGTATAGGGTGGTGATCAATTGCTCAGAAATTGTACTTGACTCGCATATAAAATCTGATGCAAAGTTTACGCGCGTAAAAATGGGAGGATCCACATGACGCACACGAAGAATTCCGTAACCTATTCGCTTGGTCTGCTGGCCGGTGTGACGATGGCATTCAGCGCATCCGCTGAAGAATTGACCATCGCAACGGTGAACAACGCCGACATGATCACCATGCAGGAGCTTGCTCCAAAGTGGGAAGAAGCAACAGGCAACACGATCAACTGGGTTGTGTTGGAAGAAAATGTCCTGCGCCAGCGCACGACGACTGACATCGCCACCGGCGGTGGTTCGTTCGACATCATGTTCATCGGTGCCTATGAGACTCCGATCTGGGGTGCAAAGGGCTGGTTGACGGCGCTGGACGATTTTGCCGACGACGCCGATTATGACTTCGAGGATATTTTCGGGTTGGTCAGAAACGGTCTTTCTGCAAACGGCAGTGTCTATGCCGTGCCGCTCTATTCGGAAACGTCCTTCACCTATTATCGTACTGATATCTTTGAAAAGGCCGGCATCGAGGTGCCGACCGAACAGATCACCTATGAGCAGTTCGCAGAGATGGCTGCGGCGGCCCATGATCCGGATAACGGGATCTACGGCACATGCCAGCGCGGTAAAGCCGGCTGGGGTGAAAACATGGCCTTTGTAGGTCCGCTGGCCAACGCATTCGGCGCGCGCTGGTTTGATATGGACTGGAACCCGCAGCTCGACAGTGAAGAGTGGAACGCCGCGGTTACGTATTATGTTGATCTGGTCAACAAATATGGCCCTCCGGGAGCGTCCGCGAACGGCCACAACGAGAACCGTGCTCTCTTCAAGGACGGCAAATGTGCGACCTGGGTTGATGCAACTTCGGCTGCCGGCGACGTTCGCAATCCGGAGACCTCCAAAGTTGCTGACGTGACGGACTTCTTCAAGGCTCCAAAGCAGGTCACGGACAAGGGTACAGGTTGGTTCTGGTCCTGGGCTCTTGCCATTCCGGCAAGCTCCAAGAAAACTGACGTTGCCAAGGACTTCCTGAAGTGGGCGACTTCGAAGGAATACTTCGAAATGGTCGGTGAAACAAAGGGTTGGGTTGCCGTGCCGAGTGGAACGCGCCAGTCGGTTCACGAAGACCCACGGTATCTTGAAGCCGCACCTTTTGCCGAGACAATCAAGAACGCCATCCTGTCCGTCGATCCATCAGACCCGACACTGGAACCTGTTCCGTATACCGGTGTCCAGTTTGTTGCGATCGAAGAGTTCCAAGGCATTGGTAACTACGTTGGTCAGCAGATTGCTGCGGCCCTGGCTGGTCAAGCCACGGTCGAAGAGGCTCTGGCAAACAGCCAGCGTTTCGCGGTTCGCGAAATGACGAAGGCCGGCTACATCAAGTAGGTCCTCCTACGGTGGGTCGGCGCATGCACGCCGGCCCACCTCCCTATACGACTGGAATTTATTGTAGCGTTGCAGAAAGCGCCCCACCGGGCTCTTTCTTTAAAGCTGCCTTCATTTTCTGAACGAAGGGCCAAACGCATGGCTACCAAAGCATCCCGTTCCGCCGCCAGACTAATGATATCTCCAGCTGTGATCCTTCTGCTTTGCTGGATGATTGTTCCGCTGGCAATGACGATCTATTTCTCGTTCCTGCGTTACAATTTGCTGCAACCCGGCAACAGCCCCTTCGTGGGTTGGGAGAACTATTACTGGTTCTTCACGGACCCAAGCTTCAGCGCGGCGATGATCAACACTCTGGTGCTGGTGGGTGGCGTTTTGGCGATCACCACGATTGGCGGCATCCTGTTTGCCCTGCTTCTCGACCAGCCAATGTGGGGTCAGGGGGTCATCCGAATCATGGTCATCGCACCATTCTTCGTGATGCCGACAGTATCGGGCCTTGTCTGGAAGAACATGTTCATGAACCCGGTCAACGGCATATTCGGGCACTTGACACAAGCCCTTGGTTTCGCACCGATTGATTTCTTCGGTCAGATACCGATGGCTTCGATCATCTTCATCGTTTCATGGCAGTGGCTGCCTTTCGCGACACTGATTCTCCTGACCGCGTTCCAGTCACTCGACCAGGAACAGCTTGAGGCAGCCGAGATGGACGGTGCGAGCTGGGTGTCGCGATTCTGGTTCATCATGCTGCCGCATCTGGCACGAGCCATCACCGTGGTCATCCTCATCCAGACGATCTTCCTGCTGTCGATCTTCGCCGAAATCCTCGTGACGACCAATGGCGGTCCGGGCGTCGCCACGACAAACCTGACATATCTGATCTACGTCTCGTCGCTGCTGCAATACGACGTGGGAATCGGTTCTGCCGGTGGCGTTGTCGCAATTATCCTTGCCAATATCGTCGCGTTTTTCCTGATGCGAATGATCGGCAAGAACCTGGACGCGTAAGGAGAGACATCATGGCACGGGCAGTCTCAAAAAACCGAAAAACGCTAAACACGGTTATCGCCGGAACGCTTGGTTTCCTGATGTTTTTCCCGATCGTGTGGATCGTCGTCGTGTCGCTCAAGACCGAAGAGGATGCCATCAGGGCGCCGCTGGAAATCCTGTTCAGTTCAGGTTGGACACTGGAAAGTTTCGGGGCCGTTCAGGCAAGGTCCGACTACTTCAAGCATTTCTCGAACTCGGTGATCATATCGCTTGGATCGACATTTCTTGGGCTGCTGATCGCGATTCCGGCGGCCTGGGCGATGGCGTTCGTGCCGGCGAAGCGCACCAAGGACGTTCTGATGTGGATGCTCTCCACCAAGATGCTGCCGCCCGTTGGCGTGTTGATTCCGATCTATCTTATCTTCCGCGACACCGGCCTCCTGGACAGCCGCCTTGGCCTGACCTTCGTCCTGATGATGATCAACCTGCCGATCATCATCTGGATGCTGTACACCTATTTCCGGGAAATCCCGGGCGAGATTCTTGAAGCCGCGAGGATGGATGGTGCGTCGTTGCGCGACGAAGTCATCTATGTCCTGACCCCCATGGCCATTCCGGGCATGGCCTCAACGATCCTCCTGAATATCATCCTTTCCTGGAACGAAGCGTTCTGGACGCTCAACCTGACCGCTGCAAAAGCTGCGCCGTTGACTGCCTTTATTGCATCGTTCTCCAGTCCCGAGGGCCTGTTCTACGCCAAGCTCAGCGCGGCCTCCGTCATGGCCATTGCACCTATCCTGATCATGGGCTGGTTCAGCCAGAAACAACTTGTCCGGGGTCTGACCTTCGGCGCTGTTAAGTGAGGAACGAATAATGGGACGCATACAGCTAAAACAGGTCAAGAAAGCTTTCGGCGACGTCGAAGTCATTCCGCCGCTGGACCTGGAGATCAATGATGGTGAATTCGTCGTCTTTGTCGGTCCGTCCGGTTGTGGCAAATCAACCTTGTTGCGACTGATCGCTGGGCTGGAAGACACCACCTCGGGGTCCATCGAGATTGATGGCGAAGACGCTACCGGTCTGCCGCCGGCCAAGCGCGGCCTGGCCATGGTGTTCCAGTCCTATGCTCTTTATCCGCATATGTCGGTGCGAAAGAACATCGCCTTTCCCATGCGGATGGCGAAAGTGCCGCAGGAAGAGCAGGAAAAGCGCATCGCACAGGCCGCGGAAGCATTGAACCTGACAGATTATCTCGACCGCCGGCCCGGCCAGCTGTCGGGAGGGCAGCGACAGCGTGTGGCCATTGGCCGTGCCATTGTTCGGGAACCAGCTGCTTTCCTGTTTGACGAGCCGCTCTCAAACCTCGACGCAGCACTGCGCGTCGGCATGCGCCTTGAGATCAGCGAGCTGCACAAGCGGCTGAAAACCACCATGATCTATGTCACGCACGATCAGGTCGAGGCGATGACCATGGCCGACAAGATCGTGGTTTTGCAAGCCGGGGTGATTGAACAGGTGGGCAGCCCGTTGGAGTTGTACCGGACTCCACGCAACAAATTTGTCGCAGGCTTTATCGGTTCGCCCAAAATGAACCTGATCGAAGGGGCGGAAGCGGCCAAGCACAATGCCCATACCATTGGCGCGCGGCCCGAGCACATCTCGGTATCCGGCGACACCGGCACCTGGAAGGGCACCGTAGGCGTGTCCGAACATCTGGGCAGCGACACGTTTTTCCACGTGAATGTTGAGGGCTTTGCCGAGCCTTTGACCGTGCGCGCCGGAGGCGATGTGGATCTGCATTATGGCGACACAATCTACCTGACGCCCGATCCCGCCCTGATTCACAAATTCGATGGTAATGGTCTGCGGATCGAATGAGCAGGCTTGCGGGTAAATCAGCGCTGATCACCGGAGCTGCCCGTGGCATCGGCCGGGCATTTGCCGAAGCCTATGTGGATGAAGGGGCGACCGTCGGCATTGCCGACATCAATCTGGAGGGCGCCGAGGCAACTGCACGCGACATTGGCGAGAACGCCTATGCCGTGCAGCTGGACGTCAGCTCTCAGGACAGTATCGATGCGGCGATCGGCACAGTGGTGGCCAGGGCAGGCAAGCTGGACATTCTCGTCAACAACGCGGCGCTTTTCGATGCCGCTGAAACCGTTGATATCACCCGCGCAAGTTTTGACAGGCTTTATGCGGTCAATGTCGGTGGAACGCTCTTTACCATGCAGGCTGCTGCTCGGCAGATGATTGCCCAGGGACACGGCGGCAAGATCATCAACATGGCCAGTCAAGCCGGCCGTCGCGGGGAAAGCCTCGTACTGGTCTATTGCTCGACCAAGGCCGCGGTCATTTCCATGACACAGTCGGCGGGCCTGAACCTGATCAAACACGGCATAAATGTGAACGCAATCGCGCCCGGCGTGGTTGACGGCGAGCACTGGGAGCATGTCGATGCGACATTTGCCAGGCTCGAAGGGAAAGAGCCCGGGCAGAAAAAGGCGGAAGTCGAATCCGGCGTACCGGCGGGCCGCTTTGCAACGCCTGCCGATTTGACTGGAATGGCGGTTTTCCTGGCCTCGTCCGAGTCCGATTATATTTTGTCGCAAACCTACAATGTGGATGGCGGGCAATGGATGAGCTGAGGGTGTAACAGCCCTTCGCGCCGTTGTTTCGCGCGTAACATGGATAGAGAGTTGCGATGGCGACGAAACTGTCTCTGCAAAACCTGGAAAAAATCGGTGGGACGATGGCCGTGCCCTCCTATTCCCGCGATGCCTTGTCGCCTGGTATTCTACACATCGGCATTGGAAATTTTCACCGCGCGCATCAGGCGACCTATCTCGATCAACTCTTTTCCAAGGGAATCGGACAGGATTGGGCGATCATCGGCGCGGGGGTTTTGAAAGGCGACTGCACAGCACGAAACGTGCTTCAGAAGCAGGATTGGCTGACTACAATTGTCGAGCGGGAGGCGAATAGCAGCCGAGCCCATGTCATCGGTTCCATGATTGATTATATCGATCCGGCTGATCCGCAGGCGATCATCGCCGGACTTGTCGATCCGAGGACTCGTATCGTGTCCCTGACAATCACCGAAGGTGGCTACTTTCTGGACGCAAATGACAACTTCGATGCGCACCACCCGGCGGTTGTGGCAGACGCAGAAAATCCGGGGTCCCCAAAGACTGTCTTCGGCTTGATCATCGCGGGTCTCAGAAAGCGTCGTGATGCGGGGACGCCGCCGTTCACCGTGATGTGCTGTGACAATATTCCGCACAATGGCAATGTGACCCGCAGCACCTTGTGCAGCCTGGCAGCCATGTCAGACCAGGCGATGGCTGACTGGATTGCTGAAAATGTTGCCTTCCCGAATTCAATGGTCGATCGGATCACCCCGGCAACGTCCGACCGGGAGCGCGCTGTCTGCCGGGAGGAATTCGGTATCGATGATAGCTGGCCCGTCTTCTGCGAGGAGTTCACGCAATGGGTCATGGAAGACCATTTCCCAATCGGCCGACCACCTCTGGAACAGGTTGGGGTGCAATTCGTTGAGGATGTGACGCCATTCGAATTGATGAAGCTCCGCGTCCTCAATGGCGGCCACGCGATCATCGCCTATTGTGCCGGGCTTCTGGACATCCAGTTCGTTCATGAGGCGATGGCGCATCCCGTCATCGGTGCCTATCTGCGCAAGATCGAAGAAACCGAGATCGTACCGCAGGTGCCGCCGGTGCCAGACACTGACGCGTCCAACTATTTTGATCTTATCGAACGGCGTTTTTCCAATCCGAAGATCGCGGATACAGTGCGCCGCCTTTGCTTTGACGGCTATAACCGACAACCCAAATTTGTCGTCCCGGTCCTGCGCGACGCCCTGCGTTCGGGCGGCAAGTTTGACGGTCTGGCGCTCGAATGCGCGTTGTGGTGCCGCTACTGCTATGGTGTTACCGAGAGCGGCGCGGAAATTGCTCCGAACGATCCCCATTGGGATCGTCTTGTTTCCTTGTCGCGAAAAGCCAAGAACGATCCGACCGAGTGGCTGACGCTTGAAGATGTTTATGGTGATGTCGCGGCCAACCCGGAATTTCGCAATCGGTTCTCCAATTGGCTCGACATGCTTTGGCAACAGGGGACAGAGGAAACGATGGGAACGTATCTGTCCGGCGAATGATTGGGAATGTGAAAGATGGAAGCTGTCACGTACGAAGCGTTGGGACAAGCACGATACGGAACAACCGCTGATCCCGAGCCCTCGGAAGAAGACGTTGTTGTTCGCGTAAGGGCCAGCGGCGTTTGCCATACGGATATCGACATCCTGCATGGCCGCTATGGCAATTCCACCTTTCCCCTTGTTCCGGGTCATGAATACACCGGTGAAATTGTTGCCACTGGCGCATCTGTTCACCGGTTTGCGATTGGTGACCATGTGGTGGTGGACCCAAATTTTCACTGTGGAAACTGCCGGCCATGCCAAAGGGGACAAACCAATCTCTGCGAGGATTTGGGTGCCTATGGGGTCACAAGGAATGGTGGGTTTGCTGAATTCAGCGCCGTTGACCAGAAGAATGTCTTTGGTATCGGAAATTTGTCCTTTGAGGTTGCTGCCCTGGCCGAGCCGGTAGGCTGTGTTCTCAATGGCATCGGAGCAGTCGATACCGACAAAATCGAAAACGCGCTGATATTCGGCGCCGGTCCGATTGGCCTGCTGATGGCGCTGGCGCTGCGGACACGCGGGATTGATGACATTACAATGGTCGATCTCGACGAAGACCGCCTGGCCCTGGCACAGACCTTTCAACTGGGCGCGGTTGCAGCAGGATCCAGCGAACTGGAGAAATACGCAGGTTCTGTCGATATGGTCGTCGATGCGACGGGTGTCATCTCTGTTGCCCAGGGGTTGATTGACTATACGGCAAATGGCGGAAACGTTTTGTTTTTCGGCGTTTGTCCTCCCGGTGAAACGATACAGGTGTCACCGCAGGAGATCTTTCGCCGTCAGCTGAGACTGGCGGGAACACATTCTCTCAATCATAATATTCCTGAAGCTCTCGAAACCATCAACGCGATCGGACCTGACATTTCCCGCCTGATTTCGCACCGGCTGCCATTGACCGGGATTACCGAGTTTCTCGGTCACGGGCGTCCGGCCGGTTCCCTGAAGGTTCTGGCCGTCACCGATTGATGACCTGACATTTGGGAACGGACCAGACGGTCGTTTTGATTTCGGTGTGACATTGCATCGTGCTGTTCGAGATTGTGCCGGTGTGGTTCTGAGCCGGAGTGTTCCATCCAACGACCGAGCACCGTTGACCAAAGCAGTCAACTGTGGATGCGGCCAAAGTCCCGATTGTGCCGCCGATCCTTTGCACATCGTGCCTTAGCGGTCGAATGGAAGAGGGACTGATTACAACCCTTGCTGCCCCGTCATCTCGGTTTGCTGCACTTTTCGCGGTCTGTGCTCACGACTTTGCGGATTGCGGAGACATCCGGTCCATGATTAGGGCGCGAACGCTGGCAAGATGGGCGAGCATGGCTTCCTCCGCACTTTCGGGATCACGCTCTGCGATCGCACGTGCGATGCGCCTGTGTTCCGCATCCCTTGCTTCCCGCCGCTTGGGGCACATCGGACTCCGCGAGGGCAAGCGTATGCGCGCGTCGGCGCCGACCTGCCGCAGGACATTGTAGAGTTCGTGACCCAGCGCGTTGCGTGACGCGCCGGCTATTGCCAGGTGAAAGGCGAGATCGGGTGCGCCATAATCGTCATCTGGTGAACTGTTCGCATCACGGGTGATGCGGGCAATCTCGAGCGGGGAGGCCCGCAGGGCCGCCAGACGGGCAAATTGCGGTTCGAGGGCGAGCCGCAGCTCGATGACGTCTGTCGGATTGGCGAGGCGCGCGAGTGCCTCCGTTCTGACGTGGCCCTTTCGTGTTGTGCGCCGTCCCACCTGCGCCGGCGGCAGTTGTCCTGATGCACGCATCTCGGCCAGAACGCGGCGCAGCCGCGACCGGGGAACACCAAGCTGCTTGACGAGTTCCCGTTCCGGCGGAAGGGTTTCATCGCTTTCGGCAAGCTTTGCGAGCACACCCCTCAGATGCGCCAGGGTCGATCCGGTTCCGGCCAGGTTGGTATGGTGATGTGTCTGTGCCAAATGCAGTCCTTCAGCGCCAAATGGTGAGGCAGGACTGCGCCAACGCAAGGCAATTGGCCGTGGCCGAACCCCATTTCAATGTAGGTGAGCGGGAGAAATCAGGCAAGACCATTTAAATTAATGGTTTAAATTATGGTCCTAATCTGAATCAAAATCCGGGGATGGAAACCATCCCATCAGGACGCCGGTGCCATTATTCAATTTTTCCGAGTTTTATGAGGACGTCGCCTTCGTGCTAATGTTCGTAATTTATTAATTTAAATCAATAGTATAAGTCGCAAAATTCTATGTCTCTGTGTTTCGGTCTGCACCTTTCGGAGTGCGAAGCCAGTGAACACACATCACATTGCTGCCTTCAAATCAAAAACCATTCTTGTCGTGATTTGTTGATTTGGTTCAAATCCTCCGATAGGCTGGCAAAAAACCCGGCAAACGGGTGTGGGGGGCATGGACAGGATCGGGTTCGACGGTCGCCCGACACTGATTGTTCTTCCATTCTGCATAAGACCGTTCTCGTCAGGGATACCCCGGCGGAATGACAGCGTGGCTTTTCACGCAATGGAGCCGGAAATGGCCGTGCGGATCGAGATGCAGATCATCGATGCGCATGTTCCGCGATCAAAAAAAACAAGAGCAGGGAGATTTCAATGTCAGAGATGTTCAAGAGCATGTTCAGCGAGATCACGATGGTGCAAGATTGTACCATCGCGTTGCACACATCCGGAAAGAGGACACAGATATGATTGACAGGCTTTGGAATATGGCCAGCTGCGCATCCGCGCTGCTGCTTGCCTCAACGTTGATGATGGCTCCGTCCTTTGCCCAGGAAACACCGAGCAAGGGTGGAACCCTGGTGGTTGCAAATGATACGGAGCCGCGCAACCTCAATCCGGCCATCGTCGCATCCAACGGTGTTTTCTTCATCGCGTCAAAGATCGTCGAACCCCTGGCCGAGATGGATTACGAAGACGGTTTGCGGCCATTGCTGGCCGAAAGCTGGAAGGCAGCGGATGACGGGCTTTCCTTTACGTTGAACCTGCGCGACGGCGTTTCCTGGTCGGATGGCAACCCCTTCACATCGGCTGATGTTGCCTTCTCCGCCATGAATGTCTGGAAGGAAAAGCAGAATATCGGTCGGCAGATTTTTCGAAATCTCGTCGCCGTCGACACGCCGGATGACAAGACGGCAATTCTGCGGTTCTCTGAGCCAACGCCGGGTCAATTGATTGAAAACGCCATGCCGGCCGTCACCGCGGTCCTTCCGGCGCATCTGCTCAAGGACGAGAATCTGGATGAAGCTGCCTACAATGCGGCGCCCGTCGGAACAGGCCCTTTTGTTTTCACCGAACACAAGCCTGGCGAACTCTATCGGTTGAGCCGCAACGAGAATTACTGGCGGGACGGCCAGCCCTATCTCGATCAGATCGTTTACCGTGTTCTGCCTGATCCGGGCGCCAAGGCTGCAGCACTCGAAACCGGTGACATCCACGTGACGGCCTTTTCGGCGGTACCGCTCACAGACATGGCCCGTCTGGACGCAATCGATGGCATCAGCGTCATCTCGGAGGGCTATGAGGGCATCACCTACAATATCACGCTCGACATGAACCATCGGCGCAAGGAACTCGCCAATCCGCTGGTTCGCAAGGCAATTGCCCATGCCATCAACCAGGAATTCCTGGTCGATGTGGTGTTTCTGGGCTATGCGACCGCCGCCACGGGGCCTGTGCCACCAACCGCCAAGGAATTCTATGCCGAAGACACGGTCAGATATGATTTTGACACCGCGAAAGCGAATGAACTGCTCGACGAAGCCGGATATCCGCGCGATGCGGATGGAAAACGATTCAGCTTGCGCCTTCGTCCCGCACCGTGGTTCCAGCAGACCCGCGACACCGGAGACTATGTCCGACAGGCCCTGGCGGAAGTCGGGATAGACGTCGAAATTGTCACCGCTGATCCGGGCGGACACATCAAGGCGGTCTATACGGACCACGACTATGATCTTGCGATCGGCTCACCGGTCTGGCGCAATGACCCGGCGATTTCAACGACGATCCTCTATCAGGGTGGTCTTGACGCCGGTATACCATTCGCCAATCAGTGGGGCTACGATAGTGAAGAGATGAATGGGATCATCGCTCGGGGTATTTCCACATTGGACACAGCCGAAAGAACTGAGGTCTACAAGGACTTCCAGCGCCTTGCGCAGGATGATCTGCCGATCATATTCCTCACCCATTTCACTTTCATCACGGTGGCCCGGGACGAAGTGAAGAACGTGTCCAACAATCCGCGCTGGGCTACGTCCGGATGGGCCGACACCTGGATCGCCAAATAAACGCAGGCCGCGATGACGAGTCATTCCGATTCAATGCCGAACGCGCCGCCTTCCGGGGCGGCGCGTTTCGTTCGGTTTGTCTTCTGGCGCATTGCGCAGGCCATTCCGGTGCTCGCACTGGTAGCCGTCGGGGTCTTCTTTTTGCTGGAACTTGCCGAGGGTGATGCGGTCGATGCCTATCTTGCCGGAATCGGGTCTGGTGATGCCGGGTTTGCCGCCGATCTTCGCGAGCGATACGGGCTCGGAGATGGTGTCGGAAGTCGGTTTGCGACCTATATCATGCGGTTGCTGGTACTCGACTTCGGGCAGTCTGTCGCGTTCTCGCGCGATGTCGGCAGTGTCATCATGGAGCGGCTTCCCAACACGCTTTTGATGATGGTCTCGGCGATTGCGCTATCGGCCTCCTTCGGCGTTGTTCTCGGCGGGCTGGCCGCGCTGCGCCGGGGCGGTCCGCTCGATGCGGGCATCACATTCGGGGCGCTGGTCCTGAATGCCATGCCGGGGTTCTGGCTTGGCCTTCTGGGCATCATTCTCTTTGCCGTGAAACTGCGCTGGCTCCCCATTGGCGGGCTGTCGACGCTGGATGCCGATTATGGTCCGTTGGGCTCGGTGCTGGATGTTGCCAGGCACTTGATATTGCCGGTGACAACGCTCGCCCTGACCTACCTGGCGCTTTACATGCGGCTGATGCGCGGCGCGATGATCGATGTCGACAACAGTGGTTGGGTGCTTGCGGCGCGTGCCCGTGGCTTGCCCGCGCGCAATGTGGTGCTCCGGCATATCGGCCGACCCGCCCTCTTGCCGGTCGTCACCATGATTGGCCTGCAGTCGGGCACGCTGTTGGGCGGCTCGATCGTGATCGAGACGGTATTTTCGATCCCGGGTCTCGGCGCTCTGGCCTATGAAGCCGTCAATCAGCGCGACCTGCAGCTTCTGGCCGGCATATTGCTGGCCGGAACTCTCCTCGTCGTGATCGTGAACATTGTCGTCGACCTGGCCTATGGATTGCTCGATCCCCGGGTCCGGCTCGGCGCCGGAGACGCGCAATGATTGCGGCCCTGCGCGAATTCAGGGGCGCCGGAGGGGTGCTGGGCGGACTGGTGCTGCTGGTGATAGCGCTGATTGCGGCCGCGGCATCCTGGATCGCTCCCGGCGATCCGCTGAACATGGTGGCGAGACCCCTTACACAACCCTTTGCCGATCCGCGTTACCTGCTGGGGACAGACCAGCTGGGCCGCAACGTACTGGCCGGACTTGTCCACGGGGCGCGGGTCTCGATGTCAGTGGGGGCGGCCGCCGCAGCGGCGGCAATATGCGTCGGTATCCTCGTTGGAACGATGGCAGGGTTCAGTGGACGGAGGATTGACAACGGATTGATGCGTATCACCGAGGCATTCCAGACCGTGCCCACTTTTCTGCTGGCGCTCGCTCTCGTCAGCGTTCTGGGTGCGTCGGCGCTCAATGTGGTTGTTGCCATCGGCATATCCTCCTGGCCGCCGACTGCACGGCTTGTGCGCGCCGAGGTGCTGCGTCTCAAGGGTGCGGACTATGTCGACGCTGCGCGCCTTGCGGGACGCGGATCGCTTGCCATTGCATTCATGGAAGTTTTGCCCGGCGCCCTGCAGCCCGTGGTGGCGCTTATCGGTGTCACGGTGGGCGAGGCGATCCTGGTTGAAAGTGCGCTGGCCTTTCTCGGGCTGTCCGATCCCAATCTGGTGAGCTGGGGCGGTATGATCGCCAATGGTCGGGCGCTATTGAGAACAGCGCCCTATCTGGTCGTGCTGCCTGGATTGGCCATCGCGATTGCGGTGCTTTGTGTCACATTGGCCGGGGATGGCCTTGCCAACCGGCTTGGCATTGTGGGTCGGCGATGAGCAAGCCGGTCCTTCAGCTCGATGATCTGATGGTGCGGTTTCCCGGTTCACCGCCGGCGGTCGATGGTCTTTCATTGGGCCTGGCACCCGGCGAGGTGCTATCGCTGGTCGGTGAAAGCGGGTCGGGGAAAAGCACAACCCTGCACGCCATTGCCGGTCTGCTTCCGCGTGATGCCGTTGCTACCGGAGATTTGCGGCTTGACGGCCGCCCCGGCAATCTGCTGGCCACCAATGCCGATCGGCGCGGTATTGCCGGCCGGGAGATCGGCATGATCTTCCAGAACCCAGGTGCCAGCCTGAATCCGGTTCTGACCATCGGTTCGCAACTGGATGAAATCGTTACGGCACACCGAGAGCTACGGCGCGACGCAGCGCGCGCCGTGACCGAGGAACTGATCGATGCAGTCGGTCTGCCGCGCATGGGCCCGCAGGCCAAGGATTGGGCGCGCGCCTTTCCGCACCAATTGTCCGGCGGACAGAAGCAACGTATCGCCATTGCCGCGGCCCTCGTGGGAAATCCGCGGATTTTGCTGGCGGATGAACCGACAACCGCGCTTGATGCGACCGTACAGGCACAGATCCTGGATCTGATCTTGCAGCTCGTTGATGAGCGAGGGATTGCCGTGATGTTCGTCACCCATGATCTCGGCGTCGCGGCGGCGGTTGGAGACCGCATGATCGTCCTGAAAGACGGCAGGCTCGTCGAAGAGGGAGCGGCCCGCACGCTTGTGCGCAACCCCGGTGCTGAATATACGCGAGAACTTGTCTCCGCATCCTTGCCCTTTACGCGGGATTTCAGCGTCGTGCGCAAGAGGGATGGCGTCAGCGTCGGGGCTGGCGCCTTGAAATTGAGCAACGTTCACCGCAGATTTGCGGCGAGAGGCGGCGGACGGGTTCAGGCGCTCGGTGGCGTGACTTTGACCCTATCACCGGGTGAAATCGTCGGGTTGATTGGTGAGTCCGGCTCCGGAAAGACAACACTGGGGCGGATTGCGGTCGGTTTGGAACGTGCCGATTCCGGCAGTCTGACGCTTGACGGTCGGGCCTTCCAACCCGCTGCCGAGCGCTCGCTGGTTCAAATGGTCTTTCAGGATCCGCTGGCGTGTTTCAATCCGCGACAGTCCATCGCGCGCGCGCTCACCCACCCGCTGCGCTGCCTCAGAGGAATGGGCGGCAAATCCGCCAAACAGCAAATCTCGGCTCTCATGGAGGGCGTCGGTCTTGATCCGCGACTTGGCAAACGAATGCCGCATCAGCTTTCAGGCGGGCAACTGCAGCGCGCTGCCATTGCACGCGCACTCGCCGCACAGCCGCATTTTCTTGTCTGTGACGAGGCCGTTGCGTCTCTGGATGTTTCCATCAGGGCGCAGGTTCTGGACCTTCTTGAAGATCTGCGCAAACGGCAGGGGCTGGGTCTGCTTTTCATCAGCCATGACCTTGGTGTCGTGCAGCAAATTGCCGACCGGACCATTGTGATGCGCAACGGGATTGAAGTCGAATCAGGGCCAACCGCATCGATACTCTCAGCACCCCGGGAAGCCTATACTCAGCAATTGCTGGCGTCAGTTCCAAGTGGCCTGCATCCATGGCGGGAATCTCGCGCGGGCTCGGTCCTGGCATAGGTGAGCAACGGATTGCCGAGTGCCGCATCATGGGCTTGTTGCGATGGTGAGCGTGCGTTGAAGATGGAGCGAAGGCTGCCTATCCCATCGATATGGGATGGCTTCGACGCCATGGCGGCGCTAGGATTGCAATTCAGTAGGTCCGCGATCAAGCAATCAGCAGGCACCTGCGGGAGATTTCCGTTGCCATGCTTGGGGGTGGGCTTGGGACAGAGTATGACAGATAAAGCGGCCGATCAGGCGGTCAGACTGATCATTGTTGAAGATGATCCTGCAATGCGCCAGTTTCTCGTGAGCAGTTTCGCCGGGGAGACGGACATTGCTGTCCTGTCCGCCTGCTCAACATTTGCGGAGGGTGCAAAGGCCATCGCCACCCTCAAGGCAGATGCCCTGATCACCGACCTGAAATTGCCCGACGGGCATGGATTCGATTTGATCCGGATGGCGCGCAAAGAACTTCCGGACATGGAAATCATGGTCATATCGGTTCTGGGGGATGAGCAGAGCGTGGTCACGGCGATTGCAGCCGGAGCCTCCGGATTTCTGCTCAAGGACTCACGATCGCTCGACATCGTCAACTCTGTCCGCCAACTCATTTCAGGGCGGTCGCCGATTTCGACTTCCGTTGCCCGTTACATCATTCAGGTGGTTCAAAAAACGGATCAGACCGACAGCGCAAAGGAATTGCTGACCGAGCGTGAGATGGATATCCTGTGGGGCATCGCAAAGGGGTTCACCTACAAGGACGTTGCCGAAAAGCTCGGCATTTCAAGCAAAACCGTGCCATCTCATATCAAGAACATCTACCGGAAACTCGAAGTCAATTCGCGCAGTGAAGCCGTGTTCGAGGCTATCCAGCGCGGACTGATCAATATCTCTTGAACCAGGCGTCTCTATCCGTAACACGGTGGCATCAGCCAATTCTCCTCGTCCTGTGGGCGGTGGTGGTTGCGATTGTGACGTTCTTCCTGGTCCTCGAGAGACTCCCGCTGCCGGATAGCGTTGCACCGCTCGAGACCATGGTGTTCCAACAGGAGGCCGCAGGAGATGCTGCGCAAGCTGTTTCCCTGCCGGACAATTGGAGATCGTTTCCGGAACGGCCGGTGGAAAGTGGAGTTTACCGTCAGCAGTTCGACGCTCCAGACGGAAGCACCAGGTGGGCAGTCTATATTCCCAACTATTCGGGTCAGTTGTTGATCACCGTCAACGACGCCGAACTCGTCACCGGTGGCTTCCTCAGCGGTGAGCTGATCGCTGACCAAAGCGTACCGTTTTTTGCGCCGATTCCCCGTAACGTGCTGAAATCAGGGGTCAATGGAATTGACATCGAACTTGTCCCCGGTGGCAAGCTCGTCGGATTTTTGAGCAATGTCTATGTCGGTCCGGCGGATCAGTTGCGCAGCAGTTTCGAGTGGCATTTTTTGCGTGCTGTCCGTCTTCCGGTGCTGGTTGTGTTCTGGCAGTTGCTGCTGGCCTTGCTGTTGTTCGTCCTGTGGTACAGCCGGCGGAACGAACAGGCGGCACTCTATGGAGCGATTTTGCTGGTGTTCAGCAGCGCGCATGGCATCCCGGTCTATATGCCAAGTTCCATTGCCATGTCGAACACGGTTGCATTGCTGGGCTATGTGGTGAATTTCTGGCTTTCGGTGCTGGGGCTTTTGTTCACCGCCAGTCTGGCCAACCGGCCGTTGCCGCTCAGAACGCGTTACTTCCTGTTGCTGCCGGCGCTGGCAAGCGTTGCGTATATCGTACTTCCCAAGCCGATATTCGATCTTGTCGACACGTTCATTGTTGTCCCGTTCAGCCTTCTGATGTCCGGTTGGGTGGTCTATCTGCTGGTACACTCCGCGCTCTGGCAAAGGCAATGGGACAGTCTTATCCTGCTGATCTCGGTCCTGGGCGCCTGCGCCGTGGCCATCCATGACACGCTGATCATTGCGAATGTGCTGCCGAACAGCAATTTCCTTCATTTTCGGATTGTCTACATCCTTCTCCTGCCGGCTATGAGCATCATCTTCTTTCGGCGGCTCATTGCGTCCATGAACCATGTGGATGATCTTGTCAGCACGCTGGAGGAGCGGATCGAGCAAAAGGAAGCCCAGCTGCGCGAAACCTATGCACAACGGCAATTGCTCGAGGGGCGTCAGGCGCTCAATGACGAACGGCAGCGTATCATGCGCGACGTGCATGACGGACTGGGTGGTCAACTGATGTCGATCATTGCGATGGCCACCAACAGGGAATCGCGGCCGGAGGCCATCGAAGGATCGGCCCGCGCGGCGCTTGAAGACCTCAGAACAATGATCCATTCGCTGGGTGTCGAAGACGACATCACCGGGATCCTGGGCACCTTTCGCGAACGGGCCGAGCAACAGCTTGCATTGCAGGGCATTGCGCTCAATTGGCAAATGGTGGAGATACCGCCAATCGAAGGGCTGACTCCGTCTGCGGCGTTGAACCTCCTGCGCGTCCTGCAGGAAGCGACGACAAACGCGTCCCGACATTCGGGTGCGAAAAACGTCACCATCGGCTTCTCGCTCGTCGGGTCTGATGGAGATTTTCTGCGTATCGATATAGATGATGACGGTTGCGGGTTTGAACAGGCGACCACAACCGGTCTTGGGTTGAAAAACATGGCCAATCGGGCCAAAGCCCTGAGCGGGACGCTGGAAATCGCGTCCTCTTCGAACGGGACACGGGTCTGCCTGACGATCCCCACACGATATGGCCCGTCGCTCTAACCGACGGGTTTGGATCGACCTGATCTACCGGTCTTTCGCCGGGGCTTCGGCTCCAGGCTGGATCGGGAAATCGAAATAGGTCTTCGGAAACGGCTCGTCGGCAAGTGTGAAGTGCCACCATTCCCGGTCATAATTTTGAAAGCCAGCCGCTTTCATCTCATCGACCAGCATGGCCCTGTTGTCCCGCGCGGTCGCGTTGACCTGTCTGTTTTCCGTGTGGCTCAATTCATCGAAGCAGTCAAAGCCTGTGCCGAAATCAAGGCTGTTGTCGCGATAACGTGCTTCGAGGGGATTGAAACAGGCCTGCTGGCGCGATGGATCGAAGGCGGGTTGCTGTGCGGCCGGCAACCTGACGATGGCCAGGTCGACGGTCGATCCTCTTGAATGGCCGGACCGCTCGGCGATGTAGCCGAGTTCGAACAGCCGGTCCTTGTCCACCGTCGGATAGAATTCGGTCTTGGTTTTGGTGTCGTCCAGATCCTTCGCCCATTTCACGAAATCGGCGACCGCGCGCGCTGGGCGATAACAATCATAGACTTTCAGGGACAGGTTGCGTTTCAACAGATTTTTCTGCACCTCTGCCAACTGCTCGGCGGCAGGTGTTGTCAGGACGCATTCGGGCGCCTCATATCCGACGACCGGGCGTCCGAGGAAATTGTGGGCACCGTAGTAGCGCATGTCCTGCAGGATTGTCGGATCGACGGTGCGAAGATGGACGAAGCCCTCAGGCAGATCAGAGGATCCGGCCGCAGCCGGTGTGGCCTGACCCACAATGAAGGCCATGCAGAATGCAATCGTTTGAAGCACCCAAAACGCGTTCATGAACCCTCAGTATCGGTCCAGGCATGAAAGAGCAATGGATATGCAGGGCCGGTGAAACGAAGTCACCTAACTGGTGCTTCGCGACGGACTCTCCAGAACGGACGCAAAATCGATCTCGTCGTCATTGTTGTCTCCGATAATCGCACATAGACGTTCCCGGAAAACTTTGGCGTGATCAGTGGAAATCTCTATGAAAGCGTTTCGGTCGTGGCGCCGCACTGCGTCAATGATGTCGTGGTGCTGGCTGTTGATCCTCTGACGCTGAAAATCGAAATCCTGCGCCTGGTCCTTTTCCTTCTGATAAACAAAAAAGGAAACGCGTCTGGCCAGATTGTGCAAATCCGCAGCATATTGAATGACAAACTGATTGCCGGTGGTTGCAGCAACCCGAGCGTGAAACACGCTGTTGAGTTCCGTGATCTTCAGCAGATCGCGCCTTTCGGCAACACGCTCATAGCGGTTCTGGATTTGCGTCAGATCGGAAGCGAGATCAGGGTCGCCCAAATTGCTCATGGATGCCACCATGCGTTCACAAAGCACGTAGGCTGACAGAAGATCCATCGTGTGTTTCAGGCTCATCGAAGCAACATAGGCGCCATGATTGCTCCGGACTTCGACAAGGCCTTCCGCACTTAATCTGTTCAGGGCTTCGCGTACGGGCGTGCGGCTCAAAGCGAATTTCTTTAACAGCACCTTTTCATCGATCCGTTCACCCGGTGCCAAAGTGAGGTCGATGATGTGATCTCTGAGCAATTTCGATGCCGCGTCAGTCAGCGACATTTTGCCCGCACCGGACTTACCCTTCGGTGCGATCTGTCTAATGGTGGGGCGATCTTCGATTTCGATGACCATGTGTCTCTCTATGCACGCGGCTGGTCACTCCAGCTCATGGGAACCACACGGATATTGATCCGTCACAAATTCTTTGCTGAATTTGTCGCTGCCGACGTCGGATTTCAAGTGCTCAATCTTGCGTTGTGCAGGGTCCTCGAATCCGCCGCCTCCAGCGGTGATTACACTAATTTGAGCCGAGGGGCCAACCCGCAACGCTGAAGGTTTGTTTGCGAGGCGCTGTGTTTTGCCGTCATCATGCAACAGGGCAAATCTGCCGGTTGCACCGGGCTGACCCCCGAAAATCCCCCACGGCTTGTTGACGAAACGCTCACCCTGGCCTGAAAAGGTTGTTTCGTGGCCTATTGGCCGATAATCGCGACGAAGTCCGAGCCCACCGCGAAACTTGCCGGCACCACCGGAATCTCTGACATATTCGTAGCGTTCGATCATCAATGGATATTCAGTTTCCAATGCTTCGATCGGCAGGTTCGACGTGTTGGTCATATGAACCTGAACGCCATCGGTACCGTCCTGATAGGACCGGCCGCCCGCACCACCGCCCAGTGTTTCAAGATAGACATAATATTTTCCGTCAGCACCGCGTCCGAAGAAAGCAGCGGATGTGTTCGCTCCGGTTCCCGCGGCAATGATCCTGTCAGGATAGGCCGGGGCCAAGGCGCCGAATATCACATCGACAATCCGTTGCGCTGTCTGCGCGCGGGCAGCGGATGCGGCCGGGAAAGTTGCATTGACGATGCTGCCCTCGGGCGCCCTGATGGTGACGGGATCAAGCATGCCATGGTTTTGCGGACAATCGGGATCAAGCAGCACCTTCAGGCAATAAAGGCAAGAGGCCTGCAGACCGGCCATCGTCACGTTGTTGTTTCCCTCGACCTGCGGGTCGGTCCCATCAAAATCGAATTCGATTTCATCGCCGTTCACGGTGATTGATACCTTGATCTTGATATTGTTTCGCGAGACACCGTCATCATCGACGACATCCTCGAATTCATAGGTACCGTCGGCAAGATCCCTTATCGCGACCCGCGTGCGGCGCGCGACCGCCTCGATAATGGCATCGCAACCCTCGGTGATCCTGTCCTTGCCCCATTTCTCGATGAGTGAGGAGCAGCGGCGCAAGCCAAGCTGATTGGCGGCAATCTGGGCGTTGTAGTCGCCAAGCCGTTCTTCCGGAACCCGGACGTTCAGGAGGATCAGATCCATCACATCCTGTACCAGTTCACCCTGATCGAAGAGGCGAATGGGCGGAATCCGCAGCCCCTCCTGATAAATCTCGGTCATTCCGCCGGCCATGGAGCCGGGAGACATTCCGCCGATGTCGGCATGATGGGCAATGTTGCAGGCGAACATCACCAGCTCGCCATCGCAAAAAATCGGTGCGGCGATGGCAACGTCAGGCAGATGGGAGCCACGACCAACATAGGGATCGTTGGACAGGAACATATCGCCGGGCCTTACGCCCTGCTTGCCATATTTTTCCAGAACCACCTCCACAAGACCCAGCATGGAGGCAAGGTGGAGAGGCATGCTTTCACCCTGAACAACCACGCGGCCATCGCTGTCGAACAGTGCGGTCGAATGATCTTTCCGCTCCTTTATGTTGGTCGAATAGGCACTTTTCATCAACGCGATGTACATTTCGTCAGCAACGCTGGCCATGGCGTTGCGCAACAGTTCGGCGTCGATGGGCGAAATGGTCATGGCCTTACTCCGCGAGCGTGATGACGAGATTGCCCCAATCATCCACCCTGCATGTGTCGTCGGGAAAAATCAGGACTGTGGTATCCATCTGTTCAACAATCGCCGGTCCATGCAGCAATTGACCGGAAACGAGACTGTCGCGATCAAAAACCGGTGTCTTTTCGCGGCAGTCCTGCGAGAACATGGTTGATCGGTGCTCCACCGGTTCCGGCGGCATACCCGCGGGCAGCAGCGGCAGTTCCGGACGATCAAGATCGCCCATGGCCTTCAAAGCGACATTCACGATCTGAATGGGTTCGGTTTTCGACGCAAAGCCATAATTGGCTTCGTGGGCCCGATGAAAGGCTGTGCTGACACTTTCAATCAGTGCAGCATCGTCAAGCGTCACGTCAACGGGCAGGGAGATTTCATAGTTCTGGCCGATATAGCGCACCCCAAATGCCCAGCGCCTGATCTGCTGCCGCTCGGGGACCTTCTCATCGTTGAACCAGCTTTGTGCCTTCGCATCCAGTTCGATACAGGCCTGACGCATGTCGGACAACTGACCGGGCGCCAGCCGATTGAGCGTGGTCGACACGAATTCGGTCGACAGGGCCGCGTTCATTGCACCCTCTGCACACAGAATCCCGGGCGAGGGCGGAACGATCACATTCGTTATGCCAAGATCGCGCGCCACATCGATGGCGTGCAACGCACCGGCACCGCCATAGACAAAGAGTGCAAAGTCTCGTGGATCATGGCCGCGTTCAACCGAGACGGATCGTATGGCCTTGACCATTGTGGCGCACGCAACCTTGACGATCCCGAGGGCCGCTTCGTCGATGGAAACGTTCAACGGCCCGGCCAGGGATTCAACGGCGCTGTGCGCCAGGTCCTTGCGAATCGGCATGCGTCCGCCCAGCAGCACCTGGTCGTTGAGCCGGCCGAGCAGAACATTGGCGTCTGTGACCGTTGCGCTTTCGCCCCCGGCGCCGTAGCAGGCGGGGCCGGGATGAGCACCAGCGCTTTGCGGCCCGACTTTCAATAGCCCATCCGTCGCGATCCAGGCGATCGAGCCACCTCCGGCCCCAACGGCATTCACATCCAATGCCGGGATTCGAATGGGAAATCCGGCCAGGTCACGCTCATTGACCTCCACCGGTTGTCCGTCAAGCAACAGCGACACATCAGCGCTGGTACCGCCGACGTCGAGAGTGATGATGTTCCGATAGCCGGCTGCCTGGGCTCGGCGCAGGGCACCCTGAACACCGGCCGCTGGGCCGGACAACGATGCCCGGACCGGGAATCGTCGCGCCATGCGTACGGACATCAGCCCGCCCGAACTCTGACTGATTTTCACCTCGGGACCAATGCCCAAATCCGATACACGCGATGTCAGGCGATCAAGGTAGGAGCCAATGATCGTGATCAGCGCAGCGTTGAGAACGGCGGTTGAGAAACGCTCATATTCGCGAAATTCCGGATAGACCGATGACGACGTCAGAACTGTCACATGAGCCGGCAGATTGTCCTTCAAGATGGCTGCTGTTTCGTCTTCATCCTGCGGATAGGCGTAGGAATGCAGGAAGCATACGACGACACAATCGACATTCTGTGACGCCAGCGTAGCCGCCGTCCGGATCACCGCTTCCCGGTCAAGTGTTACATGGGAGGACCCGTCCGCCAGGCGTCGCTGCGGGACTTCGTGCCGCAGGGATCGGTCAACCAGCGGCTGAGGATAGTCACGGTGCATGTCATAAACCGTTGGACGGGTTTGACGCCCGATCTCCAACAGGTCGCGGAAACCCTCGGACGTTACCAAGGCAACCTTGCCGCATTTGCGCTGGATAAGCGCGTTGGTGCCGACCGTGGTGCCATGTGCCAGCCGGGTTACCTTGTTCGCCGACAAATCATTGTCAGTCAGAATCTGCTGCAGGCCATGGATGATCGCCTGTTCGGGGGCATCAGGCGTTGACGGCAACTTGTACAGGATCAGGCTGCTGCCATCGTCCCGATTGACAGCAATATCCGTGAAGGTTCCGCCAACATCCACTCCGATATACATCAGACAACGCCCCCCGCGACGACGCCGTCTTCGCTTAATTGTCTTTGCACCAATCTGGCCACGTTTTCCGCATCGTCCTTCACACCGTAGAGGATCCCGGATTTGCGCTTTGTCATCCAATTGAGGCCGCAGAAATAGAGGCCATCAATTTCGGTCGCGCCGTCCTGTGTCACCGGATACCCCATCTCGTCGGTCACCGGATAATCGATCCATGAAAAATCATAGGTAAAGCCGGTTGCCCAGATCACGGTTCGAATTCCGGCTGCTGAAAATGTCAGCTTGTCGACAGTTTCGACTGACCATTCGGCGGCCTCGGGGCCACCGGCAAGTTCGGCATCCGTTGGCGGTGGAGCATTGATCTGCGCGGCGGCGATGTGGTCGTCGATCCGACGCATCAGATCGTCGGAAAACTCGTCCGCATATCGCATATCATCCTGCAAATTGTCTCCAAACCGCATTGTGTTTCCGTCGACGCCCTCCAGGCGCCCCAGGAGGTGGACCCCGCGTTTGGCATAGTCATGAAGACTGACCGTCCCCCCGCCATCTCGACCGGTCAAGTGTGGATCGCCCAAAAACCGTTCGGCGGGGCTCTCCAGCATGTCGGGCGTGCGGTCGAGCAGCCCCATGTCACGCTGCCATTCGAGACAGTCCCTGCCGCGATAGCGCCGCGGCAGACGACCGGTGCGACCGACACACAGGTAAACCGGTCTGCCGGCGCGAAGCATGTCCTCCACCAACTGGCAACCGGTTTGCCCCGAACCGACTATCAGAACCGCACCCTCCGGGCACTGTTCCGGGCTCTTGTAGTCTTCCGCGTGTACTTGATGGATCGACGAGGGTATCCCTGAAGCGACCTTTGGAATACGCGGGTGCTGATAGGTTGCCGTTGCCACAATGACGGCGTTTGCAGTGATGGTTCCATTGTTGGTCAACAGCTCGAATCTGTTGCCATGCGGCCCGATCCTTTGAACCTCGACGCCAGCGCGCACGGGCGCCCCGAACCCGTCGGCCCATCGCTGCATATAGGCAACGAATTCGTCGCGTGGCATGAAGCCCGATGGATCCGGGCCGGAGTAGGGAAGACCTGGCAAGTCGACAGACCAATTGGGCGTAACAAGGCAAAAGGAATCCCAGCGATGTGCCTTCCAGGCATGCGCGACTCCCCCCCGGTCAAGCAATATGTGAGGAACTGCATTCTTGGTCAGATAATAGCTGACGGACAATCCGCCTTGCCCGGCACCCACAATCACAACATTGTGGTGTTCGTGCATCAGGCGGCTCCACCGGGTCGGGCGGTCCATTCGTCGATATCACCGCGGCCGAATTTCACCACGTCAACCGGGGGCGGATCGATCTCGGCATGGCTTATCATGTGATGGACCTGTCCGCGATGATGGATCTGGTGCTGAAAAAGATTGGTCAGGCACAACCGAAGCGGAAGAGAAAAGTACTCATCCTCGTCCATTCCGACCGCAGTGAAAGACAGATCGTTTTCAAGTTCAGCTGGGTCCAGTGCTTCGCAAAACGCTGCATACCAGTCATCATTGGTGCGATGGGCTTCCTCAAGCGCATCGAAATCCTCGAACAAGATCTGATCCAGGCTGGTATATGTCGTGGGCTTCTTCTCCAGTCGCTCTCGATATATGAGGTCGGCGAGAAGAATGTGGTTCATCGTATTGTGGATGGATCCGAAAAATGCTCTGCGGTCGCGCCGGCGGTCAGCATCGGACATACCCTGCAGGGCATTGTAGATTCGATTGTTTGCCCAGGCGTTGTAGCGGGCCGCCGTCGGCAGGTCGAGCAACATGAGATGGTCCTTTCGTGTGTCTGCGTTCAGGCCCTTCTTTCAGACAATTCCTGCTTCACCCTGCGCCCTGACCTCGTATTCGACAGGTTCGGGAAGCGCACCCTCGACATACATATGAGCAAACATCTGGGTGATCTGGTCGAGATCGGGGCTTTCGACGAAGCGTTCATAGGCGCCGCGATCAGTCCAGACGGTGAAGGCGATCCGCTGCGTTTCGCCGGGTGTTGCAAGCAACATGGCTCGAACGAAACCACTGTGTTTTTGCATGATCGGAACGGCTCCCCCTTCAAACAATTGTTGATCCTCGTTCCATGATTCTCTTCGGCAATTCCAATAGGACATTCTGACGAACATGCGGGTTCCGATCTTCAATCTACGATCAATTTCAACACAAAATATATTACTTATATATTTTTCTTGCAAGTTCTGATTTTGCCATTTAGGCTTTCGATACGGATCGCGAAAAGGTCTGTCAGCCCGTCCAAAACCACCCATCGTGAAGAGGTGACCGGCATGAAAAATCTGGTGTATGGCGACTATGATCAGGAGGCGCTTGACCTTGAGTACGACATGCGTCGCCGCTGTCCCCATTTTGCCGAAACATTCGAGTCCTGCGAAGTCCACAATCAAAGACTGATCCAGAATTCCGAATGTCGGCTTGATGTGGCCTTTGGTGACAAGCCCGGCGAGAAAATGGATATCTGGCCCGGTCGTGGAAATTCTCCGATCATGTTGTTCATTCACGGTGGTTACTGGCGGGCCTTTGACAAGGCAATGTTTCGATTTGTGGCCGAACGATTTGTCGAAGCCGGCGCCTGTGTGGTGCTGAACAACTATGATCTGTGTCCGAACGTCACGATGGACGAAATCACCCTGCAGAACAGAAAGTGCCTGGCCTGGATCTACAAAAACGCAAGCGACATAGGCGGCGATGCCGGTCGTATTCATGTGACCGGACACTCCGCAGGAGGGCATTTGACCGGCATGCTGATGGCGACCCGTTGGGCCGACTATGATTTGCCATTTGATGTCGTGAATGGCGCCGTGCCGCTGAGTGGGCTGTTCGACCTGGAGCCCCTGCGTCGATCCTATCTCAATGCCGACCTCATGATGGATGAGGACATGACCGCCAGGAACAGTCCTATCCATCATCTTCCCGACTGGATGCCGCCAACGGTGGTGGCCGTGGGTGGAGGGGAGACGGATGAATTCAGACGTCAGTCACGCATCTATGTGGACGCATGTCGAAAGAAGGGCTTCCCCGTAAGCTATCTGGAAGTAGGCGACTGTGATCATGTTCATGTTGCGGGTGAATATCGGAACAATCTCAGCCCGCTGACGGCGACCCTGATGGCACAGATGGGGTTGTAACCCGACGATATAGCCACGGAGAAGCAAGGAATGTCGAGCAGTTTTGACGCCATTATCATTGGTGGGGGAATCATCGGATGCGCCATCGCATACGAGATGGCGAAATCCGGCAAGAAAGTTGTCTGCGTTGACAAGAATCCGGTCGCGGGAGCCGGCTCAACCGCCAATTCCTGTGCGATCATCCGCACCCATTATTCGACCCTGAATGGCGCTGCCCTGGCCAAGTCGAACTATCCCTTCTGGGAAAACTGGGCGGACTATCTTGGAGCGGCTCCGGGCGAGGTGCTGGCACAATACCGGGAGGTCGGCTGCTGCTATACCTGCTTTGAGTCCAACAACTACGGCGTAAAGCTCGAGGAGATAGCGAACGAAATCGGCATTCCCTATGAGGTGTGGACGCCGGCAAAGATGCGGGCCAATCTACCGATTATCAATCCAGGCAATTTTCATCCGGCAAAATCCGCCGACAATCCCGAATTCGGTTCGCAGAACGGCGAGATGCGATACGTGCTGTTCTTTCCGAAGGCCGGGTTCATCAATGATCCAATGCTCTCGACACAGAACATCCAGTCTGCCGCGATGCGTCACGGTGCGCAGTTTGTCCTCGGAGAGCGGGTCGTAACAATCGACCGCAGCGATGGTCGCGTTTCCGGTGTGACGTTGCAGTCCGGCCGCGTTTTGGCCGCTCCGATTGTTGTCAATGCATCAGGCCCGCACTCCTATCTCATCAATGAAATGGCTGGTGTAGCCGACGGGATGAACATCAAGACAAAGGCCTTGCGGGTTGAAGTCGCTCACGTCCCGTCTCCAGAGGGGTTCAACTTCGAACGGGACGGATTGATATGTTCGGATGCCGATATCGGTGGCTATTGGAGGCCGGAAATCGGCAACAAGATTCTGATCGGCAGTGAGGAGCCCGAGTGTGATCCGCTGGAGTGGGTTGATCCGGACAACTACAACACGCAGGTCACCGAACAGGCCAGACTGCAGGCAATGCGTGGTGCGCAACGGTTCCCATCGATGGGAGTTCCAAACAATGTCCAGGGGATTGCTGACTTGTATGATGCATCCGATGACTGGATTCCCATCTATGATTGCTCGGATCTGCCGGGTTTCTACATGGCGGTTGGCACCAGCGGCAATCAGTTCAAGAATGCACCGGTCGTCGGCATGATGATGAATGAACTGGTGGATTATGTTGAAGCGGGCAATGATCACGACGCCCATCCATTGAGTTACAAATTGCCGAATATGGACTTTGAACTCGACATGGCATTTTGCTCCCGCAAGAGAGAGATCAACAGGGAAAGCAGCTTCTCGGTGGTTGGCTAACATGTCCACGACCATAAAGCCGCCGGCCTTCGTCGATTGTTACGGCGATCTGGCGGAACGGCTGACCCCGGACATGACGCGGTCCTGTCCGGGTCTTGAGGTTTTCCGGGACGAGCCGGGCGATGAGGATGCACTCATTAGCCGGCTGGCAGGTCGGCACCACGCGATCGTCTATATGGGCTATTTGTCTGGGAAGGTGCTGCGTGCCTGTCCTGACCTCAAGACGGTTGCGTATCTTTCGACCGGGTTGGAAACCCATGCCGATCTGGACGCGGCAGGAGAGCTCGGCATCCGGATTGAAGGGGTCAAGGGCTATGGTGACCGTGCCGTTGCCGAGCACGCGGTAACGTTGGCGCTGTGCGCGCTCAAACGCGTGGCAGAGGGGGATCGCAAGACACGCAACGGTGACTGGCAGCTGATCCGATCTGAGGAGATCAATGGCAAGGTCTTCGGCCTGATGGGGCTTGGCGGGATTGGTCGGGAGACCGCGCGGCTGGCCGGTGCCCTCGGCGCAAGAGTGATCGCCTGGAATCGCTCCGGTGAGCCCGGTGACAGCGGCGCCCGGATGGTGTCCTTCGACGAGTTGCTGGCCGGCTCGGATATCCTGTCCCTCCATCTGGCCTTGAATCCGCATACCCGATCGATCCTTGGTCGCGAGGCGATTTCACGCATCAAACCGGGTGCTGTTCTTGTCAACACAGCCCGCGCGGGCCTGGTGGATGAAGAAGCAATGATGGTGTCCTTGCAGACTGGTCATTTGCGTCATTGCGCCCTTGATGTGTTTCATGACGAACCACTTGGCTCAGACAGCCCTCTGACGCGATGTGAAAACGTTACCCTCACTCCCCATTCGGCCTGGCTCACCACCGATTCGATCGACCGATTGCTCATGGCGGGTATCAATCTGCTTGTCCAGCAGATGGATCGAGCCGAATAATGGCTGCGGGTCGCGCAATAGATGAGCTTGCCAGCGCGCTGGTTACGGTGCGCCACAGTGACCTGGACGACCGGTTGATCGAGCGAGCGGCGGATTGCGTTCTTGATGTTGCGGGAGCCGCCGCGGCGGGCCGGGACGCATCCGGGGTCGAAGCTATGCAGACAGCCCTGCAAGGCAGCATGTCCAGCGGCCCCTGTCGCGTATGGCGTTCAGATTTGCAGATGACAAGCGCTGCTGCGGCGACAATCAACGCGATGGCCGCGACGGCCCTGGACATTGATGACGGTCACCGGATGGCAGCCGGCCACCCTGGCGCCGCTGTCATCACCGCCGCCGTTGCGGTGGCTGAGGAGCGCGATGCTTCGGTGGAAGAATTTCTGGTCGCCGTCGTGCTTGGCTACGAGGCCTCCATCCGCGTGGCCCTGGCACGCCAACCGGCCCACTATACATCCACCGTGAGTGGCCGGTGGAGTGGCGTCGGTGCGGCAGTCGCCGCGGGGCGGTTACGCGGCTATTCACCGGAGAAAATGGCACAGGCAATCCTGTTGTCCGAGCAACAGGCGCCACGTCTGTCTTCAGCGATGTTGCACGGATTTGCAGGGTCGACCGTCAAGGAAGGCATTGCTTGGTCGGTACTGACCGGCCTGATGTCGGCAGATCTGGCGGCTGCTGGTTTCCTTGCCTATCCCGACACATTTGAACAGGGTGAATTGTATGATCCGAACGCACTGATCGCTGACCTTGCAGATTTCACCGCGATTGACGGGTTGTTTTTCAAACCATTTGCGTGCTGTCGCTGGATTCACGCGGCGCTTGATGGATTGCAGGAGATCATGTCCACACATTCAATCGCTGCCCATCACCTTCGGGCGATCGAAATCGCCACATTTCGAAGGGCGGTGGAACTCGGCAACCACGTGGCGCCGAAAACGGAGATGGAGGCCCAATTCTCCATTCCGTTTTGTCTGGGTGCCATGGCTGTCGGCGGTGCCGAAGCGCTTGCACCGCTGGACCTTTCGATGCTGTCCGACAGGGGGGTGAGGTCGGTGGCAGAGAAGACAAAGGTTGTTTTCGATGATGAAATGGAGTCGGCATTCCCGGCGCGGGCAGCGGCAGTAACCCGCGTGCGGTACGAGGGAGGGTATACCGAGAAACGGGTCGATGCACCGTTCGGCGACCCCACCAACCCCATGAGCCGTGGGGACCTTCAGTCCAAATTTCGCCGATTGACGCGTCATACGATGGATCAGCGACGCCAGGATGAGATTATCACCCTCATGGAACACCTCCATCAATTGCCGTCGACGAGCGCCCGTCAGGCGTTTGGCCTGCTCCAGTATTGACGGGCCCTTGAACGAGCGGTCAATTGTGGGTGCCCTGTGCCCGCACGGCGATCAGGACAACTTGCCAATGGCCTGCTCGATGAGATCGCATGCCGCAGTCAGTTCGCTTTCTGACTTTGCAAAACACAATCTGAGGTAGCCGGGTGCTCCGAATTCGGATCCCGGCACCAGCCCGACCCCGGCCACATGCAGCAGGAATTCGATGATGTCGGCATCGGCCGCGAGGATCGACCCGTCCGGTGTGCGCTGACCGATAATCTGCTCGCAATTGATGAAATGGTAGAAGGCGCCTGCCGGAGGTTGGAGCGAGAGGCCCTGAATTCCGGTGATGCGCCGTGCAACAAGATCACGGTGCGACCGGTAGCGCGTCAACCATTGATTCAAAAGGTCTTGGGGGCCGGTCAGTGCAGCGAGAGCCGCTGCCTGCCCAATTGAAGACGGGTTCGTTGTCGATTGCCCCTGCAATTTTGTCATTGCCTGGACCAGATCGGCCGGCCCGCCCGCATATCCGATCCGCCAGCCGGTCATGGCGTAGGATTTCGACACACCGTTGATCGTCAAGACACGGTCGAAAAGGTCGGGCGCAACTTCCGCCATGGTCGCAAAGTCATCGCCATCAAAGACGATCTTTTCGTAAATGTCGTCACACATGATTGCAACCTGCGGATGTCGTCGCAAGACTTCAGCCAATGCGCGCAATTCATCGGCAGAATAGACAGCGCCGCTTGGATTGCATGGTGAGTTCAACAAAAGCCAACGGGTGTTTGGCGTGATGGTCTTTTCCAGGTCACCTGCGGTGATCTTGAAGGCCTGATGCGCGGGACAATCGACGATGACCGGTGTTCCATCAGCGATCTTGACGATATCCGGATAGCTCACCCAATAGGGCGCCGGAATGATGACCTCGTCTGCAGGATTGAGGGTGGCCAGCAAGGCATTGAAGATGAGTTGTTTCGCGCCGGTGCCGATGATGATCTGGTCGATCCCGTAGGTGATCTTGTTGTCGCGCAGAAACTTCTTCGAAACGGCGTCCCGCAATTCGGTAGTTCCGGCGACAGCCGTGTAGCGGGTTTCTCCCCGTCTTGCGGCCTCGAATGCGGCATCAATGATATGTGGTGGCGTATCATGTTCGGGCTCGCCTTCGGCAAGCTCGATAATGGTCTTTCCGGCTTCTTCGAGATCACGTGCCTGTTGGGCAAGCTTGACGGTCCCGGAGACTCGCGCACGGCCAATTCGATCGCTAATCTGCATGCTGGAATGCTCATTGTCATATAATATATTTATTATATATTATAAACAGCCTGTCATTGTTCGCAAGGGATGAAGATGCTTCTGTACGATCCGACAGCCTCTGTCTTCACGTTTGATGGCACAAGGATGGATTTGGCTGAGGAGTTTCGCGACAACCCGCGCGGACCCTTCAGTGCCGACCTGCAACGAATTCTCGATCGCATGCGCACGACGCCCCTCAAGGGACGCTATGTCTTGCTCGTGATTGAACCCTTCCGTGTCTGGCAGTTGGCCCGGTTGAGCGGGGAGAGGGGCGAGGCGCCGATCCCGGTGGATTCGGTGCGCTATACATCTGCCGCAATCGCCGAGTGGGATATTTTCAAGCGCCGTTGGAAAGACCTGACCGGGGTAACGGTAACAGTGGCGGATCCGGTATTGTGACCAGTTCGACAGGGATATTGGGCTATTGCGATCCGCTGATGATTTGCGGCGGAAAGCCAACGCGGCTGAAACTGTCGAGTAACGGACCGGAGCGTTGCCGGGTCGAGGTCTTCAGGATGATCTGCGGTGACATGGATCCCAATGGCCCGGGACAATCCTACGAGCCGGCAGAATGGCACGAACCGGTTGAACTGGAAGTTCGTCATCAGCGGATTGATGCCGGCTCCTACGCCATCGTTGATCCGGCACCGAAATGGCCCGAAAACAGTGCATTCAATCTGACCATCAATTTCTTCCCGACCCGGCCCGGCAACAGCGAGCAAACATTGGTTGCATGGGGTGATCTCCGATTGCAGATCAAGGATGGGTTGCTGCGTTTGTGTGTCGGTGAAATCTGTGCCATCTGCGAAGACATCATATTGCCGCGATGCTGGTACCAGGCGACGGTGAGCATCGATGCCGCCAGCAAAGTGATGGGTCTCACCGCAGCGATGTTGAACCCGACTGGTGGCGTGCGAACAGAACAGTCTGCGCAGGAACGGTTGTCGAACTGGTGTGTTCCACGGCCTCAGACCGCTTTGCTGTTTGCTGCTGAGCCGGAGACGGTTGAAAACGGCCGGCTCTTTACCCGCAACACATTCAACGGCAAGTTGGAGGCGCCCGTTCTGTCCGATGGCCCCGATGGCGAATTGATTGCCGCCTGGGATTTCTCGAGCGGAATACCGACGGATCGTATCACCGATAGGGGGCCCCGGGAATTGCATGGGACCTTGGTCAACCTGCCGATGCGGGGCGCCACCGGCAGCAATTGGAATGGCTCCGTGGCGAGCTGGCGACAGCACCCGGGCCAATATGGCGCCATCCATTTCCATGATGATGACATGGTGGATTGCTGTTGGAACACCAGCTTGGAGATCCAACCGCCGGAGAACGCGCGCAGCGGCTACTATATCGCCCGACTGACCGCAAACGGTGTCCAAAGTGATGTGGCCTTTTTCGTGTCGGCCAAAGCCGGAGAGCCCCGGGCGCGTCTGTTGTTCCTCGCGCCGACAGCCACCTATCTGTCCTATGCCAATACACATATCAAATTCGACAGCCACAATACGGAAAACCTGTTTGAGGCCGTGACCCAGCTCAGCGAGGATGAGCTGTATCTCAACCTGCACCGTGAATTGGGTCTGTCGCACTACGACACGCACAGCGATGATTCCGGCGTGGTCTACTCCAGCTCCAGGCGGCCCATGCTCAATACAAGGCCGGGGCTGTACACGTTCAACTATCTCAATGACACGCACATCATCAAATGGCTGGAGAGCCGCAATACGAGTTACGATGTGGCCACCGACGAAGACCTTCACCGGCACGGTACCGAACTCCTTCAAGCTTATGATGTGGTGATGACCGGATCGCATCCCGAATATTACTCGACCGAAATGTGGGACGCTCTCAATGATTATCAAAATGAAGGGGGCCGACATATCTATCTCGGAGGAAACGGGTTCTACTGGCGTATTGCCTATAGTGACACCTATCCGGGCGTGATCGAGAACCGGCGTGGGGTTTCTGGTGTTCGGACATGGGAGGGCGAGCCGGGAGAACATCACCTGGCGTTTTCCGGTGAACCTGGCGGGCTATGGCGAACCCATGGCCGTGCACCGCAAGCGCTTGTGGGCAACGGGTTCAGTTCGACGTTGTTCGTCAAGTCCACCTGGTTTCGTCGCAGTGAAGCATCGTTCGATCCGCGTTATGCGTTCATGTTTCGTGGAATCAACACGAACGTCATCGGCGATTTCGGATTTCGTGGCGGCGGATGTGTCGGCCTTGAAATCGACCGCTGGGACAAGGACCTCGGTTCACCGCCCAACAGTGTGGTGCTTGCGACTTCGGAACAGGTGGGGCAGGGAGGGTTGCTGACCGGTGAAGAGTTTATCACCACGACCCGCGCCCTGGATGGGGTTCAGAACGGCCGGGTCCGTGCAGACATGGTTTATTTTACCACCGCCGGCGGCGGTGCTGTTTGGTCAACCGGGTCAATCGCCTGGGCAACGTCACTGCTGTGGAACGGCGGAGACAACAATGTGGCCAAGGTAACCGGGAATGTGCTGGATCGGTTCCTCGACCCGCAGCCGCTGGACTGATTTCGACCAGGCCATTCAGTGCCAGCGCATGGGCGTGTCGGTAACCAGTTCAAGTCCCTGTGCGCCGACCAGGTAATTCTGCTCAAATCCGGCATTCCCCACACCCTTGCGGGCCAGGAACGCCTCTATCCCAATCAGCATGCCCTCTTCGAAGACCGCGTTCTGATGGTCTAGAACCGTGCTGATATAGGGTGGGCCTTCGAAGTAAAGGCCATGCGGATGCCCGAAAAACGGGAACTTCGTTGCGGCCGGATCCGCATCGGGTTTGAAATCCTCCACCATTTTGTCACCGATGGCGGCGGCCTCGCTGAATGATACGCCCGGTCTGACAAATGCGGCGATCGCTTCGACAATCCCGATGGTGGCCTCGATCAGTTCCCGTTGTCGAGGATCTGGCGTTCCACCGGCGACTGCTGTCCGGCCCGGATCCAGATAGTAGCCCTGATACATCGGTCCGATCAGGAATGCGCGCACCATATCGCCGGATTGTGGGGCGACGGGCCGGTATCCGGCCAGGGGATCGCCACAGGTGTAACCGATAGTGCTGCCATGACTGATTTGGATTTTGTCGACGATGCCGCCGCCTCGGACAATTTCGGCGGCTGCCCGAGCCGCGGCCTCTGTTTCCGGCTTACAGGCGATCAATGCCTCCATCATGCATGACATTGCTTTGCTGGCGACCACACCGGCCTGACGGATGACCGTTCGCTCCTCCGCAGACTTGATCATTCTGACCTTGCGCACGAGATCATCGGACGGTCGCCATTTGATACTGGGCGTGGCGTTGACGATCTGCCACCAGTATTTCATCGGAAAAAAGTCTGTGCCGACAAATCCCACTTCGCCCCTGGTGCTGGTCGAACGGAGCGACGCGATTACCTGATCGACCGGGTCCGCGGCGCTGCAATGGTTGCGGATCGGTGTCAATTCCGGCCTCAGATCCGGATCGTCGGCCACAAGTTCCGGCTCATGTCCTTGGCGGAGTATGACGGCACAATAGGCCCTGGCGCTGTGGGGTTCCGCGTCAAAGCCCTGGCCGACTTTTGAAGAAAAATAGTTGGAGAGGTACAGAATATCGGCGGCACGGTCGAAGGTCGAGGCTGTGCGTCCCCACACGACTGCAGTTTCCAAGCCACACCGATCCATCTCTTCGTGGACCTTGTCCCAACGGTTGCGATACTCCTGGATCGAAAATGGGAGCGATCCGGTTGACCTGCAGTTTGCGGTTTCAGTCATGTGATCTTGCCAATTCAACACAGCCCGTATGGTCGGTAAGTCGGTATTTGGCGGCTGTTATTGCGACGGGCCTCAGGACAGCATGTCCATGATCTCGTTTGTCGGACGAACGTCAGCGACCAGCTGCATGAGGTTGATCAGTGTTGCATTGTGTTCGATGTCGGAGCGCGTGGCGGTCCCGTCGCTGGCAAATACCACGTGAAAGCCAAGCGCCGCAGCATCTCGGGCAGTGGATTCACAACATGCATTCGTCAGAGTTCCGGTGATGATGATCGTATCGCATCCCCGGTCGCGTAGACGCGCTTCCAAATCGCTGGCGCCCTGAATGAGCGCGCTCGGTCGGTTCTTGGTCACTGTTATGTCGTCCTCATGCCAATCCATCCTGTCACAGATGCCGAAACCATGGGTGCCGGGTGCACTTTCCGCGATGATCTTGCGGATCCACTTTTCATCACAGAAGCCCTTGTACATGGCGCTGGTCCATGGTTCCGCGAAGGTGGACTGCGTCCAGGCAACCGTGCCGCCAACTGAACGAACCTTGTTTGCAAGCGTGTTGATGTTCGGAATGATTGAACGTGCTTCAGGGATTTCAAGTACGGAAAGCCCCGGCTCCAACCAGCTGTTTTGCATGTCGATCACCACCAGCGCGGTTTTCGCCGGGTCGAGATGATCATAGACGCTGCTTGATCCCCTGCGCCGCTTGCAGGCTTCCATGACGCTTTGAGGAATGTCGATCTTGTGCATGGGACTCTCCTGTTCATTCTGCTGTGCCGAGATACGATGCCGACCTCACACAATGACAGAATCTAAAGGGGTTGCAGCAATTGACGGCACAAATAATATATATATAATATATAATAAAATGGCCAAAACAACAAGAAAATGCCTTCAAAAAGACTGACGATCAGGGACACAAATCCAAAAGGTGGAACATGACAGACAAAGGCAATTTTAGCAGCAAATTGAGCCGCAGGACAGTTTTGAAGTCGGCAGCAGGCGCCGGTGCCGCGTTGGCTACGCCTTACTTCTTCGTCAAGGCGCATGCCGCATCCGACCCAAAAGTTGTACGGATGTACAATTATGACGGCACGCTCGGCGAGTTCTATGACAAGCACTGGTATGAACCATTTGCAGAGAAGTTTGATGTCAAGATGGACTTCATCCGGCTGAAGGGCAGCCGTGCGCCGCTTGAGAAGATTCAGGCGCAGATCGCCAATGGGCAACCCGAAACAGACGTGTTTCCACTGCATCCGGATCAGCTGATTTTCGCGCGCAGGAACAAGATCGCAATGGAAATTCCGCGGTCTGCGATTCCCGAATACGAGAACATCTATGATGAATTCATCACGGAGTTCGGACCCTGCCTGGTCCTCTGGTCCTATGGGCTGGCCTACAATACGGAGCTGGTTGATCCGGCGCCGACCTCCTGGAAAGCGCTCTGGGATCCAAAATATGCCGGCAAGGTGGCTCTGAATGAGGGGCTGAAGGATCAGACGCTCCAGATGGTCAATCTGGCCTTCAAAGGATCACCCTATCCGGTTGATGAAGAGACCTTCAAGCATCTGAGCGATATCCGGCCGCATCTGGTGGCTCTTTGGTCGAGTGGTGCGGACGCCGAGCAATTGTTCCGTAACGGCGAGATCGTCATGTCACCGTTCTGGAACGGACGTGTCACCAAATTGAAAAGTGAAGGCCTGCCGCTGGCATTTGCCGTGCCGGATGAAGGCTTCTTCGTGCGCCACAGTGTCTATGGTGTGCCGTTGAATGCCGCAAACCCGGAAATGGGCATTGAATGGATCAATTTCGTCTGTGGCGAGGAGCGCCAGAAGCGGATGGTCGAATTTGGTTACGGAACACCGAACAAGCTGGTCGAGCATACGCCGGAACAGGCCAAGGCCGTAATTGTTGCGGATCCTGAAGTGGTCAAGAAAGCCGTTCCAGAGGACTTTACCAAGATCCTGGATAATTCAGCGGCCTGGACGGACATGTGGAACAAATGGAAGTCCAGTTGATCCACACGCGATGATTTTCTCGTGACAAGGACAATCCACGCCATCAGCCGGTGGCGTGGACAGGTTTTGCGGGTTTTTGCGTCGTGATCTCAGGCGACGCTCTCCCAATTCATCGATGAAGAAGTTCGGCACATGTCCCAAACCCAAGGCGGAAACAGCAAGGCCTGGTGGCTATTGAGCCCAGGTGTTGGTCTGTACATCCTGACCTTTTTCATTCCACTTGCGATGCTTTTGGTCCTGAGCTTCGCGAAATTCGAGAACAGCGTTACGACAATCGGCTTTTTCTTCGACAACTACGTGAAGATCATGACCGACGGCATCACGCTGACCATCTTTTACCGAACGGTTCAACTGGCGCTGATGATCACCGTGTCCTGCCTGGTACTCGGTTATCCGGTGGCGGTCCTGATGCGTCGAAGTGGCCCAAGAGCGCGGTTGTGGTTGCTGTTCTTCATTGTTTCGCCGCTGCTGACCAGCATCATCGTTCGCAATGTTGCATGGGTATTGATCCTGGGCCGGTCAGGCATCATCAACGACACGCTGATCGACTGGGGATGGATCAGTACTCCCTTGCCGCTGATGTACAACACGTTCGGGGTCGTGCTGGCCGTTGTGCACGTCTATCTCTCTTTCATGGTACTGCCCCTGTTTGGTGCGCTGATTGCCATCGATTCCAGTATCGAGGAAGCCGCATCGAGCCTTGGTGCCAGCCCGCTGCGTGTGTTTCTGACAGTGACACTGCCGCTCAGTCTGCCCGGCGTGACGGCCGGTTGCACACTTGTGTTCATCCTGTCCATGGGCATCTACCTGACCCCGGTTATCATGGGAGGGAATTTCGTACTGACGTTGCCGATGCTGATCACTGACTCGGTGCGAAATCTCTACAACTGGCCGGTGGCTTCGGCGATGGCACTGATGCTGTTGGCGGCAATCGGTGCAATGGTCCTTCTGTCGGCGCGGGTCCAGAAGATGGTTGGTGGATGAACGCCATGCGCGAAGGATACGGCTCTCCATGGCCCCATCGAGCTCTCGTTGTCTTCAGCCTCCTGGTCATCTTCTTCCTGGTGGCACCGCTGGCGATCCTGGTCATTCAGTCATTTACCAATGAATCCTATTTGAGCTTTCCGCCGCCGTCCTTCGGTTTTCGGTGGTATCGCGAAGTGTTCACATCGTCCGATTGGCGCGATGCGGTCGGACTGAGTGTTCTTATCGCCATTCTGGTTACACCGCTTTCGCTGATCCTCGGCACGCTGGCCGCGTTCGGACTGGACCGTGGGCCGATGCGCGGGCGGCAGAGCCTTTATGCGGTGATGATTTCACCCATGGTCCTGCCGCATATCGTGCTCGGACTCGGTATTTTCCGGATTGCCCTGCAGCTCAATATTGAAGACACGTTGTTGGCATTTGTACCGGCCCATTTGACGATCACCGTTCCGTTCGTGGTGATTTCCGTTGGCGCGAGCCTCCAAACATTCAATGTCACACTCGAGGAAGCGGCAATGAGCCTTGGGGCGTCGCGGTGGCGAGCGGTGTGGCATATCACCTTGCCGGTCATTCGACCCGGCCTCATTGCCGGTGCAATTTTCAGTTTCATCATATCGTTTGATGAGTTCATCATTACGTTCTTCCTGGCGACCTACGAACAGACGCTGCCCCTGGAGATGTTCTCCACGCTGATGTTCCAGGTGAAGCCTTCAATTGCCGCGATCTCAACGCTGACACTTGCGGTCACCGCGGCCTTGACGGCCATGCTGATGTTCAGGGGGCAAATTCTCGGCGGAGGAAGAATCGTCAAATGAGCACTGTCGAACTCAGGAAAGTCGAAAAAAGATATGGCAGTGTTGCTGCTGTCCATTCGCTCGATCTTGCAATCGAACCCGGCGAGTTCGTGACATTGCTGGGGCCTTCGGGCTGTGGAAAATCGACGACATTGCGGATGGTTGCCGGATTTGTTCAGCCCAATGCCGGCACCATCGAAATTGGCGGCAAAGACGTTACTGGCATTCCGCCACATCGCCGCGAAGTCGGGCTGGTGTTCCAGAATTATGCGCTTTTCCCACATATGTCGGTCTACAAGAATGTCGAATTCGGACTGAAAATGCGTGGCGTCGATCCTTCGGAGCGGCGCTCCCGTGTCGAGGAAGCCCTCGGATTGGTGAAGCTCGGAGACTACTCGGAAAGAATGCCAGCCCAGTTGTCCGGCGGCCAGCAGCAGCGCGTGGCCCTTGCCCGCGCCTTGGTCATACGGCCGAATGTGCTTTTGCTGGATGAACCGTTTGGCGCTCTCGACAAGCAATTGCGCGATCATATGCGCATCGAATTGAGGGATCTGCAGCGAAAGCTGAACATATCGACGATGTTCGTCACCCATGATCAGGACGAAGCGCTGTCGATGTCCGATCGGATCGTCGTGATGTCCGAGGGGACCGTGTGTCAGGTCGGAGGGCCAAATGCGATCTATGAAAAGCCGAATTCCCGGTTCGTTGCCGACTTCATGGGCCGCTCGAACCTGTTTGAAGCGCGCCAGGTCGATGAGTCGAATGATGCAAGGACGCTTGACGCAGAAGGGCTGCTTCTGAATGCCGACAAGACGCAGGAACTCAATGGTGGCAACGCCATCGTGATGGTGCGGCCGGAAAAAATCGAACTTCTCGAAAGCGAAACCAACCGTGACGGCTCAGTCACCGTGGGTGGTAAGATCATGAGCAGTGTCTATCTCGGCTCAACCGTGCAGTATGAAGTCAAGGTGGAAGACGGTCCGACGGTCCTTGTCGTCCGTCAGAATGTCGAGGACGGTTCGATCAGCGCCCAGCCCGGATCACCGGTCTTCCTCAGCATTCCCCACAACGCTGTCTATATCATTCCACAGTAGGCCCGTGGTGACACGGTGTGTCACTTCCGAATTGCATGTGCGGGCCCACCGGATAGACGCCTCCACCATTGGCCAGGTTTCAGCCGTGCAACCATCCCGCGCCTGGTTTCCAGATGAAGGGCCAGTTTGCGGAACCTGGACGTGGCGAGAAAATTGAATATCCGGCCGTAGATGGTTGATTTCGGCTGATTGAAGGGGCAAACGCGCATGCAGATCGCGCAGTCGGATTTCAGCTTGGCCCAATAGCCAAAGCATTTTTCGCAATTGGCCGACCATTTCTTGACGCCCTTGATTGTTGACTGGCTGGCATTGTCTTCCTGCGGGGGGCCGAAGGGCAGGGCCTTGGGCGGACAGGCATCTGCGCATTTCGTGCAAATGTCGCAATAGGCACGTATGCCGAAGGGTTTTGGCGCGTCGACGGCCAGGGGCAGGCTCGTGAAGATTTTCGAGAACCGGACACGCGGACCAAATTCGGGAGTAAGAACCATCTGGTTGCGGCCATACTCTCCAAGACCGGCCTTGACGGCATAGGGAATGACCAGCGCCGTGTCGTTCATCGACGGGACGGCCTCATAGCCAAGATTGCGGATATAGGCGGCCAGTTGAATGACGATGGACGCTTCGTGGGAATATTCCATGCCCGTGGCGGCACCGGCCAGGGCCGAGGGGTAGGTGGCCACCAGGTCTTCATCCATGGCATGGCCCATGACGATGACATGGGTCAGTCCGGCAGGCAGGTCATTGGGAGCTGGAGAAAAATCGCGGGTGTCGACGCGCGCAGAATAATGCCAGCGCGGATCGATCTGGGTGATGCCCACAAGGTCAGCACCGAACATTTTGGCGAGTGATTTGATTTCGCGGGCCTGTTCCTGCGCATTGTCGACCGGGACCTGCGTATCGGCCACGGGTGTGTCGTTGCGGATTGGTGCCTGAAATCCTTCCCTTTCTCCCTCATCATTGTTGCGGTTTGAAATGAGGTCGGACACGATCCATGACGCATTGCGCAGGGCAAAGTCCTTTTGCGTGAAACCCTCTCCCCGGCGCGGCATTGACGCCGAGCGATAGCTGGCAAAGAACGCATCTGTATCGTCTGATCGAATGTTGTCGTCCCAAAAGGCGCGGGTGAACATATCGTTCATCTGGTTGAATGGTTCGAACGCGTCACTGACCTCGATGCCTGCGGCGGCATCGCTTGCCGCGAATTGCTCGTTCAATTCGGCGATTGTCTTGTCGGCAATCGGGTCGATGCGTTGATTGGATGGCCAGGCCAGCGTTTGGTATCCCGGTTTCGAGGGCTCGTCGGTATCCGAGCATAATAATTTGTTCGCTGTCCTGTCCACCGCAGCATTCTGCCCCAATGGGTTAAACGTCGGTCATGTGGTTCGGCCAGGGCTGGTATCGTCCAGGCTGGAGTGACCGAGAGTGCACCATCTATCCCCGACGCCGCCCGGATGATAGAGGCGAGGGTTGGCACATGCATTGAAAGAAAGCTGGGCGTTGTTTGCCGGCATGGCGATGCTGATGGCGGCGAATGGGCTGCTGTCGACCCTTTTGACCATCCGGGGCGCGACCATCGGCTTTTCGGACATGACGATTGGCCTCATGCAGGCCGGCTATCCCTTGGGCGCCCTGCTTGGTTCCGCCTATACGCCGAAATTGGTCGAGCGTGTCGGTCATGTCAGGGCGTTTGCAGCGCTTGCCTCATTGTGTTCCGTCTCCGCCATTGTTCACCTCGTGACAATCGATGCCTGGAGCTGGGGCGCCATGCGCCTTCTTGCCGGCTTCTGTTTCCCCGGTCTCTACGTGATTTCGGAAAGCTGGCTCAATGCCAAGACGGACAACCGATCACGGGCCGTCGTTCTGTCGGCCTATTTTGTCATTCAGACTTTGGGTGCCTCCCTTGGACAGGGGCTTGCCGGACTGGATGATCCCGATGGCGCGATCCTGTTCGTGCTGACATCGGTCCTGATCTCCCTGTCGCTGCTGCCATTGATGATCTCCCGCAATCCGGCACCGACCTACGAAGCACCCGAACGGCTGTCGATCACAAGCCTTGCCTGGATTTCACCGGTCGCGATTTCCGGCGCATTGCTGAATGGCGCCATGCAGGCGGCATTCTATGTCGGGGTACCGTTATACGGCCTGGCGCGCGGCATGGGTATCGGCGGGGCTACCCTGTTGCTGGTGGTCGGGACGCTGGCCGGAGCGGCTGCGCAGTTTCCGGTCGGCTGGATTTCCGACCGTACGGACCGGCGCTATGTGATCAGCGGTCTTTCCATCCTGTGCGTGTGTGTCTGTCTCGCGCTGATCGGTGGATGGTTCGGCGGCCAGGTCTATGTGGCGATCGGGCTGATCGGTGCCGTGACATTGCCCGTCTATTCGATCTGTGTTGCACATGCCAATGACCAGATCCTGCCGAGCCAGATTGTGCCTGCAAGCGGCACCCTGGTGTTGACCCTCAATGTCGGAATACTCTTTGGCGCCTTCACCGGCCCGTTCGTCATCGGTATTGCCGGCCCGTCCGGCCTTGTCGGGCTTTTCATGGTTCTGGGCGCTATGACGGCGGCGATATCAACCATCCGCAGTCTTCGCGCCGCCGCACCCGAACAAACCGCTCCGGCTCAGCCGATCGCCGTTCAGGGCACACAGACCACAGGCATGGTTTATCCAAGTGAGGAGCCGGCCATGGCAAAGGATGGATCGTCCGATCCCTGAATCTTTTCAGCAGGAAGCCGGCGATGGCTAATGTGTTGATTCAGGATCTTCAAGGGCAGAATCAACGGAATGACCGGGCTTGCCCTACCAGGTGCGGCGCGGCCCGGTGTCGATGTGGTAGTGGCCCGATGCATAATATTTGTATCCGCCCACTGCACGCTGTGATTTGAGATAGGCAATAACCGATGCCGGATCGGCCCTGACTGAAAAGTCCACGGCCTGGCATCTCAGGTGCAGGGAATTGCTGGCGCCGCCCTTGCGCCAGTTCTCAAACCAACCGCGCTTTGTAGAATGGACTGTTACCGGACCGTAGCGCCGGGAGACGTTTCGAAGAACACGTTTGAGCTTGCGCGGGACGCACCATTTGGTGTCCTGGTAGTTCACCGTCACGGATTGAGAACCGAATCCAAACAGGTTGGCGCAACCGGTCAAAGTCCCTCCGGTCATCACAAGGATCATGATCGTGGCTATCGTGTTACGCATGCCGCTCGCCTTACTCACTACGAAACATCTGCCTCAACGATGACGGGCAACGGTTAAAATTGTCATGAGTTTTATGGTTAAGACTTAAGAATAGCCGCCGATTTCACGGTGTTGGCGCCGGTACAGATTCGTTTTCCCATGTGCCAGGAGGGGGCTTAACCAAACTGCGATGTCAATAAAATTTGTATTGTAATAATAGTTGATTGGCCGTTATTGTGCGACAAAGTGGGAAGTGACAAACGATATTCGCTGGGGGGCGAGATTTGCATTGTCCGGAGTAACGACGCGCATAAGGATGCACGGAAGGGTTGTGATTGCCGCTTTGGCGGTTATCGCACTGCTTGTGCTCGGTGTGCAGGCGGGTCTGGCACAGAATCAAAACCGACCGCAGCAGGAACTCCCTTCTGATGAAGATTATGTCGTCGTTCGCTACGGACCTGATTTGAGCCTGCGGGCCATGGCTGAGCAGTATCTCGATGATCCCGATCTCTGGCCAATCATTTTGAGACTGAACGGTTTCGAAGACATCACGGACATTGCAGACGATCAGGAATTGCGCTTGCCGGCGAACCAGGTCCAGGCGGCTATTTCGGGCCTAGCGACATCCCTGGTCATCATTCAGGCGGCCAACGAGGCCGGCGCGCAGCTCTTCGCACCCGTGTTGATCGGTACTGCCATCCGGCTTCGCGACAATGCGATCAAGGAAAACCAGGCCGGTTCGTACAGCCAGAGCATCAATCTGTCGACACAGTCGATCGACCGGGCTGAATCGGCAAGGGTCAAAAGCACCGAGCAGCGCGACGTTGCGGCCGAAGCGCGCCTGAGTGACCGGCACGGGCGCGTCGAAGGCCAAAAGACAACGGAAAACAGCTGGAGCGACCGTGTGATCAATGCGGTGCTCAATGAGCAGGAAAAACTGCGGACTTTGTCCGAATCGACTGCGCAGGTGGTGTTTCGCGACGCCAGCAGACTACGCCTCAACCCCAACTCGCAAGCGGTCATTCAGCGCATGCGCGTTGATCCGCTCAAGCGCCGGGAAGAAGCGCAGATCAGTCTGATCGAGGGAGACTTTTATGCGCTGCTCGCAACTGAGAGCAAGCGCAACCGCCTGGAAGTCAGTCTGCCCAACGCCGATGCCAAGATTGATTCGGGAAGCTTCTGGGTCAGCCAGGATGACGACACGGCGAAATTCTCGAATTATGACGTCAAGCCGGTGTCGATTTCAGCAGGCGGCGAAACCTTGGTACTGGGACGCAATGAAGGAGCGCTCGTGCGGACGGGAGAGGCGCCGAAGGAAAAGATTTCCGTTCACAGCCGCATCGCCCTCAATCAGCCAGAAGACAATGCGCTCTTGTTCGGTGATACCGTTGCACTCGAGTGGGAGGCCGGAGAAGAGGCGACCGAATACTGGGTCGAGGTCGCGTATGATCCGCGGTTCGACCGCATGGCGGAAAGCCTCTGGGGCGTGAAGGCGAACCGGATCGATGAACTGCAGGCTGAGCCGGGAGTATATTTCTGGCGCGTTGCGGCGATTGATCCCTTTGGCCTGCCAGGTCAGATGAGCACAGTACGCCGGTTTGAAATCAGGATTGACGGCACACCGCCATTCCTCCAGATCGACACGCCGATTCCCCAAGCCATCATTCGCGACGCCAGTTTGGCCGTTACGGGTGAGACGGAGCCCGACGCCGAATTGTCCATCAACGATCTTCCCGTCGAGGTTGGTCCCGACGGATCATTTTTCCACACGGTCACGGCACAGGAGGGCGACAATACGGTCAGGGTCGTGACACGGGATCCGGCGGGCAATGAAACCGTCCGCAAGGTCGAATTCAGCTATATGAAGGATGACAGCCGCGACATCGTTTATGACGCCGAGCTTCCCCGTGACGGGGGCGGCCGGTTCCTGACCGCCGGAGATACGCTGACGGTTTCGGGGACGATCCTGTCGGGGGCCAAATTGTCGGTGCTTGATGAAGATGGTGCCTTGCGGTCCGAAACCTATGCGGATGGCTCCGGCCAGTTCCTGGTGAATGTTCCACTTGAAAACACCAAAGAGACGCTGACGGTGCAGGTCTCGACGGCGTCCGGTCACAGCTATTCAGAGACGATCGAGGCGCAGCGCCTCGACAAGGCGCCCAGCCTCAACTATGCGCAGCCGCTGCCGGCGGTCACCTCGGACCCGGCGCTGGAGCTGGAAATCCTGGTGGACCAGGATGCCGTTATCACCGTCAATGGCGAGACAGCCCGGCTTGATGGTGGAAAGGCGTCGGTAACGCTTGACCTTGTTGAGGGCCCCAATCTGGTTGAAACCATCGCGACCAATGCGGTGGGCCTGGTAACCATCGACAAGAGAACAGTGATATTTGATTCACTCGAACCGGTTGTCACCGAACAGGTCGTCTCGGTTGAACCTTCTGGTGGCAAGGAACTGGTGTCGTTCAAGATCGGAGCGAAGGATGCAACGGGTGTTGCCAAGACGTCGCGATACCGGCTTCAGATCGGTGACCAGGAGTATCGAGGTGTGTTACGTTTCAACAGGGCACGTAAATCCTATCAGGGCAAAACAGAGGTTCCTCTGCGTATGAATGATGAAGGACTGACCGTTGAAATTGAAATTGCCGATGTAGCGGGCAATGTCAGTATTGTGACCCTTACGCAATGAGCAGATGCCGGACGTCTTCATTGCTGGCTCTTGTGTTTGTTCCGGCACTTATTGCCGGCACCGCAACTGCACAGGAACCGGCCACCGATGGACCGCGGTTGGTCACATTTGGATCGCGGGCGCTGCAAAATGAAGGCGACCACGATTTCCGTCAGTTCATCCGGATTTTGGTTCCCGACAACGCCGGTCAATTGCATGTGCGTGTGTTTGATCCCGATGTGGGCGGGCTTTTCGACGAAGCCCAGAGGGGATTCAACACGAAAACCCGCTTCAGCCTGTATGGCGACGGCGCGACAGTCCGATTGTATCGTGACAGCGACGGCGTGGTTCAGGAGGAAATAGAGGGTGAGGCGCTTGATTCCGTCGAGTTCGGCTTTCACGAGGAATCGGACGGCCAGTGGGTCACACTGTTTCCAATGGACACTTCAAGCGGCAGGGCCGATGGATCTCAGCGTCAATTCGTGCTTGCCGTCGAAGGCCTGTCGGGAAATGACGGCAATGTCTTTGATGTCATGGTTAGCCAATCGGACATGGATAATGTTCCGGTGGAGGGGGCAAAGCTGACATCATATGCGCCGACGCTGCAGGCGGCGGAGGAGGGGCAATTCGCAGAACTGCGCTTTGTCATCCCCGATGGCGCGACATCCCTGATGGTGGAGAATTTTGATTCCGCTGGTGGCGGCATTTCCTATGCCGGACGGTTTCATTCCGCGCCGCTGACCGCTTCGCAAAAGAGCGTATGGCAGCGTGACCGCATCGAATTGCGGGCGGGCGAAGCCGGGCGCGCCGGCTCGGTCATCAAGACGGGCGGCGAAGAATCACCCAATGATGTGACCGTTGTCGTGAGCGTGCCTGCCGATGATCCGGGCGCGATCGGCCATCCGGTGGCGATCGAACTCCCGATCCGCACGGTTAAATCCAATGTGCGGCCTTACCTTTATTACAATTTCAGTCAGTCCGCCTGTGGGGAAATGACGTTCGATGCATCGGATTCCTTTGATGACGGGGGGACGCCGCTTTCCTTTCGCTGGTACTTTGATGGCGACGATACCTATTTCAACGGCCGCAAGCTTGTTCACCGATTTGATCGAAGCGGCGACCATCACGGCCGGCTCGAGATTTTCGATGGATCGGGTGTTGTGGCCAATGGCCGTGCGGTTGATTTCTCCTTCTACGTCAAACCACCGCCGGTGGCCGCAATCGATGCTCCGGTATTTGTCGCTCAAGGCGCGGAAGTGCGGTTTGACGGCACCGGTTCGTCCACCGCCCGGCGCCCGGCCGATAATCGCATCACGCGTTATCACTGGCGAATGGGAGATGGCGGAGAGATCGTCCAGAATGAGGGCGATGCGGATTTCGGTCGGCCGGTCTATCGCTTTCGTGATTTCGGAAACTACACGGTCGAGCTGACGGTCACGGACCGACAGGGCGCATCCTGCAACACGGCAATGGCGAGCCACGATATCAGCGTCAACGCGCCGCCTGTCGCACGCGCCGGTGGCGACCGGGAACTGCTGACCGGTGAAATCGGCCTGTTTGACGGCACCTCATCCAGCGATCCGGATGGCTCGATTGCGTCGTTTTGGTGGGATTTCGGTGATGGAAAGAAGATCTTCCGTCCAACCACCCGCCATGCGTTTCACCGTCCGGGAACCTATCAGGTCCGCCTGACGGTCATAGATGATACGGTCTATGAAACGGCGGCCCATACTGACCTGATCAACGTGACGGTTCGCGACCCTGCAAATGAAAGGCCGACGGCAAGGGCAGGAGAGGATCGCGTGGTGGCCATGGGCGAAACCGTATCGTTCGATGGTTCGACCTCGGCCGATCCGGACGGGCGCATCCTGTTTTACCTATGGGATTTCGGCAATGGTCACGGAGACGACGAACCTGTGGTGCGCCACACCTATTGGGAGCCCGGTACCTATTCGGTGAACCTGACCGTCAAGGACGAGAATGAAACCGATGGCGGACAATCCGTCGACAGCCTGACGGTTGAAGTGGTTCCAGCCGACAATCGGCCACCGGTGCTGGATTTTCCAGCTGAGCTCACGACGACGCTTCATGAGCCCGTGCGTTTTGATGCAAGCAAAGCCAATGATCGGGATGGCAACATCGTCTCCTATGAATGGGACTTCGGTGATGGTGCAATCGGCACTGGCGCCGTCACTGAGCATCGCTATGACAAAACGGGGACCTATCGCGCATCATTGGTCTTGACCGATAACGGGATTCCAGCACCGCAAACGACAGAGATTTCGTTTGACGTGCAAGTGACGAACAGGGCCAACACCGTTCCGGCACCGAATATCCGAGCTGAAACAAAAGCGAAGGTGCGCGAACCCATTGCATTTGATGCTTCCGAAACGGCCGACCCTGACGGTTCCATCCTGTCCTATGTCTGGGATTTTGGCGACGGGCATCGCGCCTCCGGAATCGAAACCCACCATATTTATCAGTTTCCAGGTCGTTATGAGGTGACACTCACTGTGACCGATGACGATGTTGCGGAGCAACGCCTGACCGCTTCCACTTCGCACATGGTCGAGGTTGCGTTGCCCGAGAACAAGGCGCCGGCTGCGTCGGCGGGGGCCGATCTGGTGGTCGGACGTGGCGAAATCATCCAGTTCGACGGCAGCGGATCGTCAGATGAGGACGGCAATGTCATGGCCTACGCCTGGGATTTCGGCGATGGCGGCACCTCGCCGGATGCACGACCGGTTCATGCTTTTCATGATACCGGAACCTATCAAGTGGAACTGACGGTAACGGATGATGGTACGCCCACCCGCTCCGGCACCTCGCGGCTCGTGGTCACGGTGATCGAGGATGGAGATGGGAGGGCTTCGAAATGACGCGCTCTCTTTTTTACACACCATCCATGGTGCATCGAATTTCGGGAGACAGAAAACGGCTCTCGGGCTGGGTTGCCCTGTCCGGTATGGTGTTGGGCCTCGCAGCGATGAGCGTATTTGGTCCATTTGCCGCCGGCTCGGATGCGCGCGCGCAGTCGGACCCCGTCAAGGTGGATGCATCGCCACTGCTCGTCACGTTCGGACCCCTTGCACCGATCAGTGAGGGTGACCATGACCGCAAGCAATACATCCGCTTTTCCGTGCCGCAGGACGCCGGCAAGCTGCACATTCGCGTGTTCGATCCCGATATTGGCGGGAAGAATGACGAGTATCTGATCGGCTGGGGAACGCAAACGCGGTTTGATCTGTATGGGGACAAGGCCGAGGCCGAGCTGTTTCGGGACGCAGAGGGAGCAATTCAGGAATCGATCGCCGGCGAGCCGCTGGACAGTGTGACCTTTGGTGAAGACAGCACCACTGACGATCAATGGAAGACCTTGTTCACAATCGATGCCGAAAAGGGCGCGGCCAACGGTCAGAGACGTGCGTTTGTTCTTGCGGTCGAAGGCGCCGAGGGGACTGACGGCAACGTCTTCGATGTGGCTGTCAGCACGTCTGACCAGGAAAATGAAGCTCCTAGCGATTTGCGCCTCTATTCCTATGTGCCGACCTTCCAGGTGGCTGAAAGAGGCATGCTGACGGAGCTTCGTTTCAACATTCCGGAGATGGCGCGATCGCTGACGATCGAAAACTTTGACGCTGCAGGCGGACGCGTCGCCTATGATGGTCTGTTTCGCTCCTATCCATTGGCAGCATCCGGCAAAAGCGAATGGCGTCGGGCGACGGTCTACACGAATGACAGCGAAAGAGGGCGTCTGGGTTCGGTCATCGTCGCGGAAGGCGGTGAGACCCCCAACGACGTCACCGTGCATGTCACCTATTCCAACAGCAACGGTGAGGGTGTTCAAAACCCGATCGCCATCGATCTGCCGGTTCGCACCTTCCGCCCCAATGGTCGTCCGGTGGTGGAAACACGGATCCAACAGACTGCCTGCCGAGAGATGCGTTTTGATGCTAGCGCCTCGCGCGATCCCGACGGCGAAACGCTGACTCATCTGTGGCGATTTGACGATTCGGAACAGTCCGGGCCAATCATCAGCCGGCGCTTCGATGCGGCCGGCGATTACAGCGTTCGTCTCGAAACATTCGACAATTCAGGCATGGTTGCCAGCGGGCAGGTCGTCGATTTCAGTTTCTACGTCAAACCGCCTCCGATTGCCCGTCTGGAAGCCCCCGTCCTGGCGGCGGAAGGGGCCGTTGTGCAGTTCGATGCAACGGGATCCTCGACCCTGCCAAGGCCGGTTGGAAACCGCATCAAGCGTTATGTCTGGCAGATGGGTGATGGGACGGAGATCGAGCAGGAGGAAGGTGATCCCGACTTTGGTCGCCCGGTTCACACTTATCGGCAACACGGAACCTATACGGTTGGGCTGACGGTCTTCGACGATGAGGGCAATCCCTGCAACTCTGCCGATGCCAGCCACACAATCACCATCAATGCCGCGCCGGTGGCGGATGCCGGTGACGACCAGCGGATCGCCTATGGCACATTCGCCACGTTTGATGCCGGTGCGGTGACGGGAGTCGATGGCGATGCGCACCGTTTCGAGTGGGATTTCGGCGACGGCAAGACGGCGACCGGCGCCAAGGTCGAACATCAATATGACGAAGCAGGTACCTATGGTGTCACACTGGTGGTCGATGACCAGAAAAGTGCAACCAACAGCGTGGTCAGCGACACCGCGACCGTTTTCGTCAATGCGGCGCCGATTGCCCGTGATGTCGCGATTCCCGAAACGCTTCTGCTTGGCGCTGCCGGTGTGTTTGATGCCTCCAATGTCATCGATTCCGACGGGCAGGTGACGTCGGTCGAGTGGCAGTTCTCGGATGGTGTGACACTAGATAAACAGGCGTTCCGGCGTTCTTTTCAGACACCGGGCGCCTATGAAGTCTCGTTGCTCATCACCGATGATTCCGGTCTGCCCAATGCGGTGACGACGGTGACACGAACGATCAACGTGATCGATCCGGACAATCAGCCGCCTGTGCCGGATATCGGCGCGGTGCAACAGGCACTGGTGGGTGCTCCGGTCGTGTTCGACGGTTCCGCAACCACTGATCCGGACGGGTCCATACTCTCCTATCGCTGGGATTTTGGTGACGGCACCGGTGCGAATCGGGTCGTGACGAACCACGTCTATCATCGTCCCGGCACCTATACTGTCCGCCTGGAGGTTACCGACAATTCCGGCAAGGCCAACGCCGTGGCCAGCACGGAAATGGACATCGTGATCGCCCACGCAGAAAATGTGTCGCCCCGCGTCAGCGTCGGCTCCGACCGTGCGGCATTCGTCGATGAACGTCTGGAATTCGATGCCACCGGGACGGTCGATGTCGACGGCAATCTGCTTTCAATTGAGTGGGACTTCGGCGATGGCGCACGGGCCTCCGGCTTCAAGGTGCCGCACAGCTATCGGGAACCGGGTGTTTATCAGGTCAATGTTCTGGTGAGCGATGATTCAGGCCGACGGGGATCGATGGCGACAGCCAGCTTTGCAGTCACTGTCACACACGGGCCAAACAGCGCGCCCGAAGTGGAACTGGCCGAGAGGCTGGCATTGAAAACGGAGGTGCCACACCGTTTCGACGCCAGCGATGCAAGGGATCCGGATGGGCATATCATTCGGTATGAGTGGGATTTCGGAGACGGCACAGAGTCTGACCGCGCCGTCGTTGATCACGTTTACAGCCGTCCCGGGACCTATGAGGGTCGCCTGACTTTGACCGACGATTCAGGCTTGGAAAACGGCGTGACAATACACGATTTTGTCGCTGTTGTGGCACTACGGCCCAATGTACCACCCGTGGCCGAAGCGGGTGCCGACCAGACGGCGATTGTCGGTCAGGTCGTCGAATTCGATGGTGGTGCTTCCTCTGATGAAGATGGCAGCCTTGTCGACTTTCACTGGGATTTCGGAAACGGAAAGACTGCGGTCGGCGAAAAGCGGCCCATCGTGTATTTCTCCCCCGGCCGTTATGACGTCAAGCTGACGGTGACCGACAATTCGGGTCAGGACAACAACCAGGCGAGCGACGGCCTTACGGTGGTCGTGACCGACCGGCCCAATGCGACACCGGTCGCCAGGGTGGATGAGGACAGACCAGCCGCAATCGATGAACCGGTTACCTTCGTGGCCGGCCAATCCGACGATACCGACGGCAATATCATTTCCTATCTTTGGGATTTCGGCGATGGCGCCAAGGCGTCCGGCCGTGAGGTTGTTCACCAATACTCCCGCTCGGGAACCTATGTTGCGCAGCTGACCGTGCAGGATGATTCGGGCCTGGCCAACAACCGGGCCACCAGCAAGCGGGTGATCACGGTCAATGAACCCCCTGTTGCCGAAGCCGGACCCGATCAACTTGTGACCGCCTCACAGGTCTTTTTCGATGCGACCGGTTCATCCGACAGCGACGGGATCATCATTTCCTATCTGTGGGATTTCGGAAATGGAGAGACGGGAACCGGCCCGCGCATTGCCCACGCATACCGCAATCCCGGCACCTATACCGTCAAGCTGAGGGTCATCGACGGGTCGGGCACCATTCGCAATGAAGCGAATGATGAACTGACTGTTGTCGTCAATGAACTGCCGGTGGCGGATGCGGGCTTCGATGTGGTCACGGCGCCCGGCGAACTGGTGACATTCGATGGTCGCCGGTCAAGCGATCAGGACGGTTCGATCTCCCGATACATCTGGGATTTTCGTGACGGATCCACCGGTGAAGGCGATGTGGTGACACACGCGTTCGAAACACCCGGACTCTACATGGTTGAGTTGCAGGTGTTCGACGACACTGGTCACGTCGAAGCCCATGACTTCTCGCAGATTCAGGTGACCGTCAACGAGCAACCCATTGCCGATGCCGGCCCAGACCTTTTGGTGGCGCCGGGCGAACCGTTCCGCCTGTCGGGTGGCCGCTCCTGGGACGCAGATGGCGAGATTACCCAATGGCGATGGGACATCCAGAACACAGACACGGTTCTGGAGGGAGAATCGATCGAGCATAGCCTGAGTGAACCGGGCATCTATACCATCAGCCTGACCGTGACGGATGACAGCATTGCCTCAAACCGTACTGCGCAGGACCAACTGACCATTCGTGTCAATCATCCGCCAGTCGCCGCTGCCGGCAGTGATCTCGTGAGCGGATCGCTTCGGGTCATTTTTGACGGCAGTGCCTCCGCCGACCCGGACAATGACGGGCTGTCCTATCTGTGGGACCTTGGCGACGGCAACAAGGCCGAAGGCATGATTGTCGAACACACCTATGCCACCGGCGGCATCTATCCGGTGCGTCTGACGACCGATGACGGCACCGGCGTCAGCAATGCGCGGCATGCGGATGCGCTGAAGGTCTCCATCAACAGGCCGCCGCAGGCGGTGGCCGGAGACAGCAAACAGGCCTGCGTGGGCGATGTGTTCGTCTTTGACGGCAGTTCCTCGATTGATCCTGACGGTGGCCTGCTGCGCTATCAGTGGGACTTTGGCGATGGAGAGACGTCGGACATCATCAACCCGACCAAGATTTACGGAGCACCCGGCAACTATAGGGTCCGACTTGATGTGACCGATGAATCGGGCCTTGCCAATGCCAGCCACGCGGATGAAGTGCTCGCTTCGGTCCTGCCGGCACCGGTGGCCCATGCTGGCGACGATATCGAGATTTGCGCCGGAACCACCATTCGCTTTGACGGCACCGCATCGTCCGATGTGGATGGTGTGGTCAACCGCTATTCCTGGGACTTTGGCGATGGTCAAACGGGCGGTGGCGATCAGCCGGAACACAGCTATGCGGAGGAGGGCATCTACCGGGTCACGCTGCAGATCGAAGGCGACAATCTGGGGATCTGCTCACCGGTGTCGACGGATGACCTGACGGTGACCGTACTGGACGCGCCGGTCGCCGTGATTACGGCCAATGCAGCCGCCGCAGTCGGTGAAGAGCTGGAATTCGACAGTCGGCAATCGACATCGAAAAGTGCGACGATATCCGGCTTCGAGTGGGAATTTGGTGATGGAATGCAGGCGACCGGAGACGTGGTTCGCCATGCCTACGATAAGCCGGGTGTCTATGAAGTTCGATTGAAGGCAAGGGCAACCGAGGGCGCAGGGGGATGCGAGAGCGTTGATGTCGTTCACCTCATCACGGTGAATGCGCCACCTCTTGCCGAGATCGAAAGCGCTTCTTCCGTGGAAGTTGACCGACCATTGTCGCTATCGGCGGCGGGTTCAAGCGATTCCGATGGCGGAATTACTGCTTATCGTTGGGATTTTGGTGATGGCACACAGGCTACAGGCGTTTCCGTCAATCATGTGTGGCGGGAACCTGGCCAATATGATGTCGTGTTGACGGTCGATGACGGAACGGGGTTGAGCAACAGCACCAGCACGCGGACAAAAACCATCGAGGTCACGCCGGCGCCGTCTGCCGAAATTGTTGCACCGGCGGTTGCCTGCGCTGGCCATGCAACGCGGTTCGACCTCAGCAATCTGCCCGACAGTGTGGATCCGGCGACGCCGCGCTGGACGTTTGGTGACGGCACAACGCTTGATGGAAAGGCCGTGTCCCATACCTATGCGCGGCCTGGGACCTATTCGGTCAGTGTTTCTGCGCCGGTCGATCGTGCCGGCAATACGCTGGTCACACCCTTCGCGCGCGAGATCATCATCAATCGTCCGCCTATTGCCATCATGAAGGTTGCCCGGAAGACCTGCGCCGGAACCACCCTCTCGTTTGACGCCTCGCGTTCGTTCGATCCCGATGGAACCTTGAAGAAATACCAGTGGGATTTTGGAGATGGGCAAACCGGTGAAGGCATGGAAGTGGCGCACAGCTATGCGGAGCCGGGCACCTATCACCCCAAACTCACGGTCACCGACATGTCGGGCTCTGCCTGTGAAGCCACCAGCGATAGCGTCGATGTCTTCGTCAATGCACCGCCACGGCCTGATGCCGGCCCGGACATTGAAGTTCTGTACGGGGGCGCTCATGATGCACTATTGCTGGATGCGAGCCGTTCCTCGGATCCCGATGGAGACCCGCTGACCTATTACTGGAGCCTTTCCAACGGCGCCGAGATTGATGGGGAACGGGGACGTGTCGAGTTCACGGATGAGGGAACCGTCACTGCCATTTTGACGGCAGCGGATCCGCATGGTCTGGAATGCAGCGTGATGGAAGACACGCTGACGATTACAACCGAATTAAGAGAGGCGTCGACGCCGGTCACCGATTAGACGGTGGGGAAGAACCGGCTTAACTGATGGATAAGTGGCAAGGCTGCTTGGGGCGGTAGCCAGCCCGTTTGAGAATTGCTCAAGGCGGATGGTGGGGATGCGTTTTAATCTGCGAACGAAAATGATGCTGTTCGCTGCAATCATTGCGGCGTTGCCGCTGGTTGTTGCGGGGCAGTCGATTATTCGCATTGCACAGGATGAGCTCAAGAGCACTGCCAATGAGCAGCTTGCAAGCGCCGCCAGTCAATTGACGGATGAGTTCAACGCCTTTTTCGAATACTCGCTGATGGCGCCGCTGGACCTGATCCGCAATGCCATCGGTGGCGACGAACTGGGGTCGAAAGGCAAGATTGCCCTTGTCCGACAGGGCATTGAAGATCTGCCGGATGTGGTTGCGCTTCAAATCGACATAGAGGGTGTCCCGCGCCCGTTGATGGTGACACAGGAAGCCTATTTCACCAGGCTGAAGGAGCATTTTCCCGATCCGCTGGAGGTGTTGCGGATCACATCGGATGAGATCGAACCGGGTTCACGCAGTCAGCGCAGTGTTCAACGGATCCACTTCGTCGAGGAAACGGGCGATTGGCTGGCGACTGCCACCCTGCCTATCGAAGGTGGGATCAGCGGTCGACAGGCCGTCCTGCATGCGCGGATCAATCTGGAACGCCTGCGGCAGGATATTCTCGATCATCCCTTTGCCCAGACCGGCCAGATCCATGTGATGGATGCCGAAGGTACGATCGTATTTGGCACCACTGATACGGGCTATGATCATGAGAGCGTGATGGATGCCGCCGGTGATATGCTGAGCCGCGGTACCGCAACCATTGCCGTTGGCCCGTTCGAACTGGCAGACGGGGCGATCTCACTTGCCGCGATTGCCGTACCAAGGGCATTCCCCTGGGCCGTCCTCGTCGAAAAATCCGAAAAGGATGCTTACCAGCCGGTCACCGACATGATCCGCAACCTGGCCACCTGGCTCGGCATAGGGCTGATCGTCGCGATGGTTGGCGCATTGCTGTTTTCCATGCGGATTTCCGGACCGATCCTGAAGATCGGTCAGGCCGCCATCCAGATTGCGAAGGGCAATCTGGATGTCCGCGTCGACGATGTTCGTTCGCATGACGAGATCGGGGATCTCGCGACCCGGTTCAATGACATGATCGTTCAGCTCAATGAACGTTTTGAACTGCAGAAATTCGTCTCGCGAGGAACCATGCAGGCCATTGAGAGCACCGATGGACAGGAAGTGTCCCTGGGCGGCGAGCGCCGGCGCGTGGCAATCCTGTTTGCCGATATTCGCGGATATACAGCTTTTTCGGAAGGTCGGGAGCCGGAAGAGGTCGTGGCCGTTCTGAACAGCTATTTTCAGACGATATCGGACATCGTCGCCGACAATCATGGCGATATCGACAAATTTGTCGGGGATGAAATCATGGCCCTGTTTGTCGGATCGAACATGACCAAACATGCGGTCGAATGCGCCATCGCGATCATGAATGCGATGAAGAAGATGACGACCGAATCCGGTGTCAATCTGCGCATCGGAATCGGGATTCATGTTGGCGAAGTGGTTTTCGGTGCGATGGGCAGCAGCCAGCGAAAGGACTTCACGGTCCTCGGTGACCATGTCAATCTGGCAGCGCGATTGTGCTCTGCAGCCGGCCCGGATGAAACATTCGTGACCCGTGATGTAATTGATGATCTGCCGGAAAAACTGGTCGAAGAGGCCGAAAGCCTGGAGCCGATTTCGGTGAAGGGCAAGACAAAACCGATCGAGATTTTCGTCTATCACGGTCCGGCAAAGGCTGATCTTGAAGCCGTTTGACCAGATAGTGTTTCCGGAATAGTTCTTTCAAGACAACGCGCTATGGGCTGGTCTTGATGGCCTGATTCAGTTTCTTCAGTTTCTGATTCAATAGCATCCGGCCAGACGGGCTCTTTGCTTGACCAGCGCCAGGACCGTGTCAAGCGTGGGTGTCGGCTTCCCGACCAGCTGGCCGAGTTCCTGCACGGCGCTGACGAGGGCATCGATTTCCATGGGGCGTCCCATGTCGAGATCCTGGAGCATGCTCGTGCGATGATCGCCCACCGCAGTTCCACCGGCGATTCGCTTGTCGATGTCGACGGCAAAGCGTGTGCCCAGCGCTTCGCCAATCGCCTGCGTTTCCTCCATGATGTGGCGGATGACCTGCGCGGTCAGTGGATCCTCGCCGATCTGTTTGAGGGTTGCGCCGGTCAGGGCGCTGACGGGATTGAAGGAGGCGTTACCCCAGAGCTTGATCCAGATATCGTCGCGAATGCGGGGACGAACCGGTGCGCGCAATCCGGCCTTTCCGAGCAATGAAGACAGCGTCTTGACGCGGTCGCTGCGCTCTCCATTCGGCTCGCCAATCGGGAACCGGTCACCAGAGTGATGTTCCACAACACCCGGTTCTGTGACTTCTGCGGCCGGATAGACCACACAGCCGATGGCCCGTTGCGGACCGATGCCGTTCCAGATCACATTGCCCGGATCGACCGTCTGCAGCTGATGGTCAGCAAATTCGCCCTCCAGCCCGTGGAAGTACCACCAGGGGACACCATTGGTGGCGAATACGACGGCGGTTTCGGGTCCGAGCAGAGGTTGCATGGACTCAACGATGGCTGGCAGCGAATGGGCCTTCAGGGTGACGATCACAAAATCTTGCGGACCAAATTCGGCCGGACTATCGCTGGCCTTGATGCGGTGGTTTTGGGAATGCCCGTCTTCGACCAGGGTCAGCCCATTGTCGCGAATGGCTGCTAAATGTGGCCCGCGTGCCACCAGAGACAGATCGACATCTGTCGGCGCCAGCCTTGCCCCCAGAAACCCGCCGATCGCTCCAGCGCCGTAAATGCAGATGCGTGTCATCATAACCCCAGTTTTTCCGCAAGGCCGATGCGCTGCAATTTGCCCGTGGCGCCCTTTGGAATTTCGTCACGGATAAGGATGGTCGACGGCACCTTGAACGCAGCGAGGCGTTCGGCTGCAAAGGCCTTGATGTCGGAGACCTCGGCATGTGCGCCTTCCTTGAGCACGACCACCGCCGCAACAGCCTCGCCCAGCTTGTCGTGCGGCATCGCGAATGTCACCACCTGATCGACAGCCGGATGGGCCTGGATCACGTCATCGACCTCCCGTGGCGCGATTTTTTCCCCGCCGCGATTGATGATCTCCTTCAGTCGTCCGGAGATGGTCAGATACCCGTCATCATCCAGAAATCCGAGATCGCCGGTCCGAAACCAGCCATCGGTGAAAGCCGATGCGTTAGCCTCCGGATTGTTTTCATATCCGGCCGTCACGTTGGGGCCGCGAATAACGATTTCACCACTTTCATTGAGTCCCTTGACTGTTCCCGCTTCGTCCATGATGGCAATTTCGGGACCTGCGGAGCGCCCAACCGTGCCGGCTTTCCGCGCAGCCGGCGGCAGCGGATTCGACGCCATCTGATGGGCGGCTTCGGTCATGCCGTAGGCTTCAATGACCGGGCAATCAAACAGAGCTTCAAGTTCGGCCATGACGGGTGGCGGCAGGGAAGATGATGAGGAACGGGCAAAGCGTAATTTCGACGCGCGTACAATCTCCGTATTGCGTCCGGCACGCGCCAGGATCGCCTGATGCATGGTGGGAACCGCGGTGTACCAGCTTGGTTTGACCGCATCGAGCCAATTGAAGAATTTCAGGGCATTGAAGCCAGGTGTACAGACCACCTCGGCACCGGCAGTCATCGAAGACAGGAGAGACGCAATCAGACCGTGGATGTGAAACAGCGGCATGATGTTGAGGCCGACATCCGAGTTGATCAAGTGCAAGGTCTCGCGGATGTGGTCTGCCGATGCCATGATGTTGCCGGTGGTCAATGGCACGACTTTCGGACGCGATGTTGTGCCGGACGTATGGAGTACGAGAGCAACGTCCTCGTCTTCGCAAAGGCCGGCATGGCCTGGCTGACCGGAGAGGTCGCTCGGCGCAAAGGCAAACGAACCGGCAGGATCGTCCGCCTGCCAGTCGATCGTCAGGATGGGTATATCCAGATCGGTTGCGGCTTCGAGGGCAGGGGAGGTGCTGCCGGCTTCCACAATGACAGCCTTGGCGTGCAGATCGCTGAGATAGAAGGCGAACTCGTCCTTCTTGTAAGCGGGGTTTAACGGGGCAGACGTCGTGCATGCGGCAACGGACAGAAAAGCCGTCGCCATCTCGGGACCATTGGGCAGCACAATTGCGACGCGGTCATTGCGTCCGATGCCGAACCGGTTGAGATCTGCACAGGTGTTTTCAATGAGTTGTCCCAGGCCACCATAGGTCAGGGGCATACGGTCGGGCGCGCCGATCGCCGCAGCGTCCTGGTTCGCACTGCTGATCGCCTCGAAAATCAGATTCATCGATTTCTCCAATCGTGCCGGCGGGTCACCTCAGACGATCGCCACTTCCAGGTCGCCGACACGTTCCACATGGCCGTGCAGCCTGTCGCCGCGTCGCACTGGTCCTACACCGGATGGCGTTCCTGTCAAGATGATGTCGCCGGCCCGCAGGGTAAACAGCTGCGACAGATGGGATAGCATTTGAGGGATTTTCCAGATCATCTGGTTGAGATCGCCTTCCTGGCGTCTCTCGCCATTGATTGTCAGCCAGATGGCGCCATGCTCCGGATGGCCGATCTCTTTGGCGGGCATGATCTTGGAGCAGGGCGCGGCGTGTTCGAAGGCCTTGCCGATTTCCCAGGGGCGGCCAAGTTGCTTCATTTGGCCCTGCAAATCCCGGCGGGTCATATCCAGCGAGACCGCATAGCCGAAAACACATTCGAGTGCCTTTTCGACCGTGATGTTATTGCCGCCGGAACCAAGGGCCACGGCCAGTTCCACCTCATGGTGCACATCTTTGGTCATGGCCGGATAGGGAAAGTCCTGCCCTTCGAGAAGAATATTGTCGGGGTTTTTCTGGAAAAAGAATGGCGGCTCCTGATCCGGGTCATGACCCATCTCGATGGCATGGGCGGCATAGTTGCGGCCGACACAGTAGATTCGATGAACCGGAAAAACGGCAGCATTGCCAATCACGGGTATCGTCGTGGGGTCCGGTGGCGGAAAGATGTAATTCATTGTCCCATTCTTTCTGGGTTGGATGTCCAGCGGGTATCTGCCGTGCTTCATAAGGGGCGTTTGGCAATTGTCCAAACATGGGTGGAATCATGCTATGGGGGTGGCGTTGTCGCTGGGCCCAAAAGAACGGTGCCCGGCTTCGTCAAACGCTGCATAGATGTCACAATAAACAAAGAGAGTACCTATCCATGGCGGAAATCAGTTTGTCCAAGGCGAGAACCATCATCACCAGGACGCTTGCCGCAGGTCGCGAACATGGCATGAAACCGCTCAGCGTCATTGTTCTGGATACGGGCGGACATCCCAAGGCATTCCAGCGGGAAGACGGTTCGTCGCCGGGCCGCTTTGCGATTGCCCAGGCCAAGGCCTACGGCGCCATCATGATGGGTATGGGCGGCACCGCCCAACGTGACCGGGCCGAAGCCCAGGCCTACTTCATGGCGGCGGTCAATGGCGTTTTCGATGGCAAATCGCTGCCCGTTCCAGGCGGTATACTGGTCAAGAACAAGAAGGGTGACATCATTGGCGCCGTCGGCGTCACCGGGGATACATCCGAAAATGACGCTGTCGCCGGGGTTGCTGGTATCGAGGCGGTGGGCTTCGTTGCCGTGCCCTGATGCCGGAGCCAATCCGGTTTTGATGGGGGCAAAGTCGGTGGTGTATTACTTCTCCGACCAGACGGCGAGTTCCGTTCCATTCGGATCTCGAAAATGGAAGCGTCTGCCACCGGGGAACGAATAGATCGGTTTTGTGATCGGAGCACCGGCAGACTGTATGCTGCTCTCGATGGCTTCAAGGTCGCTGTTGTAGAGCACAATCAATACACCGGGTTCGGTGGCTGATACGCCGCTCTCGCCGTTGAAACCGCCATCGATCCCGGCGCCCGAGAAGCTGATATAGGTCGGTCCCCAGTCCTGGAATTCCCAACCGAAGACTGAGCCGAAGAATCGCTTTGTCGCTTCGACGTCGGTGAGGGGAAATTCGATATAGTTGATTGTTTTATCTTTGCTTTCCATTGGTTTTTCGTCCTGCTCAAGGTGAAAACTCGGCTTGACGATAAGCCTATCACCCTTCCATTATTGGGACTAGGCAATGAAATCGGAAGATAAGTTCCATATTTGGAAGCTTGATGAGAAACTTTACCGCCATGGCGCTGTTTGTCGAGGTCGTGCTTTCCGGCAGCTTCACAGCCGCGGCAAAAAAACTCGGCATGCCGCTATCGACCCTTAGCAGGAAGATTTCGGATCTGGAATCCGAACTCAAGGTCAGACTGATCGACCGCTCGAGAAGAACGCTCCGACTGACCGATGCCGGAAGCCTCTATTTTGAGCACTGCCGACGCGGAGTCGACGCATTCAATGTCGCCAACCGGGCGCTCGAGGAAAGACAATCCGAAGCCGGCGGGCTGCTGCGAATCAGCGTTCCTCCAAACTTGACGGAGCGAGTGTTTCTTCCGGCCATCGACATGTTTCGTCTCCGCCACCCCAAGGCCCGGGTGCAGGTCTTGGTCAGCGAGCGCATGTTCGATCCCGGCGCCGATCCCGTCGATCTGTCGTTTCGTGTTGGGCCGGTTTCTGACCCGGATCTGGTCGTTCGCAAACTTGCAACCTACCGTCATGTGCTGACCGTCTCGCCCGTGTATCTGGCGGACTATCCGGTACCCGTCAGCCCTGCCGATCTGGCGGACCACAAGCTTCTGGGGTTCGGGTTTCAGGGTGCAACAGAACTGCGCTGGTCGTTTTCCAGGGGCAATGAACAGGACCATGTTGCGTTCACGCCGACGATTGCCATCAATGATTATGCGGCGCTTCTGGAGGCGGTCGTTCTGGGGTTCGGCATTTGTGAGTTGCCACCCATCTTGTGCCGGGATGCCTTGCGTCGGCGGACCATTGTACCCTTGCTGACCGATTGGAACTTGCCGTCGGTCGAACTGATTGCGGTTCATGCCGGCAACAGGACCCTGTCGCGATTGGCGCGTCTCTTCCTGGACACCTGCATTGAACATATCGGTGGCCAGCGCGCTGACTTTACCGTTCGAGTGCAAACCGGGCGCGTTTAGCAAAAACCAAATCTAAAACTTGACTTTGAAAATCATCTTTAATAGAGCTGATGGCGAGAGTGGTGGTCGGGCGATTTTCCGCCGCCAGTGCAATTCAGGTTTTGACGGAATCGGCAAAGGCTGAATGCCTCAACGAAATCAAAGGTCGGCACCGTTGTCCCGTCTCTGACAAGACGTGAAACGGTCGAAGCACACCGGTCAATTTGTCATGCGAAAGGTGGCGTTGTTCAGCGATGCCGGCCTGTGCTGGCGGCTGGCTGAATGAGTCCCGAGGGGGATGTTTGCGGGCAGATGCGGCTGTGGTCGCGCCCAAAATGATTGGAAGGATGTTTGGATTGATGAAGATCGTACTCATGGGGCTGGCGGCCGCTGCCGTCGTTGCATTGCCGATGGATGGGATGGCGGACGAGGCGACCCAGCCCGAATCTTTCATGCCCTATATCGATGGATCACTGTCCCTGGAATTGGAGAACGACCACTTTTATCGATCTGACGATCCGGACAATGAATTCAATGAATTCTACTTTACCGGTGAATTGGCAATCGCCATCCATTTCCTTCAGCAATTGGCGCTCAATTTCGGAACCACAACCGAACCGGTGCTGGATCCGCTTCCCGGGACAGACAGGTATCTGGGTGATCACGGGCTTTACCTGGATACATTGAACCTGGAGGCAAGCTTCGGCAATGCCAGCCTGACGGGTGGAAAGTTCGCGCCGGGTTTCGGTACAGCATGGGACGTGACACCTGGCATTTACGGAACGGCTCTGGCCGAGGACTACGAGCTTGCAGAAATGCTGGGCTTCGGTGTGGCTTACGGCCTGCCAGGGCTGGCCATGGGCGATGTTACCCTTGGTGCCAACATCTTCATGGTCGACACGACACTGCTGTCGGAATCACTCTTTACGGAGAGAGGCCGCACATCGCTTTCTGATGGCGGAGCGGCTAATACTGGCAGCCTCGACAATTTCTCTTTCACGATTGACGGCGAAGACATTGCGGCACTGCCCGGATTTGGATGGCATTTTGGCTATCGATATCTGTCCGCGGGGCAGGGCGATGTCTCGGCCGAGAATGGCTTTGTCGCCGGAGTAAACCAGACGATTGCACTGCCGAACGAGGTCGAACTGGTGTTGAATGGCGAGGTCGCTTATCTGGTCAACGCCCTGGCGACGGCAAGTGATGCGGTCTATGTGACGGGTGGCCTGCAGGTGATCAAGGGCCCATGGCATGGCGAGCTTGCCGGCACTTTGCGTCAAACCGATTTCAGCACCGGCGGCAGGCAAAATGACGGGTTTGTCCAGGTATCCGCAGGCCATCTTTGGGACAACGGGATCGATATCAGCATCGGCTATGCTTACACACATGATGGTGGCGTGAACACCCAGACGGTCGGCGCCCTTTTGACCAAGACGTTCGATTTTTCGACCCGATGACCATGATGTCTCGCGGATATGGTCTGGACGCGTGCGAGCGCGCGCTGCTGGACATGGTTCGGCATTTCCTCCTTGCCTACACAAAGCACGATCACCCACACTGGGAAACAGCATTGGAACTTGGCAGCCGCTATTTTGGAGCCAGAAACGGTCCGCTGACCACATTCGCTGTCCTGGATGTGATCAAGGCACTGCGCACCAGTCGGAAAACCTGTTTCACATTCAACAATCCCCGTTGCGGGACATGTCGAAACAAATTGAGTGATTGCGAACGCCATCTTTGCCGCACACTGCACTTCGCACGGAACGGTGAGCGGTCCAGAGTCCGAACAGAAGCGTTGATCCTGTGTGAAGGGTTCGATACGAAAGCGCTTCTGGCGGCGGTGGAACGACTGGCCAGCCTGCTGCCGAGCCTGTCACCAACCAGGGCAATGATATGAGCGTGATTGGTCGACGAACCAGGGAGATTTTGATTGTGGCGAGCAAGTCCAGCACGAGTGGGATGGGCAAAAAACATCGGGCACCGCGGCTGATCGTGGTCAAACAGGCGGAACATCTGACAAAAAACATGATCCGCGTGACGTTCGCCGGTGACGCGCTGAAAGAGTTTCCGGTCGGGCGCGAGGGCGGTAACTGCAAGATCATGTTGCCGGCGGATGGCCAGTCTCTTGACGAATTTTCCGTGCAGCTTGAGAGAGGTCCCAAACCGGTGACAAGGACCTACACCGTCAGAGCGTTCCGTCAGGACAGTCTCGAACTGGATATTGATTTTGTCGCCCACGGAGACAACGGTCCTGCAGCCCGGTGGGCAATGAGTGCTGCGCCGGGCAGCTTTTGCGGGTTTGCGGGGCCCAGCATGCCGAAGCTCTCCACGTTTCATGCGGACACCTATCTCCTTGCGGCCGACATGTCAGCCTTGCCCGTAGCATCAGTTACCTTGGAGACAATGCCGCGCGATGCCAAAGGTGTAGCCGTTTTTGAAATTCTCTCCGAGGAAGACAGGCAGGAGATCAATGCGCCACCCGGTATCGACATACACTGGATCGTGTCACCGGATCCGCACAGGCCGTCACGGCTGCAGGAGGAATTCATTCGCAACATGACCTGGCCGGCGGGTTCACTGCAAACCTGCATTGCCGGGGAGAGCGGTGTGATACGGTCGCTGCGCGGATTTCTGCACAATGAAAAGGCAGTTCCACGCGAAAACACCTATATATCCGGATACTGGAAGATAGGCCTGGTCGAAGACGAACATCAGGCTGAAAAACGCGCTGAATCCCAGTGATCTTACCGTACGAGACGAACAGCGGAAAATGCGCCGCCGGCTTCATCGCCGGGCGGCAGTGTGCCGCTCTCGTCCCTGCTACGTATCAGTTCATGCGGTCCCAGTCGCCATGGCGCATGTTCAGGCTGTATTCGTTCGGATCGTCGCCGGCCGGAGTTACCAGATCGAACCGCGGAGAGCGGTCCAGAAATTCGTGCATGTGGATAACGATCTGATCCCGATCGGCCAGCACGACCCCATAGGCCGGCGGTTCGAATGATGCCGGTACACTCGTTTCCGGTGCATCCAGGTCAAGTGCCACCTGGTGGTTCAACCCACGCATGCAGGAATAGGACATACCGCGCCAATTGCCGAAAACGGGCCGGTGCACATGGCCGAAGAACAAGTGCCTCACACGCGCCAAATGGGGTTCGATAACCGCAAAAAGTGCGTCCTGGTCCAGGAGCGCCGCCTCGTCCATGCCTTTCAGGCCGAGTTTCAGCGGTGGATGGTGCATAAACAGCATGACCGGATCATCCGAAGCGTCCAACTGCTGGTTCAGCCAGGCGATACGCCGGGAACAATACTCGCCTGCATCGGATCCGGCTTTGCGGGTGTCGAGGAAGAGGCAGCGTCCTGCAGGTGTCTGGTGGGCATGCTGAACGAAACCATCCGGTTCGACCTGAACGTCGGCAATGGATTGGGCCAAGATATGGGGATCATCATGATTGCCAACCATCAGCTTGACCGGCATTGCCAGCCGTTTGATGGCTTCGGCAAAGATGGCATAGCTTTCCGCATCGGGCCAATGCACAAGATCGCCGGTGAACACCACGAAGTCCGCGTCGCTGTGCTCCTGATTGATGCTGTCAATGGCGGCATGCAGCCGGCGCTCCGGTGACACACCATAGAGGCGGCGCCCGCCACTGATCAGGTGGACATCGGTAACTTGAATGAATTTGAGTGCAGCCATCCGCCGAAACATCCTGACAGTTAGAAGTGTTGCCTGCCGCACCGTAGGCCCATCGCCTCGCAGATTCAAAGGGAAGCTGCGTCAATTCCGCTGCAAAGGCCTGTTTTGGATTCAGACGGCACGCGTCGGAACGATTTCGTAACCCGGTTCCTCGGGTTCATCATCGACGATATCGGCTGGAAATCCCTGTGCCGTGATGTCTAGCCCGGTCAGTTCCTCCAGTCGGCGGATGATATTGGGAGAAAACTCGCGTGATCCGAACCGGTTCTCGCCGTCGCGAAAGATATCGATCATCAGCGGATTGATCTCCAGCGGCACCTGGCAGCGATCTGCGATCTGCTGAAACAGGCCGATATCCTTGGATACCAGGTCCATGGTGAAATTGATGTCGCGCGAACCGTTGAGAATGACCTGGCTTTCCGTCTCGTGCACAAAGGAATTGCCAGAGGATATTCGGATGGCTTCGTAGGCGGTGTTGAGATCCATACCGGCCGCCTTTGACGTCACGAGTGCCTCGCAGAGCGTCAGGAGATTGGCCGTTGCAAGATAATTCGTCACGACCTTGAGAACCGATGCCGATCCCAGCGGACCGGTGTGCAGGATGCGGCGACCCATGGCTTTCAGGACGGGGAGCATGCGCTCGAATGTGGCGCGTTCACACCCGGCGAATATGGCAATGTTGCCGGTAGCGGCCCGATGGCACCCACCGGAGACCGGGCAATCGACCGGTTCACCTCCAGCAGCCATGACCATCGCCCCGAGCCGCTTGACTTCTGCCTCGTCTGTTGTCGACATCTCGGCCCAGATTTTGCCGTGACCCAGGGCCGTAAGCAGGCCGTCTGGCGCCTCCATGACGGCGGCAGAGGCCGCCGGGCTGGGCAGGCAGGTGATCACCAGATCGCAGGCCTCGGCCATGTGTGCCGGGCTGTCCGCCCAGCCGGCACCTCTGTCAAGCAAAGGCTTTGCGGCGGTTTCATCGAGATCGCGCACCGTCAGGTCAAACCCGTTGCGCAGCAGGCTGCCGGCCAGTTTGCCACCGACATTTCCAAGGCCGATAAATCCGATTTTCATGGGGTCTCTCCCGGATGTCACTGAATGGGTCGGGTTTTAGGGTGTTCGGACCGGTTTATGGCCGAGCGGATCGTCGTCCATCGTCAGATGAAGGGTCGTGTCCGAATAGGGATTGGCCCTTGCGACCGACATATCAATCTCGACGCCCAGTCCGGGCGCGGTGGGCGGAAGGATATGGCCGTCTTCCCACTGCAAGGGCGTTTTGAGAATGTCGGCGTGAAACCCGTCCCATTTCTGGATGCCTTCCAGAACGAGGAAATTGGGCGAGCAAGCGGAGAGCTGAATATTTGCGGCGCCGACCACCGGTCCGCAATAGAGATGCGGCGCGATCTGGGCATATCTGGTTTCCGCCAGGGCAGCGATTTTCTTGGCCTCCAGCAATCCACCGACCCGTCCGAGATTCATCTGAAGAATTGATGCGGCACCGCAGTCGAGCAGCCGGGCGAATTCAAATTTTGTGCACAGGCGTTCGCCGGCGGAGATCGGGATGGCCGTTGCGCGGGCAACCTCCGCCATGCGTTCCGGCATTTCAGGTGGCACGGGTTCCTCAAACCACAACGGATCATAGGCCTCGATGCGGCGGGCGAGCCGTTTTGCGCCGGAGACGGAAAACTGGCCATGGGTTCCGAACAACAGATCCGCCCTGGTTCCGACCGCCTCGCGGATCCGCTTGCAGAATTGCTCCGAGCGCTCAAGATCATCAAGACGCGGTTGGTGGCCGTCATAGACCGTATAGGGTCCGGCCGGATCGAATTTGACGGCTGTAAATCCCTGATCGACCCAATGAAGGGCGCATTCGGCGGCAAGGTCGGGGTCATTGTAGACATTGGGAACATCCGGGTCGGGATAGACGTCCTCGTCGCCCGGCGGATAGAGGTATGTGTAGGTGCGCAGGCGCTCATGGACCTTTCCGCCCAGCAACTCATAGACCGGTTTGTCGGCCGCCTTGCCGATGATGTCCCAGCAGGCCATTTCCAGACCGCTGAGGACACCCATGACGGTCACATCCGGACGCATGGTGTAACCGGCTCCATAGGTACGGTGCCACAATCGTTCGATGTGATGGGGATCTGCGTTTTCGAAGATCCGGGCAAACACATCGTCTGCCATCCTGGCGCAGAGGTGCGGGCTGAAGGTGGCGTTGTAAATCTCACCGACACCGGTGATGCCGCAGGCTGTTTTCAATTGAACGAAAATGAAATACCGGCCGCCACGGCGGGGCGGCGGATTGGCAACGACGCATGTTTCGATCGATTGCAGTTTCATGGCATCTGATCCAGTTCGGTTTTCCGGTATTCGGCGCTGTTCAGCCAGTCGGGATTGATCGTCACGCCCCAGCCGGGGGCATCGGGAACTCTAACCCGGCCATCCGTCACCGCAAACGGATCATCCAGAAACAGGTTCTGCTGCCAGGGATAATAGTCCGGTCCCTCGATCGACAATTCCAGATAGGGACCGGCATTTCCGATGACCCGGAGAAAGTGCATCGTAAACATGGTCACCATTGACAGATTGGCCGAGTGCGGCGTGCAGGGCATGCCGGCGGTCTCGGCCATGCGGGCCACGCGCAGGGCGCGTGTGAGGCCACCGATGTAGCACAGGTCCGGCTGAACCACGTCGACCGCCCGCATGTCGATCATCCGCCTCCAGATTTGCAGGTCGCAATCCTGCTCGCCGCCGGTGACGGCCAGATCAAGCGCGTCGGCAACCCGTTTCGTGTCTTCAAGGTTCCAGTAGGGGCAGGGCTCTTCGAAGTGGCAGATGCCGTGCTCCTGAAGAAACTTGCCGGTTTCGATGGCCTTGTCGGGGGAGTACCCGCTATTGGCGTCCACCAGCAGCGCGGCCCCCCGATCGAGGGCTTTTTGCATGGCCGGGACAATCGCCTCGGTGCGTCCAGGCCATTCATCCACATCATGTCCACATTCACTGGCGATCCGGAACTTGAAGGCATCAAAACCGAAACGATCCTGCAGGTCGGCTAGCCGTCTGGCGTCATCCTCGGGCGCAATGTCGCGGCGCATGCTGGATGCATAGGCCCGCAACGGTCCCGGCGTTCCGCCGATCAGCGCGCAGACCGGTTTTCCCTCCCTCTTGCCGCGCCAATCCCACAGGGCTGTATCAAGACCGCTGATCGCGCGCCGGAGGTAGGAGCCCGGAAACTTGTGTTCCCTTTCCACGATGCGATCGACGAGATCATCAATATTCATCGCGTCCTGGCCGAGTGCCCATGGTGCGACCTGCCGGTGAAACACCAAAGCGGTGATATCCGCATGATAGGTCGACATCTGGCCCCAGCCGGTCTTGCCGTCCCGGGTCGTTACCCGGACAAAGCCGACAAATTCATTGCCGAAGGTTTCGAGCGCCGTGATCTGTGCCGGGCTGTTATCCATCGTGCCGCATATCCTCCAGGATCATGTCGCTGCCCCTTTGGGCCAGCATGATGGTGGGCGCGTTGGTGTTGCCGGAGGTGATCGTTGGAAATGCCGAGGCATCAACAACACGCAGCCCGCCAATGCCATGCACACGCAGCCGCGCATCAAGGACGGCGGACTTTCCGTCCCTTCCCATCCGGCAGGTGGATGTGGGGTGATAGACGGTAGACGCCTTTTGCCGGAAATCGTCGAGCATCTCCTCATCGTCCAGTGTGGTGGGATCGGCTTGTCGCGCCCGCTTGATCAGGCGGTTCATGGTCGGGGTCTCGATCAGTTGCCGCAGCAAGCGGCCGCCACGCAGGACCGCATCGCAGTCGGCGTTGGTTGACAGGGAGTTCGGCTTGATGGCCGGTGGTGTATCGATATCCGATGATGTGATGTCGATGCGTCCGCGGCTGGTAGGCCGGCAGGGCTGGAAGGACAGGATGAAGCCCGGTTCGGGATCAAGCTGTGGTGACGAACCGTCGCCAGTCGAGTAGGTCGCCGGATTGCAGTAAATCTGCATGTCGGCGCGGGGTGAATCCGGTGTCGAGCGCATGAAACCGCCGCATTGATTGATCCCGAGGCTCAACATGCCGCGCCGGGTGAAAAGATATTTCATGGCGGCGGCCATGCGTCCCGTCAGCGGACTGAGCTGATTGTTCAGCGTCGGCACGGTGGAATCATAATGATAGGTGATCGCCAGGTGATCCTGCAGGCCGCCGCCAACCTCCGGCATATCCTGGCGCGTCTCGATACCGGCCTGCTGCAGAACCGCATGCGGACCGAGACCGGAGAGCTGCAACAATTGTGGCGAGTTGACCGCGCCGGCGCAGACAATCACTTCGCGATTGGCCTTGATGGTTTGCCGACGGCCATTTCGGCGATGAACAATCCCGGTGGCCCTTCGGCCCTCGAAGGTCAGCGCCTCGACGGTGGCATGGCTGATGAGATTCAGATTGCCACGCTTGAGGGCAGGGCGCAGGAAGGCATCGGCTGACGAACAGCGCCACCCCTTGCGGGTCGTGTTGTGATAAATGCCGAGCCCTTCGCACTTCGCTCCGTTGAGATCGACGGTCATCGGCCAGCCGGCCTCCCGCGCAGCCTTGAGGAATTCGCCCGATACGGGGTGAGCCTGGTGGGTCTCATCGGTGACCCAGAGCGGGCCGTCGCCCTTCAACTGCCGCTTGCCGTCACTGTATCGGGCCTTGGTTTCTGTTCGCTCATAAACCGGGTGCACAGATGCCCAGTCCCAGCCCTCTGCGCCCGCCGCCTGCCAATCGTCAAAATCCTGCGGAAGACCACGACAATAGACCATTGCATTGATCGAGCTTGAACCGCCAATTACCTTCCCGCGTGGCCAATAGACGGTCCGGTCGGCCAGGCCGGGATCGGGCTGGGCATGAAACATCCAGTTCACGCTGGGATCGGCATAGGTGAAGCCATAGCCGATCGGAACCCGGATGCGCAGTTTTTTGTCCGATCCGCCGGCTTCGACGAGCAACACGGTGTATTTGCCGCATTCGCTCAGCCGGTTTGCCAGGACACAGCCGGCCGAGCCCGCTCCGACGACTATGAAATCATAACTTGCGGGCATGGCAACAGAGCCGTTGTGTGTGAAGCCGATTCACGCCTTGCCCGGTGCGTGACAACACCGCCGACCCTTGATTTTGGTGACGTCGTCGGAAATTGCCAACTCCACCGAATCCTCCCTCGCTCCTGTGAACGCTTCCGCTCTGATCGGCAGTCTTGACGGGGCGTTGACACAGTGCAAACGAAGCATTATCGGCCTTAGACCCAAAAATATTTGTCGATCGGATAATGTGATGGGCTACCAGCTTCCGCCTGTTGCCTGGCTTCGCGCCTTTGAGGCGGCGGCCCGGCATTCCAGTTTTGCCGCGGCCGCCAGCGAGCTGAACATGACGGCCGCATCCGTCAGCCATCAGATCCGGTCGCTGGAAAAGCGGCTGGGTTTCGGCCTGTTCGAGCGGCTGCCGCGCGGCGTGCGGCTCTCGGATATGGGGGCAGCCTATCTGCCGGCGGTGCGCCGGGCGTTCGAGGACCTGTCCGTTGCAACCACGGGCATCTTCGGATCACTGGGCGAGCGAACCTTGCGCATTCGATTGCCGATCTCCTACGCCGCGCTGGTTCTGACCCCGCTTCTACCGGAATTTCACCGCCGTTATCCGGCCATTGATCTGCAATTGTGCACAACGATATGGGGTGACGGACTTAACCGGGACGCACTCGATATCGACATCCGGTACGGCGATGGTCACTGGACAGACTTGCCGGTGCAGTCCGGTCAGCCGGAAAAGATCAGCGTTGAAAAATCGATCATTGTCTGCAGCCCGGACTACGCGGACAGACTCGGATCAGCGCCGACACTGGACGCGCTCTGCGCCGGTGAAATCATCCAGATCATGGGCTGCGAGAGCCTGTGGAACGATCTGCTGAAACAGGAAGGTGTTGACGCGGCAGTAGCTTCAGCGACCGTCAAGTCAGACACATCGCTTGTTGCGCTCGATTACGCGGCCGCTGGCGCCGGCGCAGTGCTGGTTCTGGACGCCTTCGCCGCACCCTATCTGCGCTCAGGGCGTCTCGTGCGCCCGGTCGAGGCGGCACTGGAGACCCGGCAGGGGCATTACCTTATCCGTCGACCGGACAGCCAACACAAACCGGAGGTTCTGCTGTTTTGCGACTGGCTATCCGAAGTGCTTGCGCGATAGGGACTGTCCCCGGGCTGATCAGACCTCAGCCTTCGACCGTGACCTTTACGCTGGACTTGTTGGATTCGTAGACCTTGCCGCCGGATTTGTATTTCACGAAAACCTGAACGTCATAGACACGCGGCTGGCGCGCGATGATCGACACGCGGACCTTCTTGTTCTTTTGAACGTGAACCACCGGGAAACAGAACGGGCCCGCGCCGGACCAGATCACGCAGGCCTGGGTGATTTCGACCTCGGTCGTGGTCTTTACCGAAATGTCGATCCAGTAGCGCTGGCCGACATGCATGACGGTGTTGGTGTTGATCCGTTCGATCACCACTTCGGCTGCATGGGATGGCGTCAGGCTGGCGCTGAGTGTGGCGATGGCCAGGACCATTGCGACCAGAAATCGTTGTAGTTTTTTCATGGAGCTCTCCTTCGATGCGCAAACATGGCACAGATTGTCGGGAGGGGTAATACCAACGGCCCTCAATATTGACTTATTTCATGCCCCATAGCTGTTTGTCCGGGCAGGCGCGTTACGGCGTGCGATGCAGCGCATCGGACGGCGTGGCGCAACGCACCCGGCGAGCAGCTATGGGGCACCAAAGGCCTGGCGTCTCTGGTCGCCGGACAGCGTTGCGTTCCGCTTGGAGTGCGTAGCACTCCGGCCCGAAACGCGCCTTGCCGGTCAACCAGATCCACTCCGGCGAAATGGGTCAATATTGAGGGCCGTTGGTATTAATCACCGATTATGAATTCTATTGCCATGATGCGTTCTGTGGCACGCGGCATGTCCTGTAATGCCGGCGGTGCGCAATATGCGCCTGTCCGGTTTACCCGCGGTGCAGCCATTGATATCACCGGTTTTGCCGCGATCGGGGTTCGTGTGCCATGTATGGGCAGCGTCCCGTTGTCGAGGATCGATTCGGAGAGAAATGTGGGTCTGTCAGCCAGCTTGAACAGTTTTTTCTGGCGTTACATCCATGGCAGCCATGAAGGGGCGTCGCGGCGCTGGGGCAAGGCGATCTTTGTTCTGTTTTTGCTCTTTCCGGGCATTGGCAGCGGTGGGTCCGTCTGGCTTGAAGGCATGTGGTTTGTGGCTCTGCTGCATTGGTTTTTCGACCCCGGTTCGCGCCGCATGACACGCGACGAGTTGAAGCTGGTGGGCGTGTTTGCTGCCTATGTCCTGATCATGGGCGCCTTTGCATTCACCCACGCCGCCATTCAGGGTGGCAATAGCGGTCTTTCGGTTTTCCTGACCAACAGCCCCTTTCTGCTGGTGGCGCCTTTGCTGCCTGTCCTGCGCCGCGCCGCCAGGCCGGGCTGGTCTGCACTCTTTTTTGCGGGCGCGGCCTGTGGGCCGATCCTCGCGGCACTGATCGTGACCATCGCCAGCCCCTATTCATGGGAGCTGCACCGTGCCGGCCTCAGCGGCAATCCGCTGATCCTGGCGCTCGGCGGGCTCGTCACCGGCCTTTTGTGCCTGCATGGCGCCCTGTTTTTTCGCGGGTGGATGCGCTGGCTGCTGATGGCGGGCGCCCTGGCGGCGGTCTATGTCATGCTGACATCCGGCAGTCGCGGACCCTTGCTCTCCTTCGGTATCGTCACTCTGCTCTATGCGCTGATCATGGGCTACCGGCATTTCGGCCTTGGCAAAATGCTCGGCCGGCTGGTGGTGCTGATCGTGGTTCTGGCCGGGATTGTCACTGTTTTTTCCCGCTATGATCCCTATATTGCCAAGCGCATCGATTTCATTGTCGAGCGGGTGTCGAACCCGGTTGGCGGCGGCGTTGCCGAAAGCAGCATCCTGACGCGGCTGGTCCTCTATGAGGGCGGCCTGCGTGCCTTCCTGGACAATCCGCTCACCGGCCACGGCCGGCAAAATGTTCTCGCCGCCGTCAAGGCACAATCCGACGAGGTGGCGGAGCGGTTTTTCGGCTACACGCACCTGCACAATGGCTATCTCACCGATCTTGTCGCCTCAGGCGTGCTTGGCCTTTTGTCCCTGATTGCGGTGCTGGCCATGCCGCTGATCGTTTTCTGGAACACCCGCCCCCTGGTGTTCGGCAGCGTCCTTTGCCTCGTGCTGGCCTATGGGTTTTACGGCATGACCAATCTGCTGTTCTACCATGACGTGGCGACGTTGTTGTTTCTGGGGGTCGTGGTGGTGTGCAATGCGTTGGCGGGGGTGGGGGAGGTCGAACCGGATCGACTATCCGATTAATCCAGGTCCCGGTCTTGCTGCCGCTCTGCGCCTTGGTTGGGGCATTTACCGTGCCGGCAGCTGTGATAACATTGCGCTGAGCCGGGAGTATGGGCAACGAACAGGGGCGATGTTCGCGTGGTGACAATTTGAAGGGAATCGTCCTGGCAGGCGGCAGTGGATCACGGCTGTACCCGTTGACGCGATCTGTCTCCAAGCAGATGCTTCCCGTTTACGACAAGCCGATGATCTATTATCCGCTGAGCGTGCTGATGTTGGGCGGAATACGCGACATATTGATCATATCGACACCACGCGATCTTCCAAGATTCGAGGAACTCCTGGGTGACGGTAACCACTTCGGTGTTTCCCTGGCCTACGCTGAACAGCAGCAGCCCAATGGATTGGCAGAGGCCTTTATCATCGGTCGAGAGTTTGTTGGTGACGACTCGGTTGCAATGATCCTGGGTGACAATATTTTCTACGGGCATGGAATCTCGCAACTATGCCGACAGGCTGCCGAATTGCGGACCGGCGCCGCGATCTTTGCCTACCGCGTGGACGATCCCGGACAATATGGGGTTGTGGAGTTTGAACCACAAACCCAGCGGGCGCTGTCCATCACGGAAAAGCCGACCAGCCCGGCATCGGACTGGGCCGTCACCGGGCTCTATTTTTATGACAATGACGTGCTGGATATTGCACGGACCATTGAACCGTCCAGCCGCGGCGAGTTGGAAATCACCGCGATCAACAATGCCTATCTTGAGCGGGACCAGTTGCATGTCCACCAATTGGGGCGCGGATTTGCCTGGCTCGATACGGGCACACACGACAGTCTTCACGAGGCATCGTCCTTTGTGCGAACCATCGAGCATCGGCAGGGAATCAAGATGGCGTGTCTGGAGGAAATCGGCCTGTCAAACGGATGGCTTGCCGCGGAAGATGTCATGAACTGGGTGAACCAGTTGGACAGCTCGCCCTATACCGATTATCTCCGACGTGTGGCGAGTGAGCGCGCATGAGCATTACACTGCGTCCGATGGCACTTGACGGTCTTGTGGAGATCGTTCCGACAAGATTTGCCGATCAACGCGGTTTCTTTTCGGAGACCTACAATCAGGGTGCCCTCAAAGCGGCAGGAATTGATCTCGATTTTGTGCAGGACAATGTCGCCAGTTCGGCCAGCAGAGGCACCCTGCGCGGCTTGCACTACCAATTGCCGCCACACGCCCAGGACAAGCTGGTGCGTGTTTCTCGTGGTTCCATCTGGGATGTGGCCGTCGACCTCAGACGTGGATCGACCACGTTTGGGCAATGGGAATCCGTTCTTTTGTCGGCTGAAAAATGGAACCAGGTTCTTATACCCAAGGGCTTTGCCCACGGATATCTGACGCTCGAAGACGAAACAGAAGTCAACTACAAGGTGACGGCGCACCAAGCTCCGGAGCACGAGCGCTGCGTTCGTTTCGATGATCGCCAGATCAATATTGAATGGCCGATGGAGTTGGCGGAGATGATCCTGTCCGACAAGGATAGTGAGGCACCGGGCCTTGCCGGGGCAGATGTGTTTTGAAGAGACCGTGAGGCACCGATGAGAATTCTCGTGACGGGTGGAGCCGGATTTATCGGGTCGGCCGTGTGCCGGCACCTGGTTGCAGACCCCCAGCATTCGGTCATCAATCTCGACAAGCTGACCTATGCGGGCAACCTCAATTCGCTGAGGTCAATTGAGGACCGTTCGAACTACAAGCATTTGAAGGTGGATATCTGCGACGAAGAGCAGGTCTTGCACATCATGCAGGATGAACAGGTTGATGCGGTGCTGCATCTTGCAGCCGAAACCCATGTGGACCGATCCATCGATGCGCCGGGTCAGTTTGTTCAGACCAATATCGTTGGGACCTACCGCATGCTGAGCGCCGCGCGTGCCCATTGGCAGCTTCTTGAACACCAGAAGAAAGACCGGTTTCGCTTCCATCACGTTTCGACTGACGAGGTGTTTGGTGAACTGTCCTATGGTGACGGTGGCTATTTCACGGAAGACACGCCCTATGCGCCGTCATCACCCTATAGCGCCTCGAAGGCGGCATCGGATCACCTGGCGCGGGCCTGGTGCCAGACCTATAGTCTGCCGGTTGTTCTGTCCAATTGCTCGAACAATTACGGACCTTTCCAGTTTCCGGAGAAACTGATTCCGCTTGTCATTCTCAATGCGCTGCAAGAACAGCCGCTGCCGGTCTATGGCCGCGGTGAGAATGTGCGTGATTGGCTTTACGTCGAGGATCACGCCCGCGCCCTGGCCACGGTGCTGATGCGCGGGGCGGTTGGTGAAAGCTATAATATCGGCAGCAATGAAGAGCACACCAATCTGCAGGTTGTGGAGGCGATTTGCGATGTTCTGGACGCAAGGCGTCCCCGGGCAAACGGGGAAAGCCATCGGTCCCTGATCACCTTTGTTCCCGACCGGCCGGGGCACGATCGTCGTTATGCCATCGATGCGAACAAGGTGAAACGGGAACTGGGGTGGGAACCGGTTGAAAGTTTCGAAACCGGATTGGAAAAAACAATTGACTGGTTTCTGGACAATGCCTGGTGGTGGCAACCCATCCGAGCGCGGACCTATCGCGGCGAGCGGCTGGGTAACCCTGCCGGGAGTGCGCCATGAAGATCCTCGTCACCGGCACGAAGGGTCAGGTTTCGCAGTGTCTGCAGGCGCGGGCGACTGATCATGACGATGTCGACCTTGTAGCCATTGGCCGGCCGGCACTCGATCTCCTCAAGCCCAACACGATCGATCAGACGATTAGATTCCACAGGCCGGACATCGTCGTGTCTGCCGCGGCCTATACAGCGGTTGACCGGGCCGAAGACGAGCCGGAGATCGCTTTTGCGGTCAATGGGGCAGGGGCCGGCGCCGTGGCGGCGGCCGCCAAGGCAATCGGCGCGCCGGTCATTCATCTGTCGACGGATCACGTCTTTTCCGGCAAGGCCGGCCGCCCCTATCGCGAAGATGATGTGCCGGACCCCATCAATGTGTACGGCGCCAGCAAATTGGCGGGAGAGCGTGCAGTGGCCGCCGCAAACAAACGGCATGTGATCCTGCGCACCGCCTGGGTATACAGCCCGTTTGGTCGCAATTTCTATACAACGATATTGAAGCTGTCAGAAACGCAAAACGAAATCGCCGTCGTCTGCGACCAGTTGGGAAACCCCACATCAGCCTTCGCCCTTGCCGACTTTATCTTGCAGGTGTCGAGACAGTTGTTGGGAAAGGAAGACGCATCACATTATGGCGTGTTCCACGCAGCAGGAAGCGAGGCGATGAGCTGGGCCGACTTTGCCGAACGGATCATGGAGGAGAGCAGGGCGCGGACGGGGCCTTTTGCAGCGATTAGGCTGGTGACAACAACTGAGCGACCAACGAAGGCAAAGCGGCCGCCGGATGCGCGGCTGGTTGGGAAGAGAGGATTCGCCTACTGCGCACTCTGAATGCTCCGTCTCTCGAGCAAACTCTGGCTGAGGTTGCTTTCCCGTTACGTCAAAGAACAGAAGACCGTAGCGATAAGTGCCTGCTTATATAATTCATCATTAAACTGGATGAGTCATTTGCCATTTAATGATTGCCTTTGGTTTTCGGGTGGATTGTCGTTACATCAACAAATTGCCACCAATGAAACATCACCCGAGAAATATCGCCATTTGGCGCTACGGTAGCGTGAACTACACAAATGGAAAAAAGCAGATGGTCGTACTGCGCTTACCGGGCGATTTGCAACTCATGGCGTTCAAGGAAAGGCCCTCCTGACAAGTCATCTGGTGCGTTAGTACGGTCCTGTCTGAACCGCTCAGTCAGGCCATATAAATGTAGGAAGGTCGATAGTATCTCCGTTTCGCTGAATCCATGACTTCGAACGCGTTCGGTCGCATTTTCAGACAAATACTGACGCAGTTCAGGATCGTCTCTGAGACCCAAAATCAACCGCGCAAGCTCCTCTGCCAATGTAAGGCCTCGATTGTTGGTTACGAAAATGCCAGTAACATTGTCATCAATCAGCGCGTCGCTTCCAGGAAATTTTGTAGAAATCGGAATGCAGCCGGTAGCTGCCGCCTCAATCAGGATGCGTGGAATGCCTTCGTTGTAGCGTGATGGCAGAGCAACGATATCAATTCCACGCAACAGTTCTGGCATCTCAGAAACTGTTCCAAGGAAATTGACATCAGGGTTGTTGCTCAACAAGCTTACAGAAACGGAATCCGGATCATTTTCCTCAAATCCGGCCACCAACATTTCGACACCTGGTTGAATTGAACTGGAGTTGATGATTGAGGCCGCGTCCAAGAAAATATCAAGCCCCTTGCTCCGCAGAAGCCTTCCTGCGTACAAAATGCGTAGCATGCCATTCTCCGCCTGCCTGTAGCCTGGCGAATAAGCATTCAAATCAACGCCGGTTCCATTGACAACTGTCGCTTGGGCCGGTGCAATCAAATTGCGTTTCAGCCAGAAATCCCGGTCATGCTCCGTTTCAAATGTAACTTTCGCATGACGTGTACTCACACGAAGTGCAGTTTCAACGACAAGACACCTCATTCGTTTCCACCAGGTGGCCTGATAGTCCGGGTCGTACAATCTTCCAAGGCCGGCGACGGTGATGACCAGATTACCGCGCCAGCCAAGCAAACGGGCGAAAAAGGCCGCTAGCCCTCCATAAAGATACGGCTTCAGATTGATCAGATGCAATATGTTGGGTTTATCCCGGTGTAGCACACGCACAAGAGTGAAGAACATAAGAAGATCACGAAGAAGATCAAACCGAAAGCGCTCGATTCTCAATCGCCGGAACTCATATTGAAGATCGTCGCTCAAACCCTCAGTGTTGTCCGCATAAAGAACAACCTGAAGTGCCAGCTTTTTGAGCGTTAAAGCCAAATATTCGCGGTGGCGACGAAAAGCCCATAACTCGTTGCAGACAAATACAACGGAACGTTTACGACTTGCTCCTCGCGAAAATGAACCCATTCAGTCACCGCCCCAACACAGTGAATTGCACTCTAAGTCTAATTCTATCTGGTTTCCAAGCCGCTTTGCCCACTTATCCAACCCTAAGTGACAAATTCCCAGTCAGCAAGCGTTAAAGTGGTGTAACATCAGATCTTCACTTGATCTTTTGTGTAGGTGTGTAGCACTTAGAGATTGACGCAACGTTTGGTTCAATTCGACGTTGTGGGAAATGAAAGATAATTTTTACGTGGGCTGATAATCCGAGTAACGCATATGTTTGTCGTAAATGATTGTTCGATTCTAAAGCGCTGGTATGAGGCATTTGGCATTTGAAGATGTGTGTCAAGTGCTGAGTACCGCCGATCACACCAGCGAGAAGTAGCTTTGTTTGATCATGCGTAAGGTTTTTGTCTGGCAATGGGGGCGGTTTGGCAGCGGGCCAAGAATAGCATTTGAGTTGTCCGATGCCCTTCGGACAAGCTGTGGCTGCGAAGTGCTACTTTCTCTTGCTGAAGATGCAGAGATATTTGAATCAGATTACGTTCGTACATCGGTTGATCTGCCGATCAAGACCTATCGATCTGTGACACAGTTTGCGCAACGTACACTTTTTATCTCAAGAATCGTCGATCCTGTCATCCGGCGACTTCAGGAATGGCGACCGGACTTTTGCGTATTGGCTATGACCGGTTATTGGGACATCTTCTTGGTCAGACGCTTGCGACAACTTGGGATTCCGGTCATCACCATTATTCACGATGCGTCTAGCCACCCAGGGGACAGCGTACCTGTTCTGCGTTGGCTCGAACAATATTTGATTGGGTACAGTGACGCGATAATAACGCACACGGACTTTGTCCACCGTCGGTTGCGGTTGCGAAAGCATCTTGTGATCAAGCGGCAACAAACAATAGCTCATCCGAGCTTTGTCTTTCCCGATTTGAGATTAGATACTCCGACTGCTCCGAGGTACCCGCAACGAAAGCCCTTGCGCATTCTGTTGGCCGGGCGATTGCGCAAATATAAAGGTGTTGATCTTTTTATACGTGCGGTTGGGGCAATTGACCCCGAACTACTGTCTGTGAGAATTGCCGGATCACTCAATGACCCGGATTTGCAGTCGAAGGCCGAAGCCCTAAAACAAATAGAACTGAGGCAAGGCTGGCTGTCGGAAGCGGAATTTGTCACCAATGTGGATTGGGCCGATATTGTGGTTCTGCCTTATACTGAAGCAAGTCAGTCTGGAATCATTCCAACGGCATATGCTCGCCACAGGCCTGTCATAGCGACACCGGTTGGCGGCCTCCCGGAGCAGGTCGAACAGGGGGTCACGGGATCAGTTACGCGTGATGTTTCATCGGACGCGATTAGAGAGGCGATTCTTGAGTTTATCAACCAGCCCTCGCTGATTGAGGGTTACTCGACAGGGGCTGGCAAAACTGCTGCCGAGAAATTGGACTGGGGAACGTTCGGCACGAACATCCTGCAGTTCTTTCAGAGGTGGCATAGATAGTTTCACTCATATCCCGAAACAACGCGATATCTGGTGGATCTGAATTGCCTGACGATGCCGATATGCAAATCGGAACGCACCTACGGCGGAAATGACTGTGAAATATCCAGGCCGGCGGCGGGTGGTGTTTTCACGTGATGACTATCAAAACTATTTTCTGAGGAGCCGATTGATTCGATCTGATGATCTGCATAAGCGCATGGCCATGGATCTAACAGCCGGTCGCCTCTACCACCACTTTTCACAAAACATAATACTTCGAAATGTCAAGTTGTTAAATCCGTGCCAGGAAAGACTATTATTTCGAGAGAATGAACTAGACAGATGGCAACGGTCTCAATATGACGCTTCTTCGAAGGCTACTAATGATTGAGCCGTCGAAGTTTATGGGTTTCAATGCTCCGATTGGCGGTTTTTTTAGCCTCAACGCCGCCGTTTTTTGTGATCTGGTAGAAAAACCGAGAGACGGTGGCACGAGTTGTGACAATCACTTGGTCGAGAATCCGATCCATTTTTGGATACCGTCCATCATATCTCATTTCTAAAGGTCCGATTTATGAACGAGCGTGTTTTGATTACCGGAGCTGGCGGATACCTTGGTTCCATTCTTGTTCCAGCGCTACTGGCGCGAAAGTATCGGGTCGTGGCATTGGATACATTTGAACGTGGCGATACCAGCCTTGCCGCATCGTCGATAGATGCAGGGTTTGAGCCGGTGCGTGGTGACGCCCGGGATGAGGATTTGGTCCGTTCACTTTTGAAATCAGCCGATATCATCATTCCGCTGGCTGCGCTCGTCGGAGCCCCTCTGTGCAAGCAGGATCCAATTGCCGCACAGACTATAAACCTTGATGCGGTCAAGATGATGTTGAAACTGATGAGCAAAGAACAGCGGATCATTTATCCGACCACAAACTCAGGCTATGGAATCGGACAGAAGGACCAGTTCTGCACTGAGGAAACGCCACTCAACCCAATCTCACTCTATGGAACAACAAAAGTCGAGGCGGAAAGAGCGATACTGGACCGTGGAAATGGAGTGACCCTCCGGCTTGCAACGGTATTTGGTATGGCGCCAAGAATGCGCATCGACCTTTTAGTGAATGACTTCACTTGGAGGGCTGTAACAGACCGGGCAGTCGTAATTTTTGAGGGCGATGCGAAGCGCAACTACATTCATGTGCGCGACGTGAGCAAAGCATTTCTCCATGCAATCGACAATTATGAGAAAATGAATTCCAATGCCTTCAATGTGGGCTTGTCGAGCGCAAATCTTTCCAAACTGGAATTGTGTGCAAAAATTAAGGAACACGTGCCGGAGTTTGTCTGGACAACTGCGCCGATTGGTGAGGATCCGGACAAGCGGGATTACATCGTCTCCAACGAGAAGATTGAAAAAACGGGGTGGTATCCTGATCACACCTTGGACGCCGGAATTGCTGAGCTTGTGCGAGGTTATCGTATGCTTCGCAACGGTCGATACAGCAACGTGTGAAGCCAGATGCTTCTTTCGTCACGCACGCCTTTGAGAGTCAGTTTCTTCGGAGGTGGGACTGATTATCCTGACTATTTTCAGCGTCATCCAGGTGCAGTGGTGGGGATGGCGATTGACCGATACATCTATATCAGCGCCCTCAGATTGACGGACATAATTGACTACAAATATCGGGTGAGTTACTCCAAGCTCGAACGCGTGAAGGCCCACTCAGAGATCGAGCATCCGGTGATACGCGAGGTGCTGGGACACTATCGCATTGAGGATGCACTGGATATCTCAATTCAGTCTGATCTACCTGCATCCAGCGGTATGGGAAGTTCCTCCGCATTCACAGTTGGCTTGATCAATCTGGCCAGCGCTCTCCGGAAGCAATCCATGACTCGACTTGATCTCAGCCAGGCTGCGATTCACGTCGAACAGAATCTGTTGAAGGAGAATGTTGGTGTTCAGGATCAGTTGCATGCCGCCTTTGGAGGAATGAATCGCTTCGACTTTGTGAATGGCCGCATTCAGATAACGCCCGTGAACATGTCCGAAGAGTGCCTCAATTATTTGCTGTCGTCTTTAGTCCTCGTTTACACGAGGCGCACGCGTTTTTCATCGGAGGTTGCGGTACATCAGGTTACAGCAACACGTGAAGGCAAGATTGATAACGAGCTCTCTCACCTGCTTGCGCTTGTCAGTCAGGCGGTCGATGTTTTGGAAATGAATGACCCTGAGCAAATGATTGGGGAATTCGGGGCCATGATGAAAGAAGGCTGGCAAACGAAAAGAAAACTCTCGATTGGCATCACCACAACAGATATTGATGATTTGTATGATGCTGCGCTGAAAGCTGGCGCCCTCGGAGGCAAGCTCTGCGGCGCTGGCGGCGGCGGGTTTCTCCTTATGGTGGTTCGTCCTGAAATGCGGAAAAGGTTTGAGCAGGCCTTGCACGGTCTAAGCCTAATTCCAGTCGGAATGGATCGGCATGGTTCGACGATACTCAAAGGATAGAACTGTTGGAAACGGGCAGGGTACACAACTCGAAAGTTGCTGATAAACCAAATCAGTCTGCCCAGGCGCTGAGTGATCTCAAAGAGGCATTGCGTTTCTCCTGGTTTTGGTCGGCGCTCGCGTGGAATGACATATTGCACCGATATCGCGGATCGATGCTGGGTCCGCTTTGGATCACGTTGACCACTGCAGTTTTTATTGCCGGACTGGGACCGCTCTATGCGAGGCTCTTTAATCTGAATATGACAGAATATCTGCCCTTCATGGCTCTTGGTGTCACAACTTGGCAGTTCATCACCGGCACTATCAACGAATCGTGCGGGGCGTATACAGATTCAAGCCATATGATGCGCCAGGTGCGGCTCCCCAGGTTGGCCATTCTCTTTCGTGTCGTCTTTCGAAACATGATTGCCTTCATACACAATGTGCCAATCTACATCGTGATCTTCATTGCATTTGATCTGCCTGTTGGGTGGCACCTGTTGGAATTGATTCCGGGATTTGTCATCGTTTGTTTGAATCTCACTTGGCTTGGTCTGATTGTCGCCATCTTGTGTGCTCGATTCAGAGACATCACGCCGATCATAATCTCAGTTCTGCAGATCGGGTTCTTTCTCACGCCGGTTATGTGGAATTACAAGATGCAGCGCGTTGACCTCTGGATCGTTCAATTGAATCGATTTGCGGCATTGATTGAACTCATTCGCGCACCGATTTTGGGTGACGAAATCTTGCCCGGGCTGCTGACAATGTCGCTCTTTTGCCTGGTTGTCGGGTGGCTTGCTGCTGCCGCACTGTTTGTGCGTTGCCGACGTCAGATCATCTACTGGGTATAAAGATGGCAAACATTATTTTGGATCGGGTGTCCATCAGTTTCCCGATTTTGCATACAGGACATCGTTCTTTCAAAAAAGCACTCGTTGCTACAGCGACAGGCGGGGTAATTTTGCGCTCGGCCCGCTCGGCGCCGACCGTGCGTGCACTGGAAGATATATCCCTAAATATCGCGCCCGGAGACCGCCTTGGCCTGATAGGGGCCAATGGTGCTGGCAAGTCGACTCTTCTTCGTGTGATGGCAGGCATTTATGAGCCCGATACAGGTTCGGTTGCGGTATCAGGCATGATCATGCCGCTTCTCGAACTGGGGCTCGGTTTTGACGGCGATCTGACGGGCTGGGAAAACATTCGTCTGCGTGGCATGTATCTCGGTATAAAACCGACGTATTTTGAAAGGTTTGCCCCGGATATCGCGGCATTTTCCGAACTTGGAGAATATCTCGATCTCCCCGTCAGAACCTATTCATCTGGTATGATGATGAGATTGTCTCTTGGTATCGCAACAGCGCTTTCGCCAGATATTTTGCTGATGGACGAATGGATGATGGCCGGCGATGCGGCCTTCATGCAAAAAGCGCATGACCGTTTGGCCGGGTTTGTTGAAAAAACGAATATTCTTGTTCTCGCCTCCCATTCGGAACCGATCATTCGTGAGTGGTGTAACAAAGCACTGCTTTTAAACGCTGGTCATGTCATGGCATTTGGACCAGTCGATGAGGTGTTGGGGGTTTACAAGGAATTGTTTGAGGGCACAGAATGAGGAAACGTATACTTTGTTTGGTTGGTACTCGTCCCGAAATTATTAAGATGTCCTCAGTGGTCAACGCGCTAAGAGAGACAGCATGGGCAGATTTGATGTTGGTGTCCTCTGGACAGCATCGAGATATGGCAGCCAGTGCATTTTCAGCCTTTGGCCTTAGTCCGGACATTGATCTGGATGTGATGACTGATAACCAGACCTTGTCCGGATTGACAAGCCGATTGTTTGAAGTAATTGAGCCCATACTCGTTGAACAAACGCCCGACCTCGTTATTGCTCAAGGTGACACTACCACCGTGATGGCTGCGGCGATGAGCTGTTTTTATCAGGATATTCCCTTTGCCCATGTCGAGGCGGGACTACGAACGGGAAACACCAAAGATCCATTTCCAGAAGAATTCAACCGAACTGTATGCGGCAAACTCTCTGCTTTGCATTTTGCGCCTACCGAGGCCGCGTATAGGTCACTTGTCTCTGAAGGCGTTGCAGAGGAAACAATCGCGGTCACGGGCAACACGGTGATTGATGCAGTAATGTCGATTTCCGACACCGCACCGGCTGGTATCGATTCTAGTCGCAAATTGATTTTGATGACGGCTCATCGACGTGAAAACTTCGGTGTACAGCTTGAGAATGTCTTTCGGGCGGTTTCCGATTTATTGGATACGCGCGATGATGTGGAACTTCTCTATCCGGTTCATCCTAACCCGAATGTTGCCGCTAGGGCTCGAGAGATTTTTGAGAATTCCCCAAGGGCTAAGCTCTGTGAACCGCTCCAATACGAACAGTTCGTTGGTGCAATGCGTCAGGCCCACGTAATATTGTCTGATTCTGGCGGGGTTCAAGAGGAAGCACCAGCGCTCGGAATACCCGTGCTAGTCATCCGAAATGAGACCGAGCGGCCCGACGCTTTGATGGCCGGCGTTTCTCGGCTGGTTGGAACGGATTATTGCGATGTGCGAGCAGCACTTGAGGAGCTTTTAGATGATGAACAGGTATACCGCTCCATGGCTCGTGGTGTCTCACCGTACGGAGATGGAGCGGCTTCGGCACGTATTATTGACATTCTAGAGGTTTTCTTTGGTTTCAAAGAACATCGTCATACATCAGATTTTGTATCGGAGGATTGGCTGGCGCAATCTACGGGGTCAGTAAGATGAAGCGGCAATTCGTTTTAATTGATCAGTCCATCAAGGCACCAGGAGGGCACCATTATGAATATGCGCAAAGAATACTCGACGCCGCACGCGACACGGGTTACGAGACATTACTTTTAGCGCATAAAGATTATCGAGGTAACGTCGATCACAATGTAATTGGCGCTTTTAGTCAGACATTTTGGGATAATCATCGGTTTTACTATTCATCAGGCATTACGCATACAGAATTGAAAAGCCGTTTTTTTCCAAATTCAGGTCTTTTATATTTAGTAATTGAAAATATTAATGATATTCGTCTTAATATTAAGAGGCGAATTCGTTCTTCTTCGTTTAGTATTGCATTCGCGCGAGCCAGGAATTATTCGTTTAGAGATATATTTCTACGTCCACATTTAGTTGATGATTTCTCATATCAGCATAGCAGTCGATTACTTCTGGTGATTTCGCGATTAATAATCAAAATTGCGCCCCATATCATCAATGCGCAAACGCTTATGTCGCGATATTGGCCAAAGAGAATTCTATTCTTTTTGTTGGTAATCCTTGCTAGTCCAATCTTGGTCCTCATTTGGTTGGTTCTCTTAGCGAGGCGCCGCGATCCAGCGGAATGGTTCGCTCGAGAGCTAACTAGCGTACTCAAATTGGAGTGTTCTTCCGATGATATTCTATTTGTTCCCAACGCGACACCGGCGGAGACTGAGGGGCTAATAGCATTGTGCCGAACTGGTCACTCGGCGGCGAATGCCAACTGGGCATTTCTCTATCGACGACCATTATTTTCCGGCTTTTCCGGCGCCCACAATGAGCAATTAGACGCAGCGCGTGTTCACCGCCTTGAATTCGCTCGCGTCAGAGCTTTCGCCCCCAAAGCGAAAGTGAATTTCTATACTGATACAGACGAGTTAACCGAACAATATAACCTGCTTGGCGTATTTCGCTTCGCCACGCTGCCGGTACCAGTGGTTCCACAACCGTGTGGTCCAACCAACAGGGATAGTACTCTTACCATTGGTTACCTTGGAGATGCTCGAGATGAAAAGGGGTTTCAATACCTACCAGAGGTCGTGCGAGATTTTGCTGGGAGAAATCAATGTTCTAGGTCAGTTCGTTTCTGCCTGCAGGCGAATTTTAATGTCGCCGAGGGAGAGCCCGGCTCACGATACGCTCGCTCCTTATTGGAGCAATATGGGGCGGATGTTGTTGATTTGCCGGAAGGACCCTTTGATAGCATAGAGTATGGTCGGCTTCTAAATAGTATGGACATTGTTCTCATACCTTATTCTGCGGAGAGTTATCGTGCGCGTTCATCCGGCGTGCTTATGGAGGCTGTATCTGTCGGCACACCGGTATTGGTGCCCACATGTTCATGGATGGCGGGATTGTTGGAGAGCACGCGAAGAGAACACATACTTTCCCTTGTAAGAGATAGAGAACCGATTGCCAGCGTAAAGATGCCGTTCGATGAGATCTCCGATAGAACTCTTCTGGTCGATGAAGAGGCAGATTATGTTTTCTTTCGATTGAAATGTGATGTTTCGTTCAATGGTTATGTCCGGATCACGATGTGCAGCATAAATGAATTTGACATTGGTTTGGAGACGGCCGGGATGGCGTTTCGGGCAATTGATGGGGAGGTAGTTGCCTTGTTTCCGAAGCCTCGTTCTAGCAAACTTTGGTGGAAGGCCGAAAACCTGGGGTCGGGAGTTAATGCGCGGCTGGTTGAGGCGGAAGTAAATCTCTATAGTAGTGGTGGTACCCTACCGCTGGGCGCCGGCGCAGCTTTCTTTGATCGAGTTGAGGATATACCTCGAGCTACCAAAGAGCTTGTTGATTTCTATGTTCACCACAAAAATGGAGCAAATCAATTACGTGAGCGCCTTCGACCACAATACGAACCGGCAGCTCTTGTTGAGCGGATTGAGAATGACGCAGCGGCGAACCTAGCTTCGCAATCTGCGGTACGTCGAAAGGCGGTTTCATAAGATGGATTCAGCGATGCATCACCTCAAAGTTGCAATTCTTTCTGATGTCAGCGTTGGGTACGGTACGTCGCAGGTGCTTCGTATGGCTGAGTCTTTCTCAAACGTGTTTGGAGCGGACGTTTACGTATTTGAGCCAGATCAGTCGGAGCGACCACCGATAAACTTGAGCGAACATGTGGCAAGTGCCGATATCCATGTTGAACGACTTTATTCATCGGCTCATCCTTATTCCTTTCAAGGTCGGGCTGAGTACTGTGCACGTGCGCTAGTTCGTTTGAGGTCGTTGGAACCCCATATATTGCTGTTTTCCACAATGTACGGGATACAAGTTTTGGACGGTTTAGATACCCTCAAAACGCTCAAAATTTTCTATTGTCTTGAGGACATCGACACATATTATGATTACTTGTTCCCCTTGGTACGTCAATGCGACATCCGAATCTATCCAGAGGAGAACCGCCGTCGCTTGTATTCTGAACGTCTTGGTTTAGTGGGTGACGGGCGGTCGGATCTTATCATTTACAATAGTAACAACTGGAAATATTGGACGCCGCCAAAGGATCGCAAACATCGCATATTTTATGGGGGCAGTTTTGATCGGGACAAGAACTTTGCTTCCTATTTCCTTGCAAATGACATCCGGCAGTTACCGATAGACATCTTTGGTATGATACGCGGTTTCGAAAATGATCTTGAGGTCGCCCATGGGCTCAATGGCATCAATCGGAGTACAAACTATATGGGGTACCGGGAGGCAAATGCTTCATTCTTTAAATTGTTATCCAGTTATCTATTCACAATCGTAATTTGGAATCCGGAGCGTGAAGATCATTTTTATGCCTGCCCAAACAAGTTCTTTGATTCAGTCGCCTGCGGAGTGCCGCCAATTTGTGCACCACACCCCCAGTGCATAGAAATCATCAAAAAGTGGAACTGTGGCATCCTTTTGGACGACTGGTCATTTGAAAGCCTCAGAGATACTCTTGTTAGGGCATTAAGCACAGCTGGCTCCGAATACTACTTCGAATTATCTTCAAACTGCCGAGAGGCCATGCAAAGGGAGTTAAGTTGGGACATGCAATTTGATGGACTGGTTCCGTTTGTTAAAAGTCACATTGAACAATTGGGATTTGTTGAATGACTGGAAAGGTTCTCCTGACGGGCGCAACGGGTTTTTTGGGGCGCCACACAAAACCTGTATTGGAAGCACAATATGGTGTGCAGAATGTAGTAGCAGTTTCATCAGCCGACTTTGATTTGATGAATGCCTTGGACGTAAAGCGTATGTTCGATGAGATTCACCCCTGTATTGTAGTTCATTTAGCCGCATATTCCGGCGGTATCGGCGCAAATCGTACCTATCCCGCGGACTTCTATTTTCGAAATACTCTACTAACAGCTCTTACATTCGATGAGGCCGCACGGCGTAAAGTTGAGAAGTTTGTGTACACAATGGGTGGCTGCTCGTATCCCGCGACAGCAGAAAGCCCTATCGATGAAGACCAGCTGTTTTGCGGCTATCCCCAGGCGGAGAGCGCTGGCTACTCAACCGCCAAGATGATGGGACTAGTTGCAGCGCGATCGTATAAGGAGCAGTACGGGTTGAACACAACAGTGCTCATCCCTGGCAATCTTTATGGGGAATTTGACAATTTTCGCATTGGTGAATCTCACGTTGTGCCGGCGATGATCCGACGCTACTTTGAGGCAAAGCGCGCAGGCAAGCCTTTTGTTGAAATGTGGGGATCTGGTGCACCGACCCGCGACTTCACTTACGCTGGTGATGTCGCTAATTGCATTCCACGTTTTGTCGATGACTATGATCAGATTGGCCCCGTCAATCTTTGCACAGCCAAATCGACATCGATAATGACGCTTTCCCAGACCATCGCTCGGCTTATCGGCTTCGACGGTGAAATTCGTTGGGACTCATCAAAACCTGACGGGCAACTGGTTAAGATTTTCTCGAATCAACGAATGCTGAATCTGGGCCTTTCCTGTGCTACTCCATTGGAGGAGGGACTGGAGCGGACCATTGATTGGATGGAAAGAGAATATGATCTGCATACTGGAGAACTGCGGCTATAATTAAATGGGATTGATGAAACGCCAGATTGTGAAAGTTGTTCGTGAAATGATTGGTACCTGCAGCGGAGAGAATCCCTACAACATCTGGGCTAGAGGTGTGATTCGTGGTGTTCCGGATTCGCCTCAGCATTTGTTGACAGCAACGTGGGACCCGAGTTCTGTGTATTGGCCGATCGTCGTAGACGCATTGGACGAAGCGGAAGCGCTTTACGTTGAGAGCCTGCTGAGAGGTTTGGGAAACGAGCATGTTCCTGGTGTTGTTATGGAGTTTGGCGTTTTCGAAGGCAGGTGGCTGGGCGTACTTGCCGATATTCGGGACAAATTCGATTTGAATCGCAGCATTTACGGTTTAGACAGTTTTCAGGGGCTTTCTGAGGTTTCTCCGGATGTTGATTTAGATTGTTGGCACAAGGGTCAATACAAAGCTGATTTTGACGACGTATATGAGATGCTTCGTTGCAAGGACAGGGCGTATCTGCACTTGGTCAAAGGCTGGTTTTCTGAGAGTCTTCAGTTCGAGGAAATTCAATCCCTCGATTCGGTTGCCTTTGCAAGAATCGACTGCGATTTGTATCAGCCCACCGTTGAGGTCCTTGAGTATCTGGGACCTCGACTAGCTGATGGTGCAATTCTTGTATTCGACGATTGGACCTGGAATGTTGAGAAGGGGGAAACCCGGGCATTCGCCGAGTGGTGCCCAACCAGCGGTTTCAGATTTGAATTCTTGGCCAGTACAATGGGGCATTTTTACTTGAAGGCTTCCAAAGAATGATCTTGCTTATGGGCGGCAACGGCTTCGTTGGAGGAGGCTTCGCACGAACCCTTCGGAAAACTGGCGTCCCATTTGAAATAATAACGCGTGAGAATTATTCATCATTCATTGGGAAATCGTGCGACGTATTCATTAATGCAAATGGAAATTCAAAGAAGTTTCTGGCGGATGAAGATCCGAAAAGAGAATTTCTGGACTCAGTTGCCTCGGTCCGCAACAGTTTAGTTGATTTCAATTTTGGAACGTATGTATTCTTGTCAACGAGTGATGTCTATCCGGACTGTTCTCGCCCAGAATTGACGCTTGAAAATCAAGCGGTCGAAGTTGCTGGACAGAGTTCATATGGATTTCATAAATACATTGCAGAGCAATGTATAAAGCACAGTGCTGAGCGCTGGCTAATTGTTAGGCAAGGTGGCTTTGTTGGACCTGGACTCAAGAAGAATGCAGTTTTTGATATATTGCACGGTGACAAAATTTGGGTCCATTCTGAAAGCCGTTTTCAGTTCATCGATACAGATAGTTCGGCAATTGCTGTTCTTACTCTTGTGAAAAAGGGTGTCGTAGGTGAGATCGTCAACATTACAGGGCGCGGCACGGTTTCGCCCATTGAGATTATGTCGATGGCTGGGCGCCGAGTAACCTCACGAGACGACCTAACTCCAGTGACTTACGAAATTTCCATTGATAAATCAAAAAGGTGGCTCCATTTGCCCCGCACCAAGCAATGTGTGGAGAAATTTGTCAATGGTGTAAAATCGGACCCATGAACCTGTCACTCGTGAATTTTTACTCTTACAATCCCGCTTCTTCAACAGTGAATGATTGCTAGTAGTGTGTAGGATAGCAGGACGCAGAATGGAATGGGTTCAATTACTGAGGCCTCGCACTAGGTGCGAGCGGTTTGTGACAGTTTGCGCAATATATATATTGAGAAAAAGTACTTTTAGTTTGGTGAATGCCTCAGTATTTTGGTTTGTTCGACTGAACGCAACCGGCAGTCTAGACGCGGGGAACTGATTTGCCCAGCAGGAGCCCGGTTAGTGGAAATATCATGACTCAGCTTGTTGAAATAACCATTCCCGTTCTGGATGAAGAAAAGACGATCGATGCGCAGATACGCAGGGTGATCGAGACGGTCGGTTTACAAGCCTCCCGGGCATGCAGTTACCACATTGTGATTGCCGATAATGGCTCGACAGACACGACGCCGGAGCTTGCGAGCAATCTGGAAAAGGAGTTTCCGGAGCAGGTTTCCTACTTAAGACTGAATGAACGCGGTGTTGGCCGTGCCCTGAAGGCCTCGTGGAACCGGTCCACTGCCGACATTGTCGGCTATTTTGACTTGGATCTGGCAACTGACCTCAAACATCTTCCTGAGGCCATCGATCTTATCCTAAACCATCAGGCTGACGTCGTTACTGGCACAAGGCTTGCCAAAGGCTCACGCGTTGTTGGTCGATCATTGAAACGCGCTATCACATCTCGTCTATTCAATGGCATCGTCAAAACAATGTTCAACAATGGATTCACCGATGGTATGTGTGGTTTCAAATTTCTGAGGCGCGAGCATGTAAACCGAATCTGCGAATCCGGTGCACAAAGTGATGGATGGATTTTCGCTACAGAGTTGCTGATAACCGCTGAACATCTCGGGCTAAAAGTCGTGGATGTTCCCGTAAGCTGGAAAGATGATCCAGACACGAAAGTTAAAATCGCCAGCCTGGCCGTGGAATATATCGTTTCGCTCCGCGCTTTAAGGAAGAAACTTGTCAACAAAGGCCGCACTGGATGATCCTTCACGAGGCCTCTCCAGAAAAAAAGATTGTCGTACTTGGTACCGCATTGTGGGGGTGGGGTGTTGAACGCTCAACGGCGTTTGAAATGCTTGACGAGTATGCTGCTGCAGGTGGGAGGCTCATCGATACTGCTACAAATTATCCGATTAACAAGAATGCAGACAGTTTCAAGCTGGCCGCAATGTGGCTTTCCGAGTGGATGAGGGCCAACAGCGGAACCGGCGTCAAAGTCTTTGTGAAAATTGGATCAACAAATAATCTGGGGGGCACAAAAGCCTTGCTGACGCCGAGTTTCATCGATCTGTCTGCGGAGCTGTGGGAAGGGCAGTTCGGGGATGCGCTCGGTGGGTTGGCCATTCATTGGGACAATCGGTCAAACCGTGATGATATCGCGGCAACGCTCGAATCATTTAGAGGCCTGCTGCGCCAGGGACTCGAAATCGGCTTTTCGGGCGTACAGTGGCCGGATATATACGCCTCTGAGGGGCAGGACTTGCTGGAGAGCTGGTGGATTCAGGTCAAGGACAACCCTCGAACGCATACGGCGAGAGAGTTCTACACGAAATGCTTTCCAGATGCCCGATACCTTGCTTACGGTATCAATATGGGCGGAGTGAAACTTGATGAAAGCCCCGGAATCGATAGCTCTTTAACATTGCGGCAAATCTCGGAGCCAAGGGAGATTGTCGAGCGGATAAAGGGCTTCATTAATTCATCCCATACCTTGCGGCCGGCGCCCAAAAGCTTGAATGACTTTTCCTTAGCAACTTGCTTTTTCGATCCCAATCTCAGCGGTATCATTATTGGCCCACGCAACACCGGACAATTGAAATCGTCACTGGAATATTGGAACAATTTGGCCGCACAGGCTGCACCTGAAATGGCGCAACAAATCGCGTCAGTTGTGGCGGCAAATGAGTGATGCCTGAAAGCTCAAGCAGATTTAATCTTGAGGTGGACTTCGCGATCATTGGAGGCGGAATTTTTGGCTGTTATTCCGCTGTCTTTCTGCGTTCCAAAGGTTTCAAGGTTGCTCTGCTAGAGCGTGAACCGCGAATCTGGCAGAAGGCCAGCGTCGTCAATCAAGCCAGGCTTCATTTTGGCTATCACTATCCGCGCTCGATTGCCACAGCCATGCTGGCCAATGAACATCGTTCCAGGTTCCGAGAAGACCATCGTGACTTCATAAACGACACGTTCACCAGCTACTATGGAATAGATGCATTTAACTCACTCACGAATTCGCAACAGTTTGTGCGGTTCTGCGAGCGAGTTGGAATTCCGGCGCGCATCGCTGACAGAACCGACCTGTTTGTTGGCGACAGGATAGAAGCGCTGTTTGCAACCGAAGAATACAGCTTCGATCCGCTCCTGCTGCGCAACCACTACACACATAGACTTGATGACCTTGGCGTCCAGGTCCTTACGGATGTGAGCATATCTCAGGTTGAAACTGTTGGTGATGCATGGTGCATTAAGGCAAGAAACGCAGATGGCGACCAGATCTCAGTGTCTGCCCGCGCAGCTGTCAATGCCACCTACTCGAACTTGAACGCCATCAATCGCCTTTTTGGCGTTCCGGAACTGGAAGTTACGCACGAGATTTCAGAAATCGTGCTGCTAAGTGTCGAAGCATTGTTCAATGTGGGTCTAACGGTGATGGATGGGCCCTACATGTCCATAATGCCATTCGGAAAGACAGGGCTGCATTCATTGTCTTCAGTCCTTTACACTCACCATTCGGTGTGTACACACAATGATCCAGTCTTTATGTGTCAAACACAGCGCTTGGATTGCGAGCCGGATAGAGTCCGTGTCTGCACGACATGCCCGCAGAAACCGAAAAGCAACAGTGTGAAAATGCGGCGCCAAATGTCACTATATGTTCGTGATGACGTTTCGGTATTTGAAATGGGTTCACTTTACACTGTCAAAACAAAATTGAAAAACAGCTATATTGATGATGCTCGTCCGACAAACGTAAGCGTATTGAATTCATCTCCGTTATTTTTTTGTGTCTTTTCGGGTAAAATCAACTCCATTTATGAAATAGAGAGAATACAGAATTATGTATAGCTCATTCTTGAGTTTTATTTTTGTTATCGATGAGGAAATTGACAATATTGAAATTTGCTCCTTTTTGTCGAAGGCGAATGATTACTTATCTCAATCATTTACAGACCATGAAATAATAATTGTCGACAACGGAAGTCGAACTGAACTGGGACGTTCGAATTTATCCGAATTGGTTCGAAATCATACATATATGGTATCGCTTGCGAAACGCGTGACATACGACATGGCGACGCTGGCGGGGCTGGATCGCGCTAACGGTGACTATGCCGTCTTGTTCGACTCGAATCTCATAGATCATCTTGACCTGATTGTTGAGATGTTTCGGGTCTCTCAAACCGGAAGCGATATCGTGCTACTAAGTGATAGTCGAGATATGAGATCAAAATCACTCTTGCGCGACGCTTTTTTTGTACTAATGCGTAGGGCCGTAGATTCAAGGTTGAGTTCCCGCCATCGAAAGGAAGCGCTCATTTCTCGGCGCGCATTGAACTGGATATTGCGATACCGGAACCAAACGATGTTTCTCGGAGAATTGCTGGTGTCGTCGGGATACCCGCACAAAGTTGTTACGGTTAATATTGAAACAAGCTCGCCAGCGCGAGATAGCAAAGATCAAAAAAGTCTAGCATGGTATATCATAACACAAAGGACCCAGTTGCCGTTTCAATTCGTTGGCATTGCTATGACGGTGCTTTTTGGTGGAATTTTGGCGCTGTTGACCAATGCGTTAATGGTCAGAATATTTGAGATGGATTTACTGGGACGAACCGAAACGGCGGAACCGGGCTGGACTTACTTGGTGATCCTGCTTGGCATAGGGTTTCTGTTTACAAATTTGTCCATCCTCATCGTGATGAGGATGATTTATGTCGTTTCCGCAAACATTCGGAATGAGCCAAATTACATAGTCGAAAAATTTGATAGGGTATAAAACTATTTTGTAGTTTTCTAATAATCGCTATTTTTGGCTTTTTTTTGACAATTCTTCCACGCTAGAAATCCATGGCTGAATAGGTATGAAGCGAATGCCAAGAAAACCGTATGATTTTCATTTCGCTGTTGTTCTTTATGCCGTGACAGGGATCTGGTTGGGATACCTGTTTTTTCATACGATTGAATTTCCTCCAGCCCTTTGGGACCACTTCGCATTATATCCTTTGTATTTTCCTAAGGCGCACGCAGAACCGGTGTTTAGTCCACTTCGGGCGTGGATTGAAAGCATTACCGAAATCAACGGGTTTATATACAGACCGACAATAAGCTTAATTTACGCAATTGAGAGACATTTATTTGGACCTGATTTCTCATACGCCTATGTCGTCAAGTGGATATCATTTCTGATAACTCTGGGTCTGCTACTACGGCGCCTTTCTATTCTGGGAGTTGGTACTTTATTAAGGGCATTTTTTGTTTTGCTTGCAGTATCACATCACTCTAGCCCAATACTTATGTTATTATCGCCAGATATATTTATGGCTATGTTCTTAGTCGCCTCGTTCGAAATTGGGAGGCGGTATTTTAACGCAACTCAGGCGACGTATATAATTCAATGGGGATTTATTACATTAATATTGAGTTTCTTGGCTGCAGGAACTAGAGAAATTGCACCAATACTTACAGGTATATGTCTTCTTTTCGCGGCATTTTATGACAAATTTAGTTGGACAAATGCGTGGCGCTTAATACCGTTGATTGCATCAATTTCATACCCAGCTGCACAAGTATTTCGGACAGCAGTATCACGTGAGAATTTGAGCGGGCACTTCAATGACTACCCCGGAGTATTGTTTGACCTTGCTCTGCACTCTATGCCAATAGGCCCCTCCTTGGTCGTATTTTCGGTGTTTTCTGCTCTGATGCTAGGGTTCGTTGTGTCTAACTTGTGGTTCGTGCCCACTTACTCATGCATTAAGTTTGCAAGTTTTTTGTTATTGCTGTCGTCGGTAACATTGATTTTGTCCGCCTATGGGCAAACATCTGTTGCTGACCGTTATGTGTGCGCGCCAGCAATTTTCAATGCTGCTCTTGTCAGTCTATTCCTAAGCGGAATAATCAACAAATTACCTGCAAAATCGTTAGAATTTCGTACGGTAAGATATACTATAGCAATAACTATTTTTATACCTTTTATTATTGGTTTACAATCAATAAAAATACAATTGAACGCCTATCGTAATTATTTTGAACATGTGCATGGTGCCATGAAAACAGCATCCATGTTAATTTCTAAAGGTGAAACAGTTTATTTGAATGTCCCACCTGGTGAGATTGAATATAATATTCGTGAGATATTCGGTGACAGTTCCGCCTTTCTTGGAATGAACAGGTATGAATTTGGCTCTTTAAGTTTAGAATTCGTAAAATCACGCCATGCGGATTTTTGGTTCATGACCACGGACTTAGAATGGTTAAGGTATACCGCGGCCAATGCGGATATAGACATCTATTTTGCCGATTCAGATGTTAGTGAGCCCTTTCGCGAACGCATCTACACAAGACTGTTCGGGCGCATTTTTGATCGCGGGGCACCGTACTTTAACCAACAGAACAAATTGAATTCGGAGTTTCGATTGTATGTCGGACGATTGCGTGTCGATCCTGATAATGTTGTTTCATACAGAGAGTGGCAGCCCGGTCTAGGCTTGGAAAGGGTTGATTCTGGTTCGGAAGACCATGCAACGTACCTTGGTATTGGTGGAGCGGGACTGCTTTTGCTTGGAGATATGCATCCTTCTAGGTCAAATGAAACTGTTGTTGTTCGCGGTAGAGCCAGTTTGAACAATTGCGCGCAAGTTATAATTGGTATTCGGGCGAAGGGGGCGGACGACATTTCTTCTGGTAATTTTTGTGCCGGACTAACGGAGAGCGGCTCTTTTGCTTTTGCATTTGATTTTGGGAACTACCACCCGGAAATGGATAATCAGGAATATGAAATATTCATATTCTCACCAGAATTTTCGGATAATGCGATTAATATCAGTGAAACGAATATATATTTTGTAGAAAACAACTAGATTATTTTGATTAAGAATTTGAGAAAAGATATATTGTTAATAATATATATCTATATATTTGAATTATTCAACAATAATGAAATAATATTACTGCTATACGCGGAGCTGCTCGCAAAGTGCCCTTCTATAGAAAAATTGTGAGCCTCCGTCGCCAGCGATTGGAAATCTTCAAACACTTCATATACCGCCTCAATTAGTGTTGGGGCAGAATCGAATTTCTTCGATGTCTCATTTGGCGCAGTAGCTGCAAGCCAGGTCCCGCTTGGAACGACCGTTGGTATGCCCGCAGCCATCGCCTGCACCATAAGTCCCGATGATCGCCGCCGATAAATTTCCCGATAATAGGGCAGTAACAGTACATCGGCAGTGAGCAGTGCGTTGCGAAATGCTGCAGCATCGGGTGGTGTTTCGATCAGACTGACCCATTTTGTCGGAAAGCTGCGAAGGCGGTTATGCGCGTGGGCCATAAGTCCTTCCTCGCGGCTGATCCCATAGGTCGCCTGAATGAGAAAACGCGCGCGACCGGTTTTGAGAAATTCGTCCTTTAAAGCTTCAACCAGACCGGGCAAGAGATGAAATCCCTTGTCTCCTCGCGCACCGCCGAGATAGGCAAATGTAATGGGCCCATTTGTTTTGGGTGGACGGTTTGGCACCTTCGAAAATCCGCTCGGAATTGGGAGGACGCCAATTTTGGTGCAACCCAGGTCCTTATAGTGGGCAGCCAATTGTTTCGTGTCCGTCCAAAATGCAACGCGTGTATCCATTCTTTGCAGTTTCTGGAATGCGTTCCGGAATGTTTCCATTCCATCATAACGTAGCATAATGTTCAGCCGTGGTGCCTGCGGTGGGATTTGAGGAAGTAGCTCCGCAACGCCCAAAAACTCCGATGCACCAAGCGTGTGGATGAAAACGTGGTCGTCCTTGGCTAGGTGTGCATTGGCCAATATCCTCAATAGCTGTTTTGCAAAGCGAGTGTCGGGCTTGTTCCCGGATACCCGAGGCAGTTTGTTTGTAGTTATTCCAAGCAGGCCACGTCGCAGCGAGGCTGGCATATTTGTCAACAGGTGGTGTGATGCGGACGTAATGACAGATCTGCGAGCATTATTCCAATCAACCGAGAAACGACCAATAATGGGTGCATCGCCGAGGCTTACTTCCTTAAAATCAGAGTGACAGGCGAGAAGAGGTTCGATTCCACACGAATGTGCGGCTTCAATCACACTTGAGGTGTAGGCGTGATGATGCCCCTCAAACCCCTTCAGGCTTTGATCGACAATGAGGAGACGTGGTGGCATGGACGTCAACTTTGAGTGGTGGCATAAGCCTTCTAGCAAACACTCCGAGGAAGGCAAGAGGATGAGTATAGCAGGTTATCTTGATCAGTCCGCCCGCATTCTGGATGCAGCGAAGGATCATGCGGGTGTTTACAACGCGGAGCACGCTGTCGACATCATCGTAAAGAGTCTCTCAGCCGGCAAGCCGCTGCTTGTCTGCGGGAACGGCGGTTCGGCGTCAGATGCAATGCACATTACCGGGGAACTCTTGGGCAGGTTTTTGAAGGAACGACGAGCCCTCAATTGCATATGCCTGTCCTCCAACCCGTCCGTGCTGACTGCATGGTCTAACGACTATTCCTTTGACACTGTCTTTTCCCGGCAAGTGGAGGCGTATGGCGGTTCAGGTGGTGTTCTTCTGGGAATCAGCACCTCCGGTAATTCACAGAATATCATCAGGGCATTTGAAGTGGCGCGAGCACTCAAATTACCAACAATCGCCCTTACCGGGGAGGGCGGGGGAAGATTAGCGCCCTTGAGTGATGTGCTGATTGATGTCCCATCCCGTTCTACACCGCTGATTCAGCAGATTCATATCTGTCTCTATCATTACATCTGTGCAGAGGTTGAAGAACAGCTGGCGTCATGAGCGAATTATACGAAGATGTGACTGTGGTTGTGTTGGCCGGTGGTCGCGGAACACGAATCCAGGAGATTTATCCAGACAAGCCCAAGCCAATGGTTCCGGTTGCCGGCCGCCCGTTTTTGCATTGGCTGACCGATTGGATCGCCTCGAATGGCCCAAGGCACTTCGTTTACTCCACCGGCTACCGCGCCGAGCAAATCGAAAGCTGGGCTGCTGACAATAGCCTTCCGCAACTTGAACGCCAATGCCGCCGGGAGGAAGAGCCACTCGACACAGGTGGCGGGCTTCTCAATTGTCTTGATCTCTGTCGGGACTGGGTGCTTGTTGCCAATGGCGACGGACTCATAATGGACGGCATATCCGACCTTCTGGCGTGGCGGCGTCATGCGGGTGTGGACGGCGGCATCATAGGCGTGTTTGTTGACGATACCGCGCGATTTGGTTCGCTCGAAATGGACGCAGGAGGGCAACTGGTCGGCTTTCAGGAAAAGGTAGAGGGGCAGGGCCTCATCAATAGTGGAATTTACCTGTTTAGGACGGAGCGCCTGCGGATGCTTGCGCGCGGGAGGGCATGCAGCATTGAACATGATCTGTTTCCACAGTTTATCGCGGACGGGGCGAATTTGCGGGTCGTCGCGGTCAAAGAGGCTCCTTTCATTGACATAGGCACGCCGGAATCGCTTCTGGAGGCTGAGCGCTTTGTCAGGGAACATCTTTCCGGAGATTGATCGACTCTATCCAATCGAAAATCGCTTTTGCGGCCGTCTCTGCCACAGTCGCCTCAAACCGTCCATCGGACTTCCATTCCTCAAAAACTATTTCAGATTTTTCAGAATATTCTCGCTTTCCATGACCAGTCATGACGAGCGTGCCCCTTCGAAGACCTGCGGCGCTTCCAGCCTCCAGGTCAGAAATTGAATCTCCAACGATGAAGGAGTTTGCGAGGTCGATACCCAGTGTATTGGCCGCTTCCATCAGCATGCCAGGTTTTGGCTTTCGCCACGGGTGATCGGCAATGCCAAACGACCCCAACGCATCTGCGTGATAGGCGCAAGCGAGCACCATATCGACATTGCCGTGCGCGTCAGAAAGATGCTTGAGTATCGCGCCTTGCACTTTTTCAAACTCGGGCCAGCCATAATATCCGCGTCCAATGCCGGCTTGATTGGTCACAATCACGACCGCTATTCCCGCATGATTGGCCCGTTCAATTGCCTTTGGCAGTTCCGGAATGAACTCGATGTCTTGGACTCTGTGGAGGTAATGGGTGTCTTCAACAATAACGCCGTCTCGGTCGAGAAACAGGCAAGGCTGGCCAGCGAAATCCTGGTCTGTGACACGCTTGGAGTACAGACCGATATCAACAGATTCTTTGTTGCTCTTTTTGTCCCGCTCGGCGGTAGAAGGCTTGCTCACAATACAGCACTCACATCAAGATGGTGTTCGTTGAGAATTATGGCCCGACCGTGCGAATGCAACTAGGCTGAATTCGCAATGTTGGAGTATCAACCTCTTTGTGTAGGTTTACAGCAACAGATCTGACATTACGAAGTTGGCCGCCTTCTCCGTGGAATCCAACTCCGTCCCCAACCAAACCTCCGGCATCTCTGGCGCTTCATAGGGACTGTCAATCCCGGTGAAATTCGGCAGTTCACCGCGCCGGGCCTTCCTGTATAGCCCTTTCGGATCCCGTGCCTCAGCCACCTCCAGCGGTGTATCTACAAAAATCTCGACAAATTCCCCCTCTTCGAACAAATCCCGCGCGGCCTGCCTTTCGGCCCGAAACGGGGAGATGAACGCCGTCATCACGATCAAACCCGCATCCACCATCAGCTTTGCCACCTCTGCCACGCGGCGGATGTTTTCAACCCTGTCGGCGTCGGTGAAGCCGAGATCACGGTTGAGGCCGAGGCGGACATTGTCGCCGTCGAGGATGTAGGTGCGGTAGCCCTTTGCGTGGAGCTTGCGTTCCAGCGCGTTGGCGATGGTGGACTTGCCGGAGCCGGATAGGCCTGTGAACCAGAGGCAGCGGCCGGCATGGCCGTTGAGCCTGGCACGGGCCTTCTTGTCGACGGTCACCGCCTGGCGGTGGACATTGCTGGCACGCCGCAGGGCAAAATCGATCATGCCGGCGGCGACCGTCTGGTGGGTCTGGCGGTCGATCAGCACGAATGAACCCATGGGCGGGCAATCGGCAAAGGACTCGAAGGCGATGTCGCGGTCAAGCGCCAGCTTGACGACCGAGATATCATTGAGCTCGAGGGCGCGGCCCATGGCCTCCTCGAAGGTGTTGATGTTGTAGGTGTGGCGGATCTCCGACAGGGTTGCGTTGACCGTGCCGGCGGCGGTTTTGAGCGCATAGGTGCGGCCGATATAGCCGGTATCCTTCGCCATCCAGACGAGCTTGGCCTCGAACTGGTCGGAGGTCTCGCAGGGGTCCTTGGCGGCCACCAGCACATCGCCGCGCGAAATGTCCACCTCACGGTCGAGCGTCAGCGTGACGGACTGGTCGGCTTCGGCGGTCGCAAGTTCCGCCTCTCCAAGGATGATTTTCTCCACCGACGCAATCTCTCCCGAGGGCAGGATGCGTATTTCGTCGCCGGGCGCGATGGTGCCGGCGACAATGGTGCCGGCATAGCCGCGGAAATCGAGATCGGGCCGGTTGACCCATTGAACCGGCATGCGGAAGGCATGACCGACCAGCGCCTTGCGGGTTTCCACCGCGCCGAGAAAGCCCAGCAGGGTCGGGCCGTGATACCAGGCGGTCTCGGCCGAGCGGCTGACCACATTGTCGCCCTTGAGGGCCGAGAGCGGGATCGCGGTGACCGTTTCGAAGGCGAACCGTCGGCTCAATTCTTCATAATCGGAAACGATCTGGTCGAACACGGCCTGGTCGAAGCCGATCAGGTCCATCTTGTTGACGGCCAGAACCACATGGCGAATGCCCAGAAGGGACACAATGAAGGAGTGGCGACGGGTCTGCTCCAGCAGTCCCTTGCGGGCGTCGATCAGGATTACGGCCACATCGGCGGTCGAAGCACCGGTCACCATGTTGCGGGTGTATTGTGCGTGGCCGGGCGTGTCGGCGACGATGAACTTGCGCTGGTCGGTGGCAAAATAACGATAGGCGACATCGATGGTGATGCCCTGTTCGCGTTCGGCGCTGAGGCCATCGACCAACAGCGCGAAATCGATGTCCTCGCCTTGTGTGCCGATTTTTGACGAGGTGCGTTCCAGCTCGGAAAGCTGATCGTCAAGAATCATCTGCGATTCAAAGAGCATGCGCCCGATCAGGGTCGACTTGCCGTCATCGACACTGCCGCAGGTAATGAAGCGAAGGGTTTCCAGGCCGGCCTGGGTTTCCAGATAGGTTTCGATTTCCTGTTGCGCGGTCATCAAAAATACCCTTCCTGCTTTTTCTTCTCCATCGATGCGGCGCTATCCGTATCGATTGCGCGACCCAGCCTTTCGCTGTTGCGGGCCTTCAGCAGTTCAAGAATGACCGTGTCGAGATCATCGGCTTCGGATTCAAAGCCGCCGGTCAGGGGATAACAACCGAGGGTGCGAAAACGGATCCTCTTGAATTCCACGGATTCGCCATCCAGCGGCTCCAGCCGGTCGTCATCAAGCATGATGATCATGCCGTCGCGGCGCACAAAGGGCCGCCTTGCGGCAAAATAGAGCGGCACGATGGGGATCGCTTCGCGGTGGATATATTGCCAGACATCCAGCTCGGTCCAGTTGGAAATCGGGAAGACGCGGATACTCTCGCCCTTGCTGATTTCGGTGTTGTAGAGATTCCACAATTCGGGGCGCTGGTTCTTCGGGTCCCAGCGATGGGTGCCGGTACGGAACGAGAAGATGCGCTCCTTTGCCCGGCTTTTTTCCTCGTCGCGGCGGGCGCCGCCAAAGGCAACATCATATTGTCCCTCATCAAGGGCCTGTTTAAGTGCCTGGGTTTTCATGATGTCGGTGTGAACGGCGCTGCCATGGTCGATCGGGTTGATGCCCTTTGCCAGGCCCTCCGGATTGGTGTGGGTCAGAAGCGTCATGCCGGCCTCGGCCGCCATGGTGTCCCGGAACTGGATCATCTCCTGGAATTTCCACCCGGTGTCGATATGCAGGAGAGGGAAGGGCGGCGGGGCCGGATGGAAGGCCTTTCTGGCCAGATGCAACATGACGGCGCTGTCCTTGCCCACCGAATAGAGCATCACCGGATTATCGGCGGTTGCGGCAACCTCTCGCAGGATATGGATGCTTTCCGCCTCCAGCCGGTCGAGATGGGAGAGGCCCGGTGTGGCGGCCCTGCTTGTTGCGTTTGCTGCGGCCGAACCGGTCGGCCTGTAGACCGGATGGTAGACAGCCAGCGCGGTTGCCAGATCGGGGGCGATGCGTTGATCGCTGTCGACCAGCGCTCTTACCCGTCGGCACAGTTTGCCGTGCGGCCACAGGAGAGGGGTGCCGCCGGTTTCGCTGCACACCGTCTGCAACGCATTGGCGAGTTCCGTGTCGTCGGGCTCGGCGGACGTCAGGAACACCCACCGGCGGGCCTGTCTGCCATCATTGGCGGCGATCAGGTGGATGCCATCGGCGGTATCGTGCTGTTGAACAAACAGGGAGACAAGCCGTTCCTTCCTGGCTTGCGCCAGGAGATGTTCGGTTGCCCAGCGCCTTGGAGCCCGGTCCCATTCGTCGCGGATATCCGCAATGGCGAGCGTGGGAGGCAGGAGCCCTTGTTTCGAGACTGCCCGTTCGATCGTGCGTCGGGCCGTCTCCGTTCCGTCACCATCCACCAGAGCGTGGAGCGACTCGATTGTCCAGGGATGGGAATGGTTATCCGGTCCCACCCGGTTTTTCAGGGCAGCAGCAGGAAGTATGGTCACATCAAGCCTTGTCGCAATAAACAAAAAGGAACTTGCTTTGATAAATCATGATGTGAGTTGAATGTAAAGCGTGTAGTTTTTTGAGCAGGAATGTTTTTTACGACAATTCCGTGCGTCAGCAGTGCCGTGTTGGGTCTTTTGCCAGTTTTGTCGCCTTAACCAACTGTAAAATAACAGGGAATGCCATTCACTAAAGCAATTCAGGTTTTGCCGATTCCGTCAAAGCCTGAATGATATCAGCGGCCTGGCCGGTTCGTTGCACCGGTAACGGTCTGAATGCAGATAGACAGATCGAGACCAAACGACTGGGTGTCGAGATAAGCCCGGTCGCATGCGGCCAGTTCCACCGGCATTGACATGTCGATGCCGCGAATTTGCGCCAGCCCGGTGACGCCGGGCCTTGCTTCGAAGACATTTTTCTTGCGCCGCTCGGCAATTACCTCGTCCTGGTTGGGCAGGCATGGCCGCGGACCGACCAGGCTCATGTGACCGCGAAGAATATTGATGAGCTGGGGCAATTCATCCAGTTTCGTCCGGCGGATAAAGTGGCCGGTGCGGGTCAGTGCCGAAACGGCAACTTCATGGGTGCCGAGCGCCGGCGTTCCCTGGTGCATGGACCGCAATTTCCAGATGGTAAAGGGGTGTTCGTTGCGGCCGAGGCGCGTCTGCCCGAAAAATGGATTACCCGGCGTTTCCAGTCGAATGATGATGGCGATGACAGCAATGACCGGCAGGGCGACGATCAGCCCTGCTGCCGAAATGGCAATATCAACCAGTCTCTTCAACCCTCAGGACCGTCCGTAGATGTCTTCGTAGCGAACGATGTCATCCTCGCCCAGATAACTGCCCGTCTGGACCTCGATCAGTGTCATGGGCTCGCTGCCGCGGTTTTCCATCCGGTGCACATGACCGCGCTCGATATAGGTCGATTCATTGGGCTTGAGCACAAGGTGATCGTCGCCATTGACGATATGGGCGACGCCTTGAACGACTGTCCAGTGTTCCGACCGGTGCTTGTGCGATTGCAGACTGAGGCAGCCGCCCGGCCGCACCTCGATGCGTTTGACCTTGTATCCGGCGCCCTCGTCCAAAATGGTGTAGGAGCCCCAGGGCCGGTAGCCGGTGGGAAAACTGGCATGGGCCCCGTGATCATCATCCCTCAGTTTTTCATAGAGCGCCTTGACACCCTGCGCCTTGTTCTTGGCCACAACAAGCGTTGCGTCACGCGTGTCGATCACGGCGATGTCGTCAACGCCGACAACGCCGATCAGACGGTCCTGCGCACTGACAAAGCAATTCTTCGCATCGACAAGCGCACCGTCGCCCACCACCGCGTTGCCGTTTTCATCCGTTGCATAGCTTTCCGACAGGGACGACCAGGTGCCGACATCGCTCCAGCCGATGTCCGCGGGAATGACCGAAAGGTTGGGGACCTTTTCCATCACCGCATAGTCGATCGAAATCTTCGGCACTTTGGCAAAACTGTCTGCATCGAGGGTGGTTTCGAGATGGCCTGCTTCAATCTCCTGACGGCTTGCATTTTTCAGGCTCTCGCGGGTGGCCGACAGAATGTCCGGGCAGTACTGCTCCATGGCATCGATCATGGTTCCGGCAGCAAAGCAGAACATGCCTGAATTCCACAGAAACCGGCCGGACTGCAGATAGTGTTCGGCGGTTTCGCGGTCCGGTTTTTCAACGAAACGGACAGCCTTTTCACCATCGGTTTCGATATAGCCATAACCGGTTTCGGGCTGATCGGGACGGATGCCGAAGGTTGCGATCTGACCATTGGCTGCCCGCTCTGTAGCCTGTTCGACAGCCGCGCGAAAGGCGTCCACATCGCGGATCACGTGGTCGGCTGCCAGGAACAGGATGATGGCATCGGCGCCGAACGTCTCGGCGACGTAAAGCGTTGCCGCGGCCGTTGCTGCCGCGGTGTCACGCCCCATGGGTTCGAGCAACAGGTGGTTTGTGATGCCTGCCCGTTCGCACTTTTCATATTCCGCGGTGGTTTTGAAAGAGGAATCGCGCGCGGTAATGGTGACGATATCAGTTACGTCGCCGAGGCTTGCCGCCCGTACAAATGTGCTTTGCAGCAGGCTCTTGCCGTCTTCAAGCTGCAGGAATGGCTTGGGATGGGAGACGCGGGAGGCTGGCCAGAGGCGGGAGCCGACACCGCCGCTTACAATCACGGGTACAATCATGAGATCCGGCCTTTTTGTCGAATATTGTCAGACATCAGATACTGCCGTCCATGGGCTAAGATTGTATGAACCACGGACTGATCAATGTCAGTTTGTCTTTTTTCGCTGTGCCTGCAACCGGTCAAAGCCGATCACCGTTGCCTGATAGTCTTCGGTCATGGGCTGCATGAAGCGATCTGCATCATAGCCTTCGACCGTGTCCTGCAGGATCATGCGCAGCGCCCTGGAATCTTCCTGGTCCAGCTCGACTTCGAGCCGTTGGAGCAATTCCCTGATCTTGCCCGAATTGGCGGCGTTGCGCTCGTCAGCCCGCATGATTTTGGTATGTTCCGTCCCGACCACCGCGTCGGTGATCAGCAACTCCTCATAAAGCTTTTCACCGGGTCGCAATCCGCTGAAGACAATGGGAATATCGCCGTCCGGATTGTCTTCGTCCCGAACGGTCTTTCCGCTCAGTTGTATCATCAATTCGGCCAGGTCGTGGATCCGGACCGGCTCACCCATGTCGAGCACAAAAACCTCACCGCCATTGGCCATGGCGCCGGCTTGAATGACCAGCTGCGCGGCTTCCTCGATGGTCATGAAATAGCGGGTCACGTTCTTGTGGGTTACCGTAACCGGTCCGCCATTGCGGATTTGCTCCTTGAACAAATGAATGACCGAGCCGGACGAACCCAATACATTGCCGAAGCGGACGATGGAGAAAATCGTGTCCCTGGTCGTGGCCTGGATATCCTGGATGACCTGTTCGGCCAGTCGCTTCGATGCGCCCATGACATTGGAAGGCCGCACCGCCTTGTCGGTGGAGATCAGGGTGAACCGCGCCACTCCCGCCGCCGCCGCTTCCTCCGCGACCGTCTGTGTGCCGAAAACATTGTTTTTCACGCCCTGCGACGGATTGTGCTCGACAATGGGAACGTGCTTGTAGGCGGCCGCATGATACACACTGTCGATGGCGTGTCGGGCAAGCAGCGCCCGCAGCCTTTTACGGTCCAGCACACTTCCGAGTGCGTAGATGGTCTCGACATCCGGATTGGGTCCCAGCAGTTTGGTCAATCCGCTTTCGATATTGTAGAGGGCCAGTTCGCTGACCTCCAGCAACACCAGTTTTGCAGGCCGGGCCGACAGGATCTGCCGGCATAATTCCGACCCGATTGAGCCGCCGGCTCCGGTAACGAGCACATTCTTGCCATTTATGGCGTCATCAAATAGCTGCGGGATCGGGTCAACGGGGTTGCGGCCGAGCAGATCGTCAATGCGGATTTCCGTCAGTTGCTGCAACGCTGCCTTGCCGTCCAACAGGTCATTCAATGGCGGTATGGTCTGCAATTCCAGCTGATGCGGTGCAAGCCGGGAAACGATGTTGCGTCGCTGTGCAGGCGTGGCGCTTGCCAATGCAAACAGGATACGTTTGACATCGTGCTTTTGTTTCAGCCGGCCAATCCGTTCCGGGCTGTAGACCCGACACCCGCGGATCATGTTGCCCTTGAGCCTCGGATTGTCATCAAGAAAGCCAACGAGGCGATAATGGGAGCCACTTTGAATGGTCGCGGCCAGTTGTGTGCCGGCTTCACCGGCGCCATAGATAATGATGTTTTCACGTTTGGTCGGACTGCCGGCAACGTGCTGGTAGTAGGCACGGGCAAGGACGCGCAATGAGCCGATGGCCACGAAGAGGAGGACACCGAAAATCGGCGGAACGGACCGGGGTATGTGAAAACCGGTATCCATGTGGGAGGCTGTTGCGATGAACAGGGCGACCACGGCGGCACCTGCGGCCACGATCAGCATGGTGCGGCTTTCCATCGCGCGTATCAGAATATTGTAGAGGCCGAGAAACCAGTACGTGGTAACCCCGAAAACCGGCAGGACGATCCAAAGCCATGTGAGTTTTTCCCGGTCGGGAAAATCAATCTCTCCATAACGCAGCGCAATCGCGGTAAAAAGGCAAAGAATCATGACAGCGCCGTCCGCCGACATGAGGATCACCCGCTTCTGATAGCGTTCCAATTCAAGGATCAGACGGTGGATCGGTTGCAGCATCACATTTCTCGAATCGAACGTTCTGCGGTCAAGGCGGTTCAATCCACACACAATGGACAGGGTGTGCTATGGGAGCCGCAGCGACCCAGTGCACCGATATAGCACCGGGCCCGCCGAGGGAATACTGTAATTGCGATCACGGTAAATCCGAATTGAAATATCCTGTTACCACAAGGCGCGGTTGCCGGACGTCGCTGTGATTGAACGTCCCTCTCATCGCAGAAACGGGATGGCCATGCGCGCGCGCAATCCGGCAAGGCTGCCGAGGAACCCGAAGACCAGCCAGCCCCAGCCATGCAGGCTGCCGGAGATGATGCCCCCGAGATAGGCCCCGATATTGCAGCCGTAGGCCAGACGCGCACCATAGCCCATCATCAGCCCTCCCATGATCGCCAACACAAGATCCCTTGGCGGTACACGTAATTTCGGTGCAAATCGACCGGCCAGTGCGGCAGCGGCGAACGCGCCGATCATGATCCCCATATTCATGACCGAGGTGGCATCGGTGAAGACCGAACGCTCCAGCAGGTTGCCGCTCTGCGACCAGTAGTCCCATGCCTTGACGTTCCAGCCCAGACCTTGCGCGATTTTGGCTCCCCAGAGCGCGAAGGCTGATGTGATGCCCCAAGGGCGCGACAGGGTGAGCAGGGTGGCGATGCTGACCACCGCAATGGCGATGGCGCCCCAGTGCTTTGACCACGGACCGGTCAGGACATGTTCGCGGGCCGGTGCGGCATCCAGTGTGCCGTGCTTCACGCGTTCACGGCGAATGCTGTAAATACCGATCGTGCCCAGAACCAGCGCGGTCACCGCAAACGCCGTGGCAGCGCCGAACGACTCCACCAATGAGGCGCGGGGAAGGGTCGGCAGTGACCACCAGAACGGCATGTGCGCCGTCGCAATGACCGAACCGGCGACAAATCCAGCCAATGTAGCCAGCATACGAGTGTTGCCGCCGCCCGTTGTAAAGAGGGTCCCCGATGCACAACTGCCGCCAAACTGCATGCCGATTCCAAAGACAAATGCTCCCAAAGCCGCCGAGTATCCAAAGGGTGCGACTGCACCATACACGGGGCGCCCAAACACGCTGCCATATTCCAAAAGCGGAAAAGCGACGGCCGAGGTCAGCAGGATCAGCAGGAACTGAGCACGCAGGCCGGCTCCGCGACCCTCGGTGATGAAAGCCCTCCAGGCGGCGGTAAATCCGAAAGAGGCATGGTACAAAGCCAGTCCTGCAAAGAGACCGATGGCCGCGGCAATGGCCAGTCGCGTCGAACCGATAACGGCAACAAGGGCAATGAGTAACAGCGCGCCAACAACGGAGGCCATGACAGCACCGATTTGTATCTGGTTTCGCGGTTCTGGTGCGGTGATGCTCATCTTGTTCGGCAGTAGGGCGCAGTTAAAGTACTCTTCCTATCGGGCGTACCACCGACCGATATCCGCTCTCAACACAAACCCGGACACATTGTCGGCATTGCGGGAATCACGGATTTTCTCTCAGTGGGAAATGGTCCGTCAAAACACACCATTGTCTGCTTCCACGCAATAGATCGGAATTCCATTTCTTTCGTTTGACTTTCGTTTTTGTTCGTATTAATTCGCTTTGATAGCGCGGGTAATGATCACGCGGATTTCGAGGACATAATGAGCGAAAAAGACGTTTATGACCTGTTCGTCATTGGCGGCGGCATCAACGGTTGCGGTATCGCGCGGGACGCCGTCGGCCGCGGGTACTCGGTGTTTCTGGCCGAGATGGATGATCTGGCAAGCGGAACATCGTCGAGCTCGACCAAACTTGTTCATGGCGGGTTGCGGTATCTTGAGCACTATGAATTCCGGCTGGTGCGGGAAGCACTGATCGAGCGGGAAGTCCTGTGGAAAAACGCGCCGCATATCATCTGGCCGCTGCGGTTCGTCCTGCCGCATCATACCGGGCTGCGCCCCGCCTGGCTTCTCCGCCTGGGACTGTTTCTCTATGATCATCTCGGAGGCCGGAAATTGCTTCCGCCGACCCGAGTCCTGGACATGACGTCCGACCCGGCGGCCGGACCGCTGAAACAACTGTCCGGCAAAGCCTTTGAATATTCCGATTGCTGGGTGAACGACGCCCGCCTTGTGGTTTTGAACGCCCGCGATGCCGCCAGTCGTGGCGCGGTTATTCGGACGCGAACAAAAGTGGTTGACGCGAAACGCGCCGATGGTCTCTGGAAAGTGACGATTGCCGATCAGCTGACCGGCCAGAGTGAAACGGTTACGGCACGTATTCTGGTGAATGCCGCCGGTCCCTGGGTCGATGATGTTCTGAACGGGGTTACTCATTCCAGCAATGCCCAGAATGTCCGCCTGGTGCAAGGCAGCCACATTGTCGTGCGCAGCAAGTTCGACGATCCGCGGGCCTATATCTTTCAGAACAAGGATGACCGTATCATTTTCGCAATTCCCTATGAGGACGGCTACACGCTCATTGGAACCACCGATCACGATTACCAGGGTGATCCTGGTGAAACGGCCATTACCGACGAAGAAATCGCGTATCTTTGCGACGCGTCGTCGGAGTATTTTTCTGAGAATGTGAGCGCGGAAGACGTGGTCTGGACCTATAGCGGCGTGCGGCCGCTCTACGATGACGGGGCTTCCGAAGCCAAGGAGGCGACCCGCGACTATGTTCTGGTGGCTGAGGGCGGTGCTGACGATGCGTTGCTGATCAATGTCTTTGGCGGAAAAATCACCACCTATCGCAAACTCGCTGAAGCGATGATGGAAAAAATCGAAAAAAGGCTTGGGGCGAAGAAAGGCAGTTGGACGGCCGATGCCGCATTGCCAGGCGGAGAATTTCCGGCCACCGGTTTCGAACACGCACTGGCCGAACTGCAGAGAGATTATGATTATCTGGAACCGGAACATGCGCGGCGGCTTATGCGGCTCTACGGTCTTGAAGCAAAGACAATACTTGGCGAATCGAAACGCTACGAGGATCTGGGAAAGCATTTTGGCGGCGACCTTTATGCAGCCGAGGTTGATTACCTGGTGGCCCATGAGTGGGCGCGGACGACCGATGATATCCTCTGGCGGCGAACCAAGCGTGGCCTGGTTCTGACCGATGCCCAGGTGGATGACCTTTCCGGTTATCTGGTACAAAGTGGCAGCTACGAAACGGTCGGCGGCTAACACCACCGAAATCCAATGAACGCAAAAATGGGGAGGAGCCTGATGGCTGACCATATTCTGGCGATTGATCAGGGAACCACATCCAGCAGGGCAATCGTTTTCGATGGCCAGCAGACCATCGTCGGTGTGGGCCAGAAGGAGTTCACCCAGCATTTCCCTCGTTCCGGATGGGTTGAACACGATCCGGAGGAAATCTGGCAAACGGTCCTGTGGTCGATCGAGCAGGCCCTCATCGATGCCGGGTTGACTGCCGCCGATATCGCTGCCGTCGGGATCACCAACCAGCGCGAAACAGTCGTTGTGTGGGATCGCCAAACCGGTGAACCGGTGTTCAATGCCATTGTCTGGCAGGATCGCCGTACCGCGCAGTTTTGTTCCCAGTTGAAGGATGACGGGCTGGAACCGCTCTTCAGCCGTAAAACCGGCCTATTGCTCGATCCCTATTTTTCCGGAACGAAACTGAGCTGGTTGCTGGACAATGTCGAGGGTGTACGCGGACGGGCCGAGAGCGGCGCGCTATGCTTTGGTACGATCGACAGCTTCCTGATCTGGCGGCTGACCGGGGGAGATCGCCATGTCACCGATGCGACCAATGCTGCGCGGACGCTGATGTACAATATCAGGGACAATCAATGGGACGAGGAATTGCTGTCTCATCTGAAGGTTCCGGTCTCGCTTCTTCCGCAGGTGTGTGACAGCGCTGACGATTTTGGTGTTATCGCATCAGATCTTCCACTGTCGGGGAAACCAATCCTTGGCGTTGCCGGCGATCAGCAGGCGGCTACACTCGGAAATGCATGTTTTGATGCCGGAATGATGAAGGTGACCTATGGAACCGGTTGCTTTTCGTTGTTGAACACCGGCAGCGAATTGGTCCCTTCCAACAATCGGCTTTTGACAACCATTGCCTATCGTCTCAATGGCGAGACCACCTATGCGCTGGAGGGGTCGATTTTCATCGCCGGTGCCGGTGTTCAGTGGCTGCGGGACGGTCTGAAGATTATCGACAGCGCCGAACAAAGCGGCGAACTGGCAAAGGCAGCCGATCCGGAACAGAATGTCTATCTTGTTCCGGCCTTTGTCGGACTAGGTGCGCCCTATTGGGATGCAGAAGCGCGCGGCGCAATGTTCGGTCTGACGCGCAATACCGGGCCGGCTGAAATCGCCAAGGCGACGCTGGACTCTGTCTGCTACCAGACACATGACTTGCTGACGGCAAAGCGCAAGGACTGGCAGGGCGGTGCCCATGAGACGGTTCTGCGTGTCGATGGTGGCATGGTGGCGTCGGATTGGACCATGCAAAGGCTCGCCGATATTCTGGGAGCGCCCGTGGACCGGCCGAAGGTCCTGGAAACGACGGCCCTGGGCGCGGCATGGCTTGCCGGTCAGCGAGCGGGTGTTTGGCCCGGGCAGGAGGACTTTGCCCGTCTTTGGGCGCGAGATCGCCGGTTCGAACCCGTCATCGACGCAGACTCCCGAAGCAGGGACCTTGCCGGTTGGAAGGATGCGGTGCAGCGCACCTTGAGCAACCGATAGTCCGTCCATTGATGGATCTGTTGGACCAACCGTATTTTGCGAATTGCTTTCATTTGGCCGCGACACGGTTTATGAAAAACGGCACAACCGTTTAGGCCGTTTCACGTTTTGTCAGAAACGGGACAACGGTGCCGAGCCTTGATTTTGTTGAAGCATTCAGCTTTTGCCGATTCCGTCAAAACCTGAATTGCACTAGCGGAAAGTTTGCAATGGACCTTCGAAAAGTAGACGACTCCTATTCGGTCACCGGTCAGATCACCACGGATGATCTTGGAACGATCCAGTCAATGGGATTCAAGTCGATCGTGTGTCACCGCCCGGATGATGAAGAAGCCGGACAGCCGAGCTATCAGTCGATTGAAGCCGAAGCCCGGTCTCTCGGGATCGAAATGCGGCACATCCCGATCGGCAAAACCGGTGTCGGGCATGAACAGGTGCAGGCGATGGTCGATGCGCTCGATGAGCTGGACCGACCGATGCTCGGCTATTGCCGGTCAGGGGCACGATCAACCGCCGTCTACCAGCAAAGCCAGCATATTCGATCCTGACCAGCTGGAAGCGTCGTCCGGTATCGCAACGAGCCCCTAATTGAGGCCGTCCAGTTCGCGCCGGACTTCATCCGTGTGCTCGCCAAGGCGTGGCGAGGGACGGTCGTAGTGCAGAGGTGTGCCGGATAATTTGATCGGCGTGGCGACCCCAGGAATTTCATTGCCGTCGCCGTCATCCAGAGCAAGTCGGAGTGCCCGTGCCTGTATTTGCGGGTTCGCGAACATTTCACCGATCGAGTTGATCGGCCCGGCCGGAACGCCGTGGGCCTTGCATCGTTCAAGCAGGTCGTCCCGTTCAATCGTCGCCGTTCGGGCCACCAGGCGCTCATTGACGGCCACACGATTGGCTACCCGCGCACGGTTGGTGGCAAAGTCGGGGTCATCGGCCATGTCGTCGAGTCCCAGAATTGCGCACAGTTTTCGAAATTGACCATCGTTTCCGACCGCGAGGATCAGGTATCCGTCCGAGGTCGGAACCACTTCATAAGGCGAGATATTGGGGTGGGCATTGCCCATTCGTCTGGGGCTATTGCCGGTGGCAAGAAAGTTCATGTTCTGATTGGCAAGCACGGCGGCCTGACAGTCAAGGAGGGACATGTCTATGTGCTGTCCTTTGCCGGTCTTCAGGGCGTGTATGAGTGCCGCTTGAATGGCCGTGACGGCGTAAACGCCGGTGAACAGATCAGCGATGGCGGTTCCGGCTTTCATTGGTTGTCCATCGGCCTCGCCAGTGATGGACATGAAACCTGATATGCCCTGAATGATAAAATCATAACCGGCCACCGTGGCGAGCGGGCCTGTCTGACCGAAACCGGTGATCGAGCAATAAACGAGCTTTGGATTGCTGGCCCGCAGGGACACATAGTCAAGACCGTATTTTTCGAGGCCACCGGTTTTGAAGTTTTCAATCAGAATGTCGGCACTGTCCGCCAATTGCCTGACGAACTCGCGGCCATCGGCGGTCCGGAGGTCGGCGACGACGGAGCGTTTGCCGCGGTTTGTGCCGTGGAAATAGGCGGCGCCAAGGTTCTCGCCATCCTTTCCCTCGATGAAGGGCGGCCCCCAATGCCGTGTGTCGTCACCGCCATCGGGATTTTCGACCTTTATGACGTCCGCGCCGAGATCGGCAAGCGTCTGGCCAGCCCATGGCCCGGCCAGCACCCGCGCAAGCTCTATGACACGAATGCCGGCAAGTGGCGCGTCAGACATTGCCGGACCCCTTGACGCGGCGCCGGCTGGCATTTTCAGCCAGGATGCGCTTCTGATAGCGTCCCTGAACCACTTCGACCGCCACGAGGGTGAACAGGACGAAATAGAAGGTCGACTTGGCCATTGGCTCGATGGGGAAACCGAAGAATGCCAGGTGCCCGATATGCCCGCCATCCGACATCAGCATGACGCCGACCAGCAACAGCACAAACAGGCCAAGCACCTCATACATCCGGTTCTTCTGCAAAAATGCAGCGACGGTGTCGGCCATCAGCACCATCAGCGCACCTGAGATGACGATGGCTGCGGTCATGACAATGAAATTGTCGGTCAATGCAACGGCTGACAGAACAGTGTCGAAGGAAAAGACAAAGTTCATCGTGACGATCCACAGAAGAGCCATTGTGACCGTGCGACGGGCCGGGCCCTCGTTTTCATGCTCCAGGTCCTCGACACCGATCATGTGGTAAATCTCCTTCATGGCGGTGTAGATCAGGAAGACGCCGCCAACCAGAACGATCAGCGAATGCCCACTCACGGCGCCGGAAATCCAGGGGTGGTCAAGCACAAAAAGCGGTTCCTGCAGGAGGCTGATCAACTGCAGGACGACAAACAGCAACACGATCCGCAAGACGATTGCCAGGATAATCCCCATGCGTCGGACCCAGGCCTGTTTAGCCGGATCAACCTGTTTGGCTTCGATGGAAATATAGAGAAGATTGTCAAACCCGAGCACCGTTTCCAGCGCGGTCAGCACAAGGAAAGTGGTCAGGTTGTCGATGGTGAAGAGATCGGCCAGCATGAAGGGCTCCGGATAGCGGAAATTGCCTCGTGTTGGTAGCAAACCCATCGGGGCTACGCCAAGCGGAAATTCCGTCGGGACAAGGCACCCGGGTTCGAACTTGTCAGTCGGTTCGGTGAAGTACGCGGTCCGCCCAGCGCAAAAAGTCCTCCATTGCGCCTTTTGATCCTGGCGGTGCCGACTCATTGAGGGTCTCGTGGCGCATTGTCTCGTAAACCTGAATGGAGACGTCCGATTGGCCTGCCTGCTTCAGGCGTTCGGCAAACCACCTTACGGCCTTGCCGCCATCCGTCGCTGGATCCTGTCCGCCTCCGACAAGGTGGATCGGCAGTGAAACCGGCAGGCGGGCCAGTTCAGTGCGGTTTCCGGCGCGGTAGCCCATGGCAAAAACATCCTGCCACAGGGAAACGGATGCGTCCCAGCCGCAATCCGGATCGTCGATATAGGTTTGAACCTGTTCTTCGTCGTGGGACAGCCAATCAAAGGGTGTGCGGGCGTCCTTGATGGATTTGCCCCATTGCTCGAAAGTCATTTTGGGTAACAGGCGGCTTGGGACGTCCGAACCCAGAATCATACGCTCCGCTGCCAGGAGCAATTGCGCGATTCGGCCAGCGGCACCGGGATTGAGATTGGCGTTCCAGACCGCCAGCCCTGCCTGCCTGTCGGGGTAGGTGAGAGCAAAATTCATCGCGATCATTCCACCCATCGAATGCCCGAACGTAATGATCGGCGTATCCGGGTAAAGTGTTGTCGCGTATGTGTTGACGGCCAGCGTATCGTCAATCACCGATTGCCAACCCGAACCAGCCGATGCACGCGCGAAGCTGCCGGTCGGCGCATCCGTCGCTTTGGTGCGGCCGTGGCCACGGTGGTCATGGGCGAACACCGCGAAACCGTGTTGGTTGAGAAACTCGGCAAAGGGCGCATATCTGGCAGCATGTTCAGCCAGGCCATGATTGATCTGGACAATCGCCTGCGGGGTGTCGGACGGGGCTGCGTGATGCAGGCTGATCGCTGCGCCGGTGGGCGACTCGAGGATCGTCGGATCAGAAAAATCGGTCATGATCCGACAATGCCCGCTCTGAAGAGCCGGGGCAATGTCGAACCGTTCGTCAGGACATTCTCGTTCGGATACGCTCAGTTTGAAAGAGCGGCTTCGATGGAGTCGATCTGACTGCCGAGATCAAACGGGAAAGATGAAAGAACCTCGATTGATTCATCCTCGGAAAAGCCTTCGGGATCATTCTCGCGCAATTTTGCGATCACCTTGTCCCGTTCCTGCAAGCTCCACTCGATCTGCGGCCGGAACAGCTTCAGGGCTGCCATCAGCCAACGGCTTGTCAGAGCAAATTCCTCGTTTTCAATGACGAAGTGATCCAGCAGCCGTATGACTTCTTCGGCGGGATACTGCCATTCCATGGCGACCCACCGGTTGGTGGTGAAAATGCGCATCGGTGTGCCGGCCTGGTCAAAGGAGATGGCCACCAAATGGCACAGGCCACCAAGTTCCATATCCGGCTCGGGCGGAAGGGCGATCGGTTCGACATCCTCTTTGACGTGTTCTGTGTAGACGAAGAGGTGAAAATGCCCGTGCTCGGCCCAGGGTCTTGCAGCCTCATCTTCGGCATGCGCATGGTAGAACCACAGGGCACCATTTTCCCGGTCATGAATATCGCCGGGCGGGTAATGTTGCCATTGTGTAAAGGCGTCAGGCGCCGTGGCGTTCAGGACATCGATAAGGACATGCTTCTGTTCTTCGGCCGCCTCCTCGAGTACGGCGATCATCTGGTCGGCGGCGGATTGCATCGCCAACAATCTGTCTCGCGGCAGGGCGGAAAAGTCGATCTCGGGATTGTCTCGGACGGTGACGTTCATTCTCGTGATAATCCGGAAAATTTAAGATTGGCTTGGCCAAAGGCTACAGGAACATGGTGTCGATGGCCATGTTGCGCCGACGCCAACCGACATGCCGGGAGCCAGACGGTCCCGGCATGTCAAATCAGATCAGTTGGATTTCTTGGCGCCACAGGCTCCGCATGCGCCGCAAGCACCACATGCGCCGCAGGCTTTCTTCTTCTTGGCACCACAGGCGCCGCAAGCACCACAGGCGCTACAGGCGCTGACGGTCGCGCCGCAGGCACCGCAGGATGCAGTTGCAGGGACCGTCGATGCGACAGCTGCTGCCAGACCACCGCTGACGACCATCATTGCGAGTGCTTTTTTCGATTTGCTGTTCATGGAATTCTCCTCTGGAAAAAAATAGGCCGAAGCCGTTTGGGACAGGCGCAACCTAGACGATGGAATTGTAAAGTGGTGTCACGAAGACTTTGAAAAATATCACGCTTTAGAGAGCCAAGTGTGATGTCACATTTGTTTTCCGAAATGCACTCGACTGTGATTGTCCAATCGACAGGGACTGTCTGCAATCCAATAAGGGCATTGCCCTCTTTTCCCAGTTTGCCTAAAAGCAGCGCAATCATTTATGTCCCCCATTACGAGGAAGATTGCACGCCATGGCGCGCCAGTTCATTTATCACATGGCCGGGCTGAACAAGGCCTACGGCTCAAAGAAGGTTCTCGAAAACATTCACCTGTCCTTTTATCCGGATGCAAAGATTGGCATCCTAGGACCGAATGGGGCAGGTAAATCCACCGTACTGCGGATCATGGCCGGGCTCGACAAGGAATTTACCGGAGAGGCCTGGCTCGCCGAGGGTGCGACGCTCGGCTATCTGCCTCAGGAACCGCAGCTGGATGAAAGCAAGACCGTTGTGGAAAACGTCATGGAAGGCGTGGCGGAGAAGAAGGCGATCGTCGACCGGTACAACGAGTTGATGATGAATTATTCCGACGAGACCGCCGATGAGGGTGCAGCCCTTCAGGATGTCATTGATGCCCAGAACCTGTGGGACCTCGACAGTCAGGTCGAAATGGCCATGGACGCGTTGCGCTGCCCACCGGGAGACAGTGCAGTCGCACCGCTGTCCGGCGGTGAAAAGCGCCGGGTAGCGTTGTGCCAGTTGCTGCTGTCGCAACCCGACCTGCTGTTGCTTGATGAACCGACAAACCATCTGGATGCGGAAACCATCGCCTGGCTGGAAAAGCACCTGCGAGAATATCCGGGCGCCGTGCTGATGATCACCCATGACCGCTATTTTCTCGACAACGTCACGGGCTGGATTCTTGAACTGGATCGTGGCCGCGGGATTCCCTATGAGGGCAATTATTCGGCCTATCTGGATGCCAAGGCCAAACGCATGGTTCAGGAAGGGCGCGAGGAAGCCAACCGCCAGAAGGCGCTTTCGCGCGAACAGTCATGGATCGCCTCAAGCCCGAAGGCCCGTCAGGCCAAGTCAAAGGCCCGTATCAGGGCCTATGACGAGCTGGTGCAATCGGCCGCTGAGCGGAGGCCCGGCGACGCCCAGATTGTCATTCCGGTCGGTGAGAGGCTGGGCCAGGTGGTCATCGAGGCTGATCACCTGTCCAAGGGATATGGCGACAAATTGCTGATCGACGATTTGAGCTTTCGTCTTCCGCCGGGGGGCATCGTTGGTGTGATCGGTGCCAACGGCGCGGGCAAGACGACGCTGTTTCGCATGATCACCGGACAGGAGGAACCCGACGGCGGATCCATCACCGTCGGTGAGACAGTCGATCTTGGTTATGTGGACCAGAGCCGCGATGCGCTGGCCGGCGACAAGACCGTTTGGGAAGAGGTTTCCGGCGGCAATGACATCATCAAGCTCGGCAAGCATGAGATCAACTCCCGGGCCTATTGCTCAAACTTCAACTTCAAGGGCGGCGATCAGCAACAGAAAGTGGGCACGCTTTCAGGCGGCCAACGCAATCGCGTCCATCTGGCAAAGATGCTGAAATCCGGCGGCAATGTCATTCTGCTCGACGAACCAACAAACGATCTGGACACCGAAACCCTTGCGGCGCTGGAAGACGCTTTGGAAAACTTTGCCGGCTGTGCCGTCATCATCAGCCACGACCGGATGTTCCTTGACCGTCTGGCGACGCATATCCTGGCTTTTGAAGGAGACAGCCATGTGGAATGGTTCGAAGGCAATTTCGAAGACTATGAGCAGGACAAGATCCGGCGCCTTGGACCGGAAAGCGTCAATCCGAAGCGTGTGACCTATAAGCGACTCACCCGATAAAGCCGAAAAGCGGAGAGATTATTGACCACCATATTGATCACCGGTGTCGGCCGGGGCATTGGTCACGAATTGGCGCGGCAGGCGCTGGCGCGTGGCTGGCACGTGGTCGGATCGGTGCGTCGAGCCGAAGATGCAGACGAACTGCAGGACCTTGCCGGCACCGGTTTTCAGGCCCTCGTGTTTGATGTGCGGGATGGCGAAGCAATCGAAAGAGCCGCAGCAACGGTCGAAGGCGGCATCGATATACTGGTCAATTGTTCAGGTGTCATCGGACCCGCTCAGCAATCGGTGCTGGATATGGATTTCGATGGCTTTTCCGACACGCTGGATATCAACACGGTCGGACCGCTGCGGGTTACCCATGCCTTTTTGGAACATCTGCGGCGGAGTGAAAGGGCACGCATCATCACTCTTTCAAGCTGGATGGGCTCGCTTTCCCATACCCATTCGGATCGCATTGCCTATCGGGCATCCAAAGCTGCCGTCAACAAGGTGATTCAGGGGCTGGCGACAGACCTCGAGCCGGAAGGCATCGCGGTGGCGTCGGTCCATCCGGGCTGGGTGCGAACGGATATGGGGGGACCCACCGCAGATGTGGCGACGCGGGACAGCGCCGCCGGTGTGCTGGATCTGGCCCACCGGCTCACGATCGAGACCACGGGCCGCTTCTGGAATTATGATGGATCAGCTCTTTCCTGGTGAGGCCGGGACTGAGAATACGGGATGAGTGACATGGATATCAAACCAGCGGGCAGGGCGATCGGAAAGCTTACCGGTCTGTATGCGGCCAAGGGCGACACATTCGCAACGGAACCTGTCAGCGAGCTTGATCTGTCCTTTGAGGGAATCAAGGGTGACCGTCACGCCGGCCTGACCCGTGCATCGGGGCCCAGGGAACCCTGGTACCCGCGTGGAACCGAGTTACGCAATGAACGACAGCTCACTCTTCTTGCCCCCGACGAACTGGCTGCGACTGCCGCCGAAATGGATATCGACAACATCATGCCGGAGTGGATCGGCGGCAATCTTCTGATTGAGGGCATTCCCCAATTGTCGATGCTGCCAGCCAGTACGCTGCTTTTCTTTGAGGGTGGTGTCACACTCAAGGTGGATTTTCAAAATGGCCCCTGCAAATACTCCGGTGCCGCGATCGCAGATCATTATCCGCAACGCGAACACACTTCCCTTGCGCTGAGTTTTGTTCCGGCGGCCAAGCGCCGTCGCGGTTTGCTTGCGTGGGTGGAAAAACCTGGTCGCATCGGTGTCGGAGAGGCCGTGCGCGCGCAGATTCCCGAGCAGTGGATCTATTCCGCATAGTCCGATGGGACCTCCGGATCTGTGTCTTCTCATCTGTCCGCGGCGCGGGCGGATCGCCTGCCACCTCTGTCACTGACAATCGTTCCCGGACTCGATTCCGGCGCAATCACGTCAGATAATCTGGAAACGACATTTTCGATTTCAGTTGCGGCGACTCCAAAAATGATATAAAGATATCTTTATGTGATTTTATGTTTTGCCGCGTTGGGTGGTTTGAGGCGTTAATGCTGGACACGCGAAAACTGGGACTGGAGAGAACAGTCGACGTGCTCAAGGCAGCCGGCGAGCCGACGCGAATGCGGCTTTTGGCGCTGCTGTTCGAAGGTGATCTGACCGTCACCGACATGACGGACATTCTGGGACAATCACAGCCGCGCATCTCCCGTCACCTGAAGCTCTTGACCGAAGCCGGACTGATCGAACGCTTCCAGGAAGGGGCCTGGGCTTATTTCCGGCTGATCGGCGATGGGCGATCTCACGCGCTTGCGCGTCAAATCATCAGCACGGTATCACCGGATGACCCGTTGCTGTCACGGGACAATGAGCGGCTCCTTGCAGTCAAGAAAGCTCGCGCGGAACGGGCACAGGCCTATTTCAGCCGCAATGCGGACAGTTGGGATGAATTGCGTTCCCTTCATGTCTCCGATGAACAGGTGGAAGCTGCGCTTCTGGAATTGGTCGGCAAGACCCCGTTCGATTCGATGCTTGATCTGGGCACCGGGACGGGTCGGATGCTGCAGCTGTTTTCTCATCTTTACAGGCGCGGAACCGGGGTTGACGCAAGCCGCGACATGCTGGCGGTTGCCCGCTCCAATCTCGAGCGCGCGGAAGTGTCCCATGCGTCTGTCCGCCATGCCGATATTCTGAACCTGCCGCTTGAGCGCGGCACCTTCGATCTCGTCACGGTCCACCAGGTGCTGCATTTCTTGCAAAATCCGGAAGACGCGATTGCGCAGGCCGCCAAGATGCTCAGTCCCGGCGGTCGGATCGTCATCGTCGATTTTGCGCCACATGATTTTGAATATCTGCATGAGGAACACGCCCATCTTCGTCTGGGCTTCAAAGCCGACATGCTTAGCGGCTGGCTGTCGGATGCCGGCCTCAACATCGAAAAAACCATCGATCTTCAGCCGGATACCGGCGGCGGGAAAAACCTGACCGTCACCATTTGGCTGGCACGCGATCCGCGATTGCTGGTCGCGCAAGGCGAGCAATCGCATCAATCCACAATAGGGATAAGCTGATCATGTCTGTGCTCCGTCGTTCGGGTCCAGCCCTCCTGGGCAACTCCATGAATGTCTCTTTCGAGTTCTTTCCACCCAGGAGCGGCGACATGGAAAGCCAGCTGTGGGAAAGCATCATGCGGCTCGCACCGTTTTCGCCGGATTTTGTTTCGGTGACGTACGGGGCCGGCGGCAGTACACGCAAACCAACCCTTGCGACAATCGAACGGATCCTCAGTGAAACGGATCTGACACCGGCGGCACATCTGACCTGTGTCAATGCGAGCCGCGAAGAGGTCGACGCTGTTGCCAGGGAATTCTGGCAGGCTGGTGTGCGCCATTTCATTGCCCTGAGGGGTGACTCGCCGGACGGTGTCGGCTCCACCTATCGGTCGCACGCGGATGGCTACGTCAATGCATCGGAACTTGTTGCCGGCCTGAAGGCATTCGCGGATTTTGAGATCACGGTCTCCGCCTATCCGGAAAAGCACCCGGAGAGCCCGGATTTCATGACCGATATCGACATGCTCAAACGCAAGGTCGACAACGGTGCAACCCGCGCCATTACGCAGTTCTTTTTCGACAATGACAGCTATGAGCGTTACGTCGAGCGGGTTCGCCGCGCAGGCATCTATATTCCGATCGTGCCCGGCATCTTGCCGGTCCACAACTTTGCGCAGGTTGCCAAATTCGCCGGTCTTTGTGGTGCGTCCATCCCCGATTGGCTTGCCACCCGTTTCGAGGGGCTCGAAAAAGATCCGCAAACCCGCTCACTCGTTGCCGCGGCAGTGGCGGCCGATCAGGTCATGGATCTCGTCGAGCGCGGTGTTCAGGATTTCCATTTCTATACCATGAACCGGGCACATCTGGTCTATGCGATCTGTCATTTGCTCGGGCTCCGTGCGCCCATGGGCAACGGCTCCGTCACCAGCATTGCCGCTGCCTGAGCCGGGTCGGTTGAGAGAATATTGAGAATGAAAAACGGGGGTGGAAAATCCACCCCCGTTCTTTCTGAATTCCGTGGCGGCTGAAATTACCGCTGTCCTGTGATCATGGTTAGAGAAAAAGCATGAGCACGATGAATAGAAACGCTGCACCGATCACCAGGACATTGAGCGAACGCACTAGTCCCATAGTTGACCTCCCTGCGGTTAACCATCAAATGGTATGATGGGCATGCGCTGCAAGAAAGAAAAATAGTTGCTGCACTGCGAAAGAATGCGGAAATTTCTGCCCCCATCCACATCTTAACCACATGAATTCTATCGATTTCCGGTTGTGTCAGAAAAGTTCAAATCCTGTGTCAAGCCGGGTGATATTTTGCGGCGCAATGGGCCCGTTCATGGCCAATTTGTGGCAAAATCGGTTCAAATGAGGCATTGCCCGACGCCGTTTTGCTGCTCAGGCTGGACCATCAACTTTCGTGTAACCCATTAAAATTAATTGTTTTTCTGGAAGTGTGCCGTAACCCGTCCGTCGATGACGAGAAGGCCGCAAGCAATCAACATAAAACCAACGACAGCCTCCAGGCTGAGCTGTTCGCCCAGAAACACCACACCCAGCAAAATGGCGCTGGGCGGCACCAGTAGGGTGACAATGGATCCACTTGTTGCGCCTGCGTCCCGGATAATGCGGAAATACAGAATATAGCCCAAAGACGTCGAGACGACTGCGAGCATGAGGATGGCGGCGATGATGTCGGGTGACGGCATCTCCAGCGTCCATGGGTGATCGACAAAAAGAACCAGGGGCAACATCACCAGTGATGAGGCCGTGAGTTGACCGGTTGCCGTAACAGTTGGCGGCAGTTGCCTGAGTGTCTTTATGTAAATTGCGGCAAAACCATAGGAGATCGCTGCTCCGATGATCGCGAGCTGCGCCCAGATCGGAGCGCCCAATCCCGTTGCCGCGGACGGTCCGATTAACACCGCCGTTCCGGCAAGGCCCAACAGACAGCCTGCAAGTTTGGCAATTGTCATCTTTTCATCGGTGGTCAGCCGGTTTGCAATAATGACCGTAAACAGCGGAGTCGTGGCGTTGAGCGTCGCGGCCAGCCCGGCTCCGATTTCTGTCTGGCCGACAAATATCAGTGTGAAGGGGATTACATTGTTGACCGTGCCGAGCAGGATGAAGGCACGCCAGCGGGCAAGGAGCTCCCGATAGAGATTGTGACGACCCCAAAGATACAGATGAAGTGCCACCGCCGCCAGAAACACCCGCAGAAGGACGAGCGTCAATGGCGGCACCTGTTCAACGGCGATCCGGGCGAAGAAGAAGGAAGCGCCCCAGATCAACCCGAGCAGGACCAAAAACACCCAGGTTAGCGGTGCTATGGTTTGTGGGGCGCCTTTCATGTGCGAATCTCCATATCGACATCAATCGTTTGCATGCCGGATCATTTCTCGTTTGTCAGAAACGGTACAACGGTGTGGGCCTTTGATTGTGTTGATGCATTCGGGTTTTGCCGATTCCGTCAAAACCTGAATTGCTCTAGCGCGACTCATGACTGACGACCATCCGATTCTTGCTATGCCGCCGGTTTCCCAATGTGGGTGTCAGCCTTGCTGCACCGCGGCAGCCGTGTCAGACTCGGTTGCGCGACCTATCTCGATTCCCTTGGAGGGCATCTCTGGACAACAGCCTGCAAACCACTGTAACGGACGCAGCCGCTCACGGGGCTGATATGAGCAATATTGCGTTTGTCGCCGCGATTGCAGTTTTGATGGGGCTGGGTCTCATCCGTTTGAGGCAGCCGCCGCTGGTTGGTTTCATCCTCGCCGGCATCGCACTTGGTCCGACCGGCTTTGGTGTGATTACCAGCTCCGAGAATGTCAATCTGCTGGCCGAGATGGGTGTTCTGATCCTGCTGTTTTTCATCGGCATGGAGCTTTCCCTGAGGGCCTTCGTGCTGACCCTTCGACAGGCTGTGCTGGTGGCCAGCGGTCAGATCATTGCGGCGCTTCTGGTGGCGATCCTGATCGGTCAGTGGCTCGGGTTTGTTTTCACAGAATCCATCATCCTCGGCTTCATCATCGCGCTGTCGAGCACCGTGGTGGCCATGAAGATGCTCGATGATATGGGTGTTCTGCGCGGCGCCGAGGGACGTATTGCGGTCGGCGTGTTGATTGCGCAGGACCTGGCGGTCGTGCCGATGCTCATCCTCGTGACGAGTTTCGGTGGAGGTGAACTGGACATTGTGGCAACGAGCGTGCGGGTGACCGCAGCGGTGCTCATTCTCGCCGGCCTGCTGTGGTGGCTCGGAAAACGCGGGAAGTTACGCGTTCCTTTCACCGAGCAAATCGAAAACAATGTTGAAATCCTGGCTCTGGGGTCCCTGGCCTTTTGCTTTTCGGCAGCCGCATTGTCAGGTGTCGCCGGTCTATCACCGGTCTATGGGGCCTTCGTAGCGGGCATCCTGATCGGCAATTCGACCCTGCGCAGCAGGATCATTCCGGTGATCGAACCGATCCAGAGCGTGCTTCTGGTCGTGTTTTTCCTGTCGATCGGCCTGCTGATCGACCTGCAGTTCATCTGGACCAATCTCTGGCTCGTCATCGCCGCCTGCATCATCGTGGTTACGGCCAAGTCGGCGCTCAACATAGCGTTGCTGCGGTTAACGGGATCGGATCAGCAGACAGCGCTGGTTGCCGGGCTATCGATGGCCCAGATCGGTGAGTTTTCCTTTGTGTTGGCGGCTGCCGGTTTGAGTGCTGCGGCGCTCAGCGGTGATGCCTACCGCATGGCCATCGCCGTGACGGCAATCTCCCTGCTGGTCTCGCCGGTCTGGACCAATCTGATGCGCCGTGTCGAAAGGGTAGCGTCCGAGGGACTCACCACGTATCGGGCCGCCTTGCTGGAAGCCTATGCGGCTGAAATCGGCGAAGTGCAGCGCGGTCGGCAGGCGATCGACCGCTCCATATTTTATGGTCGCGTGCGGTACCGGGCCGCGCGTCTTGCCCTTTATCATCGGCGCGCCGTCAGGGCCGCGCGCGCAGGCGAACAAACGGATAAAGAGCCGTCTTCAGCCGAAACGGACAGGACAGGTGGTTCGTCCGGCCCATCGGACACAAACTCTAATGGGCACAAGACCTAGCCTGTGTCACCTATTGCCAAAAGCATGACAACAGTGTCGGTCTGTGATTTGAAGAATGCATGCAGGTTTTGCCGGTTCCGTCAAAACCTGCATTGTTCATGGCAGCTATTGCAGCATTGAAAGCAGCTTCGGCGTTGGCCATGCATCAGCCGGCAGGCCGAGGCGCAGTTGCTCCTGTTGCACCGCATTGCGGGTACCGGCACCGAGAATGCCGTCAATATCACCGACATCATAGCCGCGGCCGGCCAGGATGGTCTGCAGGGCTTTCATCTGCGCATCGTTCAGGCCGGGGTCCGGATTACCGGCATTGTAGGGACTTGCACCGGCCAGGCGGGTCGCAAAATAGGCGGCCGTCGTTGTATAGATGAACGACTTGTTCCACTCCAGATAGATGGAGAAATTGGGGTAAGCCAGAAACGCGGGTCCCTTGCGCCCCTGCGGCAGCAGCAGAACCGCCGGAAGTTGTCCGTTCGGCAGAGAACCGGCGCGGGCTGTCACGCCCTGGGCCTGCCATTCCGTCACCGATATCGCTTTGCCCAGTCCGGACTGCTGCCAGGCCATTTCGGCGGGGACGTTGACTTCCTGAAGCCAGGGCTGATCAGCCTGCCAGCCCAGATGGCGAATGAAATTCGCCGCTGTGAGGATGGCATCGGGGGCACTCTTTTTCAGTCTGACATGTCCGTCACCATCCGCGTCGACACCAAACCGGATGATGTCCACCGGAAGCATCTGGACCTGTCCGATTTCACCGGCCCAGGCGCCCGTTGTACGCGCAGGGTCGATATCGCCCATTCCGACCAGTTCGATCGCAGCAAGCAGTTGAGGTGTGAAAAGCTCCGGACGGCGGCAATCATGAGACAGGGTGGCCAGGGCGTTGATGGTGTTGAAGTCCCCCTGAACCGCACCATAGTCAGTCTCAAGGCCCCAGAAGGCTGTGATGACCGGGCCTGGGACACCATATTCACGCTCGGCGCGCTCAAATACACTTGCGTATTTTTTCAGGTTGGTCTGCCCGTTCTTGAAGCGACTACCACTGATAACCCGCCGTGAAAAATCCAGGAATGTCCGCTTGAAAACACCCTGCGCCCGGTCACGGCTCAACACCTTTCTGTCTATCCGTGCGTTGGCAAGCGCCCGATTGGCGGTTTGAGCCGATGTTCCGGCCGCGATCGCCTCCTGTTTGATGGCATTGAGGAATTGACCGAAATCGCCCCCGCATGCAGCAGCGTGTCCTGATGTCGTGGTTGCCAAAAACGTGCCGCCGGCCAAAAGAACCGCGGCAAGAAAACAGGATTGCTTCATGGAATTCCCCTTGAATCCGCAATAGCGGAGATTGGTCTTTCGCCGGGATGGCGTTGTTCGTGGTCTAGCGGGTGGCGTTTGCGAGCCACTCCTTCCATTGTTTTTGGCTGCCTGCAAACACATTGATATCCGTGTTCCCGTCTATTCCGGGAACGCGGCCCGTTCCCGTGTACTGCCAGAAGTGCCAATCGCGGCGACGGTAAACATTGTCCGGATGGTCGGCAACAGACCTGACCCAGAACTGGTAATTGCCGAAATGCCCCTCGAGATTCTGTTCGTGGAAATCGACCGTGGTGTAGATCAGAGGCCGTTTTCCGTAGTGCGCCTGTACAATGTCGAGGAAGATTTGCATCTCCCTGCGGATCTTTGCCGGATCAGGGCGTTTCTTGCAGGTTTTGGATTGGTGGTTCCACTCGATATCAAGAACCGGCGGGAGCGCTGACCGGTCCTTCGGCGTGTTGCGGATGAACCAGGCGGCCTGCTCCTTGGCCGGGCGGCAGAAATAGAAGAAATGATAGGCGCCCCGCGGAATGCCGGCTCTCTTCGCGCCATGCCAATATTGCGTAAACCGGTCATCGCGATGGTCACCGCCTTCGGTCGATTTGATAAAGGCAAATGCGATATCTGCCCGCCGCAGCTTGTTCCAGTTAATGTCACCTTGCCACTTCGACACATCAATTCCGTGAATTGCGTGTTTTGCAGGATGGCTGCTGCCGAAATATTGGGGATCCGCATCGCCATATCTGGACGGCGAAACCTGCGATTCGATCCCGAGATCCGATGTCGTGCAGGACATCAGGAGCATCAGGAGTGGCGTCAGTGCTAGGAAGATGTGATGCATATCGGGGCGATCCAAATCAGATATCATCCAACTATTCAGCTTTTAGAGCGTTTCACGAAGAAATGGAACCACGTGGTTGTGTGGATTGTTCACCGAAGGCCCAAGTCACAGTCGGTCGCGATGCTTAACGAACTGATACCGGGACTGTGTTAATTTTTTCCGAAGGCTTCGGTTGCGGTGATCGCCAGAACAACGGTTCTACCTCTGCGACGATCCCATTGGCCGGCATTTTTCAACCTATCGATGAATCTATCCTGATGGGGGGCTTCTGTTTTGCCGGCCACTGGGCAGCCTCGGCCCATGGCGACCCAACCCGCCAACCTCATGCTAGAATGACGGCTGTGTATTGATTCCATGGAATGGTGGATTTGTCCGAAATCGAAACGCCCCTGTCCGGCGGCAATATCAACAATGGCGTTGTGCGTGTGGGAAACACGGTACGGCGTGCACAAACGGCCGCCAGTCCGACGATCCACCGGTTGCTGCTGCATCTCGAACGGGTGGGGTTTGGCGCGTGCCCGCGATTTCTCGGGATAGACGACAAAAACCGCGAGATCCTCAATTACATCGAAGGGGACACCGGTCACGGACAACAGATCTGGCAGCAGGACGGGCCGTTGATCGAAACGGCGCGGATGTTGCGGGCCTATCATGACGCGACGCAGTCCTTTGCTCCTCAAGGTGATGAGAGCTGGGCTGTTGTCTTTGCGGATGCCGACCGGCACGAAGTCATCTGTCACAATGACTTTGCACCCTATAATCTGGTGTTTTTCGAAGGGATTCCGAAGGCCGTTGTGGATTTCGATCTGGCGGGTCCGGGGCCGCGCCTGCGAGATGTTGCCTATGCTGCCTTTTGGATGACACCCCTGTCGTTTCACGCGGCTGATACGAAGTCCCTGGCCCTGGGGGATCTCAACGCCGGGTGCCGCCGGCTGACCTTGTTCTGCCAAAGTTATGGAATTCCGGCAGATGACGCGCTACTCGAAATGGTTGGGCAGGTTCTAAAGCAGATGGCGGACGCACCGACTGTCGCAGCCGCAGTCGGGGAGGCGGCCATGCGCAAACTCGCGCGAGAGGGGCACCTGGACCACTGGCGAGCCGAAAAGGCCGCGTTCGACTGTCACAAAACAGCCCTAAAGAAGGCTCTAAATCAGACCATGAACAGCGCACGGTGATGGATACGAAGCGAAATCCGCAATCTCGTAAGACCGATCCCATAGTGCGATTTTGACCACTCGCCTTAAGGACGCAAATCACGTAAAGACACAGAATGTCGATCTTTGCCAGACTCGGAGAATTTGTTGGTGGCGCAACCACGGGTGCGATTTCCGGGGTCATTGAGGCTGTGCGTACGGTGTTTGCCGGAGATCCCGAAACCCGCCGTCGCGTCGCTTTTTCAGTGGCGATGATTGCGCTGTCGGCCAAAATGGCGAAGGCCGATGGAATCGTTACACCGGACGAAGTCGTTGCATTCCAGGACATTTTCGAGATTCCGTACAAGGAAGGACGCAATGTCTCGCGCCTGTACAACCTGGCGAAACAGGATGTTGCGGGTTATGAATCCTATGCTGCGAAAATGGCCGAGCTCTGTGGCACAGGCAAAGCGAATTGTCTGATCCTGGAGGATATCCTTGACGGCCTTTTTCATATTGCCAAGGCCGATGGTGTTCTGCATGAAAAGGAACAGGCTTTTCTGGCCCGGGTCGCGGAGATTTTTCGTGTCGACGAAGTCCATTTTGAACGGATCGTGGCACGGCACACCTACAGTTCGGCCCGTGACCCCTATGCGGTGCTCGGGATTGCAAAGGATTCAACGCTGGACGAGATCAAGAGCCGATACCGGCACCTGGTATCCGAGAGCCATCCCGACCGCCTGATCGCGCGTGGCGTACCGGAAGAGTTTCTGGCGATCGCCAACGACCGGATGGCTGCTCTCAATGAGGCTTTCTCGGCGATCGAGAAAGACCGCAAGGCGGCATGAACGGCCTCACGGTCGATTTTCCGAGCGCCGAACCGCATCCATCACCGAATTTTGGTGTTCGGCGCGGCGGATTGGTCCCGGATATGCTGGTACTACACTATACGGGCATGGATTCGGCTGACAGTGCGCTGCAATGGCTGTGCACGGAGGAGTCTCAGGTTTCGGCGCACTATCTGGTCTACGAGGACGGTCGGATCGTCCAGATGGTCGAAGAAGACAAACGCGCCTGGCACGCCGGTCAAAGCCATTGGAGAGGCCAAACGGATCTGAATTCGCTTTCCATCGGCATTGAAATCGCCAATCGTGGCCACGAGGCCGGCTCTCCCGATTTTCCGATGGCGCAAATCGATGCGGTCGTGCATTTGTGTCAAAATTGCGCCGAGAGATGGGCAATCGTCCCCGAGCGTATCGTCGCTCACAGCGATATTGCACCGCAGCGAAAGGCTGATCCCGGAGAGAAATTCCCGTGGCGATCACTTTTTGAAAACGGGGTCGGTCATTTCGTTGAACCCTCCTGCGCCGGCGGTGGACGGTTCTTTCAACCAGGCGATGCGGGACAGCCGATCGAAGCACTGCAGGCCATGCTGTTACTTTATGGGTATGGCCTTGAAATTAATGGAAAATATGACGAAATGACAGCCGCAGTCGTGACCGCGTTTCAGCGTCATTTCCGCCCCTCCAGAGTTGATGGAATCGCTGATGCAGCGACCATCGAGACGTTGCACAGATTGCTCAAGACTCTGCCGAAACGGTCTGAAATCACCTGATTTTTGCACTGCACAATCCTGTTTCTTACATACGGTAATGCAACGTGACCGCGTTGCCACCATTCAACGTAAATCCGAATTAGGAATGGCTCCGCATTCAACCTGCGTTGGGGCGGACATCCAGTCTTCCCCATCGTGCATCAAGAAAAGCGGCGCTCAAGCCGCGGAAGTATGACCGCCATCGCCATGACGATCGCGGCGTACCGTTCGGAGTACTGGAATGAATAGACTTGCTACCCTCCTTTGCGCGACAGCCTGTGTCGGCATGATCTCACTTGGATCCGCTTTTGCGGACGACGCTGCTGAAGGTGAAAAGAAAGGTATCGACTTCGGAGCCATCACGGCGTCGATTTTCAAATCATCCGCCCAGTCGGGCAAGACCGTGCAGAAGTCGAAATACTCGCATCTGATCAATCGCTATGCCAGAAAGCATGGTGTTCCCACCAATCTGGCTCATGCCATTGTCCGGGTGGAAAGCAATTTCAATCCCAAGGCGCGCGGCCGGGCCGGTGAAGTCGGCTTGATGCAAATCAAGCTGGGGACAGCCAGGCTGATGGGATATCGTGGTTCGCGCAAGGGCCTGTATGATCCCGAGACCAACATCAAATATGGAATGAAATATTTGGCCGGCGCACACAAATTGAGCGGTGGTGATACCTGTGGCACCGTGCTGCGCTACAATGCCGGCCATGGCGCCAAACGGATGAATCCGGTGTCTTCCCGCTACTGCAAAAAGGTTCGCAAGATCACCGGATAAAGCGGCGGATACCGACTGCATCCAATAACAAGGCTTGGAAGCCTCCCGATGAGTTGCTACATCGCATCAGGCCATCGGGAGGTTTTGTTTTGCGCAAACGGCATTTGATCTGGATCGTTCCCCTGGTTCTCGTGGCAGGCGCCTTGGTGGCGTTGCCCACCGTGGTCCCCGCCCTGGTCGACAGTCTCATCAACAGGGTCGACCGGGCAGAGCGCGGGCCAGTTTCCGATGCTGCGAGAGCCTTTCACGAAACGCTGAACATTGCCGACCTGCATGCAGATTCCCTGCTTTGGAGACGCGATCTCACGCAGCGTTGGGATCGTGGCCATGTCGATGTCCCTCGGATGATCGAAGGCAATATGGCCCTCCAGGTGTTCACCACCGTGACGAAATTCCCCGGATCATCCGAACATGCCCAAACCGGCGAGGGCGGATTTGACGCCATCACGCTGTTGGCCGTTGCACAACTTTGGCCGAGGCGAACCTGGGGTGATCTGACGGAACGGGCGCTCTTTCAGGCGCAGAAGCTGCATGATTTTTCCGACGCTTCCGACAGGTTGCTCATCGTCAAAAACACCGCCGACCTCGAAGTGCTCATGGCGAGGCGCAATGGTGGGGAGGCGGTCGTCGGGGGGCTCCTGGGGACCGAAGGCTCGCACGCCCTTTCCGGAAACCTCGATACGATCAACCAACTTTACGACGCCGGTTTCCGGATGATGAGCCTGCAGCATTTTTTCGACAACAGACTGGGGGGCTCCCTCCATGGCGACAGCGGCAGCGGGCTGACGGATTTTGGCAGGCAGGCTGTCGGCCGGATGGAGGAGTTGGGGATCATGATTGATGTCTCCCATTCGTCGGAAGCTGTGGTGCGCGACACGCTGGAGATTGTGCAGCGGCCTGTCGTCATCAGCCACACCGGTACCTATGGCCATTGTCGGTCGTCTCGCAACGCGTCTGACAAGCTGATGGTCGAGGTCGCCGAACGGGGCGGTCTGATCGGCATCGGCTTCTGGAGCCAGGCCATATGCGACGCGTCTCCAAAGGGCATTGCTGCGGCGATCAAGGCAGCGATCGATCTGGTTGGCGAAGACCATGTGGCGCTCGGTTCTGATTTTGACGGTGCCGTCGGCACACCGGTCGACGTTTCCGAGCTCAACCGGATCACCGAGGCGCTGCTTGACGCCGGAATGGAGCAGGAGACGATCCGCAAGGTGATGGGACAAAACCAGATTGATTTTTTCGCCGCCAATCTGCCTGCGACCTGACAGCGCTTGTCGATCACCCCAGTCGAGCATGATTTTCTGGCAATTGTCGGCAGGCTCGGTTATCAGACCTTTGCCAGTCGGCCGGGTAGCCGCGCCCTGCAGAGTCGAAAGACAGCGGGGTGAGGAAAGTCCGGGCTCCACGGAAACACGGTGCCGGATAACTTCCGGCGGGGGCAACCCCAGGGAAAGTGCCACAGAAAGCAAACCGCCTCGTCGTCCCGACCCGCCCCGTGCGGGACGGAAATGCCGGCGAGGCAAGGGTGAAAGGGTGGGGTAAGAGCCCACCGCGTTGCTGGCAACAGCAATGGCAAGGCAAACCCCACCGGGAGCAAGACCGAATAGGGATGACACGGGGCGCGAGCCCCGGCCTGTTTCCGGGTTTGTCATCCGGGTAGGTTGCTTGAGGCCGGACGCAAGTTCGGTCCCAGAGGAATGGCTACCACGCCTGTCGCTTCGGCGGCGGGCCATACAGAACCCGGCTTACAGGCCGACTGGCATTTGAGCGCTGAATCAACCTCTCTCGCATTCCGCAGAGCCGATTGCTCCGCGGCGCGATTTTCTTAACCGTCCGTTAACCATAAACACGCTTCAATGGCGGCTGTTAAGGCATGTCATTGCGCCTTATCCCATTGACGCCCAAATTCTCCCATGATATCCCAAAAATTGCAGTTTATGGGGTGTTCAGGCGTTGCCCCAAGGCGGGAGGAATGCCGCGCGATTTGATCGTGCGGGCCCCTGCAAGCTGGCGGTCGGTAGCCTCCGGAGGCAGCATGTTATGGTCTTCAGACCTGGAAGCGGCGGTTTTGCGTAATGAACCGGTTCCTGTCGAATGCAACGAACAGGATAGATGCAAAGGGGAGGGTGTCCGTGCCCGCATCCTTCCGCACCGTGCTGACGCGTCTGGACATACAGGACCTGTACGCCATTCAGGATTTCGTGTTCCCGGCCATCACGATCGGTGGACCGGATTTGCTGGACCGATACGAAAAAACGGTGGCCGAGGCCGACCCGTTTTCCCCGGATGCGAACGACATGTCTCTGCTGATCCATGGCGGCGGGGTGTTTATGAAGCTCGACGGAGAAGGCCGGCTGATGGTCGGCGATTTCGTCCGCAACTACACAGGAATAACCGACCACGTGACCTTTGTCGGACGTTCCGATCATTTTCAACTTTGGGATCCTGCCACTTACGAGGAAAAACGGCGGGAAGCCCTGAGCAGGCGCTTGGCGAATGGACGGTCTGGCGCTGGCCAAGGAGAGACGGGATGACGGCGGACTCTGGTGCTGCGTCAGGCGGCGCCGGTGGCGGACCAGTCCGCCACATCCCGGTTCTTCTTTCAGAGGTCCTAGAGCACCTTCAACCACAACCCGGCGAGATTGTTCTCGACGGCACATTCGGCGCCGGCGGTTACAGTCTAGCGGTTCTGGAATGCGGCGCCGACGTTGTCGCGCTAGATCGCGACCCGGCAGCGATCAATGCCGGTCAGGTACTTGTCAACGCCCATGGGGGTCGTCTTCGGCTGGTTCAGGCGCGATTCAGCGAACTTGCTGATCATGCGCCCGAAGGCGGGCTGGATGCCATCATGTTGGACATCGGCGTGTCCTCAATGCAGATCGATGAAGCAGAACGCGGATTTTCGTTTCAAAAGGATGGGCCACTGGACATGCGCATGTCGGGTTCGGGCCCCAATGCTGCTGACGTCATCAACATCATGAAAGCTGCGGATCTGACACGGATATTCGGATTTCTGGGTGAGGAGAAGAAGGCGGGCCGCATTGCCCGCGCGATCGAGAAACGCCGTCTGGTGGAGCCGTTCAGCCGAACACGCGACCTTGCCAATTTTATCGAAACCGTCAATCCACGCAGGATGCGTGACAAGATTCATCCGGCGACACGGGTGTTTCAAGCCTTGCGCATTTTCGTCAATGAGGAGCTCCATGAACTCGCAGCTGCACTGTTTGCCGCCGAGCGTGTCCTGAAGCCGGGCGGACGGCTGGTCGTGGTCAGCTTCCATTCCCTGGAGGATCGGATCGTCAAACGCTTCTTTCGGTCTCGCTTCGGCCGTAATGGTGGCGGTTCACGCCATCTTCCGATTTCGCAAAGTGACCCGGCAACATTCGAGCCGATCGGTAAAACCATGGTGGCGGCAAGTCAGGAAGAGATGCGGATCAATCCCCGTGCCCGTTCTGCAAAATTGCGTTCGGGGCGTCGACTTGATGCCGAGCCGTTGGCTGCCGACATCGCTATTTTCGGATTGCCGCAGCTGCCTGCAATCGCAAATATGGGAGGCTGACGGCGATGCTCAAAACCATTGACATTGCCATTATTGCTCTCATGGCTGCCGCCGCCGTGATGACATTTCGCATCAAGTATCAGGCTGACGAACAATTGGCGGAAGTGCGACGTCTCGAAGCCCAGATTCAACTGGAAGAGGACACGATCGATCTGCTGAAAGCCGATTGGAGCTTGCTGGTTCAGCCGGGCCGGTTGCAGGACCTTGTGGGTCTGCACAATGAAGAACTGGGCCTGGAAACCACAAAACCGCATCAAATGGTGCGGCCGCAAGAGCTGCCTGCCCTGGTGATCGATTTACCTGATCCCGATCGCGAACGGCTGGCCGAGTCGCCAGATCAGGAAACAGTGACCGGATCGGTGAACGAGCAATGAGTTCGGGTTGGCGCAAACTTGCTTTGAAACGTCGGCGCGATCGGTCCAGGAGCGAGGTGCAAACGGGTCGGCCAATCCGCATCGACGGCGCGCGTAAATCGTCCGGCAATCAGACGCGGAACCGAATAGCACTGGTGATGATCGGAACCTGCGTGATCTACGCCGTGATTGCCGGTCGCCTCATACAATACGGTATGCGCGATCTGACAACGGTCGCCAGCATCGCCCGCGGCAATGACCTGCTGGCATCGAGACCCGACCTGCTTGACCGGAACGGCAAGGTTCTGGCAACCGATATCCGCACTGTGTCGCTCTATGCCAGCCCGCACAAAATTACCGATCCCGACGAGGTGACCGAGCAGCTCGCCACGGTTCTGCCGGAACTGGATGTCCGTAGCGTCTATCGCAAGCTCACATCGAAATCCTACTTTCAGTGGCTGCGGCGGCAGCTCACGCCCAAGCAGCAAAGTGATATTCTGGCACTCGGATTGCCGGGTGTTGGGTTTCGGCCGGAAAAACGCCGGTTTTATCCTGGTGGTCCAACTGCTTCGCACATTGTCGGCCATGTCAATATCGACAATACCGGCATTGCCGGCATGGAAAAATATGTCGACGGACAGGGATTGGCCGATCTCGCGGCAGCCGGCATGACCATCGAACGCCAGCTTGAACCAATCAGGCTGTCGCTGGACCTGCGGGTACAGCACATTGTGCGGGATGAATTGGCCGCTGCCATGCAGCGCTACAAGGCGATCGCCGCCGGCGCGGTGGTTCTCAATGCCAAGACCGGTGAAGTTCTGGCGATGTCGTCTCTGCCCGATTACGATCCGAACGTCCCGGCGCAGGCGCTGGAAAAGGATCGCATGAACCGCATGTCGGCGGGTACCTATGAAATGGGCTCCACTTTCAAATCCTTCACCACCGCGATGGCACTGGATTCGGGACTTGTTTCCCTGACGGACAGGTTCGATGCCACGCGGCCCATTCGGATCGCCGGTCACACGATAAGGGATTTTCACGGCAAGCACCGGGTTCTCAGCGTGCCGGAAATCTTCATCTATTCATCCAATATCGGCACTGCGAAAATGGCCGACGTCGTGGGGATCGAGGGGCAGAGAGAGTTCCTGACACGCATTGGGCTGCTGACGCGGATGCAGACAGAACTGCCGGAGGTCAAGCGTCCGACGCAGCCGAAGGTCTGGAAGAAAATCAATTCGATCACGATTTCCTTCGGACATGGTGTGGCGACGACACCGTTGCAGACGGCCGTGGCCGCCGCCGCCATGCTCAATGGCGGTCGTCTTATGCCGCCGACATTTCTACCGCGAAGCCGAGACGAGGCGCTGGCCGTTTCGACACAGGTGATCAAGCCGGAAACCAGTGAGGCAATGCGCCAATTGATGCGCATGAATGTGGAAAAAGGGTCCGGGCGACGGGCCGAGGTCGAAGGGTTTCGGATCGGTGGCAAGACCGGCACGGCCGAGAAGGTTGTGAACGGTCGATATTCATCGAGCGTTCGGTTCAATGCATTTCTGTCGGCCTTTCCCATCGAGGATCCCGACTATGTGGTTCTGGTGGTCATCGATGAACCAAAACCGGCTGAAGGCCAGCATTCGGCAACGGCCGGTCTCAATGCAGCGCCAACGGTTCGGGCGATCATTCGCCGGTCCGCTGCCCTGTTGGGTGTTCGCCCATCGTTCGGCGAGAACGACGACGGTTTGCTTGTGTCATATTGAGTCCGACATAGGCCAGTAGAGTAAAGTCTTAGAAACCAGCGATCCAATGCAGGGGTCGCCTTGATTTCGCGTTCGAAAACCGGCATCGGTTCGTCCACCGATCCACGTGCCGCCGGACATCAAAGGGACAGATAAACACCGTAATGAAGTTGAATGATCTTGCTGGAGACTTTGCTGCAATTCCTCCGGAATATGCGGAACTCGAAATCCACGGCATCACCGCCGATAGCCGTGATGTTCAGCCCGGATATGCGTTTGCAGCGCTGCATGGCCAGGTCCATGACGGCGCCGCATTTATCGAAGATGCCCGGACCCGCGGCGCATCGGTGGTGTTTGCGTCGAGCGACAGCGAAATAGCCGCGCCCGGCTTGCCGGTCATAAGGGTCGATGATCCTCGTATCCTGCTTGCCAGGACCGCGGCGCGCATATCCGGCGCCCAACCCGAAACCATGGTGGCCGTGACCGGCACGGCGGGAAAGACATCCGTGGCTTCCTTCACCCGCCAGATCTGGCAACGTGCCGGTTTGCCGGCGGCCATGATCGGCACAACTGGTGTTGTCTCGCCAAACCGCAATGAATACGCCCAGCTCACAACACCGGATCCGGTTCATCTTCACCAATTGCTCGCTGAACTGGCCGATGAGGGCGTCACCCACGCCGCCATGGAAGCGTCGAGCCACGGGCTCGATCAACGGCGGTTGGACGGCGTAAGGCTGGCCGCTGGCGCGTTCACCAATCTTGGCCGCGATCACCTGGATTATCATCCCAGTGTTGACGCCTATTTCGAAGCAAAAATGCGCCTCTTCGACACGTTGCTGCCGAAAGGGGCGCCCGCCATCGTGTTTGCCGATGACGCGTGGTCAGACAGAGCTTTGGACGTCGCGCAAAAGGCTGGCGTGAACGTTCTCAGTGTCGGCAGAAACGGCACATTCCTGACCCTTAAAAGGGTTGAGCACCAGCGCCACCAACAGGTTGCCGAAATCCACCATGATGGTGCGATTTACCAGGTAACGGTTCCGCTGGCGGGGGACTTTCAGTTGTCGAACGCCCTGGTCGCCGCCGGTTTGGCAATCGCCACGGGTGTTCCGGCAGGAGAAGCAATCGCCGCGCTGGAACACCTGCAGGGTGCACCCGGCCGGCTCGAACTCGTGGGAACGACCACCAACGGGGTTCCTGCCTATGTGGATTACGCCCACAAGCCGGATGCATTGGAGCAGGTTCTGCGATCCGTCCGACCCTTTACAACTGGCCGCATCGTGCTGGTTTTCGGCTGTGGTGGCGACCGGGACCGCGGAAAACGGCCCATTATGGGCGAGATCGCATCACGGCTGGCCGATGTGGTGATCGTGACCGACGACAATCCGCGCAGCGAAGATCCATCGGACATTCGCGCACAGATCCTCGAGGCGTCGACGGGCGCGATGGAGATCGGCGACCGTGGGAGCGCCATCAATCACGCCGTCTCGATACTCGAACAGGGCGATACGCTGGTTGTCGCCGGCAAAGGTCATGAGCAGGGGCAGACCATCGGTGATACCGTGCTGCCTTTTTCCGATCATGACGCTGTTCAGCAGGCGCTTGCAGCGCTCGCGGACAGGCACTGGTTGTGGAATATCACCGATCTTGTGGACGCCATGCGCGGCCGACCCGTTGGGGCCATGCCCGACGGGATCACGGGCATTTCCATCGACAGCCGGACGACCACCGCGGGCGATGCTTTTTTCGCCATCAAGGGGGACCGGTTTGACGGGCATGATTTTGCCAGTGCGGCGCTTGCCAACGGCGCTTCGCTGCTGGTCGTCTCCGAGGCCAAACTGCCGGCTCTTGGCCGTCTGCATGCACCGATGATCGTGGTTGACGATGTGCTCAACGCCATGGGCCGCCTTGGCGAAGCTGCCCGGGCGCGTACCTCTGCACAGATCATTGCCGTGACCGGTTCGGTCGGCAAGACGACGACAAAGGAAATGCTTCGGCATGTTCTGGATGCGCAGGGGCTGGTACACGCATCGGCGGCATCATTCAACAATCACTGGGGTGTGCCGCTGACATTGGCCCGGATGCCACGCGATACAACCTTCGGGGTTTTTGAGATCGGCATGAATCACGCCGGCGAGATCAGGCCGTTGGTCAAGATGGTGCGTCCCCATGTGGCGATCATAACCGCGATCGCCGCGGCCCATCTCGGCCACTTCAACGGGCTTGACGAAATCGCCGCGGCCAAAGCCGAGATATTCGAAGGTGTGGAAGCCGGCGGGCATGTTCTGTTGAATGCCGATAGTGAAAAGTATCCACAGCTGAAGAAGACGGCGGCTGATTGCGGCGTGTCGAACATTCACGCCTTTGGCGAAGACAAGCAGGCGGATATCAGGCTTATGTCCTGCGAACCCTTTGAAGATGGTTCAATGGTTGAGGCGGATATTGCCGGTGACAGGGTCGAGATGATTGTCGGCCTGCCGGGGCGCCACATCGTGCAAAATGCCTTGGCCGTGTTGGGCGCTGCAAAATTCGCCAAGGCGGATCTCAACCAGGCGGCGCAAGCCCTTGCGCAATTGCCGGAGACCAGGGGACGCGGCGCGCGCCATACGCTGGATGCTGCACCCGGAAAAATTGTCGTTATCGACGAAAGCTACAATGCCAACCCAGCATCGATGCGTGCGGCCATCGACTTGCTGCGTGATACACCCATGCCTGATGGCGGGCGCCGGGTTGCCGTGCTTGGTGACATGCTGGAACTCGGCCGGTTTTCCGAGCAGATGCACCGCGACCTTGCCGATGACCTGGTCGAGTCCGGGACCGATCTGGTGCTGTTGGCCGGTCCCGAAATCAGGGTTCTGGACGATGCTCTGCCCGATTCTCTGGAGCATCATTATCGAGAAGACGTGGAGAGTTTGCAGACCCTGCTGCTGGAGACGCTCAAGGCTGGAGATGTCGTGATGATCAAATCGTCCAACGGCCTCGGCTTTTCACGCCTGATCACCGCGTTGCTTGACAAGTATCGGGCGGTAGCGGACAGCGGGTTGGACGCATGACCATTTCCGGGGGATATCGCTGAATGCTCATCTGGCTTGTCGAATTTGCTGATCAACTCCAGATCTTCAACCTATTCAGGTATATAACGTTCCGCACGGGCGCCGCGACGGTGACTTCCGCGCTGATCGTCTTTCTCTTTGGACCGCGAATCATTGCTTCACTCAGCATTCGGCAGGGCCGGGGTCAGCCAATCCGGGCGGATGGACCGCAAACCCATTTCAAGAAAGCTGGAACGCCGACCATGGGTGGGCTGATGATGCTGAGCGGCATTGTTGTCAGCGCGCTTTTATGGGCCGATCTGTCGAACGTGTTTGTTGTGGTCACATTGCTGGTGACGCTGGCCTTTGGAGTCATCGGTTTTTACGATGACTATCTGAAAGTCACCCAGCAATCGCATCGCGGTTTTTCCGGCAAATTGCGCCTTCTGGCGGAGTTCGTCATCGCCGGGCTGGCGGTCTATTTCATCATGCAGGCGTCCATCGCGGCCTCGGGTACGAACGAAATGCGGTATGGCACGTCTATGGCTTTTCCGTTCTTCAAGGACCTGGTGATCGATCTTGGCTGGTTCTATATTGTGTTTGCTGCATTTGTTGTGGTTGGCGCCGGCAATGCGGTCAATCTGACCGACGGTCTGGACGGTCTGGCGATTGTTCCGGTGATGATCGCCGCAGCATCGTTCGGGGTGATCGCCTATCTCGCCGGAAACGCGGTCTTTGCCAATTATCTGCAGATCAATTTTGTCCCCGGAACCGGTGAACTGTCTGTTGTGCTTGGGGCGGTGATCGGCGCCGGGCTTGGCTTCCTCTGGTTCAATGCGCCGCCGGCCGCAATCTTCATGGGCGACACCGGTTCCCTGGCCCTGGGCGGCCTGATCGGTACCGTGGCCGTTGCCACCAAGCATGAAATCGTCATGGTCATCATCGGGGGCCTGTTTGTCATGGAGGCCCTGTCGGTCATCATCCAGGTCATTTCGTTCAAACTGACCGGCAAGCGCATATTCCTGATGGCGCCCATCCATCACCATTTCGAGCGACTGGGCTGGACAGAAAGCCAGATCGTGATTCGATTCTGGATCATCTCCGTGGGGCTGGCGATGTTGGGGCTGGCAACATTGAAACTGCGGTGAATCCATGATTGCGGCCACGGCATTCAAAGGCAGGAAACTGGCGCTGTTCGGATTGGGCGGCTCCGGCCTTGCCACTGCCCATGCGCTGTTGGCCGGCGGCGCTGAACTGGTCGCATGGGATGACAACCGCGATCGGGTGTTCGAGGCGAAGGCTGACGGAATACCCGTTGCTGATCTCAGGACCATCGACTGGCACGACGTGACTGCACTGGTGTTGGCGCCCGGGGTGCCGCTGACCCATCCAAAACCGCACTGGACCGTCGACCTGGCCGTCGCCCAGGGTGTCGAGATAATTGGTGATGTCGAATTGTTCGTCCGTCAACGGCGAATCGATGCGCCCGACTGTCCCTTCATCGCCATCACCGGCACCAACGGCAAGTCGACAACCACCGCATTGATTGCTCATATCCTGTCACAGGCCGGTCGCGATACACAGCTCGGCGGCAATATCGGGACGGCCGTCATGACACTTGAGCCGCCAAAGGCGGGCCGGTTCTTTGTTGTCGAATGTTCGTCCTACCAGATCGACCTCGCGCCCTCGATCAATCCCTCGGCGGGGATCCTGCTCAATCTGAGCCCTGATCACCTCGACCGGCACGGCACCATGGAACACTACGCGCACGTCAAGGAGCGCCTGGTGGCCGGGAGTGACGTGGCCATTGTGGGAACCGACGATCAGTGGTGCACCATGATTGCAGACTGTTTGGAGCGTGCCGGATCCCACGTGGTTCGTATCTCCAAACGCAATGTCCTGGCTGACGGCTATTACGCCGATGGCACGTCCATAATTGCGGCGACCGCCGGCAAGACCCATCTGGTTGCAGAGCTGGCCGGCATCGCAACGCTTCGTGGTGCGCATAATGGACAAAACGCCGCCGCGGCGATTGCCGCGTGTCTCGCTGTTGGGCTCAGTGAGGATGAAATCACCGCTGGCCTTGCCAGTTTCAACGGGCTGCAGCACCGGATGCAACCGGTGGCGCGGCGCGGTCGGGTCCTGTTCGTCAATGATTCCAAGGCAACCAATGCCGACGCTGCCGCACCCGCGCTGGCGAGCTTTGACAGGATTTACTGGATTGCCGGCGGCTTGCCCAAGGATGGTGGGCTCGAGCCGTTGTCAGACTGGTTCGGTCATGTCGCCAAGGCGTATCTGATCGGTGAGGCGGCGCCGGGTTTTGCCGCGACGCTCGGCGAGAATGTTCGCTATGAGATTACCGGGACACTGGACCGGGCCGTTGCCCATGCGGCGGAAGATGCGGCGAATGATGTGCATGAGGAGCCCGTCGTGCTGCTGTCACCGGCTTGCGCAAGCTTCGACCAGTACAAGAACTTTGAGATACGCGGAAACGCGTTTGTCGCGCATGTGGCGTCCCTGCCGGATGTCACAATGCTCGTCGATCATCAGGAGGCCTGATCATGGTAAGCAGAGCAGAACGTGGGCCGGTTGCCGATTGGTTCTGGACAATTGACCGCACATTGATGGCCGTCTTCGTCGTGCTGTTCGGTTTGGGTTTCATGCTCTCCTTTGCCGCCAGTCCCGGTGTCGCTGAGCGACTGGATATCGATAGTTTTCACTTCGTCAAACGTCACGCCCTGTTTCTTGTCCCGGCGCTTGGATTGATGATCGGCCTGTCTTTTCTGTCGCCGCGCCAGGTGCGGCGCGGCGCGCTGCTTTTGCTGGGGCTGTCGATAGCGCTGATGGTGTTTACCCAGTTCTACGGCTTCGAGGCGAAGGGATCGCGGCGGTGGTTTTCGGTCATGGGTTTTTCGATGCAGCCGTCGGAATTCCTCAAACCCGGCTTTATCGTCATTTGCGCATGGCTGTTTTCGGAACATTCGCGGCAGCCGGATATTCCCGGCAATCTTTTCGCCATCATCTTGTACGGCATTGTCATTGCCCTGCTGGTCGCGCAACCTGACTTCGGTCAGACGATCCTGGTCACCATTGCGTGGGGTACCCTGTTTTTCATGGCCGGCATGCCGTGGTTCTGGATCATTCTCCTCGCCGGTCTGGCGGTGGGGATGTTCGTGACGGCCTATTTCATCTTTCCCCATGTGGCCGGGCGAATAGACCGGTTCTGGACCGGTGAGGGCGACACGCACCAGGTGGATACGGCGCGCGAGGCTATCGTGCGTGGCGACTGGTTTGGTCAGGGTCCGGGAGAAGGTACAATCAAACGCATCCTGCCGGACAGCCATACGGATTTCATATTTTCCGTGGCGGCGGAGGAGTTCGGTATCCTGTTCTGCCTGCTGCTGGTGGTCATTTTTGCCTTTATCGTTTTACGCGGACTTCGACACGCCAATCGGGAGGGCGATGAATTCACCCGCCTGGCCATTGCCGGCCTGACATTGCTGTTCGGATTGCAGTCCATGATCCATATCGGCGTTAATCTGGAATTGCTGCCGGCCAAAGGCATGACCTTGCCGCTGATTTCCTATGGTGGCTCGTCGATGCTGGCGATTTCCATTACCGCCGGTTTTCTGCTCGCGCTGACGCGACGAAATCCGGAAAAACGGGCGACAGGGCGCATGAAACATTTTTCCGGGATGACCGCAGCGCCGGAACAGGTGTGATGTGAGCAAGCTGATTCTTCTTTCGGCCGGCGGGACTGGTGGACATCTGTTTCCCGCAGAGGCGCTTGCGCATGAGCTGCGTGACCGCGGTTACCGCATCCATCTGGTGACTGACCGCAGGGCACAGCGGTTTTCGGACAACTTTCCCGCCGACGAGGTTCATGTGGTCCCGTCGGCGACCATCACGTCGAAAAACCCGGTCGCTCTGATTCGAACCGGAATCGCCCTGTTCAGGGGATTGCGCGATTCCGGCCGGCTATTGGCCAGGATCAAACCGGACGCGGTCGTCGGCTTTGGAGGATATCCGACATTGCCGCCCCTGATGGCGGCCACACGGGCCGCAATGCCCGCCATGATCCAGGAACAGAATGCTGTCATGGGTCGGGCCAATCGTTTTCTTGCCGGCCGCGTAGACGTTATCGCCGGCGGATTTCTTGAGCCGGGAACGGGCGTCCACGGTGACAAGATTATCACCACGGGCAATCCGGTGCGCCCCGATGTGCTGGAGGCGGCAAAGACGCCCTACAAAGCGCCTGCCAAGGATGACGACTTCCATTTGCTGGTCTTCGGCGGTAGCCAGGGCGCCCGGTTCTTCTCGGAGATTCTGCCGGCGACCATTGACCAGTTGCCGGAGGATTTCCGCCGGCGACTGCGGATAACCCAGCAGGCACGCCCCGAAGACAAGGATGATGTCGAAGCCTATTATCGTGACAATGGGATCAAGGCTGAGGTCTCTCCCTTTTTTGCCGGGATGGCGAAACGGATGGCCAATGCCCATCTTGTTATCAGTCGTTCGGGAGCTTCGACCGTATCGGAACTGTCGACGATCGGGCGCCCGGCGATCCTGGTGCCGTTTCCGCATGCGCTGGATCACGATCAGGCGGCCAATGCAGCCGCGTTGGAAAAAAAGGGTGGTGCGCGTGTGGTGCGGCAGTCCGAGTTAACGCCGCAAAGCCTGGCGAATGTGTTGAGCGATCTGGCCGGCAATCCTGAGCAGCTTGCGACCATGGCACGCCAAGCCAGGGAGACCGGCCGTCCCGACGCCGCGCGCTTGCTTGCCGATCTGGTTGAGGATATGGCAAGCGGTCAATCACCATTTGAGAAACAGAAAGATCAACAATGAAAATGCCGCAAAATATCGGTCTTGTGCATTTCGTCGGAATCGGCGGCATCGGCATGAGCGGCATTGCCGAAATGTTGCACAATCTCGGTCATCGTGTTCAGGGGTCCGATATTTCGGACAATGCCAATGTCCAGCGGCTGCGGGCGCACGACATTCCGGTCTCGATCGGACACCGGGGCGAAAACCTCGGCGACGCGGAAGTTGTTGTCGTGTCGACCGCCATTCGACCCGACAATCCGGAATTGCTGGCCGCACGCGAACGCAGCCTGCCTGTTGTGCGGCGCGCGGAAATGCTGGCAGAACTGATGCGGTTTCGCAATTCCGTGGCAATCGGCGGAACACACGGCAAGACAACGACAACATCGATGGTAGCCACGCTGCTGGATGCCGGAGGGCTGGATCCGACCGTCATCAATGGCGGAATCATCAATGCCTATGGCACCAATGCGCGGATGGGCGAGGGCGAATGGATGGTTGTCGAAGCCGATGAATCGGATGGAACCTTTCTGAAACTGCCGGCCGACGTTGCGGTCGTCACCAATATCGATCCGGAACACCTGGATTTTTATGGTACCTTTGACAATGTGCGCGATGCCTTTGCCCAATTCGTCGAGAATGTTCCCTTCTACGGATTCGGGGTCATGTGCCTCGATCATCCGGAGGTCCAGTCCCTTGTCAGCCGGATCGATGACCGCCGCATTGTCACCTATGGCGAAAACCCGCAGTCCGATGTGCGCTATTCAAACCATCGGATGGATGGAGCGACATCCGTGTTCGACATCAGCATTCGCCAGCGAAAAACCGGCGAGATGATCGACATTGGCGATTTGCGTTTGCCGATGCCGGGCCGTCACAATGTTTCCAATGCGACCGCGGCCATTGCGGTCGCCCATGAGCTTGGCATTGGCGCCGAAGCGATTGCCAAGGGTCTTGCCGCCTTTGGCGGCGTCAAGCGTCGGTTTACCCATGTGGGTACTTGGCGAGGTGTCGACATTTTTGACGATTATGCCCACCATCCGGTTGAAATCAAAGCGGTGCTCGGCGCTGCGCGGGATGCCTGTTCAGGACGGGTGATCGCCATTGCCCAGCCACACCGTTTCACGCGCCTGCATAGCCTGTTCGATGATTTTGCGGCCTGCTTCAATGATGCCGACGTCGTGGCAATTGCGCCGGTTTTTACTGCCGGTGAGGACCCCATCGAGGGTGTGACGTCAGACGAGCTTGTGTTGCGCATGAAGGCGGCGGGGCATCGAGACGCACGGGTGCTTGACGGTCAGGAACACCTGGCGCCGCTGATTGCATCGGAAGCAAGAGACGGTGACTTCGTGATCTGTCTGGGCGCCGGGAGCATCACGAGTTGGGCGGCGGCTCTGCCGAACGATCTGGCAAAGATCGATCAGGGGGCGCAATGACTGCGGCGAATGGACAAGCTTTGCTGGATGAATTGGCACCGGCGTTTGCCGGCGCCCGCGGCCGTGTGACAGCCGACGCACCTTTGGATGGGGTTACGTGGCTTCGCGTCGGTGGCCCGGCGCAAATCCTGTTCCAACCGGCCGATCGTGATGATCTGGCGGCGGTCCTGAGTGAATTGCCGACAGAGGTTCCGGTGCTTGTCATGGGGATCGGGTCCAATCTGCTCATTCGTGACGGTGGTGTTCCCGGACTGGTCATCCGTCTCTCGGCCAAGGGGTTTGGCCAATGTGACCAGATTTCGGAAACCCGCATGCAGGCTGGCGCGGCCTGTCCAGACAAGAAGCTGGCGGCCGCCGCGCATTATGCGGGGATCGGAGGATTTCACTTCTACCATGGCATACCGGGTGCCATTGGCGGCGCTTTGCGCATGAATGCCGGCGCCAATGGAGTGGAAACCCGTGAACGCCTGGTGGAGGTGCACGCGCTTGACCGATCTGGTCGCAAGCAGGTGCTCAGCAATGACGAAATGGGATACTCCTACCGGCACAGCGAGGCACCGGACGACCTGATCTTCACCCACGCCATTTTCGAAGGATATCGTGAAGATCAGGATGTGATTCGTCAGGATATGGACGCCGTTCAGCAACATCGCGAGTCCGTCCAGCCCATTCGTGAAAAGACTGGCGGGTCCACCTTCAAGAACCCGCCCGGTACTTCGGCATGGAAGGAAATCGACGCGGCCGGGTGCCGCGGAATGATGGTGGGCGGTGCCCAGATGTCTCCGATGCACTGCAATTTCATGATCAATACTGGATCGGCGACGGCCTATGATCTGGAACAACTCGGTGAAACCGTGCGTGCCCGAGTGCTGGAGCGCTCGGGAATCCGGCTTGAATGGGAAATCAAACGGTTAGGTCGGTTCCGTGACGGACAATTGGTCCAGGACTTCCTCGGACGGTTGTTGTAGATGCCGGAACGCGTTGTCATGAACTGACCGTCGGCCGTTCGGGCAGCAACGAAAAATAAAGCCTGTCATGGCAGATTTCTTGAATCACCGTCGGACCGGTGGAATATGACAACGATGTATCGACAGGTTTTGACAATTGCCCTGGCGGCGCTTGCTGCCTCTGTAACGTGTACCTTCCTTCTGATGAGATTGAACGGTGCGAACGACGAAGCAATGACCATGGCCCTGTCGATTGCAACCATCGTGCCGCTTGTCGTCTCCATACCATCGGCACTTTTTCTCTTTCGTCAGCGGGAGAAGGCCGACCAGCTGCATCGCGACCTGCTGGCTGCGCATGAGGAACTGCGCAGTTTGCACGAGCAGGCAGTACACCGGGCGTCGATCGACCAGATGACCGGTCTGCTCAACCGCGAGAGCTTCCTGACGAAAACGAAATACCGACGGCGCAAGGCCGATGCCGGCTTCCTCATGATGATCGACGTGGATTGTTTCAAACAGATCAATGACCGATACGGTCACCAGGCGGGCGATGGCGCATTGCTGGCGATTGTATCGATACTGAACCGTCATATCAGGCGATCGGACATACTCGGCCGGCTTGGGGGAGAAGAGTTTGCGCTTTTCGTGTCGGACCTGGCGCCGGAAAAAGCCTGGGAAATGGCTGAAGATATTCGGCAGAGCGTCGAGAGGTTGCCTTTTCAACCACACGAAGGGGTGATTCATCCCATAACAGTAAGCATTGGAATCGCGCCGGCACCGGTCCGTGAACGCATGCATGCGATCATGAATCATGCGGATCAGTCGCTTTATGCCGCAAAGCGTTCAGGCCGCAATCGAGTTGCCTATCGCAATCCGGAGAACCGGGAGAAAGCTGAGATGAAGATTCAGCATTCCCTTTCAAGGGTTTCTTAAGATTGCGGGAATTCGATTTGCGGCGCGTTTGTGGCGATCTGACCTGGTTTCGCAACAATCGGCAAAACGCCGGATTTGCGGCTGACTTCAGCGCCAAATGACCGACTTATCTGCTCACCGGCCAGGTGTTTTTTTACGGTGGATGCACAGGGGACGGGACATTGCAATCTGCGGGTGTTGGTGAAAGTGTTCTCTTCGATTGCACTGGTTTATCTAATCGAGGAGCTAGCCCAATGGAAATCAACGTATTGACCATTCAGCCGCTGATTGCGCTGATCGCCGGAATTCTGATCCTTATCATGCCGCGCCTGTTAAACTATGTTGTTGCATTCTACCTCATCCTGTTCGGCATTCTCGGCCTTTGGCCGAATGTCATCAGCGGCGGGTAGGACTTCCCAACAACAATAAGGTTTTCCGGTGCGCCGCGCCGCAAATGGTCGGATTTCGCCTGACCGGAGGTGTCGAATCGCCTGAACGCTATGCGCGAATCCGTGCGACGCGGCTCAATCTTGACTCACACCGACGCTGGTTCCAAAAATGGTGAACCCCGGGGGCAAGGAGTTGAGGTGGGCATGCGCAAGCGGATCAATACATCCGGATCTGCGCCAAGACGATTGATGCGTTGGGTGGTCCGATACGGCACAGGATTGAAAAACATCCGGCGCTTGAGGCTTTTTGGCTTGTTCGCCGCCGTTGTCGCGGCGGCTGCATTGTGGATTGTTGGCCGCGAATTGCCCGCCATCATTGATATTCCGCCGGATCCGGTTGAGATCCACTTTGTCGATGCCAATTTCAGTCACGAGCAACGCCCGGCACCGTCCAAGAAAGCCGGATTTCGCAATGTCTCCCACTTCACGCTAATCGTCGAACTGAGAAACAACACGAAACACGACATTACGGCCAGATCGGCGGATTTTTACGACAAGGCCGGGTATTTTCTTCTCGGGTGTCGGATCGTCGGTCAGCCACAAAAGGTTGCCAGCAATTCAGCCGGAACATTGCGATGCACCAACAGGGGTAGACTGCCCAGAAAGCGTGTCGACCGTCTGCTCAGACAGATATGTGAAATCGACATGAACCTTGCTGGACGTGGCCTGCGTACCAAGACCCATCCTGTGCCGTGGCCGCGAACCGGTGCCTGTGTGTCATGATGGCATGATGTGTGGCGCCGCCACTTGCGTTGATCCGGCACCAGCCCGGCACCAGCCAGATATATGATAATTGATGTCAAAATGGTTGCGGTCGCCGCAACTCTCTGATTCTACTGGCCTTAGTTGTCCGTAATGTGATTCGTTGTGGTCCTGCAGGGGCGTAGCAGGGCATGTGGCTGAGAAACAGGGCAGGCGGTCAGCAGCGGAAGGATTAGGATGGGTAATAAGCAGCATGTTGCGGTGCTGATGGGCGGTCTGTCATCAGAGCGACCGGTCAGTCTTTCGTCTGGCGAGGCCTGTGCGGCAGCGCTTGAAAGCGAGGGGTATCGCGTTACGCGGGTTGATGTGGGGCGTGATGTTGCGGCAGTGCTTGCGGATCTGAACCCGGATGTGGCGTTCAATGCCCTGCACGGGCCGCTCGGCGAAGACGGCGCAATTCAAGGCATTCTCGAGTATCTGGCCATTCCCTATACCCATTCCGGTGTGACGGCCTCTGCGCTGGCCATGGACAAGCAATACGCCAAGACGATCGCCGCGGCAGCCGGCATTCCGGTGGCCGAGGAACTGGTCGTCATCCGCCATGACATTCTGGGTTCCCATCCCATGGAGCCACCCTATGTCGTCAAGCCGGTGACAGAGGGCTCGAGCTTCGGTGTGGTGATCGTGATGGAAGACCAGTCTCATCCGCCGCAGATCCTTGGTGCCCACGACTGGCCATACAGTGATCGGGTAATGGTTGAACGATTCATTCACGGCCGCGAGCTGACCTGCGCCGTGATGGGCGACGAGGTGCTCGGCGTGACCGAAATCATCCCGGTCGGGTCGAGTTTCTACGATTATGAATCAAAATATATTAAAGGTGGCTCAAAACACGAATTCCCGGCAAAAATTTTACCAAATATTTACCAAAAAATTCAGAAACTGTCGCTCAAGGCGCATCAAGCTCTCGGGTGTCGCGGCGTAAGCCGTTCCGATTTTCGATTTGACGACCGTTTTTCGGATGATGGCGAAGTCATCTGGCTGGAAATCAATACGCAGCCAGGCATGACACCCACGTCCCTGGTGCCCGAACTCGCGCAACTCGCCGGATATGATTTCGGTGCGCTAATGACCTGGATGGTGGAGGACGCTTCGTGCGAGCGTTGATAAACAAGTGGATCGGCAATTGGCCCGGCATCGGCGCCCGTCAGATGGGCGGCGCCGAGGATCTGGGTGTTGTGCTGCCACGTGTTTTGCGTCGTCCGATGCGTTTCCTGACGGCACTTGTTGATGGCAGGATCGTCGTGCCGCGTCACATGGGCGCCGTTGCGGCGCTGTCGCTGTTTGCTGCGACCGGACTTTACGGGGTTTTTGCCGGCGGCCACTTCAAGGCATTGATGGAAGTGACCACATCCTCGGCCGGATTTGCGGTTGAGCGTGTCGATGTGGCGGGCAATCAAGAAACATCCCCAATCGATGTGGTGGAACAACTCGGGCTTGATGGCGGGACATCGGTTATCACGATGGATGTCGACAGTGCCCGTGATGCGATCCTCTCATTGCCCTGGGTGGCCGATGCCAAGGTTCGGAAAGTCTATCCGGATGTGGTCGACGTCAAACTGTCGGAGCGGCGCGCCTTCGCGATCTGGCAGCATGGCCGTGAGTTGTCTCTCATAGAGCAAAATGGCAGCGTTATCGCACCCTTCGAGAATCACAGATTTTCCACACTTCCGCTGTTTGTCGGTCTCGGCGCCGACACCCATGCGGCAGAGTTTGACAGGCTGCTGGCCGGTTGGCCGGACCTGAAGCATCGGATCAAGGCGAGCATCCGCGTCGCCGACCGGCGCTGGGATGTGCGACTGGAAAACGGCATCACGGTCAACCTGCCGGAAAAGAATGCCGGAGCAGCTCTCGCCAAGCTGAGCAAGATCCAGTCCGAACAGGCTTTGCTTGATCGGGACATACAGACGGTCGATCTGCGCCTTGACGATCGCATTACCGTCGGACTGACGGAACGCGCCCTGGAACGCCGCAACACCGCCATCGAGGAACGGACCCGCATGCTCAAGAAGCGGGGACGCAATTCATGAGCGTGTTTCGCCCGGCGTCATTCTCCGTACCGCATATGCGGGGGCTACCTGCCAAACGGTCGAGTGTCGTCACGGTCCTGGATATCGGTTCGACAAAGGTTGTCTGCCTGATCGGCCGGCTGGCGCCCCGGGAAGAAAGCCGGCTGCTGCCGGGACGCACTCATGACATTGAAATCATCGGTGTCGGGCATCACAAGTCGCGTGGCATCAAAGCCGGTGTCATTGCAGATCTGGACGCGGTTGAAAGCTCTGTGCGCCTGGCTGTTCATACAGCGGAAAAACGCGCCGGTGTTACGGTTGAATCCCTGATCGTCAATGTGTCCGCGGGGCGGCTGAAAAGCGAGACCTATTCCGGCGCCATCGATCTGGGTGGCCACGAGGTGGAACGGTCGGACCTGAAAAAGGTCCTTGCATCGGCGTCCGGGCAAATCAAGACAGCGGAACGAGCTGTCCTGCATTCGCTCCCGACGGGATTCAGCCTGGATGGTGAACGGGCAGTGCGAGACCCGCTGGGCATGTATGGACATCATCTGGGTGTCGACATGCATGTTCTAACGGCTGAACAGGCGCCGATGCGCAATCTCGAACTGTGCGTCAACAGGGCGCATTTGACGGTCGAGGCCATGGTTGCGACGCCCTATGCAAGTGGTCTTGCCGCGCTGGTGGACGACGAGGCGGAGATCGGCTGCGCCTGTATCGACATGGGCGGCGGCACAACGACAATTTCCGTATTTTCCGAAGGCCGCATGGTTCACGCGGATGCGATCGCCCTTGGCGGACATCACGTGACGATGGATCTGGCGCGTGGTCTTTCGACCAGGCTGGAAGATGCCGAGCGCCTGAAGGTGGTGCATGGTTCGGCGTTGCCGACTACCGGCGATGACACCGTATCAGTGCCGCCGATCGGCGACACGGAAAGCGATCTGCCAATTCAGATGCCCAAGGCGCTCCTGTCACGAATTGTCCGGGCGCGTGTCGAAGAGACGCTTGAGATGATCCGTGATCGCATTCAGCGGTCGGGTTTCGCGCCGGTCGTCGGCCGTCGGATCGTGTTGACGGGCGGTGCCAGCCAATTGACCGGAATCTCGGATGCGGCGCGCCGTATCCTTGCGCGCAATGTGCGGATTGGCCGGCCGCTCGGAGTGGCCGGACTACCGGCTGCCGCCAAGGGGCCGGCATTTTCCACGGCGATCGGGCTGATGATTTATCCGCAGATCGCCTCGCTCGAAAGCCGCGGCGCGGAGCGGGCGGGTCGATATCGAATGGCTGTCAATGGCGGGCGGTTCGCGCGCGTCGGACAGTGGCTAAAAGAGAGTTTTTAGAGTCTGAAGTGGCCGGCGTGGCGATGCGGTCAAGTGTTGAAAGGGAACGAGGTGCCATGACTATCAATCTGCAGAAGCCGGATATTACCGAGCTCAAGCCGCGGATCACCGTATTCGGTGTGGGCGGTGGCGGTGGCAACGCCGTCAACAACATGATCAATGCAGGGCTGCAGGGGGTCGATTTCGTCGTGGCGAACACCGACGCGCAGGCGCTCACCATGACCAAGGCCGATCGCGTCATCCAGATGGGAGTTGCCGTGACGGAAGGTTTGGGAGCGGGATCCCAACCGGAAGTCGGATGTGCGGCCGCACGCGAATGTATCGACGAAATCAACGACCACCTGAACGGAACTCATATGTGTTTCGTGACGGCCGGCATGGGCGGCGGAACCGGAACCGGCGCGGCGCCGGTTGTGGCACAGGCTGCGCGGGATATGGGCATCCTGACGGTCGGTGTGGTGACCAAGCCTTTCCATTTCGAGGGGCAGCGTCGGATGCGGCTTGCCGATGACGGTATTCTGGAATTGCAGAACTCTGTCGACACGCTGATCGTCATTCCGAACCAGAACCTGTTCCGGATCGCCAATGACAAGACCACTTTCGCAGATGCCTTTGGCATGGCGGACCAGGTGCTCTATTCAGGCGTTGCCTGCATCACCGACCTGATGGTCAAGGAAGGTCTGATCAATCTCGACTTTGCCGATGTCCGGTCGGTCATGCGCGAGATGGGCCGAGCCATGATGGGCACGGGTGAGGGCGCCGGTGACGGCCGGGCCATGGCGGCAGCCGAAGCCGCCATTTCCAACCCGCTTCTCGACGAAACATCGATGCGTGGTGCCGAAGGCCTGTTGATCTCCATCACCGGTGGACGGGACATGACCTTGTTCGAAGTGGACGAGGCGGCAACCCGAATCCGTGAAGAGGTCGACACGGACGCCAATATCATTCTCGGTGCGACATTCGACGAGGACCTCGAGGGACTGATTCGCGTTTCCGTCGTGGCCACCGGCATCGATCGGGACAGCCAGAGCCTGGCCGGTGACAGTTCGCAACCGGCCGCCGCTCCGCGTCCGGTTGTCCGCGCTGCCGCCCCGGCTGCCGCTGCCGAACCGGACCCTGTCGAGAGCACCATCAAACTGGCTGAAGCCGAGTTGGAACAGGAACTGGCGATTGCACCAGCGGCAGCGCCGGCTGCTGCGGCACCACAAGCCGAAGAATTCCGGCCTGCAAGCCGTCTCTTCGCGCAGCCTGAGACACCGAAGGTACCGCTGCAAAGCCGCGCCAATCCACAGCCTGCAGTTGCTCAGCCGGCTGCCGCACAGGCGGCGGCACCACAGCCTGCCGCGCCTCAGCCTCAGTTGCAGGCGGCCCCTCAGCCGATTACGCAGCAACCAATGGCCCCGCAGCAAGCGGTCCCGCAACAACCGGCCGCAACGGCGCCTCAAACGGTCAATCAGGGCGGTGCGCCGAAAATGCCACGCATCGAGGATTTCCCTCCGGTGGTGCAGGCCGAAGCGGAACAGCGCCACAAGACCGCAGATTCGGGCGGCGTACAGGATGAGCGTGGTCCGATGGGTCTTTTGAAGCGCATATCGAGCAGCCTCGGTCGGCGTGAGGATGAGGAGGGCGGCGACCTTCCCGCTGGCCAGCAGCCGGCACCCGAGCGCCGCCAATTGTCGGCAGAGGCCAGCATGTATGCGCCGAAGCGGGGCAATCTCGACAATCAGGGCCGCGCGCCGGCAGCTCCTGCTGCGCCGAGCAATGAGGACGAACAGCTTGAGATTCCGGCCTTCCTACGGCGGCAGGCCATGTAAGCGGAATAAATCGGCGAATCATAGCGAAACGAAACACCGGGCCGATTCACACCGAATTGGCCCGGTTTTCATTGTGAAGCGCCGCGGGTCGATAACATTAACCCGTCATTAATATTCGTTAATATTGGTAAGTCGTTGAAAACGAAAGATTAATCAAACGTAACAAATCGTAAAAAACCGTGATTTGGTTTGTTATTACGAGGCACGTATCTTTCGCAGGTGGGGATTTGGTCGGGACAAAAGGTCAACCGAAATTATTGATATTGTACGTGATTTTAATCTCGCGTCTAATTGTGTCAAAATTTGGGTCAGCCTTGGACTAAAGGTTATCAGGCTTGTTTGATGAGTATTGACTATTTTGGTTATCAGACGACGATTTTGAACGAAGCGACGCTTTCCGGGGTGGGCGTCCATAGTGGTTCAAAAGTGTCGGTTACGTTCTCTCCTGCAGATGCCGATTGCGGCATTGTCTTTCGCAGACATATGGAAAATGGGGAAACGCACAGCGTTCGCGCCGTGGCGTCACAGGTTTCCGCAACCGATCTTTGTACGGTGCTTGGAGACGCCGGTGGCGCAAGCGTCGCGACGGTCGAGCATCTGATGGCCGCGTTTTACGCGCTGGAGATCGACAACATCATTGTCGACATTGACGGGGCGGAAGTCCCGATCATGGACGGCAGTTCCATTGTCTTCATTGAAGCGCTGGATCGGGCCGGTGTCGATATTCTCAGTTCCAAAAGACGCTATCTGCGTGTCGTCAAACCGGTTCGGATCGAAGCAGGTGGTTCCTGGGCCGAATTCGTCCCTTATGAGGGAACACGGTTTGAGATCGACATTGATTTCGACTGCAAGCTGATTGGTCGGCAGGCCTGGAAGGGTGACATCACGCCCGATACGTTCCGTCGCGAACTGGCACGTGCCCGGACCTTCGGCTTCATGCGCGATGTCGAATTCCTCTGGGCTTCCGGACATGCGTTGGGGTCCTCGCTGGAGAACTCCGTCGTGATCAGCGATGATGATTGCGTCATCAATATTGAAGGTTTGCGCTTCGAGAACGAATTCGTGCGCCACAAGACGCTTGATGCTGTCGGCGACCTGGCACTGGCCGGCGCCAAGTTCATCGGGTGTTACCGTTCCTATCGTGGCGGCCACAAGCTGAATTCGCTGGCTCTCAAGGCACTTTTGGCGGATGCCAGTGCCTATGAAGTCGTCGAGACATCGCAGCGGCGCGAAGCCACCCGTGGCGGTGAATTGGTTGCCGTCAGCGGACCGACTTTCGCGCCCTGGATGCAATAGTCATCCTGGTGGTGTGAACTCAAGACATCTCCAGGAACGGGTTGTCGCCGGATCAATTCGGCGATGAAGGCCTGATGACACTTGTTTTGATCGGTCGGGACCAGGGTCGCTGCGATCAATCGATGCATTCGATGCAACTTCCCATCACTAAATCGTGGCCGTCAACTTCGTTGTTTGTTGAGGAATTGCTGCCATAAAAATGTACCATTGGCTGCGCATGACGTTGCGGAGCACGGACATATGGGGCTATGAAAGCCTGAATGAGACGGGGATTGCCTGGTGGTTGGGTGCGAAAGCATGCGAACCCGGCTTCGGCAGCCGTCGACATGTTCAAACCGTACGAAGAATTCGTGCGTAGTAAGAACAAGCGGGTAACGATCAGGGTGATTGCCAAAATGAACGAAGGTGGATCAATTTCAGCAGCACGTTCGCTGCGCGTTCTGCTCATTGCGGTCGGCCTTGCAGGGGCCGCGGCGCTGGGTGGCTGCCGCAGCGACGCTGATATCGACATTACGGCGCTCGATATCGAGACCGATCCCGCCGACCAGCTTTACAATGAAGCCCTTGCCAATATGAAGGCGGGCAAACTGCGTGAAGCGAACCGAAAATTCGAAGCCATCGACAAGCAGCATCCCTATTCCGAATATGCGCGCCGCTCGATGGTGCTCAACGCTTTCGTGACTTACCGCATGGGACGGTATTCGGAATCGATCAATTCGTCGCAGCGCTATATCAGCCTCTACCCCAATTCCGAGGATACGGCCTATGCCTATTACCTGATCGGACTGGCCAACTATAAGCAGATTCCACGAGTCACCCGCGATCAGCGCACCACGCGGCGCGCCATCCAGGCTTTCAACGAGGTTATTCAGCGCTATCCGGATTCGGAATATGTTCCGGACTCGGAGGAAAAACTCAGATTTGCACGGGACCAGCTTGCCGGCAAAGAGATGCAGATCGGGCGCTACTATCAGGAGCGCAAGGAATATGCGGCCGCCGTCAACCGTTTCCGTTCGGTGGTGGAATCCTATCCAAACACCCGGCAGGTTGAAGAGGCCCTGGCGCGTCTGGTCGAGGTTTACTACGCCATGGGCCTGACTCAGGATGCGCAGGCTGCGGCTGCGGTTCTCGGACACAACTATCCTGACAGCGAGTGGTATGCCGATTCCTACAAATTGCTGGCGTCAAACGGACTTGAGCCGCGTGAGAACCGTGGTTCCTGGATCACCAGGGCCGGATCGCGTCTGCTTGGTGTCAACAATCAGAGCTGATTCGCACGGTGCGGCGGCTGCACCACGCCCCATAAGACCTGACCCTGGCATTTTTCTGCCTGATCCAACGGGAATTTGAATGGATATTCCCGGCGCCGTGCGTTTGCGCTTTGGCGTTGTGGTGTCTTGCGTTATTTTCCCCGCGAAGCCCCGGTCTTGATTGCCTGCGGGCATGTGCCTTGGCTGGATATGAGAACCGAATGCTCACACACTTGTCGATCCGGGATATCGTACTGATTGATCGGCTCGATCTGACGTTCGAAAGCGGACTGTCCGTGCTGACCGGTGAAACCGGTGCGGGCAAGTCGATCCTGCTCGACAGCCTTTCCCTTGCGCTTGGTGCCCGCGGCGATGGTGATCTGGTGCGCGAGGGCAGCGAACGCGGTCAGGTAACCGCAGTGTTCGATGTTCCGGCCGATCATCCAGCGCGTGGCCTGATCCGCGAAAACGGGCTGGAGGATGACGGCGATCTCATCTTCCGACGAACCCAGGGCGCCGACGGACGCACCAAGGTCTATATCAATGACCAGCCGGCCAGCGTGTCCCTGATGCGCCAGCTTGGCAAACTTCTGGTGGAGATTCACGGACAGCACGATGACCGCGCGCTTGTTGAACCTGATGCCCATCGGCTGTTGCTGGACGCTTTTGGCGGTCTGACCGGACAAGCGCGGGATGTGTCGCGATGTTATCAGGCGTGGCGACTTGCCGAACGCGCCCACCGCGAACACAGGGAGAAAGTGGAAGAGGCAGCCCGGGAAGCCGATTATCTGCGCGACTCTGTTGATGAGCTGGAACGGCTTGGGCCGATTGACGGGGAGGAGGACGATCTTGCCGAACGCCGGGCGACCATGATGAAGGCGGAAAAGATCGCCGCTGACATCAATGAGGCGCAGGATATTCTCTCCGGCCAGACCTCGCCTGTACCGTTGCTCAATTCGCTATTGCGCAAGCTGGAACGGAAATCGGCGGAGGTGCCCGGTCTTCTGGACAATGTCATCGCCGCGATGGATGGCGCAATCAATCAACTGGCGGATGCCCAGATGGCCGTCGATACCGCCATTGCGGAAGCCGAATTCGATCCGCGCGAATTGGAGGATTGCGAGGAACGCCTGTTTGCCCTGCGGGCAGCGTCACGCAAATACTCCGTTCCGGTTTCCGAATTGCCGGCACTTGCAGAGCGGATGGTGGCGGCGTTGGCCGATCTCGATGCCGGTGAAGAACAATTGGCGCTGTTGGCCACCAAGGTCGACGAAGCGCTTTCTGTCTACCGGACAGCCGCCGCCGCACTATCGGAAGGACGACAGGCTGCGGCCGAAACCCTGTCAGCGGCCGTCATGGCAGAATTGCCGGCGCTGAAGCTCGACCGGGCCCGGTTTACCGTTGAAATCGCAAGCGATGCGGAACAGCTTAGCGCCGATGGTTTCGATCAGGTGGCCTTTCATGTGCAGACCAATCCGGGTACCCGGGCCGGGCCCATTCTCAAGGTGGCCTCAGGTGGCGAGCTGTCTCGGTTCCTGCTTGCGCTGAAGGTTGCGCTGGCGGATCGCGGATCGGCGCCGACCCTGGTGTTTGACGAGATCGACACCGGGGTAGGAGGAGCCGTGGCCGATGCCATCGGCCAAAGACTGAAACGTCTGTCTGATACCGTCCAGGTCCTGTCGGTCACCCATGCACCTCAAGTTGCAGCCCGGGCCTCGACCCATCTGCTGATCGCCAAGGGTGTAAAGAGCAAGGATTCGCTGACGACAAGGGTACGTACGATGGATGATGCCTCCCGCCAGGAGGAAATTGCCCGCATGCTTGCCGGCGCCACCATTACGGACGAAGCCCGTGCCGCAGCCGGACGGTTGCTGTCGGAAGATGTTTGAGTTTTTGGGGTAGGACACCATGTCATTTGCGACCATCGCGGTGGAACAACTGACCGAGGAACAGGCGGCCGAAGAACTCGCGCGGCTTGCTGCCGAGATCGAAGAGCACAATCGGCACTATCACACAGACGATATGCCGGTGATTACCGATGCCGAATATGACGCCCTCAAACAGCGCAACCTGGCCATCGAGGCGCGGTTCCCGGCGCTCAAGCGCGCGGATTCACCGTCCGACCGAGTCGGCGGCGCCGTGTTGGAGAAGTTTGAGAAAGTGGCCCACCGCGTGGCCATGCTGTCGCTCGACAATGCCTTTTCCGAAGATGATGTACGGGATTTTGTCGCGCGGGTACGGCGTTTCCTGAAGCTTTCCGAAAATGTGCCTCTGCCCATGACAGCAGAACCCAAGATCGACGGACTGTCGCTGTCGCTGCGCTATGAAGCCGGGCAGCTGGTGACCGCGGCGACCCGCGGTGACGGGGCCGTCGGTGAAAATGTGACCGCCAATGCCCGCACCATCCGGGACATTCCGCAGGTTCTCAAGGGGGAGGCACCTGACGTGATGGAAGTGCGCGGTGAGGTCTATCTGACCAAGGCTGATTTTGCGGTGTTGAACGATCGCCAGGCGGCGGCAGGCAAACAGATCTATGTCAATCCGCGCAATACGGCTGCCGGGTCGCTGCGGCAGCTCGACACATCGATCACGGCCAGCCGGCCTCTGAAATTCTTTGCCTATGCCTGGGGCGAGTGCAGTGCGCTTCCGGCCGAAACCCAGATGGGGGTTGTCGAGCAGTTTCGGGACTGGGGGTTTTCCATCAACCCGTTGATGAAACGTTGTGACACGGTCGACGAACTGATTGAGCACTATCGGCTGATCGAGGCTGAACGGGCTGGGCTCGCCTATGATATCGACGGCGTTGTCTACAAGGTTGACGATCTGGCGCTGCAGGGCAGGCTCGGGTTTATTTCACGCAGTCCACGCTGGGCGATCGCGCACAAATTTCCAGCCGAGACCGCGACAACCGTGCTCACGGACATCGAAATACAGGTCGGACGAACCGGTGCCCTCAGCCCGGTGGCACGGCTGGAGCCGATCACGGTCGGTGGCGTGGTCGTGTCCAACGCAACCCTTCACAATGAAGACTACATCGCCGGGATCGGCAGTGACGGACAGCCGATCCGCGAGGGAAGGGACTTGCGGGTGGGCGATACGGTGACGATTTACCGGGCCGGCGATGTCATTCCCAAAGTGTTGGATGTGGACCTGTCGAAAAGACCGGCAAACTCTGAGCCCTATGTGTTTCCCGAAACCTGTCCGGCCTGCGGCAGTCCGGCGACACGGGAAGTCAATGAAAAGACCGGTAGGCTGGATTCCGTTCGGCGGTGCACCGGTGGGCTGATTTGTCCGGCCCAGGCGGTCGAGAAACTGAAACACTTCGTTTCACGCAATGCATTCGATATTGACGGATTCGGTGCCAAGCAGGCGGAAGCCTTCTACCATGCCGGTCTTGTGAAGAACCCCGCCGAGATTTTCACGCTCGCGGCGCGTGACGAGGCGTCCGAGCTGACCAAGCTGAAAAACCGCGAAGGCTGGGGCGAGCAAAGCGCAGCCAATCTGTTTGCCGCCATCGAGGATCGTCGTTCGGTCGACCTGCAGCGCTTTATTTTCGCCCTTGGCATTCGCCATGTCGGCGAGGGCAACGCAAAAATTCTCGCACGGACCTATCAATCGGCAGCAGCCTTTGTCGAGGCGATGAAGGCAGGTCATGACCTGGAAAGCGAGGCCTGGGAGGATCTGGTCGGGATTGACGGCATCGGTCCGACGGTGGCGCATGCTCTGGTCGAGTTCTTTGGCGAACCGCACAATGCGGCAATCGTCGATGAGTTGCTGACCCATGTTCACCCGAAAGATGCAGAACCTGTCGCTAGCGATTCCGTTTTTGCCGGCAAGACCATCGTCTTTACCGGATCGCTGGAACGCATGTCACGGGACGAGGCCAAGGCAATGGCCGAGCGACTGGGTGCAAAAGCCGCCGGTTCAGTGTCGAAAAAGACAGACCTTGTGGTTGCGGGACCTGGTGCCGGATCGAAACGCAAAAAGGCGATCGAGCTCGATATCGAGGTCATCGACGAGGATGAGTGGTTTGCCAGGCTGGGTGAATAATCAATATTTTTGACTGTCCCATCATCTTGTTTTGCGTGACAGGGCGGCATTGCTGACTTAACTTCCAAGCTCCTACCGCATATTTCCACCGACGGGCTCCTGGACCTTTTTCATGCCGATGATCAGTGCCGACTTTCGCCATGGCATGCGCGACTCCGTGCCGGTGATGATTGGCGTGGCACCGTTTGGTCTGCTTTTCGGTGCCCTGGCGGTGGAAAACGGCATGGGTATTGTCGAAGCGACCTTGATGAGCGCACTGATTTTCGGTGGCGCCAGTCAAATGGTCGGGATCGACCTGTTCGGCACGCAGATTGCGCCCTGGATGATCGTCCTGTCGATTTTTGCCGTCAATTTCAGACACGTGCTCTATTCGGCGTCACTCGGTCCGAAGTTGGTCCGATATACCGGATTGCAAAAGGCGGTCGCGTTCTTCTTCCTGACCGATGTGCATTATTCTGCCGCGGAACGACGTCATGAACTTGGCCAGTCATTCGGGTTCGGCTGGTATATGGGGCTGACCATTCCGCTCTATATTCTGTGGGTCGGGGAGACGATTGTCGGCGGCCTGTTTGGCAGGCTGATCACCAATCCCGAGGCCTTCGGCATGGACATGCTGCTGCCGGTCTACTTTCTCGGCATTGTCATGGGATTTCGGCGACGGCGAAACTGGTTGCCGGTGGTCATTGCCAGCGGCCTCGCATCCACCCTTGCCTATGGAACCATCGGATCGCCCTGGCATGTCAGCATCGGCGCCATCGCAGGTGTCGCATTTGCCGCTCTGATTGCCGGGGATCAACCGGTCACAGAACCTGAGGCGAATGAAACGGAGGAGATCACCTGATGGATTTGATCAGCGACATTCCGGCAATCTACTGGATCATTCTTGCCGGTGCAGCTGCAACCTATGCAACCCGATTTGGCGGCTATCTTGTGGTCTCGCGATTTGAAAATATTCCGCCTCGGATCAACGCGGCTCTCGATGCGGTTCCAGCTGCAGTTCTGACGACACTGGTTGCGCCGGCATTGCTCTCGTTGGGCTGGGCTGAAGCCGTGACACTGTGTCTGGCAGGGGTTGTAGCGCTGCGCTTCAGCCTTTCCGTGACACTGGTGGCCGGTGGCGCGGCTATTATTCTGTTGCGTGCACTTTCGGGCTGATCGGTTCCGTTGCTGCTACCAGCCAGGTCAGTGTTGCCTCATCATCCAAAAGCGGCGTCAGTTCGGACCGAACCCGGGTGTGATACCCGTTTAGCCAATCGCGCTCCCGATCGGTCAGAAGCGTGGCGTCGATCAGGCGCCGATCAATCGGACAAAGGGTCAGCGTCTCGAAACCGAGCATCGGCTTGTCACCGCCCTGCACGTTCTCTGGTTCTTGCACCAGAACAAGGTTTTCAATGCGGATACCGAAGGCGCTTTCGCGATAATAACCGGGCTCGTTCGAAACAATCATGCCGGGTTTGAGTTCCTGCATCCCGCGCCGGGAGATGGATTGCGGTCCCTCGTGCACGGACAGGTAGGCACCAACACCATGCCCGGTGCCGTGGGCATAATCGGCGCCGGCATTCCAAAGGGCAAAGCGCGCGAGCGGGTCGATGTCCACACCCCGCGTGCCTTCGGGGAAACGCTGCATGCTGATGGTGATCATGCCCTTGAGCACCAGTGTGAAGAAACGCCTTTCGGACTCGCCTGCAGCACCGATGGCGACGGTCCGGGTGATATCGGTGGTCCCATCGACATATTGGCCCCCTGAATCAACCAGATAGAGTTCGCCAGGCTGCAGTGTGCGGTTGGTGTCCGTGTTGACGCGGTAATGGATGATCGCGCCATGGGGGCCCGCACCGGAAATCGTTTCGAAGGAAATGTCCTTGAGCGGCATCTGCAGGCGTTCGCCGGTGTGGCGGCGCGCGTTTTCCAATTCCTTGACGGCTTCAATTTCATCGACGGTGCCCGGTTTCTGGGCATCGAGCCAGGCGAGAAACGTGACCATGGCCGCACCGTCGCGGCGATGGGCAGAACGGGACCCTTCCTGTTCCACGGCGTTCTTCTCCGCCCTTGGCAGGCGGGCGGGATCAGCTTTTTCAATCAGCTCACCACCATGGGCCGTGATGACATCGCCGATACGGGCCGCCGTCAAAGCGGGATCGACCAGGATCGCGGTCTTGGCTTCGCCCAGCGCGGCAAGGGCATCGGTCAGTTGAGCGGGCTCGCGCAGATCGGCCAGTTGAGTGAGGTAGGCAGTTGTCTCGCGGTCCAGCTTTCGCGAGTCGATAAACACCGTATCGCGTCCGTCACAGGATAAAATGGCCGTACAAAGCGGATGCGGCGTATGTGGAACATCATTGCCGCGTATGTTGAAGGTCCAGGCGACAGAGGACGGATCGGCAAGGATGGCTGCCTGCGCGCCGCTCTCGCGGATGGATTCCTTTATCCTCTTGACCTTCTCCGCCGGGATCGGTCCGGCATAGCGGCTCGGCTGAATGGCAACGGCACCTGTCGGATCGGCAGGGCGGTCGGTCCAGATCGCGTCGACCGGATTGGCCTCCAGCCTGATAATGGACGCGCCGATTTCGTCCGCGGCCTTTTCGAGCTCCCGGATGGCTGAAATGGTGTGCAGCCATGGGTCGACACCGAGACGCCAGCCCTTGCCGCCATGCTCCTTCAGCCATTTCGATGGTGGTGTTGCAATCAGATCCTCCGGCGAGAACACCTGCGTGTCGACCTGCTCGCGGACCTGTGTTGTGTAGCGTCCATCGACAAAAACATGTGCTGTTGTCCGCAGGATCAATGCAATGCCGGCCGAACCGGTAAAGCCGGTCATCCAGGCCAGTCGGGCATCGCTTGCCGGCACATATTCGCCTTGGTAGCGGTCCGCGCGCGGAACGAAGAAACCGTCAATGCCTAGATCATCGAACCGGGCACGCAACGCGTCGGTCCGTTCCTTGCCCTTGTCTGCCGATGCGGTGACGTCAAAATTCTGAAACATCGCTCCGTCCTGCCCCTAGAGCAATTCAGGTTTTGGCGGAATCGGCAAAACCTGAATGCATCAACAAAATCAAAGGCCCACACCGTTGTCCCGTTTTTGACAAAACGGGACAACGGTGTGGCTGTCTTCGCCGAATCCTGCCTGTTCGCATATGCAGCAAACGCAGGGCACCCATGCGCCAGGTCCCCTAACTGAGGTCCCCGGCAGAATGTATATATACCCACGGAAGCCGTTGAAAAAAATGATTTTTCAGAAGGAAAAAAGAAATGTCCAGCTCATTGTTCCGCAGCGCATTCGACCGGGTCACCGCCGCGCGCGAAAAGCAGGCCCGCCGTTACGTCAACACCTACCTGCTGTCCCTGGACGACGACACGCTGAAATCTCTCGGCCACAGTCGTTCGGAGCTCAGAAAGGGCCCGGGCGCGCCGTTGCCGTTCTGATTCTGCAGCAAATACGATTGGGCGCTGCCCAAACAGCAAGAAAGAGGTGGCCATTCATGGCCGCCTCTTTTCGTTTGCTCCAACACAATGCAGGGTGACCCAACCATCGCGCCATAGTGTCCGGCGATGATGGATGCCCTGGGCTGCAAAAGCGGCCAGAACCTTTCGGCGCTGAGACGCCAGGATGCCCGACAGGATCACATTGCCGCCATGGGCAAGATGGCGTCTGATATCAGGCGCCATGGCCATCAATGGTCGTGCGAGAATATTGGCGACGATCAGGTCAAACGGCCCTTTGCGGGCGAAGACATCGGCATGAAATCCACGCGCGGTTCGCAGCGTAATCAATGAGGCACAACCGTTCTTGCGGGTATTGTCGCGGGCGACCTCGACGGCAACGGGATCGATATCGGTTGCCAGAACCGGCCTATGTGCCAGTTTGGCGATTGCGATCGCCAACACGGCGCTGCCGGTTCCCAGATCAAGTGTGGCGCCGAACGGGCGGTGGCGCATGACCTGCTCGATCATCTCCAGACAGCCGGCCGTGGTGCCGTGGTGGCCGGTTCCAAAGGCGCGCCCTGCATCGATTTCGATGGCCAGATCATTCGGCCTGACCTGATCGCGATCGTGGGAGCCGTGTACCAGAAAGCGGCCGGCGCGCACCGGCTGGAGCCCTTCCAGCGAATAGGTCACCCAGTCGATATCCGGCAGGTCCTCGATCCGCACGCCGCAACCCGGCAGTGCGGCGGCGAGGCATTCGGACATCGCTTTCCAGGTGGCCTCCTTTTCATCGGCAGACGCATAGAGGGATGCTTCCCAGACATCCCGGTCCTCGTCGATTTCCTGGGTGGCGATCGGATAACCGTCATCCTCGAAACGCGCGCTCAGAATGTCGAGAGCCCTGGCGCAGTCTGCTTCGCTGGCGGTGATGTAGAGGCGGACCTGTTTCACAAATTACAGCAGGTTTTTCAGCTTTTGCATGGCGGTGTCGCCATCTTCGCCATAGGCGATCGTGCCGCGAAACCGGCCGTTGTCATCGAGCAGGAACACCGATGCCGTGTGATCCATGACATAGTCTTCATCCGGCTTGTCCTTGTCGGTCGGCACTTTCTTGAAATAGACGTTGAAGCCCTTGGCCATGGACCGGACCTTTTCAGGGTCACCAGAAATCCCCGTGATCCGGTCGGAAACATTGGAAATGTATTGCCCGAGCAACTCATGGCTGTCGCGCTCAGGATCAACGGTAACCATGTAAGCGTGGAGCTTGTCGCCCGACGGATCGACCTCCTTCATCCAGGCATCCAGCTCGAACAGTGTTGTCGGGCAGACATCGGGGCAATGGGTAAAGCCGAAGAACAGCGCCGTCGGCTTGCCCTGAAACGCTGCCTGGGTAATGGGGGCACCGTTGCTGTCGACCAGTTCGAAAGCAACGCCATAGGGTTTGTCGTCACCGTCCGCACCGGTTCGCGACCATTCGAAGGACAGCCAGGTGAAGGCGCCGGCCAGGACGACGATCAGGACGATCAGAAGGGTTCGTAGCGCGGTCATCGCGGCCTCCAACAGGCATTTGCCCTGATATCAGGTGTTGAGCATCGGAACGTTGTTTGGGTGGGAGCAATCTAGCGCCGGGTTCTGACCGAGTCACCGGGCCAATTTGACACATGACGCCTTTGTTACAGGCACCAGGCCAGACCGGATGCGGAATAGGTCAGGAAGATCTCGGCTCCGTGGTTCATCCATCCGGCGAAAGCAACACCGGTGAGAGCCGCAAACACCAATGCCGTCAATCCGGCGGCGATTGTCCTGCCTATGGGAGTGCGGAGTGTTTCCATGTCTCACCTGTTCCTCATGGCGGTCCTTCCAAGGGCCGCCGGTTTTGTGGGCTCCTATTGGCCCGTGGCGATGCCTTCGCGGCGCGGGTCCGCAGCCCCGGTCAGATTCTCATCGCCAAACACGATGGCATGGATGCCGGACGTCAGATCGCGCACATTGGTCTCATAGCCGAGTGATTGCAGCGGTTCTGCGAGATTTTCGGCGGCGGTGCCCTTCTCGAGATCGAAAGTCCCGAACCGGTTGACCAGATGCGGCAGGTTGACCGAGGACTGGATATCCAGACCCCAGTCAATATGGCCGATGATGGTCTTTGCCACATAGCCGATGATCCGGCTGCCACCGGGCGAACCGATGGCGGCATAGGGTTCATCGTCCTTCATGATGATGGTCGGCGACATGGAAGAGCGTGGCCGTTTTCCCGGCTCGACCCGGTTGGCGATCGGCACGCCGCCCCGGTGGGTGCGGAACGAGAAATCGGTGAGCTCATTGTTGAGCAGGAAGCCCTGTGTCATCACCCGCGAGCCAAAGCCGTTTTCGATGGTCGTCGTCATGGAAACGACATTGCCGAAGGGGTCGGCGATGGAAAAATGGCTGGTTGATGGCAGTTCGAGGCTTTCATCATCGGCCAGCAGCATGGCGTGATCCCAGGGCGGTGAGCCGGCTGCTGCATCTTCCTTGGCGAGGACACCGCCAGGCTCGATCAGCTTGGCCCGTTCATCCAGATAGGCGCGGTCGAGAAGTCCCCTGGTGGGCATCGGCACGAAGTCGCTGTCGGCCATGTAGCGGCCGCGGTCGGCAAAGGCGAGGCGGGATGCTTCGCCGATAATGCGCCAGCTTTCCGGATTTTCCGGTCCGAGCGCGGCGAGGTCGAAGGGTTCGACCAGTCCGAGGATCTGTCCGACCGTCAGTGCGCCGGAGGAGGGCGGCCCCATGCCGCATACATCATAGGTCCGATAGACGATGCACACGGGCGGGCGTTCCCGCATCCGGTAATTTGCCAGATCAGCGGGGCTCAGAACACCCGGATTGTCGGTGTTGAGCACCGCCTCGACAATACCCATCGCCACGGGCCCCTTGTAAAAGGCGTCGGCGCCGCCATCGGCCAGCAGGCGCAGCGTGGCGGCATATTTCGGGTTCTTCAGCACATGGCCAACGGGATGCGGTGCGCCATCGGCGTCGAGAAAATAGTTTCGTGTTTCCTCATGCACCGACAGGCGCTCGGCGTCGGCGGTGATCAACTGGTTGAGGCGCGGCGACACTTCAAAGCCGAGATCAGCCAGGGTGATCGCCGGCTGCAACAGGCCGGACCAGGGCAGCTTGCCGTGTAGTCGATGGGTCTCATAGAGCAGCTTGACGGTGCCCGGCGTACCGACAGATCGGCCGCCAACCACGGCGTCGAAGAATTTCAACGGTTCGCCGTCATCGTTCAAAAACAGGGTCGGGGTCGCCGCCAAGGGGGCGGTTTCCCGACCGTCATAGGTGGTCAGCCGGTCACCGGCATTGTCGTAATAGACAAGGAAGGCGCCGCCACCGATGCCCGAGGATTGCGGCTCCACCAGACCCAATACCATCTGCACCGCGACCATGGCGTCGATGGCATTGCCGCCATCGGCGAGCACATCATGCCCGGCCTTGGCAGCCAGCGGATTGGCGGCCGCCACCATGAATTTTTCCGTCGAAACGGATGTGCGGTCCGAAATGCCGGTTGCCAGCTCGGGCGCCACGGCATCGGCAGCCTCCTGCGACAGGGCGGCCGGGGTTGCTCCGAAGGCCAGCATCAAAGCGGAAACGGGAAGGAAGATCCTTTTCAGCGCGTGCAGCAAAGACATGTTGGCTCCTTGACAGGTCGTGGCGGCAATTTGAGGTCACAACCTTAGTGAGAATACCGCCGGTGCGTCCAGTCACCATGGAATGATTGGGATGAAAAAATGTGTACGGCCGTCACGGTGATCTCCGGTCATGCCTCTGACATCGGCCGCGAACAGTTCCTATATGCGTGCCAGACAGAACAAGGAGATGCGCATGCGAAACGTGTGGATGATGGCCATGGCCCTGACGATCGGGCTTGCGGCGGGTGCGAGCGCCCGGGCCGAACAGGTCGGAGAAGTGGGTGTCGACTGGCTCGGCAACGACATCATCATCGAGGCGGTCGGTGATCCCGAGGTCGCCGGCGTGACCTGTCATGTTGCCTATTTCGAACGCGGGCTGATTGACCGGTTGCAGAAGGGCAACTGGTTCGAAGATCCCTCCAATTCTTCCATTGCCTGCCGGCAGACCGGTCGGGTGGTGATCGGCGACATCAATCTTGATGAAGACGGCGAGGAAATCTTCAAACAGCGGCGGTCGATCATCTGGAAGCAGCTGGTGATCAAGCGGGTCTATGACCGCAAGAACGATACGCTGATCTATCTTGCCCATTCCCGCCAGGTGCAGGACGGATCGGCCAAGATGTCGATTTCCACCGTGCCGCTGTTTTCCCAGGATGTGACCTGGACGAACGGCAAACCGGCCGAGGAGTAATTTGGCGAATTGACACGGGAGCGTCGCCAGGCACCTTTCTAATAAAGACTTTTTTTCTCAGTTGTTTGGACTATACGGCGAAACCGAATTCGCCAGAACATATTCCAGATTCCGTGCAATGCCCAGCAAAGCCCGATCGGCCCCTGGCTGCCCCATCAACTCCATGCCGAAGGGTAGCGCATCGTTGTCCGTTCCGGCAGGAATGCTGATTGCCGGGAGACCGGCGACACTGGCGACCAGTTCGCGGCGTGTCAGGGTTGGGAAGAGCGGCAGTCTCTCGCCATCAATGTCGATGGTCTCCGTCCTGTCGATGGGCGGGGCCGTTCGGGCAAGAGTGGGGAAAATGAAGGCATCGATGGCCATTTCCCCGAAAAGTCCGTCAATGAGCCGTTGCAACGCCGGACGGGCCTCGTTCATGGCGGCGTCGTAGGCTTCCGGCGGCGGCACATCACCCCGGGCCATGGCTTCATAGAGTTCCCGCACGTCCGGACTGGCGATTTTCTGCGCCAGGTCGGCGAGCGATTGCCCGCGCAACTCCTTTGCAAAGCGCATCCAGTTGCGCCGCGTTTCCGTCAACGCAATGGGAAAGCCTGCGGCCTCGGTCAAGGTTTCGATATCCGGTACGTCTCTTTCCACGAATGCGATCCCCGCATCGGCAAGGCGCGAAACAATGACCTCGCCAAGGTCTGTCATCTCCTTGTTCAGGCCGGTCCAGAAGGGATTTCGCAGGATGCCGAGGCGCAATTGGCCCATTTCGGGCTCTGCGCCGTCTCCGGTGATGACCGTATCCAAAGCGGCAATTGTTGCCACATCGGTCCCCATCACGGTCAGCGTGTCGAGTGTATGGGACAGGGTCAAAATACCATCGTCGGGATAACGCCCCTTTGTGGGCCGAAATCCCACGCAGCCACAAAAGGCGGCCGGCAGCCGGCCAGACCCACCGGTGTCGGATGCAACACCGGCCTTCACCGCCCCGGACCCGATGGCCGCGGCCGTGCCGCCGCTCGATCCGCCCGACATTCTGTCGGGGGCGTGGGGGTTCCCGACCGGGCCGTAATGGGCGTTGTGGCTGGTGATACCGAAGGCCAGCTCATGCATATTGGTCATGGCGACCGGGATCGCCCCGGCAGCGCGCAGCCGCGCCACGATGGTTGCGTCTTCCTGGGCGATGTTGCCATTCAGCGCGGGTGACGCACCGTCCTGCAAGGCGCCTGCGACCGCGATATTGGCCTTCACGACCAATGGAAGCCCGGCAAGCGGCCCATCGTGACCGTCCTTGTCCTGGCGGACCGCCTCCTTCAAGGCGCTGTCTTCCAGCAATTGCGTGCAAAGGTTCAGATCAGACCGTGCCTTGAGTGCGTCCAACGCCCTGGAAACGGCAGCGGTGGCGGTGCCCGGCTGTGTCATTGAGACAAATCCCTAAGCAGTAAAATCGGCAACATGGTCTTCGAAAAACGACTGAATGTTGCGCGGTGGAGTTCCGGTGACGGTTTCAACATCCGCAGTCACCTGTTGCTGCGCACCCCTTCGAATGGCCACCATGAGGTCGACGATCTGATTTGTCTGCCAGCGCGGCATGCCGGTTGCAAATGGCATGACGATCCGCGCGATGGGGGCGGGCGGGCTGGTGTATTTGACCTTCTTTCCAAGAAGATCCGACAGCGCAGCCACGACATCCGCAAACCCGACCGGCTCCGGCCCCGTAAGCGTATAGGTTTTGCCGGAATGGGCGCGATCGGTCAGGCAGCAGGCCGCGACCGCGGCAATATCATGGATGTTGACCATCGCGGATTGTCCCGTGCCCATCGGAACGGTGATGCTTGATTTCCTTGCGATGTCGTCTTTCATGAGCAGGATGGATTGTTGAAAGAAAACTGGCCGCAGGATCGTGTGGCTCTTGAGCCGCGAAGCCAGGTGTTCCTCCGATGCGCGGTGCTGCACACCAAAACTGACCGGCGGGGGCAGTCCCGCCGACTGGGCCGACAGCTTGACCACATGTGGCGCATCCTGAGCCGCGAGCAAGTCGATCACCGCCATTTCCTGGCGGTCCTGATCGGGAGCATCGGCAGAGGCCAGAAACACCGCATCGAAACCCGTGATGCTGTTGGCGAAAGCGGAAGGGTTCCGGATATCGCCTGTTATGGGCGTGATCCCGGCTTCCGTCAGCTTTTTGATGCCCGCACCGCCGCGTGTCACACCGTGGACCTCGTGACCGTCTGCCACCAGGCGTTTTCCCAGTGCCGAGCCGACCCTTCCGGTCGCCGCGAATAGAAGAAGTTTCGACATGGTTCAGCTCGGCCTGACCGTGTTCAGGGCACGCTCGGCTTCGGTGGCCATGCCGGCGACGATTTCAGCGGCCGGGAGCAGATCCTGGATCAGTCCGACACCTTCCCCGGAAAGCAGCGGCAATTGATCGAAATCTCCCGTCGCGCCCGTCATCGGCACCATATTGGTGAATTTGTGCAAGGGTTGCGGTTGTCCCAGCAGGTCCATGTCACCGATATGCGGATTGTTTTCATCTCCTACCGGGATGTCGTCGATCCTGTCGCTCCAGTCGCGCACCAGATCGGTTGCCAGCACCCGGATGGGATTGAACTCCGGATGGTGCCGCCCGAATATGTGGGTCAGTTGGGTGCCGCCGGTCTGCGCTGCCAGAAGACGGGCCTTGTATTCCTCCGCAACCGCGGCTTCCCGGCTTGCGACGAACCTGGTGCCGACCCAGACGCCGTCGGCGCCCAGCATCAGGGCCGCCGCCATGCCGCGGCCGTCCACGATCCCGCCGGCGGCCAAGACCAGAGCCCTGTCGCCAACCGCATCGGCGATGGCGGGGGTCAGGACCATGGACCCGGCCGTGCCGTAATTGTGGCCACCCGCCTCGCTGCCCTGGGCGATAATGACGTCAATCCCGTCATCGGCGGCGTTTATTGCCGCCTCGACTGATCCGACCTGCTCCCACACATCCACACCCGCTGCGTGGAGCTGATCGATCCAGTCCTTCTGCGGATGTCCCCAGTGAAACGACACCGCCGCCGGCTTCATCTGGCACATCAGGTCGATATGGGCCTTTGAGGTGTAGATCGTGATGAAGTTGACATGGAACGGTTTCGTGGTGCCGGCCTGGACGCCTCCGACCAGCATCTGGACCCCTTCGGGCGGAATGATCCCGACCCCTGCGATCGAGCCCATGGCACCGGCTTCGCTGACGGCGATGCCCAGCGGCGGCGTCATCCCGGCGAAGGCCATGCCGGCCTGCGTCAATGGAACGGATAGTCCGTATTTGTCCGTAAAACGTGTCGAAATCATCGCGTATTCCCCTTGATTGCACTTTCCATGAAAATTCATACACTTGCTCCAGGCAAGCCTGCGACTTGACCGAGAGTGCACTCTGACGTGCGACCGGGCTTGGAAAGGATGAAGACGTTTGATGGCGCACCCAGTGCCACACAATGCCGGATCGCCCGTATTCGATACGACCGGGCAGCGGGATCCGTTCGGCTACTGGCACGACACGATCTGCAACAATTTCACCTCTCTGTCTCCGGAAAGGCAGGGGGAGGGCGCCTTTTTCGGGACGATCGCCACCACGCAGACAATGGGCGACAGCACCATGTCGGCCATCCGGTCCCACGCGCAAATCGTCCGCCGCACACCGAAGGACATAAGCTGCAGCCCCAGCGATACGGTCTTTGTCAATTTTCAGCTCGCCGGCAGCAGCACGGTCGCGCAACGGGGGATCGAAGCCCGGGTTCCGGCCGGGTCTGTGGTGCTTCTTGATGCCCGCCGTCCGTTTGCGATGAAATTCAACCGCCCCTTTCAGCAGGCATGCCTGCATCTGCCGACCCGCGCCATCACCGCGCAGGGGCAGCATTGTGCCGACGTCCTGGGGCGGGTCCTGCCATCGGGGTCCGAAAAATCACCGGCCCTGCTGCGCGAAATGCACGCCATGCTGGCCGGGCAGGCCACCGCCGACACGGTCAGGAGCATTGTCAGCCTGCTGCTGGCCGGGATCGCTGAAACCGGACCATCGCGTCTGGCGGACCAGCATCTGAAACTCATCCGGGCCTTTGTCAGCCGAAATGCCTCGGATCCAGACCTGTCGCCGCAGATCGTTGCCGACCATTTCAGGATATCCGTGCGCCATTTGCACAAGCTGTTTGCACGATCCGACCAGTCTTTCGGGCAATATCTGCTGGCGCAGCGATTGCAGGCCGCAGGGCATCTGGTCAGGACGTCGTCCATTCCGATCGCGCAGATATCAGCGTCGACAGGGTTCAGGAACCAGAGCCACTTTTCCCGCGCTTTTCATGCCCGGTACGGTACCACCGCCCGGCAGTTGCGCCACAGGTGCAAGCTCTGACGTCGCATATACAACAAGGGAGCGCTACCCAAAGGCAACGCTCCCATTTGCTCTTGCAACAGTGATGCGCGGTTACATCTTGATGCGGTATTTGGCGAAACCTTCCGCACCATCGCCGGCGGCCTCGATCTGGACGCCTTCGACATCCTTCATGAAGTCCTTGGCTTTCGGCCCGGTTTCGAAAATCGCCGTTGCGCCGTCGACCGGCTTGAAGGTCCAGTTGGCATCGGCGGACGGGTTGATCGTGCCCTTGTCGACAATGTAACGCACGATCACGTCGCGGTTGGTGTCCGGGCCGACAAAGATGACCACATCATCATTGATGCCGGGGAAGTTACCGCCGCCGCCGGCACGGTAATTGTTGGTCGCAACGACGAATTTCTGATTCGGATCAATCGGTTCGCCATTGTACTTCAAGTCGACGATGCGGTTGGCATTGGCGTCCAGAAGCTCGCCCTTGGGGCCGAATTTCGACGGTTGCGTCAGGTCGATCTTGTAGGTGACGCCATCGATGATGTCGAAATTGTAGGACGGGAACTCATTGTTGATGAGCGGCTGATCGGCCTTGCCGGCTTCCAGCTGATTGAAGATCCCGGCGGAACGCTCCAGCCAGTCCTTGACCTGCGCGCCAGTGATCGCCACGGCCCGCACCGTGTTCGGATAGAGATAGAGGTCCGAGACGTTCTTGATGGCGACATCGCCCGGCGCGACATCGGTGTAATAGTCCGGACCGCCGCGTCCGCCGGCCTTGAAGGGGGCGGCAGCTGAAAGGATCGGCAGGCCTTCCCACTCGGTGCCATTCATCATCTGGTCGATGTACCAGATCTGGGCCTGGCTGACGATCTGGACGGACGGGTCGTCGGCCACCAGCGAGAAATAGGAATGCAGCGGGGCCGCTGTCTTGCCGACCGCGCGGCGCACATAGGCAAGCGTGTCGTCATGTTCCTTCTGGACCGAATCGAGCACGGCCTGCTTGCTTTCCACCAGCGGAATGCGCTTGCGGCCTTCACGCGTGTAGATGGATGGCGCCGAGGTGGTGAAGCTGGCCACTTTCCATGCATTGCCATCGCGTTCCAGCATCAGGTCGACAATGCCCAGATGCGAACCCCAGAATCCGCCCATGGCGGCGGGCTTGCCGAAGAGCGTTCCCTTTTCGGCGTCAATGCCGGGCATGTCGGCATATTTCGGGCCGGGGAAGACGAGGTGGTGGTGGCCGGTCAAAAGCGCGTCGACGCCCTCGACGCCGGCCACATGCAGCGAGGCATTTTCCATGCCGTCGGTGCGGTCGCTGGCATCGATCCCGGAGTGGGACAGGGCGATGATGATATCGGCGCCGGCTTCCTTCATCTCGGGCACCCAGGCTTCGGCGGCCTGGACAATGTCGCGCGCATTGGCCTTGCCGTCGAGATGGCGGCGGTCCCAGTTCATGATCTGTGGCGGCACGAAGCCGATCAGACCGACGCGGATCGGGTGTTCCTGGCCATTGCCATCCTTGATCATCTTGTCGACGATCACATAGGGCTTGAGGAACAATTCGTCGTCGCGTGGATTGGAGGCGAGCATGCCCTTGGTGACATTGGCCGAAACGACCGGGAAATTGGCGCCGTCGAGCGATTTGAACAGGAAGTCCAGCCCGTAATTGAATTCGTGGTTTCCAAGGGTCGAGGCGTCATAGCCGAGCGTGTTCATGGCCTGGATGATGGGGTGCTGGTCGCCCTCCTTCATGCCGCGCTCATAGGCGATGTAATCCCCCATCGGATTGCCCTGCAGGAAATCGCCATTGTCGATCAGCATGGAGTTGGTGGCTTCGTCCCGGAAGCTGTCGATGATGCTGGCGGTGCGGGCAAGGCCCACCGTGTCGGACGCCCGGTCGGCGTAGTAGTCATAGGGAAAGACATGCACATGCAGGTCGGTGGTTTCCATCAGCCGCAGATGGGCCTGGTTGCCGGCGGCCTTTGCCGAAAAGGGGTGAAGCAGCGCCAGTGAGCCAATGGCGGCGGTGCCGGCGAGAAAGCCGCGGCGGTCGATGAGTGTATCCGATGGTCGTGTCATGATTCTGCTCCGTTGTTTTCTTGATTATGGCCACCTGTCGGGCGGTGCGGCGCACCCTGCCGATCAGGCGGAATTCTCCACTGTAGTCCCGACGCCTTGATGCGTCCACAATGCTGCGGAATTGCGACGAAGCCTGTGGAAATCACGGCGCGTCGGTCCTGGATCGGGTTTTTTTGAAGTCGGTGTGTCAGACCCGCTCGACATAATTGTCGAGCACCCGTTTCTGGCCGGCCTTGTCGAAATCGATGGTCAGCTTGTTGCCGTCGATCGAGGCGATGTTGCCATTGCCGAATTTGAGGTGGAACACCCGGTCGCCGACGCAATAGGCCGAAGGCGCATCGGCCACGGATTTGGCGACCAGTTCGCCATCGATGGTCTTGGCCTTGACCGAGGTGCGGCCGGCGCCATAGCCCGAATCCGTCTCGCCATAGCCGATGCGTTCGACCGCATGGCCCGAGCGCGAGCCCCAGTTCTGCCGAGTGGCATCGTTGCGGTTGGCCTGGGCGCGCTTCCATCCGGGCGTGTTGTAGCTGCCGGCAAAGGGCTCGGCGGCATCGAAGCGCGAGGCGCCGTAGCCGCCGCCTGCGCTGCCCGCCCCATAGCCGCCATAGGAAGTTTCGGGTTCGGCAATGTCCACATGGGCCGATGGCAGCTCATCGAGAAAGCGCGACGGAATGGTCGATTGCCACAGGCCGTGAATGCGGCGGTTGGAAACGAACCAGAGATGGCAATGGAACTTTGCGCGGGTCAGTCCGACATAGGCGAGGCGGCGTTCTTCCTCCAGGCCGGAGCGGCCGCCTTCGTCCAGCGCCCGCTGGTGGGGAAACAGGCCTTCCTCCCATCCGGGCAGGAATATCGTATCGAATTCCAGCCCCTTGGCCGAATGCAGGGTCATCAGCGACACGGCGTCGAGGTCTTCATTCTGCTCGGCATCCATCACCAGGCTGACATGTTCGAGGAAACCGCGCATGGATTCGAAATCCTCCATGGAGCGGATCAGTTCCTTCAGATTGTCCAGCCGGCCGGGTGCTTCAGCCGATTTGTCGTTCTTCCACATATCGGTGTAGCCGCTCTCCTCCAGGATCTGTTCGGCCAGTTCCGTATGGGGCGTGTTTTCCAGCAGCGACGACCAGCGGCTGAAATTTTCCACCACGTCGGTCAGCGACTTGCGCGGGCGCGGCTTCATTTCCTCGGTCATCACCAGATCGCCCGCCGCGCGCAGCATCGGAATGTTGCGCGCCCTGGCATAATCATGGATCTGGCGGATGGCGGCTTCGCCGAGCCCGCGTTTCGGCGTGTTGACGATGCGCTCGAAGGCCAGATCGTCCGCCGGCTGGCAGGTGACGCGGAAATAGGCCATGGCATCGCGGATTTCGAGCCGCTCGTAAAAGCGCGGCCCGCCGATCACCCGGTAGTTCAGGCCGAGCGTGACGAAGCGGTCCTCGAATTCGCGCATCTGGAACGAGGCGCGCACCAGGATCGCCATGTCGTTGAGTTTGTGGCCGCGATGCTGCGCCTGTTCGATCTCCTCGCCGACGGCGCGCGCTTCCTCCTCGGAATCCCAGGCCGCATGGACCATCACCTTGTCATGCGCGTCGGCATCGGCATCGGTGAACAGCGTCTTGCCGAGCCGGCCTTCATTGTGGGAGATCAGATGCGAGGCGGCGCCCAGAATATGGGCCGAGGAGCGGTAATTGCGCTCCAGCCGGATCACCACCGCGCCGGGAAAATCTTTCTCGAAGCGCAGGATATTGTCGACCTCGGCGCCGCGCCAGCCATAGATCGACTGGTCGTCATCGCCCACGCAGCAGACATTCTTCGAGCCCTGGGCGATCAGCCGCAGCCACATATATTGGGCGGTATTGGTGTCCTGATACTCGTCGACCAGAATGTAGCGGAACTTGGCGTGGTAATCTTTCAGCACGTCCGGATGGGCGCGGAAGATGCGGATCGGATGGCACAGGAGATCGCCGAAATCACAGGCGTTCAGCGTTTTCAGCCGGTCCTGATAGGCCTCATAGAGCTGCCGTCCCTTGCCATTGGCAAAGGCCCGCGCATCGCCTTCGGGAATGTCGGCGGGGCCGAGGCCCTTGTTCTTCCAGCCATCGATCATCTGGGCGAACTGGCGCGCCGGCCAGCGCTTGTCGTCCAGTCCCTCGGCCTGGATGAGCTGCTTTAAAAGCCGGATCTGGTCATCGGTGTCGAGGATCGAAAAATCCGAGCGCAGACCGACCAGCTCCGCATGCCGCCGCAGCAGCTTGACGCCGATGGAGTGGAACGTGCCGAGCCAAGGCATGCCTTCCACCGCGCCGCCCACCAGGATGCCGATGCGCTGCTTCATTTCGCGGGCGGCCTTGTTGGTGAAGGTCACCGACAGGATCTGGCTGGGATAGGCCTTGCCGGTTGCCAGAATATGCGCAATGCGCGTGGTCAGGACCCGCGTCTTGCCGGTGCCCGCACCGGCCAGCACCAGCACCGGTCCGTCCAGCGTTTCCACCGCACGCGCCTGCTCCGGATTGAGCCCGTCCAGATAGGCCGCCGGCGCCGATTGCCGGTTGCGCGCCGCCATGGCGCGGGCGGCAATGCCGGAGACGGCCGGGGGCTGCTCATCGTCACCAAAGATCGGGATATCATCGTCGGGGGTGGTCATGGTCCCCAATGTAGTGATTCGGGGGCGAAAGGCCAGCGGGGTGGGGGAATTGACGAATACTCATTCTGTGATGGTGCGTGATCCTCGCTGAGATCTGCGAGAGCTATTTCATTTTCAATTGGGTATTTAGTAAAGCGTCACCGTAATTGAACCATGTTCACATCATCCTTGTTCCGTCCGACGAGGATGGGTTGCGCCGGACTTTTGCCGATCTGCACCGGCGATACACCGGCTACATCAATGCCCGTGCACGGATCACCGGGCATTTGTGGCAGGGGCGTTACGGATCGGTGGTGATGGATGAGGATCATCTGATCAATGCGGTGCGCTACGTCACGCTCAATCCGGTTCGGGCGCAATTGGTCAAACACGCCCGGGATTGGGAATGGTCCAGTGCCAGAGCGCATCTGGCGGGGCGCGATGATGCTTTGGTCAAGGTTGCGCCGGTGTTGGATCGCACCGGCGATTTTACCCGCTTTTTGCGCGAACCGATTGACGAGGATCTGGCCTATGCGGCCTTGCGACGTGCCGAGACAATCGGACGGCCGATTGGCGGGACGGACTGGCTGCAGGCATTGGAAAAGCAGACCGGGCGCAAACTGACGCCGGCCAAGCGAGGCAGAAAGGCAAAACAAAAAGGGATTGAGTAAAGTGTCACCGTCATAATGAGGGCGTCCATCCCATCACCGTGATTGCATTCAGATCAAGTCTCGGTTGCTACATCACCCGCGGCAACGACGCAGCGGGGTAATACCCGCTGCGGTGTCCATATCAGGTTCTAGTAGCATTTGATTCCGCCACCGAGAATTCGGCAGGTATGGGATCCCGATCCGCCTTCTGCGGCACGTTGCCTGCTCACATCGCTGTCATTTGAGAGGACCGCGTTCTGGACGCAGTTGGTGAATTCGGGCGTGTCGGGTTCGTAACCGATTATTTGACATTCCGCGCGTTTTTCCTGGACAAACCTTCTCTGTTCTTCTGTGTCCATCTCGGAAAAGGTCTGCTTGCATCCAGCCAGTGCCAGGACCATCGCGGAAACCAATGTGAGTTTGAGCATCAATAAACCCTTCTATTGACGCCCCCACGATCGGCAAACTAGGCAATGGGCTGTTTTATGTCCAGAGAGTTGTCGACGTGCGCAAATGTCCTCGTCCAGCCGGCCAGTTTGCGGCAAACAGGTGATGATCGTCGGGTGGCATCAGGCCCAGAGCTGGAAGCGCAGCGATTGGTTATCTGATCCGCCTGGTCTCGAATTTGGCATAGTCACCTGGACGCTGCGCCATTCCCTCTGGCCTTGGCGCAGGCACCGCCTCTCACAAACACTCCGCAATCACGCCGCCCTGTTTGGACCAGCTCTCGAACCAGGTGTTGAACTGGTGGAACTGCGCCTGGCAATAGCCGGCCTGTGCGGGTGACAGTTCGTCGGTTTCGTTGATGTTCAGGCGGTATTCGTTATGCCCCTTCAGCACCATGAGGTGCTTGAAATAGAGCACCAGATCGACGCCCACATCGAAGCTGGCGATCACGGCGAGGGCGGATTCGAGCTCGCGGGCGCGGATGTCGGCTTCAACGTCGCCACCGGCGGCGCGGCGCGAGAGTTCGACCTGCAGGAGCGTTTCCTTCGGGAAAATCGTGCCGATGCCGGTGATGGCGCCGACGGCACCGCATTTGACGAACCCATGATAGACCTCGGTGTCGACACCGACCATCAGGATCACATCATCATCCTGCGACGTGATGTGCTCGGCTGCATAGCGCAGATCGGCCTTGGAGCCGAATTCCTTGAAACCGATAAGGTTCTTGTGGTCGGCGCGCAGGGCGAAAAACAGATCGGCCCTGGTCGAATAGCCGTAATAGGGGCTGTTGTAGATGATGGCGGGAACATCCGGCGCGGCGCCAAGGATGGCCTTGAAATGGTTTTTCTGCGCAGCAACCGACGATCCGCGGGAAAGGACGCGCGGGATGACCATGAGACCGGCGGCGCCGATCTCCTGCGCATGGGCCGCATGGGCCACGGCCGAGCGCGTGTTGATGGCTCCGGTGCCGACCACCACGGGCACTCCGGCGCTGGTGAGACGAGCGACGCCCTCCATGCGCTGCGCGTCGGTCAGGAGGGGCCAGTCGCCACAGGACCCGCAATAGACGACGGCAGACATGCCGGCCTCGATCATTTCCTTGCCCTTGCGCACCAGCGCGTCGAAATCGGGCTCCCGGTCGGGCGTACAGGGGGTCAGCAGGGCCGGTATCGTGCCGTGGAAAACCGCTTTGTTCATGGTCGTGTCCTTTCCGGGTGGCCGTTGAACAGCGCTGCCACCGAATGCCTTGTTGCCCCGAGCCGGATTGCGGCATCACCGAGCGATGATGTTGGAGCGAACCTTATGCCGTCAAACGTCTGCTGCCAGACGTGACTTCCCTATCAAAGAGGAATGGTTTGGCCAAGACCGTCGACAACCAGCGAAACGGGGCCGCCGCTGGTGCCGAGCGTGCCGGACAATACCGAGGCATCGAAGGAGAGCCCTGATCCGGTCCGCACCGGATTGGACAATTCCAGGATCACCGGTTCTCCCATGCGGCCCTCAATGCTCAGAACCGCATTGGGCGGATCATCGGCAAAGGCATTGGCCGCGCCGTCGGCCCACAGGCCGAGAAAATCGTCGAGCGCCAGATCCTGCACCACTCTGTTCGGGCGGTCCGTGAAGGCGGTGAGGTCCGGTACGACATCGTTGAGCGTGATGGTCGATCCATCGAAATCAAACCCACCGGCATGGGTCACAAACAGCCAGGATTTTGTTGTGTCGTCGGCAAGGGAGACGGACACCCATGCCAAGGCGCCGATGATCGTCATGGTGAGCAGTTTCCGGAGCGTCATGTTCATGCCTTCTTCAAGATCGATCGTGTCCGCCCACCATAGGAGGCCTGATCACGGCTTTCAATTGGTGCCTGCCGGCGGGACGGATGTCTTCCGGCGCCAGCTTGCGCGGTGTTCGGACCCTCCCCATATCCTGTCTATCGGCGTGCCGAGGAACGGATGATTTGAAAGGACCTGACATGTTGAAGAGATTTGTTGCCGTCCTGGCTCTCGTGGCCCTGACCCTGCCGGCGCTGGCAGGCGAATTCCTTCCCGAAGGCAGTCTCGACAGCGTGGCGCTGATCGGCCCCCCGGCCAAGCCCGGCACGCCGGCATTCGATCAGGAGATGTTCGCAGTGCTCTGGCTGCAACAGAGCCGAACGCCGGAACAGGTTGCGTTCGTCCAGAAATCCGTCGACCTGCAGCGTTTCGCGCCCATTGTCGCTACCGGCCTGGTGACGATCGATACCGAGGCGCTGGCCGAAACGCTGGACCTGATCATTGATGAAGTCCGCGAGGACTATAATGCCGTGAAGGCGAATTACGACATTCCGCGACCCTTTGTCGTCAATGACGCGGTTGAACCTGTCGCGACGGCCTTTCCGGTGACCTCCTATCCCAGCGGCCACACGATCCGCGCCATTATCTACACCTCGGTGTTGTCGGACATCTTCCCGGACCATGCGGAGGAACTGACAGCGCTCGGCCGCGAGATCGGCTATGGCCGGGTGATCGGCGGCGTGCATTATCCGATGGATGTCGTGTCGGGGCAGGCGCTGGGAGCGGCCTATATGGAGATCATTCGCGCGCAGCCTGCCTATCAGGCCGCACTTGCTGCCATTTCGGGGCCCGAATCAAACGACTGACCCTTCCGCCGGACGCCGCATCACTCCGGCACGGCTTCGACATAAAACCACCGGCCCTTTTTCTTCTTGAACCGGCTGCACTCGCGATGGGTGTGCAGTTGGCCGGCGGACAGAAACCTTGCCTCGAACAGCACCGTGCCTTCCCGATCCGCAGGTCCGCCGTCTCGCACGTCAATCACGGTCAATCCCGCCCAATGGTTCTCGCCCGCCCAGCGGGCCGTTGCCGCCATGTCGAAGAGCGGCTGGTTCCTGGGCCAGAGCGTGTCGCGCAGATAGTCGATGCGTTCCAGAACATAGGCCGTGTAGCGCGAGCGCATGAGCTCTTCAGCGGCCTCCGGGCGGTCCGGACCGTCAAGGAACCGGCCACAGCAATCGGCGTATGACCGATCGCGGCCACAGGGACAGGTCTGGGTCATGTCAAACTCTCGGCCATGTTTGTTCCGCCACGGGATGCCTTCAGGGAGCATTCGATGGATCTCAGTAGAGACGAAGGGTGTTCCAGCGGCTGACCGCCAGATCGGCCACACCAGTGAACAGGGAATCGATGAAATCGCACAAGCCCTGATAATCCGGATAGAGCGCGAAAAAGACAAAGGCCATACCCGTCCAGATGACAACGGAGATTTTCAGGTTTCGGGCGCTGAAGAGCTTGTAATAGCCGCTATACTCATCGAACTCGACGCCGAGAAGGTCGTCCTCGATGCTGTAATCGGATGAGACCAGGATGTTGACCCACCGGGTGCTGGAAATCTTGTCGGGATACAGATTGAAGACCGCCCGGACCAGATGGGCGAGACAACCGGCCAATGCGCCGGCAAGCAGGGTAAACAGCAGGTAAAAAACCACCATCGCTGAAAAACCTCCGGCACTTTCCTGCACCGGAATCCTTTTTCCGGTCGTCACTTCTCTATCGCAAAACCCTTTAAGAATTCGAAATCCGGTGCTTGTCCGCCCTGGACGCTTCGCGTCCCGGTTCGTTTCGACAAGGCTGTAGGATGACGATCTCTTTTGAGCTAGAAGTGCCGGATGCCCGTGAAGACCCTTTCCCAATTCCTGATCGTGCCTCTGGTGCTTGGCGCCCTGTTGCTCACAGCGCCCCGTATGCTCGGGGCGGATCGGCCGCCGACTGTTCCAAAAATCATGTTGACCGAGGCGGTTCTGGAGCGCCTCAACACGGATCGCGCCGCCGATCCGGAGCTGGAGGCCGATTATCAATCCCTGATCACTTCAGCAGAGGCCAGTCTGAGTGGATCGACCATCGCGGAAGAGCTGCAGGAGAAGTACCAGGGTGACCCCACGGCCATCCGCCACTTTGGCGAGAAGGCGGTCGAGCGGTTGACCACCCTGGGCATGGCCTGGCGCACGACCGGCGACAGGCGCTTTGCCCGCAGGGGCCGGTCCGAGCTGCTGGGTCTGGCAAAGCTGGACACCTGGAATCCTGCCCATTTTCTTGGCCTGACCCGGATCACCCTGGCGGTGGCGCTTGGCTATAGCTGGATGAGCGACACGCTGAGTGACGACGACCACACAATCATTCAGGCAGCGCTGGTCGACAAGGCCCTGACAGAGGGGCTGCGGATCTATGATCAGGATCAGTATTATTTCGACAGTGGATGGATAACGCCGCATCAATGGATACCGCCGGTCGACGTTCCCGACACGCTGCCCGATGGCACCGCCACCGCCGATATCAGCTGGCCCGTTGCGTCGTTCAACTGGAACATCGTCTGCAACACCGGACTGGTGATGGCGGCGCTGGCCTTGTCCGAGGCCAGGCCGGACCTGGCCGCAGATGTCATCAACCGCGCCCAGATTTCGCTGCGCAACGGCTTCTCGCTCTTCGCACCCGATGGTGCATGGCCCGAAGGCCCCATGTACGGGGCATTGTCCGCGCGCGATGCCGCCCAGCTGGTGACAGCCCTTGAAAGTGTGATCGGACATGATTTCGACCTGTCGAAAGCAGCGGGGATGCCCAGCTTTGGCGACTATCTGATGCATGTGACCGGACCCACCGGCCTGTTGTTCAACTATGGAGACAGCGACACAATCACCGACACGGTGGTCCTGCCATGGCTCTCGTCCCGGTTTGACCGGCCTGACTATGACTGGCGAAAGACAGGCTCGCCGGGATCGTCAACACCGGCGCTCAATCTCATATGGCGGCAAAGCGAGGGGCTAAGCCCGGCAGCCAAGGAACCGACATCTCTGTGGTTCGGGGGCTACGGGCTGGTGACGATGCGGTCCGCATGGAACGATACCAACGCAACCTATGTGGGCTTCAAGGCGGGGCCGCTGCAAAGCCATCACAACAACCTGGATACCGGGACCTTCGTCATCGATGCGCTGGGCGAGCGATGGGCGGTGGATCTGGGCAAGGGAAACTATGATCTTCCCGGCTACTTTACGTCAAAACGGTTCGACTACTACCGCACGGCCTCCATGGGCCAGAACACGCTGGTCTTTGACAGCGCCAATCAGCGCGAGACCGGGCGGGGGAATATCGAGGATTTCGGTCAGGTGCCGAATTTCAGTTTCACCATTGCCGATCTTTCCGATGCCTATGGCGCTCGTCCCCGGTCGGTCCGCCGAGGTGTCGCGTTGATCCAGGACGACACGGTTCTCATTCAAGACGAAATAGCAAAAGACCAAACTGATCCAGTGCTGTGGACGATGCATACGCCGGCAACCCCGCGCCTGACCGGCAACAGGGCAACCCTTACCCAAAACGGCAAGGAAATGACCGCTGTCATCCTGTCACCCGTCGGCGCCCGTTTCGAGGTCCGGTCGGCCAATCCGTGCGATACGCCATACAATGCGTCCTGTGATATGCAAAGCGCCAATGCCGGCCTGCAGCGCCTGGTGATTTCGTTTGACGGGCCGCCAGCGACCGAACTGCGCCGGATAACGGTTCTGATCTCTCCCGATGTCGCTGAGGCATCGGCGGTAATTCCGAACGTCATTGCGCTGGATGAATGGCGGCTTCGTGCGACAATCCCCCGAAAGGGCGCAACCGGACTACCGGTGACCGGCATGTCCAATTGAGGATGTCGCTCTGCGGCGCGTTGTTGTCGTGCTCCTATCCAAGCCCGCAGGAAACGTCCGGCAAGAGCCTTGACGGAGAAGCCTGTTCTATTCGCCGGCATTCCTTTCGGCGTGGGGTTCAACATAGGCGTAACACAACGCGGCCGCCGTCAGGCTGGCAAACGTGATGGCGACGACGGCCCAGACGGTGTCCTGTGTGTGGGCGATGGCCGCGGCGATAGCGGAAAAGACGATGATGGCGATGCGGCCGATGGTCTTGGAAACCGCCAGCGCCTCCACCCTTTGCGCTTTTGGTGCAATGTCCATGAAGTAGAGACTTCTGGCGCTGCTCAGGCCGGTCACGGCAACCGTCGCCACAAAGAGCGATGCGGCATGCAGATGGATGTCGTGGCTGTGGCCGACCAGATGGATGACAATCAAGACCATGCCGGAAAAGGCGATCATCAATGTACCGGCCAGCATGACGGCACGATTTGAATAGCCGTTCAGCGCCCGCCAGAGCGGGGCGGCCACTATCATTCCCGCGGCAGAGGATATGATCAGCGCCGTCAGTCCCCTGGTCGATGTATGGTGCAAATCGGCGGCAATCAGCGCAAAGAACGGCACCGAAAGGCCGACAATCACGAAAGACATCCTGACCGCCAGATATCTGCGGAACCAGGGCATGGCGAACAGGCTGCGCGCATCGGCAAGGAAGCTGCTGATCCGGTCCGCCGGGGACAGTTTCCGTTTGGCAGCCCGTTTCGGCGGGGCGGACGTCTCGGTGACAGCCATCATGGAAACGGCGGATGCAATGAAGCAGACCGCCCCGATGGCAACCACGACGGAATGGCGCAGATGGGGTGCAGACCCTTTCATCAGTTCGTGGGCAAGCACGGCCAGGGCAATGGCGCCGACGCCCCCCAGCGCCATCTGGATATAGTGGATCCGCATGCGTGATTCGGATTTCAGAGTGTCGCTGATGAGATCGGTGACCATCAGCATTTTGACTTCCTGAATAATGCCGATGATGAATATGCCGACGACAAAGGCCGCGATCATCAAGGGTTTGTTGCCATAGATCGTCGCGGCGACAACCGCCAGGAAACAGGCGGCAACAGCGATGTCGGCCACGGCGATTGCGTTCTTTCTGCGCGGTGCGCGGGACACGGCGCCGGACAGGAAGATGTCCGACAGTGTGCCGGCGGCGTGGCGGATGGCTGCCAGCAGACCGGCGAGAAAAATGGGCAGATCCAGGGAGACGGCAAGAAATGTCAACACAACAGCCGGGCTCGCCATGGTCCAGGCGATGGCCGCAAACGCTCCCTGGCCGGTGAGGATCGGCAGATTGCGGCGGGCAGGATCGATCGGCTCGGTGGTCATGGTATCATGCTCATATGGCCCGGGCGGGCGGCCTTGAACAGTTTGCGGGGCAGTCCGTTAACATTTGCTGTATTTCTCCGCTTGCCGGAAACGGTTTCGCGGAGAGATCCGCAACGATGATTCGACGCCGACTCTGAACCTGTCATTGCTGATTTTTCAATGATCTTTCATCGGGTCCGTGTGGTCCACCGAGCCTTGAAGAAAAACGGTCGGCACCTGCGGTTATCGGATAGCGAATCACCCGGTGTATCAGGAGGGAATTCCGTCGCCGGTGACCAGGAATGGGCGTCATGCCGCCGGCCTCGCAGTGGTAACGTTCCTGCGAATGTGCCCCCAAACAGCCATGACCGTGCATGAAGGGTTGCCAATGCACAATACAAATCAACACAAAATCCATCTATCCAAGTAAAAACAAATCATCGTGGCAGTGGGATTATGCCGTCTTAAATATATATCCGCACTGTCACATTTTCTGTGAATAAAATTCGAAAGATGCATATTCGCGTACGGCAAAAAGCCTGCGGAAACTAGAATGGACCCGCTGCATCGTCCGGGGGTTCCCATGCCAATTTTGAAGACATTGCGTGCATCGTTTCTTCTGCTGATCCTGTTGATTTCCGGATGCAACGTCGTGTCGAGCTATCGCGTGGCCGGTGAGGACGCGCGGGCGCCGCGGAACAATGCGTCAGGTTCCTATTTTTTACCAAAACACCTGCTGGTCGTGACGGCAACATCGGAGGAGATGACGGTCGAAACAAAGGCCGTGCAGGATCGGACGACGCTGCTGCAGGTTGGACTGAACCTGTCAGGATTTTCCCATGACACGATCACCGTTGCCTATGCCGACGGACTGTTGTCGAAAGTAACCAGCATTGCCGACGACAAGACCGCAGACATCATCAAGGAACTGGCGAAGGCAGCGGGACGATTTCGATCGGTCAGCGGCGATGCCAAGCAACCACCGCTTGTCCTGGAATTCGATCCGTTTGACCCCGAAGAGGCTCTGGCTGCCAACCGGATTATCGGCAAGCGATTCAAAGGGTCCTGCGTCGAGGTCGAACTGCTTCCCGGCATGTGGAGCGCGGGGTGCGGCCGCCATTCACTGGCCTGGGACAACAACACGCTTCCAGATCCGCAGGATATCCGTGTGAAACTGCGGGCCGAAGAACCCGGCATTTATTACAAGCGATCTCTGGACCACCGGGTTCATGTCGTCTTCAACAACCGGACAACCAACGTTTCCACCTACAAGTTCGCCAATATCGCACCGGTGTTCCGTGTCGACGTCAACCGTACCGTGTTTGTGAAGCGGAAAACCGTCATCGAATTCGAAGACGGAGAACTGACATCGGTCATGGTCGACAAGCCGTCCGAAGTGCTGGCCGTGGCTCAGCTTCCCGTTTCCATCGCAAACGCCTATATTTCAGGCGTGGTTGACGCGTTCACCCAGAGAAAATCTGTCCAGAAGGCGCGCGCGGACCTGCTGACACAGCAGGCTGCCACCCTCAGGGCCGAGCAAAAACTGATCGAGGCACAGATCGCTGCCGCATCGAGTTTGCAAACGTCACAGGAGCGATCCGCGGCCTTGCTTTCGCTTCAGCGGTCAACCACAATCCAAACGGACGAAACGTTCGAGGTTGGCGGGCGCCAGGACAGAACCCGGACCCTGCAAAACATCAGGGACTGCCAGCGTATCCTGGAACAATCGCAGGAAGAGTGTATCGAAACGTTTCGATCACTGGACCGGAGCAACCAGGACTAAGGCAATTCACGTTTTGGCAGAAGAGGCAAAACCTGGATGCATCAGCAAAATCAAAGGCCCAGACGATGCGTCTAATTGTCGTTGTGTTGATGCAATGTGTGTTGCTTGCGACCACCTATGCGCAGTCGGGACATCCGGATTCGACCTGGAAACAGCCGATTGCCGCGCCCGATTGGCTTGATACCGCCAACCCTCGAATGACCGACGATATCTTTGCGCCTGAAGTTATCGGAGGAAGGCCAAGCGACGATGAGCGCATTGTCGGCATCGTGGTGCAGTTTGCCGGCGGCGGCGCCGGATTGTGTTCGGGTTTATGGATTTCACACGGGATCATCCTGACCGCGGCGCATTGTCTTTGCCGGGACGGGAAGGTGACCAGGCAGCCTCCATTGCTGACCAATGAAACCGACTTCAAGGACACCGACAAATCCCCCTGGGTGGAAGCCTCTGGCTTTGTGCTTTACCCCGGATGGTCCTGCGCCCGGAGTGATATTCATGCAAGGGACCTTGCACTCATCTATATGGGATACATTCCGCCCCCGATTCCGAACGACGTGATCGTCCCGGCCCCATCAACCCGCAAGGTTCCGTTGGAGAACGAGGTCCAGTTGCTGCCGGCCTGCGCCGGGTACACGTTGTATCCGAATATCCGTTCCTTCGGCCAACTGGTTTCGGAAGCGAACGAAAAGATACTGGTCGGCGGCTTCGGCTACGATGAGGCGGGCAAAACGGGGCTTCGCAACGAAGCTGCCCTGGGTGTCAGTGCGCTTTCCTGCCGCAGTCATACCGCCGCCCTCCTCGGATGCCGGGCGTTCGCCGAGTTCATTCTGGGTGCGGGCACCTCCGATGTCGGCCGGCGCGATGCATGCGGGGGTGACAGCGGCGGCCCGGCTTTCATGCGGTCAGAAGACGGAACCTTCATTCCCGTCGGCGTGGTTTCGCGCGGTGTCAGGGCGAGGGGGGCCTTTCAGGGCGGCGCCTGCGGTGCCGGCGGAATATACACCCATCTCGGCGTGCCGGATGTCAGGCGGTGGTTGCTGAAATATGGTGTCCTGCAATCGTCCGGAAGCTGCAGTCCGTAAGTTGCTCGAGCGACAATTGTCAGACAAAAAGCACCTATAACAACCCGGCGTTGACCTGCAGATACAATTCGGTGCCTTATTTCAGATTCTATACTGGTAGGGTCCCAAATTCTGTCCATTGAAACGTTTCGGACGGTTGTTGAATCGTGTCTGTCAACTGATCAATCACATGCAGAATAAATACAGTCGAGCGCCATCAATTGATCAATCCAATTCCGGCGGCAAGTGGACAGCCGATCCTTCAGGTTGTGCATTCCAATTGATCAGTGAACATTGGTGACCACGTATTGCGTTTACACAGCAGATGTCTACAGTGTTGCGAGCTGCTGCGAGCAGCTGTGGGGATATCAGTGTGGATACCAGTGTGGATGCAGGCTAATACACAGTCTATGCGCAGGGATGACTGCGTTGGTCTGCCGACGTACAGCGTCGTTATACCGGTCAATGGTGACGGCACCTTCCTGAGTGAAGCAGTAACGAGTGTGCTGCACCAAAGTCACCCGCCAAACGAGATCATTCTCGTTAATGACTTGAAAAGCACCGATGCGGCAAAATTCGTGTTGCCTCTGCCTTCCAGTGATGACCGGATACATGTTTTAAACACCACAGGAGATGTTGGCGCGGGGTTGGCCCGGAACCAAGGCATGGAATTCTGTTCCGGGGAGTATATTGCCTTTCTTGATTGCGATGATATTTGGGTTGCTGACAAGATGGCGCACCAACTTATGGCAATGTGCGAGCGAGAGGCCGCCTTTAGTGCGACACGTTACGGTACGATAATTGCTGACCAGATCATCAAGAACCCGCGGAAGAAATACTCGGGCTGGGTCACTTGGTTTTGGCTGCTGGCGAACAATCCAATTGGAACCTCCAGCGTGGTGGTGCACAAGGATGTGAATCTTCGTTTTTCACGGCTCAAGCGTCGCCAGGATTGGGCGGCTTGGATTGAACTAATTGATTCCGGGCAAAAATGTTGGATCCTCGACGAGGTACTTATGTATCACCGGGTCGGTCACTCTGAACACAGTCTGTCTTCCAGGAAAATGGCTTGCATTAAGTACCACTGGAATGTGCTACGCCGAACGGCTGACAGAGGACTCATTTCGAGTGCATTATTTACGTCAGCGAGCACATTTTTCTGGATGATCAGAACCGCGACGCTGAAGTTGCACAAGATATGGCCGACGGTTCCGGGGAGAAGCCAAGGAATGTTGGTTTCACCCCCGCAAGTCCACCAACCGGTCGGGGAAGGTCGGTCAAAGTAACGAGAGTGTCGGAAATCCGGTTTTGACGTCAGTCATTTGATTTCCCGGTGGGGACATATTTGACCAACTAAGCTGTCAATTTCGTCGGTCTTCCAGGATATCTCGAGTCTGTGGCCTGATATTGGTTGACCTTTTAGAACTTCTCATCGTCGGTGGAAACGAGCCAGCTGCATTGAAGCGATTCCGATGCCACGCCAACCGGGCAATTGCCGACCGAGCTCATGGGGGAAACTGGATCTTCCGGCAATCTGTGCTCAGGCCGAACCTCAAAATCTGTTGGTGGATGACCCGACCATCATCCGAAGTGCGGTGTTGTAAGACCGACAATATCTATCTACCCAACAGTGTCGTCAGTTTGGCGCGCACCAAGTCCAAAGCGATTACGCCAGCGATGACATTTAATGCGGCGTATTTTTCGAGTGTTCCGATTGTTGCTCCTGTTGACGGCCTCAGCGCCGTGATTGGCGAGTATTCAATCTGCACCATCCTTGCGCCGCAAAGCGCCATCCCAACCGCGAATGCGAATTCTTCGCCATGTCTTGGCCACCTGAACCGAGAATTCTTGCCTAATAGGAGAGAAAACTGAATGGCGTTGCTGCGTGCAAAATCAACGTCAAAGATCAGATTGGGAGATCTCAAGGACGTCAGTCGTTTCAGAGACGCGCCGAAAAGAGGGTTTTGAACCGCCGATTGCCAGGACAAAAAGCGCGATCCCTCCATAAAAACAACGGCGTGATGTTGTTCCAACACCCCAAAAAAATCATTCAAACTGGCTGCAAGAAGAAACGGATCGGACAGGGTGCTGTCAGCGTCCATCATCCAAATCCAGCGCGTTCGACATAGCTTGATGCAGTCATTTCTGGCTCGGGACAGTCCAAGCCTCTGGCGGAAAACAACTTTGACGCCCGGAGCAATCCTGTTCGCTAAAGACTTGTGTGTGCTGTCAGGCGATTGCACCAGAAGCAGCAGATGAATTCTTGCATCCAACCGATTGCCGAGATCGGACCAATACTGACAAAATTCAAGATAGTCATCTGAGGTGCAGGCAACAGCAATAGTCAAAAGGGCGGTAGAGTTTTTTGGCATCGCTAGCCGCTATATAGTCGTCGCAGCCACGCGAATTGACGCAGCCACAAAACGATTTTTGTGCCCCTGTGCGTGCGTCGAAGAGCCACTATTGCTGCCTTAGCATTGTTTCTAGGGCTAAGGACGTTCCAGTTCCAAGTTGATGAGAAGCGGGAAGTCAGAATTGCAATGGATGCTGAACCAGCAGCGGTCGGTTTTTTGGAGACCAGAATCTCCAGATCGTCGTCAATCCGCTTGAGCTCACCGATGTCAAAACGCGACGCAGTTGGCATTTCTACACATCCTGTCGGAAAAAGCAGGTCAAATACTATTCCCTTGTCGAATTCGCACTGAAAGCTGGATGAAATCTGTTGCCTGAGGGTCTCCAAGAATCTTTCGGAGAGCACACAAGACTGGTCACCGGTTATTCGATAGAAGGGTTGCAAAGCCAGTTCCACGAGATCGGAATGTTGGGTCACGTAATCAGAAAAGCCAATATTTTGAGTTGAATGATTGAAACGCATGGCCAGCAACACAAATCGGGAATTATGTTCAAACTTGTTCTGTAGTCCTGCGCCTTTTCTTATTTGTGAGAACTGAGAAATCGTCTCTAATTTTTTGTCCATATTACCCATAAACTCAAATGCGATATCATCGCCTTTCAAAGAGTCGTAGGAATGGAAATGAACATCCAGTCCGGATTGCTCAAGCGTACATAACCGCTCAATTTGTTGCGTGATCCCATGACGTGGATTGCTTAACAATCTGGGGTCATCTGGCATCAATCGGGTGTTGCCACCAATTGCATATTCTGAAACCTGAGACGGCAACCAAGACTTGAAATCCCGGATCAAAAAGTGAAATTCAACCGGGGCTCCCAGGAAGCGATCACAAATAGCTTGAAAATTGTCAATGCCCGCTTGAGCCATGTTCTCACAACTCAAAACCAATGTGAAATTTTCCAGTTCACATGTACTCAATTCGCGTTGGAGATTCACCCAGTCCCGCTCAGTTCCATTTGGTGCAAAAATGAACCTGTGTCCATCCGTCCGCCTGGCGCCTGGCATTCGCTCATCGAATTGGATTCCAGTCTTTGGAATGTAGATATTCGCCGCGATGAGCTGCTCACGGTTTTCAAACAACTGTATCTGTAGCGCTGTTGATCCGGTTTTGGTCAAGCCGCAGTGGACGATTACTCGTTGCGGGGGCGAATGGCGAAAACTGACTTCCATAGTATTGATACTACTCGCAAACAAACATGGTCGAGATTTGAACCTTATTAGGTGCCAAATTACGCTGGAAGCGTGGCAACCGAAGAATGGGATTTAACCTGGGTCGCATTGCCAGGGTGCATTCAATGACCAAATCCAAACAGGAGTATCCGCCCCATGTCTCGTTTCCATTGCAATCACGCGATGGGGATAAGGTGATACTCGCATTCGGCTGCCTTCCACTATCACTCTAGAATATCCGTACCATGAGTTGGAAGTCAGTATTCAATGTAGTTATTCCGGAATTTTCTTGGAAGCCAACATGTTTCACGCAACCTGCCATATTCCAACCAGCTAAAACAGCCCGGATTAAATAACACTGGTAGTATGAGAATTCGATCTTCAACCTTTGCCCGAAACGGGTTGGAGCCGTCGCAGGCGAGCACTCTACTGCGCTTGTTTCTCGCAAATCGTCGCGATAGCGATCGTGGGCGAATGCCGGGCGTTCGCCGAGCTAATTCTGGGCGCGGGCAAGATCCGATTACAAAACATTCCGAGCGGCTGACACCGTTTCAAACGCGAACTCACATCCCTGACAGTCCCTGCCGGTCGGAGATCGGGCGAAATTGATCTCGGTCAGTTGGGCGTCTGGCCCGTTGGCGTAGGGTTTTGGCCTCACATGCGATTTTAGGGGGCACAATGTCTGAACCATCGGAAGAGGTTGCGAGAAAGCTGGGATTGGGCGGTCGTCGGCGATGGCTGCCGGGTTGGGCCATGATCACCATCGGGCTGATTCTGGTTGTCGGTTTCGCCACCTACTGGATGGCCTATGGTGGACAGCAGAAGGGCGTGGAATATGTCACGGCGGAAGCTGTCATCGGCGATCTGCGTGAAACAGTGACGGCCACGGGAACGGTCGAACCCACCAATATGGTCGAGATTTCGAGCGAATTGTCCGGTACGCTCGACAAGATCAATGTCGATTTCAATGACAGTGTCAGCAAGGGTACCGTGCTGGCCGAGCTGGACACGACAAAGCTGGAGGCTTTACTGGCGGTCAGCAAGGCGTCTCTCGACAGCGCCATCGCCCGGGTCGCCATGGCCGAGGCCACGCTGGAAGACGCAAGGGCGAAATTTGAAAGTGCCCGAAAGCTGGAAGAACGCGGGGTGGCGGCCCATCAGACCTTTGTCACGCAGCGCGCCGCCTATATGCGTGCGCAGGCCGAACTTCAATCGGCGCAGGCAGACCGCGCGCTTGCGGAAGCTGATCTGGAACTCAATCAGGCGGAGCTGAAAAAGGCCTGCATCTGTTCACCCATCGATGGTGTGGTTCTCGACCGCGCAGTCGATCCCGGTCAGATCGTGGCAGCCACATTATCGGCGCCGCTGTTGTTCGTCATCGCAGAGGACCTGACCAAGATGGAATTGCAGGTGGATATCGACGAGGCGGATATTGGCCGGACAGCGGTTGGCAATTGGGCCGAGTTCACGGTCGATGCCTATGATGAGCGCAAGTTTCCGGCCGAAATATCGGAAATCCGCTTTGCGCCGAAAACCGTGGACGGCGTCGTGACCTACAAGGCGGTGCTTTCAATCGACAATTCCGACCTCCTGCTGCGACCCGGAATGACCGCGACTGCCGACATTACCGTAGCCGAAATCGAGGCTTCGCTGACGGTTCCCAACGCGGCGCTGCGCTATGCTCCGCCACAGCAACCGGCCGAGGACGAGGACAGGAGCGGGCTGCTTGGCATGCTGATTCCCGAAGGCTCGGATGACAGCAACAGGGGCGACGACCGGACCCTCTGGGTTCTGCGGGACGGCGTACCACAGGAGATCGCCATTCGCGCCGGCGCCACCGACGGGCGGATGACCGTCATCCGTGAAGGTGAATTGGTCGAAGGCGATGTGGTCATCGTGGGGCGGGTCGATGGCTGAGCTGTCGAGCGAAGGCGAGCCACTGATACGGCTGCGCGGTATCAGCCGCCTGTATGGCAGCGGCGAAGCCGAAGTGCGGGCGCTGGACGGGATCGACCTCGACATCCAAAAAGGCGAGTTTGTCGCCATTATGGGGCCGAGCGGTTCAGGCAAGTCTACGGCGATGAATGTGATCGGCTGCCTGGATGTGCCGACGGCCGGCGAATATCATTTTCACGGGGTTGAAGTGGCCAATCTGAACGCGGACCAGCGCGCCCTGCTACGGCGCCACTATCTGGGTTTCATCTTCCAGGGCTACAACCTGCTGCCGCGCACCAGTGCCCTGCACAATGTCGAACTGCCGCTGATCTACAAGGGTCTTGGCCGTGCGCAGCGTCATGCCGCGGCGATCGAGGCGCTGGAGAAAGTGGGCCTGGCGCATCGTGCTCACCATGATCCGTCCGAATTGTCCGGCGGCCAGCAACAGCGCGTAGCCATTGCCAGGGCGCTCGCCGGTAATCCGGAGGTGATACTGGCCGATGAACCAACCGGCAATCTCGATACCCGATTGTCGGTCGAGATCATGGAAGTGCTCAAGGGGTTGAATGAAAATGAAGGGCTGACCATCGTGATGGTCACCCACGAGGCCGACATGGCAGCCTTCGCCAATCGTCTGATCTGGATGGTCGATGGCCGGATCGAGAGCGACGGACCGACACGGAAGGCGGCCTGAGATGCTGTTGGAAACGATTCGGCTTGCCATACAGGCCATTTTTCGAAACGCATTGCGATCCTTCCTGACCGTGCTTGGCATCGTGATCGGCGTCGGGGCAGTGATCGCGATGGTGACGATCGGCCAGGGGTCGACCGAGCAGGTCACGGCGGATGTCGAAAAGCTCGGCAGCAACATGCTGATGATCATGCCGGGCCAGGATGCGATGGAGGGCGGACCATCGGGCACGGTGGACCAGATGTTCACCATTCGCATGAATGATATGATCGAGGAACAGTTGGGCATGGTCGATGTTTCGGCCCCGTTGAGCACTGCGCGGGCGCGGGCCGTGTTTGGCAATGAAAATCGCCGCACCGACATTGTCGGAACCGACAATCGCTATTTCACCGCCGCCCGTTGGGAAATTGCGCGCGGGCGCCAGTTCGACCGCAGTGAACTGCAGTCGGGCAAACCGGTTTGCGTCATTGGCGAGTCTGTTCGAAAGGAACTGTTCGGGACGTCCGATCCGGTCGGCGAAGTGATCCGCATCAAGACCCTGTCCTGTGAAATCGTCGGTCTTCTGCGCTCAAAGGGTGCTTCGACCTTCGGCAGTGACCAGGATGATTTCGTGATCATGCCCATCCGCACCTTTCAGCGCAGGATTGCGGGCAACACCGATGTGTCCTTGATGATTGTCTCCGTGCGGGAGGGTGTGTCGACGGAACGGGCCAAAAAGGAAATCGAGGCGGCCATGCGGGATATCCGCCGGATCGGTCGCGGCGAGGACGATGATTTTACCGTCATGGACATGAAGCAGATCGCGACGATGCTGTCAGGGATAACGGGCGTTCTGACCGGGCTTTTGTCCGCTGTGGCCGCTGTCAGCCTGCTGGTCGGCGGGATCGGGATCATGAACATCATGCTTGTCTCGGTTACAGAACGCACACGCGAGATCGGCATCCGGCTGGCAATTGGCGCACAGACCCGCCAGGTCCTGATGCAGTTCCTGATCGAGGCCATCATACTTTCGCTCTTTGGTGGCCTGATCGGTATCGTGGTCGGGTTGGGAATCGGTCTGGCCGGTGCCAACATGCTTTCGATCCCCTTCAATCCGGATCCGGGGATCATTCTCATGGCCTTTGGGTTTTCCGCCGCCGTCGGCGTGATCTTCGGCTTCTTTCCCGCACGCCGGGCCGCACGTCTCAATCCGATCGATGCCCTGCGGCATGAATGAAGGCTGGCGTCGGCTGGCTGTGCTGACGGCTGTTTGGGTGCCGGACGCGTATGGTCGGTGCGTCCAGGGCGGTCGGCCAGACTTTCAGGTGCCGCGTTCACGTCCTATCAGCGATTGCACTGTGTAAACGAGGATTGCCATGCCGATCGCGCCAAGGGCGGCAATCGCCAGCAGGGCGATCAGGTCGATCGGGCCGCCAACATCTCGAAATCCTGAATCGGTCATGGCGTGCACAAACACGACCGCGAGGATTGCGCCAAAAGGCATCGAGATCTGCGCCAGCAGGAATTTGCGCCAGCTGACGGCACGGTCGCGGATCAGCACATAGAGATAGGCGAGGGTGATCAGCGCGGCGACCGCAACCATCGCCCAGAAGAGTCCGCGCCCGAAAATCTCCTCGAATACGGCGATCAGGGTTGCAAGATTCAGTTCCTTCATGATCGGATCTCCTTTGGTTTCAGGCGCGGCCGCGGAGCATGGCGTTGTAGGTGGCCTTGAGCGCCACCTCTTTCATCAGCCAACTGATCCAGAGCTCTTCGAGCGGTGCGATAACGCCCGGAAAGGACGGCACGAGATTGTTGCTGTAATCGAATTCGATTAGCATGGCGCGGCCGATCCGGGTGATCAGCGGGCAGGAGGTGTAGCCGTTATAGGACTCGGTGCCATCGCGCCCGGCAAGCGTCGCCACAAGATGATCCTCGACCACCGGAACCTGCCATTTGACACTGGCTGCGGTCTTGCCCTTCGGAACGCCTGCCACGTCGCCAAGCGCGAAAATGTCCGCATAGCGCCGGTGCCGCAATGTCTTGGAATCGACTTCGACCCAGCCCTGATCAACCCATTTGTCGGCCCAGCTGAGACCGGACTGACGCACCACGTCGGGCGCGCGCTGCGGCGGAATGACATGGATATAATCGTAATCCCTTTCCTGATCGCCGTCCGGTGTCGTGAACGTGGCGCGCCTGGCTCCCGGATCAATGGCCTTGAGAACATGGGAATAGGCCGGGCTGATGCCGCGATTTTCAAACAACATACGGACTTTTTCCGAAACGATCGGCACACCGAACAGGCTGTTGTTGTTGGCCATGTAGTGGATGTCCACCTTGCCGGCATTTCCGGCCGTGCGGGCGATATCATCGATCAGGAAGGTGTGTTTGAGGGGTGCGCCGGCACATTTCATCTCGGTCGCCGGCCGGGTGAACAGGCCGATCCCGCCGGTTTCACTGTAGTGCTGCGCGGCTTTCCAGGTTTTTTCGGCATAGTCGGGTCCGGCATAGAGGGCACCGATGCCGTTGGTCCCAACCAGATCAAGGGAAAAGCCATCGATAGCGTCGTGATCGAGCACCAGACCGGTGGCGACAACCAGATAGTCATAGTCCAAAGCCGTGCCACCTTCCGTGGTCACCCTCTTGGCCTCCGGATCAATTTCGGCGGCCCTTTCCTCGATCCAGGTTGTATGGGCCGGTAGCCACTGCCCGGTCTGCGAAACCGCATATGCGGCTGGTTTCAACCCGGCGGCGATGAGAGACAGGCCGGGCTGATAGAGATGGTCCTTTCGCGCATCCACAATCGTGATCCTGGCACCGGAGAGCCGTCCCGACAGGCGATTGGCGAGCGCGGTGCCGGCTGCGCCGGCTCCAAGAATGACGATATGGGCCGATGTCTTGACCGGTTCGGCGCGAACAGTACCGGAGATCAACGGCGATGCTGCCAGCCCGCCTCCGGCCAGTGTCAGAAATTGTCTTCGATCGAGGTTCATGGTGCCCTCCAGGTCTGGTTGCGGACACCGTGCCAAGGGGCCGATGGGCCGCGAATTGTCGATTCGGTACAATCTGACTCTGTTGCGCCAAACAAAATTGATTGGAATCAAAGAAGGCGATGATGGACGACACGCCGAAACCCGGATTTTGGAGTGTCCCCGTTGCGCTGAACCGACACCGCCAGACCAGGTGCAATCCAGCAGTCACCGATCTTCGATCAGCTCACCACGTCCGAGCGCTCGTGCGATCTGCGTCGGTGTCTTGATCTGTCCAAGCGTGTGGGCGGACGACAACGGTTTCCGGGCGCACGCCATCATGTTTTATGGCCTCGGCCACGGCTTCGCTTTTCATGATCGCTTCAAAAGCACCCATGTCGCTCACGTCCATCGACAGGCCGACACGGTTGGTTTGGTGCGGGTGAACATAGGTTATGATGTGCGACAATACACCGGCAAAGACTTCTTTTCGATGTGTCCGACAGGCAGGGGCACACGGCTGAAATGGCGAGGAAGCAGTTTCGGCGAAGCACAATTCGGCTGGACGGACCGGCCGCCTTGTCATTAACGATTTGTAAGTGGTCGGCACAGCTCATTGGGATACAATGCGTTCAGTGAAAGTGGTGAAGGACAAGGACAGTCGATGATGTATTTCAGACAATTTCGGCCAGCCATTGCCGGAACGATAGCGGTTGCTCTGGCAATGTCGGTGCAGGCGCAGGCCCAGAATGTGCAGGACATTCTTGAACAGGCTGCGCGTGCTTCGAACAGCGTCGACATAACCGACAAGATCCTCACCAACACATCGCCCGATTGTGCGCAATTCGATGCTACCTATACATCCGAAATCACCGATCTTCAGCAGCGCCGACAATTCGACGGCGCGGTGATTGTCTCGGCCGATGAAACCGCTTGCACCGTGCTGTCGAACAGCATCCCGAACCATGATGTCGGCGGCGGTTCAGATCGCAATTTTGCGACACCCATGGCGCAGATCGGTTCCGAATTCCTAATTTCGCGTTCGCCGCAGATTGCCGCAAGCTCCTCGGTTCTCACCCATCAGCGTTTCGACGCCATTTTGCTGAACGGGGTGGTCGTACACATCCTTTCAGCCGGCTGCTACGATCCAAACGGTCGGCGCCCCAACCGGGACGGCAATGTCCTTGCCGGTTGTCCGTCCGATCACCCCTGGCTGATCGACCCGATGTCCCCCCTTGCTCCGTTTGCCGAAGATGAGCATCACGGTCACACGCAGCCCGACGGGCGCTATCACTATCACGGCAATCCGATGGCCCTTTTCGACAATACGCCCGGTCCCAACGGCTCGCCCGTGATTGGATTTGCTGCTGACGGATTTCCGATTTTCGGCTCCTATTTTCGTGATGCGGATGGCAATATGCGAAAGGCCCGTTCCGGGTACACATTACGCAGCGGCAACCGCCCCGGCGGTGATGGAAATCCCGGCGGTGCCTATGACGGGCTCTACCGGGCGGACTATGAGTTTACCGGTGGGGGTGATCTGGACGCCTGCAACGGCATGACCGTCAACGGGACCTATGGATATTATGTGACGGACACCTATCCCTGGGTCATCGCCTGTCTCTCCGGCACCCCGGATCCGTCGTTCAACAGACGACGACGTTAGAGCACCCGTCCATCCAGACGGCGGATTGGCCTTCGCAGCGCCAGTCATTCTGGCTGTCCGGCTGGGTGTTTGGTTCAGTGCAAGGTCGGGTTCGTCGACGCTGCCGTTTCAACGTCGCTGGCGGTTTCCACCAGACCGGACAGCACATGGACCGGGATCGGGGTCATCACCTGATCCATTGCCCTCAGATTGAGGGCGAAGTGACCGGCGGCCATGGCCACGGCATCGCAGGTGTCCGGACAGCACAATGTCACCAGACAGAACTCGACGGCCTGCTGGTCGACGTTCTGGATGCCTGCAATCAGTCCCATGACCAGCGTCTCGTCGCGGCAGACGAAAGGAGCGCCGGATCTGAACATTTTCAACGGACAGGCCGCACAGGCGCCAAGCGTCTTGACAAACCCGGCCAGCGCGTTGATTGCCCGTTCTCCATCGGCGTCTCCCAGCATGCCACGATAAAGCCTTTGCGCTTCGGTCCATGGTGCCATCGACCTTGCCGCATAGCCTCTGGTCCAGTGGCGATAGCCTTCCAGAACCAGTTTTTCAGGCGGTCTCTCCAGATAGTCCAACGTTGGGAAACAGGGCATCGATCGTACGCGGTGCATCGGCTTTCCGTTGAGTTGCGGATGGGCAATCGTGTAAATATGATTATTATAGTCATATTTTCTGTCAGGGGAAGCGTTATGTCGAGGCTTAAGCAGTGATGTTCGGTCAGGGAAACGTCCCGCTCATTCACAAAGACGATAGCCGCCACGGCGCGGACGCAGGTCGAGATGGAAGTGATTGTCGTGCGCATCATTGGTTCCCGGCCCGAGGACCGTGGTGAAATAGGCGCATGCACCGCCGCGGACCGCTGCCTGAAAAAGCGCATTTTCGTCTGGGTCCTTGGCGCGCGAAATGACCGCAACCGGGCTCTTGCCTTCGACCAGGAAGCCATGCACATCCAGCCCATTGGCAAAGGCGTGTTCGCTCAACTTGCCGATGCCCGAACCGTTCTGCCTGCGGCACTGATAGGAGGTACCGGTTTGTAAACCGGTCAACTCCGCGCCAACGAAAAGTGTTGCCATGGGCGCTGCAACTTCAAGAACCCAATGTGAGACAGCGCGTGCCATTTGACACGTCAGCGTGGCTGGCTGGCTCAATTTGATCGACCTGATCCCCGTCAGGACCACAGGTGCAAGCTCGCCGCAGACGGTTTCTTCGCGGATCGGCTCTGCACGCTTGAACCTGGCGCCGCTCTTGCGCAATTCGGCAAGGCACAGCTCGAGGTCTTCATCGGCTGCCGCGCGATCCTGTGGTGTGCTCCAATTGGCCGGCTTTTCAGCAGATTTTTCAGTTTCGGCACCAGGGTTGCGCTCTGTCGGCCGCGTTTGCGGGACAGGAACGGAACCGGGTGCAGGTTCGATCGAGTGGGCAGCGCTGACGCCCAGCAACATGATGGCAATTGCGAGCAACCGTTTGGGCATCATTTTCCCGGGTTTCGGACATTGCACAACGGGTTTCCTTTGACCGTTTCGGTGGGTGTCCATTCATGGCCATCCGACATCGAAACCTGTGCCGGGTTTGGCGGTCGTCCTCTCGTCACACCGCTCACCTTAGCCCTCTATCCTGGAAATCCGCCGATCCGTCCAATTCTGCCGTTCACTGACAATCGCGCGGACTGTGGTCGCGATGGCCGGCTCGCGCTGCAGCAGCGTGTCAAGTTCCGTGATCTGGTTCATGGCGATCAGCCGCAATATGTCGTCTCGAATGCTACCGTCTTCGTGGCGGGGCAAGGCCGCGACGGGCTGGACGAGATCGATCTGCGCGTCCGGATCGACGGTGTGTATGCCCGCATTGAGAGCGGCCAGATCCAGTATCTTCGCGTCGGTTTCGACAAAAGCATAAATCCCCACACCCTTGCGGGGCAGGGGATAGAGCGACAGCGCCGCATCGCGGTGGTCGGGATCAGCGCGCAGGAACTTCAGGATTGCCGGTCCCTCGCGGTCGATGCGGTCGCCGGTTCCCTCACCATCCGACCAGGAAAACAGGCCCCTTGTGATCAGATTGTAGATCTTCTTTCCTGTGGCCATCCAGATTCGGGATGGCAGTGATTTGCGCGCCAGGATGCGCTTTTCCATCGGCGTCATCAGTTCGGGTGCGAATGCTCGTTTCTGCTTGAGGCAATGACGCAGGTCCTCATAGGCCATCAATTTGTAGAGTCGACCTCGCCTGCGGTGACAGGAGGCCAGCTGGAAATCAATCACGGCGGCATTGCCGTCAGGCAGCATCAACCAGTTCTGGGGCTTTGCCAGATCATTGTGGGTTATGCCCAGACGGCGCATATCACGCAAAAGCCGCCTGGCGTCTCGATACCACCGGACTTCGGCGGGCCGAGCCAGATGCAACGGCGTGCCTTCGGTCCAGGAACGGAACAGACCGTCGGCATCAACCTTGATGAGATTGGGTGTGCCATCGACCGCCGCCACCCGTCGGAGCGCGCGAATCTCGCGTCTGGCCAACATCCAGGCCAGCGGGCGTGACCAGAGCGGCGATGCACTTACAATGCGGCGGGCAATACGCTGATCCGGCCGATCGGCAAAATGGCCGGAACGTGTCTCCGAAAACACATCCCGCTTGAACACCGTATCTGAAACAAATTCCGCCATCGCGCACTCTTCTTGTCTTCGTGAAACGGTCTGGAGCAATTCCGGTTTTGACGAAAGCGACAAAACCGGAATGCCACAAGGAACTCGCCGACCGACACGGCTGTCACCTTTCTGACAAAACGTGAACCGGTCTAGGCGATTGAGCATGATGCCGCAACCGATCTCGATATTTCAGACTAGACCGAGCGGTGTTCCTCCTCGGAGGCATCGATCAGACGTCGGTTGAAATGCTCCAGTGCGCGTATCTGTTCGGCCCAGCCAATGATTTTTTCGGGATCCGTCACATCAACCACCGGCAGGCGGGAATGGCCGCCCGAATCAAATGTGCGCAATGCCGTGTCGAGTGTGTCGGTCGGCAGCAAGCTGGGTGCACCCTGTTCCTTGTCGTATTGTTCTGGTTCCTCATCGACACTCAGCACGGTCATGAAGTCCATGACCTTGACGTTCCGGATGACGGTGCGGTGTGGACCGGTGTGGACAAACAGGCCGCGCATTTCCAGTTGCCACTGAAAATAGGAGTGTCCGTGTATGGCCTGATTGATGCCATGCGCCATTGCAACGGTCAGCAACAAGGCGATGGACAGCTCATAGCCGCCGGTGAGCTCAAACACGATGAGCGTAGTGGACAATGGCGCACCCAGAACGGCGCCGGCGACGGCCCCCATGCCGAGAATGGAATAGAGCGCCTGGCTGGAGGCCAGCTCGGGGAAAATGTTGCCGGCGATAATGCCATAGGCGCCTCCGGTCATGGCGCCGAGATAGAGAGCCGGCGAAAAGATGCCGCCACCGAAACGCGATGCAAGGGTGATCGCCGTTGCGATCGTCTTGGCGACGATCAACACGAGCATCAGCATCAGGGGCAGCCGGCCCCACAGCGCCAAATCCGTTGCCTCGTATCCCACGCCGAGGATATGCGGCAGAAATACACCCATTGATCCAATCAGGAATCCGCCAATCACCGGCCTCAGCCACAGCGGCAGGGTGATTTTCCGGGCCAGGAAATCAGCAGAAAAGAGGGAGAACTGGAAGGCCACGGCAACGATCGCAGAAACGAGACCAAGCAAGGCGAAGGCCGGAAATTCCCAATAGGAGGCCACATGATAGGCCGGCACGTCGAATGCCACCGTTTCACCGAACCACAGTCGGGCGATCACGGCCGCGCCGCTGGACGCGATCACGATCGGTACGAAGGACCGTAACGCGTAGTGGCCAAGGATGACTTCATGGGCAAACAGAACACCGGCAACCGGTGCGTTGAAGCTTGCGGAGATAGCTGCTGCCACTCCGGCGCCCATGAGGGTCCTGTTTGACCATCCGGGCAGGCCGGAGCGGCGTGCGGCGCCATTGGCAAGGGTGGCGCCTAGATGGATGACCGGTCCTTCACGCCCCGCGCTGGCACCGGAGCCCAGAGATATGATTGTTATGATCGCCGACATCAGACCGTCCCGCAGACCGAGCTTGCGTCCGGTCAGAGCGCGGGCCTCGATGACATCGGCCACAGACAGCGTACGCCGCAAGGGCATCAGTTTTTCCAGCATGATGCCGACAATGAGACCGCCAGCCATCGGCGCAAGAACGATGTAGTACCAGGGCACGTTGCGGGCGGCCGAGATAACAAATTCGCTGTTGTTGTCGAGCCACAGGAGCTGAACGACACCGATCAGTTCTCGAAACAGGATGGCTGCGCCGCTCACAGCGATGCCAACCAGCAGGGAAACAAGCCACAGTCGCGGTTGCCGGTCGCCAAAAAAAGCTCTGGTATTGGGTGTCACCCATTGCCGTATCTGATGGGGCAGCGATGTGATGAAATCCGGGACCATGATGTGTCAGCGTTTGATCGTGATCTGTCGTCCGACTCGTTCGGGCGTTGGCAATGACTGGTGGTCCTTGTGCATGTCGCGGATCTTTTCGAGCATCGAGGCAGGGATTGGCGCCACTTTGGGACCCGAAGCGTCAATATGCAAATAAAGTGTCTCACTGGTCGCAGCGAGCCAGCCGTCGCGGTGACGCAGTTCCTGGTAGGCGTGAAGCCGTTTTTCGTCGTATTCGAGAAGTTGGAAACTGGCGCGAACGGCACTGCCGAGGTGCAGTTCACGCACATAGCACACATGGATTTCGGCGACGAAAAAACTCAGCCCACGGTCCCGAACATAGGTCTCCGTCAGACCGAATGATTCGAACGCGTGGTCCGCACATCGATCGAAGAGGACATTGTAGTAGGCCATGTTCAGATGGCCGTTATAGTCTATCCACCCGGCTTCGACTTCGGCTTCAGGCGCCACGAGGGGCGCTGAATCAGACATGATGTACTCCCGTATTCGGCCCAAGCATCAAGCCGTTGACGCGCTGCCAGAACCGCTGTCACCCGACATGCGGCCGGATTGTGCATTCTTTGCGCATACCCCTTTCAATCCACCGTCACAAGGGGCATCCTGCGCCGCAAAATCGGGAGCTTTGCATCATGGGTCTTTCAGATGTCGTTGCCGGACCGCGTAATGAAGAGGGAATTGCCGCAGCGATCGGTATCTTGAAGCAGCGGTTCGGCGAAAACTTGCAGACCGGCGACAGCCATCGCCGCGAACATTCCCATACCATGAGCTACATGCCCGAGCAGTTGCCCGATGCCGTGGTTTTTCCGAAGGACTCAGGTGAAATTCAGGAAATTGTGCGGATCTGCGCCGACCACCGGGTGCCGATTGTTCCGTTCGGCACTGGTACTTCGCTGGAGGGCCACCTCAATGCGCCACGTGGCGGTATCAGTGTTGATATCAATCGCATGAACCGCATCCTGGCGGTAAACGCCGAGGATCTGGATTGCACCGTCGAGCCCGGTGTGACGCGCGAGGACCTGAATGTGCACCTGCGAGATACGGGGCTTTTCTTTCCGATCGATCCGGGCGCCAACGCCTCGATTGGCGGCATGGCCGCAACGCGTGCGTCCGGCACCAATGCCGTCCGGTATGGCACGATGCGGGAAAATGTTCTGTCGGTGACTGCCGTGACGGCGGACGGACGGGAAATCAGTACCGGAGGCCGGGCACGCAAGTCCGCCGCAGGCTACGATCTGACGCGGTTGTTTGTCGGATCCGAAGGAACACTCGGCATCCTGACGAGTATCACGTTGCGGTTGTTTGGCATCCCGCAATCCATCCTCTCCGGCGTTTGTCCATTCCCCACAGTCGATGACGCGGTGAATGCAGTGATCATGACCATACAACTGGGTATTCCAATCGCCCGGATCGAGCTTCTGGATGCAACCGCCGTGCGGATTATAAACGCCCATTCCGGTCTGGAAAACCCGGAGACGCCGGTTCTGTTTGTCGAATTCCACGGTACCGAAGATTCGGTTCGCGAGCAGTCGGCCTCGTTCGATGAGATCGCCAGTGAATTCGGTGGTGGCCCGTTCAAATCGGCGAGCAAAGTGGAGGATCGGAACCGGCTCTGGAAAGCGCGTCACAATGCCTTTCACGCATTCTCGGCCTTTCGCCCCGGTGCCAGCAGCCTTTCAACCGATGTGTGTGTGCCGATTTCCCGTCTGGCCGAGTGCATTCGAGAGACCCGGGAGGACAGCGAGCGATCGGGAATTTTTGCACCCATAATCGGCCATGTCGGTGACGGGAATTTCCACTCACTTGTGTTCTTTGAGGCAGACCAGCCCGACGATGTCCGTCGAATGGAGGCTTTTGTAGCGCGGCTCAATGACCGTGCAATCGCCATGGACGGGACCTGTACGGGCGAACATGGTATCGGTCAGCGAAAGCAGTCGGCATTGCGCAGCGAGTTGGGACCGGCTCTCGATCTGATGCATAGCATCAAGGCAGCGCTTGATCCGGACGAAATCATGAATCCCGGCAAGATCTTTACTCCGCCATTATCGTGACGCACCAACGGTTTGATGAATTCATGGTCTCGACAGCAAATTGTCATGACGTCGCCCGTTTCGAGGTATAGACTGGACTTCTTCCGGCGTCGGCGGGTGCTGTCGGTTCGCTTGTCCGGCGGTCGGGGAATGTGCTGATGGCTCGTAAGACAACAGGTCGCGGGATTTGAAAGGCAAGGGGTACACACACTGATCCGATTGTTCGTATTTTTTGGTAGCCTGCTGGTCCTGGTGCTGTTTGCGGCGCTTATCGGACCGTATTTTGTCGACTGGTCAAGCTATCGGGAAAATTTCGAGAAACAGGCAAGCCATATTCTTGGACAGAAGGTCCGGGTGTTGGGCAGTGCCGATGCGCGCCTCGTCCCGTTTCCGTCCGTCTCCTTCGACAATGTTGTGGTCGGCGAGGGGGAAGATGGCGAACCGATGATGACCGTCGACCGGTTTTCCATGGACGCGGAACTGGCACCTTTTCTCAGCGGCGAGATTCGTATCTTTGACATGCGGATCGAAAACCCCAAGGCCATTGTGCGTTTGTCGGCTGAAGGGGAACTCGACTGGGCGCTGCGCAGCGAAAAAACCCTGCCGGGATCGGCGCTGGTTCTGGAGAATATTGGCGTCGTCAATGGTGAGGTCATCGTTCTGGATGAGCAAAATGCTCGCCAGCACGTGCTCGATGGGCTGAACATGCATATGTCTGCGAAATCGATCTCCGGTCCATGGCAGGTCGAGGGCGCGGCGCGATTGAATGGGCTCCGGAGTGCCTTTTCCCTTATTGCGGGCACGCCGACCGCCGATGGTGGCATGCGGTTGCGGGCAAAATTGCTACCGGTGTCGCAACCGATCGAAATCGAACTGGAGGGGGATGCGCGGATCGAGGCATTGAAGCCGCGCTACTCCGGAAATTTCACAGTTCAGGCACTTGATACATCGAAGATCCAATCAGAGGGGGCGGTCAAGGGTAAACGCGGCCGCCGTCCACTCTATGCAAAGGCACGGGGTGTGTTCCAACTGGACAATGAACGCCTGCGGATCGAGGATTACCGGCTCGAAACCGGCACGCCGAAAGACCCTTATGTGATTTCAGGCGAGGCGACTTTCGACACGGGCAGAAATCCCGAATTTCTGCTGATCGCCGATGGTCAGCAGCTGAATTTCGACCGCGTCGGCGATGGTGCCGATTCGCCTGAGGCGACGGCCCGGTCGTTTGAACAACGCCTGGCCGCGTTGCGCGCACTGTTGGCCTGGGCACCGGTTCCGCAAATGCCCGGACGGGTATCGGCCGCATTGCCGGCAATCGTGGCCGGCGACACCACAATTCGAGACATTTTCATCGATGCCCACCCGGATGGCGGTGCCTGGCGTATTGAGCGACTGGAGGCCAAATTACCCGGACGGACACAGTTTCTTGCCGAGGGCAGGCTGGGCGTTGGCGCCGAATTCGGCTTTTCGGGCGAAATGGTGGTGGCGTCCAATCAACCCTCGGGTTTTGCATCCTGGCTGACAACGGATGTGGACCCGTCGATCCGCCGCCTGGACGCGGCCGGTCTGTCGGCCAGGGTCGATCTGTCGGCACAATTGCAGCGCTTCGATCAAATGGAAATCGCCATCGGCACGGCGTCGCTCAAGGGCCGCCTGGAGCGGGTTGTTCCGATGCAGGGGCGGCCGTCGCTGAATATCCTCCTGGATGGTGAAGATGTCGATCTGGATGCGATTCGCGCCTTTGCCGGTCTGATCGTCGGCGACGGGCAGGGCAACAGACTTGCCGGTCACGATATCAGCGCGCGGCTGAGTGCGGCAAGATTCGATGCGTTCGGCGTTTCAGCGAAAGGCGCCGATCTGTCGCTCCGCCTCAAAGGCGGAACGCTCGACATTGACCGTTTCACGGTGACCGATATTGCCGGGGCGTCAATTTCAAGTGTCGGCCGGGTGCAAAACGTGTTCCAGGGCCCTGAAGGCGATCTTGATATCAGCATCACTGCAGAGCGCACCGAACGCATTCTGACACTGTTGTCCGAGTGGGCCGGAGACCAACCGATTGTTGATCATCTTCGCGATAACGCCGCACTGTTCACGGACACGACTTTGGATCTGCAGTCACGATTTTCCAACAGGCAGGGAGATCGTGCCGTGATGTCGGCCACGGCGCGTGGCGAGACCGGGGGCAGCAAATTCAATCTGACAATTGAGCGGGAAGATGCTTTGGCGCCGCTCGACACCGGTCAGGTGACGATCACTGCGGATATCCGCAATGACGCACCAAGGGCCTTGCTTGGCCAGATGGGCGTCGAGTTGCTGCCGGTCGATCTCCCTGGACCGGCAAATCTCGGGCTGCGCGTCGAAGGGATGCCGGCGCAGGATTTGGCGTTCTCGCTGGATTACAAAGCGCCGGACAGCGCGGTGACCGCAACGGGCACCGCCCGGCAGGGCGAGAACAAATCGCTGGAAAGTACATTCGATGTCGTGCTGTCTTCGCAAGATCTCTCGACGTATCTGGCCACAACCGGCCTCACGCTTGCGGGACCGGAGATGGCGCTACCGGCCGAAATCAAGTCGACGGTTGTGCTCGCGCCCGAGACAATTGCTTTGTCGAGCATTGACGGAACGGCCGGCGACACCGCCTTTTCAGGTGATCTGACACTGGCGCGCGGCAAAGACGAGATTGAAGCGCAAGGTGCAATTTCCGTCTCAACCATGGATCTGGCCTGGATGGCCGAAATGATGATGGGGTCCGGAACCGTGTTGAGCGGCGGCTCCAGCTGGAACGATCAGGAGTTTTTGCCGCCGCTGCAATCAGCGACCTCCCTGGATTTTGATATTCAGGCCAATGAGGTCCATTTGGGGTTCGGCGAGGATGCGGCACTGTGGTCGGGCAAGCTGGTGCTTCAGGACAATGAATTGCAGTGGCGTGATGTGCAGGCAAGCTGGGCAGGTGGTGATCTGTCAGGCGGCTTGCGCCTTGCCAACCGCGACGGGTCAGGCTTTTTGTCGGGGCAGATCAAGATTGAAGGAGCGACCCTGGCCCCCCTTGTGTGGCAGCAGGATGGCTTTCCGACGGCAAAGGGGTCGATGGATCTGGCCGCCTCCTTCGAGGGCGCCGGAAAAAGCCTGCGTGGCCTCGTTGCTTCCATGACAGGATCGGGCGTTCTGGAAACCCATGCACTTGAACTATCGGGACTGGAGAATGAATCGCTGCCCGACATTCTGGCTGCGGCCGACACGGACGGCTTTGAGATCGGCAATGAATCGGTCATGGCGCTCGCCGAAAGCGCGGTGACCAATGGCAGTTTCTTTGCCGATGAAATATCGGTGCCCTTCACCATTGCCGCGGGCACGATCCGGTTGCCCAACATTGTTCTGTCCGACGAGGGTGCTTCGATCCGGGGCGAAGCCCGGCTCGATCTTCCCGAACGGGCCATCAACGCGCGGTTTGACCTGGAATTCGATCCCGAGACGGAGGCGCTGACCGGCGCCGCACCCGCAATCAATCTTGCCTTTCTGGGACCGGTTGCCGAGCCTGATCGCATGATCGACGCGTCCGAATTGTCGAATTTTCTTTCCTTGCGCGCCTATGAGCGCGAACGGCGTCGGGTGGAAACGCTTCAGGCGGTGGTTCTGGAAAGCCAGCGCTTGCGCCGTGAAGTGGCGTTGTCCAGGGAGCGGGCGCAGAAACGGCAGACCGCGCTGGAACGGTTTGAAAAGGAAGAAGCGGAAAGACAGGCAATCGAAAAGGCCAATCTGGAGAAACAACAAAAGGAGCAGCTGGCGGCGCAGGAGGCTGCCCGGCTGGCAGCTGAAAAAGAAGCTCTTAGACGGGCTGAAGAAGAGAAGAAGCGCAAGCTTGTCGAGGAACAGGAGCGGGCTGCCAAAAAGGCGGCAGACCGGTTTTCAAGAGAGTCCGGCAAGCCATTGTCTGATGAGGAGTTCATTCTGCAACTTGAAGAGGCCATCAAGCGGGCTGGCGACAGAAAGCAAGGCACCGGCAGCGCCACCGGACCGTCCGGTGCAGGTGGTGTGCAAACCCAGAACCTGCCGGCACTGAATTTTGACACGCTGGATGCAGATGGGTCCGTCGCGACGCAATAACGCCTGATCTGTATCGGGCGATGTCGGCCACCACGGCCATCGCCGATGCGTGGTTACGGACGTCGATCGGACCCGGATTGTCCGCCCGAGACCACCCACTGCAGGACGAAGACACGGGCCGCTGAGGACAAATTGTCCTGTGGTCTCCGCAATTCATCGATTTCGGTCAGAAGGGCTGCAACGGTCTGGTTTTTCCGGTCGGCAATCTGGCGCAAAAATTGCCAGAATTCATCCTCGAGCGAGACGCTGGTGCGATGTCCGCGGATGGTGATCGAGTGTTTACGGATCATCTGATCGGTCAATCGGATTGATCGTCCGGCCCGTCATTGGCAAGCCCACTATCGGGATCAAGGCGTTTTTGATCGAGAGACCGGCTCTGCTTGCGGTTCAAGATTTCCGTCAGGTTTCTTTCGGACTTGGTCCGGCCGAAAGCCAATCGGTTTTCCTCGGCTTTCTTCGCTTTTTCGTCACGCAACCGGCGCTTTCTGGCCTGCCGCAAATTGACGATGTCGGCGTTCATTCAGTTTTTCTTTCGAAATGCGTCCAGTGACACGACATCTGCACCAGCGGTCTCGTCCGATTCTGGGTTCTCCGCATCCGCTGTTTCCACGGCTTCGGCCGGCGCTGCGGCGGTTTCGGCCGCCGGTGATTCGGCCTGTTCGTCGCTGCTATCCGCATTGGCCGTTTCCTCCGGTTTCACATAGGGTGTGACCTCACCGGAAGGTGCATCTTCATTGTCAGCGATCATCGTGTCGAATTCGAGTTCGAAATTCACCGACGGATCATAAAAGCCGCGGATCGCGGCGAAGGGAATGTGGAGTTTTTCGGGCTTGTCGGAAAATGACAGGCCAATTTCGAAATAACTGTCCGTGATTTTCAGATCCCAGAACTGATGCTGGATGACGATCGTCATCTGCTCTGTGTACTTTTCTTTCAGATAGGCGGAAATTCGCACGCCAGGCGCATTGGTCAAAAAGGTGATGAAAAAGTGATGTTCACCGGGCAGGCTTCCGGTTGCGGCAACCTCGGTCAGCACTTTGCGGATTACACCGCGCAATGCGTCCTGTGCCAGAATGTCATATCGTATGTGGTCCTGCACTGCCTCGTCCCGCCTTTTATTTCCGCCCGATGCAAATCCACCGCCATGCACCGATACGCCGGTATGCGGCATCCGTCCAGTCAATGGTGGAGGCTTCTGTTGCCAGGTGCCTCCGAACCCCGCCTGACCGTGCGACCGGTCAGGAGTTTAATTTGAAGCTGTCACACTGCATTAAGCAGCGAGACGTGCTTCCGCATAGTTGTTATCATTAGCAACTATTGTAACGGCCCGATAACGGCGGAACCATGCCGAGCAAAAAGTTGATCTTTACACCCTCGTCGATCCTGTTTCGCCCCCATCAAAACCAGCCCTCTAAGGCTCTGAACGGCACGTTTCCGGCCGGTTATGGTGGAGGCGCCGGGTACCGCCCCCGGGTCCGAATGGTTTATTACATCTTCCGTTTATCGCCATAGCTGCCGAAGCAGCATCTAAGATATAAGACCTCGCGGCGGCGATGAAAAGGCCTTGCGTTGAAGTGAGTATAACGTTCCGTAAACCGGTGTCTTCCGGACGGGCCGGTCGGACCTGTGTCGAAAATCAGGAACGGCGTCCTTTTGCGGGCTGATTTACGGGGCTACGGGCGCCGAAACGGCTCGATATTCGGCCTTGTTGAGGTATGATGCCGCCGGCGAATCGATCCTGGAGCGGCCATGCATCAATATCATGATTTACTCAGCCGCGTGCTTGAAACGGGCGTTGACCGGGATGACCGGACCGGTACCGGTACACGCTCGATTTTCGGCCATCAGATGCGGTTTGACCTGGTGGATGGTTTTCCGGTTCTGACGACAAAAAAGCTACACCTTCGGTCGATCATCATCGAACTCCTGTGGTTTTTGCGCGGTGACACCAACATCGCCTGGCTGAAGGAAAATGGCGTCTCCATCTGGGATGAGTGGGCGGATGAAAATGGCGACCTGGGACCGGTATACGGATATCAATGGCGGTCCTGGCCGGCGCCGGACGGGCGGGCCATCGATCAGATAACCAATGTGGTCGAAGCCATCCGCAACAATCCAACATCGCGCCGGCTGATCGTTTCTGCCTGGAATCCGGCTCTGGTGGAGGATATGGCGCTGCCTCCCTGCCATTGTCTTTTTCAGTTCTATGTGGCCGAGGGCCGGCTGTCCTGCCAGCTCTACCAGCGATCGGCAGACATTTTCCTGGGTGTGCCCTTCAACATCGCGTCCTACGCGCTGCTGACCCACATGATGGCACAGGTCACCGGCCTGGAGGCCGGGGAATTCATCCTGACGTTTGGCGACGCTCACCTCTACGCGGATCATTTCGATCAGGCCCATCTGCAGCTTCAGCGCACACCCAAACCGCTCCCGACCATGCGGCTCAATGACAAGGTCGATGACCTTTTCGGATTCCGTTACGAGGATTTCACTCTGGAGGGTTATGACCCCGACCCGCATATAGCCGCCAAGGTTTCGGTGTGACGGTGCCCGAGACGGAAGTGGACATCAATATCGTTGTGGCGGTCGCCGCCAATGGTGTGATCGGCCGCGAAGGTGGCATGCCTTGGCGATTGTCAACGGATCTGAAACGGTTCAAGGCAATCACCATGGGGCGACCGGTCATCATGGGCCGAAAGACCTTTCACTCGATCGGCAAAGCGCTGCCGGGCCGTACCAATATTGTGGTCACACGCGACGACTCATTTGCCGCCGATGGTGTTCAGGTTGCACATTCCGTCGAGGCTGCGCTTCGTCTCGGACAATCCATTGCGAAGCGGGAAGGCGCCGATGCGGTCTGTGTGATTGGTGGCGGCGAAATCTATCAACAGGCCTTTGGCCATGCCGACAGGGTCTTTCTCACACATGTTGAAAGCGCCCCGGATGGCGACACACGCTTCCCTGCGCTTGATCCGGCCGAGTGGCAAATGGAGCAGGAAGAAAACATCCCTGCCGGTCCGAAGGACAGCGCAGCAACCCGTTATGCCGTTTATCGCAGAAAATAGATCCAAATCGTGCGGTTAATGGTATCATCGCGTTGAAAGCCGCCATTACTGTACCTATAACCCCACTACGTCCAATTGCGCGCGCAGCAAAAAGCATTGACCACGCCCGGTCGCCAAGCGTATCGATGCGCTCACAAGAGGCAGAAATGAAAGACCGGTGCGGTCTCGGGGCACTATTCCTCCCGCTATCAGACCCATCGGCCAACGAATGAGGATTACATGCCCTGGAGCAATCAAAATGGCAGCGGCGGAAACAACCAGGGTCCCTGGGGTCAGGGACCGCGTCGCCCGGGCGGCGGCAGTGGCGGCGGTGGTACACCGCCGGACCTTGAGGAAATCATCCGCAAAAGCCAGGATCAACTGAAAAATGCGCTGCCTGGCGGCGGCGGCGGCAGCCCGATATTCATTGGCGTCATTGTTCTGGGCCTCCTGCTGCTTTGGATTTTTCAATCCGTCTACACGGTTCAGCCCGATCAGCGCGGTGTGGTCCTGTTGTTCGGTAAACCGAAATCCGAAATCTCGCAGCCCGGTCTGCATTTCCTGTGGTGGCCGATCGAAAAGGTCGAGATGGTCAGTATCGTGGAACGGCAGATCAATATTGGCGGCAACTCCCGAACCGGGGCTACCCAGGGGCTGATGCTGTCGGGTGACCAGAATATTGTCGATGTGCAGTTTTCGGTCCTGTATTCGATCACCAATCCTCAGAACTATCTTTTCAATGTCGACCAGCCGGAGGATACCCTGCGGCAGGTGGCGGAAAGCGCCATGCGTGAAGTGGTCGGCCGGCGACCGGCTCAGGATATTTTCCGCGACAATCGTCAGGCGATTGCGGATGATGTGAAGTCAACCATCCAGACAACCATGAACACCTATGGCGCCGGCATCGACGTCAATACTGTCTCCATTGAGGATGCTGCGCCGCCGCGCGAAGTGGCTGATGCGTTTGACGAGGTTCAGCGCGCCGAGCAAAACGAAGACCAGTTTGTCGAGGAAGCCAATCAGTATTCCAACCAGCAGCTTGGACAGGCCCGCGGTGAAGCGGCGAAGATCCGTGAAGAGGCCGCAGCCTACAAGGATCGCGTCGTCAACGAGGCTGAGGGTGAAGCCCAACGCTTCATTTCGATCTATGACGAGTATTCAAAGGCGCCGGAAGTCACGCGCAAAAGAATATTCCTTGAGACCATGGAAGAAGTCTACAGATCTTCGAACAAGTTCATTGTCGAACAGAACCAGGGGCAGGGGGTTGTTCCCTATCTGCCACTCAATGAGCTGAGCAGAAACAATTCGAGTGGAGGATCGAACTGATGAGTAATCGTCTTCCCGCTATTATCGTCGCCCTGGTCGTTCTTGCCGGACTGGCTTACTCCTCGTTCTTTGTCGTTCAGGCTGGCGAACAGGCCATCGTGTTGCGATTTGGTGAGATTCGTTCGGTCAAGACGGAACCGGGGCTCTACTTCAAATTGCCCTTCGGTTTCATCGAGGCCGACAATATCCAGATGATTCAGAAACGGGCAATCCGGTTCGATCTCGATGATATTCGCGTGCAGGTGTCCGGTGGTAAGTTTTATGAGGTCGACGCCTTCGTCGTTTATAAAATTACCAATGCGGAACGCTTCCGAGAGACCGTATCCGGTGACGTGACTGCGGCGGAATCCCGATTGCGCACCCGTCTCGATTCGGCGTTGCGCCGAGTATACGGTTTGCGTGGATTTGAAGCGGCGTTGTCGGATGCGCGTGTCGCCATGATGGCTGACGTTCGCGACCAATTGCGACCCGATGCCGAATCGCTGGGCTTGACCATCGAGGACGTGCGGATCCGTCGGACCGACCTGACCAAGGAAGTCTCGGAACAGACCTTCAACCGGATGAAGGCGGAACGTCTCGCGGAAGCCGAACTCATCCGTGCCCGCGGCCGGGAAGCCGGCCAACGTATCCGGGCCATTGCCGACAGGCAGGTCGTGGAACTGGAATCGAAAGCCCGCCGCGATTCGGAGATCACCCGTGGTGAGGGTGATGCAATTCGAAACGGCATCTTTGCCGAGGCTTTCTCCAAGGATGAGGGTTTTTTCGATTTCTACCGGTCCATGGAGGCCTATCGCAAAGGGCTGACGGGTTCTGATACGACCATGGTCATTTCGCCGGAAAGTGAATTTTTCCGGTTCTTCCAGGATGCCGCCGGCTCTATCCCGGGGTCATCGGGCGCTGCCGCGGCACAGTGAGAATGACAGCGTCATGAGTGAACTTCTTGTGGCGGTTGGACTTTTTCTGGTTATCGAGGGGCTGGTCTATGCACTGGCCCCTTCCTTCGTGCGGCGCATGGCCGAGGCGCTGCCGCAGATCACCGATCAGCAGATGCGGGGATTCGGACTGGCGGCGGTATGTTTCGGGGTGTTCGTGGTATGGATGGTGAAAGGGTAACTTTCACTTGATCTTGAAGAGATATGGCCAACGGTGAGTGGACGTGCCGGAATTTGGTCATATGTATGGGCTCAATCTTGCTCAATAGCGCGACTATTTCATTTCTATGGGAGACAAAGCCGGTCATGGCATTCGTGAAAATCCTGAAACCGTTTCGAACTTTCGCCATCGCTTCCGCCCTGGGTATGGCCGTGGTCTCCGGTGCACCGACCACCATCCAGCCTGCCGAGGCGGCACAGGGGCCTGAGTCCATTGCCGATCTTGCCGAAAAGCTTCTCGGTTCGGTGGTCAATATCTCGACGTCGCAGCGGGTGAGCAACAACAATCGCACACCACGGCCGCGCATTCCCGAGGGGTCTCCTTTTCAGGATTTTTTCGACGAGTTTTTTGGTCAACGCGACAATGGCCAACAACAGCAACCGCGTTCGCGCCGGGTCAATTCCCTTGGTTCGGGTTTCGTGATTGATGCCGAGGGCATCATCGTCACCAACAACCATGTCATCGCGGAGGCCGATGACATCGAGGTCAATTTCGCTGATGGCACAAAACTCGACGCCGAAGTTGTTGGTGCCGATCCGAAGACTGATATCGCTGTTTTGCGGGTGAAGCCCGAAACACCTTTGACGGCCGTTCCCCTGGGCGATTCCAAGAGCCTGAGGATTGGCGACTGGGTCATGGCGATCGGAAATCCGTTCGGACTTGGCGGAACCGTGACGACGGGAATTGTCTCGGCGCGCGGCCGCGACATCAATTCAGGACCCTACGACAATTTCATTCAGACAGACGCGGCGATCAACCGGGGCAATTCGGGCGGTCCGCTTTTCAACCAGGAAGGCGAAGTGATCGGCGTCAATACGGCCATTATCTCACCGACCGGCGGATCGATCGGAATTGGTTTCGCCGTGCCGTCGGACCTGGTTAAAACCGTGATTGCACAATTGATCGAGTTTGGTGAAACCCGTCGTGGCTGGCTCGGCGTTCGTATCCAGCCGGTGACCGACGATATTGCCGAAAGTCTCGGCATGGACGACGCCAAGGGGGCTCTGGTCGCCGGTGTCATCAAGGGTGGACCGGTCGACAACGGCGTTATCCAGCCGGGTGATGTCATTGTGAAGTTCGACGGTCAGGACGTTGACGAGATGCGGGATCTGCCACGGATCGTTGCCGAAAGCCCTGTAGGCAAGGAAGTTGAAGTGGTCATCATCCGAAAGGGTGAGGAACAGACGGTTCCCGTCACACTCGGGCGCCTCGAAGACGGTGAGCAACTGATCGCCACCGAACAGAGCAGCAATGCCGAACCGGAAACGACATCGGTGCTGGGACTGGAACTGGCTGAACTGGACGAGGCTTTACGGGAACAGTTCGAGATCGCCGAGAGCGTTGAAGGCGTTGTGATTGTCAAGGTCGATGAGGACTCCGACGCGGCCGAAAAGAGAATTGCCGTTGGCGACGTGATCGTTGAGGTCGCGCAGGAAGTTGTCGACACGCCAAAGGAAGTCGAAGAACGGATCGCCGACCTGAAATCAGATGGCCGGCGCAATGCGCTATTGATGATCGCCAACAAAACCGGCGAACTGCGTTTCGTCACGGTGCCGATGCGCTAAACCGAAATGGATCGAAGTCGGGAAAGGGTCCGCTATCGGGCCCTTTCCATTTCATCCCATTCATCACGGCTAAGGGCATAGAACGTGTGGCGACGAAGCTGCGGGTGCGTGTCGGGTATGCGCGGGTGATCGAAATCACGGGAAGGGTCCGGCTTCAGTCCGATCCTCTCCATCACAGCCAGCGAACGCTGGTTGTTGAACACGGCGAATGATACGATTTCCTCAAGGCCGCGCTCCGTGAACCCCAATTTCAACATCGCCATGGCTGCTTCCGTGGCATAACCCTTTTTCCAGTGAGGCGTGGCCAATCGCCACCCAATTTCAACTGTGCCCTCCGGCAATATCGGTTCGATCCGGGGCATTGCCAATCCGCAAAAGCCGATCGGTTCCCCGGTGTCCTTGCGTTCCAGCGCAAAAAAACCATACCCGGTTTCGGAAATCTCCTTTTTCAGAACCTGAAGCAGATCAGCACATTGCTCTCGTGTGCGGCGTCGCGGGAAAAATGCCATCACATCCTCGTCCGAGTTGATGACATGCATCAGGTCGAGATCCTCGTCCCGCCAGTTCCGGATATGCAGCCGGTCTGTCTCGCAGATATGCGTCATGGCGTCACAAACTCCGATTTTCGGTAGCCCTGAATGTAAAGCAGTGCCGTGAGGTCACCATGGTCGATGCGCATGCTGGATTGTGCCGCCACGATGGGTTTGGCGTGCAGGGCAACGCCGCTTCCGGCAAGTTTCAGCATACCAAGATCATTGGCGCCGTCACCGACAGCCATGGTGTCTTCCATGGGGATGCCCAGCCTGGCGGTCAACTCGTTCAGGGCGTCGACTTTTGATTGCTTTCCAAGGACCGGTTCAATGATCGTGCCGGTCAGCACATCATCGTTTGCGACAAGGACATTCGCCCGGTTTTCATCAAAACCCAGCATCGCGGCAACGGGGCCCGTGAAATGGGTAAAGCCACCGGACACGAGTGCAGTGTAGGCACCGCTGGCTTTCATCGTCGCAATCAATTCCCGTCCGCCCGATGTCAATTCGATGCGCTCGGACAACACCTTGTCGATGATGCCCACAGGCAGGCCCTCGAGGACGCTCACCCGTTCACGCATGGCCGGTTCAAATTCGATCTCGCCGTTCATCGCGCGGGCCGTGATTGCCGCAACACGCTCTCCGAACCCGGCTTCGGCTGCGAGTTCATCGATGCACTCCTGGCGGATCATGGTGGAATCCATATCGGCGATAAGCAGCTGCTTGCGCCGCGTCACCCTGGATTGAACAACGACATCGACGGGTGCGTCATCCAGCACGTCAGACAGGCGGTCCGTGGCTTCAGAGGCGTCCAGACCGTCCTGCAGGGAGATATCGCAGGCGATCCCCTCGGCCAGCCACTCCGGCTCGGTGGACAACGTCCGGGCCGCCAATTCTCCCAATTCAGGCGTCATGACCGGGTTTGACGGATCAGCTATAAGCGTGGCAACGAGAGGCATGGATCATCCTGTAGAGGAAAAGACGGTGAAAGCGGTTCTGATAGCCGGACCGACGGCCAGCGGCAAGTCCGCGTTGGCGCTCGACCTGGCGACACGCATGAACGGTGCCATCGTCAATGCCGATTCCATGCAGGTCTATGACACGTTGCGCGTGCTGACGGCGCGCCCAACCACTGCCGAGATCAAGCAGATTCCCCATCATCTCTATGGACACGTCCCGGCCGTGGAGGCCTATTCCGTCGGACGTTGGTCGCGGGATGTCGAAAAGCTGCTGACAGGCCATGATCTCGGCGAACGCGTGCCGATATTCGTCGGCGGGACGGGTCTCTATTTCAAGGCGTTGCTGGGCGGTTTGTCCAACATTCCGCAAATCCCGCAGCCGGTACGCGATTACTGGCGCGACCAGCTGATGCGACAGGGCTCAGGCGAACTGCATGCTGAACTGGAACGCCGCGACCCTTTCATGGCCGAGCGTCTGAAGCCGGGTGACGGCCAGCGGATCGTTCGGGCACTTGAGGTGATTGATGCCACCGGGCAATCCATACATGGTTTTCAGCAATCCGGCAGCGCAGCCCTGATCGATCCCGATACCGTACGCAAGATCGTGTTTCGACCGGATCGCGTGGTTTTGCAGCAGCGCATCCGGACACGGTTTGAAGGGATGATGCGGTCAGGTGCCGTGGAAGAGGTGCAGTCTTTGCTTTTACAGAATCTTCCTGCGGACGCTTCGGTCATGAAAGCCATTGGCGTACGTGAAATCACGGCGATGATCGAGGGCCGGACGACCGAAGGTGAGGCTGTCGAACTGGCGGTCATTGCCAGCCGGCAATATGCCAAGCGCCAGATGACATGGTTTCGAAATCAGTTCGGAGATGACTGGGAAACAGTCTGAAACAATATGGTTTCAGGGTCCGTCAGGATTTCGGCTTCTTCAGAAGAGAGTCCTTGAAGAGCGGACCGCGCGCAGACTCGGAGTGCACCGATCCCAGTGACTGGCTTTCCGGTTTGTGAGCCTTCGCAAACTGCGAAGGGGTCCTCGTACGACCTTCCGTTTCGCCGATCGGTTCGGTCGGAATGTCATCCCAACCCTGCAGATCCGCCAACCTGGGTTCCAGGGATCCGGCGGTGGCTTGGGCCTGTGGTGGCATATTGATCGGAATATCGTCGACATGGCGCATGTTGCGCACGATGTGACGGATATCGGGCAGGCCAGTTTCATTGGGAGATCCGTGGGTGTGCGTGTCCGCTCCACTGGCTGTTTTCGGAAGTTCCGATGCCGGCAGGCGCTCAAAACACATGCGCATGGGAATTGCCACGGCCTCGCCGAACGCGATCGCCTCGCCATTGCCGATGGCCGACAGGAAGCTGGTTGTCGAACTGGACGAATTGGATATTGCCGAACGAATGATTTCCTGGTCGTGATCGTTTGCAAGGCGCATGGCAAAGACGGTTGAGCACTGGGACAGGATTGTCGGATCCAGTTCACCGGGCCGTTGGGTTATGACACCGAGGCTCACACCGTATTTGCGGCCTTCCTTGGCGATCCTGGCGATGGCCTGGCGTGTCGGGAAAAACCCGAGTTCCCGGTCGGCCGGAACATAACGGTGCGCCTCTTCGCACAATACGAGAATCCGCATGCGCCCGTTGCTCCACAGCGCGATTTCAAACGCCATGCGGCACAGGACCGACGCAACAGAATTGACGACTTCCGACGGGATCCCCGATAGCTGAAACGACGTGATGGGCTGGCCATTGCCGGGAATGCGGAATATGTCGCTAATGACGTCAACGATCGTATCGGTGATGGTGTTGTTGGAAAACATGAACCGGAAGCGTGGGTCGTTTATGACCGATGAGATCCGCGCTTTCAGAATTCGCAGATGCGGCTTTTCCTCGCGCCCCTCCAACTGGCCGATACGCTCGTCAATCAGGGCCAGAAGGTCGGCGACACGATAGGGCACAGGTGTATCCGAAGTAATGGACGAGCGGTCCAGGCGACGGGTTATCAATCCACCCTCGGGTGCTCCCTTGAAGCTGCGCTTTGCCTCGGCGATCAGATCACGGAGAATATCGACTTCTTCGGCAACGACGGGTCGGCCGCGGAAAATCACTTCGGCGAACTCTTCCAGACGAAACAGCCAGAATGGCAGGTCCAGCGTGTCGGTATCAATCAAGTGAGCGCGGGATTTGAACGCCGCGGCGAACTCGTTGTGCGGGTCGAGAATGAGCACACGCAGGTCCGGGCATACATTGACGATGCGGTTGACCAACAGGGATACTGCAGTGGATTTTCCCACACCGGTCGTTCCGACTATCGCAAAGTGGCGATCAAGCAAGGCGTCCGCAGAGATTGACGCGTCAATGCCGGAATTCTGACTCAGATTGCCGATGGTTACCGGATTGGAACCATCCACCGAGTAGATAGCGTCCAGGTCGCCGCCTCTGATGCGATGGGCGACGGCCCCCAATGTCGGATAGTCGGAGATGCCGGCGCTGAATTGGGTTTGCTCGCCTTCCCCCCGGATCTCGCCAACCAGCTCAACCTCGAAATGCATCACATTGGCTGCATGTTCGGCCCAGGTTTCGCCGGGGCTTTGCATGCTGTAAACGAGCGCAACGACCCGGTTCTCGCCAACGCGAATGGTGATCAACCGACCAACCGACATCGCATTGGCAAGAGAATCATCATCCATCGATGCGCTGGCCGCCACGGTCGCTCGCGCGCCGTTGCATTTGACCACATATCCCAAAACGCGTGATGCCGTACTGCCGTCACGCCTGTCCTTGTCAACTGAGTTTGCGCTCATGATGCTGGTTTCGCTTCCTCGGCCCCTAAGTGTCACATCATGCCGAATTATCGTTAACAACCCGTTTTTCCACGTCAACAAGTTCTGCTGCAGATGGAGCCGGTTGGTCGCGTCCAAAGCAGAACAGACATATTCGGCTGCGGCATTGACGCCTGTTGGCTTTGCGGCTAACGTCCCGCGCATGATCGACAAGGGACTTATTGTGGTGGGAAAGCGTATGGGCAGGATGGTGTAACCATCCGGCGGAAGCCACCCATGCGCTGAACGAGGCTCCGGAGGGGGCCTTTTTTTATGGCAAACATGTCCCGGCGATCAATTGTTTGAAACCGAGGCGGAACAGACGAACAGGGTAAAACGGAACGAAACGATGAGTGGCACGAAGAGTGAAATGACAGGCGCGGAGATGGTTGTCCAGGCATTGAAGGACAATGGTGTCGAAGATGTATTCGGCTATCCTGGCGGTGCCGTGCTGCCGATTTACGACGAGCTTTTTCAGCAGGAGGATGTCAACCATATTCTGGTGCGTCATGAGCAGGGGGCGGGCCACGCGGCAGAAGGTTATGCCCGCTCGACCGGCAAGGTTGGTGTGGCCCTTGTGACATCCGGGCCCGGCGCCACCAATGTCGTCACCGCCCTGCAGGATGCGCTGATGGATTCCATTCCCATGGTTTGCATTTCCGGGCAGGTGCCGACACCCTTGATCGGGTCCGACGCCTTCCAGGAGTGCGACACTGTCGGGATCACACGCCCCTGTACCAAACACAATTGGCTTGTTCGCGACATCAATGAACTGCCGGGAATCCTGCATGAGGCTTTCCGGATTGCCAGCACCGGCCGCCCGGGTCCGGTGGTGGTCGACATTCCCAAGGATGTTCAATTTGCCAGCGGGGAATACACACCGCCTTCGCCTGTCTCGGACTTGAGAGGTTATACGCCGAAGGTTCAGGGCGATCTGGACTCCATCCGTGCGGCCATCGAAATGATGGCGGGTGCAAAGCGGCCCGTGATCTATTCCGGCGGCGGCGTGATCAATGCCGGCACGGAAGCCAGCCATCTCTTGCGGGAACTCGTGCAGTTGACGAATTTTCCCATCACATCAACCCTGATGGGACTGGGTGCCTATCCTGCTTCAGGTGAAAACTGGCTGGGCATGCTGGGCATGCACGGAACGTATGAAGCCAACATGGCGATGCATGATTGTGACGTCATGATTTGCATCGGCGCGCGGTTCGACGACCGGATTACGGGCAGGCTGGATGCGTTTTCTCCCAATTCGAAGAAGATACACGTCGATATCGACCCGTCCTCCATCAACAAGAATGTCCATGTCGATATTCCGATCATCGGCGATGCGGGCCACGTGCTGGAAGATATGGTGCGTTTGTGGCGCGCGTCTTCGGCCAAGGTGGAGGCCAAGGCGCTGAAGGAATGGTGGGCCAACATCGATACCTGGCGTGCCCGCAATTCACTGGCCTATACGGCGAACAAAGATGTCATCATGCCGCAATACGCGCTGCAGCGGCTTTATGAACTGACCAAGGACCGTGACACCTACATCACCACCGAGGTTGGCCAGCACCAGATGTGGGCGGCTCAGTTTTACGGATTCGAGGAGCCCAACCGCTGGATGACATCCGGCGGACTGGGCACCATGGGATATGGACTGCCGGCGGCCTTGGGTGTGCAGATCGCCCATCCCGATGCGCTGGTTATCGACATTGCCGGCGATGCGTCGGTGCAGATGACAATCCAGGAAATGTCTTCGGCTGTGCAACACGAAGCGCCGATCAAGATTTTCATCCTCAACAATCAGTATATGGGCATGGTGCGCCAGTGGCAGCAATTGCTGCATGGAAACCGACTGTCGCATTCCTACACGGAAGCGATGCCGGATTTTGTCAAGCTTGCGGAAGCCTATGGGTGTGTCGGACTGCGGACACAAAAGCCCGATGAGCTGGATGACGCGATCAATGAGATGATTTCGGTCGACAAACCGGTGATTTTCGACTGCCGTGTCGCCAATCTTGCAAATTGTTTCCCCATGATCCCGTCAGGCAAGGCGCATAACGAAATGCTGTTGCCCGACGAGGCGACGGATGAAGCTGTGGCGTCGGCCATCGACTCAAAGGGCAAGGCACTTGTCTGATATGCCGACATCAATGCGGGCAGTTTGATGCCTGAAAGCCCAACCTCGCGGCCGGGTATCGCCGATTATGGGATGCTGTGTCTGCTGGCGCTCTTCTGGGGTGCCAGTTTCATGCTCCTGAAGATCGCGGTGACCGAAATTCCGCCGGTTACGGTGACCGCCGCGCGGCAGGGGATCGCCCTTGGGACCTTTGTCGTCATTTCGTTGATATCTGGACACCGGTTGCTCGCCAATCGCGCAGACAATTTCGTGATTATTCTCGTTGCTCTATTCGGATTTGCCTTGCCCTTCACGCTGATCACCTGGGGGGTCAAGGAAATCAATGCCGGGCTGGCGGCCATCCTGATGGGCGCCATGCCGTTGATGACCATTGTCATGGCGCATTTCGTTACCGACGATGAGAAAATGAACCTTCCCAAAATCATTGGCGTGTTGTTCGGAATCGCCGGTCTGGTGGTGCTGTTCTGGCCCGATGTTGTCCGGCAGACGGAGGGACATATCTGGCGGCAACTCGCCATTGTTGGCGCCAGCCTTTCCTACGGCATCAACGCACTTTTGACCAAGAAACTGCTTCATCTGCATGCCGGTCCGATGTATGCGCGGGTCGTTGCGTGGTCGTTTGGCCTGTTGGTTGTGGCCGCTCTGCTGTTCGAACCCTTGCCATCGGCATTACCGTCGCCATCGGTCTGGATCTCGCTCCTGGTCCTTGGGGTGTTTCCGTCGGGAATTGCAACCTTGATGATGTTCTGGATCATCTCGCGGCAGGGCGCGTCTTTCTTCGGACAGATCAATCTGTTGGTTCCGGCGGCCGGTGTCCTGTGGGCAGCGGCAATTCTGGGTGAACGGCTGTCTTTCCATTCCATGATCGCCATGGCGATCATCATTATGGGTGTCGCGGTCGCCCGGCTGGGCACCGGATCAAAAATGTTCTCAATTCGGGAAAAAATCTCATGAATGCACAACACCAGCCGACGGGATCGGCCTATTTCATCGCCAAGGAAACCGAACAACTCGAGGCGCGAACGCTCTCTGTTGTCTGTGATAACGAACCCGGCGCGCTGGCCCGTGTCATCGGTCTGTTTTCGGGGCGCGGCTACAATATCGAGAGCCTGACGGTCTCCGAGACGGAACACGAAGCACACATCTCCAGGATCACGATCGTGACGCGTGGCACGCCGCATGTTCTGGAGCAGATCAAGCACCAACTGGAGCGGATCGTACCGGTGCACATGGTCGTCGATTTGTCCTTGCGGTCGCGGGAGCGCGGTCACGAGAAGCCGCTGGAGCGGGAACTGGCCCTGGTGAAGGTCAAGGGTGATGGTGACCACCGTGTCGAAGCGCTGCGCCTCGCCGATGCATTTCGCGCTCAAGTGATCGATGCCAATACCGAGCACTTCATCTTCGAGATCACCGGTCGCGTTTCGAAAATCGAGCAGTTTATTGCCATCATGCGTCCGCTGGGGCTGGTGGAAGTCTGCCGTACCGGGGTTGCTGCCCTCAATCGTGGTTCCGAAGGCATGTAGCGGTCTGGAGTTCGGCCGTTTCCAGATGCTCTTTCGAGTTATGATGTCCGAATGGGTGTGACAGGCACCTTTGGAAAACAACCAGGGGATTGATATGGGCGCTGACACATTCTTGGCGCTTGCGGCATTTGCCTTCGTTTCGTCGATCACGCCGGGTCCGAACAATCTGATGCTGCTGGCTTCGGGCGCCAATTTCGGCTTCGTGCGCACCATCCCGCACATGTGCGGAATCGCCGTCGGATTCGCGTCTCTTCTGTTCGGGGTCGGATTTGGTCTCGGTGCGCTGCTGTCGACCTGGCCGACGCTCAACCTGCTGCTGAAGATCGCCGGGGGAAGCTATCTGCTGTTTCTGTCGTGGAAGATTGCCAACAATCGCAGTGTTGGCGATGTAGAGACCGTTTCGAAACCGCTGACTCTTTTGCAGGCGGCTGCGTTTCAGTGGGTCAATCCGAAAGCCTGGATGATGGCCCTGACGGCCATGGTGCTCTACTCGGATCCGGCATCACCGCTGATTTCGGTGCTGTTGGTTGGTGCGGTTTTTGTCCTCATCAATTTTCCGAGCGTATCGGTCTGGGCCGGATTCGGAACGGTCTTGCGCCGTGTTCTGTCCAATCCTGTTCGGCTCAAATGGTTCAACATCACCATGGGTCTCCTTCTTGCAGCAACGCTCATTCCCATGGTGCTCTGATCGCATCGATCCGCTGGAGTCGATACATCAAAGAAATTGAATTTACTGGCGCTGCCGATGCGCTAGATTCGGTGCATGGCTCATTCCGACGACACTGATCATCATCATCATCACGATAATCACTATGATCCGATGACCGCACGGGTGCGGGCGCTCGAGACCATTTTGAGCGAAAAAGGTCTGATCGATCCGGCTGCCATCGACGAAATCGTCGATACCTATCAGAACAAGATCGGTCCGCAGAACGGGGCGAAGGTCGTTGCCCGTGCCTGGAGTGACGAGCGTTTCGATGCCTGGCTTCGAAAGGATGCCACGGCGGCAATCGCCTCGCTTGGATATACCGGTCGCCAGGGAGAGCACATGCGTGCCGTCCACAACACGCCCGACACCCACAATCTGGTCGTCTGCACCCTGTGCTCCTGCTATCCATGGAGCGTGTTGGGTCTGCCGCCGGTCTGGTACAAGTCGCCGCCCTACCGGTCACGGGCCGTCAGCGATCCCCGCGGCGTGCTCTCGGAATTCGGCGTGGCGCTCGACCCGCATGTGAACATTCGGGTCTGGGATTCAACGGCGGAGCTCCGCTATCTGGTGGTCCCCATGCGGCCCGAGGGAACCGACGGACTGAGCGAAGAGGCACTTGCCGGGCTTGTTTCCCGCGACGCGATGATCGGCACTGGTCTGGCAGGGCGTGCGCCATGAACGGACCGCATGATCTCGGCGGGCAGATGGATTTTGGCCCGATTGCGCCGGAACAGGATGAACCAGTGTTCCACGGGGAATGGGAAAAAAAAGCGCTCGGTCTGACCCTGTGCGCAGGTGCGCTTGGACTGTGGAACATTGACAAGAGCCGCCACGCCCGGGAATGCCTGCATCCTGCAGACTATTACAGCTCCTCCTATTATGAGATTTGGGTCAAGGCGCTTGAAGATCTTTTGCTGAATCATGGCTGTGTCGATCGCGATGAACTCGAGGCCGGCCGGTCCTTGCGAAAAACATCGATCACCAATTCACCCCTGGCCGCAAATAATGTCGCTTCGTTGCTGGCGGCCGGTGGGCCATGTGACCGTCCGACGACGGCGGAAGCACGTTTTTCAGTCGGCGACCACGTCCGCATGAAAAACATCCATCCGGCCGGGCATACGCGTTTGCCGCGTTATGTGCGCGGCAGGGCCGGCGTGATCGAGGAGATTGCGGGTACCTATGTACTGCCCGATGACAATGCCCATGGCCGCGGCGAAAATCCCCAATGGCTTTACCGGGTGGTGTTCGACGGACGTGAACTCTGGGGGCCCGACGCCGATCCAACTCTCTCTGTCTCCGTGGACGCCTGGGAGAGTTATATTGAACCGGTCTGATCCCGAGCGCATGCCGTCCGAGCTCGCTAATCCAAAACCATTTCGTGAGCCTTGGGAAGCGCAGGCCTTCGCGATGGTGGTCGGCCTGCATGAAAAGGGCCTTTTCAACTGGACGGAATGGGCAGAAAGCCTGTCGCGGCAGTTGCACCAGCCGGGGACTGCTGTCGATGGCAGCGATTATTATGAATGCTGGGTGCGGGCACTGGAGGATTTGCTGAGGGAGCGCGCCGTTGCGGCGGACGCCGATATCGGCGAGCTTCAGAAATCCTGGCAGCGGGCCGCCGAGGCAACGCCCCATGGCAGCCCGATTGTTCTGGACAATGACCCGCAAAGGTCCGGTTGCTGACCCCACAGCCATCGTAACGCCCGATCACCAATCCGCCCTCAGGAAACCCAGATGACCTATATGCTCGACGCCACTCTCCAGCTTGACCGCCGCGAGGCGGATGTTTTCGAGGGACGAACCGATCAGACCTACTGGAACCTGATCGGGCCCTATGGCGGGTGGATCGCGACGATCATGTTGAAGGCCACCATGCAGGATGCTGCTGCCGGATTTGAGCCGTTGATCATCTCGGTCGACTTCATGAAAGCGCCCGGTGAGGGAATGATTATCCTCCGCCGGCAGTGCGACCGGGCCGGGCGAACGGCCTCTTTCTGGCGGGTCACGCTCGAGATGCCTGACGGCACGGTTTGTGCTCGGGCAGCGATAACCCTGGCGCCCCATCGCGAAACACTGGAGTTTTCCGGACGCAGCATGCCGGACGTTCCGGCAGCGTTGGATGTGGAGCCTTTTGATGGCTCGCTTCTGCCGATCAAATGGGCAAGGTGCTATGAAACGCGCGTTGTCAAAGGCGTGCTGGGTGCAAGGAATGACGACACCCATTCGCTTGTCTGGATCCGCGATGCCGATGGCCGTCCGCTTGACCACCTGTCGCTGACGGCGATCACGGACAGTCCACTGCCGCGCCTGTTTCTGGCAACCGGTCGCGTCTCCAATATTTCGACGATTTCGATGACAACCTATCTTCATGCGTCGGTGGCTGAACTTGAGGAAATCGCCAGTGAGCGGATTCTGGTGGACTGCGAAAGCGAGCGGGCCGGCGGAGGATTTTATGACCAGCATTCGAAATTCTATTCACCGCGTGGCCGCCTGATCGCGACCTCTCACCAGATGGTCTGGTATGATCGGGCGCCCGAATAGGGCTCGTGTCAACGCAAATCCGATCCGTAATTCCCCTTGCCCCCTGACAGCGAATCCTGCCAGTTGGGCAGATGGAATTCTCGACCCAACAGGATGCCGCGCTGTCGGCCGTTTCGAAATGGCTGAAAGAGGGTCAAAGCCCACTTTTTCGTCTGTTCGGCTATGCGGGAACCGGCAAGACCACCTTGGCCCGGTATTTTGCCGAACATATTGACGGCGACGTGCAGTTTGCAGCCTTTACCGGCAAGGCCGCCCAGGTGCTCCGCTCAAAGGGTGCCAGCAATGCCAAGACCATCCATTCCCTGATCTATCGTCCGCGCGGTGAAGAGGAAGTCGAGGATGAAGAAACGGGAAAGACGTCCATCGCGCCGATGTTTTCGCTCAATCGGCAAAGTCCGGTGGCCAATGCGGCGCTGATCATCGTCGATGAATGTTCCATGGTCGATGAGAGCCTTGGCGCGGATCTGATGAGTTTCGGGACACCCATCCTGGTGCTCGGCGATCCGGGGCAATTGCCGCCGGTTTCGGGCGGGGGCTACTTTACCGATCACGAGCCGGATTGCCTGCTGACCGAAATCCACCGCCAGGCCCGCGACAATCCCATCGTCGATCTTGCCATGCAGGTTCGCGAGGGCAGGGACATCGGCTATGGCGACTGGGGCAGGGCGCGGGTCATCGGCAAATCCGACGTCGACACGGATCTTGTTCTCGAGGCTGATCAGGTCCTGCTCGGCATCAACCGGACACGGCGGCGCTACAATCAGAGGCTACGCGAGCTCAAGGGTTTCGATGCGCTTTATCCGCAGTCCGGCGACAAGCTGGTCTGTCTGCGCAATGATCCGGCGAAGGGACTGCTGAACGGCTCATTGTGGCAGGTGATGACATCATCGAAGGAAACGGTGAAGCCCGGCATCAATTTGCTGGTCAAGCCGGAGGATGACGATATGGGCCGGGGATCGGCCAAGATCAAACTGCTGAAGGCCGCGTTCGAGGACCCGAGCGCGGAAATGCCCTGGCAGACGCGAAAGCGTTATGATGATTTCGACTACGGCTATGCCCTGACGGTTCACAAGGCGCAGGGCTCGCAGTGGGACAATATCGTGCTGTTCGACGAGAGCTACGCCTTCCGCGAGAGCCGGGAGCGCTGGCTTTACACAGCCATCACCCGGGCGGCGGAGCAACTGACCATCGTGCGATAAACCAATTCAACCGGCCTGTTGGTCTTCGTCGTAAATCCAGCGCCAGGCCTCCGCTTCGGCATCATAGTCAAAGTGCCGGACCTCGACCCGAAACAGCGGATCGAATACCGCTATGGCTGTCTGGAACCAGCTGGGTCCGCCAATCACTGCATAGCGCCTCAGGTGCTTGATCGCATGCAATTTCCCCATGAAGGTCGATTCGGAAAAAAGCGCGCTCCAGTCAAAGCCGTCAAATCGCCCGATGCGAACCAGGAGATTGATCCGCTCATGTTGTTGATAGGCTTTTTCAAGCGTTGCGTAGATGTCATCCGTCTCGGCCGCGGACAGGTGGCCATCGATTTCAAAGGCAAAAACATCATCGCGCTTCGTCTCGATTTGCGACAGGGCCGGGTGGCGGAGTTTATCGGTCATGACGGCCTCCTGGAGTTTCTTGATCGGTCAATTTCATGTAGGTACGGACAGCTTGTGGCGCAACCAATCAGCCGCTGCATTGGATTATCCAAATGTGCCTGTGGCGGGCGGTCGCCGCAAACCGAATGACAGGAACCGAAGACAATGTCGGACGAGGTCTTTACACGACTTTCAGTCAATCTGAACGCCATCGCCATGCTTCGTAACCGCCGAGACCTTCCCTGGCCGAGTGTCACCGGTCTGGGTGCTCAGGCCCTGTCCGCCGGAGCTCACGGGTTGACCATTCATCCGCGTCCTGATCAGCGCCATATCCGGTTTTCCGATGTTCCGGAACTGCGGGCCCTTCTGGACGATGACTATCCGTCTGCGGAGTTCAACATTGAAGGTTACCCCAGCGATGCCTTTCTGGAGTTGGTCGAGGCCAACCATCCGGACCAGGCTACACTCGTACCGGATGATCCGGCGCAGTCCACATCGGATCATGGCTGGGATTTGCGCCGGGACCTGTCACGGCTGACACCTGTCGTTGCGCGGCTCAGGAAACAGGGTATCCGGGTATCGCTCTTTGTCGATGGTGACGGTGATGCCGAAGCGATGGAGCTGGCGGCGCAGACCGGCGCCGACCGGGTCGAGCTCTACACGGGTCCCTATGGCGGCTGTTACGACGACCCGGTAAAGGCCGCTGCTGAAATCGAGCGCCTCGGTTCAACGGCCGATGCCGCGCGTGCCGAGGGTCTTGGGGTCAATGCGGGTCATGATCTGACAATCGCCAATCTGCCACCATTGCTTTCGCGGATTCCGGATATTGTGGAAGTGTCCATCGGCCATGGATTGACCGCCGACGCATTGCAATACGGCATGAGCGATGCGGTTCGGCGCTATCTCGACGCCTGCAACCGCGCCATGTGATCCCTCTCGGCCGTTCATCCGGCGGAACAAAGGCTTGACCGACGCAGTGGGTTGGTCTAGTGAACACACCGAACCGTACCGTACGGTACTATTTGATGGTGAATTCGTGTCTCATACCGCGCTGCGTGCATCGATTATCGAAGAGGAGGATGGCTTCACGCCGCGTCAGAGCGCCGTGCTGCAATCGGCACTGAACCTGCTGGTTCGTGGTGGAGACAGGGCGCTGACAACGGCTGGTGTGGCCAAAGCTGCCAATTGCTCCAAAGAGAGCCTCTACAAGTGGTTTGGCGATCGTGACGGTTTGCTGGCCGCTGTCATCAGTTTCCAGGCATCGAAGGTGCGGGCCACCACAGCCGGGAAGGCGCCACGCGATGCCGATGCGTTTCGCGACCACCTTGTTCGCTTTGCACAGGATCTTCTGGATGTCCTTTCGGGTGATGTTTCTCTGGCGTTGAACCGGCTTGCAATCGGCCAGGCGGGCAATCAGGATACGCATCTCGGGCTCCTCGTCCTGGCGCGCGGCAGGCGCATGATCGGACAGCGGGCCGGCGCGTTGCTGGAGACCGGGCGGCAACTGGGTTTTCTGGCCTTTGGCGACCCGGAGGAAGCGTATCAGACGCTCTATGGCCTGATTGTTCGCGATCTGCATGTGCGGCAATTGCTGGGCGAGGAACTGGCGGACACCGAACAGGACTTCGAAAAGCAGGCCATTGCCGCAATCGACCAATTCTTTCGTCTCTACGGAACCGGGATAAAGGCTGCAGGAACAGCAGTGCCGGCTTCTGCAAACCAATGAATTCAATGCTTTAATGAAAGGAAATCCACATGCGTGTCTATTATGATCGTGATGCCGATCTCAACCTCATCAAATCCAAGAAAGTGGCGATTATCGGCTATGGTAGTCAGGGACGCGCCCATGCGCTGAACCTGAAGGATTCCGGTGCGACCACCGTGGCCATCGCATTGCGGGCCGGGTCGGCAACCGCCAAAAAGGCCGAAGCCGACGGATTCGAGGTCAAAACGGTTGCCGAGGCGGCCGCATGGGCCGATCTGATGATGATGGCGGCACCCGACGAACTGCAGGCCGATATCTACCGCGACCACATTGCGGACAATATCCGTGATGGTGCTGCGATCGCCTTTGCCCATGGTCTCAACGTCCATTTTGGCCTGATTGAACCCAAGGACTCGGTTGACGTCCTGATGGTCGCGCCGAAAGGCCCGGGCCACACCGTGCGTGGTGAATACCAGAAGGGTGGCGGCGTGCCCTGCCTGATCGCAGTGGACCAGGACGCCTCCGGAAATGCCCACGATCTTGGACTCTCCTATGCTTGCGGCGTTGGCGGCGGACGTTCCGGCATTATCGAAACAACCTTCAAGGAAGAGTGTGAAACGGATCTCTTCGGTGAGCAGGTTGTCCTGTGCGGCGGGCTTGTCGAACTGATCCGTGCCGGTTTCGAAACGCTGGTGGAAGCCGGATATGCGCCGGAAATGGCCTATTTCGAGTGTCTTCACGAGGTCAAGCTGATCGTCGACCTGATCTATGAAGGCGGCATTGCCAACATGAACTACTCGATTTCAAACACCGCCGAGTGGGGTGAATATGTCTCCGGTCCCCGGATCATTACGGATGAGACAAAAGCGGAAATGAAGCGCGTGTTGACGGATATTCAAACCGGCAAGTTCACTTCGGAATGGATGCAGGAATACCGGGCCGGCGCCGCGCGCTTCAAGGGCATTCGGCGCAACAATGACGCTCATCAGATTGAAGAGGTGGGCGAGAAGCTGCGCGGCATGATGCCGTGGATCAAGTCCAATGCGCTGGTCGACAAGGAACGCAACTGATCCTTGCCGTAAAGATTGAACACCATGCGGGCCGCGATTCATATCGCGGCCCGCTTGTTTTGACGGTTCAATCTGCCAGCAGATGCTGACCATGCGGATTGTCGATGACCATCAGCCATCGCCCGTCGTTCTGGCGGCGCAGGACGGCGACGGAAAGGCCACTCTGTTCCACCGGCTTTCCGTCCGGCAGCGTGCCTGTCATCGTCCAGGGTGCGAAGTGGATGGCGATGTCTCCGGCAACAAAGACTTCATGTCCGCCATAGCTGAATTTCGGGTTCATCGTGAAGGCGCCCTGGAACATGGACCGGATGACCGCCGGATCCGAGATTGGCGCGGCCGGGTCGAAGACCACCGTCGCCGTGTCTTCATAGCTGTCCATCACGCTTTCAAGATCTGCGGAATGGAATGCGGCGGTCATCTTTTCGACCGTGGCGAGGATGTCCTCGTGGTGCTTCGGCATGGTGTCTCCTTGTTCGGCATGTGCCGGTGCCGCGAGGCACAGGGCAATGAGGGCTGTCAGGTTCAGGAATTTTCGCATGGGTTCGTCTCCAGTTCAGTTGGGTCAGGTTGCAGTCAAAGGGGTGCCGTTGCCGCAATCCCTTGCGGCGGAGGCAGTGATGACTTGGGGCCGAGAATGCGGGGACTCAGGGACCGTCTTGCAGGATTTTGATCAGGCGCGCACCGAGGTCGCTCGGTGGCGGGAACCGGGGCATTGCGGTCTGCAGCTTGAGAACCTTCAACTGCCCCTCGACACCGCGTACCCGGGCAAGCACCTGCTCATAGGGTGGAGCGTTTTGTGATGCATCGACCCGGCGTCCCGGTGTGATCCGTCCCTGGGCAATTGCCGCCGGCAACCGCCGGGGGCAGGAACAAGCGGCATGTTCATTGGCCAAACCGCAGTGGTTTGTCGTGAAGGCAACCACCTGCGCGCGGGCGCGGGACAGGCGCTTGCGGAAATTGCCGCTGGATATCCCGATGATTTCCGCCGCCTCGCCATGGTCGAATTCCAGGATGTCGCCAAGCACATAGGCCATCCGGTGTTTCAGATCGAGGCACAGCAGCATGGCCATGGTGCAGGAGATCCTCAACTCGTTGAGCATCACCGTATCGTCCGCCGAGCGTGGTGGATCGGCAACGAGTCCATGCTCCAGATCAGCCGCGAAGGCGTTGAAGGTCAATCCCGGATCCCGATCCGCGATCTTGCGGGCAGTCAGAAGATAATTGGCGGCAACACGGTATGCCCAGGTGGTGAAGGCACTGTCTCCACGAAACGTCGACAGTTTGGTAATGACGAGGATCAGGATTTCCTGGGTGGCTTCCTGTGCGTCCGCCGGATTGACAAGCATCCGCATTGACAGGGGATGGACTCGGTCCTGCAGGTGGGAAAGGATGTTTTCAAGCGCTGTGCGGTCACCTGCTTGCGCCGCCTTTACTTCAATTTTCCAATCAATCGCCACCATTTGAACGACCTCTGCTGTTGTCTGTTATCAGGTTAGACAACGGCGAGGCACGATGTGTGACAAAATCTTTGAAAAAAAACACCGCCGCGCATGGCACGGCGGTGGGCTGTAACTGGAGCAGGGCTCAAAAATAGGGCGAGATGCACTGCTTGCGCGGACCGTGATAGGGCTGGAACGTGTTGTCATAGGCCCTGTAGGAACGGTATTTGGCAAAACAGTAATTGGTGTGCGCCCGCGACGCGGATACCCGGTATCGCGGAGCCTTGCGGTAGTAACGCCTGACCGGCCTCTGGTGGTAGTAGCGTGGCGCCGGACGGTAATAGTAGCGGGACGGATAATAGCGCCGGGGGCCGTAATAGCGGCCGCCATTGCAGTATCCGTTGACGCAATAATAGCCGCCGCGGCGCTGACTTCCGGCGACGATGCCGCCGATGATCAGACCCGTGGCAACACCGGCCGCAAAATTGGCGCCCTTGTTGTAACGGTATTTCTTGCCCGCCTCGGCGCTTGCCGCCGTCATGGCGAGAAGCGCCAGCCCCATGGCGGCGATGGCGAGACTTCGTGTCAGCGTAAGCATGTCTGCCTCCCGTTTGTCGTTGATGGTCAAATATTCTCCATTGTACCGGCGCTGGCAAGGCTTGCAGCCGCATTGAGCGATCACATTGCAATCACCCGATTGCGCAGGTGGTGGTAAATCGTCATCTTTTCAGCCGGTTGCGCCTGGTTTCCCATTCTTGTGAGATTCAGGTGACAAGGCGGCGCGCAGACCCTAAACAGGACCGACCGATCCACCGTGACCCGAAAACATCCATGTCGCTGCGCCTTGCTACTTTCAATGTCGAGAATCTGATCAACCGTTTCGATTTCTCCGGATTTCGCAATGAATTGCGGCAGGACCGGGCCTTGAAGCTTTTCGATATCTCGACGGAAGCGCAGTACAAGCAACTTGAACAGGCGCGCGCCATCTCCCATACGGACGACACGCGGCAACTGACGGCGCTGGCGATCGCCGATACCGGCGCAGATATTCTGTGCCTACAGGAAATCGACAATCTGGAGGCGCTTCGGGCCTTTGAATATGGCTACCTGTTCAAGATGGTGGGGCGCGGTTACCGGCACAAATACATGGTCGAAGGCAATGACAGCCGGGGCATTGACGTGGCGGTCATGATGCGGGATGAAACGCGTGATGGCCAGACAATCGAGTTCCAGCGCATGGAGAGCCATGCCCATCTGACCTATGCGGATCTCGACCTGTTCGATGATGCCATTGCCGCAACCAATCAACCTCAGGACAAGGTGTTCCGGCGTGACTGCCTTGAAGTGGATGTCAAGGTTGGGGGCAGGCCGCTCACGCTTTATATTTGCCACTTCAAATCAATGGGATCGCCCAGGAACGGGATGGATGGGCGAACGGCGACCATGGCGGTGCGTTCGGCGGAAGCCAAGGCGGTGCGGCACATTATCGAAAGCCGATTCGGCAAGAACAAGACCGCCGGTAAACGCTGGATGATTTGCGGTGACATGAATGACTATCAGGAGCGCCTGATCATTCACGGTGACCGGATCAACGGCTTCAGCTTTCAGCCCGCATCAGAAGAGCAAAGTGCGCTCGACGTCTTTACCGGTGACGGTTTTGCCGAAAACATCGTCCAGCGTCGCCCTGAAATGGACCGCTGGACCCTGTTTCACACCCGCGGCCCCGACGAACGCCATCTGTGCCAGCTCGACTATCTGCTGCTTTCACCATCACTGGCCGGGCGTAATGCGAAACGCAGTCCCGATATCATCCGCGCCGGGCAGCCTTACAGGACCATCTTCCCCAGCGGTCAGGATGTTCAGCGCTATCCGAGAACCGGCTGGGACAGGCCAAAGGCATCCGATCACTGCCCTGTTGCCATGACGCTTGATCTGGTGTGAAGGCTGCCTGCAACATACCGTTCGCAAAACCTTCACCGACCGCTGACTTTTCCGTTGTCCGTCCGGTTTTGCCTGTGCCATGGTGCCGCGACTCGCGTTAATGCATTTCGGGTTTTGGCGGAACCGGCTGATCCCGAATGCGCGAACAAACTCAACGACCGATACCGTTGTTACGTCTTTGACGAAACGTGAAACGGTCCAGACCGAACTGCAGGGAGTGCAAGGATGTCGCGCCAATATGCCATTTATGACGTTTTTTCCGCCGACAGGCTGGCCGGAAACCCATTGGCCGTCGTGTTTGATTCCGAGGGGCTTTCGGATGCGCAATTGCAGGCGATAGCAGCGGAGTTCAACCTGTCCGAAACGGTGTTCATCCTGCCACCGGACAATCCTGCCCATGGTGCGAAAATCCGGATTTTTGTGCCCCGGCGCGAATTGCCCTTTGCCGGACATCCCACTGTCGGCGCGGCTGTCGCCCTGGCCGAGCGGAAGGCCGGTGCCGGATCTGATATCGATCTCATGAACGTTCTGGAAGAGGGGGTCGGACCGGTCAGGACCGTTGCCCGGCTGGTTTCCGGTTCGCCGAGTTTCGCCGAATTCGATCTGCCGCAACTTGCCAGCCAGATCGAGCATGATGTGAGCAAGGAAACAGTTGCCGCCGCCCTCGGAATCGATCCCCATGAAGTCGGCTTTGAAAACCATCAGATCACGCTTTGGAGCACCGGTGTTCCCTTCTTGATGGTTCCTGTCCACGACCTTTCCGTGGCCGCCAAGGTTCGGTGTGATGCCGCGCGATGGGAGCGATTGGCGCCGATGGCTGATGGACAGCTCGCGGATGCCTATGTGTATTGCCGTGGCGGTGTCGATCATGAAGCGCAGTTTCATGCCCGTATGTTCGCGCCCCATGTGGGCATACCTGAGGACCCGGCAACGGGCTCGGCCGTTGCTGCTTTCTCAGGTGCGGTCCACCAGTTTGACGAGTTGCTGGACGGTCATCATGCCCTGCTGATCGAGCAGGGTGTTGAAATGGGCCGGCCGTCCAAGATCCATCTTCACCTGGAACTGGATGGCGGAAAGATCGTGCAAGGCCGGATTGGTGGTCATGCGGTGAAAGTCGCGGAAGGCAGCCTGCTCATCGCTTAAGTCTCCCGCCTTCGCGGAATTACCTCTGGACAGGGCTTGGCAGGGTCGCTATATGCGCCTATCCTTTGAATGGACGGGTGTGTAGCTCAGTTGGTAGAGCAGCTGACTCTTAATCAGCGGGTCCACGGTTCGAGCCCGTGCTCACCCACCACTTTTCTCCGATATGCATTGAACTGCCATTGTCACTGGCAAACGGCGCGTGGAATCCGGGTCGTTGTGTAGAAGGCATGGCAATGGTTGAGTAACCACAATAATTGGGGATCCATTAGACCGAAAATTCCAAACCTGATAGGTACCTGGACAAGCCAATACCGCGCCGCGGTGCATGATGGGAACAAGTTTGAAATCGGCGTGGAAACAACGTCCCTTGTGATCGAACAGCAGGACGGCGAGTTTTTCATCGGCATGGCCGTGTGGGAACTGGATGACACGTTCGAGGGCAGTTCCGATATCGGCGAGGAGCAGGTCACCGGCGGTGACGATGGCTTTATCGGGATTATCGGATCTGATGGGACCGAGATTACCTTGGCGGAGGTCAAGGACAGCGGAATCTATCGCGGACGACTGCTTGACGAAAACCGCCTGGAACTAACCTATGTTGAAAGCGACGTAGGAGATGCCGTTCTACTGCGGACAGTTTTCGTCCGGCAGTGATCCTCTATTTGCTGGCCAACAGCATTCTGGCTTGGAAGGGTTCGACCATCCTGTTGAACCCTCCCTTGTGGTCAGCGCACCACAGGGCATCACGCACCGATCCTGCAGACAAGGGTGTGCCAATGGGTCTGCCACGATTGGTCTGACGGGCCTCTCAACAAGGCCGTATCGGTTAACGACCGTGCCCCGCCCGGCGCGCGTATATGCGTCAGAAAAGTTGCTACCCCCGTGCGGCCGTTTGGGGCGCAGCTATCCCATAAACCTCAGACATAAAGCCCCCAATTAAGCCAAATCGCAATTGGCCTGCGCCCGCGCGCATGCCCAAAGCGAAGCCGTCATGGCTGAAACCAGCGGTTGAGGCTGACGCTTTCAGGACTCAAGGCGCATTTTCTTTGCGATGAGCAGTATCTTATTGGGGTTTCAGTGTGCATGTGGCGGGACATTCAAGAATCAAGGCGAGGCTTCAGGCCTCACGGCAAATTCACCGGACATATCCGTCGTCCCGCGAAACAGGCACCGGCAATCACAGAGATAGCGTCCGACGGTTCGGCAGTTGAAAGACAGTCCCACAGGAACGCATTGAAGCCCACGGTCAGTGTCTGGCAGCGCCTGAACCTGTCGGTTGCGCTGCTGGCCGGCTTCTGCGTTGCTGCCGAGGCTGGAGACAATGGGAACAGCATCAATCCCGCCGCTGAAAAGTGGCGTGGCTGGCTCGAATTTGGCGGTATTTTCGGCACTGATCGGACCAGCCGCGGCGAGGTGAGCGTTTTCGCGCCGATTGCACAAACCCCGGACAGCCTTTTCTTTCTTGATCTCAAAGGCAACTATTTCGAACAGAACACGCAGGAGGGCAATTTTGCGCTTGGTTACCGGCGCATGCTCGACAATGGTTTCAACCTCGGCGCCTGGCTCGGAACGGATGTTCGTTCAACGAGCTTGGACAATACCTTCTGGCAGTTTTCGGGCGGGGTCGAGGCACTTTCGCACAATTACGATTTTCGCGCGAACTTCTACCTGCCACTGACCGAGTCCAAGGCCGGCGGTGGCGACCTGACGCAGTTCGCGCTGCAGGGCAACAACATCTTCATGACCGGAGGACGCGAGGTCCCGCTCGGTGGGGTCGATGCCGAAGCCGGTTTCCGTGTACCATTGGAAGAGTTCAACACGACTTTCTCGGCGGCTGAACTCAGGGCCTATGGCGGCGGCTACTATTTCGACGATAACGAGGCCCTCCAGCCGGTAGCCGGCGGCAAGGCACGGTTGGAGTTGCGCATACCGGACGTTTTCGAAGCGCTGCCCGGATCGCAGCTCACCGCCGGCTATCAGTTCACCTATGACGATACCCGAAAGGCACGTCACCAGGCCGGTTTGAAACTGCGTATTCCGTTTGGCGGAAATCCGGATGCGGATTCAGACTGGTCCGACATTCCGGCACTGTCGCCGCAGGAACGCCGGATGATCGACGGTCTTGAACGCGATACGGATATCGTTACGACCGCGTCGGCGCGTGAGAATGTCATTGACGATAGCACCAATGTCGCGCTCCACCGGGTGGCCTATGCCAGCGATGAGGCATCGCTGCACGCCGCAACAGGGCAGGGCGCCAACACGCTGATCATCGTACAGGGCGCCGGTGCACCGATTGACATGATTGCTCCGCCGCCGACCGTCGGACCTCCGGCAATCGCGCCAAGTACGGTCAATCTGCAAGCCCGACAGACCATGCAGGGCGGCGGCTCAACCATCAGGCTGCGCGGTGCAAGAAGCGGAACCGTTGCGGGCTTTACCGCACCAGGTGCAAGGCCCACACTGACAAGTACAACCGGCGGTTTTTCCAGCGGTGTCGTTGCACTGGCATCGCATACCCATGTTGCCGGGCTGAACATACGCGGCGGTGAAGCGGGAGTTATCGGTCTCAGCTCAATCCATAATGTCGTGATAGAGCAAAACGATATTCAATTTGCCGAGTTTTCCGCCATCGCGTTCCCATGGGATAGAAACCGCGACATCAAAATCCTGAACAACACCTTGTCCAAAAGTGGCGCCGGCGTGGATTTCTCCTTTGAGAATGAAAATCTCATCATCGCTGGCAACACCATCACCGATGTTGGCTTTGCGGGTATCCATGTCTGGCAGGACAACAACAATGTACAGATCCTCGACAACACTATCGGGCGTGTCCAGTTCAGGGGTATCTTTGGCAGCTACGGCAACACGAATGTCACAATCTCCGGCAACCGGATATTCGACAGCGGTCGGGATGCCATTTGGCTGAGCGGTTGGCAAAACGGCAGACCGATCAAGCCTGGCCAGCACGTCATATCCGGCAACACGATAACCGGATTTCGCGTGAATGGTATTGCCCTGTTCGAGAACCATGACAATGTACTGATCTCGGGCAACACGATCGAAGGCCTGGCGAACTCTCCTCTTGAGGGGCTGGACGCAGGAATATTCATCGACAACGGCAACAACAATATCCATGTTGCCGGAAACACTATTCGTGGCGTCGCCGGCGATGCCGTGCGGCTTGGAGATCCCAATCGGCCGAGTGTTCTTCATTTGCCCAATACGAACGTGCTGCTGGCTGACAACACCTTGTCCGGTATCGGCGGCGACGCGTTCCGGTTCACCGCCGCAGGCCACACATTGCTTGGCGGAAGCAGCGGAAATCAGCTCCTTGACATTCAGGGCGGGCTGGTTTGCAGCCAGACGGTACCCAACAGCTTTTCGGGTTCATTCAGCGTGCTTGATCCGACCGCTCTTCAGACCTTCATCGCCGGCTGCAACTAGACCGCCCGCAGCAGTCGGGATCGCGTCGCCGGCGCGGCCCATTTCGTTGTTTGCCAGGCCAAGCGTGGGCCAAAAGGTTGCAGGTTCAGCGTTTGACGGACGCACTCCTGGTCGAGCCCGAGGCGGTTCTCCCCAATTTCCTGCGCACAGATGTAGCCGGTGTTGGATATTCCAATTTTGTCCATTGCTATGTGTGTGTGTTTCGGCGCGCTCATCATCCACGAATTGATGGTTCGGGTTCGCCCCTGTCTGAAAGTGCTTCAATGACGCGGCCTTGACTGTGGGTGCCTGCCGCCATCAGATTGAACCGGCACGACAAAGCCGGTTTTTGATGTTACCGTTCGTGCAGCCCGACCATGCGGGGTCATTGATGTGTGCGGATAAGTGAATTGAGTCAAACGCCAGCGGACGGTTCGAAGAGGAACCGAGCCTATCTGTTGTGGTCGGGGATCAGCGAGTCCGTTTCCGACATTCTTGCGAGCCCGGGAATGGTGTTGCCGTTCCTCTATCTTGCGCTTGGGGCACCCCAGTATATTGCGACCCTTCTGCTTCCGTGCGTGAAGGCCGCGCGGCTGATCGTCGAGGCGCTGATTTCGCCCTATGTCAAGGTCGGAGCGCGCGCCAAATATGCCATGCTGCTGCCAAACCTGATTATCGCCGGCGTGCTGGCGGTCGTCGCGCTTTCGGCCGAAAGCCTGCCGATCTGGCTTGCGGCTGCACTGTTCATTGCAGTGTCCATCATCCTGGGTCTGTGCAATGGAATCTGGGCTCTCGGCAGCAATCAGATCTACGGATCGGAACTGGGTGAAAAGGACCGCGGCGAGATTGTCTTTACGCAGCTTGCCGGAAGCTGCGTTCTGGCAATTGTGGCTGTCTGGATCACGCGCGATTTCATGGCAGGCGACACGCCCTATGAACGCCATCGTGTGCTTCTTTGGATGGGTGTCGTCGCGCTTCTGATCGCCTGTGTGTGCCTGTACCAGGTCGTGGTGACAAAGTCGCCACAGGCCGAGGAAACCGACGAACCATCATCGGCGGAATCAGCCAGCTTTGTCGGTCAGGTCGTCCGTGGATGGGCGCTGGCGGTCCAGATTGCCTGGTTCCGAAGATTCCTTGTGTCCCGCATCTTCTTTTTGTCGGTCGAACTTGCGATGCCGTTCTACACAATTCATGCGGCGACCTATCACATGTCGACGCCACACATTTTGAGCATATTCGTTACGGCGACCAGTGCCGGGACCGCCATCGGAGCGATGGTCTGGCGGAAACTGGTCAGCCATTCGATCCGCTATACCATCGCCGGCGCGTCTATCATTGCATCGTTCTCCGCGCTGATCGCAATTGCGTTCGATCTGTTCGGCCTCGCCAGCAATCCGTGGGTTTACACCACGACGATCTTCTTTTTGTCATTCGGGATCGGTGGTGTCCAAAACGGGCGATACCTCTACCTTCTCTCGATGTCGTCCGAGAAGGATCGCCCCTATATGGTGGCGCTGGGTGATGTGGTGGCTGGGGTCGGAGGGATCATCTTTGCAGCTGTTCTCGGACTGCTTGCCCAGCTGCAAAGTGTGCTTCTGTCCCTGTTGGTCCTCGCCGCCCTCAACGCGGTTGCCGCCTATCTGGCCCTGAGCATGGAAGAGAAGACGGAGCCGAAATCCAACTGACGGACCGGTATCGGTTTGTGGGATGCCGAATAGGCATCTTGGCTCGATTGGCGTCTACCGAGAAGCCGGCACCATTGAGACGGTTTCACGTTTGGTGAGACAGGGGACAACGGTGTCAGCTTTTGATTGTGTTGATGCGTTCAGGTTTTCCCGATTCCGTCAAAACCTGAATTGCTCTGGCGTCACGCGTTGCTCAGCTCCTTTTCATGCAGCCAATCGGCATGGCGTGGGGCTTTCTTGGTCTTTGACCATTCCTCCAGCATGTCCCATTTGACCGCATCGAGACGCTCGATCATCGCCTTTTCTTCGGGATCCGGGCAGGCGAGTTCAATGCGGTGGCCACTGGGGTCGAAGAAATAGATCGAATGAAAAATCGAATGGTCCGTCACACCCAGGACATCGACGCCGTTTGCCTCCAGATGATCCTTGTATTCCAGCAGAGCTTCACGGTCCTTCACCTTGAAAGCAATGTGCTGCACCCATTCGGGGGTGTTGGGGTCGCGGCCCATTTCCGGTTTTGTCGGCAGTTCGAAGAAAGCCAGAACGTTGCCGTTGCCCGCATCCAGAAACAGATGCATGTAAGGGTCGGGTTCGTGGGTGGAGGGAACCTTGTCTTCGGCAATCGCCAGGACAAAATCCATGTTGAGCATCTTTGTGTACCATTCCACCGTTTCCTTCGCGTCCTTGCAGCGATAGGCGACATGGTGGATCTGTTCGATCTTCATTTTGACGGTCTCCAATGTTTGAATGGCGCCATAATATTAGTTGCTTTTGTAACTATCCAGAGGTGTTGTTGCTTGAATCTTGCCCCTTGATCGAAGGTCGGTTTCCTGGCGTTCGATGCTTTTTCTGATTCAATTCAGGGTGATGGAGGGAGGTCTTGAGTTATTGATTCACGCCGCTCTCATGCATGGGCGAGCTGCCTTTTTCGCCAAACCGGTCTGCCACTGCAGATCATGGCTCTTCAGTCCCGAGCCGCATGACAGAAAGAGCAACCGTTTGCGCCCGGGGAACAAAGGACGCCACCTCCATATATTCTTCGGGACTGTGGGCCTTGCCACCCACCGGACCCAGACCGCACAGGGTCGGCGTTCCGATGGCGGAGGTGAACCCGGAATCAGCACAGCCCCCGGTAAATTCGCCGCCGACCTCAAAGCCCAGATCGCCGGCTGCATCCACGTAGGAGTCGAAAAGGACCTTTGCGCTTTCCGTCTGGGAAACCGGATGAAACTCTCCGACAATTTCGATCTCGGCGCGTGCGCCATCCAGATTGCTGTGGCCGGCAATTGCCATGATCTTTTCCACCAGTTCCTCACGGTCCGCCGGTCGGACATATCGAGTGTCGATTTCGCATCGGGCGTGGGGTGCCACGGAGTTGACCGACTGGCCGCCCGAAATGAGACCGATATTGACCGTTATGCCGGCGTCGAGATCGGTCAAGTCGTGCCAGGCTTGTATCTTTCGGGCCAATTCCTCGATTGCGCTGACACCTTCTTCGAAATTGGCGCCTGAATGGGCCGACTTTCCGAAGATGTCACAGTGGAAAAACACGCCACCCTTGCGTGCGGTCACGACATTGCCGCTGGCCCGGCCGGGCTCGGCGTTGAAGACTGCCCTGGCGTTTCTGGCTTCCGCTTCAATGATGGGCCGCGATTTTGGCGAGCCGATCTCTTCATCTCCCGTGAACAGTCCGATCACCGGAGCTGGAGCACCGCCGAATTTGGCAAAGGCGGCGAGGATGAACGCATTCATCACCAGGCCGGATTTCATGTCGGCGACGCCCGGCCCATAGGCCCTGCCGTTCTTGATGGTAAAGGGACGGGTTTCGGCTTCACCCTTGTCGAAAACCGTATCGCGATGGCCCATCAGCATGATCGGCCGATTTCCGGCCGGACCGGAGACGGTCGCCCGCAGGGCGTCTCCCCGCTCATCGATGGGGATCGTGTCGCACGGGATGCCCGCATCTTCGAGAAAACGTTCGAGGACCGCACCGACGGCATCGACGCCGGCCTTGTCGTAACTGCCGCTGTCGATATTGACCAGTTCCTGCGTCAGGTCGAGCATGTCCTGTTCGCGCTCCGCGAGCCAGTCGGTTACCTGCTTCTCACGGGCATTTCTCAATGTCATGTCACTCTCTGTGTCTGCATGGTGTGTCTGGATGTGTCCGCAAGCGGTCTGCTGGATTATCGTGCCGATTGACCCCCTATCATGCTGTCTTGCAGTATGACAAACATACTGCGAGGCAACAGGGGAGCTTTCATGTCCAGGGAAACCGTGATCAACGCCGTATCGGCGGAGAAAATCCGTACCCATGTCGAACATATCGTCAGCAAAATTCCGCATCGTGCGGCCGGATCGCCCAATGGCAGGAAAATGGCCGAATACAGTCAAAAGGCGATGGTCAAGGCGGGGGTCAAGGATACGGTTATCCATGAACTGCCTGCGATTGTCAGTTTTCCGGAACATGCGGAATTCCGGGTGCAGAGTCCGGAGGATATTGCAATCCAGGCCAATACGCTTGGCCACAGTCTGCAGACCGCATCGGGCGGCCTGTCCGGTGAACTCGTCTATGTCGGCTCGGGCGCCTTCGAGGATTACGAAGGCAAGGATGTTCGTGGCAAAATCATCCTGACCGAATTGTCCTACTCACCGGCCCGACATGAAAAACAGCGGATCGCCGGCCTGAAGGGTGCCATCGGTGCCGTCATGATGAATTGGGGGCCACCGGACAATGAAGCGGTGCCGTTCGGGTCGGTCAAACCGGTCTGGGGCAACCCGACGCCGGACAATTATGACGACGAAATGCCGACGCTGCCCTGTATCGGCATCGCCCGGGCAGCCGGGCTGAAACTGAAGGCCATGTGTGCCAAAAAACCGGTTCGGGTTTGGTTCCGGACCCACGTGGAAAATGGCTGGCGGCCGGTGCAGATCACGGTTGGTGAAATCGCGCTCGACAAAAGCCCCGAGCCTGATGATTTTGTAATGGTTGGCGGACACCAGGATTCCTGGCCCGGTGAGGCGGCTACCGACAATGCCGCGGGCAATGCCTGCATGATCGAACTGGCGCGGGTCTTCAACAAGCACAAATCGAAACTGCGAAGGGGGCTGCTCTTCGGATTCTGGACGGCCCATGAAACCGGGACCATGGCGGGTTCAGCCTGGTATGCCGACCGCCATTGGGACAAGCTGCGCGAGCATGCGGTCGCCTATCTGCAAATCGACCAACCGGCCTGTATCGGAACCACGACACGCTGGAGCACCGCATCCAATGCCGAACTGAAGACTTTCCATCAGTCAATCGAAGACGAATTGCTCGAGGGGCGTAACAGGATCTGGCACCGATCGGCCAAGAATGGCGACAGCTCCTTCTTTGGACTTGGGATACCGATGATGCATGGCGAGGGGGCTTTTACCGACAAGGAGCTCAAGGCCAGCGCCCTGGCGACGCTCGGCTGGTGGCATCATTCGGTCGAAAATCGGCTCGACAAGCTCGATTGGGACTGGATGCAGGTCCATATCCGGATTTATGCGGCCTATCTGTGGGAACTGTGCACGGCACCGGTGCTGCCTTTTTCCTACCAGCCCGTGGCCACCCAGATTACGGACCGGCTGGATGAACTCAAACGGGCCGGCCGAACGGTCAATCTGGCCAGCACGGTGAAGCGCGCAAGGGCCTTTGCCAAGGCCGCTGAAGAACTCGACAGCCAGGCTGATGCGTGGCGCGCCAAGTTCGAGGCCGGCGAGGGGGATGATGATGCTGCCCGTGTCATCAACCGGGCGATGAAAAGGCTAAGCCGGATGCTCGTGCCGTTGCAAAGCACGGCGATTGGTACCTATGGCCACGACCCCTACGGGTTCACGCCACAAACCACCATGATCCCGAGTCTCTACGACATTCCAAAGCTCGCCAGGCTGAAGAATGGCGAGGAGCGATGGATGCTGGAGACCAAACTGGTCAGGGATCGCAACCGGGTCACAGATACGCTGGGAGATGCCATCGCCATCATCGATGACATGAAGATGCAACTGAGCTGAATTTCTGCTTTGCTTGTGCTGCGGGGGTCAGGATCTATTTGTTCGGATGGTCGCAATGACCGCAGTGAATCCTTCTTCGTCAATAACCCCTGGTCGCAATTTGAATTTCGAAACAATGGCGTCATGGTCAACTACTGGGCCAAGGCGAACATTTCAACTTGAATGGAGGCACCGTAGAAGATGCTTGCGCCTTCCTGATGCTTGCGCCGCAGGCATCGGAAGCTAGTGTGGATCGATGGACAAAACTGCAGAACTCAACCAGTGGATGATGACCGAGGGCCGCCAGTCTGACGACCCAATAAAAGTTGTCTCCCACTTATGCTCAACGTTGATCGATGCCGGGGTCCCTCTTTGGCGGGTCAACATTGGCCAGCGTTTCGCAAATCCGCTGCTCCGTGGTTGGGGCATAATCTGGACACCTGAGGGTACGGAAACCTACGATGTTACCCACGCTCGTATGCTTACCGACAGCTATATCGGCTCCCCATTTGATTACATTTTCGAGACACAGCGCCCTTTGCACAAGAGCTTGCGTGGTCTTGACCCCGATAAGGACCATGCTTCGTATCTGGAAGTTGCAGAGGCAGGCGGCACGGATTACTACGCAACACTTCTGGACTATGGTGATGGCTCACAACATGGCTGCACATTCGCCACCCAGGCTGTGGATGGATATACGTCCGAGCATCTGGAGATGATCGAGGCGGCTAAGCTCGGGCTGTCTTGTGCGCTTGAGCCAATGACCATGCGCAAATCCACTCAGAGTCTTCTGCGCACATATCTTGGCAATGGGCCCTCTGAGGCAGTTTGGAACGGGACCATCCAGCGCGGTGAACGCACGACACTTGAAGCAGTGGTCATGTTCACCGATCTTCGAGGGTTTACGGCATTCTCAGACATGGCGAGCGAAGGGGACGTGTTCGAAGCACTAGACGGCTATTTCGATTTGGTCGTGCAGTCCGTCACAGAAAGGGGCGGCGACGTGCTGAAGTTTATGGGCGACGGCATCCTGTCGATTTTTACGGTTCAAGGGGACGCCGATTATTCGCACCAGTGTCGTCAAGCTGCATTCGCAGCAAAGGGTGTGCTCACCGGTCTTGCCGAGCTTAACGAAAACCGGTCAAACGCAGGAAAATCACTTCATGATGTTGGTATCGGAATCAACGCAGGACCAGTCAGTTACGGTAACATTGGCAGCCCCGGCAGGCTCGATTTCACGGTGCTGGGAGGCGCGGTCAATGTCGCAAGCAGGATTGAGGGGCTGACAAAGACGATTGGAGACCGAGCCCTTGCTACCGGGGCAGTGGCGAAACATGTCCCCGATCTGTTTGTAGAGCGCGGCAGCCACGAAGTGCGCGGACTTACTCAAACAGTCGAAATCTTTGGGCTCGTCGAATCTGTCCCATAATGTAATGTAAGTGCTTGGTCAGCTTCAGCGTAGAGTGGCTTGATGGTGCTGGCATATTGATTCTGTGACTTCAACGACCGGTATTGGCACATCGCTTCACTGTCTGGCGTGTCGCGGACGGAGCACCCACGCTATTTGAAGATGTGGAAGGTCCGCCGAGCTCACATCCTATTTGAAATCAATCAGTTGACGCAGGTCGCCGATCCGCTGGCGGGTGAGCCTGGCCTTGCACGTGCTGATGATCATCGGTTCCATTGTTCCACCCTTGACGACAAAGCCATCAGCCGCGCAGGCCAGATCCCGATAGGTGATCCAGGCCCGTTGTGCGTCCAGGAGCGCCTTGGCTGCGCCCTGGCTGTTTGCCGATAGATTCTCATCCAGTGACTTCATGTAATCCCGGGCCTTGGCGTATTCACTGTTCAGGACGGCATCGGCCTTTTCGAAGTCGCGCTGGGCGCAGATATTCATGTCGAGCTGCGTTTGTGGTGAGTTGCAATTGATGTCCTGTGCCAGGCCGGGGCTGCTGGAAAAAGCAAGGAACAAGCCCGTCAGCAGGGCCATCACCGCTCCGACCGTTTGGAGGGCGATTGATCGCTGGTGGTCACTTTTCATGCTCAACTCCGGTTCAGCGTGACAGTTCATCATGGCTACACCTTCATACAGACACAGAAACGACCGCCTCCAATCCAATCACAATCATGATGAAGGGCCAACAGCTTCTGGCACATCGTTGGTCGCTTCACTCCAGGGAATGTGTGAATTGATGGCCTGAAATGGAGGCAAGTGTCAAAATGACAAACCGGCACCGGTCGACCGGTGTTGGGGGTTCCGAGCGTGAGATAGCCGCATTGCGACCTGCCCGGAGGAGTACGCAACGGGCATTCTAACAGGGGTTGTTCGGCGGTTCGCCATTGAGAAACCGGCGCACCTCTTCGGCAGCCTGTTCGGCCGCGAATGTCACCGTGCGGACCGACGCACCCGCGATGTGCGGTGTCAAGGTGACATTGGGCAAATTCAGCAGCGGCCAATCGGGCGGTGCCGGTTCGGTGGCGAAGGTCTCAAGCATGGCTGATCCGAGCGGCCCGTCGACCAGTGCATGGTGGAGCGCATCGTAGTCACACAGCGGACCGCGCGCGGTGTTCACGAGCAAACTGCCGGACTTCATCTTTGAAAGCGCCGCAGCATCAATCATGCCGGTGGTCTCTTCGGTCACCCGCGGATGCAAGGTCACGACGTCGGCGTTTCTCAGCACGGTGTCAAGACTGGTCAGTTCAACGCCGGCGGCGAGATCATCCGGGCTGAGCTGCACATAGGGATCGCATACCAGAATCCGACAGCCAAAGGCGCGCAGCAGGCGCACGACCTTCGTGCCGATATTGCCATAACCGATCACGCCGACGGTCATCTCGCACAATTCACGTCCCGTCGTATCGGCCCGGTAGAGGTCGCCCCGCCAAAGGCCGCCACGCAGCGCTTCGTGGCCCTCGCGGATTTTGCGGGTTTCGGAGAGAATTGCCCCGATCGTGAATTCGGCAACCGCTGACGCGTTTCGGCCGGGCGTATTCACCACCAGGACATCATTGTCTCGGGCCGCCTGCATGTCGATGCTGACCGGTCCGCCGCGCGACACCGCAATCAGTTCGAGATTGGGAAGGCGCTCAAACATGCGCCGTGACATCGGTGCAAGCTGGGTCACCAGGATTGAAGCGTCCGCTACAAAGTCGACAACACCGTCCTCGGTTCCGAAATACTCCTTCAGGCCATCCATGCCAGCGACCGTGTAGCCATGTTCCATCGGCTCGTCAGGCCAGTTGTCCTTTCGTGTCCGAATGTTGATTGCATCCCCGCAGGCTTCAACCAGCTTTTCCTGGAATACTTCCGGAAGCATGAAATGGTCACCGATAATCGCTACATTGTGAACCACGCATCCGCCTCCCGGTCTGGCGACAGGATCATCTGTATACCCGTCACGCGTCTTTTTAACAAATGTCAAAGTAATTGACAAATGGTAATAATTTGCTCTATTCCCATCCAACCGGTTCGCGACCGAAACGGTTGGATTGTAGCAGTGCCGTCACTGGTGTGTGGTTTTTATCAATGGTAGTGAAAAGCCAGCTGCGCCGCTCTGGAAACACACTTGCGCGTGGCCACTGGCCCGAGCCGGAAAACAGTGAAACAAGGTTGGATCAAATCGGAATGATAGTAAATCGTTGGTCGGATGAAGCGGCAGGACGCTGGCTTGCAGATGCCGGGGATGACCCCGCGGATCAGGAACTGGCACTCAGGGTCTATTCCAGCCGGATCATCGGCCAGAATCCGGATCTGGTCATGCATGGTGGCGGAAACACTTCCGTGAAAGTGCGTCGAACCAATCTCCTCGGTGATGTTGAAGACGTTCTTCACGTCAAGGGTTCCGGATGGGATCTGGACACGATCGAAGCGCCAGGCCTCCCGGGTGTGCGACTTCAGCCGCTGATCGACTTGCGCGGTCTCGATGCGCTCAGCGACGAGGACATGGTCAATGTCCAGCGCTGCAATCTGCTCGACAGCGCCTCTCCGAACCCGTCGGTCGAGACGCTTTTGCATGCCTATCTGCCGCACAAATATGTCGACCACACCCACGCGACTCCATTTCTGGTCCTCGCCAATCTGCCGAATGCCGAAGAGGTTGCCCGGGAGATTTTCGGAGACCGTATCGGCATCGTTCCCTACATCATGCCTGGCTTCGGTCTGGCCAAGGTTGCAGCCGATGTCTATGACAGCAACCCGTCCGTCGAAGGGCTGCTCCTGCTCAATCACGGCCATTTTGCCTATGGGCCAACGGCCAGGGAAAGCTATGAGAAAATCGTCCAGCACACCAACGAGGTCGCCGACTATTTCGCAATGAAACAGCCGACATCGCTGCGGATCCGGGAGGATGCGGATGATCTTTCCGTGCTTCCGGTGTTGCGTGGCGTGATCGCCGAACAGCGGGGCAATCCGGATGCGGCGATGCCCATCTTCGATCTCAGAAACAATGCGGACCTGTTGGCGTTTTTCGATCGTTCCGACGTCGATGACCTTGCGGGACGCGGCATGGCGTCGCCCGACCACGTCCTGCGGACCAAGGGTTGGCCGTTGGTCTTGCGGAAATCCGTGTGGAGCAGGGGACGCGACGCCATTGTTGATGCCGTGCAGGAATTTGAGCAAAAATACCGGGCCTATTTTGATCGGCAGGCCCCCAATGCAAGCGTTCCCAAAACCCTGCTGACGCCGGATCCCCGTCACGCCTGGATCGAGGGAATTGGAGTAGTCGGCATCGGCGCCAATGCAAATGCGGCGCGGATTGCGGCGGATCTTGCCGAGCAGAATCTCCGTGTCCGTGCGATCGGGGAGGATGCCGGCGGATTTCATCCGCTGGATGAGGCCGACCAGTTCGATTGCGAATACTGGTCGCTGGAGCAAGCCAAGCTCGGCAAGGGTAAACCACCGTATTTCTCCGGTCGGGTGGTGATGGTCACCGGCGGTGCCGGTGTCATCGGGCTTGCCACGGCGAAAGCCTTCGCGGCGCTGGGAGCGCAATGCATTCTGGTCGATCTCGATCAAGGTCAGATCGACAGGGCGCTGGAAAAGTTGGGACCGGGGCATGCCGGCTTCGCATGCGATGTGACGGCGGACGGATCGGCTCAAGCGGCCATGGACGCGGCTGTCCATGCCTTTGGTGGTCTGGATATACTGGTTTCCAACGCCGGCACGGCGACGCCGGGTGCAATGCTGGAATTGTCGAACGAGGCGCTTCGCGCGGCATTCGAATTGAATTTCTTTGCCCATCAGACATTTGCCAAGGCCGCGGCTGTCCTCTTCAGGACACAGGGGCGGCCTGGCCAGATTCTGTTCAATATCTCGAAGCAGGCGGTCAATCCGGGCAAGAATTTCGGCGCCTACGGTTTGCCAAAGGCCACGACATTGTTCCTGATGCGGCAATTGGCGCTGGAACTCGGAGGCGACGGAATTCGGGTCAATGGTGTCAACGCCGACCGCATTCGATCCGGTCTGCTGACGGACGATTTCATTTCCGAGCGAGCCAGCGCGCGCGGCATTGACGAAGGTGACTACATGGCCGGGAATCTGTTAAGGCGTGAGGTCGAAGCAGGTCACGTGGCCGACGCCTTTGTCGGCCTGGCGCAATCCGAGCGGACGACGGCACATGTGTTTACCGTGGATGGAGGCAACATCGAGGCGGCGCTGCGTTGATGTGTCGACTGCCGGGACCGACCTGCGGTCTGACGGGAAAATTCTGGCGCGATGAGCAAACGATATACCGCCGCCCACTGGGGTGCCTTTGAAGTCCGGGGCTACGGAGATGACCTGCGGCTCAATCCGGTTGCGGACGATCCCCATCCGTCGAGGATCGGTGCAGGTTGGGTTTCGGCCATTCAGGACACCAAGGCTCGTATTCACGGCCCCGTTGTGCGGCGGGGGTGGCTGAAGGACCGTGACAAAAACAGGTGTGCCGGTGACCGTTTTGTTCCGGTATCGTGGGAAACCGCCCTGGACCTTGTTTCCGGGGAGCTTGAGCGGGTCAGGACACACCACGGCAATAGCGCCATTTTCGCGGGGTCCTATGGCTGGGCGAGCGCCGGCCGGTTCCATCATGCGCAATCGCATTTGCGGCGGTTTCTCAACACGATTGGTGGCTTTACCCGTTCGGTCAACACCTATTCCCATGGGGCCGCTGAGGTGCTTCTGCCTCACGTCACGGGAATGTCTCACAGGCAGTTTCAGGATCAGATCACAAGCTGGCCACTGATTGCCGAGAATTGCGAACTTCTGGTGGCTTTTGGCGGTGTCTCGGCCCGCACGGCTCAGCTCACATCTTCAGGCACAACCGGACACGAAGTTCCCGGCTGGGTGAACCGGGCTTTTTCCAACGGCATGACAATGGCGTTGATCTCGCCCCAGCGCGGCGACGCCGCCGATCACGACGCGGTGGAATGGTTTCCCATCCGCCCGGGAACCGACATGGCGTTGATGTTGGCGATTGCCTACGAGCTGGTCCGGATCGAAGCGGTCGATCTGGCATTTCTCGAGCGCTATACGGTCGGATGGGATGCTCTGAAGGATCATATCTCGGGCGCTTCGGACGGGATTGCAAAGACACCTCGCTGGGCGGCTGAAATCTGCGATGTCGACACCGATGCAATCGTCGAACTTGCGAGCAGGATGGCTCGCAGCAGGACCATGATCACCGTAAGCTGGAGCCTGCAGCGGGCCGAACACGGTGAACAACCACTCTGGATGGGGCTTGCCCTGGCAGCCATGCTGGGACAGATCGGACGGCCGGGCACCGGCTTTGGTTTCGGTTATGGCAGCATGACGGCCATCGGCCGCCCCGCGAAGCTGATCGGTTGGCCTTCCGTGCCGCAAGGACCCAATGCCGTCCCGGATTTCATTCCGGTCGCCCGGATCGCCGATCTGCTGGAAAGGCCCGGCGAGGTGTTTCACTACAATGGAGAACAACACCGCTTTCCCGATACGCGACTTGTCTATTGGGTCGGCGGCAACCCGTTCCACCATCACCAGGATCTCAACCGTCTGGAGCAGGCCTGGCAGCGGCCGGAAGCGGTCATTGTTCATGAGCACAGCTGGACGGCAACCGCCGCTCGCGCGGATATCGTCTTGCCGGCAACATCGCCGCTTGAGCGCAATGACATCATGATCAATCGTCGCGATCCCTCCCTCATCTGGATGTCCCGTGCCATGGACCCGCTGGGTGAAAGCCGAAACGACTATGACATTTTTGCCGAGCTTGCCGATCGTCTGGGAACCGGTCAGGCCTTCACGGACGGCCGCTCCAGTGCGCAATGGCTTGCATGGCTTTGGGAATCCTGCGTCCGGGTGGCTGACGAAAACGGGATTGAATTGCCGTCTTTTGAGAGTTTTCAGGAACTTGGCCGTTTTGACTGTCCGAACACTTCGGAGACGAGAATTCAATTCCGCGATTTCGTGGCCGATCCTGATCGACATGCGCTGGGAACGGTTTCGGGGAAAATCGAACTCTCCTCGTCGGCCATCGCTGACATGGACCTCGACGGAATGGCCAGTCATCCGCATTGGAAACGTTCCGGTGAAACCGTCACCGACGCACCATCCGGAGCGCTTTTCCTGATCTCACCGCAGCCGGATACGCGCCTGCATGCGCAATTGGACAATGGGAATGAGTCACGCCGGGCGAAAATCGATGGTCGGGAGCCCTGTTACATGCACCCGGACACCGCCACGGCGCGGGGGATCGGCGCCGGTGACATCGTGCTGATTGAAAATGCCCGTGGTGCTTGTCTGGCCGGTGCGGTTCTGACCGAGGACATCCGCCTGGACACGATCGCACTTGCGACCGGCGCGTTGCTAGATCTGCACTGGATTGACGGTCGCAGAATAGACATTAACGGCAACCCCAATGTCCTGACACGGGATGAAGGATGCTCACATTTGAGCCAGGGCAACATGGCGCATACGGCCATTGTGTTTCTCAGCCGTTTTCGGGGCGACGCACCGCAGGCGACGACGTTCCACGCTCCTTCGATGGTTGCTGACCCTAGTCTTCGGTAAGAAGCTGCATCGCCGTCTGACGATCGATCACGAGATGCGTTACATAGCCGCCCCTGATGGAGGCCGTGATCGCTTCTCGCTTGTCCGCGCCACCGGCAACCAGGATCCCTGTCCTGCATTTGTGAAGCTGCTCCAGCTCGATACCGATCATGCGGCTGTCCGGTTCGCCGACAACCGGGTTGCCGTCACCATCGATGAAGCGAGCGCACAAAACGCCGACCGCGCCCTTCGAGCGATACCAGTCGAGTTCGTCGGCGCTGACCATGCCGGTCTGCTGAATATGCGTGTTCGTTTGACAGTTTCCGACGGAAAACAGTGCTTTGGACAGGTTTTCCAGCCGGCCCAGTTGGGATTTGATCACCGGTTCTTCCCGCAGGGCCTGCGCCAATGAGCCGGTCGACAGTATGGCCGGCGAATGCAGCGTGTGGCACTCGGCCCCCAGGCGTGAGGCGATGCGGACAGCACAGGATTCGGACGCCGACAACAAAGGTGATTTCATCGAACCAATGAGTTGGCAGACCGTGACGGACGGGACACCGCTTCTGGGCAGTTGCTCGGACAAAAAGTGGATTGTTTCGCCCCAGGCGACACCCAGCGTATCCTTGGGCTGGACGAGATTGACCAGCGCCATGGCGCCCACCTGGGCGATCTGACGATTGACCTCCTTGCGCGACGTCCTGCTTGATCCTTTGGGTGCAAAAGGTTCGGCAATATAGACGTCTTCAAGCTTGAATTTGTCCTTGACCTCGCGAGACAGGTTCGAGCTGGCGAAAGCCTTGCCATCGACGCGAATATCGACGATTTGCAGTTCTCTTGCCTGTTTGAGGTAGTTGACGACAGTGGCGCGCGAGATGTTGAGACGTTTTGCGATCTCGCTCTGCATCAGACCGTCCTTGTAGTAAAGCAGTGCGACACTGGCCAAAACGCTTCTGTTGGCGGTTATTCTCCTGCTCTCCGACGTGTCGCTCATACCTGTCCAAACACCTGCTTGTCCCCGTTCTCAAGGCCCTCATCAATCCTTCAACCGGGCGGCTGAGTCAATTCGGTGGCCGATTGCATGAAGGCGAGCGTCGACTCCAGATCGTCGACGCCGGCATCGGAACCGAGACCGGTCGCAACCTGCGCCGATACCGCCGTTCCAAGCCGGCAAGCAGCCTCGACATCATATCCCATGGCCAGGCCGGCGATGAAGCCACCGCAATAGCTGTCGCCGCAGCCGGTTGTATCCGAAACGGCGACCTTCAATGCGGGAACACGGAAATCCTTTTGTCCTGCACAACTCACATAGGAGCCGTTGGCACCCCATTTGAAGATACAGGAGCGAGCACCCATGTTCTTGAAAAACGCTGAAACATCAGCAGGTTCGGACAATCCGCTCAAAAACACGGCTTCTTCGAATGACGGCATGAAATAGTCGACATGTGGCAGGAGATCCGCCAACAATCCGACCGTGTATTCATCGGGGGCGATCAGATCGAAGGTGACCGTCAGCCCCTTTTGTTTTGCGTGGGCCAGCAATTTTGCACTCTGGCCATCATCCATCGCGTTCAGCAAGCCCGTGCCACCGTGATGCAAAAATCTGGCGTCGCATAGCGCTTCGAACCCGCTTTCCTCGACATACCACGCGTCGGAGGCGCCGCGGCAGTGGAGGGCCGGGCGTTCACCGTTCGGCCTGATGGGCAATATGGTAGCGGATGTGGGCATCGTATCGGTCCGCTGCACGAGGGACGTATCGATCCCCATGCGGTCATAGTAGTTGACGATGAAATCGCCCTTTTCGTCATTGCCAACACAGGCTGCCGTGGCGCAGGTAAGCCCCAGTTTGGATGCATTCATGACCGCGCCCGATGCGGTTCCGGCCGGGTTCATCCGGATTTCATCGATAAAGTCGACATTTCCACCTTTCGGAATGGCGGAAACCGGTCGGCCGGCGACATCGAGAATGGTAAGGCCGGCAAAGACGGCATCAAATTTCGGCATTTTTTCCCTCGGTGTTTCGTCTGGCGTTGCCCATCGGTTTGATCGATCGGCTGCTAGGTTTCATCCTGTGTGATCTTCCAGAACGGTGCGTGAATTTCGATGGCTGACCGATAACGACGGTATGCCACGTCGTAATGCTTCGTCCACTTGGAATTCGTTTCGTGGCGACGGCGAGACGTTTGACGCGGATGGTCCGTGTAAGGATCCAGCTGTCCCGCAGCGCCGGCACCCAGCAATGCCGCGCCCCACAGGCCATGATCGGCTTCTTCTGTGGCGACGACGGCTGTTCCCAGGACACTGGCCAGAATGCTGCACCAAAGATCATTGCGTGCGCCACCACCAGTGATGGCAATCTCTCTCGGTGCGCTGATGCCGGTTTCATCAAGGCAATGGCGGAGGCTGAACGCCGTACCTTCCATCACGGCGCGCGCCATCGAGGCTCTTGATGTTCCCGATCGAAGGCCCAGAAAAGCGCCGCTGGCCTGCGGTGCCACAAAGGGCGCGCGCTCGCCCGTCAGGTAGGGCAGGAAGAGAACACCATCCGATCCCGGCGGAACGGTTTGTGCTGCACTGTTGATCTTTTCCGCGATATCACCCGCTGTCTGACCGCCGAACCCATCGGGATGCAGGTCTGCGAACCAGTCGAATGCAGATGCTCCCGATTGCGGCGCGAGCACCCGGATCCAGCGATCCGACAAGGGGTGCAGTATTGTGGCGCCAACCGGTGGCTGATCGAAAGGCTGCGGCTCCGTCACCGTGTTGACGACCGCGGTCGTCCCCAGGATGAGAAGGGTATCGCCCACCTTGTTCAGGCCGAGGCCGATATGCATGGCGGCAAGGTCGATTGCGCCGACGGCGACGGGGATATCCTCTGTAAGGCCGAGTTCCGATGCAATCTTGGGATCAAGCGTTCCCAGTTTGGTGTCCGAGCGACGCGGTGGCGGCATCTTTCCCCTGAGCGCCTCGACACGGCCAAGGCGAAAGGTCTCGTCCGAAAAGGTCACACTTTCGAGATCGAGAAACGGAATGGAGGCGTCGGTGAAATCGGTAGCCAGCGAGCCGGTCAGGTTCAAATTGATCCAGTCTTTCGCATGGCAAATATGTGCAACCTTACTTGCTGTTTCGGGCTCGTTGTCAGCCAGCCAGCGATAGGCGGCGGCACTGGTGCCCGACCAGATCGCGGTCCTGCAGTGGCGCGAGATCAGGTCGGAAGTTCCATCTTCGACCCATTGCTGCACATAACGGCTTGCTCGCTGATCATTCCACAGAATTGCCGGCCGCACCGGTTTGTGGCTCGCGTCAAGCGCCCAAAGGCCGTCACCCTGACCACAAACGCCAATCGATGCGACGGACCTTGCGTCCGTGACGGATGTCACCTCCGTGATTGCCGAACGGACGTTTTGCCATACCTCATCCATGTCCTGCTCCGACAGGTTCGAAGCGGGATGACTGCTTTGCGCGTCAATGGACGCGATGGCCTGAACGGCACCGTGGCGGTCGAAAACGGCCGCTTTGACGGCGGTCGTACCGACGTCGATTCCCAGGAACAATTGACCTTTCATGATTTACAAGCGCGCCTCTGCAAAATTGACATATAGCAGTTTAGTTGACATAAGTTAATTGGTAATTCCGTTTGTGGACCACTGTTTGGGCGTTCGTTCCGCGTGGTTTCCAGGTTCAATATCAGGCTTGAGGATAGCCGAAAGGGAGGAAACGAGACATGAGTGTACGAATTGCAAGGAACGTGGCCGTTCTGGCCGCAACGATGGCGGTTTCGATGGCCGTAATGTCGTCTTCATGGGCTGCTGATTTGTCGTTGAGCGGCAAGAAGATCGGTGTCGCCGTGGTCGGCACACAGCATTTCTGGGACCGGGAAGCCTTTAACGGTGCGCTTGACCGGGTCAAGGAACTGGGCGGTGAGGTCGTGCCGGTCGATGGTGGCCGCGACAATCAGGTTCACGCCGACAATCACGACATCCTGCTGAACAACAAGGTTGATGCTGTCATCTCGATTCTTGGCGATGGCGCTGTGGAACCGAAATTCGAGGCGCTGCGGGCTGCGGGCATCCCGGTCTTCACGGTGGACCATCTCTCGCCGCACGGCATCAACAACACCACATCCGACAACTATTACATGGGCACCACGATCGGTCGCTACATGGCCGATGCCATTGGCGGCAAAGGCAAGGTGGCTATCTTCAATGCATTCGAAGGTGCCCTGCGCATTTGTGGAATTCGTGCTGGATTGTGGAAATATGTGATGCAGGATTATCCGGGCATCGAGATCATGCAGCCCGAGCTGGCGGAGGAATTCGCCAATGCTCCGGAGGACGCCCGCAAAAAGACCCTGGATCTGCTGAACCAAAATCCGAAAGGCACCATCGATGCGATCCATGTGGGTTGCTGGGACCAGCCGGCGATCGGCATCGTTCAGGCACTCGAGGAAGCCGGTCGCACGGAAATCAAGGTGACGGCGCTTGATGGCGGTCCGGAAACCCTTGAAATCATGGCTGAAGAAAACAGCCCGTTCGTTGCCAATGTCGCTCAGCAGCCGCGCAAAATCGGCTCGACGGCCGCCACCAATGTCGCACGCCATTTCGCGGGCGAGACGCTGTTGCCGCAGACTTTTGTCGACGTGAAGCCCGTCAATGGTCCTGAAGAGGCAAAGGCCGTCTACAAGGAACTGGGCTACGGCGAACTGGACTAGGCCAACCAACAGGTCTTTCTCCCCAGAGGGTCCCGCCCTGTGCGGGGCCCTTCAGTATGAATTGCGCGCAATCCTGCTAAATTGCGATGCGTAGTTTCACCTCATCAGTGTCCAGGCGATGCAGAACGACAACACTTCAAACACGCAGGCGCTGCTGTCGATGGAGGACATCTCCAAGACCTTTCCGGGGGTCAAGGCGCTGGACGCCGCCAGCCTCGGAGTCGCGGCCGGTGAAATCCACGGTCTTGTCGGCGAAAACGGTGCCGGCAAATCGACCATTATCAAAGTACTTGCGGGTGTCTACGGGCGCGATTCAGGCACCATTGTCCTGGACGGAAAGGCTCTTGCAGACGTAACACCACATTCGGTGCACGAGGCCGGGGTGCGGTTCATCCACCAGGAACTTCACCTTGTTCCGCACTTCACCGTCGCCGAGTCCGTCTTCATGGGGCAAGAGATTACTGGTCCGTTCGGTCTTGATCGCCGGGCGATGCGCACCAGGACCGAACAATTTCTGAGTGAATCGCTGCATACAAGTATTTCAGGGTCCACCCTCATACGCGATCTTGGCATTGCGGAACGCAAGCTGGTTCAAATTGCCCGCGCGCTGATTGACGACAAGGCCCGGCTGGTGGTCTTCGACGAACCGACGGCCCCATTGGCCAGCGGAGAGATCGACCAGCTTTTCGCTGCGATCCGACGGCTGAAAGAGCGCGGAATCGCGATCATTTACGTCTCCCATTATCTGGGTGAAATCACCGAGCTCTGTGACCGGGTGACCGTGTTCCGCAACGGTGTCGATGTGGCGGTGCTCGATCATGTCGACAGTCATTCCGCTGACACCATCATCGAGCACATGGTCGGCCGCGAACTCGAAGCGCTCTATCCGGGCAAATCCCACAGGATCGGTGACACGCTCCTCGATATCAGCCAATTGAGTGACGGAAGCCGGTTTCGCGATGTCGACCTGTGTGTCCGACGTGGCGAAATCGTTGGTGTGGCGGGGCTGATCGGGTCCGGCCGCGAGGAACTCACCGATACGATTTACGGATTGCGGCAGGCGACCAGCGGAACGGTCACGTTCGATGGTGACGCGATCAATTTGAAGGCACCATGGGCTGCCGTCCAGAAGGGCATCGTCCTGGTGCCAAGGGACCGTCGCCATGATGGGCTCATTCTGGATATGACCGTCGGCGACAACATCAATCTGGCTTCGCTTGACGAGGTTGCGTCGTTTCGGATCGAGAACAGGGAAAAGGCAGCCCGACGCGCCGAGGCCCTCTCGGACAAGATCGACATCCGGCCAAGACGGGTCGAGGCGGTCACCCGGTTTCTCAGCGGCGGCAATCAGCAGAAGGTTGTCCTGGCGCGGTGGCTGGCAACGGGCTCGAAGCTTTTCATTCTCGATGAACCGACCGTCGGTGTCGATATCGGTGCCAAGGTCGAAATCTATCAGCTGATCGAAGATCTCGCCAAGGAAGGTGCGGGGGTGCTGGTTTCATCATCCGACCCTGCTGAACTGCTCGGCTTGTGTGACCGCATCATCATCCTGATGCGCGGCCGGGTTGTGGAGGACAGGCCTGCTGCCGAACTGACGATCGATTCCCTGCTGGCGCTGACAACCGGCGGCCACGTGAAGGCAGCATCGGCATGAGTGGCGAAGCGTCTTCGATGTCCGCCCCGCGCGGCTGGATCCAACGCTCCGCCGGCATGTGGCTCGGAACACTGCCGCTGATGATTTTCGTTGCCCTTCTGCTCTATCTCAGCATCGCATCCGCGAATTTCCTGACCCTGTCGACCCTTGACCTGATCCTCAGGCAGGCCATTCCCACCGTTATCGTCTGTCTGGGCCTTTCGGTGGTTGTCATGGCGGGAGGGGATGATGTCGTATCAGGAGGTATCGACCTTTCGGTGCCAGCAACCGCTGTGCTGGCGGCGGCGATCATCGCTGATCAGATCAGTCTGCATGAGACGGCGCTTGCGATCGCCCTGTTGCTTGCCATGGCTGGTGCACTGGCCGTTGGCATCGTCAACGCGTTTCTCGTCGTCTGGGTGGGCATGACGCCCTTGTTGGCGACCCTTGCGACATCGGTCGCGGTTGTAGGGATCGTCAAGGTCATCACGGCCAGCCGGCGTATCAATGTCGATCATGCCGCCATCGTGTGGCTCAGAGACGGCGTATTCGCCGGGGTTTCAGTGGGTGTTCTGATCACCTTTGTTCTTTTCATCTTCTATTTCTGGACAGTTCACAGAACGCGATGGGGAATGAACCTTCAGGCGGTCGGGGGCAGCCGAGATGCGGCCGAAGTCTCCGGCATCTCGCCAAAACGTTATATTTCGCAGTCCTTTCTCGTCGCTGCCTTCGCCGGTGGGTTGGCCGCCATGTTCATTCTGGCCCGTGGTTCGGGATTCACACCCGGGACCGAAGAGAACCTGCTGCTTGAAATGGTGCTGGCGACTTTCCTTGGCGCCGCTTTTTCACCGCGCCGCGTCGTGACCCTATGGGGCGCCGTGCTGGGTGCTGTGCTGGTTTCGGCGCTGTCGCTGGGTTTCAAATCCATCGGCGTCAATGTGTTCTGGACAGGCTGCATCAAGGGGGCACTGATCCTCGTCGTCGTGGCGTCCGCTTCCCTGTCAGGCCGGGTGCGCTCATGAGTGCGACCGACACGCCCACCGATATTAAATCGACATTGCGCGGCACGTTCATGCGCTACGGTTTCCTGATCATCATAGCGCTCTTTTTTGCGTTCTTTACCCTTTACACCGGCAGCTTTCTCAATCCCTCCAACCTCGTCAATATCGTCGAAGGGTCCTCCATCCTTCTGATCCTGGCGCTGGGAATGACACTGATCGTGGCGCTGGGCGGCATTGATCTGTCGGTCGGCATTGCCTTCGATATGGGTGCGGCCTTCGCTATCGTGGCGATGAAGGAATACGATATCGTCTGGTATTTGGCGGTACTGATCGGAATAGGCGGCGGCGGGCTGGTCGGCCTGCTCAATGCCTTCCTGGTCGTCAAACTCTCCGTCAGCCCGTTTCTGGCAACGCTTGGAACATTCTTCATCGGCAGTTCCATCCAGCGAATTTTCACCAATGGCGGTGGGCCGATTTCGCATCGCCGGGTCGATCAGGAATATCGCAATCTCGCCGTCGGTGACATTTACGGCATACCGACCGAGATCGTCATCGCGGCGGTTGTGCTTGTGATCTATTTCATTGTCTTGGAACGCTCGGTGTTCGGAAAACGCATCCACGCCATCGGGCTGCAGAAGAAAGCGGCACTGATCTCCGGCATCAAGGTGAATCGTTATGTTGCCGTGTGCTTCATATTGGCGGCGGCGACCTGTGCGATCGGCGGCATCATCGGGTCCGCCAATCTGCGCATGTTCACGCCGCTGGCCGGCTTCTCCTATCTGCTGGATGCCATTGCCGCCGTGTTTATCGGCGCGAGCATCCACCCGCATGGGCGCCCCAATGTGCCCGGCACCCTGATCGGTGTGCTGTTTCTTGGCATGGTTGCCAACGGTCTCAATCTGATGGGGCTCGATTTCAATACAAAGGACGCCCTGTCGGGGTTGATCCTCGTTGGCGCGTTGGCGATTGCGGTGGGTCAGAAGAAGCTCCGCTAGAGAGTTCTGGCCGAGGATCTGTCCGGACCCATAGCGGCGGCGGACATAGTCTTGCCAGACTTTGAATTATTCCCCAGAGTGCAGTCGTCCAGGAGGCTAACCCTGAGTTGCGGAGAATTGCGGTGCCTGATCCGACACAACAGCTGAATCTTGAAAAATGCCCGCTCGACGAGGCACTGGCCAGCCTGGGTGTCGATGCTCAGAAGGGTCTGGCCAGTGGAGAGGCTGATCAACGGCTCAAGCGGTTCGGGCCGAATGCCTTGCCGGAAAAGCATCTGAGCCTTGCGAAGCGTATTTTAAAGTATTTCATTGGTCCAATCGCGTTCATGATCGAGGCTGCTGCTCTGGTTTCGGCCTTTCTTGAGCGTTGGGACGACTTTGTCATCATATTCGGGCTTCTGGTCTTCAATGCCTGCCTTGAACTGTGGCAGGATCTGAAGGCGTCAAACGCCCTTGCCGCGCTCAAAAACAGCCTCGCATCAAAGGCCACGGTTCTGCGTGACGGCGGATTTGAATCGGTTGATGCAGCAAAGCTGGTGCCGGGAGACATTGTCAAAATCCGACTTGGGGGAATCGTACCGGCCGATCTGCGGCTGGTTTCCGGGGACTACGCTTCGATCGATCAAGCCGCTCTTACCGGTGAATCGCTGCCGGTTACCAAAAAGACGGGAGACTCTGCCTATTCGGGGAGCATCGTTAAACAGGGAGAAATGAACGGCCTGGTCATTGCGACCGGTGCCAACACGTTCTTCGGACGGACTGCCAAACTGGTGGCCGGGGCAGGCAGCGTCAGTCATGCGCAGAAAGCCATGTTCCAGATCGGCAATTTCCTTATTGCGGTTGCCGTGGTGCTGGCGTTGGTGATGGTTGCCGTACAGGTTCACCGCGATATCGTCACGACGGACAATTGGGGTCTGGCCGATGCGCTGGATATTCTGCAATTCGTGCTGATCCTGCTGGTCGCCTCGATACCAGTGGCCATGCCGGCCGTGTTTTCCATCACCATGGCGCTTGGCGCGCTGGCGCTTTCCAAGGAGAAAGCGATCGTCTCACGCCTCGCCTCCATCGAGGAGATGGCGGGTGTCGACATCCTGTGCTCGGACAAGACCGGCACGCTGACCAAAAACCAGCTGACACTTGGTGACCCCATTCCTCTGACCGCGTCGGATCCGCAGGACATTGTTCTGGCAGCCGCCTTGGCCTCGCGAAGCGAAGACAGTGACGTGATCGACTCCGCTGTGATTGCCGCGCTGTCGAACAAATCCGTTCTTGATGGCTATACGGTGAGCGAATTTGTCCCGTTCGATCCGGTTTCAAAACGGACACAGGCGACCGCCAAAGACAATGATGGCAACAGCGTGATCGTGACAAAGGGGGCACCCCAGGCAATTGTTGATCTGGCTGCGCCGCCCGAGGAGATCGCAAAAAGGGTCGAGCAAAATGTTGCCGATCTCGGGAGCAGGGGGTATCGGGCGCTCGGCGTGGCCCGGTCGAAGGATGGCGGAACGACCTGGAGCGTCCTTGGACTGCTGCCGATGTTCGATCCACCGCGAGACGATTCACAGGAGACGATCGAAAAGGTCCGTGCCAAGGGCGTGGCCGTCAAGATGGTGACCGGTGATGACACGGCCATTGCTCGAGAAACGGCACGGCAATTGGGCCTGGGCACCAATATCGTTCCGGCTGCCGATGCGTTTCCAAAGGACATGGACCCCGATCACATGCCGGACCCCATTGCCGCCACGATCGAAAAGGCGGATGGCTTTGCGCGGGTATTTCCCGAGCACAAATATGCGATCGTCAAGGCCTTGCAGAGACGTGGTCACCTGGTCGCGATGACCGGGGATGGCGTCAATGACGCACCGGCGCTCAAGCAGGCCGATTGCGGCACGGCGGTCTCTGGTGCAACGGATGCAGCGCGCAGCGCCGCCGCACTGATCCTGACGGCGCCGGGCCTTTCGGTCATCGACAATGCCATTGATGAAGCGCGGCGTATTTTCGGCCGGATCACCAGTTACACGATCTACCGTGTCGCATTGACGATGGACATCATGTTTCTTGTCGTGTTGTCGACGGTTTTCCTTAACTTCCAACCGTTGACCGCGATCATGATCGTGATCATGTCGCTGCTGGATGATTTGCCGATCATGACGATCGCCTACGACAATACGGCGGTTTCAAAGCGGCCGATCCGTTGGCGGATGCCGCGACTGCTCGGCGTGTCGGCGGTGCTTGGCCTGGCGTCGATTGCCCAGTCCTTCGGTCTTTTGCTGATGGGCATGGCGGTCATGAAGAGTTCTGCTGCGCAACACTATTTCGGCCTGTTCGATGAATCCCATCTTCAGACAGTGATGTTCCTGCAATTGATTGCCGGCGGCCATCTGCTTCTTCTCGTCACGCGGACCCAGGGCTGGTTCTTCCGCCCGCCCTATCCGGCGATGCCGCTGCTGGTGGCAATGGTGGCGACACAGGCACTGGCGGTTCTGATGTGTGGCTTCGGCTGGTTCGTGCCAGCCATTTCCTGGACGCTGATCGGCTGGATCTGGGTCTATCTCTTGATCTGGCTGGTGGTGCTTGGCATCGTCCGAATCGCAACGGAACGGCTGATAGACAATCGTCTGGCACGTCGTACCCGCAGCGCCGAAATCGTCAATACACCCCTGCATTCAGGTCTTGGCGGCATGGGCTGACGGCGGGTTGCCGGCCACCGCGTTGACAGGTCCGAGGCGAACTGGCACTGGTCCGGCCATATGTTCACGCGCTGCGGCTGAAGTGGCAGTTTCGATGGCGCCATTCGGATCGGGTTGATGATCAAGCTTTACTGCATACCTCCCAGTGTCTACAGCGCCAAGGTTCGGCTGGTTCTTCGCGCCAAGGGTCTCGAATTCGAGGATGTTCTCCCGCCTGGCGGATATGGCAGTGATGAATACAAGGCCATGGTGCCCTACGGTACCTTGCCGGCGATTGAACATGACGGGTTTTTGCTCGCCGACTCCGAAGCCATCAACGAATATCTCGATGAACTTGCGCCGGAACCGCCATTATGGCCGTCCGAACTGCGCAAGAGGGCCGCGGCGCGAATGCTCTCGCGGTTTCACGATACGCGGCTTGAACCCAGCCTCAGGGCCCTTTTCGGTCACGTCGATCCCTCCCGGCGTGATCATGATTTCGTGCTCACTCAATCCGACATCATCATGGAGCGGATACATCAGCTGGATCGCATCGCCTCGCCTTCGCCACTGATGACCGGTTCGCAACTGAGCCTGTGCGACTGCGGCTATGCAATCACGCTGGAGATGTTGAGTCAGCTCAATGCCGCAATGGATCTTGGCATCATGTTGCCCGAACCGATCGCCCGATACATTGGAACGCTGCGTGCTGATCCGGTTGTTGCCGCAGAGCTGGCCAGCTACGGGCCGGCGCTTGCGGCGTGGATCGCCTCGGAAATCGGCGGCTGAACATGCAACTGGCGCTGTCCACATGGTTGGAAGTCGAAGCCTATCTGGCGCGCTCTGACGGCGTCATTCTTCCGACCGGGTCCACCGAGCAGCACGGACCCATCGGTTTGATCGGCACCGACACATTGTGTGCCGACGATATTGCAAAGCAGGCCGCAACCATTGCCGGCGGGCTGGTTGTCCCGCCGCTGGCCTACACGCCCGCGCCGTTCAATATGGCTTTTCCCGGGACCCTATCGGTCAGCGTCGATACATTTGGTCAATTGGCGCGCGAGGTGGTCGAAGGGCTGGTGCATCATGGTTTCCGGCACATCTATGTTCTCAACGGGCACGGCGCGAATGTTGCGCCGATGAAGCAAATATTGGCCGAGCAAACGGTGCCCTGTCGGTTAAAGAGCTGGTGGGATTTCGAAGCGGTCAATGAGCTTCGGCGCGAATGGTATGGCGACTGGGAGGGAATGCATGCCACGCCCTCTGAAATCGCCATGACCCAGGCCAATCACCGGGTGGTGAAAGGCGATTGTCTTCCACCGCCACAGAAGCTGACAGAAGCGTTCATGCGAGACCACGCGGGAGATCGTCATGGTCCGCCACTGGAACATCGTGAGCAATTTCCGGATGGTCGCGTCGGTTCGCATTCCTCCCTGGCTCGCCCCGAGCACGGGAAGCACCTCTTCAACGCTGCGGCACAGGCCATCGCCGATGACTACCTGACCTTTCTGCAACATTGACGTCAACGCGCAAGTGCCGTCGAGCTTGTGCGATCATTCTTGGGACAGTTGTCCGTGTGCCGGTAAATGCGGCTATACAATCGGTCTGTTTGCCACTATCGATGGCGGCGTTCGTAGTTACCCGCCGGCCGCATTGAAGGCCGGCTCATCATTTGGGGAAGAAGCATGAAGTTGTTGCGGTTCGGGGAAGCAGGTCAGGAAAAACCAGGTTTGATGGGTGAGGACGGGATCATTCGGGACCTGTCAGGCTATGTGGACGACATCGGCGGTGCAGTTCTGGGCGACGCCGAGCTGGCACGACTGCAGGGTCTTGATCCGGCAAGCCTGCCAAAGGTCGACGACAGCGTCCGCATCGGGCCCTGCGTCTCGGGCATAGGCAAGGTCATCTGCATCGGCCTGAATTACTCCGATCACGCAGCCGAAGCGAATATGGAAGTGCCGGCAGAACCGATCATATTCTTCAAGGCGACTTCGGCCATCTGCGGTCCGAATGATGATGTCGAAATCCCGCGCGGTTCCGCGGCGACCGATTGGGAAGTCGAATTGGCCTTCGTCATCGGCAAGGAAGCCAAATATGTCTCGGAGGAGGAGGCCCTTGATTACGTGGCAGGCTACTGCGTGATGAATGATGTTTCTGAAAGGGATTTCCAACTGCGCCGATCAGGCCAGTGGGTGAAGGGAAAATCGGCGGATACATTCGGTCCGGTAGGTCCGTATCTGGTCACGCGTGACGAAATCACCGACCCGCAGGCCCTTTCCATGTACCTGGAGGTCAATGGACACCGCTACCAGGACGGATCGACCGAAACGATGGTGTTCGGTGTGGCCCATCTGTTGTCCTATCTGTCACGTTTCATGAGCTTGCAACCCGGCGATATTGTCACCACCGGAACGCCTCCAGGTGTTGGCATGGGTCAGAAACCGGATCCCATTTATCTCAAGCCCGGCGATCGCATGGAACTGGGCATTGACGGGTTGGGTGTTCAGCGGCAACTGGTGAAAGCTTCCGCATAATATGGGCTTTGGCGGCCTAACCGCCGCTGAGGGTGATCGCTGCTCGTGTCGCAATCCTGTTGCAATCCCTGATTGCGACCGGTGTGTCGGCGGATTCGCGCGCCAAAGCGGCATTTCGGTTTGATCCCTACTGCCATTGCGCCACGGGAACTTCGGTATCCAGTGGTGTATTGGCTGTCCTGTCCTGCAAGCCATCCAATTCCGTTCCAGCTGAAATTCGGCAGCAATTATACGAAAGTTCGCTTGCGCCGGCCCTGGTTTTTTGATTAAAGGAACGAGCGTTCAATTATTTTGCAGGCGTTAAGAACACAAATATCGCGCCTGTGCTTCACCAAAGGGTTGAGGGCCTTTTGGATCTGGGAGGAGAAGCGGAACCATGCCATCGACAGGCAGCAATGCCGGCCGCGTGCCGGTGACTTTTCCGCAATATCTTTTGCTGAATGCCAATCGTTTTGCCGACCGCACCGCCATGCGTCACAAGGACATGGGCATCTGGCAAAGCTGGAGCTGGAAAGAGCAGTTTGAGGAGGTTCGCGCATTTTCACTCGGCCTTCAGGAAAAGGGTCTCAAGGCAGGAGACAAGGTCGCGATCGTTGGTGCCAACCGCCCGCGGCTCTATTGGACATTCTGCTCGGTTCAGGCACTCGGCGCGATTCCGGTCCCGGTCTATGCCGACGCGGTGGCCGAGGAGATGGCCTATGTCCTCAACCATGCCGGGACAAAGCTTGCCGTGGTTCAGGATCAGGAGCAGGTCGACAAGCTGCTGTCCTTTTCGGATGACATTCCAGAGCTCAAGGACATCATTTATGACGAGCCACGGGGTTTGCGGGACTATGACCACACCCATCTGCAGAGCTTTGCGGATATCCAGGAGATCGGCCGTGGTGTCCTGGCCGCAGACAGCAGCAGAGCGGCCGCCTGGGAGCAGGCGATAAACGACGCCGATGGCGATGAAATCTCGGTTTTTCTCTACACATCGGGCACGACCGGTCGGTCCAAGGGCGTCATCTTGAAGGCCGGAAACTCCGTGAAGGCGGCAGAGGATACGGCGAAGTTCGACCATTTGACCGAAAACGACAGTGTGCTGGCCTATCTGCCGCTGGCCTGGGTTGGTGATCACTATCTCAACTACGCTCAGGGCTATGTGTCGGGTCTTTGCATGGCTTGTCCGGAAAGCCAGGAGACCGTTCAGCACGATCTTCGTGAAATCGGTCCGACTTTCTATTTCGCACCGCCAAGGGTGTTTGAAGGGCTGCTGACCAGCGTCATGATCCGAATGGAAGATGCCGGAACCCTCAAGAAGAAAATGTTTCACCATTTTCTCGGTGTTGCCAAGAAATATGGTGAGGCCATACTGGAGGGGCGACCGGTATCCCTTCTTGGCCGGATTTCGTACGGGCTGGGGAACATCCTTGTCTACGGACCGCTGAAAAACACGCTGGGTTTCAGCAATATCAGAACGGCTTATACGGCCGGCGAGGCGATCGGGCCTGACTTGTTTTCCTTCTTTCGTTCTCTCGGCATCAACCTGAAACAACTCTACGGCCAGACAGAAGCCTTCCTTTACGTAACGGCGCAGAAGGACGGCGAGATCCACGCCGACACGGTCGGCAAGGCTGCTCCCGACGTGGAAATCCGCATTTCGGATGATGGTGAAGTTCAGTTCAAATCTCCAGGCATGTTTGTCGGCTATTACGCTGACGATGAGAAGACCAAGGAGACTGTGACGGAAGACGGATTTGTCAAAACCGGTGATGCCGGGATCTTCGATAGCCGTGGCGATCTGAAGATTATCGATCGTGCGAAGGATGTCGGCAAGCTGGTCAATGGATCGCTTTTTGCGCCGAAATACATTGAAAACAAGCTCAAATTCTTTCCCAATATCAGGGAATGCGTTGCCTTTGGCGATGGCCGAGAGTTCTGCAGCGTGTTCCTGAACATCGATCTCGTCGCGGTCGGAAACTGGGCCGAGCGCAACAATATCTCATACGGGTCCTATCAGGAGCTGGCCGGGCTTCCACAGGTCTACGAGATGATGACGGAACATGTCGATCAGGTGAATCGCGATCTTTCGAATGAACCGATGATGGCGGATTCACAGATCAAGCGATTTCTGGTGCTGCACAAGGAACTGGATGCCGATGATGGTGAGCTGACGCGGACCCAGAAGGTTCGGCGCAGTTTCATAGCAGAGCGGTATGCGCCGCTCATAGAAGCGCTCTATGACGGCTCGACAGAGAAGTTCGTCGAGACGGAAGTCACCTATGAAGATGGCCGCAAGGGTCGGATCTCGGCCACGGTCCAGATCAGGGATATGGATGTCCATCCCGCTTCCAGCGTGACGCGCGAGGCTGCCGAATAATGGCTGACACTATCCAAAGCAGCCCCTGGACCGATGACGGGATTGATCCGGGTGCCGTACTGCTCAATGTGGACAATATCTCCCTTTCCTTTGGCGGCGTGAAAGCAATCTCGGATATATCCTTCGACGTTTGCAAGGGCGAGATCCGGGCGATCATCGGACCCAACGGGGCGGGCAAGACTTCCATGCTCAACGTCATCAACGGGTTCTATCAGCCGCAGGAAGGGACCATCATGTTCCGCGGCAAGGAGCGCCGGTCGATGAAACCGCACCAGGCTGTCGGGCAGGGCATTGCACGGACTTTTCAGAACGTTGCGCTCTTCAAGGGCATGTCGACGCTGGACAATATTATGGCCGGGCGGTCCGTCATGATGAAGCGGAACCTGTTCTGGCAGCTGCTGTGGCACGGGCCGGCACTCAACGAGGAGATCGAGCACCGGGAGAAAGTCGAGGAGATCATCGACTTTCTGGAAATCAAGCATATCAGGCGAACACCGGTCGGCAATTTGCCCTACGGTCTGCAGAAGCGGGTCGAATTGGGCCGGGCACTGGCCATGGAACCGTCCCTTCTTTTGCTGGATGAGCCGATGGCCGGCATGAACCTTGAGGAAAAGGAAGACATGAGCCGCTTCGTGCTCGATGTGAATCAGCAATTCGGAACGACCATCGCGCTGATCGAGCACGATATGGGGGTTGTCATGGATCTTTCGGACCGGGTGGTTGTTCTCGATTACGGCAAGAAGATCGCCGACGGCACACCGGACGAAGTCAGAAACAATCAGGATGTCATCGACGCCTATCTCGGCGTCCCGCATTAGGATCGGATCATCGGATGGAATTTTTGAACAACGTATTCGTCGCACCGTTCCAGGACATGGCCGCCGCGCCTGATTTCTTCATGCAGGTGGTCTGGGAGGGGCTTGTCTCGGGCGTTCTCTACGCGCTGATCGCGCTGGGTTTTGTGCTGATCTACAAATCGTCGCGCATCTTCAACTTCGCGCAGGGCATCATGGTGGTCTTTGCTGCCCTGACCCTGGTGGGATTGCATGAGATGGGCGTTCCCGCCCTGTTGGCTGTGCCGCTGACACTTGGAGTCATGTTCCTTCTGGCGGTAGCCATCGAACGCGTGGTTCTGCGGCCGCTGGTCAACCAGCCCGACATCATCTTGTTCATGGCCACGATCGGTATCACGCTGTTCTTGATCGGTTTTGGCGAAATGATCTTTGGCGGCGAAAACAAGGTCATGATCACCGAGCAGCTTGGCATTCCGACCGGAAGTTTCGAGTTCGAACCCTTTGGCGGCTTCCTGCTGATTGAGCAGAAGGACCTGACGGCGGTAGTCGGTGCCGGTGTGCTGGTGCTTGTCCTGCTCCTGTTTCTCAACCGGTCGAAGATGGGCCGCGCCATACGGGCTTTGGGTGATGATCACCAGGCAGCGCTTTCGGTCGGGATTTCGCTGTCGACCATCTGGGTCCTTGTCTGGTTTATCGCCGGGATCATCGCTTTGGCGACAGGCATCGTCTGGGGCGCGAGGGCCGGTGTGTCCTTTGCCCTGGAGGTCATTGCCTACAAGGCGTTGCCGGTTCTTATGCTCGGCGGACTCGAGTCGGTAACCGGCGCCATTGTCGGAGGACTGGCCATCGGTGTCCTTGAAAAACTCTTTGAAATCTATTGGGGACAGCCGCTGCTTGGCGGAAACACCGAAACCTGGTTCGCCTTCGTCTTCGCACTGATCGTCCTTTTGTTCAGGCCGCAGGGTCTGTTCGGTGAAAAGATCATCGAACGCGTCTGATCCTCAAACCGGGTAGTCTTTATGTTTTATCGCATTTCCGGCCAGTTCAAGACCGATTACCGCAGCGACCACGCGCTCTTCCGGGTTCGCCAGGATGCCGTGCTGATGGGTATCATCCTGCTGTTTGCCTGGGTGATCTTCCCCTTCACGGCCAATGAGTTTGTCTTTCAGGCTCTGCTGATCCCGGTCCTGATTTACTCTCTGGCGGCGCTGGGACTGAACATTCTGACCGGATATGCCGGCCAGTTGTCGCTCGGCACCGGGGCGTTCATGGGGGTGGGCGCCTATGCCTGCTACAAGCTCGTTACCATCTTTCCGGAGATGAACCTGCTGGTTGCCATTGGGCTCTCCGGCTTCTTCGCCGCAGCGGTCGGTGTCGCATTCGGTCTGCCATCGCTTCGGATCAAGGGATTTTATCTCGCCATTGCGACGCTGGCGGCGCAGTTTTTCCTCGTCTGGCTGTTCGAGAAATGGGCGTGGCTCTACAATTACAATGCGTCCGGCGCAATCCAGGTTCCGACGATCGACATGTTCGGCATTCGTGTTGCCGGACCGACAGCATCGTCCTTCGTTCAGTACTATTTCGTGTTGTTTGTGGTCACGATCATGACCATCTTCGCCATCAATATCACGCGCGGCCATATCGGACGCACATGGAAAGCCGTACGGGACATGGATATCGCGGCAGAGCTGGTTGGCATCAATCTGTTGCGGTCCAAGCTGATCGCCTTCGCGGTTTCATCCTATATTGTCGGTGTTTCCGGCGCATTGTTCGTGTTTCTGTGGCGCGGTGCGGCCGAACCCAATCTTTTTGACATTCCGCTGTCTTTTCGGGTTCTGTTCATCGCGATCATCGGTGGGCTGGGATCAATCCTCGGCAATTATCTCGGCGCCATCCTGATCGTCGCGTTGCCGGTGATCCTCAACATACTGCCCGAAATGGTCGGTCTCGAAATCAATGCGGCGGTCGTGGAACATCTGAACATCATGATTATCGGCGCGCTGATCATTGCCGTGCTGATTATCGAACCCCATGGGCTGGCCCGGTTCTGGGCCATCATCAGGGAGAAACTGATCATGTGGCCGTTTCCACATTGATCACGCAACGTTGCGGTAGACAACCGTCAGCCGCATGGAACCGGGGTGAGTTCGCCCGATCCAAATGGGAGAAACGAACACGTGGAGGAGAAAACATGAAGACGTATCTCAAAACTGCAATGCTCGGTGCTGCCCTGGGTCTTGGCACCATGGTCGCCATGCCGGCGGCCAATGCCGAGGACACTATCTATGCTCCAAATCTGTCATACCGTACGGGTCCGTTTGCGGCGACCGGCATACCGCTCATGAATGGTCAGCGCGACTACATCATGATGCTCAATGAGCGTGATGGCGGCATCAATGGCGTCAAGATCGAATATGACGAGTGCGAAACCGGGTACAGCACGGAAAAGGGCGTCGAGTGCTACGAGAAAACAAAGTCGAAAGCTGTGGTCACGCAGCCCTGGTCGACCGGCATTACGCTTCAGGTGCTGCCAAAGACCAATGTCGACAAGATACCGATCCTGGCACCGGGCTATGGCTTCTCACCGATGGCAAACGGAAAGGTTTTCCAGTGGGCGTTCAACCCGCCGGCGTCCTATTGGGACGGCGCATCCATGATGCTCAACTATGTCTCCGACGGTGATCTCGACACGCTGAAGGGCAAGAAGATTGCGCTGTTGCATCTTGACCATCCTTTCGGCAAGGAGCCGATTCCGCTGTTTGAAGCAATGGCCGACAAGCACGGATTTGAATTCCTGCCGATCCCGGTTGGTCTGAAGGAAATGCAGAACCAGTCTGCACAGTGGCTGCAGATTCGCCGCGAAAAGCCCGACTATGTCTTGATGTGGGGTTGGGGTGCCATGAATGCCGGTGCCATCACCGAGGCGGTCAAAACCCGCTATCCGATGGATCAGTTCATCGGTATCTGGTGGTCAGGTCATGATGGCGACCTCAAGACCGTTGGCGACAAGGGTAAGGGCTACAAATCGATCAGCTGGAGTGTTCCGGTTGCCGATGCTCCTGTCATGGCTGACATCAAGAAGTATGTTGTCGATCCGGGCAACTCCCTGATGGAAGACCCGGCTGACATCAACAGCGTGTTTTATCAGCGTGGTATTCTGATTTCGATGATCCTCGCCGAAGGCATTCGTGGCGCACAGGAACATTTCGACACCAAGAACGTCAATGCCGAGCAGCTTCGTTGGGGCCTTGAAAACCTCAAGATCGATGATGACAGAATTGCCGAACTCGGCATGACCGGCATGATTGCACCGTTCTCGACAAGCTGTGCCGACCATACCGGACACGCCGGTGGCTGGATCCTGGAATGGGATGGTTCGAAATTCGCACCCGCTTCCGACAAACTGACGGCCGACGCCGATGCGATCGCCGTGTTGGAAGAGGTCAAGGCGATGGAATATGCCGAGGCCAACAAGCCTTGGCCGATCAATGAAGAGTGCAACATGTAAGCCACGCTCTTTCGTCTCCTTCCCGGCTTGCCGGGAAGGAGAATGCTCCATGCGGAATTGACGTTCCCCGGCAATTCCCCGTACTCAGGTTAGGTGATCATGGCTGATGCCGAAGTTTCAGCGGGCGTAATTGATGACGCTGACGCCATCTTGGCGGTGAACAATATCGAGGTGATTTACGACCATGTGATATTGGTTCTAAAGGGTGTTTCCCTGACCGTGCCTGCCGGCGGCATTGTTGCGCTTTTGGGGGCCAATGGTGCGGGGAAAACCACAACACTCAAGGCGATTTCCAATCTGCTACACGCTGAACGCGGCGAGGTGACCAAGGGGTCCATCATCTTTCAGAAAGATGAGGTACAGGCGCTGTCGCCCAATGAGCTCGTACGGCGCGGCTGTATCCAGGTCATGGAAGGCCGCCGATGTTTCGGACATTTGACCGTGGAAGACAATCTGCTCTCCGGCAGTTATACGCGGCGGGACGGCAATGCAGCGATCAAACAGGATCTGGAAATGGTCTATGACTACTTTCCGCGCCTGCGTGAGCGCCGCGGCAGCCAGGCGGGCTACACATCCGGTGGCGAACAGCAGATGACCGCGATTGGAAGGGCGCTGATGTCACGCCCGCAAATGATCCTGCTGGACGAGCCCTCGATGGGGCTCGCGCCGCAATTGCAGGAAGAGATTTTCGAGATCGTCAAGAAACTCAACGATCAGGAGGGCGTTTCGTTCCTGCTTGCCGAGCAGAACACCAATATTGCCCTTCGATACGCGACCTATGGCTACATTCTGGAATCCGGGCGGGTCGTGCTCGACGGGGCAGCTTCCGAACTGAGAGAAAATGAGGACGTCAAGGAGTTTTACCTCGGCGTGGGCGGCGAGGGCCGCCGATCCTTCCGTGATGTCAAACACTACAAGCGCCGAAAGCGGTGGTTGTCGTGATGGCAGGAAACATCTCTGCGGGTTTGAGGGTCACGACGGTAGCGTGACAGTTGATGGTGGTTGACTGCGGAGCTGAAAAAAAGTAATTGAACATTTGTTCATTTAATTGATTGAAGCAGCCGGATTGTCACATGAGAGCTGCAGCAAGAAGATTTTGGGGGTGTTCGGGCCACTTGATCCCGACGCAAAATTGCGATGGCTCGTAAGGTTGGTTCGGTTGGTGCGGAGACGGCAGACAAGGTTCGCCTGGCTGCCGTGTCACTGTTTGCACGTTACGGTTATGCTGCCGTCTCGATGCGCCAGATCGGACGGGAGATCGACCTGCAAGCCGGCGCGATCTACAATCATTTTCCGACCAAACAGCATCTGCTGCGGGGCCTGTTGGTTGAGCACATGGAGCGTTTGCTCAAGGCATGGGACCTTGAGGAGGATACAAGCAGAAGTCCGGAAGAAGCGCTCGTGGCCTTTGTCCGGTTTCATTTGCGCTACCATGTCGAGTGCGGCGACGATGTCTTCATCTCCTACATGGAGCTGAGGAATCTCGAGGAAGACAATTACGCCGAAGTGCAAAAGTTGCGCCGCCAGTATGAAGGCAATCTGCGCCGCATTCTCGATGCCGGAACGAAGACGGGTGTCTTCCACATCGGCGATCTGCACATCACCACGATGGCGGTCATTGCAATGCTGACGGGGGTCATGGGGTGGTACCGGCAGGATGGCCGGCTTTCCCTCGACGAAATCGAGGCTTTTTATGTCGAGATGGTGACCGGTGCGGTCGGCATGAAGGAGGACTGATCCATGTTCACGACAGGGATGAACTTCGGGCTTGATGAGGACATCGAGCAATTGCGCGACATGGTTCACCGATTTTCGCAGGAGAAAATCGCACCGCTCGCGGATGAAATCGACCAGTCCAATCAGTTTCCGTCGCATTTGTGGGCTGAATTCGGGGCGCTGGGCCTGCTTGGGATGACCGCCAATCCGGATTTCGGAGGCACGGGTTTGGGGTATCTGGCGCATACGGTGGCGATGGAAGAAATCTCACGCGCCTCGGCGGCGGTGGGCCTTTCCTATGGCGCGCATTCCAATCTCTGTGTCAATCAGATCAATCGTTGGGGCACGGACGCGCAAAAACAGCGCTATCTGCCGCCACTGTGCTCCGGCGAGAATGTCGGGGCCCTTGCCATGTCGGAACCCGGATCCGGGTCCGATGTTGTTTCGATGAAACTGCGCGCCGAAAAACGAAATGACCGGTATGTCCTCAATGGCAACAAGATGTGGATCACCAATGGGCCGGATGCGGACACGCTCGTTGTCTATGCCAAGACCGACATGGATGCCGGGTCGCGGGGAATCACCGCGTTCTTGATCGAAAGATCCATGGCCGGATTTTCCACCGCCCAGAAACTCGACAAGCTCGGCATGCGCGGGTCCAACACCTGCGAGCTTGTCTTCGAGGATTGCGAAGTGCCCTATGACAATGTTCTTGGGGAAGAAGGGCAGGGTGCCCGGATCCTGATGTCCGGGCTGGATTATGAACGGGTCGTTCTGGCCGGCGGTCCCGTGGGTCTGATGGCTGCAGCCATGGATATCGTGGTGCCCTATGTCCACGAACGAAAGCAGTTCGATACACCGATCGGCGAGTTCCAGCTCATGCAGGGCAAGCTGGCGGATATGTACACGACGATGAATGCTTGCCGGTCCTATGTTTATGCCGTCGCGGCCGCGTGCGACCGAGGAGAGACCACCCGCAAGGATGCGGCAGGGTGCATCCTCTATTCCGCCGAAAAGGCGACGCAGGTGGCGCTGGAATCCATCCAGGCGCTGGGCGGCAACGGTTACATCAACGAATATGCGACTGGCCGATTGCTGCGCGATGCGAAACTCTATGAAATCGGTGCCGGCACTTCGGAAATTCGACGCATGCTGATCGGACGGGAGATTTTCTCCGAAACGGCTTAATTCTTCGGCAAACGGGAATCAAAGATGAGATATCAAATGATGCGACACAACCGGTATGCGCGCTGAAAATGGCCGTTCTGACGTCACAGGTCTCGCCCTCGTCCCAGGTGTACCAGGCCAATCTGGAACATATGAAGGCTTTGTTGGAGGATATGCGCACGGTTGCCGCGACCGTTGAAAAGGGTGGCAGCGACCAGTCCCGTGAGCGGCATCTGTCCCGGGGAAAGTTGCTGCCGCGCGAACGGGTTCGGAAGCTGCTCGACGACAATTCACCCTTTCTGGAGATTGGACAGTTCGCTGCCTGGGATATGTATGGCGGAGACATTTCGTCCGCCGGCATGATCGCCGGCGTTGGCCGTGTTTCCGGACGCGATGTCATGATCCTGTGTAACGATGCGACCGTCAAAGGCGGCACCTATTACCCGGTGACGGTCAAGAAGCATTTGCGGGCCCAGGAAATTGCCGCACAGAACAACTTGCCCTGTGTGTATCTGGTCGACAGCGGCGGTGCCAACCTTCCCAACCAGGACGAGGTGTTTCCCGACCGCGATCATTTTGGCCGCATCTTCTTCAACCAGGCCAACATGTCCGCTGCAGGATTGCCGCAAATTGCGGTCGTGATGGGATCGTGTACAGCCGGCGGTGCCTATGTCCCGGCCATGTCGGACGAAACCATTATCGTCAGGGAACAGGGTACGATCTTCCTGGCCGGGCCACCGCTGGTCAAGGCGGCGACAGGCGAGATCGTCAGTGCGGAGGATCTGGGTGGCGGCGATGTGCATACCCGCCTTTCGGGGGTGGCCGACCATCTGGCCCGCAACGATGCACACGCGCTGGAACTCGCCCGCAAGGCCGTGGCCAATCTGAACTCCGTGCGCGGTGTCCACGCGGATGTGCAGGCGCCGGAGAGCCCGGCATATGATCCGGATGAAATCCTCGGGATCGTTCCGCCGGATCTCAAGACACCCTATGATATCCGTGAGGTTGTTGCGCGTCTTGTCGACGGGTCCCGCTTCGACGAATTCAAGGCCCGCTACGGGGCGACGCTCATATGTGGCTTTGCCCATATTCATGGGATGCCCGTTGGTATCATCGGCAACAATGGCGTCCTGTTTTCTGAAAGCGCCATGAAGGGCGCGCATTTTGTCGAGTTGTGTTCACAGCGCAAAATTCCACTGGTGTTCCTCCAGAACATCACCGGTTTCATGGTGGGGCAGAAATATGAATCCGGTGGAATCGCAAAGGATGGCGCCAAGCTGGTAACGGCCGTGGCCACCACCGCCGTGCCGAAAATCACTGTCCTTGTCGGCGGGTCCTTTGGTGCCGGCAATTACGGGATGTGCGGACGGGCCTATGACCCGCGGTTTTTGTGGACATGGCCGAACAGCCGTATCTCGGTGATGGGTGGCCAGCAGGCCGCAGGCGTGCTGGCAACGGTCAAACGCGAGGGCATTGAACGGAGAGGAGACAGCTGGAGCGCATCAGAAGAGGAAGCGTTCAAGCAGCCGGTGATCGATCAATTCGAAAGCCAGGGGCACCCGCTCTATGCATCGGCCCGCTTGTGGGATGACGGCATTATCAATCCCGCCAAGACCCGCGATGTCCTTGCACTATCCCTGGCGGTGGCGCTCAACGCGCCAATCGCCGATACCCGATTTGGTCTGTTCCGGATGTAGAGGCGGCGTCATGTTCGACAAAATCCTGATCGCCAATCGTGGCGAAATCGCCTGCCGCATCATCCGGACGGCACGGCGTCTGGGCATTGCGACCGTTGCGGTTTTTTCCGATGCGGACCGGTTTGCGTTGCATGTGGAAATGGCCGACGAGGCGGTTCATATCGGTCCAGCGCCGGTTTCGGATAGCTATCTCGATGGTGAGAGGCTGATCGCGGCAGCTCGGGCAACCGGTTCGGATGCCGTTCATCCGGGATACGGTTTTCTGTCCGAAAACCCGGACTTCGTGGAGGCGGTGGAGGCAGCCGGATTGTGCTTCATTGGCCCTTCATCTGACGCCATTCGCGCCATGGGCCTGAAAGATGCAGCCAAGACGCTGATGGAAAAAGCCGGTGTTCCCGTTGTGCCGGGATATCACGGCGAGGCGCAGGATCTGGTGGTGCTGGCCAGCAAGGCCAATGAAATCGGATTTCCGGTTTTGATCAAGGCACGCGCAGGCGGTGGCGGCAAGGGCATGCGCCTGGTGGACAATCCTCAGACATTTGCCGACTCCCTGTCTGCGGCCAAGCGGGAAGGAGAGGCATCGTTCGGTGACGGCCGTGTGCTCGTTGAAAAGTTCGTTTCAGCGCCGCGACATATCGAAATTCAGGTGTTTGGCGACAGTTTCGGCAATGTCGTGCACCTGTTCGAGCGGGATTGTTCGTTGCAGCGTCGTCACCAGAAGGTAATCGAGGAAGCACCCGCACCCGGCATGACCGACGAGATGCGTGCGGCCATGGGTGCGGCAGCGGTACAGGCGGCAAAGGCCATCGGATATAGCGGTGCTGGTACTGTGGAGTTCATTGTCGACAGCAGCCAGGGCCTTTCGCCCGACCGGTTCTACTTCATGGAAATGAACACGCGGTTGCAGGTGGAGCATCCGGTGACCGAGATGATTACCGGTCTCGACCTTGTCGAATGGCAGTTGCGGGTCGCCGCCGGGGAGTCCCTGCCGATGGATCAGGGCGCCCTTTCGATCGACGGATGGTCGTTCGAGGCGCGCCTTTACGCGGAAAATGCACAAAAGGCATTTCTTCCGGCAACCGGCAAACTGGATTACCTCAGACTGCCGGATGGGGCAGCCCGGGTTGATTCGGGCGTGCGGCAGGGCGACGAGATCACTCCGTTTTACGATCCGATGATTGCCAAGATCATTACCCATGGCCCGAACCGGGTAACGGCGCTTAGACGGATGGAGGCGGCGCTGGCGAAGACTGTCGTTGTCGGAACGACGACGAATGTCGCGTTTCTGGGTGCGTTGTGCCGACACGGGGCTTTTGCACGCGGCGATGTCGACACGGGGCTGATCGAGCGGGCTTTGACGGAGTTGAACGCCGTGGCGCGTCCTTCGGATCGTCATGTCGCAGTGGCGGCGCTTGCCAGTCTGGGGCTCGACCGGTGCGCCAACGACCCATCCGACCCTTTTTCGACGCTTGGCCTATGGTCCCACTGGCTGCCTGCCAAACGGGTGGTTCATCTTGTGCATGATGATGTCAGCCTGGTGCTGGCGGTGAACCGGCTTTCCGACCACCGTTGGCTGGTGGAAGACTATCCCGCGAAATCCGGTTCGTTTGGCCCCGTTACGCTTGATCTGCAATCAGCCCTGGATGGGGTGATGACGATTGATCATGACGGCACAGTATCCACGGTTCAGGTGGTACGACATCAAACGACACTCGTGATAGTCGATGTCGAGGGAACGTTCTCGTTCACCATCCCCGACATGACAGGAGAGGAATCAGAGGATGCAAGTGGATCCGACCGCCTCACTGCACCGATGCCGGGCATCGTCAAGCAGGTCCATGTGCGTGCCGGTGAATCGGTCGAAAGCGGCCAAGCCCTTATCATCATGGAGGCGATGAAAATGGAAATCACGCTGGCCGCGCCAAGGGACGGTGTCATTGCGGAGATATTGGCCGGTGATGGCGCTCAGGTCAGTGATGGGGATGTATTGCTGCGGCTGGAGGCTCTCGAGGACTGATCTCGACCGGGCCTCCCGTGCATCAACATCCTGATGACGCGTTAAGTTCACACGTATTTTCATGAATTTGTTGCAATATGGTAAGTTTTGCGTAAGCTTTGTTTAATATACACTATATACAGTTTTATTTCCTCCCTAGACTCGGGCTGCCTGACAAGCAGCCTATCTTTTTGCCCATATTTTCAATACCTTAAGATGCCCGTTGGCGGTCTGGCGCGGTTGCCTACCGTGGGTTGTGATTCGCGTTTTCGGGCGATTGATTCGCACAAGTCCCGGATCCGGCGGTCATCTTTCCGCGATCTGAGGGATGTTTTGGCGTCCTGGAAGTGATTTCAGCCAACATCATTCGAGCGCGGGGCCGTCAACCGTTTCAGGTCAATGAACCGACCCAGGCGAAGAAAACATTGTGGTGACATTTCGGCATAATCAGGCAATATCGCATTGCTGAATAATCAGATGTGGCAGTTTGCCTGTTGTGCGGGGGTCCGATGCCTGAAAAAGCCGAAATTGCAGAGCCGAGCGCGGTGTCGACTTTTTGGTTCGATGAACTGGAGCCAAAGGACTGGTTTGTCAAAAACGCGGAAATCGATCACGAGATCGCCAAGAGGTTCGGGGCCACCCATCTGGCGTTGGCCGGGAATGTTCCCCAGCAATGGTGGGAATCGGCAGAAGCGGTGTTGGCGCTCATTATTGTGTTTGACCAGTTCCCACGCAACATTTACCGCGGAACGCCTCTGGCTTTTGCCACCGATGGTCTTGCCCTTCGTGAAGCAAAAGCCGCCATCGATGCGGGACTGGATCAGATTGTTGACGAGGACCGGCGGCTGTTTTTCTATATGCCGTACGAGCATTCGGAGAGCCTTGCGGATCAGGAGCGTTCTGTCGAGCTGTTCAAAAAACTGTCGAATGAGAATTATCTCGACTATGCGCATCAGCACCGGGATGTCATCGCCGAATTTGGCCGGTTTCCACATCGCAATGCGATTCTGGGACGCGACTCAACCTCGGAAGAGGCTGCCTATCTGGCAAAACCAGGTGCCGGATTTTAAAGCGGTTTTTGGCGTCCACCTGGATTATGCATTCAAAGCAATCCGGCTGCACAACCTGTTAACGGATTGAATTTCATTGTATATGCGATGAATGAGTGGTGCGAGGGGAGTCGAGTGCGGTCCATCCTGCAGCGTCTAGTTCCGGCAATCTTGTTGCTCATCGGGCTTGTCCTGATAGCCAGTCCGCCTGCCGTCGCGCAATCCGAGCGGCCTGAACCCGCAAGCCTGGAAACAACAAGCGATATCGATGCCGCCCGGAAGGCCATCGATGCGGCCAAGGCTGAGGTCGAGGGCGTTCAGCAGAACGAAGAAGTCGTCCGCTACAATGATTCCCGGCTGGTAGAGCTGCAGCTTTCTCTCGAAGACCTCAGTGCTGCGATGGAGGATATCAAGAAGGGCTTGGAACCGGGGCTTGAGGCGATCAAGGCGCGGGAGGCGGCTCTTGGAGACCCTCCGGGTGAAGATGAACCACCAGAGCCGGAATCATTGACCCAGGAGCGTCAGCACCTGGTGAAACAACGGTCTTTGATCAATGCCGATATCGGAGATGCGATAGCCGTCGCCGAAGAGGCTGCAAGGCTTGCCAAAGCGGTCACGGCCTACCGGCGGGATCTGTTCAGGCAGACAATTCTTGGCCGTGCCGATGTTTCAAGCAAGACACTTTCTGAGGCCGAGACAGCGCTGGTTGTCGAGTTGAACGAGCTCAGTTGGAAAATTACGAGCTGGGCGACCTTCACATGGACCTACAAGCGCGGGGCACTGCTTTCTGCGCTGTTCCTGTCACTTGCCCTTGGCGTCCTGTTCATCGCCGGAGAATACCAATTGGCGTCCCGCTTTATGCGGCATGACCCGGATGACACAAATCCGAGCCCCTTCAGCAAACACACACTGGCCTTCTGGACCACGCTCCTGCCGGTCCTGGGGCTGGCCATATTCCTGACGCTGACAACATTCTTCCTGACCAGCTTCGATGTCTTGCGCGCCGATATCGCGGCCATTCTCGAGCCATTCTTTGAATTTGTCGTCATCCTGTTTTTTGTGGCCCGGTTGGCAAGCGCGGTCCTCGCACCGTCCCGGCCAAACTGGCGGCTGGTAAAGGTTTCGGATGCTGGTGCCGGGCTGTTGTGGTGGCTTGTCTTTGCCATGGCCTTTGTCAATGCGGGCGATTACCTGGCCAGCAGTATCAGCGATGTCCTGGAATCGCCGCTCATTCTGACCGTTGCGAAAAGCCTTCTGGCGACCGTCATCATCGGGGTTATTCTGGTTCTTTGCTCTTTCGTTCGCCCACTGGTGGGTGAGGGTGGAACAAACCGTGCCTGGCCGCGATCCATTGGGCTCACCCTCTTGCTGCTGGGCATTGCGCTCATCGTGCTGCCACTGTTCGGTTATGTCGGACTGGCGCGGTTTGCAGCGACACAGATTGTCATATTGGGTGCATTGCTGGTGGCCATGTATCTGGGTTTTCTTTCGGCGCGTGCTGTGTCCGAGCCGGAGGCCTTTGTCGGCTCGCAACTGGGTCAGATGCTGTCGACTCGCTTTCATTTCGGCAAGGTCGCGGTCGAGCAATTCGGGCTATTGGCGGGACTCAGCCTCTATTTCTTCGTGCTGGTCTTTGGCGTGCCGATCATCTTCCTGGTGTGGGGATACCAGGTTCGCGACATCCAGAACTTCGTGCAGGACAGTCTGAGCTCCATCACGATCGGCAGCGTAACGATATCGGTTTCCGGCATTTTGCTGGGTATCCTGTTCTTTGTCATCGGCTATTTCGTTACCCGTTGGTTTCAGCGCTGGCTCGACCACAGTGTGATGCAACGCGGACGCATGGAAGCGGGATTGCGCAACTCCATTCGTACCGGTATCGGCTATCTCGGTGTCGGCATTGCCGCGGTCATCGGTGCCACCGTTGCCGGTCTCAATCTGTCAAATCTGGCGCTGGTCGCGGGCGCATTGTCCCTGGGCATCGGGTTTGGTCTGCAGAACATTGTGAACAATTTTGTCTCCGGCCTGATTTTGCTGGCTGAGCGACCGTTCAAGGTTGGCGACTGGGTGGTGACGGCATCGACCCAGGGATTCGTCAAGCACATATCGGTGCGCGCAACGGAGATCGAGACATTCCAGCGTCAGTCCATCATCGTGCCGAACTCTGAGCTGATCAATTCGCCCGTGGGCAACTGGACCCACCGAAACCGCCTCGGCAGGTCGGAAGTGGCCGTTGGCGTCTCCTATGACGCGGATCCGCGCCGAGTGATGGAATTGCTGGAAGAAATCGGCCGGGCCCATTCGCTTGTTTTGAGTGATCCGGCTCCTTTTGTCGTTTTCATGGGCTTTGGCGATTCATCACTTGATTTCGAGTTGCGCGTCTATCTGGCCGATGTGCTGTCGGGCATCACCGTTGCGACCGAGCTTCGGCTGACGATTTTCGAACGGTTTCAGGAAGAGGGGATTGAAATCCCGTTCCCGCAACGGGATCTTCATATCAAATCGCCATCGGGGGGTGATGACCTGAAAATCGAGTTGGCGAAAGAAAGGCTGAAAGCCACCGCGCCCGAGGATCCTCTCCCGGCGGAAACACCTCAAAGCAAGAAGCCCCGGCTTGATAATCCGGATGGTGATTGATCGGCTGTCAGCAAGCCGGTGTCCCTGTATGCAGCCTGTCTGTCGGCATCACGGAGCAGAATGTCTCGCTGCTCAAATCCGGGAAGGTCAGGGGTGTGCCATTCGGCATGCTGGCGTGAATCAGTGGGGTTCTCGACGGCCAGCCGGGTGAGTTCTTGAATTTGAGAAAGACTTGAAGTGAACCCGTTTCGGTTCGGATGCAACAGCGTACCATGTACCTGACAGGTGTGGGTTATCCCGCCAGTCGCGCCGTGTTATGGTCCAAGGCTGCAATGACCCCGGGAACGTCCTCTGCAGGGACCGGTCTGGCGTGGTAGTAACCTTGAATCAGGTGACACCCGAGTTCTTCCACCAGCAGGTGCTGTTCTTCCGTCTCGACACCCTCGGCAACCAGCTTGAAGCCGATGGCCTCTCCCAGATCAACGAGCGCGCGAACAATGGCCTGGTCTGCCGGATCATTGGCAATCTCGCGAATGAAGGACATGTCAATCTTGACAGCCGTCACGGGCATTTCCTTGATATGCGTGATCGAGGAGTAACCGGTGCCGAAATCGTCCAGCGCAATGTGACATCCTGCGGATCTGAGTTCGGTGAGTTTGGATGCAATGACCTTTTTGTCACCTCCAAACAGGCAGTTTTCGGTGAGCTCGATTGCCAGTTCCTTGCCGGTCAGCCCGTGTCTGGAAAGGACTGCGATAACATCGAGCGAAAAGCCGGGGCGCAACAGGTCCGCGTCGGTGACATTAAGGCCAATCGTCTCAAACTTGACGCCCTGAGATTTCCAGATGGCCATATCGGTTGCGATCGCGTTCAGCATGTAGGCCCCGAGCGACTGGGCGATCTGGCGGTCTTCAAGGGCCTCGAAAAAATGACCCGGCGTCAACAGTCCCTTTGTCGGATGTTGCCACCGTGCCAATGCTTCGAAACCTCTGACCCGACCTGTGGCTGAACAGATCAGTGCCTGATAATGCGGTACGATTTGTCCCGCTTCGAGCGCCCGGCTGAAATCGCGAAGCAGATCGATGCGCGTCTGGAACTGTCGCCTCAGGCTGTGATCAAACTCGATGATTCCGTGGCTGCTGGACTTCTTGGCGCTGTACCAGGCCAGGTCGGCGTTTTGCATGAGCGCTTCCAGGCTCTTTCCATCACGCGGGAACCGTGCCATGCCGGCCGTGATCGTGATCTCCAGTTTCTGAATGCGTTGATTCAGATTGATGCCGAAAGTCTTTGGAATGTCTAGATATCTGGCTTCCGATCCGGGTTCGTTCGTAGGTGCCAGGACCGCAAACTCATCACCACCCATGCGGGCGATCAGGCTCCGGTCCGGAAAACTCTTTTCCAGCGCACCGGCGACCTGCTTGAGCAACTGGTCACCTGCGTCGTGGCCGTAAAAATCGTTGATGTCCTTGAAGCCATCGATATCGATCAGAAAAAGGACACTCGCATCCCCGTTGGCCGCACATTCTGCGAGTATGACCGGTGCGCGGTCCTGAAATGCGTTTCGATTGGTAACACCGGTCATCAGATCATGGGTGGCCAGAAATTGCGCTTTTCCATCGGCTTCGAATTTGCCTCTCCTGATCTGGAGAAATTTTCTGAGGGGCAGGACACCAAAGAGCGTGACCGCAATGAGGAAAAGAATTGAACCGAAAGTGAAGATGTCGCGATAGAGCGACGCCCTTCCTTCAAGATCAATGAGGACACGCAAAAGGCAGATTGTTTGACCGCCCGACTTTATCGGGTGGTAGACCTCGGCGAAGACTGTCGGCTGGTTCGGGGGTGAATCCCTGCGAATGACGATTTCATTCAAACCCTGGTTCAGGATTGGTGCAACCAGACCCTGGTCCAGCGGCAAAGATTGCTCGGCGACGGGGTGCGAATGCGCGTCACCATGCCGGATTTGAGCCGTATGGGCATGCGTGTCGCCCGGATTGGCGGAATGCTCCGCGTTTTGTAAACCTGTTCCGATGGTACCTGGCGCGATTGAGTTGCCCAGAATTGATCGCGCCTGTTGCCGGGAGGCGGTGAAATCACCAAAACTGGCTACTTTCTGGCCCTCAGCATTGATGAAGTCGATCTGATAGATTTGCTCGATGGACAGGATGTCGAAAGCAAAGTGCTCGAGTTCCTCCGCATCCGATGCATAATCCGGCTTGTTGCTTTCGTGCCCGGCATTGTGATCCATGAAACTCGGCAGATGCGCGTCCATGTGGTGCGCCCAATTCATGCCGATTGAGCTGGCATCTTTCCACAGGAGCCAGTTGATTGTTTTGTCCAGGCCCAGATAGGCACCACAGACAAAAACAATAACCGCCAGCGCAATTGCCGCTGACCGCATGAAAGTGCGTCCGTGCATCATCATGCCTGATTGAATGCGGGGCGGGACATCTTATCGATGCTGATAAATGATTGAATGCAGTACATACGCCATCCGGCAGAAACAAAGTCACAAACACTCCGGAATGCCGGGAAACAGGTGCGGCGTCATGCCTTGGATCAATACCAACCTGAACAGGGCGATTCTTGCTCAAACCCATTAATTAACTGCTAATGGTTGAATTACGACGCATGGTGGTAAGCAACTGTTATCGCAACTCAATTGCAGACGGGCGCGAGGTCGGAGCGGTGTCGGGATCGCAAAGCGGCGGACTGCTGCCGTTCGGGCCCGAATGTCCTTCGATTTCGTCCTTCGACTCACCCTGTTCGGATAGCGGTTTGTTAACCACAGACCCATTTCCGCGTCCTGGGGAACCCGAATAGGGCGGGGCGTTCACCGGATTGGAAGGTTGTTCCGGCACTGTGGGGCCAGTTGAGACTGGTTGGAAGACAGAAATGGACAGGACGCCAGATCCGGACAAGCTTCCACTATGCGTTGACCTTGACGGGACGCTGGTGGCGACCGACACGCTGTGGGAAGGTCTGCTGGGCATCATCCTGCGCAACCCTCTGATGGTGTTTGCGGCCATCGGTTGGCTAATGCGTGGAAAAGCGGCTCTGAAAACAGCCGTTGCCGAACAATCGGATCGTGATCCGGCGACCTGGCCCTATCGGCCTGAAGTCCTGGAGTTTCTCGAAAATGAGCGGCGTACCGGCCGAACGATCATTCTGGCAACCGGCGCACCCAAGAAGGTCGCCCACGGGGTGGCTGGTCACCTCGGCATATTCCATGCTGTCCTGCACAGTTCTGACACGATCAATTTGACCGCGTCACGCAAACGCGATGTTCTGGTGCAGAAATTCGGCGTTGGCGGTTTCGACTATGTCGGTGACAGCAGTGATGATGTTGCCGTGTTCGAAGCGGCGAACGAGGCAATTGTCGTGGCCCCCGACCGAGCAGCCAACCGCTGGCAACGGAACCATGATGCGAAATGCCTGGTCAAGCCGAAGGGCGGATTGCGGTCCGTTCTAAAGGGTATCCGGGTTCATCAATGGTTGAAGAATTCGTTGTTGGCCGTGCCGCTGATTCTCAATCATGAAGTCTTCAATGTCGTCATGGTGCTCACGGTCGTGGCCGCCTTCGTGTCGTTTTCCTTCGCTGCCTCATTTGTCTACGTGCTCAACGATCTGGCTGACCTGGAGAATGACCGGCGGCATGTGCGCAAGAGATTACGACCCTTTGCCAGCGGACAATTGTCCATACCATTCGGATTGTTTCTGGGGGCATCCCTGCTGATCGTTTCGCTCGGCATCGCGTTGTTGCTGCCGCCGTTGTTTTTGGGTGTTCTGCTTCTTTATATTGCAGCAACCACGGCCTATTCATTTGTCTTGAAAAGCAAACTGCTTGTCGACGTCTTCGCGTTGGCGGGACTTTTCACCCTGCGCATCATTGCCGGCGCCGCCGCCGCAAGTGTCGAACTTTCGTTCTGGCTGCTTGCATTTTCGATCTTCTTCTTCCTGTCGCTGGCACTGGTCAAGCGATATGTCGAACTCCAGGAACTTGCCGGTGACGAGGGTTCGAAGCAATTGGGTCGCGGGTACTACGCGGTCGATTTCGAGATGATTGGCCAGGCGGGTATTTCCTCGGCTTTCGGATCCGCGCTCGTTCTGGCGCTTTATGTCCACAGCGATGAAGTCAGCGAGATGTATGCCAGTCCGGCGCTGCTATGGCCGCTTTGTCCGCTGATCCTCTACATGCTGCTACGGATCTGGATGCTGGCCCGGAGGGGCCAGATGGAAGACGATCCCGTGGTTTTCCTCATCAGCGACTGGCGCAGTCAACTGGTTACGGTGGTCGGGGCGGTCCTGGTGCTGTTTGGCGCCGTCGTTTCGCTATGAGTTACGAGAGTTGGGGCCGGACTGTCCACGCAGAGCGTGCAGCCATCCCATTCAGTGATTTGGACGCAGGTGCGTTTTCCAGGCATGAGACGTGGCTGGCTTTCGGCAATGGACGGTCTTACGGCGATAGTTGCCACAATGATCGCGGCATGCTCATCGATTGCCGAAATGCCAATCGGATTTTGGGATTTGACGAGGCCACCGGCGCGCTCACCTGTGAACCCGGTCTATTGCTTGACGACATTCTGGCCTTTGCGATCCCGCGGGGCTATTTCCTGCCTGTTACACCGGGCACACGCTATGTCAGCGTTGCGGGCGCCATCGCCAATGACGTGCATGGCAAGAACCATCACCGGCGTAGCACATTCGGGATGCATGTCGTGCAATTCAAACTGCTGCGCAGCGATGGCCAATCCCTGATCTGCGCACCTGACGACAACGCCGACTATTTCGCTGCCACGCTTGGCGGAATGGGCCTGACCGGTTTGATCACCGAGGCAACGATCAGACTGATGAGAGTGGGCAGTCCCGATATCCGTCAGCGCAGCTTTCGGTTTGACCGGCTCGAAGATTATTTTGCCCATTTCAAGGCGTTCGACGAGGCGCATGAATATGCCGTCGCGTGGATCGACCAGATGGCCAGGGGACGTCATTTTGGCCGTGGCGTCCTTATGGGAGGTGACCATGCGGATGCTGCTCAGGCGAAGGCGAAACAGCCCGGAGCGCCCCGTATTTCGGTGCCTTTCACTCCACCGGTCAATCTGATCAACTCAGCCTCCCTGCGTGTTTTCAATGAATTGTATTATCGAAAACACAAGGCCGGAGAGCACACGCAGACAGTTCCCTGGTCCGGGTACTTCTATCCGCTGGATGCCATCGGCAACTGGAACCGGCTTTATGGGCCGCGCGGTCTGTATCAGCACCAAAGTGTCTATCCGGAAGAACAAGGTCACGACACCACGGTGCGATTGATGGAATGCGCGCAGCAGCACGGGCACGCGTCGTTCCTGACCGTTCTCAAACGGTTCGGGCCGGCCCGTTCGCCGGGACTGCTTTCGTTTCCAAAACCGGGCTTTACCCTGACCCTGGACTTCAGCAATCAGGGTCCGCGCACACTGAAACTGCTCGATGCGCTCGACGACATCGTCATGAATGTGGGCGGTGCAGTCAATCCGTACAAGGACGGGCGGATGGGGCCGGAGACTTTCGCAGCATCCTTCCCGAACTGGCGTGCGCTGGAGGCCCGCCGGGACCCTGCGATGATGTCTGATTTCTGGCGGCGGACGGCCATGGTTCTTTGACGAATCCAGGCCGAAAAGATTCAATTTTATCAATTGGCAGGGCGGATTTTTAACCTTGCCGCTTCACCAAATCTAGGGGTTTGGGTGGTAGCTTTCCGGCGAACGGGGAAGTGAGATGAACTATATACCATTCATACTGTTTACTGTGCTGACCAACGCGGCAGCCCAGTTGATGCTCAAGCAGGGCATGTTGAATCTGGGCGAACTGAGTTTTGCCGGAGAGAACATTGTCCTCAAAACCCTGCAGATCGTCTTCAGCCCATGGGTGTTTGCCGGGCTTGTGACATTTGTGATCTCCATGGCCTCGCATCTCTACGTTTTGTCGAAGGTTGAACTGTCATTCGCCTATCCGTTTTTGAGCCTGGCCTATGTGGCGGTCGCGGTTTTTGCCTTTTTCATATTCAAGGAAGACCTCAATGCCTGGCGCATAGCCGGCATCGGATTCATCTGTGTCGGCACGATCCTGATTGCACAATCGGGCCGCACCGATCCGCGGGAGATTGCCGCGGCCAATGATCACAAGGAATTTCAAGTCAGCGAGCTTACGAAATGAAACATATTCTCTTTGGTGGAGACGGCTTTGTCGGCCGTCAGCTTGCAGCAAAACTGGTCAAGGATGGTGAGGAGGTTGTGGTTGCCGACATCGCCAGGGGCGACGTGCCGCACTACGCCAACTGCCGCTTTGTCGATCTCGACGTGACGGACCCGGCGCAATTCGACAAGATCGATATCAGCGCCGACGATATGGTTTACAATCTTTCGGCAAAAATGCTGTCACCGCTGCAAATTCGGGCCAAGCGGCACGATTTTTTCTGGCCGGTGAATTATCACGGCACAGAAAATATCATTGAAAAGATGGCGGCCAGTGATGCCAGCCGGCTGGTGCACTACACCACCGACATGATCTATGGGCACACCTTCACCTATCCGCAGACCGAGGACCACCCGGCCAATCCGCTCGGGGAATATGGTCTGTCCAAGTGGAAAACCGAGGAACTGGCCGCAAACTGGCGGGCCAGGGGCATGAAAATCTCGCTGTTCCGGCCGCGCCTGATCATCGGTCCGGGTCGGCTCGGCATCCTGTCCAAGCTGTTCAAACTTGTGGATTACAACCTGCCGGTTCCGATGATCGGATCCGGCCGTAATCCCTACCAATTCATCTCGGTGTTCGATTGCGCCGAGGCGGCGCGGCTCGCCTGGAAAGCCGGTGTGCCGAACGAGGCTTTCAATCTTGGCTCAGACGATCCGCCTCCGGTTCGTAAATTGTTGGGCGATCTGGTCAAGCATGCGGGATCGAAATCGATTTTGCTTCCAACCCCTGGCTGGGCGGTCAAACGGACATTGGACCTGTTCGACCTGATCAACCTGCCGATCATGGATCCCGAACAATACCTGATCGCCGACGAAATGTGCATTCTCGACTGCAGCAAGGCGAAACGAATGCTTGGCTGGAGCGCCGATTATCGCGACGAGGACATGCTGATTTCAGCCTATGACGAATATCGCGGCAATCTCGATCAAAACAAAGCGTTTCGCGGCAAGTTGAGCGAAAAACCCCACTGAAAGGTGCATCATGAACGTCTGGACATCGGAACCCGAAAGCGCAGCCATGGTTGATGCGCCCAAAATCAAGAAGCCCGATCTGCTGACGGTCGAGGACGCCAAGGCGCTCGATCTGCCGCACATGACCGAGTATTTCAAGGAGCACCTCAATCCGGGTCAATTGCACTTCATGAAGCTTCTCGGCTTCAACAAGGTGAAGATCGAGAGCGCTGAAGGCATGTATTATGTCGACCAGAACGGCCGAAAGATCCTCGACTTTTTCGGCGGGTTCGGGTCGTTGGCATTTGGACACAACCATCCACGGATCCTCGCTGCCCGCAAGGCGTTCCAGGACGAAAAGCGCCATGAGATTGCGATGGCATTTCTGTCCCAGTATGCGGCGGCGCTGGCCAAGAACCTGGCGGAAATCTCGCCGGGTGATCTTGATATGGTGTTTCTCGGGTCATCCGGCTCGGAAGCGATGGAAGCGGCCATCAAGGTGGCCGAACGCGCAGCCGGCCCCGACCGCGGCAAGATCGTCTACGCCGAGAATTCGTTCCACGGAAAAACCAAGGGTGTGTTGTCTTTGACCGATTCCCCGCTCTACCGCGGGCAATTTCGCCTGGTCGACAACACCGTCCGGGTGCCCTTTGCCGACATCGATGCCATCCGCAACGCGTTCGAGGCCGATCCGGAAATCGGTGTCATCGTTCTGGAAACGATCCAGGGCGGCGGTGGAATCGTTACCGCACAGCCTGAATTCTGGCAGGAATTGCGCGCCCTGTGCGACAAGCACGACGTGCTCTGGGTTGCCGATGAGGTGCAATGCGGCATGGGCCGGTCAGGACTGTTCTATGCATTCGAATATGCCGGTGTGGTGCCTGACGTCACCGCTCTCGCCAAATCGCTGGGTGGCGGCAAGTGCGCGATGGCCGCGATGATCGCCAAGCGCGACGTTTACATGAAGGCCTATGGAAAACCGAACACAGCGCTCATCCACGGACCGGCAACCTTTGGCGGGATCGGTGAAGCCTGCATAACCGCCATCGAAGGCCTGAACATTCTTTATGATGAAAATCTGATCGCCAATTCGGCCGAGCAGGGTGCCTATCTGATGACGCGGCTTCGGCAGTTGCAGGAAAAGTACCCGAAAATCATCAAGGATGTTCGCGGTCAGGGTCTGATGGTTGGACTGGAATTCCAGGATTTCAGCCAGACCATGCCGCTTGTTCTTCGCCCCATGGTGGCGATATTGGATGACAAGCTCAAGGGCTCATTGTCAGGCTTCATCGGTGCGTTGCTGCTGCGCGATTATGACACGCTGGTCGCTTTCACCGAGTATAACCGCAATGTCATTCGCCTGGAGCCGCCGCTGATCTGCCAACGTGCTCATGTCGATCAGTTCGTTGATGCAATGGACGATCTGCTTTCACGCGGTATCGTTGGTATCGTCAAGGATTTTGTCGCCAGCCAGGTGAAGTAATCGCCGTAATCCATCGGGGTATCCCAACTTGCCCGGATGATTGTCGGGGTCTGTGTTCACGGTAGAATGTACCGTTGAGTACAGGCCCCGAAACCGTTTTTGAGGCTGCGGACTTACTTGATGTAAGCGTCGAAGCAGGGTGTCAGTTCTATCTTCCTGCGGCCGGAGAGCGCGGGTTTGTAGATGGCATACAGTTCCTGTGTTCCCGTGGTCACCGGGCACTTACGGTGAACCACGAGATCGGTTTCCTCGACGGCAGCGATTGCGTCAGCGTCAAGTGCTCCGACGGTACGGCTCGGATCGGCTCCGATCGCTACATGTTTCGGTGCATTGCGACCCATCAGATAGGGCAGGATATTGGTAAAATCGAGCGTCAGGATCGAACTGAAACGGACATTGTTTTGCGCCTCATAGGCACGCACAGCGTCCACCAGTTGGTCATGTATGCGTAGCCACAGGACCTGGTAGCTGGGCACGGAATAGAGGACGAAGGATATCAGTTCACCGCGTTCCGCGAGATCGGCAATCGCATCAGCGTTGTCGCCATACCACTGCTCGGTTTCGGCCGCGCGCTGCATGAAGATTGGCTTTGTGGTGACGTTGCCAAGCGTGCGCAGATTGTTGTTCTCGATCGCGTCATAGGTCGGTGCCACGCCCAGAGTGCGGCCGGTTTTGTGCAACACGCTCATGAGCGAGGGAATGCAAACCAACGCGATCAGTACCAGAAGGATCGTTCGGCGTGGTTCGGGAAGCGGCTGCCGTCGAAGCCAGACAAAGAGCAGACCTGGCCATAACAGCGTGAAGCCGTGACTGCCGGTGTTTTGCGTTTCAAAAAACAGGCCGGCAAACAGCAACGTACCGATCCAAAGCCAGTCCCGGTCGAACATCCGGTAGATCAGGTATTTCGGCGCGTTGGCCGTCCATCTTGCATCGCTGCGCGGCATCAGGTCATCAAGAATCAGAAAGACCATTACAGCGCCTCCGGCGCCCAGGACACCCAGATGCTGTGACGCTGCTGTCATGAAACGCGGAAGCAACGCCCCGCTGTTGGCGGTCGCCAGCAACAGAATGTCGTTCACATACGCAAGCGTCATGCCAGACACAAGCTGGAGTGCAGCCACGATGGCTGCACAGATGAGGGCTGTCAGCAGTGCCTCGCGCAGCATGATCCGGCCGGCCAGCAGTGCAAAAGCCAGAAGCAGCCCGCCACTGAGGAAGGCCGTGATCTTGCTCAGGAACAATGCGAGGACCAGAACACTCAAAAGCAGGATTTTCTTGTTGCTGCCGGGAATGAAAAAGACGGTGGCCGCCGTCAGATAGAGCAATTGAGCCGCGTGGCGATTGTAGATGCCGAAACCATCGACACCCGGATAGGAGAAATAGGCGATGACGTTGAACGGCAGAACTGCGAAAATCAGAAACGGGATCGTCAGGGCCAGGGCTGTAAAGCGTGAACGTCCGGCAACGTCGCTGGCCAGAATCAGCATCAAAGGGGCAGTGATCAGCAGCATCGACCATTGTGCCAGGAGAAGCGGCTGCCCATCCGGGAACAATCTGGTCATGATCCACATGGCATAGTAGCCCAGCGGTCCGACGGGAGCGGAGAAATCCACTATGGGAATCTGGCCCAAATTGATCCTGTGGACCGCATCAAAATAGACGAACGTGTCCCAATACATTGGTCCGATTGGAAGGTTGACGATCCCGCGCGCCAAAAAAACAAGCGCGCCGATGCAAATCACCAACCAAAGGGCCGGATGTGTCAGCAGCGCTCGGACACGTGCGGGCTTTGTCGCGGCTTCGCGCGCATTGTCCATCTGATCCCCCGATCCGGTTCCACCGCATCAAAAGATAGCAAGCATTTCCAAATCAAGCGTAAAGGCGGCCAAAACCTCGTTCTGCCGTTGTCGCCCGGCGTTTTTTCCATGTCGCAAACAGGCGATAACGACACTCATTGGGGCTGCATAGTCGAAGCTGGGTTTGATACAGGCGTGCTGTGACCGATGCTATATTGGTGTACAGGCCGGTGATCGTTCATTAGCGGTGGATACAAGCGGGCAGGAGACAGCAATGACGCTGATCTACCCTGCCAATTGTGAAAAGGGCAGCAAAGATGAAGAGCAGTGCACGCGCAGTTGTCATTGGCGGAGGTGTCGTTGGCGCATCCACGCTCTATCATTTGGCCAAAAAGGGCTGGGATGATGTCGTGCTCATTGAGCGCAAGGAACTGACGTCCGGGTCAACGTGGCACGCAGCCGGCTTGTTGCCGCTCTTCAACATGAGCTACTCGGTCGGCCAGATCCACAAGTATTCGGTGCGCTTCTATCAGGAACTTGCGGAAGAAACGGGTATGGATACCGGCTTTCGCAAGGTCGGGAATGTGCGCCTGGCGCGCACCCGCGACCGGCTCGATGAATATGCCTATTACATGGGCGTTGCCGAAACCATCGGGATCGACGTTCGGCACATGAGCGCCGAGGAAATCAAGGAGAAATGGCCCTATGTGAACACGGACGGCCTGCTCGGGGCGATTTGCCATACCGAGGACGGCTATATCCAGCCAGCCGATCTGACACAGGCGCTTGCCAAGGGCGCCCGCGACCGCGGTGCGACGATCCAGCGCTACACCACCGTGCTTGGCATAGACCAGGGCGGTGATGGCCAATGGACAGTCAGAACCGACAAGGGCGACATCACCTGTGAACATGTGATTTCCTGTTCCGGCAATTTCGCCCGGAAAACGGGGGCAATGGTCGGGTTGGATGTCCCGGTGATCCCGGTGGAGCATCAATACATTGTCACAGAAGCTCATCCGGAGGTTCAGAAATTCCGCGCCGAGGGCGGAGCGGAATTGTGTGTGCTGCGCGAGTCCGATTCGTCCTGGTACATGCGCGAGGAAGCTGGTGGACTGTTGCTCGGACCCTACGAGAAGGGCGCGCCATGCTGCTATGTGGATGGCCCATCTGACACGTCCGAATACGAGTTGTTTCAGGAAGATCTGGACCGGCTCATGCCGCATATCGAAACAGCAATCGAGCGGGTGCCGTATTTCGGCGAAGCCGGCATCAAGAAGGTCTATAACGGCGCTATCGCCTATACGCCGGACGGTTCGCCGATTGTCGGTCCGGCGCCCGGAAAGAAGAATTTCTGGCTCAATGAAGGACACTCCTTCGGCGTGACTGCCGCCGGCGGCGCTGGTTGGCAACTGGCGGAGTGGATTGTCGATGGGGAGCCGACGATTGACATGATGGGCGTTGATCCCAGGCGTTTCGGACCCTATGCCACCGAGGGCTATCTGCGTGAGAAGAATGAAGAAGCCTATGCCAATGTCTTCACCGTGCATTATCCCGATGAAGAGCGCACAGCCGCCCGTCCACTGAAACGCACACCGTGCCATGACCGGATGAAAGACCTTGGTGCGGTTTTCGGGTCCGTCTATGGCTGGGAGCGTCCCAACTGGTTCGCACCTCCCGGATATGGAATCGATGTCGATAGTATCGACAAGCCGGATGTTCTAACCAACCACAACCATCCCGAGCCGGATGCGGACAATCGGGTGCGTGAGATTTGGTCCTTCCGACGTTCAAACTATTTCGAGCATGTCGGAAGTGAAGTGATGAACGTCCACAACAATGTCGGCCTGCTGGACATGTCCGCCTTTGCCAAGATGGAGGTGTCGGGCGCCGGTGCCCGGTCCTGGCTGGATTCGATCCTGGCGAATTCCATTCCGAAAAAGCAGGGACGGATCGCACTGGCGCATCTGCTAACGGAAAACGGCGGCGTGCGTTCGGAATTCACCGTTTACGAGTGGGCGCCGGGTCGGTTCTACCTGGTCTCCGCCGGCGCATTCGAGGTGCATGATCATGACTATCTGCGCAAGCTTGCGCCGACGGATGGCAGCGTTCGGCTCAATGCGATCACAGAACGCATGGGCGTGCTGGTGCTGGCCGGGCCGAAGGCACGTGATGTATTGCAAAAACTGACCCGAACCAGCCTGGCGAGCGCCGACTTTCCATGGCTGTCGGGCAAGCCGATCAATGTCGGGCCGGCCAGTGCCCATGCGCTTCGGGTCAATTTTGTCGGTGAGCTCGGATGGGAGCTGCACCACCCGATCGAACAGCAGAACACGATCTTCGATCTTGTGATGGAGGCCGGTGCCGAATTCGGTATCAAGCCTTTCGGCATCCGCGCCATGACGGCCATGTCCATCGAAAAATCCTATCGCCTGATCCCGCGCGAGCTGTCGATCGAATACAATGCCTATGAGTCCGGACTCGATCGTTTCGTCAAACCGAACAAGGGTGCTTTCATCGGAAGAGACGCAGTGGTGCGGGGCCGTGAAGAAGGATTGAAATGGAACTTCGCGACCCTTGAAGTCCACGATGTCAGCGATGCGGATGCACGTGGCAACGAGGCGATTTACGGCAATGGCGAGCTGGTAGGACGGGCCACCCATGGAACCTATGGATGGCGGCTTGAGAAATCCCTTGCGCTTGCCATGATTCGCCCTGAATTCAGTGGTTTGGGCACAGAACTTGAGATAAAGATTCTGGGTAAGCTGCACCGGGCGACCGTGATCGAGGAAAGCCCGTTTGATCCGGAAAACGTTGCGTTACGCGCATAGGTCATCCGCCCAGACATCTGTGATTGTTGAAGCATCCCGGTTGGTATTGGTACAATTGCGCCATCGACAGGAACCAACCGGATTGCGCAATTGAAGATCAGAGCCGAGTCCGATACCGAGAGTGCCGCGGTCAGCGACTTTGTCGAGACCGAATTGCTGCGCGCATTGGCGGCAAGCAATGTTCAATCAGAGAACACCCAAATTGTCCTTTCAATCCGGGATGAAGCCAATGCGATTGTGGCGGGAGTAACGGCATCCACCGCCTATGGCTGGCTCCTGATCAAGACACTTTGGGTTCGCGAAGACCAGCGCGGCAATGGACTTGGGCGTCAACTCATGCAGACAGTCGAGGCCCGCGGCAGGGAATTGGGGTGCCATGGTGCTTGGCTGGATACATCCAGTGGCCAAGCCAGAGCGTTTTACGAGGCTCAGGGATTTGAGACATTCGGCAAATTGTCAAACATGCCGGATCAATTTCCGGGCGATCACCGACGCTGGTTCATGAAAAGAGCGCTTTAGGCCGCAGAGACCAGCAACTGTTTCCGGTCGGCCCGTTCCTGCTGTGGTGAGCGGCCGAAAAGTTCCCGGTAGCATTTGGAGAAATGCGAGGCGGAGACAAACCCGCAGGCGACGGCCACCTCGACCACCGGCAGGGACGACTGGACCAAAAGATGGCGGGCACGATCTAGCCGGATTTCAAGATAATAGCGGGCAGGGGAGCGCCCCATCTCCTGCCGGAACAGCCGTTCGATCTGGCGCCGTGACAGGCCCGCATAATCTGCAATTTCAAGCAATGACAGAGGCTCCGACAGGTTGCCTTCCATCAGTTCGATTATGGACAGAACCTTGGAATTCTGTACACCGAGCCGGGCTCGCAACGGCAGGCGCTGGCGATCGTGTGGATTGCGAACGCGGTCGGTCAGGGCCTGTTCGCAGACCCGGTTGACCAGGTTCTCGTCGTGGTCCTCGCCGATCAGATTCAACATCATGTCGAGGGACGCCGTGCCACCGGCACAGGTGTAGATGTTATCGTCTGTTTCGTAGAGGTCGGCATAGACTTCGGCGAGCGGAAATTTCTCGGAAAAACCCGGCAGGTCTTCCCAGTGGATGGCGCACCGCCGACCGGACAGCAAACCGGCAGCCGCAAGGACATAGGCACCGGTGCAAAGCCCACCCACCGAGATATTGCGGTTATGGACTTCGCGCAGCCATGCATGGAGCGATTTCTGCGCATGGGCTTCGACATTGACCCCGGAGCACACGAACACCATCGATGGTCGTTTTTCACCAGACAGAAAGGCGCGTTCATCGGCCAAGGTCGAACTGACGGACACCTCAACGCCATTTGAGGCCGCGACGGGTTGACCATCAAATGAGGCGATGCGCCATGAATAGCCCTCATAACCAAGCATTCTGTTTGCCAGCCGCAGCGGTTCGATCGCAGTGGCAAAAGCGATGAGGGAAAAATCGGGAACCAGATAAAATACGAAGGAACGCCTGTTCGTTGTCACGTCGTTTTCCATCGCCGTCGATCCTCGAACCTGGCGGTCGCCTGTCATCCCGCGCCGCTGACGTGACGCTCGATTCTGGCGGCACCGCGATTGCCGTGCTCACGCCCCTATCGGTGCAATGGTGGGATTCCAGTATGGAATTGTGCCCCGGACCTCCCGATTTGGGGTAAATTTCGGGCGACATTGGCACAGCATTTCAGCCCTGTGAAGCAAATTTTTCCCCGCTTTAGGAGATTTAATCCGCGCCTTAAGCCGTGCTTATTTCCAACCGTTCGGCAGTTGGTTTGGCAACCGGACGTTGCCATTGATTCTGAACGTGCGGATGGCCCCGTTTTGGATGTGTTCACAAACGGGGCCGTTCCTGGTGATTTGCATGGTTGTTACCGATTATCGGGCCCGCGCTCGCCTTCCGGATTGTATCGACCGGGCCAACCGATGTCTTTCAGCATGCGTTCATCCAACTTGCCCATGGCGGCTTTCGTCTTGCGACGCAACACAGAGCGCTGACGATGTTCAGCGATACGCTGGAAGAACGAGACAATCCATCCCGTTGCTCCGGCTGTCCAGTGAATGCGACGTGTGTTCAAAAAACCGTCGGCGATTGATGTTTCCATTCGATGCTGTCGATAGGACATATCCAGGTTCCTTGTTGATGCCCCGGATTGGTGGCTCACCTTTCCGGGTGGTTTCTGACAAGGTCGCGACCCTTGATGTTGACTATGGTTCTTTTCTTTGGTTCAATCAAATGAATAGATATGATGGTTTAGATCAAATAAATTGAACGGCTAACATGAACGCTCCTTTCAATCATCCGGTCCCTCTTCTCGAGCTTGACGTGCTGCGCACCTTCGTGGCCATCGCTGACACCGGCAGTTTCACTGCGGCGGCTGCGACCGTGTTTCGCACACCTTCCGCCGTCTCCATGCAGATCAAGAAACTGGAGGAAATGCTCGGTCGCCCGGTGCTGTCGCGCGACGCCCGGTCGGTGACACTGACCAGCGATGGTGCCATCCTGCTCGGTTATGCCAGGCGTTTGCTGTCGCTGAACCGCGAAGCGGTTTCGCAATTTGTCTCGCCGGACATATCGGGCGTTGTGCGCCTCGGTGCGCCGGATGATGTCAGCGACCGCCTTCTGCCAGGCGTGCTGAAGCGATTTGCCAAAACCCATCCGTCGATTGCGGTGGACGTGGTGATTGATCAAAGCTCCCGGCTGATCAAGAGGATGGAGGAGCGTCGACTCGATATCACCCTCCTGACCTGCCAGCGGGACAACCAGCCACCGGGATGCGAGGTGCTGCTGACGGAGCAACTGGTCTGGGCCGGTGCGAAAGGTGGCTGCGCCCACCTGCGCACTCCCATTCCCGTTTCCCTGTGGGAGGAGGGCTGTGCCTGGCGCGCCGGCGCGGTCGAGGGGCTCGAAGCGATGGATATCAAGTATCGCATTGCCTATATGAGCGCCCACACAAGCGGGCAGAGAGCAGCCATCCAGTCCGACCTGGCCATCGCGCCTTTGCCGAAACCCTTTGTTGGGGATGATCTGGTGGTGCTCGGCGAGGAGGACGGATTGCCGCCAATCGGCATCTATGCACTTGGCATGATTGTGCGACCGGACGCGGAAGCGCCCGTATGCGCTGCCGCAGATCACATCCGTGCGGCCTTTGCAATGTATGGCCAAACGGGGACATTTCAGGAGTGAACCCGACGCCCTGCCGACCATTGACGGACGGTGAAGGAAACCGAATGCGATGAATACGACACTCGAGTCCATGACATGGATGAATGAACCGCCATTTCATGCTCTTGATGATGGCATCCTGACGGTCCGATCCGGCATGAAAACCGATTTCTGGCAGAGTACCTATTACGGCTTTCACAGGGACGACGGTCACTTCCTCTGGACCAAAGGGGCGGGGGATTTTACCGCCCAGGTTGCGTTTCGCGGCCACTATGAAGCGCTGTATGACCAGGCGGGGATGATGATGCGAGCGGACGCCCGTCACTGGATCAAATGCGGCATCGAACTGACGGATGGCCACGCCCATCTCAGCGTCGTGGTCACCAATGGGCAGTCCGACTGGTCGGCCATCCGGCTGCCGGACAATCCAGACGAGGTGTTCCTGCGCATGACCCGCCTCGGCGATGCGGTGTTCATCCAGTACAGTCTCGACGATGCAGACTGGGCGATGGCCCGCCTGGCTTACTTTCCGCCGGCATTTGATGAGGTGAAAGCGGGCATTGCGTTCTGTTCACCCGAGCGGGAAGGATTCGAGGCAAGCTTCCGCCGCTTTGAAATCGGCGAGCCGCTTTCCAGGAATATCCATTGATCGGAACCGCGTGGCTGGCGCTTCAGCTCCGCTGGCGCCGTCCCTCGCGGGAGCGGCGGCGGGCCGGCCGCTCCTCGGTTGAGGCGGGCGCCGTCTTGGGTGGGAGCTGCACAGCTTTTTCCAGTTTGGGGAAGGGGTCGACCTTGTTGGGCAGCGCCATGGCGTAGACGAAATGTTCCTGGAATTTCGGCTCCAGCGCCGTTTCGATCTTTTCAATCGCAGTGACGGTCTGCTCGATTTCGCGGCGGTAGTCACGGTTGAGCAACGCCATGCGGGCACCGGTTCCGGCAGCGTTGCCGACAGCCTTGACCTTGTCGAGATCGCAATCGGGGACAAGCCCCAGCACCATGGCGTATTTGGGATCGATGAATGAACCGAAGGCACCGGCAAGTCCGATCCGATCAACATGGGCAATGCCCTGTTTATCCATCAGCAATTTGATGCCGGCGTAAAGAGCGGCCTTGGCAAGCTGGATGGCGCGAACATCATTCTGGGTAATGGTCAGCGTCGTATCCTCTTCCCATAGGACATAGGAATAGGTTCTGCCGTCCCTTATAATTCTCTTCGATTTTTCGGCCAGTTCACCGTTGATGACGCCGTCCTCGGTGATGATCCCGGCAAGGTACATCTCCGCCACTACTTCGATGATTCCCGAGCCGCAGACGCCGGTCACCTTCGTGTTTTCCGTCAGCAGATCAAAACCTGGTTCGTCCGACCAGGGTTCGGTGCCCAGAACCCGGACACGCGGTTCGAGGGTTTGCGGATCAATGCGAACGCGTTCAATGGCACCGGGCGCCGCGCGTTGACCGCAGGAAATCTCGGCGCCTTCAAAGGCCGGCCCGGTCGGTGACGAGGCCGCGACCACCCGGTCCCGGTTGCCGAGGATGATTTCGGCATTGGTGCCGACATCGACCAGCAGCATCATTTCATCCTGGCGGTGCGGGCCCTCGCTCAAAGTGGCAGCTGCCGCATCGGCACCGACATGACCGGCGATGCAGGGAAGCATGTAAACGCGCGTGCCCATGTTCAGCGCCAGGTCGAGATCGCTTGCCCAGCTGTGCACCGCGCCGGAGACAGCGAGTGCAAAGGGCGCTCCGCCAAGTTCGGTTGGATCAATCCCCAAAAACAGGTGATGCATGATCGGATTGCCGACGAACACAGCATCGAGAATGTCCTGCGGGTCGACGCCGGATTCGGCGCAGACCTCCTCGATCAGGCCGTTGAGGGCATTGTGTACCGCCTTGGTCATGGCTTCGCAGCCATCCGGATTCATCATCACATAGGAAACCCGGCTCATCAGGTCTTCACCGAACCGTATTTGCGGGTTGGAGATTCCGGCCGATGCGATGGTCAAGCCCGACAGCAACGATGAAAGGTGCATCGCAATTGTGGTCGACCCGATATCGCAGGCGATGCCATAGGCTTCGTTCTTGAGTCCTGGATAAAGGGCGATCAGCGAGGGGCGTGCTGTTTCCATGTCCTTGTGGATCGCTGCGGTGACCGCCCATTTGCCTTTGCGCAGGATGGCCTGAACGCGCGGCAACAGGTGCTGATCGATCATGATGTCGGAAAAGCCCCAGTCACGTTCCAGGGCCAGTTTCAAACGGTCGAGATCTCCCAGCGGTTTGTGCATGTCGGGCTCTTCAACTTCGACATAGCACATCTGGATGGCTGGATTTCGGTCGATCAGCCGCGCGTCAGCGGCCTTGCGGACAATTTGGGCATTGACCTGAACGTCCTGCGGAATGTCGATGACGAGATCGCCCTGGACGGTTGTCGAACAGGACAGACGGCGTCCCTCGAGGAGATCGCGCTTCTCGGCGTAACGGGTTTCCTTGGCGCCAAATGGAGAGAGATGGTCGGCAGCCGAGGTGATGCCGTGTTTGGCAAAATGACCTTCCTGGATTTCGATCTGGCATCGGCCGCAAATGCCCCGCCCGCCGCAAACACTCTCGACATAGACGCCCAATTGCCGTGCGGCTTCGAGTACATTGGTGCCCTGCGCGAAACGGCCGCGGCGTCCCGACGGCATGAAGAGCACCAGTGGATCTTTGGCGTTCTCTGCCTTCTGGTCCATCCGGAACTCCTGTCATTCGTGCGACGATCCCGATACTGAATCGGGAATCAGGTGCGGTGGGTCAGGCGCGGGCGCGGCGTCCTCCACGGCGTCGACCGGCAGCCGGGGCCCCGCCGGCGGCTTCCGTGGCAGCACCGGCTGCAGGCGTGTGATCACGATAGGTCATGATCCAGTTCTGACAGTTGGCGTCCGTTCCGTTCAGAACATTGGCCGCATGGACCATTTCCATTTCCTGCGGCCGGCAGGGATTCATGATGGCCGATGTCATGCCCGATGCAATGACCATCGGGATGAAGGCGGCATTAACACCGTGGCGGTGGGGCAGGCCAAACGAGACATTGGAGAGGCCGCAGGTGGTGTTGACCCCCAATTCCTCTCGCAACCGGCGGACCAGCCTGAATACCTGCAGACCGGCTGTGCCCATGGCTCCGATCGGCATGACAAGGGGATCGACAACGATGTCCTGTGGCTTGATGCCATAGTCGGCCGCGTGTTCGACGATTTTCTTGGCGACCGCAAAGCGGACATCCGGATCCTCCGAGATGCCGGTTTCGTCGTTCGAAATGGCCACGACGGGAACATCATATTTTTTGACCAGGGGCAGAATCGCTTCGAGCTTCTCTTCCTCACCGGTGACCGAATTGACCAATGGGCGACCCTTGGCGACGTTCAGCCCGGCTTCGATCGCGGCGGAGACGGATGAATCGATCGACAGGGGAATGTCGACCAGGTCCTGAACAATTTCGAGCGTCTGGACCAGCAAACCCGGTTCCGTCTCGTTCGGGTTGACCGATGTGACACCGGCATTCACATCCAGCATCGTGGCACCGGCGGCAACCTGCGCCAGCGCATCCGATTTGACCGTTTCGAAATTCCCGGCCTGCATTTCCGCCGCAAGCTTTTTTCGCCCGGTCGGGTTGATTCTCTCGCCGATCACACAGAAAGGCTGATCGAAGCCAATAATGATTTCCTTGGTCGCCGAAGCAACAACGGTGCGGGTCATCAGCCGATCCTCAGCTCTGCGCGTTTGTCGTAGAAGGATATAAAGATGTCTTTATATCCCATGAGCCGCGATCTTCAAGCCATTCGGATGCTTTTTTCAATCCACCGAAGGCAAACACGTGAATCTGGCGTATCGGCGTCGATTTGCTGTTCATCACATGGGCTTCGATGGGCCCGACCATCGTTTCGGGAGAGTGGGATGTCGCCAGGGTCGTCAGCGAGAGCGCGTTCTTCTTGAGAAACGAAATGGAATTGCCGACACCACACATGGCGGCGAACTTGATCAGCGTGGTTATTTTTGCCGGTCCGGCGACGCCCAGATGCACCGGCAGATCGATACCATGTTCCTTGAGACCATCGGCCCAGCTGATGAAAGCCTTCGCGTCAAACCCGAATTGCGTGACGATGCGCAATTGCGCATCACTGCGTTCGGCAAAATTTTTCTTGAGACGCAGGGCCTGCAGGGCGACCTCCTCGGAAAATTCCGGGCTGCCTTCGGGATGGCCGGCAACGCCGATCCGGTTGATGCCGTATTTGTCGAAATAGCCGGTTTCAAGCACCTCCATTGTCGATGAAAAATCGCCGGCCTGCCGTTCGAGGCCACCACCGATAACCAGAACATTCTTTACGCCTGCCTCTTCGCTCATCAGCCTGATGCGCTCCTCAAACGCGTCGCGCGTCGTCAGGCGACGGGATGCGAAATGCGGCACAGGTTCATAACCGATGGCACGCAGCCGCTTGGCGGCCTCGACCAATGTCTGGTTCGTATCGGTTCCGATATCGGTCACATAGACGTCCGTTCCGGGCGGGAACAAGCCAGGAAGATCGGCCGATTCAATCGCCTGTCGGGGTGCCACTTCGATCGAAGCTGCGATTTTACCCGGTCGAGGGGTTTGCATTTCCACCACCGTCGTCATGATCTGCGGCCTTTCCTTCTGACTGTACCAGTCGCTTCAGATGGTCTTTGGTGTATTGGCTTTCGATGGCGGCCACGGCCTTGTCGGCTTCCGCCTCGAGATCATCGGAAACCTTTTGCGGTGTGCCGCGGCGCCATTCCGCGAGATAGTCATCCGTCTCATGGGCGCCGGTGCGCATGGCACACATGTCGATGGCTTCCGTAAAGCGAAGGGACAATTCGCGTTTTGCCGTCGCGCGTCCTTTCTTCACGATGATCTGGGCGGGAATGTCCCGCCAATATACGGTAATCAGATCAGCCATTCGGGATCTCCTCGGTGGGTACAATGATGACAATCCATCACGGTGGCTTGCTGCCCGGCGACGCGCAGCAGGCTTAAAAACGACGTCAACCTGACCCATGCAGATACGCCTCTGCGACCAAGGGTTCAAGCCCGGATGATGCGCTCAACCGATGGGGTCAAACGACGGCGGTGAACAATGCCGTGGTGAGCAATGCGATCAACCCGAAAATCGAGACGGCGATGACGCCGATGATCGATCCAACGGCCAGGCAATTTCCATCACGTTCGGTTTGCGCCAGACCGATAACGGCAATCGCAAAGGCCGGAAGCCAATTGCCGAACGGGATCGGGATGACCACGACGATGGCCAGAAACAGAGTGTAGATACCGAACAGGCGTTCGGCCATCGGATTCGACAGCGGCCAATGGCGCGGCCTGACCCAGGCTTCCATTCGTCTGAGCCACGGATCGGCTCGCCGAACAATCTTGTGCAAGGTTCTTTTGTCCAGCGCATAGTTTGCAAGACGATCAGGCAACCAGATCTTGTTCCGGCCGGCGACGATCTGCCATGCGATGAAAATCAGCGGCAGGCCCAGGATGAGCGTGGCCCCGGGGGGAAGAGGAATGAGGTTCGGTATGGAGAAGACAAGCAGAAAGGCGCCGAACGATCGTTCGTCCAGCGCTTCGGCGATATCGCGCAAGGTGACCCGTTCATCCGCCTCATCGGCGAGCTTTTTGAGAAGATCCGACAGGCTTTCCGGATGATGGTCCTGATTTGCCGAAACACCCGGAACCGGGTTTTTGGCTGGAATGTCACTCACAAATGTACTTTCCCGCTCCCGGCCAATATCGCGGCCTGTCCCTCTCGTATTATCAGCCGATTGTAAAAACAATAGGACAATGCCTGATCCCAATCCGTCACGGTTTCCGTATTTGGGGTGTACAGGTCCTTACCACAAGGGCGCGGCTGTCTGGAGTTTCGGTCTTGAATTGGCCTCGAATCGTCAGGCTTCGTTGATTGCGGTTGCCAGATCACCATAGCCGGTAAAGCGATATTCGTATTGCAAACCAAGGAATTCGGCTGCTTTCTTTGCCTTTTCCTGCAGCGCAGGGTCCTCCATTTGCGACAGATAAATCAGCTTTCTGTAGTTGCCGAAATACATGTCGCGCAGTTCCGGATGCTTTCTCAGACCGAGCGGTTCGGTCACAAAAGCATCAAACTGGCGGGCCAGAAAGTCGGTCAGGAAAAACGCGTCAAGATCATCCTCCCAGCCTGCAAAGGCCTCGTTTCCGGCGAAAAACGAATAGCAGTGGGGCCCGGCGATCCGTTCGACACCCTCTTCGCGGCAGACGCGATCGAGCGCTCCGCCTGTGCCGCAATCGGCATAGGCCACATAGACGCGCTCAAATCCCTCCGCGCGGGCCTGTTGAACGGCTTCACGGACGCCGGGTGCAATACGATCGGGATGATTGTGCCAGATGGCTGGCAGGCAGATCAGGTCGACATGGTCCAGTTTGCTGACCTTGCAAACAGCCAGGATTTCCCGGGCGATTGCGCCGCAACCGATGACCCGGACCGGGGAAATCTCAGTACTTGTGTTGCTCTTCGTGCGCATGATCCGGATTCAGCGGAGTGTTGAAACGAAATTGGCGGCTCATCGAGCCGCCAATTCACAGGATTGCCGTCAAGTGGCGGGCTCTGTCAACTCGCGTTGGCCAGAGAATTGTGACGGCGCGCCATGAATTCCTTGGCGGTTTCGACGGCGACCGCAGCATCCCGGCAATAGGCATCGGCGCCGACAGCCATGCCGAACTCCTCGTTGAGCGGCGCACCACCGACCAACACGACATGGTCGTCCCGGATGCCTTTTTCCTTCATCGTGTCGATCACCACCTTCATATAGGGCATGGTGGTGGTCAGCAGCGCCGACATGCCGATAATATCGGGCTCATGCTCCTCGATGGCTTCCAGATAGTTTTCGACCGGGTTGTTGATGCCAATGTCGATCACGTCGAACCCGGCACCTTCCATCATCATGCCGACAAGGTTCTTGCCGATATCGTGGATGTCGCCCTTGACGGTGCCGATGACCATTTTTCCCAGTTTCGGCGCACCGGTTTCCGCCAGCAATGGACGCAGAATGGCCATGCCGCCCTTCATCGCATTGGCGGATAACAGGACTTCGGGGACAAAGAGGATGCCGTCCCGAAAATCCTCACCGACGATGCGCATGCCCTCGACCAACGCCTTGGTCAGGACATCATAGGGCATCCAATCGCGGCCCAGCAGGATATTGGTGCCTTCTTCGATCTCTTCCTTCAGCCCGTCATAAAGGTCGTCATGCATTTGCTGCACAAGTTCATCGTCGGACAGTTCGGACAGAATAATTTCTTCGTCGTCGGACATCGGCAGTTCCTCGATGCTGGCAAGCCACGCTTGTTTCCGTGATGGCCTCACTTATGAACCATGTAACTCCTTACATTAATGAGTCTTATGCTGAAAGTATCAAAATTTGGCGTATCAAAAACGACGCGTGCCAATCTGAAAAGCGACGGATGACAAGTGTGGCACAGCCCGGCAAGGATATCGCCTTAGCGTCACGGCTTGGCGCTTTGAGATAATATCCGCGTTCCCGGTTGGTCTAGCATGACCGAAAGGAGCCCTCGGCATGTGCCGGTTTGGAGGTTTGTGAGATGGAAGCTGAAGCAAGCAAGGCCGGACGTGCCGGCGGTCGGCGTGGCCGCGGTGGTGCCGGTGGTGCAGCCGCGCGGAGGGCATCAAGGGGCGGGGGCGGTCCCGGAGCGCAAAACTTCTTCATCCGGCGCAAAATTCCGGAATACGAGGTTCTTGATGAAGAGGGCCTGGCACTTATCGAAGCCAATGCCGATACCATGCTGGAAGAAATCGGAATTGAGTTCCGCGACGATGCGGAAGCGCTTGACCTATGGCGGCAGGCCGGTGCCGATGTCAGGGGAGAGCGGGTGCATTTTCCCAAGGGGCTGTGTCGCTCACTCCTGAAAACCGCCCCTTCGGTTTTTACGCAGCATGCGCGTAATCCAGAGCGATCGGTTCAGATCGGCGGCAAGGCAACGGTGTTTGCGCCGGTCTATGGCCCCCCCTTTGTGCGGGACCTTGATGGCGAGCGCCGTTATGCGACCCTTGAGGATTTCGAAAATTTCGTAAAACTGGCTTATCTGGCGCCGTCCCTGCATCACTCCGGCGGGACGGTTTGCGAGCCTGTTGATGTGCCAGTGAACAAGCGGCATCTTGATATGGTGTTCGCCCATATGCGGCTCTCCGACAAACCCTTCATGGGATCCGTAACCGCGCCGGAACGAGCGCAAGATACGGTTGACATGTGCAAGATTCTGTTCGGTGAGGACTATGTCAACGAACATTGCGTGGTCATCAACCTGATCAATGCGAATTCACCGATGGTCTTCGATGAGACGATGCTGGGCGCGGCGAAGGTCTATGCCCGACACAATCAGGCCTGCATTGTCTCTCCGTTCATTCTGGCCGGGGCCATGAGCCCGGTCACCGTGGCGGGAACCCTGACACAGATCCTGGCCGAGGTCCTGGCCGGAGCGGCCTTTACCCAACTCATACGGCCCGGAGCTCCCGTTCTGTTCGGTACATTCGCAGCGTCCATTTCCATGCAATCCGGTGCCCCGACATTCGGAACCCCGGAACCCACGCTGGTATCCTATGGTGCTGCGCAGCTTGCCCGGCGGCTTGGTTTGCCCTTCCGCACCGGCGGATCGCTCTGTGGTTCCAAGGTGCCGGATGCCCAGGCCGCGCAGGAAAGCAGCAACACACTCAACACGACATTGCTTGCCGGCACGAATTTCGCGCTGCATTCGGCCGGTTGGCTGGAGGGTGGACTGGTATCGTCCTATGAAAAATTCATGATCGATGTCGACCAGCTTGGCATGATGCAACGGCTGGCCGAGGGCGTGGACCTTTCGGAAGGAGCACAGGCGCTGGATGCCATTCGCGAGGTGGGTCCCGGCAGCCACTATCTGGGTTGCGCCCACACGCAGGCCAATTTTCAGACGGCGTTTTATCGCTCGCCGCTGGCCGACAACAACTCGTTCGAACAATGGCAGACCGAGGGCGAGCAACGGATCGAAAATCGTGCCAATGCACTGTGCCGGAACTGGCTGGAATCCTTTCAGGCACCACCTCTGGATGCCGGTATCCAGGACGGGCTGACGGATTTCATCGCCAACAAGAAGGCGTCGATGCCCGACGCCTTCACCTGAAAGAAGCCCGAGGACGGCCGGGCAAAAGTGGCCAGTATCATCCACCGGGAAGTGTGGCGTTCCGCTGCATCAGACAAGGATGATTGACGGCCAGCAGGATGAAGGTGCGACCTATGCCAAAATCAGTGACGTCCTTGCCAAGCATGGTCTGTCGGCACGCGGTGGTTTGCAATTCGATGTGGACGGGCCGGCTGTAGACGGGCAAAACCTCAAGAGCCTTGTGTTGGTTGGCCATGTTGGTTCATCACATTGGCCGCATTTTCGGCGGTTTCAGCTGGCCCATGGGGGACGCGATCCGCTGGATGAATGGTCCAAACAGGTGATGGAACCGATTGCGGATGCCTTTTCCTGTGCGGCGCTTTACCCGTTTGAAAAACCCTGGTGGCCTTTTCAGAGCTGGATCAGCCAGAGCGAAGGCCTAAAGGCTTCACCGCTTGGCATTCTCATTCATCCCGAATTCGGGCTTTGGCATGGCTATCGCGCCGCGCTGGGATTTACCAGGTCAATCCGACTGCCGGAGCCATCGAACTTGCAGCATCCGTGCGACCATTGCGAGGACCGTCCGTGTCTTTCGGCCTGTCCTGCCGGTGCACTGGATACCGGTCATTTCGAGGTTGGCCGGTGCCGCACCTATCTGGCCGATGAAATGAAGTCTGATGGATGCCTGTCACAGGGCTGCGCGTCACGCAATGCCTGCCCTGTCGGCAATGAATACCGGTATGACGACACGCAATTGCGGTTTCACATGGCGGCGCTGACGCTTCCTGACCGACCTGGCGCCAAGGGACAGTAGTCCCCGCCAATGTCGACGTGGATGGCTAGTCGGCCTGGCGCAGATAGAACTCGGCCTCGATTTCTGCCGTCGCGTCAAAGGGCATGCTTGCGGCGCCGACGGCGGTTCGGCAATGGGCGCCAACCTCCGGTCCGAACACATCAAGGATGAGTTGGGAAGCGCCGTTGACCACCTCGGCGATCTGATGGAAGCCGGGCGCGACATTGACAAAGCCGCGCAGATTGGCGACGGCCTCAATGCGGCCCAGATCGCCGTCCAAAGCCTCTTTCGCGTGGGCCACGACATTGAGGGCACACAGGCGAGTGGCCTGTTGTGCGGTGGCGAGATCCACCGAGCCCCCCACCTTGCCGGTATACACCACGCGGTTGTCCAGTTTGGGCAGTTGCGCCGACACCAGCAGACGTCTGCCGAGAATTCGCGTCGGCTTGAGCAACGCAGCCATCGGAGGTTGGGTCGGAGGGAGTTCGATGCCATTTTCAGCGATGCGTGTTTCGATTGCGTTCAAGATGATACCTCGCTGATCAACGATGCCTGCGGCAGATGGCGGCATGGAGCTGAGCTCTGCACGGTAGCGGTCGCCGCTCTAACACGCCTGTTCGCGAGTTTAAGTCGGCGGTCTCGCCGCTGATGCAATGGATTGTGAATGGGAATCCGGTTCATGTCTGAAAGCTCACATCTTGATGCAGATATTGGAAAGTTCAGAATAGAATTCGAGCGAATAGGCACCACCCTCGCGTCCGATGCCGGACTGTTTGGAACCGCCAAAGGGGGTTCGAAGGTCGCGCAGGTTCCATGTGTTGACCCAGACAATACCGGCCTCCAGCCGTGGAGCGATCCTGTGAGTCCGACTAAGGTCACGGGTCCAAAGCGTCGCGGCCAGGCCGTAATCGGTGTCATTGGCCAGGTGCAATGCTTCCTCTTCGCTGTCGAATGGGGCAATGTGGCAGACGGGTCCGAAAATCTCTTCCTTGACCAGCGGACTGTCTTCGGCAAGACCCGTCCAAATGGTTGGACGTACCCAGAAGCCGTTGGCGAGATCACCATCAATCACCGGAACGTCGCCACCGGTGACGACTGTGGCGCCTGCCGCCCGTGCCCGTTCGAAATATCCGGTCACCTTGTCCCGATGTTCAGCTGATATTAGCGGACCGATACCGGTTTTCGCATCGGTCGGTGCACCCGGATGCAATTTCTCGGCTTCGGCTTTCAGCCTGTCGACAAACGCATTGAAGATCGGACGTTCGACATAGACACGCTCAGTGCACAAACAGACCTGACCGCAATTGGTGAAGGTGGAACGAACGGTGCCTTCAACGGCCGCATCAATATCGCAATCGGCAAAAACCAGCGCGGCGTTCTTGCCGCCCAGTTCGGACGATATATCACGCGTGCCCGCGGCAGCGGCTTTCATGATGGCCTCGCCGGTGCGGGTCTCGCCGGTAAATGTGATTGCATCCACGCCGGGGTGTTTCGTAAGCGCTTCTCCGGCGGAGCCCGGACCAAATCCGTGAACGACATTAAAGACGCCCGGCGGTATCCCGACAGAATTCATCACGTCGCCAAGCAGGGCACAGGTGGCCGGCGTTTCTTCCGACGGCTTGGCAACCACGGCGTTTCCGCAAGCCAGCGCCGGTGCGACCTTCCACGTCATCAACAGGAGAGGGAGGTTCCATGGGCTGATCACCGCGACGACGCCCTTCGGTCGGCGTGAGGTGTAATTCAATGCGCGGCCGCCATCGGGCGTGTCCATCGGAAATGCATGCTCCGACAGATTGGCGATGATGTCGGCAAAGATGCGAAAATTCGCCGCTCCCCTGGGGATATCGACCACGCTTGCCAGGCTGTGCGGTTTGCCCGTATCGGCGACCTCGGCTTCAAGGAAGGCGTTGAAACGGTTGTCAATTTCTTCTGCGACAGCACGAATCATTGCGGATCGTGCCGCCTGCGGCATCTGGGACCAGGGTCCCGACAGGGCGTTGCGGGCGGCACTGACGGCGCGATTGACGTCGTCGCTGCCAGCTTCCGATATACGGGCATGGGCCTGACCGGTGCAGGGATCGATATCGTCGAACCAGCGTCCGATGCTTCCCTCGCAATAGGCTCCGTCGATGAAATTCAGGATGTCCTTCATGGGGTGCTCCCTGCTGGAAAGTCCACGACCGCAGCCCCGGCTCCGAAGATCGCGCCATAGCACAACACATCGGCCTTGCCGGATGCCAGACCACTGATCGCCGTGAGAACGGCACCATGATTTTCAATGCCCCGGCCGGTGGCCAGGCTGCGCAGTCCGCTTTGCAGTCCGGCATCGTCGCCGGATTGGAACCAGCCGAGTATCTGACGATTGGCCTGATCATCGTCCGCGGATGCGAGGTGGCCCGGATCACTGTTTATGTCCGGTTTGAGCGCGGAGCCGGAAAGGCCGCTCAAGCCGAGCACGGCAATCCGGCGGCCCAGATCCTGAGCCGCCTGTTTGAGCTTTTGGCCAACACCATGCGCATCGCTCGGAGCCAGTCCGCTCAGATCGACGACCACCACGGGCAGGCTGTGATTGCGGTCAATCTGGGCAAGCGCGGCCATGGCGCCGCCGTCGACGACATTTTCCGCCCGGGCGGGCGCGTGTGTTCGCAGGCCTGCCTGTTCGAGCGCCTGGGCCAGAGGCAGGTCGTTTTGAATGTCGAAGCCAATATCTCCAAAGGTCGAAAAATCCGGGTCGCGAAGATTGCCGCTCAGATGCGCTGCTGTCCGTCCCTCGGACGGCGGTGCGCGGTGATTGCTCAAGATGACCAGCGTGTCCGGTCGTTCAGCGGCAATGCGTTGCGCAACCGATGACATGCCCACACGTAGATTGCGCCATTGTGCAGTTCCGGGAAGCAGATGCAAAGCAGGGCTGGACGGAACCAGGCTTACCGAAACCACGGCGCCGGTCGATGCGCCCAGCCCGGCCTGCGGCACAGTCGCTTTTGACGCCGCGTTGGAGGCGGATTCCCGTAGATCGCTCAAAAAGCCGGCTATCCCGCGTGGCAGCAGCAAAATGAGCAGAACGGCCGCGATGCCGAGCGTCAGATCGCCGCCGCTCCAAATGCCAACCAGAAAGCGCTGCACGATGATGAAGACGATCGCACCGATAATCGGTCCCGAAAGCGTGCCCATACCACCTGCGACGACGACGAAAACCGCATAGGCCGACCAACGGATATGAAAGGCGTCCGGCGGCGTAATCGTCACGGCGTCGATGTAGTAGAGCGCCGCTGCAAGTCCGGCCATTGGTGCCGAGATCAAAAACACCATGGACTTGATCAGGCGAATATCGATGCCGATGGCCGTCGCCGCTTCCTCATCGTCCCGCACCGCGGTGAGCGCCTGGCCGAATCGGCTGTTCAGGAGCCACCAGACCACGCCGGTCGCCACCACCAGCAGGATCAGGCCGGCATAGTAGCGGCCCATTACGGTGGTTTCATTGGCGATGTTCATTCCGCCACCGGCGCCCACCACCCGCCATTCATTGAAGATCGATGCAACGGCTGCAGCAATCAGCCATGTGGCGACGGCAAAATAGGCGCCCTGCAATTTCAGCAGGGGCAGGGCGCCCAGGAAAATCCCGAACAGGATGATGACGCGGCGGATATAGGCGCCGCCGAACAAATCCGCGCCAGGATTGTAGACGATGATGATCTCGTAGATGATCCACAGAACCACCGCGACAATGACACCAATCCACGTGTTGCGACGGCCATGCTGGCTTGACAGGGGCACGGCCATGAGCAGGGCCATGGCTGCCGTCACGATGATACTGAGTATCATTGCCCACCATACAGGCACGTTCAGATAGTATTTCAGGATGGCGACCGTGAAGCCTCCAAGACCGATATAGACCTGAATTCCGAATGACAGCAGACCGCAGAATCCGGCCAGAAGGTTCCAGGCGTGACCGAGCGTTGCGAAGATGAACACCGTCATCAGAAGCACGGTGTAGTAGCGGCCACCTTCGCCCATCGCCCAGGGAAACAGAATCAGGATCACGAGCAGCACGGCAATCAGCCACCGTGACGTTACGGGTTCCGCGATCTGGTTGAGGAATCGTCCGATCATCGCGAAAACAGTCCTTCGCGGAAGAAGGCGAGGACCGCCAGCACGAGCATGTATCCGCCCACAAGCTGTGCCGAAGGACCAAAATAGGTGCCTGCGAGAACTTGAACGATACCAAGGAGGATGCCGCCGACGAGACTGCCGGTTATGGAGTTCATGCCGCCGATGATCACGACCCCAAAGGCCACCAGAATGAATTGCGGTCCATCGAAGGGCTGGAATGTCCGGGTCATGCCGATCATGAAGCCGGCAACACCGCTTATTGCCAGTGATATTCCCAGAGCGATAGCAAAGATGTGGTCTGTGCGGATGCCCATCAGCGCGGCATAGGTCGGGTTGTCCGACGCGGCGCGGATGGCGCGCCCGGTGGCTGAATAGCGCAGAAACACCTGGAGCAGGATGAGCATGGCGATTGCCACCAGGAAAAAAATGAACCGCAATGTTGAAATGGACAGATCCATGCTGAGACGGATTGCCGAAAAGGCCAGTGAGTTCTTGATCGACATCGCATCCGTTGCAAAGATCGCAAACAGAAGATGCGAGATGAAGATGCCGAGGCCAAATGTCACCAATATGGGCGCCATCAGCCCGAAATTGGCCGACATGCCGCGTCGTTCCATTGCCTGAACGGAAACATGATTCAACAAAAAGCGCTGTAACGCGTAGCCGATGCCGAACATGATGGGCACCACCACGATCAGGACAAAGAAGGGCGGGATCGGCAGGATCTGGAGAATGACCGCCGACAAATAGGCACCGACGATCAGAAACTCGCCATGGGCAAGATTGACCAAGCGCATCACGCCGAAGGAGAGCGCCAGGCCCATCGACAGGATTGCGTAGTAGCCGCCAATGAATGTCCCGGTCAGAAAGGCATTGGCCAGGTCGATCAACGTCCAGTAGACGGCTTCTTCAAATGGCAGATCGCTCATGCGTGCCCCCCGGCCTCATGCGTGCCGAAATACGCATCGGTTATGGCATCCACCGACAGCTCCTCGGGGCGACCATCCAGAACAATACGGCCTTCCAGCATCACCAGAACATAGTCCGCAACATCCAGGGCACGCCGCATATCCTGCTCGATCACCAGGCAGGTCACACCGCTCTGGTTGATCTGCCGGACCTTTTCATAGATGTCATCGACAATAATCGGGGCAAGACCGAGCGACAATTCATCAAACAGGATCACCGAAGGCTGGGACATCAGGGCGCGGCCAATGGCCACCATCTGCTGCTCGCCGCCGGACATCTGGCTGACCGGCTGGTTCTTACGCTCGCTCAGGCGCGGAAAAAACGCGAAGATTTCCTCCAGCTTCTCCGGGGCCATTTCGCGCGCCCTCGGCAAGTGCGCACCGACCAGGAGGTTCTCCGAAACAGTCATTCGCTGAAAGAGCATCCTGCCTTCCGGCACCATGGTGACTCCGGTTTCGACGATCTTTTCCGTGCGCAGCTTGTCCAGGCGGCGGCCCTGACAATCGATGCGGCCTTCAATCTTGGCGGTTTTTCCCCGGTTCATCATGCCGGTAATGGATCGCAGCAATGTCGATTTGCCCGCACCGTTTGCGCCAATCACCGACACCACCTCACCGGTGTTGACGGAAAAGCCGACGTCGAACAGGGCCTGCAATTCGCCATACCATGCCGACAGGTTTTCCACCGTGAGGATCGGATATTGTCCGTCACGGCCCGGTTGGGAGAAGAGGTTCCCTTTACGCACCAAGGTAGACACGCTGCACCTCTGGCGTTTTGATGACATGGTCAGGCGGGCCCTGGGCAATGATCTGGCCGCCGGACAGGGCCATGAGCCGATCCGTCGCCCGGAGCATGGTTTTCATGACATGCTCGATCCAGATCACCGTGATGCCGGCCCGCTTGATGCGGCCGATGAGGTCGATGAAGTCATCGACTTCGGCATCGGTCAGACCGGCGGCGACTTCATCGATCAAAAGCAGGCTTGGCCGCGTTGCCAAAGCACGCGCCAGTTCGTGACGTTTTCGCCCAAGCAGGGGCAGGCGTCCGGCGAGCATCGCATGTTCTTTTTTCAACCCGGTGAATTCAAGCACCTGATCGACCCATTCATCGCATTCGGCCTGCTCCAGCTGGCCTGCAAAAAGGGCGGCCACCTGCAAATTCTCCCGAACAGTCATGTGTGTGAAGGGGCGGGGAATTTGATAGGTGCGCGCAATGCCCAACCGGGCCCGGTCATGGGTCGGTAATTTGGTGACATCCCTTCCGGCAAAGGCAATGCTGCCCGAATCCAGCGCCACCGTTCCTGCGAGCAGACCAAACAGCGTCGTCTTGCCGGCGCCGTTCGGGCCGATAATGCCGACAACTTCTCCTTCGATGATATCGAAGGAGATGTCTTCGGCGATCGAAACCGCACCGAAGGATTTGTTCAGGCCTTCCGTCCGCATCAGCACATCGGCCATCACAACAGGCTCCGCACCGACGGGACAGGACGGGCATGGACGGAATTTCTGCGGATGGGACGCGGATCGGAACGATGATCCATGATATCAAAGATTGCTCGCGTCAGCGGCGCGTCGCTATCGGCCAAATCGGTAATGGCAGTGAAGTGGTTGCGGCCTATTTGCGGGAAATAGGAGGCGTGATTTCCCGTTTTGCGCCAGGCTGAAAGAAACTCCTCGGAATGCCTGGAAAACTCGGACGGCTCGTCACTCCCATAGGTGATCAGCATCGGCGTGGTAACCTTCCGCAACAGTCTCTGCGGCGAGGCGACAGCAATGTCTTCGTGACTGATCCGCAGATCCGGCTGAAGGTAAGTGAAGCTGATGGGTTCGAGGTCAAACAACCCGCTGATGGCCGTTGCGCTCTTGAGCACATTGCTCGGGAGGCCATAACCGGCTGACCAGTTGGTCAGTGCACACATTGCCGCAAGGTGTCCGCCGGCCGAGTGGCCACTGACATGGATGTTTTCCGGGTCACCGTTGAAACCGGCAATGTTGTGATAGGTCCACCAGACAAGAGCCCTCATCTGGCGAACGATCTCCGGAATGCTGACCTGGGGGCAAAGGGCGTAATTGGCGACAACCGTGGTGACACCGCGACCCGCAAATCCGCGCGCGACAAAAGAGAAATCACCGGCGCCGAGCATGCGCCAATAGCCGCCATGAATGAAGATCATGACCGGTGCGCCTGGACTGTCTGCGGGAAAGATGTCGCAGAACTCCTCGACGGTGGGGCCAAACGAGATGTTGGCGTGATGAAACAGATCGCGCCGTGTGTCGGCGCTTCCGTCGATGAACTGGTGGGCATAGGCCATGAAGTCGGGCACGGATGCCTCGACATCATAGGCGCCGTCGAGCTCTTTCTGGGTCTGGAAATCGCGATAGATCGCGGCGCACATTCACTCTGTTCCCCGAAACGTTGCGGGCGGCGGCTATTTCCTGCCGCCCGCAATCCATTGTCTTACTGCTGGTAGAGCCGCATTGGTGCGGTGATCTCCACCTCCGGATAAACGGCGTTGAAGACATTTTCCTTGACCAGCTCACCGGTTTCTTCATCCCGGCGCCATTGTGCACCACCGAGCGGCGAAACCGAATAGTTCTGGTCATTGAACTTGATGCGGCCAACAACCGTGTCGAGATCGGTTTCATGAATGGCCTTCAGCAACGCATCCCTATCGGTTGTTCCGGCGCGCTCCAGGGCGTCAAACAACACATCCCACGTGGCGTCACTCCACGCCAGCGGCGGCGAATAGAGTTTGCCTGGATTTTGTGTCTGGTAACGGTTGACCAGTTCCGCGCCGTCATAGTCCCCATATTTCGACTTGCCGGGAAAGGCGGGTGACCAGAAGTTCACGCTGAGAATATCGATGCCGAAATCCCCGAGTGCCCGCATTGGCTCCGGATAGCCGGTTCCCTTGTCGATGATATACATCTTCGGCTTGAAGCCCTGCTGGGCTGCCTGCTGAAGATAGGCTTGCAGATCAGGCGGGGCCAAAACACCGGTTACGACCTCAACCCGGTTCCGCTTGAACTGGTTGATGATGGCGGAGAAATCCGGCAGTCCCTGTTCAAACCTGCCCGGGTCAACCGGGTCCCAGCCTTCCGCCTTGAAGGTCGGATCAAACAGCGAGGCAAACACGACGCCATCGGGATCATTCGGATAGAGATAGCCGATCTTGCCATTGAATCCGCCGGGCAGGGCTTTGATCATGCCGACATGGTTTGTGACAAGGTCCGGTACGCCAAAGAAGAAGTGGTGGGTGTATTTGAATGTTTTCGGCTTGCCGTCCGGGCCGTAGAGCCAGGCTTCAATCGGTGTGTCCGACGTGATGCAGGGCACTTCGTAACGCTCGCACAGATCGGATGGTGCGTTGGTCGTGTCCGGCGTGCCCTGCGCCATGACGACATCCACCTTGTCTTCAAGAATGGCGCGGGTTGCAGCCTCGGCGGATCCCGCCGCTGTGCCCTTCGAATCGTAGATCTCATATTCGATCTTGCACATCTGATCGCCGACCTTGAGGCCGCCAGCCGCATTGATCGGATCGACCTTGTTTTCATCCAGCCATGGGGTTTCGCGCCCCATATCCAGCAGCGGTCCGGTGATTGGAACCACCCGGCCGACCTTGATGACACATTCCTGCGCAAAGCTGCTTTCGGCACTGAATGCCAAAGCCAGCAGAGCTCCCCCTATCAGATATTTCTTCATTGCTTGCTCCCTTTTTGAGACTTTGTCAGGTTCTGAATTCAATGACGGCAGCACCCGAACCATAGGTCGCGCCGTAGGCGTGGATTTGTGCACCACTGATATTTCGCCCGAGTCCGCCCAAGACCCAGCCAAAATGCTTGAAGCCCATGTCCGCCTTGGCGGCCTTGGCATATTCCTGCGCAAACGCGCCCAATTCGGACACGCTGCCGCCCTGCTGAATGCGGGCGAGCATCTTGCGGTTCCACTCATCATCTTCGGCGGTGGCGATGCCGTCGGTGGTGATGTCTATCTCGTGCCGGAAAATCGAGCCCGACATGCCGCCAATGCCCAGAATTGCCACGCGACGTCCCATGCGATTGGCCTTGTCGACGGCCATTTCAGCCAGTCGGACCGTGTCATCGAAAGAATGGTACAGATTGTTTGACCCGATCGTCAGGGGAATGCGCCCGCCCGGATTCATGAACCCGTTGGCAACGATTGTTCCCGTGTCGATCGGGAACTTTTCGTAATCGACACCCTTTGAGGAGATGCCGATTTCCTTGCTGCCCTCGACACAGGCGGCCGCCAGCTCGGTGTCGCAAGTGATCTGATACTCAAGGTCGCCATATTCGTACCAGTTCTCATCCACATGGAGATCGTCAAAGGACCGGCGCATTTGCCAGAGCTGGTCGAGCACTGCCATCCATTGTGTGGAATAGACAAGGATTGTGTCCGGTCGCGCCGCACTCAGCGATCGTCCCGCCGCGCGGCAGGCGGATGCGATGCCGGCCCAGGGCGGATTTTCGGGACGCAAATACGGCAACGGATTGCCAGGCACCAAATAGGCTGCGACGAGTGACATCTTGCTTCTTTCCCCCTCAGGAATTCAACGGGCGCGCGCCGATGGACGGTCCGTCACCGGAAAACACGGAGCCGCTGCTGCCGCCGGATGGTGCGGTGGCAGACGGCGTGAATGCCGGTTGAGGGACCGTGGTGCTCGTGGCGCCATTCCAGCGATCTGCAGGTGTCGCCAATCCGTGTTTGGTCAGGTCCCATTTGAAAACTGCATTTCCGGTGCCGATCACGTTGCCAAAACCCAGCAATTCACCCGGCAGTTCGGGATATTCCATGGCCGCACACATCCATGTGAAGGAACCGGCCTTGAATTCGGCAAAGGCAATGTCGACAAATTCGGGCAGCAGCTTGTGCACTTCGCTCATTTCGCCGTCGCGCATCATTTTGATGAGGCGCATGTCCCATTGATACATCTCCATCGAATAGGGATGTTCCTGAGACATGTCCTCAGGCGTTTCGGGTTCTTCCTGAAAATGGCGATGGCTCATGGTTGCCGAGCACAGCAGCACGGCCCGCCGCCCGCTTTCGATGATGGCCTTTCGCGTCGCCTTGCCCAGCAGATCCATCTCGGCAAAGCCTTCTTCGGTGGTCAGATAGTAGGGCGAGTTGTTGGCTGACAGGCCAACCACCGGGATGTCCCATTGCGGCCGCGCCAGATGCAGGGACGTGATGGTGCCGTAGTCCACCCGGAAACGCGGATTGGTCATCAATTTGGAGACAAGACCCTCCTCCCTGGCATATTTGCAGGCCAGCTGCGCCAACTCGACATCGACGTTCAGGTCGTAGGTATAGCGAAAGAGGTTTGGAAAAATCGGGTCGACGGACTTGCCCTGTAGACGTGGTACGCCGAGGAAATGGTGGCCCAGCTGGGTGTTCCAGTGGGGCGAGTGAACCAGAAGCACATCGGGCTTGAGCTCGTCGATGCTCTCTCGAACCTTCTCGTAGGCCCAGCGCAGTTGCTCCCAACCGCCTTGCGAGCGTGGCTCGTTCTGTGGCGGATTTTCCCCATAGACCAGATGGGGCGGATGCGGCGCTATAAAGCCAGCTACGATTTCACCTCCGGACATTTCAAACTCCTCGGTTGTTTAACCCTGGGCGCGGGTCGCTTCAGCGATGTAAGCGGTTCCGCGAATTTCGATCAAAGCGTTTGGGCGCGACAATTGATGCACCGCAACGGTCGTGCGGGCAGGGCCGTCGGGCGTAAAGTATTTGGAGTAGATGTCGTTGTACCCGCCATAATCGTTCATGTTGGCGAGGTAGGTCGTCACCTCCACCAGGTTCTCCAATCCACCTCCTGCCTCTTCGAGAACAGCGCGCAGATTTTCGATGCAAGTGGTTGTCTGCTGCCGGATGCCGCCTTTAACGTCCGGTGACGCGGCGCTGTCTCCAGACAGATGGCCGGAACCCGAAACAAAGACAAACGCGCCGGCACGCCGATAACCTGCGACAGTGCCATTGTCTTGCGATTCAATGGAGTGGACATCTTCCGATCTGGTCTGCAGCGATACCTTGCTCATTGGATCATGCGGTCTCCTGTTGGCCAGCCGGTGGCGCATAAAACATGAACTCGGCCTCGACCTGCGCGCCGATCGGCAATTGCGTCGCACCGACAGCCGTCCTGGTCGGCAATGTCGGGCAATTGGCAAAGAAGGCATCCCAAGCGGCATTTACCTCCGGGAACCGGTGGAATGCCGTGACAAAGAGGGTGGCTGACATCAGGCTCGACCGGTCGATGTCGTTGTCTGCCATCAATCCTTCCAGATTGGTCAGAATCTGCCGAAACTCAGCACCGGCCCCGCCTTTGACCAAAGCATCCGTTTGCGGATCCAGGCCGACCATGCCGGCCGTTTTGACGAACGGTCCCATGCGCACAGCGGGGCTGTACCGAAACTTGGGCAGGGGCAAGCTTTCGAACCGCAACGTCAATCAGTAACCTCCCAGTCAGGCGAGTGTCGCACCAGCAAGGAATCTCACTTTACCTCTAATATTGAGATTGTAAACCAATAAATGAGAAACTAAGATGCGAGTCACAGACTGTTGGGGAATGGCGGACTCAAAATGCTAGATTCCGCATCGGACACCTAAGGAGGACGCTCGAATGGGCATCTTGGCAGCCGTGGTTATGACGATCGTGATCGTCGTGGTCGCGATCATCGTCTTCTGGATCTTGTTCTGGTGGCTTTATCAGCGTGCCACGAAGGAAGTGGCCTTTGTGCGCACCGGCATGGGCGGACAGAAAGTGGTGCAAAACGGAGGGGCGTTTGTCATTCCGGTTCTGCACGACGTGATCAATGTCACGATGGGGACCAACCGTCTCGAAGTCAGTCGCGTTGAAACCAATTCGATCATCACCCGTGACCGCCTCCGAGTGGATGTCACTGCAGAGTTTTATGTTCGCGTCGGTGGCAACAGGGACGCCATCGCGCTCGCGGCACAATCCCTTGGCAGCAAGACGTCGCAACCCGGAGCGATGCGCGACTTGCTCGAAGGTCGGTTTGTCGATGCCCTGCGTACGATTGCGGCTGAAATGACCATGGAGGAACTGCATGTCCAGCGCGGTGAATACATCCGCCGCGTGAAGGAGCTGGTGCGGCCCGAGATCGAACAGACCGGACTTGAGCTCGAGAGCGCCTCGCTGACGGCAATGGACCAGACCAACAAGGATTTCTTCAATCCGAACAATGCGTTCGACGCCGAGGGTCTGACCCGTTTGACGGCGGACATCGAGGAGCGTCGCCTGAAACGCAATGCAATTGAGCAGGACAGCGAGATTTCCATTCAGAAAAAGCGTCTTGAAAGCGAGACACGCCGTCTGGAACTGACCAAGGAAGAGGAATATGCGCGGCTGGGTCAACAGCAGGATGTGGCCGTGCGCCGCGCTGAACAGGCCGCGCTCATTTCAGCGGAAGAGGCAGCGAAGAGGCGTGAATCGGAAGAGGCGCGAGTCGCCGCCGACCTGGCCATCGAAGTGGCCAATGTCAAAGCCGAGGAAGCGCGTGAAATAGAAAAACTGAACGCACAGAAGGAAATCGAGCGTCAGACCCAGAAGACCCGCCAGGAATCCGAGATTGCGGCCATCGAAACCGAACTGGCTCTGGAACTCCGCCGGATCGAGCGAAAAAGAGACGTTGCCCTGCAGGAGGCCGAAACGACGGCCGAAACCCTGAAGATCGAAGCGGAAAAGGGCCGCGAGTCAGAGGAAGCACGCATCGCCGCCGACCGGGAGATCCAACTGGCGCGAACCGCCTCGAGCGAAGCGACCAGCCTGCGCGAAATTGCCCTGCAATCGGCCGTCGAAACCGAAGAACAGAACAAGCGCCGGGCGGTTGATGACGCCAAACAGGATACCGACAAGGATATCCGGATCAGCCGTATTGAGCGAGAAAAAACGATCGCGCTGGTACAGGCGGAACAGTCCGCCGAAATCGCCAAGGCGGAGAGTGAAAAGCGAAAGGAAGCTGACGAAACCGTTATTCGTGCCACACAGGAAATCGATCATCTGAAGGTTGAGGTTGAAAGGGACCTGGAAGCCGCCCGCATCCTTGCCGAAGAGGAGGTAGAACTTGCCAAGGCGGCGAAGAAGGAATCGATTTCGACCGCCAACATCAACACGCAATTGAATGTCGACATCAAGACGATCGAACAGCAGCAGAAACTGAGCGAGGAAGAACATCGCCGTGACATTGCCGTGGCAAAGAGTTCAAAGGCGCAAATTGCTGCCCTGGCCGATGTCGAAACAGCCCGGGTTGCCCTGGTGAAGGCAGAATCGGAGCTGGAACTTGTCCGCGCACAGGAGCGTGAGGAGCGCGACAAGATCATTGCACTGATTCAGGCCAATACCGAAGCGGAGCGTGACACGGTTGCCATGCTGGTTCAGGCCGAGGCCCGGTTCCGCGAAGCGCAGAATATTGCCAAGGCCAGTGAGGTGGAGACCAAGTCGAAATCGGATCGGGTCAAGGCTCTGGCGCAGGCCGAAGCGCTGGCGGAAAAGGCCCGCCTCGAAGCCGAGGAACTGCGCAATGCCACAGATGCTGCGGCCGTGCGGGCGATGACCGATGCGGAAAACACCATGTCGGAAGAGCTGATGTCCCTGAAATTGCGGCTGTCTGTCATCGACCATTTGAAGGACATCATCCGCGAAAGCGCCAAACCGATGGAAAACATCAACGACATCCGCATTCTTCAGGTGGACGGCGTGCTTGGAAAGTCTGGTCTGACGGGCAGTGGAGACGAGGAATCGAGACCTGGCGGATCGGGAACTCTGCCTGATCAATTGGTCGACAGCGCCCTTCGCTACAGGACACAGGCGCCGGTTGTCGATTCACTGCTGGGAGAGTTGGGCCTTTCCGGTTCGGATTCCAAGGCAGTCAGGGGATTTCTCAATCAACAACTCGGTGACAAGGATGATGGCGATTCCGAACCATCCGACGAGAGCTGAACCGGACATTTCCCGTTACTGAACAAGGCAGAGCCACGGCAAAATGGCGACCCCCAAGAACAATTCGGTCATCAAGGCTTTTGATATCCTGCGGCTGTTGGCCCGCAGCGCGCGGCCGCTCGGACCACAACAGATCGCCGAGGAAACTGGGGCCACCCTGTCGACCACGCACCGGTTTCTTCTGACGCTTGAGGAAATCGGTGCCGTGTCGCGTCAGTCCGGCAATCTATACCATCTCGGTCTGTTGATTTCGGAACTTGGACAAAGCGCCGGCGGTGAACAAATTCTGACGGAACGTGCGAAAGTCCACATCGAGGCGCTCGCCGAAGAACTGGGTGAAACCGTAAGCCTGACACTCTTCAACAAAAGCGGTCCGCAAAAGGTCGCGTGGCATATACCCAAGCGGCCACTGGTGTGCGGTGAGCGCAGTGATTTCGGGCCATCATTTCACAACACATCGATCGGCAAGCTTTATCTCTCGCAATTGCCGGCCTCCGTGCTTGAAGAACGATTATCGACCGTGCGTCTGGATCGGATCACCAAGCACTCGGTTGCTGATCTCGATACACTGCGCCAGCACATACGCGATGCGCGGGAACGCGGCTTTGCCGTTAGTTTCGAGGAGAGAGAACTCGGCCTTGCCGATCTGAGTGTCCCGATTGTTTCGGAGCAGGACGAGATGATCGGTGCCCTGACGGTGAGCGTGCCGGTATCGCGGTTCGAGCCATCGCAAAGGGATCGCATGATTGCGCAGGTCCGTGGAACGATCGAAGCGATTGTCAGCCGGGTCTTTGTAAAATCCTATACACTGCCCGGCAAGGCTCGACCGCGCGGCAGCTTTCCTCATGTCAAACGCGTGGAAAACCTTGTCTTTGTCTCGGGCACGAGCTCGCGCCGCCCCAATGACAGTTTTGCGGGAATCACGGTCTTTCCCGACGGGAGCCTCTTCCACAATATTTTTGAACAGACCCGCGAGACCATGCTGAATGTTTCCGACATTCTGGGAACGCTTTCGCTGAGCCTGTCCGATATTGTGAGCCTGGAGGCCTTTCTGATCAACATGGACGAGGAATCGCTCTTCAACAGTGCCATTGATCAGGTATTTGATGGGCAGCTCCCAGCGATCACGACCACCGCCGCCAAAGCACTTCCGCATCCACACCAGGCAGTCATGGTCAAAGCCGTTGCCAGCTACAACGGGCTTGACGACGGGCCGGCATCACGACCCTAGTCAACATCTTCGAACACGCACAACTGCATCACACAAGAGGGCATAATGCTTACCCAGGAACAACGTGAAACCGCCGTCGCTTCACTGGCGAAATCCCACGAGACCAAAATCCAGGGGCAGCGCCCCTCTGAAATGTTTCCCGACATCGAAATCGAGGACAGCTACGCGATCTCGTCCATGCTGGCGGATCACTGGGTTTCGAAAGGTGCGCGGATCATCGGACACAAGGTCGGACTGACATCCAAGGCCATGCAGGCCTCGTCCAAGATTGATGAGCCGGATTACGGCTACATCTTTGATGATCTGCTGATTGAAAATGGCGCAAAGGTGCCGTTCGAAAACTATTGCGTGCCTCGGGTCGAGCCTGAACTCACCTTTGTCTTGAAGGAACCTTTGAAGGGACCCAATGTCGGTCTCGTCGATGTGCTCAAGGCAACGGATTATGTTGTACCGTCGATCGAGATCATCGATGCAAGAGTGACGGAACCGCGCAAGATTTTCGATACGGTTGCCGACAATGGCGCCGCTGCCGGATTGATCCTTGGTGGCCGGCCGATGCGTCCGGATGATGTCGATCTTCGGTGGGTCGGTGCTATTTTCCATCGCAACTCCGACATCGAGGAAACCGGAATCGCGGCAGGCGTGCTGGGTCACCCGGCCATGGCGATTGCCTGGTTGGCCAACAAGCTGGCCCCGTTCGGAACCACCCTGGAGCCGGGCCACATGATGTTGTCAGGTTCTTTCACGCGTCCTGTCTGGGCAGCGAAGGGAGATACATTGCTGGCTGATTTCGGGCCGCTTGGAACCGTTTCGGTGCAATTCACATGATAGCGCCACCGAAAAACCGCTTCAAGGCAAGGCTGCTCGCCGGTGAAACACAGCTTGGACTGTGGATGTCGATACCAAGTCCCATCACAGCCGAAGCCCTGTCTCTTGTGGGCTATGACTGGCTGCTTTTCGACAGCGAACATTCGGCCGTCGAAGTGGCCCAGATGCAGCCACTGCTGCAGGCGGCGTCGGCCGGCGACAGCGCGCTGGCGGCACGACCGGCCTGGAATGACAAGGTTCTGATCAAGAAATTGCTGGATATCGGTGCGCAGACCCTGCTGGTGCCCTTTGTGCAATCTGTCGACGAGGCAAGACAGGCCGTGCAGGCAACCCGTTACCCTCCAGACGGAATTCGCGGTGTCGCGGGATCGACTCGCGCGAGCCGGTTTGGCATGGCGCAGGGCTATCTTCAGCAGGCAAACGATCAAATATGCACACTGGTGCAGATCGAAACAGGAGAAGCGCTTGCGGCGCTGGAGGACATTGCCGCCGTTGACGGTGTGGACGGCGTGTTCATCGGGCCTTCGGACCTGTCGGCTTCGCTGGGTCACCTGGGCAATCCGGGGTGCAAAGAGGTGCAGGCGGAACTCAAATCCGCCGCCGTTCGCGTTTCGTCTGCCGGCAGCGTTCCGGGCATTCTTGCAACCAAGGTCGAGGATGCTGTTCGCTATCTCGAGTGGGGATACCGTTTTGTGGCGATTTCTACGGATATCGGGCTTTTGGTGACCGGCGCGCGCGAGGCCCTCGCCACAGTGAAGCAGGAATAGATCCGGGCGTTGCGGCGTAGCAATACAGTCGGGCGTGATCCCGTCACGCGCGCCGTCGGCCACGGCGTTCGCGGCGGGGTGCCGCTTCACCGGAATCGGCAATCTTGTTTCGCATCGGGCCGATTTTCTCGATGATTTCATCGACAGATGGGCGGGCATGCTTTTGATGGGTGTCGATTGCCTGGCGCATTGCCTTCAAGTGATCGCAGGACGTGCCGCAGCAGCCACCGATAATCGTTGCGCCGGCGTCAATCGCCAGGCGCGTATATTCGGCCATCAGGGGCGGTGTTCCGGAGTAATATATTTCCGATCCACGGAATTCGGGGATGCCGCAATTTCCTTTGACGATGATGGGTTCAGAAGAACCGGCGGCGCTGATATCGAGGAGCGAAGCGAGTATATCGGATGCGCCGACTCCGCAATTGGCCCCAACCGCGACGGGTGCCGTCGGGATATCGGATGTCACCCCGCGAATGTCGCGGGGATGCAATCCCATCATTGTTTTTCCCGCCGTATCAAATGATCCGGTATAAACATAGGGCATGCCGCAGTTGACGGCGGCTTGCGCAGCGGCGCGGATTTCGTCGGGCGCCGACATGGTTTCGATCCATGCAATGTCTGCGCCGCCAGCCTTCAGGCCGTCGATCTGTTCGGCGAAGGCCGTGACCGCATCCTCATAGGTAAGGGCGCCCAGCGGCACCAGCAATTCACCGGTTGGTCCAACCGAACCGGCCACGATGATTTTTCGGTCGCATTGATCGGCAACGTTTCTCGCGATTTCTGCCGCCTTCTTGTTGAGCTCGAAGACCCGGTCCTGCGCATGGTGAAGCTTCAGGCGATGGCGCGTACCACCGAAGGAGTTGGTCAGAATGATATCGGAACCCGCATCGACGAAATCCTGATGGAGTTTGACAATTTTCTCCGGCGCATCCGTATTCCACAGTTCGGGCGCTTCACCCGCTTCCAGACCCATGGCAAACAGGTTGGTGCCCGTCGCACCATCGGCCAGCAGGACGCCCTTTTCGGCGATCAATTGTGACAGGGGATTTGAAGCGGCCTGGGGCAAACTCATGGGACAGGTCCTGAAATTGAATCAATTACATTGCGATATAAAGATGTCTTTATATCATGGCAACAGACGATTGTCACCGAGACCGGTAAATCTGGGTAGGAACGGAGCTAATCAGAACGGTCGAATTCATTGGCGATGGGCTTCGACTAGACCGTTTCACGTTTTGTCAGAAACGGGACAACGGTGCCGGCCTTTGATTTTGTTGATGCATTCAGGTTTTGCCGATTCCGTCAAAACCTGAATTGCACTAAGCGCGACAGGGGTGGTTTTCCAGGGTCAGGAGGTTACAGCCCATGTCGACTGGAAACGCGCGATCGGGTGAAGGTTCGCATTGTCCGACCAGCCAACCGCAGACTGTTCCAGGATTCACATGCAAAGTGCTGTGGGCGACCGTCCGCCTGGAGCCCAAACTGACGAATGCAGCAATCCGCATCAGGGAGGCGGTAATCCGCTCAATGCAGATATTGGTCGATCAGAGAATGCACCTTCACACGACGATCCAGACTGTTTTACGTTTTGTCAGAAACGCGACAACGGGCTTGACCGTTGATTTCGTTGATGCAATCAGGCTTTGCCGATTCTGTTATAACCTGAGCGGCTCTAAGTGACGCGTCCTCTTGCATCGGTCGTCAGCCTCACAATATCGCCTGCCGCTGTTTGCAGCCAGGCCTGGTCAAACATATTTGCGACAACGCAGACGTGATTGGGCACGATGTGGATGCGATCACCAATGGCGAGGGCGCTGTCTTCAGGCAATTCCATGACACCATGCTCCTCGCTCAATCCAACGATCCTTGACCCGGAGTGGCCAATGACATGTCCGTGGCCGTCAAGACCCAACAAATCGGAAGTCAGAGCCTTTGAGCCTGCATCGATGACGGCGCGGGTTCTTGTGGGCCGACTGACCACCGTTGCCAGCACGTGACCCGCGCAATCGTCCCATGTGCATGTGCCTCGCTCGACCAGTGATCGGTCGTTGTAGACATAGGTGCCGGCACGATACTCGGTGATGACACCGCCCGTTTCGGCCTGCCACATGTCGGGAGACCCTCCGGAAGATATGGTGGGACAGGCAATGTCACTGGCGGATAATCCGTCCCTGGTTTCTCGCATGAAAGTCACAACATCTGCTTGCCCGCCAACGGCCGGATAGGTCAGCAATCCAGCGAAAGCCAATCCCGGACTTTGATGGATAAGCCCTGCCAGTTCGATTGCTTCTGCCGGGCTTTGGACACCACAACGCGCGGCTCCCGTGTCGCATTCAACAAGAACTCCAAGCGGATTTGGAGCGTTGGCAAAGGCGTCTGACAGTCCGCTGACGACAACGGGGTTGTCGGCCACCACCCGGACCGTGACCCGTTCGGCCAGTGCGCGCAATCGTGCGAGCTTTGGCGCTCCCAGAATGTTGAAGGTGATGAGGATATCGTTCAGACCGGCGTCGGCCATGATTTCGGCTTCACCGATCTTCTGGCAATTTATTCCGACAGCACCGGCCTCTATCTGCGCCTTGGCGAATCGGATGCTCTTGTGAGTCTTGATATGGGGGCGCAGCTTCAACCCTCGAGCATCGCAATGGTTCTGGAATTTCGAGATATTTCTCAGAACCCGTTCCTCATTGACGACGAAGGCCGGTGTTTCGATGTCATTCAATGTGAGAGCCATGGGGATCCTCCACTCTGGGCCATATGGCGCGCGTCAGATGCTTGTACTCGTTCGCTGCGGGATCGTTCGGGTACGGACCGTCGACGGCAGCATAGAGAATTTCGTCCGAGATGCGTGAAAAAGCATCGTGAAAATGATTGGTGGATTTAACGACAAGAAGGCTTTTTGCGACCGGGTCGATGCCAAGGTTGGAGAAGATGTCGGGATTGAAAACCTGACTGCGAACCGTGTTCAGGATCACATCTATCCCGCCAATGTCGATCCAAACGCTGTCGCCCAGGGGTACCACACTGGTACCGAAGCTTTGAACCGCATTGCGCACGACATTTCGGACCGTAACATCAGCATCGACAGGCGCGCCGCTGTCTGCCGACATCTTTGCCCCGAACCGCAGACGCAACCGGGCGCCCACACCGGCTGACATGCATGTCCGCACTGCGATGGGATCCCAGATCGACGCTAGGGCCGCGTTCTGAACATTGCGCGCCAGCAATTCGCGCAGAATTATTGTGCTGTCTCCTGGCACACCACCTCCGGGATTGTCCCAGACATCGGCAACCACGACCGTCTTTTGATGGCTTGCAGCCGCCCGGTCGAGCGCCTCCTGCGGGCATAGAAATTCCGGCCGGGTGGTTCCTCGCAGGTCGAAGAGCTCCATGCCCAGTTTCCGTGCCAGATCATCGCCTTTCCGGCGCTCACCATCCGTGATGACGACTATTCTTGACCCGAGATCAGGCACGTCGCCGGCCATGAAGCCATGGATAACCGATATCGACAGGATGTCGTCCTTGCCTTCCAGTGTCTTGATCCGGTCGACAAAACCACGCATCGGCTCGCGGCTGGTAGGCAGAACCTCGATCATCAGACAGTCGAAGGTCGAGATCTCGGGCACGATGCTACCATTGGCAGCCTGTTGTACGAGGTCGACGGCTTGTTCGGCCACCTCGACAAAATCCGTATGGGGGAACTCCTTGAAGACGGTCATCACGTCGGCATGTTCGGCCCGACGCGCCGAGAGGTGGCTGTGCGGGTCGAAAGTGGCGCCGATGATGGCTGTGGGTCCGATTATCGATCTCACCGCTGCCAGAAGCTCGCCTTCGCAGTCCAGACAGTCCTGGGCAACCATTGCACCGTGCAGACCCAACAGAACGATGTCGACGGGCATTGCAGCTCTGAGTTCGCTCAGCAACTGATCGCGCAGAAATACCCAGGTTTGCTGGTTCACGATGCCGCCCGGCTCAGCCCATGTGGCGGTGCCTTCTACCAGCTGCCATCCGTATTGCGCTGCACGAGCGCGAGCGACAGGATAGATTGCACTGCACAGTGTCGGCGTTTCGGGGTGCTGACCCGGGGGGGCATAAAAGCTGTCCTTGAAATCCTGCAGATCGGTGCGCAGCGGGGAAAAGGTGTTGGTCTCGGTTGCGATCGAACCAAGGAAGACGCGTTTGACGGGCTCCATCAGGCGACCCTTTCCGAGATGCGTGGGATCGAAGACAGCAGCATTTTCGTGTAGTCGTGTTGCGGGGTCTCGAAAATCTGCCGCTTGTCACCGGTCTCAACGATCTGTCCCCGATACATGACAGCCACACGGTCACTGATATGGCGCACGACGCCCAGATCGTGGCTGATGAACAGCATGGAAATGCCGCTGTCGCGTTGCAGTTTCTTGATCAGGTTCAAGACTTGTGCCTGGATCGAGACATCAAGTGCCGAGACCGCTTCATCCGCGATCACCAGCTTTGGTTTCAGGATCATGACACGGGCGATTCCGATCCGTTGGCGCTGACCGCCGGAAAACTCATGTGGATGGCGTTGCATGACCCTCGGGTCCATGCCGACACGCTCCAGCGTCTCGGCAATCTGTTCGCGCGCCTGAGCCCTGGAGGCAGCCAGACCATGGATGAACAATGGTTCTGTCAGGGTTTGCTCAATCGACAGCCTCGGGTTCAGCGAAGCGAATGGATCCTGGAAGATCATCTGAATATCGCGCCGCAGGGGACGAAATTCAGCGGGGTTCATCTTCAGAATGTCCGCGCCGTTGAACAGTGCCTGGCCGCTGGTCGAAGGTTCGAGCTGAGTCAGTGTGCGGCCAACGGTGGACTTGCCGCAACCGCTTTCGCCGACGAGGCTGAGAACTTCACCCTGGCGAATTTCGAAGGAAATTCCGTTGACGGCCTTTAGCCAGCTTCTTTTTGCGAACAATCCGCCACCGGTCTGAAAATGGGTGTGCAAGTCCGTGACCCGCAAGAGAGGAGTGCTGGTCATGCCGATCCCACCTCTGCGAAATGACAACGGATCGTGTGCCCCGTGGCCACGTCCCGCTTGTCCGGGTCTTCGCTTTCGCAGCGGGCCTCGGCCATGGCACAACGGGGATGAAAGGCGCAACCGGACAACACCTCGTCGATGGTCGGCACGCGGCCAGGAATTGCCTCCAGCCATTCGACGTCTCGGTCCACAACCGGGATCGAATTCAAAAGCCCGCGTGTGTAGGGATGGCACATGTTGGAAAACAGTTCGCCGGTAGCAGCCGACTCCGCGATCTTGCCGCGATACATGACCGCAACCTTGTCGCAGGTCTCGGCAATCACGCCGAGGTCGTGAGAAATCAGGACGATTGCCGTGCCCATGCGGCTTTGCAGATCAGCCATCAGGTCGAGCACTTCCTTTTGGACTGTCACGTCCAGCGCGGTTGTCGGTTCATCGGCGATCAGCAGTTTCGGATCGCAGGCCATTGCCATCGCGATCATCACCCGTTGGCGCTGTCCGCCCGACATCTGGTGCGGAAAACTGTCGATTCTACGGCCAGGCTCCGGAATGCGAACAAGATCCAGCAATTCAACTGCACGATCGCGGGCCTGCCGCCTGGACATGTCGCGATGTTGGCGCAGCGTTTCAACGATCTGGTCGCCGATCCTGTAAACCGGGTTGAGGGAGGTCATCGGTTCCTGGAAGATCATTGCCATTTGCGCACCCATGATCGCGCGGCGGTCCTCGGCGCTCAATGCCGTCAGTTCGCGTCCGTCAAAGTGGATCGAGCCGCCGGTGATGCGTACCTGGCTTCCTTCCAGCAGCCCCATGATCGCCAGGGATGTCAGACTCTTTCCGCATCCGCTTTCGCCAACGATTCCAAAGGTTTCATTTGCCTTGACTTCAAAAGACACACCCCGCACCACAGGCAATAGCTGGCCTCCGGTGGCCACTGCTATTTCCAGGTTGCTCACTTCCAGTAGAGCCATCGATCAAACCCCCGCAATATCGTCTTTGAACCGTGGGTCGATGCTGTCGCGCATCGCGTCGCCCACGAGGTTCATGGAAAAAACGGAAAGGATGATCAGGGCACCCGGGAAGATCAGCAGCCATGGCGCGCGCGTGACATAGATGCGCTCCTCGCTCAGCATGTTGCCCCAGCTTGCCACTTCAGGGGGCAGGCCAAGGCCGAGGAAATCAAGTGCGGCAGCTTGCAGTTGGGCGAAGGCAAAGATGAAGCTCGCCTGCACCAGCAGGGGTGAAATCAGGTTGGGCAGAATGTGCCTGAACAGGACCGACCCATGGCCGGCACCAGAACAGATTGCGGCATCGACGAAGACCTCGCCTTTGAGCTTGAGTGTCATGCCAAACAGGATGCGAGCGGTTGTCGTCGCATAGACAACGCCGATCACGATGATCGTGTTGGTGACAGAACGTTCCAGCAGCGTCATCAGAACCAATGCCAGCAACAGGGCAGGGAAGGCCATCAAGACATCCACCCCGCGCATCAGGACATGGCCGAGGCGCGTGAAATAGGCCGAGAGCATTCCGATCAGCCCGCCGGTGATAAGTGCGACGACAACGCTTCCGAGACCAATGATCACGGCCATCCGTGCGCCATAGATCGCCCGGGAAAACGAATCCCGTCCAAAGTGATCGGTGCCGAACAGGTAGGGCATTCCGGGTTCGGAGAGCCGGGCCACGGGATCGATCTCCAGCGGATCGAAAGGTGCCAGCAACGGTGCGGCGATCGCGGCGAAGGCAACAATGCACAGCCAGATCAATCCGACAATGGCCAGCTTGCGACCCCTGAACATCGATAGAAAAGAAGCGATAAAGGTCATTTCAACGACACCCTTGGATCAAGGCGGGCATAGGCCAGATCGACCAAAAGATTGATGACCATGTAAAGCACCACAATCACCAGTATGACGCCTTGAATGACCGGATAGTCGCGGCGCAGGATCGACTGAACAACCAGCCGGCCGATGCCCGGCAGCGAGAAGACGGTTTCTGTGACAACGGCTTCGGATACAAGGGCCGCGAAGGTGAAACCAAAGGCAGCGGCAACGGCGATCAACGCATTGCGAAAGATATGCTTGATTGCGACTTTCGCCGGGTGCAGGCCCTTGGCGCGTGCGGTCCGCACATGGTCCTCGCGCGCCACGTCAAGCATCGATGCCCGCACCAGGCGGATAATCAGCGCCGCGTTTGGGGCCGCAAGCGTCAGGCTGGGCAGGATGAGATAGCGCAGATTTGTCCATCCCCCGTCATCGCTGACGGACGGAAAGCCCGAACTTGGAAACCAGCCCAGACCCACTGCAAAGATCAGGATCAGATAAAGGCCCAGCCAGAAGGTCGGGATCGAGGCAAACAGCATCGCTCCGCCGGAGGTGACCTGATCGACCCAGGTTCCATGCTTGGTGGCCGACACGATACCAATGGGAATGCCGAAAAGAACAATCCAGACCATCGTCATGGTTGCCAACAGGATCGAGGTTTCAGCGCCGCTGCCGATGACCTTGAGAACCGGCTCGCGAAAGAACACGGAAGTGCCCAGATCGCCCTGCAGCACATTGCCGAGCCACAGTAGATATTGCTTCCAGATCGGCTCGTCCAAACCCATCTCGCGGGTCAACGCCGCAACCTCTTCGGGTGTTGCCGTGTCTCCCAGAAGGATCGCCGCCGGATCGCCCGGGATCAGGTGGATGAACAGAAAGACCAGGATCGAAGCAGCCAGCAGGGTAGGGATCAGCGCCAGCAAACGCTTGATTGTATAGACCAGCATCAGTCTGCCTTAGCATTTTCGGAATAGTTTGCCCCTGCCGCCCGATGGCGGCAAGGGCCGGGAGGAGCCGTTACTTCGACACGTTCCAGAAGTGCGGCCAGATCAGCGTGGCCTCGCCCAGACCCTTCAGATCGGGGGATGCGATGTTGTAGGTGTAGACATCACCGGTTTTCATGGTCGGCACCTGCTCATAGATCAGGGCCTGGATTTCTGACCAGATCGCCTGCCGTTCGGCCGGGTCGGAACTGGCAGTGAACTTGGCTTTCAACGCAGCCTTTTCATCGGTCGTCCACCAGCCGGGATAGTTGTCATTCATCACCGAGATCAGGATCGGATCGGGCACGAAACCATGATGGGTGAAGAACAGGTCCCACTGATCGGGTTGCGCGCGTTTTTCGATCAGCGTCGCCCAATCATAGACCTGAAGGTCGATGTTGAATCCGGCCTGTGCCAACTGCTTGGTGTAAACAATGGCCTTGTCGTAGTGGAACGGATAGTTCGTCGAGACCATGAATTTGATCGGTTCTCCGTCGTACCCGGCCTCCTTCGCCATCGACTTGGCCTTTTCCGCATTGCCCATCGAGAAGTTTTCGGCACCGCTGTCGGTGTGCCAGATATTGCCCTCGGGCAGGAACGACCCGTTTGCACGCCACAGTCCCTCAGGACCAATCGCGACCTGAAGTGCCGGCGTTTTGTCGATTGCCGTCTGGATCGCGCGGCGCAGTGCAAAGTTGTCCTGCAGCGGGCCATCCTTGGAATTCATGAAGACCAGACCGAAGATTGGGCCGCCATTGAGTATGGTGGTCACGCCATTGTCGGCATCCAGATCGGCATAAAGGTCGCCCGGGATACTCTCGGCGTAGTCATAGTCGCCCGCTTTCAGGCCGGAGACCCGCGTGCCAACGTCCGGCACCGGAATAAACCGCAATGTATCAAACTCGGCCTTGCGTTCTCCGGCATAGCCGTCGGCCGCGCCATCAGGAGAGGCATAGTCTTCGAAACGCACCAACTCCACGTGGCGGTTCGGTTGCCACTCACTGAATTTGTAGGGACCGGTGCCAATGTAATTTTCCGGTGCAATCGGTTCCTTGCCCGCTGCTTCCATCACGGAAGCCGGATAGATTGCCGGGCCGCCATTGATGAAGGCCATCAGGTTCTTCCAGGGCCCGAAGGGCTCGTTCAGGGTAATCGTGACCTCGTGATCGCCGGTTGCCTCAACGCCGGCGACATTGCCGAACAGCAGACCGCCGCGCGAGCCATGTTCGCCCCAACGATTGAGCGAGGCGACAACGTCAGCAGACGTCATGTCCTGTCCGTTGTGGAACTTGACGCCTTCACGCAGGGAGATCGTGATCGTCTTGCCATCGTCCGAGATTGTTTCGCCGGCTGCCAGCAACCCGACAGGCGCATTTGCTGCGTTGAAGGTGTAAAGGCCTTCAAACATATGGTGCGCGATCGTGGTCGCCAGATCCGAGGTCACCACATGCTGATCCAGGCTTGGCGGCTCGCCCACGGTGGCATAGCGCATCATCCCGTCAGCCCAGGCGGTGCCGCTCAACGCCATCAGCGCCAAGCCGGCTACGGCTGATTTCGACCAGGTTTTCAAATTCATGGTTTCACCTCCTGTACCACGAGAATGACGTCGTGATTGACGATCATTTTTGAAAGTTTCTTACATTTTAGTCCATTAACGTCAATATACATTTGTAATTTGGTGCCAAGATCCCTAAAAAATGTAAGAAAATTTCATTCAAGGAGAGGCTCATGGCTATTGAAACCCCGGGTATCACGCGTTTCGAGACCGCAGATCTTGCCGCTGGAGGGACACCGCGCCCGTTTGCCAAGGCTGTGCGCGCCGGTGATTTTGTCTATGCATCAGGGCAGGTCCCTGCACTGGATGGCGAGATTGTCACGGGTGGGATCGTCGCGCAGACCGAACAGGTCATGCAGAATCTGATCGCCGTTCTGGCAAGCGCGGATTGCGGGCTTGAGCATGTCATCAAGGTCAATTGCTGGCTCGACGACCCACGCGATTTCACATCCTTCAACGCCGTCTTCGCCAAATATTTTACAGCACACCCTCCGGCACGCTCGACCGTGCAGTCCGATTTGATGGTGGATGCAAAAGTTGAAATGGATGTCATCGCCTACAAACCGGTGTAAACCGTAACCATGGCCGCTGTCATCGACATCATTTCCCAGCTGCACAGGCTGAACGGCAGCTTTCCCAAGCGCGAGCAACGCGTTGCCGATTTCGTCCTGGCAAATCTTGAGAACATTGCCTTTCTGCGGCAGGCCGAGATTGCCGAGGGTGCGGATGTGTCCGTCGCCACGGTCAACCGGTTTTGCGTGACATTGGGGTGCGAGGGTTTTCGGGACTTCAAGATCCGTCTGGCACAGAACGTTGCCGTCAGCCTGCAATATATGGGGGATGCGTCCAGTGAGACGTCTGAGGCGAACCAGGTGGTCGGGCAGGTGTTCAGCGCATTGCTCGATTCTCTGAGTTTGGCCCGTTCGCAATTGGATAGTGGGTCTATCGAAAAGGCGATCAAGGTTCTGGACAACGCCAACCGCATCCTCTTTGTCGGGGTTGGCGGCGGTTCGGCCAATGTCGCACGCGAAGGCGCCTTCCGGTTTTTCCGGCTTGGCATTCCGGCCGAAGCTCATGCTGACGGATACCTGCAGCGCATGGTGGCCTCGACTTTCGAACAGGGTGATCTCGTCTTTGCGATATCGGCCAGCGGGCAGCCGACCGAACTCCTGGACAGTGTGGCGATTGCTCGCCAGTACGGAGCCGAAACCATCAGCCTGACAAAAACCGGTTCACCCCTTGCCGCAGCGACCGATGTCTCAATCGAAATCGATATTCCCGAAGACCAGGACATCTACAAGCCCACGGCGTCCCGTCTCGTCTTCATTGCGATCATCGACGTCCTGGCCGCCGGAACCGCCCGGAAAAGGCCGGCAAAAGTCAAAGAGTATCTGCGCCGTGTCAGAACGTCTCTCACCCCGCTCAGCGGCGACACAGGGCCGAAACCGATTGGTGATTGAGTACGACTCGATACCGGGCATTGCACCCGGACACCATGTCCCGGGACATGGGTTCGACTGACCGCTTTAAGTCCGATTGACTGATTTGTTGTGCCGCTGTCGTTGGGATCGTGGGTGCTGGCATGAAGTCAGTCGTTCCTGCGGTCACAGTCACGAGGCCGGGAGAAATGGAGCATGTCGCAACTCCTGTGCAGGAATTTCAGCGCGGGATCTGATTTACGGGCCGCACGCTGTTCTTGAAAACAACATTTCGTTGTCGAAATTTCTTTCCTTCAACGCTTTGCGGTTGGCTGATCCTGTCCATGCGAAAATGCCGGAAGTCTTCTCGCGCGGGATCCCAGGCCACCAAATACCAAAGGGGGGGCAAGATCAGCATCGCTTGGGGTTCGACAAATCGGCGGCTCTTTGCTCCTGTTGCGTCGCGGTATTGAAATCGCAAGTACAAACGCTGAAGAAATGCCGTTTCAAATGCGGGAAGCAAGGCAGGGTCCATCGTTCGCATATTGGATATGTCGACCTGGGGAGCGAGCTCTCCAACATACAGGCAATCCAGAAAAAGCCGCAAATCTCGAACCTTGTCTGACGGCAGGGCCTTCTCAATTTTTGCAAGTCCGGCATCCGCAAGACTTGAAAAGGGCAAATATCCGGCGGCCCGCATGGAGGCCACGCTGATCAGAAGCGCAAATACCTCGGTGACCGAGAGACGTGGTGCGGTCTGAACCGATTGTGGATCAAGCTGCAGTCCCCCACCGAGACCAGGTTCAGAGTGAATGACAAAGCCTTGGTCGCGCAACGCGCCGATGTCTCTCAACACGGTGCGCCTGGATGCGCCAACTTCCTCCGAGAGCGCGGCGATTGTCGAAGTCCTGTTGCGACGAAGGCTGCGCACGATGGTGTCTTGTCTGAGTCGAATGTTCATTTTGCAAAGCTGACATTAAATAGTGACAGTTTTTGGCATGGTTTGATCTTATGCATGCGCTGTCCGTTTCAGCAAGAACGTTTTGGACTTGCGGAACACCCTGCAAACCCTTGGGACTGGAAAAGCGTCGCTAACACCGGAAGGCACGACCGGATCACCCAGCCAAGCCAAAAAGAGGACGGAAAATGTTTGACCCAACCCACTTTCCCGAACCCACGATGATCTCAGCCAACGATGTGGAACTGGAAGTCTTTGAAGTTGGACAAGAACACGCGGGAAAACCGATTGTGCTGTGTCACGGCTGGCCAGAGCACGCGTTTTCCTGGCGCTATCAGATGCCAGCGCTTGCAGCTGCGGGCTACCATGTCATCGTTCCAAACCAGCGAGGATATGGCAATTCTTCGCGACCAACAGATGTGACGGCTTATGACATCGACCACCTGACGGGTGACCTCGTCGCTCTCCTCGATCACTACGGGTATGATGAGGCTGCCTTTGTTGGCCATGATTGGGGTGCAAATGTCGTTTGGGGTCTGGCTCAGTTGTATCCAGACCGCGTGAACAAGGTGATCGCGCTTAGTTTGCCATACCAGGAACGCGGTGAGGTTCCTTGGGTGGACTTCATTGAAAGTCTGCTGGGAAGCGACCAATATATGGTGCATTTCAACCGGCGCCCCGGCGAGGCGGATGCGGTTTTGGATGAAAACAGACTTCGATTCCTGCGTAATTTGTACCGCAAGAACGAACCGCCGAAGGCGCCTGAGCCAGGGATGGCAATGATCAACCTGGCTGCGGCCGAGACTTCCACTGGCGAGCCACTCATGAGTGACAGCGAACTGTCCGTTTTCGACACTGCTTTCGAAGTCTCGGGTTTCACGAGCAGCATCAATTGGTACCGAAACCTGGACCGCAACTGGCACCTCTTGGAGAAAGCAAACCCCATCATCCAACACCCGGCCCTCATGATCTATGGCGAACGCGATTTGGTGCCAATGTCCCCCAATTTGAGTGACTTCGTACCAAACGTCGAGGTGGTCAGTCTGGACACAGGCCATTGGATTCAACAGGAAAAGCCAGAAGAGACAACCATGGCGATTTTGGATTGGCTCAAGCAGAATTCTGCAATCTGAACCTCCAAAGAACTTCAGATTTTTGCGTCCTCCGGTTTGACCGGAGGGCAAAAGAAGGTCCTGAGGGTCGAAAACGACGGAAGATGTCCGCTTTTTCACCAATCAAGAGGGATTGAGCGATTGGCCGGGCGATCACCCGGCGAATGTCAGTGTGGATTCGGTGGGACATCTCAGAAAAACCGGGGGTGTTCAGATCCTACGCGGATGGATTGCGTCGATGTCGCTCCATTCGCGTCGCTCGGCGAATACCAAACAGCGCCTGGAGTGTGGTGAACGTCAATCAAGCCGAAAACAGCACTCAGCCAGGTTTAGCTGCTCGCGAGGTAGTTTCTCAGTTTGTCCGCTGCGTCGGGCGTCATCCATTCCGTCCAAATCGGCTCGTTGGTGCGTAGAAAGTGAAGGGCTGCGTCATTCGGGGACGCCCGGTTGTCATTCGCCCAGGCCATCAGCCCGTTCACAGTGCGGTTGCTCCAGGATCGTTTTGACAGATAGGCGAAGGCTGCGGGGTTCGACCGCCGGAACTGATCAGTGGTGACCGTGTAGACCTTGGATTTCGGCCAGGCATTGGGTTTCGGATCGGGGCAATCGAGAACGGCGGTGCAATTGTCCCATTCGGCCTTGTTGTGCCGGACCCCGAAATCAAGGCGAACCATCTCGTATTTCCCAAGTGTTGCAGTTGGCGCCCAATAGTAACCCAGCCAACCGCGGTTTTGATCGAAAGCGGTCGCGATGGTCTCAATCAGCGCTTCGGGTGTTTCGGTAGGGTAGAGCGCAAAGCCATTTTCTGCCGCCCGATAGGCTTTGAAAAGATTGGCGGTGGAAATCCGACAGCTCCAGCCCATCGGGCAGCTATACACGGCACCCTTGTCCTGCCCGTCAGGCGCGGGAAACAATTCAGGATGCTGGAGTGCGTCCTCAATGGATTTTATGTCCGGGTAGGCCTCGGCGATGAAAAACGGGATCCACCATCCTTCCACACCCCCGTCCGACAGCGATTCCGCTGCAATTTGCAACGTCCCGTCCGCCACCGCACCGTCGAAGGTTTCACGTACTGCATTAATCCACATTTCAGGCGCAATGTCGGGCTCGCCGTCGTCCACCATCATGTTGAAGGTCGGCAAGGTGTCACCGGGAACCATGGTTACATTGCAGTCATAGGCCTTTGAAAGAACGATCCGATCCACATTGGCAAGCAAATCTGCGGATTGCCAGCTCATCTGTGCGATCGTGACGTTACCGCACTGCGCAGCACCTGCGGACGGCGCGGCAGCAAACGATCCCAGTGCAAGCAGTAAAAGCGCAATCAGTTTCTTCACGCCTGCCATCTCTGCTTTCCTCATCTCGACAACGAGAAACCCATTGTAAGGCCATTGTGCGACACACGAAAGGCAGGCTGCCTCTCGAACCGCCGGCAATTAGCGACAAAAGGCCCGACATGCGACGCCGGTTTGACGCAATCGGGCTGGCTTTGAACCGAACCGACGGTCTATACAGGGGCCAAAATGGGCGGCCATGGGTGCTGTTGACAAGAGGAAAGACAAAAATGAACCAGCACATGATGGCAAAGCGTCGGGATCGCGGTCCGAAGGGGCGCCCCCTTGACGATGCAGCCGTTGCTGAAATCAGAGACCTGTTCGAAGGCCGCGCGCTGAAGCGTGACATGCTGATTGAATATCTGCATTTGATTCAGGACACTTATGGATGCCTGTCCGCTGCCCATATTCGCGCGCTTGGGGAATTGATGCGGCTTCCGCAGGCGGAGATTTTCGAGGTGGCGTCCTTCTATGATCATTTCGACATCATCAAGGAAGGTGAAGCGCCGCCGGCACCGTTGACGATCAGGGTCTGTGATTCACTGTCCTGCATGATGGCCCGATCAGAGGATTTGCTGACAGAGCTCAAAGCCTCGGCCGATCCATCCCTGATCCGCGTTTTGCCGGCGCCGTGCATGGGCCGTTGCGCTACCGCACCGGCGGCCCGGATAGGCAATCGCGAAGTCGATCACGCGACGTCCGAGGGACTATTGTCCCTGGCGGAAAATGGCGGGTTTGACGTCGCAGTGCCAGACTACATCAATCTCCATGCCTATCGGCGTTATGGCGGCTATGGGCTTTGGCAAAAGGTGCGTGACGGCAAGGTTAGCGCCGAAACGCTGATCGAAAACCTGTCTGACGCCGGGCTGCGCGGGCTGGGTGGAGCAGGCTTTCCCGCCGGCAAGAAATGGGGTTTCGTGCGATCCTATGCCGGACCGCGGCTGATGACCGTCAATGGCGATGAGGGCGAACCGGGCACGTTCAAGGACCGCTATCTCCTGGAAAGTGATCCGCACCGGGCCCTCGAAGGGGCGCTGGTCGCGGCCCACGCGGTCGAAGCGGAGCGGATCTATTTTTACATGCGCGACGAATACCAGGCCGTCCTGGAAATCCTGCGCACGGAAATTGCGGCGTTGGAAGAGGCTGGTCTTATCGAGCCCGGGTTTATCGAGTTGCGGCGCGGCGCCGGCGCTTATATCTGCGGCGAGGAAAGCGCGATGATCGAAAGCATCGAAGGCAAGCGCGGACTGCCACGCCATCGCCCGCCCTATATCGCCGAAGTGGGCCTTTTCGGACGGCCAACACTCAACCACAATGTCGAAACACTGTGGTGGATTCGCGATATCGTCGAAAACGGCGCCGACTGGTTTGCCAAACAGGGACGCGACGGGCACCCAGGTCCGCGGTCCTGGTCGGTGTCCGGACGGGTGAAAAATCCCGGTGTCAAACTTGCTCCTGCCGGGGTAACCGTTCGCGAGTTGATCGATGATCATTGCGGCGGCATGGCAGATGGGCATGTCTTCAAGGCGTATTTGCCCGGCGGTGCCTCAGGCGGCATATTACCGGCCCATCTTGACAGCATCCCGCTTGATTTTGGCGGCGAACTGGCAAATCTCGGCAGCTTTGTAGGCTCCCACGCGGTTGTCATTCTTTCGGACAAGGACAGTGTCAAGGACGCAACGCTCAACCTTTTGAAGTTCTTCAAGCATGAAAGTTGCGGCCAGTGCACACCATGCCGGTCGGGGACCGAAAAGATGGTGGAGTTGCTGCAGAGAGATGGGCCGCTGGATGAAGAGGCTCTGCGCGATCTCGAACTGGTCATGCGCGACGCTTCGATCTGCGGCCTGGGCCAGGCCGCACCCAATCCGGTCAACCATTTGCTGGTTCATTTCCGCGACGACCTTTGATGCCAGACAGAAAAAGCCAGGACTTGCCAAGATGAAAGACATCACGTTCAGCCTCGATGGGAAAACGGTTTCGGCTTCACCACAAGAGAGTATCTGGGATGTTGCCAAACGCGAAGGCACGCGGATTCCGCATTTGTGTCACCTGGACAAGCCGGGCTATCGGCCTGACGGCAATTGTCGGGCCTGCATGGTCGATATTGACGGAGAACGGACACTGGCGGCCTCGTGTATTCGCAAACCGACGGAAGGCATGGTGGTGCGAACCGATACGGAACGGGCTGAGAAGTCCCGATCCATGGTGTTCGAGATGCTGGCGAGCGATATGCGGCCGCGCGAGGAAACACCGGACGATCAGTCGGACTTCTGGGAATGGGCCGAGTCCATGGGCATCTCCGGGTCATCGCGCTTCGCCTCGAAATTCGATGGTGAGTCCATCGATCGCGGGTTCGACGTTTCCAATCCGGCCATTGCAGTCAACCTGGACGCTTGCATCACTTGCGGTGCCTGCGTGCGTGCCTGTCGGGAGGTGCAGGTCAACGATGTGATCGGGATGGGTGGACGCGGTCACCATTCGGTTCCCGTCTTCGATCTGCAGGACCCGATGGGTGAATCGACCTGTGTTACCTGCGGCGAATGCGTTCAGGCCTGCCCGACGGGTGCGCTCTTTGAAAAGACGTTGATGGATGATTCGAACACCAAACGGGCGGTCGAGTCCTTTGACAAGGTGGTCGACAGCGTTTGCCCGTTCTGCGGCGTGGGCTGTCAGACAAGCGTGGCAGTCAAGGACAATCGCATTGTTCAGGTGGACGGGCGCAACGGACCGGCCAATGAAAACAGGTTGTGTGTGAAAGGTCGATTTGGCTTCGATTATGTTCATTCCGACGATCGGCTGACCAAGCCGCTCATTCGGCGAGACGATGCGCCCAAGGCCGGAGACATCGATCTGCGCGGCGTCGATCCGCTGACGATTTTCCGAGAAGCCAGCTGGGACGAAGCGCTCCAGAAGGCGGCGGAGGGACTCAGTTCCATCATTGACCGCGACGGCGGTGGTGCGCTGGCAGGTTTCGGATCGGCCAAGGGATCCAATGAGGAGGCCTATCTGTTCCAGAAACTGGTGCGCGAAGGCTTTGGTACCAATAATGTCGATCATTGCACCCGGTTGTGTCACGCTTCTTCCGTGGCGGCGCTGATGGAAGGAGTTGGATCCGGTGCGGTTTCAGCGCCCTTTACCGATGCGCAGAAATCCGATTGCATCATCGTTATCGGCGCCCGACCGGCGACCAACCATCCGGTTGCTGCGACCTATCTCAAACAGGCGGTCAAGGAGGGCAGAACCCTCATCGTCATGGATCCGCGCAAGCAGGGTCTGATGCGCCATGCCACCCACTCGCTTCAGTTCAAGCCGGGTAGCGATGTAGCGATGCTCAACGCGCTGCTGCATGTGATCATCGCCGAGGAGCTCTTTGACGCACAGTATATTCAGGCCAATGTTTCGGGCTTCGAGGCGCTGAAGGAAAAGGTCAAGGATTTCTCTCCGGAGGCGATGGCCGAGGTTTGCGGCGTCGACGCGGACGTCTTGCGAACGGTGGCGCACGCCTATGCAACATCGGAGCGGTCCATCATCTTCTGGGGAATGGGTATTTCCCAGCACACCCATGGCACCGACAATGCCCGATGCCTGATCGCGATGGCTCTGATCACCGGTCAGGTTGGCAGACCGGGAACAGGACTGCATCCGCTGCGTGGCCAGAACAATGTGCAGGGGGCTTCGGATGCGGGGCTGATTCCGATGTTCATGCCGGACTATCGATCGGTTGAGAATGCCGATATTCGCAGTGAATTTGAGGATTTGTGGGGTCGCACGCTCGACCCCAAACGCGGCCTGACGGTGGTTGAGATCATCGATGCCATCCATGAGGATGAAATCAAGGGCATGTACATCATGGGCGAGAATCCGGCCATGTCCGATCCGGATCAAACCCATGCCCGAAGTGCCCTTGCCAAGCTGCAGCATCTTGTGGTTCAGGATATTTTCCTGACTGAAACCGCCTGGCATGCGGATGTCGTGCTGCCGGCCTCAGCCCATGCGGAAAAACTGGGCACCTACACCAATACCAATCGCCAGGTGCAGATCGGCCGTCCAGCGCTTGATCCACCCGGTCAGGCGCGTCAGGACTGGGAACTGATCGTTTCACTTGCCAAGGGGATCGGCCTGGGATGGACCTATGAACATATCTCCGAGGTCTATGAGGAAATGGCGTCGGTGATGCCTTCACTGAACAATATCTCCTGGGAACGTGTCGAGCGCGAGGATGCGGTGACCTATCCGGCTGACGCACCCGACAGGCCTGGCAATGAAATTGTGTTTGGCGATGGTTTTCCAACGGCCGACGGTCGGGGCAAGATCGTGCCGGCGGACCTGCTGCCGCCCGACGAAGTGCCCGATGAAACCTATCCGCTGGTTTTGACAACCGGACGGCTGCTTGAACACTGGCATACCGGCGCCATGACCCGCAGGGCCGGCGTTCTGGATGCGATTGAGCCGCAGGGAATTGCGGCGATGAACCCTTATGAGATCAATCGTCAGGGCCTGCAGGCCGGTCAGATGGTGGCCGTCGAAACGCGGCGGGGCACGGTCGAGGCGGTACTGCGATCCGACCGGGAAGTGGCCGACGGGATGATATTCATGCCGTTTTGTTTCAATGAAAGCCCGGCCAATCGGCTGACCAACCCGCAGCTTGATCCGTTTGGTAAAATTCCGGAGTTCAAATATTGCGCGGCCCGTATTGACGGGTTGAGCAAGCAGGATGCTGCAGAGTAGGTCTCATACCAATGGTGTTTGGCCAACGGCGTTTGGCCAACGGTGTTTGATTTGAGTGGCCTCAGCTGTAGCCGAGTGCCCGCAGCCGCCGCTCGATGGCAGAGCGTTCACGGGCGTCAAAGGCACGCTGTGCCTGGTTGTGTTCCTGGAACAGGTCCTTGAATTTCGTGCGCGCATTGTTGATCAGGACGCGGCAGCTCTTGTTGGCTGGCATCGCAAGCAGGGTTTTCTCGATCTTCTCGGCATATTCCTGCGAGATTTCGACATGAACCTGTTCGTGCTCTTCCACGTGACGGCCAAGCCCGGCAAACCCGGCTCTGGTCTGTCTGTCGGCTTTATCAAGTTCCGCCCAACGCGGTAGCGTCACTTTGAGTTCCAGCAGAACGTCGACGGAATCTATCTTGCATTTTCCGTCCCTGCGCACGGTCCGAACTTTGGGAGTCATACGGGTTTCGGTTGTACCGATCGCATGGCCGTCCTGCGGGCCGCGAATGGCGATCTGCTGATTGATCTCCTCAACAGTTGTGCCCGGTACATTATAATACACTGTGGTCACGCCGGATTTGGTGCTTGTACAGGCGGCCAGGACCGACAGGCTGAGTATTACGGCAGCCGGGGCTGTCCATTTGCGGACACGCGATCCTGATACTGGAGATGAAGGCAAGCGCATAACGAAATACGGTCTCCCAGATTGGCCGCCCGGCTCTTTGTTTTGATACTCGTCATAATGGAAAGATGTGACAATGGCAAAAATGCGGTCAGTCGAATGCGATTAACAGAAGACGATCTTCAATCAGATTGCATTTGCCAGGATCGCCAAAAAGTGGTTCAAGGAAATGAACGAGCGTTTATATATTTGGTTGCGATACGCAGACAGTGTCAGGGAGGTTGACCATGGATGCAGTTGTGGATGCTACTGAGGGACGTTTCAGCCTGACGGATGAGCAGCGTGCCATCCAGGACATGGTCGCGGCATTTGCCGCCGACCGCGTGGCGCCCAACGCGATCGAATGGGACCTTGCCAAACACCTCCCTGTTGATGTGATACGCGAAACAGCGCCTCTCGGACTTGGCGGGATTTATGTCAGAGATGATGTTGGCGGGTCAGGGCTTGGGCGCCTGGACGCGGTGGTCATTTTCGAGGCGCTGGCAGCCGCATGTCCGGGATTTTCGAGCTTTATCTCGATCCACAACATGGCAGCCTGGATGATCGACAGTTTCGGTTCCGAGGAACAGCGACAGCGTTTTTTGCCGAAACTGACATCAATGGAAATGATTGCAAGTTATTGCCTGACCGAGCCCGGATCGGGTTCCGATGCGGCGGCCATGAAGACCAAGGCGGTGCTGGACGGCGATGCTTATGTGGTAAACGGCACCAAACAATTTATCTCCGGTGCTGGAAGCAACGATGTTTACGTGACAATGGTCAAAACCGGGGAGGGCGCCGCCGCCGGTGTTTCTGCACTGGTCATCGAGAAGGACACGCCGGGCCTTTCCTTTGGAACTCCTGAATCAAAAATGGGCTGGCACATGCAGCCGACCGCGCAGGTTGTATTCGACAATTGCCGTGTACCCATCGAAAACCGCATCGGTGATGAAGGCATGGGCTTCAAGATCGCCATGGCCGGTCTGGATGGCGGTCGGCTGAATATCGCCGCCTGTTCGCTTGGAGGGGCGCAATCGGCGTTCGACAAGGCGCTGGAGTATACCGCCGAACGCCAGGCTTTCGGCAGGCCCATCAACCAGTTTCAGGGGCTGCAGTTCAAGATGGCGGACATGGCGACCAGTCTCGAAGCGGCCCGGCTGTTCCTCTACGCCGCGGCTGACAGACTTGATCGCCAGGCTCACGATGCCGGCAAATGGTCGGCCATGGCCAAAAAATTTGTAACCGATGAAGGCTTTCAGGTGGCCAATGATGCCTTGCAGTTGTTCGGCGGGTATGGATACCTCGCCGATTACGGTATCGAAAAAATCGTCCGTGACCTGCGGGTCCACCAGATTCTCGAGGGCACAAACGAAATCATGCGGGTGATCATCGCCAGGAGCCTGACCCGCTGAAACAGACCGGTCGACGCAGGGAGTGCATTCCATCATGACCAAAATCGCATTTATCGGACTCGGCAATATGGGCAATCCCATGGCCGCCAATCTGGTCAAGGCCGGACATTCCGTCACCGGATTCGATCTCGTGCAGGACAATCTGGATCAGGCTTCCAGCGCCGGTGTGCACATTGCTGAATCGAGCCCAGAGGCGATCGGTGGCGCCGAAATCGTCATCACCATGTTGCCCGCCGGCAGTCATGTCCTGGCCGTCTATGAGGAATTGGTGCCACTTGCCGAAAAGGGCACCTTGTTCGTCGATTGCTCGACGATCGACGTGGACAGTGCCCGCCATGCGCACGGGCTGGCAAGCGATCATCAGATGCTGTCGATTGATGCGCCTGTCTCCGGCGGTGTGGGCGGTGCCGCCGCCGGCTCTCTGACATTCATGGCGGGTGGGTCAAAGGAAGCCTTTGCGATGGCCGAACCCATTCTGGATTCCATGGCCGGTCGTATTGTTCATTGCGGTGATGCGGCAGCGGGACAGGCTGCCAAAATCTGCAACAATATGATTCTGGGAATTTCGATGATTGCCACCGGAGAGGCTTTCGTGTTGGCGGAAAAGCTGGGTCTGTCTCACCAGGCGCTGTTCGACGTTGCCTCAACGTCCTCGGGGCAGTGCTGGTCGATCAACACCTATTGCCCTGTTCCCGGACCGGTGCCGACATCGCCGGCCAACAACGACTACAAGCCGGGATTTGCTGCGGCGCTGATGCTGAAAGACCTCAAACTGGCACAGGAAGCTGCCCAATCCTCCGGCGCCGTCACACCTTTGGGCGCCAGCGCCACCCAGCTCTATGCACTGTTCAACGCGGCCGGTGAGGAAGGAACCGATTTTTCCGGAATCATCAACTTCCTGCGGGGCCAAGTAAAAAAAGACAATTAATCTGCCAAATTTAGGTTTGATTAAGGTCTCAATAACGGTCCGGTAACACTATTTCGATAGAACGGATTGCGCGGCGGATCAAACCGCCAGCTGCTCCGGATCAGGTCATGCGTACCGGAGTAAAGCGATCTTCGTGCGTATCAACGAAGGGTCATATGTATCGTGACCGCACCGCGCTGTGGGGGGCAACCCGAAGCGCGGTTGTCGCATATCCGGTGCCCGGATAGAAACGTCTCTCATCCTCTGAAATCGCCCACTCCCTGCATCACACTGCAATCGGCTCTTTGCACCGATATGTGTCAGTGATACGCACAGACCATGGCAAAGGCGATCATGCTTCAGGGAACTGGGTCCGACGTTGGCAAAACCGTGCTGGTGGCGGGGCTGTGCCGCCTGGCTGCGAATCGGGGGCTGAGGGTACGGCCCTTCAAACCGCAAAACATGTCGAACAATGCGGCCGTCGCGGACGATGGCGGAGAAATCGGGAGGGCGCAGTGGCTGCAGGCGCTTGCCTGCCGGGTGCCGTCATCCGTTCACATGAACCCGGTCTTGTTGAAGCCGCAGTCCGAAATGGGCTCACAGATCATCCTGCAGGGACAAGTGTGGGGACAGGCGGCCGGCCGCGACTACCAAGTCGTGAAAACGCGACTGCTGGATGCGGTCATGGAGAGCTGGCAATCTGTCAGTTCCGGTGCCGATCTGGTGATCGTCGAGGGTGCCGGGTCACCAGCGGAAATCAACCTGCGGACCAATGACATCGCCAATATGGGATTTGCCACGCGTGCCGATGTGCCGGTCATTCTTGTGGGGGACATCGACCGGGGGGGTGTGATTGCGTCGCTGGTCGGGACTCACGCAATTCTCCCCGAGGAAGACCGGCGCATGATCCGGGGATACCTGATCAACAAGTTCCGCGGTGACGTCTCCCTCTTTGATGAAGGGCTTGCGGCAATCGGGCATCACACGGGCTGGCCCTGTTTCGGTGTTGTGCCGTGGTTGAGGGAGGCGCAACGATTGCCGGCCGAGGATTCGGTCGTTCTCGATAGAATGGTCCGGGGTGAAGCCGGGGCGCTCAAGATTGCCGTTCCGATTTTGAACCGCATTGCCAATTTTGACGATTTCGACCCACTTGCCGCCGAAGCCAATGTCGAGCTGGTCATGGTTCCACCGGGCGAACCGTTACCACCGGATGCCGGGCTGGTGATCATTCCCGGGTCAAAGTCGACGATCTCCGATCTCGCAACATTTCGCCGCCAGGGATGGGACATTGATCTTGCCGCCCATGTCAGACGCGGCGGGCATGTGTTGGGCTTGTGCGGTGGTTACCAGATGCTGGGACGCTCGGTCCGCGACCCGCAGCGCATCGAGGGGGATCGGGATGCCATAGAAGGGCTCTCATTGCTGGACATCGAAACGGTCATGGAGCCGGCAAAAACCGTGCGCCAGATCGATGCGGTCAGTTGCGTGTATGAGGTTGGCATGAGCGGGTACGAGATTCACATCGGACAGACATCGGGTCCGGATTGCAGCCGTCCCTTTGCCCGTGTCGACGGGCATGATGACGGCGCTGTTTCGCCCGACGGCCGCATCGCCGGGACCTATCTGCATGGTATTTTTGCGGGTGATGCCTTTCGGTCCCGCTATCTTCAAGGTCTTGGGCTGAGTGGTGATACACAGAATTACCGGCAGCAGGTCGATGACGCTCTTGATGCGATTGCCGGCCAGTTGGCTGGTCTAATCGGTGAAGATTTTCCGGTGCTTGGCGGGAGCGGCTGACCGGATACCCGATGTCCGTGATGTTTTCAGCGCCGGTGTATGCGTCGCGTCAGCATCGTTATATGCCGCAATCATGATTGACAGCGACAAGACTATGGGCCTATCACTTTCACCACGAATGGTCCCGAAGGGCGAAGCCTGAAGGATCAAAATGGGAATGCGAAGAGTGGACCCAAACCGGGCGCTTTGATCGCAGCCGACCCCGCGACTGTAGAGCGGATTGGTATTCTCGCGCACCGATATGCGGTTTGTCACAATGACTGGCCGGATTGACGTGTAAGCCACTGAAGTGGCGGTGCAATAAACCGGGTGGACGCCTCTAGAAATCTGCGAATCGTCCGCCTTTGCACCGCCAGAACTCTTCGGGAAGGTGAGAGAATGCCGGGCGGATTTCAGGATTCGTCAATCCGTGAGCCAGGAAACCTGCCATTCGTGAAAATGCAATGGGAATGTTCCCGGGCCAGACACGGAGGTTGCTATGGCTTCACAATCGATGACAAAGACCGTTTCTCTGAATTTTACCCAGCGCATGACGCTCGCAATGGCTTCACTGCTGCTTGGCGTGTTTCTCGTTTATGGCGCCGGACTGGCGAATTCGGCGGCGTTGCATGACACGGCCCATGACAGCCGTCATGCCTATGGCTTTCCCTGTCACTAGGGGATTTGTCACATGATTATCCGGTTTTTGCTTGTCGCAATTGCGGCGGGCCTGCTCTCTGGTGTGCTGATGACCGGCGCTCAGGAGCTAAAAGTCACTCCGCTGATTGTTCATGCCGAACAATATGAAAATGGACCGGTGGATAACCACCACGACGCGATCCGGACAGCACCTGCTCTAAAGATGCTGGCTGGCTTGCTATCTCCGATCTCCGAGGCTTATGCCCATGGCAATGCCGAGGAGACTGGCGGAATCCTGTTCGGTCTCGACCGTTTTGGCGGGACACTGATGGCCAATCTGGTGACGGGTGCAGGCTTCGGGCTGCTGTTGTTTGCCGCGAGTTTGCTGACCGGGGTGGCGATTACGCTGAAAAACGGTGTCTTGTGGGGGGCCGCCGGTTGGCTGGCGTTTCAGTTTTTGCCGGCCATTGGCTTGCCGCCTGAACTTCCAGGCTTTCCGGCCGCCGATCTTTATGATCGTCAGGCCTGGTGGATGGTCACAGTCGTTCTGTCTGCCATGGGCCTCTACCTGCTCGTCCTGCGGCCTGAGATATGGGCAAAGATCCTCGGCATCGTCGTGATCGCCGCGCCGCATGTTTACGGTGCGCCGCAGCCAACCGATATCGCAAGTGATGTTCCGGCACTGCTTGGTGCTGAATTCGCGGTTGCCGCTCTGGCCACGACCGCGTTTTTCTGGGTGGCACTTGGACTTCTGCTCGGTGGCGCCATGGATCGTGCCGGGCACGTCGAGGGATGACACCGGGCGCTTCGGCATGCACGCTCGTTCTGGGTGGCGCCCGTTCCGGCAAATCGCGGTTTGCCGAGGAGCGGATGGAGAAGTCCGGACGGTCGCTGCTCTATGTGGCGACCGGGCGGCCTTTTGACGAGGAAATGAAGGTCCGTGTTGACCAACACAAGGCCCGGCGTGGCTGCAAATGGCAGACGATCGAGGAACCGGTCGAACTGACCCGAACGTTGAGCGAGGAAGCGGCCGAAGATCGGGCCATCCTGATTGATTGCCTGACCCTGTGGGTTACAAATCTGATGCTTGAAGATCGGGATGTGAGGGCAGAATCAGATACCTTGGCGGCCAGCATTGGCAGTTTGCCCGGCCTTTTGGTTTTTGTATCGAACGAAGTCGGTCTCGGTATCGTGCCTGACAATCCGATGGCCCGCGCGTTTCGCGATCATGCCGGGCATCTCCACCAAAAAATTGCCGAGCAGGCGGACAGCGTGTTTTTCATCGCTGCCGGATTGCCGATGACGATGAAGGGTTGAACAAATGCAGGAACAAAAGATTCCGGCGACGGTGATTACGGGGTTTCTGGGCGCGGGCAAGACGACACTGATCCAGAACCTGCTGACCGGGGCCAACGGGAAGAAAATTGCGCTGATCGTCAATGAGTTTGGCGACCTTGGTGTCGACGGCGATGTTCTCAAGGGATGCGGCGCCGACAATTGTACCGAGGACGATATTGTCGAACTGACCAATGGCTGCATCTGCTGCACTGTTGCCGATGATTTTATTCCGACGATGGAAAAGCTCCTCGACCGGGACCAGCGCCCGGACCACATCGTGATCGAGACATCGGGACTGGCCTTGCCGCAGCCCCTCGTAGCCGCCTTCAACTGGCCTGATATCAAGACCCGCGTCACGGTGGATGGCGTTGTAACCGTTGTCGACAGCGCTGCGGTGGCTGCCGGGCGGTTCGCCCATGATCACGACAGGGTCGATGCGCAACGCCGGGAAGACGACTCGCTCGACCATGAAAGCCCTCTGGAAGAATTGTTCGAGGACCAGCTCACTGCCGCGGATCTGATCATTCTCAACAAGGCCGATCTCCTCGATGAAGCCGGTCTTGATGCGGTGCGGACAAGTGTTGAAGAACGAACACGCCGCCGGCCGACCATGGTCAGCGCCCAAAACGGCAATGTTCCGTCATCTGTCCTGCTGGGCCTGGGCGTTGGAACCGAAAGTGACATCGTCAACCGCAAGTCTCACCACGAGCTGGATCACGAGTCCGGGGAGGACCATGATCATGACGAGTTTGACAGTTTCGTTGTCGAAACGGGGCCGGTTTCAGATCCGGCAGCTTTCACCGAGGCCCTGGCCACCATCATCACCCGCCACGATGTCCTGCGCATGAAGGGTTTTGCCGATGTGCCGGGCAAGGCCATGCGTCTGGTGTTCCAGGCTGTCGGGGCGCGCATCGACCGTTACTTCGACCGGCCCTGGCAAGCCGATGAAACGCGTATCACGCGGCTGGTTGTCATCGGCTTGCATGATATCGACCGGAAAGCCATCGAAGCCGACATCAAAGAGGCGGCCGAGCAAATCTAGAGCGAGACGCCATGCACCTTCTGCTTGCCCAGCAAGGATCCCTGTCGGAAGGGGACGAAGCGATCGACCTCGGACAGACGCCGGGCGATGTCCTGTTCCTGTCGGCGGCGGATACCGAGCTCGCGAGCCTCGCCACGGCGCGCCGCACGCTGGATGAATCAGCACCCGATCTGCGCCTTGCCAGCCTGATGCAATTGACGCATCCGATGTCCGTCGACACCTATGTCGACCGGACGGCAAAACATGCTCGGCTGATTGTTGTGCGTGTGCTGGGCGGCGCAAGTTACTTTTCCTACGCGCTGGAGTCGCTCCACGCGGCAGCCGTCAATCACGGGGCGCAGATCGCCGTATTGCCGGGCGATGACAAGCCGGATCCGGGGTTGGACGATTTCTGCACATTGCCACGCGCCGACGTCGACGCGCTTTGGCGTTATCTGATTGATGGCGGCGCCGACAATGCGGTGTCCTTCCTGAACTACTGCAGCGCTCTGCTGGATGGTTCGGACAAACCACCGACGGCTTCACCCCTGTTGAAGGCCGGTCTGTGGTGGCCCGATATCACCAATCCGACACTGGATGATCTGGTTGATCCGGAAAGCCAGATGCCGGTGGTCCCGATCTGTTTTTACCGGGCGCTGGTGCAGAGCGGACAAACGCAGCCCGTCGAGGCATTGGTCAATGCACTGAAGGCCGAAGGCATGCAGGCTCTGCCGATCTTCGTGTCCAGTCTCAAGGATCCGGTTTCGACGGCGACCGTCGAAACGGTCTTTTCGGCCTGTGCGCCCTCTGTCGTGATCAATGCGACCGGCTTTGCCGTTTCCTCCCCCGGCGGAACCCGCAAGGAGACGGTGCTGGAATCCACGGGCGCTGTGGTTCTGCAAGCCATATTCTCCGGATCCGGCCGGTCTGTCTGGGAAGAATCGGCCCAAGGACTGTCATCGCGCGATCTGGCCATGAATGTCGCCTTGCCTGAAGTCGACGGGCGCGTCCTCTCCCGTGCGGTGTCGTTCAAATCCGCCGCCTTTTTCGACGAAGACGTGCAGGCCAATATTGTTACCCATGAACCGCATCCGGGGCGGGTGGCCTTTACCGCTGCTCTTGCCGCCGCATGGGCGCGATTGCGAAACACGCCGGCGGCTGATCGCAATGTTGCACTCGTCATGGCCAATTACCCCAATCGTGACGGGCGGCTCGGCAACGGCGTGGGGCTCGATACGCCCGAAAGCACCATTGAGGTGCTGAACGCGCTTGATGCAGCGGGCTACCGCGTTGGCGAACGTCCGATGAACGGCGACAATCTGATGCGTCACCTCATGGATGGTCCAACGAATGCGGCCGTCGATGCGCGCCACGTCAGGGAATCCATCGATCTTCAGGAATATCTGGACTTCTTTGCGCTACTGCCGGACCAAATCCGTGCGGAGGTAGGCGAGCGATGGGGAGATCCAAGCTCGGATCCGTTTTTCGTATCCCGGCTGGGACCGTCTGGTGGTTTTGCCCTTCCCTTGACGCGTTTTGGTTCGGTGATTGTCGGCATTCAGCCGGCACGCGGTTACAATATCGATCCGAAAGAGAGCTATCATTCACCCGACCTGGTGCCGCCTCACGGCTACATCGCATTCTATGCCTATCTTCGACGGTCGTTCGGCGCGCATGCCATTGTGCATATGGGCAAACACGGCAATCTTGAGTGGTTGCCCGGCAAGGCGCTGGCGCTGTCGGAATATTGCTATCCGGAGGCATTGCTGGGGCCGACACCCCATCTTTATCCGTTCATCGTCAACGATCCCGGCGAGGGCACACAGGCCAAGCGCCGCACCGGTGCCGTGATCGTCGATCATCTGACGCCGCCGCTGACCCGCGCCGAAAGCTATGGCCCGTTGAAAGACCTCGAGGCGCTGGTTGATGAATATTACGAAGCGGCGGGCGGCGATCCGAGACGATTGCGGTTGCTCAAAGGGCAGATTCTCGACCTGGTCCGGGATATCGGACTCGACCATGATGCCGGCATCATCGATGCGGATCCGGATGATCTGGCCCTGCAAAAACTTGATGCCTATTTGTGCGACCTGAAGGAAATGCAGATTCGCGATGGGTTGCACATTTTCGGCCGGTCTCCCGAGGGCCGATTGCGCGATGATCTGCTGGCTGCGCTGGTCCGGGTGCCGCGGGGAACCGGGCAGGGGCCCGATGCCAGTTTGCAGCGGGCCATCTCCGAAGATCTCGATCTCGACTTCGATCCGCTTGATTGCGCGATGGCGGAAGCGTGGAATGGCCCACGCCCACACATTCTGGCGTCCTTGCACGACGATCCATGGCGCAGTGCGGGCGATACGGTGGAGCGGATCGAGATGCTGGCGGCAGGTCTGCTGTCAGGTGAATGCGAGTTGCAGCAAGACTGGACAAGAACACGTGCCGTCGTGACCGGGATCGAGACCGATATCGGCCCCTCTGTGGAGCGGTGCGGCGCAGCCGAGCGCGATGGGCTGCTTCGCGCCCTGTCCGGTCAGTTCCTGGCACCCGGGCCATCCGGAGCACCAACCCGCGGGCGGCCGGATGTGCTGCCGACGGGCCGCAATTTCTATTCCGTCGACAGCCGCAGTGTGCCGACGCCGGCGGCATGGGAGCTCGGCCGAAAATCTGCTGACCTGATGATTGCGCGCTACACGCAGGACCATGGCGACTGGCCGACATCGTTTGGCCTGACGGCCTGGGGCACATCCAACATGCGAACCGGGGGAGATGACATTGCCCAGGCGCTGGCGTTGATCGGCGCTAAACCGGTCTGGGACAATGCCTCGCGACGCGTCACCGGATATGAAATCGTTCCGCCCGCCATGCTGGCACGACCGCGTGTCGACGTGACCCTTCGCATCTCCGGGTTTTTCAGGGATGCCTTCCCCGATCAGATAGCGCTTTTCGACAAGGCGGTGCGAGCCATCGGCGCGCTTGATGAAGATGCGGATCAGAATCCGATTGCCGCACGAATGCGGGCCGATGAAACGCGCCTGATCGAGTCCGGTGTGGAGCCCCCTATGGCGGCACGGCGCGCCGGATATCGGGTGTTCGGCTCCAAACCCGGAGCCTATGGCGCCGGCCTGCAGGCACTGATCGATGAACGGGGATGGAAGACGCGTGGCGATCTTGCCGAGGCTTATCTTGTCTGGGGCGGCTACGCCTATGGCGCTGGTCAGGACGGCAGCAAGGAGCGTGGCCTGTTTGAAGAGCGTTTGCGGTCTGTCGAGGCGGTGGTGCAAAACCAGGACAATCGTGAACACGATCTTCTCGACAGCGACGATTACTATCAGTTCGAAGGCGGCATGACGGCCGCGGTAGAGACCCTCAAGGGTACGCGCCCGACCATCTATCACAATGATCACTCGCGACCCGAAAAGCCAATGATCCGGACGCTGGAGGAGGAGATCGGCCGCGTGGTGCGGGCGCGGGTCGTCAACCCGAAATGGATCAACGGCGTCATGCGGCACGGCTACAAGGGCGCCTTCGAAATCGCCGCAACCGTTGACTACCTTTTCGCGTTTTCCGCCACCACAGGGGCTGTCCGTGACCACCATTTCGACGCGGTCTATCAGGCCTTTGTGCTGGATGATGCGGTACGTGAATTCATGGCCGATCATAATCCGGCCGCGCTGAGGGAACTGGCCGAAAGGCTGTCTGAAGCGATTGACCGAGGGCTCTGGACGCCGCGCTCCAATTCGGCACAATTCGACCTGACTGTTCTGGCTCAACACAGCAACGCGGCCTGACCGCGAAAACGGGAATTCTGACATGGCTGAGAAATCGGAAAAACTGAAAAACCTGAGTGAAGAGGAACTGAACACCCGTCACGCCGACAAGATGCGCAAGAAGAAGGCGGCGCGCGACAAGATCATCGCGACAAAGACGATCGAAAAAGGCCTGACGATCATTCACACCGGCAAGGGCAAGGGAAAGTCCACCGCCGCGTTCGGAATGGTTTTCAGGGCGATCGGCAACGGGATGAAGGTCGGGGTCGTGCAATTTGTGAAAGGGAAGTGGGGAACCGGAGAACGCAAGGTTCTGGAGGCTTTTCCCGACCAGGTGACGCTGGCAACGATGGGCGAGGGCTTTACCTGGGAAACCCAGGACCGTCAGCGGGACATCGATGCCGCAACACAGGCCTGGGAAACGGCCAAGGCCATGATCCTCGATGACGAGCACGACATGGTGCTGTGCGATGAACTCAACATTGTGCTCCGCTATGACTATCTGCCGCTGGACGACATCATCGATACGTTGAGGAAAAAGCCGGAGATGAAACACGTGATCATCACTGGCCGTAACGCCAAGGACGAACTGATAGACATTGCAGATCTCGTAACCGAAATGGAAGTGGTCAAACACCCGTTCCGGTCCGGTGTGAAGGCACAGGTGGGTATCGAATTCTAGCAATTGGAGCCAAGGTGATGAAGATCAGTGGCGGGTGCCATTGCGGCAAGATTACCTATGCGGCCGAGATCGATCAGGAGCAGGTGGTGATCTGTCACTGCACGGACTGCCAGATTCTCTCCGGTTCAGCCTATCGAACGGTCGCCATTACGGTTGAAGACGGCTTCAAGCTGCTAACCGGCCAACCCAAACTCTATATCAAAACTGCAGAGAGCGGTCGCAAACGGGAGCAGGCGTTTTGTGGCGATTGCGGCACGCCAATCTACGCCTGTGCGCAGGGCGACGGACCCAAAGTCTACGGTGTGAGAGCCGGCACCGCCGATCAGCGTGCACAACTGATTCCGGCGATGCAGATCTGGGTTCGGTCGGCACTCGATTGGCTGCCCAAATTCGACGGGCTGCGGACACTCGACAAACGATAGTGACGGCACTTTGAGCCGGAATCCGGTAAGCAATGGGCCGGTTGTCGCGAATGGCATCCTTCTGGCCGCCTTTGTGTTTGACCCGGTGCCTGGCTGGCCGTAAAACGATCTGACGTGTGACGGCGCCCGTTGCGAAGCGGGCTGAGAGAAATTCCGGTGCGACCGACCCAAACAGGGGGTTCATTCCGGAGCTGTCCAGACCGGAACGGCGGATTGCTTTCCGTTGTGGCGTTTCGTGCACGAGAAAATGCCAGCCGGAGGTATCCAGATGACACGTATTCTTGCCACGACACTTCTCTTCGTTCTGACCGTTTCCATGGCTCATGCTCATGTGGGACATGTCGGTGAACTTGCCGGTCACGCCCACTGGGTGGGTCTTGCCGCACTGATTGGAGCCGCCGCGATGGCAGCATTGGCCGCCAAATCAAAGAAGAATGACAAGGACAGGGTCGAGCCCGAGGAGGGCGACAGCGAAACCCAGGACAATCCGGAAGGAGCATCGGCATGAGCGATGCTCAATCGACCGGTATCATGGTGTGCGGTCATGGCAGCCGCAACCAGAATGCGGCGGCCGAATTTGCCAAGGTCGCGGACGGCTTGAAACGCCGTTATCCGAATACGCCGGTCGAATATGGATATCTGGAGTTCTGCAACCCGGTGATCCATTCCGGGCTCGACAAATTGCGGGAGCAGGGGGTCAAAAGAGTCTTGGCGGTTCCCGGCATGTTGTTTGCCGCCGGCCACGCCAAGAATGACATTCCGACCGTTCTGAATACCTATCAGGCGCAACATCCGGAAATGAAGATCGACTATGGACGGGAGCTTGGTGTCGATCTGAAAATGATTCGCGCCGCAGGTGCGCGGATTGAAGAAGCCCTTGATCACGCGGAGAACGAAAACGGGCCGGTCCCGAGACATGAAACCCTGCTGATGGTGGTCGGCAGAGGTTCATCGGACCCGGACGCCAATTCCAATGTCTCGAAAGTCATGCGCATGCTGTGGGAAGGGCTGGGATTTGGCTGGGCGGAAACCTGTTATTCGGGCGTGACATTCCCCCTGGTGGAGCCAGGTCTGCGCCATGCCGCCAAACTCGGCTACCGGCGTATTGTCGTCTTTCCGTATTTTCTGTTTACCGGCGTATTGGTAAAGCGTATTTACAGCTACACGGATTTGGTGGCGGCCGATCATCCCGAGATCAATTTTGTCAAAGCCGGTTACCTCAATGACCATGAGCTTGTGCTGGATACCTTTCAGGATCGCGTCGAGGAAACACGCGTGGGCCAGGCGCTCATGAATTGCCAGATGTGCAAATACCGCGAGCAGGTGCTTGGCTTTGAAGCAGAGGTGGGACTGGCGCAGGAAAGCCATCACCATCATGTCGAAGGCATTGGCGGCGGGCTTGAAAACTGTCCCTGCAACGGGGATTGCGATGCCTCGTGCCGTGAGGAAGCCTTTTGCAGGGAACATGGCCTGCCCTGGACGCCGCTGCACCAACACACACATGATCACCACCATCATGATCATGACACCGATCACAAACACGATCACCATCACCATCCCTATCCACATGCCGATCACCCACACGGGCCGGTATCCATGAAGAAGAGCTGAAGTGCATGGCAGACGCCGAATATGATTACATTCGCGATCCCGAGGAGATTTATCGCGAGAGTTTCGCAACCATTCGGCGCGAGGCCGATCTTTCGGCGTTTCTCGATCAGGCGGAAGATGTTGCTGTCAGGATGATCCATTCCTGCGGCATGACTGATCTCGTCGATGATCTGGTCATCTCCCCGGATGCCGTCGATGCCGGGCGCAAGGCAATCAAACGATTCCACGCCATTGTTTGCGATGTGGAGATGGTGCGACGGGGTATAATCCGCCGATTGCTGCCGGACGGACTGCCCGTTTTGTGCCAGATCGGTCTGCGTCAGACGGCGACCCGTGCGGCCTTGTTGGAGACGACCCTTTCAGCGGCGGCCATGGATAGCATGGCCTATGAAATCGCCGGTGGCATCGTCGTTATCGGCAATGCGCCGACGGCACTTTTTCACCTGCTTGAGATGCTGGAGAATGGCTGCGAGCCACCAGCGCTGATCATCGGCGTACCTGTCGGTTTTGTTGGTGCCGAAGAATCAAAAAACGCCCTGATCGAAGCGTGCAAGACCATTCCCATCATTACGGTGCGCGGGCGGCGCGGCGGTAGCGCCATGGCTGCCGCTGCAATGAACGCGGTGGCCGGTGGCCTCAACCGATGAGTGAGGTGGCCGACAGATGTTGGCTGACCGTTCTGGGGATCGGTGACGATGGCATCAATTCACTCACGCCCGCTGGGCTGACATTGCTGAAAAACGCGCGTGCGCTTGTGGCTCCGGAACGGGTCCTCAAGGCACTTGACCTGAAGGCACTGGGCCTGGAGGCGTGTGAGGTCATACCCTGGACCATGGGGGTTGGCCCGACGCTGGAATTCCTCAAGGCACGGCGGGGAACTCCGGTTACCATTCTGGCGACGGGCGACCCGATGAATTTCGGAATTGGGGCGACCATGCGGCGATCGATTCCGCCAGAAGAGATGGTGGTGATTCCGTCGCCATCGGGCTTTTCGCTGGCGGCGGCGCGGCTTGGATGGGCCTTGCCGGAAATTGCGTGCGTCTCGCTGCATGGACGGTCTGTTGCTGGTCTTCAGCCGCATATTCTTCCGGCCAACCGTATCTTGTCACTGACCTCGGTGGCGCGAACGATCCACGAGGTGGCCGATATGCTTGTCGCGCGCCGGTACGGCGGATCGACCCTCATCGTATTGGAGCATATCGGTGGGGAACTGGAGCGTGTCACGGAACATCTGGCGTCGGATGTCAGCGCGCTGGATGCCGCGAAGTCGCCTTTCGCTGACTTCAATATTCTGGCGGTCGAATGTGTGCCGGGGGATGGCGCGGCGATCCATGCACCGGTGCCCGGATTGCCGGACGACGCCTTTATTCATGACGGGCAAATGACCAAAAGAGAGGTGCGGGCCGCAACACTTGCAGCGCTTCAACCCTGTCCCCATGCGCTCCTTTGGGATGTGGGGGCGGGCTGTGGATCGGTGGCCATCGAGTGGATGCGGGCTGCCCGTGGCGCAAGGGCAGTTGCGATCGAGGCGAAAGCAACGCGCAATGCGATGATTGCCCAAAACGCCATTGTGCTGGGCACACCCGGACTGAAGATTATCGAGGGCCGTGCGCCAGCGGCCCTGGATGATCTGGAGGCGCCGGATGCCGTGTTCATCGGTGGCGGCATCATTGAGGCAGCCCTGTTTGAAACTTGCTGGCAGGCGCTCAAACCGGGTGGGCGGCTGGTTGCCAATGCGGTGACGGTTGAAGGCGATGCCAGTCTTTCGGCGCTGCATGCCGAACATGGCGGCAGCCTGACGCGCATTTCCATCGCGCGGGCCGGACCGGTCGGCGGATTTCGGGGGTTTCGACCCATGATGCCGGTGACCCAATGGTCGCTGCAAACGCCGTGGGGGCAATCATGACCGGGGTTCTGTACGGGCTGGGTGTCGGGCCTGGAGACCCGGAACTCATGACGTTGAAGGCCGATCGTATTTTGCGTGCGGCACCGGTGGTTGCCTATCCCGCGCCCGACACGGGAGCGAGTTTTGCCCGTCAGATCGTCGCGGAAACGATCCGTGCAGACCAGACTGAAATTCCGATTGTCGTACCGATGCGCGTCGAGCGGTTTCCAGCCCGCCAGGTGTATGACGAGGCGTCGCGCACCATCGCCGGCCATCTGAAGAGCGGACGGGATGTGGCCGTGCTGTGCGAAGGCGATCCGTTTTTCTATGGATCGTTCATGTATCTCTATGAACGACTGGCAGGGCGGTTTGACTGTGAAATCGTTCCCGGCGTTTCTTCGATGATGGCCAGTGCCGCCGCATTGCGCCGGCCTCTGGCAGCGCGCAACGATGTCTTATCCGTTGTTCCCGGACCGCTACCGGATGCCGAGATCGAATCCCGTCTCGAAGCCGCCGATGCGGTTGCGATTATCAAAATTGGCCGTCATTTCAATCGGATCGTGTCGCTGCTTGAGAAACTGAATCTGGTGTCCTGTGCGGGCTATCTGGAGCGTGTTTCACTTCCGGAGGAACGGATTTTGCCGCTGTCCGAAGCCGGCGATCGCGCACCCTATTTTTCCATGATCCTGATCTACAAGGGAGCAGAGGATTGGGTGACCGATCTTCCGCTGGAACTGCGTGGGGCATCGTTTTCCGATGGCGCGGCCACCATGGGAGAGCTGCATGACTGATGTCATGAAACCGGCCGTGGTCGTGCTCAATCGATCAGCCACCGCAATGGGCCAGGCGATTGCCGACGCCATCGACGGGAGTGTCCATGGATTTGAACCGCGGGTTGATGAGGCGGAAGTCCCGTTCGGCTCGATGGCGGATCATATCCGTATGTTGTTTGAAGAGGGCAGGGCCATTGTCGCGGTCATGGCGAGTGGGGCGCTCATTCGGATCCTTGCGCCCTTGCTGTCGGACAAGACCACCGAGCCACCTGTGCTTGCCGTGTCCGACGATGGCATGAGCGTGGTCCCGCTTCTCGGAGGTCACCATGGCGCCAACGAATTGGCAACAAAAATCGCATCCGTCCTGAATGGCCATGCAGCAGTCACGACCGCCGGTGATGTTCGCTTTGGTGTGTCGCTCGACAGACCACCCGACGGATTTGTGCTGACCAATCCCGGAGCCGCAAAGGGCGTGATGGCCGCACTTCTTGGCGGTGCATCCGCCACACTTGTCGGGGAGTCTGATTGGCTGCGCCGGTCTGCTATACCTTTTGCCGACGATGCGCCCGTCCGGTTCCGCGTGACCGATACGGTGGACGAACCGCAAGACAACGAACTTTTATACGCTCCACAATCTCTGTGTCTGGGTGTCGGCTGTGAACGCGGTGCACCAGCCGATGAGGTCATCGAACTTGCCGAAAGCGCGCTTCACGCTGCTGGACTGTCACCCAGAGCTCTTGCGGGTGTGTTTTCGATTGACCTGAAGGCCGATGAGGCGGCGGTTCATGCTGTTGCGGGTCATTTTGGTGTCCCGGCACGTTTCTTTTCGGCGGCTGAGCTGGAGGCTGAAAGGGACCGGCTGGCCAATCCGTCCGAAATCGTGTTTGCCGAAGTCGGATGTCACGGTGTTGCGGAAGGCGCCGCGCTTGTAGCCGGCGGCCCAGACGCAGTGCTGATCGTCGAGAAGCAGAAATCAAACCGCGCAACCTGCGCGATCACCCGTGCCAGGCGGCCGGTCAATGCTGCAAATCTCGGTCGCCGGCGTGGGGTGCTTTCGATCGTGGGGATCGGGCCGGGCAATGCTCAATGGCGCTCACCCGAAGTCACAGCGCTGGTGTCGCAGTCGACGGACCTGGTGGGCTATTCGCTTTATCTTGATTTGCTTGGCACTCTGACGGATGGCAAGACCCGCCACGATTTTGATCTGGGAAGCGAAGAAGCAAGGGTTCGCCATGCAATGGAACTCGCCGGGCAGGGGCGGTCTGTCTCTCTGGTGTGTTCCGGGGATGCCGGCATTTATGCCATGGCGACACTGGCGTTTGAATTGCTGGATGCGGCGGGCACCCTGCAGCATGGTGAGGATGGGTTGAGTGATGCGGCGCGGCGCATCGAAATCGTCGTTTCGCCCGGAATATCGGCGCTGCAGGCCGCGGCAGCCCGTGCCGGTGCCCCCCTGGGGCATGATTTCTGCACGATCTCGCTGTCGGATCTTCTGACGCCCTGGGATGACATCAAGCGCCGCGTCGCAGCCGCCGCAGAGGGCGATTTCGTCATTGCCTTTTACAATCCCGTCTCGAAGCGTCGCCGCACTCAGCTTGCCCATGCACGCAACACTTTGCTGCGCCATCGACCGGATGATACGCCCGTCATTTTGGCGACCAATCTCGGGCGCGATGGCGAGACGGTCCGAATTGTTCCGCTCCATGCGCTGAAGGTGGATGATGTGGATATGTTGACCGTCGTTGTGGTCGGTTCGTCGCAATCACGGACAGTGACGGCCGGCGACGGCCGGACATGGGTTTACACACCACGCGGCTATGCAGCCAAGCCTGGAACCGTGATCGAAATCAAGGAGGCGCGGCAATGACGGTCTACTTCATCGGTGCCGGACCCGGGGCGGCTGACCTGATCACCGTGCGTGGCCTGCGACTGATCGAGCAATGCCCGGTCTGTCTTTATGCCGGGTCGCTGGTGCCGCAGGAAATTGTTGCCGCAGCCCCGGATGATGCATTGGTGATGGACACGGCGCCGATGCATCTGGATCTCATCGTCGGTGAAATCGAAAAAGCCCATCTTGCCGGCCTGGATGTTGCCCGGGTTCATTCCGGCGATCCGGCCATCTATGGCGCCATAGCCGAACAAATGCGGCGTCTGGATGCATTGGCCATCGATTATGAGGTGGTGCCCGGAGTCCCGGCTTTTGCGGGCGTTGCGGCGAAGCTCAAAACCGAACTCACCCTGCCGGAAATCGCTCAAACCGTGATCATTACACGCACCGGCATGAAAGCATCCTCCATGCCGGAGCGTGAGCAATTGGAAGTACTCGGACAATCTGGGGCCACTTTGGCGATCCATCTGTCCATCCGCAATTTGGACTATGTGCGAACAGCGCTGACACCCTATTATGGAGCAGATTGTCCGGTCGTGATTGCCTACCGGGCAACCTGGCCCGACGAACTCTATATTCGAACGACACTTGCGGACATGAAACAGGAAGTGCGCAAGGCCAAGCTGACCCGCACGGCGCTGATCATGGTTGGCCCGGTCTTCGGCGAAGTGCAATACAGGGATTCGGCGCTGTATGACGCCGACTATGCCCATGTACTGCGCAATGCCGGGAAAAAGAAAAAGCCGGTGAAGGTCTAGAGAATGGCCGTCGTCAGATCATCGACTGATTGGAAAAGTTGCCCAACTGGCATGGCCGGACGGTCGATCATGATGACCGGTATGGACAAATGGCGGGCGGCTTCGACTTTTGCGTATGAGGCGTGGCCGCCGGAATTGCGGCACACCAGATGGTCGATGGAACGGGATCGCAACAGATCTGTTTCCTCCGACAGATTGCCCGGCCGACCCAGGATCAGTTCCATCGATGCGAAGGGGAGTATTTCAACGGGCGGATCAACCATGCGGATGACGCAATGGAGATCGCGGCGCGCGCTGAAGGCCGAAATGTACTGCCGACCGAGCGCCAGAAACACGCGGCTTTCCGTGGGGAGGGCTTCACGGGCAGCATCCAATGTTGGAACAGACTGCCAATCATCACCTTTGACCGGTTGCCACGGAGGCCTGACAAGCGACATCAAAGCCACGCCCGTCTGCCGCGAGGCCTGTGCTGCGTGCGAAGACATCTTTGTGGCAAATGGGTGGGTGGCATCGACAAGCAAATCGATTTGCGAACCGGTCAGATATCTGGAAAGCCCGTTGACGCCGCCGAAGCCTCCGATGCGGGTTTCTCCGGCAATGGCTCCCGGATGGGCGGTCCGTCCGGCAAGGGACGTGATGACACGCAAATTGGGCTGGTTGGCAAGCCTTCCGGCAAGCTCGGACGCATCTTGCGTCCCGCCCAGAATGAGAACGGATTTACGGGTGCCGGGCAAGGATGTTTCCCTTCCGGTCTGTGACGATGACTTCCACCGAAACCGGTGCATCACGCAGGACGCCCTGGGCAAAAGCGGCGGCTTTGCTTGCGATGACCGGTGCAAGTTCAATGCCCTTTTGGCGCGTCATCTCAAGGACTTCCAGCGCGGTGTTGGCAGACAGAATCATATGTTCGAGGTCATCCGTCCGGTCCGCGTGCGGAACGATTTGTGCCAGAAAGTTCATGTCCACTTGGCTCCGGCCGGAATGAAGGTCGAGCGCGCCCTGGGCCAGTTTGGTCAGTTTTGCAAAACCGCCGGCAATGGTGAGTTTGTCGATCGGGTGATTGCGCAGATATTTCAACAGTCCACCGGCGAAGTCGCCCATGTCCAAAAGCGCGATTTCCGGCAGGTGATAGATGTCTTGCGCCGCGGCTTCGGAGGTCGACCCAGTGGCGCCGAGCACATGGGTCAGGCCCGCTGCGCGCGCCACATCGATGCCGCGATGGATCGAGTGAATCCAGGCAGAACAGGAAAACGGTTTGACGATACCTGTGGTTCCAAGGATCGACAGGCCGCCGCGGATCCCGAGCCTCGGATTCCAGGTTTTTTCCGCCAGCGTTTCGCCATCCGGGATCGAAATCGTGACTTCAACATCCGGCGGCAGGCCATGTTCCAGGCAGATTTCTTCAATAACGTCCTGCATCATCCTGCGGGGAACCGGATTGATGGCGGGTTCGCCAACGGCCACCGGCAGACCTGCCAGCGTGACGGTTCCGACACCGGCGCCGGCGACGAACATTATTCCGGCTTCGGGGCGCAGGGGGCGTACGGTGGCGATAATCGTCGCGCCATGTGTGACATCGGGGTCATCGCCGGCGTCCTTGACAATACCGGCCGAAGCGTAGCCGTCTCCCAGCGTTTCGAAAACCAGTGGAAAGCTCGGCTGCTCGCCTTTTGGAAGCGTGATGGTCACTGGATCGGAAAACTCACCGGTGATGAGCGCGATCAACGCCGACTTGGTCGCAGCCGTTGCGCACGCGCCAGTGGTCCAGCCCCGGCGCATCGGGGCAGTGGATTGGTCGTCGCTTTGTCCGAGATGCCGGTTTGCATCATTCATGGAGCGGTTATAGGCGAGGGGTGGTGTGTGCGGAAGAGCGTATCGGGAGCGCGTCATGTCTGATGATCTGATGGACGGCCTGGCTGACATGACACCGGGATGCGTCTGGCTGGTGGGCGCCGGCCCCGGTGATCCGGGGCTTTTGACGCTTCACGCCGCCAACGCCATCCGGCAGGCTGATGTCATTGTTTATGACGCGCTTGTCAACGCAGCCAGCCTGAAGCTCGCCCGACCTGGGGCTGTATTGGAGTATGCCGGCAAGCGTGGTGGAAAACCTTCGGCCAGGCAACGTGATATTTCGCTGCGTCTTGTCGAACTGGCCCGGGAGGGGCACCGGGTTCTGAGGTTGAAAGGTGGTGATCCATTCGTGTTTGGCCGCGGTGGTGAGGAAGCCTTGACGCTGGTCAAACACAATGTGCCGTTTCGGATCGTGCCGGGGATTTCAGCGGGCATCGGTGGACTGGCCTATGCGGGCATTCCTGTCACCCACCGCGATATCAATCACAGCGTCACGTTTCTGACCGGTCACGACTCCAATGGGATTGTGCCCGACCGGATCGATTGGACAAGCGTTGCCAGGGGGTCACCGGTTCTGGTGATGTATATGGCGATGAAGCACATTGCGACGATCACCGGGCGCTTGATGGAAGCAGGCCGGTCACCGGACGAACCGCTTGCCATCGTCTGCAATGCAACGACAGAACAGCAGCAAATCGTCGAATCGACACTCCGAAATGCCGAACAGGACCTTCTGGTTGCCGGTCTTTCACCGCCGGCGATCGTGGTTGTCGGTGAGATCGTCCGGCTGCGCCAGTCGCTCGACTGGTTTGGCGACTTGCTGAATGTATCAGGCGATCGGGACCGAAAACAGGCCTGACCGGAGGACCAAGGCACATGAGCGGGCTGCTGGTTGCATCACCCATGTCGGGATCCGGCAAGACGACCTTCACGCTGGGCCTTTTGCGGGCCCTGCGGAACAAGGGTGTTGCGCTGGCCCCGGGAAAGGCGGGGCCTGATTACATTGATCCGGCCTTTCACGCGGCGGCAAGCGGTGAGACTTGCCTGAATTTCGACCCCTGGGGCATGCGCCGCGAACTGTTGCGCGCCAATGCCGGTGTTGCCCTGTCGCGCCAACGTTTGCTGGTCATCGAAGCAATGATGGGATTGTACGATGGCGCGGCGGATGGCACGGGTTCTGCCGCCGAACTTGCTGTTGGGCTGAACCTTCCGGTTCTGTTTGTGGTCAATTGCCAGAAGATGTCCCATTCGATTGCGGCTTTGGTGCGCGGATTCAGTGATCACGATCCCAATGTCATGATTGCCGGTGTCGTTCTCAACAATGTTGCAAGTCCACGCCATGAGGCGATGTTGCGCGTTGCCCTGGACAATATTGGGATTCGCGTGGTCTGTGTGCTGTATCGTGACGGTGGCCTGGAGGTGCCGGAACGGCATCTCGGACTGGTGCAGGCCGGTGAGCATCAGGCATTGGAACAGTTTATCGAACGGGCTGCGTCACTGGTCGAGCAAAGCTGCAATCTCGATGAGCTCCTGGCCATGGCATCATCGCTGGGAGATGTGGAAACCGTATCGAACATCGATCGATTGCCACCGCCTGGGCAGCGTGTGGCGGTGGCGCGCGATCTGGCGTTTGCCTTCTGTTACGAACATATGCTGCTGGGTTGGCGACGACGCGGAGCAGACATCCGTTTTTTTTCACCTGTGGCCAATGAAGCGCCGCCTGAGGATGCCGATGCGGTCTACCTGCCCGGTGGCTATCCCGAATTGCATGCCGGACAACTCTCGCAGGCCGCCGTCTTCAAGGCTGGTATCAAGGAAGCGGCAAGCAGAAACGCGCCGGTCTATGGCGAGTGCGGAGGGTATATGGTGCTCGGGGAAGGACTGATTGACGCAGCAGGGTGCCGGCACCCCATGGCGGGTCTGTTGCCGCTGACGACCAGCTTCGAACAGCGAAAGCTGCATCTGGGGTATCGCCACCTTGCTCCGCCTTCGGACTTTTTCTGGCCGATGGCGCTGACGGCGCATGAGTTCCACTACGCGACAATTGTCGAGGAGGGACGGGCGGAACGGCTTTTCGATGTGGCGGATGCACAGGGTCATGCGCTTGCATCCGCGGGTCTGCGCAGTGGATCCGTCTCGGGCTCCTTCATGCATGTCATCGACAGGGCGGCCAGCCTGTGAGCAGCGGATGCAACAGACAAGTTGAGCATGGCGGCGGCCTGACGGCGGCCTGTGAAAGCTTTGGCGGCGAGCCGCAGGAATGGCTAGACCTTTCGACCGGGATCAATCCCAATCCTGTGACCATGCCGGCAATCTCCAATACGGTGTGGCAACGTTTGCCGGATACCCGGCTTGTCGATTGCGCGCGCTGTGCAGCGGCCAACCATTATCGTGTTACCGACGGCGTTTTGCCACTGCCTGTGGCCGGTGTTCAAAATGCCATTCAATTGCTGCCGCAGATCACCGATGGCCCGGTCGCGGTGCTCGGACCCACTTATGACGAATACCGGTATCGATTTGAACTGGCCGGGAGACCGGTTGACGTGATCCCCGAACTGTCGGGCGTCAAACCGGCGCACCGGGTGGTCGTCGTCGTCAATCCGAACAATCCGGATGGCCGGACACATGCACCGGAAATCCTGCTCCGTCTCGCGGGTGAATTGGCGTCGCGTGATGGCACTCTGGTTGTCGATGAGGCCTTTGCCGATATGCGCCCGGAGCTCAGCCTTGCCGGATATGCCGGCAGGCAGCCGGGCCTCGTTGTCTTGCGGTCATTCGGCAAGTTCTTTGGTCTTGCCGGTTTGCGATTGGGGTTTGTGATGGCCGATGGGCCGACTCTGGACAAGTTGGATCGACTGCAGGGTCCCTGGGCCGTGTCGGGTCCGGCGCTGGAAGTTGCACGGGTGCTGTTGAACCAGGCTGACATCGTGCGATCTGTTTCCAGGCAAATCATCGGGCGGAGACAGGCACTCGAAACGGTTTTGGAACAGGCGGGTCTGTCTGTCCTTGGCGGTGCCGATTTGTTTTTGCTGGTCGATGATGCCCGGGCAAAGGCAATCCATGAATTGCTTTGCAAACAGCACATTCTGACACGCATATTCCAGAACCGGCCGAACTGGATACGGTTCGGTCTTTGCGCAGATCGTGAATCCGATCAGCGGCTTGGCCACGCACTTGCACAAATCGATTGAAGGTCGGTTCCGATGGAATATCATCTCATGATTCTGATCACCGCGCTGGTGCTCGATCGCATTATTGGCGATCCAGAGCATGTATGGCGACACCTTCCCCATCCTGTTGTTCTCTTCGGCAGGGCGATTGGATTCTTCGACCGTACGATCAACCAGGACGGGGATTTCCCCGCCACCAGCCGCCGCAAGGGCATATTGGTCCTGTTGTTCCTGTTGATCCTGAGCATCCTGATCGGCCTTCTGTTGTCCTTTCTCTTTGACCGATTGGGTTGGGTCGGCTTCATCGCGGAAATCATCATTGTTGCCGTCTTCCTGGCTCAACGCAGCCTTTCCGAGCATGTTTCAGCGGTCGCCTCCGGATTGATGTCAGGCGGCGTTGATGGCGGGCGATTGGCTGTTGCCAGAATTGTCGGGCGGGATCCTGAAAGTCTTGATGAAGAGGGGGTGAGTCGGGCCGCCATTGAAAGCCTTGCGGAAAATTTTGCCGATGGCGTGGTGGCTCCGGCCTTCTGGTTTGTCGTGCTCGGTTTGCCAGGCCTGCTGGCCTACAAGATGCTCAACACGGCCGATTCCATGATCGGCCACAAAAGCGATCGGCATCTGGATTTTGGTTGGGCGGCCGCACGCCTGGATGACGTCGCAAACTGGCCGGCCGCGCGCCTCTCGGCAATGTTCATTGTGATAGGTGCGTTTTTTGAGATTGGCACTGCCGCCGCGAAACGCGGTTTGCAGGCCGCCTTGAGGGACGCGGGTCTTCACCGTTCGCCAAATGCGGGTTGGCCGGAATGCGCAATGGCCGGTGCACTGCGGCTGTCCGTGGCCGGCGAGCGTAACTATGCCGGTGTTGTAGTGCGGGAGCCACGTCTCAACGCGGCTGGTCGGCATGCTGCGACAGGGACAGATATCAAAAGGGCAATCCGCTTGTACGAAGTCACGTGCAATGTGCTCGTCGCCGTACTTTTCGCGCTTCTGATCATCACTTTGATATTGCCGTGATCTGCAATATCAGTCGTCCATTATTGGTGCTTACTTTCAGTATCCCAATAACCATGTCTTGCTTCTAACCTTCCCAATCAGCCGATTAACCTTATACTTATGATGCTGGCGTATTGTGTACCATCAGTTGGTGCCGATACGCACTGACAAGGTGGGGATCAATCAGAAATGGGAACCGGGCGGATTCAATCCAACCGGGACCAGACCGGAGGGACGATGAAACGGTTCATTATTGCGTTGCTGCTGTCGTTGGCAGTCATTCCGTTGCAGACCATGGAAACAAAGGCCGCCAATCTGACGGCGCGGGTCGATATCTCGCAGCAGGTCATGGTGGTAACCCATCGCGGACGGGTCAAGTATCGCTGGAAAGTGTCGACGGGCCGCAAGGGATATTACACGCCGACTGGGACCTATAGCCCGAAATGGCTGTCAAAGCATCACCGGTCACGGAAATACAACAATGCACCCATGCCGTTTGCGATCTTCTTTCGCGGCGGCTATGCGGTGCATGGAACGAATGACCTGAAGCGCCTTGGCCGACCGGCATCGCATGGATGCATTCGTCTCGCGCCGAAACACGCAGCGACCCTCTTCTCGCTGGTTCAGCGTGAGGGTTTCAAAAACACCCGGATCGTCATCAGGCGTTAGGCTGTAGCGACCCTTTAACCGGGGCGCCGGCGTCTGCCACGTCCCGAAGGGATTTGCCCAGAATTGCCCGTGATCGGCCCATTCATGTCCGGGTTTCGACACGACAGGCTTTTCGGGGGTGGCGGCAAGTCGGCCCATCTGCGTCGTTGCGCTGCGCGATGCACTTGGTGGCGGGAACTGATTTTCCGCCATCAAATGATTCAATCTAAGCCTGACTTGGCCTAGTCATCGAAAATCCAGCCAACCGGAAAATCGTCCCGATTGTCGTCGCCGATGAACTTTCGTATCGCTTCGATTGCCTTCCATGACTGCGATCCGGCCGAATGATATGGCCGCATCGGCACTCTCGTCCCGTCGTTCATCACGAAAACAGGAAGTTTTGTGGGGCTTTTGACCGTGTCCGTTGAGGCGTCGCTGACGGTACTCACAGTGGTGGTCTTTATGTCGCTCAGTTTCCAGTCCCATTCCTGGGTACCGTGACGGCTGCGGACGACCAGCGTCACTTTGTCGTTGGTCTTGTCAAAGGTGAATTGTGAGTTGACGAGCGTGAACCAAACATAGATCCACGAGGCAATCACGATCATCACCGGAATTGCGGCGATCAGCCAATCGCCGGTTACCGAAAACTCGTAGGCCACAAAAAGAAGGATTACGGACAAGGCAGCGATGGCGAGTTTTTTGTCCAGCTGTTTGTCGACCAGCACCAGTTTGTCGTCGGTTACTTCGCTGACTTTCATACGGTCAGTATGGTGCCCAGCGTCTGGCCGGTCAACAAAGCCGCCACTGTGCCTTGGTTCCAAATCGCTACACACTGTTCCAGGGCGTTTCCAGCTTCATTGAATCGACATCGGATCCCCTTTTGTTTTTGATTTGCGATTCAAATTGCATGCTGGAATGAGGAGGCCGGTATGCAGGGCCAAGGCCAATTCGCATAATCATCGCGAGCGGCTTGTTGCGGTTGTCGAGGCGGGAAAGGGCTGCCCTGATCACCGGATCTCAACCCCATCGTGCAGGCCTTTGCCAAAGTCAGACACTGGATGCGGGTGGCGCAGAAACGCGCCATCGAACGGGCATGTCGCCACCTGGGAAGCCTCATCAGGACAATTCAGCCAGGAGAATGCGCAAAACACCTTCAAAGTGCTGGTTATGCCTTAGTCAAAACCCGACAGGCTCCGGGGTCAGTGTAATTCGGGATCCAGGGGATTAGGCAATGACTGAATACTTTACTGAAGTTAGCAGTTTGTGCCGTTTTGGTGTATTCGGCCAAACGTGCAGCGTTCGGAACCAGATATGCTGTGGCCACAGCCCCGTTCAATCCGGGGCTGTTCTTCATGATTTCAGCGTGTGTTTGATGTTCCAGCGATCGTGGAACCATTGCCACTGTTCGGGATATTGGCGCACCCAGCTTTCAACCTTGTCGTTGAGCATTTGTGCAGTTGCCGTGACGTCGATGGCGCCAGTTGAGTCGCGTGGCAGCGTCACCGGGGGTTCGATTTCGAGCCGAAACCGGTCGCCTGGCAACCTGATCGACCGGGCAGGATAGACCTGGCAGTCGAAATGGCGGGCCAATTTCGCCAATAACGGATTGGTCTGGACGTCCAGGTCAAAGAATTGCGTCTTTGCACCTTTTCCGAATTTCTGATCGACCAGAAGGCCGACACCCTTGCCGGCTTCAAGGACAGTTGCCAGATGCCAGGCGGCACCGGCCTGTGATGGCACAAGCTGTCCCATATGGGTTTTGCGTGCCGCCAATAGTTTCTTTGCGATGTAGGGATTGTTGGGCGGACGAAAGAGCGCCGTGACATCGAGACCGTATTTTGCGGCAACGATGGGCAGAAGCTCGAAATTCCCGGTATGGGCTGTGAACACAATGAATGGGCGGGGATCGTCGCGCAATTCGGTGAACCGTTCGACACCTTCGACCTCAATGATGCTGTCGGATCCGCCCTCCGGATCGATATCGATCAGCTCATCGACAAAAATATACTCCGCCATGAGCCTGGTCATGTGGCCCCACATCCGGGTGGCAATTTCTTCCCGCTCTGCTTCAGATTTTTCAGGAAATGCCCGTTCCAGATTGTATAGAGCCAGACGATGGCGCGCCGTGCGGGGGCCGATCCGGCGGGCGATGCGTTCTGTCACGCGAATAGCGCCTTGGGCCGGAAGCAGTCTGAGCAGACCCAATATGGCGAACAACAGCTGGGCGACGATCCAGTTTTTCGAGCGTCTGAGAGCAAGGACTACACGGGTGAGGATGAGTTTCACGGGTTTTGATCAGCTGTCGGATGGATCTCAGTCACCAAGGTCAGCATCCTAGTCCATTCTCAGGATGATTTTTCCAAAGACCTGCCGGCCCTCCATACGTTCCAGCGCCGTGTCGATCTCGTCGACTCCGACCTCAGTGTCGATCACCGGACGAACAAGGCCGGCGGCCATTTTCTGCATGGCATTGGTCATGTTTTCCATTCTGCAGCCAAATGATCCGATCAGCCGCAATTGCTGCTGAAACAATTGCATGAGGTTCATGTTAGTTGAGATTCCCGATGTCGAGCCGCAGGTAACAAGCCGACCGCCGCGCTTCATGCACAGCATCGATCCGGCCCAGGTGTCGGCGCCGACATGTTCAAAGACAACGTCGACCCCCTTCTTTTTGGTCAACTTGCGCACAACGCCCTCGAACCGGTCTTCCCGGTAGTTGATGACATGGTCGGCGCCGAGCGCCTTTGCCTTTTCGATCTTGTCATCCGAACCGACCGTCGTGATAACCGTGCAGCCCATCTTTCTGGCCAACTGAAGAGCTGCGGAGCCAATGCCGGAGCCACCGGCATGCACCAGGATCGTTTCACCTGGCTCGAGCCTGGCATTGTCAAACAGCATGTGTTCGACTGTGCCGAAGGTTACGGGGGCAAGGGCGGCCGCGACGGCATCCACGCCGGGCGGCGCCGGTACCAGCAGTCTTGCTGGAATGTTGATCTTTTCCTGGGCGAAGCCGTCGAGATGAAACCCGTGGACTCCGGAAACATTCTCGCACAGATTGTCGCGTTTCTCACGGCAGGGACGGCACAGGCCGCAGGTTCGGGCGCCGTAGATCGACACCAATTGTCCCGGCAGGAGGCCGGATACACCCGGGCCAACCGTCTCGACTTCGCCGGAGGCTTCGGCTCCGATGGTCAGCGGAAGTTTCCGTTTTGCAAATGCCATGCCACGCCAGCCCCAGACGTCGATATGGTTCAATGCAACCGCTTTGATGCGAAGCGTCACCTCTCCATGGCTCGGCGCCGGCGGTTCGGCGACGTCCACCAATTCCAGCTTGCGATCCTCAATGAGCTGCAATGCGCGCATGGTCTGCCTGCTTCCTGCCGTTAATGAATGTGCTGTGACTGTCGCGTTTATGCCGGTTCGGCCGTCATGACAAGACAGGCGTTCTGGCCACCAAAGCCGAATGAGTTCGACAGGACCGAGGTAACCTGGTGGTCCCGTTTGACATTGGGAACCACATCCAGCTCGATCGCCGGATCGGGATTCTCGTGATTGATGGTCGGCGGCAAGGTTCCGGTGGCGATTGTCATCAGCGAGAAAATGGCTTCGACAGCACCGGCTGCGGTGAGCGTGTGGCCAATCATCGACTTGTTGGACGAAACGGGAATGCCTGGCAGCGCATCGCCGAACACGGTCGACAGTGAGAGATACTCCATCTTGTCGTTTTCCGGAGTCGAGGTGCCATGGGCGTTGATGTAGCCGATACCGGTCCGATCGAGTCCGGAATCGTCAAGCGCTGCCTGGATAGTGGCGATGGCCGGGCCGCCGTCAGGCGAGGAACGCGTGCGGTGGAAATGGTCGGCCTTTTCGCCGTAGCCCTTGAGAATGCCGAGAACCGTTGCGCCACGGGCGATGGCGCTTTCCAGCGACTCCAGAACCAGGGCCGCACCGCCTTCGGCAATGACGAAGCCATCCCGATCCTTGGTAAAGGGTTTTGATGCCTTCTGCGGCGGATCATTCTGGGTCGACAGCGCGGATAACAAAGAAAACCGAATCAGGGCCTCGGCGTTGACCGACCCGTCAGTGGCCACGGTCAGGGCTCGATCGGTTCGACCCTGGCGAATCGCATCAACACCCAGCTGAATCGCAGTGGCACCGGATGCGCAGGCCGTCGACAGGGTTATGGGAAGCCCGCGTGTGCCAAACGCATCAGCAAGACGTTCGGCAACCGACCCGAAGAGGGCTGTCCGGGTAACGTCCGGATGTGGCCGATTGCGCATGACCTTCAGGAAGCCATCATAGGCGTTGGCGGGGTTGCCGTTGTCACCCGCTTCATCGGCAAGGGCAAAGCGATCCGTCCATTCATGCTCGACGGGTGGTGCGGCGAGGAACAGTGGTCCGTTGAAATCGCCGTCCAATCCGGATTCTGCAATGGCCTCACGTGTCGCGGCGTCTGCGAAAGCATAGGACAGCTGGTTCGATACCGGAGCGACATCCATGAAATCGACTGTGCCGCATATGCGGGTGGACAATCCATCCGTCGGAAAGCGGGTTACCGCGTGTATGCCCGATGTGCCGCTGGTCAGCGCAGCCCAGTTGTCCTGCTTTCCACGGCCGAGAGACGTGACAATTCCCATGCCCGTGACGGCAACCACCGGGCGGCCGAGATGATCCAAAAATCCGTCTTTTTTCATCTGCGTCTCCCGCCTGTTACGGCTGTTCACTTTCCAGTACGGCAAGACCTTCCCCATAGACAAATCCAAGCGCCGTCACCAGCGCTCTGGATGCGGGGGTGGTCATCGCACCTTCATTGGCCCTGTCAAACGGAGGGATCTTCGAACCACTCTTCAATGCCAGGGCAGAAAGCGCGATACCGAGCGGAAACTGAGTTTCCAATGCGTGGCCGGTCAGACCGGAATAGCCACGCAAGACAGCCGAAGGCCATTTTCCGTCGATAAAATCCTTTTCCCGCCGAGAGATTTCATGGATCCCGGACGAACCGGACATAATCAGCAAATCGGTGTCGTCGTCGGGGCCCACGCGCTCGGCAAGTCCGGACAGCCGCCTTTCCAATCCGTCGCCATCGCGCGATCCTCGATCACCCTCGACCGCGGAAATCGTCGCGTAAATCGGGGCATCACGCTTTTCGGCCGATCTGCGGGATTCCATGACGAGGAATGCAGACGCGCTGCCGGTGATGATTCCGCCGGGCTCATCACGCGACCAAAGCGGCTGCCAATTGATTCTGCTCAAGCCCTGCACACCTTCAAACAGAACATGCATGTCCGGCCGTTCCGCGTTGTAGGATCCTCCAACCAGTGCCTGTTCGGTCTGGCCGGCGCGGATGCGTTCGTATGCCGTGTGAACAGCGGAGATGCCTGCGCCTTCCTCACCCATGAATGTCTTGGACGAGCCGGTCACCTTGTGGACGATCGAAATGTTGCCTGCCAGAAGGTTGGACAGTTGCGCCAGAAAGAGGGTCGGTCGCAGTTCGGTTGTCAGTTTTTCATTGAGCAACACGGCGCGGTCGTTGCGATGGGCTGCTTCATTGACAATCAGCGTATCGACCTCGATGTCACGCTCGCCGCCGCCGGCCGCAACGATCATGTCCATCGCGCCACAGGCGTCGGCATCGTCCTTCAGGCCGGCATCGTCCAGCGCCAGGCCTGCCGTGAACACACCCAGACGCTGCCAATTTTCCATCTGCCGCTGATCACCACGCCTTGGAATCTGTTCCGACCAATCGATCTCCGGCAGCGGATGCACCGGATAGGGTGTGAAACGATCCGTGTCGACCACCGGTTCGGGCGCCTGGTCGGCGCTCAGTATGGCAATGTGGGCATCCTTGCCGACACCATGGCAACTGACGATGCCGATGCCGCTGATTACCACATCATTTGCGCTGTTGGTCATAATGCCCTTACCCTCAGGTCGTTCCCGGCATGGCGGCCATCAAACCCACATCCTGTGCCCGGGATTTCACCAAATCGGCGAGGTGGGCGGTGTCGAGGCCGGAACTGTTGTCGAATGCGACTGTACGCAGTTTGAGCTGAGCGTCGCAAATCTTTTTCTCATTCGCGGTGATATGGGCCTTCGTCACGGCAAAACCTGAACCGTCATGTTCCAGTTTTGCCTCAATGTGCAACGGTGTATCGGGTTCCACAAATGTGCGCAGTTTCGCCCCGTCAACGGACATCAGGAACGGCATGGCGGCAAATCCGTTATTTGCCAGGACCAGAAAACCGCTCGCCTGAGCCATCGTTTCGATCAACAGGACGCCTGGCACCAAAGGCAAATCGGGAAAATGGCCTTCAAAAACCGGGCTACTCCTGGGTGTTCTGGAACGGGCCGTCAGCGTACCAGTCTGCAGATCCAAGCGCTCGACCCGGTCAATCATCTGGAAATATTCGAGAAGCATCGGGTATCCGACTGCGGCTCCATAGCGACGGTCGCTCTAGGCCTTGGCCGCCCTCAACTCGTCAATTTTCGCGCAGAGGTTTTTCAGGACAAAATACTCTTCCGTCGCCACCTTGCCGTCATTGACTTCCTGGGTCCATTGCTCAAGCGGAATCTTGATCCCGAACTCCTTGTCAATCGCGAAGACGATGTCCAGAAAATCGAGACTATCGATGCCCAGATCGTCGATCGTATGGCTCTCAGGCGTAATCGTTTCCCGATCGATTTCGCTGGTCTCAGCGATAATGTCGGCAACTTTGTCAAATGTGGCTGACACACTCATATCCTTGTTTTTCTCTGATTTGCGGAGAGCTATAGAAAAATCCGTTACAAAAGCCAATGGTCTGTATCGCGTTTCATCGGCGAATACCATGGCTAAGTGGCGGATGCGCAATAAGTGGATGCGCAATGGCCCCTTGTCCATTGTCTGGCGAGCCTTCCTGCCTTATCTCGGCGGTAGAACAGAATTGAGAAGGGTCATGCCGCGATGCCAGATGTCACGAAAGAAGACGTGCTCGAATGCCTCAAGAGCGTCCGACACGAGGCCATTGGCGGAGATGTCGTCAGCCAGGGAGTGGTCTCCGATGTTTTCGTCGCCGACGGCAAGGTGTTTTTCTCCATCACCGTACCGGCCCATCTGGCCCAGAAGCTCGAACCGCTTCGGCTGGCTGCTGAAGATGCGGTCAAGGCGATGGATGGCGTTCGCGGTGCAATGGTTGCACTAACCGCCGAAAAGAAACCCGGCAACAAAAGTTCTTCGCCACAACCGGCACCTCCGCAACCCCAGCAGCCCGCGCAGGCCCAACCGACCGGCAACAAGCCGGGTGTACCGGGGGTCGGTGCGATCATCGCAGTCGCCTCTGGCAAAGGTGGTGTCGGCAAATCGACGACAGCGGTCAATCTGGCCCTTGGCCTGCAGGCGATCGGCCTGAAAGTGGGCGTTCTGGATGCCGATATCTATGGCCCATCCATTCCACGTTTGTTGAACATCAAGGGCCAGCCCCAGCAGGCGGATGGCCGGATGTTGAAGCCAATGGAAGCCTATGGGCTGAAGGTCATGTCAATGGGATTTCTGGTCGGCGAAGAAACGCCCATGATCTGGCGCGGACCAATGGTGGTTTCCGCCCTAACGCAAATGCTGCGCGAGGTGGAATGGGGTCAATTGGATGTCATCGTGGTTGACATGCCGCCGGGCACTGGTGATGCGCAACTGACATTGGCTCAGCGCGTGCCGCTGGCAGGGGCGGTCATTGTGTCGACGCCTCAGGATCTTGCCCTCATCGATGCGCGCAAAGGCATCAACATGTTCAAGAAAGTCGATGTGCCACTGCTCGGGATCGTCGAAAACATGAGCTATTTCCTGTGCCCTTCCTGTGGCGAACGGGCTGATATTTTCGGTCATGGCGGGGCTCGGGATGAGGCGCAGAAGATTGGCGTTCCGTTTCTTGGGGCTGTCCCGCTGCACATGGACATTCGGGAAAACTCCGATGCCGGCACACCCGTCGTTGCTTCGGCCCCTGACGGTATCCATGCCGGTATCTACAGGGATATGGCCAACACTGCCTGGGAAAATGTGCAGAAGGACCAGCAAGCCCGCGAGCAGGCAGCGCCATCAATCGTCTTCGAATAATCGGACAATCCCGCTTCTGAGCACCGGGCAAACCCAGTTCACCCGGCTCTGGCTGGCGAGGACCGGCAACCGGCTGAAGTGATTGGTGCGCCTGCCGAATTGCGCCTGGTGCGTCGTCGCCAAAGATTCCTCTAAAATTGACCATATGATAAAAAATTTGACCTTATGTGAAAATCAGGTCATTCTGCACGGATGAAAATGTCGGACTCATGTGATGCGGCATGATCCGGCATATGGGAAACCACCGAGAGGAGGGCTGTATGACGACCCAGGAAACGCGCAATGTGCAGTCGGGAAGACTGGATCAGTCGGAGTATGAAGAGAATTTTTCGGATCTTCATCCATTGCTCAGCCGGCATGAAGCCCTTGTCGAGTCCGACCGTTGCTATTTTTGCTATGATGCGCCCTGTGTGACGGCCTGTCCGACCGGTATCGACATTCCCATGTTCATTCGCCAGATTTCCGCGGACAATCCCAAGGGATCGGCCAAAACGATTTTTCAGCAGAATATTCTCGGTGGCATGTGTGCCCGCGTTTGCCCAACGGAAACGCTATGCGAAGAGGCTTGCGTACGTGAGGCGGCCGAAGGCAAGCCGGTCAAGATCGGTCAGTTGCAGCGTTACGCCACGGATATCCTGATCCGCGAGGCAGATGCGCATCCGTTCAGCCGCGCGCCATCGACCGGCAAGAAAATTGCCGTTGTCGGGGCCGGACCGGCGGGGCTTTCCTGCGCCCACAGATTGGCCATGCATGGTCATGACGTGACGATCTACGAGGCGCAATCCAAGGGCGGTGGCCTGAGCGAATACGGCATTGCGGCCTACAAATCCGTTGATGACTTTGCTCAAAAGGAGCTTCAGTTCATTCTTGAGATTGGAGGCATCGAGATCAAAACAGGCCAACGCCTGGGAGCCGATGTTTCGGTTGATCAGCTTTCATCGGAATTCGATGCGGTGTTTCTGGGCATCGGCCTTGCGAACGTCAACGCATTGGGCCTGGAAGGCGAAGACGCAGCCGGCAGCGAGGATGCGGTCGACTACATCGCCAATCTGCGTCAGGCATCCGATCTTTCATCGCTTCCGGTTGGACGGCATATCGTCGTCATTGGCGGCGGAATGACGGCGATCGACGTTGCTACCCAAGCCAAGCTCCTTGGTGCCGAAGATGTGACGATTGCGTATCGCCGTGGACAGGATGCCATGAATGCCAGCGCCTATGAACAGGAACTGGCCCAGACGCATGGTGTGACCATTCGCCATTGGCTTCAGCCGAAGGCACTCAAGCGCCGGGATGACGGCACGATTTCCGGCATCGAACTGGAATATACACAGCAGAGCAATGGTTCGCTTTCCGGCACAGGTGAAACGGTGACATTGAGGGCAGACCAGGTGTTCAAGGCCATCGGACAGAAATTTGACGGTGGTCCGTTGGAGGGCAGCGGGATTGCGCTTGACGGTGGCCGTATCAAGACCGACGATGAACGCAAGACCAGTCTTGCCAATGTATGGGCAGGAGGAGATTGCGTACACAGCGGTGAGGATCTGACGGTTGTTTCGGTCGAGGACGGCAAGATAGCCGCCGAATCCATTCATGCGGCACTTTCAGCCTGATTTCAGGAGGATATGATGGCAGATATTTCAACGAATTTTCTTGGCATTAAGTCGCCGAACCCATTCTGGTTGGCATCGGCCCCCCCGACCGACAAGGCTTACAATGTAGAGCGTGCCTTTGAGGCGGGCTGGGGCGGTGTCGTTTGGAAGACGCTGGGCGAGGCCGGACCGCCAGTGGTCAACGTCAACGGACCGCGATACGGCGCCATTTACGGACCGGACCGGCGATTGATGGGGCTCAACAATATCGAGTTGATCACCGACCGCGATCTGGAAATCAACCTGAAGGAAATCACCGAGGTCAAGGAGCGTTGGCCGGACCGTGCGATGATCGTGTCGCTGATGGTCCCCTGCGAGGAGAGGGCCTGGGAATCCATCCTCAAGCGTGTCGACGAAACGGGTGCCGATGGCATCGAGCTGAATTTCGGTTGCCCGCACGGAATGAGTGAGCGCGGAATGGGTTCGGCAGTTGGCCAGGTGCCGGAATATATCGAAATGGTGGCGCGATGGTGCAAGCAGTACACCGAATTGCCGGTGATCGTGAAGCTGACGCCCAACATCACCGACATCCGGTATCCTGCACGGGCGGCCAAGGATGGCGGTGCAGATGCCGTTTCGCTGATCAACACCATCAACTCCATCGTATCGGTGGATCTGGATCAACTGGCGCCGGTGCCGACGATTGACGGCAAGGGCTCACATGGCGGCTATTGTGGCCCGGCGGTCAAGCCGATTGCCATGAACATGGTTGCGGAGATCGCACGGGATTCCCACACGCACGGTCTGCCGATTTCAGGGATCGGGGGTATCAGCACCTGGCGGGATGCGGCGGAATTCATCGCGCTTGGTTGCGGCACGGTACAGGTTTGCACTGCCGCCATGACCTATGGATTCAAGATCGTGACCGAGATGGCCGAGGGCCTTTCCGATTGGATGGATGAAAAGGGTTATGCGTCCATTTCCGATTTTCAGGGAATGGCCGTTCCGAATGTTTCGGACTGGCAGCATCTGAACCTGAACTATGTCACAAAGGCGCGGATCGACCAGGATTCCTGCATCAAATGCGGCCGTTGTCATATCGCCTGTGAAGACACGTCACACCAGGCGATCACCAACATCGTCAATGGCGAACGTATGTTCGAGGTGATCGACGAGGAGTGCGTCGGTTGCAATCTGTGCGTCAATGTCTGTCCGGTCGAGGATTGCATCACCATGGAGCCGATCAGCGGTACCGATCCGCGCACCAATCTGCCGGTGGATCCGAATTACGCGAACTGGACGACGCATCCAAACAATCCGGCGGTTGCCGACGCGGCGGAATAGGCTGCGAATTCGACTGAACGCCAGTCTGACGCGGCGTACCGGGGCACCAGATCGGTGACTTGGTGCGCCGTGTTGCTGCGTGCTACAGCCAATGGGGCTTTGACGGATTCGGCAAGGCCTGAATGCATCATCGAAATCAGCCACAGGGACCGTCTTGACGGTTCCGACAGAACGCGAAGCGGTCCAGACCGAGGCCCATGACAAACTCCAGCAACACCAATCTGGCCATGAACGAGCTTGCTGTGGGCAATCAGAAGCTGCTTGGGCATCTGGCCATGGTTCTCTTTGCCGCGCTGATATCGGGCTCGTTTTCGCTTGGCGCCATGGCGACACCGCATGTCGGCGCCGCGGCGCTGAACGCCGTGCGGCTGTTGCTGGCGGCGCTGGTCATGGCAACTGTCACGCTGGTGCTCTTTCGTCGCTTGCCGATGCCCAGTGTTGCGCCCTGGCGGTTCGGTATCCTCGGATTTCTCATGGGCGCGTACTTTGTCGCCATGTTCACTGCCTTGAAATTCACCAACCCGGTATCAACCAGTGCGGTGTTCACGCTCATTCCGATGATGAGCGCCGGCTTCGGTTATCTGTTCCTGCGGCAGACAGTTCGTCCGATTGTCATCATCAGCCTGCTGATCGCAGGCACCGGGTCCATTTGGGTGATCTTCCGCGGTGATATCGACGCAATCCTGGCGTTCGACATCGGTTTGGGTGAATCGATCTTCTTTCTGGGCTGTGTCAGCCACGCAGCCTATGCGCCCCTTGTCAAAAAGTTCAGTTGGGGAGAGCCGGTTGTCCTGACGACGTTCTGGACAAGCATCGGGGCATTTCTGGCAGTCGCCATCTATGGGGCAGGAGAAGTGGTCTCCACCGATTGGGTTTCGCTTCCGGCGATCGTGTGGATCAGCATTGGCTATCTGGCCGTGTTCACCTCGGCCGGGACGTTTTTCCTGGTGCAGTTCGCATCGCTGCGGCTGCCGGCCTCAAAGGTGCTGTCCTATGGTTACCTGATCCCCATCTTCGTCATTGTGTATGAAGGCCTATTGGGACATGGCTGGACAAGCGCGGCGGTCCTTGCCGGTGCCGTCGTAACCGTCTTGGGGCTTGTGGTGGTTGCCTTCGGACCGGATCGATAGGCGGGTCCGATCAGCGGGGCTTGATGCCGTTCAGCAGGATGGTCAGGACGGCGTCGGCTGCACTGTCGAAAAATTCCGGTTGCCTTGATTCCTCCGGCAGGATGGCCTGCACCTGAACATCGAAGTCGGCATAGTGCTGGGTCGTTGCCCAGATCATGAAAATCAGATGATGGGGATCGACCGGCGCCAGCCTGCCATCGGCGATCCAGGCTTTGATCACAGCGGCCTTTTCATCAACAAGCTGCTTGAGATTGGTCTTGAGAAATTCCTGGATGGCTGGTGCACCATGCAGGATTTCGTTGGCGAACAATTGTGAGCTTGCCGGCTGTGCAGCCGACATCTTCATCTTGAGGATCGTGTATTTTCGCAACTCCTCGACCGGGTCACCGTCAGGGTCGATGTCGCGGAACGGGGTCAGCCAGTCCTCCAGGGTTTTTTCCAGCACGGTGACATAGATATCTTCCTTGCGCGGAAAATAATAAAGCAGGTTCGGCTTGGACATGCCGGCCTTGGCCGCGATCTGATCGATTGTGGATCCGCGAAAACCGTAGGCGGAAAAGACTTCCAGTGCTGCATCGAGAATGATCCCCCGATTGATTCCCTGAATGCGAGTCCGCTTGTTGGTTGATACTGCCATTTATCGTTTGTTTCTTTGGCTTTTCATGTGACCTAAGCCATGCATCAGGAACATGCCGGGTGCAAGTCTCTTGTATTCCTTGATCAAGCTGAATATTGCACTTGACCACCCTCTGTTGCTCTTCTAGCCTACATTTTGACCAATCAGTCAAGTTTTTGCACTTCACCGCCTGTAGCGGGCTGAATTTTGGGGGTTTGGCGGGGCCCGGGCCGGTTGAGAGGTATCTGACGTGAACGTTTCGATCAAAACCAACAATCTTGACGCTTTCTGGATGCCGTTTACGGCCAATCGCCAGTTCAAGAAAAATCCACGGATGTTCGTGGGGGCCGACCGGATGCACTACACAACGTCCGATGGATGCAAGGTGCTCGACGGCACGGCCGGTCTGTGGTGCGTCAATGCCGGACACAATCGGCCGAAAATTGTCGAAGCCATTCAAAAGCAAGCGGCAGAGCTCGATTATGCACCCGCTTTTCAGATGGGCCACCCGAAGGCCTTTGAATTCGCGTCGCGTCTCGTCGCCATCACACCGCCGGGTCTCGATCATGTGATGTTCACGAATTCGGGCTCGGAATCAGTGGAAACCGCCTTGAAAACGGCGCTGGCCTATCACCGGGTCAAGGGGGATGGGTCGCGCTTCCGCCTGATCGGCAGGGAACGCGGATACCATGGGGTGAATTTCGGCGGTATTTCAGTTGGGGGCATCGTGCCGAACCGCAAGATGTTCGGCACCCTGCTGACCGGCGTTGACCATCTTCGCCACACCCACGACCTGGAGCGCAATGCCTATACGCGTGAAATGCCGGAACACGGCGTCGAGCTTGCGGATGATCTGGAACGGCTGATCGGACTGCATGACGCTTCGACCATTGCCGCCGTGATTGTCGAACCGGTGGCCGGATCGACCGGCGTTTTGTTGCCGCCCAAAGGCTATCTTCAGCGCCTTCGGCAGCTCTGCGACCAGCATGGGATTCTGTTGATCTTCGATGAGGTCATTACCGGCTTCGGCCGCCTGGGAGCGCCGTTTGCTCCGGATTATTTTGGTGTGGTTCCCGACATCATGGTCACCGCCAAGGGATTGACCAATGGTGTGATCCCCATGGGCGCGGTGTTCGTGAAATCCGAAATCCATGATGCGTTCATGAATGGACCCGAGCATTTGATCGAGTTCTTCCATGGCTATACCTATTCGGGCAATCCGATGGCATCGGCCGCCGGACTGGCGACGCTGGAGACCTACCAGGATGAAGGGCTGCTGACCCGGGGTGCGGAGTTGTCCTCGTACTGGGAGGATGCGCTGCATTCGCTCAAGGGGCTGCCGCATGTGATCGACATTCGAAATGTTGGCCTGATTGGTGCGATTGAACTTGAGCCGATCGCCGGTGAGCCGACAAAACGAGCGTTCTCGGCGTTCCTTGATGCCTACGACAAGGGGGTCCTTATTCGCACGACCGGCGACATCATCGCGTTGTCACCGCCGCTGATTATCGAGAAACAGGACATTGACGTCCTTGTCGACACGCTGAAGGGCGTGCTGAAGGCTCTGGACTGACCAATGACCGACGACTTACCGGGAGAACGCCGATGACACTGGCAGGCAATTTGAGGATCAATGGCGACCGGCTTTGGGACACATTGATGGAAATGGCGAAAATCGGTCCCGGCGTGCGGGGCGGCAACAATCGCCAGACGGTCACGGATGAAGATGGCGAGGGCCGCTCGCTGTTCCAGAAATGGTGCGAAGAGGCCGGCATGACCATGGGCGTCGACCAGATGGGCAACATGTTCTTCCAGCGGGAGGGCACTGATCCCGATGCGCTCCCTGTGTATGTGGGCAGTCATCTGGATACACAGCCGACCGGCGGCAAGTATGATGGTGTGTTGGGTGTTCTTGGCGGTCTCGAAATCGTTCGCACGCTCAATGATCTCAATATCAAGACCAAGCACCCCATCGTGGTGACCAACTGGACCAATGAAGAGGGAACCCGGTTTGCGCCGGCCATGCTCGCATCAGGCGTTTTTGCCGGCATGCATGAACAGGACTGGGCCTATGACCGCGAGGACGCGGAGGGCAAGAAATTCGGTGACGAACTGAAGCGGATCGGCTGGCGTGGTGAAGAGGAAGTCGGTGCCCGCAAGATGCACGCTTTCTTTGAGCTGCATATCGAACAGGGTCCCATACTTGAAATCGAAAACAAGGATATCGGCGTGGTCACCCACGGACAGGGATTGTGGTGGCTGCAGGTGACACTGACCGGCAAGGACAGCCACACCGGATCGACGCCGATGCCGATGCGCCGCAATGCGGGGCTTGGCATGGCACGGATTACCGAACTCGTCCATGAAATCGCGATGAGCCATCAGCCGGCGGCGGTTGGTGCCATCGGACATTGCGATGTCTACCCCAATTCGCGCAACGTGATCCCCGGAAAGGTTGTCTTCACGGTTGATTTCCGCTCTCCCGACCGGGAGGTGCTGGACGGTATGAAGAAACGCCTCGAGACCGAGGGACCGAAGATCGCCGAAGAACTGGGACTGGAGTTCGAAATCGAGGTCGCTGGCCATTTCGACCCGGTTACCTTCGATGAAAACTGCGTCAATGCGGTCCGCAATGCGGCGGAACGGCTGGGCTATTCGCACCGTGATATCATATCGGGTGCCGGGCATGATGCCTGCTGGATCAACCGGGTGGCGCCGACATCGATGGTCATGTGCCCCTGTGTCGATGGCCTCAGTCACAATGAGGATGAGGAAATTTCGCCCGCCTGGGCAACTGCGGGCGCCGATGTATTGTTTCACGCCGTTGTGGAGACAGCGGAAATCGTCGAATAAGCCTCGCGGAGAGGCAGATTGTGGAGGCCGTCATGGCAAGCACTGTGATCAAGGGCGGATCGATCGTCACCGCCGACCTGACCTACAAGTCCGATATTCGCGTTGAAAACGGCGTCATAACTGAAATCGGTCCCGATCTCACGGGCGATACGATGCTGGATGCCGGTGGCTGTTACGTCATGCCGGGCGGCATCGATCCGCACACCCATCTCGAGATGCCCTTCATGGGCACCTATTCCTCCGATGATTTCGAGAGCGGAACGCGTGCGGCGCTGGCCGGCGGCACGACGATGGTGGTTGATTTCGCTCTTGCGTCACCGGGACAATCCCTGCTTGAGGCGCTGCAGATGTGGGACAACAAGTCCACCCGCGCCAATTGCGATTATTCGTTCCACATGGCGATCACCTGGTGGGGCGAACAGGTCTTCAATGAAATGGAACAGGTGGTGCGCGAAAAGGGCATCAATACCTTCAAGCATTTCATGGCCTACAAGGGCGCATTGATGGTCGATGACGATGAAATGTATTCGGCCTTCCAGCGGTGCGCCGAACTCGGTGCTTTGCCACTGGTTCACGCCGAAAACGGTGACGTCGTCGCACAGTTGCAAGCCAAACTGTTGGCCGAAGGCAACAATGGACCGGAGGCACACGCCTATTCCCGTCCACCCGAGGTGGAAGGCGAGGCGACCAACCGTGCCATCATGATTGCCGACATGGCCGGTGTGCCGCTCTATGTGGTCCATACATCTTCGGAACAGGCCCACGAGGCCATACGCCGCGCCCGCCAAAACGGTATTCGTGTCTATGGTGAGCCGCTGATCCAGCATCTGACGCTCGATGACAGCGAGTATGCCCATCACGATTGGGATCACGCTGCCCGCCGGGTGATGTCACCGCCGTTCCGCAACAAGAAGCATCAGGATTCGCTCTGGCACGGCCTGGCCGCAGGTTCATTGCAGGTGGTCGCCACAGATCACTGCGCCTTTACCACCGACCAGAAACGCTTCGGCGTCGGCGATTTTACCAAAATCCCCAATGGAACCGGTGGATTGGAGGACCGGATGCCGATGCTGTGGACCCATGGCGTCGAAACCGGCCGGCTGACGATGAACGAGTTCGTGGCCGTTACATCGACCAACATTGCCAAAATCCTCAATATCTATCCGAAAAAGGGTGCTTTGCTGGTTGGAGCAGACGCCGATATCGTGGTTTGGGATCCGGCGAAGACTAAGACAATCAGTGCTTCGAGCCAGCAGTCGGCCATCGATTACAATGTCTTCGAGGGCAAAGAGGTCAAGGGCCTGCCCCGGTATACACTGAGCCGCGGTCTGGTGTCGGTTGAAGACGGGACCATCAAAACCCAGGAAGGACACGGCGAATTTGTCAGCCGTGAACCGTTCCATGCCGTCAACACGGCGCTGTCCACCTGGAAAGAGGTCACTGCACCACGCCAGGTTCAGCGCACCGGCATACCGGCCAGCGGGGTCTGATATATGCGGCGTGATGCGACCGGGAGAGGCGCGAAATTGATTTATGCAGGATGGGCCGCATGAGCGTGGTCATCGCCGCCGAAAAGCTGGACCTGACTTTTCGGACCAATGACGGTCCTGTTCATGCCCTGTCAAATATCGATCTGGAGATCAATCGCGGCGAATTCGTTTCTTTCATCGGTCCGTCCGGTTGCGGCAAGACGACTCTTCTACGGGTCATTGCCGATCTCGAGCAACCAACCGGCGGGTCGATTTCGGTCAATGGTGTTTCACCGTCCGAGGCGCGCCTTGCCCGCGCCTATGGATATGTCTTTCAGGCTGCTGCGCTTTATCCCTGGCGAACCATTGGCGGGAACATTTCCCTGCCGCTGGAGGTGATGGGCCTGTCAAAGGCCGAGCGGGAAACGCGCATCGCCAAGAACCTCGAACTGGTCAATCTGGTCGGGTTCGAGAAAAAGTTTCCCTGGCAATTGTCGGGTGGCATGCAGCAGCGGGCCTCCATCGCCCGTGCTCTTTCATTCGATCCCGATATGCTCCTGATGGACGAGCCCTTCGGTGCCCTGGACGAAATCGTCCGTGACCATTTGAATGAACAACTGCTCAAGCTTTGGGCACAGACCAAAAAAACCGTCGTGTTCGTAACTCATTCCATTCCCGAAGCGGTGTTTCTGTCGACCCGCATAGTCGTGATGAGCCCGCGACCTGGACGCATCCACGAAGTCATCGATTGTGATCTGGGCGACGATCGCCCCCTGGACATTCGGGAAACGCCAAAGTTCCTGGAAATTGCGCACAGGGTTCGAGAGGGGCTGAGACTGGGGCACTCCTATGATGATTGAGGCACTGAGGGGATATAGACGAATCTCGAAAACCGGAGGACCGATGGGCTTATGAGGGAAAGGCGGGGGTTTTCCGGATTTCTGTTTGATCGCTTCCTGCCGGTCGGAACCGTGGTGCTTGTGATCATCATGATCTGGTATGCTTTCACGGTCATTTTGAACGCACCGTTTGAGCGGGATCAGGCAGCGCGCGCCGGAACGGAAATAACGACCGGGCAATTGATCGAAAAGACCCTGGCGCAGGAGCGTCCGGTGCTGCCCGCACCACATCAGGTGGCGGAAGAAATCTGGAAAACCACGGCGCTCAAGAAAATCACGTCCAAACGAAGCCTGTTCTATCACGGGTGGATTACGCTTTCCTCGACGGTTCTGGGATTTGTGATGGGAACCGCACTTGGAATTCTTCTGGCGGTGCTGATTGTCCAGTCCGCCGTACTCGACAAAAGCCTCATGCCGTGGATCATCACCAGCCAGACCGTTCCCATTCTGGCCGTTGCCCCCATGATCATCGTTGTACTCAATGCGATCGGGATTTCAGGATTATTGCCTAAAGCCTTGATATCGGCCTATTTGTCGTTCTTTCCCGTTGCAGTTGGGATGGTCAAGGGCTTGCGTTCGCCGGACCCCATGCATCTGGATCTCATGCGCACTTACAATGCCAGCAATGCGCAGGTCTTCTGGAAACTGCGATGGCCCGCGGCCGTGCCGTTTTTGTTCACCTCGATGAAAGTTGCCGTTGCAATCAGCCTGGTTGGCGCCATTGTCGGAGAACTGCCGACTGGTGCCGTTGCCGGTCTGGGGGCCAGACTGCTGACCGGGTCCTATTACGGGCAAACCATTCAAATCTGGTCGGCCCTGATATCCGCGGCCGTGCTGGCGGCGCTGCTGGTGTTCCTCGTCGATCTGGCGTCGCGTGTGGTTCAGCGGCGCATGGGGATGGTTCATTGAACGGGGCACTGGTGATTGGCGCGGTGGTTTTCTGGATCGCTGCCTGGCTGGTCAATAGCTGGCTGGCGCGATTGCGGCCGGAAAGTCAAACTGTGGGCCGGTTGATCAATCTGGCCATACCGGCGCTGTTCGGTGTGACGTTGATCGTTCTGTGGGAGGGCGCGACGCGGGGGTTTAATATTCCGAGTGTTCTGCTGCCGGCTCCATCCATGATCTGGGACCGCATTACCGCGTCCCTGGATATCTTGTGGGCGGATTTCTACCAGACATTCATGAAAGCCGTGCTGGCCGGATACGTACTTGGCTGCGGGTTTGGTTTTGCGACCGCCGTTATCGTCGATCGCGTGCCGTTTTTGAGAAAGGGCCTGCTGCCCATCGGCAATCTCGTGGCTGCGCTCCCGGTCATTGGCATAGCACCCATCATGGTCATGTGGTTCGGTTTTGACTGGCCTTCGAAGGCAGCGGTTGTCGTTGTCATGACGTTCTTTCCCATGCTGGTGAACACGGTGGCAGGCCTTTCTGCCAGCGGTGCCATGGAGCGCGATCTGATGCGCACCTACGCTTCTGATTACTGGCAGACGCTGTTCAAGCTGCGCCTCCCGGCCGCCATGCCGTTCATTTTCAATGCCCTGAAAATCAATTCGACACTTGCCCTAATCGGCGCAATCGTTGCCGAATTCTTCGGCACACCGATTGTCGGCATGGGCTTTCGCATTTCAACCGAGGTCGGTCGCATGAATATCGACATGGTCTGGGCTGAAATCTTTGTTGCGGCGCTTGCCGGGTCCCTTTCCTACGGATTGCTGGCCCTGCTTGAACGCGCCGTGACTTTCTGGCATCCGTCCTATCGACGCTAAATCAAACCAATAATGACGGAGCCCCAACAAGAGGAGAGAATGGAATGAAGAAAATTCTGGCACTGACGCTCGGGCTGGCCATGGGCCTTGCTTCGAGCGCTGCACTGGCCAAGGACAAGCTGGTTCTGCAGCTCAAATGGGTGACACAGGCCCAATTCGCAGGCTATTATGTGGCCAAGGACAAGGGCTTTTATGACGCCGTCGATCTTGATGTCGAAATCAAGCCGGGTGGTCCTGATATTGCGCCCGCTCAGGTTATTGCCGGTGGTGGTGCAGATGTCGTCATCGACTGGATGCCGTCCGCGCTTGCATCGCGCGAAAAGGGTGTACCGCTGGTCAACATCGCCCAACCGTTCAAATCCTCCGGAATGATGCTGACGTGCCTCAAGGAAAGTGGCATCAAGACACCTGAAGACTTCCGCGGGCGTACGCTGGGTGTCTGGTTCTTCGGTAACGAGTATCCGTTCCTGTCCTGGATGAGCCAGTTGAATATCCCGACGGACGGATCCGAGAACGGCGTCAAGGTCCTCAAGCAGGGCTTCAATGTGGATCCTCTGCTGCAAAAGCAGGCGGACTGCATTTCCACGATGACCTACAATGAGTACTGGCAGGTAATCGATGCCGGTATTTCAGCGGATGATCTGATCACCTTCAAGTATGAAGATCAGGGCGTCGCCACGCTGGAAGATGGCATCTATGTCATGGAAGCTGACCTGGACGACGAGAAAAAAGTCGACATGTTCAAGCGCTTCGTGAAGGCTTCGATGCAGGGGTGGAAATACGCCGAGGAAAACCCGGATGAAGCCGCCGAAATCGTGTTGGAAAATGATGCAACCGGTGCTCAGACCGAAAAACACCAGAAGCGCATGATGGGTGAAATCGCCAAGTTGACCGCCGGATCCGACGGTTCGCTCGATATGGCCGATTATGATCGGACGGTGAAATCGCTTCTTTCGGGCGGATCTGATCCGGTTATCTCGAAAGAGCCTGTCGGCGCCACGACCGACAAAATCACCAGCGGCATGTAGCTGACCACGCCCCCGGGCGATGGACATTCATGAATGAAAGGGGCCTTCGGGCCCCTTTTTGGGTCTAAACCGACACCGAATGGCGCGCGATACCCTTGCTGAAATAGGGGTCGAATTTGGCGGCAATGCTGCGCACGAAGGGTCTGCCGGTCTCGGTCAGGCGATAATGGCCGTCCGTTTCCTCGACCAATCCATCCGTATCGTCGGCAAGCAGCGATTTGGCTTCCCGCAGGAGCGGATCGGCAGAAGAGCCAAACCGGTCAATGAGCTGCTGGGACGAAAAGGCGAAGTCGCACATCAGCCGCTCGATCAGCCAGCCGCGCATGCGATCCTCCTGCGAAAACGTGAGCCCGCGCACGGTCGCCAGCCCGGATTCGACCCGGCGTTGATAATCAGCTGTCGGAACGGAATTCTGGACGTAGCCCTGAGGCAGTTTGCCGATGGAAGAGGCCCCGAGCCCGATCAGGGCTTTTGCGTCATCGTCGGTGTATCCCTGAAAGTTCCGGTGCAACGTTCCATCCTGGTGCGCACCAGCAAGTGTGTCATCGCTCCGGGCAAAATGATCGATGCCAATACGCTGATAGCCATGAGCCTGAAAAAGCGCTGCCGCGAGGTTTGCCTGTTCATAACGTTCGAGAGAACCGGGAAGCTTTGCCTCATCGATCATCTGCTGGTGTTTTTTCATCCAGGGAACATGCGCATAGCCAAACAGGGCGATGCGGTCCGGTTGAAGGGACAGGACCTGATCAGCGGTGTCTTTGATCGTCTCGAGATTCTGGTGGGGCAGCCCGTAGAGCATGTCGAGATTGACCGAACGCACATTGCGTTTGCGCATGGCCTCAACGACGGCGCGGGTCTGCTCGAAACTCTGTTCGCGATTGATGGCGCGCTGGACGCGGATGTCGAAATCCTGCACACCGAGACTGGCGCGGGTCACGCCAATGGCCGCCAGCGCGTCATATTTGGCCTCGGTCAGGTCGTTGGGGTCCATTTCGACGCTGATTTCAGCGTCCGGCGTGACATTGAAATGCTGCCTGAGTGTTCTTCCCAGGTCAATCATGTCCGCCGGTTCAAGCATGGTCGGTGATCCGCCACCAAAATGCACCGCCGTGACCGGGCACCCGGCGTCGACCAGTTCTCCGACGCTGGCAATCTCCTGTTTCAAGGCGGTCAGGTACCGCTCGACCGGATGATAACGGTTCGTCTGTTTGGTCGCGCAGCCGCAAAACCAGCACAACCGGTCGCAATACGGTATGTGCGTATAGAGTGAAATTGTGTCACCGGGGGAAAGCGACGTCAGCCAATCCCTGTAATGCTCCCCCGTGATGGCGTTATGGAAATGCGGCGCTGTCGGATAGCTGGTGTATCGTGGTGTCGGTCGGCTGTATTTTTCAACCAGGGTCGTGTCCAAATCATGTGCTCCTCAAGGCCAGTCGATGGCCATTGCGTAAGCCATAGAGAAGCGGCCGACGGGAAGCCTTGATCCTAGTCAAATGCAGCTTTGTCTGGTAATTCCAAGGCTGATTGAGCGTTGGCATGCAGAGACAACGGGCCGCATGGCTCTTGCCGCCAAATGTGCTATCAATTGCGTGTGGTGTACGGTCGCGGAAACAGCCGATGAATGAGCATAGACAAGATATTCACAATTCAGGCGTGCCGGTTCTGTGTCAGGCATGCGAAGCGCGGCACCGTGGTGTCTGCGGTGCCTTGTCCGGAAACGAGCTGCAATTCCTCAACACTCATTCAAGTCGCAAGGAGGTTGAGGCAGGGACCGAACTGGTGGCCGATGCGGAATCCGTGTCGCAATATTCCAATATCCTGGCCGGTGTCGTCAAACTCACCAAGATCCTGTCCGATGGGCGACAGCAGATTGTCGGCCTTCAATTTGCGCCGGATTTTCTGGGGCGGCCGTTCCGTACATCCAGCAAGATCAATGCAGAGGCGGCGACCACGGTTCAGCTTTGCACCTTTCCAAGTACAGTCATCGAAAAGATGATCAAGGATTCCCCGGAGCTTGAGCATCGGCTGCTGCAACAGACACTCGAAGAACTCGATGAAGCACGGGGATGGATGGTGACACTCGGTCGTAAAACTGCGGCGGAGAAGGTGGCCAGTTTTCTCTATCTGATAGCGACCCACATCGATCCGGCAGCGGAAGAAACCCAGAGCGCTACGTTCGAACTTCCGCTCACGAGGGCTGACATTGCTGATTTTCTCGGTCTGACGATCGAAACCGTCAGCCGGCAAATCACCAAATTGCGCAAATCCGGTGTCATAGAGGTGGAAAACAACCGCCACGTGACTGTGCCGGACCTCGAACGACTGGCGCATCGCGCCAGCCTCTAGTTTCTGAAAAATATTGGCCGGGTCAGTGGACAAACGGCCGTAAATGCTCGCTTTCGAAGGCGACATGACGTCGCATCGCCTCAAAAAATCCGCGCAGCATATACCCCAGCGCGTCCGGATTTTGTGGCGTTGGTTTCATGCTGAGTTCACGAAGGGCTTCGGTCAGCTCTTCTGCAAAACACCGATCTTCCAAATGCTCGTGCTTGAGCCGCTCAATTGTAGCCTCGCGCCTTTCTTTATCGCCCGGCGATGTTTCGGTGCGTGTCAGTGGATAGAGTGTTTCCTCTTCAAACCGGTGAATCCTGCAAATGAATGGCGTCAGTTCCTGCGTCAGTTCCGAACAGATTACCCTGTCGACATTGCCGGGTATGGAATCGGCTATCTGTTCAAGCAGATCACATAGTGCCAAGAGCGCGCTGCGCGCTCTTTTGAAGCCTTCCGCCGGGTCTGTGCGCGTGGTGTTGAAGTAGGCAGCCGCACGGCAAACGATCTCAAGATTTTCCTCTTGCTGCATCACTCCACCTTTGCGTTTGTGCGTTCGATTCGTCCCGAATACGCTGGCCTTGAACAACCCAGTGAATACGCAATGCGATTCTTGATCATTTTTGATAATCTGTTTGATGACTCGCTTGGTCACCTTGATCGAGATCAATGTTCAAGAGCAAATAGCGGGTATTGATGAGCGCGCTGATGACGCCATGATTCGTCAGGGGATTTTTGCTGCCAGTTTGGGGGTACTAATGAAGTTTACACTTGAAACCGTTGCCGTGGGCATCGGCGCTTTTGTTGCGCTTCTGGGCGCGGCATTTGCGAAGGACAGCCTGTTCGAGGCCCATATGTGGGTCCTCTTTTTTGTCCTTTTGTGTTCCGCCATCATTCTGTTGCGGAGAATGTCCTTCAGCACGTCGGCGGCGACGACGGAGGAGGGCGGCGAACCATCGAGATATTTCGATGAGGTCGTCAAATATGGTGCAATCGCCACCTTGTTCTGGGGCATTGCAGGATTTCTTGTCGGCGTCATCGTCGCCGCTCAACTGGCTTTTCCCGATCTGAATATCGAGCCATGGCTCAATTTCGGTCGGCTGCGTCCGCTGCACACCTCTGCGGTGGTTTTTGCGTTTGGCGGCAATGCGCTTCTGGCCACATCCTTCTATGTGGTTCAACGAACCACGCGGGCCAGACTGTTCGGAGGCGATCTCGCCTGGTTTGTCTTCTGGGGCTATCAGCTCTTCATCGTGCTGGCGGCTACAGGCTATCTGCTCGGCATCACCCAGGGACGCGAATATGCCGAACCCGAATGGTATGTCGATCTGTGGCTCACCGTGGTCTGGGTCGTCTATCTGATTGTGTTCATGGGCACCATCCTGAAGCGCAAGGAACCGCATATCTATGTGGCCAACTGGTTCTACCTTGCCTTCATCGTGACCATTGCCATGCTGCATATCGTCAACAATCTGGCGGTGCCGGTCTCGTTCCTCGGCGCCAAGAGCTATTCGGCATTTGCCGGTGTTCAGGATGCGCTGACCCAGTGGTGGTACGGCCATAATGCAGTCGGGTTCTTCCTGACCGCCGGCTTCCTGGGGATGATGTATTACTTCATTCCGAAACAGGCCAATCGGCCGGTCTATTCCTATCGCCTCTCCATCGTTCACTTCTGGTCCCTGATCTTTCTGTACATCTGGGCCGGACCACACCACCTGCACTACACGGCGTTGCCTGACTGGGCTCAGACACTGGGCATGGTGTTTTCCATCATGCTGTGGATGCCGAGCTGGGGTGGCATGATCAATGGTCTGATGACCCTGTCGGGGGCCTGGGACAAGATCCGTACCGATCCGATCATCCGGATGATGGTCATGTCGGTCGCCTTTTATGGCATGTCGACTTTCGAAGGACCGGTGATGTCCATCAAGGCTGTCAACAGCCTGAGCCATTACACCGACTGGACCATCGGGCATGTTCACTCCGGCGCATTGGGCTGGGTCGGCATGATCTCCTTCGGCGCGCTCTATTATCTTGTGCCGAAACTGTGGCACCGTGAGCGGCTCTATTCGCTGAGAATGGTCAACTGGCATTTCTGGCTGGCAACACTTGGTATCGTTGTCTATGCGGCCGTCATGTGGGTTGCCGGTATTCAGCAAGGCCTGATGTGGCGCGAATATGATGCGCAAGGCTTCCTGGTGTTCTCGTTCGCCGAAACCGTAGCGGCCATGAAACCCTACTACATTCTGCGCACGCTCGGTGGCTTGCTCTTCCTGCTTGGCGGGTTGGTCATGGTCTACAACGTCTACATGACCATTCGTGGCCATACGCGTGAGGAAGCGCCAATTCCCGGCAGCATTCCTGCTGCGCAACCGGCAGAATAGGGGACAACACCATGGCTTTACTTGATAAACACAAAGTCCTCGAGAAGAACGCGACCCTACTGATGGTGTCATCGCTGCTGGTTGTCAGCATTGGCGGGATCGTCGAAATCGCACCGCTCTTCTACCTGGAAAACACCATCGAGAAAGTGGAGGGGATGCGACCCTATTCACCTCTCGAACTGGCCGGACGCGATATCTATGTCCGCGAGGGCTGTTATGTCTGCCACAGCCAGATGATCCGGCCATTCCGGGATGAGGTGGAGCGCTACGGACCCTATTCGCTGGCGGCGGAGTCGATGTATGACCATCCGTTCCAATGGGGCTCGAAACGCACCGGGCCTGATCTTGCCCGTGTCGGTGCGCGCTATTCCAACGAGTGGCACGTGCAGCATTTGATCGAACCGCGGTCGGTGGTGCCCGAGTCGATCATGCCGAGCTACGGCTTCCTGCTGGATGCACCGGCGCAGATCGAAAACATCGCCGCTCACCTGCAGGCAAATGCGGCGGTTGGCGTGCCATATGACGAGGCCATGATCGAGAATGCGCAGGCCGACATGTTGGCCCAGGCCGATCCTGATGCCGATACGTCTGGTGTCGAGGAGCGGTATCCGAAAGCTGTCATTGCCGATTTCGACGGCGATCCGTCGCGGTTGACCGAAATGGATGCACTGGTGGCCTACCTTCAGGTGCTCGGAACGCTGGTTGATTTTTCGACCTACGATCCGACATCCGGTTACCGGTAGGAGCCTGATCATGGATTATCAAACGCTTCGAACCTTCGCGGACAGCTGGGGCCTGCTGTTCATGGTGATCGTTTTTGTTGCCGTCGTCGTCTATGCCTTCCGGCCCGGAAGCAAGAAGCAGGCCGACGAAATCGCCAAAATCCCGCTGAAAGAGGATTAAACCATGTCAGACAAGCAAATTGATGATGTCAGCGGTGTCGAAACCACGGGTCACGAGTGGGATGGAATTCGCGAGCTGAACAACCCAATGCCGCGCTGGTGGGTGATCACCTTCTACGCGACCATCCTATGGGCGGTGGGTTACATGATCGCCTATCCGGCCTGGCCGCTGATCAATTCGGCGACGACGGGTGTTCTGGGTTATTCGAGCCGGGCGGAGGTTGCGAATGAAATGGCGGCGGCTGAAGCGGCGCAGGCACAATATGTCGACCGCATTGCCCAGACGCCGCTTGCCGAGATTGCGGCTGACCAGGAACTTCTGCAATTTGCCATTGCCGGCGGTTCGGCCGCATTCAAGGTGAACTGCGTACAGTGCCATGGGTCGGGTGCCCAGGGCTCCCCCGGCTATCCCAATCTGAACGACGATGACTGGATTTGGGGTGGTGACATCGAGGCCATTCACCAAACGATTGCCCATGGTGTTCGTTTCGATGCCGACGACGATACACGGTTTTCCGACATGCCGGCATTCGGTGATTTGCTGGAGCCCTCCGAGATTCGGGAAGTTTCCGCCTATGTCTACAGTCTGACCGGCACGCCGGCTGATGCTGCAATGGTGGAACCGGGCGCGGAAATCTACGCTGACAATTGCGCTGTGTGCCATGGTGACGATGCACGGGGTGATGTGGAATTCGGTGCCCCGAACCTTGCTGATGCCATCTGGTTTTACGGAGACACGGAAGAAGCCATTGCGCGGCAGGTTGCCAATCCGAAACATGGCGTGATGCCAGGATGGGTCGGGCGCCTGTCCGATCCGGTCATCAAACAGTTGGCGGTGTTTGTCCACTCCCTGGGCGGTGGTCAGTAGATCCATGCGCCGGGCGCAGTTGCGCGCCCGGTTTCAATGTTCAAATCAGCTGCCGGATGGGCCGATTTGCCTCATCGTGATTGCGGTCTGAACTGTGTTACCATCTGTGCGCAAGCGCTTGGTCCCGTTGCATGACACAGTCCTTCCGTGCCTTTGGCCGGTTGACGTCTTGCAATCGGTTCGCGGACACTTTGGAGGTCTGTCGCCATCAGACAATCCGGGTGATTGTGAACATCAACCGATCGGAGCGCAACAGTCACATTCGGAATGGGCGATATGACGGACAGCAGATCAGAAACGGCGAATGTCGAGCAGTTCGATGCCCAGGCGGTCAATGCGGCCTGGTCTCGGAAACCGCTTTACGAAGCGCGCAAGAAGATATTTCCAAAACGCGCCAAGGGCCAGTTTCGGAGCTTCAAGTGGGCGATCATGCTCGTCACGCTCTGTATCTACTACCTGACACCATGGCTGCGATGGGACCGGGGACCTTTTGCACCGGACCAGGCCGTCCTGGTGGATATTGCGAACCGGCGATTTTACTTCTTTTTCATCGAAATCTGGCCGCAGGAGTTCATCTTTGTCGCCGGCCTCCTGGTCATGGCCGGGTTCGGCCTGTTTCTGGTCACATCGGCCGTCGGGCGCGCCTGGTGTGGCTATACTTGTCCGCAAACCGTCTGGGTTGATTTGTTTTTGGTGGTGGAACGGGCCATCGAGGGCGAACGCAACCAGCGCATGAAACTCGACAAGGCTCCGTGGAGCATCGACAAAATCGTCAAGCGGGTGAGCAAACACGCCATTTGGGTGGTGATCGCCGTTGCGACAGGTGGCGCCTGGATTTTTTACTTCGCAGACGCGCCGACATTGCTTGTCAGTTTCGTTACTGCTCAGGCACCGACCATCGCCTATATCACTGTCGCGGTGCTGACGGCGACGACCTATACTTTTGGCGGGCTGATGCGTGAGCAGGTCTGCACCTATATGTGCCCATGGCCACGCATTCAGGCTGCCATGCTGGATGAGAATTCGCTGGTGGTCACCTATAATGATTGGCGCGGCGAGCCACGTTCTCGACATACCAAGAAGGCCAAGGCCGAAGGCAAGGTCGTCGGTGATTGCGTTGACTGCAATGCCTGTGTCGTCGTCTGCCCCATGGGAATTGACATCCGGGACGGTCAGCAGCTGGAATGCATCACATGTGCCCTGTGTATTGACGCTTGTGATGATGTGATGAGCAAGCTGGGGCGGGAAAAGGGCCTCATTGCCTACGCCACACTCAGCGAATATGCTGACAATATGGCCGTGGCGACCGCCGGCGGCACGACCGGTGTCAATCCGGACCTTGTGCGCAATCCCGATGGCGGCTTCAACGACAAGGTGAAGCATTTCGACTGGCGTGTCGTCTTTCGTGCACGCACAATGCTCTATTTCGGCGTGTGGGCGCTGGTGGGCATCGGTCTGCTCGTGGCGCTGGGTGCAAGAGACCGGCTTGAGGTCAATGTTCTGCACGATCGCAATCCGCAATTTGTGGTGCTTTCCGATGGCTCGATCCGTAACGGCTACACGGTCAAATTGCTCAACATGATTGCCGAGCCACGGGTGATATTCCTGTCGATTGACGGGCTCCCGGGCGCGACAATGGCGATCACCGGGATCGATCAGCCCGATGGTCGCTCCTTTGCCATTCCGGTCGAACCTGACCGTCTGCGAACCATGAAGGTTCATGTTCGTCAGCCGCTCGACAGGCTGGTCGAAGGGAAAACACCATTTCGCTTCATTGCCGAGGACAAGGCCAGTGGCGAGATGGACATCTACAATGCTACATTTGACACTCCGGGAGATTGATGATGAGCACGGCGCTGCGCTTCCTGCGGTTCGAGACCTTCACCGGCTGGCACATGTTGACGATCATGGTGTTGTTTTTCGGCACGATTGTCTCCGTCAACGTCACGATGGCGTATTTTGCCACATCCAGCTGGAGCGGACTTCTGGTCAAGAACACCTATGTGGCGAGCCAGAAATTCGATGATGATGTCGCGCTCAATCGCGAAATGCTGGATCGCGGCTGGGTGTCCGATCTGACAATCGATGGGCGCTCGATCAGCTACTCGCTTGTGGACGCGGCGGGCCAACCTGTCATAGCTGACACTGTCACCGCATCGATTTACCGTCCTGTCGGCGTTCTGGAGGATCAATCGGTCACATTGGCGCAAAGCGGCAAGGGCTCTTTCTCAGCTGCGCTTGCGGTCGAGCCAGGGCAATGGATTGCCAGAATCAGCGCTGAAAGGGACGGCACACTGATCTATCGTGAGGTGCGTCGCATCGAATTGCCCAAGGGCCCCGGCAGATGAGCTGTTGTGCACCCGGCACAGAAGGCAGTCTGCAGCTTGACGCGGCCCGTCAGGGACTACCGTCCAATGAGGAACTGCTGCTGTCCAGTCAGACGCTCGATGATGGCCTCCATCAAATCGATCTGAGTGTCCCGGATGTGCATTGTGGCGGCTGTATCAAGACAATCGAAGACGGCCTGAGCGCACTGCCACTGGTACAGCGCGCACGTGTCAACCTGTCGACCAAGCGGGTCAGCGTCGTCTGGTCACCCGCACAGGGCGATCCGGCACAGATCGTCCAGACCCTGAGTACACTTGGCTATCAGCCGCATCTTTTCGATCTTGGCGTCGAGGGCGGCGACGAAACGCTCTCCATGCTCGTGCGGTCGTTAGCCGTTGCCGGGTTTGCAGCTGCCAATATCATGCTGCTGTCGGTTTCGGTTTGGTCGGGCGCCGAAGCATCCACACGCGATCTGTTCCACTGGATTTCCGCCGTTATTGCCATTCCGGCACTGGCCTATTCGGGCCGCGTGTTTTTCCGGTCGGCGTTTTCGGCACTGAGCCATGGCAGGCTCAATATGGATGTGCCAATTTCTCTGGCGGTGGTCCTGGCCTTCCTCATGAGCCTCTATGAAACGGCCAATTCCGGAGAGCATGCCTATTTTGACGCGTCCGTGACCTTGCTGTTCTTCCTGTTGATCGGCCGGACACTCGATCACGTCATGCGCGAGAGAGCCCGGTCGGCGGTCAAGGGGCTGGCGCGACTGGCTCCGCGCGGTGCGATGGTGGTCGGCAAGAATGGTCAACGGGATTTCCTGCCCATCGAGGATATCACCACGGGTATGACGATACTTCTGGCAGCCGGTGACCGCGTGCCGGTCGATGCACGTGTTGTCAAGGGTGTCAGCGATCTGGACTGTTCTCTGGTGAATGGCGAAAGCGTCGCGCAAACGGTGACACCGGGTGAAGTGTTGCGAGCCGGTACGCTGAATTTGACCGGTCCGCTGACAATCGAGGCATTGGCACCGGCCAGGCAATCCTTCCTGGCCGAGATGATCCGACTGATGGAAGTCGCCGAAGGCGCCAAGGCGGGCTATCGGCGGCTCGCCGACAGGGCAGCGCAGCTTTACGCTCCGGTGGTCCATCTTGTTGCATTGTTGTCCTTTGTCGGGTGGCTCGCAGTGTCTGGTGACTGGCAGCGGGCGCTTTACATCGCCATTGCGGTCTTGATCATCACCTGTCCGTGTGCGCTGGCACTTGCGGTGCCGGTGGTTCAGGTTGTGGCGTCAGGCCGGCTGTTTGAAGCCGGAATCATGGTCAAGGACGGCACGGCCATGGAGCGCCTTGCCGAGATCGACAGCGTGACATTCGACAAGACCGGAACGCTGACACTGGGCCAACCCCGCCTGATCAATCGGGGCGACATCGGGACCCGGAATTTGATGCTTGCGGCCGCGTTGGGCGCACATTCGCGGCACCCTCTGTCACGCGCTCTTGCGGCGGCTGCCCCCGACACGCGCCAAGCGCCTCCGTCTTTTGACTCGATCAAGGAAGAGCCGGGCGCCGGTCTGGAGGCAACGCGGCAGGGTGTTATCTACCGGCTTGGCCGTGCCAACTGGGCGCTTGACCCGAAAACGGAAACGGCGGACCCGGCGGATAGTTACCAACCCGGACAGACAGTGTTGAGCGCCGATGGCGTTTTCCTGGCCGCGTTTGTCTTTGACGATGCCTTGCGGCCCGATGCCGCCGCTGCCGTCGCCGCCCTGCGCAACAGGGGATTGGCAGTCGACATGGTTTCCGGTGACCAGGTGGGTATCGTTCGCCGGCTTGCCGAGGCCCTGGGCATTCCTTCCTTCAAGGGCGGGGTTCTGCCGGAAGCCAAGAGCCGCCATGTCGCTGGACTGGCCGAGGCTGGCCATCGCGTTCTCATGGTCGGCGACGGGCTCAATGACGCACCGGCACTTGTGCGGGCCCATGTGTCCATGGCGCCGGCAACAGCCGCCGATGTGGGGCGCAATGCAGCCGATTTCGTGTTTCTTCATGACAGCCTCAGCGCCGTGACAATTGCGCTTGATGTGTCGCGAAAGGCCGGTCAATTGATCCGGCAGAATTTTGCGCTTGCGATCCTCTACAACATGATTGCGATTCCCACCGCGGTTCTTGGCTATGCAACACCTTTGGTCGCCGCCCTTGCCATGTCCTCTTCGTCGATCGTGGTTGTGCTCAATTCATTGCGGCTCCGGCGGCCGAATCCGGCAGACCATCGCGCAAAGTCCGGAAAAGAAGAGAGTGCAGTGGGCTTGCTCGCGATTGGCCGCGGCACATGAACATCCTGATCTACCTTATTCCCGCAGCACTGGTGCTAGGCGCGTTGGGTCTGGTTGCATTCTTGTGGTCCATGCGCAGCGGTCAATTTGACGATCTGGATGGCGCGGCGTACCGCATTCTCGATGATGAGGACGAAAAGCCCGGTTCGTGAAACCGACCTGTAATGTCCAAGCTCGCTGTCAGGCACACAGGGTGCCGGTCAGGGGATGATCCGGCTCGGCCAGTCCCTCAACCACATTGAAATGGTGCCGGTCCGGCTCTTCGATGCTGGCGGTTGCCGCACCCAACCCCTTCCAGATGCTGGCCAGCAATGCATTCTGCCGGATGAATTCAGCCCGTTCACCTGCACCCACCCAGCACACGAGACGGGTCTCGCCGAGAGGCTCAAGAAGGGCGGGGCTTTCCGTGAGTGCTTCCATGCGGTCGATGCGCAGAATCTCGTTCATTTCCGTCTTGATGATGGGGCGCAGATCATGGACGCCGCTGATCGAAATGGTCCGTGCAATCCGTTCTATGACCCCGGCGTTCAAGGGCGTATTGCGGCAAACCATGCGGGTGACAAGCTGTCCGCCGGCCGAATGTCCGGCGAGCCGAATGGTACCTTCGACCCTGCTTGCAGCTTCCCCAATGGCGGCACCGATTTCCTCGGCGATCTCGCCGACGCGGACGGCCGGACAAAGTGTGTAGGATGGCATGGCGACGCTGAAGCCATGGGCCAGGGGACCGGCGGCCAGATGCGACCAGGAGGACTTGTCAAACGCTTTCCAGAAACCGCCATGAACAAACACCACGAGGCCGCGCGGCTCCGCCTCCGGATGGAATAGATCGAAGCGATTTCGTTCCGCCGGACCATAGGCAACATCAAGATCGGCACGTGAATCGGCGACCATCGCGGCGCGAAATTCCTCGGCCAGGCTGGCCCATTTTCCTGGATATGCTTCTCCCTGCGGGATGTGGATGCCATTGGCGTAGGCATCGTCCCAATCGGTGATCTGTTGCAACAGCATCTTGCGTTATCCTTGTTTGCCAGCGCCGACACAGTGTCCTGAAAACCTGCCATGTTGCAAGGGCCGGCCATTGGTCGCAGGTGATTTGCGTGCTGTAAGGATCGGTGTAATAAGGTTCGCAAAGCAGCGGTCCCGGTCAACAATCGCGTCCGCTGCCCGTTTTCGATCGTTCCGACCTGAATGGGCCAGGGATGTCAAATTGAGGACCGAACATGAACTGCGTTTTTATTCAGCTTCAATGCATGCCGGGAAAAACCTATGCCGTGGCGGATCAGCTTTATGAGCGCGAAATCATCTCTGAACTCTATTCCACGTCGGGAGAGTTCGACTTGATGATGAAGATCTATGTGCCGAAAGGTGAAGACATCGGAAAATATATCCATGACAATGTGCTGGACATATCCGGAATTGCGCGATCCCTGACCACCATGACTTTCACGGCGTTCTGATTGCCCGCAGATTGTTGCTGAGCATTGTTCGGCTTCAATCGGGTTTTCATCAATCTTTCAAAAGTGTTGGAGTGGTTCACTCAGACTGCGAGTCAGTCTGAGTTTTCGTGCTGTGTCGAATTGGCTACTTCGACGCTTCATGAAAAAAACGGTTGATTTTTCATCCGGCATATCGGACACTTTCTTTTCCATTCAGCCGGCACGGTGATCATCGCCGGTGCCAAGCGTGCCGATTGTGAGCTCATGACGTCAGGCAAATCCGGATCGACGGTCGTGGACCGTGACTCAGATGTTTCGGCCAATATCGGCCGAGACCTTCGCGCGATCCGTCAATCCAAGGGCCTGACTTTGACCGAGGTTGCCACCAGCCTTGATTGCTCCATTGGATATCTCAGTCAGGTCGAGCGCGGTCTTTCCGTCCTGCCGACAGAAGATCTGCGCCGCGTGGCGCAACTGTTCGACGTCCCGCTCGGGTGGTTCCTCCTGCTTTCCGACGTTTCGGAGGAAGAGCGCGGCCTGATCACCCGATCGGAACTGCGCCGGCGCAGCGGCGATGTTGGGGACGGTCTGGTTGAAGAGCTTCTGTCACCCGATCTCAGTGGTTCCTACGAGGTTCTTCACAGCGTGTTTGCGCCGGGTGCGAAGCTTCAGGCGCCGACACGACGGGCGACCGAGGAAACGGCCTATATGGTCTCTGGAACCCTGGATATCAGCATTGGCGATCGCCGATTTACGGTGAAAGCCGGCGACAGCTTCCGGTTCAAGGAAGAACTCTTTTCCTGGGAAAACAATTACGACGAACCCGCGGTGGCGATCTGGGTCGTATCACCTCCAATCTACTGACTCCGCAAGGGAGAACTTTATGGCTGAGCTCGCATCTCATGCACAAATCGTCATCATCGGCGGCGGGGCCGTCGGGACCAGCTGCCTGTATCATCTGGCAAAGGCCGGAATTACCGATGTGGTGCTGATCGAAAAGAACGAGCTGACGTCGGGGTCGACCTGGCACGCAGCGGGCAACACCCCGAATTTCACCGGCAGTCTCAACCTCATGAAGCTGCAGAATTACGGGTCAAGGCTCTACAATTCGCTGGGCGAAAGTGTGGACTATCCCATCAACCGCCACATGACCGGCGCGGTGCGGCTGGCCCATACCAGGGAACGCATGCAGGAATTCGAGCATGTGGCATCGATGGCCAATGCCGCCGGGATGGATATGGAGGTTCTCACACCGGAGGAGATGCGGGACAAATACTATCCCAGGATGGAAATCCACGATCTTGTCGGCGGATTGTGGGACAGCGAGGACGGCGACATCGATCCGGCGCAATTGACCCAGGCTTTTGCCAAGGGCGCCCGCGACATGGGAGCGAAAGTCGTACGCTTCACCAAGGTTACCGGTCTTGGCCAGAGGGTGGATGGAACCTGGGACGTTGCGACCGACAAAGGGGATATCCACGCCGATATCGTTGTCAATGCCGCCGGTTACTACGCTGATGAAGTGGGCCGCATGGTCGGGCGTGACATTCCCATGGTCACCATGTCTCACCAGTATCTGGTGACGGAAGCGATCGATGAGCTGGCATCACTGGACAAGGAGATTCCGCTCCTGCGGGACCCCGACGACAGCTATTACCTGCGGCAGGAAGGAAACGGTCTCATTCTGGGGCCATATGAATGGCAGGCGACGCCTCACTGGCTGAAAGAGGGAACGCCCGAGGATTTTGCCTTTCAGCTTTATCCGGACGATCTGGATCGTCTCGAATGGTATATCAACGCGGCGTGCGAGCGTGTTCCGATGCTGGCAACCGGGGGTGTGCAGAAGGTCATCAATGGCCCCATCCCCTACGCACCTGACGGTTTACCGCTGGTTGGACCGGCCCCCGGACTCACGAATTTCTTCGAGGCCTGTGTTTTCACATTCGGCATCTGCCAGGCCGGCGGTGCCGGCAAGGTGATCGCCGAATACATTGTCGAAGGCGAGACGGAGCTTGACCTCTGGATGCTCGATCCGCGGCGATTTACCGATTACGCGACCAAGACCTATGCGACCGCCAAGGCCATCGAGGTGTATCAGAATGAGTACGCCATGCATCTGCCGCACCGGCCATGGCCTGCCGGGCGACCCGCCAAGACGTCACCGCTCTATGATCGGCTGAAATCGCGTGGCGCTCAATTCGGCGATTTTGGTGGTTGGGAACGGCCCTTGTGGTTTGCCCGTGAGGGTGACCGCGCGGAACCGGATCTTACTCATGGGCGACCGCATTTCGATGATGCCATTGCAGCGGAAGTCAAAACCGTCACCGAAAAAGTGGGACTTCTCGACCTGACCGGTTTCACCCGGCACGAGCTGTCGGGCGAGGGCGCCGCGGATTGGCTGGATGGAATGATCTCGGGCGCCCTGCCGCGTGTGGGTCGGGTTGCACTTGCCTATTTTTGTGCGCCGAGCGGCCGGGTCGTCACCGAACTGACAGTGACGCGGTTTTCCGATACCCAATTCTGGTTGATCGGTCCGGCTGCCGGCTATTGGCACGATCGTGACTGGCTACGGCAACATCTGCCCGAAGACGGGTCGGTCAAACTGCAGGATATCACCGCGCGCAGTGGCACGCTTGTTTTGGCGGGACCGCGATCACGGGACGTTCTGGCAGCGGTTGCTGATGAAGATGTCTCCAATGCGGCACTTCCCTGGTTGTGTGCCAGGCCGATCACGATCGGCATGTCGAAGGGCACGGTGCTGCGGGTCAATTTTGTCGGTGAGCTTGGCTATGAATTGCATCTGCCGGTGGAAACGATGGGGGCTGTCCATGACGCGCTGATCGAAGCCGGTGAACCTCATGGTCTCGGCTTTTTCGGCATGTATGCCATGGACTCCATGCGGCTGGAAAAGGGCTACCGCGCCTGGAAACAGGATTTGTCGTCCGAGTATACACCCTTGACCTCGGCCGTGGACCGCTTCGTTCGCCTGAACAAACCGGACTTCATCGGTCGTGATGCGCTGCTCAAGCAGGCGGAGGCTGGTGTCAGCCAACGCTTTACCGTGATGGAGCTGGAGCAGACCGATGGCACCGAGGCACCGTATGGCAGTCCGATTGTCAATGATGATACCGTGGTGGGACTGGTGACGTCGGGTGGATTTGGGCACCGCACCGGCAAATCAATTGCCTTCGGCTATGTCGACAGCGCGCTGTCCACCGAAGGGCAGACTCTGCAGATCGATATATTCGGAGACATGCGCAAGGCTACGGTGGTGCCCGAAGTCATCTTTGACCCACAGAACGAACGGCTGCGCTCCTGATCGGCTGGCGAGGGCATTCAGAGCACAAAAAAACCGCGGTTCGAAACCGCGGTTTTTTGTTCGCCAGTGCTTTGGTTCAACCCTTGCCTTTCCAGGGGATCAACCAGCGCTCCAGGAAGCGCATGAAGATTTCGATCGCATAGCCGATCACACCGATGATGATGATGCCGATGACCACGGTATCGGTCTGCAGGAAGTTCTTGGCGATCATGATCATGGAGCCGATGCCTTTGTCGGCGGCAACGAGTTCTGCCGCCACGACGGTGCCCCAGCACACACCCATGGAAGTTCGAAGGCCGGTGAAGATCTCCGGAAGGGCATTGGGCAGGATCACATGACGCAGGATCTGCATTTTTGACGCGCCGAGGGAGTACGCAGCGTGGACCTTCGAGATCCGTACGCTGGACACGCCGGAACGGGCGGCAATGGTCATGATGAAGAGCGAGGCAAGAAACAGCAGAAAGATCTTGGCCGTTTCATCGATGCCAAACCACAAAATGATCAGTGGGATCAGTGCAAGGGGAGGGATCGGGCGCATGAACTCGACGATCGGATCGAAGAAGCCGCGTGCTGTCGAAGACAGGCCCATGGCAAATCCAAGCGGAATGCCGACGATCGCACCATAGACCACGCCGGATATGACGCGGTAGACACTGATACCGATATGCTCCCACAGGGAAACATTGCGGAAACCTTCGGTCACCAACAGGCCAATGCGGTCGAATGTGCTGCCGATGGTTGGCCAGTAGAATTCCTTGACCAATCCAAGACGCGACGACAGGACCCAAAGGGCAATCAGACCGCAAACGATCAGGATGCTGTAAAACCGTCCTGAATTGACGGCGCTGGCATCGCCAAATTTCACTGTCTTCTGTCGGGTGAAGGTGTTGTCTGCGAGCCCAAGCCAGATGGCGGCTTCGGAAGGTTGTTTTTTATCTGTCATGGTCGTTTATCCCGTCGCCTGCCCCATGATTTCCTCTTCCATCTCCCAAATCATCGAGAGGATTTCTTCGCGCTTTTCGACAAAGTCGGCGCCCGCCTTGATTTCGCGCGGGCTTTTGCTCATCCCGAGATCGGCAAAGGGCAATTCGTAAACCCGCTCGATTCGACCCGGTCTGGGGGCCATGACGATGAGTTTTTCGCCAAGGAAAAGAGCCTCCTCAACCGAATGGGTGATGAGGATGATGGTTTTGCCGGTTTCCTTCCAGAGCTGCAGGACAAGGCCCTGCATCTTTTCACGGGTCAGTGCATCCAGCGCACCAAGGGGTTCATCCATCAAGATGACATCCGGGTCGTTCGCCAGACATCTGGCCAGCGCGACGCGTTGCTGCATTCCGCCGGAAAGCTGATAGACGGGCTTTTCGCCGAAATCCGACAGTCCAACCGTGTCCAGCAGGTGCTGAACCTTTTCCTGTGTTTCAGCCTTTGGTTTTCCAGCCATGTTGGGGCCGAAGGCGACATTCTGCTCGACGGTCAGCCATTCGAACAGAGCTCCTTGCTGGAATACCATGCCCCGTTCCGAGCCCGGTCCCGTCACGGTATGGTGGTTGAGGCGAACCTCACCAGAGGTGGGTGCCAGAAATCCTGCGACGATGTTCAGCAATGTTGTTTTGCCGCAGCCGGAGGGACCGAGAACCGAAACCAGTTCTCCCTCCTTGATGTCGAGCGATACGTTGTTGAGCGCGTGAACTTCGCCGCCACCGGGGAGCGTGAAGACCATTGACACGCTATCAATTGCGATGCCGGTCACGGGCAATCTCCAAAATCAAACGAATAAAAAAGAACAGGCGACCGAAGCCGCCTGTTTCACACCTGATAGATTACTTCAGGTAATTTGGATCGATGAAGCCGGAGTAATCGTCCAACGCCTCATCCATGCCACCGGCGGCCACCATCACATCGGCGACACCTTTGGTCATTGCCTGAACACCGCCACCCAGCCAGTTTTCGCCCTTCTGGTCGGCTGCACTCGGGAAGCCAAAATTGGCCATGTAGTCTTCGGTTGCCTTTTCGTCCATGCCGGCTGCCCGGGCGATGATCGGATAGGCTGCACCGGGATTGTCGCGGTAAGCCTGATTGGCGGCTTCCGTCACGTCCATGAACTTCTGGACCAGATCGGGGTGTTCTTCGGCAAAGCTGTCGGTGACCGTAACGATATCGAATGTGTTGATACCGATTGCTTCCTGCTCCGCTCCGGTCATCAACGGTTCACCAAATTCACGCATACGGTTCAGGGCACCGCCAAATCCGCAGGCCATTGCAACGTCGCCACGCGCCAGGGCCACCGCGCCGTCCGGCGGGTTCATCTGAACGAGATTGACCTTGCTGACATCAACGTCGAGATGGTCCAGGGTCTTCAGCAGCTTGTAATGGCTGACATTACCGATGGGTGTGGCAACTTTCTTGCCTTCAAGATCCTTGGCATTGGCCTTTGTGATACCGGCATCCTTGTGGACGATGCAAAGGTCATTTTCAGCGTAGGTTACGGCAATGCCGACAAGACGCAAAGGCGCGCCGGTGCTGACACCCACGACAAACGGAACGAATCCCTGGCTGTAGGCGATCTGCACATCACCTGACACCATGGCCTGGGTCATTTCATTGCCGTTACCGAAGGCGCGCCAATTGACCTTGACACCCATTTCCTTGTCGTAGGTCTGTTCCATTTGGGCGACCTGGTTGGCGGTCGGCCACTCCAGGAAATAGGCAACGGTGATTTCGTCCAGTGCGAATGCGGACGACATGCTGCCGAGGGCGGATACCATAACACCGGCAGCCAGGGCGGTCAGTTTGGATTTCAAGGACATAGGTTGCTCCCCTATATTTGCGTTCCTGCGCCGGCTTATCCGGCTCTCTTATTGAAGCGGAGTTTTGGGCGGCAATGTGTTATCGGGCCGATCAGAACGCACGAGATGGGTTTGGCCGGCCGGCAATGACGCTTTGCTCCTGACCTTATTAGGCAATTTTTGTATGGATCACCGGTAGTGCCAGCCGATGAAGCTCGGTGGTGCCAGGCCAGGTTTTGTGGGAATTCCCGTTAGATCTCAATGAGTTCCTGAAAATCACTGGCATATTTTCACGAAACTGGCTCCATCGCGGTTCGAAATATCATTGCAAATCTGGCTCTATCGGTCTCCGGAAAGTGCGTGATAGCGTCAAATTTCAATCCGGGAGGTCGCTGATGTCGAGGTTGGTGGATGAGGTTGAAATCCCTGGTGTAAAGCCGGGGAAACGCAGATCCGGCGGCCGGGAAGCGCGACGCGCGATGCGCGCAACGCCACTTGCCCGTTCGGAAAGTCCGGTCCGGCCGGGTATGTCGTCAGATAACTACCGGGCTCTTTCGCAAAATGACATGGAACGCATTCACGAAGCGGCCCTGACCATTCTGGAAGATCTCGGGATGGGGCAGCCGATCGACAGTTGCATCGAGGTGTGTACAGCCGTCGGCGCGGAATATGGCGAAGATGGTCGGCTTCGGTTTCCGCGTGCACTGGTCATGGACACCGTCAAGAACGCAGCGCGCAATTTCACATTGCATGGCCAGACTCCCACTCACGATCTTGAACTTTCAGGCAACAAGGTTCATTTCGGAACGGCCGGCGCCGCGGTGCACATGGTGGATGTGGAAAGGCGTGAGTACCGCGATTCCGTGCTAACGGACCTTTATGATGCGGCGCGGATTGTCGAGACCCTCGACAATGTGCATTTTTTCCAGCGGCCGCTCGTTGCGCGGGATATTTCCGAGCCTCTGGATCTTGATATCAACACGCTCTACGCGTCGGTCAAAGGCACGACCAAACACGTCGGTACCAGCATCACGCTGGGAGAAAATGTCGGTCCCTGTCTCGAACTGCTTTACATGCTTGCTGGCGGTGAGGAGGCATTCCGAAACCGCCCATTTGTATCCAATTCCAACTGTTTCGTCGTACCGCCGCTCAAATTCGCGGAGGATGCGTGCCAGGTTCTGGAAAACTGTGTGCGTGGTGGCCTTCCTGTGCTGCTGCTTTCCGCAGGACAGGCTGGTGCAACTGCGCCGGCGGCGATAGCCGGTGCCGTGGTACAGGCCGTGGCGGAAGTCCTTGCGGGACTGGTCTATGTCAACGCCATCAAAAAGGGACATCCGGCGATTTTCGGCACATGGCCCTTTGTCTCGGACCTGAGAACCGGGGCAATGTCCGGTGGCTCGGGGGAGCAGGCATTGCTTTCGGCTGCTTGTGCGCAGATGTCTCATTTCTACGATCTTCCGGGTGGAGCGGCGGCCGGAATTGCCGATTCCAAATTGCCAGACGTTCAGGCCGGCTATGAAAAGGGCATCACCAATGTGATGGCCGGCCTGTCGGGGCTCAACATGGTCTATGAGGCCGCGGGCATGCATGCATCCCTGCTCGGGTTTTCCCTGGAAAGCCTGATCATCGACAACGACATGCTGGGCCAGTGTCTGCGCTGTGTGCGCGGTCTGGAGGTGACAGATGAAACACTGTCGATCGCATCAATCATGGATGTATGCACGAATGGTCCCGGCCATTATCTCGGACATGAGCAAACGCTGTCCTTGATGCAGACCGAGTATATTTATCCGCATATTGGTGACCGCACGAGCCCAAAGGAATGGGCCGAAAAGGGACGACCTGACATTATCGAAACGGCGATTGCCGAAAAAAACCGCATCCTGTCGTCGATCTATCCAGCCCATGTTTCAGCAGAAACCGATGCGGCCATTCGGAAGCAATTCGATATACAGCTTCCGGAGTAATTCACCGCGCGCCGATTGCCGCACAGAACTGAGCCTGCAGGGGCGCGGTCCCCAGTCACATACGTGGAAGCGGTTTGACAGGTGGCGGCCGGACTGATGTCGGGCCGCCACTTTGCAAATCGAGCCGTTCAGGTTTTGACGGGTTCGGCAAACCGGATTGGATCAACAAATCCAATGACCGGCACCGCAGTCACCTTTCTGACAAAACGTGAAACGGTCTACGCGCCAGGCTGCGGGCGCATGTCTTCGGGGTTGATCCCGGCGACTTCGACTGGCTTTTTCATGGCGTCGCGGCGGAAGGGTTCGCCCAGCTCCTGGTTGAGGATCACCTCGATAAATGTGGTGACTCCGTCTTTTTGTGCCTTGCAGGCCGCGTCGAGTTCAGTTGTCAGATCCTGCATGTTGGTGACGGAAACCCCCTTGAGGCCGCATCCTTCGGCGACCTTGGCGTAACTCAACTGAGGGTCGAGCTCGGTGCCGACAAAGTTGTTTTCAAACCACAGTGTGGTGTTGCGTTTTTCCGCGCCCCATTGGTAATTGCGGAAGACCACCATTGTGATAGCGGGCCATTCCTCCCGACCACAGGAGGTCATTTCGTTCATCGAAATGCCAAAGGCGCCATCGCCAGCGAAACCGACAACCGGAGTGTCAGGGCAACCGATCTTGGCGCCGAGAATTGCGGGAAATCCATAGCCGCAAGGGCCAAACAGACCGGGCGCCAGATATTTGCGTCCGGATTCAAAGGTCGGATAGGCGTTGCCGATCGCGCAATTGTTGCCGATATCGCTGGAGATGATCGCTTCACCGGGCAGGGCGGCTTGAATGGCGCGCCATGCCATGCGCGGCGACATGCGGTCAGGCTGGTCAGCGCGCGCATCTTCGTTCCAGCTTGTTCCGGGGTCGTCTTCCTCATGATCCATGCTGCTGAGCGTTTGGAGCCATGCGGATTTTGTCTGATGGATCAGCGCCTTGCGTTCCTCGCGTCCGGCATCTCCGGCAGACGGTGAGAGTTTTTCAAGAAGCCTTTCAGCGACCTGTTTTGCATCACCGCAAATACCCACAGTCACTTTTTTCGTCAGGCCGATGCGATCTGAATTGATGTCGACCTGGATGATTTTGGCATCCTTCGGCCAGTAGTCGATGCCGTAGCCAGGGAGGGTGGAAAAGGGATTGAGACGCGTGCCAAGCGCCAGAACGACGTCGGCCTTTGCAATCAGCTCCATTGCTGCCTTTGATCCATTGTAGCCGAGTGGACCGCAGGCGAGGCGATGGCTGCCCGGGAAGCTGTCATTGTGCTGGTAGCCGCTGGCGACCGGCGCGTCGAGCTTTTCAGCCAGTTCACGACAGGCATCGATCGCACCACCGATGACAACACCGGCGCCCGACAGGATGACCGGAAATGCGGCTTCGGAGAGCAGTTCCGCCGCGCGGTCGATGGCCTCGGCACCGCCCGACGGCTGTTCGAGGCGAACGATCTGCGGCAGCTCGATATCGACAACTTGCGTCCAGTAGTCGCGCGGAATGTTGATTTGTGCCGGAGCCGACCCGCGAATGGCCTTCTCGATGACCCGGTTCAGGACTTCGGCCATGCGGGACGGGTCGCGTACCTCCTCCTGATAGCACACCATGTCCTTGAACAGCGCCATCTGTTCAACTTCCTGGAACCCGCCCTGTCCAATGGTCTTGTTGGCGGCCTGCGGGGTCACCAGAAGCATCGGTGTATGGTTCCAATAGGCTGTCTTGATCGGCGTAACGAAATTGGTGATGCCAGGGCCGTTTTGGGCGATGGCCATGGCGACCTTGCCGGTGGCGCGGGTGTAACCGTCACAGATGATCCCCGCATTGGTCTCGTGGGCACAGTCCCAGAATGTGATGCCGGCCTTTGGAAACAGATCGGAAATGGGCATCATTGCCGACCCGATTATTCCGAATGCGTGTTCGATGCCGTGCATTTGCAGGACTTTTACGAACGCTTCTTCAGTCGTCATTTTCATGGTGGCAGTTCCTTCTTGAATGGACATGGCTTCGCGACCGCGGGAGGCTCAGCGCGGTTGACTGCTTGATAGGATGGGACTGGCACCATGTCTTAGTGCCAGATCGATCGAATAGGCTGATCCAGCCCGGCCTGATCGGTTTGTGGTCATGGTGCCCGACCCGCCCTCAAGCGTTTTTGAGCGCCGTGACGATCTGGGCCAGCCGTTCAATGCCTGGTTCGATGCGCTCTTCCGCAATCGACGAAAACCCGAGCCGAAAATAGTTGCGGTGGTTTTCCGGGTTCGAAAAATGGATGTCTCCGGGTTCGATGATGACACCTTCCTCAAGGGCCTTGTTTGCGAGCACCGTGCAGTCCAGCCACTCGGGTCCCTTGACCCAATAGGATGTTCCGCCAAATCCGGGCGCCTCCGCCCATCCAGGAAAGTGTCTTTCCAGCGCATTGCCCATGGTCTTCCATCGGTTTCGATAGCTGCGGTGTAGCCGTCCGATGAGTGTGTCGTGGTGGCCGAGCGCCAGAAAAAGGGCCACGACCCCCTGATTGTTGCCGGGTGGATGGCGTAGCATCAGTCGCCGCAAGGCTCTGGCCTCGCGAATGAGCGGGGCCGGACCAACCATGAAACCCATGCGCAGGCCGGGCATCAGGGACTTTGACAGGCTGCCCACATAGAGCACCCTCTGGCCCTGATCGAGCGATTTCAGCGCCGGGGTCGGCTCACCCTCATAATTGGTCTCGAACTCATAGTCGTCTTCGATGATCAGTCCATTGTGCTCGGCGGCCCAGGCCAGCAGAGCCTTTCGCCGGGTGATGCTCATTGTGGCATTGGTCGGATATTGGTGACTGGGTGTTACAAAGGCAATTTCCGCCTCGTTCAACCTGCTGTCCACAATGATCCCCTCGGAATCGACCGGAATGTGGTGAATATGATCGGTTCGAAGCTGGAAGATATTGCGGATATCGGGATAGCCGGGATCTTCGATCGCCACATGGCTGTCGTGTTTGACCAGCAGGCTCGACAACAGATAAAGGGCGTTTTGAGCGCCGAGGGTGACCAGGATTTCGTCCGGGTTGGCCATGATGCCGCGTCGCATCAATATGCGCTGACGAATCTGCTCGATGAGCATCCTGTCGTCTTCGGCAAAATGGTCATTTGTCCACGCATCAAGCCACTTTCGTCCCATGGATTGCCGCATGCAGTCACGCCAGGCGGCGATCGGGAACAATGCTGCATCAGCCTGTCCGTATATGAAAGGGTAGGGATAGTCGGTCCAGTTCGACGGCTTGACGATGTTGGATTGTTCGCTGGGCTGGACACGGAAACGGCCCTCCCAGTCGATTGCCGGCTTTTCGGTTTGATCCGGTTGAGCCAATTCGAACTCGGCGACCGTGCCGTCGTGGATGTCGGGGGAGACATAGAAGCCCGAGCGCTCACGGGCCACCAGATAGCCATCCGATGCCAGAGCCTGGTAGGCCAACATGACCGTGTTGCGGGAGACTTTCAGCCGCTTGGCCATGGCGCGGGTCGATGGAATGGGGGCGCCGACGGGCAGTTGCCCGGACAGCATGGCCGACACCAGCATCTCCCTGATCTGGGTTTGGAGCGTGGTCATCTCCAACCGTTCGACATGGAAAAGTGAATTTCGCATAATTGGTTGCCGTGCCTCTGGCGTCCCTGACTTGGACCGAAAGTGCGGACCATCTGGCTCCATGTGAGGCCAAAACAGGCTCCTGATTCAACCCCTGGCACCACGATTTTCACAAATTGGCACCATCAAATGGTGAAATCTGGTCGGCAGTGCCGCCCGGAATTTCGGATTGCATGCCGATAGTCCGGAAACCATGCTCCACTGTTGTGCCCCGGTCCGGGTGTCGAGCCGGCAAAATCGTGCAGTCCGGGCTGGACGAACACCCTGTTTCGTGAAAATATCGGGCAAATTTTCATGAGCGCTCTGGCAGCCATTTTGGGAGATTGTCATGTCCGGGTTTCCAACACATACGAGAGTTCTGGTGATCGGCGGTGGCGTGGTCGGCTGCTCGGTGGCCTATCATCTTGCCCATCTCGGCTGGTCGGATGTGGTACTGGCGGAGCGCAAGCAGTTGACCTGCGGCACGACCTGGCATGCCGCAGGACTGATTGCACAGTTGCGGGCGACCATGAACATGACCCGCCTGGCAAAATACAGCCAGGAGCTTTATGGCGGTCTGGAAGCCGAGACAGGAATTGCCACCGGCTTCAAGCGCAACGGCTCCCTGGCGGTGGCCCTGTCGGATGAGCGGATGGAAGAGTTCCTGCGCAACGCATCCATGGCCAAGACTCACGGTGTCGAGGTCAATGTGGTGACGGCAAAAGACTGTCACGACATGCATCCCTATCTCAATATCGACGGTGTGGTGGGCGGATTGCACATTCCGCTGGACGGGCAGGGCGATCCGGCCAATATCGCCATGGCGCTGGCGCGAGGGGCCCGTCAGAAGGGTGCAAAGATATTTGAAAACACCAAGGTCGAAGCCATTCACACAAAGGACGGGCGGGTGACCGGTGCACGGACTGACAAGGGCGACATAGAGGCGGAAATCGTCATCAACTGCGCCGGCATGTGGGCCCACCAGGTGGGACGCATGGCTGGAGTGAATGTTCCGCTGCATGCGTGCGAGCATTTCTACATTCTGACCGAAGGTGTCGATGGCTTGCCGGGCAACCTTCCGGTGCTGCGGGTTCCCGATGAATGTGCCTATTACAAGGAAGATGCGGGGAAAATTCTGCTCGGTGCTTTTGAACCGGTGTCGAAACCTTGGGGCATGGATGGCATTTCGGATGAATTCTGTTTCGACGAATTGCCGGAAGATTTCGATCATTTCCAGCCTGTTCTGGAAAAGGCCATCGAACGCCTTCCACTGCTGGAAAGCGCAGGCATTCACACTTTTTTCAACGGTCCGGAAAGCTTCACGCCGGATGATCGCTACTTGCTCGGACCGGCACCCGAACTGGAGAATTTCTATGTTGCCGCCGGTTTCAATTCCGTTGGTATCCAGTCCGCAGGCGGCGCCGGCAAGGCGCTCGCAGAATGGATCGTCGAAGGTGAGCCTCCGTTTGATCTGTGGGATGTCGATGTCCGGCGCATGGAACCGTTTCAGGGCAATCGTACCTATCTGAAAAATCGTGTAACCGAAACGCTCGGCCTTCTCTATGCAGACCATTTTCCCTATCGCCAGTATGAAACGGCACGCAATATACGGCAGACGCCCTTTCATGAAAAAATGGCGGAACGTGGTGCCTGTTTCGGCGAAACGGCCGGCTGGGAGCGGCCGAACTGGTTTGTCCCGGCGGAAGCGCTGGCAAGGGGTACCAAGCCAATCTACGACTATAGCTGGAAACGACAGAACTGGTTTGAATATGCGGCTGAAGAGCATCGTGCGGTTCGCAACCAGGCCGGTCTGTTCGATCTGTCGGCTTTTGGAAAATTCCGCGTCGAGGGGCCTGACGCGATGGATGTGCTGCAACGCCTGTGTGGCAATGATGTCGATGTCGCGCCGGGCAAGATTGTTTACACGCAATGGCTCAACAGCCGCGGGTGTATTGAAGCCGATGTCACGGTGACACGTCTGTCTGCAGACAGCTACATCGTCATTACCGGCGCGGCGACAGTCACCCGCGATTTCAGCTGGCTGCAGCGGTATATTCCTCGCGATGCGCGCTGCGTGGCGCTTAATGTGACCAGCGGCGAGGGTGTGCTCGGCCTCATGGGCCCCAATTCCCGAACGATCCTCCAAAAGGCGACGCCGGCCGATCTGTCCAATGAGGCCTTCCCATTTGCGACTTCCCAGACAATCGAACTGGGAATGGCGCTGGTCCGCGCGCACCGGATCACCTATGTCGGGGAGCTTGGATGGGAGCTCTACGTTCCAGCCGAGATGTCACGGCATGTGTTCGATGTGATCTACGAAGCTGGCCAAGCGGATGGATTGCGGCTGGCAGGAATGCATGTGCTGGACAGTTGTCGCATGGAGAAGGGGTTCCGCCATTTCGGCCATGACATTTCCGATGAAGATCACGTGCTGGAAGCCGGATTGGGCTTCGCGGTCAAAACCGGCAAGCCCGAGGGACGGTTCGGACCCTTTGTCGGACAGGATGCGGTGATTGCGCAAAAGGAAAAAGGAGTGGGTCGGCGCCTGCTGCAATTCCTGCTTGACGACCCGGATCCATTGCTCTTTCACACGGAACCCATCATTCGCGACGGAGAGGTTGTGGGGTATCTGACCTCCGGAAATTACGGCCATGTTCTGGGCGCGTCGGTCGGTCTTGGTTATGTTCCGGTGCGCCAGGGTGAGAGTCTTGCCGAGATGCTGGCCTCGAATTATGAAATCGAGGTCGCTGGCCAGCGCGTCTCCGCGAAGGCGAGCCTGAAACCGCTCTATGATCCGCAAAGCGAGAAAATCAGGATGTAGCAAGTCATGCCCTGCGATTGTTCTGGCCCGTTGCAAAGACGTGCGGTCTGATATCCAATCGTTCAAAAGCAATCAGTCAGGGCGTGCAGCACTGCCGCCTCGCTTCTGAAAGGCCGTGATGTGGGCTGCGGGCCGGGAAATCACTTTGATGTCGTGATCATTGGAGCCGGTATGGCTGGTGCCTCCGTCGCCTGGCAGTTGGCACCGGACGCCAGCGTGGCTGTTGTCGAAATGGAGGACCAGCCCGGTTATCATACAACGGGTCGGTCAGCCGCCATATATACCGAGACATATGGCCCGCCGACAATGCGTTTGCTGACCAGCCTGTCGCGCGAATTTCTGGAAAATCCGCCCGGCGGATTTTGCGACAGGCCGCTCTTGAGCCGGCGGGGTATTTTGACCTTCACGACGGAAGCCCGAGAAGAAAAACTCGATAAACTCCTTGCAGCCTTCCATTCGGTTTCGGGCATCAGAAAGGTGGACCGCGCCGAGATCAAAGCCCTTGTCCCGCTTCTGCGCGATGAAGCGGCGTTTGCCGGAATGCTCGAGGAAAATGCCCGCGACATCGACGTTCATGCGCTTCACCGGGGATTTCTGCGTGGCCTCCGGCGCCATGGTGGCACTCTTCACACGGGCGCCCGGGTCGAGAGGATCGATCGCACCGGTGCCCTGTGGACCTTGCACACCGCGGACCGCGTGTTAACTGCCCCCATTGTCGTCAATGCCGCCGGCGCCTGGGCGGATCTGATTGCAGCCAAAGCCGGCGCCGCCAAAGTCGGGATTGTTCCGAAGCGCCGGACCGTGGTGATTGTGCCGGCGCCGCCAGACCGGAAAATCAGTGCATGGCCGGCAATCGGCGATTTGGATGACACATTCTACCTGAAGCCGGAAACTGGCCGATTTCTTCTTTCTCCGGCGGATGAAACGCCCAGTGCGCCATGTGATGCACAGCCTGAAGAACTGGATGTCGCCACATGCATTGACCGGGTGGAAAAGGCTTTCGACATGGACGTTCGGCGGATTGAAAACAGCTGGGCCGGATTGCGCAGTTTTGTGGCCGATGGGGCTCCGGTTTGCGGATTTGATCCGCAGCTCGAAGGGTTTTTCTGGCTGGCCGGGCAGGGCGGTTACGGCATCCAGTCCGCCCCGGCGCTGTCACGGCTGGCTGCTAGTTTGATCAGCGGTTGTGGGATCTCGCCCGATATCGGCGATGGCGGACTCACCCTTGAAGAGGTCTCGCCGATGCGGTTCGCGCCAGGTGCCACAGCGCAAACGGATTGAACCCTGAAATATGATTTCCTGAATTTGCATAATGTCTTCAGCTTAAAAATTTTAAGCTTGAAATAAATCGCCTTTGATGGCAGTTTTGGCTAACGGTCGTTGTCGACGGCTGAACAGCCCGGGCAGGCATTCACCGCGAGAGGCGAGAGGTCGGATAATGACGGAACTTGAAGGAAAACACGCGCTGGTGACAGGCGGCGGATCCGGTGTCGGGTTGTCGATCGTTCGCGCTTTGACGAATGCCGGCGCCAGTGTGACGATCACCGGGAGAAACAAAGAGGCGCTCGACTCCGTTGCCGCAGAGTCGCACCTGATCACGAGTGCCGTTTGCGATGTGACGGATGCCGCGGCCGTCGACCAGCTCTTTGCGTCGGTCAATGACGATCATGGCGGAGCCGATATCGTGATTGCCAATGCGGGTGCCGCCGAAAGCGTTCCGTTTGCGAAACTGTCCCTGGCGGACTGGAACGCGATGATCGATGTCAATTTGACGGGGGTTTTCCTGACGATGCAGGCCGGTCTGCTTGGCATGGGTGACAAGGGATGGGGACGCATTGTCTCCATCGCATCGGTTGCCGGCCTGAAAGGCTATGGCTATGTGGCGGCCTATTGTGCCGCAAAACACGGCGTTGTCGGGCTGACGCGGGCAGTCGCGGTGGAAGTTGCGCGGTCCGGCATCACGGTCAATGCCGTCTGTCCCGGCTACACGCAGACGCCGATGCTTGACCGCAGCTTGGACAATATCGCGAAAAAAACCGGCCGCAGCCGGGAAGAGGCCGCCAAAACGCTGCTTCGGGGCAATCCGACGGGACGGTTTGTCGAGCCAGAGGAAGTCGCGCAGACGGTTCTTTGGCTGTGTGGGCCGCATTCTGGCGCAGTGACCGGACAGGCCCTTTCGATATCCGGGGGAGAGATATGAGCGAGACAATCGATATCGATCGCGACAAGCAGAGGCTGCGCGTCTGGCTGCGCCTGCTGAAGATATCGCGCCAGATGGAGGCCGAGATTCGGGAACGGTTGCGGCTTGACTACGCAACCACGCTGCCTCGGTTTGACGTTCTGGCCGCGCTTCACCGCGAGGAAGCCGGATTGAAAATGAGCGAATTGTCCGCCGCGTTGATGGTGTCGAACGGCAATGTGACAGGCATTGTCGAACGGCTTGTTTCAGACGGGCTGGTGGTTCGTGTGCCGGTTAGCGGCGACCGGCGGGCGATGGCCGTTCGCCTGACCGATGAAGGTCGCGAATCTTTTGCCGAGATGGCGAAGACCCATGAGGGCTGGATCAGCTCGATGCTCAGTTCGCTTGGCGACGAGGATGCTGACCAATTGCTGCAACTGCTTGATGGCATGGCCATATCCGGAGGAACATCACGATGAATTCCATGGCAAATTTCAAACCGCAGCATTTCGATTGGCAGATGCGTGGCCGTGTTGCGGTCATTCGGCTGATCAGACCGGAACGCAAGAATCCGCTGACATTCGAAAGCTATGCCGAGTTGCGCGACTGTTTTCGTGATCTGGTCTATGTGGACGATGTCGATGCGGTTGTCTTTGCCTCCAATGGTGGCAATTTCTGTTCCGGTGGTGATGTGCACGATATTATCGGGCCGTTGCTTGACCGGGACATGAAGGGTCTGCTGGCCTTTACGCGGATGACCGGCGATCTGGTCAAGGCGATGGTGGGTTGCGGTAAGCCGATCATTGCCGCGATCGATGGCGTATGCGTCGGCGCCGGCGCCATCGTCGCAATGGCGTCCGATATCCGGTTTGCAACACCCGAAGCCAAGACAGCGTTTCTGTTTACCCGGGTGGGGCTTGCAGCCTGCGATATGGGTGCTTGTGCCATTCTACCGCGGATCATTGGACAGGGACGGGCCAGCGAGCTGCTTTTCACAGGGCGCTCCATGTCGGCAGAGGAGGGTGAGCGTTGGGGCTTTCACAACCGGATTGTGGACGCGGCCGATCTCGAGGAAGAAGCGGTCTCCTTTGCGACGCGCCTCGCCAATGGCCCGAATTTCGGCCACATGATGACCAAGACGATGCTGAAACAGGAATGGGCCATGTCGATCGATGAAGCGATCGAGGCAGAAGCCCAAGCCCAGGCGATCTGCATGCAGACCGCGGATTTCAAACGGGCCTATGACGCATTTGTCGCCAAGCAGAAGCCGGTGTTTGAAGGGAATTGACGATGGCGGATCGCAGTTTTCTCCATTGGCCGTTTTTCGAGGCACGACATGCCGATTTTCACGATCGGTTCGATGATTGGGTTGGCCGCAATTTGTCGGATCTGGACCACAGTGACGTGGATGGGTGCTGCCGCGCCATTGCCGGGCGCCTTGGCGAGGCCGGCTGGTTAATGCACTCGGCGATCGATCCGGCTGACCCCGGTGGCAAGCTTGATGTCAGAACGCTCTGCCTGACGCGTGAAATCCTGGCACGCCATGACGGCTTGGCCGATTTTGTCTTTGCCATGCAGGGTTTGGGGACCGGGGCACTGTCGCTGTTTGGATCATCCGCCCAGCGGGAGCAATGGCTGAGCAAGACGCGCTGCGGTGAGGCGTTGTCGGCCTTTGCCCTGTCGGAACCGCGCTCGGGTTCGGATGTCGCCAATATGGACATGACGGCGGTGGCCGATGGCAATGAATATGTTCTCAATGGAGAGAAGACCTGGATTTCGAATGGCGGCATAGCCGATGTCTACACGGTGTTTGCCCGCACCGGCGATGCGCCGGGCGCCAAGGGAATCAGTGCCTTTGTCGTTCCGGCCGATACGCCTGGTTTGAGTGTCGCCGAGCGCCTTGAAGTGGTCGCACCGCATCCTCTGGCACGACTTGCATTCGATGATTGCCGCGTTCCGGCGGAGGCGATGATCGGCCAATCCGGGGACGGTTTCAAAATCGCCATGTCGGTGCTCGACCTGTTCCGCTCGACCGTCGGCGCTGCGGCGCTCGGCTTTGCCCGGCGGGCCCTTGGCGAGACCCTCGATCGGGCAGCCTCACGGGAGCTCTTCGGTGCGCCGCTGGCCGAGCTTCAGATGGTGCAGGGGCATATTGCCGACATGGCGCTGGATATCGATGCGGCTGCCCTGCTGGTTTATCGGGCCGCCTGGACGAAGGACAGTGGAGCCGCCCGTGTCACACGCGAAGCTGCAATGGCCAAGCTCTTCGCCACGGACCGCGCCCAGGAGGTCATCGACAAGGCGGTGCAAATCCACGGCGGCGACGGTGTCCGCAAAGGGCACATTGTCGAAAGCCTTTATCGCGAGATTCGGGCGTTGCGCATCTATGAGGGCGCGTCGGACGTCCAGAAAGTGATTATTGCGCGACAGGCGCTTGCCAATACGGGAGGTTTGTGATGAGCAGCATTCAACTTGGACCGTCGGCGCATGTCGATACGTTTGCGCGAGACAATCTGCCGCCCTTCGAGGCCTGGCCCGAACTCCTGCTGGATGATTTCGACTATCCAGACCATCTGAATGCCGGTGTCGAACTGACCGATGCAGTTGTCGAGAAGGGCTTTGCGGATCACACGGCCCTGATCGGCAATGGCCGAAGGCGCACCTACAAGGAGTTGGCAGACTGGACCAATCGAATCGCCCACGCGCTGGTCGAGGATTATGGCGTAAAGCCCGGCAATCGAGTGCTTATCCGCTCGGCCAACAATCCAGCCATGGTCGCCTGCTGGCTGGCTGCGACAAAGGCGGGTGCCGTTGTCGTCAACACAATGCCGATGTTGCGTGCGGTCGAACTCACCAAGATTGTCGACAAGGCGCAGATCACCCTGGCGCTGTGCGATACACGTCTGATGGACGAGATGGTCAGTTGCGCCAAGGACAACCGTTTTCTGGACAAGGTGGTCGGGTTTGACGGTACCGCCAACCATGACGCCGAGCTCGACCGGATCGCCTTGAACAAACCGGTGCGGTTCGATGCCGTTCAGACGGGCAGGGATGATGTGGCGTTGCTGGGCTTCACGTCGGGCACAACCGGCGAACCCAAGGCCACGATGCACTTCCATCGCGATCTCCTGATCATTGCCGATGGGTATGCACGCGAGTTTCTCTCGGTTACGCCCGAGGATGTCTTTGTCGGATCACCGCCGCTGGCCTTTACGTTCGGGTTGGGCGGTCTGGCAATCTTTCCGCTGCGGTTCGGTGCCGCCGCAACGCTTCTGGAAAGCGCCACGCCGCCCAATATGATCGACATCATCCAGACCTACAAGGCAACCATCTGTTTCACCGCGCCAACTGCCTATCGCGCGATGCTTGCAGCGATGGAGGAGGGGGCCGACCTGTCGTCTCTGAGGATGGCCGTATCGGCGGGAGAAACCCTGCCACCGCCGGTCTATGATGCCTGGATGAACAAAACCGGCAAACCGATTCTGGACGGGATCGGTGCCACGGAACTTCTGCATATTTTCATCTCCAACAAGCTTGGCGAGTCACAGCCGGGCGCCACTGGAGTCCCGGTTACCGGCTATGAAGCGCGTGTCGTGGACAATGATATGAACGAGGTTCCGCGGGGAGAACCAGGCCGGCTGGCAGTGCGCGGCCCGACCGGCTGCCGATATCTCGATGACCGTGATCGGCAGGCCGCCTATGTGCGCGATGGCTGGAATCTGACCGGCGATTCATTCCTGCAGGACGAGGCCGGGATATTTCATTTTCTTGCCCGGTCCGACGATATGATCATTTCGGCCGGTTACAACATTGCGGGACCGGAGGTCGAGGCAGCGCTTCTGGCCCACGAGGATGTCGCCGAATGCGGTGTCATCGGCGTGGCCGATGATCAAAGAGGTGAGATTGTCGAGGCTCATGTGGTTCTGCGTGATGGGGTGCCGGCCAATCCGGAAACAGTCAAGCGGCTCCAGGATCACGTCAAGGCGGTGATTGCCCCCTACAAATACCCGCGATCCGTTAAGTTCATCGATGCGTTGCCCAAAACGCAAACGGGCAAGGTCCAGCGATTCCGATTGAAGGATGCCTCCTCCTGAGGGTTCCTGTCTTCCGGGTCACAACCCTCGCACCACCATCGGTGTCTCGTCTCGCCGCAGGGTCAGGACTTCGACGCCGTCCTTTGCAACGGCGACCGTGTGTTCGAATTGCGCTGACAGCTTTCCGTCATTGGTCACAACCGTCCAGCCGTCGCTTTCGGTGGAAACCTTGCGGGACCCCTGATTGATCATCGGCTCGATGGTGAAAACCATGCCTTCGCACAGGTGCAGGCCCGTCCCCGGCCGTCCGAAATTGAGCACTTGCGGTTCCTCATGCATCTGGCGGCCGATGCCATGGCCACAATATTCCCGCACGACGGAACAGCCGTTTCTCTTGGCGTGCCGTTCGATCGCGGCACCGATATCCCCCAATTGGGCTCCCGGTCGTACCTGTCTGATCCCCTGCCAGAGGGCTGCGTGAGCGATCCGGACGATTCGCCGGGCGGCGGGCGACGCATTGCCGATCAGATAGGTCTTGCTTGAATCGGCAATGAAGCCGTTCTTTTCGAGCGTGATGTCGAGATTGATGATGTCACCATCCTGGATAATCTCGTCTGCAGCCGGCACACCATGACATACGACATGATTGATGGAACAATTAAGGACATAGTCGAAGTCATATTGACCCTTGCTTGCCGGGCGGGCGGCAAGATCCCGTGTGATGAAGCTGTCGACGAGGTTGTTGACCTGCAATGTCGACATACCGACGAGTTCCTGTTCGTCCAGCATTTCGAATACGGATGCCAGCAATCTGCCGGAAATCCGCATCAGTGCCAGTTCGTCCGGTGTCTTGACCATGTCAGGCGACGACACTGTGGGCGGGGCGGATCTGCGCCGCCTCTAGCTGTGCCCTGACGATGTCGTTGAAGGATTGGTCCGGATTGGCCTCGGCCAGCATGCCGATCTTCATCCAGAATTCAGCCTGCGCGTTGATGGACCGGCACATGACCGCACTGGCCCGTCGCACCTCCTCATGCAGTTCGTCGCCGATTTTAACAATGCCCATGATGGCTCCCGATGAATGGATATATGAACCGTATATGATTCGTATATTCCCATCAATCGAATTTTGGCCATTGAGGGGAGTTGGGCGCGGTGTTGCCCCTATGCAAGCAGCCACTCATGTTCAACCGCGTTGTGGAATTTCCACGTGCGCTTCGGACCTGCCATCACATTGAGATAGTAAAGATCATAGCCGTGGCACGCGGCGCAGGGGTGGTAGCCGCGGGGCACCAGCGTCGTGACGCCATCCTCGATTGCCATTGCTTCGTCCAGTGACCGGTCATCGGTATAGACCCGCTGAAAAGCAAAGCCCTGCGCCGGATTGAGACGGTGATAGTAGGTTTCCTCAAGCCGTGATTCATGTGGCAGATTATCCTGGTCATGCTTGTGCGGCGGGTAGGAGGATGTGTGCCCCCCAGGGGTGATCACCTCCACAACCAACAAGGATTGTGCGGGCTGGTCCTCGGAAAGAATATTGGTGACATATCGGGTGTTTGTGCCCTGGCCACGAGTTTCCCGGCTCAGATCCGCCGGGGCGATCAGCCTTGGCGCCAGCGACCCGCTTTCATCGGGAGCGGAGCAGACGGCAAGTTCCAATTCGGTTTCAGCGGTTACCAACCAAGGCGTGTTGGCTGGCAGATAGATGGCTGATGGCGTGCCTTCGAACGGAGACATTCTTTCGCCGAGGCTGCCAAAATCCGTGTCTCCGGCCTGTGCCGACCCTTTGCCACTCACAAAGACGAGGCAGACTTCGCGACCCGCGGTCTGTTCGGCAACTGTTTCACCCGGATGAAGGCGATGAAGATCAAAGCCGACATAGTCCCAGCCGGCGCTTTGCGGCGTGATATGAACGATTTTGCCGTGCGTACCACTTGGTTTGACCAACAATCTCGACATGTCTTGTTTCTCCTCGTGAGTTTGCGCGTTGGGCCGATCGTGGGACGCTGGACAACTGTAGCGCATCCCGTTCAAATTGACCCTATGCCGCGCCCGCAGGTGATCCAAATGATGGTGTCTGCCGATTGAGTCAAGGAGATCAACTGGCTAGTTTGCATTGCCTTTTTGGCAACGGAATAAACGAAAAATAGTTCTTTATTCGAACGCTTCGCTTGTTCATTCTTTCCCGGCGCCGTTCTGGCGCGACATTTTCACGCTGAAATAAGCGGATTTTGGGAGCACAGTAGATGAGCAAAATGACAATGAACCGCCGCGATCTGTTTCGATATGCCGGTGCGTTGGGCGGATTGGCCGCCACGCAGAGCCTGATCGGGGTGGCGCCTGCATCCTCGGCAGACATGGCCACGGTTAAGATGCAGCTTGGCTGGCTGGCGTCGAACGGTATTCTCGGCGAAACGGTTGCACAGGCCAAGGGCTTCTACAAGGACAAGGGCATCGATCTGCAGATCACGCCGGGCGGACCGAATGTGGACGGTGTCGGCGGTGTCGCAGCCGGTCAATCGACGCTCGGCCAGATTTCCTCCAGCCCGTCCATCATGCTGGCGCGCTCCGCAGGTATTCCGATCAAGGCCTTTGCCGCCGGATATCAGAAGCACCCCTTCACCTATTTCTCGCTTGAAAGCGCTGCCATTCGTGAGCCGAAGGACATGATCGGCAAAACGATTGCAACCCAGCCAACGGCCTACATTCTTCTGCGGGCGCTGCTGGCGCAAAACAATATCGCCGAAGACCAGGTGGAAATCGTCAATATGGGTTCGGACATGAACCAGCTGTTGACCGGACAGGCGCAGGCGGTCACAGGCTGGCTGACCAACACCAACGCCCTCAAGATTTTGGGTGAAGACCGGGTCGACATGATGCTTTGGGATGCCGGTATCCAGCTTTACGCGAATGTCTATTACACAACCGATGATACGCTGGACAAACATTCGGATGTACTGGCCAACTTCCTTCGTGGTTCCGCCATGGGCTGGGGTTATGCCAAGGACAATCCGGAAGAGGCGGTCGACATTCTGGTGTCGACCTATCCGAACCTGAACAAGGAAGCCGAGCTTGAAGCCGTCGGCGGTGTTCTGGGCTTCAGCTTTGATGCAACGACCGCCAAGGAAGGCTGGGCAGCCATGAACAAGGCGAACTGGCAGTCACAGGTCGATGTCTATGCAAAGCTGGGGCAGTTCAAGGGTGATGTGCCGACCGTTGACCAGGTCATGACAACATCGATCCTCGACGCCACTGCCGACACGCGCAAGAAAGTCGGATAAACCACGATGGCTGTTATGGACATCGCTGAAGACGCTGTTTCCGCTTCGGCGGAAACAGCACTGGCCGTCTCGATCGACAACATCGATGTTCGGTTCGGCAGCGGAGATGCTATTGTCACCGCCCTGAAGGGTGTGAGCGTCGACATTGCCGACGGTGCATTTGTGACGATGCTCGGCCCGTCCGGCTGCGGAAAATCAACCCTGCTGCGGGCGATTGCCGATCTTGTGCCGACATCAAACGGCCAGATCAAAGTCCATGGCCGCACACCGGAAGAAGCCCGCAAATCGAGGGATTTCGCTTTCGTTTTCCAGGATGCAACCCTGCTTCCCTGGCGCAGCGCCATCGACAATGTCAAGCTGCCCCTGGAGGTCGGAAAGCCTGGCCCGGCCCACGCTGACCCGAAGGAATTGCTCGAACTGGTGGGACTGAGCGGCCGTGAAAATGCGTTGCCCGCCGAATTGTCCGGCGGCATGCGTCAGCGCGTTGCCATTGCCCGGGCGCTTGTCACGCGGCCGCGCATTCTCCTGATGGATGAACCATTTGGAGCGCTCGACGAGATCACCCGCGACAAGCTCAATGAGGAGCTTCTGCGCATCTGGCAGGAGACCGGAACGACAATCCTGTTCGTGACCCATTCCATCCCGGAGGCGGCGTTTCTGGGGCAAAAGGTCCTGGTCCTTGCGGCCCATCCCGGCCGGGTCAAGGAATTCATGCCGGTCGATCTGGAATTTCCGCGACATCTTGCCATGCGGGACACCATGGAATTTATCCAGATCACAGCCCATTTGCGGCAATTGCTGGAGGAGTGCTGACCGTGACCGATATTGCACAAGACCGCTCGGCAAATTCCGGATCTTCTTTTGCCTGGTTTGAAAAGAGTCGTGAGAAACTGCCCGCGATCATAGCCGTCATCGGTCTCATCGCCCTGTGGCAGGGCATCGTCTGGGGGTTTTCGGTGCCGACTTACATGGCACCTGGACCGTTCGAGGTGCTGGGCGCATTTCAGGAAAATGCAGCGGTCCTCTTCAACAATTTCTGGCCGACCTTTTTCGAAGCCCTTCTGGGCTTTGTTTTCGGCAATCTGATCGCCATATTGCTGGCTGTTCTGTTCGTTCACAGCATGACAGCTGAACGTGCCTTTTATCCGATCGCCGTTTTCATCAACACGATTCCGATTATTGCCGTTGCCCCGATCCTGGTGCTGATTTTCGGCAACGGCCTGGCACCGAAGATCATCATTGCTGCGCTGATCTGCTTCTTTCCGACACTGGTCAACATGGTTCGCGGTCTGAAGGCGGTCAATCCGGCAACGCTGGATCTCATGCGGGTGCTGTCTGCGACCAATTCCGAAGTCTTCTGGAAGGTCCGTTTGCAGAGTTCGTTGCCGTTTCTTTTTGCGGCATTGAAAATCGCCAGCACGACCTGCGTCATCGGTGCGATCGTTGCGGAGTGGATCGGGTCGAACTTCGGACTTGGCGCATTGATCATCGAGGCAACCTACAATTTCCGCTCACCGCTGCTCTATGCAACGGTCTTTACGGCGGCCCTGTTGGCGGTCTGTCTGTTTGCTCTCGTCTCGATTGCCGAAAAATATTTCATACGCTGGAAAGCCCCCGCGGTGCACTAGCATCCGGCGCGTCCGGAACGGGTTTGAACTGTCTGGCCATTGAATTGGTCCGAGGAAATGATGGAGTCCCTGATGAACGTTAAAACAGTCCAAGAAGCGGCTCGAGAAGCCAAAATCGTCGATCGGTCGGATGTCGTGGTTGTTGGTGGTGGACCGGCCGGTGTCTCCGCCGCAGTCTCGGCAGCCCGCAACGGCGCGTCGGTCACCCTGCTGGAGCGTTATGCCTATCTTGGCGGGCTGGCCACCGGCGGGATGGTGTTGATCCTGGATGACATGCACAATGACCTGGAGATCACCGTACGCGGTATCTGCATGGAAATGATCGAGCGCATGGAACGGATGGGTTTGTGCGTGGCGCCACCCGACCGGGACCGGCAGCACGATGTCCGCGCGACCCAGGAAATGTGGGAAAAATGGTCCCGCTGGGGCGTTTTCGACTTTCACACCCAATCGATGCCACATCCGGTGTGCTACGCAGCCGCCTTTGACCCGGACGGCTACAAGCGTGCCGCGAATGACGTTATCGAGGAATCGGGTGTCAAGCTGCGCCTGCACAGCTGGTTCTCTTCGGCGATTGTCGAAGATGGCGCGATCAAAGGCGTCATCTGCGAAACGAAGGATGGGCGGCAGGCCATCATGGGTGACGTGGTGATCGACACAAGCGGCGATCTTGATGTTGCCGCCAGTGCCGGCGCGAAATTCCAGGAGGGGACATTCATCCTGACCACGGTGTCACGCTGGGGCGGTGTCGACACGGATCGCGCCGAGCGTTACCAGTACGAAAATCCCGAAGAATTCGCCAAGGTCGACCATGAAGCCAAGAGGTTGATCGGCGGTTGCTGGAACTATTGGTGGCTCAAGACACCGCTGCCCGGTGTCGTCTGGCTCAATTGCCCGCATATGCCGAAGCTCAGCGGAACCAAGGTCGAGGATCTGACGACGGCCGAATTCGAAGGCCGCAGGCGGATGGACAAGCTGCTGGCTTTTGCCCATGAAAACCTCCCGGGATTTGAAAACGCCTATGTGGTGGATTTTGCGCCCCAGACCGGTGTGCGACAGACGCGTCAGCTCGAGGGCGAATATGTCGTTACCAAGCAGGATGTGATGTCACGGCGCCATTTTGCCGACACGGTTTGCCGCGGGCGGGATTATTATACGCCATACCGGGCAATGGTGCCGCAGGATATCGACCAGCTTCTGGTTGCCGGCCGGCACTATTCCGCGACGCCGCAGGCCCAGAAATCCAGCCGCGAAATCCCGCCTTGCATGGCAATGGGTGAAGCGGCCGGGGTCGCCGCAACGGTCGCATTGAATGCCGGTCGCACGGTGCGAAATGCAGACGTCGCGCTGATCCAGAAGAAAATGCGCGAGCAGGGTGCTGATCCAGGAGACGTGCCGTCAACCAACGCTTTGACCCAGGAGGCCGCCGAATGACACCGCTACCGCTTGATGGAGTGCGCGTGATCGATTTCACGCAGGTGATGCTCGGGCCATGCTGCACGCAGGTTCTGGCCGACTACGGTGCCGATGTCATCAAGATCGAGAAGGAAAAGATCGGTGATCTCTCGCGCTGGTCCCTCGGCTCGGATCCCGATGGCTTGAAGAATCCGGTGTTCAGTTCGCTGAACCGGAACAAGAAGAGCCTTGCATTGAACCTGAAACTCGACGAGGCGCGCGCCCGGGTTCTCGAATTGATCGACAGCGCGGATGTGGTCGTCAACAATTTCCGGCCCGGCGTGATGGAGCGAATGGGTTTCGGCTATGAGGACCTCAAGAAGCGCAATCCGCGTTTGATATTCGCGGTTGGTACGGGTTTTGGTCTTGAGGGACCGTATCAGCACAAGGGCGGTCAGGACGTGCTGGCCCAGGCGATGTCCGGCGTGATGGCCCGCAAGGCTGACAACACCCATCCGACAGCCATCTATGCCACGACATTGTGCGACTACTCGGCGGGCATGCATCTGGTGCAGGGTATTTTGCTGGCGCTTCTGCAGCGCGACAAGACGGGGCAGGGACAGCAGGTGGCTGTCAGCCTCTATTCGTCGATGATCGCCATGCAGATGCAGGAAGCGGCCGTGCGCATGATGCGCGGCAAGGAGCTCAACTGGGCTGCGTTCCCGCTGACCGGTGTTTTCGAGACGACCGACCGGCCGATTGCGATGGTCGGTGCGTTCAAGCCCAATCCGCTGCAGGACATCTGCAACGCGCTGGAAATTGAGGATCTGTCGCAAAACCCCCGCTATGCGGATTTCGACTCGCAGGCTGCCCATCGACCGGAATTGCAGAAGATTTTCCGTGATCGCTTCGCGCAAGACAGTGCGGCGCACTGGATTGAGCGTTTGGAGGGGGTCGACATACTTTGTTCTCTGGTCAAGAGCCTTGAGGAGGCGCTGGAGGACGAACAGACCATCGTCAACAATCTGATCCTGGAGGCGGGCCGGACCGATGCCGGACCGGTCAGGCTGATCGGCTCGCCGATCGATATGTCAGCCGCGCCGGTGACGGTGCGTATCCATCCGCCCGAGCTCGGCCAGCACAATGATGAGCTGCTGAGCGATGTGGCACCGCTGGCCGCGGCAGGCGCCAAATGAGCATTGAACTGACCGTTGCCGACCGCGTTGCCCGTGTCACCATCGATCGGCCTGAACGGCTGAACGCCATCGATGCGGCGTCCGAGCGCGAGCTCGACAAGATCTGGCTTGATCTGGAAACACGCGAAGATGTGTCATGCATCGTGGTGACGGGTGCTGGCGAAAAGGCCTTTTGTGTTGGCGCCGACATGAAGGATGTCAGCAAATCCGGATTGCATTACTGGGCTGAAACGCGGCCCAACGGATTTGGCGGCCTGTGTTTTCGCCGCTCACTGGACCTGCCGGTTGTCGCCCGGGTCAACGGTTTTGCGCTCGGCGGCGGTTTTGAAATGGTGCTCGGCTGCGATATCGTTATTGCGTCGGAAAAGGCCCGCTTCGGTCTCCCCGAAGGTCGGGTCGGTCGCATGCCACTCGATGGTGGCATGATCATGTTGCAACGCAAGATGCCCCATAATCTGGCAATGGGCATGATGCTCACCGGGCGGCAGGTTGGTGCCGAGGAACTGGCGCGTTTCGGCCTGGTCAACGAGGTTGCGGCTCCCGACCAGCTTGATGCGGTGGTTGATCGCTGGGTTGCCGACATCCTCGCCAATGCGCCTCTGTCGCTGCGGGCCATCAAGCAAACGGTCAACCGGACCGAGCACCTCAGGCCCGATGAGGCGCACTCTCTCAAGTCGCCGGCACTGATCCGTGCATTGGAGAGCGAAGACGCCGTTGAGGGGGTCAAGGCGTTTCAGGAGAAGAGGGCTCCGGTCTGGTCTGGCCGATAGAGATTGCGTATCGTCCATCTGAGCGAGGGTCCTGACCCCATACCGTTTCACGTTGTGTCAGCCATGTGACAACGGTGCCGGTCGTTGATTTCGATGATGCATTCAGGTTTTGCCGATTCCGTCAAAACCTGAATCGCTATAAAGGCGGTCCGATGCATGCTGCAATCCTGAAATATTTTTGTGCCGTCGCGCGCGCCGGGTCGATCCGCAAGGCATCTGAAGAGCTGCATGTCGCGACATCGGCACTCAGCCGCCAGATTCAGAAACTCGAAGAGGAACTGGACACGCAGCTCTTTGAACGTTTGCCGAAAGGGCTGCGCCTGACCCAGGCTGGTGAGCAGGTTCTACGCCACGCGGACTCCACATTGCATGAATTCGGTGTGTTGAAGGGCGAGATTGCCGCATTGAAAGGCGTCCAGTCCGGCCAGGTCCGGATCGCCTGCCTGGACAGCCTGCTGGTGAAGTTTCTTCCCGAACAGATTTTTGCTTTTCACAAAGCGCATCCGGGTGTCGAATTCCGTGTTCAGTCGGGCGCTCATGGTCGCATCACCACCATGGTGGCTGAAGGCGAGGCGGATATCGGGATCACCTTCAATATTTCGCATCCAGATGACACAATGCTGGTCTCCGATGTCGCCATGCCACTGATGGCCATGGTTTCCAAATCGCATCCGCTTGCGGAGAAGGCTTCCGTCACACTGGCCGAGTGCGCTCAATTCAATCTGCTGCTGCAGATGGATACCGAGCCCATTCGCAGCCTGATTGATGTTGAACTCTCCGTTCTTCAGCGCAGTGGCCGGATTTTGGTGACGAGCAACCATTTGATGATGTTGCGGCCGATGGTCAAAATGGGGCTCGGTGTGGCGTTTTATACGCCGATTGGCATTTGGGATGAAATCGCCGCCGGCAACATCGTCGGTGTCCCGTTGACGGGCACGAAGCTCGGCGCACTGCGCCTGGGACTATTGGTGCCGAAACGAAGACAGATGACCCATGCCGCACAGGCCATGCTGGAACAACTCAGCACAGCACTGGCGGATCTTGAACGGTATCAGCATTGATTGGTGGCTGGATGATGATGCGGCTGCTTTGTTCCAGCTTCTGGAGGAATGAATGTCCGAATGTGTGACAGCGGAACGGTATTGCTTCTTGCCCGGCCGTGATCCCGTCCAGCGTAATGTTCGGGTGAATATCCGAAGCGGTTCCACTTCATCGGTCAAGGAAAGCGGAATCGCATGGGATGCCGGCCTTGTTGTCGCCAGTCCCGCCAACGCCCATGATCATGGCTATGGCATTCGGACCCTCGGGTTTGGTTGCGCCGACGATGCGCTGGAAAGCTGGATCGCCAATCTGCGGCTGCGCCCACGAACAGATCCCTATCTGGAAACCCTGGTGGCGTTCGGGCGGTTGGCAAAGACGGGTGTTGGCATCACCATGCACTGCCACAATTCGCTCAATGTCGATCAACTGGTCGAGGAAGCAAGCGCGGTCGTGCGCGCCGCCGGTGATGTGGGGATCCGCCTGGCGTTGTCCTGCCCGCTGCTGGATCACGATCCGTGGACTTATGGCGGCCCGGACCAATTGCGAGCGAGTGTGACGCCGGAAGATTGGTCTGTGCTGGAACCGTTGATTCCGCGTTACGGCTCCATCGAGGCGCAGCTTCAGGCAATCGAGGAAATTGCCAGACGCCATCAAGGTGGCCTTGTCGACGTGCAATACGGACCCATTGGTCCGCAATGGTGCTCGAATGCTCTGCTTGAGGCCATTGCGGAGGCGTCGCGCGGCAGCGGCCGCCGCATCCACATGCACCTGCTGGAAAGTCCACGTCAACGGCGCTGGCTGAATGAACGTTTCCCGCAGGGAATCGTGACCTATCTCGACGATATCGGGTTTTTATCGCCCCGACTGGCGATTGCCCACGGGGTACAGCTCGAAAGGCGGGAAATCGAAATACTGAGCGATCGGGGTGTCCAGCTCGTTTCCAATCCGTCTGCCAATTTGCGATTGCGCTCGGGCGTGGCGCCGCTGTCGCAGGCCGCCGGTCTTGGTCTCGATGTTGCACTCGGCCTTGACGGAACAGGAACGGATGACGATCAGGATCTGTGGCGCGAGATGCGATTGATGCGCATGCTGCATGGTGGCAGGCGGATGGAGCCGGACTATCAGGCGGAGCGCGTGTTTCACGCATCCACAGTGATTGGTCGCAAAGTCACAGGTTTTGGCAGCAGCACCGATTTGACGCTGATTGACCATGACAGGATGTGCGAGGATTTCCTGTTTGATGATATCGCGCTGACAGAGATCCTGCTGACGCGCATGCGCGCGCAATATGCGAGCGGTCTCATTGTCGATGGCAATTGGGTGATGCGCGAAGGACAGTTGACAACCATCGATTTTGACGGGGCGTGCCGTGAGTTGCTCGCACAGGCGAGGGCTGATGTGCCGCGCCTTCAGGGCGAACGAAAAATCGCCGGGTTGCTGCACAGTGCAATCCGTCAACACTATCAGGCCTTTGAGTGACGTCTTACGCCTCGCGAAACCCATTGGCCAGAGCGCTGCATTGCTCGTTGCTCAATGCCAGGAGGGGGGGCAGCACGGATGCAAATCCCGCCTTGTTCATGCGCTTGGCGATCAACTGCTTGACGGCTGGGACAAGTGGAAACGATGCAATGTGTCCACGGCTTTGCGTAACGGATTCCAGCGCGCTGTCATCGTCCGGATTGGCCCACAGCCGTGCAGCCTGCGGTGCATTGATATTCACCGTTGCGGATATGCAGCCGGCGTAGTTGTCGTGCTTTGCCCTGGCCAGGGCCGTTTCGCTGCTCGGGAAGACATCAAATCCGTCGATGCCGGCTATGTTGGCGGCGTATTCGAGATTTCCGGAGCTGTCCTTCATCCCGAACATGCGCTGCGGAAACGTCTCGGACAGGCGGGCGGCAAGCTCGGCTGAAAATGTAATGCCGGTCAGTTGCGGGAAATTGTAGAGGTAGATCGGGATCGGCGTGTCACTTGTCCGAGTGATCAGCGCCTCGAACCAGGCGAAGAGCCCGTCGTCGGACACCGGCTTGTAATAGTAGGGCGGCAAGACGAGCGCCGCTGCAAATCCCTTTTCATACGCAAACCGCGTCAGATCGATGGTTGTCGGCAGATCGGGTGTTCCCGTGCCGACCATCAACCTGTCCCTAGCAAGGTTGTCGGATGCGGCGTCCATCACGGTTTTACGCTGATCGGCGGACAAGGAGTTGGCTTCGCCGGTCGTGCCAAGCACATTAAGCCCATCGCATCCATTGTTGAGCGACCATTGGGCGTGCTCGAGAAACAGCGCGCAATCAGGTTGTCCGTCATCGCCAAGTGGTGTCGGTACCGCTGCGATCACGCCGCCAAGGGTATGGTCTGCCATTTAAGTGTCCTGCTTGCTGGTTTCGGTCATCAGATGGGCGTTGACATCCTTCGGCAGTGCGTCGACATGCGGGTGATCGACGTCGGTGCTGATTGACTTTTCCCACCCCCCGGGATCGCCGAGTCCGGAGATATCATCGTTGAAAAAGTCGCGGTTGATCGCCTCATAATGCTTGTACTTTTCCTGCAACTCACCATCCCAGGTTATCGCGTCCACAGGGCAAATGGAAAGGCACAGGCCGCAATTGATGCATTCGTCGGGATGGATATAGAACATCCGGCCGCCTTCGTAGATGCATTCGACCGGGCACGCATCGGTACAGTCGCCATCCTTGATGTCGACGCAGGGCTCGGTAATGATATACGCCATATCCCGCAGCCTCCTCAGAAGGGGTTTGCGGGCAAACTCGCATGACTTTCCGTTCTAATAAAGAGCCGATTTTCGCAGTCATCGCTGCCGAATTGGCAACGCACTCATTGTTCAGCCAATGGTCTGGCCCTGCGCGTCGAAGCGATAGGTATTGTCCGCATCCGGGGTCGCGAAGATCCGGTCACCATCATCATAATTATGCTGGCCAAACAGACGGACGGCAATCTGACCAACCGTGTCGGTGTCGATATAGAGGATCGTGTCAGCGCCCAGATGTTCTGCGTGGGTGACCGTCGCCGCCCACTGGCCTTCATTGGTGTCGACGGAAATATGCTCGGGTCGGATGCCGATGGTTTTGGCCGTTTCCCCTTCAAGACGCGATCCGTCGAAGAAATTCATCTGCGGAGAGCCGATGAATCCGGCGACAAAGAGATTGGCCGGTTTGTTGTACAGCTCCATGGGTGATCCGATCTGTTCAACATTTCCGGCATTGAGCACAACGATCTTGTCGGCCAGCGTCATGGCTTCGACCTGATCGTGGGTGACATAGATCATGGTTGCGCCCAGTTCGCGGTGCAGCCGGGCGATTTCAAGCCGGGTATTGACCCGCAGAGCGGCGTCCAGATTGGAAAGCGGTTCGTCGAACAGGAACAGCTCCGGATCGCGGACAACCGCACGGCCGATGGCGACACGCTGGCGCTGACCGCCGGACAGTTCGGCAGGATGTCGCTCGAGATAATCATCGAGCGACAGCATCTTCGAGGCCCTGTCCACCTGCTCGGCAACCTTGTCAGCCGGAAGGCCGGCCTGTTTGATGCCGAGGGACATGTTCTTGCGCACGGTCAGGTGCGGATAGAGCGCATAGGTCTGAAAAACCATGGCGATTCCGCGCTTGGACGGGGGCAGATGATTGACGGTCTCGCCATCGATCTTGACCGATCCGGACGTTGCGTCTTCCAGTCCGGCGATAACCCGCAGGAGGGTTGATTTTCCGCATCCGGACGGACCGACAAAGATGACGAATTCGCCATCATCAACCTCGAGGTCGATGCCTTTCAGGACTTCGACGTCGCCAAAGGATTTGCGGATATTTTCCAGTTTGAGAGAGCCCACTTTGCGATCTTTCTGTTGTGCCTGTCCGAGTGCGAAAACGTCAGGTGAGTGTGACGGGTTTGCCGGTACGAACGCTTTCATCCGCTGCCAGACAGACGCTGAGAGACTGAATGGCGTCTTCCATGTGCCGCGACAGATCGATGTCGTCCCGGATGGATTTGAGGAAATAGGCCTGTTCGCGGTTGCACAGGTCCTGATGGTCGGGTTCGCCCTCCATGGAATACAGCTCATCCGGTGTCGTGAAACGACCGTCTGCTCCGGTTTCGGCCTTGTGAACCTTGATCCGCTGGGTTTTTGTATGGGTGTCTATGTCGTCGGATTTTGCATTTTCATCCATGACGATGGACACGCAGCCATTGGGTGACATCACGTCTTTGACGAAGAAGGCCGTCTCGGACACCATGGGTCCCCAGGCCGCCTCGTACCAGCCGACCGAACCATCGTCGAACAACACCTGCAGGTGACCGTAATTGTACATTTGCGGGTCGATCTCCTCCGACAGCCGCACGCCCATGCCCCGCACCTCGACGGGTCTGGCGTCGACAATCTGGCACATGACATCGACATAGTGGACGCCACAATCGACGATCGGAGAGGTTGAACGCATCAATTGCTTGTGGGTCTGCCAGGTGGCGCCGCTGGATTGCTGGTTCAAATTCATGCGGAACACATACGGACCGCCAAGTCCACGGGCTTCCTCAATCAGGCGGACCCAGGACGGATGGTGTCTGAGAATGTAACCCACCACGAGCTTGCGGTTGTTGGCGCGCGCGCAATCGACAACGCGGCGTGCGTCGTCGACTGTGGTCGCCAGAGGCTTTTCGACAAAGACGTGGGCGCCGGCCTCCATGGCGGCGACCGCGAAGTCGGCATGGCTGTCGGAATAGGTGTTGATGGAGACGGCATCGGGCCGCAATTCGGCGATGGCGGCCTCCAGCGACGGGAGGATGGCGTGGCCCGCCAGGCCCTCTGGCAGTTCGACGGTCGACCGGTTGACCAGCGCGGCGATCTCGAAGCCGGGATTGTTGTGATAGGCGAGGGCGTGGCTGCGCCCCATATTGCCGAGGCCGGCGACGACAATGCGAAGGGGGGTATCCGTCATTTGACCGCTCCTGCTGTTATGCCGCGAATGAGTTGGCGCGAGAAGATCACGTAGAGCACCAGAACCGGCAGGATTGCCAGGGAAAGAGCGGACAGGACCGCGTTCCAATTGGTGACGAACTGACCGATAAAGACCTGTGCTCCCAGCGTGATGGTCTTGGTTTCCTCGGCCGGTGCGAGAATGAGCGGGAACCACAGATCGTTCCATATGGGGATCATCGTGAATACCGCCACGGTTGCCATCGCGGGACGCACCAGCGGCAGAACCAGACGGAAGAAAATACGGTATTCGGAAAGGCCATCGATGCGACCCGCGTCCTTCAGATCGGCCGAAACCTGGCGCATGAATTCCGACAGGATGAAGACGGCAAGCGGCAGGCCCTGTGCCGTGTAGACGAGGATCAGGGCGGTGAGGGTGTTGACCAGCCCGCTGGCCACCATCAGCTTCAGGATTGCAACCGTCCCCAGCCGGATCGGGATCATGATGCCGAGAGCCAGGTATAGACCCATCAGCAGGTTGCCTCGAAAGCGGTATTCCGACAGTGCAAAGGCCGCCATTGCGCCGAACAGCAGGACGAAGGTCAGGGATGCGACCGTTACGATAAGGCTGTTCTGGAAATAGAGAAAAAAGTCACCCTGGGCGAGAACGGTTTCATATCCGACGAGGCTGAAAGACGTTTCGTCGGGCAGGGACAGGGGCGAGCGGAATATGGCCTTCCGTGACTTGAAGGAATTGACGATGATCACGATCACCGGAAACAGGGCGATGATGGTGTAGGTCGCAAGGATTGCGTGGGCAGCGAAGGACCGGCCGAGGGATGAGGTTGCCTTGTTCATGCCACCGCCCTCAGAACTGATAGCGGCGAAGCCGCGTCTGGATACCGAAGAGATAGATCGATACCCCCGCCAAAATGATCAGGAACATCAGTGAAGCAATGGCCGAGCCCATGTTTGGATCGCCGAGCTGCAATTGAAACCCGAAGAAGGTGCGATACAGAAATGTGCCGAGAATATCCGTCGCATAATTGGGACCTGCCAGTGCACCCTGAGTCGTGTAAATCAGGTCGAACGCGTTGAAATTGCCGACAAATGTCAGGATCGATATAATCCCGATCGAAGGCAGGATCAGCGGCAGCTTGATCTTCCAGAATTGCTGCATGCCTGTGATGCCGTCGCACTCGGCCGCTTCCAGGACTTCGTCCGGAATGGACAAAAGCGCGGCGTAGATCAGCATCATCGGGATGCCGATGAACTGCCACACGGAAATCAAGCCAAGGGTTGTGAGTGCATATTCGGGTTTGCCGAGCCACGGTGCGAAAAGGCTCTTCAGACCCACGGCATCCAGCATGTTCGGAGCGATGCCCCAAAGCGGACTGAGGATCAGTTTCCAGGCAAAGCCGACAATGACGAATGACAGGATCGTTGGGACAAAGATTGCCGTGCGGTAGAAGGCTGAAAACCGTAGACGGGGACTGGACAGCAGGGCGGCGAACAGAATGCCCAGCGGATTTTGTACCAGCATGTGAATGACGAAGAACCAGCTATTGTTGCCCAGCGCGTTCCAGAATGTCTCCGACCAGCGCGGATCCCCCAGCAATGTGCGAAAATTTTCCAGTCCGACGAAAATCTGTTTCTGGTCGATCTCACGAAACAGCGAGAGCTGGAGCGTACCGAACAGCGGGATGATCATGATGGCCGTATAAACGAGAACGGCGGGCGCAAGGAATATGGCGATATGCCATCTGACGCGCCTCTTGCTGATGCCGGTCGTGCTCATGAGTTCCCTGCCTGGTTTGGTGTTTTGCATGGCGCGCTGCGCCGATGCCGACTGTTCCGTAGCTGCACTGTCTTATTCCAGATTTGGAAATAGCGAATGCGGCCGGATGGACCGGCCTGTCGGCCGGTCCAATTGTTCGTGCTTACTGGTGCGGAGCGTACCAGCTTGCCAGTCCGTCCTGCAGACGCTTGCCGGCATCGGCCGGGCTCTCGCTGCCACGAATGACATTGGCAGATGCATTCCATGTCTCGTTTTCGAGATTGGGCGTGCCGCGCGACAGAATCTGGTAGGTCGAACGAATGGTCGAGTTGCACTTGCCACGCCAGGATACGAATTCCTGGGCTAGCGGATCGTCCATCGCGATGGTGTGGTCGGAGAGCGAGAAGAATCCCGGCAGCGCATTGGCATAGAGCGATGCGAATTCCTCGGAGCCGACCCAGTTGAGGAAGGTCTTTGCCGCTTCCGCATTTTCCGTTTTCGCGTTCATGCCAATGGCAATATCCGTGTGGTCGGAGATGTAGCATTCGTCACCGGCATTGGGGACCGGCGGCGGGAATGCGCCCATCTTGAAATCGGCAAGATTGTTGAAGCCGGAGATTTCCCATGAACCTGCCGGGTAGACCGCAGCACGTCCGAGGGTGAACATGTTCTGGCTGTCCGGATAGGTCTGTGCCTCAAATCCGTCGCCCAGATAGTCCTTCCACCTGGCCAGTGTTTCATAGGGCTTGGTCCAGACTTCGTCAGTGAGCTTATGTTCTCCGCTGATCAGGGCCAGACGTCCCTCTTCACCTTTCCAGTAGTTGGGACCAATGTTCTGGTATCCCATGGTGGCGGCTTCCCATTGGTCGTTGGTGCCCATGGCCATCGGAATGTAGTTTCCGTCTGCCTTGATCTTGTCGAGCGCGGCGAAGAGCTCGGCTTCGGTTGCCGGTACGGAAAGACCAAGTTCGTCGAATGCGTCCTTGTTGTAAATGAAGCCATGGATCACCGAGGCCATCGGGACACAAAACTGAACCGAACCGTCATCGGTCGACCAGCCTGATTTGGCGACGCTGGAGAAATTCTTCATGCCTTCCAGATCGGTCACCGGTGCGAGATGCCCGGCTTCGTAGAGGGCCAGTGATGCGTCGAAGGGGCGGCAGGTGATCAGATCTCCGGCAGAGCCGGCATCCAGCTTGGAGTTGAGAACACCATTGTATTCAGCCGGAGCCGAAGGCGTGAACTTGACCTTGATGCCGGGATGCTTCGCTTCGAAGGCCGGGATGATCTTCGACTGCCAGATCTCCAGATCGTCATTGCGCCAGCTTTCAATCGTCAGCGTTGCATCCTGAGCGTTGGCAAGGCCTACGCTTGCCAGAATGGTTGATGCCAGGAGCAGAGTGCTCATTGCTTTGTTTGTCATTTGGTTCTCCCTGTTGATGCGCCCTCAGGCGCGTTGCTGTTCAGGACCATCGTCCTGATCGAGTGCGGCCAAGGCTGACCGTACGTTCTGGTGGTGATGTTCGAGGCGCTGCCGGGCGCTGCTCACATCCGGTGCGCCGCCGGCCAGCAGAATGGCGACTTTCACAGCGCCATCCGCTGTTGCCAGGCAGTCCCGCGCCGTCTGCTCACCGCAGCCGGCCAAGGCCATGACCATCCGTGTGGCTCGGGCCTGGAGTTTCGTGTTGTCAGCCACGAGATTGACCATGTGACCGTCCACGACATGGCCCAATTGGACAGCCATGAGTGTCGACATGATGTTGAGTGCTATCTTTTGCGCTGTCCCGGCCCCCATGCGGGTGGAGCCAGCCACGAGCTCCGGAGGCGTTGGCAGATATATCGGCGTGTCGGATGCCCGCAGAAGCGGTGAGTCCGCATTGTTGGCAATGGCGATTGTGTGGGCACCGTGTTCGCTGGCGCGCTGCAGCGCCCCGACCGCATAGGGCGTGGACCCGCTGGCGGAGACGGCAATCAGGCAATCCCCCTTGGAAACCGCGTTGTCATCCACATCACGGATGCCGAGCCCTTCGTCATCTTCCGGGCCGCCGAAAAATGTATCGAGGCCGGGAAGGCCGCCGGCGAACAGAATTCTGATGCGATCCCGTGGGATGCCGAACGTTCCGGGCAATTCCAGCGCGTCGGACAAGGCCATCAGCCCCGAGCTGCCCGCCGCCGCATAAACAAGCTTGCCACCCTGTCGCACCGTATCGGCGGTTATGTCTGATGCTGTGACAATATCGGGAATCGCCTGGCGGACCGATTTGACCGCATCCGCCTGGCCATCGAGAAGCGTGGACACGATGGCATCAGGTGCGCGAAGATCGATCCCCTCGGCGTGCTCATGCATGCATTCTGTCTGTGGTGTGTCCATCCGTTCCTCCAACTCCAATAATGCCAAAAAAATACCAATTGTCTAGAAAATGTTTACACCCGTTAATGAATTTTTGCATTTCTTTGAATTAAACCGTTTAAAAACAGAGATTTGTGGATGTGAATATTTTTTTCCAGAATGTGCTTGGTTAATGGTATTTTATTGGTATTATAGAGGCAGGAGGTCCTGATGACACAGTTTTTCATCGGCGTTGATGGTGGCGGAACCAGTTGCCGGGCAGCTTTGGCGACGGGTGAAGGCACGGTCGTTGGAGAGGGCAGGAGCGGTGCCGCCAATATCATGACGGATGTGGATGGCGCGGTCGTTCATATTGTGCAGGCGGCCAGTGATGCCTGCCGGTCGGCCGGTGTCGACCCCGATATTCTTTCTTCAGCCCATGCTGTCCTGGGATTGGCCGGTGCCAATGTGGAAGCGACCGTAACCACCGCAAAGCGCCAGTTGCCCTTCCAGAACAGTGTGATCGAAACGGACGCTCTGATCGCCGCCCATGGCGCACTTGCCGATGGTGATGGCGCCATCGCGGTGCTTGGAACCGGCTCAGTCTTCGCGCAGAAGCGCGGCGAAGACGTGCGAACCATTGGCGGGTGGGGATTGATTCTCGGAGACCAGGGAGCTGGAGCGGCGCTCGGTCGATCATTGCTGCGCGAAGCCCTGCTGGCTTTTGACGGGGTCAGAGACGGATCGGCCCTGACGGAGCGGGCTTTGAATGATTTCCAGAATGATCCGCGGGCGCTATCCGCTTTTGCCCATGACGCGGTTCCGGGACAGTTCGCCCGGTATGCACCTCTGGTTTTTGAGTATGCTGACCAAGGGGACCTGGTTGCGGTACGTGTTCTGAAACAGGCTGCAGCGGAAGTGGACGAATCGCTTCGGGTGGTTCTTCAGGGAACGGATGGCCATCTGTGCCTGTTGGGCGGGCTTGGACCGCTCTATGAACCCTGGTTGGCCGACGAACACCGTCAATGTGTGCATCCGCCGGTTGGAGATGCACTCTCTGGAGCAACGAATCTGGCGGTAAAGCGATTTTCGGCGGAGGCACGCGTTCATGGATAGCCGTCTGCAGACGATTTTTGCGGTCAAGGGCGAAAAGTCCGAAGAAAGCGGTCCGCTCTATCTGAAGCTCCGCGGCCGGGTTGCCCGGGCCATCAGTGATGGTGTGCTGGTCGGTGGTGACGCATTGCCGTCAGAACGCGACATTGCTGAGATTGCCGATGTATCGCGCGTCACAGTGCGCAAGGCGGTCCAGGATCTCGTTCGCGAAGGCATTCTGGTCCAGCGGCACGGATCGGGCACCTTCGTGGCGAAACCGGCGACGCGGGTGGAACAGCCGCTTTCGCGCCTGACATCGTTTACCGAGGACATGTCCAGACGGGGATGGAATGCCCACTCGCAATGGCTGAAGAAGGGCCTGTTTTCACCGTCGCCGGAGGAAATCGTGGCGCTGGGCCTTGCCCCCGGCGATCAGGTGGTGCGCATCGACCGGCTTCGGGTGGCCGATGAATTGCCGCTGGCAATCGAGCGGGCTTCGATCTCGTCGCGCATGCTGCCCGATCCGGAGCTTGTCGAGACATCGCTCTATGCGGCGCTTGAATTGAACAATTACCGGCCGGTGAGGGCGATCCAGCGTATCTCGGCGACCAATCTCAATGAAGAGGATGCGAGGTTATTGCAGGTCGAACCCGGAGATGCGGGATTGCGGATCGAGCGGACTTCCTATCTGGAATCGGGCCGGGTGGTGGAGTTCACACGCTCGGTCTATCGCGGCGATGCATATGATTTTGTCGCCGAACTGACAATTGGTCCAAACCCCTGAGCTGCTCAGGGAGCTGATGGCGCTACGACATTGTGGAGAAGCTGAATTGACGAATATGAGACTTGAAATTGACGAGATACCGTTGGCAGTGGAGCGGCTTGTCAAGGGATTTGAAGCTGATGCGGACATCATCGGCGGTGTTCTGCGCGAACGCGATCCGGCGGTTGTCGCGACGGTTGCCCGCGGATCCTCTGATCATGCGGCGGCGTTTCTCAAATATGCCATCGAGTTGAAGGCAGGCCGTCCGGTCGCGTCGGTGGGGCCCTCTGTTGCGTCCATTTATCAAGCACCGTTGAAGCTCGATAATGGTGTCTGTCTGTCGATATCCCAGTCCGGTCGCAGTCCCGACATCGTTGCGATGCAGGCGGCGGCGCAGGCCGGTGGCGCGCTGACCGTTTCCCTGACCAATGTTGCCGGCTCACCGCTCGCGCTGGGGAGCGACCATGCGGTTGATATCCGTGCCGGTGCGGAAATCGGCGTTGCGGCAACCAAGACCTTCGTCAACTCCATTGTTGCCGGGCTGATGATTTTGAGTGCCTGGACGGGAGACAAGGCGCTGAAAGCGGCGCTGGACAAACTACCGGGGCAACTGGAACGCGCCGTCGCGCTCGACTGGTCTCCTTTGGCACGGGATGTCGATGGTGAGCCGTCCCTCTTTATCCTCGGGCGCGGACCTGCATTTGCAATTGCCCATGAGGCTGCGCTGAAATTCAAGGAAACCTGCAACCAGCACGCCGAAGCCTACAGTGCCGCCGAGGTGCTGCATGGTCCCGTGTCGATGGTCGGGGCCGGCTTTCCGGTTCTCGGTCTTGCCGTGCGCGATGCCGCGCAGGCCGCTGTGGTCGAGACCGCTGACCAACTTGCCCGGGGAGGGGCAGCGGTTCATGTCACATCCGACCAGGCTCAAGATGCGCGTAAACTGGATTTCGTCGATACGGGGCATGCCCTGACCGACGCCCTGGCGTTGATCGCTCCGTTTTACGGATTTGTCGAGAAGCTGGCGCGGGATCGGGGGCTTGATCCGGACCAGCCGGTGCGGCTGAAAAAGGTGACCGAAACCGTATGACAGACCTTGCGGCAATCAGTGCGCCGAGTGTTTTTGACGGCGAACTATGGCACCGGGATAGCGCGGTACTGCACGAAAATGGACAAATCAAAGGTATTTTGCCCGTTGGTGATATCGCTGAGACGATCCCCCTACAGCGGTTAGATGAGGGCCATCTGGTTCCGGGATTCGTTGATCTACAGGTCAATGGCGGCGGCGGAGCCCTGTTGAATGACGATCCGACGGTCGAGGCGATCGAAACCATTTGCCGGGCGCACGCCCCGTATGGCACGACTGCGCTGCTTCCCACACTGATTACCGATACGCCGGAAATGACCCGTCGGGCCGTTGATGCGGCAAAGATGGCCCTGGAGCGACCGGTTGCCGGGTGCCTGGGCCTGCACCTGGAGGGTCCGCATCTTTCGAAGGCGCGGCGCGGTGCGCATGATCCACAGCTCATCCGCGAGGCGATGGAGACCGATATTGTCGAACTGATTGAAGCCGCGCGCGGTCTCGACAATCTGCTCGTCACCATGGCGCCTGAATCCGTTTCGACCGACCAGGTGCGGCAATTGGTGGCCGGTGGCGTGCGGGTCAGCCTGGGACACAGCGCCGCCGACTACGGCAAGGCAACAGCCATGATCGAGGCGGGTGCTCATATGGTGACGCATCTTTTCAATGCCATGAGCCCTCTCGGACATCGCGAGCCCGGAGTGGTCGGTGCGGCGTTGGAGACCGGATCGGTCTATGCTGGTCTGATTGCCGACGGGTATCACGTCGATCCGGCCACTATGGCGATCGCACTTCGCGCGAAGCGGGGTCCGGGCAAGATCTTTCTGGTGACCGATGCCATGTCGACCATCGGCACCGATCTCAGGTCAATCACACTGAATGGGCGGGAGATTACACGGGCGGATGGCCGGTTGACCCTGGCCGATGGTACGCTGGCTGGGGCGGACATCGACATGATCTCCTCCGTGCGGGTGCTGATGGATTCGGTCGGGCTGCCACTCGACGAAGCCCTTCGCATGGCATCGCTTTATCCGGCGGAGGCGATGGGTGTGTCCGATAGTGTTGGCAGCCTGAAGGCGGGTCGCCGGGCGGATTTCGTTCAATTGACGCCGGAACTCGAGATCGGTGAAGTGTGGATTTGCGGGAACAGCGTCCACCGGGCCAAGACCAACAGCCCCGAAATTTGAGGGCCTTGGCCATTTGCTATTGCGGATACCAGTAATGCGCCTCGGATTGTCCGCGTTTGATGACCACGAAATTATTGGCAAATACGCGGTAGGCAGGGCTCCACTCGCCATCGGGCCACTGGACGCGAATCTGCGCCCGCTCCGCAACCCCGGTTCCCACATGAATGAACCCGGCGTGGGATGACGCATGGCCGCCGCCGGCCTGCACCTTGCGCAGCCGCGTTGCATTGCCGGACTTGACCAGAATGGTCGCACCAACCGCGTTGCGGTTGGCCCCATCCTGCTGCAGTTCAATCTGCAGCCAGTTGCCCATGGGACGTGCGCCCCAGGAGGTGCGGCCGCCCTGATTGCGGAACACGCTGGTGGGCGCTTCCCGGTTGACGACAACAAGATCGAGGGCACCATCCATGTCAAAGTCTGCAAGAACGGCCCCTCGGCCGCGCCGGTCGAGATCAATGCCCGACAGCGCGCCGACTTCCACGAATGTGCCGTCATGCTGCCCGAGCAGGAGATTGTCTGGATCGAATGCCGCAAAATCAGGCATCTGTTCGACATTGCCCTTGGCAATGAAGAGGTCCAACAAACCATCATTGTTGACATCGGCGAATTCTGAATGCCATCCGGTCGACGGTTTCAGATCATCGCCGACATAGGGGCGGTGGGCCGTCGCGTTGCGTTCGAAAGCAATGTCGCGATAGACCGGACGCCCTTCCTCGACATCCTCGTCCAGCGTCTGCAACTTGGTGTCACCCATCGATGTCAGGGCATATTCGGGATAACCATCGGCATCAATATCGCCTTCCGCGATGCCCATGCCCCAGATATTGACCCTCTTCCAGCCGTCGGAACGGCGGTAGAGGCGTGGTGGCTTGCCGGGGTCTACGCGCCAAAGCTGCTCTTCGCCGTCGCGATAGTAATGGCGATCGTTCGTAACGCGCAAAGCCGGGGTGCCGGACCGGTTCCAGTCGGTGAAGATCATCGACAAGCTGCAATGTCCGGGCGACAGAATTTCAGGTTCGGAATAATCGGGATTTTCGGTGGCTGATGGCCGCATCAAGACGTTGTCATGGCAGGTTCCCCAAGGCGAGCCGGGCGCCGTTCGGTCGACATAATTGCCGAAAGCAAGTGTCGGATATGCCTGGCCATTTTCGAACGTCGCCGCAAAGGCCGTTGTCCAGGCCCGACCTCCATCAAATGCAAAGGCCCGCCCCGCATTTTCAAACGTGCAGTCGGGCCCCCCCTTGAGGAGAATGTTGCGTCCGACGCGCAGCAGCACAAGGTCGCGGAAGCCGTCATTGTCGATGTCGATGGGATACAGGCCGGTGACATTTTTTGCGTCCTCAGGCGCAATGCCGAGTTCCCGTGACTCAAAGCTCAGTTGACCGCCGGGGTTGCTTCTGTTGACGAAGAGTCTGGCCGGGTTTTCTCCACCTGCCAGTGCGAGGTCGGGAAACCGATCGCCGTTGCAATCGAAGGAAGCCGCGCCCCCGCCGACAAAAAATTCCCAGGGGCCGGAATAGACATGATTGACGCCGGCAGACCGCGCCTGTTCGTTCATGAGCGGAACGTCCATGGGCGGCATCGCAGGCCGTGCAGGATCAGTTTCGCCAATGGCATGCAGAGGTATCAGCACTGCAATCGCTGCAATGGTTCCTGTAGTGACCTTTTTCATGGCTCAATCACCAGTGTTTTCAGGAAGGCTATGAGGGCGGTGCGATCATCTTGGTCCAGCGCAATGTACTGGTCGCGGCTGTCTCGTGCGTCGCCCCCATGGGCACGTATGACGCGATCCAGCGTGGTCAGATCACCGCGGTGCCCATAAGGTGCGGTTGACGCAATGCCCCACAGCTCGCTGGTCATGAAGACATCGCGGTCGACAAATCGCTGGCCCAGCAGTTCATTTCCAAGTTCAGTGACCTGCTGGTCGGCAATCCTGTGCCGTTTGAGGTCGCCGAACAGCGGCACCATTACAGCGCCGTTGGCGTCACGGGGCAGGGCGGCCACCCAGGGCAGGTCTGAAAGATCGTACACTGCACCCGTCTCGCGTTCACCAGGTCTCAGAGTTCCGGCTGCATCAAATGGACCAGGATCGGCAAAGGTCAGATCATTGAGTGGCAGCGCACGCCTGTGGCATTGGCCGCAATCGAGATCGTCAAATATGCCGTCACCACGGATTGCGAGCGTTTGCCACGTCGTATTGTCCGGTTGAATTCGGTGCGGGGCTTTTCGGGTTGCCTGCCAGGCGACGAGCGCCGAGACATCGCCCTCGGTTATTTCTCCTGCCACGCCGTCCGCATCAAAATCCGCATCGCCGGTCCAGCGTGGTCCGAAGCGTTCGGTGGCCTGCATGCCATGGTGATGGTTGAGAGCATTAACAGTGAATTGGCGCAGCGACGTGATGACGCCTTTTTGGCTGAACGGACGGATGACGAGATCAGTGTCGATACCGTCCAGCCGGCTGACATCGACCATCCCGTCGGGATGTGCCGTCAGTGACCCGAAGGAAACGCCCTTGGTGTTCAGGTCGATGGCCTGGGCGGCGCCGGATGCGCGGGCGGTTTTCAACGCCGCCCGACGTTGTGATTGCAAATCGGCACTCATCTCCCGTGCCAGCAGTTCCACCAGACCTGCACCCATCAGGTGGTTGGTGTTGCGCTCATTGGAAAATTGCGGATCGGTGGTGTCGAAATCGGGGTTGGTAAAGCCTTCGGAAACGAAGACATTCGTCACCAGGTCTCCGGCACCGCCGGGCAAGGGATCATTGTGACAGGACGAACAGGCGTTGGAATCGGATCCGGCCAGTCGCTGAAAAAGCTGGGGCGCGGGCCGTTTACGCTTTGTCGGGATGATCGCCTGGGTCGCCATGGGCCTGCCAACGCCATCATCATCGGTGAATTTCGCGGTGAAGAGGACTTCGCCCTGTTCGACAAGCTGTTGGAGTTGTTCGGCTGACAGCGGGCCGACCAGAGTTGACTGGGACACATGTGTGCCGATGGCTTTTTCCGACCAGGGTTCGCCCGCACCGGCAGACGCGGCAAATCCCGTGATCATCGCCACGGCAAGCAACGGGAACCTATACTGCATCGCTTGTCACCTTGTGGTCGACCGGTACCGACCGGGAAAGCAACTCATCGACTTCGAGAAGGGCCGTGATTGTGCAACCCTCGTCAATGAGCGGTCTCTCGTCCGGGTAGCAGCGTATGTCGGCATCCTGCGCACCAATGTCGAGTTTTGTTTCAGCCAGCGCATCGCGAAGTGATGGTTCAATGAATTCGAAGGCCTTGGTGCCCTTGCCGACAAAGGCAATCGGGATAGGGTCGACCAGCGCGAACATATCCGAGAGCCCGGTTCCAAGAGCCCTGCCGGCTTCGCGATAGGCCTCAAGTGCATTGGTGTCGCCGTTCATAGCGGCTGCATACACGACGTCCATCTGTTTGTCGCTGATGTCATTACGGGGGGCCGTATCGGCGCTTGTGGCAATAGCGCGTCTATAGATCGCATAGTCTCCCGCATAGGCTTCGATACAGCCATGGCGGCCACACCGGCACAACGCTCCCTGGGGAATATGGGACAAATGGCCGAACTCGGTTCCAGATGAACGGATACCGCTGACAAGGTCGCCATTGAGCATCAGGCCCATGCCGATGCCATGCGACAACAGGACCGCCGCATAGTCGCGGTTGAAATGCTCCGGTTCGCGCCAGTGCAGCGCTCGGGCGATCATCCTGCAATCGTTGGAAACTCTGGTGTCCGCGCCGAATGCGTCCTCCAGGATTTGCTGGAAGGGCAACTCTCGGTGTGACGTGATCGGTGACCACAACATGTAACCGCCGTCGACATCTGTCACACCCTGGACCCCGACCCGGATGCGCCGGAGCGCGGATATGGGGCGAGCGCTTTCTTCCATGGCGGCCCCCAGGATCGATATCATGGTGTCAGTGAATTCACCCGGGTCTGCGCTACGAGCCGGGAAGGGCAAATCTCTTTCGGCAATTCTTGCTCCCGCATAATCCGTCAGCGAGACGGAAATGGCATCGACCTGAAGAACGATAGAGGCAACAAGTGCTGCATCCGGATTCAGGGCGAGACGCACCTGGGGGCGGCCACGGCCGGGATTTGTCTGAGCGTCGTCGTCGACCCGGGTGATGACAGCTTCGTCAAGAAGTTCCGAGGTGATGGCCGATACAGTCGACGCACTAAGCCCGGTTCGCGCGCAAATGCCCTTGCTCGAAGCAGACACCTGATGACGCAACACCGACAGAATCCGGCGACGATTGCGCTTTCGCACATCATCCGATCGACCCAGTTCAACCACGGTCCCTTTTCCTCCCGAGTCCGCTGAATTGATGTTGCATTGCAACAATTTGGCGCAACTCGATTTTCAAGTTGACACAGCTTAATGATTAAGTCACTATTTTTTTCGAGCCTCGAATTAAATGGCTCTTATCACGTTGGGTTTGCTGGCCGGGAGTGTCCGGAGGGCGGCCCACACACCGGGAGGTTACAAAATGAAAATGTTCAAGGCTGCGCTCATTGGCGCGGTATTCGCTGTTTCGTCGGCTGGCGCTGCTCTTGCTGAAGGCAAGACCATCGGCGTGTCCTGGTCCAATTTCCAGGAAGAACGCTGGAAAACAGACGAAGCCGCCATGAAGGGCGCCATCGAAGCTGCGGGTAACAAATACATCTCCGCGGACGCGCAGTCCTCGGCGTCCAAGCAGCTCACTGACGTTGAAGCCCTGATTGCGCAGGGCGCGGATGCGCTGATCATTCTGGCTCAGGATGCCAGCGCGATCGGGCCGGCGGTTGAAAAAGCATCCGCTGAAGGCATTCCGGTTGTCGGCTACGACCGGCTGATCGAAAATCCGGAAGCGTTCTACATCACGTTCGACAACAAGGAAGTCGGCCGCATGCAGGCCCGCGCGGTCTTTGCTGCGATGCCGGAAGGCAATTATGCTTTCATCAAGGGATCTTCCGCTGATCCGAATGCCGATTTTCTGTTTTCCGGCCAAATGGAAGTTCTGAAGGAAGCCATTGAATCCGGCAAGGTCAAGAATGTCGGTGAAGCCTATACGGATGGTTGGAAGCCGGAAAATGCCCAGAAGAACATGGAGCAGATTCTGACGGCCAATGACAACAATGTGGATGCGGTCGTTGCTTCGAATGACGGTACCGCCGGTGGTGTTGTTGCAGCGCTTTCCGCTCAGGGAATGGATGGAAGTGTCCCCGTTTCCGGCCAGGATGGCGACCATGCGGCGCTCAATCGCGTTGCTCTCGGCACGCAGACCGTGTCGGTCTGGAAGGATGCCCGTGAGCTTGGCAAGAATGCAGCCGTCATTGCGTCCGTCCTTGCAGACGGAACGGCCATGGCTGATGTCGATGGTGCTGTTAAGTGGTCCGGTGGACCGGCAGGCATCGAAATGAATGCCGTGTTCCTGGCGCCTGTGCCGATCACCAAGAAAAACCTCAACCAGGTCATTGATGCTGGCTGGGTTTCGAAGGACGTGGTCTGCCAGGGCGTTGCTGCCGGATCCGTCGAAGCTTGTAACTGATCCGGATATAGTCGGAATATACAGAACGCCGCGATCTTTCCGGATCGCGGCGTTTTTTGATACGCTTTGCCAATCTCCAGGGAGGGGTGGCCATGTCTGAATCATCAGAAGCTCAACCATCGGGCGCGGTGGGAACCGCGCGCCAATCGGAATTGTCGGTCGTTGCCCGTTTTTTCAAGGCGACGGAACTTGATACCCGCATGCTCGGAATGATCGGGGCGCTGGTCCTGATCTGGATTCTGTTCGATTTGTTTTCAGGGGGACTGTTCCTCACACCACGGAACCTTTGGAACCTTTCGGTCCAGACCGCATCGGTTGCCGTCATGGCCACCGGCATGGTTCTGGTCATCGTGACCCGCAATATCGATTTGTCGGTTGGGTCGATCCTCGGATTTGTCGGGATGATCATGGCCGTTACCCAGGCCGAAATTCTGCCCGGTATCATCGGGTTTGATCATCCGGCCACCTGGCTGATCGCGCTTGCCGTCGGCATCGTGCTGGGTGCAGCCATCGGTGCGCTGCATGGCTATGTGATCGCCTATATGGGCGTCCCTGCCTTCATCGTCACGCTGGGTGGTTTGCTGGTCTGGCGCGGGGCTGCGTGGTGGGTTACATCCGGGCGCACCGTCGCGCCGATGGATTCGACATTCCGGCTTCTGGGCGGCGGACCAGCGGGGTCGGTCGGAGCGACAGTCAGCTGGGTCATCGGCCTGATCGTTTGCGCGGCGATTATCGCGATGATCGTCAATTCGCGCAGACAGAGAAAACGCTTCAGTTTTCCGTTGCGGCCGATCTGGGCCGAGACATTCCTCGCTGCCATCGGATGTATTCTGGTGCTTGGTGCGGTGCTGATCGCCAATACCTATTACTGGCCGATCGGCATCGTCCGCAAATACATTCAGGCCAATAATCTGACGATCAGCGAGACTGACCTGATCGTTGCGCATGGCATTGCCATACCGGTCCTGGTTGCCATCATTGTGGGCGTGGTCATGACATTCGTCGCCACACGAACCCGGTTCGGGCGCTATGTTTTTGCGATGGGGGGCAATCCCGAAGCTGCCGATCTCGCGGGTATCAAAACCCGTTGGGTGACCATGAAAATCTTCATGATCATGGGCGTTCTGTGTGCTATTGCCGCGGCCATTTCGACGGCTCGGTTGAATGCCGCCACCAATGCACAGGGAACGCTTGACGAGTTGCTGACCATCGCTGCCGCCGTCATCGGCGGAACATCGCTGGCGGGCGGTGTCGGTACGATTGCCGGAGCCATGATCGGGGCGCTGGTCATGCAGTCGCTGCAATCGGGCATGGTGCTCATGGGGCTCGATACGCCGTTGCAGAATATCGTTGTCGGCATCGTGCTTGTCATCGCGGTCTGGCTCGATTCGCTTTACCGCAAATCACGGCAATAAGGGGGATAGATCGATGAACACACAAGTTGACACACAGCCCCTCGTAGACATGAAGAACATCTCCATTTCCTTCGGAGGCATTCACGCCGTCGATGACGCGTCGGTGGATCTGTTCCCCGGTGAAGTGGTGGCGTTGCTGGGCCACAATGGCGCCGGAAAATCGACACTCATCAAGATCCTGTCCGGGGCCTATCAGCGCGACAATGGCGAGATTCATGTCGATGGTAAGCTGGCGACGATCGACAATCCGCGCGACGCCAAGGGGTACGGTATCGAAACGATCTACCAGACCCTGGCGCTGGCCGATAATGTCGATACCGCTGCCAATCTGTACCTTGGACGCGAGTTGATGACCTCCTGGGGCACGCTTGACGACGTGGCGATGGAGGCCAGTGCCCGGGAAGTCATGGGGCGGTTGAACCCGCGTTTTCAGCGCTTCAAGGAGCCTGTCAAGGCACTGTCCGGTGGTCAACGGCAATCCGTTGCCATTGCCAGGGCCATCCTGTTCAACGCGCGAATCCTGATCATGGACGAGCCAACAGCCGCACTTGGCCCGGAGGAGACCGCCCAGGTTGCGGAGCTCATCTTGCAGTTGAAGGCCGATGGCATCGGCATCTTCCTGATCAGCCACGATATTCATGACGTGTTTTCGCTGGCGGATCGCGTGGCGGTGATGAAGAACGGTCAGGTCGTCGGCCATGCCAAGACGAGCGATGTCGATGAAGACGAAGTTCTGGGCATGATCATTCTCGGTAAATGTCCACCGGGCGCAACACCCGGACCGGGTGCCGTGAACTGACGGACCGGTGTGCCTCCTGCCGCATTAGCGGCGGAGGCACGGCACAACAATGTCAGAAAGTGGCGGGTGCCAATTCATGGGACTTGCTGGGGAGGTGTTATGTATCTGGGAATAGATCTGGGCACATCGAGCGTCAAGGCGGTGTTGATGGACGACGAACAGTCCATTGTCGCATCGGCTTCGTCACCTCTGGACGTGTCGCGGCCGGCCGCCGGCTGGTCAGAGCAGGATCCGGCGGATTGGATCAGTGCCACGCAGGATTCGATCGCTCAACTCAAGAGAAGCGATCCGGCGCTCCTGGCCGCCATCAAGGGGATCGGCTTTTCCGGCCACATGCACGGCGCCACACTGATCGACAACGCTGACACCGTCCTGCGCCCCTGTATCCTGTGGAATGATACGCGGAGCCATGCTGAAGCCGCCGAACTGGATGCCAATCCGCTGTTTCGCTCGCTTTCCGGAAACATCGTGTTCCCTGGCTTCACGGCGCCGAAACTGCTTTGGGTCAAGAACAACGAACCGGAGATTTTCTCCAGGGTGGCCAAGGTTCTTCTGCCGAAGGACTATCTGAGGCTTTGGATGACCGGTGAACATGTTTCGGAAATGTCTGATGCTTCGGGAACAAGTTGGCTTGATGTCGGCAGAAGACAGTGGTCCGAACCATTGCTATCGGCATCGGGAATGGAGATCGGACAGATGCCGACGCTGGTCGAGGGATCGCGGACCAGTGGGTCGCTACGGCGGGAGCTGGCTGCCGAATGGGGCATTTCCGGTGACGTCGTGGTTGCCGGCGGTGCTGGCGACAACGCCGCAACGGCCATCGGCATGGGTACCATTGAGGATGGCGCGGCCTTCATTTCGCTTGGCACATCCGGCGTGATTTTTGCGGCAAACCATGCCTACAGGCCCAATCCCGAGAGTGCCGTTCACGCTTTTTGCCATGCAGCGCCGGATCTGTGGCATCAGATGGGCGTGATCCTCTCCGCGACGGACACGCTGAACTGGTTTGCCGGCATCACCGGGCAAACGGCCGAGTCGCTGACGAACGAGCTAGGCGAAACACTGCGGGCGCCCGGTCCGGTTTTCCTGCCCTATCTTTCGGGTGAGCGGACGCCCCACAATGATGCGCAGATTCGTGGTGCCCTGACCGGAATTTCACACCAAAGCGATCGCGCAACCGTTACGGCCTCCATCCTGCAGGGGGTGGCCTTTGCGTTCCGGGACAGTCTGGAAGCGCTTGGAGCCGCCGGTACAACCGTGGATCAGCTGTTGGCAGCTGGCGGCGGTTCACGGTCGTCCTACTGGCTTTGCACGATCGCGACGGCGCTTGATGTGCCTGTCGTGGTCTCCGATGCCGGGGATGTGGGAGCCGCCTTCGGCGCCGCGCGGCTCGGCATGCTGGCGACACTGGACGATAGCGCGCTGTCCCTGTGCACGGCCCCCGCGGCGGACCGTATCATCGAGCCTGAAGCCGGGCTTCGAGCTGCATTCGACGATGCCTATCAGATTTATCGGAAAACCTATCCAGCGATACGGAGTATACATTGATGAGCACGGGATTTTTTGGAGATATCGACCGGATCGCCTATGAGGGTGCGGACAGCACCAATCCACTCGCCTTCCGCTACTATCAACCCGACGAAGTGGTGCTTGGCAAGCGCATGGAAGACCATTTGCGGTTTGCCGTATGTTACTGGCACAATTTTGTCTGGCCAGGTCTTGATCCGTTTGGCGGCCAGACATTCGATCGCCCCTGGTTCGGGGACACGATGGACAAGGCGAAACTCAAGGCTGACGTGGCCTTCGAGATGTTCAGCGCACTCGGCGTTCCCTATTACTGTTTTCATGATGCCGATGTCCGTCCGGAAGGATCGAACTTCGCCGAGAACACAAGGAACCTCAATGAGATCGTCGACCTGTTCGAAACCAAGCAGGCCGAAACCGGTGTGAAGCTTCTGTGGGGAACGGCCAATCTGTTTTCCAATGCGCGCTACATGGCGGGTGGCGCCACCAATCCTGATCCGGATGTCTTTGCCTTTGCGGCTGCGACGGTCAAAACATGCATCGACGCAACCCATCGGCTCGGTGGTGAGAATTATGTGCTGTGGGGTGGGCGCGAAGGGTATGAGACGCTCCTCAACACCGATATGGCGCGCGAACTCGACCAGCTTGGCCGTTTCCTCAATCTGGTTGTCGAGTACAAGCACAAGATCGGTTTTGGCGGCACGATCCTCATTGAGCCGAAGCCGCAGGAACCCACGAAGCACCAGTACGATTTCGACGTCGCGACGGTTTACGGCTTCCTGAAACGCTATGGCCTGGAAAACGAGGTCAAGGTGAATATCGAACAGGGGCACGCAATACTGGCGGGACACTCCTTCGAGCACGAACTGGCCTTGGCCAATGCCCTCGGTATCTTCGGGTCGATCGACATGAACCGCAATGATTATCAATCTGGCTGGGACACCGATCAGTTCCCCAACAATGTTCCGGAGATGGCTCTGGCCTACTATCACGTTCTGCAGGGTGGCGGATTTGCAACCGGCGGCACGAATTTTGATGCCAAGCTGCGGCGTCAGTCGATCGAGCCCGATGATCTTCTGATTGCTCATATCGGCGGCATGGATTGCTGCGCGCGGGGTTTGAAGGCAGCAGCGGCGATGATTGAAGATGGCGCATTGCCGTCCTTCGTCCAGGAGCGCTATGCAGGCTGGCAGGGCGAAGAAGCACAGAAGATGCTCAATGGCGGCTATCGCCTCGAGGACATTGCAGGATATGTCGAGGCTGCCGATGTCAATCCGAAGCCGAGGTCCGGGCGTCAGGAATATCTGGAGAACATTGTCAATCGGTTTGTCTGAATCCGGCCGCAACACCGGGGCCTTGCCTCGCGGATTGGGCTAAATTGGTTCTGGCATTCGTGCAACGCACACGCCATAAATCCGACAGGGGTTACTTCGGGTTATGGAGTTGCGAGTGATACATACACCCTATCTTCTGTTCCTGGGCGATGCGCCGGACCGGCTGGCGGCCAAGGTTGCACAGGGAATCAAGGATTGGCGACCTGAACTTGCGGTCGGGCAGCTGCGTCTACCTGGCTGCAATGCGGATATGGGACTAGCCGATCTGAGCATTGAGCACGCTGTTTCCCGCGGCGCCAAGACCCTTGTGATCGGCATTGCCAACCGGGGTGGCTTCATTCCGGATCATTGGAAGGCCGTGCTCTCCGATGCCCTGGCGGCAGGACTGGACATAGCTTCCGGTCTTCATACGCTTCTTTCAGATGATCTTGTTCTCGTCGGCGATGCGCAGCGTTATGGTCGCACGCTGCATGATGTTCGTGTGCCGGTCGAATCCTATCCAATCGCCAATGGAAAGAAACGTGGCGGCAAACGCTGCCTGCTGATCGGGACCGATTGTTCGGTCGGAAAGATGTACACGGCGCTTTGTCTTGAAAGGGAAATGCGCCAACGGGGCATGAAGGCGTCGTTCCGCGCGACCGGTCAGACCGGTATCTTGATTACCGGAAGTGGTGTTCCGCTGGACGCGGTGGTTGCCGATTTCATGGCCGGTTCGATCGAACATCTTACACCGGAAAACGAGGCCGATCACTGGGACATCATCGAGGGGCAGGGCAGTATCTTCCATCCATCCTACTCGGGCGTCTCTCTGGCGCTGATCCATGGCGGTCAGCCCGACGCGATGATCATGTGCGATGAGCCCAACCGGTCCCATATGCGCGGTCTGCCGGATTATCAGGCACAAAGTTTCGAGCGCCTGCGCGACACGGCACTTGTTCTGGCCCGTGTCGTCAATCCGGATTGCACCGTAACCGGCGTGGCACTCAACACATCGGCCATGGATGAGCAGGAAGCGCTGGATTATGCAGCCGGCATTGAGGATCGGCTCGGCCTGCCGACAGTCGATCCGTTTCGCCACGGTGCAGCGCGTTTGGTCGACGCGTTGTCATGACCGGCGACCGGCTGACCCTCCACGCCGAGGAGACCGTGTTTCCGCTGGCTGAGGTTTTCACCATTTCACGCGGTTCCCGGACCGAGGCAAGAGTCGTTTCCGTTTCGGTCAGCGACGGTGTGGACACTGGCCGGGGAGAATGTGTGCCCTATGCCCGGTATGGTGAGAGCGTCGAAGGGGTGATCGAAACCATCGTGTCGCTTCGGGATGTGCTTGATCTCGATCGTGACCGCCTGCTGCAACACTTGCCCGCAGGCGCAGCCAGAAATGCAGTGGATTGCGCGCTGTGGGACCTGCAGGCGAAGCGGGCAGGCCAGCGTGCCTACCAGCTTGCCGGATTAGCGGAGCCACAGCCGGTTCAAACCGCGTATACGCTCTCACTGGACACTCCCGAAGCCATGCAGGAGAAGGCCCGGGCCCATGCTGACTGGCCATTACTGAAAATCAAGCTTGGTGGCGAGGGAGACCTGACCCGGCTTGAAGCTGTACGGCGGGGCGCGCCTGATGCGGCCATTATCGTCGATGCGAACGAGGGCTGGACGGTCGGAACCTACCAGGCGCTCGCTCCCGAGCTCGTGCGGCTCGGCGTGAAGATGGTCGAGCAGCCTTTGCCAGCGGGCGAGGATGATGGCCTGTCCGGCCTGGAACGGCCTTTGCCTGTCTGTGCAGACGAGAGTTGTCACGACCGTGCCTCCCTGGCGCAGCTTCAGGGCAAATATGACATGATCAATATCAAGCTGGACAAGACAGGCGGTCTGACCGAGGCGTTGGCGCTGAAGCGCGATGCCACGGCGTTGGGCTTTGACATCATGATCGGTTGCATGGTCGCTTCATCGCTTGCCATGGCACCGGCGCTGCTTTTGGCTCAAGGCGCACGGTTTGTCGATCTCGACGGCCCGCTGCTGCTTGCCAGTGACCGACCGGATCCACTGCTCTATGATGCCGCCGGCGTCCATCCTTCCAATCCAGAACTCTGGGGCTGATACATGCGCACAGTTTATGTCAATGGTGAATTCGTTCCGGAGGACGAGGCGAAAGTGTCCATCTTCGACCGCGGTTTTCTCTTTGCGGATGGCGTCTATGAAGTCACGACCGTTCTGGATCGCAAGCTTGTGGATTTTTTCGGCCACCGCGCGCGACTGCGCCGTTCCCTTGGCGAATTGAATATCGTTCTGGATCTCACTGACGAGCAATTGCTGGACATTCATCGCCAACTCATAGCCGCCAACGATCTGGATGAGGGGATCATCTATCTTCAGGTGACACGTGGTGCGGCCGATCGCGATTTCGTGTTCCCGCCGGAAGACACACCGGTGACCACGGTGCTTTTCACGCAGGCCTATTCGGTGATCGACAACCCGCTGGCGCAACGTGGTGCGAAAGTCGTTTCAGTCGACGATAAACGCTGGTCGCGCTGCGATATCAAGACCGTGCAACTTCTCTATCCGTCGCTTGCCAAAATGGAGGCGCGGTCCAAAGGCGCAGACGACGCCTGGCTTGTGCGCGACGGGCTGGTGACCGAGGGCTCCTCGAACAATGCCTATATCGTGACACGGGACGGGACCATCGTGACGCGGGATCTTTCCAATCTGATTTTGCATGGCATCACCCGCCGTGCCGTGCTGGAATGCGCCCGCAATCTGCAAATGAAAGTCGAGGAACGTCCATTCACGATCGAAGAGGCGCAAGGCGCGCGGGAGGCGTTTTCAACCTCGGCATCGGGTTTCGTCAGTCCGGTCGTACAAATTGATGGCAAGCCAATCGGTGACGGGAGCGTTGGTTCGGTCGCCCGTCAATTGCGTGAGGTCTATATTGCGGAGATGCGCAAATCGGCAATTTAAGCCAGTTCAGGTTTTGACGGGTTCTGTGACGCCTGCATGGATCAACCGGATCAACGACTGACGCCGCTCATTGGCCTTTGAAAGACCGTGGTTCTCGTCACTCAATGGTCTGCTGTCGGTCCGGGTCGAGTCGTTTCCAGCCCGAAAGTTTCCAGATCAGGATTGCGAGCACAGCGCCCGCATAACCATCGACCGCATAGTGCCACGCCAGCACGACCGACCCCAAAAGAATGCCGGCAGCGAATATCCAGGCCGGAATGGCCAGTTTCGACCTGCAATGGGTGGCGTAAATCGCGACCAGAACCGATGTTGCCACATGCAACGATGGAAAAGCCGAGATTCCCGCCGAGCCCCTGCGCTCGCCGATGAAACCTTCCCACAGTGTCTCTTGAGTTGACAGGGCCCAGATCTGGTGGTGTTCGGCGGCGGCATAAAGCGCCGTCATCAGAGGTTCGTAGTCCGATCCGAGGCCGAGGCGCTGAAAATAGACGGGGCCGGCCGAGGAAAAGACAAAGGCAACAAATACGCCGGCAATCAGCCACAGGAGCATGAACGCATTGAGAAACCGCATCCGATCCGCAGAGTTTCGGGCTGCCATGCCAACGGCAAAATAGGTGCCGAGAATGATGAAGTACCACAGATTGTAGTTGAAATTGACGATCGAGACCGCAAGTGGACTATCGATTATGGCGTGCAGCCACTCATGGGGCAGGATGCCACCGCTGAGTGCGCTATCCAGATTGCGGAAGAATACATCCCAGCTGAATGGGTGCAGAAGGCCGATGGCGCCCTTGAGAATGGAAAATCCGGAGACGAACAGCAGCAGGGGTATGAAGGAGTGAATGGTGTTGGCGAGCCTGTCCTCACGAACAATGCGGGTCTTCAGCCAGTGCAGCATTGCACGCGTGGGGGATGCGGGCCGCTCAAAGAGTGCCAGATGAAAGAACTTAACGGTCAAGCCACCAAGAATTCCAATCCCGGTGGCGACGGCCAGGTAAAACCCGAAGATCCGCAATATGTCGAAATCCGGCCAGTTGCCGCTGAATGGCGCGACGATCAAGGCCATGGTGAAGGTGGCGAGCGCGATTGTGTAAAGGGAGCGGTGGGTGACCAATCCACGGGAGAACCAGTCAACGACGTGACGCAATCGGATGCGTCCGCGCGATACCGTCTCAATGGAATAGGTGGAAAGGGTCATGTGGTCTCCATGTTGCGAAGAGCAAACGCCAAAACACTTTACAAATCGTGTAATCCGCCGGTTTTTGCCATGCATTCGTATGGGCCTAATGAACCAAGTTCATTCCAGATAGGAATGAAGTAATTCGGTAAAATGGCTTTACGGATTGGATCTTATTTCGCAAATTCCCGGAAATTCAGGAGAGTCATGAAGAATTGATATGAAGAATCCGCATCCATTGCCCGGTTTGATACGTATGAGGGGTGTTGCCGGGCAACGGATTGATTTATCCGTTCGGTGAGAAAGATGGAACGGAGCAAGGGAGTACCCCGATGGGGTCTGTCTGCGGATATCTGAGGAGACGACTACGATGCTGGCCAATCTCAAACCGAAGGAAATGCCTTCCCTCGCCAATTTCGACTGGGAGGATCCGTTTCGTTTCGACGATCAATTGTCAGAAGATGAGCGGATGATCCGCGATGCAACGCGGGCCTATGCGCAGGAAAAACTGCAGCCGCGCGTCATCGATGCCTATCGTGACGAGGTCACCGATCCCGGTATTTTCCGGGAAATGGGCGAGATGGGTCTGCTTGGGATCACCGTGCCAGAGGCCTATGGCGGGTCCGGTGCAGGCTATGTGTCCTATGGCCTGGTGGCGCGCGAGGTCGAACGGGTCGATTCGGGCTATCGTTCGATGATGTCGGTCCAGTCTTCGCTGGTGATGTATCCGATTTATGCCTACGGGTCGGAGGAACAGCGTCAGGCCTATCTGCCGGGACTGGCAAGCGGTGAACTGATCGGCTGTTTCGGGCTCACTGAACCGGATGCCGGCAGTGATCCGGGTGGAATGAAAACCCGCGCGGTCAAGACCGATGGCGGTTACCGCTTGACCGGCACCAAGATGTGGATTTCCAACGCACCGATTGCCGATGTTTTCGTCGTGTGGGCAAAATCGGATGCCCATGACGGTGCAATTCGCGGCTTTGTCCTGAAAAAGGGCACCAAGGGCCTGTCGGCGCCGAAAATCGGCGGAAAGCTGTCTCTTCGTGCCTCGGTGACCGGCGAAATCGTCATGGACAATGTCGAAGTTGACGAGTCGGCGCTGCTGCCCAACGTGTCAGGGTTGAAGGGGCCTTTCGGTTGTCTCAATCGCGCCCGCTACGGCATTGCCTGGGGCGTTATGGGCGCAGCAGAATTCTGTTGGCATGCGGCTCATCAATATGGCCTCGACCGCAAACAGTTCGGTCGGCCGCTGGCGCAGACCCAGCTCTATCAGAAGAAACTGGCGGACATGCAAACCGAAATCACGCTCGGAATGCAGGGAGCCCTGCGAGTCGGCCGGCTGATGGACGAGGCCAATGCGGCTCCTGAAATGATCTCGCTGATCAAGCGGAACAATTGCGGCAAAGCGCTGGATATTGCCCGTCTGGCGCGCGACATGCACGGCGGCAACGGAATTTCAGAGGAATTCCAGGTGATGCGCCACATGTGCAACCTGGAAACGGTCAACACCTATGAGGGAGCTCATGACGTTCATGCGCTGATCCTGGGGCGCGCGCAAACCGGCCTTCAGGCCTTTTTCTGATCGGATCAATCGGTGGACCGTGCGGATGTCGTCCATGAGAACTTCCTGACCCGGATCGGCCGTGGCGACCTGCCACGACCGGTCAGTCATGACACGCTTGCGGATGCCGGATTGCGGCCGTTCGACCTGGTTGCGCTGTTTCGCAGCCAGGTTTTGTCTCGCCAGCTTGATCGCACATCACGTAAGTTGCAGGCGAGGGGCGAGGGTTTCTACACGATCGGTTCGTCGGGGCACGAGGGCAATGCGGCAATTGCGGCGGCGCTGCGGGTCGGCGATATGGCTTTTTTGCACTATCGCGACGCTGCCTTCCAGATCCACCGCTCCACGCAGCTTCCCGGGCAGACACCGGCCTGGGATATGTTGCTGAGTTTCGTTGCGTCGTCTGACGATCCGATTTCCGGTGGCCGGCACAAGGTGCTCGGTTCCTCCGAACTGTCGATCCCGCCTCAAACGTCAACCATTGCCAGTCATCTTCCCAAGGCTGTCGGTGCTGCCTATTCCGTTGGTCTGTGCAAACGGTTGGGTTCAGAGCACCAACAAATGGATGACGATGCCATCGTGTTGGCCAGTTTCGGCGACGCATCCGCCAATCACTCGACCGCGCAGGGCGCCTTCAATACGGCTTGCTGGACGGCCTATCAGGGACTTCCCATGCCACTCCTGTTCGTCTGCGAGGACAATGGTATCGGCATCTCGACAAAAACGCCCGGCGGCTGGGTGGAGGCCAATATGTCGTCCCGGCCATCCCTGACCTATTTTCGCTGCTCGGGGCTCGATCTCGTCAACACCTACAAGACGGCGCGCGCGGCAGCGGATTTCGTACGCCGACGCAGGAAGCCGGCCTTTCTGCACATGCAGGCGGTGCGCCTCTACGGCCATGCCGGTTCCGATGTACAGACAGCCTATATGGACAAGTCGGAAGTTGAGGCGGATGAAGCCAATGATCCGCTGCTCCACTCGGCCCGTTTGCTGATCGACAACGGCATTTTGGACAGGGATGCCATCCTCGACATCTATTTATCGACCGGCGCGCGTTGCAGCCGCATTGCCGAGCGGGCCATCGAGCGACCCAAGCTGTCAACAGCATCGCAGGTGATGGAAAGCCTCATCCCGCCAAAGCGGAGCTGGCGCAGCAAGAACGGTCCGTCGGACGAAGGGCGGACCGCTGCTTTCGGCAGCGACGGCAAGACCATGGACAGGCCGCAACACATGGCCCGACTTCTGAATTGGGCGCTAACCGATCTGATGCTTGAGCATGATGAAATCGTCATGGCCGGAGAGGATATCGGTCCGAAAGGCGGCGTGTACAACGTCACCGCCAAGCTGCATGACCGGTTCGGCCCCAGCCGGGTGATCAACACCCTGCTTGATGAACAGTCCATTCTCGGGCTTGCGATCGGTCTTGCCCATAATGGTCTGATTCCGATCCCGGAAATTCAGTTTCTGGCCTATCTGCACAATGCTGAAGACCAGTTGCGCGGCGAGGCTGCAACGCTCAGTTTTTTCTCCAACGGGCAATACACCAATCCAATGGTCCTTCGCATAGCCGGTCTTGGCTATCAGAAGGGCTTTGGCGGTCATTTCCACAATGACAACAGCCTTGCGGTTCTCCGGGACATTCCGGGCCTTGTCATTGCCTGTCCGTCAAATGGTGCCGATGCGGTTCACATGATGCGCGAGTGTGTTCGGCTGGCGCGCGAAGAACAGAGGGTCGTCGCGTTTGTGGAACCCATTGCGCTTTACATGACCCGTGACCTCCATGAGACCAAGGATGGACTTTGGACATTCACCTACGAGCCGCCGGGTTCCGGTCAACCGATCCGGATCGGCGAGATCGGTCAGCACGGTGATGGCGAAGACCTGGCGATCATCACCTATGGAAATGGCTACTATCTGTCCAGACAGGCTGAAAGACTGCTGGCGCAAGAGCACGGCATGAAGCTGCGCATCATTGATCTGCGCTGGCTGGCTCCATTGAACGAAACCGCCATTCGGGAGGCTGTCAGTTCCTGTGCGAATGTTCTCATTGTCGAGGAGTGCCGGGTTACCGGGTCTCAATCCGAGGCTTTGATGACGATGCTGGCAAATGAGATATCAAAAGGGACATCTGTTGCACGGATTGCGGCGGAGGACAGTTTCATTCCGCTGGGACGTGCGGCGACCGTTACCCTGCCAGGCCGCGACAGCATTATCCAGGCGGCCCTGGACCTGTATGGTAAAAACCGATGACGAGGACCGCAGTCGTCATTTGTCCGGGCAGGGGCACCTATAATCAGCCGGAATTGGGCTATCTCGCGCGCCATCATGCCGACAAGACCGAATTCCTTGCCATGCTCGACCGTTTCCGGCGGAAACAGGGGCAAGCGCCCATAACGGAGCTTGATGGTGCCGACCGCTATTCGGCATCCATCCATACACGGGGCGACAATGCCTCTCCCCTCATTTACGGGTGCGCCTATGGTGATTTCCTGTCTATTGATCGTGAGAGCATCAATATTGTCGCCGTTACCGGCAATTCCATGGGCTGGTATATCGCGCTGGCCTGTGCCGGTGCTCTGTCGGAGACCGACGCCATGGCTGTGATCAACACCATGGGCACATTGATGCAGGATAACCTGATCGGCGGGCAACTCGTTTATCCGGTGGTGGATTCGGAATGGCATGACATTCCGGGCCAGCGGGACCGCCTTCGAACGTTGGTCGAGACGATCGCCCTTCGCGAATCCTGTGCGCTCCACATCTCGATCGATCTTGGTGGCATGCTGGTCTTTGCCGGTGATGATGTCGGGCTTGATGCCCTTGCGTCTGCGCTGGAGCCGGTCGACGATCGGTTTCCGATGCGACTGAAAAACCATGCGGCGTTTCATACGCCGTTGCTCGAGGCGAATGCCCAAAGGGGACAGGCAGCCCTACCGCAAACCATGTTCCGGCAGCCGCGATTGCCTTTGATCGATGGACGCGGCTCAATCTGGTACCCGGGTGCGCGCGATCCCGCGGCGCTCTGGGACTACACGCTGGGGCACCAGGTGACTGAGCCCTATGATTTCGCTCTGGCCGTTCAGGTCGCCATGCGGGAATTTGCCCCGGACTACCTTATCGTAACCGGGCCCGGCAACACGCTGGGCGGTTCGGTCGCACAGTCGCTGGTTGCAATTGAATGGCAGGGCCTGACAGGCAAAGCGGCATTTGGGTCACGCCAGGCGACCGATCCGGTTGTCGTTTCGATGGGGATGGATGAACAGCGGGTTCTGGCAACAGGGTGACCGTTGCGGAATTGCCGGTTCGGCCCAAAGGTTGGAGAGACGGATATGGAGAAGATTACGGTTCTCGGATTGGGCAAAGTTGGCAAGCTTGCCGCGATCTTGCTTCATGAATCCGGCTTTCAGGTCACGGGGCTTGATGTCCGGCTGCCGCGTGAGGCGGTGCCCTATGATGTCGATACTGTGGATGTTTCGAATGCCGCGAGCCTTGCGGCGCACTTTTCCGGTTCGGATGCCGTGCTCTCCTGTTTGCCGTACCACCTGAATGTGGGGATCGCCGATGCCGCCCATGCGACCGGCATTCACTATTTCGATTTGACGGAAGACGTGCCAACAACCCGGCACATCATCGAACTGGCGCAAACATCCAAAGGGCTGATGGCGCCGCAATGCGGGTTGGCACCGGGTTTTATCGGCATAGTCGGTGCGTCGCATATTGCACAGTTCGATCTGTGCCGCTCTCTGCGCATGCGGGTCGGCGCGCTGCCGCAAAATCCCACCGGTCTGATGGCCTATTCCTTCAATTGGTCGCCCGAAGGGGTGGTCAATGAATATCTGAATGATTGCGAGGTCATCGAGGCGGGCGAGCGCAAATGGGTGTCATCGATGGAATGGCTCGAAACACTTTACATCGACGGGGTGAAACTGGAGGCATTCACCACCTCCGGCGGGCTCGGCACCATGTGCGACACCTATCACGGCTTGGTCGACAACATCGACTACAAGTCCATGCGCTATCCCGGGCACATGACCTTGATGAATTTCTTCTTTCATGAGCTTTTGATGCGCGAGAGGCGGGATTTAGCCGGCGAAATTCTCGTCAACGCAAAGCCGCCGGTCGATCAGGATATCGTCTATGTGCATGTGGCAGCAGAGGGTGAAATCGAAGGGCGCCTGTCCCGCAAGGAATTCGTACGCGGCTATCGGCCGATGGTTATTGCCGGGATCGAGCGTACGGCCATTGCATGGACCACATCAGCGTCGGTTGTGGCGGTGATCGAGATGGTGCGTGACGGGCACCTGCCAAGTGCCGGGTTCCTCAAGCAGGAGGACATTCCGATGGATATATTCCTAAACACCCGCACAGGAGCTTTTTTTGATCAATAGACATCATTGAGGAACACCGTTTTTCCAGAAAGGCTGATCGTTGCCTCGAAGACTGCCGCAAACAAGTCTGCTTGAAACGTTCGAAGCTGCCGCCAGGCGCAGCAGCTTTACCCTTGCGGCTGCGGATCTGAACATGACCCAGGGGGCAGTCAGCCGCCAGATCAGGGCGCTGGAAGATCATCTGGGTGTGGAATTGTTCATCCGGCGCCGACAGCGTGTTGTCCTGTCGCCGGCAGGTACGGCCTATCTGGAGGAAATCGGCAAGGCTCTGTCGATCATCCGGATGGCCTCGACCTCGCTGAAGGTCAATCCGGATGGCGGTGTGCTCAATCTGGGCATCGTGCCAACCTTCGGAACGCGCTGGCTGGCCCCGCGCTTGCCCGACTTCCTGCAGAAAAATCCCGGTATCACGGTAAATCTGACAACCAAATTGCGGCCGTTCGACTTTGCCGGAGAAATGCTGGATGCCGCGATACATTTCGGCGCCGAAGATTGGCCGGATACCGAAAGGCTGCATCTCATCGACGAAACCGTCATCCCAGCCTGTTCACCGGATTTTCTCGCGGGATTGAGTATCGGATCGGTGGAAGATATCGCGGATGCGCCCCTGCTGCATCTGGCAACTCGCCCGGATGCCTGGCAGGCATGGTTTGCCGTCAATGGTCTCGACATCGAGGTTCCGGCGAGCATGACTTTCGATCAGTTCGCGACCATGGCGCAAGCTGCCGCCCACGGCCTTGGCCTGGCACTCCTGCCGGAATTCCTGATCGAGGAAGAGCTGAGAAGCGGGACGCTGACACCTGTCTGGAATGAGGCCAATCAAAGCATCGGCAGTTACTCGCTGATCTGGCCGACCATGCGAAAGAACCATCCGCCGCTGCTGCGGTTTCAACAGTGGTTGTCAGAAATTGTCGTTGAAAAGGAGTCCGTTGCGGCCCTTTCCGAACAAAAAGATTCAAGGCCACACTGAAACGGCTTATCCGATCTCGGTCAGAGTTCGGTCCATACACCCTGATGAATGGCTGCCGATTCCTGCTCCAGGATCGGTCCAACCACCTCCACCGGCCTTTGCCCGGCCGCAAAGACGTCCCGGCAGGGCAGGTCCATTGTCAGATTGTCCGGATGCGGACCGATGATTGCCTTGAGTGCCTTCTCGCTCAGCCCGTGAACCACCCGCCCGACACCGGCCCAATAGACCGATCCGGCGCACATGGCGCAGGGTTCGGCGCTCGTGTACATGGTGCAACCCTCGAGAAAATCGGGTTCGAATTTCAGCGACGCTTCCGTCATCAGGTTTCGTTCCGCATGGCCAGTGCGGTCCCTGAGCGTTCCGGCTGTGTTTTGTGCTTCAAGCAGGATTTCACCGTCCCGATCCGCAAGCAGTGCGCCGAAGGGGAGGTCACCGCGCGCCAGGGCCATCCGCGCCAGTTCAATGGTCCGTTTCAGAAGCTCGACATCACGTTCCGGATTGATGGGCATGGCAGGACCTTGATGGTTCGGTTGGGATGATCTCGGCATCATCGCGCAACCGGCCGGACGGCACAAGGCGGGGCAGGCTGTATGAGGAGCGGAGGCCCGCAAAAGGTTGAGCGCCGGACAGAACGCCCTGATTTCCTTTGTCAGTCCTGACGGGTTTCCTCGGCAGCCCGGCGCAGCATATCGGCAAAGGCTTCCGCCGCTGGCCCCAATTCGATCTGCGCCCGGGTGTTGAGACCCACTGATCCGAGCGTTGAATCCGTGTCGAACGGTAATATGACGAACTCTCCGCTGTCGATTTCCGCGGAAACCACACCACGTGAAATGATCCAGACCGCGTTGAACTGTCGAACAAAGGCATGGCCGAAGGAATCGGACACCGTTTCGATGGCCAATTTCGGCTCGCTCATGCCCTGCTCGATAAACAGACGGTCGACGAAAGGGCGGATGATGGATTGCCGGGTCGGCACCAGGACCGGGTAATCGTCAAGGGAATCGACGGAGATCTGATTGCGGCTGGCCAGCGGGTGATCGGCCCTGACCGCGAAGACGACCTTGTCGCGAAACAGCGGTTCAAAAATCAGGCCCTGCATGTTTTCAGGCGCCGGAAGGCGACCCATGACAAGATCCAGTTCACCGACCCTCAACTGATCGAGCAGCACACGGTTTTCTCCGGTCACCACACTCAGTCGGTTTTGCATGCCGGACTGCAGATAACGGGAGACCGCGATGGGAACGATGGTGGCCGACACGGTCGGCAGGGCGCCAAGACGCACCATCGGCCCGTCGGACAGATTGAGCTGTGCCAGCGCATTGATGCCGCCGCGCGCCGCGGCAAGACTGCTGCCTGCATAGCGCAGAAATACCTCGCCGTAGTGGGAAATACGAATGCCACGGCCATCCTTCTCGACCAGCGGCTTGCCGCAAATGTCCTCCAGTTCCCGGATGGTGCGCGTCACGGCGGGCTGCGTCAGGTGCAGATTTTCAGCAGCGCGGCTGACGCTTTTCTGACGGGCGACTTCGACAAATGTCTCCAGATGTCTCAATTTGACGCGGCGGATAGAATTCATAACTGTTCCGATATTCAATTACTGAATTATATCATTTTTCATCCCGATTTAAATATGTAAATTACGTTTTGTCGAGAGGCGGATGGCAAAAGCCGGTTGAAATGCCGTGGTTGCCAGGCACTCTGACGTCGAAAATGGTCAGGTTGGAGAGTTCCATGACGGAGAGCAGTGCACCCTCCCAAAGATATTCCAAGGGCATGGTGACCCGCCGCAATGTGCTCGGCGACGCCCATGTAGATCGGGCCGAATCCGGAAAAACAGCGTTCGACGCTCCGTTTCAGGAACTGATTGTCGAATCGGCCTGGGGAAATGTCTGGTCGCGGCCCAACTGGACCTGGCGTGAGCGATCGATCGTTACCATCGCCCTGCTTGCCGCCCTCGGTCACGACGAAGAGGTCGCCATGCACATTCGAGCAACGGCCAATACCGGCGCAACGCGTGACGACATTTGCGAAGCATTGCTGCATGTTGCGATCTACGCCGGCGTGCCGGCGGCCAACCGCGCCATCAAGATCGCTCGAAACACATTTGCAGAAATGGACGAGGCAGCAGAGGAGACGAGCCATGCATAACGCCAATCCCGAGACAGGGGCTTTCTTTCCGCGCGACCGCAACTGGCAACCGTCCGCATTTACACCCGGCTACAAGACCAGCGTGCTGAGATCGCCGCAAAAGGCGCTCTTGTCGATCGGCAACACCGTGAGTGAGATCACGGGTCCGGTGTTCGGACATGACATGCTCGGCGAATTGGACGCCGACCTGATACATAATTTCGCCGCACCGGGTGAAAGCGCGATGGGCGAGCGCATTGTCGTTCACGGCCACATCCGCGACGAACGCGGAACAGGTGTGCCCGGTGTGCTGCTTGAATTCTGGCAGGCCAATGCCGCCGGACGTTACCGGCACAAAAATGACAGTTATCTGGCGCCACTTGACTCCAATTTCGGTGGTTGCGGTCGGACCATAACCGATGAAAACGGATCGTATGCCTTTCGGACCGTCCGCCCGGGTCCCTATCCGTGGCCAAATGGACCGAATGACTGGCGACCGGCCCATATTCACTTTTCACTCTTTGGCGCGGGGTTTGCGCAACGCCTGATCACTCAGATGTACTTTGAAGGCGATCCACTCATTCCCATCTGTCCGATCGTCAATACGATCAATGATCCGGCGGCGATCGATCAACTGACCGCAGCGCTCGATATGGCCAATACGATTCCGATGGACTCGCTAGCCTACAAATTCGACATCGTGTTGCGCGGGCGTCGATCAACACTCTTCGAGAACCGGTTGGAGGGCAATTAAATGGCGCAGAAAATCCACCAATTGAAAGAAAGTGCCTCACAGACGGCGGGACCGTATGTTCATATTGGCTGCACGCCGAATTTCTGCGGAATCGAGGGTGTCTATGACCGGGACCCGGGTGCGTCGATGGTCAACGAAAAGACCAAGGGTAAACGCATTTTGCTGACCGGTCATGTGCTGGACGGCATCAAGGCTCCCTTGAAGGATGCTCTTGTGGAGATATGGCAGGCCGATGCCGATGGTCTGTACAACAGCCCCTCGGAATTGCGTGGCACGGCTGATCCGAACTTCACCGGATGGGGTCGGCAGCCCAGTGACATGAAAACGGGTGAATTCCGTTTTGAAACGGTCAAGCCGGGCCGTGTGCCCTATGTCGATGGCCGTCTTCAGGCACCGCATATCACGTTGTGGATCGTGGCGCGGGGCATCAATCTCGGTCTCAATACGCGCCTTTATTTTGCTGATGAGGAGACGGCAAATGACGAAGATCCGATCCTCCGGCGCATCGAGCACAGGTCCCGGATTCCAACCTTGATGGCCGCAAAAACCCCCGAGGGCTATCATTTCGACATTCACCTTCAGGGTGATGACGAGACCATTTTCTTCGATATATAGGACTCGGGCCAATGACCAAATTTCAGTCCCTTCAGGACGCGGTGGCTGCCAATCTGAAGGACGGAGACACCGCGGCTTTCGAGGGATTTACCCATCTCATTCCCTTTGCCGCGGCGCATGAGGCGATCCGGCAAAAGCGGCGTGATCTGACGCTTGTACGCATGACGCCGGATGTGGTCTACGACCAGATGGTCGGTATGGGCCTGGCACGCAAGATGATCTTCTCCTACGCCGGAAATCCGGGTGTCGGCCTGCTGCGCCGGGTTCGCGACGCGGTCGAACAGGGCTGGCCGTACGGCCTGGAACTGGAGGAGCACAGCCATGCGGCAATGGCCAATGCCTATGAGGCTGGCGCTGCCGGGTTGCCCTGTGCCGTGTTTCGCGGTTACCGGGGTGCAGAACTTGCCCGCGTCAATGCCAATATCAAGGCGGTCACATGTCCTTTTACCGGCGAGCAACTGGCGGCGGTGCCTGCAATTCGACCCGATGTGACCTTTATTCACGCCTCCAAGGCGGATCGCAAGGGCAATGTTCTGATTGAAGGGATCGTCGGTGTCCAGAAGGAAGCCGTTCTTGCTGCCAGTCGGGCTGTTGTAACCGTCGAGGAAGTCGTTGACGATCTCGATGCTCATCCCAACATGTGCGTTTTGCCCCATTGGACCGTCACATCGATTTGCGTGGTTCCGGGCGGCGCGCACCCATCCTATACGCAGGGCTATTATGGCAGAGACAATGCCTATTATCTGGAATGGGACAAAATCGCTGCGGACCGTGACAGATTCCTTTCCTGGATGCAGGATCACGTGCTCGACAGGACACCCGAAGCATTTGATGGCCGGGTCAGTGAATTGAGGGCTGAGGTATGAGCGAGATGGCCTTTACACCCGATGAAATGATGACCATTGCCGCCTCACGCGCACTGAAGAATGACGATGTGTGTTTCGTTGGCATCGGTGCGCCGTCCGCCGCATGCAATGTGGCACGCCTGACCCACGCACCGGATATCACGCTGATCTACGAGAGCGGCACGATTGGAACGGCGCCAACCGTCCTGCCTCTGTCGATCGGAGATGGTGAATTGTGTGATACGGCATTGACGACCGTCTCTGTACCGGAAATGTTTCGCTATTGGCTGCAGGGCGGGCGCGTGTCCATAGGATTCCTGGGCGCTGCGCAGCTCGACCGGTTCGGCAACATCAACACCACCGTGATCGGTGACTATGAAACGCCAAAAACACGGCTTCCGGGTGGCGGCGGGGCGCCTGAAATTGCGAGCCTATCCGGCGAGGTCTACATCACCATGAAACAGTCGCAGCGTGGCATGGTCGACACAATCGACTTCTACACGTCTTTCGGCCATGGGGATGGCGGTGATCATCGCAAGCGGCTTGGCATCGACACAAAGGGGCCAACCATGCTGATTACGGATCTGGCGATCTGGAAACCCGATGAGACGACCAAGGAATTCACGGTCGTGTCCATTCATCCGGGTGTCAGCCGGGAGGACATTCAGGCAAGCTGCGGATGGACGGTCAAATTTGCGGATCAACCGGCGCAGACGTCTCCACCGACCGAGCTTGAACTTTCCACCCTGCGCGATCTGAAGGCGCGCACCAAGGCCGCGCACGAGAGAAGCACGCCAACTCATCAGGACCAGAAATAAATGCCGGACGCTTTCATTTGTGACTATATCCGTACGCCCATAGGACGCTTTGGCGGTAGTCTTTCGACTGTCCGGGCCGATGACCTGGCGGCCATACCACTGAAAGCGTTGCGGGACCGCAATTCCGGACTGGACCTTGAGGCGGTTGAAGAGGTGATTTTCGGCTGCGCCAATCAGGCCGGTGAGGACAATCGAAATGTCGCCCGAATGGCTCTTCTGCTCGCTGGCTATCCCGACGGTGTGCCCGGCGGGACGCTCAACCGGCTCTGTGGATCAGGTATGGACGCAACGATTGCCGCCGCCCGCGCCATCAAGGCCGGTGAGGCAGATCTGGTGATTGCCGGCGGCGTCGAGTCAATGTCGCGGGCTCCATTTGTGATGCCCAAAGCTGAAACGGCGTTCTCCCGCAACGCGGAAATCTATGACACGACAATCGGCTGGCGGTTCGTCAATCCTGTGATGAAAGCGCAATATGGCGTCGATTCGATGCCGGAAACGGCTGAAAATGTGGCCGAAGATTTCAATGTGTCGCGCGCGGATCAGGATGCTTTTGCGCTCAGGTCGCAACAAAAGGCAGCCGCAGCCCAGTCAAACGGGCGGCATGCCCGGGAGATCACTCCGGTATCGGTTCCGCAGCGACGCGGGGATCCGGTCGTCGTCGAAAGCGATGAACATCCCCGTGAGACATCCTTGGAAAAGCTCGGCAAGCTGGCAACGCCCTTTCGCAAGGACGGTTCGGTCACCGCAGGCAATGCGTCCGGCGTTAATGACGGGGCGGCGGCGTTGATCGTTGCGTCAGAGGCAGGTGCAAAGAAGCACGGGTTGCAGCCGATTGCCCGTATTCTGGGTGGTGCCACAGCCGGCGTTGCTCCGCGCATCATGGGGTTTGGACCGGCGCCAGCCACAAAGAAACTGACCACGCGGCTTGGCATTTCCGCTTCGGATTTTGATGTCGTCGAGCTCAACGAGGCGTTTGCGAGCCAGGGCATTGCCGTTCTGCGCGACCTTGGAATTGCCGAGGATGCCGAATTCGTCAATCCAAACGGCGGGGCAATTGCGCTGGGCCATCCTCTCGGTATGTCGGGTGCGCGGATTACAGGTTCGGCCGCACTGGAATTGTCAGACCGCTCGGCAAAGCTTGCTCTTGCGACCATGTGCATCGGTGTCGGGCAGGGGATTGCGATCGCCCTGGAGCGTGTATGACAAAAAAGTGCGTCAATTCAGCTGTTTGACGGAATCCTTTCGCAAACTGATTCCGCCTTGGGCCGCACGTCAGCCGTCGATGAACTGTGCTCTGCCGCTGGGTGGTGACGCACCGCTGCTGTCCAATTCAATGTACTCCAACAGCTGCGCCAGCCGCTCCTGCCAGCTGGATATCATGCCGGTGGAGGCCAGGGTGAGCCGTTCGGTGCCCATGCCAAAGGCCAAACGATCATCGTCATCAATGGATATTTCACCGATTTCGGTCCAATCGTCTGATGGGGGATAGGACGTGATGGGCTGCGGTGGACCATCTCCAATCCAGTAGTATATTCCTGCCGTTGGCAGGATTGGCGTGTCCGGGGCTCCTGGGAAACGGTAGTATCCGGATCCGTCGGGATTGGCCAATGCCTCGGCATCCTCACGCAAATAGACCTGCCTGATCGTTTCCACATTTGCCTTCTCCAGTAGCGGAAGAAAGTCATTCAGCCTGGGCGTGGAGACAAAGGCCAACCGGGCCGGGTCAAGATTCAATGATTGTGTCAGGCCCGCCAGGATTTGAGGGAACGTCTGTTTTGCTGTGAAACCCAACGGCTTGCTGCAGGTAAATATGTGAAACAGCGGCAGAACGTCCCGTCGGTCCTTTCGGGCAATATCCTCCAGGCGGGTACATTGCTGAAACATCAGTTGTCCAGGTTTTTCGAGAATGCCGGTTTCGTCGTATCGAAGGCCGCCATTGAAGGATTCATCCCGTGTGACGATGGGTGCGGGCTGCTGGCGCTGATATCCCAGTTTGACAAAATGATCTGCAAGCACGGCTTGGGTCGTCGCATGGGCCTTGTCGAAGGCGGTGCCGTTTGGTGCATCACTCGCAGACAAACGAACCGGTAACACCGATGCCGCTGCGACCACCGCACCGCCTTTTAGAATGCTTCGTCTTGCTTCTTTCAATTGCCGCTCCGTTTGTTACCTTTGCGTTGGATTCTGCTTGCCAAGGCATTTAACCATGCTTCTTCACAATCGCAACGCCGCGATATTGTTTGTTCCGTAGCCCTCCGGGTTTTGGTGGCGCGAACATCGATTGCGTTACATTATAACACATGCCATAGAGGGCGGCATTGAACAATGTAAGGTAAATTTTCGTGTCTGTTGGTTCGTCAGCCCTGGTTACACTTGAAAACGCTGGACTTGAAGCATCCGGGAAATGGCTTGTTCGGGGTGTTGATCTGACCGTTGATCGCGGTGAAATCGTCACACTGATCGGGCCAAACGGGTCCGGCAAATCGACAACCGCCAAGATGGCCCTGGGGGTGATGAAACCGACGGAGGGCTCGGCCAAGCGGTCCGCACAGCTCAATATCGGATATGTGCCGCAGCGTATTACGGTGGATTGGACGTTGCCCTTAAATGTCAGGCGCTTCATGAGTCTGACGCGCCGTATTCCATCGCAGTCGGCGCATGAGGCGCTGGAAATGACCGGTGTGGCCCACCTGGCCGAAGCGGAAGTGCGCACCCTGTCGGGTGGCGAATTTCAACGGGTGCTGCTGGCAAGGGCATTGGCCCGAAAGCCGGATTTGCTCGTTCTCGACGAACCTGTTCAGGGTGTCGATTATACCGGTGAGATCGCACTCTACGAACTCATCTCGAGGATTCGAGAGACACTCAATTGCGGTATATTGCTGATTTCGCATGATCTGCATGTGGTCATGGCTGCTACCAATCGTGTTATCTGCCTGAATGGGCATGTGTGCTGTAACGGAACGCCCGATGTCGTTGTCGAGAGTGACGAATATCGCCGGCTGTTCGGCGACCGGGCAGCAGCGGCGATCGCCATTTATCGCCACGATCATGATCATACGCATCTGCCCGATGGTCGGGTGCGGCATGCCGATGGCAGTATCACCGATCATTGTCATCCCGATGACGGACATCATGCTCACGAAGCGGTGGCCGCCGATGGCGACGAGGGCCGTCATGCTTGACGATTTTTTCTTCAGGGCATTGATTGCAGGAGTTGGCGTGGCCATCGTGGCCGCACCGCTTGGTTGTTTCGTGGTATGGCGGCGGCTGGCCTATTTTGGGGACACGCTGTCTCACGCGGCCCTACTGGGTGTGGCGCTCGCTTTCCTGCTGGAACTGAACATCACTCTGGCCGTTTTCCTCGTTTGTGCGGGAGTGGCCGTTGCGCTGGTGCTCCTGCAGCGACGGGCAACCTTGTCGTCGGATTCTCTGCTTGGACTTCTGGCGCATGCGGCGCTGGCGCTCGGGTTGGTTGCTCTGGCATTCATGAGCTCTGTACGAATTGATCTGATGGGATTTCTGTTCGGCGATATTCTCGCAGTGTCGAAATTCGACATCCTCACCATCTATCTTGGCGGGATCGGCGTTCTGATCGTCCTTGCAGTTGTTTGGCATGGGTTGTTTGCGGCAACCGTGAATCCGGAACTGGCCGAAGCTGAAGGCATGCGGCCGCATCGCAGCAATCTGATCTTCGTGTTGTTGATGGCCACTGTCATTGCTATATCCATGAAAATCGTCGGCGTGTTGCTGATCACGGCGCTGCTGATCATTCCGGCGGCGACCGCAAGGCGATTCGCCAGCGGACCGGAACAGATGGCTGTTCTGGCCGCGCTGTTTGGTGCGGCGGCCGTGGTGGGAGGGCTGTTTGGTTCGCTGAACTGGGACACGCCGTCAGGGCCATCGATTGTGGTTGCAGCCGTGATCTTCTTTGTGATCAGCTTGAGCCCGCTGGCCGGTCTTTTGAGACCAAAGACCGAAAGGATAAAGGGAGAAACGCCGTGAAATCCGATCATCACAGATCTCCGATGGGACTGACCAAGAACCAGACCCTGGTCTTTGGCGCGCTATCTCATGCGGAGGGTCCCCTGAGTGCCTACGCGATTCTCGATCAATTGCGAGATAAGGGGTTTCGGGCACCGCTGCAGGTTTACCGCGCACTCGACAAGCTGATTTCACTTGGCCTCATTCACAGGCTGGAAAGCCTGAACTCTTTTGTGGCATGCCAGCACCCCGAATGCGATGATCGGGAGTCGATGGTCTTTGCGATCTGCGAGATTTGCGGAAAAGTCTCTGAACTTGCCGACGATTCGCTGGAGAACCAGATCAAGACACTGGCAAAGCGGAACGGGTTTTCAATGAAGACCTGTGCAATCGAACTGCGCGGCCACTGCCGTGATTGCCGTCCGAACTGACGGTAGGGAACCCGCCAACAGGAATCAACTAGCAGAGAGATTGCTTGATTGACCAGCCGCCACAGGCGATGAAGGGTCCATTGCGGTAGTGGGATTTTCCGTAGAGAAATGGCTGGTTGTCAGGTGTTGTGACAGTCCCGCCTGCTGCCCGCAAGACAGCGTCTCCTGCTGCCGTGTCCCATTCCATCGTGCATCCGAAACGAGGATAGACATCAACTTCGCCAGAGGCGAGCAGACAGAATTTCAGCGACGAACCGATAGATCTCGTCTGTTCGATCCGGTTGCCTTCCAGCCAGCTGTCGGTTTCCATATCACGGTGTGAACTGCTGGCCACGGCGACCGGGCCGGTGCTTGGACACGGGCGAATTCGTATTTCCTTCTGTACGCCATTCGTGGTCTCGACCGCACCCACACCCCGGCCACCCATGAACATCCGGTCCAGTGCCGGGGCGTAGACAATACCCAATACTGGAATACCCTGTTCAATCAGGGCAATGTTGACGGTGAAGCAACCATGTCCGTCCTTTTTCAGGAACTCCTTCGTGCCGTCCAACGGATCAACCAGAAAAAAACGGCTTGGAGGAGTAGAAAAATGGCTTTCTGTGTTTTCTTCCGAAACAACGTGAATGTCTGGCTCCATCCGTTCGAGATCGCGAAGGATGATCGCCTCGGCGCTTTGATCGGCCTTCGTCACCGGTGAGCCGTCATGCTTCAGCGAGGCCGCATGATCCTCTTCGTATACACGCATAACGGCTTGCCCAGCGACCCGTGCCGTCTGGGCAAGTTCATCTAGAAGGTTTGTCGTTTCCATCGTGCCACAAAAGCCACCAGGCCCGGTTGGTTGATACCACTTGATCGGTCGACATATAGGAACGTTTCATGCCGTCCAACAGGCCGACCTTGCAATTATCGCGGAATCGATATGAGCCACAATCCGGCCACATTTCAACAGGTTTATGCGATGCCGCTCCAGTTTTTGCAGCAAATTTCACCATTTGCTAACCATACGGTGCGCTGAATTTGTTTCGATATTGTTAAGAACGATGCGGTGCAGGGGTAGCTACAGGCCGAGTTTGCCTGCGATCTTGGAAAGAGCGACAGCATTTCCTCCACCGGTCTTTTCCCTAATGGACAGGCGGTGGCTCTCAACCGTTCGCACGCTAATGCTCAACTGAAGAGCGATTTCGCGGTTGGTCAGACCTTTCGAGACAGCTGCGAGGACTTCCTTCTCGCGGCTCGTCAATCCGAAATCACCGATGTTTTGTCCCTCCGCCATGGGGCGTTTGGCCAACGAGGCGGCGGCCTGCGGACCCAAATAGGTGGCGCCAAGCGCAACTGATTTTATCGCATTGATCATTTCAGCCTTCGACACGTCCTTGAGGACAAAGCCATTGGCGCCAATGCGCAGCGCTTCGCGTACATATTCCTCATTGTCGTAGATCGACAGAAACAGGATCTTGATATCGGACAGGGATTGTTTGATCTGCGCGGCCGCTTCAAGGCCGTTCAGTTCCGGCATTGAAATATCCAGGAGCACCATGTCGGGATGCAACTGCAGGCAAAGCTCGACCGCTTCACGCCCATTGCGGGCTTCGCCGACAATGTCCACAAATTCCTCATCCGACAGACGCGATCGAATACCGTCACGCAGCAGATCATGATCATCCGCGATGACTAACCGAAGCCGTGCGCCGTCTGATTTCACAGACTGCATTGGTTCCCCTAATGGCCCTTTTGGTGCCTTTTGGGGTTAAATATCGGCATTCGGGTACGGATTGCAAGTCTATTGGGGACACTGTGCAGGGGCAATCGCACGGCTTGCTTGCAGTGCCCTCAGGCGTTTTCGAGCTGGCGGTGCGCTGCGTCTTGGTGTTTCGGCTTTGCGCTGTTCTTTTGCAACAAGACCCGAAGGCAAAGGCCGCCCTCGGGCGCAACGGATCTTCTGAGCTGACCGCCGTGACTTTCGATGCGTTCGAGCATGTTCTGCATGCCCAATCCGCCGCCATAGTCGGTTGTGCTTGCCGGCGACAGGCCGACCCCGTTGTCGCGGATTTCGAGGGTCACCGCCCGCTTCGAAGTGACCAGCTCGACCCAGGCATCGGTCGCCTGGGCATGCTTGGCGATGTTGGTCAGTGCCTCCTGAGCTATGCGGTAATAGGTGGTCTTTTCACGCTCTCCCAAGAGATCACCCACGGTCTGAATGTCTGAGTGAACGGTGACACCGGTCTGTGCTTCAAAATCGTCACAAAGGCTTTTCAACGCCGCCGCCAGTCCCAGTTCATCCAGGACAGATGGGCGCAGCGCCATGGAAATTCGCCGGATCTCGGCAATGGCGCTGGAAATGGCGTTGGCCGATTTTTCAATCGGATCGGCGATGGCCGAGTTTCCAAGGGCATTGGAATGGGCCTGATCCAGGCCGTAGCGTGCAGAGACCAACAGTTGGGAAATCCCGTCATGAAGCTCTCGCGATACGCGTTTACGCTCGTTTTCCTGCGTCTCGACAATGCCGGCCGCGACTTTTTTCAGGCGGCTGTCGGCCAGGCGCTGTTCAGAGATGTGAATTACGGCAAATAAAAGACTGGTCATGGCCACGGCACCAACGGCCAGTACAATGAGGACCCATTGGGTTTGCTCGACATTGTTTTCAAGCTGCTGACGAATGGAGCCGATCTGGGCAGCAATGTCGTCCATGTAGAGGCCCGACCCGATCATCCAGTCCCATTTGTCGAGGAAGAAGGACAGTCCCAGCTTTTCGGCATCGGCGCCGCTGGACGGTTTGTTCCAGACATATTGATAGAACGAACCACCTTGGCGGCCGAGCTCAATGAGGTCGCTGATTACCCGTCGCCCCTGGGAATCCTCCAGATCGATCCAGTTGTGCCCCACCAGTTCCGGCTGCCGCGGGTGAACCAGATTGGTTCCATCCGCCTTGAAGATGAAGAAATACCCATCCTGGCCGAAGGTCATTTGCTGCATGACGTCCGAGACGTATTTCTGCGCCTGAATTTTTGACACATTGTCCCATTGGTAGAAGGGTTCGACTGCGGACTGCGCCATTTTTATGTAATTGCGCAGTTCGGATTCCTTTGAATCCCGGATCATCTTTTCCACCGCCGCGCCTTGAACTTCGGCGAGCTGGTGGGACTGGATGTTGATGAGGATCAGCGCCGCCAGCGAAATGAGGACCACTGGCAAGATTGTGATCGCGAGCAATTTGATCCGAAAATTCATGTCAATCATTCCGCTGTTTGGTCATTCGCAATCGTCTTGTGCGGCTTCAATATCCGCGCTTTCCCAGAGTAATGAAGCCCATCAAAGTCGTTGTGCGACATCCTGTCATCCGCACTACTACCTATGCGATACGCACTTGCACCAATTGAGAATTTGAAGTCAATTTACTATTGGGAGACAGGGAGGAAGGGCAAGGCCATTCAGGCCGGTCGGATTCCTTTCAGATTTATCAAGTGTCCACACACTTCTTGGGAGGACTATTATGGACCGCCGTAAATTTCTAAAAACAGCCGGTACCGCAACCGCAGGTGTAACAGCCGCGGCCGCGCTCGCGACACCGGCTGTGACCCAATCGACCAAAGACATGGTCATTCTTTCAACTTGGCCACGCGATTTTCCGGGTATCGGAATTTCACAACAGCGTCTGGCAGCGCGAATTGCAGAGCTGTCCGAGGGCCGTTTGAATGTTCAGTATTTCGCTGCAAACGAGCGCGTCGGCGCCTTCGACTCATTCGATGAAGCAGCGTCAGGCAATGCACAGGCCTATAGCGGCGCTGACTACTACTGGAAGGGCAAGCATCCAGGTTTGGCCTATTTCACGTCCGTTCCGTTCGGCATGACGACAAACGAGATAACCGCCTGGATTCGTTTTGGTGGTGGCCAGGAACTGTGGGATGAAGTCAGTGGCGAATTCGGTATCAAGGCTCTGGCGGCCGGAAACACCGGCGCGCAGATGGGCGGTTGGTTCAACAAGGAAATCAACTCTGCCGACGATCTGCAGGGACTGAAAATGCGTATTCCGGGACTTGGCGGAGACGTCATGGCCAAGCTGGGCGCATCACCGATCGCGGTTCCGGGCGGCCAGATTTATGAAAACCTGGTTTCCGGCGCGATTGACGCTACGGAATGGGTTGGCCCCTACAACGACTATTTCATGAAGTTCTACGAGGTTGCCAAGTTCTACTACGGTCCCGGATTCCATGAACCCGGCAGCGTATTGTCACTGGGAATGAACAAATCCTGGTGGGAAGGTCTGACGGATTGGGAAAGGGCCGTCATCGAGGCTGCTGCCACCGAGGAGTCGACCAAGGGTTTTGACGAGGTCAATGCCAACAATGGTGCGTATCTCAAGCGCATGATCGACGAAAACGGCGTTCAGCTGAAAATCTTCTCCGAAGACATTTATGAAGCCTTTGCCGAAGCGTCAGCGGAAGTCTTTGAAGAGGTTCGCGACCACAGTCCACTCGCCAAGAAAATCAATGACGAGTTCCAGTCGGCGCTGCTTGAAATCGGCAGTTGGCAGGCCCTGCAGGAAGTCAGCTACACGAACCTGCGTAACCAGGCCCTGGGAATTTAAACCCGGTTGCTTCTAGAAAACCAGAACGGGATGGAACCAGTTTCCATCCCGTTTTTTGGAGGGCCATATGTCAGGTGATGTGAACACCGCCGATGCCGTTTCCAAATGGTCGGTTGCCACGCGAATCTTCGGATGGATCAATCTGGCGGTTCTTCTGGTATTTGTGCTGAATGTCTTTTTCACATTTGGTGCCGGTTTTCCCGGCGCAGCCCTTGTGTCCGGCGGGGAGGGGCAGTTGGCATGGCTGCAGTTTGCGCTCTATCCGATTGCGGCCGTGTTGGCGATCGTGTTTGTCGCGTCCAGCCCGGGCATCAACCTTCGCACCGATGCAGAACGCATAACAAACCTGAACAACTTCCTGATTAGAGCGGCCTTCTGGGCCGTTTTTCTGATTGGCCTTGTCGACGCCACCATCTCGTTCCTTCGAACCGAAGGTCTGCTTGAGGTCATTGTCGGTGAGGACATGGCAAAAAACCTGGGTCGATCGCTGTTTCGCGGTCCGTATGTTCACGTACCCCTGGCGCTGCTTGCGTTTGTCATCGCGGCCTTCACGCGAACGCTCGGATTCATGTGGCTGGCCCTGCTGATCGTGGTTGCTGAATTGCTGATCGTGATCTCACGCTTCGTGTTTTCCTATGAACAGCCCTTCATGAGTGATCTGGTTCGATTCTGGTATGGAGCACTCTTCCTTTTTGCCAGCGCCTATACGCTCGTCGAGGAGGGGCATGTGCGCGTGGACGTCTTCTACGCGGCGTTCAAAAACCGGACCAAGGGTGCAGTCAATACGATCGGTACTCTGTCTATGGGAATTGTGTTTTGCTGGACCATCCTCATCATTGGAATGTCCGGCAAGTCCTCGATCATCACCGCGCCGGTCTTTACCTTTGAAGTGACCCAGTCCGGGTTCGGCATGTATGTCAAATACATCATGGCAGCTTTCCTGGCGATCTTCGCTATTTCGATGCTGATCCAGTTTGTCGGATATCTGATGAGTGCGGTCGCAGACTGGCGCGAGGAGCCAGGCCACGTGGATCACGCTGCGACCAACGTGGCATAGAAGAACAGGGACGGGTCAGATCATGGAATTGCTGTTTCTTCTTCTCCTGATCCTTTTGATGGCGGTCGCACTGGGGTCAGGCTACCCGGTTGCCTTTGCACTGCCCGGTTCGGCTATTCTGACGATCTTCATTGCCGCATTGTGCGGGTATCTGTTTGCCGGTGATACCGATGCTTTCTTTGTACATGGCGGTCCGGCACAGTGGCTGAGCGCCGGGGTCAACAATCTTCGAGGGGTCTATTGGCAACCCGAACGCGACACGCTGATCGCCATTCCGCTGTTTATCTTCATGGGCATCATGTTGCAGCGGTCGCGGATTGCGGAAGACCTGCTCATCACCATGGCGCAGCTTTTCGGTCCTATTCCTGGTGGGCTCGGCATTTCCGTTGTCTTTGTTGGCGCCTTGCTGGCGGCGACAACGGGCATTGTCGGTGCAACGGTCGTGGCAATGGGGCTGATCTCATTGCCGGCGATGCTGAAGAACAACTATTCCAAGCCACTGGCCACTGGAACGATCGCCGCCTCCGGGACATTGGGTCAGATTATTCCGCCATCCATCGTTCTCATCATTCTTGCGGATCAGCTCGCGGGGGCCGCCGATCAGGCGGGGACAGCACGCAAAGCCCTCTACAAGGAGGCTACCGGCGAAATCTCGATGCCGACGATCTTCGAAGTCGGCGCCACCAGTGCCGGTGAAATGTTCCTCGGCGCCTTCCTGCCCGGCCTTCTTCTGGTCGGCCTCTATATGCTGTTCATCTTGATTTATGCCTTTTTCAATCCGAAGGCCGCGCCTGCCGTGCGCTATGACGGCAAATACAATGCGGCCTTTGCACTGAAGGTTTTCATTACACTGGTGCCGCCATTGGCGCTGATCCTCCTGGTTCTCGGTTCCATCGTGGGTGGCATCGCAACGGTCAACCAGGCTGGTGCCATCGGTGCCGCCGGCGCAACCGTCATGGCCGGTTACCGATTGATGGAAGGAAAGCGGCGTGCCTATGCACCGGCGCTTCTGGCCCTCGGCTCATTGGCTGCTCTGGCAGTCATATTGAGCCTTTATTCGGCCAACGTAAAATCCATCCATTCGCAAGATGATATGATCGGCGTGGTGCTTGCCGTCATTGCGGTCGCATTTCTGGTCATTGCTTTGGTGTGGAGCGGATGGCGAGCCTTCAAGATCGACAACACGCTGTATGGCGTGATGATCGAAACGGCCAAGACAACATCTCTGGTGTTCATCATTCTGCTGGGTGCGGCAATGTTGACCGCCGCGTTCCGGGCCTTTGGCGGCGAGGAACTGGTCCGGGAATTCCTGACCAGTCTCCCGGGTGGATTCTGGCTTCAGTTCCTGGTTGTGATGCTGGTGATCTTCGTGCTCGGGTTCTTTCTCGATTTTATCGAGATCGCCGTCGTTGTCGTTCCGATAGTCGCGCCCATCCTGCTGGCTGATCCCGGCGCCAATATCACCGCCGTCTGGCTGGGTGTCATGATTGGCCTGAACATCCAGACATCATTCCTCACACCACCGTTCGGCTTTGCCCTGTTCTATCTGCGCGGAGTTGCCGACGCGACGGTGCGCACGATCGAGATGTATAAGGGCGTTATCGCGTTTATCGGACTACAGTTGCTTGCACTGGTGGTCGTCGCCCTGACGCCCTCGCTGGTCAACTACCTGCCGAACCGTGTGGCCCTCTTGTCGGAAACGGCACCGCCGCCGCGCAATCCGCGTCTGCAATACTGTATTGAGCAGTATGTGTTCGATCATCTCAATACCGATGGTGACCGGATTCGCGCCGCGCTGGGTGGTGCCAGCGCTCTCGACACCGGCTTCCTGCCGGAAGATGTCCGCGATGATCTCAATGACAGTCTCGACGGGGTCGAGAACACGTTTGACCTGATCAAGCAGACGGCCGCCACCGAGGCGGCGCTGATCGAAGCGGCCCCGGCATTCCGTCCCATCCACGATGTCGTGCGTGAAATTGAACGGGATATTCGAAAGCTCGAAGAGCGGATGGCCGAGGACAAGACCTTGCTGTCGCGTACGCGCGGCGACGATGAAGCGGCGAACACGCGCCGGCAAAGGTTTGAGCGCAACATTGCCGCTCTTGAAGCCGATATAGAGGTTCTCAAAGAGGACATTCCCGCAGAGTGGGATGACACCTATTCGGCCTATCGCGACCTGCAAAAGGCCGACAGCAAGGCGCGCCTTGATTATCGCCGCAATGTTGATGACGCCTACAATCAGCTGGTTGAGATCATCGGCGTAATCGATGCATCCGATGCGCTTGCGCAAAGCAAGCCCAGGATCGAAGCCCTTCGCGACGTCATCAATAACCCGGACCCGGAAGCGGCGGCGGAACAATTCAAATCCGTTGCCGATTCCCTCAACTCCATTGCCGGAGCAGGGGAGGTCAAATCGCTGCTGTCGAAGGCCCGGCGGGCCTTGCGGGCAAGAACACCCGATCCCGAGAAGGCAGCCGAGAACCTGGAAGAAGCCATCGCCCTGGTCGACAGCGAGACACAGTGGCGGGAACAGGCCCTAACGGACTTGCGGCCGGCGCTTGCCACGCTTGAGGTCACGATCCGTGATACGATCGGACTGCGGCAACAGGATCGGTTGCCAAGAGAGATTGCGCTCTTTGTTGCGTCCTGCAATTCAGGACACCGTGACATCTCGCTCAATTTCTGACGCCGATATCGCGGCACGTTGCAGCCGGGTGATTATTCGAACGTATAGGGGATGGTGTCGCGGGCATTGTGATCGACCGTCAGCTTGCGCTTGAGGGGCGGCACGGCCCGCTGATGGCAATCCGTGCGCTCGCAGATGCGGCAGGATATGCCGATCGGTTCGAAAGTGGCGTCGCTCTCCAGATCAAGATCATCCGCATAGACCAGAGAGCCGGCATGTTTGATTTCGCAGCCAACTGCCAAAGCGTAGCGCTGCACCGGGTCATGATAGCCGCCGCTGGCCTTCGTCACTTCGGTTGCCAGACAGAAATAGCGAGCGCCGTCGGGTGTTTCCGCCAACTGCCTGAGAATGCGCTGTGGATTGCCAAAGGCATTGTGCACGTTCCATAGCGGGCAGGCGGAACCAAATCGGGCGAATTGGAGCTTGGTGGCGCTATGGCGCTTGGTGATGTTGCCGGCCTGATCGACCCGTGCGAAAAAGAACGGAATTCCTTTCTGGCTCGGCCTTTGCAGCGTACTTAGTCGGTGCGCGACCTGTTCGGTGCTGGCGCCGAAGCGGTCTGCGAGCAATTCCAGATCGTGGCGCAGTTCTCCGGCAGCCTGCAGGAATGCGCCATAGGGCAGGAGCGTGCTACCGGCAAAGTAGTTTGCAAGACCGATCCGGCACACATCCTGTGCGTCACGCGACTGAAAACCCGCTTTGTCGATGATGGCGTCAATCGGTTGTGCATGTTCCAGCAGCGCGATCTGATGGGCGATCTGGAACGCATGGGTCGACGGGGCGGCCTTGGGATTGAGGGACAAGACGCGGGCCACCGGATCGTAGCGCCGTACAATTGTCGGCCCGTCGGCATTACCGCCAATGGTCACGCGGACCCGGTGTTGCCGCTCCAGATGGTCGGCAAAGGTTCGCACCCGGCTGCGGGTTGCGGCAGCCAGCCGATCGGCCAGTTTTTCAGCCGACAGGTCGAGTTCGTGAACGTAGTTGTTGATGTAGTGAAAGAAATCCCGGACTTCCTCGTATGGGGTCGGTTCGCTCAGCCCTCCAACCCGTTCCAGCCGGTCGTCAAGCTCTGCCAGTTGTTCACCGGCCCGTCGCAGGGCCTGGTGCATGGCCAGAAAACCGCGCGCCACCGTTGGTGTGTTCTGTGTCACCTGCATGAGATCCTGGGCGGATGGCTGTTCCGCCTTGAAGAGCGGATCGGCGATGGCTTCGGCCATATCGGCCAGCAAACGGTCGCTGTCATTGACGGACAATGTGCTGATATCAACCGAAAATGTCTCTGCAAGGGCCAACAGAACGGGCGCGGTGACGTGCCGTTGGTTGTTTTCGATCTGGTTCAGATAGCTGGTCGAGATGCCGAGCTGCTTGGCGAAATTCGCCTGTGTCAGAGCAAATTCGTTGCGAATTTTTCGAATGTTCTGACCGATGAAGAGTTTGCGTGCGCGCATATTTGCAATTTCACATATGTTGGTTTGCAATATTTGCTAATTCAACATTGTCGCTATTTCAAGCCTTTTCCCCATTCAGGAACGGTTGTAGAGATGGGGCCTGGACAATCAGGAGACCAATCGTGACCCTCTATGCCGCTCTGACCACCAAACCGAACCGTTTCACCGCACTCGACCTTCTGGTTGTGGTCGCGGCTTCTCTGCTCCTGACGCTGGCGGCAAAAATATCAATTCCGTTCTTTCCGGTCCCGCTGACCATGCAGACCTTTGTGGTGGTTGGGCTCGGATTGGCACTCGGTCCAACATTGGGTGTTGCGGCGGTTGGATTGTACCTGCTGCAGGGTGCAATCGGGCTGCCGGTCTTTTCCGGAACACCGGAAAAGGGCATCGGGCTTGCCTATCTGGCCGGGCCGACCGGGGGATATTTGATCGGTTATCTCCCAGCCGTGTTCGCGACGGGCTGGTTGGCCGTTCGCGGTTGGGACCGCAACATCATAAAGGCCTTCCTCGCGGCGCTGGCCGGTGCGATCATCCTCTACATTCCGGGTCTGCTCTGGTTGGGCACGCTGATGGGGTGGGACAAGCCAATCCTGGCCTGGGGGCTTTATCCTTTCATCCCCGGTGACCTTGCAAAGACCGCCCTTGCTGCCATTGTGTTCCCCGCCACCTGGCGGTTTCTCCGGCAGCGGGGCCTTGTGTGATGCGGGACGTTCTCGAACAACTGGAATCCAAGCGTGAAGAGGCCCATCTGGGCGGCGGGCAGCGGCGCATCGATGCCCAGCACGCCAAGGGCAAGCTGACCGCACGTGAACGGCTGGATATTCTGCTCGATGCCGGTTCGTTCGAAGAATATGACATGTACAAGACCCACCGCTGCACGGATTTCGGTATGGAATCCCAGCAGATTGCCGGTGACGGCGTGGTGACGGGCTGGGGTACGATCAACGGTCGTCCGACCTATGTGTTCAGCCAGGATTTCACGGTATTTGGCGGGTCACTGTCCGAGACCCATGCGGAAAAAATCTGCAAGGTCATGGACCTGTCGATGCAAAATGGCGTGCCGTTGATTGGCCTGAACGATTCCGGTGGTGCGCGGATTCAGGAAGGTGTTGCTTCCCTGGGTGGTTATGCGGAAGTCTTCTGGCGCAACGTGCAGGCCTCTGGCGTGGTGCCGCAGATTTCCGTCATCATGGGCCCCTGTGCCGGCGGTGCGGTCTACTCTCCGGCGATGACGGATTTCATCTTCATGGTGAAAGACACGAGCTACATGTTCGTGACTGGACCGGACGTTGTGAAGACCGTGACCAATGAGGTCGTCACGGCGGAAGAACTCGGCGGCGCGTCCACTCACACCAAGAAATCTTCAGTGGCGGATGGTGCCTTTGAAAATGATGTGGAAGCCCTTTTGGAAGTGCGCCGCATGTTCGACTTCCTGCCGCTCTCCAATCGGGCCTCGTCACCGGTTCTTCAGACCGGCGACCCGATTGACCGTCTGGAACCGAGCCTCGATACTTTGGTTCCTGATAATCCCAACCAGCCCTACGACATGCATGAGGTGATCACCAAGATCGCCGACGAGGGAAATTTTTTCGAGATTCAGGCGGATTTCGCCGGCAATATTCTCTGCGGATTCATCCGGGTGAATGGCTGCACGGTCGGCGTAGTGGCCAACCAGCCGATGGTTCTCGCCGGGTGCCTGGACATTGACAGTTCCAAAAAGGCAGGGCGGTTTGTCCGGTTCTGCGATGCCTTCAATATTCCGATCCTGACGCTGGTTGATGTGCCCGGGTTCCTGCCCGGCACGGCGCAGGAATATGGCGGTATCATCAAGAACGGCGCCAAACTGCTTTTCGCCTATGCCGAGGCCACGGTTCCGAAAGTCACCGTGATCACGCGCAAGGCCTATGGCGGCGCCTATGATGTGATGGCGTCAAAACACATCCGCGCCGATGTGAATTACGCTTGGCCGACTGCCGAAATTGCCGTTATGGGCGCCAAGGGCGCGACCGAGATCCTTTATCGATCGGAACTTGGCGATGCCGACAAGATTGCCCAGCGGACAAAGGATTACGAGGATCGGTTCGCCAACCCGTTTGTCGCCGCTCAACGCGGATTTATAGATGAGGTGATCATGCCCCATTCGACAAGACGACGTGTCGCGCGGGCTTTCGAACTTCTGAAAACCAAGCAGGCCGAGGCGCCAGTCAAGAAACATGACAATATTCCGCTGTGAGGCTCGTTCAGATGTTCAATAAGATCCTGGTTGCCAACCGTGGCGAAATCGCCTGCCGCGTCTTCAAGACCGCCAAGCGGCTCGGGATCGGCACCGTTGCGGTCCATTCCGAAGCCGATCGCAATGCACTGCATGTCCAGATGGCCGACGAGGCGGTTTTGATCGGTCCGGCCCCGGCCGCAGAAAGCTATCTTGTAATCGACAGGATCATCGAGGCCTGCCGGCAGACCGGTGCGGATGCCGTGCATCCGGGATACGGCTTTCTGTCGGAGCGGGCCGAATTTGCCGAGCGACTGGCGGCAGAGGGCATCGTTTTCATCGGGCCGCCACCTGGAGCCATCAAGGCGATGGGTGACAAGATTACCTCGAAGAAAATCGCTGCGGAGGCCAAGGTCTCGACCGTGCCCGGTCACATGGGCCTGATCGATGATGCGGCCCATGGGGTCATTATTGCCTCAGAAATCGGCTATCCGGTGATGATCAAGGCGAGTGCCGGCGGCGGAGGCAAGGGCATGCGCATTGCCTGGAATGATCAGGAGGCACGGGAGGGGTTCGAACGGTCGAAATCCGAGGCGGCGTCCAGCTTCGGCGATGACAGGATCTTCATCGAGAAATTTGTGACCGAACCGCGGCATATCGAAATCCAGGTGCTGGCCGATCGTCACGGCAATTGTGTCTATCTCGGTGAACGGGAATGTTCCATTCAACGGCGCAACCAGAAAGTCATTGAAGAGGCACCATCGCCGTTTCTTGATGAAGAGACCCGCCGCCAGATGGGCGAACAGTCGGTCGCACTGGCCAAGGCCGTGGATTATGCCAGCGCCGGCACGGTCGAATTCATCGTCGACAAGGACCGAAATTTCTACTTTCTCGAAATGAATACACGGCTCCAGGTAGAGCACCCGGTGACGGAACTGGTGACCGGCGTCGATCTTGTCGAGCAGATGATCCGGGTTGCGGCCGGTGAAGAATTGTCGTTCCAGCAGAAGGACGTATCGCTTGAGGGATGGGCAATGGAAAGCCGCCTTTACGCCGAAGATCCCTATCGCAATTTTCTACCGTCCATCGGACGCCTGACCCGCTACCGGCCGCCCGCGGAGGGAACCAACGGCAACGGAACGCGCGTGCGCAACGATACCGGCGTCTACGAGGGCGGTGAGATTTCAATGTATTACGATCCAATGATCGCGAAACTATGCACCTGGGGAACCGACAGGTATGAGGCCATCGCCGCGATGAGCGATGCCCTGGACGGGTTTGAAATGGAGGGCATCGGACACAATCTGCCATTCTTGTCGGCTGTCATGGATCATGACCGGTTCAAGGCCGGCAACCTGACCACCGCCTTTATCGAGGAAGAATATCCGGAGGGGTTTCGCGGCGTCGACCCGAACGCACAAATGTTGTCGCAATTTGCTGCCGTTGCCCTGGTGCTTCAGACGATTGAAGATGACCGGTTGGCATCGATTGCTGATCCGCGCTTCGCCGGCGACCGGACCGACGACGAAACAGAGCGAACCGTTCGCATTTCGGGATGGAATATACCAACCAAGCTGCATCGCGACGGGGCGGGGTATACGGCTCATATCGGAGATTCGCCCCCGATGGCGATTGAAACCGGATGGAAACCGGGAGATCGATTGGCGGACGTGCTGATTGGATCCAGGCACTGTTCCTTCAAGTCCGATCCGGTGGCCGGCGGTTACCGGCTTCGCCACCGCGGTGTTGATCTGACGGTCATGGTACTGTCTCGCCGCGTGGCCGAACTGGCGGCGCTGATGCCTGAGAAACTGCCGCCGGATACCTCGAAACTGCTGCTTTGCCCGATGCCGGGTCTGGTCGTCAAACTGCATGTCTCCGTTGGCGATAGTGTTGTTGAGGGACAGCCTCTGGCGATTGTCGAGGCCATGAAAATGGAAAATGTCCTGCGCGCGCAAAAGGCGGGAGTTGTTGCGAAAATTCCGGTCAGTGAGGGCGACAGCCTGGCCGTCGATGACGTCATCATGGAATTCAAGGCATGACACCGGATCTGACACCACTTGCGATTGATCGGGACCTGATGTTCCTGGACCGGACGATTGGCCGGCTGTCCTATGGATGCTGGCGGTTTCCGGGCACGTCTGACGAAAGTGTCAGTGAAAAGATCGATGCGGCCTTGTCCATCGGTGCAAACCTCATTGATACGGCTGCCATTTATGGCTTTGGTGGTGCCGGATTTGGTGAAGCCGAGACAATGCTTGGACGGTTCATTTCCGACCGGTCATCGGTGCGCGATGAGATGGTTCTCGTCACCAAGGGTGGTATCCTTCCACCCTTACCCTATGATTCATCGGCTGATCATTTGACTGCTTCCTGCGAAGCGTCACTCAAACGCCTTCAAACGGATCGGGTTGATGTGTTTCTGGTACACCGTCCCGACAATCTGACGGCCCATGAGGAGGTCGCCGGAGCGCTTTCCGCGCTTGTCAAGAGTGGCAAGGCGCGGGCAGTCGGCGTTTCAAACTACACGGTGGAACAAACGCGGGCCCTTCAATCCTTTCTTGATGTGCCCCTGGCAGTGACCCAGCCGGAGATTTCCGCATGGGCGTGCGACGCCTTGTCCAACGGCATGCTCGACCACGCCCAGGCAACGGGATCGTTGCCGATGGCCTGGTCCCCGCTGGCTGCCGGTGCCCTTGCAACAGGCGTCAAGCCTTCCGGGGGCGGCGAGCAGCGTTTCGCAAACCTGATTTCTGTTCTCGACCGTGTCGCTGAGGAAAACGGTACCACGCGAGATTGTGTTGCTCTGGCCTGGTTGCTGGCTCACCCGGCTGGAATTGTTCCGATCATCGGCACGCAATCTCCCGATCGGATCCGCTCATCAGCAGGCGCGTTCGACGTTACTTTGAACCGTCAGGACTGGTACGCGGTTTATGAGGCAAGCCTCGGGCAGAAGATGCCCTGACCAATGTCCGGATACGATCCAAGGAGGCCCAAATGACCAAGACAAAACGCGACTGGCTCGACCTGGCATCCAGTGAAATGAAGGGTGCTGATCCAAAAGCACTGGAGTGGGAGACACCCGAAGGGATTACTGTCCAGCCGCTCTATACGGCGGCGGATGTATCGGCACAGACAGCCGATGAATTGCCAGGATTTGCCCCATTCACGCGTGGCGTGAAAGCGACGATGTATGCCGGCCGGCCTTGGACAATCCGTCAATATGCCGGCTTCTCGACGGCCGAAGAATCCAATGCCTTTTACCGAAAGAACCTTGCGGCGGGTCAAAAGGGACTTTCGGTCGCTTTCGATCTGGCGACACATCGCGGTTATGATTCAGATCATCCCCGTGTGGTCGGCGATGTCGGCAAGGCCGGTGTCGCCATCGATTCGGTCGAAGATATGAAGATCCTTTTCGATGGTATTCCTCTCGATCAGATGTCGGTATCGATGACGATGAACGGCGCGGTCATCCCGGTGCTCGCCATGTTCATCGTCGCCGGGGAAGAGCAGGGCGCCAGCCGAGACGCCCTGTCGGGCACCATTCAGAACGATATTCTCAAGGAGTTCATGGTTCGCAACACCTATATATATCCGCCCGACGCGTCGATGCGGATCGTTGCGGACATTATCGACTTCACCGCCCGGGAGATGCCGAAATTCAACTCCATTTCCATCTCCGGCTATCACATGCAGGAAGCCGGAGCGACGCTGGCACAGGAACTGGCATACACGCTGGCGGACGGGATGGAATATGTAAGGGCCGCGATGCGCAAGGGGTTGGATATCGACGCCTTTTCCGGCCGTCTGTCGTTCTTTTTCTGTATCGGCATGAACTTTTTCATGGAATCGGCAAAGCTGCGCGCCGCACGGCGCCTGTGGGCACGGATCATGACCGATTTCGGCGCCAAATCCGAACGCTCGAAAATGCTGCGCACCCATTGCCAGACCTCCGGCGTCTCCCTCACCGAGCAGGACCCCTACAACAATGTCGTGCGCACCGCCTTTGAGGCGATGGCTGCCGTGCTTGGTGGAACCCAGTCGCTCCACACCAATTCCTTTGACGAAGCACTGGCTCTGCCAACTGAGTTTTCTGCCCGCATCGCTCGCAACACCCAGTTGATCCTTCAGCACGAGACCGGCGTTGCCAATGTCGTCGATCCGCTCGGCGGATCCTACTATGTCGAGGCGCTGACGGATGCGCTTGCAGATGAAGCCTGGCGCATGATCGAAGAGGTTGAGAGCCTCGGCGGAATGACCGCGGCCGTTGAGCAGGGTCTGCCTAAAATGCGCATCGAGGAAGCGGCGGCGCGGCGCCAGGCGCGCATCGACAAGGGCGAAGACGTGATTGTTGGTGTCAATCGGTTCCGGCTGGAAGACGAACCGCAGATCGATATTCTCGAAATCGACAATGCGAAAGTGCGCCTTGCCCAGATTGCACGCCTGAAATCCGTTCGAAACGGCAGGGACCAGTCGAAATGTGACGCCGCCCTTGGCGCGTTGCAGACGGTTGCCGAAAGCGGTTCGGGTAACCTTCTGGAGGCCGCGATCGAGGCAGCGCGCCAGCGGGCGACACTCGGCGAAATCTCGGATGCGATGGAACGTGCCTTCAACCGACACAAGGCAACGTCACGGATGATTTCGGGTGTCTATGGCCAGGCCTATCAGGGTGATACCGAATATGAGGCCGTGCAAAACAAGATTGGAGCCTTCCGGGAGGAACGGGACCGATCGCCGCATATTCTGGTCGCGAAGATGGGGCAGGATGGCCATGATCGCGGAGCCAAGGTCATTGCCAGTGCATTTGGCGATATGGGCTTTGATGTTTCGCTTTCCGATATGTTCGAAACACCGGAAGAAGTGGCGTCGAAAGCCGTCGATCTCAATGTCGATGTGATCGGGGTGTCGTCACTGGCAGCGGGGCATCGCACGCTTGTACCGGAACTCATCGAATGCCTGAAGCAACATGGCGGTCAGGATATCATCGTCGTGTGCGGTGGCGTGATTCCCGAGCAGGACTATGGGTTCCTACGAGAGGCAGGTGTGGCAGAGATTTTCGGCCCGGGATCGAATGTCATTGACGCAGCCAATTCCGTTCTGGCGGGAGTTAGCGGGCAGTTACGCAACCGATAGCATTGGTAATTCCTGATATTTTGAATCAGGAAACGGCCTTAGGGTTTTCTTTTTCCCTGCAAAATTTGATTCCAGGAAATCCGCGCCGCGTCGTTCCGCAGCATGGTCACATCCGGTAGAATCGACGCGCCGTATCTCCGAAAACGGTCCGATGGTCGGATTGAGGCACCAGCCCTTGATAGGTATCAACGATCTTTGCGTAGGTCGAACTGAGGCTATCGACCGGAAAGTTCGATCCGAACATGCACCGGTGCGACCCGAATTGTTCCAGGCAGGTCTCGACAATCGGCTGAACGGATCGTGGTGTCCAGTCATGCTCGAACATGCCGAGACCCGACAATTTACAGAAGACATTTGGCAGTCGGGACAGGTGCCGAAGGGAATTGGTCCAATCGCGCAGACCGCCCGCTGTGCGATCGTGCGGCGAGCCGGCATGGCAGACAACAACCGGCAATTCGGGAACCTGCTCAAGGAGGACCGCTGTTGCCGGCATCAGTTCGGGTATCAACTGCAGGTCGAATGAAAGATTGCGGACTGCGAGGTTACGAAGGCCGGCCAAAAAGGCCGGGTCGTCCAGCAGAGCGTTCGTTCCGGTCTGTTGATCCTCCTGTGGTGCCCGTCCAACAATCTGCCTTACACCGCGCACCGAGGACAGTGTCGCCAACTGGTCCAGCTGTGTGTCGCGGTCATCAGCGGTAAGATCGCAAAAGGCCACCTGGACCAGGGGCCAATCGAGTTGGCTGTCGGCAATGGATTGCACCCAGCGTGCTTCCGCCAGTCCATCACGCGCTCCGACCTGGATGTGCACTGAAGCGGCGATGTCAAACGCCTCAGCATCGGTGCGGAACTCAGACAGAAGATAATTGCGTTGGATTGGTGCCGGATCGCCAAAAAATCGCACCTGTCCCTTTGCCATGAGCCATGGGTAATCAACCGCATTCAGGTCCCACAGATGGTGATGGGCATCAATCCTCATTGTTCATCAACCCTTCCGACCGGGCGATCAGATCGACGCCCATTTGATCAAACAGATGCAGGTAGTCGAGCATCACCCAGTTTTCCATGATCTGGCCATCTGCACAGCGGTAGAAATCCATCACGCGCAATGTCAATGCCCTGTTGGTGGCGGCGATGCCGAGATAGTCTCCGCGGTGGGTCATGGTCATCGACGGCCAGCCGGAAATTGCCGCATAGTCTCCGTCACCGATGCGGCAATAGTGATCGCCACCCTCGCGGTCCGGAAATGCCCGAAGAAATGGCTCTCGGTGATCTTGGACGAATCCGTCCCAGCGATAATTTGATCCGATGCCCGCCGGGCCATACCACAACATGTCTTCGTGCCAGTAACCCTTCTTCCCGGTCTGGTCCTTGGATTCAAATGTGTCAGGATCAAATTCGTGCAAATCGCGTATCATGCCTTCAATGATGTCCAACGAACGTTCGCCGCGCTCCGGATTGTCCGGCAGGACGCCGTCATGCGTTGCAGGACCGGGAAAGGTTATTTCCGCACCCAATTTGGCGGGTAGGGGATAGCGGCCGGCCTGACGCATCAGATCAATGAAATCAATGATCAGCTTCGCTTCCGCAATCCGGCCGTTCTCGATGCGATAGAACTCGCCGGATCGCAGCAGGCTGAGATGGGTGCTCGGACTGATTCCGAAGAGTGGTCGGCTGAAGGTGCCGAGATAGTGGGTGACGGACGCAACCCACAGTCCGCCGACGTCTCGCCGATTGTTGCCGCCAATGAAAATTTCATCCCGGCGACGGGTATGCGGGAAAGCTGTGCGGAGCGGCCGGATCAATCCGGTCAGAACTTCCGCCGGGCCGCGGAGCTGGCCGACCGGATCGGACACATCCCACACCGTATCATCGGTCAAGGCATCGGAGAGCCGTGCTTCAAGCTCCGATTCCGGACACATTATCAATGTGTTGAGTTGATTGCGCGCGATGGCGCGAAAGTCGTCAGGCATCAAGTTATCCCAGCTGTTTGCATACGAATGCAGAAATTCCTTGCCAAAGTCGGCGATCTGAGTCTAGCTTAATTGCATACCTATGCAAGAAATAGGTGACGGGAGGACGGAATGGCCGAAATTCAGTTGCGCAATATCTCCAAACGGTGGGGAAGTTTCGTCGGCGTCGACAATTTCGATCTGACGATCGCGGACCAGGAATTCCTCGTCCTGCTGGGCCCGTCCGGATGCGGCAAAACCACAACCATGCGCATGGTTGCCGGGCTGGAGGATGCGACGGAAGGGGAGATCATCGTTGATGGCCGCGTCGTCAACGACCTCGATCCGAAGGACCGGGATGTCGCGATGGTTTTTCAGTCCTACGGCCTTTATCCGAATATGAATGTCTACGAAAACATCCGCTTTCCATTGAAGGTTCGCAAGATTGACCCCGCGACCCATGACGAGCGGGTCATGCGGGCGGCGCGGATGGTCGAACTGGAAGAATTCCTGCACCGCAAGCCGGCTGAGTTATCGGGTGGTCAACGCCAGCGCGTCGCGCTTGCACGGGCCATCGTTCGCGAGCCCAATGTATTCCTGATGGATGAGCCGCTGTCCAATCTCGACGCGAAACTCCGGGTGTCCACCCGAGCCCAGATCAAGAATCTTTCGCACGAACTGAAGGTTACGACGATCTATGTCACCCACGACCAGATCGAGGCCATGACATTGGCCGACCGGGTGGTTGTCATGAGCAAGGGTGTGGTCCAGCAAGTCGGTTCTCCGACCGACATTTATGATAATCCGGAGAACACCTTCGTTGCCAGTTTCATCGGGTCCCCGGCGATGAACCTGATGGATGGAACGGTGACCGACGGTGTTTTCGAGGCCGAACATGTGCGGATTGCCGGCCTGTCCGCCCCGAATGGTCCGGTCACGCTCGGTTTTCGGGCCGAAGACGCGAAGGTCAGCGAAACGCCGGCCGAAATCAATGCAGCCGTCTACACGATGGAACTGCTTGGGGATGCGACCATGATCACCCAGCGGGTCGGTGGTGCATTCGTATCGGTCAAGGCCGGAAAGGAATTCAGGGCAGAGATCGGTGACACCGTATCGATCGCCATTGCGGCCAACATCTGCCACCTGTTCAACACGGAAACAGGCGAACGCATTGCGGGGTGACGACCCCCGAATCGGCCCGCATATGTCGATTGCGGGTCACCCAACAGCTGCACGATCTTGAGCGGCAACCGAAGCAACACCGGGAGAACATTATGTATTTCAAAAAAATAGCACTTGCGGGCGCCATCACGCTCCTTTCGACAACGGCATGGGCCGGCTGCGCCTTCGAAAACACGGTTCCCGTGAAATCCTTTTCCGCCGGCTTCGAAGCCTGGAAATCAGTGACCGAGGCGATGGCCGAATGCGGCAATTTCAGCGCCGAGCTCGATCAGGAATTCAGAACCAAGCAGCCTTCGGCGTTTGCGGCCAATCCGGCGCTCTACCAGATCGGCGGTGTTTCAAACGGGACGATCACACCGTTGATCAACGAGGGGACGATCCGTCCACTTGACGATCTGGTCGCCAAATATGGGCAGAACCTGACACCAAACCAGCTGATCGCGATCGACGGAAAAGTCATGGCCGTGGCGATGATGGTCAACACCCAGCATTTGATGTTCCGCAAGGATATTCTCGATGAACTGGGAATCGATGTGCCCGTTACCTGGGACGACGTTCTGGCGGCAGCAGCGAAAATCAAGGAGGCCGGCGTCGTCGACTATCCGCTTGGCGGCACGATGAAAACCGGCTGGAACCTGGCGCAGGACTTCAACAACATGTTCCTCGGTTTCGGTGGCACCTTCGTCAATGCCGACAGCACCCCGTCGGTGAATTCGGAGGCTGGCATCAAGGCCCTCGAGAAAATGAAGGAACTCACCGCCTACATGGATCCGGAATATCTGGTGTCCGATTCCACCTATGTCCAGCAGCAGTTCCAGCAGGGCAAGATTGCCATGGCCAATCTGTGGGCCTCCCGTGCGGCCGCCATGGATGACGCCAATGAATCGCAGGTCACCGGCAAGGTAGACACCGCATCTGCTCCGCTTGCCATGGAAGGCGGCGCGCCGGCCACGACACTTTGGTGGGACGGTATCGTTATCGCAAAGAATATATCGGACGACGAGGCTGATGCGGCGTTTCGTGTCGCCATGGAAGGGCTGGACAAGGAAATGGTTCAGGCCAACAGCGACGAAGCCATCTGGCTGATTAACGGGTATGAGCCCAATCGCCTGGCAAATGGCGCCATCGCCGCCGCTACGGCGGACCCGGCACCAGCGCCGTATCCATCCACCTCCCAGATGGGGATGATGCATACGGCACTCGGCAACAATCTGGCCTCGTTTTTCACCGGTGAAAGCACCGCCGAGCAAGCGCTAGCCAATGTCGAAGCCGAGTATCTGAAATCGGCCAAAGAAGCCGGTCTGATCAAATAGGATTGAGAACGGGAGGGCATCTTGTCCTCCCGATACTTCTGATTTGGGGAGGACGGGCCAGTGAAGTTCAAGACATTTGCAGCCTTTGTGGCGCCATCCATCTTCATGATGCTGCTTTTTATCGCAGCGCCGCTGGTCAGCGTTTTCTCACAGAGTTTCTATCTGACACAGCCGCAATTCGAGACGGTGGAGGTCGAAAACTGCACCGCCGGGTTCCTCAAACAGACCTGTGTGACCGAAGAAAAGACACGCCCGATTCTGGGTGATGACGGCAAGATCGTCACGGAGACCAAATATGTGGGCTGGCAGAGCTACATCAACGTTCTCGAACCGGAACGGGCCTGGGCAGCAATTTCCGCTGGTAGTGTTTCCGCGCTTCTGTCCATCGATTTCTGGAAAGCGTTGCGGTTTACCCTCACATTCACATTGATCACACTGCCTCTGGTCATCATCGTCGGCCTTGCGCTGGCCGTTGCCGTCAACAATGCCACACGCGCCATTCGGGGGCCGGTGATTTTCATCTCCCTCCTGCCTTTCATCATCACGCCTGTTATCGGCGCGCTGTCGATCCGCTGGCTGTTTGTTGGCGACGGCATCATGACGGCATTCCTGGAATGGTGGCTTCAGCGCGATATTGCGCTCTTTGCCCAGGGCTGGACGATTGAAATCCTGATGATGGGCTACCGGGTGTGGCATGTGGCGCCTTTTGCCTTCGTTGTACTTTATGCGGGTCTGCAGACCGTCAATCAGGACACGCTCGAGAGCGCGATTATCGACGGTGCCAGCCGCTGGGAGCGCTTGCGTTATGTGGTCATTCCCCACCTCATGCCGCTGATCATTTTCCTGTCGCTGATTCACCTGATGGACAGCTATCGGGTGTTCGATGAAATCATCGGTTTCTCCAGCGAAGCCCATGTGATTTCGCTGCAGTGGCTCACCTTCGATCTGTTGACCCCCGATGACAGCGGTAACCGCTCCATATCGCGGGCATCGGCCAGCGCCATGCTGACCATGATCGGAATCATCATCCTTCTTTATCCGCTGCTGCGCCGGACCTGGCGCGATCACAAGGGGACAAGCTGATGAGTACCCCACGCGCTTTCCGCCAGTCGACCGCTCTGCGTTTCAGTTCGGCAGGATTCCTGACCATCTGGTGTCTCATTGCGGCCTTTCCGATCTTCTGGATCGCCGTGATGAGCTTCAAGGAGCCAATCGATGCGTTCTCTGCCAATCCGCTGAGTGTCATTTTTGGTCCGGCGACGCTCGAAAGGGGTAGCGGGCTCTCCGTGCCCGATATCCTGGCGGGCATTGTGCTGCTGGTCCTGACTGCCCAATTGGCCGTCAAATGGCTGCCCGGCATGGTTCGGCAGTATTCACCCTATGGCCAGGTCTGGTTCGGCTGGATCTGCGGATCCCTGTTGCTGGGACTGGCCTTCGTCCTGATTTTCGTCGGCGCGCTGCCACCGATCATGAATGTTGTCAATTCAGCCCTCGGCTCACTGGGCAATCCGGTTATCGGTCTGACGACGGAGCACTATTCGGCGGTCTGGTGGGAAAACGAGTTCTATCGCAATTTCATCAATTCGCTGATCGTCACCACCGGCGTCGTGACGGTGTCGCTGACATTCGGCACCCTTGCCGGATACGGCCTGGCGCGATCCGGCTCCAATCTGGCGTTCTGGATCCTGATCATTGCCCTGGTCTTTAGGGCGTTGCCGCATTCGGTCCTGGTTGCGGGCTACCTGCCCTGGTTCATCAATTCAGCCGAGATTTTGAGGCCCATTCTTGGCGATGCCGCGCCGACGCTTTACGGCAAGCCATTCGCGGTGATCGCCGTGCTTGTGGCGATCAATCAGCCCTTTACAATCTGGATGCTGCGCTCGTTCTTCCAGAATATTCCGGCGGAACTGGATGAGGCGGCGCGGGTAGATGGATGCACACATTTTCAGGCATTTCGCTGGGTGATCATGCCCGTCATGTGGCCGGGTGTCATTACCACCGGGCTGTTCAGTTTTCTGCTTGGCTATAACGACTATCTGGTCACGTCTCTGCTGCTCGATGCACAAAACCAGACCATGGTTCCGGCGATTGCGGGCTATTTCAATCGGGAAACAACCACCACCGACCAGGTGGAGGCTGTCGCTGCGGCCGTCTCGATCACGGCGCCACTCTTCCTGCTGGTGATGATCTTCCAGCGGCAGATCGTCAGCGGCCTGACCGCTGGTGCGGTGAAAGGGTAGTGTCTCGACCAATGCACATTGAAACCGGGAAGGAGGGTATATGAAGGGATCGCGACCGGAACAGGCGGTATTGTCCAAAGATACCGACCTATCGAAAACCGATGCTACCAGAACCGTAATCGAAAACCTGGTCGACGGGCTCAACGATCACCGGATTGAGGATATCGGCGAGTTTTTCGATGCTGATTTTCGATGGATGGGCAATTTCGGGTGTGGAACCAAGGACGGGATCAGGGCGTTTCAGGAGAATTGGCAAAAGCCTTTTCAGGCGGCATTTTCCGACAAGAGCTGTGTTGATGAAGCCCGCCTCTACATGGGCGAATGGGCCGCGGCTTTCGGCCGCCAGGAGGCGACCCATAGCGGTGATTTCATGGGGGTCGCACCCACCGGAAAAAGGGTGGAAATCCGCTACATGGATTTCTGGAAGGTCGTTGATGGCAAGATCGTCGACAATTGGGTGATGGTGGATTTTCCGCACGTGCTTTCGCAGCTCGGTGTGGACGTGTTTGGGGGCGAGGGGTGGGAAGCGTTTGATCGCGGTGAAAAGCAGCCACCTGCGCCGGCACAGGAAGGAACGTGTAATGTCAGTTGAGTATCTCAAGCGGGGGAAGCCGGACGCGGAACGGTCGGAGGATGACGCGAAGGTTCGGCACATCGTCGAGACGACGCTTTCTGACATAGAAGAACGGGGGGATGCTGCCGTTCGCGAACTGTCGCAGAAATTCGACAATTACACGCCCGACGCGTTCCGCCTGACGCCGAGTGACATTGACGCCCTGATGAACCGTGTCTCAACCCGCGACATGGAAGACATCAAGTTTGCCCAGACGCAGGTTCGCAACTTCGCACAGGCGCAGCGCGACTCGATGCTCGATATCGAGGTGGAAACCATGCCGGGAGTGATTCTTGGTCACAAGAACATTCCAGTCCAATCCGTCGGGTGTTATGTGCCGGGCGGCAAGTTTCCGATGGTTGCATCCGCCCACATGTCCGTGGCAACGGCATCGGTTGCAGGTGTGCCGCGGATCATTGCCGCAACGCCGCCCTTCAAGGGCGAGCCAAATCCGGCCGTGATCGCTGCTATGCATCTGGGTGGTGCGCACGAGATCTACGTGCTTGGTGGGATACAGGCGGTGGGGGCCATGGCCATCGGTACCGAAACCATCGATCCGGTCCATATGCTGGTTGGTCCGGGCAATGCGTTCGTGGCTGAAGCCAAGCGGCAATTGTTCGGCCGCGTCGGCATTGATCTTTTTGCCGGACCAACCGAGACCATGGTGATCGCCGACGAGACGGTTGACGCCGAGATGTGCGCCACCGATCTGATGGGACAGGCGGAGCATGGCTACAACTCGCCGGCCGTGCTGGTAACCACATCGCGCAGGCTTGCCGAAGAAACACTGGCCGAGATCGACCGGCTTCTGACCATCCTGCCGACGGCCGAAACGGCATCCGCCAGCTGGCGGGACTATGGCGAGGTGATTGTCTGTGACAGCTATGAGGAGATGTTGGAGGTCGCCAATGACATCGCCTCCGAACACGTGCAGGTCATGACCGATCGCGATAACTGGTTCCTTGACAACATGACCTCCTATGGCGCGCTGTTCCTTGGGCCACGAACCAATGTCGCCAATGGAGACAAGGTCATCGGCACCAACCACACGCTTCCGACGAAAAAGGCCGGTCGCTATACTGGAGGTCTTTGGGTTGGCAAATATCTGAAGACTCACTCCTACCAGAAGGTGACGACGGACGAAGCGGCTGCGAAAATCGGCGAATATTGCTCGCGGTTGTGCATGCTGGAAGGATTCGTCGGACATGCCGAACAGGCGAATGTCAGGGTTCGCCGTTATGGTGGTCGCAACATACCCTATGGAGAGGCTGCGGAATGAGGCCGGTGGGACCATTCGGAGCGGACCATGTCTGTTGATATCCACTGCAACAACAAGGCGTTGCTGCAGCCCCTACGCCATGCGCTCTATGATTTCGAGCCGGAACGGGTAAGGGCTGCCCTGCAGAATGCGTTCCATCCGAACGGTGAAATCGTTTTGGCCTATCCGTTTGAAAATGTCGGTGGCCCGATCGACTTGCTGAACAACGTGCTGATGCCGCTGTATCAGGCAATGCCTGATCTTGAACGCCGGGATACCATTGTCATGGCGGGTGAATCGTTGCTGGGTGCGAATTGGGTGGGATGCGCTGGATACTATACCGGCACGTTCGCGGCGCCCTGGCTTGATATCCCGCCGACCGGACATCAGGTGTCGATGCGCTTTCACGAGTTTTACCGGGTCGAGGATAACCGGATCGTTGAAATGCAGGCTCTCTGGGATATTCCGGAGCTCATGATGCAGGCCGGTGCATGGCCCATGGCGCCCAGTCTCGGCCGCGAGTGGCATGTTCCGGGTCCGGCAAAACAGGACGGCTTGGTCGCCGGCACCCATGATGATGAACGTACTGCCGCCAGCCGCAAACTGGTGTCGGACATGTTGGCAGCGCTCGGCAACTTTGCCGAAGGCGGGGTCGAGGCCATGCGGCTGGAGGATTATTGGCACCCGCGCTTCAGCTGGTATGGCCCATCGGGGATCGGCACGGCGCGGGGCATTGCCGGATTTCGCAACTGGCACCAGATCCCGTTTCTCAATGCGATGCCGGACAGGGTCGGATCCATCGGAAAAGGACACCTTTTTGCCGATGGGGATTTCGTCGGATTCACCGCATGGCCTGGCATGCGGATGACGATATCTGACAATGGGTGGTTGGGCATTGCCCCGGCTAATCAGAAAATCACCATGCGGAGCCTGGATTTCTGGCGTTGCGAAAACGGGCTGATACGGGAAAACTGGGTCCTGGTCGATATTCTGGACGTTTACCATCAGCTTGGCGTTGATGTATTTGCACGGCTGCGCGAATTCAACAAAGCCCGAAGACTTCCCACGGAACAGACCCAATGACCGCATTGCCCAAAACACCTTCCTTTCGGCTGGACGGCAAGCGCGCCCTGATCACCGGCGCGACATCGGGCATTGGCAAGGGCTGTGCGGTCGCGCTGGCCGAGGCCGGGGCGGACGTTGTCCTGAATGCTCGCAATGAAGCCCGACTTGAGGAAAATGTGCGCCTGTTCCGCGACCAGGGATGGAGCGTGCAGGCACTGCCATTCGATGTCGGCGAAATCGAGCCGATGCAGGCGGCAATGGACGCCAACGGCCCTTTTGATATTGTGGTCAACAGCGCCGGGCTGGCCCGGCACAGTGCGGCGGACAAGACAAGCACGGATGACTTCGATGCCGTGATGGATGTCAATCTGCGTGGCGCCTATTTCCTCATGCAGGCCGCCGCCCGTGGTCTGTTGGCGGCCGGACGACCGGGGTCCCTGATCAATGTTTCATCCCAGATGGGCCATGTGGGCGGCATCGATCGCGCTGTTTACTGTGCATCCAAACACGCCGTCGAAGGCTTCACCAAATCCATGGCGATCGAATTCGGGCCGCACGGGATCAGGGTCAATACGATCTGTCCGACATTCATTCGGACGCCCTTTACCGCTGCGACCTTTGACGACCCCGAGCGGATGCGCTGGGTAAAAGAAAAGATCAAGCTTGGTCGGGTCGGTGAGGTCGAGGACATCATGGGTGCGGTGGTCTATCTGGCCTCTGATGCATCGTCTCTGGTGACCGGATCCGCCTTGATGATCGACGGTGGATGGACGGCAGAGTGATGGCAGGCGACAAGGTCACATCGACCCTTGTGGCCCGGCGCGCCGGGGTGAGCCAATCCGCGGTATCGCGAGTTTTCACACCGGGTGCCAGCGTGTCTCCGAAAACCGCTGAAAAGGTACGCAAGGTTGCCGATGAGCTCGGGTATCGGCCGAACGTTCTGGCGCGCTCCCTGATCACCGGCAAGAGCCGGATTGTCGGCGTGGTCGTGGCCTATTTCGAGAACCAGTTCTATCCCGATGCAGTGGAAAAACTCTCCAACGCGTTGCAGCGCGAGGGCTATCATGTCCTGATATTCATGGCCTCGCAGACCGCCGGCAATATTGATCAGGTGCTGGGCGAGATCATCGACTACCAGGTTGATGCCCTGGTCGTCGCCTCCGTCGCGATGTCGTCAGACCTTGTCGAGCGGTGCGATGCCGCCGGCGTGCCCGTATTGCTCTTCAATCGCATTCAGGACGATAACCGGTTTTCGTCGGTCGCTTCCGACAACTGGTCCGGTGGCCGCAAACTTGCGGAATTCCTGCTGGCGGGTGGTCATCAGAAAATTGCACATATTGCAGGCTGGGAAGGGGCGTCCACTCAACGGGATCGGGAAGGGGGATTCCTGGCGGGCCTGGCGGCGGCGGGCGCGCAGCTACACAGGCGAACCATCGGCGATTTTCATTTCGAGATTGCCCAGAAGGCGGCCCGCGAGATGTTCGAAACACCGGATCGCCCGGACGCCGTCTTTGTTGCCAATGATCATATGGCTTTTGCTGTCATGGATGTCATCCGGTCCGAATTCGGGCTGCGGATACCACAGGATGTGTCGATTGTCGGATATGACGATGTGCCGATTGCAGCCTGGTCGAGCTACGATCTGACAACCGTTCGGCAGCGTTCCAACACAATGGTTGATGAAGTTGTCAGCGCCTTGATGTCACGCATTGAGGATCCGCAGACCGAACCCAAACAGATTACCGTCGACGCTCCTTTGATCGTCCGCGGATCGGCCCGAAAACCAGAAGGATGGCGTGAATGAGGGGCTTTGACACCAAGTTCAAGGATTTTCCGGATTACATATTGGGGATCACCAAGGAGATCTGGGAGGATCGGGGCATCGCGACCCTGAACAAGTATTATGCGCCCGATATCATCGTGCGCTCACCGGGATCCCTCGTCGTGGGCAATCGCGATGTCATTGCGGCAACGATGGCCACAATCGCCGAGTTTCCGGATCGAACCCTGCTGGGAGAAGACGTCATCTGGTCAGGCACACCCGAGGAGGGCATGCTGTCCTCACACCGGCTGCTGTCGACTGCCACCCATTTGGGCGACGGTGTCTATGGCAAGGCAACGGGCAAGAAACTTGTCTATCGCATCGTCGCCGACTGTCATGCGATCAACAATCAGGTCAATGATGAATGGCTGATCCGGGATCAGGGTGCGGTCGTTCGGCAAATGGGGTGGGAACCGAAGGACTATGCGCGTGACCTCATCGAACGGGAAGGCGGCTTTGAGGATTGCATCAAGCCGTTCACTCCGGAGATCGACCGTCAGGGTGCCTATCTTGGCTGCGGCAACGACAATGAATGGGGAGCGCGCTATGCGGAAATCCTCACCAGCATCATGAACGCTGACATGGCGGTCATTCCCCGGGAGTATGACCGGGCCTGCCAATTGGAGTATCCCGGCGGCGTGACCGGCCACTCGTTCTCCGCCGCCGACCATTTCTGGATGGGCCTGCGGGCAAGCTTTCCGAGTGCTGAATTCAAAATCGAGCATCAGATCGGCCGCGATGATCTGATGATGCCACCACGTGCCGCCATTCGGTGGTCACTGACAGGCCGCCATGACGGATGGGGTAGCCTGGGAACGCCAACGGGTGCGCAGGTCCACGTGATGGGTGCCTGTCACGCCGAGTTTGGCCCGTGGGGTCTGCGGCGTGAATATGTGCTTTTTGACGAGACCGCCATCTGGAAGCAGATCATCTTGAAAACCGGATAGTTTTATCGACCGGTCCTTGTTCCCCTCACGGGGCGAATTGCTGAACACGAAGGAGAAATGGGTGACACGCATCAAGGTAACTCATGTCGGGTCGCTGCCGCGCAGCCAGGAGGTTGTCGACTTCATATTCGCCCGGGAAAAGGGCGAACCCTACGAACCGACAGACTTTGACCGCTGCATGACGCGCAACGTGTCAGAAACGGTCAAGCGGCAGGTCGCAAATGGTGTCGATTTCGTCAGCGACGGTGAAACCTCGAAGATATCCTATGCGACCTATGTCAAGGATCGGTACACCGGGTTTTCCGGTGATAGTCCGCGCAATGCGCCGGCGGATTTGAAGGCCTTCCCCGGCTATCTGAAGCGGCTGGCCGATTCCGGCGGGACTGCGGATTATGCGCGGCCCAAATGCACCGGACCGGTCAAAGCCAAGGACCATGTCGATCTCCAAAAGGACATTTCCAATCTCAAATCCGCGATGGCCGAACACGGTGCCGTGGGCGGATTCATGAATGCCGCGTCGCCGGGCGTGATTTCCCTGTTTCTGCCCAATGAGCATTATCCCGACCGAGAAGCCTATCTGGCCGCCCTGGCCGACGCGATGCGGGAGGAATATGAGACCATCGCCACCGCTGGGCTGACGCTGCAGCTCGATTGCCCCGACCTTGCCCTGTCGCGCCACATGCTGTTTCCGGACCTTTCAGACCAGGAATTTGTCAAGATTGCCCAGATGCATGTGGAGGCGCTCAATCATGCGCTGCAAAATGTTCCGGCGGAGCAGATTCGTGTCCATATCTGCTGGGGCAACTACGAGGGTCCGCATATTTGCGACATCGACATGGATACGGTCTTTTCGACCCTGATGGATGCCAAGGCCCGTTATGTGCTGTTCGAAACGTCGAACCCGCGCCATGCTCATGAATGGACGGTGTTTCGGGATCGCAAATCCGAAATCCCGGATGACAAGATCCTGATTCCAGGCGTCGTCGACACGACAACGAATTTCGTCGAACACCCCGAACTGGTCGCCCAGCGGATCGATCGTTTCGTATCGATCGTCGGCGCGGAGAGGGTGGTCGCGGGTTCGGATTGTGGCTTCGGGACATTTGCCGGCTTCGGCGCCGTGGATCCCGACATTGCCTTTGCCAAGATCAAGGCGCTTTCCGACGGTGCCGAACTGGCCAGCAGTCGTCTATGACGCCATTTGTGCTCATTCCGGGCATGATGTGCGATGCCCGGCTCTTCGCGCCGCAAATCGAGGCCTTTTCCGCCGATCGACCGATCCACCTGGCACCGATTGGCGGAGCTGAAACGATCGAGGCCATAGCGGCGGGTGTGCTGGAGCAGGCACCGCCCCGATTCGCGCTAGCGGGGCTATCCATGGGCGGCATCATTGCGATGCAGATCATGGCGATGGCGCCCGAGCGGGTGGATCGGCTTGCGCTTCTTGATACCAACCCCTGGCCGGACCTTCCTGAAACAAGCGCCAATCGTGATCGACAGATCGCTCTCGTACGACAAGGCCAACTTGTCGCGGTCATGCGCGATGAGATGAAGCCGAATTATCTTGCTGATGGACCCGAGCGGGGGCGCATTCTGGATTTATGCATGGATATGGCGCTGTCGCTCGGGGATGATGTGTTCGTTCGGCAGTCTTCGGCATTGAAGATCCGGCCGGACCAATGCAAAAACCTCGAAGCTGTGCGTGTTCCAACTCTGGTAATGTGTGGCGCAGAAGATACGCTTTGTCCGCTGGACCGACACGAAGAAATCAACCGTCGTATCCAGGGCTCGCGTTTGCTTCAGATCGAGGGCGCCGGGCATCTGCCGACGCTTGAACAGCCGGACGCGACAAATGCCGCCCTTCGTGAATGGCTTGAAAGCTGATTGACGCTTTCAGACTGCCGGCAACAATGGGCTGATCTGGTAACGCTGGAGAATCTCATTAACCTCCGCCAACAGCGACACGGTCAGCGGTATGCCATCGCGCTGTCGGGCGAGGCGGGTTTCGTTTTCAATCTCGCCGGGGATATACATTTTCTTCGTCGCGTCCCACATGGGCGACGATTTGATGGTCCGGTAAAACGCATCCATGCGATCGAGAAACTCGGATTCGTCCATCGCAATTGTCGGGTCGATGGCGATCATCATGTGTCCGGTTTCGCTGGTCGCATCCGGAGCTCCATACATGCTCTTGATGTCAAACTGGTGGGCTCCGCCGGAAATGATGCCGCACAATATGTCGATCATCAATGACAGGCCGAAGCCCTTGTGGCCGCCAAGCGGTAACAGGAAGCCTTCGAAACCAGCATCGGGATCATCGGTGGGCCGACCATTGCGATCGGTGGCCCAATCAAGCGGTATCTTCTCTCCTTTTTCGCTTGCCAGCAGCAGTTTGCCGCCGGCAACGGCAGACATTGATATATCCAGCATCAAGGGAAAACCGCGATTTGTGGGTGCGCCAAACGCCAGTGGATTGTTTCCTGTAATTGGTTTTGACCCGCCTGGAACCACGAGATTGGGTTTGACATTCGTCATGGAAATACCAATCAGGCCGGCTTGTGTCGCTTGCTGCGCATACAGCGCCGCAGCACCGTAGTGATTGGAGTTGCGGACCGCGACGGCGCCGATCCCATTTTGTCTGGCCAGCTCAATGGCGCGCTTCATGGCATGGTGCCCAACCACATAGCCCATGCCGCCATCGCCATCCATCACTTCGAAGGATGAACGACCATCGCGGGTGACGATATCCGGATTGGCTTTGATGACATTGGCTTCCAGCCGCTGCACATAGATCGGCAAGCGAAGCACACCATGGGAATCGATGCCCCAAAGATTGGTCAGGACCATGTCTGAGGCGCATTGCCGCGCATTGTCTTGTGTCATGCCCAGATCCCCGAACAATGCGGTCAATGACTGTTCGAGGTTCCCGGTTGAAACATTGACGGTCTCGGCTGCTGTGGTCACGACGTTTCTCCGTTGTCCCCATCCCGCGCAAACAGAGGATGAGGTGCGGCACTGATCATGATCGATGCAAAGATACAGGGGCGATTGCTGCGATTGTGCCAGGTATGGGCGGTTCCGCGCTGGATGAGAACATCACCGGCCTTGAGCAATACCTCGCCTTCATCAACGACGGAGTAGATTTCGCCTTGCAGGATAATGTTGTAGTCGACCGTCTCATTGCGGTGCATTGAGGGGTCTTCGGCTCCGTCGAGAAGGATGTCGCTTGCCTCAAGGGTCGCAAAGTCTTCCTGCGCAATGTCCTGTTGTTGCTGTTCGTCCGGCATGAATTCGACGATTCGAAATCGGGTGCCGCCATGGGGAGGATGGTGGCGGATCGGTCGATTGCCCGCGTCCTCTGTGCTTTCCGTGTCTGCCAGAGGGCCATCGGTTTCCCACAATTCGTGAAAGACCAATCCACGACCAGGCTGTTCGAGGATGGATTGCGCGGGTCCGTCAAAGAGAAAGCGGCTCTTGCCGTCCGCATTTGTGGCGGTCACAACGCGCCGCACATTCATCGCCATGAAACTATCCTTCCGCAAACGCCAACCGGGTGTGTCGGTCGGTCATGAATAAATGTTGACAAAATTGCTGACAATTGCAATCCTTTTTCTGGAGGACGTGCGTTTTGTTGGATTCGGAACGCAAAACTGGAGGAATGCAAATGTATAATTGGATCTCGCGCCGGGCCCTTTTGGCCGGTTGCGCTGCCGGTGTTGCGGCACTTGTCGGACTATCGGCTCTCACGAGCCATGGGCTGGCTCAGGACAAACCGCGCTACGCGATGCTCGTGCGGGTTTTGGGAAACACCGCGTTTGAACTGGCCCGTGTCGGCGCTCAACAGGCAGCGGATGAACTTGGTGTGGAACTGATTTACACCGGTCCGACGGAAAACTCTGCGGAAGGGCAGGTGGCCCTGATCGATTCCCTGATTGCCCAACGGGTCAATGCGATCATGCTCTCGGCCAATGATGCAACGGCACTGACACCATCCCTGCAAAAGGCGGCGCGTCGGGGCATTGCCGTCGTGACCTGGGACCAGGATACGGAAGCGACCGCCCGAAAGCTGCATATCGCATCGGCGACAAATGCGTTGATCACCCTGGGGCCAGCGAAGATCGCGCTGGACCTTGCCGGTGGAGAGGGCAAGATCGGTGTGATTTCCGGGCCAGCCAACTCGACCACTCAAAACGAGTGGGTTGATGAGTTGATCCGGCTGACCAAGGAGGAAGATGCATTCAAGGGACTTGAGGTGGTCGAAGTCGCCTATGGCGATGAACGTTCCGACAAGGCCTATAATGAGGCGCTTGGACTGGTCAACAAGTACCCCGACCTTAAGGTCATTGTCGCTTACAGCTCCATTGGCATCGCGGCGGCTTCTCAGATGGTGCGTGACCAGAACCTGATCGGGAAGGTGCAGGTCACCGGCCTTGGCTTCCCCAATGAAATGGTCGATCACGTAACTTCTGGAGCCACGCCGGCCTTTGCGATCTGGAACATGATTGATGTGGGCTACACAACGGTCTACGCGACCAAGGCGCTGATTGATGAAACCGTCACTGGCGCGTCTGGCGACATGATTGCGGCAGGGCGCATGGGTGAGATCGCTGTTGGCGACAACAACACCGCCGTGATGGGGGAACTGTTTGTCTACAACAAGGACAATGTTGCCGAGGCAGCCGATCTCATCACGTCATTGAGCAAGTAATCGCACAGCTTTCGACACAGAATTGGTGCCTGCCGCTGACCAAATCTGTATCATTCTCCCAAGAGTGGCGCCGTTTGGCTGTCGGGGTATCTCCGGCACGCCAGCGGCGTCTTTTTTGAAGGAGGGCAAGTTGACCGGCAACCGAGCATCATGAGTGAACCGCTTCTGGAAGTCCGAAACCTCTCCAAACGTTTCGGCGGTGTTCAGGCATTGAGTTCCGTGGGTATCAAGGCCTATCGCGGCCGGGTCCTGGGTCTGATTGGGGAAAACGGCGCAGGCAAATCCACGCTGGTCAAAAGCCTGACCGGGAATTACCAGCCCGATGCGGGCACGATTTCCTTTGCCGGGGCAGATGTCCGGTTTGACAGACCTCAGGACGCCGCCGATGTGGGAATCGCCGCGATCCAGCAGGAACCATCCATGTTCGAGGACCTCACGGTTGCCGAAAACATTTTTGTCGGCAATCAACCGCGTGGCCGCCGTCTGATCAACTGGCGCGAGATGAGAGCGAAAGCCCGCGATTTGTTGGTGGAAATCGGCGTTTCGCTCGATCCCGACAGTCCGCTGCGCGAGCTCAGTGTCGCCGAGCGGCATCTTGTCTCCCTGGCCAAGGCGCTTTCATCCGACGCCAGCATGATCATCTTTGACGAACCGACAGCATCCCTGTCACAGGCGGAAATCCAACATCTATACGGAATCATCGAGGGACTGAAGGCGGCAGAAAGGGCAATTGTCTTCATCTCGCACAAATTCGACGAGATTTTTCGGATTTGCGATGACTATGCTGTCTTGCGGGACGGGGAAATGGTCCAGGATGGCTTGATCGCCGATGTTACCGAGGATGACCTGATCCGGCAGATGGTTGGCAGAACGCTCAATGACATCTATCCCAAAGCGGCTGCGGAGATCGGTGAAACGGTCCTCGAGGTCGAGGGCTTCAGCCACCCCACCGAGTTTGCCGATGTCAGCTTTTCGGTCAGACGCGGCGAAATTCTCGGTTTCTACGGTCTGGTTGGATCGGGGCGCACCGAGACCATGGAGGCTGTGTTCGGGCTGAAGCCGGGGAGCAGCGGTGAAATTCGCATCGAAGGTCGCAGCTGGCAGATCAACTCGGCGCAAAAGGCAATGGAGGCCGGAATTGCCTATGTGCCGGAAGACCGCCAGCGTCACGGCGCGATCCTGCCATTCTCGATTCGCAAGAACATGTCGCTGCCGGTCCTTGGAACGATTGCCCGCGCCATTTTTCTCAACCAGCGGGCCGAGGATGCGCTGTGCGATGAGTTCGGCCAGCGTGTCCAGATCAAGGCCTCTGGATGGTCACAACCGGTTGAGGAATTGTCTGGAGGAAACCAGCAAAAGGTTGTCATTGGCAAATGGCTGGCGACACAACCGAAGATCGTCATTCTTGACGAGCCGACAAAGGGGGTCGATGTCGGTTCGAAATCCGCCGTTCACCAAAATGTCGGTGACCTGGTTGCCAAGGGCCTCTCGGTGATCATCGTGTCATCAGAGCTGGAAGAAGTTCTCGGCATCTGCGACCGGATAATCGTGATGCACAAGGGACGCATGTCGGCAGCCTTTGAAAGGAAAGATTTTTCTTCCGAGGCGATTGTTGCGGCGGCGACCGGATACGCCATTGCTGCCGATCATGTCGACGGCGGGGCGGGCTGAGATGCAAACGACCGGCCACTCAGCGTCAATCAATGCGCCCGAAGGTGTCAATCGCCGATTGGTGCAAAACCAGCGCCGAGAGATCATTCTCTTTGCACTGATCGCCCTGATGATTGTCCTGATCGGATTGCGCGCGCCCCAATATCTTGCGCTGACCAGTGTCGATAACCTTCTGACCAACGCCGGTTTCCTTGTCATACTGGTCCTTGGTCAATTGCCGGTCTTGTTGACGCGAGGAATTGACCTGTCACAGGCAGCAGTGCTTGCCTTTTGCGGCATGCTGTTGGCAATGCTCTCCCAGGTCATGCCGGGACTGCCGGCGGTGGCCTACATTCTGCTGGCATTGGTTGCAGGCGGCGCATTGGGGGCCATTAACGGCGTCATTATCGCTTTCCTGAAGATTCCACCGATCATCATGACGCTCGGAACGATGAGCGTCTATCGGGGACTTGTCTATATTCTGAGCGACGGAGCATGGGTCTCGTCCCATGAATTGTCAGACCGGTTCAAGGGGTTTCCTGGCGGGCAGGACTTTCTGCTGCCAAATATCTTCTGGGTCGCTGCGATATGCGCTTTTCTGGTCTGGATCGGTCTCAGCTACACACGAGCCGGCCGCAATATCTATGCAGTGGGCGGGAACCCGATTGCGGCCCGTTATGCCGGAATTGCCCAGCGTCGGTGCGAAGTGCTGGTCTATGTCCTGTCCGGTGCCCTGGCCGGGCTGTGCGGATACCTTTGGACTGCACGGTTCGCCATTGCCTATACCCAGGCAGCGGAGGGACGGGAATTTGCCATTATTGCCGCTTGTGTGATTGGCGGTGTCAGCATTGCCGGGGGGCGCGGCTCCGTTGTTGGCGCAATTCTCGGAGCCTTCTTCATTGCCATCGTTGAAACGGCTCTTCCCTTCCTGCGGGTGAATCCGTTCTTGCAACTCGCCATTATCGGCTCGGTGATCCTTTTTGCGGTTGCGGCCAATGCGCGAGCCGAACGTCGGCCCGGCCGTCAAATTCTCCGTCGAGGTGGCAATGAACCGATGGCGGGCGGCCAGAAGCAGGCGGAGAGAGCGTCATGAGTGGCAGGGGAACCGGGCTACGAATAGGAAGCTGGGAGATCGGACTGGTTGGCCTGTTGATCGGTGTCGTCATCCTCAACAGCTCGCTTTCACCCTATTTTCTCGACTACTACAATCTCATCGACAGCACCTTCACATTTTCCGAAAAGGCGCTGATCGTGCTGCCAATGGCCTTGCTGATCATTGCGCGTGATATCGATGTTTCGGTCGCATCCATTGTCGCACTGGCGGCGGTGCTCATGGGGGTTGCCGCCGATATGGGGGCAGCCACGCCGGTGCTGGTGGGGGTCGGGCTGTTGACCGGGCTAGTGGCCGGTCTCGTCAACGGTGCAATCGTGACGACCCTTGGTGTCCATTCCATTGTCGTGACCATCGGTACACTGTCGCTCTATCGCGGCATCGCCGTCGCGATTGTCGGTGATGGGGCGTATACCAGCTTTCCCGCCAGTTTCGCGGTGTTTGGGCGGCATTATGTCGGTGACGTCGTTCCATTGGAGTTTGTCATCTATGCGGTCGCCACAATCCTGTTTGCCGTGCTCTTGCATGCCACGATTTTCGGTCGGCGTATTTATGCGATTGGCACCAATCCAGAGGCCGCACAATATTCGGGAATCGCCATCTCCAAATATCGCATTGCCCTTTTTGCACTGACCGGATTGATGGCAGGATTGGCAGCGGTGCTGCTGACCAGCCGCCTTGGCAGTGTCCGGCTCAATATTGCAACGGGCTGGGAGCTTCAGGTGATCACCATGGTGGTTCTGGGCGGTGTCGGTATCGCCGGGGGCACAGGCACAATCCTGGGCGTTACGCTTTCGGTCTTCCTGATCGGGTTTCTGACCTTCGGTCTGTCCCTGATCAATGTCCCTGGCATTGTGATGAATATCTATGTCGGCCTCATGCTGATTGCGGCCATCGCCGTTCCGAACGCCGGAAAATTTCTGGCGGCCTATTTTGACTCCAAACGCAAGGAAAGCTGAATGCCCCTCTATTTTGTTACAGAAAACGTTACCCGTGAGGCCTCCATGAGCGTCAAGGAAGCTCCGGCGCGTGCAAAGGGCGTGGTCGAGTTTGCCGCTTCGATGAATGTCACGATCATCGAATTTTTCTATTGCATGAACCTGTTCGATTTCATCATGAAGGTCGAGGCTCCAGATGATGAAACGGTTGCCGCTTTCGCCATGGCCGTTCAGAAGTCAGGAAATGTCACCGCGCAGGTGACCCGCGCCTTCTCGCAGGGTGAATGGGAAGACCTGGTTGATCGTCTTCCGTGACGAATTCTAGGCTTCGATACGCCGTTTTGGGGCGTTCGATACTTCCGGCTCTGAATCACCGTATTTCATGCGATAGCGGCGTTCATATTCATCCACCTGACGCAGGTCGAAATGCTGCTTGACGGTCTCGACCAGACGTTCCGTGCTCGTGCCCTCAAGTGCTTCGATAATGGCGGTGTGATGCTTGATGACCTGTTGCATGATCGGATCAATGCCGTATTTCATGGCGGTGATAACGTGGACTCGGGTCGCAAAATCCTCGATCGCGGCAACCAGGGTTGCATTGGAACAGGCGGAGAACTGAACCCGGTGAAACTCGGTGTTGGAATGCAGTACCGCACGGTAGTCGCCATCCTCGATCGCCTTTGTGTGGCGAGCCTGAATGTCCTTCAGCGCGTTCGTCAATTCCGTGTCGGCGGGAAGGCGGGTGATGGCGGCCGCGTGGCACTCCAGCAATGCCCGAACATCATAAATTTCGCGCACCTCGGTTGGCGGCATTTCACGCACAAAAACGCCGCGATTGGGTACCCGCTCGACGAAGCCGAGTTCATCAAGATGAACGAAAGCCTCGCGGATCGTGTGACGATTGACATCGAAACGCGCAGCCAATCGCTCTTCGATCAACTTGTTGCCCACTGGAAAGATACCAAGGACAATGTCCTCATAGAGCGTGGTGATAATCTTGGAAACGGCTTTCGACAATCCAATCCTCCTGCAGCATGGGCATCTGATTCCACCGCTGCCTCAATCTGGAGTTTATGACAATGAGACCGAATAGTGCAAAGCGCAAACTGCTGGCTGGAGAGAGCGTCAATTGCGGCTGGTTATCCATCCCGTCAAGCTATTCGGCTGAAATCATGGCCCGGCAGGGCTTCGATTGTGTCAATGTGGATTTGCAGCACGCGATGACCGGCTTCGAGACAGCTGTCACAATGCTCCAGGCCATAGCGACGACGGACGCCATCCCGCTTGCACGGGTTGGAAGTCACGATCCCGCACCGATGATGAAACTGCTGGATGCCGGCGCCTATGGTATCATCTGCCCGATGATATCCACGGCCGAAGAAGCCGAAGGATTTGTCGATGCCTGCCGCTATCCTCCGATCGGAAGCCGATCCTACGGACCGGCGAGGGGGGTGCTCTATGGTGGCGCGGATTATGTCTCCTGCGCCAATGATGAGATTCTCACCATTGCGATGATTGAGACCGGACAGGGTGTCGAAAATGTCGACGCCATAGCGGCTGTTGATCAACTGGACGCCCTGTTTATAGGCCCGAATGATATGTGCATGGATCTGGGAAAGGCGCCAAAGGCAGAATCCGATGATCCGGATGTGGTGGCAGCCATTGAAGCGGTTCTGCAGGCTGGCAATCGTGCCGGGAAGCCGGTCGGGATTTTCTGCTCGTCGGCCGACGCAGCCCTTGGACGGCGATCCGCTGGGTTCAGATTCCTGGTGCCAGGCAGTGATGCGAATAGTCTGACCGGCATTGCCCGGGAAGCCGTGGCAAAACTGTCCTGAGGCGTGGCATATTGATCGAAAATGCAGGCGCGCAGGCGAATCGGCTCGCTGCCACCGAAACCGGACCGCAAGTCTGGTGCAACGAATGGGGAGTGCAGATTGCCTGAAAATTGGGTTTTGACCGGCTATCGCTTCGGCAATCCGCCCAATGTTTGGTCAAATCGATTTCTTTTACCGCATTTGAAGCAAAGTCTTTCGCCCAACAATTGAAAATCCCCCTGCCTTGACCATGTTAATTTTCATTAACAATTAAAAGGAACTATGGGGATACGAATGCTGAAAAAACTAGCAGTTTCATTGGTGTTTGCCGCCGGAATGCTGACGCATGCTGCGGCTGACACAAAAATGCCTTTTGCTCTCGACTGGAAATTTGAAGGGCCGAGCGCCGCCTATTTTGCTGCCATCGACAATGGTCATTTCGCGGCAGAGGGTCTTGAGGTGGAGATCAGCCCCGGCAAGGGGTCACTGGACGCGATTCCGAAGATTGCCACTGGAGCTTTCCCGATTGGCTTTGCCGATATCAACAGCCTGATCAAGTTTCTGGATCAAAACCCCGGGGCACCAGTCCAGGCGGTCATGATGGTTTATGACAAGCCGCCCTTTGCCGTCATCGGACGGGAATCGCTCGGTGTGAGCTCTCCGAAGGATCTTGAAGGCAAACGGCTTGGTGCTCCGCCACCAGATGGCGCATGGGCGCAATTTCCTGCATTCGCCAGCGCCAACGGCCTTGATACCAGCAAGATCACGGTCGAGCCGGTCGGCTTTCCAACCCGTGAGCCGATGCTTGCCGAAGGCAATGTCGATGCGATCACCGGGTTTTCGTTCTCCAGCTATCTGAACCTGGTTCGTCTTGGCATTCCCGAAGAGGACATCAAGGTGATCCTGATGGCCGATCACGGGTTGTCGCTCTACGGCAATGCAATCGTGGTCAACACGGAATTCGCGAAGGAAAACCCGGAAGCTGTCACCGGTTTCCTGCGTGCCGTTGCAAAGGGCTGGAATGATGTCATTGCCGATCCGGATGCCGGCGCTGCAATGGTTCAAAAGCGCAACCCGGCGGCAGATGCGGCGCTGGAAGCGCGTCGTTTGAGGCTGGCGATCGATTCCAATGTTGTCACCGACTATACGAAGGCAAACGGAATGGGTGGTATTGATCAGGCGCGTATGGAAAAAGCGCTTTCTCAACTTGCCGAGAATTACGAGTTCCAGAACAAGCCTGATATGGCAACCATCTTCTCGAGCGAATATCTGCCGACGGATGGCAGTCTAACACTGAAGTAGACGGTCAAGGCAACGAGCAAAAAGGGCGGGATCATTCCCGCCCTTCTTTCCGATCGGTATGAACTCATGACAGACGAACCTCAAATCTCGCTGCGCGGCGTTACCCATGCCTACATGACGGATGATGGACCGTTGCCGGTTCTGCGAGATCTCAACATCACGGTGCAAAAGGGCGCTTTCACGGCGGTTGTTGGTCCCTCCGGCTGCGGAAAATCGACCCTCACGCGATTGATTGCCGGATTGATGTTTCCCGATGAGGGGGAGGTGCGTCTGGGCGGCAAGCTGGTCAAATCGCCCCGCTCCACGGTGGGCATGGCTTTCCAAAATCCCGTTCTGCTGGAGTGGCGCAGTATCTTGCGCAATGTGCTTCTTCCGCTAGAAATTGTCGCCAATGACCTGAGCCAGAGCCAACGCGAAGATCGCGCCCGGGAGTTGCTGGCGCTGGTCGGGCTGGAAGGATTTGAGGAAAAGAAACCGTCCGAACTTTCCGGTGGCATGCGCCAGCGCGCTTCCCTTTGCCGCGCGCTCGTTCACAGGCCGGAAGTCCTGATCCTCGACGAACCGTTCGGCGCATTGGACGCGTTTACCCGGGAAGACCTTTGGCAGATTATGCATGAGCTGCGTCACGAGGAAGAGTTCACCTGCCTCCTGATTACCCACGATCTGCGTGAATCGGTCTTTCTGGCCGATGAGGTCGTCGTGCTGTCCGGACGCCCGGCGACCACGCAAGAGGTGCTGAAAGTGACACTTGGCAAGGATCGAGTGCTTGACGATCTGTACACACCGGAGGCAACGGATATGCTGGCGCATCTTCGCCACCAGATTCAAATTGCACAGGGGCGCGGTGAGGAACTGGCGGCATGAACATATTGCGAAAAGCGGCGATTCCCATCATAGCCATCATCGTGTTCGTGCTGTTCTGGGAATGGCTGGTGTGGGTTAACGGTTGGCCCAACTACAAAATGGCGTCGCCGTCCGACCTCGGCCCCGCCTTCTGGAAATTTCGCTGGCTCTTTCTGCAATATGGCTGGGAAACGCTCTGGCGGACGGTGGCCGGCCTGATGCTCGCGATCGTGTTTGGAACCCTGATCGGCATGATCATGGGATTCTCACGCACCGCCCGCGACGGTCTGTATCCGCTTCTGGTGGGCTTTAACGCCATTCCGAAGGCAACGGTGGTGCCGGTCATTGCCTTGATGTTTGTCGGCGCCCACGACATGAACACCATCCTGATCGCCTTCCTGATTTCCTTTTTCCCGATCGCTGTTTCCATTTCGATTGGCTTGTCGACTTTGGAGCCCGAATATCGCGACATCTTGCGGTCGCTCGGTGCCAGCAAGTTCACGATTTTTCGAAAGATCGCCCTGCCGAAAACGCTGCCGGAGTTTTTTGGCGCGCTGAAGGTTGCTGTTACGCTGGCTTTCATTGGGACCAATCTGATGGAAATTGTCGAGCCGCATGGCAAGGGTCTTGGGCATCTCTTCGACAGTGGCAAGATCAGCGCAGACTATCCGCTCATGTTTGCGGTGCTCATTGCGCTCGCAGTGCTCGGCATTTTTCTCTACTACGTGGTCGTCTATCTTGAAAAGATATTCGCCGGGTGGGCCGAACGCGCCGAGACCTGAGCCAGATTCGGTCAAGGAGCGGAGCTGAATTGCATTCAGGTCCTGCCCCTAAAAGGGAACCCATTCGGTACGTGTCCGCGGGAGACAAGACGTTGAGCACACGTGATGAACAATCGGCATTTCAAGTCATTGAGGCGATTGATTATTCGGTCATTATCGTTCGCGACATGGAACCGATGCGGCGCTTCTATGAAGATGTCATGGGTTTCCCGCTTGTCAGGGAGCTGTCCGCAAACTGGATTGAGTACCGGATTGGCAAGAACACGCTGGCGCTGTCGCGGCCCGGTCTGACTGCGGCGGATACACCGGTGCCGGATGGTACGGCAGCGCTTCAGCTTGCTTTCAAGGTTCCAGTGCCAATGGTGGACCGGTGTGCGGACGAACTGGTTCGCAAGGGAATCGCCCTGTTGTCGCCTCCGAAAGATCGTGATTTCGGACACCGTACGCTTTTCTTCCGCGATCCGGACGGCAATCTTCTGGAGATTTATGCCGAAATCTGATGGCCTGCTGGTCGGCTCGTCACATCAGCTTGCGGTGCGCTTCCGGCACGAATGTCTGGTCCGTCATCGGGGGGCGAACATAGCCCTTTTGTGACGGACGTTCCTCCAGAACCACCGGTTCATGTTCGATATATTCGTAGGGAATCATCGAAAGCAGGTGGCTGATGCAATTCAGCCTTGCATGTTTCTTGATGTCGGAGTTCACCACATACCAGGGGGCTTGTTTGATGTCCGTATGGGCGAACATGTCGTCCTTGGCCTTGGAGTATTCGACCCATCGCTTGCGGCTTTCCAGGTCCATCGGGCTCAATTTCCATCGCTTGGTGGCGTGCGTCAGGCGTTTTTGAAACCGCCGCTCCTGCTCCTCATCCGAAACGGAAAACCAGTATTTGATCAGCTGGATACCGGCGCGCACCAGCATGCGTTCAAATTCGGGGCAGCTTCGCATGAATTCCTTGTATTCATGCGGTGTGCAAAAACCCATGACATGTTCGACGCCCGCGCGATTGTACCAGGAGCGGTCGAAAATGATGATCTCGCCGGCGGCCGGGAGATGTGCAACATATCTTTGAAAATACCATTGGGACTTCTGCCGTTCCGTTGGGGCGGGCAGCGCGACAACCTGGCAAATACGCGGGTTCATCGCCTCGGTGATGCGCTTGATCGTCCCGCCCTTGCCGGCGGCATCGCGCCCTTCAAAAACAATCGCCACGCGGTGGCCGGTATGTTTCACCCATTCCTGCAGTTTGACCAACTCCACCTGCAGTCGAGCCAGCTCCTTTTCATAGGCAGAATTCGAGATTTTCGTCGTCATTAGCAAACCCTCCGGACCGCACCGTGACTGCCAGCCTAGCAGAAAGAGTGCTGCCGACAAGCTTGCTGATTGCGCTGTGCTGCAAGGCGGCCTCAGTCCAGCAATGCGCGCTGCGTTGACGCAAGCTGATAGTCCTGCAGTGCCTCGCCGAGGCGCGAAAGATCCCATTCGAGCCGCCAGGGCTTGCCATGGCGATCACGAAAGTCCTGAACAAGGGTGTCACCGTCCGCAAAATGGTCCAGGAGGGATTGCGCTTCACCATTGTTCAGACGGCAGGGGCTGGACCGCAGGCAGGTGTCGCCGAGCGTCCAGACCACCTGACCGTTCCGCATCACCTTGAAGCCTTCATCGGCGTAACGGGTGCCGCGCTCGAACCCGATTTCGACGACGCTTTGCCCATCTTCCGGATAAACAAAGACGAATGTGGCAAGGAAATTCGGGCGCGGAGAATAGACCTCGACATAGCGCAGATAGCAGCGCTGGCGGATCACGTCGCCTTCCGGCCGTTCGTCGCAGACACTGTCCCACAAGCCGAACGGCACATAATGTTTGACACGCCAGTCAGACGGGGTATCGCGTCCGGCCCGGTCCTGGGCGGCCGCGGTGATTGAAAGGGCGCAGATGAAAAGAGCTGTCAGCCAGGGTGCCATGACGGAAATCCCCTAGGTCGATGTGTTTGAGGGATGCACCATTTTCAGCGGATCGACGATCCGATCATAATCTTCCGCCGATATGTAGCCCAATTTCAAGGCGGCATCGCGCAAAGACAGATCGTGCTCCAGAGCATGGTGGGCGACTTCCGACGCCTTGTCGTAACCGATGGCTGGACTGAGCGCCGTGACGAGCATCAAAGAACGCTGAACATAGTCATCAATCTGACTTTGGTTGGGCTCCATGCCCTCGACGAGAAAGAGCCTGAAATTCGTGCAGCCATCGCTCAGAAGGCGAATGGACTGCATGATATTGTGGATGATCAAAGGCTTATAGACGTTCATTTCCAGAAGACCCGAACCGCCGCCAAGGGTCACAGCCGTATCATTGGCCATCACCTGGATTGCCAGCATCGACAGGGCTTCGCATTGCGTCGGATTGACCTTTCCAGGCATGATTGAGGAGCCGGGTTCGTTCTCGGGGATGTGCAGTTCGGCAAAGCCGCAGCGTGGGCCGCAGGACAGCAATCTTATGTCATTGGCGATCTTGAAAAGAGATGCCGCCAGCGTTTTGAGGGCTGCGCTCAGGAAAACCAGGTCATCATGGGCGCCCTGAACGGCAAATTTGTTGGGTGCGCTGACGAAGGGCAGCTTCGTGAGGGCCGCGATTTCACCGGCGGCGGCTTCTGCAAATCCCGATGCCGCATTGATCCCCGTTCCAATGGCTGTGCCGCCCAGCGCCAGCCGATAAATGCCAGGCAAAGCCTGCTCGATGCGCCCGATATTGTCGTCGAGCATGCCGACATAGCCGGAAAACTCCTGCCCCAGTGTCAGCGGTGTTGCGTCCTGCATATGGGTGCGGCCGATTTTGACGATATCTGTCCAGCTCTGTGCCTTGCTGTCCAAAGCGTCGCGCAATTTGTGCAGGGCAGGGAGCAATTCCCCGTTCACACCAAGAGCTGCGGCAATGTTCATCGCGGTGGGAAACGTGTCGTTGGATGATTGCGACATGTTGATATGATCATTGGGATGAACCGGATCCTTGGAGCCAAGTTCGGCTCCCGCCATCTGACTGACCCGATTGGCAATGACTTCGTTGATATTCATGTTGAATTGCGTGCCGCTGCCGGTCATCCAGACATGCAAGGGGAACTCCGAACGATGTTTGCCTTCCAGCAATTCGTCACAGGCGCGGATGATCAGGTCGGCCTCTGGCCGCGCCAGCCTTCCGTCGTTCCGATTAACGATGGCGCATGCCTTTTTGATGATGGCATAGGCGGCGATGAGTTCCGATGGGAGGCGTTCTTCGCCGATACTGAAATGATGAATTGCACGCTGTGTCTGCGCACCCCAGAGCCGGTCGGCCGGCACCTGGATTTCGCCCAGACTGTCGGTTTCGGTTCGGTTTTCACTCATCGTGCCTTCCCTTCAAAATGTGGGCCATCCGACCTGTATACCTCAAAGGATCGCCTCTTGGAGTCAACAGGCGCGTGCAGTCCTTGACCAACGTTCAAGCGCGTTCCTCTTTTCCAATTGAGGAACGGTCAAATTCAGCAGGATTTGTCAATTGCCAATGTGGCAGTATGACACGTGAGAAGGAAACCGGAGCCCTCCATGCCCAAAGCAGGGTCAGTCAACAGTTACCAGAGCCGCCTCAACAGGGTGGTCGATCATCTCTATGCAAATCTCGAAAGCGACCTCAATCATGAGGATCTTGCGGAGATCGCCTGTCTTTCGCCGTATCATTGGCACCGCATCTACAAAGCCATGCAGGGTGAAACGGTTTCAGCAACCCTGAAGCGGTTGCGCCTGGATCGGGCAGCTGACCGGCTGGCGAATTCGGACCTGGCCATCGGTGAGGTCGCACAACGGGCCGGATACAGCACGGTCGAGTCCTTTGGCCGTGCCTTCAAGGGTGTCTATGGACAGGCACCTGCCGACTATCGAAAACATGGCAGTCATGCGGCATACAAGGCTGCCCGCGCAGAGCAGGATACGGGGCGCTTTGAAGTGGTGATAGAGGACCTGCCGCCGGTGCGCTGTGCAAGTGTGGCCCATATCGGGTCATTCATGAAGATCGATCAGGCGATGGCGAAACTGTTTGGTACGCTGGCGGAGCGGGAGCTGCTTCCTGACAATCCGCGGATGATGGCACAGTTTTTTGGTGATCCGGACGCCATTGATGAAGAGTCATTGCGTTCTGCTGCTTGCGTGCCGGTAAAAGAACCCGTTGTTCTGGAACCGCCGCTGCAGGACACCCTTGTTCGTGGTGGTCCTTATGCGCGGTTGCGTTACCGAGGGCCCTATGCCGACATGAAAGATGCCTATCAATGGCTCTACGGGACCTGGCTGCCGACGTCCGGCCGCGAGGCGGCCCATGCTCCGACAGTTGAAATGTATCTCAACAGTCCGCAGGACGTCATACCGACGGACCTGCTGACCGACATTTGCTTGCCGCTGGAGACCCAACCATGACGCAGCCGGTTTCCATGACCGACGATGTGAAGGCGGTTTTCGACGCCATGTCGGAGGATGTCAGACCGGTATTGCTGGAAATGCGGGATCTGGTGTTTGACACCGCGATGAAAACTGACGAGACGGGTGAGCTTGTCGAAACCCTGAAATGGGGCCAGCCGAGCTATCTGACCGTCAGGCCAAAATCCGGCAGCACAATCCGCCTCGGCATCAGCAAGTCGGGGCGGCCGGCCCTCTTCTGTCATTGCCAGACCAGCCTTGTCTCACAGTTTCAGGAACTCTATCCGCAGCTCTTCGATTTTGAGGGAAACCGGGCGATGGTGATCAGGGACGACATTGGTTTGCCCAGGGATGAGCTGTCACACTGCATTGCGCTGGCGCTGACCTATCACAAGCGAAAACGATCCTAGGTCGCTTCACGGTTTCCGATTCCGATGGGTCTGGAATTTCCCGGATGTTTCGTTCCCCCGGCACCGGGCAGGCCGTTCAACAGATCCAGCGCGCGGTGTGCCGCAGGCCGATCGCTGACCGCATTGAACCAGCGCCTGAGATGCCGCCGTTCTGCAATGTGCAGTCCGGCCTTGTGTCGTCGCACCATCCAGCCGAAATGGGCCATGTCCGCGATGGTGTAATCGTCTCCGGCGAACCAGCCGTTGTTTGCCAGATGCGCATTCAGTGCGTCCAGGAGGTGCAATGAGATGTCGGCATAGTGTTCGACGGCGGCGTCGTTTTTCTCCGGCGCAAGGTGCCGCCAATATTCATTCTGCCCGAAGATCGGGCCGCAGGACGCGGCCTGAAACATCAGCCATTGCAGCGAAGCGGCACGCTGCGGACCATCCGAGGCAAGAAAGGCGTCATATTTCTCGGCCAGATAGATCAGAATTGCAGCGGATTCCGACACGGTCACCGGAGCCTTCGGGTTGCTCCGATCTACGATGACCGGAACTTTGCCCATCGGGTTGACGGCAAGAAATGCCGATGTTCTGTTGGCACCGGTCCGGATGTTGACCGGTTCAACTGTGTATTCGACCCCCAACTCCTCCAGAAGCAAGGCGACTTTGATCGTGTTCGCAGTGTCGAATCCGTGGAGCGTAATCATGGCCGGTCAATCGAACATGGCGTTTGGCAGATACAACGCAATATCGGGCACAGCGACAAGGATGGCCAGGGCAATGACCATCGAAAGCCAGAAAGGCATGATCCCGGCAAAGATCGTTTCCATTTTCACATCGGGCACGATGCTCTTGACGACAAAGACATTCACACCGATGGGCGGCGAGATCAGGCCCATTTCGAGCACAATGACCATGATGACACCCAGCCAGATCGGGTCAAAGCCAAGCCCGACAATCAGCGGGAAGACGATTGGCAGCGTGATCACCAGCAGTGAAAGTCCCTCGATAAACATGCCGAGGATAACGTAGCCCAACAGGATGACGGCCAAGGTTCCATAGGTGCCGAGCGCCAGGCCGGTCATGCCGTCAGCGATTGTCGCCGGCAAATGGGAAAGGGCGACAAATGGGGCAAAGACATTGGCGCCCATCAAAATGAAGAATGCCATTCCCGTCGTTCGCAGCGTTTCGGCGCTGACCTGCCACAGGGTGGGCAATGTACATTTGCCCCGGAGGACCAACATGCAAAGCGCAAAGAAGGCACCGACACCAGCGGCTTCGACCGGCGTGAAGAACCCGGTGTAAATGCCACCAATGGTGATCAGAATAATGGTCACGATCCCGGTTGCCCGGAAAACGGCGGACAGCTTCTGCCGCCAGTCGAAGCTCGGCCCCCTTGGCCCTTCTTCGGGACTGATCAGCGTGACAAGTGCGATGGCGACCAGGAAGAGGGAGGTCAGAAGGAGACCCGGTAGCACGCCCGCCATGAACAGGCGGCCAATGGATTCCTCGGTCAGTACGGCATAGATGACGAAGCCCGTAGACGGTGGGATCAGAATACCCAGCGTGCCGCCAGCGGCGATCGATCCGGTCGCGAGGCGCGCGCCGTAATTGTATCGCCGCATTTCCGGATAGGCGACCTTTCCCATTGTCACGGCGGAGGCGATGGATGATCCAGAGAGCGCGGCAAATCCGGCGCAGCCGAGGATCGTCGCGGCGGCCAGTCCGCCGCGCAGGTGACCGATCAGCCGGTAGGCCGCATCGAACAGGTCGCGGCTGAGGCCGGCAGCCGACGCCAGATTGCCCATCAGGATGAAGAGAGGAATGATCGACAGCTCATAGATCGTAACGGTCGCAAACACCTGGCCGCTCAACGTGTAGGCAGCGGCCTGAAATCCGGACAGCAATATCGTTCCGACGAAGCCCACGATCAGCAGTGCCACAGCCACCGGCGTACCGGCAGCCAGCATGACGAAAAGGGCGCCGAAACCGACAATCCCCAGGATTTCACCGCTCATCGCGTATTCTTTCGACGATCAACAGGACGCAGGAAAGCGCGGCGCCGGCGGAGATCGCATAGTAGGAGATGCCAAGGGGAAGTTGCAGCAGCAATGTGGTCTCGGCAAAACGGGCGGCTTCCTGTGCATTGAGAAATGCCCGCCAGGACAGATAGCCGAGCATCACCGCACCCGCAACGGACACCAGCCAGGCGACGATGCGAAATGCGGAATCCGGCAATCTGGCGACCAGCGTATCGATGGCGATGACACGTCCGGCCAGAACGCATAATGGCATGCTGATCGAAACCGCAATGGACAAGATGATCTGCGTATAGTCGTTCGCGCCGAAAATCGGGCGATCGAAGAAGGATCGCAGCACGGCGTCGGTGACCGACAGAAACATCATCCCGAAAATGGTCACCGCTCCGCAGGCAATCAGCGGTGCCTCAATCCACCGCTGCCAGCCGCCGGTCCCTTCCGGCTGGCTGGCTGCGCCGTCTCGCGCGTTCTGCACGTCGTTACTTTCCGGAGAACCCGGCGATGATTTTGCTGGCGTCCGTGCCGGTTTCCTTGGATGTCTTTTCCACCAGTGCAGCGAGAGCGTCGGCCATGGCAGAACGGAATTCTGCATCTGCCGCGGCATCGATCTCGATGATCTCGATGCCGCTGTCCTTGGCGAGCTTAAGGCCAGCCTGACCGGCTGCATAAAACGCCTTGGCGCCACGCAGGCTGAGGTCGCGGCCGGTCAACTCATCGAGCTTTGCCTTGTGTTCGTCGCTCAATCCCTCCCAGCTCTGCTTGTTCATCAGCAGATAGAAACTGTCGACAGCGGAAGGGATATTGACGGTGGCGTGTTTGCCGATCTCGTTCAACTTGTAGGAACGGATGCCGGATGGTCCGATGATCACTGCATCGATCACGCCGGTATTCATTGCATTGTAGATTTCCGGGGTCGGCATGGAGACCGGAATACCACCCCAGGCTTCAACCACTTCGGCCATTACAGGGTTCGGTGTGCGGATTTTCATGCCCTTGACATCGGCCAGGGTGCGAACCGGCTTTTCGCGGCTGATCAGGACAGATGGGTTGTTGGCCCAGAGGCCGAGCAGTTTGGTTTCGCCATATTCGTCGCTGATCGCGTCGAGATTGTCCCAAAGCGCATTCGTGGCTGCTTCACCGCTGTCGAAAAGTCCAGGCATGTGGATCATCACGGTTTTCGGAAACTGGGTTGCCGTATAGGCAGGTATGCCGAAGGCAATGTCGGCAACACCGGTGACAACGCGTTTATATTGCTGGACCGGCCCCTTGCCGAGTTCACCGGAGGGATAGATGCGTATGGTCAGTGCACCATCCGTGGCAGCATTGAGCTCCTCGGCGAGCGGTGTCATGACGCCGCGGTCCATCGGATGCATGGGCGGCATGAAATGTGCGGCCTTCAGCTGATCGGCGTCTGCCTGAACCGGCACAAGGAAAGCCGCTATGACCATTGCTGTGGCCATGGCAATAAGTGAATGTTTCGAGCGGTTGAGATACCCCATGATGTAACCTCCCAGATCACGGAATTTGTGTCGTCAAGCGAAATAGTTATCTATGTTAACCAGATCATCCGCATTGGGGCAGGGAGTGTCAACAGAATTGTTTGCGTGGGAAAAGAGGACGTGATGGACGATTACCAATTGCACAATCGCATCGGTTACAAGGTCACACGGCTAGCCCGTCTCATGGAGGCGCGTCTGGAGGAACAAATCGGGGAGCATGGGATTACACGCCTCATGTGGTGCGTGCTCAGGGGTGTTGGCATGGAGGGGGTTACCACTCCGTCTGCGCTTGCCGGCTATATCGGCATTGCGCGTCCGGCAATTTCGCGGTTGTTGAAAACCATGGAGGCCCGCGGTCTTCTGGTGCGTCATGGAACGGAAGGGGATGGACGTTCCACCCAAATTCGCCTGACAGAGGAAGGCAAGGGCAAGATGCGGGTCTGCCATGTTCTGGTCCAGGAATTGAACGCGCATTTTTCCAAAAAACTCGGGGAACGTGCCTACGCGGATTTCATGCAGACCATCGACCTGTTGACCGAGGGAGAAAGTGCCACGTTGATGCGGCTGTAGCGCTGCCCGGACAATTCCTTACAAAACACTGAAAAGCTGCTGACTTCATCGTTCACGAGGTGGAATAAGTGCCATAGTGGTGAACGGGGAATCAGCCTTCAATGCCGGATTGGTGCGGTGGGTGAACCGCCGGCAATCGGACGACCGATGAATCAGGACAGGTGAATGTACGGTCAGATTTTCAACGTCATTGGCCCGATCATCCTGATGACGTTGATTGGATATATTCTGGGTCGGTCAAAACTGACGCTTGATACCCCAACCATCAGCTCGATGGTGTTGCTTGTCGCGACACCATGCCTGGTCTTTTCAACGCTGACATCGCTCGCGATCGACAGCTCGACAATCCTGTTGATGGCTGCCGCCGCCGTTTTGTGTGTTGCCACTGCATCGGTCTTTGGACTGGTTGTATTGCGTCTGACCAACTTGCCCTATCGCACGTTTCTGCCGAGCCTGATCATGCCGAACTCCGGCAATATGGGTTTGCCTCTGGCATTGCTGGCATTCGGAGATACGGGCCTTGCGGTGGCTGTCTCATACTTCTTTGTCGTCGCCCTTTTGCAATATACCATTGGAGCATCAATCTCGTCGGGTCAGTACCGGTTGCGCTATCTGACCAACCAGCCTCTGGTCTATTCGGTGCTTTTGGTCTGCCTGGTCATGGCAACCGGGCTTACCGTGCCAACCGTCCTTGCAACGACGACGGAACTGTTGGGTGGCATGATGATCCCGGCCATGCTGATTCTGCTCGGTTCATCGTTGGCGCGTCTGAAGATTTCCGATTTGAAACCCGCCGTCATCATAGCAGTGGCACGATTGGGAATCGGATTGCCAACCGGTCTGATTGTCATCACCCTGCTGTCGCTAACAGGGGTGGAAGCGGGCACGGTCTTCATATTGGCCATGATGCCGTCAGCGATCGTCAATTATGTCTTTGCGGAACGCTACCGTCCCGATGCCCAGCGCGTAGCGGGTGCAGTGGTGGTGTCGACCCTGCTGACATTTCTGGTCTTGCCGATCATCTTATGGGCGGCCTACGCAATTGCGGCATAATCGGTGATGATGGTTGAAAACTGACCTGATGCCGGCTTTCGACATCGCATTGACCCGCCTGGATGGCTCTGTGACGTGCTGAATGGTCCTTCGGGCCGTGTTTCGAACGTGCGCGCTATTCAACCAACCCGTTTTCCAGAAACGATACCAGAACACCAGCTGCCTCACGTGGCTTTTCAACATGCATGTAGTGGCCGCAGTCCTGCAGTTCTGCGAATGTGCCGAACTTGAAGGCCGAGGCCATGGTGCGACTGTCTTCGAGTGGAACCATCCTGTCCTGTTCGGCTGCCATGACGAGGACCGGAATGGTGATTTCCGAGAGCCGATCCGACAGGTCGAACCGGCTACAGGCCAGAAAATCATTGTAAACGACACCGGATCCCGCCTCGAGCAGGTGTTGTCGGCCTTCCTTTTTGAAAAACGCACTTGTGTCCCTGTGCCAGGAGTATTTGACGATGGCGTCCACCGTCGGCTCGAAGCTGGTTTGCAGCCCGTCCAGAATCGCGTCACTGACGATCAGCCGGCCTGACCCGCCGATCAGCGCGATACCGGCAAGGCGGGGATTGGATGTCACCGCCAGGGTCAACGCAATGGCTGCGCCCATTGAATGTCCCACGAGAACAACCCGTTGAAGGTCCATTGCCTCAAGGAACGACGCAATGGCGTCGGCATAGGCTTCGACATGGGTGTGGCTCTGGCCGGTTGATCGCCCGTGACCGGGAAGGTCGATCGCATAGATGGGATATTTTTCAAGTTGCCGGCCTTCGGATCTTGCGGTGAGGCCCATGCCCTGCATCTTGTTGCTGGCGCTGCGCCAGGTTGCATGCCAATCCTGTTTTTTTCCGCCGGCCCCATGGACAAGGACAACGGACACTCCATCCCTGCGGGCTTTTGCACCGTTGAAGCTGTAAGACAGCTCATTTTCCCCAATCGTTGCGAACGGCATGGACTCTTCCTCAAACAGTGCCGCAATGGAGCTACGGCCGCACGGCTCCAATAATCCGGTTCCCGACATCTTTGCAAGAATTTCCGGACCCGATTGCATAGCGGTCGATCCAGCAGCCGTGTTAGAGGAGGAGCCATCACCCAACCCAACCAGCCTCGAAGAGAATCGCATGAACACCCTGCAAGACAAATTGATGTCCGAAGTATCCGTTGACGAGATGTGGCTGCACCTGGAGAAGCTGTGCGAATGGGACCGTACGACCGGAACCGAGGGTGAATATGCGGCTGTGGACTACATCCGGTCGGTGCTGGAGTCCTATGGGCTATCGGTGACGATGCACGAGTATCGCGCCTATATCTCCCATCCCGTTTCCGGTGGCCTGGAAGTGGAGCTTGGCAGCAAGCCGACTGCAATTTCCGCCAAAACCCGAGCGTTTAGCGCCAATACGCCGGCTCAGGGCATTTCGGGTGAGCTGGTGTACATCAAGGGCGGAAAGAACCTGTTCGAGGCAGACAATGCCGTCAATCTGATCAGCCCGGAGACGGTTGGCGGCAGGATCGTGCTGAGTGAAAGCGGCTCACGCGGCTCGATGCTGGCGGCCATGAAGGCTGGTGCGGTCGGATATATCCACATGTGGCCCAGCGACGAGGATGTCATCCACGAGGGGATCGTGACGCCGGTCTGGGGTACGCCGACACCTGAAACCGCCGGCAATATTCCCAATTTTCCCATTATTTCCATCAAGCACAATGACGGGCTGCGCTTGCGTGCGGCGCTGAAAGAGCAGACCGTCCATGCCACGCTCCATTCGGTCACCGAAACCGCATGGCGGACGGTCAGGATGCCGGTGACCGAAATTGCCGGTACGGATGATGATTTTGTGCTGGTCGCCGGCCATATCGATTCCTGGCACTACGGAGCCACAGACAATGCGACCGGCAATGTGTCCTGCCTGGAATTGGCACGCCTGCTCGCAAAGCACCAGGATCTGTTGCATCGCGGCGTGCGCATTGCCTGGTGGGTCGGTCATTCAACTGGCCGGTATTCGGGCTCGGCCTGGTATGCGGACCATCATTGGGACGAGCTGGATTCCCACTGTGTCGCTTATATCAACATCGACTCGCCGGGCTCTCTCGGTGCGACCGACTATTCGGAGGTGACCGCGGTACCGGAAACAGCGGCGCTGGTCACGAAGGCGGTCGAGGACATAGCAGGGCAGACCCCAGAAATCACCCGCCCGATGCGTGCCGGGGATCAATCCTTCTGGGGCGTTGGAGTGCCGTCACTGTTCATGTTGCTGTCCAATCGACCGGAAGGACAGAGGGCCGCGGTGGGTGGCTGTGGCATGGGTTGGTGGTGGCATGCCGAGGAAGATTTGATCGACAAGGCGGACCGCGATGTCCTGGAGAAGGACACACGGATCTATGCCCACGCGCTGGCGGGACTGACACAGGAGAGAATTCTGCCTCTCGATCTGTCCGCCCAGATCAGCGAGTTGAAACTGCAGGTCGAACGGCTTCAAAAGGATGCCGGTCAGCATTTCGATGCAACGTCCGTCATGGCCAGCCTGGATGCGCTGTCTTATTCGATTGCCGGTCTTCGTGACATGCCTGCCAAGGTGGCCAATACCGTCATCAAGCAGGTCTCGCACGCGCTGACCGTGCTGTCTTTCACATCGGGCGATCGTTTTGACCATGACCCGGCCATGCCGCTGCCGGCATTTCCGTCTCTCGATGGTGCGCGGAAACTGGCGACGCTGGATGTGACGTCTGATGAATATGGTTTCCTGGCAACCCGCCTGATCCGCAATCGCAACATGGTCAATCGGACCCTGAAATCCGCCATTGCGGATTGTCAAAGAGTGGCCGCAAAGACCTGATTCGGTCAGAGCATTGCACGAGGTGTGACCGGTCGAAAAACTGGAATATGTCTCGTGCGGAGCGGGCACTCACGTCAGCTGGTCGTCAATCAACACGTTTGGTTTGGCAAGTGTTTCCAGCGACTTGATGTCGTTCAGTCCAATCGTCATGCCATCGACATCGACGCCATAGGGTCGCAAGGTGTTGAATGCACGCGAGAGGTTTTCAGGTGTCATCCCGAGCAAGGACGCCAGGGTGCGTTTGTCAAAGGGCAGGGTCAGTGTTCCGGATTCGCCCTGTTGCTTGTGCATTCGGATCAGACGGTTCGCCAGGCGCTCAACCGCGCTCCGTAATTTGAGGTCCTTGTGTTCCTTCACGACGCTGCGGTAGCAATTGGCCAGCTCAACCACAATCGAACGGGCGAACTGCTCATCCTTCTGGAAAATGTCACGGACGTTTTCCGATGGGATCAGCAGCACCTTTGAGCGTTGCGCTGTGCGGGCCGACATCAGATAGACCGCATCCTTCAACACGGCAGCCAGGATGAATGTGCCAACCGGGCGCACCATGGCCATGGTCGATTCGCGCCCGTTTGACCGGGCGAACAATTCAACGCATCCCTCGGTAACGATGTAGAGAAAGTCAGCCGGATCGCCCTCGGTGATCAGCTCCAGCTGGGCTGGAAAGACCTGCAAATAGGCGGTTTGCATCAGCGCATCAAAACTCGAATCATCCATATCGTCGAACAGGCTGAGAGACCGGACTTGTGGCAGATCTGAAGAACGCAATGCGGGTCTCCTTGATAATTATCAAGTTTCTGTTTGACGTAAGTATCAGTCCTGAGCCGGGCTTTCAATCACAGCTATTGATGGCCTTCCGGCAATATCTTGTCGTGTGCTTCCGGACGCCTTGTTTTTGCCTGACCGTCTGAGAGTGTTGATCTGGATCAAGCGTGCCGGACGGGCGTGCGTGAATTTTCTTCCATCTTTTGGAACGAGCGGCGTGATCCGCTCACAAGTATGGGGGTCAAATCCATGCATTCCCTGGAAGGGGTTACCCGTCCGGACCAGTACCGGGCACTCGGGCTCAGCACATTCGCATTCACCGTCTGTTTCGCCGTCTGGACGATCTTTTCGATCATCGGCGTGAAAATCAAAGGTGAATTGGGGCTGTCTGATACGCAGTTCGGCCTGTTGGTCGCAACGCCGATCCTGACCGGTTCGGTCAGCCGGATTTTTCTCGGTGTCTGGACCGAGCAATATGGCGGCCGCATCATGTTCCCTCTGCAGATGGTGATCACAGCCGTTGCGGTGTGGCTCCTGACATCGGTCCAGACCTACGAGATTTTCCTTCTGGCGGCGCTGGGGCTCGGTCTGGCGGGCGGATCCTTCATCGTTGGCGTTGCCTATGTCTCCCAGTGGTTCGACAAGGAACATCAGGGCACGGCGCTTGGCATTTTCGGCGCCGGCAATGTCGGTGCCGCCGTGACCAATTTCGCGGCACCGTTCCTTGTGATCGCCGTTGGATGGGAAGGAACCGCAAGGGTCTACGCGATCGTCCTCGCCATCACCGCAGTCCTTTTCTACATTCTGGCCAAGGATGACCCGGCCCAGGCCAGCCGCAAGCGGACCGGCGCAAAAGCCGTTTCGGCAGCGGAACAACTGGCGCCCCTGAAAAACATCCAGGTCTGGCGGTTCGCCACCTACTACTTCTTCGTCTTCGGCGCATTTGTGGCGCTCGCCTCGTTCTTGCCGCGCTACTATGTCGGCGCCTATGGGCTGGAACTGACCACCGCCGGCATTTTCGCCGGCCTCTATTCGCTGCCCGGTTCGGTCTTTCGCGCGCTTGGCGGCTGGATGTCGGACAAGTGGGGCGCGCGGTTCGTCATGTACCTGACCTTTGTGGTCTCTCTGGCGTGCCTGTTTGTGATGAGCTATCCGCAGACGTCCTATACGGTCCAGGGCATTTCCGGTGCGATCACCTTTGATTTCGGAATCGGCGTTGCGTTCTTCGTCACCCTTACGGTCATTCTCGGCTTCGTCATGAGCCTCGGCAAGGCGGCCGTCTACAAACACATCCCGGTCTACTACCCACACCATGTGGGTGCTGTTGGCGGTCTTGTGGGCATGATCGGCGGGCTCGGCGGCTTCGTCCTGCCGATTGCATTCGGTCTGCTGCTTGATTTCACCGGGGTGTGGACCGCTCCCTACATGCTGATGTTCGTTCTGGTTGCCGTCTCGACGGTCTGGATGCACATCGCGATACGGCGGATGGAGATGCGCCGTCACCCTGCTCTGGGCGACGAGAAATATCTGTCCGACGTTCCCGAGCAGCCGTTGGCCAAGCCATCTTCGGGTGAACCGGAACGGCAGTCGAGTGGTGCCGCGAAGACGGCCTGATCACAACCGGGTGGGCGCAACCGCGCCCGCCCGTCACACCCGGTCGACCGGGCATGAAAACCGGCGCTTTCACGCGCCAGCCTTTAACAGGAGAAAGACGTGGGACAGGACCTTCGCAACTGGGATCCCGAAGACAAGACATTCTGGGACAGTAAAGGCAAATCCATCGCAAACAGGAACCTGTGGATCTCCATCCCCAGCCTTCTGTGCGGATTTGCCGTCTGGCTTTACTGGGGCATCATTACTGTCCAGATGCTCAATCTGGGCTTTCCGTTCGACAAATCGGAACTGTTCACGCTGGCGTCCATCGCTGGGCTGACCGGAGCGACCCTGCGCATACCCAGCACGTTTTTCATTCGCATCGCTGGTGGGCGCAACACGATTTTCTTCACGACAGCGCTGCTGATGATCCCGGCAATCGGAACGGGTTTTGCACTGACTGATCCCGATACACCGCTTTGGCAGTTTCAGATCCTTGCGTTTCTGTCCGGCATCGGCGGCGGCAATTTTGCCTCGTCCATGTCCAATATCAGTTTCTTTTTCCCAAAGCGCATGCAGGGCTACTCGCTTGGTATGAATGCCGGGCTCGGCAATTTCGGTGTCACCACGATGCAGATCCTGGTCCCGCTGGCAATGACCATGGGTATCTTCGGCGGCGAGGCTATGATCCTGCAAAACACCAGCGGCACATTGATCGGCAAGATACCGGCAGGATCCGAGACCTATATTCAAAATGCCGGGTTCATCTGGCTGGTGTTCCTCGTACCACTCGCGTTTCTGGGCTGGTTCGGCATGAACAATATTCGCGATGAGCACGTTTCGCCGGATATCGGCAATCCGATCAGCACCTTTGCCATCATCACATTCATGCTGATCATCGGGCTGGTGACCGCCGCTGCGGGTCTTTGGCTGATGTTGCCGACCGATGTCGGCGGTTCGGGCTTCAATGTTTCGAAATGGCTGGTTCTGCCAGTGGTGATTGCTGCAACCGTGCTTCTTCTGAAGATGATCCCCGGCCAGGTCGGTCAGAATCTGACACGCCAGTACCGGATCTTCGGCAACAAACACACCTGGGCAATGACCATCATCTACACGATGACGTTCGGCTCTTTCATCGGCTATTCCGCCGCCTTTGCCCTGGCCATCAAGGTGATCTTCGGCTTTCAGCATATCGTCGTCGATGGCGTCCTGACACATGATACGGTCAATCCCAACGGGCCCAGCGCCCTCATGTTCGCCTGGATGGGGCCATTCATCGGTGCCTTGATCCGGCCGCTCGGCGGCATGATCTCCGACAAGATGGGCGGCGCGAAGGTGACTCAGATCATCTCGGTCGTCATGGTCGCGAGTGCTCTCGGTGTCGCCTACTTCATGCAGCAGGCCTACGCGTCTGCAACCCCGGAAGACTATTTCATTCCCTTCCTGATCCTGTTCCTGATCCTGTTTACTGCGACCGGCATTGGCAACGGATCGACCTTCCGCACCATCGCGGTTGTCTTTGACAAGGAGCAGGCCGGCCCGGTTCTGGGTTGGACGTCTGCGGTGGCGGCCTATGGCGCCTTCATCATCCCGAAGGTACTGGGCGAGCAGATCAAGCTGGCGACCCCTGAACTGGCGCTCTACGGTTTCGCTGCCTTCTACATGCTCTGCATCATCATCAACTGGTGGTTCTATCTGCGCAAGAACGCCTATGTGCAGAACCCCTGATCGAGAGAACCGTCATCGGGCGGGCGCGCCGTTGCCCGCCGCCTTTGAAATCGGAGTTACCCAATGAGCCATCTCCTTGACCGACTGAATTTTCTGGCCCGAACCGACACGGATACCTTTTCCAAGGGGCACGGGGTCACGACAAGTGAAAACCGGGATTGGGAGGACGCCTACCGCAAGCGCTGGCAGCACGACAAGATCGTCCGTTCCACCCACGGTGTGAATTGCACCGGCTCCTGTTCCTGGAAAATCTACGTCAAGGGTGGGATCGTTACCTGGGAAACCCAGCAGACCGACTATCCGCGGACACGTCCGGACCTTCCCAATCATGAACCGCGCGGCTGCTCACGCGGCGCCAGCTACAGCTGGTACATGTATTCGGCAAACCGGGTGAAATATCCGCTGATCCGCTCGCGCTTGCTGAAACTTTGGCGCAATGAGCGCGTGGTCAAGACCCCCATCGGTGCCTGGACGGCGGTCCAGGAAGACCCGGCCAAGCGGGCCGAATATGTCAAGGTGCGTGGTCTGGGTGGCTTCGTGCGGGCAAGCTGGGACGAAGTCAACGAGATCATTGCCGCGGCCAATGCCTATACGGCGCGCAAATGGGGCCCCGACAGGGTCATCGGGTTCTCGCCGATCCCGGCCATGTCAATGGTGTCCTACGCCGCCGGCTCGCGTTATCTGTCACTGCTCGGCGGGGTCTGCATGTCGTTCTACGACTGGTATTGCGACCTGCCACCGGCATCGCCGATGACCTGGGGCGAACAGACGGACGTGCCGGAATCAGCCGACTGGTACAATTCAGGCTTCCTGATGCTGTGGGGTTCCAACGTTCCGCAGACCCGGACACCGGATGCGCATTTTTACACGGAGGTCCGCTACAAGGGCGCAAAATCAGTCGTCGTTTCTCCGGATTACTCCGAAGCGGCGAAATTTTCCGACATGTGGCTCAATCCAAAGCAGGGGACCGATGCAGCTCTGGCCATGGCTCTTGGGCACGTGGTTCTCAGGGAATTCCATCTGGATCGGCAAGCCGAGTATTTCGAGGATTACTGCCGTCGCTACACGGATATGCCGATGCTTGTTCGTCTTGTCAAAAAGGACGGCAAGTACATTCCCGACCGGCTGGTGCGCGCAGCCGACTTCAAGGATGGTCTTGGCGAGGACAACAATCCCGAATGGAAAACGGTGGCGGTCGACAGCCAGTCCGGAGACGTGGTCGCGCCGCTTGGCTCCATTGGTTTTCGCTGGGGCGAAGAGGGCAAGTGGAACCTCGAATCCAAGGACGGCAAGGGCAGGGACGTCGAACTGGATCTCAGCCTGATTCTCGACGGGGACCATGACGAGATAGCGCCTGTCGCCTTTCCCTATTTTGGCAATCGTGAGCACGACCATTTCGAGGGAACGGACCATGACAGTGTGCTTGTCCGGTCGGTTCCTGCAAAAAAGGTCAAACTGGCTGATGGTGATGCGCTTGTCGCCACCGTCTTCGATCTGTTCGTTGCCAATTATGGTCTCGATCGCGGGCTGAATGACAGTAGCTGTGCGACGTCCTTTGATGACGATGTGCCCTATACACCTGCCTGGGCCGAGAAGATCACGGGTGTTTCCCGGGACAAGATCATCGCCGTTGCGCGTGAATTTGCATCGAATGCCGAAAAGACCAATGGCCGCTCCATGGTCATTCTCGGCGCCGGCCTGAATCACTGGTACCACATGGACATGAACTATCGCGGGATCATCAATCTTCTCGTGATGTGCGGATGCGTCGGACAATCAGGCGGTGGCTGGAGCCATTATGTCGGACAGGAGAAACTGCGGCCGCAGACCGGCTGGCTGCCGTTGGCCTTCGGGCTCGACTGGAGCCGCCCGCCGCGGCAGATGAACTCCACATCCTTCTTCTACGCCCATACCGACCAGTGGCGCTACGAAAGCCTTGAAGTGGATGAAATCCTGTCGCCAACGGCACCGGAGGGTCCGTGGGACGGAACGCTGATCGACTATAATGTCCGGGCCGAGCGCATGGGTTGGCTGCCATCCGCCCCGCAACTCCAGACCAATCCGCTGGACGTTGCCAGAATGGCGGCCGAAGAAGGCGTGGAGGCAAAAGACTATGTTTCGTCGAAGCTGAAATCCGGAAAAATCCGGATGTCGTGCGACGATCCGGATCACGAGGCCAACTGGCCGCGCAATCTGTTTGTCTGGCGCTCCAACCTCTTGGGCTCGTCGGGCAAGGGCCATGAGTACTTTCTCAAGCATTTGCTTGGTACATCGCACGGGGTGATGGGGAAGGATCTTGGCGAGGAGGGACGCCAGCGCAGCAAGGATGTCACCTGGCACGACGAGGCGCCGGAAGGCAAACTCGATCTGCTGGTGACCCTCGATTTCCGCATGTCGACGACCTGCGTCTACTCCGACATCGTTCTGCCGACGGCCACCTGGTACGAGAAGAACGATCTCAACACATCGGACATGCATCCCTTCATTCATCCGCTGTCGAGCGCTGCCGATCCGGCCTGGGATGCGCGCAGCGACTGGGATATTTTCAAGGGCATCGCCGAGAAGTTCTCGGAAGTGGCGCCCGAGGTTCTGGGCGTGGAGAAAGATGTAGTGCTGGTCCCGATCCTGCACGACACACCGGCCGAACTGGCCCAGGCACTTGACGTCAAGGACTGGAAGAAGGACCAGGTCGAGCCGATCCCGGGCCGCACCATGCCGAACATTGCAGTGGTCGAAAGGGATTATCCGAATCTTTACAAGCGCTTCACCGCGTTGGGTCCTTTGATGGATAAACTCGGCAATGGCGGCAAGGGGATTTCCTGGAACACCGAGCATGAGGTTGAACTTCTGGGCCGGCTCAATGGCGTTGTCGAGGATGGCGTGACCAAGGGTCGGCCGAGGATCGAGACGGACATTGATGCAAGTGAAGTCATCCTTTCGCTGGCACCCGAGACCAATGGCGAGGTCGCGGTCAAGGCCTGGGAAGCGCTGTCGAAGAATACCGGGCGTGATCACAGCCACCTGGCGGTACCGAAGGAGGATGAGAAGATCCGTTTCCGCGATGTGGTTGCGCAGCCGCGCAAGATCATTTCGTCTCCCACCTGGTCAGGCCTGGAGTCGGAGAAGGTCTGCTACAATGCCGGCTACACCAATGTCCATGAATTGATCCCATGGCGTACCATGACCGGTCGTCAGCAGCTCTATCAGGATCATTTGTGGATGCGGGCGTTCGGCGAGGCCTTCTGCGTCTATCGGCCGCCGATCGATACCAAGACGATCAATCCCATGATCGAGGCAAAATCCAACGGCAAGCCCAAGGTGGTGCTGAATTTCATCACGCCGCACCAGAAATGGGGTATTCACTCGACCTATTCGGACAATCTCCTGATGCTGACGCTCAATCGCGGCGGTCCGGTCGTGTGGCTCTCGGAGACGGACGCGGCAAAGGCCGGTCTCGTCGACAATGACTGGGTCGAGGTGTTCAACCTCAACGGTGCGATCGTGGCGCGGGCCGTCGTTTCACAGCGCATGAAGGAGGGCACGATCTATATGTATCACGCCCAGGAAAAGGTGGTGAACACACCCGGATCGCAGGTTACCGGACAAAGGGGCGGCATTCACAACTCCGTCACCCGGGCGATTGTCAAACCGACCCACATGATTGGTGGTTATGCCCACCAGGCCTATGGCTTCAACTATTACGGCACAGTTGGCTCCAACCGCGACGAGTTCGTCATCGTGCACAAACTCGACAAGGTTGACTGGATGGAAGGGCCGTACCGGGACGGGGCGAACCCCGCGATCGCGACCCCCAAAAAGGAGGCGGCAGAATGAAAATTCGTGCGCAAATCGGCAAGGTGCTCAATCTCGACAAATGCATCGGGTGCCACACCTGTTCAGTCACCTGCAAGAATGTCTGGACCAATCGCGAAGGTGTCGAATACGCCTGGTTCAACAACGTCGAGACAAAACCCGGCATTGGGTATCCGAAGGAATGGGAAAACCAGAAAAAGTGGAATGGCGGCTGGGTTCGCAAGGCCAATGGCCGGATCGAGCCGAAAATGGGCGCCAAATGGCGCATCCTTGCCAAGATCTTCGCCAATCCGGACCTGCCGGAAATCGACGATTACTACGAACCATTCGACTTCGATTACGGGCATCTGCAAACCGCCGGCGAGAGCCAGGCAACGCCAACGGCACGGCCCCGCTCGGTGATCAGCGGCGAGCGGATGCAGAAGATCGAGTGGGGACCGAACTGGGAAGAAATTCTCGGCGGTGAGTTCTCGAGACGATCTGCCGACACGAATTTCGAGGGTGTGGAAAAGGAAATATACGGCGAATACGAAAACACATTCATGATGTATCTGCCGCGCCTTTGCGAGCATTGCCTCAATCCGACCTGTGTTGCGGCCTGTCCGTCAGCGGCCATCTACAAGCGCGAAGACGACGGGATCGTCTTGATCGATCAGGAAAAATGCCGGGGCTGGCGCATGTGCGTTTCCGGATGTCCCTACAAGAAGATCTATTACAACTGGTCCTCCGGCAAATCGGAAAAGTGCATTTTCTGCTATCCCCGCATCGAAGCCGGCGAGCCCACCGTCTGTTCGGAAACCTGTGTGGGGCGCATCCGTTACCTCGGCGTTGTTCTTTATGATGCGGACCGCATTTCGGATGCTGCGTCGACGGCCGATGAAAAGGACCTTTATCAGGAGCAGCTCGATGTTTTCCTGGATCCGCATGATCCCGCGGTGATTGCGCAGGCACGCAAGGATGGCGTTCCTGAGGCCTGGCTCGAGGCGGCGAAGGATTCGCCGGTCTACAAAATGGCCATGGACTGGAAGGTCGCCTTTCCGTTGCACCCCGAATACCGCACACTGCCCATGGTCTGGTATATTCCGCCGCTCTCACCCCTCCAGTCGGCTGCCGAATCCGGCAAGATCGGAATGGACGGCGCCATGCCGGATGTGCGCTCGCTTCGTATCCCGGTCAAATATCTGGCGAACCTCCTGACGGCCGGCAAGGAAGAGCCGGTGGTGGCGGCACTGGAGCGGATGCTTGCCATGCGCGCCTATATGCGCGCCAAGACCATCGACGGCGTGATTGACGAGGCCGTTGCCGAAAAAGTGGGCATGTCAGGACAGATGATCGAAGACATGTACCATGTCATGGCGATCGCCAATTACGAAGATCGCTTCGTCATACCGACATCGCACCGGGAAATCAGCGAGGACGCCTACGACGTGCGCGGGTCTTGTGGATTCTCCTTTGGCAATGGCTGTTCGGGCGGCACGTCGGATACCGACCTGTTTGGCGCAAAACGAACGCGGACGGTGCAAACGCCCACCGATCTCTTCAAGGAGAAGGTCTGATGAACACGACACTGAAAGTCATATCGCTGCTGTTGTCCTATCCGACAGCAGAGTTGCAGAAAGAGGCTCCGGCGCTGAAGGCGGCTCTTGCGAAAGACGGCGCGCTTGGTGAGCATGAGCGGGTATCGCTTGGCCGTCTTGCCGACGATATCGCTTCCGGCGATCTCTATGATGTTCAGGAACGCTATGTTCTGCTGTTCGATCGCACGCGGTCCCTGTCCCTGCATTTGTTTGAGCATGTCCACGGGGAAAGCCGCGATCGCGGTCAGGCCATGGTGGATCTTGCATCAAACTATGCAGATGACGGGTTTGCGATCGATGCGAAGGAACTGCCGGACTATCTGCCTCTCTTTCTGGAATACCTGTCGGTCAAATCGGCGCCGGATTCGGCTGAACTGCTGGGCCAGACGCTGCACATTCTGACGACATTGAAACAGCGGTTGAAGAAACGGAAATCCGTCTATGTGCATGCTTTCGGCGTGTTGGAGACACTGGCGCGGGGAAAGCCGGATGAGGAGCGCGTCCGCGAACTTCTCGGCATGCCGGAAGACGACCCCTCGGATCTCGAGGCGCTGGACCGTGTCTGGGAGGATGAGGTGGTCATGTTCGGCGGCAATGCCGGGGAGGAAGCCTGTGGACCCGACCGGCTGCGCACACAGATGCGCGCCGCCGCGCGCAAACCATCCGATTCATCACCCATCTCAACCGCCTAGGAGAACAGGACCATGTCCGGATATCTCAACACACTCTTATTTGGGATTTACCCCTATATTGCGCTGGTGGTTCTCATATTGGGTACGATTTTGCGCTATGAGCGGGAACCTTATACTTGGCGCTCCGGATCGAGCCAGTTGCTTCGCCGCAAGCAATTGTACTGGGGTTCGATCCTGTTCCATGTCGGGGTCCTTGTGATCTTCTTCGGACATCTGATCGGATTGCTGACGCCCATCCAGATATTCGACGTGCTCGGTATCAGCCACACGGCCAAGCAGGTTTTGGCCATTGTCCTTGGCGGTGTAGCAGGTGTGATGGCGATCGTCGGCGCGACACTGTTGGTGCACCGGCGGCTTTTCGATGCCCGCGTTCGTGCAGCATCGAGTTCATCGGATACGCTCATCATCATTTTGCTTTGGCTGCAATTGTTGCTGGGGCTCGCCACCATTCCGATATCGCTGCAGCATCTTGATGGGCACGAGATGGTGAAATTCATGAGCTGGGCGCAGGGCATCTTCACGTTCAACTTTGCCGCCTCGTCCTATGTTGCCGATGCCTCTCTTATCTTCAAGGCACACCTGCTGCTGGGACTGACGATCCTGCTGCTCTTTCCCTTCACGCGACTGGTCCACATGCTTAGCGCGCCTCTGCAGTATCTCTGGCGGCCGGGCTACCAGGTCGTGCGGGAAAGAAACCGCCGGGCGCAGGCACCGTTGGCAGGGGAGTAGGTCGATGGCGACGATTTACGAAAACCCTACGCTTGCGGGCTCAGAACCGGCTGCAGAAGGTGGCAGCCTGACCTTTCAGGAACTGGACACAAGGATCCCACCGCGGGCCCGACCAATACTGGACAGTATTTCGGTCAATGGCGTTGCCATTGCCGAAGCCGATATCCTCGCGGAAGTACAGAACCATCCAGCGGATAACCCCGGAAACGCCATCATGGAGGCAGCGCGCGCATTGGTCGTGCGCGCGCTCCTGCTACAGGAGGCCGGGCGGCTTGGCATAGGCCAAGCCCCGCAGAATGATGCAGGAGATGTGTCGCAAACACGGGAGGATGCGGCCATCCATGCACTGATCGAGCAGGAAGTGGTGGTTCCGACTGCGACGAGCGAGGAATGCCGCCGGTATTTCGATCGAAATACCGATCGGTTCCAGTCGGAACCCATATACGAGGCGCGGCACATCCTTCTGGGCGTGGCATCCGATGACAAGGCACTCAGAGCGCGTGTGCGCGCATGTGCGGAGGCGCTGATTGCGCAATTGAACGAGCAGCCGGAGCAATTCGGAGCTCTGGCGCAGCAACATTCCGATTGTCCGTCGCGTGAACAGGATGGCCACCTGGGGCAACTGACCCACGGCAGCACTGTTCCCGAATTCGAGAAAGCACTGCAGCGGATGGAGGAAGGCGCACTATGCCCCAATCCGATCGAGAGTCGGTTTGGTTTTCATGTCATTCAGCTTGACAGGCGCATGCCCGGCGAAGCGCTGCCGTTTGAGCTGGTGCAGGATCGCATTGCGGCATGGCTCGATGCCTCCGCCTGGTCGAAAGCCGTTTCTCAATATGTTTCGGTGCTGGCCGGCCGTGCGCAAATTGCGGGCATTGATCTGAATTCGGTGGACAGCCCACTGGTTCAATAGATCACCAACAGTGGAGAGGAGCTATGAACAAGCGGCAGGAAGCCAGAGCAATGGCCATCGACACGTTGGAGACGATGCCGCCGGTCTCTCAACTGTTGTCGCCGCTGGACTATATTTTCGCCGACCATTTCCGGCAGCGTGTCCTGTGTCGGGTGCTCGACGATATCGCCGATGACCAGGCCGGTGACAAGCCGCTCGTGCTGGCCGCTTTGCAGTTCCTGAGATCGGAGTTCGCACCCCATGTCATCGACGAAGAAGAAGATTTGTTTCCGCTGCTGCGCCGCCGGGCAGAACCCGATGACCGGATTGAAGAGGTGCTCGGTGATCTCAGCCAGGAACATGCGGCCGACAAACTGGATGCTGACAGGATCATGGTCGGGCTTGAACAGGCTCATCAGGCGGCCGGAGACAGCGGAATGAATGATGAATTTCGCGCTCTGCTTCACCGATTTGCCGCCAACGAAAGGCGGCATCTGATCGTCGAAAACGCGATTGTCATGCCGCTTGCGAGAGCCCGACTGACCAAAGGCGACCTGCGCAGTCTTGGCCGGCGCATGGCCGCCCGGCGCGGCCTCGATTTTCCGGAGAACAATGATGCTGTCTGATCTTCTTGATCATAACTTCAAATGGGCAACGGCTCGCCAGCGCGAAGATCCGGGGTATTTCAGAAGATTGTCCAATTTGCAGCGCCCGGACTATCTGTGGATCGGTTGTTCGGACAGCCGGGTCCCGGCCAATGTCATCACCGGTCTCGAACCGGGCGAGGTTTTCGTCCACCGCAATGTCGCCAACCTGGTGCATCGCGCAGACATGAACCTTCTGTCGGTTCTTGAGTTCGCCGTCGAAAGCCTTGAAATCAAACATATTATCGTCTGCGGTCATTACGGCTGCGGTGGTGTTCGCGCGGCAATGGACGGCCACCGGCATGGGATTATCGACCATTGGCTGCAGCCGATCCGGGACACAGCGGATGAACACGAGGATGGCTTGGCCAAAATCATTGATCCGGAAACAAGACTCAATCAGCTTTGTGAATTGTCCATCCGCGCGCAGGTCGAGGGATTGGCCCGCACACCGATCATCCAGTCGGCCTGGAAGCGGGGCAAGACGCTGTCGATCCATGGCTGGATTTATGGCCTCAATGATGGCTTGTTGCGTGATCTTGACTGTGGCCTCGCTGCGCCGGGCGCCGATCATGAACAGAAATGATAGTTGATGCGTTTGTGTTCAGACAAGCTTGAAAACCAAAGGGCAATCGGTGCCCGTCCTCTGGCTTGCATGACAAATGAGGCTGTGCAGGATGGGCGAGGTTCATGAGTTTTGACACAAGGATATCGATCATGGTCGATGAAGTCTGTCCGCGACTGGCGGCCATTGCATTCAAACCCGAGGACGGAATTGATACGCTTCTCGAGCACGTGGCCCGGCAGCTTCAGGCGGAGGGTTTGAAAGTGTCCGGTTATCTGCAACGCGAGTCGGTGGATCCGAACAGCTGCTGCAATATTTCCCACCTCGAAGATGTGGCGGATGGAACGTGGCATCGAATCTCGCAAGCATTGGGCTCGGGGTCGAGGGGTTGTCGTTTGGACCCTGGTGCACTTGCGGATGTTTCCGGCATGCTGCTGGGCCGGCTGGAGACCGAGACCGAGTTTCTTGTTCTCAATCGGTTTGGCAAGGGTGAATCCGAGGGGCAGGGGTTCCGGGCCGTCATTGAGCGGGCCTTCGACCGGGGAATCCCGGTTTTGACGGCTGTCAGAGAAGCCTATGAGCCGGCATGGAAAGCATTTACAGCCGGCAGTGCCTTGCTGTTGCCGCCCGACCGCCCGTCGGTTCTGGCCTGGACCAACAGGGTGGCAAAGATATCCCGGTTGGGCAGCAGCGCCGCTTGACCCGCACGGATCCTCTGGATTTACGGCGGTGCTTTCAAGTCAATTTCGTGAGATGAGGAGCTTATCTCGCGGACCTCTCCGAACGCCACACCGACCAGGATACCAAAGGCCTGGAGGGCACATTGTTCCGGGGATTCCTCAATGCAGAGCATTCGGACGGTGCCTTTTTCATCCAGTTGTTGCGCAACAAAGGCCCGTACGTTCGCCTTGTTGGCTTCGCCGCGACCGGCCAGTCCGAAACTTTGGTGGCCGGCGATGAGGCTGCGCAATACGGCAGGCCAGACCTGCCAGTACTGGCCTGCGTACAGTGCGTAGTGATCTTCACTGTGCGATCGAGCCTCCTGGAACAATCGATAATCGCGCAGCGGAACAACGGGCGACCACAAAAAGGAGATCAATGCGATTGCCGCGCCGGTTCCACGACTGATCCCGGTCCATTTCCCGGACTGGTAAATCACAATCGAGGCCAGGCAGGCCACCTAAAAAACATGACGTAGATGATGTAGGTAAAATACCAGTAGCTGTAGGCGTTGTATTCAACCCATCGGTTTGCGGAGAACAAGAGCAACCACAAAAATGGAAAAAAGGAGCGACAAAATGAAGACATATATCAATCTTCTTTTGTTCGACACCTGACGCGAACGATCCATCTGATTTGTCAAGACTATCGCAACGGCGAAAACCGCCAAGATTGCAAGATATCGCCACATGTCGAATGACTTGAGGAAATCGACAACCACATTCCAGACACCAACCGGAATATTGTACAGCCTGAGAACGGTGTATGATGAGCCGCCGATATTGAAAGACAGTGCGAACCAGGCAATGGCCGACACGATGGAGACAACCATCAATAACAGGATGCGTTGGTTGAATTTTCGTTCGACCAACATGTAACCAATCGTCAGCGCCAATGCTGCCAGGACAACCGAAAAATTCACGCCAGTCGCAACAACGATGCAAAACAGCGAAAGCGGAGCAAATGCCCACCAGGGCGCTCGATCGGAGATGGCCAGGAGAAACGCCAGCAACAGCAGCGCAGCGGACAATGGGTATTCAATGTGGCCGGCAATGAAGACGAAATCCTCATGTCGTTGCACGACAAACTGCGCAGCGCAGACCACAGGGAAAACACACAGGTCCGTTGCTAGGCTTCTGGATCTGCCGGCGACCAATCGGTTTGACAGATGCGCGGCGATGAATATCAGTGCAAAATGCACCGCCGTTGAAATAAAAAGGGTTGCATAATAATTGGCCGCCGGATTTCTGATCGCAGCAGCCATCAGCGGCAATGCGTTGGCCAGCCGGTTTTGTCCCTGGTAAAAACAGAGTGATGTTTTGCAAGGATATAACCGAGTTGATGGCAAGGTCGGCATTGACCCCTGTTGGTGCAAAACCATTGACGGTGAGGGCGGTGACGGCGAGGAGGGCGGCGACAATCAAGCAGGGCTCGAGTAATTGCACCGCCCAAGGATTTGATTTCCGGCTCATAATAGCGAAATCGGCCGGATTATTCTTGCCAGAACACTGCAGAGATTAACTGAGTCCGCCGCTGACAATATCCTGATCTCCACACAAGGCTGGTGCGCTCGGTAATTACAAATTGCGCACTATGCAGTGATGGTGGTTTCGCGCGCGCCTGCATCATGCTTGGCGAAGGATGGACCAAGAGACAATCCAGGTGGATGTGGTGCTGTCCAGCAACATCGAGCCGGTTGCCGGAGGTGTCATATTGTCAAACGCTTGTCCATCGGCACACTTTGTTTTCGCATGTGATTTGCCTGCATGGTTGTCGCATGATCCGGTCGGTCGATTGAACTGGTCTGTATTGCGGCGACTACCGGATCCGGAACAATCTGATAGGCTTGGTGTGTGGCTCGCATCGTCGCGGGTGCAAAGCGTTGCTCGAACAATCAGGCCTTGACTGATTGTGCGGTGACCTGATGGAGGAAGGTTTGACTAACGGTCCGTTGATCATCGGCGGTGCAAGCGGGTTCTGGGGTGAAGCCTCCCATGCAACGCGGCAATTGCTGACAACGCCTGATCTGGATTTTCTCGTCTATGATTATCTGGCCGAAATCACCATGTCGATCATGGCGCGGGCACGGCTGAAAGATCCGGAACTGGGTTATGCGACGGACTTCATTGCCGGAGCGATGGGTGGAAATCTTGCTGAAATTTCAAAAAAGAAGGTACGCGTGCTGTCGAATGCTGGCGGTGTCAATCCAGAGGCTTGCGCAAAGGCTCTTGAGGATGCGGCAAGGAAGGCTGGGGTCTCTCTGAAGATCGCGGTGGTGACGGGCGACGATCTGTCGTCAGAGGCCCTGGATTTCTCGGACATCAAAGAAATGTTCGACGGTAAACCATTCCCGGCGCTGGACACGATCGCATCCATCAATGCCTATCTTGGTGCCTTCCCACTTGCTGCAGCGCTGGATGCCGGCGCTGATATTGTTCTCACGGGCCGGTGCGCCGACAGTGCGCTGGTGCTGGCTGCCTGCATTCATCATTTCGGCTGGCGGCACACGAATCATGACCTGCTGGCTGCCGGGTCGCTGGCAGGTCATCTTCTGGAATGCGGTCCGCAAGCGACCGGTGGCAATTTTACCGACTGGGAACGGGCCGGTGATCTGGCCGAGATCGGCTATCCGGTGGCAGAAGTGAATGCCGATGGTGCCTTTGTCGTGACCAAGCCGCCCGAAACGACCGGGATAGTTGTTCCTGCCTCCGTCGGGGAGCAGATGCTTTATGAAATTGGTGATCCGCAGGCCTATTGTCTGCCGGACGTCATCTGCGATTTTTCGCAGGTCACGATGCAGCAGTCCGGTGCGGACCGCGTCAGGGTTTCCGGCGCGCGCGGTCGTCGACCGACCGGAAAACTGAAGGTTTCAACGACCTACATGGACGGCTATCGCGCCGGCCATGTACTCCAGTTCAATGGCCGTGATGCACGACAGAAGGCCATCGCCTATGGCGAACTGGGCTTGAAACGGGCGAGGGGCTATCTGAAGGCTCTGGGACTGGCCGACTATGAAGATACATGTTTCGAAGTGTCGGGTGGCCGTCCTGGAGACAGCAACTACGAAGAAGTATCGTTCAAGGCGGCTGTGCGCCACAAGGATTCAAAGGCCGTCGGTATTTTTCTCAGGGAAATCATTGGCGGTGCGCTAGCCGCCCCGCCTGGTCTGCATTTTTTTACTGGCGCCGGTCGGCCGAAACCGTCACCGGTGGTCCGGCTCTATTCCTTCCTGATTGACGCTGTCGATGTGCCGGCGACGGTTGTGCTCGATGGCAAGGACATTGGATTTGAAGCGCCGGTGGTTGCCGTTCGAGAGGATGTTGTACCCGGGCGGCCACCGGATCCGGCGGTGGCGAAGGAAACAGCCGAGAAGCTTGTGACATGCACGCTGGAAGAACTTGCCTGGGCACGATCCGGTGACAAGGGTGATGCGGCGAATATTGGTGTGATTGCACGGCACGACGACTATGTGCCATGGATATGGCGGGCTCTGGATGAGGAAACCATCGCCCGGGTATTCGCACCCCATCTCAAGGGAAGAATAGAGCGGTTTGTCGTTCCGGGAATTGGTGGCATGAATATTCTTTTGCATGAAGTACTGGGCGGCGGAGGCATCGCAAGTTTGCGAGATGATGCCCAAGGCAAGGGATTTGCGCAGAAGCTGCTGGCGGTGCCAGTCGACTTGCCGCAGGCACTGCTGGCCGGCGTTGAAAAAGGGAGCCATTGATGGGCTTTGTCAGCCAAATCCAGACTGGCTCCAAATTGTTTCAGAAGAACCGGCAAGACATGCTGGCGCTGGTTGAGCGACTGCGCATGCTTGAGGCGCGTGCAGCAACGCTATCGGAACAACGGCGCGCGCGATTTGAGCAACGCGGCCAGATCACGCCACGGGAGCGACTGGCGCGACTGATTGATCCGGGCATGCCATTTATCCAGTTGCATACGCTCGCAGGGTTCCTTGTCGATAGCGATGATCCTGACAAATCGGTACCGGGTTCATCGTTGATTGTCGGGATCGGATTCGTAGAGGGCGTGCGATGCATGATCTGGGTTGATGACAGCGGCATCAAGGCCGGGGCCATGGGCAAGATGAGTCTGCCAACGGTACTCAGCATCCAGGCCATGGCACGGAAGCAAAAACTGCCCTTGATCCATCTGGTGGAAAGTGCCGGTGCCAATCTGATGGAGTACCGGGTCGAGGGCTGGGCGCATGGCGGTGCCCTTTTCCGCAATCTTGCGCTTTTAAGTGCCGAGGGCATTCCGACGATTACGGTTCTCCATGGTCCTTCAACAGCAGGGGGTGCCTATATGCCGGGCCTATCGGACTATGTGATCGGCGTCCGGAACAATGGCATGGCGGCACTGGGTGGCGCTGCCCTTGTTCATGCGGCGACCGGCGAGGTGGCGGATGATCGGGAGTTGGGTGGATCCGAAATGCATGCCAGCACTTCAGGTCTGGTGGAATATCTTGCCGATGACGATGCACAGGGTGTGTCGATTGCGCGAAATGTGGTGCGCCGGATTGACTGGAACTGCCGTCTGCAACCGGGTGTGGCCCGGGACTACAAAGAGCCTCTATACGATCCCGACGAGTTGGCCGGAGTCGTGCCCGTCGACTACCGGACCCCCTATGATGTGAGAGACGTTGCCGCCCGCATCGTTGACGGATCGGATTTCGAGGATTTCAAATCCCGTTACGGATTGTCCACCGTGTGTCTTCAGGCCAGTATCAATGGTATTGCGTGTGGACTGATTGGCAATAATGGTCCGATCGATCCAGATGGCGCAACCAAGGCGGCACAGTTCATTCAATTGTGCGATCAGTCGGAATTGCCGATCATCTTCCTGAACAACACGACCGGCTACATGGTCGGTACGGAATATGAGCAATCGGGAATGATCAAGCACGGCTCCAAAATGATTCAAGCTGTATCAAATGCACGCGTGCCGCGAATTGCACTCTATATCGGTGCCAGTTTCGGTGCCGGCAACTACGGGATGAGCGGTCTGGCCTATGAGCCTGATTTCCTGTTTGCGTGGCCGAACGCCACAACCGGCGTCATGGGCGGTGAGCAGGCCGCCGCGACCATGACAATGGTGTCAAAAGTTGCTGCGGAACGGAAAGGGACACCGTTGAATGAAGAGGCGCTTGCCAAGCAGCATAAAGCAATCGCCGCGCATTTCGACCGTCAGTCGGATGCGTTCTATACCTCCGGCCAGTGTCTCGACCATGGCATTATCGATCCGAGGGACACGCGTCGTGTCATTGGATTCTGCCTTGAAACATGCATGGAGGCAAAAAATCGGACATTGCAGCCGAACGCCTTTGGCGTCGCCCGCATGTAGGAGGACACGATGCTTGGCCTGCCGGACGTAACCGCTCTTGATCTGGAACTCGACGGGTATTGGCTGACCGCCTGGTTCAACGAACCTGACAGCCGCAATCCGCTGACGCAGGCCCGGGTGAAGGATTTGCTTACGCTCTGTGCGGCGCTTGAGGACCGAAGGGATATTCGGGGCGTGACCTTTCGTGGGCGAGACGGCGTGTTCTGCGCCGGTGGAGACCTTAAATCTTTCCAGTCCGAGGGGCAGGGTGGTCGGCACGAAGATATCGTGACGCTGAGTCTGACAGCCGCCAGGCTCTACGATGCGGTCAATGCCCTGCCGCAAATCACGGTCATGGCAGTTGAAGGAGCCGCGATGGCCGGCGGATTTGGATTTGTCTGCGTCGGTGATGTTGTTCTGGCCGAATCGAACGCCCGCTTTGGCCTGCCGGAAACCATGATCGGTTTGACACCGGCGCAAATCAGCCCGTTTGTCGTGCAAAGGCTGGGGCGGCGGGAGGCGCGCCGATTAATGCTGCTCGCACCGACCCTGTCCGGGCAGGATGCGGTTGATATCGGACTTGTTGACGGTCTCGTCTCCAACGCAGCGGAAATGGATGCGGCAATCGATGATGTGCGCCGGCAGGTCGGTCGTTGTGCGCCTGGCGCCATCGCGGAAACCAAGCGTCTGATCCTGTCGCTCCCTGAGCTATCCCGGGAAGAGCAGACGCAAGCGGCCGCTGACCTGTTTGCCGGACGCCTGCTGTCCGATGAAGGACGTGAGGGTGTTGCAAGCTTTCTGGAAAAGCGTTCACCGAATTGGCGGGAGACCTGATCGCCGTGACATTTGATTCTGTACTTGTTGCCAACCGGGGCGAGATTGCCTGCCGTGTGATGCGTTCGGCCCGTGATTTGGGTTTGCGCAGCATCGCCGTTTACTCCGAGGCTGACAGGGACGCGCCTCATGTTGGCATTGCCGACGAAAGTATCTTGATAGGACCGGCACCGGCGGGTGAGAGTTATCTGAATGTCGAACGGATAATCAGCGCCGCCAGGCAGACCGGTGCGGGATCGATCCATCCGGGTTACGGATTTCTGTCGGAGAACCCCGATTTTGCAAAGGCTGTGATCGACTGCGGCATGGTCTTTATCGGACCTCCGGCTGAGACAATCCGCCTGATGGGCGACAAAGCCGGAGCAAGGCGCCTGATGAAAGCCGCGAGCGTTCCTTGCGTGCCCGGTTACGATGGCGACGACCAATCCGATGCGGCACTGGTCGCGGCCGCAAAAAGCATCGGATTTCCAGTGATGATCAAGGCGGCTGCAGGCGGCGGCGGTCGCGGCATGCGGCTCGTCACCGAGGTTGCGGATCTTGCCGCAGCATTGCCGATGGTGCGTTCCGAAGCAGAAAACGCGTTTGGTGTCGGCCAGTTGATCATCGAGAAAGCTGTCGAAGATGCCCGTCATGTGGAAATACAGATTTTCGCCGATAATCATGGCCGCGTCGTCCATATGGGCGAACGGGATTGTTCGGTGCAGCGCCGGCACCAGAAAGTGGTGGAAGAAGCGCCATCTCCCGTCGTAACGGCTGAGTTGCGACAGGCGTTGGGTGAGGCCGCTGTCGCAGCGGCAAAGGCCGTCGGATACAGCGGCGCCGGGACCGTTGAATTTCTGCTGGATGCCTCTGGCAATTTCTATTTTCTGGAAATGAACACGCGCCTGCAAGTCGAGCACCCGGTGACCGAGATGATCACCGGACTTGATCTCGTGGCCTTGCAAATCGCCGTAGCGCAAGGTGAGGTTCTTTCATTGAATCAGGAAGACATCCACTTCGATGGTCACGCGATGGAGGCCCGGCTTTACGCGGAAGACCCGGCCAATGATTTTCTGCCAGTCACGGGTGATGTCGATTTGTGGTGCCCTGCAAACGGTGATGGCGTACGAGTTGATACAGGCATCGCGACCGGGCACCATGTGTCACCCTACTACGACCCTATGCTGGCGAAAATCATTGCGTGGGGTGAAAACCGGGAGGTCGCGCGCAACAGGCTGATCAAAGCGGTCGAGGAGACGGTTTTGCTCGGTGTCAAATCAAATGGCCGGTTTTTGGCGGCGTTGTTGCGGGCGGATGACTTCGCGCAAAACCGCATGACGACCAGCTTCCTCGATCGCGGGTGGCAGGAGGGAGCGAAAACTGCGCTGCCGTCGACGAGGGATATTGCTCTGGCCGCTGTGCATTTTTTACACGCCGATCAAAAAAGCGCGCTTAAAAGGGCATCATATCTTTCATCGACGTTGTTGGGATGGTCGAGCGCGGTACTGCCTGCGATTCCGCTGCGGCTGACATGCAATGGCGCCGGGTTCGATGCGCTTGCAACCTGTGCCGGTCCAGAATGGTCGATCACGATTGGAGATGAGCGGTTCATCATAGCAATTGACGGTCACGGCCGCGCCATGATTGATGGGCGCTCCCTCGATGTGATGTCGGCCTTTTCATCCGCTGGCGATCTCGGCTTGGCAGTAGGCGGCGAACGGTGGCAATTTCAGCGTGAAACGGGTACGGCAACCGATGATGAAGCCCACGGCGGCGGTCATGTTCTCGCCCCGATGCCCGGACTCGTCCTCGAGATCCATGTTTCCAATGGTGACGTGGTCAAGAAGGGCAGCACCATGGCGGTTCTGGAGGCCATGAAAATGCAGCACCGGATTATGGCACCGGTCGATGGGATAATAAGCCACGTCGCCGTTGCAACGGGCGCGCGCCTGGGGTCTGGTGATCGCATGTTCGATATTGACGAAACCGGAACATGATTGCGCTCCCGCGCGTTGATGCGGACGTTTGTTTGACCGTGTAAAGAGAGGATCTCATTATGGAGCAGGCGGCTGACTTTGTTGCTGAAAGCAATGCATTGTCTGCGGTTCTGGTTGGCCTTGACGCTGATGATTGGGATCGGCCCACGCAATTCAAGAATTGGACGATCAATGACATCATTGTTCATCTCCATTTCTGGAACAGGGCCGCCGATCTGGCGCTCAACGAACCCGGAAAATTCGCCGAGAAACTGCAGACGATCCCCGAACCCGGCAAAGGCTCCGGATTGCGGGATTTTGAACAGGCCGAGATAACGGAGAGGGGGGCGGAACTGCTTGCCGTCTGGCGTGAGCTGTTTCTGGATATGGGCAACCGTTGGTCAGAACTGGATCCCAGGAAACGGGTCAGCTGGGCCGGCCCGGACATGTCCGTCCGCTCGTCGATGACAGCACGGCAAATGGAAACCTGGGCCCATGGGCAGGCAATATTCGATCTGCTGGGGATCGAACGTCTGGAACAGGATCGTATTCGCAATATTGTTGTTCTTGGCGTGAATGCCCTTGGCTGGTCGTTCAAGGTCCATGGCCGAGATGTTCCCGATGAATTGCCCTTTTTGAAACTGACTGCGCCGTCTGGTGCTGTATGGACATTTGGTGAAACCGGTCAGACCGATCGAATCACCGGATCGGCTGTTGAATTTGCACAAGTTGTCACACAGACCCGCAATGTCGCCGATACAGGTTTGCTGGTGGAAGGACCGGTCGCAAGCCAATGGATGGCTGACGCGCAGTGTTTTGCCGGGCCGCCCGAAACGCCACCGGCGCCAGGAACCAGATTTACCAGGGGAAAATAGTCTCCTTGACGATCACAGACAGTTCCGCCACTGGCGGGGGCAAGAGACAGTCGCGGAGAACGCCGTGAAACCAACAAAGAGATATACACGCGCGTCTCTCGCGCGGCTGAGCGACGAAGACGTCATCGGGCGTATTGATCCCATGCAGCCGGATGATGCAGCGCGATTGATGCGAAAATTGCCGGCGAAACGAAGGGCAGGCATCACAGCGAAAATTGCCGCCGATCGCAGGGCGGAAATTGTCCGCCTTTCTCAATACAAGGAAAATGTCGCTGGCGGGTTCATGAATGTTCGTTATGCCGACCTGGATCCATCGGCGACATGCGGCGATGCCGTCCGGCAGCTATCTGCTGAGCATGACGCCGAAACGATTTATGTCGCTTACGTTGTCGATGACGATCACAAATTGCTGGGCTGCGTTGGTCTTCGCGCTCTGCTTGGCGCACCCAAGCAGGACCGTGTCGCTGACATCATGACCACTCAGGTGGAAATGGTGCCTGTGGACTTGCCGGCAGAGTCGGCGGCCCGAATGCTCTCAACAAGCGGCTATTCAACATTGCCGGTGGTCGACCGCGATCGGCGGTTATTGGGCATCATTACCCATGATGATGCGTTCAGACAGTTGGAAACCGAAGATTCAAGAGACATGGAGCGGTTTTCGGCAGTGGCGGGCACGGCTGATAATGACTATCTGGATGTCCCCATCTGGCATGATTTCTGGCGGCGGGCGCCATGGATATTCGGTCTTGCCATTGCGGGATTGATGGCTGGCTACATTGTGCACGTGTATGAAGATGCACTGGACACGTTGGTCATTCTGGCGCTTTACATGCCGATGGTTGCCGACACGGGCGGCAATGTCGGAACCCAGACGTCCGCACTCCTTATTCGGTCCATCGCCACCGGACATATTGGTGCGGGTGTCGGGTTGCGTGTTTTGTGGCGCGAGTTGCGTGTCTCTATTCTCCTCGCGTTCATGCTGTTCGGATTTGCCTGGTTCAAGGTGATGTTCATGTCGAACAGTGCTGACGTGCCGGACGGGCTGACACTGGAAATGATTGCGGTTGCCATCGGAATCGCCATCGCGGTTCAGGTGATCCTGTCCTCTTTGATTGGATCAATGCTGCCCCTGATCGCGGTCAAAATTCGTCAGGACCCAGCGATCATGTCCGGCCCGGCATTGACGACGACCGTCGATACCACGGGATTGCTGATGTACTTCACGATCACCACGTGGATCCTCGGAATATAGAACCCGGCGGATGTCCCGGAATGTTACTCCACCGGTTCGCTTTTCGCGGGATTCCGGGCCATCAGAATACTGTCGGCGCCTCTCGGCAGGCCGATCAGGAAAATGATTGCACAGGCTGAAATGGCTGCTGCGGACAATACCGCTATTCGAAGGTCGATCAGACCAAGTTCAGAATCCCGCAGATAGCTGCTCGCCTGCAGTACGGATCCCGCAACGGCCACGGCCAGGGCGATGCTGATATTCTGGGCAACCGAGACCAATGCCGATGCCTGCCCGGTTTCTTCGTCGCTCACACCGGACAGCGCCATGGCGGTTGCGACCGTGAAAAACGCCGAGCGCGCGAGGCCGGCGACAAAAAGGGCCGCAAGCAGGAGCCAGATGGCATCGCTCGGTGGAATGAAGCCACTGACACTGAGTGCAACGACTGCACCGACCACGGCGATCGAAAGCGCGAGTTTGAGACCCAGAACCTTGTAAAACCGCTGTGCGATAAACTTGAACGCAATGGCGCCGAGTGCGCCGGCAAAGGTGATCAGTCCGGACTCAACTGGTGACAGACCATAGCCAACCTGCAGCAGGAGGGGCATCAGGAATGGTGTCGCACCGATACCCAGCCTGAAGATAAAGCCACCGGCGACGCTCCTGAAAAACAGGCCGTTGGAGAAGATTTTGGGATTGAGTATCGGCGTGGCGTGGCTTTTGGCGTGGTGCCAATAGACCACCCCGCAGATCAGCCCGACTACTACCGCGACAATTCCGTATACCGGATGCAACGCGGGCAGGCTGATCACCGACAATCCGAAGACAATGCCGGCAAAAGCAACGGCCGACAGGATAAAACCCGCAAGATCGAGCGGCGTCTTGCGGCGGATGCCCAGACGCGGAATGTATTTGCGTGTCATGAAGATACCGAGAACGCCGATCGGGATATTGACAAGGAATATCCAGTGCCAGCTCAGATAGCTGGTCAGGATTCCGCCAATCGGAGGACCCATCATCGGTCCCATCAGGGCGGGTACCGCGAGCCAGGCCATGGCCGACACCAGTTGATCGCGCGGTGTGCTTCGGACCAGGAGAATGCGGGCGACCGGTGTCATCATTGAGCCGCCCATGCCCTGCAGAAAGCGAGAGAGGACAAAGCTTCCGAGGGAATTGGAAAAGGCGCACGCAATCGATCCGATGATGAAAACAAGGATTGCGAAGCTCAACAGGTTGCGTGCACCGACCCGGTCCGAGAGCCAACCGCTGATGGGAATGAACACGGCCAGGGCCACGAGATAGGATGTCAATGCGAGTTTCAGCGAAACGGGATCGGTTCCGATATCCGAGGCGATCGAGGGCAGCGCCGTCGCGATAATCGTCGAATCCATCATTTCCATGAACAGGGCTGCGGCCAGGATGAGCGATGTGGCGCGGCTTAGACCTTGTGGTGCGGTACTTGCGGACTCCGTGGCAATCGTCATGCGCTATTGTCGCCCCTCCAGTGGGCAAAAGCCTGCGGGACAATACAATTCCACGCACTGCGGACCGCAATTCGGTCAAGGACCGTGCGATTATAACTTGATGCACAAGGGGCGGTTCCGCCGGGCAACGGGATGTCACCCTTTAAGAGTGAATCACTGTACCATATGTAAAGCCTATGCCAAAAACTTCAAAAACCGGCCAATGGTTGTTTGAAGGCAGCAAGGATTGCGTGAATGACTGAAGAACAGACCACCGATGTCAGGGTCGACATCATTTCCGATGTTGTCTGTCCCTGGTGCATCATCGGGTACAAGCAGTTGGCGTTGGCATTGGATCAGACCGAATTGAGTGCGGCAATCCGCTGGCATCCATTTGAACTGAATCCGCAGATGGCGGAGGAAGGCGAGGGCTTGCGCGAGCATCTTGCGGCAAAATATGGAACCACACCGGAAGACAGCAAGAAGGCCCGAGAACGGCTGACCGCACTGGGCGAATCTCTGGGTTTCCCCTTTCGCTACGCGGATGACATGCGAATGGTCAACACATTTCGCGCGCATCAGATTCTGACATGGGCCGGAACCCAGGGCCGACAGCACGACCTCAAGTTGGCCTTGTTCAGCGCGTTTTTTACCCATGGCCAAAACGTCAATGATCCGGATGTCCTCGCTGACCAGGCTGAAGCCCTGGAGCTTGATCGCAACGAGGCGATGCAGGTTATTGCTGACGGCCGATATGCCGAGCAAGTGCGGGAGGAAGAATCCTTCTGGACCTCTCGTGGCATTCAAGGTGTGCCGGCGATGGTGTTCAATGGGAGGCACCTTGTGACCGGTGCGCAGGGTGTCGACAACTACGTGTCGGTACTTCGTCAACTGACCCAGGGCCGCGCGGCATAGCGACGGAAGAAGACCGATCCCCCCAAATTGAACTGATGCACTCGCGCCAACCGGACCGTTTCTTTGGGTGCGATTGGCTGGACGGCAAATTACTGTTAAGCCAAGCAGGACTGATCGCAGTGGCCAAAGACGAGTCTGCCGAGGACCGGTAATCCGCATTTGGCAGACGGCAAGAGTGCGCTTGATGGCTTCGACACTGACTTCCACCGAGCATCGCAATGATGACTTTGCGCGGCAATCGGCGGTGAAAAACCCGTATCGATCAGATGCAGTTGTCCTGGCTATCATCACGTTCGTTTCCTACCTGGCGCTGGTCTGGCAGTTTGTGGGCCCGACCTACCAGCTGGATGAAATCGGATATCTGGCGAACGCGGCAACTCTTTCGGGGCGGTCGATCGATGCCGGGAGCAGCTACCATTTTGGGTATTCGCTTTTCCTGCTGCCGGGTTTCCTGCTGTTTGACGATCCTCTCACTATCTGGAAATCGGTGCTTGTCACCAATTCGCTGCTGTTTGCCATTTCGATTTTCCTGCTTCACCGGATTTCCGGGTATCTGAGCGAAGACCGTTGGCCGCGATTTTTCGCGGTTTTGCTGTGCGCATTGTATCCGGCCTATCCGACAATGGCGGGCTATGCCTATTCGACACCTGCAATCATGTTGGTCTTCGTTGCGGCCAGTTGGGCTCTTTGCCGATCGGCGACTGCACCCGGTGCCGGTCTGTTGGGCTTTGGTCTTCTGGTGGGGTTATTGAGTTGGACCCATCCAACCGGCCTGCCGGTGGCCGTAGCGGCCATACTGGTGCTTGGTGCCATGGCGTGGCTGGATCGCAAACGGATGGTGTTCGCTGCAGTTGCGACGCTGACAATCGTGCTCATGATCGTGATTTTCAGAGCATATCTCAACCCGCATCTGCTGGACATCATGACGCCCGATGGTCTCCAGCCGAGATTGCACTATTCAGCTGCGACAGATCACCTGGCGCTGGTGTTTTCGGCCGGTGGTCCATCGGAATTCCTTACGAGATTTCTGATTCAGATCGGGTATGTTCTGATCGTTACCCTGGCTTTGGCTAGTGGCGGCGTGGTCTACATGTTGGACCAGGTCGCGTTATTGGGTGATAAACGCCGACGCGATGATCCGGCAAGAACAGCAATGTTGGCCTTTGCATTCCTTTCGCTGCTTGGTGTCGCCGCTCTTACGGCAGTGGTTTTCACCAAACCCCAAGCCTATCTCAACAATTACTGGGTCCATGGTCGGTATCTCGAAGCAATCCTGGCTCCGTTTCTGTTGATTTCCCTGCTTTGCGGCGCGGCGCGCCTTAAGCGACTTGTGCTGACAATCACGGTGTTAGCACTGTTGATCTTTCTGTATTGGGCGTTCGGGCAAGAGACGGGTTTTACCGATGAGATCGAGCTTCCGGCGTTCTGGCCCCAGGTCTTTTATCCGGACGAGAACATTCTATTCTGGTTTCTGGCGGGCGGTATTGCCTGTCTGATTGCGGTAATGGTGCACCATGCCGTGGTGAAACTGGCGCTCGGCACGCTTTTTATCTTCTGCATTGCCAATCAGGTTCCATGGCACCATCAGTCCTTCCGTGTGAACGGTAGCCCGTCGGATCTATACCGGCTGGTCAGTGACAGCTTTGAGGCGGGTGAATGCGTTGCCTTCACCCCGGCAATCAGGCTGGAAATTGGTAACCAGTCCTACGAGCGATACAATCAGCTTTCATTTTACCTGATGAACTATGACTATCGTCGAATGGAAATTGCCGATTGGGCCGAAAACTGCGATGGCCCCTATCTGACTCATGAAAACGATCCGGCTTTTGAGCTGGCCGGGGCTGAGCTGGTCGCCCAAGGTGTTGATACCGGTCTGAAGGTCTATGCCCGGAAGATGGCAGCGGACCCCAGCCATGAAACCTACAGTCGTCTTTTTGTTCGCGACAAGACTGTTCGACCGGCCACCTATATTGCAAGGATCAATGCTGATGATCTGTGGGGCCGCACGGGTGTTGGAGAACTGACGAATGGTGTCATTAAAACCACCGGCAGGGAAGGGCATGTCTTCTACGGTCCTTATGGTTATCTGCCGGCAGGCAAGCTGAGATTGAAGGTCTATGGCCGCGCCAGCAATGTCGACAAGTCCTGGGTTGATGTGGTGTCCAATGGCGGCAATCGGAAGCATGGGGTGTTTCCGCTGGCGTTGAGCGAGAACAGCGAGGGCTTGATGGCAACCGCAGAAATCGAACTATTGGAAGATCTGTCCGATTTTGAACTTCGCATGCATGCCGGTGAGCAAGCGAACATCGATTTTTCGCATTATGATCTGGAAATCTTTGATGACTGACCGCCAAATGACCGCGTGATTTGAATGGCTGTGGAACCGGCATTGCGTTGAACAGAGGCGCACCCCCGCTTGCGGCAATGAAACCCCATTATACGTTGACTGGATGGTCCCAGTGTCGTTTGACTGCGGTCTTGTGGTTGCCTCGATGTGAGACCTGTCGCCGATTGGCCGCGGCTGTTATTGCTGGTAAGTCCTTGCCAAAGGACTCTTGCTACGGATTGTGGGGCAGGATTCGTAAGCGGATTTGATTGCGGTTTGCTCACAGGCGCAAGTACTCTCATGATTTCCACAGGCACAGCCATTGATACGGAATGCGCAGGCTTCGGGTCGGCCCCGACGGCGAATGCTCAACATGGTCTTGATGTCGCCGTGCTGGCCGCATTCACATTCATTGGTTATCTCGCACTGAACTGGCAGTTTTCCGGTCCAACCTATCTGATGGACGAAATCGGGTACTTGGCCAATGCGGCGACGCTTTCGGGCCGAACAATTGATGCCGGAAGCAGCTATTATGCGGGATACTCGCTCTTTCTGCTGCCGGGATTCCTTCTGTTCAACGAGCCTGCGCATATCTGGAAATCAGTGCTTGTTGCCAATTCCCTGCTGTTTGCCGCGTCCATCATCCTGTTGCATCGGATGTCGGGATTGTTCTGCGACGATCGCCGGCTGAGATTCGTTGCCGTTGCGCTTGTCGCGCTTTATCCAGCCTATCCAGTCATGGCGGGATACGCCTATTCCACACCCGGAATCGTCCTGATATTTGTCGCAGCGAGTTCTGCCTTCTGCCTCCTGCCAAAGATGCCAAAGGCAGGGATGTTGATCTTCGCCTTGCTTGTGGGATTTCTGAACTGGGTTCATCCGGTCGGTTTACCTGTTGCGGTGGCAGCAGTGATAACCCTGGGCGCGCTTGCCTGGATCGATCGCGACCGGATTGCGATGGCCGTTGTTTCGGTCCTGGCTTTGGTGCTGATGGTTTTGGTGTACCAGGTGTATCTGAACCCGACATTGCTCGACATGATGACACCGGAAGGTTTTAAGCCAAGCCTTCACTATTCTAGCGTCATGGATCAATTGAACCCGGTTTATTCCCCGGGCGGTGCGGTAGAGTTTGTCACCAGATTTCTGGCACAGATCGGAATTGTGCTTATTGCCACTTTGGCGCTGGCAGGCGCGGGCGTGGCTTATGTTGTCAATCGCTTGATGGTGATTGGTAGTGCAGACCGTCGTGACAGTGCAGAGCGAATCGCCATCCTGCTATTCACGACGCTTTCGGTGCTTGGGGTTGCCGCATTCACAGCAATCATTTTCACCAAGCCGTGGTCTTACTTCGACAATCATTGGGTTCATGGCCGATACATCGAAAGCGTTCTCGCGCCCTTTCTGCTCTTGTCCTTTTTGTGCAGCGCGCGACGAACGCAACGCATTGCGGTCACGCTTGGTGTTCTCACATCATTGCTCGTTCTTTATTGGATGATCGGGCAGGAGGTTGGTTTTACCGACGAAGTGGAACATCCCTCCTTCTGGCCGCAAACCGTTTTTCCGGCCGAACCGGTTTTTGTCTGGTTTCTGGCAGGCGCACTGGCGTGCAGCATTGCTCTGTTCCTGCCGAGCCTGATCGTGAAAGGTCTGCTGGTCGGCCTTTATGTGCTTTGCATTTCCAACCAGATTTCCTGGCATCACCAGTCATTCCGGGCAAGCGCGAATCCGACAGATCTATATCGTCTTGTCAGCGATCAATACCCGGACGGAACGTGTGTTGCCTACAGTCCTGCCGGCCGGGACGACATTGGCAACAAACCATACGAGCGTTTCAATCAGCTGTCCTTTTATCTGATGAACCACGATTATCGTCGAATGACGCCTGCGGATTGGCTCGAGAAATGCAGTGGGCCCTATCTCACCTTTGATGATGTCACGACGTTCAACAGTGGAGGCGCTGTATTAATTGCGCAGACGCTGGATGTGGGAATGAAGGTCTATGCGAAGGACCCTGCCAGTGATGCAAGCCACGAGACCTATGGCAGGGTATTCATTCGTCGTTCCGATGAAAACCAAAACATATCCTATGTGGCCCGCGTCAATGCCGAGGATCTTCGCGGTCGCATTGGTGTCGGGAAACTGGATAGTGGCTTGATCAACACCACCGGCTCGAGGGGTCACGCGTTTTATGGACCTTACGGGTTCTTGAATGCCGGCAAGATTCGATTGGAGGTCTATGGCCGCGCTGGCAATGTCGACGGCTCATATGTCGATTTAGCCACCAATGGAGGCAACATGATCCATGGTGTATTTCCGATCCAACCTGTCAAAACAGCCAGAGGACTGATCGCAGTTGGTGAGATTGATGTTCCAGAGGACCTGCGTGAGTTCGAGATACGTTTGTTTGTGGGCAGCGATGCTGACATCTCATTTTCGCATTATGATCTAGAGATGATACCCAAATAACGGTCATTTGGGGCGAACGCGCATCGCAATTCACTCAATTGGGATGCACGCTCATCGAGGTCAGTCATGTTGGCATTGGGCAGTGTGCGCAGCAGCCGCCTTGGTCTTTCCAATCAGGTGCGGATACTGGTTTGGTCGGAATCGATTATCCCGATCATCTCAGCCGGAATGTTGCCTCTTGTATGAAGGGCGATCGTCCTCCGGACGTTATTACATCACTGCACCACGCCTTTGGTTCGACCGACGATTTCACCAGGGATTGACCCGACTTCGATGATACGGCATCACTGCTTCGCATAGGAATTGTTCTGATTGATGTCCGATGCGGAACCTGTCGCTCCAGCTCTACCGATATTTGAAGTTTGTTGATGGCCGCAGCCGGTGAGTTCCGTGATCTAGATTTGCCGCAATCCGCACTGGGCATAGGCAGTCAAAACCGGTTTTTGCCGGATGCGTTCCTTCTTGCCGTCATTACTTTTGTCTCCTATCTGGCGCTCAGCTGGCAGTTTACCGGACCGACCTATTTGACGGACGAAATCGGGTATCTGACCAATGCCGCTGCGCTTTCGGGACGGTCGATTGATGCGGCCAGCAGTTATCATTTCGGCTATTCGTTGTTTCTGGTGCCCGGCTTCCTGCTGTTCGAAGAACCGACCACAATCTGGAAGGCGGTGCTGGTCACCAATGCTGTTCTTTTTGCGGGTGCAGTGTTTCTTTTGCATCGCATATCCGGGTTCCTGTCGAGTGAACGCTTGCCGCGGATATCTGCCGTTGGTTTGTGCGCGCTTTATCCCGCTTACCCGACTATGACCGGATACGCCTTTTCGACACCTGCGATGATCCTTGTGTTCGTTGCGGCCTGTTGGATGCTTTGCCAGTCGGCCTTTTCACCCGCAAGGAGCCTTTCAGTTTTCGCCCTGTTGGTCGGTTTTTTAACGTGGATTCATCCATCCGGATTACCTGTCGGCATAGCAGCGGCATTGACCCTCGCACTAATGTGCTGGATGGATCGCAGACTGATCGTCCCGGCCATGACGGCCGCGTTGATAATCATTGTCATGATTTTATCCTATCAGCAGGTTCTCCAACCGCTGCTTCGCAACGCGATGACCCCGGAAGGGTTCCAGCCGAAACTCCATTATCCGTCGCCGCTGGACGAATTGGCATTGGTTGCCTCACTCGATGGTGTTGTCCATGTCCTGACAAAATATGTTGGCCAAATGGCGTATATCCTCGCGGGAACATTGGCACTCGCCAGTGGCGGCGTGGCCTATACCCTTTTGCGGGTAGCGGCAGTTAGCAGAAACAGGAATGGGCAGAGACCCGAGACAATCGGTCTCCTGGTGTTCGGTTTGTTTTCCATACTGGGTATGGTTGCTGTGACATCGCTGTCAAACAACCTGACGCCCGTCATCTGGGCAAACGAATGGTTTAGTGGCCGGCATCTCGAAGCTGTGCTGCTTCCGTTTCTGTTGTTCTCATTTCTTCTCTGCGCTCCCCGGATATACGGGTTGATCATCACCACCGGCGTGTTCGCTTTGGTCTTTCTCTTCCATCTGACGAACCGGCGGGAAACCCTGGACTTGAACGAAATTGAGGGGTCAAGTTTTTGGCCCACAGTGCTCTTTCCAGATGGGACGATGCTTCAATGGTTTTTTTGGGGCGGTCTGGCGTGCGTACTTGCGGTGTTTGTCCCTGTAAGAATTGTGAAGCTGTTCCTGGTGGGGCTGTATTTGATGTGCATCGGCAACCAGATCGAATGGCATCATCAATCCTTCTGGGTCAACGGCCGACCCTCGGAGCTGTCTCAATTCATTCGTGATACCTATCCTGTGAACAGCTGTATCGCGTTTGAACCGAGAGAAGATCGATCGGATGACATCAGGCGCTATGAGCGTCTAAATCAACTCACCTACTACCTGATGAATTTCAGATTTCGACGAATGGAGGTCTCTGACTGGATCGAGAGGTGTGACGGACCCTATCTGACCTATCGGGACCATCCGGCCCTTGCCGATGCGGGAGCAGTGGTTATTGCGCAGGAGCTTTATACCGGGCTGAAAGCCTATGCGCGAAAGACGGTCGGCCGCAGAGAAGAGGGCCGCTACGCGCAGGTCTTTGTCCGTATGGACCATGAAGATCGGCCAGCAACTTTTCTCGCTCGTGTGAACAGTTCAAATCTTGCCGGACATTTGGGCGTCGGTGAACTGATCGATGGCTCCATCGTCTCGAACAAACGCTCGGGCCATGTCTTCTTTGGCCCCTATGGTTATCTCGATGCCGGACGTTACCGCTTCCATGCCTTCGGCAGTGCCACTGATATCGAGAAGTCCTGGTTCGATCTTGTATCCGAAGGCGGCAACCGTATTCATCACACATTTCCATTAGAGGAAAAGGAAACAGGCCAGGACCGCATCGCGTCCGGTAACTTCGAGATTCCCGCAGACATGAAGAATTTTGAGATTCGGCTGAATGCCGACGCCAATGCAAACATCGTTTTCTCGCACTACGAACTGGAACGTCTGGCGGATTGACGCCGAAAGAGGAAACTGCGCATTCCGTAAACACGCTCATTGGTTTCCGGGAACAGCATAACTGCTTTTGTCGGACAGGAACCAGACGAATGCCCCCGGGATGCCATTGAAGATTCTGTAAAGGCCAAACAGGACAGAAAGGCCGACCGCCTGTTCCGCCGACACCGAAATCCAGGGAAGGAAAAAGGCAAAGGCCGCTTCCCTTGTTCCCCAGTCGCTGACGGTAATCGGCACCATGGCCACCAGCAGGGCCAGCGGAGCGAACAAAAACAGCTCACCGTAGGATGTCTGGATGTTCAGCGCGTAGGCCAAAAACAGAATGATCAGGACCCGCCACATATGGACGGCGACACCACAGAGACTGATCTGAAAGGATTGGTCGGACTGAAACAGGACGGACCTCAATTGTCTGAACGGAGACAGGAGTTTCGTCGTTATCTCGCGCGCAAAGCTCTTCGGCAGAATGTGACGGATCACATCAAGGCAAAGGACTGATCCCATCAACCCGCAGCTCATTGCAACGAGAATGCTCAGGATGATCTGATTGGCCGATGTATGGGCATAGCTCATGGCAAAGGGGAAGGCGGCCAGAACGACCAGAATGAGGCTCCAGAAGGACGTGAAGCGGTAGATGATAACCGACCGCACCGCCATGCCTTTGTCCATGCCCAGCCGCGTCATCTGGACCGCCCGAAAAACATCCTGACCGGTGTTTGCCGGGCTGACAATATTGAAAAACCAACCGACCAGCGTGTAGATCAATGATGCCTTGAAGGGAAACACTTGCCCCATGGCGCGCATCAGGACAATCCAGCGCGTGCTTTCCAGCAGCGCGAACGGCAGACCGAGAAGCGCTGCAGCGATCAACCAGATCGGGTCTGCAGCAATGATCATTGCAGCCGCCTCTCCGAGATCGACGAAGCGGCTGATCAGCCAGAATATGAACACAGCGACCAGCACTTTGACGATAGTCCGTACGCCGTTCTTCATCCCGGTTACCTGCATCTGATCATTGAATTCTCCTATACCCTAACTGACCGTCTGGTACGAGACGACACGATCGACATAACGAATGCACCGTTTCGATTTTGCGCTGGGTATCGGGGCAGGTGCATCGAAAACACCCCTTTTCAATGTTGGGTTGATTGACCGCAATTCATGTTGTCGGTGATAGTGCACATTGCCTGTCACCGACTGTCAGGGGGCGATCTTGAAATGCGGTGAAATGGGGAGTCGGCGACTCCCGCGACGCCTGATGATGCTTGGAATCGATTCGATGAGCAGGTCGTTCGTCGAGCGCAACAGCAACCGCCTTCCGGTGCTGTCACGAATTCTGACGGAAGGCAAAGCAAAAGACATCCAATCGAGTGCCGAGTTTGCATCTGCCAGCGTTTGGTACACCTTTGTCAGCGGCAAGGACCCGGGACATCACGGTCACTATTTTCCTTTCCAGTTTAACCCGGCCAAAATGCGCTATCACAACATGCAGGGTCGCGGCTGGGCGAAGGGCTTCAACATAGAGCCTTTCTGGTACCCTTACGCACGGCGCGGCCTGCAGTCCCTTGTCCTCGACGCAGGCGGTGTCAATCCGGCGAGCGATATTCCGGGCGTCGAAGTGACCAACTGGAACTACCAGTCGACGGGTAAAGCGTTTTCCTCACCACCGGAGCTTCTCCCGCAACTTCGAAAACGGTTCGGCAGGCGCCCGATCGGTCCGGAAATTCCGGTGCGAAAGAGTGCACGCCATTCTAGGCAACTGCGCGATGCAATGATTGAATCCGTTCGTCGCAAGGCAGACGCCATTATCTGGTTGTCCCAGAAATATGACTGGGAGTTCTTTTTGACCGGGATCTACGAGATTCATCGGGCGGGCCATAATCTTTGGCCGTCTGAGCGTGACTTCGCGTCTCTGGCTGAAGATGACGACATGCTGGACGTCCATATTGCAGCCGACGAGCAGATCGGACGAATAATCGATACGCTTGATTTATCAGATACCCAACTCGCCGTTTTTTCCCTCAGCGGAATGGAGGCCAATGCCGGCCAGGAACACTTTGTCGATGAGATATTGCGTCGACTGAATCTCTTGTTTTTGGAGGGCAAACGGGTCACCGAAACGGCTGTCCCGCACAGAAATCTGTTGTCCCGGTTGCGGGCGAGCTTGCCCCCTGAATTGCAATACGCAACCGCGGCCTTTCTTGGCGAAGATATTCAGGATTGGGTGGTCAACCGCGCATTGCTAGGCAATATGGATTGGAGCAAAACACCTTCCTTCTATATTCATGCGGGCGGGGAGGGACTTGTACGGTACAATCTCAAGGGTCGCGAACGAGATGGCCTGTTTGATCCAGACAGCCCGGAATTCAAGCGTTACGAAAGCTGGCTGAAGGAGCGACTGTCGGAGATCAGGGTGAGTGCGACTGGTGAACCGCTTATTGCCAAAATCGATGATGTCCATGGGAATAATCCAGGCCAGAATAGCCAATTCCTGCCTGACCTTCGTATTCATTGGGCACCTTCCGAGAGTGTCGACACAATCGAGTCAGAGGCTATTGGAACGATCTATCGTCGTTTGGGAACGGGGCGTGGCGGCAATCACAACGGGGAGAGCTTTACAGCGTTTCTCGGTGCTGGGGCTGATAATCAGAGCGCAAAGGCGGTGGCTTCCATCACCGATTTGAGCGCTCATGCCGTCCATTGGTTCGAACAGAAGGAAATGGAGCGGGCCGCCCTGAGCGAGAGAGGTATTGGCGGTCTTGGCAAGCCCTTACCGAATCAGCAGACACAACATTAGAGGCTGTCGTCGCGTTCTCGACCAATCATGAGTGAACCTGGCACTGCGTAGTCTTTTGTTCTGAGAGTTGGAACTCTTCCTGATAAGAACGCTCGACATTCACATTCCAGAGATCGTGATTTTCACCGGCGATGTTCCTGGCCGCCAAAATGGCCGTCAGCATGGAATGATCCTGGTTGTTGTACCGGTGAAGTCCGTTGCGGCCGACCGTTTGGAAATTTTCCAACTGATTGAGCCAGGCCTGGATGATTTGAAGCGCCGATGCATATTCTGCGTCATAGACGGGATAAGCTTTTTTCTGGCGAATGACCGCCCAATCTGTAACCGATTTTTTCTCGGCAAGGCCAAGGGATTCGAGTTCGTTTGAAGCCAGACGCGCGAGTTCATCATCGTCCATTCGCCACAAAGCATCGTCCTGATTGCAGAAATACTCCATGCCAATGGAGGATTGCCGCTGATTTGGCAGCATATCGGGAGACCAGGCCCGAAAATTCTGGATGCGGCCGACGCTGGCATTCGGATCATGAACATAAATCCAGTTGTCGGGAAAAGGATCCGGCCGATCGAGTATGAGTGTCACGATCACAAAGTCCCGGTATTTGAGCCGCCGGGCTGCGGCCCGGACCTCTTGCGGTGCGGGCGGGTCGAACATCTCAACCAGATCATCCAGCGCGGCCGAGTTGATGAAATGGTCGGCCTTCACGCGTTCAAGGGTCTCTTCCCCTGACCGGTTCGTGCTGCGAATGTCCAGCGCATCCACACGGGTCCCATCGCGCAAGACGCGCACAACTTCATGATTGAGTTTGACGCTGCCGCCGCCGGACTGCACCAGATCGCCCATGCGCTCCCACATCATGCCCGGACCAAGCCGTGGATATTTGAACTGTTCGATCAAGCTTGTTGTTTCCTTCGTGCCGCCCAGTGCATTGCCGATTGCTCGCAGAAGCGAAAGATCCTTGATGCGTTGTGCCGCCCAATCGGCTCGAATCTGATTGGGCGGGATGCCCCAGACCTTCTGCGTGTAACTGCGAAAAAAGTGGTTATAGAGGCGGGCGCCAAAGCGGTTGATGACCCATTGCTCGAATGTTTCTTCCACAGGATGTGGGCGCAATCGCCATCTGGCATAACTCAGGACGATGGCGATTGCCTCATAGGGACCGGTGTTCCACAGTGCGTTCAATAGTTTCAACGGGTAGTCAAAATATCGGCCTTTGTAATAGATTCGGCTCAAGCGCGGCACCGTGATCAAGTCGTCGCCCAGCACCGCGTTCCAGATGTCCTCGACCTCGGGAGCCTTGGTGAAAAACCGGTGGCCACCAATATCAAACCGGAATCCGTTGTGGCTTTCCGTTCGGGCTATGCCGCCGATCAGATGTCCGGCCTCAAAGACTATCGGACTGTAGTGGGAGGAAATAGACTGTAGCTGATAGGCAGCAGTCATCCCGGCCGGGCCGGCGCCGACAATAGCGACCGTTTCCCGATCGCGCTTCGCGACTGATTTCATACGCATTCAACACCTGCCCCCAGGAGGGGAACAGTGTTGTCATGCCATCGTCCCCAGACAGATATGTATCAGCAGCTTGTCGTGGGTCAAGGGTTGGTGGAACGGCAAATTGGCCTGGTGTCGAAATCCCTGTGTTGTGGGGTTTGCCGTTGTTCAACCTGCGATTGCTCGTGATTTTCTGGCAAATCCTGTCTCATAGAATTCAACACTTCAATCTTGTTTGGACTTCTGCAATGATCGGCCTTCATGGGCCTGATATTGCCGATCAGCATGGCCATGTGACCAAAGATTGCTGCCCCATACTCAGACCGGAATTCGCTGCGCCTTGCCAGACACCTCCACAAGCATGAATGTTGTCGTTCCGGCCCATCAAGCCGCCGGAGAACTCGATGCCTGTCTGAATGGTCTTCTGGCCACCGGCTTCACGCGCGACGCGATCCTGGTGGTCGATGACGGGTCCACTGACGGGACAGGCGACATTGCAAGGGGGCATGGTCTGCGGGTGCTGCGCCACGAAACCGCAATGGGTCCGGCTGATGCCCGAAATGCCGGGGTGGATGCGGTGTCAGGCGACATTGTCGTTTTTGTCGATGCCGATGTTGTGCTCTGCAAGGGCGCACGGAACCGCATTCTGGACCAATTCAACCGAGACCCTGATCTGACCGCACTGTTCGGATCCTATGATGATGATCCACCAAGGAACGGTGCAGTCAGCTTTTACCGTAACCTGCTGCACCACTTCGTCCACCAATGCAGCGATGTGGATGCGTCGACATTCTGGACGGGCATCGGAGCGGTCAGACGTGAAGACTTCATCAGGATGGGCGGTTTTGACCGGGCATGGCAGGCTATTGAGGACGTCGAGTTCGGAATGCGGCTGCACGCGGCGGGGGGGCGAATAAGGCTCGACAAGAAGCTGTTTGGCAAACATCTCAAAACCTGGACGATCCCCTCAATGTTCAAGACGGACCTGTACGGCCGGTCCGTCCCGTGGAGCCGGCTGTTACTGTTTCATGGCGGCCCCCGAAACGACCTGAACTTTACGGCCACGCATCGCATAAGCCTGCTGATGGTTGCAGTGATGGGTGCCAGCCTTTTGCTGATACCCTTTCAACCGGCCATGACCATTGTGCTTCTTGGGGCACTGGCCGTATTTGCATGGTCAAACAGAGAATTCCTGACCCTGCTGAAGGAGCGGGGTAATCTCCGGATTGCAATGATTTCCTGCGGCTGTCACGTGCTTCACTACCTTGCCGGCGGTCTTGGGTTGCTTCGGGTTCTGGTCCTTGACTATCCTCCGCGCCTGCTGGGCGGGGGAGCAAGAGGTGATCAACAGAGAACTGATGCCGACAAGGCCTAAGCCTCGTTTCGGGGCAGACCGAACGCGCTGCTTTGCCAACGGGGAAAGCCGGGTTGAACGGTCTGTTATTCAGCCGCCTCCGGCTTGTGTTTGTCGAGATCTTTCAACTCGGTATCAATTGCCCTTTCAACGGTTGACCGTGGTGTGGTCAACTTGCCAAAGAGACTGTAGAGCACCGGTGTGAGGAACAGCGTGAGTGCGCCCGACACCAGCAGGCCGCCAACAATCACCGTGCCGATCGCGATCCGGCTTTCCGCACCGGCACCCGAGGCCAGGACGAGGGGAACAGCGCCGAGGATGGTCGAGATAAGCGTCATGACGATCGCCCGGAAACGCAGCACCGTGGCTTCCAATGCAGCCTCGCGCACGCTCATTCCCTGATCTCGGAGCTGGTTGGCAAATTCCACGATCAGTATGCCGTTCTTTGCCATTAGCCCGATCAACAGGATAATGCCGATCTGGCTGTAGATATTCAGGGTAATGCCGGACACGGCCAGGGAGAAAACCGCGCCGGCCACACCAAGCGGGACCGTCAGCATGATCACAAGCGGGTGGACAAAACTCTCGAACTGGGCTGCCAGCACCAGGAAGACGATGAGCAATGCCAACAGGAACGTCGTCATGGCACCGCTCGAGGTTTCCTTGAACTGCAGGGATTGGCCGGCAAGCCCTATGCGCGCCTCTTCGGGCAGGGCTTCGGCCGCAGCCTGTTCCATGAAGGCGATAGCCTCGCCCAGCGTATAGCCATCGGCCAACGACCCTTCGACTCGGATCGATGGCAGTCGATCATAACGCCGCAGCTCTGTCGCCGCAGCCACGGTTTCCACATCAATCAGGGCACTCAGCGGAACCAAAGTCGTGCCGTCGCCGCCGCGAATGAAGATGAAGTCGATGTCTGAGGGTGACGTTCGATCGATCTCATCGGCCTGCATCAGCACCGGATATTCACGTCCCTGGTCGACAAACCGCGTGACTTCGCGTGACGCCAGCAATGTCTGCAATGTAGCGGCAATGGTGTCGGCACTGATTCCCAGATCATCGGCCCGCGCCCGATCGATGTTGACATCGATCTGCGGCTGATTTTCCTCGTAGTCCATTTCCATGTTGCGCAGGTTCGGATTGTCCTGGGCAATGGCAAGAAGGGTGCTGGCCCATTCCTTCACAAGATCGAAATCCGGACCGCTGACTACGACGCGCAGGGGTGTGCGGCTGCCACGCAGGCCGAGGCCGGCCGGAGTGATTGGTCTGCCTGCAGCAGTCGTGATCTGACGCATCTTCGGCGCCATGGCGCCGACAACATCATGGTGGCTGCTCTCCCGGTCCGACCAGTCGGCGAGCCGGAGCACGACAAAGGCCCGGTTTTGCCGGCCGAAACCGCCGCTATAGGTGAAAACCGTTTCCACGTCACCGGATTCGCGCAGCGGTTCGACGATCTCTTCCACCTGTCGCGCCGCCGTATCGGTGAAACTGACCGTGCTGCCCTGCGGAGCCGACAAGGGCACAAAGACCACGCCACGGTCTTCGCTCGGGCTCAATTCCTGGGGCAGGGATCCGTAAACCCCGTAGCCGAGACCGGCAATCCCGACCGCTATGGCAATGACAACAATCGGAATGCTGAGCGCGTAGGCAACGGATGCCCGGAATCCGCGCATGAACCGACCTTCGGCCGGTGGCGTGCCGGGCTCGTTCGTGACGGTGGCTGCTGGTCCGCGCAGGATCTTGGAGGCAAGGGCAGGGCAGGCGGTCAACGCAACGAATGTGGAAATGAGCACAGCGCTTGCCATGACGAACCCGAACTCGGTGAAGAGGCGCCCCACCTGGCCCTGAAGAAAGGACAGGGGAACGAACACTGCGATCAGGGTCATGGAGGTTGCCAGCACGGCAAATGTCACCTGGCGGGCGCCCAAAACGCTGGCCTTCAGCGGGCTTTCGCCATGATCAATGCGCCGCTGGATGTTTTCCAGCACGACGATGGCGTCATCCACCACGAGGCCGATGGCAAGCAGCAGCGCCAGCAAGGTCAGGACATTGATGGAAAAACCGAGCGCGCTAACAAGAATGAATGTGCCGATCAGCGCCACCGGTATGGTGATGGCCGGGATCAGTGTCGCCCGCCACGACCGAAGGAATACGATGATGACACTGATGACCAGCGCCAGCGAAATGCCGAGTGCGATCAGCACTTCCCGGATCGATGCGCCGACAAAGATGGCATCATCAGAACCCACCTCGATCACCATTCCCTCGGGCAGGCCGCTCTTCATCTCTTCGATCTGGGCGCGGATACCATTGGATATTGCAAGCGTGTTTGACTGGCTTTGCCGGATGACCGCAATACCGACAGCAGTTGCCGAATTGTTGCGGACAATTGTGCTGTCATTGGCCACACCGGTAACCACCCGGGCCACGTCGCGCAAACGAATGGGATGTCCTCCCTCCCGTTTGATGACAACGTCGGAAAATGCCTCGACTGTCGGAATGCGGCTGTTCAGTCTCACCGTGAGTTGGCGTGAGGCGGTTTCGAGTTCGCCGGCGGGGAGTTCTACATTGGCGCGCCTGAGTGCCGATTCAATATCCGCAACCGTCAAGTTGCGCGCTGCCATGGCACGCCGATCGAGCCAGATTCTGACGGCCATCGGCCGATCTCCGTAGAGATCGATATTGGCGACACCGGGTACCGTTGCCAGACGATCGGCGATGTAACGATCCACGTAGTCGGTGATTTCGGCAGCGGTCATGTTCGGATTGACCACCGCAAGTCGCATCACGGGGTCGGCGTCTGCGTCATTCTTGACGACTTGCGGTTCGCCGACATCGGCGGGCAGATCCGCCCGCACCCGCGCGACCGCATCTCGAACGTCATTGGCCGCCTGGTCGATGTCACGCCCGACCTCGAACTCGACCGTAATCGAGCTGCGCCCCCGGCGGCTTTGGGAGCTGATTGTCTTGACACCGGCGATCCCGGCGATGGAGCCCTCAAGCACTTCGGTGATGTCGATATCGACAATCTCCGGCGATGCGCCGGTATAGGTGGTGCGTACCGACACAACGGCAGTGTCAATATCCGGCAGTTCGCGAATTGGCAGTTGAGACAGGGCGCCGATGCCGAAGACGATGATGAGCAGGCTTGCTACGGCCGCAAGCACCGGTCGCCGGATGGCAAGATCTGACAACATCAGGAGCGCTCCGGTTCAACGCCGGCTACCGATGCGGCCGGTGTCGTATCCGAACCGGTCGGCTCGACGGGTTCGACATGCGTCCCGTCCCGCAGCGATTGTATGCCGCGCGCAATGACGGGTTCCCCGGCAGACACACCGCTGGTGACCTCTACCATGCCGTCTCGCCGGACACCCGTCTCAATGTTTCGGCGCACGGCTTTGCCATCTTCGACGACAAACAGAAAGGAATTGCTTCCCTGGACCAGTATGGCCTCTTCGGTCACCACCACAGCATCTCTTTCACCCTTGGCAAGGTTGAGACGCATGAAGATGCCAGCCGGCAGATCGTGCTCTTCATTGGGCAATCGTCCGCGAACCCGGAATGCGCGGGATGTCTGGTCGACACGGCTGTCGACGGCCGATACGGTTCCGCTGAAGACCCGTTCGGGGAAGGCCGCCGTGGTTGCCGTTACCGGTTGACCCCGCTCGATCTTGCCATAGACGGTTTCCGGCAAGCGGAACTCAACCTCCACGGAGGACAAATCGTCAAGCGTGGTCAGCACCGTGTTGGTGTCGACCCGGGCGCCGAGCGCAACCGTGGTGATGCCGAGGACACCGGTAAAGGGTGCGCGAACGATCCGATCATCGAGTTGCCGCTGTGCCCGATCGGCATTCGCCTGCGCAATTGCCAGTTCCGACCGCACCTGATCAATGGCGGCGCGGCTGACATTGTTGCTTTCCAGCAATGTTTCGGACCGTTCCAGCGCCCGTGATTTTTCATCGAGTGTGGCAAGTGCTTCGGTCAGGGTTGCGCGCTGGATTTCATCGTCCAGGCGCGCCAGCACCGTACCGGCTTCAACTTCGTCGCCGGCGACGATATCAATCTCGGTAATTCGACCTTCCGCATGGGGGACGATGTCCACCGACCGCAGGGCGCGCGTCGTGCCGACGGCTTCCAGAACCGTATCAAGGGTGCGCATCTCGGCGGGTACAACTTCAACGACAACGGTCCGCGGCCCGCCACCGCCACGCATCGCGGATGCATCCGTGGGCGTATTGATGAACTGCGTGTAGACGAGATAGCCGCCAACCGCCAGGCCGAGAAGAATGATCACGGACAGTATTTGACGCAGACTTCCCATTGTTTCCTCTTGCGGTGCGGATCCCGGATTACGGGAGGGATACGGAATGGACCCCGGTCAGGATCATCATTCCGTTAACATTGCCGGTTACCGGAGCGAAGGCTGTGACGAACCATGCGTACCGGCAACGCATACATACGGCAGGACTTTAACGCAAAAACCCTGCCGGCTCGCAAAAAAACTTGTCGCAAAATGTATCAGATAGCGTCTAACCGAACATGGTGTTCGGTAACAGGAGCGCCAGTTGGGGGACCGCCAGAAGCAACAGGATGCAGGCAAGCATGGCAAACCAGAAAGGCCAGATGCCCCGGAATATGGTATTGAGCGGGACGCCATCTGCAATGCCCTTGACCACAAACACGTTTACCCCGACAGGCGGTGAGATCAATCCCATCTCCAGGCAGATCACCATCATGACACCGAACCAGATCATGTCGATGCCGAGTGGCTCGATGATCGGCTGGATCAGAGGCACCGTCAGGACAAGGATCGCAAAGCCTTCCATGAAGGTGCCGAGCACGATGAACATGATCAGGAATGCGATGACGATCTGAAATCCGGTAAAGCCCTGAACCTCGACCCAGGCAGCCAATGCGCTGGTCAAGCCGGTAAAGCCAATGAATGTCTTGAAAACGAACGCGCCGAACAAAATGAGGAAAAGGGTTCCCGATGCTTTCAGCGTGCTCTCGAAGACCTGGCGCAGATTGGTCAGTGTGACGCTTCGGCGAATAAAGGCAACAACGAACGCCATGCCTGCGCCAATGCCTGCTGCCTCGACGGCCGAGAAGACACCTGTGTAGATGCCGCCAATTGTCAAAACAATGATGCCGATGATCCAACCCGCGCGCGCCAGTGCCCGCAATCGTTCGTTCAAAGGGGCAGGCTTTGCCGATTGGGGCGCCTTTTCCGGATTGCGTGCCACGACAATCCAGATCGCAATGATGAACAGCAGGGTCAGCAGAAGGCCGGGAATGACGCCTGCAAGAAACAGGCGGCCGATGCTCTCTTCGGTCAGGATCGCATAGATCACGAAGCCCGCAGAAGGCGGGATGAGAATGCCGAGTGTTCCGCCGGCTGCGATGGCGCCTGTCGCCAGCCCGTTGTCGTATTTGTGCCGCTGCATTTCGGGCAAGGATACGCGGCCCATGGTGATTGCAGCCGCCAGGGATGATCCCGAAAGCGCCGAAAAGCCGGCACAACCGACCACGGTTGCCGAAGCGAGACCGCCCTTCAGATGGCCGAGCCAGGAATGGGCCGCGTCGTAAAGATCGCGACTCATGCCGGAGATGCCGGCCAGATTGCCCATCAGGACAAAGAGCGGAATGATGGTCAGCGGATAATTGGACGCTTCGTTGAAGATTTCACCGGCGAGTTTGGGAATCGCGGCACGTTCACGAATGAACCAGATGCCGACGGTTCCCACCAGCATCATTGCAAGGCCGACCGGCATGCGAATGAACAGCAGCACGAAGAGCGCAAGGAACCCCACCAGGGCGATTGTGTTTCCGTCCACTGGGCAGGCCCTTATTCGTCAGGCTCGTTCGGGTCGACGCTGTTGAAACAGCGCAGTCCAATCACGAGATGGGTCGCGAAGACGATCATGTAAAATGCCATTCCGAGCCCGAGGAAGCGGTAGAAATTGCGATGTTCCAGTGAGAGGTTTTCCGTGATGCAGGCCTTTTCAAATCCGCAGGCTTTGCTGAAGAGCGCGTAGGCCGCCAGCCCCGTAATGAAGATCGCCGCCAGCCGCATGGCGGCGTCGGTGAAACGGGTGACATTTCGCCCGAAGAATATTGTGATGATATTGACGCTGACATGGGCCTGCTTGGTGGCGCCGAAGGCGACGGCGCAGGCAGCCACGATGGTCAAAGTCATCACGGACAGATCACCGATCCCGAAAATGGGATTGTTGAGCGCATAGCGCCAGAAGACGCCGACGAGCGTGATGAGCATCAGGACCACAATCCCGGCACCGCCGACAAAGGCAAATCCACCGGCCGCAAGGCCGATGAACTTATCTGTTGCCGAAACCTGCCTGGTATCGGTTGATGGCACCTATTTGCCCATCATCTTGTTCATGACATCACCGACAGTGGAATCGCCAACCTTGGAGTTCTTCAGATTGACCATTGCCGCGTCGATCGCGGCCTGCACCTTCTCGCGCTCACCGGGATCCCATTCCAGCAATTCGACACCGTTTTTCTCGGCGACGGCCAGTCCCTTGCCGGCGACACCGTCGTAGACTTTGCCGGCGCCCAGTGCGAGTTCGGCACTGGATGCCGCGTCGACCGCTGCCTTGTCCTCATCGGAAAGCCCGTCATAGGTTTCCTTGTTCATCAGCAGTGCGAAGGACGAGCCGGAGCCCGGGAACCACGTTGTTACATAATTCGCCGGTTCGAAGAGCTTGAATGAGCCGATGGCGGACGGGTCGATCATGATGGCATCGATGACACCGTTTGCCAGGTTCTGGTTGATCACGTTGACCGGTTGGGCGACAGCCGATGCCCCAAGGGCTTCAACGAAGGGAACGTCGCCCTTCGACGTGACGCGAACCTTCATGCCTTCCAGATCCGACAGTTTGGTCACCGGCTTGTCCTTGGTGATCAGCACCGGCGGTGCATTGGCCCACAGCGCCAGAACCTTGGCGTTGTACTCCTTTTCGAGCTCGGCGCGAGCGCGTTGCAGCGCCTCGGTGCAGGAGAGGGCAGAATCGCATACACCCGGAAGTCCGACAACATTGGTTTTGGGAAAGACATCGGCCGTATAGCCGGGCAGCGTGAACACGATGTCCGCCACGCCATCAAGAAGGATGGCATATTGCTTGGGGGGAACGCCATTCAGCGCGCCGCCCGGGAACTGTTTGACCGTAAGGCGCCCATCGGAAAGCTCTGCCAGCTTCTCGCCAAAAGGCGTCATAATGCCTGCGTTCATCGGGTGTTTTGGTCCCATGAAATAGGCAAGAGACAACTCCGCCGCCTGACTTGCGCCGCCAGCCAGCATTGAGGCGATGGCTCCGGCCATCGCGATTTTGGAAAAGTGGTTCATGTCGTTTCCTCCCAGGTGTAGTTTCCGTCAATGGTCATGGTGATCCCGGCGTCGCCAGTGCCGCTAGATCAGAAATCCGGGCGGTCCGGAAATCGAATGGGCCTCGGTGAATGCCAAAACGCCGTCAAAGCCAAGATTTCGTCCGATGCCCGAGTGTTTGAACCCGCCGAACGGACCGCGGCTGTCCTGAGCCATCGGTCCGTGGCCATTCAAATAGGTGTAGCCAGCCTCCAACTGCCTTGCCACAGCGACGGCACGGTCGCGGTCCTGTGTCCACACCGATGAACACAGCCCGTATTCGCTGTCGTTGGCCATGGCGATGGCGGTATCGTCATCGGTGAATTTCATGATCGGCAGGGCCGGGCCGAATTGTTCATCGCGGACGACAGACAGGTTCGGATCGGCATTGTAGACCAGGGTGGGCTTCTGGAAATAGCCGCCGCCATTGTAAAGCGCTTCATCGGGTACGATACCGCATTCTCTGACCTCGGCGCCCTTTGCGCGTGCCTCGGAGATCATATCGGTCACAACCTTCAGCTGTTTGGCGTTGTTGACCGGGCCCATCAGAGTCTCCGGCAACAGACCATCCCCGACCACTGCCCGCTCACAGGCAGCCGTCAGGCCATCCACCAATTCGTCATAGCGGCTTTCATGCACATACAGACGTTTCAGCGCCATGCAGATCTGGCCGGAGGAAGCAAATGCGCCAAGATACATGCGCATGAATACCTCATCGTTCAGTTCGGCATCCTGCAACACGAGTGCCGGATCATTGCCACCGAGTTCCAGCGTGACCGGCGTGATGTTGTCGGCAGCGGTTTTCATGACATGGCGACCCACCGCTATCGACCCGGTGAAATTGACCTTCCGCACCAGGGGATGGCCAACGAGTGGATCTCCGATGGTGGCGGCTTGTCCGGTCAGGATGTTGATCACACCCGGCGGCAGTATTCGGGCCATGATCTGCAATGTCAGGGCTGGCGCAAGCGCCGAGTTGGCCGATGGTTTGACGACGACCGTGTTTCCGGCCACCAGGGCCTGAGGCAGCTTGGCACCCAGAATGGACAGGGGCCAGTTCCAGGGAACAATCAACGCTGCCACACCGCGGGGTTGCCGGTGGATCAACGTGTCGAAAGGCGGACCTGCAATCGGTTCGGCACTGTCCAGCCTTTCGCCATAGTCAGCGGCCAGCATGAAGCGATCACCCAGCCGCGACATCTCAAGCAGTGTTTCACGTCCGATCTTGCCATGTTCGCGGGTGAACAGGCGGGAGCGGTATTTGACATCCTCCTCATCGGCGGTCAAAGCCTTTGCAACGGCGCGCAGTTTGGCGGCACGTTCGCCGTAGGACAGTTTCGACCAGGCGGGAAATGCATGGTGTGCGGCCTGCACGGCGTCATCGACATCCTTCGGTGTCGCGGAGGCCGCATGGCCGATCAGTTCGGTGGGGCGCGCTGGATTGAAGATGTCGTAAACACTAGCGTTCGAGGCTTGGCGCGCTTCGCCGTCAATGAAGATATCGGTCGTTATGACCTGATCCATATTGGTGATGTCGCGCCCTCCCAAAGCTGCAATCCGTTCAATCCCCTCGCGTACCAGCGAAGCGTGGATCGCCGCAGCTGTCAAATAAGTTTTTTGAGAGAATACATGCGGAAATCAGACATTTTTCGCGGACGCGGTTCAATGCCGATCTATCCGGCCGATGCCAGAACTGCCCGCAACAGAACGTTGCAGCCTGCCGCAAGATCATGCGGTTCGGCGCTTTCATTGACATTGTGGCTGATCCCGTCCTTGCAGGGGACGAACACCATCGCCGAGGGGACTATGGTGGTCATGTTGCTGGCATCGTGCAGCGCGCCACTGGTCATTCGCAAGAACGGATAGCCCAGCGATGCTGCGGCCGTTTCGACATTCTCGACACATTGACGGTCAAATTCGCCCGGTTCCACCGACGTCCGCAATGTGACGTCGGCCTGGCAATTCTGTTTCCGCGTTTCCGCAATGCACAGCCGCCGGCATTCATCAGCGAGATGGTCGAGAACAGACACTTCAGGGTGCCTTATGTCGATCACGAAATCCGTTCGACCGGCAATGGTGCTGGCACCGGCCGTGTCGGTGTTGAGATATCCAACGGACACCCGGGCATCGGGCGAATAGGCGCGGCCAAGTTCATTGATTGCCACCAGGATCCGGGCGCTCGCCTGAAGCGAGTCCTGACGTTGATCCATCGGCGTGGTGCCCGCATGGGCATCCATGCCCAAAACCGCAACATCAAGCCAACGCAATCCCTGGACGGATTCAACCACACCAATCTGACTTTGCTTGTTTTCCAGGATCGGACCCTGCTCGATATGGAGCTCATAATAGGCGCCGATATCGAAATCGCCCCGATTCTCCGACCCGAGATATCCACGGGCACGGGCTTCGGATTCAAAGGATGAACCATCGCGTGACTGGGCTTGCATGACATCGGCATCGGAAAGACGTCCGACAAACCAGGACGATCCCATCAGCCCGGGGGCAAAATTGACACCTTCTTCATTGGTCCAGTTCACCACTGCCAGAGGCGCAGTGGTTGTAACGCCGGCATCGTTCAACGTTTCCATGACCTCCAGCGCGGTCAGAACACCTGAAATGCCATCGAAACGGCCGCCATGTGGCTGGGTATCGAGGTGACTGCCGGTCAGGATCATCGGGGCTGTCATATCGGTGCCTGGGCGTATTGCAAACATATTGCCAGCCCGGTCGACCCGCAGGGACAACCCGGCATCTTCACACCAGGATCTGAAGAGATCCCGGGCCGCACCGTCTTCCGGCGTCATGGATAGCCGACAATTCCCGCCGCCATCCAGCGCACCGATCCGCGCCATCTCCATATGCCGACGCCACAATCTGTTTTCATCGATCCTGAGGTCCGCCAGGCTGTTATGCCCGGTCCTGGTTGGCGTCACGCTCATCTAGATCGACCTTTCCTTGCGCCCGCTGATCAACTGGGACACCATCACGGCAATGACAAGCGCACCACCGTAAAAAAGATCCTGGACGAATGTCCGGAACCCGAGCACGGAAAGACCGTTGATGCCGGTGACAAGAAAATAGACGGCGATCACTGAACCCCATGGGTTGAACCGGCCTGGCCGGATGCACGTCGCTCCCAGAAAGGCCGCTGCAAAAGCCGGTAGCAGCAGGAACGTGCCGGAGCTTGGATTGGCCGACCCGGTGGTTCCGGTATACAGGATGCCGGCCAAGGCGCCCATGAAGCCGGACGCGATGAAGGCGCTCATGCGGACTGCGCCGACATTGACTCCGGTCAGCCGGGCGACTTCCTTTCCACGCCCGGTAAAGAGGAGATGCTGTCCAAAGGCGGTGAATGAAAACACATACCAGATAATCCCTGCGAGGATCATGGCATAGTAGAACTCGATCGGGATGCCGAATACTCTGGTGACAATGACGTATTTGATCAGCGATGGCGACACACCGCTGATGGTTTGCGAATTGCTGATCCAAAGCGTAATTCCGTGCAGGAAGGTACCGATTCCGAGCGTTACGATGAGCGAATGCACGCGGAAAAACAGCGTTATGGCGCCATTGATGATGCCAATTGATATGCCGATCAGCAGGACGATCGGGATGGTCGCCACGATGGGAACGTCGAGCCGGGCATTGAGGATGGCGGTCGCCATCGAGGCAAGTGTCAGCGTCTGGGCAATCGAGAGGTCGAAATCGCCCGCCGTCAGAGGGATGATGAGGCCAAGCGTGACGATTACGAGAACCGCTTCGGAACCGAAAATCGTTGAAAAATTCGACCAGGTCAAAAATGTGTCCGGACGCATCGCACCGAAGAGCAAGACGATGGCGATCCACACGAAAACCAGGCCGAAACGTTCGGCTTCATATTTGAAATCAAACCCGCTCATTTTCGCCCTTATTTCTCAAGTAACATGCCTTCGCAATATTCGACTTCGTGACGCGGTCACCTTCAAGTTCGGCGCTCACTCTGCCGCGATCAAAGACCAGTACGCGATGGGCGATGGCCTCGAGCTGTTCATATTCCGATGTTGCACACAGCACACTCGCACCGGCGGCACACAAAGCGTTCAATATGTCGTAGATTTCGGCACGTGCACCGACATCGATGCCTTGTGTCGGTTCATCAAGCAGTACAAGCACCGGTTCAAGTTGCAGCCATTTTGCAAGAACCACTTTCTGTTGATTTCCGCCGGAAAGGTCACTGGCCGGCTGCGCCGGACCGTCTGCTTTCACAGTGAAACGGCTGATCAGATTTTCGGCATTTGATCGCAGTTTCCGATGGTTGATGAAGGCTGGTCGGTCGTAACGGTCAAGCACCGGCAGGCTGATGTTTTCCAGAAGATCGAGATCCAGAACAACGCCGGTTCTTTGCCGATCCGCTGGAATGAGTACAATTCCCGAGGCCATGGATTGGGCTGGCGAAAGCGACGCCAGTTCAAAGGTTTCGCCGCGAATGGTCAGCGATCCGGCCTCGGCGGTTGTGGAGCCATTCAGCAAATAGGGAATCTCGTCGTAACCCGATCCGATCAAGCCCGTCAGTCCCAGGATTTCTCCCGGTCTGACATCAAAGGACAAGTCACTGATCAGTTGACCCTTGATGGACGACACAATCGCGCCTCCATCAGAGTCCGATTGGATCGTGTTGCCGGCCGAGCGTTCGGTTTCCAGAGTTCGACCGACAATCATCTCGACGATCTGTGGGCGTGACATTTCACGGGTTTCGAAACTCCCGATGGTTTTGCCGTCGCGCAGCACCGTTGCCCGATCCGTCACATCCAGCACTTCCTCAATGTCATGGGAGACAAAAATAATGCTCACGCCATCAGCGGAGAGCCGTCGCATCATGGAAAACAGCGCCTGCACATCTTCCTGTGGCAGGAAAGGGGTGGGTTCATCCAGCACCAGAATTGCTGATCCATCATGGGATCCGTGTTCCTGTATTCGGTCGGCGGCTCTGACGATCGCCAATTGGGCCCGCAGGACTGGCGAGAGCGTCTCGACCAGGGCATTGGGGTTCAGATCGAGTTCGTAGGTGGCGAAGAGACGACGTGCCCGCGCGGCTTCCTCACGCCAATTGATGCGCCAGGACCGGAGCCGACCATGGTCACCTGCAATAAGATTTTCCAGGACGGTGCCACCGGGAAACAGCCCGAGATTCTGGTGAACAAAGGCGAGGCCCATCGCTTCGTGTTTGGCGACGGGCATGGGCAACGCGATTGGTTTGCCATCGATCGAAATCGATCCTGCATCCGGCGCGTGGAAGCCAGAAAGAATTTTGATGAGGGTCGATTTCCCCGATCCGTTCTGGCCGAGCAGCCCATGGATCTCGCCCGGGGCAACGTCGAGATCGACGGCGTCCAGAGCCCGGTTTCCGCCGAAGACCTTTGTCAGGCCCGCAATGGAGAGGCGCGAGGGTAGCGGGGGCGCGCCTGAGGCTGCCCCCACCGATGGCGTTGTCACTCCTGGACCATCCAGAGCTTGCGATAGCCGGCCAAATAGTCCTGACCATAGCCTTTGGACGCTTCGGCCGGGTTGCCGGCGGTCTCGGCATTGTTCTTGTCGAAAATGAGCAATGGGACCTTGGAATCGCGCACCGCCGGAAGACCACACAGGATGCGCATTTCGGCATCGAGCATGGCATGGGCAATCCAGTCGAGATTTTCGCCGACATCCATTTCCACCTGACCTTCGCGTACAAAATCGATCACGAAGGGCGTTCCGTTGAAGGTGGCGACCTTCACACTGTCACCCTTGCCGCTGATCGTGATGGCCGGGACGACGAATGAGGACATGCTGTCATAGATCGGTATGACATAGTTGATGTCCGCATTGGATTGCAGCTTCGCACTGACGGTCGGCTGGATTTTGGTTGCCCAGTCGGCAATCGGCACATTGACGATTTCATAGACGCAATCGGGACAGTTGTTCTTGAAGGATTCCGTCAACCCGCTGACCATGGAATCGGTTGAGAGCGCCTCGTTGGAAACCAGCACGAGGGCATTGACGTTGCCATTGGTCTGGGCAATCGACCAGTCGGCAAGCAAGGAACCAGCGGTCTTGTAGTCGATCGCGGTTGCGGAGGTGACGCCACCCGGTACATCCTGTTCAAGGCCTGTCAGATGGGCAGCCACCACATCGAGGCCGGCATCGCGCGCCTTCTTGACCTGCGGTTCGAAAAAGCGCGGGTCGGCACCGGCCAACAGGCTGATCAGGTCGTAATTGTTGTTGATCGCAAAATCGATGCCCTGGATCCACTGGGTTGGATTGCCCTGATTTTCCCATTCACTGTGCTTGAAGCCGAGCTCCTCGGCGATTTCATTCTTGTGGTCGGTGATCGTCTTGATGAAGGGGATCGCGCTTGACGCGGGAATGGTGAAAATCGACTTGTCGGCCATGCAGGCTTTCGCGTCAAATGCCTCGCCCGGGGCCTCGAAGGTCGGGATTTTGGAGTATTTTTCGATATTGGCCTTGGCCGCCGCGACACCGTCGCTCTGGGCAAAGGCTGTTGCAGCACCAAGCAGCGTGACCGCTGCCACCGACATGAGCATCGTTCCTGATCGTATCGTCATTCCCTGTTCTCCTTTTGGTTTTCCGGATCGTCTTTCATTCAGGCCGACCGGGAGCGATGCTCCTCGGTCTCCTTGTGGTTGATTGCGCCGCCGCTGATGACAACGCCATAATGTTCCAGGGCCAGTTCTTCGCTGAGCAATCCATCCAGAACATCGTCGAGAACGTCTTCGGGCCGGCGCTCTTTCGACGGACCGTAGCCGCCGCCGCATGGCCCGTAGGCGATCAGCCGATCACCTTTCGCCAACTGGCGGTAGGGGATCTTGGAGGGCAGGTCCTCGGTCGGTCCGCTGGCGTGAAGAAGTTGAACGGTTGCCGGTGAACCGTCCTTGCCGTTCAGGAACCCCCAAGGCTCGAAACGCTGTCCGTCGCCTTCGATCGACACTGCGCCGTCCTCCAGGAGCTCAAAACCCCTTATCGAGCCGATGCCGCCACGCCAGGTGCCTGCACCGACGAGATTTTCCCGCAGTTCATAGTTGAGGACCCGAAGCGGCAGATGGGATTCGATGTCTTCGATGGGGTTGTTGCGGGTATTGGCGAACAGCGTATCGACCGCGTCCATGCCGTCCTTGCCATAGCGCCCGCCATAGCTGCCCTCCATGATTTCCATGTGTACCCATTGATTGCCGCCGGACACACCGCTGAAGGCCATGACACGCAGATTGCCAATCCCGGCACTGACTTGCTGCGGAACCGCTGGCGCAATGGCCTTCATGATCGTGTCTGCAACCGCATTGCCAGGGCAGAAGCGGGCAATCACGGGCGCCGGGAAGATCGGATTGGCAAGACAGCCTTCGGGCGCATGGATGGTGATCGGCCTGGTCAAACCACTGTTTTGCGGGATCGCACCATAGGTTTCACTGTCGAGCAGAATGGACCGCAGGGTCAGCCAGACTGCGCAATCGACGGTTCCCACCAGCGGCATGTTGATCGGTTTGTGCGTGGTTTGCGGAGCGGTGCCTGTCAGGTCGACATGAATATCCGACCCCTTGACCGTCAGTGTCGCCTCGATCGGCAATTCCTTCAGGGCAGGGTCGTCACTGTCCAAATAGCCGTCAATATGGGTGCGGGCATTGTATGCGCCATCCGGCAACGCAGAGATGGCCTCGCGCATCAGCCTTTCGGAATAGTCGAGCAGATCCTCATAGGCGTCGGTTACCGTTTGCAGGCCGTATTGGTCCAGCAGGGCCGAATAGCGATCTGCACCGATGCGCGCGGCTGCAACCTGTGCCTCCATATCGCCGACGACCAGATCGGCGATGCGAATGTTGCTGCGCAGGATCTGCCAGACCGGCTCGACTTTCTTGCCGCCGTCATACACCCGTACGGCCTTGAACTGCAGGCCTTCCGCATAGGTATCGACGGCATCGACAATACCGCAGCTCCCAGGTGTCAATGCGCCGATATCCAGATGGTGGGCGGTGGTTACGGAAAAGCCGGCGAGCGCGCCGTCGTGAAAGATGGGAACTGCAAATCCGACATCCGGGCCATGCGAGGCGCCGGCATAGGGATCGTTGTGCATGAACACATCGCCGGGATTGACGGTGTCGCCACGCCCTTCGAGCTCACGCAGGATGCCTTCGATATAGCCCGGAATCGGACCCGATTGCAGCGGTGTGCTCATGGTGCATTCGGCCAGCTGCCGGCCGGTGGCATCGGTCAGCGCCGTGCCGAAATCCTCGGATTCACGAATGATGCTGGAGTAGCTCATCCGCATCAGCTTGTGACCCATTTCGATGGCGATGTTTTCCAGCGCACCGTGGATGACGGCAGCCAGGAATGGATTGACACGCGTTTTCATGACTGGTCTCCCGTGTGTCCATTGCCGTCGCCGGTCACGATGTTCTCCATCAGAATGTTGCCGTAGATGTCGGCTGCGAAGCTCCAGTCCGGCGGCACGACCGTGGTGCTGTCCTGCTGCAACAGGATCGCAGGACCGTTCATCCGCTGACCGGGCGCCAATTGTTCACGGCGAAAATACGGCGTCGCGTAGGTGTCGAGCGCATCATCCACCCGGAAGACGCACTGGCCGGTTCCAACCGGCTCCACGGCACCGTCAGCGCCGCTTTCGGGGAGGGTGGACAATTTGTCGACTTCACCGAGACCGCGCACCTTGATGGTGACGATTTCTATGGGACTTTGCTCGAAGGCGTGACCATACTCCTTGCGGTGCTGTTCATGAAACGCGTCCCAGACGGATTCCAGCGCCTCTTCGGTGATCGGACCGTCCGGAAAAGCCACCTTCAATTCATAGCCCTGACCGACATAGCGCAGATCGCCGATGCGCTGCAGACTGACCTTGTCTGCAGCCAATCCGTCCTTGGCGAACAGAGTGCGAAGCTCGGATTCCATGTCGTCAAACAGGCCGGTCAAGCGGTCGCGGTCGACACTTCCCTTGACCTCGAAAGCGGTTCTGAGCGAGTCATATTGCAGATCGGTCGTCAGCAGGCCCATCGCCGAGGTTATGCCGGGATAGGGCGGGATCAGGACTCGTTCGACGCCCAGCATACTGGCAACACCTGCCGCATGCAGCGGACCGGCTCCGCCAAAGCCGCTGAGCGTGAAATCACGCGGATCGATGCCCTTTTGCACGGTTCGCGACCGGATGGCATTGGCCATATTGCTGTTGAGGACCGTCAGAATGCCCTCGGCGGTTTCTTCAAGGCTTCGATCGAGCGCCTTGGCCAGTTCACCGACAATATCGCGGGCGGCCTGGAGATCGAGCGGCATGTTGCCGCCGAGAAAATCATCCGCAACAAGGCGTCCGAGAACAAGATTGGCATCGGTTACCGTCGGCTGATCGCCACCATTGCCATAGGCCGCAGGACCGGGCGAGGCGCCTGCGCTCTGCGGGCCGACACGGAACGCGCCGCCACGGTCGATATGGGCGATCGAGCCACCGCCGGCACCGATCGTGTGAATGTCGATCATCGGAAGCAGGACGGGAAATCCGGCTATGCTGGCGCTGCGGGCATCGGTTTCGGTGTATTGGCCATCCTGAACGATGCCGATGTCAGCGCTGGTGCCGCCGATGTCGAGGGTGATCAGCTTGTTGGCGTCCGCCAGTCCACCGATCCATGCGCCGCCACGCACGCCGGCAACAAGGCCGGACATCAGCGTTATCGCCGGGCGCTCAGCCACAAGCGCCGGGGTTGCGACACCGCCATTGGATGCCATGATGTGCAGTTCGCTGTTGATCCCGAGCCCGGTCAGTTCCTTCTGCAACGTGTCGATATAGGTGCGAACCTTGGGGCCGACAAAGGCGGACATGGCCGCGGTTGTAAACCGCTCGAATTCACGAAACTGCGGTGCGACGTCGGACGAGGTCGTGACAAAAACGCCTGGCAGTTCTTCGCGGACAATTTCCGCCGCACGCCTTTCATGGGCCGGGTTCACATAGGAAAACAGGAAGCCGGTGACCACGGATTCGACATTGTCGGCGCCCAGTTGCCGCGCCGCCTCGCGCACACCGTTCTCATCGAGCGGCTCGAGTTCGCTGCCTGTTGCGTCCATGCGGCCATCGACGGTCATGCGGTGACGGCGCCGGATCATCGGCCGGTGCTGCCAGGGCAGGTCCTGCATGATCGAATAGTGATGGGGCCGCTGGTGACGGCCAATGTGGAGCACGTCGCGAAAACCGCTATTGGTGATCATGCCCGTCCGTGCGCCCTTGTTCTCGAGCATCGCATTCGTGGCAACGGTCGTGCCGTGAAAGACACTGCCGATTTCGGTCGGCGAGATGTCCGACAAGGCGCAAATTTCGCGTATGCCGGTGACCACGGCTTCGGCCGGATTGGCATTGGTGGAGGATACTTTGTGGATTTTCACCGCACCGCTTTCCAGATCCGCGAGGATCAGATCGGTAAAGGTTCCGCCGACATCAACACCGACAACGATCATGCATCATCTCCACTCAAATCACTCGTAATCGGCTTGCCGGTCCCCATGGAACCAGCGTTCCGTCACATTAGATTGATCCATTTGGATTTAATTTGCAATAGCGGCGGATGCGATTTAAGAATTGGGGGTGGCGGCCATGCACCGGGTGACATTTGAAAACAGCGTGTTAAACACGCTCTTCACAGGATCCCGAGAGAAGTGAAGTTTGCCGATGCCGATGACTGTACAGGAAAAGCTGGACACGGTTTTTGCGTCCGATCTCAGCCATCTGATGGCCGTGAGTTATATTGTCCTGTGCAACAATGCGGTGACTGATCGCTATATCGAACGGGAGTTCGGCATTCCCGTTCATGCCTGGTCCAGCCTCTTCGCCGTCGAGACTTTCCCGGGCATCAAGGCCAAGGAGATCCGCAAGATCTTTCCGCGCCCCCAGAACACGATCAGCCGGGCGATTGCGCTGCTCGAGGCCCGTGGCCTCGTGCGCCAGGAAGCCTCCCAGGAAGATGGTCGGGAAAAGAAGATATTCATCACACCCGAGGGGCAGGCGGTGCTCAAGGATATTCGACAGGTGTCGGTCGACCGGCAGTCGGAGATTTTCGAACCGTTGAGCGCCAAAGAGCTGAAGACCTTCACGCAACTCGCATTGAAGATCGCCAACGGACCGGCACTGAAGGACTCGAAAATCATGCGGCGCGGGGACTAGGGGGCAACCCTTGTCTTAAGGCGTAGAACGACGTTCAGCGCCGCATGCCACGTAGTGTCGGGTCCAGACGGTCTCGCAGCCAGTCACCGATGAGGCTGATGGACAGGGCCAGCAGGAAAATGATTGCTCCGGGCAGCATGGTGAGCCACCAGGCGGTCAGCAGCCGGTCGCGGCCCTCGCTCATGATCTGCCCCAGGCTGGTCAGCGGTGGCTGAACGCCCAGCCCAAGGAAGCTGAGGGCCGTTTCAAGCAGAACCGTCAGCGGCAGATTGATCGTCAACTGCACCAGCGCAATGTTGATGATGTTGGGCAGGATGTGACGCATGTAGATCCGCATAGGCGACGCGCCAAGGGCGCGTATGGCCAGCACATAGCCATGCTCCCGGGCGCTCAGCGCCGCGCCGCGGATCAGCCGGGCATAGACCTCCCAGCCTGTCAGACCGATCAGCAGGAGAAAGAGGGCAAAACTGTTGTCGAAAACGGCGAGGACGAACAACGCGACAATGATGATCGGCAGGGAGGCCTGAACATCGACGGCGGCCATGATGACCGTTTCGGTGGTGCCGCGCCGGGCGGCCGCCAGAAGTCCAAGCAGTGAGCCGACAATGGCACCGATAAATGTGCCCACTATGGCGATCACCAAGGTGATCCGGGAGCCGACCACCAGCCGGGCCAGCAGATCGCGCCCCTTTTCATCGGTGCCAAGCAGGAATCCTTCCTCGCCACCCATGAATACCGGCGGTTTTAGCCGTTTCAGCAACGACGCCTCGCGATAGGTATGTTCGGTCAGCAATTCGCCGAACAATGCGAACAGCGCGAAAAGCAGGACATAGACCAGCGCGATGCGCACCGCCCAGGGCATGTCGGAAAAGATCCGCCCGGCCATCTCAGCGAACCCGGATGCGTGGATCGATCACCAGGTAGAGCATATCGACCAGAAAATTGGCGATCACCATGGTACAGGCGACCGCCAGGACGAGGAACTGAACGACAGCGATGTCGCGCGTGATTACAGAGCGCACCAGCAATTGCCCGACACCGGGCCAGGCGAATACCTGTTCGGTGACGACCGAGCCGGCAATCAGGCTGCCAAGGCTGAGGCCGAGCAGGGTCACAAGAGGGATTGCGGCATTGGGCGCCACGTGCCGGACCAGACGGCGGGTGCGCGGGATGCCGCGGGCCTCGGCGGCGATCATGAACGGCTTGTTGATGGTCTCCAGCACCGAGGAGCGGGAAAAGCGCGCAAAGGCGCCCATGGAAGCAAGGCCAAGGGTGGCGGCCGGCGCCAGAACCGCACCGAGTGAAAACAGATTGGAACTGGCCCCGAAAAACACCTGGAACACCAGCGCTCCAATGAGGATCACCGCCAGGCCGAACAGGAAATTCGGCATGGCGAACGCGAAAACGGAAAACGCCATCACGCCGCGATCGATGGGCGTGTTTCTATTGAGCGCAGCAATGACGCCGATGGGAATGCCGATGCCCAGTGCAATCAGCAGGGCGGTACCGCCAAGCACCAATGTCGCTGGTAGCTTGTCGAGAAACAGGGTCAGTGCCGGCAGTCCCGTGTGGATCGAATAGCCGAACTGGCCCTGTGCAAGAGATCCGACATAGGTCAGATATTGCTTCCAAAGGGGCTGATCGAGCCCCAGTTTTTCCCGGTATTGATCAATCACTTCCTGGCCAACATCCGGCGGGGCGAGGGCAGCTGCCGGGTCACCCGACAGACGGATGAATATGAAAACAATCGTCACCGTCAATATCATGGTGGCGATGGCACGAATAAGCCGGGATGAAATGTAGAGAAGCATTATGTCTGTGCCTCGGTGCCGGTCGCCTGCTTTTGGCCCGACAAGACACCATAGAGGCCACCGGGAACCGCTCCGACAAGATCCCTCGTATAGGGTTCCTTCGGAGCGTGAAATATATCTGCTGCCGGTCCGCGCTCAACAACCGCTCCCTTTCGCATGACCAGCACATTGTCACAGATCGCGGCCGCCACCATCAGATCATGGGTGATGAAGATCATGGCGAATCCCATAGCCTCCTGGAGGTCCTGGAAAAGCTGGAGGATTTGTGCCTGGATCGAAACATCCAGCGCGGAGACGGCCTCATCGGCGATCAGAATCTGTGGTTCGAGCGCCAGCGCCCGGGCGATGCAGATGCGCTGCCTTTGTCCGCCGGAAAACTCGTGCGGATAGCGTTCAGCGGCCATTTTCGGCAATCCGACAAGGTCCAGCAATTCGTCAACACGATGCATTGCATCGCTGTGGGATGCTCCATGAATGACAGGCCCCTCGGCGATGGCGCTGCCGATGCTCTGGCGCGGATCGAGGGCTGAATAGGGGTCCTGCAGGACGATTTGCAATTTCGCCCGCAGATTCTGCATCTGCGAACCGCGCGCGGTCATGATATCCGAGCCCTCAAAGAGGATGCGGCCGCTGTCTGGCTCTTCCAGGCGCAATAGACAGCGGGCGAGGGTCGATTTGCCGGACCCGGACTCTCCAACGACACCCAACGTTTCCGCCGGGCCAAGTGAAAACGAAACGTCCCGCAGCGCTTTCAGGGGCGCGTGTGAGAAGGGGCCGGTCTTGATGTGATAAATGCGAGAAAGACCATCTACGGTAAGAACCGGCTCCCGAACCTTCATGGAACCGGCTTCAGCCGGCTTGGGTACGGCGTCCAGTAACCTGCGCGTATAGGGATGTTGCGGCTGGGTCAGAACTGCGTCCCGTGACCCTGTTTCAACAATTTTTCCCTCGCACATCACGGCCACTGTATCAGCGATCTCCGCAACGACTCCGATATCGTGTGTGATGAACATGACGGCAGCGTTGCGGGTTTTCGCCAACTGCGCCACCAGGTGAAGAATTTCCGCCTGGGTTGTGACATCCAGCGCGGTTGTCGGCTCATCGGCAATCAACAATTCGGGCCCGAGTGCCAAGGCGCCGGCGATAACGATCCGCTGGGCCTGACCGCCCGAGATCTGGTGGGGATAGGACCGGTAAATCCGTTCGGGGTCGGGCAGTTGAACCGCATCCAGGAGGTCCATGACCCGCCTGTTTCGCTCCCTGCGGTCCGTGATCCCATGAACCTGCAGGATTTCCTCAAGCTGATGACCGACTCTCTGGATTGGATCGAGGCTGGCGGCGGCATCCTGAAAGATCATCGCCAGGCGACGACTGCGCAGCGTTTCGAACGCTGAAGAGCGCTGTGGGGGCAGTGGGTCGCCACAAAAACGAATGTCGCCCTCTGAGAGGTTCAGCTGCGGCGGCAACATGCCCATGATTGTTTGCGCGAGGACCGACTTGCCCGATCCGGATTCTCCGACCAGGCAAAGGGTTTCACCTTCGCGAATGGAGAAATTGGCGCCCTCGACCGCAAAGGTCCGGTCAGCGCCTTCCGGCAGTTTTACCGAAAGATCGCTGACCTCGATGACTGGCGCTGTCGAAGGCGCTGCCGATTCACTCACCCCTTCTGCCCGGTGCGTTTACTGTCCGGACGGCTGCAGATGCAGATGATCGAACAGTGTGCGGGCGACCGATCCCGTGGTGAAATCCCAATTGTCGCGATAGGCATAGGTGATGACGTTGCGCCATAGATACATGCCTGGCGTGACATTTTCCCACTCATCGACCAGCGCCAGATAGGCGGCTTTGCGGCTGTCAAAATCCTCGGCGGATTCAAACGCCTCGCCAAGCTCGTAGAATTTCGGCGTGGCGGCCCAGGTCTTGTGTTTGGCGTTTACCCGGCTGGAATTGGGACCCCAGTCAAGCCAGAGCGGGCGATAGGGATCACCGGAAAACTCGCTCGACATGGACATGTTCAACAAATGGAACGGGCGCTTGTAGGCCAAGGAGAAATTGTCGACCACCTTCATGCGCACATTGATACCAACATCCCGCCATTGCTCGATCATGATCTCGGCAGCGGTTTCATAGTTGGGATAGAAGCCACGGGTGATGTGCCAGACAAGTTCCCGGCCGTCATAACCACTCTTGGCCAAAAGCTCCTTGGCCATTTCCGGGTTGTAGCTGTAGCGGGATTTGCGGTCCGGATCGTAATAGGCGCCGTATTCGGGAAAGTTGAATGGCGCCGGTGTGAAGGTTGCGCCACCCCACAGCGCCTCGGTGATGGCGTCGCGATCAATCGCCGTGACCATCGCCTTGCGCAGATTGACATCCTGCAGCGGATTATCGGGCAGCTCTTCTGTTGCCATCATGTTGAAGGCGAACATCGGATAATTTTCGATGGATTGCGACAGCACTTTTACACCCGGTGTGTTTTCAACCACGGGGACCTGGTCGGTCGGGACGCCGACAATCATGTCGAATTCACCGGCCGCCAGACCGGCAAATCGTGTGGAGTATTCCGGCACCACCTTCCAGGTGATCTCGGATGCCGGTGGCTTGCCGGCCCACCAATTGTCGTTGGCGACGGCCACCAGCTTGTCGGAGGGATCGAAGCTGACCAATTTGTAGGGGCCCGTTCCCATCGGCGACTGTCCAAAGGCATCGGCACCGACTTCCTCGTAATAGTGTTTGGGCAAAACGAAGCCGAGAGGTGTGACCAATCGATTGGCAAAGGCTGGATCCGGGCTCGCGGTCTCGATTTCAACCGTGTGCGGTCCTGTCGCCTCGACGCGCACAATGCCTCGTGCATAGCGCTTGCCACGCGGCGCTTCGGGCTTGTCGCCCCAGATCCGCTTCTCGGACATGGAAAAGGCCACATCCTCGGCGGTCATCGGCTTGCCGTCGTGGAAGGTGACATCGTCGCGCAGCGTGATGGTCCACACCGTCGGAGAGGTGCGCTCCCACTTTGTGGCAAGCCACGGGATCAGTTCCGTGCCGTTTTCATCGGCGTGAAGATTGCGGCGCAACAATGTGTCGAACAGGTTCCAGTGAACCCGACCTCCGGTGGTCGAAATACCGGCAACCGGATCCATTGTGGGCCAGAGATTGTCAACGGCGAAGGTCATTGACGGCCGGTCCTGGGCGCCGGCAATGCCTGCGCCGAGCGTTGATGCGGTCGCAAAAACCGCTGCCAAAAAGAGAGTGCGAATTGGTTTCATTTCCCCATTCCTTCTACGCTGACATTTGGTCGTTAGAACCGGTGTGGTGCATCCGGTAGTCCCGCTCATTGTTGAGCGACGGAATCTGCTGCCGTGTCGTCTCGACATCGGTCAGATCGATATCGAGAATGCCTTCCTGGACCGCGTCGCCGAGATCCATCATGATATTGCCCCAGGGATGGACCACCATCGAGTGCCCATAGGTCTTGCGGCCGTCATCATGTTCGCCGGTCTGGGCCGCCGCCACCATGAAACATCCGTTTTCGACGGCGCGGGTCCGCAGCAGCATTTCCCAATGGGCCTTGCCGGTCGGGCGGGTGAAGGCCGAAGGTGCGAACAACAGTGTCGCTCCCTCCTTGGCGTATTCCCTGTAAAGATGAGGGAAGCGCAGATCGTAGCAGATGGACAAGCCGAAGGGCCCCCAGGGTGTGTCCACCAGGACTGACTGGTCACCGGGGGTATAGCGTTTCGATTCCAGCCGCTCGATCCCGTCCGCCAGACAGACGTCGAAGAGGTGGATCTTGTCATAACGGGCGACAATCTCGCCGGCGCTGTCGATCAGATGCGTTCGGTTGACCGGAAGGTCTGCGGCGGCGCGGATTGGCGTTGAGCCGCTGTGGACCCAGATGCCGTATTTGGCAGCCATCTCCCGACAGGCGGCGAGATAGGGATCATCCTCCTCACGCGTGATGATTTTCCGGGCGCTTTCGACATCGCGGTTCATCAAACCTGCTGCCTCCGGCAGGCACAGCAACTGGCACTCCTGCACTGCAGCCCGTTCGGCAATTGCCCGCAGCGCGGCGACATTGCCCTCATGGGCATTGGTTGAACAGGTCTGGGCGACGCAGAGGCGCAAATGACGGGCGCCTTCGGGTTGATTCATCAGCGGGTCCTGATCCTTGTTGCGTAATCAGAATGAACGATAATCAGGCATTCGGGCCAGGTAAAGTTCGATATTCTTGCAAAACGTTAGAGATACTTACATGATCGGTCATGGCAAACACACGCAGACTACCGCCCCTTCATTCGCTGCGGGTGCTGGAGGCGCTCTATCTGACGGGTTCCGTCACCCGCGCAGCCGATCATTTGAACGTGACCCATTCGGCGGTCAGCCAGCAGATCCGGCAGATCGAAGCATGGTCGGGCCGGACCATGGTGCGGCGGGTAGGGCGGCAATCCCGGCTCACGGAGGAGGGAGAGAGCCTTGCCCGGGTCGCCCGGGAAGCATTCGACGCCATTCGCCACGAGGTCGACCGTCTCCCGCTTCGCACGAGACGGCCGGTATCGATCGCGGCGCTGCCCATTGTTGCCGCGGAATGGCTGATGCCCAGGTTGCCGGACCTGCTGCAAAGCGACACCGATGTCAGCGTGCATCTTTCCTATGCCCTGTCGGACCGACCCCTTCAGTCCGAACCCGATATTGCCATCCTGTTCGGATTGCGCGAGAGCCTTGGACCGGATGACCTGCCATTGCTGGCCGGTGATGCGGCGCCGGTCTGTGCTCCTGCCTTTCTCGAGCGCTACGGGCGGGATCCTGTGCAGGCGCTGCAATTCGGGCCGCATCTGCATGACGAGGATTTGCGCATGTGGCCAGACTGGATGGATGCGGCCGATCTGCGCCCCAACGCCGAGGCCCCGCAGCCGCAGATCTACCTGGAGGGCTCAAGCCTGATGAAGTCAGCCGCGCTGGCCGGCCACGGCGTGGCTCTGTGTCGCCTGGCGCTGATGCAGGAGAATTTGCAGGCCGGCCGGCTGGTTCAGCTTTCAACAGTAACGACCGATCGCGACTGGGTCTATTATGCCCGAAGCAATGCGACGCGGCGCACGGATAGCAGCGTGGCATCGGTGTTGGACTGGTTGGCGGGCGAAGGAGAAGAGGTCAAAACCTGAACAGACCAATCCTCGCAGGTTGTCAGCATCGGAACGCGTATGCCACCCGCTTTTTCGGTGATATCACGGTTTTTTCTGAACTTGGCTGGCTGCACGCCGCGCACTTGCGAGCGCCTCAGACAACAACTTCAGATCAGAATCATATCGGATTGGGTAAGCCTGTACAAACCACTGCCACACGGATTCATGGCTGATGGGTTCGGCTCCGGTCCAATTTGGCGAGACATCGTCGACAAGTCTGCAGAACGCTTGGCCTGCTTCGATTTTGCGCCCCATACGGGCGAGAATTGCCGCCATCCAGCCCTGGTTGTCAATGATCGAATCGCCGGATAGCTCGGCTGCTCTCAACGCGTCTTCGAGGCGATTGGAGAAAAAATACACGGAGGCCAAGTAACACCATATCCATCCGGGCAGATTTGGCGTTATGGCGAGCAGTCGCGTGACAAGTGCTTCGGCCCTGTCATGTTCCCCGAACCAGGAAAATCCCATGGCGCACGATGCAAGATCAGCCGGGCTGTTGGAGTTCAGGTTCAGGCACAGATCCAAATGCAGAGATGCTCGGTCAAATGATCCGGTCATCGCAGCCGACCAGGCTACGGCGCGATGAATGCGCGAGTCCATCGGATCGAGTTTGGCCGCCTGTGACGCCAGCTGGTCTGCCACCAGTGCTCCATTCATATCACGAAGACGTCCCGGCCAGATAATATGCTGGACGTTGTTGATGCCAGCCAGACTGGAAAATGCGGGGGCAAAATCGGGATCCTGGCTAATGAGCTTCTTGAAAATGCGTATGGCGTCCTCTGCGGAATCCGGTGTCCATCGCATGAAGTTTTGCTGCCCCTTCAGCCATTGGTCGTGGCTGTTGATTTCCACAATCTGGCCACCAATCGTTCGGGCGAGCCTGTCGGCGGAAACGTAGGTGTCGACCTCTGAGGCGATCTTCGCAATGACCAACCGTTGTTGGTCAAGCCAATCCCTGGGATCAAAGGCGATTTCCGTGCGCCAGAGCACTCTTCCCACTCGATTATCGTGTAGTGTCAATAACAGCCGCCGTCCTGCTGCACCGTCATCAGCGGCACCGTCAATTCGGTAGTCTGCAATCCCTTCATCATCGCGCTGGCGGTTTGTCCGGTGACTCAGACCGTCAATAACAGACCATTCACGAAACCGGGCGAGATTGCCGATGAGTTCGCTGCGGAAGATTTCTTCCAGGGTTGCCGAATGATCATCTTGTGACCGAAACGGTGAAATCGCGATCCGCGAAATTCGGCGCCGTGGGGCAGTGGCGGCAAACTCTGCACGGGATTTACCGGAGGCAACACGAATCTCGTCGATTGCGCGTTGAGTGGATGCACTTGGCTCAATGCCAAATTTGTCAGCGAGATAATCGCACAGTCGGTCATATTCCGCGATTGCAGCGGCTCTGTTTTCCCGTGCTGCCAGATGACGCATGAGCGCCAGAGATGCCATCTCGTTGCCGGGCTCACTGACCAGAATTACCTGTGCAGCCTCCGATATCACAGTTGAGTCCGAGGCGCTGCTTTGAAGGAGACTCTCCAGTGATCGCAAAATCCGGTCCCGCCATTTCTCACGGATTACCTGGATCCAGGAATCAAGCAGCGGGCTCAACCCCTCCAACCCGACCAATATCATCTGGCTCCAGGATGGTTCTGATGACAATAGTTCGGGTACTGAACTGGCGCGAATTACGCGTTCTATTGTATCGAGGTCCGTTTCTATCTGTGCGGTTTTCAAGCTGACCCCAACCCGGTCGGACTGTACGATATCATCCGCAGATTCCGCAGCGAATTCGCGAAGTTGCCTGACGCTGCGTTTCAGGGATCGCTCCGCACTCTTTTCCTCGCGGTCTGGCCACAGCAACGTTGCCAGACGTTTATGCGTTTCACTTTGACCGTGTGTCAGTGCCAGGTAGCCCAATATGGCGGACGGAACTCGACCCATTGGTGAAGTCGTTGAATTCGACGAGTTCGAAATGGAGAGCGCTCCGATTGTGCGGATGCGAACAGGCTCCGACTTCTCATGATAGAGGGACTGCCGCTCGTCCATGACCCGAAAAAGCGTCACCTGCTCGGAGATGTTCTTCAGCTCATGTTTGCCGAGGGGTTCGAATGCGAATTCCGGGTCCTGGGCAAGTTGTTCATAGACCTGCAGTGAAACAGTGCATGTTCCTGGATTGGATGCCACTTCAAGCCTGGACGCGATGTTGACGGCGTGTCCAAAAGCATCACCATCCTGCCGGATAACTTCACCGGAATGAACGCCGATACGAAAGGCTGCTGGTTCGTCCGATGCGGTGTTGAGGCGATCAACAATACGGTGAAATTCAATGCTGCAACGAACAGCGTTGGATGGCTCCTTGAACAGGATAAGCGCGCCATCTCCGATTGTCTTCACCAGTTCGCCGTCAAAGCGCCGGGTCAGGACTCGCAATGTGTCAAAACATGTTGACATAAGATCGAGCGTGCCCAGCTCATCATGACTCATTCGGCTGCTATATCCGACGAGGTCAACAAACAGGATCGTACGGACCTGAATTCGTCTGCCGAATTCGTTACTTCTGGCCAAAACACTGTTTTTTGCTGAACTAGCGATCAATAAATCCCACTATAGCCAACCGTTAATGTCGCGCAGAGTAACCCAAAAACCTGACGATTTCGATGCTCGGATGTGGCAGTCCCATCCGGTTAAACGGAAAGAAATTTTAGTTTTCTGGGGTCGGCCTTGCTCAATCCGGGATTTGCAGCAAGCATGCGCGTTTTCCCAAACCGGGGTTTGAAGTGGCAGAGCTCTGGCGATATGGCGCGCCAGACCGGTACATTGAACTCGGCCCGTGTCATATCCCGAAAGTAAAGATTGATACCAGCATCGGCGCAATGCGAAATGCAATCAGTCAGAGTCCAGTTAGCCGAGCCGGCTTGAGCAACGCCATGGTCGGCAGAGATTCTGCTGAGAACTTCGGATTCTAAACTGGCGGTCTTCAACCATCTCGCAAGCAACGGAGTGGCTGCTCCGCTCTTTCGTGCGTAGTGGATGGAAAGCTCACACTGGTACATTTCCAATATGGCACCTGTTGCAGCCAAGTTTGCATCGAGACTTGCAGAGACTCCAAACGCAATTGCTGTGCCTTCGGGATCGGCAGATACCGCTGCGATGACCGGCACGCCGATGGCCGCCTTGAGGGAAATCAGGATGGTTTCGCGCTCACGAACGCTCAGGCTGCCAACCAGATCATCGGACAGGTCGAATACTGATGGTGGACACTCCACCCCTTGAATACCACCATACCACCACAAGCCGGTTGCATCACGCTCAACCAATTCCAGTAGGGCTGCTATGCAAGCTGTTTCTTCGCTTTCTTCGGCAGCACATCCATTACTGTCACCAATGCTGCAGGCCCCATCACCCATCTGGAGATGCCTGCCAAGAAACACATGGTCGGCAGGGGCGAATACTTTGCCACCGTCATGGGCTGAAATGACCTTGACCCATTCGACGGTCTGATGATCACGGATTGATTTTGGTACCAGATCAAGTCCAAGCAGAGCTTCGTTCCAGGTGTGTCGTTGCTCGATTTGGTTTGGTGCGAGTCCATTCAGCAAGCCAGGAGACAAACTCGACGAGCCAACGGATTCAATGCTGGCCTGCAGCACTTCTTCGTCGCCCCATTCAGCGCAGCTGGCACGTTCAACGGCTTCCCCAACACCCGACCGGGTGCATTGCTCCAGATCCAGGCCCCGCCCATTTGGCCGTACAGCCGATCTCGCGGCAGCTGGAAAATTCGGCCATTGAGCAAAGGCTGCGTCCGTCAGCTCAAGAACCGTGCAGTACGCTGCGATATCCGGGGCACCGAATCGTACCTGCCGAAAAAAGCTGCTCAGGCGACTGAGTTTGTCTCCTCTTGAGACCCTCAATTGGCTACTGGCAGCGATTGAAAAGCGAGGCCGCGACCATGTAACCGTTTTCGTCGTGATTGTTTGCTTTCACATCACTAATGATCTCGTCCAGATAATCGAATGATCCACCACTGGTCTTGTGTGGAATAGCGATGTTCATTCTCTTGTCTCCGCTTTCGAGATCATCAACGGTGAGCGCCAGCCAAACACGTTTGTTTGTCGGACCATTGACTGTGTCGGACAGGCGGAGCCTGAGTTTCCGTACGCCGTTAGGTGCCACCCTCAAACGAGTGCCCGTCACGTAAGATTCGCTGCCGGGGTAAAGAAATTTCAGCGTGTAGACCCTGTTATTGTTGGTATCCTTGCGACTGATGTAGTCATCCAAAATAGTCTTTAGAATGTCCTGTGCTTCAACAATCGTCAGCTTTGTCGTCCCGGACGTCGTTGCGAAATGTTCAAACTCGTCGCGTATACTAGCACCGAATTCACTCATGCCTTCGAGACGTGCAGCGTCAGTCTCATGCGTTCCCTTGTAAACGATGATCGATCCCATTGTTTTTCCTTTCAGGCATTAGCGGCGAAGATCGCCGAGTTTTGCTCAACATATTCCAAAAGACGCGGCAGTGAATATTCATCGGTTTTCTCGTCCGGCTGCACAATTTCGGGTTGAACGTCAAAGCTGGTGCCGCCATCGACAACGATCGTGTTATCTCCGGCAGCACATGCAGCGTGAAGCGTCTCCATGACGATCCTGCCGGCCAGCGGACCAAGCCGACCGTGGCCATTCAGTGTTGCCTCGCGCAGGATATAGAACCACAGCGGAGTATCGGTCCACATTTGTGATTTCGGACCATACACGTCATTCTCACCGCGAAGATCAGACGGTGAAACAAGTTTGAGTTCGTTTTTGGCCTGGCCGGTCAGGATGGTCGAGAGGTGCTGATACATCTCCTGGCCGGTTGGGAGACCCTGTGAGCGCCCCCGACGAAGTGTTATTGCAGCGAGATCCAGTTCTTTGTCGGGAACGGGCAGCAGTTTCTCCTCGAACCACGCCCTCGGTAGTTTTCGCAATTTGCTGCCAATTTGCAGGTCTATGGCAGCGGCCAGATGTTTTGTGTCACCTGGTGATTGCGGGTCGAGTAAACGAGACCACTCGGGAATCCAGCGTTCCCGGATTCTTGCAACATCGCTGTCTGAATACTGCCTGATCCATCCAAGATGCGTATAGTTGAGCAGGCTCGCGATCCGCAACTTGTCTCCCGGGGCCTCCGAGCTCCAATTGTATTCCTCGCGGACCATCGAATGCCCATAACGGTAACACGCCGTAGAAAACTCGGTCGGAACCCGGAAATTTCCGGCAGAAAAGCCGGGCAATACAACTTTGCGACCATTTTGCATCACATCGTCATAAGTCGTTTTATCAACCAGACGCTTGGCGAAGTCATGTAACACGATGGATTGGAGGTGGCGGCGTGTGATCCGTTGTGCGGCGGTCTGGTCTGGCTCCCTGAAGGAAATCAGCCAATGGAACTTCATGATGGCGACGGTCAATTGGGCAATCGCCAAATTGTTGTCGTGACGCGGATCCGCAATTCTGGGTGTTCCTTTCACCGATCGCGCCAAGTCATTGAATGAAGGCTGTTTTGGCGCATCCGCCCAGGTGAGGCCAAAACACGCATTTCCCGCACAGGCATGAGGTGCGTTGACCACTGCTCCATTGGTTATGGCGCCAAAAATCGAGTCCAGATCGAAGGCGTGCGTGCGATAGTTGATCGGTTCTTTGGGATCGTTCGGATTCTTCTTTGTGTGGGTTACGTCATGCGCGACAAATTGACCAAAGTAGGTATAGGCAGCCGGAATGCCGGATACCGCAGACTTGTCGCCTTTCATGGATGACGCGAGTAAATCCAAATCTTCGGCAGCTGGATTGTAATTCGATGTAGAATTCTTGATCAGCCGGTCATACAATCTCGACTTGGCGAAAATGTCCCTGAGACCCTGTAGTCCGTCTGAATCGGATGCCGGTTTGTCCGGATCGACATCAGCTAGCCTTTCTTCATGCGGACCGATTCTGACATTTATCGGGATCGACCTGCCAATGCGGGATGCGTCTTCGCCTGGTGTTACGGCAACAAAAACTGGCAAGCCGTCAAACAGCGCTTTTCCATTGAGGTCAAAGGCAACATAGACACCTTCGCCGTCGTTTTGCCCGTCACGGTTGACGAACCTGATGCCATCACCGTGTAAAGCCATTCCCCCAACCTCGCGGTCCTGTTTGATACCTGACCATCATACTCGCTTCGAGATGTTTTTCCACGTTCACATCAGATACGCCAGTGTGGTTACTTCAAAGGCATGTATATCGGAAAGCAGAAACCATCCTCACGTCCCAAGAAAACGCGAAAACGCGGCTGAACTGCTTCGAGGCGAGGGGTCATTGTTGCTTCGGCAAAATATCCATGATCGCCTATCATCCCCAGACAGGCGACGATTGTCATTTGACAATTCAATGCCGTCAACGCCCTGGTCGTTTAGTGGCAAGACCTTCCAGTTTTTGAATTGGACTTCGGCGGGTTCGATACTTCCCGTGGCACTCACCTCACCAGAAATCGCCATCTGCAAGATGTGCCTTTCGACCGAAGCGATAAAACGGTCATCGGCCCTGGACCGGATTGACCTGCATCAAAATCGGCCGGTACCGCGATGCTATCGACGGTGCCGAACCGATGATGGGAGATAAATCTGATGGACAATGTGGAAAAGCTGCTCAAAGGCACTGTTGAGGAACTGGACAAGCTCCTCAACGCGAAGAATGTGCTCGGTGCGCCGATCGAAAAAGATGGTGCGACCGTCATACCAATCGTCAGCTATGGGTTCGGCTTCGGTGCAGGCGGGTCGACGGGCGGCAAATCCGGAGATGGCGGTGGCACCGGCGGAGGCGGCGGCATCAAACCGGTTGGTGCGATCATCTTTGACAAGGATGGTCCCCGCGTTGAAGCGGTCAAGGGCGCGGCATCCAGTATTGCCGAGATTGTCGGTGAAACGGCCGGACGAGCCATGGAAGCCCGGGAGAAACAGAAATCCCAGGCACCCGGTGACGGCGGAGGCGAAACGGCGACATAGATGGCAATCTGGCTTCTTGTCATCGTTGCTGTCCCGGTTGTTCTTGTAATTGCGGTTGTCCTGCTACCGCTCCGGTTGAGGTTGCGGGGTCAGGCCGATCGGAGGTCCCGGGTCCGGCTCGATGTCTCGGTGCTTGGTGGTGTCATTCCGGCAATTCCGGTTGTCGATACCGCCCGCAAAAGCAAGAGGCAGTCAACAGGGTCTGACAAGCGGAAACCAGTGCGCAAGGCAAAATCGGCATCCCGATTGGCCGAGGGTGATGTTGTGCGGCTGATTGTCGAACTGATCAGGCAGATCAGGATCGTCTGGATACGTGTTGAGGCCGAAATCGGTCTGGACGATCCGGCGGATACCGGCGCGCTTTACGGAGCGCTTGCCCCAATCATTCACACCGGCCGACACTGGGCGGGCTTCAACCTCGACATCCGTCCGGATTTCAGCGGTACTCGCCTCGCCGGGAAGATCGACGCAGCCGTCGATCTCGTACCGGTCCGGCTTGTCCCGCCGTTGTGGCGTTATGCGTCACGCAACATTTTTCGATCCCGGACATGAAAACGAGCAACGTGAAATATTGTCTCCAACCCCAGTTGCAGACAGGGGAGATGAAGATAGCCGTTCTCATCAGGCAGACCATTCGCAGCACCTCCGGGTGCTCCGGCCTCGGTTTCATGGCCCAAAGGCAACCGGTCGCCATTGTCATTGTGACGACATCCGGTCACCACATCGTCCATCTTGAAAAAGACACGGGTCTCCTGTTGGACGAGGAACGCATTCAAGCCGATATCAGCAGTTTTGTTGCAAACGGTCCTGTGCATTGATGTCGTGCAAGCAGCACTGCGCCCAAACCGATCGTACCCTGTTGAACTGCTGCGCCTACTCTGGGGGACAGGGCTGTCCGGCTGCACCCCAGGTGTGAATGTCCATGCGATGTTCGGCATTGGAGTAGGGGGCCGGCTCGCGCCCCGGGCCGGGGGACCAGGCCCACAGCAAAATGACATCATGGCCAGCATGATTGGCGAGTTTGAGATAGTCCATACCGCCATTGCGCGCGGGATCGCGCAATTGTTCGCAAATCCAGTTGCTGGAACGGCCGAACCAGCCGGCACCGGCCGGCGCCAATTGCCAGTCCCCATTGGCGCGAGGGGCGGCGTGCGGAATGGTCTGCGGACGGTCCGATTTGACGTGGCAGGTGCCGCAGGGCAGCGTTTCGTTCCCGATGCGGCTTTCACCGGCCACGATTTTCATGCCGTGCGGGCGTGTTTCGCCATAGCTTGGCCCGGACCACATGGGAATACCCGATTCACCAACATGGCAATTGGAACACCGGGGGTGTGACGCAACTTCATAAATGCGTGCCCAGGCTTCCAGCCCGGTGGCGCGGTCGACGCTGCCGGGTTTTGGGTAGTCGGAGGTCAGAGCTGCGGCAGCAACGATGCTGGCGGCTGTGGCGATCATAGATGCCATGAGTAGTTTTCGCATGGTGCCTCTCATGAAAACTTGATGCCGCTTGCCGTCATGGGAAGATGGGTTACCAGAGGTTGCCCGGATGCAGCGATGGCGTTGGCGAGAGCCGGCCCGGCGGGTGGCGTGCCCGGCTCGCCGACGCCCGTTGGTGGCGCCGCAGATGGTACGATATGGACGTCGATCTTGCTGAGATCGTAGATGCGCAATGTTTCGAAATCATGGAAATTGCTCTGGTCCACCTCGCCATTGGTCAGCGTTATGCCAGCACGCATGACATGGCCGAAGCCATAGCCGATCCCGCCTTCGATCTGCGCCCGGATGATGTCCGGCGTGACCGGTACGCCGCAATCCACGGCCGCGGTGACCCTTTCGATGGTGATCACGTTGTCTTCATCGACGGATATCTCGCAAATCTGGGCCACATAGGTGTTGAAGGACTTATGGGCGGCAACTCCATGAAAATGGCCATCGGGCAGGGGCTTGCCCCATCGGGCCTTGTCGGACACGAGACGGATGACACCGGCCATCCGGGCCTGGTCGGGATCATTGCCGGTCAAATGGTTCAGGCGGAAGGCTACGGGGTCCTGATTGGTGACGCGGGCGCATTCATCCATCATGCACTCCATCACATAGCCGGTGTGGCTGTGTCCGACCGACCGCCACCAATTGGCCGTTGTCGGCCCCTTCTGGTCGGTCAATCCAACATGTAGCACCGGAATCCGGTAGGGCGTGTCATGCACCCCTTCGACGGACGTCGCGTCGACACCACCACGCACCAGAAACTGTTCCATGGGCGTATCCTTGAAAATCGACTGGCCGGCCAGGCGATGGTCCCAGCCGATGATGTTGCCATCGTCATCAAGGCCGACCCGAACCCTGTGGGCGTATGCCGGACGGTAGTACCCGCCGGTAATGTCATCTTCACGGGTGCACTGCAGCTTGACGGGCCGCGTCCGGTCTGTTGCTGCGAAGGCCTGCGCGGTTTCCACCAGATAGTCGAAATCCGGGGTGGAACGGCGACCGAAGAAGCCACCGGCGTAAAGCGTGTTGATCTGTACCTTTTCGGCCGGAAGATCCAGAATCTGGCTGACCATCATATTGCCGGCGGCAGGGGCCTGCGCGCCGTCGTGCAGCACAACGCCGCCATCGGCAAGCGGCTCGATCGCAGCGCCGACGGGCTCCATCGGACCGTGGGCCAGTATCGGGAAGTAGAACTCGCGCTCGATGATCTGCGCCGCTCCTTCGAGGGCGGCCGATGTGGTTTCGAGGTCGGTTTCGGAAGCCTGAAATTCCGGTTCGGCACGAACCATCGACAGAAGTTCTTCTTTCAGCGCGTCGTGGCTGCGGGATTCAGCAGATGAAAGATCCCACTCGACCGAGAGAGCATCACGTGCCTGGAAAGCGGCCCAGGTTGTCTCGGCATAGACCATGACCCCTTTGCCATCGGGAAGCGGTTTGGCCATGATGAAACCAGGTATTGCTTCGGCGGCAGCGGCGTCGAACCAGGCCAGCCGGCCGCCGAGTCGAGGCGTGCGCCGTATGGCGACAACCATCTGGTTGTCGAGTTGCAGATCCATCGAAAACCGGGCACTGCCATCGAGCTTGGCGGGTGTATCGAGCCGGGACTTCTGGTCGACTCCCAATACCCGCCAATCAGACGGATCCTTCAGAGCCGGCTGATCCGGGACTGGCACTCTCGATGCCGCCTCGACAAAGGCGCCGATGTTATCGGATCGGCCTCCACCCGAGATCGTGCCGTCGCGCAAGGTCAATGTGTCCGCCTGGAGGTCCCATTCTTTTGCAGCCGCTGCGATCAGCATTTCGCGCGTGGCGGCCGCCGCCGTCCTGTACTGCAGATAGGAATTGGCCATTGACGACGAGCCACCGGTCGCCTGCAGGCCGAAAAAGAGGTGGGCATAGCGCGCATTGTCGAAGGGCGCCATTTCGAAACCAATATCCTGCAGCCTCATGTTCAACTCCTCGGCAACAAGTGCCGAGAGCCCGGTTGCGGTACCCTGACCACCCTCGAAATGTTTGACAATGGCGACCACACGGCCATCGGGGAAAACCTTGACGAAAGGCGACAGATCAACACCAGGCCCGGTGCCCGTCGCAAGAGCGCCGCCCGGATTGAAACCGACGATCAGCGCGGCAGCGGTAGCGGTTTTCAAGAAGCCGCGGCGAGAGAGGTTTGCACTCATGATTTAGCTCGCCAGGATTTCGGCTGCGCGGTGAATACCCGCGCGGATGCGCACATAGGTCGCGCAGCGGCACGCATTGCCGCCCATCACCGAGTCGATCAGGCCATCGGTCGGGGTCGGCTCGAAGGTCAGAAGATCGATTGCCTGCATGATCTGGCCGGACTGGCAGAATCCGCATTGTACGACATCGAGTTCTTTCCAGGCCTGCCGTACGGCGTCAGCTTCAGGACCTTCAACAGCTTCGATTGTGGTGATTGGTGAGGTGCCAATATCGCCAACCGCCACCTGGCAGGATCGGACAGGGCCGCCATCCAGATGCACCGTGCAGGCGCCACAATGGGCGATGCCGCAGCCATATTTGGTTCCGGTCAGCTTGAGTTCATCGCGCAATACCCACAGAAGCGGGGTGTCTGGAGGGGCGTGAACGGAATGCTCGGTTTTGTTGACATTCAGCGTAATCGCCATTGAAGCCCCCCTGTCTTTTCGGCTCCCCGCGGCGTTTGGGCCGCATCTCCCAACGTGCAGTGCCAATGTCGGCAATCTGGCGTGATCGACGGTTCGTCGCTTGGGTTCAGGATATAGGCGTGATTTCAGAGCCGTAAAGCCTTTTGGCACACCTGACGGTCTCGAACGTAGTCTGAGATCGTTCGATGTGCCTGCCAGATCATCCCGAAGACCTGCCCAATCCTCCAAATCTGTCCTGCGCGGCTCTGCCGGACGCAAGCCAGCCAAACCGAAGCAAAAACGCCCACCGGAGCAAATCCGGTGGGCGCTTCTGTTGCGGTCGGTGACGGGAGGAGGATGTCACCGGACACTATCGATAAAACCCGGGAGGAGGTGGGTTTTGCCGAGTCAGAATATTGATTTTTTTGCAGCAGCCCGAGCCAGGGCTGAAATCTCATCGCGTGCAATTCCCATATCGTGCAATTCGCGATCTGTCTTGCTGGTGAGTTCAAAACGCGTATTGCGGTAGCGGTTCCATCGTCGGAGAGGTTTGAAAAGGTTCATGTTTCACACTCCTGTTTGTGTTGAGTTTGGCGGTGTCAGATCGATCGCCGATTTAGGTTCGTGAGCGTGGCAGATTTTAAGCCGACGCCGTGGGGTGGATTCCAAAATCCCGATTGGTAACGCTCTCTGCTTGAATGCTGCGCCGTGCCGGTCCGTGGTCGTGGTCTCGTTTGGCTTCTTGCAATTCATCATCGTGTTCCCGGTGCCGGTGTATTGGCCCCATTTACAGTTTGACGGGCTTCGAACTCGGAATTGACGCAACGCAACATTCATGGTGCAATGCAACATATACGTCGGTGGGGGAGATTCGAAACCCGTTCCCGGGTCAAAGGGGTTGTGCGGAAAACGCAAAGCAGGTTGCAGACCAATGGACCTTTCGAGCCAGATGATCTTGTTTGCCCGGGTCGCAAAGGCCGGCAGTTTTTCTGCGGCGGCCCGCACACTCGACCTGACGCCGTCGGCCGTGAGCCGTCAGATCGGCCATCTGGAAGACCGTGTGGGCGTTCGGCTTGTCAATCGGTCCAATCATGGTCTGGTGATCACCGAGGAGGGGCAGGCCTTTCTCCAGCGTTGCGTTGAAATTTCCGACCGGGTCTTCGAAGCCGAAACCTTTGCCAGTGCCATGAACGGGCATCCGAGGGGACGCCTGAAGCTCGTGTCCACGGTGGCTTTCGGTAAATCCCAATTGCTGCCGGTCATTCCAGCGTTCCTGGCGCGCTATGGCGACGTTACCGTGTCTCTGGAACTGACCGACCGAAAAGTCGACCTCTTTGAAGAGGATGTGGATCTGGCGATCCGCTTCAGCGAGCAGGTGGAGGATGACCGGGTGATTGCTCGAAAACTTGCGCGGAACCGCCGACTGATCTGTGCGGCTCCGGCCTATCTCGATCGATACGGAACACCCACCCGGCTGACCGAACTGGAAACGCACAACTGCCTGCAGCTATCGACTGTAAACAGCTGGAATGATTGGCGGATCAGCGACCCCAAAAATGGTCGAACCGTTTCCTTGAACGGCAATGTCGAGGTCAACAGCGCAGACGGAATCTATCATGCAGCACTTGCCGGCGCGGGCATCGCACGACTTTCGACCTATCTGATCAATGACGACATTCGCACAGGGCGGCTGGTTCATCTTTTTCCCGATTACGAGGATGACCGCTCTGATATTGTGGCGATCTATTCGGAGAAGAAAAACCTTTCCCCCAAGATCCGCGCGTTCATCGACCACATGGTGGCGATCATCGGACTTGTTCCGCCGTGGGAAAGGGCGCCATGTGAACCATTTGCAAACGTCCGGAATTCAGTCGTCAATGGATAGGACGGCGAACACGGCCTCGGCAAATACTCTCCCCGAGGTCACGTTTTGCGCAGGACGACTGTCAAATACCAGTTTTCACCCGCATATTTTCCCGGTTGCGACCGGTAATGTTCATGTAGACGGCGGTAGAATTCGGCGGCTATTTCTGGACCATCGCGGCCATTTTTTGCGCCGGGTGTGAACAATTGCGTGCTCAGGGCCGAATGCGCGAAACCGCGAATATAGCCCACATAGAGCCTGGCATATTCGTCCGGATCATCGATGTAATCAGCATAGACATCCGTTGGATTGTATGGTGCGGGGACGACTGAAATGTCTTCAATGTCGAACGCTTGTTTCAGTACCGGATCCGTTTCCAGTGGCGCGCGTGCTTCATCATCCGTCATGAACCACACCCCGAAAACAAACCGGTCGAGAACGGATTCCTTGATCCATCCTTCATCGGCGAGCTCCTGCGCCACCTTTTGCATGGCCCGGTAGACGCCACGACCGGATGCCGCCTGGCCGTTGATTTCGCCCACCTGTGGTACGGCGCCAAGGCAGGATACCAGCAGGCAACCACCGCTTCGCAATTCCCGCGCTCGGCATTGCAGGAATTGCTTCCAATCGCTTTGCGCGCGCGCTGCCAGTTCCACTCTGGCCGCGCCGCGCAGGTCGCCGAACCAGACGGAGCCGGGCGCGTCAAGGTGAACGGCATGGCTCAGCCAGTGGCTTGCCATGAAGCAGGTTCCGAGATCCACCGAATTGTTCGCAACCATCTGGCCGTAAAAGCTGCCAATGGCCGCGGCTGTGCGGATGCCCGGCGCGGCATACCCGCGGGGACTTGATATCAGCTGGAACAGGCTGTTCCAGTCATTGCCGGGTTGATCGGCATGACAAACGGAGACAGTCGCATCGGCAAAGCGGGCGCGGTAGGCTTCAACGGCCGGGGCAACAGCGTCTATGGCGCTTTGCCCCGGGCCGCAGCCATAGTCGACGATCCTGAGTTCCGGTTGAACCAGACCCAGACGCTGCACAAGATCGCGAATTCGTTCGGCATGATAGTTGACCAGTTGTTGCTGCATCGCCGAGTTTTTACCGTAGTCAACCATGCCCTCGGTGGATCGTTCGGTTTCGGACATGAGAACCTCCGCTGTTGGATCGCTGCACGCGGTAACTTGATCGGCCAGAAATGGGGCAGGCGCAATATCCAAGTTGGTTGCAAAAGTGGACTTTCCGGCGCGCCGTCACTTTTGATGCTCGTTTCCGGCGTGCTGCGGCACTATCTCAAGGCGACGCCGAATGAAAATCCGGCTAAAAAAAAGCAACCTTCGCCGCGATCAGGAGAGATGAATTCATGAATTCGCCCTGGACCGACCGCCATTCACCGGCGCTTGAGGATTTCGAGGTGATGGGGCGTGCGGTATTCGATACGCTTCCCGATGCGTTCCGTGACCTATGCGGAGATATTCAGATCTCCATCGCTGATTATGCGGATAAGGAGGTCTTGCGGTCGCTCGGACTTTCAAATCCCTATGAGTTGCTCGGCCTCTTCGAGGGTGTCGGCATGGCGCAGGGTGCAACGGAGGTGCAGACCGGCCAGATGCCGAACCGGATCTGGCTCTACCGCCGGGCGATCCTGGATTATTGGGTCCTTCATGAGGAAACACTCGGCGCCATCATCCGCCATGTGCTGATTCACGAGATTGGCCATCATTTCGGCCTTTCCGATGATGATATGGAGGCCATTGAGACACAGCCTGATTGAGTTGCTAGCCACGGGCCCTATCGGATAATACCGGGAAGGCTTTAGCTGTCCTTGATCACGCCCGCCGCGTCAAATCCGCCGTCGACCGGGAGATTGACACCGGTGATGTATGCCGATTGCGGCAAGGCCAGACAGACCGCGGCCGCCGCAACTTCCTCCGGCGTTCCATATCGATCCATCGGGATGCCGGCCAGATAGGCGCGGCGCGTTTCATCATCGTGCATCTTCTTGACCAGAGCGGTTTCGATTCCGCCTGGTGACAGCGCATTGACGGTAACGCCGCTTTTCGCCCATTCGACCGCCATGACCCGCATCATGGCGGCGACGCCGCCCTTTGAGGCGCCATAGGCCGTTCGCCCGGTGCCGCCGCGCACACCGGCCATGGAGGACATCGCAACAATCCGGCCATAGCCTCTCTTGACCATTTCACGGCCCGCCGCCTGCATCATCAGAAAGCTGCCGGTCAGATTGATGCCGATGATCCGGTCCCAATTCTCCCGGGTTGTGTCCAGTGCATGCTGTTCAAGACCAATCCCGGCAAAATGCATCAATATCTCAAGTGAGCCGAAGGCCTGCACGGCTTGATTGACCAAGGCCTCGACGTCATAAGAACTGGAGACGTCCGTGGAGACAAATATTGCCTGGCCACCGGCTTCCTTCAGGCGTTGTGCGACTGCGTTCCCGGCATCCGTATTGACATCTGCGACAACGACGTTGGCGCCCAGTTTTGCCAGCATTTCGACTGTTGCCAGGCCTATGCCACTGGCGCCGCCCGTGACAATGGCCGTATGCCCCTCAAGCGTGAACATTTTGCGGCCCCCACATGATCATGACGGTGCGATCGGAAAATCTGTCTGGTCAGCAGTGCTGACAAACGTCATGAAATCCGCCCGTTCTTCACATTGGCTCGCCGTGCGGGGTTGTGCAAGCTGTTCCAGTGGCTGGAAACAACTTTGAAACAGCGCGAGGCCATTTCACACCTCCGAGTCTGGCTTCTGCCGAGGTCCAGTCGCCGCTTCGAGTGGGGGCACGGCCCAACAGTCAGGACCCATGCGCGTCAGCAAGGATTCCGGAGCAGAACACAAATCCGTGCCCGAAAACTGCATCAGCCGTGGATAATTTCACCAAGTGTCTTCATTGCCGCACCGATGTCGTCCTGGAGAAATACATTCCGTCCGAAGATCAGACCAGCCGATCCAGCCTCGATGGCTGTTCTGGCAAATTCTGTGGTTGCGTCGAGTGAAGGCAGGGCAGGCCCCCCGGCAGCCGCCACGGGTGCAAGTGATTGTTTCGCAATGTCCTTGAACCGCTCGGGTGCGCACCAGTCAGTCTTGATGATATCGGCTCCCAGTTCACCTGCAATACGGCAATTCATGGCGACGACATCGGGATCTTCAGCATCAACGAAACCGCCCTTTGCTGCCATGGCTTCGATAACGTGAACAAGACCCCATTTGCGGCATTCGGTAGCCACACGGCCATTGATCTCGAAGGACCTCGATTCTTCATCCGGCCGGTTGTTGCAAGTGAACAGATAGGTGATGACCGCCTCGCATCCCATTTGCACTGCCTCCTCGGCAGTTGCCACCAGGCGAATATGTGCATCGGGGTAGCCGGTTTTCGTTTCGAAGCGCCAGTTTGTTGACTGGTCAATGCGCAGGATGACCGAAGGACCTCCAGAGAAGCGATGATAATAGCGAGCCAGGATTCCGGGCGTGACAATCACGGAATCGACACCGGCATCGACCGCCAGGTCGAGCAGGGGGCCCGGGTCTCGAATACCATCGAGCGGCCCGACCTGCATGCCATGATCCATGGGCAGGCAGAACATTCTGTTCGATTTTGGATTGAACATATGCGCGAGTCGGCGCGCCTTGCCGATTTCTGACATCAGGCGTCTCCTTGAGTTGGCGGTGTTTTGTGCTTCAGACCAGCTGTACCGAGACGCCGCCGTTGATCATGCGGTCGGTCAGTTCCTTTTCCGTCTCTCTTGGAAGCAAAACGGTATCGAACACTGTCAGATCGGCGACATAGTTGAGCGCGGTGAAGTGGAATTTGCTGGAATCCACCAGCAGTATTTTTTTGGTCGCGATATCGATCATGGCCCGTTTGGCCCGAACCACCTGCTCGTCCTGAGTGTACATCGAAAGACCCTGAATCGTGGTGGTCGACAGCAGGGCGACATCCACATGAACCGATCGGAACGCGTTCTCTGTGGCGAGACCAAAGAAGCCGCCATAGCTTCGGTTGTATTTGCCTCCCACAGCAATCAGCTCGATATCCGGTGTGTTGTGCAGTCGATTGATCACGGGAAGGGCATTGGTGATGACGGTTACCGGAGTTACCGTGTCGATGTAATCGCACACCTGGTATGTCGTCGAACTGTCGTCCCAGATGATTGCGTTCCCCGGCTCGATATGTTCGATCGCGGCCTTCGCCAGCCGTTGTTTTTCTTCGACATGCTGGCGAGATCGGAACAGATAGCTGGACTCGAAGACGAGTGACTTTTCGGCAGATACCGTTCCACGGATGCGACGTATCAGGCCTTGGTCCTGCAACGTCGTCAGGTCGCGATGAATGGTCATGAGGCTGACGCCGTAACGTGCGGCCAGCTCCTTTATCTGGGTATCGCCATTGTCCATCAGGCCACGCAGGATTTCCGCCTGTCTGCGCTCTGATTTCGAATACGCCTTGTTGTTTCGCGAATTCTGCATGCTGTTCCGCCATCCCGTGTCCACCATCCAACTACATCATTTTTCAGCGCCCGGTGTCAAAAATGTTATCATATCAAAATGATAACAAATATTGTTCAAAATTGTTAAATTTCTCTCTCAGCTAACATTTTCGAAATCGCCAAATTTGATGAAAATCGGTACGATATTCGCGTATTTTGCGAATAATTGCGGATTTTTCACTGGGTAGGCTATACGTCTCAACGCACATTTCAACATAAATTTTGTGAAAAATAACTTTTATATTGATATTTTTTTCAAACCTGATTAGCGTCCTGATGTGGAGGCTGGGCAGTTTTCCCAGCGAAATTTGGAAAACAGATTGGGAGGAGGTTCTATGAAAATGGGTATTCGCTCACATTTAGCGGCGACAACAATGCTGGCGTCGTCCGTGTTGATGATGACCGGCGCGGCAAAGGCCGAAACCGAACTGACATTTGTGTGGCATGCAGGAACCTGTGCCGACGCGATTGTCGACATTGCCAAGGATTATCCGGACAAGAGTGTGAAGATTGTTCCGGCCCTTGTGCCATACGGACCTGAGTGGCACGGCAAGATTGCTGCAGAATTTGCAATCCAGGGGGATGGCTTCGATTTTGCCATGTGGGACAGTCAGTCGACCGCGGAGTTCGCCGGTGGTGGTCACGCTCACTCGGTCAATGACATCTTCTCCAGCTCTGACATTTTGAACAAGGACCTCTTCAAGCCCGCATCGCTGGCCCGATATGGAGAATACCCCGACGGGTCCGGAAAATTCTGGGGGCTTCCCGTCAACCAGGATGCCTATGGTTTCATGTATCGAAAGGATCTGTTTGAGGATCCCGAAGAGAAGGCGGCGTTCAAAGCGAAATATGGGAAGGAACTGGCGCCTCCGCAGACCTATCAGGACGCCCGCGATATTGCCGAGTTTTTCACTCGGCCGGATGAAGGGCTATATGGCTGGGGCCAGATGGGTGGCCGTGACTATGATTTTGCAACCACTGCTTCCAACAGTTTCATGTGGTCCTTTGGTGGTGAGCTCTACAATCCTGAGACTTATGAAGTGAAGGGTTACCTGGATTCGCCGGCTTCGATTGATGGCGTCCAGTTCTATGTGGACATGTTCGACTATGGTCCGAAAGGATCGGGAAACTGGGGCTGGGACGAAGTCAATGCTGCATTCCAGCAAGGCAAACTCGCCATGGCCATGCAATGGTACTATTTCAACGGCTCCAATTCGGACCCAAGCGTCAACAAGTTCGCTGACAAGACGGGCTTCGGAAATCTGCCTGGCGCCATTGGAAGAGACGGCAAGTTCCGTCGCCAATTCAGCGTTGGCGGTCAGGGTATGGGCATCAACACCTATTCGAAGAAAATTGATGAACTCACCAAATTCATGGAATGGTACTTTCAACCGGCCCAGCAGAAACGCTATGCCGCGGTGTGCCAGACAGGCCTGAAGGAAGTCCTGGAAAGTCCGGAATGGCAGGGTCTGAATTCCTATAACAAGCAATTTGCCCAGGCGCTGCAATACACCAATGACTATTGGCACCTGCCTGAATACGCCATTCTTCTTGATCAATTGCAGGAGGAAATCTCCAATGCGGTTTCGGGGAAGAAAACGGTGAAACAGGCTCTTCAGGACGCCGCTCAAAAGCATGAGCGAACCCTGATGGCAGCCGGCTACGAGATCAAACGCTCGGACAATTCGCCGGAGGTGCCTGACCAGATGATCGATCCGGTTGGAATGGACAAGGTCGTTCCCCTGGCATTCGACTGACACGGCGCCATTGGGAACCCAAGACCAGTGACCGAGCCGGGGCGGACGTCCAGCGGACTACCGCCCCGGTCTCTCAAACCATCCGATCAAGGGCGGGTTGATCCAGCTCGCGTGACGCAACGCAACCAGCGGAACAAGATCCAGTGATTCTCAAACGGAACTCACCTTTTCTAATTCCCGCCATCGTCCTGGGAATCTACATGATTTACAGCCTAGGCCCGATTTTCTGGCTGGTGCTGTCTTCGCTGAAAAGCCGGCAGGATCTGTTTACCTTACCGCCCAAACTGTTCTTTACGCCGGACCTGTCAGGTTACGAGGCGGTATTCGGCATCGGCGCCGCGAAGGATTCTGCGGCAGCGATTGGACTGGTACAGTCGCTTTACAACTCCATTATCGTTTCGATTGCCGGCACCGCGCTTGCAACAATTCTGGGAACACTGGCTGGCTATGCGTGTTCGCGGTTTCGGTTTGTCGGGCGGGATGACTTCATGTTCTTCGCATTGTCGACCCGCATGATTCCGCCCACTGCGGTGCTTGTTTTCTACCACGTCATGTTCGCGAAAATGGGTCTGTCCGACACAGTGTCTGGACTGATCATTGTTACCACCTTCATCAATCTTGGCCTTGCCACATGGATCATGAAGGGATTTTTCGACGGTGTGCCCACGGCAGTGGAGAGCATTGCGAAGGTCAACGGATATTCGCGCTTCTATGCGTTTCGAAAATTCGTGTTGCCGATGGTACGAGGTGGCATCGCTGCCACGGCCGGCTTCTGCTTTATCTTTGCCTGGAACGAATTCGCGTTCTCCTCGATCCTCTCCACCACCAAGGCAAAAACGCTTCCAGTGCGCTTGTCGTCTGCCATGGGGTCAACGGGAATTGAGTGGACGCAAATCTGCGCGGCCGGGGTTGTGCTTATCGTTCCTGTCGCCATTTTCTTTTATCTCATACGCCGGCACATCCTGATGGGAATGACCTTTGGCGTGTTGGGCAAAGCGGGCCATTAACATGTCGAATACACCCCAGATGCCCCGTGAATTGTCCGACCGCGTCCTTTGCGGCATTTTCATCATGCCGACATTGGGTGTGCTGTTGCTGATGGTCGCCTATCCGTTCATTTCGCTGCTTTACTACAGTTCGTTGTCGTTTTCCGTGTTGCGCCCTCTGGTGCCGGCGCGGGACATGGGTCTGCTCAATTACGAACTGTTGCTGACCGATCCGGATTTGTGGCAACGCTTCATATTCACCGGCAAGTTTGTGTTCCTGACCGTTACCGTCCAGTTCATACTCGGCATAACAGTTGCCTACTACCTCCAGAGAGACTTTCGAGCCCGGGATTTCATCTTCACGCTTTTCATGCTTCCTATGATGCTCTGCCCGATCGTGGTGGGCTTCCTCTGGCGCTACATGTTCAATTCCGAGTGGGGTATCGTGAATGTCATTATTGCGGCGTTCGGCGGCACCAAGCTTGATTGGCTTGGCGTAGCTGACAACGCCATCATTGCGGTTGTCATTGCCGATGCATGGATGTGGACGCCCTTTGTCATCTTGCTGGCAACCGCTGCTTTCCGCGGTATTCCGAAAAATCTGCATGAGGCTGCGAGTATCGATGGTGTTTCCGCAGCCTATCGGTTTTTCCGCATCACGCTGCCCCTGTCGATGCCCATCCTGTTGATTGCGTTATTGCTGAGGCTGATCGACGCCTTCAAGCAATATGATCTGTTTTTCGCGCTCACGGGTGGCGGGCCCGGCGCAGAGACGATGACGGTGTCTTTTGAAGTCGGAAAGATCGCATTCAAGTATTTCTACACTGGCCAGGCATCGGCACTCGCGGTGATCCTGTTGATCATCATCGTTGGCCTTTCCATGGTGTTTGTTCGCTATCTCAACAATGTCGGGAAGGAACAATAGGATGGCCCGTGTCGAAATCCGCGATCTGAGGGTCCATTTTGGCGATGTCATCGCGGTTGACGGTGTCAATCTGGATGTTGAAGATGGCGAATTCGTTGTCTTTCTCGGCCCATCCGGATGCGGCAAGACCACCACGCTGAGATGCGTGGCCGGTCTGGAATCCCCGACGTCAGGTGAAATCCTCTTTGACGGCAAGACGGTCACCCAGCTCGATTCGATGAACCGCAACGTCGCGATGGTGTTTCAGTTCATATCGCTCTATCCGCATTTGACCGTGCGTCAGAATATTGCCTTTCCGCTCAAGGCACGGCGCCTGCCGAAGGCGGTCATCGAAGAAAAAATTCAATGGGTTTCTCGCATCTTCGATCTCGCCGAGATTCTCGACCTTCGCCCGGGAAGACTGCCACCTGGCGCGCGGCAAAAAGCTGCCCTCGCTCGCTCGGTCGTGCGTGATCCCAATGTTCTGCTTCTTGACGAGCCGCTTTCCGCGATCGACGAGCAGTTCAGAGAGGAAATGCGCTGGGAGTTGCGCCATTTGCAGAAGGAGCTTGGTGTGACGTCGATCTACGTGACCCATGACCAGCGGGAAGCGATGTCATTGGCTGATCGCATCGTCTTGATGAATGAGGGAAAGATCGTGCAGGTCGGTGCACCTGCCGAATTGTTCAATGATCCCACAAACCAGTTCTCCGGGTTTTTCATCGGATCACCAGCCATGAATTTTGTCAGGGCGCGACGCAAAGGTGAAAAGGCCGCACTGGCCGAAGGGGCAGCGACGATCGCGTTACCTGACAATGTGATGCAGCTTATGGGCGACCAAGAGGTGCTTCTGGGGATACGACCACAACATGTCGCTACCATCGATCGGGAAGCGGAATTCGGATGTGTTCGCACCACGCCAAGCCAGGTCAATTCCGTTGGACGCGAGCATTGGTTCGACTTTCAGCTTGGCGATACGACCATCAAGGGCATGTCGCAATCGAGGGTTGCCCAGGGAACTGGAGAAATCATCGCGCGGCTCGATGTTGAGCATTTGCATGTGTTTGACCTGAAGGGCGAGCGTTTGCGCGGGGAGGACCGATCATGACCGTGCTGAACGTTGAAGGATTGTCAAAATCCTACGGTGCGTTGCAAGCGCTCGATGACATTTCGCTGCATGTCGAAAGGGGCGAAGTGCTTGCACTGCTTGGTCCAACCGGAGCTGGCAAGACATCCACATTGATGTCTATTGCCGGATTGACCGACCAGCAGGCCGGTCGAATTGAAATAGCCGGGCAGGAGGTCAGCCGATCTGATCCCCGTCTGCGAGACGTGGCGATTGTCTTCGAGGGCTTCAATCTTCTGCCGACGCTTAACGCCTATGACAATATTGCGATGCCACTGCGCTCACCGGCCTACCGTGTGGATGATGGTGTGGTTGACGAGCGGGTGCGCAAGGCGGCAGGGGACCTGAAGATCGATCACCTGCTTGAACGCCATGTCGATCAGCTAAGTGGTGGCGAACGCCAGCGTGTTGCCATCGCACGGGCGCTTGTGCGCGATCCGCAGATCTATCTGTTGGACGAACCGCTGAGTGCCCTTGACCTCAAACTGCGTGAAAGCCTGCGGGCCGAACTGGGTAACCTGCAGCGTGAGAAATCCGCCACCATTCTCTATGCGACGCACGATTATCATGGGGCGGCAGCCATTGCCGACAGGATTGCTCTGATCGAGGGCGGGAGAATTCTACAGATCGGAACACTTGATGAACTGATTGCCCATCCCAACCATGTTTCGGTGGGCAAGCTGATCGGCAGTCCCGCCATGGCTCTGTTCGAGGGCACCGTCTCCGGATCGCAATTGGCCATTGATGGGTATGATTTCACTATTGCCTGCCCGTCGGGATTTTCGCCCGGTCGAATCCGGATTGGCTGGTGGCCAGAGGATATTGAGATATCCAAGCAAAAACTGGATGGGTATCAGCAGGCTGAAATCTATGCCACGGATTTTCGAGGTGTCGATCGCACGCTGCAGATACGCTTTGGCGGTCATGGCTTGCGAAAAGTTGTGCCTCTCGATTTTGATCTCGTCGAGGGGGATCAGTGCTGGTTTGCACTGCCGGAAAAGCAGGCATTTCACTTTGATTACGAGACTGGTGAGACCATCAAAAATGACACGGGGCAAGCGTGAAACTCATGATGATGAAAAACATCTATCGCGTTGCGACAGGCATCATCCTCCTGGGCTTCGTCATGCTCATTCAGCCATTGTGGATGGATGCTTTCAGTTGGGGCTTGCCTGTGATGATCGTTGGCATTGTGATCTATATCGTGCTCGATCACTTGCCCGGTAAAGCGCAGGAGTGATCGGCGGGAGCCTGTGCACCGATTAGTTGGGAGAAGCAGATTATGGCCGCAAAGAAGATACTGAACGACCCGAGAAATGTTGTCAGCGAAATGATCGAGGGTCTGGTACTGGCCAATGATGGCCGCGTGCGGAAGCTCGACGGTGTCGATGCAATCGTCCGGACCGACCTGCCGGCCGGAAAGGTTGCATTGCTGATTGGCGGTGGCAGCGGACATGAACCCGTTTTTCACGGATTTGTCGGTGCGAACATGGCTGACGGAGCCGCCTGTGGTCAGGTTTTTGCCGCTCCCTCACCGGAGATTGTCTATGAAGCCGCCAAGGCGGTGCATCGTGGCAATGGTATCGTGTTCCTCTACGGAAATTACGCTGGCGACAACATGAATTTCGATATCGCGTCAGAGATGCTCGAGGATGACGGTATCGATGTGCGCACCATACGCGTGCGTGATGACGTTGCCGCAGCGCCGCCGGAACGAATGGACGACCGCCGCGGTGTTGCGGGCGATCTGTACATGATCAAGATTGTGGGTGGTGCAGCAACGGAGCTCACGGATATTGACGAGGTCGAACGGGTCGCGCGCAAAGCCGAAGCGGCCATCCGCTCGATAGGCGTTGCGGTCTCACCCGGGTCCATTCCCGAAACGGGCAAGCTGACCTTCGAACTGGGTGAGGACGAAATCGAAGTTGGCATGGGTGCCCATGGTGAAGCTGGTGTTTCCCGACAGAAGCTTGCGCCTGCTGATGATGTTGCCGATCAACTTGCAGATGCGCTGCTGAGGGATTTGCCCTTTCATGGCGGTGATGAAGTGGCGTTGTTGATCAACAATCTGGGAGCGACAACAATGATGGAAATGTTGATCGTCAACCGCCGCATTCGACAGATCCTGGCTGATCGAAACATCTCGGTTCACCGCTCGGATGTCGGCACCTATCTGACGGTGCAGGAAATGGCCGGATTTTCCATCACGCTGATGAAGCTCGACGCAGAGCTCAAACATTTTCTCGACCTTCCCTGTGACTCCTTCGGTTTCAAACAGCCATGAAAAACGAATTGAATGCACAGGCTGTGAGCGCCATGATGCAAGCGGTCTCCCTTCATGTCATCGCAAACACCGACGCACTGACGGATGCCGATCTTGCCATTGGCGACGGCGATCATGGCATTGGCATGCGTCGAGGATTCGAGGCGGTTCTTCAACAGCTGTCGGACTGGGAACCGGAAAGCCCGGAGGCTGTGATGAAGCAATCGGGCATGGCAATCATGTCGAAGACCGGCGGTGCCGCCGGTGCGGTTTTCGGCACGGTCTTTCGCTCGGGTTCCAAGGCACTGGCGGGCGTAGCCACTATTGATGCGGCGTCACTGGGCGATTTCCTTTCCGATGGGTGTGCGGCAGCGGCGAAGCGCGGTGGCGCAGCTCCAGGTCAAAAGACCATGCTTGATGCACTTGCGCCGGCGGCCGAAGCCGCAAGGAAACATGCACCGGATGGCTTGTACGCTGCCCTGGATGCGGCCCATGCGAGCGCGGTCAACGGGCTTGAAAAGACACGAGCCATGGTGGCGACCACCGGCAAGGCCAGATCCCTTGGTGAGCGCAGTATCGGGCATATCGATCCCGGTGCGCTGTCCATATGTCTAATCATCGAAGCAATGCGCGATTTCGCGAAAACGACGTGAACGATCAACAGGAAGGTCCAGACGATGGCAGATCTCGACGACATCAAGGATGGCAAGGATTTTGGCACCGGCCAGCCGGCCGATACCAGTCGATTTTTCCTAAAGGGTTCGGCCGACTATGATTGGGGAATGAAGGCGCGCCTTTCACGCATCTTCAATCCCGCCAGTGGAAACACGGTGATGCTGGCATTCGACCACGGCTACTTTCAAGGGCCGACCACCGGGCTTGAACGTATCGATCTGTCCATCTCGCCTCTGGCGCGGCATGCGGATGTTCTCATGTGCACGCGTGGTGCGCTTCGCACCTCCATCAGGCCGGAGATCAACAAGCCAGTGGTGTTACGCTGCAGCGGCGGAAACAGCATCCTGACCGAATTGTCGAATGAACTGGTCGCGGTGGACATTGATGATGCCCTGCGGCTTGGAGTGTGTGGCATGGCTGCACAGGTCTATATCGGCGCCGAGTATGAGCACAAATCCATTTCCAATGTGGTGCAACTCATTGATACCGGCGCGCGCTACGGTCTACCGACAATGGCGGTAACCGGTGTCGGCAAAAGCATGGCGCGCGATGCCCGCTATTTCGGCTTGGCGTCTCGAATTGCTGCGGAAGTTGGCGCACATTTGGTCAAGACCTACTATGTGGACGATGGTTTTGAGAAAATCACCGCTGGTTGTCCGGTTCCCATCGTCATAGCTGGCGGAAAGAAATTGCCCGAGCGGGAGGCTCTGGAGATGGCGTACCGAGCCATCGACCAGGGTGCGTCCGGTGTCGACATGGGACGCAATGTTTTTCAATCCACTTCGCCTGCAGCAATGCTGCAAGCGCTGCGCCGCGTCGTGCATCACGGTGAAACAGGGGAAACCGCATACCAGCTGTTCCGTGAGCTCGAACTTGAGAAAGCAGCTTGACATGACTGATCAGGCGGCAAGGAGAGGTGCTGATTTGAACCAGGGAACACTATCCGGCCAATTGGTTGTGGTCACCGGTGCCGCGAGTGGCATTGGACGCGAAACCGCGCGGGCATTCTGCCGAAATGGTGCGTCCGTCGTTGCTCTTGATATCAATGAACCCGGACTTTGCGCGCTCAGGGAGGAACTGGCCTGTCGGACATTTCTTTGTGACGTCACGGATTCTGCGTCGGTGGATGCCGTATTTCAGACAATTGCCGAATTCGGTGTGCCGCTGGATATTCTGGTTTCGAATGCAGGTGCGGCGCATCAGGGACCAATTGGCGATGTGCCGGCGGATGTGCTTCGAAGGAGCTTCGATCTCAACTTCTTCGGACACCAAAATGCTTGCCAGGCGGCACTCAAGCTCTTTCGCAAACAGGGGGGTGGCGGCACGATCCTGTTCAATATTTCAAATCAATCAATCAATCCGGGCAAGGATTTTGGCCCCTATGGGATCCCGAAGGCGGCGACATTGGCCCTGATGAAACAGTATGCCCTCGACCATGCGGCGGACGGCATCCGCGCGAATGGAGTGAATGCAGGGCGTATTCGAAGCGATCTGATGACCGACAAGGTTATTGATGAGCGGGCTGCAGCGCGGGGTGTCACGCCGAAACAGTACATGTCCGGCAACCTTCTCGGTGTCGAGGTGTTTGCTTCAGATGTCGCGGATGCGTTTGTGCATCTGGCGCAATTGGACAAAGTCAACGCTGCCGTTCTGACGGTCGATGGCGGAGGGATGGCGACATCCCTTCGCTAGTGAAATTCAGATTTTTAGGGAATCGGCAAAAGCTGAATGCCTCAACACAATCAAATGCCGCCACCGTTGTCCCGTTGCCCTAACCGACGGCTTCGGCTTCTCCCCAGGCCAGGGTTTCGAGCGACTGGAACTCTTCATCGATGGCAAATGCCCGTGGACCGAAGATTTCGACGGCTTCCCTGGTGCGCATTACCGGCAATGCGGCAACGCCCAACACCTTGACGCGCTGGCCATAACGCAGCGTCTCGGTGGTGATTGGTTCGCCGGTTTCGCGGTCGAGAACCGAAATGAGGTCGGGGACGATGGCCACGGTTTTTCCGTTGACGGTTGCCTGGGAGTATTCGTTGCGGAATGTGATCAGCATCTCGCCATCGGCTTCGTCCAAACCCTCGAGGAAGACCTGCCCGTGGGTCCAGCCGTCGCGGGTTTCGCGGACGATGTCCTGCACCTTGCCGTCGAACAGGATCTGCGAAAAGCGTGGTGGATTGGAGGTCTCGAAATAGTCGACAAGCGCATCACAAATATCCTTTTCGCCGGCGATGCGGGCTTCGCGCACGGTCTGGCCGATTTCCCTGGCAAGCGAGACGGTTCGTGCCACGCAGGATTTCCTGGCTTCCTCGCCGGTCATCGCATAGCTCGCAACCTGGGCGATGCCGCCCATCTTGACGCAGACGGCTCGGCCATAGGTCTCCGTACGCAGTGCACTGTCGGTTTCCAGAAGCACCGTATTGCCGAAATCATCGGACATCACGAATGGGCTGCAATCGACGCCGCAGATATTGAAAGTGGTCATCTGGAACTCCGGAAAGGCCCGGCCCATGCCATCGCCGTCGATCACCGGCAAGCCCATGCGGGCGGCAACGGTCAATGGCAAAGTCGCGTTCACGCCGCCGGCTTCCAGCGGCATGATGGCGTTGACGGATCTGCCGACTTCCTTTTCGATCCGCCGGATGCCTTCAATGGCAGTGGTGGCATTGGGGAGCTTCTCACCGAAAACGGTCGGAGCACCCATGCAGGCCACCGTGACGGTGAAAATATCGTCACCCACATCGTCCGGATCGATCAGCCTGATTTCGCCGCATTTTTCCAGTTCCTGCTGCAACATCAAACGGCCGATATAGGGATCGCCGCCGCCGCCGGTGCCCAATATGGCCGTGCCGCGAATGAAATCTGCCAGGTTATCGAGATTGATCGCGCTCATGCTGCATGCTCCTGCGGTCCAAGATCACCGATGGCCTTGACCTTGACGCGCACGGCGCCTGCCGGAAGGTAGGTCAACGGCACCTCCTCAATACTGACAATGGACACCGTATCGGCGCTGGCGCCGGCATTGACGGCCCTGTCGGTTGCTTCCTTGCGGGCATGGTCCAGTGCGCCGTCGCGGCCGAGATCGCCATAGGAATAGACCCTATCGACCTCGCCACCCACCTGGGCCAGTCCGGCGCCGATGGCATTGGCGACGCCCGACAGTTCCGGCTTGATCGCCTCCGATGCACCCTTGATCGGTCGATTGAGCAGGACGCTGCCGCCGCCAACCAGCACGACCGGAACGTTTCCCTTGCTTGATTTGACGCGATCCACCGCATCTTCGATCAGAGCATGAATGCAATCGACCGCAGCCTCGACCAGCGCCGGGTCCAGGTGACTGACCAGGGATTTGTCTCCGATGTCGGCATAGCCGGCGGCCACTGCGATATCCGTGCTGGTCAGCGTATCGCCGCCAAAGACCAGTGCCTTGTTGGTCAGATTGAGCGCGACAGAGTCGGGTCCGACCCGTACATTGTCGCTATTCCCCCGCACAATGCTGCCACCGCCAAGCCCGATGGCCAGCACATCCGGCATACGGAAATTCGTCCGAACACTGCCAATATCAACCGAGATGGCGGACTCCCGTGGAAAGCCGCCCTTCAGAACGCCGACATCGGAGGTCGTTCCACCGATATCCACGACGATCCCGTCTTCAATTCCGGACAAGAAGGCCGCGCCCCGCATGGAATTGGTCGGCCCCGAGGCAAACGTCAGCACCGGGTATTTTTCGGCAAACTCCGCGGTCATCAGGGTACCGTCATTCTGGCTGATATAGAACGGGCAGGTGATGTCCAGCTCTGCAAGCGCCGAGCGAAAGGCGTTGACCACCGTCCTCGACAGGGCGGCGAGCGAGGCATTCATGATGGTGGCATTTTCCCGTTCAATCAGTCCGACGCGCCCGATTTCGCTTGAAAGTGTCAGTTCGGCGTCCGGTGCTTCATTCAGGATGATCTCCGCCATCCTTTTTTCCATTTGGTCATTGATCGGCGCAAAGACGCTCGATACGGCAACGGAGTTGACGCCTCTCGCCTTCATGTCCCTGGCACCTTTGGCAACGGCCAATTCGTCCAGCGGGGCGATGTGACGCCCGTCAAATTCATAGCCACCGGATACCAGGTAGGACAGGTCACCGATCGGTTTCTTGAGATGCGGCGGAAATTCCACCATCGGCATGACATCTCGGGTTGCGGGCAGGGCGGCCCGGAAAGTGGCAACGGGAACCAGTTTCTTGCCCTCGACAAAGGCATTGGTGAATTGCGTTGTGCCGATCATCACGCTGGAGATATCCGAAACCTTGCAACCGGATTGTTGCATGACCTGTCCGATGGCGCCGACAACGCCAAGCCCGACATCATCGGTTGTCGGCGACTTGATCGACGACAGAACCTTGTTGCCGTCCAGCAGGGCCGCGTCGGTGTTCGTACCGCCGACATCCACGCCAATGTGCATTTGCATCACTCCCTGTTTGCAGCGCTCCTCGTCTTGTGGATTATCCGTTTTCTGTCCGGATTATCGCAAGCGCTGCAACGGATAGGTTGCGGTGTCATTCGGATAGTTCGCCTGCCCTCCCGGGGCTGTCGGCGCCGTGGGGAAGGGGTCAGATGCCTTGTTGCAGACCGCGTCGGGAACGGATCAGTCGTCCACCCCACCGGAAGGGTCGGCATCACGGCTCCACTCAAGCGCCAATTCGGCCACCCGCCGACCAAGGGCTTCCGCCTTTGTCAGAAACTGCTCATTGACGGTGCCCTTGCCGGAGCGAAACGGTTTTTCGGAGACAATGCCGGATGCACCGAAAGCCTGTTTCCAGTCCGGCCCGCCAACCACGATCATGCCATAGATCAGCATGGAACGAAGAATGCTGAGCTGGGTTGTCTCTTCGCCAGCAGAGATGCCGCCCGCAGAGACGAAGGCTGCACCCAACCGGTTTTTGAGCGGCGCTCCCTCGAAGGGCCAACTGTTGATGAACATCTGGACCTCCGGTGCGACATTGGCGTTGTAAACCGGTGAGCCGATGATGATGGCGTCCGCCGCCAGAACCTCCTCATTCGTCGCATCCGCAACAGAGCGCAGGATAACATCAACGCCTTTGACGGATTGCGCGCCGGTCTGCACCGCTTCAGCCATGGACCGCGTGTGCCCGCCGACACTGTGATAGGCAATCAGAACACTGACGACCGGTTTTGCTCGTTCGGCCTCCGCCGGCGGCGGCAAAATCAAGGCCAAGATCAGTGACAGTGCAATGAGGATGGGTTTTGTGCCGTTCTGATCGTGTCTCACAATAACCTCACACGCTAAACCTGATGCCCCTGGTCCGTTTTTTCGCACAGGCGACAAACAGGAACGGGCAGACCGAGGGAAGCGTCACACCTGATGGTGAGGCAGTCAATGGATTTGCGGTGATACGATGTGGAAAGCCGAATGGGTTGCCGGACAAGTGAAGTGATCCTTCGACAGGCTGCCTGGCGGGGTCGTGTTCGATCAAGGGTTGTCTGGTGTCAGCAGATAAAAGCTCAGCCGGCGCCAAGCCCGTGACTGATCGCCAGATTGGCCGCCATTTTGCGGGAATTGACTCCAAGCTTGCCAAAGATGTTCTTGACGTGGAATTTGACGGTCGGCTCGCTGAGGCTGAAATGCCGGGCAATGACCTTGTTGGAGTGGCCTTCGGCCAGTTGCCGCAGGACCGCCAGTTCCCGCTCGGTGAGGATCTCCATCAAGATCGTTGCCTGTGAGGCGTCCGCATCATTGGCATGGGTCCACAGGATCTTTGCCAGAAAGGCCAGTTCCTGTGTGTTGAAACCGGTCACGCCGGTCTGGCGAACCGTCTGGCGCGCAGCGTCGGCAAAGGCGTCACCTTCATTGAGGAACGCGCCGACAAACCGGTGATCGTCCACAAGGGAAAGCGCTGATTTCAAGCTCGCCGAGGCGGTTTCCCGGTCATCGGTTTGCACCGCGACGATGAGTTTGAGAAGGCGCGCGCGCAACAGGTAACGCACCAGTGCACCAGCCTCGCAATCCGTCTCGACTGTCCCGATGATACGCAAGGCCTCATCCGGCGTCCCAAAGCGCGCTTCGAAACGTGCCAGCGCGAGGCGGGCGAGGATATTGCCGCGCCACCGCAGATTCTTGTCCTGATCCTTTTCAAGGAGCATCGCCCTGATTCCCGACGCAAGGCGACGGGCTTCGGTTTCCTGTTCGGACCGCACCGCAAGTTCCAGCTGCAACATCTTGATTTGACGGGAGAAGCGCCACATGCCGCGCCGGGCAATCATGGTTTCAGCACGTGACACATACTCGACCGCCGCGCTAAAGTCATTGCGGCGAAAACACAGGGCCAGACAGGTCTGATATCCGGCAAGGAAGGCCTCGCTCCAGGATTCGCTCCGGTCTGCCTGTTCGAGGGCATGGCTGATCCGGTCTTCCAATTGCTCGACATCATTGCCCTCCAGCGCGATCTCGCTGTAGAAAATATCCGACAATGCCAGCAGGGCCGGGTCGAAACTGAAGTGGTCGCGCGTGACGTCGCAAGCCGTTTTGCGTGCTTCAAGCGCGCTTGCGTAACGTCCAAGATCCAGGTCGATGACACTCAGATGCAGGTACATGAAGAATTTGAGGTGGGCGATTCCCAAATCTTCGTATAGCGCCATGGCGGATTCACCGGCCATCCAGGCCTTTTTCAGCTCTCCCGACTGCAGGTAGAATACGCAGAGAAAATTGAACAACACGCCCCGCATCAGCTGATATTTGACCGGCGTTGTTTTGGCGGTGTGCTCCAACGCGGCAAGTTGGGCCCGGGACAAATGGCGATCCTCATAGAGCCGCAGATGGGCTTCCACCATCACCAATTCGCGTGTCAGCGCCTCGTCGGCCGGGTCGGCATTTTCTCGCACCTCCGTGATATGGAGAATAGCCTCCTGGACGCGCGCGCCCTTGAGCAGGAGATAGGCGCGGGCAATGCTCAGGCGAGGTGAATTGTTGACCAGCCGTAGCGGGATTTGCTCCATGCATGCCGCCAGCTTCAACGAGCCTTCTCGTATGCCGATCTGGAGACCGCCGGCATCGAGGATCATCTGCGCTGCCATGTCAGGCGCACCGGCCCGGTTGGCGTGGCGAATGGCCGAACTCAGCCGGTCGTTTTGATAGAGCCATTCGGCGGCGCGTATGTGCAGTTTTGACAGCACCGCCTCGCCGAACAGGTTTTGTTTCTTGATCAGAAAGTCCCGCAGAAGCTGGTGATAACGGTACCACAGACCACCCCGGGAGGGGTGCTCGAAGACCAGCGAGTGTGATTCCGAGAGTTCAGACAAAATCCGCCAGCTATCAGTGCGTTCCCGGATATGGTCCGTCAGATCGCCATTGACGGATTTCAGATGGGCGGTGTCGAGCAGGAAGGCGCGCTGATCGTCGGACAACTGCAGGAAAAACTGCTCGTTGAGGTAGTTAGCGATGTCCGAGTGCTGACCGAATGCGCCTCGCTGCTGGAGGTCGATCGGCTCGCTGCTCCAGGCGGACTGGCGCAGCAATTGCAATGCAGCGACCCAGCCTTCCGAATACTCAAAGTAACGCTCGATCAACTCGTGCGATACGACACCCGACAGCAATTGCTCGGTTTCGGACCGGTCGAACTTCAGATCTTCGAGGCTGAAATCGGAAACCTGATTGTCGACACGCAATTTGGCCAGCGGAAAATCCGGCGCTTCGCGGGTTCCCAAAACAAGATGCAGGCGCTCGCTGCTCCGTTGCGTCAATCGGGTGACGAATTCCGTATCAAGGGGACCGGCTTCGTGAAAGTCGTCGATGAAAAGGAAACGATCATGGCTATTGTCGTTGAGGATCCGGAAGATTGACCGCGCTGCTTCGTTGTCGAGCCCGGCTGCCTTCGACGCCATGGGTGGACCCTTGTTGACCGGTCCGCCTGGATCATCGCGGTTCAGGTGCGTCAGCAGACCTTCGAACAGATTTTGGGTTTCTCCATCGTCGGTGCTGACAGAAACCCAGGCGGTTGCCGCCCCCATGGCTTCGAGCTGCTGCATCCATGACTTCATCAAGGTGGTTTTGCCGTAACCGGCTGGTGCTTCAACCAGCGTCAGTTTCCGGTCCTGTTGTGCCAGAAAACGGCGCATCAGAGGTGGACGGTTGATGATTTGCGTGCGCTGCTGGTTCTCTGTCATGTTCGCTTCATTGCGCGGCCTTGGGGCTCACTCCAACGCTTCATTCAACGGACCACGGGACGTGGTGTCAACCGCGCCGCGGACCTCGGCGCCGTGACCATTGGCCGTCAGTCGAGGGGTGGATTGAGCACCAGAACATCATCCAGCGGCTTGCGTTGCGAGACGGGGACACGGAATTCATCCTTCAAATGACCGGCCGACATCATGGTGATGACCAGCTCACCATCGGGGATTTTCAGGCGATCGCGCAGGGCGCGGTCCTGTTCCAGTTCGACGCTCCAATTGAGAAAACAGGCCCCAAGTCCCTCGGCATGCAGCGAAAGGGCCAGCGTCATGGCAAAAATGCCGCCATCAATCCAGCCTTGGTACCGTTCGCCGATAAGGTTGAGATGTTCCATATTGGCTGTGATGACAAAGACCGTCTCGATTTCCTGCCGAAACCCGGCATTTCCGGCCTGGTATTCGAGAATGGCCTGAACGTCGTCGCGCCTGTTCAGCGCATAGACCTTGCAGGTCTGACGATTGCATACATTCGGCGATTGCTGGGCATTGGCCACCACCCGGCGGATCGTCTCATCATCAACCGGACCCGGCCGGTACTGTCTCACGCTGTGGCGATTTTGCAGGAAGGATGCAAAGTCGAAATCAACGGCTCGCTGGATCTCTTCGGCCCTGACGATTTCCGATCCGCCGCCCTCCGTGGCTTCACTCAGGCCAAAAGACGTGCGCAGTTGCGACACCTCTTCTTCCAACCCAGGTGGCACGTTGCCCGCAGAGCGATGATAATCAAGATAATTCTGCAGCGTTGCGAGAGACCAGAGAACTGTCTCATCAACCTCGTAATCGGCCACGTAGCTGCGCAGTTTGGCGATGATCGACTGGATTTTTTCCTGGCCATACCCGAGACGCACATCCGGAAAACTCATTCCGCCTTCAATATAGTGAGTCAGAATCCGGATAATCGCGCGACGGTTTTCACGACCGGCGGACCTGACGGCAAAACTGGCTTTTGCGTAACGGCGATAGTCGTAATACGCGTTGCGTGCCAGTGCGAGATTTGCCCGCAGCGTTGTCAGCATTTGGCGTTGGTCCCGTGTCGAGTGCGCATCTATTCGGCGATGATCCGACCGCTGTCTGATTGCCAGGACACCCAGGCCTTGGTGCCCGGGTCCGGTTTTTCCATATCCTGACGGTTGGCGACTTCTGCAATGAGTTCCTGCGTGCCAAGGGCAAAGAGAAAGCGAACAAAGGGGCCCTGATAGGTCACTTTCTTGATCGGTAATTCGAAGCTGTTCCAACCCTCCTTGTCAGCTTTCTCGCCGACCAATACCCGTTCGGGCCGCAGGGCCAGAATGGTATCTGCGCTAACCAAAATTCCGTCGCGCACCGGTGCCGATACGGTCTGGCCATCGATGTCCAGCTCGCATCCGGTGTCAGATACCGCTGCGACCTTTGCCCGCAAGATGTTGGACTCGCCGATAAATTCGGTGACGAACCGATCCGTCGGATGTTCGTAGATCTCCTCGGGTGTTCCAATCTGGGCGATGCGTCCTTCGTTCATCACAGCGATCCGGTCGCTCATGGTCAGGGCTTCGCCCTGGTCATGGGTTACATAGATCGTGGTTATGCCGAGTGAGCTCTGGAGGTCCTTGATCCAGAATTTCATTTCTTCGCGCAGATTCTTGTCGAGTGCTGACAGTGGTTCATCCAGCAGCAGGATGCGCGGTTCGGTGACCAGGACCCGGGCAAGAGCGACGCGTTGTTGCTGTCCGCCGGACATCTCCTTTTGGTAGCGGTTCTCAAAACCGGTCATGCCGACCTGTTCGAGGGCAGCGCGCACGCGGCTGTCGATCTCGTTGGCCGACAGCTTACGCAGGCGCAACCCGAACGCGATATTGTCATAAACATTCATGTGCGGGAAAATCGCGTAGTTCTGAAAGACGAAGCCGATCTCACGCTGTTCCGGAAGGAGGCCGGAAACATCGACGCCATCGATTTCGATCGAACCGATTTCGGTTTCCTCGAAGCCGGCGATCATTCGCAAGGTTGTGGATTTTCCACATCCCGACGGTCCGAGCAGGGAGAAGAACTCTCCCTCCATAATTTCGACGGAGATGTTATCGACCGCCAGGTTCTTGCCGTAATATTTGCTGAGCTCCGAGAGCTTCACATTTGCCATTCACTATCAGTCCCAGGAAGTCGAAGGCGCCGGCGATCAAGCCGCCGGAGCCGGATTTGCTGTTTTATCCAGCAAAGATCTCGTTGACGGTCTCGGTGATCTCGTCCTCATTGTCGAGATACCAGTTCCAGTCGGGAATCCACAGCCCATCCAGCGCCGAGGCCGTGTTGGTCACACCCTTGTCCGTGAGCCGTGCGGGCAGAACAGCTTCCTTGTTGGACGGTCGCACATAGAATGTTTCGGCTGCCAGGTTCTGGAATTTCGGATCGAGCTTGGCATTGACCAGTGCCAGCGACAGCTTCTTTTGCATCGGCTCCGAATAACGCGAAACGGTGTGGGTCTGGGTCAAGATCGGTTTGCGGTCCCAGGTCAGTGGCGCAACCTTGATGCCCTTGTCCATCTGCAGGAAGATTTCTCCTTCCCACTGGACACCCATTTCCACTTCGCCGCGCTCGACCAGCGTCTGCATGTTTCCGGTGAAGTCGCTGATCTTCATCGGCATTGCGCGCCGCATGGCGTCGAAACCGGCTTCCATGTCGGTCTGCCCGCTGCCGAATTCGGCACTGGAAGTCATGAAGAACACCTGCTGCAGGCCATTCGACGTAATGTAGGTCGCCCTCTTGCCGGCAAGGCGGTCTTCCCAGAACGACTTGAAACCGACCGGTGCCGGGTCCAGCAGGTCGGTCCGGTAAGCATAGGCATATTGTCCGAAACCCCAGGTTACGCCGAGGCCGCTGCCAAAGGCGAAGTCCCAGCAATCTGCGGTGTTGGGAATATTTTCCTTCATCTCATCGGTTCCGAGGAAGAAGTCGCCGATGCGGCTCAGCTTGATGATTTCATTGAGGTTCCAGTTGCCGACATTGAAGGCCGGGTCCTTGGGACCGCTGGCGACATATTTCGGAAACCAGGGGAAGGAAGAATCGTAGGCGACCTTGCAGTTGTAGGTTTTCTCGAATTCATCCAGCACATTGGCCTGCATGAACTCCTGCCAGAATCCGCCCCATTCGTTGATCCGGAGGGTTGCGCCGCCGGCATCGAAGGGCTGGCCGTCCCACGTCACGTCCTGTGACCAGACATGATTGATATTGAAGAGTGTCGCTGTTCCCGCCAGCGCACCGGTACCGGCCGCACCCTTGAGCAGGTTGCGGCGGCTGAGCCCCTGTTTGTTGGTTTTGACATTCGACATTTTGCGTCTCCTTTGTGTCAGGTCTGATGGTTCTTACGAGAAATTGACATTTGCCAGGCGCTTGAGATTGGTGAGCTTGGCGGTGATCAGCATCGAAACGACGACAAGAAAGATTGCGAAAATTCCGGCAGCGGCCGCTGTCGGCTCAAATGTGTATCGCAGCGAAATATACAGGGCCATCGGCAGCGGCGTTGAATTGGGTGGCGTCAGAAACAACGACACATCGAACTGGCCAAAAGACACGATGAACGAGAACACCGAGCCGGCAACGATGCCAGGCGCAATCACCGGGAGTGTGATTTTGCGAAACGTTTGCAGGCGCCCGGCACCGAGGCTGCGGGCGGCCTCCTCGAGAGAGGTATCAAAGCCGACCAGTGCCGCGCTGACGGTTCCGATCACATAGGGGCAGGTGACAAGGATATGGCCAACGATGAGCCCGGGGATGGTCCGGATCAGTCCGATCCCAGACGAGATGTAGAAGAGATAGAGCGCCAATCCCAGTACAATCCCGGGCAGCATCAGCGGCGACATGAAAAAGGCGCGCATGAATTCGCGGCCGACAAAGCGGGTTCGGACCAGAAAGATGCTGATGGTGGTTCCCAAAATGGTTGAGAACACCATGGTGATGAGCGCGACAACCAGGCTGAACCCATAGGCCGGCAGAAAAATATCGGAATTGAGAAAGGCGATAATCCAGCGAAAGGAGAGACCCTCCGGTGGAAAGCTCAGATGATCACCCGAATTCAATCCCGCCAGGATGACAATGACCATGGGCGCAAGCAGGATCAGCAGTGTCAGACCGGCCAATGAGCGAATGACGAGCGGGACGGCGGCTTCACGTCGTTTCCTGCGGGCGGGAGTCGGGTTTGTCGCCATCAGGCGCGCCCTCCCGATGCCTTGGCCGCCGCACGTTGATAGACAAGCATCGACAGGAGGCTGATGGCAAACATGACGACCGCGACCGTCGCGCCGAACTGCCACTTACCGAGTTCGGCAATCTGCTGATAAATGTGGATCGGCAGGACGACGACCTTCCATCCGCCCATCAGGGTCGGCACCACATAGGAAGAAAACGAGATCGCGAAAACCAGCAGCATACCGGCCAGAATGCCGGGCATGCTCATTGGAATGGTAATTTTCCAGAATGTCTGCCAACGGCGCGCGCCCAGACTGCGGGCGGCTTCCTCAAGCGACGGGTTGATGCCCTGGATGACACCGACCAGCGACAACACCATGAAGGGCAGGGAAAACTGTACCAGCCCGACCACGACGCCGAAGAAATTGTACATCAGGGGCAGCGGCGTTTCGCCGATGAAGCCCGTCCAACGCAGGAATTCGTTGATCAGGCCATTGTCACCCATCAGCACCATCAATCCGAACAGGCGGATCACCATGTCCAGTTGCATGGCGCACAGGACGAGGATCATCAATAGCGTGTTTCGTCCCGGATTGAGCGTTTTGGCAATCACATAGGCCAGCGGATAGCCCAGAAACAGCGTAATCGCCGAGACCAAAGCCGCTAGACCGGCGGATCGAATGGCGGCTTCGTAATAGAGGGACCGGGTAAAGAAGCGGACAAAATTGTCGAGGCGAAACATCCATTGCACCTCGACCACGCCGGCAGTCGGCTTGTCGAAGGAGATCAGGAACAGCCCGGCCAACGGGACCGCAAAGAAGATCAAAAAATAAACGATGCCAGGTGTCGCCAGAAGCCAGGCGCGACCAGTCTTGCCCAATTTATGCAAAGGCGAAGCGAGGAGGTGATCGTTGCTCAAACCGTTTCCTTCCGGTGGACAAGCATACGCTCCGGGTCACAACCCGCTTCCGCATCTTGCGCAAGCTCCCACCGCAGACGTCGTCATTCTGGTCTCACCAACAGCATTGTGCGTTCGCCCGATGGTGACAACCTTGGAGGTGGATAGGTGCGGGGATCAGATGGATAGGTTTGTGTGCTTTGGTGCGGTTGACCTTCCAATGCTTGGTAGACGCGTGGTGGATGGCCTATCATTTCAGGGGAATCGCGTCAGACGGCCTGATCTCAGTTTGATGGCTGCAAGTCGTGCGAAGGAGCAATTACGATGAATGATACATCCGATATTCGTCTTGCGGGCGACGAGGCACGACCCTGGGACTGGCCCGAAGAAAAGTGGCGTGAGATTGTCAACCGGGTGCGCGCCGGCCGGTCGATGAAACCAGACAAATGGAAATCGGGCGCCAAGGTCGCAGTCGCGATGTCTTTCGATTCCGATCATGAATCGTTGACGCTTCGGTGGGGTGACGATTCACCGGGTCGGCTCTCCCAGGGCGAATATGCGGCGCGTGCGGGCATGCCAAGGATCCTGAAAATGCTCCAACGGCATGATGTCCCGGCGACGTTCTTCGTGCCGGCGGTTGTCGCGGAACTTCATCCGGACGAACAGCGCCGGGTCGTGGCGGAGGGCCATGAAGTCGGAATCCATGGCTGGATCCATGAACTCAACAGCCGGCTTGGTTATGAGGTTGAGCGCGACCTGCAGATGCGTTCGGCCGACACGCTGGAAAAGATCACCGGCGTTCGTCCGGTCGGCATCCGCACTCCCTCGTGGGACTTCAGCCCACACACATTGTCGATCAGCCGGGAAATGGGCCTGCTCTACGATTCCTCGATGATGGCCGATGACGAACCCTATGAACTCCTCGAAAACGGCGAGCCGACGGGCATGGTTGAACTTCCGGTCGAATGGATCCGAGACGATGCGGTTTATCTGGCCATGGACCGTTTTGCCGGTTTGCGTCCCTATACGCCGCTGTCCGGTGTACTGGATATCTTCAAGCGGGAGTTCGATGGCGCCTATGCGGAAGACGGTTTGTTCCTGCTGACACTCCATCCACCGATCATTGGTCACCGGTCGCGGATGATGCTGGTGGATGAATTGCTGGACTATATCAAATCCCATAAGGGCGTCTGGTTCGCCACCCATGCCGAGATAGCCCAATATTGCAAAGACAACACATGACCGGCTCACTGGAGCTGCACAACAGGAGTTGAGACATGGATCTGGGAAATTTTTCCGTCAGCCTTGCGGTCAAGGATTTATCCGCCTCGCGGGAATTTTACGAGAAATTGGGATTTGAGGCGATCGGCGGCGATGCCGATCAGGGCTGGCTGATCATGAAGAATCCGTCCTGCGTTATCGGCCTGTTTCAGGGAATGTTCGAAAAGAACACCCTGACGTTCAACCCGGGCTGGGATGCATCCGGGCAAGCACTCGAGACCTTTACGGATGTCCGCGAGATTCAAAGGAACCTCCGGACCGATGGTATCGCAATTCTCAGCGAGGCCGATGAGACCACATCCGGGCCGGCCAGTTGCATGGTTCTGGACCCGGATGGCAATCCGATCCTGATCGATCAGCATGTTTGAATCAGAATTGGGTTGACCCTGGGGTGCCCGACACGCGGCCAGCCCGCATGGTCCACTTTCGAGTTTGGAGCGGTGACTATTTCGTTTTCAGGCCGAGCCTCTCGTGCCATGCGGCGATACTTTCATCCGGATAATTCTCGAATGTCTTGTCACCCGGCCGGATGTCCGGTTCGACCCAGCTAGCCTTGCTTCCGAGCATCAGATGTGTCCGTTCCGGCGGCGTTGGCAGTTCGGTGTCAATAACAGAAGCCAGCGGATGCAGGAGCTCGGGCCACCGGGGATCCCATACCCAGAGCGCGCTTCCACAGGTGCCGCAAAAACTGCGTTCTGCCTGGCTTCGGGCAGCGGAACCTGTTTCCGGGTTAGTGGTGATCGCACTATAGGTGCGGATGTTGTCCGCGCCCTCAATCTGTAAAGTTTCGAAGCGGGCACTCAGATTAATGGCATAACCGCCGCTGCCGGCCGATTTGCGGCAGATCGAGCAATAGCAAAGGTTGAACGGATAGGGGTAGTCACTTTCAACGCTGAACCTGACGTCGCCGCATTGGCAGGATCCTTCCAGTTTCACGGGTTCACTTCCTTTCGTTGCTGGTTGTCAGCTTCGGGGGTCGGCGTATCGGGGTCTCCAATGTCCCAGAACAAGCCGGTCATCAGACCCAGCGCATCGCGGATGACAGGCTTGAGGATATGTTCGTTCGGCGCGTGCTGTGAGCAGCCGCCATAGGAATGGGGCACCCAGATGGTCGGCAAATCCAGGATTTCGGTGAATTTGTCGTTGGGCAGCGAACCGGCCAGATTCGGCAGAATATGCGGGTCGCGATCGCCGGTTCTTTTCAGCGATGCAGCCACGAAGGTGACCCAGGGATGATCAGGATTGAGCCGTGTTGCACGAAAGGGTTCTCCTTCGGCCGGTTTCAGCGCCACGTCTGAAAACCCGCTCGCGTCCAGATGCCGCCGCAAAGCCGGCAGGATGTCGGCTTCCTTCGTTCCGACAACATAGCGGAGCTGGCATCGGGCCGATGCATGGCCGCTGATGGCATTGACGGGCGCCTCGGGCACACCGCTTTTCATCGCCAGAACCGCGAAGGAATTCCAGCCGAAGGCGCGTTCAGCCGGATCAAGGTCTTCTTCGCCCCAATTGTCGCTGATGGCGGGACCGCCACCTCCGACCGGCAGGCCGTTAAGGGTCTCTCGGATATCAGGCGTGAGGCTGGTTGGCCGCCATTCGGGAACCTGTATCTGGCCGCGCGCATCGGTAATGGAGGCGATGGCATGGGCCAGAATCACCGCGGGATCAGCCAGCAGACCACCCCAATTGCCTGAATGATTGGCCCCGTCGCGAAGATACACATCCATGTCGAAATTGTAGCCACCTCGCGTGCCCATAAAGACGGTGGGAATGTCGGGTTGCAATCGTGGACCGTCGGAAGCGATCAGAACATCCGCATGCAAGAGATCCCGGTGGGTCCGAAAAAACTCACCCAGCCCGGCGGAACCGGTTTCCTCGGAGGTTTCAACGACGATCTTGACATTGTATCCGAGTGATCCGCGTTCCTTCAGAACGGCTGACATGGCCATCAGATTGATCAGGTGCTGCGACTTGTTGTCGGCCGTTCCGCGTCCATAAATTCGATCTCCCTCGACCGTCACCCGGAACGGATGCAGGCCTTCGCGCCACTGGTCGGTCTGGGCACGGATGACGTCACCATGACCGTAGGTCAGGATTGTCGGATAATCCGGATTCTCGATGCGAGATCCAACCAGAAAGGGCCCTCCGGAAGCATCCGGATTATTAAAAATCTCACAGCTGAAACCGAGATCGGACAGGAGCGGTCGCATGGCTTTGTTCAGATAGCGATAGAGTTCAGCCCGTTGGTCCGGATTCTGGCTTTCCGTTTCGATGGACACCAGCCTGTCCAGGTCCCTGAGAAACACACCGTCGTCAAAATAGGTTTGTGCGCCTTCAATGGCACCTTGGCGAGTGGACATGGATGTTGCCTTTCATCTGCCAGACCGAAATGACCAAGCTATATCAAACGAAACGGAAAATGACCCACTCCCTTTGTGAACGTGACAGCGAAGTGAAACACTTTCCGTTGTCGAGTTTTACACCCTATAAGAGGCGAGGGGCGGATATGCGTCTGTGATGCCGCAATTGAGCAAATTGTTGTGTGGCACGGTAATCGGGGCGCATGAATTTGAAGGGTCCATCATGTCACAAGCAACTGTCCGTCCACGCCGGTCGTTTATCTTCACGCCGGGCCTGAAGCCTGAAATGTATCCAAAGGCGCTGGCGAGCGGCGCTGATATCGTCTGCGTCGAACTGGAAGACGGCATTGCGCCAAGGGACAAGCCGGCCGCGCGCGCCCACGCTTTGAAACTGTTTGAAACCGAGCAGGCTGATGACGGTGTCGAGAGAATTGTCCGCATCAATTCGATGCGCGAGAGGTTTGGCCTGGACGATGTTCAGGCCGTGTTGGCAACGGATACACCGCCACCGGCCCTCATGATGCCAAAGCTGCAAACACCCGACGAGGTGGTGATGCTGGACACCCTGCTGACCGAGCGGGGCCATGCAACACGCCTGCATGTGATCATCGAAACCAATGCCGGGCTGGAAGCCGCCCATGACATCGCTCACTGCAGCGATCGCATCGATGCCATGTTCTTTGGCGGCGTCGACATGGCCGCCGAATTGCGCTGCAGGAATGCCTGGGAACCCTTGCTCTATGCCCGATCACGCGTCGTACACGCCGCTGCAAGTGCCGGACTGGATGTCGTTGATGTGCCATATCTGGATCTTGAAGACCCTGACGGAATGGAACGCGCAGCCATTCGTGCGCAAGAGTTGGGATTTTCAGGGAAGGGCGCGATTCACCCCAAACAGATCGCTACACTGAACGGGGTGTTTACCCCGTCGGCCGACGAGATCACGCGCGCGCGCCGAATCATTCGCGAATTCGAGGCGGCCGATACCGGTCTCGTGGTTATCGACGGCAAACTGATCGAGAAGCCGGTGCTTCGCGAAATGAGACGTATCCTGGCGATTGCAGACAGGATCGGGGCGTGATGTGTCCCGTATATCGGGTTGTCGTCCTGCGGTGTGGCGGCGGTACGGTCGGATAGATTGAAGGTTCATTTTCGGGAGAGGCGGCAGATGCTGAATTGGGGATTGCTGGGGACCGGATTCATCACCGGGACGGTCGCAGATGCGATCAAGGCAAGCGACGGATCGCGCATCGAGATTGTTGCCGGACGCAATCCGGAACGGTTGTCCGAATTCCAGGGCGCCCATGGAATTCCGCGCCAATCGATAGGCTATGATGCCGTATTCGAGGACCCGGCGGTTGATGTGGTCTATATCGGCCTGCCCAACCATATGCATCATGTCCTGACCATCGGCGCGGCCGAAAAGGGTAAGGCTGTGCTGTCGGAAAAATCTCTGACAACCACGATGGAGGAAGCTCACGCCCTGGTCGCCAGTGTGCGCGGCAATGACGTGTTTTTTGTCGAAGGATTGATGTATCTGGCACACCCGCTGTATCGCAGGCTGACCGAACTCATGACCGATGGTCGGCTCGGAACGTTGCGGTCCATCAATGGTTTTTACGCTGCCAATATCTGGGAGGTCGTCAACCCGGAAGGCAAGGGTACGCTTTACAATCTCGGCTGCTATCCGGCATCTCTGCTCCACCTCGTTGTACAGACGATGTGTGGCGAAGGTGCCTTTGCATCACGACGAATAGGGGCTGAAGGCAATCTCAACGATGATGGCAATATATGCGACGCGGCCGTCTCGGTCCGTTTCGACAATGGTGTGCTGGCCAATCTGCAGTCGACTGACAGTTACGGCATGACCCATGGCTTCGTCATCGTTGGTGAAAAGGGTACTCTGCGTTTCGTCACAAACCCCTGGCATCCGCTGGCCGGGCGCAACCATTTGCAATGGTGCCCCCATGGCGGGGATGTGGAGGACATCTTCGTCGATGACGACCACAACGCCTTTTTTCACCAGATCAAACTGGTCGAAGATGCGCTGGACAATGATTTGAAGGAAGCCCGCCGGCCGTCTCCGCGACTTGAGGATTCGCTCGAAATCATGGCATTCCTCAATGAATGGGAAGCACATTGCAGGGGCTAGAGCATCGGGCCGGAAAGGGGCGCCACACTGACCGAACACCATTGGCACATACGAAGGGCAGTCGCGACAGATGCCAAACCGTTGGCCGGCTGCATACGCGCTGCCTACGCTCCCCATGCCGAACGCATTGCGGATCTGCCCGATGTCGCAGACGGTCTCGATGCGGCCATCGCAAACGATCAGGTCTGGGTTGCTGTTGAAGGCGACCAGATTGTTGCCGGGCTCATACTTGTTGTGCAGGAAGGTTCGATGAAGCTTGCCAATGTCGCAGTGCACCCGCAGCACGGTGGCAAGGGGCTCGGACGTGCGTTGATTTCCCTTTCAGAGAGCGAGGCTGTGCGCCAGGGTTTTGGCGAGTTGCGTCTGAACACGCATGTGGCGATGCCGGAGAATGTCCGACTGTATGTGCATCTCGGGTGGGAAGAGATTTCCAGGGCAGGGAACACCGTTTCCATGCGCAAGATTTTGGCAAAATGAGCCATTCGCGTCCCGGCACCCAATCACTGGACTTTAGTCCGGTTGAGTTTGTGGCGGCAGTTTTTCTAGCCGCCGGGCAACCAGTTCCTGCAATCGCCAAAGATGCGGGTCGTGTATTCCGGCCGCTTCAAGCTGGGTGACGGTGTTCAGAAGGTAGTCTGCCATGGAGCCGACATGGCCGACCGCCGATGCAAGAATGTCGGCCAATTCGTGTTCCGGCGGTTCGGGCTGGTAGCCGAAAAAATCACGAAATGCCGTGAAGGCGATTGCCTGCATAGGACCGTCTTCGGTTTCGATCTCTATCCACTCCGGCGGAAAGGGCGGTTCCTGCTTCAACAGTTCGGTCAACGCCGCCGTGATCTCTTTCGGAGCCATGCGCAATGCCACACCCCAGCATTGGCCTTCTCCACGGTCCATGGAGAGCATATAGCCGGGTGCCGCCGGACTGCCGCGATAGCGCGTTTCCGGACCGTAGCAAAAGGATCGTTTCCAGCCGCTGGCTGACGCAACCCGACGTTCAACGACTTCAAAACGCGGGTTCCAGATCAGCGAACCGATGGCGAAGACCCACAATTCATTGTCCGCTCCCAATTCCTCGATAACGGACCTGGCGGTTCGTTCATGATAGTCGGGATCGGGCGCGAACAATTGATCCGGACCGCGTTCATCGACCCGCGCCGGCAGACGATCGACCAGTTCGCGGGTTAGTCGAAGGTTCGTTTTCTTCGGTTCTGCCTGCATTTGTGCGGTTTGCCGGTTATTCAGGGTTGAGGAGCCAGGCATCGGTCCAGGCAGTTGATCCAGTTGTCGCGTGCAATCTTTGCAAGCAGGGTTTCGTCATAACCATGAGCTGCCAGCGCGTCGAACAGGTCCGGAACACCCGTGACGTCCCCAATCACGTCGGGAACCACGCATCCATCGAAATCCGACCCGAGCCCGACATGGTCCTCGCCGACCTTCTCAACCAGATGGTCAATGTGGCGAAGCAGCGGGTCCCAACCCATATCGGGTGCGGACTTTCCATCCTCGCGTAAATAGAACGTTGCGAAATTGACACCGACCATTCCCTCCGTATCGCGAATTCGCGCCAATTGGCGGTCGGTCAGATTGCGGGGCGTGGCGCTCAATTCGAAGGCGTTCGAATGGGTGGCCACCAGGGGAGCTTTTGAAAGTGCCGCCACATCATCAAAACCGGCCTCATTCATGTGTGACAGATCAATCAGGATTCCCAACCGGTTACACAATCTGATCAGATCCTTTCCCCGCTCTGTCAAACCGTCGCCGGTATCTGGAGAGCCTGGAAACTTCATCGGTACACCGTGACCGAAGATTGTCGGACGGCTCCAGACGGGACCAAGCGACCGCAAACCCATTTCGTAAAAGAGGTAGAGGGCGTCGAGATCAGGTCCGATGGCCTCGGCGCCCTCCAAATGCATCACGCCTCCGATTGCATCGCCCGCCATGGCGGAGCGGATATCTGATGCCGAACGACAGACCCTGAAATCCTGCGGCGCCGTCCGCTCCATCCAGTGCAGCAATCCTGCCATGGTCAGAGCGCTTGGCTGAGCGATGTCATGGGTCATGAGTGGCGGCAGCGGCACATCATAAGGCGGGGTTGCCATCATTTTCATGAAATCCGGCGGCGGCCCATCGGACACGGGTGGGACAAATATGGCAAACAGCCCGCCTGCAAAACCGCTTTCCTTCATCCTGAGGAGATCAAGATGGCCTTTGTTCGATGTGCCAAGCCAGGTCTCCTCACGGGGAGCCGGGCTCATCATCAGACGCAGGAGAAAATCATTGTGACCGTCAAAAAAGGCGCGCTTTGGGTTCAATTGGCCAATCCTTGCGTTGTGGCTCCGGAACCAGCCATATTTGTTTCACCTGCGTTGCGATGGGTGCGAACTTCTGCGAGCAATGCCGAACACTCCTCGTCGAAGATCCCGAGTGCATGGAACTGGCGAACGATGTTTTCCAGATATTCCAGACTTGTTCCCAAGAACCCGGACCCGGTCGAGATGAAGCTTATCTGATCCTGGTGCGTGATTTCCCTGCAGATGGAGTCGGAGGCCCGATTGGCCACAAAGGTCAGTGCGTCCACGGGCTTCCCGTCGATTATTGTCGTGATGAAGGTCGGTATATAGGCGTCGCCGGCCATTTCGCGACGCCAGAGAATTTCCGTCTCGGTTTCGAGATCTGCCTCGGCAACTCGAAAGGCAAGGCCGTGACAACCTGTTCCATGGTCCAGTGCGGCCATCAGGCCGGGTGCCTCCCGGGTGCCTCGTCCGCCATAGACATCCTTCAAAATGAAGCGGCGCTCAAAATCGAGGGCATGGGCGCGGCGCACCTCCTGAAAGTGCATGGCGGGGTCCCACATCAAGGACCCGTAGGCAAAGATCCAGAGATCGCCACCGGTCTTTGCAGACAATGCCTGTTGGCGAGACTCATCGCGTTGGGCTTTGGTATAAAGCAGATCAAGAACCCAGGCGAGCTCGGGCTGCCGCTCCAGGACTGCGCGCACATCAATATTTCGAAATGATGACGTCGCCGGGTCCAAAATGAGACCGCTGAGTTCCGGGTGGTGGAAAAACCGATTGCTGGAAGCGCCCAATGTGGTGATGGTTCCCGTTCGACTTACTTGCGCTTTATAGCAAACCGAACCCAGAATTCATCCCATGCATTGCCGGTCGACGGTTTCGCCACGGATATGGGAACATCAGGGAATGAATATAGCAGGCTCCAGCCGTCAATCGGCGTGAACACGGACAGCAGGTCCTTTGACACATTTCCGGATGCGGAGCGTTCATTTATTGGAACAATCGAGATGATGCGTCATCAGCATGTCGCGCCGGTTTCAGACCATAAGCCAACATAAATTGCTTTTTATCTCGATCCAATCCGATGTGGTCCGGACGCATTTCGAAGGATACACAATGGATGCAATCCGGCTCGTCAAACTCATCCCCCATACCGGCTGTTGATACCGAGCGCATCCGAATTGTCGACATTTCATCGGGTGTCGAACAGTATCGATTACGCTCGTTCGCCAATACAGAAGTGTGGGACGAGTCCGCCCGAGATTCCGTGGCTCAGAGAAAAAATATGCTTGCCTGTCGAAACTGATGGCTGCGCGGTGTCGTAGGGTGGTGAACCAAAAGGAGAAGACCCATGCAGGTGGTTATGATGTTGCTCGGAACGCATGACAAGATCGGTGACAATGCGCCCAAGGAGGATGTTCAGAAAATCGGTGGTTTTGCCATGAAGCTCGCGTCGGAGGGAAAACTGAAAGGCGGCCAGCAACTGCGCGGGTTGGAAGAGGGGTTTCGGGTTGCCTCGGACGGGGAGGTCGGGCGCATCATCGACGGCCCCCATGCCGAACTGAAGGAACTTGTCGGCGGTTACTTCGAACTCGAGGTGGAATCGATGGAGGAAGCCAAGGCCATCGCGGCGCAATGTCCGCACCTGAACACCGGATCGGTGGTGGTGATGCCGGTGGTGCCACGTGGTCAGGGCTGACAGGTCATGATTGATCCGGTTCTGGCGCTGCGGGTCGTTCGCACCGAATGGAGCCGGATCGTTTCGGCGGCCATGCGCATTCTCCACGATCTTGATCTGGCAGAGGATGCAGCGCAGGAGGCGTTGCTGGTGGCAACCGAGAAATGGCCGGTCGATGGGATTCCTGCCAATCCTGGCGCATGGCTGACGACGGTTACACGCCGTCGGGCTCTCAATATTCTCCGCGGACGCAAGCGAAGGCGAGAAACAGCTTTGCCCGACGGCATCGAAATCGCCAATGGCGATGCCGACGCCCCTCAAGACACGCAGGATGACCGGCTTACCCTGCTGCTCTTGTGTTGCCACCCCACGCTCAGCCATGATTCCCGAGTCACGCTGACACTTCGACTGGCCGGTGGTCTTTCCACACGGGAGATTGCCCGCGGGCTTGTCATTCCCGAAAAGACAATCGGTCAGCGCATATCGAGGGCAAAGAGCCGATTGCGCGACGTTGCCAATCCGTTTTCCGAACTGAATCCGGATCACCTGACGGAACGGTCAGGCGCCGTCATGGAAGTGATTTACCTGATCTTCAACGCCGGCTACCTCAATGACAGCGCTGACGCGCCCATAAAACGCGAGCTGTTGTGGGAGGCGGCCATGCTGTCCCAGCAGCTCTGCGAAGTCATGCCGGACAATCCGGAAGCCTGGGGTCTGGCGTCACTCATTCAATTCAAGACGGCGCGAACCGGTGCCCGGATCACCGCAAACGGACATCTGGTGCCGCTCGATGAGCAGGACAGGAGCGCCTGGGACCGCGTCGCAATCACCCGAGGCGAACGTTTCCGCACCTCGGCCATTGCCGCGGCTCGCCGCGGACCTGCGATTGGTGCATACGCCATCCAGGCGGAAATCGAAGCCCATCATTGCCGGGCGGAAACGTTTGGCGCAACGGACTGGATTTCGGTTGAACGGCTGTACGAGACATTGGCTGAATTGACCGGCAATCCGGTGACGGAGCTGGGTTGGGTCGTGGCCCGTTCCTACGCCCGGTCACCGGCTGAAGGGCTCGATCTTCTGGAGCGACTGGGTACGGAATCAAACCTTGCAAACTATCCACACACCCGTGCGACACGTGCGGATTTACTGCGACGGGCCGGCCAGTCGCAGGCTGCAGAAGCGGTCTATGCAGCGCTCATGCAAGATGAAACATCGCAAAGCCAGCGCCTCTTCTATCAAAGGCGGCTTTCGGAACTCGCTGGATTGAAGCGCGGCTGACAGCGGCAAGGCGCGGCCACTGACTTCATCGTTTTTGCTTGCTGATGCTGGAAAACGCCACGGCCGAGACAACGATGGCGCCGACCAATATCTCCCGAATGTAACTGTCGACGCTGAGTTGGGTGAGGCCGTTGTCCAGTATTCCCAGGATGAGGACGCCAACGAGCGTGGCCAGAACTCGCGGTTCGCCCTCTTCGCTCATGGTCATGCCCAGAAACACGGCGGCAATCGCATCCAGCATGAGGCCGCTGCCTTGGGTCGGGTTCGCGGATGCGACGCGGCTTGCATACATCAGCCCGGCAGTGGCCGCGCCCAGACCCGTCAGCGCGAAGGCCGACATTCTGAGAGTGCGAACCCGTATGCCGGCAAGTTTGGCCGCCTCCATATTGCCGCCAATGGCATAAAGGCGCCGACCGAATGTTGTTTGCTCCAACGCAAACCACACCAGAAACAGGACGATGACGGCCATGATGCTGAGGAAAGGCATTGTCACGCCCGCAAGACCAATGCCGTCAAGCGGAACGCCGCTGCGGGCAAATCCGCTGAAGGTGCCTGGAATATCGCGTCCGAAGATCGTTTTGCCGCCGCTGATCAAGAAGGCGGTGCCGCTGAACATTGTCAGCGTGCCAAGTGTTGCCACAAACGGCAGAATGCCGAAGAAACTGACCAGGATTCCATTGAAAAGACCGCCAAGGAGCCCGACCAACAGGGCAACGGATATGCCCGCCCAAACGGGATAGCCGAGGCTGAAGAGGAAAGCGGCCACTACGCCGGCGAGACTGGCGGTCGAGCCGACACTGAGGTCGAAATCGTTCATCACCATGACGATGGTCATGGTGAATGCCACAACGGCCAGCATGCTGATCTGTTGCGATATATTGATGAGGTTGCGGGCCGTCAGGAACGTTTCCGGCAATTGGGACCAGAAGAACACGATGATGGCCAGAAAGCCCAGGAGTGTTCCATACCGCCTCAAGATCAGGCCCATTTTGACGTTCCCAAATTCCAAACTTCGATCACAGTGTCGGCTCTATGCAGCATAGAATCTGCTCAGGAGACCGTGTGGGTCGAGATCACGTGTTTCAACAATTTCGGTTTGTCGGCCATCCTGCATGATGAGGATGCGATCACACATGCCAAGCAGTTCCGGCAGGTCGGAAGATGTAAGAACCACGCCACACCCCCTGGCGCTCAGCTCGCGCACCAGCGTGTAGATGTCAAACTTGGCGCCGACATCCACGCCGCGCGTCGGTTCATCCAGCAGCAACAGATTAAGCGACGCCCCGACAGCTCTTGCGAAAACCACCTTTTGCTGGTTGCCGCCGCTCAGCTGGTAGCAGGGCTGCTTGAGGCTGTCGGCTTTCAAACGGACAATGTCTGCGACGCGCTGGGTCATATCACGTTCCGAGCGACGGTTGACTACGCCCAGCAGGCGGCTGAGATGCCGAAGATGCGGGAGCACTGTGTTTTGCAGAATGCTGCGCGTCAGCATCAATCCTTCACGGCGGCGTTCCCGCGGAACATAGGCGATCCCTCCTTCCCAGGCGGTCGCAGGATTTTGCGGTGCCGCTTTTCCGCTGATCTTCAAAGTGCCTTCGAGTATCCGATCCAGGCCCATCAACGCCTGCATGACCTCGCTTTGTCCGGCATTCGAAAGGCCGCCGATGCCGAGAACTTCTCCCTTGCGCAGATTGAAACTCAGGCCCCTGATCCGTCGGGTCGATACATCTTGAGCACGACAGACAAGGTGCTCCTCCAGATCGAAAGTGCGCTCCGGATAGACATCCTTGACATCGCGGCCGGTCATGAACCGTATGATTTCGTCCTTGTCCGTATCGTTCGTTCTTTTGGTCTCGACAAAACGGCCATCACGAAAGACCGTGACGCGATCGCAGATTTGCATGACTTCGTCCATGCGATGGGACACATAGAGAACGGATGCGCCGGCGGATTTGAGTTCGGCAATCACCTTGAAGAGCCGCTCGGATTCCTCTCCGGTCAGGGACGCCGTTGGCTCATCCATGACGAACAGGCAGGCCGGGTTCCCTGTATCGGAGAGCGTGCCTGCTATCTTCACCAACATCTGGTCGCCGGCGCTCAGGCGTGAGATTTTGGTTCTTGGATCGATGGTATCGATACCCAGCCGTGCAAGGGCGGCACGCGCCCGCCGGTTCAATTCCCTCCAATTGACCATGGCGCCGAAACGGGTCGGGTAGGGGCCGCCGATTGCGATGTTTTCAGCGACCGATATCTGGGGAACCACGTTCAGTTCCTGGTGGATGAAGCGGAAACCCAGATCGAAGGCGTCCTGCGGATTGTCGATGGTAGCCAGTTTTCCCTGGAACCTGATTTCGCCACGGTCGGATTTCACAATGCCGGCAAGCACCTTGATGAAGGTGCTTTTTCCGGCGCCATTTTCGCCCATAAGGGCGTGAACTTCGCCCGGCAATATGTCGATCGAAGCATCCGCCAGAGCGGCCGTCCTGCCGTAGGATTTTGCAATGTGAGTGAGGTCGAGCAGTGTCATGGCGCAAGGAGGTGCGCCACCGGCGCACCCCGATTATTATTGCCGCGTTATTTTGCGTTGGCCGATGTGATCAGTTTCGTTGGGACGTAGATCACCGACTCCTTGATTGTATCGCCCTTGAGGGCGCGGGAAACGACATCGGCAGCACCCCGGCCTATGCCCTCGAAATCCTGCGCCACGGACGCCTCGAAATTGCCGCCGGTTGCGATAGCGTCACGGGCCTGCGGGTTGGCGTCGATGCCGACGATGACAATGCCTTCATCGGAACGGCCGGCATCCTCGATCGCCTGCAGGGCGCCAAGTGCCGGCTGGTCCCAGGCGGCCCAGACTGCCGAGATGCTGCCTGCATCCGGGTTGGCGGCAAGGAGAGCTTCCATCTTGGCGCGGGAATCGGCAACGCCTCCGTCCTGAACGTCCGGCGTGATGCGATCGATCACCTCAATATCCGGGTGGTTCTTGAAAACGGCATCCGCAATCACACCCCGGATCTGAACCGGCGGGAATGCGTCGAGCACAAACATGACAACGCGGCCCTTGCCGTTGAGCCGGTTGGCGACATAGACAGATGTCTCGGCGGCCATGCCATAGCCATTGCTGGTTACATTGGCCACCAGAAGTGGATCAGCACCGGCATCCATGCCGACAACGGGAATGCCCGCAGCCTTTGCCGTTTCCAGGCCTGCGGCGACTTGTGCCGGGTCGACGTTGATGACAATGGCGTCGACGTTTTGAGTTACCGCATCTTCGATGCGGCTGATAACGGCGGCAACGTCACCGGCCGTATCAATGACATTGAGATCCCAGTTGTTTTCCTCAGCCGCTTTCGTGAAACCCTCCACGTAGAACTGGGTGCCCGGCTGGGCCAGAAATGGCGTGATGACCACCACCTTTTCCGCGAGCGCCTGAACGCCAGTGGCTGCCAGTAGAGTCAGGGCCAGTGCGGCCGTTTTCCATTTGGTTGAAATCATTGTTACTCCTCCCATGAATTTTGTCTGATGATTGCTGCTTGTGGCCAATCTGTCTGAAATCGACGCTCCATAAAGCGCATTTATGCAAGTTCGGTCGTTTTTCTGCGGAATCTGGATAGCAGTCCTGCCGGGCCGTGCGAATTGAAGTCACGTTACGGATCCTGGCGCCGATTGTTGAAATAGGCCTGTTTATAGCGGTTGAACTTCGCATCGTAGTGCGGTTTCGTTTCCGGCGACGGAACATAGGTCCGGTCGATTTCTACAAGTTCACCGAATGCCGCTTCCAGGGTCGGATAGAGGCCGGCGGCCACGCTTGCCAGCCCGGCAGCACCCAATACGCCGGGATCGGCTATGGCATTGCGTTGAAGTTCGACACCCAGAATATCAGCCCGAACTTGGTTCCAGACATCGGTCTGAAAGCCGCCGCCACCGCACCGCAGGGAAAGCGGCGTGCGATTGGCGGATTGTTGTAGAGAGTCGAAAACCCAGCGGGCGGAAAACGCAACGCCCTCATAGACGGCCCGCGCCAGATGTTGTGAGGTGGTGTTGGCATCCAGTTCCAAAAACATGCCACGCGCGGTCGCATCCCAGATGGGTGCGCGTTCTCCCTGGAGGTGCGGCAGGAAGAGTGGAATGTTGTCGGCATGCGACACGGCCTGCGCCGCTTTGGCCATCTCTTCGGGAGTCATATCGAACAGCTTGCAGAACCAGAGTATGGACGCGCCACCGGATTGTGTCGGCGCCACGTGAAGCTGAATGTTTTCGGCTTGCGGAAACGCGATCACCCCCTCCGTTGGCTCGATGTCTTCGGAGAGGATACCCAATGTCTCGCTGGTTCCGCTGAGATAGAACGCGACGCCGTTTTCAATTGCGCCAACACCCAGCATTCCTCCCCATGCGTCCATTGTTCCGACAGCAACCGGTGCCCCGTCTGCCGGAAGTCCCGGTTTCATCTTTCCGGCGACAGTGGCCATTCCATGAATGGGTGCCAGCTTATCCGCGGCGCCCGGAAGCAGGGTGAGCAGTTCAGTCGCATAATCGAGATTCTGGTCAATCAGTCCGACATTCGCGATGGGATCGGATGTGATCGCACCGGTCAGATTGAGGATGCAATAGTCCTTCGGCAGCATCACCCATCGCGTTTTCTGCCAGATGTCCGGATGCGAGTCGTGCATCCATTTCATGCGGCTCAGGCAATGGCTGGCGTCAACCGGCAGGGGCGCGCCCCACCATCGGATACGGTCGTCATCGCTGATCTGACTGTTCAGTTGCGCGGCGGCGTCGTGCGCCCTGATATCCTGCCAAATGATAGCCGGTGCCAGGGCTTTGCCGTCCGCGCCAACAAACACATGGGTGTTGACCTGCGAGCAGATGCCGATGGACTGAACCTTGGCCAGATCATGCGTAGCGGCAAACCTGCGAAGGCTCTCCAATATGAGGTCGAGCCAGTCCTGCGGATCCTGTTCCACCCATCCGCTTTCGCGGCGAACCGTCGGATAAGTCGAAGAAAAGTGCTCCAACATTTCGCCATCGACCGAAAAGAGACTCGCCTTGACGCGTGTTGTGCCAACATCGATGCCGATAATCATGCGTCAGGGTCCAAGAACAATTCCAAGTCCCGACAGATAAGCAGCGATACCGGCCCGGCCGTCAAGACACTTCAAACCGGCCTGTCGCCCAACTCTGCCCATTGCAGCAGAATTCAGGGATGGTTTTCGAGTCGAACACCTGCAGCCCCAGATCAACCATATCGCGGCCCTTTCCCTTGCATATTGGCCGCGCCATCCATGGGAACACAGATTCTCGGCATCATCCTGTCTTTCCATTTCGCTGAATCCGGTCGGGGTTTGCACCTGTTGCATGGCGCGAACCAGCAGCCTATGCGCGACCATGCCGATCCATCTTGATGTCATGCTGCAAACAGGAAATTGCGGTATCTGGATAGGGCTTGCATGATCTGGATTGTGTCAGGCGGCTCGCGCAATGGTTTGAGACGGGGTTTCGCCAAAGCGCTCGGCATAATGGCCAGCAAATCGGCCGAGATGGCGGCACCCGACAAGTCTGGCGACGTCGGAAACCGAAAGGCCGGATTCCTGGAGCAGTTGGCGTGCCTTTGCGAGGCGCAGATCAAGCACGTATTGCATCGGTGTCTTTTGTGTGAACCGTCTGAAGCCGTCAAAAACGGACCTTTCGCTTCTCCCCGCAATCGCCGCAAACTTGGCCATCGTCAGTTCGGATTGCAGATTCTTTTCAGCATATTGCGTGCAAAGCCTGATGTGATGCGGAAGAACCTGATGTTGCCTGCCGCCAAGTCTTGTGGACCCCTCGGCCACGAAATGTGCGAGCAGTGAATCAACTATTGCGGTGGAAATCGTCTCGTCCTGCAGCGTCCACTGGTCGTCTTCGATGGATTTCTTCAGATCTTCGAAGAGAAGCAGCATCAGGTTTTTCACCCGCCACCCCATGGAGGAGGTGAGGTCCAATGTCTGTTCAAACAGCGGCCAGCGTCCTTCCACAGCCCCATGGTGAGCCATCCAGCGGTCGGTGACGGCCTTACGGTCGATCTTCAGCATCATCTGGGTGGTGTCGGGGTACCAGAAGGAATTGAGCGCTTGACCGGGAGACAGGACGGTTGCCTGACGAAGATTTGCCCGCAGTGTCCGGTCACCGATGCTTATCTCGGTGCCGCCGCTGATCGGCATTTCCAGCATGTAGAAGTTTTCAAAGCTCCCCGGGTCGATTTCTACCCCCGCGCCGTAACGCAAGATATTGAAGCTTCCGACCGAGACCTTTGCGCTCGCGTGCAGAAAATCAAAATTTGCCGCCTCACTGACACATTTCAGGCTGTGGCGCTTGTATCGGCTGGTCATGATCCGATGGGCTTCATCCCGATCAACCGTATTCGTCGCCGCAACGTCTTGCCGGTGAGTCACGGTGTGGCGCAGCACATTCACCATCCTGTCTGGATGGCTGTCATCAGTCGAGACAGGGGTCATCATTCAGCCCTCGGAGCAGTTCATGTCTTGAGCGTATCGGCAAAAACGGAATGCATCAACAAAATCAAGGGTCGGCACCGCCGTCCCGCATCTGAGATGGTGTGCAACGGTTCTGCAACCCGCGGTGTGTGGGCCAGCTATGCGCCCGGGCTCTCGACCCCGCCGTCGGCCGCTTCAGTCTTTGACAGTCTGCCGCGGAGTTCAACCTCTTCCGTGCTGACCACTGGTACGGCGCTGATCAGGCTGCGAGTGTATTCTTCCGTGGGATTTTCGAAAAGTGCCTCTGTGTCGGCAAGTTCCACCAGTTTGCCGTACTGAAACACGGCTACCCGGTCGGCAATGTTGCGCACCACGGACAGGTCGTGGGTAATGAAGATGAAGGTCAGACCATGCATTGTCCGGAGATCGTCCAGGAGCCGCAGGATTCGCGCCTGGACCAGCACGTCCAGCGCCGAGGTCGGCTCGTCCAGAACGACGACTTCGGATTGACAGGCCAAGGCACGGGCAATGGCCACCCGCTGCCTTTGTCCACCAGACAGGGCCGACGGGCTGCGGTTTGCAAAACTGGGGTCCAGACCGACTTCCTCCAGAAGTTTCTGGACCATTTGGGGCCGTTCGCCACGGGTACCGTGTTTGTGCACATCGAGTGCAAGCCGCAGCGAGGCGGCAATGGAACGTCGCGGATTGAGCGACGAAAGCGGATTTTGCTGCACCAGCTGGATTTTTTCCCGGTGCAGCAGTGTCCGTTTGACCGGCAATTCTTCTCCGTGAAAGCTCAGCGTACCGGATGTCGGGGGATGGATACCCAGGATCATGTTGGCGACCGTGCTCTTGCCCGAGCCACTTTCGCCGACAATGGCGAGACACTCACCTTTCTGAACATCAAACGAGATATCGTCGACCGCCCTGATCGTGCGTTTTCCGACCCGAAAATCCCTGGTCAGATTGTGCGCTGACAAAATGGGTTGAGCTGTCATGCGCTGACGTCCTCATGGGTGACCATCGGATCAAAAAAGGCTTCAGAATCCTCCTGTATTTCCGGAATGCCGCCACCGGTCAGCCGCGGGATGGCGGCAAGCAACGCCTTTGTGTAAGCATGCCGGGGATCATCGAATATCGAGGCCGCAGGCCCGGTTTCAACGATCCTTCCCTTGTAGATGACATAGATGCGGTCGGCGAATTCCCGCACGACGCCCAGATTGTGGGAGATGAACAGGACGGAGGTCCCGTGCTGGCGCACAAGGTCGCGCATGAGACGTAGCGTCTGCGCCTGCACCGTGACATCCAGTGCTGTTCCCGGCTCGTCGGCCAGCAACAATTGCGGCTCATTGATCAGGGCCATCCCGATCATTACACGCTGGTTCATGCCGCCCGAGAGTTGGAAGGGGTAGCTTTCCAGAACCCGCTCGGTATCGGTGATCGAGACTTCACGCAGAATGTCCGCACTGCGCTGCTCGGCCGTTGAAAGGGAAATCTTCGGGTCTCCGCGCATCAGGACCTCGTGGAACTGTTGCCGGATTGTGTAGACAGGGTTCAGCGCGGTGGTCGGGTCCTGAAAGATCATCGATATGTCCGTGCCGCGCAGCGCTTGCCGCTCCGATTGCGAAAGGCTGGACATTTCGCGGCCGGCAACCCAGACCTCTCCCGAAATTCTGGCGCTTTTGAGCTCATGCAACGTGCCGAGGATGATGCGTGCGGTGACGGATTTGCCGGAGCCGCTCTCGCCAACCAGGGCGACGCGCTCGCCCCGTTTGATTTCCAGATCGATGCCGTGCAGGACTTGCGACGTGCCCGACCAGCTTTTGAAGCTCAGTGCGAGATTGCGTATGGAAAGGGCAAGGTCAGCGCTCATAGGTCCGGATCCAGAACTTCACGCAATACATCGCCGATCAGGTTGAAGCCGAACACGGCAATCAGGATTGCAATGCCCGGAAACACCGTCAGCCACCAGCTGTCCGGCAGATATCTGGTTCCCTCGGAGACCATGGAGCCAAGGTCCGGCGTGGGAGCCTGGACACCGAGGCCGAGGAAGGAAAGCGATGCGGCGATCAGGATGACGAAGCCGAAATCCAGCGTCATCTTGGTGATGATGGAGGGCATGCAGTTGGGAAGGATTTCGCGGAAGATGATGTGTAGCTTTCCAGCACCGATCACCTCGGCGGCAAGGACGTAACCTTCTACTTTCTGCGCCCGCGTGATGTTGTAGACCAACCGCGCATACCATGGCCACCACATGGCGGTCACTGCAATCATGCCATTAAGCAGCGTCGGCTCCAGCAGGCCCATGATCGCCAGTGCCAGCACAAGCGGCGGAATGGAGAGAAACACATCCGTGATCCGCATCAGGACATAGTCGGCCCATCCGCCCAGATACCCGGCCACAAGCCCGACCGTGACACCGATGGGAACGGCAATGGCGAGAACGACGACGCCCAGCCCAAGGGAGACCCGATAGGCGTAGAATATGCGTGAGAGCTGGTCCCGCCCGACCACGTCGGTGCCGAGCCAATACTCGGCACTAGGCGGCTTGTTGGCATTGAGGAAATCCACCACCGCTCCCGCGTGTTCGGGATAGGGGGAAATGAAATCCGCAAGCAGGGCCGTCAGCACAACAAACGTCACCAGCGTCAGTCCGACAACCGATAGCGGATTGCTCAACAATATGGTCAGAGCCCGCTTCATTTCGAGCGCTCCGCGTAGCGGATGCGTGGATTGATGTAGGCAACCAGCAGATCGACGATGATGTTGGCGATGAGGAAGGTGGCCGAGATGATCATGACCGTGCCGACGATGGCGTTGAGGTCCTTTTGCAGGATCACGCCTACGCCATAGCGGGAAATGCCTGGCCAGGCGAATATGGTCTCGACCAGAAATGCATTGCCAAGAAGGGCGGCAAAATCGAGCCCGATAATCGTCAGGGACGGAATCAAGGACGGTTTAAACGCATATTTGCGGGCGATGCGATCCTCGGGGAATCCATAGGATTGCGCCATTTCGATGTAGGGTTGGTCATAGACCTCCACCATATTCGACCGTGTCAGCCGTGCTGCTTGGCCAATCCCAGAGAGCGATAGCGCGAAAGCCGGGAGAATGAGGTGATGCAGTGCCGACCAGAATCCGTCCCAGCTTCCGGCCAGTATCGTATCGATCAGCATGAACCCGGTGACCGGAGGAATCATGATCGTTTCGTGGATTCGCCCGGCAATGGGAAAGAGCGGCAAATAATAGGAAAACAGGAGAACAAGGATCACCGCCCACACAAAGGACGGAGCCGAAACGGTCATCAGGGTCAACACCCGGATAATATTGTCCGGCCATCCACCACGATGCCGGGCAGCCAGGGCACCCAGAGGAAGTCCGATCGCGACCATGAAAATGCCGGCAAGCAGCACAAGCTCCAGAGTGGCCGGCAGGAACTGCGCTATGTCGGTCATCACCGGACGGTTGGTATAAAGGGAAATACCCAGGTCACCGCGCAGGAGATCGCTCAGAAAATAGAAATATTGGGTTACCAGCGGCTCATTGAGATGCAGCGTTTCGCGCATCCGTTCGACCTGTTCCGGCGTTGCTCTTGGTCCAAGTGCGATACGGGCCGGATCGCCGGGAATGATGCGGGCAATCAGGAAGATGAGGACGGATACGCCAAAAAGAACCAGGGTTGTCGTCGCCAGGCGGCGGGCCAACACAGAAAGAATTGAATTCATACGACGAGGTCCAAACCTGTCTCCGCATCCCGGTCCAGCTCAAAGAACCCCGCGCATGGCTGCGCGGGGCCACCTTTTCAGGGTTTATTCGTTGATCGAAACATCCTTGAAGAGGGCGTTGAAGCCAGAAACCGGATAGGTTTTCGCCGGATCTTCCAGGTTGTTGAAGTTCACGCCATTGCGCACGGCAAAAGCACCCAACAGCTCATAGGCATAGATATCCGGCACCTGATCGGCCAGGATTTCGTTGGCCTGGGCGTAGATTTCCTGGCGCTTGGCCGGATCGGTTTCCAAACGACCGGCTTCCAGCAGTTTGTCCAGTTCCTCGTTCACCATGTAGGACGCCGACATCCAGGTTGGAGGCATCGACGAATGGTACATGTTGAACAGCAGTGAATCGGTGTCCGGTGTCAGTGCTGAAACCGCGATTTCGATCACATGGGGTGCCGTGTCCGGGCTCGTGACCTGTTCGGTGATCAGTCCCCAGGGTGTGCGGGTGATGCTGGCCTTGAAGCCGAGTTGCGAATAGATCGCCTGCATCATCAGGGCGCCTTTTTCGCGCGCTGGTGTTTCGGCAATCCAGGCAATGTCCAGAGGATGTTCAGCCGGGTCGTATTTGCACTGTTCCAGTTCCGACTTTGCACGTTCCATGTTCTGCGCGAAATCGTCCAGTGACGCATCAAATCCAACCAGACCGACGGGCAGGGCGCTTTTCATCGGGCGACCCTGCGTGGTGTCCTCATTGATCCGGACCAACTGTTGCAGCGTGTTGTAGTCGAACGCATAGGCCAGCGCACGGCGGCAATGGACGTCGTCGAGAGGTGCGCGTCGCGTGTTGAGTTTGAAGTATTCACCGGTCAGACCGGCCTCCGTCACCAGTTTAACAACCCCTTCATCGGCAAGCGCCTTGAAGACTTCCGGCGGCAGCCACTGGCTGGAGATATCGTGCTCACCACGGGCCATCAAAGCGCGCACGGTCGGCGCGTCCAGACCATACCGGTAACGCACCCTCTCGGGGTGGTTTTCAGCCGGCTCGAGGAAGTAGTTCGGCTCATAAACCAGCACGGTTTCGGTTTGCGGGTCGTGACTTTCCGCGACATAGGCTCCGGATCCGGCACTGTTCTGGGACAGCCATTCGGAGCCGTAGTCACCCTTGTCGCCGTGATCGCCGTCCTTGAAATGCTGGCTGACCAGTTTTTCGTCAACGATCGGCAGGCGGACCAATGAGGCCAGGAACGGCGCGAAGGGTTTGGTCAAGGTGAACTTGACCGTGTGATCATCGATCGCCTCGACCTTGTCGACAACACCGGCAAAAAGGCCGGAATTGCCCTGACCCATCGCCATCAACCGGTTATAGGTGAAGACCACGTCGGAGGCGGTCAGCGGATTGCCGGAATTGAATGTGACGTCATCCCGCAGTTTGAAAGTGTATTCTTCGCCATTGATGTCCCATTCGGTCGCCAAATGGGGTTGAACACCGGCGCCGCCCTGTTTCGGATAAACGAGCGTGTCATAGAGATTGATCGCTAGCACCGTGTCGGCATAGTCGGTGCCCTTGGCCGGGTCCATTTCCCCGATCGGCGCCTCATCCATGCGCAAGATACGTTCGGCTGCGACCGGCCCGGCCATCAAGCCGATTGCCACCGTGGCCGTTGATATTAGAAGCAGTTGTCTGAGCATTTTCGTTCTCCCTTCGGTTGTTGGGTGTTTTTCATCCGCAACCCCGGTCGGATGACCGAATTGCGAAATTCAGTTTCACCTTTTGCCATTTTTGGCACAGATTTCGTCCAGAAACCAAATCCTGCGTGTCGCTTTCGAGATGGATTTCTCCAAATTGCCCGGGGAAACCATTACCGGGCAACCCTTTGCGGATAGTGCTTGCGAGCGAAATCTTCGGTGATGTAGCCATCGGCCAGATCATCTTCCACCGCTTCAACCGGTCGGTCTGCGGGGTTGCCATAACCACCACCGCCGCCGGTGATGAAGTCCAGGCGCTCGCCTTTCGGAATGAGCACACCGGTGGCTTTTGAGATGTTCTCTGTCTCTTTGCCCGCTATGGTCAAATCACAGCGATTGGCTCTTCCTTCGCCGCCGCCCGCCAGACCCCACGGCGGAAATTCCGACCGTTCGAAAACGGTGGTGGCGTAGGTGTCCGCAAGCATCCGGAACCGGAAGTCTATGCCTGCGCCGCCGCGCCATTCTCCCGGACCGCCGGAATCGGGTGCCAGCCGCATATGCTCGACTACCCATGGGTTGCGGGTTTCCCAAACCTCGACGGGGGTGAAACGTGTAGCGCTTTCGGCGATGTGCAGCATCGTGCCGCCGTCTCCGCCTTTCCAGGCGCCCTGACCCACCGGATGTGGCGCTCCGTCCATCCAGGCGCTTCCATCTTCCTTCTCACCCCACCAGACACAGGCGCAGATGCAGCCACCCGACGACGCAGGCACGGCATCTGGCATGGCCTCGGCCAGGGCGCGATAGATAATCTCGATGGCCTGCAATGCCGGCCATCCATAAATGAAACAGGGAGCCGGTGAGACCGGGTGGAACATCGTTCCTTCGCGGGTGATGACCTCAATCGGACGGAAATGTCCCTCATGCGGCGGTTCGCCGTAGCCGGCCAGCATGGTGATCGCCACGCGTGCCGCCGACATGGTCGACGGCAGGGGGCAGTTGATCGGACCGCGTTGTTGTTCAGGGACGCCGGAAAAATCAATGCGCACATCCGACCCGTTGATTTCAAGTGCGATTTCGAAGGGGACTTCGCCGGGGGTTACGCCATTGCTGTCCATCCGGCCCTTGCCGACATAGCGCCCGTCGGGAATTTTCTCGAAGAAGGAACGGATCACCGTGTCGCCGTGATCGAACATGTCTTCGACGGCCGCCTGGTAGGTCTCAAGGCCAAACCGCGCCACGACTTCCTGAAAGCGTTCAACACCGACCCTGCACCCGGTCACCTGCGCACCCATATCGCCGGCGACCGCCTTGGGCATGCGGGTATTGGCCATGATGATGCGATAAACGTCCTCGTTGAGCTCGCCCTTGCGGTAAAGCTTCAGTCCGGGATAGACGGTGCCTTCCTGAAAGATGTCGACCGTGTCGGTGCAGTAGGGTTCCTTGGCCGCGATATCGAGCCAATGTCCCTTGATGGCCGTGTAACCGATGAGTGTGTCTTCATGGAATGCCGGAACAACAATGACAACATCCTGCGCATGACTGCCAGTTCCATAGGACCAGTTGTAGATCAGCACATCACCGGGATCGATGGCTTCTTCCCCGCCCACGCCCTTCACTGCCTCTTCGACCGCATAGTTCAGGGTGCCCATGAAAAGCGGCAGGCTTGGTGCCTGGGACAGCATTCTGAGATGCCGGTCGTAGATCGCCACAGCGAAGTCAAGCACCTCGTAGATAATCGGCGAAAAAGCGGTGCGGATCAGCGCCCGCTTCATCTGATTGGCCGCCGAGTTGAGTGCGTGGCGCACGACTTCGGTGGTGATCGGATCGGAGGTGCCGGTAACCGGTTGGCGCGGCTGCCCGGCGGGATGCGTCAGAATCCCCTGGTCAGACATATCAGGCACTCCTTTCGAGAATCATTTCGCCGTGCGTGCCCGGGCGTATGTGCCAGCCACTGTCCACATAGGTCGTGGTCACGGTTTCCGTTACGATCAGCGGGCCGTCCATGCCGTCACCCAATTGGTCACGGGGACAGATCCTGAACGGTTTTCGTGTCGCATCGCGAAACGAATAGGCCTCAATTTCCGCAACGCCCGAGGCCGGGCTTGCGTCCTTCGGCGGGACCAGATCGCGTTTGGGCAGGGGAGTCTTGAGCTGCGCACGAACCGAGGTCAGTTCCAGCCCGTCATTCATCGTCGCTCCAAAGGTGCGCGCATATTCCTCGCGGAAGCGTTCAGCGATGATCGGAATCTCCTCACCGAGCCTTTCGCCGTCGAGCGCGACGGGAATCGAAAGGGTATGTTCCTGCCCCAGATACCGAACATCCAGCCGCAGGGAAGGTTCGGCGGCATCGCTGCTTTCTCCGCGTGCCCGGATGCCGGTCAACAGGTCGGTCAGGATGCGGTTGACGGGCTCCACACAGGCTTCGTCGAAGGGCAGAATCAATGTCTGTGAAGCGCTTTGCACCATATCGGCGCCGAGCAGACCCCAGGCCGAAAAGATCCCGGCATAGGGTGGGATGACAATCCGGTTCATCTGCATTTCGTCGGCCAGCAAGGTGCCCATCATCGGGCCGGCACCACCAAAGGGCAGAAGGGTCATGCCGCGCGGATCCAGTCCCTGTTCGACCGAGATTTCGCGCATGGCATTCGCCATGGATGTCGCAGCAATCTGCAGAATACCCGCGGCGGCCTTTTCAACCGGTTGATCGATGGCTGAGGCAACCTGTGCAATGGCGTTTTTCGCCGCATCGATGTCAAGGGTAATGCCGGATGCGAGTTCACCGGGGCCCAGCATGCCGAGATAAGCGGCACCATCGGTGACGGCCGGAGCGGTCCCACCTTTGGCATAACAGGCCGGGCCGGGGTCGGCACCAGCACTCTGCGGTCCTACCCGCATGAATCCGCCCGTGTCGGCATAGGCGATCGATCCCCCTCCGGCGCCGATCGAGCGCACATCTACCCAGGGTGACTGGATCGGCATATTGTCGATCTCTCCTTCAAAGAGGATCTGAGGCTCGCCACGAAGGATCAACGATGTGTCAAAACTCGTTCCACCGACATCCGCTGTGACGATTTGCTCGTCGCCGAGGAGATGGGCGAATTCACTGGCGCCCTGCGCACCGCCGACAGGGCCGGACATGATCGTTTCGAACGGGCGCTCTTCGGCTTCGGAAAATGTCATTGAACCGCCACCCGACCGCGTGATCAGGCTTTGGCCGGTGAAGCCCAGGTCGCGGAGCTTTCCATCCAGGCGCTGCAGATAGTTCGCCATTCGCCCGCGCACGAAGGCATCGATGACGGCCGTCGATGTGCGTTCATACTCCCGATATTCTCCGGAAATGCGATGGGACAGCGTAATCCCGCCTTCGAAACCTGCCTCCCGCAACAGTTTTTCAACCAGGATTTCATGTTGGGGATCGACATAGGCATTGATCAGGCTGACGGCGATGCTGTTGACACCATGTTCCGCAAAGGTCCGGACGGCGGAGGAAACCGCTTCCGCTGTCGGTGCGCCTTCGATCGTTCCATCAGCCAGGATGCGCCCCGGAACCTCAAGCCGCAGGCGACGCGGAACGAGTGGTTTTGTCTGGTGCCAGAAGAGATTGTACATCTCGACGCGGTCACCGCGACGGATTTCGAGTGCGTCGCGAAACCCGTCGGTGGTGATCAGGCCGACCGTCGCACCACGACGCTCCAGCAGGGCGTTAAGACCAACGGTGGTCCCATGAAGGAAATACTCCGCGTCGGCAATGATTTCGGGCGGCACGAAGGTCTGAATGGCGGTCTCGACGCCCTGTTCGGGTGCTGATGGAACTGTCGAAACCTTGCCTTGCACGGTGGCGCCGGTCTTTTCGTCGAAATAGACAAGGTCCGTGAATGTGCCACCGATATCGACTGCTATTCTTGTAGACATTTTGCCAACTCTCCCGAGGCTGACCGGGTTTCGTCCGGGGATACCGATTTTTTCACATACGAAATTATTTTATGAGATTACTTGTACCGGTACTCTTGTCAACGTATTTTCGAATGCGCATCATAGGGCACTCACAGCTGGAGCCGCATTCCCATGAACACACCCGATCGAGACGAAAAGCGTTTTGTTGCTGACCGTTCGAAGATGCGGCAAGAGGTTCTCAAGCTTGCTCACACGGTCCGAGCCTTGCGAAAGGCCGACGGACTGAACCTTGAGGAACTGGCCCGGCGCAGCGGACTTTCGACTTCCACGCTGTCGAAGATCGAAAACCGGCAGATATCACCAACATTCGATACGCTGGTGGCTCTGGCGAGCGGGCTGGGCGTTGACGTCGGCACGCTTGTTTCGCCCATGCATGCAGTCGGGAGCACCGGGCGGCGGTCCATCAGCCGACAGGGGAACGGCACGACCCACGAGACACCGGTCTACAGCTACACGTTCCTGTGTACCGAACTGACCAAGAAGAAGTTCATTCCGCTCCTGGCGACAATCAAGGCCCATTCGGTCGAGGCATTTCCTGCCTTGTCGGCACATGAAGGGGAAGAGTTCTTCTACGTGCTCTCGGGCAAAGTGACGTTACACACCGAACTTTACGAGCCTACGGATCTGACCGCGGGTGATTGCATTTACTTTGACAGTTCGCTCGGTCATGCTCTGATCGCTGCCGATGAAGAGGAGACGCGTGTTCTGTGGATCAGTTCGTCCCTGGAACGCATCAAGGCAAGTGGCTATGGCATCGGATCCACCGAATAGAATTTGCCTGAGATAGCGGCCCCCCATGAAATTCATCTCAACAGAAGACCTGACTTCACTTCCCGACTGGCTGGGCGTCATCGCGGCGCTGGAACAGGGACACCGTCTGCCGCAGCCGCAAATTGCCGACATATTTCTCGGAGACGAGGCTATGACCATGTTGAGTCGCGCGGCCTATGTCGATGGATTGGGAAGCGGCGTGAAAACCGTCACGGTCATCCCGGACAATCAGGAGCGCGGCCTGCCGACGGTTCAGGGCGCGATGCTGTGTTTCGAGACCGGCACGGGTACACCCCTTGCACTCGTTGATTCCGAGCTGGTGACGCGATGGAAAACGGCTGCGGATTCGGTACTGGGTGCGCGTTGTCTGGCAAGATCCGAGCCGAAAATCCTGACCATATTCGGGGCCGGCGCGGTGTCCGACAGCCTGGCGGAAGCCTATGCAGCGCAGTTTCCGACTCTGGAACAGGTGCGCATCTGTGGCCGGTCCAGCGCCCGTGCCGGCGCGCTGGTCGACGGTCTGCTGCAACGAGGAATACCCGCAGTACAGGTGCGCGATGCCAAGGTGGCATGCGAGGGGGCCAATATCGTCTCTACGGCAACGACTTCCAAGGTGCCGGTCCTGGAAGGCGATTGGGTCGGACCGGGAACGCATGTGGATCTGATCGGCGCTTTCAAGGCGGATATGCGGGAAGCCGATGATGCTCTTATGGAGCGCGGACGTATTTTTGTCGACAGCCGTGAAACGACGCTCGATCACATCGGTGAGCTGATGATCCCGATCCAGAGCGGCGTTATCGCCCGTAATGATGTTCAGGGTGATCTCTATGACCTTGTGGGCGGCGACGCCGGGCGTGTTTCGCCAGAGGAAATCACCGTTTTCAAGAATGGCGGTGGAGCGCATCTCGATCTGATGATTGCCCATTATCTCATTCAATTGGCGCAGGATCCAACCTGATGGATCCGGCGCCCGATTTCGATCCGGAGGTCTTGCACGCGGCGCTTCTGGAAACGATCGAGGGGCAGTCCGAAAAACAGATCCAATGGCTGTCCAGGCTTGTCTCCTTTGCCAGCACCCGCGGGAATGAACGGCCCTGTCAGGAGTGGCTCTGCACACAATTTTCAGAACGCGGCTGGCAAGTGGATGCCTTCACAATCGAGGAGGTTGGAATCCAAGGCACAGACGGAGCCGGGGCAGTCGAGGATGCCGATTATACCGATGCTCTTCAGGTGGTGGCCGATGTGGGGCCGGGTTCCGGGCGCAGTCTGATCCTGCAGGGGCATGTGGATGTGGTCCCGCCGGGGGCGCCGGAATTGTGGCAGCATCCGCCTTTCGAACCCCGTGTGGCCGATGGGTTCATGCATGGTCGCGGCACGGCTGATATGAAAGTCGGCATAGCTGAAATCGTCTTTGCGCTCGATGCATTGAAGGCGTTGGGATATCGACCCGCCGGCCAGGTTTATGTGGAAACCGTGACCGAGGAGGAATGCACGGGAAATGGTGCACTTGCCACGCTGAAACGCGGTTATATCGCGGATGCCTGTTTGATCCCCGAAGCACTTGGACACAGGCTTCTGCGCGCGGAGCTGGGGTCGGTGTGGTTTCGCGTCCGCATCCTGGGTCGGCCGGGACACGTTCTGGCCGCCGATCAGGCAGCCAACGCCATCATGGCGTCCCGCGACTATGTCGACGATCTGCTGGATTTGACGGCTCAGATCAACAAAGAGGCCAAAACCCATGAGTGGTTCGGCCACATCGAGGACCCGGTGAAATTCAACCTGGGCAAGGTTCGCGGCGGTGACTGGCTGGGTTCCGTTCCGTCCTGGTGCGAGATCGAGTGCCGGCTGTCTGTGCTGCCGGGACACGCCAATTCAGATATCCGCCGGCGGATCGCCGATCGGATCTCCGCCACGGCCGCGCGCCTGGGGCACACACATACTGACATTACCTGGATTGGATTTCAGGCCGAGGGACATGTGTTTGCCCCCGGAACCGAAGCGGAAACTGTGCTGGGCCAGTGCCACAAGATGGTGATCGGTACAGATCTGGAAAGCTTCAGCATGACGGCGACATCGGACACCCGCAATTATGATCTCTATTACGGGATTCCGACGCTGTGTTATGGCGGCATCGGGGAGGGGCTGCATGCGCCGGATGAGAGAGCAGACCTCGACAGCATGAAAAGGACCACCGCGATTGTCGCGCTGTTCATTGCCCGATGGTGCGGATTGGCGGCGATTGAGCGTTGACGCTAGCCCGGCAAACATTGCGACAGGATTCGAACATGTCGGGCTATTGCGGCATCCGTTCAATCTGGCCCGGATGATCGATCAGCAAGCAGCGTATCAGACCGGTTTGTAGGCCATGGCCTCGATCTCGACAGCGATGTCGATCATCAACCGGCTTTCGGCCGTCGAACGGGCAGGGGGGTCGACGGGAAAATGCTCCGCGTAAGCCGCGTTGAATTCGGCAAAATCGTCCCGGTCGCGCAGCCAGACAGTTGTCTTGACAACATCCTCCAGGGTGCAGCCCGCCAGTTCCAAAGTGGCTTTGACATTTGCCATGACCGCATGGGTCTGTGCGCCGACGCCACCGCTGACAATCTTCCCATCGGGACCCACCGGCACCTGTCCCGACACAAAAACATAATCTCCCGCCCTGACAGCAGGTGACAGGGGAACAGATGCGGTTCCGAAACATTGCTTGGACACGGGTGGCCTCCTCTTTCATTTCGATCTTTTTGAACGTCGACGTGATTGGCCGACTGTAAACCAAGTTTACCTTTGAATCGCCGAGTTAATCAACTCTATGCAAACCCCAGAAAGCATGATATGTACTCGATAACATAGTCTGTTCAAAAGATCGCCAAATCGGCTCGCGTCGTAACAGAAATCATAGGGAGGAAACCATGACAATCATGAAATCGATCGCAGCAATGACGTTCGCCGGGGCGCTTGCCCTGAGCCCCGCCATGGCAGACGATTATCCGTCAGAGCCTGTGCGTATTATCGTGCCTGCGGGTGCTGGTGGGGGCACGGACGTTCTGGTCCGCACGCTGCAGCCGCATCTGGAAAAGGCACTGGGTGGCAGCATCGTGGTGGTCAATGTCCCGGGAAGCGGTTCCGTTGGCGGCAGCCGACGGGTCTTCGAGGCCGATGCCGATGGATATACGGTGCTTGCCAATCATGTGACCCTGCTGACAGCCATGGCGCTCAACAAGGCCGAGTTCCGTCACACCGATTTTGAGGTTGCAGCCACAGGTGTTGAAATCCCGCTTGTCGTCGTGGTGCCATCCAGTTCTCCGTACAAAACGCTGGATGAGCTGCTGGAGGCGGCCCGCGGCAGCGACCCGGTCATAGCAGGCGTCAATCTTGGTGCGGTCAATCACTTTTCCATGCTGATGATCGAAGCCCAGGGTGATGGCGCCGAGTTTCGTTACGTCCAGACAGGCGGCGGCGCCGCGACAACGGCAGCGCTGCTCGGCGAGCAGATCGATGTGGGTGTGCTGGCCGGTTCTGAAGCGTTGCCGATCACCAAAAGTGGCGAAGTGCGCGTCATTGCGGCACTCGGTGGCGATCGCATTCCCTACTTCCCGGATATTGCAACGGCCACCGAACAGGGCTACCCGATGAATATGGGCGTCGAATATATGTGGCTGATGCCGGGTGGTACGCCAGCCGATCGCGTCGCGGCCTTTCAGGATGCGCTCGGCGTTGCAATTGCAAATGAGGAACTGTCCGCGACTCTGGAAGAACGTGGCATGATTCCGAGTTTCCAGGCCGGTGCGGAAGCCCTGCCGGAAATCAACGAGCTGTACGGCGTCATTGAAGGCGTCGCTGCGACACTGCAATAATGTGGCATTGCTTCCCGGTCCGTTGATCCGGACCGGGAAGCCGAATTACCGGGGCAGTCACGGACGATGGAACTTTTTGATCCGCTCTTTGCGGCGCTGGCCCCCATTACCTTTTTCTACATCGTTCTGGGCGTTGTTCTTGGGATCGTCGTTGGCTCCATTCCCGGGCTCACCGGCTCCATGCTCATCGCGTTGTCCTTGCCTTTCACATTCAAGATGGACGCCCTGAATGCCATTTCGATGTTGTGTGCGATGTATGTCGGCGCGGTATCCGGGTCCCTGATCACCGCCGTGCTGATGCGCATGCCAGGCACGGCAGCATCCGTGATGACGACCTTTGACGGTTATCCGATGACAGAGCAGGGCAAGGCCGGTCGGGCAATCGGACTGGCCATTGTGGCAAGTTTCGTGGGCGGCATCATTTCGTGGATTTTCCTGGTGCTGCTGGCTCGCCCGCTGAGCATTGTCGCGGTGCGGTTTTCCCCTTTTGACTTTTTCGCGATGATCATGATGGCGTTGGCGCTTCTGGTGGTGCTGAGCCGTGGCAATATGCTGAAAGGTCTGATCGCCGGATTTTTCGGAATGCTGATCGCCCTGCCGGGCCTCGATCCCATCGGCGGCAATTATCGGTTCACCTATGGTATCGACGCGCTGAATGACGGTTTCAAACTGTTGCCGGTTCTGGTCGGATTGTTCGCCGGCAATCAGGTGCTCGCCGAGGTGCTCAATCCGGGCGGTGCCCGCGCAACGGGCGGCGTGCGGCAAGACCTCAAGGGCATGTTCATGGGATTGCGCGACTTTGCTCAGCATTGGTTCGGCATGATCCGCGCATCCCTGATCGGTACGTGGATCGGGATCCTGCCGGGTGTGGGTGCCAATATCGGATCAGCCTTTGCCTATTCCGTCGCCAAGTCTTTCAGCCGCCGGCCTCAGGATTTCGGCAAGGGATCCGAAGAAGGCGTCATTGCGTCCGAGGCCGCCAACAATGCCACCGTGGGCGGTGCATTGGTGCCACTCTTTGCGCTTGGCATTCCGGGCAGCGTGGTTGATGCGATCCTCATTGGCGGGCTGATCATTCACGGGCTGCAACCGGGACCCGGCCTCTATCGTTCCAATCCCGAATTCGTCGAGACCATCTTCGCGGCGGTGCTGATCGCCAATGTCGTGATGCTGGGCGTCATGTATCTGGCCACTGGGTTCATTGCGCGCATCGCATCCGTTCCCACCAAACTTCTCTTGCCCGGGGTTCTGGTGCTCTGCGTGATTGGTTCCTTCGCCCTTGCCAATAGCTGGTTTGATGTGGGTGTGATGCTGGTATTCGCGGTTGTCGGGTTCGCGATGGAGCGCAAGAACTATCCGCTGGCCCCGCTGGTGATCGGTCTGGTGCTTGCACCGATTGCAGAGACGTCCTTTCGACAGGCAACCATGTTTACCGGCGGCAGCGTTCTGCCGCTGCTGGCGACACCGGTTCCCATCCTGTGCGCCCTCCTGACGGCAGGCATGTGGTACATGATGTTCCGGATACGACGCGATGGGTGATCGGGTTTCCACCGGTTTCGGCCGGATTCTGGCGATCGTTGCCGGCCTGCATGTGGAGATCGGCATCTTGATCTTCTGCGGGATCGTTTTTCTTGGCACGGGCCGCACCGAAGGTCCGGTCTTCGATGTCATTGGTCCCGATGTCCTGCCGGCTGCAACCGCCGGAATCGTTGCCTTGCTTGTGCTGTTGCAGGTCGCGCTACAGGTTGTGCGTACCCTGCGAAATCCGCCGCCACCGGTGCGGATCGACCCGGAGGTTGTACGCAACGGTGTGATTTTCACGGTGGCGACCATATTGTTCGTGACAATCGTGGCGCAGGGCTGGTTGCCTTTTGCCCTGGCGACATCTGCCTTCATGACCGTGACAACCATGCTCCTTTCGAACCGAATTCACTGGCGGGATGCGGTTTTCGGCGCATCGATCGGGTTGGCACTCGGTGTTGTGCTGCAATTCGTCTTCACCCGAATCCTGTTCATCGATCTGCCCGGCTGAATGCCGCTCGCTCCCGACCGTAGCCACGCTTGCTCCGGGACAAGGCAAGATGCTAGACCTCCTTCGATTGAAGGAGGCATATGGGTGAGCGACGATAGGGGCAGACGCCCCCGCATGGCCGACATTGCCCGTGAGGCCAACGTCAACCGGATCACGGTTTCTAGAGCCTTGTCGCGCCCCGAACTTGTGGCCAAGGATACGCTCAAGCGTATCGAGGCGGCCATTGCCCGCAGCGGCTATATTCCCAATCAGGCCGCGCGCGGCATGAAAACCGAACGCAGCAGAATTGTCTCGCTTGCCGCTCCGGCGCAGATGTCGGGCGTTTACGGGGCGATTTCCGAATTGCTGACCGAGGCGTTGCATCGGGATGGACTGATCATCAACCACTTTCCGTTGACCGATTCCATTGCGCAACGTGAAGCTGCGATGCGCGAAATGGCAGGCTGGTGCCCGGCAGTAATCGTCATCATGAGCAGCGTGCTGACCGGTCCGATGCGCGAAATGCTGCGCGTTGCGCGCACACCTTTTGTTGAGCTTTTGTCCTATGATCCGGACAGCCTTGGCAGTTGTGTGGGCTTCAACAACCAACAGGCTGCCCGTATGCTGACCGAGCATCTTGTTTCCCGCGGCTATCAGCGCATCACTTATGCACATTCTGCCAATCCACTGAATGCCTTGAACGTCACGCGGCTGGAGGGTTTCACCGACGCAATCGATGCTGCCCCCGGTGTTGAGGGACGGGAACTGCGTGTCGCCCCAAGTTATGCCGACGGTGCCCGTCTGATTGAGACCCTTCTGGCCGATGACAAACTGCCAGATGCACTGCTGTGTGCCAGTGACATGGTGGCGGTCGGTGCCTTGGAGGCCTGCCGCCGGCTCGGCATTGATGTGCCGGGAAGATTGGCGATCTGTGCGGTCGACGGAACGGAACTGACGGATGTGGCCCATCCGTCGATTACGTCGCTCGACTTCCCTCTCGAACGTGTGGCGGAGGTCGGCGCGGAAGAAATCCGCAGGCTCGCCGCGCATCCCGATTCCAATCTTCGCCGCGTTGAAGTCGAAGCGAGTGTCCGACCCGGAGAGACCACTTAGGCTGCTCTTGCATAAATCAATGCACACGAGTACATTTTCGGCATTGCAACGCGAGATTCAAGGCCATGGCGGCACCCCGGAACCTGTTGTTCCTCTTTTCTGATCAACATTGCGCGCAGACAGCCGGTTGCTACGGAGACAGTTTGGCGGAAACACCTTCGCTCGACAGGCTGGCGAGTGAAGGGGTGACCTTCGATGCCGCCTATTGCCCCTCGCCATTGTGCACGCCTTCGAGAATGTCCACCATGACAGCACGGCAGCCATACCGTAATGGCGTCTGGGGCAACCAGGACATTTTGCACTCCGGTATCCCCACTTTCGCGCACAGTCTGGGCGCCGCCGGACTAGGGCCAATTCTCATCGGGCGCCTGCATTCTGTCGGGCCCGACCAACTCCTGGGCTATACGGAACGGGAAGTGGGGGACCACCACGCCAACTGGACGGGTGTGCCACGTGTCCATATGGGGCCGCTGGAGGGAACCGCTTCGCCGGACCGGCGCAGCCTGCTACACTCGGGCGTCGGACAGAGTGCCTATGAGGTCAAGGACGAGGATGTCACCGAAGCAGCGCTGAACAGGCTTGACGGACTGGCTGCGGATCTGTCCGCCGGACGCCGCGAGCGATTTGCCATGACGGTTGGCCTGATGCTGCCGCATGCGCCATTTGTTGCGCAGGCGCAGGATTACTCGCGCTTTGAAGGCCGCGTCGGCCTTGCCCACCCACGGGCTCCTGCACCGGAGGCTGATCATCCGTGGATTGCTGCGTGGCGGGAAGCGACAGACAGCAGGGACGTAACCGAAGCCGAGGAACTGCGTTCCCGCGCGGCCTATTACGGGCTTGTGTCGGCAATGGACCGGATGATCGGTCGCATCCTCGACCGGCTGGAGGCACTGGGGCTGAAGGACGATACACTCGTGGTCTATTCATCGGATCATGGAGAACAGATCGGCGCCCATGGATTGTGGTGGAAGCATACATTTTACGAAGCCTCTGCGCGTGTGCCGATGATCTTGCGCTGGCCGGGGGAGTTGCCCACCGATGAGCGCCGCGATCAGGTCGTCAATCTGACCGATCTGACGGCAACGATGATCGACGCCATGGGAGCGCCGGCACTGCCTGATGCTTGCGGCGTGAGTTTTCTTGACGTTGCAAAAGACGCATCGGCGCGGTGGATCGATCGAACCTTTTCCGAATACTGCCAGGCGAGTCGGATGGACTGGGCACCGCCCGGGACGACGCAAAACCGCATGATCCGTGATGGCCGTTACAAGCTCAATTACTATCACGGATATCGGCCGCAGCTCTTCGACCTTGCCGACGACCCGCTGGAGGAAAACGACCTGGCCGGTCATCCGCGTTACGCGGCAGTCCGCGACGGGTTGACGGCAGAAGTCTTGCGCGGATGGGATCCGGAGGAAATCGGCCGGCGGCTGGAGGCCGGCCTGGCGGCCAAGGAACTGATGGCTGATTGGGCGCGGGCCACCGAACCGCCCAGTGCTTACATGTGGCCGATGCAGGCGGAGCACAATCGACTGAATGCGGCTGAATAGGGCGGTGTCGCGGCAACCCGATATCCTGCTGCTCTATTCCGATCAGCATGCGGCAAAAATCGCCGGCCATGCGGGTGATCGCGTCGTGCGCACACCGAACCTGGATACACTGGCGGCTGAGGGCATTCGGATGACCAATGCCTACTGCCCGTCCCCGATCTGTCTGCCATCGCGAATGTCCTTTCTCACCGGCAGGGCTCCGGTGGATCAATCATGCTGGACCAATCGTGACATCCTGCCTTCCGATCTGCCGACCTTTGCCCATAGTCTCGGCGCGGCCGGATATGCGCCTTGGCTGTGCGGACGAATGCACTCGATCGGACCGGACCAGATGCGTGGATATGTTCGCCGCGAGGTGGGCGACCATAGCCCCAACTGGCTGGGTGGAAAGGCGCATGATCTCGGCCCCTTGAACCGCGCGAATGATCCCTGGCGTGAAAGTCTGGAGGCATCCGGGCCGGGGCGTTCAGCCTATGAAACCTACGACAAGATGGTTACCGACACCGCGGTCACCATGTTGCATGAAGCAGGCGAACGGCGCCGGGCGGGAGATCCACAACCAATGGCCCTGACCGTCGGCTGGATTTTGCCGCATGCTCCTTATGTTTGCGACCCGGACCTCTATGCCGACTATTCGGGCCGTGTCCCGCCACCGGCCATTCCGCCGCCTGATCCAGATCTGGAGCATCCGCATTATCGCTGGTGGCGGGAGAACCGCCACATCGATGACGTGACGGATGTCGAGATTGCCCGAGCCCGGGCAGCCTATTATGGGCTTGTGGAGACACTAGATGGGCAGGTCGGTCGCATCCTGACTGCGCTTGAGACGTCGGGCCTGAGCGAAAACACGCTGGTTGTCTATCTGTCCGACCACGGCGAGCATCTGGGCGAACGCGGCCTTTGGTGGAAGTCGACGCTCTATGACGAAAGCGCCAAGGTGCCGCTGATTGTCAAAGGGCCCGGGCTGCCACGAGGGCAGACACGCGATGGTGTCGTCAATCTCACCGATCTCACTGCAACCCTTCTTGATCTTGCGCAGGCGCCGGCGCTTCCGGGCGCACAAGGCCGAAGTTTCGCGGATATGCTTCAGGCGCCTGATGCGCCTTGGCACGACCAGACCTTCTGCGAATATGTCAATGACGGCGTGCCACCCTGGGCGGGGGGACGCGAAGTCATCCAGCGGATGGTGCGCCTTGGGCGCTACAAGTACATTTATCATCACGGCAAGCCGGGGCAGCTCTTTGATCTGGAGGACGATCCCGATGAGATCACGGACCTTGCGGGCGATCCGGCTTGTGCAGCCGTGGCAGAACGTCTGCGTGCTCTTGTGCTGTCGGATTGGGATCCCGAGCTGATTTCATCCACGCTTCGGCAGAGGCAGAAGCAGCAGGCGCTTCTGGAGCGTTGGGCCCAGGCCACCAAGCCGGATGATCTGATCCGTTGGACCATGCATGCTGAGGACAGCTGGCTGGGCGATCCGCCAACAGGTACATGAGTTGCCGCTTCCAATTGTCCAAAACCGGAGCAGTTCAGTCTTCAGGATGGCGAACAGGGTGAGGCGATTACAGCACAACAATTGCCGGGGCGAACCTGTCCGGGATGGCGCAATCCATAGAGGACACCGTCGGCGCTGCTGATCAAATCGACTGGCGGTCGCCGGGGGTCTGAAAGGCAATGCACGCGCCCGGCGACATCGCCGGCCCGCAGAGAATCTCCTAACAAATGACACGGTTCAAACACACCGGTATCCTCGCTCAGAATATGCGCGGCCGGTCCAAGCTCATGAAGGTGCTCCGGTTCGCCGGAAGCTTGTGCTGCGCTGCTTTCGACAATGCCGAAATGGTGCAGAAGATTACCGACACCGCGCCGGCAGACGTCAAGCGCCTTGGGCGATACGGTGCCGCAACCGCCCATCTCGGTGCCGACGGTAACAAGGCCTGCCTGAACGGCTGCCGCGGTTGAGGTTCTTGTATCGCCACGGTTGGAGATGACGACGCTCATCGGTGCGCCGAACGCGCCCACAGCCTTGCGGATACGACCGGCCAGTTCCGCATTGTCGGATGGTTCGATGATGGCGCTTGGCACAATGGAAAGAGACGACCCGCCGGAGTGCAGATCGACGAATATATCGGCCATCGGAAACAGCACGTCATGGACAAATGCAGAAAGTTGCAGGGTCGTCGAACCCTTCGGATCGCCTGGAAATGTGCGGTTGAAATTCAAACCGTCAATTGGTGAAACACGCAACCCGTCATTCACGGCCGGCAGGTTGATGGCCGGCGCAATGATGAGACGCCCGGACACCGTTGCCGGATCGAGCTCCCGAATGATCTCGCCCAGCGTGATGGGGCCCTCATATTCATCGCCATGGTTGCCACCCTGCAGCAGTATCGTGGGACCGGTTCCGTTCTTGATCACGGCCAACGGTATCGGCAGCACTCCCCAGGCATCATCATGTCCCGAATAGGGCAGGCGATAGAACCCAACCTGTTTGCCGTTGCGGTCGAAATCAATGTCTGAACCGGGTATCGTTTTCGTCACGTGTCACCCTGGATATCCTGGTTTCGCTTGCAGTTGCGGATCGTGTCGGCGAAAGCGTTTCGGGGGTGCCGCGACCTTATCAGATTGCTGGGTTTTATCAAAGAAATCAGTGCGATTTGGACTGTTTCTGAAGCCGCTGATCCATGGTTCCACGGTCATTGGCAAAACCTTGTCCAATTGTTCATCCGCCGGGTGCCATGATCCATGAGCGAGTTCGATCACCGGACCCGACGTCCACACGCGATGGAGGTCATCGTCAAACTCCGTACAGCTCTTTGAAGTTTGCCTAAATCTGCCTGGTCGACGTGCCCATGACCAGTTTGGGTGCCAGCATCGCCTCACGGGGAGCCAAGGTCTCGCCGGGCTCCATTTCCAGACGATCAAAAAGCCATTCGGTTGACAGGCGCGCCAGGTCTTCCACCGGCTGGCTGACAGCGGTTACCTGCGGAGTGATCAATTCGCTGTTGGGAATCACGTCAACGGATGTGAGCGAGACATCGCCCGGGCAATCGAGGCCAAGCGTTCGCAGAGCAAGGAGAGTTCCGACGGCCGTGTCATTGTTTGCGGTGACAAGCGCCGTGGGCGGCGTTGGGCCGCGCATGAGCCGGATGACTGCCTGATAGGAGGTATCGCGATCGTAATCGCCATCGGCGATCAGCGCCGGGTCGACGCTGATGCCGGCTTCACGCAGCGTTTGCGTATAGCCCTCAAGCCGCTTTTGTGCGCTCCACAGGCGCGAACGCCCCTTGATGTGGCCGATGCGTCGGTGCCCCAGCTCGATCAGGTGCCGCGTCAGCATCGATGTCGCAAGCGCATTGTCGAGACCGACATGGTCGCAATCCAGCCCATCGATCTTCTGGTCATAGGCGACGATAAGTGCGCCAGTATCCGATATGCGGCGCGCATAGTCCTCGCCGCCGCGTGAAGGCGCCAATACGATGCCCCGCACACGTAGTGCTTTGAACCGGTTCAATAGTGCTGTTTCGCGCTCTCCGTCGTCAGCGCTCAGTCCTGCCAGAGCGAAATGATCACGCTCCAGCGCAACCGCCTGCACGCAGGACAAGAATGCGCCATTGTGCGGATTACGCATATCACTGGCAATGACGCCGATCAGATTGTTGCGGCCTGTCTTGAGGCTCTGGGCGGCCATGCTGGGTGCGTAGCCGATCTCGTTGGCTGCTTGTTTTACTCTTTCAAGTGTTTGAAATCGTAATCTTTTTGGTGAAGTAAAAGCCAGGGATGCGGTCGATTTGGCAACACCCGCGCGTTTAGCTACTTCAGCAATCGTTGCATGTTTCTGACGCCCGCTCACAGTGCCCTTCGTCCTTGCAGTCCTGTTTTTCCCCACCCTGTGTTCCACACCGAGCGATGGGTACAATGTCCAATACGCGATCGTTGCAGGCACGTCAAAAAAAATCTGATTCGAGACTGGCAAAACATATTCAATCTGCTAACAATGATGTTTATCGAACCGGTTCGATTGGATTGAGGAACCGAATCCGTTCGCTGTGCCCGGTTGTGCAGACGTCGTTTGCATTGGCCGAAATTGCTTGAATTGAGTTGGGAGGAATATCGATGAAGTGCTTTGTGACGGTCGCTGCCGCGGCCACCTGTTTTGTCGCCTCAGCGGCGATTGCCAATGCCGAAGATGTTGTCGAAGTCAAATACTGGACGCTGAAGAACCAGGGGCTGGACGAATTCGTTGCCCAGGCCAAGTCGTCCTTTGAGGAAGCCAACCCCGGCATCCGTATCATTCATGAGGATTTTCCCAATGAGGCTTACAAAACGGCGATCCAGGTAGCGCTGAACGGTTCGGAGCCGCCGGATGCCTTCTTCAATTGGGTTGGCGAGGATTCTGCGCGCTTCGTTCGAGATGGACTTGTGCTCGACATCAGCGAATTTGGTACCGAGGAGAACGGCTTTCAGTCCATGCTCACGGAAGGGTGGATCTCATCCCTTCGCCATGGCGACGGCATCTATGGCGTGCCGATGGAAGCGGTCTCCAAGTTCTTCTACTACAATGTCGACTGGTTTGCAGAACATGACCTTTCGGTACCGACTTCGTTCAATGGCCTTTTGCAGCTCTGCCGCGACATTCGGGCCATTGATGCCGACATCGTGCCGATGCCGCTCGGCAACTCGGAGCGTTGGAAGCTCAACCACTTCATCACGATGCTGAACGAGCGTGTCGTTGGCTTTGAAGCGGCTCAGGACGACTACGACCTGAGTGCATCGGCAGATGATCTCTTCACCGATCCGAAGTTCGTGACAGCCTGGGAAAAGGTGCTTGAATTGCAGCAAGCCGGCTGTTTCCAGGATGCGCCCAACGCCACAGCGCCCGAACTCACCCGAGCGATGTTCTCATCTGGCACGTCGCCGATGATTTATTGCGGCTCGTGGTGTGCGGGGATCTTCGATCAGGACGGCTTCACCGGCTATGCCATGTTCCGCATGCCGGCGGTTGAGGGCGGCGACGGCGCTGACGACACCAACTTCGTGCTTGTCCAGGGCTATCAGGTTTCCGCACAGACGGAACACCCCGAGGAAACCGTCAAATGGCTGAACCATCTGGTTTCTCCGAAGATGGCCAAGGCCTATGCGGAGATCATGAGCCGGGTGCCTTCCAACCCCGAACTGCTCGGTGAATCGGATGCGTTGAGCGAACAGTTCAAGTGGATTGCCAATGATGTGGCCTCGGTTTCAACACCGATCAATGTGCTTGACGTTCTGCTCGAAAATTCGGTTTCGGAAGCCTATCTCGACGCGGGTGTTGAAGTCCTCAACGGAACGATGACACCGCAGGAGGCAATGGACAAGATCCGCGAAACGGCTCTGCAGGCAAAGTCCAATCTCTGATGGTCTCCCGGCTTGGTCGCCCTGACGGTCAAGCCAGCGCCGCTGCTCGATGTGGCGGCGTTTCCACCTCGGATAGCAGACCATGACCGCACGATCTGAACAAACCACCGTCTCCAGCGGCACATTGACCTACGCTGCCATGTTGGCGCCGGCGCTGATCCTGATGAGCGTCTTTGTCTTCGTGCCGGTTGTGCTGGTCCTTTACGGGTCTCTCTTCCAGTTCAGCCTGACCGATCGCCAGTGGGATTTTGCGGGATTTGGCAATTACGCCCGCGCGTTCAGCGATCCGATCTTTTGGGTCGCACTCAGAAACAATCTGATCATTGTCATCGGCTCGATCGTTCTGCAGGTTGGTTTCGGCACGATCCTCGCCGCCATGCTGGATCGAGGAATCACGGTTGGCGGGACTCTGATGCGCACGATCATCTTTGCTCCCATGGTGATTTCTTCAGTCGCCGTTGGATTGATCTGGCTCATTATCCTCGATCCCAATGTCGGACCCATGAATGTCCTCGTTTCGGCAATCGGGATCGCCCCGCCGCGACTTGGATGGCTGGGTGATCCGGCGTTTTCCATCTGGGTCGTGCTGGGGGTTGCTGCGTGGCAATATACCGGCTTCATGATGGTGCTTATCCTGGCGGGCCTGCAAGCCGTGCCGAAGGAGCTCTATCAGGCAGCTGCGCTCGACGGCGCCACCGGATTGCGCGCCTTTCGTTACATCACTCTGCCGGCAATTCGAAACATCCTGATCGTGGCTGTGCTCATTACCACGGTCGGTGGATTCAAGGTGTTCGACCTGATCTTCGTCATGACCAAGGGCGGTCCGGCCAATGCAACTCAGGTGCTTGGTACCTACATTTACCTGCAGGCATTCACGCTGGGCAATTCGGGATACGCCAACGCGATCTCGGCTGTGCTTCTGGTCATCGCGGTCGCGCTCGGCTGGTTGCAGCTACGCACCTCCCGGAAGGCGTGAGCGATGGATAATCGTCGCCTCAACGCAACTACACTGGTGCTTTACGGATTTGTCGGCCTGTGGAGCCTGGTCGTCCTCATTCCGATCGTCTTCATGTTCATGACGTCAATGAAGACACGGAATTCCATGTTCATGCGGCCGCTCGACTTGCCGGAAAGCCTGAATTTCCAGGCATTCGAGCGGGCCTGGGGCGTTGGCATCGGCCAATTCATGGTCAACTCGGTTCTGGTGACGTTCCTTTCCGTGGCGCTCATCGTCGTCATCAGCGGCCTGGCCGCCTATGCGCTCACCCGCATGCAGGGCGGCTGGTCCAAGCTCACCTATCTCCTGATCGTAGCCGGGTTTGCGATTCCAATGCAGGCGGTGCTGGTGCCCTTGTTCCAGATCATATCGGGCGCCGGTATGCTCAATTCGCGTCTGGCACTGGTGCTGCCCTATGCAGCCTACGGCATCCCGTTCACGGTGATCCTTTTCTACGCATTCTTTCTCGATTTCCCCCGTGAGCTCGAGGAAGCGGCACGGCTTGACGGCTGTACGCGCTTTCAGACTTTCATGCGGATCATCCTGCCGCTTTCCGGCCCGGCGATTGCCAGCGCAGCCATCTTCCAGTCCGTCTTCATCTGGAACGAGTTCATTCTTGCCCTGCTCATTCTGACTCAGCCGGATTTGAAGACCTTGCCGGTCGGCATACTGGAATTGCAGGGTGAGTTCACGGCCGACTGGCCCGCAGTGATGGCTGGCTTGTCGCTGGCAACGCTGCCGCTGCTGCTCGTCTTCGTGCTCGCGCAGAAATACTTTGTCCGAAGCTTGGCGGGGCTCGGCAAATGACCCACCGGAGAAACTACAATGGGTAGCGTCAGCATCGCTAATGTCTCGAAATCCTATGGATCGTTCGAGGCAATCAAGAACATCGTGCTTCAGATCGAACCCGGCGAGTTCGTCGTCATGGTCGGCCCTTCGGGCTGCGGCAAGTCGACATTGCTGCGTACGATTGCCGGGCTCGAAACCGTCAATGCGGGCACGATATCCGTTGGAGGGGAGGACGTTACTCACCGCGAGCCCGCCGAGCGTGGCGTCGCCATGGTTTTCCAGAACTATGCGCTCTATCCGCACATGACCGTGACGGGGAACATGGGATTTGGCCTCAAGATGGCAAAGCAGGCTCAGGCTGCCATCAACGGCGCCGTATCGCAGGCCGCGCGCATCCTGCATATTGAGGATCACCTTCACAAACAACCGAAAGCGCTCTCCGGTGGCCAGAAGCAGCGCGTCGCGATTGGCCGGGCGATCACCCGTGAACCCAAGGTGTTCCTGTTCGACGAGCCGCTGTCCAACCTCGATGCAGCGCTGCGCACCAAGATGCGTGTCGAACTGGGCCGACTGCACAATCAACTTGGCGCAACGATGATTTACGTGACGCATGACCAGACCGAAGCCATGACCATGGCGGACAGGATCGTGATCATGAATGACGGCGAGGTCGAACAGGTCGGGTCACCGCTCGATCTTTACAATCGGCCGGTCAACCGTTTCGTGGCTGGATTTCTTGGTTCGCCCAAGATGAACTTCATCGACGCGCTCGCCACTGATGTAGACGAAAAGACCGTGCGGGTTTCCTTGTCCGACACGTTCAGCTTTGACGTTGCCCGTAATGGCACGGCGCCATCGCCAGACGATTCAATCACTATCGGTATCCGCCCCGAGGCATTCGGTGAAGGCGATGTCGGCTTCGAACTAGATGTACGGATTGTTGAAAATCTGGGGCGCGAGACGCTCGTTTACGGCACGCCGGTCGGTTTTGCCTCCAGTGAATCCGATGCCGAGCAAGGTGACATCGTCATTCACTTTCCCCGGCAAAGAGAGGTGCGAACCGGCGAGCGAATATCGGTGCGCTTTTCTGCGAACGCCATTCACATCTTCGATGCAGGCGGGATCACCCGCCACTTTGCAAACACTTGCTCATAAGGGATTCGAACCATGCGGTACCGCCAGATCCATCTTGATTTTCACACGGCCAGCGAGATTCCTGATATTGGCAGCCGCTTCGAGCCCGAGGACTTTGCCGAAACCTTCGCAAAGGCCAAGGTGAATTCGGTCAACTTGTTCGCCAAATGCCATCACGGCTATTCCTATCACCCGACCAAAGTCGGCGAAATGCACCCGAATCTGGCATTCGACCTTCTGAGGGCACAGGTTGATGCGCTCCAGGCTCGTGGCATCGAAACACCGATCTACGTCTCCGCGGTCTGGGATGAATTGAGCGTTCGCCGACATCCCGAATGGCGCATTGTCAATGCTGACGATTCACACCCGATTCAAAAGGGCGACCTGGTCGAGAATGGCTGGAAATTCCTCGATCTGTCGTCGCCCTATCTCGATTACCTGGTCGCGCAGGTCGAGGAAGTCGTCAGCCTGTTTCCGGAAATGAACGGGATCTGGATGGACATCTGCTTCCAGAAGCCGTCGATCAGCAAATTCGCCAAGGCGGGTATGGAAAAGGATGGGCTCGACTGGACCGATCCGGACCATCGCGCCCAATTTGCCGAATTGACGACGATCCGCTTCTTCGAACGGATCACAGGCATCGCCAGGAAGGCCGGAAAACCGGTCTTCTATAATCTGGGTCACAATCGCCGGGGTCGCGATGACCTATTGCGCAAATATTTCAGTCATCTGGAAATCGAGTCGCTGCCGACCGGCCAATGGGGCTACGAGCATTTCCCGGTCAGTGCACGCTATTTCGAGGCGACGGGCATGGATTATCTCGGCATGACGGGAAAGTTCCACCACATGTGGGGCGAAATGGGTGGCTACAAAAAACCCCATGCCCTCGTCTATGAGTGCGGTGCGATGATCGCGCAGGGTGCGAAATGCTGCATCGGTGATCATTTGCGGCCCGACGGTCATATGGACAAGTCAACCTATCGCGCTATCGGCGAAGCCTATTCCTACCTGGAGACGTGCGAACCCTGGACAGAGGGCAGCGCCAACCGTGCAGAGATCGGGCTCATGAGCACCGAAGCTGTCGACCGACCAAGATTCAGTGATGTCCCACGCCATCACAATCCGGTCGATGACGGCGCCGTTCGCCTTTTGCTCGAAGGCCGCTTCACCTTTGATCTGCTGTCGCCGGAAAGCGACCTGTCACCGTATCGGCTGATCATCCTGCCCGACGTCATTGCCGTCGATGACGCGCTCAAGGTCAAGATCGACGCTCATCTTGCCAATGGCGGCCGGTTGCTGCTGACCGGCGAAAGCGGGTTGCGCGATGGCCGATTCCTGTTTGATGCGGGCGCGCAATGGCATGGCGTTTCATCGTTCACCGGCGGCGACTACGCCCTGCCGCGCGCGGATCTTCGCTCGGATTTCGTCGATGATCCGCTGTTCATGTATGCGCCGTCTCAACAGGTCACGACGACCGATGGCGAGAGCCTTGGCGTCATTCACGACCCTTATTTCGACCGTGCCGGCGCGCTGTTCAGCGGCCATCTGCACACGCCCGACAAGCCTGAGCCCAACGGCTATGCTTTGGGCACGCAAAAGGGCGCCGTGACCTATCTGGCGCACCCGGTGTTCTCGATCTACCACAAAGCCGGGCCGGTCGCGCTGGCGGAGATCGTGTTCAAGTCGATCAGGCTGGCGCTTGGCCGCAAGACGATGATCGAGGCCGATATGCCGATGGCCGGTCGCGCGACGTTGCGGCGACAGATGACTGAGGGCCGAGATGTGCTTCATTTGCTCTATGCCAATCCGGTGCGACGCGGGACGCTGCGTGGCGACCCCGTTCAACCGATCCAGGACATTGTTCCGCTCCGTGATGTGACGGTTGATGTCGAGGTGGATGGGACCGTCAATTCGGTCAAACTGGTGCCTGGGAACGAAGCGATCGATTTCACGCAAGAAGGCGATCGCGTTCGCTTTACCACGCCGGAGGTGCGTGGCCACCAGATGGTCGAGATACTTCATCGGCAATAGCATCCGGCCGGCCAACAAGTCTTGTCGGGTTGCCTCCGACACAGCATTACCGGGTTGAGCAGAGCAGGCGGCTTGTCGGTGGTTTCGTATTCAGATTGACCTCAACGATGATTTTAACTGTCCTGTTCAGTTTCGCTGGATCCAGAACGGCGACCTCCTTCTGGATGGTTTTTTAAGTCTCGCAGTTTCTTGATGCGCTTTCGAACACCGGCGACCGACAGGCCAACACGGCTGCCCATCGTTCAGCGGCCAATCGAGAATCATTCTGGAGAACGAAAAGGATGTGGTGGTCGAAGCAGTCCATTTTCTGTCTTTCATACCTTTGGGGGCAAGATAATAGGCGAAGCGGAAAATCCTGGGGCAAGTTTGAAACTTGGGCACGCGCATTTCCGTGTAGAGTGTCGGCTGAGAGGATCAAGCCCGGCGTCATCACGTACCCGAATCTGACATACACGATGGTGCGCCAATGGTCGGAGCTTGTCCAACTTCGACAACCGCTGAACCCGAGTACCGAGAGGGAGTGGAGCAGATGTTTGAGTCATTCAACAGCGCGCGTCTTGACCATGTGGCCTTTGATAGCCGCAGTGGGGACGCATTCGAGACCGTTCTGCCACGGCACGCGTTTGAGACCGCCATAGGTGAGATCAGGAACTGGCCAGGCTACGCGCCAACCCCGCTGCATCATCTCAGCGACCTGGCAACCAGGATCGATGTAGCGAGTATTCTATACAAGGACGAGGGACCACGTTTCGGCCTGGGGAGTTTCAAGGCACTTGGTGGTGCCTATGCCGCAATGAGGGTTCTGCAGGGCGAGATTTCGAAAAACCGGGCGGTCAGTGGTTGTGAAAGCAAGGTATCCCTGGCGGCAATCCGCGACGGTCATTTCGCGGATGACGCAGCCCACATCACTCTGGTGTCAGCGACAGATGGCAATCATGGCCGGTCCCTGGCCTGGGGCTGCGGCCGCTTCGGCGCGCAGTGCCGTATCTATATCCATTCGGGGGTCAGTGAGGGGCGGGCAGAGGAAATCCGGCGTCTCGGCGCGACAGTTGTTCGGATTGAGGGTGACTACGATGAGTCTGTTCGCCTGCTGAGGGAGGATGCCCGGCAAAATGGCTGGCTGATCGTTTCCGATACATCCTGGGAAGGGTACACCAACCCGCCACGCGACGTCATTTGCGGATACGGCGTCATGATCGAGGAAATCACCACCGAACTCGATGCAGCACCAACCCATGTTTTCTTGCAGGCGGGTGTTGGGGGGATGGCCGCTTCGATCTGCGCCGGGTTCCGGCAACACTGGGGAGATGCCACTCCGCGTGTGCTCATTGTGGAGCCGGATCGCGCCGCCTGCCTGTTTGCCAGTGCAGTGGCAGGCCGCACAAAGTCGGTTCACATCTCGGAAGAAACGGTCATGGCGGGGCTCTCCTGCGGTGAGCCATCCGGCGTGGCCTGGACGATCCTGCAGGAGGAGGCGCGAGACTTTCTGACAATATCAGATGATGTGGTCGCACCGGCGATGCGCATTCTCGCGCATCCGTTTGGAACCGACCCGCGCATTGAGGCCGGTGAGTCCGCCGTTGCCGGACTGGCTGCGGCCATCATAACCGCTCGCCGGAGCAAAATGCGTCAGGCGCTTGGACTGGATAGCAGTTCGGTCATCTTGGTGATCGGATCGGAAGGTGTTACGGATCCGGTCATCCATGCAGGACTGATTGGGGCGCCTGACCAGGTCTGAAGATTCTGACGTTCGCGGCTTTCCTGGCCTTTGAACGCAATACGCGACAATCATTCATGGCCCGTCATGCTGGTTGATGGCATTTTGCATCCGTTGTATGCGTGGTTTTGCTGTCCGATTGGATCGCCTTCACCCGATGCAAATGGGGAAAGCGATCGCCAGTACAACACCCGGAATTGTTCCAGCAGGAAGTCGTTCCTTTTTGGTATGTCGCATTGTACAAGAACACGCTGAATAACGACGAAAGACTGTTCGCCGTTGCGCCGATGATGGATTGGACGGATCGGCATTGCCGGTTCCTGCACCGGCTGCTGACGCGTCATGCGTTGCTCTACACGGAAATGGTGGTTGCGGATGCGGTGATTCACGGCAATCGTGCGCGCCTGATCGGGTTCGATCCGGTGGAGCATCCGGTGGCGCTGCAGCTGGGTGGCTGTGATCCGGACAAGTTGGCGGCGGCTGCGCGTATTGCAGCCGAAATGGGGTACGACGAAATCAATCTGAATGTGGGCTGCCCCTCCGACCGGGTGAAATCCGGGCGGTTCGGGGCCTGCCTGATGCTGGAGCCTGCGCTGGTGGCGACATGCGTCAGTGCAATGAAAGCCGCTGTCTCCATCCCTGTCACCGTCAAATGTCGGTTGGGTGTTGATGATCAGGACACCGAAATTGCGCTCGATGCCATGGCGGACCGGGTGTTTGATGCCGGGGCCGATGCACTCTGGGTGCATGCCCGGAAGGCCTGGCTGCAGGGATTGAGCCCGAAAGAGAACCGCGATGTGCCGCCGCTTGATTATGGAAGGGTGCGCCGCCTCAAGGACAGATTGCCGAATCATTTCATAGGCATCAATGGCGGTATTGAGACTTTGAATCAGGCGCTGGACCTGCTGAACGGCACTGATGGTGTGATGCTTGGTCGTGCTGCCTATCAAAATACAGGGCTTCTGGCGGATGTGGATCGACTGTTCTATGGAGCGACATCATCATTGGTGACGTGGTCGCGGGTCCGCGACGCGATGATGGACCACGCGGACCGACACATGAAAGCCGGCGGGCGACTCATCCACGTGACGCGTCACATGGTCGGTTTGTTTCACGGGCTGCCGGGTGCGCGGCGGTACCGGCAGATTCTCTCGAACGGGGCGACCCGGAAGAGTGCCGGACCGGAATTGATCGCGGAGGCGTTCGAGGCTGTTCGCTTCGACCAACCGCTGGTCGCCTAGGACCGGCTATTCAGCGATAAGCAATCTAAACGGGGAGTGAGCTCATGATGAAAATTGCATTGGTATCCGGTGGGGGCTCCGGGATCGGACGGGCCTGTGCCGTCACGCTTGGAAAAAACGGCTACCATGTGGTGGTCACTGGGCGGCGTCCGGAAGCTCTGGAAGAATCCGTCGACCTGATCGGACGCGACAATGCGTCCGCAATCGTCTGTGACGTCACCAATCCCGAAGATGTTGATGCGCTTTTTGCGGACATCGAGGCAATACATTGCCGGTTGGATGTCCTGTTCAACAATGCAGGAAACAATGTTGCTGCGGCACCCATCGGCGATATTCCGGTCGCCGATTTTCAGAAGGTCATCAGTGTCAATTTGACCGGTGCGTTCCTGTGTGCGCGTGCCGCATTCAATCTGATGCGCAAACAATCACCACAGGGTGGGCGGATCATCAATAATGGTTCGATCTCGGCGGCTGTTCCCCGTCCGGGGTCGGCGCCCTACACGGCCTCCAAACACGCCATCACCGGCCTGACACGGACCATATCGCTTGACGGCCGTCCCTACGATATCGCCTGCGGCCAGATCGACATCGGCAATGCGGCATCGGAGATGACCGAAAAAATGGGGGCCGGTGTTCCCCAGGCGGATCTTTCCATCAAGCCGGAGCCGGTCATGGATGTTCAGCATGTGGCGGATTCTGTTCTTCACATGGCCAATTTGCCTCTGACGGCAAATGTACAATTCATGACCGTGATGGCAACGACGATGCCCTTCATTGGGCGAGGGTAAGGGCATTGCTGGTTCGCCCGCCGCTCGGCATCCTGTATGCGGGAGACTCAATCAGATCCACTTGATTGTGAGTACCGCTGACGGGCTGGCCGAAAGGCGGTTCTGTGCGTTGTGATCCGATCTGGTCGCCATGCGGCGTTCCGGGCTTGACCAAGGCGGTGGCGGCAGACAAAATCGGTCAGAACATCTGCGCCAAAGCCGTTTGTCCCGACACCGTCGACAGCCCCGGCCAGCATCAGTGTGTCGGTAAGCTGGCCAAGGGGATAGGCAGCCAAGAGAACGCCTGTGTCATTTTCACCGACCGCCAGCCGCCTGCCAGTTCAACCAGATCGAGGAGATCGCCGGCAATTGCGCCTTCGTGGTTTGTGATGACGTCGCCTTCGTCAATGCAAAGGTGATCAATGTCGACGGCGGGACCATGATCTCGGCGCTGCTGGCTACGCCTTTGTCCGGGTTGGCCGGCTCTGCCTATGAAACGTTATTGCGTAGGTTCAAAGAGGAAAAGAATGATGGTAACTCAACGCTTTGAAGGCAGGACTGCCTATGTCACCGGTGGTTCGAGGGGCATTGGGTGGGCCATCTGTAAACGGCTGTCTGACGAAGGAGCGACGGTCGTGAATATGGACCTTGCGAGTGCATTGCCGCAGAGTAGCGGCGGTGCCTTCGCTCACGGCATCGCTATCGACATTTCCGATCGGGCTTCAATCGCAGATGCCTTCGACAAGGCCGACAAGGCTGTGGGCCCACCAGACGCCTTTGTGGCCTGCGCCGGAAAAAAATTCGGCAGCGGAAGTTTTGAGAATGTCGATGACGAAACCTGGGATCAGTACATCTCGATCAATTTGACCGGCACTTTTACCACCTGCCGTGCCGCGGCTCGCGCCATGATCGACGCCGGCAAGAAGGGGCGCATCGTTACTGTCGGGTCAGTGAACAGCTTCATGAGCGAAGCCAATGTCGTTCCCTACGCCAGTTCCAAGGGCGGTATCCTCATGCTGACCAAGGCGATGGCGGTGGATCTGGCGAAGCACGGCATCACAGCGAACATGATTGCGCCCGGGCCGATCGCCGTCTTGCCCGACGCCACCGATTACAAGGCAGAGCCCGTTGCTTCGGAGATCCGTCGAAATGTGGCGTTGATGCGGGCAGGGGTGCCGGCAGAATGCGCGGGCGCCGTTGCCTATCTCGCCTCCGACGATGCAGACTTCGTCACCGGTTCAACAATCACGGTGGATGGTGGCACGTCGGCGATGGTGTTTGGAGGCACCCGTGAATTCTGAAAACATATTGCCTTCAGAACATTGACGGCGGGCACTGGAACCCGTTTACGAATTTCATGGCCGCGTCAGCGTGGCGGGAACCATCCTTCAGGCTGAAATTGAAGTGACCTGGCAGGAAAACATCGTAGTCGAGGGCGGCCAGTTTACGCACTGAGGCACAAATGTCACCGATGTTGCAGTCGGGTATGTCCTGGATGACGACCCGTCCGCCGCAAAACAACGCATCGCCAGCGATCAGCGTGTTCCGGTCCGGTGTGGTCACAAGGTAGGACACATGATCTGCCGAATGGCCCGGCGTTGCGAACATCGTGACAGTTGCCGAATTGACGGACACCTGCTCGTTCTCCGCTAGAACCGTGTCGACCCCGGTTGCGCGGAACGTGTAGTCGGCCGGATAAATCCCTGCATCGCGGGCACGGGCCAACCCATTGCCATGCTCGTCGCCCGTCTGAACCATCGCGGCGGTTTGTGCCCCGGCATATACATGAACACCCAGGCGTTCTTTCAGTATCGCGGCGCCGCCAGCGTGATCGGCGTGTGCGTGTGTCAGAAACAGATGGCGAATCCGCTCGGTAGGGATGCCGGTGGCTTCGACCGCTTTGACGGTCTCATCCTCATCGATCCCCGCACCACTGTCGAACAGGATCCAGTCCTCACCGGCCTTCAGCATGAAGACATTGCAGTCAAAGGCGTTCGTCAGATCGAAACCCATTGCGCCGCTGAGAACAAGATGAAGCCAACCTGTGATTTGCATGACTGCCTTTCGAATGGTGGCCCAGGTCGGGGCAATATCGATGTTGACTCAATTGCCGAGTGATTTATAGTTATATTACTATGAGGTCAATATCATAATTATGGAAGCGGGCGCGAAAAACATAGCGGCCGTTGGGAAAATCTGGGCCAAACCAACAGGGAGTGATTGAATGACCCTCTATAGAAAGTCCGTTCTGACGGTATCCGCGCTTGCCATGTCCGCCTCGGCGGCGTTGGCGGACATCACCATTCTGGCGTGGCCGGGCGGTGCCCCGGAAGAGTCGCTGCGCGCGCTGGTGGAACAATACAACGAAACCAAGGGCGCCGAGATCGGCAGCAAGGCCGAATTGCTGTATTTCAGCCGCGACAACTTCTTTGACAAGATGCTGTCGGATGTGGCTGCGGGCTCTACCGAGTTCGACGTGATGCTGACGGCGACCTACAATGTGGGCAAATATGCCCCCTTCATGGAGCCGATCGACGATCTGATTACCGATGATTTGAGGTCGGTCTTTCCGCAAAGCGCCATCGACAGCCAGAGCTTCGAAGGCCGTTTCTACGGCATCCCCACGGATCTGGGTGTTCATTTTCTGTATTATCGAACGGATCTGATCGATCAGCTTCTGTCCGACGCCGCCTGGCAGGGGCGCTACGCCGAGATCAGCGAGGAATTTCTGGGCACGGCCATGCAACCGAAGGCACCAGGCGACTGGACCTGGGACGATTTCATGGCTTCGGCGCTGTTCTTCACCAAGTCGATCAATCCCGACAGCCCGGTGCGGTACGGAACCGTGCTTCAGCTCAAAAACCTTCTGTTCAACGTCATGATCTGGCAGGGCATTGCGGCCAGCTATGGCGGCGACTGGCTGGATGCGGACGGGAACATCACGGTTGATTCCGACGCCTATCGCAAGGCACTGGCTCTGTATAAGCGGCTTGTCGAGCTCGAGGCGACACCGGCCGATAGCCTGTCCTATGAATATGCCGAGGCCAACGGCGCGTTCGGCACCGGGCGTGTCGCATTCTATACACAGTGGTCGGCTGCCTATGCTTCGCTGGTCGATGAGGAGGAATACCCTGCCATTGCGGGCAAGTTCGACATCTTGCATCAGCCCGCCGGCAGCGAAGGGATCAAGACCCACTTCCATGCGCTCGGCCTGGGGATCAACGCCGCCTCCGAAAAGAAGGATGAGGCCCGCGCCTTCCTGAGCTATCTGGGTTCGGAAGAAGCGATGAAGATGTACATCGATGGCGGGGGCCAACCCCCCGTTGTCGGGCGGATCGTCGAAGAAGTCGCCGGCGATCGCCCCGACATGGTCGCCATGTCCTCCCATGCGGGCGACTATGGCCATGTGATGGCCGGTGGCACCAGTGCCAGCGCGCTCGATATCTACACCAACCAGGCCGAGAACTTTACTGGCTATTGGGCCGGTCAATTTGATATCGATACTGCGATCTCGAATGTCGAAGCCTTTATGGCCGGCGAATTCGACAAGTAGCAGTTCGCTTTCCCAGGGCCGCCCTCCATGCGGCCCTGGATAGACAGGGCGCGTTTTGGGGCAGGCATGAACCTTCAGCAACAGGAACGCAGATCGGCGCGCATTTTCCTCGTGAGCATGTGTGTGTTTCTGGCTTTGATCCTTGGCTTTCCAACACTGGCCAATATATGGTTCAGCTTCAACGAAGTGACATTTCACAATCTGACCGGCGATGGCTTTATCGGGTTCAGGAACTATCGTATCGCCCTATCTGATCCCCGGCTCTGGGACGCCGTCGGTTATTCCATCAAGTTCGCTGTAATCTGCACGGTCTTCGAAGTCGGCTTCGCGCTTCTGCTGGTTTTTGCTCTGCACCCGCTTCTCTTGCGCCGACCCTGGCTGACAGCGATCCTGATGATTCCGATGATGGTGTCACCGGCGCTGATGGGGGTCATGTATCGGCTCATCCTGAATGAGTTCGTCGGAATCGTGCCGGGCTATCTGGAAAAACTCGGATTCACGCTCAATTTCCTAAGCCTGAAATACATCCAGTTCACGGTGATCGCCATCGAGGTTCTGCAATGGACGCCGTTTGCTTTCCTGATCCTGCTCACCGCGCGGCAGTCGCTGCCCTATGATCTTGAGGAAGCTGCGGCCATCGACGGCGCGACCGGCACCAGGTTCAATGTCCTGGTCGTGCTGCCGTTGATAGCGCCTGCAATCATCATCGTGTCCTTCATCCGCTTCATCGACAGCTTCCGGGTCTTCGACCACATCTTCGTGCTGACTGGCGGCGGGCCGGGGAACAGCACCACCTCGCTCAGCATCTATATCTACAAGATCTTTTTCAAACAGAACGATCTGGGCCCCGCTGTAGCGCTTTCGATGACGCTGCTGGTGGCGACGCTGGCGCTGCTCTATTTTGGTTTGAAACTGGCGGTACGGAGGGACCCGGCATGATTGTTTCCGAAACAGGTCCGCGCGACCGCATCGTCGGCGTCTTGCGATGGGTGATCTTTGCAGTCGTCGCCTTCGTCATCAATCTGCCGATCCTGGCGACGGTGATGACTTCGTTCAAAACCAACGGTGTGATCAATACCAGCCCGCCACCCCTGCTGTTTGAGCCGACGCTGGAGCACTATATCGAAGTTCTCGGCAGCGGGCGCACAGACTTCCCCGGCTATATCCTGAACTCGATCGTCATCGGCGCAGGCGGTTCGCTTCTGGCGGTCGCGGTGTCTTTCCCGGCGGCCTATGCCATTGCGCGCCATGGCGTGGGTCGCAGCTGGTTGCTGCCATTGGTCACCAACATCCGCACACTGCCTCTGATCATTTACGCGATTCCGATCTATTTGATGTACCAGTTGATCGGGCTTCTCGATACCTGGACCGGGATGATCCTGATCGCTGCAACGATCAGCATTCCCGTGGCGCTGGTCCTGTTTGTCGGCTTCATGCAGGACCTGCCCATCGACCTCGATGAAGCCGGTAAACTGGATGGCGCCAGCCAACGCGACATCCTGTGGAAAATCATCTTTCCCCTGTCGCGCCCGATCCTGGTAGCGGTCCTGTTCTTGAGCTTCATCACCTGCTGGAACGAGTTTTTGTTCGGCCTGATCCTGACCACCAAAGAGGCAGTGCCTGTCACCGTCGGCGCCACATTCTTCGTCACGTCCTACGGGGTGAAATGGGGTGCGACGGCGGCCGCGATGACATTGGGTATCCTGCCGCCCCTGATTCTCGGGCTTTTCGCCTATCCCTATATCGGCAAGGGCATGCTGTCGGGTGCTGTCAAAGGATAACTCCCATGGAAGACGCAATCACACTGGAATTGATCCGTCAGGCGGCCCGCCGCATCAAGGGCCATGTGCGGCGCACCCCGCTGATTCCCGCCGCCCCGGCCTCGGACTTTCCGAACCTGTGGTTCAAACCCGAATGCCTTCAGGTCTCCGGCTCGTTCAAGGCACGCGGTGCATTCAACTCGGCCTTGTCGCTGGATCATGCGGCGGCGAAACGTGGACTGACCACGGCCTCGGGCGGAAATTTCGGCGCGGCCATTGCCCATGTGGGTCAGCAATTGGGCCTTCCGGCGCATGTGGTGGTGATGGAACAATCCACCCAGACCGTGCGCGATCGTATCGAGGGTTTTGGCGCCGTGCTTGATGTCACCGGCTTTCACTGGGACGAAAGCTGGGATCACGCGAGCCGACTGGCCGAAGAACGGGGTCTGACTCTCCTGCATCCATTTGCAACACCTGAGGTCATCGCCGGGCAGGGCACCATCGGACTGGAGATCATGGAGGATCTCGCCGATGTCGGCACGGTGTTTGTGGCCATTGGCGGCGGCGGACTGATCGGTGGAATCGCTGCGGCGATCAAGTTGCAGAACCGCCATGTACGGGTGATCGGGGTCGAAACCGTCGGCTGTCCGACGCTCCATGCTGCAGTCAAGGCCGGCCGCCCCGTAAAGCTGGACAGGATCGACACCAAGGTGCCGATCCTGGGTGCCCGGATGACCTATGACATCAACCTCGCGCTGGTGCGCAAGCATGTCGACCAGATTGTGCTGGTCGATGAGGATCGCCCCAAGGACGTCGCCCGCTGGATGTGGAAAAACACCGGCCTGGCGGTCGAATTGGGGGCCGCGACCGTGGTCAGCGCGGTTTTTGACCGCCTGGTGGACCTCGACCCGCAAGAAAAACTCGTTGCCGTACTCTGCGGCTCTGGCGATGACGGCCTGACGTGACATCCGTCAAATAGACAATGAGATTGCAATATGAAAGACAAAAACAATACACCTGCAGCGGGCACGGCCAAATATGCCCCGGTTAGTCGCCAGCATAGCACGGCCGGACCATACTCGCCGGTTCTTGAAGTCAGTCCGGAAGCGACGCTGGTCGTGATTTCCGGTCAGGCGGCGCTGGATCTTGATGGCAATGTTGTCACGGACGACTTCGAGGTGCAGAGCCGGATCACGCTTGAGAATTGCCACAATCAATTAAGGGCCGCGAACTGCACATTCGCCGATGTCTTCAAGGTCAATGTTTTTCTGGCGAACCTTGAGGATTGGCCCATGTTCAACGGTATCTACCGTGAGATGATGCCGGAACCGCTCCCTGTGCGCACTGCAGTGCAGGCGGGTCTTCTGTCAAGTTTCCAAGTGGAAATCGAGATGTGGGCGGCCAAGAAAAAATGACCACGCTCCCTGGTTCGGCGCTTTTGGACAAACAGCTCTTTCAAGGCCTCGACGGGATCACTCAGCTCTGTGCGGGTGGCGAGAGTCCCGCACTTCGATCGCACAATAAAGCTGTCTCAAACTTCCTTGAGGACAAGAGCGACGGGATGCCGGGGCGTGTGCGTATGGCTGACGTCCACGAGCGCTGCAAGGCCCGCGTTGCAGCGCTGACCGGGCTTCCCGCCAGCGACATCGGCTTCTTTCTGAACTCATCGGATGCCTTGTCGACGGCAATGGCAGCGCTGGATCTGCAGGGTGGCAATGTGGTCGTTGCCCGAGGCGATTTCAATTCGCTGGCGCTGAATGCTGAACTTGCTGTTCGCAGAGCCGGTGCAGCGCTGAACTATGCCGGCGACGGTATGGTGTTTGATGAGGACGATATCGCTGCGGCAACCGACGCCGATACGCGAGCCATCGCGGTCAGTCATGTCAGCCATTTGACCGGACGACGCTGTGATCTCGCCCGGCTGCGCGAGATTGCCGATGCTTCAGGCGCAAGGTTGATCGTGGACTGCGCCCATTCGTTGGGAGCAATGCCGATCGATGGGGCCATGGCCGACGTGTTGGTATCGTGTACCTACAAGTGGCAGTTGGGTGTACACGGCAGCGCTGTCTTTGCCGTGAACTCGGCGCGCTGGCCGGATGCGGCGGCCAGAACGATCGGCTGGCATGCCGTGGAACCGGTCGATCACTGGCGCAATAGCGAAGTGTTCGATGTCCGCAGCGATGCGGCACGCTTTGAGGCCGGCAACCCGCCTTACATGGCGCTCTACGTTCTCGATAACGGGCTTGCCCATTTGCAGCAGCTCAGCCCGGCCACCCGCGCGGCACATATTCTCGCGCTGTCGTCGGGAATGCGCCACGTACTGACCGATCTGGGTGTCGACGTATTGACCCCCGGAGACGCAGCGGCGCGTGCCGGCAACATCGCATTTGCCGTTGACGATCCGATGGCCGTCGTGGCTGCGCTGCGCGCGCAGGGCATTTTTGTGTGGGGAGGTGAGGGCCGCGTGCGTTTCTCGGCCCATGTTTATAACGATGCCAACGACCTGCTGGCCCTTTCCGAGGCGCTCGCCGGAATCAATCCCGCATTGCTGCGGCAAGACTGACCCTTGACCCGTCGCCGACCCGCGAGAATCGGAATTCGTGGTCGCAAAAGAACGGGCGTGGCCATCCAGACGCCGATTGGAGTGGCCATCCGCTCGCTTCCCGGTGCGAAAGCGGGGCCGTTCGAGGGCCAACAGTCGCGATGGTCCAGTAAAAGCCGAAAAAACACATCCGGCAACTGGGATTCGTTCCAGCAAACCTCGTTCCGTGTCATGCATTCGGGCCTGTCGGGCCTGTCGGGCCTGCGGAAGCGGCCGCGCGAGACATTCCGGCTCGGCCAACCCAATGAACGTGCTATTACACAGTTATGTTATTGCATCCGTAACAAGGAAATGGTAATTTTTCCGCCAGAAGTTGACATCACCTTTTCAGAACTCAGATGGCTGACGTAAAGATATCCAAACTCACTAAGACCTTTGGGTCCGTTCAGGTATTGCATGGGCTGGACATCGACATCAAGGATGGCGAGTTCGTTGCGCTTGTCGGCCCTTCGGGATGCGGCAAGTCCACGCTTTTGCGAATGGTTGCAGGCTTGGAAGACGTGACCTCTGGCGATATCTCGATTGATCAAAAGGTGGTCAATCTGATTCCACCGAAGAAACGCGACATCGCCATGGTGTTCCAGAACTACGCGCTCTATCCGCATCTGACGGTGGCACAGAACATGGGATTCAGTCTGCGACTTTCTGGGGTTCCCAAAGACGAGACCACGCGCCAGGTGCGCGAAAGCGCCGAAATCCTGGGGCTTGTGCCACTTCTCGACCGCAAACCCGGGCAGCTGTCAGGCGGGCAGCGCCAGCGGGTTGCAATGGGCCGCGCGATCGTGCGCCGCCCGAAGGTCTTTCTGTTTGACGAGCCCTTGTCGAACCTGGACGCCAAGCTTCGCGTCAAGGTGCGAGGCGAGATCAAGGAACTGCATGAGCGGTTGGGGACAACCACGATCTATGTGACACACGATCAGATCGAGGCCATGACCATGGCCGACCGGATTGTTATCATGCGCGACGGCCATATTGAACAAATCGGCACGCCCGGCGATCTCTATAGCCGCCCGTCCAGCACCTTTGTCGCCGGTTTCATCGGATCGCCACCGATGAACCTGATCCCGGGAACGGTCGCTGGGAATGCCTTTACATGTTCGGCAGGCACGGTTTCGCTGGCCGGCACATTGGCGGATGGCGCGGCGGACGGACCGTCTACTTTCGGCGTGCGGCCGGAAAGCCTCGAGGTTGTCAAATCCACCAACGGGCGGCCCAACGCCCTGACCATCAAGGTGCGCCTCGTCGAACCCACCGGACCGGAAGACTTGCTGGTCGCCGACCTTGGCGATGGTGATGTTTTCGCATCGGTGCGCGGTCGCCACGACATTTCCGCTGGTGACGTGGTTCAATTGTTCGTCCCACCCGAGGCAGTGCATTTGTTCGACCCCGAAACCGGGTTGAGGAGCGGCGCCTGACCGGTAAATCGGCAAGGGCCTGTTGAAGTGCCCGCCAGCGTTTCTATAATAATAGAAGAAGTTCAAGGCCAACGCGACAGGTCGAGAGGTGAGCAGGAGCTCGATGATGAATACGGAAACCTTAGCACCCCCTGGGCGTAAGCGGAAATCGCGGGTCAGCAGCCTGACCCGCATGACGCAGATTTTGGACCATCTTCTCGAATCGGGTGAACCGCTCAGCCCCTATGCGATCGCCAAGGGGACCGGTGCGCCGGTTTCCACCGTCTACGTTACAATTGACGAGATGGTGAATGCCAGGCTCCTGTCGCGCAACGCTGACGGTTCGATTTGGATTGGCGATCGCCTTTACTATTATGGCCTTGCCTATTCGTCCAAACTTCAGCTTTTTGAGGAAGCCAAGCGTGAAATGACCGAACTGCGCGATGAGGTCAAGGAAACCGTGCAGATTTGCGCGCGCGACCGGACTTCGTTGGTGGTGCAGCAAATGGCGACGGGGCCCGGGCAGTTTCGTGTCGCATCCGACATTGGATCGCGTCTTCCACTGAACTGGACCGCGTCTGGCCTCTTGCTGATCGGCCATCTGCCGATGGACGAGCGGATCGCGCTCATGAAAGACAGCGCGGTGGAGAGTCCGACGGGCCGCGCCGAAACCGATCCCACGCGTCTGGCCGAAATCGCCGGTAAGGTATACCAGGATCGTTTGGCGATTCAGGACGGGCAGGCTGACGAATTGGTTTGCTGTATCGCCTCTCCAGTCTGCAACGAGGAAGGAGAATGCCTCGTGACCATTTCGGTCGTTCTGGCCAATTCCAAAGTCGAGAAAAACGCCGATTACTATATCGCGGCTGTCACCAGGGCATCGCAGCGGCTTGAACGAAGGATGGGCTGGCTCGGATAGGATTTCTGTAATTGCGCAATAGAATCCCGTATTAGATAGGTTAGTGTCTGCATTAGCGATGCTGCGAACCGGAGGCCAGGCCGGGGGTGCTGCGGCTCCCGGCTTCTACACCGCATCTGACGGCCATTGGATCTCTGGGCGAGGACGTCATCCGGGTGCGGGAGCGGCTTTGCAAGACCGATTGAGCACTGTTGACGTTTTCGAAACTTTCAAAATCATGCAGAGCCGCAAGCCTGTGTGAATGCAAACCAAGAGACTGGCACATGCATACGGGCGCCCACATCGATATCGAAACGAACCGTGATGGCAAACAGGTGGGCCATGTCAGCCTGCCTCATTCTGTCGACCGGTCGCCGTTTTTTCAGATCAAGCTGCCGATCGCGCAGATCCGCAACGGCGAGGGGCCACAAGTCCTGTTGTTGGGTGGCGTGCATGGTGACGAATACGAGGGAAGTTTTGCTCTGAACCGGGCGATCTGTGCCATTGAGGCCAAGGACATTGTCGGCAGGCTGACAATCCTTCCTACGGCCAATGGACCCGCCGCGCTTGCCGGGCGGCGCTGCTCTCCTCTTGATGGCGGCAATCTGAACCGCGCGTTTCCGGGCGATCCCTTCGGCACACCTACGCAGCGTATCGCGTATTTCATCGAGCATGATCTGATGCCAGGTCATGATGTGTTGTTTGACCTGCATTCCGGCGGCACGTCCATGGATTTCATCCAGTGCGGGTTGTGTGAAGTGCTGACGGACGCCGACCGATTCCGGCAGGCGAAATCGCTGATGGGGCATCTGGGCCTGCCCTACAACTTCATTGCCGACAATACCGCCCAGTCGCCCACTTCGCTGGCGGCAGCGGGTCGTGCGGGACTGGTCGGGATCAGCGCCGAGCTGGGCGGCGGGGGAACCGTGACCCCGAACACGATGCGCGCAACCCTTCGCGCCATAGACAACCTGCTGGCGCATTTGGGCATGACAACGGGTCCGATTTGGCCCGATGCGGTTTCCGACACGCAAGAAGCCATTCTCCTCAAGCAAGGCGACCAGAAGCACAATATTCAAGCGCCTCGGCGCGGTTGGTACGAACCGGCCGTCAGCCTCGGCGAAACGGTTCGAGAATGTCAGATTGTCGCCTGGCATCACGATCTCGAATCGCCGGCGAGAGAGCCGGAGGAAATTCGCTCGACTGTCTCGGGGGTAGTGGTCTCGCGTCGGCTCCACGCCCATGTCGAAGGTGGTGACTGTTTGCTTCTATTGATGGAGCGGGCAACATGAGCGAGCGCCTGGCAGTTGCGGGTCCAGCCTGACCCGCTTCCGTTGGAGGCCGCGGCTACGGATCAGCTCTATGCACGGTCTGGTCGTCGTCTGCCCGTCGCTCTAATTGAGTTCCGACCCTCACCGACTGATACAAGCCTTGCATTCTCAGCTGTGTGGAACCGCAAAAAACCATTCAGTATTGCCCCCGCACGGTAAACCGATTTACTGTTGTTCGAACAGCGACCAAAAGGGACCTTCTGATGAGACATAGCACCGACCGAATTCTGACCACGCATGTCGGCAGCCTGCCAAGGCCGCATGATTTGCTGGATATCCTGAAACAAAGGCTGGCTGGTGAAGCGGTTGACGAGACCCTGTTTTCGGACAAGTTGCGCCAGTCGGTGGAACAGATGGTCGGCAAACAGGTGGAGGTCGGTCTGGATATCGTTGCCGACGGAGAGATGTCGAAACCTGGCCATGCGGTTTACATCAATGATCGGCTGGAGGGATTTGAGACTCGGCCCGACCCGGGAATGCAAGTCTATGAGGAAGAACGCGAAGCGTTCCCCGAATATTATGAGGAATACTTCAAGCGTGCGATGCTGGGAGGCGCCATCGCACCTTCCGCGCCACTGTGTTGTGTCGGCCCGATTCGTTATGTCGGCCACGAGGCTCTGAAAACAGACCTGGAAAATCTGCAGTTGGCCGTCGACAAGTTCGGCTGTGAAGAAGCGTTCATGCCCGTTGCCGCGGTTACCGGTGTCGGCTCCAATGAATATTACCCGACCGAGGAGGCCTATGCATTTGCCCTGGGTGAAGCCCTGGCGGAAGAGTATAATGGCATTATCGACGCCGGTTTCCTGTTGCAGGTCGACGATCCTTTTTTGCCGAATGTCTATATGGACAAGTCGCTTGATGAGAAGGCGCGCATTGCCAAGGCGGCCATGTATGTTGATGCCATTAACCATAGCCTGAAGGGCATTCCGGAGGAAAAGGTCCGGTTTCACACATGCTACGGCATCAATCAGGGGCCGCGAATCTATGAGCCCGACCTGCCGGACATGATCGATCAGGTGTTGAGGGTCAATGCCGGCGCCTATTCCTTCGAAGCCGGCAATCCGCGCCATGAACACGAGTACCATATGTGGGAACATGTGAAACTGCCGGATGGCAAGCTCGTCATACCGGGCGTGATTACCCATGCTTCGAGCGTTGTGGAACATCCTGAATACATTGCCGAGCGGATCGTGCGATTTGCCGAACGTGTGGGCCGGGAAAATGTCATCGCCAGCGCGGATTGCGGCTTCTCATCGCAGGCCATGTACAAGACCGAGGTTGAAAACCGCGTGGTCTGGGCGAAGTTCAAGGCACTGTGCGAAGGCGCGAAAATCGCGAGCGACAAACTCTGGCAGTGACCAAACTGGGCGCTGACCGCATCCAACTGTTTCATGATTGGGTGCGGTCAGCTGATCCGTACAAGTTTTTTTGACCTGATTCTTGCTTGAAATCGGCCCGCGAACCGGGTCAAACCAAGACCATTGGTGTTACATACGGATTGCCGATGGACGAACCGCTGCTCAAATTCGATCTTGCTGCCCGGCTGGCGGAATTGCCAGCCGACGATCTTGACCGTCTCGCAAGGGCCGGGGAGACAGTGCTTGAAAACCTCCGCCTTTTGAAGAAGTCCGGTGAGAACCCGGTCGGCAGATGCCTTGCGCATCAGGGAACCTTCTATGAAGAGGAGCACTACCCGCAGGGCGATGTTTATGACAGCGAATCCCACGCGCAGTTTTACTATCACGCGCATCGCCCTGAAAGCGGCGAACACGGTCATTTCCATACGTTCCTGCGCTCTGCGGGCATGAAACGCTCGGTCAAGCCGGTGCCCTATTCAGGAAAGGTCAAACGCCCGAAAGGCAAGGATGCCCTGTCACATATCGTGGCGATTTCCATGGACGGTCCGGGCATGCCGATCGGCCTTTTCACCACCAATCGCTGGGTAACCGGCGAGACATTCTATGCCGCCGACGATGTGGTCGAGATGGTCGATCGCTTCGACATCGAACAGAGTTATCCGTGCCTTGCAACGAACAGGACGGTCTCGGCCTTGATCCATCTGTTCAAGCCACAGATCGTGGCCCTGCTGAGGCTTCGCGACCAGACTCTCGCCGACTGGAAAACCAGACATCCCGACCGTGATATCTACGAGGACCGGGAACTGGAAATCACCTCCATCATCGATATCAATGTCGACCGGCAGATTGCTGCCATCAAGCAGGCGCGGCGCTCTTCGCGCTGAGTGCAGATCTACAAGGTATGCGGGTCGATACCGCACCGGCTTGCCCAGGCGATCAACTCCTCCTCGCTAAAAGGTGACTGAACCGTCACCAAAACGTGAGTTCCGACCCATCCGGATCATCCTAGAGTTGTCGGGCGATTTTGGAATGGTTCTAGCTGAACCTTTGGAGGAGGAGAAGATGGTGTTACTCAAAACGAAACTGCTCACTACGGTGGCATTGGTGCCGCTGGCCGTTGGCGGAGTAGGAGCGGCATCGCTTCTGCTGTCCGTTGGGACAGCAACACCGAGCGCAGCTACCTGCGCGGCCAATCCGTGCGCCGCCAAAAAACCTGCAGCCTGCAACCCCTGCGCCGCGAAGAAGGTTTCGGCCTGTGGCGCCTGTAATCCGTGCGCCGCAAAGAAATCGGCCTGCGGCGCCTGTAACCCGTGTGCTGCAACCAAATCCGCCTGTGGAGCCTGCAACCCCTGTGCTGCGAAGAAAGTGTCAGCTTGCGGTGCCTGCAACCCGTGCGCCGCCAAAAAGGCTTCGGCCTGCAACCCTTGCAATCCCTGCGCTGCAAAGAAAACCGCCTGTGGTGCGTGCAACCCATGCAATCCGTGCGCTGCGTCAGCCTGCAATCCGTGTAACCCCTGTGCCGCAAGTGCGGGAGCAGGCGCGACCGAGTGTTACGTACCGCGCTTGTGGAATGCTTCTGCCTGCAATCCATGTGCCGCCAAAAAGGCATCGGCTTGCGGGGCATGCAATCCCTGTGCTGCCAAGAAACCAGCATGTGGCGCGTGTAATCCCTGTGCCGCCAAGAAGGCATCAGCTTGCAACCCCTGCAACCCCTGCGCAGCAACGAAAAGCGCCTGTGGTGCCTGCAATCCTTGCGCAGCCACGAAGTCAGCCTGCGGTGCGTGCAATCCGTGTGCGGCAAAAAAGGCCTCGGCCTGCAACCCATGCAATCCATGCGCTGCAAAGAAGGTTTCGGCCTGCAACCCCTGTGCGGCAACGAAAGCCGCGGCTTGCGGACCCTGCAACCCGTGTAACCCCTGCAATCCCTGTGCAGCTAGCGCGGCCGCTGATCCTGACGATCTGAACCTTGCACCGGAAGAGTTGATTGCCCTCTATGACTGCCTTCAGGACACAATCGGTTCGTCCTACAAGGGTGGCGGCCATTGGGCGGTCAATAAATGGCAGGGTTTCGACCACTTCTCGAAATATGCCTATCCGAGTGCCACGCATGGCAACCGTTTCGTGCTGAATTACACCAACAAGATCGGGTCCGCAGCCTATGCCAAATATGGCGAGGTCAACCCGATGCCTATCGGCACGACCGCAGCCAAGGCGAGTTTCACGGTCAGTGCGACCGGTCAGGCGTCGATCGGGCCGCTTTTCATCATGGAAAAGATGACCCGTGGTTTTAACGCTGAAACAGGAGACTGGCGCTATGCGCTTGTTATGCCGGGGGGGACAACTGTCGGATTGACCGGCGGGGCCGGAAGTGCGGCAATGACATTTTGCCATGACTGCCATCTTGGAGCGGAAGATGCAGATTATCTGTTCTTCCAACCCGAAGAGGTTCGGGCAAAATAGCCCGAGCAGATGTTCAAGCAAGAAGGGTCGCCGGTTCTGTTCCGGCGGCCCTTTTGTTTGACAAGCAGGAATCGCGAAACGACAGCGTGTGTGCAGGTAGATAACCGCGTTTGGCATCAACCCGATGCGCGTTCAAGCGTGATGATCGGATTGTAAATATCCCCATATTCGTTGTGGCGGGATATCCTCACGCCCTTGATCGAAGCATCGGGATTCGATTTATTCAACTTGACCGGTCGGATTATTGTCGGGGAGGGATTCGATATGATCAGGCGAATGTCCGTTGTGTTCGCGGCCGTGATTCTGTTTGGCATTATGCTGACGGGTCACGAAGCCTTTGCCGAAAGATTTTCCAATGTCAGCTACGGATCCAACAAGCTCGACATTTATACTCCGGATACCGGCAATGCTCCGGTGATCGTATTCGTCCATGGCGGCGCCTGGGTTGGCGGTTCCAAGGGCGGTGTGCGATCGATGTCCCGGTTCTTCAACCGTCAGGGCTTTGTTTTCGTTTCGGTGGGCTACACCAAATATCCACGTATCAGTGTCGGGCAACAGGCGGACCAGGTTGGGCAAGCCATCAACTGGGTGCGCTCCAACATCAAACGATATGGCGGAAATCCAGGCCGAATTGCGGTCATGGGCCATTCGGCCGGCTGCCATCTTGCCAGCCTTGCGATCCTGTCCGGAAGGGCCAAAGGCGTCCGGGCACTGATTGCCAATGATACGGGTGCTTATGATCTGGCCTATCTGGCAAGCCTGACCAACAATTCGCTGGGCATTTTGTATGCGTTGCCGTTTCGCAACCGATCCAAATGGCGGGAATTGTCACCGATTACCTATGCTGGCAACGGCAACATTCCGGTCATGGTGATCTGGTCCAACGGGCACAACCGCGACAAGGTTTCGCTTCGTTTTGCAAAGCGCCTGGCAGAGGGCGGACATTCTGTTACACGCTATGATGGAAAAAAATACGGCCACCTTGGAATACGTAACGCGGTTGGTCGCAAGAATGACCTGACCAGAGCCGTTCTGTCTTTCTTGAACAATACGCTCTGAGCCGACCCAAGATACTCTGTTCCATTCAGCAATTTGGCGGGTGTGATCCTGCCAACACGATGTTGATTTTTGGCGGACGATCTGCAAAAGAGTGGCATTTGAATTTTGGCATGCACAATGCCCCAATATGCTCAAAAGCATACAGAAACGGGCCATCAGGCGTGAGCAAAGAGATTTCTGAATCAGGCGGATCAAAAGCTGGCGCAATCCACAGCCGCCTCGTTCTGAATTTTCCCGGATTTGAGAATATCGGGACCGAAGCCTGTCTTGACCGTCTGTTTCACTGTGCCGAAAAAACCGGCGATGTTTTCAATTTTTCGATCACACCTACCGGAGCATCCGAAACAGACGGTACCAGTCACGCGATACGCGAATTCAACACGCGCGGAGAGGGGTGGGAGGTTCGCAGCCGGGTGGTTCAATTCGACTGGTACGACATCGTCGAAAGCTATGAAAGCCAGACTTTTCCGATTGGATTCATCCAGAACCTTCGAAAGTATCTGGTGATTTTTCATGATGGCACGCTAAGGCGCTACCTCAATGCGAGCCGCCTCTATTTCATCTTTTCAATCTACCCGATCATTTTGATGTTTCTGTTTGCGCTGCTGGCCGGTGCGGTTGCTAATTTTGTCGTTCAGTCTTTCGGACCGGAAGGCGCGCCGGGGCTGATCGTCGGACTGGTCGGCTGGATTGTTCTTTGGTTGGTTCTTTGTCGCTGGCCGGGAGATTTTCTGTTTCTCAACACAACAGTCAGCAATTGGGGGTTCGCCTGGGATCTGACCAATCGGCAAAATGTGCTGATTTCTGATCGGATGGCCAAATTCGGTGATGTTGTCGCGCGGGAAATCAAGGCCTCCGAGCATGACGAGATCGTCATTTGCGGTCATAGTCTTGGTTGTGTCTGGGCAATTTCCGCGCTCTCCCTTGCCCTTGATAGAGACCCGAATTTGCTGGAAGGCAAACAGGTCGGGTTTCTGTCACTCGGTTCCAGCCATCTGAAGATTGCTCTTTGTGAAGAGGCAGGATGGCTGCGTGACCATTTGCGGTCTGTTCTGGACGAGCCGACCGTTTACTGGCACGAGTTTCAGTCAAAAGACGATGTGATCGCCTTCTACAAAGCCCATCCGTTCAGCCCCATCGAGATTGCTGACTTTGCCGCGCGCTGCAAGGTGGACCGGGTACGTTTCAAACGCGGGATGAGTCTCAAACGTTACCGCGCCATGAAGCGTTCACTCTATTTCACCCACAACCAGTATGTCCGGTATTACGAAAAACCGGTCAGTTTTGATTTCTATATCCGGCTGTTCGGACCGATCAGTGTGTCGGAACTGGCGGACAATCCGGATCTGGTCTTTGAACTGAGCGGGAAAGCCGAGCACATGGCGGCTGCGGGCTGACATGGAAGCGGATTTTTCGTTTGTCGGCAAAGTCATCTGGTGCGTGTTCATCATTATCTGGGGTGTTATCCGCTGGCGCCCGAATGTGCGGGCGCGGGCGCATGTCATCAAGGCGACCCATCGCACGATGAAAGACCGGGTTTCCCTTGCCGTTTCCTTTACGGGCCTCGGCTTGCTTCCAGGAATCTGGGTGTTTGCCGGTCATCCAAGCCAGGTTGATCATGAAGTCGGTCCGCTGATCTTGGCCATCGGGGCGGTGCTGCTGATCGCATCCCTCATCATGTTTCGTCTGACTCATCGGGCGCTGGGCCGGATGTGGTCCAACAGCCTGGAGTTGCGCCAGGAGCATGAATTGATCACCACGTCGGTCTACTCGCGACTGCGCCATCCCATGTATACGGCGTTTTGGCTTTGGGCCTTTGCCCAGCCCTTTGTGCTCGGCAATTGGGTGGCTGGATTGTCGGGCATTTTCGGGTTCGGCGCGCTGTTTTTCCTCAGAATTGGCGATGAAGAGGCGATGATGGAGCGAGAGTTCGGACAAACATACCGAGACTATGCCAAGCGGACGAAGAGGATCTTTCCGGGATTGTATTAGTCTGAAAAGCCCGTGTGGCACAGGGCTGACGATTTGGTTGTGGATAGGAGAATTCAGTTTCAGGCGGTTCGAGGAACAATCTTTGAATTGTGACGAAATTGGGTTAAATATGGTCGAATTGGGGCGAGGCTGCGCCGGCCGGAACCGACAGGTGCCGACGCAAACGACGAGAGAGCGGGTTTTGATTTGTGGAATCGAGACATTCCAGGTTCGAGCCGTTCCGGAATAAACAGAGGTTAAGCAGTACAATGTTCCTTTCTATTGGCCGCTGGCTGGCAGCTGCGTTGCGGTTTGCCGCCATCGCAATTGTCATCACAACATTCGTATCACCGGCTTCGGCCGTATCCGAGCGGTCGCAGGGGGCCACCGTTCGCGTTGCCAAAGCAGCGGTTACCCGAACCGGTGAGGTATATCTGATCAGGGGACTGGCAAACATTTTCTCGCTTGGCATGGATTCCATGGCGAAGAAAATGCGTGACAAGGGTCTTTATGTCAGAACCTTCAACCACAGCGGCTGGAAGGGTTTTGCCAACAAGATCATCAAACGCGCAAAAGATGGCGATGTGTCCTATCCCATCGTGATTGCCGGCCATTCCCTTGGTGCCAACAGCGCCACCGCGATGGCAAATTATCTCACGAAAAAGGGCGTCAAGGTTGGGCTGGTCGTCGCGTTTGACCCAACTCTCAAGCGAATCGTCAAGGGCGATATCTCTCAGGTCATCAACTACTATATTCCCAATGGCAGCAAGAACGAGGTGTATAGGGGGCAGGGCTTTCGTGGCAAGGTGCAGAATGTTGACGTCAGTGATATGCGTGGTGTCAATCACATGAATGTCGAAAAAAACAAGAAGCTGCAGACGCAGTTTATCGACCGTGTGTTGAGCATAACGAAGGACACAAGACGCGCGGCGCGCTAGGCTGTAGTCACGATTTAACCTATGCGCCGGCGTGTGCCACGTCCCGAAGGGAATTGCCCGGATTGGCCCATGATCGGCCCATTCGTCGTCGAATATGCACCGGCATGTCCGTCCTCCTCATAAACCGATCCTGAACAATTTCGAACAAACCGGCACATGGGTTAAATCGTCACCACAGCCCGAATACACCAACAAGATCAACGATTGACACCGTTTTAATGGTTATCACGAAACGTGAGTGGGTCTAGACCGAAATCGCTTCAGACCGACCGGTCACAACCCGCCATCACAAACGCTATCCTCCATCCGTTCGACTGCCGGGTGACGCACCTGACGGAGCTACTGCTTCGAGCGTATCAGTCCAGGTCCGATGGCACCACACGGCTGAACAGGTTGACGAGAAATGCTGTGCTGAGGCCAAAGGCAAGCAATCCCGACACTGAGCCGAACGCCCCGAATATTCTATAACCGTCCCCCAGGACCAGATCGCCGTAGCCGAGCGTCGTGTAGGTGGTGAGCGCGAAGTAGATAGCATCTGCGATTGTCGGCAAGGCACCAAGAGCAAGAATCGCAAGTGCCAGCACCCAGACTTCGATGGTGTTGGATCCAACCACGGCAAACAGGGCGATTGCAAAGACCAGAACCCATCGGCGCATGGGTGCGGGATCGTGGAAACGGCTTCTCATATGCCGAAGCACCGTGATCGCCCCCAGCAGGATCGAAATATGAATGGAAAGGCACACCAGCAGGAGCAGGCTACCGCCGAAAATCTGCATCATCACTGACATTGTCGATGAGCTCTCTATTGTCCTTTTGAACGTCCACAAATCCAACAGTACGGGGTGTTTGTCGAGTGACATCTGGCGCTTTGTCATTGTTTGACAAGCCGACAGATGCGTCGTTTGGCGCAGAATGGCCAGCCACCGCCTACGCCGTTGGGTCGGGTTGCTGTTCCTCCCTCGACAAATTCTCGATTTCGCCGGCATAGACCGCGACAGCTTCATGGCCTTTCGGCGTCAGGGCGTAGATCCCGGTTTCCACCCGTTCAAACCAGCCATAGTGGTCGTCGGCCATCAGGCGACGGGCATTTTCAACCCTGGAGGCCTTTGCGACAACCGCTGCCTTGGTCGGACCGCATGCGAGCAAAACCATCAGGCACCGGAGTGCATCCTGGCGGTAAGCCGTCATAAGGCCCCTTCGGGTTGCGCCGCCATCATTTGGATCGCCGACGCGTTTGGCGAATTCTCTCAGCAGGCGCGCCTTTTTGCGCTTCGATTGGCGTGGCCGATAGGGTGCAGGGTCCGTATGGATTTCGACGAATTCATCTCTCATCCGAACCGTGATCAGGCCCAGGCCGAGGCGTCGGCAAAGCGCGCGGTTGTTTTTCAGGGATTTCAGGAATGCCCTGCCGGACCCGCGCGGCACGGCAACGTAAACGGTGTCTGAGAGCGCCTGGCGCTCGATGGCCTGGTGGAACAGGGAAAGCGAGAATCCGGTCTTGAGTTCCACAACGAGCGGATCCTCATTGTCACGTACCGCAACAATGTCGGCGGCACCGATCTCGCCCTTGACCTCGTAACCCTGCGCTTCCAGCATTCGCTTGACCGGTGCGTAGAGATCGGTCTCCTTGATCTTCGGTTGCGCCATGGGACAAAAGGCCTGAATTGGACGAATCGATGCAATCGACCGATATCATAGAGCACTCTGTTCAATGGTTGATGTGATTCAGTAGTGTTCCCGCCACCAATCACATCAATTGCGTCCGAACACGCCAACTGCCTGGTGGTGATGCTCAGGCCTTTGGCGCGATTGGCAGACAGATGTCCGTCAGCAGATCATCCGGCCTGGTGTCAACAGGCGCGTTCAGATAGCTTTCATAGCAGGGAGCGTCGGCCGGGTCCCGACCTGAATGCGGCAACCATTCGCCATAGAGGTAATCGTACGCGATCTTGATCGCGGTATAAGGACCCTTGAAGCGCAACACCGCGTGATCGCCGCCCGCCAAATGAACTTCTTCCAGCCCTTCAGGCAAAGTGGTGCTTGGCGAGATAACCAAGCCGGCATGGCAACGCAGATCGGCCTCCGCAACCACATTAGGATCATCGTAGTGAACCCCGATCATGCCTTGAACCTCCGGCCATAGCTGAAGTGATGAAGCGGTGGAAGCGAGATTTTTGTAGCACGATCCGGAGTCCATATAGGCTCCCTTGTGGAAGATTGCCGCCAGGCGGCGTGCAGGGATCTGTTTCATCTCGACGGTGAACATTTTGAAACTTCCTTTCGATTTCTGCGTTGGTCTTGGACCAAGTCTGCCTGTTTTGCGAAACGCGCCGGGGGAGATATCAAAGGCCTCGCTGAAGGCCCTGGTGAAACTCTGGACGTTTGGATATCCGGCACATGCCGCAATATCCGCAATGGACCAATCCTGATGGATCAACCACGCTGCTGCGCGATGCAGTCGGATTCGCCTGACAGACTGGGCGCAGGTCTCACCCGTCATGGCATGAAACACCCGATGCCAGTGAAATCTCGACATGGCAGCCACATCAGCGAGCCTGTCCAGCGACAGGTCGCCCGCCGGGTTTTCGTGGATGTAATTCAACACCCTCAGGATCCGTTTTTCGTAGCTGGCCGGCATTTGTTTCCTCGGTTCGGTCCGGAACTGATATGGCACAGGCCGAATTCACAAATCTTGCTGAACTCGATTGGTGGACGCCGACTTGAGAAACCGATAGGTGGTTTATGATGAAACCTGAATGCCCGGTGTCAATCGGGCGGATGGAAACAGGACCGACCGGCGAACAGGGTCAGGAAGCATGATCGATCAAACCACTTTGCTGACCTATCTGGCAATCCTGTTCGGGTTTGTCTTCATTCCGGGGCCGGCGGTGCTCCTGACACTGGCCCGGGCCTCCAGCTGCGGCACCCGAACCGGACTTGCAACGGCCTTCGGGATCGCTGCCGGCGATCTCGTTCATACCTTCATGGCCGTTGTCGGCATTTCCGCCATCATACTGGCCTCTGCCTTCCTGTTCAGCCTGATCAAATATCTCGGTGCTGCCTATCTGGTCTATCTCGGTATTCGGGCGATCATAGAAAAAATCGATATCAGCCAGCCAGATGTCGCATCACGATTGACACCTCAGTCAGCTTTTCGGCAAGCCATATTGGCAGAAGTGCTCAATCCGAAATCGGCTCTCTTTTTCCTGGCGTTTCTGCCGCAGTTTGTTCGGCCGGAGAACGGTTTCATTTCGCTCCAACTCATAACGCTGGGCGTGCTGTTTGTGCTGATGGGGCTGATCAGCACGGTGGTCGTGGCGGTGAGTGCAGGGGGTGTCGGGCGCTTCCTGCGTCGTCATCCGCTGGTCCTGCGCTGGCAAGGGAAAGTCGTCGGCAGCATTTACTGTGCGCTCGGCATTCGGCTGGCCTTTCAGGAGAAGTAGCCCCAAAACCGCTGGACCGCCTCACCTGAGCAGGGAATGTTTCGGGCCAATCGTCCCGTCCAGGCTGGTCAGCGGCGAGGGATTTTGGGTTTGAGGGAAACCGAGGCCGCCAGGCGGTGGGGCCATTCCGGCTTGTGGATGGCCGCATGACTGTTCGCTCGAAAGATACGGGTTCCCAGGAACCGGCGCCGCCGGATCGGGGGCATTATCATGCGCCGGTCTTGCGCCCATCATGTGCTGCTTCTTCTACCCGCCGCAGTCCCGCTTGCTGCCTGTCAATCAGGTAGCCAAACCAACACGCAGAGAGAACCGGGAAGCTGGAAACTGTCGTGTCTTCAGACGCAGGTGCGACCGCGGGACAATGCAGCGCAAGCGCAGACTGTTCAGTATTTTGAACACGATCGTTGGGACATGCATGCGACAGCAGAATGCCACGGGGATCGGGGATGATCTACTCGACACGGAGGTCCCGCCTGGATGGCCATCGGCCAAACCACCCGGTGCCGTTCGCCGTTGATCACCATACCAATCTGTCCGGTCACCACATGGGGCGAGCCAGCATTCCCCCGTCAACGTCGAGATTGGCTCCAGTGATCCATTGTGCCGCATCACTCATCAAAAAGAGAGTTGCCCTGGCCACATCATCCGGCGTGCCCATCCTTTGCAGAGGCGCGGCATTTTCCCAGCGCGTAACACCGTCTGACCAGGCTTCGCGCAGGCCATCCCGATTGATCAATCCGGGTGATATCGCATTGACACGGATGTCGTGCCGGCCCAACTCGATTGCAGCCGCCTTGGTCAACATGATCAGCGCCGCCTTCGACGTTGCATAGTGGCTGTGACCGATGGCCGGTTGCTGCCCCTCGATCGACGCGATGTTGACCACGGCATGCATGTCGGGCGTCTGCGACCAGAGCCTTGCACAGCATTGTATCAGTGAGAACGGGCCGGTCGCATTGGTGGCCATCATCTGTGCGAAATCAGGTGTGGTGATGTTGTCGAATGGAGTGACCGGCTGGATACCGGCATTGTTGACCAAGCCGTACAGGGACCCGAATTCGGCAATCGCCTTATCGACAATTCTCTGCGGTTGCTCCGGGTCGGACAAATCAGCCTGAACAGGCAGGAGCTGTCCGTCAATTGCGTTGCTCTCTTTCACAAGTGAGTTCACTGCGTCTGCATTGTGGTGATACTGCAGCGCCAATTTTGCACCGGCGTCAGCCAGGGTACGGGCAATTGCGCCTCCTATGTGTCCGCTGGCGCCAGTGACGATGATGGTCCTGTCGCTGAGATCGAGCAAGGTGGAGATTGATTCATGCGCCATGCGATGTGTTCCTTCGGGTTTCAGCCATTGCGAGTAAGGGCCCGGATGAGCTCAGCGCGACGAGGATACTGACTTTGTAATGCTTCGGAATCAGCCGGAATAAAGTCATCGGGTGTGAAACCGGGCGCCATCGTCGTTCCAAAGAGGCCGTATTGTCCGCCCGATTGCACGCGGGCGCCCATCCAGCAACCTGCAGGCACCACGGTCTGGACCAGTTGTCCGCCGAGGATATCCGTCCCCAACACACGCAGTTCGTCGCTTCCATCGGGGTGGAGGACAAGCAGGTCTATCGGATCACCGAGGTAGTAATGCCAAACCTCGTCAGTCGGCAGTTTGTGCATGTCCGAAAAGCTGTCGGGGTCATCCGTGACAAGTGCGATAATTGCTGTTCCGACGGGCTTGTGTTCACCAAACCGAACATCGCTTGCATGGGTCTGTGTAAAATAGATGTTTTCGTGTCCCATCCAGATCATGTCGAAATGGCGAATGAGGTCTTTGGCGGTCGGCTTCATCTTGGCTCCTCGCAGGGAATTGACGACACACCTGTTTCGATCTGAAGTGGCGTTGTCGTTGAGACACTTTAGGCTGTAGTGACGATTTACCCTATGTGCCGGTTTGTTCGGATTTGTCCAGGATCGGTTTATGAGGAAGAAGGACATGCTGGTGCATATTCGACGACGAATGGGCCGATCCCGGGCAAATTCGGGTAAATCCCTTCGAGATGTCGCACAGGTTAAATCGTCACTACAGCCTAATGCGATGCGTTACGCTTTGTCATCGGCTCATTCCCGGTCGTCCATTGTCCCGGGACATATCATGGCGCGTTCTGATATCTTTTGCCGAGGTTGAGGTCGAACCGCTGACGATGCCCTCAAGCCTTGAGGGTGGCGTGAATCCTTTGTAAGTCAGTAATGTGTGCTGTTCCTGAGAGCGGCCTCCACATAATGCGGAAGAGCAGCCCATGGATGAAGCGATACCGGCCAATTTTTTCGAGGAAGTGCAGACCGTTCGCTTCCAGCATTGCGATCCCGCGGGGATTGTCTTTTACCCGCGATACTACGAGATGCTCAATCTGACTGTGGAGCGTTTCTTCGAGAGCCATATCGGCTGGTCCTTCCACCAGCTTCATATGGATTTGCATGTCACGGTTCCAACCGTCCGGATTGAAACGGATTTCTTCGAGGCCAGCTGGCTGGAAGACCGGTTGCAGTTTCAATTGCGGTTGGACCGCATTGGCCGATCGAGCCTGACGTTCAACATTTCCTGCCGGTGTGGCGACGAAGAGCGCCTCAAGGCGATTATCACGCTGGTCTGCATTGACTTTACCAAGAAGAAAGCCGTTCCATGGCCGGATCGAATCCGAAGCCGCATTGAAGCCATCCTGGCGAACGCGGTCACGGTGCCAGCCTGACCTGACACCGCCGGCACATCATCAGCGACCGGGTTTGCCGGTTTTACCGCGACGTTCCTTGCCGGATTTTCGCGTTCCCGGATCCTCATAGGACCCGGCGCCAATTTTTCCCCGGCGTGTCACTCCTGGGTCATCACCTGGCTTTTCCGGCCGTTGCGCCGCGCCAACGGGGCGTGCCATGTCCGAGCCCGGACCCATTTCGCCGAGCGCTGGTTTCTGGAAATAGCCGGTCTGGCGCTCGGATCGGGGCAGGGGACCTCTCGGTTTGCGACGCTTGTCGCGCTGCGCGCGGGGACTGGCCGCCATGTCGCTTTCCAGGCGGGCCAAAGGATCGTCCATGACCGCCAGCTCGGTTTCGCGCAGGCGCTTGATTTCGTCCCGCAAGCGTGCCGCCTCCTCGAAATCGAGATCCGCGGCAGCATCGCGCATGTTCTTTTCGAGACCTTCAAGATGGCTGGCGAGATTGTTGCCGATCATCTCGCCGCTTTCCTTGAAACCGGAAATATCGGCGCGCACGTGGTCCTGCTCGTAGACACTGTCAAGAATGTCGGCGATCTGCGCCTTGACGCTTTCGGGCGTGATGCCGTGCTCACTGTTCCAGGCGGTTTGTTTTTCACGCCGCCGGTTGGTTTCATTCATCGCCCGTTCCATCGACCCGGTGATGGTGTCGGCGTAGAGGATCACCTTGCCGTCAACATTACGGGCGGCGCGGCCGATGGTCTGCACCAATGACGTCTCCGAGCGCAGAAATCCCTCCTTGTCGGCGTCGAGGATCGCGACCAGACCGCATTCGGGAATATCCAGACCTTCACGCAACAGATTGATGCCGACGAGAACGTCGAAGGCTCCGAGACGCAGGTCGCGGATGATTTCAATGCGTTCCAGCGTATCGATATCGGAATGCATGTAGCGGACGCGCACGCCCTGTTCGTGCAGATACTCCGTCAGATCCTCCGCCATGCGCTTGGTCAGGACGGTGACGAGCGTTCGGTATCCCTCAGCGGCTTTCTCACGGATTTCACCCAGAACGTCATCGACCTGCGACTTGGCCGGGCGAACATCAACAGGCGGGTCAATCAACCCGGTTGGGCGAATGACCTGTTCGGCAAACACGCCGCCGGATTGTTCAAGTTCCCAACCGCCGGGGGTTGCAGAGACGGCGATGGTCTGCGGCCGCATGGCATCCCATTCCTCGAAGCGCAGTGGGCGATTGTCCATGCAGGACGGCAGGCGAAATCCGTATTCGGCCAGCGTTGCCTTGCGGCGGAAGTCACCACGATACATGGCGCCGATTTGCGGAACAGTAACGTGGCTCTCATCCAGAAAGATCAAGGCATTGTCCGGAATGTACTCAAACAGCGTTGGTGGCGGTTCACCGGGCGCGCGCCCGGTCAGATAGCGTGAGTAGTTCTCGATCCCCTGGCAGGAGCCGGTCGCCTCAAGCATCTCGAGATCGTAGCGGGTGCGTTGTTCCAGTCTCTGCGCTTCCAGCAATCGTCCGGCCTGTTCGAGTTCCTTCAAGCGGTGCCCGAGTTCGCTGCGGATCGACTTGATGGCCTGATTGAGCGTCGGTCGCGGTGTCACATAATGCGAGTTCGCGTAAATCTTGACCGATTGCAACTGATCGGTCTTCTGGCCGGTCAGCGGGTCGAATTCGGTGATCGTGTCGATTTCGTCACCGAAAAGGGAAATCCGCCAGGCACGGTCTTCCAGGTGGGCGGGAAACAGCTCGATCGTGTCGCCGCGCACGCGAAATGTTCCACGTACGAAATTGACGTCTGAACGGCGATATTGCTGGGCAACCAGATCAGCAAGCAATCGGCGCTGGTCGAGCCGGTCGCCCACCTGCATCTGGAAGGTCATGGCCGTGTAGGTCTCGACCGATCCGATACCATAGATGCACGAGACCGATGCGACGATAACCGCATCATCGCGCTCCATGAGCGCACGGGTCGCCGAGTGCCGCATGCGGTCGATCTGCTCGTTGATCGACGATTCCTTTTCGATATAGGTGTCCGAGCGCGGGACATAGGCTTCCGGCTGGTAATAATCATAATAGGAGACAAAGTACTCCACCGCGTTGTCGGGGAAGAACTTCTTGAACTCACCATAGAGCTGCGCGGCCAGCGTCTTGTTGGGTGCCAGGATAAGGGCAGGCCGTTGGGTCTCCTCGATGACTTTGGCCATGGTGAAGGTCTTGCCCGAACCCGTGACCCCGAGCAGGACCTGTGTGCGGTCCTCGTCGCCGAGGCCGGAAACCAGATCGGCAATAGCCGTCGGCTGGTCGCCGCTCGGCGTGAAGGTGGTTTCCATCTTGAGGGCGATGCCACCTTCGGATTTCTCGGGTCTGTCCGGGCGGTGCGGAACCCAGGTCTTGCCATCCTTGAACAGCGGATTTCCCGATTCGATCAGTTTGGATAGGGCATCCACCGTCGCCGTCACAGCGGAAGACGCGTCGGGTGTGGATTTTGCTTTCCCCCTGGTCTTCGATTCAGACTGCAGCGCTTCGGCGTCTTCCAGACTAATGTCCAGGCCTGCAACCGGGTTCAGGCCTGCAGCCGCCCGCGTTTTCGGATCGGTACTGCCGCCGATCGACGTGCCACGCGCTGTCCGCCCGGCAGTTGATTTTCGGTCTTGCGATGAACGCGGTTTGCGCGCGGGTTTTTTCGCTTCATCGGCGATTTTCGCGGCCCATTCCGTCACGGGACCCGACACAGGTTCTCCTTGCAGGGGGGCCTGGGGCGTCTCGCCGAATCCGTCCGGATCGCTTTTTCTGGATTTTGAGCTCATCACCCGAATATGGCGAGTGAAGCCAAAAATGGAAAGGGTTCGTGGTGGGAAATTCAGCCACTCCTGACAACCTTCTGTCAGGAGTGTATCGATGAAAAAGACCCGTGATGGCTCGCAGAACTTCAGACCATCAGCATTTGTCTTTTGAACGGGTGACCGGTAACAATGCAGCGTGGTACGCCGATTCCCGCAGCGGCGATAGGTTAATATCTATGGGGATAGGGAGACTGTGTCGATGAGTGAGAGTTCAGGCGCTCAGGGACCGGCAACTAACGATAAGCCCCCAAGCCGGTTGCGTGAGGGCCTTATCGTGGTCGGCGCGCTGCTCCTGGGCGGCATCATCCTGTTCGGCATCTATCTCTACTGGAACTTCGAACGGCAACATCCAGCATCGGACAATGCCTATCTGCAAGCCAATTATGTGTGGATTTCACCGCGGGTCGACGGAGAGATTTCGGAAGTCTATGTCACCGAAAACCAGCTTGTGGAGGAAGGCGACCTTCTGTTTGCGATTGATCCCGCACCTTTCGATGCTGCCTTGCAGGCCGCTGAAGCCAATCTGGTTCTCGTCCATCAACAGGTCGAAGCCGGGAAAGCCCGTGTGACGGCGGCCAAGGCAGCCGTCGAGGCACAGAAAGCAACCGTCGAAGGGGCCAAGCAAAAGGCCGAACGAACCAAACCGCTGGTCGGTGAAGATGTGGTGACGGTTCTCAAGGGCATCGAACTGGACCAGGCACTGGCCGAGGAACAGGCAAATCTCAAGGAGGCGGAGGCGAATGTCGTCGTCGCGGAGCGAGAGTACGGCACACCGGAAACCATCCAGGCACAAATCGACAAGGCGAATTCGGAGCTGACGCTGGCCAGGCTCAATCGCGACTGGACTGTGGTGCGCGCGCCGGCGAAGGGAATTGTCACGAATTTCGCCCTGCGCAAAGGCGATGTTGTGCAGGCGGCAGATGAACTGTTCCCGTTTGTCGAAACCGGCCAATGGTGGATCGAAGCCAATTTCAAGGAAACAGCCATTCAGCTTCTGAAGGTCGGGCAACCAGTCGACGTCACGATCGACATGTATGGAGACCGGAAGTTCTCTGGAAAGGTGGAAAGTGTCGGTGGCAGCTCGGCTGCGTCGTTTTCGCTGCTTCCGGCGCAAAACACCACCGGCAACTGGGTCAAGGTGACGCAACGGGTTCCGGTGCGCATCTCGATGGAACCCTATGACGAGGCATTTCCCTATCGGTTCGGCGCCAGCACGTCGGTCGAGGTGAACACCGATGCCACCCAATAGAGCCCGCATGTGAGCGGACGCTGAGGAGCGGGATGCCAGAAACGCCGGTCCACATCAAACCGCTGCCGCCGGGTTTCCAGCGCAACATGATCATCGTGACAACCTTGTTTGTCGCGCTCATGGCATCCATCGATCTGACCATTGTCACGGTTGCCCTGCCTTATATGGCGGGTAATCTCGGTGCGACCACCGATGAGATCACCTGGGTGGTGACGATGTTTGCGGTTGGTCAGGCGATCGTCATCGGCATAACCGGTCATCTTTCTCGGTTGCTCGGGCGCAAGGTTCTTGTCCTGACAGCCGTTACCGGATTTGCGCTGTCATCGGTTGCCTGCGGTCTGTCGGAAGATCTGGACATGATCGTCTTCTTCCGGTTCATCCAGGGTCTCTTTTCCGGGCCGCTCATTCCGCTGTCCCAGGCCATGCTCATTGACGCGGTCGAGGAGGACGAACGCACCAAGATCCTGTCGTTCTGGGTGATCGGTGTCATGGGCGGACCGGCGATCGGACCTCTGCTGGGTGGTTACCTGGCACAGAATCTGGATTGGCGTTGGAATTTCTGGGTCAATGTTCCGGTCGGCACTATCGCATTGATCCTGATCTTGACCTTTGTTCGCAAGACCCCGCATCTGAACGTCAAAACCGACTGGCTGGGATTGGGATTTCTTGCGATATTTCTATCGACGTTACAGATCGCCCTCAATCAGGGCGACAATCTGGACTGGTTTGGCTCGAAATCGATCGTGATATTGATCCTGATGTCCGGAATATCCGCGCTGATCGTTGTCATGCGCGGACTTCATCTGGGATCGCGCCATATCATCGATGTGAGACTGTTCAAGGATGTGAATTTCAGCGTGTGCTGCGTGCTGATCGGTATATTCGGAAGCGGTTTCCTTGCACTTATGATTCTTGGGCCTCTTCTGTTTGTCGACGCTCTGGGCTGGGAAGCCTCGACAGCCGGCATGGTGATCGGCATCTATGGCATTGGTGGCATTACCGGGAGCTTTGTCGCCAGTCGCATCCAGGCGTTTGTTTCCATGCGAACGATCTTTTTCATCGGTTGCATGCTGTTTTCGATCGGCTGGTATCTGTTCAGTCGTCTCGATGAGAATATCAGCATGTGGCAGGCTGTTCCCGCCGGTGTGCTCATCGAATTCGGCATGTTGTTGGTCTTTCCCCTGCTGGCTGCGCGTGCCTTTACGAACCTGTCGCCTGAATTGCGTGACGAGGGTGCGGGCCTGTTCAATCTGGTCAAGACGCTCGGCTTTTCTTTCGGAACAACGGCGGTTGGGACATTGTTCTATTTCGGTCAACGGTCCAATTGGAACCGATATGTCGGAAACATTTCCGACTCCAACCCTGCGACCGGTCAGTATCTCAATGACCTGGGTTCCGTAACCTATGACACCAAAATGGCCTATATGGGGGATTTGCTGGAGCTTCAGATGCAGATTCTGACGATTTCCCAGATTGCGGAAAAGATCGCCTTCGCGATGTTCATTCTTGCGTTTTTCGCAGTTTTCCTCGGTGATCCAAAGGCCAAACTCAAACCGGCCTGACGGAAAACTTGGCCGTTTAGTCGGGAATGCGGGTTGGTTTGCCATCCTCATCCAGCGCCACCATCACAAATCGGCCGACAATGACCTTTTCACGATGGGATGTCAGGTAGCGCTGTGCCCATGCCTGAACCAGCAAGGTCATCGATGTGCGTCCGATCTTTTCTATGTCGATATAGACACAGAGCGTGTCGCCGATATGCATCGGCTTTTCGAATACCATTTCATTGACTGCGGCGGTGACGACACGTCCGCCGGCATGTTCGGCCGCTCGAATGCCACAGGCCAGATCCATCTGGGCCATGACCCAACCGCCGAAAATGTCGCCCGCGGCATTGGCGTCGCCCGGCATGGCCAATGTGCGCAGGGTCAGGGTGCCTCTCGGCTGTTCCGCATCCGCCATGATCAGTCCCTTTTGTGCCAGATGCGCTCTTGCTACAGAGTCGGAGGGTGCCGGGCAACAGGGTCTGGAGGAAATCGCCCGGCATTGTGCCAATGGTCGACAGATTTACCGCTCAGTCGCCGAAGAAATCATCAAACGGCGTGTCAGCACATTTGCGCACCGGGCAGCGCTTGTTGTCTCGTGTCGGGACGGAGGAAGGCTTGGCATATTGCTGGCCATCGCAATAGGCGCTGTTTCGGACATACCGGTCGTAAAGCGGCAGGCTGGGATTGCGCGCCGATCTGTAACGCAATATCGCGGCGCCATCGCGATTGACCGCCGCCTGGACGGCCGCGCAACTCATCGATTGAACATTGTATCTCTGGATCGCCAATGCCGGGAAACTGACGGCGGTAATGCACAAAGCCAGAATGAGTTTTTTCATGTGTCTTGCCTCGCAGGTTTGGGTTTCGGACATGACCGACGAACGGTCAATGCTGTTGCACTAACCAGTAATTATGGCGATGCCCGTGCGTTGGAACGCCCTTCACAATAATTCTATGCTTGCCTCGCAAAGTTTCTCCGTGACGTGAATTGAGCCATTGTCACAATAACCATGTCTTGAAACTGGACCAAGACGGTCAATGCTGCGAAATTGGACGGTCAAAACAAAACAATAAAATTTCCTTGCACATTGTCGGATATCAGCCTGCCCATACGTTCACTATATGACGATTTCATCGTGCAATCATCGAACTGGAGTACGCCATGCAATATGCCATCCTGATCTATGCATCCGAGGGCTTCTTTGACCGATTGCCGGAGGAGGAACAGGAAAACGCACTGGATCAGCACCGCGCGCTGCAAAAGGACCTGAACGAAAAGGGTGCACTTGGCGCGGTCGCAAAGCTGATGGACACATCGGCGGCAATGACGATCCGCAAGAAAGGGGACAGCCTGCTGGTGCTCGACGGCCCCTTTGCGGAAACAAAGGAGCAGTTGCTGGGTCTGTATCTGCTCGAATGCGACAGCATTGATGATGCCATCGAGCAGGCGAAGAAACTTCCGCAGGGCGTTGCCGCCTACGAAGTCCGTCCAATCGGCTGGATGGGCGGGGCCCTGGAAAAACCGGACAGCGAGACAGACTGAAAAAATGGCCGGGATCGATAGCGGGGTCGCCGCTCATCTGGCACTCGCCCGTCCCAAGGTCGTTGCGGCGCTGACGCGGCAGTTCCGCAGCCTGGAAAACGCCGAGGAAGCGTTTCAGGAAGCCTGTGTCAGAGCGCTTGTGCGCTGGCCTGATTCCGGCGTTCCACGCGACCCGACCGCATGGCTGCTGGTGGCCGGACGAAACGCAACGCTCGATCGCCTGCGCAAGGACAGACGTCTGGTTTTCGACGACGGTCTGGCTGAAGCCGAGGTGTCCGGCGATGATGCCGAGCAGGATATTGCCGAGCAGATCGACATGGCCGAACTGCGGGATGATGTCCTGCGGCTTCTCTTCATGTGTTGTCACCCCGATCTGTCGCTGCAGGATCAGTTGGCGCTTGCGCTCAAGGTGATAGCAGGTTTTTCGGTTGAAAAGATCGCCCGTGCGCTGGTCGTTCGTCCGAAATCGATGGAACAGAGAATTACACGCGCCAAGAAGAAAGCATCAGCAATGGCCGTGCGCCTCGAGACGCCCAGCCTGCAGGAGCGCACGGCCCGGCTCGACGCCGTGTGTACGATGATCTATCTGCTGTTCAATGAGGGCTATTCCGCCGGTGGTGGTGATGTCCATATTCGCGGCGAATTGTGCGACGAGGCCATTCGGTTGCTTCGTTTGCTGTTGAATTTGTTTCCAGCGCAATCGGAAGTGATGGGGCTCCTCGCACTATGCCTGATCCAGCATTCGCGTCGTGACGCAAGGCTCGGACCTGACGGCGATCTGGTGCCGCTCGAGTCCCAGGACCGCCGAAAATGGCACCGCGCCGAGATTTCCGAAGGGCAAGTGCTGTTGGAAAAGGCTTTACGGCGTGGTCGGCCGGGACCTTACCAGATACAGGCAGCCATTGCGGCAACCCATGGCCGCGCCAGACGGGCAGATGAAACCGATTGGCCCGAAATCGAACGTCTGTATGAAGCGCTGGAACATGTTCAGCCGACAGCAGTCGTATCGCTCAATCGCGCGGTGGCGGTTTCCAAGATTCAGGGCGCCAGCGCTGCGTTGGACCATCTCGACCGGCTTTCCGGCGATCTTGGAAACTATCTCTATTTCCACACAACGCGCGCTTCCTTTCTCATGGAAACAGATCGACCGGATCTGGCTGTCGTTGCTTTTCGGCAGGCGCTTTCACTGGGGCCGACCGGGCAGGAAACCGAGCATATTCAGCAGCAAATCGCGCTCTGCGAGGCCCGCCAAAAATAATTTTCAGCCGTGTGTCGGATTGTCGGTCTGTCAGGCGTCCTTGGTTCATCAACACTGAACAAGGAGAATGAAAATGGACAGTCCCATGAATCAACACGGCGCACCGAGCTGGATTCAGCACAGCGGAAAAGATCCCGCCGCTGCGCGCAAATTCTATGAAACAGTCCTCGGCTGGACCGTTGCCGACATGCCGATGCAGGACGGTGCGGCCTATCCCGGTATCATGGTCGGTGAGAATCCGGTGGGAGGTTTCATGCCGCAGCCTGTTCCAGAGGGCCAATGGCTCATCTACATCACCGTCGACGATGTCGACAAACGTTTCAAATCGGCGCTCGACAATGGCGCTGAGGCCGTCAGCGACCCGGCGGACTTTCCGGGCGTGGGACGGATCGCGACGATCAGGGATCCGCACGGCGCGTCCATTGCCATCATCACCTATGAGGCCCCGCAGGGCTGATTGGCAGCCGGCGCGGTTTGCCGCGCCGGCATTTTCTCACTTCATCGGGAGGTCGCCATGTTGACCACAACCGCGCCCTTTATCGCGTTCCTGTTGCTGATACAGGTTTTCCTGTCCATCCGGACAAGCGCCACACGCGCCAAACTCAAGATCGACTATGGTGACAATGACGATCTGGCGATGTTGAAAGCCATCCGGGCGCATGGCAATTTCATCGAATATGTGCCGATGGTTCTGATTGCCATGGGCGCCAGCGAACTGGCTGGTGCGCCGGCCTGGCTGCTGACCGCCAGTGGGAGCGTATTGGTCGTATCGCGCCTGTCTCACGCCGCACACATGTCCGGATATGGCGGCAATGCTTCAAGGATTGCCGGCGCGACGCTGACCACGCTGGTGATGCTGGTTCTTGCGGTCTTTCTGCTTGGTAATGCGATGGGGGTTTTGACATGAGTAATGAACAGGGAGGATTTGCCTGTGGCGCATGATCCGCATCTGGCTGAAATTCTGCGTGAGGCTCTGGCCGACAGGGCGGGCATCACCGAAAAGAACATGTTTGGCGGTGTCTGTTTTCTGCTCAATGGCAACATGTTTGCCGGCGTCGCCAATCATGACAGTTTCATGTTTCGTGTTGGCAAGGCGCTTGAGCCGGAAGCGCTGAAACGCCCTGGTGCGCGGCCAATGGACTTCACCGGTCGCAAGATGGGGGGGCTCATCTGGGTCAACGCCGACGAGGCGATCGATGCAGGACTCAAATCCTGGCTGGACTTTACCGCACAGTTTGTGGGCGCGTTGCCGCCAAAATAGAAGGAACCGAAGCATGTTTCAGGGCTTCCCAAAAGAGACGGTCAAATTCTTGAAGGCGCTGCGGGCGAACAACACCAAGGAATGGTTCGAGAACCATCGAGCCGACTATGACGAATACTATGTCAAACCGGCGGTTGAACTGATCAATGCGCTAACGCCTGTTGCCGAAGCGCTGGATCCGCCTCATCAGGGGATCGCCAAGATCAACAAGTCATTGCGCCGCATCCATCGTGACACACGATTTGCAAAGGACAAAACACCTTACAATACCAGCATGCATATTGAGTTCTGGACTGGGGATCATCCCAACAAGTCGGCCGGAACACACCTTGTCCTGTCCCACGAACATTTTGGGTTCGGTGCCGGGCACTGGGCGTTCGAAGGGGAGGGGCTGGACCGGTACCGTGCTGCGGTTCAGACCAAATCCGAGATGTCCGCACTCAAGGAAGCTCTTGAATCGGCCGCCTCGGTTGGTTGTGTTCCCGGCGAACCGGCGCTCAAGAAAGTTCCGCGCGGGTTCGATGCGGACAGCCCTGCTGCGGCGTTTCTGCGCCGAAAGGGTATCGTAGTGATGTCGCAGCAGCGTGACGGGTTCGACGATCGGGTTTTCGGACCGGATGCCGTTGCGTTCATGACAGAGATCCTGACGGCCGTGGCGCCGCTCAATGGCTGGATCCGGCGGGTCGTCGATTAGCTGGATCCGGTCGGCGACCATCTGCCGGAAACCGGTGCCACGCAGGGCAACACTGCATTTGCAAATGCGGTGCGGCGTGATATCGGATGATGATGCGATGGGGTACGTTTGTGTTGTGTTTGTGTGCAGCGTCTTTGCTTGGGCAAATGACGGGTGCCGTCGCGTCCGACGAAATTCCCATACCAAAGCCTCGGCCATCTGCGGCTGAAATCGAGCAGGCGCGAAAGAACAAACCCAAGTCATCCGGCGGATTGCCGGAGGAAGAACGTGTTTGCCGCGACCGGCTGAAACGCCTGGATGTGCGCTTTACACCGGTCCGCAGAGTATCGGGCAGGGGCGGATGCGGGATCGAACACCCCATCGAGATCCGTCAACTCCCCGGCGGCATTACGCTATCGGGCCGAACCATACTGAATTGTACGACCGGATTGGCGCTCGCCAATTGGACCAGCCAGTCAGCGGCGCCGGCGGCCAGACGCATTTATGGTTCCAGGCTGGTGCGGATCGACCAGTTTGCCTCCTATGCCTGCCGATCGAGAAATTCGAAGAAGGGCGCCAGACTCTCGGAACACGCCAAGGGCAGCGCCATCGACCTTGGACGGTTCATACTGGCCGATGGAAAGTCGGTAGAAGTCGGCTTTCCGGGCGCCAGGGAAACACGCCGGAAAGCGTTCCTGAAAAAGCTGCGCACAGCCGGATGCACGTTTTTCAAGACGGTGCTCGGACCCGGCAGCGACGGCTATCACAAGGACCATTTTCACTTCGATATGGCCCAGAGGCGGCGCGGATACAAATACTGCCGATAGCAGATTTTTGTGTCATTCCTTGTCGCTGACACCTGCCTGATCAAACGTGGCCATGCCGGAATGGCATTGGGCGGCTGCTTTCACGATCCCTGCCGCCATCGCTGCGCCCGTGCCTTCCCCGAGGCGCATACCGAGCGCCAGGAGCGGCGTTTTCCCGAGCTTTTCCAACGCCTTGATGTGCCCAGGTTCCGCGGAAACATGGCCGACGATGCAATGGTCGAGCGCTCTTGGATTGGCGGCGTGCAGGACAGCTGCGGCCGCGGTTGCGACATATCCGTCGATAATCACCGGGACCTTCTCGACCCTTGCAGCCAGCACCGCACCCGCCATGGCGGCGATTTCGCGGCCACCCAGTCGGCGGAGCAATTCCAGAGGGTCCCCCAAATGCGGCTTGTGCAACGCGACCGCGGTTTCGACCGCCGCGATCTTGCGCATCAGGGCTTCGCCCTTTGCGCCGGTACCGGGGCCGACCCATTCCTCTGCCGTACCACCATACAAACCATGGAACATCGCCGCCGCGATGGTCGTGTTGCCGATGCCCATTTCGCCGATGCATAGCAGATCAGTGCCGCCGGCGATCGATTCCATGCCGAAGGCCATTGTCGCGGCGCAGGCACGCTCATCCAGCGCGGCTTCCCGTGTAATGTCCCCGGTCGGGATTTCCAAAGCCAGATCAAAGACCTTCAAGCCCAGATCGTGGGCAATGCAGATCTGATTGATGGCCGCGCCGCCGGCGGCGAAATTGGAAACCATCTGTGCGGTTACTTCCGGCGGAAATGTCGAAACACCCTGATTCGTAACGCCGTGATTGCCGGCGAATACCGCGACAAGCGGCCGAGTCACGGCCGGCGGGCGGCCGGTCCAGGCCGCAAGCCACTCGGCGATATCCTCGAGGCGCCCGAGCGCGCCGGGTGGCTTGGTCAATTTGGGATCACGTTCGCGGACGGCATTGACCGCCGCTTCGTCGGGACCCGGCAAATTGGCCAGGAGTTCACGAAAGTCATCAAAGGGCAGGCCGGTCGTTGCCATGAACAATGTCCTTGTGTTTCAACAGCAGTCTGGCAATAGGGTAAATCGTGATATTTGCAACCGGTTTTCGAAGTGCCCAACAACATGCCTGCCTGTTGCCCGGAGAAATGAATGAATGAACTTGTCCAGGACACCGGACGAGCCGTTGCCTTTCTGAGCCGGCTGCCTGTGCCCGAGCGTTTCTTCGAGGGGGATACCGTTTCGATCTCCCGCCCCGCGCGTGCCTATGGATTTGCCGGATTGGTGATATCGCTGCCGGGTGCATTGGTGTTGTCGCTGCTTTTGGTCATGGGGCTTGCTCCGCTTTTTGCCGCCGCTCTGGCTGTGTCCTGCCATTTGCTGGTCACGGGTGCACTGCATGAGGATGGGCTGGCCGATTGCGCTGATGGTTTCGGCGGTGGTTCCGATCGCGACCGGACACTGACTATCATGAAGGACAGCACGATCGGGGCCTATGGCGGTATCGCGCTTGTCATGTCGCTGGTGCTGCGTGTGGCCGGTATCGCGGCCCTTGCAGGTGCAGTCTCACCGGTTGCCGCGACGCTGGGGTTCCTGGCGGCGGGCGTGGTGAGCCGGGCAGCTATGGTCTGGCATTGGCAGGCGCTACCAGCGGCAAAGACCGACGGGGTTGCGGCATCTGCCGGCCAACCTGACGATGGTTCAATGCGGTTTGCACTGATCAGCGGCGCTGTCCTCGGGTTTGTTCTGGCGCTTCGCTCAATCGGTGCCGGTGGCGCGGTCTTCATGTTGGTCCTGGTCGCCGCGGCCTGCATCGCCTTTACACGGTTTGCGGAGCGCAAGATCGGCGGTCACACGGGCGATACGATCGGTGCAACGCAACAGATTTGCGAGGTTGCGGCGCTGTTGGGCCTTGCTCTTTGGTCCTGACGTCACAATATGCGCATGTGACAGCACAATTTCGTGGACGGATATGAGTAGCAGCGATTCCCCATGCATCCTGGTTTGCTCCATCGACCGAAAGACTGGATTTTGTTTCGGTTGCGGGCGCACCGGTGATGAAATTGCCAACTGGCTGAATTTCTCGCCGGCCGAACGCCAATCCGTCAATGATGTGCTTGCCGCACGGCTTGAGCAGGTGGAACGAAAACCGAGGCGTGAGACTCGGCGCAGGCGCATGGCGCGGGCCCAGGCGGGAGGCGCGTCGTGAACCGCATGCTCTGGATCGTCTTTGGTGTCATCGGCGTCGGTCTGGTTCTGTTGCTGATCAACCATCAGGCCGGTGAAACGCTGGGGCTGCCAAACGACACGTTTGCCAGCACGCTGTACCTCGGCATCTGGGGTACAGTGGTTGCCACGGCGATCATCGGATCGGGACAGCGATTGGGGGAGATGGCCCGTAATGCGGCGATCTGGCTGATGGCTCTTTTGCTCCTCAGCACGGTTTATCTGTATCGCTTCGAACTGCGTGATGTCGGGATGCGGCTAGCCGGTGGATTGGTGCCGGGTTGGACGATCAGTCGTGTGGATAATGATGGGAACCGCGAGGCAATTCTGACCAAGGGCCTTGGCGGACATTTTCAGGCACAGGTCGAGGTTGATGGACAGACACTCAACATGATGATCGATACCGGAGCCAGCACGGTGGCCCTGTCCTATCGCGACGCGGAGCGCATCGGTATCGATGTCGGCAGCCTGCAATTCGTGCAGCCGGTGCGCACTGCCAATGGTGTGGCCATGGCCGCGCCGGTGACATTGCCTGAGATTTCGGTTGGCGGTATCACGCGCAGCAATGTGCGTGCGGGTGTGCTGGAACGCGGCAAGCTGGCGGAGAGTCTGCTGGGTATGAGCTATCTGGGTTCATTGTCCTCGGTTCAGATGACCGGCGATCAGATCATCCTTCGCGACTGAACAGATCGCCGGGTCATCATGGGAGAAATCTGACGTGTATCGCGAGCCACGCATCCCCACTCTGATGTTCCAAAGCATCAAAGGAGACAGACTTGAACACCCATCTTTGGCATCTGTGCCGGACCGCCTTGCTGCTCTTGGTCCTTCCGCTGTCTGTACAGGCGGCACCGCCACAATTGCAGACGCCGTCGCCGGTCATCTATCTGGCCGACAATCTCGATGAAGAGGACAATCTGGGCTGGTGTATCGACACGCTGGGACGTGGATTTGCCGAGACGCTTCAGGCGCATAGCTGCAAACCGCAGGGCGGCGATGTGCAGTTTTCCTACGATGCAAACAGCGGACAGATCGCCTCGGTCCCGTTCAAAGGCAAATGCATGAGCTTGCGGGACCCGGAGAACCGGACCGTGCCCTTTGGCCTTGTGGATTGCCGGTCGGGTGACGATAGCCAGCGTTTTGTCTATCAGGCCGAGACAGGCCATATTCATCCGTCCGTCGATAGCAGTCTGTGCGTTGTCGTTGCGGCACAGAGCCGCTCTGCCGGGCCGTTCATGTCTCGCGATCTCACCCTCGGATCCTGCGACGAAACCGACCCGGTCCTTGCCAGATGGATTGTCAAATAGCTGGCCAGGGCAATTCAGGTTTTGACGGAATCGGATAAATCTGAATGCATCAACAAAATCAAAGGCTAATAACGTTGGCTCGTTTCTGGCAAAACGAGAAACGGTCTAGAAAAAACTCCAGGCAAATCGGGCGGCGACCAGCAGCAGGAACAGTCCGAATGCGACTTCAAGCGGGCGCCTGCCAAGTCTGTGCGCCGTGTTGGCGCCGACTGGCGCCATGAATAGCGTGATCGGAATGGTCAGCAGGAAGGCGATCCAGTTGACATATCCTGTGGAGTAGATCGGTAGATCCGGGTTGCCCCAACCGGCCCAGATAAACCCGATCACACCCGGGATCGAGATGAGGATTCCGACGCCGGAGGATGTCGCCACCGCCTGGTGGAGCGGACGTCCGAACGACGTCATGAAGGTATTGACCAAGATGCCACCGCCGACTCCGATCAGTGCGGACAGAAATCCGATTAACAGTCCGACCATCGTGCGGATCGGGTTTCCGGGCAGATCATTGGCAAGCCGCCAACTGTCACGGTTGAAAATCATTCTAAGGCCGATCAACACCGCTATCACGGCAAAGACCGCGCGCAGGACCGCGCTGGATGTATCGGCGACGACGATCGACGCGACAACAACGCCAAGGGGTACCACCAGAACCCAGTTTCTCAGCAATCGCATGTCCGGGGCCTTGGCGCGATAGTGAGCCCGAAATGAACTGATCGATGTCGGGACGATGACGGCAAGGGATGTGCCGACAGCCATGTGCATACGGACCGTGTCAGGTGTGTCGAGCAGGGTGAAGGCCTGAAAGAGCACCGGTACGATGATGGCGCCGCCACCAATGCCGAAGAGCCCTGCCAGAAAGCCGGCAACGGCACTGGCCACGGCCAGGACACCGACAAACCAGATCAGTTCACCTATCGGAACCATGGGATGTCTTCCGGCTGTTTCGGACAAGATGATGAGCCATCGGTCCGACAAGTGATGCCCTGGATGTCAGGCAAAGGATTTGCGGCGGTTTTTTTCCGGATCGGGCATTTCGATGCTTGGCGCGTCGACCAGAACGCGATTTCTCGGTAAAATCGCGGTGGCTTCCGTGCCTTCGCGCAAGCGGGACTTCAAGATCAGATCGCCGCCGTGTTCGGCAAGAATTGCCTGTACGATCGGCAGTCCAAGGCCCGTACCCTGTTCGGCGCTCTTGATCGCAATCGACCCTTGACCAAAGGCGGACAGGACAACCGGAATCTCGTCTTCGGGAATGCCGGGTCCATCATCCTTAACGGAAACATATTGTCCACCGCCCGCTGTCCAACCGACCTTGACCGTGATCTCACCACCTTGCGGCGTGAATTTCACCGCGTTCGAAAGAAGGTTGAGAACGACCTGCCGCAATGATCGCTCGTCGGCCCAGACACGGGGCAGGGCGCGTTCGAACTGTTCGCTGATCTTGATGTCCTTGTTTTGTGCCTTCATTCCAATCATGCCGATGCAGTCTTCGGCAATGTCGCGGATGCTGACGGACTCCTCGTTCAATTCATAGCGGCCGGCTTCGATGCGCGAGAGGTCTAGAATTTCGTTGATCAGATGCAGGGGGTGACCGCCCGACCGGTGGATGTCTGAAATGTATTCCTTGTAGGTCTCGTTGCCGAGCGGTCCCAGGACCTCGTTCTTGATCACTTCCGAGAATCCCAAAATGGCATTCAGCGGTGTGCGGAGCTCGTGGCTCATGGAGGCCAGGAAACGGGATTTTGCAAGATTGGCTTCTTCCGCCCGCCGTCTCGCTTCATCGGAGGTGGATTTGGCGATCTCCAACTCGGCGATCAGCCAGTCCTTTTCCGCCTGGATCGACAACATCACCAGATTGGCATTATAGAGTCGGCTGGAGATGAAAAGGAAAAACCCGAATGTCGCGATCAGCATTGCGACAATGACCATCTCCATCGGATTGCTGGGCGGCGAGCCGACCATATAGACCACGATGATCGGTGTGGTGAAGATCATCAGCGGCAGCCGTCGCAGCGTGAAGCTCGACATGGCGGTGATGGCGATGGCGACCAGGAGCACGATCCCCTTGAAAAAGGCGAATTCCTGACCGTTGCATTGGGGGCATTGCTGGTAGGCGAATATCGCCCATGACAGGCCCGTTAGCGCCTGGGCGGCAATAAAATGTTTTTCCCAGCGTTTGGCGCTCTCGAAGGTGATCTTCTGGCTTTGTGCCCGTTTTGCCAGAAAGGCCATCAAGGCGTAGGAAGCCAATGTTGCCATGACCCAGGCAAAAATGTTGGGCCCGTTGAAATAGAGCACACTGACACCAGCGGCCATGAGGGCGAGCGCCGGCATGGCGGCCGCGCCCTGAATCGCCGAGGTGATGTACATCGACATCAGCTCGCGGTCGTATTGTACGTTGCGCTCGCTATCGGACTGCAAACGGTCTCTGGTCGCCTTCACAGTCCTGGCGATTGCCGGGTCTCTGTAATTGCGCGACTTGTCGACGATGTTCTTGTCTGCGTTCGCCTTGGACACTCTGATACCGTGCTGAACTGGATTACTCTTTGGCACAATAAGAGCCAATGATTAAAAGAACCTTCAATCTGCGCATTGTGCGTATTGTCGGTGAAAAGGGATGATTGATCGAAAAAACCTCATATAATCAATTTGCTATGATTGATCTCTGGAGTGATTTCTAGCTGTTTTGAGGAGACAGAGATGCTGCTTTACGATGGTGGACGGGCCCCCAATCCAAGACGGGTGCGCATATTCCTTGCCGAAAAAGGGATCGAGATACCCTTGAAACATGTCGACATGGCCGAGTTGGGCCATCGGTCGGATGAAGTCACGACGCTCAATCCGTTTCAGCGTTTGCCTGTATTGCAACTTGATGACGGAACGGTCTTGACCGAGTCCGTGGCGATATGCCGTTATTTCGAAGCGCTTCACCCGGACCCGCCTCTGATGGGTACCGATGCGGTGGACCAGGCGGTTGTGGAGATGTGGAACAGGCGCATGGAGTTTCATTTCTTTTGGTATGTTGCTGCCGCTTTCCGTCACACCCATCCCGCGATGAAAGAATGGGAGGTCCCTCAGGTGTCGGAATATGGCGAGGCGAACCGGCCCAAGGCATTGAAAACGATGGAATTCCTCGATTCAGAACTGAGACTGCGCCGCTTCATTGCAGGGGAGCGCTACTCCATCGCCGATATCACGGCGATGATGGCGGTCGACATGCTCAAGCCGGCCCGCATCGATCGGCCAGTTCACCTGGAAAACCTTATGCGCTGGTATGACGATGTGTCGTCACGCCCCAGCGCATCCGCCTGATCCATTGGGTGCCGACGTCCGGGAATTGCAGGACCGGATAGCATCCTGCAGGATTTGCCGCGACGCGCCCAAATATGGGGGCGCGTTGCCGCATGAACCGCGACCGGTCTGTGTTGTCTCGCCAGGGGCCAGGATCCTCATTGCCGGTCAAGCGCCCGGTACACGGGTGCACGCGACAGGCATTCCGTTCAACGATCCTTCGGGCGATCGGCTGCGGGAGTGGATGGATGTCAGTCGCGACACGTTTTATGACAGACGCAAGATCGCGATTGTTCCCATGGGCTTCTGCTTTCCGGGTCTTGATGCCAAGGGCGGGGACTTGCCGCCGCGGCGCGAATGTCGGGAATTGTGGCACCATCAGGTGATGGACACATTGAAAGACGTTCGATTGAAACTCGTCATTGGCCAATACGCCCATGCATTCCATCTGGGCGCCCTGCGCAGACGCACCCTGACCGAAACGGTAGCCGACTGGCGCCGGATTCATGCGGAGCGGGAGGGTGCGCCGGTCTTTGCCCTGCCGCATCCTTCGTGGCGCAACAATGCCTGGCTAAAGCGCAATCCCTGGTTTGAGCAGGACCTGCTGCCCGAACTCCGGGCAGCGGTCAGAGATTGCCTGGAGTGATGCAATTTTTAGGAAAATGTTCTATAAATTGTTATTAGTGGGATTGAAATTTTAATACTGGTGCGATTATATCCCAATCTGTAGAAAAAATTTGTTCCCGGCCAGCAGGCCATCGCTGCCCAGCAACAGGCATTCGTTATCAGGAGTGAGATATGGATAGGCTTGACCGGAAGATTCTTCGCTTGCTGCAGGAGGACTCGACCCTGGCGGTGGCGGATGTCGCTAAGAAAGTGGGGCTTTCAACGACGCCGTGCTGGCGACGGGTCCAGAAGCTGGAAGAAGAGGGGGTCATTCGACGCCGGGTGGCGCTTCTCGATCAGACGAAGATCAACGCCAAGGTCACGGTCTTCGTGTCCATCCGAACGAATTCCCATTCAAGTGAATGGCTCTTGCGGTTCTCCGAAGTCATTTCGCAATTTCCGGAAGTCGTGGAATTCTACCGGATGAGCGGTGACGTCGACTATCTGTTGCGGATCGTGGTGCCCGACATTGCGGCCTATGACGCATTCTATCAGAAGCTGATCCAGAAAATCGAAATTCGCGACGTGTCTTCGTCCTTCGCCATGGAGCAGATCAAATACACCACCGAACTACCGCTCGACTACATGGTGCTGGAATCCGGCCGTTCCTCAGATTAGTTGCGCTTGCGATCAACGAGCTGAGCCAGGTCCTCCAACTGATTGGCTTCAGCGGCCGGCTTGTCCCAACGGATGCGGCTGATGCGCGGGAAGCGCAATGCGTAGCCTGATTTATGTCGGCTGCTTGTCTGGGCACTGTCGAAGGCAACTTCGAAAACCAATTCCTTCTCGACCTCCTGCACCGGACCGAAGCGCTGCTGTTTGTGATTGCGTATCCACGTATCCAACTGCTTGAGCTCCTCGTCGGTAAAGCCGAAATAGGCTTTGCCGATTGGCAGGAGCTGGCCGTCGCCAGCCCATAATCCGAATGTATAGTCTGAGTAGTAGGACGACCGTTTGCCATGACCGCGTTGCGCATACATCAGCACCGCGTCCAGCAGATGGGGATCGCATTTCCATTTGTACCAGGCGTGTTTCGGCCGACCGGACACATAGTCGCTCGACAGATTCTTGATCATCAGCCCTTCCATCAGGCCACCCGTATCGGCCGCCTTTTGCCGCAGCGCAGACAGATCGGCATGAGTCTCGAACGGCAATACACGGGAGAGGGAAAAGCGGCCGGGATCGCGCGGGTCGATGAACGTCTTGAGTGCCTCGCGTCGTTGCGACAAAGGCAGCGGGCGCAAATTGGTGTTGCCTTCGCGCAAGATGTCATAGGCGATCACATGCGCCGGCAGTTTTTGCACCAGGGCTTTGGTCGGCTTCTTCTTGTTGAGCCGCTGCTGCAGATCGTTGAAGGATCCGATCTCGCCATCCCGGCTGATGAGCAATTCACCATCGATCACGGCATCAAAATCCACCGCCTCGACAAGATCCGGAAAGCTGTGGGAAATATCGTCACCCTTGCGGGAAAAAATCTTGACGTCAGACGCGTTTGCGGCGATTTGGACGCGAATACCGTCCCATTTCCATTCGGCCTGGTGACTGTGCGGCGCGATGCGGCTGAAGTCCTTTTCGACATCGATCGGATGGGCGAGCATGACAGGTGAATAGGTCAGCCTTTTCGATATGTCCGGCATTGGAGCGCGGTCATCGATCCATTCGAACAGCTCCTGATAGGGTGGCGAAACACCGTGCCAGAGTTCTTCGATGACATCCAGTTCGACATTTTTCATATTGGCCAGGGTTCGCTTGACCGACCGTGCCGACATGCCGATGCGCAATCCCCTGGTCCCCAATTTCAGCAAAGCCCACCGCTGGGGGGGTGTCATGGCGTCAAGCAGTTCGATCAAATAGTCGCGAATACCCAGTTTGCCACGGCTGTTGAATTCGTTGATGATTTCGGAAAGAGATGGCAGGCGGTTGAGCCGCTTCGGATTGTCTGAAACTGGCCAGGCGAGGGCAATGGTTTCAGACAACTCGCCGACATAGTCATAGGACAAGGCAAACAATTCGGGATCCATGCGCTCGGTCATCAGCGTCCGGGCCAGGTTCCGCTTGAACAGATCAAATGTCAGGGTGCCTCCAATCGCCGCAAGCGCCCAGCCGCGATCCGGATCGGGTGCACTGCGGAGATAATCGGCAAGGATGGATTCCTTTGCTCGTGATGAATTGGTGAAATAGAGATCATCGAGAAGGTTGGAAAAACGCTCCATTATTCCGGCTCCTCCTCTCGGCCGACAAGGTCGAGTGCCTTTGCACGGATGCCTTGCTGTTTGAGCGCATGTTCCAGAGCTTCAACCCGCCCATGGGTGATCCAGACATCCCCGGCACCGGTTTCCCGTGCCGTTTCGAGAAGGTCGGCCCAGTCGGCATGATCGGAGACGATCAACGCCATTTCGGCCCTCCGCTGACGCGCGCGCGCCCGTATCTGCATCCAGCCGGACGCCATGATCGGAAGCGGATCGGGCAGGCTCCGGCTCCATCGGTCTGCTAGTGCCGATGGTGGACACAGCACGACTCTGCCGCGAAACTGGTCGCGGTCTGACCGGTCGATTTTCGACACCTCCTGCCAGGAACCAAAGTCATATCCGAGGCCTTCATACAATTGGGTCAATCGCACCAGCGCGCCGTGCAGAAAAAACGGATGTGGGTATCCAGCCTCCCTCAGTGCGGCCATCACCCGTTGGCATTTGCCAAGCGCGTAGACCCCCACCAGATGGGTGCGGTCGGGCAATGAGGCCATGGAACGCATGAGCTTGGCCATTTCATGCTCGATCGGCGGGTGCGAAAAGACGGGCAGGGCGAAGGTTGCCTCCGTGACAAAGACATCACAGGGAACCAGCTCAAATGGTGCACAGGTCGGATCGAAATGGCGCTTGTAGTCGCCGGATATCACGATACGACGACCACCGAACTCAATCACGGCCTGGGCACTGCCGAGAATGTGGCCAGCGGGCGCCAGCCAAAGCGTTACGCCGTTGCCAAGATCTTTGCGTTCGCCGTAGGTCATCGGTTGTGCGCCGGTGACGGCATCGTCGGTATAGCGCGTTCGCATGATGGCCACGGTTTCGGCCGTTGCGAAAACCGTCTCATGGCCTGACCGGGCATGATCGGCATGTCCGTGTGTGACGATAGCCCGGCCAACGGGTCTATGCGGATCAACAAAAGCATCCGCAGGCTTGCAATATAGCCCCTCGGGCCGGACCTGCATCCAGCTCTCCGGTGATACATCAGTCATTGACCATCGCTCCAGTCCGGCTCAGAGCGCTAAGATAGGTCAAAGACCGTGTGAAACAAATGGATCAGTCGACATGCCGGCCTGCTCAACCACCCGGCAGCGATCATTTGTCCATGGCGACCCGCTTTTTGGATGACAGGCGATCCAGTGTCTTCTGGCTCGTGAGTTCGCGCACCGCATCCTTACCAATCCAGCGGGCGGTCTTGTTGGTGTCAGCGGCCAGTTCCCGGGCGAGTTGAAGGGCCGGATCATGGAGTTCCAGAGAGCGTTTTCCGATTTGTCTGAGCGCCCAATTGACCGCTTTCTTGACGAAATTGCGCTCATCCGTAGCGTGATCCTTGATTAGCGGCAGCCAGGAGACCATCAGTGAATCAGGCTTCCTCTTCAGATGAACGGCACCCCAGGCCATCATGGCAAATCCCGTGCGTCGGACGAATTCACGCTCATCCGCGGCAAAACGGCCGATCAGCGCGTCATGCAGCCCTGCTTCGATAAACAGGCTCGCCGCATGGTCGACGATTTCCCAGGAGTTGAATTCCGCAGCCCAGTCGGCTGCCTGCTCCACCGTCACCTTGTCCGGCTCGTCGGAAAAACAGGCGAGGATGCGGGCTTCGCGAATGCCGGTATCCCAAAGGGAGAGGGCGCGATCATGCCGGCGTTTGATCTTGCGTGCCAGCGGACGCAATTGTGCATTCGGTATGCCGAAAGCCGTGTCTGTTACAATGCCGAAGCGGCCCATACCATCAAGATTTTCCGGCGAGCGATTGGCTTCAAGCCAGGCCACAACCGTTGCTGCGTCCCATTCGGGCGATGGTTTTGATAAGCTCACGTCACCGTTCAAGGCGGGCCAGCAGGGAGGAAGTGTCCCAGCGGTTGCCACCCATTTTCTGCACATCGCCATAGAACTGGTCGACCAGCGCGGTGACCGGCAAAGTGGCACCATTGGCCCGGGCTTCTTCCAGCACGATTGCCAGATCCTTGCGCATCCAGTCGACGGCAAATCCATGGTCGTATTCACCTGCATCCATGGTCTGATGCCGGTTTTCCATCTGCCATGACCCCGCTGCGCCCTTGGAGATGACCTTGACGACTTCGGTGATGTCGAGTCCGGCGATCTTGCCGAAATGCAAGCCTTCCGACAGGCCTTGAAGCAGTCCGGCGATGCAGATCTGATTGACCATTTTGGTTAGCTGGCCGCTTCCGGCAGGCCCCATCAGGCCGACCATCTTCGCATAGGATTCGATGACCGGTTTTGCCTTGTCGAAGACCGCCTTTTCACCGCCGACCATGACCGTCAATGCACCGTTTTCCGCACCAGCCTGGCCACCGGAAACCGGCGCGTCCAGGAAACTGCAGCCGATCTTGCTGGCGGCCGCATCAAGTTCACGGGCAATGTGGGCGGAAGCGGTGGTATTATCGATGAAAGTGGCACCCGGCTGCATTCCGTGAAAGGCCCCGTCCGGGCCGGTCGTGACACCGCGCAAATCGTCGTCATTGCCGACACAGGCGAAAACGAACTCGGCGCCTTCAGCGGCCGCCCTGGGTGTCGGCGCCATTGCTCCACCGAACTGATCAACCCAGTTTTGGGCCTTCAACTCGGTGCGGTTGTAGACGCAGACCTCATGGCCGCCGGCGCTTGCAAGGTGCCCCGCCATTGGAAATCCCATCACACCCAGCCCGATAAAAGCAACTGTTGCCATCTGATTTACCCTTCTGCAAAGTGCAACTGAAATTTTACCGGAGGGAATAGATCAATGCGGCGGATCATCAAAGCCCTTATCCGTTTTATTTTTTTTGCCGTACCGCTGTTTCTGGTGGTGGCCGGTGCGGGCTTCTTCTGGATGGCGCGGTCGTTGCCTCCGGTTTCGGGTTCGATGAACCTGCAGGGCCTGACCGGACCGGTCACCATTTCGCGTGATGAGAATGGCGTTCCCCATATCGCAGCCACATCTATGAATGATGTGTTCAGCGGTCTTGGGTTTGCCCATGCGCAAGACCGGCTTTGGCAGATGGAAGTCTCCCGCATGGCGGCCCAGGGCCGACTGTCTGAGATGTTTGGCGAACCGACGGTCGATACGGATATCTGGCTCCGCAGCATGGGCATCTTCGAAGCGTCCGAAACGTCCTATGAAGACATGCCGGAGTCGGGCCAGGACGCGCTCAAAGCCTATGCGGCCGGCGTAAATGCCTGGATCGAGCGCGAGGGCCGCCCATTTGCCTCTAGATTGCCGCCGGAATTCGTCATTCTCGGGCATACGCCTGAGCCATGGGAGCCCGCCCACACGGTCGGGGCCATCAAGATGATGTCGGTTACCCTTGGCGCCAATCTTCCGTTTGAAGTCATGCGCCTGTCCTTTGCGCGACTTGGCCTGAGCGCAGATGAAATCAATGATCTTCTGCCCCCGGGGCCAGGCGACAATCCTCCGCCGCTTCCCGATTTGGCGCGCTTGCTGGACCTTGAAAGCGGTCCTCTGGACATTGCCGAAGAACGGGAGGCCCGCTTGGACCTGCCGGTGCTCGAGGATGATGCGCGCCGTGGCGCGTCAAACAATTGGGTGCTCGCCGGTGATCGAACAACCACCGGTCTGCCGGTTCTGGCCAACGATCCGCACCTGTCCCTGTCAGCGCCATCAATCTGGTATCTGGCTCATCTGCGGGTGACCGATGAAAGTGGTTCGCGCAACCTCGTCGGGGCAACTCTTGCGGGCGCACCACTGGTTCTTCTCGGCCGCAGCGACACCATAGCGTGGGGTTTCACCAACACCGCCTCCGATGTGCAGGATATCTTTATCGAAAAGATAAACCCGGACAATGCGGACGAGTATCTCACGCCTGATGGCTGGAAGCCTTTTGGATCGCAGGAGGAAACGATCAAAGTCAGCGGCAACGACGATGTTACCTTCGACCGCCGCTGGACGCGTCACGGGCCGGTTTTGCCGATGGGGTATCGGAATCTTGAAGCCTATTTGCCGAGCGGTACACTGGCCACGCTCCAGTGGGTTGCATTGGCGAAAGACGACACAACAGTGATGAGCGGGATCAAATTATGGGACAGCACCACCGTGGCCGAATTCCAGGACGCCATGGCCGATTACGTGACCCCTATGCAGTCCATGGTCGTGGCGGACAGAAGCGGAGACATAGGCCTGATCGCGCCGGGTCGCGTACCGATCAGAAACCCGGAAAACCAGGTCATGGGTCGCGCGCCCGTGCCCGGCTGGGATCCGTTGTATGACTGGCAGGGCATGATTCCGTTTGATGGCTTGCCGCGGCGGAACAGTCCCGCGATCGGCGCCATCGCTACTGCCAACGCCAAGATGGTCGGTCCGGACTATCCCTATTTCCTGACGTTTGACTGGGAGGAGGCCTGGCGACAGGACCGCCTCGACGAACTGGTTGTCGAGGATGTTCAGCCACAATCCGTGGAAATGTCCCGTGACGTGCAAGCCGATGTTTTTTCAACCGGTTTTGCCGCCATGGGGCCGCAGATGATCAGGCTGATCGAAGGCAAGAAGAATGTTGACCCTGATGTCATCGCACGACTGAAGAATTGGGATTATCAGATGGTACGGGAGAGCGCCGCACCGCTCATCTTCATTGCCTGGGTGCGCGAAAGCATGATCGGCATATTCAAGGATGATCTGGGACCGACTTTCGATCCCTGGTTCCGTGCACGCGGCAATGTCATGGTCAATGTACTGGCCGGGCAAACCGCCCGAAACTGGTGCGACAACCGTTCGACGCCGGGAGAAGAGAGCTGTGCCGATATTCTGGCCGAGAGCCTGGAGCGGGCGCTGGTCGATCTTGAAGAACGGTTTGGGACAGATCGCGAAAATTGGCAATGGGGCGGGGCCCATCTAAGCTCGGGCGAGCATACGCCGTTTGGCAAAGTCCCGATATTGAAGCGATTTTTCGATGTTCAGGTAGCAAGCCCGGGTGGTCCGTTTACCCTCGATCGCGGTGTTACGCGTCTGAGCAATTCCAAGACTCCCTATGTCAATGTCAGCGGCGCGAGTTTCCGCGGCATTTATGATTTTGCCGATCTCGATAACTCGACCTACATCATCACCACCGGGCAATCGGGCAATCCGTTTTCAAGGCACTATCGCGACTTCGCGGTGCCATGGTCGAATGTCGAGTCGATCCGGATTCCAACTGATCCCGCATCTTGGGAACCGGCGATTGTCGGAAGCTGGCAATTGGTGCCCCGATGAACCCGGCGCGATGGGAACCGTTACCGTTTCAGGTGGCGGGTCAGACGCGCCTCAAGCCAGTTCCACAGATTGCGCAGGACCTCCACGATCAGCAGGTAAAAAATCGCCGCCCAGATATAGGTCTGGAAATCGAATGTGCGTGAAAAGGCGCGTCGCGTTTCTCCAAACAGATCGAAGACGGTGATGATCGCGACAATTGCGGACCCCTTGATCATGAGGATGATTTCATTGCCATAGGGTCTGAGTGCCACGATCAGAGCCTGTGGAAGAATGATTTTCCAGTAGATCACAAACCGGTTCAGGCCAAGCGCCTGGGCTCCCTCGAACTGACCACGCGGCACGCTTTGCAGGGCGCCCCGAAGGATTTCAGCCTGGTAGGCCGCGGTATTCAGGGTGAAGGCCAGGATCGCGCAATTCCACGGTTCACGAAAAAAGCCCCAAAGGCCCATCGCCTGCAATTGCGGTCGGAACTCTCCGAGGCCGTAGTAAATCAAGAAGAGCTGGGCAATGAGCGGTGTGCCGCGGAAGAAATAGACGTAACCATAGGCCGGAGCGGAGAGCCAGGCGCTCGACGACATTCTTCCATAGGTCACCGGTAGGGAGAGCAGGGCACCAAGGACAATTGAAATACTGACCAGTGTCAGTGTGACACCCAGGCCGGAAAGATAGCGTGGGCCATATCTGGCGACCTTCTCCGGGTCCCATTCGCTGGTCAAAAAGAAGATGATACTGATTCCAAGCAGCAGCCAGATCGCCATCATCAAGAGGCCGGCAACTCTCGTTTTGCTGAATTCCCGTGCCATAATGGGCGGCGGCATCCGGGCATCGATCAGTTTCTTGGCGACGCTCATACCCGAACCTCCGATTGTTCGACACGGCGTTCAATGAAGCCGATAACGATGGAAGACAGGATGGCCAGCACCAGAAATAGCAGGCAGGCGATGCCGAAAAACAAAAAGGCTTCCTTGCTGACGCGGGCAGCAATTCCCGCCTGGCGCAATATGTCGGGCAGCCCGATAACCGAAACCAGAGCGGTTTCCTTCAACAGGATCATCCACAGATTGCCAAGACCAGGCAGTGCGATCCTGATCAGTTGCGGCAGGATGATCTTGACCATTGTCTGCGAACGGCGCAGTCCCAGAGCGTCGCCACCTTCATATTGACCATGAGGGATAGCCTTGAAGGCCGAGACGAAAACTTCACTGGCGAAAGCTGAAAAAACCACGCCGAGCGCGATCATTCCGGCAACAAAGGAATTGATTTCGAAGCCGGATTCGAAGCCGAGCATGGTCATCAGTTGGCGCACGCCAATCTGCAGCCCGAAATAAACCAGAAACAGGGTGAGGAGTTCAGGCAGTCCGCGGAAAATGGTGGTGTAGATTTCCGCCGCCATGCGCACGGAGCGCTCCTGGCTCTGCTTGGCAAGGGCCAGAAAGAAACCGAGGACAAGACCGAAGGGCAAGGTTGCCAGTGCAAGACCCATCGTTACGAGCACGCCGGAAGCTATCTGATCTCCCCAACCGTCCGGACCAAAGCTCAAAAGAGATAGTGTCTCTTCCATCAAATTCCTTCGTCGTTGCGCGCTACCGGCGGCAGCTGTGCGGCAGGATGGGGGTTGCGGCCACCATCCTACCGCAGCGCATTAGCCGCCGTAAACGTCTACTTCGAAGTACTTATCATTGATTTCCTTATATTTTCCGTTCTCTCGAATGGCGGTGATGGCTTTGTTGAACATCTCACGAAGCTCGTCTTCGCCCTTGCGGATGGCAATGCCCGCACCCAGACCGTTGATGACCGGGTCCGGGGTCAGGGTCGTCAGAATCTTGCAACAGGCACCGTCGTCGGTTTTCAGCCATTCGGACAATACGATCACGTCGTCGATGACGCCATCGACGCGTCCACTGACGATGTCGAGCTTGTATTCATCCGGCGTTGGATAAAGGCGCACATCAGCCGTAGTGAACTTTTCTTCCGCATAGTTGGAATGGGTTGTGGAGCCCTGCGCACCGATGATCCGGCCATCAAGTCCGGCTTCCGTCGCGTCTGCAATGTCGGAATCTTTCGGCACCGCAATGGCTGGCGGCGTGTTGTAATATTTTTCGGTGAAATCGACCTTTTCCTTGCGTTCGTCCGTGATCGACATCGATGCAATGATGGCGTCAAATTTGCCGCTCAACAAAGACGGTATAATACCATCCCAGTCATTGGTCACGAATTCGCATTTGACTTTCATTTCCTCGCAAAGCGCATTTGCGATGTCGATGTCAAAACCGACAAGTTGGCCATCCGAAGTCAGATTGTTGAAGGGTGGATAAGCCCCTTCCGTGCCGATCTTGATCGTTTTGATGTGGTTGTCGGCCTGAGCGGTTCCAACAGCGAGTGTCAGTGCAAGCGCAGTTGCCGCCAAGGTCAGTGTTTTCTCGAGATACATGTTGTGCCTTTCTCCAAATTCGCCAATTTCTCATTCAATTTGTTGGCGCTGTTTCGCGAAATACCCCGGTTTTTAGTCCAAACCATGTTTTCCTACTGTTTTTGACAAAAATGCAACTGGAAAATTCACTGGATTGAGGATTCAGCTCGTGACCAGGCCAAACTCCGAAAAGGGGATGTACCGCACCAAATCTCCGCGCACGATGCGGTCGACCTCTTCGGGGATCTCGATCAGGCCATTGGCTTCGCACAGACCGGAAATCAGGCCTGATCCGTCGCGCGGAAACTTCCTGGCAACCAGCGATCCGTCATCATCGGCTTCCAGCCATCCGCGCTGAAATTCGCGCCGGTCAATTTTCTTTCTGGCGATTTCAAAGCCTGCAGCGACCGGAATGCGCATCGGTTCGCGGTAGACACCTCCGGAAAGGATGCGGATCACTGGAAGGCAGTAGAGCAGAAAGCAGATAAACGCCGCGACGGGGTTGCCTGGCAAGCCAAGAAAGACGCAATTGCCGATCTGGCCAAATGACATCGGTCGACCGGGTTTGATGGCGATCTGCCACAGATGGCGCTGGCCGAGTTGATCAAGCGCATGGACCATGTGGTCTTCGTCGCCGCCAGACGCTCCGCCTGTGGTCAGGATGACATCATGGTTGGCCGCGGCCTCCGACAGGATGCGCTGCACCGCGCTGCGATTGTCCTCAACGATACCAAGATCGTTGATATCGACCGGCTGGCTCTGGCACAGTGCTTCGAGCATGGGATGGTTGGAGTCGAAGACCTGACCGAGTGTCAGTTCCGCAGAAGGGGCAGGGCGCACCAGTTCATTTCCACTTGAAACAAGGCCGATGCGCAATTTTTGAAAAACCGAAATATCGGCGGCGCCGAGCGAGGCAAGAGCCGCCAGGTCCTGTGGCCTCAGACGCTGACCCTTGTCCAAAATCGTGTCCCCGGCGGCAACGTCCTCACCCGCCATGCGGCGATTGGCGCCCGTCTTCAGACCGGGTGGAACAGAAACGACAGAACCGTCTTCGGATAGTGTGCAATCCTCCTGCATGGCAACGGTATCTGCACCCTGAGGCATTGCAGCACCGGTGAAAATCCGTGCGGCTTCGCCGGGTTGAAGGGATGCTTCATTTTGATCGCCGGCCGCTATGCGCGGTCCGACCGGCATGCTGGTGGCATTTTCATAATCCGCGTGCGCGAAGGCATAGCCGTCGACAGCGCTGTTGTCATGCATCGGAACGTTGCGTGGTGCCTTGACGGGGCCGGCTAGGATTCGGCCGGAAGCGTCTCGAAGAGACACAATTTCGGGTTCTGCAACCGAGCTCAATCGGGACACAAGAAGTTCGATCACCTCGTCGTGACGCATACGGTCCTTGTCATGAAGGAAGCAGTCATTGAGGAGATTTGAGCGCGGGCTCATGGGGCTGGTGGTTCCTTCAATCCTGTGTAGCGTTCGACAAAATCCGCAATGGATGCCGTATCATCAAGGTTGAAAACCGGCAATGATTCCGTTTGGATCGAATGGTCGGACGCGATGGCAACGATCGAGCGGTTTGCGGGCGCCATCGGCTCACGATCTTTCGATTCAAGCCGCCGGGTTTCCAGTTTCGGGTGGTTTTCCCGTTTGTATCCTTCAATGATGACCAGGTCACAGGGGGAGAGCCTGTCCAACACCGTGTCCAGTTCCGGTTCCGGCTCGTCCCTCAACTCATGCATCAGCGCCCAGCGATTGCCCGATACGATTGCGACCTCGCTGGCACCGGCCTGACGATGGCGAAAACTGTCAGTGCCCTCCCGGTCAATGTCGAAAATGTGGTGGGCGTGTTTGATGGTGGAAATCCGCCAACCGCGGCGCGTCAATTCCTCGACCAGGCGAACGGTCAATCCTGTTTTACCGGAGTTTTTCCACCCGGTGATGCCGAAGACCCGGTTCTTCACTGTAATCTGCCTTCCCCAGGCATAGACTCGATTTGCCGGCGCAGCTCGTCAGCCGTGGCCAGATCTTCAGGTGTGTTGATGTTGAAGAACGGATCGATGTCCTGTGACCTACCGACGAGCGGAAACTCAACCATGGTCAACCGGTGCAGGCGCGCCCAGACGATAACCTTGAACGTGTCTGTTTCCTGCATCCATTGGGACAGATGGTTGCGAAGGGACAGCGACCACAGGCCGAAAACCGGATGGCGATGGCCATCGGATGTTGCGATGGCGATATCGCTTCCATCGGCGTTGGCCGCCTCGCTCAAACGCGAGACAAGGTCGCCGGGAAAAAACGGCGTGTCGGCAGCGGCGGTGGCAATGTGGGTCGCGTGCGGGTGGTGATCTGCCACCCAGTCCATACAGGCCGAGATGCCGGCCAGTGGGCCGGCATGGCCGGCTATGGCATCGGGGACGACTGGAAGGCCGTATTCGCTCATTCGCCGTGGATCGCCATTGGCATTGATGAGCAGATAATTGGCCTGCTGGCTGAAACGGTCAATCACCGTGTCGAGCATTGTCTTGCCGCCGAGCATTTTCAACGGCTTGTCGCCGCCGCCCATGCGGCGAGACAGACCACCGGCTAGAATGCAGCCGACAATATCTTGATCAATCGCCATCATCGCTGCACGGATGCACCCTTTCGCGCATGCCGCCTGTCTTCATCCGTGATCTGGCTCGGATCGCGGTCGTACACAATGCGCTCTTCACCCGACAGGGTCAGAAACCGTTTGCCGCGGGCTCTGCCGATCAGTGTCAGATTGACCTGACGCGCCAGTTCGACACCCCAAGCGGTAAATCCGGATCGCGACACAAGAATGGGGAGCCCCATCAGGGCCGTCTTGATCACCATTTCCGACGTCAGCCGACCGGTGGTGTAGAAGATCTTGTCATGGGGTTCGATGCCATTCATGAACATCCATCCGGCAATCTTGTCGACAGCGTTGTGGCGACCAACGTCTTCCATGTAGGCAAGCGTGCGGTCTTCCTGACACAAAACGCAGCCGTGAATGGCACCGGCGGTCAGGTACAGTGAAGGGGCGGTGTTGATTGTTTTTGCCAGTGTGTAAAGCCACGAGGTTTTCAACCTGGCCTCAGTGCTCAGATCAATCGCATCGAAGCCGTCGAGAACATCACCGAATACCGTGCCTTGCGCACAGCCGGAGGTGCGTACGCGTTTCTGCAGTTTTTCCTCGTAATCGGTTTCCCGTTCGGTCCGGACAATGACAACATCGAGATCATCATCAAATTCTATTTCGGTGATGACATCGCGTCTGGAGAGCATGTTTTGATTGAGCAGATAGCCGACCGCCAGCAAATCCGGATAGTCGCCGATCGTCATCATGGTGACGATTTCCTGCCGGTTGAGGTAGAGCGTCAGAGGTTTTTCGGTCACCACGCGGGTCGTGACCGCATGCCCGTTCTCGTCGATGCCCTCAACCGCTTTTGAAAGTCGCGGGTCGTCCGGTTCCGGTTTTAATAAAAACCCCTGATCTGTCATGTCCAAGCCGTTCTATGCTGCTTCCATGGCCACCTTGCGGGCCACATAAATAACGTAGAAGGTCATGAGCGAACCGGCAATCGCTGCCGTCAGCATGAGGTATAACATCGGATAGGGACCGGTTTCGGGTCCGAGTAAGGCGCCTGAAAGCACCGACAGGCCCGCACCGCCGCCGATCATCAGTGCGCCACCCAATCCCGATGCCGAGCCGGCAAGGTGCGGCCGGACACTGACAACGCCGGCATTGGCGCTGGGCATTGTGAGCCCGTTGCCGACGCCGAGAAACAGCATGAACCCAAAAAAGGCCAGTGGATGTGTGGAGCCCAGCGAAAACGCGGCTATGGAGCCGATAACCCCGAGCGCGACAACGAAATTTCCAGCAAGCATCATTAGATTGATGCCAACCCGCGTCGCGTATCGGCCGGACAGGAAGTTGCCCAGCACATAGCCGACGGCGGTCAAGGCAAAATAGGCACCCAGTTCCGATGGGCTCAAACCCAGAATATGAACCGAGACATAGGGCGCGCCACCAAGAAAGGTGAAAAATGTGCCCGACGTAAAGGCTGCGGAAAGGGCGTAGCCCCAAAAACGGCGGGACGTTATCAGTTCCGGATAGGCCCGAAACTGTGCCGCGATACTCTCCGACGGAGCGTTGTTGGTTTCACCCATGTCCCAGATGACCAGCAGAAGCACCACGATCCCAAAGACCAGCGTGACGACGAATGAGGACTGCCAGCCATAAATCTCCACCAGGAAACCGCCGATGATGGGCCCGATCATCGGCACCATCGCCATGCCCATGGTGATGTAGCCGATCATGCTGGCGGCTTCATTGGTGGACACCATATCCCGTACCACGGCGCGGGAAAGGGCAAGGCCGGAGACGATGACTGTCTGGATAATCCTTGCGATGAGCAGCGTTTCGAAATTCGGCGCAAATATGCACAACAGCGTGGCAGCCAGAAACACGACAATGCTCACAAGCATCACCGGCCGTCGCCCGTAGCGATCAGACAACGGCCCAAGAATGAGCTGCATGAAAGCGGTTGCGCCAAGATAGGCCGAAATCAGGAGCTGAACATAGGTGTAGCTGACCTGGTAGTACTCGGCGATGGCAGGAAGGGACGGCAGAATGATGTTCATATTGAGCGCACCGGCGCCCGTGATGAGCACCAGCGTGCCGATATGCGGCGGCGACAATCGATCCAGAAACTGGGTTCTTTCCATCACACCGTATCCTTCGGCCGGTACGCGTCGTTATCCGGTCGGAAATCCGGCAGGAATCGGCCCGTTAGCGCAAATATCCCCCGATGAGCGCACTCATAAAGACGTTATCAGGAGGTCAGCCGCCGCTACCCGATAATCCGGGTGGGCCGCGCAAATGACTTTTCGCAGCACATGAGAATTGGTGCCGGATATTTATCCATATCAATTTCTACGCGTTGATCAACCGCCCGTTACACTCATGTGGCGAGCCACGGCGGGTCGATTGTTCTCGCGGTCGATGATGAAATCATGGCCTTTGGGCTTGCGCAAGATGGCATTGTCAATCGCCTGCGAGAGCAGCGCGTTTTCGTCGGAAGCGCGCAACGGTTCGCGAAGATCCGCGGCATCATTTTGCCCGAGACACATGTAGAGCGTACCGGTGCATGTCAGGCGCACTCGATTGCAGCTTTCACAGAAATTGTGTGTCATGGGAGTGATGAAACCCAGCCTGCCACCGGTTTCCGCAACTTCGACATAGCGTGCGGGACCGCCCGTTTTGTAAGGGATGTCCACGAGGGAAAACTGTTCGGAAAGAGAGGCGCGCAACTGCGACAGCGGCAGGTAGTGGTCGGTTCGATCTTCGTCGATTTCGCCCATCGGCATGGTCTCGATCACGGTCATGTCCATGCCAAGACCATGCGCCCACTGCATGATGTCCGGAATCTCGACATCATTGAAACCCTTCAGCGCAACGCTGTTGATCTTCACCTTCATCCCGGCTTTTCGGGCGGCGTCGACGCCGGCGAGCACGCGATCCAGGTTGCCCCAGCGCGTGATCTTTCGAAACTTGTCGGCGTCGAGTGTGTCGAGTGAGATATTTATGCGCCGAACACCATTGGCGGCCAGTTCCTCGGCCATCTTCGGCAGTTGCGAACCATTGGTGGTCAAGGTGAGTTCGTCAAGGTTCCCGGATTCAATATGGCGGGAAATGCCCTTGATGAAATGCATGATGTTCTTGCGCACGAGCGGTTCGCCACCGGTCAGGCGCAGGCGTTTGACGCCCTTTTCAATGAACACGGTGCAAAGCCGGTCCAGCTCTTCCAGGGTGAGAAGATCCTTGCGGGGCAGAAAAGTCATGTTCTCCGACATGCAATAGGTGCATCGAAAGTCGCACCTGTCTGTCACGGAGACACGAAGATAGGATATGGCGCGGCCGAAGGGATCAGTCATTGGCGCGCCATCGCCGCCGGGCAGGCCACTCCTGGCGATACTCTTCGTCAATTCCCCTTGCACAATCCAGCTCCCTGTGTGGCGCTTGTCCGTTCGGTCCTGTGAATCGGCCGGCGCCACTCTTTGCGAGTGGTTCCAACCGAACCCGTTTATGTTGCGCTCAAACCTGTATTCGTCAAGGCGGCAAAATGCGAGAAGATTCTTTGTTCAAAGCGATCAAGAACGGTGCAGTGGTCGGAAACAAGCGATCGAACCGGCCGATTGTGGTGTTGGCTCATGGACAAATCGAGCAATCGACCCTAACTGCCTTGCTGCAGGGCGTGCATGTGCGAACAATTGAACCGGAATATCTATGACACAGGACAACTCAATCCGGCCGACGGAACTGCGGGTTTCAAAGGACAAGCGAACCTTGTCGGTCCGGTTCGATGTCGGAAGCCAGTTTGCCTTGCCGGCCGAGGCCCTCAGGGTCCTGTCCCCATCGGCAGAGGTGCAGGGTCACTCACCGTCACAACGGGTTACGGTGCCGGGCAAGAAAAACGTCCAGATTATCGGGGTCGAACCGGTCGGCAACTACGCTGTCATGATCACGTTCGATGATATGCACAACACCGGGATCTTCACCTGGAAATATTTGTGGGAACTGGGGACCGAATTCGAATCCCGCTGGTCAGGATATCTTGCGGAGCTTGAGTCCAAAGGCATGACCCGCGACCGCGCGGAGACGCCGCGCTGATACATCCCCCGGTGCGTCCGTCTCGGGGATATCTGGCTATCGATCGTATTCTTCCATCTTGCGGATCATTCGATTCATGATCTCTCCGACATGATTGCATTCGTCCACGCTTGTCGTGGACATTGAGTGCTCGATCAGATCGAGTTCCATCGCCAGTGCCTTGCGGGTAATGTCACGCCCCTTGTCGGTCAAATGCAGGCGCAGGATTCGTTTGTCCCGATCGTCGGGGCGGCGTTCGATCAGGCCGCGTTTCTCGATCTGCGGTAGCAGCATGCTGATATTTGACCGCCCCACGAGCAATTTGCGCGCCAGATCCTGCTGGGAGATGCCTTCGAAGCGGTAGAGATTGGCGAGGATATCAAGGTGAGGGACCTTGATATCCAGTGCGTTGAGCGATTTTGCCAGTTTCTGATGAATGATCTGGCTGGCCTTCGCGACCGCGATCCAGTTCTTGAATCGCGGATTGTCCCAGGGCAGGTCTTGATTTTTGTTCATAGTTGTACAATTATGTTCATGGTTGAACTTATTTTCGGATTCTGACTATGCCATCATTGATACAAAAGGTCATCCGTCTTGGATTTCGAATCACTGGACATGTGGCACCTTCATGGTCTGGCCGAATGGCCTTTCGCCTGTTCTGCAGAACGCCATCCAGAACGCCGTCCTCCGAAAAGGCCCATGCTGTTCTGAAGGACGCCCAGCCGGCAATGGCGCGGGCAGAGCGTTTGATGCTGCCCATTACGACGGGGGCCGTCGCCACATATGCATTCAGGCCGCATGTGGCAGAGGCGAATGAAACCGTACTCGTGGTTCATGGATGGGGCTCGCGGTCGGAGCATATGCTGCCTCTGGTTGAGGCACTCAGGAGTTCCGGCCACACTGTGGTCGCGCTGGACCTTCCCGGGCATGGGGCGTCGACCGGGCGTATGCTGCATATGGGCTTGGCCGTCGAGGCTGTCGATGCCGCCTGGCGACAATTCGGACCGTTTTCCACAATGATCGGTCACTCATTCGGCGGGGCTGTTGCGGTCAATGCGGCCTATGGGTCCGTTTGCGGCGTGCGAAAACACCCTCCTGCACGCCTGGTAACCATTTCGGCGCCGAATTCCCTGCCTGATTTCTTTTCCTGGTTTGCCGATTGGATCGGGTTGTCGGCCGCGAGCAAAGAGGTCCTGTTTGGTGAAATCCAGCGCGTCACCGGGCGTCCGCTGCAGGAGTTTGTTACCGCTCGGCAGATTGCAGCACTCAACATCCCGACATTGGTCGTTCATGCCCATGATGACAAGGAAGTGGTTGTCGACAATGCCTACAGTCTTGTTGGGGCAGGAGCCCATGTGGAGGTGTTTTGGGCCGACGGCTATGGACATCGGCGCATATTGAGCGCCCGTGATGTGTCACAGGTCGTCGCTGAATTTGTTGAGCGAGCCAATGCTGATACGCAGCCGTCACCCGGCAACGTTCCTTATTCTGCAACACCAACCGGCCTGACACATTCCTGACAATCGGGAGCCGGTATATGGTTGGTGAAAAGTCAGCCCGTTCCAGGCCATTCACTATCCGGAGTAGATCAGCCCATGCGATTTGTAGAGACCGTCGAAGAGCTTGAAACGCTTTACGGGTATCCGGGAAAGGCGTCGCTGGTAAAAGTTGCGCACCAGGTGACGCCGGAATACGCAACGATTATCAAGGCTTCTCCCTTTTGCGCGCTGGCGACCGTCGGTCCAGAGGGGCTGGATTGTTCTCCCCGCGGAGATGTCCGCGGATTTGTACGCATTCAAGATGAACGCACGGTGATCATGCCGGACCGGCGAGGCAACAACCGTATCGATTCGCTGCGCAACGTGATTCGTGATCCGCGCGTTGCCTTGATGTTTCTGATTCCGGGATCGGGAAACGCGCTCCGCCTGAATGGCCGCGCGAAAGTCAGTGTCGAGTCGGAATTGCTGAACAGTTTTTCCGTTGATGGCAAAGCGCCCAGGAGCGTTCTGGTCGTCGAGATTGATGAGATCTATTTCCAGTGCGCCAGAGCGCTCATCCGCTCCAGGCTCTGGGAGGCTGACAGTCACGTTGATCTGGCAGGATTGCCGACACCTGGCCAAATTCTGGCGTCGATGGGCGAGGGTGATGTTGGCGGCAAAGCCTATGATGATACCTGGCATGATCGTGCCAGCAAAACCATGTGGTGACCGGTTTTACCCGAACACCCAGGTTTTCAGTAACACAAACACGATGATCGGCGTGACAAGGACCATCAATGCCACGGCGATCCACGGGTTCCACATCAGTTGGTCAACAATCACATATGCAAAGATCGAGTTGGAGATCAGACCGATAATCGAAGTTGCTATGAATCGCCTTGATTGATCCAATCGGACCTTGCCCACTTCGAACGTGAATTTGGCGTGACCGAAAAAGGATACGCACCAGGCAACGGAGAACGATAGCAGGTTGGACATGATGCCGCTCAATCCGGCTCCCACCAGTCCAGCAAACAGCAGCGAGTGAACGGCGGTGGCAAACAGACCAACGGTCGCGAAACGAACGATCTGAGGTATTTTTCTATCCGCCAATGCGCACACTCCGCGACGAAGGAATGTCGAAACCCGATCTCCGGGGCCGCTCCGGTACAGTCGATATCAAGTGCCGCGCAGTTTGCAAACGCCTTTTGCTTTAAACATGCCAGCTGGTCACACGCAGCCGCATCCAATGCACGCGGAGGTCCGGCAAGACAAAGTCTGTCAGTCCGGGAGCACTCTCGGATCACATATCCTGGTCCTTGTTCCAGTGAACCCAGCGTCCGTGAAAATCGACCCGTGCCAGTTCCTTAGACGTGGCGTCCGGCCAGGCATCGAGCCGCAACCCGGCGCCAGGAGATTTGCCATCCGGTTCCATTGCCAGCAGAAAGAGAGGGGCGTCTCGCGTTGCACGTGCACCGGCCTGTTCGATCATATCGCGCCCCTCTTTCTTGGCCGCTTCGGGCAGGTACTGCCAGGCAATGGTGTGAAAGAGCACGCGCGCGTGGCCCTCGTGTGCGGTCTGCAGGCGAGTTTTCAACCAGTCAAGGGCATCCGATCGATCGATCCTGACCGGTCGGGAGGCGGCCAGGGCGATCGCGGTGCGCAACCGCTCCAACCGTTCGTGTTGATCGGCCCAGACATAGGACAACAGCCTTGTCTGCTCTTGCTTTCGCGACAGATCGAACGGAGACAGGTCGCATCCCGCGCGGTCGGCGATCACAAGCTTTGCGAGAGGTGGAGGCGGTCCCTGCCAATCCGGTTCGAGCTGAATGCTCGATGTGGACTTTCCGTATGGGTGGCCGGCAATCCTGTGTGCAAAACGGTCGAAATGCAGGTTCAGGCCCGCGCTCGCGCCGATCTCCGACAGGTGTAGCGGCATCCCTGTGCGGTCAGCAATGTGCAGGAGTCCGGCGATGAGCGCTGTCGATCGGCGCACCTCGTTGGTTTGCGGAGCACGGAGCAGGCGTTCTGCCAGAAAGTCGTCATGGTGATGAACAGCTGAACTGATCGCGGCATGGAGCGTCTGTGATGTGACCCCTTCGTGATTCGGCGGATAAAGGCGGCTCAGGTGCCGATCAGAGCCTGTTAGGACAAGTTCATGCAATGCGCCGCATAGCCTGATTGGCAGTGCATCCCCGGCCGAGGACGGATCGCCATCCCAATTCACCATGGTTGCTCTGGTCTTTGATACCGGGAGGCCGATGCGGGCGACTGTGCCGCAGATGAGGGACGTGAACGGTGAGCCTAGGTTCCGGCAGGCCGCCTCCTGCTTCTCGAATGCGGCTGTCAAAAGCGGCGGAAAAGGCTTTCCCGTCATCCGAGATTGAGTTCCTGGAAAAAATCATTGCCTTTGTCGTCAATGACGATGAAGGCGGGGAAATTCTCCACATCGATTTTCCAGATCGCCTCCATTCCCAATTCGGGATACTCGACCACTTCGACACTCTTGATACAGTCCTGAGCCAGCCGTGCCGCTGGTCCGCCGACCGAGCCCAGATAGAAGCCTCCATGACGCTCACAGGCCTGCCGCACGGCGCGGGACCGGTTGCCTTTCGCCAGCATGACCTTGGAACCGCCGAAAGACTGGAACTGATCGACATAACTGTCCATTCGTCCCGCCGTGGTTGGGCCGAATGATCCGGAAGCATAACCTTCGGGTGTCTTGGCGGGCCCAGCGTAATAAATCGGATGGTCCTTGAAGTAGTCGGGCATATCTTCCCCAGCCTCAAGCCGTGCACGTATTTTCGAATGCGCAATGTCACGCGCAACGATGATCGTACCGGTAAGGGAAAGGTGAGTCTTAACAGGGTGTTTGCTCAGTTCCCTGAGAATGTGATTCATCGGCTGATTGAGGTCGATGGGGACAACATTCTCGGTCAGCGCCGCTTCATCGATTTCGGGCATGAATTTTGCCGGATTGGTTTCGAGCTCTTCCAGGAAGATCCCGTCTCGCGTGATCTTACCCTTGGCTTGCCGGTCCGCGGAACAGGACACACCCAGTCCGATGGGCAGGGATGCACCATGCCGCGGCAGCCTGATGACACGAACATCATGGCAAAAGTATTTCCCGCCAAATTGAGCACCGACGCCCATTTGCCGCGTCAATTCGTGCACACTGGCCTCCATCTCCAGGTCGCGGAAGGCGTGCGCGTCCTCCGAGCCCTTCGTCGGCAGCGCATCGAGATATTTGGTGGATGCGAGTTTGACCGTTTTCAGGTTCATCTCCGCCGATGTCCCTCCAATGACGATGGCCAAATGATAGGGCGGACAGGCGGCCGTGCCGAGGGTGAGGATCTTTTCCTTGAGAAATTCGATCAGGCGGTCACGCGTCAGCAATGATGGTGTGCCCTGGTACAAAAAGGTCTTGTTGGCTGAGCCGCCACCCTTTGCGACAAACAGGAAATTGTAGGCATCCTCACCATCGTGATAGATATCGACCTGTGCCGGCAGGTTGTTGCGGGTGTTTTTCTCTTCGAACATGGCGAGCGGCGCGAGTTGCGAATAACGCAGATTTTTCTTCTCATATGCGTCCAGAACGCCTTGTGACAGGGCTGTCTTGTCGCCTCCGTCCGTCCATACAAGGCGGCCTTTCTTGGCCATGATGATGGCCGTGCCCGTATCCTGACACATCGGCAGAACGCCGCCTGCCGCAATATTGGCGTTCTTCAAGAGGTCGTAAGCAACAAACCGGTCGTTTTCAGTGGCTTCAGGGTCCTCCAGAATGGATGCAAGCTGCCGTAAATGAGCCGGGCGCAGTAGATGATTGATGTCGGAGAAGGCCGCTTCGGCGAGCATTCGGATGCCTTCAGGCTCCACCGTCAGGATCTCCCGGCCCTTGAATGTATCGACGGATACGTGTTCCGAGGACAGTTTCCGATAGGGCGTGTCGTCCGCTCCAAGTGGGAACAGGTCGGCTTTTGCTGCGTCGGACATTCGGCGGTCCCTTGTTGTCTTATGATCGGATCAGACCGGCTCTTGTTTTGTCAGAAACGAGAAACGGTGTTGGCAGTTGATTTTGCCGGTGCATTCAGATTTTGCCGATTCCGTCAAAACCCGCATTGCTCTGACAGGATTTATGCCGATGGGTGCCAGAATGCAATCGGTTCGCGCGAATGCAAACGGGCAGCCCACAAGGGCTGCCCGTCAGAATTCAGATCAAGCCTGATGTGGTGGTCAGCTGTCCTGGTTGTTGATGTAGTCGGCGATCTGGCCCGACAATTCCTGGTATTCGCCACAACCACGGCCCTGGCAAAGGCGGCGGATTTCAGCCAGCTGATCAAGCGCTCCCTTGAGATCGCCTTTCTGCAACAGGGCTTCACCCATATATTCGCGCACCAGCGTGTATTCCGGATCGATTTCCAGCGCCTTGCGGTAATAGGTCAGGCCGACTTCAACGCGCCCGGCCTTGCGGTGCGAAAACCCTAGATAATTCAGGATGCGCTTGTCGCCACGATCTGCGCCGATCGTCAGCACATCGATGGCTTCCTCATAGCGGCCGGCATGGGCCAGATCGCGTCCCGCCTGGTAGATCGTTTCCTTGTCGAGGCTGGAGCTTTTCTGGACGCATTTTCTCTTGCTGGCGTTCCAGACTTCGCCTCGTTTACATTTTTTGACGGTGGAACTCGAGCTATCCCCACTACCTGCCGCATAGGCCGGCGCGGATACCATCAGGCCTGCGGACAATACAATTGCCAAGGATGTAATCGCGGTTTTCATCTGTATCCCTCTGTTGGTTCGATGCGGGCATCATACATGGAATCGAAATATGTGCATTTCACGATCTCATGAGCAGGTGAAATCGTGACTGCCGTGAATAACTGCGGCAGCCGAAACAAATTTCAAGGACAAAGCTCGAATTCAAGAGCAAGGGACGGGGTGTGGGACCCGTCTGACCAGCATAGATTGACCGAAATGATGAATGTCTTGCGATTTGAGGTCCAAAATGTTTGAGATATCCACCGACATGAACACCACCAATCCCTCGTCTGGTGATGCCGAGCGCTGGCTCGCGGTCGAGCAGCGCAGTGAAAAGGCTGACGGCACCTTTGTCTATGGCGTGACGACCACTGGCATCTATTGCCGGCCGTCTTGCGGATCGAAGGCTGCCCGCCGTGAAAACGTCGTCTATTTCGACGATCCATCGGATGCCGAGAAATCGGGGTTCCGGGCCTGCAAACGCTGCCGTCCCAATGAACAGGGTCAAGCCGTACAAAGGGCTGAGATGATCGCACATGCATGCCGTATGATCGAGGGGGCTGAGGAGCCTCCAAGCCTCGAAGTTCTGGCGAAGGCAGCAGGTGTGAGCCGATACCACTTTCATCGAATTTTCAAATCGGTGACCGGTGTCACGCCGAAAGCTTATGCTGCCGCCGCAAGGGTCAAAAAACTGCGCGGAGAACTGGTCGGAAGTGCGAGCGTCACACGGGCGATCTTTGACGCCGGATACAATGCCAGCAGTCGTTTTTACGAGGAGTCGACCAGCCGACTGGGAATGCGTCCCAAACAATTTCGTGATGGTGGACGTGATACACAGATCAAATTCGCCATTGGGGAGTGCTCACTCGGTTCCGTGCTGGTCGCCGCGACCGACAAGGGCGTCTGTGCCATCGATCTAGGCTCGGATGCCGCTGAGCTGCTGGCATCGTTGCAGGACCGTTTTCCGCAGGCTGATCTCATCGGTGGCGATGAGGCCTTCGAAAGACTGGTGGCCAGGGTCATTGGTTACCTAGAAGAACCGCATGGTGAACTTGATTTGCCGCTGGATATTCGCGGCACGGCGTTTCAGCACCAGGTATGGGCTGCATTGCGGGCGATTCCGGCTGGCAAGACAGTCAGCTATACCGACATTGCCAAGGCGATTGGAAAGCCCTCAGCGGTTCGTGCCGTCGCGCAGGCATGCAGCGCCAACCGGATCGCCGTTGCCATCCCGTGTCACCGGGTCGTACGTCTTGACGGCGATGTCTCGGGATACCGCTGGGGTGTTGACCGCAAAAGGGCGCTTCTTTCGCGCGAGGCGGCGGCGTGAGCGGGCCGGCGGTAACGGCCGGCGACAGGGACATTGATTGCGAATTATCCAGCCTCGATCACGTCGATTGGGGCCGGCACTCCGAAGCTCTGCTGGAGCGCGGATTTGCAGCGATCGGCCCTTTGCTTGACCCGACGACATGCCAGTCTGTGAGCCGATGGTTCGATGAGGACGCATGGTATCGCAGTCATATCGACATGGCACGACATGGCTTCGGACGGGGAGAGTATAAATACTTCGCCGATCCGCTGCCGAGACTCGTCACCGCGTTGCGGCAAACGCTCTATGGACGGTTGGAACCTGTTGCCAATACCTGGCTGGAGATGCTCGGTCGGAACGACTGGTTTCCCAAAGATCATAAGGCGTTTGTTGACCGCTGCCACGAGGCTGGTCAGTGCCACCCGACGCCACTTTTATTGCGCTATGGTGTCGGCGATTACAATTGTCTGCATCAGGACCTGTACGGCGATCACGTTTTTCCATTGCAGGTGGCAATCATGCTGTCGGAACCGGGAACGGATTTCTCAGGCGGCGAGTTCATTTTGACCGAGCAGCGACCGCGCATGCAGTCAAGGGTCGAGGTCATACCGTTGGGTCTTGGCGAGGCGGTTGTTTTTGCCGTCAATGAGCGTCCGGTCATCGGAAAGCGCGGGGTGTACCGGGTTCGCATGCGCCATGGCGTAAGCCGGGTTTTGAGCGGCCAACGCCATGTTTTGGGGATCATCTTTCACGACGCTGCGTGATATTGCGGAGGTGCCGGTTGATCAGGGCTCGTCTGGAACCGGCTGTGGCGGACCGGCGGCCGAGTCGACTGCATTCTGCGCCGCCCCGGCGATGGCCTTCTTGGCTTCCTCGCCAAGCGGTTGGTCGCCGAGGACTTCCACGGTGACATTGCGCTGGGCAAAATTGATGCCATTGGCATCGAACGCGTCCCGGAGTTTTTGATAGGCATCACGCCGCACCAGCCACTGGGAACCGGGCTTGGCCATGAATTTCACGCCAACCACCATGTTGAACTCCTCCATACGCCGCACGCCCTGGGATTTCAGCGTCTGGATGATGCCGTCGCCATAGACCTCGTTTTCCTGCAATTCGGCACCGATTTTCTTGACGATTTTCTTGACCAGTTTCAGATCGGTGTCGAAGGGCACCCGGAACTCCAGCCGCATGATGACCCAATCGCGGCTGTAGTTGGTCAGTGATGTCAGCTCACCAAACGGGATTGTGTGGATAGCGCCAAGATGATGACGGACCCGCAAAGAACGGATCGACATGGATTCCACCGTACCGCGCAGGCTGCCCACTTCGATATACTCACCAATGCGAAAGGCATCATCGATCAGGAAGAAAATTCCTGACACGATATCCTTGACCAGCGCCTGCGCACCAAAGCCGACGGCTATGCCGATTACGCCGGCGCCAGCAAGCAATGGTCCGACATTGATGCCCATGGACGCCAGGATCGTCATGATGACGATGGCGATCAGTGTCACCATGAGGGTGACCCGCAGGATTGGCAGCAATGTCGCCATTCTTGCCTCAGGGCCAGGGGCTTCGCTGCCCTGCGGCGGCACGTAATTCGCCAGTCGCCGGTCTATCGCGGATTTTGCCCAGATCCAGATCAGATCGGCAATCAGCAGCACCGTAATGATATCGGCCAGTATGCCAACGAACCGCCCGGAAAAGGTCTGAGATTCCGACAGGCTGAAAATATTGCCGCCCCAGGCGGCAAGCAAAGCAAATATTGCACACAGGACCGCGACGAACCGGACAAAACGGCGGGCAACCGGTCGATAGAGTTCAAGCGCGCTGACCGCCTCTTCTTCCTCTTCTGCCCCTTCGGGTTCGGCTGGCGTGGGCTCAACCGGTGTGATGGATCCAGGCTCAGCGACGGCCGTCTGCTCAAGTGGTCCATCGGCACCGACACCAGCGTCAGCCGGCGCTGCCTCTGCTACCGGCACTATCGGTGGCGCTTCGACGGCCTCGGGCTCGAAATTCTCCTGTTGTTCGGGCTCGTGTTTGGCCTCCGCCTCGTCAAAGAAATAGTCGATCCAACCATTGAGCAGGCGCGTGACCGGGAACAGCAGACCCAGAATGATGACGGTCCACATCAGCTCCGTGGCGCTGAGCAGCCACAGGCACCAGGTTGCAGCCGTCAAAAGGGTCAGGTAGCCCGGCCAGAATTTCAGTCGCCGGCTTGAGACAATCGCGTCTTCACGCAGCGAACGTTTGCCGATGATCCAGGACAGGTGCCATACGGCCAGGATGACAGCAACGGCCAACGCTGCACCCGTGCCAACCGCGACGGCAAGTGTCGCGCCCAGCGCATCCGTATTCCCCGCCAGATGGACGAAGACATCCGTCACACTGAAGGAAATGACGCCGATGGACGCGATCAGCACCAACCAATAATGCAATGGTCTTGCCAACGCGCTGCTCAGCGGGACAAGCCTGAGTTCGGGCACACGTGGCGCCAGAAAGAACATGGATACGGTGGAGGCAACGCGAATGGTGATGACGATGGTCAGCAGGTTCAGAACGATGTTCTCGACGAAGCTGGGCCAGGTGAAGCTGAGAAATGCACCAATCGTCCCGATCGAGAAGATCAAGAGGCCGCCAAAGACAAGGACGGCACGCAGAACGGCCGCGTTCAGCCGGTGGCTCAGTGAAGTTGATTTGTTGAGTTCCAGTCGCAGCATCGGTTGCAGCGTGTATTGCCGGTACAGCCACTCAAGACCGCTGCCGATGACCAGGAAAATCACCACATAGATGATGCTGCGCAAAGTCTGGTCACTGGTCACCTGTTCCTGCCAGGCTTCGCTCAAAAAGGCCGGTGCGGCGGGCAGGTTGCGCCAGCTGATCGCGAGGCTGGTCAACCGGAGGCGGGTTCTTTCCACACGCTCGGCCAGTTCCTCCTGAAAGCTTTCACTGTCGTCAAAGCCGGATTCCCCGTCCAGCATCTGCTCGCCTTGAGAGCGGAGCCAGACAACCACGCTGGGATCGGCCAGCAGACGCATCAATTCACGAATGTCGTTGGGCGAGGGGGGCGTGGGCTCGGCTTCCGGCTCGGCTTGCGGTGCCGGTGCACCGGGAATCATCTGCGCCTGTGAAACTCCAGCCGAGCCGATGGCGAAAAACAGCAAGATGGTTGCCACGATCAGTGACCTGGCCACACGCAAATTTGCAGTCATATCAGGCATCTGCCATCTCCGGGGCCGGCGCGCCTGTCCTGGCTCTGGCTTCAGCCTTCTGGTTCAAAACCATGTCACGCGGTGCGATATCGGGCGACACCAGCCGCTCGACTGTCAGCGAACCGGCCTGGGGACAGATCTGACAGGCCAGCCGGACATCCTGCGGCGAGCCGAGGCGAGCAAGGGTTGCCACCTCTACAGTAGACGGATTGTTCAGCTCAGATTCCGATTCGACTACCCGCACGCGGCAGGTGCCGCAGCGGCCTCGGCCGCGACACAGATTGGCATGTGCGACCTCGTTGATGCGTGACATTTCCAAGAGGCTGAGACCGACCTTCGCCTCAACCGTCGGGCCATCCACATAGTTGATCGTTGCCATCCGCTGGCTTCGTGACCGCAGCCGCCAGGCCCGCAAGGCAAGTGTTATCACCACCATTGCGGCGTAAACCGCGAGCACCATCCACAAAATGAAATAGGTCAGCGCGAACCGTTCATTGTTGAGCGCGCGCCGCTCTTCTGCGGCTTCTTCTTCCGCGCGCAGCTCGTCCTCGCTCAGTTCCTCTTCCGTTTCTTCCGTTTCCACATAGGCTGCATATTCCTGCGCGGCCTGTTCGGCTTCGGCAATCACCTGATTGCCCGCATCGACAAAGCCGAGCAGCGCAACCACCGGGACGGCAACGATCAGCGGATAGATGAACCACGACACGCGCTCCCACCACGGTTTGATCCGCATCCAACTGAAAATTCCGATGATGCCATGGACCCAGACCACCACCACGACGAAGACCTGGCGAAGTCCTTCAAGCGGAGAACTGACCCAGAACACGCTCAAGATGAGCCGATATGTCGGATCGGCCTCGAAAATGTACTTCGTGGCGTAGATCCCAACGATATGAGACGCCAGCAGAGGCATGATCAGGAGACCAAAGATCAGCTGACTGCCGTCATATCCCGACATTCTCAGCGTGCTGCGGCGATAAAGCGAATAGAGTCCAAGGACCATGTGGACGATCATCGAAATCATCAGCAGAACGAAAACCGGCCCATAGGACCACGGCGCCGTCAGATAGGTCCGGGCGGTTTCAACTGCGTCGATGGATATGAGACCAAAGGCCATGTTCAGCAGATGGAGCGTGACGAAAACGAAAAGCACCGTTCCACTCAGCATTCTCAGATTTCGGACCATATCCCCATCCTGTCCAGTTTGGCGCCATTCTTGGAGCGTTTCTCACGGCAGGTCAAATCTCTTTTTCCTGACTGACGGACCGTCCGAATGCCGTATGCGATGTTCCCCGATGGCCATTTCTGTTCGGAAACAAGGTGCCGCCCTTTAAATGGTGGAACGGTGATGTTCGGTGTCCAACGTGGTGTTATCGAATTGTCACAAAACCGTAATATCACCTGCCCAGGTGAGGGTTCTCTCTACACGGGTCACAGTGGCGGCTGTATCGTCGACGCGGCCGGTACGGATGAATGGAGCCGGATGGGGAGATCAACCATATGCAGCAAGAAACGAGCCGACAGATCGGGGCGGAATTTATAGGAACCGCATTTCTGCTTGCGACGGTTGTGGGCTCCGGCATCATGGCCGAAGCGCTTGCCGGTGGCAATGTTGCGATTGCGCTGCTCGGAAACACCATTCCGACAGGCGCGATACTCGTGGTGCTGATCACCATGCTCGGGCCGATCTCCGGTGCCCATTTCAATCCGGCCGTGACCATGGTTTTTGCGCTGCGCCGTGCCCTGTCACCGGGAAAGGCGGCGGCCTATGTTGCGGCCCAGATTGCCGGTGGTCTGGTTGGCGTCTGGGCGGCACACCTCATGTTCGATCTGGATGTGCTGCAATTTTCACAAAAGGCCCGCACCGGATCCGCACAGTGGTTTGCGGAGGCTGTTGCCACTTTCGGACTTGTCTTCACGATCCTGGCGACGATCAAGGCCAATGAGAGAGCGGTGGCAATGTCCGTCGGTCTTTATATCACCGCCGCCTATTGGTTCACTGCATCGACGTCCTTTGCCAACCCGGCCGTGACGATCGCACGTGGCTTTTCAGACAGTTTCGCAGGAATCCGGCCTCAGGACGTGATTCCCTTCGTGCTGGTACAGCTTCTGGGCGCTTTTTTGGCGCATTTGCTTTGCAAGTGGCTGCTCAGCGCTCCGAATGATGGCACCGCGCAACAGTCTTGATCAATTTTTTAGGAAATTGGCCGTATTTTAAGGAATTCGGCCGTTCAATGTTGCGTTCGGCATTGCACACGTCGTAGCAATGACCAAATAATATACGTTCAACGGTGGGGCGTTGGTTATAAAATATCCGTGGAGGGTGCCGGAGTGAACACCAGAAAAATGATCGTGGGCTGCACAGTTGCGGCTCTGACATTGACTTTGTCGGTTGGCGTCGTACTGCCAACAGCAGGGCCAGCGCAGGCTCAGCAACGGACATCACTTTTCGATATCATTTTCAACAACAAATCGCGGCGCGAAAGGGTGCATCGCCAGCGCCTTGAGGAGCAGCGCAGAAAAGCCCAACGGGCGGCCAAGGCTCCGGTTGTCAGGGTCAGCTCTCCGCGTATCTACACCTACAAACCCGACAAGATGAAAACGTTCGACCTGTCGTCATTGTCGAGAGTGGAGATTGCCTCCGCCGATCCCTATCTGCCGCAGCTCGGCAGCAGCGCCTTTGACGAGTCCCGGCGTTTTCTGGATGGCGTCAAGATCAGGACCGCTGATGAGGTCGGTGCGGCCATTATCGAGTATTACTCCGCCAACCCGGATTTTGTCTGGGTGGACGGAACGGCGGCAAATGACAATGCACGTGCGGCCATTGCCGAGATGGCAAAAGCCGATGAATTCGGACTGTCACCATCCGACTACATGGTCGACATCCCGTCTGACGGTTTCGACATGACCGACATGGCCAACCGGCAGCGTCAATTGATGATGTTCGAAATGAACATGAGCGCGAAGGCCCTGAGTTACGTACTTGATGCCACGCGTGGGCGGATCGATCCGAACAGGCTGTCCGGATATCATGATTTCAAGCGCAAGGAAGTTGACCTTGAAGCGGCTCTGGGCAATCTGGCCGCGACACCGGATGCCGGTGTTTATCTGGCCGGCAGCAATCCGGGCAACCGTCAGTTCAAAGCGCTCAAGGATGAACTCGCGGACTTGCGCGCGGCTGAAGAAAACGAACTGATCGTGATCGCCAAGGGAACGTTCCTCAAACCCGGCGCCAAAAATCCTGAAGTTGCCAATGTCGTGGCTGCGATCCGCAAACGTGGTTCGGACAAGCTTCTGGTGGATCACGGCATCACACTTTACGAATACGAACTGTCCGGTGGCCTCGACTACACGCCGGAACTGGTTGCGATGGTCAAGGACTTCCAGCGCGAAAACAAACTGGCTGCGGACGGCATTGTCGGCAAGATGACAATCGCCAAGCTGACTGACCTGTCAAACGCTGACAAGATGGACAAACTCGTATTGGCGATGGAGCGCCTGCGCTGGTTGCCCCGCAACCTGGGTACAAAGCATGTATTCATCAATCAGCCGGCATTTCGCGCAACGTTCATCAAGGACGACAAGGAAAATATTTCCATGCGGGTCGTGGTTGGCAAGAAGAGCAACCAGACCAACTTCTTCCACGATGAAATCGAGACCGTTGAATACAATCCGTATTGGGGTGTCCCGCGGTCGATTATCATCAATGAGATGTTGCCGAAATTGCGGGCCGATCCCTCTTATCTCGACCGGCTTGGCTATGAGCTGACAAACCGGCGTGGCCAGCGTGTGTCGTCGCGCAATGTCAACTGGTATGCAGTGGGTACCAATGTCCCGGTGGACGTCCGGCAGCCGCCCGGCCGGAAGAACGCACTCGGTGAGCTGAAAATCCTGTTCCCGAACAAACATGCGATCTACATGCACGACACACCGTCGAAGAGCCTGTTCGACCGGGATGCGCGGGCATTCAGCCATGGCTGTATCCGTCTGCATGACCCAAGGGGAATGGCTGCCGCTGTTCTTGGCTCCTCACGTGAGCATATTGCGGCGCAAATAGCCCAGGGGCGTAACATGGCCGAGCCGGTACCCGGCAAGATTCCGGTATATGTTTCCTATTTCACCGCCTGGCCGAAGGAAGATGGCTCCGTGGGCTACTATTCGGACATGTATGGCCGCGACAAACGTCTGGGCATGGCGATCGAACGCACCCAGGAAGTGCGCGGCGCACAGGGCTAACGGATTTCCGATTGGCGTGAATAGTCGTGGGCGTTGCATTTACGCCCGCGACAGCAACCCGGTTACAAGATCGGGAGTCAACTCATCATAATGCTGGATGATCCGGTTAGGCCCGAGATGTTGGACGGCCGTGTCGGAATATCCGAATGGAACGGCAATTGATGGAATGCCGGCGTTTTTTGCCGCATGAATATCATTGATGGAATCGCCGATCATGACAGCAGCATTGCTGGAACCCAGCGCCATTTCGATGGTTCCGTGGATGTGATCGCCGTGCGGTTTGCGGACCGGGAATGTGTCACCCCCTGTGATGGCCGAAAACCGACCGGTCAAATCCAGCAGGTCGAGGAGGCGGCGGGCAAGCGATTCCGTCTTGTTTGTACACACCGCCAAGGACATTCCGGCTGCATCCAGTCGGTCAAGCGCCTCGATCAGACCGGGATAGGGTGTTGAAACGCCCGGCATCGAATTGGCGTAAAACTCGATGAACCGCCCGAAGAGCCTCTCGATTTCGGAATCATGCACGACGGTGTTTCGCATTTCCAACGCCCGGACGATCATTGCTCTGGCCCCCGCACCAACCAGAAAGGTTATGTCGTCATAGCGGACTGGCTCGAGTCCAAGGTCGCCGATTGTTTCATTGAGGCTTTTCATCAAATCGGGTGCCGTATCAAGCAGAGTTCCGTCAAGATCGAAAATGACCAGTGGCGTTGGCATCGCGGTTCAAGTCCTCAATCGCATTTTGCTTTCCGGCGTAGGGCAGCATGCAGAAGAATGCAAGAGAAGGCTGGTTCCAGCTGACTGGCAGTCACGCCAATCGAAGAATTGGTGTCACCCTGGCGAAAGTCACCAAGAAATACGGCTTTGCTTGAGACCTGCCGCATGGTAACAGCGCCACAGAATAGTTTCTGGGAGCCAACGGCGTATGGACGCCCGTCAGTTGAAAATCGAAGCCGCCCGGGTCGCGCTCGAAAATGTCGAGGCTGGCATGAAGCTCGGAATCGGCACTGGAAGTACAGCCGAGGAGTTTGTGCGTTTGCTGGCCGAGAGGATCGAAGGTGGCCTGCAGATCCAGGCCGTGCCGACCTCCGAGCGAACAGCCGGTCTTTGTGTGGAACTCGGTGTGCCGCTGTTTTCACTCGATGAACTACCGCAACTCGATTTGACGATTGATGGTGCGGATGAGGTTGATGGTGACTTGCAGATCATCAAAGGCGGCGGCGGTGCATTGCTGCGCGAGAAAATCGTTGCCACTGCATCGGACGAGCTCATCGTGATTGCCGATGAATCAAAGGTTGTCGATGTTCTCGGGCGGTTTCCGCTGCCGATTGAGATTAACATGTTCGGCCATGTCGTCAGCCGGATCGCGATTGAATCGGCTGCATCCTCACTTGGTCTCCACGGCGCGATTGAATTGCGAAAAGACAGGGACGTGCCGTTTGAAACGGACGGTGGACACTATATTCTGGATGCATCTTTTGGCCGCATTCCGGATGCAGAAGCACTGGCAAATGCACTGCAGGCCATTCCCGGTGTTGTGGAGCACGGATTGTTCCTTAATATAGCATCCGCAGCGATTATTGCCGGGTCATCTGGTATTAGGACAATGAAAAAATAAAAGGATTTCGGAACCGATGAAACAGTTGAGTATGGCAACTGGATTGCGCCGTTGCGCGATGGCAATAGCGGTCGCGGCAGCCGTTGTGGTCGCCTTGCCGGCGCAGGCCCAGGAGCCCACTGACGAGCATGTGGCAGCTGCCCGGGCAACGATTGCGGCCATCAAGGCCACAGACCAATTCGATGCCATTTTGCTGAATGCTGCCCAGAACCTTAAGTCGAACCTCATTCAGACGGCGCCAAATCTGCAGGAAATCATTTCCGCCACCGTCGATGAAACGGCGATTGAAATGGCAGGAAGACGCGCTGATCTCGAGCGCGAAGCCGCAACGATCTATGCGCGAAGCTTCACGATCGAAGAGCTCAATGCTATCGAGGCATTTTACGTCAGCGATGCGGGCAAGAAGCTGATCAGCACAGGGCCGATCGTCACGCGTGAGTTGCTGCAGGCGGCCGAAGTCTGGTCGAACGGCATTTCGCGTGATCTGGCCTCGGCGACTCAGGAGGCTTTGAGGGCACGCCTTGGCGAAACCCCCACCGAAAACGCAGACGGCGCCACTGACACGTCGCAGTAGGACCGTCACGCAATATTGAAAGCACCTGACCGGAAGCAGGTGTTTTCTTCCGCAGTCAATCATTATCTACGGGCGGTGCCGTAGCGGACGGGCCTGTCCGTTGCGGCCGTTGATCGTTGTATCCGATCGATCGCATTCAATTCCGGAGGGACAGTGCCGTGGCCAGCTACGATTATGATTTTTTTGTAATAGGCGGTGGATCGGGCGGCGTACGCGCCGCTCGCCTGGTTGCCGGCATGGGAAAGAAGGTCGCCATAGCAGAGGAATATCGCTATGGCGGAACCTGTGTCATTCGTGGATGCGTTCCAAAGAAACTGCTGGTCTATGCATCCCATTTTTCCGAGGAATTTGAAGACGCAGCGGGATATGGATGGACCGTTGGTGAAAGCCGCTTCGACTGGCCGACCCTGATCAGAAACAAGGATCGGGAGATCGCGCGCCTGGAAGGGCTCTACAAAATGGGCCTCGGTAATGCTGGCGCCGAGATCTTCGAAAGCCGAGCAGAGCTTGTCGACAATCACAGTGTTCGGATATTGAATTCAAACAAAATCGTGACGGCAGACAAGATCCTGGTGGCCGTGGGCGGGCGGGCCAACCACGTGGACGGCCTTGAGGGCCATGAATTGGCCATTACGTCAAACGAGGCCTTTGATCTACCCGAATTGCCCAAGGCCATTCTTATTGCCGGCGGTGGATACATCGCGGTCGAATTTGCCAATATCTTCCACGGACTGGGTGTTGAAACAACACTCATCTATCGCGGTGCCGAGATCCTCAAGAACTTCGACATGGATATGCGACGCCCGCTGCACAAGGCGATGGAGGCCAAGGGCATTCGAATTCTTTGTGGCGAAGTCATCAGCAAGATCGTTCGGTCTGCCGATGACCGGCTGGACGTGACCACCTCCGCCGGCAAGAATTTGAAGGTCGACCAGACGATGCTGGCGATCGGACGCGTTCCGAACACTGCTAATCTGGGTCTCGACAAGGCTGGTGTTCGTGTCGATGAAGCAGGGGCCATCATCGTCGATGAGCACATGCGGACAAGCAGCGAGAATATATTTGCCGTTGGCGATGTGACCGATCGTGTGCAGCTTACCCCGGTTGCGATCCACGAAGCGATGTGTGTCGTCGAGACTGCGTTTCGCGACAATCCGACCACGCCGGATCATGATCTGATTGCGACCGCTGTGTTTTCGCAGCCGGAAATCGGCACGGTGGGCTTGTCGGAGGACGAAGCGGCCGGTCGTTTTGACCACCTGGAAGTGTACCGGGCCGAGTTCCGACCGATGCGGCACACTTTGTCGGGCAGACAGGAGAAGACGATCATGAAACTGGTCGTGAATGGCGCCGACAGAAAGGTCCTCGGCGCGCACATCCTGGGACCGGATGCCGGTGAATTGGCGCAGATATTGGCCATCACGCTCAAGGCGGGTTGCAGCAAAGATGATTTTGACCGCACGATGGCCGTTCATCCGACTGCATCCGAAGAGCTGGTGACGATGTATCAACCCACTTACCGTGTTGAAAATGGCCAACGTGTAGAATAGATCAACTCCATGAACGAAACAGCTGCAAGGTTAATGCGAGCGACGGACGAGGGACCGATCGTCGCCTATTTCGGCTATGGATCGCTGGTCAACCGTGCCACCTTGAGAACCCGATATATCGATGCTGTGCCGGCGCGGTTGAGCGGTTGGAAACGGTGTTGGCGGCCCCGCCCCGCAGGTGATGAATCCGTGGCAGGACATGTTTCATCAATGCTCAGCGCCCGTCGGCATGATGATCACGCCATTGACGGTCTGCTGGTCTATGACAGTCTGGAAAATTTGCCCGAAGTTGATCGACGGGAGGCCAAATATGACCGTGTGTCGGTCAGTCTCGACAGTCTGACAATTGATGTCGCGGTTCCGCAAGAGTGTCCGGTCTACATTTACGAAGCCCACACCAACACCGCTCCGCATGATCCGGGTGATCCGATCCTGCAATCCTATCTTGACGCCGTCATGCAGGGGTTCATGCATGAATTCGGTGAAAACGGCGTACGCGGCTTCCTGCACAGCACAGATGGATTTGAGCGGCCGGTGCGGTCGGACCGGCATGATCCGGTCTATGCGCGCGCGGTTGATTTGCCGGCGCATCAGCGCGATCTGTTTGACGGACTGCTGCTTGAAAAGGGCGTCACATACGTCTGACGCTCCGATGGATTGCGGCCGGAAGCGCAAAGGGTTGTCCCTTCGTTCGTTTCGAAACGGTCAGGGCCAATCCGGTGTCCTTGGCGCTGGCATTTGAAACGGTTTGCAGCTATAAGCCCGCCCTTGGGACATCTGTTCCCGTTATCCATGTATTCAGGTGAGTTGAAATGGCACAGAAATGGACACCCGACAGCTGGCGCAACAAGCCAATTCTTCAGGTGCCGGATTATCCGGATTTGAAGAAATTGGAGGCAACGGAAGAGCGTCTTTCTTCCTATCCGCCGTTGGTTTTTGCAGGAGAAGCCCGCCAGCTCAGAGATCGTCTTGCCGATGTTGCAAACGGCAACGGTTTTTTGCTTCAGGGCGGTGACTGTGCCGAGAGCTTTGCCGAGCATGGCGCCGACAATATCCGCGATTTCTTTCGGGTGTTTCTGCAAATGGCGGTCGTCCTGACATTCGGCGCCCAGCAGCCGGTCATCAAGGTGGGCCGGATTGCCGGCCAGTTTGCCAAGCCACGCTCGTCAAATTTCGAGATGAAGGATGATATCGAGCTGCCGAGCTATCGTGGCGATATCATCAACGGGATCGAATTTGACGCCGCATCTCGCATTCCCGATCCGCAACGCCAAGTGATGGCCTATCGCCAATCGGCTGCCACACTGAACCTTCTTCGCGCATTCGCACAGGGCGGTTACGCCAATCTGGAGAATGTGCATCAATGGATGCTGGGATTCATTAGTGACAGCCCACAGGCGGAACGGTATCGCAAACTGGCTGACCGGCTGTCCGAAACCATGGATTTCATGCGTGCCGTCGGCATCACATCGGACAATCATCACCGGCTTCGCGAGACCGAGTTCTTTACCAGTCATGAGGCGCTTCTGCTCGGCTACGAACAGGCGCTGACCCGCACCGATTCCACGTCGGGGGATTGGTATGGAACCTCTGGACATCTCATCTGGATCGGTGACCGGACTCGTCAGCCTGATCATGCTCATGTCGAGTATTGCCGGGGCATAAAAAACCCGATCGGATTGAAATGTGGTCCATCCATGGATCCGGATGGTCTTCTGGAACTGATCGATATTCTGAACCCGGAGAATGACCCGGGAAGGTTGACCCTGATTGCGCGTTTCGGGCACGACAAGGTTGCCGATCACCTTCCCAATCTCATTCGGTCCGTGGAGCGTGAGGGCAAAAAGGTTGTTTGGTCCTGTGATCCGATGCATGGCAATACGATCACACTCAACAACTACAAGACCAGACCCTTTGAACGGGTTCTTTCGGAGGTGGAGAGCTTTTTCCAGATCCACCGCGCGGAAGGCAGCCATCCCGGCGGCATTCATGTCGAAATGACCGGCAAGAATGTCACGGAGTGCACCGGCGGTGCGCGCACCGTAACCGCGGACGATCTGTCAGACCGCTATCACACGCATTGCGATCCTCGATTGAATGCCGATCAGGCACTGGAACTGGCATTTCTGGTGGCTGAACTCATGAAGGGCGGCCGCGATGAGGATGCGCGGGTCGCAGCCACGGGCTGAGTCAACAAAGATACCGGACACTTGAAGATCGAAAGCTTCGGGTGTCCGGCAGATGTGCCGAAACAGGGTCCGATAAAAACACTGTGCATATTGTACTCGGCAATCGATAAATGACCATTCCGGTCGAGGGTTGCAGATGCGAATTACGCGGCGAGGAGCAGAATGACGAAAACCTATCGTGGTTCGTGTTTATGCGGATCGGTCCGGTATCAGGCCGAAGGCCCGGTCAGCGATGTGGTCACCTGCCACTGCACCCAGTGCCGCAAGCAATCCGGCCATTATTTTGCGTCGACGAATGTCGCTGACGAGCACCTTTCCATCGAAGGTGGTGACAATGTGAACTGGTATCACGCCAGTGAGAATGCAAAACGCGGCTTTTGCCGAATCTGCGGCTCGGTGCTTTTCTGGAAGCACAAGGAAGACGATTTCACAGCCGTTTTGGCCGGTAGCCTGGACGGAGAAACCGGTCTGAAAACCGGCAAGCACATTTATTGTGCCACCAAGGGCGATTACTACGAGATCCCGGACGATGCGCCGCAGACACCGTGAGCCGCAGCCTGGAGCCGTGGCGTCTCATGGATTCACAACGGATTCGGGCGGGCTTATGGCCTCGACACCGGTTTGAGACGGCTATGATCCGATTGCTGAACGCGTTTCGAAACTCCCGTGATGGTCTCATATATGTGGCACGGCACGAGGCGGCCTTTCGTCTGGAGATCATCCTGTTTGTCGTATCTGTTCCCGTGGCCTATCTCTTGTCCGACACGACCTTGATCTTCCTTGCTTTGACGGGCAGCATCATCCTGATAATGATTGTCGAACTGCTGAACACCGGAATTGAGGCAGTGTGCGATGGGCTTTCCCGCGACTTCATGAAGGAAATCAAGATTGCCAAGGATTGCGGGTCCGCGGCAGTGCTTCTGTCGACCTTTCTGGCCGGTGTGATCTGGTTGTCGGTTTTAGTCGGCAAACTGGGTGGCGTTTTCGGATAGAGGCCAAGACCGAATATTATTCTTTCAATGCAACGGTTTGCCGGAAATACTTTGGTTTTAGATTCAGGTAGATCCACGGAAACCGCCGATGATTGACGCGGTCCCCTTGTCTTGGTTCGCGCTGGTTCGATCGGGCCTGTAGTGTTTGGACACCGGAGCGGTCTTGCACCGCCTATCAAGGCAGGATAAACGGCGAGACATGAGCCAAGAAGCAGAACTGACTGACATTCTTCGTGTGGCCATCGTTCAGGAAAACCCGACGATGGGCGATATTGAGGGCAACTTGCAGCTGGCCCGCCGGGCGCGGGCCGATGCAGCGCGCCACGGGGCCGATCTGGTGCTGTTTACGGAACTGTTCCTGTCTGGTTATCCGCCTGAAGACCTTGTGCTGAAACCGGCGTTTTTGCGTGCTTGCGACCAAGCCTTGAGAGCGCTTGCGGACGACACGGCGGATGGCGGTCCGGGTGTTATCATGGGTGTTCCGCGGGTAAATGACACCGGGCGATTCAATGCAGTGGTGCTGCTGGATGGCGGTACCATCGTGGCGGAGCGCTACAAGGTTGACCTGCCCAATTACAGCGAATTTGACGAAAAACGGGTGTTCGATGTCGGCCCGATGCCCGGACCGGTCAATTTTCGCGGCATTCGTCTCGGGTTGCCCATTTGCGAAGACATCTGGGGTGATTTCGGTGTTTGCGAAACGCTCGCGGAAACGGGTGCCGAACTGTTGCTGGTGGCCAATGGGTCGCCCTATTATCGCGGCAAGGCGGATGTGCGCCAGCAGGTCGCCCTGCGGCAGGTAATTGAAAGTGGATTGCCGCTGATCTTCGCCAACCAGCTCGGCGGGCAGGATGAGCTGGTGTTCGACGGCGCCAGTTTTGCCCTCAATGCGGACAAGACGCTGGCCTTTCAGATGAGCCAGTTCGAGGCGCAGGTAGTGGTGACCACATGGCGTCGCGGGGCGGATGGATGGTCGTGCAGTGATGGACCCATGTCGCGCTTGCCGGATGTCAAGGAAGCAGATTACCGGGCCTGCATGATCGGGCTTCGAGACTATGTCAACAAGAACGGGTTCAAGAATGTCGTGCTCGGCCTGTCGGGAGGCATCGACAGTGCATTGTGTGCAGCGCTCACGGTCGATGCGCTTGGGGAAGAGCGATTACGGGCGGTGATGCTGCCCTATCGCTACACGTCGGAAGAATCGATCGACGATGCGGAACAATGTGCAAGGGCGCTCGGTTGCCGGTATGACACAGTGCCGATCTTTGAACCGGTGGAGGGGTTTTCCCACGCATTGTCGACCCTTTTCGAGGGTACGGACGAAGGCGTTACCGAGGAGAATCTGCAAAGTCGGACCCGCGGTACGATCCTCATGGCGATTTCCAACAAATTCGGCTCCATGGTGGTGACCACGGGGAACAAATCGGAAATGTCCGTCGGCTATGCAACGCTTTATGGCGACATGAATGGCGGATTCAACCCCATCAAGGACCTATACAAGATGCAGGTCTATGACCTCTCGCGCTGGCGCAACGATAATGTGCCGCCAGGTGCGCTCGGACCGTCCGGCGAGGTCATCCCCATCAATATCATCGACAAGGCACCATCTGCTGAATTACGGCCGGACCAGACCGATCAGGATTCCCTGCCGGAGTATCCAGTGCTGGATGACATTCTTGAATGCCTGGTCGAAAAGGAAATGGATCTGGATGCGATCGTCGCGCGTGGTCATCCCGAAGATGTCGTCAATCGGATCGAACATCTGCTTTACATTGCCGAATACAAACGACGGCAATCGGCGCCCGGTGTTAAAATTACCCGGAAGAATTTTGGCCGCGACCGTCGCTATCCCATCACCAACCGGTTCAGGGACCGGGTAGGGGATTAGAAACCTGTGCCTAAATCGCCGCTGGCGATACCAGCATCGGTCCGGCAGCGGCCTGTTCGGACCGTGACATTGAGTAGGTCGAAGTGACAACGATATAGGCGCCCAGCACACCCAGGGCGATGAGGAATATCCGCCGAAAGCTCTGCTCTGACGTCTTCATTCGGATACGGGTGCCGATTGTCATGCCTATAACGGCCGGGATGACGGCAATTGCCGAAACCAAACCCAATTGAGCCGGCAGCAGGTTCTGCCCGCTCAGTGAGACGCTCATGCCAATCGCGGCCAGTGTGAAAATCATACCCATCGCCTGTACGAGTTCCTCACGGGACAGTCTTGTGGATTGCAGATAGACGACACCCGGCACCGAAAAGGCTCCCGTCAGACCTGCAAGAACGCCGCTAACCGCACCGATGACCGGATTGAGAGGCCGCTCCCAATTCGGTGGAACGTTGAAGGTGATCCGCATCAGACTGAGCAGGGTGTAGATGATCAACAATACACCCAGCAAGGCGGACAGATAACTGACATCCAGATGTTTCAGTGCCATCGTTCCCGGCCAGGTAAAGAACATTGTCGGAAGAAACAGTGGCCAGAAGCGACGAAACAGTCGGACCGTATCGGGGCCGGACAAGCCTTGCCAGATGTTTGTCAGCAGCGCCGGAATAACAAGCAGTGCTATGGCCGGCTGCAGTCCGATGATAGCCGTTAGCAGGCCCACGCTGACGAGCGGAAGACCCATTCCGACAACGCCTTTGACAAAACCGGCCAGCAGGAAGACGGCAAGAATGATGACCAATGTGGCGGGTTCAGGCATGCGGGCTTCAGTTTATGAGAGGATGCTCAGCCCTGCGTGCACCAATTTCCACAACATCGCAAGCCAACCGTGGAGAAGTGCCAAATGGCGGGAAGCTTGAAATGCCAGGAGGGCAATTGCCTTGCCCTCCCGGTCGGCGCGTTATTGAACGCTGATCGGCTGCTCGGCCAAGGCGATTGCACCATCACCGCTCCAGTAGCGAAGAAGGTATTCTCCTGCCTTTGGCGCCTTGATAGTGACCTTGCGATTGTCATAGTCGTCCGTAAAGACGCGCTTCGAAGCGTGGACTTTCCCGTCAGCCGGTTTGAAGAACTGTACGGCATCTCGCCTGGCGCCGGGTCCGCGCCATTCAACGCTGAGCAGCGTTCCCGCTTCGGTCGTTGGTGGTGCCGTCAGACCAACATCCATGGTCACAACCGATATGGGCAATTCCGCCAAAACGACACTGCTGTCTCCATTCCAGTAGCGAAGCAAGTAGCTGCCGGGTTTGACCGGAACCACCAGTTCGACCGTATTGTCGTCGCTGTTTGCGCCGACAACCCGTTTGCTCGAAACCACTTTGCCCCGACCGCCCTTCGCATTGGGATCGTAGATCTCGACCCGGTCTCGGCGGGCACCCGGACCTGACCAACCGACCTTGACGGTGTGTCCCATGGTAACCTCTGCCGGAGCGTCAAGCGAGACAGCCATCGTTTCCACGATGAGCGGTCGTGTCGCCAGGACCACCCGGTTATCTCCATTGTAATACTGCAATTGGTATTCGCCGGGTTTGGCCGGTGCAATCAAGGTGACCGTTCGGTTGTCAAAATCTCCATTTGTGAGGCGCTTGCCTCCGACGCTCTTGCCGCGGCCGCCATCGGCCTGCGGATTGACGATGTTGATGCTGTCGCGCCGCCCTCCGGGTCCGATCCACTCGGCGTCGAAATCCGTTCCGATGGCCACGGTATCGGGTGCCGAGATGGCGACCTCGGCGTCGAGCACTTCGATCTGACGTGTTGCCAGTTCCGCGCGGTTGTCTCCATTCCAGTATTGCAGGCGATAGAAGCCGGGTTTTGCAGGAGCGACAAGACTGACCTTGCGGTTGTCAAAATCGTCATTGCGCAGCCGCTTGCCGGAGACCACCTTGCCTTCTCCGTTGTTCGCGATGGGATCGATGATCTGCACCCTGTCCCTGCGACCGCCGGGGCCGACCCACTCGACCGTGAAGCTTCGTCCGATATCGACATTGGCCGGTGCTTCCAGTGACACGGCTGCGTCGACAACTTCAATCGGTGCCGTTCCGATGACATGACCGCGTGGTCCAAACCGGTATTGAAGCGTATAGGTGCCGGTGCGAACCGGTGCCACGAGGAGCACTTCCTGGTTGTCTGATCTGGAGTGCTGGATCCTGCGGCCGGTCACTTCGCGTCCCTCGCCATTGGCCGCGCGCGGGTCGAACAGGCTAATACGGTCCCATTTTTCTCCCGGACCATCCCAGCTTGCGGCAAACTGACGGCCGATTTCGACGCTCTCGGGTCCTGACACCGTTGCGGTAGGGAGCTTTTCAGGAGCCGGTTCCGGTTCGCTCTGCACAGGCGCTGCAGCTTGCGTCACCGTTTCATCCAGTGCCGCGCCCAAACTGTCTGCGTCCTGCGCCGGAAGATAGCGGCCGCCGGTGTTTTCAGCGAGGCAGGCAACCTGCCTGCCTTCCTTTGCCGACAGGCCAAATCCAACCACATGCGCGGTAAAGTCGACACCGGCGCTTTCCAGAGCCTTGCCCAGCGCGCAAGGATCGGCACGGCAGGTCTCCAGCCCATCGGTAATCAAGATAACAGTGGCTTTTTCCTCCTCGAATTTCAGGGCTTCCGCAGCGGATTTGACTGCGTCGGAGAGCGGCGTCTTGCCTTTCGGTTTGATTTCGGCGGCAAGGCTCGAGATTTGGCCGGCGGACTGGGTGGATGGCGAGACAAGGAGTTCAATATCCTTGCAATTCCCCTTTTCACGGTGGCCATAGGCCATCAGACCGAGATGGAGTGTGTCGGGAGAGCTCGCAAGAACATCGGTGAGCACCCGTCGGGCAATGGAGATCTTTGCCTCGCCCTCGATCTGCCCCCACATGGACCCTGACCCGTCGAGCACGATCATTGCCTTGCCGGGCTGCTCCTGCGCATAGGCCGCATTGCCCGAGGCCAGGCACGTTACCGCCAACATGGCGCAAAGCGACACTCTTGATTTTAGGTTTTTCACGGATCTTCCCCCATCTGGAATTCGCAAGCCGTGACAGAAAAGCGTTTCGCCACAACCAAGTCAATCGGGTTGCCGCGGCATGTGTTCGCCGTGGCGACCCTTGACGGATTTTCCATTCTCTGTGCATAGGGGTGGGGTCCCTGCATAATCGGCAGCCCTTCACGCGTTTTTCCGTTCGCGCAAATTCGCCATGCCCGCAAAGGTTCCAGAATGCCCTTCTTTGCCTTCGTGCGTGACAATGTCCGCTGGCTGGCCGGCGGGTTTTTGCTGACCTTCTTTTCAAGTTTTGGTCAGACATTCTTCATTGCTCTGTCAGCCGGCAGTATCCGCTCGGAATTCGAACTCAGCCACGGTGAGTTCGGGACAATCTACATGATCGCGACACTTGCGAGTGCGCTGACGCTGACCCAACTCGGCAAGATTGTCGATTATATCAGCGTTTCCAAGGTGGTTCTGATCATCATACCGGCGCTCGCGATCGCCTGCCTTGGCATGGCATTCACCAGCAATCTCATCATGCTGATCGTGGTCATCTACGGCCTGCGGCTGTTTGGGCAAGGCATGATGACACACAATGCCATAACGGCGATTGGCCGGTGGTATGTGGGTCAGCGGGGGCGGGCCGTCTCCGTCGTGACTGTCGGCCACCAGGTCGGGGAGGCGGCTTTACCGTTCCTGTATGTCAGCATTGTTGCTTTCGTCGGTTGGCGCGAAACCTGGATGATGGCGGCTGCCGTTTTGATTCTCGTCGCTCTGCCACTGGGTTTCGGATTGATGCGGGTCGAACGCCGTCCCCAGTCCGCCGATATGACCAGCCGGCGGGCCGCGGCACGGAATTGGACACGCGCCGAGGTTCTGCGTGATCCGCTCTTCTGGCTGGTCTCGGTCGGACTTCTCGCACCGTCCTTCATCGGCACGACAATTTTCTTCCACCAAGTGTATCTGATCGAACTGCGCGGCTGGTCGGTCGGAGCATTCGCCGGGTCATACGCGTTTATGGCAGTGATGACGGTTTGCCTGGCCCTGATCGCCGGCGTGCTGGTCGACCGCTTCACTGCAGTCGCACTGCTGCCGTCCTTTCTGCTGCCGCTTGCCGGCGCCTGTTTCTTACTCGGAACGGTCGAGGAACAGTGGGGAGTCTTCGCCTTCATGGCACTTGTGGGCGTATCCTATGGTCTTTCGTCGACGCTGTTCGGCGCCGTCTGGCCAGAGATATATGGCACTGCCCATCTTGGTTCGATCCGCGCCGTCGTGGTTGCCCTCATGGTCTTTGCCTCCGCGATGGGGCCGGGCGTGACCGGGTTCCTGATCGATTTCAACGTGTCCTATCCGTTGCAGATTCTGGTCATGGGAGCCAGTTGTCTTGTCATATGCCTTCTTATGGTCATGGTTGGACGCATGGTTGCAGAGCGCAACAGGCAATATGCGGCATCGGCTGCTGCATAATCCCGACAGCCCGCGATATTGGGAGCCATCGGTATAATACCGCTTGCAAACACAGCTGTGCTTGAGTAACCCGGCGCCTATGAGTGAAGCAGAAAACAACAGTCCCGTCACCGTTCGGTTTGCACCGTCGCCAACCGGCTACATCCATATTGGCAACGCACGCACGGCGCTTTTCAATTGGCTGTTTGCGCAAAAGCATGGTGGATCCTTTGTTTTGCGCTTCGACGATACGGATGTTGCGCGCTCGAAGGCTGAATTTGCCGAGGCGATTGAAGCTGATTTGCGTTGGCTTGGTATTGATCCCGACACCATCGCCTGGCAGTCCAAGCGGTTTGATGCATATGATGCGGCAGCCGAAAAACTGAAATCTTCGGGACTGCTCTATCCGTGCTACGAATCCGGTGAGGAACTCGAACGGCGCCGCAAGCTTCGGCTGGCCCGGCGGCTGCCGCCGATTTACGGACGCGAGGCGCTGAGGCTCACCGACGACGACAGGGCCGAATTCGAGTCCCAGGGCCGCCGGCCACATTGGCGTTTCCGATTGCCGAACTATGCACAAGACCCGTTCGAAACACGGCGCACGGAAATTCACTGGGATGATGTGGTGCGCGGGCCGCAAACGGTCGATCTTGCGTCCATGTCGGACCCCGTCCTTATCCGCGAAGACGGATCCTATCTGTATACATTGCCATCCGTGGTCGACGATATCGAAATGGCCGTGACTCACATCATCCGGGGTGACGATCACGTCACCAATACCGGTGCGCAGATCGCACTGTTTCAGGCACTTGGCGCCGAGGCGCCCGACTTTGGTCACCATAATCTGTTGACCGCCACATCCGGAGAGGGGCTGTCAAAACGATCCAACGCACTGTCGATCGGATCGCTGCGGTCGGCGGGATACGAACCAATGGCAATCAACAGTCTGGCTGTGCTGATCGGGACGTCGGAAAGTGTTGCAGCAATGAGCAGCATGGACGCTCTTCTCGAAGTGTTCCGGCCGGAATTTGCTTCGAAATCGGCAGCAAAATTCGATCCGGCCGAATTGACGGGGCTGAACAGAATTCTGGTTCACCAGCTTGCGTTCGAGCAGGTTGCCGATCCGCTCGAGGAATTGGGGATCAGTGGGCCATCAGCGGAAGCATTCTGGCTGGCCGTCCGCAAGAATATCGACTTCGTCAAGGATGTTTCGCGCTGGTGGAAGGTTGTCGAAGAGGGACCGGAGTCCGAAGCCGAACTGGCGCGCGAAGACCGCGAATTCGTGCGAGAGGCGTTTGCCCTCCTGCCGCCTGATCCTTGGGATGGCGAAACCTGGGCCAGTTGGACAGCCGAAGTGAAGGCAGCGACGGGGCGAAAAGGCAAAGGCCTTTTCATGCCGTTGCGCATTGCGCTTACGGGTAGTCGATCCGGTCCTGAGCTTGCAGATCTATTGCCTCTGATTGGTCGGGCAAGAACATTGGACCGACAACCCTGACACGGCGATCGGGGTCGAGGTCCCGCACGGGGGGCTCCACAATATCCGTCGCAGAGTCATCATGGGTCGTCAAAGGCGGTTTAGCTGTCTGAAGCTTGACAATCGATGACCCCGGATCCGATTGCGAACCGGATTGCACCGGTTGTGGTGGTGCATCACAGCTACATTGCTGTGACGCGCTGAAATCGCGTTTTCGGTAGGCAAATGCGTTTGGCAGGGCAGTGTAGGGCATCTGGTCGGCAACAGACACCATGTCCTCGCTATCCTGACCCTGGGTTCGGTGAAAATAGAGCTGGACTCGCGAGCCGGGACACATGGCATTGCATTGAGCCGCGTCGCTGTCGAATGTCATCGGCGAAGCTGAATAAGATATGGGGAAATAATATCCGTCACAGGTTCGTACGCAGAGCGTGCGATAGCGTACATTCGGGTTGTTGAGATCAAACAACCCATCGTCACCTGATACACCAAGTGTTTCCCTGATCCGCACACCGCCGGGAACGTCACATCCATTGGCGTGGAGCGCTGCAATAATCCGATCCCGTGCCGTTGAGCCACTGCGGCCGGCATGCGCGTCCCGCTTGCGCTCAAAAAGGCGCAAATCCGATTGCATGCGCTTCATATCTGCGGCCAGCCGCCGGCAGTCGGAGTGCTCGCTGTTGCCGTAGATAATGACGCTGCCGCTGGCGCAGCCCATTCGCTTCATGTCATGTTCGGTTCGTTCAATGAGTTGAAGCATGTCATCAACAGCCACAGCAAACCGGTTGAAATGACGCGATGGGGGACGGTCGCTGACATAATCATAGAGCTGCGATGTGAGCCGTGCGCAAAGCGCTCTGTCCTGCGCATGGGCCGGCAACACGACGCCAAAGACAGCAGCCGCGACGGCGGTGATCCGGATCAGTGCTGCAAATCTCGGTACGAAAACCATGCGTCCACCAGTGACGTTGAAACACACTGAACTCGAGAAAATGACTGGCTCTAGGGAACCAGTCACAAACATCGTGAAGTGTATCCTGCCGAGGTAAAGACTTATTTACGCGCAATGCGGCGGAATTATTACGGAAGTGGCGATCCTGGATTGATCATGTTCCAGATCCGCCATCCCGCTACTGATCATCGGGTATCGATGCCTCCACGACGGCGAGTGTCGACATGTTGACAACGCCGCGGGAGGTGACTGAGGGTGACAAAATGTGCGCGGGTTTTGCGCTGCCAAGCAGGATTGGCCCGACATGCAGAGCATCCGTCATGGTCTTGACGACACCCAACGCAATATTGGCCGCATCCAGATTGGGAAACACCAGAAGATTGGCTTCACCGGTCAGATTTGAATTGGGCATGACCCGGTTTCTCAAGGCCTCCGATATGGCCGAATCGCCATGCATTTCCCCGTCTGCCTCCAGCTCGGGCTCCCGTTCATGGATTATCCGAACCGCCTCACGCATCTTGCTGGCGGAGATGGATTCCCGGGTGCCGAAATTGGAGTGTGAGACCAGAGCCGCACGCGGTGTGATACCGAAACGGCGGATTTCCCTTGCCGCCATGAGCGTCATCTCGGCGATTTCCTCCGCGGGCGGATCGAATGAGACATAGGTGTCGGTGAAAAAGGTCGCACCCCTTTGTGAAATCAGCAGGCTCAGCGCGGAAAAATCGTGAACGCCATCGCGTTTGCCGATCACCTGATCGACGACAGTCAGGTGCTTTGCATATCGGCCTTCGACACCACATATCATTGCATCCGCATCGCCGCGGTGCACGGCCAGTGCAGCAATGACGGTTGTATTGGTGCGAACGATAGTGCGGGCGGCTTCCGGATTGATTCCCATGCGGCCGACCAGCGAAAAATACAGATCGACATAGTCGCGGTAACGCGGATCGTCCAGAGGATTGGTTACGGCAAAATCCTTGCCGGGCCTTATCTTGAGGCCAAAGCGCTTCAAACGGGTCTCCAGAATGCCGGGTCTGCCGATGAGGATCGGTTCGGCGATTTGTTCCTCGATCAGAACCTGCGCGGCACGCAGAACCCGCTCATCCTCACCCTCGGCAAAAATCACGCGTTTTTTGCGGGCTGTTTTTGCCGCCGTGAACAGCGGTTTCATGATCAATCCAGAACGGAAAACAAACCGGTTGAGCTGATCGAGATAGGCATCCGGATCCTGGATCGGCCGGACGGCGACCCCGGAATCATGGGCGGCTTTGGCGACAGCGGGTGCGATGCGCAATATGAGGCGCGGATCGAAGGGCGATGGAATCAGATAATCGGGACCAAATACGGGCGTGTCGCCGGAATAGGCTTTTGCTGCCACGTCCGAGGCTTCCTCACGGGCCAGGCCGGCGATGGCCTTGACCGCCGCCATCTTCATTTCTTCATTGATGGTGCTGGCACTGCAATCCAACGCCCCGCGAAAAATATAGGGAAAGCACAGGACGTTGTTGACCTGGTTCGGAAAATCGGAGCGTCCGGTGCAGATCATTGCGTCGGGACGAACGTCCCGTGCCACCTCGGGCATGATTTCGGGAACCGGATTGGCAAGCGCCATGATCAGCGGCTTCTCAGCCATATCGGTGAGCATCTCCGGCTTGAGAACATTGGCGGCTGACAGGCCCAAAAAGACATCCGCACCGGAAATGTTTTCCTGCAATGTCCGCGCTTTCGATGCTCGGGCGTAAACAGCTTTCCATTGGTCCATCAATTCAGTACGGCCCTCATATACGAGCCCTTCAATATCGTGGACCCAGATGTTTTCGCGCCTGGCACCCAGTTCAACAAGCAGGTTGAGGCAGGCCAGCGCGGCGGCGCCGGCACCGCTGGTGACGATTTTTGCCTCCGCCAGTTTCTTGCCGGCAAGTTCCAGTCCGTTGAGAACCGCTGCTGCAACAATGATGGCAGTTCCGTGCTGGTCGTCGTGAAAGACCGGAATGTTCATTTTCTCGCGGAGTTGCGACTCGATCTCAAAACATTCGGGCGCCTTGATATCCTCCAGATTGATGCCGCCGAATGTCGGCTCGAGTGCCGCGACCACGGAAACCATCGAATCAACGGTTTGCGCATCCAATTCGATATCGAAGACGTCAATGCCGGCGAATTTCTTGAACAGGACGGCCTTGCCCTCCATCACCGGTTTGGAGGCCAATGGTCCGATCGAACCCAGCCCGAGAACGGCGGTACCATTGGTTACGACGGCAACAAGGTTCGCACGGGCGGTGTAGTCGGCGGCGCTTTCGGGATTGTCCTGAATGCTCAGACAGGGTGCTGCAACGCCTGGAGAATAGGCCAGCGCCAGGTCGCGTTGATTGCCCAGCGGCTTGGTGGCCTGAATTTCGAGCTTACCGGGTCTTGGATATTGATGGTAGAAATGGGCATTTTCATCCAGATCACCACCCTGCAAGCCGTCTTTTTCCCGATTGTCCGCGTCCATTTCTACAGCTCCGTGGTTCCGGTGTTCGGCATTTCGCCGTGCCGTTGTCGCATCGATGTGCCAGATTCAGAAGGCGCTGGGAACCAGCCCGCCGTCAACAAGCAGATTTTGTCCGGTGATGTAGCCGGCCTGTGCCGAGCACAAAAAGGCGCATGCCTGGCCGAATTCCGTTGCCGTTCCCATGCGCCGGGCCGGGACCGTTTCCACCAGTTTGGCCTTCGCTTCCTCGCGACTGAGATTGAATTCCGACGCCGCCTTGTCGACAGCCGGTGCCAGACGGTCGGTATCCATTTTTCCGGGAAGAAGGGTGTTGATCGTGACATTCCTGTCGGCAACGGAGCGTGCGACTCCAGCCAGGAACGATGTCAGTCCGGCGCGGGCGCCGGATGAAAGATCAAGGCCGGGAATGGGCATGTAAACGGAAGTGGATGTTATGTTGACTATCCGACCGAAGCCGCGTGCGCACATGCCGTCGATGACCTGCTGGACCAGTTCGATCGGTGTGATCATGTTTTGCGTAACACCCTCCAGCAGGGCCGCGCGATCCAATTCGCGAAAGTCGCGAAAGGGCGGTCCACCATTGTTGTTGACCAGAATGTCTGGCTCCGGGCAGGCCTCAAGCAGGGCAGCCTGTCCGTCATTGCTCGACACATCGGCGGCGACCTCCACAATGGAAGCGCCGGTCTGCGTGCGGATTTCATCTGCCGTTGCGGCAAGAACCGATGCATCGCGTCCGTTGATCACCACTTCACATCCGGCTTCGGCCAGTGCCATGGCGCATCCCTTGCCAAGTCCTCGGCTGGAGGCGCAGGTGATGGCTTTTTTGCCGGATAATCCAAGGTCCATGGTTGTTCTTCCTTTGCCCGTTGACCTGCCCAACAGGTCATTCTGGTTAGCGGTAAGCGTGATGAATGTCAGCGGATTGTTGCACGGCTCCGACCCGTCATCCACCACATAATCACCATCTGTATTTCGAGGCACGCGGCAGGTTTCGATTCCGTATGGCGGATGTGGGCTGGAGCCCGGTGCACCGATGTCACAGGCTCCCGTCAATGCTCGCCGGACCGGCTTGTTTGTCGGTGACACGGGGGGATTAACTGGCTATGTGTTCAGGATGTCGTTGTCGTCCGCACATGAGTCCGCGTCGCCGGGTCTTGCCAACCAGAAGCTTGATCCGCATGGAGAAATGATTCCTCCCCGCATTGAAGTGACCCAGAACGAAGGACAGACCATCGTTCAGCTTTCCGGCGACTGGCAATTGCACAGCGTCGCCGAGATTGATGCCAAAGTGCGAAAAACGGTTGATTCGATCAGCAGTGGAGCCGTTGCGATCGATCTGGCCGGTGTGCGCAATATGGATACATCCGGCGCACTGATTGCCGCCCGGATGCGCATACGGCTTGAAAAAAAGGGAATTGACGCCGCCTTCCATTCGGTGACTGGTGACCGCGTGACCCTGCTGGATGCGGTTGGGAAGGCGCTGACCGTCAAGCATTCCGATCATGATGACAGCGGACCGAAACCGTCCTGGGCACAACGCATTTTCGACCCGGTCGGGCGATTGACCTATGCGTTCAGGGATGATTTTGTAGCCGCCCTTTTCATTCTCGGATCCGCCGTGCGTGGGGCACAGGTCAAGGTCAACCGCGCGTCGGGCATATCGGCGGCGGCGATTGTCAGCCAGATGGACCATATGGGGGTTCGGGCAGTTCCGATAATTGCGCTCATGTCATTCCTGATCGGAGGCATCATCGCGCAGCAGGGGGCCTTCCAGCTGCGCTATTTTGGCGCTGAACTGTTTGTGGTCGATCTCGTCGGTATCTTGCAGCTGCGTGAAATCGGCGTCCTTCTGACGGCCATCATGATCGCCGGCCGGTCAGGCTCCGCCATCACCGCTGAAATCGGTTCCATGAAGATGCGAGAGGAGGTTGATGCGCTCAAGGTCATGGGCCTCAATCCGGTTGGCGTGCTTGTCTTTCCGCGGCTGGTCGCGTTGACGGTTATGCTTCCCGCCTTGACCATCGTGGCCAATTTCGCGGCGCTATTCGGTGCCTGCATGACGACTTGGGTCTATTCCGACATCACGCCGGAAACGTTTCTGACGCGTCTGCGCGAGGCTATCGACATGTCAACGATCGTTTCGGGAATGATCAAGGCACCTTTCATGGCGCTGATCATCGGTATCGTCTCCTCGGTCGAGGGGCTGAAAGTCGGCGGCAGTGCCGAATCACTGGGACGACACGTGACCTCTGCCGTGGTCAAATCGATCTTTGTGGTGATTCTGGTGGACGGCGTGTTCGCCATATTCTACGGGGCAATCGACTTTTGATGGCGCCATCGGACATCACCGCCGGAAACGGCCACGCCGCGCCGCGCGAGATCATCCTGGAAGCGCGCGGAATCAGCGTGTCTTTTGGCTCGCATCGCGTGCTGGAAAACCTCGATCTGGATATTCTAAGGGGTGAAATTCTCGGGTTTGTCGGTGCATCCGGCGCCGGTAAATCGGTTCTGCTGCGAACGATTCTGCAATTGTCCCGCCGGCAGGCCGGAACGATCAAGATTCTGGGGGTGGACTATGATTCAGCAAGTCCTCAACAGCGCATCGCGCTGGATATGCGGCTGGGTGTGCTGTTTCAGCATGGCGCACTGTTTTCGGCGCTGACGGTTCTGGAAAACATCCAGGTGCCGATGCGTGAGTATCTCGACCTTCCGAAAAAGCTGATGGATGAGCTGGCCCTGCTGAAAATCGAATTGGTGGGATTGCGGCCGGAGACTGCTGATCTGTATCCCTCGGAACTTTCCGGCGGCATGACCAAGCGCGCCGCACTGGCCCGAGCGCTGGCACTTGATCCGGACCTGGTGTTTCTGGACGAGCCGACATCGGGTCTGGATCCCATCAGTGCAGCGGAATTCGATGAATTGATCGCGAAATTGCGGGATACGCTTGGCCTGACCGTTTACATGGTGACCCATGATCTGGATAGTCTGTTTTCGGTGTGTGACCGAATAGCCGTATTGGGGCAACGGCGAATTGCACTTGCAGGAACGATCGAGGACATGCTGGCCAATGATGATCCGTGGATCAAATCCTATTTCCAGGGCAAACGCGCCCGTTCGCTTGTGCGGGCGGAAAAAGTAGGGCCATAATCGAGGAATGCCACTATGATGGGATCTGCAATGCCGGCAATGCTGGAGCGGACAGGGTAGAATGGAAACCAAGGCCAATTACACAATTGTGGGCTTCTTTACCCTGCTGGTCATGGCTGCAGCGTTCGGCTTCGTTTACTGGATGGCGACATTCGGCAAGTCGGGCGAAATGGCACAGCTCGAAATCAGAATTCCCGGATCGGCCAGCGGTCTGTCGGTGGGCGCCCCGGTGCTCTTCAACGGGATTCGCATCGGTTCCGTTCGATCATTGACCATTGATGGTGTCGATCCGAATTTCGTCCTGGCCATGACAGAGGTTCGCGCCACGGCACCGGTCTATGAGACCACCAAGGCCAAACTGGGAATTCAGGGATTGACGGGCCAATCGCATATCGAACTCAGTGCAGGAAAGGCCGGTGGAAAGAACATTCTCGAGGAAGCAGCCGATAAAGGAAGCTTTGCGGTTCTGACTGCCGATGAATCGAGTGTCACCAATCTGTTGGCGACGGCGGAAGATATCATGGCGCGGGTCAGCAAGGCGGTCACGGATGTCGAAGGATTTGTCGAAACGGCGAAGGGGCCGCTGACCGAAACCGTCAACAATGCAGAGCGCTTTTCCGCGGCGCTGGCTGAGAATTCCGATGGCATCAGTGATTTTCTCAAGAGCGTCTCGTCACTTTCGACAACGCTCCAGAACGTTTCAGGCAAGCTCGAAGGCATCGTGGCCAAGTCGGAAGCCTTGATTGGTGCGGTTGAGCCCGAACGCGTGACGGCGATCGTGCGCAATGTAGAAAAAGTCTCCGTTGATGTCGCCAATGCGTCGGATCAGATCAGACCGGTTCTGGAAGAGGCCAGAACCGCGGCGGCGAATATCGCCAAATTGGGTCAGGACGCCAATGTGACGCTGGCCCGCGTCGACGCCATCGTCGACGCGGTCGACACCACGAAAATCAGCGAGACCGTCGACAATGTATCAGCGGCGAGTGCACAGGCCCGCCAAGGGATCGACAGTCTCGTTCAGGTGGCCGATACGATTGGCAACCGCAATCAGGATATCAACAACATTATCACCAATGCAGACCAGCTGACGGCTCGCTTAAACGATGCCGCCCTGATGGTTCAGACAACGCTCAAGAAACTTGACGGTTTCCTGGGGCAGGGTGACGGAGACACTTCCGGCCTGATCGCGGAAGCCAAGAAGACCTTGCAGACGTTTCAGGAGGTCGCCAACAAGATCAACGCGCATATCGGGCCGATCGCGTCCAATCTGCAGCGGTTTTCCGGCTCCGGACTGCGCGACTTTGATGCGCTTGTGTCAGAGGCGCGCCGGTCGATCACGCGGATCGAACGGACGATCACGAATATTGGCGATCAACCGAATAGTCTGATATTCGGGACACAGGGTACGGTAAAACAGTATGATGGCCGTCGGCGCCGCTAGAGCAATTCGGGTTTTGACGGAAACGGCAAAACCTGAATGCAGCGATAAAACCAACATTCCACACAGTTGTCACGTTTCTGACAAAACGTGAAACTGTCTGGTGTGGATTTGTCGACGAATGTATGGGTAAAATGGGCTGCCGAAAGGCAGAAGTGAGGGGACCGAATTGACCAAAAGGCAAAAACACCTGCGCGCCGCTGCGTTGTTGATCGTCAGTGCCGCCATGCTGCCCGGTTGCTCGGTTTTCAGCGGCCCGCCGCCTGATACTTTCGAATTGACCGATATCGAACCGGTACGCGGACCCTATTCCAGGCGGCGCCAGATCGTCGTGACGGATCCGACGGCGCTGAAATCGCTGGACGGTTCGAACATCGTGGTCCGCACCTCACCGTCATCGATTGAATATCTCTCAAAATCCCAGTGGAACGATAATCTGCCGGCGGTCGTGCAACAGAAGCTGATCCAGGCTTTTGAGGATTCCAAGCGGCTGGGCGGCGTTGGCAAGCCCGGTGACGGACTTGCGGTCGACTATCTGGTTTCACCGACAATCCGGGCATTCGAGGTGGTGGCCGGTGGTGGGGACACCGCGGTTGTCGAAATCTCGGTACGCATCATCAATGACCGAAACGGCGTTGTCAGGGCGCAGCGGGTGTTTCAGGCTACATCGCCGGTCAGCGGCGAGGGCAAGGATGCGTTCATTGCGGCGCTCGACCGGGCCAATGGTGAGGTTGTCCGTGACATCGTTTCATGGGCGCTCAAAATCATCTGATCTGGCCTTGTGAACAGGACCAACGATCCTCAATACTGACCGACCTCGTCTTCATGCGCCAAGCTGCTTGTCCGGGTAGGTGCGGTTACAGCGTGCGATACAGTGCATCGGTCGGCGTGGGCAATGCAGACAGCGAGGAGTGATTCATCACCCTGCTGGCCCCGGCATGCATGGCCAGAACACAGTTTCAGGTTGGTTTGCCTTCGCATGTGCCAGTTGCGCAAATATGTCTGTCGGGAAGTGCTACCGGAGTTCCCGTTGAACAGGAGACCGGCCGGGCATGCGCTGTATCGGCTGCCCGGCCGTCATTTCTATTTCAAACGGCCGCTTGCATGGGCAAGCATGGTATAGACCTTGCCGGTATCTGAGGTCAGATAGGTCTGGGTCACCACCTTGTCGCGATCGTTTTTCGCGACATCTCCGAGCAGCTTTTCAAAATCAAGAATATAGTGATCGACTGCACTGCGGAACTCGGGTTCCTGATTGTACTTGGTCTTGATTTCCTCAAAGGTCTTTTGCCCTTTGAGTGTGTAAAGGCGGCGGGTGAAGATATCCCGTTCACCACTCTGGTACCGTCTCCACAAATCAACGGAGGCGTCGTGGTCGATTGCGCGGGCAATGTCGACCGACAGCGAATTCAGTGATTCCACCATCTGACGCGGGTTTCTGGTGCGGCCATTGCTGTTGGGTGCTGCTGCACCTGCATTGCGTTGCGGCGTGGCGGCGCTGTCCTCGTCCTGCGAAGCACCACGCAGCAAATCACGGACCCATCCTTCACCCTGCGGCTTGCGGGTGTCGTTTGGCCGAGACGCACCGGTGGTCGTCGAGGCGGACAATCCACCCCGTAGTCCGGTCGCCGGTTTGGCAGGTGCCGGGGCTGCAGCCGGTTTGGTTTCCATCGGCGAGGTGACCCGGCTGGGGCGCGGAGCGGGCGCAGCTGACACAGCAGCGGGCTGAGGCTCCTTGGTGACCGACGGCGCGGCCGTCGCAGCGACGGCGGCTGCAGCGGGTGCAGGCGCAGGTGCTGGTGTCGGGGCAGGTGGCGCAACGGTCTTTGGCTCAGGCGCACCAGGTCCGGAGTGTTCGAGCATCTGGGAAGATTGCTCGACGATCGCGGACAAATCCTGCAGCGCCTTGATCTGCTCGGATACGGCGTTGCGCATCGCTGCTGTGCTTTCGCGTGTTTCTTCCGGCAGATCGAAAACGCCTTTCTTGATTTCCGATCTGGTCTCCTTCAATTCGTCGCGAATTTCGCCGGCGGATTTGCGGATCTCGTCGGTTGCACCGGAGAAACGCTTGACGGCATCCTCCACCGCGTCCTTGATCGCACCGCGCATCTTTTCCGCGGCACTGGCGGAGCGGCTTTCCGTATCGGCCAGCATCCCGCCGATCTTTTCAAGCGACGACGACAGGCTGCCTGAGAGCTCTGAGGCTGTCGATGTCGCCCTTTCCTTGGCTTTGCCAAAGGCATCTTCGACAATCGTTTCGAGTGACCGCATGGTCTTTTCGATTTCTTCGGACCGCTTGACCAGACCGCTGGACAGGCCATCCAGGGCGTCCTTGCGCTCTTCCAGGGTGTTGGCGAGGCTCGATTGTGCCGAACCCAGCAGATCGGATGCGGAGGCCAGAACCTTCGAATGATCATCAAAGCTTCCGGCGATCGCACTGACCCGTCCAAGCGTGTCGTTGGAGATCGTGTCGAGCTGGTTGATGTTCGACTGAAGCACCTGAGTGGAGTCGGCGAACAGTTCGGCTGCCTTGCCGGCAGAACCGGCAAACTTCTCTGTTGTTTCCGTCAGTTTGGTGTCGACATCGACAAGCGTTGCGGCCGTGTTGTTGACCAGGTTGGAAATCGCAGAATTGCTTCGGCCAAGTTCGGCGACCAGTTCCGTGACTTCGGACTTCAGGCCGCTGCCGGCGCTTTCGATGGCTGCCAGGGTTTCGCTTGTGCGCGATGTCAGTGCATCGACCAAGGCGGTGCTCTGGGCATTCATCTTCTCAGCGCTGTCGCGGCTGATTTCGTCCAGGCGTCTGGCAATCTCGTTGCCATGCTCAGCGTAGGTTTCGACCAGCGGAGCAGCCTTTTCTTCGATCAGGCTGGCAAACTCGCTGGAACGGCTGGAGAGCATGGAGTTAAGCTCCCGCGTCCTTTCATCGAGCGCGGAACGAATGGCGTCATTGCGCACATCCAGCGCCTTTTCGCTATCGGCAAACTGAACGGCAATGGCCTGAGCCTGCTGTTCCATCTTGTCGCCGGCGCTTGTGGCTGCGCTTGTGATCGACTGCGCCGCTGTCAATATGCCGGTTTCGCTTTCACTCAGATGCCCGGTGAGTTCCGAGAGTTGCCTGTTCAGCGACTCGGCCCGCTCGGAGATCCGCACTTCAACCGCCTCGGAGTAATTGGCTGCGGCCGAATTGAGCTGCGACGCAAATTTCTCGCTGATGCCGTCAAGCGACTGCGCCGAGCGTTCCGCTTCGGCATCCATTTGCTCAACCGCTTGTGACACGGCTTCCCGCAGGGAGGTGGCCATGCCGCGTGCCTGGCTTTCAATCGTCGTGCTGACGCTTTCGAGTCCTGAATTCAACGCCGTGTTCATTGTCTGCAGGCGTTCTTCGATATTGGCGGTCCGCCCGTCCATCGTTGTGCCGATGCGCTCGACATTTTCGACGAGAATGGCGTCCATGGATCCAACGGATTCGTCGAGTTTGTTGGAAAGGGCCGCTGTTTCCTTCGCAAGCGTGTCGTAAATCGCATTGTTGCCGGTGTTCAGCATCGTTTCGATACGATCTGCGTTGGTCTCGAGCGTGAGTTCCAGCGCCTGGGTGTTGTCGACCACCGATTTGGTGATGGATTCAGCACCGTCGCGCACCAGATTATCGAGACGCTCGGCGTTGGAGCCCAAGGTGGCTGCCAGCGCCCGTGTGTTGCCTTCGACCGATTTGGCGATCGCTTCAGCGCCTTCACTGACCAGTCCGTTGATCTGCGTGGCGCTATCGGCCAGGGTGGAGGCGAGGGCGTGCGTTCTGTCGTCCAGGGATGCAGACAGCGTCTGTGTCCGGTCGTCCAGATTGGCAGAAAGCGTCTGGGTCCGGTCATCCAGATTGGCCGACAGCGTCTGGGTCCGGTCATCCAATGTGGATGTCAACGACAGTTCACGTTCCTCCAAAGCGGACGCAAGTGTGCCGGTGCTGCTGTCAAGGGCGGCAGCCAGGGCCCGACCACGGTCCTGAAGGGTCGTACCCAATGCATGGGTCCGTTCTTCCAGTGTCGACGCGAGAACCTGTGCATTGCCTTCCACCGATTGCGTGATGGCAGATGCATTGTCCTTCATCAGCGTGTCGATCCGCGTTGCGCTTTCCTGCATGGTTTCTGCAAGATTTTGCGCATTGCCCTCGACCGATTGTGCGATGGCGCTGGTGCTTTCCTTCATCAGCCCGTCAATCTGCTGGGCTGTTTCTTCCAGGGTCGAACCAAGTGACTGGGTGTTGTCGACGACAGACCGGGCAATCGTGTCCTTGCCTTCACGGATAATGTTGTCGATCCGCTCGGCATTCGATCCCAAAGTAACGGCGAGGGCGTGGGTGTTTTCCGTCACCGCCTTGCTCACGGCGGATGCGCCTTCGGTCAGCAATCCGTCCAGTCGATCGGCATTGGTTGTCAGAGTGTTGGCCAGTGCCTGGGTGCTCTCGTTGGAGGTTCCGGCAATCGACTGCGTGCCTTCCTTGAAGACCGTTTGCAGACGTTCCGCATTGGCTCCCAGTGTGGTTTCCAGTTTTTCTGCACTGTCCGTGGTCGCATTGTTGATGGACGCCGTGCCGAAGCTGATCAGCCCTTCGAGACGCTCAGCACTGCTGCTTAGAGTCGATTCAAGCTGCTGTGCGTTTTCTATGGCCGCATTGTTGATGGTCTGTGCGCCACTGTTGAGCAGGCCGGCAATGTTCTTGGCACTTGAATCCAAAGTTGATGCCAAGGCCGCCGTGCGTTCTCCGACGGCACGTCCAATGGCTTCTGTTCCACCCTGCATGAGATCGTCAACGCGCTCGTTCGTGGTGTTGAGGGCGGCTTCAACGGATCCGACCTTGGCTTCCAGCTTGCGCTCGATTTCGAGGCTGCTGCCGCTCAGCATTTCTTCAAGCGAAGCGGTTTTTTCAGCCAGTCCGTCGGCAATGCGCGTGGCATTGGAGTTCAGAATTCCCTCGATTGTACCGGTGCTGCCGGACAGGGTGTCATTGATGTCGCGGAGGCTGTCACTGAGTTTGGAAGCCAGTGTGCCGCTGCGGTCTTCAAAGGCCGATGTAAACTCGGCAACACGCTCATCGAAGGCCGTGTTGAGCTGCGATATGGTTCCCTGCAACCGCTCGGCGAAGAAGCCCGAGCGAGTATCCAGATCGCTCATGGTGTCTTCGGTGTGGTTCTGCAGGCTCTGGCGGAAATTGACCGCCTTTTCGTCGAGTTTGCCGTTGAGCGATTCAATGACGCCATCCAGGCCGCTGCTGAGTGCCTGTTCTCCGACAGTCAGACTTTCCGTGATTTCCTTGGTACGGGTAATCAGGGTTTCGTTGAGCTGACGTGCCCGTTCATTGAGGATGGTGTTGAGTTTCTTGGTGTTGCTGTCGATCGACGAAGCACGTGTTTCGAACTCACCCAGCAATTGTTCGCCATGGTCGGTCAGATTGCCCTGAAGGGCTTCAAGCCGGTTGTCGAATTCCTTGGCAAGGGCACGGCCCGAATTGCCGAATGACAGCATCAGCGCTTCGGTCCGCTTCTGCAGCAGGTCCGAAACAGACTGGGTCAGTTCGTCAGCCTGTTCACCGAGTTTCGTGGTACGCGTGTCCAACAGGGCGGCGACGGCCTTGCCCGATGTCGAAATGCGGCCGGAGATCTCGTCACCGGCGGTTTCCAGTTCTTCGCGCAATTGCTCATGCGCACTGACAATGGATGCTCGAACCCGTTCGGAGTGGCTGACAATCGCCTCGCGTTCGTTGCTCAAACCTTCGACAAGGCTGCGAAGCCTGACTTCGTTGTCCGAATAGCTGTGTTCCAGCGCATTGATTTCCGAATGCACCAGTGTCTCCAGCTCGGAGGCGCGCGCAATGGTTCTTTCTATGCCTTCATTGATGGCTGAAACTTCGCGGCGGACGGCCTGTCCGACACGCATGATGTTGTCGGTTGCCATCGTTTCAGGCTCGAACAGCCGAACAGCCAACTCGGCCATTGAGCGGGCAACGGCGCGCATTTCCTGGGCGCGCGCGATCATCATGCCAAATGCCAGGATAAGCATCGCGGGCAGGAGGACGGCCAGAAATGTGACCAGATATTCAGGGTAGGTGGCGAAATCGCCCAGTGAACGGGCCTGCCAGATGCCGGGACCATAGGCCAGGTTTGCAAATCCAAGCCCACCGATGACCCACAGCCCGGCAAGTCCATAGGTAATGGCCTTCGACGAACGGGCACCCTTGCCGTCCAGAGAGCGCATGATCGCGGCGCGCGATTCCCGGCTGTCATCATTGGCCGGTGCGAACAGCGGAGATGATGGTTTTGCCTGCGGCGGTTTTTGGGCAGCAATGGCGCTGGCCCGTTTTTGCGGACGAGGCTGGGGCCTGGCTTGCTGCTGTCGCGGCAACCGGCCCGATCCGGCGTTTTCCTTCGGCGCGGCCTGCTTTTGCGCAGCAGCGCGTTGTGGGGCGCTTGAAGCTGCGCGCGCCGGCTGTCTCTTTGGAGCGGGGGCAGGCGCGGGCGCACTATCGGCCTTTGCCAATTCGGCAGCCGCAGATGCAACCTGTGCTTCCAAGTCATCCAAGGATGGCTCGTCCGATCCATCCAATCCGCCGTCTTTCTCAAGATCCAGCCGCAGAGCGTCTTCCAACGCCTTGAGTGGATCGTCGCCGACAGACTTACTTTGAGCGCTTCTTTTCGCCATCCTGATCAATGCCTCGTACTCTGTACAAACCAACCCGGCATATTTGCCTGGGCACCCGTTCCGGATAACCGGAGAGCGAGTTTGCTACCGCCAGCGCGGTGTTTCTCCTGTTTCGATAGAAAACAAATCAACACCAACCCACTCCATACGCCGCAAAATAAGCGGTCGCATGCCAGCTTTCCTTTCTTGCACAGATACTCATTGGAAACAAATTAATGTGCGCGAATAAAGGGTTCGCGTCCTTAACGAATTATCACAGATTATCTCAGTGGAACGAAAAATTGACCTGATTTCCGGTATTTACCCCGCGTTAACCATAAGCTCAGTTTTTTGCACCAATCTACGCCGACATTAAGGCAATTCCGATGAATCTGCGATGCACTGGAAAGCGGGACTATCGGGAAAGGGAAAATCATGGCTTGCTACAGCGAGGCTTTTCAGTCTCCGGATCTTCATAACAGTGTCAGCCCCTCCAGTGAGCGGCCGATCGATCTTGTCCATCTGGCCCGCAAGACGATGGGAGACAAGGAAGCGGAGGCGCAGGTCCTGGGACTGTTTGCGCGTCAGGCGCGCCAATGTGTCAACCAGCTCTGCGGCTCCAGTCATCTGACCGGCAAGAAGGACCGGCTTGCCGTCGTGCGGACACTTTACGGATCTGCATCGAATGTCGGTGCCTTCTGTGTGTCGAAGGCCGCCAAGTGTCTGGAAAAGGACCCGAATGACGGGATCCTGCATGACGCGCTCAGCGAAGCGGTCGTGGATGTCGAAAACTTCGTCTCCGGACTATCGCGTTGATCGAACGACAGGGTGTGTGTCCGGTCGCCGGACGTAAGCCGGACATAATCTGTTGATTTGCGGCGGTTTTCGCCGCAATGCGGACACCTGCTGTACAGAATTGCTCCTCGGAGCTTGACATCCCTGTCAGGCTCTTTAACTCCGCTGTGGGACTGAATGAGCGGAGCCGGAATTCATGACAAAATTGACCATCGTCGCGCATGATGGCGTGCCCTACGAAATCGATGCCGAGGACGGGTCGACCGTTATGGAAAATGCAATACGCAACGCGGTGCCCGGCATCGAGGCCGAGTGCGGTGGCGCCTGTGCCTGCGCAACCTGCCATGTCTATGTGGATGACGCCTGGACCGAAAAGGTCGGCTCGCCGGATGTCATGGAAGAGGACATGCTCGATTTTGCCTATGAGGTCCGTCCGACCTCTCGCTTGTCGTGCCAGATCAAGGTGGCGCCGGAACTGGATGGTCTTGTAGTTCAGGTGCCGGAACGCCAGTCCTGATGCCAGCTGGAGGACCTATGTCCGAAATGGGTGGGGTCACGGAAACGGATGTTGTGATCATCGGCGCGGGACCGGTTGGCCTCTTTGCCGTGTTTGAACTCGGCCTATACGATCTCAAATGCCATCTGATCGATATCCTCGACCGGCCCGGCGGACAGTGCGCCGAACTCTATCCTGAAAAACCGATCTATGACATTCCCGGCTGGCCGGTGATATCGGGGCAGGAACTGACCGACAAGCTGATGGAGCAGATCCAGCCGTTCTCGCCGACGTTTCACTTCAACCGGATGATCACGTCATTGCGCAAGGTCGATGACGGTTCCTTCGAGGTCGAGACGGATGAACAGGAACTCTTCCGGGCAAAAGTCGTCGTGATTGCCGCTGGCGGCGGCTCATTCCAGCCGAAACGTCCTCCGATCCCCGGCATTGAAGACTTTGAAGGCAAGAGCGTCTTTTATTCGGTGCGGCGCATCGAAGAGTTTCGCGATCATGACGTGCTGATTGTCGGCGGTGGCGATTCCGCCCTGGACTGGACCTTGAACCTGCAGCCCGTCGCCGGATCGACAACACTGGTGCACCGACGTCCCGAGTTCCGTGCGGCCGACGACAGCGTCAACAAGATGCGGGCGCTGGAGGAAAAGGGCGCGCTGGCCTTTTGTCAGGGGCAGGTTTCCGGATTAAACGGTGAGAACGGGCAGTTGCGGTCTGCGATCGTCAAGGGTCCCGAGGGTGAACAGGAAATCGCTTGTACCAGAATGTTGCCCTTTTTCGGGTTGACGATGAAGCTCGGACCGATCGCCGGTTGGGGGCTGAATCTCCATGAAAACCTCATCAAGGTCGACACCGAACGGTTTGAAACAAATGTTCCGGGCATTTTCGCCATTGGCGACATCAACTGGTATCCGGGCAAATTGAAGCTTATCCTGTCGGGGTTTCACGAGGCGGCGCTGATGACACAGGCGGCCAAGAAACTGATCAGCCCGGACGAGCGCCTGGTTTTCCAGTACACGACGTCCTCGACGAGCCTGCAAAAGAAACTCGGCGTGAAGTAAGGCGACTGAAGTCAACGACCCGGGATTGCCATGACGGACAATTTTGCAACACGGCGCTGGCGCGTCGGTCACGGCCGTTTCCTCGATCTGGGCCCGCGCGGTCACCTGATGGGCATTGTCAACGTCACGCCGGATTCCTTTTCCGACGGGGGCCGCTTCGATACGGCCCAGGCAGCGATTGACGCGGCGCTGGGGATGGATCGGGAAGGGGCTGCCATCGTCGACATAGGTGGGGAATCGACGCGCCCCGGTGCCCAGGAAATCGATGCATCAACCGAACAAGCCAGAATCATGCCGGTTATCGAGGCGGTATCGCAACGCAGCGATGTGCTGATATCTGTCGACACCTACCGGGCGCAAACGGCGCGAATGGCATGCGAAGCCGGCGCGCATATTATCAACGATGTCTGGGGCTTGCAGAAGGATCCCGATATCGCCGCGACAGCCGCTGAACTGGGCGCCGGTGTCTGTATCATGCACACCGGGCGGGATCGGCGCAAAGAGGCGGACGTCATTGCTGACCAGCGCGCCTTTCTTTCCCGGTCTGTCGAGCTTGCCCTGGCTGCCGGACTTCCCGAAGATGCCATCATACTTGATCCGGGTTTTGGTTTTGCCAAGGACAAAGACGAAAATGTGGAATTGATGGCACGGTTCGCAGAATTGCATGATCTTGGATTTCCGCTGATCGCGGGCACATCGCGAAAGCGCTTCATCGGGTCGGTCAGTGGTCGGGAGATGCACGAGCGGGACGTGGCGACCGCAGCGACGACGGTACTGCTCCGGATGGAAGGCGCGGCGTTGTTTCGCGTTCACGACGTGGCGACAAGCAAAGATGCCCTGGCGATGGCTGACGCTACATTGGCGGTCAAACGAGACGGGAAGTTGCCATGACCGAAACGATCAAGATCAAACTCAAGAATTGTGCCTTTTTTGGCCGACATGGGGCTTTGGAAAGCGAATTCGAACTCGGCCAGCGCTTTTATGTCGATATCGAAATGGAGGTGCGCCCGACGCGGGCACTCAGCGACGACGATCTGGAAAGCACAGTAGATTACGGCGCGGTTTTTTCGGTTGCGGAGCAGGTCGTGCAAAATGAGCGCTTCTACCTCATTGAAGCCCTTGCCCATCGCATCGGCACGGTTCTTTGCGACACTTTTCAGCCTATTCGAAGGGTTCTGGTCGTGGTGCGCAAGCCAAGTGCGCCGATTGCAGGCATTCTGGACTATGCGGAGGTCTCGGTTGAGTGCGCTGCGGCCGACTGACGGCATGATGACCCGGAGCGTCACGCTCGGTCTCGGGGGAAACCTGGGAAATCCGCCTGCAACGATGGCGAGGGCGCTGCGCCTCCTTGATGCGGACATTGCGATCCGCGTGGCGGCTGTCTCCCGCCTCTATCGCACACCGCCTTGGGGCAAAACCGATCAGGATTGGTTCTACAATTGCTGTGTGCTGGTCGAGACGTCTCTCGAACCGCGAGCCATTCTCGAGGTCTGCCTTGAGATTGAAAGGCAGCTCAAGCGGAAGCGGCAGGAACGGTGGGGGCCACGGCTCATTGACATCGATGTCCTGACCTATGGAGACATGGCGGTGGACGAGGAGGGACTGTCGATCCCGCATCCCTACATGCATGAGCGCGCATTCGTCCTGGTGCCGCTGCAGGAAATCGCTGCCGATCTGATAATTCAGGGACGGTCCGTGAGCCGCTGGGCGCAGGACAGCGATGCTGCAGGGATTGAGCCGGTCAGCAGCGACGGTGAATGGTGGCGCGACGATGACGCGGTTTAGCGGGATCCGACTTTGGTGTTGCGTTCCAGGGTCATTCCGATGACCGGTACCAGCGTTTCGCCGACCTTGACGGATATGGTTACATCCATGGTGTTGGGCTTTTTCAGGTGAGCCACCATCGCGCCGTTGAGTTTCCGGCGATTGATGCCAACAACGATCTTGTTGCCTCTTACCCGACCTGACGTGATGTCCAAACCTTCACCACGCGCGCCATCCAGGAACCTTCCGGAGTATTTGTTTCCCTTGCCGGCGATAAAGGCCGACATCTTCTGCGAGAAAATCCCGACGCGGCAGTGGCCATCGAGCATCATGCCCAGTGCGATTTCATCGGCGGGGCCGCCTTTGAGTTTGCAGACGAATTTGGTGCCCTTGTACTTGCCGGCGACGATCTCGCCAGGACCACGCCAGACACCCTCGACGGAGTCAAAAAACGCCTTGTCCTTGGAGCCGGCGAACGAAGGCGCAGGCAGGCCTATGGCGAAAAGAACAAGAAGTGCCAGGGTGAGACGGAAAAACATGAGGCGGCTCGCAACGATTGGACGACAGCCCACAATCCACCGGAATGGTTAATGGCGGGTTGAAATGGCGTACACGGATTGTAACAGACGAATCAATGGAGGGGAAACTGTGGGCTTATTCAGCTCCTTGCTCCCACTGCCTGCACCTAGGAACCAGGCATCGGACTGGCGATGATTGACGAAACCATGAGACCGGTTATGTATGGCCCATGAACACCGCCACGGCAGCAAAATCACTTTCTGCGCTGGGCCATGATGCCCGCCTTTCCGTATTTCGCCTGCTGATCAAGGCCGGCGATGACGGTCTGAATGTCGGCGCGATAGGTCGGCATCTGGAGATTCCGGCTTCGACGCTTGCCCATCATCTGTCAGCCCTCGTGGACGCCGGATTGGTGAGGCAGGGGCGCAAGGGACGTGAAATCTACAATTTTGCCAATTATGACGCGATGTCGGACCTGATGGACTATCTGACCGATCAATGTTGTGTCGGCGTCGGAGAGGCCTGACGGTGCCGTTCAGGCTGCGCACCGCTCCCGACCTAAGCTTTGTTTTTCTTTGTTCCGGTTGCCTGGCGTGTCAAATCGCCAACAAATTCTCCGATGCCCGGACGCTTGGCCGCGCGAAAGGGAAGGGGCCGGCAAAGGTCCATGGCGGCAATGCCGATGCGCGCCGTCATCATGCCGTTGATAATGCCTTCACCGAGCTTGGCCGACAGTTTGGTGGCAAGTCCGTGTCCAAGAAGCTGCTGGATCACACCGTCACCGATGGCTATCGACCCTGTGACGGCGAGATGACCAACGACATCGCGCGTCAGTCGGACCATGCCCAATGTTCCGGGCCGCCCACCGTAAAGCAGTGCCAGTCCGCGAATGAGCCGCATGGCTTCAAACAGCACATATCCGATGTCCACGAAAGCGCGCGGGCTGAGAGCCGTGACCACTGAAACCCGTTTTGAAGCGGCGAGTATCAATATCCGCGCCTCGCTGTCCAGCGGTCCCAGCAGCGTTGTTTCCGCCAGGTCGACAAGATGCGGGCCATCGATGATGTCGTCGTCGAATTCAGCGAGGCGCGCGCGGTCGCGGGCCGTTTCCGGGCGGCCGGAGAAGAGGGTCCGCAGTCGTGACAAAACCTGACGGGCTTTCGCCGGGTTCTTTTCATTTGCGGCCGCTTCGGCCAGTATTTTGAGGGATTGAACGCTGTCGAGCCTGATCAGGGCAACAACTTCCCTGACAGCGACGACAAGCAGCGACAACGCGCCAATTGCCACAAGGGCCGACGCCGTCCAGCCCAACCAGGGCGCTCGCGCGAAGAATGACTGGATCACCCCATCCAGCCACACTGCAAAGACCAGTGAGAACAGCAGACCGAAGGCAGCGAAGGCTATTTTGGTGAAGGATATTCGCCTGCGGCGCGGTTTTGCGACCTCGGGTGTCAGTGCATCGATTGTTTCGGCATCCGCTCCGGACAGTGACGCCAGTGCCGCCGCGTCTCCCGTGACGGGTGTAAAGGGATCATGGCTGTCTTCGACGATTCGATCCGGCTCGGAAACTGACACCGGCCGCCTTGGTGCGGCCTTTGCTGCTGATCGTTTCGGCGTCGGCTCGGGTTTTCGCTCTGTATCATCGATCATCGGCACGGATGTCGGTTTTCTGCGCTTCGTCGTCATGCAAGCCAATCTCCGAACAAAAACTCAAAAGCCCGGTCCAGCCGAATGTGCGGCAGGGACAGGGTGACGCCCTCTGCGGTTTTTTCCAGCGTTGGTGGTCGGAATCGAACGAAATTGAGATGCGGGCGGTCTTCCGGCTTGTTCGATCCGAGTTGTTCGAAGAACAAGTCCGCATTTTCCGGCAGATCGCCGGGAAAGATTCCGGTCTTTGCCATTCCGTCAAACGTCTCGTTGTCGATTTTTTCACCCTTCAGCGGTGTTCCGACAATCAGGGGCAATTTGTTTTTGCCCTGTCCGGTCTTGCCCTCGCGCGTGGCACGGACAGCTGCCAGCGCAAGAACATCTATTTCGGCGCCAGCCATGCCAGCGCGCTGTGTGGCTCTTTCGACGAGCCTGCCGACTATGGCCTCCAGCCGGTCGTGGCTTTCATGATGCAGGTGATCGGCCTTGGTCGCACCAACAAGCACGCGGTCGATGCGCCTCGAGAACAGGGAGGTGAGCAGGCTGTTTCGCCCGGACCTGAAACAGGACAAAATATCAACCAGCGCCCGCTCAAGGTCTTGCACCGCTTCCGGGCCGGCATTCATGGCCTGCATCGCATCGATGAGAATGATCTGACGGTCGAGGCGGGCAAAATGTTCGCGAAAGAAGGGTTTGACGACAAGCGATTTGTAGGATTCGAAGCGACGCTCCATCATCGCCCAAAGTGAGCCGTCCGGAGCCGAGCCGTCAGGCAAATCGGGGATCGGGCAAAAGGTCAGGGCGGGCGATCCTTCCAGGTCACCCGGCATGAGAAAGCGCCCCGGAGGCAAGGTTGATAGCGCTTTGTCATCGCTGCGGCAGGCCCGTAGATAGTCGGAAAACAAGGCCGCCATTTCGCGCGCCTTCGTTTCGTCCGCCGGTCCGATGGGATCAAGCTGGGCAGCGCCGTCAAGCCATTGTTCCGCCAAATCGGACCGGGCGGGTGAGCGGGCCAGTTCCAGTGCCTTTTCGCTGAAGGTGCGAAAATCCTGTTGCAACAGGGGCAGGTCGAGCAGCCATTCACCCGGATAATCGACGATGTCGAGGGTCAGTTTGCCGCTGGAGAACATGCGGTTCCAGGCGCTGGCCGATTCGTACTCGATCGTCAGTCGCAACTCCGATATGGCCCGGGTCGATTGCGGCCAGATCCGATCGTCGATCAGCGCTGCAACATGGTCTTCATATTGAAAACGCGGAACACCGTCGTCCGGTTGCGGTTCAAGATAGGCTTTGGCAATCCGGCCATCGCTCTGCGCCTTGAACAATGGCAACCGGCCGCCATGCAGCAAATTGTGCACCAGCGCGGTGATGAAAACGGTTTTTCCGGCGCGTGACAGCCCCGTCACGCCAAACCTCATCGTCGGTTGAACCAGGCTTCCGGCGCGATCAACCAGATTGTCGAGTGTGATTAATGCTTCATCGGAAATGCGGGTAAGCGACGATGCCAAATTTCACCTGCTGAACCTGGACAGTTTCACGGTTAGTCAAAAACGTGACAACGGCGGCGGTCGTTGATTTTGTTGGTACATTCAGGATTTGCCAATTCCCTCAAACCCTGTGCTGCTCCAAGGAACCCCGGTTTGACCCCGTACCGGCTTCCCACGGTAATTGTCTTTCCTGAAGCATATAGGAATCATGATGGGCAGCATTCAAGCGGTTTGAGGGATGTGTCGAGAAAGGTTATTTCTTTCAATGAGTTGTTTTAAAAATTTGAGAATCTGATTCACGTTTGGCCGCGTCTGGTCCGTCACGACGGTCCATCGTGTTTCCCCTTTTTCAGCCTTTTGGGTGTCAGAAAGCGAGTCAGGTGACCGCCAAAGTCCGCCCTGTCAAACGATTGGACCATGTCGAGAACAGCCAGGCCGGAGGTTGGAAACCCCTTTTGCAGGCGGTGAGCCGGCCAGTCTTCGGCTGAATGGGCCAGCGCGTGGGCCGTGTCTTCCATCATCGGGTTGTGACCGATCAGAAGAGCGGTCTCCGCCTCCTGTTCCGCCAGCTGCTCAACGTAGTATCGGTGGTCCTTGCTGTAGAGCGCCGGTAAATGCCGGATATCACATGTGTCCGGCAGCAGGGCGGTAATGATATCGCAGGTCTGGACACATCGCTTTGCCGGTGAACAGAGCACCAAATCCGGATTTAATCCCTCTGCAGCCATTGCGCGGCCGACCACACCGGCATCTTCAACACCGCGCTCATCAAGTGGGCGGTCGAAATCGCGAATGCCCGGTTGCGCCCACGCCGCATGGGCATGGCGAAGAAGGAGAATGGTCTTGGTTCTGGCCATGGTTTGCCCGGTTGAGAATTGTCGTGATCGTTCTGGACACCATTCCAGCAGCGGACAGATACTGCAAGCGGGCATTCGAGTGTTCATCCAAATAATGGCTTGAAGGCCTCGCAGGGGGTGTCGGTTTTTTCATGCTGGCGAGCAGAGCCGCACCTGTGGATACTGCCATCAAACGGTGAAAAAACCCAATATATATTAAATGCTTACCGTGGATCAGCCGGTCACAACATTCTGATCGATTATTGTATTTCCGGCTTGTGTCGCGCGGTCGGTCTGGCTATACACACGCCAAAAACGCACTGCTACCGAGGAATCACCATGAATGAACGAATTGATCTTGGTTCCTATGTTCCCTCGGATGACGAGGTGTTCATGAGTACCAAGCAGAAGGCCTATTTTCGAGCCAAGCTGAACACCTGGAAAAACGAGATTCTGCGTGAAGCGCGTGAGACACTGGGAAACCTGCAGGAAGACAACGAAAATCATGCGGATGTTGCCGATCGGGCCTCGTCCGAGACGGATCGTGCGATCGAACTCCGTGCTCGCGATCGACAAAGAAAACTGATTTCCAAAATAGATGCGGCGCTCAGGCGCATTGATGAGGGCACCTATGGCTATTGCGAAGAAACCGGCGAGCCCATCAGCCTGAAACGACTTGATGCAAGGCCGATTGCAACGCTGTCCATCGAGGCGCAGGAACGACACGAACGGCGAGAGAAAGTGTACCGGGACGAATAGGGCCGGAATTGCACCGAGGCAATTTTGCGACAAAAATGGCGGCGCCGAAGGAGCGCCGCTTTTTTATTGCTTGACGGTCAGATCACCCAGAAGCTTTTTCATTTCATCTTCGAGGGACGCGACGTCGTGCTTCTCGGTCGGCTCTTCCGATTTGCCTGGCTGAGCCTGCGCCGCTTCAAAATCGACGACCTTCTTGGTGTCCGGGCGGTCCATTTCGGCCTCGAGAACCCGGTTGAAATCGGCGGTCAGCTCATCTGCCGCGGCCGCAACAGGGCCTTGGTCAGCGAGCGGTGCCGCTGCAATTGTCGCTGCCTCCTCCGATGGCGGTGGCGGTGGCGCCGGAACCGGATCGATTGATTCCGGTGGAGCGGGCACCGCATGGGCGTAGTTGGCAGGCGTGTCCGGTACCTGTTTTGGACTGGTCTCACCGGTGCTCTCCGGCATGACCATCCCGCGTGCGGCCTCAAGAGCATCTTCAAATTCGTTCTTTATGGCCGGACCTGTAGCGGGTTCGGTGCCGGACAGATCAGCTTTTGCGGGGGCATGGGCAACAGTTTGGGTTGCTGGCGCATCAGCCGTTTCGGTCGGCTTGGCGCTGGTATCCGGGGTTTCATGGCCATTGACCGCGTTGGCCGCAACCACCGTTGCCGCAACAGTTGCCGCTTCAACCGGTGTGGATTTCGCCGGTGCTGCCTGAGACCGTGGTGGTGTTGCCTCTGCGGGCTTCGGTGCGCTTTCTTCCTTTTTTGCGGGCTTGGCCGCAACTGTTTCGGGACTTTCCGCCGGTTTTTTCTCTGATGCGGCCTTTGCGGGCTGTTTGGCCGGTTCAGCGGCAATGGCCGGCGATGGTTTGGCCGGTTGTGCGGGTGGTGCCGCAGCATCGTCTGCCGGGCGTTTTTCCTGATTGGCTTTTGCTGCGGCCTTGGCTGCCGCTTTCGCTGCCTGTTTGGCCTTTTCGGCCTGCGCCGCCGCTGAGCGGCCAATGCCGCTTTCGACGACGAGGTCGCTTGGTCCGCCGATCAGGATCAAGTGCTCGACATGGTCGCGGCGAACGAGGACAAGCCGACGGCGCGAATCAACCGCGGCAGCGTCCAGGACCGCAAGGCGCGGCTGACGGTTGCCGCCGCCACGCGTAAAGATCATGCCGCGCCGTTTGACAAACCACACGATCAGGGCAAGGCAGACAACGGCAGCCCCGGCAATCAGCGCCATGGTTTCCAGGGACATGCTATTCGCGCCCAAAAGCGTATCATCCATCGTTTATCAATCCCGCCTTATCCTCTGGCGCATCCGCCAAAACGTTCGCCCACCAAAGGGTAGAGGGCGAACAAAGCCCTTGCAAGCGTGGCGGACGTCAATTTCTGTGTATCACACAGTTACTGGCCCGGGAATCGGTGTTCATGCGCACCGGGATCCGACCGGCGGTTGCTGGTATCCGGGTGTTTCGCCTGGGCCGTGCCGCGTATTTTGGCGGTAATACACTGCAATCTGTGACCATCCAGTCGGTGTCTCTTTCCTTGTGTCGAGGAATGTGATTCAAACGAACCGGAAATTGAAGGGAATCACATCCGCTTCAAGGGGACACTGATGGCGCGGAAGAACCAGTCGGATGGCAGCTATCCGACTCCGGTGATAGACCGGCATTCTAAGCCCGGCACGGTCATTCGCCTGATCGTTCTGGCTGTCGTGCTGGTGGTGGCGGCTGTTGCTTTCGTTTATCTTGAAAACCGACTGGACCCCAATTTCGCATTGGGACTGCTGGGCATTCTGGCCATGGTCGGCATCTTCTACCTCGTCTCGACTTTTATCGGCTTCGTTCAGATCATGCCGCGTGCCGGCGGAGATGTCCTGTCCAGGCTGTTTATCGACGGACATCCGGAAGGCACCGTGGTCACCGACAAGAAGGGCCGCGTGGTTTATGCCAACCAGACCTATGCTGCCTTGACCGGTGCGGCGAGTTCAAATGACGTTTTGTCGATCGAGGCGATATTCTCCCGCGACAATCAGGCAGCTGAAGCTGTGTATCGGCTGACCAATCAGATCCGTGAGGGCAAGGAAGGGCAGGAAGAATTCCGTCTGCTCAACGGATTGGGTGACAAGGCTGAAAGCCCGGTCGGACCACGCTGGTACCGGTTGAGAGCCCGTCTGCTGGATCTTGGGAGCGGCGGTGAGCAATTGCAGGCCTGGCAACTGTCCGACATCACTGCCGAACGCGAGGATCAGGAACGTTTCTTCAAGGAACTGCAGCATGCGATCGACTATCTCGACCACGCGCCTGCCGGATTCCTGTCGACCGGCGACAACGGCGACGTGGCCTATATCAATGCAACGCTTGCTGACTGGATTGGCCTGGATCTGACGGCATTTTCTCCCGGTTCCATCGCGCTCAGGGATCTGATCGCCGGCGAGGGGATGGCTCTGATTGAATCCGTTCAGGCGGCACCTGGTCTGAACAAGACAGCCACGCTTGATCTCGATATGCGGCGCAAGGACGGCAAAAGTCTGCCGGTGCGTCTTGTGCACCGGGTCAGCGCCACTCATGACGGCGCGCCCGGAGAGAGCCGGACCATCGTCTTGATGCGCACGGGTGAGGCCGATAGCGAAGACCGGACAGCCGCTGCGGAAATGCGGTTTACCCGCTTTTTCAACAACACGCCAATGGCGATCGCGTCGGTGGACGGCGAGGGGCAGATCCTGCGCACCAATGCCCTATTCCTGAAGATGTTCTCGGCGGCGGTCTCGCGTGACGATCTTGAAAAGGGCAGCCCGTTTGATGTGGTGATCCACGAGGCCGACCGGACCCATTTCGAACAGGCGCTCAAGTCGGCGCGCGACGGTCAAGGAGACATCGACCCGATCGATACGCGCCACGCAGCCGACAGCGACCGGTTTTTCCGGTTCTATGTGACAGCGGTGGTCGACAGTGGCGAGAGCGAAGAGGCCGCCATTATCTATGCGGTCGAGATGACCGAGCAGAAGGCGCTCGAAGGTCAGATGGCGCAAACCCAGAAAATGAACGCTGTCGGCACACTGGCGGGCGGCATCGCCCACGATTTCAACAATGTGCTGACTGCAATCCTGCTTTCGGCCGACCATCTCCTGTTGTCCGTCCGGCCCTCCGATTCCAGTTTCGCCGACCTGATGGAAATCAAGCGCAACGCCAATCGGGCCGCCGTTCTGGTGCGGCAGCTGCTCGCATTTTCGCGCAAGCAGACCATGCGTCCGACGGTGTTGTCGATGACCGATGTCATTGGCGACCTGCGCATGCTGGTCGATCGCCTGACCGGCTCCCATGTCAAACTCGACGTGGAGTTCGGCCGGGATCTGTGGCCGGTCAAAACCGATCTCGGCCAATTCGAGCAGGTGATCATCAACCTGGCGGTCAATGCCCGTGATGCCATGCCCGAGGGCGGAATAGTGAAGATCCGCACCGCGAATATCTCTGAAGGGGATATCGAGGCGCTCAACCACCGCGGAATGGAGATCGCCGATTACGTGGTGATTGAGGTGAGCGATGAAGGCACGGGCATTGAACCGGACGTGATGGACAAGATTTTCGAGCCGTTTTTTACCACCAAGGATGTTGGCAAGGGAACCGGTCTCGGCCTTTCCATGGTTTACGGCATCATCAAGCAATCGGGTGGCTATATCTATGCGGATTCGCAGATTGGAGAGGGAACAACCTTCCGTATCTACCTGCCGCGCCATCTGGACGTTGCAACGGAGGGTGTCTCCGACGCCGGCAGCACGCAGGACATATCCACCGAGAGCGACGCCGCACCATCCCAAGAGCCTGCCGCCGCACAGGACAAGGAACGTACCGACCTGACCGGATCCGCCACCGTGCTTCTGGTCGAAGATGAAGAAGCCGTTCGTCGCGGCGGCAAACGCATGTTGGAAACCCGTGGCTACACGGTTCACGAGGCCGGGTCGGGTGTTGAAGCCCTGGAAGTCATCGAGGAACTTGGCGATGCGATCGATATAGTCGTTTCCGATGTGGTCATGCCGGAAATGGACGGGCCGACACTTCTGCGCGAATTGCGCAAGGACCATCCCGACATGAAATTCATCTTTGTGTCCGGGTATGCCGAGGATGCCTTTGCCAAGAATCTGCCCGAAGATGCGAAGTTCGGATTTTTGCCAAAACCGTTTTCGCTGAAACAGCTGGCAACGGCTGTAAAGGATGTGATCGAGGGCTGATCAAAGTCCGTGAGGTGTCTCGGCGGCGCACGCAATGGGGTGTGCTGTGCGGGTGATGCATTGGCGGTCCTGCGCACAAAAGGAACACATTGGCGCCGCATTGTTGCTATTGATGCCACTTCAGCCTTTGATATTATCGCGGGGACCTTTGAGAGGGATTTGAGTCGCATGGTTAAGAAAATCGCAATTTTGCTGATGGCAGGTACATTCCTGGCGGCATGTACAACGTCGAATCCCTATACGGGAGAGCGGCAGGTCTCGCGGACCGCCGGCGGCGCTGCGCTTGGCGCCGGACTGGGTGCCGGTATTGGGCTGCTGGCCGGTGGCAATGACCGCCGCAACGCGCTGATCGGAGCGGGCATTGGCGCACTCGCCGGTGGTGCCGTCGGTAATTACGTGGACCGGCAGGAATCGGAGTTGCGTGCCCAATTGCAGGGAACCGGTGTGTCGGTGACGCGCAATGGCAACAACATCATCTTGAACATGCCGTCCAATATCACATTCGCGCTCAATCAGGCGCAGATCGATCCGAGCTTCTACCCGACGCTCAACTCGGTTGCTCTGGTGCTCAACAAGTACAACCAGACTCTCGTCGATGTATACGGCTACACGGACACAACCGGAACCGCCCAATACAATCTCAATCTGTCGCAGCAGCGTGCGCAGTCGGTTTCGAGCTACCTATCAGCTCAACGGGTCGATCCACGCCGCATGTATGTCACCGGGTTTGGCGAGGAACGGCCTATTGCCAGCAATGCGACCGAAGCCGGCCGCGCGCAAAACCGGCGGGTCGAGATCCAGATCGTACCGCTTTCCTAGGTCGTCTCAACGTATTGCCGGAAACGGAACAAGGGGCAGCGGGTTGATTTCATTGTTGCATTCGGGTTCTGCCGATTGCGCAATAATCTGAATTGCCCGGAACGTATTGTTTTTTGTCGTAAGGCGCTGGTCGAAAGATCGGCGCCTTTTGCCGTTCAGATGCGAAGTTCCTTACGTATCACCAGCTTCAGGCCCGACCACACCGCATCAACCGCACACACCTTTATGTCGACCAGTCCCATCGGGAGGGCAATGGCGCGAATGACGTCTTCTGTGATGTCGGTCGGGCGTTTCGAGGCCTTTTTGGGCCACGACACCCAGATCATGCCGTTCTGGGCGATGGTGCCGCGCAGTCCGGTCAACAGCTCACGCAGCAGAGCGGCTTCGGTGACAAAGAGGTGGGCGGCGTCCATTTCGTCTGTGCGGCCGACATTGACGAGATCCAGCTTCTGTGTGGCGATTTCCTCGCGGACACTGGCCGGCATGTCGAGCCAAAACACGCGAAAGCCGTCTTTCAGGGTGAGCTTCTTGGCCAGTGGCGTTCCGGAATAGCCCGTCATGGTCGGCTTCCTCAATTGGACGGGAAGGCGCTTGCGATCCGTGCCGCCAAAACGGCGTTGTTCTTGACGAGGGCAATATTGGTCTCAAGGCTTCTGCCGCCGGTGATCTCGAAGATATTCGCAAGCAGGAAAGGCGTGACATCCTTGCCCTTGATCCCCTGTGCCTCGGCCTGTTGCAGAGCTTCGGAAATGTGGCGCTCCATCTCTTCGCGGGGAATCTCGTGGTCCTGGGGAACGGGATTGGCAACCAGCATGCCACCGTCGATGCCAAGGCTGTCGCGAGCATGCTGAAAGCCGACGATCTGCGCCGGATCATCGAGCCGCAGCGGCGTGGATATTCCGGATTCGCGGGACCAGAAGGCCGGCAGCGTGTCGCTTGCGAATGTTACCACCGGCACGCCTTTCGATTCCAGGACCTCCAGGGTCTTGGGAATATCGAGGATCGCTTTGGCACCGGCACAGACCACGATGACTTTCGTCCGGGCAAGTTCGTCCAGGTCGGCGGAAATGTCGAAGCTTTCTTCTGCGCCGCGATGAACCCCGCCGATACCGCCGGTGGCGAAAACCCTGATGCCCGCCCGTTCGGCAGCAATCATCGTGGCGGCGACGGTGGTTGCGCCGGTTCGGCCCGTCGCCATGGCAAATGGCAGGTCTGCGCGCGAGACCTTCAGGGCATCCGAGGTTTTGGCCAGGTGGGTCAACCGGTCCTCCTCGAGACCGATATGCAGCTTGCCATCGAGAACTGCAATGGTTGCCGGCACGGCGCCACCGTCGCGAATGATGGCCTCGACTGCCAGTGCCATTTCCAGATTGCCAGGCCAGGGCATGCCATGGGTGATGATGGTGGATTCCAGCGCGACGACCGGTTGTCCGGCATCCAGCGCCCGGCGGACGTCTGGCGAAAAGGTGAGGGGAAGGGCACTGGCCATCATAAGGTCCTGGTTGGAATCATCGAAACCGTCTCATGACAGAAGATCGGGCTCCGGCACAAGAGCCATTGCTTCGTCGAGGACCTTGTCGTTCAGCTCGGCGGCGGTTGCCGAGACACACTGGATGGTGATCGACGCGGCGGCAATCCCGGCCCGCGCCGCTTGCGGAAGCGGCGTCCCATTGTGGAGCGCGTTCAGTGTGGCCGCTGCGAGCGCATCACCGGCGCCGGTTACGTCGGCAACATCTGTTACCGGTGGCGTGGCGATCTGAAAAACGCACTCGGGATCAAAGCCGACCAATGGTTCGGCGCCCCTGGTGATGATCGCGCTTTGCAATCCCGCGGCGCGAAGCCGAGTCGGCCAGTTTTCCGGCGTTTCATCGCCGCTCAATGTTGTGGCTTCCGCCTCGTTCATGAAGAGGATCGACAGATGAGGCAACTGGTCGGAGAGGCGGATGACCTTTGCCGGTGAAATGGCTATGGCGGCAAGCGGCTTGCCCGCATCTGCAGCTTTGGCGGCGAGAGCGGCAAGGGTGTCCTGCGGCAGGTTGGCGTCGCATAGCACTTGATCGCTGCCTTCCAGTGCCTCCCGTATCGATCGCCGGGACAATTGGCGCAGAGAAAAATGGTCATAGAGATCCATATGGGCGACACCGATCAGCAGATTGCGATCGTGTTCCAGAATGGCCGAGTAGCTGGGAGTGGCTCGATCGAGAAAGACCTGAGCCATATCGATGATGCCCGCTGCCTCGGCAGCCTGGGCGACCGCTTCGCCCGCCTGGTCGCCACCGCGCACGGACACCAACTGGACATGGTTGCCGAGGCGCGACAGATTTTGCGCGGCATTGAAACCGCCACCGCCGGGTTCTTCATACCAGTGGCCGGGATTGCTGGCACCGGGGCGGGTTTCGGCCAAAAGGGTGGCGCGCCGGTCGAGATGGGCACCGCCGAGAACAAGAAAGCGGGTCATGGATCAATCATCCTGCGGCATTGTGGTGATCATCTCCTGGCGACCAGTCTAGGCCAGAGCCAATTTCCTCGCAATTTCGGCGCCTCGGGGCAAGGCATGAACGGCCAATGATCTGTTCCGGTGATGGCAGGAACTACGCGTTTTGCGCAACCGCTGCCGGATGGTTGCCATGATCCGGTTCGAATCGCCTGGTCCGGATAGGATATCGTGAATCGACCGCCGCATGGGAACGTTTCATTGACACCTGTGTGAGACATAAACAGAACACATCAATTTTTATACAATAATATCAGTTATTTAATTCCAAGTTGTCAAATGAGAACAAATAGAGTACATTCCTGTCCATGCGGCATTCATTGCCAGCAATGCGTATATAACCTAAAGGTGGACGGAATGGCTCAGAACTCGTTGCGGCTTGTAGAGGAAAATTCGGTGGACAAAAGCAAAGCGCTTGATGCGGCGCTCACGCAGATTGAGCGGGCCTTCGGCAAGGGTTCGATCATGAAACTCGGCTCGAATGAGCAGATCACGGAGATCGAGACCGTATCGACCGGGTCATTGGGGTTGGATATCGCACTGGGTGTCGGTGGTCTTCCCAAGGGGCGCATTATCGAAATTTACGGACCGGAAAGCTCCGGCAAGACGACCATGGCGCTGCACACCATTGCCGAAGCGCAGAAGAATGGCGGGATTTGCGGTTTCATCGATGCGGAACACGCACTGGATCCGATCTATGCGCGCAAGCTTGGTGTCGATCTTGAGAGCCTTCTGATCTCGCAACCCGACACGGGCGAACAGGCGCTGGAGATTACCGACACATTGGTGCGTTCGGGCGCCATCGATGTTCTGGTGATCGACTCCGTCGCAGCGCTGACGCCACGGGCGGAAATTGAAGGCGAGATGGGCGATTCCCTGCCGGGCATGCAGGCGCGCCTGATGAGCCAGGCACTACGGAAATTGACCGCGTCGATTTCACGATCGAACTGCATGGTGATTTTCATCAACCAGATTCGCATGAAGATCGGTGTCATGTTCGGTTCGCCGGAAACGACGAGTGGCGGCAACGCGCTGAAGTTTTATGCCTCCGTCCGTCTCGATATCCGACGTATCGGTTCGGTCAAGGATCGCGATGAAGTGGTTGGCAACCAGACCCGCATCAAGGTCGTGAAGAACAAGATGGCACCGCCCTTCAAACAGGTCGAATTCGACATCATGTATGGGGAGGGCGTTTCCAAGACCGGTGAATTGATCGATCTGGGGGTCAAGGCCGGGATTGTCGAAAAATCCGGTGCCTGGTTCTCCTATAACAGCCAACGTCTCGGACAGGGCCGCGAAAACGCCAAGCAGTTTTTGCGTGACAATCCTGAAGCGGCTGAAGAGATCGAATTGTCCTTGCGGCAGAATGCCGGGCTGATCGCCGAGCAATTGCTGGAAGAGGGACGTCCCGACAGCGATGACGATGTGGCGGAGCAGGCCTAGCCGCTCCATTCAGCCGGGCGGAACCAACGAACCAGCGGCGGGTTTTCCCGCCGCTGGTTTTTTGTGTGCCGGAGGTTCCGCGCATGCCATGCTGGACAGTTGTTCAAGCGACCGATAAAAGCCGCAAGGAAACAGGGGCGTTCGTTCGGGAAACGGCCTCGAGAGCGATATTCAAAGGGCATGTCATGGTTGGCGTAAACGAAATCCGATCGGCGTTTTTGGACTATTTCGGCAAGAACGGTCACGAGATTGTCGCGTCGAGCCCGCTTGTCCCGCGCAATGATCCGACATTGATGTTTACCAATGCGGGCATGGTGCAGTTCAAGAATGTCTTCACGGGCCTTGAGCACCGCTCCTATACGCGCGCCACGACGTCGCAGAAATGCGTACGTGCCGGCGGCAAGCACAATGATCTGGACAATGTCGGTTACACGGCGCGCCACCACACTTTCTTTGAGATGCTCGGCAATTTTTCCTTTGGGGACTACTTCAAGGATGTCGCCATCGAACTTGCATGGAACCTGATGACCCGCGAGTTCGAAATCGATGCAAACCGGCTGTGCGTTACCGTCTATCATACGGATGATGAGGCCTTTGATCTCTGGAAGAAGATTGCCGGACTGCCGGAAGACCGTATCATTCGTATTCCGACCCACGACAATTTCTGGGCAATGGGCGATACGGGTCCCTGCGGACCGTGTTCTGAGATCTTCTATGATCACGGCGATCACATTCCGGGTGGACCGCCTGGATCGCCGGATGAGGATGGTGACCGTTTCATCGAAATCTGGAATCTTGTCTTCATGCAGTATGAGCAGCAGACAACGGATCTTCGTGTCGATCTGCCGCGACCGTCCATCGATACAGGCATGGGGCTGGAGCGCATTGCGGCCCTTCTTCAGGGCAAACATGACAATTACGACATTGACCTCTTCCAGGCATTGATTGCGGCTTCGGTCGAATTGACCGGTGTTCCGGCCGAAGGCAAGGCCCAAAGCAGCCACCGGGTGATTGCCGATCATCTGCGCTCCACGGCGTTCCTGATTGCCGACGGTGTGCTGCCGTCGAATGAGGGGCGTGGCTATGTGTTGCGCCGGATTATGCGCCGTGCCATGCGCCATGCGGAATTGCTTGGCGCGCACGAGCCGTTAATGTGGAAATTGCTGCCGTCGCTTGTCGAACAGATGGGGCGGGCCTATCCGGAACTTCTGCGGGCCGAAGCACTGATTTCAGAAACGCTCAAGCTGGAGGAAACCCGGTTTCGCAAGACCCTCGAACGCGGTCTTAACCTGCTGTCGGATGCCAGTGCCAATCTTGCAGAAGGCGATGAGCTGGACGGCGAAACAGCATTCAAGCTCTACGATACTTACGGCTTTCCGCTTGATCTGACGCAGGATGCACTGCGGCAGCGCGGCATCACGGTTGATGATGCAGGCTTTGATGCGGCCATGGAGCGCCAGAAGGCCGAAGCCCGAGCCAATTGGTCCGGCTCCGGCGATGCGGCAACGGAGACCATCTGGCTGGAACTGCGTGACCGATTGGGCGCAACGGATTTCCTCGGATATGACACGGAACAGGCCGAAGGCGTCGTTCTGGCAGTCGTGCGTGATGGTGAAGTCGTCGACACTGCCAAGGCTGGCGATGCCGTTCAGCTGATTGTCAACCAGACACCATTCTATGGGGAGTCCGGTGGCCAGATGGGTGACAACGGAGTGATCACCGGTGACGGGTTTCGGCTGGCCGTGACCGATACGCAGAAAAAGGCCGACGGGCTTTTCGTTCATGTGGCATCCGTTGAAGAGGGTACGGTGCAGACCGGAGCGGAAGTCGTGCTGAGTGTGGATCATCAGCGGCGCAGCCGACTGCGCTCAAACCACTCTGCGACCCATCTTCTGCACGAGGCCCTGCGCGAGGTGCTCGGTGAGCATGTGGCGCAGAAGGGGTCGCTGGTGGCGCCGGACCGGTTGCGATTCGATATTTCACATCCCAAGCCGGTGAGTGAAGAGGAGATTTCGGCGGTCGAGGACATCGCCAATGAAATCGTCATTCAAAACAGTCCTGTCACCACCCGATTGATGGCTGTCGATGATGCCATCGCGGAAGGTGCCATGGCGCTGTTCGGGGAAAAATATGGCGACGAGGTTCGGGTGGTTTCGATGGGAACAGCCCTGCATGGCGACAAGCAGGGAGAGACCTATTCCGTCGAATTGTGTGGCGGCACCCATGTGCAGGCCACCGGAGATATCGGTCTGGTGCGCGTGATCGGTGAAAGCGCGGTGGCTGCCGGTGTTCGGCGACTGGAAGCGCTGACGGGAGAGGCGGCCCGCCAATATCTCAGCGAACAGGACACACGGGTTAAATCGCTGGCATCAACGCTGCGCGTTCAGCCGGGTGAAGTCGTATCGCGCGTCGGGTCTCTGATCGACGAGCGAAAGAAGCTGGAGCGCGAAGTCAGCGAGCTGAAAAAGAAACTGGCCCTGGGCGGCGAGGCCGGGCCATCCGGTGATCAGACCCGCCTGGTCGGTGATGTGAAATTCCTCGGCAAGGTGGTGACTGGTGTCGAGCCGCGCGACCTGAAGGGAATGGCGGACGATGCCAAGGCGAGCCTTGGGTCCGGCGTTGTGGCGCTGGTCGGCGTGTCCGGTGAAGGCAAGGCCAGTGTCGTTGTTGCTGTGACGCCGGATCTGACTGAACGTGTCAGTGCGGTGGATCTGGTGCGCAAGGCTTCCGAAGCCCTTGGCGGAAAAGGCGGTGGAGGCCGTCCCGACATGGCACAGGCCGGCGGTCCCGATGCTTCGAAGGCGGATGGTGCACTTGAAGCCGTTGCCGGCGCGATTGCTGCCTGACCGGATCAGGTCATTGTCTCAAGGACCAGAAGTCCGTGGCGTCCGGCGAGATGGATGCCAGGACGTCTTCCAGCGAACCTTCATCCATGGTACCGCGCAAAACCGATGTGACCCCTTCAATCACATTGTCACCTGAGAAATTGTGGTGGCGACGAATGGACCTGACTTCCTCGGTCAGTTCCTCCTTCTTGCCGAAGCCGGATACAAATTCACCGTCATTCCAGTCGGCGACGAAAATGGCCCGCACAACTGGCGGCAAGAGGTCGGCGAACGCCAATATCTGGGACGGACGCAATCGTCGGCGAAAGACAATCAGCACTGATTGAAGGCAGGTATAGGCCTGATTGCGGGTTGCAAGGTCAAGCGTCTCTTTCAGATCGTTGAGGATCTTGTCAAAAACCGGAGAGGCACGTTGATATTGCTGAGGCATCGGCATGCGGCTTCCTAGCAGAAAACGGCTTCTGTTCGAAATGTCGACACACGCGCCTCGCATTGCGGCCCGCATTCAGTTCGCTATCATGTCCGGAATCGCTGAACGACCCGAGAGCATTCGCCATGTCAGATCCGAAATCCGATGCTTCCGATACTGCTGTTGAGGAGTCGCAGACGGATGCGGTGTCCCGCCGGGCAAGGGGCGAATTCGTTCGTGGTGTCAGCGGATTTCGAAACGTTCTGGGCGAAGACCCTGACTTTCCAGCTGAACCGGACCGCTACCACCTGTTTGTGGCTCTCAACTGTCCATGGTGTCACAGGGTGACATTGGCACGGAATATTCTGGGTCTCGAGAACTGCGTTTCCATGGATGTGGCTTTTCCGAACCGCACCCTAGATGATGATCCGGTCGCGTCCGGGCTTTGGGAATTCAATCCTGGCAGGGTCGCGACCCTGACCGGAACGCCATTGCCGGAATGCACGATGGAGACCGCCACCGGCAAGCAGTTTCGTCTTGCAAAGCAGATTTACGAGGCGGAGGGATCGAAGGAAACAAGCCTGCCGATTCTATACGACAAGAAGACAAAGCGCATCCTATCCAATGAGAGCGCCGAGATTATCCGCATGCTCAACCGGCAGGCCAAGCCACTGGGTAGCAGGCTGTCCGACGCCGACCGTCCCGACCTTTACCCGATGGCAGACGGTGACGCACCGGTTCGCGAGGAAATCGACCGCCTGAACGAACTGATCTACAACAAGATCAACAACGGCGCCTACAAGGCCGGGTTTTCATCCCGTCAGGACGTGTATGCGACGGCGTTTGAAAACTACTTTGCCATGCTGCGGACATTGGAGGAGTTGTTGGCTTCCGATGGTCGGCCGTTTCTGGTTGGCGAAACGTTTACCGAGGCTGATCTGCGCCTGTTCCCAACGCTCTACCGGCACGATCCGGTCTATTATGTCCGAATGAAGCTGAATGGCGCCAGGATCATGGACTACGCACATCTCTGGCGCTGGCTGTGCCGCGTTCACGCGCTTCCCGGCGTAGCGTCGAGCAATTCACTGGTGCATTGCCGCCAGGGATATTTTGGCCGCTCCTGGAACAATGTGGTGCCATTGGGGCCGCTACATCCGATCACCTATCCCGAAGCCTATGATCATCCCGACCTTGCGCAGACGTAGGTTTTTCGATCAGCCTGGGCCGGCAGGTCCGTTGTGAACAGTTTACGGAGGTTCCCATTGATATGAATGACAGTGTGAAAACGCTTGAGACTGAGCATCTGATCCTGCGGCAAATCCGCTATGATGATTTTGAACCCTATTGCGCCTTTTATGCCACTGACCGGTCGCGCTACCGTGGTGGACCGCTGGACCGCCTGGCGGCCTGGCAGACCTTTGCCGCTGAGTCTGGCCATTGGACCCTTCGCGGTTATGGTCCATTTGCCTTGGAAGAGAAGCAATCCGGCGCGTTTTGCGGCGTGATCGGCCCAACCTGTGCCGAGGGCTGGCCGGAACCGGAAATGAGCTGGCTGATGATGGACGGTTTCGAGGGGCGCGGTTATGCCCATGAGGCTGCTCAGACCTGTCTGCGCCACGTCTTCAACACGCTGGGCTGGACGACCGCCATCAGCCTGATCCTGGAAGGCAATGAACGGTCGATGGCGCTGGCGGAGCGCCTCGGTGCAAGCTATGAGCGCAAACATGATCTGTTTGGCGCTCCGGCCCTCATTTATCGGCACAATCCTCAGCTCTATCAGTAAGCCGGGGCGTTCCGGTGGTGCAAAATCCCGAGATGCCCATCCCGGCTCTGTTGCCGAAGGAACCCGGGCACCAGTTCGTGCTCTATGGTGACAGTTGCTCAGGCGTTCCGGGTGCCCGGCATGAACAAACCCATCGCGCCATGAATTCGGTGGTGTCGCGACTTAGACCGAAACCGGATTTCGTCGTTTTTCCCGGCGACGAAATCATCGGCCTGACCAGCGATGAAGCCGAGTTGCGGGAGCAGTGGGCACACTGGCTCAGCAGCGAAATGGCCTGGCTCGATCGCGATTCCATTCCGCTTTACAATTCGACCGGAAACCACACCACCTACAGCGCCATGAGTGAGCGGGTCTTCGCCGATGTGCTTTCCCATCTGCCTCGTAACGGGGCGCCGGGGCAGGAGGGGCTTTCCTATTTTGTCCGCCGCGATGATTTGCTCCTTGTATTCGTTCATACACTGTGCAGCGATCTCGGCGGGGAAGGCCATGTGGAAACGGATTGGCTGGAAACAACGTTGCAGGCAAATGCTGACGCGCGGTGGAAATTCGTTATCGGCCATCATCCGGTTCTTGCCGTCAATGGATATGCCGGGGCCTATGGGCGTCAGATCGGTGCGGAATATGCCGGTGAATTCTGGCGAATATTGAAGCAGCAGGGCGTGTTCGCCTATCTGTGTAGCCATATTCTGGCGTTCGATGTGCAGGCGCACCAGGGTGTTCTGCAAATCACGGCGGCAGGCGCGGGCACGGAACACCGCATGCCGGAGGAGAGCGAGTATCTGCATGCCGTGCAGGTCGCCCTGGATGATGACGGGATGCGCTATCAGGTGCTGGATACCGACGGTGCCGTCCGCGAGCGGCTCAATTGGCCGTTTGTCCTGCCCGCTGCGGAAGAGTGGGTGGGGCTTGATGGGGGGTGCCAGCCGGCGCTGATGACCGGCGTCCATGATGCTGCCGGATCACCACCGGCAATCTGCGCCTGGTCGTTTCAAGGCAGATGCGCTGAAGCCTCAACAGGTTGCCGGCAAACCCTGTTGTGTGCCCGATCGCGTGATGGGCGTCATGAGGTTCTCTGGGTGGGGCTGTCCGGAATCAATCAGACGCTGACGGTCATGCTGCAACCACGGTCGGGCAGGAGTCCGCACTATTGGTTTGGCGAGAATCTCGGAACCAGCGAGGCATTTGGTTTTCAGCTTGCCGTGCACTGTGGAATGGGTGCCGGCGGCATCCTCTTCCGACGCGACGACAGGATGCCATGGTCGTCACTGTCATCGACATCGTCATGGGGCGGAGAACGACTTGAATGGCCCCGGCATTTGTGGATTGGAGATGATGGCTCAGGAACGCTGCCGTTTCGCGGCAGCGGCCTGCAGATCGCGGCGCATGTGCAATCTTGAGAGGACCATCAAGCCGCAGCGACGCACGAGGCGTCGCTGCGTTCTCTTGTCGGTGCCTGCCGTCAGGCGGCCATCGCGGCTTTGAGGTTTTCGTCGATCTTGTCGAGGAAGCCGATGGTTGACAGCCAGGGCTGATCGGGGCCGATCAGCAGTGCCAGATCCTTGGTCATGTGGCCGCCTTCGACCGTCGCAACGCAGACTTCTTCGAGCGTTTGGGCAAAGCGCGCAAGCTCTGCATTGTCGTCCAGCTTGGCGCGGTGCGCCAGTCCGCGTGTCCAGGCAAAGATCGAGGCAATCGAGTTGGTCGATGTTTCCTCGCCCTGCTGATGCTGGCGGTAGTGCCGGGTCACCGTTCCGTGGGCCGCTTCGGCCTCCACAGTCTTGCCGTCGGGAGTCATGAGAACCGAGGTCATCAGACCGAGCGAGCCGAAGCCCTGCGCCACCGTATCGGACTGGACGTCACCATCGTAGTTTTTGCATGCCCAGACATAGCCGCCGGACCATTTGAGGTTGGCCGCCACCATGTCATCGATCAGCCGATGCTCATAGGTGATGTCGGCTTCTGCAAAGGCGTCCTTGAATTCAGCCTCATAAATCTCCTGGAAGATATCCTTGAACCGACCATCATAGACCTTCAAGATCGTGTTCTTGGTCGAGAGATAGACCGGCACTTTGCGCTGCAGGCCATAATTCAGCGAAGCACGGGCAAAATCCTCGATGGACTTGTCGAGATTGTACATGCCCATGGCAATGCCTGAAGCCGGGGCATCGAAAATCTCGTGCTCGATTTCCTGACCATCCTCACCGACGAATTTCATGGTCAGCTTGCCCTTGCCGGGAAATTTGAAGTCCGTTGCGCGATACTGGTCGCCAAAAGCATGACGGCCGACAATGACGGGGCGTGTCCATCCGGGCACAAGCCGGGGGACGTTCTTGCAGATAATCGGTTCGCGGAAAATCACCCCGCCAAGAATATTGCGGATTGTGCCGTTTGGCGACCGCCACATTTTCTTCAGGCCGAACTCTTCGACGCGGCCCTCATCCGGTGTGATCGTGGCGCATTTCACGCCGACACCATGTTCCTTGATCGCATTCGCGGCATCGATCGTGATCTGGTCGTCGGTGGCGTCGCGGCTTTCCATTCCAAGGTCGTAATACTTCAGGTCGATGTCGAGATAGGGATGGATCAACTTGTCTTTGATGAACTGCCAGATGATTCTGGTCATTTCGTCGCCGTCGAGTTCAACGACCGGATTTTCAACCTTGATCTTTGCCATAGGAAATGCCTCGTTTGTATGGATCGGGCCGCGTGCCCTCTAGGATGTCATAAAGCGTGCGCTCCTATAACACTGTGACGCGCGAAGGCAAATACGACCAAAGGATCTGCCGTGGAGAGCGGTCACGCCCGCCGGACCGAGGGCTTGATAGAGGAGACCAACGCGTGGCAATGGATGTTCGATACGATGAGTTCGATACGGGTGAAATTCGCCTGCATTATGCGGCAATGGGAAACCCGGCCAATCCACTGATCCTGTGTTTGCATGGGTTCCCGGAATATTGGGCTGCATGGCAGAGCGTCATGCCTCTGCTGGCCGATCGCCATTTTGTAGTTGCACCGGACCAGCGCGGCTTTGGCAGGAGTTCAAAACCAGCCGGGGTCGATGCCTATCAGACACGGCATTTGCTGGCCGATATTGCAGCCCTTGCCGATCACCTTAGCGCTGAAAACCCTTTTGTTTTGTTCGGGCATGATTGGGGGTCGGCGGTTGCCTATGCCTATGCGTTTCGCCACCCGGACAGGCTCAAGGGGCTGGTTGTGGCCAATGGAGTCCATCCTGCAACGTTCCAGCGCGCGATTGTCGATGACCCGAAGCAGCGGGCTGCCAGCCAGTACATGTCATGGCTGCGGGCCGACAATGCAGCAGACGCCATGTCTGCGGACAATTTTTCACGCACGCTGAACATGATCGCCGGGTTTTCGGCGACTGACTGGATGAGCGAGGAAGACAAGAATGCCTACCGGGAGGCCTGGAGCGGTGAGGGTACCATGGAGGCCATGCTGAACTGGTATCGCGCCTCACCGGTTGTTGTCCCGCCCATTGATACGCCGGCATCTGAATTGGCAGGGGCCGTCCCGGTTCTTGATTTGCCGGATGAGGTCCTACAGGTGAGGATGCCGCATCTTGTTGTCTGGGGCGAACGCGACGAGGCCCTGCGACCGGTTTGCCTCGATGGTCTGGACCGATATGCGCCGGATCTGAAAGTGGTCCGGTTTTCCGATGCGGGTCATTGGATCTTGCACGAGCAGGCGGCAGGAGTGGCGCAGGCCGTCGATGCATGGATTGACGAAAAGGGCCTGTATTGAGTGGAGGCATGTCCGTCTGGGACTTGCCGATTGTTTGCCGCTGGTCTTTTCTGTTGCATCTCAATATGTCAGTGAACGCAGCAACGAAAAGCGCGAAACTGGATCATGGCGGGCACTGACAGACAGCGACCTTTGATAACCGGCGGGCCGGCGGTGATTCTCGTCGAGCCGCAGCTGGGTGAGAACATCGGCATGGTGGCCCGTGCCATGGCGAATTTCGGCTTGTCGGAGCTGCGTCTTGTCCAACCAAGGGACGGCTGGCCCAATCCCAAGGCCCGGGCTGCCGCGAGCAAGGCCGATCACGTGATAGACGGGACAGCCGTATTCGACACGCTGGAGGCAGCGATTGCCGACCTCAATTTCGTTTTTGCGACGACTGCCCGTGCGCGCGATGGCTTCAAGCCGGTGCGCGGCCCGCAGTCTGCCGCACAGTCCTTGCGCGCAAGAATGGAATCCGGCCAGCAATGCGGTGTCCTGTTCGGACGAGAGAGATGGGGCCTCAGCAATGAGGAAATCAGCCTGGCCGATGAAATCGTGACCTATCCCGTCAATCCGGCCTTTGCTTCCCTCAACATCGCCCAGGCCGTGTTGTTGATGTCCTATGAGTGGATGCAGTCCGGATTGGCACCGAGCAGCGAAACACCATTTTCCGGACCGCGGGTGCAGCCGGCGACCAAATCCGATCTGCAGGGATTTTCAGATCAACTCGAGGAGGCCCTGCAAGCGCGCGGATACTTCCGACCCCCGGCGAAGAAACCCAAAATGGTTGATGGATTGCGTGCCGTGCTCAGTCGCCCGGGATTTTCCAAGACCGAAATCCAGCTGCTTCGGGGTGTCATCCGGTCACTGGATCGGTTCAGCCGCAAATCGCCTCGCGGCAGCGGTCCACCGGACCCGGTCGAAGACGATGAGCAATCGGCGCCGGTTGCCGGAGGATCGGAGCCGTGAGCAACGGGCCCGTACTTGTCTTCGATTCCGGCATTGGCGGATTGACGGTCTTGCGGGAAGCGCGGGTCCTGATGCCGGAACACCGGTTTGTCTATGTGGCCGACGATGCCGGATTTCCCTATGGCGGATGGGACGAGGGTGCTCTGACGGCGCATATCGTCCGGCTTTTTCAAGAGTTGATTGCCAAGCATCAACCGGTGCTCTGCATCATTGCCTGCAACACCGCGTCAACGCTTGTTCTGGGTGAACTGCGCGATGCCTTTGCGGCAACGCCCTTTGTCGGCACTGTTCCGGCCATCAAGCCGGCGGCGGAACAGACACAGACCGGCCTCGTTTCAGTCCTGGCGACTCCGGGTACCGTCCGACGCGCCTATACGCGTGAATTGATCCAATCCTTTGCTGCGCAATGCCATGTCAGGCTGGTGGGCTCTGAAAACCTTGCCGGATTGGCCGAGTCCTATATTCGCGGGCAGCCCGTCGAACCGGCGGCAATCGAAGCCGAAATTGCCCCCTGTTTCGTTACGCAAAATGGGCAGCAAACCGATATTGTCGTGCTTGCCTGTACTCACTATCCGTTTCTGGTGAACCGGTTCCGTGCGCTTGCGCCGTGGCCGGTGGACTGGCTTGATCCGGCAGAGGCCATCGCCCGGCGGGCGCAGTCCCTGCTGCCGGATAGGGGATCGGCCGGTGAGGGTGACGATCTGGCGGTTTTCACCTCACAGACGCCCGATTTTGCCGTCCGCAGACTCATAAGAGGGTTCGGGCTGGATTTCCGTCTCCCGGCGCATTGACAAGCCGGGTGGATTGTCATAAATCCGCGCGGTCTCCGGGAAATTCCTCCCGGATTTGTTACGTGTCCCGTGAACGACCGCTGCATAGCGCAAGAGGGTTGTTCTGTCAGTCGGTGAAAAAGACCGGCAGAGGAGGGCGCGTTTCCTTCAACCGGATTGGCGACAATCCGGTCAATTGTTTTGAAAGGGAATGCGATGAGCAAGCGCGAGTCTTCAAAGTACAAACTCGATCGCCGTATGGGCGAAAATATCTGGGGCCGTCCAAAATCTCCGGTCAACCGGCGCGAATACGGCCCCGGTCAGCACGGCCAGCGCCGCAAAGGCAAATTGTCCGATTTTGGCGTTCAGTTGAGGGCCAAGCAGAAGCTGAAGGGCTATTACGGCGATATCCGTGAAAAGCAGTTCCGCAAGATCTATGACGAAGCCAACCGGCGCAAGGGCGATACACCAGAGAACCTGATCGGCCTGCTGGAATCGCGCCTCGACGCAGTGGTCTACCGAGCCAAGTTCGTCGCCACGGTTTTCGCCGCTCGGCAGTTCGTCAATCACGGCCATGTCATGGTCAATGGCGTGCGCACCAATATTCCGTCCTATCGCTGCAAGGCCGGCGACGTGATTGAAGTTCGCGCCAAATCGAAACAGCTAGCCTTTGTGATCGAGGCAACACAGTTGGCCGAACGTGATGTGCCGGACTATATCGAGGCGGATCACAACAAGATGGTTGCCACCTATACGCGAGTGCCCGGCCTGGCCGACGTTCCCTATCCGGTTCATATGGAACCCAACCTGGTCGTCGAATTCTATTCGCGTTGATTGTTCGAAATTGTTTTTTCGGAAAGCCGCTGGTTTGCGCCGGCGGCTTTTTCGTTTGCAGCTGCCGTCCGAAATGGTAATCCCGCCCGAAATGTTCGACTCGTCAGGACACCGAGATGACCGCCATTGACATGACCGAGGCATCACGTGCCGCTGACCGGAGTGGCGACCGGGATGATGCCGGCACCTGCCATCCGATGTTCCGCGATGCACCGTCGACAGTCGCGTTCAACAAATTGCGAAAACGCCTGATGCGACAAGCTCGGCAGGCCATTGATGACCATGGGATGGTCGTGCCTTCCAAGGGCGCAAGGCCGCGCTGGCTTGTTGCGCTTTCGGGAGGAAAGGATTCCTTCGGTCTGCTTGCGGTTCTTCTCGATCTACAGTGGCGTGGATTGCTGCCCGTGGATCTTCTGGTCTGCAATCTGGATCAGGGTCAGCCGAATTTCCCCAAACACGTGCTCCCCACATTTCTCGACCGGTTGGGTGTTGCACATCGCATCGAGTATCGCGACACCTATTCGATCGTGACCGAGAAGGTTCCTGAAAGCCAGACCTATTGCAGCCTGTGTTCGCGCCTTCGGCGTGGCCATCTCTACCGGATAGCCCGGGAGGAGAAGTGCCAGGCACTGGTGCTGGGCCACCATCGCGAAGATATCCTTGAAACCTTCTTCATGAACCTGCTTCATGGTGGGCGTCTGTCCGCAATGCCCGCAAAACTTCTCAATGATGAGGGCGATCTTCTGGTGCTTCGGCCCTTGGCCTATAGCGCCGAGAACGATCTTGCCCGTTTGGCCGAGGCCATGGATTTCCCGATCATCCCCTGTGATTTGTGCGGATCACAGGACGGTTTGCAGCGAAACGCCATGAAAGCGCTGATCGGTGACCTGGAAAAGCGCATGCCCGGCCGCAAGGACACCATGATCCGCGCCCTGAGCCAAGTTCGCCCGTCTCACCTCATGGACCGTGATTTGTTTGATTTTGCGGGACTTGCTCCTGCCGATGAACAGAACTGAAGCGGTGGTTGCTACGCAGCCGGCCTTTGAAAGAGTTTGCCGCGTTCCGTCCAAAGCACGATACCGCTCGCAGTCCAGGCAAACAGGGCAAAGGCTGCAGCTAGCGGCACAAGTGTGCCGTTGAACGCGTGTCCGACCAGGGCGCCCAGGGCTGCGCCGCCGGTAAACGTTATAACGCCAAGGAGGGAAGAGGCTGTTCCTGCCACATGTCCCAGCGGCTCCATTGCAAGGGCGTTGAAGTTGGCCGGAACCAATGCGAATGCGCTGATATTTGCACCGAGCAATAGAAATGCCAGCCAAAACGGAGGTTGGCCGGCCAGGGTTACCAGCAAGAGAATGGACCCAAGCGCGGTCAGAACCAGCAGGGCACTGTGGGCGATCGGTCGCATGCCCAGACGCCGTACCAGATGTCCGTTTGCGAAGCTGAGCAACGCCATGCAACCGGCCACGCCCGCGAAGGCATAGGGAAACCACTCGCCAAGATCATAGATTGTCGAGAAGATCTGTTGTGCCGATATGATGAAGGAAAGCATGCACCCGACACACAGCGTTGTTGCGGCGGCGTATCCCATGGCCTGACGGTTCGACATCACTTCGGTAAAGGCAAATCCGATCGCCTTGAAGGACAGCGGAAGCCTCTTTGCCGGTGGCAACGTTTCCTGCAGGCGCAATATGCACCAGATGGCCATGAGGCACCCTGATGTGCCCAGCAGAATGAATATCCATTGCCAGGACGAGAATCCGGCAATCCATTGTCCGAAAGCCGGCGCAATGATCGGAACGATCATGAAGACCATGTAGCTGTAGGACATGACCCGCGCCATATCCCGACCGCCGAAACAATCACGAACGATGGCATTGATGACGATGCGGACCGCAGCGGCCCCGATTCCCTGCGCGACCCGAAAGACCAGCAAGAGTGTGAAATTGTCTGCAAATGCCGCGGCGAAAGATGACAGGGCGTAGAAAATGACACCGGGGATCAGCACTCTGTTGCGCCCGAATCGGTCGGATAACGGTCCGAACACGATCTGAGCCAGACCGAATCCCAGCATGAAAAGAACCAGCACGGCCTGGCGATCATTGGCAACGGTGATCGCATATGTGGCGCCGATCTGCGGGAGTACCGGCAGCATTATATCGATGGAAAGGGCAACGAAGGAGGTCAGTGCAGCGACGAGAATAATGAACTCGAGAAATCCGATTCCGGCTCGCTTTACGAAATTGGCAGGCTCCTCCGATTCAGCACTATCGCCTGCAGCAGCACTTGCATGGCCGTCCCTTTTCTGTGCGTCCATCCGTGCCTCGCCCGCAGCCTCACACCCCATCAGCCGTTTGACCCGAACCTGCGCGACGATCGTTTGATCAACCAACACCAGTTCAGGACCGTATCGTGCCGTGAATCGATACCGGGCTCAATACAACCTAGGGTATAATGGTTAAATTATTGCGTATATCCAGCGAGATGGCTGTTGATAACATATTCCAGGATGCGCACGATCTGCTCAGGGGTCTCGACCACCGCAAGGGCCGCGGCATCGACTTCCTTGAGCGCATGCTGGTGATCGGGACCATGCATGACGATCAGCGACTTGCCGAGGGCAGCTGCGTAACCCGCATCGAAAGCGGCATTCCATTGCCGGTATTTGTCTCCGAACCGCACCACGACGATGTCCGATTTTTCAATCAGTGTGCGGGTTCTTATGGCATTGATCTTGGCACCCTTGTTGTCGTGCCAGAATTTGTCCGGTTCCGCACCCAAAATGGCGACGCCACAATCATCGGAGGCTTCATGATGCGTCACCGGCGCGCTCAAGGCGACGGGCAGGGCCGCCGCTTTGATGCCGGCCTCGATCTGTTCTCTCCAGTCCGTGTGTATTTCACCGGAGAGATAGACATTCCAATTGCCCATTAGGCGGCGCCTTTGTAGGTGATGCCCTTTTCGCTGAGATGACTTTGCAGTTCATTGGCCTGGAACATTTCGCGGATGATATCACAACCACCGACGAATTCACCCTTGACGTAAAGCTGCGGAATGGTCGGCCAATTGGAGAATTCCTTGATTCCATTGCGCAAATCATCATCGGCAAGGACGTTGATGCCCTTGTACTCGACACCGAGATAGTCGAGGATCTGGACAACCTGACCGGAAAATCCGCATTGCGGAAAATCGGGTGTGCCCTTCATGAACAGAACGATATCGCTCTGCTTGACTTCATTGTCGATAAATTCGTTGATCGCGGTCATTGTCTGAATCCTGTCGCTGCCGGGGTTAAGGCCCGGAGTTTCCGTCAGGCTCGTAAATAACTCCGAACCGGACTGATTTCCAGTGCTGATTATCGATTAGCCGTATGCAGGGCGCTGCAACAGATCCTGCAGTCGGCTGCCCTGTGCCATGTCCGGCGTTGAAACCTGGCTGGGTTCTTCACGAATTGGCGGAAACAAAAGGCAGGAAGTCATCATTCAAGAGTGCCGGCCAGCCGGTTTCATAGCCTTGACGCTGCTCTTCGGCTTCGTCGCCAAGCCTGTGCCAATTGTCATGCCTGAGTGTTATGTGGGTCCCGCCGGAGTCCGTTAGCTGAAAACGGACGGATACTTGTGTTCCCCGCTCGGGTTCACGACCCACATGCCAGGTGAACGCAACATGTGTTCCCGGTTCCCAAGCGATGACCGAACCCCAAAGCCGTTGGGCACCGTCCTGCGACACTTCGTATATTCGCCCTTCCACATGCGGCTCCATGACGACCATTTGCGGAGGTTTTTCATCCGACGCTCCAAGCGAGTGAGTCTCCAGGGGCCACCATTCCGTAATTCTTCGGGTGAAGAGTTCAAAAACCTTGCCGGGAGGGCGATCAATCGTCAGTTCCACAACTACAGGTTCAATCATCGGTCTGATCGTCCTCTTCATTGTCATCCAGTGACAGCAAAAATGTCTGCCAATGCTGTTCAAGGTAGGATTTCAGCATGCGCATTCCCTCAGGACGCACGCGGTAGATCCGCCGCGTACCCTCGGCGGTATCGCCAACCAGCCCGGCGTCCTTCAACGTCTTGAGATGCTGGGAGATGGCTGGTTGGCTGTGGGGGAATTGGTCGGCAAGGCTGCGGACCGAACTTGGATTGTCGCGCAAACGCTCCAGAATCGAGCGGCGGACCGGATTGGACAGCGCAGCAAAGACTGTTTCATAAGACATTCCTTATGATAAGAAATCTCTTATGAAGTGGCAAGCCTTGAAAATGGGCAGGTTGACGGCAGCTCCGACCCGAGGAGAGTGGTCTGGTCGTTGGGTTGTCTTGTCAGACAGCGAGACAAAAGTGTCGTCGATGATCCATTGCGTTCGTGAGGATATCGCCCGTAGCCGATGTACTCTAACTGGCGCCGAACAGCTCCCACAGGGTAATCAGCACCGCAACGATTGCGGCCGATACCAGAGCTCGTTTCCAGGTTTGCTCTTTTCGCATGAAGAGTGGGACGATCATGATGGTCAAAAACACGATGACCACGGTGACAATGATATTGATCATTGCGGTTCTCCGTCAGAGCGAGTGAGCTTCGGATCAGAAAAGCATACCGGCCATTCGATCTTCAAACAATGTTGCGCTTTATTCCGGGGCGCTGGTCTGCAGGGCAAGCGCATGAAGAGCATCCCCCATATTGCCTTGCAGTGCCTGATAGACCATCTGGTGCTGTTGCACGCGGCTTTTGCCGCGAAAACTTTCCGACACCACTTCGGCAGCATAGTGGTCGCCATCACCGGCCAGATCACGGATCGTGATCTTGGCATCGGGAATGGCGGCTTTGATCATTTCTTCGATGTCTCCAGCCTGCATCGCCATCTCGTTCTCCCCGTTGCTCTGTAAGTCTCTTCAGTGTGCGATCAAGCCGCGTCTGATTGTGCGCCGCTCTCGCTCATGAAATCAGGGAACCATGATTCATGGGCTTGGCGCAATTCCTCTAATGATATGGAGAGCACGGTGGCGATGGTCAATCGATTGCCCGTCACCGTTCCAAGCCGGCGAAAGGGAACACCGGCGCCTTCTGCATTCATGCAGACAAAATTGGCCAGTTCCGCAGGAACATTTGCGACATATCGGCCCTGATCCTCGCCGAACAATTGTGCATGTGCCGGTCCCTGGGACAAATCGATTTCAATATCGAGACCCCGATTGGCAGCGAGCGCCATCTCTGCCAGGCAAAGGGCCAGGCCACCGTCGGAAATGTCATGGCAGGCGCTGAACTGGCCGTTGCGAATGGCTGAACGGACAAAGTCGCCATTCCGTTTTTCCAGACGAAGGTCGACTGACGGAGGTGGACCGTCGGTCTGTCCGAGGCAATCGCGCAGATAAACCGACTGTCCGAGATGTGTGCCATCGCCGCCAAACAGAATGACTGCGTCACCGTCCATGCCCGTACCAATGCCGGCCGTTCGAGACCAGTCGGGGATGAGACCGACCCCGGCGATTGTTGGCGTCGGCAAAATGGCCTCGCCATTGGTTTCATTGTAAAGGGACACATTGCCGGAAACGATCGGAAAGCCGAGGGTTCGGCATGCTTCACCGATTCCTTCGATCGCCTTGACCAGTTGACCCATGATTTCCGGCCGTTCGGGATTGCCGAAATTGAGATTGTCGGTCGCGGCCAACGGTTCGGCGCCGGTAGCCGTCAGGTTGCGCCAGCATTCCGCAACGGCCTGTTTGCCGCCCTCGAACGGGTCGGCCTCGCAATAGCGCGGCGTAACGTCCGAAGCAAAGGCAAGGGCTTTTGTTGTGTGCCCTTCGACACGGACAACACCCGCATCTCCGCCCGGTCGTTGCAGGCTATTGCCCTGGATCAGCGTATCATATTGCTCGTAAACCCAGCGCCGGGAGCTGTTGTTGGGGGAGCCGATGAGTTGCAGCAGTGCCTTGGCGTAGTCGTCCGGTTCTTCGATACTGGCTGCGGGCAGGGGAGAATACAGCCCCGTTTCGCGCCATGGCCGGTCATATTCCGGCGCCTCGTCTCCGAGTTCCCGGATCGGCAGATCGGCGACGCAATGGTCGTGATGAAAAACCCGGAACCGTCGATCATCGGTCGTTTTGCCGACCACTGCGAAATCCAGTCCCCATTTGGCAAAAATGGCCTCGGCCTTTTCCTCCAGCTCCGGCCGCAGCACCATGAGCATGCGCTCCTGGCTTTCGGACAGCATCATTTCATAGGCGCTCATGGCGTCTTCGCGGACCGGAACCTTGTCGAGATCGAGCTCGACGCCAAGATTTCCCTTTGCGCCCATTTCAACCGCCGAACAGGTCAGACCGGCGGCACCCATGTCCTGGATGGCAATGACAGCACCCGATGCCATCAGTTCAAGACACGCTTCCAGCAGGCATTTCTCGGTGAATGGATCCCCGACCTGGACGGTAGGTCGCTTTTCCTCGATGGATTCGTCGAATTCAGCGGACGCCATCGTGGCGCCGCCAACACCGTCTCGTCCGGTCTTCGCGCCGAGATAGACCACCGGCAGGCCGACCCCCTTGGCTTCGGAGAGAAAGATGGCGTCGGATTTGGCAAGGCCCGCCGCGAATGCATTGACCAGGCAGTTTCCGTTGTAGCGCGGATCAAATTCCACTTCCCCGCCGACCGTGGGAACGCCGAAGCTGTTTCCATATCCACCGACGCCGGCGACAACGCCGGAGACAAGGTGCCGTGTCTTGGGGTGATCGGGATCACCGAATCTCAGGGCGTTCATGGCGGCAATCGGACGCGCACCCATGGTGAAGACATCGCGCAGAATACCGCCGACACCCGTTGCGGCACCCTGGTAGGGCTCGATGTAGGACGGGTGATTATGACTTTCCATCTTGAACACCACACAGTCGCCGTCACCGATGTCGACGACACCGGCGTTTTCACCGGGACCTTGCAAAACCCTCGAACCCTCCGTCGGCAGGGTTCGCAGCCACTTCTTGGATGATTTGTACGAGCAGTGCTCATTCCACATGGCCGAGAAAATGCCGAGTTCGGTGAAACTCGGCTCGCGGCCAATCAATTCCAGGATCCGGTCATATTCGTCGGGATTGAGCCCGTGGGCCTCGATCAGTTCCGGCGTAATCTCAATCGTGTCGGGGAGGGTCATGATGGTGGGATGGTCGTCTTTCAGGTTTTTGCGCCACAGCTGGTCGAGCCGCCGGCCCAGCTCTTGATGTCGGTCGCCATGCGATTGCCAACCGGCGCTGACATTAACGGACCGTAGGCCTGCACGGTTGCCGGATCACCCTGGGCCTCGATAACAGCAAGTGGTCGATCCTCGGGCCGGCTGGCCGGCACCAGGAGGATGCGGGGGCGCCCGGAGAAGGAATTGAGCTCCGGCGCCAGCCGATAGGGACGAAATCGCTTGTCGCCGGATTTGAACCAGCATCGGCTTGCCGCCCTGGCAATCCGTTCCATGGTTGTCAGGGCCCGGTCGGACGAAACGGCGCTCTGGTCGCCGGGGCCTGGCGTAGACGATTGGCAGCCGCTCAGGATCAGGCCGGCCAACGCCGCCGTCCCCACGGCGGAGGCAATCCGCAAACGAGGTCGATTCAAAATCTTCGTGTGACGAACGATTTGGGTTTGGGGGGGCATGATGCGCATTCAGGCGACCATGCCAAGCGCGGCGCTGAAAAGGGGACGTCCATCGTCTCCGCCATGGGCGTCCTCGATCAGGTTTTCAGGATGAGGCATCATGCCAAGAACATTGCCTTCCCGGTTGATAACACCGGCAATATCATGGATGGAACCGTTCGGGTTGCTGCCATTGGCGTAGCGGAACACGATCTGGTTGCCGTCCTCCATGCGTTTCAGCGTCTCGCCTTCAGTAAAATAATTGCCGTCATGATGCGCCACGGGACAACGGATGATCTGTCCGGCCTGGTAGTGACTGGTGAATGCGGTCTGTGCATTCGCCACCTGCAGTTCGACTTCGCGGCACACAAACCGAAGCGACGCATTTCGCATCAGGGCACCCGGCAGCAAACCGGCCTCGAGCAATATCTGAAAACCGTTGCACACACCGAGGATGCGAACACCCTGTGCGGCTTTTTTCCGAACGGCGTCCAGCACCGGCATGCGGGCTGCGATCGCGCCACAACGAAGATAATCTCCGTAAGAGAAACCGCCAGGTATGACGATCAGGTCCACATCCGGGATCTCGGTCTCTGTTTGCCAGACCGTCAGCGGCGGATTTCCGGAAATCTTCGTCAGTGCGGCAATCATGTCCCGGTCACGATTGAGTCCGGGAAGAAGGAGAACTGCGGATTTCATGATCGATGCTTCGCCAGATGCGGAATCGGGAGGGTCTGCGGCCTTGTAACGCATGTGAATTGGAATTGCGATAGCTGTTGCCAAGCTATCCAAAGCCAACTACTCTGGATTTAGTTTATGCTTAAAATAAATTGAATGCAGTGGCCGTTTGACGGGTTCTTGTGCTCGGCCAGCCTTTGCGGCCAACGGATTGGAGGTCCAGATGAGCAATGACACAAGCCGTGTGGAAAAGGACATGCGCCTCGATTTCGAGAAGCGCATGGCCTATGGCGACTATCTCAGGCTGGACGATTTGCTATCCGCCCAATCCCCTTTGAGCGACAAGCAGGACGAGATGCTGTTCATCATCGTCCATCATGTGCAGGAACTCTGGCTCAATCTCATCATTCATGAACTGGAATTTGCCATCGCCAACCTGCGTGAAGACAAGGCAGGTCTGGCATTCAAGGCGTTGGCACGGGTTTCACGGGTTCAGGAGCAACTGGTGACCGCCTGGGATGTGCTTTCCACCATGACGCCATCGGATTACCTGACCTTTCGCGATGTTCTCGGACAGGCATCCGGTTTCCAGTCTCATCAGTATCGGCTGGTCGAGATACTCCTGGGCGCCAAGGATCCGCGCATGCTGCTTCCGCACAAGCATCGTCCCGAGATTTATGAAAGAATGCAGGCTGCCTTCCGTGGGCCGAGCATATATGACGAGGCAATTGCGCTGATTGCCCGCCAGGGGTTCGAAATCCCCGATACGCTGTTGAACCGCGATTTCTCGAAAAACCACGTCATCAACGAAGAGCTATCGGCGGCGTGGCTGCAGATCTACCGAAATCCAGACCAGTATTTCGAACTCTATGAGCTGGCGGAGGAACTGGTCGACGTCGAAGATCATTTTCAGCAATGGCGGTTTCGCCATATGAAAACCGTGGAACGGATCATCGGACACAAGAAGGGGACGGGAGGATCGTCCGGTGTCGGGTTCTTGAAAACGGCACTGGACCGGACATTCTTTCCCGAATTGTGGGCGGTGCGGACCGAATTGTGATCCACAGTAACACGTCTGCCCTACAGAATCTCGACCGCGTAGTTTTCGATCACGGTGTTGGCCAGCAGTTTCTCGCACATGGCTGTGATTTGCTGCTCGGCCTCTGATGCGTTCGTTCCGGCCAGTTCCAGGTCGAATACCTTGCCCTGGCGCACTTGCTCGACACCATCGAAGCCGAGTGTGCCGAGGGCACCCTCGATGGCCTTGCCCTGCGGGTCCAGAACACCGTTCTTCAGTGTGACGGTCACGCGCGCCTTGATCACTTGTACCTATCCTGCCGCTATTTCACGAGAACCGGCCCGGTTCCCCGGTGCGGCTCGTTCTGGTTGACGATTCCAAGCCGGCGTGCAACCTCCTGATAGGCCTCAACCAGCCCGCCGAGATCGCGGCGGTAGCGGTCCTTGTCCAGCTTGTTCTTGGTTTCAACGTCCCAGAGACGGCAACTGTCCGGAGAAATCTCGTCCGCGACGACGATTCGCATCATGTCACCCTCGAACAGACGGCCGCATTCGATCTTGAAATCGACGAGTTGAATGCCGACTCCCAGAAACAGTCCGGACAGGAAGTCATTGATGCGGATGGCAAGCGCCATGATGTCATCTATCTCTTGCGGGCTGGCCCAGCCAAAGGCAGTGATGTGTTCTTCGGAAACCATCGGGTCGTCCAGAGCGTCCGCCTTGTAGTAGAACTCGATGATCGAACGCGGCAACACTGTGCCTTCATCCATCCCGAGCCGTTTGGCAAGTTGTCCGGCCGCAATGTTGCGGACAACAACCTCCAGTGGAATGATTTCCACTTCCTTGATCAGTTGTTCGCGCATATTGACGCGCTTGATGAAGTGGGTAGGGATTCCGATGCGGTTCAAATGCTCGAATATATATTCGGAAATCCGGTTGTTGAGCACACCCTTGCCCTCAACAACGTCGTGTTTCTTGTTGTTGAAGGCGGTGGCATCGTCCTTGAAAAACTGAATGAGAGTGCCGGGCTCCGGGCCTTCATAAAGAACTTTGGCCTTGCCTTCGTAAATGCGGCGACGACGAACCATGATTTTCTCTGTTTCCGCAGTGCGTACACGAGGGGTCGCACTGACCGTAATTTGACATCAAGGATGTGCTCTAGCCGAAAGCGTGCTGTTTCACAATCGGCGGACGCCTTCATTTTTGACGTATTCAGGTGTTATTTCGCTTTGCGTACGTGCAGTGATTGATCTTTGAGCGGCGATTTGGTTTACAGGGATCAATCGGGCAGTCTGAGACTGCCAGCGACCGAATGAACACTATTTCAGGAGACCCTGATATGAGCGGCATGGATGAGCGTAGCCAAGCCTACGAAAACAAATTTGCCCATGATGAGGAGTTGCGCTTCAAGGCTGAGGCCCGGCGCAACAAGCTATTGGGCCTTTGGGCCGCCGGACTGCTCGGCAAAGAAGGTGACGAAGCAGAGGCCTACGCCAAGGAAGTGGTGATGGCCGATTTCGAAGAGGCCGGAGACGAGGACGTGTTTCGCAAAGTCCGTGGCGATTTCGATGCCGCTGGCGTCGCGCAATCCGACCACCAGCTTCGCCGTACCATGGACGAATTGATGCAGACGGCAATGCAACAGATCGTCGAGGAGTAGGGCGCAACTTACCCTTCGATCTGACCGAGGAATTTCGCGAAGACCATCAAGCCTTCGGGCCACGGACCGAATCCGGAATCCGAGTTGATATGACCGGCATCGCCGGCATCCATGAACAGTGAGCCCCATGATGCCGCGATGTCGTCTGCAACATCGTGACTGCAAAACGGGTCGTTGCGACTTGCGATGACGATGGATGGAAACGGCAGCGGGTCGGTCGGGTAGGGCCCGAACGTCATGAGATGTTTGGGACGGATGTTCGGGTTTGCCACATCGGGTGGTGCGACCAGCAGAGCTCCGGCTACTTTCACGGTGAACCGCGGTATTGCCTGGATGGCCGCTGCGGCTCCGAGCGAGTGGGCCACAATGATCGCCGGCTTCACGGTTTTATTGACCGCCGCCGCGATGCAGTCGGTCCACTCTTCACGTTCGGGCTTTTCCCATGACGCTTGTTCCACCCGCCGGGCGGTTGAAAGCTTGGTTTGCCAGCGGCTTTGCCAGTGGTCAGGGCCGGAATTCTTGTACCCGGGTACGATCAGGATCTCGGCGTCAGATGCCTTCATCGTTCACTCATTCGCTTCAGTTGCCTGGATGCTCTGAGCCGAACACCCGGCCGAAAATCGTATCCACATGTTTGGTGTGGTAGGCGAGGTCGAATTTTTCGCGAATCTGCTCTTCCGACAAGGCCTTGCGCACGTCGTCGTCGGCCAGCAATTCAGTGAGAAAATCCTTGCCCTCCTCCCAGACCTTCATGGCATTTCGCTGGACGAGGCGATAGGCGTCTTCGCGGCTGGTGCCGGCCTGAGTCAGGGCGAGCAAAACCCGCTGCGAATGGACCAGGCCACGAAACTTGTTCAGGTTGGCCATCATGTTGTCAGGGTAGACCAGGAGTTTTTCGATCACGCCGGTCAGGCGGGCCAATGCGAAATCCAGGGTGACGGTCGCGTCTGGCCCAATCATTCTTTCCACCGACGAATGAGATATGTCCCGCTCGTGCCAGAGTGCCACATTTTCCATTGCCGGTTGCGCATAGGAGCGAACCATGCGGGCCAGCCCGGTCAGGTTTTCTGTCAACACGGGATTGCGCTTGTGCGGCATGGCAGAGGAACCCTTCTGCCCCGGTGAAAAATATTCCTCCGCCTCGAGAACTTCGGTTCTTTGCAGATGTCTGATTTCCACCGCGACGCGCTCAATGGATGAGGCGATAACCGCCAGAGTCGCAAAATACATGGCATGGCGATCGCGTGGAATGACCTGGGTGGACACCGGTTCGGCCGACAGTCCCATGGCTTTGGCGACATGTTCCTCGACCCGCGGATCGATATTGGCAAATGTTCCGACCGCACCCGAAATGGCGCAGGTCGCGACCTCCTCGCGGGCCGCCAGAAGGCGTGTACGGCAGCGTTCGAATTCAGCGTAGGCCTGTGCCAGTTTCACCCCAAAGGTTGTCGGTTCAGCATGGATCGCATGGCTGCGTCCGATGGTGATGGTGTCCTTGTGCTCGAAGGCGCGCTTTTTCAGTGCCGCCAGCAGTGCCGTCAAATCATCCAGCAGAAGGTCGGTGGCACGGACCAACTGGACATTGAAACAGGTGTCCAAAATGTCGGAGGAGGTCATTCCCTGATGCACAAACCGCGCTTCGGGACCAACAATTTCAGCCAAATGGGTCAAAAAGGCGATCACGTCATGCTTTGTCACGCTTTCGATTTCGTCGATGCGCGAAACGTCAAACTCCGCCGAACCACCCATTTCCCATATCTTGGCGGCCGCCGATTTGGGGATGACACCGAGTTCGGCGAGCGCATCGCAGGCGTGTGCCTCGATCTCGAACCAGATCCGAAATCGGGTTTCGGGTGACCAGATGGCGACCATATCGGGACGGGAATAACGGGGAATCATGGGCCAGGCTCGCTAGGGAATACTAAATTGGAGAAACCACGGCTTTGATCGCGCCGTCCATCCATTGGCTCTGCTAGCAGAGTTCACTGGCGATCTCAACGGGTCGACCGCGCCAACCACAAGCTCGCTGCCAAAAGCAGCACAATGCCCAGCGGCAGGTAATAACGAATGCCGATCACAGCAAAATGATAAACGGCTGGTGCGCCGGCGAACTTCGATTGCGGATCGCCATTTCCAAAGAATACCGCTGACAATGCGGCCGTCCCGCCAATGGTGGCAACAGTCAGGGACACGAATGCGGCCGAGAACCGTTTTTCGCCGCTTGCGTGCATGGCAGCAAACCGAACGAAGAACAGAGCCATGGGGTAGGAGATCAGACCACCTGAAAAATACAGCACCAACAGCGTGGTGAGATGAGCGGTGCGCCCCTCGATGGCAAACTCCACGCCGGCATACAGGCTGACTGCCATCGCACATCCCCATAGGACAGCACCTGTAATGGCAGGTGTGGTCGGTGGGATGGCCCGGATCAGCCGATGCATGAGCGCAATTGAGCCGCCATTCGGTTGGGTGGATGACACCTCACGTATCCCGGCCTGGCGTTTGCCGCCGATCACTGACCAATTGCCGATTGTACCGCGGAGCGAATCGAAGAGATGTTGTCTGCGTAGGCGTTCGGGCCGTTGCCATTGAATATGGCCGACCCGGCAACAAAAACGTTGACGCCGGCGCGTGCGGCCAACGGTGCGGTTTCAGCCGAAATGCCCCCATCCATCTCGAGATCGATGGGTCGATCCCCGATCATGGTTTTGATGCGACGAGTTTTTTCCAGAACAGGTTCGATGAATTTCTGTCCACCAAAACCAGGATTAACGCTCATCACAAGGATCAGATCGACCGAGTCCAGGACATATTCGAGAACGGATTCGGGCGTTGCCGGATTGAGCGACACACCGGCCTTCTTACCCAGGGCGCGAATGGCCTGTAGCGAGCGATGCAGGTGGGGCCCGGCTTCAGCGTGGACAGTGATGATGTCTGACCCGGCCTTGGCAAACGCCTCGATATAGGGATCACAGGGCGCAATCATCAAATGGCAGTCGAAAACCGCTTCGCAGTGGGGCCTCAACGCCTTCACAACGTCGGGACCGTAAGAGATGTTCGGCACGAAATGGCCGTCCATGATGTCCAGGTGGATCCAATCGGCACCGGCTTGCATCACATCCCGCACTTCCTGGCCCAGCTTTGCGTAGTCAGCAGCCAATATGGATGGAGCAATCTTGACGGGTCGGTTCATGGCTGGTTGTCCCGGTTTGGCTGAACGAGATCTGGAAACGCCGAACGCCACGACGGCATGATGTCACCATCGGCGGCGACAGCTTCGAACACGCCGCGGGCAATGGCTCTCGACATGACCGATGCCGCGCCGGCGCAAAGGTCGATAAAGTCATAGCCTTCGGGATGCAGTTCGCACTTTGCTGTGGAGAGCGCAAAAATGAGGTCGCCGTCTCCCGGCGTATGAGTCGGCCAGATGGCACGGCTAAAGCCATCATGGGCGGCGATAGCAAGCCGTTTGGCCTCCGCCTTTGACAGGATGGCATCCGTGGCGATGACGGCGATTGTGGTGTTGGACCGCTCCAGTGGCAGATCGTCGGTATCCATGTCGCGATACTTCAGGCGTACATCGGAAGCGGCAGGCGGAATCGGTGCGGGATAGCCCAAACCGCCAAATTCAGCCTCGACCTCGAATGGCGCCGCCCAGAAATGGGGGCCCTTGTTCACGTTCACGCTTCCCAGAGGATTGACTGCCACCAGCGCACCAATCGTGATGCCGTTCTCCAAAATCAGCGATGCGGAACCCAATCCGCCCTTGTATCCAGCGGTAAGGGCACCGGTGCCTGCGCCAGCCGTGCCGATATTAAAGGTCCTCCCGGCATTCCCGGCGGCGGCGTAGCCAAGATCGCGGTAGGGCGAGTATCGGCCCCAGTTCTTGTCGCCACCATTGGCAAGGTCGAACAGGATTGCCGCCGGAACCAGGGGAATTCGGTGCGGACCGACCTCGAACCCGATTCCCTTCTCATGCAAGGCAGCCTGCACTCCGGACCCGGCATCCAGCCCAAAGGCTGATCCGCCAGAAAGGGCAATGGCATTGATCGATTCCACGGAATTGTGCGGCTCCAGCAGATCAGTCTCGCGTGATCCCGGTGCGCCACCAAGGGTTTGAACCGAGGCAATTGCGCCGTCCGGACACAGCACGGCCGTTACCCCTGACTTCAGATTGTGATCTTCCGCATTGCCGACCAGGAGGCCATCAACATCGGTTATCAGGTTCATGGGGCCAGGTTGCCTCATTCCGCAGCCTCCGGAAGCACCGCATTGCTGTTTTCATTGGTGCGGTCGACTGGAGAGAAGTTACCATTTCGCCAGACCATTAATCGGAAAGGGTTGTCTTTGCGTTCGCCAAAATCGTCAAACTCCACCGGTCCGACCGCCGTTTCGAACAGCCGTCCGGTCAAGGTCTGCGCGAGTGGCGTGTCGTCGGCAACGGACGCGCGTTTCGCATCCAGCAGGATTTGGCCGGCGGCGTAGGCAGGAAGGGCATATCCATCCGCTGAACGCCCGGTATTTTCGAATTGCACGAGCGCGTTCCTGGCGCTGCTGAGCGAGACCGGATCGGGCAGGGTGACCGCCAGAAACCCATTGACCAGGGTCGGATCACTGTCAGCGGCGTTGAGCGCGTCACCACCCATGAATGTCAAATTGAGCTCGGCTTCCCTGCTGTCCCGGGCGATGATCGCGGCATCCAGGCGGTCGCCACCGATGAAAACATGGCTGGCACCGGCCCTTTCAAGGCGGCGAACAAGGCCAAACTGCTTGTTTTGTGATGGACGATAGTTGTCAGTAAATACAGGTGTTATGCCGACTTCCTCAAGTAAGAGTCGAACAGATTCGGCAAGTTCGCGGCCGTAGATTGTTCCGTCTTCGATCAGCGCGAGCGGACGGCCCAGCCATTTGGATGAAATGGCCTCGGCGATCTTTCGTTCCTCATCATCGGCGCGTGGCGCCATGCGGTAGAACAGCCAGCCGTTCTTCGCGGCATCTTCAGCGATAATTTTGGACCGGACCCCGAGGCTGATTGCGGGAATGCCCGAGGATGACAGGATCGGCAGGGCGGCTGCAAGGCTTTCCATGCACAGAAAACCAATGACGGCATCGACGCCAGCCTCGACAAATGCACTTGCAGCGTCTGCGCCCCCTGTTGCGTCGCAGGTGTCAGGCTCCCGAACGACATCGGATACGAGCCCACCGACACTGCTGGCAAAAATCGTCACGCCGCCATTGATCTCGTCGCCGAGAAGCTTGAAATTTCCCTCTTCGGGCGCAAGGACTCCGATATGCAGGCCTTCATCGACCGGCTGGGCGGCGGCAGGTACTGCAAACGAACCCTGGAGCAACGTACACAGGACAAGGGCCGAAAGGGACGTTCTGGATAGTTTCATCGGCAGGCACGATTGTTCATTGGTGTTCTTCTGCTGTCACTTGTAGCGTTCGCATGGTTGATATCCAAGTGGTATCGAAGTTGAAACGCGAAAGCGATGACATTAATCAGTCCTGACCCCAACTGATGAAATCACACAGTGTCGTCATGGTTCGAATTCTGGCGCTTTGCCGTACGGCGATTGACCTCATGCGGGCAAAAACGCCGACGGCGCTTCCAAAACGGTCAATTGAGTCTATGTATGTCCGTCAGAGCTGAATTTGACGACCAGAGTCCCTTGGAGATCAGGCGTGTTGGATAGAAAGAGCGTCCAGTCACAGGAATATCGTGACGCCATGGCCCATTATGCGGGTCATGTGCAGTTGGTCACCACCGAATTCGACGGCGTGCGCCGCGGTGTGACCGTCACGGCAGCCTGTTCGGTCTCCGATGACCCTCCGACTGTACTGGTCTGTCTTAACCGGTCCAATCCCAACAACTGGATTTTCATCGACAGCGGTACTTTTGCGCTGAATTCACTGGCTGTCCAACACCAGGCCATGGCAGCAGCCTTTGCCGGCTTTGATGGCAAATCGGCGGATGAGCGCTTCGCCATGGCCGATTGGGACACCATCACCACGGGCAGTCCGGCGCTGCTGGATGCCAAGGCGGTCTTCGACTGCCGATTGCTGGAACACACGGCGATGGCCACCCATATGGTCCTTTTCGGCGAAGTCGTTGGCCTTCGTACCGGTCATGCACATTCCTCGCTCCTGTTCATGGACCGCGAGTGGCGGAGCCTTTGATGTGCAGTCCCTTGTCGGATGCCCGGCGTGATGGCAGCGACCTTGATCGAGTTGATCGGGCATCACATGGCTTGCGCCTTTTGAAACCTGTCCAACCGGGGAGCAGATAGTGGAAATGTCATCAAATCTGCATGATCCGCTGAACGCGGCTGAACGATGGAAGGGTGAGGGACGCGATGTCGCGATCGCGACAGTCATTGAGACCTGGGGCTCGGCGCCACGCCAGGTCGGCAGCCATCTTGTGATCGATGGTGATGGAAATTTCGAGGGCTCTGTTTCCGGCGGTTGCGTCGAGGGGGCCGTGGTCACCGAGGCTGTCGAGGTCATTGGGCATGGCAAAGCGCGGATCCTGGAATTTGGGGTGGCGGACGAAACGGCCTGGCAGGTTGGATTGTCCTGCGGCGGAACCATTCGGATCTATGTTGAAAGGCTTGGGTAGCGATGGACCCGCACCTGCTCAAAGAACTGAATGTCGCACGGACCTCTCGTAACGCCGTCCTGATGCTAACTGATCTTAACGATGGAGGTAGCCGTTTGATACGGCCGGGCGATGTGGTCGCCGAAGATCTTGCGGGACCGGTGTCGCGTGCCTTCCAGACCGGGAAATCGGCGACGGTCGAGATGGGCGGCCGAACCTACTTCCTCAATGTGCATGTGCCTGCGGCACGGCTGGTCATAATCGGCGCTGTGCATATTTCGCAGGCCCTGGCTCCCATGGCGACCATGGCGGGTTTTGATGTTCGTGTCATCGATCCGCGTTCGGCCTTCGCAACGGCCGAGCGGTTTGTCGGTGTGGATCTTGTGGCGGACTGGCCGGCCGATGATTTGAGCAGGCAGCCGCTGGATGCCTATACGGGGCTCGCTGCGGTTACACATGATCCGAAAATCGACGATGACGCCCTTGCAGCCGCCCTTGAAGCGGGATGTTTCTATGTGGGTGCGCTCGGTAGCCGGAAAACCCATGCCAAACGCGTGGATCGTTTGCTTGCTTCGGGGATCGACCAGCAGGCGGTAGAGCGTATTTCCGCCCCGATCGGCCTGGATATAGGAGCCGCCAGCCCGTCAGAAATTGCCGTCGCCATATTGGCCGAACTGATCGCGCACCTTCGGACGCGCGAAGTGGCTCTGCCGTGAAATTCGGCCCGGTCGACGTTTCATCCGCACTCGGTGCGATGCTTGCACACTCCCTCATCTGTGGTGGCAGGCGGCTGCGCAAAGGGCATGTGCTGACGCAGGACGATCTGGCAGCACTGAGCAATGCCGGCACCGAAAAGGTGATTGTCGCGCGATTGGACGCGGATGATGTCGATGAAGACGATGCAGCAGCGTTGCTGGCAGAGGAGCTGAATTCCGACGGCATAAGCGCCGGTGGGTCAGCGACCGGGCGTGTCAATCTGTTCGCGCGCCACAATGGTGTGCTGCGTGTCGATGTCGAAGCCATTGACCGGTTCAATGCGGTTGACCCGTCGATGACCATCGCAACGCTTCCGGATTACAGTCAGGTGACTGCCGGGGACATGGTGGCAACGATCAAGATCATTCCCTTTGCCGTGCCTGAGAAGGCGCTGTCGGCGGCGGCCGAGGCAGCACATAGTGCTGGTATTTTGCGCGTATTGCCCTTTACGGCGGCGCGCGTTGGCCTGGTGGCCACCAGACTGCCGTCACTCAAATCCTCCGTCATGGACAAGACAACTCGCCTCCTGCAGGCAAGGCTTGATGCGTCTGGCAGTCATATCGTGCGCGAATGCCGGGTCGATCACGATGATGATGCGGTCGCCTCCGCTTTGAGATCGCTTCTAGTCGAGTGCGACCTCATCATCATATTCGGGGCATCGGCAATTGTTGACCCGGCTGATGTCATAGCAGCCGCCATCACAAAGGCAGACGGCGTGGTGGACCATGTTGGAATGCCTGTCGATCCGGGCAATCTGCTTGTTCTGGGACATATGGCGGATGTGCCTGTGATTGGTGCACCAGGCTGTGCCCGCAGCCCGAAGGAGAATGGATTTGACTGGGTCCTGGCTCGGATATTGGCTGGTGAAACGCCGTCGGCGAGAAGCATCATGCAAATGGGTGTTGGCGGGTTGCTCAAGGAGATTGCCAGTCGTCCTCAGCCGCGCATCGGTTCGGATGGTCCGTCCGTGACGGCGCGCACAGTCGATATCCTGGTCCTGGCTGCCGGTAAAGCGAGCCGCATGACGGCTCAGCAGGGGAGTGCCGAAGCGTTGGTGCCGCACAAGCTGCTTGCAGAGTTCAATGGTGTGCCGCTCATCCGAAAGTCGGTCGAGACGGCGCTGCATAGCGGCGGCGGCGCCGTCCATGTTGTTGTTGGATATCGCGCAGCGGAGATGCGTGGAACGCTTGATGGTCTCGATGTCGACGTGATCGACAATCCGGACTTTGATGAAGGAATGGCCTCATCGCTGAGAGCGGGTGTCTCGGCCGTGAAAACAGCCGCATCCGGCGTCCTGATCCTGTTGGCCGATATGCCATTGATCGATTCCGGTCATCTTCGCAAGCTGCTGGAAACATTTGCCGAAACTGGCGGCAAATGCGTGGTGCGGGCCGTCAGTGGGGACGTAAGGGGCAATCCGGTTGTTTTGCCGCGGGCCACATTTGATGCCATTGCGACCCTGCAGGGTGACGTCGGCGCGCGGCAAATCATTGCCGAGAGTGGTCTGCCGGTCGTTGATGTCGACATTGGTGATGCCGCGCTGCTCGATGTCGATACACGCGAGGCCGTGCTGTCGGCTGGCGGCGTCCTGAAGCGCTGAGATAGGCGTTGGCGCTAGTTGCCGTGACCCGATTGGACGTAGGCGTCTGCGACCAGTTCCTCGATCGATCGGTCTGATCCCTTCTCGATGTAATTGCGCCAGACCGTGTTGATGATGTCCACCAGTGACGCGTTGGTGTCGGGCACAGCGTTGGCGTCCAACTGTGCCTGGGTCACGCCGACATGCGGTGGCGCTGCGCTTTCGATGGACTTGATCTCTTCGTCGGTGAGCATCCAGTGATCGATGCCCGTCGGGTATCCGACAACACGCAGTTTGCCAGCCTGGGCCTCGACGGAAGACAGGTAGTTGGCAAGGACAAGGGCTGCTGCCGGATTGGCCGCATTCGACGGGATTGCCAGATAGTTTTTGTTCTTGATCATCAATGTTTTGGGGAAGATCATTGCTTCCGCGGTGTTCGGATAGTGGCCGGTGGCGATCTTGGTTGCCGCGGCATAGGTGCCGAATTCACAGGTAAAGTGTATTTTGCCCTCGCGGAACAAATTGTCCGATGCTTTCGAGTCCGGGGGGTAATGGGTCTCACCGTTCTGGTCATTGTGCAAAAGAGGGACGAGTGTCTTCAGATAACGCATGCCCGGCGCGATGATTCGAGCCAATTCGTCCGGCGCAATCGTGTCGATCGCCTGCTGAAATGGTTGTGCGCCTGTCGCATCAGGATTGAACGCATAGAGCGCCGACAGAACAAAGGTGCTGCCATTGCCGTTGGGTGGTTTGATATAGGAAAATTTCTGCGGATTCTGGACCAGATAGGATTTGAGATCCGCGAAGGTATGTGGCGTCTCATTCTCCGCGACGTAGCGGCGGTTCACCGCGCAAACGAATTGTTCGCTGGACCAGGGGATTTCGCGGTCTTTGATCTGCGTGCCGAAATCCCAAAAATTGGCATGGGCCCGATGATCGTTCGGATTCCAGTCGAAATTATCCGAATTGGGCAAGATTTGCGCGAACCCACCGAAAAGCAGATCGTTTTGCGCCATGGTGTAGAAGTTCTCGCCATTCAGCCAGATCAGATCGGCATCTCCCTGTCCGGTGCGTTTTCCCGCCTTCGTTTCGGCCAGGACGAGATCGACCGCATCTCTCGTATTGGTCAACCGATTGGGCAGAATGGTGATACCGAGCGCTTCCATGGCCGGGCCGATGGCGCTCTCGGTCCACAAATTGAGCACATCGTTGCCGCCCCAATACAAGAAACGGACCTGTCCCTCCGCGGCTGCCCGGTCGAGGACGTCCTGCCATTTCAGCTTGCCGGCGAGGAATTCCTGTCGAAATTGCGCCGTGCCGTTGTCGGCAGCGGAAAGGGCTGTGGATCCTGCAAATGTCAGGAGCGCAAAAAAGGCCGTTGCAAATGCGAGGCGCATCAGGTGTCTCCCGTTCATGCGTGCTTATGAAACGGCATTGGCCGCTGCAAGCCCACGTTCGATGTCATCCATGAGATCTTCACGATCCTCCAGTCCGATCTGCAGCCGGATGACCGGGCCTTCAGACGGGGGTGGTATGATCGTTCTGTCCTTGAGCGACACCAGGACGGCAAGGCTTTCAAAACCGCCCCACGAATATCCCAATCCAAAAATTTGCAAGGCGTCGAGAAAAGCGTGTGCTTTGGCGACCCAGTGATCTTTATCGCCACCGTCAAGAACGATGGAAAACAGTCCGCTTGATCCCTTGAAGTCGCGTTTCCAGAGATCGTGCCCGGGAAAATCGGGCAGTGCGGGATGCAGAACCTTCGCCACACCCGCTTTGCCCTGCAAATCCTTCGCAAGGCCAAGCGCCGCATGCTGATGATGGCTCAGGCGCACGCCCATGGTGCGCAGCCCCCGCAAAACCAGATAGCAGTCGTCGGAGTTTGCGCAAACACCCAGATTGGTCTGTGCTGTCAATAGCGTTTTCCAGTGTTCTGCTGTCGCCGACACCAGGCCAAGCAGGACATCGGAATGTCCGGACGTGTATTTGGTGGCGGCATTGATAGTGATGTCCACACCGAAATCGAGCGCCTTGAAATACAGAGGTGTCGCCCAGGTGTTGTCCATCATCACGACGGCGCCATGTTTGTGCGCAATCTCTGAAATGGCCGGAATGTCCTGGATTTCGTATGTATTGGAACCGGGTGACTCGGTAAAAACAACCTTTGTATTGGGCTTCATCAGCGCTTCAATCCCGGCGCCGACAGCCGGATCATAGTAGGTGGTCTCGACACCAAGATCGCTCAGCATGGTGTTGCAGAAACGGCGGGTGGGAAAATAGATGGAATCGACTACAAGCAGATGATCACCCGGTTTCAGGAACGCCAGGAGCGGAATGGTGACGGCAGCCAGGCCAGATGGCACGATCATGGTCCCGGCAGACCCCTCCAGTGCATTGATGGCAGCCGCCAGCGCGTCGGTGGTTGGCGTGCCGTGTGTTCCGTAGGTATATTTTTGCTTGTTCGATGCCATGGTTTTTGCATCGGGAAACAGAACGGTCGAGGCATGGACAACCGGCGGATTGACGAATCCGTGAAAATCCCTCGGATCGTTTCCCGCATGGGTGAGGGTGGTGTTGATCCCCAGTTCGGCTTTGTCTGTCGGCTTCGCCATATCGGATCCTGCGCTGCATTGAGTTGAACAAATTCTGTTTGATCTACTAAGACGATTGAAAGGTTGACGCAAACTCCGATAGGTGACGGTAACCCGATCGTCGATCGTCGATGACCGATATTGGACAGGTCCGATGGATTTTGGTGTGAAACACACGGAAACACGCTGCGGGACTTGACCCGTGCGCCGAATTGATAATGTGATAGCCACTGCGATGGCGGGCATGGATTGTAATATGAGTCGGCAATATCTCCTTGAGCAGAATGCCGGAATGCGGCGGAACAGGTGGGCGCAATGCTGAACACATTGCTGTCTGTCCTTGTCAGCCTTTTCATTCTGGGCACAGGTGCTGGAGTGACGTCGGCCGCAACGCTCGATGACGTCAAAAATCGAGGGTGGTTGCGATGTGGCGTGCCGCCGGAGCAGCCCGGATTTGCAGCACGGGATCAGGATGACGTCTGGTCGGGATTGCATATCGATTTTTGTCGAGCGGTTGCAGCGGCGGTTTTTGGCGACGGATCAAATGCCAGATTCTCGCCGCTCACCTTGAGAGCGGGTTACGGTGCGCTGCGCTCCGGCGACATCGACATCCTGTTGCACGATTCGACGTGGACCATGGCCGCCGATGCCGCCCACGGCACCAGTTTTTCCGTTGTGACCTTCTATGATGGCCAGGGCTTTCTTGTTCACAAGGATATGGCCATCAATTCGACCCTCGAACTATCGGGCGCCTCGATCTGTCTCGTATCGGATGAGACCACCCGATCGAACCTGGCCGACTATTTCGGCTCCAACAAAATGGAATATGTTCTGGTTGAATTTGACAAGGTGAGCGATGCGGTTGGCGCTTATGAGGCCGGACAGTGCAACGTGTACACAGATCGGTCATCAAGACTTGAGGCGCACCGCCGCAGATTGTCTGATCCCGAAGCTCACGTGATACTTGCCGACAGTATTTCCAAGGAACCGATCGGACCTGTGACACGCGACAGTGACGGCCAGTGGATCAACATTGTCAGGTGGACACATTTCGCGATGCTGGATGCGGAGGAACTGGGCGTGAGCCAGGCCAATCTCGAAGAGATGAAGATCGCGGAAAACCCACCGGTCAAACGCCTCCTGGGGTCGGAAGGTGCGTTCGGTGAAGCGATCGGATTGAGTAGGGAATGGGCCTTCAACATCATTCGCGAAGTCGGAAACTATGCTGATACCTTCGATCGAAATGTCGGCGCGGAAACCGCACTTGGACTGACGCGCGGTCAAAACGCGCTTTGGGTTGATGGCGGTTTGCATTATGGTCCGCCGATCCGCTGAGGCCGGGTTGCTGTTGCCGGCCTGCATTGCCAGACGGGAAAACAGACCCGTTCACCAGCGGGCGTAAGGGGAAAAGAATGGAAGACCGGTCCGCATCAGATGCCCGCCAGGCGACACCGACAGTCTCGGAATCGGAGGTCGCGGTCGATATCAAGGACATGAACAAATGGTACGGCGATTTTCATGTCCTGCGCGATATCAATCTGAAGGTGATGCAGGGCGAACGCATTGTCATTGCCGGACCGTCCGGATCGGGAAAATCCACCATGATCCGTTGCATCAACGGGTTGGAGGAGCACCAGAGCGGATCCATTGTTGTCGACGGGATTGAACTCACCAACAATCTCAAGAAGATCGATGAGGTCCGGCGTGAGGTTGGTATGGTGTTTCAGCACTTCAACCTGTTCCCTCATCTGACGATTTTGGAGAATTGCACACTGGCTCCGATCTGGGTCCGCAAGACTCCGAAGAAGGAAGCCGAGGAGGTCGCAATGCACTTCCTGCAGCGCGTCAAGATCCCGGAGCAGGCCAACAAATATCCCGGACAATTGTCGGGCGGCCAGCAACAGCGTGTGGCAATTGCCCGGTCATTGTGCATGCATCCGCGCATCATGCTCTTCGATGAGCCGACTTCAGCCCTCGACCCGGAGATGATCAAAGAGGTTCTGGACACCATGGTAGGCCTTGCCGAAGAGGGCAGGACCATGTTGTGCGTAACGCATGAAATGGGCTTTGCGAGGCAAGTTGCCAATCGGGTGATCTTCATGGACGAAGGGCAAATCGTCGAGGAAAACGAACCGGGTGCTTTTTTTGACAATCCTCAGCACGAGCGGACCAAGTTGTTCCTGAGCCAGATTCTCAATTAGAGTTTGAACATCGTTTACCGGCGCTCATTTCTGGCTCTAACCTTCGCCGGCACGATATCCGTATAGCCAGTCCATATCAGCGGCCAGGTGCTGCGCGCCGCGCAATTTGAAGGTCAGGTCGCGGGCAATGCGTATCGGACCTCGGGCGTGATAGGCGAATTTGTTGAGATCACCCCGCCTGCGCACCCGGTCGACCCGCGGCTGTCGTGTCGCTACATAGTTCGAGATTGCATTTGCCGTGTCGCCATTCGACCGACTAAAGCAATAGGCGAGTTCGACGCCATCCTCTATCGCCATTGCGGCCCCTTGAGCGGCATGCGGTGACATGGCGTGGGCAGCGTCACCGATCAAGACCGTTCTCGATCCATCCTGCCAGGCACTGTTGCGGGCTTCATACAGTGGCCAGACCCGCCAGCTTGCATTGTTGAGTGCATCGACAATCTTCGGGTTCCAGCGTTTGAAGTGGTCAATCAGAACATTCAGGTCCCCTGTCTCATCCCACTGTTTCCTCGACGGATCACCTGGCGTTGCCGCGATCAGATTGACGGCTCCGCTGTTGCCGAGCGGATAACACACAAGATGACACGCCGGTCCCAGAAAGGTGCCGATATATCCCTGTGGAAACAGCTCGGGCAATTCGGTGTTTGTGGTCGTTGTGCGCCAGGCAACATGGCCGCTGAAAGTGGCGGGTGATGATCCTGGCAGACTGTCGCGTTTGCGGGACCACACACCATCGGCAAAAACAATCAGATCGGGTCGGTTGCCGGAGATGGCCTGCAGGGCGTCACAGGTCTGTTCCTCAGGCACTGCCGGGACAGATGTATTGAAGAACAGATTGCAATCGGCGTGGTTGCTCAGCGCCGCTGAAAGAGTTTGCAGCAAGTCAGGCCGATGAATGACCGCATAGGGGCTATGCCATCGCTGACGCGCGATTGATCCCAGGGGAATGCTTGTCAGGGTGCGCAGGCTGGCTCCCGACATCAGCGAAATCCCGTCAGGTTCGTGCCAGTGTTCGGCAAGGGCATCCGTCAGGCCGAGATCACCAAGAATGGCGGTCGCATTGGGCGAGAGTTGAATCCCCGCGCCGACTTCCCGCAATTGCTCTGATTGTTCGAAGATATTGACGACAACGCCTTGCCTGGCAAATGCAAGCGCCGTGGTCAGGCCACCAATGCCAGCGCCGACGATTGCAATTACCGGTTGCATTCCGAAGGTCCGGTCATCGGAAGGAATTGGCCGTCATGAAATGGGCACCACGTTCCACGGCACCCCGATAGGCGCATGGATGTCGAACCTGTCTAGCGGTCGGCGCAGGTCAGACTGCCGCTGCAACATAGAGGCAGCCCTCGGGCTCTGTCTGCTCCGCGTTTAATGTCTCGTCATACTTGTAAAGCGTTGAGCAGTAAGGGCAAACGATTTCACTCGAATCGCCCATATCAAGATATTCGTGCGGGTGATCGAAGGGTGGATTCGCGCCAACACACATGAACTTCGTCACGCCGACTTTGATCGTCGGATGTCCAGCATCGTTTTGAAAATGGTGGATAGGGTGCCCCGCCATTCCTTCTCTCCATCTTAACGCGATTTGCCGGAACATATACGCAAGGTTGTCGATTGTGTAGAGCCTATTTGTTGTTTGCGCCAAAAAATTGGCAAGTCCGACAATTGGCGGCCGATTGTCTGTCCGGTTCGATCGAGCAGAGGGGGATCTCGACCCGGCAGATTGTATGAGGCCGCATTGGAGCACTTCAACAGGAACGCAAGGCCGATAGCGGTTGAGAACGTATCTCGTTTGCCATAACCAGTGATGAGGGACCATCGAAATCAGCCATCGGGAAGCCAAACGAAATGAACATAGACCGCATTGCCATGTCGCGATTCAACAATGGCGATATCGGTATTGCCTATTTTGATGTGGGGCCGCGCGATGGTGTGCCGGTTTTGCTGATCCATGGATTTGCATCGACGGCCCATGTGAACTGGGTCTTTACCGGGTGGGTTCGAACGCTCAGCGAGGCAGGGTACCGGGTCATCGCACTTGATAATCGCGGACATGGCGAGAGTGACAAGCCGCACGATGCCGCCGCCTATACGCCACCTATCATGGCAGGGGACTCGGCCGCCTTGCTTGACCATCTGGGTGTCGCAAGCGCTGGCATCATGGGATACTCCATGGGTGCGCGGCTTTGCGCTTTCCTGGCGTTGGCGCAGAAAGAAACGGCCCGCACACTTGTGTTTGGCGGCCTCGGCGCTGGTTTGATCGATGGAGTGGGCGAATGGGACAAGATCGCCGCTGCGCTGCTTGCCCCATCGCTGGACGATGTGACGGATGAGCGTGGACGCATGTTTCGGGCATTCGCGGACCAGACCGGTTCCGACCGAAAGGCGCTGGCCGCGTGCATTCAATCATCACGGACGCTTGTTTCGCCGGCGGAACTCAATCGGCTGACAATGCCCGCCCTGGTGGCGGTGGGAACCAAGGATGATATCGCCGGCTCGCCGGACAGGCTGGCGGCGGCTCTTCCTGATGGGCGGGCAGTGCATATCGAAAATCGCGACCACATGCTTTCCGTTGGCGATCGCATCTTCAAATCGGCTGTGCTCGGATTTTATGAGGAAACGCTCTACCCATGAACACCGGCCAAAAAGACAGGCGCTTAGGCCCATGATTCCAGATCAGTTCATCGGCGCCCATGAAAACCGCCTGGCGTCGACCTTATTTCCCGGAACCGGGCGGCCAGTGGTGTTTTTTCATGGTGGTGGACAGACCCGTCAGGCCTGGAATGCCAGCGCGCGGGCGGTTCAGGATGCCGGCTGGACGGGGATGACCGTCGATCTGCGCGGTCACGGCGAAAGCGACTGGCTTGCCGGCAAGGAATATTCCTTTGACGATTTTGCCGATGACGCCACACACGTCGGACTGGCGGTGGGGCGGGAATATGGTACCAGGCCGGTGGCGGTGGGCGCTTCGCTGGGCGGGATTTCCTGTTTGATCGCGCAATACCAGTCCGGGCAATCCCTGTTTGAAGCTCTTGTTCTTGTCGATATCACACCACGGATGAAGCGGGATGGCGTTGAGCGGATCCTCGGTTTCATGTCGGACCGGCTGCAGGACGGTTTTGCCACCGTGGAGGAGGCGGCTGACGCGGTCAGTGCTTATCTTCCCAATCGCAGCCGGCCAAGATCACTCGATGGCTTGTCCAAGAATCTTCGTCTGTGTGACGATGGCCGTTACCGGTGGCACTGGGACCCAGCATTTCTCAATGGCCCGCGGCCCGTCTATTCGGGGCGGGTGGCATCAGAAGACTACCGGTTGGATGCCGCGCGTGCGCTGACGGTGCCGACCTTGCTGGTTCGCGGACAGAATTCAGAAGTGGTATCGGCGGATATCGCCGATGATTTTCTGACGCTGGTGCCCCATGCAAAACTGGCGGATGTCACGGGTGCCGGTCACATGGTTGCTGGAGATCGGAATGATGCCTTTCAGAGCGCAATTCTCGATTTTTTACAGAATGATGTCTGAACTCCACGTGCACCGGGCTTGTCAGGCCCCTGTGAAACGTGGCGGGCGTTTCTCGGCAAACGCAGCGCGGCCCTCGCTGTAATCGGCGCTTGTAAAGGTGCCCTCGGCCAATTCGAGTGCAACAAGCCGGTCTTGAGAGTTGCCGGAGAGTGCGGCACGGATGGCGGCTTTCGAGGCCCGGTTCGACAGTGGTGCATTGCTGCACATCTCATCGGCAAGGCTTTCAGTATGGGCTATGAGATCCGAGCCATGACAGGTCGACAGGACGAGACCGCCGGCCAGGGCTTCCTTGGCGGTCATGCGTTTGCCCGTGAAGAGCAGCGTTCTGGCAAGTTGCAGGCCGGCTGCCTGGATGATGTCGTCGATTGCATCGACAGGGTAGGCGAGCCCCAGACGGCCCGCCGGGATCGAAAAAACCGCGTCGTTGCTGGCGAGTCGAATATCGGCAGCCGCCGCCAGACCGAAGGCGCCGCCGAAACAAATACCCCGGATCATCGCAATGACGGGGATCGGGCACAATCGAATGGCGCGGAAGGCCGCCGCGTTGGAAAATTCATACTCCCTGGCCGTTTCGGGATCCTGCCGCACCGTTTCGAACTCCGTGATATCGGCGCCGGCCGAAAAATCACGGTCGCCAGCGCCCCTGATCACAATACATCTGATGTCTGCATGGCCACTCAGCCAGTCCAGCGCCAGCGGAATTTCCCGCCACATTCGCTGATTCAAGGCGTTTTTGCGGTCCGGCCGGTTGATCGCCAGGTAACCTTTATTGTCAAGCGTTGATGCCGTCAGAGCACCATCTGCAAATGTGCGTTGTGATTTCATTTCCAAACATTCCATTTGAATTTGGGCATTTCTGGCCTATCTTTACCGAATGTTGTTTCGGCAGCTATAAGCTCTTGCACAGCAATGGGCCAGTCGAGATCAAAAGGTCGAACGACCTTCGCCGGAGGAGGCGGGTATGGTTGCAGGTAAAGCTCTTGAAGCCAATCGCGTTGAGGCGATGGATCCCATTTGGGACGCCATCCGGACGGAAGCCCTCAATGCGGCGGAAAATGATCCGGTGCTGGCCACCTATCACTATTCAACGATACTGAATTTCAGAACGCTTGAAGAGGCTGTCATCCATCGCGTCTGCGAGCGGCTTGACCACCCCGACATGCCGACGAACCTGCTGCGCCAGACCTTTGACGAAATGCTGGCGGACTGGCCGGGTTGGAGTTCCGTTTTGAGGGTCGACATTCAGGCGGTCTATGACCGTGATCCGGCATGCGACCGCTTCATCGAGCCGGTTCTGTATTTCAAGGGGTTCCACGCCATTCAGGCGCACCGGCTTGCCCATTGGCTGTGGGAGCAGGGGCGTCGCGATTATGCGCTCTACCTACAAAGCCGGTCTTCGGAGGTCTTTCAGACGGATATTCATCCGGGCGCCCGCATGGGCAAGGGCATCTTTCTTGATCATGCAACCGGTCTAGTTGTCGGCGGGACCGCGGTGATCGGAGATGATGTGTCCATATTGCATGGTGTCACGCTCGGCGGTACTGGCAAGGATCCGGGTAATCGCCACCCGAAAGTGCGGAACGGGGTGCTGATTGGCGCCGGCGCAAAAATCCTCGGCAATCTGGAAATCGGCCGCTGCTCACGGATCGCATCAGGATCGGTCGTGCTTCAGCCCGTGCCGGAGGCGACAACCGTGGCCGGAGTGCCGGCGCGTGTCGTCGGCAAGGCAGGCTGCAAGGAACCGTCACGCTCGATGGATCAGCTTTTGCGCGAAAGCTGATCGGCACTACGTCAATTCACACGCAATGGCACTTGGGGCTTTACAGCCGCAAGAGCGGCATGCGAGAAGCCGCCCTAGTGCAATTCAGGTTTTGACGTAGTCGGCAAAATCTGAATGCATCAACAAAATCAAAGGCCGACACCGTTGTCCCGTTTCTGACAAAACGTGAAACGGTCTGATCAGATGAAAAGACGGAGAGCACCTTGAAGCCGGACGAATTGCGTAAGCTCGATTCCTATTTCAAAAAGACATTCAATCCGCAGATGCAAGTGCGCGCGCGGCCGAGAAAAGATGATTCTGCGGAAGTCTATATTGGCGACGAGTTCCTGGGTGTCCTTTTCCGCGATGATGAGGATGGCGATTTGTCGTTCAACTTCTCCATGGCCATCCTGGAGATCGATCTGGACGATCATTAGACTGATCGCCAATCCCCGGGCGGTATCTCGTTTGGCTGCGGTTTTCCCGACTCGGGCCTCTTGATGCGCCTGCAGGGCGCTGTTGCGCGGTTCAAAACGAAGGAAATTCTCATGGCAAGGTGTTTCATGCGGTCGGCCGTGGCGATCCTAACGGTATCCCAGGCTCTTGCCGCACAGGCGGAACACCTGACCCTTCCCGTCCCGGCGACAAATGTTCAGCAAATGCAGGTCGACTACCAGTGTGAAACACTGGGACGAATAACCGTTTCCTATATCAATGCGGGCCCGAACAGTCTGGCGGTCGTGCCGGTGGAAGGCCAATCGCTGGTATTTGCGGCGGTCATTTCGGGGTCAGGGGCGCGTTACGCGGCCGGACCCTATATCTGGTGGAGCCATCAGGGCGATGCGACGCTCGATGATGTCCGTGACGCCGAGGGAACAAATCCCGTCAAATGCACGGGTGTGAAGTAACTTAGCCACCCCTGTCGATGGCGTTGCGTGCATAATCGACAATGGCAGCGTCGAGCGTTTTCCAGTGGTCAAGCAAACTGGTGGAAAAGCGATAATCGATGTTCAGGTTTTCACCAATGTTGACATCACGCATGCAGTTGCGCGAACCCTTGGGGAAGGTCGTTTCTTCCAGGCACCGGACCACAAAAGGCGCTTGTCCAGGGCGCTCTCCGACATAGAGCAACTCTCCGACATAGCGTGTATCGCTGGCAAATCTGTATTCGGTCAGACCGTTTGCCAGGCTCTTGCCGACAGGTTCGACAAGCCGGTGGTACACCGGTTCTAGGCGCTGCGACATGTCGATGGCCATTGACATGGGCTTGATGGTCACAAAGAGCATCTTATCGGCGTTGCCCGTGTCGTTGAAAGCGTGCCGACTGCCGGATGTGTACCCTTCCATTTGTGGCCACAGGAGATAGAGGTCCAGCCGTTCCATCGTGCCACCGGACCGCTGATTCTCGAAGCGAATTGCATTGGCGGGAATGTGCAGTGTTTCTCCGTTGATGAGGATCGTGCTGAGCGATGTTGAAACAGTATGACCGCCCATGGCGATGCGCTGACCCATCCATCGACCGGTCACGCTGACCGCGACGGTCAGTAGCCCAAACAGGAAGATCACTATTGTCGATTTGAGAATGAAGCTCTGTGAAACAAGAGGCCTGGGCTCGGGTGTGGCTGTTAACGGCTGGCTCATGGCACGGGATATCCCGATCGTTGAAGACTGCCCGCCGGGATGGCGGCAAATAGCTATCTGCCAAAGCCGCGAGATGCAACGAAACCCGCGGTCGACCCGGCTCACCGATCATCAGACATTATGGTTAAGGGATGGTAAAACTGGTCCGGTGGCAGAGATTGTCACCGGCCGGATGCCCGTTTATGACGGGGTGACCGACGGCGGAACCCGGAGAGATCAATGCCGCTTTACAAACTTGGAGACAAGGCCCCGAAGCTGCCCGATGGCTTCTGCTGGATCGCCGAAACTGCCTGCATCATCGGGGATATTCGAATCGAAGAGGATGTTGGCATCTGGTTTGGATGCGTTTTGCGGGGCGATAATGAGCCGATCACCATCGGGGCGGGGTCGAATGTTCAGGAGAACTGTGTGTTTCACACCGATATGGGGTATCCGCTGACAATTGGACGCGGATGTACGATCGGGCACAAGGCCATGCTGCACGGCTGCACGATCGCGGACAACAGTTTGATCGGTATGGGTGCAACCGTCTTGAACGGCGCCCGTATCGGGCGCAACTGTCTGATTGGCGCAGGTGCCCTGGTAACCGAAGGCAAGGAGATACCCGACAACAGCCTTGTGATCGGATCGCCGGCGAAGCCGGTAAGGCAACTGGATGAACAGGCAGTCGAGATGCTCAAATGGTCGGCAAAGCACTACGTGGACAACGCCCGACGCTTCGCCGATGAACTCCAACGCCTGTGAGGATTTGAACTTCCAGGCCAGCCGCGTTGAGCGAAAATTCCCGAAACGGGGTGGGAGCCGGTCGGGGGACCGGCTCCCGAGGCCTAGGTCTGAGACGGGAAGGGTGGGGACTGACCAAGGCCTACACTGAATGGTTTTTATGAATTCCCGCCTTGCCCTTCTTGTCCGACCCGTCTTTCGAACCCGGCAAGGCAGTTGTTAGTCGATGCTGCCGACGATTGTCGGACGGCTTTGCTTGAGTTTGGTCCATTTGCCTGAATGGCGCGAAGATTGGCGCTTGAGGAACGTGTATTCCGTGTCCGACCACAACAGGACCTTGTCGCGCATATTGTCCAGGATGTAGTCGCCCAGATCCGTGCGCACGGTCAGCACCGCGTGACCCGAACCGTCCGGTTGCCGAACCACCGTGATCAGCAGATCCGCCGGACTGAAACCATCGCGCATCAGCATGTTGCGCTTGAGCAGGACATAGTCCTCGCAATCCCCTACATTCTGAGGATAGGACCAGACCTCCTCGACGCCGTGGATTTCGTAGTCCGTCAACGGTCTGATCGCCTTGTTCACCGAGTAATTGACATTGACCAGTTTCTTCCACGCCTCGCGCGTCAGCTTCATGGGCGCAGATTTACGGGAGCGCTGATTGCACTCCTGTGGGTATTGTTTACAGAATCTGTAATGTCCAATCGGCTGGCTGGTCACACCCAGTGTTGCCATGTTGGAAGAATTGGCAGCCGCCGTTCCCGGCACAGCCATCAGCGCCGCAAAGAGCGCACCCCTCATCAAGTTCACCGTATTCATGTCTCTTGTCTCCCCGTCTTATGGGGTGACAATGACATGTATATTTTTACATCACGCAAAAAACGGCAGTAAAAATAAGAACAAACTTTCGTATTAGTTCAAATAAATAAGTATAAAATGAAAATCAATTAAGAATAAAATTTGAATAAAATTTGAACCAATTGTTGCGCGGCGTGCTCAAGGTGCGCGGTCCCTTGAACACGGGCAAGCCGTGCTGTGGGGTTTGTCCTGCGCGACGATAGATGTGTGGCGTCTACGCCAGATATTTCTTGCGGCCGAGAACAATCGCCAGGACCAAAAGCGCCAGCACATAGGGCAGGGCGTCGGTGAATTGTTGCGGCAATCCGAGACCCTGAATGCGGAAGCCGAGCGCCTCGACAAGGCCGAAGAGTACCGCGGTTGGTAAAACCCAGAGAGGTCGGCCGTTGCACATCAGGACGATCACCACGGCAATCCATCCGCGTCCCGCGCTCATGTTTTCGGTGAACAATGTGACATTGGAGATCGACAATTGCGCGCCGGCAAGGCCGCAAAGAACGCCGGAAATGACCACGGCGACGGTGCGTGTGCGTTCCGGTGAGAGTCCTGCTGTTTGCAGGGCCTCCGGATTTTCACCGGCAGCGCGCAGTCGCAACCCGAAGCGATGGCGGTACAGGAGATAGGATATGGCGAACGTCATCATCAATCCTATCCAGAAGAGCAGTGACTGATCGTTAAGAAGGTTGGACAGCACCGGCACCGCATCGAGAAAGGGAAGGGGGACCTTGGGGACAGCAATAATGCCCGGATCATCGAATTGACCGCGGGTTCCAAATAGCAGCCGCAACATGAATATGGTGGCGCCGATCGCCAGGAAATTCATGCCGATGGAGACAACGATGTCATCGCCGCCGCGCCGAATGGAAAACCACGAATAGGCCAGGCCCGCCAATCCGCCAAAGAGCATGGCCAGACCCAGCCCACCAAGCCAGGTGCCGCTGCCATAAGCTCCGGCGACCGCGCAGAAGGCGCCGATCAGCATCATCCCCTCCAGAGCGATGTTGAAAACCGAGGCCCGATGACAAATTGCGCCGGCGAGCGCCGCCAGAAGAAGCGGTGTCACAAAACGGGGAATGGATTCCAGAAGCGCTGAATCAAACAGCATTATCCGTCCCCCTTGGTGTTTCTGGATATCAGACCATGGCCGATACCGGCGGCAAACAGGATGATGAGAGCCTGGATGATCTGGGCAGCCTCACGGGGAATATCGGCAGCGCGTTCGATTCCGACCGCGCCGGTGCCGAGCGCTGCGAAGAATAGCCCCGTCAGCGGCACCAACCAGGACACCATTCCGGCCAGCAGAACCGCGATCACGCCGGTCCAGGAATAGAGCGGCAGAACCAGCATGCCGTCCACATAGCGATGGTTGATGCCAAACACGGCTATGAACCCGACGACGCCTGCGATCGCGCCGCTGATGGCCAGGGTCTGAAAGTAGATCCGGCCGACCGGAAAGCCGGACGACCGTGCAAACGGCAAGCTGAAACCCTGCATACGCAGGCGATATCCGAACACACTGCGCCGTTCGAAAAAGATGACCAGCACAATCACCAGGACGATCAGGTAGATACCATAATCCAACAATGTCGCTTCAAATCGTGGCAGCCGCAGCTCCCGGGCGATGCGATGGGACTGGGTGATGCCGCTGGCAATGTCGCGAAACGGATGAGACACCATGTAGGAAGCGAACAGGACCGCCGGATAGTTCAGCAGCAGCGAGCCGACAACCAGAGGCACGCCCGCTATCCGGTCAAACCAGCCGGCAAGCATTGCCCACAGGCTGCCGGCAAGCATCGCTGCAAACAGGGCAACCGGCCAAACAACAAGAGGTGGTGCGTCAAGATAGGCGCCGACAAGTGCGGCCGTCAGCCCGCCCAGGACCAATTGACCTTCACCGCCAATATTGATCAGACCGGCCCGAAAGGAGACAAGAACGGACATCGCCATTCCGATGATAAGCGAGGCTCGGCTAAGCGTGCTGTAGAAATTGAAGTTTCTGCGCCCACCAAATGCGCCTTCGAGGAAGCTCGCAGCGTTGTCGCGCACAGCGGGAAACAGCACTGCTGAAACGGCAAACAGCGCCAGCAGGGCGAGGAACGGCCAGAATTGGCGAAACCGGTTTGAGGTCACCATGCCGCGTTCCCTGCCGCCGAATCGTGGTCTGCGCCCGACATGGCGGCGCCAACCGCGAAAATGTCCAGTTCGTCACGACTGAACTCGGCACTGATCCGGCCATCGTAAAACACAGCAATCCGGTCGCTCAGAGCAAAAAGCTCGTCCAGATCACTGCTGATCAGCAAAATGGCAGCGCCCATAGCCGCGTGGTCCAGCAGTTGCTGATGTATGAAGGAAATCGCACCGACATCGACGCCCCAGCAGGGATTTTCCGCAATGATCAATTGCGGGTCACCCGACAGCTCGCGTCCCACAATGACCTTCTGTTTGTTGCCGCCGGACAGGCTTCCAATCTCCTGACCGGCTCCGCTTGTGCGTATGTCAAAGCGCTCGATCAGTTCCTTCGTGTGGTTTCGTATGGCGCGGAAGTTCAAAAACCCATGATTGGAGTACTTTCGTTGGTTCTCCGAACCGGCAATGATGTTTTCCGAGACGGTGCCACCGACAGCGAGCCCGACGGACATGCGGTCTTCGGCGAGATAGGCAATGCCGGCATTGCGCCGCTGCTTGACGGTGGTCTTTGTGATGTCTTCGTTTCTCAGTGCAATCGAGCCGGATGATACCGGGCTCAGCCCAACGAGCGCGCGAACGAACTCGGTCTGCCCATTATTGGCAATTCCAGCAATTCCAACAATCTCTCCTGCTTGCAACGACAGGGAAGCACTATCGACCGCGGTTCTGTGGTGGCTGCCGGAAACACTGATGGAGTTGACGCTCAAGACGGTTTCGTCACGAATCGTGGCAGACTTTGAAATCGGCTCAATGGTTCCATCGACCATCAGTTCGGAGAGCTCCGTGCGGTCGGTTTCCGTGGTGACCCGTTCCGCAACATTCTTACCGCGGCGCATGACAACGACCCGGTCGGAAAGATCCATGACCTCGCCGAGTTTATGGGTGATCATGATGATGGATTTTCCCTCATCGCGCAGCCGCCGCAACATGGCAAAGAGGGCATCGATCTCCTGTGGCGTCAGCACGGCCGTCGGCTCATCCAGGATGATGATATCAGCACGGCGGTAGAGCATTTTGACAATTTCGAGCTGTTGGCGCGCGTCGACGCTCAGGTCCTCGACCGGCCGATCCAACTGAAGTGAAAAACCGAACTGTTCGACCAGCCTTTGCGCCTCCTGTCGACGCGCGGCAAAATCGATAAATCCGAAGGGGCCTCGGCCCTCGGCGCCAACGACGATGTTTTCCAGGACAGTAAGACCGGGGTAGAGCATGAAATGCTGGTGCACCATGCCAAGTCCATGATTGATCGCATCGGCTGCCGAGCGGAAATGCATCGGCTTTCCGCCAAATTCAATCGCGCCTGAATCAGGCTGAAGCAGCCCATACAAGACGCTCATCAAGGTCGACTTGCCAGCACCGTTTTCACCGACAATGGCCAGTATCTCCCGTGCATTGATGTCGAGCGTGACATGATCCAATGCCTGTACAGTGCCAAATGCATGGGAAATTACGGCGAGGCGGCAAAGCGGCGCCTCGCCGGATGATGTGGATTGAGTCATTGGCCAGTCCGGCGGTCGTTGATCCCGTTACTTCTTGGCAAACATCGGATCTTCGATTTTAAGATCACCCGAGGCAATCTGAGCCGCAACTTCGCGCACCTTGGCGACGGTGTCGGGAGACCCCACCACAAGGCACTCGCTTGCCGCCAGGACATCATCAGGACTGGACGCAACGGCACCGACTCCATTTTCAGCAATTCCAAATGCCGCGAATGTCGACTTCTCGCTGTTCGAGATTTTGTCGATGGATTGCATGATGACCTCATCAACCCGCTTCAGGGCGCTGTCCCAAAGCAGACCCGGCGCTTTCGGACAGTGGTTGACATCCACCGCAAGGGCGGTGAATTCAGCCTCCTTGGCGGCTTCATAGATGCCGAAATTACCGCCGGCCGCAGCGGCGAATATCACGTCCACGCCGGCGGCCTTCAATGCCAGCGATTGCTCCTTGGAGCGGACGGGATCGGAAAACGGGCTCTGCCCACCGACCCATCGGGTTTCCACGGTGATGTCCGGATTGACATGGGCAGCCCCCATGGCAAAGCCGTCGGAGAAGCGGTGCATGAACGGAATGTCCAGGGCACCCACGGTGCCGACCTTGCCGGTTTTCGAGTTCATGGCAGCGATGACACCCATCAGGAACGCGGACTCATACTCACGGAACACCGCGCAATGGACATTCGGGAGGCGATCTCCGGGTGGGCAGGAATCAACAACCAGAAACTCGGTTTCCGGTTGGGTCGGCGCCACATCGGCAATGATGTCATTGAACTCAAAACCCAGAACAACAACGACATCCGCGCCATCATTGGCTGCAGCACTGACGTTTTCGAGTTTGGATTGTTGCGTATCACTTTCGACTGTCGTCGCCGTTGCGCCGATCTTCTTGGCTGCGGCCTCGGTGCCCTCCTTGCCCATGATCAAGAACGGATTGACCCCGATTGATGATGGAGACACATAGACAATGCTCTTGATCTCCGCGTGAGCGGCCGGTGCCATGACGAAGGCCATGACACAGGCTGCGACAGTCGATTGAATTGTGGATTTCAGTTTCATGGATCGTGCTCCCATTTCAGTTTCGGTCGATAGATTTCAATCTTCGCTCATTTGGTTCAGCAGCTATTGCCGCACCAAGGTCACGGGCGACGGATGCACTGACCACCAGATGGCTGACAAGTCGGCCCCGTATGGCGGCAAGCAATCCAGCACTCTTGTCGCGACTGTCGACAACGACAAGCCGCTTCGGAATTTGCCTCAGCGTGTTGAGTTCCGCCGAGATGATCCGACAATTGTAGCGGCAATCCAATTCCTGCCCGTTCTCGTCGATCAGACGGCCCGCAATCACGCCCACGGCCCCAAGGGCGCGGCACTCGGCAAGTTCTTCAGCTGAGATGGCACCGCAAAGAACGATGTGGCTGTCGGGCTCGCAGGCGCCGACCGAGAAGACCGCCAGATTGCAGCCGACCAGATCCGCCAGCTGCCGCTCTATCATCGGCTCGTTGCGCAGTGCCCGCGCCAGCTCTTCGCTGCCCAGAACGAGCGGCGCATAGAGATTGCTGCCACGGGCATTGAGCTTGCGGGCCATTTCAATGGTGCACTGGTCGGGCAGATAGTCGAATGGACCGCTGAGATTGCCGCAGATTTGAGAGACGGTCACGTTCTCGAGGTCTGATTTGGGCAATGCATCGACCACCGAGTAAAGCGTTTGTCCCCAGGCCAGTGCGATTTTTGTACCAGACGTGACGAGTTCCAGAAGCACCGAGGCACAGGTGGCAGAGAAAGATCCAGCGAGGCTGTCCGCATTATCGGGGACGATCCAGACCCCCTGCAGCTGGAAATGGTCTTCCAACTCCCTGGCCAGGATATCCTGTTGAAAAAGAGCGTTAGAGAGGCTGATATGGACAGCACCGATTTCACGTGCACGTCTTAGATAGTTGACCACGGTTGCCCGTGAGATATTCATGATTTGCGATATCTCATCCTGCCGAAGCCCGTGGCCGTAATACAGCCAGGCGGCGCGATGAACAGACTGATCGATCATGACGTTTTTCGGCACGAGCTCTCCAATATGTTGACAATAGTCAATGTGCTTGAATAATGTCAATCTGGGGTTGTGGATGGATGAATGCCGCCGGATTCGAGCAGAATTTGCGCAATGGCATACGGCTATCCCGAACAGCGCGTGACACCGACGCGGAAAGGACGCAGACCATGAGCACTCAATGCCGGATGATGCTTGATGTCGATACCGGGATCGACGATGCGATGGCCATTGTCTTTGCTCTGAACCGTGAGTCCATCACACTGGAAGCTATTTCCACGGTTTACGGCAACATCGATGTCGAAACAACGACCCGCAACACCTTGCAGATTCTGGAGGCGGCGGGGAGGACGGATATACAGGTTGGCGCCGGTGCCGCTCGTGCCCTGACGATGCCCTATCATGGCGGTGTTCGTCACATACATGGATCAAATGGGATTGGCGATGTGGAGTTGCCGGCCCCGACGCATCAGGCGAGCGATGTGTGGGGGCCAGATCTGATCATCAAAACCATTCGCGACAATCCCGGCGAGATTTCTCTGGTTCCCGTCGGACCGATGACCAATGTCGCGCTGGCGCTGATGAAGGCGCCTGATATTGCCGGATCCGTCAAGCAGATCGTGTTGATGGGCAGCACCCTGTCACATCCGGGTGTTCCCGGAATTCCCAGTCCGATGGCGGATGCCAATTTTTACAATGACCCGGAAGCAGCGCGGATCATATTTCAGTCGGGTGCCAAGGTCGTTGCCGTTGGTATGGACGTGACGATGAAAACCAAACTGACATCGGCGATGATCGACCATATCGCGCAACATGGCGGACCAGCGTCGAAAATTACCATGCAAGCCGCGCGATTTTATCTTGGAGCCTATCAGGCGCAGTATCCGGGCATTGATCATTGCGCGTTGCACGATCCGCTCGCTGTAGCGGTGGCCGAAGACCCATCCATCGTGAAACTGGAGCCGATGCGCGTCGATATCGAGTGTCGTGGCGAAATCACCCGTGGTCAAATGATCCCGGACCGGCGGCGCACGGGCAAAATCGAGCCCAACGCACTGGTTGCTGTCGACGTCGATTCAGACCGTTTCGAAAAACTGTTCATCGAAACGCTCAACCGGAAATGAAGCCGGTCTTGTTCACTCAAACGGATCAAGCAGAGACTGTGCCTTTTTGGTCAGGCTCCCCCTGACCAGTCGATAGGAGTTGGTCAGCCGGTATTGCATTTCGTCCAACGGCGTGTCCCAGGGCAGATTGATCCACGATCGATGGAAGTAGGGGGCTTTCACTCCGACGTCGGCATCGATCAGCATTTGTGCTGTCTCAATGCTATCCGTTTTGACGGAAACACCGGGCGTGACGGCGCCGATACAGGCAAACATCTTGCCGCCCACTTTCCATGCGTCATGACCACCGCCCCACGGGTCGGAGAGTTCGGCACCGGGAAATTGCCGGCACACGGAATTTATGTTTTGACGGCTCTTGGCAGCGATAGAATCGTTTTCTCCATCCATGGTCGAATACTAACATGGTTTCGAGTGACGGGAAGGATGGCACGAGCGCCGAAACCACTGAAATCAATTGAACGCAATTCTGGTTTTTATAAAAAAAACAGAGGACTAAACCGGTTTCTAGAGGTATGTTTCGAGGGTCTGTGGTGGCTGGATCGTGGCGAATTCGATGGCAATTCCGTCATCGAAATGCCGGACAACACGCGCGCGCATGCTGCCAAGGATGACCTGGGTGCCCAATTCGGGCCGCACCTCAAGCTCAAGAGCTGCGCCCGACATGGACAAATCGACAATGCGGCAGGGATAGGTTTCGCCGTCCGCCAACCGGATCTCGCCATTTGGATTGCGCGGGACAATACGTTCGTGACGCCGGTCCTCCGGCAAGCCAAGTTCATTTTTGTTGGCGAACCAGGTCAGTTGAGCGGCCAGCTTTTGCCGCTTTCGTTCAGTTGCCTGAACCGAAATGACAAAGCCATCATCATTGAGTTTCTTGACCTTGCCTTCGATTCGACCGATGTGGTCGATATAGGAAATGATCCGTTCATGGAGACGCGGCAGGGCGCCGCATTTGAACAGAACTTCGCCAGGCGACATTTCCAGCGCAACGCATTCGAATTCGTTGAAATCAGCGCACATCAGCCGACCGTGCAGATCGACGGCAACGTTCTGGAATGCTGCGTCCTCGTCCGACTCATCATGAATTTCAGTGGCCGAGTCTGTGGCGGTTTGCATAGCCAACCTTGCATTGATGGTTTGTGTTGGTCTCACAATAGGTATGCGAGGTTAACAACTTGTAAGCGCAGAGGTTCGAAGTGCACAGCTTTTGAGGTTTTCCGGCAATTGGGGTCAACGGTCGTCGCGGCCGGGTTTCCGACAGGTTGGTCCTTTCCAGCCGAATTAAGGTTAATGAAGAGTTTAGATTGTCGGATTTGACCCGGTATGGCATGGTCTCTTCATCAGGGCAGAATACTGATTTTCTCGCTCTTCAGCACAATTTTCCGGACCGGGGTGGGGCTCGGCCAAGGCCGTTTGACAGAGATGTCAAACGGCTATTTTTTTGTGTGACCTGTCTGAATTGTTTTCAATTTTGCCTGAACCTTCTACACAGGGCTGCACCGTACACTCGAGGAGCCGGATCTGGCCTCCGCTCCATTGGCCGCGAGGGCTGGACCATGAATTTCAACCAACGCCGATCAGACGACAATGGGGATGGCCCGTATCCGGGCGGGAACACGGGGCAACGGGTGCCGATGTTCAACATGCCAGCCGTTGTAACCTGGCTGCTGGCGATTATGTGGCTCGTTCAGATCGCCCGCGATACGGTGCTGACACAGCAGCAGAATTTCACTCTGGTGATCGAGGGCGGGTTCATTCCGCTGCGCTATTCAATGGATTCGGGGGATCAGAGCCTGGCCTGGCTTTGGACACCCATCACCTATTCCTTTCTGCATGGCGGTTACGGTCACCTGATCGTCAATTCCGTCTGGTTGATGGCATTCGGTGCGATCGTTGCACGGAGGATCGGTACAACCACATTTCTGGTGTTCTGGGCCCTGTCGGCAGTCTGTTCGGCGGCTTTTTACTGGGGCCTGCATCAGGATAGTTTCATTCCCGTCATCGGTGCATCCGGCGTTGTTTCAGCGCTCATGGGCGCCGCCGCGCGCTTTGCATTTCCCAAAGACGGGCGTTTCAATCGCATGAATGCGCATCTTCTACCGCGCAACAGTCTGCAAAGTGCTCTGACCAACCGGACCGTGTTGATCTATGTTGCCGTCTGGTTCGGGGTGAATGCCCTTGCGGCGGTGGGATTTGCCGCCGGTGCCGCCGATGGGACGCGTATCGCCTGGGAGGCGCATGTCGGCGGGTTCCTGTTCGGATTTCTCGCCTTTGCCTTTTTTGACCGTGATCGCGGACAGTGAAAGCCCGTCAACATGGCTCTCCACACCGTTTCGCGTGACGCTTGCAATTCACATTTACTGCGCGCACCATGGAGGTGATGTTCGGCGAACCGTTCGTTTTGGAGCAATACCGGTTTTGACGGGATCGGCAAAACCTGGATGCATCAACAAAACCGGCGGCGGTCACCGTTTTCACGATTCTGACAGAACGTGAAACGGTCTAGGGAAAGGAGGCCAAAATGACAGTCAAGGCAATATTGGACCAGAAAGGGCGTGATGTCATAACCGTGACCCAGGATCTTTCCGTGGCGGAGATTGGTAAAACGCTCTCGAAACACAGGATTGGTGCCGTTGTGGTTGTCGATTCAGCTGATCGGATTTGCGGCATTGTTTCCGAGCGCGATATCGTGCGGGCAATTGCTGAAACGGGCCCGTCGATACTGGACGAAGCGGTTTCCCGTGTCATGACAACGGCCGTGAAGGTTTGTGATGAAAGCCAGACAGTCAATCAGGTGATGGAGACCATGAGTTCCGGTCGTTTTCGTCACCTTCCGGTGGAAACCGACGGCAAGATTGGCGGCATGATCTCCATTGGAGATGTGGTGCGCAAACGCATCGAGCAGATCGAGCGGGAAGCGGAAGAAATCAAAGCCTATATCGCGAGCTGACGTCGATCGACGTCGGCAACCCTTGAATGCCATGAAGAATGGCTAACGCGACAGTTGCGCCCGGCCTACGGGGTCAGGCGCTTGCCAATGCGCGCATTATCTTCTCGGCGTTGTCCTTCAACACGCCCTGATCTTCCATCTCTCCCGTATGGGGTCGAAGTTTGACTCCGTCGAAGCGCGGTATCACATGGACGTGGAGGTGAAAGACAATCTGTCCGCCGGCGGGTTCATTGAACTGCTGGATGGTGACACCATCCGCGCCGAACGCTTCCATTACGGCATGTGACAATTTTTGCACTGTCACCATGACACGAGCGAGGTCTTCCGGCTTCGCGTCGAGCACATTGCGGGCGGGCTTTTTGGGAAGGACCAGACAATGACCCTGTCCCCGGGGCATTATGTCCATGAAAGCAAGAGTATGTGTGTCTTCATACACTTTATGACACGGCATTTCACCGCGCAGGATCTTGGCAAAGATATTGTCGCTGTCATAGGGCGCGGTGGTCATGGTGCTTTGTCCTCAATTCTCCGATCGCAGTCCCTGCAATAGGTAAAGTCGGTCTAATGGGCAAGTCACGCCGTGCAGAGCCCCGCGACCAGGCAAGGTGTTCCCAACCCTTCCGGCGCGTTGTCACCACTGTGCGTCGTGATTTGGTAACCGGGGGTGCGATTAGCGTTGGTCAATTTGACCGGTCCTCGTTAAGGTCGATACAATTGATCAACTGTCACTTCGATCATATTCAGACCCGTTTTGTTTCGAGAACGATCGTGAACCGGAATACTGGACAGGAAACCCATGGTTGAAATATCGGACGCGCCGACAAAAGGTCATGAAATTCTCAATGACCCGCTCCTCAACAAGGGGACGGCGTTCAAGATTCACGAAAGAACACATCTCGGATTGCTGGGGCTGCTCCCACCTGAGGTCGAATCTCTGGATGAACAGGTCAGTCGCGCCTATGTGGCTTTTTCATCCAAGACCACACCCATTGAGCGGCATATCTTCATGCGGGCTCTCCAGGATACGAACGAAGTTCTCTTCTACCGCCTGATCACCGACCATCTCGATGAGATGATGCCGGTCATCTACACGCCCACTGTCGGCGAAGCATGCCAGAAATTCAGCGAAATCTATCGGCGTCCACGAGGACTGTTCTTGTCCTATCCGGAACGGCATCAGATACATGAAATGCTTGGCAATGCACCCTGCAGTGACGTCAAGGCAATTGTCGTTACGGACGGTGAACGCATTTTGGGACTGGGTGATCAGGGTGCCGGCGGCATGGGAATACCGATCGGTAAACTGTCGCTCTATACGGCGGCCGGAGGTGTCCACCCGGGTAACACGCTGCCGATCATGCTGGATGCCGGCACCAACAATCAGGAACGGCTTTCTGATCCGTTTTATGTCGGGTGGCGGCACGAGCGTGTTTCCGGCGAAGAGTATTTCGCCTTCGTTGACATGTTTGTCCAAGCGGTCAAAAAGCGTTGGCCGCATGTTCTGCTTCAATTCGAAGATTTCGCGCTGCCGCATGCCGCGCCTTTGCTGGATAAATATCGCGATCAACTCTGTACCTTCAATGACGATATCCAGGGCACTGCTGCCGTTGCGGTTGGCACGCTGATCGCCGCGTCGAAGGTCGCCAATGTCAAGATGAGCGACCATCGTGTCGCGTTCCTTGGCGCCGGTTCAGCCGGTGCCGGAATAGCAGAGCAGATCATCAGAGCGATGATGCGGGATGGATTGACCGATGATCAGGCGCGTGCGCGTATGTTCATGGTGGACCGATACGGGTTGCTGCATGACCAAATGACCGATCTCATGCCGTTCCAGCAAAGGCTGACGCAACCGCACGATGCCGTTGCCGATTGGGCGGGTGCGAACGGCCAGATCGATTTGGCCAGCGTTATTGAACATTGCAAGCCGACAGTACTGATCGGAGTTTCGGGGCAGCCGGGTCTTTTTACCGAAGACATTGTCCGCGCAATGGCACGGGCCTGTGAGCGCCCGATTATTTTTCCCATGTCCAATCCAACGTCGCGGGCCGAAGCGGTTCCTAAAGATGTCATCGAATGGACGCAGGGCAGGGCGCTCGTGGCAACCGGAAGCCCGTTTGCACCTGTCGAGTACGAAGGCCGCACCTACACGATCGCGCAAAGCAACAATACATATATTTTTCCGGGAATGGGACTTGGGATCATTGCTGCCGGCGCGTCGCGTGTCACGGATAATATGTTCATGGCTGCAGCCGAGACGCTTGCCGAAACGGCACCGGCCCTCGGCGATTCCAACGCGTCACTGCTGCCTGATGTCGCCGGAATCCGCGATGTCAGCAGGTTGGTGGCCTGTGCGGTTGCAAAGCAGGCAATTGAAGATCGGGTTGCGCCGGAAGCAACGGATGATGAGATTCTGGAATCGGTGAAGGCAACCATGTGGGAGCCGACCTACTGAGGATCGGCCAAGCGAGAATTCAGATGGCGAAGGATTGGAATTGATGAGTTTTGACTATGCGGGCTATGTGCCGAAAGGTGACAAGAAGAACTCCGCGTTCTTCGAGGAATACCGTGGCAAAATCTACGAACGCAGGAAAAGTTGCGGTGTCGAAGACCTTGTGGGACACATGAAGGCGGTGGTGTTGCAGGTTGAACCCGATGACGGTGTTGCGACCCTGGGCGAACTGCACAGAATGACCCCCTACCGGTATCAATCGAGCTATCGGTCCGACAGCCACAGATTTCACATTTTGCAGAACACGGCGGGTTTCCCGACCGTCATTGTGATGGAGCCGAACTCGCATCGATATGAGGATTACATCAGGAGATTGAATGCGCTCTATCCGCTGTCGCGGGCCAAGCCGAATACGCGATATGTTGGTGAGGTGTATCATTGTACCGATTGCGGGGCGCTGCGCGACACGCTGGAGTCGCAATATATCCGTTTCGAATACAGAGGCGATACGAAGAACCCCTTTTTCACGTCTGACACGATCCTTTTTTCCAACGTATCCGATTTTACCGGCAACCGTGTCGGTTATTCCTCGAGCGACTTCAACGATCCGGATTCACTGGCGTTGGGCGAGAGATACGATCTTACGGCCGACGAGCTGAAATCACTGGCGGAAGCCTCGGCGTTTGCGCAGGAAAAGGGGCTGGTGGAATTGATGCTCGGCTATGATCACATGGCCACACGAATTCTGGCCGGTGAGCGCGAGGATGCCATTTTGGAGTTTTTGACAATGGTTCCCTATTACTTCTGGGGGGCCTACAACATCTCCGAAATGAACTCCTCGACCAATGTCACGCGATGTCCCTCGGTCAGTGACGACAAGATGTCGCCGGCAAAGGTTTTTACGGCCAACAATACACCTTCGTTTGTGAATTCCTTTGAACGGCTGCCCATGCCTACCGAAGATTTCGTTCGGAATTTTGGCCGCCGGCTGCACCATATGGCCGTCGAGGTTGTGGATGGTGATCACCCTTCGGGTCAAAAGAATGTCGACTATGTGGTCGGTATTCTTGGGCAGCAGGGTGTACCGTTCCTTGCCCATGTTGTCGGTGAATGCAAGGATTCGCCGGATCTCAAGCAGATCTTTTCAAAGCACTCGGCCCACACATTGCTGATCACTGAATATATCGAACGGTGCAAGAAGTTTGACGGCTTTTTCACAAAGTCGAATGTGGCTGCGTTGACCGAAGCAGCCGGAAAAGACGAGCGTTATCACCACGGACATGTCTTTGACTGAACTGCCTTTCAGGTGACCGATGAGTGGCAAGACCTGGAGCGGGGTTCTTTCACGCCCTTTGATCAATCGATGCCTAACGGGCTTGGTTAGGATTTGGTGACGATTGACGCTTATTATCGGTTGCAATGAACGGCGCCTGTAGCGGCAAAGCGACTGGCGCGGCGGATGTGTATTGCGTTCCGGCACTTGGCCGTCAGGCCACATCCGGGCTAATGATTGAAGTGAAGGTTTCCGCCGGTCTGGCGGGGCCACCGATATTGTGGGCAAGGAAGGGTGAGCAGGTCGGTTCGGGGAGATTCGTGACGGGATGGATCCCTGAATGGGATGGTGATCTGTCTGCGTTCATCGTCCTGCACTGCGTTTGTTGATGAACGACCGTCGAAACTCAGCGATCAGATTGGCAAAGGCGGCCGCTCTCGGAGCGACTGTCAGTGTCCTGCTGTCCGTTTCACCGGCGTCGGCATTCAAACTCTTCGGCGTGCATCTGTGGGGCGAAAAGGAGACCGAGCAGGTTACCGAAGAGGTTCCTGATCCGGTACGCTATGACGTCACGCTTACCACGAATGATCCTGAATTGAAGGAATCCCTTGATTCGATCTCTCTGCTGGTCAGTGAGAAGGACAAGCCGGTTTCCGGCACAATCGGTCTCTTGAGCAAAGCCCGAAACGACAAGCGCCGGCTGGTGGCTGCTCTCTATGCCAAAGCGCTGTATGGCGGTACGGTGGCCATTCTCATCAATGGACGACCGTTCGAGACCGTTCCAATTGACGCTGTTCTCAATCGCGGTGGCCAGGCCAACGTTTCCATTCATGTGATCGCCGGTCCGGTCTTCACATTTTCCCAACCCGATGCTGCAACGACATCCGGGCAGGCGATCGATCTTGCCGACTACGGCGTCGTCGCGGGTGAGCTGGCGAGTTCGGAGCGTGTCGTGGAGGCGGGTCGAAAACTTGTCTCGGCGTGGCGTGATGACGGATATCCCTTCGCGACAATCAGTCAAAGTACGCTGACTGCCGACCACGATACCGACACCTTGGAGGTTCGCATCCGGCTGGATTCAGGCGCCAGTGCGGTCTTCGGCACCGTGACTGTCGTTGGTGCTGAAGACGTCGATCCGCAATTCATCATACGGCAGGCCGATATACAGCGCGGCGCGCGGTTCAGTCCGCAGGTTCTGGCGGATGCCGGCACCCGCCTGCGCGCGCTTGGCGTGTTCGACAGTGTGATCATCGAGGAAGCCGATCAATTGGCGGCCGATGGATCGCTGCCGATCACCATCACCGTCAGCGAGCGCAAGAGCAAGACCTTTGGTGTTGGCGTTACGGCCGCGACAACGGACGGGTTGGGATTCGAGGGGTTCTGGACGCACCGAAACCTGTTCGGTCATGCCGAGAGTTTTCGCATCGAAGGCGGCGTGACCGGCATCGGGAGGTCGAATTTTTCGACCGGGTTGGATTATCACATTGCGGCAACGTTCAAGAAACCCGGTGTGTGGGGTCCAATGACGTCCTTCCGCTCGACAGCCGAAATTCAGCTCCAGAACACCGAGGCATTTCAGAAGCAGTCCGTTGGTGGCAGTGTTGGTTTTGAACACGAGTTCAGCAAAACGACGACCGGTGAGATCGACCTCAAATACGAATATGCGCGCTTCGATGAAACTGTCGGACCGAGCGTCGCTTCAATCATCTCTCTGCCGACGCAGATCGTCCGCGATACCCGCGACAACAAGCTGAATCCGACGAGCGGATACCGGGTGTTGCTTTATGGTGAACCCTCATACGATCTCAACAACAGCAATGCCTTCTTCAAAACCCGTGCCGCGTTCAGCACATACCGCGCAGTCAATGAGGCGCGAACCGTTGTGCTTGCCGGCCGGGTCGCCGCTGGAACGATTGTTGGCTCTGACCTTGCCGATATTCCGGCTGACCGGCGATTCTATGCGGGTGGTGGTGGATCGATCCGCGGATACAACTATCAGGTTGCCGGACCGAGAAGCGGCGGCCAGCCGACAGGCGGTCTGTCCTTTGCCGAGGCCTCGGCCGAAGTGCGTTTCAGTGTCACCGATACGATCGGCCTTGCAGCCTTTGTTGACAGCGGCGGCGCCTTTGCGTCGGCCATACCGGGTGAAAACGGCACATGGTACACCGGTGTTGGAGCGGGCGTGCGGTATCTGACACCGGTCGGACCGCTCCGGCTGGATGTGGCGGTTCCGCTGAACAAGATTTCGGGTGAACCCGGATTCGGCTTCTATCTTGGCCTCGGACAGGCGTTCTGACACAGTTGCTACGATTCGTCCCGATAGTGCTCCATGACATATTCCGATCTCGGAACGCCCGGCCAATGGATGACGGCTTCGCGAAAGGATTGACGGTCAAACAGGCGCGAAGCGTAACGCTCGACGTTTGGCCGGGACTTGGTGTTAAGGGTATGACCGCCAGTCCAGCAAAACGCCATGCCGATCCACTTGAGGCGGAACAGTGAAACCGCCCACTGCACATCAGCCATCGTGAAAACCTCCCCACACACCCATCGTCTTGCGTCGTCAAGCCGGTCGTTGAGCGCCGCGACAGTGTCGATGATGTCGTCGACTGAGGCGCGCATGGCCTCCGGTCTGGCGACATGCGATTTGCCGGCTCTTTCCTTGCTGATCTTGGCTTCAATGGCTGCTTCAATTTCTGGATCGCCACGCGCCTGTTCCAATGCCTGCTGCAGTTTGGCGATCTTGCGGTCGTGTACACCTGGCATCACGGACCGGATCCGCTCCGGCCGAAAGTCACCATCGGGATGTGCACCGTAAAGGATGGCCACATGTGGTGTGGCATCGACAATGGCAATTTCGGAGTCGATGGATTGTTTGAGTGTCGCCGGGATCAATTTGGTGCCGCCGGCGCATACGGCGTCGACATGGGCGCAGATCTTGACACTGTCGACGAGCACCATCGCCTGTTCCAGATCCAGCAATGTGGGAACCACCGCTGGATCAAATCCCTCGCTCTCGACGCTGGAGCGCCCGGTATACCCGCGCGCCATGCTCCGTCCGGCCTGACCCAGAAGACGCAGGCGGATATAGTCGGGATGGTAGTTCCCCGGCTGAATGTTGATGTCATGGGCGATATAGGAAACATCTTTTTCTGCCAGACAGGTGCGCACCTTCTGGGAACAGACGGAAAGAGCAAAGTGATAGAGCTCGAACCGGGGTGCGCCGTTGCCAATGATGCGGTTCTTGTCCGGATCCGTCAGCGGTACGTTGGCCAGGTTCCGGCGGTGATTGAACAGGTCATCCATTGGCTCAAAGGTCTCGTTCCGTTCCGGAATCTATGACCTGAGCTTCGGCGAAGCTTGGCCGCTGCTTCATGCGTGCATAGTAGTCGGCAACGGACGTATCGGCCCACCAGCCAGAAAATCCGTGGATCTTGAAGCGCGCCAGTGCGGCCGTTGCGAAGCAATCGGCCAGCGAATAGGTCTCACCGGCCACGTACGATCGGGTCTTGAGGGTTCCGGCAAGTCGGTCAACGAGATTACGCGCTGAGGCAACGTGCCGTTCGATTCCCTCCGGGTCTGCGAGCAGGGCCTGAAAACGGCGATTGCCCTCCAGCCGTGTTTCGATCAAGGCAGCAAGATCAGGTCGCCGATGAAGCAGGTCTTCCAGAAAGTGTCCGCGTGCCACGATCTGTCTTGCAGTTCCGTTCGGATCCAGGCGGTTTCGGTACAACAGAACGCCGTAATGCAAGGCCATGATGTCCTTGAGCCAGGACTGCGTTGTGCTGTCTCCAGACAGATCGGGGCCGGGCATATCCTGTACTGTATTGACGATGCAAAGGGTGTCGGTCACCACCCGTTCACTGATTTTCAGCGTGGGAACGACAGCCTTGGGATTCAGGGCGACGTACCATGGTTCGAACTGCTGATTTGTCTCCATGATGTCGATCTGGTGCCGCGTGAAGCGAAGCTCTTTTTCGACCAGAGCCAGTCTGGCCATCTGTGAGCAGATCGAACCAGCATGATCATAGAGAACGAGGTCATCCATGGCCCGATCCTAGTTCGTTTGTCAGCAATTGAAAGTGTTCGGTCAATCTGGTCCATGGTCCGCAAACGCGACCAATCGGGCTGCCGGCAGGCCGGGGCAAGAATGATCCCATACGTTTAGGAACAAAATACACTATATTATGGGTGCGAATCCCTTGAATGGACCCAAAATGAAACGCCCGCTTCGCTTTGTGATCATCTGTCTTGCCGTAGTCGTGGCGCTGGTCATGATTGTTCTGGCGATGCTCGGGACCGGTCCTGGTCTGCGGATGACGGCCTCCATCATCAATTCCTTTGCCAGTTCAGCCGACACAAAGATCGAGATTTCCGGTCTGGGTGGCGTTCTCAGTGGGACATCGACGGTGGATTCGGTTTCGATAAGCGATGCAGACGGGACCTGGTTGACTGTACGCGATGTCGAGACCGACCTGTCCCGCTGGAGCTTGCTGACCGGGAAGATCAGCGCATCGCGTCTCTCGGTCGGTATGGTCGACGTTTTGCGAAAGCCGGCAGCCGGTGAAACGTCGACACAATCCGGCGGATTCGGGTTGCCGCAGGTTCAGGCACGGGTCGACAATATTTTTGTGCGAACCATCGCGCTCGAGGAACCCGTACTGGGCGAGGCAGCAAAGCTTCAGCTTACCGGGTCAGTCCTTCTGGATGCGGATCCGGTGGATCTTTCCGGTGCACTTGAGCTCGTTCGCATTGACGGAAAGTCCGGGGAGATTACATCCAATTGGAAAGTATCGCCGGAGAGCAATGAACTGCAGCTCGATCTTGCGGTCCGCGAGCCGGCTGACGGTTTGCTGGCACGCATGATCGATATTTATGGCTTGCCTGCCGTCGACATCACGCTGGCCGGCGCGGGGCCGCTGGACAACTGGCAGGCGACACTTGCCGTCAATCTCGATGGGCGAAAGACCGTAGATGGCGCCGTGTCGCTGTCCATAACCGACGAAAAACAGGTCGTTCGCGGAACGCTGTCCGGGCAATTGGCGCCACTGGTTCCGCCTGTCGCAACACCTTTTGTCGCCGGGAATACACAAATTGAACTGTCGGCAGAACGGGATGGAAAAAACACCTATCGGATCGAGACTTTTTCCGCCCGGTCTGCTCTCGTGAGTATCACTGCATCGGGTCATGTGTTGGCCGATACCGATGAAGTCGACCTCGAGGCCGATCTGACATTCGGAGCAGCTGACAGCGAAATCGCGCTCGATCTGTCAAGCGATACGACACTGTCTGTCGGATACACTCAGATTTCAACTTCACTGAAGGGTACCCTTGAAAAAGCTGACTGGGCTTTGAACGGCACGATGAAATCCTTCTCGGATGGCAGCCGCTCCGTATCCGATGCCAGGCTGAGCGGTCGTTCTTCTTCGATCGATTTCCTTTCCGGTTCCGGCCCCGCCGAGTTGTCGATGCAGCTGGCATCGATTTCCACCGGCAATGAGAGCCTGGATTCACTGCTCGCCGGATCCGTCAATGCCGATGTCAGCGCGGAAATCAGCGCTGGGGTCCTGACCATCGATAAGTCCGTGCTGTCATCCCAGCAGCTCAACGCGGAGGTTACGGGTCAGTACGATCTGGTGCAAAACGAATTCGATCTGCGGTTTGCTTCAACGGTGAACGCACTCGGGACGGCACCGTGGAATGGGGTGTTTGGTCAGCAGCCGGCGCAAATTGCCGGTCGGCTGGGCAGAGAAGATGACGGTGTTCTGATTTTGTCAGATGTGACGGTCGAAAGCGGAAATCTGCAGGCTTCGGCCAAGGGCCGGGTTGCCCCGGATGCCCTGCAGATTGACGGGGAACTGTCACTGGCTCGTCTTGCCAGCCTCAATGAGGGTTTGAGTGGAGGGCTGGAGGCGACAATTGCATTGAGCGGAACGCCCGATGCGCCGCAATTCGACATTCGTGCCGAGGGTGACGGGATCACCATCCTCGAAAAACCGCTTGAAGGACTGACTGTGGAGGCCAATGGCGTTGCCGGATCGACCGGCCCTAGCGCCAATCTGAAACTCAACGGCCGGTATGAAAATCAGCCGATCTCAGTGGCCGCTGATGTGATGGCCGGACCCAATGGCGCACCGGTGATCGAAACGCTTGATCTGGTTGTGCCCGGCGCAAGCGCCAACGGTCGTCTCCAGGCCAATGCTTCCGGAATTCTTGTCGGTTCTCTTGATCTGAATGTGTCGTCACTCGCCGATCTTGGTCCGCTTCTGCTGCAGGAGGGGTTGTCCGGCGCACTCCAGGGAACTGTGGAGTTTTCCGAGCAAAACGCGGTGCAGTCGGTCCGGGCAGAGCTGAACTCCCAGACACTCGACCTGGGGGCGGTCCAGTTGTCGGGAACCGACATTGTGGCGCAGATCATCGATCCGCAAAATGATTTGTCCATTGATACAACCGTCAACACCGCGGCCGTGTCCGTTTCGGGAACGGCGATTCGCAATGTGACATCGCGTGTGACCGGTGGTCTGCAAGCGCTTCGGTTTTCTGTTGATGGCACATTGGAGAATGATCCTCTGTCCGTTGTCGGTGAGGTGTCGTCCCAGCATGGAACGACGTCCGTCGAGTTGACACGGGTCAGCGGACGGATTTCATCGATCCCGGTCGAACTCACGGAACCGGCGACAATCACGCTTGTGGACAGCGCCACCCGCATTGAAACGGTGACGCTGCGCGTGGGGCAGGGACGTGTCACCGTCTCTGGTGCGGCCGGCGACCAGCTTTCAATCGATGTCAATGTTCAGGGGTTCCCGCTCGGTTCGCTTGAAGATGTCGCACCGGCAGGTCTCGGGCAGGCCGGCACGATCAATGCAAATGCGCGCATCACCGGCTCTCCATCCGACCCAAATGTCGTCTATGATTTGTCTGTTGTGAATTTTTCTGTTGCGGCAACACGTGAGGCCCGTATTCCGTCGATCGGCATTGATTCTTCAGGTACGTTCGCATCGAACCAGCTTAAGATGAATGCCAAGGCGACCGGCGGCGGCATGAGTCTGACGGCTGGCGGGTCGGTGAATATCAGCAACGGGCCGTCACTTGATCTGACGCTGAACGGCAGCGCGCCGTTTGAATTCGCCGGAATTCCCTTATCGGAATCCGGTATCCTGCTGGAAGGGCAAGTGGATGTTTTCCTGACGGTTCAGGGCACTGCCCAGGCGCCCCGGATCAAGGGCAGCTTGAGCACCAGCAATGCAACCCTCATAGAAGAAAACTCGGCATTGACCATTCGGGACATTGCCGCGCAGGTCGACTTTGACGGCACACGCGCAAACATTTCCAGTTTCAACGGCAGAATAGGATCCAAGGGCAAGCTGGTGGTTGCAGGCTATGTGGATGTCGACCCCGCCAGTGGCTTGCCCGCTGATCTGACGATCACCGTGTCCGATGGGACGTACAGCAATGGAGAAATTCTCACGACACAGTTTGACGCCGATATGAGCATTAGCGGGGCCCTGATGCGGGCCGGTGCGATCGGCGGTACTGTCACCCTTCAACGCACTGACATCGCCATTCCTGAACAGCTACCGGCGTCCATACCCCAGGTGAACGTCAAACATCTGCATGCGTCGGCCGCCGTCGCCGAACAGGCACGTGAACTCGCACCGCGGGGCGACGATGGCGGCGGCGGTCAATCGGGTGGTGCCCTGCAGCTTGATCTCACGGTTTCGGCGCCATCGCGCATTTTTGTCAGGGGACGCGGCATTGACGCAGAATTCGGAGGATCGATTCAGGTCACCGGTTCCACCACGTCACCGCGCGCGAAGGGGCGGTTTGATCTGATCAGGGGTCGGCTTGACATCTTGACCAGACGGTTCGATTTCGATCTTGGATCAATCGTGTTCGATGGACCAATGATCCCCCGTTTGAATTTCCGGACGACAACAACCGTGAGCGGCGCATCTTACTCCATCGTGATTGGAGGAACCGCATCGGCGCCGGAGATATCCTTTACGTCCGTCCCGACCGTTCCGCAGGATGAAATCCTGGCAAAGCTGTTTTTTGGCAAGGATCTGTCGAAACTGTCTCCCCTTCAAATCGCCCAGTTGGCCAATGCGGTTTCACAGTTGAGCGGCGTGAATTCCGGTGAAGGTCTGTTGGGCCGACTGCGCAGTCTGGGCGGTTTCGCGGATGTCGACATTATTCCCGATGAGGCCGGTGGCGGTGCGGCTCTCGGAATCGGAAGCTATCTCAATGACCGAACCTATATCAATGTCGAAAAGGGCCTGTCCGGCAGCTCCGGAAAGGTGACGATTGACGTGGACCTGACCGGCAATCTGAAGGCGCGGGGAGAGGCGAGTTCCGACGGCGAGACCAAGGCCGGAATCTTCTACGAAAAGGACTATTAGGCAGCATCGCGGGGGCGTGTTTCATGTCCCAGGTTGACGTCCTGATATTATCATCCGGCCAGTACGGTTGTTCCATAGTTCTGATTCTCAACCGGTTTTGTCGGCGTTTCCACAAAGCATTCGGTTCGAGAAGGAGACGACGCACGCTGACGTGTGATTTCCTATCGTCGCTGGCGCTGGATAAGAACCACACCACCAAGAATCAAAACGACGCCCGAAAACAACTCCCAATTCGGAATATGTTCCACATCCATAATGTCGAGAACAACGCCCGATTGCACTTGACCGCAAACAACCAAGAGTGCGGTGTTGGCTGCACCCATGCGAACGATGGCCCAGCTACCCCCAACGACATACAGCACACTAAAAACGCCACCAAGATAGGCATGATATGGAGCGGATGTGACACCCAATGGGAATAGTCCGCCCAGCAATATCTGGATATTCGCATACAGGTAGAATCTGATGACCGGGATATCCATCCAGATCAGTCGCAAAGTGACCTGAGTGCACGCCTTCGGAAAGATCCTTGGTCTGAAGGGACTGCCGAACTGCTGCTCGAACCGAAGAAATTTCCGGTCTGCTCTCCTGAACTTGCAGCTCGAAATTCGAAACCAAGCGACCTCAAATCAGTGCCGATAATCCGGGGCGGTATTCTGCACGACGCCTGGGACAAGTGGTTGCAGCCTTATGAAATGACTGATGAGATGCTCCCAAGCGGGTCGATTTCCGTTGGTTCATGGCGGAGTGATTACGCTGGATCTCGCGCGAATGGCGGTCGATGCGGACCCAGGTCAAAGTAGACCGACAGCACGGATATCTCAGTGCATTCGCATCCGGGACATAGTTTAAATCGTCACTACAGCCTAGGGCGTTTGCACTGGATGCAATTGCTTCAGGCTGCGTAGAATCGGCGTCGCTGATAGCGCTGCTCAAGGCCGATACAGCCCCATATGACTCCCAGCAGGATGTAGAAGTGCCGCCAGTGGTCAATATCGATGACCATGCCGATCAGGATATGGCCCAGAAAAACGGTATAGATGCAGATGAAATAGGGTCGCCAGGGCCGGTCCCGCAGCAGGCATTTGAATCCGGCGACCAGCGTCCAGACGACCAGCGTCAGGAAGGCGACAAAACCGATCCATCCATAGTCCATCAAGGCCTTGAGCCAGATATTATGGGTGTCCTCTCCGTAGATCTTGCCAAACTCAACGGGGCCGATCCCCAGTGGCTTTTCCATTGAGAGGGCAAAGCCGAGCCCGTAGCGGGCGAAACGGCCGAACCGGGCACTGTCATAGTCCTGTACAAGCTGGGCGCGTGTTGCGAACAGTTCAGAGACCTGGTCGAATTGCAGTGCGATCAACAGTGCAATGGCAATGACGGTGAAGCCCGCGATCCCGAGCAGAAATATCCGCATGCGAAACAGCGGTGATCGCTCCTGCAGCAGCAACAGCATGATCAGCATGGCCATGCTGAAAGCATAGAGCCCCCATGCCGCGCGCGAGAAAGACAGAAACACACCCACGCTCAGGACCAGCAGCGCGATAAGACGCAGCGGCATGGTGGCGAGTTTGCCGGTCAGCATCCGGTAGACCAGATAGCAACAGGGCAGCACCAGATAGGGGCCAAAGACATTCGGGTCCTGAAAGACCCCCATGGCGCGGCCGTAGCGTGTGAAGGATTCGGCCGAGGGAATGGCGCCGAAATAGCCCAATATGCCAAACATGGCGGTGATCAATGCCGCAAGAATATAGGCGTTGAATATGGTGGCCAGACGCTCACCGTCTTCTTCGATGACGGCGGCAAAGAACACCGTCGACAGGCCCAGAAACAGCGACACTGCAACATAAAGGTAGTCGTTGCTCTCCAGCACATTCATGGTGGTCAGAGACAGCATGCCGCCAATGTTGAAAATAATCAGTAAAGTCAACGGGATCGCGCTGGTTGCTGAGATTTTGAGTCCGAACAGGAACCAGATCGCGATGAGAACCACAAGATAGAGTTCGTAGGGCGCCGGTTCATTCATCACGAAACCGGTCAAAAACGCTCCGATGCCCAGGAGAAACCTGCTGATCGCCGGGCCTAAGACTCGGATCTGCGGCTCATATGTGGCTGTCGCGGTTTTCAATAGGCGTTTTCCGAATTCAGGAGCCTGAAGGGCGTCAGAAACAGGATCTTCAAATCGAACAGCAAAGACCAGTTTTCGATGTAGTAGAGATCGAACGCGGTGCGTTGCTTGATCTTTTCATCATCGTCGACTTCGCCGCGCCAACCATTGATCTGGGCCCAGCCGGTGACACCGGGTTTGACCCTGTGGCGGGCAAAATAGCCGTCTACGACCTCCGCGAAGAGCCTGTCATCGGTTTGCGCCAGGACGGCGTGGGGTCTGGGTCCGACGAGAGACAGATCGCCGCGCAGCGCATTGAAGAATTGCGGCAGCTCATCAATCGAGGTGCGTCGTATGAAGCGTCCGACCGGCGTGACCCTGGGGTCACCCTTTGTTACCACCACGCGTGCGGCGGGATCGGACTGATCGGCATACATGGAACGGAACTTGATGACGTTGATAACTTCATTGTTGAAGCCATGCCGCTTCTGCATGAAGAAAACCGGGCCTTTGGATGTTGCCTTGATCGCGATCGCTGTTGCCAGCATGACCGGCCAGAAAACAAGGATTCCAAGCAGGCTGAAAATCACGTCGAATGCGCGTTTTGCCACCGAGTCCCAGTCATTGATCGGGCGGTCGAATATATCCAGCATCTGGACTGAACCAATGCGCGAATAGGCGCGCGGACGAAACCTGAGTTCGCTGGAATGGGCGGCCAGCCGGATATCGACAGGCAAGACCCACAATTTCTTCAGCATGTCCATGACGCGTTTTTCCGCCGTCAGGGGCAGGGATATGATCAGCATGTCGATACGGACCAGCCGAGCGAATTCGACGAGTTGAGAGATGTTTCCAAGCTTCGGATAACCGGCAACGATCGGTGGGGACCGGCGGTTGTCGCGATCGTCGAAAATGCCGCAGATACGCACATCATTGTCCGGCTGCTGCTCAAGCGCGCGGATCAGCTGTTCGGCCGACGCTCCACCGCCGACAATGACGGCGCGGCGTTCCATGGTTCCGTCGCGTGCCCATCGGCGAATGGCAAAGGCGACAAAATTTCGGCCAAGGAAGAGAAAAATCGCGCCACCCAGGAACCAGGATCCAAACCAGAACCGGGAGTAATCGGCGCCAACCTTCAGGAAAAACGCGATGACCGCCATGATGGCAAAGGCGACAGTCCAGGTCATCAGCATCTTTGCCAGGACCCGCAGCGGTGACCGGAGAGATTGCAACTGATAGGTATCACTGATCTGAAGCAGCAAGACGGCAAGCAGCGCACCGATCACCGAAGTGACCACATAATAGGCGCCGAACCCGCTTCTCGGCATGACGTAAATGAGGAACATTCCAATGCCGATCAGACTCAATCCGGCGAAGTCGAAGAAACGCACCATGCCGGTGATCATCGTCGGCGAATAGTTGTCAACGCCGAGTTGTTTCGCGACCTGCCGGGCCAGATCGCCCACTTTCGCCTGATCCTTGGCTGGCTTTGCGGCGTCTCCGGTGGACTTGACCGTGTCGTCATCCGGTGCCGGTTGGGCCTGACCGTCGCTTTTTCGTCCTGGTAAACTCATCTCAGCAGCTTTGTCTGTCACAATGGTTGCAACAGCGATAACACAAAGCTCTTAATAGTCTTTTTACCGCGGATTCCTGTGTGGATCACAATTGATCCAGGCAGGCGACATAAGTCTTGATCATGGCGTCGGCCATGGTCGCCGCAGAGAACCTTGATTTCAGGTCGCTACGGGATGGCATTGCCGAATTGAGCGATTCAGGATCCGATATCGCTGCCGCCATTGCTGTTGCCAGCGCATCGGCATTGTCCGGCTCGATCAATGCCGGGTTGTCGGTGCCGAGAATCTCCGGAATGCCGCCAACACGCGAGGCGATCAGCGGACGTCCCGCCGCAAGCGCCTCGAGAACGATGTAAGGCATGGATTCGGCGCGAGAAGGAACAACCATCACAGCTCCGCGTCCGAACGCTTCCCGGGCGGGCATTGCGGCATGGATTGTGATGCGTCTCTGCAATCCGCTTTGCACGATTGTCTGCTCGTAGCTGGGTTTTTCATCACCGTCGCCGATCATCACTGCCGAAAGCGGCCTGCCGACAAGGCGTTCGGCGCGAATGAAGGCCTCGATGAAGATATCCGGCCCCTTCAGCCGCCGCATCATGCCGATATAGAGAAAGTCAGCGGCGTCTGGCTGGTTTGGAACCGGCTCAAATTCCGTGTCACCAAGACCGTTGTAAATAAGAAACGTTGGTGGACGGGGTGTCCCGACCTTCATATTGTACTGGCTCTCCTCATATTCGCTGACGAATATGAGGCCGTCCGTCATCCGTTCAAAGAGCCGTTCCAGTGCAAAAAAGAAACGCCCGGCAGGATTTGAGCGGCTGAAATGCAGACTGCCGCCATGGGGAGTATAGAAGCGAGCTACGCGTGACCCTGAAACCCGCAATCGTGAACCGATCACACGGGCAAGCGCGCCACCTTTTGCGCCATGCCCGTGAATGATATCCGGTTGCAAACTCTTGATTTCTCCTGAACATCGAACAATTGTCGCAATGTCTGCCGGGCCGATGGCACGACGGATTGGCGTTCGGGTGAGTCCGAGATCCAGAAACGGTGTGATCGTGTCGAACAGCGCATCCTCATAGGAGCCGCCGGTGGTGCTGTCGCACAGGATGCCGACCTTGTGTCCGGCGCGATGATGTTGCTCGGCAAGGTCACGCACATGGCGGAAGATACCACCCACGGGCGAGCGAAAGCAGTGCAATATGCGCAGTGGTCTGTCTGTCGACATCGCAAATGCGGTCCTTGCGGTTAAAACAGGCGTTCGCGGACATAAATGGTGTCACCGGCCAAGATGGGATCTGAGATCGTCACCCGTCCGGTCATGACTTCGCCGTTGACTTTGCGGGTAATGTCGACATTCGCCTGGTTCGCGCGTGCGGTGTAGCCGCCGGCAATGGCAATGGCGTTCTGGGCATTCATTCCGGGGACATAGGAATACTGTCCGGCCGAATTGACTTCACCCATGATGAAAAAGGAGCGGTGCTGGTCGACCTGTATGGAGACGTCGGGATCGCGCAAATAGCCCTTGCGTAGTTTCACGGCGATCTGGTTTTCCAGTTCCTGGACGGTGCGGCCCCTGGCGCTGACCGAACCGATGAGCGGGAAGGCCACGTATCCGGCCTGATCGATGGCATAGGTGTTTGTCAGATCAGCCTGCTCGAAGACGGTAATGCGCAAGCTGTCACCGGAATCGAGACGGTAGGGCTCGATCACGGCGCGATGAAACGCTTCAGGCGCCGGTCGGTAGCCGGAACATCCAGCCAGCAGAACCGCGGCACTGGCCAGAACCAGAACAATGGTCTTGTTTACTTTTCCTATCGCCATGGTTGCACACTCTGAAAGCATTAAACGAAAAATCGTTCGTCTTTATCCTCCGGTTAAGGTTAATGGGCGGTAAAGTGCGTGCAATTTTCCATCATCACATGCTCTGGCCATCGCTGCGCGGCACATTCGGCAAACTCGAACGCAATACGAAGGCTGGGATCTCTTGCGCGCTTTGTCAGGATGGAGCAGTGACCGCCTTGAAGGCCGGCATTTCCCGGCAGGCAAAGGTGTTGCGTCCCGAACGCGATGAGGGAATGCCGCAGATTGGCCACACAGCGGCCCAGTGAAATGGATGCCGGTCGATTGACTGCCCAGCTGGTAACCGCCTGCTTTTGTCAATCTTCACCACGCAGCCTGCGCGGCGGAAACCGTGTTTGGCGGGTGGCGAGATGTAAATGATCGGTAAAGACCGGCTTAACCCTTACGTTACCATGTGGCTTTACCTTTCGGGCAATTGTCGTTTGGAGTGATATGCCATGTCCCGCCGGGAATCGAGTGGCCAGGATGTAGATATTGATATCGCGCGCTTGTTCGCAGCGGTCTGGGAAAGGCGTATTGCAGTCCTGTCCCTCGTGTTGATCGTTGCAGCCGCTGCGTTTGTCGTCTCGAGTTTCATTTCGCCGCGTTTTCTGGGTGAAACACGGATACTGATCGAAAACCGCGAGCCGGTCTTTTCAGAATCGACACCCCGTGAAACCGGGCAGGCGCAGTTTCTCGATGAGCGCGGTGTCGCAAGCCAGGTCGAAATCATCAATTCCACGGATCTGATTGCCGCGGTGGCCGCCAAACTCGATCTGGCCGATCAGCCCGAATTCAGTGCAGCCGCGCACCCATCCATGCTGACAAGCATCATGGCAGCAGTCGGCCTTTCCCAGGATCCCTATACCTCGCCGCCGGAGGAGCGGCTGATCGATACTTTCCGTGAACATCTGACGGTCTATCAGGTGTCCAATTCGCGCGTGATCGTGATCGAATTCTGGTCCACGGACAAGCAATTGGCAGCCGACGTCGCCAATACGATGGCGCAAACCTACCTGGCCATGCAAAGTGGCGCCAAGCTCGTTTCCAATGTCGATGCAACAGCCTGGCTGGAGCCGGAGATCGCCGAGTTGCGGGATCGTGTGCGGCTTGCGGAGGAAAAGGTCGCTGACTATCGCGCGGAATTCGGTCTGCTGATGGTTGATGACAATGCGAGCCTTGCCAGCCGGCAGCTCTCCGACATTTCAACCGAACTTGGCCGCGTTCGTGCCGAGAAAGCTGATGCCCAGGCAAGAGCCGTGGTGGTCAAACAGGCTGTTGAACGAGGTGAAACATCCGAGGCTCTTTCCAATTTTGTCGATTCGGATGTGATCGACCGGCTTCGCGACCGGCAAGCTGACATTCAGTCCAATATCGCTGACCTGTCGGTAACGCTGCTCGACGGACATCCACGGATCAAGGGGTTGCGGTCGCAGTTGCGTGACATCAATGCGCAAATCAAGGCCGAGGCCGGGAAGATCCTGCGCGGTCTGGAAAATCAAGCCGAACTGGCGCGCCTGCGCGAGGAGGAACTGGTTGCCCAGCTCAACGCATTGAAAGCCGATTCAGCCCGAGCCGGCGGCGAGGAAGTGGAGCTGCGGGCACTTGAACGCGAAGCCACCGCGCAGCGTGATCTGCTTGAGGCCTATCTCAGCCGCTACCGGGAAGCGGCATCCCGATCGGATCGAGGCAATCTTCCGGCCGATGCTCGGGTGATTGCCGGCGCCATTGTTCCTGCCAAGGCCTATTTCCCGAAACCGATCCCCATCACGATCATTGCAGCGCTGGCGACTTTTCTGCTGTCGTCCATTGTCATCATGCTGCGTGAACTGTTCGCGGGGCAGGGGCTTCGTCCGGTCGCCAGACCGGGGCCTGTTGCAGAGGACAGGGATTTTGAGCCTGAATTCATTGCTGCCGAGAGCCAGGCGCCGGATCCGATTGCAGAACAGGCCGAATTCGATCGGGAGATCCTCCCTGACGCGCCGGAGGAGAGACCTTCGGCAGAGATGGTTGAGATGCATCACAACCGCTATGAGAGCGCCAATGATTCCTCACTCTACACAGCGCCGGTTTCCGAATTTCCAACGGATGCGCTGATTGTCGAGCCCGATGCGGAATACAGTGTCAGCGCGGTTGCGGGTCACCTGATCGCCAAGCAAACGCCCATCGCCGTCGTTGTTTCGCCGGAAGGCGACAAGGGGTCGACGGTTTCCGTGATGTTGGCACGCATGCTTGCCAATGAGGGGCAACAGACCTTGCTGGTCGACATGACTGGTTCGGCCTGCCCGAGCCGCATGATGGCGCCGCAGTCCGACCTTCCTGGCATAACGAACGTGCTGGCCGGCGAATGCACCACGCCAGAGGCCCTGCATGCTGACAGGCTGTCCAACGCCCATATTCTGCCGCAGGGAACAACCGATCCGATCAAGGCAATGGATCATTCATCCGACTTGCCGCGGGTGCTGGATGCGATCGCCGATGTCTATGATATCGTGGTGATCGAATGCGGACCGGCCACTTCCGAAGGTGTCAAACAATTGCTTGGCGAGCACAATGTGGAGATGATCTTCTCTGTCGTGCAGCCGGAGGAAAAGCTGATAACCGATTATCTGACCGACTTCTATGCCGAAGGATTTGATAATCTGCTGATGATGAGCCCTGGCGCTGCCAATCCACCCAACAGGCCGGGACGAACCGCGGCCTAGGGGTATGTCTCCACAGACCAGGGTCAGCCATTGTCCCGGAACGAGCGCTGTATCACCACTTCGCGATCACCGCTTTTCGGCTCCACGAGGTACATCCCGACCGCTATGACGGCGAAAGCCACCCAGGCGACGACTGACAGCTCCTCATTGAGCAGCAGCATTCCCCAGACCACACCGGCAATTGTCATGGCATAGGCCGTCTGACTGTAAAAGACGGCCCCGGCGGTTGCGATCAGGTGGAACGAAAGGAGCAGCGATGCCGCTCCGACAATTCCCATCAGGATAACCAGGAATTCAAGACGGCCAAACTCCAGGCGAAGTGGCATCAGGTCGCCGGTCACGTAGGCGAGGGGCGCGAGCATCATGGCCGACAGGGCCATCATGATGCCCACGGATGCGAATGTGTCGACATGTTCGGGACGCTTGCCGGCAAGCACAAGAGCCTCGAAGGCAAACAGCAATGGCAGGAGCATGGCAAAGAAAAGCCAGGCATTTCCACTGCCACCGCCACCGCCCGTGTTGAAGCGGGTCAGCAGCACGATCGATACCCCGAAAAGCCCGACGAGGAGACCGATCAGCCGCCGCGGCGTGGCGCGCTCGATCTTGGTGATGGCGGCGAAACCGAACACCATGAAGCCCTGGAGGGTCACGATCAGGGACAGCATTGCCGCCTCGACATGCTCGGTAACGATGAACGTGGTCATGCGTTGCAGGATACCGGCCAGGATTGCCCAGCCAAAGAAGAACATGAACTCCCGCCCGGTCAGGCGTGGAAACTTGCCGCGATATATCGCGATCGAGAGGCAGAACAGGGCGGCAATGGCATTGACCCAGACGGCCAGTCCAAGGGGATTGGACCCCAAACCCGAGGCCATGCGGGAGAGGGCGGGCGTCAATCCCCACACCAGGCCGACCGCCAGCACAAGGAAACTGCCCTGCAGGGTCTGAACTGCCCGGCGAAGCTTGAGTTCACGCTCATATATCTCGACGGCCATGCCGCGAAAGACCCCGGCAAGACGCCCGAGCGGATCGTCATGGGCGGCCAGATCGTCGAGACCAAGATCCTCCGGCGCGAACCGACCGCCCTCCAGTACCTCGGCTGCCTCCGTCAGGCGTTCGATCCGGCTGAAATACTCCCGTTCCTGGTCACGGAACTTTTTCTTCGCCAGAGATGCCCCCAAGCGCGCCCTTAGAAGGACGGGATCAAAATTCTTCGGGAGGAAATCCTCCGCGCCAAGTTCGATGGCCTTGACGACACTTTCCGTCTCGTCATCAAGGGCCGAAATTACGATGACGGGGATATCGCGCAATATCTCATCATCCTTCAAGGCCTGCAGAACATCGAAGCCGTCGATTTCAGGCATGATGATGTCCAGCAGGACGGCATCGAAGCTGGCGGCATTGAGCATCTCAAGTGCCGTGGCTCCATTGTCTGCCGTTTCCACCGCATGGCCAAGTGTTTCAACGGCCATTCGCATTTTCTTGCGATTGAGGCTGTTGTCGTCGACAACCAGGATGTGGGCGCCGGTCGTTTCGACTTCCTCACTGGGCAACATCGAGGCCTCAAACATCGGGGAGCGTCATTCCTCGAAGTGCTTCGCGTGCTGCCTCAAGTGCCTGTTCGATCTCGGCGACTTTGTCGACCGGAGCGGGCACGTCCTGGTTTTTGCAGGCCAGTTCAAGCGCCTCGCACAGGGATGCGAGTTGGACCGCTCCAAAGTCCCGGGCGTTTGATTTCAGACTATGGGCTGAAATGCGCAACGAGTCGATATTGGCCTCGGTCGCCGCCTGCTTCATCTTGTCGACCAGAAGGGGAGTCGATTCCTCGAACTCCTCCATCAGTTCGAGAAAGTCCTCCCGGTCGCCGCCAATGACGCTCAGCAACCGGCGGATGGCATTGTCATCAATGATATCCGTACTCAATTTTGATCCCCTTGCGGACGGCTGTTCCCCCGTGCCGTCATGAAAGTTGCGCATCCCGATGTCGACGAGCTGCCTTGATGCTGTTGGACAAGGCATCGACGTCTATCGGTTTGCTCAGATAGTCGTCCATGCCCGATTTGAGATAGTTTTCGCGTTCCGAGCTCATCGCATTTGCCGTCAGGGCGACAATGAACGGCACGCGTTTGCCGGACAGGACTTCCCTGATCTGCCGGGTTGCGGCGATGCCGTCCATATCCGGCATTTCGATATCCATCAAAACGATATCGAAGTCTTCAGACTGGCAGCCGTCGATCGCTTCCTTGCCACTACTGACCACGATGGGGTCATATCCCAGCCGTTTGAGGATTTTTCGGCCAACCTTGCGGTTAATGGCGTTGTCATCGACCAGAAGCACCCGAACGTCCGTTGCGGTATCCATCTCCGGACGGGGGTCGGCCTGTGCCTGGCTGTCGATCCGTTCCGTATCCGGCGCCAGGGCTTTGACAAGGGCAGAAAGCAGCTGGCCGGATTTTGCCGGTTTGCTCAAGGTCGATGAATAATCCATCTTTGCGGCGCCCTCGCGAAACGATTCCTCCATCGGAGATGCCGAACTGAACAGGATCATCGGAGGGGCTTTTGGCCCCAGACGGTCACGCGCCGCCGCAGTGAATTCAAAACCATTCATCACGGGCATCTTGAAGTCCACGATAATCAGGTCAAACGGATCATCCGTGCCGATGAGGTCGAGTGCCTCATCCGGTGCTCCGACAGCACGGGGCGACAGCTCCCAGGCGCGAAACTTTTCACTCAGGATCAGCCGGTTCGTCCGGTTGTCATCGACGATCAGCACATTGGCGCCCTTGATCGCTGCCAGTTGTGCATCCCGGCTCAATTTGTCCGGAATTGCTGCCACTTCTCCTGGAAGAGTGAATTTGAAAACCGTTCCTTCCCCAACGGTGCTTTCGACCGATATCTCGCCGCCCATCAATTCGACGAGCCGCTTGGAGATCACCAATCCGAGCCCGGTCCCGCCGTAACGGCGTGTGGTCGATGCATCCACCTGACTGAATGATTTGAAAAGCCGTTCCATTCTGTCGGCCGGAATTCCAATGCCCGTATCACGGACCTCGAAGACCAGAAGGGTGGTCTGTCCCGGTTCCAGACTGGCCTCGGGCATCATGGAGGAAACAGTCAGAACAACCTCGCCGACTTCGGTGAACTTGACGGCATTGTTGAGCAGGTTCATCAGGATCTGCTTGAGACGCACGGGATCGCCGAGCATGCCGGCAGGGACATCCGGGTTGATCCGGCAAGCGAGCTCGATGTCCTTTTCGGCAGCCTTTGCCGCGACGAGTTCAACAGAACTTTCGATGGTCTCGACCAGATCGGTCGGAGTCCGCTCCAATTCCAATGCCCCTGCTTCGACCTTCGAAAAGTCGAGAATGTCGCTAATGATCGTCAACAGCGTATCGGCCGCTGTTGCTATCGTGTCGCTGAAATCGCGCTGTTCCTCGGTCAATCGCGTGCCATTGAGAAGCGTGCTCATGCCGATAATGCCGTTCAAGGGGGTTCTGATTTCATGGCTCATGGTCGCCAGAAAAGCGCTCTTGGCCTCATTGGCGGCTTCCGCAGCGTCCTTTGCCCGTTTCAACTCATCCGAGATCCGCTTGATTTCGGTGATATCGGAATGCACCGCGACGGTGCCACCCTGATCCGTGCTGCGATTGCTGATCTGTTGCCAGTGATTGCCGGCAATCTCCTGAATATAGGGAGACCCGGTTGTCCGGTGGCGGGTAATCTGCCGTTCGATCCAGGCCTGTCGGTCCTTTTCGGCATTCGGGAAACGGCCCGCTTCTGCCGCTCTACGCGCGATATCGGCGAATGAGGTTCCAGTGGCGATGTCTGCGTCGACATCACCGAACATGATCTCGCGATACCGCCGGTTCGCAACGACAAGACGGTCGTCACTGTCAAACAGGGCAAAACCTTCGGTGATGCTTTCAATGGCATCGGTGAGTTGGCCTCTGGCTTCCCGCGCGGTCAGCTCCGCGCCGGCCAGTTCAGCCGTGCGCTCATCGACGCGATGTTCCAGTTCGTCATTTGCCGAACGGAGTTGCTGCTCATAGGCGGTCTGGCGCTGTTGCATCTCGTTGAAAGCGCTGACAACCTGACCAATTTCGTCGTCACTGTTCCACTCAACCGGTTTTCGCGGCGCATCGCTCTGCGCCAGTTTGATGGATTCAAGCAACAAGCCAAGGGGGCGCCCGATGATCCGGCGATTTGCAGTCAACGTTGCGCCGACAACAGCGATCAACAGTATGCCTGCCAAAAACGCTACAAGGATCAGCCTTTCGCGCGCCAGTGAGGAGAGCCGTGCATCGGTCAGCGCGATGCGGAGCTGTCCGATGCGAACCTGCTGGTCGCCGCCATCGTACAATATGTCATCGGCAAGAACGAAATGAGCCTGTTCAAACTGGTCCGTTGCACCGACCTCGGCCACGAGCCGGTCCCGCTCGTCATAGACTGCCGCTGCCAGCACATCCTGGTCTGTAATGAGTGCCGCCAGGATGAGTTTGATCTGATTGTCTGCGACGTTCCAGAGCGATTCCGCCAGAACGGCACTCTGGATTTCAACCATCTTGTCCAGTTTGACCTGGAGTTGCTGCTCCGCCGACCGCCGTGCGTTCCACTCGAAAAGGCCGAACACAAGGAGGGTCGAGACCAGAACAAGGGGGACAACATAGAGCAGAAACTTGCTCTGTACGGAACGCGTACCGCGAAGACCCTTTGCACTGGTAGATCCGTCTGACGACAAACCGCTAACCGTTTTGCCGGACATCAGAACTGGTTTTCAAAATAGTCTTCGACTGTCTTTTCAATGTCGATCGTCGCCAGTCCAGCATTGAAAATGTCGCGCATCGCGCGGCCCGCTTCATCGTCGATGAAACAAAGATAGAGTGTCTTGTCCTCCAGCGGACGCGCATTGAATTGCAGGCTGTCGGCATCGTCCGACAGGGATGGCTCCGTTGCGAGAATGTAGGATAGCACCAGCTTGTCGATCACCGCCATATCGATGCGCTGGCGCACAAGCTTGCGCAAGTTCGTGAGGTCGTCGGGCGCAGGAATGGACCGAATCCATCCGGTGCCTGCCTTTTCGTCAAATTCATCGGTGTTCGAATATCCAAGTACCGTGCCGATTTTCAGCTTCTGCTTACCAATGTCGTCAATGCTTTCCCATGTCACCGGTGCACTTGTATGCTCCGCAAAGCCCAGCGGGCCGGCACCAATCGGATTGGACGCTATGAATCCTTCAACATGGCGGCAGTGGTAGCCTGGAAAATAACCGGCGACGGACCCGTCATCTTTCGCCGACGAAATGGCCCGTTTCCACGGAAGGTATTTGACGTCTGATTCAATACCAGCGGCAGCGAATGCCTGGGTGATAACGTCGGTTGTCGCGCCACCTCTGGGTAATTCGGCAGAGGTATAGGGAGGCCATTCGAGCGTGTTTACGACAACCGTTTCGGCCAATGCCGGACGTGCAATGAGTGTTGCTGTCCATGATAGGGCAAGAACCAATGCCCAAAGGCTGCGCACCATTTTTCCTCCCCCATCACAACTTGTATCTTGTTTTTTTAAAATCTTATCCAACGTTGGGCCTTCTGGCAACCGAACCACACTGCACATAACGCCGGAGTGAACGCACAATTCAGATCGGGTGTCACAGGCCTCGCCGGTTGTCCTTGCAATGGCGCCCGGACGGAGATTGCCGATGCCCCGAAACGGGCTTGCCATGACCACCGGGCTTGCGGTGATTTCTTGCAGATTTTCCAAAACTTTCGCGATGACGGCTGTGCGGCATTGTTCAGCCAAATCTTACATGAAATGGATTCACAATTTGTGCCGAGTTATTGAATTTGTTCGGCCGTCACTTTGAGGTCTAGTGGTCCACTGAAGTGGACCCAGACATGGCGAGACGGACAGTGCGGCGAAAGGCCAAAGACAATGGTTCCGGCATTGGCGAGACGCCGGAGATTTTTGTCGGTGGCCGATTGCGGCCGCTGTCGTCGGCGGATGTTTCCCGGATCGTTGATCACGCGCTCGATATCCTTGCGACCGTCGGCATGTCTGGATTGCCTCAAGCTGCGGCTGAACGGGCGCTGCGACAGGGCGCGTGGTACCGGGCGGATGGTCGTCTGTGTTTTCCGAAAGAGATGGTCTGCGCTGCCTGCGCGCGTGCACCCGATCAGATTCATCTTCCGGGATATTCTCCTGAAAGGGATCTCCAGATAGGCGGTGGTCGGGTGCATATCGGAACCGGCGGTGCGGCGGTTCGGGTGCTGGATGCGGCAACCGGAACCTATCGCGAAAGCAGCCTGGCTGACCTCCATGACATGATGCGTGTTCTCGAGGCTTCGCCGCATATTCACTATGGGGTGCGTCCGGTCGTTGCCAGGGATCTGGCTGATCCATTTGAACTCGACGTGAATTCGGCCTTCGCCTGCATGAAGGCAACTGCCAAGCCGATTGGTGTCAGTTTTTGCGATGCTGATCACATTCGTCCGATTGTCGACATGTTTGACATGGCGCTCGGTGGCTCCGGTCTCTTTCGGGACAGGCCCTTCTGCATGGCGGTGATTGTTCATGTGGTGCCACCATTGACGTTTGCTGCGGAGGGTGTCGCGACACTGGAAGAGGCGATCGGTGCAGGCATGATCCCGCAAATCTGCTCAGCCGGGCAGGCGGGCGCGACCAGCCCGGTCACATTGGCCGGTGCTCTGGCCCAAGGTCTGGCAGAGTGTCTGGCGGGATTGATGGTTGTCGACGGGTGCAGGCCGGGGGCACCCTGCATCTACGCTTTCATGCCGTTCATCTCCGATCTGCGCACGGGCGCGATGAGCGGTGGCGGTGGAGAAGCCGCGATCGCCAGCGCTGCCGCCGCGCAGCTATTGGCGCATCTCGGCCTTCCATCAACCGTTTCGGCCGGCATGACGGATTCAAAACTTGCGGATGCGCAGTCCGGATATGAGAAGGGCTATACGGTCGCCATGGCCGGACACGGCGGAGCGGACATGATCAACCTGTCCGTTGGCATGTTGGGCTCCATCATGGTTGCAAGTCCGGAAGCCATGGTGATCGACGACGACATGTGCGGTGCCATTCTCCGTTCGATCAGAGGAATTGAAGTTTCCGACGCCACTCTTGATCTGGGCTCAATTGACCGGGTGGTCACGCGGGACGGGCATTACCTTGGAGAGGCGGAGACGCTGAAGCGCATGAAGTCAGACTTTTATTATCCGGCGCTCGCCGATCGCCAGAGCGTCGATGACTGGGTTGACGCGGGTCGGCGGTCGATCTGGGACCGGGCGCAGGCGCGGGTTGCCGATATTCTGGCCCGCCCGCCATCCACCCATCTGAGCCGCGACGCCGAGCAAGCTATTCGCGCCGCCTATCCAATCCGCCTTGAAGCCTAGAAGGAAGCCAAATGCAGGTATTTCGCAGCATGATCCTAGACGCTCCGATCGACAGGGTCTGGTCCACCATTCGCGCTTTCGATGGTGTTGCCGCATGGAACCCGGGTGTGGTCGAAGCGCTGCTGGAGGGGGGCGGCGCAACAGCAACCGGCACCATACGCCGGTTGAATATCGCCGACGGCACGGTCTTTCGCGAAACCCTGCTGGCACATTCGGATGTCGAAAACTTCTACACCTACGACATCCTCGAGAGCCCACTGCCGGTGACCGGCTATGTCTCAACGCACCGGTTCATTCCGATCACCGACAGCAACCAGACACTTGGTATCTGGGAGAGCCGGTTTGAATGTGCTGCAGCGGATAGTGCCGAGATGGATCGTGTGGTCGGCGATGAGATTTACATCGGCGGTATGACCGGACTGAACCTGTTTTTGAAGGAGAGCAATAATGCCTGATACGCTCGCCCCGCGCGCCGTGATCGGCGTCATGACACCGGCCATGAATACGGTGGTCCAACCGGAACTTGAACTGCTGCGCCCGGACGGCGTGACCAATCAGATGCAGCGGTTTCGATTGGGCGGTGATTCCGTCTCCGATGATCTGCCGGAGGAGGCTGAAAAACTGTTGGATTGCGGACCCCGCGCCATTGCGGTCGGCCTGACGACAGACGCAGGTCCTGGAGGACCCGAAAAACTGAGCAAACGTTGCGAAGCGGTTTCAAAGCAAATCGGTGTGCCGCTCATCAGTGCGTCGTATGCAGATTACGCGGCGCTGCGCCGTCTCGGCGCTCGGCGGATTGGCATTGTGACACCGTTTGACGCAGAGGTTGATGCCGTGGTCAAGGCAAATGCCGAGGCGGCGGATTTCCAGGTGGTTGCAATCAAGGGAACACGGGCTCCGACATTGCCCGCGATCTGCGAGACTTCGCTGTCAGACATCCGCAACGTTTTTGCGGATGTGGCCGCGGCTGAATGCGATGCGATCCTGCAGGTTGGAACCGCTCTGCCGGTCGTTGCGCTGATTGAAGAACTGGAGGACGCGCATGGCAAACCGATCGTTGCCTGTAACGCCGCCGTCTACTGGCAGACCTTGCGGCATGTGGGCATCACCGATCCCATCCGCGGTTTTGGACGGCTGTTGGAGCAGCACTGAATGTCCGCCCACGTCCAAGTTGCGGTGATCGGTGGCGGTGCCGTCGGCGCCTCGATCCTCTACCATCTTGCAGAAGCCGGCATCGTGGATTCGGTTCTGATCGAAAAAAACGAGCTGACCGCTGGATCCACATGGCATGCCGCGGGAAATATTCCCACCTTCGCCAATTCCTGGCTCGGCATGCGCGCCGGTAACTACGCCTGGCAGCTCTATACGAGACTTGCCGAAGATCCTGCCGCACCGATTACCTATCGTCACACCCAGGCAATCTGGCCGGCGCACAACCCGGAAAGGATGCAGCATTTTCGTCATCTTTGCGGCGTGTCCTGTACCGCAGGATATGACCTTTCCATGGTCAGTCCGGCCGAGATAGAGGCCGCGCACCCCTATTGGCAAACGGACGACAGCGTCCTGGGTGGTCTTCTGGATCCGTATGAGGGAGACATTGACCCCAGCCAATTGACGCACGCCCTGGTCAAACATGCCCGCGACCGGGGAGCGCAGGTCAGACGTTTCACGCGGGTCACGGGATTGAAACCCCGTCCATCGGGTGAATGGGAAGTCGAGACGACTGATGGAATGATTGTCGCCGAATCCATTATCAACGCTGCTGGATCAAGCGGCGGCGCGATTGCGGAAATGGCTGGATTGACATTGCCGGTCGTCACGCTGGAGCACCAGTATATGGTGACCAGCGCATTGCCGGAACTTGAGGCGGACGACGAGATATTCCCGCTCATACGGGACCCGGACATCCGGTTCTATCTACGCCGGGAACGCAATGCGCTTCTGTTCGGCTCCTATGCCCATGAGGGGCGGCCTGTCTGGCTCGATGGCATTCCCACCGATTTCGACCACCAGCTCTTCGGCGATGACATAGACGGTATCATGGCCGTTTACGAAGCCGCCGCCACCCACGTACCGTTGCTGGCGCAAGCCGGCGCGCAGCGTTTCGTCAACGGTCCGATTCCCTATGCTCCGGACGCCTTGCCCCTGGTCGGGCCCGCGGGCGGTGTACGGAATTTTTATCACGCCACCGGCGTGCAGATCGGCATCACGCATTCCGCGGCAATCGGTAAAGCAATGGCGGAATGGCTGACCGAGGGTGAAACGGAGTGGGACCTTTCTGTTTGGGACCCGCGTCGATTTGGAAACTGGGCGAACCCGTCCTATGCGGCCGCACGGGCAGCGGAACATTACGGTCTGCAATACGCCATTCCATATCCGAACCGCATTTTGGAGGCGGGCCGGCCGGTCAACAGGACACCGCTGTATGAGCATCTGTGCGGGCAGGGTGCCGTCATGGGACAGATTGGAGGCTGGGAGCGGGCGTTCTGGTTCAGATTGCCGTCATCGCCGGACACGGACCTCCTGAGTTTTGAACAAGAGCCATGGCAGGACGCTGTACGGGTCGAATGTCAAACGGTCCGCGATGCTGTCGGGGTGATGGATCATGGCGGGTTCACCAAATTTCTGTTGCAGGGTGCCGGTGCGGAAGAGGCGCTTAATGCCGTGGTGTGCGGACCGTTGCCTGAGGTTGGTCGCGTTCGACTGAGCTATTTCCTGACAGCTTCGGGGCGCATCTGGTCGGAAGCGACAATTTCCCGGTTGGGCGGCGACCGGTTTCTTCTTTGCGGTCCCACGCTGGCGGTTGACCGTGATTTTGACTGGCTGGGTTCCCATTTCGGCGACGCTGAGACCACTCTTTCGAAGGGATTCGTGCATGATGGCGCCCTGATGGTTATGGGCCCGAAATCCCGGTTGGTCCTGCAATCGCTGACATCGGATGATTTGAGCCGTGAGCATGCGCCCTGGATGAGCGTTGCCGAAATCCACATCGCGGGAATTGCCGCTACAGCCATGCGTGTCAGCTATGTGGGTGAATTGGGATGGGAGTTGCATGTATCATCCGACCATCTTCAGGAACTGTACGAAGCGATCTGGCATGCCGGGCGGGAACATGGCATCTGCAATTTCGGTTCCTATGCGCTGAACGCAATGCGCATTGAAAAAGGTTATCATGGTTGGGGTGCCGATTTTGGAACCGAGTATACGCTGTTCGATGCGGGCCTTTCGAAATTTGCCAGACCGGCAAAGGGGCCATTCATTGGCGACAAGGCCTTTGCACAACAGTCCACGGTCGGCGCAGAATGGACGTTTGTGGGTCTGGAAATACTGGACCCCGGTCCCGAGCCGCTGCCGACGGATCCAATCTACAAAGGCGGGAATGTCATTGGTTACCTGACATCCGTGTCCATGGGTTACCGCACCGGAAAACTTGTGGCTCTTGGTTATGTCAAATCAGGAACACTGGACATGGATGAAAACTGTGTTGTGCAGGCCTTCGGATTGGAACGCCGCGCCAGGCGGCATTCGCATCATGTCTACGATCCGCAGAACCTCAAACTGAATGCCTGAACCAGAAAGACTTCAGTGCATGGACCCTGGTTTGGAGATGGTTCCGGGCATCGCAATTCAGCCAAAGCCGCGATTCGAAGCAGACCAGTCAGCCAGGGCGCATCCAACGTCTTTGATGGGTCCGGATTCGCTATCCTCGACGCGCATCAGAACCTGCCATGCCACTGAAATACCGTCCTTGCCGACGCGTGCTCCGACGATCCGACCGGCATCGATGGCCGGACGAACGGCCCAGCCCGCCAGCACACTGGTGCCTTGGCCGGCCGCAACAAGCTCCACAATCGCTTCCGGCAATTCAACGGTTGCCGTCCATCTGGGGTAGCTTTCAGAGGGGCGGAAAAGGCGGGCGAATTCACGGTCTGGTTCCGGGGTTTTGGTGTAGGTAATGAAATCCTCGCCTTTGACATCGGAGCCATTGATGAATCGCTTGCCCGCATGGCGATGGTCGGGCGGCATGATGAAGATCAACTCATCATCAAACAGTGCGATCCGGTGCGTCCCGGGAGGGACTTCATCACCGGATACAATAATCAGGTCCACGCGCCGATTGGTCAGAGCCTGGATGGGCTCGCGCCCCGCGCCGGCCATGACCTGTAGGTCGCACCCGGGAAGATGGTCGCGCAGATAGCTCGTGAAACCCGGCAGCCAGTGATACGAGCTGTAGGCCTCAACGGCGATGCGGACCACATGCTCCACACCGCGGTCCATGCGCCGCACATCCTGTTCTGCACGGTCCATCTCAGACAAGATACGTTCGGCGGTTTCGGCCAAATAATCAGCAGCCGGCGTCATGCGGAGCCGTTTGTGCATGCGGGTGAACAGAACCACATCCAGCCGCCGTTCCGCCTCCCTGATCCGGTGAGACAGGGCCGACGGTGTGATGCCCAGCGCTTCGGCCGCGTCGGTTACGCGCCCGTGCCGGGCTATGGCATGGATCATCTTGAGATGGCGAAGATCAAGCAGTGGGCCGTCCGGCATGCGCTTGCCTGAATATTTTTCACAAGAACTGCAAATTTTCTTAATTGCCTTTCACCATCAGTCAAGCTGAAACTCGTTTTTTTACCAGCAGGGGAAGTGAAATGGCCGCGACTGTCCAGGAAAAGTGGTGCGCGCGAGCGCGGTCTGTTTTGCCAGCGGGCGGCTTTGGGAATTTCGACCCCAACATCATCATCAAGGAGGGGCGAGGCGCCCGGGTATGGGATGAGGACGGCAAGGAATATGTCGACTACCTGACCGGTTCGGGTCCAATGATCCTTGGCCACAGCAATCCCGAGGTGTTGGAGGCCGTGCAGGCGCAGCTGGGGTTGGGCATGACCTTCTTCACGACCAACACCGCCGGTATCGAACTGGCGGAAGTGATCTGCGAAGCTGTGCCCTGTGCAGATCAGATGCGGTTTGTGTCGACCGGTTCTGAAGCCGACATGTACGCCATGCGGCTCGCGCGGGCTCACACCGGGCGCACGCGAATCCTCAAATTCGAGGGCGGTTATCACGGCATGTCAGGTGAAGGTCTGATGAGCCTTGCCCCGCAGCGACTGGCGAATTTTCCGCAACCGGTTCCCGATTCCGCCGGGATTCCGCCAGCGGTCCGGGATGACGTGATCGTTGCACCGTTCAACGATATTGCCTTTGCACGCCAGATCATCGCCGAGCATGCCGACACGCTGGCCGGTGTGATTGTCGAACCACTGCAGCGGCTGATTCCGCCGGTTCCCGGGTTCCTGGAGGCGCTGCGGGAGGAAACGACCCGCCATGGGATCGTGCTGATATTCGACGAAGTCGTGACCGGGTTTCGTCTGGCCTATGGCGGCGGTCAGGAGCACTATGGCGTCACTCCCGATCTTTGTACCCTGGGCAAAGTGATCGGCGGTGGCTTACCCATGGCAGCGATCGCCGGAAGCAGAGATATCATGGCGCATTTTGATATCGACATAGTGGGAACCGAAGGCTTCACTTACCAGATTGGAACATTGAGCGGGAACCCCGTTGCCGCTGCTGCCGGCTTGAAAACACTGGAGATCCTGCGCCGCGAGGGATCATATGAAACGCTGCGCGACAAAGGCCGCAGCTTGATGAATACGCTCGACACCGAAGCGGAGCAATTCGGCCTCACTGCGACAGTGATTGGCGATCCGGTCTTGTTCGACGTCGTCTTCGCCGATGCGCCTGTGTTGGACTATCGTGATTGCCTCAGGGCCGATGCGGGCCGGCAGAACGCCTTCAATTCCAGCCTTCGTGCGGACGGGATACTCAAGGCGCCGATGAAATTCTATCCCTCGCTTGCACTCGAGGATAGGGATATGGAGGTTACCAAATCAGCGATTGCGAGCGCCATGAAAGCGGCGGCAGCCCGATAGAGGGCGTCCATCATCTGGTCGCATGGTTGGCGGGCAGGGCCCGACAGGTAAAGCGGCGTTACCGGTGAAAGGAAATCCGCATCAGCTTTGCCCAGCGAAACATGGCCGGATTTGACTTTGTGATGCGTTTGCCGGCAACGATCATCTGTGCCATGGGAGCAGCCAGACGCCCAAAGGCGGTTGCCGCGATGATCGTGTCGTAGTGGATTGTCTCAACATCGCACCAGGAGCGCTTGAATTGCTCGTCTCCGATCCCGAAATCAAAGAAAACCGCGTCATGTTCGCAGGCGTCCTGGATCACCAGATAAAATAGCAATTCGCCGGGACTGGCATATTCTATTTCACCGGATTCGATTGAACTGAATTGACATATCACATGGCCATTCTTGCGCGAGAGTGCCGAAACTGCACTGACCGAGCCGTCTGCCATCCGCAGGGCGTGCAGCTCGATCAATGCGAATTCTTTGCCGATACTTTCCGCCGCGAGACGGTGAAAGAAAGACTTTGTGGTTGAGGCGGCGAATACGTCAGGCAAACCCTGAAACTCAAAGCGTGCCGACTTTTGCCTGAAGAATACATCCAGCAGTTCGCGGGCTTCCTCGGCGGTTTTCGCGCGAACATATTGATATCCGCCCATTGCTTCCATGCGCCGCTCGGACGTTCTGAACTTTTTGCGTCTGCGCTTCGCGTTTCCATGGGCCAGCGCCGCGTCGAATCCACCGGACAACGAGACCTGGAAGGCATGGTTCTGGTTCTCGACCTGCGAAAGCAGCGCAAACGGATGGGTCCTGCCACGCCAGGTTTTGGGCTGGCGGTCGAGAACAATGACGTCCACGCCCAGTTTCTGGGTGACAAGCTGCTCTTTGATGTCGGACATCAGTTCGCGTGTCGCCCTTTCTGCAAAGGCAGATGAGAACAACCCGAAATTGATGTTGTTGAACGGCGCGCTCATGTAGCGGGCAACGGTCACGGGACCGTGCCTGACCACCATCAATGGTAATATGAAGGCGGTCTCGCCATGGCGGTCGCCGTCCTGGAATGTCGCCAAAATGATCAACGGATCGCAGCCGGACTCCTCAATCCAGATGCGGCACCAGTCATAGGTTTGGTGAATGGATGTTTCAGGCGCTGACTCCAGCGCACGCCAAGCCGTCTCCAGCGGTTCCGGCGATTTGAACAACTGAAACGAAAATCGGTTTCGCTCAACCAGATTTTTCAAGCGATATCACTCCGGGTCCCGTATTTTCATGCAATGGACGCAAAGCGGTCTGTCACACCAGTCGTCTCATTTCATGCACCCCGGGGGCAATCTATCGAATGGCCGCTAATTTTTTCCTGAATGGCACCGGGGGAAATGTCCATTTGTGCCGACACGGTTAATGTCACGCTAATGCCAATGAAACCCTGGATTGTTGCCTAAGGGTCCGGTTTGCCGCCTTCCGGCCTTTCCATCCACCGTATGATGAACATTGCCGGAATGACCCAGACAAGACCGCTCACGGCAAAAAAGATGAGGTGGACCCACCAGGCCGACTCCCCCAGCCGATTGCTGGCTACCGTGGTCGCGATGAGAGCATAGAGGATCACCAGCACGACGATGAGGACGGTTCCAATCAGTTTTCTCAGTCGAACCGGCAAAGCGGCCTCCTTGGGGACGGGCGGAAATTCTGCCAGACCGTTTCACGTTTTTGCAGAAACGGGACAACGATTTCGGCCCTTGAAGTGTCACTGCATTCAGGCTTTGCCAAATCCGACAAAATCTGAAGTGCTCTAGTAAGGGATTGGGCGGATCGATCAAGCGAATTCCGTTTGATGACCTGTGGCAAAGTGCGTCTTGCGTTCTCTTTGCGTCTGTATCAAATGGGGGGCAACGAACCCGCACAAGGCCAATTGCCCCCCATGAGCGTTGCCAAGAACCGAAATATGATCCGCCTCTGGCTGGGAGTCGTCATGCTGGCGCTTTTTGCCCTGGTCATTGTTGGCGGGGCGACCCGATTGACGGATTCAGGACTTTCCATCACGGAATGGAAACCCATCCACGGCATCATTCCGCCGCTCAGCGAAGCTGCCTGGCAGGAGGAGTTGGAACTCTATCGGCAAATTCCCGAATATCAGCAGATCAACAAGGGCATGAGCCTGAGCGAGTTCAAATATATCTACTGGTGGGAATGGGCGCATCGGTTCCTGGCCCGTGGCGTGGGTGTGCTGTTTGCCGTTCCGCTTGCCTTTTTCTGGTTGTCCGGGCGCCTGGAAACATCCCTGAAATTGCCGCTGCTCGGCATTCTGGCGCTGGGCGGCCTGCAGGGATTCATCGGTTGGTGGATGGTGACATCCGGTCTGGTTGACCGGGTGGATGTGAGTCAATACCGGCTGGCAACGCACCTCACGCTTGCGGCTGTCATCGTGGCCGCCATCATGTGGGTGTATCGCGGGCTCGGCATACACAGCAACGACAAGCCCCCCGCCAACTCGTCCTCCAGGACTGCCGGTATGCTCGCCTTTATGGTGTTGGTGCAGATTTATCTCGGCGGTCTGGTCGCCGGCCTGGATGCGGGCCTGGCCTATAACAGTTGGCCCCTGATGGACGCGGCCCTGGTTCCGACAGGTCTTCTCGTAATGGATCCGGCGTGGATCAATATTTTCGAAAACGCCAAGACCGTGCAGTTTGATCACAGAATGTTCGGCTACGCCCTGTGGATCGTTGCCGCGCTGCACATGTTGGTCAGTCTTTCGAAAGCACCGGCAACAACACATGCGCGGCGGTCGGTCGTCCTGTTCGCGCTGGTCACGCTGCAGGCGGCTGTCGGGATCGGGACACTACTGTTGCAGGTTCCCGTGTCCTGGGCGCTGGCCCATCAGGGGCTTGCACTGATCGTGCTGGCGTTTGCGGTGGCCCATTGGCGTGCCTTTCGGGGCAGTTATGCCGTGTCGAACAGGCGTGTGGCAGAGCCGGAATTCAGCGCCAATCGCACTTGAGCCGGAAACGCATCTGCGCATGGAACCTTTGGCACGGCCATCCGGTCCTGCGGCTCGCGGTTTCATATCCTTGTCATTGTGCCGGCGGTACCAGCTTGATCTCGTGCACGGCGTGTTCGGCAATTGCCGTCTCGCTGTAAAGCAGCGGTATGTATTCGCCCCTCGACCATGGCCCTGCAAGATTGCCGTAATGCGGCGACCGCGGGTCGCCCGATTGACCCGGCACGTTGATGCAGACACTGTTGTCCCATTCTCCGACATCGAGCACCATCCGGAAAGACGCGCCGATCATCAACCGATAGTCGTCGGGCGCGTACAAACCGTTCATCAATGTGGAATCGCTGCCACCGATGGGAATTGGATCCAGATCAAAGGCATCGCCGTTGTCGTGAACCATGCTGACCGGATGCTCGAAAACCGCCTTGTGGATCCGGCCCCAGGACCATTTTGACAGGTTCGTACCCATCCTGCGGACACAATCCGCAAAGGCGGATGCCAGACTGTCCAGCATGAGGTTTTGAAACTCCTTTGGAGATGAACGTTCGAGATGGTCAAGTCGGTCAAGCGCGGTTGTCATGCTTCCGGAGCCGATCAGGGCGAGGACCTTGTCGTCATCGACGATTTTGCGAAACAGCGCTGGACGCAACCATTGCGACCACCAGATCTCAAACAGGGCACCGGGAGCACTCGACTGGTCAAGTTTGCAATCCCATTCACGCAGCAAGGCAAGCGCCGTTCTTTCATCCTCGGTTCGGCCGGGCAGCGGCTCCAGCATGGTCATGAGCCGCCTGGCGACGACCGACACAACATCCGTCTGCATTGCTTGCGACAGGGCGAGAGAATGAACCGAATCCTGCGCAAACATCTCAACTATTCTCTCCGCACGATACGGCTCGACCCATTCATAACCGATGGGATTTGACACAGGCCAATCATCGGGAAGATTGTACTCATTGGCGCTGGCCAGAAACCCCTCCACCGGGTTTTTGGCCGCCGGCAGACTCATTCCGTCCAGATAGCCCTGCCATTCAAACTGACCATTGCCGGGTACGGGCAGGAGACCGTCCCAATTCGGCCTTAGCGGGCTGAGCCCGGCAACCACCCAGCCAATGTCGCCGCCCGTGTCCGCATAGACCTGATTGACCGAGGGGACTCCCCAATCGGCCATTGCTGCCCGAAATTCTTCAAAGGACGTTGATGTCATCGAAGCGATACTGCGAAAATAGGGTGCGGAGCCGATATCGGTCCATACGGTGCGGATCGCCACAGCAAGTCTTTTGTCAGGATACCGTGCAACAACGGGGCCGTGACGGCTGAAACAGAGCCTGAGGGTCTCGGTGCCGCCACCCTTGACGGAGACATCTTCTTCGATCGTTTCAAACTGCTCCCAACCATCACCATATCGATAGAGCTCCGGATCGTCCGGATGGATCTCATAGGTAAAGACATCCTCCTGGTCGTGTCCGAAAAACAATGTCAGGCCGAAAGCTGCGGTTCCGTTGTGTCCGATGGATATTCCGGGCAGGGCAGGCTCGCCCGCGCCGATCCCGTTGAACTCCGGGGAGGTCAGATGCGCGATATAGCGAAGCGATGGAACACCAAAGTTGCGATGAGGGTCATTGGCCAGCAACGGTCGTCCGGTGTCGGTCCTGTCACCATGAACAACCCAGTTGTTTGATCCCTGACCCTGCGTGTCACGCAATACCTGTCCGAGCGGTGATATCTTGCGCCAGGCACTCATCGAGTCGCGATTCGCTTTGAGTCTCTTTGCCGAAAAGGTCACAGGTGCGGCGGCCAGATTGAACACATCAAGGCAATCAAGCGGCAGCGGCTCCGGTCTTTTGTCCCGCTGAGCAAGCGGATCATGGAGCGGTTCGAGTTTTTGGCGCAACTCGTCAATGTCCGAGCCATGGTTCGCCAATATGTTCGAGCGCACGACCTCGGACATGGCATTACGCATCAACGAATGGCTTCGTATCCGAACAACGTCCGCCGCCTCCCAGTGCGATGGGCTCACATCCATATGTAAAAACTCGGGCGGAAGGCGCTCCGGCTCCGACCCGCACAAATCTATGAACGCATTGATGCCTTCAACAAAATGCCGGCAGATGTTTTCCGCATCGGGATGATAATGTGCCCATTCTTCTTTCATATTGCCGCGATAGAGAAAGAGACGGGCGGCTCTGTCCTGCTCCACATAGCCATAACCATAGTCGGCAGCCAACAAGCCCAACCCCCGCTTGCGCCACAGATCGAGCTGCCAAAGACGGTCACGGGCGGCATTGAATCCCTGGACAAGAAACATTTCCAAGAAGGATTGCGCCTTGATATGCGGAATTCCCCACCGGTCGATGGTGATGCTTGCCGGCGCGTCGAGCCCGGACAGTTCAATTTTTTCGGTTTTCAAAGCGCGGCCCCGGTCGACTTGTTACGCCACTGCGTCACGGGGCAGGGATGGAGTCTTGCCGATACGCCATTGTTGCGCATATTCAGCGCATGTTCCGAATTTGGTACCGGGTTTGCCTTGAATGTGATCAATGAGCCCCTCCAGAACAAGCATCCGAGCGCCACGGCCGATGGTCTGCGGATGCATCGTCACGTTGAAGATGCCGACGCCGATCCGGTCGTAAAGATAATCGAACTCGTCGATCCAAACTTGCAATAGATCGCGCGGGTTCTTTTGGCCGGAATTGGCGCCGATGATAAGTTCGAAGTGCGGGAAGTCGTCCAGCATCCAGGAGACTGGCAATTCCACCAGGTCGACGGGTGTTCCGAATTTCCACTCATCTTTCGCGTTCCATTCATCTCCAATTCGACACCAATAGGCCTCATATTCATTGCCCATGAGGCTGCTTTCGTATCGAAAGCCATATTCGAGAAGCAGCGGAATGGTATTCGGGCTGTTGTCCCAGGCCGGTGAGCGGTAGCCGACGGGGCGAATACCTGCCACCTTGTCCAATGCGTCGAGGCCCTTTTCCATGATCCAGCGTTCCTGATCAGGCGTGGTCGAAACGGGGTTTTCGTGCACCCATCCGTGATGCCCGATCTCGTGGCCATCGGCGGCGATATCGACGACAGTTTGAGGAAATGCCACAGCGGTGTGTCCGGGGACAAAGAAAGTGGCCTTGATGTTTTGTTCGTCTAACACCTTGAGGATCCGGCGAACGGCAATGGCGCCGAACTCTCCTCGCGACACCATGCTTGGCGATGTCGCACCGATGCTTCCGATCCAAACGGACATGGCGTCATAGTCAAACGTCAGTGCGACATGCACATTCTTGTCGGTCATTCGGTCTTCTCCCGGCAATCAAGAGCAGCAATCACATTACACCATTGGCATTTGTTGTTGAGCCAAAACACCGTGGAGGGGTTGTCGGCAGACAGGGCACTTATTGGCCGGATTGGCAGGTATCCGGACCGGCCGAAACAGCGCCTGGTTGTGGCAACAGGTGTTGGAGAGGCGAGAAGTCGTTGTCAGCACGCCCGCAATGCTTGGCGGCCGCGACAGCGGGCGCAGAACAGTTTTCGCCAGAGGGGTATCAATGGGCACTGCAGCCCATCGCCGAAACCCGAAGGTTCGAGCAGGTCCGGATGTTTGTCGGTCGGCTAGCCCGCCAGCATCAGGTCCATGTTCTGCACCGCCGCGCCGGATGCGCCCTTGCCAAGATTGTCCAACTGGGCAATCAAATTAACATGCGGCCCATCGGGTGTTCCGCAAACATAAAGCCGCATTGTATCGCGACCGGCCAGTTCCACTGCATTGATGCGCTCGGCTGACAGGCTCTGTTCGAGCGGCACCACCTCAACGATGGATTGTCCCGCATAATGATCATTCAGCGCCGCATGGATATCGGTGAGCGATACAGGACCGTTCAGTTGATCAAGGTGCATGGGCACCTGGACAATCATACCCTGGGCGAAGCGACCGACGCTGGGTGTGAACAGCGGAAGGCGATTCAACAATCCATGGGCCTGGATTTCCGGCACATGTTTGTGCGTGAGCGGCAGACCATAGGCGAAGTGTGGAGCGTCAATGTGCTCCGGGTGCGCCTCGTCTTCCATCTTGGCGATGAGTTGTTTGCCACCGCCGGTGTATCCGGAAACCGCATTGATCGTCACTGGAGTGTCACCGGACAGAATTCCCGCCAGCCGCAAGGGCCGGATCAAGGATACCGCGCCGGTCGGATAGCAGCCGGGATTGGCAACCAGCCGGGCCTTGGCGATCCGGGATGCCTGTTCCTGTTCCATTTCGGCAAAACCGTAAGCCCAGTCGGGATGTGTCCGAAAGGCGGTACTGGTATCGATGACCTTGGTCGAATTGCTGCCTTCGAGCATGTCCACAGCTTGCCGCGATGCCGCATCGGGCAGGCACAAAATGGCGACATCGGCCTCATTCAGCCGATCCTGACGCATCTGATCGTTGCGCCGGTCGGCTTCGGGGATCGACAGGACTTCAATATCGCGGCGACCGGCCAGGCGGTTGCGGATCTGCAGCCCCGTGGTTCCGTGTTCGCCATCGATGAAAATCCTGGGTTTCATGACCTGTCTCATTTTTCTGTTGGGCCCATGCGCAACGCGTTACACAATAGGCGTGATAGTCTTGATATAAGGGCAACAAACGAAGATGCGACATTATGGATCGCAAAACAGTCTTTGCATGCCCGATCGGAGCTATAGATTGGCTGGTAACGGGATTCAATAGGATTTGTCCATGCCCACCAAAAGCCGCTCGGCGCTGGTTGCCCTGACTGTGCTGGTCTCGTGCGCCGGAGGAACGGCGCAGGGGCAATCGTTCGATTCGCAGGAAAGCCTGGGAGAAGCGCTGTTTTTTGATACCAACCTGTCAAAAAATCGCACACAGGCCTGCGCAACCTGTCATGCGCCCGATGCCGGATTTTCCGATCCCCGTGACAATGGTCATGGACCGCAGGTTTCCCGGGCCGTTTCCCTAGGGGACGATGGTTCGTCCATCGGCGACCGCAATGCGCCGACAGCCGCCTATGCACGGTTCAGTCCACCATTTCACAAGAATGCTGACGGCGCCTATGTGGGTGGACTGTTTTGGGACGGTCGGGCAGGGGACCTGGAAGAACAAGCCGGCGGTCCGCCGCTCAATCCCCTGGAAATGGGCATGCCAAGCAAACAGGCAGTGGTCGAGCGGCTGCAGGAAAACCCGGATTATGTCAGCGCCTTCAAGCGGCATTTTGGCGACACGGTTTTTGATGATGCCGACACGGCCTATGCGGCCATGACGCAAAGCATTGCGGCGTTCGAGAGAACGGAAGTGTTCGCCCCGTTCGATTCACGTTACGACCGATCTCTGCGCGGTGAGGTAAGGCTGACAAAACAGGAAGAGCTTGGACGCACGCTGTTTTTTTCGCAGCAATTCACCAATTGCAACATGTGCCACCAGTTGAAGGCGCTTCCTGGTTCTGCAAACGAAACGTTCACAAATTACCAGTTCCACAATATCGGCACGCCGGTGAACCGGGCGGTTCGAAAAGCCAATGGCAGTTCGGACAATGCTGCTGACCTGGGATTGCTTGCAAATACACAGGTGAGTGAGGCATCCGAGGCGGGGAAGTTCAAAGTGCCGACATTGCGCAATGTCGCCGTCACGGGCCCCTATATGCACAATGGCCTGTTCAAAGACCTCCGCACAACGGTCATGTTCTACAATCGGTACAACTCAAAGGATCCGGTCTGGCAGATCAATCCGGAGACCGGGCAGCCATGGGGTGATACTCGATTTGAAAAAACGCTCTCCGTCAAGGAATTGACGCATGGTCCCGCGCTGGATGATCGCGAGATTGATGCGCTAGTCGCGTTTCTGAAAACACTGACCGACTCCCGTTACGAAACGCTCCTCAAGGAATAGGAGCAGCCAGTTCTGCCCTGAACCGGTTCTGCTGGTGTGAATGAAGGTTCGGGCTGGGATATCCAGGATGCAACATGGCTGTTTTGATGCAGCCCAAACAAAAAGGCGCTGCCTTGCGACAGCGCCTTTTGGCCTGAACAATTGTCCAAATCTAACGTTTGGAGAACTGGAACGAACGGCGGGCTTTCGCCTTGCCGTATTTCTTGCGTTCGACAACACGGCTGTCGCGTGTGAGGAAGCCGCCTTTTTTCAAGACGGAACGAAGGTTCGGTTCATAGAGTGTCAGTGCCTTGGATATGCCATGGCGGACCGCTCCGGCCTGACCTGAAAGGCCGCCACCGGCCACCGTCGCGACAACATCGAACTGACCGTCCCGGGCCGCGGCAATCAGCGGCTGCTTCAGGATCATCTGGAGGACCGGACGGGCAAAATACTCGGTGAAATCACGCTTGTTGATTTCGATCCGGCCGGTGCCGGGCTTGATCCAGACGCGGGCAACGGCGTCCTTGCGTTTGCCGGTTGCGTAGGAGCGTCCCTGATCGTCGAGCTTCTGGACATAGACGGGCGCTTGGACTTCGGCAGCTTCGGTTGCGCCGCCGAGTTCTTCGAGCGAATTGAGTTCAGCCATGATCAGGCGTTCCTTTTGTTCTTGGCATTGAGCGCGGCGACGTCGAGTGCGACCGGCTGCTGGGCTTCATGGGGATGTTCGGTGCCGGCATAGACGCGCAGGTTCTTCATCTGGCGCCGACCAAGCGGGCCACGCGGGAGCATGCGTTCAACCGCCTTTTCAAGGACGCGCTCCGGGAAACGACCTTCGAAGATCTGGCGTGCGGTGCGCTGTTTGATGCCGCCCGGATAACCGGTGTGCCAATAGTACTTCTTGTCCGAGTATTTCTTGCCGGTGAAGACGGCCTTGTCGGCATTGATGATGACAACATTGTCGCCGTCATCGACATGCGGCGTAAAGGTGGCCTTGTGTTTGCCGCGCAGCCGCAGGGCGACCAGCGAGGCGAGGCGGCCGACGACGAGGCCTTCGGCGTCGATCAACACCCAGGTCTTCTCGACCTCTGCGGGTTTCTGGGAATAGGTTTTCATAACGATAGCTCGCTTTTTTCCGGACCTTTCCTGTGAAAGGCTTTTCTTGTTGCTTGGCGTCGGATTTGACCCGACCAAAAAAGTATCGGCCCCCTCGGGGACCGATGCTGGAGCGGGTTATAGATCACGAGTGAACGACCTGCAAGCCAAAATTTCAAGGTGTATCGATATTTAATTCTTTAAAATCAATATGTTATAAAAAAGGTATTATAATACCACATTGGAAATTCGGCAATTCAACCGGCGGACCGCTTTGGCGGTATGGAATAGGTTCCGCTGGCCTGGGCGACAATCAGGTCGTCCTTAGCCGTCCGCATTTCGATGTCAAACACCATCAGGGACTTTCCGAGCTTCAAAATCCGGCAATGACCGTCAATTTGTCCGGGCCCGGCCTTGCGCATGAAATTGATGTTGAGATTGGTGGTCACGCACAGCGCTTCCGGCCCGACATGCGACAGGACGCAGGCATAGCCGCCAATGTCTGCCAGTGTGAAGAGGCAGGGACCGGACACAGTTCCGCCGGGCCGCAAATGTCTGTCGGTGGCTGCGAGCCGAACCACACATCGCCCCGGCTTGACATCGGCGACGCTGTAGGCTGCAAACTCCTCATTGAGCTGCGGGTAGACATTGATCAGGAACCGATTGACGTCATCGGCCGTCATGACCGGAGAGAGAGAGTGGTTGCTCATGATAAGATCGCTTGGTTTTCAGGTTGGATATCAGGTCAGCCGCCTCAGGGGCGAGCCTTCGGACTGTTGATGGGACGGTTGTCTGTCCAGTCAAATGTTCCCAGATCGCGTTCGCGCACGGCCTGTTTCCAGCCCATCTGCTCGGCACGCGCCTTGAAGTTGAGACCCTCGGGCGAATGTCGCGTTATGCCGTCGAACAGCGTTGCAAACATTTGTGTCTGGTTGAGGCCCATGGCCTCAATGGCCTGATTGACCACGAGTTTCTGCATCATGAGCTGGTTGATCGGAACGCTCGCCATGCGTTCCGCCAGCTCTTCGATATATTCGTCCAGCTCGGCTTGCGGCACAGATTTGAGGACAAGGCCCATGCTTTCCGCTTCCTTGCCCGTCACAGTGTCGCCGGTAAACAGCATGCGCTTGGCCTTTTCAGGGCCAAGTCGGTAGACCCACATTGCGGTCGTCGGACATCCCCATACGCGGGTCGGCATATAGCCAATTTTGGCATTGTCGGCCATGACGACCATATCGGCACAAAGGGCAATATCCGACCCTCCAGCCACAGCAAAACCATGAACCTTCGCAATTACCGGAATGCGACTGCGCCACAGCGACATGAATGCCTGGGTGTTGCGCATCATGAACCCGTAATCCTTCATCGGATCCCAAGGCATGTCCTGGGTTACGGCGTGGCCCGAACCTTCGGTGGCCTGGGCATAGTAATCCAGGTCGTAGCCCGCACAGAAGCCCTTTCCGGCACCGGACAGGACAATGACGTGAATGGTGTCATCGCTGCCGGCCTCAAGGACCGCCGCCTCCAGTTCCCGCGGCAGATCATCATTGATGGCATTCATGACGTCCGGGCGATTGAGGGTGATGCGGCCGATGCGCCCATCCTTTTCCAGCAATACCGTCGTCATGCCGATTGTCCTCGATTGACAGGGAGTTCCGCGGGCCGAATTTGCCCTTCTGTTCCAGCGTAAGTCGTGACAGGGAACTTGCCAAGCACCAGACGTGCGATATACCTGTGAAGCAAGCGCGTCCCGCTGAATATTATCGCAGGGCGAAGCGCCATGAATTCGGGAGGCATTTGCATGTCACAGGCAATGGCAACCAAAACACCACAGGACGAACCGCTCATCGTTCGGCAGTTGGCCGATGGGGTGCTGCGGCTGACTTTGAACAACCCACCCGCAAATGCTCTTTCGATTGCGGTGCTGGAGCAATTGAGCGGTGCGCTCGATTCGGCTCGTGATGACGGCGACGTGCGTGTGGTGATCCTCGCGGCGGCCGGGAAACTGTTTTCCGCCGGCCATGACCTCAAGGAAATGACCGAGCACCGGGAAGATGAAGACCGTGGCCGGGCGTTTTTTGAAAAAACCATGCGACTGTGTGCCCATGTCATGATGTCGATCACCAATTTGCCGAAGCCGGTGATCGCCGAGGTCGACGGTCTCGCCACGGCAGCGGGGTGCCAGTTGGTGGCGACCTGTGATCTGGCGATCTGTACCGACACCTCCACATTCTGCACGCCGGGCGTCAATATCGGTCTTTTCTGCTCGACACCCATGGTCGCAGTGTCGCGCGCGGCCCACCGCAAGCAGGCCATGGAAATGCTGTTGACCGGCGAAGCAATCGACGCATCGACCGCGAAGGAATTCGGCCTCGTCAATCGCATCGTGCCAAAGGACTATCTGCGCACCGTGACGGACAAATATGCCAGCGTGATTGCATCAAAGTCGCCATTGACGTTGAAGATCGGAAAAGAAGCGTTCTATCAGCAACTCGAGCGCCCGCTTTCGGAGGCCTATGAGTATACGGCCTGGGTCATGACGGAAAACATGCTGGCGCGGGATGCGGAGGAGGGTATCAACGCCTTTCTTGAAAAACGCGAACCGAAATGGACCGGACGCTGACGCATAACAGCGGATTCCGGTCGCTACTCAATCCATGGCTGCTATTGATCGATGTTCTGGGCCTGTTGGCACCGCCGCACCCGGCAGCGGGGATTGTCGCTTGTCGGCACCGTGGCAGGCTTGGCAATCTCGCCCTGTTGGCATTGGCGGGAGTTGTTGGCATACAGATCATAGAGAGTAAGTTGCGAGTTGCGCGGTGAAGGGTAGCGCAGTATGGCCGAGCCCTCGCTTTCCAGTATCGCCTGTACCCGGGCGCAGCTCAGACCAGGCGTGCTGTACCGGCTGACAGCTCCAGCAGGTACGCTGACGGCGAGCACGCCGATCATCAGAAGCACTCTCTTCATGGTATGATATACCCCCTATGTCTTTTCTCTTTGCCGGCGCGCATGATATGCAAATATGCCGATACGACAATACACCACAGTGACGACACCCCGTATTCAACGCTAATGCACCAACACGTGATGTGAGTTTATCGCGGATCAGTTGATATCCGGGCGGCATCTCAGCAGCGGGCCGAAACAAAATCAAGGGATGGTTGATGGACCACGACCACTACAAGGATGCCTATATTGCGCAGATATTGCACTCGGTGGATACAATCGCCCTGGTGGGCGCTTCACCAAAGGATATCCGCCCAAGCAATATCGTTGTGAAATATCTGGTCGCGAAGGGGTATCGCGTGTTTCCAATCAATCCGGGTCATGCCGGCAGGGAAATCCACGGGCGGACCATCTATGCATCGCTGGCCGATGTGCCGGAACCAATCGATATGGTCGAGATCTTTCGCGGTTCGAACTACATGCCGGCCATTGTCGAGGAGGTGTTGGCGCTGAAGAACAGGCCGCAGGTTGTCTGGGCGCAGTTGACCGTTCGCCACGATGAAGCAGCACGCATGGCGGAAGCCGAGGGATTGAAAGTGGTGATGAACCGCTGTCCGAAAATCGAATTCGGCCGGCTGTCCGGGGAGATCGGCTGGAATGGGATCAACAGTGGCGTGATTTCGGCCAGAAAGCCTGTTCGCGGACCCGGATTGCAGACGCTGACCATTCGGCCTACCGGATAAAACACTGGCCAATTTCGACGTTTTGGCGGAACCGGAATCCAAAGCGTGATCGTTCCGCAAAAAAAACGCCTTTGACGTGAGACGATTGCTGCGTGATAACCGCCTCTGAAATGCAATGCTAGTGAGGGAACTATCGATGGCTAACAACGAACCGGGATTCAGCACACTTGCTGTTCATGCAGGCGCACAACCGGATCCGACGACCGGAGCAAGGGCAACGCCCATTTACCAGACAACGAGTTTTGTCTTCGAGGACGCCGATCACGCGGCTTCCCTGTTCGGGCTGAAAGCCTTCGGCAACATATACACCCGGATCATGAACCCCACGCAGGCCGTTCTGGAAGAGCGCGTGGCAGCTCTGGAAGGCGGCACAGCGGCGCTGGCAACGGCGTCAGGCCATGGCGCACAATTGATCATCTTCCATACGATCATGCGTCCCGGTGACAATTTCATCGCGGCAAATAAACTCTATGGCGGCTCGATCAACCAGTTTGGACAGGCATTCCAGAGTTTCGACTGGCAAGTCCGCTGGGCCGATCCGGCGAATATCGAGGAGATTGAAAGTCAGATCGATGACCGCACACGGGCCGTTTTCATTGAAAGCCTGGCCAATCCGGGCGGAACATTTGTTGATATCGCTGCGATTGCGGAGGTTGCCCACAAGCACGGATTGCCGTTGATCGTGGACAACACGATGGCCAGCCCCTATCTGGTCCGACCGATCGAACATGGAGCTGACATCGTTGTTCACTCCTTGACCAAGTTCATCGGTGGCCATGGCAACTCCATGGGCGGCATCATCGTCGATGGCGGCACGTTTGACTGGTCGAATTCCGGCAATTATCCGATGCTGTCGGAACCGCGCCCCGAATATGGCGGGATGGTTCTGCACGAAACCTTCGGCAATTTTGCGTTCGCCATAGCCTGCCGGGTCCTCGGCTTGCGCGACCTGGGTCCGGCCATCGCGCCATTCAACGCGTTTCTGCTGTTGACGGGTGCCGAGACCCTGCCGCTGCGCATGCAGCGTCATTGCGACAATGCGCTCGAAGCGGCGCGCTGGCTGAACGCCCATGACAAGGTGGCCTGGGTGTCTTATTCGGGCTTGGAGGAAGACGACAATCACGCGCTGATGCAGCAATACTCGCCAAAGGGCGCGGGTGCCGTATTCACGTTCGGACTGGCCGGTGGCTATGAAGCCGGAGTGAAATTCGTCGAATCGTTGGAGATCTTCTCCCATCTGGCCAATATCGGCGATACCAAATCCCTGGTCATTCACCCGGCATCGACAACTCACCGGCAGCTCTCGCCGGAACAGCAGACCGCCGCCGGTGCGGGACCGGATGTTGTCCGGCTGTCAATTGGAATAGAAGACATTGCCGACATTATTGGTGATCTGGAACAGGCTCTCGCCAAGGTTTAACGTCGGCACCCCTCGGGGCGCACCCAGATCGACTGCAACACCCGGGCGGACACGATCCGCCCGGGTGTTTTGATTTTGTCGAGCCTGTGCACAAACCTGGTGGCACCGGTGTTGGCGTTTCGATTTGTTTGCTAAACTTCACGCTCAAGCCGTGATTCCATTGGATCGCACGTTATGATCGCATTGCTGTTTTTGCTGATATTTCTGGCGATGATATTTGCCTGGCGCGATCATTGGCGAACGTCCTATGGATTGTTCGCCGTGACAATGTTGCTGAGCATCTACTGGCTCAAATACCACGCCACCACGCCGCTCTCGATTGTTCTGTGAGGTATTCACATGATCGTCGCACCCCATCCGTCCAGAACGCTCAACTCCATCGGATTGCTGGTTGTGTGTGGGGTCCTTCTCGCAGCCTATGCCTATCAGTTCGCGCTCGATGAACTGCCTTGCCCCCTGTGCCTTTTGCAGCGTGTCGGACTTGTTGCCGTTGGATTTGGCTTGAGTTTGAACCTGATCTACGGCGCAAAACCGCATCACTACGGGATCATGCTGCTGGGCGCACTTTTTGGCATCAGCGTATCGGTGCGTCAGATCTTGTTGCACATCGTCCCGGGAACCGGATCATACGGTTCTCCGGTGCTTGGGCTTCATTACTATACCTGGGCTGGTATCTGCTTCTTCCTCATCATCGTCGGAACTGCGGTCATGCTGCTGTTCGAGGGGCAATATAAGAGTTTGCTCGATGAGCCGTCGCACGAGAAATTCGGCGGCAGCAAGCTGGCAAAATTCTCTTTTTTTCTGATGCTGGTGATCACCGGAGGAAATGCGGTTTCAACCCTGATCGAATGCGGTCCGACCGTCTGTGCCGATCCGCCCACGGATTACAAGCTGATCGAGGATCTCAAGAAAGACGAATGAGCAAGCGCAATTCTGGCGCTACCAACTCAGATCAAGCCGTTCCAGACCGTGAAAGTGATAGGCATCCCTGTATTTTGGAGTGCCGTTGATCCGCAGTGCAGGCAGACGTTCAAACAGTATCGGCAGTGAAATCTGCATTTCCAGACGTGCAAGCGGTGCGCCGATGCAAAAGTGGATGCCGGCCCCAAAACTGACATTGGCCTGGTCGGCGCGCCCGGGGTTGAACGTTGCGGCATCTGCGAATTGCGCCGGATCACGATTGGCGGCGCCCAGCATCAGACCGATCTGTTCGCCTTTGGCAATGACGATATCATCACCAAGACGGACATCTTCCAGCGCATAGCGGGTGAACATGTGCAGCGGCGCGTCAAAACGGAGGGCTTCTTCGATCGTCGCCTCGCAGGCCTGGCGATCCGCGAAGAGTGTTGCTGGCGACAGATTGCGTTCCAAAATGGTTTTGACCGCGTTTCCCGTCTGATGAACGGTTGCCTCGTGACCGGCATTCAGCAAAAGCACGCTGGTCGAGATGAGTTCATCGTCGGTCAGTCGTTGACCGTTGCGCTCCGTCCGGATCATGTGACTGAGCAGGTCGTCGCGAGGGTTCTTGCGGCGATCGGAAATGAGCTCTCTTAGGCACAGGGCAAAATCCGCCGCCGCTGCGTCTGCGTCGCGTTCGATAGCCTCGGTTCGATGCAGAACATACATTCGCACCATCCTGTGCGACCAATCGAGGAGCTGATCGGTCAGTTCAAGCGGCACCCCAAGCATGCGGGCAATGACCGAGACCGGGATGGGCTCGGCGAATTGCCTGATCAGTTCAACTTCTCCCTTGCCGCCGAATGCATCAATTGTCTCATGTGTCAAAACTTCTATTTCCGGCCGCAACTTTTCGACCTGCCGTGAGACAAATGCGCGGTTGACCAGTGTTCGAAGTCGCGTGTGTTCCGGCGGTTCAAGTTCCAGCAATGAATGCGCCTCGACCGCATCGAACCGTTTGAGATGCTCCTTCGGCGGTTCCAGGCCGAGCTCTTCGCGCGTGGCAACATGCAGGATCTGCCGGCCAAACCGCTTGTCGCGCAAAAGCCGGTTGACGTCCGCAAACCCGATGAAGCACCACAATCCGAATTGTTTCCAGAAGAAAGCCGGGGACGCCTGCCGAATGAATTCATAAGCGGGGTAGGGGTCGTTGAAGAAGAAAGGGTCGCGCGGATCAAGATCGACCGTTCTCGTCTGCTTGTCTAATTTCATTTCTGGCCTATATGGGTCACGACGTCCGGCCGGATGTCTCTCAGCCACTTAACCATTCCGACAGCTTTGTGGGGCTGTCACCTGCTTCGATATCATCATGTCTTGAACGTTAATGCCATCGCATCCTATGTATGCAATAGCATTTTACCATTCGATTCTCCGATTCGTCCGAAATCGGAGTCAGCTTCAGAAGGCCAGTCCATGTCCAATCCCGTTGATACCGCGCTGTCGCTTGTTCCCATGGTGGTCGAGCAGACCAACCGTGGAGAGCGCGCGTTCGATATTTTTTCAAGACTCCTCAAGGAACGTATCATTTTCGTCACCGGTCCTGTTGAGGACGGCATGGCGATGCTGGTCAGTGCGCAACTGCTCTATCTGGAAGCGGACAATCCGAAAAAAGAAATTGCGATGTATATCAACTCCCCGGGTGGTGTGGTGACATCGGGAATGGCCATCTACGACACGATGCAATTCATCAAGCCGGCCGTTTCTACACTGTGCATGGGGCAGGCGGCATCGATGGGCTCGCTGCTTCTGTGCGCAGGGCACAAGGATTTGCGGTTCGCAACACCCAATTCCCGGGTAATGGTGCATCAGCCGTCGGGCGGATTTCAGGGGCAGGCGTCGGATATTGAGCGCCATGCCCAGGACATCATCAAGATGAAACGCCGTCTCAATGATATCTACGTGACGCATACCGGACAGGATTACGACACGATCGAAAAGACGCTTGACCGTGATCATTTCATGACTGCGGAAGAAGCCATGGAGTTCGGAATTGTCGATCGCGTCATTTCCTCGCGAGAAGCGATGGAAAAGGAAGCGAAAGAATAACCGGGCTGAATTCGGACATATTGGTGCGGCAAAACGGCAACATATCAGCGCATTCCGGGCTGGACGGGGCGATCGGTTGCATTAATTTGGGGTGTTAAGGGTATATTCAACGCAATGCGCGTAGCTTTGAATCTTGCGCTTTGTATAGTGGCAGCGGGGTTTGTTGCGCCGGTACCGACATGATGTATATCGGATACCGGGACTGATTGTCCGCAAAGGCAAATGTGGCGTACGATTTTTTTGGCCTGGCCGGGGTCCGGGTCGCTGGAAGGAATAAAGAATGAGCAAAGTCAGCGGTGGTAGCGGCGGCGACTCAAAAAATACGCTCTATTGTTCGTTTTGCGGCAAGAGCCAGCACGAAGTTCGTAAGCTGATCGCCGGGCCAACGGTGTTCATCTGCGATGAGTGTGTGGAACTGTGCATGGACATTATCCGCGAGGAAAACAAATCCTCGATGGTCAAGTCGCGTGACGGCGTTCCAACACCGCAGGAAATCATCGATACGCTGGACGAGTATGTGATTGGCCAGGATCAGGCCAAGCGGGTTCTTTCCGTGGCCGTTCACAATCACTACAAGCGTCTGGCCCATGCCAGCAAGAGCAACGATATCGAACTTGCAAAGTCGAATATCATGCTGGTCGGACCGACCGGGTGCGGCAAGACATATCTGGCGCAGACGCTTGCTCGTATCATCGATGTTCCGTTTACAATGGCCGATGCCACCACGCTGACGGAAGCCGGCTATGTCGGTGAGGACGTCGAAAACATCATTTTGAAATTGCTGCAGTCCGCCGACTACAATGTAGAGCGTGCCCAGCGCGGGATTGTCTACATTGACGAGGTCGACAAGATTTCCCGCAAATCCGACAACCCGTCGATTACACGTGATGTTTCGGGTGAAGGTGTTCAGCAGGCACTGTTGAAGATTATGGAAGGTACCGTAGCGTCGGTTCCGCCTCAGGGTGGCCGGAAGCATCCGCAGCAGGAGTTTCTCCAGGTCGACACGACGAATATTCTGTTCATCTGCGGTGGCGCCTTTGCCGGTCTCGACAAGATCATTTCCGCGCGCGGTGAAGGCACATCAATCGGATTTGCTGCAACGGTCAAGGCGCTGGACGACCGCCGTGTTGGCGAAATCCTGCGGGGGCTTGAACCCGAGGATATGGTCAAGTTCGGTCTGATCCCGGAGTTCATCGGACGCCTTCCGGTGATCGCGACACTCGAAGATCTCGACGAGGACGCCCTGATCTCGATTCTTTCACAGCCCAAAAACGCACTGGTAAAGCAGTATCAGCGCCTTTTTGAGATGGAAGACATCGAACTGACCTTTCACGAAGACGCACTGCGCGGCATAGCTCGCCACGCCATCGCCCGCAAAACCGGCGCGCGCGGTCTGCGCTCAATCATGGAAAAGATCCTCCTGGACACCATGTTCGAACTGCCCTCGCTTGAGGGCGTGCAGGAAGTGGTGATCTCGGATGAGGTTGTGTCCGGTTCCGCCCGGCCGCTTTACATCTATTCCGAGCGCGACGATGAAAAGGGCAATGCCACCGCCTGATTTGGCGTGATCGGCTGTTTTGAAAGACCCGCCGGGATGGCGGGTCTTTGCGTTTGCAGGGCCCGACCAACAGGTTGATCGGCCAAATTGACGGTTTTATTCGGGTCTGGAAGGGCGTAGATTCATTCGCAAATCCGGTCCGTGTTGATTCGATGGGTTTGAATGCTCACGCGATGAACATGGTCAGGCTGTGACCTTGAAACGGCAGATAAAATACTCCACTTAGTGGCCAAGTGAAAAGAAGACGCGACGGGACGGTGCAACGCGATAACGCCGACCGCCAGTCGAAAGGAAACAAGATGAATGAATTGACCACTCAACGGCCTGAAGCGGAGACATATCCGGTTCTCCCGTTGCGCGATATCGTGGTTTTTCCGCATATGATCGTGCCGCTCTTCGTCGGCCGGGAAAAGTCCATTCGTGCGTTGGAAGAGGTCATGGGCGCCGACAAGCAGATTCTGCTGGCCACCCAGATCAATGCGGGTGACGATGATCCCAAAACCGATGAAATCTATGATGTTGGCACCATTGCCAATGTTCTGCAGTTGCTCAAGCTGCCGGATGGCACGGTCAAGGTTCTCGTGGAAGGCAAGGATCGTGCACAGGTCACCGGATTTGCCGAGAACGAAGACTATTACGAGGCGACGGCTGATCTGCTGCCCGAGCCGGCGGAAGATCCCGTTGAAATCGAGGCCTTGTCACGCTCAGTGGTTTCCGAGTTTGAAAACTACGTGAAGCTGAACAAGAAGATTTCGCCAGAAGTTGTCGGTGCTGCGAGCCAGATCGATGATTATTCGAAGCTTGCCGACACGGTTGCCTCGCACCTTTCGATCAAGATACCGGAAAAGCAGGAGATGCTGGCAACGGTCAGCGTCAAGGAACGGCTTGAGCACGCCCTCGGCTTCATGGAAGGCGAGATTTCGGTCCTGCAGGTCGAAAAACGCATTCGTTCGCGTGTCAAGCGGCAGATGGAGAAGACCCAGCGCGAATATTATCTCAATGAGCAGATGAAGGCGATCCAGAAGGAACTTGGTGACGGCGAAGAAGGCCGTGACGAGATGGGAGAGCTGGAAGAGCGCATCAAAAAGACGAAGCTTTCGAAGGAAGCCCGTGAAAAGGCGGAAACCGAATTCAAGAAGCTTAAACAGATGAGCCCGATGTCGGCTGAGGCCACCGTCGTGCGCAACTATCTTGATTGGCTGCTCGGCATTCCGTGGGGCAAGAAGTCCCGCATCAAGGTTGATCTCAACAAGGCTGATTCGATCCTGGAATCCGATCACTACGGACTGGAGAAGGTCAAGGAACGTATCCTGGAATATCTGGCGGTGCAGACCCGGTCGAACAAGATCAAGGGCCCCATCCTTTGCCTCGTCGGACCACCCGGTGTCGGCAAGACGTCGCTTGCCAAATCGATTGCCAAGGCGACAGGCCGCGAATATGTGCGCATGGCACTTGGCGGCGTGCGGGACGAAGCCGAAATTCGCGGTCACCGCCGCACCTATATCGGTTCCATGCCGGGCAAGGTCATTCAATCCATGAAAAAGGCCAAGAAGGCCAATCCGCTCTTCCTGTTTGACGAAATCGACAAGATGGGCATGGATTTTCGTGGCGATCCGTCTTCGGCTCTGCTCGAGGTGCTGGATCCGGAGCAGAATTCGACCTTCATGGATCACTATCTGGAGGTCGAATACGATCTATCCAACGTGATGTTCATCACGACGGCCAATACACTCAATATACCGCCGCCGCTGATGGACCGGATGGAGATCATCCGTATCGCCGGATACACCGAGGATGAAAAGCTGGAAATTGCCAGACGGCATTTGCTGCCAAAAGCCGTGCGTGATCATGCATTGCAGCCTGACGAGTTTTCGGTCAGCGATGGCGCTCTCCGCGAAATCATCCGCCGCTACACGCGGGAAGCCGGTGTCCGGAACTTCGAACGGGAGTTGATGTCGCTGAGCCGCAAGGTGGTCACGCAAATCCTCAAGGACGGCGTGACGACGGTCGAAATCACCGAGGACAATGTCGATGAGTTCCTCGGCGTGCCGCGCTTCCGCTATGGCGAAGCCGAGCACGATGACCAGGTTGGTGTTGTGACCGGTCTGGCCTGGACCGAGGTTGGTGGCGAATTGCTGACGATCGAAGGCGTGATGATGCCCGGCAAGGGCAAGATGACCGTCACTGGAAATCTGCGCGATGTCATGAAGGAATCGATATCCGCGGCAGCGTCCTATGTGCGCTCGCGGGCGGTCGATTTCGGCATCGAACCACCGCTGTTCGACAAGCGCGATATCCATGTTCATGTTCCTGAGGGGGCAACCCCGAAGGACGGTCCATCGGCAGGTGTCGCCATGGCAACGTCGATCGTCTCGATCATGACGTCGATTCCGGTGCGCAAGGATGTCGCCATGACGGGCGAGATCACACTGCGCGGCCGCGTGCTGCCGATCGGTGGCCTGAAGGAAAAACTCCTGGCGGCCCTGCGCGGCGGAATCAAGACTGTTCTCATTCCCGAGGAGAATGCCAAGGATTTGGCGGACATTCCGGACAATGTGAAAAACGAGTTGGAGATCATCCCGGTTTCGCACATGAATGAAGTGCTGAAAAATGCGTTGATCAGTCAACCGACCGCGATCGAGTGGGACGAGGCGGATACGCCGCTTCCGGCCGAAAATAGCGGTGATGAGGCGGGCACATCGGTCGCTCACTGATTCTCTTCTTGCGTTGCGGTTTTGCCGATGGAAGCGGGCTTTTGCCCGCTTCTTCCGTTTTGGGACCCAAAAAAAGCGAGAAAACGCCGGAAAACAAGGGTTTTTGACGCTTGAAACGTTGTGATTTCCCGTATGAGTCGTAAGATTGTCTCCGACTTCTTACTGAGTCGATCACTACACACTGAGAGGGTTGAAAATGAACAAGAACGAACTGGTTGCTGCCGTTGCTGAAAAGGCTGGCCTGAGTAAGGCGGATGCTGGCTCTGCTGTAGAAGCTGTGTTCGACACCATCACATCCGAATTGAAGGGTGGCGGTGATGTTCGTCTGGTGGGTTTCGGAAATTACTCCGTATCTCACCGTGGAGCTTCAAAGGGTCGCAACCCGATGACAGGCGCGGAAGTTGATATTCCGGCCCGCAATGTTCCGAAGTTCTCGGCCGGCAAAGGCCTCAAGGATGCTGTTAACAGCTGATTTCCTCATCTTTTGAAGATGCGGCAAACGTGACACGAAGCCCGGCAATTGCGCCGGGCTTTTTTACATGCGTACGCGCTGAACGCGAAATGCGTATCAATATCGTTCCATGGTGGCATGGCAGCCACACCCATCCGAAATGTCCATCTGTGCCGAATTTCCGGTTTGCCCGCCCGTTGGCTTTCAGATATGGCTGACGATTCTGGACCTGGAGCGTGTTGCTCCAGTTTTGTTTTTTGGGATCATTGATCGGTGGTGAACCATGAGTGCGTTGCGCGACCCGGTAGGGAAGGGCACCGGACCGGGAAAGACCTGGCTCGAACATGCGAAGGCGACCCTGGTGCTCGGCATACCCCTGATCGGGGCACAGCTTGCCCAGATGGCCATCGGCGTGACCGATACGATCATGATCGGTTGGCTCGGTGCGTTTGAACTCGCAGCCGGCGTCCTTGGTACCCAGACCTTTTTCCTGATCTATATCTTCGGCGGCGGGTTTTCACTGGCGGTCATGCCCATCGCCGCACAGGCACATGGCCGCGATGATGTGCGTGGCGTGCGCCGATCGGTGCGCATGGGGATCTGGGTTATCCTGATCTACAGCGCGGTTGTGATGGTGCCGCTCTGGCAGACGGAACCCATCCTGCTGGCCCTGGGACAGGATCCAGGCATTGCGGCGCTTGCGGCCGATTATGTTCGGGTTGCGCAGTGGTCCATGTTTCCGGCACTGCTCGTGATGGTGTTCCGGTCCTATCTGAGCGCGCTTGAAAGGGCTCAGATCATCCTGTGGGCCACAGTGTTCGGCACGCTTGCGAATATCGCGCTGAACTATGCTTTCATTTTCGGCAATTTGGGCGCACCCCGATTGGGTGTCGTCGGGGCAGCGGTTGCCTCGGTCGGAACGAATTTTGTCACTTTCTTTGCGCTGCTGGCCTATGCGGTCTGGAAATCCGAGTTGCGCAAATACGAGTTGCTCGTTCGTTTCTGGCGACCTGACTGGCAGGCCTTCTTCGAAGTGGTCAAACTCGGTTGGCCGATCGGCGCGACGATATTGGCGGAAGTCGGGCTGTTTGCCGGCGCCGCGATCATCATCGGATGGATTGGCACAATCGAGCTGGCGGCCCATGGGATTGCGCTGCAACTGGCCGGCATCGCCTTCATGATCCCGCTCGGATTGTCGAGTGCAGCGACCATCCGGATTGGCAATGCCTATGGACGGCAGGACTGGTTGGGCCTCAGTCGCGCAGGCGTTGTGTCGATCCTGCTTGTTATCGCTGCCACGCTGGCGACAGCACTTCTGTTCCTGGTCGTCCCGAGCAGCCTGGTCAGCCTGTTTCTCGACGCCGACAATCCGGACGCGGCCCTGGTTCTGGCCAATGCGGTCCCGTTGCTGTTTGTTGCCGCTGTCTTCCAGACGGTTGACGGGCTGCAGGTGATCGGCGCAGCGTTGCTGCGCGGCCTGAAAGATACTCGTGTGCCGATGGTCATTGCCGTGTTTAGTTACTGGGGTATCGGGATGACGTCGGCCTATCTTTTCGGATTCTGGCTGGATTTCGGCGCGATTGGTGTGTGGTGGGGTCTGGCGCTTGGCCTGCTGTTCGCCGCTGTCCTGATGAATTGGCGCTACATGTTGCGCGAGCGGATCGGTCTCGTCGGCGCGCGCGCATAAATTCGGGCGATCAGTGGATAGAGCCTGGGGAATGGTGGGCGGTGAGAGACTCGAACTCCCGACATCCTCGGTGTAAACGAGGCGCTCTACCAGCTGAGCTAACCGCCCTGGAGCAATTCATGTTTCAACGGAATCGGCAAAACCTGAATGCACAAACAAGATTAAAATCCGACCCCATCGTCCCGTTTCTGTCTATACGTGAAACGGTCCAGGAAAATCTCCGGACCGTTTATGCGCTTCGCATGGGAAGTGCAAGAAAAAAGCGCGTTTAAGGCAAAAGATTTGGTATCTGCTGCCCGTCCGGCGTCGATCAAATGATTTGTCATCTAATTGTCGCCAAAGCGCCGGATCAGTGCTTGACAGGCAACGGGGAACGGCTTAATCCACCGCTCACGTTTCGCCGTCGTGCGAAATGGAGCGCGGGTGTAGCTCAGCTGGTTAGAGTGCCGGCCTGTCACGCCGGAGGTCGCGGGTTCGAGCCCCGTCACTCGCGCCACTTCCCCCAAACAGTCGTTCGCTGTACCGAGCACCGTGTTCCGCCTGTGCGATCATGATTGCATGGCGTTGAATTTGCCTGCGCATCTGTTGCCGGGACAAGGGCGAACTCTATCTTTGTGAAGGTATGCCGGCATTGTTTCCATCCGTCCTTGCTGCCGTGGACCGATCGAATCGTGGACAGTTTATCGATGGTGCGATTGACAGGGATAGCGTAAGGTTTCGGCACCGCCGAGTGATGTCATGTTGCATCGCGGTGGTGGACAATTTAGAGCAATACTAAAGTGACAGGGCCATTTGCGTTGACTGCACCGGCTGATTGTGTAAACCGACCCTGAAGGCAATTCGCGACTGCAACATGCGCGATACGGCAAGGAAACCAAGATGACTGAACTGTTGAGTTCATACCTTCCGATTGTGATTTTCATCGGCATCTCACTGGTTATCGGTCTCGCGCTTCTGGTTGCTCCGTTCGTCATTGCCTTCAAGGCGCCCGATTCCGAAAAACTGTCGGCTTACGAATGCGGATTCAATGCCTTTGATGATGCGCGCATGAAATTCGACATCCGGTTCTATCTGGTCGCGATCCTGTTCATCATCTTCGATCTGGAGGTGGCGTTTCTGTTTCCCTGGGCCGCGTCATTTGGTGACATTGGGTGGTTTGGGTTTTGGTCAATGATGATCTTTCTGGCCATTTTGACCGTTGGTTTTGTCTATGAGTGGAAGAAGGGAGCACTGGAATGGGAGTAGGCGACACCCCGTCGACGCTGGTTGCCCGTCAACCGCGTGGCATCCTGGATCCGTCCACTGGCAAGCCGGTTGGTTCCAATGATCCGTTTTTTGGCGGAATCAATGACGAGCTTGCCGACAAGGGATTCCTTGTCACATCAACCGATGAACTGATCACTTGGGCGCGGACCGGATCCCTGATGTGGATGACTTTCGGATTGGCCTGCTGTGCCGTTGAAATGATGCAGATGTCGATGCCGCGCTACGATGCCGAGCGGTTCGGATTTGCGCCGCGCGCGTCGCCGCGTCAGTCGGATGTGATGATCGTGGCCGGCACCCTGACCAACAAGATGGCGCCTGCTTTGCGGAAGGTCTATGACCAGATGCCAGAGCCTCGTTACGTGATTTCCATGGGCTCCTGTGCCAATGGCGGCGGTTACTATCACTACTCCTATGCGGTCGTGCGCGGCTGTGATCGTGTGGTGCCGGTCGATGTCTACGTTCCGGGTTGTCCGCCGACCGCCGAGGCGCTGCTTTACGGGGTTCTCCTGCTGCAGAAGAAGATCCGGCGTACCGGAACGATTGAGCGATAGGAGAGGGTGCAATCATGAACGAAGCCCTCAGCGAATTGGCTGCCTATATCAATGAGCGCTACATTGATGGGGTCATTTCCGTCGATCTCAAATTTGATGAGCTGACGCTCGTGTCCTCGGCGCAGGAAATTGTCACGGTTCTGACCTTCCTGCGCGATGACGCGCAATGCCAGTTCATCAACATTACCGATATCTGCGGTGTCGACTGGCCGTCCAGGGCTCGGCGGTTCGACGTGGTCTACCACCTGCTCTCGCCACGCCAGAATTTTCGCATTCGGGTCAAGGTCGAAGTTGGCGAGGGTGAAACCGTTCCATCGGCGACATCCGTCTATCCCGGTGCGGACTGGTTTGAGCGCGAAGCCTATGATCTTTATGGCATTCTCTTTACGGGCCACCCGGACCTGCGGCGGATCCTGACCGATTACGGCTTTGACGGCCATCCGCTTCGAAAAGACTTTCCGACGACGGGATTTGTCGAAGTTCGCTATGACGACGAGGTGAAAAGGGTTGTCTACGAACCGGTGCAACTAAAGCAGGAATACAGAAACTTCGATTTTCTTTCTCCATGGGAAAACGCCGAATATGTTTTGCCAGGCGATGAGAAGGCAAGCGACTGAATGGTGCTGGTGGGGTGATGAACGAGACACAGGGACATAGCCAGGAAGGACGCCGCACAGGGCAGTGCCTTTGCGGTGCCGTGCGATTTACCGCGGTCCCCTCGAAAATGGAAACCGGTGTCTGTCATTGCAACATGTGCCGCCGTTGGACCGCTGGTCCGTTTTTCGCTGTCGATTGCGGCGATAGCTTGGTGTTCGACGCGCAGGATGATCTGGAAATCTTCCGTTCGTCCGATTGGGGTGAACGCGGATTTTGCCGCAAATGCGGAACACCGCTCTTGTGGCAACTGCACGACAAGACACACGTCAGTGTCTCCCTGACGGCCTTCGACGAAATCGACGACATGGTGTTCACGTCCGAGATATTCATCGATGAGAAGCCGGATATCTACACGTTCGCCAACGAGACAAAGAAGATGACCGGGGCACAGGTCTTTGCCTTGTTCACGGACGCACAGGACAACTGAAATGACAGAACATAATGTGCGCAATTTCAACATCAATTTCGGGCCACAGCATCCGGCCGCCCACGGTGTTTTGCGTCTGGTTCTCGAACTCGACGGCGAAATTGTCGAACGTGTCGACCCGCATATAGGCCTGCTGCATCGCGGAACCGAAAAACTCATTGAAACAAAGACATACCTGCAGGCTTTGCCGTATTTTGATCGGCTTGACTACGTCGCGCCGATGAACCAGGAACATGCCTATTCCCTGGCTGTCGAAAAGCTGATGGGGGCGGAGGTGCCGATCCGCGGTCAGTTGATCCGGGTGCTGTATTCCGAAATCGGCCGCATCCTGTCCCACCTGCTGAATATCACGACGCAGGCTCTGGATGTGGGCGCTCTGACACCGCCGCTTTGGGGCTTTGAAGAACGCGAAAAACTGATGGTGTTTTACGAGCGGGCCTGTGGCGCGCGTATGCACTCGGCCTATGTACGTCCGGGTGGCGTTCATCAGGACCTGCCACCGGAACTGGTCGAAGATATCGGCAATTGGTGTGATCCGTTCCTCAAGGTCTGCGATGACATCGATGCGCTTTTGACCGGCAACCGCATTTTCAAGCAACGCAATGTCGATATCGGTGTTGTCAGTCTTGATGATTGCTGGGCATGGGGCTTCTCCGGCGTGATGGTGCGTGGATCCGGCGCGGCCTGGGATTTGCGGCGGTCGCAGCCCTATGAATGCTACAGCGATATGGAATTCGAAATTCCGATCGGAAAAAACGGTGACTGCTATGACCGTTACCTGATCCGCATGGAAGAGATGCGGCAGTCGGTGGGGATCATGAAGCAGTGTGTCGAGCGGCTGTTGGGCGATGCGCGAACCGGTCCGGTTTCATCGGTCGACGGTAAATTCGTGCCACCGAAACGTGGGGAAATGAAGCGCTCGATGGAAGCGCTCATCCATCACTTCAAACTCTACACCGAAGGCTATCACGTGCCCGAGGGCGAGGTTTACACAGCGGTTGAAGCGCCCAAGGGTGAATTCGGTGTCTATCTTGTTTCCGATGGCAGCAATCGGCCCTATCGCTGCAAGATCAAGGCACCGGGTTACGCCCATCTTCAGGCCATGGATTTCATCTGTCGAGGTCACATGCTAGCGGATGTTTCGGCGATTCTGGGGTCGCTGGATATCGTGTTTGGAGAGGTGGACCGATGATGAAGAAGATGCTCGGTGGTGTTCTTGGTGCAGTTCTGGCTCTGCCTTTGACGGCATTGCCAATCATGGCGCAGGACAGCGGTGGAGATTCCAATACGATGCGGGGCCTGCTTCGTCAGGGCTTCGAAATCAAGGCCATGGCGCCCAATGGCGCGCAATATGTCGTATTGCTGCAAAAGGACACCGCGGCTTATGCATGTGAATTTGTCACGGTGACCAATTCGCGTTGCCGTGCAATCAATCAAGAGGCGCAATAAGTATGTCCGTACGCCGACTTGCAGAAGACTCTGTGCAACCCGACGGGTTCAAGTTTTCGCGGGACAATGCCGCCTGGGCAAAGGCGACTATCAAGAAATACCCGAAGGGCCGGGAGCAATCGGCAATCATCCCTTTGCTGATGCGTGCGCAGGAACAGGATGGCTGGGTGACGAAGGCGGCCATCGAGTCGGTTGCCGACATGCTCGGCATGCCTTTGATTAGGGCGCTAGAGGTGGCAACCTTCTACACGCAGTTCCAGTTGAAGCCGGTCGGCACGAAGGCGCATATTCAAGTGTGCGGAACGACCCCTTGCATGCTCCGTGGCTCCGAAGAGCTGATCCGGGTGTGCAAGAACAAGATTTCCGCCCATCCGCTGGAACCGAATGAGGCGGGAACCCTGTCCTGGGAAGAGGTGGAGTGCCAGGGCGCCTGCGTCAATGCACCCATGGTGATGATTTTCAAGGATGCATATGAGGATCTCACTCCCGAGCAACTGGCTGATATTATTGATACATTCGAAGCCGGCAAGGGGGATTCCGTCACACCCGGGCCACAGAATGGTCGCCATCTGTCGGCGCCGATCGGGGGGCTTACGACGCTGACCAGTGACGATGCGCCGGTGAAGCAGAAGACAGCGGCCAAGGCACCAGCCAAGAAGTCCGCCGCAAAGCCGACCGGCAGGACCTCGACGAAGCCGTCGGCCCCGAAAAAGGCGGCCAAACCGGACCTTTCGGATGCGAACAGACCGGCAGCGATGGAAAGACCCGATGAAATTGATGATCTGAAATTGATTTCCGGCGTGGGTCCGAAGATCGAGAGCGTGCTGCATTCGATCGGTGTCTACAAGTGGGAGCAGATCACCAAATGGGGTGAGGCTGAACGCGAGTGGGTTGACGGATATCTGAAATTCAAGGGCCGGATCGAGCGGGACGACTGGGTTCGCCAGGCCAAGGCTCTCGCGGAGGGTGGCGTTGACGAATATGTCCGCGTGTTCGGCAAGAAGCCACGGTAAAGGGATAGCGCATGCTGCAGGATAAAGACCGCATCTTTACCAATATCTACGGCCTGAAGGACAAGAGCCTGAAGGGTGCGATGTCGCGCGGCCATTGGGATGGGACCAAGGCGCTGATCGACAAGGGCCGCGACTGGATCATCGACGAAATGAAGACATCGGGCCTGCGCGGGCGCGGCGGTGCCGGATTTCCGACGGGCCTGAAATGGTCTTTCATGCCGAAAGAATCCGATGGTCGGCCACATTATCTGGTGGTCAATGCGGATGAATCCGAACCCGGAACCTGCAAGGACCGGGATATCATGCGCAACGATCCCCACACGCTGATCGAGGGATGTGTCATCGCCGGTTTCGCCATGGGCGCAAACACCGCCTACATCTATATTCGCGGTGAATATATGCGTGAACGCGAGGCCCTCCAGGCCGCTATCGACGAATGTTACGATGCCGGACTGCTTGGCAAGGACAACAAATGCGGCTGGGACTATGACGTCTATCTCCACCATGGCGCCGGCGCCTATATCTGCGGCGAAGAAACGGCGCTGCTGGAAAGCCTTGAGGGCAAGAAGGGTCAGCCCCGCCTGAAACCGCCATTTCCTGCAAATGTCGGTCTGTATGGCTGTCCGACCACCGTCAACAATGTGGAATCCATTGCCGTGGCGCCGACGATCCTGCGGCGAGGCGGAGCCTGGTTTGCCGGGTTCGGGCGTCCGAACAATCACGGCACCAAACTCTTCTGCGTGTCGGGGCACGTCAATCAACCGGCAACCTTCGAAGAGGAAATGTCGATCCCGTTTCGTGAACTGATCGAGCGTCACTGTGGTGGCGTCCGCGGCGGATGGGACAATCTGCTTGCGGTCATTCCGGGTGGATCATCGGTTCCGTGTGTGCCGGCTGATCAGATCATCGACTGTCCGATGGACTTTGACAGTCTTCGCGACCTCAAATCCGGACTGGGAACGGCGGCGGTGATCGTCATGGACCGCTCCACGGACATCATCCGGGCAATTGCGCGGCTTTCCTATTTCTACAAGCATGAAAGCTGCGGCCAATGCACACCGTGCCGTGAGGGTACTGGTTGGATGTGGCGGGTGATGGAGCGCATGGCGACCGGCAACGCGCAGAAAAAGGAAATAGACATGCTGTTTGATGTCACCAAGCAGATCGAGGGTCACACGATCTGTGCGTTGGGGGATGCTGCGGCATGGCCGATCCAGGGTCTGATCCGGCATTTCCGGCCCGAGATCGAGCAACGGATAGATGATTATACGCGCAATGCCGGAAGCGCACCGGCACTTGAGGCGGCTGAATAGGCAGGCGGAACGCTTGACAAAATAGGGTGGTGCGGGCGACCGCGGAACTGGACAGACGATGGCAAAGATCAAGGTCGACGGAAACGAGATTGAAGTACCGGATCACTACACGCTGTTGCAGGCGTGCGAGGAAGCCGGTGCACAGGTTCCGCGTTTTTGTTTCCATGAACGGCTTTCCGTAGCCGGTAATTGCCGGATGTGCCTGGTCGAGGTGAAGGGTGGACCACCGAAGCCAGCGGCTTCCTGTGCCATGAATGTGAAGGATTTGCGCCCTGGCCCGGAAGGGCAGCCGCCTGAGGTGTTCACCAACACACCTATGGTCAAGAAGGCGCGCGAAGGCGTCATGGAATTCCTGCTGATCAACCATCCGCTGGATTGCCCGATCTGCGACCAGGGTGGCGAGTGCGACCTTCAGGACCAGGCAATGGCGTTTGGTGTCGATTCATCGCGTTTCCACGAAAACAAGCGCGCCGTCGAGGACAAATATATCGGGCCGCTGGTCAAGACGATCATGACGCGGTGCATTCACTGCACCAGATGTGTCCGGTTCACGACGGAAGTCGCGGGCATTTCGGAACTGGGGCTGATCGGCCGCGGCGAGGATGCCGAGATTACCACTTATCTCGAGCAGGCCATGACATCCGAATTACAGGGCAATGTCATCGATCTTTGCCCTGTCGGTGCGCTGACATCCAAACCCTATGCCTTTCAGGCGCGCCCCTGGGAATTGAACAAGACAGAAACGATCGACGTGATGGATGCATGCGGTTCGGCCATCCGCGTCGATACGCGTGGACGTGAAGTGATGCGGATCATGCCGCGTATCAACGAAGCCATCAATGAGGAGTGGATTTCCGACAAGTCCCGCTTTATCTGGGATGGCTTGAAATCACAGCGGCTCGACCGGCCCTTCGTCAAGCGCAATGGGAGACTGGAGGCGGCAAGCTGGGGCGATGCCTTTGCCGCCGTCAAAAAGGCCGTGGATGCCTCAGGCGGTGAACGGATCGGTGCGATCGCCGGTGATCTGGCGACGGTCGAGGAAATGTTTGCGCTCAAGCAATTGATGGATAATCTCGGCTCTTCCAATATCGATTGCCGACAGGATGGCGCGAAACTGGACCCGGCAGACGGCCGCGCCAGCTATCTGTTCAATCCGACGATCGAGGGCATTGAAGATGCCGATGCGCTGTTGATCATCGGCTCCAATCCCCGCTTCGAAGCGTCCATATTGAATGCCCGCATTCGCAAGCGCTGGCGCATGGAAGATTTTCCGATTGCCGTGATCGGCGAAAATACCGATTTGCGTTATGACTATGAATATCTGGGCGCCGGTCCCGATACGCTGTCAGAACTGGTTGCGGGCACCCACAAATTTGCCTCAACACTCAAGGATGCACAGCGTCCCATGATCCTTGTCGGACAAGGCGCGTTGGCGCGCGACGACGGCGCTGCGGTGTTGTCGCAGGCCGCAATGCTGGGAACTGATGTCGGTGCGGTCGGAGCCGAGTGGAATGGATTTGCCGTGTTGCACACGGCTGCCAGCCGTGTCGGCGGGCTGGATATCGGTTTCGTTCCGGGGACAGATGGCAAGTCTGCCGCAGAGATGCTCGGGGATAGTGACGTGCTCTTCCTTTTGGGTGCCGACGAGTTGGACATGACCCAGCGCAAGGCCGGCTTCACGGTCTATATCGGAAGTCATGGCGATGTTGGGGCTCACCATGCCGATGTGATCTTGCCCGGTGCCACCTTCAGCGAAAAACACGGGACATATGTCAACACCGAAGGCCGGGTGCAACGCGGACTTCGCGCTGCCTTTCCACCGGGGGACGCCAAGGAAGACTGGGCGATCCTGCGGGCGCTGTCGGATGTTCTGGGAAAGACATTGCCTTACGATTCCCTGGCACAGTTGCGGGCGGTTCTGCATGAGGCGCATCCGCACCTTGCGGCGTTTGACAGCATTGCAGCAGGCAATGCGGCCGATGTTTCCGCCCTTGCCGGAAAGGCAGGTCAGCTCGACAAGGCGGCCTTCGCATCGCCGATCAGCGATTTTTACCTCACCAACCCGATTGCCCGTGCGTCGGCGGTCATGGCGGAATGTTCTGCCCTGGCACGCAACGCCGGTCAGGTCGCAGCGGAATAGGGAACAGGCACAGCGATCATGGATTCCTTCTTCTCAACATATGTCTGGCCAACGGCGATCATGATCGGGCAATCCGTGCTGTTGCTCGTCGCGCTGCTGTTGTTCATCGCTTACATTCTCTACGCAGACCGAAAGATCTGGGCTGCAGTCCAGATGCGGCGCGGGCCCAATGTGGTCGGACCCTGGGGGCTGTTTCAGTCCTTTGCGGATCTGATCAAGTTTGCCCTGAAGGAGCCGGTTATTCCGGCCGGTGCCAACAAGGGCGTCTTCCTGCTGGCGCCGCTTGTGTCGGTGACCCTTGCCCTCGCGGCCTGGGCGGTCATTCCGGTGGCGGATGGTTGGGCGATTGCCTCCATCAATGTCGGCATCTTGTATGTTTTCGCGATTTCCTCGCTTGAGGTCTATGGCGTCATAATGGGGGGCTGGGCCTCCAACTCGAAATATCCGTTTCTCGGCGCGCTTCGTTCCGCAGCCCAGATGGTCTCCTACGAGGTTTCCATCGGCTTCGTCATCATTACGGTGCTGTTGTGCGTCGGGTCGCTGAACCTGACGGATATCGTATTGTCCCAGCAGGATGGTCTGGGCACCCGGCTTGGTCTTCCCAATTCCCTGCTGGATTGGCATTGGCTGGCGCTGTTCCCGATGTTCATCATCTTCTTTATCTCCGCGCTCGCCGAGACAAACCGGCCGCCATTCGATCTGCCGGAAGCCGAATCCGAACTGGTGGCGGGTTTCATGGTGGAATACAGCTCGACGCCTTACATGATGTTCATGCTCGGCGAGTATGCGGCCATCGTGCTGATGTGCGCGCTGACGACAATCCTGTTCCTCGGCGGCTGGCTTCCGCCGGTCGATGTCTGGTTCCTCAATTGGGTTCCCGGCATCATCTGGTTCGTCCTCAAGGTTTGCTTCGTCTTTTTCATGTTCTCGATGGTCAAGGCATTTGTACCGCGTTACCGCTATGACCAGTTGATGCGGCTTGGCTGGAAGGTGTTTCTGCCGATTTCGCTGGCGATGGTCGTGATTGTCGCTTTTGTCCTCAAACTGACCGGCTGGTCGGCCTGAACCCGGAGAAGGTCATGTCCCTCGCACAAGCCGCAAAATCAGTTTTCCTGAAGGAGTTCGCCGAAGCGTTCGTGCTGTCGATGCGATACTTCTTCGCGCCGAAAGCGACGGTCAACTACCCCTTCGAAAAGGGGCCGGTCAGCCCGCGTTTCCGCGGTGAGCATGCGCTGCGGCGGTATCCCAACGGCGAAGAGCGTTGCATTGCCTGCAAACTGTGCGAGGCCATTTGTCCCGCACAGGCCATCACGATCGAAGCCGGGCCGCGCCGCAATGACGGAACGCGTCGTACGGTCCGGTACGACATCGACATGGTCAAGTGCATCTATTGCGGATTCTGCCAGGAGGCCTGCCCGGTCGATGCGATTGTCGAGGGACCGAATTTCGAATTTGCCGCTGAAACGCGCGAAGAGCTTTATTACGACAAGGACAAATTGCTGGACAATGGTGACCGCTGGGAGCGCGAAATCGCTGCCAATATGACACTGGATGCGCCTTACCGGTAGGCGCTTGTGGCGCTGCGCTTCCGCAGATTGCCACTGATTACCGGTTCGGGTCATTCGAGAGGCCCGGTGGAATGGAATTTTGGAGCCGGCACGGGACCGGACACTTTTGAGGACGTGACGGATGGCGTTGCGGCCCTCGGGGGACACACAAAAAGGCACGGATCATGGGTCTACAGACTCTGTTTTTCTATCTGTTCTCGGCGATCGCCGTGGCATCGGCCCTGATGGTCATATCCTCGCGCAACCCGGTGCATTCGGTGTTGTTCCTGATCCTGACCTTCTTCAATGCCGCCGCCCTTTTTCTGCTGGCGGGCGCCGAGTTTCTGGCGCTCATTCTCGTGGTCGTCTATGTCGGTGCGGTCGCGGTTCTGTTCCTGTTTGTCGTGATGATGCTCGATATCGATTTTGCAGAACTGCGCTCCGGCGTGATGGCCTATGCTCCGGTCGGTGCCCTGATCGGTCTTATTCTTGCGGCCGAACTGATCATCGTTCTGGCCGGAAACGCGTTTCGGGTGGAGGTTGAGGCAAATGCCGCCCAGCCCATACCTGATATGAACGAGGTTTCGAATATTCAGGCACTCGGCAACATCCTGTACACAGACTATGCCCATTTCTTTCAGGCGGCGGGCATGATCCTGCTGGTCGCCATGATCGGCGCGATCGTTCTGACGCTGCGTCACAAGGACAATGTCAAACGCCAGGATGTTTCGGCACAAGTAGCCCGCACACCGGAGACGGCCATCGAGGTTGTCAAGGTGAAGCCCGGGCAGGGCATATAGGCGGGAAGGAGCAGGCACATGGAAATCGGTCTTTCCCACTATCTCACCGTTGGTGCGGTCCTCTTCACGATTGGCGTGTTCGGGATCTTTCTGAACCGGAAAAACGTGATCGTCATCTTGATGTCGATCGAGTTGATCCTGCTCGCCGTCAATTTGAATTTTGTGGCATTTTCCCAACATCTCGGAGACCTGGTCGGCCAGGTTTTCGCCCTGTTCGTGTTGACCGTCGCGGCTGCGGAGGCAGCAATCGGTCTTGCCATTCTCGTCGTCTTCTACAGAAATCGCGGGTCGATTGCGGTTGAAGATGTCAACATGATGAAGGGCTGACCAGATCATGTATCACGCCATTGTCTTCTTCCCGCTCATCGGCGCCATCATTGCGGGGTTCTTCGGACGGTCCATCGGATCGAAAGCATCCGAATATGTGACGTGCGGCCTGATGGTTATCGCGGCTCTCTTGTCCTGGCTGGCCTTTTTCCAGGTGGCGCTGGGTGACGGTGAAACCATCCGGGTCAGTGTGCTCCAGTGGATGCAATCGGGACCGATGTCGATCGACTGGGCCCTGCGTGTCGACACATTGACGGCCGTCATGCTCGTGGTGGTCAATACCGTCTCGTGCCTGGTGCATGTCTATTCGATCGGTTACATGCACCATGATCCGCATCGTCCGCGGTTTTTCGCCTATCTGTCGCTCTTCACATTTGCCATGCTGATGCTGGTGACGTCGGACAATCTGCTGCAGATGTTCTTTGGCTGGGAGGGCGTTGGCCTGGCGTCCTATTTGCTTATCGGTTTCTGGTACAAGAAGCCCTCGGCCAATTCGGCGGCGATGAAAGCGTTCATTGTCAACAGGGTTGGCGATTTCGGCTTCATCCTCGGCATCTTCGGTGTGTTCGTGCTGTTCGGTTCGATTTCACTGGATGTGGTATTTGCCGGCGCCGCTTCGTTTATTCCGGGTGCACCCACAGCGATATCCGGCACCGTCCTCGACCTGTTCGGCATGCAGCTCGATCAAAGCCATGCTTTGACTGCGGTCTGCCTGCTTCTGTTCATGGGCGCGATGGGCAAGTCCGCCCAGTTCCTGCTGCACACCTGGTTGCCCGACGCGATGGAAGGTCCGACGCCGGTTTCGGCCCTGATCCATGCCGCCACCATGGTGACCGCCGGTGTCTTTCTCGTCGCACGCATGTCACCGCTGTTCGAATTGTCCGTCGACGCGTTGACGGTCGTGACATTGATTGGCGCCATCACCGCTTTCTTTGCCGCAACGATTGGCCTGGTTCAGAACGATATCAAGCGGGTCATCGCCTATTCGACCTGTTCGCAACTCGGCTACATGTTCGTCGCGCTCGGGGTGGGCGCCTATGGGGCGGGTATCTTCCATCTATTCACCCACGCCTTTTTCAAGGCGTTGCTGTTCCTCGGCGCCGGATCGGTCATTCACTCGGTTTCCGATGAGCAGGACATGCGGCGCATGGGCGGGCTTCGCAAACACATCCCGATGACCTATTGGATGATGATCATCGGGACACTGGCACTGACTGGATTCGGCATTCCGTTCACCGGAATCGGAACCGCCGGCTTCATCTCAAAGGATGCGATTATCGAGTCATCATTCGTCGGGCACAATCCGGCGGCCGGGTTCGCTTTCTGGATGTTGGTGATCGCGGCCGTGTTCACCAGCTTCTACTCCTGGCGCCTGATCTTCATGACGTTCCATGGCAAGCCGCGGGCATCATCCGATGTGATGCACCATGTGCACGAGTCGCCGATGGTGATGCTTGTGCCATTGTTCATTCTGGCCGCCGGCGCCGTTTTGGCAGGGATGCTCTTCATCGGTGATTTCTTCGGTCACCATTATGAGGAATTCTGGAAAGGCGCACTGTTCACATTGCCTGAGAACCAGATTCTCGAAGAGTTCCACCATGTGCCTGTGTGGGTCAAATTGAGCCCGTTCCTGGCCATGGTCGTCGGGTTTGTGGTTGCCTGGTATTTCTATATCCGCTCACCGGAGGTGCCGAAGACGCTGGCAAAGCAGCATCGCGGCCTATACCTGTTCCTGCTGAACAAGTGGTACTTCGACGAGGCCTATGATCTGCTGTTCGTCCGCACCGCCAAATGGCTCGGGCGGTTCCTGTGGAAGCGCGGTGATGGCTGGCTGATCGACGGGTTCGGTCCCGATGGCGTTGCCGCGCGCGTTCAGGATATCACCAGCCGCGTTGTCCGCCTTCAGACCGGTTATCTCTACCACTATGCCTTTGTGATGTTGATCGGCGTTGCCGCCCTTGTCACCTGGATGATGCTCGGGAGTACGGTGTGATGACCGATTGGCCGATCCTTTCAACGGTCACCTTTGTGCCGCTTGTCGGCGTGCTGTTCATTTTGCTGATCAGAGATGACGGCGAGATCGGCCGTCGCAATATCCGCAATGTTGCGCTGCTGACCACCGTCTTCAACTTCGTCTTCTCCCTCTATATCTGGTTCGAGTTCGACAATAGCGATTTCGGCTTCCAGATGGTCGAGAAGACCGAATGGCTGGGCGCCGGCATCTCCTACCATATGGGTGTCGACGGCATATCGATGCTGTTCGTCATCCTGACCACGTTCTTGATGCCGCTGTGCATTCTGGCCAGTTGGGAGTCGGTGCAAAAGCGCGTCAAGTCCTACATGATCGCATTCCTGATTCTGGAAACGCTCATGATCGGCGTGTTCTGCGCGCTGGATATCGTGCTGTTCTATGTCTTCTTCGAGGCCGGTCTGATCCCGATGTTCATCATCATCGGCGTGTGGGGCGGCGCGCGAAGGGTCTATGCCAGTTTCAAGTTCTTCCTGTTCACGCTGCTCGGATCTGTCTTGATGCTGCTGGCCATCATGGCCATGTACTGGAATGCCGGAACGACATCGATTCCTGATCTCCTCGTGCATAATTTTCCGGAGAATATGCAAACCTGGCTGTGGCTCGCCTTCTTTGCCTCTTTTGCGGTGAAGATGCCGATGTGGCCGGTGCACACCTGGCTACCGGATGCCCACGTCGAAGCGCCGACCGCCGGTTCGGTCATCCTGGCCGGTATTCTCCTGAAGCTTGGCGGTTACGGTTTTCTGCGGTTTTCGCTACCGATGTTCCCGCTCGCTTCGGCCGATCTCGCACCGCTGATCTATACGCTGTCGATCATTGCCATCATCTACACCTCACTGGTGGCCATGATGCAGGACGACATGAAGAAGCTGATTGCCTATTCTTCCGTCGCGCATATGGGCTACGTGACAATGGGCATTTTTGCGGCCAATGCGCAGGGAATCCAGGGCGCGATCTTCCAGATGCTTTCGCACGGTCTGGTATCAGCTGCGCTCTTTCTGTGTGTCGGCGTTATCTATGATCGGTTGCATACGAGGGAAATTGCCGCCTATGGCGGGCTGGTCAACAATATGCCCAAATACGCGGTGGCGTTCATGGTGTTCACCATGGCCAATGTCGGATTGCCCGGAACGTCCGGATTTGTCGGCGAGTTCCTGACCCTGATGGGTATCTTTCAGGTCAATACCTGGGTGGCGCTGCTTGCCGCGACGGGCGTGATCCTGTCGGCGGCCTATGCGTTGTGGCTGTACCGTCGCGTCATTTTCGGTGGGTTGGAAAAGGAGAGCCTCAAATCGATGCTGGATCTTTCGACACGCGAAAAGGTGATCCTGTACCCGCTCATCGCGCTGACGATATTCTTCGGGGTCTACCCGATGCCGGTGCTGGATGTCACCGCCGCATCGGTCGATGCGCTGATCAACAATTACACTGCCTCGCTTGAAGCCGCCCGCGGCCTCGCGCTCGCGAACTGACGAACAGGGATTGTCACATTATGACAGCTGAACTCCTCGCAACGAGCCTGCGGCTTTCCGTTCCGGAGATCATTCTGGCGGTCGGCTCCATGGTGCTGCTGATGATCGGCGTGTTTTCCGGCAGCAAATCCTCATCGCTGGTCACCGGTCTTGCGGTTGCACTGCTCATCATTGCCGGTCTCTGGCTGGTATTGGTTGGCGGTGAGGGCGTCGCGTTCGGCGGTGCGTTTCTGGATGATTCCTTTGCCAAATACATGAAGGTTCTGACCCTGATCGGGTCGATTACGGCGATGGTGATGGCGGTCGGCCATGCCCAGGAGGAGCAGATCGACCGGTTCGAGTTTCCCGTCCTCATCGTGCTGGCGACGCTTGGCATGATGCTGATGATTTCGGCCAATGACCTGATTGCGCTTTATCTTGGCCTGGAGCTGCAATCCCTTGCGCTCTATGTGGTCGCGGCGATCAACCGCGACAGCACGCGGTCGACGGAAGCCGGTCTGAAGTATTTTGTCCTGGGCGCCCTGTCTTCGGGCATGCTGCTTTACGGTGCTTCGCTGGTCTACGGGTTCACCGGCCATATCGGGTTCCCGCAGATCGCCGACGCACTGGCCAATGGCGAACGGTCAATGGGCGTTGTGTTCGGACTTGTCTTTGTGCTCGCCGGCATTGCATTCAAAATTTCGGCGGTTCCGTTTCACATGTGGACTCCGGACGTCTATGAGGGCGCGCCAACCCCGGTTACCGCGTTCTTTGCCGCTGCTCCGAAAATTGCCGCCATGGCAATGCTTGTCCGCATTGTCATCGATGCATTCGAGCCGATCACACCGGACTGGCAGCAGGTGATTGTCTTTGTCGCCATTGCCTCCATGGTGCTTGGTGCCTTTGCCGCGATCGGACAGCGAAATATCAAGCGGCTGATGGCCTATTCGTCGATCAGTCACATGGGATATGCGCTGGTTGGTCTGGCGGCCGGATCGATGGTCGGTGTCCAGGGTGTGGCCATCTATATGCTGGTCTACATGGTTACGACCCTTGGTACCTTCGCCTGTATACTTGCCATGCGGCGCCGGGAGGAAGGCAATGTCGAGCAGATCGATGATCTGGCTGGCCTGTCGACAACCAATCCGGTCATGGCGACCATCCTGACGATCTTCATGTTCTCGCTGGCCGGAATTCCGTTCCTCGCTGGCTTCTTTGCAAAGTATTTCGTGTTTCTGGCTGCGATCGAAGCCGGACTGATTGCGCTGGCCGTGATCGGTGTTTTGGCATCGGTCGTCGGTGCCTACTACTATCTGCGGATCGTCAAGATCATGTGGTTCGATGAGCCAAGCGGCGAATTCGTGCCGGTTGCCGGCGAGTTGCGGCTGGTCATGGGGCTGTCCGGCGCATTCGTTCTGGCCTATGTGCTTGTTGGCGGTCCGGTTGGCCGAGCGGCGGAAGCAGCGGCCATGAGCCTGTTTTAGTCGGTCACCGGTTTGATCACCGCCGACGATTTTCGCCACATCGCCCTGGACGACGTACAGTCGACCAATCTGGAATGTCTCGAACGGGCACGGGCCGGTGATCCCGGATATCTCTGGATCACCGCCAACCGCCAATTGGGCGGGCGGGCGCGGCGAGGGCGCAACTGGGTTTCGGAACCGGGAAATCTCTATGCATCTTTGCTGTTGATCGATCCTGCGCCACCGGCCGATCTGGCGAGCCTGCCGCTCGCAGTTGCCGTGGCGGTCCATGGCGCAATCAGTCGGACCCTGCCGCCCGGTGCGATCAGGCCGACGATCAAATGGCCCAATGACATCCTTGTTGGAGGGGCAAAGATATCCGGCATTTTGCTTGAGAGCGAGACGCTTGAAAACGGGCAGCGGGCTGTGGTGATCGGTTGCGGTATCAATGTTGCCCATGCGCCGGAGCATGTGCAATATCCAACCACCACGCTGCGGGCTGCCGGCTCACCGGTCTCGCCGGAAGAACTCTTTGCCCATTTGTGCCAGTCGATGGCGCGCCAATTGCAGGAATGGGACGGCGGCAAGGGGATCGGTGCAGTTCGGCAGGCCTGGCTTGATCATGCACAGGGCATTGGCCAACGCATCACGGTGCATTTGCCGGACCGGGCGATATCCGGTCAATTCCGTGATATCGACAGGGCAGGCTGTCTCGTCATGGTCGACGATGAACGAAGAGTGCAGACCATCGCGGCAGGCGATGTTTTTTTCGAATAATGTGGCGCGGGGCGCGACAGCCAGGGATCAGGAATAGCGACACCAGATGGCTAAACAGGACGAATTGATTTTCTTGCCGCTTGGCGGCGTTGGCGAAATCGGCATGAACCTGGCGCTCTACGGCTATGGGCCGAAGGGTCACCGGGCGTGGATCATGGTTGATTGCGGGGTAACGTTTCCGGGTCCGGAGCTTCCCGGCGTAGACCTTGTGCTGCCCGATATCCAGTATATCGAGGATCAGAAGATCGATCTCAAGGCGATCATCATCACCCATGCGCATGAGGATCACTACGGTGCGTTGGCTGATCTTTGGCCTTATCTGAATGTCCCGGTCTACGTGTCCCCGTTCACCGCCGGCATGATGGAGGCCAAACGTGCCTATGAGCGCGATGCCGATGCTATCCCGGTGACGATCTACAAGGCCGGCGAAACCTTCGAGGTCGGGCCCTTTTCGATCGAGGCGGTCGCAGTCAATCACTCCATTCCCGAGCCGGTATCGCTGGCGATGACCACGCCGGCCGGTCGGATCATCCATACGGGCGACTGGAAGATCGACGAAGCGCCGTCGCTGGGGCCGCTGACCGATGAAAGCCGTTTTCGCCTGCTTGGGGATCAAGGCGTTCTGGCGCTGATTTGCGACTCGACCAACGCTCTGCGCGATGGCGTTTCTCCGTCGGAAAAGGAGATCAGCAAAAGCCTGGAAAAGATCATCTCTGCCGCCGAGGGCAGGGTGGCGATCACCACATTTTCGTCCAATGTCGGACGGATCAGGTCCATCACGGAAGCCGCGCGTGATGCGGGACGGAAGGTGTTGCTGCTCGGCAGTTCGATCAGGCGCGTTGTGGATGTGGCGACGGATCGCGGCTATATGGACGGTTTGCCACCTTTTATCGGCGAGGATGAATTCGCCTCGACCCCGCGCAATGAAATCGTCATCATCCTGACCGGAAGCCAGGGTGAATCGCGGGCTGCGCTTGCCAAGATTTCCCGCGATGAAATGCGCAATGTGGCGCTGGGCGCCGGCGACACGGTCGTCTTTTCATCGCGCACCATTCCAGGGAACGAGAAACCAATCCTCGATATCAAGAACGGGCTGATCGAGCAGGGCATCAGGATCATCACCGACGATGAAGCTCTGGTGCATGTGTCGGGACACCCCAGGCGCAATGAGTTGCGCCGCATGTATGAATGGGTCCGACCGGAGATCGTTGTACCGGTTCACGGCGAAGCCGCACATCTGACGGGTCATGCGGAACTTGCCAGCCAGTCCGGGATCAAATCGGTTCCAAGGGTTCGCAATGGCGATATGGTACGCCTCGCGCCGGGACCGGCGGAAGTAATCGGCGAAGTGCCGCACGGCCGCATCTACAAGGATGGTGACCTTATCGGCGAGTATGATGACATGGGAATCGGGGAGCGGCGCAAACTCTCCTTTGTCGGACACATCGCCGTCAATGTCCTGCTCAACAGCAAATCCGAGTTGGTGCGCGATCCCATGGTCTCGACCCATGGCTTGCCCATTGAGGATGAGGAAGGGCAAACGATGGCAGACCGGCTGACGGAAGCAGCCGTGAGTGCGGTCATCAGCATCCCACGGGCGCGGCGAAAAGATATCGATGTCGTGCATGAATCCGTACGGCGGGCGGTGCGCTCCTCAGCGCGTGACGTCTGGGGCAAAAAACCGGTGATGACGGTTTTTGTCAGCCGGATCTGAGGATGATGGGAAAGGGAAAGCGATGATCGGGAGATTGAATCATGTCGCTATCGCGGTGCCGGACCTTGCAGCCGCGACAGCGCGTTACCGTGACGGGCTCGGTGCGCGCGTATCCGAAGCCCAGGCCTTACCGGAGCACGGTGTTACGGTGGTTTTCGTCGAACTCGCCAATACCAAGATCGAATTGCTTGAACCACTGGGAGCGGAGTCGCCAATCGCAGCCTTTCTGGAGAAGAACGCAGCCGGCGGCATGCACCATGTGTGCTACGAGGTCGACGATATCATTGCGGCGCGAGACCGGTTGCTCGCTGGTGGCAGCCGTGTTCTGGGTGACGGCGAACCAAAGATTGGAGCGCATGGCAATCCCGTGCTTTTCCTGCACCCGAAGGATTTTTGCGGCACGCTTGTGGAACTTGAGCAGGTCGGCGGAGGACGGGACACTGACTGACGCAAGCCGACTTTCCGCCAGAACCGGCCGCCGGCACCGGATTTCCACAAGCAGGGTCGGTCGATGAGCATCCTGACGGGTTTTGCTATCTACTTCATCATCTGGTGGGTGACACTCTTTGTCATCCTGCCCATCGGTGTTCGCACACAGGCCGATGAGCAAGATGTGACGATGGGTACGACCGAAAGCGCGCCCCTCAATTTGCGAATGGGCCGAAAGCTCATCTGGACCAGCATTGTTTCCGCTGCCGTCTTTGGTGTCTATGTTTTGCTGACGATGGTCTTCGGCTTTTCCGTGGATTCTATTCCACGGATCATCCCGGACATGTCCAAGGTCTGAATCATCCGATTTGGCCCAGGTGTTTTTCAAAGTACACCCGGTCGAATCCATCCTCTCGCCGGCGGTCGATTTCCGCGTATCCGAGGGCTTTGTAGAGGCCGAGATTCTCCTCCATGTGAATATTGGTATAGAGCCTGATGATCGCCAATCCGGACTGCAGCGCGCTCCATTCCGCAAAAGCAATCAGGTGCCGGCCATATCCATTGCCCTGCTTGTCGGGGGCAACGGCAACATTTTCCAGAAACAGGCAATCATCGCTTCGATGAAAAATGACGAAGCCGCATAGGCTATCGTCCATATCTGTAAGAACGTGGACCTGTCCGTGTTGAATGTGGGACCGGAAGTCGGCAATCATTGGCGCTGGTGGCTGGCCGATCCGTTCGACATAGGGATGGTAGGATTGTTGGGCACATTGCTCGATGGCTTCAAGATCCCGTAGCGTCGCCAATCGTGGTTCATGCATATCAGGGGCCGTCATACGGTGGATAAAGGGCAAAAAAAAACAAGGCATAAAGCCTTGCTATTTAAGGTATCGCGTTGATCGTTTACCGAATGCTTTCGGCGGCAGCAGATGAAACCGCGCCTTTGATCTATCCTCCCAAGACTTTGACCGCGAAACGGACAGTGATCGGTCGCCCCTGTCTCATTGGTGGTGGAAACTAGACCATTGTTTCGGCGCTGTCACCAGAAAAGTGACATTTTTGTCTCTATCGAGATTTTTTTTTGAAGATGGGCTTGATGCCGTCCAACCGGCACTGCCTGACCCAATATGAATTCATGCTCCAGGCATCGCAACCGACCGTGCTGGCGGCTTTCCTTCTGCAAGCGAAGCAGCTATGACATCGGGCGATTTTATCGTGATTTCGCCTGATTCCCGCTTTAATTGAGCAGCTGTTTCGATGGCATCAGGCGGTGCTGCACAACCGGATGTCAATATGCGCCTTTCCCGTTACTTTCTCCCCATATTGAAAGAAAATCCCAAGGAAGCCGAAATCGTTTCGCATCGGCTGATGCTGCGCGCCGGGATGATCCGCCAGCAATCGGCGGGCATTTATTCCTGGCTGCCGCTGGGCAAGCGGGTGCTGGAAAAGATCAATACCATCGTTCGGGAAGAGCAGAACCGTGCGGGTGCGATTGAAATTCTCATGCCCACCATTCAATCGGCCGAACTGTGGCAGGAAAGCGGGCGCTATGACGCCTATGGCAAGGAAATGCTGCGGATTGCCGACCGGCAGGACAGACCCATGCTGTATGGGCCGACCAATGAGGAGATGGTCACCGATATTTTCAGGTCCTATGTGCGATCCTACAAGGACCTGCCCCTGAACCTCTATCATATTCAATGGAAATTTCGTGATGAGATCCGTCCGCGCTTCGGGACCATGCGTTCTCGCGAGTTCCTGATGAAGGATGCCTATTCCTTCGATATAGATCAGGATGCGGCACGCCATTCCTACAACAAGATGTTCGTCGCCTATCTCAAGACGTTTTCCAGACTTGGCATACGGTCCGTTCCCATGCGCGCCGATACCGGACCAATCGGTGGAGATCTGAGCCACGAATTCATCATTCTTGCCGATACGGGCGAGTCTGAAGTGTTTTGCGACCGTGGCTATTTTGACTATGCCGTCCCGGGAGATGATACCGATTTCGATGACGTGGACGGACTGCAGGCATTGGTCGACAAATGGACATCTTTGTATGCGGCAACGGATGAAATGCATGATGCCGACGCGTTTGGGCAGATCGATGAATCTGCCCGTGTCTCGGCCCGCGGAATCGAGGTTGGTCACATCTTCTATTTCGGAACCAAGTATTCAGAGCCGATGAATGCCACGGTGATGGGCCCCGATGGAAAGGAACATATCGTTCACATGGGATCCTACGGGATCGGCCCGAGCCGCCTTGTTCCGGCGATCATCGAAGCCTCGCATGATGAGAACGGCATCATCTGGCCCGCCAATGTGGCGCCGTTCGATGTCAGCCTGATCAATATGAAGGTTGGAGATGAAGCCTGTGACGCAGCATGCGAGACGCTTTATTCGGCCCTTGGTGCCGCCGGTGTCGACGTTCTCTACGACGACCGGAATGAGCGGGCCGGCGCGAAATTCGCCACGGCTGACCTGATTGGCCTGCCTCAGCAAATTGTGGTTGGTCCTCGCTCGATCGGAGCGGGAGAAGTGGAACTCAAGCAACGCAAGTCGGGAGACCGGGAGACGCTGCCGCTTGAGGCGGCCATCAACCGGCTGACCGCGGGAGATTGAGGTGCGGCAATGAGCGGCGATATTGCCCAGGCGGACGAAGTGACCAAGCCGGCAGCGCCGGCGAACAGATCCTTTGGACGGGCCTTTTCGGGCTATGAGCGCATGGTCGCCTGGCGCTATCTGAGAGCCCGCCGCAAGGAGGCCTTCATCTCCGTCATCGCCGGTTTTTCCTTTGTTGGGATCATGCTGGGTGTTGCGACGCTGATCATCGTCATGGCCGTGATGAATGGTTTCCGGGCCGAGTTGATCGACCGGATTTTGGGGGTTAACGGCCACATGATCGTTCAGTCGATCGATCAACCGCTGAATGATTATGATGAACTTGCCGTCAAGCTGGCGGGTGTGGAGGGCGTGCGCGCTGCCGTACCACTGGTTGACGGCCAGACCCTTGCATCGGGATATCGCGGCGTGGGAACCGGCGCATTGGTGCGGGGTATCCGGGCCGATGACCTGCCGAAGCTGGGCGGGGTTTCCAACAATATTCTGTCAGGCGATTTGATCGGATTTGCTGCCGGCGACGGCGTTGCCGTCGGTTCGCGCCTGGCCGCCAATCTCGGTCTTGCCGTTGGAGACAGCGTGCAACTGATTTCACCGGAGGGCGACGTGACGCCCCTCGGTGTAACACCGCGCATCAAATCCTATCCGGTGTCCGCCATCTTCGAGATCGGCATGTCGGAATATGATGCCTCGATGATATTCATGCCTCTTTCCGAGGCACAGCTCTACTTCAATTCGGATGGCATAGCACAGTCGATCGAGCTGTTTGTCGACGATCCCGACGATGTCGATGCCCTGCGACCGCTGATCGAGGAAGCGGTGGGGCGGCAGATCTTCATTTCGGACTGGCGTCAGCAGAACCGGACCTTCTTTTCGGCACTCGAGGTTGAGCGCAACGTCATGTTCATGATCCTGACATTGATCGTGCTGGTTGCCGCGCTGAATATCATCTCCGGGCTGATCATGTTGGTGAAGGACAAGGGGCGGGATATCGCTATTCTGCGAACCATGGGGGCAACCTCCGGATCAATCCTGCGGATTTTCTTCATGACAGGGGCAGCGATCGGGGTCACCGGCACGATCGCGGGGGTTGCGCTGGGTGTGGTTGTTTGTCTCAACATCGAGTCGATCCGCCAGTTCTTCTCCTGGCTTTCAGGAACAACGCTCTTCAATCCGGAACTCTATTTCCTGTCCCAGCTGCCGGCTGACATGGACCCGGGCGAGACGCTCACGGTGATCCTGATGGCCATCGGGCTGTCGTTTCTTGCCACCCTGTTTCCAGCCTGGCGGGCCTCGCGCCTCGACCCGGTTGAAGCGCTTCGCTACGAATAGGACAGCAGATGAGCGATACCGTTCTGCGGCTCGAAAATGTCGAGCAACACTATGAGCAGGGTGACAATGTCCTGTCGATCTTGAGAGGCGCGGATTTCTCGCTCCAAAAGGGTGAGACGGTTGCCCTGGTCGCTCCGTCAGGCGCTGGAAAGTCGACCCTGCTGCATATTGCCGGCCTGCTGGAAAAACCCGGTGGCGGAGAAGTCTATGTTGGCGGCCAGGCCAGCAGCAACCTTTCCGACGATGCGCGCACCGCCATGCGGCGCGAAGAAATCGGGTTTGTCTACCAGTTTCACCATTTGCTACCGGAATTCTCGGCTCTTGAGAATGTGATGATGCCGCAGATGATTGCCGGGCTTTCGGCCAATGAGGCAAGCGGCCGGTCACAGCAATTGCTGGATTATCTCAAGGTTGGCCACCGCTCCAGCCACAGGCCGGCGGAACTGTCGGGCGGCGAGCAGCAACGGGTTGCCATTGCCCGGTCGGTGGCCAATGCGCCTTTGGTGCTTCTGGCCGATGAGCCGACGGGCAATCTCGATCCGGAGACGGCGGGCTATGTCTTCGAGGCACTGGGAGCACTGGTGCGCCAATCGGGCCTGTCCGCCCTGATTGCCACCCACAATCACAACATCGCGTCGATGATGGACCGGTGCGTAACCCTGCGGGATGGCCAGGTCGTCGATTTCAAGATACAGCCTGCCGCCTGATTTGATGTGAAGCTCACCGGGATCTCATCCTGGCGCGAACCAAGGAACGCAGCCGTCCGCATGGAGCCTGTTTTTCATTCAACGGAAACCGAATTGAGGGACAAGGCGTTGTGCCAGATCCAGCAACAGGGTTTCCGAATGGGGCTTGCCGACTAATTGCGCGCCCATCGGTAATCCGTTCGGGTCCCTCCCGATGGGAACGGTGATCACGGGCCATCCCAACAGGCCGACGGGCACTGTAAAACGGGTCAGCGCATCGAAATAGCCAAGTGGCCCGGCCAGGGTGTCGAATTGGTGAACATAATCCCGTATGCCGGCCCGGTCTGTTGTTGGCGCAAGATGTTCGAAGGCACAGACACCGGTCACCGGTACGATCATGGCATCCCAATCTGACCAGTCGGACATTGCCTGACGGCGGAACGCTTCAAGTCGGGTGATATTGCCTGCCATGCGGGTTTTGTTACGGCGATAACCGCTGTGCACATGGGAGAGAAATCCCGGTGAACGGCGCGCCGCGCCGCGATCCTGCCGCATGAACCAGCGAATGGGTGCGGGAATCAGCGCACCGGTTTGTGCCCCATGATCTCTCCGAAGAGGCGATAAGCGTCGGGCGAAAAGAACCTCGACATGGCATCCGGTTCGACAAAAAGGTCGGGATCGTCGATTGTCTGCGCCAGGTTCACCCATGCGGAGTGTGTGGCTTCATCGCAGGGTGATGTGTTGTTCGGAGCCCATATACCGATACGCCATTTGGTCACAGGATTGTCAGATTTGCCGACTGTTGCGGTGAGACAACTCCATACGAACGCCAGGTCTTCAACGCGCCGCGCAATGGGTCCAATTCGCGCAAAGTGATCCAGACCTTGCGCACCGCGAAGCATGCCGTTGACCGACAGTTTGCCCTCGGTGGGCGTCAGGGATGTCACACCGCACCACGCCGCAGGCAGACGAAGTGATCCGGCCAGATCGGCACCGAGGTCCAAAAGGCTCATGCCGGAGGCTACGGCTGCTGCACCGCCGCCGGAACTGCCGCCAGTGGTGAAATGCGGATTATGCGGATTGTTCGTGTGTCCACGGCGCCTGTTATAAGTCTGAAAGTCCATAGCGTTGGGCGGCAGCGCTGTCTTGCCGGTTACCTCTGCGCCCAGATCCACCAATTGATCGACCACCTTGGCATTGATTCTGTCCGGTTTGGCCTTGGTGCGATCAAGCCCGAAATGTCGTCTCCAGCCGGAAACGGCGATCTGGTCCTTGACGGTGATCGGCAGCCCGTGAAGCGGGGCTGCAACCTCGACCGGCTGTGTCTCTCGCCGCGCTTCGAAGGCGTTGAGTGAAGGTTCCATTCGGTCCCGTTGCTCGCGCAGCGCCGTATACAATGCGGATCGTTGCCTTTGGTCTTCCATATCAGTTGCGATCTTGCTTAGCGGGCGTGTCAGGATTTCCGGGATATCGATGTTCATAGTGAACTCCATTGGGTCAATGCCCAACGGATAGTCGTGCCGGATCGCTGATGCTTACCCGATCGTGCTTTTCTCAACGGGCAGATGAACGAGCGCTGTCAGTTGATGCCGCGAAGCATTGAGCTGCGATGTCAGGTAGACCTCATACATCCAGGTCGACCGCAGCTTCAGGTTCAACCGACTCAGGCCGACACGTGCGGCTCGGTGCCAGGTCAAGTGCAGCGCCGTCAGCGGGCCGTAATGGGGAAAGATAGCAAACAACCCGGCGTCGAGCCGGGTCCAGTTTTGCGACCAGGCGATGGGTGTCTTTTGATCCAGCATTGCACCGAAATGCGCCGTTGCACCGGCATCTTCGAAGGCAGCCGGACCCTGCTCATAGGCTGCCGCGAAGCAGATATCCCGCGTGCCAATCTGCTGAACCAGATTGCCGAACGCGTCTTCTGTTTCTGCCATATCTGGAAAGAAGCGTCCGTCCACCATTCCCGTCGCCGGCCGCCAGCAAAGCCATTGAGCAGGCAGCTCTGCCAGATCGCATGCGATATCCGGTGATCGTGTCTCGATCGGTTTGAGAAATGGCCTGGGAGGAACGCCCGGTGCTTCGGCGCCCAAACCCTGATCGCGAAACTTTCGAGGACTGATTCCGAAATGTGCCGTGAAGGCCCGTGTCAACGCAGGATGGGTTTCGAATCCGCAATCAAGAGCAATGTCGAGAATGCGTGCGTCTGTCTCGCTGAGGGCGATGGCCGCTTGTTCGAGCCGTCGGCTCCGCGCATAACCGGCAACCGTCTCACCCGTGGCAGCGGCGAACCGGCGCTGAAAGTGGTGCAGCGCCATACCGCTGTCTCTGGCAAGATCCGCGATACGATGATTGACAGCCAGATCACGCTCGATAACGGTGCAGGCCCGTGCGATGTTTGGTGAGGAGGATGTGGAGCCTTTCCTGCGCGCGTTCATGGGCGATCCCATACAACAGAGGGCTGTCTCATAACAGTTGTTTTCTCGCCGTTTGAAGAAAGCGCGAGATTTCAAGAACGAGACTGGCCTCGATGGCGATTTTGAGATCGGTGTCCTTATCAAGTTGAGAGTCCAGATCGGGGAATTGCCACATGTTAATACGCGAGGGCATCTTGGCCCGGACGGTCACCGGCGCTGTGAAATGCGTGTCCTTGCTCAAACAGGCTGTGCCTCCGAGAAAACGTCCCCTTCCAAGCGTGTCGACGGCAGTGCCGTCTATCTGAACATCAACCTCTCCGTCGACAATGAGCACGAGGCTGTCAACGGATTCGCCTTGCGTCAGGAGTTTCGTGTCGGCCGGAACAGAAGACCAAGCACCCATTCGAAAAAGCTTGAACGCCTCCCGTTCAGGGATGTTGCTGAACGCGCGTTGGTAAAGGTTTCGTTCCTCTTCGGTAAATCGCACCGGGCGCCGGTCCAACAGAAGAACCGTTACCCAGTAAATGTTGATCGCCGCAAAGACCAGATTCCATCCGATTGGTGTCCAAAGGGGCGCGGACTGGAAATAGTAGTAGGGCATAAGCAGAGTGCAGCCGACGACCGACAAAATGCGAAGCCACAATATGTCCCGCACCGACTAGGACGCGCGACAAACAACATTGGCGATGTTCGCCAATACATCCAATCCCAGCATGATTTGGCTTCCTCCAAACAGGTTTTGATGAAGCTTATCCTAGACCGCTTGATGATTTGTCAGAAACGTGAGGCGGTATTGGCCTTTGATTTTGTTGATGCATTCAGGACACGGTGTTGCCGGTTCAAAACAGGGCCGGGCCGGTGACATTCACGTCACGGTCCCCCGGCGATCTGTCCGTGCAGAGGCAAAAGCAGGATGTGTGCCTCTTGATCCAATTCGACATTCAAAGTGGACCGATGAATGTTGTCCGATCATTTTGTTGGCGGGACAGCGCGACAGACTCTTGCTTCCGTATCGCACCGGTCATCTTTGGATTTCAAACGGGCCATTTGTGCTCATCCGTTAACGGATTGACGGCTGCCGGTCTCTCCTTAATGGTTCCTTAAGCACAGCGCGCATTTCGCTTGACTTTGGAACAAGGCAAGAACAAAATAAAAACATAGACAGAATTAGGAGGAACAAATGTTCGATTTCGCCAAAGATTGCGCCGCCTTCGCCTCCATGGTCATGTTTGTCGGCAGCCTGACCGTCGTCATGATGGCAATGTAAACATCAACGGCACAAGGCCCGTCAATTCAGGCCCGATGCGGCCTGAAAAAATGATCCAGGCCATAGACAAACAGGCCCGCAGCAAGACCCCAGAATGCCGACCCGATACCAAAGGCCGAGAGGCCGGAGGCCGTCACGACGAATGTCGTTATGGCAATGAATCGTTCTTTCTCGTCATCCATGCTGTTGCTCAGCGCTCCGACGAGGGGGCCGATCAGCGCTATGCCGGCGATGGTGGCGATCAGGGCGGCCGGGAAACTGGCAAACAACACCACGAGCGAGGCGCCGAAGACGGCCAGAACCGCATATCCGGCGGCATAGAACGGGCCGCACAGCCAGCGTTTGTCCTTGTCGGGATGGGCGTCCGCCCCGGTACAGATGGATGCGGTGATTGCAGCCAGATTGTTGGTGTGCGCTCCGGCGCCGGCCGACAGGAGGGATGCCAGCCCGGTCACAGTCAATATGGACCGAGACGGCGGTTTGTAACCGGCGGCCGTCAGCACGGCAAATCCCGGCAGGTTTTGCGAGGCCATGGTGACAAGAAACAGAGGCACGCCCAGCCCAATGAGAACGCCCGGTTCGAAATGCGGTGTAATCCAGACAAATCGTGACAAATGTAATGGTGCCAACGGCTCGGTCAGATTGAACAGATAGGCCAATGCGATCCCAGTGAAGAGCACGGCCAGGACCGCCCAGACCGGAGAGAAGACCCGGATGATTGCAAAGAGAATCAAGAGCGGGATCACAAGATACGGTTCGGTGCCGACATGGTCGAAGATGGCCAGGACAAAACTCAACACGACACCGGCCAGCATCGCGGAAGCGATGGATTTGGGAATGCGCTCGATCAGTGCGCTGATCGGACGGAAGGCGGCGGTCAAAAGGATCAATACAGCTGCGAACATATAGGCACCAACGGCAGCGTTGATGGAAATACCGGAGGTGGCCACGATGAGCACTGCACCCGGTGTTGACCATGCCGTCACGATTGGCATGCGGTGGCGTATGCTCAAGACCGCAGTTGTCACGGCCAGGGAAAGGCACAATGCGGCAATCCAGGAGGATGTTTGCGCGGCGCTGGCGCCGACGGCGGATGCCGCGGCCAGAATGATGGCGATTGTACTCCCGAAACCGACCAGAACGGCGATAAGCGCCGATATCACCACAGATGCCCGCATTCTGCTCCCCTGATTCTGCCGAAGAAGGCTAAACCTTCTCCCGGCGTCAGGGTAGGGCCAGTCCACAGCTCAATGGGATCTGCTTCTTGCGGACCATGGACTTGCAGGTTGTAAACCGACACACTCAGATCGATGATATCGGCAGCCAGGACACTGAGTCTCCCGGCTGTGAAACACGCACAGCAAATCGGAAGATTCGGGGAGCGCAAATGCAGGATGCAGTAGCTGGTTCAGCAGGGGTGCCAACCGGAGGTCCGGGATTTGTGCACTTGCGGGTTCATTCGGCCTATTCCCTGCTTGAAAGCGCTCTGCCCCTCAAGACCATTATATCGATGGCCATCGCCGACCGACAGCCCGCCATCGGGATTTCCGACAGCAACAATCTGTTCGGAGCGCTTGAGTTTTCCGTCAAGGCTGTCGAGGAAGGGTTGCAACCGATCATCGGTTGCCAGCTCGAAATCGACATGGAAGATGTCGATCCATCCGAGCGACGAGGCCAGAAAGATGTCGTGGCCGCCCATCCGTCCATTGTCCTGATTGCCGCCGACAGCACCGGCTACACGCGTCTGGTGGAGTTGGTCAGCCGGGCCTATCTGTCGGGAACCGGATCAGAGCCCGCGCATATTCAACTGTCGTGGCTGAAGGAACAGGCGGACGGTCTGATCTGTCTGACGGGAGCACTGGGTGGACCGATTGACCGGGCGCTTCTGGCGGGGCAGGGCCCATTGGCCGAAACCCGGCTGAACGGGCTGAAGGATGTTTTCGGCGACCGTCTCTATCTCGAATTGCAGAGGCCGGCCGGGTTTGACCGGGCCCATGAAAGCAAGGTCATAAAACTCGCCTATGATCGGGAACTGCCCATCGTTGCCACCAATGAAGCCTTCTTCCCGGCGCCGGAGGATTTTGACGCCCATGACGCGCTGTTGGCCGTTGCGCACAATGCAATGGTGTCCGACGATAGTCGCTTCAGATTGACCGAGGACCATTATCTGAAGAGCCGTGCCGAGATGGTTGAGCTATTCAAAGACCTGCCTGAAGCGCTTGAAAACAGTATTGAAATTGCCCGCCGCTGTTCCTTCCTGCTCGAAACCTGTGATCCAATTCTGCCGCGCTTTGCGGATGCGGCCGGCAATTCGGCCGATGCGGAAAAGGCGGAATCCCAGGAGCTTCGCCGGCAGGCGCGTGAGGGTCTGGCGGAGCGTCTGTCGGCGCTTGGATGCGCTGATGGTTTCGAAGAAAGCGATTACAATGAGCGGCTCGAACTGGAGCTTGATATCATCGAGGGAATGCGATTTCCCGGTTACTTCCTCATTGTCGCGGATTTCATCAAATGGGCAAAGGCCCATGACATACCGGTTGGCCCGGGCCGTGGTTCCGGTGCGGGATCCCTTGTTGCCTATGCCCTGACGGTCACCGATGTCGATCCGCTGCGTTTTTCCCTGCTCTTCGAACGGTTCCTCAATCCGGCTCGCGTTTCGATGCCGGATTTCGATATCGATTTTTGTCAGGACCGTCGCGATGAGGTTATCCATTATGTGCAGGAGAAGTACGGGCGTGAGCAGGTTGCACAGATCATAACGTTCGGGTCCTTGCAGGCGCGAGCGGCTCTCCGCGATGTCGGCCGGGTTCTGGAAATGCCCTACGGTCAGGTCGACAGGATCTGCAAGCTCGTGCCCAACAATCCGGCAAATCCAACGCCGTTGCACAAGGCCATCGAGGAAGAACCGAAACTGCTCGATGAGGCGGAGAAGGAGCCGGTCGTCGCCCGGCTGCTCGACATTGCCCAGAAACTCGAGGGGCTCTACCGGCATGCCTCGACCCACGCCGCGGGCATTGTGATCGGCGACAGGCCATTGTCACAGCTTGTGCCGATGTATCGCGATCCACGTTCGGACATGCCCGTCACGCAATTCAACATGAAATGGGTCGAGAAAGCCGGCCTCGTCAAATTCGACTTTCTCGGCTTGAAGACGTTGACCGTTTTGAAGACGGCCATCGATTTCCTTGCCGAGCGCGGCGTCGAGCTCGAGCTCGAGGCCTTGCCCCTGGACGACGCGCCGACCTATGAGATGCTGTCACGTGGCGAGACGGTTGGTGTGTTCCAGGTGGAAAGCCCGGGCATGCGCAAGGCGCTGATCGGCATGCGTCCCGACCGCATCGAGGACATTATTGCGCTGGTCGCCCTTTACCGGCCCGGTCCGATGGAAAACATCCCGGTCTACAATGCCCGCAAGCATGAAGAAGAGGAAATAGCCTCCATTCATCCGAAGATCGACCATTTGCTCGAAGAGACGCAAGGCGTGATCATATACCAGGAGCAGGTGATGGAGATCGCCCAGGTCCTGTCCGGCTACTCGCTGGGTGAAGCGGATCTGTTGCGCCGGGCCATGGGCAAGAAGATCAAGGCGGAAATGGACCAGCAACGCAGCCGCTTTGTCAGCGGCGCGGTGGAAAACGGCGTGACCAAACCGCAGGCGGATTTGATTTTCGACCTTCTGGCGAAATTCGCCAATTACGGTTTCAACAAGTCCCATGCGGCGGCCTACGGGATCGTGTCCTATCAGACGGCTTATCTGAAGGCCCACTATCCGGTGGAGTTCCTGGCCGCCTCCATGACCCTGGACATGTCCAACACGGACAAGATCAACGATTTTCGACAGGATGCGCGGCGTCTGGATATTGAGGTCGTGCCGCCATCGGTTCAGACGTCCTACCGGATTTTCAAGACTGGAGAGAACCGGATCTTCTATTCGCTTGCGGCAATCAAGGGGGTTGGTGAGGCGGCAGTCGATCATATCGTCGACATGCGCGGCGATCGTCCCTTTGAAAGTATCGAGGATTTTTTCCTGCGGATCGATCCCAAATTGATCAACAGACGGGTCCTGGAACATCTGATCTGCGCCGGTGCCCTGGATTGTTTTGGCCGGGACCGCGCCGAACTGGTTGGCGGAATGGAAAGGCTGCTCGGATTTTGCCAGATGGCCCATGCAGACCGTCAGAGCGGGCAGAGCGACATGTTCGGAGCCGGTGCGGCAACGGGTCCGGAAGTGATTCAACTTTCTGCCGTAACGCCTTGGGTTGCATCAGAAAAACTTCATCGCGAGTATCAGGCGCTGGGTTTCTATCTGTCAGCGCATCCTTTGGATCTCTATCAGGATGTTCTGGCCAAGATGCGCGTGCAAACCTTCGCGGATTTTTCCGGTGCGGTTCGTCAGGGCGCCACGGCAGGGCGGTTGGCGGGAACCGTGACATCCAAGCAGGAGCGCAAGACACGCACTGGCAACAAGATGGGCATCATCATGTTTTCCGATTCGTCGGGGCAGTATGAGGCGGTTCTGTTTTCCGAAGGGCTGGCGCAGTATCGTGATTTGCTCGAACCCGGCAACTCGCTCGTCGTGACGGTGGACGCGGAGGAACGTCCGGAAGGGATTTCGTTGCGGATACAGACCGTGCAATCACTGGAAAACCGTGCTGCGGAAACGCAAAAGGCCTTGCGGATTTTCGTTCGGGACAGCGGACCGCTCAGCCATGTTGCCAATCATCTCAACACCAAAGGCGATGGGCTGGTATCCTTTGTTGTCATCAAGGAGGACGGTCGCCGGGAGATCGAGGTTGAATTGCCGCAGCGCTACAGGATTTCGCCGCAGATCGCATCTGCCCTGAAGACCGCCAAGGGCGTCATCGACGTTGAACTGGTTTGAACCAACCATGATGATGCCAAGAACGAACACCGGCGTGGCCGGACATTTCCTTTTGAGTGTTTCTGGGGCAGATTGTGCCGGCGATCGAACAGGACGGGATTGGGGCAGGACATCATGAAAGCAGCGGTCTCATGTTTATTGTTTGCAGCAGTGGTGTTTGTCTCTGATGGGAGCCACGCGCAGGAGTCCAAAGGCTCTGCCCCGAATGTGACCGTCGCGACCATTGCAAGTCAGGCGATCGGGCACCGCGGTCGCTATGTTGGACGTGTGAAAGCGGTCGATACGGTCAACCTTGTTGCCCGTGTCCAGGGGTTTCTGGAAAAGCGGGAATTTGAAGAAGGAAGCTTCGTCAAGAAGGGCGAACTTCTCTATGTGATCGAAAAGAGCCTGTTCGAGGCCAATGTGGCCAGTGCAAAGGCCCAGTTGGAGGGCGCGCAGGCGACACTGAAAAATTCGACCATCAATCTCGATCGCCAGAAATTCCTCTTGTCGAAAGATGATGTGCCGCAATCAACGGTGGACAGTGCGACCGCTACGGTGGGCGCCAATCAGGCCAGCGTGGACGAAGCCAAGGCCAATCTGGATACTGCGAATATCAATCTCGGCTACACGAATATCATCAGTCCGATCGACGGGCGGATCAGCCAGTCTCTGGTTGATGTCGGCAATCTGGTGGACACGAACACGGGAACACTCGCAACCGTGACCAGCGTGGATCCGATCTATGTCAGCTTTTTTGTCGGTGAAAAGGAACTGATCGAAGACCGTGAGAAAGGCCTGATCGGCAACAACAGCGCAGAACTGGACGTCAAATTGACACTGTCGGACGGCAGCGGCTACCCACTGACCGGCAAGATCAGTTATGTCGACACTGCCGTTCAGGAGAACAGCGACACGATCGAATTGCGGGCAACATTCGATAACCCGAAAAACATCTTGATTCCCAATCAGTTCGTCAATGTCAATCTGGCAGAAACGAACCCGCCCACGGTTGTCGTTGTGCCGCAATCGGCTGTTCAGCTCGATAGCAAGGGGCACTTTGTCTATGTGCTGGACTCGGCAAACAAGATTGAGCGCAAAGATGTGCAACTGGGTCGTCAGGCCGGTGCATTCTGGGTGGTTACCTCCGGATTGCAGGACGGCGAAAAAGTTGTTGTTCAGGGATTGCAACGGGTCAGCCCCGGTATGGTCGTCAATCCGACAGAGCAAAAACAGTAGACGGGCGGTCCGGGCATGTTGCCAAGATATTTTATCGATCACCCGAAATTCGCGCTTGTCATTTCGATCATCGCATCGTTGGTCGGCATTATCGCGATCTACCTGATCCCGATCGCCGAGTATCCGGACGTCACGCCACCTCAGATCATCGTCAGTGCCAGCTATCCGGGTGCAAATGCCGAGTTGATTGAAAAATCCGTCGCCATTCCGATCGAAGAACAGGTCAATGGCGTCGACAACATGCTTTTCATGTCCTCGACCAGTTCGAACAGCGGAACCTACCAGTTGACGATCACATTCGAGGTCGGGACCGATCCGGATATCGCAGCGGTCAATGTTCAAAACCGGGTCTCGCTTGCCCAGCCATTGCTGCCGAGTTCTGTGACCCAGCAGGGCGTTACGACCAAGAAGCAATCCTCCAGCATGTTGTTGGTGATCAATCTGATCTCGCCAGACGAGTCACGGGACGCGCTCTATCTGAGCAACTATGCGTCGATCCACATGCAGGACACGCTGGCGCGGATTTCAGGTGTTGGCAGTGTCTCGCAGTTCGGACCACTTGACTATAGTATGCGGGTCTGGATGCGGCCCGATCAGATGACGTCGCTCGGGTTGACCACGTCTGATGTTTCAAAGGCCATACAGGCACAAAATGTCCAGGCGACAGCTGGTCAGATCGGTGGCCCTCCCTTCGTCGGCGAAACCGATTTTCAGTTTACCCTGCAGGCAAAGGGCCTTTTGGAAACCGCCGAGGAATTCGGCGAAATCATTGTTTCCGGCGATGCATCCGGCCAGTTGGTAAGGCTGAAAGACATTGCCAGGGTCGAGCTTGGATCGCGTTCCTATTCGGCCTATTCGGCGCTCAACAACAAGCCGGCAGCATCCATCGCGATCTACCAGGCACCGGGCGCCAACGCATTGGATGTCGCAACCAGCATCTATGCCGAGCTGGAGGCGATGAAGACGAGCTTTCCCGAAGGGGTTGAATACCAGCTTCTTTACGACGTGACGAAGGCCGTCCGGGCGTCCATTCAGGAAATCGTTCTGACATTGGCCATAACAACTGTTCTCGTCGTCTCCGTGGTCTTTCTCTTCCTGATGAGCTGGCGCGCCGTGCTGGTGCCGGCCATCGCCATTCCGGTTTCACTGCTGGGCACGATGGGGATTCTCTTCCTGATCGGGTTCAGCGCCAATCTCATTACACTTTTCGGCATCATTCTGGCGATCACGCTCGTCGTGGACGATTCAATCGTCATTATCGAGAACACCGAACGGGTGATGGATGAGGATGACCTTCCACCCCGCGAGGCCACGCTGAAAGCGATGGGCGAGGTCACACGTCCGATCATCGCCACAACGTTTGTCTTGGCCGCGGTTTTTGTCCCGGTGTGCTTCTTCCCCGGTATTACCGGCCGCATTTACCTTCAGTTCGCCTTGACCATCACGGTTGCCTTCGGCTTGTCGGCCATCAACGCGTTGACCTTGGCGCCAGCCCTTTGCAGCATGCTGCTGCGCCGGTCGACCGGCAATTCCGGCGGCATCATGCAAATTGTTCCGAGGACGGTCGATCGAATTCGCGACGGCTATGTCTGGCTGGTGCGTCGGATGTTGCGTCATTTGATCGTATCGCTCCTGATCTTTGCGGCTTTTGTCGGCGCGACCATCTACATGCTGATGGTCACGCCAACCGGCTTCATTCCACTGGAGGACAAGGGGGTTCTCTTTGCGAATGTCGAACTGCCGGAAGGTGCTTCCCTGCAGCGCTCCGGCAATGTGGCCAGGACCATGTCCGACATCGCCAAGGAGGTCGACGGCGTGATTGATGTGATCTCGGTTTCGGGCTTCAGCATCATCTCGGGCAACGGACCGAATTATGTCACCCTGATTGCGATCCTTGCGCCGTGGGACGAGCGCAAGAGCTCGCAAACGCAATGGTACAATATCCTCGGCGAACTGAACCGGAAGCTGTCTGCGGTGCCGGAGGCGACCTCATTCGTGTTCCCGCTTCCGCCCATCGACGGGCTAGGGATTTCAGGAGGGATTGCAGCGCAGATTCAGGACGACCGGAATGCCAGTGTGGAGCAGCTGGGTTTCGTGACAAATGCGGTCCTGTCGGCGACCAGTGCAAATCCGGTTTTCATGCAGGCTTTCAGCTCCCTTTCAACAGGCTCACCGCAATACACGGTTTCGCTTGACCGTGCCAAAGCCGAGGCGCTTGGCGCCAATGTCAGTGATATCTTCACGGCGCTGCAGGCCAATCTCGGATCCATGTATGTGAACAATTTCCTCCTCGACGGGAAAATTTACTGGGTCATTCTGGCGGCCGAGGCATCCTATCGACAGTCGCTCGATGACATCGGTGACATCTATGTCAAAGGCTCGTCCGGCGACATGATCCCGCTCAGCACGTTGGTCAGCACGGAGCCCGTGCTCGGTCCGGATGCTGTTACTCGCTACAATCTCGTCCGATCGGCAGCTGTCCAGGGGCTGACCAATACGGGGTTCAGCACTGGGGAAGGCATTGCGGCTTTCGAGAAGATTGCGGCCGAAACGCTGCCGGAGGGTTATTCGATCGAGTGGACAGGCGTCTCGTTGCAGGAGATCGAGGCCGGTTCCTTCGTGATCTATATCTTCCTGTTGGCGTTGACCTTCGCCTATTTGTGCCTTGTTGCCCAATATGAAAGCTGGATGCTGCCGGTGTCGGTCATGTGCTCGACCGTGTTTGCGGTGTTCGGTGCCGTGCTTCCGCTGTATTTTATTCCTGTTCTCAACAACAATATCTACGCGCAGATCGGCATTGTTCTTCTGATCGGTCTGGCGGCCAAGAAGGCCATCATGCTGGTTGAGTTTTCGAAGAACAGGCGGGATGAAGGCATGAGCATAACCGAGGCGGCCATCAGTGCGGCGCATACGCGCTTTCGGCCGGTCACAATGACTGGTCTTTGCTTCATCGTCGGGGTGCTTCCGCTGGTTCTGGCGGACGGAGCAGGGGCCTCAAGCCGTATTTCCATCGGGCTGCCGGTCTTTGCGGGCATGGTAATCGACAGCACGGTCGGCTTGCTGATGATCCCGGTGCTCTATACGGCAATTGAAAAACTGCGCGAGAAGAGCGCCAAGTCACCGCCGGCGGCGGCAACGCAGGACTCTGCAGGGTAATCGCATCCCGGCCTGCATGTATCGACGACAACAGCGGTCATGCCTATCGTTCAATCGCCTCAGAAGAAAACCAGATGTGCTTTCCTTCGATAACGAGCGTGTCGTCGGGGGCGCGGAGCTTTGTGTAATGAACGGATCGAATATTCCAGGCTTTCGCCATATCCGGTTCGCCGATGTTTGCAGCGATTTCCGACGCCCCGATGCAGGGGATGAACCAAACCGGCATGACGGGCTTTGCTTCGAAACCGCCACTCCGTTTTGTTATCAGCATTGCGACCCCGGCCTTCTGGGGTTGGCACAGCGGCACGATCAGCCTGCCACCTGGTTTGAGCGCCTCGAGCCAATTGACCGGGGGTTCGACGATCCCGGCATTCACGTAAATCAGATCGGACGGCGGAAGAGATGTTGAGACGGCGCTGTCGCCGACCAGGGACACATTTTCAAATGGCTTGAGGTTGTATCTTGCCCGCTCGGCAAGCCTTTCGTCGATCTCATACGCCATGACCGCCCCTTCGGGAAGGACCAGCATCGACAGGATTGCTGAATAATATCCGGTGCCCGCACCGATATGAGTGACAGTCTCACCGGCCTGCGGGGCCGCCAGTCCGAGCCATCGTGCGTGCAGGAATGGTTCGCCATTGTTGATTTGCCGTTCGGCATCCAATGCTACCAACACATTCTGGTACAAATAGGCAGGATTGTCGCTTGGGGTCTCCACATAGGTTTGGCCGGCACGAATCTGCCACGGGCCGGGACCCATGAATGCCTCTCGCGGCACGAGTTCGAATATGCGTTCAAGCCGCGGGTCGTTCGATCCGCTCGCCGCAGCCATCAATTTTGCAAAAAAGGAACGGATCTCCTCAATATCCGCGCGGGGCATATCCGGCTCTCCTTTGTCGGGCTTGTGCATCAGTGATCATTGCCAAATCCTGGACCGCTTCAAATCGCGTCAGTCATGTGACGACGGTGAAAGCCGCAGATTTCATTGGATTATTCAGGAGTGGCCGGTTCTGTTCAAACCTGAATGCCATGCAATTCTGATGTTATCGCGGTTTGGACTTGTCCACGTCCCTGTCGCGTTGCGGCGCAGCGGCGGCCTGCCTGCCGAATGTGTAGCCGGTTTCGACCGCCTTGCGTCCGAACTTGTCCCTCACCTTGTCGATCGCGTGCTCGGCAATTGCCCGCTTGGTGGCTTCCTTGTCCACCAGGTCAGGCGGATCGGCCAGATCTGCCATTGTCAAATCGGACACGCCGATGCCCAATAGCCGGAATTGTGTGCCATCCATTTCCCGTTCGAGCAAAGCCAGCCCGGTGTGAAAAATCCGATCGGCCAGGCAGGTCGGATCGTCGAGACGGCGATTGCGCGTTCTGATCTTGAAATCTGTGGTCTTGAGCTTCAGCACCACAGTATGGCCGGCGATGTTGCTCTTTTTGAGGCGCTGCGAGACCTTTTCCGAAAGAGAGCGCAAGATCGGGACCAGAGTTTCGCGATCGGCGTGGTCACTGTTGAAAGTGGTTTCGGAGGAAACACTCTTGGCATTGTCGCGGGTGTGAACCTGCCGCGCATCCTGGCCGCGTGACAGGTGAAACAAACGCTGCCCGATTGCACCATAACGCCGCATCAGCAGGTTTTCATCCATCTGCTGGAGCTGACCGATGGTTGTGATCCCATCTTTTTTCAACGCGGCTTCAAATGCCTTTCCGACGCCCCAGATTTTCGTCACCGGTTGGACCTTCAGAAAATCCAGCGCTTCTGCTTCGCCGATAATCGAAAATCCGCGGGGCTTTTCCATGTCCGACGCGACCTTTGCCAGAAATTTGCAATAGGAGAGGCCGATGGAAACGGTTATGCCGACTTCGTCTTCAACACGTTTTGCAAATTCGGCCAGCGTGCGCGCGGGCGGGTTTCGATGCAGCGCTTCGGTACCGGACAATTCCAGAAAGGCTTCGTCAATCGATATGGGCTGCACCAGCGGGGTCAGCTCCTCCATCATCTGACGAACCTGCCGTCCGACGCGACTGTATTTTTCCATGTCGGGTTTGACCACGACCGCGTCCGGACACGCTTTCAGGGCCTTGAACATCGGCATGGCGGACCGTACGCCATTGATCCGGGCGAGGTAACATGCGGTCGACACCACACCCCGTTTGCCGCCGCCGATGATCACGGGTTTGTCAGCAAGTTCGGGATTGTCGCGTTTTTCCACCGTTGCGTAGAACGCATCGCAATCGATATGGGCGACTGTCAGCCGATAGAGTTCATCATGGCGCAGAACACGCGGGCTGCCGCAGGCATGACAGCGTATGACGTGCCGGTCCAGATAGGAAAGGCAGTCGCGGCAGAACCCAAAATCCGGATTGTGGTCATTGGCTGTCACAGTAACGACACCGGGAACAAATGTTGAACAAATTAGATTTACGACGGTTCCGTCAGCCGATCAAGCGCTGTTGTTCGCGGTATTGGCGGCGACGTGGCCGGTAATGATGTCTTCGATTTCGCGCCAGTTGGAAGCGGAGCTGACATCATCACCCGCATGGGGTGCCAAGGCTCGAAAGGTCTCATTTGCCATGAAATGCACGAGAGTGGCATGGGGCGCGTATTGTTTCGCCGAGTGCAGGTTTGGCGCGAGATCGTCGATGAAAAACAACGGATGGGATCGGTCGCCATGGAGATGTGCGATCAGCGGTCCCTTGGCGCGCTCCGTCGCGACAAGCGGGAAGGGCAGGTCATGCTGGTCCAACAGGGCTCGGCGAACATCATAGTGGCGCACCGGCATGGCGGTCAGAAAGAGAATGTTCGCTATGTCGTGCAACGCTGACAGGCTTGCAGCGACTTCATCGGCGGGGGTCTGCCAATCCATCTGACTGGCGAAAAAGGAATCAAGCAGCGCGCGAATCTCTTCTGCCGGAGTTTCCCGTCCGCTCTCCAAAGAAACCACGTTGCCCGTTAACCGAAAGGAGCGGGGCAGCAATTCCAGCCCCTGAGACCGGAGATAGGCACTGAACGGTGCCACGAACTCCAATGCCACCTCGTCAACATCACAAATGATCAGCGGGCGGTCGCTCAGGCGAACGTCGTTCAGTCCCCTGAGATCGGCGGCATCTTTCATGGATTTGCGTCTGGGTGAGCGGAATACTCCAGCTTCTGCCACACCTCAACAATCCGTTCAGGTGCCGTGTCTCGGTCTTCGCAATAGGCGATCAGTGTTGGCTCGTGCCCCATCAGAAAGGCAAGGACCCCGGAGTAGAATCCGGATCCCGTCGACGCATGGCGCAGCGTGTCGGCCGTCAGGCCCGACAGTGCCAGAAAGCGGGCCATCAATGTCTCGTCGGCGGCGATCCAGCCCAGAATATCGGCGCAGAGCAATTCCGTTTCGAGATTATTTTCGGTTTCGAATCGATTTGAATGCACGAGTTTGCTTTTCTTCAACCAAATCACGTTAGGATGGTCGACGATTGGCCGATTGCCCTTGTCGGTGGCAGCATAGCGACTGGCGAAACAAGGGCAAGTGGGGACGGGAGCGGAGCACGGGATATGCCGAAGCGAGTGATGATTGTCGAGGACAATGAACTCAATATGAAGCTGTTTCGTGATCTGATTGAAGCGTCCGGCTATGACACGATCCAGACCCGCAACGGACTGGAGGCACTCGATCTGGCACGTGAACACCGCCCAGATCTCATCTTGATGGACATTCAGTTGCCGGAGGTCTCGGGTCTAGAGGTTACCAAATGGCTGAAGGAAGATGATGAGCTGCACTCCATCCCGATAATTGCCGTTACGGCATTTGCGATGAAGGGTGATGAAGAACGTATACGTCAAGGGGGCTGCGAAGCGTATATGTCCAAACCGATCTCGGTTCCAAAATTCGTTGAAACCATAAAGACGTATTTGGGCGACGCTTGATGTCAAAGGATAATTCGCAATGACTGCCCGCATCCTGGTTGTCGACGATATACCGGCCAATGTGAAATTGCTGGAAGCCCGTCTTCTCGCAGAATATTTCGAGGTGCTGACGGCATCCAATGGCGAGGAAGCATTACGCATATGCGACGGCGGTCTGGTCGATCTGGTCCTCCTCGATATCATGATGCCCGGCATGGACGGGTTCGAAGTCTGCAAGAGGCTCAAGGCCAATCCGCTGACCATGCATATTCCGGTGGTCATGGTCACGGCGCTTGATCAGCCGTCCGACCGGGTGACGGGCCTGAATGCGGGAGCCGATGATTTCCTTACCAAGCCCGTGAATGACCTGCAATTGATGGCAAGAGTCAAGAGCCTGGTGCGTCTCAAGACATTTACGGATGAGCTGCGTATTCGCGCGCAGACAGCCAAGGATATCGGACTGGAGCATCTCCTGAAGTCCGGCGGTCAGGAGGATCAGGGCAAGGGCATGACCCTGCTGGTCGACAATCGAACCAGTTCACAAGAACGTATAGCCCATATCCTCCGCAAAACGGCTGATGTCACCGTCATGTCGGATCCCCAAACGGCGTTGTTTGAAGCTGCGGAAAAGCCCTATGAATTGGCCGTTGTCAGTTCGAATTTTCAAAATTACGACCCGCTTCGGCTTTGTTCCCAACTGCGTTCACTGGAGCGGACACGTTTCATTCCCCTGCTGCTCGTTTGCGAGCAAGGTGAGGAGGATATTGTCAATCGTGCGCTGGAACTTGGGGTCAATGACTACATCATTCGCCCCGTGGAGCCGAATGAACTGATCGCCCGGTGCAACACACAGTTCCGGCGAAAGCGGTACAATGACCGCCTTCGCTCGAGCGTTCAGCACACAATCGAATTGGCTGTGACCGATCCGCTGACAGGTCTGTATAATCGCCGCTATCTGGATACCCATCTGCAATTGCTGATGGAACGCTCCGTGGCGCGCAGCCGGCCACTTTCTGTGCTGGTGATCGATATTGACCGCTTCAAGGGCGTCAATGATGCGCATGGACATGATGTCGGTGATCTGGTTATCCGGGAGTTCGCCAAACGCATTCGGCTTGCCATTCGCGGCATTGACCTGGCGTGCCGGCATGGCGGTGAGGAATTTGTTGTTGTGCTGCCGGATACGGACGCTGAAACGGCCCAGACCATTGCCGAACGCCTGCGCCTGGGAATTGCGTCCACGCCATTTGAAGTGGGAGGCGAGGGCCTTGAGCTGGCCATTACGGCGTCGGTTGGCCTTTCCGCGCTCTCCCGGCCCAGCGAGACGGCCGATCTTCTGTTGAAACGAGCCGACATGGCGCTCTATGAGGCCAAGAATTCGGGTCGAAACCGGGTGGTCGCCAAAGAAGCTGCCTGACGACTCACTGGCCGTTTCCATCTCCGTCAGCCGGAAATATCCACTTCAAGACTTGACAGTCTCTGCCACTGTCCCGGATTGACGGGGCGTTGCAATCACTTGATTCTTAACATCAAAAGTGAGGACGCGCCGGTTGCTGTTTACCATTCCGACAAACGCTGTGGTCAAACAGTTAAGAAAACGTTGATTTTTTTTCGCCGATGAGCAAATGTTGTGGATAGAGGCATCCGCGAAACGCTGTTTGTTTTGTTTGCCCCGAAGTTGATTCGACTACCCCATGTTGCTCAGGTCCGCCGCATCTCCTGGGTCGTGGGGTTGGCTGGTCGGCTCTAGGATTTGTGGCCTCCTCGTACCGCAGCCTATGCCGGCCAGCCCCCAATCAAAAAAGCCGCTTCGTTTATGAAGCGGCTTTTTTGTGTCAGGATTATCGGAAATCAGATCGACTATTTGATCTTGGTTTCCTTGAATTCCACGTGCTTTTTGGCAATCGGATCATATTTCGTCTTGACCATTTTTTCGGTCATGGTCCGGCTATTCTTCTTGGTGACATAGAAGAATCCCGTATCCGCAGTCGATTGCAGCTTGATTTTGATGGTTGTGGCTTTTGCCATGGTGATACCTGTCCTGGAATAAATGAAGCCGCGGACAGCGATCGGCGTCTGCGGCGAAATTCTGGCCGGAAACTACAAATCATGGGGCAAAAGTCAAGCCAATTTGTTGTCACGCGGTGGCAGGCCTGAAGATGATGCGGCTGATGGCCAATCCAACGTAAAGAAGGAAGAACCCTGCAAGACTGTAGGCGAAGCCATTGGATCCCATGACATCCATTGCAAGACCGATCATCTGCGGCCCGATCAGCATGCCTATGGCATAACTGAAAACGAAGGCCGCGTTGGCGGATGCGAGGTCTCCGTCAACCAGTTTGGATCCAAGATGGGCCAGGCCGACCGTATAGAGGCCGGCGACAACCGCGCCCCAGACAAACAACACGGTAGCAAGCAGCCACCAATTCGACGCCAGGATTGGCAAAAGCAGACAGCCCAGCAGACCAACCGCGGCGCAGATGAACAACAGGATGCGGCGATCACGGACCCGGTCCGATACGAGGCCGAGTGGAATTTGAAAAAGGACATTGCCCAGTCCGATCATCGTCAACAGCAATGCGCCATCGGCTTCGCTGAATCCGATTCGACTTGAATAGATCGGGAACAGTGAGAAACCACCCGACTCAACCGCACCAAAGACAAAGACAGCTGCGGTCGCCGTTGGAACCATGATCACGAATTTCAGGAAAGGGCCGCTCGGGCGATTGGCGATGACCGGGCTTTCGCGCCTCGCCATGAAAATGGGAATTGCCGCAGCGACGATGATCGCTGTTCCGACCACGAACGGCAATGCGCCCTCGCTTCCGAGGATCGAAAACAACAAGGGTCCGGTGGCAAATCCAAGCGAGAGGACGGTGGCGTAGATCCCAAGGATAAACCCCCGGCGTGCAGGGGGTGCGGCGGCATTGATCCAGAATTCTGACAGGATGAACAGCACGGTGATGGCGCCGTGAAAAGACACCCGGAGCGGGAACCAAATCCAAAAATCCGGTGCCCAAAAGAACCCCATGGCCGATACGGCCGCCACGGCAATGGCTACCAGCATGGTGTCGGCGACACCAAATCGCTGTGCCAATCCGGTGCAGAAGGGTGCGATGGCAATGGAGGCTATGCCGGCCATGGCCGAATTCAATCCGATCATGGTCGCAGAAATGCCGGCATTTTGCAGAACCACACTCAGCAGCGGCAGGCCAAGACCAAGGGCAATCCCAACCGCACTGATCGCGGCTATGGCTGCCGAAATCGACAGCCAGTGAATGGCGGGATCAGATTGCGTCGGTGTGGCGTGCTCTGCCGGGCGCGTATCCATGGACTGCCATTTCGTCCTAAAGGACTTCGCGCGTGAAGTGGCCGTATCGCGCATGAAAATAGGGAACAGGGCGGCCAAAGGGAAGCGACGCATCGTACGCCAGTTCGCGCTGGAGATGCTCAATGATGGCCCGCGTGATTCGCGGCATGGAAAGGGAATCGGCCTGCGAGAGTTTCACCCATTTCAGGTCGAGAAGCTCATTGCTCGCCTCGGCGTCTGTCTGCCCCACCTCGTCTCGAAAACAGGCAAAGAAACGGGTATCGAAACGACGTTTCTGATAGGGGGGCGTGACGGCGCGGGCGACATACCGCAAAGATGACAGTTTTGGCGCCAGGCCCCGATCTGCAAAGGCCTTCCAGCTTGTCTGACGACTGGGTTTGCCGTCTCCTGCGATGAATATACCCACTTCCTCATGGGTTTCGCGGACCGCCGCGATTGCCAGGGCACGGGCGCGGATTTCCGTTGCCGGGCTTGGCATCTTAAGCAGAAGCTTGCGCGTTACTTCTTCGTTGAGCTCATCTGACACCGGAACCCGCCCATCACCCCGGTCTCGCCGGCCACCCGGAAAGACATATGTGTCCGGCATGAAAGCGTGCGCCTGATGGCGTTTTCCCATGAGCAACGAAGGCTCGGCCCCGGTCCGGTCTATGAGAACCAGTGTTGCGGCGTCCTTCGGGCGCAGCAAAGGGTGCCCGACCTCCTCTGGTGCGAAAGGGGCGGGATCACGTGTCGCCGGATGTTGTTGTGTTGGATCGTCCCCGTCGGTCATGCCCGCTCGATACCTTCCTCAACCATGGAGGGCTTTCTACAGGAAAAATTCGATTGGGGCACGTCTTTCCGGAAGCTGGTTCAATCCTTTTGCAGGATTTCCGCTTCGCCTTCCTGGCCGCCGAAACCGTGCATGTAGTTTGCCCATTGCAAACCGATCACGGCTCCTTTGGTCGGCTGCATCATTGCCAATGCCATGATGATGGTCATGGGTGTCCAGATCGCCAGATGCTGCCAACTGTTGAGTGTCACCATGCGCTCGGCGAGCAAATAAGCGCCGACCATGACATGGCCGACGACAAAGATGACGAGATAGGGCGGAAGGTCATCCGCTCGTTGGTGCTGCAAATCCTCATTGCAGTGGCTGCATGTGTCCACTGGTTTGAGAAATGAGCGAAACAGACGACCTTCACCACATTGCGGACAGTGCCCGAGCCACCCACGCTTGATCGCTCCCCAAACGTCGCGGGGTGCGCGCGCCGTTCTCTGATGGCCGGTGATGGAATCATGGGTGGCCATGTGCATTATCCTCTGCGTCGTTTGCCGCGCCCTCTTGGCGCTCTGCGTTTTGTCTTGTGAAATGAGCGGGTCGCTGTTGCAAGCTTACGGCCCTCGCTGAGCATTTCAAATCTCAAGGCACCTGCCAGCGGTATGGCTTCGGCCAGCCGAACTTCAACCTGATCCCCGAGCCGATACCCGGTTCCGGTTTTTTCGCCGACCAGCGAACGGTGCGCTTCGTCGTAGATATAATAGTCCAACCCCAAGGTGGAAACCGGTACAAAGCCATCTGCGCCAAATTGTTGCAGGCTGACAAACAATCCGGCTTTCGTCACACCAGAAATCTGCCCTTCGAAGTCATCACCGACCCGGTCGGCCAGGTGGTGAGCTATCAGCCGGTCAACGGTGTCGCGCTCTGCCGCCATGGCCCGCCGCTCGAAAGTGGATATCTCCGCGGCAATTTCCTCAAGTGCCTCTTCTTCCTCTGCCGTCAATCCACCGTCACCGAGTGCAAGTGAAGCAATGAGCGCCCGGTGGACGATCAGATCCGCATAGCGCCTGATCGGTGAGGTAAAATGCGCATATTTCATCAGGTTGAGGCCGAAATGCCCCAGATTGTCGGGGCTGTAGACGGCCTGGCTCTGGGATCTGAGAACCATTTCGTTGACCATTGTCTCATGCGGTTTGCCACGCGCCTTGGCCAAAATCCCGTTGAAGCTGTTGGCTCGCAGCTGGCCACCCTTCGCCAGAGCCATGTCCAAGGTCTTTAAAAAGTCGCGCAGCGCTTCCTGCTTGGCGAGGGAAGGTGCGTCGTGGACCCGGTAGATCAGCCGTTGCCGTTTTTTCTCGAGCGTTTCAGCGGCCGCCACATTGGCCTGAATCATGAATTCCTCGATCAGTCGATGGGCTTCGAGGCGAGGCGGAACGATGACCTTGTCAACCGTTCCGTCCTGCTTCAGGCGCAACTTGCGTTCCGGCATGTCCAGATCAAGCGGCTGGCGGCGATCGCGGCCGCGCACAAGAACCTGGTACGCGTTCCAGAGCGGCATCAGAACGGTTTCAAGCAGCGGTACCGTCTGTTCGTCCGGATTGCCGTCAAAAGCAGCTTGCGCTTGCTGGTAGGAGAGTTTGGCAGCGCTTTTCATCATGATCCGATGAAAGGTATGGCCTATTTTGCGACCTTCGGTGGAATAGACCAGACGAACCGCCAGGGCCGGCCTGTCGACCCCTTCCTTCAGAGAGCAGAGGTCGTTGGAGATGCGTTCGGGTAGCATCGGCACCACGCGGTCCGGAAAATAGACCGAGTTGCCGCGCTTGAGCGCTTCGCGATCAAGAGCCGAGCCGGGACGGACGTAATGCGCCACATCTGCGATGGCGACATAGACGATGATGCCGCCTGCATTGGCGGGATTGTCGTCCGGTGTCGCATAGACTGCGTCGTCGTGATCCTTTGCGTCGGAGGGATCGATGGTGAGAAGTGGCAGCTTGCGCCAGTCCTCACGTTTGCCGAGTTGCACCGGTTTCGCCGATTGGGCCTCTGCGAGAACGGCCTGAGGAAACTGATAGGGGATGCCATGCGCATGGATGGCGATCATAGAAATGGCTTTTTCGCCGGCCACGGATCCTATGACCGACAGAACATTTCCGCGCGGCATTCCGTAGCGGCCCGACCGGGCGGTTTCGATCTCAACCAGATCGCCGTCACGCGCATCGCCGATGTGGGCCGGATCAACGATCACTTCCTTGCCGCGCCGGTCAATCGGATCAACCCGCCCACCATCGCCGGGTGTCGAGCGGAAGACGCCAAGCGTCGCGCCGCGATTGCGGTCGAGCACCTTCATGACCTTGCCGGTGTGCGCTGGGCCGGTATCACTTGGAGAAGGTTGGATGCGGGCCAGGACCCGGTCGCCGACACCGGCCGCAGGCGCGCGTTTTCTGCCGCGGCCACCCTGGCTCTGCCGGATCAGCACGGCCGGTGCGACCGAGCCGTCATCGGGCCATTCCGATGGGCGGGCCATCAAGGAGCCATCAGCGTCACGGGCAGTGATGTCCAGAACGGTAACCGGGGGCAGGGACCCGGGCCTTACCAGCCTTTTGCGGCGGCGTTCCAGAAGCCCGTCATCCTCGAGCTCCCGAAGCAGGTTTTTCAAGGCAACGCGATCGTCACCACGGACCGAGAAAGCCTTGGCGATATCCCGCTTAGAACTTCTGTTGGGATGTTCTGCGATAAACCGTATCAGCGTTTCGCGGTCCGGCAACTGGCCGGGCTGAGTGCCTGCGCGGCCTGGACTGCGTCGTTTCGTCAAATCAGTCTTCTGCCTTCACAGCCTTTGGCTTGGTTGCCCGTTTGGCGGGCGCCTTCCGTTTTGTGGTCTTCGGCTTGGCTTTGGCTCTGGTTTTGGCCTTGGCTTTTGGTTTGGCTCTACCACCGCCACTCTTCGCAGCCTTGGCGGCGATGAGTTCAAGCGCCTTTTCGACCGTAATCGATTGTGGGTCGGCATCCTTGGGCAGGGTCGCATTGATCTTGCCCCAGTTGACATAGGGGCCGTAGCGACCGTCGCGCACCGTCATGGCGCCACCATCCGGATGTTCGCCAAGCTCCTTGAGGGCGGCAGGTTTGGCGCGGCGGCCCGGACCCTTCGCGATTTTTTCTGCAAGGACCGTGACCGCCCTGTTCAGACCGATCGAGAAGACATCTTCGATGCTTTCCAGATTGGCATAGGTTCCGTCGTTGAGAAGAAACGGACCATAGCGGCCAAGTCCGGCCGAGATCATCTTTCCGGTTTCAGGGTGTGGACCGACATCACGCGGCAGGGACAGCAGCGCAATGGCCTTTTCATGATCGATATCCTCGGGCTTCCAACCCTTCGGCAGGCTGGAGCGCTTGGCGCCCTTACCCTCGCCACGCTGGACGTAGGGTCCGAAGCGTCCGGTCCGCAACGAAATGTCCTCATCCGTCAGAGGATCCTTTCCGAGATCTTGCGGTTCGTTGGAGGCCAAGGAGCTGTCGGCCGAGGCATCGGCTGAAAGCTGCCTGGTAAATCCGCAGTCGGGATAGTTTGAACAGCCCACGAAAGCGCCGTATCGGCTCAGTTTGAGCGACAGATTGCCTGTGCCGCATTTGGGGCAGATGCGCGGATTGGATCCGTCTTCACGCTGCGGAAAGACGAGCGGAGCGAGTTCCTCATTGAGCGCGTCGAGGACATTGGTGATGCGCAGTTCCTTGGTGCCCTCCAGGTGGGTCAGGAATTCGGTCCAGAAATCACGCAACACATCTTTCCAGACCAGTTCTCCGGCGGAAATACGGTCCAGCTTTTCCTCAAGACCCGCGGTAAAGTCATATTCAACATAGCGTTCGAAAAAGTTCTCCAGAAAGGCCGTGACCAGTCGTCCCTTGGCTTCCGGTATGAGCTTTCGTTTTTCGATCGTTACATATTCGCGGTCGCGCAGGGTGGCGAGCGTTGCCGCATAGGTGGATGGCCGGCCGATGCCCAGCTCTTCCATCTTCTTGATCAGGGAGGCCTCGGAGTAACGCGGCGGTGGCTCGGTGAAATGCTGTGTTGCGGCAATTTTTTCGCGGTCAAGGTCGTCCTGCACATTGATCGCCGGCAGGCGCTTGCCGTCATCGGCATCGTCCGCCTGTTCACCGTCTTCCTTCTGGTCGGTATAGGCTGCGATAAAGCCGTCAAACCGAATGACAGATCCATTGGCGCGCAGCCCGGCATGGGTCGAGCCGTTATAGGCGGAGATTTCGACCATGGTGCGCTCGATTTCGGCAGATGCCATCTGACTGGCTATGGCGCGTTTCCAGACGAGGTCGTAGAGCTTGAACTGATCGTCATCCAAATACTTTTTTACCGAGTCCGGAGATCGCCTGAAATCCGTTGGGCGGATGGCCTCATGGGCTTCCTGGGCATTTTTTGCCTTGGTCGCATAGTGGCGTGCCTTCTCCGGGCGATAACGATCACCGAACTGATCGGCAATCGCGATCCGGGCGCCGTCGATCGCTTCGGCAGCCATCTGCACACCATCGGTCCGCATATAGGTTATGAGGCCGGCAGTCTCGCCATCAATTTCAAATCCTTCATACAAGCGTTGGGCCACCTGCATGGTGCGCGAGGCGTTGAAACCAAGTTTTGAAGATGCGGCCTGTTGAAGGGTCGAGGTCGTGAAGGGCGGTGAGGGATGACGCTTGGTCGGCTTGGCTTCGACGCTGTCCACAACGAAGCTCGCGCCGTCAAGCATGTCTTTCAAACGTCCCGCATGATCGGCGTTGCCAATCGACATCTTCTGGACCTTGTGGCCATTGGCACTGACCAGCCGCGCCTCGAATCCATCGCCATTTGGTGTCTTCAAATGGGCGACAATCTGCCAATACTCTTCGGAGATGAAGCGTTCGATTTCGCCTTCTCGGTCGCAAACGAGGCGAAGCGCCACCGATTGAACCCGACCGGCCGACCGCGCACCGGGCAGTTTGCGCCAAAGGACAGGCGATAGGTTGAAACCCACCAGATAGTCGAGCGCACGTCTGGCCAGATAGGCCTCGACGAGGGGTTCGTCGATATCGCGCGGATTGGCCATCGCCTCCAGAACGGCTTTCTTGGTGATGGCGTTGAAGACGACGCGTTTGACCGGCTTGTCACCCAACACGCCGCGTTTGGCCCGCAAGACCTCCAGCACATGCCAGGATATCGCTTCACCTTCGCGGTCCGGGTCTGTTGCCAGGATAAGGCCATCGGAGTTTTTCAGCGCGTCGGAAATCTCTTTCAGGCGTTTGTTCGATGCAGTGTCGACCTGCCAGGTCATGTCAAAATCTTCGTCTGGTTTGACCGAGCCATCCTTGGCCGGCAGGTCACGGACATGCCCGAATGAGGCAAGCACCTTGTAGCCTGAGCCAAGATACTTGTTGATGGTTTTGGCTTTTGCAGGCGATTCGACAACGACAACGTTCATAAAAACACTCTGATTAAATGCTTGCTTTGCCACGACCAAATGCGAACGAGGTCCAGAAAAGCAATGAATCCAAGTCCCGAAATGAACATGGACAGGCCGCTGGTCAAGGGCTGCCTCATGAATTTCTCCGGGCATTACAAGAATGCAACACTCTAGGATTACCTTCCTTAAGCCTTTGTTTATAGCCGATAGCGCATCTGCCCAATTGTATTTGCAACGGCTTTAGGGCGCGCTCCAGGTGCTAAAATTTGATTGGCGATACACCGAGGCGTATGGGTGGCCGTGTATTCGGTTCATGAAAAGCGCGTTACGCCGCCGGCGGTTTCGATACCATTCCACCCGGGTGCCGCTCAAGTTTGCCGGCCAGGTCCAATTCCAGCAAAATGAGATACACTTCCGATGGCGGTAAATCCGTGTAGCGCATGATTTCGTCAATTTCCACCGGCGTCGGCCCCAGCGCATCGGCAATTCGGTCGCGATCATTCTGTGATGCAGAAGACGTGGCCATCGCCTGGGGGTCATGGTCACGTTCCGGTTCTGCAAAGTTCAATTCACCCTGGGGCCCATTGGTTAGAGGGGCAAGCGACTGGAGAATGTCATCGGCTTCAGTGGTCAGGATTGCGCCGTCCTTGATGAGATCATTGGTGCCCTTGGCGCGCGGGTCGAGCGGAGAGCCGGGGACTGAAAAGACCAGACGGCCCAACTCTCCGGCAAGCCGCGCCGATATGAGCGATCCGGATTTCCGTGCCGCCTCAACCACAACCAAGCCAAGCCCCAGGCCGGCAACTATGCGATTGCGGCGTGGAAAGTCTCGCGCTCTGGGTTCCCAGCCAAAAGGCATCTCACTGACGGCCGCGCCCGCACCGCTATCGCAGATGCGCTCGAGAAGCTCAATGTTCTGGGGCGGGTACGGTCGGTCCAGCCCGCCCGCCAGTACGGCTATGGTCCCGGTATCAAGTGCCGCCTCGTGGGCGGCAGCATCAATCCCGCGCGCAAGACCGGACGTGATGGAATACCCTGCCGCACCCAGTGCCGAGGCCAGCCCATGGGTGATTTTCCGACCGCTGATCGACGCATTGCGTGATCCGACAATGGACACCGATGGTTTTTCAAGCGCGCTCACCTGTCCACGAACGGCCAGAATTGGGGGGGCGCCGTCCGCCCAGCGCAGCGCGCCTGGGTATCGGGTTTCACAGGATGCGACCATGCTGCACCCTAATTGTCGAGCCCGCGCCAGTTCGCGCTCTGCGTCGTTGGCCTCACTGATGCGAATGGTCCGGCCGGCACCACCGCGTCGTGAAAGGTCCGGAAGAGCTTCGAGGGCGCTTTGCGCCGATCCGAAGCGGTCGATCAGGCTGTGAAAGGTGATTGGTCCGACATTTTCACTGCGTGCCAGCCGCAGCCAAGACAATCGCTGGTCGTCTGTCAGCGTTATGCCGCTGTCCGATCTCTCAGAAACCGTCATCCCTTGCCGCCGATACGGCTTTCCTCACCGGACAGCAGACGGCCGATATTGGCGCGGTGTTTCCAGATCGTAATGGCGCTCATGACGGTCAGAATTTCGGCGACCTGAATGTATCCGAGCAGATAGAGCGCAACGGGGACAACAATGGCCGCGATCAATGCCGCGAGCGAGGAGTAACGGCTGATGAAGGCTACGAGCAGCCAGATCACGGCAAATATGAGAAAGCCCAACGGCAAAAGGCCCAGGAGAACACCCAGATAGGTCGCAACACCTTTGCCGCCGCGAAACTTCAGCCAGACCGGGTAAAGATGACCGATAAACGCTCCGAAGCCAGCAATTACCGCCATATCGGGTCCGAAGCGTGCGGCCAGCACCACCGCTGCCGTTCCTTTCAGGGCATCCAGCAGCAACGTTCCGGCGGCCAGCCCCTTGTTGCCCGTACGCAGGACGTTTGTGGCACCGATATTGCCAGAACCGATATTACGCACATCGCCCAGGCCGGCCATGCGCGTCAGCAACAAACCGAACGGAATCGATCCCAGCAGGTAGCCGAATATCAGCGCAGCCGAGAAATAGGGCAGACTCATCTGCCAGTTGATCGGATCGGGCACGACAAAGCCTCATCTGTGGTCGAGACCGCGACTCACTGCGATCATCATGGCTCTTTATACAACCGGACCGTTTGGTCTGACAAACCGGGAAGCACTGCATCCCTGGATTGTGATACGGTCACGTTGCCTCAAAAACCGTCTTTCCCGCCACCAAAGTGCGAACCACGCGTCCCTGGAACCTTGCGTCCTCGAAAGGTGTGTTCTTGGAGCGCGAATGCAGTTGCTTCTCGGATACGACCCAGGGTTCGTTGAGATCGACGATGGCCATGTCGGCCGGAGCACCCGGTTTGAGAGAACCGGCTTCCAGACCAAAGATGGACGCTGGCCTCGTCGACATGGCGTCAACGATCCGCATCAGCGGAACCTCGCCATTATGGTGCAGGCGAAGCGCTGCGGCGAGAAGGGTTTCGACGCCGACAGCACCATCGGCGGCGTCGGCAAAGGGGAGTCTCTTGGTGTCGACATCCTGCGGATCATGAGAGGAGACGATGATGTCGAGGTCGCCGCTACGCAAACCCTCAATCATCGCCTGCCTGTCATCTTCACTGCGAAGGGGCGGGGACAATCGGAAGAAGGTCCGGTATTCGCCGATGTCGTTTTCGTTGAGCGACAGATGATTGATCGATACGCCACACGTCACATCGACACCGCGGGATCGCGCGACGCGGATGGCTTCAATGGAATCGGCGGTTGATATCTTGGCCGCGTGATAGCGGACGCCGGTCAATTGTGCGAGCCGGAGATCGCGCTCCAGCGGAATGATCTCGGCTTCCCGCGGTATGCCCTCCAGACCCAACCAACTGGCCAGGAGACCCTCATTCATGACGCCCTGCGCGGCCAGGGCATCGTCCTGTGTTTCGCAGGCGACAACCAGCCCGAAATCACGCGCATAGGTCAGGGCGCGGCGCATCACCAGCGCATTGCTCGGGGATTTGCGGCCGTCGGTCAGAAACACCGCGCCGGCATCACGTAACAGGCCATATTCGGTCAGTTCCTGTCCCTTCAATCCCTTGGTCAATGCCGCTGATGGATGGATGTGGATGCTGGACTGTTCGCGGGCTGTTCGCAGGACGAATTCCACCAATGCGACATTGTCGATGGCCGGATTGGTGTCCGGCATCATGATCAGCGAGGTAACGCCGCCCGCCGCCGCGGCTCTGCTGACGGATGCAATGGTTTCGCGGTGTTCGGCGCCCGGTTCGCCAACAAACACTCTTGCATCGACCAAACCCGGGATGACCAGCTTACCGCTGCAATCCATCCGCACTGCATCGTCTGGCAATTGAACGGGGTCAGAACCGCAGCTTGTGATACGACCATCTTCGATAGTCAACGTGCCGGAGGTGTCAATATCCTGAGACGGATCGACAATTCGCGCATTGGTCAGAGCCAGCACTGTCATGGCCGCGCCCTCCCATCGCCGGACAACATCAACGTTTCCATGACCGCCATGCGTACGGCGACGCCCATCTCAACCTGCGCCTCAATGACACTTTGCGGGCCATCTGCAATCTCGGAGGCGATTTCGACGCCGCGATTCATCGGTCCGGGATGCATGACAAGCGCATCGCCTTTTGCGTGGGACAGTTTATCAGCATCGAGCCCGAAGAAGCGAAAGTATTCGCGAACCGATGGTACAAATGATCCGGTCATCCGTTCGCGCTGCAAGCGCAGCATCATGACGACATCGGCATCCTTCAATCCCTGACGCATGTCATGGAACACTTCGGCGCCCATCTGGTGGATTCCGGCCGGCAGCAGGGTTGACGGTGCGATGACGCGTACACGCGCACCAAGGGCATTGAGAAGAAGGATATTGGAACGGGCGACCCGGCTGTGCAGAACATCGCCGCAGATCGCCACCGTCAAGCGGGCAATCCTGCCTTTTTCACGGCGAATGGTCAGGGCGTCAAGCAGAGCCTGTGTGGGGTGCTCATGGGCGCCGTCACCGGCGTTGACCACCGAACAGCCGACCTTCTGGGCAAGCAGTGCGCAAGCGCCTGCGGATGCATGGCGAACCACCAGAATGTCGGGGTGCATGGCATTCAGGGTCATCGCCGTGTCGATCAGCGTTTCCCCCTTTTTGACCGATGAATTTCCCACTGCCATGTTCATGACATCCGCCCCCAGGCGCTTGCCGGCAAGTTCAAAGGATGCCTGAGTTCGGGTTGAAGCCTCGAAGAACAGATTTATATGAGTGAGGCCGCGCAGGCTGCTGGTTTTCTTCTCCCGCCGGCGGCTGAGCTTGACGGCTTCATCGGAGCGGTCGAGAAGATACATGATATCCATCTCGGTCAATCCATTGATGCCCAGAAGGTGTCTGTGGGGAAAAACCATGGATCGTACTCGCAAATTTAATCAATTGGCGCTTCTATAGGCTTGATCCGGGTCATCGGCAAGAAATCCGGGAGCTGTGCCGCAACCGATCCCCAGCCTCTTGGCAGCGAGGACCGGAATTGCGAGCATTGAGGCAAACAGGGGAATGGCCCCAACAGGAATGCGACCTTGATGTCCAATTCGAAAACCACCCGTTCGACCCATGACGTGACCAACCAGTCGTCGCTATATTTCGGAGTGAATGCTTTCCTGTCGGACCCGATCCTCAGTGAAGTCGGCCGGGAGATGCCGAAAGCGTTGCGTGACGGGTTTTCGGCCATCGGGCGTTTCGTTACCACGCCGGAAGCCCAGGATCTCGCACGCATCGCCAACAAATCGACGCCGGAACTGAAGACATTTGACAGCCAGGGGCACCGGATCGATCAGGTCGAATTTCACCCGGCCTATCATGCGCTGATGCGCCGCTCCAGTCTCAACGGTCTGCACTCTTCGATCTGGGAGAACGTCGCGGACGAAAAGGGCATCGCCCACACGGCGCGGGCGATCCGGTTCTTTCTCATCGCCGGGCTTGAATGTGGCCATTTGTGTCCGATCACCATGACCAGCGCCTCCGTGGCATCGATCAAGTTGAATCCGACCATCTACCGCAATTGGGCGCCAAAGATCCTGTCGCGCAAGTATGATTCGTCGCATCGGCCGGTCAAGGACAAGAACAGTGCAACCATCGGCATGGGCATGACGGAAAAACAGGGTGGGACGGATGTCCGCGCCAATACCAGCACGGCCCAGAAGGCGAGCGACGGCGTCTATCGCCTGACAGGCCACAAATGGTTCATGTCGGCGCCGATGAGCGACGCGTTCCTCATGCTGGCACAGATGGAGGAGGGACTGGGCTGTTTCCTTGTTCCACGGTTGCTCGAAGACGGCACGGCGAACGGGCTGCAGTTCCAACGACTCAAGGACAAGCTCGGCAACCGGTCGAACGCTTCCAGCGAAGTCGAGTTCCTCAATTCCTTCGGCTATCTGCTGGGTGAGCCCGGCAAGGGCGTGCGCACTATACTGGAGATGGTGACCCTGACCCGACTTGATTGCGCCATCGCCTCTGCGGGGATCATGCGGGCAAGTCTTTCCATTGCTGTTCACCACTGCCGTCAGCGCAAGGTGTTTGGGACCAAGCTTGCCGATCAGCCGTTGATGACGCGCGTCCTTGCCGATATGTCGCTTGACGTTGCTGCGGCGTCGGCGCTTGTCATGCGCCTTGCCAATGCCTTTGACCGGGCGGCCACCAACCCGCAGGAAGCCGCCTATGTGCGGGTGATGACGCCGGTGGTCAAATACTGGATCTGCAAGATGGCGCCCTCTGTGGTTTATGAGGCGATGGAGTGTATGGGCGGCAATGGTTATGTCGAGGAATTGCCGCTTGCGCGGCATTATCGCGAGGCTCCGGTCAATGCGATATGGGAAGGGTCCGGCAACGTCATGGCGCTCGATCTGCTTCGGGTGCTCAGTCGTGAGCCGCGCCAATTCGAAACCGTTGTCGCGATGATTGCGGGCGACCTTGGCGAGTTTTCCCAGCGCACGGTCGATGTGCTCGCTGCGGCTGCGGCGCTGTGCCAGCGCGATGAGAGTGCCTCGCGCATGCTGGTCGAGCAGCTGGCCTTATCTGCCGCGGCGGCCGAGTTGCACCGGCTGGGGGCAGGGCGGATTGCCGATGCCTTTTCGGAGTCGCGGCTGGCGGCCGCATACAGCACCACTTACGGAATGCTCGATTTGCGGTTTGATGCCGGACAGATCATTGGTTTGCTCTATCCGGAAGCCGCATAGGAGGCGAGGTAGAGGACCAGAGGAATGGTCAGAAAGGAAGCCGCTGTCTGCAACGTTGCAATGGTGGCGTAGAGTGGTGCATCACCGCCCAATTGCCGGGCCAGCAGATATCCATTCATGGCCGTTGGCACGGAGCCGAAAAGCGCTACCACCACAAGCGCCTCACCGCGAACTCCGAAGACCCAGCATATGGCGGTGGCGACAAGCGGATAGGCCAGCAGTTTTCCGAAGGTGCACAGGACGGAAAGGAGCCTTGGCCGCACGGTGTCGCGTATCCGCAGCGCCGCACCGACCACAATCATTCCGAGGCCAAGAGCCGCGCTGGCCATAAGATCGATGGCCTGCTCGATCGGCGGGTAAAGCGCTACACCCGAGTAGCGCATCGCCAGCCCCGCGCAACAGGCCAGAATCAGCGGATTGCTCCATATCCGTCTGGCAAATGCACCAAAATTGGGCGACGGGCTCAGATACCAGACCATCAGTGCGGTATTGCCGAAATTGATCGGCACCACGACGATGGCCATGATCAACGCCATCACCGTCAGGCCGGACTCTCCGAACAGCTTGTCGCCAATGGCCAGGGCCACAAAGGCGTTCCATCGTGTAACGGTCTGCAGAACTGTGGTGAATTCGGGCAGAGAAATGCCGCGTGCACGAAACAAGGGCAGGGCAATGACGAGCACCAAAAACAGGACGACAACGGTGGTCAGGCATCCGGCGGCAATGCTGCCGAGCGCCAGGCCGCTGAAATCAGCACGGTAGAAGGTCAGGAACAGGAGGGACGGAAAGAGCACATAATAACCGATTTCCTCCAACCCCTGCCAGACGGATCGATCAACCAGTGGTGCTCGCTTGAGCACCACGCCGAGAACAACCAGCAGGAATATCGGCAAGGTGCTTTCGAAGATGGGTACCATCGGTCCTGCATAGTGGTGTGATGGTACGGCGGCAAGGCGCATCCTGCTTTGCCGCATTGTTGCGATCTGCTCCGTGATGATCAAGCAAACGGAATATTAACCTTAACAAATGGTTTACGTTGCGCTCGATCCTTTAAACGATCACTCTGGCAGGCAGTTCGGTAGTATCCATCGATGTGGCGGGATGGGCATTCGGTTGTGAGTCCATATTTAAGACATTATTGGTCTGGCAATTGGATCCCCATCTTGCTGAGGGGACGGCGTGCATGAAATGGTTTTTGTTGGCGTGGCTCATTCCGGTCGTGCTGCTTGGTGGCTGGTACGGCCTGTCGTATCACGACATTCATTTCGGGTTTGTCATGCTGACGCGTCGGGCCCATGACCTGGTGTTTGAAATCTACGGCAATATTCTCGGCATTCCCCCGCAGGACATTCCACCGCTTGTGATCAAGGCTGTGTTTGTCGACAGCCTCATCGTGCTGGGCATTGTCGGGTTCCGGTACCGCAAGGGGATCGGCAGCTGGATACGTGAAAAGCGCAGTGGCTACGCCGAGTCGCCGGCCGAAAGCGAAGAAAGCCTGTCCAAGGCACCTTGAAGAATGAAAGCCGCCGCTGCCGCATCGATGCGGCCGGCCCGCTTTTTTCGTGAGACATCCATATCAAGCAGAGCCCGTTCCGCCGCCACCGTCGATAGCCGCTCGTCCCAGAATGCGAATTTGAGGTCCGTCCGGTCGGCAAGATTGCGAACAAAGGCGCGTGTGGCCTGAACCCTTGGCCCGGCTGAACCGTCCATGTTGACCGGCAGGCCGATCACACAGCCGCCGACCCGTTCCCGTTTCAACAAATCAAGCAGGGTTTCTGCATCCTTGCCGAATTTGACGCGGCGGATGACCTCGCGCGGTGTGGCCAGTGACAAACCGAGATCGCTGATGGCGACACCGATGGTTTTGGTGCCGAGATCAAGGCCGGCAAGCACCGATCCAGGCTCCAGACCGGCGGCAAGCTCTTCCAGCGAAACAGTGTTCATGAACGGGTCCAAGGACAATTCTGGTTTATCCGCCGGGTTCGTTCTTTTCAGACCCGCTGTCAAGCCGTAAACTCGTTCAATGCGACGATACCGAAGGGGTCCATGATGAAAGTACAATGGTTGGGGCATTCAGGGTTTCGGTTGGAAACGGGCAAGGCGACCATTCTGATCGATCCATTTATTACCGGAAATCCAAGTGCATCCGCTCTGGACGTCAAGGACGTGGCCCGGGACGTTTCGCATATTGTTTTGACACACGGCCATGCCGACCATATCGGCGATACCGTCGAGATCGCCCGGCAAACCGATGCAACGGTCATTGCCAATTATGACCTCGGCATGTGGCTCGGGCATACGGGCGGCCTAGAAAATCTCGACCTTGCCAATACCGGCGGGACGCTGAGCCATGAAGGGTTTTCCGTCACATTCGTGAATGCGTTTCACTCATCCGCGCAGATGATCGAAGGTGGCGTTTCACACAGTCTCGGGAGTGCGAATGGAATCGTCTTGCACTTTGCCGACGACCCGACGCTTTTGCACATGGGTGATACGGATATCTTCTCCGACATGGCGTTGATCAACGAACTGCATGAGCCGCAAATCGGAATCGTACCGGTTGGCGACCGTTTTACGATGGGCGGTGCTGTTGCGGCCTTGGCCTGTCGTCGATATTTCAAATTCTCGACGATCATTCCATGCCACTACGGAACCTTTCCGATTCTCGATCCGTCAGCAGAGAAGTTTATCGCGGCGATGGAAAACGATGCCGACAAGGTCAAGGCGCCGTCCGTCGGGGAATGGCTCGAATTCTGATTGCGCCATAACGCCCATCGACGCTTGCTCTGTACGCTTTACGAAGCTATAGCCAGCGCTGAATAACCTGCCGGAGCCAGAAAGATATGTCCGTCGACCTGACAACAGTCAAACGTGTCGCGCATCTCGCGCGGATTGCCGTCTCGCAAGAGGAAGCCGTTGAGATGGAAAGCGGTCTGAACGCCATATTGGGTTTTGTGGAGCAATTGAACGAGGTCGAGATTGACGGCGTTGAACCAATGACGTCTGTCATGCCGATGGAGATGAAAAAGCGTCAGGATGCCGTCACTGACGGCAGCAAGGCCGGTGATGTTGTTGCCAACGCTCCTCAAAGCGACGAGAACTTCTTCGTCGTTCCGAAAGTTGTCGAATAAATCCCGCCCGATCCGGCGAAATCTGCGCGGTGGTCCAGAATCGAACCCGGTTACCGGCCGCGCCAATCACTGCCTGAAAAGTGACTGAATTCATGAGCGAATTGACGAACCTGACGATTGCAGAAGCCCGTGACCGCCTTCGCAGCGGCGACCTGACCTCTGCCGAACTGACCGATGCCTATCTGCAGGCCATTGAGGCGGCCAATGGCGCACTCAATGCCTATGTGGCGGTCACGGCGGACAAGGCAAGGGAAATGGCAGCGCAGTCGGATGGAAAGCTGGCTCAGGGCAAGGGTGGTGCGCTGGAAGGCATTCCGCTGGGAATCAAGGACCTTTTTGGAACAGAGGGCATCCACACTCAGGCCTGCAGTCACATTCTCGATGGGTTTCAACCGCGATATGAATCCACCGTAACCGCCAATTTGTGGGCGGACGGCGCAGTGATGCTGGGCAAACTGAACATGGACGAGTTTGCCATGGGCTCGTCCAACGAGACGTCCTACTACGGACCCGTCACCAATCCATGGCGGGCCAAAGATGACAACAAGGCGCTGGTCCCCGGTGGCTCATCCGGTGGATCGGCCGCAGCCGTTGCGGCACATTTATGCGCGGGAGCAACCGCCACGGATACTGGTGGTTCGATCCGACAGCCGGCGGCGTTCACGGGCACTGTCGGGATCAAGCCGACCTATGGGCGCTGTTCGCGTTGGGGCATAGCCGCCTTTGCGTCATCGCTTGATCAGGCAGGTCCAATCACCCGAGACGTTCGCGACGCAGCAATCCTGCTGAAATCGATGGCCTCCAGTGACCCGAGGGACACGACGTCTGTCGACCTGCCGGTGCCCGACTACGAGGCCGCCATCGGTCAGTCCGTCAAAGGCATGAAGGTCGGTATTCCGAAGGAGTACCGTCTGGACGGGATGCCGGCTGAAATCGAGACGTTGTGGCAAAAGGGGATTGCCTGGTTGAAAGACGCCGGGGCGGACATCATCGATATCTCCCTGCCACACACGCGCTACGCCCTGCCGGCCTATTACATCGTCGCGCCGGCTGAAGCCTCTTCAAACCTGGCCCGGTATGACGGTGTGCGGTATGGCCTGCGGGTTCCCGGCAAGGACATTGCGGACATGTATGAGCAGACCCGATCCGCCGGTTTCGGGCAGGAGGTCAAGCGGCGCATCCTGATCGGGACCTATGTCTTGTCCTCCGGCTACTACGATGCCTATTATTTGCGGGCGCAAAAGGTGCGGACGCTCATCAAACGGGATTTCGAAACGGTCTTTGCCGAGGGTATCGATACGATCCTGACACCGGCCACGCCTTCCGCGGCCTTCGGTATTGCCGATCAGGATATGGCATCCGACCCGGTCAAGATGTATCTCAATGACATCTTCACGGTAACGGTCAACATGGCCGGTTTGCCGGGAATTGCGGTTCCGGCTGGATTGGACGACACTGGCCTGCCTCTCGGATTGCAACTGATCGGCAAGCCGTTCGAAGAGGAGACGCTGTTTCGCACCGCCCATGTGATCGAACAGGCGGCGGGTCGCTTTCAGGCTGACAAATGGTGGTAGCCGGTCCGATTGGATTGTCGCAGTTACAAAGGACGTCATGAACGGCCAACCGACATTGAAGGATGTGGCAAGGGCGTGTGGTGTCACCGCCATGACGGTCTCGAATGTCCTCAATGGCCGTGACAAGGAAGTTGGCCCGGAAACCCGCAAGCGGATCCTCAAGGCGATTGATGACCTTGGCTACCGCCCGAATTTCGCCGCCAAACGGTTGCGGGCCCAAAAGACCTCGGCCATCGGCATGCTTGTTCTGGACGATGTGCCCGAGTTCCTGAATGACCCTTTTACGACACAGGTGGTCGCAGGCCTGTCCAATTTCGCGACGGAGCACGGCTACAGCCTGATCCTGCAGGGATTGCGCTCGGAGAGTCCCTCGACCGTGCCCATGCTGGGTCACCTCCAGACGGACGGTGTGTGCGCCATACTGTCAGGGTCCCCCGACACACGGCGCAAATTCATCAAACGCGCCCTCGGACTGCGCGTGCCGCTGATCCTGATACAGGAAGAATTCGACCATCCGCTTGTCTGCAGTCTGCGCCAGGATGATCGGGGCGCCGCGCGGGCGATCGCCGAATATCTCGTGGACCGGGGTGCCAGACGGTTTTGTTATCTTGCTCCGTCCGCCCATTGGCCGGCAATCAGTGAGCGCATCGCCGGATCACAGGATGTTTGCAACAAAGCGGGCTGTTCCCTGACAGTGATCGAGTGCGGTGACGAAAGCTTCGAAGCCACGCAGAAAGCCGTTGCCAGCAGCATAGGAACGGAAGGATTGCCCGACGCCTATATCGGCGGCAATGACCGTATGGCCATGGCCACCATCCGTCTTCTCCAGGACAGACAGCTCGCGGTACCAGAAGATGTCCGCGTTACCGGGTTCAACGCATTCGATTTTGCGTCTTTTGCTGCTCCCAGTCTCGTGACGGCGCGGTCCGATGCCTATGAGATGGGCCGGCGCGCGGGCATTGAAATGCTGAAGGGCATCGAATTAGGCGGATTTGAACATAATGATTTCGTTCTGCCGGTCAGCTTTGTAGCCGGACAATCAGCCTGACGCCGACTGTCGCAACCATCAAATAGTCCCGTTTTCTGTTCGAGCACGCACGTGCTTGACAGTCGAGACGCGTACATGTCATGTTACTTTATCGATAAAGTATGGAGCGATTTACATGGCAAAGCCCAATTCCGATGCCGACAACGCCCACACGATCGACGCTGGTGTCACGGAATTGAAGGATCGTTTCTTCTGTGCATTGATCTCCGACGTGCTGGATGGATTGGGCTACACCAACCAGGCTTTGTCTCCCAATATCAGGCCGCTCGATGAATCGCTTGTTCTGGCGGGCCGCGCGAGGACGATGCTTTACGCGGATGTCTATGCACAGCCGGGCCCGGACGAAAACCACTATGAACTCGAAATCGGCCTGGTCGATGATTTGGGACCGGGTGATGTCGTAGTGGCCGCTTGCGGAAAAACGGGACGCATTGCACCGTGGGGCGGATTGCTCAGCACGGCTGCCACCGTGCGCGGAGCAACCGGTGCCGTCATGGACGGATATGTGCGGGACATCCGTCATGTCCGTGAGTTGAAACTGCCCGTCTATTCGGGCGGGATCGCGCCGCTGGACAGCAAGGGTAGGGGAAAGGTCATCGAAGTTGACGTGCCGGTCGAATGCGGCGGCGTCCTGGTGCATCCCGGCGACATTGTCTTTGGCGATGCCGATGGCTGCATCATCATTCCAAAAGACCTGGAAGCGGCGGTGATCGAAGAGGGCCGCAAGAAGCTTGCGGCGGAGAGCAAGTCTTTAAGCGCCCTGCAGGCCGGCAAGAAATTGACTGATGTCTACAACGAATTCGGTGTTCTGTGACATGATGGAGAAAGTCGCAATCCCGACACTTTCACAAAGTCCGGGCGGCAATCCGAGACCGGGGATGCTGCGACGCCTTTTTCAGATCGACGGGGCGTCGGTCGCGGTCGTATTTGTTCTCTTGATCATCGTTTTCATGATCACGGCACCGCAGGCGTTTCTGGGTTACCGGGTCTATATGAGTTTCATGGCCACGGTGCCACCGCCGCTGATCATCGCCCTTGGCGTGACGCTGGTGGCGGTTGCCGGTGAAATGGACCTGTCGTTTCCTTCCGTGGTCGCCGCGGCAAGCTATGTTTTTGGCATTCTGTTTCAGGAATGGGATGTGACCTGGCTGGCCTTCTTCTGTGCCGTCGCGGTTGGGTGTGCGATGGGGCTGGTCAACGGCCTGGTGATTACACTCCTGGGCATTCCCTCGCTTATTGCCACACTGGCAATGCTGTTTCTTTGGGGCGGCCTCGTCACGGTGCTTTCCGGCGGTATTCAACTTGCCATACCGGATATTTACGGGACGACCATGCACAGCCTTCTGGTCGGACGAATCGGCGGGGTCTTTCCGGTCCAGATGATCTGGGCCCTGTTGATGGCGGGATTCATATGGATGCTTCTCAACCGTCACAGGTTTGGTGAAAACCTTCTGTTTATCGGCGACAATCTCGAGGTTGCGCGGATGGTTGGAATTGATGCAACGCGCGAGAAAATAAAGCTTTTTGCACTGTCGGGGGCGTTGTCGGGTCTGGCCGGCGTGCTGCTCACCCTGGAGACGACCGCCTATTTTGCCAGTCAGGGCATGGGCTATCTGCTGACCGTGATCGCGGCTGTCTTCATTGGTGGCACATCCATTTTCGGTGGTTCGGGCAAGGTGATCGGCACGGTGTTCGCCGCATTCATCGTGACCGTCATCGAAGCCGGCCTGGTCGCTTCGGGCATTCAGGGCTTCTGGACCCGCTTCTTCATCGGCTTTGTCTTCATCCTCTCCGTGACCGCCAACGCGGTTATCGAGGATCCCGACAAAGTCCCGCTGGTTCGCATGCTGCGGACCAAATTGAGAAAGGGCTGATCAAACAGTCAAAACCCAAATGCAACAGGAGGAACGCTAAAATGAAACGTCTTTTTGGGACAATCCTTGTGGCTCTCGCCACCTTCGCCATCGGTGCGGGGGCCGTGTCTGCGCAGGACAGGGAGCCGGTCGACGGCAACATGACCGTTTACATGCAACTGGGTGGAAACCCGGGTGGACCGGCCACGCTGGCCCGTGAACTCGGTGCCCGCGACGCGGCGCGGATCCTCGACATCAATCTTGTCGAGCAACACTCGCAATGGAACCCGCAACGGATGCTGCAACAGGCCAATGAGGCACTTGCTGCAGCCCCTGACGCCATCATCGTCATGGGGCATCCCGGAACCGAAGCGATGACGGCTTTCCTCAACCGTGCCAAACGGGACGGCGTGACCGTCGTGGTTGGCAACAACAATCTTCCTGGTTCGGGTCTGAGCTATTTCGGCCTCGATAATTATGAGGCGGGCGCCAATCTGGCGCGTCTGTCGGTTCAGGAAGGTGGGCTGAGCACAGGTGACAAGGTGGTCGTCTATGGCGCATTCATCGAAGGTGCTCCGGGCGCCAATGTCGCGCAGGGGTCCCTGGCTGCTCTGGATGAGGCCGGTGTAGCCTATGACAAGCTTCAATGGTCCAACGAAGCGGTTCAGGATCCCTCTCTCGCCGTGCCGGTTCTGGTCAGTTATCTGGAAAGCAACCCGGATACGAAGGCCATCATTGTTCCCGGACACGGCGGAATCACCGCCTTCCTCGGGAAGGTCTTGCGCGACTCCGGCAAGAGTGCCGGTGATGTTGTGACGGCCGGCTTCGACATTTCCCCGGCGGCCATCGATGAAGTGAAGAAGGGATACCTGACACTGGTACTGGATCAGCAGCCCTACCTGCAGGGGTTCATGCCTGTCATGGCTGCGGTTCTTCAAAAGAAGTATGGTCTTGGAGGCCTGTTCCTCAACACCGGTGGGGGCGTGGTGACCAAAGACAATGTCGATTTGATCGAATCGCTGGTTGCGCAAGGTCTGCGCTGATCACATAGGGCGGGGCGATGATCGGTCATTGCCCCGCTTTTGACCAACCCTGGCGTTGGATTGGAGATTCGTAATGGGCGATCAACCGATCGTACGATTGGAAAATGTCGGGAAGGCCTATGGGCCGGTTGTCAGCCTTCAGGACATCACGCTCGAGATTGGCAGCAATGAGATCGTTGGCCTGATTGGCGACAATGGTGCCGGTAAATCCACCCTTATCAAGATTGTGACCGGTGTTGAAACGCCAACCACGGGTGAGGTTTACATCCGGGGCGAACACATCAACTTTTCGAATTATTCGGTGCAGCGCGCCCATGAATTGCGGATCGAGACCGTTCATCAAACCTCGTCGCTTGGCACCAAGCAGCCATTGTGGCGCAATTTCTTTGTCGGGCGTCCCATTACGAATGCGCTCGGCTTCATCAAAGTGCGCGAACAAAAGCGTATTTCCGAACAAATCATGCGCGAAACCATCGGTTTTCGTGGGGCGGGCATCGACGTGGACACCCCGGTCGGGCGGCTGTCCGGTGGTGAGCGACAGGGTGTTGCCATCGGCCGCGCCATGCATTTCGAGAGCGATCTGATCGTCCTCGACGAGCCGACCGTGGCGCTCGCGCTTTCAGAAGTCGAGAAAGTTCTCAATTTCATCCGATCGATCAAAGAAAACGGCCGGTCCTGTATCTATATCGAGCACAATATCCACCACGTGCATGAAGTGTGCGACCGGCTGATCGTGTTGGATCGTGGGCGGCTGGTCCTTGATTGCGAGGCGAAAGCAATGAGCTACACGGAACTGACCGACTTTCTGCGTAACCTTCATCAGGGTCATGAAGGAGAAACGAAAGTTGCCTCCTGAAACACACCTCCGTTTCCCGTTTCCAGCTGGCCGATCGGACCATTGACGCATGCCGGATGAAACGACAATACCGGCCCTCGAACAGGATGAATTTTCCGGCCTGATTGGTGTCGACACCGCCGAAATCAATCCACCCGAGGGAATGTATGCACGGACCTGGGGTAGCTCCCGACATGACATCGCGGAAGGTCTCCACCGGCCGCTGAGAGCAAGCTGCGTGGTGTTTTGCAAGACGGCAGGTGCACCACCGGTTTATTTCATCACGCTCGATCTGATGGCCTGGATGTCGGACCGGGACGAAACCGGCATTCGCGGGCCTGTGCAGACCGCACTGGGAATTGAACCCGGTCGCTTGATCCTGCAGCTATCACACAGCCACGGGGCGCCATTTACGGATCCAGATCTTGCCGATGCACCCGGTGGCGACCTTATTGCTCCCTACCGCCGGAACATTATCGAAGCTTGCCTGAAGACGGCGCGTGCGGCTCACACATCGATGGAGCGCTGCATTCTGAGCTGGGGGGTCGGAAAGTGTGGCCTTGCCTACAATCGCGATCTGGTTCTGCCTGAAACCGGTGAAATCATCTGTGGCGTCAATCCAGTGGTTGATGCCGATGACACGCTTGTTGTCGGCCGCATCTCCGATGGAACAGGGCGTATCAGGGCCACCCTGGTGCACTACGCCGCGCATCCAACATCGGTTGGCGGCGCCAACCGCCTGATTTCACCGGATTATATGGGTGCCATGCGCGAGCTTGTGGAGCGCGAAACCGGCGGGGCCACCTGTGTCTTTCTGCATGGTGCCGATGGCGAATTGACCCCGAGGCGCAGTTTTGAGGACGATGTCGAGGCAGCTGATCAAAACGGACGAGAGCTTGGCTATGCGGCGCTATCTGTTCTTGCCGGGCTCTTCCGCCCGGGGGAGCGCATGGTTTTCGACAGGCGCCTGGAGTCGGGTGCGACCCTGGGCCTGTGGCGATTTGAGAATGCGGCGCCCGATGCGGCCGTCGATGTGAAGCTCGACCATGTCACTCTCAATCTGGGGCAGTTGCCGACAATCGAGGAATGCCGCGCGCAATGTGATGAAGCGCCGGCCGGATTTGAAAAGGAAAGGGCGCAACGGCGACTGGCGCTGCGCGAAAAAGTCGGAGCGGGACCCACATTCGACCTTCCGATCTATGTGTGGCGCCTGGGGCGGTCCTTTCTCGTCGGTGCACCAATCGAGTTTTACAGCGATGTTCAGATCACCCTTCGCGAACAGTTTCCGGACTTCACGGTGCTTGTTCTTGATGTTTGCAATGGATTTTTGAGCTATCTTCCGCGAGCGGAGGACTACCCGCGCAACCCCTATCCGGTGCGGATTTCGCTGTTCGAACAGGGCAGTATGGAGCGGGCGAGGGACAAAGCGGCTGACATTATCCGGTCGATGATTTGACGGTGTTATGGTGCTGCTGCTTGGTCGGGTATATCTGCATGTCGCCCTCACCAGTTTGTTCGCTCCTGAAACAATATCCCGGTCACAGCGGCGAGAGATCAATCGCCAGCCTGATGCAGCTATCAAGGTCTTGAATCGCGGGTCTTCAACTTTCTGATTTTGTGGCTGCAAACTGGTACTGCCATCGGTGAACAACCACATTTTCATTCAATTTTTTACCAGTGGTGTCAAACACTGGACAGGAACAGGCTGGTCTCGCTGTTCAGAACGCCATCGATCAGCCGGACCTCCCGTAATACGCGGTCAAACTCCTGCAGACGGGCAACCCGGATCTCCGCGACCAGATCCCATTTGCCGTTGGTCGTGTGCAACTGGGCGAGTTCCGGCAAGCCGCGAAGCGAGTGAATGACCTGCGTGGTCGACCGACCCGAAACCTCGATCATCATGATGGCGCGTACCTGATCGTCCTCATAGTCTTCGCGCACGCGTGCCGTGAAACCAAGCAGAGCGCCGGACGCCAGAAGGCGATCCATCCGGGTCTGCACCGTGGCGCGGGTGACACCCAATGTGCCTGCCAGCTTGGAAACGGGCGCCCGGCCATCCTTGCGCAGTATCGAGATCAGTTCCCGATCCAGGTCGTCATATATGTGTTTTGCTGGTTTCTTGTCACTCATTCTGGACACTTTGATCTATTAGACTGTGCATAGTGATCAAAATACTTATCATAATGCTGGCAATTTGAGCATTTTGTTTTTGATCTGGGTGTGAGCTAATAGGCCAGCGGCAAAGAAAGGGTTCGAGATGAGTAAACCTTCCCCTTCAGAACGCGCATTCGTTCCGTTCGTCAGTGTCGACAACATGATGCAGTTGGTGCACAGCATCGGGATTGAAGAGACGCTCAAGGGCCTCGCAACCTATCTTGAAGAAGATTTTCGACGATGGGAGTGCTTCGACAAGACGCCGCGTGTTGCGTCCCACACCGATGTGGGCGTCATCGAGTTGATGCCGGCCTCCGATGGGGACGCCTATGCCTTCAAATATGTGAACGGGCATCCCAAGAACACCAAGGAGGGGCTGCAAACGGTAACCGCCTTCGGACTGATCGCCGACCAATACACAGGATATCCGGTTCTTCTGACTGAAATGACACTGCTGACGGCCCTGCGCACAGCTGCAACTTCGGCAATGGTCGCCCAATATCTGGCGCCGAAGGGCGCCAAAACAATGGCGATGATCGGCAACGGAGCTCAGTCGGAATTCCAGGCAATAGCGATGAAGGTTCTGTGCGGTATCGACACGCTCCGGCTCTACGATATCGACTCCTCGGCAACCGAAAAGGTGGTCCGGAACCTTACCGACCAAGGTTTTGTGCTGACCCCATGCCGGTCGGCGGAAGAAGCCATCGAAGGCGCGCAGATCGTAACGACCTGTACGGCCGACAAGCAGTGCGCGACGATCCTGACGGACAACATGGTCGGGTCCGGTATCCATATCAATGCCATCGGCGGCGACTGTCCCGGGAAGACGGAGCTGCACAGGGACATTCTGCTGCGCTCCGATGTGTTTGTCGAATATCCACCCCAGACCCGCATCGAAGGTGAAATTCAGCAGATGCCGGGTGATTTTGCTGTCACCGAAATCTGGGAAGTCATCGCGGGCAAAAAGCCTGGCCGTACCGGTGACCGGCAAATCACGCTGTTCGACGGCGTGGGGTTTGCGATCGAAGATTTCTCCGCGCTGCGTTTCATTCGCGACAAGGTGCGGGAGACGGCGTTTTTCCAGTATCTGGACATGCTGGCAGATCCGGATGATCCACGCGATCTCTTTGGCATGCTGCAGCGTGCCCGTTGATATGGGCATCGTGGAGGGAAAAGATGCAAAAGACTAGCATTCAGGCGCCTTCGTCGATCGTCATGATCCGGCCGCACCATTTCGCGTTCAACACCGAAACCGGAGACAATGCTTTTCAGTCGGTTTTTGCAACTGTCGACAACATTGCTGGGCGAGCCCATTCTGAGATTTCAAGGGCAGCTGAAATCCTGAGCGGCCATGGTGTCAAGGTGCATGTCTTCGAGGGTGAGAATCCGCGGACACCGGACGGCGTCTTTCCGAACAACTGGTTTTCGACCCACGCTGGCGGCCATGTTGCCATGTACCCCATGAAGGCCCCCAACCGCCGTCTGGAGCGCCGACTCGATATTGTTGAAATGTTGAAGCGGGAATATCGTGTCCAGGATGTTATCGACTATTCCGGCCTTGAGCAGGACGGTTCGTTCCTGGAAGGAACGGGCGCGATGGTGATTGATCACCTCGACCGCGTTGCCTATGCGGTTGAGTCCGACCGCACAAGCCCCATTCTGCTTGAGCGATTTTGAACACATTTCAACTATGAACCAATGGCATTTGCTGCCGCTGACGAAAACAGCGTTGCGGTCTATCACACCAATGTTCTGATGTGCATCGGAACCGATTTCGCACTGATAGGTGCCGATTTGATCACGGATCCTGCCCGCAGGAGCGAGGTGATGGAGCGCATGGCGCAACCCGGACGGCAGGTCATTGAACTGGACCAGAAACAGATCAACAGCTTCGTGGGAAATGCGATAGAGCTTCAAGGAAGGGACGGGCGTTTGCTTGTCCTGTCTCAGACTGCATATGAGGCCCTCAGGCCGGAGCAGATTGCGAACATCGAAAAGAGCGCGGCGTTGGTTCCGCTCCCCATGCCGACAATCGAAATGGGCGGCGGATCGGTAAGGTGCACGATTGCAGGGATTCACCTGGCGCGCAGACCGGACTGAATTGGCGGTGGCCACCATTTGATTTCGCCGGACGATGTGGTGGCATATTTGAGCTTATTGAACCTAAAGCGGTGGGCCAGTATTAGTGCCCCCGCATGGTGCCAATGTTGACATAACCCATATACGCGGTTTTTTTGATTATGTTGGAGCTGCCGATCAATATGGTTTGGAACTCGGCTAAGCTGCGCTTTCGGTTTTTGTCGGGCTTTGTGCAGAATTTCAGATTGCCCGCCCAGTTTTTGGGCGAGCAGAATTTTCAACCATCAAATTCGGCATTAACTTGCCAGATTTGATGTATACGACTCAACTCTATGCAAGTTGAATAAGGCGCCAAGTAACCGCCTTTCCACCGTAGGGTGGCATGCGATTGCCCTTAGCGATTGGTGCGGTAGTAGTTGGTGTGCCAACAACCTTCCACACGCCGCTGATCGGGCAATTTTGTCCCGTTCGAGCCGTCGTTCCGAGTGCCATGCTTTTCTCCTTTCTCCCGCCATATTCGATGTCACCGCATCAAAAATGGTTGACATCCGTTGATCGAGAGAACAGCATGTCCACGCTTGGTAAAAGCACATGGACGCAAGGGTGGCGAGCCCACCTTGGCTGTTCCAAGAGCGACGCATTAGTGGTGCGTCGCTCATTTTTTCCCCTAAATTTGTGTTCGAACGAAAGAGCTTTGACAAGCGCTTGTTTTCCACAGCTCCCTATTGACGAATCGTTGCTCAAAAGAGATAAAGGGATTGACGCGCAATATGTATTGTTTTTGCGCATAGCTGATACAATATGTAGTATTTTTTCCTCTGCAAGGGTTTTTTTCGGAATCCTGTGGAGTTTTTTTTATTGTGGAGTTTTCCACAACCTTTCCACTCGTTGTCTGTGTACTGGCTGTTTCCTGAGGATAACGAATCACAAGCGAAACAGTGCTTTCAATGCGTTCATAATGACATGCGTTTGGCGAACTTTGTCCAACTCAATTGTTCGCACAATTGAGTTGGACTGATTTCGTACCTATTGGTTACTCTCGTGGATCAGATTATTTCAACTCCAGGTCAGCTGCAGCCGCTGGTCGAGCCGCAGGTGTCGCATTTCAGGCAGGTGCCGTTGCGCACCATTGTGAAGTTTGAACACTCGGAACAGGCATCGCCGGTGTAGCCCTGCATGATGGCCTTGGCGCGCCGATCCGCTTCAACCTTGTCGGCATTGGCCTTGGTTTGTGCGTCTTCATCGAACAATGTCTCGCCTTCGCCCTCTGCGATGGCGATCTCCTCGCTCAACTGCTTGGCGCGTTCCTCGTAATCCCGTTTGAAAGCGGTGGCCTCTTCGGTTTCCGAAGCGGTGGCCGTGGCTGTCACCACTGCGCCGGATGCTATTGCCGTGACATTACCTGCGCCGCCGGATGGTGTCGGCGCCGCAGACGACCCCATGGGCTGGCCTCCGGGTGTGATCAGCTCGAGCTTGTGACCACGGGTCCAGCCTTTCGATACCGGTGCCGTCTTGCCCTCCTGAATTCCCTTGCCGAGAGCCGTGTTGCTGAAATCCGACGTATCGATATGGGCCAGATCGTGCCGGTCCAGATAGGATACAGCCAGTTCACGGAACACGTAGTCGAGGATCGAGGTGGCGTTCTTGATGGCATCATTGCCCTGAACCATGCCGGCCGGTTCGAATTTGGTGAAGGTGAAGGCCTCGACATATTCCTCAAGCGGTACGCCATATTGCAGACCAAGCGAGATGGCGATGGCGAAGTTGTTCATCATGGCACGGAAGGCGGCACCTTCCTTGTGCATATCGATGAAGATTTCACCGATACGGCCATCATCGAATTCGCCGGTCCGCAAATAGACCTTGTGCCCGCCGACGACAGCCTTCTGCGTGTAGCCCTTGCGGCGGTTCGGCAGTTTTTCCCGTTCGCGAACGACTTTTTCAACGACGCGTTCGACGATCTTCTCGGTGATCGCCACAGCCTTGGCCGCGGTCGGAGCCTCGATCAGCTCCTCAAGGACTTCTTCGTCCTCTTCATCCTCGATCAGCGACGCATTGAGCGGCTGGGACAGTTTCGAGCCATCCCGATAAAGCGCGTTGGCCTTGAGACCAAGCTTCCAGGACAGCATGTAGGCTTTCTTGCAGTCCTCGATTTCCGCATCGTTCGGCATGTTGATGGTTTTCGAGATCGCACCCGATATGAACGGCTGGGCCGCTGCCATCATGCGGATATGGCTGTCGGTGGACAGGTAACGTTTGCCGATCTTGCCGCAGGGATTGGCGCAGTCGAAAACGGGCAGATGCTCGTCCTTGAGGGCCGGGGCGCCTTCAAGGGTCATCGCTCCGCAAATGTGGATATTGGCGGCGTCGATGTCCTTGCGGGAAAACCCGAGATGTTCAAGCATGTTGAATTCGAAATCGTTCAACTGCTCATCCGAGATGCCAAGTTCATCGCGGCAGAATTCCTCACCCAGTGTCCACTGATTGAAGGCGAATTTGATGTCGAAGGCCGATGCAAGCGCGCCATTGAGGGCCTCGATCTTTTCCTCGGTGAAGCCCTTGGCCATCAGCGATCCCGGATTGATTGCCGGGGCCTGATTGAAATTGCCGTGTCCGACCGCATAGGCCTCGATCTCGGCAATCTGGCTTTCCGAATAGCCGAGCGTGCGCAGGGCCTCTGGAACGGCGCGGTTGATGATCTTGAAATAGCCGCCGCCGGCCAGCTTCTTGAATTTGACCAGCGCAAAATCAGGTTCGATGCCGGTGGTATCGCAATCCATCACCAGACCGATCGTGCCGGTGGGCGCAATCACCGTTGCCTGGGCGTTACGGTAGCCATGCTCTTCACCCAGTGCCACGGCCTTGTCCCAGGCCGCCTTGGCGTGATCGATCATGTCCTGATCGGGGCAATCATCATGCAACAAGGCGACCGGATTGGTTGACAGGTCTTCATAGCCCGAGGTCTCGCCATAGGCCGCACGGCGATGGTTGCGCATGACACGCAGCATATTGTCCCGGTTCGGCTTGTAGCCGGGGAAGGGACCCAGTTCGCCCGCCATTTCGGCAGACGTTGCATAGGCGGTTCCGGTCATGATGGCGGTGATGGCGCCGCAGATCGCGCGGCCGGCATCAGAATCATAGGGAATGCCGGAGGTCATCAGCAGCCCGCCAATATTGGCGTAACCCAATCCGAGCGTCCGGTATTTGTAGGACAGTTCTGCAATCTGCCGCGACGGGAACTGCGCCATCATGACGGAGACTTCCAGAACGATGGTCCACAGGCGGACGGCATGTTCGAATTCTTCAATGCGGAAGGCATTGGTCTTGCGCTCGGAGAATTGCAGCAGATTGAGCGATGCCAGATTGCAGGCGGTGTCGTCCAGGAACATGTATTCCGAGCACGGATTGGAGGCACGGATCGATCCGGCAGCCGGGCAGGTGTGCCAATCGTTCATGGTGGTGTTGAAATGGAGGCCGGGATCGGCCGATGCCCAGGCGGCATAGCCGATGCTGTCCCAAAGATCGCGCGCCCGCAATGTCTTGGTCACCTTGCCGTCCTTGCGGCCGGTCAGGTCCCAGTTGCCGTCGTTTTCAACGGCCTTGAGGAAATCATCGCGGATGGAGACCGAGTTGTTGGAGTTCTGTCCCGAAACGGTCAGATAGGCTTCCGAGTCCCAATCCGTGTCATAGGTGGTGAATTCGATGTCCCGATAGCCCTGGCGTGCGAACTGGATGACGCGCTTGACGTAATTTTCCGGAACATGGGACTTCTTGGCGGCCCGAACCTCGCGCTTGAGAGCAGGATTCTTCTTTGGATCGAAACAATCGCCGTCGGGTCCATCGCAATTGACGCATGCCTTCATGATGGCCGTCAGATGACTGGCGACAACCTTGGAGCCGGTCACCAGCGCGGCGACCTTCTGCTCTTCCTTTACCTTCCAGTTGATGTAGGCCTCGATGTCCGGATGATCGATGTCCACGACGACCATCTTGGCGGCGCGGCGCGTTGTCCCGCCGGATTTGATCGCTCCGGCCGCCCGGTCGCCGATCTTCAGGAAGGACATCAGGCCGGAGGAGCGGCCGCCACCTGAAAGCGTTTCGCCTTCACCCCGTACATGGGAGAAATTGGACCCGGTTCCCGAACCATATTTGAACAGACGCGCCTCACGGACCCAAAGATCCATGATGCCGCTTTCATTGACCAGGTCGTCTTCCACGGACTGGATGAAGCAGGCATGCGGCTGCGGATGCTCATAGGAGGATTTCGACTTGACCAGGGTTCCTGAAAAGGGGTCCACATAGAAGTGACCCTGGCCAGGACCGTCAATGCCATAGGCCCAGTGCAGGCCGGTATTGAACCATTGCGGGCTGTTGGGCGCGACGCGCTGGGTGGCCAACATGTAGGCGAGTTCATCGTGGAAGGCGAGGGCGTCTTCTTCATCGGTGAAATAGCCGCCCTTCCAGCCCCAATAGGTCCAGGTTCCAGCCAATCGCGTGAACACCTGCCGGGCGTCCGTTTCTGATCCGTAACGCTGGTCTTCGGGCAGTTCAAGGAGGGCTTCTTCATCTGCCACCGAGCGCCAAAGCCATGAAGGAACCGCGTTTTCCTCAACTTTTTTCAGCCGCGCCGGCACGCCCGCCTTACGGAAATATTTCTGAGCCAGAATATCGCTGGCCACCTGCGAGAACTGGGTGGGAACATCAATGTTTTCCAGGCGGAAAACCACAGAGCCATCCGGATTCTTGATTTCGCTCGTGGCTTTGCGAAATTCAATATCCGCGTATGGCGATTGGCCCTGTTTCGTGAATTGACGCTCTATGCGCATGCTGTTCCCTCGTTGTTGACACGCCCGGTCGTCTTCATGAGCAACCGGGCACAAATTCCCATTACCCGCGGCGATTTCAACGCAGCGAATTTCCCACCTTCTCGGCGTTTCCTTGCGATACCCCTCCGCAGTGAAACGCTATATCTTGTGTCTATTTTTGCTGCAAACACTAAAGATAGTATTAACAGCTTCTTTACGCCAATCACTTTTTCAACCGCGACCCAGCCGGAATCCGACCACAAAACGCCAGAGCCCAGGCTAAAAAACAACCCGAACCGGACGTCATGTCCGTACTCGTACTTACTGGATGAAATCCGTTAGAGAACACGCGGATCACGTCGTTGAATGAACGCAGCACAGTTGAACGCGACTCGGTTTCAACCGTCAAGGGCTTGTTTGCGACAGAATTATGAATACCAGATGTTGTGGTGAAACATGTGGAAACCGGGGAAACAGCAAGGCCTTGAAATCATCGCACTTGCCGGTCCGTCAAGATGGAAAATCCGAAAAATCAAAGACCGTAAAAAAAATTGTTTCGGCGGTCGGTCGAAAGGTGATCGACACTTTGTCACAAAAATGCCATGCGAATCGATATCAGGCCAACTGCACTTTCAACCCTGCCGAAATCGGCGGAGATCGGACGCCCGATCATCCAGTTGATCAGGTGGACCGGATGAAGTCGATCAGGCGTTCTGCCAGGAAAGCGCCGGCATCCTCCTGCAGGAAATGTCCAGCATTCTCCGTGATGAAATGATTTTGGCCACGGGCACCGGGAACGCGCTTCTTGAAAACAGATTCGCCGCCTTTCATGATCATGTCCTTGTCCGAAAAGCAGGTCAGGAATGGTTTCTCGAATGCCTGAAGTGCGACCCAGGCGGCCCGTTGCGCATGGGCGGCTGGGTCATCGGGACTCGCTGGCACCAGCATCGGGAACGCGCGGGCACCGGCCTTGTGGCTCTCGTCAGGGAAGGGGGCGTCATAGGCGGCGACCTCTCCCTCGCTCATTCCTCGCGCCGTTCCGCGATGCACGATGCCGCCGATGTTGAAGGTTGGCGTTGTCTGGCTGTATTCGCGCCATTGCGTGAACGCTTCTCCAAGGTCCTGGTCGCCGGTCGGCAAAGCCGTGTTGCCGATCATCACCCGGGCAAACCGGTCCGGATTTTCCGCGACCAGCCGCAGGCCGATCAATCCGCCCCAGTCCTGGCCAAAGTAGTTGATCTGTTGAAGCGACAGGCAGTCCATCCACTGTTTCATCCAGCCGACATGACCCTCATAGGAATAGGCATCCCGATTGTCCGGCTTGTCGGACCGGCCAAAGCCGATGAAGTCCGGTGCAAGGACACGAAAGCCTGCCCGTGCGAGTGGCGGGATCATCTTGCGGTAAAGATAAGACCAGGTCGGTTCTCCATGAAGAAGCAGGATAACCTGTCCATCCCGCGGGCCCTCATCGACATGATGCATCCGCAGGGGACCGCGTTGTGGATCGTCCAGTTCCACATAATGGGGCTGGAAGTCATATCCGGGCAGATTGTCGAAACGTTCATCCGGCGTTCGGAGATTAGCGGTTTTGTCCATGCTGCATCACAGGCCGGGCAGGGCTGCTTGTCAATAGGTCGAGAGTGTCATCTGAGATGGTGTAAGGGTGGTCGATGCGGGATCATCAATCCAACGGTTTGCGCGCAGGTTCGGTCGTGTGTGAAACATGTGGTCAAGCAAGCGACCGCAGTTTAGTCGTCCGGACCTTTCTTGATCGGTTCCTGATAGGTGAACCCCATGTCCCAGGGAAAGAATATCCACGTATCCTGACTGACCTCGGTGATGAATGTATCGACCATGGGGCGGCCTTTCGGCTTGGCATAGACAGTCGCAAAATGGGCTTTTGGCAGCATGGCGCGGACCAGTGAGGCAGTCTTGCCGGTGTCGGTCAGATCATCCACGATCAGGATATCCTCACCGCCGGAGGCTTTCAGCTCTTCGCTGACCTCCTTGATGGTGTGCATGTCACCCTGGCTGCTGTAGTCGTGATAGGACGCGACACAGACGGTTTCGATCAACCGGATATCGAGTTCCCTTGCCACGATCGCCGCTGGAACGAGACCGCCCCGGGTGATGCACACGATGCCGCGCCATTGCCGCTCGGGGCTGGCGATGCGCCACGCCAGGGCGCGGGCATCACGGTGAAACTGATCCCATGATACGGGAAAGGATTTTTCGGGAAGGGACATCGCGTTGGCACTCCTCGTCGCCTGGCCGGCGCTGATTGGGTCGAGGGTCAGAAAACACTCACAGATGCGATGATGGCGCACCGGTGAATGGGACCCGGAAGTGCGTGCGGATTTAGCCGGTAACGCCGGGGCGGTGCAAGCGCTTTTGCGAAAAAGGCCAGCGAATCCAGTGGATGGACGTGTTGCTTTCACCGCTGGCGGATGAGTTGTCCATCAGTCAGGCCGGCGAGCGGTTCTAACGCGACATCAATGTCAGGCAGGGCATGGATTTAAGCACGGTGTCGGTCACGCCGCCAAACAGAAACTCGCGCAGACGGGAATGGCTGAATGCGCCCATGACCAGTAGGTCGGCCTGCATGTCGCTGACCCTGTTTTCAATCACGGCGGCAACCGGAATGCCGGCGGAGGACTGGGAATTCAGTGTAACATTGACACCGTGGCGCGTCAGGGCCGTGGCGATTTCGGCGCCAGCCGTGGGCGCGCTCTGCTCAGCATTGTTTTGAGCGTCAACGGTCAGGATTTCCACGTTTTCGGCTGCCATCAGGAGCGGCATGGCATCGAACGCCGCCCGCGCCGATTCGCGCGTGTCGTTCCAGGCGATCAGCGCCCTCTTGATGGGTTTTGCCTCTTTGGCGATATAGGGCACGAACATGACCGGGCGCCCGCTGTCAAAGACCAGCGCTTCGAGATCATCATAGTCGTCGTCATTGCCCGGCCCCTCCTGCTGCGCGACGATCAGATCCGAGCAACGTGCACTGGAAACCGCCGACACGGCACTGTCGCCAGACATGGATTTGATCGGACGCCATTCATAGGAGATTCCCTCAGCCTCGCATCGACTGACAAAGCCCTCACGGATTGATGTGACGCGATCGATTGTCTTGGCCTGTTCCATGTCGAACACGGTTGTGTCCGGGATCTCCAGCGGGGCGGCAAAGGAAATATTGACCGAGGGTTCGGCGTGCAGTCCGATGAGATGACTCTCATGTCGAGCCGCCAGTGAAACAGCGCGCTTGACGACACGGTCCATGTCGTTCTCGCCGCGCAGAACCGCCAGGATGGTTTGATAAGTCATGGATATCTCCGTTGCGCCCAAGGAACTCACCGGACTATCCTACGATCAGACGTGAGGTTCCTTGATATGCATCAATCGCGGAATATCAATGCGTTGCTGCTTCTTACGGATTGCCTTTTGCGGTCTGGATGCGATCGAGCATTGCTTTGACATCGGCAGCCGCTGCATCAATGGCCGGACGGTCGCGTCCCCTGACAACGATCTGGGTGGAATAGGTCTCTCCATCGAAGCGCGGATATGAGCCGATGACGGTCGAAGGATGGTCCTGCTGAATGGCACCGAGCGGCTCCCCGATCGTGCCTTCGCCATAGGGACAGTCGATGGCGACCGACTGGACGGCGATGCCTGTCTGCAGGGTCGGGAGCAACGTGTCGAGCATCGCCTGAAAGATCGACGGAACACCGGCCATCACATGGACATTTTCGATGGTGAAACCAGGCGCCGTCGAAACCGGATTGCGAATATGTTTGGCGCCACGTGGCATCCGCGCCATGCGCATGCGCGCATCGGTGAACTCCATGCCGCGTGACCGGTAGACGGCCCCCATGATGTCCATGGCCTGCTGATCATGCTCACAGGGCAGGCCAACGGCTTTCGATACGGCCTCGGCCGTAATGTCATCATGAGTGGGTCCGATGCCACCCGATGTGAAAACATAGGTGTAGCGCGACCGCAATTCGTTGATCGCGGAGATGATGGCCGGTTCATCATCGCCGATGATACGGACTTCCATGAGATCAATGCCCGCCGTGGTCAGCATGTCGGCGAGGTGACTGATGTTCTTGTCCTTGGTGCGGCCGGACAGCAATTCATCGCCAATCGCTATCATGGCCGCGGTGACGTGGGACTGGGGCATACAATCTCCTTCAGGGCGAATTGGCTGACTGGTAGCGCGCATCAGGCGGGGCGGCAAGTCGGGTTCAGCGAACCGATTTTGCAATTTCAAACCGGTGGGTGCAGTCGACATCCGGCAGGTCTTCGCCATTGCCAACCAGCGTATGCAGCTCACCTTGTACTGGTGTGGCGATCAACTCTCCGGAAGCGCACAGATCATTGATCCTCTGTCCCGGAATGGTCTCACCAGCAAATTTCAACACCACCATTGGCCAGTAATTGCTGCCCGGACGCGGACCGATGAATCCTTGCTGAAATGCTCTTTTTTCCGCTTCCGTCACAGTGCCGCAAAGTGCTCCCGGTTGAGTGAGATGGGTTCACAATTCCCGAATTGCGGGGTCTGTGTGAACCGGATTGATTGTGGTGCCCCCTGCCGGACTTGAACCGGCAAACCCTATCGGGTGACAGATTTTAAGTCTGTTGCGTATACCAATTTCGCCAAGGGGGCACGGGGTGATACTCGTAATTATCCAGCCAAGGATTGCAAGCCCCGTGTGCGGGCCATCGCGATCGAGCCGTCGATAATCAGGTGCAAAGCGCCGCGTTGATGACCGCATCGAAAACAAAACCTACAGTCCATTGCCGTTGCCGGTTTCTCCTTTGCGGCATTCGCTTCACATGCGGTTCTGTTGACATGCAACGGCACGATCAATGAATCAGCTATTGTCGTTGCCTTTGGCTGTGGGCTATTGAGCCCTCGGGCGTGCCGGGCCTCTTTCGGCATTTTCACCAAAATGGGATGGATCGATGAATAACCAGGACGTCAAGGCTGCCATGAGCGCCATGCGGGATCTATTTGCGCCGACCCCGTTGCAATTGAACGATCATCTGAGTGCTCGCTATGGCGCACAAATCTATCTCAAGCGTGAGGACCTGTCGCCAGTACGCTCCTACAAGATTCGCGGTGCATTCAATTTCTTCCGCAAGGCTCTCGACGACGCGCCTTTGACGGATCGTTTTGTCTGTGCGTCGGCGGGCAATCATGCGCAGGGTTTTGCCTATGTCTGTCGGCATTTTGGAAAACGTGGCGTGGTGTTCATGCCGGTGACCACACCGCAACAAAAGATCCACAAGACGGAAACCTTCGGCGGCGGTTTCATCGAGGTGCGCCTTGTCGGAGACATTTTCGACGAGTGCTACGCGGCTGCCAAGGATTATGCGACGGAGGAGGGGGCTTTGATGGTGCCGCCCTTCGATCATGATGACATTATCGAAGGGCAGGCAACGGTCGGGGCGGAGATTTCGCAACAATTGCCGCGGGACGCATCGATCGATCGATTGATTGTCCCTGTTGGCGGCGGCGGCTTGTCGGCTGGCCTTGCCGGGTATTTCTCCGGCACGGTCGATGATGATGCTTATGTTTTCTGTGAACCGGCCGGTGCACCAAGCCTCAAGCAGAGCCTTGAGGCGGGAATGCGAGTCAAACTGGAGCAGGTCGACAATTTCGTCGACGGGGCGGCGGTGGCCGAAATCGGCGAGCGCAATTTCAACGTGCTGAGCCGCTTTTCACCCGAACAGGTTCTGCTGATCGAAGAGAACGCGTTGTGCGTCACCATTTCGGACCTCCTGAACATTGAAGGCGTGGTGCTCGAACCGGCCGGGGCACTGGCCATCTGTGCACTCGACAACCTGAACCGCGCCGAACTGGCCGGCAAAACCATTGTCGTCATTGTCTCGGGCGGCAATTTCGATTTCGAACGGTTGCCGGATATCAAGGAACGGGCGATGCGCCATTCGGGCCTGAAGAAGTATTTCATACTGCGATTGGCCCAGCGGCCCGGCGCACTTCGCGATTTTCTCAACATGCTGGGTCCGGATGACGATATTGCCCGCTTCGAATATCTGAAGAAATCGGCCCGCAATTTCGGCTCGATCCTGATCGGCATCGAAACCAGCAACCCGACCAATTTCGAAGCGCTCACAGCGGCCTTCGACACGGCCGGCATGCGTTATCAGGACATCACCGACAATGAAGTTCTGGCGAATTTGATTATTTGACGACAATGGCGCATGGCTTGTTCAACGGCGCTGAGCGACCGAATCGTGACTGGAGCGCAGCCGCCGCTATGCATGCAGGGGAACCCGATTAAATGGCTGGAATTGCGGCGCTTCTTGCATCCTATATCCTTTCCCAGTTTTACCGATCATTTCTCGCGGTTTTGACACCCAATCTGATCGATGAGCTTGGAGCCGACAAGGCTGACCTGTCATTGGCTTCCGGTGGCTGGTTCATGGCTTTTGCCTTGATGCAGTTTGCCGTCGGCGTTTCCCTGGACCGTTTCGGGCCACGCCGCACAGCGGCCTATCTGCTGGCGGTTGGCGGTGGTGGCGGGGCTTTGCTGTTTGCATTGGCAAGCTCGCCATTTCACATCATCCTGGCCATGGCGTTGATCGGGATTGGCTGCTCTCCCGTGCTGATGGCAGCGTTTTTTCTGTTTGCCCGGATCTATCCGGCGGCACGGTTTGCTGTTCTTTCTTCATGGTTCGTCGCCACCGGGACGGCCGGAAACGTGATCGGGGCAAAACCACTGGCCATCGCCGTCGAGGCGTTTGGCTGGCGTCCGAGCATGATGTTTCTTGGCGTGGTCACATTGGTTATTGCGATAGCAATCCTGAAGCTCGTGGAGGATCCGGAGATCGAATCCGATGACGGTTCAAGTCAAGGGTTTTCTGGCTATGTTCAACTGCTCAAAACGCCAGTGCTGTGGCTCATCATCCCGCTGATTGCGATTCATTACGCTCCCTCCGCGGGCATTCGTGGGCTGTGGATTGGGCCTTATCTGGCGGATGTGTATGACGCGTCGCTGCCGGTCATCGGCAATATTACGCTTTTCATGGCGATTTCCATGATTCTCGGCGCCTTCCTGTATGGTCCGCTCGACACGATATTCCGGACGCGAAAATGGGTTGCCGCCATCGGCAATGGCGGCTCCCTCCTTTCGCTGGTCCTGTTGGCGTTTCTTCCGTCACAGCCGCTTTGGCAAGTGTCGGCACTGATGTTTGCCGCAGGTTTGTTCGGCGCGAGCTACGGACTGCTGATCGCCCATGCGAAGGCCTTTTTCCCGGTGCATCTGATCGGGCGCGGCGTCACACTGATGAATTTCTTTGCGATAGGCGGCGTTGGTGTCATGCAATTCGTGACCGGCCGCGTGGTGACCGCAACTTTCGATCCAGCCGCGCCGGAACGGGCATTTTCGATGCTGTTTGCCACTTATGCAGCTCTGCTTGCGGCATCGCTATTCATCTATCTCTTCATTTCCGACAAACCACCGTCGGAATCCCAATGAGGATGTCCACATTGCTCCGGCCGGAAGGCTCAACCGAACCGCAGAACACGCCGACAGGCGCTTAAACTGGGAGCAAAAGGCTTCGCACCGCGAAGCCCTTAAATCTGAAAAACTATGGCGCGTTAGTTTCCGAAGTTTACAGTCAAAACCGCTTCGATACTGTGAACTCCTGTCTCGTCCAGGCCAATCGGCAATCCGTTTCCGTCGCTGAAATTGGTTGAGCCAACGTGCTGATAGCGATAGCGGGCGCCGATCGACATGTTCTGGGTCAGGGAGAGATCAGCACCTGCAAAGGCCTGTACCGCCCACGTCCAGTCATGGTCATCAACACCGGATCCGAAGCCGCTGACGTCGAGATCCATACGTGCCGCACCGGCACCGGCGCCGACATAAGGCCGCCATCCGCCCATATCGTGACCAAGCACAATGTTGCCCATGGTGGTCCACAGACTCCCATCACCGGTCGTCGGGGTGGTCACGTTAAAGATGCCGCCGGCATAAATGGAGTTAACATCCGAGTTTGCGTATGAGACTTCAACCTCACCGCTCAGCAATTCGTTGAAACCGTATCCCAACGCACCACCGACCCGATAGCCATTGTCGTTGTTTCCCCGGCCCGGTACGCCGGTTTGTCCGAGCAAATCAAATACGATGTCGGGATTGTCCGGAAAGGTGACGCCGCCATGCAAACTCAGATAGAAGGGCATTTGTGCCGGAGTTACGACAGCTGGCGTATCTGAATCGGCTGCCATGGCCATGCCAATGGATGCGCCCAGAGCCAGGCAGCTCAGCGGAAATTGTTTGAAATACATTTTTGGAGTCCTTAAGCCGCAATCTACTCAATGGGAAAGGCCTAGGTGACTCCCACCACAGGTGGAATAAACTTAAGGCCAATATTGACGGAATGGCCCGGTTTCAGCCTTGTTTCCGTTGTTTGCTCCCAATGGGGTGCCTCAACGGATTGGGCCAATCATTCGATCAAACGGGTTCGGAGCGGTTCACGTCTGTCAGAAACGTGACTACGGTGCCAATCGTTGATTTTGGTGATGTTTTCAGAATCCGCCAACAGCGCCGAAAACTGAATACGTCTAAAGGGCCTCGATCCAATCGGTAACGATGTCGGCGATTTCACCCGTTGTCGACGGTGATTTGGCATCGCCGGCAATTACGTGATTGTCTGGATCCTCGCTGTTGTCGATGACAACGATTTGCGTGCGAGCGCCCCAGGTTTCAGCGATTTCCCGCGTTTTGTCCGGGCGCACGACCGTGTCTTTCTCGGAGAAGATAAACAGGGCCGGCACCTGGATGTTGTGAATTTCGGCTGCGTTGGTCAGTTTGACCAATTCGGCCATCGGCAGGACGGCTGCAGTGGGGTATTCATGAGTCCAGAAACGCTTGTGAAGGTCGTTGACAGGTTCGAATGAGCGGCGTTCACCGACGACAAGTTCGGCGATCTGCCGGGCCCAGGGCCAAGTCAGGATTGCCGCGGCCGGATCGTTGACGCCGTAATTGGGGGATATGTTGACGATACCAGCCACGCCGTTGATCAGCCGGGGTTGAGCAGCAGCCCAGGTGTCCAGCGACCCGCCCGTCGACGTGCCCATGATGATCACGCGCTCGCCCAGACGGCGACCGATTTCAATGGCTTCGGCCATGTCGTTGATCCAGGCTTCGACCGTTGCCTCGCCCATGGCGTCACCGGTCCGGCCATGGCCTGTCAGGCGGGTAAAAAACAGATTGGCGCCAAGACGTTCGGCAACCATGTCCGGCAGTGGGCGGACTTCCCCGAGTGACGCGGAAAAGCCGTGGACATAGACAATGGAAAGTGGCGTCTTTGCCTTCGAAAGCGGGTAGGCCCAGACGATCTGTTTCTGCAACCCTTCGCGAATGTCGGTGAAGCGGGCCTCACGGGATGCAAGATAGTCTTCAATGTCTTCGCCGACCGTCGTCGCATCGAAGGTGATGCGGGTGCTGACTTCGGTTCGTGGACCCATCAGGAAGAGCACCGCCGCGGCGACGAGCAGAACAATGATCCCGTAAAGGATCCATTTCGCCTTGGAACGTTTTGTCATTGTCTCTTGTGGTCTCCTGTCTGGTCGACCGCGTCCGGTCAGCGCATATCGACATCAATATTGGGCCGATCAATGACTTCGCGCAATGCAAAAGCGGAGTTGATGCGCACCACATGTGGAAGGGCCGAAAGCCATTCCTTGTGGATGCGTTCATAATCTTCCAGATCCTTCGCTGCGACACGCAATATATAGTCATATTCTCCCGACATCAGATAACAGACGAGGACATTCGGACAGCGTTTGACGGCTGCCTCGAATTCGCTGAGCGTCTTTTCGAATTGGCCGGACAAAGAGATATGGACAATCGCCGTCATGCCATAGTCGAGCGCCTTGTTGGAAAGGCGCGCATGATAGCCGCGGATCACTCCGGATGTTTCCAGAATGTCCAGGCGGCGCGAGCAGGCCGAGGCGGACAGACCCACCCGGTCAGCCAGGTTCGCGTTGGAGATGCGTCCGTCCTCCTGCAGAGTTCGGAGAATCGCGATATCGATTGCGTCTAACTTGTCCATTGAAGGTTTCTTCGATGATTTGCCATTTCACGCAATAATATTCGAAAAAGAACTATCTTTCCACCTCTGTTTGCAAGGACATTTCGGGATGAAAATGGTTTTCTATGCGCAAGGATATTGAACGGCGCGCGACGGCGCCGACCAAATGGGAGTGATTGAGATGCGCGTTGGTTGCCCGAAGGAAATCAAAGACCATGAATACCGTGTCGGCCTGACACCGGGTTCCGTCCGCGAATATGTGGCGCACGGACATGAGGTGATCATCGAAACGGGTGCTGGCGCCGGTATCGATGCCGATGATGGTGTCTATCAGGCTGCCGGCGCCAAGATCGTTCCGACGGCGAAGGATGTGTTCGAGCGGTCCGACATGATCGTCAAGGTCAAGGAACCTCAGCCCTCTGAATGGACCATGCTGCGTGAAGACCAACTGCTCTACACCTATCTGCACCTGGCTCCCGATCCGGAGCAGACAAAGGGTTTGCTTCAATCCGGCTGCACGGCGATCGCCTATGAGACAGTGACCGACGATCATGGCGGCTTGCCGTTACTGGCGCCGATGTCAGAAGTTGCCGGTCGCCTGGCGATCCAGGCAGGTGCGACGGCCCTGCAGAAGGCCAATGGTGGCCGGGGTGTTCTTCTGGGTGGCGTGCCCGGTGTATTACCAGGCAAGGTCACAATTATCGGCGGCGGCGTTGTCGGCCTGAATGCTGCCAAAATGGCGGTCGGTCTTGGTGCTGATGTGACCATTGTCGACCGTTCGATCCCGCGATTGCGCCAGTTGGACGATATCTTCAATGGCCGTGTTCACACGCGGTATTCGACAATTGAAGCGCTGGAAACCGAAGTCTTTTCGGCAGATGTCGTTGTTGGCGCTGTCCTGATCCCGGGTGCGGCTGCGCCTAAGCTGGTGACCCGCGAAATGCTCTCGGGCATGAACAAGGGCTCGGTGATTGTCGACGTGGCGATTGATCAGGGAGGGTGTTTTGAAACCTCCCACGCAACAACCCATTCCGATCCGACCTACGAAGTCGATGGTGTGGTACATTATTGTGTGGCCAACATGCCGGGTGCGGTGCCGGTGACATCAGCCCATGCCCTCAACAATGCTACGCTGCATTATGGACTTCAGCTGGCCGACAAGGGGCTGGAAGCCATTGCCGAAGATCGGCATCTCAGGGCTGGCCTCAATGTGCATCGTGGTCGCGTGACCAACAGGCCGGTGGCCGAAGCACTTGGTTATGAACTGTCGGAGCCGGCAGTCGCGCTCAAAGTCGCATAAGCGAAACAGCCGGCACGGTCGCAGGACAGAACGTGCCGGCGCCCAACAGATCCTGAACCAAAATTGCTTCAGGCGTCCGCATGGTTGATGCGGAGAATGTCCTTGTCCGTCAGCGGGTTGATGAATGTCTCGCTCTGCCCGACAGGGTTAAAGCCGATTTTCTGGTACAACGGCAACGCCGCACCGTGATCAAGCGTACATGTGCTGACCTTGACCCTGAGTGGATTGAGGCCCCAGGCAGCTTCCAGCGCCTGCAACAGAAACCAGCGGCCAAGACCAAGCCCGCGCGCGTGCGGCATGAGGCCGAAATACTCCAGGCTGACCGTTTCCTGATCCGTGCTGTACAGCTCGAAAAAACCTGCCGGTGCTCCTTTGAGATAAAGGACATGGATGATCGTTGCCGGATCATGAATGATGTTGCGAAGAGCCTCATCATCGAGACGCAGGCGCGCCACCCAATGGTATTCCAGACCTGTGCGGAATTGCAGATAGCGATAGAAATGCAACGGCATTTCAGCCTGCTTCATCAGCGCTACCTGCAGATTGACGGGCATCGGAACAAACAGTTTGGGACGCTCTGTCTGCTCGAGATATGTCACCACAGCCTTGAGCGGCGGTATTTTCGCCATCAGGCCTCACCCGTTGTGACCGGCGCATCTGCCAGAGCACCCCATTCGGACCACGAACCATCATAAAGGGACGTGTTGGATTGGCCGAGTGATTCCAGCGCCAGGGTTATGACAGCCGCTGTCACCCCGGAGCCGCATGTCGTGACCACCGGTTTGGTGATGTCGATGCCGGCTTCCTTCAACACGGCGCGCAGTTCGGGAAGCGATTTCAGCTCCCCATCACGCGATAATGAGAAGACCGGGACATTTCGGGCCTCGGGCATGTGCCCTGACTTCATGCCCTCACGCGGCTCCGGCTCCTCTCCGGTAAACCGGCCCGCACCTCGGGCGTCCGCGATCTGCATGGCCTGTGTGTCAACGATTCTGAGCATGTTTTCCAGGGTGGTTACCGCCTGCTTGTTGAAGCGCGGACGAAATGTGCCGGCAGCAGGTGTTGTGTCTTCACTGGTCACTGGTCGACCGGCTTTCTTCCAATTGTCAAAGCCGCCATCGAGCAACAGGACATTTTCGGCACCCATGGTGCGCAACATCCACCACACGCGTGGCGCTGTAAACATTCCCAGGCTGTCATAGACGACGATCGTGTCTTCGTTGGACAGTCCGAGCCGGGATGCATGATCGGCAAACACGGCGGGTGAGGGCAGGGCGTGGGGCAGGTCGACACCAGGCTCGACAACCTGGTCCTGGTCAAAGAACACCGCCCCTGGAATATGCCCCTCCTTGAATTCCTGTCGTGGGTTGCGTTTTTGCGCCGGCAAAAACCAGGAGGCATCGATGATCTTCGGGCCCGTCGGGCCGAGCCGCTCTTGTAGCCAGTCGGCAGAGACAACGAATACGCTCTTTTCACTCATGAAGGATTCCTCGCTTGGGCTGATTGCAACACGGTTCGCTTAGACTGGAAAGTCGCCAAACCGAATTCGAAACCGTCGGTTTTCACGCCCCTTCTTTTCGATCTTCCCGATATGGATCGGACCGGTTTCGGCGGTTTCGCCCACATGGGTTCCCCCGCAGGGTTGGCTGTCGATGGCCGCGTCCTCGCCGATGCAAACCAACCGGATGCGACCACTGCCGTGTGGTGGTCGGACATTTTTCGATTTAACAAGGCCGGGATTGGCATCGAGTTCCGCCTGATCGATCCACTTGGTGAAGACCGGATGATTGGCCTTAACGAGTTCCATCAACTGTTCGCTGATCTCGGCCTTGTCGACGGTTTCGCTCATGTCAAAATCAATGCGGCTTTCCTCTTCTCCGACGGACGCCCCGGTGATTGGAAATGGACAGGCGACGGTCAGCAGATGGCAAGCCGTGTGCATGCGCATCAATTTGTGGCGCCGCGGCCAATCGATATGAAGCGTCAGTGCTTCACCGAGTTCGGGGACAGGTTGATCCATCGCCGGAACATGAATGATCTCCGATTTCGATTGCCCATTGATCGTCGCAGCGATTTCGACACGGGTGCCGTCCGAACGTTCGAGAAAACCCGAATCCCCGGGCTGTCCGCCTGATGTCGCGTAGAAGCAGGTCTGATCGAGCAGAATACCGCCGCGTTCATTGATCGCGGTGACCCTTGCTTCGGCTGTCGACAGATAGGCGTCGTCAATAAAGAGCGCATTGGTCTCTGACACCGTTCAAACCTCCTCGAACGGGACGGAAATGTCGGTGATTTTCTCCATCCAGCCGGGAACGGGAAGGTCCTTTGATCGCAGGAACTCGGGATTGAAGAGTTTCGACTGATACCGGTTTCCGTAGTCGCACAAGATCGTCACGATGGTGTGGCCGGGCCCCATCTCCTTGGCCAGTTTGATGGCGCCGGCAATGTTGATGGCAGAAGAACCCCCGAGGCAGAGGCCCTGATCCAGGATCAGGTCATAGATTAGCGGAAAGGCGTCGGCATCGGCGATGCGGTAGGCAAAATCGGGTGTGAAGCCCTCCAGATTGGCTGTGATGCGTCCTTGCCCGATACCTTCGGTGATCGATGAGCCTTCCGCCTTGAGTTCGCCCTCGGCGTAATATCCATAAAGCGCCGCACCACCGGGGTCCGCAATACCAATCTTGATGTCCTTGTTGCGCTCCTTCAGGCCGAGGCTGACACCGGCCAACGTGCCGCCGGAACCAACTGCGCATATGAAACCGTCGACCTTACCGTTCGTGTCTCGCCAGATTTCCGGCGCGGTTGTGTCCACATGCGCCTGCCGGTTCACCACATTGTCGAACTGATTGGCCCAGATGGCGCCGTTTGTCTCGTTGGCGGCCATCTGCGCAGCCAGCCGACCCGACAGGCGCACGTAATTGTTGGGATTCCTGTAGGGTGCGGCGGGAACCTGGACCAGTTCAGCGCCCAGAACGCGAAGCGCGTCTTTCTTCTCCTGGCTCTGGGTCTCGGGCATCACGATCACCGAGCGATACCCCAGCGCATTGGCGACCATTGTCAGGCCAATCCCGGTGTTGCCGGCTGTTCCCTCGACAATGGTTCCGCCCGGGCGGAGCGATCCGTTCTTCTCGGCGTCCTTGATGATGGACAATGCCGCCCGATCCTTGACCGACTGACCCGGATTCAGAAATTCGGCTTTGCCGAGGATCGTGCAGCCAGTCAGCTCCGATGCCTTTTTGAGTTTGATCAATGGCGTGTTGCCGATGGCGTCAAGCACGCTTTCAAATGCCGTCATACGATTGCCTCGATTGAGTTTTGGGCCACAGTATTTTGCCCATTGGGGATTATCAATATGGCCCAGAGATCACGTCGTATACCCTGGCGCCTGACCCCAACGCCAGAAATGATGTTCGCCGCGATCAAATCAAGGTGAAAGATTGTTTTCCACGGCAGTAGGTGACTTGCCGCCGGTATCAGCGCTCGTAGATGATCTGCCGCACATTGACGTTTTCGGCTCGGAATCCGGCTTCGCAATAATGCAGATAAAACTCCCACAGGCGCTTGAAACGGTCGTCGAAACCCAGAGGTTTGATCGACGGCCACGCGTCCCAGAAGCGGTTGCACCATTCCGACAGGGTTCGCGCGTAATCCTGCGCAAATTCACGATGATCGGCCAGTTTCAGATTGGCCTTGTGCGCCAGGTCCTCAAGGATCTCGAAGGTCGGCAACATTCCTCCGGGGAAGACGTAGCGCTGAATGAAATCCGGATTGCGGCGGTAATTCTCGTAGGCCTCTTCGCGAATCGTGATGATCTGAAGTCCGGCACGTCCGCCTGGCTTGAGGCATTCATTGAGCTTGGAGAAATAACCGGTCCAGTATTTCTCGCCGACAGCTTCGAACATCTCAATGGATGCGATGTGGTCGTAAACGCCCTTTTCCTCGCGATAGTCCTGAAATCTGAGGTCAACCCTGTCGGCAAGACCTGCTTTCTGGATCCGGTTTTGTGCGTATTCGAGCTGTTCGCGACTGATGGTCAGGCCGGTGACCCGTGCGCCGATCTGGCCTGCCACATATTCTGCAAATCCGCCCCAACCGCATCCGATCTCCAGAACATGACTGTCGGGCGTGATGCCAATGGATTCGGCGAGTGCCTTGTATTTGGCTTTCTGGCCGCCCTGGAGGTCATTCGCGCCGGTTTGAAACAGTGCGGACGAATAGGTCATGCTGGGGTCGAGCCATTTCTCGTAGAACGCATTGCCGAGATCGTAGTGGGCCGAGATGTTCTTCTTGGCCTGCTTCTTCGAGTTGGACCTGAACAGATGACGCATCCGCTCGATCACATGGGCAAGGCCGCGTGCACCACTGGCAACATGGTTGCCGACATCGGTATTGACAATGAAGAGCTCCAGAAAGGTCGGGATATCCGAGCTTTCCCAGTCACCGTCCATATAGGTTTCGGCCACGCCGATGGTGCCGCGCCTGAATGCGCTGTAGAGCAGCTTCCAGTTTTTCAGGACGAGGTCAGCTTCCGGACCCGGCTCATCACCCTCAATGCGAAAACTGCGTCCGTCGGGCAAACGCAGGTTCAGCACCCCGTGTTTCATGTTGGACAGGAAGCGCAGGATGAATTGTACCCGCAGCGGCAATCCCTTGAGGGCACCGGCAAAATCTCCTGCGGACATGACCTGTGTGGATTCCTGCAGGTCCTTGTTTTGTGAAACGCTCATAAAACCTCCCGGCCACCGTACCTATCTCCACGATGCGCCTGACTGTCAACTGCCCCAGCCCGAAGACGGAATGCTCCATCCACGGAGTTCGCGGACCACGATTCCAAGGCCCGCTGCACCCATTGTTCATAGTCCATGGGGGTTGTGCAAGAGGCGGTGTCACAGCGCAGAGATTCGGTTGGCTTGCAGAGGGTCAGGTCAATGGCTTGCGAAATGCGATCTTATCGTCTCCGGCAGCATAAAACTCCCGAATACGGCCTTCTTCAGAGAAGCCATATTTGCGATAAAAGTCCCTCGTCTGTGCAAATCCAGATCCGCCGGATGTTTCAACCAACAGGAGTCTTTGCTGTTTGGCCAGAAGCATCGATTCAAGATGAGCAACCATGGCACCACCGATGCCACTTCCCTGGTTCTCTGGCATGACGGCGATCGCCAGAAGGTTCCAGGTCCTGTCCGTCAATGGTTCGGGTATCGCATAAATGAATGCGATGGGTTTTCCATCCACGGTGCCGGTCAGCCATATGTCGTCGCTCTCATCGGGTGACAGAAACCCGCTGATCATATCGGGCAACATTTCAGATGGAAAAAGCCCCGTGGCGTCCAGCACGGTTTTCAAAGCCGCGATATCGTTCTCGTCGGTCGGTCGTATGTTCATCATCGTTTTTCCCGCAGCCTTTGGACAGCGCGCTCGCTGGCGTCGTCTCGCGGCTTGTCGATAGCTCTGATACCTGCATTTGACCAGTGCGAGGCTGCAACGTCTTGCGGCCGGGTTGCATTTCCCGATCGACCGATGACACGTGTTGGTCCCGTCAAAGAGAGCTCAGGAACGAGATCAACGCCGATTTGTCCGTTTCAGGCAATTTCAGAAACCGATCGCGGGCCGCCTTTGCTTCGCCGCCATGCCAGAGTATCGCCTCGGACAGATTGCGGGCCCGGCCGTCATGCAGGAAAAAAGTGTGTCCGTTGACGGTTTGAGTGAGGCCGATACCCCAAAGCGGCGGCGTGCGCCATTCGCGGCCGCTGGCATCGCCGACCTTTTGCCCATCAGCAAGGCCCGGTCCCATATCGTGGAGCAGAAAATCCGAATAGGGCCAGATCAGCTGGAAGGCGTGTTCGGGATGTTCCGCATCGCGCCGCGTTACGAATTTTGGCGTGTGGCAGGCGGTGCAGCCGGATTCGTAGAAGAGTTGTTTTCCCCGCAGAACCGCCGGGTTTCCGACATCACGCCGTTCGGGGACCGCCAGATTGGCCGTGTAGAATGTGACGAGATCAAGCACCGGGTCGGGTGCTTCTGCTGAGCCCAGGCGCTGCTGCACACCCGTGGGCATGCCAAGGCATGCGATCTGGACAGCGGTGCAGTCACCGTTCGGCGATGGGAATTCCGACGTCGATATGCCGATATCACCACTGAACGCAGCGGCGTTTTGCGCTCTCAGCGATGGTTGTGATGCCTTCCATCCGAACCGTCCCTGTACCAGATCACCGGTGCTTCTGTCGCGCACCAGCGAGATGCGTCCGGAGATTCCATCTCCATCGAGGTCATCAGGATCTGCCTCTGCGGCGATGTCCTCCGGGTGAATGGCCTCGATCAGCCCCAGGCCGATCATTGGTGGTGCAATGCGGGGCGACAGGGTGGTATCTGCGGCGAGCGGGCCATGGGCCAATTCGATGATGGTGTAGGTGGGGCGGCGCAATGTGGCCTGTCCGCCGCCCGGAAGCGCTACGGGGATTTCCTGATACCGTATGTCGATTTGACCTTCGGATTGCAGGCCGGGGACCGCCTTGTCCTGTATTTGCCCACCATACACCGGATCGGGAAGATTGAGCATTTGACGTTCGTCGAGCGCTGCCCGTTCCGTCTGCGTGCGTGGAGCGCGTGCAAGGCGGATCAGCATCGAAGTTGCATCCGATGATCCCTCTGGCGGATGTCCGCGACCGTCCCTGAGATGGCAGCTTTGACAGGCTCTGGCGTTGAACAGCGGCCCCAGCCCGTCGGAAGCCTGTGTCGAAGAGGGTGATGAAACCCAGAATTTGCGAAACAGCGCATTGCCCAGTTTGAAACGTTCTTCGTCGGCAAACCCGATATTGGCTGCCGAATGGGAAAAGGCGTTCGCACTGATCAGCTGTCGCGATGTGCCGGCACCGCCCTGGCTGGCTTCGTATTGCTCCGGCCGACTGAAATCGGTTGCCGGGGCGGTGACCTTGCGAACGCGCCGGTCATCGGCTGCCGACAGATCCGCGCGCGGTCTGCTCCCATTGCCGTCTTCGGCCCTGATCAAGCCGACAACACCGAATGTCGATGTGACCATCATAAGGGCAACGGCACCCACCGTTGCCCGCGCGAACATTGTCACCGTTTCGCCTCCATCGAAGATCCATGCGTCGATATCGGCGCAGGCAGACCTGGATCGCCGGTCGTCATTCGAAGACCGCTTGCGGATTATCGAGACTGTCAGAGCCCTCAAGTTCGCCAGTTCCCAATTGCAGTGTTGCAATTGCTCGCTCGATCGATCTGGTCTGATCGATCAGAGCATCGATCGCAGCCTGAACCACTGCATTGCCCCGGGTATTGCCTTCGCCGATCATCTGGTCGTAAGCCTCAACGGTTTCCGCATGTTTTGCCATATCCCGCATGGTGTCCATGGTTGCCAACAGTTTGGATTTGAGTTCCGAGTCCAACGCTTCATCGCGCTCGGTGACGAGATCCGATACGGAAGGACCATCAATCACCGATCCATCAAGGCGCTGGTAGGTTCCCAGGTAGACGTTTTGAATGCCCAGCGCATCGTAGAGGTGAGAATTGTGGGTGTTATCGGAAAAACAATCATGTTCCTCCTCCGGGTCGTTGAGCAGCAGGCCGAGCTTCATGCGTTCACCGGCCAGTTCGCCATAGGAGAGTGAACCCATCCCGATGAGGATTGCTGACAGGGATGATTGCGGGTCTGACATGAGAGTCGTTCTGGCGGGTCCTGCAGACCGCCAGTTTCCAGCCATTTCAGCCAGATCAGCGATCAGCAATCGAGTTGCGGCATCCAGATAGTCTCTGCGTCGATCGCAGTTGCCATTGGTGCAGGCGTCGAGCGAAAAATCAGTGTGGGCCCGCGCACCGGCTCCCGGACCGGTTCCATTGAGATCCTGACCCCAAAGAAGGAACTCGATGGCGTGGTAGCCGGTTGCGACATTGGCTTCGATGGCGCCTGCTTCGTGTAGCGACGTCGCCAGAAACTCCGGCGAAATGGATGATGCATCCACGGGCTTTCCGTCGATTTCGATGGACGGGTTGGCGATGACATTGGCCGTATAAAGGCTGTTTTCGTCACTTTCCGAACCATAGGTGACATCGACATAGTCGATCAGTCCCTCATCGAGTGGCCATGCATTGACCCGTCCTTCCCACGCGTCAACGATCGGATTGCCGAACCGGTAGACTTCCGATTGCTGATAGGGGATACGTGCCGCCAGCCAGGCCGCCTTGGCGTCATTGTGGGTCTGCTCGGTTGGGGTCGCGAGAAATGCGGCCACCGCCACGCCCAATGCCTGCGCCGCGAGAAAGGAATCCTCGTACTTGGCCTCGGCAATATCGGCATAGTTGGTGACAACTGCGGCCGCGTCGGTTTGAGCGACGGCCGGCAACGTCGCGCCGATCGACAAGGCAAATGCTGCGCAGATGGGTGTAAGTGCGGATCGAGGTCCTGGAATCACGATGATCTCCGTTTTCGAGGGACGGGTGGTGTGATGGCAGACGTGATCACGACGGGTACCTGATCGGAATGGATCGTATCTGTCGCAAGTTGTATTAGCCTCGAATTTAACTTGCGTCAAATAGTATAGTTTTTAATTATTCCAATTGGAAACAACGGATTATGTCGCAATTGCACCATCGCAATCACCTGCGGTAAATCGCCGAAAAAAAGGATCAAATGCGTGTTTCACCAACACGATCGCCACGCCGCCATGCGCCAAATCGCGGCACGTCAGCCAAGTATTGTCAGATAAATGTCAGATCGCGTCGTTGCACTGTATCAACGCATTGAACTATTTGGGTTTTTGGAAATTGTGGCTCCCCGGGCCGGATTCGAACCAGCGACCAATTGATTAACAGTCAACTGCTCTACCACTGAGCTACCGGGGAACAATCCATGTGGCATGGTGTGGAGGGGCGTATAACAAAAGAATTTCGCTGTTGCCAAGCGATTTTATCAAAAAAATGTCCGCGCCTTGAACAAAGTTTGGCAATTCCCAAATGGGAACCGCCCGCTTGGTGTAGTAAGAAACGCCATGTCGGAGTTGGGAAGGCGGATTGATGGCCGAGATCGACAGGGATGACGAGGCGGCCGTGCCGCGTCCCGGGCAAGTGCTTCGGATCGGCAAGTGGCACTTTCAACTGCCGAAAAACCGTCTTTGGAGGACCCTGTTGGGTGTTGCCTTCATTCTTGGTGGTATCGTCGGATTTCTTCCCATTGTCGGGTTCTGGATGATTCCGGTTGGCTTGCTGATCCTGTCCAATGACATACCGATGATACGGCGCTGGCGACGCAGATTGATCATTTGGGCCGGGCGACGCAAAAATAACAACCGAAACGGCAAAAACGCGCCGCGTTGACAGGCCCGGTGCAAATCGGACCTTTTTCCAAGCTTGCCCTTGCCAATCCCCATATTTCATCTTAAGTGCGTGCGGCTGCCGCCGATGGCAGTTTCGGGGCCTCGTGGCGGAATGGTTACGCAGAGGACTGCAAATCCTTCTATCCCGGTTCGATTCCGGGCGAGGCCTCCAAAATCCAGCACATGATCATTGCCTGCCCGAGCCGCGCTCTGTTGCATTTCGCGGTGCAAAATCTTCCTTTCCCGTGCATCGATTGCTTGAACAAGAGGCATCGCCGCAGTAAGACGCTAACCATTGGAATGGAGTGGTTGCATGGGCATCGATTTTGAGTTGGCACGCACCAGGATGGTGGACAATCAGATCCGCACGACGGATGTGACGTCACATGCGGTTCTGGACGCCTTCCAGGCGGTCGCAAGGGAAGATTTCGTGCCATCGAGCTTTCGGACCCTTGCCTATATTGACGACGATATCGCGATCACTCCGCGGAACGGAACCAACCCACAGCGTTTCCTGATGGAACCGTCACCACTGGCCAAGCTTCTGCAATTGGCGGATGTTGGAAAGGACAATGTGGTTCTCGAGATCGGTTGCGGCACTGGATACACATCGGCGCTGCTGTCCTTGCTGGCCGATTCCGTCGTGGCGCTGGAATGCGACGAAGAGCTGGCGGAACAGGCGGCATCCACGCTGTCAGAGCTTGGCTATGACAATGTCGCCGTGGTGACCGGCGATTTGGCCAGCGGATATCCGCCGGAAGCGCCCTATGATGTGATTTTTGTGGGCGGCGCCGTCGAAACGCTGCCCAAGGGACTGTTTGAGCAGCTGCGCGACGGGGGCCGGCTTGTCGTTGTGGAAGGACATGGCAATGCGTCGCGCGCCAACCTCTATGTGCGTGAGGGCGGATATACGTCACCTCGTCATGGCTTCAACACTTCAGTTAAACCATTGCCTGGATTTGCAAAAACCGAAGAGTTCGAATTTTAGAAGCGGCCTGTCCAGCGCCTTAAGACTGCTTAAACGACATTGTGGTTTCTTGGTAACAGATCGGGCTATTGTTTGGCTGAGGGTATCAGCGCCATTGTAACCGTACCCGTTAAGCATAATATCGGCGCAGTGGTTCAGGGACGCTAAGGCATCGGGTTGGGTGTCGACGGTCGCCAATTGGGGATATTTTGTTTTGTCCAGTACGCGTAATACACTGTTTGTAGCCGTTGCCATTGCGGCGGTGGCTTTGACGCCACTTCCAGCCGCTGCCGAAACCATCAACGGTGCATTGGCGAAGGCCTACAAGAACAATCCTGACCTGAATGCCGCTCGAGCCGGATTGCGTGCCACCGATGAAGGTGTGGCGATCGCAAAATCCGGCTATCGTCCGACGGTAGCGGCGACCGCGAGCGTGTCACGCACGCAGACGCAGCCGGGCGGCACCAGTCGGACCTTGAATTCCACTGACAGTTCAGTCGGCGTGGAATTCACCCAGTCGCTTTTCGACGGCTTCCAGACCCGCAATAATGTCAAGGCCGCACAGGCCGGCGTTTATGGCGGACGTCAGGATCTTATCAACACCGAAATGTCGATCTTGCTGTCGGCCGCACAGATCTATGCCAATGTCATTCGGGATGCGCAAATCGTAAGGGTGCGCCAGCAAAACCTGGAATTCCTTCGTGAGCAGAGAAATGCATCGCAAGCGCGCTTTGATGTGGGAGAGGGCACCCGGACTGATATCGCGCTGGCCCAGGCTCAGCTTGAATCGGCGCGCGCGTCTCTTCTTGCTGCCCAGGCGCAGTACAAATCGAGTGTAGCGGTTTATGTGCAGATCATCGGCACACCGCCCAAGAATCTGAAAAAGCCGCGGCCGCTTGGACGGCTTCTGCCGTCGTCGTCACGCTCAGCCGTACAGATCGGGCTGCGTGAACATCCCACTGTGCTCAGTGCCCAATATTCTGTTGACGCGGCAGCATTCGCCGTGAAAGCCAATGAGGGCAAATTGCTGCCCAGCGTTTCGCTGAAAGGGTCTGTCGGACATGCGGATGGCGGCACCAATACGAGCAGCCTGTCTGCCAGCCTCAGCGTGCCGATCTATCAGGGGGGCTCCGCGTCAGCGACTGTTCGTCAGTCCAAGGAAACCTTGGGCCAGGCCCGCATTCAGGTCGATTCCGTGCGCCGCACTGTGGAGCAGAATATCGTGACGTTCTGGGCGCAGCTTGAGGCTTCGAAAGCGTCAATTGCAGCAAATCGTGCGCAGGTCGAAGCAGCCCAGCTCGCGTTGCGCGGCGTTGTCGAGGAACGCAAGGTCGGGCAGAGCACCACGCTTGATGTTCTGGAAACCCAGACCAATGTTCTCAATGCCCAGGAATCGCTCGCGCAATCTGAGCGCGATGCGGTGGTCAATAGCTATAGCCTGATGAACTGGATTGGCCGACTGACCGTGTCGCGGCTGAAACTCAAGGTCGCCAGATATCAGGCAGAAAAGCACTACAAGGCCGTCAAGGACAAATGGTTCGGTCTGCGGACTGTTGACGGCAGATAGAGCCGAAAACGCACCTGCCTGATTGATCGATTGGATGATCGGAAACTGTGCATGGCCCGCCTGATTTCTTCCGGTGGGATTCTCTTTCGCTTTTCAATAGCATAGTCTGACAATGTGATTCGGTCCGGGACACAAATTCCCGTGGCCGGTTGTATGCGGCAAAACTCGGGGAACGGCATGGCACAGGCAAATGTGGCACGCGAGCCAAGCATGGAAGAGATTTTGGCTTCCATTCGCAAGATTATCGAGAGCAATGATCTGACCGAGGATCAAGACACTGGTCCGGAAGAAGTGGCTGATGGCGTTGAGCAGGGCCCTTCGGTCGAGCAGGTGACGCCACCGGTTTCTCTTCTCAACCGGATCCCTGGTGACCGCGTAGAAGGCTCGGTTCCGAAACCGCGTGAGCCGTCGGCGAAGGAAACCCGCGTCGAGCCATTGGCACCGTTGCGACCGGGGCTGGATTCGAAGGACGATGGCCCCGCTCTGAACCGCTCCGTCGATGCTGCTCCGATGCCAACGGAACCAGACCAAACCGACCTGCCTGCAAAGGAATCGGGCGATAAGGCTGCCGATGCAGGCTCACAATCGTCCGACGAGTCAGCAACGACCGCGAGGGAGGAAAGTGAGGTGGTCTTTCTGCCCGAAGCCGGTCCTGAATCAGACAGTGAAATCGATGCCGTCTCCGAAGAGAACATGGGCGATCCCGCACCACATGCGGTGAAGGTCGAGAAGGTGGATGAAGAGCCGCGGGCTCTGATATCTCCAGCCGTCGGTGCGCGGGTAGCGGCATCTTTCGGAAACCTCAGCCAAGCCGTGACCAGTGGGCCGGCAAGGTCGTTTGACGACATTGCCGAAGACATGTTGCGGCCCATGCTGCAGCAATGGATGGATGACAATCTGCCAACTCTTGTCGAGCGCCTTGTGCGCGAAGAGATCGAGCGGGTGGCGCGCGGCAGATAACACCTCCGCCGGACGTCTTTTCTTTGTCCGGTCCCGGGTTTTGCGTCACAAAGACTGCCATATGATGCGGCGGCACTGCCTCACTACGCCGGGTGGCGCGGTGTCTGATCTGGATTGGGCTTGAATGGAGCGGGCAGGGGGGCTACACCGCTGTGCAAACGCCCAACTCTCCCTGGTATTTTCCTATGCTTGAAAAAAACTACGACGCTGCGCAAAGCGAACCAAAAATCGCGAAACGCTGGGAAGATGCCCAGGCATTCAAGGCCGGGGCCGGAGCAGCTCCCGGTGCAAAATCCTTCAGCATTGCCATTCCGCCGCCCAATGTGACCGGGTCGCTGCATATGGGCCATGCCCTCAACAATACGCTGCAGGACATTCTTGTTCGCTTTGAGAGAATGCGGGGCCGAAATGTCCTTTGGCAGCCCGGCATGGATCATGCCGGAATTGCCACACAGATGGTGGTCGAACGGGAGTTGATGGAGCGTCAGCAGCACAGGCGCGAATTGGGCCGCGAAAAGTTCATCGAAAAGGTCTGGGAATGGAAGGCGGAATCGGGCGGCAAGATTTTCAATCAGTTGCGGCGTCTCGGTGCATCATGTGACTGGTCACGCGAACGCTTCACCATGGATGACGGGCTTTCCGAAGCCGTTTTGAAAGTCTTTGTCTCCCTGTATCGCGAAGGCTTGATCTACAAGGACAAACGCCTGGTCAACTGGGATCCCAAACTGATCACGGCAATTTCCGATCTTGAAGTCGAACAGGTCGAGACCAATGGTCATTTGTGGCATTTCCGCTATCCCCTCGAGGACGGGGTAACCTACCGCTACCCGATTGCCTTCGATGCCGATGGGAAGGCAACTGATTGGGAAACCCGCGACTACCTGGTTGTGGCAACGACGCGTCCGGAAACCATGCTGGGCGATACCGGTGTTGCCGTCCATCCTGATGACGAGCGTTATCGTGACATTGTCGGCAAGCATGTGATCTTGCCGCTCGTCGGTCGCCGTCTGCCGATCGTTGCCGACGAATATCCGGATCCCGAAGCCGGAACCGGTGCGGTCAAGATGACTCCGGCGCATGATTTCAACGATTTCGACGTTGGCAAGCGCGCCGGGCTGCGCGCTGTCAACATCATGACCCGGGACGGTCACATCACATTGAAAGACAACGAGGATTTTCTCGAATCCGTTCCACCATCGGACGCGCTGGACCGGTCGCTTGAGGATTATGATCTTGCTGATCGATTTACTGTGCGCAAAAAGATCGTTGCGCGGATGGAGGAGATTGGCCTTCTCGACCGGGTCGAGGATCACAAACATATGGTTCCCCATGGAGACCGGGGTGGCGTTCCGATCGAGCCTTACCTGACGGATCAATGGTATGTGAACGCAGAAGTTCTGGCGCAGCCGGCCATCGAAGCGGTGCGCCAGGGCAAGACCACCTTCGTCCCGAAAAACTGGGAAAAGACCTATTTCGAATGGATGGAGAACATTCAGCCCTGGTGCATCTCGCGTCAGCTCTGGTGGGGGCATCAGATCCCGGCCTGGTATGGACCGGATGGAGAAGTGTTTGTTGCCCACGACGCGGAGGAGGCTGCCGCCGCCGCGCAGAAACACTACGGTAAAACTGTCGAGCTGGTGCGCGATGAAGACGTGCTTGATACGTGGTTTTCGTCTGCACTCTGGCCTTTTTCGACGCTTGGCTGGCCGGAAAAGACGGCGGAGTTGGAAACCTACTACCAGACGGATGTTCTGGTTACCGCCTTCGACATCATCTTTTTCTGGGTTGCCCGGATGATGATGATGGGCCTGCATTTCATGAAGGATGAAGAGGGCAAGCCCGTCGAGCCGTTTCACACTGTCTATATTCACGCATTGGTGCGCGACAAGGACGGTGCCAAAATGTCGAAGTCCAAGGGCAATGTGATCGACCCGCTGGAGCTCATCGACGAATATGGCGCGGATGCTCTGCGCTTCACGCTGGCCATCATGGCGGCCCAGGGTCGTGACGTGAAACTCGATCCGCAGAGGGTTGCCGGATACCGTAATTTCGGGACGAAACTGTGGAACGCGACCCGTTTCGCCGAAATGAATGGCGTTGCTCCGGCTGCGGATTTCAATCCTTCGGATGTCAAGCTGATGATCAGCCGCTGGATCTTGACGGAATTGTCGCGTGCCGTCGACGAAGTGACGGAAGGTATCGAGAGCTATCGTTTCAATGATGCCGCGGCATCGGCCTACCGGTTCGTCTGGAACACATTTTGCGACTGGTATCTTGAGCTTCTCAAACCGGTGATGAGTGGTGAAGATGAGGCGGCCCAGATTGAGTCTCGGGCCTGTGCGGCCTTTGTGCTCGACGAAATCTACAAGCTTCTACACCCTTTCATGCCCTTTATGACCGAGGAGCTTTGGGATCATCAACCCGGCAGGCGCGGGCTGTTGTGCCATGCACGGTGGCCGCAGGGTGGGTATCGGGATGAAGCAGCCGCCGACGAGATCAATTGGCTTGTTGAACTGGTGTCGGGCCTGCGTTCTGCCAAGGCCGAAATGAATGTCCCGCCATCAGCCACGGCACCGCTTGTCGTGGTGGGCGCGAGCGATGAAACATCGTCCTGGCTGCTGCGTCACGATCCTGCGATCAAACGCCTTGGAAGGGTTGATGATATTGTATTGGAACAGGACGTCCCAAAGGGTGCGGCGCAGATTGTCATACGGGAAGCGACGTTCTGTCTTCCTCTTGGGGCGCTGATTGATCTGGATGCGGAGAAAGCCCGGATACAAAAGGCCTTGGGCAAATCGGATGCCGATATCGAAAAGATCGGCAAGAAACTGCAGAACGAGAAATTCGTCGCCAATGCACGCCCGGAAATCGTCGCCGGAGAGCGCCAGAAACTGACCGATCTGCAGGCTCAGCGGGAAAAGCTGGCGGCGGCTTTGCAGCGGGTTGAGGACGCGGGCTGACCTGCATCCTATGGGTGCAAACTGCCCCATAGGGTTCTGTGTTGCTCCACCCACCCCCATAATTTGACAGGATTTCCGCATCTCACTTGGTTTTGTGGCGAATTGGCAACACTTTTTTTGGAAAGGTTTGCTATGACCCCTAGTGACCGGCGCTGCCCATTTCCCGCCACAAAACCGGCGCATCGGTCGGCAGAACGTGGCCGTGCGGTCTGAAGATTGCAGAATGCCGTATTGAGGACCCTGATGGACGCCAAGACGATCGACAAATCCAAATTGCCCAGCCGGTATACGACGGTCGGGCCGGCAAGAGCGCCGCACCGTTCCTATCTTTACGCGATGGGTTTGTCGTCCAAGGAAATCAGCCAGCCTCTGGTGGGAGTTGCAAGCTGCTGGAATGAAGCGGCGCCCTGCAACATTGCGCTGATGCGTCAGGCACAGGTGGTTAAAAAAGGTGTTGCCGCGGCAAACGGGACACCGCGGGAATTCTGCACGATCACGGTGACCGACGGGATTGCCATGGGACACCAGGGCATGAAATCGTCCCTCGTGTCACGCGATGTGATTGCCGACTCGGTCGAGTTGACGATGCGTGGACATTGTTATGATGCGCTCATCGGCCTGGCCGGGTGCGACAAATCTCTGCCCGGAATGATGATGTCGATGGTTCGCCTGAACGTTCCATCCATCTTCATCTATGGTGGATCGATTCTTCCCGGCACCTTCAAGGGCCGGCAGATCACTGTTCAGGATGTCTTCGAGGCGGTCGGCCAACACTCTGTTGGCGACATGTCCGACGAGGATCTGGCCGAGATCGAACAGGTGGCCTGTCCGTCGGCGGGATCATGTGGCGCACAATTCACGGCCAATACGATGGCAACGGTCGCCGAGGCGATTGGCTTGGCCTTGCCGTACTCATGCGGAGCCCCCGCACCCTATGAACTGCGGGATCGTTTTTGCTACGCATCCGGCGAAAAGATCATGGAACTGATCGCCAATAATATCCGCCCGCGCGATATCGTGACACGCAAGGCGTTGGAAAACGCGGCGGCCGTGGTGGCGGCATCGGGTGGGTCGACCAACGCCGCGCTCCACCTTCCGGCCATCGCACATGAGTGCGGGATTGAATTTGATCTGTTCGACGTTGCCGAGATATTCAAAAAGACACCCTATGTGGCGGATCTGAAACCGGGCGGAAAGTACGTTGCCAAGGACATGTTCGAGGCCGGCGGCATACCGCTCCTGATGAAAGCGCTGTTTGATGGCGGTTATCTGCATGGCGATTGCATGACTGTCACTGGCCGCACAATCGCCGAAAACATGGAGTTTATTCCGTGGAACGACGAGCAGGATGTTGTTCGGCCCACAAGTAATCCGCTGACCAAGACCGGTGGTGTGGTTGGCCTGAAAGGCAATCTGGCACCGGAAGGGGCCATCGTTAAGGTGGCCGGCATGGAAAATCAGCAATTTACCGGCCCGGCACGTTGCTTCGATTCGGAAGAAGAGTGCTTCGAGGCAGTGACAAATCGGGACTACAAGGAAGGCGAGGTCATCGTTATTCGCTATGAAGGTCCCAAGGGCGGGCCGGGAATGCGGGAAATGTTGTCCACCACGGCTGCTCTTTACGGACAGGGCGTCGGCGACAAGGTTGCGCTGATTACAGATGGACGTTTTTCCGGTGCGACTCGTGGATTTTGTATCGGCCACGTGGGGCCCGAAGCCGCTGTTGGCGGACCGATCGGGCTGCTGAAGGATGGCGACATAATTGAAATTGACGCGGTTGCCGGGACGATCGACGTCAAGCTCAGCGATGCGGAGCTTGCGGCACGTCGGGAGGACTGGAAAGCGCGCGAGACGGACTACGCGTCCGGTGTTCTGTGGAAATATGCCCAAACGGTTGGAACGGCACAAAAAGGTGCGGTGACTCATCCTGGCGGCGCGAAAGAAAAACAGTGTTATGCAGATATCTAGTTTGACGTCCGGGCGCGTTTTTGCCTGTCTGATTGCCCTGGCCATCGGTGTTGCAGCGCCGGCCCATGCGTTCGATCCCGATTCAGGTGTCAGCGAAAAGTCCGGACCGCGTGTTTTGTTCAAATTCGGCTTTTCCGCTTACAAGCGGGGCAAAAAGGATGATGCCGTCGAAGCCTACCGGCATGCCGCCGATCAGGGGCATCGCGGTGCGCGCTGGGCATTGGCCAACATGTATGCTGATGGCGACGGGGTCGTGGAAGACGATTACGAGGCGTTCAAGATTTATGATCAGATCACCCGCCAGGGTGTGGAGCCCGGGTCGCAGGATACCGGATTTTTCGTGAACGCTCTCGTATCGCTCGCCGGCTACTACCGGCGCGGTATTCCCAATAGTCCGGTTCGGGCCGATCTGGCGCAGGCGCGCGAGCTCTATTTTCATGCTGCATCGGTTTTCGGTATACCCGAGGCGCAATTTCAACTCGGCCGCATGATTCTGCTGGGCGAGGGCGGCAAGTCCGATCTACGCCAGGGAAAGAAATGGCTCAACCGGGCGCGCAAGGCGGGGCATCCGGGTGCTTCAGCCCTTCTCGGCGACACGATTTTCCAGGAAGGCCACACGGTCCGCGGACTTGCCTATATGACCGTCGCGCTGGAGCGTGCACCAACCTCCGACCGCGAATGGATCAGATCGATCCAGGAACAGGCATTTTCAGTTGCCGGTGAAGCCGATCGGCGCACGGCAATGGCGCTGGCCGAGAATATGCTGACCAAGGGCTCCAACTGAGCAAAAAGACGCTTTCGGAATCACGCCGCCTCGAAATCGAGGTGGGCGATGACCGGGACATGATCGGATGGCTTTTCCCATCCGCGAACATGTTTTTCAATATTGCCGGCACTGAGCCTGTTCGCCGCTTCCGGTGACAAAAGCAGGTGATCGATCCTGATGCCGTTGTTCTTGGGCCAGGCGCCGGCCTGATAGTCCCAGAACGTGTAGGTCTTATCCATATCGGTCGTGTTGCGGATCGTTTCGGTAAAACCAAGCTGAACCAGGCGGCGAAATGCCGAGCGGCTCTCCTCGCGAAATAGCGCATCACCCTCCCAGTCAGCCGGATCGTAGCAATCCAACGGGTCGGGAATGACATTGTAGTCACCGGCCAGTATCAATGGTTCTTCCAGAACCAGGCGATCCGCGGCCCACTTCTCCAGCCGTTTCATCCAGTTGAGCTTGTAGGGGAATTTTTCCGAATCGACCGGATTCCCGTTTGGCAGATAAAGGGAAACAACACGAACAACACCGCCCTTGACGCTGAACACGCCTTCCATGAACCGGGCCTGTTCGTCCGGTTCGTCTGACGGTGTCAGCATCGGCAATCCGCGATTGACCTCGTCCGGCTTGACCTTCGACAGAAGCGCAACACCGTTGAAACCTTTCTGCCCATGGGTTTCCACATGGTATCCAAGGGCTTCGATCGGCTCACGCGGGAAATTCTCGTCAACCGACTTGATCTCCTGAAGGCAGGCGATATCCGGCTGACTGTCTTCCAGCCAGCTGAGTAGATTATCAAGGCGGGCCTTGATGCCGTTGATGTTCCAGCTGGCAATTTTCATGGATGGTCCGTCAGATTGTGAAACTCGTGCCGCAGCCGCAAGACGCGACGGCGTTCGGATTGTTGATCTGGAAGGATTGCCCCATCAGATTGTCGACGAAATCGATTTCCGAGCCGCCCATATAGACCAGAGACAGCGAATCGATCAGGACACGGGCATCGCCGCGTTCAAGCACGATATCGTCTTCGTCTGGCTGGTCCGCGAGATCGAACTTGTAGGAAAAACCTGAGCAGCCGCCGCCTTCGACGGAAACCCGCAATGCTGATTTCCCGGCCTCAGACGCCAGAATATCGGCGATACGGCGGGCGGCCGCTTCAGAAAGGGTCACTTCATTCATTGCCATTTGAACCTCCATGCCGGGGTCAAGATCCGGTGAGATTTTGAATTCACGGTGTTGCCTTATAGGTATGAAGATCGACCGGCCACGTCAACGGGGAAGACGGAACTATGGGGTTGGATACAAACCTGCTCGGATTTGGTGCTGGTGACCGTGCGCCATGGGCCAGCGACCCGGCCCTCAGCCGTGGGCGGTTTTACCCGGAAGAGCCAAGCCCGACGCGTTCGCCGTTTCAGCGGGATCGTGACCGGATCATCCACACAACGGCTTTTCGCCGCCTGAAACACAAGACCCAGGTCTTCGTGGCCCATGAAGGGGATCATTACCGGACACGGTTGACCCACACGATTGAAGTGGCCCAGATCGCCCGGGCACTGGCCCGTGCGCTTCGGCTGGATGAAGATCTTGCCGAGGCGGTGGCACTCGTTCATGATTTCGGCCATACGCCGTTCGGCCACACTGGTGAAGATGTTCTGGACCGGCTGTTGTCGGCGCATGGTGGGTTTGATCACAATGCTCAGTCACTGCGCATTGTTACCGCGCTGGAACAGCGCTACCCGACATTCGATGGCCTGAATCTGACTTGGGAATGCCTGGAAGGGCTGGTCAAGCACAATGGACCGCTGGTCGGTCCGGATGGCCGGGCTCTGGACGGGATTGTTCCCCGTCCGATAGCCGATTACAGCGCCACCCATGATCTTCAATTGGCGACTTTTGCGAGCCTTGAGGCACAGGTTGCAGCCATCGCCGATGACATCGCCTACAATACGCACGACATTGATGATGGATTGCGCGGCGGGCTCTTGACGCTGGAAATGTTGGAGGATGTGCCGTTTCTCTTTTCGCTGTTGAAGGCCGTTCGGAAAAACTATCCGAAGCTGGAGCAGAGCCGCGTTATCCATGAAATCATGCGCCGCCAGATCACGGCGATGGTGGAGGACGTCATTGAAACAGCACAGTCGGCGTTGAAGGAAATCAAGCCGGAGAGTGCCGATGAGGTTCGCGGTGCCGACAGTACGATAGCCAAATTCTCATCCGAGTTGATGCGGGCGGACAAGGAGATCAAAGCCTTTCTCTACAAAAACATGTACCGCCACGCAGAGGTCATGCGGGTGCGCGAGAGGGCGGCTGTTATCGTGACGGATCTGTTTGCAGCCTATCGGGACAATCCGGATCTGATGGGTGGGCAATGGTCTTCAGGATCCCGAAATCTGGATGAAGGTGCCCTGGCGCGCCGAGTGGCCGATTACCTGGCCGGAATGACCGACAATTTCGCCATTGAGCAACATCAGGCTTTGTTTGACCAAACACCCGATTTAAGCTAGACGCGCTCTCATCAGCGGCCACTCGCCTCAGCGTCCACCACGTGGACCGACGAGCCGGCGACGTCTCCCGGATGGAACATATGAATCTTTTCAAAGACTTCGAGAAGCGCGTTGTTAACGCACTTCAAACACTGAAATGCGTGCAGGAACAGGCTGGGAATGTCAGTTTTGAGCGCGTTGGCGTTGAACCGCCACGCGACCAAAGCCACGGCGATCTGTCTACCAATGCCGCCATGGTCCTGGCAAAGGGTCTTGGAACCAATCCGCGGGCACTTGCTGAAGATCTTTGCCGGGTGCTGGAGCAAGATGATGATATCACCTCCATTTCCGTGGCCGGGCCCGGATTTATCAATCTGAAGCTGTCACCGGCCTATTGGCAGAAAACGTTGGCTGCCATCATCAAAAGCGGTGATGGGTTCGGTCGCGGAACACCCGGTCAGACCGGGGCCGTGAATGTCGAATATGTCTCTGCAAATCCGACCGGGCCGATGCATGTCGGCCATTGCCGTGGCGCCGTTGTCGGAGACACGGTCGCCAACCTGCTGGATTTTGTCGGGCACGACGTTACGCGTGAATACTACATCAACGATGCCGGTGGACAGATCGATGTGCTCGCTCGCTCGGTGTATCTGCGCTACCGGCAGGCGCTCGGAGAGGATATTGGCGACATTCCGGCTGATCTCTATCCCGGTGACTATCTGGTCCCGGTCGGAGCGGCGCTGGCAGAGGAATTCGGCGAGACATTACGGAGCATGAAGCAGGCCGAATGGCTGCCGATCGTCAAGGACCACTCGATCGATGCCATGATGTCGATGATCCGTGACGATCTTGCGGCTCTCAACATCAAGCACGATGTGTTCTTTTCGGAACGCCAGCTTCATGCCGATGACGGCAAGCTGATCCGTGGGGCCATCAACGACCTGACGTTCAAGGGCCATGTTTTCAAGGGAAAATTGCCACCGCCGAAGGGACAGGTACCCGAGGATTGGGAGGATCGCGAGCAAACGCTGTTCAAATCGACGGCAGTTGGAGATGATCAGGACCGGCCGCTGATAAAGTCGGATGGATCCTATACCTATTTTGCAGCCGATGTCGCTTATTTCCGGGACAAATTCGAGCGGGGCTTCGATGAGATGATCTATGTCCTCGGCGCCGATCATGGCGGCTATGTCAAGCGGCTGGAGGCCGTCGCCGCGGCGGTTTCCGAGGGGCGCTCCAAACTGACGGTCCTCTTGTGCCAACTTGTCAAATTGTACCGGGATGGCGAGCCCGTGCGCATGTCCAAACGGGCGGGAGACTTCGTGACGTTGCGGGATGTGGTTGATGAGGTTGGCCGCGATTCCGTCCGGTTCATGATGATTTACCGTAAGAATTCGGAGCCGCTGGATTTTGATTTTGCAAAGGTGACGGAGCAATCCAAGGACAATCCGGTTTTCTATGTGCAATACGCCCATGCGCGCTGCCATTCGGTGTTTCGACAGGCCCGGGAGATGTTCCCGAACGTCGATATTGATTCGGTCGATTTGTCGAAAAAAGTCGTCGATCGCATCATTGAGGAGAGCGAGATTCAACTGGTCGCCAAACTGGCCGCGTTCCCGCGTGTTGTCGAAGCCGCGGCAAAGTTCCGGGAGCCCCACAGGGTTGCCTTCTACCTTTATGATGTGGCGAGTGCCTTTCATGCCCATTGGAATAAAGGCAAAGATTCCACAGAATTACGGTTTATTAACCATACAAATCCAGAATTGAGCCTGGCCAGACTCGGGTTGGTGAAAGCCGTTGCGTCCGTTTTGAGATCGGGACTATCGATTACCGGTACCAATGCTCCGGTTGAGATGCGCTAAGCGTCACCTTTTGCCCACATTGTACTGGCATGTTTTAATGCTCTACGCACACGAGTGGACAGTATGGCCGACAACCCGATTAGCAACGCACGCAGACAGGCGGAGACGGATCCCAAGGATGACGATCCGTTTGCCGAATTGGCGCGTATCGTCGGCTTTGAAGACGACAAAGACAAGGCTGGTGAAAATGACACGGCAAGTGAGCCCGTGTCGAGTGAGCCGCTCGTGAATGAGCCGTTGTCCGCGGGCACCGACACTGGTCTCGACCTTGAGGGAGAACTGCTGCGCGAACTGGAGATCGAAACTCCGGACGAGACAGGTGCGCCAGTGGAGCAGGCAGCGCTGCCCGAATCTTCCTTTGGTGTGACTCCAGAGCCGGATGTGAGCGAACAATTGTCCTCCGGTCCGAGTTTTTTTGACACGCCATTTGACGCGTCAACGGAATCGCCCTCCGAGCCGGCTGATGAACCCGCCTTTTTGCAAATGGAAGCCAAACCGGATGCCATTGCACAGGACGCAGTGGCCGATGTCAGTCCGCCGGTCGCATCACCGGACATCGCCTCTGCAGGCGCGTGGCCCAGCGCCAAGACAACACCTGCAGGATCCTCCGCGGCCAGCCTCGAAGCGGAGCTCCAGGCTGCTTTTTCCGCGTTGGAGGAAAGCGGACCCGCGCCGACTTTGGATAATCGACCCTCCTTGACCCCGGAACCGGTGCTGCCTGCCGAGCCGATCAAGGAAAGCGAGGAGATGGCCTCTGCCTACAAGGCCTTTGAGGAAAACATAGAAGCGGCCATTCCCGAAGCGACCAGTCCGGATGTATCGATGCCGGAAGCAACGATGCCGAACGTCGCTTCTGATGATGATTTAACCGCTGATGTGAACGATTTGCTGCTGGCGGAGATGATTGATGTGGAAGCGGAAGCGGCCGAGGCTGCGGCTGGCCCCAGGGACGTTCCCTTTGATCCGTCCAGCATCGCTGAAGCTGATGATATTCCGGAGGCAATGGTCGATCTGGACGTGCCGCAATTGGAGCCGGAAGAGCAAGTTCCAGCGGCTCCCGCGGAGCCGGAATTCGGACTGCCTTTGGAAGAGGAGCTCGACGCACTGGCTTCAGAAGCGTCGGACATGCGGAACGAATTCAACCAGAGCGAACCCTATCAGTATTCAACTGGTCCGGAGGAGGATCTGGATTCCGAATTGATCGGGATCGATGATGATTTCGACATCATGGCCGATACCGATCAGGCCGGCTTGTTGGCCGACGATGATCTCGATGAGTATTCCGAGGAATCCATCGAAGATTATGACGACGTGCCGATCGATGATGAAGAGTTTGCAATCGATGACGATGATTTGTCGGTACCCGAATATGACGCTGTCGTTGAATCAGGCAATGATCACTCCAATCGCCGTGGTCTGATTGCCGCGGCAGCAGTGGTCGGCGTCCTCGTCGTGGGCGGTGCCGGATTTTATCTCTGGAACAGCAGTCTCGGTGGGGATACCGGAGCCGGTGGTCCGCGCGTGATCGCGGCTGACAATGAGCCGGTGAAGGTCAAGCCGGATAGCCCCGGCGGCAAAACGGTTCCAAACCAGGACCTCGCTGTCTATGACAGGGTAGCCGGCACGGACTCGGATACACCCTCCGAGCAAAATCTGGTCAATACCACCGAAGAGCCGGTTGATGTCGTTCAACGAACGCTTGATCCGGACACCCTCCCGTTGGAAGGGCGCGCCAACAACGGCGAGAATTCGGTTAAGGCCGAGGACCGGCTTGCCGCATCTGACGGCACGGAGACCGGTAATGGTGCGACTGTTGCCGAAACCAATGGAATATCGCCACGCAAAGTCCGTACCCTGGTCGTCAGACCCGATGGAACGATTGTTGCGCGGGAAACTCCTGCTGAGCCCACCGTGACAAGTGAAACGAATACGGCCGCAAACGTTGGTTCCGACACCGGTTCATCATCCTCAAATGGAGATGCGGCGACAGGCGACGGTGCGCCGAGGACCGTGGCGCTTGCGCCCGCCAACAGCACCTCTTCTGCCGCCAACCCCACACCGGTGACGGCCGCACCGGAAGCCGATTCGACGCAGGTCGCGTCGACATCGACCGACCAGACGTCGGGATCCTCCACAGTGACGGGTGAGGATGCCGCTCTTCCGCCAATCGAGTCGGATTTGCGCAACACCGGTGTCGTTCCCGTGCCGGGATCCAAGCCTGGTGGCCAGACCGCAAACACACAGTCTGTAGCATCGACTGCAACGGAAACAGCACAGCCTGCGGCATCGGCGCCGGTCCCATCGGCAAGGCCGGCCCAGCAGCCGGTTGAGGTCGTCGAAGCGGTCAATGACCAAGGTAATCTTGCCGGTAGCGCACCAACCAACAATCCAGGTGGGTGGGTGATGCAAATCTCTTCGCAGCCGACTGAAGCCGGGGCCCAGGAATCCTACAGAAACCTGTCGCGCAGATATGCTTCGATTATTGGCGGAAGAGGCGTGAGTATCCAGCGGGCCAATATCACCAACCGCGGTATCTTCTACCGGGTTCGTATTCCGGCCGGTTCGAAGGCTCAGGCAACCCAATTGTGCAATCAGTATAAGGCAGCTGGTGGCAGTTGTTTTGTTGCCCGCTGATTCACAACTCGTCCATCCATTGATCCTAATTTGACGTTGAACACCGCGTCTGCGGTCGGCAAGGCGTGTGGGGCTGTGCATTTTGTAGCCCGTGTGTATGATTCCGTCATGGACGAATCAAAAGCGATGATCCTTGGATGCGGCGGATTAACGCTATCGGATGACGAACGGGCCTTTTTCAGGGCCGAGCGTCCGTGGGGTTTCATTCTGTTCGCACGAAACATTTCGGATGAAAACCAGATCAAGGATCTGGTGTCCGATCTGCGCGACTGCGTCGGGATTGACGATGCGCCGGTGCTGATCGATCAGGAAGGCGGGAGGGTTCAGAGGATCAGACCTCCTGTGGTTCCGGCCTATCCACCAGCCTCGGCCATTGGCTCGGTGTATTCAAAAGATGAGAAGGCCGGTCTGCGGGCGGCCTGGCTCATGTCGAGGCTGCACGCGCTTGACCTGTCGCGTTTCGGCATCAATGTCGATTGTCTGCCGGTCCTCGACATTCCTGTTTCGGGCGGACATGACGTGATCGGCAGCCGGGCCTATTCGAGCGAACCGGATACAGTCGTTCAACTCGGTCGCGAGGCGGTTGCAGGCCTGATGGATGGCGCAGTGCTGCCTGTCGTCAAACATATCCCGGGGCATGGCAGGGCCCACGCCGATTCTCACCAGGAATTGCCGATCGTTCACGCTACACGGGATGAATTGAGCGCGACCGACTTTGTTCCGTTCAAGGCGCTGGCTTCAGTGCCGATGGCCATGACAGCCCATATTGTGTTTGCTGCCATCGATCCGGACGGGCCGGCGACGACGTCTCGTCTTGTGGTCGAGGAGGTGATCCGTCGACAAATCGGTTTCGATGGCCTGTTGATGTCCGATGATACATCCATGAAGGCACTTTCTGGGGATTTCGCCACAAAGGCCGGTGCAATATTCGATGCCGGATGCGATGTAATTCTCCATTGCAATGGCGTGATGAGCGAAATGGTCGAAGTGGCCGCAAATACGCCGGTATTGCAAGATAAAGCAAAGGGTCGCGCGCAAGCGGTAATGTCCCTTTTCGGCAAGGGACAGTCCGTTAACGAGGAAGCGTTGCGTCATGAATTCGAGGGACTGGTTGCTGAATACACCCAGGAACATCTGGGTTAGAGCGATATGAGCATGCGACGCTCGTATCGGTCTGAAGGAGCCAATTGAATGGCAGGTGCGGTCAACAGGCTGACGGAAGTGACGGCTGCCGATAAGGCGCCGATGGACAAGCTGTGGGAAAACGGCCAATCCGGGGAACGGGGGCTCAGCGAACCCGCGCTTGTTGTCGATATAGACGGATTCGAGGGGCCTTTGGATCTGTTGTTGCACCTGGCGCGTACGCAAAAGGTTGACCTGGCGCGTATATCCGTCCTGGCGCTCGCCGAGCAATATCTTGAATTCGTCGAAAAGGCCCGTCGGCTTCGGCTGGAACTTGCTGCCGACTATCTGGTGATGGCCGCCTGGCTCGCTTTCCTGAAGTCAAAGCTGCTGATTCCACAAAAGGCCGATGGCGACGAACCCAGTGGAGAGGAACTAGCCGCTCAACTTGCGTTCCGGCTCAAGCGCCTGGAAGCGATGCGGGATGCGGCAACCCGTTTGATCAACCGGAACCGACTCGGCCGCGATGTGTTTGCCAGAGGCGATCCGGAACCGGTTGTGATCTCGCGAAAATCCGAATTTACCGCCTCGCTCTATGATCTTTTGAGCTCCTATGCCTCGCTAAGGCACCGCCAATCGACGACGCAGGTCACCATTTCCAAGCGCGTCGTCTGGTCGCTCGGTGATGCGCGCGTCATTTTGCAAAAAATGATCGGTGACCTGCAGGACTGGACTGCACTCGATCAGTTTCTGGTGCGTTATCTCTGCGACCCCAAGGAACGGGCAACCGTCATGGCGAGTTCCTTTGCCGCCTCGCTTGAAATGGTTCGGGAAGGGCGGCTGGAAATGCGCCAGGAACTGCCCTTCGCACCGATCTATCTGAGGCGCGGAAACAACACCTCCGATGACACTTTCGAACAGGAGAGCGTGTCCCATGACTGAAGGCTCACAGGCCCAGATTGTGCCGTTCAACAGCGGCCCATCCGAGGAGACTGGCGACCGGGAAGAGGCGCCGCGGATTCGGCGCGACGTCAAGGAGGCCGAGCGTATCGCTGAAGCCCTGGTTTTTGCATCGGCTGAACCGGTCTCGGAGAAGGTGATTGCCGAAAAACTCCCCGAAGGGATGGACGTGCAGGCGATCATGCAGGGATTGGCCAGCTTCTACAGTTTGCGAGGCGTCCATCTTCTCAGGGTTGATGACAGTTGGGCATTTCGAACCGCTGCTGACCTTTCGTTCCTGATTCATCGTGACCAGACGGATGTTCGCAAATTGTCCAGGGCCGCGCTTGAGGTTCTGTCGATCATCTCCTACCACCAGCCGGTCACCCGGGCCGAGGTTGAAGAGATACGGGGCGTTGCGACCTCGCGTGGCACGCTGGACGTGCTGCTGGAATCGGGATGGGTCAAAATGCGTGGCCGCCGCCGCACACCGGGGCGTCCGGTCACTTATGGAACCACGTTGGAGTTTCTGGATCATTTCGGGCTGGAGGAACTTCGCGACCTGCCAGGCATGGAGGAATTGAAGGGCGCCGGATTGCTGTCATCGCGCATTCCAAGCAACTTTCAGGTGCCGGTTCCGCCGGCCAATGACGATCTGGCCGAGGACGAGGATCCGATCACGCAAATGGATCTTGAGGAACTCGGGCTCTTGACACCGATGGGTGAAGGGGACGAGTAGTAGTCCCGATATGTGCGCGGGGTCGCCAAAGGGAACCGGTCCGGTTTTCAGTGGCTCCGCTGTTTCCCTTGGTGTTGAAGGCGACAGGTGAGTTCAGCCAGCAGATCCATTTCGAGAGGCGCTGACCGGCAGCGCATCGCCGGCGTTTCATTCGCCGCGAAGCTCGCCTTTGAAGATATCAGGCATGATTATCACGGGCAGGCGACGCTTGATGGTATTTCCCTGACGGCGGAAGCGGGTGAAGTCTTGTGCCTTTTGGGGCCGTCCGGATCCGGGAAAACCACACTGCTTCGCCTGGCTGCCGGACTGGAGGCACCCCGGGAGGGTCGCATCCTGCACAATGATAAGGAAATAACTGGACCGACGGTTTTCGTGCCACCGGAGCGCCGGGGCGTTGGCCTTATGTTTCAGGACTTCGCACTTTTTCCGCATATGAGCGTATTGGACAATGTCCGCTTCGGCTTGAATGCATTGTCGGAACAGGATTCGATCAATGAGGCTCGAACAGCGCTCGACAGGGTTGGAATGCTGCATTACGCGCAGCAATTCCCGCATGCCCTGTCCGGTGGAGAGCAACAACGGGTTGCACTGGCCCGAGCCCTGGCGCCCCGGCCGTCTGTGCTGTTGATGGATGAACCTTTCTCAGGTCTGGATTCCCGGCTGAGGGACACGGTTCGCGATGAAACACTGGCAATCCTGAGGGAAACACGCGCAACGGCCCTTGTGGTGACACATGATGCGGAGGAGGCAATGCGCCTGGCCGATCATATCGCGTTGCTCAAGGATGGCCGCCTGGTGCAATCGGGGACGGCTGAGGATTTGTATTATCGGCCAAAGAACCTGTTTGCCGCATCGTTTTTCTCTGAATTGAACACTTTCGAGTGCGTCGTTGCATCCGGGGCGGTCGAAACACCGCTTGGTGCTTTTTCAGCAGGGTCTGCTGCCGATGGAACACATTTGTCCGTTGCCATCAGATTGCCAAGTATCACCGTCATGGAACGGGATGGCGACGTTCCGGCACGGATTGTCTTTCGTCGGTTTCTCGGCGTTGTCGAGCAGTTCGGACTGGCGGTACCAGGCACGGAACAGCTGATTCAGGCACGAATGAAGGCAGGCATACTGAAGTCTGGATTGCGCGATGTCTCGCTTTGCGTTAACGAGCACGAGATTTTGATGTTTGAAACAATGTAGAAACATCCTACATCTAAGAGATAAATCCCGAGGGAGACGAGTATGGGTAGTTTTAGCATATGGCACTGGCTGATCGTATTGGTCGTGGTGCTACTGCTCTTTGGCCGCGGCAAGATTCCGGAGCTGATGGGTGATGTCGCCAAAGGCATCAAGAATTTCCGCAAGGGAATGGGTGACGAAGACGATCCCGAAAAAGCAAAAACAGTCGAGCACAAGTCAGAAGAAAAAACGGAAAAAAGCTGACCAGGCCATTCGCGCGGCGCGTTCATCGAGCAATCGATGAAAGGCGCCGCCGTGACCGCGTCGCGGAGTCTTTCTCATGCTGGATCTTGGCTGGCCGGAGCTTCTTGTCGTTGCGCTCGTCCTGATTATCGTTGTTGGTCCAAAGGACCTGCCAGGGATGCTGCGGTCATTCGGGCGGACGACGAAGAAACTCCGTTCGATGGCCAACGAATTTCGCGGACAATTCGATGAGGCCTTGAAGGAGGCTGAATTGGACGATGTGCGCGAAGTTATCTCCGAGGCAAAAAACCTCAACCCGCGCGGCATTCTGAAAGACGTCGTCGATCCGCTCAAGGAAGTCGGCAACGAGATCAAATCGGATCTTAACAAGACGAAAGCCGATCTGGACAAGAGCATGACAGCGGCGACGAAGCCATCGCCCGCCATTGACTTTCCCAAGGCCGGGAAGAACGTCGCAGCCAAACAAGCTGCTGACAAGAAGCCCGCATCCAGATCAGGTGGTGCAAAGGCGAAGGCAGCAAGCAAGCCGGCTGCCAAGCCAGCAGCGAAAACAGCCGCCAGGACCACAGACAAGGCCACCGCCAAACCGGCGGCCAAGACAACGTCAAAGTCTGCTGCCAAGCCGGCAGCCAAAACGTCGACAAAAACCGCGACCAAGAGCGCCGTGACACCGGCATCAAAGGCTGCAGGCAAACGCGCGGCTGCCAAAAAAGCCGCTGCGCCTCGCAAAGCCGCATCGCGTAGTAAAACGGCGACGGCCTCAAACCGCAAGACAGCTGCGGCATCGAAAACTGCCAAGACGAGCGGAGATGCCGCGTGACAAAGGAAGATCTGGACGACACAGCGCAGCCATTGCTGGCGCACCTCGTTGAGCTGCGCCAGCGGCTGCTGTGGGCTGTCGGCGGTTTCTTTGTCGCGTTCCTCTTCTGCTTTGCGTTCGCCAAGCAGATTTTCAATTTTCTGGTTGTCCCGTTCTCCTGGGCCGTTGATCTTGCCGGCATGCAAGGTCGCCAGATCGAACTGATCTATACCGCGCCGCAGGAATTTTTCTTCACGCAGATCAAGGTTGCCATGTTCGGCGGTCTGGTAATCGCATTTCCGATGATCGCAGCGCAAATCTACAAATTTGTCGCGCCGGGGCTCTACAAGAATGAACGATCGGCATTTTTGCCCTTCCTGATTGCGTCGCCATTGTTGTTCCTTCTTGGCGGCGCACTCGTCTATTTCTTTTTTACGCCAATGGTTCTGTGGTTTTTTCTGGCCATGGAGCAGCCCGCCGAGGGCGGGCAGGTCGCCATCGAGCTGCTTCCCAAGGTATCGGAGTATCTCAGCCTCATCATGACGCTGATCTTCGCTTTCGGTCTGGTGTTCCAACTGCCGGTCGTGACCACCTTGCTGGCGCGGGTAGGACTGGTCTCGTCCGAGGGGCTGGCGGCCAAGCGCAAATATGCCATTGTTGGTGCCTTCATTGCTGCTGCCATTTTGACGCCGCCAGACCCGGCCAGTCAGATCGGTCTTGCACTTCCAACCATCCTTCTCTACGAAATCGCCATCTACGCAGCCCGACTCGTGGAGAGGCGGCGTGCCGAAAACCTGGCAGAATCCGGTGCGGATGACGCATCCGACGACAAGTCTGCTGAATCGGACGCTTCATCCTCGTAGACGGGACCGCCGGACAGAAACTGTCCGGGGCTCTGACGGTTCGTGGCTGCCAATCCGATGAACGACAGGTTCGGTACCGATGCTTGATATCAAATGGATTCGGGAAAATGATGCGGCGCTCGATGCGGCGCTGAAAGCGCGCGGGGCAGACCCGGTGGCGGCAGAAATCCTTGCCCTGGATGAATCGCGCCGCGCCGAGGTGCAGAAACTCCAGGATATGCAATCGCGGCGCAATTCGGCATCCAAGGAAATCGGTGCGTCCATGGCGCGCAAGGACACTGAAACGGCCGACAGTCTCAAGGCTGAAGTGGCGCAGTTGAAGAGCGCGCTCCAGGATGCCGAGGAAGCCGTGCGGGAGCTGGATGGCAAGCTGGAAACCGCGATGGCGGCCATTCCGAATGTTCCGTTTGACGATGTGCCGGTGGGCGCGGACGAGAACGACAATGTTGAAATTCGACAGAACGGCCGTCGTCCCGGATGGAATCACCAGCCGCTCGAACATTTCGATATTGGCGAAGCGCTTGGCCAGATGGACTTTGAGACCGCTGCACGCATTGCCGGTAGCCGTTTTGTGGTCCTGCAGGGCCATTTGGCACGTCTTGAACGGGCGCTCGGCCAATTCATGCTCGACTTGCACACGGGCGAACATGGCTACACGGAAGTCGTGCCGCCGCTTCTGGTGCGCAGTGAGGCAGCCTATGGAACAGGGCAATTGCCGAAATTTGCCGATGATCTGTTTCAGACCACGGATGGTCGCTGGATGATCCCGACCGCTGAGGTTCCGTTGACCAATCTGGTCCGCGAGCAGGTTCTGGCCCATGAACAACTGCCTTTGCGGTTCACCGCGCTGACACCGTGCTTTCGCCTGGAGGCCGGATCGGCGGGGCGCGACACGCGTGGCATGCTGCGACAGCACCAGTTCAACAAGGTGGAACTGGTATCCATCACCGATGCTGAAAGCGCGATCGACGAACACGAACGCATGACTGCCTGTGCGGAAGAAGTGTTGAAACGCCTTGATCTGCATTACCGTGTCGTCACACTCTGTACGGGTGATATCGGCTTTGGCGCCCGCAAGACGTATGATCTGGAAGTATGGCTGCCGGGGCAAAATGCCTATCGCGAGATTTCGTCCTGCTCGGTCTGCGGTGATTTCCAGGCACGGCGCATGAGTGCGCGATACAAGCGTGCCGGCGACAAGAGCATGTACTTCGTCCACACCCTCAACGGATCCGGTGTTGCCATCGGCCGTGCGCTCATCGCTGTTATGGAGAATTATCTCGAAGAAGACGGTTCGGTAACGGTTCCCGAAGTATTGCGACCCTATATGGGTGGATTGACGCGCATTGAACGCGCCGATTGACCGGACAGAAAGCGAAACAGCCATGCGCATATTGCTGACCAATGATGACGGCATCCATGCCGAAGGGCTCGCGGTGCTGGAGCGTATCGCCCGAACATTGTCGGATGATTTGTGGATTGTCGCTCCCGAAACCGATCAAAGTGGCCTGGCGCATTCCCTGACGCTGTCAGAGCCATTGAGATTACGCGAAATCTCTCCACGACATTTCGCCTTGCGCGGAACGCCGACCGACTGTGTCATCATGGGCATCAGGAAACTGATGGATTCGCCTCCTGACCTGGTACTGTCCGGAGTTAATTCCGGTCAAAATATCGCCGACGACGTTACCTATTCGGGTACGGTGGCCGGGGCCATCGAAGGCACGCTCCTCGGTGTCCGGTCCATTGCTCTTAGTCAAGCCTATAACTGGCACCAGGGGCGGGTCGTGCCTTGGCACACGATTGAAGCACATGCACCGGAGCTGCTGCGCAAACTCGTCGATGTCGATTTGCCCGAGGGAACATTGCTGAATGTGAACTACCCCAATTGCGAACCCGAGGAGATTGCCGATGTGCTTGTCACCTCACAGGGCAAGTTGACCCACCGGATAGAGATAGAGGGGCGCGAGGACGGGCGAGGATTACCCTATTTCTGGTTGCAGTTTCAACGTCGTGATCATGAATTGCGGCCAGGAACCGATCTGTCCGCACTGAGCAACAATCAGGTTTCTGTCACGCCTCTGAAACTCGATTTGACCGATTACGATGTGCAGCAGAGGGTCGCGGAGGCGCTTGCGTGAACATCCGACTTTCAGAGAAGGAGGGGTTCGCGTCTCTCATCCTTCGGCTGCGGGCTGAGGGAATCACCGACAAGAACCTCATCATGGCTGTCGAAAAGACACCGCGAAGCCGCTTCACGCCACATGCCTATATGGATTTGGCCTATTCGTCGCGATCGCTTCCAATCGAATGCGGCGAAGTGATGGAAGGCGTTGATCTTAGTCTTCAAATGTTGCATCTGCTCGATCTCAAACCGGGACAAAGAGTCCTGGAGATCGGAACCGGATCAGGGTTCACGGCCGCCGTCATGGGCTGCATTGTCGATCGTGTGGTCACGATTGACCGGTACAAGACACTGTCAGGACTGGCGAGCCAGAGATTTGCCGATCTCGGACTCAACAACATCGTGGTCGCAACGGGCGATGGGCGCGGTTGGTCGGACGAGGAGGGGACATTCGACCGTATCCTGGTCACTGCCGCCTTCGATGAAATGCCAAGGGCCTTTGCAGAACGCCTGGTTTCCGGTGGCATGATGATTGCGGCGATCGGTGAGCCTGATCAGCCTCAATCGCTGGTCCGGCTCACGAAAATCGGCAGCCGATTCGAGCGGGAAGATTTGTTTCCAGTTCGCTTTCAGCCGCTTCACAAGGGTTCCGCAGCTGTTCTGTGAGGTGTCGCGTTTCGTCGACACGAGAATAATATCAGCCGATTTTTCTGCCTTAACTCAGCAGTAACCTTAACACGGTTAAATAAGCCCATGTAGTTTTGCGTAATGGGCTCGTATGATGCGTATCAGGATTTCAAGTATCTCCTCCAGAACGGCGGCTCGTCTTGCCGGAGCGGTTTGTCTGACCAGTCTTGCCGCAGGCTGCAGTTCGGATGCCATGCGTTTTGACCATGGCGTCACCAATTCAGTTCCCGCTCCCATAAATGGCCGTGCGCAGGCCGGTCAGCCTGTCGCGCAACCCTATCCGGGTGACATGTCGGCGCAGCAGGGAACCTATGACCGGACCTATACCGGATCCGTGCCGACCCAGAGGACCGTGCGACTGGCGCCGCCGTCCAATGTGCAGCCGGTGTATCAGCGGCCGACGACAGTCGGGCTGGCCCAGCAGGCTCCGAACTATCAACAGGCACCGCGCTATCAGCAAGCGCCGACCTATCAACCTGCGCCGGTCTATCAGGCGCCACGGCAGACTGCCGTGGAGCGTCAGCCTCTGCGTAGCGAACCCGCCGCACCGGCCCCCGCACCCCAGATCGAGCTGGCGCCCGTGCCTGTTGCGACGGCGCGCACGCCGGAGCCGGTTTCTACAGCCCAACGCGCGGCGACAATTACCCGTACGGTTGAGGTGCCCGTGGCGCGGATTCCGACGCCGACACCGGCCCAGCGTGGCAATACGCCCGTGCGAGTGGTGCAAGCACCCGCCCAAAGTTATCCGCAAACGGCAGCCGTGCGGCAACCCGCACCCGATCCGATGATCACCGGAACAACTCCGTCGAGTGCCGTTGCGCGCCCTGTCCAGCAGCCGGGCGATGGCTGGACCACGGCCGGCGGAACGCGGGTGACGATCCGAAACGGTGAGACCATCTACAATCTGTCGCGTCGTTATGGCGTCCCGGCAAATGAAATTCTCAAGGCCAACAATATCAGCGATGCATCACGCATCCGCAGTGGCCAGGTCGTCGTCATCCCGACCTATGTTTATTCGCGCAAGGCACCCGTATCAGCGCCCGATAATGATCCCAAAACCCGTGCGGCACGCGCCAGCACCGGATATCAGGGTGAGGCGCGCCCGGGCAATATTCCATTGCCCCGGCCGGCTCCGCGCAGAGAGCTTGCCGTTTTGCCAAGTGCTCCGGCAGCACGACAGTCCGAGGCCGAGCGCAAGCCGGTCAAAGTTGCTGCCGCACCGGTCGCTCCGGTCGCAAAAACGCCGGCGCAAGCCTCAAAACCGGCTCAGGCGGCACATGCCGGTTCAACCTATCAGGTGCAACCTGGCGACAGTCTGAGCCGCATTGCATCGCGCTCCGGGGCCACGGTGAATGCCATCAAGGCCGCGAACGGCCTGACAAACTCGACAATTCGTGTCGGTCAGACGCTTAAAATTCCTGCTGCGTCGGGTGCTGTTGTCGATCGCGTTCAGACCGCCAGTGTTCCGACCAAAACCGCACGGCCCAAACCGGCGGCCGTTGTGACCCAGTCTGCCAGTGTTGCCGAGCAATCGAAGGTCAAGGCAACGGCACCCAAATCCACCGGCATTGGCAAATTGCGGTGGCCCGCCAAGGGGCAGGTGATGAGCAAGTTCGGTTCTGTCGATGGCGGAACCCGCAATGACGGCATCGACATCTCGTTGCCCAACGGCACGCCGGTCAAAGCGGCCGAGAACGGCGTGGTGATCTATGCCGGCAGCGGATTGAAGGAATATGGCAATACCGTTCTCGTGCGGCACGCCAACGGGCTAGTCAGCGTCTACGGACACGCCAGCGAGCTTGTGGTTCAGCGCGGCGACAATGTCAGCCGAGGCCAGGTTGTCGTGCTTTCGGGCATGAGCGGCAAGGCGTCACGACCAAAACTGCATTTCGAGATTCGCAAAGATGCGAAGCCGGTCGATCCGTTGACCTATCTCGAATAGGGACCCTCCAGTCTCGCGCAGTCAAAACCGGGTTTGCTGTTCCCTGCAAACCCGGTTTTTTATTCGCTCAGTTGCTTTCCGAGGCGACCGGCCAGATCCTGGATAAATTGCCACGCCACCCGGCCTGAGCGTGCACCACGTGTGGTGGACCATTCGAGTGCTTCGGCCCTGAGTTCCGCCGGTTCGACACTCAGCCCATAATGGTCCGCATAGGCTGACACCATTTCGAGGTAATCGTCCTGGCTGCATTTGTGGAACCCCAACCAGAGGCCAAACCGGTCCGAAAGCGAGACTTTTTCCTCGACGGCCTCGGACGGGTTGATCGCTGTCGAGCGTTCGTTTTCCATCATGTCGCGCGGCAACAGATGGCGACGGTTCGATGTGGCATAGAAGACGACATTGTCGGCCCTTCCTTCCAGACCGCCTTCCAGGGCCGCCTTGAGGGATTTGTAGGTGGTATCGTTGTTGTCGAATGACAGGTCGTCGCAGAACAGAATGAACCGTTCGGGCATATCGCGCAGCATCGCCATCAATTGTGGCAGGCTTTCGATGTCTTCACGGTGAATCTCGACCAGCTTGAGCGCATTGGTCGCTTTGGTCTGATCCGATCGAATGGCGGCATGGGTTGCCTTGACCAGGGAGGACTTTCCCATACCGCGCGCGCCCCAGAGGAGGACATTGTTCGCCGGCAGGCCGGCGGCAAACCGCTCGGTGTTGTCATGGAGAATATCACGAACGCGGTCGACGCCGCGGATCAGGCTGATTTCGATTCGATTGGGCTGTTGCACCGGCTGCAGGCGTCGTGCCGAAGGCTCCCAGATGAAGCAATCTGCGGCGCTCAAATCGTTTTCAGCCGGTTCAGGACCCGACAGCGCTTCGACCGCATTTGTCAGCCGCTTGACCTCGTCAATCAAACTTCTCAACAACGCTTCCTGCAAGGCAGATTCCCCTTTACGTGAACTTTGCGGAGCGGTAGCACGATGCCGGGTTCACGAAAAGGTTCAAACCCGGTCTCTTTTGTTGCAATAACAGCCGCGACCACTATATTCCGCTCACCGAGAGGCCGGTTCCAGCCGCCTTTGCTTGTTAGGTGACCCATTCCCTGAAGGAGCCAATTTATGTTTGTGACACCGGCATATGCCCAATCCGTCGGCGGCGGCGGGGGCGATATCCTCGTATCGATCATGCCATTCATCCTGATCTTCGTGATCATGTATTTCCTGATCATTCGACCGCAAAGACAGCAGGCCAAAAAGCGACAGGAAATGCTTAACAATGTGCGCAGGGGCGATCAGGTGATCACCGGCGGCGGCATTTCGGCGAAAGTGACCAAAGTTTTCGATGAGGCTGGGGAACTTGAGGTCGAGATTGCGGACGGCATCAAGGTCCGGGTATTGCGATCGATGCTCGCTGACGTGAAAGTCAAAGGCGAACCGGTCAAGGAAGCCGCCAACAAATAATCCACGATCGGGTGACGGCCGGTCTCCGGCCTGTTCCGATTGTCTGACAGACTGAGACCTTCATGCTGCATTTCTCCCGTTGGAAAACCACTCTGATCTGGCTTGCGGTTCTGGCCGGCTTTGTTTTCGCGTTTCCGAATGTGCTGTCGCAAAACCAACTTGCCGAACTGCCCGACTGGATGCCCAAGAAACAGCTGACGCTGGGTCTCGATCTGCAGGGTGGCTCGCACATTCTCCTGCGGGTCGAGCGGGCAGATATCGAAAAGGAACGGCTGGAGGCGACTGTTGACGACATGCGCCGGCTGCTGCGCGAGGAGGGGATCGGCTATACCGGCCTGTCCGGAAATGGACTGGTCGCCCAGGTCAGAATACGAGACGCGGCCAATGTGGACCGGGCAAAAGAGGCGCTCAACGAGCTGACACAGCTGATCAATGCCGGCTTGTTGAGCGGTGGAACGCTTCGCGAGGCCGTTCTGGATGAACCGCAACCGGGATTGCTGGAACTGACACTGACGGAGGAGGGGATCAATCACCGCATTTCCTCCGCGGTAACTCAATCGATTGAAGTGGTTCGCCGTCGGGTTGATGAACTGGGCACCACGGAGCCTGTCATCCAGCGACAGGGAAGCGACCGCATTCTTGTTCAGGTGCCTGGTTTCGATGATCCGCAGCGCCTGAAGGCACTGCTCAATCAGGTCGCAAAACTGTCATTCCGGCTTGTTGATCGATCCATGCCGGCTGAAGAGGCGCTGAACGGACGACCGCCGGCGACCTCCGAAATCCTCTATTCGATGGATGATCCACCGATCCCCTATCTGATCCAGCGCCGTGTTCTCGTCTCCGGCGAAAACCTGGTCGATTCACAGGCCGGATTCGATCAGAGGACAAACGAGCCGATCGTCACATTCCGGTTCGATACCAAGGGCGCGCAGCGTTTCGGGCAAGTGACCCAGCAGAATGTCGGCTTTCCCTTCGCCATCATTCTCGACAATCAGGTGATCTCAGCTCCAGTGATCAATGAACCGATTTTGGGCGGTTCGGGGCAGATTTCAGGCAATTTCACGGTTGAATCCGCCAATGATCTGGCGGTGCTTTTGCGCGCGGGCGCGCTGCCGGCGACCTTGACGGTTATCGAAGAGCGAACGGTTGGTCCGGGGCTCGGCGCCGATTCGATTGCAGCCGGCGAAACGGCCGGCATAATCGGCGCGATCCTGGTGGTCTGCTTTATCTTCATCGCCTATGGCTTCCTCGGCCTGATTGCCAACCTGGCGCTGATTTTCAACGTCGTGATGATCATAGCGATCCTCTCGGTGTTGGGTGCCACTCTGACGCTGCCGGGTATTGCCGGTATCGTTCTGACCGTTGGTATGGCTGTCGACTCCAATGTTCTGATCTATGAACGGATCAAGGAGGAACGGCGAGGGGGCCGGTCCTTGATCCAGGCGATCGATGCGGGTTTCAAACGTGCTTTCGGCACCATTCTTGACGCCAACATTACCACTCTGATTGCGGCCGTTATCCTTTTCTACCTCGGCTCCGGGCCAGTGCGCGGATTTGCAGTTACGCTCGCCATCGGCATCGTGACAACGGTGTTTACCGCCTTCACGATTACCCGCTGGATGATTGCCGAATGGGTGCGGCGCAAACGCCCGAAGGTTCTGCCCAAGGGCCTCATGTCGGACATGTTCAGTCAGACCCGTTACAGGTTCATGTGGCTGCGAAAGGCAACTTTTTTGTTTTCCGCTGCGGCGGCCATTGCATCGCTGGTGTTGTTTGCGACATTCGGCATGAATTACGGCATCGACTTCAAGGGTGGCTCGATTATCGAAGTCCAGTCCAAACAGGGCGATGCCAATGTGGCGGATATCCGTTCGCGCATGTCAGAGCTGAATCTCGGCGACGTGCAGGTGCAGGAGTTCGGATCACCACAGGAGGTGCTGATCCGCGTCCAGGCGCAGGGCGGCGGAGAGAACGCCGAACAATCGGTAATCAGCAAGGTCCGTTCCGATCTGGAGCAGGACTATACGGTGCGCCGTGTGGAGGTTGTCGGTCCGACCGTCTCGGGGGAGCTGGCGCAGGCCGGTACCATTGCCGTGCTTGCGTCGTTGCTGGCGATTTTGGTCTATATCTGGTTCCGCTTTGAATGGCAGTTCGCACTTGGGGCGATTATCGCGACCGTCAATGACGTGGTTCTGACCATCGGCATGTTCGTCATCACGGGGGTTGAGTTCAATCTCTCCAGTATTGCCGCCGTGCTGACGATTGTCGGCTACTCGTTGAACGACACCGTGGTGGTCTATGACCGCGTGCGGGAAAATCTGCGACGATACAAGAAGATGCCGTTGACCGAACTGCTCGACCTGTCCGTCAACCAGATGTTGTCTCGCACGGTCCTGACGTCGGTCACGACGCTGCTGGCGCTCACGGCCTTGTTCGTGTTCGGCGGTGAGGTGATCCGTTCCTTCACCTTTGCGATGATTTTCGGCGTGATTGTCGGTACTTACTCATCGATCTTCATTGCCGCACCGGTTCTGATCCTGTTCCGCTTGCGACCGGAAAACTTCCGGGCCGGCATGGGCAAGGAACAAGAAGACGAGAAAGAGAAAGAAGATCAGGGTCCCGCTCCCGGAGTAGCCTAGGGCGACGGGCAAGCGGTCTGTGCCAATGGGCAAGGGTATCGAAATACGCAATGCGCACTTTCCGGGCCGGGCACCGATCGATGCCTATGGCGATGGCGGGTTCCGGTTTGCGGACATGTCCCATCGAGGCTCTTTGCTGTGTCTTCCATCGGGAATTCACGGTTGGGACGTGACCGAGGGAGATGTTCTGGATGTGGGTCTTTTTCAACGCATTCTCGATGAAACTGCGGACATCGAGGTGCTTCTTGTGGGAACCGGTCGCGACATCCGACCGATCCCGTCGACGCTCAAATCGCGGCTTCGAGAATCGAACATTGTTTCCGATCCGATGAATACCGGGGCGGCCGTGCGGACCTACAATGTCATGCTTGCTGAATCGCGTGCCGTGGCAGCAGCCCTCATCGCCGTCTGACCATCGAAATGGACCCCGATCAAGACACCTGTCTGGCGTTGCTGCGTGAGGGAGACCGCGATCGATATCTGTGCGCCTTGCTGACCCCGGGTCGCCACAGGGGCGCGATTACCGCGCTTTATGCCTTCAATTTGGAGATTGCCCGCATCCGGGACGTTGTCACCGAACCGATGATGGGTGAGGTGCGTCTGCAATGGTGGAACGACCTGATCGAAAACCCATCCGAAACGGCCCCTGCCGGGCATCCTGTTGCCGAATCTCTCGTCAAGGCGATTGACGATCATGATTTGCCGCGCCAGACGTTCCTCAACATGATCGCGGCGCGGCAGTTCGACCTTTATGATGACCCGATGCCGGACCGCAATACGTTGGAAGGCTATGCCGGTGAAACGGCATCGGCTCTGATTCACCTGTGTACCCGGGTTCTCGACACAAGCGGAAAGGCCGCATCAGCGGACGCTGCGGGGCATGCAGGCGTAGCCCAGCTCATTGCAGGCTTGCTCCTGCTGTTGCCGCTGCATCGCTCACGTGGCCAGCTTTTTGTCCCTGGCGATATTCTGAAATCGGCCGGTCTTGATCGCGAATCGTTTCTTGCCGGCAAGCAAACCGAATCCATCAACCAGGCTCTGTTGGCGTTTGTAGCGCTCGGCCGTGAACATTTGCGCAAGGCACGGGAATTTGCGGACCAGATTCCAGCCGATTGTTTTGCTGCCTATCTTTCGGTCTGCTTCGTTGAACCGGTCCTGGACCGGGCTGAAAGAAGTGGTGCCACTCTGTTGGAATCGCCTCTGGTCATGCCCCAGTGGCGGCGCCAGATTCGACTGTGGAACGGTGCGCGAAAGCGGCGCTTCTGATCGGCACCTCGGCCCGTTGGATTGCACCTGTTTGAGCCAGGAGGCATACTTGCCCGCACGGGCCCTCTATGGGGTCGCAACCGGAGGCTTTTCGTGACCGCAGGGTTTTGGGTATTGTCCCTCACCATAGTGGCAGGCGTATTCGTTCTGCTTTACATGCGCGCATCGCGCCTGCGTCACCTCGGACCGCAGGCCGTGGAGGACACGGGCTCGGTTATTGTCACATTCTCCCGCGCCTATCCGAACAATCCGATCCGGGAAGTCCGCAAAACGGAGGATGGCGAAACCGCTTTTTTGCGGACCGCCGATGGAGCGGTTGGGCTCGTGCACGGTTCGGGCAATTACAATGTGGCCACATTGCTGGAGCCTGGTAGCATCATGGTGGAATCGGCAGAAAACGACCGCACCATCCGTCTTCATTTTTCACGTGACAATATCCGCGACGGAGCATTCACATTCGCGACGATCGAAGATGCGGCCGAAGTGTCATTGTGGCTTTGCGGCAATTTCCTGCCTGTGGACTCCACCGAAACGGCGGAACCCAACGTGACCTAAGGCCGTTGTCACGTTTCTGAGAAAAGTGGCAACGGTGCCGGCCTTTGATCTTGTTGATGCATTCAGGTTGGTCGGTCACATCTGACCGGGCAAAAACAGCACCAGGCCGGGAAGGGCAAGCAACAGCAGCAATCTGAGAATGTCAAAGGCCCAAAATGGCGTGACGCCGCGGAAAATGGTTCCCGTCGACACATCCCTCACCACGGATTTGAGCACAAACACATTCATGCCGACCGGAGGCGTGATCAGGCTGATCTCGGTGACGACGACAACGACGATCCCGAACCAGATCGGATCAAACCCCAGTTCGATCACAACCGGAAAGAAGATGGGCACCGTCAAAAGCAACATCGACAGGCTCTCGAACACGCAACCGAGCAGAATGTAGATGCCGATGATCATCGCCATCACCATCCACGGTGCCACGTCATAGGCGGTCACGATACCCGACAGGGCTTGTGGCAGGCCGGCAATGTTCACGAAATTCGAAAAGATCCAGGCACCGATCAGGACCGCAAACAGGGAAGCCGCTGTCATTGCGGTTTCCGAGAGCACTTCCAGAGTGTCCGCCAGGCTCAGGCGCATACGCGCCAGTGCGATCAGGAAAGCGCCCATGGCACCCATGCCTGCTGCCTCAGTCGGTGAAAAGGCGATGTTCAACGGTTCGAAATCAAACACTCCGTACAGCCCGCCGATGACAAGGAAAAAGAGGAGCAGAACCGCCCAGACTGATCGCAGGGCGCGGAGACGATCACGCCAAGCCACGCGGTCTCCGGGCGGTCCAGCGTCCGGATCGCGCCAGACGGCATAACGTACGGCCAGAAGATAAAACAGAATGCCGATGGCGCCGGGAACAACACCAGCGATAAACAGCTTTCCAATGGAGGTTTCCGTCAGCAACCCGTAGATCACCAATATTACCGACGGTGGGATCAGAATGCCCAGTGTTCCACCGGCTGCGATCGAGGCGGTTGAAAGGCTGTCGGCGTAATTGTAGCGCCGCATCTCCGGCATGGCGACCTTGGACATCGTCGCGGCGGTTGCCAGAGAGGAACCGGAGATGGCTGCAAAGCCGCCACAAGCCACGATCGTTGCCATGGCCAGCCCGCCACGCAAATGACCCAGAAAGGCGTTTGAGGCGGTATAAAGCTCTCTGCTGATGCCTGCCTTGTTGACGAAAAGGCCCATCAGAATGAACAGCGGAACGACCGAAAGGCCATAATTCTGGCTGGTGTCGATGATGAGTCGCGCGACCATGGATATCGACGCGCGAAAACTGGTCTCATAGGTGAAGCCCACCATGCCGACGATGCCCATGGCAAAGGCAATCGGAACGCGCAAAAGAACAAGAACAAGGACGGCGGCAAAGCCCATAAGGCCTTCAAACACTGTGTTTCTCCAGCCATGCGGGAAAAAACAGACAGGCAATTCCGCGGCCGATCATGGCCACGGCTGTCAGGGCAGTAAACAAAGCAATGAACCAGGCAACGTAGTGAACCGGCATGCCCAGATACTCCATGACGTCACCATAGGATCTGGATCGCTCGGCGAGAACCCAAACCCGCTCAGCCGGCCAAAACAGAACGCCGCCGCACAGAAGGTTGACCAGCCCGTCTCGCAGCCGGCTCAGGCCCCAGTTTTGAAAAATATCGTCCAGCAAGTCGACACTGATCTGTCCGCCGCGCGCCGACAGCGCTGGCATCACCGCAAACACCGTGATCGTCATCAGCAATCGCGTCAAATCCGCGCCGGCTTCGATCGGCGCATTCAGGACTGATCGCAACATGACATCGCTGAAGGTGACGACCATCAGCGCAAACAGTGCGATCGAAGCCAGATAATCCGGTAGTTTCAGCAAATGTTTCAGCTGGGAGGTCACGCGAGCTGCTTTCGATTGAAAAGGGCTGTGGCACCCGTCCGTGCCACAGCCATATCTTCAGATGAAACTCAGTTCTCCGCCATCACATCGCGAACCATCTGATGGGCAGCCTTGGCGTCGATGCCGGCAGCATCAAGCTCGGCCAGAACATTGGTCCTGACTGTTTCTGCTATCGCGGCGAACGCTTCCTGATCGGCTGCGCTGGCCTTGATCGTTGTCGTGCCATCACCCATGGCCTCATAGGCCAGTTTGTCGGACAGATCCCACGCAACGCCGGCCATGCGGCTGGCAGGTTCCCCAAAAACCTTTTCATCAAAAGCCGCCCTGACGTTCTCAGGCAGGCTGGCGAACGTCTCCTCGCTCATGATGATGGCAAAGGAGCCACGATAGAAACCGCCCGGCATTTCGTAGAGAACCGGTGCCACTTCGTTCAGGCGGAAGCCTATACGCTCACCGACATTCATCGCCACGGCATCCGCTGCACCCGATTCGAGCGTTTCATAGACCTGAGGAGCCGGAACATTGATACCGACGAGGCCGAGTTCAGAACCGACATTCCCGGCAACACCGCCGCCGATCCGCGTTTTCAGGCCGTTCAATCCAGCCAGATTCTCCACCGGATCAACAGCATGGATCTGTCCGGGGCCGTGGGTTGTGAGTGCGATCAAGCGCACACCACGATGTTCATCGAGCGCAGCGAGATGGTCTTCGTGCACACGCCAATAGGCAACGGACGCGGCTTCTGAACTGCCTTCGTAGCCAGGCAGTTCAATCAACTGCGTTCCAACGAAACGACCCGGCTGATAACCATGGAAGATGATGGCGATATCGGCCGCACCGTCCTGCACCAAATCCATCTGGGCTGGCGGTGGCCCAAGGCCAAAGACCAGTTCACCAGTGACCGCGCCGTCCGACGCTTCTTCCATCATCTTTATCAGATTGGCAAATATCTCGGTGTTGATGCCATGGGTTGGCGGCAGCCAGGACGAAATACGGAGAGTCGTCTCCTGCGCTGCCATCGGACCCACAAGGCCGAGGCTAATTGCGGCAGCGGCCGCGATGGTCTTAAGATATTTCATGGTCTTCTCCCAAAATTTATCCATGACTTGGGGGGCATTTGTCGTCGCCTTTTCTCCCTCATCCGCGAAATTTATATGAAAATTCATGCAAATTGTCCATGATGAATTCGGATGGGGCAAAAAGCCAAAGCTTTCAATCCGTTCTGTGGACATCTACACCCAAGTGCCTCCCGATTTCCCTCAACCAATAGCGCCGCTATCTCGCCAATTTATGCGTTTGCATAGACTATCAGCCAAACCAATCAACACAGCACCGGGGCGCTATTTGCGCCGTGACGCGAGGCCCTCGAGCAATGCCGCCAGGGCCGGTTTCAATGCCGTCGCGCAGTCTGCGGGCAGGGCGGCCAGCAGAGTTTTTTCGTGCACTTTCGCATCCGCCACCAGTTTCTTGCTCAGCGCGGCGCCCTCTGCGGTAAGGTAGATGCGGACCCGCCGTTTGTCTTCCTGATCGTCGCGGCGTACCAGCAGCCCGCGTGTCACCATCTGGTCGATGATCCGTGTCAGGCGAGACTGCTCGACCAGTGCAATATCCGCCAAACGTGTGATCATCTGGCCATCCCGGTCTCCCAGACAGGCCAGAACCCGCCATTCAGGTACCCGGAGGCCGGCGCGGCGCACATGTGCGTGAAACTCTGCACTCGCCGCATCGCTTGAGGCAGCCAGGAGATAGAGCAGATAGGACGAGACAAAACCGTCGTCTGTCTGGTCGGGTTGGGTTGGGCCGTCTGTCATGTGCAAACTTCTTGGCTATTTGCCTTGATTTCACAAGAGAAAATATTTGCCTTGCTCAAACAATATGAAAATTCATATAATATTGGCAAGGGAGTTCTCTATGCCAAAGCTGACCCTCCAGCAGATTGTTGACGCAACACCGGCCATCCGTGAGTTGCAATTTGGCGCGGCCGATGGCAGCGCGTTGCCTGACTATACCCCTGGTGCTCATCTTGATTTCGATCTCGGGGCGGCAGGTACGCGATCCTATTCGTTGATCGACTGGCCGGGTGACCGTGATCTTGCCACCTACCGCATTGCAGTGCAGAAAGAAGACGCCGGGCAGGGCGGTTCTCTGGCGATGCATGCCTTGCAGGTCGGTGACCAGGTGAGTGCTACCTCGCCGTCGAACGATTTCGAACTGATTCCCGGTGAAACACCGGTTCTGCTACTGGCAGGCGGGATTGGCGTGACTCCGCTGATTTCGATGGCGACGGCACTTCTGGCGCAAGGTCGGAAATTCGCCTTCCATTATGCAGGGCGCAGTGAAGCCGTTATGGGATTCACAGAGAGTTTGTGTTCGCACTTCCAAAATCATCTGTCGCTGCATTTCGATGATGTCGAACCGCTGGACCTGACGTCATTGATGGCGGATCAGCCAGAGGGCATTCAGCTTTACATATGCGGTCCGAAAGGGATGATTGATGCGGCCCGTGCTTCTGCGGAGGCAGCCGGAATCAGCGACATCCATGTGGAGCTGTTTTCCACTCCGGAACCTGCAGGCGACGAGACGTCGTTCGAGGTCGAGATTCACGACACAGGCCAGGTCTTCACCATTCCGGCGGACAAAACCATAATCGAGGTCCTGGAAGAAGCGGGTGTCGATATCATGTATGATTGCCAGCGTGGCGATTGCGGCATCTGTCAGACCGATGTGATTTCCGGTGAGCCTGACCACCGCGATGTGGTTCTAACCGATGCCGAACGGGAATCCGGAAAAATCATGCAAATCTGTGTCAGTCGAGCCCGTTCCGCCCGGCTGGTTCTGGATCTTTGAAGGAGATCACCCATGACAAATGCTGCTGACATACGCGCACTCTTCAACGGGCCTCAAGTTCACCGTGACGTCTATACCAGCGCCGAATTGTATCGACTCGAGATGCGCCACCTGTTTACCGATGCATGGATCTTTGTCGGCCATGATAGCCAGACGCCGAAAAAGGGTGACTACTTCACGACGCAGATCGGCGACCAGCCGGTCATTCAGGTGCGCCATTCCGATGGTGAAATCCATGTTCTGCATAATCGGTGTCCGCACAAGGGCACGAAGATCGCAATAGATCGTGATGGCAATACCGGAAAGTTCTTCCGTTGTCCGTACCATGCCTGGAGCTTCAAGACCGATGGTTGCCTGCTGGCGATCCCGTTGAAGAAGGGGTATGACGGCACCGGTCTTGGCGAGAGCGAAAACGGCAAGGGCATGAAGGCTGTCGGCGCCGTTCATGTGCATCGAGGCTTCGTCTTTGCCCGTCTGGCTGAAGAAGGGATCGGGTTCGAAGAGTATTTCGGCGACAGTCTGTCGTCTCTCGACAATATGGTGGACCGTTCGCCGGCGGGACGTTTGGAGGTCGCCGGTCCGCCGCTGCGCTACATGCACCAGTGCAACTGGAAGATGCTCGTCGAAAACCAGACGGATACCTGCCATCCGATGGTCGCGCATGAAAGCAGTGCCGGCACGGCGGTCAAGATTTGGGAAGAGATGGGCAATCCCGAGCCGCGCCCGGTGGCGATGCAGATTATCGCCCCCTTCATGTCTCCCTATGAATTTTTCGAGGATATGGGAATTCGCACCTGGCCCAACGGGCACGGGCATACGGGCGTAAACCACTCGATCCATTCGGATTACGAAGCCATCCCCGGCTATTTCGAGGCCATGGTGGAGGCGTATGGTGAAGAACGGGCCAAGGCGATCCTGGATGAAAATCGGCACAACACGGTCTACTTTCCCAACGTCATGGTCAAAGGACCCATTCAGCAATTGCGGAATTTCATTCCGCTCGGTCCCAGCCGCACCCTGGTGGAGAGCTATATCTACCGGCTTGTCGATGCCCCCGATGAACTTCTGGCGCGCACGGCCATGTATAACCGCATGATCAATGCTCCGACCTCGATCGTCGGTCATGATGATCTGGAAATGTATGAACGGGCCCAGGAAGGATTGTTGTCTGACGGTATGGAGTGGGTAGATGTCCGGCGCTTGAGGACCGGGCCGGAGGATTTCTCCGAACAGGATGTCGAGAACGGAACCACGGAACGCCAGATGCGCAATCAGTTTGATGCATGGGTCAAATTCATGACCGCCTCGATGGAGGATGCATGATGTCTGTCTCCCGCGAACAGCTGATTGATTTCATCTATGACGAAGCCCGCATGCTTGATGAGGGGCGCTATGACGAATGGCTCGCCCTTTGGCTTGATGACGGTCACTACTGGATGCCTCTGGATTACAAGCAGACGGACCCGCATCTGGTCACCTCATTGCTTTACGAGGACATGTTCATGCTGCGTTTGCGGGTCGAGCGGCTCAATGGCGCACGCACGTTCAGCCAGAAGCCGAAGAGCCGCTGCCATCATGTCATTCAGCGCCCATTTGTGGATGAGATGGATGGGGATCGGTTTGTCACCAACACCTCGATGCATTACGTCGAAACGCGGCTGGATGAACAATTCCTTCTGGCCCTGACGGCGACCCATGAGTTGCGTTTGGTCGATGGGGCATTGCGGATCGCCAGCAAGCGCGTCGACCTGCTGAATTCTGACGCCGCGTTTGGCAATATTCAGCTTCTTCCATGATCGAGCCCGGTACACAGACAGTCTTTGATGCCTTTGCGAAGACGGCGCATCGCTTCCCGGATCGGCCGATGCTGAATGTTCTGCCGTCAACTGCAAACGTCTACGGGATCAGCAGTGGCGAGATGACCTACGCCGATGCACTCGCACGGGTTGATGAATTGACCGGGATGTTGACGGATGCCGGGTACGGGACCGGCATGCGCGTCGGACTGCTGCTCGAAAACCGTCCCGAGTTTTTCCTCCTTTGGCTGGCGCTCAACCGCATCGGCGCATCGGCGGTGCCGATCAATCCCGATTTGCGCCTTGCCGAATTGACCTTTCTGATCGGACATTGTGAACCGGCCCTGATCATTGCCATGGCACCGCGTCAGGACGAGTTGCGGAAAGCGGCGATAGCTGCAGGAATCACGGTTCCCGTCGCCTCACCAGGGGCCGTGCCATCCGGCCGTCGCCCTGATGCCGTGACGGCAGAGCCATTGGAGGGCGCAGCGCGCGAGGCAGCGGTTCTGTATACGTCGGGGACGACCGGTGCTCCCAAGGGATGCGTCCTTCCGAACCGATATTTTCTGTTGGCCGGGGAGTGGTATGCCGGGGTTGGCGGACTGGCGGATCTCCGCGACGATGGCGAACGGATGATAACGCCGCTGCCGATTTTCCATATGAACGCCATGGCCTACTCCTTCATGGCGATGCTTGCCGTGGGGGGCTGCCTGACGGTGCTCGACCGGTTTCATCCCCGGTCCTGGTGGAAGGACGTCGGCGATGCGCAGGCGACCTGTCTGCATTATCTGGGTGTCATGCCATCGATGCTGATCGGATTGCCGGCATCACCGGCTGACAAGGCACACAGCGTCCGTTTCGGGTTCGGCGCCGGTGTCGATCCAAAGATTCAAGTGGCGTTTGAAACGCGGTTCGGGTTCCCGCTTGTCGAAGCCTGGGCGATGACGGAAACCGGCGCCGGTGCCGTTATCGCGGCATCAACATCGGACCGGCTTGTTGGACAAGCCAGCATCGGACGCGTCGGCGCAGAAGTTGAAACGATGATAGCCGATGATGACGGCAATGCCGTTGATGCTGGAGATCCCGGTGAACTCCTGGTCCGCCGTGCGGGCAAGGATCCTCGTTTTGGGTTTTTCTCCCACTACTACAAGGATGCCGAAGCGACCGCCGAGGCGTGGGCCGGTGGCTGGTTTCACTCCGGCGACATCGTTCGCGAAGATTCAGATGGGAACATGTTTTTCGTGGACCGAAAGAAAAACGTCATCCGCCGCTCCGGCGAGAATATTGCTGCCGTAGAAGTGGAATCCATCCTCATGCACCATCCGGACATCGAGGCAGCCGGAGTTGCAGCAGTGCCGGATGCGATGCGCGGCGATGAAGTGTTTGCCTGCCTGAAAGTCAGGCGGGCGCTTGGCGCCAACGATATTGTGGAATGGTGCCTGCAGCAGATGGCCTACTACAAGGTGCCCGGCTATGTCGCATTTGTCGACGTCCTGCCCCTAACAGCGACGCAAAAAATCCAGCGTTCGGAGCTCAAGGCCCTGGCTCTGGAACTGTTGACAGATCCGGCGACGGCGAACACGGTTCATCTGAAGAAACGGCAGCTGGCCGGGGTCAGGACTCGTTGATGTCTCGCCAATCCTATGAGGGTGTCGCAATTGTTGCACCGTATTCGCATCCCTATGTGCGGTATTCTGTTGATACGGCGCATTGGTGGATCGCCAAGGCGCTTCGCGGCTCGCTTGATGCTGCCGGGCTGAAGCCGGCGGATCTGGACGGGTTCTGCGTGTCGAGCTTTACCTTGTTTCCCGATACCGCGGTTGGACTGACACAGCATCTGGGTCTGACACCGCGCTGGCTGGATCATATCCCCATGGGCGGGGCCAGTGGCGTGGTCGCCCTGCGCCGTGCCGCACGGGCCGTTCAGGCAGGCGATGCCGACATTGTTGCCTGTGTCGCCGGCGACACCAACCACATCGACAGTTTTCGCAACATGCTTTCCAGCTTTTCGCGATTTGCCATGGATGCGTCATATCCCTATGGCTTTGGTGGTCCGAACGCCAATTTCGCTCTGCTGACCGACCGCTACATGCGGGAATATGGTGCGACCCGCGCCGATTTCGGACGCATCTGCGTGGCACAGCGCAGCAACGCAATGCGCTATCCCAATGCAGTGATGAAGAAACCGCTGTCGCTTGACGATTACCTGAACGCACGACCGATAGCCGACCCGATTGCGCTGTTCGATTGCGTGATGCCCTGCGCCGGGTCCGAGTGTTTTCTGGTCATGTCTGAGGAGGAGGCCATCCGACGCGCCTTGCCCTATGCCTGCCTCGATGGCGCGATCGAACGTCACAATGCCCATGCCGACGATCCAATTCAACTGCGCGGTGGCTGGACAATGGACATCGACGAACTTTACGCGATGGCTGGCCGCGCGCCGGCCGATATCGACCTGTTGCAGACCTATGATGACTATCCGGTGATTTCGATGATGCAGATCGAGGACCTGGGATTTTGCGGCAAGGGGGAAGGGCCGGCGTTTGTCCGCCGTCATGACCTGACCATCGATGGCACTTTTCCGCACAACACTTCCGGCGGTCAGCTTTCGGCCGGGCAGGCGGGTGCTGCCGGAGGGTATATCGGGCTGGTCGAGGCCTTGCGTCAGGTGACCGGGACCGCGGGAAATACGCAGGTGCCGGCGGCGGGTTGTGCGATGGTTTCCGGCTTTGGGATGATCAATTTCGACCGGGGTGTGTGCTCCGCCGCGGCGATTATCAGCGAAGGGGCGCGAATATGACCGATCCCCTCGCACCACCACAAAAAAAGAACCCGCAAAAGCGCTCTACGTCTCCGACGCGTCCGCCGGAATTGCGAAGCAGGGCGGCGCTGGGTCTCAGCGCGGCCGCTGCCGAGGGGCGTTTTGCCCTGCAGCAATGCAGCGAATGCGGGACCGTGCAATATCCACCCCGGGATGCCTGCCATGCCTGCCTGGGGACGGATCTGCCCTGGCGCGACCAGGACCCGCATGGAACGCTTCTGGCCGAAACAACGGTCCGGACATCGACGCGGCTCTATTTTCGCGAGCGCGCACCCTGGCGGGTGGGCTCCGTGAAGCTGAACGCAGGACCCGTGATCCTGTGCCATATCCATGGTGATTGCCCGCGAGAGGGTGAGGTCCGGATCCTCAACCGGCTGGACCGGTCCGGACAGGGCGTGCTCCTGGCATTGCCAATTGAAAGGACCCAAAACATGGAAGACGATCCGGTTATGCGGAGCCTCAGTTGCGATCCCAATCACCGTCGCGTCCTTGTCAGCGACGGTCGCAATCCAAATGCATTGGCACTGGTCGAGCACCTGTTCAAAGCCGGAGCGGCAAAGGTGTTTGTTGGCGAAAGCGAGACCTGGCGCCCCAATCCGGCAGGGGCCGACCTGGCCGCTGCAGGTGCGGAGGTTCTGTCATTGGACCTGACCGATACGGCGTCTGTCCGTCAATTGGCCGGAGAGATCGGAGGCAAGACCGATATTCTGATCAACAATGCGCGGTTCCTGCGCCCCGGCGGCGCACTGGCCCGCGACGACACCGCTTTTGCGCAGCAAGAGATGGAGATCAACTATCTCGGCCTGGTGCGGCTGGCGCAGGCTTTCGGTCCGGGCATGTGCGCGCGGACGTCGGATGGCGTCAACTCGGCGGTTGCCTGGGTGAACATCTTGTCGGTTTACGCACTCTCCAGCGATCCCGGATTCGGCTGTTATTCGGCATCCAATGCGGCCGCCTATTCGCTTAGCCAGTCCTTGCGTGCCGAATTTCGCGATTCGGGATTGCGGGTGATGAATGTCTATTGCGGACCCACCGAAGATGAATGGTACCAGTTGTTGCCGCCGCCGAAGGTCACGCCGGCCGCATTGGCCCGATCGGTGATCGCAGGTCTTCAGGACGGGCTGGAAGATGTGTGGTGCGGAGATGTGGCCAAGGATATCCGAGAGCGCTGGCGCCGTGATCCAAAGATTCTGGAACGCGAAATGACCATGGGGCAAGAAGAAGCATGACCGGTTTGAGCGAATTTGCCGAGGCCATCGCCAAAGGGGCGTTGCGTGTCGTGGACCTGACCCACACGCTCGATCCGGATTTTCCGGTCATCATCCTGCCACCCGAATTCGGCCAATGCGCACGGTTCCGAATGGAGGAAATCAGCGCCTATGATCATCGTGGGCCCGCCTGGAAATGGCACAATATCTCCATGTCCGAACACACCGGCACCCATTTCGATGCGCCTTCGCACTGGATATCCGGACGTGATGTTCCGTACGGCTCCGTCGACGAAATAAGCCCCGATCGCCTGATCGGTGCGGTTGTCGTGATCGACTGCAGTGCCGGTGCTGCGGAAAATGACGACCATGAGTTAACCGTGGAGATCATCCATGCTTGGGAGACAGAGCACGGCCCCGTGCCCCGTGATGCGTGGGTCCTGATGCGCACCGACTGGTCCAAGCGTCGGGGTGCGGACTATCTGAACATGCGCGATGATGGTCCGCATTCACCCGGTCCGACGCCTGATGCGATCCGATATCTGATCGAGGAACGGGATATTCGCGGATTTGGCACCGAAACCATCGGCACCGATGCCGGGCAGGGGAGCCACTATACACCTCCCTATCCGGCGCATTTTTATCTGCATGGCGCCGGGAAATTCGGGTTGCAGTGTCTGAACAATCTGGACCAGCTGCCACCGACCGGCGCTTTGCTGGTTGCCGCACCGCTGAAAATCAAAGGAGGCACGGGCAGTCCGCTGCGCGTGCTTGCGGTGGTACCGTCATGAGCAAGTTCACCGCGGTCATAACGGGCGCGAACAAGGGGATCGGCGCCGACCTGGCAGCCAAGCTGCTTGCTCAAGACTACTCGGTGATCAGCGTTGCGCGCCACGATCCGGAGGAGCAGCATCCGAACCTGCATTCCATCAAAGCCGACCTGCTGGAGCCTGATGACGTGCAACGGGCGGCCAATGCGATCGCGGATCGTTTTGAGGTGACCCATCTCGTCCACAATGCGGGTCTGATCTGGCCCGCCCTGGTGGAAGCGGCCAAACCGGACGAGATAACCGGTCTTGCGCAACTCCATCTTGGATCGGCCCTGACTTTGCTTCAGGCCAGCCTGCCTTCAATGAAGAAACGCGGCTTTGGCCGGGTGTTGTTCAATGCCTCGCGCGCCGCGCTTGGAGCGCCAACACGCACGGCCTACAGCGCAAGCAAGGCGGGCATGATCGGCATGGCGCGTACATGGGCGCTGGAGCTTGCGCCCCACGGGATAACCGTCAACGTGGTGGCGCCCGGGCCCATCCTCACGGATAACTTCTGGGGCATTGTCGAGAAAGACAGCGATCAGCAAGCGGCGCTTGCCGACCGTATCCCGGTCGGCCGGCTCGGCACGGTGGAAGATGTCACACACGCGTTCCTGTTCTTCTGTGCGCCGGAAAGCGGTTTCGTTACCGGCCAGACACTTTATGTCTGTGGCGGTGCGAGTGTGGGGACGCTGACAATCTGAAGCGTTTGTGCCGGCCCAAAACCCCGACAGAGTTTGGTCAGATCTGCAGCACGTCGTCGCCAAGCAAATCGTCGAATACCGCCTGTTTCTTGGTCATGGCGGCGGAAGCTGCCCGTGTGAGGTCGTCGCCGCGCAGCATGCCGCTGTTCCAGGTTGCGATATAGTCGAGCCCGTCCGCAACGCCATGGTCGCGGCTATAGGCCAGGTTCCGCTTGATGCCGGCAATGGCCAGAGGCGATTTCGCGGCAATCTGTTGGGCCATATCCAGTGCGTGCGCAATGATTTCGTCGCGGGTATCTTCCACATGGCTCAAAAGTCCGTAGCTCAAAGCTTCTTCGGCGGAAAAACGGCGACCGGTATAGGCCAGTTCGGCGGCGATTGACGGTGCAATCAGTTTGGGGAGGCGTTGCAATGTGCCGACATCAGCGGTCATGCCGATATTGATTTCCTCGATTGAAAAGAATGCATCCCGGGATGCCAATCGGATGTCGCAGGCGGTAATCATGTCGATCCCGCCACCTATACAAGCGCCGTGAATTGCGGCAATGACCGGGAAACGCACCCGTTCCAAGGCGTTGAACGTGTCTTGCAATCGGGTAATCTTTTCGCGCAACGCATGGGCTGCGCGGCCTGGCTCCTCCTTGAACAGAGCCGCGATGGCGCTGAAAGCAGCCAGATCCATGCCGCCGGTGAAGTGTTTTCCCTCGCCGGTTAGGACCACGCAGCGAATTTTTTCGTCGCTCTCCAGCAATGCCATGAGCCGTGGCAGTTCGGTCCAGAAATCGGGCGTCATGCCGTTGGCTTTTTCCGGCCGGTTCATCGATATGCGGGCGACGGGGCCGTCGGTTGTGACCACAAAGAAGCTTGAGGAGTAATCCAATGGGCAGGCTCCTATTGTGCCGCGTCGGTTTGGGATTCCAGATCGAGCCAATGGCGGCAATCGGCCAGTGCGCGTGTGGAAATGGCCTTCTTTTTTGCAATTGCCTTGTCTTTGCCGCGGAAGCGCTTGACGCCTTCCGGCTTGACGATTTCCACGGGCGGGAACAGTCCAAAATTGACATTCATCGGCTGGAAGGACCGCTTTCCCGGTTCATCCTGGCTGGTCAGGTGGCCACCGGTAATGTGTCCCAGCAGGGCCCCGAACGCTGTCGTGGCCGGTGGCAATGATGGCTGAAGCCCCAGGCGTTCTGCGGCGGCGAAACGCCCTGTCAGCAGGCCGACTGCCGCCGATTCCACATAGCCCTCGCAGCCGGTAATCTGGCCGGCAAAGCGCAGACCCGGTCTTGTCTTCAACTGGGCGGTCGGATCCAGCAATTGCGGCGAATTGATGTAGGTGTTGCGGTGCAGACCGCCCAGGCGGGCGAATTCCGCATTTTCCAGTCCCGGTATCATCTGCAAGATGGCTTTCTGGCTGCCATATTTGAGCTTCGTCTGAAAACCGACCATGTTGTAGAGCGTGCCGAGCGCGTTGTCCTGGCGCAATTGCACCACCGCGTAGGCTTTCACGTCCGGATTGTGCGCATTGGTCAGACCCATCGGCTTCATGGGGCCGTGCCGCAGGGTTTCTCGTCCGCGCTCGGCCATGATCTCGATGGGCAGGCAACCGTCGAAATAGGGTGTGCCTTCCCATTCCTTGAACTCGGTTTTTTCACCATCGAGCAACGCATCGATAAAGGCGTTGTACTGGGCCTCATCCATCGGACAATTGATATAATCCTTGCCGGTGCCACCCGGGCCGATCTTGTCGTAGCGCGACTGAAACCAGCAAATATCCATATTGACGCTGTCAAAGTGCAGAATCGGCGCGATGGCATCGAAGAAGGCCAGGGACTCTTCTCCGGTGGCGGACTGAATGGCTTCTGCCAGCGCCGGCGCCGTCAATGGACCCGTCGCAATGATGGCCTGATCCCAATCTGCCGGCGGCAGTCCCGATACTTCCTGGCGGCGGACTGTTATCAGCGGATGGTCTTCAATCGATTCGGTCACGGCAGCTGAAAAACCGTCCCTGTCCACCGCCAGTGCACTGCCTGCGGGGACCTGATGGCGGTCAGCCGATGCCATGATCAGAGAATCGGCAAATCGCATTTCCTGATGCAGCACGCCAACTGCATTGGCTTGCGCATCATCGGATCTGAATGAATTCGAGCAGACGAGTTCGGCGAGGGAATCGGTCTTGTGTGCCTCTGTCCCGCGAACAGGGCGCATTTCATGCATTATGACGGGCACGCCCATATTGGCGGCTTGCCAGGCGGCTTCCGAGCCCGCCAGTCCACCACCGATGACGTGGATTGGATCATCAGTCTTTTTCATGGGAGAGGTTTAATCGGTTTCGCCGCACAGGGGAATAGTCCGCCTACGGAACGGGGCCGGCACAATGTGCTCCCGTCGGCGCATCTTGCGGCGTTGCGTGGACTAAAACGGAAGGGATATCACAGACAGAAGAACGCGGGTGATTGCGGGTGGATCACAAGCAAACGGCGCCGCGAGAGCCCGTCGAAGGTTTCAAACCAGTCGGACTTGTCGCGACGCCGTCACAGGTGACGGGTCCATGGTCTTAATTTCCAGAGACCCGGCGGGCGTATTCACCGATCGCGCCACGCTCAACACCGATATCCTTCAGCGTGCTGTCGGAAAGGCCTTTGAGTTCGTTCATGGTGCGGCGGTAGTTGCGCCAGTTGCGGTAGTCTTTGATAACGTTCATTTTTCTATCCTTTTGTTGTGTTGATTATGTGTTGAACACGCCCGCTATTTAGTGAATTTTCCGCAAGTTGTTAGCGCGAAATTCGCAGGGCAGGCATGCGTTTCTTGCAAGGCGGAACCAGCATAGTCTGCGCCTTGGAGTTGGCTCAGCAGATCGGAATTCTGTCCGCAAAAAACATGCGCCCACCGGGTCAAACCCGATGGGCACCTGATGTGCGGCCGGTTTTTCGGGAGGAGGTAAAAAACCGACCTGTTTCCGGTCCCCGGGAGGAGGTGGGATCCGGAAAATCCTGAATTGGTTATTTGGTCTGCCGTGCAACAAACGGAATGTCGCCGCGGGTCATGCCGATATCGCTCAGCTCACGGTCAGACATGCGATAAAGTTCGTTGCAGGTTTTGCGGTAGTTGCGCCAGTTGTTGAATGATTGTCTCATCGTAGTCATGTTCTCGTCCTTCGCGGTCGTGCTGCACGGACTGCGTGGTTCCGCGCCGCTGTTGTCTGAAAGCCATATAGGGACGAATGGATCTTTTGTGCAGTGCAATATCCGCACGGGAGTCATGCGATTTTGCAAGGCTGGTTAACGCCTGATACGCACAATCAGCAAGCGTCGTCCTTGGCCTGCAAAAAGCGACAACAGATAAAGGGTTCCCAGAAAGAAATAACGCTCGCTGCGGGAGGAGGTGCAGCGAGCGTCATTTAGTGCGGATGACACCAGGGAGGAGGATTGGCGCCATCCAGATCGCGGGAACATTGGGAGGAGGTAATGTTCCGGCGAAACTGTTTGTCGTCAACGCGGCGGCAGTTCAAACCGATTGAATTCTCATCTGCATCGGCTGCGTCATCAACTTGAAAACAATATAGGAGTGATTCTGGTGTTTGTGCAGTGCAATATATGCACAGGAGCCATGAGCACAGCGCATAGCTCAATTGACCGGATTGATCTGGACTGCGGCCATGGAACCGGTGATTTCAGGCGGGCAAAGGGGCAATTCCGAATTGGTGCAGGTATGAGGACAAACCTCGAGCCGAAACCCGCAGATTGGGTTGGCAGGCGGCAATCTTCAAACAAGGATTCCAAAATCGAGGATTTTGGTGCGGGTGGAGGGACTCGAACCCCCACGCCTCTCGGCGTCTGGACCTAAACCAGGTGCGTCTACCAATTCCGCCACACCCGCACATTGCCACCGCTTCCAAGGAGCGGTTCTCCATCAGGAGCGCGTCTCTATATCACCCGAAATGAGCACGTCAACGATAAACCCCGCATGGACGGGTGGCAGATGCGCCGGAAGACGGATCTTTGCGGGCCGTTCGAACGCAATCCATAAAGTTTGTCTATGGATACCCCATAAAATATCATTTGAATTTATGGGGTGCTTCCACAACCCTGTCTTTCGACAATATGCGCACCCCGGCCGGGCCTTTACCGCGTTGCGGTTCCAGTCTGGATCCTTCTGCAAAGGTCATTGTGCTTCACGATGACGTCCGGGTTTGGGTCCTTGCTTGCGAAAATCACCGCGCCGACAGGTTGACCGCAGTGCCGGCGGGTCGTTCCGGGCAGTAATTTTAGACATCATGAGGATCTGACCATGGGAGAATCGGGCGAAATGCAGGCGGAGGGCCTGGCAGTTCAAAATCTGGCGATTGAGACCGGCATTTACCGCGCTCTTGAGGGGACGATTGACATTCATTGTCATGGCAATCCGGATTTCTGTCCGCGGCTGTTGGATGATGTTGATTTGGTCCGGCTGGCCAAGGCAACAAAAATGCGTGCAATCATGATGAAGAGCCACGCCGGTCCGACCGCCGATCGGGCTTATATTGCGCAAAAGGCAGTGGGCGGAGGCATCGACGTTTTTGGACTTATCTGCCTGAACACACCGATCGGTGGATTCAACCCCGCCGCCGTGGCCATGGCCATCAAAAACGGGGTCAAGGCGGTCTGGATGCCCTCCATGTGGGCTGAGAACCATGCGAAATATGTCCGACAGATGGGCAGCGGAATGGGATACGAAACCATCGGCATGGAATTTCCCGAGCAGGGAGAAACCATTTTCGATGCCAATGGCAACATCAAGGACGACGTGTTGCACATCCTCGACATGGTTGCCGAGGCTGACATCATGCTCGCGACCGGCCACCTCACACTGGATGAATCCCATGCATTGCTGGCCCAGGCCAAGGCAAGGCAAATCAGCAAGACCGTCGTTCACACAGCAAATTATCATGTGATGAAATATCCAGCGAATGATCTGAAGGAGATGGTGGATAGTTACGGCGCCGTTCTGGAGTTCGGCTTCAGTTCTCTTCCCAACGGGGTTTGGGATCCGGTGGATCCGAACAGATTGGTGACGCTCAGTGATATTTGTGATCTCATTCGCAGTGTGGGTTCGAAAAACTGTCTCGTTTCAACCGATTGTGGCCAATTTTCAACTCCGATGCCGATTGAGGCAATGCGGCTGTGGATCGAGCATCTGGGCTCGCGCGGGTTCAGCCAGGCTGAAATAGACGACTTGACGAAGACTGTGCCTGCGCGCGTGCTTGGACTGGACTGACATGACAACCAATAATGGGGTCAATGGGGGCCCTGTACACAACAGGAGAATGACATGACGATACTTCGAAATATCACCCGGCGCGCTTTCACACTGGCCGGGATCGCAGCGGTAGCCGGCATGATGTCACTCAGCGGTGGCAAAACTGTCATTGCCCAGGAAGGCTCACATCTGCAATCGATCTTGTCGAATGGCATTCTGCGGGTCGGTACGACGGGTGATTTCGTTCCCATGACGGTCCGGGATGTCGGCAGCGGTTCCTACAAGGGCTTCGAGATCGATGCGGCCAATCAGCTCGCGGCTGATCTCGGTGTGAGCGTGGAGTTTGTGCCCACAGATTGGAAGACGCTGGTGTCAGGTGTGCTTGCGGACAAATTCGACATCGCGATGACCGGATCCTCCATCAATCCGGGTCGGGCGAAGACGGTCGGCTTCACGCAACCCTATTTCTTTGTCGGTACAGTGCCGATGACACTGGAAGCAAATGCGGGCAAGTTCACCAGTTGGGCCGATGCCAACAAGGAAGGCGTCACTGTCGCTGTCACGCTTGGAACTGTGTTTGATGAGCAAGCCCAGGCGGCCTTTCCCAATGCCACGATTGTCAAGGTCGAAGCACCGGCAACGGGCTATCAGGAAGTCCTGTCGGGTCGGGCCGATGTGACGATAACCAGCAATGTCGATGCAGCGTCCCTGATGGAGCGCTATACAAATATGGTTACCTTTGCCACCGGTGACGTGCGCAATCAGCGTCCTCTCGGATACATGACGACCCAAAATGATTTCGTCTTCATCAATTACCTGAACACCTGGATCGACATGAAAAAGGCTGACGGCTTTTTCAACCGGAATGCCCAGAAATGGGGCTTGGAATAGGCATCGCCATCCGAAGCTGATGCTTTGTTCATTCGGCACCCTTAGGCGCCGCATGTCATGTGCCGAGAGGTCCGAAAGATTCACCCGCGTTTCCATGAAGCGCGGGTGTTTGCAATGAATAATATGACTTGGTGTATTTTGAGAAACAATAACGCTTCCTTATAGTTCACGCAGCAACAGGAAGCCGATGATTACATTGCGCCAGATCGAGGCCTTTCGGGCCATCATGATGTCCGGTTCGGTAACCCAGGCCGGAAATCTGCTGTTTGTGTCGCAACCGGCGATCAGCCGAATGCTGTCGGAACTCGAACGCGCTGTCGGGTTCAAACTGTTCACACGCGCCAACCGGGTGCTGAAACCGACGGAGGAGGGGCTTGCGCTTTACGAAGAAGTCGATCGGGCCTTCATCGGACTTGGCCAGATCGAACAGGCCGCCGCGTCCATTCGACAATATCATCGCGGCAATTTCCGGCTGATCACCATCAACAGCCTTGCATCGACGATCATGGCGGACCTCGTTGCCCGATTTAGCGAACACTATCCCGACATTGCCATATCGCTGGAGGTCCGGCCGTCTCAGCGCGTGTTCGATTGGATCGTGTCGCAACATTGCGATATGGGCCTTTCAATGACACCAACGGACAGCGCCAGCGTCGTCACGCGGCAAATCGCGAAGACCCGGGCGGTTTGCATCATGCCCAGATCGCATGTTCTGACGGGCAGGGATGTAATCCAGCCCGTGGATCTTGCGGGTTTGCCCTTTATTTCCTTTACCCGGGATGCGGCCTTTCGCCGGCAGGTGGATGACATTTTCAGCCAGGCGGGGGTTACACGGGACATGAAACTTGAAACGCGGACGGCGGAGGGAATCTTCGGGCTGGTGTCCGCAGGGCTTGGTGTCTCGATTGTCGGCCAGCTCTTTTCTGATGATTCCCTGCCGGCCAACCTCACATTTAGGCCCTTTCGGCCGGTGATCGAGGAAGAGCTATTGTTGATTTATTCTGCCGCAAAACCACTGTCCCGCCTGTCGACCAAATTCATCGAAGTGATTGATGAGTATGTCGGACCCGAGGGGCGCATGCGGGACAGGATCGGATTCCAGCCAACAGGCTGATCGTTGGGGTGGATTCGCAAGGCCGCCGATGTGTCGGGCAAGCATCCGGTTTTTTGATCAGATGACCGGTTTGCATGGGTTTTGCATTGCGGCATTGCAGGCAATTTGCTATTGCGCGCCCAACGCCCGTTGGCGGCAACCGCAGCTGGCACGACTGGTCCTTCTGGATTGGAAGATGTTGAGCGGAAAAAGTCAATAATTACAGGAACGTAGTATTGTGAGACGCTTGAGGCGTCGGTGCTGCGGCAATTCATTGCCACAATTGGCTGGCAAATTGGTGATCGGACCGGTCGTTTCGTCGAGCGGTGCGTTGCCGGAAAATTGAAGGTTTGACGATGCAGGTAACAGAGACACTGTCCGATGGACTGAAGCGCGAGATCAAGATCGTTGTTCCCGCCAAGGACATGGAAACGCAGATGAACGAGCGGCTGCTGGACGCAAAAGACAAGGTGCGTCTCAACGGTTTCCGGCCCGGCAAGGTGCCTATGGCGCACATGCGCAAAATGTATGGCAAATCGGTGATGGCGGAACTGGTGAATGAATTCATCAATCAGAAGCCGACGGAAATCCTTTCCGAGCGCGGTGAAAAATCCGCGACGCGACCGCAAATCACCATGACGGAAGATGAGGCGGAAGCGGAAGAAATCCTCAATGCCCGCAAGGATTTCGAATTCTCTTTTGCCTATGAGGTCATTCCGAGTTTTGAAATCAAGGACATCAGCAAACTGAAACTGACCCGACAGGTCGTCGATATCGATGACAAGGAAGTCGATGAGCAGGTGGAGCGGGTTGCCGAGAGTGCACGGACCTACGAGACGAAAAAGGGCAAAGCCGCCGATGGCGACCGGATAACGATGGACTATGTCGGCAAGATCGACGGCGAACCATTTGACGGCGGTGCCGACAATGACGCCAATCTGGTTCTTGGTTCCGGTAATTTCATTCCGGGCTTCGAAGAGCAACTGGTTGGCGCCAAGGCCGGCGATGAAACCACCGTCAACGTGACATTCCCGGAGGATTACCAGGCTGCACATCTCGCGGGCAAGGAGGCTGTCTTTGATGTGACCGTCAAGGAAGTCGCCAGCCCCGGCGAACTGACAATTGACGATGAATTGGCAAAGACCCTCGGTCTGGAATCGGCCGACCGTTTGCGCGAAGTGGTGCGCGAGCAGATCGAAAGCCAATATGGGCAGTTCACGCGCCAGAAAATCAAAAGACAGATTCTCGACGCCCTTGACGCGGACTACAAGATCGAGACGCCCGAAGGGCTGCTTGAAGTCGAGTTCAACAACATCTGGGGGCAGATTGCCAACGACCTGGAACAGGCCGGCAAGACCTTTGAAGACGAAGACACGACCGAAGAGGAAGCCCGCGAGGAATATCGCAAGCTTGCCGAACGAAGGGTTCGGCTTGGTCTCGTTCTGTCCGAGATCGGCGAAAAAGCCGATGTAAGTGTCTCGGAAGAAGAAATGCAGCGGGCCGTCTACGACCAGGTTCGCCAGCATCCGGGTCAGGAACAGCAGATCATGGAATATCTGCAGAATACACCCGAAGCAGTCGCTCAGATGCGCGCGCCGATATTCGAAGAAAAGGTCATCGACCACATCATCGCGCAGGCCAGCGTCACGGATCAGACGGTCAGCAAGGAAGAGCTGATGGCCGATGATGAAGAAGACGAGGTGAAAAAGCCGGCGAAGAAGAAAGCCGCAGCCAAGAAGAAGGCTTCATCCGACGCGGCGCCGGCCAAGAAAGCGGCGCCCAAGAAGAAGGCGGCCGCCAAGAAGCCGGCCGACGCAGAGTAGAGCTTACCAGAATTGACAAACAAAAGGCTGCGCTTGGCGCGGCCTTTTTTATATCAAGGACAGGCCCTTGAAGCTGGCATGGCTGTTGCGGCCAATGATGATGTGGTCGTGGACGGCAATGGCGAGCGGCGAACAGGCTTCGATGACCTTGTGGGTCATTTCAATGTCGGCCCTCGAGGGCGTTGGATCGCCGGACGGGTGATTGTGCACGAGAATGAGAGCCGTTGCCGAAAGCTCCAGTGCCCGGCGGACGACCTCGCGCGGATAGACCGGTGTCTGATCAACGGTTCCGCTTTGTTGCACCTCGTCGGCAATGAGGGCGTTTTTCTTGTCCAGAAACAGGATGCGAAACTGCTCACGAGGCTCTTCGGCCATGGCGGTTTGGCAATACGCGAGCACCGCTGACCATGAATCCAGAACATTGCGGCCGATCAGGTCGCTGCGTTGCATGCGTTGTGCCATGGCCGAGACGATCTTCAGATCAGCGGCAATGGCAACGCCAACGCCCGAGGTTTCACAAAGCAGGTGGGTTGGAGCCCCCAGCACCGCCGCCAGGGAACCGAACCGTTCGAGCAACGCCTTGGCAATCGGTTTGGTGTCCTTGCGCGGAATGGACCGGAACAGGAGCAGTTCGAGCAGTTCATAATCGGCAAGCGCATCCGGGCCCGCCGATTCGAACCGGTTCCGCAGGCGGTCGCGGTGACCGTGTCGATGGTCTGACCTGTCTGCGGTCGCTTTGGCATCACCCGGTGCGCTGTCGCGAAGGGCCGCGTCTGATCGGCTCTTTCCGCCGGTTGATTTGCGCGGGCCGGGCAGGAGGCTAGCCTTCGGCGACAGAAAGACCCGGTGCGAACAATCCACCCGGAGACAGAGTGAAAATCTCGCAGCCATCGGCGGTGACCCCAACGGAATGCTCATATTGAGCGGTCAGGGACCGATCCCGCGTCACGGCGGTCCAGCCATCCGACAGGACTTTTACATGCGGTTTGCCCAGATTGATCATCGGTTCGATGGTAAAGATCATGCCTTCGCGTAGCTCGACACCTTCATGGGCCCGGCCGTAATGCAGGATGTTCGGGACGTCGTGAAAGATCTGGCCAAGGCCATGGCCGCAAAAATCGCGAACCACGGAACACCGTTGCGACTCGGCAAATCGCTGGATGGCTTCGCCAATCGCGCCGGTTCGAGCGCCCGGTTTGACGGCGGCAATGCCGTGCATCAGCGATTCGTGAGTGACCTCCATGAGCCTCTGGGCGGCCCGCTTGATCTCACCTACGGGGTACATACGGCTCGAATCACCGTGCCAGCCATCGAGCACATAGGTGACGTCGATATTGACGATATCGCCTTCGCGCAGAGGCTTTTCATTCGGGATGCCGTGACACACGACATGATTGATGGAGGTGCAGCAGGATTTGGTATAGCCGCGGTAATTGAGCGTGGCGGCCACAGCATTGTTATCCAGGCCGAACTCGAACACGAACCGATCGATCGCCTCGGTTGTTACACCCGGCTTCACCACGTCAACAAGTTGATCGAGACATTGCGCAGTCAATTGGCCGGCCTTGTGCATGCCGGCAAATCCTTCGGGTCCGTGCAGCTTGATCTGCCCGGTGTTCTTTTGCGGCGCGGCAACGGCGTCTATGTAGTTTACCACCTGTCTTCCTCACACACCCGGTTCGTCGATGGGTATCAGTTTGTCAAAGCGAATTTCTCTGGGCGAGATGTGGCATCGAACCGCCAGTGCTTCAACCCCGCGATCCATGGCCCTGTCAAATGCCGCTGCATAATTGCTATCGAGATCACGGCAGATTTTCAATGTCTCACAGTCCGGTCGTTGTATCAGATAGACCATGACGGCGCGATGCCCCGCATCGACCATGTCGCCCATTTCTTCCAGATGTTTGGCACCGCGGCTGGTGGCGCTGTCGGGAAACTCTGCCAATCCCTGTTGCCTCATGAAATGGACATTCTTGACTTCGACATAGGCCGCCGGCCGATCCGGATCCGTCAAGAGAATGTCGATCCGCGAATTCTTTCCGTATTTCTGTTCCCGCTTGAGGTCCCGGTAGCCGGACAGCGGTTCGATCATCCCAGCGCGAATGGATTCCTCGACGATCTTGTTGGGCATGCCGGTGTTGATCCCGACAACGACACCGTCGGCTTCAACCAGCTCAAGCGCGTAGCGGTACTTGCGTGTCTTGCTGTCATGTTGCGACATCCAGATACGGGAACCCGGATCCATCAGTCCCAGCATCGAACCGGTATTGGGACAGGAGCCGGTTATGTCACGGCCGTCCGGAAGCGTCGCGTCAAACAGGAAACGCTTATAGCGGCGAATTAATGTCGCATCGGTGAGGGGGGTCGGAAATTCCATATGACTCGATCGCTACTGGCTTGAAAGGGAAACCGGCTTGTTAAACCCGAACCCTTACGAAGCTGCCGGGGGCATCCTCGATGGAATTGAGCTTACCGCCACCCGGCTCGCGGGCATCAACCTGTTCGCCGTCCTGTTTTTCGACCCAGCTTTGCCAATGGGGCCACCAGGACCCGGGATGTTCCTTGGCCTTTTCGACCCAGTCATCGAATTCGCCGACTGGTTTGCCGCCCGTCCAATACTGATATTTCTTGCGGTCGGGCGGATTGACCACACCGGCAATATGGCCCGAACCCGACATGACATAGGTGACCTTGCCGCCAAAGCATCCGCTGCCGATAAAGACCGAGCGCGCCGGTGCAATGTGATCCTCGCGGGTTGCCAGATTGTAGACGGGGATCTTCACGTCCTTGAGGGATATGGTTTTACCGTCCAGAACCATCCTGTCGTTCGACAGATTGTTTTCAAGGTAGCAATTGCGCAGATAGTAGGAGTGATTGGCCGCAGGCATGCGTGTCGCGTCCGAGTTCCAGTAGAGCAAATCGAAGGGCATCGGTTCCTTGCCCTTGAGATAATTGTTGACCACATAGGGCCAGATCAGCTCAGAAGCGCGCAGCATGTTGAAGGCGGTCGCCATCTTTGATCCGTCGAGATAGCCATGGGCCTTCATGTTTTCTTCGATCGAATCGATGTTTTCGGCGTCGGCGAAAACCATCAGGTCACCGGCATGCACAAAATCGACCTGGGTGGTGAAAAACGTGGCGGAGGCGATGCGGGTGTCGCCTTCCTGGGCAAACAGGGCGAGCGTGGCCGCGAGAAGCGTGCCGCCGACGCAATAGCCGATGGCGTTGACCTGCTTCTCGCCGGTGACCTTTTCTATCGTGTCCAGGGCAAATCCGATTCCCTCACGGGCGTAGGCTTCCCAGCCCTTTTTTGCATGACGCTCGTCGGGATTGACCCAGGACACGACAAAAACCGTATGTCCCTGATCCACGGCCCATTTGATGAAGGATTTCTCCGGATTGAGGTCCAGAATATAGAACTTGTTGATCCAGGGCGGGCAGATCAACAAAGGCCGTTTGAGGACCTTTTGGGTCGCCGGTGCATATTGGATGACCTGGCAGATATCGCTCTGCGCGATGACTTTCCCGGGTGTCAGTGCCAGATTTTTTCCAACGGCAAATTTCTCGTAATCAGTCTGACGGAGGCGTAAATCTCCCTTTCCGGCCTTGATATCCTCAGCAAGCATCCGCATGCCGCGAACGAGATTTTCACCGCTTTCCTGGATCGTCTCCTTATAGACTTCAGGATTTGTCAAAACGAAATTGGTCGGTGACAGCGCGCTGGTGAGTTGCTTGACGTAAAAGGCCGCCTTGTGACGGGTGTGCGGATCCAGGCCATCGGCGTCCGTGACCAGTTTGTCGGCCCAGTCCGAGGTCACCCAATAGGCCTGCCGCAGGAAGCTGAAAAACGGATGGTCCTGCCAGTCATCATCCGTAAATCGGCGGTCTTTCAGATGACCCTGCGCCGGATCGGGGGTGTCTTCGCCCGCCATTTTGCGCATCGATCCGGACCAGATATCAAAGTAGCTCGACAGGAGATGCGTTTGCGCTTCGATCGATCGTTTCGGATCCGACAGCCAGTATTCGGAGAGCTTGGAGAACGTGTTCACAATGTCGGTTGCCGGGCCAGACAAACTGTCGGTTTTCTCACCGGTTTCTCGTGGTTTGACCCAGGCGGATGCAGCCTTGCCCAGTTCCTCGACCATATGCGCCATATTGCGCGCCATGGCCTCCGGGTCCTTGACGACAAACGGCTCGACCGCCGGCAAATCGGCGGGTTTGGCCTTCCCGGTCTTTGCTCCATCTGCCGCCGAGGTTCTGTTCGGAGCCTCTGCCTTGGCGGTCGTCGCGGGTTTGCTGGCCCGGCTACCGGATTGCGCGGTTTGACCCTTGCGATGTTTTTTTGCCGCCAATTGAACCTCCCAGTTCTCTTTTGCGGTTTATTGCCCTAATAATCACGCAATCGGTTGGCGACTGTGCTGTGCGCAATATGTTGACCGAATTGTACCGCAATTTTATTGCAGAATCGTGTTCATTGGTAGGGAAATCGGATGGCTCGAAATTCAAGCGGGCATTCACTGGGATGGACGGCAGCGCTGATATTGGTGCCGGTGATGGCGCTGGGGCTTTCCGCCTGCGTATCCGCTTCCCTTGAGGATGCAGCCCCGACTCAGCCGGTCGATCAGGAGCAGCCGGCGACGGTTGACGGTTCCGGCGCAACTGGCGCCGATGCGGACCCGCCGCGCGATACCCAATTTGTCGAGCAGGGCGCATTGCGCAACCGCGAGTTTCCGACCTTTGCGAACACGCCCGTCGGTGCCACGGAGCAATTGAGTCCGGCGGACAAGAAGAAAATCGAAGCGGAAATGGCGTCCATACGAGCGGCCTACGGATCCGGTGCATTGTCCGAGGCTGCCTACAACGCGCGCGTGCAAGAGCTTAATGATCTTGCGCGCAATCATGCAAGTGATGTGCGCAATGAAATCGAAAACTGATCATTTGTCCGGTCGATCAGACAATCCGCAATTCGCCGCATTGCAATGCGGTGAATCAGCCAAACCGAAACCGAGCTAGTCATGGAAGAGTTTCACAAAGTCAGACGCCTGCCGCCCTATGTGTTCGAGCAGGTCAATCGGTTGAAAGCGAGTGCCCGCGCATCGGGTGCCGATATTATCGATCTCGGTATGGGCAATCCGGATTTGCCCACACCGCAATCCATCGTCGACAAGCTGTGCGAGGTGGTTCAGGATCCCAGGACCCATCGTTACTCCACGTCGCGCGGCATTCCGGGTTTGAGACGGGCACAGGCCGCCTATTATGAGCGCCGCTTCGGCGTCAAGCTTGATCCGGAAACCCAAATCGTTGCTACGCTCGGCTCCAAGGAGGGCTTCGCCAATATGGCGCAGGCGATCACCGCGCCCGGTGACGTCGTATTGTGTCCGAATCCGACCTATCCCATCCATGCTTTCGGGTTCATCATGTCCGGTGGTGTCATTCGTTCGATGACGGTTGATCCCGATGACAGTTTCTTCCACTCGCTCGAGAGGGCGGTTCGCCACTCCATCCCGAAGCCGCTGGCATTGATCTTGAATTATCCGTCCAATCCGACGGCGCAGGTTGCGACCCTGGATTTCTACAAGGATGTGGTGGCCTTCGCTCGCAAGCATGGCATCATTATCCTGTCTGACCTGGCTTATGCCGAAATCTACTATGACGATGTGCCGCCGCCATCGGTGCTGGAAGTTCCAGGTGCGGTGGATGTGGCCGTGGAATTCACGTCAATGTCCAAGACCTTCTCGATGCCCGGCTGGAGAATGGGATTTGCCGTCGGGAATGAAAGGCTGATCGGCGCGTTGTCGCGTGTCAAATCCTATCTGGACTATGGCGCCTTCACGCCGATCCAGGTGGCCTCCGCCGCGGCCCTGAACGGTGACGGGTCGGAAATCGAATCCGTTCGTTCCACCTACAAACGGCGTCGTGATGTGATGGTGGATTCTTTCGCGAAGGCCGGCTGGCCGGTTCCGGCACCCGAATCAACCATGTTTGCCTGGGCGCCGCTGCCCGAGCGTTTTCGTGACATCGGTTCGCTTGAGTTCTCCAAGCTGCTGATCGAGAAGGCGGATGTTGCCGTCGCCCCGGGTATCGGATTTGGGGAATATGGGGATGATTTCGTCCGAATCGCACTGGTCGAGAACGAACACCGTATTCGTCAGGCGGCGCGCAACATCAAACGTTTCCTTGCCTCAAGTGATGAAAGCATGCAAAACGTCGTCCGTCTGAATTCCCGCCGGTGATGCTTCCCGGCCCGTGCGGGCCTCCTTTGCCCTGTCGGCCGTGAACGCGGCTCGTGTGGCACTCAATTGAACGGATTGCGAACTTATGGCTGACCCCCTCAAAATCGGTATTGCGGGTTTGGGAACCGTTGGATCGGCCCTGGCGCGGATTCTGATCAGCCGGCACAACAGAATGGCCGATATTTGCGGACGGCCCATTGACATCGTCGCCGTGTGCGCACGCGACAAGTCGAAGGATCGCGGCGTGGACCTGTCATCAGCCGTGTTTTTCGATGATGCAACCGATCTTGCTGCCAATGCCGAAATTGACGTTTTAGTCGAGTTGATCGGCGGCGAGGAAGATCCGGCGTTCGGAGCCGTTCGGGCGGCACTGGAACGCGGGTGTCACGTCGTGACGGCCAACAAGGCGCTGCTTGCGCGGCATGGCGTGGAACTGGCGCGCATCGCCGAGGAAAATGGCGTGCTGCTGAATTTCGAGGCTGCCGTTGCTGGTGGTATCCCGGTCATCAAGGCCATGCGGGAATCCCTGACCGGCAACAATGTCTCGCGCGTCTTCGGAATCATGAACGGAACCTGCAACTACATCCTCACCGAAATGGAACGGGGCGGATTGTCGTTCGAGGCATGCCTGAAAGAAGCACAGCGACTGGGTTACGCGGAAGCCGATCCGACCTTCGACGTGGAGGGCAACGACACGGCACACAAGCTGGCGCTGTTGACCAGCATTGCCTTCGGCACGCAGATCGCACCGGATGATATCTATCTGGAAGGCATCTCCAATATCACCATCGAAGACATAAGGGCGGCGCGGGATCTCGGGTTTCGGATCAAGCTGCTCGGTGTCGCGCAAAAGACCGAGTCCGGTATTGAACAACGGGTTCATCCGACCATGGTGCCGACCGATTCCGTTATTGCGCAGGTCGATGGCGTGACCAACGCTGTTGCGATCGATGCCGATATATTGGGTGAACTCCTGATGTCGGGACCCGGTGCCGGCGGCGATGCCACGGCCTCCGCCGTGATGGGCGATATCGCCGACATCGCCAAAAGCCAGCCAGGGCACCAGCACGGACCGGTTCTTGGAAGACCGGCGATTCATCTGGAGCCTTACAAGAGGGCGCGCATGCGCAGCCATGAGGGCGGGTATTTCATCCGCCTTTCAGTCGAGGACCGGGCCGGGGTGTTTGCAAGCCTCGCAAAGCATATGTCGGACAACGAGATTTCTCTGGAGTCGATCGTGCAACGGCCGGCCGATAGCGGCGAGACGGGCAATGGGGATCGAAAGACGATCATTCTTGTCACCCACGCCACAATGGAGGCATCCGTGCGCCAGGCAGTCGAGGCCGTGTCCAGCGAAGGCTACCTTCTGGACAAGCCGCAGGTGATCAGGATTGAACGCCCCGCAACGAACTAAAACCTGGGCGCGATCGCTGCGGTCTCCATCCACATTGGATGGTCTGCAATGCAAACGGCATGTCTTTTGCTAATCTGGGATGGTTGCACAGACTGTTACGAACTCACCGGGAATTGAGTAACTCCCGTCATCGTTCCTGTGATTGGCAACGGAATTGAGGAATTCGCTTCTCACATCCGACATGACACTGGTATCAAACCGCTTGACGGCCAAGGCCACGGGTCCACCGAGCATCATGGCTCGACACAAATTATCTGCATTCTCGAATTGCAATATCTCCGATTGGCGAGTCTCGTGAATGTCCACCATATTGGCAGATTCGAAATCCGATCTGAGCCTTCCCGGCGCTCCGGACGCAAAGAACAATGGACATACCTCTGATGCAACTCTTGCATCTACAATCGGGAATATATCCGCCCAACCACAGTTCTGGCGCTCTCCCCATACCGTTGCGACAACCTTGCCGCCCGGCCGGACCGCACGCTCCATTTCAGCCAGAGCCGTGCACGGATCAGGGACATACATTAGACCAAGTGAACAAAGCGCGACGTCAAAGGCATTGTTTCCCACATCAAGAGCCTCGGCTCCCATTCGAGCGACCGTTACGTTGGAAAGGTTTGCTTGCATGCAATGTTCAGCAACCGCGTTGACCATTTTTGCAGATAGGTCCGTTGCGAAAACTGAACCGGATGCCCCGACTTCCCGCGCGGCACGAAGCGTAACCATCCCGGTTCCACATGCCGTTTCGAGCACCTTTTGCCGCGGCTGAAGTGTGGCCAACTCCAGGAGTGTGTCCTGCGCTGTTTTCAACTGATCCGACCAGTCATCGTGATAGACGGAGGCCGCTGCGTCCCAGCCGTAGCGTTGAACGCGCAATTGGAGTTTTGCGTCCATCACCTAAACCGCCCGTTTGATTTGCGTGTCGATATCGACCTTGTGCGGTTTCTGAAGTGCGACCAACCAGGGGTCGTTCTTCAAACCTTCATCTACGACTTTGCGAAGTTCCGATTCAGGCGCGGAGCTGGTGAGTTCTATCTGGAGCTGGATCCCTCCCGGCCCGGCGGAGGCACCATCCATGCCGAATATGCCTCGATTGTCCCACTCCATTGTCAGGTCGACTGCAATTTCGGAAACTGGAACACCTCTGCATTCCGCAGCAATGCGCAAACCCATCACAATGCAGCTGGTCAGACACGCACGCCCCAGCACACCGGGTGTAGGAGCCCGATCCGTGCCGCCCATGATCGTCGGCATATCGCATTCTATTGAATTGTTGTTTTCCTTGCATGTCGTCGCAAAGCCGTCTGCAGAAGTCGCCCGCGTATGGGTTCTTTGCAAGGCAACCGCCGGTTTACGGCTATACGCATTTTGGTTGCGCTCAAGCGCCGTTGCAATGACGGACTTGCTTTCCATATTCGATCTCCAAGTCGATGGTGTGCAACGTCGCGCAAATCCGAAAGGCAAAATAGTGTAGGAAAGTGAGCAATTCTGGTACAGAAAATAGACTGGCTCCAAGCCAAAGGGTGACATACCATCAAGCTTGGGAGTCTGCCGTTGCCTGAACGAAACAACATGCTGTTCTGTCCGATCAATATGGCGTGCGAAGTGTTGCAGCCACGTTGGACGATCCATATCCTGACTGAGTTGCGATGGGGGTCCACACGGTTCAATGACATCCGGCGTGGTATTCCCGGGATCTCTCCTACATTGTTGGCAAAGCGGCTGAAAACGCTTCAATCTCAGGGGCTGGTGCAACGCGTCGAAGACCAATCAAGCGGAACCATTGATTATCTGCGCACCAGTGCTGCGGCTGAACTCGATCCGATCATTTCAGAATTGGGAAAATGGGCCTATCGCAATACCTCGGTTCAGGATCAAACCAGCAAGGTCGAACCGTCTGCATTTGTCTGGAACCTTCGTCTCAGTATTGACGTTGACGTTCTTCCAAACCGGCGCATTGTGATGAAATTGGATTTCCCCGACCGGCCGGCGGATCAGCGAGAATTCTGGATCATGTGCAGGCCCGGTTTTGATGTCGATGTTTGTTTTCTTGAACCGGGCTTTGAGGTTGATCTTTATATCATCTCCGAGTTCGACGCATTGGTTTCCGCGTATTTCGGATATTCGACGTTGGCGCACGAGATGGAACATGAGCGTATCAAGCTAATCGGAGACGCTGCACTCACCAAAACAATCAGCCAATGGCTCATACTGAGTTCCTATGCCACGGCAAAGCAGCCGAAATCGCCTGAAGCTGCTGTTCGACCCGTTGAATGATAGGCTGGCTTTGTCCGCATTGCAGGGCTTAAAAGGCGACCAATCGGCATTGGTGGACATGTTGAAAACGGTCGTCAGCTCTCATTCACTCAGGAGCATGCGTCGCAGCCATTCCGACTGCAAAAGCCTGTTGCTTCTTGCGGCCTGTGGATGAGTTGGGGTCCGTCAGTGCACCCGAGCAATTCAAATTTCGGCGGATTGGGCAAAGCTGATGGCATCAACAAAATCAAAGGTCGGTGCCGCCGTCCCGTTTCCGGCAAGACACGAAACGGTCTAATCGATTTAGTTGAACGGAACGGTTGAGAAGCACGGAATCTGCTGCGTTTTTCGGCGTTGGGCGTTGCCATTGGAGGCTCCAACGCGATATCAGGGCCGCAACCAGTTCTCACAGGATCTATGCAATGGTGACCAACACAGCCACGGGTGGCCTTGACCGAATTCTCACGCTTGAGATTGCTCGGGTGACCGAACGCGCCGCCGTCGCGGCGTCGCGCCTGCGCGGCCGGGGCGACGAAAAGGAAGCCGACCAGGTGGCCGTGGATGCCATGCGTCAGGAACTCAACAAGTTACCAATCGCCGGTACGGTCGTGATCGGAGAAGGGGAACGGGACGAGGCGCCGATGCTGTATATCGGCGAAGAGGTCGGGACCCGGAACGGACCCGAGGTGGATATTGCACTCGATCCGCTGGAAGGCACGACCATCTGCGCCAAGAACCTGCCCAACTCGCTTGCGGTGATCGCTGTGGCGGAAAAGGGCAGCCTTCTTTACGCACCGGATGTCTATATGGAAAAGGTCGCCATCGGTCCCGGATTTCCTGCCGGAACCGTCTCGCTCGATGCGACACCGACGGAAAATGTCATGGCCGTCGCAAAGGCCAAGGGTGTCCGGATCAATGACGTTACCGCCTGTATCCTGGATCGCCCACGCCACGCGCGCATGATCGAAGAGGTCCGGGCGACCGGCGCAGCGATCAGGCTGATCGGGGATGGGGATGTCGCCGGCGTCATTCACACCACCGATCCGGACGAAACAGGTATCGACATCTATATGGGGATCGGTGGAGCGCCGGAAGGCGTTCTTGCCGCCGCGGCCTTGCGGTGTATCGGGGGGCAGATGCAGGGCCGACTGCAGCTCAACACGGAAGAAAAAGTCATCCGGGCTCGAAAGATGGGCATAGAAGACCCGATGCGGGTCTACACGATGGAAGAAATGGCAAGCGGCGATGTGGTGTTTTCAGCGACCGGCGTGACCGATGGCAACATGCTCGGTGGCGTGAGATTTGCACGCGACGCGATCGTCACCCACACCATCGTCATGCGGTCGTCTTCCCGCACAGTGCGTGAAATCAAGGCGCGCCATCAGGATTTGGGAAAATTCGGGTAGATGGTCCGATGATCTCAAGATCACGGCGTGTTCCGCCAGGGTCGATGATATCTTGAAACCGGTGTTTCCTGCCAGAAGGTCCGACGGCCGGGAAGGGAGGTCTTCGATTGCCTGAACCCGTTGCCAACCCGACACAGACATTCCTGAATGTCGATTCTTCGCTTTCCGGGCAACGCTGGGTCCATCGACTTGATTCAGCCGGCATGAACCGGGCCCTCGCCATCGCCCAGTCCGGGACAGTGTCTGATCTGGTTTCCCGTGTTCTTGCCGGGCGCGGTGTCGGACTGGATGAAACAGAGACTTTCCTGGCGCCGACATTGAAGAATCTGATGCCGGACCCCTCGACCTTGCGTGATATGGACGCAGCGGCGGCACGAATTGCGATGGCAATTGCGAAGAAACAGCGGGTGGCCATTTTCGGAGATTATGATGTTGACGGGGCAGCGTCATCTGCATTGTTGGCACGCTTTTTCAACGCGTTCGGCATTGAATGGGAAATCTATATTCCGGACCGGGTTTTTGAGGGTTACGGACCCAATCCGGCGGCAATGGATCAGCTCATCGACGCCGGTGCGCAGCTCATTGTGACCGTCGATTGCGGTTCCTCGAGCGTAGATGCTCTCGAAAGGGCGGCGTCCCGGAATATTGATGTGGTGGTGCTTGATCACCACCAGATCGGGCAAAACATCCCCACCTGTGCCGCGCTGGTTAACCCGAATCGTGAAGACGATCTGTCTGGACAGGGTCATCTTTGCGCCGCTGGTGTGGTGTTCCTGACGCTGGTCGCCGTGCTGCGGCAGTTGCGTCAACAGGGCGACAAGACGGCACAGTCGGTCGATTTGATGGGAATGCTTGATCTGGTCGCACTGGCAACAGTCTGCGATGTCGTTCCGCTGAAGGGATTGAACCGCGCCTATATTGTCAAAGGGCTGTTGGTGGCGCGCCAGATGAGCAATATCGGTCTTGCCGCGTTGATGAAAGTGGCTGGTGTCGATGGCCCGCTTTCGCCCTATCATCTCGGTTTTCTGATCGGTCCGCGGATCAATGCTGGCGGTCGCATCGGTGACGCTGCTCTGGGCAGCCGGCTCCTGACGCTCAGCGACGCCGCACAGGCGCAGGAGATTGCCGAGACCCTCAACCGCCTCAACCAGGAACGTCAGGCCCTGGAAAAGGAAGTTCTTCAAGCTGCGGAAGCCGAAGCACTGGCCGACCAGGGAGGCGGCGAGGGGCCTGCCGTCATTGTGACTGCAGGGGAACGATGGCATCCGGGTATTGTCGGCATCGTCGCCGCGCGGCTGAAGGAAAAATTCAAACGGCCGGCCTTTGCCATTGCGCTCGATCCTTCCGGCCGCGGGACAGGCTCCGGTCGGTCCATTGCCGGCTTTGATATGGGACGGATGGTGCGTGATGCGGTCGATGCGGGATTGCTCACCAAGGGAGGGGGGCATGCGATGGCGGCGGGCCTTTCCGTCGAGCGGGAAAATCTCGGCGCCCTGCGTTCCTTTTTTGAAGAACGCGCGGGTGAGACGGTCAGACAATTGTCGCGGAACCGGTCGCTGAAGATCGATGGCGCGCTGGCGGCACGCGGCGCCACGCACGAACTGATGGAACAGCTCGATAGTGCCGGCCCCTATGGGGCGGGTCATCCACAACCGGTCTTCGGCCTGCCTGAACATCAGTTGCTCGATGCGCGGGTGGTCGGACGTGATCACGTCCGCATGCGACTCGCCGACAGCACTGGCGGCAAGATCGAGGCCATCGCTTTTCGTGCCGCCGAGACGGATGTGGGAGCGGCGTTGCTTGCCGGGCGTGGCCGGTCTTTTCACTTTGCCGGCACCCTGTCCGTTAACCATTGGCAAGGTCGGCAGCAGATCCAGTTGCGAGTTGTTGATGCGGCGAACAGTCCGTGATCGGCGGATTGCGTTGACTGCATGCGTCGAGGTCCGTTGACCTAAACGCACGTCTCACAATTACAGAGTGAAAAGTGGTACGCCCTAGGGGAATCGAACCCCTCTTTCCAGAATGAAAATCTGGCGTCCTAACCGATAGACGAAGGGCGCACGGTGACGGTTATATAGTCAGGTCGCGGGTTTTGAGCAAGCGCGAATATCGCTTTTGAAGAAAAAATAAAGCGGTGTGATTTAATGGCGGAAAACCGGGCCTCAACGCCTTCTGCAGCGCCAGTTCCAGTCCCGTTTCGTACCGATGTCGATATGCACGGACTTGGTGTGGCAGTAGGTCCCGACACCGCCGCGTCCGCGGACGGTTCGCAGATATTTTGCAAGCTGCCACTTCGTGACACCGGGGACCTGAATATCAGCTGCCTCGCACGTCGTGTGCCGTGAACCGCGGGCACCGCCTGCGCGGCGGTTACGTTTTGTCGATCGATAGCCTGATGTGACAATCACGTCGCGGCCATAGTGCCGTTTTACCTTTTTGAGAAGGCGCACCAGTTTCGGCTTGAAACAGGCCATTTGTACACTGTCGTGCTGCGCCCGAAGACCGTTGGGGGCCAGTCGCGCCAGCCCGCCTGCGGATGCCACTTTGACCGGTGCATCCTGTGATGCCGCGTTTGCGGACCGGATTCCAAACAGCGATCGCAGACGAACACCCGGCAGGCTTCCGGTGTCGGTCTGATGCGGCTCGACCATGGGCCGGGATGCATGTGTGGCCGCGCCTCTGGCGGGATCTGCCTCACCACCGCCTCCGGCCAGATGAATGATGTCAGCCGGCGGCTGTGTCTTGCCAAAGGAAAACAGACGGGAGAGCCTCGACTGTCTTCCCGTCGTCTTTGCGACGGGAGAAACCGGAGCCGCAGCGGCGGTTGAATCATTAAGGGCCGGCTCCGGAGCAACCGCTGCCACGGCTTCGAGGGCCTCGGTGGGCTGGGTTGTCGGCGCAACGGCAAGCATGAACTCTGGTTCGGTCGTGGCAGCCGGGTTGGCATAGGTCACCGTCTGCGGATCGGCGTCGTCGAATGTCATGACAACGGCGGTCTGATGTTGGCTTGTCTGCGGGTCAGTGGCCGGTTGCGCAACTGTTTGCGTGGCTCCGACACTAGCCTGCGGAATCAGACCAAGATCCGGATCACCGGAGGACATGCAGCCGGTCAGAAAGACGGCAGTCAGTGCCAGGCCTGCGCCGGGCGCAAGCCTTCCGATCCAGTTCTTCAACAGCTGGTTTGCCCCCAAAGCAATGTCCCCGCGTGCTCAGTGCTTGACGGCGTTCCGCCGTATTTTGCATGCCGAAGCGACAAATAATGTCACACAACCGCTCCGCTCAGCTCGCAATGCAACTGAACGGAAGGCTGAATGCGATACAATTGCGGCAGAACGATGATCCATCACCACACTTGCGCCAAACTTGCCTTATTCACGGTTTCAGCCGAGTTCAGTCCGACGCGGCGGATATGAAACCGCCTTACCAGCTACCGGTGTTGGGCATTGATGCCCACGGTTCCTGTGCCGGCAGAGCGTCTCCGCGCTGAAGCAGTTCGAACGAAATCCCGTCGGGTGAGCGGACGAATGCCATATGGCCGTCGCGGGGCGGGCGATTGATGGTCACGCCATTGTCCATCAGGGACTGGCAAAGGGCATAGATGTCATCCACTTCGAATGCGAGGTGGCCGAAATTGCGACCGCCGCTATACTCCTCAGGATCCCAATTGTAGGTGAGTTCGAGGAGCGGGGCTTTTGTCTTCTCTCCGCTTTCCTTGTCCTCCGGCGCTGCCAGAAATATCAGCGTGAAGCGGCCGTTTTCACTTTCATGCCTGCGGATTTCCACAAGGCCGAGTTTGTTGCAGTAGAAGTCGAGTGATTGCTCGAGGTCGTGTACACGAACCATTGTATGAAGATAACGCATTGATCTTTCCGTGGTTTTTTATGCCTAACAATAATAGGGGAATGCCTTGCCGAAACAAGGCGCTGCAGATTTTGCTTCAAAGACAAACTAATGCTTGCATCACCTTACGCAACCAATGTTATTCTTCCGTAAAGAATCAGCGATCGAAATTTGGGTGGCGTAGGCAAAGGGCCGGGGTAAATGGGGGAAAAATCTCCAGACAAGAACGAAGCTGCCCAAGCTGCCATTTCGGGCGAAGCGGTCGATCTCATCGAGATTTCCGGCGTCATCAAATGGTTCGACGTGGCCAAGGGATTTGGTTTCATCGTACCCGACAATGGTATGCCGGATGTCCTTTTGCATGTGACATGTCTTCGGCGGGACGGGTATCAGACAGCGCTTGAAGGCACGCGGGTTGTTTGCGAGATTCAGAAACGTGATCGCGGATATCAGGCGTTCCGGGTCCTTTCAATGGACCAGTCGACCGCCGTTCATCCCTCGCAATTGCCGCCCGTTCGCACCCATGTTCAGGTTACGCCGACGAGCGGACTGGAACGGGCGCTGGTCAAATGGTTCAACCGGTCCAAGGGTTTTGGTTTCCTCACCCGGGGTGACGGCACCGAGGATATCTTCATCCATATGGAAACGTTGCGGCGTTATGGCTTGACGGAGTTGCGCCCTGGACAGGTTGTCCTGGTCCGGTTCGGCGAGGGCGACAAGGGCCTGATGGCTGCGGAAATTCACCCCGACGTCGATTTGACTTTCCCGAAATCACACTAAATTGCATCCTTGGAGCCCGATGGTTCATTCCGAGGCCCGGTTTGAGTGTCAATCGTGGTTTGACCCTGGAGTTGTGATCGTGTCCCTGGCTCGCCGAGTGTTTCTGTCGCCAATCCAGTCAATTTTGATTCTGCTTGTCGTGTTGTCCGGCGCGGCACGGGCAGACGAACTTGATCATCTGGAAATCATAACAGATAGCGGCGTTCATGCCTTCGTCGTCGAATTGGCGCTGTCAGGAAACAAGCGCACCATTGGCTTGATGCACCGGGAGCATATGGATGAAAACGCCGGAATGCTCTTTCGCTTCGACAGCACCCGGCCGGTTTCGATGTGGATGAAGAACACCCTGATCCCACTTGATATGATCTTCATACGTGCGGACGGAACGGTGGCCAGGATACACCGTAACGCCGTGCCACTTTCCGAAAAAGTCATCAGTTCCGGCGAACCGGTTTTGTACGTGCTGGAGCTTAATGGCGGGATCGCGGACAAAATTGGTGTTGACCCCGAGGACCGAGTGATCCATCCGATCATCAATGCAGACTGACACGTTTTGCGTCTGGGATGGCGATTTTCGAACTAAATGAAATTTGGGGTTCTTTGCGGCACAATTCGTGTTGCAGCAAGACGACGAAGCGTGTATCTCCCATCGGCATTGTGAACGGAGCGTAGCGCAGCCTGGTAGCGCATCTGGTTTGGGACCAGAGGGTCGCAGGTTCGAATCCTGCCGCTCCGACCAATGGCTTTGGTTCGCGTTGATGCTATTGTTCATTCGCAATCAAAAGATGGGAGCACCGGTCCATGTCCGCCAAAATCTACCGTCCGGCGAAAACCGCGATGCAATCGGGCAAGGCCAAGACGCATCTTTGGGTTCTTGAACACGATCAGGAAAGCCCGCGCACGATTGATCCCATCATGGGATACACTTCGTCCGGTGACATGAAGCAGCAGATTCGCCTGAGCTTCGAGACGCGTGAAGAAGCCGTTGCCTATGCGGAGCGCAACGGGATTGAATACAGGGTGATCGAACCGCATGATCCCAAACGTCGGCGCATGGCCTATTCCGACAATTTTCGTTTTGACAGACGGCAACCCTGGACGCATTAGGCCGTTGCTCGCAAGTGACGACACTCCATTGGGGCCCCTTAGCTCAGCTGGATAGAGCACCGGCCTTCTAAGCCGATGGTCGCAGGTTCGAATCCTGCAGGGGTCGCCACCACTTTTCGGGTCCGTTCTGATCACTTAGGTCACAGTTTATACTGAGCACATAGGTAACACTTTCGGCCCGAATGGGTTTTTGAGTGGTTCCAATCTGCATGTCTCGTCGTCAAAGTATCCCAGATCATAGTCCATAAAGCTGACGAGCCAAATTTGATCGTCGGTTTGTTTGATGCCAACAGTCTGTCCGGCAAAAACCTGACTGAGATTGATCTTCCTTCGGTTGAAGCAGATCCGCCCGCAGGTGGTCACCGTGGCTGCCTTGTCATGGAACGGGTAGTTGATGTCCGACAATCCCTCGTAAGCTCTTGGTGAAGGCGTATAGCGTTCTGCCGGATACTGCATATCCAGGGCCTGATGCGGGCGGTCGTTGTTGACGCAATCTACAAAGTCATCGAACGTTCCCTGCTGTTCCAGGAAGTTGTTGCCGGCCGGCCTGGTCGTCTCAAGCTTCAAGGTCAGATGCATGCGCTCATGGCGCCCGTTCTGCTCTGTATGGCCCGGTTTGATGCGTTCGATCTGAATGCCCAGCCGCAGCCACCAGACGGAGAGTCTGGAGAGATTGAACAGTGCATTGGGGCTGGCGAAAGGCACACCATTGTCGGTTCGTATCGACTTGGGCAAGCCGAAGTCCTTGAAAGCACGTTCAAAAACCGTGAAGGCGTAGACCTCCTTGGTGGTATGCAGAGCGTCACAGGCGATCAGATGACGGCTGGCATGATCGGTTATTGTCAGCGGATAGCAATAACGTTTGTCAGCAAGCTGGAACTCGCCCTTGTAGTCAGCACACCACAGATCATTGGGCTGGCCTCCTGGCGATAGCGCAGTGCCCTTGGCTTTGTTGCGGCGCCGTCTCCTGCGCTTGACCAGCCCATGACGGTCCAGAACTGCATGCACCGTGCTGACAGCCGGCGTGTGCACATCCGGATAAAGCCGCCTCAGCTTTTCTCGGATCTTTGGGGCGCCCCAGCTCGGCCGCTCCCGCTTCTGGCGCACAATCTGTTTCTCGATCTGCATCGGCAACTGATTGGCCTGTCGGTAAGGCCGCCGAGAGCGATCGGTCAGACCATGCACACCACAGTCATGGTAACGTTTGAGGATCTTGTAACCGGTCTTGCGGGAAATATTGAACTCCCGACACAACACCGCCATCTTCTCCCCGTCCAGCAAACGTGCAATGAATTTGAGCCGCTCATCCATCTGATTACACTCCTTCCATGGCACCTTGCGTCTCCTTGCAAAGGGCCAAATGTGTAACCTATGTGTCCGGAATAAAGTGTCACCCATCTCTCGGGAAGCACACCAGGCAGACAATGGCAACCCGCTCTGGACGGCATGGCAGGACCTGCACGTAGCGAGTGCCTGGCCGCTGATGGACCGGCCGCCATCGGGCTATGCGTGGCTGCCGGTGCCGCCAGATGCGGAAGGTTACACCGACATGGCCGCATTCGTGCGCGATGCACTGGCAAAGTTCAAATCAGAAATGGCGGACCTGGGCAGCAACGAGGAAAAGAGCGATGATGAACGCGCCGCGTGAGCGATTGAAATTCCATGATCCTGTTTCAGCCCAGGCTGAGGTTGACCGGCGATTGCGGGAACGCGAATTGCGCCAATCCATGCTCGATGCGGCCAGCCGGGATGCGCCGGGTGATTCGCGTTGGTTCGTGCTTTCGGTGGCCAATCGACGCGAAATTGAGGTTGCCGACGCCCTGGAAGCAAAAAATATTTGTGCATGGGTGCCGATGAAAACCACACAGATCATTCGTCGTCGAGGCCGTATGAGCGACGGCAAGAGCGTGCCGATCTTCACCGGATATGTGTTTGTTCAGGTGGTCGCATGTGCCCATGCATTTCTCGGTTTGCTGAGTGTGGATCACGTCCAGGCGCTGCTTGGCAGTGGTGAACAGCCGATCCCCGTCAGGCACGAAATCATGTGCGCGCTCAAAGAGTTGGTTGAAGGCGATGCATTCGAAGATGATGCAAGGTCAGCCATGCGCAGCAAATTCAAGCCGGGCGATATGGTCGAGATAAACCATGGTGTATTCTCGTTTGTGACGGCCGTTGTCAGCGGCTATCGGGGCACCCGCCATGTGCGCTGCATGGCCGAATTGTTCGGCGGTAAAACGGTTGTTGATGTCCCTCTTGCCAATCTCGAAAAGATCGGATAGCAAATCTGATCAGGATGATCCGATGATCCTGGAGTGAGCCCTAACGGTGGCGCGAGAGCGTCCGATGCGAAAGCATCAGGGTCGGTACACCGGTCGGACCCTGATTTTGCCAAACCAAGACTGGCAAAATTCTAGCTTGGTCTGTGTCCTCTAAAGCGAAATATCACTATTCGAGCAATGTCTCTGATGGTGCGGCACCTCACCAATTCTGCGGGTGTCAACGGTGGCTCCAATGGAAAACCCGCTCTGTCAAAGCACTTGTTTATCGGATCAGCCAATGCCGCTATCTGTGTTTCTGATAGTCCAAGTCCATCTGGCGGGGGACTCCGTAGGTCTGTGTCGGCGTTGATTTCGCCGGCCTGATGCCCGAACAAATGCGATATGCAGCGCCTTAGGGCCGCATAGACCATCGGATAATTCATAGCTAGTTCACCCGGTTTCACCCTGGGGTACTTAAATATGTTGACCTAAAATTTGGTGGTCAAACCTACGGATATGTCGTCAACCGCCTCCCGTGTCTTTGGGATGTTTCCAATTCTGTAAGTTGCCGTGAGAGCTGCATGTCCCTTTTGGTCCAGCTCGTAGTTTGCTGAAATTTGGAAAAAATCAAATGGGTCAGCGTTACCGAGGGCATCCCATTGATACCAATAGGTTGCATCCAGCGATAGCCGATCTAGATATTTGCCACTAAACCACAATTCCGCATTCAATATTGGTCCAACAAAAAAGTGGTCTTCGGCTTTAGCCAATACAGCAGAATCGCCGGCATCCGCTACAAACTGGTACTCACTGTGCAGCACGGGGCGAAAGCGATAAAATATCGGCATATCTTTGACTTTTTTGGCCAATCCCAACCCGAGTGGATTGGATACTGGCTCATATTCGAACTCAATACCCAACACCTGTTTTTCTGTATCAAAATCGGTTGCATCAAAGAGATCTGCACTGACAAGATGATCGATTTTTCCGCCCTCAAAGCTCAATCCACCACCGGTTTTGAAGGTAAGTGAATCTGTCTCCTTGGTTGGATCGTTTCTGTTCGCTGTATAGTCAAAAACAGCACCAATGTTCCAAATAGCGCCGTTGAGATAGGGGATCTTTTGGTTGTCTCGATTTTTGTTCAGTGCCCAACGTCGGTAAAACGATAATGCACCGTTTGCGACAAAGACATTGTTGTTTCCGTGCTGGTCATGTGTGTACGTGAATTGTGCTCCCGAAATCTTAGGCGTGTATTCCGGCAGCGCCCAGATACTGCCACCCTCGTACGCTTTTCGAAGAGTGAATCCTGATTGAGCCAGGAAGTGGTCTTTATTTGGCGGGGTATCTGGCGGGTCTGGGTTAAGCGGAACCCCATCCGTCGTTACCAATGCTCGTGCATCCACAATTGCCTTGGAGTATTTTTCAGAATTTTTGACTTTGGTATCAATTTGTCGAAGTTCATGGTTTTCAAGATTGCCATTGAAGTCGGTGTCGTATGTCCGGAATGTTTCGGAAACCTTATGAATAGTGCAAGCATCAATCTCTTGACCAAAATCTATTCGCCCATTTTGGTTTATGTCGAATTTTGAATCGCAAGTAACGGCAGCGTGTGCAGGAGCCCAAGCCGGCGTGGTGCCGAGAAGGAGGGTTATTGAGATGAGTGTTTTCATCAGGTGTTCTCCTTCGGAATTCTCTTCCTTATGACGTCATAAAGATCTCCGACTGTCTCAGACTTTAGCGCGTCGTTTGGTACTAGAGGTGGGGAAATCGGATTCTTCAATTTCTTGAAGTGTTCATTGAGATCATTTGCTAGGCTTCCTAGGTTTGCATCAGGAAATCCAAGGCCTTTAGGTGGATCATCTCTAAACACCATATCCGCAAGAACGTGTTGGTATTTCCTCCCAGTAAGGTCAGCAAGAAAACGTTTAACGATTGAATACAATTTTTGACTATTCACAATTCCCCTCCCAATCAATTTTGATTAACAGTCAATAAAATACTAATCAGTTGTGAATGTCAAAGAATATTATCCAAAATTTGAAAAAGTAGAAATCGTTTTGCAAACCAATATCTTTCTAATTTTGTAATTATAGTTTGGTTATTTGGAGAAGGTCAGTATGCTTTCGTTTGTGTTGTAAACGGTGCAAACCAAACGAAATAAATGCTGTCAGAGATTCACTTTGTCTTCATTATTGAAAACCCTCAGACCAAGGTTGCAGCCATTGCCGCCCAGGCTGAAGCCAGCGCCAAAGCTCGCCGAGCAATTCTATTCATCGCCACAGTGGCGCACGCTGATCAAACAGATCAAGCAAGAGCGCGGCAACTGGTGTGAGATCTGCGGATCAACGAGCCGCGTCATCGGTGACCACATCAAGGAACGCAAGGACGGCGGCGCACCGCTCGACCCTGCCAACATCCAGCTTCTGTGCATCACGCACCACAACATCAAGACAGCACGCGAGCGCTCCCACCGCGCCCTGGGCCAGACCTGACCGGGGGGGCGGGTCAAATCTCTACAACCCCCGCCGCCCTGTAACCGCATCCCCCCTCATTCGGAGATTTTTTTCCGGTGGATAGCAAAAATCCAGCCAGCGACAGCCTGACGGCACCGGATCTCGATCTGTTCGGTCAGCCCATCCGGCCGATCAAGGATCGGCGCGGTCGGCCGTCCTATGGAAAAGTGGCGGAAAATCAACAGACTGTGGCGGTACTGCGGGCGCGTGGCTGGACGCATGAGCGGATTGCCCGCTATCTCGGCTACGATGAAAAGACCCTGCGGAAACATTTTTCCCGCGAGCTGCCAGCCGGTGCCGACATCGTCGAAGGCCAATGCCTGGAAGTTCTGTTCACCAGGATGCGCCAGGGTCACACACCGTCCGCCAAAGGGTGGCGGTCCATTCTTGGCACATGGTTTACAGTTAATACCGGTGACATTGTTTACAGTTTCTCCGGGGTGATTCAGCCCTCAATCCCTATCCTTCAAGCCTATGCGACGATGATTAATTGACACGGCGCTTAATTGCTTTTTATGTTCCTGTTTTGTTCTAGTGTGAGGTCATCCGATGAAACTCGGTTATGTAATCCTGTATGTGGCGGATGTGGCGCAATCGATGGCGTTCTACGAGGCCGCATTCGGCCTTCAGGCGGCTTTTGTTCATGAAAGCGGAACCTATGGAGAGATGGCGACCGGCAGTACGACGCTGGCTTTTGCCGCTGAAAGTCTGGCTGCCAGTCATGGCTTTGCATTTCGCCGACAGAGCGCGGACAAGAAGCCCGCGGCATTCGAGATCGCGCTGGTGGCCGAGGATGTCAGGGCAGCGTACCGCAAGGCGCTGGACCATGGTGCCCGAAGCCTTGCTGAACCAAAAGAGATGCCGTGGGGCCAGTGGGTGTCTTATGTCGCGGATTTGAACGGACACACCGTTGAAATCTGCTCCGAGATCAAAACATGATGATCTGCAGATTTGAAAGAGGAGGACACCATGGACAATGATGCGATCCACGACATGTTTTCGGCCCTGGAGCCCGTTACAATAAGGAAAATGTTCGGCGGCAAGGGGATCTACCATCAGGGAAAGATCCTGGCGCTCGAAGTTGACGGCGAGATCCTGCTGAAGGCTGATGCGCAGAGTGCACCGGAATTCGAGGCGGCAGGATCGAAGCCGTGGGTTTATTCCGGCAAGAACAAGCCGGTCAAGATGCCATACTGGTCCATCCCTGACGAAGCGCTCGATGATCCGGATATTCTGGAGAAATGGGTCAAGCTGGCCTATGGCGCCGCGCTGCGCGCAAAGTAGGCACGCAGCGACGGGTGCAACACTGTCAGCGCTTGGCGCCGATCATCATGAAAGCGTATCAAGCGCTGGGCGGCTTTTGTGCGGGCATTCTAAATCCGCAGCCAACCCGCGGAAGAATGAAAAGTCTGTCACACCATCAATGCGACGAAGAAGGTGATCCTCGGGCACAAGCGTATCAGATATCACCATCTCTTTCGCTGTTTGCCAGTCTGTTGGTTTCTTCAACATCTCCCAAAGAACCAAAAACCTCCGGCAATTGCTGGAGGATTGTCAGTTGTCTGGAGCCGCCCCGACGGGGCGGCCTTTCTGGTTGCGGTGACAAAAACATTGGCCAAGGCTTCAAACGATCCAAGATGGACGCCAGAACATGAACAACGCGTTTCTCCGCTTTATTGTCCTGATTATTTGCACATCGTCTGACTGGGATTCTCAAATGGCTGAGAAGTCCTATCAGCGTTTTTTGTCACCAAATCAGTCTGGTACGGCGGTGTCCGATTTTGAGTTTGCAAACTTTGCAAAGTCGTCCATGGACATTAGCTGAACACCTTGACGCTGCATCGCTACCAATCCACCTGGATAAACCTGGGTAATCGCTTCAGGCACAGCGGCAACGCGGTAGTGATGATCGGTTGCTCCGTATTGGGTAGCACGGACACAATTTGGAAATGTCATACCCACGAAGACCACACTGTCGATGTCTTTGGATTTCAAAAAATCGTTAAGACTGCTGCGATCAAAACCGTTGTAATGCGGTTTATAGATCACATACTCATTCGGTCCGATCTTCTGCACACCCAGATTCAGGAGGCTTTTGTAGTCAAGTGTCGTGTCCGAGGTCGTGGTCGAGCGGACGAGTTGCGATCCCCATGTCCCGGGAACGGCCATACTGAACTGGCCTTTTTCCATCTGCCATTTCCGCGCCATATCGGCATCGCTGCCGTCAGCGTAGTACATGCGCACGATATGGATGATCAATGACCCCGTTTGTCGCCAAATGTCGATCTCTTTTGAGATTTTCGGTACGACAATGTCTATATCGGTTTCAGGGGCGGAGCCCTTTGCCGTTCCCCAGTCGTTCTGGGTGTCAATCACCAAAAGAGCCGTCTTCTCCCTGTGTAATTGCGTGTCCGGAGTTACAAGATTATGTCGCAAAAGTTGTTGGAATTTGTCCTTATGTGAGACAGTCCACGGAATCTTGGAATAAAAATTCTTGTCGTAGAAGCCGGCACTCATATCATCGGACTCCGCATAAGCAATCGTAGCGGGGACCAAAAGTGCAAGCCAGAATGAAAGTATAAGATTAATCTTCGACACGGATAATACCTTTCTTAATAAACTATTACTGGTATCAATCCACACGTGCCCCTCATGATTGTAGGCATTATTTGATCTTGATGTCAAAATACAACTGGTGGAAGTGGGTCAAAAGTTCTGGCAACCGGGCGCATTTTTGAGGATTCAAGTGATATGCGAGGCGAGAACGATAAAGTGTAAACGAAATTTCTTCAACAAAATCAATGATAAGGAGTTTGGTTTACATTCCATTCAGTCTTTTGACATTATCCAGAAAAATGATGGCCCTGCAGTGATGTCTTTTCATGTGTCCAGCCCGGAGACATGGATTACTTGGGTGGTCGAAGACATGGGCCGCAAACTCATTTCGAATGGGTTGTGTTACTTCCGTCCTTAGCTGCGATTGTGATTTCACAGGACTGGCGATTGTCAAGCCTGTTCACCATCTGTTCATTTTAAAGAACGGTCCATGATTTGGGTTGTGTGGTTCTGAATGCGCCGAATGTTGCGCAATCGATGGTGTTCAGCGAAGCGGCTTTCGGCCTTCAAGGAACATTCGTTCATGAAAGCAGAACCTATGGAGAGATGGCGACGGGCAGTACGACGCTGGCTTTTGCCGCTGAAAGTCTGGCTGCCAGTCATGGCTTTGCATTTCGCCGACAGAGCGCGGACAAGAAGCCCGCGGCATTCGAGATCGCGCTGATATCCGATGATGTCGACGATGCTTACCGCAGGGCACTGGACCATGGTGCCCGAAGCCTTGCTGAATCAAAAGAGATGCCGTGGGGCCAGTGGGTGTCTTATGTCGTGGATTTGCACGGACACGCCGTTGAAATCTGCTCCAAGATCAAAACATGATGATCTGCAGATTTGAAAGAGGAGGACACCATGGACAATGATGCGATCCACGACATGTTTTCTGCGTTGGAGCCAGTCACCATCAAGAGAATGTTCGGTTGCACGGGCATCTACCATCAGGGAAAGATCCTGGCGCTCGAAGTTGATGGCGAGGTCCTGCTGAAGGCTGATGCGCAGAGTGCACCGCAATTCGAGGCGGCAGGATCGAAGCTGTGGGTTTATTCCGGCAAGAACAAGCCGGTCAAGATGCCATACTGGACCATCCCTGACAAAGCGCTCGATGATCCGGATATACTGGAAAAATGGGTCAAGCTGGCCTATGGGGCAGCGCTGCGCGCAAAGTAGATGCGCGCATGGAATGCACCATGGTCAGTGTTTGGCACCGATCATCATGAAAGCGGGGATCTCGTCTCCGAAACCGATCGGTGTGGGTGAATCATCGTGATCACGCCCGCGTCTGCCACGCTTGTTGCGGTTGTCATTGGTTGCTGTTTTGGCTCCCGCCTTTTCAACCGGCTTTTCCGCCTTTGGCGTCGTCGTGCCGTCGGCGGATTCCTTTTTGTCCGAACGGCCCTGTGCTCCACCGCGACGGGACCTTGATTTCGGTTTTTCAGACTCGGGTTCATTCGAATCAGCCGGCATTTCAGCGCCGTCCTGCCAGGTGATTTTCTGGTCGATCAGCGTTTCGATAGCCTGCACGAACTTTGTCTCCCGTCTCGTTACGAGCGTGAATGATGCCCCTGCCTTTCCGGCGCGGCCGGTGCGTCCGATCCGGTGGACATAGTCTTCCGCATGTATGGGTACATCGAAATTGATGACGTGGCTGACATCGGGAATATCGAGGCCACGCGCCGCCACATCGGATGCGACCATCAATTGGATCTTTCCATCCTTGAAGCTCTGCAGCATGGCCATGCGCGAGTGCTGATCCATGTCTCCATGCAGTGCGCCGACAGAAAAATCGTGCCGTTCCAGGGATCGGAAAAGATCCGACACATCCCGTTTTCGGTTGCAGAAGATGATGGCGTTTTTCAGCTCGGTCTGGGAGCGGATCAAGTTGCGCAGGGTCTCGCGTTTCTCAAAGTCCTTGGATGGTGCATTGATGAGCCGCTGGACAACCGTTTTGGCGGTCGTCGATGGCGGCGCCACCTTGATCTCTTCCGGGTTCTGCAAAAAGCGGTCCGCCAGTTTCTGGATTTCCGCCGGCATGGTGGCCGAGAAAAACAGGGTTTGGCGCGTGAAGGGAATCAGTTTTGCAATGCGTTCAATATCGGGAATGAAACCCATATCCAGCATGCGGTCTGCTTCATCGATGACGAATATCTCGACGCCGGTCATCAGCAATTTGCCGCGTTCATGATGGTCCAGTAACCGTCCCGGCGTTGCAATCAGGACATCGGCCCCGCGCTCCAGTTTGCGGTCCTGCTCGTCAAAGGACACACCGCCGATCAACAGTGCGATGTTGAGCTTGTGATATTTTCCGTATTTGATGAAATTCTCTTCGACCTGTGCAGCAAGCTCCCGCGTTGGTTCAAGAATCAACGTACGCGGCATCCTTGCGCGGGCGCGACCCTTTTCGAGCTTCGTCAACATTGGGAGAACGAAGGACGCGGTTTTTCCGGTTCCCGTCTGAGCGATGCCGAGCAGGTCACGGCGGGCGAGGGCCGGTGGAATTGCACCGAGCTGAATCGGGGTCGGGGTCGTGTATCCGGCGTCTTCGACGGCCGAAAGCACTTTTTGGCTTAAGCCAAGATCAGAGAATGTTACCAAAGGGAGCGTCGTTTCCGTTTAAAGATCGGTTAACTTTCAGGCGTCACGTCTACGCCTATAGTGAGCCCCGACTAGTCTTATCGTTCCGCCAAGTCAAGAAAATCAGGGTATTTGGTCTGCTTCGGCACCAAATGTGGGCGTTTTAGGGCAAATACGGTTAATTACCAATTGTTAACCAATGGTTGCTGCGTGCTCCGGTTGCAGATGATTTGTGCCGGCGTGAGCCGTGGATCTGAGGCAGCCGGAAGAAAGAAAGGCATGCCCGCCTGCGGACCCGAAGGCGCACTTTGGAGCCTATCTCGCGAGTAGGCAATGGGGGGCAAAAGTCATGCCGCAAACCGACCACAAGCGTTGCGGATTTCTGGTCGATATCAGCCCCACTGGGCGGACAGCTCAGACCGATCACATACTGTATGATGCGCTCGACAACCGATGGGATTGAATGAGCCCTGACCCTAGATGTCAGAGAAGGGGCTCCAGCTTTTTGCCCGCATTCAGAAAGCGCTTCGGATTGATCGCTTTGTCGTGATAGCGGACTTCGTAATGCAAATGCGGCCCGGTCGATCGACCGGTGCTGCCGGCAGCGCCGATTTTTGTGCCGGTCTTTACCGATTGTCCGACTTTCACATGGGTTCGCGAAAGATGCGCATAGCGGGTCGTGAAACCATCGCCATGATCGATCTCAACCATCTTTCCGTAGCCGCCCTTGCGGCCGGCCCGTTTCACCACACCGGCGCCGGTTGCTAGGATGGGTTGGCCGTAGCGTGTCTTGAAATCGATACCGGCATGATGGGCGACGCGTTTCAAAAACGGATCTCGGCGTTTGCCGAAATTGCTGGAGATTGCGTGGTTCGGTGCCGGGTGGCCAACCGGCATCTTCAGCGCTTTGCTGCGCGCCTTTTCAAGCCGATCCAGCGCCGTGCCAAGTTCGTCAAGGGATGACTCAAATCCACCGGGACTGTCTGAACTGACAAACGGTCCTCCGATTCCCGTATCGGCATCTGTGGGAATACCGGTCTTGCGAAGAATGGAATTGATCGTGTCGGCAGTCTGGAATGCATTCGAGGTGAGACTATAGATATGTTCAGCCTGTTCCTGCTCCATCGTGTGGAGGGACGTCAGAAGGTCTTCGAAAATGCGATTTGTCTTGTCGCGTTTTGGCGCGGTTGTCGGTGCATATGCCAAGCCGCCGCTGCGCAAGTCCAGGGATGCGGCGGCAACGGTTTCGTCTGCCTGTGTTATCACTGGCCGTATCGCGGCTCTGCGCTCCTCAGCAGGGGCATGGCGGTCAAGCGGTTTTGCCGTAGGAATGGGAATATGGGTGGGGCGGAAATCCACAACATCGGCTTTTTCGAGCAGAAGGCCAAGGCGGCCATGCCGTGTGGTGAGACGGGCCTGCTGTTGCATCAGTTCGGCCATGCGGCCTTCCATCATCTGCTGATCGAGCAATTGCCGGCTTGTAATGCTGTCGACCTGTGAACGAAGCGTGGCAATCCGATCCTCATAGGCATGCTGGATGCGGGCCTGTCGCGCCATCGCCGCACCGATCAGATCGTCTCGCAGGACGAGATAGGTTGTGGCCATCAGATAGCCGATCGCCATGACAACAAGAAAACTGGCAGCCAGACCGAACACCCAGGGTCGAATGGTCCAATGACGAATGTTATCGCCACTCGCCAAAATGATGGTGTGCTGCTTTTTGCGTTTGCCAAATACCCGGCTTACTGGACCTTCAGACACGATGTTCCCCACGCGAAATCGGAATCAACAACTCGCTCCATTAGAGTCTATTAAGGTTAACAAAGCTTTGAAGTACCGTGCGCGGCGCGCAGATCAGGAGGCGTTCGCCGAGGTCAGATTGCGATAGAAAGACGGAGTGAGACCGGCTTCTGCACGGGCCAGATCGTTGAAGGGCGCCTTGATCTGACCACGGAAATTCGCACGTACCAATTGCCTGAAAGCGGCTTCCGGGTTTGTGCCGTGCCGGTGACATAAAAAACGGAACCATTTGGCACCGACGGCAACGTGTTTTTTCTCATCCGTGTAGATGATGTCCAATATGTCGGCGCTTTCCGTGTCTCCGGTCTGACGCATCTTTCGCTGCAGGGACGGCGTCACATCAAGGCCTCGGGCCTCAAGAATGAGCGGTACGACGGCAAGGCGCGCCACCAGGTCGTTTCTGGTATCATGGGCGGCTTGCCACAGACCATCATGGGCCGGCAAATCGCCGTAGTCGGCACCCATGCTCCGCAGCCGATCGCGGATCAACCTGAAGTGTTTGGCCTCTTCGAATGCTACCTGCATCCAGCCATCGAAGAATGAGCGCGGGACGGGTTCATCGGCAAATCTGGCAACAATGTCGAGCGCAAGATCGATCGCGTTGAGCTCGATATGAGCCAGGGCATGCAGGAGTGCAATTCTTCCTGCCGGTGAATTCAGATTGCGTTTCCTGACCATCCGAGGCGGCAGCAACTCAGGCCGATCCGGCCGCCCGGGTCGACCGGGCAGCGCGGGATCGAGTGGTGAACGCAGCGAAATGATCCGGTCTTTCCAGCGCCGCGCCGCTTCCTGGGTGATGTCGACCTTTTGATCGAGATCGGCCGACACTATCGCATGGATGGTTCCGGCACGCAGCGTCGTAAAGCCCTGTGATCCATCGATGTGCGAACGACCCGGCACTATCCGGTAACGGCCTGAAGCACCGCCTCGGCATGACCCGGCACCTTTACCTTGCGCCAGATCTTTTCGATCTTTCCATTGGCGTCGATCAGGAAGGTGGAGCGTTCGACACCCATATATTTGCGGCCATACATGCTCTTTTCGACCCAGACACCGTAGGCTTCGAGAATTGCTTTTTCCTCATCAGCCGCCAGCGGGACCGTCAGTCCGTGTTTGGCGATAAACTTGTCGTGTTTGATCGCGCTGTCGGGTGACATGCCCAACAATGCGGTTTCCGCCTTTTCGAACTCCGACTGCAGGCCACTAAAGGCGATGGCCTCCTTGGTGCAACCACTGGTGTCGTCCTTGGGATAAAAGAACAAAACCAGCTTGCGTCCGGCATAATCCGATAGTGCCACCGAACCGCCACCATCGCGCGGTAGATTGAAATCCGGGGCCTTCATGCCTTCGGCAAGAGCTGTCATTATGCCTGTCCTTTCGTGAAACGTGGGCTATCATCAGTGCTGGCGTGCTATATATAAGTTCTGTGGGAATCGTCCATGGTCGACAGTTGATTATGTCGACACTCATTCGGGATCATGCAGTGGGAGCGGATCGGCGATAAATGTCAGCTGATGGCGGTGAAAACAGACCGGACAGCCTCAGGCGTCTCGCATCCCTGCATACCATGCCATCGGCGACGGCCGATGATGCGCTTGTCGTCAATACACCGCGTCATGGCGGGTTCTTTTTTCGTTTCGCCCGGGTTTTTGCCTCGCTGGTCGCCGTCGTCCTCATTCTGGTGCTTTCGGCATTCGTTTTGATGGAAACCGGCATTGGCGATGGTCCGCTGGCGAACCGCGCACAGGCAATGCTGCAAAACGCCATTGGTGATGGTTATGTCGCGGAGGTTGAGGGCGCCGGACTACGTCTTGCGCGTGGCGGACGTCTCGCCGTCGAAGCGCGAGGCGTGCGCCTCTATAAGAGAAATGGCGGCGGAGAGGCGATCAGCGCGCTTTCGGTGAAGATTGCATTGCACGCAATGCCACTGCTGTCGGGAGAGGTCAGCGTTTCCCACATTGAAATCGATGGCGGGTTTGTCGATCTGGCTCATATCGGTGCGGAAGAAATGCGGGGTGACCTTTCCGCCGAGCCGGCAATGTTCAAGGTCCTGGAGATCGATGACAGGCTTGACCGCGCGATGGACGGATTGGCGCGCTTGACCTCGGTCATGGAAAGGCGCGGAACGCACCGAATCTTTCTTCGCGATGCAATCATCACGGGTCTGGGTGTGAGCAAGTCCGCTGTCGACGACAAATCCGTTCGGCGGGAAATCGATATCAAATCCGCGGAACTGGTCGAAAATCCTCGAACCGGACTGAATATTTCAGCCATGGTTCTGTTCGGCGGCCAGACAATAGAAACGGAATTGCAGTTTCATCCGGCCCAAAGCGGTCCAGCTGAAATTGATGGCAAGGTGTCCGGTATCCAGATCGGTCAGATGATCCGCGAGTTCACCGGTAATCCGCGCCGCAAGTTCCGCCTGGAAAGCGGATTGGACATCGATCTGAACGTCATGGGGCGGACTGGCGACAAACCGTCCAGCCTGAAGGCCGAGTTGCATTTGAGTGCCGGCGAACTCTTCATGGACGGCGTTGCTGCCGAACTGCAAAGCAGTACCCTGCACGTTGCGCTGGACCATGACCGCAAGTCGCTGGAGATCATGCCCTCAACAGTGAATATTGGCGATTCCTCCTACAGCTTCAACGGCGGAATCATCGATCTGGAAAATCTCCCCGGACACAGTGAAGAGGGGTATGGCATCGATCTGCTGGTCGACAATGCACGGGTTGCGCCCATGGATTCCAGCGAGCCGCCCGTTGAAGTCAAGATGAAGGCATTCGCCCGCTTCGTCCGTCAGGAAAATCGACTTTATGTCGATGATTTCATCGTTTCGGACGGCCGGGGAACAATGTTTTCTTCGGCGAGTATCCAGTTTTCCGACACAAGCCCTGAAGTCAGTTTTGTCGCCAATATCGACAGGATGGATACCAGCACGGTCAAACAGCTCTGGCCGTATTGGATTGCCAAACAGGCCCGCAATTGGGTCCATGCCAATCTGTTTGGCGGTACCGTCAAAGGAGGGGCGATACGGGTCTTTATTCCCGAAGGTCGCATGGCGACCGGTCTGCCGAACTCACTCAATCTTGACCACAACCAGCTCCAGGTCGCCTTCAATATGGAGGACGCCAGGTTCGATGTCGCGGGAGATATTCCGCCGGTGCGCGATGCAATTGGTGTGCTGGAATTGCGCGGGCCTCAACTCATTCTGAAAATCAATGAGGGCAAGGCCTTTTTCCCGACGGGCCGGACGGTGGAAATCTCAAATGGCGTTTTCGAGATTCCAAGGACCAATGCAACGCCACTTCTTGCGCATCTGGATATCGATGTGTCCGGTGATGCGTCAGCCGTGGCCGAGCTGGTGTCCTATCAACCGATCAACGCCCTGTCGCAAACGCCGTACAAACCGGATGACTTTGATGGGGCTGTGACCGCAAAGGTGGATGTCACATTCGGTCTCATCCAATCGCAAAACCCGCCAGAGCCGGATTGGAAGGTGGAACTTGACCTTGGCGGTGTCAGTGTCGGACCGCGTATCGACGGGGTCAAGGTGACTGATGCGAACGGTAAGATGTTCGTTGATCCCGACAAGATGATCTTCGATACCGGGGCGTCACTCGATGGAATCAAGGGACATCTGAATTTCACGGAGCCACTGGGAACCGAAGAGGTAAAGAATCCCGATCGGGTTGTGCATCTGACGATGAACAACAAGGATCGGGCTACCATTGCCGCCCAACTCAATGATTACATCGAAGGTACAATTGAGGTTACCGCAAAGCTGCACGGGAATGGGCGGCAAAGCGTAACGGCCGATTTGACGCGCGCGCGCCTTCTGTTGCCGTGGATCGGTTGGTCAAAGGGGCCGAATATCAAGGCAGAAGCGCAATTCATGATGACCCTGGAGTCCGATGGCCAGGAAAGTGATGGGGAGGGATCACGGCTACCTGAAAGCATCGCGATTGATGATCTGGTGATTACTGGAGAAGGGTTTTCCGTCAAGGGCAAACTGCGTTTTGAAAAGGGTGAACTCGTTTCGGCAGATATCAGCCGGGCTACGTTGAACCGCAATGACAGGTTCAGCGTCAAGATCACCAGCCGCAAAGGTGCATACAGTATCAATGTGAATGGCAAATCCATCGATCTGCGCTCGTCCATCAAGGAATTCCTGTCGGAAAGCGAAGGCGGTGCTGCAAGTGACACGACCAATACGCGGGTCGATATAGTCGTTAAAGCGGAGCGTGCGACCGGTTTTGGCAACGAGGTTCTCAACGGTTTCAACATGCGCTACAGCGGCCGCGGCAGCACCATTTTGTCACTCGATCTGTCTGCCAAAACGAAAAGCGGGAAAACAATAACAGCCAAGAGTACCCACAGCGCTTCGGGCAATACCATGACCTTGAACAGTGCGGATGCCGGTGTTGCTGCCAGGTTTCTGGATATTTACGACAATATCGAAGGTGGTACGCTTGCGGCCGACCTCTACAAACCCGTCAATGGCCCCTATATCGGAAAAGTCGACATACGGGACTTCGACGTCGCGGGCGAAGAACGGTTGCAATCACTGGTATCCAGTCGCCCAAATGGCGGCAAAAGCCTCAATCAGGCGGTTCGGCGCGACATCCAGGTCAATCATGTGCATTTCGATCACGCATCATCGCGCATCGACAAGGGCCCCGGATATCTGAAACTAATTGACGGGATAGCACGCGGACCGCTTGTCGGCTTCGCCTATCAGGGGACGGTCTATGACGCCAATGGAGACATGAACATCACCGGGACTTTCATGCCGGCCTACGGGTTGAATCGAATCTTTGGCGAGATTCCGATTCTTGGTCTCATTCTTGGCAATGGCCGTGACCGGGGTCTGATCGGCATAACCTTCCGGCTGACCGGATCGCTGGAGGATCCCAACCTGGAAATCAATCCGATTTCCATCATCGCGCCGGGAATCTTCCGAAATATCTTCCAGTTTCAGCCTGCCGGTGCGGAGCGAGTGCGTCGGTCAAATGAAACGACGCACAGCCGCTGAAGGCGGTCATTCACATTTGTCGGGTCAATCAGACCGAACCAGAACGTGCTTCTTCTTGCCCAGCGACAATTTGATCACCGCGCCATCGACGACATCCGTCAGCCCGACCACACGCTTCTCGTCGGTAATCTGCTGATCGTTCAACCGCACGGCGCCGCCCTTGATATGGCGACGAGCTTCGCCATTCGAACCGGCCAGCCCGGCCTTGACAAATAGTGTGAGCAATCCGACGCCATCACGCAGTTCCGCTTCCGGAACCGAAATGGACGGAAGGTTCTGCGCCAGCGCACCTTCCTCAAATGTCTTGCGCGCGGTTTCGGCAGCCTCGTCGGCAGCTTGCTTTCCATGCAGGAGCGCCGTGACCTCGGTGGCCAATATTTTCTTGACCTCATTGATCTCCGCGCCGCCGAGGGCCTCAAGACGCCCGATCTCATCCATCGGAAGTGTCGTGTAAAGCTTGAGAAAGCGAATAACGTCCGCGTCTTCGGTGTTGCGCCAGTACTGCCAGAAATCATAGACCCCCAGCAGATCGGCATTCAGCCAAACCGCACCCGTCGCCGATTTTCCCATTTTCGCCCCTGAAGCTGTGGTCAACAGAGGGGAGGTGACGGCATAGAGCTGCGGCGTGCCCATCCGGTGACCCAGATCAATGCCATTGATGATATTGCCCCACTGATCGGAACCACCCATCTGAAGAGTGCAGCCAAAGCGTTTGTTGAGTTCGACAAAGTCATAGGCCTGGAGGATCATGTAGTTGAATTCCAGGAATGACAGGGACTGTTCACGATCAAGGCGCAGTTTGACCGAATCGAATGCCAGCATGCGATTGACCGAGAAGTGCCGCCCGACATCGCGCAGAAATTCAACATAATTGATGTCCATCAGCCAGTCGGCATTGTTGACCATCACAGCGTCCGTCGGACCATCGCCAAATGTCAGGTATTGAGAGAAACAGCGTTTGATGCCGGCAAGATTTTCATTGATCGTTTCCGGTGTCATCAATCGCCGGGCTTCATCCTTGAAGCTGGGATCGCCAACCATGCCAGTGCCGCCACCCATCAATGCGATGGGCCTATGGCCGGTCTTCTGCAGCCAATGCAACAGCATGATCTGCATCAACGAGCCGACATGCAGGCTGGATGCGGTTGGGTCGAAGCCGATATAGGCCGTTACTGTCCCGTTTTTCAACAGCGCGTCGAGGCCGGCATCATCCGACGTTTGATGGATGAATCCACGTTCCTGCAAAATATGGAGAAAATCGGATTTGAAGGACGGCATGGTCACACTTTCTTTGCGGTCTCGGGGCAGGGCCTCGGCGCGCGTTTATCATCCTTTCCCGGAGATATCACCCCAATTGTTTTGAACTGATCCATGTCCGGCATTGATGGGACGGTGAGGAACAGGCCGCGCTGGCAGACGATCTCAGGACGGCTCGCGCACCAGCCGGAAGCCCACCAATATGTGTTTGATCGAGTCCGGTCGAGAATGCCGGGCTGCCGGTCGGCAGACGCCACATCCGCGATCATCCCATGAACCACCCTTGACGATATGGCGACCGTTTCCCGCCTTGGTCGATGTCCATTCGAAAACCTGTCCAGCTGCGTCCAGCATGCCATAGGGACTTGCGCCTTCCGGAAAGGAACCGACTGAAACAGTCGAAAAGGGACCGGCGTCGTGGCTGTTCAAAAGGCCTGGATCAAAAGCGTTGCCCCATGGAAAATAGCGGCCATCCGAGCCGCGGGCGGCCTTTTCCCACTCTGCTTCGGTCGGCAGCCTCCAGGTCTCTCCGGTCTTTGTACTGAACCAACGCGCATAGGCCAGCGCGTCATCGAGGCTGACCATGACAACCGGGTGATCCAGCCGGTCCGATGGCGGCGTTGACGATGTCCAGATGAATTTTTGGGCGCGGGAATAGGGATGGATCAGACCATAGCCATCCCAAACCGCCTGCGTGACGGTCGGGTAGCGGTGGCCGGTTTCATCTACGAACCTGCCATAGGCAGCATTGGTCACCGGAACATTCTGGATCAGGTATCGCTCAAGGGTAACGCTGCGTTGCGGCTCGCGGTCATACCATCCGTTTTGCCGAGTAACGCTGTGGCCATAGGCCGCTTCATCCAGACGATAGGCGGTCTCTCGCTCCTCCAGGTCAGATCCCATGATGAACGGCCCGGCCGGAATTTCGATCGGAACCGCTTCGGTTTCAGCGTGTGCCGTAGTCTGGGAGACGCCGAACCAGGCGCAACAGACCAACAATGCGACAAAGGGTGACGATTGGTGTCGCGTCATGGCCTTCCCGTTGAATGTGTTCAGCGAATGCGTTTGGCTGCCGGCTCCGGAACGAGTTCGCCGTTGAGTCGGCGGTCGAGATAGTCGGAGCATTCATTGATCAGTTCATCAACCTGCCCGGTGAAAAAGTGATTGGCGTTGGGCATGGTCTTCTGGGTGATCATGATGCCCTTTTGTGCCTTCAGCTTTTCGACAAGGCCCTGCACATCCTTTTCCGGTGCAACACGGTCGGCGTCTCCGTGGATGATCAAGCCGGACGAGGGGCAGGGTGCGAGAAACGCAAAGTCATAGGTGTTGGGTTGCGGTGCGATCGACATGAACCCTTCGATTTCCGGCCGACGCATCAACAGTTGCATCCCGATCCACGAACCAAAGGAATAGCCGGCAACCCAGCAGCCCTTGCTGTCGGGATGCAGTCCCTGGATCCAGTCCAGTGCCGCGGCAGCGTCCGACAGTTCACCGGTGCCGTGGTCGAAGGCGCCCTGGCTGCGGCCGATCGAGCGGAAATTGAAGCGAAGCGTGGTAAATCCGCGGCGCTGAAACATGTAGAAGAGCTGATAAACAATCTGGTTGTTCATCGTGCCGCCGAACTGCGGGTGCGGATGCAAGATGATCGCAATCGGTGCGTTTTTTTCCTTGGCGGGCTGATAACGGCCTTCGAGGCGTCCGGCGGGGCCGTTAAAAATGACTTCGGGCATCGGGTCTCCGGCTCAAATAGGGGAGTTGGCAGGAAGGGTGGCAAAGCACGGGGCGATTGCTGCCTCGCCAACTCGATTTACATTGGTTGATCGTTGTTTTTGTTTATCCATATGGATATCACCGAGTGTCATAAGGCATTGGTATTCGAAAATTCAAGGAAAATAAGGTCTCCCCACCCGGCGGATGTGACATCGGCATGAACAAAGAACGGATTTATCTTGACCATAATGCCACCACGCCGCTGTTGGCCGAGGCGCGGTCGGCAACCATGCAGGCGTTGGAATTGCCGGGCAATCCGTCTTCAGTGCATGAGGAGGGCAGGGCGGCGCGCGCCGTTGTTGAAAAGGCCAGGCGGCAGGTGGCGCAACTGGTGAATGCCGATCCGGCAGGCGTGGTCTTCACCAGTGGCGCCACGGAAGCGGCGGCGACGGTTTTGACTCCCCATTTCAAGATGGGAAAGGCGGATTTGACGGTCGGGCAATTGCTGATCGGTGCAGCCGATCATCCCTGTATCCTTGCAGGCGGCCGCTTCGATCCACGGCAGGTCACCCGGATCGATGTGGATCACAATGGCCAGATTCATCTGCAGGCCCTCGAAGGTGCTCTTGCCGGACAAGACGAAGCTTCCCGCCCGGCAATGGTGTGCCTGATGCTTGCCAACAATGAAACAGGAATAGTCCAGGAGATGGGCCTTGCATCAGATATCGTCAAGCGCCATGGCGGTATTCTGGTTGTTGATGCCGTGCAGGCGGCTGGTCGCATACCGGTCGATCTCAAGGCCCTGGGGGCAGACTTCGTGATTTTGTCCTCGCACAAGATCGGCGGCCCCAAGGGTGCCGGCGCTCTTGTCTGCGGCAGCGAGATTTTGCGGCCGGTACCGCTTGTTCCTGGCGGCGGACAGGAAAAGGGCCACCGGTCGGGCACCGAAAACCCGGCAGCCATTGCCGGATTTGGTGCTGCGGCCGAACACGTGACTGCCCGGCTTGCTGATGATCCCGAAAGAATCGCTGAATTGCGTGACCGGCTTGAATTCGGCATCCTGAAAAAATGTGCGGACTGCCTGATCTATGGCGCCGAGGCGGAGCGGCTTCCCAATACGGTTTTCTTCGCGATTCCGGGCATGAAGGCCGAAACCGCTCAGATTGCATTCGACCTTGCAGGTATTGCGGTCTCAGCCGGTTCCGCCTGTTCGTCAGGCAAGGTCGGGCCAAGCCATGTGCTGGCAGCGATGGGGTTCGATGCCGAGCAAGGCGGCATCAGGGTCAGTCTCGGACCGGAGACATCAACCGGTGATATTGAGGCCTTCCTTTCGGCTTTCGAGGGGATTGTCAGCAATCGGATTGCAGCATCCTGACCAGGGGCAGACCGGCGACGGCCCGACAGTTCAATGGCTGTCGAGAAACGTCCTCACATGGCCAGCAAATCCCTCGGGATCGTCCCAGTGAAGTGAGTGGGCCGCATCTGGCAGTGTTTCGATCTTCACGCCGCGAATAGGGGCCAGGGCTTCCGTTGCTTCCTGCAAGGGAAACAACAGATCCCTGCCGCCGAGAATGGCAAGTGTCGGAGCGGTGATGCGCTGCGCGGTATCTCCCGCCTCAAAACGTGCAATCGCATCTACCTGCCGCCGCATTGCTTCAATGGACTGTCGATGGGGATAATTTGCCGACAGCTCAATGGCGCTTTGTACCTGCGCTGGATCATCAAACAGATTTGGTGCGAACAGCCAGTGAAACAGGGATTTGAACCAGAGCTCGTCGGAAACACCGGCTTCACCGAGCGATACGAGTGTATCGATCAGAGAGTTGCGGCGGGCGCTGTGTTCGGGACCCGATGCCGTGATAATCAACTTGTGTACACGGTCCGGCCAAAGTGCAGCGATCCGCATGGCTACCATGGCGCCCATGGAGTGCCCGAGCACCGAAATGCGATCCAGTTCGAGTGCATCCAGCAGGGTGACACAGTCACCCGCCATCAGATCAATGCTGGTTGGAGCGTCTTCGGGACGGGTGCGACCGACGGCGCGATTGTCCGGCAGAATCAACGTGTGAACGGGTGAAAGAAGGGGAACCACCGGCGCCCAACTCTGGCTGTCGCTGGCAAGGCCGGCGATCATCAAAAGCGGCGATCCATGGCCTGTCGTTTCGTAATAAAGATCAAGTCCGTTTATAGAGATGATGGTCATGGGGATTTATCGCCAGGGGCGCAGGCCCTGTAAAGCCCATTCTGTCGTTACCGCCGCAACAGGTCGGAGCAGATTCGATAATATTGATCAAAATAATCAAGATTTGACGATTCTACTCTGGAAAAGTTCTAAAAAACGGCTTACAAGCGCCCCAGGCCATGGAAAATTACCTGCCACAGTCCTAGATGTGACGTTGCGGCGGGGTTCATGATCCGGCCGGACATATTTGACGTTGACAAACTGCCGGGCCTTGACCCCGGCGAGATTGGAGAGCGCCGATGCCTGCCGTGCAGGAAACGATCGATCAGGTTCGCCAGATCGATGTGGATCAGTATAAGTACGGGTTCGAAACCCTCATTGAAATGGACAAGGCCCCAAGGGGGCTCAACGAAGACATCATTCGCTTCATTTCGGCCAAGAAGGAAGAGCCGGAATGGATGCTGGAGTGGCGTCTCGATGCCTATCAGCGGTGGCTGACGATGCAGGAGCCCGATTGGGCGCGCGTCGACTATCCGAAGATCGATTTCAACGACATCTATTATTATGCGGCGCCGAAAAACCAGACCGGTCCGAAAACCATAGACGATGTCGACCCGGAGCTTCTTGCAACTTACGAGAAACTTGGAATTCCGCTGCGGGAACAGGAAATGCTGGCCGGCGTTCAAGAATCCAAGATTGCGGTCGATGCGGTCTTTGATTCGGTTTCGGTCGTGACGACCTTCAAGGAAGAATTGGCCAAGGCCGGGGTCATCTTCATGTCGATCTCCGAAGCCATTCGCGAACATCCGGACCTGATCCGCAAATATCTCGGATCGGTTGTTCCTGTGTCGGACAATTTTTATGCGACCTTGAACTCTGCGGTCTTCACCGACGGTTCGTTTGTTTACGTCCCGAAGGGTGTGCGGTGTCCGATGGAACTCTCGACCTATTTCCGGATCAATGAAAAGGACACAGGTCAGTTCGAACGGACTCTGATCATCTGCGAAGAGGGCGCTTACGTCTCCTATCTCGAAGGGTGCACAGCGCCACAGCGCGACGAGAATCAGCTCCATGCCGCTGTTGTCGAACTGATTGCGCTCGATGATGCCGAAATCAAATATTCCACCGTCCAGAACTGGTATCCGGGCGACAAGGACGGCAAGGGTGGCATCTATAATTTCGTGACCAAACGCGGCGATTGTCGCGGCACCAACTCCAAGATTTCCTGGACACAGGTCGAGACCGGATCGGCGATTACCTGGAAATATCCGTCCTGCATCCTGCGTGGCGACAACTCACGCGGAGAGTTCTATTCGATCGCGGTTTCCAACGGACGCCAGCAGGTCGACAGCGGCACCAAGATGATCCATCTGGGAAAGAACACGTCGAGCCGGATCATCTCCAAGGGTATCGCTGCAGGGAAATCGGACAACACCTATCGCGGTCAGGTGTCAGCGCATCGCCGTGCAGCAAATGCTCGAAATTTTACCCAATGCGATTCCCTTTTGATCGGCAACCAGTGCGGCGCGCATACCGTGCCCTATATCGAAGCGAAGAATTCCACTGCGCAATTCGAGCATGAAGCAACAACATCGAAAATATCCGAGGACCAGTTGTTCTATTGCCTTCAGCGCGGCATCCCCGAGGAAGAAGCCATCGCACTCATTGTCAATGGTTTTGTCAAAGAGGTGATTCAGGAATTGCCGATGGAATTTGCCGTCGAAGCGCAGAAACTGATCGGGATCAGCCTTGAGGGTAGTGTGGGGTAACGGTCCGCGGTAAGCGGACCGATCCACCGATCGGGCCACAAAGCCGCCACCGGCAACAACACGACAAACAACGAACACAACCGCCAACCATTCGGCAGTCCCTTGAGACCGACGATCACGGCGACGAACACTTGGATACAGACATGCTTGAAATCAAAAATCTTCACGCCCGAATCGCCGAAGACGGCACGGAAATCATTCGTGGTCTCAACCTGACCGTCAGAAATGGTGAAGTGGCTGCCATCATGGGCCCCAACGGATCGGGCAAGTCCACCTTGTCATACGTTTTGACAGGCCGCGAGGATTATGAGGTGACCGAAGGGGATATCCTCTACAACGGCGAGAGCATTCTGGACATGGATACCTCCGAACGGGCGGCAGCCGGCCTGTTCCTTGCCTTTCAGTATCCGGTCGAAATTCCAGGTGTTGCGACCATGCAGTTTTTGAAAGTGGCATTGAACGAGCAGCGCAAGGCTCGGGGCGAGGAAGAGCTGACGACGCCGGATTTCATCCGCAAGGTCAAGGAGGCCTCCGGAACCCTCGGAATCGACATGAACATGCTCAAACGCCCTTTGAATGTCGGGTTTTCAGGTGGCGAAAAGAAGCGTTCCGAAATTCTTCAGATGTCGCTGTTGGAACCGAAACTGTGCATACTGGACGAGACCGATTCAGGCCTTGATATCGATGCGCTGAAAATCGTGTCCGACGGTGTCAACGCCTTGCGCTCGCCGGACCGGGCCATTGTGGTCATCACACATTATCAACGCCTTCTGGAATACATCGTGCCGGACAGCGTGCACGTTCTCTACAAGGGACAGGTGATCAAGTCTGGCGACAAGTCGCTGGCGCTCGAACTGGAAAATGACGGCTACGCGAATGTTATCGCGGATGCGGCCTGAGCGCGGCGGTTACGAGAAAGTTTGTTATGAACATGCAAAGCAAAAGACCCATGACCGCGGCCGAAGAGGCTCTTGTCCACGGGTTTGCAAGGCGCGCGCCCGATCTGCCGGGGGACACGCAAATCTCCGAAGCGCGTCAAGCCTTCATCGATGATATCAAACAGAACGGACTGCCCACCCGGCGCATTGAAGCCTGGCATTACACGGATCTCAGGAGCCTGTTGAAGACCGTTCCAGCTTCGGAAGCTTCAGCGACCGACGGTGGCGTCGACGCGCTGCTCAAAGGTGCGCAACTGATTTCCCTGGTGGACGGTACGATGGTTTCGCAACAGGTGCCGGATGGGGTTTCCTGTTCCTCGTTTCGCGACTCTCTGGATGGCGCGGATGCCGCGCGTTTGCTGACCGTGCGAGACGAAGACGACATTATCGGTCGAATCAACGGCGCATTCGTCACAGACGGTTGCCGTCTCGTTGTCGACGATGATCTTGAACTGTCGGCCCCCCTGGAGATTCAGTCGGTCCACAGCGGAGGGCAGATCCATACCCGTCACCCGATCACCATCGGTGAACGGTCAAAAGGCACTTTTGTCGAACGTCATCTTGCCGTCGGCAGTGGGGATGCGCTTGTTTCGTCCGTCACCGATCTTCAAGTGGGTGCAGGAGCGGACATCACATGGGTCATCAGCCAGGAACAGGGGGGCACCGATACGCATTTCGGTCAGATCAATATCGAACTGGGGGCCGGAGCGAAACTCACGCTGTTTGTTGCCAATGCGGGTGGCAACCTTGTCCGGCAGGAAATCCATATCGCGGCAAAAGGCGAGGGATCCGAACTGGTATTGCGCGGCGTCAACCTGCTTGGTGCGCAAAGTCACACGGATGTCACCATGACGCTCAATCACAGCGTTCCAGATTGCGTGTCATCGGAGACGTTCCGCAATGTCGTCTGCGACCGGGCGCGCGGTGTGTTCCAGGGGCAGATCAAGGTCGCGCCGATTGCCCAGAAGACAGATGCCCGGATGGCCTGCAACACGTTGCTGCTCTCCAACGAAGGTGATTTTTCCTGCAAGCCCGAATTGGAAATCTTTGCCGACGACGTGCAGTGCGCGCATGGTGCCACTGTTACGGATATTGACGACAATCATCTGTTTTACCTGCGTGCTCGCGGTATTGGCGAGAAGAAGGCGCGGGCGCTTCTGGTCAAGGCATTCATCGCCGAAATCGTCGAAGAGCTTGATGATGCGGACCTTGTCGAAGCCCTGGAGGCACGATTTGAAACCTGGCTTGATGACCATGGCTGACCTGCATCCGGGATTGGCCGAGGACAAACAGACCCATGCGCCTGCCACATTTGATGTCGAGGCCGTGCGTCGCGACTTTCCGATCCTGTCCCGGCAGGTCCATGGAAAACCTCTTGTGTATCTTGATAGCGGTGCATCGGCGCAAAAGCCGCAATGTGTGATCGACGCGGTCAGCCAGACCTATTCCAACGAATATGCCAATGTGCATCGCGGCTTGCATTTCCTGTCGAATGCCGCAACCGATGCCTATGAAGCGGCGCGCGAAAAGGTACGGCGGTTCATCAATGCCGAATCGGTTGATGAAATCGTCTTCACCAAATCGACGACGGAAGCCATCAATACCGTGGCCTACGGCTATGGCATGCCGGAAATCGGCGAGGGCGACGAGATCGTCCTCACGATCATGGAACATCATTCGAACATTGTTCCCTGGCACTTTATTCGCGAGCGACAGGGCGCGGTGATCAAATGGGTGCCCGTTGCCGATGACGGCGCTTTCAGCATCGAGGCGTTCGAGTCACGGCTCACAGAGCGAACCAAGCTGATAGCCTTGACCCACATGTCGAATGTGCTCGGCACCGTCGTTCCGGTCAAGGAGGTCTGCCGCATTGCCCGTGAACGCGGAATCCCTGTGCTGATCGATGGAAGCCAAGCCGCGGTTCACATGCCTGTCGATGTCCGGGACATCGATTGCGACTGGTATGCCTTTACCGGCCACAAGGTCTACGGACCTTCCGGAATAGGTGTTTTGTACGGCAAAGCCGCCATGCTCGACAGGATGCGCCCGTTTCAGGGCGGCGGCGAAATGATCCTCGATGTCAGTGAGGATGACGTTACCTACAATGCGCCACCGCACCGGTTTGAAGCCGGGACGCCACCGATCGCACAAGCCATTGGCCTTGGAGAAGCGCTCGATTACATGGAGCGGATTGGCCGCGATGCCATTGCGGAACATGAGGCGGATTTATCCGCATACGCGCATGAAAAATTAAGTCAAATCAACTCCTTGCGTGTTTTTGGTACAGCACCCGGTAAAGGTGCTATCATTTCGTTTGAACTTGAAGGCATCCATGCGCACGATATATCCATGGTCATAGACCGATCAGGTGTGGCCGTGCGTGCCGGGACACATTGTGCACAACCGCTCTTGCGGCGATACGGCGTGACATCGACCTGTCGAGCATCGTTCGGTATGTACAATACGCGACATGAGGTGGATGTCCTGTATGATGCTCTGGAGAAAGCACGAGCATTTTTTGCCTGATTGCGAAACAGTGGCCTGATTGCGAAACAGTGGAATGAGCCCGATGAACGAAGAAACGATTACCGAGCAGGCGCCGAATTCGGCAACCTTTACGGCGTCGACGATCACACGTGATGAGCTGGCGCGGCTCACCGACGATATCGTGGCCGCGATCAAGACGGTCTATGATCCGGAAATTCCGGCAGATATCTATGAACTCGGGCTTATCTACAAGATCGACATTGAAGATGACCGAATGGTGAAGGTGCTGATGACATTGACCGCACCGGGGTGCCCGGTGGCCGGCGAAATGCCCGGGTGGGTCGAAAACGCGGTGAGCACCGTTGAGGGCGTTTCCGGAGTGGAAGTGGCCATGACGTTCGATCCGCCCTGGACACCCGACAGAATGTCGGAAGAAGCACAGATCGCGGTTGGTTGGTACTGATTGAAACTCGCATTTTTGCCATTACCTGATAATGCTGATGTCAGGCCGATGAAGAAATGGATGGCAGTCGACACAATAAAGTGGAGCACACTTCTGGAGACTTGAGATGAGCCAATTTGAAGTCATGACATTGACCGACAAGGCCGCCGAGCGTGTCAGGCGTCTGGTGGAGTCGGCCGGTGAACCCGTGGCCGGGCTGCGGATCGGTATCAAGAAGGGCGGCTGCGCCGGCATGGAATATACGGTTGATATGGCCAAGGAAGCCAACAGCAAGGACGACCGTGTCGAAATCGACGGGGCAACCGTTTTCGTTGCGCCGGAGGCTGTCCTGTTTCTGCTGGGAACGCAGATGGATTATGAGACCACAAAGCTGCGCTCCGGATTTGTTTTCAACAATCCGAACCAGACCTCCGCATGCGGATGCGGGGAATCGGTCGAACTGCAGCCTGCCGACCTCAAGGCACTTGCCGACAAGGGCGACCCGGTTGTCCGCACCGCCGGCTGACGTCACAACGGCCTGGTAGCCAAGATCTTGACAGGGTGAACCGCCGAAATGACATTGGCGGTTTTGCATTCTGCCCCCACTGAAAATAGTGTTATTGTCGAATCCTATTGCTGAAAGACGCCTTTGGCGCTTTGGGACCTGGCAATGATCGACATTCGCCCTGCAACATCCAGAGACTCTCACACACTTGCACTGATCGGCATTCGTTCCTGGGAGAGCGCAGTAATCGGCTGGGGGGAAAACACCGAAGCCGTACAGACCAATGCCCGCAACGCCTATCATGAATTCTGCAGCAAGCACTGGACCAGGATTGTTCTGGCCCAGGATGGCGGTGCCGTGCTTGGATGGGCTGCGAGAGAGAAGCTGGACAACAATATCACCGATCTGTGGATTGATCCGGAGCACCAGCGCAAAGGCGCAGGGAAAAAGCTGTTGGCCGCACTGGAGAAAGATATTGCCAAGGCCGGATATGACAGCGTCATTCTCGAGACACATGCAAAAAACGAGCCGGCCATCGGATTTTATGAACACTTCGGCTATCGGGTGGTGTCCCTGTCTGTCGGGTATTCGGCAGGTCTTGGACAGGATATACAGATTGTGAAGATGCACAGGGACCTCGGGGACCCGCCGGTCCATGAACGGATGACGACATGACCAAGACGATTGCACTTGTTGCCCATGACGCCCGAAAGGATGCACTGGTCGAATGGGTCGGCCGTCATGCCGGTCGACTGGTTGGAATAATGATTGTTGCGACCGGAACAACCGGTGGCCGCATTCGAGATGCTCACGGCAGGCTTTCTGTGACCACAGTCAAGAGCGGGCCGCTCGGTGGAGATCAGCAAATCGGAGCGATGATCGCCGACGGCAAGCTCGACGGGTTGATATTTTTTGTCGATCCGCTTTCGCCAATGCCCCATGATGTGGACATCAAGGCGCTGTTGCGTCTTGCGGCAGTCTATGATTTGCCGATGGCTACCAGCCCGACCACGGCTGACGCGGTTCTCGATTACCTCCTTTGAAACATGTGTCTGCCGGGCACCATCCGCCCAATATTTGCGTTTGTCCGAACAGAGCGCAAAAAGGACTGCGCGACCGTCGAAATCCTGATACTCAGTGGGTTCTGAGCCTAGGATAAACGCACCGGATTCGGACGTCATGAACGAACAGAGCGCGCCAGACAGGAGCCGGAGTCCGGAAAAGAGCGGCCCGGACATTTATGATGAGGACGGTGTCATCGGCAGCGCCTATGTTGCCCGTGTCGAGGCAGCGATTGCCGACCGCGATGTGCTGTTTCTCAAGGACATCGTTTCCCATCTGCATGAATCCGAACTTGGCGATCTGATCGAATCCCTGCAGCCGGAGCAGCGCCACGCATTGGTGCAACTACTCGGCGACGATTTTGATTTTGCCGCATTGACCGAGGTCGATGATGCGATCCGGCTGAACATTGTCGACGACCTGCCGAACGACAAGGTCGCCGAGGCGCTCGGGGAACTCGATTCCGACGATGCGGTCTATATCCTTGAAGACATGGACGAGGAGGATCAAAGGGATATCCTCGCCAAGCTTCCTTTCACCGAACGCATCCGCCTTCGACGATCACTGGAATACCCCGAGGACACGGCCGGCAGACGCATGCAGACCGAATTCGTCGCCGTCCCGCCTTTTTGGAGCGTTGGCCAGACGATTGATTACATGCGGGAGGAGCGGGACCTTCCGGATTCCTTTGCCCAGATATTCGTCATTGATCCGACCTTTCGGCTTCTCGGCGCGATCGATCTTGACCGGATCCTGCGCAGTCAGCGTGAAATCAAGATCGAAGACATCATGCATGAGACGAGCCGGCCCATTCCTGCGACCATGGATCAGGAAGAAGCGGCCCAGCTGATCGGTCAGTATGACCTGCTTTCTGCGGCGGTCGTTGATGAGAATGACCGGCTTGTTGGCGTTCTAACCATCGACGATGTTGTCGACGTCATCCAGGAAGAAGCCGAGGAGGACATCAAACGGCTTGGCGGCGTCGGTGACGAGGAACTGTCGGACGATGTGATTTCAACCGTGCGTTCACGGTTTCCCTGGCTGATGGTCAATCTGCTGACGGCAATTCTTGCATCGCTGGTTATCGGTATTTTCGATGCCACCATCGAGCAAATGGTCGCCCTTGCCATTTTGATGCCGATCGTCGCATCCATGGGGGGCAACGCCGGGACACAGACATTGACTGTAACGGTGCGGGCGCTCGCAACCCGTGACATCGACATTTACAATGCCGGCCGCGTGATCCGCAGGGAAGCCGTCATCGGCATCATCAACGGGATGATGTTTGCAGTACTTGTTGCCGTATTGGCCTATGTCTGGTTTGGCAATTGGCAATTGGGTCTTGTCATCGGGATGGCAATGATCGTCAATATGGTCGCTGCCGGTCTTTCGGGCATTCTCCTGCCGCTGTTGCTGGACAAGATGGGAATTGACCCGGCGATCGCTTCTGCGGTTTTTGTAACGACCGTTACCGACGTCGTTGGATTCTTCGCCTTTCTGGGATTGGCCGGCTGGTGGTTTGGCTTCTTTTGATCTGTCCTGCGCACTTCGCTTTGTGACAATAAGTATTTGCAAATTAAAAGAAATATGTGCTGATTGACTTTTACGTAAGAGAACAAGTAGATTCGGGTGAATGACATTTCCGGGAATCAACGTGCACAAATTCTACACGATCACCGAACTGACACGCGAATTCGGCGTTTCAACACGCACCTTGCGATTCTATGAGGATGAGGGGCTCATTCATCCGGACCGACGGGGACGGACCCGACTTTTCAAGGCGTCGGACCGGCATCTGATCAAGGAGATTCTGCGGGGGCGACGCCTCGGATTCACCATCGCGGAAATCCGCGAGATCATCGAGATGTACAAAGGACCGCCGGGGGAATTGGGTCAACTGGAACTGATGATGAAGCGGGTCGCGGAAAAGCGTGAACAGCTCGACCAGAAACGCAGGGACATCGAGGAAACGCTTGCCGAACTCGACAATGTGGACGAGGCCTGCCTTGCCCGTTTGGCGGAATTGCGGGTTGGAACGTAGGCCCATTCAGGCATTGACGGAGTCGGCAATACCTGAGTGTTTCTACGAAAACAAAACCAATCCCGTTTTCACTTTTCTGATATGACGTGAATCTGTATTGGCGTCAGATCCAGCGACGGACCCGTCGGCAATAGAACTCATATTCTGCACCGAACCGGGCCAGCAGGTGCAATTCCTCACGGCGGATCCCCAGCCGATAGAGACAGATTCCGGTAATAACCGCGGATATCAGGAACCATCCATTGGTCGTGACCAGTCCAAGGCCGGCCACCAGCATGAGCTGGCCGAGACATATGGGGTTGCGCGTCATCGTGAAGGGACCAGCCGTGACGAGGTGGTCCGACTTGCGGTGCGAAAGGACCGTCGTCTGCGCCGAGATCATGGTGACGATCGCCCATCCAACCAGGTAGATGGCGGTAACCGCCATGACAGCACCAATGAGGCGGATCACTGCGTTGTCAGGAAGGGATGGCGCATAGACCAGTCCAAGAAGCACTGAGATCAAAATGGCCGCCGCCGTGATGATCGGTGGCCAGGGAATGGTGTTCGGTGTTGCCCGGTATACGTTCATTGGGACGGTGCTTCCTCTATGGATTGGGACGTACAGGCACGGGCGATTGCCTGAATGTCTGTTTGTGATTGTTCACGTTTTCCCTCGGTCATGATTGCGTCCAGCAGGTCTTCTTCCACCAGCCTGTCCAGTGTGCAGGTGCAGAAGCGGCTGCAGAATGCGCTCTCATTGTTCAAGGAACAGCTGTAATTGCAGCTGTTCATGAACGTTACTTTCGGGTCCGGCGGTGGCGGCGGAGCAATCAGGCTGACCGCATACACCGCTGCTACCAGCACCGGTTGGTGAATGAGATAGAAGGCAAGACTGTGGCGGCCGGTGAAAATCAGGCCTGTATTGATGGTGCCCGAGCCGCGATAGATTGACGCAAGCCGGGCGACCAAATTCCGGTCGAGGGCAAATCTTGCCGCAGCCATGCCCAGCAGCACTGGACCGAACCAAGGGAATACAGGAACAAAGTCATTGGATTGAACCGTTTCGGTCGACAGACCCAGCCACAGCAGAAAGGGCTGGTTGAAAAGCGGATCCACCAGATCCGGTGTAAAAATGATGATGGCGATGCCGACTGCCGCACTGAAAAGAGCGGGTGCTCTGATGAAGAGCACTCCAAGGACCGTGGCAACTGCGATGGAATGCAATATGCCGAAGAATATGTAGCGCTCCGGCGTTGCGATCCGGCTTGCCACGGTTATGGCGGCAGCGGCCGCAACGATCATTGCAAGGCGTTTTATCAGCGGGCGCCAGCGAATTTGCCTTCCATGCGCCAGGACGAGACTGACGCCCACAAGAAACAGGAAACTGCTGGCGATGGATCGTGCGAAAATTCGCCAGCCGCCATCTGCAGTCATGCCTTGTGGCACGTAACCGAAAAACTCAAGGTCCCATGCAAAATGATAGATGGCCATGGCGAAAAGCGCGAGACCACGCGCGACGTCAATGACGGGAATGCGGCTTGTGGTGGGTTTGGTGATGTTCGGTTCCGTCATGGCGTGACACCAGCCTTATGGTCTGTCTTTGGGCTCATGCGCGCTATGAACAGACCGCAGACGACCAGAACCAAGGCGACCGTAACCTTCAGGGTCAATGGCTCGCCCAACAATATCAAGCTGAGCAGAACGCCGAAGACCGGAATAAGATTGAGGCCAATGGAGAATGTTGAGTATCCGATTTTTCGGATCAGATAGAACCGCAGCATATAGGCAAAACCGGTGGGAAGCAGGCCCAGATAGACGAGCGACATGGATGCTTCGGGAGTCAGATCGAGCGGCGGTGCGCCATCCTGCCAGGCAGCCAGTGCGACCAGGACAATGCCGGATATTCCGAGCGCGAGGCAGGCCAAACGACCCGGCGGAATATCTATGCGGCGGATCAGCAGGCCGGCTGCGATGTAACACAATGCACCGCCAACGCAGGCTGATTGCGCTGCAAGATTGCTCCCAAGCCCTTCAATGGCATCGACGCCGACAATCACCAGAACGCCTGAAAATCCGCACAGGACACCGACGAGTTTGGGAACGGTCAGCCGGTCGTCCGTGGTAAACAGGTGGCTCCCGAGAAGTGCGAAGAACGGGCCGGTGCCCATCAGGAGCGATGCGACACCCGCATCGATGGTCAATTCTGCCCAGGAAATGAGCAAAAACGGGAAAACGACATTGAGCACCGACATACCAAGGACCAACAGCCACATTGTCTGGCCCCGTGGCAGCATGAAACCGCGATAGATTGCGTAGGGCAGAAGCACGATGAAGCCGATCAATACCCGTATCGCGGCAAGCCAGAATGGGCCGGTTTCAGGAACTGCAACCTTGATGGCCACGAATGACGAGGCCCAGAGCAAGGCGGTCAGAGCGATCAACGCAATGTCGGTCAGCGTGGCGTGTTTGATCGTCTGCACAATCGAATCCGGAATTTCGTTTGTCGGACTGCGATCAGCAGTCGGCAAATGATCATGACGGTTTGTGCGGGTTTAATCCAGTGATGATTGTTTCCTGACAGGCCCTGTGGCGTGTTGTCCAACGGGTCTGTTTCGACAATTGCCTGACAACTCCCAACCCCATCATCGGACAAATCGTGTCGCAATAGGCGCATGTCGAATCAGCCCTGCGGGTCTCAAATCCGGCTGTGGAAAGATGGAATCATTTGGCGCAATACGGCAAAAATGCGAAAAAAAGCTCTACAGCCTCCCAACACTAAATTGTTGAAATGCTTCACACCTTTTTTTGTTCCAAAATCCGGTGCCCATCTTCAGTCACAAAACGGTCATTTTACGGTTGCGATCGCCAGCCCGTTCCATTAGAAACCGCGCGAACCATATGGCGGGAAAACAATCGCCAGTGGACAGGATTTGAGGCATTAAGCGGAGCCAAAATGGAAGAAACGGTCGAGAAATCCTGCTGGGGCGTAACGGCCCGTGCAGTGATCGGTTTTGTAGGGCTGCTGGCATTGGTTTATCTCTTCGGCGGAATTTAGTCCGAACATCCAGTGCGACAATCGAAAACAGCGTGGGGGAAACCCCGCGCTGTTTTATTTTGTGGGGATGGTTGAATTTCCGGATTTCCACGTTGGTTCGACCGTGTCGCTGCCAAGGAAGGGTTTGTCGGTGCGCGAGAGCAATCCCGTCGGGATTGACGTTACATTGGAGACCGGTGACGAAGTGGACGGGTATGACGGGCTATGTTTCTTTCCGTTTTCGATGTGTTCAAAATTGGCGTTGGTCCCTCAAGCTCCCACACGATGGGCCCGATGGTGGCTGCCAACAGGTTTCTCGATGACATTCTGAATGGCGATTGGCCGCGACCGGTCGGATACAGTGTGTCTCACCTGCAGGTCAGTTTGCATGGGTCGCTTGCCTTTACCGGCATTGGCCACGGAACGGGGCGGGCGGTGGTGCTAGGATTGGTCGGATTGTTGCCGGATACGGTAGACCCGGACACAATGGATGCCACCGTTCTGCAGGTCGAAACGACAAAGACCGTTTCACCAGCCGGGCATCCGGACTATCAATTCGATCCGGAAACCGACCTGGTCTTCGATCGCAACCAACCCCTGCCGGGTCACGCCAACGGCATGGCGTTCAACGCTTTTGACCGTGACGACCGGCTGTTGTTGCGCCGCATCTACTACTCAATTGGCGGCGGTTTCGTGGTGTCCGACCTGGAACTGGAGGCGCTTCAAAAAGCACAGGAGCCCGCCGTAGAGGCGGGTGTACCATTTCCATTCCACAACGCAGCGGAAATGCTCGAGATGGCTGGCCGCTCGGGTCTGAGCGTCGCCGCCATGAAACGGGCCAATGAGGAAAAGCATTTTCCCGGCGCCGAGCTTGACCGGCGTCTTGATGAGATCTGGACTGCGATGAGCGGCTGCATCGATCGCGGGTTGTCCGGTGATGGTGTCATGCCCGGTGGCCTCAATGTACGGCGCAGGGCACGATCTATCCACGACAGGCTCCAGGACGAGTGGAAGCAGAACAAATCAAATCCACTCTTGGCCAATGACTGGCTGAGCGTTTACGCCATGGCCGTGAATGAAGAAAATGCTGGTGGCGGTCGTATCGTCACAGCGCCAACCAATGGTGCAGCTGGCGTCATTCCGGCAACGATACGCTACTATGCGCAGTTCCATGACGGTGCTGACACCGACGGTATAAGGGACTTCCTTCTCACCGCTGCTGCCATTGGCGGCATCATCAAGCACAACGCATCGATTTCTGGCGCAGAGGTGGGGTGCCAGGGGGAGGTGGGTTCGGCGTCGGCGATGGCAGCTGCGGGTCTTGCCGCGGTTCTTGGTGGTACGCCGGAACAAGTCGAAAATGCTGCTGAGATTGCTCTGGAACACCATTTGGGCATGACCTGCGATCCCGTCGGCGGGCTGGTGCAGGTTCCCTGTATCGAGCGGAACGCGCTTGGAGCGGTCAAGGCCGTCACCGCCGCGTCGCTCGCGTTAAAGGGGGACGGCAAACACTTCGTGCCGCTCGATGCGTGTATCGAAACCATGCGGCAGACCGGGCTGGACATGAATGAGCGCTACAAGGAAACCAGCGAAGGCGGGTTGGCGGTCAATGTCGTGGAGTGTTGATTTTACATGATGAACACGTCGGGGTGCTGTGGAAAGTGTCCCGGAGCGCTTGACCATGACGGTCAGACCCTTACGTCAGTCTGATGACCCTCAATCTCGTCAAACTCTGTGTCGGTGTGGACACGGTTGAAGACCTGCAGGCTTCCGTCGACTTCGGCCTTGCCGACAAGAAAAGGCGCGGTGTTGAAGTCATTCAGTTTCACACGACCCGAATGGTTCCGAAACGGGCGGATGATCTGGTTGATGGCGGATCGCTATACTGGGTGATCAAGGGCAATATCCAGGTCCGGCAATATATCGAGGAGATCCGGCCCTTCACGGATGATTCCGGTATTTCGCGCTGCCGAATTGTACTGGAGCCAAGACTGATCATGACCGAATGGCAGCCTCGCCGGGCTTTTCAGGGATGGCGCTATCTCACGGTTGCTGATGCACCTGCAGATCTGAGCCGCGGACGCTCCGGCTTCATGTCTCTGCCGCCGGAATTGCGTCGCGAACTCGCCGATCTCGGATTGCTGTAAACTGACTGCCGGTGCGCTCGAAGGGGTTGATCGGCAAAACCTCCTCGCCGGCATTCCATTCCGGCAATGGCAGCAAGCCCTATCTCGTATTTGATTTCCGGCAATTGAACTCTCCAAACAAAAACAGATTTGCATGACATTAATAAGTCGTGACCCTAGATTAGGGAAACCTGTTAGTATTCTACCCGGCAAAGGTCTGTTCGGAATGATCGGAATTCCGGCGGCTGCCTGAAAATGAGGAACGGTCCATGCGAAGACGTGATGTCACGGCCAAGCCCGGCTCCCGGCAGGTCGCAGACAACAAACAATCGCCATCGTCCAAAACGGATGTCGCTGATTTCCTGAATGCAGCGCGGGCAATCACCCCACAGCCTGGCGGGCAATCTGGCCGACTGGTTTTTGCACTTGATGCCACCATGAGCCGCCAACCCACCTGGGACGCTGCGTGTCGGTTGCAGGGTGAAATGTTCAATGCCGTCAGCAAAGCCGGCGGCCTGAATGTTCAGCTGGTTTATTTTCGTGGGTTTGGCGAATGCCGGGCATCGAAATGGGTTAGCGACGCCACGCAATTGCGCGATTTGATGACTCGTATCGACTGCCGCGGTGGTCACACCCAGATTGGCAAGGTTCTCAAACACACCCGCGATGAAACGCTGCGCAAACCGGTCAGCGCGCTGGTGTATATCGGCGATGCAATGGAGGAAGATATCGACCGTTTGTGTCAAACGGCCGGTGAACTGGGCATGCGCAAAGTGCCATGTTTCATGTTTCAGGAAGGCAGCGATCCGGCTGCACAAACCGGCTTTCGCGAAATTGCGCGGCTGTCATCAGGTGCATATTTGCGATTTGACAACAGTGCTGCTGGCGCTCTGCTCAATCTTCTCAAAGCCGTTGCGGTCTACGCGTCAGGTGGGCTAAGAGCCCTTGAGAAACACAGCAGCAGGGAGTCGCGATTGCTGCTGGAGCAGTTATCAGGAAGGTGAAACACCAATAGCGTGATTTTCATGTTCTACATCGTGCTGGCGCTTCTGGTGCTTGCCGGATTGGCTGCGCTGTTTGTCCGTATGGATGCACGCCGGCTCGCGACAGTGATGCGCTATCTTCCGCCTGTGTTGCTGACCGGTATCGGATTGGTCCTGACGCTTGCTGGCCGGGCCGGTATGGCCTTTGGCCTGTTCGGGCTTGCCGCGGTCCTGTTTGGGCGCGCACGGGCTCGGTCCAGTAGCACGGTCAGTCCGAACCAGACGTCTACGGTTCGAACCGCTGCACTGGAAATGGAGCTGGACCTGGACACCGGCGAAATGAATGGACTGGTGCTTGCGGGCCGGTTTGAGGGCCGGCAGTTGGACGACATGTCGGAAGAGGAACTCGTGTCACTGTATGGGGAATTGATGCAGGACGCGGAAAGCCGACAGGTTCTAGAAGCGTATCTTGACCGGCGTATACCCACTTGGCGAGATAGCTTTGACGCGCACGCGGACGACGGGTTGGGTGCTGCGCCAGCTTCGGGCCCCATGAGCGAGCAGGAGGCTTACGAGATCCTTGGTCTTCCGACTGGTGCGTCCGAGGCGGAAATCCGCGAGGCGCATCGCCGTTTGATGAAACGCGTTCATCCCGATACCGGCGGCTCTGTCTTTTTGGCGACTCGGATTAATGAGGCCAAAGATGTTTTGCTGCGTCGTCATTGAATTATCCCCACTACAAAAAACAAACCAAGAGGATGCATCCGGCGGATGGCGCCGCCATCTGCCCACACGTTAGATCATTGCTGGGTTGCCCAGCAGCCATATCCTTTTTTCTTCAACGCCTTACAGGCGCCCCAAGCCTGCGACTTGCCGGAAAACCCAGCAAATCGCGCCCTGTGCAATTGCTGCCCGTTGCGATGGGTGACCATGGTGAATGGCTCTGCGTCGGACATGACGCCGCCGGTTTTCGCCTTGGCTTCAAACAGCAGGCTTTCTGCTGCTTCGCGGGTCGGAGACGCACCGATCTGAATGACCCATCCGGTCGGCAGGCCGGTGCTTGATGTGACAATTGTGTCGACCTGTTGATTGACCGCCGCGGTCTGGCTGCTGCTTCCGACAGCTGCCTTGGGGCGCGGAATGGGAGCAGCAACAGCGCGCTGCTTCTTCAAACCGTTGATGAGAGCTTCCTTGCCGATGACCGGGCGGTCCACAGGAGTCGGAAACGACGCTGTCTTTTGCGGTTGAGCGTAGGCCAAGGCAACACGAACATCGCTGAAATCACGAAATTTCGGCATGGGTCCGGTTTTCGGGAGTTTGGCGACCCTGTAGGAAGATGGACCCTTGGCAATCAAATTGCCTTTGCCGCGCCGCGAGGCCTTTGGAAGATACCGGCCAATGAGCTTTTTCATCTGAGCGTTGCGGCTGGCGCCGGTCTTGCCGCCCATGACAACGGCCACGATGCTGCGTCCGTCCTTGCGTACCGATGAAACAAGGTTGAATCCGGATGCACGGGTATATCCGGTTTTGATCCCGTCCACACCCTTTACTGTTCCAAGCAACCGGTTGTGATTTCCATACCGCGCCTTGCCATATTTAAAGCTGCGTGTGGAGAAATAGTGATAGTGATGTGGGAAGTGTTCGCGGAGAGCCAATCCAAGCCTTGCCATGTCACGGGCGGTTGTTTTTTGCCGGGAATTCGGCAGGCCATGGGCGTTGCGGAAGGTCGTCTTGCTCATCCTCAGAGACCGCGCCTTGGTGGTCATCTGTTTGGCGAAGCCCGATTCGGAACCGCCCAGATGTTCAGCGACCGCTGTTGCGACATCGTTTGCCGATTTGGTCACCAATGCAAAAATGGCCTGTTCGGCCGAGATGGTCTGGCCAGGCCGTACACCGATTTTGGACGGTTGCTCGGCGGCGGCGTTTTTGGAGACCCGGATACGCGTCTTTTTGGTCATGCGTCCGCTGTCGATCGCGTCGAACATCATATACAACGTCATCATCTTGGTCAGAGATGCCGGATAACGATGGGAATCGGCGCCGGAGGCGTAGAGTGTCTTACCCGTTTTGGCGTCGATGACGATGCCGGCATATTTCGAGTTGGCCTGGGCGGTGGTTGCGAAGGACGCAGCCAGCAAGCCAAACAGCAAAACACGAATCAGGGCCTTGAAAATTCCCGGTCGGGGGAGGGCGAAACTGCGAAAGGCTGACAAAGCTACGTTCACTGTTTTTGTCCAATCAATCTACGCAAATACACATCAATCAGGGGTGCCGCCAACAATGGCGCATTTCGCGAGAGGTTAGACAAACAGCGTTACCAATCCGTTTATGGTTTCCGGTTTATTGCCTGATTCTCGCAATTTTTACGAGAACGGAATTTTGGTGGATGGTGCAATGCATCATGTATTCTTGACATTTTGCTGCAGTGCACATAAAGACGTCAATACGGTTTGCACCCATTTTGTCAGGGCATTCCGCCCCAACCCAATGCAACACAGGATACCGAGATGTTTTCCCTTGATGATGCCAGTAAGTATGGCAAGGATGCCATGGACAATATGCTGAAAAGCTACTCTGCGCTTGCGCAGGGAATGCAGACAATGACGACGGAAGCCGCCGACTTTTCCAAAAAATCCTATGAAGACAACGCCAAGGCGATGGAACAGCTGGTTGCCGCCAAATCGTTCGAAAAGGCTTTTGAAATTCAGAGCGATTTTGCCAAGTCGTCCTATGAGAGCTTTGTCGCTCAGGCCACCAAGATGAGTGAAATCTACTCAAACGCCGCACGCGATGCCTACAAGCCTCTTGAGGCTGCAGCGACGAAAGCTGCGCCAGCGGCTGCGCCAAAGAAGGCTGCCTGATCAGGTTTTGTCGCTCATACAATCAAGCCGATATGTTGCCCCGGTCGCCTTTGGTCGCCGGGGTTTTTTCATTGGCTCAACACCACGCGAATCTTGACGTTTGCCACAGCGCACCATGTTGATTGAAGCACGGTTCTTGAAGCGCAGGCTCAAGAACCTATCTTTGGAGGGTGCGAGGGCCGCGACAAGGTCCTTACATGGTTTCGAGCCCATTTCGATGCCTCCTTTCGACAGCAACACCCCATCCAAAGACGTCAGAATGACGCAAGCCCGGCCTGTTAAACGTATCTTTGGATTCGTATTCGGTGACGGCTCTTTATCAGTGCCCGTCAAGGGCTTAAAGTTGGACAAAAGAGACCTAGATTAGGATAGACTACCGGAGGTGACGTGATCACGGAGATGAAATCGGTTGGGAAACAGGCAACAGGACACGGGAAATAATGATTGCTGAGCCTATATGGGCAAGTGCAGATGATGACGGTGGAGACGGGGACGGAGACGGCGAAGGCAGCAACAACGGCATCTCCGTCATCACGCGCACACAAAAGAAGCTGAAAAAGCCGAGTCTGTACCGGGTGTTGATACTGAATGACGATTACACACCCATGGAGTTTGTTGTGCATGTTCTGGAGCGTTTTTTCCAGAAGGACAGAGAGGCCGCAACACGGATCATGCTGCATGTCCACAACCACGGTGTTGGCGAATGCGGAGTGTTTACCTACGAGGTGGCCGAAACGAAGGTCACACAGGTGATGGATTTCGCGCGTCAGAATCAACATCCGCTGCAATGCGTGATGGAAAAAAAATGAGGATATAATCGTGCCGACTTTTTCCCCCAGTCTTGAAAAGGCGCTGCATCAGGCACTGACATTCGCCAACGACCGTCACCATGAATATGCCACGCTCGAACATTTGCTGTTGGCTCTGATGGATGATTCGGACGCGGCTGCGGTCATGCGCGCCTGCGGTGTCGACCTGGATGCATTGAAATCCACGGTCACCGAATATATCGACAATGAACTTCACAACCTCGTCACCGGATATGATGAGGATTCCAAACCGACATCGGGCTTCCAGCGCGTAATCCAGCGCGCTGTCATCCATGTGCAGTCATCCGGTCGCGACGAGGTGACCGGCGCCAATGTTCTGGTGGCCATCTTTGCCGAACGGGAGAGCCATGCGGCCTATTTCCTCCAGGAACAGGAGATGACCCGTTACGATGCGGTGAATTTCATATCCCATGGCATTTCCAAGCGTCCCGGCGCGTCTGAGAGCCGCCCGGTGCGCGGTGTCGAGGAATCCGAAGCCGACAGCCCGTCGACCCCATCCGACAGCGAAGACAGCAGCAAGCCGAAGAATCAGGATGCGCTGACCGCCTATTGCGTCAACCTCAATCAGAAGGCGCTGGATGGAAAGGTCGACCCGCTGATCGGCCGGGAAAAGGAGGTTAACCGGACCATCCAGATCCTCTGCCGAAGATCAAAGAACAACCCGCTCTATGTCGGCGATCCGGGTGTCGGCAAGACAGCCATTGCCGAGGGACTTGCCCGTCGCATCACCAACGGTGATGTGCCGGAAGTGCTGCTGGATGCGACGATTTTTGCGCTCGACATGGGGGCATTGCTGGCCGGTACACGCTATCGGGGCGATTTCGAAGAGCGCCTGAAACAGGTGGTCAAGGAGCTGGAAGATACGCCCGGCGCTGTCCTCTTCATTGACGAGATTCATACCGTTATTGGCGCCGGGGCAACGTCCGGCGGTGCCATGGACGCGTCCAATCTGCTGAAGCCGGCGCTGTCCAGCGGCGCGATCCGCTGCATTGGGTCAACCACCTACAAGGAGTTCCGCCAGTTCTTTGAAAAGGATCGTGCGCTGGTGCGCCGTTTCCAGAAGATCGACGTCAATGAGCCCAGTATCGATGACGCTGTGGAGATCCTCAAAGGCCTGAAGCCCTATTACGAGGATTATCACAAGGTCAAATACAGTAATGATGCGATCAAAACGGCAGTGGAACTGTCGGCGCGCTATATCAATGACCGGAAATTGCCCGACAAGGCCATTGATGTGATCGATGAGACCGGCGCGTCGCAGATGCTGGTCGAGGAGAGCAAGCGGCGCAAGACGATCACGGAAAAGGAGATTGAGGAAACCATCGCCTCGATGGCCCGCATTCCGGCGAAATCGGTCTCCAAGGATGACAAGCAGGTGCTGGCCAATCTGGACAAGCAATTGCGGTCGGTCGTTTACGGACAGGATGATGCAATCACGGCGCTGGCATCAGCCATCAAGCTGGCGCGGGCAGGTTTGCGCGAGCCTGACAAACCCATCGGCAGCTACCTGTTCTCCGGCCCCACGGGTGTCGGTAAAACCGAAGTGGCCCGGCAATTGGCCAGTGCGCTTGGTGTGGAGCTGCTGCGCTTTGATATGTCTGAATATATGGAACGCCACACGGTGTCGCGGCTATTGGGCGCGCCTCCCGGCTATGTGGGTTTCGATCAGGGCGGATTGCTGACCGACGGAGTCGACCAGCATCCCCATTGTGTTCTGCTGCTCGATGAAATTGAGAAAGCGCATCCGGATCTGTTCAATATTCTGCTTCAGGTCATGGATCACGGCAAACTGACGGATCACAATGGCAAGCAGATCGATTTCAGAAATGTCATCTTGATCATGACGACCAATGCCGGTGCCGCCGACATGGCAAAACCTGCAATCGGCTTCGGCTCGGCGAAGCGTGAAGGTGATGATATGGAGGCGATCAACCGGATGTTTTCTCCGGAATTTCGCAATCGCCTCGATGCCATCATCGCGTTTGGTTCCCTGCCGACACCTGTTGTTCATCAGGTCGTTCAGAAATTCGTCATGCAATTGGAAGCACAACTGGCCGAGCGCGGCGTAACGTTCGATCTGACCAAGGATGCGATCGCCTGGCTTGCCGACAAAGGCTATGACGAGCGCATGGGTGCTCGCCCGTTGGCGCGGGTGATCCAGGAGCACATCAAGAAACAGCTGGCGGATGAGGTTCTTTTCGGCAAGCTCAAGAAAGGCGGCACGGTCAAAGTGTCGGTTGACAAGAACAAGGATGGTGACAGCGAGTTGAAGCTGGAGGCCATTCCCGACAAAAAACCACCCAAACCTAAAAAGCCTGCCGTTGCGCGAAAGAAACCGGCTGCGCGGGCCAAAGCCCGCACGGCTGAAAAGCCAAAACCTGCAACGCCAGTGAAACCCGCGCCGAGCGCCAAGTTGACGGATGAGCCACCGGCCAAACCGGCAAGGCAGACCAAACCGCGCGGCAGCGCTGTGCCAAAAGTTCCGCGAAAGAAGTAGTGGACGCGTCTGGATCCTGGTTGCGCGATCGCCTTCAAGAGGGCGATCGTCGTATCCCGGGCGCCGCAGGCGCCGTTACGGATAGTGTTCTTTCCGATCATTCTCTCATACCGGAACTGGTCGCTCTGCTGGACGATGACGATCCGGCGGTTGTCTCGCATGCGGCGCATGCAGCCATGCAGGTTTCATCGAAGGATCCGGCTCTGTTCGATCCCCATGTCGGACAGCTGATCGACTTGCTGCGGAAACTGAAGCAATGGGAGCTCGGTGAGCAATTGCCGAAATTGCTGACGGGTTGCAGGCTGACGGCGCAGCAGGCGGCGGAGGTCCACGATATTCTGACGGTCAATCTGGAAAGTCGGTTCAACATTGTCGCGGCCTGCTCCCTGCAGGCATTGGTTGACCTGGCCTCTGACGGTCGTATCGACCGTGCCGCGGGACGCGCGGCCATCGACCGGGCTTTGGTTTCTCCGCGCAAGGCGCTCTCGGCTCGGGCTCGAAAATTACAAAAGATCCTGAACCGATTGCCCGAGCGCCGTTCGAACTGATGAAATCCGAAACGCCCGTTCGGCAATGGCCCTGGTTTGCGCGCGGCATGCGGGGTGTTTTTTCGGCGCCGGCTCTGATTTTGATGGGAGCCTTTGTCGGTTTTTGCGGGTTTGCCTTTGAGGCCGGCATGCCGCTCGGTCAAACAGTTTTCATGACGGCTGCCGTCTGGGCGCTCCCGGCGCAAATCGTTCTGATCGGCGCCATGCTGGCGGGCGCATCCCTGCCGACGGCGGCGATTGCCGTGGCATTGTCATCGATGCGACTGATGCCGATGGTTGCGGCACTCGTTCCGCAAATTCGTGGCAAATCGACCCCAACCTGGCTGCTTCTGCTCCTGTCGCATTTTGTTGCGGTCACGGCGTGGGTCTTCACGATGCAACGCATCCACACTGTGCCGAGAGAGGGAAGGGTGGCCTTCTTCGCCGGTTTCGGACTGACGATTTCCGTGACCAACATTGTTCTGGTCGCCGTGACCTACGATGTCATCAGTCACCTTCCCGGGCTCTTGGCGGGTGGCCTCTTTTTGTTGACACCAGTTTATTTCCTGACCTCCATCTGGGCCTCTGCCCGTACGCCGGAAATCCAATATGCGATGGTCATTGGATTGGTCCTGGGACCGGTTTTTCACGTGATCACCCCGGAATACGGCCTGCTGCTCGCCGGTGTGCTTGGTGGTACCTTGGCGTTCGTTCTGGAGCGCTCGATCAACGTTATGCGCAGGCGCAACGGTGCCGGTTAGTTTGAGTATGCAGGCCTTTTGGCCCTACATCTTCATCGCAATTGCCGGATGGCTTGCGACGGATATCTGGCGTTGGCTCGGTGTGCTGCTGGGCAAGCGGCTGTTGGAGGAATCCATTGCGCTGATCTGGATCCGCGCCGTGGCAACGGCTCTTGTCGCGGCCGTTATCGCTCGCCTGCTCCTGTATCCATCGGGCGCGCTGGCAGCAACACCAGTCACGCTGCGGGTCGGTGCGGCCCTTGCCGGTTTCCTGGCGTTTCTTGTTTTTCGGCAAAGGGTGGTTGTTGGCATTGTTGTCAGCGAGGCGGTGTTCCTTGGCGGAGCTTGGTTCGGACTACGTTGATTTTTGACGATGGCACAATCGGCCATTGCATTCCGGCCGGCGCGGGTGTCCAATTGCGCTTCCGCATTGTTACGGGGACCTGTCATGGCCGCTGTTGATCCGATTCCCACCGCCGATACGGCCTATCGGCGGGGCGTTGTTTTCGTTCTGGTGGCGGGAATGCTGTGGTCGATGGTCGGCCTTGGCATTCGGCTGATCGACGAAGCGAGCGTTTGGCAAATTCTGTTCTATCGTTCGCTCAGCCTGACACCGTTTCTGTTTGTGGTGATCTGGTGGCGGTCCGATGGCCGGCCGTTTGCAACAATTCGCAAGGCGGGCAAGGCATCGGTGGTTGCCGGGATTGCACTGGTTGGTGCCTATGCAGGTGGCATCTACGCGATTCAGGAAACCTCGGTTGCCAGCGCTCTGCTGCTTTTCGCGGCTGCTCCGTTTATCGCAGCCGCACTGGGATGGCTGGTTTTGGGGGAACCGGTCCGACGGGCGACCGGATTTGCCATGGTGTTTGCCGTTGTGGGTGTCGGCATCATGGTGGCCGATGGATTCTCGTCGGGGCATATGATCGGCAATATTGCCGCTCTGGCGTCATCCTTTGCGTTCGCTGTTTTCACGGTCGCGCTGCGATGGGGCAAGGCACAGGAGATGTTGCCCTCCGTGTTTCTATCCGGTCTGTTTGCACTTGCATTGTCGGGACTTGTCTGTGTGCTTCAGGGGCTGACCTTTGCGATATCGGCAAACGACATGTCCATCGCGCTGGTCATGGGTGTGTTCCAGATCGGCGCCGGCCTGGTGCTCTACACGATTGGTTCGAATTCCGTTCCGGCCGCCGAATTGACCTTGCTCTCCCTTGGCGAGGTGCTCATCGGCCCCTTCTGGGTATGGCTGTTTTTGGGTGAGACCATCGATCGCAACACTGTGCTCGGCGGATCGTTGCTTCTGGCCGCCATTGTCGGGAACGCGCTTTCCGGGCTGAGGCGAAAGCCGCCGATCCTGCCGGCGCCGTGAACGCTAGCGTAGCACTTCCTGCAGACGCTTGATGTCAGTCAGTTTCGAGACGGTTTCCTCATATCCGCGGTCGATCGCTTCGCTGGCCCGATGAAATTCGGACAGTCCGATATCGGAAAGCCGGGGCATAAGGAGAAGGTCGGGCGGATCGCCTGCGAGGCGTCCCCGGGAAATCCTGTCCTGAATGATGTTGTAGGACTGGACCATCACATTCGCCATTCCCATGCGAGCCGCCTTGCGCTTGTCCCGTCTCGATTGCTCATCGGTTTCTCCGCCCGTTGAAGCTGAGGCTGTGTGTTTGACGACGGCGGAGCGACCATACATGTCATAGTGAAGATTGACGGCCACGACCAACGGCTGTTCCTGAGCCCGGCAGACGGAAACCGGTACAGGATTGACCAGAGCACCGTCGACCAGGGTTCGGCCATTGCAGCGCACGGGCTCGAATATGCCGGGCAGGGCATAGGATGCATGAATGGCCGTTGTCAGCGAGCCGCTGTGAATCCAGATTTCGTGACCCGTCGCGATCTCTGTTGCGACGGCTGTGAAGGGCCGGTCCAGATCTTCGATTTCAATATCCGATAGATGCTCGCGCATGCGCTTGCTCAATCGCATCCCGCCGAACAGCCCACTGCCGCCAATGGCAAGATCAAGCAGGCCGACAATGCGTCTCATGGTCAAGCTTCGGGCAAACTCTTCAAGTTCATCGAGCTTTCCGGCCAGATAACACCCGCCAACGAGCGCGCCAATGGATGTTCCGGCCACCATGCTGATGCCAACATCCGCTTCATCAAGCGCCCGCAAAACACCGATATGGGACCAGCCCCGCGCGGCGCCGCCACCCAGCGCCAACGCCAGTTTGGTCTTGGGGAGTGATTCGGTGGCACCGCCAGTTTCGTGTGTGCTGATATCGTTCATCGGTCACCTTTGCAGGCGAATTCTTGCCAAACCGGGGTAATCCCGATCGGGAGCCTAATACCTAGTTTGACAGATGCATTCGTCCTTTTTCAAGGCGCTTTGTCCCTCAGGGTCGATAGACCTTCTCAGGATCAAATCTTGGCTGATCGCCAATCATGACAAGTGCGGGCTTGCCATCAATCGTTTCAACCCGTCTGTAGAAGCAGCTCCGCCGCCCGGTGTGGCAGGTCGCTGCATGTCCCGACACGCTCACCGAAAGCAGAATGGCATCTTGATCGCAATCGGTGCGCACCTCATGCACCGTCTGGACATTGCCCGAGCTCTCGCCCTTTTTCCAAAGCGTGCCGCGGGAGCGACTATAGTAATGGGCAATCCCCGTTGACAGGGTCAGGGCCAGGGCTTCGCTGTTCATGTGGGCAACCATCAAAACAGCGCCGTCTGCAACATCCGTCACGATTGCGGTCACAAGGCCGTTGGAATCAAATCTCGGTGCCAACAGTGCACCTTCTTCCATGTCCTTCTTATTCTTCGGAGTGGAAGGAAATTCCGATCCGGTGCTCATAATGTCTGTCATGGCTTCGGCATTCAATCGCGATTGCGCAGCATCGACATGAACCGGGCCTGCTCCTGAGGCTCGGTCTTGAACTGGCCGGTGAAGGTCGAGGTCAGAGTCGTGGAGCCAAGTTTCTGGACACCGCGCATCACCATGCACATGTGCTCGGCTTCGATCATCACCGCCACTCCGCGCGGCTTGAGAGTCGTGTCTATTGCTTCGGCGATCTGGGCGGTCAATGCCTCCTGGGTTTGCAGCCTCCGACCGAAGAGATCGACAACCCGCGCAATTTTGGAAAGACCAAGGACCCGGCCGTCCGGCAAATATCCGATATGCGCCTTTCCGAGGATCGGCACCATGTGGTGTTCACAATGGGAAAAGAAGGGAATGTCGCGAACCAGTACCAATTCGTCATAGCCCGACACTTCCTCGAAGGTGCGTCCGAGGATTTCCTTGGCCGACTGGCCATAACCGGAAAAAAGCTCGAGATAAGCCTTTGCCACGCGTGCGGGGGTATCACGCAATCCCTCGCGCTCCGGGTTCTCGCCAATCCAGCGAAGCAAAACCTCGACGGCAGCCATGGCTTCGGCTTCCGTCGGTTTTTCGACTGCAACATTATCTCCCTCGGCACCCTCGTCGAGCCCCTTTGGAAAATTCTTGATAATGGCGTCCATCGTCACAATACTCTCCGCCTGCGCGCGTCCATTTCAAAGTCCGGAAGGAACACCGTCCGGTTGATCTCCACCCCAACAGGTATTCTCGAGGCCTCATTTGCGTTCATGCACTGCACCATGTCCCGCAGCAACGCAACCCTTGTAATGGTGTTACCATCTCCCAAAATAGGGTATAGACAACGCAATTGCCATCGAAATGGCGACCTTAATGTGTCGAATTTCGGCTGCAGGCAGTGTCTCCTGAGCCGGAAACCGGGAACAAACGCATGATTGATGATGTCTACAACGCCAAGATATTGGAGTTCGCCGGCAACATTCCCCGTATAGGTGTCCTCGATGATGCCGACGCCTCCGCGCGTGCCCATTCCAAGCTCTGTGGCTCAACGGTGAAAATCTGGCTGAAACTGGATGGCGACATTGTCAGTGATTTCTCCCATGAGGTGAAGGCCTGTGCCTTGGGGCAGGCGTCATCGTCCATCATGGCCAGTCACATCATCGGCGCATCGACCCAGGAGCTTCGTGCGGTGCGCGAACAGATGAGCGCCATGCTGAAACAGGGCGGGCCGCCTCCGGAAGGGCGGTTTGCCGACCTTCAGTTCCTGCAACCGGTTCGCGATTACAAGGCCCGACACGCGTCGACCATGCTGACATTCGATGCGGTTGTTGACGCCTTGGACCAGATCGAAAGCAAACGGGCTGATGACGCCGCTGCATAACAGGCGGATGGGTTGTCCACTATCATGACCGCCCCGAAGGGCCGTAATTATGATGGCCCCTATCGCAAAACTCCGGACCGGCTGCTGGGCATGGGTCTCGTTCGGTTCTATCAACTGACCCTTTCGGGATTTGTGGGCAATCATTGTCGTCATTTGCCGACCTGCTCAGAATATGCCTATGAGGCCATTGCGCGGCACGGTCTTTGGTCCGGAGGTTGGCTTTCCTTTTTTCGTATCATTCGCTGCGGACCGGGCGGAACACGTGGAATCGATCCGGTGCCTGAAAAACTGAGTGACAGGATGCGGTGGTATTTGCCATGGCGTTATTTCATCCGTCACCGATGAGCCGCGTTGCAAAAACAAATACGGCAGGATAAAAGGCCAGCGCCCGGCGCATGGCCGGTTACATCAACCACCCGCATTCGTTGGCGGGACTGGAACAGGAGAGACCCCGATGGCAAACGCCATTTCCCTACGATTCCCCGATGGTTCAAGCCGAGAATTTCCCGCCGAAACGACTGGACGTGCGGTGGCGGAAGGCATTTCCAAGTCTCTGGCCAAGAAAGCCGTCGCCATCGCGATTGATGGCGAAGTCATGGATCTGTCAGATCCTGTTCATGACGGCGCAATCGAGATCTTGACCCGTGATGATCCGCGCGCCCTGGAACTGATCCGCCACGATGCGGCCCATGTGATGGCCGAAGCGGTACAGGAGCTCTATCCCGGCACCCAGGTGACCATCGGTCCGGTGATCGAGAACGGTTTTTATTACGATTTTGCCCGCAACGAGCCCTTTACGCCTGAGGATCTGCCACGCATCGAGAAGAAGATGCGTGAAATCATTGCACGAAACAAACCATTCACGAAGGAAGTATGGTCGCGCGACAAGGCACGCAAAACCTTTGCCGATATGGGCGAGGCCTACAAGGTCGAACTGGTTGACGCCATTCCCGAAGGTGACGACCTGAAAATCTACAATCAGGGTGACTGGTTTGATCTGTGCCGCGGCCCGCATATGGCGTCGACGGGCCAGATCGGCACGGCGTTCAAACTGATGAAGGTTGCCGGTGCCTATTGGCGCGGTGATGCCAACAATCCGATGCTGACGCGTATCTATGGCACGGCCTGGGCTGACCAGAAGCAACTGGACGCCTATGTTCATATGCTCGAAGAAGCGGAGAAACGCGATCACCGCCGACTTGGCCGGGAAATGGATCTGTTCCATTTCCAGGAAGAGGGTCCGGGAGTGGTCTTCTGGCATGCCAAGGGTTGGCGGATGTTTCAAAAGCTCGTCAACTACATGCGCCGCCGGTTGGACGAGCATGGCTATGACGAGGTCAATGCCCCGCAGATTCTCGACAAGACGTTGTGGGAGACCTCAGGGCACTGGGGCTGGTACCGGGAAAACATGTTTGCCACAGAAACGGTGGATGATCGGGTCTTTGCCATCAAACCGATGAATTGCCCCGGACATGTGCAGATCTTCAAACATGGACTGCGGTCCTACCGGGAATTGCCAGTCAAACTGGCTGAATTCGGAAGCGTGCATCGCTATGAGCCATCGGGCGCCTTGCACGGGTTGATGCGTGTGCGCGGCTTCACTCAGGATGACGCGCATGTGTTCTGCACCGAAGACCAGCTTGCCAGTGAGTGTCTGCGGATCAATGATCTCATTTTGTCGACCTACTCGGATTTCGGCTTCGATGAATTCACCGTGAAGCTCGCCACGCGGCCGGAAAAACGCGTAGGAACGGATGAGATGTGGGATCATGCTGAAGACGTCTTGTCGACCATTCTCAAACAGATCGAGGCCGACTCCGGTGGCCGCATCAAAACCGGAATCAATCCGGGCGAGGGTACGTTTTACGGACCGAAGTTCGAGTATACCTTGCGCGATGCAATCGGGCGCGAATGGCAATGCGGAACCACGCAGGTGGATTTCAATCTGCCGGAGCGATTTGGCGCATTCTATATCGACAAGGATTCGGAAAAGAAGCAGCCTGTGATGGTCCACCGGGCGATCTGTGGATCAATGGAGCGTTTTCTTGGCATTCTGATTGAAAACCATGCGGGCAACATGCCGCTGTGGTTTGCGCCGGTCCAGGTTGTCGTCGCCACCATCACGTCAGATGCTGACGATTATGGCCGCAAGGTTGCCGCCAGCCTCAAAAAGGTGGGTCTGACGGTTGAAACGGATTTCCGTAATGAAAAGATCAACTACAAGGTCCGCGAACATTCCCTGACGAAGGTTCCGGTCATTTTGGTCTGCGGTCGCCGGGAAGCCGAAGAGGGAACGGTCAATATGCGTCGCCTGGGCAGCCGCGATCAGATGTCGATGACGCTCGATGAGGCGGTCTCAATGTTGTCGGATGAGGCGACTCCGCCGGATCTGCAGCGGGCGTAACAGGGTATCCGTCATACCGTTTGTTGTGTTGGCCTGGCCGTTCAGTTGGCCAGGTCGAGCATGACCTCGACATCGACATTGCGGCCGGCAACAACCTTGAAGTCTCGGCGGAACAGCCGCTCCTTGTGACGGGCAATGGCGGTGTATTCACCTTCTGCCAGGACGAGCGACGGAAATGCGCCAACACTTTCACTGATGAGGTCACCGGCCAAGTTGGTGATCGACCAGGCCGTATCGGCAATGGCTTCACCGCCGGCCTCGGCAACCAGTTTCAAAGTAAGCTGTGCCGCCCGGTGTTGTATCACGGCCTCGGTCAATTTGCCCGCCTGGACGCTTATGTCGGATCGTATCACCGCGTTGACGGTGCCGTATCCCGAAACAACGTGGTAGATGCCATCATTGAGCCTGACAACCTGCTTCGGCCGGACGCCCGAGATAATCAGACGACGCTGATCATTGGCATCAAATTCTTCCGAGTAGATGGAAAAACGCAGTTTTCCAGGAGGAATTAGACCGTCATTTCCGGAGACCGCGCTCAATGACAACCCGCCCGCATTGAGGACAAAGCTCTGCCCCTCGATCGGTGCGTTGGGCGGCACGACAAGCTTGCGGGTGACGCCGGCGAGGCCGAAAGCGACGTGAACAAAATACTCACCGGGTTCGAACTCGAAATTCGCGCGGCCACCCTCGGAGGTTGCCAGCATCGGCAGCTTTCCCGTCTCGTCCGGAACAGGATTGAAAATGCGCCAGACCAGACCATGCTCAAGCGGTTGACCACCTTCCACCAAAACGGCCTCAAGTTGAACGCGACGAAGGAATGGGCCGCTGGCGCCGTTGGTCCCGCCACCACTGGGTGCCACAAACGGCGTCAGTGTCGGCAGATCGAGTTGGTTGAGGGGCAGGGGATCGGTTACGCTTTGCGCAAAGCTATGGGCCGGCAGCAGTCCCGCCACCAGGCCAACAGCCAACCCAAAAACAATGCGCGCAATCGAATCCATCGTGTCCCCAGACTTGTCTTTTGTTTGAAACGGATGCACATGGCAATTTCAAGGCCAAAATTCAGTAAGGGTAAAGACGCTTCCATGAATCCAGCATTGATTTCCTATCTCCAGAGCCGCCGATCCGTGGCAGCCAATCTGCTCGGGGAGCCGGGACCGGACCCGGAGACCGTTCGCAGCATCCTCAAAGTCGCGTCCCGCGTGCCGGATCACGGCAAACTCGCACCGTGGCGGTTTATTGTCATCAGCGGCGAAGCGCGGCAGCGCCTGAGCACACAATTCGGTGCAATTGCCGTTCGAAATGACCCGGATATGCCCCGGGAACGACTGGAACAGGAACAAACAAGGCTGAGTCGGGCGCCGGTTGTCATTGCTGTCGTCAGCCGCGCCGCGCAACACCCAAAAATTCCGGAGTGGGAGCAGATCCTGTCGGCAGGAGCCGTGTGTACCTGTCTCTACATGGCCGCAAATGCCCATGGCTTTGCCGCCAACTGGCTAACCGAGTGGATGGCCTACGACCGTGAGGCCTTGGCTCTGCTGGAGATCGGCGAGGACGAACGGTTGGCGGGATTTGTGCATATCGGCAGGTCCGATCTTGTGCCGGCCGATCGTCCGCGGCCGGATATCGAAGACATCACCACCTGGCTCGACTAATGCAATTCAGGTTCGTGACGGATTCGGCAAGGCCTGAATGCATCAAAAAAATCAAAGGCTGGCACCAGTGTCACGTTTCTGACAGAACGTGAAACGGTCCCGGGGGCAAAATCAGCAGGCAGCGCATGTTTTACGAAACCAACACCAACGATCATGACCTCCCGCACGATCCCTTCAAGGCCCTGGTGTCTCCGCGCCCAATTGGATGGATCGGCACAACGGGAGCAGATGGAATACATAATCTGGCACCCTATTCGTTTTTCAACGCGATCGGCGACAATCCGAAAATGGTGATGTTTTCTTCGGATGGCAAGAAACACACGCTGGCCAATATTGAAGCAACCGGCGAGTTCACGGCCAGCGTTGCGAGTCGGCATCTGGCGGACAAGGTCAATCTCAGTTCTGTCGATGCACCAGCCGACGAAGATGAATTCGCCCATTCGGGACTGACCCCGGCCATGGGCCGGTTGGTCAATGCACCCTTTGTTGCTGAGGCCTACGCGGCACTGGAATGCAAGCTGATCGACATCATCCGACCCACTGCGTTGGACGGTACACCCTCTGGCTACATCATGGTCATCGGCCAGGTTGTCGGCATCCATATCGACCCCGCCATATTGAAAGACGGAAAGATCGATATGAAAAAGGCGGCTCCTCTGGCGCGGCTTGGTTATCGCGACTACAGCGACGGGTCCGCAACCTTCGAAATGACCCGGCCGAAATGGGATGACGTCAAGGGCTGATTTCAGATCCGGCCAGCGGACTTCGCCCGTGCGAGGATGCGACGTGCCAATTTGAGATGCGGCTGGTCAACCATCTTTCCGTCGAGACTGAGCACGCCGGTGTTTTCTCCAGCATTTTCAAAGAGGTCAACGATTTTCCTCGCATGGTCAAGAGCCGATTCCGACGGTGTGAATATGCGGTTGATCGGCGCAACTTGACCTGGGTGGATCGCCATCTTGCCGGTAAACCCATCACGCACAGCCGCCCGGCATTCGGCTTCCAGACCATCTTGATCCCGAAAGTCGACGAAGACCGTATCGACAGCGTCAATTCCGGCCGCTGCTGCGCCGAATACAGTCATGGTCCGGGCGTGGCCGAACAGCGCCGTATACTCGCCGGTATCATCACGTTTGTGCTCGACGCCCAGATCGGCAGCGAGGTCCTCGGCGCCCCACGACAGGGAGCGAAGGCGCGGGGAGGCGTTGACATAGGTTCCGGTGTTCAAGGTTCCGAGGGCTGTTTCGGTCACCAGAGCATGAATGTCTGTGTTGCCTTCCCGAATGCCGGCTTCGGCTTCGTGAACAGCCATCATGACGGAAAGGCGCTGTACGTCAGCACCCGATTCCGACTTTGGCAGAAGAATCCCGTCTGGACGGCTTTTCAATACCCCTGCAAGGTCCTCGTCGGTTAATCCCGATGAAAGCGGATTGACCCTGATGATCACGTGCGTCCGCTCGGAACCGAGCGCCATTTGTCTGGCCGTGAAATCTGCAGCCATCTGCCGCGCGACCCCTTTTTGCGACAGCGCCACGGAGTCCTCAAGGTCGATCAACAGGCAGTCGGCGCCGCTGATCACCGATTTTTCCAATTTGCGTTCCGAATCGCCAGGGACAAACAGATAGGATCGCATGGGTTCAATCCGTCTTCTTGCGCATCATGGCCTGCCGCGTGCACCGGGCGACCAGAACATCATGCTGATTGTAGCCGCGATGTTCGAATTCGACGATGCCGCGATCTGATTTCGATTTTGATTCCCGTACCGACAGGACTTCGGTTTCGACACGCAACGTATCGCCATGAAAGAGGGGGTGGGGAAAAACGACATCGGTCATTCCCAGATTGGCGATGGTCGTGCCGACAGTGGTGTCATTGACGGAGATACCGATCATCAGACCCAGCGTGAAAAGAGAATTGACCAGCGGCTTTCCCCATTCGGTCTTGGACGCGAAGTCGAAATCGATGTGAAGCGGCTGCGGGTTCAGCGTCATGTTGGAAAACAACATATTGTCTGATTCGGTGATCGACCGGCGCAGGCTGTGCTGGAATATTTGGCCCGGTTCAAACTCCTGCAAATACAATCCGGGCATTACATTCTCCTCGTCAAAGGGCAATAGCGGTGCGCCCGCAGGGTTTGGCCAGGAGGCTCTGCCTGCAGGCACTCAATGCTCGAAAAGGCAACAAGCCTGATCTTGCGCTTGCTTTCCGGCATTCAAACCCTCCTGACCAAACAGAATTGCATGAGATCAATGAGTCCTGACCCTAATGCAGTTCAGGTTTAGGTGACGCTCGGCACCCGGGCAAGCGTTAACAGTTATGGTGAACCGATCGTAAACCTTTTGGAGGCTATGATCTGGCAATTCGAGTTGGAACGGCCACGGGAACACCAGATGATCGTCAAAAAATTTCTTCAGTGGTCGGAAAATGCCGGTGCGCGCGAGCGGGCCAAGGCCGCCAACGCTCTGGCGCGCGCTTTCATCTGTTCCGATCTGACCAATGAAGACCGCCGGGCCGCGGAAGCGGCCATGGCTCTCCTGCTGGACGATCCCTCGCCAATGGTGCGGCTGGGACTGGCCGAAGCACTTGCGACCAGCGACAGGGCGCCACGCGCGGTCATCCATGGTCTGGTGCAAGACCAGTTGGAAGTGGCAGGCTTGATTGCCTGTTGTTCGCCGGTTCTTGGTGATTCTGATCTTGTGGATCTGGTGGCCGACAGTCCTGCAGGCGTGAGGCGGGCCATTGCCATGCGCAGTGACCTGACACCGGCTGTATGTGCCGCGCTCGCAGAAGTTGGTGGACAACTTGCAGTAAAGGAAATGCTCGACAACGGGTCCGCCAGGATCGCCGGCGTCACGTTGCGGCGGATCATGGAGCTTTTTGGCGAAGAGGCTGCTATTCGCGCACGTTTACTGGACCGAACGGATCTACCCTGTGATGTGAGACAGGCGCTGATCGATGAGGTTGGCAAAGCACTTGCCGGTTCGGCCCTGGTGGCGAATCTGGTCGGTCGCAACCGCGTCCGCAAGGTGACGGCTGACGCCTGCCAGGCGGCCACACTGCAACTGGCCGGCTCGATCAGGGGTGATGAAATGCCGGCTTTGGTCGAACATTTGCGCCTCGACGGCAAGTTGACGCCCGCGTTTTTGATGCACACGCTTTGTGTCGGTAATATCGACTTTTTTGCAGCGGCGATTTCATCTGTTTCCGGCGTCGCACAGGAGCGGGTGAGGGGGCTGCTGGTCGACGGCAAACGCAATGCCATTCAGGCACTGTACCGGTCTGGGGGGATCGATGCCGTAACCTGCGATGTTTTTGTAAGCGCGACTTTGCTGTGGCGTCGTGCGACGCAGGCCAACACAACACCCAGCGCTCTGAAAATCACTGAAGAACTGATGGATCGCTACGGATCGGATGTCGACAATGGCGGCACCGCCGAATTGCTGGCCCTGGTGGAAAAACTGAACCTGAATTTCCGTCGCCAGGCGGCGAAGGACTATGCGGTATCCATGACCCGGCGGGCGGCGTAACGCCACCCACCGGATTCAATTCTTCGCCTAGCCAGCAACGGGGCGCGTCAGTTCGTTACCGATATTCGGCCGCTTTGCGCCTTCCGGATAGAGAGCCGGCAGATTGCCTTTTCGTTTTCTGGCCCGACCGGGCCTTGTTGCCTGTTCTGCTGCTCGGACGAGCATTTTGGGTCGCCACTGCCGGTCGTTCTCGGATGGCCGGTAAAGGGCGGTTTCAAGGAATGCGACTTCCCTGTCAAAGCTGTTGGGAATTGCAACATGTGGCGGACAGCAGCGTCGCCATGCAAGGGCAGCCTGATAGATTTTCATACGATCGCCATTTGAAGCTGCGGTGCGCAACGCGGCAAGCGCATCCTTGAACTGCAACATTGCTTGATCTGCAACGTCAATTCGTCGCTTCCCCATTGTTGCGGTCGGCCTGTTTGCGTAGCGTCTGCCTGCCCACCCCAGTGCGCCGACGAGGGCCAGGATACCCGCGCCCCATGTCCATTTGTCCATCAGCGGAGAACCGTCCATAGCGTCTTGGATCGGAGTTTCATCCATCGATCCGGCAGCAGGCTCTGTGTTGGCGGCTGCCGCTGCGGCCACGCTGCCGGTGACCTGGATGGTTTCGGCGGGAATACGGGCTGTTTTGGTTTCGCCTGCCTCGGTGTCCCACCAGTTCAACGTTATCTCCGGAAGTGTCACCGTGCCACCCGTCGTTGGAACAATGGATGTGGTGATGACGCGCCGGCCGATTGTGCCCTGTGGGCTGTTGAACGTATCCACGGTGGTGTCGTCGACATAGATCCGCGCACCGCCGGGAGCAGTGAAATCCAGATCTGGTAGCTGCTCGGGGCGAGCACCCAATGCCAGGATGCTGATTTGTCGCGTAACCGCTTCGCCGACACGAAATTCCGGGTTTTCAGGCTGCCATTGGGATTTCAAGTCGACAGCCTTTGCCGGCAGGAACCATTCTCCTGGCTGTGCGCCACTGGCCGTTTCCACCTGAAGGCTGATCGGATCGGTCCTTGCCGCAAAGGGCTTGCCTGGATTGAACATGTCGTTGAACAGACTGCCGCCGAACGCACTTCCACCAAATGGGAAATCACGCATCAAGGAACCACCGAAGGGCATACGCCCGAAGGGGCTTTGGCTGGCATCCGGATTGTCCACTTCGCCTCGCAAAGTGAAAGATGGCACGGTAATCGCTCCTGACTGCTGAGGCCTGAGATGATAGTGGCGTTCGATGACCGAAACCGGGCGTCCATCCCTTACCAGGCTGGAGGTGCGATCCTGTCCGTTCTGGGTGAGTTCAAACGCGGAACCTGTCGGGGCAACCAGTTCGGCCCGCTTGAGAGGCAGCGGCGTCTCGATGCGCACAACCAGCGGGATTTCCTGATAGAGGTAGTGCGAACCACCCGACACTGTTGCCTCGATCGTTACGTCCTCAACGCCCTGCGTTTTCGGCATCGCAGAAGGTTCCACGACATTGATGGTCAATGGTTGGCTTGTCAGACCAGCGGCCGAAAGGGCAGGGATCGTCAATTGACCCTTGTCCCTGGGGGCCAGTGTGACAATCCAGCTTCTTTGCTGTGACTGACGGCCGTTTATGATTTGGGTGCGCATGGATTGGGAGGTGCCGAGAACGTCGAAATCCTTGTGCAGAGGGGTGAGATCGGGCACCGCACCATTCGTCGCATCGGTGGTGACGGTCAGCTGGAACTGATCGCCGATCGCGACGGTCTGCGCATTGGTCAATGCGTTGAGAGTGGCCGCCTGAGTATTCTGCCCCAGAGAAAGGGCAAGAACCATTGCCAGGGCTGCCAGTTTCAATCCTGTCAGTTTCATGAGATGTCCCTTTCTATTGTGTCGCATTCATGCGCGCATAGTGCTGGTGGATGCGTGCCCGCAGCAATCCGGACGGATCATCGGGAACGCGTCGCAATTGCTGCTCGACCGCCTGATTGACCGGGGCCGGGCCTGCCGATGCAGCGACCTCCTGCTGTTGCGGTTCACCATTGCCTTCAAGTGCCTTGGAAAGCAGTCGTGAAAGGGGGCTTTCACCGCTCTGATCCTCCCTTTGGGATTGCGAATCTGCTTCCCCCGTCATCTGCTGCTCGCCGACCTCGCCCTGCTGCGCTGTCGGCTGCTGTGGCGATCGAGCATCGCCATTGCGATCCGAGGCATTTGGATCCGAATGCCGGGATTGCGCTGTCTGTTCCTGTTGATCCGAACCTGTGGTGTCTTTTTCGGACGAATCCGCGTTGCGTTCCTGTTGCCCGGCTTCACCGTCGGATGTGGCCTGGTTCCCATCTTGGTCAGCGCTTTGCGAATGCTGTTCGCCCTCTGACGCTTTTGACCCTTCTGACGGTTCGTCGCCGGAATTTTCCGATGCCTGATCGGAACCGGATGAGCCTGATTGATCTTGCGCTTGCTGTTGCTCCTGCGATCCTTGTTCCGATGACGGGTCTTCATCGGACGCGTCACCTGCTTGCTGTTGCTGTTCTTGCTGGTCGCCCTGGTTCTGCTGCTGCGACTGCTCGCTGTCAGAGCCCTGCTGCTGCCGATCCTGCGAGTCCTGCTGGTTATTGTCCTGTTGGCTGCTGTCTTGTTGTTGGTCTTCGCTTTGCTGCTCGTCCTGCTTTTGCTGTTCCAGGAGCTTTGCGATCAGATCCCGGTTGAATTGAGCATCCTCATCATTCGGATGGGCTTCAAGCGCCCGATCATAGGCCGCAAGCGAGGCTTCCAGGTCTCCGGACCACGCAAAGGCGTTGCCGAGATTGTAGTCGGTGTCCGGAGCGTTCACCTGGGAATAGGCTGCAATGGCAGTCTCGAAATCCCCGGCGCGATAGGCGGAGCCAGCTTGCCAGTCAGGTGTTTCAAACGTTGTTGCGGCAGAGGCAAAGTCGCCATTCCTGAAGGCCTCCTGTGCCTGCTGATCCTTTGTTGACCAGAGATCAGTCCATTCTTGCGCTGCAGCCGGTTGCGGTTGCGCCAGCAGGCCGCCCGTCAACAGAACGAGCCCCATGATCATGCCCCGGCGAAAGAGGAGCGGAGCCAGCAATGCCGGAATGATCAGCAACCAGTAGCCCATATCGACCCAGCCATCTGTGTTGAAATCATTGCTCTTGCCCGCGGCATGCATTTCTTGCTGGGTGGTTGGCAGAAGGCTGGCCAAATCCGCATCGCCAGGTGTGATCATGGAGAAGCGACCCCCGCCGGCCTTCGTCAATTCCATCAAATTGTCCTTGGATAATCTGGTCATGAATGTCTGCCCGTCCTGTGTGCTGATCGCCCGGCCATCAGCCGTTTGCAGGGTTGCACCCGTCTCTGTTCCGACCGCCAGGACGGAAAGCTCATATCCGGCGTCACGGGCGGCCCGGGCGGCCGCCAGACTGGCAGCTGGATCAGTGCCTGCATTGTCGGCGATGACAATGATCTGGCCACGTCTGGCATCGGCACGGGCCAGGACATCTGTGGCTTCGTCAATGGCGAGGTCGAGCCGGTTGCCGAGTACCGGCATGAGCGATGTCGAGAGCTCGGGCAACATTTGTTCGATGACACGCAGATCATTGGTCAGCGGGGCAGCCACAAACGGTACATCGGAATAGATCACCAGGCCGCGTTCATCTCCTTCAGTGCGGGCAAGAATGTCGCGCAGCTTGTGAACTGAACGTTGGAGACGGCTCGGCGTCAGGTCGTTTGCGTTCATGGATTGGGCGAGGCTCAAGACCGCGACCACCGGCTCCCCACCGGTAAAGGACGGAACTTCCGTTTTTTGCCAACTTGGCCCCGCCAGACCCAAAACGATCAATGCGGCCACGCTGAAACTCACCACCGGAATGATCCGGCGATGCTGTTGCTGCCCACCGCTGACCGATAAATGGGTCAGCAAATGCGGGTCGATGTAGCGCGCCCACCCATTGCCGACGCTTCGTATGCGGCTGTTCCAGAACAGTGCGGTCAGGATCGCGACCGGTACCAGCGCCCATAGCCACTGGGGTCGCAAGAAGTGAAAGTTCTCGAATATCTGTTCCATGTCATCAACCTCCGACAACACTGCGCCGAGGAAGCGCATTGGGGACCAGCAGGATTAGAGTGAATAATCCGGCAAGAATCAGGGCCACGCCGGCGGGCCAGTAATAGAGCGCGACCTCCGGACGAATGTGGACGGGATCCGCCTTCACCGGTTCGAGAAGATCGATCTGCCGATAGATTCGTGCCAGCCCATCAACATTGGTGGCGCGGAAATACTGGCCGCCGGTCAGCTCGGCAATTTGGCGCAGACTGTTTTCGTCCAGGTCGTGGGACGGGTTGACCGTGCGCATGCCGAAAGCCGAATTGACCGTCATGGCGTCTGCACCCACGCCGATCGTGTAAATCTTGATTCCCAGTTCACGTGCCAGGTCTGCGGCCTTCAACGGTTCCATGACTCCGGCATTGTTCGCGCCATCGGTCAGCAATATCAGCACACGGCCGTTTTCCGGCCGGTCCTTCAGCCGTTTCAGCGATATGGCAATGGCGTCTCCGATTGCCGTTTGCTGTCCGGTCAAACCGACTTGTGCTTCGTCCAGCAAACTGCGTACGGCGTCGCGGTCGAAGGTGAGCGGCGCCTGGAGATAGGCCCTGTCGGAGAACAGAACCAGTCCCACACGATCTCCGTTACGGTTTTCGATGAATGTATCCGCGGTTTCCTTGACGACACCGAGCCGCGTTGTCGGGCGGCCGCCAACGGCAAAATCCTGTTGGTCCATCGAACCGGACAGGTCAATCGCCATCATGACGTCGCGACCTTCGGCAGGGATGGGGATTTCGTCGCCAACCAAAGCCGGGCGGGCCAATGCGGTCACCAGGAGGATCCAGATGACGGAGGCGAACACGAGCTTCCACAGGCTTGCATTTTCGTTTCGTGTTCCTGCGGAGGCACCACCAATCAGTGACCGGAAAAATGGCACACGAAGGGCACCTGAAACCCCGGGATCGGACGGCTTCAGAAGGCGCCGCGCAATAAAGGGCAGCGGAAGGAGAAGAAAGGCCAGCGGCCACAGGAAGGTGATCATGCGTGCCTCCTGATCCACAATTCGGCGGCATCTGCCAGCGCGCGAATCTCGTCGGTTTCAGCCAGGTGTGACGGTGAGTAGGGAGCCTCGGCCAGTACGGTTGACCAGTGACGCTCCATTCCGCCCTTGCCGTTGCTCAGAAAGTCGGACCATTCCGTCCCGCTGAGCAGGCCCGCTGCTCGACCGTTCGCTCGGATGGCAACCCGGCGCAGCAATGCGGAAATTTCTGTCGCGTAGTGGGCCATATCCGTCGGACCGTCCGCGATGCGCAGCGCGTCGAGTTCCCGAAGGGCTGCAAATCGAACGGTTCGGCGCCTCAGGTACGACCAGAGGACCGTGCCGGCGATCAGGGCAAGACAAAGGGTGGCGGCGATCCACCAACCAGGTGCCAGCGGCCACCAGCCGATCGGTTCGGGAAGACGGATATCCCGCAACAACTCCAGCTGCGATTGGATGTCCGGTGAAAGTTGCGGGTTCACTGTGACCTCCTGGGTGGCCGACCGCCCTTGATGTGGAGAATGGAAGTGGCATTGTCAGACGTTGAAAGGGCGTGGAAGGCCATGCCCCGCTGACGGCAGGATTGCTCAAGACGCTGCCGACGCTGACGGAATGCCTCGGCATAATCATGCAGAGCCGTGCGCTTGAGGCCGCTCAGGGACAAGGCCTTGTGCCCGTCGCTGATCCTGCCGCCTCTTGGCGGCAGTTCACTGTCCAACGGATCGGTGATCAGGATGTTGGTGACGTGAGGGCTCTTCGACAGCCTGCGCAATTCCTGTTCACATGTTTCGTCAAAATCGGAAAAATCGCTGATGACGAAGGCAAGTGCTCCGGGGCGACATTCGTGTCGAAGGCGTCGAATTCCCTGGGCAAGGCTCAATTCATCTGCGTTCTCACGGGCAAGACGCGTTTCGTCTGAAATCGCATCAATGAACCGCAACACACCTCTGCGGGTGCGCGCTGCGCGAAAATCCCGGACGCCGCGTCTGGTCAGAATCAATCCGCCAACGCGATCTCCGCCGTCGTGGCCCACCCATGCAAGCTGAGCTGCAATCTCCGCTGCCAGATGGGATTTGAACCGAATCCGGCTGCCGAAATGCATCATGTTCCGCAGGTCGAGCAGGATGTGCACCGGCCGCTCGCGTTCCTCCTGAAAGAGCTTGGTATGAGCCCGGCCGGTTCTTGCGGTGACTTTCCAGTCAACATGTTTGACATCATCGCCGGGTTGGTATTCACGGGATTCCGCGAATTCCATGCCCCGGCCGCGGAAAACCGAATTGTTGGTTCCCCATTGATGGGTGCTGACGCGTCCCGAGGGGGCAAAACCGGTAACCGTGCGGGGCGGGCGGGCGCGGATCAGCTCTGATGTGCTCGCCTCAATACCGGCCGCGTATGAAGTGTGCTGTGACATGGTTCCACCTCAACTGACCGGAACACGCTCAATGAGGGTGTCGATGAACCCATCACGGGTTTGTCCGTCCGCTTCAGCTTCGAAACTCAAGATGATCCGATGCCGCAGGACGTCATGCAAAATGGCCTGGACGTCTGCCGGGGTGGCGAAATCGGATCCGCGCATCCAGGCATGGACCCGGGCACATCTGTCCAGGGCGATGGTGCTGCGCGGGCTTGCGCCATAAGCAATCATGGAGGACAAATCGTCTCCGTAGGCGGCGGGGTTGCGCGTCGCCTGCACCAGCTGAATGATATACTCCTCGAGTGCCTCGGATACGTGGGTTCCCATGGCATCACGACGGGCGCTGAATATCTCCTCGACACTGATCCGGCGTGCCGGCGGCGTGGTTTCGCCGAACACCTCACCGCGCACCAGCTTGAGGATTTGCCGTTCTGCGTCGGCGGACGGGAAATCGACATTGACCTGCAGAAGAAACCGGTCGAGCTGGGCTTCCGGGAGAGGGTAGGTGCCTTCCTGTTCAATCGGGTTTTGTGTCGCCAGAACCATGAAGAGGGAAGGCAGTTCATAGGTCGTGCCGCCCACGGTAATCTGCTTTTCTGCCATTGCTTCCAGCAAGGCCGATTGAACCTTGGCGGGTGCGCGATTGACCTCGTCGGCCAGAATGAGACTGTTGAACAGCGGGCCTTGTCGAAACTTGAACTCGCCGAGTTCCGAACGATAAATATCGGTGCCGGTCAGATCGCTTGGAAGGAGGTCGGGTGTGAACTGAATGCGGCGTGCATCACAGTCGATGATTTCGGAAAGTGCATTCACCGCCTTTGTCTTGGCAAGCCCGGGAGCGCCGATGACAAGAACGTGTCCGTCACTGAAGAGACCAAGAAGAATACGGTCGACGAATTGCTCCTGTCCGACAATCCGCGCATTCATGAAGCTGCGCAAATTCGAAACCAGATCGCTGGTTGCCGCAGCGGATGTGATGGGGGCGTGAAGGTTCATCGGGATTTTCCTTTCAATCGTCGGAACCAGGAAACAGGGAGAGATATCGACTGCTTGGGAACGGTCGATCCAAACCCGTCAAAGCTGGAAGAAGGTGTTTTGTGTGATTGAGAGCGTGCACGTGTCTGGGCCAATTGGCCTTCCCGACACTGCCGTTTCAGCGATTTTGTCAGTGACAGGCGGTTTGCTGTTCGTGCGGATCATGTTCATCTCCATTCCCTAATCGGGGTCCCAAACTGGATTGGGATGAAGATGGGATGCGATTTTCAACTGCGCCTGAAGCGAAGTTCAAAAATACTTATAGTTTGGGAAACCGGATGGAGAGGCGCAGGCCGGGCCCAGCGTCGTCAAGCTGGACGGTGGCATTGTGATGATCCGCAATCGCTGCAACGAGCGCCAATCCCAATCCGCTTCCCGGTGCAGTTCGGGCGCTGTCGAGCCGGACAAATGGTTGCAGGACACGTTGTCGATCCGTGGCCGGAATGCCTGGTCCATTATCCTCGACGATGAGGGTGATACTTTCCCGATCCTCGAAAGTATCCAAAAAAATTCGCGTCCGAGCCGGACAATGGGCAATCGCATTGCTGATGATATTGACGAGGAGCTGCTTGATCATTCCGTCGTCGCCGCGAAGCGTTGCGCCGGATTTCAGCGAGAGCCCGATTTCAATATTTTGACCGGATTCTTCCGCGAGCGGCTGCAGAAATTCCACAATTTCATCGACAAGGCTCGGAAGATCAATGTTCTGAAACGCAGGTTTGCCTCGCCCGGCCTCAATATTGGAGATGCGGAGGATCGTTTCGAAAATCGTGTTCAAACGCTGCAGGTCAGCCTGTGCAGCTTCGATCTGATCACTCGGGTTCTTGTTCGCACCAATCGTATCGAGCGCCTGATGCAGCGAGATCTGTGCGTCTGAAAGCGGCGTCTTGAGATCATGGGCAATGGCCGTGGCGGTCGATTGAAGCCGCTCCATCAGATGGGAAAGCCGGGCGATATGCTGATTAACCTGTTCGGAGATCCTGTCGATCTGATCATTTTCGGCCGCAACCGCCAGCCGCGCCTCGAGATTGCCTTGGGACACGTCCTGGAGAACATCCTCCATCGCCTGCAGCTTTTGGAGTGACTTCCGGCTCGCGAAGTAGCCGAGGGTCAGTGTGCAAACGGTCAGCGTTACGCCAAGCAGCACCAGCCAGAAGGTCAACCACCAGCGGGCGGCGTCGACAATGTCGCTGCTTCGCCCCACAACCAGCGTCAGTTCGTCAACCAACACACGGTGCAGATAGAAGGAACCGGGGGAAAAAACACCCTCGACAAGCCCAATCCTGGTTCGCTGCCATCCCACCATCGGCGGTGCCGAGGTCAGCCCTCCGGCCAGCCTGAGCCCGTCCTTGTCAAACAAACCGGCAGTCTGTTCACCGCCGTGGGGATTTCGGGTCAGGTTTTCAACCGCCTGGACGAGACCATCCCGACCCTCAGTGCGGTAAATCTGCTGCAGCAGAACAATCTGTTCTTCGTTCTGGGCGTGTAATTCGCTTTCAAGCGTATTGGTAACCGCCACCACCAGAACGCTGCCGGCAATGAGAAGCAGGAGAATGAAAATCCCGGCGGCCCGCACGGCGGTTTTGAATGCCAGACCGGATCGTATGTCAGCGCGGCGCACGGAGCGAATATCCGGCGTTTCGAACGGTGTGGATCAGTGCAACGTCAAAGGGCTTGTCGATCTTCTGGCGAAGATTGCTGATATGGGTTTCGACCACCGATGTTCCCGGATCAAAATCGAAGCCCCAGATGGATTCGAGGATCATCGTTCGGGTCACCACCCGCCCGGCGTTCTTCATCAACAGTTCCAGGAGCGCAAACTCCTTCTGCTTCAATTCGATGACCGTTTCGCCGCGGCTGGCTGTTCGGGCCAGGAGATCAAGGGTCAAATCATACACCTTGAGTTCGGTGGTCACGATGGTTTCATGGGGGCGGCGGGAAAGGGCAGTTATCCGTGCCAGCAGCTCCGAAAAATGAAACGGCTTGACCAAGTAGTCGTCCCCGCCCGCCAGCAGCCCCTCGACCTTGTCATCGACATCGCCAAGCGCGGTCAGGAAAATAATCGGGAGTTTGCTGGTGGTCGCCCTGAGGGCACGAACAACGGACAGGCCATCCATACCCGGTATCATACGGTCGATAATCGCCAGGTCGCACTGGTTGTAGAGGCAATAGGTCAGCGCTTCTCTGCCATCGGTCAGCCAATCGACGGTATGGCCGTTTTCGATCAGCCCGTTGCGGATATAGTCCGCTGCTTTTTCATCATCTTCAGCCAGCAGAATCTTCAACAGGGTGTCCCCGCATACCGACAGGACCAAATGGGCCGTTCCGTTCCACGGATACCAGTTCCCTGGGTATTTTCAAACACAAGACCAACACATGTCTTCCGGTCACCAAATGATGGGTAACGGCCGCTATGACGTCAGATATCCAGATCGTCGACGAATTCAGCGCGTTCCTGAATGAACTGGAAGCGGGCCTCGGCTTTCGTTCCCATCAGATTGTCGACAGTCTTGCGTGTGGCATCGGCCGTGCTTTCGTCGATCTGGACACGCAGCAGCGTCCGCTTGTCCGGATGCATCGTGGTTTCCTTGAGCTGTGCGGGCAGCATTTCGCCAAGACCCTTGAACCGGCCAATATCAATTTTACCGCTGCCCTTGAATTCCGTTTCCATGAGTTCCGCGCGATGCTCGTCGTCACGCGCATACAGCGTCTTTTGGCCCTGGGTGATGCGGTAGAGCGGCGGCACCGCAAGGAACAGATGTCCGCCATGGATGAGTTCAGGCATCTCCTGATAGAAGAACGTGATCAGCAGCGAGGCAATATGCGCGCCATCGACATCGGCGTCTGTCATGATGATGATGCGGTCGTAACGAAGGTCATCTTCGCGGTATTTCGAACGTGTCCCGCATCCAAGCGCCTGAACCAGGTCAGCAATCTGCTGGTTGGCCCCAAGCTTGTCTCGACCGGCGCTGGCGACGTTGAGGATTTTGCCGCGCAGGGGAAGGATCGCCTGGTTGGCTCGGTTGCGGGCCTGTTTGGCTGAACCTCCCGCGGAATCGCCCTCCACGATGAAGAGTTCGGCTCCGGCTGCTGAATTTTGCGAACAATCGGACAGTTTTCCCGGCAAGCGCAGTTTGCGCACCGCGCTCTTTCGGTTGACTTCCTTTTCCTTGCGGCGGCGAACTCGATCATCCGCCCGTTCCAGCACCCAGTCCAGCAGCCGTGCGGTTTCCTGAGGAGAATCGGCCAGAAAATGATCAAAGGAATCACGAATTGCGTTTTCAACGATCCGTTGCGCCTCGACCGTGGCGAGCTTGTCCTTCGTCTGACCAACAAATTCGGGCTCGCGCACGAAGACGGACAGCATGGCAGCGGCGGAAATCATCACATCATCGGTGGTGATGATGGAACCGCGTTTGTTGCCGGTGAGTTCGGCATAGGCCTTCAGACCACGGGTCAGGGCCAGGCGAAACCCAGCCTCATGGGTGCCACCCTCGGGCGTGGGAACCGTGTTGCAATAGGAATTCACGAAGGGATCACCAGTATACCACGTCACCGCCCATTCGACGGTGCCATGGCCGCCCGTCTTTTCGGATCGTCCGGAAAAGATCTCGTTCGTGACCTTATGTTCCGATCCGATGGAGGCGTCGAGGAAGTCCCGCAATCCGCCCGGAAAATGAAATACCGACTTTGCGGGGGTTTCATCCTTTTCGCCGATCAGTGAGGGATCACAGGACCAGCGTATTTCCACACCGCCAAACAGATAGGCCTTTGAGCGGGCCATCTTGAACAGGCGGGCGGGCTCAAAGCGCGCATTCTTTCCGAAAATATCCGCATCGGGATGAAAGCGCACTTTCGTGCCGCGCCGGTTGTGGACCTCGCCCAGATCTTCCAACGCACCTTGTGGCACACCGCGCGAAAAAGTCTGCCGGTAGAGGCGCCGATTGAGGGCGACTTCCACTTCCAGAACGTCGGACAGGGCGTTGACGACCGATACGCCAACACCATGAAGACCGCCCGACGTTTCGTAGACCTTGGAGTCGAATTTGCCGCCCGCATGCAGCGTGGTCATGATGACCTCGAGCGCCGATTTATCCTTGAATTTGGGATGCGGATCGACGGGGATGCCCCGACCGTTGTCCGTGACGCTCAGAAAGCCCTCGGAATCGAGTTCCACATCAATGAAATTTGCGTGTCCGGCGACGGCCTCATCCATCGAATTGTCAATGACTTCGGCGAACAGATGATGCAGTGCGCCGATATCGGTGCCGCCGATATACATGCCCGGACGGCGACGAACCGGCTCAAGCCCCTCAAGAACCTCGATATCAGCAGCCGAATAGGAGTTTCCACCATCCGTGTGGCCGGCTTGACGGGATGCCGATTTTTTTGATGCGGACCGGCTGCTGGATTTGCCGGTCGACCGGGTCGCGGATGATTTTGCTTCATCTGCAGAGGCAGTTGGTGTTGCGTTGCCAATTCCGGAAAAGAGGTCTGTCGTGTCATCCATTTATCAGGTTTGGCCTCAGTCGTTATGAACGTCGCTTGCCATTCCTGGTTGCCCGGCCGTTCACTGGTGATTCGAATCACCTGGAGTGTGCCAGATTCCGGTGTTTTTTGCGAGTGTTAGCGCGTTTGGCAATGCGGCCTGCCATCCCGGCACCGGGGATACACCGTTACGAACACCAGGGTTACAACGGGAAGGTGGCGGGCGCTTTCGTCGAGCGCCCGACCGGGTCTCAGGAACGACTCGAAATCGGAACATAATCGCGATGGTTTTCACCGGTATAGAGCTGCCGGGGCCGACCGATCTTCTGGTGCGGATCTTCGATCATCTCCTTCCACTGGGCAATCCAGCCGACGGTCCGCGCAAGCGCAAACAGCACGGTGAACATGGTGGTCGGGAAGCCAAGCGCCTTGAGGGTGATGCCGGAGTAGAAATCGATGTTGGGATAGAGTTTCTTCTCGATGAAATACTCGTCGGTCAAGGCAATGCGTTCGAGTTCGATTGCCACGTCGAGCAACGGATCATCCTTGATGCCGAGTTCGGCCAACACCTCATGGGTGGTCTTCTGCATGATCTTGGCCCGCGGGTCGTAGTTCTTGTAGACCCGGTGGCCAAAACCCATCAGCCGGAAGGGATCGTCATGGTCCTTGGCCCGCGCAATGAATTCGGGAATGCGATCAACTGTTCCGATATCCGACAGCATGTTGAGCGCTGCTTCGTTGGCGCCGCCATGGGCCGGACCCCACAGGCAGGCGATACCGGCAGCAATACAGGCGAAGGGATTGGCACCGGAGGATCCGGCGAGGCGAACAGTCGATGTGGAAGCGTTCTGCTCATGGTCCGCATGCAGGATGAAGATACGGTCCATGGCGCGTGCCATCACCGGATTGACCTCATAATCCTCGCAGGGAACAGCAAAGCACATGCGTAGAAAGTTGGCCGCATAGTCGAGATCGTTTTGTGGATAGATGAACGGCTGGCCGATGTGATACTTGTACGCCATGGCAGCGATGGTCGGCATTTTGGCGATCATGCGCAGGCTCGCCACCATTCGCTGATGGGGATCGGTGATATCGGTTGAATCGTGATAAAAGGCCGAGAGCGCACCGACGACACCGCACATGATCGCCATCGGATGTGCATCCCGCCGGAAACCGGTGAAAAAGCGCGACATCTGTTCATGGATCATCGTGTGACGGGTGACCCGGTAGTCAAAATCGGTCTTTTGCGTTTTGGTCGGTAATTCACCGTAGAGAAGCAGATAGCAGACCTCGAGGAAGTCTCCATGCTCGGCCAACTGGTCGATCGGATAGCCTCGATGCAGAAGGATGCCCTGATCGCCATCAATATAGGTTATCTTGGACTCGCAAGACGCGGTGGAGGTAAATCCGGGATCGTAGGTAAAAGCGCCTGTCTGCTTGTAAAGACTTGCAATATCAACAACATCCGGACCAACCGTTCCGTTGCGCACCTGCAATTCGATATCGCTGCCATCGACAGAGAGCTTTGCCTTCGATTCCGTCATACTGATCCCCTTCAACAATCAAATATACAGGATCCGGGTTTCACTCCGGATCGGATGTGTCGTTCGTTCGCCGTTGCTAGACGATTTCCCTGGCGCTGCCAAGATAGGCATAAGTGGTATATTGCGCCGCATTGCACGGGTTGACCCGCCAGAGCGAGTCTGCGCAGCCAATATGGGTTAGCCGCAAATCCAAATATAAAAATTATTACCTAAAAACAAGTAGATAATAATCATTGCCTCAAGCAATCACCGAACAGTGCTCCGCTCGGCCGGGGCACATGAATGGCGATCAAATTATCATTACTACGCCCGTAATGATTTTTCCAGTGTGGCGCGTGAGCTCAATTCAATTGATCGCCGATGCGGCCAAGGGCCTCGTCGCGCCCCAGCACTGCCAAAACGTCGAAAACGCCGGGTGATGTCGTGCGACCAGTGAGCGCTGCCCGCAACGGCTGTGCGACTTTTCCGAGCTTGAGATCCTGACTGTCCGCAAAATTGCGAATACACTCTTCAATGACAGCAATCTGCCATTCGGTCAGCGCTTCCAGCTGCGGTAAAAGAGCAGTCAAAACCTCACGCCCACCATCAGCCAGGATCTTTTCTGCCTTTTCCTCGTTTTCCAGGGGTCGTCTGGCGAACAGGAACCGTGCACCGTCGGCGAGTTCGACCAGGGTCTTGGCGCGCTCCTTGAGTCCGGGCATTGCAGCAACGAGATTTCTTCTGGTCCGATCGTCGAGACGTTCGGAGAAATAGGCGCCGTTTTCCATTTCCGGCAATATGGCAAGCATGGCGTCAGTCAACATCTGGTCATCGCCATGGCGGATGTAATGGCCATTGATGGCTTCCAGTTTCTTGATATCGAAGCGGGCCGCGCCCTTGTTGACGTCGGCGATGTCAAACCACTCGATCATCTGTTCCATCGACATGATCTCGTCGTCCCCGTGGCTCCAGCCGAGACGTGCGAGATAGTTGCACAGAGCTTCGGGAAGATAGCCCATGGCACGATAGGCCTCGGCGCCAAGGGCACCGTGGCGCTTGGACAGCTTGCCGCCATCGGGGCCGTGGATCAGGGGAATGTGGGCTATTCGCGGAACGGGCCAACCCATGGCCTGATAGATAATCGTCTGCCGCGCTGCATTGGTCAGATGGTCGTCTCCGCGAATAATGTCGGTAACCCCCATATCGTGGTCATCCACCACCACGGCGTGCATGTAGGTGGGATTGCCGTCCGACCGTAAAATGATGAAATCATCCAAGTCGGCGTTGGGAAAACTGACATCGCCCTGCACACGGTCAGCAACAACGGTCGCGCCCTCTAGCGGTGCCTTGATCCGTATGGCCGGCGATACATCCTTGGGCGCATCGGCGGCATCGCGATCGCGCCAGCGGCCATCATAACGCGGCGGCCGCCCCTCTGCGCGCGCCAATTCCCGCATTTCCGTCAGTTCTTCGGGAGTTGCGTAGCAATGGTATGCCTTGCCAAGGTCGACCAGTTCCTCGGCCACCTGACGGTGCCGGTCCGCGCGTTCAAATTGCGATATTGGCTCGCCATCCCAGGTCAGACCCATCCAGGTCAATCCGTCGAGAATGGCTTTCACGGCTTCGGGCGAGTTGCGGCTCCGGTCGGTATCTTCGATTCGAAGCAGCATCTTGCCGCCGGCGTGTTTGGCATGAAGCCAGTTGAAAAGCGCGGTCCTGGCACCGCCGATATGGAGGAAACCGGTTGGTGAGGGGGCAAATCGAGTGATGATCTCTCCGGACATGGAGGTTCCTTGCGTTGAGGGCGAATGGTTGAAGCGCGCTGTTGCGGCGCGTCTTGAAACATCAGGCACTTTTTATCAACCCCACGCGGCAAAAAGTGCTTTGATGCGGGACCATGAGCGAAGTTGGGGACCAAGCCAGGCGAGGGAAGGCCGATCGCGCGTCGGGGTTCATTGTTGCGCCGGATGAGAGCACAACGGATGCCTTCGATGAGGCCGGTGGTGCACGTACTGCCGGTGGCGCAAAGGCGCCTCTGGCGGCGTTTCGGACCTCTGTACATTTGGCGGTGGACGAAGAGGCGCGTTTTGGACACGGATTTCTTTGGATGCCCGTCGCCATGGTACTCGGTGCAGCGATCTGGTTTGCCACGGATCATGACATCGCGATATGGCCTCTGGCGCTCTTGATCGCCCCGTTGGCGGCCGGTGTATTCCTTCTGACGGCCTATCCGACATCCCGCTATTGCGCCGCCCTGGCTTGTGCAATTCTCATCGGAATGGTGGCTGCTGCCATGGAGACCAGGCGCCATGCGACAACGCTGCTGGACAGCGCTGTAACAACCCGAATCCAGGGTATGGTCATCGCACGGGATGTCGATGATCGCGGGCGGTGGCGGTATACGATCAATCTTACCGCGACCGATGATCCAATCATTCGCAGGCCACCAGAGCGGGTCCGCCTCCTGGCCAGGAGCCGTCATGAACCGATCGGAATAGGCGAGGGCATCACCGGCCTGGCACGCTTGCAGCCACCCTCCGGGCCGGCACTCCCGGGCCAATATGATTTTGCGTTCAACGCCTATTTCCAGGGGCTTGGCGCATTCGGTTTCTTCTACGGCAGGCCTGAGACCCTGTTGAATGACGAAGCTGCGGAGAGTGTTGGCATCGCAACCGGCTTCAAAATGGCTCTGGTTCGGTTTCGGGAGACAATCGCCCTTCGCATTCGGACGGTTCTGGATGGCGATGTTGGAGCATTTGCAAGTGCGCTTGCCGTTGCCGACCGTCGCGCGATGAGCCCGGCTTCGGTCGAGGCCCTGCGCGCAAGCGGGTTGGCGCATGTGCTGGCCATATCCGGCCTGCATATGGCTCTGGTGGCCGGGACGGTCTTTTTTGCGCTGCGTACCGGGTTCAGCCTCGTGCCTTCATTCGCGCAGAAATTTCCGGTCAAAAAACTTGCAGCCGCTGTCTCGTTGCTTGTCGCCACTGCCTATTTGATGATTTCCGGCGCCAGCGTCTCGACCCAGCGTGCCTGGTTGATGTTGGCAATCGTTCTGATCGCGGTGCTGGTCGACCGACCGGCTTTGACGCTGCGAAACGTCGCGCTCGCCGCCGTCTGCATCATATTGCTGACGCCATCGGCGGTTGTCGGGCCGGGCTTTCAGATGTCGTTTGCCGCAACGGCGGCACTTATCGCGGCCTATGCGATATGGCGACGGAGGCGCTCATCACCGACCAATCAAGCTACCGGGTTTGGTATTGCCCGTTTCATTCTGCTGTTTTTTGTCGGATTGGCCATGACATCCCTGGTGGCCGGGTTTGCCACGGCACCCTTTGCGACATTTCATTTTCATCGGGTGGCATCCTATGGCCTGATCGCCAATCTCGCCGCGATGCCGATTGTCAGCCTGATCGTGATGCCTGCCGGGCTTCTGTCGATCCTGGCCATGCCTCTGGGGCTCGAATACTGGCCGCTTCAACTGATGGGGTTTGGGCTGCAAGGGGTGCTTGAAGTTGCCTATTTTGTCGAGGCTTTGGGCGGTCATCTGGTTACAGGCCGCCTGCCGGCTTTGGCGTTTGTCCTTTTATCGGGTGGGTTCCTGATCCTGGTGCTTCTTCGGTCATGGTTGAGGCTTGCCGGGTTGCCCATGATCGCCTTGGCGATGGGACTGTTTTTCGCCCAGCCAACGGCCGGGCAACCGGACCTGGTGGTATCGGAAGATGGGCGGTTGGTGGCGATTGTTGGCGAAACCGCGCTTGCCAGCAACCGGTCGCGGCCTTCAAAATTCATTTTCGAACAATGGCAACGGGCGCTTCGTCGGAGTGATCATATGCGCCCTAATGCCCTGGAGGTCAGTTCGGACAAGGCGAGTGTTACGGCGTTGGATTGGGATTCCGTTGAACTGGGCGTGGCCGATGAACCGGCCTTTCATTGTCTGAAAGACATGCTGTGCATCGGAACAACGATGTCGGGCCTGCTGGTGGCTGTTGTCACGGACCTGAGCTTGCTTGGTCCGGCATGCGACCGGGCCGATATTGTCATTACAAGCCGTTCAATCGACATGGCTGAATGCCGGTCGGGCGCCATATTGATCACTGGGCGCATGCTGCGACAGACCGGCGCGGTCGAGGTTCGCGGGTCAACCGATGGAGATGCCCCGCGTATCATCACCGCCATCGGCAAGACCGAACGCCCCTGGACGGTGCATCGGTCCTTTGACTGGAGAAGTCGCACCTATGAATTCAATCGGCCGGACTGGGTCACACGCTGACTGGATGGCGGGTCGAATGGAACCAATATGATCTAGTGATATCTGCGGATCAGGCCGACAAGCTTGCCTTGAATCTTGACCTGATCCGGGCCGAAAATTCGGGTTTCATAGGATGGGTTTGCCGCTTCCAGGGCAATGGATGCCCCCTTGCGGCGGAACCGCTTCAATGTCGCTTCCTCATCATCCACCAGCGCGACGACGATTTCACCGGGATTGGCGGAGGAGGTGTTCTTGATCACCACTGTGTCTCCGTCGAATATGCCGGCTTCGATCATCGAATCGCCCTTGACCTCAAGCGCATAATGTTCGCCGCCACCGAGCATCTCAGGGGGAACACTGATATCATGGGTGTTGTTCTGAATGGCGGAAATCGGCACACCGGCCGCAATCCGCCCCATCACGGGAACACTGACGCCACCAGATGACGAACCGGCGGGTGCGGATCGTTCCGGCTCGCGCTTCGGTTTGCCGAGGCTGCCCTCGATGACACTGGGTGAAAATCCGCGCCTTGGCTGCAATCCGGGAGCCATTGTCTCGGGCATTCGGATAACCTCAAGCGCGCGGGCGCGATTGGGAAGGCGCCGGATGAATCCGCGCTCTTCAAGTGCCGTGATCAGGCGGTGTATGCCGGATTTGGAAGCGAGATCCAACGCATCCTTCATTTCATCGAAGGAGGGTGGAATGCCGCTTTCCTTCATGCGTTCATGGATAAAAAGCAGCAATTCGTGTTGTTTGCGCGTCAGCATGGTCGGCTCCCGACTCAGAGAAACAAATACAGAACATACACTATATGTTCCAGTTGTGTTCTGCAAGTGTCTGCGAAAGTGCCCGAGATAGGTTAATCAAGTATTAACCCGATTGAGCGCCTGGATTTGGCCGGATCTGGTGACGGTCAGCAATGGTTCGTTGATGTTTGTCGGGGCGCAGGGTTCGCAACCGGCAGGCAATTTCGCGCGCCTGTCGGCGGAGTCCTGCTCTGCCGGTACCGGGCCCAGTGAGCCAATGGAGACATCACCGGCCGCCCGCATGACGAAGAGGTCGCGATATCAACATGGTCGACCGCCATTCAGCATTTCAACAGATGAAATGAATTCCGAATTCCATTTGGCTTGCGGCTGACATGGCCTAGTAATGACGCATGACAGTTGGAAAAGCATCAGATCAGCGCGTTGGAATCGCCGGAATGGGCAAGATGGGCAGCGCCGTGGCCAAGCGGCTTTCAAATTCGGGATATCGTGTATCGGCCTGGTCGCGGAGCGGTGTCTCGCCGGAAAAAGCGATATCCCTGTCCGTCGATGCCCAGCCGGATGTCTCGTCACTCCTTGCAAGCAGCGAGTTGGTCATCCTTTCTCTTTCGGATGATGACGCGGTAACGGCCGTTCTCGACGAGATGTGCCGATATCCTTTGACCGATAAGCTGATCGTGGACTGCAGCACGGTCAGCCCGCAAACCTTGCGAGGCCAAGTTGGTGCAATCGAAGCAGCTGGTGGCAGGGCACTGGATGCGCCGATATCCGGTTGGCCTCAGATGGTCTCCAACGGCAAGGCAGGGCTGTATGTTGGTGGCGAAGACCGCGATGTTGCCGTTTTTATGCCGGTGGCGAAATTGCTTTCGGATCGTATTCATCATGTTGGCGGACTTGGTGATGGGGCCGCCATGAAGATCGTCAACAATATGATGCTGGGTGGTTATTGGCAGTGCCTGAAGGAGGCCATGCAGGTCGGAAAGCGCGCCGGACTTGAGCCCCGGGCGATGCTGGAGATCCTCGTTGGAAGTCCGGCTGCCAATGGATCGCTCGCTGGCAAATCGGCGGTGATCCTGGGTCAATCCGATGCCGTGAGCTTCACGGCCGACGGTATTGCCGGAGACCTGGCCTTGTTCTCTCGGACCGCGCTGGAACTGGGTGTCGACGCGCCGGCCATCTCTGCTGCACTTGCCAGTTACAGGGAATTTCAAGCCGCGGGCAATGGCGCATCGGATTTTGCAGCGATGGTTCGTGATGCCTGCAACGATGTGCAGGACCCGTAGCGGCAATAGGTGGGGACCAAGCAAAATTGTTTTTTGAACCGAAAGATGGCCACGGCCTTCCGCACAATCCAATAGCTGCCTGTGTCGCGCCGCGGCCGATTGGCTGGATTTCCACCACCAGCGCTGATGGCATCGGAAATCTCGCACCCTTCAGCTATTTCAATCTGGTGCACAATTTCCCTCCAACGGTGGCGTTCGCCTGTAACGGCCTCAAGGCAGACGGCACACCGAAAGACAGCTGGGTCAATGCCAAGCAGACCGGAGAATTTGTCTACAACGTTGCGACTTATGCGCTGCGCGAAAAAGTCAATCTGACATCAACCTCCTGGTCAGCCGACGTTGATGAAATGCGGGAAACCGGTTTGACACCGTCACCTTCAACGATCGTGAAGCCCATGCGGGTGGCAGAGTCGCCGATACAATTTGAATGCAAGACCATCGAGGTTCTGCATCTTCCGAGTGAGCGACCGGAAAATCCGAGCACAATCGTTTTCGGGCAGGTGGTTGGCGTGCATATTGCCGATGATTGCCTAGCCGACGGATTGGTGAACTACGACCGGGTCCAACACCTGACCCGGTTGGGGTATCAGGATTTTGCGACCATCGGAGAGCGCTTTTCCATGCCCAGCCCCTATCACAAAGTCGAGCAGGACTGATCGATGATAGACTATGAACAGATCAAGCGCGTTTCGGCTGACCTCTACGAATGGTCCCTGAAAAAGATCCCCGAAGACACAAAGGCCAGGCTTGCCGATGCGTATGAAGAGGAAACCGGGGAAGGCGCCCGCAAGGTCCTCAATTTCATGATCCAGAGCGCAAAACGCGCCGAGGAAAAGGACCGGTTCCTGTGCTCGGACGCAGGCGTCCCGGTCTATTCGGTCAAGATCGGTTCCCAGGCGGTATTTTCCGGCGACATCAAGCGAGCCTTTGCCGATGGATTTGAAGAGCTGGTCGGTCGTATCGATCCGCCATTGCTGCAATTTGTGCAGAACCCGCTGACAAATGAGCGGTCCTACAAGGGCAAGGACATGCCCATCGTCAGTTGGGATGTGCTGGATGGTGCAGACTATATCGACATAACATGCTCGCCAAAGGCGCTGGGATCGGGGCGGTGGGCGACCCTTGAGATTTTTGTCTATCCCAGTCTTGAGGACATTGAAAAATACATCATGGAGACGGTGATCCGCGCAGGGTCGCAGCATTGTCCGCCGGTGATGATCGGTGTTGGCATCGGCGGGTCATTTGACCATGCAGCCAAGATGGCCAAGCAAGCGACACTCAGGCCGATGGGCACCGAGAACCCGGAGCCGATCCTGGCTGACATGGAGAAGCGGCTTTTCAAGGCGATCAACAAGACAGGATTCGGACCGATGGGGCAGGGCGGCGACACCACCGCCCTGGGCATTCACATCGACTTCTCTGCCGGGCACGGTTTCACGCCCGTCGCGGTCTGCTTCAACTGCTGGATCAATCGGCGGACGCGGGCCCGGATTTACAATTCCGGCAATGTTGAACGCATTGAATAGAGGTCGCCATGAGCAATATCCATGAGCTTTCTTTGCCACTGCAACCGGACGACATCACGCCGCTGCAAATCGGCGACCTGGTCTATCTGACCGGTGAAATCATCGTCACGGTCGGGCTTCCAACACACAAACGCATCGCCGAATTTGTCGATGCCGGCAAAGAGCTGCCGATGGACTTGTCGAACGGCATGCTCTGCCAGGTGGGTTGTTATGTCGAAACGCAGGGCAACAAACAGGTCAGCCGCTATATCAATCCGTCCACAAGCACCCGGTTCGAGCCGTATCTGCCGACCATTATTGGCGGAACCGGGGTCCGGATGATTGGTGGCAAGGGCGGAGTCGGACCGAAAACGATTGAGGCCATGAAGGCATACGGGTGTGTCTATGTCTCGTTTATCGGCGGCGCAAGCGCCCTGACATCAGAGGCCGTCCGCGATGTGTTGGAGGTTGCCTGGCACGATTTCATTCCACAGTTTCGACTCACCCGGCTCAAGGTCGAGCGTCTGGGACCTTTGACCGTCGGTGTCGATGTGCGTGGCAACTGCCTCTACACAAATCTCAAGAATGAGGCGAAGGGCAAGCTGGACTCGTTGATGGAAGAACTCAACCGCGACCGCGCCTAGAGCATCGGGCGATAATACTGGACCATTTGACCAGCTTGTCAGGCCTTCGGTGAGCCAAATCAGCCCGTCTGCGTTGTTGAACGGCTTGCCCGATGCGTCACATCGCGCGGCGCCGTTCGCCTAGCCGAGCGACCTGATTTGGATCATCAAATGGTTCAATATGATCGCCCGATGCTCTAGCCCAATCTTCTGATATCCCGGGAAATCCTCCTGACTGCGGTCTGCAGCTTGCTGGTAAATTTGCCGATTGCATCGGCTCTCTTGTGCGCGGCGCGAAAATAGGTGACGCCAAGGGTTCCAAGTACCCGGTCTTCGCTCATGACCGGAACCGCGATGGTGTTTGACGATCGCGGTTCCATGTTTGCGTCCCGGTCGGCGAAGCCCTGGTCCCTGACCGTTTTCAGTTTCCGGCGCAGCAGGACCTCTTTCTCCTGAATTCGGTCTTTGCTGCCCTCCTCTTCAGCCATCAGCATCTTGATGAGTGTGTCTTGCTGTTCGGTCGGGCAAAACGCCAGATAGGCAAGTCCCAGCGCGTGGTGATCCAGGGTCAATCGCATATTGACCGTTGCGTGAAACGGAGAATTCGGACTGTCGGGGATGGTCGAATACCGTACGATGACCATTGCATCCTGCAAAATGGCAATTGTTGCCGGCCACATGAACTGTTTGGTCAATGCTGCTGCGTGCGGCCGGCCGGCTTCAACCACCAATGGGTCGCCGTGAAACCCGGCGCTGAGCGATGTCACCCGGGATGTGACCTGGTATCCACCGTGGCGTGGATCATTCGACACGTAGCCTGTCTGTTCCAGCGTTTGAAGCAGGCGAACAATGGTCGGTTTTGGCAGGCCGGTTGCCTTGTGCAGGTCCTGAACACGGGTCACGCGGTTGCGGTTCAGGTGCTCAAGAATATGAAGCGTGCGTTCTACAGCGCGTACCGGTGAGAATGACGTCATGGCGCTTTTCCCGAAGGTTTCAGGTTCTGAAAATTTCATAGAGTGAAATGAACGGAATTTCAAATTGCGCCGAATGGGTGCCCTGCATACCGTTTCGGAAACCGTGATTATCGTGAAGCAGGAGCGCGCAATGCTGGACCAGAAAGAACAAAATACAGACGGTTCGAATATGACAGCCCGCATCGATGGCCACATGAAGGGGGCTATTGATCTGCACATTCATTCCGGGCCATCCGTCATGGCGCGCATGGTCGATCACATTGAAGCCATGAAAGAAGCATCCGCGGCAGGTCAGCGTGCCATCCTGATCAAGGATCACTATTATTCGGGCGCGCCAACCGTCAATTTGCTCAGACCGCATATGGAAGAATACGGGGTCGAGATTCTTGGCGGCATTCCGCTCAACAACACGTCTGGCGGTCTCAATCCCTTCGCAGTGGATACGTTCCTGAAAATGGGGGCCAGCCTGGTGTGGATGCCGACGTCATCGGCCGCCAATCATATTCGCTCCACCCACCGAAAAAAGCGCCTTGTTACCGCCAAGCCAATGCGCCCGGCAGAAGGAATCTCGGTTGTTGACAACAAGGGAAGGCTGGTTGATGAGGTCAAGGAAATACTTGATTTGATTGCGGAATTCGATGCTGTATTGTCGTCGGGACACCTCCATATCAGCGAAATCTGGCCACTGTTCGAAGAGGCCAAAGCCCGTGGAGTGAACCGACGCCTGGTCAATCATCCGACCTATGTCGTGGGCTGCAGCATGGCTGATATCAGCGAATTGACAGAAAATGGTGCGGTCGTGGAACATTCGGCAGCGTTCTACATCGACAGCAAGTTCAAATGCTACACGCCGGAAGAGCTGCGCCAGCATATCGACGCCGGTGGCGTCGACAATACGGTCCTCGGCTCAGACCTGGGTCAGACCGGCAATCCCAGCCCTGTTGAAGGCATGCGTGCCTTCATCGAACTGATACTCAGCCTCGGATACAGCGATGAGGACGTGCGCAAAATGACCACCACAAACTGTGCGCGCATCATCGGTCTGGAAGGTGCGAATTTCGAAGGCGCCAATTGATGATCGATTGGGCCGCGAAGACAAAAAGGAATATTAAACCATGAAGTTCTGCCGATTCCAGCGCCAGCAAGGTGACGTGGCCATTGGTCTGGCTTGCCGGGATGATCAATACATTGCCGATGTGGCGGCGATCCATGCAAGCCTTCAGTCAAACAACGGATCGACTGTGGGCTACGCGATCCCGGCCAGCCTCAAGGTCATGATCGAAGATGGTGATGTCGCAATCACCGCGGCCAAAAAAGTCTGGGATGCGATCAAGGCCGATGACAGTGCCCATGCGAACCATCTTGTCGCAGTTGACGGCGCACATATTCTGGCACCGATCGATGACCCACAAAAATTCTTTGCTATTGCAATCAACCGCCATGGCGGGTGGGATACGGCCATCAAACCGGAAAATCCGCACGCCACCTATTTCACCAAACTGCCGTCCTGCATTGTCGGACCGTCTGACACTGTGCGTATCCCGGATGTCGGCCAGGTTGGCCCGGAAATCGAACTGGCCATCATTATCGGAAAAGCCGGCCACGATATCCCGGAAGACAAGGCATTGGACCATGTGTTCGGATATGTGGTGCACAATGACATTACCGCCCATCATATGCGCAAGACGACTGAGTGGATTTGCATGCAGCGGGCTGATGGTTCCCAGGAGCAACTGACCTATCCCGGCCGGTACAAGAATTTCGATACATTTTCACCGATGGGTCCCTGGCTGGTCACGCCAGATGAAGCGCCACACCCGGACGAGGCGGTTTTGGATGCCTGGCTGAACGATGATCATGTGCAACATGGAACAACGGCAGAACATGTTTTTAACGCGGCGCATCTGATTTCCTACCTGTCGCGGGCCCATGCGCTCAAACCCGGCGATATCATATCCACGGGAACCGTTGGTCCGGTCCAACCATGGACCATGGCGACAATCGATCTTGGGAAAATTGGCGGGACCATGCGCTCATCCATCAAGGGCCTTGGAAGCATGGCCAATCCAATCGAATTTGTACCCGGCCTCAAATAGGCCGGCGCAATCTAACCGATCCCCATCAACCACGCTGGAAGACGGGATCACCAATGGGAGGAAACAAGGTGAATATTCAACTCGCGAAACTTGCAACGGCCACGGCACTCAGCGCGCTCATATCCGGTGCGGCATTTGCCGCCGGCGACGTCGATCTGCCGAAAACCCTGTCCTGGACAGCCTACAATGTCGGCAGCAGCGGCTACAGCCAATCCGTTGCCATCGGCAAAGCCTTGCAGGATGGCTATGGCGTCACGCTGCGCGTGGTTCCGGCAAAAAATGACGTGTCCAGGGTCATTCCCGTGATGAAAGGCCAGATCGATTTTTCCGCGGCCGGCTCCGGTGTGTTCTATGCCGTTGAAGGGGTACTTGGTTGGGCAAAGCCCGAGTTGGGACCGCAGAAACTGCAGATGGTGATGAGTGCAACAGGACGGAACTGCCTGGCGCTAGGAACCGCCACGGATGCGAATATCAAAACAGCGGCGGACCTGAAGGGAAAGCGGCTGCCATGGGTGCTGGGGTCTCCGTCACTGCAGACGAATGTGACGGCATTTCTGGCCTATGGCGGCCTGACTTGGGATGATGTTACACGTGTTGAAGTGTCGGGATTTGATGCTGCATGGAAAGCGCTGGTCAATGACCAGGCCGATGCCATGACATCGTTCACGACAGGCGGGGGCACAGAATTGGATGCTTCGCCACGTGGATTGTCCTGGCTGGAAACACCGCATGATGAAACGGAGAACTGGAAACGGATGCAGGCTGTTGCGCCACACATGGCTCAAAGGGTCGCAACTGCCGGCACCAACCTGTCCAAGGACAATCCGTTACAGTGTGGTGGATTTCCTTATCCAATTCTTGTGACGGCGCCAGATCGCGATGACATGCTCGTTCACGACATGGCCAAGGGAATCAGCGCGCAGTTCGACAATTTCGTCAAGGCTGAACCCTCGGCTGGTGGATGGGCTGATGGTCGACAGAACTTCCAATGGGTGTTGCCGTACCATGCGGGCGCGGTTGCCTTCTGGAAGGAAAAGGGTCTGTGGTCAGACGAGGCCGAAGCGCACAATCAAAGACTGCTCGACAGGCAGGCCGTTCTCGCCGATGCCTGGGCGGGCATGGCTGACAAAAGTGGTGATGATTTCAAGGATCGCTGGATGGTCGTCCGTGCCAAGGCTCTGACGGATGCCGGACATGCTCCGGTCTGGGATAAATAACGTGCCAAACGAACAACCGAAAGCGGCTGTCAGCCGCTTTCGTGACCTTCCGACTGCCTGGCGATGGCTGATTAGAACGGGTGCACTGACACTGGTTCTGCTTGCCATCAACCAGGCGTTCAATCTGCATTTCTTTGTTGGTCAAACACTGCTTGCGAACCAATATATTTATACAATTCTGCTGATCGTCGTTCCGTCCATATACATTTTGCTGCCAATGTATGGCGGTGCGCCCCGTAATCGCGTTCCCTGGTATGACATCCTGCTGGCTTTGGCCACGATCGGTGTGCTTGGTTTTCTCATCGCAAATTCACTGCGAATGATCGAGAACGGCTGGGAACTCGCAGCGCCGCAATATGCAGTCAATGTTGCCCTGGTGTTTTGGATTTTGATTTTTGAGGCCTCGCGTCGCGCCGGTGGAACGTCACTTGCCATTATCGTTGGCATTGCATCGCTCTATCCGCTTTTCGCCGACGTCATGCCCGGCCCGATTGCCGGATTTTCTTTCCCGATCGACACCGTTGCGGCCTATCACGCGATGAGCAATGAAAGCGTGATCGGAATTCCGATGCGCGCCTTTGCCAATCTGGTCATCGGTTTCATCATATTTGGTGCGGCCCTGCAGCATACCGGTGCCGGTACGTTCTTTATCAATCTGGCCTTTGCTCTGCTTGGGCACATTCGCGGCGGGCCGGCCAAGGTGGCGATCGTTGCCAGTGGTCTGATGGGCTCAATGAGCGGTTCGGTGGTGACAAATGTCATGACAACCGGAGTCATGACCATTCCTGCAATGCGCCGCATCAAGCTGACGGCGCCGTTTGCCGCGGGGGTCGAAGCGTGTGCCTCGACGGGTGGGGTTTTGATGCCGCCTGTCATGGGCGCAACGGCCTTCATCATGGCCAATTTTCTCGGCGTGTCCTATGCCAGTGTTGCGCTCGCCGCCATCATCCCGTCGTTCCTTTATTTCTTTGGACTGTTTGTGCAGATTGATGCGCGTTCGGCCCATGACAAAATCGAAGGCCTGGATCGGGCAGAGCTGCCGTCGCTGCGGAAGACATTGAAGGAAGGCTGGTATTATCTGTTTGCGTTTGCGCTGCTTGTCTATCTGCTGTTGTTCCTGCGCCGTGAAATGCTTGCCCCCTTCTATGCCACGCCCGTGCTCATATTGATCAATCAGTTCGTTTCCAAAGACACCCGTTGGGGCTGGAAGGAATTGGTGGGCTTTTTCGACACGCTGGCGAAACTGTTCGCAGAACTCGTTGGTGTGCTGGCGGGTATCGGATTGATTGTCGGCGCCCTGTCCATGACCGGCCTTGCCGGCACGCTGGTCAATGACCTGCTGTCAATTGCTGGTGGTTCACAGCTCCTGCTATTGATCATAGGCGCGGCGACGAGCTTTGTTCTGGGCATCGGTATGACCGTCACAGCGGCCTATATTTTTCTGGCGATCATCCTGGCGCCTGCGCTGATCGCGACAGGGCTTAACCCGATGGCGGTCCATCTTTTCATATTCTATTGGGGCATGCTGTCATTCATCACGCCACCGGTTGCGCTGGGTGCCTTTGCGGCGGCGTCCGTCGCAAGAGCGTCACCGATGAAAACGGGATTTGAAGCCATGCGGCTTGGGAGCGTTATCTACTTCATTCCGTTCTTCTTTGTCCTGGATCCTGCACTTGTTCTACAGGGACCTTTGCTGCAAACCCTGGCCACTTTGATACTGGCGCTTATCGGCATAACCCTGTTTGCCAGTGCCATGCAGGGATATCTGTTCGGTATTGGCAAACTGAAACCCATTGAGCGAGGGTTCTTTCTCATTGGCAGCCTGTTGTTGCCCCTGCCGGGCGAAAGTGTCTTGCCATTGAGCAAGATCGAAATAATGTTGTTGAGTGCAGCGCTGATTTTGCCATTGCTTGCATTGGCCGCTCGGCGCAATTTCAAGACCAGTCAGCTCGTCAACGCCTGACGATGGTTCTGCTGCCTGACGAAGTGAGAATTCGCAATGTCGTTTGCCAATGGGCGCGAAACGGTGCTGATCCCGGGGCCGTCGATTCTGCCTGACCGGGTGCTGGGTGCGATGCATCGGGCATCCATGGATATTTATGCCGGGCCAATGCTGGATGTGACAGCTGATTGCCAATCCGGCCTCCAGCAGGTTTTTGGATCATCAACTGTTCCCTATCTATACGCGTCAAACGGACATGGTGTGTGGGAAGCTGTGCTGACAAATCTGTTTTCCAGTGGCGAAAAGCTGCTGGTTCTGGAATCTGGGCGGTTTGCGGTCGGCTGGGGAGAAATGGCGCGTTTTCTGGGCCTGGAAATCGAAGTGCTTCCCGGTCGCTGGGATTCGGCGGTTGATCCGGATGCGCTTGAGGAACGGTTGCGGCAGGATTCTGCGGGGGACATTGCGGCGATACTTGTCGTGCAGATCGATACGGCAAGCGGATGTGTCAACGATATCGCCACGCTGCGAAACGCCATTGATGCGACGGATCACGAGGCGCTCTTTTTGGTCGACGCGGTTGCCTCTCTTGGAACCATGCCATTCGAACTGGACAATTGGGGCGTTGATGTTGCCATTTCAGCGTCACAAAAGGGGCTGATGTCGCCGGCCGGCCTGGGTTTTGTGGCCGTTGGCGAAAAAGCCAAGCGAAAGCACCGGTCGGCGCAATTGCGTACGCCCTATTGGGATTGGACGGCCCGCGATGGCGATGTTCACTATCAGAAATATTGCGGCACGCCCCCGGAACAGCTTCTGTTTGGCCTTCAAGAGGCCCTGAAGATGATGTTCGAGGAAGGTTTGCCCGAGGTTTACCGGCGACATGCGGCCGTTGCGACGGCCACAAGGGCGGCGATATCGGCATGGGAGGCGGCGGGGGCGACGTTCAATATCTCCGAGCCCGCGAGCCGCTCCAACTCGGTTTCTGTCTTTCGCTTCGACGGTACATTCGCTGCTGAGATCGTAGATTATTGCAGGACACAGTGTGGGGTTACATTGGGCAGCGGCCTGGGCAATCTGGTGAAGGAGTCGATCCGCATCGGCCATATGGGGCACGTCAACGCGCCGACCATTCTGGGTTGCCTAGGCAGCATTGATGCGGCACTTGCAGCAAAGGGGCGAGCGCTGGAATATACCGGGGTTGGCGCGGCATCACACGCTCTTGGACAATGGGCCAATTCCCGGTCATCAGATGATCCAATCTGACAGAATTTTGCTTGTCTTATGATTTTCCGGGCCTGGCAGCCAAGATAGGCCCCGCACAAATATTTCGCAGACCGCAGCCCGGTGGTCAGGGATGGATCGACAATTTGCGGGCTGTTTGATGGGTCGAGCTGGAGTTTGATCACCCTCGTCTTTCCCGGCGACCTGGATCGGTCGCTGAGCAGCAAGGTTCGCACGACAGGCAAAGGCACGGAAAGGGCGACCGATATTTATTCGGCGTGGACGTCTTGATAGACACGTTGGACGTCTGTCATCACACCGACAATGACCACCGCTGTTGGGCGATGATCCAATGATCTTTCGCGCTGGTCTGCAACACTTTCACAAGAGCCGCTCTGTAATCCACGGACCCGGTGACGGTTGGCTATAATCCGTTGATGTTTGCCGGGGCGCAGGGTTCACAACTGGCCGGAATTTGCGAATTTACCTCAGCAATATCCTCGCCGCCCGACTCCCAGTCCAGCGAGCCGATGGAAATATCGCCTGCGGCCCAAAGCAGATTTGCGGCGGCGAAAGTCAGACCTTCCGCCGAGCCGGTTGCGAGCGCTGCAATAGCGGTCAGAAGCCGCCAGGGAAGACGGGCCCACATGGATGTCAGAAACGGCGCATGCATTTTGATCGATGCGGGTATCCAGAAAAGCGACGGCAGTACCACCGTTTCGACCAGAACAAGCACCGGGCGGTCGAGCGCATATTCCAAGGCCCGGGCAGACAGGCTGAACGGATGAAAGAGCCCGCTTTGGCCTTCGCCTGTACCGGCGCTTGCCTTGGCGGCGTTACATTCGAACATTCCACCGCGATAGGTCATCAAACCGGCACCGGCGACATAAAATCCGGTCACCGTGGTCAAAATGGCCACCCAGAAGGCCTCGGCGGCCCATCCATAGGTCAGTCCCGCTCCGGTAAGGCACACGCCGCCGCCCGAGATCAGCAGACCGCCCAATTTCAGGAACACCGGACTTTCGAAGCACTGGCGCAAAAGCGCGGAGCCCGAAACGAAAAAGACCGCTGAAATCGTTATCCAACTGGCGCCGAATATGATCGTCGCGGCGATCAGGATGATTCCGGCGATGGCTGCCAACCCGTCGATCGGCCCATTGAGGAAACCAGCGCCTGTTCGCTTGACAATTGCGCCGAGCCCCAAGGACCAGAGGATGATGGTTGCCAGGCCAATCGTCGCAGCAGCGTCGGGAAATCCCGAGAGGAGCGCGGCTGCCCGCTGGCCCAGGCCGGTTCCGCTTTCGGCCGCGATCGCTCCAACGCCGTGGTAAAAGGCCAGAAAGCCACCGGCGCCAGCAACAGCCGCAAGCACATTTCCGCCCTCATAACCCCAGAACTGCAGCTCGGGTGAGTTGCGCATGATCCAGCGCTTCACGGCACCTGTTGTCGTGGAATTTGACATGTCACTGCATCCTCGGAACGAGCTGCAGCGCGATTGGATTCAAATGATCGACCCTTGGGTGCACGGCTCGTCCCTCCCGACCTGGCGTGCCAAGTGCCGTGGTGTCGTTGAATACAAGGCTGGCATACCCAAAAGGGGAGCAATTCATGCCAACCACGGAAGATGTGTATTCGAACGGCACCAAGGCACAGCGAGTATCTCAGGGGAGGGCCGGTTGCGTTATCCTTTGATCGTGGGATTGACATTTGCCAATTCGTCTGACCGGATCGGCTGACAAACGGATTTAGCTGCAAGCAACAAATGACAGTTCGGTTCAGTGGCCCTGACTCAGGGTCCTGCCCCTAGACCATCTCACCCGGCAACAGGACGATATGGGCCGAAGCCGCGCGCCAGCGGGCTTCCCGCAGCTCGCGATAGTCGTCCGAATGATACCAGGCGAGGGCACTTTTCTTGTCGGGAAATTCGAGCACCACCATTCGGTTGTAGTCGGCGTCCCCCTCCAGCACCTCGATATCGGGTGTTCTGGCCAGATATTTTCCGCCATAGGCGGCCACCGTTGCAGGCGCGTCGGCCATGTAGTCTTTCATGGCCGCGCTGTCTTCGATGCTGACACGCGAAACGATGTAGGCCGTCATTTTGTCTTACTCCGGTGTGTTCAACATGGGCAGGTTGAGATTGTGCTCTCTTGCGCATTCGATGGCTGATTCATAGCCGGCATCGGCATGGCGGATGACCCCGCTGGCCGGATCGTTCCAAAGCGTCCGGGCTATGATTTCATCCGCTTCCTCGGACCCGTCAGCAACCAAGGCAATCCCGGCATGCTGGGAATATCCCATGCCCATGCCGCCTCCATGGTGAAAGGAAACCCAGGTGGCACCGTTGGCGGCGTTGAGCAGGGCGTTGAGGATCGGCCAGTCGGAAATCGCGTCTGAGCCATCCTTCATGCCTTCGGTTTCGCGGTTCGGACTGGCAACGGAGCCGGAGTCCATATGGTCTCGCCCGATGACGATGGGAGCGCTGAGCTCGCCTTTTCGCACCATTTCATTGAAGGCCAGGCCCAGCCGGTCCCGGTCGCCCAGTCCAACCCAGCAAATGCGTGACGGAAGCCCCTGAAACTTGATGTTCTGTCGGGCCTTTTCCAGCCAGGTATGCAAAAACGGATCATCAGGAATTAGGTCCCGTACCTTGGCGTCCGTCTTGTAGATATCTTCCGGGTCACCGGACAAGGCGACCCAGCGAAACGGACCCTTGCCGCGGCAAAACAGGGGCCTCACAAAGGCTTCGACAAATCCTGGAAACCCGAAGGCGTCGGCTGCGCCTGCTTCTTCAGCCATGGCGCGTAAATTGTTGCCGTATTCGAAAACGATCGCCCCCTGATCCTTGAATTCCAGCATCAGTTCGACGTGCCGGGCCATGGATTTTTTGGCCTCGGCTGCCAGCCCGTCCGGGTCGGATTTCTGGCTGGTCTCCCACTTGCCGATGGACCAGCCCACCGGCAGGTAGCCATTGACCGGATCGTGGGCCGACGTTTGATCCGTCAACACGTCGGGAACCAGTGAACGATCCTTCATCTCGGCAAGAACATCCACGACATTGCCGAGCAGCCCGACCGACAGGGCATTGCCCTTCGCATTGGCTTCGGCAATGTGCTCAAGCGCTTCATCAAGCGATGCGGCCTGCATGTGCAGATAGCCGGAGCGGAGGCGAAACTCGATCTTGCTCGGCTGGCACTCGACCACGATCGCATTGAAGCCGGCCATGGTTGCGGCCAATGGCTGTGCGCCGCCCATGCCGCCCAATCCGCCGGTAACCACCAGCCGGCCCTCCGGCGAGCCGTCAAAATAACGCCGTCCGATCTCGGAGAAGGTTTCGAATGTACCCTGCACGATGCCCTGGCTGCCAATATAGAGCCAGGAACCGGCCGTCATCTGACCGTACATGGTCAGTCCGAGCCGATCGAGTTCGTTGAATTTTTCCCAGGTGGACCAAAGCGGAACGAGATTGGCATTGGCGATCAGCACCCGTGGTGCCATTCGGTGTGTCTTGAGCACGCCGACCGGCTTGCCTGACTGCACAAGGAGTGTCTCGTCCTGTTCCAGAACCTTCAGTTGCCGGACGATCTCGTCAAAGGCCTCCCAGTTGCGCGCTGCCCGGCCAATGCCGCCATAGACGACAAGATCCTGCGGGCGTTCGGCAACATCCGGATCCAGATTGTTCATCAAAAGCCGCAGCGGAGCCTCTGTTTGCCAACTCCTGGCATTCAGCTTGTCGCCTCGTGGTGCACGGATCACTCGTGTGTTGGGGATTGACCCGCTCATCGGGAAACCCTCGTCATATGGCTTTCCTCTTTCGCAATTTTGCAATGTCGTCTTCGCTCATGTCGAGCAGGTCTCCCAGAACCTCATCTGTGTGTTGCCCAAGCGTCGGCACGAAGGGAACCGGTGCGCAGGCAGCGCCAGAAAACCGAACCGGTTGCGGAACCAGAGGCACAGTGCCGAATTTTTCGTGAGCGCCCTGCACTACAAGATCCCGCTCGGCGACATGATCCGATGTCGTGAGTTGTTCAAGATTCCATACCGGCCCTGCGGGAATACCGGCTTCCTGCAGCCGGGCGACCAGCGGTTCCTGTTCCTGCCGGGCGGTCCATTCGGTGATGAGCCGTCGCAACTCATCCTCGTTCTGATTGCGGTCGCTGTTGGTCGCAAAGCGCGGATCGTCGGCCAGTTCGGGCTGTCCCATCATGGTGCAGAGTGCTGCAAAGCTCGGCTGGGAGAAGCAGACCAGAACGATGTCGCCGGTTTGGGTCGGGAAGCTGTCAACCGGATAGGTAACCGGGTGCCGGTTTCCGGCCGGTTTGGGCGTGTCGCCGGAATAAAGCTGCCGGGAAAGGCCAGTCAGTTGCATGGCCATGATCGAATCCAGCATCGCAACATCAACGACACGTCCCTTGCCCGTTCGCTCGCGATCGAACAGTGCGGCGACAATGCCGAAGGCGCCGAACATGCCCGTGCAGACATCGGCCATGGATTCGCCGACAGCCGTTGCCGGCCCGCCCTTGGGGCCCGTCAGGCTCATCAGCCCACCCATGGCCTGGATCACCAGATCGAAAGCGGGCCAGTTCTGCAGCGGGCTTTCCTGGCCGAAGCCCGAGATGCTTGCATAGATCATGGACGGGTTCATTGCCCGCACGGCATCCTCCCCCAATCCAAGACGGTGCATGACGCCGGGACGAAAATTTTCAACAATGACATCGCATTTGGGCACCAGCGCCTCGACGATCTTCCGGCCCTCTTCGTTTTTCATGTCAACCGTGACGCTTTTCTTATATCGATTGAGCATCATGAAATAGGTGCTCTCGTCGTCCTTGTAGGGTCCGAAATGCCGCGCTTCATCGCCAAATCCAGGCATTTCGATCTTGATGACTTCGGCCCCGAGATCCGCCAGCATTGATGTGCAATAGGGACCGGACATGACGCGCGTCAGGTCGAGAATGCGAATGCCCCTCAATATCTCGGTGTGTGCCATGGTCACTGTCTCAAACTTTCAAAATCAGCTTTCCGGTCGATCCGCGGCTGGCCAGTTCGTCCAATGCCCGAGGCAGGTCTTCCAATGAAAAACGGGTGTCGACGACCGGATTGATCTTCTTCCGGTTCCAGAGATCCCAAAGGCGCTCTGTCATCTCCGCTACGATCGATGCGTCGCGGTCATGGTCCCACAGGACGCCTTTGACCGTGGCGCTGTTGAGCAGCAGGTAGTTCGACGGAAGCCTGGCGATGGTTCCGGACGCAAATCCGACGATCAGCAGAGTTCCATGTCGGGCCAGGCAGCGCAGGCTTTCAACAGCGATGTCGCCGCCGACAGGATCGACGATGATGGACGCACCCTTGCCATCGGTTGCCGCCTTGACCTCGTCTTTCCAGCCGTCACCGCGGTAATCGATCGCGATATCGGCGCCATGCTGCAGGGCAAGGTGGCGTTTTGCATCCGTGCCCGCGGTGGCAATCACCCTGGCACCCGCCGCTTTGGCAATTTCAACAGCAGCAAGACCGACACCACCGGCCGCAGCATGGACAAGAACCGTGTCCTGCGGCCCTGCGATGACACTGTCATGCAACGCCACCATCGCCGTCATGTAAACCACAGGCAAGGCGGCTCCCCTTGCGAAGTCGAGGTCGTCGGGCAGGGCCATTGCCATATCTTCACGGACGCTGACATATTGCGCAAACCCGCCCCAAAAGACCTTGCTGGCGATCCGGTCTCCTGCCTTCCAGCGACTTTCACCCGTTGTTTTGACGACGGTTCCGGACACTTCCTGTCCCGGGATAAAGGGTCGTGGCGGCCGCACCTGATATTTGCCGTCAATCATCAGAAGATCTGAAAAATTGAGGGCAGCCGCATGCACGCGGACAAGCATCGTCCCGGGCTGTTGCTCCGGAACCGGCGCTTCGTCGAATTGAAGGTTCGCACATCCGGGCTGTTCACCGGATGTCCAACAGCGCATCCGTTCGATGTTTTCGGACGGCGTCATGCAGCGCCTCGTATCTGTTGTGAAACATCATTTGTCGCGGTTGCCAGAATGCGGCCGATCTTGTGCAGAAAGTCAGGTTTGGCGCGATGCACGGGCATGGCAATCGCGATGCTGGCGATGGCGGTGTTGTCGGCGCCCAATATGGCAGCGGCAACGCCCGCGGTTCCCTCATAGGTTTCCTGTTGCGATAGGGCGTATCCGCGTTCACGGGTTGCGCGGATATCGTCCTCCAGGGCGTCCCGCACAGTCAGGGTCTTGTCAGTAAACCGTTTGAGTTTGCCATTGAGATAAAGGGACCTGGTTTCCTCTGACAAATGCGCGAGAATGGCCTTCGGCGCAGCGCCGGCATGCAGCGGAAAGGTCGCACCAACCCGCTCAAAGACCCGCAGACCCTCGTGCTGCCCCTCTATCTGGTCAATGCAGACTCCCTCCAGATTGGCGCGGTCCAGGGCCGTCAGAACCACGGTTTCGTTGATCTCGGCCACCAGCCTGGTCATGACAGAGCGGCAAACGGAGCGAAGATCGAAACTGAGATTGGCCCGATTGCCGAGTTCGATGGCTGCAAGGCCGAGAGAGTATCGGCCCGTGTGTTCGATTTGGGCGAGATACCCCTTGCTGGTCAGAAACCCGACGAGCCTGTTGACGGTCGACCGGTTGAGGCCGGTTGCCTGGACGAGCTCGGCTTGTGTCCATGTGGGATTGTTCACCTGAAACATGTCCAGGATCAGAAGAGCCTTAGCGACCAGGGCGACACCTGCCTGGTTTTCTGCCTTGACTTTCATTCAGATCATCCCGTTATATGAGGTATATGCTCACATTATGAAACACTATTCGGATCGGTGGCGTCAACATAATTCAATCTGACAAACGGGACTCGACAGTTCATCGATCGCACAGATAGTTTGACCAATCCAATGGAGGGAATGCATGCGTAACATTGTAAGAATTGCAACAGCGAGCCTGCTTGCCGGCTTTGTCGTCTCGGCGGCCTACGCCGAAGACATGAAATCAATAGGCATATCGACCATCGTCGAAGTGCCGGCGCTGACCGAGACAAGAGACGGCATCATCGCGGCCCTGGCAGAACGCGGTTATGTGGAGGGTGAGAACCTCAAGATCGATTACCAAAACGCCAACGGAAACATGCCGACGCAGCAGCAGATCGCCAAGAAATTTGTCGGTGGCGGTCATGATATTCTCATGCCGATCACCACGCCGACGTCACAGGCCATGGTGGCGGCCACGTCCGACATACCGATTGTCTTTTCCACCGTGACCGATCCGGTGAAAGCAAAGCTGATTACGCAGTATGAAAAGCCTGGCGCCAATGTCACCGGCGTTTCAGATGCTGCTCCAATCGAGCCGCAGCTTGATATGTTCAAGGAAATTATCCCCGGATTGAAAAAGATCGGCTTTGTTTACAATCCAGGCCTGGACAATGCGCTTGCCACCCTCGGCTGGGTCAAGGAACACGGTGCCCCTCGCGGAATCGAGGTCGTGGAATCGCCGTCGCCAACCACCAATGAAGTGATCCTGGCCACCAAGAAGCTCGTGGGCAAGGTCGACGCCATCTACATCCCGAATGACACGACGATCGTTGCGGCGCTTGAGGCGATCGTCAAGATCGGGCAGGACACCAACACGCCAATCTTCACCGGCGAAACCGGTGGTGTCGAGCGCGGCGCCATTGCATCGGTCGGCCTCGACTATGTTGCAATCGGCGAGGTGGCCGGCAACATGGCTGCTGATGTGCTCGAAGGCAAAACAGTCGGTGATATCGACGCTGTCATTGCCTACAAGGTCGTGGACAATTTCAAGGTTGTCATCAACAAGGGCGCAGCGGAACGCATGGGTGTCACGATCCCTGAGTCTGTCATGTCCCGCGCGACCCAAGTTATCGAATAGGGATGGATTGGCCCGGTTGAATACGCGTTTGTAAAAAGTCCCATTCCTCTCCGGTCACGCTGTCATGGCGTGACCGTTTCATTGCTGACGCTGCGGGGAGCGTAAATCATGTCGCTTTACGAAATTCTCGGTACGCTGGAGACCGGGTTCATTTTTGGCATTGTTGCCCTCGGCGCCTATCTGACATTTCAAATACTGGATTTCCCGGACCTGACCGTTGAGGGCAGTTTTCCACTTGGCGCCGCCGTGGCGGCGACCTTGATGGTCAATGCCGGCTGGAATCCCTGGCTGTCGACCGGTGCGGCTGGTCTGGCCGGATTCTGCGCCGGTTACCTGACAGCTTTCCTGAATGTCCGGTTCAATATCCTCCACATCCTTGCCGGTATTTTGCTGGCGATATCGCTCTATTCGGTCAATCTGCGGATCATGAGCGGACCGAACAAACCGCTTCTCCAGGTGGATTCCGTTTTCACGGCGCTCGAAGGCTTCGGAATTCCCGGATACATCATCAACCCGATCTTTCTCGGCGTGATCGTGTTGCTCATCAAACTCGCGCTGGACGCCTTTCTGGCGACCGGCTGGGGTATCTCCATGCGCGCGGCTGGCGCCAATCCGGCCATGGCTGAGGCCAACGGAGTCAATGTGGGCAAGATGAAGCTCTATGGTGTCGGTACCGCCAACGCCCTGACTGCCATTGCCGGTGCACTCTTCGCACAAATCTTCGGTGCGGCAGATGCCTATATGGGGATCGGCGTGATCATCGTCGGGTTGGCATCGGTCATCGTCGGCATGTCAATTCTGCCCTCCAGGACGATTGTCCTGGCCACCTTTGCCTGCCTTGTCGGAGCAGTGCTTTACCGGCTGGCCGTCGCGGTTGCGCTGAACGCGGATTTCATGGGTTTCCAGGCATCGGATGTGCAATTGGTGACCGCTGTTCTCGTGGCCATAGCCTTGATCCTGCAGCAGACCGGATCGATTTTTCAGATATTCAGGAAGGGGGCAGGCAAATGATCAGCATTTCCGACATCGATGTCACCTTCAACAAGGGGACGCCGCTTGAAACCCGCGCCCTTCGCGGTGTCAATCTGGACGTTCCAGAAGGCCAGTTCCTGACCATTATCGGCTCCAATGGCGCCGGAAAGTCGACCTGCCTGAACGTTATTGCCGGTCTGACCAAGGTGGAGCGGGGGTTCGTGAAGGTGGATGACGAGGATGTGACGGCCTGGCCGGTCTACAAACGCTCGAAGATGCTCTCGCGTGTTTTCCAGGACCCCAAGATGGGAACCTGCGAGGATCTGACGATCCTGGAAAACTTTGCCCTGGCACACGGCCGCACCAGACCGCGCGGTTTTCGCTTCGCTGTGGGACCCAATATGCGTGACGAGGCAGCCGAAAGGCTCAAGGTTCTTGGGCTTGGACTGGAGAACCGGCTGGACGACCGGGTCGGGCTCCTGTCAGGCGGTCAAAGGCAGGCCGTCAGTCTGCTGATGGCGGCCACCGGTGATACGAAAGTGCTGCTGCTTGACGAACACACGGCCGCACTGGATCCCAAGACCGCCGAGTTCGTTCTCGACCTGACAAAACAGATTGTCGGCGAGTTGAAACTGACTGCCGTCATGGTGACCCATTCAATGGCGCAGGCGCTTCATACCGGCGAGCGCACCTTGATGTTTCATCGGGGACGGATCGTTTTCGATGCCGACGGTGCCGAAAGAGACAAGATGGAAGTCGGCGATTTGCTCGAACTGTTCAAGCGGGAGCAGGGCGAAGAGTTGGCAGACGATTCTCTTCTTCTCGGCTGAAGATCCGACGATCCAAATGCTCAGAATATCAAGACTCTAACAGGAGACCGAACCATGCCGTGGATAGAGACCGTCGCCTATGAGGATGCGAACGGCAAACTCAAAATGCTTTATGACCGTGTCAAAGGCCGTGACAACAATGTCGACAACATCATGATGATGCACTCGCTGCGCCCGCACAGCATGGAAGGGCACATGGCGCTCTACAAATATGTCCTTCATCACACCGGTAACACGGTTCCCAAGTGGTTCCTGGAAACGCTCGGTGTCTGGGTTTCGTCGCTGAACCGGTGCGACTATTGCGTTCAGCATCATTTTGAAGGTCTCAGACGCTTGCTGGCCGATGATGAAAAGGCCAACGGTATCCGATCCGCGATCGACCGGCGCGATATCGCTTCGGCTCCTCTTGACGAGAAACAAAAGCTTGCCATGGTTTATGCCGAACAACTGACGGTCGATCCCGGCGCCATGACCGAGGACATCGTGATTCAACTGCGTAATGCAGGCTATTCGGACGGCGAAATCCTTGAGATCAATCAGGTTTCAGCCTATTTCAGCTATGCCAATCGCACGGTGCTGGGATTGGGGTGTTCGACGGAGGGTGACATATTGGGGCTGTCACCGAACCAGTCGGATGATCCGGACAATTGGAACCATACCTAGGACACGTGGCATGAGCGAACCGGATTCCATCGGAAAGGAACAGTTCGATGGCTGTTGATCTGACGTCACTAGAAGCGAAAATCGGTGCCAAGGCGGTTGTCGCGGCATCATCCGAGATGGATCGCTATGTCCATGATCTGATGGATACGTCCGGCTCGGTGCCGATGGCAGTTCTGCGTCCGGCGTCCACATCGGAGGTGTCTTCGGCCGTTCGCTGGTGCCGGCAAAACAACCTCGCCATCGTGCCGCAGGGCGGGCTGACCGGATTGTGCGGTGCTGCTGTGCCTGTGGGGTCCAGGGATGCGGCGATCCTATCGCTTGATCGGATGAAGGCTATTCGCAATGTCGATCCGATGGACAACACCATCACGGTCGATGCCGGCGTGGTGCTGGCGGATGTCCAGGCTGCTGCCGAGCGGGCAGGGCGGTATTTTCCGCTCAGTCACGGAGCGCAGGGGTCCAGCCTGATCGGCGGCAACGTGTCAACCAATTGCGGTGGCAACAATGCCGTGCGGTATGGAACGGCGCGTGATCAGGTTCTCGGCCTGGAGGTCGTCCTGCCGGACGGCACGATTTGGAACGGTCTTCGCCGACTGCGCAAGAACACTGCCGGATATGATCTCAAACAGTTGTTTATCGGTGCTGAAGGCACATTGGGTGTGGTCACGGGCGTGGTGCTGAAACTCCGACCTTATCCCCACAGTCGCGCCACGGCGATGGTTGCCGTTCCAAGTCCAGAGGCAGCTCTGACCTTGCTGCGCGATCTGGAAACCCATGTGGGGGAAACAATCGCAGCCTTCGAACTGTTGTCGGATAAAACGGTTTCATTCGCCTTGAAAATCGAGAACGCGCGCTATCCCCTCGGCTCCACGCATCCGTGGAGCGTGCTGATCGAGGTAGAGACGCCGATGCGCGATGCCAACCTGAAAGATGCCCTTGAAGCCGGGCTGGCGGCAGGGATGGAACGAGGCTGTGTGGTCGATGCCGTGGTGGCGCAATCCGAAACGCAACGCAATGCATTCTGGTTCCTGCGCGAATCCGTCGCGACCTATTTCATCGAGGACCGCTCAAGCCTGAAGAGCGATACGGCGGTTCCGGTTTCGAATGTTCCGGATTTCATCGCCAATACCGATGCCGCACTGACGGCCAGCCTGCCCGGGGTGCACAATGCGGCGTTCGGGCATCTGGGCGACGGAAACATCCATTTCAATGTTGTGCGTCCCGACGGTATGGACGCAGCACAATTCAGGTCACACCGAAAAGATCTCAGCAAGGTGATCGAAGCTGAGGCGTTGAAGCTGGATGGCACCATCGCCGCGGAACATGGTGTTGGCCGGCTCAAACGCGACAGTTTCCTGAACGCTGCCGAGCCGTCGGAAAGGGCTCTGATGGGCATGTTGAAATCGGCGATCGATCCTGACAATGCGATGAATCCCGGCGCCATCCTTCATCCGGACGATCGGTGACCGATCGACCGGGCGTCACCTGAACTCAGGCAGCCTTGTGCCGCCTGATCGCTGCCACCGTGAAGCGGTTTGCCACGAAAGCGGTGTCAGTGAGACACGCATTGCCGGCCGGGTTGCCGCCGGACACATGAAAATCGCTGAAAGCAGCGTTCTGGTTGACGAAGATGCCACCGGTCAGGTTGCAGGAGAGGCCAACACCGGCTGCGGAAAATGCATCGGCGGCGGCGTCAATCGTTTGATCATCGGTTGCATAAATTGCAGCCGTAATGGCTCCCTTTTCGGCGGCCAGCGCGGAGGCGCTGTCGATCGCCTGAGCGACATCGTCGGTTGCGATGATGAAACTGATCGGACCAAACCGTTCCTCACGATGGGCTTTGCTTTGCGACTCGCCGACCTTGAGGATCATGGGCGTTGCCGTGCGGGCATTCGGAAGTGATGTGATCGTTTCTGACTGTCGCAGGACCGTACCGAGACTTTCCGCCGCCTTGACGCGTTCGCTCACCGCATCATTGGATATGGCGCCGCAAATACCGGCAGCCCGGTCGGGATCACCAAGCAGTTTGTCGACAGCCACCTTGATGGCCTCGGCCACCTCGTCAAAGCTCTTGTGGCCGTCATCGGTGTCGATCCCGCCTTTCGGCACATAGATGTTCTGTGGAGCCGTGCACATCTGGCCACTGTAGAGAGACAATGAAAATGCGATGTTGGAACACATGCCCTTGAAATTGTCAGTGGACGCAATGACGATCGAGTTCACGCCGGCCTCTTCAGTATAGACCTTTGTTCCGGACCCGGCGTTTTCACGAACCCATGTGCCGAAGGCATTGGAGCCGGTGAAATCAACGATTTTCACGTCCGGATGCGTCACCAGCTGCTTGGTGATTTCGGCTCCGGGCTCATCTGCCGCCAACAGCAGGACGTTTGGATCAAATCCGGCTTCCTTGAGCACATTCCGCCCGATCTCGACCGTTATCGCCAAGGGGAGAATGGCGCCCGGGTGCGGTTTGACAATCACCGGATTGCCGGTCGCCAGACTGGCAAACAAACCCGGATAGCCGTTCCAGGTGGGGAAAGTCGCGCATCCGATGGTCAGAGCGACGCCACGCGGAACCACACGGTAAGTCTTTTCCATGACAAGCGGGTCATGCTTGCCCTGTGGTTTGGTCCAGGTCGCGGTGTGCGGTGTCCGTGTCATTTCCGCATAGGCATAGGCCACGGCCTCCAGCCCCCGGTCCTGAGCGTGGGGGCCACCGGCCTGGAAAGCCATCATGAAGGCCTGTCCGGTGGTCTGGGACACCGCGTGAGCCATCTCAAAGCTGTTTTTGTTCAAACGGTGGAGAATTTCGAGACAGATGCCGACACGGGTCTCAATGGATGCCGCGGCCCACCCGATACCGGCGGTTTTTGCAGCATCGATCAATGATGCGACAGAAGCGGACGGGTATTTGATGCCCAAATCGCCTCCATAGGGAGAGGTCTCTGCGCCGACCGGCGGTCCATCGGCTGGGTGATCCGGCAGGGAAAATGCGCAATCGAGGCGGGCTTGGAATGCCGATGCGCCATCCTCCTTGGCCGTCTCGCCATAGATTTTCCCGCTGGCGATCTCGGGATAGGGAGTCCAGAAATCGCGTGTTCTGCTGGCCGCAACCGCCTCATCCAGTGTTTTTTGGTGTGCCTGAAAGAAATCGCTCATCTTTGCCTCCGGGATTTTTCATTCACTGATCATCGGGCACTGATCATCGGGCACCGATCATCGGGTTAACGCAATAATTGACCAACCGGTCGGTCTATGCAACATATATATTCAGAGACCTGCATTTTGTTCGCGGTTCGAGGGAGGCCCCGCATGGAAGACGGATCTGTACTGGTGGAACAGGCCGACGGCTTTGCCGTCGTCACACTGAACCGGCCGGACAAGCTGAACGCATTCAACATGACGCAGAACAAAAGCCTGCTGGCGGCGCTGCAAGCTGCTGATTCTGATCCGGAATGTCGCGCTGTCCTGTTGACGGGAGCTGGCCGCGGATTTTGCGCTGGCCAGGATCTTGGCGATCGGGATCCCTCGGATGGACCCTCAGATCTCGGAGAGACCATCGATACGTTGTACAATCCGCTGGTTCGGAAAATGCGGTCGATGGAGATACCAATTGTCTGCGCCGTCAACGGTGTGGCTGCGGGCGCCGGCGCGAATATCGCACTGGCCTGCGATATCGTGCTGGCTGCCCGATCGGCAAAGTTTATCGAGGTTTTCAGCAAGATCGGCCTTGTTCCGGACAGCGGCGGAACCTGGACGGTCACACGCCTTGTTGGTGAAGCCCGGGCGAAGGCGATCATGATGACTGGCGAGCCGGTACCGGCGGAAACCGCAGAGAATTGGGGTTTGATCTGGCGCGCGGTCGACGATGACGATCTGATGGAGACAGCGCGCGATCTGACAGCCCGATTGGCAAAGGGCCCAACCCTCGGGCTCGGATGGACAAAAACACTGGTTCAGGCGGCTGGATCAAACACACTCGACCAACAGCTTGACCTGGAACGAGATACCCAGCGTCAGGCAGGGCAAACCCCCGACTATGCCGAGGGTGTCAAAGCCTTCCTGGAGAAACGTCCACCCGTCTATACGGGGCGGAGGTGACCCCATGAGTGCCGGTGAAAAGGACGTGGGCCAACTGACGCCGGATGAATTGGCGCGTGCGGTTGCAGAGGTTATGTGGAGCCGTGACAAGGCGTCCAGGCATCTGGGGATGGTTCTGGACACGGTTTCTGCCGGATTTGCCCGGATGAGTATGACCGTCGCTGACCACATGACCAACGGGCATGATATTTGTCATGGCGGGTTTATCTTTACACTGGCCGACAGCGCATTCGCCTTTGCCTGCAACGGCAACAACCACAATACGGTGGCACAGCATTGCTCGATCACGTTTCTCGCGCCGGTCAAATCAGGAGAACGGCTGACGGCTGAAGCGCGTGAGGTCAATCGCGTCGGCAGGGGTGGTCTGTACGATATTCGCGTGACCCGATCCGACGGTGAGGTGGTGGCGGAATTTCGCGGACATTCACGAACGATCAAGGGCACACATCTGCCGGTGTAAATCGATCACGGGAAACCATGAGTGCAGGGATAGTCATGCAAAACAAGACGGGCGGCGCTATCGACGCGCCAAAGACAATATCTTCCAAAAAAAGCGGCGGACTGGATGCCATCGAGACGGCATCACGCGATGAGATCGCTGCGCTGCAGCTGGACCGTATGCGGCTGACGCTACAGCGTGCCTATGACAATTCTCCTTTCTACAAAGCCCATTTTGACCGGCACGGCGTCCATCCTGATGATCTGGCGGGGCTGGAGGACCTGGCAAGGTTTCCATTCACGGTCAAATCAGACCTGAGAGACAATTACCCATTCGGCATGTTTTCCGTACCACGTCAAAAACTGGCCCGGCTTCATGCATCTTCGGGCACGACGGGCAAACCAACCGTGGTCGGGTACACGCAAAACGATATCGATATGTGGGCGCAGGTCGTCGCGCGGTCCATCTATGCCAGCGGAGGTCGGCCAGGGGACCTGGTTCATGTGGCCTATGGTTATGGATTGTTCACCGGCGGTCTGGGCGCCCACTACGGTGCGGAAAAACTCGGCTGTACGGTCGTTCCGGTTTCCGGCGGTATGACGGAACGGCAGGTCAACCTGATTGTCGACTTCGAGCCGCAAATCATCATGGTCACGCCGTCCTACATGCTCTCGGTTCTCGACGAATTTCGGCGTGTCGGCATTGATCCGGCCAGCACGGCACTCAAGGTCGGCATATTCGGCGCCGAACCGTGGACCAATTCGATGCGAGAAGAGATCGAAAGTGCATTTGCCATGGATGCGGTGGATATTTACGGCCTTTCCGAGATCATCGGGCCAGGCGTTGCCAATGAGTGTGTGGAAACGAAAGATGGACTGCATATCTGGGAGGATCATTTCTATCCCGAGATCATTGATCCCGACACCGGTGAGGTTCTGCCGGATGGCCAGAAAGGTGAACTGGTCTTCACCTCCCTGACCAAGGAGGCCTTTCCAATCATACGTTATCGAACCCGCGACCTCACCCGGCTCCTGCCGGGGACCGCACGGTCGATGCGGCGGATGGAAAAGGTCACCGGGCGCTCTGACGACATGATGATCATTCGCGGTGTCAATGTCTTCCCGACCCAGATCGAGGAACTGATCCTGAAATGTGCCGGTCTTGCCCCGCACTACCAGATCGAATTGTCGCGAGAGGGCCGCCTCGACCGCATGACGATCAAGGTCGAGGCGTTGGCGGATGCCGCAACCGACAAGGCCAGGGATGCAAGCCGTGGCGAACTGACCCATCATGTCAAAAGTGCAATCGGTGTGAGCGCCACGGTTCAGGTAAACCACCCGGGTGGTGTCGAACGGTCAGCGGGCAAGGCCCGCCGGGTAATCGATCACCGCCGCGCCGACTGAGCGGCAAACAAAACGGCGCAGGAAAGAGGGCAGAGCGTGGCCAGAACAAAGGCGAATGACTACGATGAGAAACGGGATGCCATCCTGCTTTCGGCGGCGAGACTCTTTGCAGAAACAGGTTTTGATCGTGCGTCCATGTCACAGCTGGCCGAGACATGTGGCGTGTCGAAAGCGCTTCTTTACCACTACTATAGCAGCAAGGACGCGTTGCTTTTCGATGTCATTGGTACCCATCTGAACGACTTGTGTGCCCGGGTGGAAGGTGCCGATAACCGGACGCTGGAGCCGGAGATGCGATTGCAGAGCCTGGTTGCCGCTTTGCTCAATGCCTATCGCGCGGCCGATCATCAGCATCAGGTCCAGATCAATGCCATGAAATACCTGCCTGCCGATCAGCAGGAGGAACTCAAGAATCTGGAACGCCGGTTGGTTGCCGTTTTTGCCGATGCGATCCATGCTGTCGAGCCGGCGCTCGGTGATCAAAGGGGGCTTCTGAAACCGATTACCATGTCTTTGTTCGGCATGCTCAACTGGCACTACATGTGGTTCCGGTCCGACGGCAAGATCGGCCGGGATGACTACGCGCAGATCGCCAGCCGCCTGGTAATCGACGGCGCGCGGGGGGTGGCCAGAGCTTGATCCTGGCGAAATGCGGGTCGATAAAGGGCCCATGTCCGAATCGTTTGACCATGAACTGGACGTCCTGATCGACGAATTCCATGCCCAGGAGCGCTTGCGCATCTGGTCTCTCGTCATTACCATTTTCGGCGATGCTGTGGTGCCGCGCGGCGGCGAGTTCTGGCTTGGTTCTCTTCAGGAACTGATGCAGCGCCTACGGATTGAACCCAATGCATTGCGGGCCGCGATGTCCAGATTGACGGCCGATGGATGGCTGAAGCGGGTTCGGGTTGGACGCAACAGTTTTTATCAGCTGGCGGAGGCCGGGAAGGCCGAGTTCGCGGCCGGCACGAAAAAGATCTACGGGCCGCAACCGCAAGGTCAATCCGATGAATGGACCATAATCGTCCTGACGGGAGGGGCGGGCAGTGCGCGTGATATTCGACGTGCGCAGTTGCGTGCCGCTGGATTCGGATCCCTGTCACCAACGGTGTTCGTGCTGCCGGGCCGGAACGTGGCCATTCCCGAAAAAGGCGCATCAAATGGCGAGTTTGTGTTTCAATCCGACCTGTCGGATGAAACGACAGCTCGAGATCTCGTCGCAAGCGCATGGCCGCTTGACGAAATCGAAACGGGATATCGGTCGTTGATCGAGGCCTTCACGCCACTTGCTGCATGTTTGGCGGCCGGCTCGCAACCAGGCCCCCTGTCGTCAATCGCAGCGCGCAGCCTTCTCATTCACAGGTTCCGGCGCATGGTTCTGCGGGACCCGCAAATCCCCAATCAACTCAGACCGGTTGATTGGCAGGGGAACGCTGCCCGCCAGCTTGTTTCCGATCTCTACAGACAGCTTGCAGCGCCCAGTGAGCAGTGGTTGGATCAATGCCGCAATGCCTCCGGTGATCAGCTGCAATCACCTGGTATTGATGTCGCCAATCGATTTGGTGGATGACTGGAGAATGGTCAATGTGTTGCGAAAATCACTTTGACTTTTTGATTTTTGTAACATATATATTCTCCAGTTAATTGGAGAACAAAATCAATGTACTCTCAGGGGTTGATCGGGGCAGACGGTGCCACCGAGGAAGACGAGGCATTCCTCCAGGCGTTTCAGAAACGGATTGATGCCGAGCTCAAGATCGAGCCGAACGATCCGATGCCGGAAGGCTATCGCAAAACCCTGGTGCGGCAGATGTCGCAACACGCCCATTCGGAAATCATCGGCATGCAGCCGGAGGGCAACTGGATCACGCGGGCGCCGACCTTGCGGCGCAAGGCTGCGCTGTTGGCCAAGATCCAGGACGAAGGCGGGCACGGGCTCTATCTCTATTCGGCCAGTGAAACGCTTGGCGTCAGCCGCGAAGAGTTGACTGATCAGCTCCTGTCGGGTGCTGCGAAATACTCCTCGATCTTCAATTATCCGGCATTGACCTGGGCCGATATCGGAGCGATCGGCTGGCTGGTTGATGGCGCAGCGATCATGAACCAGATTGCGCTGTGCCGGTGCTCCTACGGACCCTATGCGCGGGCGATGATCCGTATTTGCAAGGAAGAGAGTTTTCATCAGCGGCAGGGCTATGAAATCATGATCGCGCTTTGCAACGGCTCTGATGAACAGAAGGAACTGGCGCAGGACGCACTCAACCGTTTCTGGTGGCCGTCCCTGATGATGTTCGGACCTTCCGAAGGTGATTCCGTTCACTCAAGCCAATCGATGGCGTGGAAGATCAAGCGTTTCTCCAATGATGATTTGCGCGACAAATTCATCAACGCAACGGTTCCGCAGGCCGAGTATCTCGGCCTCAGCGTGCCCGACCCTGATCTGCGGTGGAACGAGCAAACAAAGTCTTATGACCATGGGGACATTGACTGGGAAGAGTTCTGGCGTGTCGTCAAAGGGGATGGACCCTGCAACCGCGAGCGGATGAAAAACAGAAGACGCGTCCACCGCGAGGGTGCCTGGGTACGGGAAGCGGCGCTTGCACATGCTCAAAAGAGAGAAGAACGCAAGCAGACAAGCCGGATGGCTGCTGAGTAGTGACAATAGTCGGGTCGGCTGGAAAGCGGCTCAACAACCAATCAGGGAATACACGATGACAGAGGTAACGACACCGCTTTGGGAAGTGTTTATACGCGCCCGCAACGGACTCAGTCACAAACATGCCGGATCAATTCATGCCGCGGATTCGGAAATGGCGCTGCAGGCGGCCCGTGATGTCTATACACGGCGCGGCGAGGGGCAAAGCGTCTGGGTTGTGCGGTCGAGCGATATTGTCGCTTCTGATCCGGTCGACAAGGACATGATGTTCGAACCGACGGCAACAAAGATCTACCGGCATCCGACATTTTATGAGATTCCCGACGAAGTCGGCAATATGTGAGATGCCAATGACCGACGACAATTCACTGTTCGATTATGTGATCAGACTGGCCGACGACCATCTGATTTTGGGCCAACGGCTGGGTGAATGGTGTGGCGAAGCACCCACACTTGAAGAGGATCTGGCACTTGCCAATATCGCGCTGGACCTGATTGGTCAGGCCAGGTCTCTTTACGACTATGCCGCCACGGTCGAAGGCAAGGGGCGTGATGAGGATCAACTGGCCTTTCTGCGCTACGAGCGGGATTATCGAAATGCTCTCATTGCAGAACTGCCCAATGGTGATTTTGCCTGCACGATCACTCGCCAGTTTTTCGTCGCCGCCTTCATGAAACCGTTCTGGCACGCAATGTTGAATTCCAAGGATGCGACACTCGCGGCGATAGCGGCCAAGGCCCTAAAGGAAGTTTCCTATCATTTGCGTCACGCTTCGGAATGGGTGATCCGGCTTGGAGATGGGACAGAAGAAAGCCACCGGCGCATGGTCGACGCACTCGATGAGATGAGCATCTATACCGGCGAATTGTTTGAAATGGATGATCTGTCGAAACGCATGGTCGAGCAGGGCATCGGTGTCGATGCTGCCGGACTCGAGCGCGAATGGCGGACAACCGTTGAAACGGTTCTCTCAGAAGCGACGCTGAAATTTCCAGAAGTCTCGCACATGCAAACCGGTGGCCGGGCTGGAAGGCATACGGAACATCTCGGCCATATCCTCAGCGAATTGCAATATATGCAGCGCACCTATCCGGGTCTGACATGGTAGCGGCCTTATGAATATGCGCGCGAAATTGAGCGATCTGGAACACAATCGGCTCTTGCTGGATGCCTGGAACGCGGCGGCATCGGTGCCTGACCCGGAGATCCCGGTCGTCACAGTCGCCGATCTTGGTATCCTGCGGTCTGTCGATGTCGACGAAACCGGCAAGGCTGTCGCCTTCGTGACCCCGACATATTCGGGTTGTCCCGCAACGCAAATGATCGAACAGATGGTGCTCGAGGCGTTGAAAAAGGCAGGGTTTGACAATGCCCGTGTCGAAGCGGTTCTGAGCCCGGCCTGGACAACGGACTGGATCAGTGTCGAAGGGCGCGAAAAGCTGCGCCATTATGGCATTGCACCGCCGCAGGAAACATCCAATTCCAAGGCGGCACTGTTTGGTGAAACCATCGTGCCCTGTCCCCATTGCGGTGACGAGCGGACGGAGCGCATCAGCGAATTCGGGTCGACGCCCTGCAAGGCGCTCTATCGCTGCACCGCCTGTCGCGAGCCCTTTGACTATTTCAAGTGCCTTTGAGGAATGTCCATGTCCCGTTTCCACTCTCTTGTGATCAAAGACATCCAGCGTGAAACCGACGACGCCGTCTCCATAGCGTTTGATGTTCCCGATGCCGTCGATGGTGACTTCGATTTTGTGCCGGGGCAATATCTAACCGTACGTGCCACGCTTGATGGCACACCGGTCCAACGAACCTATTCCATCTGCAGTGGAATTGATGATGACGAACTGCGTATTGCGGTGAAGCGAGTCGATGGAGGTGTGTTTTCGAACTTTGCCAACGATAATCTTTCGGTCGGCATGGCGCTCGATGTCATGGCACCGCTCGGTCGGTTTACGGCTGTGCCGGATGCCAAGGCGACGGGAAATTACGTTGCGTTTGCAGCGGGTTCAGGCGTCACACCGATCCTGTCAATCGTCAAGACGGTTCTCACCCGCGAGCCCGACAGCGTGTTCACGCTGTTTTACGGCAACCGGGACCGCAATTCCGTGATCTTCCGCGAACAGCTGGAGGACCTGAAGGATCGGTTTCTGCAGCGGTTTACGCTTGTGCATGTTTTGAGCCGCGAAGGTCAGGATGTCGATTTGTTGCACGGGCGCCTGGATGCGGAGCGGATCAGGAGCTTCGCCGAGACCGGACTGTTCAACCCTGCTGAAGCAACAACTGTGTTTCTGTGTGGACCTGGCAACATGATTGAATCGGGCCGAGATACGCTGGAAAAACTGGGCGTACCGTCCGATCGAATTCGGTATGAATTGTTCACCACCGGGCGCGAGGACATGCAGCTGACAGAGCCGATGTCGGATCAGGCCGCGGCGGCCGTCAGCCAAGGTGTGCGTATCGAAACCGTGCTTGACGGCGCGGTTCGCGCATTCGACATGGTGGCGGGTGATACGAACGTGGTCGACGCGGCGCATCGCCAGGGGATTGAATTGCCGTTTTCCTGCAAGGGCGGCATGTGCTGCACCTGCCGCGCCAAGGTCAAGGACGGCAAGGTCGAGATGGCGGCGAACTATTCGCTGGAGCCATGGGAACTGGAAGCAGGCTTCGTACTGGCCTGCCAGTCACGCCCGTTGACTGAAAAGGTCTTTTTGGATTTCGACGAAGTCTGACCGGCCGTTCCCGAACTGTGGCCCCGCCGCGATCCATGCGGCGGGATTTTTTGTGACTGCCGTCATGCGGCCTTGCGTGCCTGGTTCAGCCCGATGACCAGACTGACGCACATGACCAGCAGGACGATCGTGAACGGAAAGCCTGTGCTGACCGCCATTGCCTGAAGTGCAGTCAGCGCACCGGCGCCGCCGACCAACAACAATGTTGCGGCAACAATGCCTTCGAAGGTGCACCAGAATACCCGCTGCGATACCGGCGCATCGGTTTTTCCGCCCGCCGTTATCGTATCGATCACAAGCGACCCGGAATCGGAGGACGTGACAAAGAAGACCAGCACCAGAACAATGCCGATAAACGATGTGATGCCAGCCAGCGGCAACGGTTTGAGCATTTCGAACAGCTTCAGCTCGAGCGCTGCATCCTTCACCGGTGCTGAAGCATCCGCAACCACCTGGGTAATCGCCGTGCCGCCAAAGACACCCATCCAGAAGATGCAGACGATTGTCGGGATCACAATCACGCAGAACACGAACTCCCGTACGGTCCGGCCGCGGGAAACCCGGGCAATGAACATGCCGACAAAGGGTGACCAAGATATCCACCAGGCCCAGTAAAACGATGTCCAGCCCTGCGAGAAATTTGTGTCCTCACGCCCGAAGGGCATCGAAAGAGGCACAATGTTGCTGACATAGGCAGCTCCACCGGAGAAAATGGTCGCGAAGATGTCACCCGTCGGTCCGACCAGCAACACGAAGACCAGCAACAGGGCGGCCAGGGCAATGTTGACTTCCGAAAGGACCTTGACGCCGCCGTCGAGACCGCGAACCACCGAGATCAGGGCAAGGGCCGTAATCGCTGCGATCAAAATGACCTTTGCTCCGTTGCCGGTGCTCCAGCCAAACAGGTAATTGAGACCGGCCAGTGCCTGTTCGGTGCCGAAGCCAAGCGACGTTGCCAGACCAAAAAGGGTGGCGAAGACAGCGAGTATGTCGATGACGTGGCCCCACCATCCCCAAATGCGTTCTCCCAAAATTGGATAGAAGGCCGAGCGCAGGGTTAGTGGCAGTCCCCGGTTATAGGTGAAAAACGCCAGTGACAGGGCGACGACGGCATAGATTGCCCAGGGATGCAGCGCCCAGTGAAAGATGGTCGCTGCCATTCCGAGGTCGCGTGCGGCGGCGGTATCGCCCGCAGCGGCCCCAAGCGGCGCCCAATCGGTGCGGACCCCACCTTCAGCCGCCGTGCCTCCCATGGAGGACGCAAAATGTGACATCGGCTCGGAGACACCAAAAAACATGAGACCGATCCCCATACCGGCAGCGAACAGCATCGCAAACCACCCGATATAGCCATAGTCCGGTGTTGCATCGTCGCCGCCCAGGCGAATTGCGCCAAGCGGAGTGATCATCAGCGCGATGCATAGCAGAACGAATATGTTGGCCGCGCTTAAAAAGAACCAGTCGAATGTTGCCGTCAGGAACGGCCGGAGCCAGCCGAAGAATCCGGTCGCGGCTTCCTGAAACATCAGCGTAATAAGGACAAAGGCGATGATCGTCAGACCCGAGACCAGAAACACCGGATTGTGAATATCCAGTCCAAATGGCGTGATGTTGTGCTGACCAATTTTGAAGTCGGTTTCGATAGGATGGGGCGCCTCTGCGCCGGGACTTTCCGTGGTATCTGTCATTGGTTCCCTCCCTTGAATGACAGTGACACCGGTTGGCCGATGCTGTGTTATTGGCAGGAGCAATCAACCCCGCGATGGAAGCGTATCACGGTGTTGTGATGTCTATATGCGACAACCCACGCCCCAAATTGGTCAGATTGCGACCATTGTTGACAAGTTCCGTTACGACGAATTAATGGGATTCCGCTCGGATCCCATACGAGATCACGGTTGTAACGAGCAATCAACGCGGACTGAAATCCGCTTAAAATGCAGTGATTACATGCTGTCGCGCAACAGGAATATGTCGCAGGTTTCGCCGGCCCGAGCCGGTTCGGCGAAGGGTTTGCGGATGATCAGGCAATCGGACTGGGCAAATACCCGCGTCATGGAGGAATCCTGCCGGTCAAAGGGATGCGCAATCAGCGTACCGTCGATCTTTCGCTCGAGCCGTGCCCGCAGATAATCCTGGCGCCGGTCGTTTGCCGGGACGGCCGTTCCGAGAATGGCGGGATGGATGGGATCGATGGGCGGTGATCCCGACAGCGCCGCCAGAAGCGGCCGCAGGAACAGGTGGGAGCAGACCAGACTGGAGACCGGGTTGCCTGGCAGTCCAAGGACGTGAAGATTGTCCAGGCGTCCATACATCAGAGGTTTGCCGGGACGCATCGCGATCCGCCAGAAATCCAGGGTCATGCCACGGTTGGTCAGGGCTGCCTGGACGAGATCGTGTTCCCCGACAGATGCACCGCCGAGTGTGATAAGCACATCCGAGCTGGCTGACAGGGCGCGGCCGATCGCCGCTTCAATGACATCCTGTCGGTCTTCGGCAATACCAAGATCGGTGACCGCTGCCCCCGAGGCTTCGGCGATGGCCCGAACGCCGAAACTGTTGGAGGCAATGATCTGATCGGGCTTCGGTTCGTGGCCCGGCAACACCAGTTCGTCGCCCGTTGCCAGGATTGCCACGCGCGGAAGGCGGCGGACGGTCAGCGCCGGTTCGTTCATGGCTGCGGCGACCGTGAGCCTTCCGGCATCCAATAGGTCTCCCGCCTTGAGAACAGGTTCGCCTTCGGCGAAATCCAGACCGGCCGGTCTGACATAGGTTCCCGGGGCGGCAGATTGATCGACTCGCACCCGTTCCGGTGACAACCGCTCCGTATCCTCCTGGATGACGATCGTATCGGCGCCTTCGGGAACCGGCGCGCCGGTGAATATGCGAACGGCTTGCCCCGAACCGACCACACCGCGAAACTGGTGACCCGCGGGCGCATCTCCGACGACTGTCAGTTCAACTGGGGTAGAATTGATATCATTTGCCCTGACGGCGTATCCATCCATGGCCGAGGCGGCAAAGGGTGGCTGTGATCGGCGCGCCACAATGTCATTGGCCAGCAAGCGGCCCGCGGCCTGCTCCAGTGGAACGATCTCGGTGTCCTCAACGGGCCTGCATTCGGCCAGAATCCGCTGACGAGCTTCCTCAACAGGCAGCAGAGGTGTCAATGCTCGTCACCGGTCGACAAACGGCTCCAGCTTCCCGACTTGCCGCCAGATTTCTTGACCAGCCGGATATCCCGGATTTCCATTGCCCGGTCCACTGCCTTCGCCATGTCATAGATGGTCAGGCAGGCCACCGATACGGCGGTCAGCGCCTCCATTTCAACGCCGGTGCGCCCGGTCAGTTTCGCGGTCGCTTCAACACGCAGGCCCGGCAGGGTGGTATCTTCCTCGATATCAACCGAAACCTTTGAAAGCATCAGAGGGTGGCAAAGAGGGATCAGGTTGGATGTCTGCTTGGCCGCCATGATTCCAGCCAGCCTTGCCACTCCGATGACATCGCCCTTTTTGGCGTTGCCGCTGCGGATCAATTGCAGCGTTTCGGCTTTCATCTTCACCCAGCCCTCGGCGGCGGCGATGCGTTCGGTCTCGGATTTCTGCCCCACATCAACCATATGAGCCGCGCCGTCTTCGTCGATGTGGGTCAATCCGGTAATGTCCGGCTCCGTGGGTTCCTCGACCATTATTGCGGACCATTCAGCAGAGTGCGGGTGGCGACTTCCACGTCGTTTTGACGCATCAGACTTTCACCCACCAGAAAGGACCGGATGCCGGACCGCGCCAATCGCTGGCAATCCTCGAAGGTGAAGATGCCGCTTTCACCGACAAGGTGGCGCTCATCCGGCACCATTGCTGCCAGCCGCTCGCAGGTTTCAAGACTGACATCGAATGTTCGAAGATTGCGATTGTTGACTCCCAGAAGCCGTGACTGAAGCCGGAGCGCCCGGTCCATCTCCCGTTCATCATGCACTTCAATCAAAGCATCCATGCCAAGCTCGCCTGCCGTATCTTCAAGTGCACGCGCTGAATCATCATCCAGAGACGCCATGATGATCAGGATGGCGTCGGCGCCCCAGGCGCGGGCTTCATAGACCTGATAGGGTTCAAACATGAAGTCCTTGCGCAGGGCGGGCAGGGCGGTTGCCGCTCTGGCCCGGGTCAAAAATTCCGGCGCACCCTGAAACGAGGGCACATCCGTCAGAACGGAAAGGCACGCCGCGCCGCCTGCCTCATAGGCGCGGGCCAGTTCGGGCGGGTTGAAATCCTCACGAATCAATCCCTTTGAAGGGCTGGCCTTCTTGATTTCGGCGATCAGACCGAACTCACCATTTTGTTGCCTGCGTTCAAGGGAATCGAGGAAACCGCGAGGCTGCTCCACATCGGCAATCGCAGACCGCAATTCAGCGAGGGGCGTTGCGGTCTTCGCGGCAGCAATCTCCTGGCGCTTATAGGCCTCGATTTTTTCCAGGATGTCAGTCATCGATCATTCGTTTTCCTTGGTGTGCGCATTGGACGTCTTTATGAGCATCTCAAGTGCGGCAAGGGCTGCACCATTATCGATCGCTGCACCGGCCTTGTTGATTCCATCCCTGATATTATCAGCGGTACCACCAACAACCAGAGCGGCTCCGGCGTTCAGCAGTACGATCTCACGATAGGGATTTTTTTCACCCTGAAGAACGCCCATCAGGGCTCGTGCATTGTGTTGGGCGTTGCCGCCCTTCAACTGATCGATACTGACGCGGGTCAGCCCGACCTCCTCGGGCGTGATATCGAAGGTTCGGATCTTGCCATTTTCCAGTGCAGCGATGTGGGTGGTTCCGGTGGTTGTCATTTCATCCAGGCCATCACCATGTACGACCCAGACAGTTTCCGATCCGAGATCCCGAAGCACATGGGCAAGAGGTTCGACCCAATCGCGATCGAAGACACCGAGCAATTGACGGTTCACGCTGGCGGGATTGGAAAGCGGACCAAGCAGATTGAAGATTGTCCGGGTTCCCAGTTCAACCCTTGCCGGTCCGACATGACGCATGGCGGCGTGATGGGCCGGAGCAAACATGAAACCGATACCTGCCTGGTCGATGCAGGCTGCGATCCCTTCGGGGTTGAGCTCCAGATTGACGCCGAGGGCCATCAATGTGTCGGCCGCACCGGACTTCGATGTAAGCGCTCGATTGCCATGCTTGGCCACAGTCAGCCCGGCTCCGGCTGCCACGATCGCCGCGCATGTGGAAACATTATAGGATCCGGAAGCATCACCGCCGGTGCCGACGATATCGATTGCATGATCGGGGGCGGACACCGGTAGCATCTTGTCACGCATGGTGCTGACCGCACCGGTGATTTCGGCAATGCTCTCACCGCGAACACGCAGCGCCATCAGGAAGCCACCGATCTGCGCAGCAGTCGCTTCGCCGGACATCATGATGTCAAAAGCAGCGCGTGCCTCTTCGACGGTCAGATGGCGTCCGCTCGCGGCGATCGCGATATAATCTCTCAGTTCAGGCATGTTGGCGGATGTCTCCGGGTGGTGCTACTCAGTAACCGGCGGTCAGGGCCAATTCCGCAGCGGTCGGGTTATAGGACACACCAAATTCCGATTGCATCAGCGCCACCATCTGGCCAAGCAGGTCATCTCCCATACGACGGGAAACGGCTGTATTGAGATTGTCCAGTTGCGGGCCGGATGTTGGCGCGTCAGGCGTTGATACCTGATTGACTTTCATGAGGATCTGCGAGGTTCCGCCCTCGGCTTCCGCCAGCGCAACATGGCCATCCGGGCCCGTGAACGCCGCCTCGATGGCCGACGCACCGAGAACCGCGTCCGTGTAGCTGCGTTTGACATTGTATTTCGTATCTGTGGCCAAACCGATCTCCGCGGCGACCGCAGTGAGTTCCTCGCCCTTTTCGATGCGATCCTTCAGTTCAGTGCCTCTGGCGCCGAGCGCCTTTGCGGTCTGCTCATTTTTCCAATCCTCGACGACACGGGTCCGGACTTCATCCAACGCCTGGTCGCGCGCTGGTATGATGTCCAGAACCTCGAACCAGAGGAAGCCCTCGGAGCCGATATTGATCGGTGCAGATTCCACGTTGATTTCCGTGTCGAACGCCTGTGCCAGCAGTGTCTGGGATTCGGGCAGATCGGTCAGGATGTCGCCGTTTGGCGTCCGTGCTGCGCGATCCACGGCATCGATGATGACAGGTGTCATCTTCTGTTTTGTCGCGGCTTCCTGCAACGTATCGCCACCGGCACGGGAATCTTCATACGCATCATGAACGTCCAGAAGGATGGCTTCGGCCTCGACGATGGCCAGTTCGCTGCGAATCTCTTCCTTGACCTCGTCAAAGCCGCGGATGGTTTCCGGCATGATTTCGCTGACGCGGAGGATAACCGGCCCGAAACTCCCGTCGACAACGTCACTGGTGCCACCTTGTTCCTCAATGGCGAATGCCGCATCGGCAAGTGCCGGATCGGGGACCGTGGATTTTTCAAATGTGCCAAGGCGGATGTCAGATGGCGACTTGCCTTCTTCGGTGGCAATCTCATCGAATGTCGCGCCGCCTGCCAGTTTGCCCAACGCTGCAATTGCTGCGTCGGAATCCGCGAAATTGAGCTGTTCGATCGTCCGCTGTTCCGGTGTGGTGTAGCGGTCGATCCGTGATTCATAATCGGCACGCACGGAGGCGTCGGAAATGGCGGCCGGATCGGAGATATCCTCAGCCTTCAGCGGGACATAGGCGATTTTACGGTATTCGGGCGCACGGTAAGTCGCTTTGTTGGCCTCGAAATAAGTCTGCAGATCCGTATCGGACGGATCCGGTATCTCGCCGACGATATCGCGGTTCAAAACGATATAGTCGAATGTCCGTTCCTCGTTTTCAAACTGATACAGTGCCTTCATGATGGTGGCGGGTGCTTGATAGCCGTCGGAAACCGCCTCCACGATCTGCGAGCGTATGGCCGCACTTTCCTGGCTGACGATGAAATCTTCCTCAGTCATGCCGACATTGCGCAGCAGGTTGGCGAAGGTGTTGCGGTCGAACCGGCCGTTGATACCGCGGAAAGCCGGATCGTCTGCAATAATCGTTGCGAGGCGGTCCTTGGAAAGGCCGAGATTCATACGGCGTGATTGTTCGTCGAGTGCGGCATTTGACACCACCTGGCCAAGAACCTGGTTTTCAAGGCCGAGGGCGCGGGCCTGCTCCGTCGTCAATCGCGTGCCGAACTGACGGGAAACGATGGCAACCTGCCGATCATAGGCAAGGCGATACTCAATCGGAGTCACCCTGGTTTCACCCACCGACACCACGGTGCTTCCAACGCCTTGAAATATGGTTCCGCTCACTCCCCAGACACCGAATGACAGGACCAGAAGGCCAAGCAGAACTTTGACAACCCATGATTTGGCGCTGTTGCGCAGGGCATCTAACATCTATTTTTTCCTCGGACGCCGCTTCGAAACTGTTCGGCGAAGCATGATTGATCGGATTTGGTGGTGTTTTAAGCATGGAATGCGTCACCCGCAAGACGCAAAGCCGTGAGGCCCATGCGAACGATGTCGGAATTTCGGATCGTCGCTTTTTCCGCAGCGCCTCCAAGGAACCTGCCAGACGGTAATCACGGCTTCCATATAACGCAAAAGGTGTTGATACCAGGCTATGGCGCGCTGCACGGATAGCCTGTTTCACGCGCGCTGGTCGATTGCTTTCTTGACGGAATTTGTTAAAGCGTGGTGGCAACTATACCGACATCGGTGGGGAACAACGACATGACGCCTGGAGTGCGGCCGCTGGTGGCCGGGAACTGGAAGATGAACGGGGAGCGCGCAGCCCTCCCGGAGATCGACGCGATCGCGGCCGGATTGGCCGGTGCCCTCGGCGAAGTGATCGATGCCCTGATCTGTCCGCCGGCGACCCTGGTTTCCATGGCGGCGTTGGCAGCGGAAGGATCACCATTGACGATTGGCGGACAGGACTGTCATCCGGCCGCGTCCGGCGCTCATACCGGTGACCTTTCGGCGGGCATGCTGCGCGATGCGGGCGCAACACACATCATTGTCGGACATTCGGAGCGTCGGACCGATCATGGCGAAAGCGACGAACTTGTTCGCTCCAAGGCGCAAGCGGTGATCGGCGAGAGCCTGGTTTCCATCATCTGCATCGGTGAAACCGATGCCGAGCGCAAGGCAGGCAAAACACTGGAGGTTCTGGGTGCGCAACTGGCGGGCTCGGTGCCGGACAATTCGACAGCGAAAAACACCGTTATCGCCTATGAACCGGTATGGGCCATCGGAACCGGATTGACTCCGACAGCGAACGATGTAGAGGAAGCCCATGGCTTTTTGCGGCGTACGCTGGAAAACCGATTTGGCCGCGACGGTGCGACCATGCGGCTTCTCTATGGTGGCTCGGTCAAGCCGGCAAATGCGACGGAACTGATGGCTGTGCGCAATGTCGATGGCGCATTGGTTGGCGGTGCAAGCTTGAAAGCGACGGACTTCCTCGCCATCTGTAACGCTTACAGCTAAGAAATACCCAGTCAGACCTCATTTGCCTCGTGGGGTTGGAAACCGGAGCGGCCTCGTGTACACAGCCGCGGATTTGTAATTTGCCGCATGGCAGGAACTGAAACCTATGCAAACGGTATTGATCGTTATTCATCTCATGATCGTGATCGCGCTGGTCGGCGTTGTGCTGCTGCAGCGCTCCGAGGGCGGTGCCCTTGGAATTGGCGGCGGTGGAGGCGGCGGAGGGCTGATGTCGGCCCGCGGTGCAGCGGATGCGCTGACCCGGACGACAGGCATTCTGGCCGCCGGATTCTTCGCAACGTCGATTGCGCTTGGAATCCTGGCGCGCTACGAAGCCCGCCCGACAGATATTCTCGACCGGATCGAACAGACTGCACCGGGCGGTGGCGAGAGTATTCTCGATCAGCTCGGCGGCTCGTCGACATCCTCGGACGCACCGGCATCGTCAAGTGAAACATCTGGAAGTTCCGGCGATACGCAGGTCCCGACCGGGCAATAGGTTCGACCACTGAATTGTCTTGAGCCGGGGCGTTTTTCGCTCCGGTTTTTTTGTGGAGTGAGCGGAAAAATTTTTCTGCTTTCAACTGTTTCTGTGCAAACACCTAAAAAAATGCGCCGAGATGCCAAGTTGGGGGCTGGCGGAATCACTCACAACGGGATAACGAGATAAGCCCATGGCGCGATATGTTTTTATTACCGGCGGCGTGGTTTCTTCCTTGGGAAAAGGCATTGCTTCCGCCGCACTGGGTGCGTTGCTGCAGGCTCGTGGTTATCGGGTGCGGCTGCGCAAACTGGACCCCTATCTCAATGTCGATCCCGGCACGATGAGCCCTTACCAGCATGGTGAGGTGTTTGTGACAGATGACGGTGCGGAAACGGATCTTGATCTTGGACATTATGAACGGTTCACCGGCCGATCGGCGGTGAAGGCCGACAACATTACCACCGGGCGTATATACAAGGACATTATCGACAAGGAACGCCGAGGCGATTATCTCGGCGCGACGGTTCAGGTGATTCCGCATGTTACGAATGAAATCAAAAACTTCGTTCTTGACGGTAATGATGACTACGATTTCGTCTTGTGCGAAATCGGCGGTACCGCCGGTGATATCGAGGCCATGCCGTTCCTGGAGGCTATCCGCCAGCTGGGCAATGATCTGCCGCGTGGAAGCGCCATATATATTCATTTGACGTTGATGCCGTGGATATCGGCAGCGGGCGAATTGAAAACCAAACCGACACAGCATTCGGTCAAGGAGTTGCGCTCGATCGGCATCGCGCCTGACATTCTTCTGGTTCGAGCGGACCGACCAATTCCCGAGGAAGAACGGCGCAAATTGTCCCTGTTCTGCAATGTTCGATCGTCGGCGGTGATTCAGGCCCTGGATGTCGACAATATTTATGACGTTCCGATTGCCTATCATCAGGAAGGTCTCGACGGTGAAGTTCTGGCGGCTTTCGGGATTGATCCGGCTCCAGCGCCCCGGATGGAGGCCTGGGAAGATGTGGTTGAACGCATCCGAACGCCCGAGGGTGAGGTGACAATTGCTGTCGTTGGCAAATACACCGGGCTCAAGGACGCATACAAATCGCTGATCGAAGCACTGCATCACGGCGGCATTGCCAATCATGTGAAGGTCAAGATCGAGTGGATCGAGTCGGAAATCTTCGAAAAGGAGGATCCGGCGCCCTGGCTGGAAAAGGTCAATGGTATCCTGGTGCCGGGTGGGTTCGGTGAACGCGGTGCCGAGGGAAAAATCCATGCGGCGCGATTTGCGCGTGAACGTCAGGTTCCATATTTTGGGATTTGCCTTGGCATGCAGATGGCGGTCATCGAGGCGGCGCGGTCGCTGGTCGGGCTGGAGGATGCTTCATCAACAGAGTTTGGCGAGACCACGGAGCCCGTGGTTGGCCTGATGACAGAGTGGCTCAAGGGCAACATGCTCGAAAAGCGATCCAAGTCGGGTGACCTGGGTGGAACGATGCGGCTTGGCGCCTACAAGGCCCAATTGAAAGCAGGTACGCGCATTGCCGACATTTATGGTTCAACGGACATTTCCGAACGCCATCGTCATCGCTATGAGGTCAACAACACCTACGTGGAGACCCTTGAAAAGCACGGCATGGTGTTTTCAGGAATGTCACCGGACGGTGTACTGCCCGAGACGATCGAATATGCGGACCATCCGTGGTTTGTCGGGGTTCAATATCACCCCGAATTGAAATCGCGGCCGCTTGAGCCGCATCCGCTGTTTGCATCATTCATCGAAGCGGCGCTTGAACAGTCGCGACTGGTGTGACCGGAAGTGTGGATTCGTCTTTTGAATGCCAAGGGTTTGGCATGACCGGAGCTGCTTGCGCTGCAATTGATGGTTGCCTAAAATGCGCCGTGTATTTTTACCAAGAACGCGTAGTGTTCTTCGACTGATTTCATAGTCGATATTCGAAACGTTTTTTCTGATGCGAAGGCTTGTCCGGTAAGCCTATTGTTGAACCGGGTGGGGCAGCCCGAATGAACCAAAACGACAAGCGACGTTTGCCGCGGCAAAAACGGTCGATCGAAAAGGTCGGCGCCATTCTCGATGCGGTTGAAACCTTGGTCGTGGAACATGGACCCGACGCGGTAACGACAACCCAGATTGCCGATGTCACGGGGTTTGCAGTTGGTACGATCTATCAGTATTTCTCCAACCGAACCGATATTCTCATGGGTGCGCATGATCGCATGCTTGAGCGGATGTCTTCGGGTGTGGCGGACGCTGCCGCAAATACGGATATTGGTCACGGCGACTCCATCGATCACTTGATCCGTCTGTATGTCGAGACCGCCAAATCCTATCCAGGCTATTTGTCGCTTCTCAAATTTGCCCACGCCAATCAATCGCTGGAACACAGCGGGTCCAATATCGACGCCTTTGTTGGTGACCTTGTGCGTCTTGTGGTTCTTTCCAGGACACCGAATGTCTGTGAACAGCAGTTGGTCGTGACGAGAACGGTCGTCGTCAATCTTCTCTCGGTTCTGACGGATGTGGTGTTGCTTGAAGATGATCCGGAACTGCAGGAGAGGTTTCTGAGAGAAATGATTGCACACTGCACCTATGCCCTCGACAAGGTAGGAGAGGCAGGTCCACCATGACAATGCAGTTGAATTGCGGGCCCCGTTATGACGACCAGGCCAAAAACGAAAAGGCCCGACATCCACCATGCCTGGAAACCAGGCGCATGAATGCCGGACCAATCCCGCGAATACACGCATTTATAAGGCCGCCCCCGGCCATATAAACGATCAGATCAGTCAACCTTTTTGCACGCGGCCCCTGACAAAAGTCCCCCACCGTATTGTGCAATGTTGATCGAATCTGTGCCATGACAATGGCATGAATTGGAATGTGATGCAACAAACATGAAAATATTTCAGATAAATTTTGTGGGTTTGATTGTTTCACTTTCAATCCGTCCCTTGGAGCTGCGTTTCGGAATGAATTGGTTTTGTCTCCATGAATTCGCGTGATGGCCGCCGCAAACCCCTGCAAAAGAGGTCCATCGAAAAGGTGCAACTGATCCTGGATGCAGTGGATCGTCTGGTTGTCATCCACGGGACGGAAGCGCTGACGACCACTCATGTCGCCGAAGAAACCGGCTTTGCGGTCGGTACGATTTACCAGTATTTTGGAAATAGAGCCGACCTTCTCATTGCAGCTCATGACAGGCTGTTGGAACGTCTTGCTGCGGGCGTTACGCAGGCAGCCGCCCGCCTTGACGCCTTTGATGAGGACTCGGTGGAAAAACTCATTCGACTTTTCGTCGACAATGCGCGCGAGAATCCAAGCTACATCTCGCTGCTGAATTTTGCCTATCTGAACAAAACCTACAGGCATACGGATGTCGTAGCCGACGACTTCATCGGTGATCTGGTCAGTCATATTGCCGCCGCGCGGTCTCCCGACATCAGCCCTGCCGATCTGCAAGTCAGGAGAATAGTGACGGTGAACGTGTTGACGATTTTGACCAACGTGCTGCTGCTTGAGGAAGATGGCCGCTTGCAGGAGCGCTATCTGCAAGAGATGGTCGATCACTGCAATCTGGCGCTTAATGGAGCGACCAGCGGTGATTTGTGATCCCGTTCGGATGATCATCTCGGGTGACTTGCCTTGGCAGACAATCTCGGGCACACCGCAACGATGAACACATCCAGTACGCAAAAACCTCGTTCCCTTGATCACGCGGTCCTTCCGACCGTCGATCTCGCCGTGGCCCGGCATCGGCTGACTGATCTCGGTTTCACAGTTGCTCCTGCGGCCGATCACCCATTTGGAACGCATAATGCTTGTGTTTACTTCTCCGACGGAACCTATCTGGAGCCACTGGCAGTCCGCCAGCGTGAGACCTGCGAGGCAGCGGCACAATCCGGCAATGTGTTTTTGAAGCGGGACCAGGCCTTCCGGTTTCGCCGCGGGGAAGATGGGTTTTCGGCATTGGTTTTTGCGTCAAAGGATGCAAAAGACGACCACAGGCGGTTCAACGCCACAGGCATCAGCGCCGGGGAGAACCTGTCTTTTTCCCGACCCTATGTGGATTCGAACGGCAATCGGGCGCAAGCGCAATTTGAACTGGCATTTGCAGCCGACTTGCGCGCACCGGATGTCTTCTTCTTCACCTGCCAACGCGTTCTGCCTCTGGATGTGGACCGGTCCGTTCTGGAAGTCCATACCAATTGTGTTCTCGGCATTCGCGAGGTGATCCTGTCGGAGCACAATCCGAGCGATTTTCAATATCTTATGCAGGAGGTGACCGGGCAAAGAGAGGTGTTGGCTCACTCGTTCGGTATCGAGTTGGCGGCCGCCAATGCCGGCATCTCTGTCCTGAATGCAGCCGGTCTGAAAGGGTTTTTTGGAATCGATGGCTGCAGCCACGGGCGTGGTCTCAGACTGCGCGCCATCGTGTTTGCAACGGACAACCTCTCCGCGCTGAAACGATTGCTGGACAAGGCGAGCGTTGATTATATGGAAATCGGACAGCGGCTGGTTGTGCCAGCCGCTACAGGACAGGGTGCCGTCTTTGCATTTGAGGCGGCCTGATCATCGATAAGACGGGATTGCAGGGATGCGCCGTTGCGTTTTTCGTCGGGTTGCCTAAAACAGCCCCAATTTCAAATCGGCGCTCACACAAGGACCAAATCAGATGACAGCAATTGTCGACATTATTGGCCGGGAAATCCTGGATAGCCGCGGTAACCCGACTGTCGAGGTCGATGTTCTGCTGGAAGACGGATCGTTCGGACGTGCTGCCGTTCCCTCCGGCGCATCGACCGGCGCGCATGAGGCTGTGGAATTGCGTGATGGCGGTTCACGCTATCTCGGCAAGGGCGTGATGAAAGCCGTTGATGCTGTCAATGGTTCGATCCTGGAGGCGCTTGGCGGGCTTGACGCTGAGAACCAGATCCTGATCGACAGGACGATGATCGATCTCGACGGGACGCAGAACAAGGGGCAGCTCGGCGCCAACGCGATCCTTGGTGTGTCCCTGGCGGTGGCGAAGGCTGCAGCGGATGCATCGGGTCTACCGCTATACCGTTATGTTGGCGGTCCCAATGCCCATGTTCTTCCGGTACCAATGATGAATATCATCAATGGCGGCGAACATGCCGACAATCCCATCGATTTTCAGGAATTCATGATCATGCCGGTTGGCGCCGAGACGATCAAGGACGCGGTCCGCATGGGGTCCGAGGTTTTTCATACGCTCAAGAAGGAACTGGCAGCCGACGGACACAACACCAATGTCGGTGATGAGGGAGGATTCGCACCGGGCCTTGCAAGTGCACCGGCGGCGCTGGATTTCATCATGCAGTCCATCGAGAAGGCGGGTTACAAGCCTGGGGATGATATGTTCATCGCACTGGATTGCGCCTCGACCGAGTTTTTCCATGACGGAAAATATGTTCTGGAAGGCGAGGGGCGGACGCTGGAGCCGGATGCAATGGCTGCATATCTCGGTGAGCTGGTCGACAAATATCCGATCATATCCATCGAAGACGGGATGGCCGAAGATGACTGGGATGGCTGGAAAACCCTGACCGATCTTGCCGGAAGCAAATGCCAGCTGGTCGGTGATGATCTGTTCGTGACCAATTCCGCCCGTTTGCGGGACGGGATCAAGATGGGCGTTGCCAACTCCATACTGGTCAAGGTCAATCAGATCGGATCCTTGAGCGAGACACTTGATGCGGTCGAAACGGCCCACAAGGCCAATTACACGGCTGTAATGTCCCACCGGTCCGGTGAAACGGAAGATGCGACAATTGCCGATCTCGCCGTTGCGACCAATTGCGGGCAGATCAAGACCGGCTCCTTGGCGCGCTCCGACCGGTTGGCAAAATACAACCAGCTGATCCGTATCGACGAGGAGCTCGGCCTGCAGGCGGAATACGCCGGTCGATCCATATTGAAGCGTTAGATCCCTTCAGGTTTTGACGGAAGCGGCAACCTGAATGCATCGACAAAATCAATGCCGACACAGTTGTCCCTTTTCTGACAAAACGGAAAACGATCGAAGTCAACTTTCAACGATGTAAACGCCGGAATTTCTCCGGCGATAACACGTTATTAAACATGTTGGCGCATAAAGGACCAATCGGCTCGCGTGTTGGTTGTTTGTCCTGTGTGCGGTCGGAGTTTGTTTGAGTTCCAAGTAGCGTGCGTTGATGTCAACACGGCAGCGGAAAATCCGGAAAACGGGCCGGTTGGTTGTGCCGGCGCTGGCCGTGGTTTTCATTGGCTATTTTGGGTTTCATTCCATCAATGGCCACCGAGGCCTGAATGCGAAGCAGAGTTTCGAACAGCGTACCGCTGAATTGGAGCTGCAACTTGAATCCCTTGTGGACGAGCGCAAACGGCTTCAGCAAAGGCTGTTGCTGTTGCCGTCACATGGTCCCGTGGTCAAGGATATGCTTGACGAGCAGGCGCGCGAAGCGCTCAATCTGTCTCGGGCAAATGAGATCGTAATTTACGATTACGAATGAAGTTAACTGTTATCAAGTTAATAGTATAAATAACTATATATTACAATAGTTTAACATTCATTTTAGCTATGCAATATTGGCCTTGCTGCCGGACTGCTGTTTCCTTATGGTGAGCCTTGCAAATCCATTGGGAGGACAATATGGCCCCGCGCAAACGTGCAGCGTCGACGACTCGTCGATCCAGCGCATCCAAATCCGCAAAAACAAGCAAACCGGCAATCGGCAAGGACATTGCTGAATTCAACAAGGATGAGGAACTCGAGGTCTATCGGGAGATGCTCCTGATCCGTCGCTTTGAGGAAAAAGCGGGCCAGCTATACGGTATGGGATTTATCGGCGGGTTCTGCCACCTTTATATCGGCCAGGAAGCAGTTGTAACCGGTATCCAGATGGCGTTGAAGGATGGTGATCAGATGATCACCGGCTATCGCGATCACGGTCATATGCTGGCCATGGGCATGACGGCCCGTGGGGTCATGGCCGAATTGACTGGGCGACAGAGCGGCTATTCGCGAGGCAAGGGCGGCTCGATGCACATGTTCTCCCGTGAAAAGAACTTTTATGGCGGGCACGGCATTGTCGGCTCCCAGGTATCCATTGGTACCGGGCTTGGATTTGCCAACCGGTATCGCGATGACGGTCGCGTCAGTGTTGCCTTTTTTGGGGATGGTGCTGCCAATCAAGGTCAGGTCTATGAAAGCTTCAATATGGCCGAGCTCTGGCGTCTGCCGATCGTCTATGTGGTCGAAAACAATCGCTACGCCATGGGAACGGCGGTTTCCCGAGCCTCGGCGCAGACCAATTTTTCCGAACGCGGCACGTCGTTCAATATTCCCGGATACCAGGTTGACGGTATGGATGTCAGAGCCGTCAAGGCGGCGGCGGAACGGGCACTGGCCTTTGCGCGTGACGGCAATGGCCCGATTATCCTGGAAATGCTGACCTACCGGTATCGCGGGCATTCCATGTCGGATCCGGCAAAATATCGCAGCAAGGACGAAGTGCAGAAGATGCGGTCGGAGCACGATCCGATCGAGCAGGTCAAGACACGCCTGTTGGAAAACAAATGGGCGACCGATGCCGAACTCAAAGCCATCGACAAGGAGGTTCGGGATATCGTGGCCGACAGTGCGGAATATGCGCAAACTGAGCCGGAACCGGACCCGTCTGAACTCTACACGGATATACTTTTATAGGATTGGGGGGAGAAAAAATGCCAATCGATATTCTCATGCCCGCGCTCTCTCCAACCATGGAAGAGGGAACATTGTCCAAATGGCTGAAAAAGGAAGGTGATCCTGTCACCTCCGGAGATGTCATTGCGGAAATCGAAACCGACAAGGCCACGATGGAAGTCGAAGCCGTTGATGAGGGCACCGTCGGAAAAATTGTCGTGCCCGAGGGCAGCGAAGGTGTGAAGGTCAATGCGGTGATCGCGGTTCTTCTTGCAGACGGTGAAACGGCCGACCAGATCGGTTCGACTGTCGCTGTACCGGCGCCGGCAGCCGAAGCTGCTCCGTCCGAACCCGCGCCTGAGGCCGAGGCTGCACCTGCTGCGCCGGTCGCGAATGAGGCACCTGATGATCCTGACATTCCCGCGGGCACCGAGATGGTGCCGACCACCGTGCGAGAAGCCCTGCGCGATGCCATGGCGGAGGAGATGCGGGCCGATGATGATGTGTTCATCATGGGTGAGGAAGTCGCCGAATATCAAGGCGCCTACAAGATCACCCAGGGACTGCTCGATGAATTCGGAGCACGGCGGGTGGTCGATACACCGATAACCGAGCACGGATTTGCCGGTGTCGGTGTGGGTGCGGCGATGGCCGGGCTCAAGCCCATTGTCGAGTTCATGACATTCAACTTTGCCATGCAGGCCATGGACCATCTGATCAACTCAGCCGCCAAGACCCATTACATGTCGGGCGGTCAGATGACCACGCCGATCGTCTTTCGTGGTCCCAACGGCGCGGCAGCGCGCGTTGCCGCCCAACACTCGCAATGTTATGCGTCCTGGTACAGCCATATACCCGGATTGAAGGTTGTCATGCCGTACAGTGCTGCGGATGCCAAGGGATTGTTGAAAGCGGCCATCCGCGATCCGAACCCGATCATCTTTCTCGAAAACGAGATCCTGTACGGACACACCTTCGATGTGCCGAAGCTTGACGACTTTGTCCTGCCAATCGGCAAGGCGCGGATACACCGGTCTGGCACCGATGCCACGATCGTGTCATTTGGCATCGGCATGACCTATGCCGTCCAGGCTGCTGATCAACTGGCCGAGATGGGGATCGATGTTGAAATCATCGATTTGCGGTCTCTTCGCCCGATGGATCTTCCAACGGTTATCGAATCGGTCAAGAAAACCGGCAGACTTGTTACCGTCGAGGAAGGTTTTCCGCAAAGCTCTGTTGGAACGGAGATTGCAACACGGGTGATGCAGCAAGCCTTTGATTATCTCGATGCGCCGGTATTGACGATTGCGGGCAAGGATGTGCCCATGCCCTATGCGGCCAATCTCGAGAAGCTGGCGCTGCCGAATGTCGCCGAGGTCGTCGATGCAGTTAAAGCCGTGACTTACACCGCTTAAGGGGAGGCTGGGATAATGCCGATTGATATTACAATGCCTGCGCTTTCCCCGACGATGGAGGAAGGCAATCTCGCCAAATGGCTGGTCAAGGAAGGCGACAGTGTTGCGCCCGGTGATGTGATCGCCGAAATCGAAACCGACAAGGCGACCATGGAAGTCGAGGCGGTGGATGAAGGCGTTGTCGCCAAGATCCTCGTTCCGGATGGAACCGAAGGGGTCAAGGTCAACGCTCTGATCGCCGTATTGGCCGAAGAAGGCGAAGATGTCGCTGCGGCCGCCAAGGCAGGCGGCAGTGCACCGGCACCCAGTGAAGCACCGAAAGCTGAGGCACCGCCGGAAAAGGTTGAAGCACCTGTTTCGCCGACGCCAGCGGTGCCAACTCCGGCCGCACCAACTCATCCACAAATGGGCGCAGGCGCGAATGGTGCTCGCATATTTGCATCACCACTTGCTCGACGGCTGGCCTCCAATGCAGGGCTTGATTTGTCTGCGATCTCAGGCAGTGGACCTCATGGACGCATCATCCGGCGCGATGTGGATGCCGCAATGGCCAGCGGTACGGCAAAGGCTCCGGCGGCCGAGGCTCCGGCGGCGGTTGCCGCACCGTCCGACGAACAGATACTCAAGCTGTTCGAGGACGGATCCTATGATCTGGTACCGCACGACAATATGCGCAAAATCATTGCCAGCCGCCTGGTTGAATCCAAACAGACGGTGCCGCATTTCTATCTGACGGTTGACTGTGAACTCGATGCGTTGCTGGCCCTGCGCAAGCAGATCAACGAGTCAGCGCCGACACGAGACGACAAGCCGGCCTTCAAACTTTCGGTCAATGATTTCGTCATCAAGGCAATGGCTTTGGCGCTGCGCGATGTCCCCGAAGCCAATGCCTCCTGGACCCAGAGCAACATGGTGCGCCACAAACATTCCGATGTCGGTGTCGCAGTGTCCATCCCAGGCGGTCTGATCACACCGATCGTTCGCCGCGCGGAAGAAAAACCATTGTCGATCATTTCCAACGAGATGAAGGACATGGCCGGCAGGGCGCGCGAGAAAAAGCTGCAGCCGCAGGAGTATCAGGGTGGCACAACGGCCGTTTCCAATCTCGGCATGTTCGGCGTGAAGGAATTCAGTGCCGTCATCAATCCCCCGCATGCCACCATACTTGCTGTCGGGGCGGGCGAGCAACGCGCCGTTGTCAAGGACGGTGCTCTGGCGGTTGCGACCGTTATGTCGGTTACCTTGTCAACCGATCACCGGGCGGTCGACGGCGCGCTGGGCGCTGAACTGCTTGCCGCGTTCAAGGGATATATCGAAAGCCCGATCGGAATGCTGGTTTAGCAAGCGTAGGGATCACACAGGAGGAGAGACCGAGGCCATGGTTAAGCAGATCGATCAAAAAGACGTTGAGGAAATGATGCAAAAGCTCAAGGCCTCCTGGGGCTGGCTTGTTGCTTTTGGCATCATCTCGTTGGTTGGCGGTTTCCTGTGTTTTTCCAATCCATTGGGCGCAACCATTACTGCGGATTATATCGCCGCCTTCTTCTTCATTATTCTGGGTGTCGCACAGATTGTTCAGGCGTTTTCGATCCGCGAATGGGGCGGTTTTTTGTGGACCATTGCAGTGGGACTGCTGACCTTGCTGGTTGGTGTTATCCTGATCAGCAATCCCGTTGCCGGCGCGGCGTCTCTCACCGTTCTGGTTGGCATATTGTTGTTCTTGCTGGGTGGTGCCAAGATTGCCTATTCGCTGTCATTGCGGCCGGTGTCAGGCTGGATCTGGGTGTTGGTTTCCGGCCTGCTGTCCGTGGTTCTCGGTGTCATCATATTCGCGAATTTTCCGTGGGCAGCGGTGACCGTGCTGGGGCTGTTCCTCGGGGTTGAACTGACGTTCAACGGCGTCACCCTGTTAATGACCGGATGGGCCTTGCGTAACCACTAAGGCCCAAACCATTCGGCATGTGAGATTGTTCGCGTCGGCACCCATCGGGTGCTGTTCGGCGATCACCAGCGGAATATGCGGCTTGTTCCCGCCGCAAGATCAGGAGACAAAGCGTGTCCAATAGCTACGATGTCATCATTATCGGGTCAGGCCCCGGCGGATATGTGGCGGCCATTCGCTCCGCCCAGCTCGGTCTGAAAACGGCCATTGTCGAGCGGGAGCATCTGGGCGGAATTTGCCTGAATTGGGGCTGTATTCCGACCAAGGCACTGCTGCGTTCAGCGGAAATCCTGCATTTTGCGGAGAGCGCCAGCAGTTACGGCCTGAAACTGGAAGGCACGGTAACGGCCGACATCAGCGCAGTCGTCAAGCGTTCGCGTGGCGTTTCCGGCCGATTGAATGCCGGCATCGGTTTTCTGATGAAGAAAAACAAGGTCGATGTCATCTGGGGCGAAGCCAAGTTGAGCAAGGCCGGCAAGGCCGGCGCGCCGGCCGAGATCATCGTCGGCAAATCGACCAAGAAGGCCATGGAACCACAACATCCGACGCCAAAGAACACATTGGGCGAGGGGACCTATAGCGCGAAGCACGTCATCGTCGCCACCGGAGCCCGGCCGCGTGTACTGCCCGGTATCGAACCCGACGGCAAGCTGATCTGGACCTATTTCGAGGCGATGGTCCCACCGACACAACCCAAATCGCTCGTGGTGATGGGATCGGGGGCCATTGGAATCGAATTTGCCAGCTTCTACCACTCTCTCGGCGTTGATGTGACAGTCGTTGAATTGATGCCCAACATCATGCCGGTCGAAGATGCCGAGATTTCGGGCCTCGCACGCAAGGCGCTCGAACGTCAGGGGCTGAAGATTATCACTGAGGCAAAGGTTTCGAAGGTTGAAAAAGCCAAGGACAGCGTGACCGCTCATGTGGAAACAAAAGACGGCAAGACCCAGACGATAAAAGCCGACCGGATGATCTCTGCGGTGGGCGTGCAGGGCAATATCGAGAATCTTGGCCTTGAAGCGCTTGGCGTGAAGACCGATCGCGGATGTGTCGTCATCGATGGCTTCGGCAAAACCAATGTCGAGGGCATCTACGCCATTGGTGACGTTGCCGGCCCGCCCATGCTTGCCCACAAGGCCGAACATGAAGGTGTCGTCTGCGTGGAGAAAATTGCCGGCGTGCCGGGCGTGCATCCCATGGACAAGAACATGATCCCGGGTTGCACCTATTGCCATCCACAGGTTGCCAGTGTCGGATTGACCGAGGCGCGGGCCAAGGAAGCCGGCCATGCTGTCCGCGTCGGACGCTTTCCGTTCAGCGCCAATGGCAAGGCGATTGCGCTTGGGGATGATCAGGGGCTGATCAAGACCATTTTCGACAAGAACACCGGGGAATTGCTGGGTGCACATATGGTGGGCGCAGAGGTGACCGAACTCATTCAGGGGTTTGTCGTGGCGATGAACCTGGAAACAACGGAAGAGGAACTGATGCACACCGTGTTCCCGCATCCGACACTCTCCGAGATGATGAAGGAAAGTGTGCTTGACGCCTACGGCCGCGCACTGAATGCTTGATCCGGTCTGAATCAGGCATATCTGTCAGTAAACGGAGGACAGGACTTTGGGTATTATCGGTTTTCTGATTATCGGTCTTTTGGCCGGGTTCATTGCCGAAAAGGTCATGAACAGAAATCACGGGCTTATCAAGAACCTGGTTGTTGGTGTAATCGGCGCCTATGTCGGCGGGTTTTTGGCAACGGCTCTGGGACTGGCTTTCTTCGGGTTTCTTGGGAATCTCATCGTTGCGACCGTCGGGGCCATTGTTGTCCTTTGGCTGTTCTCGCTTTTGGCCGGTCGCTGACGGGGCTGAATTCGTTAAAGGTTTGAACTCATGGTGACGGTTGTCGATACGGTTTCGCAGGCCCCGCGGGTGCGCCATCCGGAAAAGGCGCACAGGCCGGACAATGAAGTGGCGCGCAAACCCGACTGGATTCGGGTAAAGGCACCCACGTCCAAGGGCTATCTCGAAACCAGGGATATCGTCAAAAGCAACAATCTCGTGACCGTGTGCGAGGAGGCCGGCTGCCCGAATATCGGCAGTTGCTGGCAACAGAAACATGCCAGTTTCATGATTATGGGCGAGATCTGCACCCGTGCGTGCGCTTTCTGCAACGTGTCAACGGGCCGACCCACCGCATTGGATCCGAATGAACCGGAGAATGTCGCGCGGGCCGTGCATCAGATGGGCCTTAAACATGTTGTCATCACATCGGTGGACCGGGATGATCTGGCCGACGGCGGTGCGCAGCATTTTGTCGACACGATCACGGCGATCCGCGATGCATCACCTGATACGACGATTGAAATTCTTACGCCCGACTTTCTGCGAAAGGACGGCGCGCTGGAGGCGGTCGTGAAGGCTCGCCCGGACGTTTTCAATCACAATCTGGAGACCGTGCCGTCGAACTATCTGACCGTGCGACCCGGCGCTCGCTATTTTCATTCCATCCGTTTGCTGCAGCGGGTCAAGGAACTTGATCCGAACATGTTTACCAAATCCGGGATCATGGTGGGCTTGGGCGAGGAGCGGAACGAAGTGCTGCAACTGATGGATGATCTGCGGGTCGCTGATGTGGATTTCCTGACGATGGGCCAATATCTGCAGCCGACACGGAAGCACCATCCGGTCAAGAAGTTCGTGACCCCGGAAGAATTCAAATCCTATGAGACCATCGCTTACACCAAGGGCTTCCTGATGGTTTCAGCCAGCCCGCTGACGCGTTCCTCCCATCATGCTGGTGATGATTTCGCCAAGCTGCGGGCGGCGCGCGCGGCGCGGCAATAAGTCGAGCCGAACAGTCGGCGGATGCCCAAATTCGACACCACCCGTTCGGTTGCCCATTCCGCTGCGAACATGTTCGCCCTGGTTGCAGATGTAGAACAATATCCCGAATTCCTGCCCCTTTGTGAAGCGCTGACGGTTCGACAGCGCAAGCAGAAGGAAGGAAAGACGCTTCTCATTGCGGACATGACAGTCGGCTACAAGGCGATCCGTGAAACCTTCACAAGTCAGGTCCTGCTTCAGCCCGACGAGTTGGTCATTGATGTCAAATACATCGATGGTCCGTTTCGGTATCTGGACAATCGCTGGCTCTTCGAGACGACTGGCACCGGTGGGTGCGACGTCAAGTTCTACATCGATTACGAATTCAAGAGCCGCATGCTAGGCGTGCTGATGGGTTCGATGTTCGATCGGGCGTTCCATATGTTTTCCGCCGCTTTCGAAAAGCGGGCTGACGCGATTTACGGCCGACCGGGCTGATTTTCACCGATTGATTCCCCGTTTCCCGCATGATGCTGTCGTGTCCGCGCAAGGAAACAACAAAATCGGTACGCCCGACGCAATGAGATTGTCGCTGCGCCATTGCCTTTGTTAGAATTGGTCCAATTGCCGTGCCGCTATTGTCGACGTGGTCAAAGCGGCGCATTTTATAGGTCAGTATTGTTGTCGTAGTAGAGCCGGCGCCCTTGGTCGGCCGGAAAGCGAGACCGACATGCCTGATTTCGGACCACTGTCATTCAAGGTGCCGGAGCCACCGGTCCGCCCTGGTGATGAACCGGATTTTTCTGATTTCGAGGTGCCAAAGGCCGGCACGGTCCGCAGACCAGAAGTCGATGCGGATGCCGATGACATGAAGGACCTCGCGACAACCATGATCCGGGTTCTGAACCGCGATGGGGAGGCGGTTGGGCCATGGGCCATCGATATGGATCGCGAGGTTCTGTTGCATGGCCTGCGGTCAATGCTGCGGACTCGTGCTTTCGATGAGCGGATGATGACACTCCAGCGGCAGGGCAAGACATCCTTCTACATGAAGTGCACCGGTGAAGAGGCGATAGCCATTGGCCAGCAATTGGCGCTTTCCCAGGGCGATATGAATTTTCCGACCTATCGCCAGCAGGGATTGCTGCTGTGTCAGGACTATCCGGTTGTCGACATGATCTGCCAGATTCTCTCGAATGCCCGTGATCCGCTTCGCGGCCGGCAGCTTCCCATCATGTATTCCTCGAAAAAGCACGGGTTTTTTACAATATCCGGCAATTTGGGCACACAATATATCCATGCGGTCGGATGGGCCATGGCATCGGCCATCAAGGGCGACACCAAGATTGCCGCGGCGTGGATCGGTGACGGATCGACAGCCGAAAGTGACTTCCACGCAGCGCTGGTCAATGCATCGGTCTACAAGCCGCCCGTGGTTCTCAACATCGTCAACAACCAGTGGGCGATTTCGTCCTTTCAGGGACTGGCCGGTGGTGATTCAGCGACATTCGCAGAACGGGCGCATGGTTACGGCATTCCATCGCTGCGGGTCGACGGGAATGATTTCATGGCGGTTCATGCGGTGTCCAAATGGGCGATCGAACGTGCCAGACGCAATCTGGGACCGACCCTCATTGAATGGGTGACCTACCGTGTCGCACCGCATTCCACTTCAGACGACCCCAGCAAATATCGGCCGCGCGAGGAATCCGAAGCGTGGCCGCTGGGTGATCCGGTTTTACGCCTCAAAAACCATCTCATCGGACTGGGCCTGTGGAGTGAAGAACGTCATCTGCAGGCAGAGGCGGAGTTCGACGAGGAAATCCGTGTGGCGACCAAGGAAGCTGAATCCTATGGCGTCATGGGTGGTGGCTCGAGTGCGCGGGATATCTTCGAGGACGTTTACAAGGACATGCCGCCCCATCTGCGTGCCCAGCGCCAGAAGATGGGGGTCTGAATCATGGTCCAGATGACAATGATCGAGGCAGTGCGCAGTGCCATGGACGTGATGCTGGAGCGCGACGACAATGTCGTCGTGTTCGGCGAGGATGTCGGCTATTTTGGCGGCGTGTTTCGCTGCACGGCTGGCCTGCAGAAGAAATATGGGACATCGCGCGTCTTCGACAGTCCGATCAATGAGAGCGGCATCGTGGGGGCCGGCATTGGAATGGCGGTCTATGGTTTGCGCCCCTGTGTCGAAGTCCAGTTCGCCGACTATATCTATCCGGCCTATGATCAGCTCGTATCGGAAGCGGCCCGCATGCGCTACCGGTCGGCAGGAGATTTTACGGCGCCAATTACCATCAGAAGCCCCTGCGGCGGAGGAATATTCGGGGGCCAGACCCATAGCCAGAGCCCCGAGGCGATCTTCACCCATGTATCCGGGCTGAAGACAATCGTGCCCTCAACACCTTACGACGCCAAAGGTTTGCTGATCTCCGCCATCGAGGATGATGACCCCGTCGTGTTTCTTGAACCCAAGCGGCTCTATAACGGCCCCTTCGACGGACATCACGACAAACCGGCCCGGAACTGGACCAGTCATCCGCTGGGCGAGGTACCGGAAGGCCACTACAATGTGCCGATCGGTGAGGCCGCGATCCGGCGGACGGGCGCTGATGTCAGCATTATCACCTATGGCACGATGTGTTTTGTCGCCGAAGCGGCCGTGGCAGAAACCGGAATAGATGCGGAAATCATCGATCTGCGGACGTTGCTGCCGCTTGATATCGAAACGATTTCACAATCGGTCAGCAAGACAGGACGCTGCCTGGTGTTGCACGAAGCGACCCTGACCTCAGGGTTCGGCGCCGAAATCGTCGCCCAGATCCAGGAACGCTGTTTCTATGCGCTTGAGGCGCCGATCGAAAGGGTGACGGGTTGGGATACGCCTTATCCGCACGCGCAGGAATGGGACTATTTTCCCGGTCCGGCCCGCGTCGGGCGCGCCCTTCGTTCATTGATGGAGGTCATCTGATGGGGCTTCTGAAAATCAGGATGCCGGATGTCGGCGAGGGCATCGTTGAAGCGGAAATCGTCGAGTGGAATGTCGCTGTGGGCGACCTGGTACGGGAAGATGACGTTCTCGGCGCAATCATGACCGACAAGGCGACGGTGGAGTTGCCGTCGCCGTCCGATGGAAAAATATCCGCAATCGATGCCGAGGTGGGAGTGATGACCGCCGTCGGTTCGACCATCATCACTCTGGAGGTTGAAGGTGAGGGGCAGGAGGAGCGGGACACCCCGCCGACACCGGCTCCGGTCACCGTCGAGGCATCCCCACCGGATTTACCTGCTGAGCCGAGCGAATCACCGGCAAGCCGGCCGCGTCAATCGCAGGCATCGAGACAAGCGCCAGCCGGTCCGCCAAGGCCAGAGGGCGAAAAGCCGATTGCATCACCCAGTGTTCGCCGCCGCGCCATGGATGCCGGTGTAAAGCTGGCATTCGTTCGCGGAACAGGCCCGGCCGGCCGCATCCTGCACGGCGATCTGGATGCCTATCTGAGTGGTCCGGTTCCCTCCGCCATCCACGCCAGGGAACCCGATACGAGCATTATTGAAACGAAGGTGACGGGTCTTCGGCGCAAGATCGCCGAGCGGCTTGAGGATGCCAATCGCCGTATTCCGCATATCACCTATGTGGATGAAGTTGATGTCACAGAGCTGGAAAACCTGCGCTCGAGGCTCAACTCCGAGCGCGGGGACGATCAGCCAAAGCTGACGCTCTTGCCATTCATCATGTTGTCGATGGTGGCCGCTCTGAAGGCGTTTCCGAAGCTCAATGCACTATATGATGACGAGGCGGGGGTTGTCAGGCAATTCGGCGCTGCGCATATCGGCATGGCTGTTCAGACATCCAACGGACTGATGGTCGCCGTTGTGCGTCATGCCGAAACCCTTGATATCAATGGACTGGCTGCAGAATCCCAGCGCCTTGCCACTGCCGCCCGCGACGGTTCCATTACGCGTGATGAGCTCACCGGATCAACCATCACCGTAACGTCGCTTGGCGCGATGGGGGGGATTGTCTCAACACCCGTTCTCAACAGTCCTGAGGTAGCCATTGTCGGGGTCAACAAGATTGCCATGCGACCGGTCTACCTGGATGGAGGGTTCGTTCCCCGCAAGGTGATGAATTTATCGTCGTCTTTTGATCACCGGATTATCGATGGCTGGGACGCAGCGGAGTTCATCCAGCATATCCGGGCATCGCTCGAAAACCCGGCAACGCTGTTTATGGAGCAGTAAATGGACAAGCACGACTGCGAAGTACTGGTCCTGGGCGGTGGACCCGGCGGATATGTTGCTGCGATCCGTGCCGGACAATTGGGCTTGAACACAATTCTGGTCGAAAAGGATGCTCTTGGCGGGATCTGCCTGAATGTCGGATGTATTCCATCCAAGGCACTCATCCACATGGCGGACACGTTCTCTCACATGCAGAAAGCTGCTGAGGGCGCGGTTCCGGGTGTCTCGGTGGCGCCGCCATCGGTTGATCTGCCCGGTGTGATGACCTGGAAGGATGGAATCGTTGAGCGGCTGACCGGTGGTGTCGGCGGATTGCTCAAGAAAAGCGGGGTGACAGTGTTGTCCGGCACCGGTCGCATGCGCGATGGCAAGACCTGCATCGTTGAGACCGTGGACGGGCAGATCACCATAGGGGCCAGGCATATTGTCTTGGCGCCCGGCTCGGAAACCATTGAACTGGAAGCGCTGCCATTTGGTGGGCCGGTCATTTCGTCAACGCAGGCCCTGGCGCTTGATACGCTGCCAACCAAACTGGTGGTCGTCGGCGGAGGCTATATCGGTCTTGAATTGGGAACGGCATTTGCCAAGTTCGGTGTTGATGTAACCATCGTTGAAGCGACCGGTCATCTGCTGCCGCAATATGATCGGGAACTGTCATCCCTGGTTGGAAAACGCCTGAAAGATCTTGGTGTGGATGTACTGCTTGACACCAAAGCCGTTGCCATGAGTGACAAGGGCGATGTCCTGGAGGTCGCAGGTCCCGACGGCGTTGCACAGAATCTGGAGGCTGACAAGGTCCTGGTGACGGTCGGTCGCCGGGCGCGTCTGAAGGGATGGGGTTTGTCGGAACTCGGTCTGGCGATGAACGGGTCGGCCATCAGGATCGACGCCCAGTGCCGAACCTCCATGACCGATGTCTTTGCCATTGGAGACGTGACGGGCGAACCGATGCTGGCCCACCGTGCCATGGCGCAGGGCAACGTCGTCGCCGAAATCATCGCGGGAAAACGTCGCAGCTTTGAGCCGGCAGCCATTCCTGCCGTTTGCTTCACGGATCCGGAAATCGTCTCTGTCGGTTTTTCTGCGGATGAGGCCAAGGCAAATGGGTATGAGGTCAAGGTCGGGAAGTTTCCGCTCCTGGCCAATGGCCGCGCCATGACGCTTGATGCCACACAAGGTTTCGTTCGCGTCGTGGCGCGCAAGGACAATGACCTCGTGCTCGGCATGCAGGCGGCCGGTCAGAACATATCCGAATTTTCGTCTGCCTTTGCTCTGGCGCTGGAAATGGGGGCAACGCTTGAGGACGTTGCGGCTACAATCCATGCCCATCCCACCCAGGGTGAAGGGATTCAGGAAGCCGCTATGCTGGCCCTCGGCAAAGGGCTGCATATCTGATCCAAAGGACTTCGGCCTGCCAATTGGTCGGATTACCAATAGGGCAGCGACACCTGGGGCAATTCAGTTTTTGACGGAGTCGGCAAAAACCGAATGCATCAACAAAATCCAAGGCCGATACCGTTTTCCTGTTTCTGATGAAACGTGAAATGGTCTAAGTGTCTGACCCTGATCCCGGTTCCAATTGGTGCCGGTCGCCACCAGCAAGACCAGACCCGGATTGGCCTTGATCGAGGATCCAAGGCTCCGCTTGGGCCCTGAGAATGAGCTCGACACGGTTGCTGACGCCAAACTTTCTGAGAATTGAAGAGACATGGTTCTCAATTGTTCGCTTCGAACGCGATAGATGCTCTGCAATACGTGTGTTGCTTGCGCCTTCGATGATCAGTCCCAGTACGATTTGTTCCTTGCTGGTCAGGCTGTAAGGATGACGCCGGGCGGCCTTGTATTGCCCACGGGTCAGCCCCGGCAATCCTTGGCTGGAGACATCGAAGGTGCTTCTGATGTACTTTCTCCCTGCCAGTGCACCGATTTCCTCGTACCAGCGATCGGCAGTGGCCAATGCGCCTTTCGCCTGCGAGCGACACAAACTGGTGGCGGCAAGGTATTTGAGCTCCTGCGACCGCAGAGCTTTTGCCGCTGCCTCAAACTCCCCTTGATGATCCAAACGGAATGCCTCGGGGAGGTTGTCGGAATATTCGCCCGACAAACCGTCATCCACGCGATCCGCCCAGAAGACGAAGTCAGCCCATTTTCGCGGGCTGAGCGATGAGAAGGAGAGCTTTTCAATCTCCTTGATGTGAGGTCGTGCTAGATCGGATTGACCCCAAAGGACGGCCGCTTCGATAAAGGCCGTCCGAACAACCGCGATATATTGAAGTTCGCCGATTTGCGAGGCATCGTGGAAGGCGTCCTCCAGGCGCTCGCGGGCTGCCGAATCGCCGAGACGAAGCAATGATCTTGCCAGGACGATCTTTGCAGGCAGTTGCATCAGGACCGTTTGATTTTGCCGTGAAAGCACGCCTTTGGCGATGTCGACGGCTTCCGTATACCGATGCTGTTCGAACCGGAGCTGCGCCTTTCGGCCAACAAGATAGTAAGTCCAGGAATCCAGATCGTGCGCGATATCGAAGGTTACGCCTTCGTCAAGGAAGGGTTCTGCCCTTTCGATTTCTCCAAGTTCAATGAGACACTCTGCCAGATTTGTGTAGGCCCGCGCAGCCTGTTCGTGAAAGTCGTACTCAAGGGAAAGCGCAAGGCTTTCACGCAGCAACGTCTCACCCGTCAGATCTCCACGAAACAGTTTGGCCGCTCCAATGGTATTCAGTGCATGTGCTTTGACCTCAGGCGCATCAACTGTTTCGGCGATTGCCAGGGCCTTTTTTCCCCACTCCTGTGCCGCCTCCATCTCGTCACGTAGCATATGGAACTGGGCGCGCAGGCCAAAGGCCATTGCCGCCGCCTCGGACGGAATGCCCTGCAGTGTTTCTATCGCCTCCTCGAGATAGGCCTGCGCTTGTTCGGGCTCGCCCCGATACCAGTGCAAGCGGGACAACCACCTGAGATTTTCGCCCACACGGTCCATTTGTCCCAGTTTCTTCCACAGGCTGACTGCCCGTTTGCGCGCGTCGATCACGTCGTCGTCAATGGTCAGGGCCAGCCCGGCCTCATAGGCCCACATTTCGTAGATTTCCGCGGCAACGCCCGGTTCGGCATCTTCGGCGTGTTTCATTGCCGCGAAGAGGTATTGTGCGGCCTCCCTATGTGCACCCATGCGGGCGGCTTCCTTGGCCGCCATCGGAGCGAAACATAGAAGCGTTTCAACCTCACGCGCCCCTTCGGCGTGATGGACAATATCGGCAAGAAGCGGACCCAGCGCATTGTGCGCCAGCAGTGCATCGAGAAGCTGACCGTGAATTGCCTGTCTTTCCGTTTCCGATAGGCGCATTTGGGTGGCGAGACGCGCGAGTTCGTGTCGGAACCGGAACCCGTTCACGCCGTGAACAAGTAGACCAAGCCGCTCTGCAACCGCGAGTTCATCCTTGACCGGTCGATCGATAATTGGTTGGAGAAACTTCGGTTCGATGTCGCCCGGAAAGCAGGAACTGGCTTCAAGGAGGCTTTGCAGACTTGGTGACAGCTGATTGACCCGGGCGTTCACCGCGTCCCGGATAGAGTCTGGAACGGTCTCCACATCATCGGCATTATTGAGGATCTCGGACACGAAGAAGGGATTGCCGTCCGTAATGTCATACAGCTGGTCGGCGGACATGTTCGGCGGCAGATCGAATGCTGCAACACCGTCGCGAGACAGCGGCGACAGGTGCAAACGTTGTGTTCTGTCTCCCGGAATTACGCCCAGCGCCGAACGCAAGGGGTGAGCCGCGTCGATTTCGGCATCACGAAAGCTGACAATCAGCATTGCCGGGATCAGTGCAATCCTGCGACAAAAATATTTGAGCCAATCCAGCGATGCCTGGTCAGCCCAATGCATGTCTTCCAGGACGATGACATGAATGTTTTCTGAAGCCGTCAGCCGCTCCATCAGGCTTTCCGTCAAAGGTATCTCAGCTTCGGGATGCGATCCGAGGATGTCACGCGCTATATCACGCACCGGTCCCAACGGCCGGGGTGTGTTGAGGGGGTCGCACATGCCAAAGGCGACCTTCTCACTGTTGGAAAGATTGCTCAAAAAGGCATGGATCAAACTGCTCTTGCCGATGCCGGCCTCACCATAGAGGACAAGCACCCTTCCGCCATTGTCAGGTACCTGGGAAAGCACCTGATGCAATGTCTGAACCTCGTTTTCTCGCTCAATAAGCATCTTCGGTGAGAGTAGGGGCGATCCCACGGTCAAGTCTAGAAAATTAGGTGTGCTGCCGTTGAAAATTGAGTGTGGGCCCGGAGGCATGTGCGCTGCAGCATGCTTATGTCTTGTGACGCTACCTTGGTTGTCGGCGAGATCCCGCATTGCATTGGGCGGACCGCCGACTGGTTTCTTTTGAACAAGGAGTTAGTCATGGCACATTCACGCAATCACCACCGGAGCGGGATAGTTCAAGGTCACAGCATCATTTTGGCGACCGCGCTGGTGACAGTCTCGCTGGTCAAGCCGGCTTTGGCGGAACGTCCGGACTTCCAGGCGCCCTATGCCTGCGGGCAGGTCTGGGATGCATCCACCTATGAGGGGCATGGGCCGAACCCCAACAGTATCGACTTTATCGAACGCAATCAGAATGGGGTTTCGGTGGGCAAGGGACAGCCTGTCCTGGCCAGCGCCGCAGGCACGGTGGTTTTTGACAAGACCTGGGGTTCGGGTGCAAAGGAAGGGGAGCGTTGGGTCCTCATAGACCACGGCGGTGGATGGCGGACTCATTACTTCCATAACGAGGATGAACCCGACAAACCCCGGCTAAAGGTCGGGCGTCGCGTTGCACAGGGCGAAATCATCGGCAGGACGAGCAATAGCGGTACGCCTGCCGTCCATCAGCACTACTCACAGATCCGCAATGCAAATGCCAGTGCAGAGACCCTTGCCAGTGCTGGCTGGCGAACCGTCATGGGAAATGGGGAAGGCGTGCGCATTCGGCTGGACGGGATCGATGCCCAGACCCACCAGGGGAACCCGGACTTTTGGGGCCGGTGGAATGACGCGGATGCCGAAGAGATCCGTTCGCACAATTGCTCGGGCGGTGCCTTTGCGCGGTGGGTGTCCGGCGGAACGAACTACATTCTTCGCTACAACCCGCAATCCGGGCAAATCCGAATCAACAGGTTGCACAAATCTGGTAGCGACAATCCCCAGACCCATGCGGTCAATTGGGGCATGAACTGGAGCACCATCATGCCCTTCTACGCGAGCAGCAACAACCAACCCCATGTTTTACTGTATGATTTCGGCAGCGGCTCACTCGCTTTCAGGCGCATTCATGTGGATCATGCGGGTACGACTTTTCTGAAAAAATACAAGGTCTATGCCGGTTGGACACATATGGTGCCGGTCTATTTCAGCGGCAAACCACATTTCCTGTCCTACGATTCCAGGTATGGCTTCCTGAACATCGATCGGATCAATCAGACCAGCAGCGGTTTTTCTGCGATGACAAAAACCAGGATCGGAAAAGGCTACACCCATCTGGTGCCCTATGAGGAAGGTCCGCGCCGTTACGTGCTTCTTTACAAGGGCGGCAGCGGAAAAATGGAGGTCATCAGGCTAAAAAAGGCGACGCAGTCGGGTGGAGAGGTCATCGAAGTCGAATCCGTCTGGTCCGGCAACCGGCGCAAGAACTGGAGCCATTTCGCCCTGATGCCCCGCAATGGAAAACGGTACATGTTCGGCTATGACACGGCCGACGGGACCGCAAAGATCTGGCTGGTGCGCACCAATGGCCGCGGGCTGGAACATGTCAGCAACCTGAACTGGTCCAGCGGATATTCCACGATCACACCATATTCCGATGGCGGCACCGGCCACTTGCTGGTTCAAAAGATCGCCAGCGGCGCAACCAAAAAACTCCGGTTGAAGCAGAATGCAACCGGCTTCAAGCAACTCATGAGTGCCAATTGGACCACCGGCTTCAGATAAGCCCGATCAAGGTCACTCGGCCGGTTGCCAGCGTGCGACCGGCCGTGCTGCTCAATCTGCACACCGCGCGTTTAAGCTGAGTTCCCATGTTGGTTCGGACGCGCCGGTCTATCGCGTTGAGGCGTGTTTTGAATCCAGTGTCAGGCGCAGTGTCAGTATCTGAAACGGCGCGAGCGAGATTTCCACCGTGTTGTTGGTTGGAGCAAGAGGCTCGATCGGCTCTTCCGAAATCGTGACAATATCTGCTGAAGTGATCGTGGAATTGAAAGACAACACCGTCGTTGCGTGGCGGTCCCTTGCTTCAAAAACTCGAACGACGATCCCATTTTGATCGAAGGCGGGCTTGACGGTTTCGATGATGACATTGTCGTTGGAACAGGTGACCAAGGGGGCTGATTTCGTCGTGCCCGCCTTACAGGTGGGAATTGAACGAAGGGGCGCATTCAGGTCATAGGCTTCGACGTCCAATTCCTTGGGATTGCTGATCGAATAGGGCAGGAGGCTATAGGTGAACTCGTGCCGACCTTGATCGGCATTGGGATCTGGTGAGGTGGCGCATTTGATGAGTGTAATTCGAATAACACCGCCCTGGATGTCATACCCATATTTGCAATCATTCAAAACGGCGACGGCGTGGTTCTTGTTCGAGACCTGAGCCCATTTTTGGGCCGGAACTTCAAATCGTGCCGCGTCGAACGACGTGTCGTGGGTTGTCGCGCGTTCGACACGGCCCCATTGCGTATCGAATTGCGCGCGCTTTGCATCGATCCCCGTCGGAAACGCTGCTTTCAGCAATGTATGGGTTTCATGCCAGTCAACATCCGTGACAAAATCAATGCGGTTGGAATGCGCCGACAGCCTTATTTCCTGCCTGATAATGCTGTTGCGCCAAGCCTTTGTTATCCTGACGCTGACGCGCAGTGGACCCGTCTCGACGATTTCCCGCGTGACGGTGCCTGAAAGGTTTTCGCATCGGTCCTCATAGGACGGATCAATGTCCCAGGCATCCCAACAAATCGGGCGATCCTCGAAGGCCAACAATTGGTTGCCGGGCGCTTCACCATCAAGAATTTGCCGTTGTTCTGCCTTGTCGAATACGCTTTGTAATTGGCCATCCTGGTCGATGGTGATCCGCAAGGCAGGATTTTCCATGACCACCAAATCGGCATCTTGACGGCACTCAGCGGCCCCATTCGGTATGCACATTGCGCTGATCGGTGTCACCGAATAGCTCGGCAAATTGTCGAAATAGATCAGCGTTCCGCTTTCGACCTGCTGACCGCCGCTGACATGATCGCCACTGATCAAAGCCAGACGGGGTCCGCTGACCGGAGATGTGTTGCACACCGACGGCTCTCGGATCGAGATTGCTTCGGCTGCCTGCCGAGATGCCGACTCGGCGATCTTCATAATCTGGACGTAGTCTCGGCGCGCATCTTCAAAGACCGCGCCGATGGATGTTCCGGTGATAATGTCGTGGAACTGGTTCAGGCACAAAAGCTGCCATGCTTTTTGCAGATCAGGAACCTGTCCGGCCATGGCGGCCATCGCTTCTGCCTCGTGCAATGCCCATTCTGCCTTGCGATTGGCCCGCTTGATCCAACCTTGTGATGTATAGACCCCCCTGTGGCCCTCCATGTAGTGCTCGCCCTTCCAGAGCGGCAGGTCAGCGGCCACTTTCTCGATGGCCTGAAAGACATCGCGTACGGAGCTGGGTTTTATTTGCGGCATACCCGGCATTGCGCGGTAGGTTCGTGCCTTGGCCAGAAGGTCCTCGGTGGGGCCGCCACCGCCGTCGCCATACCCATAGCAGATGGGTAGGTCCTTGAGCTGGTCCTGCGCCGTGGAGCGGTTCCAGGTGCCCAGAACCTCGGCGGCGCTCAGGTCGCTTTTATAGTTGGTGGGGAAGGGCAGATACTGCACATCCCGCGGCGTTGTCAGGATGTGAGCCAGAACCTGGCTGCCGTCCAGCCCCTCCCATCGGTGAGTAGAAGACGGGACCTGATTGATCTGGTTCCAGTTGAGTTTGTTCGTCACAAACCACTTCAGCCCCGCCAGACGCATCAGTTGGGGGATTTGGGCGGGAAAACCGAATGTGTCCGGCAACCAGAGCACGGGCGTTTCCACGTCGCCGAACGTGTCACGGAAGTAGCCGCGCCCGAGTGTGAGTTGGCGGATCAATGCCTCGGGCCCCGGGATGTTGAGGTCCGGTTCGACCCACATGCCGCCCATCACTTCCCAACGTCCTTCGGAGACGCGCTCTGCGATACGGTCGAAAAGCTGCGGATAATCTTCAGCCGTCATGGCATAAAGCTGTGGTTGTGAATGGGAAAACCGGTAGTCCGGATTCTCGTCCATCAGGCGCAATACATTGCTGTAAGTGCGTGCATTCTTGAGGCGGATCTGCGAAATCGGCCACAGATAGGCCACGTCCATATGCGCGTGCCCAATCCCATGCAGCGTGACATCCAGAGCGGGACCTGCCATAGCGATTCCACGTTTCAAGAGATCAAGGGCGTTTTGCGCGCTGTCATAAAGCGCGTCGGAAATCGGGTCGCGCGTGTCCAGCGCGGTGACAGCACGGTCGAGCACTGCCAGCAGTGCGTGACTTTCGGCGCTCTCAACATCGAGCGCATTGGCTGCATCCAGCGCCGTGTGTGCGGTACGATGGAAATCCAGCAAGACAGGATCGCGCTCGATAATTGCCGGAACACCCATGAACAGCTTGGCCTTGCTGGTCGGATCAGGAGGCCAGCCCGAAAGGCCTGTCCATCCGTGCAGGGATACGACATGACGCTTTCCGTCGCAGACATTGGGCGGCAATGGGACCGTGTGATGATACCGGTCAGCGGATCCGAGCGGTTGCTGGTCGACATAGACCATTGCTTCGGGATGGTTGAAAATATCACCCATCACCCCAAGAGGAAGGTAAAGGGCGATGCGCTCGCGGTTCCAACCTTTGGGGATCTCGAATTCGCTTTTCATGACGAAATTCAGATCCGCGTGACCCCAATAGGTCTCATGACTGATTTCCTGCCAGGTTGCCGGGTCCTGGCAGATCGGTGGATTGAGCGTCGCCCCCGGCAATGGCAACATTCTGAAGTGAGGCAATGCGAGGATCCGCCGGTGCACAAAGGGTGCAATCAGCGACAGGCGCGATGCGACCTTTTCGGCTGTAAATGGCCAGCGTCCACTCATGCCTGTGCCAGATCAAACCCGGAAACCTCACCCCGATAGACTGCTGCTGCCCGTTGGGCTTCCGTCTCCAGTTCGACGGGATCCCAGTCTTGCCGGCCATCGCCCCAGCTGCGTTTGAGATCAGGCCAGGGGATCGAGTCGATCAGCAATTGCGTGTAGGGATGTTGAGGAGCGCCGATCACCTCTTTCGGCGGTCCGGCTTCGACGACATGACCCTTGAACAGCACCATGACAAAATCGCTCACATGGTAGGCCGTGGCGAGATCATGGGTAATGTACAGGATCGAAATGCCGTATTTGTCCTTGAGGTCATAGATGTTGGACAGGATCGATGCGCGCAGGCTTGCATCCACCATGCTGACCGGTTCATCGGCAATCAGCAGCTTGGGTGAGAGCATCAGCGCCCTGGCAACAATCAGTCGCTGCCGTTGGCCGCCAGACAATTGGTGAGGATAGCGTGACAGAACCAAATCAGGGTCTAATCCAACGGCCTGGCAAGCTTCTTCCATTGCACGCCGCGTGTGTTCCGGGCTTTGTGCCAGACCAAACTGCCTGAAAGGGAATTTCAGCGCATGGTCCACACGATAAAACGGATTGAAGCAGGCATAGGGGTCCTGAAACACGGCTTGCACATTCCTGCGAAAATCCAGTGACTGGACAGCCGACATTTTCTGCACATCCTGACCCTCGAACAGAACCCGGCCCTGTGACGGCGGATTGAAGCCCAGCATGATTGACCCCATGGTCGACTTTCCGGATCCGGACTGGCCGACAATCGATATGATCTGCGGCGTGTCGCCCTGCAGCGTGAAAGACATGGGATGCAGCGCGGTGACCATCCCGTAATCCTTGCGGACATTCTCGAAGCTCAGCAGCGGTTCGCTGCTGTTGCGCTTGGGCGCGTCGGCGCGGGCATCGGGGTTCAGGAAACTCTCTCCGCCGACCAGCGGAACAGACGAAATCAGATCCTTTGTATAGGGGTGTTTGGGCGCCTCCAGGATTTGTCGCACGGTGCCATGCTCGACCAGCTCACCATCCTTTAACACGGCCAGCTCATCGACTGTCTGAGCCATCAAGCCCATATCATGACCGATCAGCATCAGGCCCGATCCAATCTGGCGCTGAATGTCCTTGAGGGTTTGCATGACCTGGCGCTGGGTAACGACATCGAGCGCCGAAGTGGGTTCATCCGCGATGATGAGTTCCGGATTCAAGATGATGCCCATGGCAATGCAGACACGCTGCTTCATGCCGCCGGACAGTTCGTGCGGATAAAGTTGTCCCGCATGGATCGGCAATCCCACACTCTGTAGCGCTTCGTCGGAGCGGCGTTTCAGTTCTGAACGGTCTGAATGGCCTTCATGTGCGATAATACCGTCCCACATTTGCGGTTCGACACGCATCACCGGGTTCAAGGAGTTCATGGCGCCCTGGGGAATATAGGCCACCCTCGACAGGCGCGTCTGGCGGATTTCCTCCTCATCGAGGCTGAGAATATCCGTCCCGCCAAGATCAATTTGTCCATGGGCCACACGCCCTGGTTCGGCCAGCAGTTGCATGACCGCCAAAGCTGTTGTTGTCTTGCCCGAACCGCTTTCTCCGATGAAGCCGACCCGGCGTCCCTTGTGAATATCAAGGCTCAGCGCCTTGACCGCCCTGACCACTCCCTGGCTGGTCGGGAATTCGATGGTCAGATCGCGCAAGGTGAGGACGGGCTTGTCAGGTGTATCGGTCATGACAACTTCCTCAGGCGCGGATTGGAGACTTCGTCCAGTCCGAGGTTGATCAGCAGCAGACCGATGAACATGACGCCGAGCAGAAGTGTCGGAATGCCCCACCACCACCACAGATTTTGAATGAGCGCACCGGCATTGATGGCCTCATAGATGGTTCGGCCAAGGGTCGGGATGCGTTGCGGTCCGAGGCCCAGAACCTCCAGGCCGACGGCGGTAACGATCGATGTGGTGACCGAGGCAATGAACGATCCGAACAGATAGGGCACGAGGTTCGGCAGCATTTCGCGGAACATGATGTGAAAGGTTGAAGCGCCCGACAATTGCGCCATCTGAACGTATCCGGACTGCTTCATGGAGAGCACCTGAGCGCGGATGAGGCGCGTGGGCGATTGCCAGACGAACCCGGCAATCAACAGCGCCATCATGGTCAAGGTGACGTCGCCGAACGCGGACTGAAAAACCACGAGGATCAGCAGCGGCGGAATGGTGATCATCACATCGGCGCCGACCCGGATCACGTCGTCCGTGCGACCGCCGAGGAATCCGGCCGAGAACCCCAGAAAGATCCCGATGGACATGCCGATCAGGCTGGCCAGCAGACCGACAAACAGCGTGTTGGGCGCGCCGATTATGATGAGTGACAGCATGTCGCGGCCGCCGCCATCCGTGCCAAGCGGGTGGTCCAGAACACCGGGTTGCTTGCGCAGGTTTTCAAAACCCAATGGCGGCAGTTTCAGGGGGCTTGATCCGGTGAAAACAAGATCAAGGTTCCAGATCAGGCGTCCGATGACGCCGATTGCGATGATGGTAATCAGCAATCCGACGCCCCAGAGGAGTTTCGGATTGATCCAGGGATTGTCGAAGCGCCTGATGCGCCGGGCCTGGCGGCGTTCCGCTCTGGTCATGTCTTGAACAGCCATATCAATTCGCCTCGTGCCGAATACGCGGATCGATAAACGGGTAGAGCAGGTCGACCAGGAACACCGACAGGGCGGTGATGAGAATGATCACATAGGACACGCCCTGGATGACCGGAAAATCCTGATTGAGAATGGCATCGTAAAGAAGCTTGCCCATGCCGTTATAGGCAAAGATGCGCTCCACCAGCACCTGGCCGGCAATCAGCAATCCGATTTTCAGAGCAAAAGCCGTGATCTGCGGCAGGATCGCGTTGCGGATCATGTAGCGGTAGAGAATGTAGCGGGGGCGCAAACCCTTGGCTTCTGCCAATTTGACGTAATCTTCCCCCTGCACGCTGATCATCAGTCCGCGCATGCCGAGCGCCCAGAAACCAAAGGTCACGACAACAATGGACAGTGCCGGAAGGAAACCATGGTGCAGGACGGACAGGACAAAACTCCACGTCCATCCCGGTTCAACAAAAATACCGTAGGCACCGGTGAGCGGAAACCATTGCAGCTTTGCGGCAAAGACCCACATCAACAACAAACCGGAGAGGATTGGCGGGATGGATGTGAACACCATCGCGGCGGGAATGGCCACTCTTACCAGTCGCGGGGACCGATCCCAGACCATCAAGGCACCGAGGAGGTTGCCGATGAAAAAGGTGATGACCAATGACAGGATCATCAGGCCAAGGGTCCAGGGAAGTGCGTTGAGAACCAGCGTGGATACCGGCACGGGGAACGCCGCCGTCGACAGTCCGAAATCGAAAACCAGCGCGCCCGTAAGATATTTGAAATACTGGACGATCAGCGGCTGATCGATCCCCATATTGGCGCGAAGCTGCGCCAGGATCTCTTCGGAATTTGCTACCGAGCCGGCACCGGCAGCCATTCTGCCCAGAGCAATCTCGGCGGGATCGACCGGTGACAGGCGTGGAATGATCCAGATGATCGTTGCGGCGATCAAAACGGTCAGGACCAGCGTTGTCAGGCGATTGATCAGGTAGGATCGGGGAATACGGCCCACCGGTCTTCTCCATCGCGTCTCGTTGAACACATGGCGCTTCGGCCCACCAGGGAGGCGGAGGGCCGAAGCGGCCTCCAGATCAGTTCGCAGGTTCGAGATTGTGAATGATCTGGTGCGTGTGGTTCCACCAGAAGAACGGATGGTTGTAGTAATTCTCGTTTGACGGCCATCCGGTCCAATAGGTTGTGTTCATGGGCAATAGCTTGGCGGCCTGGACAAGCGGTATGAACGGCATTTCGGCATGAAGGTGCTGATAGGCCTCCGCGACAAGTCCCGGGATTGCCTCATCCCCAAGCTGGCGGGTGGCAATATCGTCGACAATGGCGGAATAGGCTTCCGCCGCCGGACCATCCCAACGCGCTGTATTGTTGAAGCCGGGGCTTCTTTCTCCGACGGGGACGACATCCTTCACCGTGTAGCGTCCCATCGAGGCCCATGGCTCGTTGACCGATCCGCAGGACAGCCAGCTATAGGACATTTCGTAGGCGCCAAATGGCAGGACTTCACCCCAGAACACACCGTTTTCAACCGGCACCGCCTTCGCGTCAATTCCGGCTCTTTGAAGCTGTTCCACAATCACATCGATTGTGCGTGTGTATTCGGTTGAGGCCGAGTTCACATGGATATTCACCGACAGGGTCTCACCGTCCTTGGTGTAATAGTCTCCGTCGCGGGTCCAGCCTTCCGCCTCGATCAGAGCCTGTCCAGCGGCAGCGTCGGCGCTGGCCGGTAATTCATGGCCCGCTTCGACGATGGCGTCAATGAAAGGGGCCATGGAACCGAATTGCGCAAACATGGTGCGACTGGCCTCCGTGGTGCCCTCATAGGCCACATTGACGATCTGGTTGCGGTCGATGATATGTGCCACGGCCTTTCGCATATTGGCATTGTCCCAAGGCGCGACAGTGGTGTTGATCTCGAGTTGCCGTGCGCACGGGTCTGCTGCCGAATAGGGATAGTCGGCATACCAGGCCATCACCTTCGGATTTTGTGCCCTGATCGCTTCAAACGTGCCGATCGTCACGTTCTGGGAGGCGTCAAGCTGGTTGGAGGCGATCAACTGGGCGCGGCTTTCTTCGCCGCCCGACTCCAGGAAAATCACCCGCTGGGGTGCGGGCAGGTCCTGGAAGCCGGTTTTGGCGCCCCACCAATCGTCATTGCGATCCCATATCGCCCGGTTCGATGCGGCCGACGTGAATGTGTAGGGCCCGGTGCCGATCGGCGGATTGAATGCGAAGGTTGCCGGGTCCTGATCCTTCCAGATGTGCTCGGGCATGACCAGGAATGAACCGAAGATACGCACGCCGAAGTTTTCGACAATGAAACGGGGATTTGGACTCTTCAGCGTGAATTTGACGGTGAGGTCGTCAATCTTTTCGACCGAGGCAACCTGGGCCCGGATCGTCGATGCCTCGCGACTGGAAATCTCCTCGTTGGTCAATGCAATATTGGTCGTGAAGACCACATCATCGGCATTGAAAGCTTCCCCATCGGACCATTCCACTCCGTCGCGAAGGGACACCGTGAATTCGGTGCTGTCGGCATTGCTTTCATAGCCGGTCGCCAGCCAGGGATCGAGTTCACCGGTTCCGTAGTTCAAAATGAATAGTGGTTCCCACATCGTTTGGTGCGCGCCGTGCATGCGTTTGGTGCCGGGCGTCATCCAGTTGAAGTTGCCGGGGTCCTGAATGGTCCGGTCAAGATCAAAGATGACCGTGTTTTCGCGCGCAACGTCCTGTGCCGTCGCGATGCCGGAAACGGCAGCGAAGGCCAGAGCGGATGTCACCATGAGTGTTTTGCGGTAGTTCATCATTTCCTCCCTTTGTGGGCTGTGCCCGTGTCTCGTCCGCTAGCGGACGTAGTCCATCACCAGTACGCGTGTGCGATCCGGCAGATCACTCCTTGTCAGTTCATGGGTTGCGCCAAATGCAAAATCCACGTCCTCGTCCTTGAAATTGTTCAGGAAACTCTCAATCCACATCGTATTGCGTGGCCGATAGGTGAGGGTGCGAAAGTGCATGGGGATCACGAGCCTTGGCCGTGTCCGATGGATCATCTGCATCAGATCCGGCAGCTCCAATGTCAGATAGCCGCCTGCCAGGGCAAACAGGACATCGACACCTTCGAAAAATGCCTGCTGGGAGTCCGTCAGCGGGTTGCCGACATCGCCCATATGCGCAAACCGGATGCCGTCGAGCGCAAAGCGATACATGCCATTTTGGCCCGGCACCTCATGTTCGGGGTGGTGGTCCCATTCGGCGGCTTCAATCGCGGTGATCTCGATGCCGCACTCCGTGGTTGAGCCGCCGTTCTGGGCAACCGTCAAAGCATTGACCACACTCGGTGCACCGGCAATTAGATCGGCGCGACAATGGGCGTCATCATCATCAGATGAAATCAACACCAAATCAGCGGATTCCGAGATCGGTGCATAGCCAACCCCCTCCGGGGTGTAGGGGTCGGTTATGACTTTTGGCCCTGTCTCGGGTTCAAGTCCAAATGCGGCGTGGCCGAACCAGGTGATTTTCATCTAGTTGTTCCCCACCACGTGCGGGCTTTGCGTCTTTGTGATGTCATTGTTTTCCGGCCGCGGGAATATGCGCCAATTGCCGGCACTGCCACGGCATCCAATGGCTTCCACCCCCTGTGCCCATGCGGCATCGGTGATCGCCACTTCCGGCGGGCAATAGCGAAGGGTCAGTCCACACCGTCGCCTGTCGCTTCGGTTGGCCTGCGAGCCGTGCACGAGCATGTCCGCATGCATCGAGATCTGCCCGGCCTTCAGGGCGTTGGTAAAGGGCTCTCCCAACGCTTCGGCGTTGGCCGTTTCCTTGTGGAATACGGCCTCTGTGCCGGTGCTTTGGACCTTCATTGCCCCTTTGTCGTGCGTACCCGGAATAAAGCGCATGGCCGAGTTTCTTTCGTCGGCATCGTCAATTGCCAGCCAGACGGTGACTGTGCGCGCCGGGCTCAGTGACCAGAATGATGCATCCTGATGCCAAGGTACGGCTTTGGGGTCCTGTGGTTTCTTGGACAGGACGGCCGTCGCCCAGCACAGAATGTCGGACCCGATGATATCCTGCACATGATCCAGTATGCGCGCATCGGTGGCGATGTCCCAAAGCCCGGAGAGGCGCGCTTGGTAGCAGTTTATGCCATAGGCACCGTCAGGTCCGAGGTCCCGCATCAACCCGTCCAGATAGGTACGAATTGCCGATATCTCATCAGGAGGAAAGATGTCGAACGGCTGCACGAATCCATGCGCATTGTAATGCTGGATCTGATCGGCGGTCAGTTTTCCGGGCGCCGCATTCACGACGGGCCGAAAGCGCAGATCCTGATTCGTATCCAACATTTGATCCTCCTTGCCTGGCACAGTGGGGCGATCCCACGAAGGAGTCAGCGCTGTAGATTGACTTTTTTTTGCACTATTTTGATATTTGTACTGAAATTTGGCTGTTTTCTTTGCTAATCTTGCTCCATGCTCAAAACCACCTTTCTGATCGAAAACTATATCCGGCCCGACGAAGCGTTTCATTTCGCCCGCAAACGCCTGGCGAAACGCTATCCGGACCGAGCCCATGATCATGACTATTTCGAAGTTTTCCTGATCGAGAGTGGCAGGACGGCCCACTGGATCAATGGTGTGACACAAACACTCGAACCGGGCCAACTGGCCTTTGTCCGACCCCAAGACGTTCACGCATTCAGCGCTGATCGAACGACGGGTTGTCAGATCATGAACGTGATGTTCCGTGTCGAGACCGCCGCGCATCTTTCCAGCCGCTATGCGAGCACAATCGGGGGGCGTTACTTCGATGCGGCGTCGGAATTGCCGGATTTGCATACGCTTGGCCCGGCGCGATTCGCACGGGCCATCAATGTCGCACAGCAACTTCAGACCGCGCACCGCTCCCTGGCGCGTATCGAGGAATTCCTGCTTGTGCTGACCAATCGTGTTGCCGACGCGACAAGCGGGGTAGGGGGTGCGGCCCCGCGATGGTTTTCCGAGGCCTGTAGCGCAGCACAGTCGCGAGATGTCTTTTGCCGCGGCGCCGCCGGCTTCATCGCTGCAGCTGGTCGCAGTCACGAGCATGTTTGTCGAACATGTAAATCCGTCACCGGTCTTACACCGTCGGAATATGTGAACCAGATCCGGATCGAGTATGCAGCGCATCTGCTGCGCAGTGACGAGGTATCCATCGAGGACGTGATCGAGTCCTGCGGATTTGATAATAACAGTTATTTCTACCGATTGTTCAAGCGTCAGTACGGGGTAACGCCCAGGCAATACAGGCTGCGCAACCTGCGCGATCCTTTTCAAACGGATCGCATTGCTTCCCAGTCGGCATGAATCACCCGGTCGTCATGAATCAAATGTGTGGATGTGGTCGGTTGCCGCTCTTTGAGCGGGTTTTCGACGTGTATACTGAGCGAACGGTTACCGGCGGTTGAGAACGCTGGAGATCGGTGGACACAATCAGGAGCATCAGATGCGTTTAATGTTGAAATTCACCATACCGGTCGAAAAGGGCAATGAAGCGGCCAGGGACGGCTCGCTCGGCAAGGCCATTGACGCGCTGATCGAAGCTGTTCAGCCGGAAGCCACATATTTTGCGCTGGAGAATGGCAAACGCATGGGGATCCTGATATTCGAGGAGACCGACCAGGCCCGCATGCCGGCGATAAATGAACCGTTTTTTATCGCGGTCAATGCGGCCATTGAGATTCAGCCGGTGCTGACGGCGAAAGATATGGAGCGCGTTTCCGGTATCATTCCGTAAGATCGCCGAGCAATGCCTCCAGTGCCCGTGTGACCGTATCGCGCCTGATGTTGGTGCGTCCGGTATCGCCAAACCGAAGTTCCCAATGTCGGGTTTCGCCATTTTTTGTCGCAACGGCAAGATGGACCAGGCCTACTGGTTTTTGCGCGTAACCGCCACCGGGACCGGCGATGCCCGTGACGGCAACGGACCGGTCGGCGTTAGACCGCGAAAGGGCGCCTTCGGCCATTTCAATCGCGACGTTTCTTGAAACCGCGCCATGGGCTGCAAGGGTCTCGGCCGACACGCCGATCATTTCCTGTTTGGCCTCGTTGGAATAGGTGACAAATCCGCGATCAAGCACGGCGGATGATCCCGCGATATCTGTGATGGCGGCGGCAATCATGCCACCGGTGCACGATTCCGCAGTCGCGATCATCAGGCCACGCTGCGTGTAGGCCTGGACCAGCCGTTTTGCCAGGATTTCACTATCCGTCATTGACAGGCTCCGAATAGGCGACTGATGCCGTAGCGATGGCGGCAATACCTTCTCGGCGCCCGATGAAACCGATGCCCTCATTGGTCGTGGCCTTGACCGAGCAACGCGCAATCGCGATCCCAAGGATGTCCGCCAGACTTTGACGCATGGCTTGTCGATGTGGGCCGATTTTTGGTGCTTCGCAGATCAATGTCACATCCGCATTCATGATTGTGCCTCCGGTGGCACGCACGACGCCGACAGCGTGGTTCAGAAAAATGTCGGACTTGGCATCCTTCCATTGCGGGTCCGTTGGTGGAAAATGATCCCCGATGTCGCCCGCACCGCAGGTCGCCAACAGGGCATCCGTGAGGGCATGCAGTCCGACATCGGCGTCAGAGTGACCGAGCAATGCGTGATCATGCGGAATGGATACGCCGCAAAGGGTAACGCTGTCGCCGGTCGTGACCGCGTGAACGTCATAACCGTTTCCGGTGCGAATATCGGGCAGGGTGCTGAAACCGGCTTGCGCCTCGCGCCCAAGCATTTTGTCCGCCATGGTCATATCCCTCGCGACGGTGAGCTTGATGTTGTCAGGACTGCCGGCGACCAGTCGAACGGGAATGCCTGCCCATTCGGCGATGCTGCAATCGTCCGTGAATTCGTGTGCGACCTGACCTGCGGCACGCTGATGCGCATCCAGGATCGCGGCATAGGCGAAGCCTTGAGGTGTCTGCGCCGCGCGCAGCTCCTGGCGCGATAGGGTCGTTTCAACCAACCCCTCAGCGGTGGATTTCTTGATTGTGTCCGTGAGCGGTGTTGCCGGTAGAACGGCGTCACTCCCGGACCGGAGTGGGTTCAATACCGCTGAAATCAATGCGCCGTTCACGAATGGCCGCGCGCCGTCGTGGATCAGAACGGTTTCGGGCGTTCTATCTGCAAGGGCTTCAAGCCCTACAAGAACGGATTGCTGACGTGTGGTGCCGCCATTCACGACCAAAACCCGGTGAACATCGTTCAATCCACGGACGGCTTTCGCAAAGAGTTGATGGTCGTCCGGGTGGATGACCACAACAATTGTGTCAATCTCCTCGTGATTGAGAAACGCCTGCAGGGTCCACGCAATAACCGGTCGCCCACCGATCGGACGGTACTGCTTGGGACCATCCAGGGGATTGCCTGCTCGCTCCCCGCGGCCGGCTGCCACAATGATCGCGGCTGTTCTTCCTGATCGCGTCACGGCGTATTCAATCCATTGATTTGATCTGAACTCATTGCCTGCTGTAACGTCGTCGTGACCACATTGCCAGTGCCGACCTGGATAATTTGTCTTGCAATTACAGGCGGGTCGCTTAAAAAAGAGGCAGTATGAATAATTGCCTCTTTTCAGTGCAGGTCGGTCGTGATTAACACGCCTTTCCATATCGGACCGGTGAAAATACGCAATCGCGTTGTTTTGGCCCCCATGTCAGGCATCAGCGACCTGCCGTTTCGCCGGTTGGCCTGGCGGTTCGGTGCAGGTCTGGTGGTGACGGAAATGATCGCCAGCCGTGAGCTGGTATGCAAAAGCCGGGAATCTCAGGTTCGCCTGAAAGGTGACGGCCTTTCGCCGCATATGGTTCAACTGGCGGGACGCGAGGAAAAATGGATGCGGGAGGGCGCCATTGTCGCGGAGGCCAATGGTGCGGACGTCATCGACATCAATATGGGATGCCCGGCAAAGAAAGTTACCGGTGGCTATTCGGGATCAGCACTGATGCGCGATCTCGACCACGCGCTTCGTCTGATCGAAGCGACTGTCGAAGCGGTCAAGGTGCCGGTGACGCTGAAAATGCGTCTTGGATGGGATGAGAATTCGATCAATGCGCCTGAATTGGCGTTTCGGGCACAAGAAGCCGGAGTTCAACTGATCACCGTGCATGGCCGGACACGCTGCCAGTTCTACAAAGGAAGCGCGAACTGGCGGGCAATCAAGGCTGTGCGGGATGCCCTGTCCGTTCCATTGATTGCCAACGGCGACGTTGAAACGTCAGCGGATGTCTCCGCCATCAGGTCAGCAAGCGGCGCCGACGCGGTGATGATCGGCCGCGCGGCACAGGGCCAGCCATGGCTTGTGGGGGCATTGGCGGGCCAGCCCGGCGCTCCTGAAACGATTGATGGGATCGCCGAACTGGCCATGGAACATTATGACGCGACGCTGGTCCATTATGGTGTTCCGGTCGGAATGCGTCACTTCAGAAAACACCTTGGTTGGTATATTGGGCGTTTTGCGCCCGATTGTCCGCCGGATGTAAAGGCCCGCATCATGACCGGGCTTGTGCCGGATCAGGTGAGCAGGGAGTTTCGATCTGCCCTACGGGTGTTCGGTACCATCGGCGCCTTACCGAAAGCTGCCGCATGACCGTGGACATCAGCAGCGGCGCGGGGCAGGCCGAACTGGCCGCAAATGTTGTCCTCAACGCCATTCGACACCCCGTCATCATGGTTGATGGCGAAGGTCTGATCTCATTTGCCAATTGGGAGGCGGAGTCGTTTTTCGGCGCAAGCCGGGATCATCTGTTCCGCCACCGGCTCGACACCTACATCCCGTTCAGCAGCCCGTTGCTGGCACTTATCGAGCACGTTCGCGAGCGCCGCGCACCAGTCAATGAATATCGGGTCGATGTGAGTTCACCCAAACTTGGCAATGAACGATTGGTCGACCTCTATGTCGCGCCTGTACCCGATCAGCCGGGTTCCGTGGTCGTGTTGTTCCAGGAACGCTCCATGGCCGATAAGATCGACCGGCAATTGACGCACCGGGCAGCGGCCCGTTCCGTGACCGGACTTGCATCCATGCTGGCACATGAGATCAAAAACCCGCTGTCAGGCATTCGCGGTGCCGCCCAGTTGCTGGAAACCTCGGTTGGTGACGATGATCGGGCATTGACCCGATTGATCCGGGAAGAAACTGACCGCATCGTCTCGCTTGTCGATCGCATGGAGATCTTCACCGACGAGCGGCCGGTGGACCGCGAACCGGTAAACATTCACGCGGTTCTCGATCACGTTAAAGCGGTTGCGCGAGCCGGTTTCGGCAGTCCGTTCAAGTTTGCCGAGAACTATGACCCGTCGCTGCCGCCGGTGTTTGCCAACCGCGACCAGCTGGTTCAGGTCTTCCTGAACCTGATCAAGAATGCCTGCGAGGCGCTCGGGGACCAGGCAAACGGCGAAATCACGCTTTCCACCGCCTACCGCCCCGGCATCCGTCTTTCCGTCCCCGGTGCCAGTGAAAAGGTCTCGTTACCACTGGAATTCTGCGTTCAGGACAATGGTCCGGGCGTACCGGCCGATATCAGTCCGCATCTTTTTGATCCCTTCATCACGACCAAGATCAATGGTTCGGGCCTTGGTCTGGCGCTCGTGGCCAAGATTGTTGGTGATCATGGCGGCATTGTCGAATGCGACAGTCAGGCCAGCAGGACGATTTTCAGAGTGTTGATGCCGGCATCACGCGATCCAGTCGCCAAACCCCAGGAGACCAGCGCATGAACAGTGCCACAATCCTCATTGCGGACGACGATGCGGCAATCCGGACGGTGCTCAACCAGGCGTTTTCACGTGCGGGATACGAAGTGCGGGTGACCTCCAATGCAGCAACTCTCTGGCGTTGGGTCGCGGCCGGGGACGGTGATCTCGTCCTGACGGATGTCGTGATGCCCGATGAGAATGCTTTCGACCTGTTGCCTCGCATCAAAAAAGCCCGCCCGGATCTGCCGGTACTCGTAATGAGCGCGCAAAACACCTTCATGACGGCCATCAAGGCATCGGAACGCGGTGCCTATGAATATCTGCCGAAACCATTTGACTTGACCGAACTCATTTCGATCGTCGGAAGGGCCCTTTCAGAGCCCAAGAAGCTCGCCGCCGATACCACCGATGATATGGGCGAGGGAATGCCACTGGTTGGGCGGTCTGCCGCGATGCAGGAGATCTATCGCGTTCTGGCGCGGCTTATGCAGACCGATCTGACATTGATGATCACCGGTGAGTCCGGCACCGGAAAGGAACTTGTGGCGCGCGCACTGCATGATTACGGCAAGCGGCGCAACGGGCCTTTTGTTGCCATCAATATGGCCGCAATCCCGCGCGACCTGATCGAGTCGGAGCTGTTCGGCCATGAAAGAGGTGCCTTTACCGGGGCGCAGAGCCGTTCCAGCGGCCGATTTGAACAGGCAGAAGGCGGGACGCTGTTTCTCGATGAAATCGGCGACATGCCGATGGATGCCCAAACGCGCCTGCTGCGCGTATTGCAGCAGGGTGAGTATATGACCGTTGGCGGACGCACCGCGATCCGAACGGATGTGCGGATCGTAGCCGCCACCAACAAGGATCTGAAAACCTCGATCAATCAGGGATTGTTCCGGGAAGACCTGTTTTACCGGCTCAACGTCGTGCCCTTGCGCCTGCCTCCGCTGCGAGACCGGGCAGAGGATATACCCGATCTGGTCCGATATTTCTGCGGCGAAAACGAGCGGGAGGGCCTTCAGTCCAAACGTTTCGAAACCGCTGCTTTCGAACGGCTGAAGGACTACTCATGGCCCGGTAATGTCCGCGAACTGGAGAACTTCGTGCGGCGATTGGCGGCGCTTTATCCGCAGGACGTTATCACCGGCGAGATCGTCGAGGCCGAGTTGCACAACGAAATTGACGGTGTACCGGGCAGCCCCGTTGACACCCAGACGGGCGAAGTCGGTATCGCACAGGCGGTTGAAGACAATATGCGGCGGTACTTCTCCGGATTTGAGGGAACGTTGCCGCCTCCGGGGCTCTATCACAGGGTTCTCGAAGAGGTCGAATACCCGCTGGTCCTGGCGGCGTTGACAGCAACTCAAGGCAATCAGATCAAGGCAGCGGAACTGCTGGGCCTCAACAGGAATACCTTGCGCAAGAAGATTCGCGAGCTTGGCGTGTCGGTCTACCGGCCGCCGCGCAGTGCTTGACCATCCGGTCAAACCGTTGCATTTTCGCCACAAAGCGTTGCACTATGGCAACGCATGGAAGACTCGAATTTGATCTGCGGCAATTCCTATCGAGGATGACATGACTGTCGGCGGGACCCTATCATCGGTCAGCGAAGGCGAAATCAGGCCTTTGCGTGACAACAGCGACCGGCGGCGGGTCCTGGCGCTTCCCGGCATCATCATTGTCGTCGGTGCGCTCATATGCGCGATTGCCTCATTCATTATTCTCATGGGCCTCACGCCCATTGCACCACGCAACGAAGTTGTCTTGACCGCTGTTGTTGTGAACCTGGTCTTCGTTTTGGCGCTGGTTGGACTGATTGTACGCGAAATTGCCAATATCGTTGCTGCAAGGCGCCGCGGCAGAGCAGCCTCCCGTCTCCATGTCCGGATCATCGGCTTGTTCAGTGTCGTGGCGATCCTGCCGGCCATTCTGGTGGCCATCGTCGCAAGTATCACTCTGGATGTCGGGCTCGACCGCTGGTTTTCGCTTCGGACCAAGGAAATCGTCAACTCCTCCCTGAGCGTGGCACAGGCATATGTCACGGAAAATGCGCGCTATCTTCAGGGGCAAACGGCGTCCATGGCCAATGATCTGGACAGAGCGCGAACACTCTACAGTCTGGACCGGACAGGGTTTAACGTGCTGGTAACCCAGCAGGCGATCGGCCGTGGATTGCTCGCTGCCAGCTTGGTTCGTGAAGACGGAACCGTCATTGTACGGGCTGACATTCCGACCGATAAACCGCTGCCGTCCGTTCCGCCTGAGGCACTGGCTGCGGCCGCCGACAATGAGCCGGCACTGATCCCACCGGGCGGGACCAATCTCGTCGGTGCGATTCTCAAGCTTCAGAACATTCCCGGCGCGTTTCTCTACACGATCAGGGCCGTCGACCCGAAAGTCATCCAGTCGATGCGACTGATGGAGGAAAATACAGCGGAATACCGTGCGTTGGAGGAAGACAGAGGTCCCATTCAACTGGCATTTGCCATTCTCTATATCGGGTTTGCATTGATAGTCCTGCTGGCGGCGATCTGGACCGCAATTGCAGTTGCCGACCGGATTGTGCGGCCGATCAGATTGCTGATCGGAGCGGCTGACGATGTTGCCAGCGGAAATCTGACCGCCAGCGTTCCGGTCAAGGCATCTGATGGTGACGTTGGTAATTTGTCAAAAACTTTCAATAACATGATTGAAGAACTTCGCGGACAACGTGATGAAATAATCCTGGCCCGAGACGAAATGGATGAACGCCGGCGCTTTACGGAGGCGGTTTTGTCGGGTGTGTCAGCCGGAGTGATCGGTGTGCATGATGACGGGATCATATCGATTGCCAACCGGTCCGCGGAAATAATGCTCGGAACGGCATCTGGCGAACTTGTCGGAAAGTCGCTCTCTGACCTCGCACCGGAAATCGCGACTGTGCTTTCCAGCGCAACCCAGTGGCACCGCAATGAATATCGAAGCCAGATATCAGTGATGCGCGCAGGCAAGGAGCGGACACTGAACGTTCAGGTCACACTCGAAGGCCCCCAACAGGGTGTTCAATCCTATGTCGTGACCTTGGACGACATCACGGACCTGGTTCTGGCTCAGCGGTCGACAGCCTGGGCCGAGGTTGCCAGGCGCATTGCCCATGAGATCAAGAATCCACTGACACCCATCCAGCTTTCCGCTGAGCGCATCCGCCGTCGTTATGGCAAGCAGATCGCTGATGATGACCGGCAGGTGTTTGACCAGTGCACCGATACCATTGTGCGGCAGGTTGAGGACATTGGCCGGATGGTCGATGAATTCTCCGCCTTTGCCCGGATGCCGAAGCCCGCAAAGGAAAGGCACGATCTTCGCGGTATCCTGAAGGACGCGGTGTTCCTGCGTGAGATGAGCCGGACCGACATCGAATTTCTCAGAGAATTCGGGGATGATCCGCTCGAAACCCATGTCGATGCAAGAATGCTTGGACAGGCTTTCGGAAATCTCATCAAGAACGCGACCGAGGCTGTCGACGCAGTTACCGCAGATCAGAAGCGCGACGGACGCCGTATCTTGGTTCGTGCCAAAGCCGATCCTTCGGGCGAATTGGTTGTCGATGTGATCGATAACGGCAAGGGCCTGCCGGTCGAGAATCGAAATCGCATCTTCGAGCCCTATATGACGATGCGCGAAAAAGGGACCGGCCTTGGCCTGGCGATCGTGAAGAAGATTATTGATGAACATGGCGGCGTATTGGAATTGCATGACGCACCGCGTGATTTTGACCCCCATGGCGGGGCAATGATTCGTGTACGGCTGCCGGCGGGCGAACCGGTGACGAAAGTTGATTCGATGGGGGAAGAGGAAACAAATGGCGTCTGACATTCTGGTTGTCGATGACGAAGAGGATATTCGAGAACTTGTTTCGGGTATTTTGTCCGACGAGGGGCATGAAACGCGCACGGCGGGCGACAGCGACAGCGCGTTACAGGCCATCTCCGAGCGGGTTCCAAGGCTTGTGTTTCTGGATATCTGGCTACAGGGAAGCACCCTTGACGGGCTCGCACTGCTGGATGAAATCAAGGCCAGGCATCCGCATCTGCCAGTCGTGATGATTTCCGGACACGGCAATATCGAGACGGCAGTTTCCGCCATTCAGCGCGGGGCCTATGATTTCATCGAAAAACCGTTCAAGGCAGATCGATTGGTGCTGATTGCGGAAAGAGCACTTGAGACGTCGAACCTGAAACGGCAAGTCGATGAGCTGAGGAAGCGCTCGGGTGAACCGGTGGACCTTACCGGTACGTCGGTGGCGATATCCCAATTGCGCCAGACGATTGAGAAAGTTGCTCCAACCAACAGCCGCATCATGATCCTTGGGCCGTCAGGCGCCGGCAAGGAACTGGTCGCCCGTCTCATTCACAAACACTCCCTGCGGTCCGGCGGCCCCTTCGTTGTGCTCAACGCCGCGGCGATTACACCCGACCGCATGGAGATGGCCCTGTTCGGCACGGAGGCGGGGAACAGCCAGGAGCGAAAGGTCGGTGCACTGGAGGAGGCCCATGGAGGCATTCTCTATCTCGATGAGATCGCCGATATGCCACGCGGCACGCAAAACAAGATCCTTCGGGTCCTTGTCGAACAGCAGTTCGAGCGTGTCGGCGGAACCAAACGCGTCAGCGTTGATGTCCGCGTGATATCGTCAACCGCCAGCAATCTTGAACACCTGATCGGGGAGGGCAGCTTCCGCGAAGATCTGTACCACCGTCTCGCGGTGGTGCCTGTCCGCGTTCCGCCGCTGGCGGAAAGGCGCGAGGATATCCCGTTTCTTGTGGATCAGTTCATGCGCCAGATCGGTGAGCAGGCCGGAATCAAGTCGCGACCGATCGGCGATGATGCGATGGCGGTGCTGCAGGCCCATGACTGGCCGGGCAACATCCGGCAATTGCGAAACAACATTGAACGCCTGATGATCCTGACACGAAGTGACGGTTCCGACGGTGTTATCAGTGCTGATATGCTGCCGAAGGAAATCGGTGAAATGCTGCCCAATGTCGGCGATACTGATCAAAGCCATGTCATGACCTTGCCATTGCGGGAGGCACGTGAAATGTTTGAGCGCGATTATCTTGTTGCTCAAATCAACCGCTTCGGTGGTAACATTTCAAAGACTGCCGAATTTGTGGGAATGGAACGCTCCGCATTGCACAGAAAGCTGAAATCTCTCGGCCTGTGACAGACAAGCCCGTCTTGGCGGACCGTTCCGTCGAGCGCTTTTTCGCGGCGAGGGGATGATAGGGAATGAAGGTCATAATCTGCGGCGCCGGCCGCGTTGGATATGGCATTGCCGAGCGGCTGTCGACGGAAGACAATGACGTCTCGGTCATCGATACATCGCCACCGCTGATCCATGCCATTCGCGAGACACTGGATGTGCGTGGCTATGTGGGCCATGGCGCCCATCCCGATGTTCTGTCGCAGGCGGGCGCCGATCAGGCGGATATGATTATCGCGGTGACCCTCTATGACGAGGTGAACATGGTGGCGTGCCAGGTTGCCCATTCGCTGTTCAATGTGCCGACAAAAATTGCCCGTATTCGTGCGCAGAGCTATCTGGCGTCCCACTATTCCGATCTGTTTTCCCGCGAACACATGCCGATCGATGTGATCATTTCACCGGAGGTCGAAGTTGGCCAAATGGTGTTACGGCGCATTGCACTGCCAGGCGCCAATGACGCTGTTCGGTTTGCCGAAGACAACATCGCCATGGTGGCCATCGAGTGTCAGGATGACTGTCCGGTCGTCAATACGCCGCTGGAGCAACTCAGCGACCTGTTTCCGGACCTGACCGCGACTGTTGCGGGGATTTGGCGTGACAACAAACTGATCGTTCCACATTCCGGTGACCAACTGATGACGGGCGACCTTGCCTATGTGATTTGTGACCGGACGCATGTCCACCGAACCCTCGGCCTGTTCGGGCATGAGGAACCGGAAGCAACGCGAATCGTGATCGCCGGCGGCGGCAATATCGGATTTTACGTTGCTCAAACCATTGAAGAACGGCAGCCGCGCACAAAGATCAAAATCATCGAGAATGACCGGGACCGCGCTGTCAATGTTGCCGACAATTTGAGCCGTACGGTGGTCCTCAACGGATCGTCGCTGGATCAGCAGATCCTTGTCGAGGCCGACATCCAGGACGCCGACCTGATGGTTGCACTGACCAATGACGATCAGGTCAATATTCTCTCGAGCATCATGGCAAAACGCCTGGGCTGCAAATCCAACCTGGCATTGATCAACAGTTCTGCCTTCCTTGATTTTACCAAGACCATGGGCATCGACGCGCATGTCAATCCGCGCGCTGTTACGATTTCCAGAATTCTGCAACATGTTCGTCGTGGCCGCATTCTGGCAGTTCACAGTGTTGAACAGGGCGCCGCCGAGATTATTGAGGCCCAGGCGATGGAAACATCGCCGATTGTCGGGACAACATTGCGGGAGTTCGAACTGCCGCATGGTATCCGCATTGGTGCGCTTTACCGCGACGGCAAGGTTCTGCTGCCCGATGGTGACAGCAAGATCAAGACCGGCGACCGGGTTGTGCTGCTGGCTGCGACCGATTCCGTGCGTCACGTCGAGCAACTGTTCCGCGTCAGTCTCGAATTCTTCTGATCGCCATGCACGGCGTTCTGTTCCTCATAACATTGTCTGCTGCCGGTCTGTTCGGCCTCTTCATCCCGGCCATAATGGTGGCGCTTGCTAACGCCGAAACGGAACTCGCCATCGAGATGACACTGATGGCCTCCATCGGCGCGTTTATCGCATTGGCCATTCTGACTGCCATATCGGGGCGCAAACGCCAGGCGGACAGGTCACTCGGTTTTTTGGCGCTGGTGGGTGTTTGGGTTGCGACGCCGCTGTTCGGTGCGGTTTCGTTCGTGGTTTTGGCGGATCTGGCTCTGATGCCGTCCTGGTTCGAGGCGGTCGGCGCCCTGACGACATCGGGTGCCTCCGTGCTGGTTCGCGAGACCGCACCCCGCGGCCTGTTGTTCTGGCGCGTCCTGCTAGAATGGTATGGAGGTTTCCTGACCCTCGCTTCGATCGTTCATATTCTTGCACCGGCCGGATTCGGCGGTCTGCAGGGGGCGGGAAACCGGCGCATGACGGGGCGCCACGACAACGGCGTGTACCGGCCTGAGGCCTATCGCGTGCTGTTGTTGCAATATTGCGTCATAACCGGTTTCATCTTGCTTGGCTTGATGATCTTTGGCGTCAATCCGCTCGAAGCGGTGATGCTCGGAATGGTGTCTGCTGCTACCGGCGGATTTGTTCCATTTGTGGGCTCGCTTGAGGACAATATCAGTGCGGGCGCCGTGACGGTTATGGCCTTTGGTTTGTGTGCAGGCACCATGAGCGTGTTTTGGCGGCGGCGCTTCATTCGGAGCAGGGGCCGCATATTCTCAAACAATATGGAAGCCAAAATTCTGTTCGTGATCGTCTGCGGCTTGACTGTTGCCTATGCGGCGCGAATTGTCGATGTATCCGGTGGCAGTGTTGTGCAGAATCTGGTTCCCGCCCTCAGGGAAGGCTTTTTCACCGCATCCTCGCTTGTTGCAACAAGTGGGATCGAAACGCGGCCGGGGGTCATTGCCCTGTTGCCGAACATCGTGGTTCTGGCGGTCATTTTTGTCGGAGCCGGTGTCTATTCGACGTCAGGCGGCGTCAAGATCTTCCGCATCGGGGCAATGTGGATCTATACCATTGCCGAGTTGAACCGGCTTATCTATCCGAACAGTGTCGATCGTTTGAAATTTGGTGATACCGCCATCCGCCGGGATGCAATGCAGGCGATCTGGACTTATTTCATCGTCGCCATTTTGGTCATTGGACTTGGTGCCATGATGATTGCACTGACGGCCAGCGGATTTGAAGCGGCAATCGTCATGGCCGTTGCATTTTTCTCCAATGCCAGCCCTGTCTATGATGCCCTGAGGCCGGTGGCCGGAGAGGGCTCACAAAACTGGCCGGTTTTCAGTGCGTTGCCGAGCCAACTGACGTATCTTCTTGGCATTGTACTGATGACGGTCGGGCGGCTGGAAGTCCTTGTGGTGCTGGCCGTACTCAATGTGAGATACTGGTACAATCGCTGATTTCCGATTGCTCATGAGTCCGAAACCGGCGTTGACATGGCGCCTTTTTAGATTGCGGAAGGTGTGGCGATTTGATAACCAAATGCGGTGCGTATGCGGTATGCGGCATGAAACGGCATAGTGGGACAGTCCGAAGATCAGAAAGCGGTACGTCCGCACAATAAGAAGAAACCGGCAAGGACAAGGAAGATTTGACGCAATGGCGGAGCGTTCACAGAATTTGCAGGATCAATTTCTCAATACAGTCAGAAAACAAAAAGTACCCCTTACAATTTTTCTGATTAACGGCGTCAAGCTAACGGGAGTTGTCACTTCATTTGACAATTTCTGCGTGTTGCTGCGCCGCGATGGCCACTCTCAGTTGGTCTACAAGCACGCCATTTCGACGATCATGCCTGGACAGCCCATACAGATGTTCGAAGGCGAAGAAGCAAGCCGTGAAGGCTGATCAGCCGAAATCCGCACGCAAACAGAACGACAATGAGGCAGGTGAGAACCTGCAGGGTGATGCGGCGCGCGCCCTTGTTCTGGTCCCTCTTTTCAGAACCGGTAGCACAGGACCCAATACTCCGGTAGATGCACCCCTGCGCACGCGTGAGACACGACTGTCGGAGGCCGTCGGTCTTGCAGAAGCCATCGGGCTTGAGATCGTTCACGCCAGCACGGTGACGGTGCATTCTCCACGTCCGGCAACGATGATCGGAACCGGGAAGGTAAAGGAGATTGCTGCCCTTGTCGTCAGCCTCGATGCGGGCCTGGTCATCGTCGATCATCCGCTGACACCTGTGCAGCAGCGCAATCTTGAAAAGGCCTGGCAGGTCAAGGTAATCGATCGGACCGGACTCATTTTGGAGATATTCGGTCAACGCGCTTCAACCCGTGAAGGTGTGCTGCAGGTTGAACTTGCACACCTGAATTATCAAAAGGGCCGTCTGGTTCGCAGTTGGACACACCTTGAACGCCAACGCGGTGGCGCCGGTTTCATGGGTGGTCCGGGCGAAACACAGATTGAGGCGGATCGGCGCAGTCTGCAGGAAAAGATCGTCAAACTGGAAAAAGAGCTGGAGCATGTGCGACGGACCCGGCATCTGCACCGCTCAAAACGCAAAAAGGTCCCGCATCCCGTTGTCGCGCTCGTCGGCTACACCAATGCCGGAAAATCAACGCTGTTCAACAAGGTGACCGGTGCAGGCGTGGTCGCCGAGGACATGCTGTTTGCAACGCTCGATCCGACACTGAGACGGATGAAGCTGCCGCATGGCCGCATGGCCATCCTGTCCGATACGGTTGGGTTCATTTCCGACCTTCCGACCCATCTGGTGGCAGCGTTTCGGGCAACGCTGGAAGAGGTTCTTGAGGCGGACCTCATTTTGCACGTGCGCGACATGTCCGATCCCGACAATCCGGCGCAGGCGGCTGATGTCCTGCGTATTCTCGATGAACTCGGCGTCAACAAGGTTGCGGAGGCGCCGGCTGACATCATCGAGGTCTGGAACAAGGTCGATCTTCTGCCCGAGGAGACCGTTCGGTCGTTGCAGGATCAGGCGGGCGAACGGCGCGATACTGTCGTCGTCTCAGCTTTGACCGGCGATGGAATCGACACGTTGCTCGCAGCGATCGAACATGCGCTTTCCGGCAAGCTGCTCAATCGCGACATTGTGCTGCGGATCGATGAGATGGCGCATCTGAGCTGGGTCTATGAACATGCCAATGTGCACAGCCGGATGGATCTGGATGACGGTAGCGTGGCGCTTAATGTGGATATCACGGAACATGATCTGAATGACTTTGAACGGCGCATGCAAGCACACTCAAAGGACACCGCACCCACGTAGATGCCGGTTCGACCGTCGGGTTCTTTACCGCATCATGCGGAAGTGAAGATCGAACATGATGAACAGGCTGCCGCCGACCATGATGAAAATCAGGACGATGGCAAAGGCCAGAGCGAGCAGATTTTCACGCGGTGTTGTCCGCAGGTTCAAATGCAGGAAATAACGCAGGTGAACGAGCACCTGGATGACCGCCATCACGACAATGACCGATATGGCGCCGCCGGCTGGCAGCATTCCTGTCCAGACCACGCCAAATGGAATGGCCGTCAAGATCAGGGCCAGGATGAAGCCGGTCAAATAGGACCGGTGCGTGTGTGTCGGCAAGTGTTTCATGCCCTGCATCTAAAGCACTCCCGGTAGGTAAACGACCGAAAAAATCCCGATCCAGACGATATCGAGGAAATGCCAGAAGAGGCCGAGTCTGAACAGCCGTGACAGGACCGGTGCTGTCAGGCCCTTGGTCAGCACCTGACCGATCATCACCAGAATTCCGACCATTCCGACGGTCACATGCAGACCGTGGGTCCCGACAAGCGTGAAGAAAGCCGACAGAAAACCGCTCGTGCCGGGTTCCGCCCCCGCGCTGATCATTCCCGCGAACTCGCTGAGCTCCATGGCGACGAACCCCACTCCGAGCACGATGGTGATGGCCAGCCACAACACAACACGGGATCTTTGTCGCGCCAGCGCCGCCAGTGTCGCAAATCCGAACGTCACGCTTGAACACAGCAGCAGAAGTGTTTCTCCGGCCGTGTGCCTGAGGTCGAACAAGTCCTTGCCGCTCGGACCTGATGCGACATTGTCCGCCATGATGACATAGGTCGCGAACAGAAGGGCAAAGATGATCGAGTCCGTCATCAGATAGAGCCAGAAGCCGAATTCCCGTTCCGCAAATTCTTCGCGATGCGGGTCATCTGACATTACACCGTCGGGTTCTTGCCGGGAGCCGGCTGCATCCGCGGCCGACATCAGGTCTGTCCCGTCTGCAAGGGCGCACCGGCGACGTCGATCTCGGTGTTGTCGTCCGTCGGCGTTTTCCGGTCGGAGTATTTTCGCCTCTTTTCGATTGCTTCGACCTCAGCGGCTGTCAGGATATATTCGTTTTCATCGTTGGAGCTGCGGACGATGAGCAATGCGATCACCGCAATCAGACACAGACCAACGATCCACCAAATGTGCCAGACCATTGCAAATCCAAAGAGGAAACCGAGACCGCCAAGCATGACACCCATCCCGGTGCTTTTGGGCATTGCGATGTCCTCGTATTTCTCGGGGACGACGCCGACCACATTTCGACGTTTCATGTCGGCAAAGGCATCGACATCCTGGACTTGTGGCAATACGGCGAAATTGTATGCGGCGGGCGGTGATGTGGTCGCCCATTCCAGCGTTCGGCCATTCCAGGGGTCCCCAGTTTCGTCCGCTGTCAATTCACGATCGCGGATGCTGACGACGAATTGAATGACAATGCAGATGATTCCGAACAGCACGAGCACGGCACCGATGGCGGCGGTGATCAGATAGGGCTGCCATTCGGCGACATTGTAGTGCTCCATCCGTCGCGACATGCCCATGAACCCAAGAACATAAAGCGGCATGAAGGCAAGATAGAATCCGATGATCCAGAACCAGAAAGCCCGTATGCCCCACCGGTCGTTGAGCTTGAAACCGAAGGCCTTCGGAAACCAGTAGTGCATTCCGGCAAAATATCCGAACAGCGCACCCGGAATGAGAACATTGTGGAAATGGGCAACCAGGAAAGTTGAATTGTGCATCAGATAGTCAGCAGGCGGTAGCGCCAGCAGAACGCCTGACATACCGCCGATAACGAATGTGACGATGAAACCCATCGTCCAGATCATCGATGGATGAAAGACGATGCGACCGCGATACATTGTCATCAGCCAGTCGAAGATCTTGACGCCCGTGGGAACGGCGATGATCATCGTGGTGATGCCGAAAAATGCATTGACGCTGGCGCTCGACCCCATGGTGAAAAAATGATGCAGCCAGACTGTGAAGGACAGGATTGCAATACAGCCGGTGGCGTAGACCAGCGACTCGTAGCCGAACAGTTTCTTTCCCGAGAATGTGGCGACGACTTCCGAGTAGATACCAAAGGCCGGAAGGATCAGGATATAGACTTCAGGGTGGCCCCAGATCCAAAGCAGATTGGCGAAATTCATCATGTTGCCGCCATCGCCATTGGTAAAAAAGTGCATTCCCATATAGCGGTCGAGACCGAGCATGGCCCCGACAACAGTCAATGCCGGAAAGGCGAAGGCGATGAGGATGCTGACGCACAGGGCTGTCCAACTGAACATGGGCATGCGCATCAGGTTCATGCCCGGCGCACGCTTCTTCAGGATCGTGACGACAAAATTGATGCCTGTCAGGGTTGAACCAATTCCGCTGACAACGACCGCCCAGAGCCAGTAGTCCACGCCAACGCCCGGGCTGTATTCTATGCCGGAGTAGGGCGGGTACGCCGTCCAACCGGCCTGAGAAAATTTGCCGATGACCAGTGAAACCATCACCAGGGCCGCGCCGGCGGCTGTCAGCCAGAGGCTCACGGAATTGAGAAAGGGAAAGGCAACGTCACGGGCGCCGATCTGTTGCGGGACAACGATGTTGATCAGACCGGTAAGAAACGGCATCGCCATGAAGAAGATCATGATCGTGCCGTGCGAGCTGAAGATTTGTTCGAAATGTTCCGGCGGAAGATATCCGTCGGAGTTCAGCGCGAAAGCCTGTTGCGCGCGCATCATGATGGCATCGACAAAACCGCGCAGCAGCATGACCAGCGCCAGCACGATATACATGATGCCTATCCGCTTGTGATCGACACTGGTCAGCCATTCCGTCCAGAAATAGCGCCAAAGACCGAAATAGGTGATCAGCACAAACACCGCCAACGCACCGCCAACGGTGATTCCGGCGCCACCCATGGCTACCCAGCTGTAGAACGGAAGAGCGTCAATCGTCAGTTTTCCAAGCATGGGCGGCCCCTCCAGGCCAGATCATTCATGGGTCATCTTGGCGTCGTGGCCGGACCGTGGCGCATATTTTGCGAGAATCGTATCGAACAGGCCGGGTTCGAAACCTGAGTAATATTCCACCTGATGGGCAATGCTCGGCTGTGCCAGTTTCGTATAGGCCGCAGCATCAAGTGCCCGCTGGGATTGCCTGGCCTTTTGCGCCCACTCGGCAAATTCTTCATCGGTCATGGCAATCGCCACGAAATGCTGGTCGGCAAAACCGTCGCCGCTATATTGGGTGTTCCGACCGGCAAATGTTCCCGGTTCATCCGCCAGAAGATGCAGTTGCGTGGTCATGCCGGCCATGGCGTATATCTGCCCGCCGAGCGCCGGAATCATGAAGGAGTTCATGACCGTGTCGGACGTAATCTCAAGTGCAAGCGGGCGGCTGCTTGGAAACGCCAATTCGTTGACAGTGGCAATCCCGTACTCCGGATAGATGAACAGCCACTTCCAGTCCTGCGCCACAACCTGCACTTCGAGCGCCGCATCGGTTCCAGCAATACTCCGGTAGGGGTCAAGTTTATGGGTGTAGGTCCAGACCAGATATCCCAGAGCAACGATGATGGCCGCGGGAACAAGCCAGAAGATCGCGTCAATCTTTGCTGAATAGGACCAGTCCGGTGTGTATTTTCCCTTGCCGCCCTTGGCCCGGTATCGCCAGGCAAACCAGAACGCCATGATCATCACCGGGATCACCACGATCAACATCAAACCAAAGGCGGTGAACAGCAGATCTCTTTGCGTTTGTGCTATGGGACCCTTGGGATGAAGAATGGGGGCGGTGTTCAAACCGCAGCCGGCCAGAAACAGAAGCGGCAGGACCGCCGGGATGATTCGCACGAGAGAGAAACCGAAACGATGTTTCACAATGGTCGATCCCCGTTGCCCGATGGGAGTGAACGGTCTGAATGGACTAATGACGGTATCTTACGGGGGCAACCTTGGATGACAAGGCAAGCGCGCCGTTTTCCCGTTTAAGATGTTAATGGTTGGTGAGAATTGGCTGAATCAAAGCGATATTGGTTCAATCCTGTCGTCGCGCCGATGGAGATTGCAGTGGCGCGGACAAAAAAAGCCCCGAATCGCTTTCACGATCCGGGGCAACCAGAGCAAGCTCTGGAGGGGTACTCTCCCTTGGGGGGAGCCTTTCAGAACGCCTGTCAGCCGCTTTGCTGGACTGACCCATGACAATCAGTGCCAACGCGGGTGTTCGACAGGCGCTCCAAACGCGCAAACAGAGTTTTGTTTCTGCAGTAATCCGGTGCTTCATCCGCCTCCGCGCCAGCCTCAAGCCACGCGCTGCAGGCTTCGGCCTGGCCGCATGACAGACAGCGCATATTTGCCCGGCGATAGACGGACGGTGCATTGTTCAATTCAAATATCTTGTCGCGGACGCCCAGCTTGTTGGCCATTGCCTCGAAGAGGTCCGCATGTCTTGAAATCCGTGCCAGAATACTAGAAAACCTCATGTCGTTCTCCGATCTGTTTTGGACATGTTAGAGCCAGCATACGGTGAGGCCGCGGGCAAAAGATTGATCTATGTCAATTGAATCGCGCATTCATGGCGGTCTTCGTGATGGGGCGCACGGCTGTATCGGATATGGACCGATTACGGGTTTCCGATTGTGACGTCACCATCAATTCCAGAAAAGCAATTCAGGTTTTGATGGAATCGGCAAAACCTGAATTGCACTAGCACGGACACATCGATTGTTTGTTGGCGGCTGAGGGATAGGGGTTCATCAAGTCGGACGATGGAAACGAGGTCTATCTCCAGCGTGACAGCCTGACGAGAGGTTTCTGGGACGAATTGGTCGTCGACGCCAAGGTCAGATTTCGTCAGCATTTTGGTGGAAAGGGACCCTAAGCCACCAGTGTTGCGGTTCAGTCCTCGACGCTTGTTGGCGCGCGGCGGCGTTAGCGGGACCGCATGAATTGAGTGTATGCAGTTGCTGCGTGGGCACGGCGTTTCATAAACCGTGTTCACAATCTCAGATTATCGAAGCGCAAACTCACGCTGACGAACGCGGCTCCGTATCGACCAGTATCTTTTCAGCTTGTTGCTCCGCGCGATCCATCCCGGTGCGTATCAACTCCTCCAGCGAGGGCTGGCCGGAATCAGCGACAATTGACCCGGCGTCTATCATATCACCCACAGCGACGGCGATTTTCGTAAACGGAAGCGGCACTTCCCGAAGATCCCATCTCGATGTCAGGATGAACTTGCGTTGACTGGCGACGCCGATGGGAACTATTTTTACACCATTGCGCGCAGCCGACCGCAATGCGCCCGTGCGAACGCAATGATATGGACCAAGCGGGCCGTCCAGCGCCAATGCCGTTAGGTTCGGTCTGGTCGAGAAAAGCTCCAGCAGGACGGCAAACCCGTGATGTTTCCTGTCGGACGGCAGCAGAATGGGCCTATAGCCGAACCACCTGCAAATTCCCGCAATGACACGTCCACGGAACGAGTCATTTGTCAAAACAACGGCGTCCTTTCCCTTCGCCAGAGCAAATAGCGGGATATATTTCCCGTGCCAGAACAACGCCAGCAGTCGGTTTCCGCCATTAATGTACCAGTCAATTTTTGCTATCTGTTCGGTATTTCGTCTGAGGAGCGCGCACCAAACGAACAAAATGGCACTAAAGATTGCGGCAAGAACCTGCACGGCGACGCTGCTGTAAATCCGGCGCATCCGACTGATCATTGCCGCTTCTCCTCCGCAGAATCGGGAAACATCGCATCATTGGCCGCGCTGGCAATATTGCCGACGATGTCCATTTCACGAGAGATGGCTCTTCTTGTGCGTTGCCACAAACTGTCGGTTTCATCTGAGGACGAGCCTTTGTCGCGCAACGTTTGCGCGTAGAAATCCCGTGTACGTTTGATGGTCTTGTCGATTGAATATTGCTCGGCAGTCCTTCGTGCGTTGTTCTGCAAGGTTCGTCGATAGGCGGATTTAGCGGTCGCGATCCTGCCCAGTGCCGCTGCGAACGCAAAGGCATCGGCATCCTCATCGAGCAATCTGCCGTTGCGCCCATCCCGAACGACTTCACGTGCGCCCGGTGCATCAAGCGCAACGACCGGTATGCCTGCTGTCATGGCCTCCGCCAGCACAAGGCCCTGCGTTTCCGAAAAGGATGAGAAGGCAAACAGATCCATCGCCGCATAGGCATTTGCAAGCTGTCGACCCGTGAGTTTTCCGGTAAAATGAACGCGTTTGTCGGCATCGGCTCCACAAAGGATTCGGATCATCTGATCACGTGACGGACCATCGCCGACAATCAATATGTGCGCTTTGGTGTGCCCCTTGGAGAGAACCGCTAGGGCGGTTGCCAGATAGCCAAGGTTCTTCTCCGGCGCCAGTCGCCCGACATGTCCGACGACCAGAACATCATCCGGAATACCCAGCTTCAGGCGCATTTTACTGCCTTCCCCGTTCGAAAAAACCTCTGGATGAACGCCTGTTGGAATGACTTCGATAGGCGTTTTGACGCCATGATCAGCAAGGAAGGCCGCAATGCTCTGACTTGGTGCAATGACGCTGTCACACATTCCGCAATAGCCAAGTGACAGGCTTAGCGCCAAGCGCTTCAGCAGGTTCGAATTCTGCTCGACATAGTGGCCATAGAGTTCATAGCGCGTATGGTGAGTAAAAACGACCGGTACTCCGAGTGAGCTTGCGGCCCTCAGGGCGGTGTCTCCGAGGAGAAACGGGTGGTGACTGTGGATGATATCGGGTTGAAAGTCGTGGGCGACCCCTGCCAGATTGCCGCTCAGCGGCAATGGAACTGAAAAATCACTTCCGGCAAAATTTTGCATCGCCGGAACCCTATAGACGTCTTCTTCGGTTGCCGGCATGTTCTCAAAATCCGGCGCAATGACGAGGGTTTCATCACCGACATCCCGCAGGCCTTGTGCAAGTTCGCTCACGCTTCGAGCTACACCCCCCACGTGCGGGGTATAGGTATTGGTGAACATCAAAATTCTCGTCATGCAACTTCCCGAATTGAAATCCATGTACAGCAGTCAGATGCATCGATGACGGATAGCTGATTTGCACCGGTTACCGGCAGCGGACATGACGTCACCGGCAAATACGCAAGTACCCATCACAATCCACGCGGCTTCAATTCTGAGCGGATGGAAGCCTAAAACACATCGACCCTGAATGCCGATGCCGCCGCAACAGACATGCGACGCTATCGGCATTGCTCGCTGGTCCATTACCCGCATTGTCATCCTCCGCCGGTTTCACCGGGACGACCATGCCCGGCGGGACCCAGATCACCATCCGGTACCTGCCACCTCCGCGGTCCTCATTGCAGGTTCGAAACGATCGGCGGTTGCGGGGCCGATGACCCCGCCGATCCAGAAAAAGAGCCCTGGCAATCAGCGCCGGTTTTTGAGCATAACGTGCAACGCAAACCAATTGTCGCCAGGACCGGAGTTTATCTGCGCAGGCAAATCGGCTTGACATCGATGGTCAGGCTGACTTCTTCCAGATCGGCTGGCCGGGCAACGGGTTCGGTTCGAACAGCATTGGGAGACAATGATAATTACCGCACCGTGACCACGATTGACGCAGGTCAACTAGAGCCGGAACGAAGCCGACAGAATGGGAACAGTTCGTTTGGGGTATCATCGTTCGGCAGTATTGTTGCGTTTGTCGTGTGCTCGGACTGTCTCATTTCTGTTCGGCGTCGGTGGAGATGTCCACCATGGCCGCAGACCAAGACGTTTGGCAAAATCACATGACAGTCCCTTACGTATGATCATCGACGATAAGAGTGACACGTACTGATTTTGGCCTTTCGAGATGTTTATTGGTTCGCTTGCAATCCTGCACCTGATCATTGCCGCCTTGGTGACCGGTCATGTGCTTCTTAACAAAAGTGAGGTGCGGGCGGCGATCGGTTGGATTGGTCTTGTCTGGCTGTCGCCTCTGTTCGGAGCCGTTATCTATTCAGCCTTCGGAATAAACCGTGTCGCCCGGCGCGCGTCCAAAATCAATCGTCAAACCAACCCGAACCGGGATGTCACCGCACCGTTTCGATATGACGTGAGCCAACTGGGCAAGGGGTTGCAAACCCTAGCCGAGGTTGGGTCGCAGGTGACAGATATTCCGCTCCTGCAAGGCAACAAGGTTGCGATGTTGCGTGGTGGAGATGAAGCTTATCCTGCGATGCTTGCGGCCATTTCAGATGCCCGGCGAAGCATCGCATTGACAACCTATATTTTTCGGCCCGACGATATCGGCGCACAATTTGTTCGCGCACTGATCGACGCACGGAAACGAGGCGTCCAGGTCCGGGTTATCGTCGACGGGATCGGCAGCGGTTACCTGTATTCACCGGTTGTGCGACAGCTCAGGGAAGCCGACATTTCCGTGGCACGGTTCATGCACGATTGGCGACCTTGGGCCATGTCATTCATCAATCTGAGAAACCACAAGAAACTGATTGTTGTTGACGGAGCAGTTGGTTTCGCGGGCGGTTTGAACCTCGGTGTGGAATACACCCGTGTCGGGTTTCGAAGGCACACGGTCGATGACGTCCATTTCCGGCTGGACGGACCGGTTGTCAGCCAGCTGATGTCGAGTTTTGCTGAAGACTGGAATTTCGCAACCGGCGAAAACCTCAATGGTGAGGAATGGTGGCCAGGTTACAATTCGGTGGGATCCGTCGTTGCGCGAGGGATTAGCTCGGCACCAGATGAAGACTTCGGCAGCATAGAAACAATCCTCGCGGCGGCACTCAGCCGTGCTAGGCACCACATCAAAATCGTGACTCCCTATTTCCTTCCGGACGAACCACTAAAATTCGCCATCAATTTGGCAGCACTACGGGGTGTCCAAATCGATCTGCTTGTTCCCGAGCAGTCCGATCACTTTGTCATGGATTGGGCCATGCGCGCCCACCTTTCCTTTTTTCCAGTGGATCGAGTGCGTTGTCTCGCGACGCCAAAACCCTTTGATCACTCGAAGCTGGTTACGGTGGATGGTAAATGGTGTGCCGTTGGAAGTGCAAATTGGGATGTTCGGAGTCTTCGCCTGAATTTTGAGTTCATGATCGAGTGTTATGACGCTGCTACCGTCACGAAAATCGATACCTTGATCGGCGAAAAAATATTGTCGGCCACACCCCTGACCTCTGCCCAGTTGGCCGACCGTTCCCTGATGATCAAGCTGCGGGACGCATGCGCACGCTTGCTTCTTCCCTATCTTTGAGAATGAAACCCATGAGAAGATTCGTAAGCAAAATAGCAGGCCGGCGCTTCCGCCCCCACATGTCCGCAAGAGATAGCGGGCAGCATAAACTGCGGATCATCAGTTGGAACCTGCTGCACCGCTCCGGAGCACTCGCTAGTGATATCTCCGAACTGATCGAACGAGAACGGCCGGATTTGTTCCTCATGCAGGAAGTGACAGGGGCAGCAGAGCCATTGCCGGCCACAATCGGCGGACAGTACTACAAGCAATCGTGGCCCGGGCGGCGTCATGGACTCGCCGCATGGAGCCGAAGACCGCTAACAGAGCTTCGAGCACTGGAATTGCCTGCCTCCAAACTGCCAGGCAGTCTTCCCACCCGATTTGCTCAGTTATTGGAAATCGCAGGCATAACCATTGCCAATGTCCACTTGTCGCACGGGCAAATTCTCAATCGACGGCAATTGCGCCTTATTGCTCGTTCAACCCGTGGACCTACGGCCATCATCGGCGACTACAATTCATTTGGCCCGGTTGTCTTGCGCGGATTTTCGGATGTCGGACCGCGCGGCTCGACACACCATGCACAGGAGATCGTGCCGTTTCGTCTTGACAGGTGCATGGTGCGCGATTTGCAGTGCATCCACGCGCAAACCTTGTTCAAGGGCCCCTCGGACCATCGTCCAATTTTGCTGGAATTTCTATATCCAGTCAGTGATCGGACCCGGAACCAGCCGCTGTCAGTGCCGGGGAAACCGGACCACGAAATTGCGAACGCTGACATTAAAAACGATGAAGGGGGGTAACCGGGACATCATGTGCACATTACAAGCACACCGAAACGGTGTGCTGCGCTTGGCCAAATCCGCAATGCAACGACAGCTACCATCCTCGGATCACACGCTTGCCTCTTAAAGGGCCGCGCGTCTCGGTTACGACGGTGCAGCGCCCTTCGCGCTCTCCCTCGGCTTCATAATAAATGACCACCCAGTCCTTTGTTTTTCCAAGTTTATGGGCCAGGCCGGTATTTGAATAAAGTGCGGAAAAATGCCAGTTGTCATGCCGCGCATGCATTACCGGCAACCATTTTACGCGGTCAGGATTAAAGCGCTTCGGGGCAATTTTCCGCAATTCTCCGGCTGCAGACTTCTCACGATACATCGCATCAACCTGCAGTACCAAATCGATCGTTGGCCTGGGCGCTCCCTTGATGTGCTCGCGCGCGGTAGAACGACCGAGCCGCTCTGCAAGCACTGCCGTGATCGCTGCCCGGCGCCGAGGGCCAATTCCTTCGATGGGTGAGTCTTCTGCGTGCAGTGCCGCTTCAAGCTCTTCAAGCGTTTCCAGTTTTAGCTCATCTGCAAAACGCCTGGACAAAGCAGGTCCGATGCCCGGAATGCTCAAAAAGAGGTTTTCAGGATCAAGGTCACCGCGCAGCCTTTCAAGTTGTGTCCAACGGCCGCTGGCGAGCATCTCCGCTATCGAGGCGGCGATGCGCTTGCCGATCCCCGGTAGTTCGATGAGGCTGTCGCGTCCGCCAGAGGCGAGTATGTCGGCAACGGGGCGTCCGAGCGAATCCACCGTGTCAGCCGCCGCTCGGTAGGCTCTTTCCCGAAATCCATCGGCGCCCTGATATTCAAGCAAATCTGCGTATTCGCGAAGCTTTGCTGAAATGGCGTAGTTGGACCGATCATGCCGCCCAATTGCAGAATCTGCGAGTGTCACATCCGGTTCAGTCTCTGATTTTGCCGACGTGTCTATTCTCAATACTCCTCGGTCCTTCTGGCGACCGGGCAGTGAACAGCCAAAATGCGGCGTTCAAGTTGCCGCTATTCATTATAATTTCTCCAGCGGTCAGCGAAATTGATATCCGTCAACAATGACTTATGCCGCAAAAGCGAGCGGCTGCCATATCGCCCCGGATCACCTTGCACTCACATTTTCATACTTATGTTTGATGACCCCGATACCGGACCGGAATAGGATGCGCGGCAGCACGGCGCCTCGGACACTCCCTTTCTCCGAAAGCAGCGTGTCTGACTATGTCAGAATTCTCCATTCCCCTGTTCACCAGTTCAACCGCCCCGCGATTTCGTCGCTCTCGAAATCCACATGCAGAATCTTGACGGTCGTACGGATTTGTTGGTTGTCAAATGAACGACTGTGTCCAGCAATACCAACCAAGCTAGCTCATCCTGAGGCGCAGATAGGCCGCCAGATCGTCATAGCTGGACATTTTTGAGTAATCAGTCTCCGGAATATCCAGCTCCAGATTCTTGGCCAGCGCCACAACCAAATTGAGGAAATCCATCGAGTCGATGTCGAACTCCTCCCGCAGATCGGCGCCCCTGTCGATATCGTCCGGATTGATATCGGGTGCGATTTCGAAGAGTTCACGGCGTAAGAGCGCTTCGATGTCCTTATTGGTCATAGTGTTTCCGGCTCCTGAAGGAATTTGCTGATGGCATTGAGAAAAAGAGCACCCCGGTGTCCGTCGCTGACGCGGTGATCGGCCGCCAGCGTTATTGCCACGGTCTGGCGAGACTGCACGCCGTCTTCGCAGACCCATGGCCGCGCCACCGGCATTCCGAATCCGACGATGGCAACCTGGGGTGGATAGATTATCCCATACAGCGTTTCGACACCGCGCTCCCCCAGACTGGATATTGTGATGGTGGGATCGGACAGCTCAGCCGCGCGGAACCGGCCAGCGCGCACACGCGCAACGAGATCCCGCATCCGCGTCATTAACGTTGCAGGATCGAGGGCGGCCACATCATGTATGGCCGGCGCCACAAGTCCGCCATCGCGGATATTGATTGCAAATCCAACATGCGCCCGGTCGGCAGCCTTGTACGCGCCATTTTCGAAATGCCCATTGAATTCAGGGTATTTCGAAACCGACCTGGCAACGGCTTTCATAAACAGAGTTGCGATCAGCAGCCTTTTGTCGGGCGGTTGAGAGGCATTGTAGTCGGCGACATAGGCATTTGCGTTGGTCAAGTCGCAGGTATGGGAAAGATAGTAGTGAGGGATTTCCCGTTTCGAGCGTGCCATGGCAGCGGCAATTGCATCACGCATGGCGGTTTTACCTGGCGATTTCGAAGACCGGCTGTCCGCGGTCGGGCTGCCGGTTTTTGAGGCATCCGCCATTTCGACATCGGCCAGCACAACCGCACCATCCGGTCCGCTGCCCTTGATTGCGGCGAGATCGACGCCAATGACGCGGGCCAATCGTCGCGCGGCCGGAGTGACCATTTGCCTTTCCGCTAATCGGGTGGCAGCGGGAGCTGAAGCGGACGCCGGTATGGGCCCAAATCCTCCAGCTGCTCTGCCGTCTGCAGCCTTCGTCTCCGTCGGCGCGGTATCTGATTTCGCCGTCTGCACGGCTTGTACGGATGGCGATGGTTGATCCTGGCCCGTTTGGTCAATCACCGCCATTGGTGTTCCGACCGGAACGCTGCTGCCGATGTCAAGCAGGTAACGCGCCAGCACGCCATCTTCGAACACCTCGATTTCAATAGCACCTTTCTGCGTTTCGACAACCGCAATGATGTCTCCCCTGGTGAGCGCGTCGCCTGGCTTCTTGAGCCATTCCAGCAGGGTTCCGGCTTCCATGTCGGCTCCAAGCGATGGCATGAGAAATTCACTCATGGTGTCAGGTCCTGCCGCAAACCGATTTCACCGCCTTCACAATGCCCGGGACTTGAGGAATCGACGCTTCCTCAAGGTGATGGGCATAGGGGATCGGCACCTCCTCACTGCAAACGCGCGCAAGGGGTGCATCGAGTTCGAAAAATGCTTGCTCAGCCAGCCGCATACCGATTTCGGCTGACAGGCTTCCAGACCTCCAACCTTCATCGATCATCAACACGCGATGGGTTTTCGAAACGGACGCGAAAATGGTTTCCATATCCAGTGGACGCAGCACACGCAGATCAATTACTTCGGCATCAATCCCCTGTGGGGCAAGCATCTCTGCCGCTTCAAGGGTTTTGAAGAGCGAGCCGCCATAGGTAATGAGAGAAATATCGCTGCCGTTGCGCCGTATTGCTGCTTTGTCGATATCAACCGCGCCGGCATTTTCCGCAAGCTGCCCGGTGCGATTGTAGAGCATGACATTCTCGAACATCAGGACAGGGTCAGGCTCCTCAATCGCCGTGAGGAGCATCCCGCGCGCATCCTCCAGGGTCGCCGGTGTGAGGACTCGCAAACCAGGGATGTGGGCATACCAGCCCTCAAGACTGTGGGAGTGTTGTGCCGCCAATTGCTTGCCGGCGCCCGTCGCCATGCGGATCACAACGGGGACGCCAAACTGACCGTTGGACATGTGTCGGAAAGTGGCAGCGGTATTGAGGATCTGGTCAAGAGCGAGAAGCGAAAAATTCACGGTCATGACCTCGACGATCGGCCGCATGCCGGCAATCGCCGCACCAATTCCCGCGCCGGTGAAACCGGACTCGGAAAGTGGAGTGTCACGAACACGTTCCGGGCCAAAACGATCCAGAAGGCCCTTGCTCACAGCATAACATCCACCATACAGACCGACATCCTCACCCATGAGGAAAACGCGATCATCGTGTTCCATCGCATCGGTGATTGCTGATTTCACGGCCTCCCGGTAAGTGGTTTCCATCATCCGCAGTGCTGGTTGGACAACCGGTGGCGCAGGTCGTTGTGGTGCGGTGACATGGTTGGTCAGATTGGACAGCGGTTCCCAATCTGCTTCCTCTGCAAACGTCACTGCCGCTGCGATCTCCTCGTCGATGCCTGATACGAGGGTGTCGACATCATCCTTATCAACAATTCCTGCTTCCAGGAGCCAAGACTGAAACCTGACGATCGGTCCCTTCTTGCGCCACTGTGCAACCTCATCCTTCGGCCGATACAACTGGGCATCAAACATCGAATGCGCCCTGAACCGGTAGGTTTTGCATTCCAGGAGATAGGGTCCGCCGACTTCCCGGATGTGCTCCAGTGCCCGGCGCGTCGCGGCTTCCACGGCAACCACATCCATGCCGTCGACTGACGCGCTTGCGACCGCGTAACCCTTGGCTTTGACCTGAATGTCAGTTTCGGCTTCTGAGCGCTGAAGGGCTGTGCCCATTGCATAGCCATTGTTTTCGCAGACCAGAAGAACCGGTATATTCCATAGGGAGGCAAGATTCATACTTTCATGAAATTCACCTTCGGCCACCGCACCTTCGCCGAAAAAACATGCGGTTATGCGGTTTTCATTCCGCATCCGGTCTGCAAGTCCCAGCCCCACGCTCAAGGGCAATCCGCCGCCGACAATGGCATTGCCGCCATAGAAATTGTTTTCGCGGCTGAACAAGTGCATTGATCCACCGCGCCCGCCGGCGCATCCGGAAGCCTTGCCGTACATTTCGGCCATGACCGCGTTCATTGATATGCCACGGATCAGGGCATGTCCGTGTTCGCGATAGGTTGCCACCAGCCGGTCGTCGGACCCGAGCAGTGGAATGACCCCTGCGGCGATCGCCTCTTCGCCGTCATAAAGGTGCAGAAATCCGCGAATTTTCTCTTTCGTATAGAGTTCGGCGCAAACATCTTCGAAACGCCGTATGCGGATCATGTCACCCAGCATGGCCAGAGCATGGGTGCGATTCAGGTGGGGTCTCAAATCGGTGGCGGTCATTTCTCGTCAGTCTCCAATGTCGAAATGTCCCCTTCGGGCAGTCCCATCTCGCGGGCCTTCAGGAGTCGCCGCATGATCTTGCCACTCCTTGTTTTCGGCAGCTTCTCACGAAAAAGGATTTCCCGTGGAGCGACGGCTGGCCCGAGGCGCTGGCGGGCATGGCCACGAAGACTGCGTTGGAGGTCCTTGTCAGGCCTGAATCCTGGATTGAGCGCGACATAGGCTTTGACAACTTCGCCCGCCGTTTCGTCAGGAAGCCCGATCACGGCGGCCTCGGCCACCGCCTCGTGTTCGATCAGTGCGCTTTCGACCTCAAAGGGGCCAATCAGATGTCCGGAACTTTTTATGACGTCATCGCTGCGTCCGATAAACCAAAAATAGCCATCGCTATCGCGCATCGCCAGGTCACCGGTCAGATACCAGCCATCAGAAAAGCACTTGTTGTATCGTTCCTCTTCATCCAGATACGCGCGCATCATCGATGGCCAGGGGGTTTTTAACGCCAATTCACCAACACACATTGCCTTGTCAATGTGATGCAGTTTGCCGTTCTCCCGCTCAACAATTCCGGCAACGATTCCTGGCAACGGCCTGCCCATGGACCCCGGCTTGACGTCCATGGAGGCGTAATTCGCGATCATGATTCCGCCGGTTTCAGTCTGCCACCAATTGTCGTGAAAGGGTTTTCCGAATGTTGCGGCCGACCACAGGACAGCTTCCGGATTGAGCGGTTCGCCGACGCTTGCCATGAAGCGAAGCTGGGACAAATTACAATTCTTCGCCGCTTCAGCGCCGGCCGCCATTAACATGCGGATGGCCGTCGGTGCCGTGTACCAAACCGAAACACGCTCGCTTTCAAGAATGCGGTACCAGCGCGCAATATCGAATTCCGCCTCATCGATTACCATTGTCACGCCGATGGCAAGCGGTGCGATGATGCCGTAGGATGTCCCGGTAACCCAGCCGGGATCAGCCGTGCACCAATAGACATCGTCCGGTTTCAGGTCGAGGGCGACGCGGCCCGTATAACAATGTGCGACAATTGCCTCGTGCACATGAACCGCGCCCTTCGGGCGCCCTGTCGTTCCACTGGTAAAATGAAGAAGTGCAACGTCTTCCGGTTCGGTTGCCTCAATGTTGTACTCAGTCGAGGCAAGCTGCAGGAGCGCGTCAAAATCGAGCAGAGCATCGCCGTCGTCTTCCGCATCGATCAGCAACACGTGCTGCAGCTCGGGAAGGCGATCGCGGATGGGTGCCACTTTGCGCCGGTAGAGCGCATTCGTCGTCACCAGCACGCGTGCCCCACCGATTTCCATACGCGCCTGCAAGGGTTCCGGACCGAAGGCGGAAAACAGTGGAGAAAATACCAATCCTGCTTTCAACGTTCCGAGTGCAACGACATAGAGCTGCGGCGTGCGGCCGAGCAGCGAGAAAACCCGTTCGCCCTTTGCCAGGCCCAATGACTGAAGCACATTCGCAAACCGGTTGGTCAGGTTGAAAAGCGCATCATAGGTAACCTCCGTGATGTCGTCGTTTTTGCGAATGATCCTCAGCGCAACCTTGGCGCCCGCACCGTTTGCCACGTGCCGGTCAACGCATTCATGGGCAATATTGAGTTTTCCATCCGCCAGGCCGCCAAGCAGGCCGCGCGCCTTTGCCCATGAAAATACCTCCGTCTCCTTTGAATAGTCCGGCATGTTTGCCTGCGCCGCCTGGTCGGGCTTTTTGTGAATCAGATCGTCGACCATTATCAACTCCTCACCTGTAACCACTTTGGTGGAAGCGGCCAGAAAACAGCGTAGGCTGCGTCTGAAGGTCGGTAGATGACAAAGATCAAAAACCGCTCAAAAACGCCTGCGGTATTCGCTACGTTGCGGGTCACACCTGTAGCCGGGAAGGGCAATCAACGCAGCGCCCCGCAAGGGCGTCGGCTTGTTCCTGATAAATCCAAAACCGACTCTTATAAATTATCTAGGGTAGGATCCTGATCAGGGTCTGATCCTTCCCGTGTTGTTGCACCAGATTGAAAAGGGTCTCCGCTTGTTCGGGATGCAATCTGATGCAGCCGTGAGAAGCGGGGGTTCCAAGATTGTTGATCTCGGTGGTTCCGTGGATCGCATAGCCCCTGTGAAAAAAAATCGAAAACGGCATGGGTGCCCAATCATATTTCGAAGAGTAGTGCATGCGTTTCAATAGATATGGCCGATAGGTGCCTGCCGGCGTGCAATAGGCCGAGCGACCGGTGGAAACGGGCCACACATGGCGGATTTCACCGGAGTATCGGACGGCCATTTGCTGCTCAGGCAAGCTTATGTTGATGACCAGACTGTCGGTCGCGTGGGCGTGAGGGGGAAAGAGCGCTCCGATGCAGACAAACCACGTCACGAAAAAGGCAAAGATATTGGATCGACCGGTAGCGGGTGCTGGTTGGAGAGAAAGGCAACTGGGCATCAGCAATCCATTCCCGTCGATCCTTCTGCTAACCATCGGCTCAGCACTGCCGACATCATCGCTCCAAGTTGTCCTTGGCGCGCTCCCAACACGCGATTGTATTTTACCTTAGCCCACATACCGCGCCGCCCTTTTGACCGGGATCAAGAACATGCGGCGCTGTCCGTGCCGCAATGCACATTCGCGTGGATCGTAGCAGGTTTGTCCGCTCGAAAGCCCGACCCTGTTTTCAGGCAGGTCTGCAAGCAATCTGGCGCTATCGATGCGGTTCGAGTGTGAGTGATGCAAATCCGGCAGCAAGGTTCAACCCGGTTTTTCCTTCAATGCTGAAAGGCTGAAGGCCGATGTTTTTCGTTGATCCGCCAACCAGCGCATTCACGCCCAGGCCAATTCCAAGCGCCCCTGCTGCAGAGATGCCGACATAGCGTCCGGCAAGAGAATGGGCACCATATTCGCTTCCAGCTGGAGTGAAAACGATCCATCCAAGATAGGCGTTGTCCGTCACACCGATATCCAGCCCGAATTTGCTCAGCTCGCCACTGTATTTCTCGACAGCGCCGTCCTTGTGGACAAAAGTGCAGTCTGCCTTCCGGTTTGAGCCGACAATCAGTCCGATCCCACCTTCGACCGTGCACTCCAGAATACCCAAACGGGTCCGGGTCTCGCCACTTGCCGTGGCGGTACCGGAAGCCAACGCTACGGCTATTACAGCCGCGGATACTTGAATTCTTCTACTCATAACCGACCTCATTCGAACTGGATCCCGCAGGATTGCGGAATGACCTCATCGTGCAACATTACGAAAGAGGCAGGGGCGAATTTTGACCGGTATCAATCATAACAACCAAAAACTATCACCTGGCGGGCTGATTGCTCTTCACCACAGGCGTCGTGCCTCTGCAAGCGCCGCCCGAGACCAGGTGGAGAGCGCAGTTTGCGGGATTGTGAACAGTTGAAGAAAGCCGTTTCCATCGGATTCAAGAGCCCGGCGTTTTCTTCCCCAATCCAGTTTCACGGGTGCTTCAGCGATGCAATGACATTCAATAGATGGGGCCAAGCGAGATCTGATGGTTCCCGTTTTTCAGATGCCGAAGCAAACCGGATTGGTTCGTCAGCTGGCCGTGTAGCGCCGGAATGGTCCTAAGCTGCGCTGTCGGACGAAATCGGCATCCTTTTCATGAGCAGATAGAAATCTTCATCGACTTCATAGACTGTCCCATTCGGCAATTCATGCCAGTTTTCAGCGGTAATCGGCTCCGATGCGATTTCCACACCCCGATATGCTTTGCCTGCGTCATGATGCACGTGGGGCTTGCCGCAGATATCGCATTCGTAGATCCGTTCGCGTTCCAGATGCCAGAGCGTCCGGCCCAATCGTGAACCGACCAGCCGCCGACCATCAGTCAGCACCACGTTCAGGCCAATAGCGGCTGCTGGATCGACCTCGCGGCTCCACCGGACGATCTGCGAAAGGCCTTGGGCAAGGAGGTCGACAATCGGTTCCTGTGGCCGCTGGCGCCACAGCGACAGGAGATACAGGAAGATGTGTTCGCTGTCCGTCGTCCCCTTGATCTCATTGGTATAAAATGGATCGATCGCCGGGAGCATCCTGTCGCGGACTTCAGCAAAATTTGGAATAGTGCCGTTATGAGCAAATATCCATGGTCCGTTGCTGAACGGATGCGTGTTTTCGATCGCCGGTTCCCCGACTGTTGCGCGGCGCACATGGGCAACAACGGTACCTGCATAGACCCGTGCAGCTTTTTTTTTGAAGTGTTCCCCGTGATAGGCGGCCCAGGTCTGTTTTTCAACAATCGGCCAGCCATTCGGATAGTCGGCAACACCCCATCCGTGACCATGAACAAGGCCCTCCCTGTCACCACGGCTCTGCTCCATCAAGGCATTTTGGGCGTGCACGAGGCTGCATTCCACGCGTGTCGGTTCATTGGCTCTAAATGCGTAAAGGCGGCACATTGTCAGATACTCTGGCTGGTTGGCAAAGATATATAGGACCCGATTTTGGACTGCCGAAATCTGACCGAGATCAATTGCATCACCACATGGCGGGATATTTTTCAGGCGAAACGATTGGCAGCCGTGAGCAATAATGGGCTGATCCTCAAGCAATCAAACGGTGAGGAGACTGGTTTCGTGATAGGCTGGAAACCGGGTGTAAACAGATTTCCCATTGAAAGCAGGCGCAATGTCATCCTGCCCATCGGGGAGCGGCAACGTATGGAAGCGCTTGCCAAACAAATCCTCGATGACCAACCGAGGCTCGCCGATACGCTCTTTTTTGGCAAGAAAGTGCGCGCGGGAATAGGCTGTGCGCCGCGAGTATTGATTGGCGACAAGAGTGAGATCAGACTGCTCGCACCACCAGGCCATGACATGCTCGAGTACCGCATCGCGCTTATTGCGGATGCGACCGATTTGGTCGTTCTGGGGTCAAAGCGTAACACCGCTTTCGAAGACTATCTGGCGAAGATTCTTGGCCAGGACAAAGCCCAGGTTCTCGAAATTCTTTCTCGAGATTCCGGCCTGTCTGAGCCGACAGCCCGCCGCTGTTTCGAAGATAAGGTGATTTTTGAAAAACTCCTTCGATTTGTCCGGGTAAACGGCCCTGTGACGTTAATGCCATTCATTGCTACCGGTTCCATATGGACACTGGCAAAACATCTGAGTGATGGGTCCGGAGAATCGATTTTCGTTGCCGGGCCACCACCCAATCTTGCCCAGCGGGTGAATGACAAACTGTGGTTCGCTAAGATCGTGGGAACTGCGCTCGGTGTAACAGCGACACCTCCGATCCGCTCAGCCTACGGGCTTGCCGCGCTGGTTGGGCATGTCCAAAGCCTTTCCCAAAAATGGGAGAAAATCGTCATCAAGGTGCCGGACAGCGCCGGCTCGGAGGGCAACTATCCGATCCAGACAAAATCAATCAGGTCACTGGGTGCCAGGGCACTTCGCGATCATCTCATCGATCTGATGTCCCCCATTTTGAGCAACAACATGTATCCGCTGATGGTTGAGGTGTGGGACTGCAATGTCCTTGCGAGTCCGTCGGTTCAAGTCTGGATCCCTGACAAAGCGGCAGGCGAACCCCGGATTGAGGGTGTCTTCGATCAATCCCTGATGGGTGACGAAGGCCGGTTTGTCGGTGCAACCACGGCGCATCTCGAGCAGAGGCTTGACGACGCCTTGTGCCGGGATGCGATGAAACTGGCGCTTCTGTTTCAAGACCTCGGTTATTTTGGTCGGTGCAGCTTTGACACGGTTCTTGTGGGCGACACCAAAGACGCCGCCCAATTTCACTGGATCGAGTGCAATGGGCGTTGGGGCGGCGTTTCCCTGCCCATGACCTTCATGAACCGGGTTTTCGCCGGAAAGCCTTTGCCTGCCTTTGTGATCGCACAACGCACCGATCTCGATTTTGGCCGGATACGGTTCCAGGACGCACTGCTTCGGTTTGACGATCAACTCTATGATTCCAATGGTCCACCAGAGGGCATCATCTTCACCGCGCCAGGTGGACTGGAGACTGGTCGTGGTTTGAATTTTATTGCTGTCGGAAACAGCGAGGATGACGCGAAGGAGCGGGCATTTCTCGCATTTCAACGTCTCACGGATGTTTGAGAGACTGTTGATGGTCGCGGTTTCAACGCAGCAGAAGCGGCAACTGGTTGGTTCTAGTTTGCGACCGCGCAAGCGCGTTTTGCCGAAAACAGGTTCCACTCAAAAGTCTGTTTTTGTTGTTGGGGTTCCAAATGCCGCGGTTGTCACCATCGAAAGCACTATATCGCTGGTCGCCGGAACAATGGTCAGGTGCTCGTTCATGTGCCCGCCTGTTGTGTGTGCCGCACCGACCTTCACGTTGTCGACGGAGACCTGAAAGAGTCAAAACGGCCTGTAATCCGGGACACGAAACTGTTGGCAACATTGCCGCCAAGGGGCACGTAGTTGATGATCTGTCGATCGGACAACGGGTTGGCGTCCCGTGGCTTGGACACACATGCGGCACAGGCGTTTATTGCAAATCACAACGGGAAAGCCTGTGCGACGCGCCTGGTTCCGCTGGCTATCAGATCGATGGCGGCTATGCGGAATACGCAGTTGCCGACTCCAAATACTGTTTTCCGCTGCCGGAGGACGCAGATCCAGCGGCACAGGCGCCGTTGATGTGTGCCGGTCTTTGGTTTTGTTGATGCATTCGGGTCTTGCCGATTCCGTCAAAACCTGAATTGCCCTGGAAAGGCTTGAACCTGCGGGAGCATTCCTTTAACCGGTATCTGATTATCGGGGCTCCGGGCGGCGTCCCAACCTCTCCAGCAGCAAGTATTCTCAATGACACTCATCGACACGCGTACAGCCGAACCCAAACGCCTCATTCCCGGTGCCACCGGCGACTGGGAAGTTATTCTTGGGCTGGAGGTCCACGCCCAGGTGACATCGAAATCAAAACTGTTTTCCGGCGCCTCAACTGCGTTTGGCAGTGCTCCGAACGACAATGTGTCGCTGGTTGATGCGGCCATGCCGGGCATGCTGCCAGTGATAAACGAGGAATGTGTCCGCCAGGCCATCCGAACCGGTCTCGGGCTCAAGGCGAAGATCAACAACCGGTCGATCTTTGATCGCAAGAACTACTTCTATCCTGATTTGCCGCAGGGTTATCAGATCTCACAGTTCAAGGACCCAATTGTGGGTGAGGGGACGATCATCATTTCCGTGGGCCCGGACAAGAAGGGCAATTTCGAGGACATCGAAATCGGCATCGAACGCCTTCATCTTGAACAGGATGCAGGGAAGTCGATGCATGACCAGCATCCGTCGATGAGCTATGTGGATCTTAACCGCTCCGGCGTTGCGTTGATGGAAATCGTTTCAAAGCCCGATATGCGATCCTCCGACGAGGCAAAGGCTTACGTCACGAAGCTGCGTACAATCCTGCGTTACCTCGGCACGTGTGATGGAAACATGGATGAGGGATCCCTGCGCGCCGACGTCAATGTGTCGGTACGTCGGGTCGGGGAACCGTTCGGAACGCGTTGTGAGATCAAGAACGTCAATTCCATCCGCTTTGTCGGCCAGGCGATCGAATATGAAGCTCGGCGGCAGATCGCAATACTGGAAGAGGGCGGAACCATCGATCAGGAAACCCGGTTGTTTGACCCCGCAAAGGGTGAAACGCGGTCCATGCGATCCAAGGAAGATGCGCATGATTACCGGTATTTCCCCGATCCGGATTTGCTGCCGCTGGAATTTGACGACGCCTATGTCGAAGCCCTACGCTCGGGATTGCCCGAGCTGCCCGATGACAAGCGCAACAGATTGATGACCAGCCTCGGCCTTTCCGCCTATGACGCGTCCATTCTGGTCTCGGAAAAGTCGATTGCTGACTATTTTGAGCAGGTGGCTGCCGGTCGTGATGGAAAGCTGGCCGCAAACTGGGTCATCAACGATCTGCTCGGCGCCTTGAACAAGGCCAACCTGGAAATCGATCAGACACCGGTATCACCGGATCAACTCGGCGCGATCGTCGACCTCATCAAAGAGGGAACAATTTCCGGCAAGATTGCGAAGGATCTGTTTGAAATCGTCTGGACCGAAGGCGGAGACCCCGTCGAAATCGTTGATGAGCGCGGCATGAAGCAGGTGACTGATACCGGCGCCATTGAAGCAGCGGTCGACGAGGTGATTGCAGCCAATGCCGACAAGGTGGAACAGGTGAAGGAAAAACCGTCCATGGCCGGCTGGTTCGTGGGGCAGGTCATGAAAGCCACGCAAGGCAAGGCCAATCCGCAGGCGGTCAACGCACTGGTGCGCCAAAAGCTCGGCCTGGATTAAACCATACCGCAATTGCGGAGCACAAACATGTGGATACGGACGGCAGGAAACAGGGACCTGGAGGCAATTCAGGCGCTCCTGGTTGAAACCTGGCACGACACCTATGATACGATTTACGGTGCGGAAAGGGTCGATGACATTACCGCAGAATGGCATTCGCTGCCGGCGCTTCGTGCGAGGCTGACGCAACCCCAGTCCGAATTCGTCGTGGCCGACACGGGAGACACCATTCTGGGCATGGCTTTTGCGTCCAGCAAAGATGGCCGCCTGATCGAATTGCATCAGCTGTATGTCCACCCCTCAGCGCAGGGAAGAGGCGCTGGAGCAGCGCTGCTCGAAGAGATCGAAGCCTGTTTCCCGGAAGCAAATCGTGTTCGCCTTGAGGTGGAAGCCGAGAACCTCAAGGCCGTCGCCTTTTACGATCACAGGGGATTTGAACCGGTGGGTGACACGAAAAACTGCGGCGTGGAAGATTCCGGTATCCCGGCAGTTGTCTATGAGAAACGGATTTTCTGATTTCAATCCACCGGGTCTACAGGTCGACACAATTGTGATGTTGAACAGGCCAATGCATTGTGGTGTCCAACTCGCTCTGGACAAGCGTGTGGTGGCGCGGCATAAGGCGTGGGAGAGCAACGCCCTCGGCTATGAGAGGTTTTCGATGCATAATTTCCTGGTCCAGATGTTTACCTGGTGGAACGGCGCAACGATCGGAACGCGCTTCCACACCTGGCGGCACGGAACGCGCGTGGGCGAGGACGAATTCGGCAATGTCTACTACCAGGGTGGCACGGACAGCGAGGGCAGGACACGGCGCTGGGTTATATATAACGGTTTGGCCGAGGCCTCTTCCATTCCTGCCGGCTGGCACGGCTGGATGCACCACCGGACCGATGTTTCACCGGCCGACATGACCTACACACCCAAGGACTGGCAGAAGGAGCATCTGGCCAACAGGACAGGAACGCCGGAAGCCTATCGTCCGCCGGGATCTCAGTTGAACCCGGAAACGCGCCCCACTGTCACCGGCGATTATGATGCCTGGACACCCGGTTCCTGAGCGTGCGGATATGGTATTGAATTTGCTGTCAAATCGAGCGTTGGGCGTCGCCCGTCCGATTTTGATGTCGGTGATCGTGGCCTTTAGTGCAATGGCCATTGCAGCGCAGGCCCAGGAAAACAGCGAATCCGACACAACGGTTGAATCGCTCGATCTTGCACCTGCCGGCGATCCACGTATTGCCAATCGGGTTGCCGTGTTTTCCGGCATCGACAAAATCACCGGACGCATCATTACATTTGATGTCTATATCGATGAGACAGTTCAGTTCGGTGCGCTGCAGGTGACGCCACGTGTGTGTTACAGCCGGGACGAGACGCAGGCACCGAAGACAACCACCTTCGTGGAAGTCGATGAAATCACGCTCGATCGAAAGATCAGGCGGATTTTTACCGGTTGGATGTTTGCCGATTCACCGGGCCTGAATGCCGTTGATCATGCGGTTTACGACGTGTGGCTCAAGGAGTGCAGCATGGACTCCGAAGTGCCGGCTCCGGAAAAGACCGGGTCCTAACCGGTACCTAGAGCGTCGGGCGCTTAGATTGCATCTTCAAAAGAACCTTGCATCGACGAGAAGTGCTTCGTCCAACAATTCATTATAGGTTTCGCGCGGGATATCGATGGCACCGAAACGCTTCAGATGGTCCGTTGTGAACTGCGTATCGAGCAGGACATAGCCTTGTAACCGCAGTTTTTTTACCAGATGGACCAGACACACTTTTGACGCGTTGTCTTCCCTTGAAAACATGCTCTCGCCGAAGAACGCACCGCGTAGGGATACTCCGTAAAGACCCCCGACCAGATGCCCTTCGCGCCAGGCTTCGACACTATGCGCATGGCCCAGATGATGCAGCGCCGTATAGAGCTCGCGAATGGTCCTGTTGATCCAGGTTTTTGTACGGCCAGGCGCCGGTTCCGCACATCCGTCCATGACGGCGCTGAAGGCCGAGTTTTCGCGAATTTCGAATCGGCGCTGACGAACGATTTTGGCCAGGCTTTTCGGCACATGGAATTCGTCCAGGGGGATGACGCCACGAAACTCGGGTTCGACCCAGTAGATTTCGGTGTCTTCGGCGGAGTCGGCCATGGGAAACAGGCCACAGCTATAGGCTTTCAGCAGAAGCTGCGGTGTGATCCTGAGCCGGTCTTCACTCCGGTGCATCAGTTAACTGCGCCTTCCCAACGGCATGCTCCAGCACTGTCAGTGCTCTGTGTTGTAGCTGTCCAGATATTTTTCGAGCCAGTGGATGTCGTAGTCACCATTGGCGATGTCCGGATTGCCCAGCAGGTCCACGAAGAGCGGAATGGTCGTGTTGATGCCGTCAATGACATATTCGTCGAGGGCCCGTCGCAGCCGCATCATGCATTCGACCCGTGATCGGCCATGCACAATCAGCTTGCCAATGAGACTGTCGTAGTAAGGGGGAATGGAATAGCCCTGATAGACACCCGAATCGACCCGCACACCCAGTCCGCCCGGAGGGTGGTAATGGGTGATCCGGCCCGGGGAGGGTGTGAATGTCCGCGGATCTTCCGCATTGATCCGACATTCAATGGCGTGGCCGCTGAATGTGACATCGTCCTGGGTCACCGACAATCCGCCTCCGGATGCAACGCGGATCTGCTCGTTCACCAGATCGATGCCGGTGATCGCTTCCGTCACGGGATGCTCGACCTGAAGACGGGTATTCATTTCAATAAAGTAGAACTCACCATTTTCAAACAGGAACTCGACAGTGCCGGCACCGCGATATTTGAGCTTTTTCATGGCGTTGGCGCAGATCATGCCGATCTGCTCGCGCTGCCGATCATTGAGGGCGGGTGAATTTGCTTCTTCCCAGACCTTCTGATGGCGGCGCTGCAGCGAACAGTCACGTTCTCCCAGATGCACCGCATCGCCCTTGCCGTCACCCATGACCTGGATTTCGATGTGGCGCGGCTTGCCGAGATATTTCTCGATATAGACCGCGTCGTTGCCAAAGGCCGCGCCGGCTTCGGTTCTGGCCGTAGCAAGAGCTATGGACAATTCTTCCTCGTTGTTGGCAACCTTCATGCCGCGGCCACCGCCACCTGCTGTTGCCTTGATGATGACGGGGTAGCCAATCTCTGCAGACACCCGGGCGGCCTCGCGTTCATCGCTCACCTCGCCACCCGAGCCCGGGACGACAGGAATGCCCAGTTCCTCGGCGGTTTTCTTGGCCGTGATCTTGTCACCCATGATCTGTATGTGTTTGGCCGTCGGACCAATGAACGTGATACTGTGGGCTTCCAGGATCTCGGCGAATTTCGCATTTTCGGAGAGAAAGCCATAGCCCGGATGGACGGCATCAGCACCGGTGATCTCGCAGGCGGCAACGATCTGATGAATGTTCAGGTAGCTTTCACGCGAGGATGGCGGCCCGATACACACGCTTTCATCGGCCAGCCGCACATGCATGGCATCGGCATCCGCTGTTGAATGGACGGCAACCGTGCTGATCCCGAGTTCCTTGCAGGCGCGGAGCACCCGCAGCGCGATTTCGCCGCGGTTTGCTATGAGAATTTTGGACAGCATCAATCAGCCCTATTCGATCACGAGAAGCGGTTCGCCATATTCCACCGGCTGGGCGTCCTCGACCAGGATGGCAGTGACCTTTCCGGCACGTGGCGCCGGTATCTGGTTCATGGTTTTCATGGCTTCGATGATCATCACCGTCTGACCTTCGGTGACCGACTGCCCAACCTCGACAAAGGCCGCGGCTTCAGGCGAGGGGGACAGATAGGCGGTGCCGACCATGGGCGATGATACGGCATTGTTTGCGTTGCTGGCGACGTCGGCCGCGGTCTCGGGGGAAGGCGCGATCGATGGCGCAGGAGCAGCCGGAGCGGCGGGTGCCGGTGCATAGGCCGCTATGGCCTGAGGTGGCTGTCCGCCGCCGCGAGACACCCTGATGCGCAGATCATCCTGCTCTATTTCGATTTCGGTCAGATCCGTTTCCGTCAGAATATTGGCGAGATCTCGCACAAGATCCTGATCGATGCTGGATTTTTTGTCTGCCATTGCAGTGGGTCCCTCACGAACTGTTATTGGTCTTTGATATGGTTGGCCAGCGCTTGAAGCGCAAGCGTGTAGCTGGTCGGCCCGAAGCCGCATATAACACCCACGGCGACGGGAGCCGTCATGGTTTTGTGCCTGAACGGCTCTCGGGCGTGAATGTTCGACAGGTGAAGCTCGACAACCGGAATGCTGATGGCGCGTATCGCGTCATGCAGGGCGATCGATGTGTGTCCATAGGCGGCCGGGTTGATTGCGGCGCCGACGGCGCTTTCGTTTGCCTCATGCAGCCAGTCCACAAGGACTCCTTCATGGTTTGTCTGACGAAAGTCGATGCCGAGTTCGAGCGTTTCGGCGTAGGTCCGGCAGTCGCGTTCAATGTCTTGCAGTGTCTTGCTGCCATAAACACCCGGCTCTCGCATTCCAAGAGCATTGAGATTGGGACCGTTGAGAATGAAGACTTTGCGCGCCATCGGCTTGCCTGCTGGAATTTCGTGTGTCCGACATATAGACGGCACGGACCAGCAGGAAAAGGCCCGCCCGAGTGTGCAGGCCGCATTTCTCTGTAAATTAGGCTAACAAACGGCGTTAAGGCACCAATGCCAGTTTCCGGTCGACCTCAACAGGTGGCGCTTTCGCAAGTACGGATGTTTTCGATTTTTGCGACCAGTGGCGCCACGCCAACGGCGCCGAAAACGGCCTCATCGCCGATGACATAAGATGGTGTGCCCGAAATGCCGAGACTGTCGGCGATCTGGTATGTCTCCTGGAAACTCTCGGAAATGGCTGGATCTTTCATGGCTTCGCGCAACTCGTCCTCATCGACACCGAGGCTTGTCGCAACATCGATCGCCTTTTGCTCCGTTGCCGAGCCGCGGCCTCCGAGAAGCTCAAGATGGAACGCATTGTAATGTTCAGGAGCAACACGATGCAGCGCCGCACTCACAGTGTGTGCGGCCGTGGAGTCTTCTCCCAGTATGGGAAATTCCTTGAGGATAAACCGGACATCCGGGTCGGATGCGATGATCTCCTCCATGTCCTTCATGGCCCGTTTGCAGAAGCCGCAATTGTAGTCGAAAAACTCGACAATGGTCACACTGCCTTCAGGGTTGCCGAGAATGACATTGTGCGGTGAATTGAAGATCGCATCGCGGGCACTTGAAATAGCAAGTTTCGCCTGTTCTCTCTGTTCTGCTTCCTGCTTGGCCTGTAGCGCGTCCTGCACTTCAAAAAGTATCTCGGGATTGGCAATCAGGTATTCCCGGATGAATGCGCCTATCTCTTCCTTTTCCTTGTCGTCGAGGGCCGTTGCCGGTGCTGGCAGGAAAGTGACCGTCAGCGCCAGCATGGCGGCGGTCGTCCATTTGCGAATCTTCAAGTCCATCTTGTCCTCTCGGTCACGGCATCGGCCGCTGGTTCGGGATTTCACTTTTTGCGATATTTGATGATGTCGTTGGCACGTTGCCAACTTGGCGTGCCTTTCTTCATTTTCTGCTGGGCACGGGCGGCAAACCGTTTCGCTTCCTGGAAGTTTCCGGCACGAAAATTGGCTTCTGCGAGGGTCAATTGGGCGTTCGCCACATCACCGGTCTGGGCATAGGCGCGCGACAGATAGGTATAGGCGGCAAAATTGTAGGAGTCGGCATTGATCGCAGCGCGCAGCTCACGAATGGCCTTGTCCGCCTGGCTGGCTTCACCGGTCGACAGATAGGCAAATCCCAGCCGCCCGCGAATGACGCCCGATTTGAACTTGTCCAGTTGAACCGCTTTGGCGAACGACGCCGCCGCCTTTTTGGGTTGGCGTGCGGCAAGGAGAATTTCTCCCTTCATTTCGTGCAGATAGGGATTGTTTTTATCCTGGGAAATCAGCTTGTTGATGTCCGCCAGGGCCTTGTTGGTATTGCCGCGCAGAAACGACGAGATAGCCATGCCATAGCGCGCGCCGACATTTTGACGGTCGTCGCGAAAGAGTTGTGCGACGGCGGGTGCTCCGCCGGAATAGGCGGCAATCTTGCCGCGCGCCATATCGTGGCGGCGTTGCAGCGATTTGGAATCCTTCTTTTCGAAGTGCTTGCTTTTGCCGACCAATTCGCCGAGCAGTGCCATGCGATCCTGCGGCAGGGGATGACTGGATTCATAGGGATTTGATCGTACGCCGGACAGCACGGCCTGTTGGGAAAAGCGCTGGAATGTCCGAAGCATGCCGAGGCCCGACTGTCCCGTGGCATTGAGATATCTGACGGCCGCCCGGTCGGCGTTGATTTCCTCAGAACGCCGATAGCTGAGCAGAGACCGTTGCGCCAGACCGGGTGCTGCGGTGGCCAGGCCAGTGCCGAGGGCCGCGCCGGCATTGCCGCCTGAACCGCTTATGCTGGCGGCCGCAGCCGCACCGGCGCCGACAAGCGTGCCGACCACCGCGAGTGTGCGGGCACGGGCAATCTGTTCCCGCAACCGTTCCTGGTGTCCACCAGCGATATGACCGGCTTCATGTGCCAGCACACCGATGATTTCATTGGGTGTTTCTGAAATGGAAAGCGCGCCGGTGTTGATGAAGATCCGGCGTCCGGCAACGAAGGCATTAAAGGAGCGGCTGTTGACCAGAACAATTTGAATTCCACGGTTGCTCAGGCCGGCGGCCTTGAAGATCGGTCGGGCATAGTCGATAAGCAGACCTTCAATTTCCGCGTCGCGCACGACGGGGATGCTGGTCTGGGCATGCAGTGGGACTGTTGCGCTCAGGCAAGCGGAAACCATCAGCACCAAAAGGCGAACAATCGATCCGCTGGTTCCGTAGATTCGAGCCATGTCGCTCTTCATGCTCCGTCGACTGTGCATCCGGTTGCTCCTTGAGACAAATGCAAAAGGGAACCCGTTTCCCTTGCTCTTAGCAATCAATAGGGACCAATGCCCAGAGCGCCACACAGCATATCGCGCGAAAGTGATTGCATCTAACCGCTTGTGATCGCCACCGCATTGGGGCAATTGTGAGGCGGCTCGGAGCAATCGATTTGTCCCGTCCAACGAAACCAGGCCTGATCCGCATCAGGCGTGTTTCCCATAGTCAGGAATGGCCAGTGATTCACACATCGAAACGTAGCATTGTGCAGCCCTTTCACGCCATGGACGTTCTTGCCCTGGCCAACAGGCGAATTGAGGAGGGGCACCCGGTCATTTCCCTGGCCGTCGGCCAGCCGGCACACCCGGCAGCCGGAGCTGTGCGTGAGGCAGCGCGAGGCGCTCTTGAGCATGGACGTATTGGCTATACCGATACTCTTGGAATGCGGACACTGCGACGGAAAATCGCGAACCATTACGACAATCGCTACGCCGTGGCGGTCGATCCCGAACGGATCGTCGTCACCACGGGGTCATCGGCCGGCTTCAATCTGGCGTTTTTGACACTTTTCGATGTCGGGGACCGGATTGCGATTACCCGACCGGGATATCCGGCCTATCGCAATATCATGGCCATGCTTGGATTGGAGGCCGTCGAAATCCCGGTTGGCGCGAATACAGGGTTCACGCTGACGCCAGAGGCACTCGAAACAGTCGCTGCCGAGAGTGGTCCGATTTCGGGCGTGCTTCTTGCCAGCCCGGCCAATCCAACCGGAACCGTCACCAGCCGTCGGTCTCTCAAGGCGCTGATTGATTATTGTGATTCAAATGACATCCGGTTCATTTCCGACGAAATCTATCACGGACTGACTTTTTCCGGCGAGGAGACAACGGCGCTGTCCCTCAGCGAATCAGCGCTGGTCATCAATTCCTTCTCGAAATACTACTGCATGACCGGCTGGAGGATTGGCTGGATGGTGTTGCCGGAAGCGATTGTGCGACCGGTCGAGCGGGTTGCTCAAAGTCTCTACATCAGCGCTCCCGAATTATCGCAGATCGCCGCTTGCGCAGCGTTTGAAGCGACGGAGGAAATGGAACGGGTCAAGGATACGTACAGGCGAAATGCCAAATTGCTGGCGGAGCGCTTGCCGATGATCGGTTTTGAGATAGCATCACCGATGGATGGTGCGTTTTATTCCTATGTCGACGTCAGCCGGTTTACAAATGATTCGATGCAGTTTTGTCGCAAGATGCTGAAAGAGATCAATGTTGCAGTGACACCTGGTGACGATTTCGACCCTGTCGATGGACGCCACGCTGTTCGGCTCTCCTATGCCGGGTCGACATCGGATATTGAGAAAGCGCTCGATCGTCTTGCCGATTGGCTCAATTAGGGCCGATCACGTGTACCGCAAGCGTTTCGTCGACCTACGGACAATGTGAAATCGCGCGGTTGCGGGACTGATTCCGACCAAACAGACACGGCTCGTTCGACCGGATCCAATCACCTGTGGACCTGGTATTTATGTCATTTTTTCACACAATTGCCGCGATTTGACGGCACGCGTTTTCAAGAACCGTGTACAGGTTGATTGTATTTCGCATAACCGGCTGAATTATAAGAATAAATCCAATCATCTCTTCCTTGGTCCGAATTGGCTTTTGCGCCTCCAATCGTCTATAAAACGGGGCATATGATTCGACATTACGCGATAGGCGAATTTTTTGTCAGAACACGATAATTCCTTAACTCCTCCATCCGATCCACCGGGCATCGAACCGATTTCGATCATGGAGGAGATGCAGCGGTCCTATCTCGATTATGCAATGAGCGTAATCGTGAGCCGCGCTCTACCGGACGTCCGGGACGGGCTGAAACCCGTTCACCGCCGGATTCTCTACGCCATGCACGAAGGCGGTTATCACTGGAACCGGAAATACGTGAAATCCTCACGCATCATCGGTGACGTGATGGGTAAGTATCACCCGCACGGCGACCAGGCGATTTATGATGCCATGGTTCGCATGGCGCAGGATTTTTCCATGCGCGTGCCGCTGATCGACGGGCAGGGGAATTTCGGATCCATCGACGGCGATCCGCCCGCTGCCATGCGATATACGGAATCGCGCCTGGCGAAGGTTGCGCATGAACTTCTGGAAGATATCGACAAGGATACGGTTGATTTCCAGGAGAACTACGACGCGTCAGCCCGTGAACCGCGTGTCATTCCAGCGCGTTTTCCCAATCTGCTGGTCAATGGGGCAGGCGGCATCGCGGTCGGCATGGCCACCAATATTCCGCCGCACAATCTTGGCGAGGTCATCGATGGCTGCTTTGCGCTCATCGACAATCCGGCTATTGAATTGCCGGAACTGCAGGAGATCATACCGGGACCCGATTTTCCGACCGGGGGTCTGATTCTCGGGCGGTCAGGCATCCGCTCGGCCTATGAGACCGGACGTGGATCGGTGATGATGCGCGGGCGCGTGCACACCGAGGAAATTCGAGGAGAGCGTGAGGCGCTCGTCGTCACGGAGATTCCCTATCAGGTCAACAAGTCATCGATGATCGAGAAGATGGCCGAGCTTGTCCGGGACAAGCGGATCGAGGGTATTTCGGACATACGCGATGAGTCCGATCGGGATGGATACCGTGTCGTGATCGAACTGAAGCGCGATGCGGTTGCCGACGTCGTTCTCAATCAGCTTTATCGCTTCACGCCGCTGCAGACGTCTTTTGGCTGCAATATGGTGGCTTTGAATGGCGGCAAGCCGGAGCAGATGATCCTGCTCGACATGCTCAAGGCCTTTGTTGCCTTCCGCGAAGAGGTGATCAGTCGGCGGACGAAGTTTTTACTCAACAAGGCGCGCGACCGTGCCCATGTTCTCGTCGGACTGGCCATCTCGGTGGCCAATATCGATGAGGTCATAAGCCTTATTCGCAATGCGCCAGATCCCGCGACGGCCCGCACAGAACTCATGGAACGGCGCTGGCCGGCCAAGGATGTCGAACCGCTTATCCTGCTGATCGACGATCCACGCCACAGGATCAATGAGGACGGAACCTATAATCTGTCTGAAGAGCAGGCCCGCGCGATCCTTGAATTGAGGCTGGCGCGGCTGACAGCGCTCGGCCGTGACGAGATTGCCGATGAGCTCAATGAGATCGGCGCCGAGATCAAGGACTATCTCGAAATTCTGGCGTCACGTGCGCGGATCATGGACATCGTCAAACAGGAGCTTCAGGACGTCCGCGAAGAATTCGCGACACCACGCCGCACGGAGATTACCGAAGGTGGCGCGGACATGGACGACGAGGACCTGATCGCCCGGGAAGACATGGTCGTGACGGTGTCACATTCGGGCTATATCAAGCGTGTTCCGCTGGACACCTATCGCGCCCAGCGACGCGGTGGCAAGGGACGGTCGGGAATGTCGACCCGCGACGAGGATTTCGTCACGCGGCTGTTCGTGGCCAACACCCACACACCTGTGCTGTTCTTCTCGTCGCGCGGCATTGTCTACAAGGAAAAGGTCTGGCGTCTGCCGGTCGGCTCTCCGCAGTCCCGTGGCAAGGCGCTCATCAATATGCTGCCGCTGCAGCAGGGTGAACGCATCACGTCGATCATGCCTCTGCCCGAGGACGAGGAGAGTTGGGCCAATCTGGATGTCATGTTCTCGACCACCAGGGGAACAGTGCGCAGAAACAAATTGTCGGATTTCGTACAGGTCAATCGCAACGGAAAGATCGCGATGAAGCTTGACGACGAGGAAACCGATGAAATCCTCAATGTCGAAACCTGCAATGAGCATGATGATGTGCTGCTGACCACAGCGCTGGGTCAGTGTATTCGTTTTCCGGTTACGGATGTTCGGGTCTTTGCCGGGCGCAACTCCATCGGCGTGCGCGGTATTTCTTTGGGCAAAGGCGATACGGTCATTTCCATGGCAATTCTGTCGCATGTCGAGGCTACGCCAGCCGAGCGCAGCGCCTATATCAAATGGAGCCGGACCGATGATGCCGACCTTGCCGATGAGGATGCGGCAAGCGAAGAAGACGGCGAACTGACGGAAGAAAGGGCGCTTGAGCTTCAATCACGTGAGCAATTTGTCCTGACCGTCAGTGAAAAGGGCTACGGCAAGCGCTCATCCTCTTATGATTTCCGGATTTCAGGCCGTGGCGGCAAGGGGATTCGGGCCACCGATACGGCAAAAGTGGACGAAATCGGACCGCTGATCGCCACTTTCCCGGTAGAGCCGGAAGACCAGATCATGCTGGTTTCCGACGGTGGTCAATTGATCAGGGTTCCGGTTGCGGGTATCCGCATGGCCAGCCGTGCCACCAAGGGTGTTACGATTTTCTCGACCGCCAAACAGGAACGGGTGGTGTCGGTCGAGCGGATCAATGAGCCGGATTCCGACGAGGAAAATGGTGGGGATGGCGAAACGAACGGTGGCGAACCGGCTTCTGCGGATCCATCGCCTGAGCAGGGCACACCGGAATAGAAGAATAAAAAGCGCTGCAGAAACAAAAAATCCGGATGGCTGGGCCATCCGGATCGTCAGGGAATCGATTGGAGGTCAGAATATCCCTGATGGATCTTTAAATCTCAACGGTGTGTGCGGGCACGCGCTCGCTGCGTGACTTCGGCCTGCTCCCGTTGCATGGCAAACATGGCTGCACCCATGGTCGCCAGAAACATGGAAGCGATGAGAACTGCAAGAATTGAAAGTGCTGTAATCATCATAGTCTCCTCAGTTTATCCCTTCGGTATTTCCGACTACTCGTTTGTCCCGCGTTGCACCGGTACATTTTGATATGGTGACCATCAGGTCGCTATTCAATGCATGTCGTTGTGGCGTGAACGGAAGTGATTGATTGTGCACGGTAATGTGATCGTTGCCGGTGCCAAATAATCCCTCAAAACGGCCCACAATCAGCGTTGGCTCTGTCCGGTTGCGATCGACCGACCCGGCCCGGCCAACAAGAAAGCGGAAGCAATCGTCGTTGTTGAAAACAGCGTAGCAATGAAGATTAAAACAACCATTGTGGATTCTCCTCTAATTCTTCCGATTAAATTAAGGAGTGCCTGCTGAAGGCTTCCTGAAGGGGGCATTCAGAAAGCGTTCATCTATTTCGAACGCCATTGTGCGGTATTGATGAATGGGCTTGCGCCCCAGGGGATGGCATGACAGAAAGTTGTCATTTTCCGCCCTGGACCGTTTCAGGTTTTGTCAGAAACGGGACAACGGTGTCGGCCACTATTTAGTTGAGGCATTCAGGTATTGCCGATTCCGTCAAAACCTGAATCTCCGCACACGCCGCTTGCGCACAGGTGAAACGCATATGACAATTGCTTTTTATCCGGGATCATTCGATCCGATAACCAACGGGCACATGGATGTATTGGTCCAGGCGCTGAACGTAGCGGACCGGGTGGTGGTTGGAATCGGTGTGCAGGTGGCAAAGAAACCGCTTTTCAGCTTTGAGAAACGTGCTGAGCTCATCACCGCCTCACTAGCCGAACAATTGCCGGGACAGGAAGCACGCGTTTCTGTTGTCTCGTTCAACGATCTGGCCGTCGATGCAGCACGCGACAACGAGGCCACCTTGCTGATGCGCGGTTTGCGAGACGGCAGCGATCTTGATTACGAGATGCAGATGGCCGGAATGAACCGGCAAATGGCACCGGAGATCCAGACCGTCTTTTTGCCGGCAAGCCCGCTGAACCGGCCTATTACTGCCACATTGGTACGGCAGATCGCTGCAATGGGCGGTGACATCAGTGCCTTTGTGCCCGGACCGGTGCTCAATGCGCTGAAGGAAGGATAAAAGCACCGCAATCAAGACGGTCAATGCCTGACATCAAGCCTGATCAATAACGGAGTTCTCATGAAAAAGTTTCAACTGCTCGCGGTCGCGGCATTCTTTGTCGCTGGCCTGGCAACCATGGCGGCAGCCGAGGTCAAACCCGAAAACACCATGACCATCACCTTGAAAGATGGTGACGTGGTGGTCGAATTGCTGCCGGATGTGGCGCCCAATCACGTCGCGCGTATCAAGGAGCTGGCGGCCGCCGGTGAATATGACAATGTGGCCTTTCACCGGGTCATCGACGGTTTCATGGCGCAGACGGGCGACGTGCAGTTCGGTGACATGGAAAACGGCTTCAACCTGCAACGCGCCGGAACCGGCGGATCCAGCAAGCCGGATCTGAAGCAGGAATTTTCCAGCGAACCTTTTGACGCGGGCGTGCTCGGCATGGCGCGGGCGCAAAATCCGGATTCAGCCAATTCGCAGTTTTTCATCATGTTCGATGAGGGGCATTTCCTGAACAATCAATACACGGTATTCGGCCGGGTGATTGACGGTATGGAACATGTGATGGCAATCAAGCGAGGCGATCAGCAAAACAATGGTGCGGTCACCGATCCCGATCGCATGATCAAAGTGCGCATCGGCGAGTAATTCAAAACACCCAAGGAGAGAAATATGGCCGAGATCAAGGATCCGGAAAACACGATCGTAATGGAAACGAGCAAAGGCAAGGTGGTCATCGAACTGATGCCGGACCTTGCGCCAAACCATGTCAGCCGGGTCAAGGAGCTGTCGCGTGAGAATTTTTACGATGGAGTCGTCTTCCATCGCGTGATCGATGGTTTCATGGCTCAGACAGGTGACCCGACGGGCACCGGCATGGGCGGTTCGGAAAAGCCGGACCTTGAAGCCGAGTTTTCCAACGTCAATCATGTGCGTGGCACCTGTTCCATGGCGCGTTCACAGAGCCCGAATTCGGCGAACTCACAGTTTTTCATCTGTTTTGGGGAAGCGCCCTGGCTCGATCGTCAGTACAGCGTCTGGGGGCAGGTGATCGAAGGCATGGATGTCATTGACCAGATCAAGCGCGGAGAGCCGGTGAACGATCCGGACAGCATTGCCAGCATGCGTGTGGCCGCTGACGTCTGACTCTGAACATCAAATTGACTACAACGCCCGTGTCACTTGACGCGGGCGTTGTTTCTTTACCAGGTACATTCATGCGCGTTGATCTGTTTGACTTCGATCTGCCCGAGGAGGCGATTGCGTTGCGTCCGGTCTCGCCGCGCGACAACGCCCGGATGCTCGTCGTCGATCCGGGTGCCGGCCTGTTCGACCGGCAGGTGCGCGATTTGACCGAAATCCTGCGCGCCGGTGATGCATTGGTGCTCAATGATACAAGGGTTATTCCGGCGCAGCTTGAGGGCCAACGGCAACGTCAAGGCGATCAGGGCACATCCACCGCCCGGTTTTCCGCGACACTGCACATGCGCGTGGCTCCCGACCGCTGGAAGGCCTTTCTGCGGCCCGCCAAGCGCGTTCAGGCCGGTGACCGGTTTTTCTTTGGCTCAAAAAAGGATTTGTGTCTTGCACAATCGCTCGAAGGAATTGTCGAAAGCCGGGGTGAGGCAGGTGAAGGGGTACTGAGGTTCGAATTGTCCGGAGCTGACCTTGATGCCGCAATCGCCGCCGAGGGGCATATTCCACTGCCGCCCTATATCGCCTCGAAACGCGCCGAGGACAGCCGCGATCGCTCCGACTATCAGACGATCTATGCGTCGGAAGACGGCGCGGTGGCAGCGCCGACGGCCGGTCTCCACTTCACACAAGACCTGTTCGAACGGCTTGATGACGCGGGTATCGAGCGGCACTTCGTCACCCTGCATGTGGGCGCCGGAACGTTTTTGCCTGTGAAGGCGGATGACACCGACGACCATGTCATGCATTCCGAGATCGGAGAGGTGAGTGCAGACACCGCGAAAGCGCTCAATGCGGTCAAGGAGCGGGGTGGTCGCGTCGTCAGCGTGGGAACAACCTCACTGCGATTGCTGGAAAGCGCGAGCGATGAGCGCGGCATTCTCCGGCCCTGGCGGGGCGCCACCGATATCTTCATCACCCCGGGCTACCGGTTCCGCGCCGTCGATGCCCTGATGACCAATTTCCATCTGCCGCGCTCAACACTTTTCATGCTGGTGAGTGCCTTTTGCGGCAGGGATGTGATGCACAATGCCTATCGCCATGCCATAGAAACGGGATACCGTTTTTACTCCTACGGCGATTCAAGTTTTCTCCTCAAAGCAGACCAGCCTGTCCCATGACATCAGAGTTCAAGTTCAGCGTCCTTGCAGATGATGGTGATGCCCGCCGCGGCAGCATCACCATGCCGCGTGGCGAAATTCGCACTCCGGCCTTTATGCCTGTGGGTACCGCCGGCACGGTCAAGGCCATGTATATGGATCAGGTTCGCGATCTTGGCGCAGATGTCATATTGGGCAACACCTATCATCTGATGTTGCGTCCGGGTGCCGAGCGTGTGGCACGACTTGGTGGACTGCATGACTTTATCGGCTGGCCACATCCGATTCTCACTGATTCTGGTGGTTTTCAGGTCATGTCATTGGCCGGATTACGCAAGATCACAGAAAAAAGCGTGACGTTTCAATCGCATATCGACGGCAGCCGCCATGAAATGTCGCCGGAACGGTCGATCGAGATCCAGGGCTTGCTTGGCTCCGACATTCAAATGCAACTGGATGAGTGCGTGGCGCTTCCCGCCGAGGAAAACGCTATCGAGGCCTCCATGGAGATGTCGCTTCGCTGGGCTGAACGATGCAGGGCAGCCTTCGGCGACCAGCCTGGCAGAGCGATGTTCGGCATTGTTCAGGGTGGCGATATCCCGGCATTGCGGGAGCGTTCGGCGCTTGCGCTGAAGGAGATGAACCTGAAGGGTTATGCGATCGGGGGGCTTGCCGTCGGGGAACCTCAAAATGTCATGCTGGATATGCTGGCGGTGACCTGCCCGCTGCTGCCGCAGGACCGGCCACGTTATCTGATGGGTGTCGGTACGCCCGACGATATCATCCGGTCGGTTCATCGCGGGATCGACATGTTCGATTGCGTGATGCCAACCCGGGCCGGGCGGCATGGCCTGGCCTACACAAGGCGCGGCAAGGTCAATTTACGAAATGCGCGACATGCGGAGGATACGCGACCGCTGGATGAACTGTCCGATTGTCCGGCAGCGCGTGACTATTCACGCGCCTATCTGCACCATCTGGTCCGATCCAACGAAGCACTGGGCGGCATGCTGCTGACCTGGAACAATCTTTCCTACTACCAGTCGCTGATGGCCGGTATCCGGGACGCCATCGAAGCCGGACGCTTCACCGATTTCATGGCCGAAACCCAGGAGAATTGGGCACGCGGCGACATCGAGCCGAATTAGATCGTTTTACGTTTTGTCGGAAACGTGACGACGGTGTTAGCTGTTGATTTCGTTGACGCATTCAGGCATTGCCGGTTCCGTCAAAATCTGAATTGCTCTGGTACTCGCTCGCATATGATGCACATCAGTTTTGCCAACCCACCGCAATTCGTTTTTCGTGGACTGCAACCGCGAATTGAATACTATTCGACGAGCGGACCCAGCCAGCGCAAATGAAATGCGCCAGGTGATGAAGATGCGATAGCGATCAAAGTCGTTGGGAGGGCATGTCATTGGTAAACAAACTCAAGTCATTTGTACTTCGTAGGCGAAACCCGTGGGATGAACCTTCCCGCACAATCATCAACGTAATTCCGGGAATTGAAGCTGTTGCTGTGCCAACAGAGGATGGAGCATCGCAGGGTAGGTCGGATCTCGAAATTGAGAGCCATGACATGATTGACGGCGAACGGGACGAGATTGCGACCGAAGACGACACGGTTGTCGCAGGGATTTCCATGCCGTTCACGCTGATTGCACCGCAATCCGTGACCAGCGCAGATTCGGGTGGAGATAGCTGGGGAATCGGCGCGATTCAGGCAGACAGTCTCGATCAAACAGCCGGAGCCGGAGTGAAAATTGCTGTGCTTGATACCGGAATTTCCGACCATGAAGCCTTTGATGGACTTGATCCGGTCACCGAGAATTTTACCGAGGAGGTGGATCAGGACATTGACGGACACGGATCGCATTGTGCCGGTACGATTTTCGGACAGGACGTCGGCGGGCGACGTATCGGCATCGTGCGGGGTGTCCGCAAGCCACTGATCGGCAAGGTGCTCGGCCAAGGCGGGGGAGACAGCGAGAGCATCATGAATGCCATCTTGTGGGCACGATCGGAGGGGGCGAGCGTGATATCGATGTCCCTTGGGATAGATTTTCCAGGTTTTCAGCGTCGGCTGGTGGAGGGCGGAATGCATATGCGGGAAGCGACATCAATTGCCTTGCAGGCGTATCGGGACAATGTTCGGCTGTTTGATCAGATCTCCCGCATGTTCTCGGACAACACGGTCATCAATGCTCCCTTGCTGATTGCCGCGTCGGGCAATGAAAGCAATCGCCCCGATTTCACCATTGCAACCGCGCCACCGGCTGCTGCCGACGACATCCTCTCGGTCGCGGCAGTTGACCGGGAACGACGGGCCGCGCCATTCTCCAATACGTTGCCGAGTTGTTGTGCGCCCGGCGTCGATATTCTGTCGGCGGATCACAGGGGCGGATTGAAACGGCTTTCGGGCACATCCATGGCGACGCCGCATGTGGCAGCGGTCGCGGTGCTCGAAGCGGAACGCCTCTCCAAATCCGGACGATTTACAGCCCGGGAGCTGCGCGAAGCGGTCATGGCCAATGCCGCCACTGTTGAAGGATTGGCAAAGGCAGACGGTGGTGCTGGTTTGATCATGGCACCCGGGCGATGAGGCAGATTGGAAATGAGGACGGCATTGTCCGTTTCATAAGTCCCACCGGCGACGAAAATGCAAAGGATGCGGGGCACGCCACCCATGTCGGTATGGGCATGCTGCTGGACAAGGAGACAATCCTGACATGCGCCCATGTTATCAATAGCGCCATGGGACGACCAATTTGGGAGGATGAAAGACCTGGCGGCGATTTCAAGATACCCGTCACATTTCCAATTCTGAACGACGCGTCGGTCCATTACGCGCGCATTGTCGATTGGAGCTCACCCGGTCGTGACGGACTGGATTGTGCTGTGTTGGAATTGGAAACTCCCGCGCCGAGTGCGGTCGGCGTAACGATCCTATCGGTGATAGACCCGGATGAGCTTGCAGATGACGATCTGTCAATCTATGGATCGCTCGCCCCCGGCCATCCTGGTGCGCATGTCGGTGCGCATTTGCTGGGTGCCGTTGGAGCGCAATGGACCCAACTGGACGTTAAAGATGGTCCTGGGGTACAGCAGGGTTTCAGTGGCGGCGCTGTCTGGGACCGGCAACAGCGAGCGTCTATTGGCATGGTTGTTGCTCGGCAAGTCGGCTCGCGGGGCATAACCGCCTATTTTCTATCCGCGCAACGCATTGCAGAACGTTTTGACTCGCATTTTCCGGTCGAGGTCCGCAAAATTCCTCTGCGGCGCCAAAGATCCTTCAGCTTCGTCGCCATAATCCTGTTCGTGCTTATGCTTGCCCATTATCTGGCCGTTCAGGGCAGTGCCACAAATATGCTTATTCCCTGGGCCGCGGGCAGCAAGGGACTGGCCGCATTCTTCGGAGCGCACTGTTTTGCGATCATCCTTGGTCCCTATGTCATGTGGCACGCCCTTCGCCACGCCCGCTCATTCGCCTTAAGAAAATGGTGGCAGCGGGTTCCGGTTGCGTTTGGTGGAAACACAGCGGGCATGCTCGATAATACAAGGCTGGGCGCCGCCATGGTGGTCCTGTTTCTGCTGCTTTTGCCGGCCTATGCCCAGGGTGCGTTTGTCGACAAGGTGTTCTTTGAGCGCAGGCTTGTTTTCATCAATATTGAGCGCTTTGACAGCATAACGAGAGATGATGTTATCCGATGCGACAAGAACGACGACAAATGGTGCCTGCATGAGGATGTCGGCCCCTGGTCGTTTGTTCCGGAATCTCCCTATTTCAACCACGCCTACCAGATTGCCGGTACCTGCACTTTTGACGATGATTGCACGATGGTGACGTACTTTCCGGGCCTGCAGCCGGCGATCCTGTTTGGTTCAACTCTGCTTTCCTTTGCCTGGTTTCTTCTTTTCATCTACGCGCTGTTTCGCCCCTGGCCCTACCGCGTGAAGCACCATGGGGGCGGTTCTGAAGCAGGGTGAAGCGTATTCAGACCGTGCGAGAGCCCACGACAGACCATCTCGCGACCAGCTAGCAGGATGGTTCCTGTATCCTTTTGTTCTTATTGTTTTATTCTCGAATTCGTGGTTCTGCAGACGGGTGAATGGTGCTATCTGATCAGCCGTTCTGCGTGCCAGCGCAAATGGTCCTCCATGAAACTGGAAATGAAGAAGTAGGAATGGTCATATCCGGTCTGCATGCGCAGGGTCAGATCGATGCCAGACGCCTTGCAAACCTCCTCCAGGAGCCACGGCCGCAGGCCGCTGTCGAGAAATCCATCTGCATCACCCTGATCCACCAGTAAGCCCGGAAAACGCGCACCATCCTCGATCAATGCACAGGCATCATAGGCCCGCCAGTTGGCCTGATCTGATCCCAGATAGGCTTCGAGGGCGCCCTTCGACCAGTCCGCCGTCATCGGGTTGACGATCGGCGCGAATGCCGAGCAGCTTTTGAACCGGTCCGGATTCTTCAGTGCAATGGTCAAGGCACCGTGGCCACCCATGGAATGTCCAAGGACCGCCTGGCGGTTCATGTCGGTGAGAAACTCGGCCCCGATGAGAGCCGGGAGTTCATCAGTCACATAGGAATACATCTGATAATTCTGCGCCCAGGGAGACTGCGTCGCATCGACATAGAACCCCGCACCGGTTCCCAATTGCCAGTTGTCCGGCTCGTCGGCGATGCCGTCCCCGCGCGGGCTGGTGTCGGGACACACGACAATGAGGCCAAGCTCAGCGGCAAGCCGGCGATATTCACCCTTTTCCATGACATTGGCATGGGTGCAGGTCAGGCCCGACAGGTACCATACAACCGGTAACGGTCCGTCTGAAACCGCATCGGGGACAAAAACGGAAAAGGTCATGTCACAATTGCACCGGTCGGAAGAATGGGTGTAGACACCCTGCGTTCCACCATGCGCCTTTACTTCAGAAACAACTTCCATGTCGTTGTGTATCCCATTGTATAATTGCCAATAAACATGAAAATCACTCAGGTTATGTGGCTTGTGTTGACGTTTGGCGGAGTGCTCTGCGCACGGTCCTGTCAAGCGACTCCAGAAACCGGGACCTGTCCTTCGGCGAGAATGCCGCATTGTAGCCCTTGATTTCGCCGCTCTCGCGCAAATGCTGGTTGAGATCGCGCATCGCGGTCGCCATGCCGATATTGGCGTCATCGAACAACCGGCCAGTCGGACCGATCACATGGGCGTCCTTTTCGACGCAACGGCCGGCCAGAGGAACGTCGGCGGTGATCACGATGTCACTGCCGGACACATTGTCGACGATCCAGTCGTCCGCCGCATCAAAGCCTGCTGACACGACGACATTGCGGATCATCGGATCGCGCGAGGGACGCAAGCCGCCATTGGCAACGAAGGTCACCATCAATCCGTGCCGTTCGGCAACCTTTATGACCTCCGGTTTGACGGGGCAGGCATCTGCGTCGACAAATATGACCGGCTGCGCATCCACAGGCGCTTAAAACTCGACGACAGACCGGATGGACTCCCCGGCATGCATCAGGTCAAAGCCCTTGTTGATATCTTCCAGCTTCAGCTTGTGGGTGATCATCGGGTCAATGTCGATCTTGCCCTGCATATACCAATCGACAATCTTGGGTACATCGGTCCGACCACGCGCACCGCCGAAGGCCGTGCCGCGCCATGATCTGCCCGTTACCAGCTGGAACGGCCGGGTCGAGATTTCCTGACCGGCACCGGCAACGCCGATGATGATCGATTGTCCCCAACCCTTGTGGGCACATTCCAGCGCATCGCGCATGACCTTCACATTGCCGATGCACTCAAAGGAATAATCGGCTCCACCGCCGGTCAATTCCACCAGATGGGCGACGAGGTCACCCTCGACCTCCGAGGGGTTGACGAAATGGGTCATGCCGAATTTTTCGCCCCATTCCTTCTTGGCATTGTTCATGTCGACACCGACGATCATCTCCGCGCCGATAAGACGAAGGCCCTGGAGCACATTGAGGCCGATTCCGCCCAGACCGAATACCACCGCGCGGCAGCCGGGTTCTGCCTTGGCTGTATTGATCACGGCGCCGATGCCTGTCGTGACACCGCAGCCGATGTAACACACCTTGTCGAAGGGCGCGTCTTCCCTGATTTTGGCCAAGGCAATCTCCGGCAGTACGGTGAAATTGGCAAAAGTCGAGGTGCCCATATAGTGAAAGATCTTTTCGCCGCCCACAGAAAAGCGGCTGGTGCCGTCCGGCATCAGACCCTGGCCCTGTGTTGTGCGGATCGCCTGACACAGATTGGTCTTTGGATTGAGGCAATATTCGCATTCCCGGCACTCTGGTGTGTAGAGCGGTATGACGTGATCGCCGGGTTTCAGGGATGTGACACCGGCGCCCACCTCACGCACGATACCGGCACCTTCATGACCGAGTATTGCGGGAAAGATACCTTCGGGATCCGCACCGGAAAGAGTGAACTCATCGGTGTGGCAGATACCCGTCGCCATGATCTCCACGAGCACTTCGCCGGCCTGAGGGCCTTCTAGCTGAACTGTTGTGACTTCAAGTGGTTTCCCGGCTTCCACAGCCAGTGCAGCGCGAACGTCCATAATCTCTCTCCCTCTCGATTCCGTAGCTGTATCTTCAGCGGTACACTGTCAGAGCATCGGTCGCGGCTCAAGATCGGCGGGAATAAATTATTCCCGCAGGGACTGCTATTGTGGACCCAGTGCGCCCGAAAGGCGTTCGGCTTCCAATTCGAGTATCTTGATGGTGCGCCCCATCTTGGCGTGGGTATCCCGAAGCGAAGAGAGCTGGTCGATCAGACCCGACAATTGCATCGTGACATTGGTTGCAGCAGGAGCATCGCCAAAACCCGTCAGCAACCAGGTCGGCGAAACTCCGAGAACTCCTGCGAGCATCACAACACGATTGGCACGTGGCTCGGCTCGATCATTTTCCCAGTCGCGAACCGTATTTGATTTGACGCCCAGGCGGCGGGCCAGCTGCGACGAGGTGATGTGCATGTCCTCACGAGCACGCGAAATGCGTCCGCCCATTGTGTCGAAATCCAGAGATTGTCTTGAGAGCTTTGATGCAGGCTGCATGGTTCCGTCCCATCGAGATTGAAGGTTGCGGCCTGTCGGCCAAACCGGCACCAATATATTTCCCGTGTGGGGTCTGAGTGTTTTCCGATTCCGTCAAAAATCTGTCCGATGCCGATGCGGCAGGTCAATTTGGCAATGAGGCCCGGTCGAATTCCTGCGGATCAATCTGTTTCGCTCTGCAATTTGGGTGTGATCTGACGCTTTTTTTACATCATATGGACATCATTGGGGTTAGAGTGATCCAGCAGTGTTTTCTTGGGAGTGATTCCGATGGCAAAATTCCGTGCAATTCTGTGCGCACCGCTCGTCGCAATGCTGTTTGCGACTCCGTTTGCAAGCATTTCAACCGCCACGGCAGCATCCTGTTCCAGCGGAGCGAGCGCCGGGGTTGATTGGACCGAATGCAGGAAACGCAACCTTATTCTCACACGCAGCAATCTGACAGATGCTATATTGGTGGCAACGGACCTGTCGTCGACTGATTTGCGCGGATCCAAAATGGACGGCGCCAATATGACCAAGGCCAACTTGCTGCGGACCTATCTGGATGATTCGACGCTGGTCGGCGCCGATCTCACCAAGGCCGTTGGCTACAGAACGCATTTCAAGGGTGCGGATCTGACGGATGCCTTGTTGGACAAGTCAGAAATGACCCGGGCCAATTTTTCGGACGCAACGCTGCGTGGCACGGATTTTTCAAAGGCGGAACTCGGCCGGGCCAATTTTACGGGTGCAGATATCGAGAGCGCGAAATTCGAGATCGCCAATCTGTCGCGCGCCGATTTTCGTGATGCGAGCATATCCCAGGGCTCCGATTTTGCGCAGGCCTTTCTCTACCGTGCCCGGTTCGACGGCGTGGATCTCTCCGGCACACAGGGACTGACTCAGGCGCAGGTCGATCTGACTTGTGGCGACGACAAGACGGTTTTGCCGGACGGGCTCGAAGCGCCGGGCGGGTGGCCCTGCGAAGACGAATAGCTAGTCTCCAGGCGAGATTGTCGGTCCGTATATGTCCTCGAAGGCATGGCGCAGGCTTATGTCCACATCGGCCATGGTCACCGGCAAGCCCAGATCGACCAGGCTTGTGACACCATGGGCGGTAACGCCGCAGGGCACGATGCCGGAAAAATGCTCCAGATCCGGCTCTACATTGATGGAAATGCCGTGAAAGCTGACCCATCGGCGCAACCGGATGCCGATCGCGGCGATCTTGTCTTCGGCCATTGTGCCGTCGGGCAGGGGCGGGCGTTCGGGACGCACCACCCAGACGCCGACCCGGTCTTCACGGCGCTCACCCTTTATGTTCATCTCCGCCAGGGTTCGGATAATCCAGTTTTCCAGCGATGAGACGAAAGCCCGCACGTCGCAGGTGCGACGTTTCAGGTCCAGCATGACATAGGCAACCCTTTGGCCGGGACCATGATAGGTGTATTCGCCGCCGCGTCCGGTCCTGAACACGGGAAAGCGGTCGGGTGCCAAAAGGTCTGATTCGTCGGAACTGGTGCCGGCGGTGTAGAGCGGAGGGTGCTCGACCAGCCAGATCAGTTCGTTGGCAGTTCCGCTGCGGATCTCCGCCACACGGTTTTCCATAAATGTGACGGCGGCCTCATAGTCCGTGAGCCCATTTTCCACACGCCACTCGACCGGCGGTGAGCCCGCGGCTGCCTCAAATCCGGTGATGATTTCCGCGCGTTTCATGAAATCCTGATTGTCTGTCGCTCCGGCCTATGTGGCGCAGCACAGCGCAGAGCGCAAGGCCACTTGTTCAAAGGCACATCCGGTCTGCCTCACAAGCACCAAAAAAACGCTGCCAGCCCTTGTGCGCCCCATACCGATTTGGTACATGCGGCGCGCCGGAAGCGGCTTCTACCACGTGCGGTCGTGGCGGAATTGGTAGACGCGCAGCGTTGAGGTCGCTGTGGGGTAACTCCCGTGGAAGTTCGAGTCTTCTCGACCGCACCATCATGGCTTGTTCAAGCGACTGTTTCTGAAAAAAATTAATATGGCTGCCTCACTCGGAATCAGGTCTGTCGCGTCGCTGGTGGGTGCCTAAATGGTTTTTGACATACGCATCACTGATCCGATGGACCACCTGTCTCTGGATGTTCCGCGAGTCAGAGGCAGAAGATTGTGTAAAACCCATTCCCAAAATCTACGAGTGCGGAGCAAACCCTGTAGGCAGTTGCGATTGTCAGGGCAATGTTTCTGAAAGATCTGTCCACGGATTAACAAAATCAATCCGTTGGTTGGCAGTGGTATGTGCCGTCACCGAACCTGCTGTGATTTTCACATTTGTCAGGTCTTGTATCGTTTTGCTTGCGCAACAAAAAAGGGCGCCACAAGGGCGCCCTGAAGTGTCTTGGGAGGTGTTTTCTTATTGTGACAGGGTGAAGGGCCCTGTGTATTTGTCGACATTGTCGGCCGTGATCAGAAGGCAATCAAAGAGCTGCTTTTCCTGATCGACCATCGGCTTGCCGTTTTTGATGTAATGGTCGGCCTGGATGACCGCTTCACGCGAGAAAACAGCGACCGGCTGAAGGACGGTGTATGCCATTTCACCGGCCTTGATTGCGTCGACGGCATCCGGCGATCCGTCAAACCCACCAACGAGAACCTTGTCGAGCATGCCGGCTTCCTTGAGTGCAGCAATTGCGCCGAGCGCCATTTCGTCATTGCCCGAGATGACGGCGGTAAAGTCCGGGTTGGCCTGAATGATCGACTGCATCTTGTTGTAGCCCTGGGTACGGTCCCAGTTTGCCACTTCCTCAGCGACCTTCACGAGGCCCGGATACTGGCTCAGGACGGTTTTGTATCCGTTGGACCGTGTGGCGGCGTTGTTGTCGGCCGGATTGCCGAAGAACTCGACATAGTTTGCTTCGTCGCCAACCATTTCCTGCCACTGTACGGCACCGATGGCTGCACCCTGAGCGTTGTTTGACACCAGCTGTCCGATGGCAATGCCACTTTCATTGATCTCGGCATTGACCAGGAAGACGGGAATGCCGGCCTCGGTTGCCTTGCGAACAACGCCAACGGAGCCGTCTGCGTTTGCCGGGTCGAGAATGATGGCCTTGGCGCCGTTTGTGATTGCCGCGTCGACGAGGTTGGATTCGACATTGGTGTCGCCCTTATGGGCGGCAACCGTTGCCTCGTAGCCCAGTTCCTCGGCCGTAGCTTTCGCCACCTGGCCTTCCGTGAACCAATAGGGGTTCGCCGGATCCGTCACGATGATGGAGATAAGCCCTTCAGCCGATGCTGCGGTCGCCATCATCGGCAATGAAACCGCCGCTGCCATCAGAGCCCGTTTGGTAAACTTGATCATGTGTTCGTTCTCCCTTTGTTGAACTTACGCCAATCAGCGGCGTCTCTCCTCTTCGGAACCACAAACTGGCTCCGCTGAAGTGAATGAGGGGATGGGCGGCAGCTAGCCACGTTTGCCCGCCCCCTTGTATTGGATCGAATTGAGCATGACCGCGAGGACGATCACGGCGCCGGTAAAGACGGTTTGCCAGTAGGAGGAGACACCGACGATCACCAATCCGGCGCCCAGAAACACGATGACGAACGCGCCAAGGAGCGTGCCACGTACGTTTCCGCGCCCACCCATCAACGAAGCGCCGCCAACCACAACGGCGGCAATGGCTGTCAGTTCGTAGGTGGTGCCCGCTGTCGGTCCGGCGGAGGTGAGCTGTGAACTCAGGACGATCCCGGCTATGGCAGCACAGACACCCGACAGGACATAGACCATCACGATGACGTATTTGACCGGAACGCCGGAGAGTTCAGCAGCACTTGCATTGCCGCCCGTGGAATACAGCCAGCGGCCGAACGCCGTACGCGACAGGAGCAGATGGGCGGCCACTGCGACCATTGTCAGGGCGAAAATACTGATCGGGATTCCCCAGAGGCGGTTGAACCCTAGCCATTCAAAGCCGGTATTGCCGAGGTCCACGCTGCCTGAGAGATTGTTGAATGTAAGACCGTTGGTCATCAGCAGCGCAGCGCCGCGTGCCACATAGAGCGAACCCAGCGTTGCGACGAAGGCCGGAACCTTGAAATAGGCCACCAGCACCCCGTTCACGATACCGACAAATGCGCCCATGCCGAGTGTGCAAACAACAACGGCCCAGACGGGCAAATAGAGGATGACACCCAGCGCCTCGATTTCGATGCCTTGCATCAGGAAGCCGGCGAAGACACCACAAAGCGCCAGCGTGGAGCCCACGGAAAGGTCAATGCCCCCGGACAAAATGACCAAGAGCATGCCGACTGCCAGCAAGCCGAAAATCGCCACTTGCGAGGTCATGATCAGGAAGTTTGAAAGACTGAAGTAGTTGGCCGACAGGAAAGAAAACACGGCGATGATGACGATCAGCGCAAAAAAGGCACGACCCTCCAGAAGGACCTGGGCAAGCGACAGTCTACTCCCAAGGGCAGACCTCGCAGAGCCGCCGTTCTCGACAAGTTTGTCTTCGGCTGCGTCACTCATGCGTTCTGACCTTCCAGTTGTCGGTCGGTATTGTTGACAGGAGAATTGATTTCCACCTCTCCCGAAGCCGCCATGATTTGTTCCTTCGTGGCATCCGGCCCGAATGTTGCCGACAGCTTGCCCTTGTGCATGACAAGAATGCGATGTGCGATGGAGAGGCACTCGCCGACTTCCGAGGTGGAAAAGAGCACTGCCAGGCCTCCTTGCGCGCCCTCAGCCAAGAGGCCAAAAACCTCTGCCTTTGCACCAATGTCGATTCCGCGGCTCGGTTCATCCAGCAAAATGGCGTCCGGCCGTGTCGCCAGCATTTTGCCGATGACAACCTTCTGTTGATTGCCTCCTGAAAGCGATCCGATGGCCGCATTCGAACTGTCGGTCTTGACCGTGACTTCCCTGATCGTACGGTCGACGATCTCCTGTTCCGCCTGTTTGGAAACAAACAGTCCACGAACAAAGTTCCGGATACTGGCAAGTGACAGGTTCTGGCCAACGGACATGCTTTGAACCAGCCCGTCCCGTTGCCTGTCCTCAGGGGTCAACACAAGCCCTTTCAATATCCTGTCGGAGATTTTGAGGGATGAGATATCTTCTCCCTTGAAAACGACTCGGCCTGAGGAAGCCGGCAACCGACCCGCAATGCACTCCAGCAGTTCGGTGCGGCCCGCGCCCATCAATCCGTAGATGCAGACAATTTCGCCAGCGTGAAGATCCAGGGAAAAATTGTCCACGAGCGCAAAACTGCTGCCGTTTGGGTCCGGGACAGTGATGTTTTCGATTGATAGAACCGGTTCGCCGGAGGATTGTGCGTCTGGTGGCGATCCAAGATCAAAATTGTCACCCACCATATTGCGCACGATCCATTCGAGATCGATTTCGGCGCGTGGCGCAAATGCGGTCACACTGCCATCCCGCAAGACGACGGCGTGGTCGGTGATTTCCAGAGCCTCCTCAAGGTGGTGCGAAATGTAGACGATGGAAACGCCTTTCGACTTGAGATCATGTATGACCTTGAAAAGGACCTCCACTTCCGAGGCGGAAAGCGCCGAGGTCGGCTCATCCATGATCAAGATTCTGGAATTGATTGACAGTGCCCGTGCGATTTCGACGATCTGCTGTTGGCCCAGGCGCAGATCCTCGATCTTTGTCAGCGGATCGATATCTTCTTCCAGCTCGCGCATGAGCGCCCGGGTCTGACGTTCTTCCTCTTTGTCGTCGACACCGAAGGGGCCACGAATTTCGCGACCCAGAAAGATGTTGTCACGGACATTGGTGTTCGGTGCGAGCGACAGTTCCTGATGAATGATGGAGACACCGAGATCGCGTGCCGCGACAGTTGAATCAATGGTGACCTGTTGACCGTCAAGAACAAGCTCTCCGGTGGTCGGTTGATAGACACCGGACAGGATCTTCATGAGTGTTGACTTGCCAGCGCCATTTTCTCCGAACAGCGTGGTCACCTGGCCGCGATGCACATCGAAATTCACGCTTTTCAAGGCATGGACAGCACCAAAGGATTTTGAAATGTGACGTGCTGACAGCACCACTTCGTCCTGTTCGACAGGTCCGGCACTTGCGGCAGCCATGGCGGAAGCGCTCATCACTTCACCTCCAGGGCGACAGGGGTGATCAACCAGTTCTTCGGATTGATCAGCTTGAAGGCACCAGTTACGGATATGGTCTGCCCGGTCAGTGAATCCCGATCCAGATCGGCCAATACTTCCGCCGACATGGCCCGGTTGATGCCGGAACCGGCGTCCTGATATTCAATCTGGTTGGTAAAGGCCCCGAACGCGATGTCGCCGGGGAAGTCTCTCAATTCCGTACCGTTGATGGCCGGTCCGGTCTGGACCCGTATGGTAATGCCTTCCGGCAGGTCGTCGACGCTGACGTTGAATGTCCCGGATCTTCCGTCGCCGACGGTGCCGGTCAGAGAGACGGACAGAACCGGGAAGGCGCCGGCCATGGTACCGTAATTTTCGATTGCAGCCTTCTTGTCCGATGCCAGATCAGCCACAAGCGTCGCAGCATCCGGTGCGCGTTTGAGCACGATATCACGGATTCTCGGGAATTCGTCCTGGCCGAAACGGTCGGGGTCAAAGGCTTGCTCACGAAAATCCTCATCCGAACCGATGCGAACAACTTTTGTGTCGAGAGCGATGGCGCCGAGCAGAACCAGGAAGGCAATGATCACGACCAACCGACCTGTCGGCACAGATCCGCTCGTTCCGGTTGGTGTTGTCGCCATGGCTTCCTGCCTCCTCCCACTGCGCCCGAATTCGACCGTCCTCCACGGCGCTTCGGTTATCGCGCAATTCTCGCTTTTTGACCGAGAATGAATGGAGCATAGATGAATTAAATTACGTTGTCTGCAAAAAAATTCATGCATATCGAGAAATCTGTGCTAATTGTTGGGGGTGCAATTCGGGCTCGGCCTGTCGTGGAACAGGTGCCCGGTAGCCCATCGGATTGCGTTTGGGACGAGCCCAAGGGGTTCAACCAAAGGCATTGGCCGCCAAGTGGAGGACACAGGTGAACAAGGGTTGCGACCTGATAGTCGGTATCGACGCCGGAACATCCGTCATCAAGGCAGTGGCGTTTGATCTGGGCGGGCGGCAGATCGCAAGTTTTCCAGTACGAAATTCCTATGTGGTCGGCCGGGACGGCTCAGCATCCCAATCCATGAACAGGACATGGGATGACAGTGTAGCTGCTGTTGTGGGACTTGCGGACAGGGTCGACGGTCTGGCGGAGCGAACTGCTGCTGTTGCGCTGACCGGGCAGGGTGATGGCACATGGCTCGTCGGGCCGGGAAGCGAGCCCGTTTCCGATGCCTGGATCTGGCTGGATGCGCGTGCGGCACCGACCGTTTCAAGTCTATTGAAGGGGCAGAATGAGGGGAGCCGGTTCATGCTGACCGGCACCGGACTGAACACCTGTCAGCAGGGCAGTCAGCTGGCACATATGGCGGTGCATGAGCCCGAGATGCTGGGGTCTGCCGAAGTTGCTCTTCATTGCAAGGATTGGTTGTTTCTCAAATTCACCGGCCAGCGTGCCACAGATCCCTCCGAGGCGTGCTTCACTTTCGGGGATTTTCGCACGCGTCAATATAGCGACAGGGTCATCGAAGCCCTTGGATTGGAACAATTTCGGCATCTGTTGCCGGAGATCATTGAGGGGACCGAACAGAACTTTCCCCTGACCGCCGATGCGGCGAAGGCGACAGGACTGACTGCCGGAACTCCGGTTGTTCTTGGATATGTCGACATGGCCATGACAGCGCTCGGTGCCGGTGTGCGTACCGAAAAAACAGGTTCGGCCTGCTCCATTGTCGGGTCGACCGGTGTCCACATGTATTCGAAAGAGGCGCGCGCCGTACAGTTGAATGACAATGGCACGGGATATGTGATTTGCCTGCCTGTCCCCGGCATCGTCACTGAAGTTCAAACCAATATGGCGGCAACGTTGAATATCGACTGGGTCCTGTCGGTCGCAGGCGAATTGGTCTCCGAATTCGGTGCCTCGGCAACCCATCAGGATCTGGTTGCCCACATGGACAAATGGCTTGCGGCCTCGGAGCCGGGCCAGATTGTCTATCATCCATACATTTCCGAAGCCGGTGAACGCGGTCCCTTTGTCGATGCAGCTGCTCGTGCAAGTCTGATCGGCCTCAACAGCACGCACAGGTTCCCGAATATCATACGCGCTATCATCGAAGGTCTTGGAATGGCGGCGCGAGATTGTTATCGCGCTATGGATGCCCAGCCCCAGGAACTGCGTTTGACCGGTGGAGCTTCGCGGTCCCGAGCCCTTCGACAGATTCTCGCGGCGGCGGTCAATTCGCCCGTGCGCCTTTCAACGAGGGAAGAAGCCGGTTCCGCGGGCGCAGCCATGATGGCCGCGGTGTCGGTTGGCATTTATCGCGATATGGACGCTTGTATAGCCGACTGGACGACTCCGCTTCTTGGCGATGTCGAAATGCCCGATCCGAAGCTGGTCTCAACCTATGAAGGGCTTTTTGCACCCTACAAGGCCTCTCGCCGGGCGCTTGCTCCTGTTTGGGAGCAACTGGCCCACCATCACGGCGCGGCATTGCATAGTGATGACCAATCGACGGCGCGGTCGCCTGAAGGCGAGGCCGTATGACGGACGCGCCCAAGGTCGACCTTTTTGTGATCGGTGGTGGCATTAATGGTGCCGGGTTCGCTCGTGATGCAGCCGGACGGGGACTGAGCGTGGTGCTCTGTGAAAAGGATGACCTGGCTGAAGGAACATCTTCCCGGTCTGGCAAGCTCGTGCATGGTGGACTGCGATACCTGGAATATTATGAATTTCGGCTGGTTCGAGAGGCGCTGATTGAACGCGAAGTTCTCATGCAGAATGCGCCACACATTATCTGGCCACTGCGATTTGTATTGCCACACAGCCCGCAGGACCGGCCGGCCTGGTTGGTTCGCCTGGGGTTGTTTCTCTACGACAATCTTGGCGGTCGAAAAAAGTTGCCCGGCACACGGACGCTGGATCTCCTTCGTGACCCGGAAGGGGCGGCGCTCAAAGACCAATATACGAAAGGTTTCGAGTATTCGGATTGCTGGGTGGATGATGCTCGGCTGGTCGTCCTTAATGCGCTTGATGCAGCGGAGCGAGGTGCAACTGTCCTGACGCGGTCACCCTGCGTTTCTGCACGGCGCCATGATGGTTTTTGGAAGATCACGACAAAATCCAGTTCAACGGGTGAAGTCAGCGAATTTGAAGCAAAAGTGCTGGTCAATGCCGCCGGCCCCTGGGTGAGCGATGTCGCGACGCGCATTGCCGGAACAAATTCCTCAAGGAATGTCCGGCTGGTCAAGGGATCTCACATCATTGTCCCGAAATTCTGGAAGGGGGAGAACGCCTATCTTGTTCAAAACCACGACAAGCGGGTGATTTTCATCAATCCCTACGAGCAAGACAAGGCGCTGATCGGTACAACCGACGTTGCCTATGATCAGCGAGCAGAGGAAGTCAGTGCCGATGAATCGGAAATTGAGTACCTGATTGATGTGGTGAATCGCTATTTCAAGGAACAACTCGTCCGTGAGGATGTTCTTGAGACTTTTTCCGGTGTGCGTCCCTTGTTCGATGACGGGAAGGGAAACCCTTCAGCGGTAACGCGAGATTACGTTTTTGATCTGGATGATACTGCTGGGGCGCCGCTGCTGAATATTTTCGGCGGTAAAATCACAACCTTTCGGGAACTCGCCGAACGGGGCATGCATCGCATAGCCAAGTATTTTCCAGAAATCGGTGCGGATTGGACCAAAGATGCACCGCTGCCAGGCGGGGATTTGCCTGATGCAGATTATGACTTGTTTCGAAACCAGCTGAAGCGTGAATATCCCTGGATGCATCGCGCTCTGCGGCGGCACTACGGGCGGGCGTATGGGACGCGTGTTTCCCGCCTCGTCGGTCAAGCGACATCGATTGAAGAGCTGGGCCGACATTTCGGCGGCGTGCTCTACGAAGCCGAGGTCAATTATCTTGTTACGCATGAGTGGGCGCAGACGCCAGAAGACATTCTTTGGCGCAGGACCAAACATTGTCTTCAGATGACCGATGAAGAAATTGCCGCGTTCGAAAAGTGGTTCAGCAAAATTAACGTCAAGGCCGCCTGAGATGCCACTCACTCTGTCTCTCAACACCAATCCTCTGGTCAATCGCTTCGCAGAGCCGGATGATTTGATCGGCACAATCGCGCGGGATATTCGCATTCGTGATGTCCAACTGACACATGAATTCATCAATCCAAGCTGGCCTGCGCCTCTCATTCACCGTTTGTCCGGCGAAATGAACCGATGCCTTCAGCGGACCGGTGTGCGGGTAACCTCGGGCATGACCGGCCCCTATGGGCGGCTCAACCATTTTGGGCATCCCGATCCGGACGTCCGGAAATACTATGTTGACTGGTTCAAAACCTTCGCCGACATCGTCGGCGATCTGGGGGCAAGTTCGGTTGGGACCCAATTTGCCATTTTGACCTACCGGGATTTCGACGATCCCGCACGTCGGGCGGACCTGATCAACATAGCGATCGACTGTTGGGCCGAAGTGGCCGACCATGCGAAGAAGGCGGGGCTCAAATATGTATTCTGGGAACCCATGAGCATTGGCCGGGAATTTGGAGAAACCATCGCTGAAAGTCTGCTTCTTCAGCAGCGTCTTTCCGAGACACCGATGGCCATACCGATGTTCATGATGGCGGATATCGACCATGGTGATGTGACGTCACCCAATCCCGAGGATACCGATCCCTATGCCTGGGCCAGGGCCATTCCGACCGTCAGCCCCATTATCCACATCAAACAATCGATGGTGGATAAATCCGGACACCGACCATTTACTTCCGAGTACAATGCCAAAGGGGCCATACAACCGGAGCGCTTGATTGCCGCGTTTCAGGATGGGGGGGCGAAAAACAATGAAGTCTGTCTTGAACTCTCCTTCAAGGAGAGAGAACCGGCTGATCGTGAAGTCATACCCCATATCGCCGAAAGCGTCGCGTTTTGGGCGCCGCATATAGACAGTGGTGAACAGGATCTGAATCTCTAGGAAGAGGCAGCGCGCCCATGGACTGGGTTACAGATGCATTGATTGACGCCAGAGCGAGGCGCGCAGAAAGGGAGGACGGGGAATGCCGCGAGATCAATCCCTCGTAGCGGCTGAGCAAACCCTGGCAATCCGGGCAGCCTGGCTTCATTATGTCGGCGGATTGCGCCAGGCGGACGTTGCCAAGCGTTTGGATGTTCCGTCGGTCAAGGCGCACCGCCTGATCCAAAAGGCGGTTGCTGAAGGGGCGGTGAAGGTCAGCATCGAGGGCGATATCGTCGGATGCATCGAGCTGGAAACCGAACTTTGTGAACGCTATGGACTACAGACCTGCGAAGTCGCACCCCATCTGGATGAAGAGGGCATTCCCTTGCGTGCATTGGGCGCCGCCGGTGCGTCCTGGCTGCGCCGGTGCCTGGAGAAGGGGGATGATCAGACAATCGGCTTGAGCCATGGCCGGACTTTGACCGCGGCCATTCGGACGATGCCGCATCTTTCGCTACCCAATCAGCGCTTTGTCTCCCTGCTCGGTGGGCTGACCCGAAATTTTGCGGCAAATCCGCATGACGTCATGCACCTGCTTGCAGAGAAAACCGGAGCGCAGGCCTATGTCATGCCGGTGCCCTTCTTTGCGAATTCGGTCGAGGACCGGGAGGTCCTGCTGGCGCAGCGGGGAATTGCAGAAGTTCTCCAGATGGCAGAGGAGGCGTCGCTCAAGCTGGTCGGGATTGGTACGGTTTCCCATAACGCGCAGCTGGTGGATGCGGGTCTCATTCAGCCGAACGAGATCGAAGCAATTTCTGCTGAAGGCGGACGGGGCGAGATGCTGGGGCATTTCTTTGACGAGGATGGGGCTTGCCTGGATACGCCGTTGACCAAAAGGACAATCACCGCTTCCTTCACCGAGGAAGTGCCGAATGGCGGGCGCATTGTCGCTCTGGCCGGTGGTCCCCACAAAGTCGCTGCCATACGAGCCGTGCTGAAGAGCGGGCGGCTGTCAGGTCTCATCACTGACGAGCAAACGGCCAGCGCCTTGCTGGGCGATGAACGTTGATTGTTTCAGACGAAGGGAAAGCCGAGTCATGACATCGCCACAGCTCTGGATTGGAACCAGCTGGAAAATGAACAAGACGCTTGCCGAGGCGGAAGCTTTTGCGAGAACCCTGGCCAAAGCGGACTCCAGCCGGGACCCGCGCATTCAGAGATTTGTCATCCCACCCTTTCCCTATGTCCGGGACGTCAAGAACATCCTTGCCGATACCTCCGTGAAAGTCGGGGCGCAGAACATGCATTGGGAGGATCAGGGGCCGTGGACTGGTGAGGTGTCACCCAACATGCTCGTCGATTGTGGACTGGATGTCGTGGAACTTGGTCACTCCGAACGGCGAGAACATTTTGGTGAAACAAGCAGGACCGTCGGGCTCAAGACGGCGGCGGCTGTTCGACACGGATTGATCCCCTTGATCTGTATCGGCGAGACGCTCGATGACCGGGAATCCGGTCGAGCACGAGAGGTTCTCGCCGAGCAGGTTACGAGCGCTCTGGGCGGACTTGACGCAAGCGGGGACAATGTCCAGGTGATGCTGGCCTATGAGCCGGTTTGGGCCATCGGAGACGGCGGAATACCGGCCAGCGCAGAGTATGCGGAGGCAAGGCAGGCTGAAATCGTTTCGGTGGCCGGGGACATGCTCGGACGGCGGATTCCCTGTTTGTATGGTGGCTCGGTCAACCCGGAAAACTGTGAAGTATTGATCCAATGCCCCCATATTGACGGGCTCTTTGTCGGGCGCTCTGCATGGCAGGTCGAGGGATATCTCCATATCCTGGACAAGTGCGCGGCAGTTCTTTGAAACGGAAAGGAAAAGCCATGAGGATTGCTGTTGCGGGAGACAGTGCCGGAGAGGGGCTCGCCAAGATTTTGGCCGAGCACCTGGCAGACAAGCATGACGTCCATGAAGTGTCACACACGGACCAGGGTCCCGATGCATTTTATGCCAATTTGTCCGATCGCGTGGCAACAGCGGTCATGTCGGGAGACTACGATCGTGCCATTCTGATTTGCGGCACCGGCATCGGGGTATGTCTTTCAGCGAACAAGGTCCCTGGAATTCGTGCCGCACAATGTCACGATACCTACTCGGCCGGAAAGGCAGCAACGTCCAACAACGCTCATATCATCACCATGGGTGCGCGCGTCGTCGGCGCTGAACTCGCCAAGGACATTGCAGACGCGTTTCTTGCTGCCAGCTTCGATACTGAGGGGCGTTCTGCAGGCAATGTGAATGCGATCAACGAGGTGGATGCAAAATACCGCAGCGTCTGAGATTTCAACGTGGAAGCTGGCATGTCGAGAATAGTTGCAATCGATAGTGGTCTCACCGTCACCAAGGCGGTTGTCTTCGATCTTGCCGGCAGGCAACTGGGCGTTGCCCGAAGACATATTGAGCAACTCATGCCGGAGCCACGCAAGGTGGAACGGGAGATGCTGGACTTCTGGCGACAGACCGCATCGGCAATACAAGAAGTTCTTGCGATTACTGAAACCTTGCCAAAAGATGTAGTCTCGGTTTCGGCGACGGCCCATGGTGACGGTATTTACCTTCTGGACAACGCCGGTGATCCACTTGGCAATGGCATCTTGTCGCTCGACAGCCGCGCCGAGGATCAGGTGCAGCGCTGGCAGAGCGATGGAACATCGGCCGCAAGTCTGACTTTGACGGGGCAGGTACCGCATGTGTCGGCACCGTCGTCTCTGCTTGCCTGGATTCGGGAAACCGAACCTGAACGTTTTGATCGCATCGGTCATGTTCTGGCGTGCAAGGATTGGCTGCGATACTGCTTGACAGGATCGATCGGAACGGACTGCACGGAAGCCAGCACATCCTTCACCGACGTCAATACACAGCGCTTTAGCTCGGAGAGCTTGTCGCTCTTCGGACTTGATGCAGTCGAGGCGGCTTTGCCGGCCATTGCAGGGTCGGCTGAGATTATCGGAAACGTGACAGACGAAGCCGCCCTCGCAACCGGATTAGCTGCGGGTACGCCAGTGGCGGCCGGATTGCACGATGTCACCGCCTCTGCGCTTGGTATTGGCGGGCACACACCCGATGTCGTCGGCATCGTCGCCGGCACCTACAGCATCAACGAATGCGTGTCCCTTGAACCCAGGGTAGGGAAAAACTGGTTTTGCCGTAACGCCGTTCAGGATGCGCGTTGGAACAATATGTCGATCTCGCCGGCCTCGGCGACCAATTATGACTGGTTTCTCGATACACTGTGTGCGGCGGAGAAATCTCGTGCCGAGGCCGATGGCACAAGCATCCATGACCTTCTGGCACCTGAAATCGAGGAGGGGCTTGGTCGCGCCTCTTCGGTGATCTACCATCCCTACCTCTTCGGTTCGCCCTTCGGGCCGGCCCCCAGCGCGGGATTTGTAGGATTGCGTGGCTGGCACAAGCGTGGTGACCTGCTCGCAGCCCTCCTGGAGGGCATTGCTTTCAACCATCGTTTCCATGTGGATGTTCTTCGCGCAGCGTTCGGAGCAAACACGGCGCGTCTGACAGGCGGCATTTCCAGAAGCACGATGATCGCGCAGCTGTTTGCGGACATTTTGAATATGCCGATCACGGTAACCGAGACCGATGAAGCGGCCGCCTGGGGCGCCGCACTTTGCGCTGGCGCCTCGGTTGGCGCCTTTGAGAGTGTCGAACACGATCCACGCGACCTGCCGGCGATCTCGACCGAGTTCAAACCCGATCCTGCACGCGCGGCACATTATGATGAACGCTATGCCGCCTATGTTGCGGTCGGGGAAGATTTGGCGGAATCGCAGGAACGGTTGAACGCACTTGATGTGAACCCGGGAGGGCGCTCATGACCGATGACACCGTCAAGGAATTTGATGTGGTGATCATCGGCGCCGGGGTGAACGGCGCCGGGCTGTTTCGTGACCTGTGCGCCCAGGGACTGCGCTGTCTCATCGTCGACAAGGGCGACTTTTGTTCCGGCACCAGCGCGGCGCCATCCCGCCTGATCCATGGTGGGCTGAAGTATCTTGAAACCGGTGAGTTTCGTCTGGTCGCCGAGTCCACCTATGAGCGCAATCTGCTGCTCAGGAATGCAGCCCATCTTGTGCGGCCGTTGCCGACATTCATCCCGATACTGTCTTGGACGAAGGGGATCAGCGCCGCAATTCGTACATTCCTGGGTTCCAAAACGGCGCCGCGCAGCCGCGGAGCACTCCTGATCAAAATCGGCCTGCAGATTTACGACATGTACGGATCCAGAGCCGGGGTTATGCCGCGTCACAGGATGATTGGGCGGCGCAAGGCGTTGGCGGAAATTCCGGCATTGACGCCTGCAATCACGGCGGTCGGTACCTATTATGACGCGGCGATAACCGCACCGGAGCGCCTGGTGCTTGAACTGGTCAAGGATGGGCTGGCTCTTTCCGGGGAATCCGAGGCGCTAAACTGGTGTCCGGTTGTCGGACAAAGAGATTCAGAAATTGAGCTCTGCCTTCCAGGCGGCGAAAAACGAGTGGTTTCTGCCGAACTGGTCGTGAATGCGGCGGGTCCCTGGATTGATCGAGTCAACGCGATACTTGGAATTGGCGGCACATTGATCGGCGGCACAAGGGGCGCGCATATCCTGCTTCATCATCCGGAACTTGTCCGCCAGCTTGATGACAGGATGATCTATTTCGAGGGAGATGATGGCCGTATCCTGCTGGTGTTCGTTTACGAAGGCCGGGCGATGGTTGGGTCGACCGATATTGCTGCCGACGATCCGGACTCCGCTGTTTGCACCGATGATGAGGTCGAATACTTCCTGCGCAGCCTGCGGGATGTCTTGCCAGGACTCGATTTTGATGAAAGCCAGATCGTCTATTCCTATTCGGGCATACGACCGCTGCCCCACTCATCCTCTGTCGCTCCGGGCCTGATCAGTCGCGACCATTGTGCGCCATTGGAGGAGCCAAATCAGGGCAGGCCCTTTCCGGTGATTTCGCTGGTTGGTGGCAAATGGACAACCTTTCGCGCTTTCTCCGCCGATGTCGCCGATATGGTGCTGAACCGATTGAAGCGGCAGCGGAAAGTCTCAACCGATGACATGCCGATCGGAGGGGGCCAAGACTTGCCGAAATCAGATAGGCGCGGTGAATGGGTCCAGAACCTTGCCTCGCGATCTGGTGCAAGCCGTCAGCGCGTTGAGCAGCTTTTGGAGCGGTACGGGTCCACTGCCGCAGACATTGCCGATTGGGAAGGCGAGGGAATGGAGACCCTTTCCGACGCGCCTGACTTTTCCCATGCAGAGATTGACTGGATTGTGCGTCACGAACTGGTCGAGCATCTGGAGGACATATTGCTTCGCCGGACATCGTTGGCGATCACCGGGCGATTGACGCCCGATATGTGCGGGGAGGTGTGTTCGCTTGCCGGTGCCGCCCTTGGCTGGGACGCCGAACGGCAGGAGGCTGAACTGAAGATGTTCTCCAAGAACCTGTCAGAAAAGCACAGGGTAGATTTGTTCTGATATAGAATATCTGAGCGCAGGATATCAGACGGAGCCAGCCATGAGCGGACCACATCGCAAATTGATCAATGATCCTGATCAACTGATCGAGGACCTGATTGAGGGGATGGTCTCGGCCCATCCTGAATTGCTGTGCGTCGAAGGCGACACCGGCCGGGCAATTGTTGCAAGGCACGGCGCCAGGAAAGGAAAGGTCGGCATTGTCGTCGGAGGTGGTTCGGGACATGAACCGGCCTTTGCAGGCTTCGTCGGACAAGGACTGGCCGATGCGGCACCGCTTGGCAACGTGTTTGCGTCGCCTTCACCGTCTCAGATTGTAGATGCCGGCCTCTCTGCGGATGGCGGGAGCGGTGTGTTGTTTCTCTATGGGAACTACACCGGTGATGTCATGAACTTCGGAATGGCGGAAGAAGCACTGGAGCAGCATGAAATCGTTGCCCGGTCCTTTGTCGTCACCGATGATATCGCGTCGGCACCGCCGGAAAGAATTGCAGAGCGGCGTGGCATTGCCGGAGGCTTCTTTGTTTTCAAGGCAGCCGGTGCTGCCGCCGATCGCGGTGCGACATTCGAAGAGGTGGTGACCGCTGCCACCCATGCAAATGACGCCACCCGTACGATGGGTGTTGCGCTGTCCGCCTGCATACTTCCACAAGCGGGACGCGCGAATTTCGAGTTGCCGAGCGGTGAAATGGAAATTGGCATGGGCATTCACGGTGAACCAGGAATTGAACGGATACCGGCGGAATCCGCGGATGAGGTGGTCCGGCGCTTGTTATCGCCGATCCTGGACGAACTGGCTCTCAAGGCCGGTGACAAGGTCGCTGTGCTGGTGAACGGCCTGGGTTCGACAACGCTGATGGAGCTTTACATTATCTTTCGTCGTGTTTCTGCCACGCTGTCTGATCTGGGTGTCACTGTCTACCGCAATTGGGTTGGTGAGTATTGCACCTCGCTGGACATGGAAGGCGCGTCGATTTCCGTCATGCGACTGGATGAGTTCCTCACGCCACTGTTGGATCATCCCTGCCAAACGCCGGCATTGTCCGTTGGAAATACACCATTGCCGGAGGTTGAAACCCAGCGGCCGGTACGCCGCAGAAAAGTCGCTGCGGCGGGAGAAACCGCCTTGAAGGGTGATCTTGTTAAGTCTGGCGAAATCACACCGGACCTTTTTTTGAAAATGATGCGGACGGGCGCTAGTGCAATTTTTGAAGCACGGGACCATCTATGCGCCCTGGACGGTCAGATTGGTGATGGCGACCATGGAATCACGATGGAAATCGGTTGGAAGGCGGTGCTGTCTCAACTTGATGAAGTTTATGAAAATGTAACGATAACAGATATGTGCAACAGGATTGCTGATGCGTTTCTTGAAGCGGTTGGTGCGTCGGCCGGTCCACTCTATGCATCAGGGTTTCTGAACGCAGGAAAATCTGTATCGGATCGATTGAACCTGGACCAAGGGGCTTTGGTCCAATGGCTCAGTGGAATGTCGGAAGGTATAGCCAGGCGCGGTGGCGCCGTTGTTGGGGACAAAACGATGCTTGATGCCTGGGAGCCGGCTGCAAAAGCGGCGGCAAAAGCCGCAGAAACCGGCGCAAGCTGCCAGGAGTGTCTTGTGGCCGCCGCGCGGGCCGCCAATGAAGGCGCAGAACTGACCAGGAACATGAAGAGCCGAAAAGGCCGCTCACAAAAATTAGGAGTTCGTTCGGTCGGTCACGTTGATCCTGGTGCAGTCTCGGCTGCGCTGCTGATCCAGTCCTGGAGCACAGCTGTCAGTACAAATAGATTGTAAGAGGTTAAGCTGCGCAGTGTGCGCAGTAACGAAATTGGATTTCGGGTTTATACAGTCGACCCTTCCAGTTGCAAGTAAATACTGCACCACCGTCAAGGCTGTTGAAAAATATCAATTCCACAGGAATTTGGATGTCGATTTTACGAGCGATTTGATTTTTGACCAGCGGCTGGGGGGCGCGGGAACAGCGTTAGGTGGCTTCCAAATTTCGCGAGAAAAGTCATATGAATATAGATTAGTGCCACCATTTTCGTGCATGAATTGGGTCTTAATTTCCTCTTGGTCCAGCGTTGGAATCGTTTCGTAATCCGACTGGTAGAACTCCAACAGTTGATCAAAGGATTGACGCGAGATACCGGCAAGACTGATTTTTGGCCCACCAGTTTGTAGTTTTTGCAGTTTGTTACCTGACGCCGACAAGAGCGTTTTTAATCCCCGATCTTTCCAGTATCGCCTAATTAGACTGCACAATCGATCAGACTGAGAAACATCCATAAGGAGGTCATAGATTGAGAGATCTTCCCCCAAGAAGTCGAGCTGAGGTCGACAATGGTGGTATATGGGCCGTGAAATGGCGAGATAATCAGAGAGTGAGTCGATCAGTTCATTGAGTTGAGGATCCAGGCGTAAACCGGCATCTAGGATCTGAGGTGCATAAGGATCATCTTTCCCCAATTGGCGTTTGGCGACAACCCGGTTGCCATACATGGATAGAAAACGGCGCACGGGATCGCGTGTCACTGCGAATCGCAAGTATTCGCCTTGAGCCTCATGAACCTGATCCAGCGAATCACATTTGAACTGCGTCAAGAAAAACTGGCGCTTGAAATTGGGATCGCTTGTATCGGTTTGTGATGCCTCATAGGCTTGATACAACCAAGAAAAAATTGAGGTGGTGGCGACCTTGGGTATATTTTGGTATCCTAGGCAAAGTTTTGGAATTAGAAGCACTGTTCACTCCCACAACCGGTCAAAAGCCGTCACTATTGCGATCCGGCATCTGGTTTTACAACCGATGTTTATATCGCAGCACGATTTCGATAGAGGCGTCCACTAGTATATGCAAGGTCCAGTGCTTTCTGTTGTCGTCGCTCTCTATCAAATCGAACACCTACTTCCCGATTTCCTGGCCAGCTTGGCCAAATTGATCTGTGACGAAACACAAATCGAAGCCGTGCTGGTGGATGACGGGTCAACTGACAAAACAGAACTGATGGCCCGCGAGTTCACCAGGCAACACACCAATGCCCGTTTGATCGTACATACTGAAAATAGGGGGCTGTTCAGCACACGCCAAACGGGGGTTCAAGCCAGCACAGGGCGATTTATCTGGTTGGTTGATGGTGACGACGTGTTGCTATCCTTGGACTTGGAATTCGTTGTGAAGTCAGTGGTTAGCCACCGAGATCTCGATCTGTTTTGTTTTCAGTATGTCGAGACGCGGAGTGCTGATATCCCAAAATTGGTGGGAAACGGTGTCCTGAAGCGATATAAGTCCATTGCGCACGGCCTGATCCTATTTCCACTGCTGTATTGGGGAAACATTTGGAGGTTTTTGATCCGCCGGGAATTGTTGCTCAAATACTATCGAACAACAAATATGCGAAATGATATGGGGGAGGACCTTGTCCTAACGAGTTGGCTGGGAGCAGAAACCCGCGCTGCAATGCTCGCGGATCAACCGATTTATGTATATCGAAGGCTCCGCCAAGGTAGTTATACCGAAACCTTGCCGCCGTTTGAAAGAATGGCTACTTCCATTGGATTGTTTCACGCGTTGTGCGTGAAGAATGCCAATAATCTGGACCCAGCTACACGGACGCTTCTTGCGCTTTTTAGCCTGCCGATGCGAGAGATTCATCGTAGTGAATCTCAACGGGTTCATCGGCCGGATATGGTCGCCAAATGTGAGGCGATTGATGATATTGTGCCGAAGATCGGCGCTACACGGACTGAGCTAGCTGAGTTAATCGAGCAACAGTCCATTAGCCTGCGACCCGCTGCGGCCGATCTGCGAGCCAGACGCATCCTCGAGTGTTTGGCGAAGGACAAATCGGAATGCTGACTGTGATCGTCCCCTGTTTCAATGGCAAGAAGACAATAAATCGAGCCATCGATTCCGTTTTGCCAGCGCCAGGGGTGAACATCTTGGTGGTCGACGATGGTTGCCCCGATGAAACCGGGAAGTATGTCGAATTGGCATACAGTGGTGAGGAGCGGGTGAAAGTCATTACGCACAGCAAGAATTTGGGATTGGGAGAAGCCAGAAACACTGGAATTGATACAGTCGATAGCAAGTTTGTTACATTTCTGGATGCGGATGACTATTGGCAAAACGGCCCTCTGGCATTGCGCTCATGCGAGGCGCTTGATCAGGCAGAGGCTGACGTGGGATTTATGCCAGTAGTTATGGATGTGAAGGAGGGACACCCCCCAGAAGTCTATCCGGATGGTCACCTGATTGCGCCGTTCAGCGGGCGGATTGTTAATATCCATGAGGTGCCACAGATGTCAGTGATCCAGCCCTGCTGGTCTCAAGTGTATCGTCATAGATTCTTGATCCAAAACAACATCCGATTCCACCGCCGGAAATTTGAGGACCATGATTTTGGCCTGGAAGTCGTTCTCACAGCGGACCGGTTACTTGTTTTGTCAAGGTCACCAACAATTCACTACGACAAAACTCGGCAGGGAACTCTGTCCTCATCGATCCTCACTCCGGCAGACCACAAGCTTTATATGAGCCACGTTGCCCGGGTGCTGGAATTGTTGCTCCACCATCCGGAAATACACCAGCAATTCCGCGCCGAACGGGCATGTCACTATACGTTCCGATTGTTGTATCACCTTCTGAAGGCTGAACACCTGACGGAGGAGCTTGTTGTCAATTGTCGCCACCTGATCGAGTCATTGTGCATGGGGGATACGATATCGGAACTCCTTGAAGTATCTTGTATTCGATCGGACCCAACGGAACGAATGTTGAAACGACATTCCTATTTGCCAAATGCTCTGGACCATGCAGTTGGAAGTCAATCCAGGTTCACACACTTCATCCAATTGCTTCGATTTATTCGCCAACAGCCAATAGGGAAGGCGAGAACTCTCGGGAAATTGGGGCTACGAGTGGTAAGTATGCCTTGGAGGTGAGGTTTCGGGCTGTGCGACTACGGCGTGCTTTAACCCATAACGCATTGGCAAAGAATGGGTTGGCTACCGGTCAATTTCCGTTGGTGGGCTCTGAGAACCGGTATTAGCTTCCGAAACTATCTCCGTTGGCTCATCGAATTGCCTGTGTGAGTACGAGTCAGACTTGACGTGGCTTCAAAACCATACCCAGATCCAACTTGTCGACGAATAAAGAGGCTATGCATCGAGGCTGAAAATCATTCAACAATTTGGGGGATGGGTCGATACATTCCAAATTGGCTGATTGTCATTCTCCAGCGGTTCGTGTTTGCTGCTTGTCATGCTCACCGGAACGGGCGTGGTTGAGGTGGCTTGTTCTATTAAGGCACATCAATTTGGCAGTGAGTTGAAATCATGACGGCGCTTCTTCATGCTCGCCTACTAACCTATTCCGGTCTGCGGGTGTTTTTGGATTTTTCTCACATAGTCTTTCTGAGTCTAGTGGGATTCAGTGTGACTGCATTGGCTAAGGATTCTTCTTTGCCAACTATTGCGATGTGCTTGACCGGTGCGGTTCTTGCAATTGGGCTGGTACAGCTTGCGCGAAGCATGACTTCGATCGACGCTCTCAAAATCGGGCGATTACGTACTCAAATGCATGAGTACTATAAACCCTCGGAAACCAAGCTAGTCATCAATCTGGCGTACCTATTCGTTCTGTCCATTGGCAGCGTGTGTGTGCTTTTGGTGCTCGGCTCTTGGGAAGCATTGGTTGTCATGGTGATTGGAAACGGATTGGCTTGGCAATCAGGCAAGTTTTTTTTGAGGCTGACTGCAAAATCAACAAGAGAGGCCACTCGTGCAACTCGGCTCGAACTTAGGCCGTGGCGCCAGATGAGTTTTGATTTTATTCCGCTGATTACCTTTATTCTGGGACTGGCGATATTTCCTGATTTGCTTGGAATCAGGGCGATACTGATCTACTTGGTATTGCGTCAAACCTGTCGTCGTATATTCCAACTTTCGCTGCAAATCGGCATGCGCAGGCATATGCAGTCAATCACATAGCCTTGTCAGTTTATTCGGATGCCCAAAGGGTCCGTGATTTCGGAAATCGGAACGCGCAGTACTCGTATGTGCTGCGATAAAACTCGCGACAATGGTGATGCACATCTTTGGGAAGCGCCGCCGCGGGAGAATCGTTTCTAACTCTTTGACTCTGACTGAGATCCAGCGGTACGTTTAGAAAGTTTGACAATTCATATAGCTGCTTCCCCTCAAACATATCCTCGAAAAACCCAAAGTAGACCTCTTCAGGCTGGAATGCGCGTTCTAAAGATTCCACAGTGCGCTGATAGTTGGTTCGAATTTGATAATGTTGTGATCCATAGGTTGTCGAGAAGTGTTTGGCCATATCCTCATCTGACCATTTGCGACCGCCGTTCATCGCTTCGTTTCTTGCATACATTCGACAGGCACTCCAGCAACGCTGCACCGGATCTCGCATCAAAAAAACAACCTTTGGAAGAAAGCCACCAAACCTCAATTTTCGACGAATTTGACGAAAATCTTTGGTCGATAGACCGCAGTAGGAGGGTGTGATGTCCGCAGTCAGATTGTACGCCTGCACTTGATCCCGAAAATACCGCACGTACTCGCGCGGATTTGCTTGTAGTTTTTTACGCAGGTCTCGTCCCTTTTCGGGCTGCGTGAAGCTGCTGCGATAATCGTGCTCGGGAAATAGCCTGGGCTGCAACAATCCATCCCAGATATGGTATTCCTTCAAATCTCCCAAATTGCAGCCATCACAAACCTTTAGATACTCGTACAACCATGTAGTCCCCGCTTTTTGGGCGCCAACGCCGAGAACGAATGTCGGCCGGCTCGGGCCCCATCTGCGTTGAATGCTGTGCCACCAGTGCATCACAGTTTTTGCCAAAATTTCAATCGTGGCCAAAGCTGACCGTAAAGTCGGGTGTCTCTATGTGCGTATTTTGCCAAAAGCGGTTTCAAAAAGGCATCCAGATCGGGCTCCAGATTTGAGATATCCACGTTCCCGTTCCGATCACTCGGCTGATATCTCTCGGAGCTGAAACAATTGTCCCCATCGCCAAATCTTTCAAAGAACAGCTCGTTTACATGTTTGAACTTGTCAAGAAAGTCCGTGGGATTGGATAGCTGCAGCTTGCGGCCTGCATCTGACGGCTCTTTCAGAATTTTCTTTTTCATTTTGCGGTTCAAAAGTGCCTGCACGCTATCGTTGGGCCATCGGGGATAGAGAGCATTGATTTTGCGGAATGCTGCAGCCTGTAGTGGAGTGAGCCTGGAATTGAGTTGATTAGTGGAAGATGTGATTGCGGGCAGCTCCGATAGTTCCAACACATTTTCAGCAAAGTCCGTCACAACACCATTCGCCATTTTCAGACAGTTGTCGAATACTCGGAAACGGACTGATGAGTTTCCAAACGTGTTCGACCAAAGACTCGCCGAAGCGTGGTGATTGAAGGTGTAAGTTTCGGGGCCGATGTTTTTTATATAGTCAGCCAGCGAGCGTGTCTCATTTACCCGCAATGCAGTTGAGTATGCGGAAACAGCTAGTTCAGCTTGATTGCGCACATATCCCACCACTTCAATTGATTCAAAAAGGGAAAACATAAACTCGCCGAGTTCATCAAGGAGGTCTTGTCGATCTAACCGGCTGTGCAAATGTTCTGACGTAATCAGGAACGTATGGGCATCATTTTCAGCCTGTTTGACTTCCTGACGCAGCCTGTCCAGAGCCGGCTTGAGGAACGCGCGTCGTTTGTCGCGATCTTCAAGATCGTTAGTTTTGGTCCAGCCGTCCACCCGTCTCTGAAAATAAAGTGACAATTTCCGATTGGTCGGCGAACCAAGTGCATCACTGAGGCAAATTCCGCTTTCGGCGAGACAGGCGCGATTGGCGTAGAACCAATGTTGCAGTGAGGTGCTTCCAGATTTTTCTGCCCCGATATGGAGAATACAATTCATTACACGTCAGCCAATCAGCCAGGTTGATCGAGAACTGGTTGCAGTTCACGTTCATTTTTTGCCCGAGAGTCCATTCTGTTCAAGAGGTCATATCCAACGGCTCGGCTTTGAAGCTTGACAGTAGCGGCCTGTTCGCGTTCCAGTGCGAACAATTTATTCGCCAAACAGCATCCGCCCAATTGGTTGTCATAAGAGGCCGACTAAATCTGTTTTTTGCTTACTCAATTCTGCGATTCGCCTCATATGAATAAAATGATTTTGCTTGGGACTACTCCCGAGGTTTATGAATTCTAAATCACGACCACGCCAAATGGGAATAAATTGACACAAAATGGGATGCGCGAACGGGAATTTGCCTAACATAATATCCTCAAAACCACCGGACACTTTTTTGTTTCTATACGGTGCCCAAAAATCGGGGACCTCGTGGCTCAGCAATAACCTCGGCGCAGCGCCGGAAATATTTGATGCCGGACTTAAAGAGTGGCGTTTTTGGCGGCAATATTTTGCAACTGTTGAGGACAAGGAGCGATCGATACGACGACTTAAATGCCGTTTTCAGTCAGGCCAAAACCCCAAACGCATGAAAATGCGATATGAAATGCAGTTGGCCCCAGATGTTTTCCTGAGAAAATCAACCGAGCATGTCGTAAAGTCGAAGCACCAGCATATTCTGGCTGACTTCACTCCGGGAACCGGTATGAACCTAACCCAGTATCAGTTGAGCGAGTTGGCTGGGATTATGGCGGCGCTTGGCCTCCAAACCAAAGCGCTTTACCTGTTGAGAGACCCCCTCGAACGTGCGGTCTCCCAGCTCTCGATGCATGTATTCAATGGGCGCAGATTGGCGTTCAATGTTCCGTTCCAGCCAGGGACGATTGAGTATGCAACCAAGATAGACGAACTGGTTGATATACATATTGATCAGATCACAATTCGAAGCCGCGCAAATCTGATTATCGAAAAAGCCATGGCAATGGAAAGTACAATCCCTTTTCAGGTAATCCTGTTCGATAATCTGTTTTCGCAGGACGCGTTGAATCGGGTTTCAGATTTTCTATCCATTGAAAGTGTAACGTTTCAATCGGAGGTCATCGGCTCACACAGCAAGGTTGAACTCAGCGAAGATAATACACTAACAATCGCAAAAAGCCTGCTTCCGACCTACCAGTATCTAAAAAACTATTTCGGGGATGTCGGTTTCCCGGCATCATGGTCAAAGTCGCTGTCCTATCTTGACGGGCAATTGTAATTGTTTGGCGTCCGGCCAAGCGAATTTATTTGGGCTTAACAATTCGGCAGATCATCATTTGTGCTCGCGAGACCGCCCACAGAGCAGCCGAGATTGTTTATATCCTGACTGGTATCATGCAACCAATCTTTGACACGCATTCAGCGCCGTCTCAACTGACAGACGGGCGCGCGCGAAATCTTTTGCCTGGGGCCCCCTGATCGAACAGAACACCAATTCAAACACGGCATGAAAAGATTGTCGTGTGTGTTGGATCGCCAGCTTGAGCGGGGATGTTCGATACCGAATGGCGACCAATGCCTTGAAAAGGTTGAAGAGGTGGATTGTCGTTGATTTCGCCCAGTTTTCGGCCCCTCGAAGGTCGGTCGGCTCGTTCATCGGTTCACCGTCAGAGACTGGAAACCGTTCCAGTGATCGGCGCAGCAGTGAAATTTTTGATTCCAGATTCTGTCTTTCAAACTCATTCAGACAATGCGAATCGGGAACAATCGGTATTTGAGTCATTCGAACACCGTCCCATCATGTTGGTCTTAACAACACCCCATCTTTAGGTTGCTATTATTGGTGGTACAACCAGAATAAGGTATTGTGCTTATCAAAGTCTTGACCGGTATTCAGGTGTTCGCGGCTCGAAAAAAGTTGGCCTCGACAAAAAAGATGTGCGCGAAACCCATCACGTTTGCGTCAACTGTCGTGCCGCCTAGACGACAGATAAAACAAGCCCTTGACCAATAGGCGCGCCGGTGGGACGATCCGGCCAAAACGTCACCTTGGGAGAGATAAATATGCATAAACTCATCAGTATGACCGCCTTGATGGCGGTTTTGGCGGCTGGCGCGGCCCAGGCGGAGACATTTCGCTGGGCTTCGACGACCGATCCGCAAACCATGGACCCGCATGCGGTCAATTCCGCGCCGGTTCTTGGGTTTTTGAACAATATCTATGAAGGTCTCGTGCGTCGCGACAAGACCATGGCGGTCGAGGGTACATTGGCCGAGAGCTGGGAGCCGATCGACGACAAGGGATGGCGCTTCAATCTGCGCAAGGATGTTAAGTTCCACGATGGATCCGACTTCACCGCGGAAGATGTCTTGTTCTCCTATCAACGCGCCTCAAGTGAAGCGGCGGACACATCGTCCTGGTTTGCCCCGGTTTCGGAAGTCATTGTGGTCGATGATCACACGATCGATTTCATGATGAAGGCACCCAATCCGATTTTTCCGGATTCAATCGCCAATTTCATGATTTTGGATAAGGGGTGGGCTGAATCGAACAATGCTGCGCTGCCCTCCAAGGAGGAGGAAAACCACGCGACGTTGAATGCCAATGGCACCGGGGCTTTCAAGCTTGCCGAGCGGCAGCCTGGCCTCAAGACCGTGCTGGAACCCTTTGATGGCTGGTGGGGTGACAAGGAACACAACATCACCCGCGCCGAATTCACGCCGATCCAGAACCCGGCCACTGCTGTTGCAGCTTTGCTTTCCGGTGATGTCGACATGATCAATCCGGTGCCGATACAGGATGCGGCACGCTTGAAGGAGCGCGATGGAGTCAAGGTTATCGACGGCATCGAGGCTCGGGTGATCATGCTCGGGTTCCCACATCAGGCCGATGAGCTGAAATACGGCAACGATGCCGGCAAGCCGAACCCGTTCAAGGACCCGAAGGTCCGCGCTGCTGTCGGGCATGCGGTCAATGTTGATGCGATCCTGCAGACCATCATGCGCGGCGCTGCTCAGCCGGCTTCTCAGCTCGTCAGCCCAGCCATGCGTGGCTACTCATCAGCGCTTGCGGACCGGCCGGCGTTCGATCCGGAGATGGCCAAGAAACTCCTGGCCGAAGCCGGTTACAAAGACGGATTTTCCTTCGGACTGAAATGTCCCAATGACCGTTACCTGAACGATGAAGCTGTCTGTCAGGGGGTCGTTGCCATGCTGTCCCAGGTGGGCATCGATGCGCAGCTCGACGCAATGCCCGTGCGCAATTACTGGCCTGAACTGAGAGCCGACAATTTCGACATGTATCTGCTTGGCTGGTCACCCGGCACGTTTGATGCGGAACATCCGCTGCGGTTCCTGGCCTCCACGCCCAACAAGGAAAAGAAGCTTGGAAGCTGGAATTTCGGGGACTTTTCCAATGCCAGAGTTGATGAATTGCTGCCGATGATCCAGTCGGAAATCGATGATGGAAAGCGCCAGGCGATGCTCGATGAAAGCGCCAAGATCCTGCAGGACGAAACGGCCTATGTGCCGCTCTATGTTCAGCCACTGGTCTGGGGTGCGCGCGACAATGTCGAACTGACGCAGCGTCCGGACAATTTCGTGATCCTGCGCTGGATCAACGTCAACTGAGCAGCATGAATTTGCTGCATTCATTCAAAGAGGCGTAACCCGACATGCTTGCTTTCGGGTTACGCCGAGTTTTTCAGTCCCTTATCGTTTTGCTTGTCGTCGGGCTGGTGGCCTTTTCCATGTTCCGGTTTGTTGGTGACCCGATCGACAACATGCTGGGGCAGGAGGCCACCGCTGCCGATATCGAGCGACTGCGGGGCGAGTTGGGTCTCGATCAGCCCTTCCTGGTTCAGTACTACCGCTTCCTGGAAGGAGCGGTTCAAGGCAATTTCGGCATCAGCTACCGGCAGGGGCGCCCGGTCTTCGAGATCATTCTGGAGCGTGCGCCGGCGACGCTTGAGCTGGCCGGTGTTTCGGCTTTGCTGGCGATCACCATCGGGGTTGCCCTGGGTGTTTTTACCGCGATCAGGCGAAACGGATTGGCGGCCAACACGATCATGGTCGTCTCGTTGATCGGTGTCTCCTTGCCGACCTTTCTAATCGGAATCCTGCTGATCTACCTGTTTTCCGTGGAACTCGACATCCTGCCAAGTTTCGGACGCGGCGATGTTGTCATGATTGGCGGTTGGAGTACGGGTTTCCTCACCGTTTCGGGGCTGAAGGCGCTGATACTACCCGCGATAACCCTTGGTCTTTACCAGATGACCCTGATCATGCGGCTCGTGCGCTCCGAAATGCTTGAGGTCTTGCGACAGGACTACATCCGATTTGCGCGGGCCCGGGGGCTTTCCCAGCGTGCGATCTATTTCCACCATGCGCTGAAGAATACGCTTGTTCCCGTCATCACCATTACGGGCCTGCAACTGGGATCAATCATTGCATTTGCAATTGTTACCGAGACAGTCTTCCAATGGCCGGGTATCGGTTTGCTGTTCGTCAACGCCATACAGTTCGTCGATATTCCGGTGATGGCCGCCTATCTGATGCTGATCTCCGTGGTCTTTGTCGCCATCAATCTGATTGTCGACCTTTTGTATTTTGCTGTTGATCCACGTCTCAGCGGTGAAGATGCCGTTGCGGGGAATGGCTGATGGAGAGGTTGTCACGCGCCTGGTCGTCGGATTTTTTCTGGTCTTTTCGCCAATCGAAACTGGCGATGATTTCGTCGACGGTCGTCATTGTGCTGGTGCTCGGGGCTATCCTCAGCCCCCTTATTGCGCCGCATAATCCCTATGATCTGTCGACGCTCAATCTGATGAACGGGTTCACAGCCCCAATGGAGCCGAACGCGTTTACCGGCGAGACGTTCTGGCTGGGCACAGACGGGCAGGGCAGAGATATTTTTTCGACCATTCTCTACGGTTTGCGGATATCCCTGTTCGTCGGCTCGATGGCCGTTCTCTTTGCGCTTGTTCTTGGCGTATCGCTGGGTCTGATCGCTGGGTATGTGGGGGGATGGGTCGGCGCCACGATCATGCGCATTGCCGATGTGCAGCTGACCTTTCCGTCGTTGCTCGTTGCCATGCTCATCTTCGGCATTGCCAAGGGCGTCACGCCCGTCGACATGCGTGACCAGGTCGCTATCTGGGTGCTCATCCTGGCCATCGGCCTGTCGGACTGGGTTCAATTTGCACGGGTCGTGCGCGGCGCGACCATGGTCGAGAAGAACAAGGAATATGTACAGGCAGCCCGATTGATCGGCCGCAGCCGCCTCGCAATCATGGTGCGACACATCTTGCCCAATGTTCTGGGTCCGGTGCTCGTGATCGCGACCATCAGCCTGGCGCTGGCGATCATTGCAGAGGCGACTTTGTCTTATCTCGGTGTGGGCGCGCCGCCGACGCAGCCCTCCCTTGGCACCCTGATCCGGATCGGGCAGGGTTTTCTGTTTTCCGGGGAATGGTGGATATTGCTGTTCCCGGCGGTCACGCTGCTGGCGCTTGCGCTGGCAGTCAATCTGCTGGGGGACTGGCTGCGTGATGCATTGAACCCCCGCCTGCGTTAATGTTGGTGTTTCCCCTTGGTCGCGCTACTTGGTCACGACCCACGGTCAGTCGAATTTCTTGGCTTCACTCCAAAGGTCTTCCATTCGCTCAAGAGAAACCGATTGCAGGTCCTCACCTGCGGTTCCGATCGACTGCTCCACATGGGAAAATCGTTTTCGGAACTTTGCATTGGTGCCGCGAAGGGCCATTTCCGGATCTGCGTTGATGTGGCGTCCAAGATTGACGATTGCAAACAGGACATCACCAAATTCATCCTGGACTTTTGACTGATCCGTATCCTTCAGCGCGTCTCGCAACTCGCGGATTTCTTCTTCGATCTTGTTCAGGACCGGTTCGGCCTCGCTCCAATCGAACCCGACGCGGGCCGCCCTTTGCTGAAGCTTGATGGCTTCGGTCAGAGCGGGCAGGGCGCGGGGAACATCGTCCAGAAGCCCGTCCTTGCCGGCATCGGCTGATTGTCCGCGGCGGGCTGCGCGATCTGCCTTTTCGGCCGCCTTGATCTCATCCCACTGGATCTTGACGCCCTCGGGCGTATCCGAACTGGAATCGGCAAATACATGCGGGTGGCGGCGGATCATTTTCTGCGTAATCGCCTGGACAACGTCGCCAAAGGTAAAGTCTCCGCTTTCTTCGGCCATGCGGGCGTGGAAAACGACCTGCAGCAGCAAATCACCGAGTTCATCCTTCAGATCGTCCAGATCGCCCCGTTCAATTGCGTCAGCAACCTCGTAAGCTTCCTCGATCGTATAGGGTTTGATCGACTGGAAATCCTGTTTAACGTCCCAAGGGCATCCTGATTGCGGATCGCGCAGGGCGGCCATGATTTCAATCAGACGCGAAATTTCTTTTGAAGGTTCCATTGGGACAGTCTAAACGATGGCTTTGCAGGGAACGTTCCGCCAGTCACGCATTCAGCTGATTTCCACAGCTGAATTGCGATTTCCCGATGAGCGGACCATTGGAACCATCAACAGGGATCCGGCAGCGGATAATCCGACCAGAAGCGTGGAAAGGCCGGTCCAACCCCAAGTGTCGATGACAAATCCGGCGAGCGGCGGCCCGAAAATGGTTCCGGTCCCACCAGCCTGCGCGATGATTCCGACCACCAGGGCCGCTGAAAACCTTTCCGACGCGACCTGCGGAACACTTCCAAAACACATCGATGCGATGACACCGCCGAGAAAGGCAAATGTAACGTAGGCAAACACGGTCAGGACGCCGATTGACGGCTGAAAGAGAAAGATCGCACACAGCCCGGAGAGCGCAAATCCGGCAAGAGTCAATGTGGGAGCGTGGCGGGCTGGCACGAACGCAAGCAGCAATGCGGCAATAGCATTGCCGGCGGGCACGAAAAGTGCGATCGCCGCCGGTGAAACTGCCAAAACACTATCTGTCTGATTGATGAAGGTCGGAAGAAAGGTGAAGAAAGACAGAGACAGAAGGACATATATGCCAAATCCCAGTGCCAACAGCGCCGGATTCCGCGTCATATCGGACAGGCGCCCGCCATTATGGTGTCGCGCCATCGCCGGTTTACTCCGCGGAACAAGTATAACGACGGCAAGGGAAAACGCGCCCAGAAGCAGGGCGGCGCTGTAAAGAAAGGCTGTCGGTCCGTATGGCCCCACAACGAAGGCCGCCTGCACATTGGCAAGGGCGTAACCCACAGGAACGAAACTGCCCCAAAGGGCCAGCATGACCGGTCGCTGGCGTACGGGTGCATAGGTTGCAAGAAAGGCAGGCGCAGCAATCACCAGAAGAACATAGCCGATCGCTTCGATTGTTCTGGCAGCAAGGTGCGGCAGAAGACCATTGGACGCGGCGAGCAGCGCGGCACCCGCCGTCAGGATGATCGCGCCGCTCTTCAATCCGGATACTGGTCCGATCCGATCAATGAATTTGGCCGAGGGAAGGGCCGCCAGTGCAACGAATACCCCGATCAGCGCCGTTACCCAGCCGATGGTTGTCAGGCTGTATCCGTGTTGCGATTGAAGAAATCCGGTAATAGGTGCGATCTTGCCAAGCTGAAGGCCAGCGCAAAAACCAAGCAATAAAACGAGGATGGAATGATATGCCCGCATTCCGGAGGTACGCTCGGTTTTGGCGTCGCCAATCTTGTCCATAGTCAATGGTTTTCCTCTCGGGGAGCAGAAGGGGTTTGCAGGAACGAAACGACACTGTAGAACCTCAACTAACGTTGAGGTCAAGCAGATCGTTTGGATAATGAATGCCTAAAGTGTTGAAAGAACTGTCAGTCGGAGATGTCGCTGCCCGGAGTGGGTTGCCGGTTTCAACCATTCATTTCTACGAGGCGCGTGGTCTGATCCACTCCAACCGCAATCGCGGCAATCACCGCCGCTTCGGACGTGATATTCTCCGACGCGTCGCGATCATCAAGGTGGCACAGCGCGCAGGGATCCCGTTGAAGGAGATTGCAAAGGCGCTGGCTGCTTTGCCGCATGGACGGTCTCCGACCACCAGGGATTGGGAGAAAATCGCATCCAATTGGAAGCATGATCTCGACGACCGGATCGATCGGCTGACACGGCTGCGCGACACACTTTCCCTTTGCATCGGATGTGGTTGTCTGAGTGTAGACCGATGTCCACTGCGCAACCCCGATGATGAACTCGCAGCGGAAGGGGCAGGGCCGCGGCTGCTGGATCCGGAAGGGTGACAGCACTTGATGCCGCCATACGCGACATTGCCGTGTTGCAGTCAATGACTGTCGATGTGTCACCAGATGTCGCCATCAGCGGTTGGGCACCTCGAACGGTCGTTCATGTCGGACCAGTGAACGTGGCAATTCACATCGAGATGAACTAATGCACTTCCATGCATTCTCTTCGTAACCCGAGACCGATATGCCGTTAGATTATTTCGCAGCATCCCACCGCGATTGGCGGGTTGATGTTTTGTACAGGATGTCGGTCATATCAATTGTCACCCTGACAATATTTCTCATTGTCAAAACCTACTCTGCCTCGATTGTTCTTCACTTCAATTATGGTGGATACCTGTTGGATAGCGGGTGGTTCGCATTCCTGTTTGGTTCTGCTGATCCCTGGCTTGCAAATCCTCAATCCATCCATACCGAGACATTCTATCAACACCACATGTCTCCACTGATTGCTTTGTGGAGCGCCGTTTTTTCGGGTCTGCTGGATTATCCGGGAATACAATCCTTCATGATTTTCACCGTGTTTTGCGGTCTGCTCATCTATCTTCCATTTGTCATTCTCGCCCTGTCTCGAGGAGAAAAACAGGCTACGAAAATAATCATTCTTTTGGTTGGAGGTGTCTTTTCCCTGACCAGCCAGTTTGTCGTCGCCGCATTGGGCTATCCGCACTATGAAATTGTTTTCATCGGAGCCAGCGGAGCGTTGTATCTAACACTCTTTGCAAAGCGCTATTGGCTGGCATTGCTTCTCGCCTCGATGATGGTGTTGTCCAGGGAGGACGGGGGATTTTATGTGGCTTACGCCGCGTTGTGCGCCTTATTCACCCAATCCGCTGGTATCCTGCACCCGGCAAGTCGTCCGCTCTACGGATTCATTCTGATCGGCGTTTTGCTTTCTCTATGCATTCTTGCCGCCAAGGCAGTCTACTTCCCGGGATTTGCGACGGTCGAAGGCAATTTTATCGGAGATGGTTTCAGTCATTTGACAATGGGGCTGATCGCAAAACGCATACAGAACCTGTTTGAATCGGCCGGAACGCTTCCCTTTCTGCTTCTACTTCCGATTGTCGCATTGCGATTCCCACGGGCCACCATCCCTTTTTTGTTGATGCTTCCATTGGTTTTCCTGCATCTGATTTCAGTCCGGGAAGTGATCGGCAATTTCGAGTTGCACTACGGAATTCCATTCGCCGTCATCATGATTGTCATGTTGATACAGATTCTCGATTCCCTTGAGAGGAGTGGCAACAAAGCCTTAGATTTGAGCGTGGTTGTTCTTCTTGTGGTGGTGTCCAGTGCACCATTCGCAGCCGGGTTCGATCTCAGAAATCAATCGGGAAGCTACTTCTACTGGATTTTCTGGCGCGATTGGCCGAATAGAGACTACCTCGATGACCAGCGCTTCATTCGGCAAACAGTGGCCACCCAAACCGGAGTTACATGCGGCTCAATCGGAGTTCTTGCTCTTGAGCCGGATCTGTTTGCTGTGGACGATTTTATCAGAGATTCAGTGCATGACCATTGCGACGGGCTGCTGCTCTATGAAAACGATCTCGCCTACGATCGATTGAGGCCAATTGTGGAAGCCGAAGGGTTCTATCTGGTTGGTTCCATCAACAAAAGTCTTCATTTTCAAAAAGAGTGAGGACGTATTTGTCCGGACCCGATGCCCAAATGGGATGATTGCCCGTTGCTGTAAGGTGTTTATTGCCGGCGACGATATGTTTCCAGCCGATTGTTCAATAAACGACGCAGATGGGGCTCCGTGGTCAGGGAGATGGCCTTTTTACAGGCTACCTCCGCTTCAGCGTATCGGCCTGCTTTCGAATGAAATTCTGCCCGTGCGGCGTGGATCGGCTGAAATTCGCCTGTCGGATGCTTCTCGAGGCGGTCCAGAGCCGCAAGTCCTGCCTCCGGACCATGAAGCTCCGCGGTGACAACCGCGTGCGCAACCGAAGAACCAAGTGACGGGCTCAGTGTGTTGAGTGCAAAATAGAGGCGGTTGAGAGCATCCCAGTCGGTTACACCCGTATCTGCGCGGTGAAGATGGACCGACTGGATGGCGGCCTCAAGTTGAAATCGCCCGATCGAACCCAGTTGGGTCGCCTTGTTCAATGTACGAAGACCATAGGAATTGAGTGGTTTGTCCCAAAGGGACGTGTCCTGCTCCGGAATCGGCACGAGGACACCGTCGCGGATTCTTGCCTCTCCACGGGCATGTCCGAAAGCAATCAGCGAAGCCAGTCCGAGCGCTTCGGCATCGTTGGGGCGAAGCCGGGTCAACAGGTCCGCCAGATAGAGCGCTTCCTGTCCGAGATTATCCTGTGGGGTCAGCCAATCGATTGAGTTGGCAGCATAGATTGCCTCATAGACGGCTTCGAGTCGGCCTGGTAACTCCTGCTCGTCGGGAACCATGAACGGGATGTGCGCGTCCCGGATTTTTCGTTTTGCGCGCACCAGACGCTGCGCCATCGCCTTGGGTGGCACCAGAAAGGCTCTGGCGATGTCCTGTGCTTCAACACCCAGCACCGTTTGCAGCATCAATGGTGTGTGCATGTGACTGGAAATGGCCGGATGGGCGCAGACAAAGAGAAGCGACAACCGGTCATCGGGGAGTGTCGACAGGGGTGATGTGGTATCCGCGGCCATCTCGGGTATGTCATTTGTCTCAGGAAAGCGGGCCTTGTGGCGCTGCATATCGGTGAGGCGGTTGCGCGCCGTTGTCAGCAACCATGCGTCCGGATTTTGCGGCACGCCGCCGGTCGGCCAGCGATCAAGGGCCTTTGCAAAGGCGTCCGCCAGGGCATCCTCGGCTGCGGTGATGTCGCCGCAGCGTTTTGCCAGAATGGCGATCAGCTTGCCGTAGGACGCCCGCGCCGCGTATTCCGCCGCGCGGGCTGCCGGCGTCATGTGTCGCCCATCGCCGTGGCACGGATCTCGACCTTGCCGGTCTTGGCAGCAGGGCATTTTTCTGCCCAGGCCATGGCCGCATCGAGATCTGGAACATCGATGACGAAGTAACCGCCAAGCGTCTCCTTCGTTTCTGCGAATGGCCCGTCCTGCACCTGCCTGCCTTCCCCTTTCATTGACAGGGTCGTGGCCGTATCCACCGGTTGCAACCAGTCGGTATCAACAAAGACACCGGCTTCCTTGAGCGCTCCAATGTAAACACCATAGACTTGTTTCAACGCCCCCCAGTCATCCGGAGTCATATGGGCAAGGTCAGCCGGGTCGGAGTAGAGCAAAAATGTATAACGCATTGAACTTCCTTTGTTATTGTCCGGTCAGGTTGCCGTATCCAGATTGGCGAGACCCTGCTGAAGAGTATCGCCAATCATGCGGTCCATGAACAGTCCGAAGATCCGCTGAACAGGATTGATCCCAAGGTCGGCATCCATGCTCCAGCTCACCAGGAGGCCCTCTCGTGTGGGGCTTGTCGTGATGGTCTGTACCGGCCGCCCCATGGGACCCATGTCGATTTGATAGCGAACGGAATTCGCGGTTATGGCAGCCACAGTCTGGCTTCCCTTGCCACCCTCGCCGTCGAAATGGAAACCCGAGCCGATTCCTGCCGCCGGACCGAAGGGCGCGATCTTGAGATCCGGATCAGCGGTGCGGAACGGGTTGAATTGTTGATAGCCCTCGCTGGATGAGGCCAGTTCCATCACCTGTTCGCTTGTCGCATCAATGATGGCTTGCCTTTCCACGCGAACCTGGCCGGGCAGAAGCAGTGATCCAGCCGCTATCAGTGCGATTGCGCTCGCGCCGATTGTCAGAAGTTGAAATGTCGTCATGTTGTGTCCTTTCAGGATGGAAAGCGACATTGCTTTCACCGACATGACGAAATGCGCGGGTGCCGATCGACAGTTTGTGAAAATTAATTTGATCCGACAGGAATCAAAGTGGATTGGCTTCATGTACGGCCCATCGGATGATGGCAAGGAAATGAAAGTCCACACGGAACCGGTGAACACGGCACCCGGATCCGGTGAGGGTCAAAGGGTACCGTGTCACGCCGGCGTTTGAAGCTTGGTTTCAATCCCTTATGCCGGCACTCTTCAGGCCTACAACCAGATTTTCCACGACGTGGCTCTGCGAAAACAGGGGGGCTCGGCGTATCATGGCGAGATTGGCCTTGGGCATCATACTTGTGATGGTCCTGGCGAGTTCTTGAGCCAAATCCGGCCGATCTGACAAAGCCGTGGCAGCGGCGTATACCCAGTAGAGACCAATCCAGTCCGGATGAAGTTCACGTGCTTCTTCGGAATGCTGGCATGCAGCCATGAAGTCTCCGGCTGCGAAGTGAGCATTTGCCCGTGCAAGTGAATCCATAAGGGAATTCGTATCGGAGGGATTCAGTTTGGCAATAAAGTCCAACTGTTCCAGTGAGGCTTGTGTTTGTCCTTTGAAGCCGAGAACCATGGAAAGCGTCCTGCGTGCCTCCAGCGAACAAGGGGCTTTGGCAAGGGTACGGTGTGCTGCATCCAGAGACTAGTCCATATTGCCTTGTGTGAGGTGGCACTTGGCAATTGCAGCGCCTGCCCAAACCTCATTCCGGTCCAGGGAATATGCATGTTGCGCCTGTGCCAATGCTTCTTCGACCGTTCGGTAGCGATTCTCAACCCAACCACAAAAGACAGCTGTCCAATGAAAGACCGCCAGCATTGCATATCCGCGGGCTTATTGCGGTTCAAGCTCGATAGCCTGCTGTGAAAGCGCCAAGGCCTTCTCATTGTCTGTCCTGTTGCCGGTAAAATTCAGGGCGTAGGCCTGCAATGCAAGCTCCCAAGCGGTCAAATTCTCCGGTGTTCGACGCCTTAATCGTCCAATCTCGACTTTATCGATTGCCACACCCACAGCGCCAACGATGGATACCGTTACTTGATCTTGCATGTCAAAAATATCCGCCATAACGCCGTCATGGCGATTGGCCCACACTTGACGGCCGTTTTCTGCCTCGATCAGTCGTGCACTCACGCGCACCCTGTCGTTGGATTTTCGTACACTTCCTTCCACCAGATATTGTGCCGCCAATTGATGGCCGATTGTTTTCAGGTCCAGCCAGTGGTCCACATATTTTGAAGTGGAATTGCCCGCGATCATCAGCAGGGAACCGAACTTCGATAACTCTATGATGATGTCTTCAGAGACACCTTGGCCAAAAAGCGCTGCTCACGATCGTCCGACAGGTTGACGAAGGGCAGAACCGCGATGGAGGGTTTGCTGTGTTCCTCTGCCAATTTGGGCAACGGACTTGCCGGAGCACCATTGGCAACCGGCCAATGCAAAACCGCAACAGGCCGAGAAATGTTCTTCAGTTGATGAAAATCACCGCCGGCAAATGCGGTTGCACCCTTGCGGTCGAGACGGTGATGAGCGACATCGGAGATCAGCACCTGACCCGGTTTGACCAGGGTTTCCAAGCGCGGAGCAATATTGATGCCGTCCCCATGTTTATCGTCTCGCCGAAAGGTGAGGTTACCCAAATGGACGCCGATACGTTACGTTATGACTTTCAGCGACCTCAGACCTTCTTGTATTTCAACAGCGCTGGAGACAGCATCCGAAATATTTGCGAACTCGACGATCCAGCCATCGCCCAATCACTTGAGGATCAAGCCGCCATGTGCAGCCACAGCGGGTTCGAACAAAGCTGTCACGAAATTCATCCAACGCTGTCAAGGTTTGAACCTCGTCTTCACTTAGCAGTCGCGAATAATCCACTACATCAGCGGCCATAATGACAATCAATCGGCGTTCCAATCGAAGCTCCCTCACTGCGCCCGCGGCGGGACCGCGGGGTTTGTTGAACCGTTCGCCCGGCTCGTTCCCCATATTCTGTTCCAACAAACCGCAAGTCGGGTGTGGGGGTCTCATTGATGGTGGTGTCCACTTCCGTTGCTCGATCCTCTTTAAGCGAGCATGCCGCCATGAAGACCAAACCGATCCACAACCTTCTCAAGTGCGACGCGGCAATGATTCACATCTTCACGGGCCGTCTTTCGCAACGAGTTCAGTGCAATCAAATTGCGCAGCTTTGGGTGCCAGCGATTGAGATCAAGGCCGAAATGATCGCGTGAGGCTCAGGGCAAATTGCGAAATCCCATCATCACGTTGTGATAGGATTGCGCCAGGGATGCCGCAGCGAAGGCCTTTTTGTTCTTTTTCATCAGCATTTCAAGGTCGAGAAAAAAGAGCCTGGCCGACCGAAGGTTCCCGTTGAAGAAAAGATGCGAGAGAATAAAACTCGAATAGCTCGTCAGGATATGTATTGCGTCGCGCGTATTGATCGACAGGATCACGTCATTGGGCGACAGGCACGGCCTGCGGTCCAGGTCGAGGGTGAGGTCCGTTCGCATCTTTTGCAGGCGATGTGCCAGATGCGCCTGTACCTCATCGCGTCGAGCAAGGTAACTGTGCGGTTTACGCGAGGCCCACTTCATTGCGCCCACCGTAAAAACGGGTGAGGCTGGTGCAGACGCACATACTCATAGGCCATGGTCCACATGCCGCCCGGGGCGTCCTTCTCATCGATCAGAAGAATGCGCGCGGATGTCGGCAGATAGACTGACGCCGCATGGAGCGCATTGAGCCCCGCTATCCCGGCACCGATGATGACAAGATCATAGGGTTCAGCATACTCAGTTGGTTCGTCCATTCTATAACGCGCCTTTCACATCAGCGCTTGTGTTGCGGCGGCTTTGTTCACGCAAAATGACCCGGGATCACTCGGGCTCACGGTTTGCTTTGGAATTCTCAGCGCAAGAGTTGCCGGACGAAAGGAGTCGCGAAGTCGGGTGTCATCGCAAGCTCACCGCCGAAACGCCTTTTTCGGCGATCAGTCCAATCGGCCCAAGCACAGTTGGATCGAATTTGCGCATGATCTCACTTTGGTTCCAAGGGGAGCGCGATATTGCGTCCAGCCTATTGGGACCTCGATTGACGACTCATCGCGCCGGTCGCATGAGGAAAATTACCCAAGACCGATGGTTTTTCGAAGAGTGCGGAACCGCGGACGGGAATTGCGCGGGCTTTACCGAGATTGCGCGAGGAGCGCGACATCCCGTCTCAGAGTCTCAATTTGCCGCTAATTGGATCCGACCCCGGCTTGGGTTTCTGCCCAACGCATGATGGCAAGGCACATTGCACCTGATACCGCAAATCCCATGACAAGCGGTGTAACGGTTCCATCATAGGCTCCACCGACCGCCCATCCGATTGGCAGGGAAATGAAAGTCGATACGGATCCGACGATCGCGGCACCCAGACCTGCCATATGGCCAACGGGTTCCATGGCCAGTGCATTGAAGTTGCCAAAGACAATCCCAACGAAGAAAAACACCACCATCAGCCATGTCATGAACAGCCAAAGGGACGGCAAACCATTGTCAGCCAACACGAACGGGATGAAAAGACAGGATGCAGCCGTCAGGCCGAAGAGCGCGCGCCACGTCATGTATTTCATGCCCAAACGGACAACGACCTTTGCATTGAAGGCGCTGGCTGCGCCGATGGAGAGCGAGGCGCAACCAAAATAGACCACGAACCATTGGCCGGCCTCATAGGCGTCCTGGAAAATCTGTTGGGATGAGCTGAGATAACCGACAAACGCACCGAACATGACGCCCGTTGCAAGCGTATACCCGGCCATCGCGCGGTATCCGATGGCTTCCTTGATGCCACCGGCAATGGCACCAACAGAAAACTTCCTCCGTCGCTCGCGCGACAGGGTTTCCGGCTGGCGAATGGCGAACCATACAAAGGCAATAATGGCCATCGACAATAGAAGGCCAAAAATGGCCCGCCAGCTTGTTACCAGCATCACACCCTGGCCGATTGCGGGTGCAATCGACGGAACAAGTATGAAAATGGCCATGACGATGGACATGATGCGTGCCATGGCCCGGCCCTGATACCCGTCCCGGACCAGCGCGACACTGACGATCCGTGGAGCAGCCGCACCCAGGCCCTGCAGAAAACGACCCAGCAACATGAGTGTAAAGTCGTTGGCAATGATCGAAAGAATACATCCCATGATGAAGAGTACGTAGCCGCCATAGATGACCGGCTTTCGACCGTAACTGTCCGACAGGGGACCAGCCACAATTTGCCCAGCGGCAAAGCCAAACAACATCATGGTGACAACCAGCTGGATGTCATTCGGATCGGTCGGCCTGAGTTCGTCGCTGATTTCGCCAAGCGCAGGCAGCATTGAATCAATCGACATCGCCAGAAGCGACACCATCAGCGCAAGCATCGTCACGAATTCGGGCACGCTCAGCGTCCTGGGCGACGAGTCCGGCTCGACGGGCGCTTGGTCGATCAAATCAGATTTTGACAGGCCGTCTTCCTTTTTTCGTCAACCGGTCCGGTTCCGAACGCTTATCCCGTCGGTGCTGGTGCGCGGCGAAACCATCAGCCGATGCGCATATCAGGAAAATTGCACGAGATCCCAGAGGTTTCCATAGAGGTCCTTGAAAACGGCTACGGTTCCATAGGATGCGTCGAGCGGGGGGCGAACAAATTCGATGTTACGGGATTTGTATAGCTCGTAATCCCGCCAGAAGTCATCTGTTTGCAGGAACAAAAAGACCCGGCCGCCGGACTGATTGCCGACAAATGTCTTCTGATGTGCATTGGCGGCTCGCGCCAGAAGAATTGCCGTCTGGGCCCCGGGAGGACGCACAACAACCCATCGTTTGTCCTGTTCAGGCTGATAGGTATCCTCAACCAGTTCAAATCCCAATTTCTGAACGTAAAATGCTATTGCATCATCATAATCCTCGACCACGACAGCGACATGCGACAGGGACTGTGTCATCAAATTGCCTTCAGGGCTGAGCATCAGGTTCAAACATATCGCGTGAGAAACCGATGCCATGGATGGTCAGGTTGAACGATGGGCCGGCAATTCCGAATTTGCGGCTTCATGTCATTCATCTCATTCATCCAGCTCGGGAGCAATCGGCTTCCAGGAATAGTGAGCCACTTTCAACAAGCCTCGCGTGACGTCTCCCGACCGAGACCACCGGCGGGGACAGGTTCCTGAAAAAGCTGTCCAGCAAAGCGCGTGTAGCGCAACTTCAATGACTTAGCTCAGCGGTTCTCATGTCCCTAGTTGCCGCCAGACCGCCACGTCACACCACTCCTCGACGAACCGATATGGATAGGCTGGCAGTCCAACAGACGAGATATCGTCCAGCTCGGACCGTTCCGCATCGCTGAGCACAAAGTCACCGGCGGCGAGATTGTCGGTCAGCTGTTTCACGGTTCGTGCACCAAGCAATACCGAGACAACGCCCGGCCGCGCTGCAAGCCAGGCCAGAGCAAGATGGGCAATGGGTCGGTTGTATCTCGCTGCCATGGTTCGCAACGCGTCGAGGATCGCATGAGTCCGGTCATTGTTGCGAAGATCATAGGCCTCAACACCGCGACCCGGGTCTTCACCGAGCCGGCTTGTGCCGGTTGGCCTGGTGTCAGAGCTATATTTGCCCGTCAACCATCCGCCGCCTAGTGGTGACCACGGTGTCAGGGCAATTCCATTGTCGAGACAGCATGGCAGGACTTCCAATTCGATCCCGCGATCCAGCAGATTGTATTGCGGCTGAACGGCCACGGGAATGGGGAAGCCCCCAAGTTCAGCGGTTGTGAGGATCTTCTGCAACTGCCAGCCGGTCACGTTGGACCACGCGATATTGTGGATCTTGCCGACTGATACAAGATCACCCAGCGTGCCCAAAGTGTCAGTCAACGCGACATCTCGGTCCCAGCCATGGATGAAATAGACGTCAATCGCCTCGGTCTGGAGCCGCTTCAGGCTGGCGTCGACAGAGCGAACAAGGCTGCGCCGGGAGGCGCCGGAGCTTCCAGCGGCCGGTGCAAATCGACCTTTCGTTGCGACAATCAGATCATCCAGACCACCCCTTTGATTGCCCCACCTTCCGATAATCGCTTCGGAAGCGCCACCGCCATAGACATCCGCGGTATCGATGAACGTTCCACCATGATCGACAAACGCGTCAAGCTCGCGGTGTGCTTCTGCCTCATCCGTTTCGGAACCGAACGTCATCGTTCCCAAACCGAACCGCGAAACAAACGGTCCGCTTGTACCCATCTGGCTGGTGTGTATCTTTGTTGCGTGCGCCGTCATTGTAGGCTCTCCTCGCTCGTAAGGTTTCGTTCGATACAGCCCGCCAGGCGTCTGTCCGTCTTGACCTGTCCCTGATATATGGGATTGATGGCGCCTGCGAAATGGAATGAAATTGAGTGGTCTTTTCATGAGTGAAAAGGGAGCGGATTGGACAGATTTGTCGCTGTTTCTTGCGGTTGCGCGGGAAGGGGGGCTTTCGGGTGCTGCGAGAGTGACCGGACGCAGCGCCGCAACACTCGGTCGGCGCATGCGCTCACTTGAGCGATCGATGGGTCGAGAACTGTTTGTGCGGCACGACCGCGGTTATGAAATGACAGCCGACGCACGAAAGATCATCGACAAGCTAACGGAGATCGAAGGCCAGATTGTCCGGCTCTGTTCGGTGCCTGCCGGGGAGGAGTGCCCGCTCGTCAAGGTCTCTGCGGGCACTTGGACGACGCTGGCATTGCTTGAAAGGCTGGATGACATTACGGGCACTCCGGCCGACATTCGGGTTCGGTTCATTTCCGCTGAAGATACGCTCGACATTCCGCATCGTGAGGTCGTGATCGGGTTCCGCAATCGCCGTCCTACACAGGACAGTTTGGCCGGACGGAAGCTGGCGCGCGTCGAATTTGCACCCTACGCCATGAAGTCTGCACCCGATCGCTGGATCAAGGTGCTCGCCGATACGCCATCAGCCCGCTGGCTTGAAAAGATGATCGGCAACGACGCAATTTGCGAGGTTTCCGCGCCGCGCAATAGTCTTGACCTGGCGTTGGCCGGAAAAGGAATAGCGCTGCTTCCAACATTCATCGGTGATGATCACAAGCGGTTGCAACGAAGGGGGTCGACGATTCCCGAATTGGAACATGACCAATGGATCGTGACCCATCAGGATGACCGCCATTTGCCGGAAGTTCGCCGCGCCATTGATAGACTGGTCGCCGTGTTGGGCTCGCGCTACGGGACCTAGGCTGTCGTGACGATATAAGCCATGTGCCGGTTTGTTCGGATTTATTCAGGATCGGTTTGTGAGGAGGAAGGACATGCTGGTGCATATTCGACGACGAATGAGCCGACGCTGGGCCAATCCGGGCAAATCCCTTCGGGACGTGGTACAGGTTAAATCGTTACGACAGCCTGGAGGGCGGTTGCCGGACAAAGTCCGGAAAAGATCACATCATGTGGTTGCGACGTGACGCCTTGGAATGTTTTCGCTCAGGACGATTGCCGGCTCAATATCCTGAAAGGGTAGCAATGGTGTATTGACCGCAATCGATCCCAGCAAACGGATGACCGCCTGTTCCCCAACCAGCCGGGCGTTCTGGTCAATCACCACGTCGATTTTGTTCTCCGCAAGCCAACGCCGTGAGCTTTCGGTCAGATCATGCATCACGATGAAGGGCCGTCGTTCCGTGTTTGCGTTTTCAAGCGCCTGGATGACGCCCCGGCGTCCAGCGCCAACACAATAGATGCCGACAAGGTCCCTGGTTGTCTCAAGTAGTTGAGTCATGCCGACATGCGATCGTTCGCTATCTTCGACGGTTTCGATAGCAGGAAGCATTCTCAGGCCCGGAAACTGTTCGTCCAGAAGGCTGCGAAAACCGGTTTCCCGCTCCTGATGGCCATGAAACTCATGCGAGCCAAGGAACAGACCGATCGATCCCGATGCCGTACCGGCCATCATCCCCATGATTTGCGCTGCGGTTCGTCCAGCCGCTCGGTTGTCGACTCCGACATAGGCCGATCGCGGTGTCTCGAGCACATCCGACGCAATGGTGACGACACGTACTCCGGACTCGCAGAGGCGCCTGATGGCGAGACGTGTTTCCGGTCTGTCAATCGTGATCAGACCGATGCCTTCGGTTTTCAAGGATACAGCCTCAAGTGCCGGGATCAGGGTTTCCGGGCCAATTCCATCAAGGGGAATGATGTTGCAACTGGCGACAAGGGGCAGATTTGACGCAAAATCCAGGATACTCCCGGCCAGGTCCCTCATGAATCCGTTTTGACCAAATGGAATGAGGAACTCCAAATTGGCGGGTTTTGATGGCAAAAGCACCATGCCTTCGGAGGGCAGGTATCCAAGATCCTTGGCGGCACTGAATACACGCTGGCGGTTGGCCGAGCTGACACCTGCTCTGCCGTTGAGCGCCCGGTCAACCGTCGCCGTTGACACACCGGCAAGGCGTGCAATGTCTCGAATGGTGGTTTTGCTCATGGCAGTTCGATGAGGGTGTCACTCATACGGCTTCCCATAATTCAGACTGGTTCGGGTTGAATGTGACACGGATTGGCCCAATCTGCCTTTCAATCCCCATCTTCATAACGTCCTGAAATTATTGAGTCTTGCAAGACGTGATGACACGGCAAATTCTCAATCTGATGTAATCTGATGTGATTTCAAGTTGACGTCAAGTTGTCAATTCCGGTTCACTTACCGTCCGTGGCAGCAACATCTCGGGTATCGACAACAGGCAATTGTCTGACACCGCATCTTCTTATGACGTGTAGCGCCGATCAACGCAGTATGAGGGGGAGCTGTGGCAACAGGGATCAGTTCAACCGGTATAAATGGTCAGGCTCGGGACTACTCGCTTACCGGCAGGTCCGCACGCCATGCTGTTGAAGCCGGACTGGCAACCGCTGAGTGGTATCATTCGGAGGTTCCGCGCAAAGTCATGAAACAGCTCATGAAACGGCGTGACGGTCCGGCGTTGCGTGATACGATCATCTGGGCGCTGTTGCATGTCGGGTTCGCGGCCGGTGGCATCCATTTCTGGGGCACCTGGTGGGCCGTGCCGTTCTGGCTTGGGTACGGTGTCATCTACGGATCGGCCTGCGATTCCCGTTGGCATGAATGTGGCCATGGAACAGCATTTCGAACGCGCTGGGCCAACGACCTCATATATCACATTGCGTCTTTCCAGGTCATGCGAAACCCGGTGAACTGGCGTTGGAGCCACGCCCGGCATCACACGGATACCATCATTGTCGGACGCGATGCGGAAATCGCCTGGATGCACCCGATCAAACTGGGACTAAAGGCATTGGCCTATGTCGGACTTCTGGAGGTCTGGGTGTCTCTGAAAGTCCTGTTGCGCAATGCGGCCGGCACACTTTCTCCCGATGAGTTGGACTACATCCCGGAACAGGAGCGGCCTGCGGCGTTGTTCTGGGCGCGTGTTCATATCGCAATCTACGCTATAACCATCCTTGTGGCCGTCGTCATGTTCCTGTCCGGCATGGGATGGAAGGCGACCATTCCATTCCTGCTTGTTGGTGGGCCGCGCGCCTATGGATGCTGGCATATGGTCATGTGCGGACTGCTGCAGCATGGCGGACTTGCTGAAGACGTGCTCGACCACCGGCTGAATTCGCGTACCCTTTACATGAACCCGATAAGTCGTTGGATTTATTGGAACATGAACTATCATATCGAACATCACATGTACCCGATGGTGCCATACTACTCATTGCCCGCGCTGCACGAGGTCATCAAGCACGATCTGCCGGAACCAAACCCTTCGATCTTTGACGCCTACCGGGAGATGGGTTCGGCGATCATGCGTCAGCGTCGCGAGCCCGGCTATTTTCTGAAAAAGGCGCTGCCGCCGACCGCAAAACCGTATTTCAAGAGTGCTCACCAGAAAGCGGAGGATGAGCTCATGGCTTGATTTCCTCCGGCCGCAGCACGTGTCCCTAGATCGATGGTCGGCTGACCCTTGTTCCTAGACATCGATGCGATGGCCGGACGTTGCTGAACGACATGCCTATCGCGCTACAAAAAAGCCGGCCGTGTGCTGGTGCTAACCGTCTGACGGACTGCCGAAATTCAGGATAAATCCATGACAAACCGCAAATTGCCGACTGTTGCCGATCTTCGTGCCCTCAAGGGCAAGCGACAACTGACGATGCTGCGGTACTTCGAATTAGACGAAGCCGAAGCGGCTGAACAGGCAGGAATAGACATTGCGTCGGTGCCCTCGGAAGTGGTGTTTCATCCCGCATATCGAGAAGTGGCACCCAGCATCTTCTCGATGGCCGGACAAACCCATCTGGAGGCCGGTACGCCGGAGGACTATCTGCGATGGTCGGGCGATGCCATCAATCGTGGCGCCGATGCGGTCTATTGCTCCGGGTCTCTCCAGACAGTGGAATATCTGGCCCGTGAACATATTCCAGTCGTCGGGCATGTCGGCCTGGTGCCGGCGCGTGCGACCTGGACCGGTGGCTACCGGGCTGTCGGCAAGACGGCTGACGACGCGCTGCGGTTGTTCAAGGAAATCAAGGCCTATGAAAATGCCGGTGCTTTCGCAGTGGAGATCGAGGTCGTGCCGGAGGCCGTTGCCAGTGAGATCAGCAAAAGGGTGAATATCCTGCTCTGGTCCATGGGTGCCGGTCCAGGTTGTGACGCACAATACCTGTTTGCCAACGATATTCTGGGCTACACTGACGGCCATATTCCACGCCATTCCAAAGTCTATCGCGACTTTCGCAAGGAGTTCGAACGGCTTCAGGCTGAAAGAGTTGCCGCATTCAGCGAATTCATCTCGGACGTCGAAGCCGGTGCTTATCCGCAAGACAAACACCTGGTTCAAATGGATCCGAAGGAACTTGAGGCGTTCAAGTCTGGAATCGGCGCGTCATGAACCATCAGTCCGGGTTTGAAGGGAACAGGTGATCCAGAGGACATTCATCCCTGACCCCATGCGCACCGAGAGCCACGACCTTACAGAGGTGCCGTGGACTGACAAAGCAAATTACACCACGCCCGTGGAACACGGTGTTTCCCGGGATATCACCAGAGGAGGAGTACCAAATGCTAAGACGTACATTCATGGGGGCCGCAATTGCGCTTGCCCTGTCAACGGGCGCATCTTTGGCCCAGGACGCAAAGACCTTGTATTGGGTTTCTCACGGCGGACCTGCCGATCCGGTGTGGACATATTTTTTGCAAGGCGCTGAACAGTGGGCTGCCGATACCGGACACAAGGTCAACACCTCGTTCCATTCCGGCGATGTTCCAAGCCACCAGGAAGCTATCCGCGCAGCAATTGCCGCGGGCGCCGACGGCATTTGCTCCACGAGCCCGGATCCCGGTTCCATGGTTGATGTGGTCAAGGAAGCACGCGCAGCCGGCATTCCCATCGTCAACTTCAATACTCCTGACGATGCGCCAGACTGGAACGCCTATGTTGGCGGTGATCTACGTTTTGTCGGCCGTTCCTGGGCACAATATCTGGTTGACAACAACCATGTTAAGTCCGGCGATTTTGTCTGGATGCCTGTCGAAGTCCCCGGTGCCTCCTACGGTGTCGAGGAAGAGAAGGGCATAGCCGAGGTTTTCGAACCACTGGGCATCACATGGGAAGTGACCGACGCGACACTGGACCAGGCCGAGGTCATCACCAGAATGACCGACTATATCACGGCCAACAGAGACCGGATCAGCGCCATGATTGGTCTTGGCGACATGGTGACCGGTTCCGTCAAGCGGGTGTGGGATCAAGCCGGCCTTGCACCTGGTGATATTCCCGTCGTCGGCTGGGGCAATTCGCTCGACACCACCCAGGGTGTGATGGATGGATATGTGAATGCCGCCATGTGGCAGGATCCGCAGGCCACGTCCTATATGTGCCTGTCGGCAACGCTGATGGAAACGAGCGGCATTCCGGTGGGTTTCAATATCCTGACCGGTGCGCTGTATGAGGCAGAAACGGCCCCTGTCTACCATGAAATCATGGGCGGCAAATGAAGCAGATCAGGTTTTGACGGTATCGGCAAAACCTGAATGCACCGACACGACCACGTGTCGACACCGTTGTCCCGTTTCTGGCAAAACGTGAAACGGTCCAAGGCGCATACTTCTCCGTCCGCAGTGTTATGCGACTGCGGACGGGGCGTTTCAATCTGGCCAGGGAACCCCAATGACCGAAACCAATAGCGCAGTGCCGCCTTCACAGCCGAAGCCGGGTCTCAGCAATTTCTTTATCGCGACGCCTGAACTGGGACCACTTGTTCTTCTCGTCGTCATGCTCGTTGTCTTCACCGCCATCAATCCGGCCTTCCTTTCGCTCAACAATATCAGCAACGCGCTGACTTTTACCGTTGAGCTGGGACTGATGGCGCTGGCGATGACCCTGCTGATGACCTCGGGCGAATTCGACCTGTCGGTTGGTTCCGTATTCGGCTTCACACCGGTCGTCATGTGGACCCTGTTCAATGCCTGGGGGGTGCCGTTGTTCCCCGCTTTCATTGTCGCCATCGCGGTTGCGCTTTTCATCGGGCTGGCAAGCGGCCTGTTTGTCACACGTCTTGGCATTCCTTCGTTTCTGGTCACACTCGGGATGCTTCTGGTTGTGCGCGGGACCGCGCTGTGGCTGACAAGCGGCTTTCCGCAACGCACCTGGGATGCCGGAGAGCAATGGCTTGCGGAGGTGCTGGTTGGAGATTTCTACATCGGTGGAATGCGCATCTATATGAGCCTCATCTGGTTCATTCTTGCAGCCGCGATACTGCATTATCTTCTAACCAAGACCCGTTTTGGAAACTGGATCCAGGCGACCGGCGGCAACCCGGGCGCCGCGCGAAACCGTGGTGTTCCAACGAAACGTGTCAAGGTCGCCCTTTTCATGCTCTCGTCGGCAATGGCCGGGCTGGCCGGCATCATTTCCTCAATCCGCGTGTCCGCAGCAAACCCGAATTCCGGCACCAGTTATGAGCTGGAGGTTATCGCGATGGTCGTGATTGGCGGAACGGTTCTGACCGGCGGGCGCGGCACGATCATCGGAACCGTGCTTGGCGTCCTGATCCTGCGGCTGATGCGAAACGGAATCGTGTTGATCGGCGTGCCGGGCCTGGCCTACAACATTTTCATCGGCGCAATCATACTGGGGATGATGGCCCTTCATGCTGGCCTTGATCGCCGGCACAATGAGGGAGTTTGACATGACGGATTCCGATACGCCTCTCATTGAAATGCGCAATATCGAAAAATCCTACGGTCCGGTACATGCGTTGCGCGGTGTGAACCTGACGATCCGGAAGGGCGAGATTGTCGGTCTTCTGGGCGATAATGGCGCGGGCAAATCCACCCTCATCAAGGTGCTTTCCGGTGCCGTGCCATATACGTCCGGCAAGATTTTCGTCAACGGGAAGGAGCTGACACTCCGATCGACGAATGATGCGATCAACAGTGGTATCGAGACGATCTACCAGGATTCTGCGCTGGTTCCACAATTGTCCATTGCACGCAATCTGTTTCTCGGACGAGAATTGAGAACCGGCCCGAGATTTATGGATCGAATGGACCAGACCCGGATGAATTCCGTCGCTGCCGATCTTTTGAGACGCGTCGGCATTTCGAAAAACATTCCGCCGACGACTCCCATCGGATCACTATCAGGTGGTGAACGGCAGGCGGTTGCCATTGCTCGGGCCATGTATTTCGACAGCGAACTGATCATTCTTGATGAACCGACGAACAATCTTGGCGTTGCCGAGACCCAGGGCGTCTTGCAGTTCGTCCGCGAAGCGCGTGACACCGGCCACTCCTGTATCTTCATCGCGCACAACATCCACCATGTTTTTCAGGTGGTGGATCGCATGGTGGTCATGCTGCATGGAAAAATCGTGGCTGATGACCTCAGCCCGAAGACATCTTCCATCATGGATGTCGAGAATGTCATCATGGGAAAGAACCAGGCGGCATGACACGGGTTGCGGCACAGGGCATCCGATTTGAATTCGATGCCCAAACCGGCAAGCTCCAAAGTTTCACGGTAGAGGACCAAGAGCGCCAGATCGCGCCTTTGCACCAGGCACCCTGGGTGGGAACGGATGAAAACATGCCGTCCGACGTGGAGCCCGTCATTCGAACACTTGGCGGGGATTTCTTCTGTGCGCCATTCGCCGGAACGGATTCCGGCTCGGCGCTACATGGCTGGCCTGCAAACATGTCCTGGGATGTCGTGGCGCTGACATCCACTACGATGCGGGCCTGTCTGCCAAGGTCCGTCTTTGGTGCCACACTTGTCAAAGAGCTCTCGGTGCGGAACGAACACCCATTTGTTTATCAGCGCCACCTGATCATCGGAGGTGTGGGGCGTCTGCCCGTTGCCAATCATGCAAATGTCGCATTGTCCCATGGCGGGCTCATCCGGACCTCTGGAAAGTCCCATTGGGAAACGCCCGCCCAACCCCAGGAAAGCGATCCTGCAAGGGGGCGGTCCGGGCTGTACTATCCAGCCCAATCCGACAACATGGATGCGTTCCCGGGCGTGGACGGTCCGGTTGATCTGAGCCACTATCCATGGAACCCGAAACATGAAGACTTCGTCATCGGTATCGAAGCGTCTGGCACGGGGCTCGGCTGGACGGCGGTGACCCGACTGGAGGAAAAGGACCTTTTCATATCTCTTCGCAATCCCAGACAGCTGCCAATGACAATGTTGTGGCATTCAAATGGCGGGCGTGACTATGCGCCTTGGTCAGGGCGTCATTTTGGCTGTCTTGGCGTGGAGGAGGGGGCAGCGGACCATATGCTCGGATTGTCTACTGAAGCGGATCTTGCGGGCCCAGGTGCCATAACGTTGAGGGATGGAGGTGTTGCCGATATCAGGCACGTGATCGGCGCCATTGCCTGGCCAACCGGACAGGCCGTGCGTGATATTCACATCGACGAGCAGCATTTGGAGATATCGGGTGACGACGGTGAAAGCCGACGCGTGCCGTTTTGGACCGAATTCCTCGCGACGGGCTTCAATTAGCGCAGACTTTGGATGAGCAGGAACATCCTGCCCAATCTATCAGATACACCGAGGCACTCATGAGCACCCAAGAACCGGCACAGCGACCCCTTGTTATCAGCGCACCCGCACCACGTGATCTCGATCTGATCTTCACGGCCAATGCTCGGAAAGACTTGCAGCGGCGCTATGACATTCATGAAGTCGACGGTGAAAGGCTCGATGAATTACCCGACAACGTGCTGGCCGAGGCGCGTTACATAATCGGGCAGCCATCGATTTCACCTGAGTTGCTGGATCGATTGTCATCGCTTCGGTGTGTCTTCAATGTCGAAGGCAATCTGATTGACAATATGCCCTATGACCGCCTTTTCGAACGGGGCATTCATGTGGTGACGACGCTGTCTGTCTTCGCGCAGCCGGTTGCGGAAATCGGGCTGTGCTTCGCCTTGAACATGCTGCGGGATGTCGTCGAGGCGGACACGGCTTTTCGCGACGGACGGGAAGACTGGGGGCTGGCCAGCAATCAGGATGCACGTTTGCTGTTCGGTTCCGACGTCGGCATAGTCGGTTACGGAGAAATCGGACGCGCGCTTCACAGGTTGCTGGCGGCATTCCACGTCAAGCTCAGTGTTTTCGATCCGTGGCTGCCCGCGTCCACCATTCGGGATGCCGGCGCTGAACCGGTGGATTTCGATAGTCTCTTCAGCAAAAATGACGTTGTCTTCATCGCGGCCGCCGTCACGACCAAGAACCAGGGTTTCATCGATGAGAAGACAATTCGGATGATGCGGCCCGATGCATCGCTTATTTTGTTGAGCCGAGCCGATGTCGTCGATTTCGATGCCTTGATCGCCGCGGTGAAAGAGGGGCGCATTCGGGCGGCAAGTGACGTCTTTCCGCAGGAGCCCATGCCATACGATCATCCGGTGCGCCAGTTGCCCGGATTCTTGAAATCGGCGCACCGTGCAGGGGCTCTCGATTCGGCATTCAAGAAAATGGGAGACCTTGTTCTGGAAGACATGGCTCTGCTTGATCGCGGTTTGCCGCCGGTTCGCTGCAAGCGGGCAGAACGGGAAACCGTTTCGCTGATGCGTTCACGACCGGTCTCGGTCAACTGACGTGCAGACTTCTTGCAGCGTTAGGGCCGTCGCTCTTTAACTGGACAGCAAATCCTCCAGGATTGGACAGGTGTCTTCAGAATCCGGGCATTGTCCTATCAACTCACTCAGTTCTGTTTCCATCCGTTTGAGATCAGCGATCTTGTTTCTCACCAAGCCACGTTGTTCCTCCGCTATGGCGCATGCTGAACTGCAACTGGTTTGTGAACCGTCCGTCAGGCTCAGAAGCGATTTTGCTTCAGGAATCGGGAATCCCAGATCACGGCAGCGCTTCACAAATCGCAAGCGAGCGATCCCGTCATCAGAATATATGCGGTGTCCGGCAGACGTCCGGTCGGGTTTGGATACTATCCCTTCGCGCTCGTAGTATCGGATGGTCTCAATCGTAACCCCGCTTCGCTCCGCGGCGACACCGATGGAATACATAATGCTTGCTCCTGTAGTTACTACAGGTTGTAGCATGTGACGAATGGACCGAAAGCCCATTCATTCGACAGGCCATAGAATGGTGAGGTGAGAACCGGATGCGAGCAGCTGAATGAAAAACAAACTCCTTTCAATCGGTGTCGTTGGAACGGTGATATCGGCCCTGTGTTGCTTTACGCCTGTCCTGCCCGTCGTGTTGACGGCATTGGGTTTGACCGGAGTTCTTGGCGTACTCCACAATGATGCCGTGCTTCTACCGACATTGGGAATGTTCCTAATCATCACCGGATACGCGCTATGGCGACGACGCAAACAACACAGCTAGAGTCCACAATTACCTGTCCTGAATGTGGACATGTCGAAACCGAAACTATGCCAACGGACGCCTGCCAGTGGTTTTATGATTGCAAGGGGTGCGGCAAACTGCTTCGGCCAAAGCAGGGAGATTGCTGCGTGTACTGTTCGTATGCGGATGTACCGTGTCCGCCGATCCAGGAAGGAAAATCCTGCTGCTGAACACACAGACCCGACAAGTGGCTCAGGACGGATTTCGGTGGGGAAACTACGCGCCAATGAAATCTGCGCGTCGCTCAAGCAGCGCAGCACACAGATAGTCAACGAACAGGCGTACCCTTCGAACGCGGCGAAGATCCTGGTGCAGCAGGACCCAGGTTGACCGGCGCTCATCCAGATCGGTTCCGGGGACACGCTGAAGTTCGGGAAACCTGGCCTGCACCCATGCCGCAAGAACCGACATGCCGGCGCCGGCGCGCACGAGGTGCAGATGCATCTGCGGATCAGGAATGGTGTGTCGAATCCGGGCCTTGGGGAATGGTGAGTTCTCAACGTAGCCCAACAGTTCCGGCACATTGCCATAGCCGATCCATTCCAATCCCTGTCCCTTCGGTCCGGCATTTGGCAGTTTCTGGTCCAGGTAGTCTCGTGCGGCATAAATCCCGATGGCGAGGGGGAAGAGCTTGCGGCCGACAACATCCTCCTCGACCTCGACCACATGGCGGACCGAGACATCGGTCTCCAGCTTCTCGATCGAGTCGATGTCGTAGGACAGGTGCAGATCGATATCGATTTCCGGATAGAGTGCCGCAAAGTCCGCCAGAACCGGGGCGAGAAGGTAGTGTGCCGTCATGGGGTCGGCTGACAGCCTGATGCGTCCGGTGGCTTCACGATCAAGGCCCTGAACGGCATTGAACCCCTTGAGCAGTGCAGTTTCGGCCTCCAGGGCCTGCGGCAGCAAGGTACGCCCCGCAGCCGTTAGCCGAAGTCCGTCAGCGCCCCGCCGGAACAGTTGCACGCCTAATCGGGCCTCCAGTGCTTCAATCTGGCGGCGCAACGTCGCATGGGTGCCGCCGACCTGTTCCGCCGCAGCCCGAAGTGAACCGCCTCTGGCGACAGCCAGAAAAGCGGGAAGAGATTTCCAGTCCATCATGGGCGGATCATTTTTGAACCAATGTGGGTTATTTTCCTGTCTATTCGGATTGTTTTCCGCTGTTTATACCGTGATCGTCAAGTCAATCGAGAGAAATGATCATGTCCGATACATTCAACGCCTGGAGCGTTGGCCGTTATGGTCCACCTGAAACTCTGGCACCTGTTGTGCGCCCCTTGCCTGTCCCCGGCGCCAACGAAGTGCTCATCCGCATTCATGCCTCAGCCGTCTCGCGGGCAGACGGGATGATGCGGGCCGGTGTACCCCGTTTTGCGCGACTGTTTTTGGGTCTGCGCCGGCCAAGACAAGATTTGGTCGGTACCTGCCTGTCGGGAGAGGTGGTCGCGGCCGGTCCGGACGCAACCCGATTTGCGGTCGGTGATCAGGTCTTTGGAGAGGCGGGACTGAATTTCGGCGCAAACGCCAGCCACATCTGCCTGAATGAGGATGGGGTTTTGATGAAGAAGCCCGAGGCTCTATCCCACGAGGAAGCCGCGGTGATGTGCGACGGTCCGCTGACGTCTTTCAATTTTTTGCGCGAGGTTGCGCAAATGCGAGCCGGTGACGCGGTTTTGATCCTCGGTGCATCCGGCAGTCTCGGTACAGCCGCGGTCCAAATCGCTTCGGCCGCCGGTGCGCAGGTTACCGGAACATGCAGCGAACGTAATGCCGGGCTGGTCGCGTCATTGGGGGCAGGGCGCGTCATCGATTATACAAAGGAAGACTTCGCCCAGGCGGGTCAGCGTTATGACATCGTCTATGATACGATTGGTGTCAGTTCCTTCAAGGCAACCGAAAGGGCGCTGACAGAAAAAGGTCGCTATGTCTGCCCGGTCCTGAGTATCGGTCTCCTGCTGTCGATGCTGCGAACGTCGGTTTTGGGCGGCCGAAAGGCGAAGTTTTCGGCCACCGGCATGTTGAAACCTGAAAAATTGCGTTCCATGCTCGCCGAGCTATTGGTCATGGTGGATGACCGGACCCTGGCACCTGTCATGGACCGAACCTACCCGCTCGATCATCTGATCGAGGCCCATCAATATGTGGAAACCGGACACAAAAGCGGCAACGTGGTTGTCGTTTGATCGTCTTGCACGGGGCAAGTGTCTTTGTATCAGCTGATCTGTATGATCTTGCAGGTTGCTGTTTCAAGCTGTCTGTCGTCTGCGTCGTCTCATGTCGAACCAACACGCACCTGTTCGGGTTTCTCGAGGTGCCAGACCTGCTCGACCGGATACTTCTTGGCCCAATCGGCTGGTACGCAGGCGCGCATCTCCGTTATGGATTCGGGGGCAAAAACCTCCTGATAATTGACAACCGTGAACCCGATGTCACGGAAGAGATCCATCCAGCCGGAAATCGTCAGGTTGAAGCATACGCCGCTTGGATCGAATTCGACCTCGGTCCAGTCTGCACCCCACATTCCAATGTAGGGTCTATGCAGTGCCGTGTCGCAGGGCGCGCCGTTGGTCGGTGAGCACAGGATCAGCAGGGGATGGTTCCCGAGAAACACCAGTTTCCCGCCGGGGCGCAGCAAGCGCCATGCCTCACGCAGCCACTTGTCGGGAGGACACCAGATTGCAGCGCCATATTCGGAGATTGCAAAGTCAAAGGAGGCGTCAGCAAGGCCGGTCGCTTCGGCGTTGCCCTCGATAAATGTGATATCGGCACCATGTTCGGTCGCCAAGCGACGGGCAGTCGCCAATTGATTGGGTGAGACATCGATGGCCGTAACGTGGGCGCCGCGGCGCGCCATCCAGCCGGAAACATATGCCGTCCCGCATCCCAATTCGATCGCGTCCTTGTCGGTCATATCGGACGGGATCAGGTCAAGGGATCCGTCTGCAACTCCCCAATTGCCCCAGACGGGATTTTCAGAAGCCCAAAGGCGTTCGCCAGCCGCCACCCAATTTTTGGCATCAGCATCCCAAACATCACGATTGATGGCGACATGATCGCGGTTCATCCGACTTTCTCCTGCTTGCCAGAAGTGATCGCAATATCATAGGCGGACACTCGACCCAACATGGTCTGCCGGCTTGCTGCGAGCCGAAATTGCACCAGATGCAGCTGTGCGTCGCTGTGCCCGGAAACGGGATTCACACCTAACGCCCAAATCGACAATCGCAGGCGTCCCTCCCAGATATCAAGTCCGCCCGGGGGCTCCGATCAATTCATTGGCGGTCGCTCAGGCCGCTATGCCGGTTGCCATTTTCCTCATATGCCTGAGGTCGCATCCGCAACAGCCGCCAACGACTGAAATCACCGGGAAATCGCTCACGAGGCGCGCAACCTGTTCGCCCAGTTCTTCTGGATCTCCCTCGTCCAGAACGGTCGAGTTGTCCAGCTCAGCATGGCTGCACCGCGAAGCGTTCACGACGATTCCCTTCAACCGAGGGTGGCCCGTGAGCACATCTTTGAAATGATCGGGATGTGCGCAATTCACCATGAAGTAGGCCGCAGCCCCATTGGTGAGTGCATCGACCTGATCGATCGCGTCCCCAAGCTCGGTGCCATTGTCCAGGCAACCATCGGTTTCCACCACGAATGAGACTGCGATGGGGATCCCGCTATCCTCGGCAGCCAGCACAGCGCCGGCCGCTTCTTCCACCTGGTTGAAAGTATAGGCGTTGACCAGATCAACCCCTGCATTGGCAACCGAGCCAATCTGAATTGCATGATAGGCCCGGGCGGCGTTTACCGTCATCGGCTCCAGTTTCGCATAGGCGTCCCGGGAGGGTCCTATGCAGAGTGCCACCAGCACGTCATCGCGGTTCGCCTCTTCGCGAAGGTCGCACATCAAGGCAACGGCCTTTCGATTGATCGCCTCCAGACGAACGGCATCATAACCCAATGGCGCTGCACGGTCCCGGTTCGCCATCCAGGTCAATGTATCAATGATGCAGCCCAGATTCGCTCCTGCCGCAGTCTTCATCAGGTCGCGCATCTGATCAACGATAATCGGCTGCGTCTTCGGGTCCTCGACCAACGGGAAAGACGCAAATCCGGGGAGTTCAACACCGCGGTTGAAAATCAGATCCGTGCCAGTTGCGGCGAAGACAAGAAATCGCTGTTCCGTTTCGTGTGGGAGAAGCCTTTTCATCTATCCTGTCCACTTGTGGTCCGCCATCGCGCGGTTCGAGCAGCACAACATGCCATTATCGCGCGGGATCGAAAAGCTCATTGGTCAAGGCCAAAAACCGTCGGAATCCGCGATTCAGCCACGAATGGGGACAGGGCAGGGCGTTGATGTGTCCTCCTCACCCGGAAGTTATCGTTTGCGTCCATTTGGGTCCCGTCTACATTGGTCTTCGGAATTGGACGCGGTTTGAGTGGTTCGGGTGGCGTTGATTGTGGTTTCAAAGGCGGATCGAAAATGCCCTCTCGGGAAAGAAAACTAAACGAAATCGCTGACTGGCTCACGATCAGTGCGCTTACCGAACAACCGATCAATGAAACAATCCGCGCCTTAGCGGAGCAGCTGCAGGATTGCGACATTCCAGTCCATCGTATCAACGGCGCCACATTTCAGCGGCATCAGATAATGGGTGCGGTGGATACGACCTGGGATATAGACCTGGGGCTTTCTGACACGGAGTTTGTTCCCAAATCCGTCATTACAAATGCCGATCTGAACAATACACCTGCGGCTGGTATCGGAAAAATTCCTTCCAATTTCGAGCGCTATGATCTCAAAAAATCTGAAACGAGGGCCAAATTTGAGGTCTTGCAGAATTTGCACGCGCGCGGATTTCGCGACTATCTGCTATTTAAACAATCCTATGGACGATACTGGGAACGCACGAATGCCCTGAGTGATTCAGAAGGAGTCTATGGATCTCTTGCCACAAAGAGTGTTGATGGCTTTTCAGAGTCTCAAATCGATGAAATCAGGTCTCTTTGGCCAACATTTTCCCTCTTTCTGAAGACAGCCACCGAACAGATGCTCTCCGAGCAGCTTCTGGAAGCCTATGTTGGCAGGATTCCAGCGCAAAACATCCTGTCGGGCATGATCGAGCGCGGCGATGGGAGCAGGGTAAGCTGTGTTCTCTGGTACAGCGATTTGCGGTCTTCCACCCGGCTTTCCAGAACATTGCCATCAGATGAATACCTGGAACTGTTGAACGATTTTTTCGATTGCACCGCAGGGTCTGTGATCGAGAACGGCGGCGATGTCCTGAAATTCATAGGCGACGGTGTGATGGCGATTTTTCCCTTCAATGAGCACGACGAAAACAAGGGATTCTCTTCCGCGCTATCCGCGGCTCGTCAGTCACTTTTGAAAGCAGACAAATTGCGCTCGAAAAGAAGTGGGCATTCAGCGGCAAATCTTGCGTTCGGAATCGGCCTGCATGTCGGCGATGTCATTCTCGGGAATGTGGGAACCACCGGTCGTCTCGATATGACCGTCATTGGCGCTTCGGCAAATCAGGTCACGCGGATCGAGGCGCTCACAAAATCATTGGCGTCCACGGTGCTCGCGTCGCCGCAGTTCTTCCAGGCTTGCCCCGACGGGCTTACATCAGTCGGGACGCACCCGGTACCGGACCTCGGCGGGATGACCGAGATCTATGGCTTGTCGGAAACTGATCATTGATGGTCACTTTGGACCGGCATTGCTCACCGATGCGCCTGAAGGTCCTGAATTAGCCCGGCGATCAACGTTCCATCGGTAACGCGACTGTTCGCTTCAGATTCAGCCATACCCAAAAGCTGAGAATTATTGCGCTTCCGGAGACCAGTGTCATCAGGGTTCCGGGGAAGAAGTTTACATATCCAGGAATGTCGACGAAGAGAAGGTAGCCAAGGTCAGCCAGTCCACCGATCATTCCAGTGACCCAGATGGATGTAATGTTCTGACGCCAGATAAACACAGCTCCGACAATCGTTGCGACGCCGAACCAACCAAGATTCCAACCGTGCTGGTTGAGTATGCCTCCAACAGCCACGTGATAGTCGGCCTGCAGAGCCTCTGGAGCGATCGCGTCCGAAATGGCCTGAAAGCCTCCCGTGGCGTCACTTGTAAGAACAATGATTCCAGCAAAGGTGTGGACCAGACCCCAAATGACCCACAACACGGCAGAGGCTTTGAGTGCTTGAAGGTGAGAACTGCTCATTTGATACATCTCCTTGGTGAGGCCCTCCAAATAACGTGCATCTGAGTGATGTGGAGTTGCCGCCCGGCTTCCATTTAGATAGGTTGATGTTGTCCACTATTGTTCGAAAATGTGGACAAAGTCAACTATGTGAGCGACCATGGCAGATATAGAACTCGCACTCTTGATAGATCGCCTCATGCGAAGAATTCACTTTGGTCTTCAAGAGAAGGCATCGCGATTTGACAGAGAAAACATTGGTCCCGGTGGGGGAATCATTTTGCTGAATCTCGCTGATATGGAATGTTGCGGAATTCAGGAGCTCACCAATCGAGTCGCCCGCGATAAATCTCAGATGACCCGCACAATCCGATCATTGGAAGCCAAGGGGTTGGTCGAAAGAAGACTCTCTCGTGATGATGCCCGCGTCAGCCTTGTATCTGTCACGACCAAGGGCGATCGGGTTGTTGAAGAACTTCGACAAGCGCTGGCTGAAACCATCAATGACATTCTCAACCCAATGTCTGCGCAGGAGAAGCAAGACCTCAAGAACCTTGTGAAACGCGCAGTGGATTAAGAGTGGCTGAGCTGATGTCCATCAGACAATGCACTTGCATTGTCTGGGGTATGATCGACTCGATCAGGTTGGTGCTCGACAGCTTTGGCTCGTGTGACGAGTTTCCATTGTCGAAGGGTCAACAGATGGGGCAGGGTTGTTGCCAACCATTTGCACCTTCTGACGTTCCATTGGATGATCACACAATTCTATACGAGACCGGAATCGACGCACCGTCTGGGCTCCGGCTTGTGCGGTCATTCTGTCATCTGTGTCTATTGATTGAGCCCGAGCGGCCTCCAGGCTTCACACACGATCCCAATCTGCTGTTGAAATGATGGAACCAGCCTGACGGGAACCATTGGGTCAGTGATAACGAAGGACGCTCATAGTGATTGACCCGTGGTACGAACACACGTCACGTCGGTTCGGGTCGTTGATGATCAGCGTCAGGAGCAGGAGGCATGGCATGGTGGACCAGTGTCTGTATACGCAGCTCGGCAAACAAAAGTCGCATAAGATAGATTATGGAACTAAAATGGATACCGGAATCCCCAAAATCCGGGTTTCCTGCAATCTCCCGGTGTTATCGGTTCACACTTGGCGCAGCCAATCTTCAATTCTCTCATAGACCGATTCATCCATTATGAGACTGAAATGATCAGCGCCATCCATCACTTCAATTGGTCGCTGTATCTCATTGAATAAATTTGGAAATGCGTCGACGTTCATGGCCTCGTCATCGCGGCCGACAAGCGTCAGTGCCGTTGGTGGCAGCGCTGTCAGGTCTGCCTTGTAATCGTCGTGCAGATTGAAGTTGGTCATCAGCCGCCATGAGTAGCTCAAGGTCTCGGTTCCATTGCGATAGGATTCCGGCAGATTGAAGCGGATCGTTTCAAGATGGTCGCGCGCATGGATGCCCACCGTGTTGAGCATCGACAAGCCGATGATGCGCGGCAATGAGATATGCGCCCAGCCGCCGCTGGACTGTAGCGCGGTTGGTGCACGATGTCCGAGGATCGGTGCGAGCGCCAGCACGTTGTCGATTGATCCGCTTTGATTGCTCGCAGCGTAGCGTATCGCCAGCGCACCACCGGATGAGTGTCCGCCAAGAATGAAACGCGCCTGCGGATCCTCCTTGCGGCGTTCCACGATGAAATCCGCAATGTCGTCTTCCAGCTGTCCGACATAGCCAATGTCACCACGGGTTTTGCCGGACATATGGTGGCCGCGGATATTCATCAGGTAGACATTCGCCGTTCCGCTGCCGGACACGTGACGAGCCAGTGGCGCAAGATATTCACCATGGTAGCCGGAACCATGCAGCAGGATCAGGTGTCGGTGACTGTCGGCCGGATAATGGGCAAAGGACAGTGACTGTCCGTCCCGAGCCAAAAAGGTCTGCAAATCCGCTTGATCCTGCCGATCCGGGCCATCGCGCAACCTGTCAAAGTTCAGGCTGCCAGCGCCACTGATGCGCGGCGCAAAGAACGTCAGGCTTACCGCGATTGTCAGATATATGACGGGCACCAACAGGACCGGCAGCAGAAACTTCCAAGGCATCACGACCTCCGGCTTGCTCTATGGATTTGTGCCTGTAACGCGAATGACCGTTGCGTCCATGGCGTCGCGCAAGGCCTTTGCATCGACACGAAAGACGCTGTCCGGTCGGCCTGCGGCAGCCCAGACCTCGTCAAACGCCAACAGCGCTTCATCCATATAGATGGCGATGGGATTGAGGTGCCCGATGGGTGCGACACCACCAATGGCGAAGCCGGTTTCACGCCGTACACGTCGCGTGTCACATCGCTTCAAGTGTATATCATAATTCTTTGAAATATATGGAATATCTGCCTGATGATTACCCGACACAAGACACAGGACAAGCGTCTCATCAGCCTCGTTTTCGAAGACCAGGGATTTGACGATCTGGGCCACGTCGCAGCCGCAGGCCGCGGCCGCCTCGCCGGCTGTTCGTGTCGATTCATTCATCCGCCTGATCTCGATCTGAAGTCCGAGTTCTCGGGCGCTGTTTTGTACGCGATCAATGCTGGACAGTTTGGGACTGCTTTCCGTCATCAGACCTCCACAGACTGTTCGAGAACCATCATGTCATATCCCGGTTCAACATGATCCGGTGTTTCGGCTTTGACGGTGTCATAGTCCAGCGGGATATGCATGTGGGTCAGCACCGCGCGCGTCGGCTGCAGTCGTTCGATCCATTCCAGTGCCTCGTCCAGCGAGAAATGGCTGGGATGGGTGCGATATTGCAAGGCATCGATGATCAGAACATCGAGGCCCCGCAGGGCTGCGATCGATTTCTCAGGGAAACCGCTGACATCGCTGCAATAGGCTATATCGCCGATACGAAACCCGAGGGAAACAATTCCCCCGTGGATCTGATCGAATGGCATCAGGGTCAATGGACCGCCTGCCCCGTCTATGACAATCGGGTGACCGGCGCCCTCGATGATATTCGGTTCGACGATCGGCGGGTACTGGCTGCCAGGTGGTGTTTCGAAGCAATAGCCGAAACCCTGTTGCAACCGGGTCATGGTGTCCAGGTTGGCATAGATCGGAATTCGGTGCCTCTGGACCAAAACATAGCCGCGCAGATCGTCGATGCCATGCAGGTGATCGGCATGTTCATGGGAGTAGACAGCGGCATCGATGCGCTGAACGCCGGCGGTGATCATCTGATCACGGAAATCCGGTCCGGTGTCGATGACGACCGTCGTCTGACCGCCATCTTCCGTAGTCTGTTCTACAAGCAGGGATGCCCGCCGGCGACGGTTTTTCGGATTGTCAGGATCGCAGTCACCCCAATCACCGTTTATCCGGGGCACACCTGGGGAGGATCCACATCCCAGCAGCGTCACTCGCTGTTGGGCCTTCATGTGTTCCCCTGCCCGGCCGATCGCGGCACCTTGTTGAACAGACGGAAGAAATTTTCGGTGGTTTGAGTCCAGAGCGACGAACAATCCATGCCCAGCGTATCTGCCAGGACTTCGGCGGTATGGACAACATAGGATGGTTCATTGCGCCGGCCGCGATGCGGCACGGGTGCCAGATAGGGGGCATCCGTTTCGACGAGCAGCCGCTCCGGCGGGAGTGACCGCGCGATTGTCCGCAACTCGTCGGACCGTTTGAACGTCAAAATACCTGAGAAGGAGACATATCCGCCAAGTTCAATGCCGGTCTCCGCGAGTTCGCGGCCCGAGGAAAAGCAGTGCAGTACGAAGGGGAATGCACCGGCCTGGCTTTCTTCGCGCAAGATGGACTGCATGTCTGCATCAGCGTCTCGAGCGTGAATGATCAACGGCAATTGGGTCATTCTGGCGGCTGAGATGTGTCGCCGCAATCCGGTGGCCTGCGCATCGCGCGGCGCGTTGTCATAATAGTAGTCCAGTCCGGCTTCGCCGATGGCGACCACTTTCGGGTGGCCGGATAATTCGACAAGGTCGTCCACGGTGATGTGCTGTTCTTCGCCAGCATTGTGCGGGTGGGTGCCGACCGAGCAATAGACATTGTCAAAGCGTTCGGCGATTTGCCGGATTGTTTCGAACTTCTCGACGCGGGTCGAAATTGTCAGCATGCATCCGACACCGGCGGCAGCAGCGCGATCGATGATCTCCTGCCGCTCGCTGTCGAAATCCGGAAAATCAAGATGGCAGTGGCTGTCCACAAGCATCGGGCCGGTTTCGTGCATGATCAGGCACCCTGCCCCGGTTCTTCCTGCTCGATGTATCGCGGAAACACGGGGCTGGGATTTTCGATCAACGTTCCGCCCCGCAGGCGTCCTGATTCACCAAGGTGCTGAAAGCCTCGCCGACTATCGTCCACGACAAGCCCGTCCAGCAGCCTTGACGCTGAATCCGGCATGAATGGCTGACAAAGAATGGCAACCTGTCGAATGATTTCCGCCGTGACATAGAGAACCGTTCCCATCCGTTCAGGGTCCGTCTTTTTCAATGCCCAGGGTTCCTGTCCGGCAAAATAGCGATTGGCCTCGGAAACGACAGCGAAAATCGATGCAAGAGCACTGTGAATGGCTTGTTTGTCCATCGCTGCTCTCGTCTGCTCCAGCATCCCGTCCGCCGCTGCCAGCATGTCCAGATCGGGCTTGGTGAATTTACCCGGCGCCGGAATTGCCTTTGCGCAGTTCTTGGCAATCATCGACAGGGACCGTTGGGCAAGGTTCCCGAGATCATTGGCGAGGTCGGAGTTGATGCGGCCGACAATGACCTCGTGGCTGTAATTTCCGTCTTGCCCGAAGGGAACCTCGCGCAACAGAAAATAACGCACCTGATCGAGCCCGTAATGTTCAACCATTGAGAATGGATCGACGACATTGCCGACCGATTTCGACATTTTCTCACCGCGGTTGAACAGGAATCCATGCGCATAGACCCGCTTGGGCAGCGCGATTCCGGCCGACATCAAAAAGGCCGGCCAATAAACCGAGTGGAAGCGAATAATGTCCTTGCCGATGATGTGCACATTGGCCGGCCAGTAGTTCCAAAGGGAATTGTCCGGATCCGGGTATCCAAGAGCAGTAATGTAGTTTGTGAGGGCATCCACCCATACATACATCACGTGCTGTTCGTCGCCCGGCACCTTGATTCCCCAGTCGAATGTCGTGCGCGACATGGACAGGTCTTTCAGGCCCGATTTGACGAAGGAAACGACCTCGTTGCGCCGTGAATCGGGACCGATGAAGTCCGGATGCTTGGCGTAGTGGTCGAGTAGCGGTTCCTCATAGGCTGAAAGCCTGAAAAAGTAGCTTTCTTCCTCGACCCACTCCACCGGACTGCCTTGCGGGCCATACCGTTCGCCATCGTCGCGCAGTTCGGTCTCGCTTTCCTGGTAGTAGGCCTCATCACGAACCGAGTACCAGCCGGCATAGCTGTCCTTGTAAACATCGCCGGCGTCGACCATGCGCTGCCAGATGGCCTTGCTTGCCGCGTGATGGCGTTCTTCGCTCGTCCGTATGAAATCATCATTCGATGCGTTGAGCGCTTTTGTCATGCGCATGAACTCGGCGGCATTCCGGTCGGCAAGATCCCGAACCTCCATGCCTTCCTTGCGAGCCGTTTGCAGCATCTTCTGTCCGTGCTCGTCGGTTCCGGTCAGGAAATAGACATCTTTTCCGTCAAGCCGTTGGAACCTGGCAAGCGCGTCCGTCGCAATCAGCTCGTAGGCATGGCCGATATGCGGTGCTCCATTGGGGTAGGATATCGCCGTCGTTATGTAAAAACGATCCGTGTCGCTCATTCTTCATTGTCTCTGAGTTGGCAGTTGCAGGCGCCGTCATACGGCAATTCTCGTGAATTGGCTATGCCGCCGACATTCGAAAAAATGAAGAAAACAATGAGATGACCGTCTGCTTCCGGTCCAGGTTGTAAATTCTCGCCGTTGTCAGTTTTTCGTTCAGTTGTGCGGATAATCGCGCCCATTTGTCTGACGATGCAAGATTGCCCTGCATCGCGTCCTGCTGCGCCATGGTCATGATCCGATCCATCAGATAGGCCGTGAAGAACCCATAGGCTGTTTCGCGATCCCTGGCCGTCAGCGTATCGGCCAGTGCGTGGATTGCCGGTCTGGAGCGGAGTGGATCGTCCTGCAAAATCCGTTCAACAGCTTCCGCAATGTCGAGGCCACCGTAACGCAGAAGCAGGATGGCCGTCGACAGGCTGCCATCTGAGTAATTGATCACAGTTTCAAGGGTTGCAGGTTCAACGCCGGTGTCGAGCCCCAGATGAGACAGCCCGTGCCGCAGTTCGTCGTCCTGAAGAGGTTGCAGACGCAACGGCATGCATCGGGACCGGATTGTCGGAAGCAATTTGCCAGGCGCATGGGAGATGATCAGGAACAAGGATCGTTTTGGCGGCTCTTCCAGGATCTTCAATATGGCGTTTGCCGCCGCGCGGTTCATGTCATCGGCCGGATCAATGACAACGATACGCCAGTTTCCGGTCCCCGATGTCTGGGAGAAGAAGTGCCCTGCCCTGCGCACCTCATCCACAGTTATGGTGGTTTTCGCGCGACCGGTCTTGACATCGATTGGCCGTGTCACGTGCAACAGGTTATGTGATGCCCCCCCGGTGATCTGCCGCGCCAGCGGATCGTTGGGATCCGGGTCCGTGATTTCTTCCGGTGCATCCTGCGGATCCGGATGTTTCAGAACGTGGCGCGCGAACCGGAATGCGAGAGTCGCCTTGCCGATACCCTGGGGGCCCTCCAGCAACAATGCATGATGCATATGTCCGTCGCGATAGGCCTTGGAGAGGAAATCAATCGCCGTATCGTGACCGAAAAGGCGCGTGTTCTCTGCCGGAGAAACTGCTCCGTCCAGAATGTCCGCATCGGCGCTCATATCAACCGTGTTCCGGTACCAACCGTCTCTTTCGGCGTGTTTTCCTTCAACAGATCGAATACCAGCCTTTCGACCTCCTGTGCGATCGAATCTGCCGGTTGATTGCCATCCACCACCTTGCACCGATGCGGCTCCTCGCGGGCAAGGTCGAGAAACGCCTCTCTTCGCTTTTCGTGGACGGTGAGTGATTCCTTTTCGTACCGGTCCGGCCCCTCGCCTCCTGCCCTGTTTCTCATGCGTGCCCGCGCCATGCCAACATTGGCAGGCAGGTCAAGAATGATGGTCAGATCAGGAACCATTTTGTTGACGGCCACGCGCTCGAGGGAGCGCACAAATTCCGGTTCCAGGTTGCCGGTGACGCCCTGATAGACACGAGACGAATCCATGAACCGGTCACACAGCACAATCTTGCCGGCGTCGACCGCGGGACGGATCAGTTCTTCCACATGGTCGCTTCGGGCTGCGGCAAAAAGGATTGCCTCCATGCGTACACCGTATTCCTCGGCTGCGCCGGAGAGCAGAACATGACGGACAGCCTCGGCACCGGGTGAACCGCCTGGCTCGCGTGTAAGAACAGTGTCATAACCGCGCGCCCGCAGCGCCTCCGCCAGATATTGTATCTGCGTCGACTTGCCGGCACCTTCGCCGCCCTCGAATGTGATGAACAAGCCCGTCAATCGGTTGTGCCCCGTGAATCCCGAGTTCCTGTTGTATGCGGCATTTGGCTGGCCGTCCACAATGGCTTTTCCGTTTGGTTCGATACAGCCTTCACAGCCAAAACAGCATCAGTTCCTGCAAGGCATCCAGCGCTCTGCTGTGCAACGGGCCTTTGCTCACCGAGTCCGCGGCGTATAGCGGCGTTTCCTGGCTGAGTGTATCGCCCACCCAGACCCTCAGCGTGGCCACCTGGTCTCCCTCTTCCACCGGAGCGCTCAACGGCCAATCGATGACAATCCGCGCCTTGAGGCGATCCGCATTGGTAATCGGAACAAAGATATCTACCGGACCCTTGGCCATAAGCGGTACGCCGGATCGATCACCGCCATAAACGCTGGCCTCCCCGATGATTTCGCCGCTTGTGAACAATTGGCGGCGCTCGAAGGAACGCAATCCCCATTCCAGCATTTTTCTGGCTTCCTCCGCTCGCTCGCGGAGGCTCGTCATGCCGCTCATTGCCAGGAACAGCCGGCGGCCCTTTCGCTCAATGGAGCTGACAATGGCGTATCCGGATTCCTCGGTGAAACCGGTCTTCAAGCCGTCCACACCGATGTCCAGTCTCAACAGCGGATTGCGGTTTCGCTGATTGATCCGGTTCCAGGTAAAGTCCTCCTGAGAATAGAGTTTGTAGTGCTCAGGATAGGTCTGTTGAATGTGGCGCGCCAGAAAGGCCAGTTCACGCATGGTGACCCCGGCATCGGGATGCGGCAGGCCGGTTGAATTGGCAAAAACGGATTTTTCGAGGCCGAGCTCGCGTGCCCTCTCCGTCATCATCTGACTGAATGTTTCCTCGGAACCGGCCATTCCTTCGGCAATGATGATGCACGCGTCGTTTCCCGATTGCACGATGACACCCTGCATCAGATCGGCCAGGGGAATCGAGGAGTTGAGTTCCGCGAACATGGTCGATGTGCCCGAAACCGCACCGCCTGTGCGCCAGGCATTTTCCGACACCTGAAACTCATCATCGAGCTGCAGACGTCCCGACTGCAACGCCTCGAACACCAACTCCATGGTCATCAGCTTTGCCAGAGAAGCCGGCGGAATGAGATCGTTCTCATTCTTCGCAAACAGCACAGTGCCGGTTTCCGCCTCGATCAGATAGGCCTGTTTGGCTTTTGTCTGGAACAATTGTGCCATGGCCGTAGCCGGGATGGCAGCAATGGCGAGCATCAGCAGCAACGCCGGAACAATACGCGTTCGGTACAACATCGATCAGGAATTCCCGTTTCGAAACAGGAATCAGATTAGCAATGACCGGTGGGTCCCGCAATTGTCATAGTGGAATATGGTAACCTGATCCGCTGTGAAGCAGCGGCGTCTATCCCTATTGATCGCGCTTTTTCCAGGATGCGGTGATCATGGTTTCGGTCAAGGGTTCGGATTGTGCCAGAACAGTCGTGAAAGGCGATGCGGCCTGTTGTTCAATCCGTCGTTGCACATAGGATGCAAGCTCGACTGACGATTGCGCCGGTCCGGTCGCCAGATTGTTCACAAATGACGGCCTCTGCCTGGGAACCGGTCCAATGTCAGGGAGTGTCGAACCACCCGAAATTACAGTCACCCGCCCGCCCTTGACGGCTGCACCACGCTTCATCGGTTCCAGCGATGCAACCTGTTTGCCGCCTCCGAAGACCGATGTGACGGCTTTTTTCGGTGCATTGAGTGCAAGCATGACACCGGAGGCGATGCTGCCGCCACTCGGTTCGACCGGCGCGCGATTTCCATTACGGCGATAGGAAGCGGTCAGGTAGGGCATATCACGCCCGTCCATGCGGGCCTTGCCGACATATTCGACCCGCACCTTGGCTGTCCCTTCCCGCTTGAAATCCAACAGGTCAGCGGCCTTGCTGGAAACATCGATGATGCGACCGTGCGCATAGGGCCCGCGGTCATTGACGCGGATGATAACGGAATGGCCATTCTTCAGATTGGTCACACGCGCATAGCTTGGCAAAGGAAATGTCGGATGCGCGCCGGACAGATGATACTGATCGTAGATTTCACCGTTTGCCGTTTTTCGCCCATGGAAATTCGGACCATACCAGGACGCGTAACCCTTCTTATCGTAATTGGGTTCTTCCTTGGGATGGTACCATTTGCCACGGACCTTGTAGGGTTTGCCGATCTTGAACGAACCGCCGCCCTTCTTGACCCGCTTGGAGGTCGTCACGCGCTTGCTTGCGCTGACGCCAAACTCCTTGGAGGTAAATTTGGTCTTGTGATTGACGTGTGCGGTCTTGGTGGTGTTGGTGGCACTGCCGCAGGCGCTCAGCGCAACACCGACACAGACAAACAGAGCGGCACGCATCACATTGGCGCGCGCAGACGATGATACCTGCGGACCGCGGTTGTTTTTTTCTTTCAGGGCCAAGCCGATATGCATGCGTCGTCTTTGTCCATTCTCTTGGCCGGAAACTGTGCCGTGCCCTTCATACAACAAGTGTAACAAATTCCCAATATGCTTTAAGCATCAAAATATATGATAGCCGGAAACGGTGTGAAAGGCGTCAACGGAGAACGGTTTGCAAGCGGAATTGGATGATTTTAGTCAAATTGATCGGGTTGTAGTTAACAGCCCATAAATGGCCGGTGCGGCATCGCTCGTGATTGGTGGCAGTGCGTGCCAAACTACGTTGCCGAATTGTCCAATGATGGCTTGCAAATCGACGGAACTTGTCGCAATAAGGCGCGTCCGGAGGAGTGGCCGAGCGGTTGAAGGCACCGGTCTTGAAAACCGGCAGGCGGGAGACCGTCTCGTGGGTTCGAATCCCACCTCCTCCGCCACAGACGGCAAGGTCCGTTCCAACCATACCCAAAACATGCGAATGAGCATGACTACGATTGCGCCCGCATTGATCGGCACACGGGCTGCCGTGGTCTGGACGCCCCGAATTTGATCATCGTGACAGAGATTGAACCCGACGCAGTATTGCGAAGACCTGCCATGGGGAACCAGCTGCAGTGCCGTCGACATGAAACCTGGCGTTTTGGTCAGCCAGTCCGTTTCACGTTTTGACAAAACCTGAATTGCGCCACGCGAACCGGGTGCGTGTTTGACAAACGCAAATTCCTCGACCGGCGAATCTAATTCGTGCTGATGTCGGGTGCAAATGTGATCGGAAAGTTCACCGATCGGGCGATGAAACAATATTGGTGGATTTCGTGATGGATTTCCGCGGCGCGTTTCAAATCGCTTCCCTCTTCCACCAAAATCTTCGGCCGCAGTTCCGCACTCAGGAACCTGCCGGATCCGTTGGGCAAGTCTTCACCGATGGCCACAGGATCGTCCTGATAGCTCTGGACCACAATTCCATCCTTGCCGGCAAGGTGGAGATACCAAAGCATGTGGCAGGCCGATAGCGCCGACAGGAGCAGGTCCTCCGGGTTCATCAGACTGTCATCGCCCCCCTTGATGGGATCGTTGGAACAATGGACGACCGGTTTGCCGGGCGCGGCAATATCCCAGCTTCTTTCATAGGCGCGATAGGAACTGTTGCCGCTGCCGGTGTTGCCGGTCCAACGCACTGTTGTGGTATATTCGTGGTTCCTCATGACGTCCTCGTGACTGACACCCGGCCGTGCAAAAAGCAGCCCTTGGGGTTCAGTTGATCATCAAACGGCCTATCGACGCGTTTCTGGAATCAGTCCCTTTGGTGTGAAACGCAAAACCAGGAGCAGGATCAGGCCCATCATCATGAGCCGCATATGGGCGGCACTGGCGATCAGATGCTGTCGCAAGGGGCTGTCTTCCCCCAAGCCGGATGTGATGACATCCAGAACCCAAAGGCCAAGCGGTTCTGCCTGAACCCAGAAGAACCAGATCACGAAGCCACCCAGCACCGAGCCCCAATTGTTTCCGGACCCGCCGACAATGACCATGACCCATATCAGGAAGGTAAAGCGCAGCGGCTGGTAGGATGCCGGTGTGAACTGACCGTCAAGCGTCGTCAGCATGGCGCCTGCAATGCCGACGACTGCGGAACCCAGAACGAATACCTGGAGGTGCCGGCGCGTGACATCCTTGCCCATGGCTTCGGCGGCCGTCTCATTGTCACGGATAGCCCGCATCATTCTGCCCCAAGGGGACCGCAAAGCGCGTTCGGACAGCCACAATATGATCAGCAGAACAACGGCAAACAGGCCGGCATAGGCCAGTTTCACGATGGTCGACGAGAGCTCGACGATCGACATGTTCCAGTCGGACGCAAGCTGCAGCACGAATTGTGACTGCTGCAGATCCACTTCGTAGGGCACGGGCCGCGGAATTCCATTGACGTTTTTCACGCCCCGGGTCAGCCAATCCTCGTTTTTGAGCACCGCAATAATGATCTCGGAGATACCAAGTGTTGCGATAGCCAGATAGTCGGATCGCAGACCCAGTGCAATCTTGCCGATGACCCAGGCCGCGCCCGCCGCGAACACTCCTCCGACGACCCATGACAGTAAAATTGGCAGCCCCAGACCGCCCAGATAGCCTGTTTTTGACGGATCGACCGCTTCGATCGCATTGACTGCGGGATCCATGAATGCGCGTGTTGCAAAATACCCCACGACCACGATGAGCAAGACCGCCAAAGTGCGTCCGCCATTGCCGCGCAGTTTTTTGTAGGTGTAGGTGGCCAGGATGATTGTCGCCAGGGCCAGCAGAAGCGCAATGAGCAGGTTGCTGCCACCTGCACTCCAGGCATTGGCTACGGGTGGCATCGAAACCAGAACCCCCGCCACGCCCCCGAGCGCTGCAAACCCCATGATCCCCACATTCAGCAGCCCACCATAGCCCCACTGAATATTGACGCCCAAAGCCATGATCGAGGAGATCAGGCACAAATTCAGGATCGTGAATGCCACCGACCAGCTCTGAATCACGCCAACAGCGGCGAGCAGCAGAGCCATCAGGGCAAACAGGCCTATGTTTCTGTAATTGATCTTCATACCGATTTCCCGCCAAACATGCCCGTCGGTTTGATCAGCAACACCAATACAAGGATGGCGAATGAGACAGCAAATTTGTAATCGGTCGACAGCAATTGAACCAGGGATTCCGGCGCCCAGGATTCAGGCACGAGATAGGTCACGAACTTCTTGAAGGCGAAGGTGACGGTGACCTCGGACATGGCAATGACAAAGCCTCCGGCGATGGCGCCGATCGGACTGCCGAGACCGCCGACGATTGCGGAGGCGAAGATCGGCAGCAGAATCTGCAGATAGGTGAATGGTTTGAAGCTCTTGTCGAGGCCGTACAGCGTTCCTGCCACGGTCGCCAAAGCGGCAGTGAGAACCCATGCGATCATGACCACGCGATCTGGATTAATCCCTGACAGCAGCGCCAGGTCCTCATTGTCTGAATAGGCGCGCATGGACTTGCCCGCCCGGGTTTTGTTGAGGAACCAGAACAGGGCTGCCACGATGATGATGGCTGTCACCACCGTGATACCCTGTGTCGTCCGGATCGCCAGGCCTTCGCTCAGGCCGGTCCAGTTTCTGAAATCACGGGCCGACATGATGAAGCGAGCACCATCGGTGAATATCTGGTCATTCGGTCCGATGACGAAACGGATCAGACCGTTATAGAAAAACATTACGCCCAATGATGCGATGAGAAAGATCACGGCGCTGGATTTTTGTTTCCTGTAGAACCGGTAGACAAGCCGGTCGGTCGTCAGGCACAGGATGACCGTGGCAATGATGCCGAACGGCAAGGCCAGAAGCGCGGTCGGCAGCGGCCCGAGCGATATGCCCAGCAACTGGAACCACCAGGTAAACAGGATCGTGATCATTGTTCCGAACGCCATGGTTTCACCATGGGCGAAATTCGAAAACCGCAATATTCCGTAGATCAGTGTGACGCCGAGCGCGCCAAGTGCCAGTTGACTGCCATAGGCGATGCCCGGGACGATGAGAAAGTTCGCCAGAAGAACGAGGGCGTTGAGGATATTTTCCATCATCCCCCCAGGAATGCCTTGCGAACTTCGGGATCGTTCATGAGTGCCTCACCCGTGTCGGTGTAGCGATTTGCGCCTTGCACCAGAACGTAACCCTTGTCTGCAATATTGAGCGCCTGTTTGGCATTTTGCTCGACCATCAAGATCGCGATTCCGGTTCGAGATATCTCGATGATCCGGTCGAAGAGCTCGTCCATCACGATGGGTGAGACGCCGGCTGTTGGCTCATCAAGCATCAGTACTTTTGGTTTGGTCATCAGCGCGCGCCCCACGGCGACCTGCTGCCTTTGACCGCCGGACAGTTCTCCGGCCGGCTGTCGGCGTTTTTCTTCCAGAATCGGAAACAAACCGAAGACCTGTTCCATCGTTTCCGAGATGTCGTCATCCCGGATAAACGCGCCCATTTCGAGGTTCTCCTCGACACTCATGGTTGTGAAGACATTGCTGGTCTGCGGTACGAAGCCCATGCCGATTTGAACCCGGTCCTGCGGCGACAGTTTCGTAATGTCCTGACCGGCCATCATGACCCGGCCCTCGCGCAGTTTCAGCATGCCGAAAGCCGCCTTCATGGCGGTTGATTTTCCGGCGCCGTTTGGACCAACCACAACGGCAATCTCCCCTTCATCCACACCAATCGTACAATTGTGCAGAATGTCGGCTCCACCGTATCCGCCGGTCATGTGTTCCGCGATGAGAAAGCTCATGATACCCCGCCGCTCTGCTTCTCCGGCTTGTTTTTCAAGCCGGTGCCCAGATAGGCCTCAATCACATCCTCATTGGACTGTACTTCCTCCGCGCTGCCTTGCGCGAGAACCATCCCCTCAGCCATGACGATAACGGGGTCGCAAAGCCTGCTGATAAAGTCCATGTCGTGTTCGATCATGCAAAATGTATAGCCGCGCTCCTTGTTGAGCCGCAAAATTGCATCGCCGACGGTGTTGAGCAATGTGCGGTTCACGCCGGCACCGACTTCATCGAGAAAGACGATCTTGGCATCGACCATCATCGTTCGGCCAAGTTCCAAAAGCTTTTTCTGGCCACCGGACAGATTTCCCGCAAGCTCGTTTGCAACCTGTGGAATCTGCAGAAAATCAATGACTTCATCGGCCTTTCGACCGATTTCCGCATCCTGCTCGCGAACTTTCGACGGATGCAGCCAGGCACCCAGAAGACTTTCGCCCGTCTGGTCGCCGGGCACCATCATCAGATTTTCACGGACGGTGAGTGTCGAGAATTCATGCGCCATTTGAAAGGTGCGCAACATACCTTTGGCGAACAATTCGTGCGGGGGCAGACCGGTGATATCCTCGCCGTCGAGATATACTTTTCCCGACGTCGGCTTGTAGACACCGGCTACAACATTAAAAAGAGTGGTTTTTCCAGCACCATTGGGGCCGATGAGCCCGGTGATCGAACCGTCTTCAATGGTCAGCGAGGCACCATCCACGGCGTGGATGCCACCGAAATACATATGAACGTCTTCAACGACAATCATGGATGAAGCACGACAGACATGGAAAACGGCCCGGTAAAAACCGGGCCGTTATTCGTGTGTCTGTCCTAGCGGAATTTGACCGTGGTGTTCTGGCCGCCATCGACCAAAATCTCACGGTAGTTTCCGGCGCTTTCGCCTGGGCCGATCAGTTCGACAGCAGTGGCGCCGACATAGTCAACTTCTCCGCCATCGGCCAGAATCTTCAGAGCCTTGGCCAACTCGCCGGGATAGATCTTTTCGCCTGGTGCATTGGCAACATCGACGACCTTATCCTTCAGCTTGGCGCTTTCGGCAGAGCCTGCTGCCTGCATGGCCAGCATCAGAAGTGCGGCGGCATCATAGGATTCAGCAACATAGGGACCCGGCTTGATGCCCGCTGCATCGATCATTTCCGCATAGGTTGCGGCGCCCGGGCTGTCCGTTCCAGGCAGGGTGCCGAAAGAACCGTCCAGATCGGAACCGATGGCTGCCGGCAGGCTATCGCCAATCATTCCGTCCGGCAGTACGAAAGTGTCAAAGGCGCCGGAATCCAAGGCAGCCTGAATGATGCCCTTGCCGCCCTGGTCGAGATAGCCGGCAACAATCAACACATCGCCACCAGCCTGTGCCAAAGCGCCAACTTCAGCACTGTAGTCGCCTTTGCCGTCTTCATGGGCGGCGGTTATCGTGATTTTGCCACCCATGGATTCGACATTCGACTTGATGCTGTCAGCAAGTCCTTTTCCATAGTCATTGTTGGTATAGGTCAGTGCCGCCGACTTGACGCCCCTGTCCTTCATGACCTCTGCCAGGACCTGGCCTTGCCGCGCATCGGACGGTGAAGTGCGGAAGAAAAGGCCGTTATCCTCAAGATCCGAGAGTGCCGGCGATGTGGCGGAAGGAGAGATCATCGCAATGCCGTTGGGCATGGCAACGTTCTGCAGGATCGCTGTTGTGACGCCCGAACAGTCGGAGCCCATAATCGCATTGACGTTGTCAGACGTGATCAGACGCTCTGCTGCGGCCTGTGCTGCAGCGGCATCCACACAAGTGCCGTCGGCACGCACGGGAACAACCTTCTTCCCGCCAAGCAAGGCGCCGCTGTCGGAAACTTCTTTCATGGCAAGTTCGGCACCACCGGCCATTCCCGGGGTCAAAGATTCGATCGGACCCGTAAATCCGAGAATAACGCCGATCTTCACATCCTCTGCCAGGACCGGGCCGGCGAGCATGGTAGTTGCTGCAAGAGCCAATACTAGTTTTTTCATTTCATTTCTCCCGATTGATACATTGTATCTTTTATTATCCCCGGCCCTGATTATTTGCCAATTGCGGCAAAAACAACCTTCGGGTTCCATTTTTGCACTGCTCCCTGCGCCAGAACCGTGGACCAAGTTATACAGAAAGCCCAATTTTGCCAGATATTCAACAGGATAAGGTGATATTTCGATGGTTTGGTGCCAAAAACCTATGCCATGGTTAGCATCCAGACCCGATCAACAACTTTGATTGCCGTACCATCGTCTGGTTCCGGATGTGCCTTCAGGACTGGCATTCAAGAAGTCGACAACTCCGTTTCGATCAAGTGTCATCCGGACATTGCATTTTGTTCGAATTGCCTGAAAATGGTCATGAATGACTAGGCACACTCATTGCCGAAACACAGCTCGACAGAATCTAATTTTCGATAGCCCCTTTGCCTGAACGCATTACAGGACACCACGAGGAGACATTACCATGACACAGACTTTTCCGCGGGTCCTGCTGACCTTGTTACTGACAATTGGTTTTGCCTTTCAAGGATTTGCCCAATCGAGTTCGACCTCGTCGGATTCCGGGCAGGCGGATGCCGCGTCCGGCAGCCTGGCTGGTGACTGGCCGCGCGCATTCGAAACGGCTGACGGCGCCACGGTGACCATGCATCAACCGCAGGTTACCAAATGGCAGAATTTCACGAAAATGACGGCCCTGATTGCCAGCGAATACCGTGCAAAAGGCAGCGAAGATCCGGCTTTCGGTGTAATCGAAGTTTCCGCCGCCACCTCGGCCGACCGCGAAACCGACGAGGTTGTTCTGTCGGATATCTCCGTCATCAATGTGAATTTCTCCACACTTACACGAAAGCAGTTGTCCGATGCTGCCTTGAAGGTCGGTTCTCTGCTGCCAACTGCGCCGATCACCGTGTCCCTGACACGCATGTCAGCAAGCCTGTCCGATTACGAGCGGTTGCAGGACACCAAAGGCCTATCGACCGATGCGCCATCGATTTGGGTATCGGAAAAACCTGCGCTGCTGCTGCAAACAAACGGAAAACCGACAACCGCGCCCATCAAGGGAACGTCCGGTCTCGAATTCGTCATCAACACCAATTGGGATTTGATCGTCACCAGCGACCCGACAACCTATTACCTGCGTGACGAGAAGTCCTGGCTTTCGGCTACTACCCTGAAAGGGCCATGGGCGGTTGCCGACACATTGCCTGACGCATTTTCCCAAATCCCGAAAGACGATAGCTGGAAGCAAGCGCATGAGGCCATGCCGCCTCAGCCGATCGTGGGAGGTGCGGTTCCTGTTGTCTACTACAGCGACAAACCCGCCGAACTGATCGTCATTGACGGGCAACCGCAATTGGAGGCCGTACCCGACACGGCGTTGCAATGGGTATCGAATGCGAATACCGACGTGTTTTTCGATACGACCGACAAGGAATGGTATTTCCTTACATCGGGCCGCTGGTTCAAGACAGGCGATCTGCAAGGATCATGGCGTTTTGCCTCTGACAGTTTGCCCGGCGATTTCCAGCGCATACCAGATGGCCAGCCCTACTCCATCGTTCGTGCTTCGGTTCCCGGCACTTCGGAAAGCGATGAAGCCCGCCTTCAGGCAGCCATCCCAACGACTGCACAGGTTGATCGGAAAACCGTAACCGTGGATGTCACCTATTATGGCGATCCGAAATTCGAACGGATCAAGGGAACAGATCTGCAATATGCGGTCAATACGAGCTTTACGGTCATTCTTGTCGGCAACCAGTACTTCGTCATCTACAATGGTGTGTGGTTTGTCGGGTCAACACCAACCGGACCTTTTGTCGTTGCTGACAGCGTTCCGGACGATATCTATTCGATCCCGCCGACATCGCCCGTCTATAATGTGACCTATGTGCGGGTATATAGCAGCACACCGGAATATGTCGTCTACGGCTATACGGCGGGATATTTGTGGGGGTATCTGGCCTGGAACACCTATGTTTACGGAACCGGTTGGTACTATCCGCCCTATTGGGTCTATCGCCCCGGCTTTCCGCCTGTCTACCGACCGTGGCGCGTGACCTATGGTTCGGGCACTTATTACCTTCCGGGTCGCGGAACATTCAACGCCCATTGGGGGCGCGCCTATGGACCCTATGGCGGCATCGCCGCCGGCGGCATCTACAATGAGAACACCGGTGCCTACATTCGTGGCGGGGCCGCCTATGGCCCCTATAACAGCGGTGGATTCATTTCGGTTCAGGGTCCGGCCGGCAATCAGTTCCGTGCCGCTATCATCAACGGCAATGTCTATCATTCCTGGAATGGCAAGGGCGTGACCAAAACCAATAATTGGGCAAGGTCGAGAACCCAGACGACAAACCGTTGGAAGTCCAAAACCGACAAGACACGGTTACGAGATACGTCCCGCCAGAAGAGCGACCTCTTTGCCAACAGGGATGGCCACGTCTACCGCAAGGAAAACGGCAACTGGCAACAGCATGAAAAGGGAAAATGGCGGCCGACTGAATCGACCAGCAAAGGCCAATCATTGCGGCAGACGCTTGATCGCAGTCAGGCCGCACGGCAGCGTGGCAATCAGCGCATCGAGAGCCGCCAGGAATCCATTCGCACCAATCGAAGCCGACCCCAAAGGCCTTCCACGCAGAGGTTCGAACGACGCAGGCGTTAGACGAGAACAGGTTCTGATGGAATCGGCGGAACCTTATGGACCGCCGATCCCAATGACCGAGGCCGTCATTCGAGTCCGATTGAACAAGAGACGGCCGAGATTGGCTCAATTGGCAGAGACGTCATTCCACGACGACTCTGGCAAACCAACGGAAAATCAAGGGCGGTCACTGCGCCAGCTGTCGAGAAACTGCGCCATTTCTTCATTGCCGCAATCGCGGATCAGTTCATCGGTCAGGTTGGCTCCGGCTTCCAGCAGAAGTTTTGCACAACCGACATGATCCCGCTTATCAGCATGGGGGCAGAACTCGGCTCCATGGGCGACGGTGCCGATCGCATCACCCCCATAGGCATTGCGATGAAGCAGGTCGGGATTGAGTGTCAGAAAGTAGGACACGTGCTCCGGCAGTCCTTCCCAACCAGCGACATGCAATGGCGTTAGTCCCATCGCTTCTGTTTCATTCGGGTCAAGTCCGGCTGCGACAAGGGCCTTGATATGGTTGATCGGACATGGTCTCCAGACAAGCTGGGTCAGCAGGCGGCGGTCATCGCTGTTCAGATCATCGAGATCAATCCGGTCCGATGGTGTCCGGCCCGCTGCACACTCAGCCAATATCATTTCGGTTGGGGACAGTTTGCTTGCCAGACCGCGCTCCTCAAGCATTTCGGCAACAGCGCGGTTGCCATGGATGCGTGCGACGGCATAGGCCGTGTGTCCGTTCCAAAGGGCACGTGGGTCGGCGCCGCCATCGAGCAGCAGGCCTGCGATCTCGGCAGAACACATGCGGCGGGCCGCTTGATGCAGTGCCGGGATCGTGAAAACGGGTTCGCCGCTTGGATGCTGTTGCACGGACTCATTCGGATCTGCTCCATGCGCGAGAAGCAGGCGAACCGCTTCAGGATCGTTGAAATCGAGAGCCCGTGGCAGCGCATTGGTTCCTTGCGTTGAGACTCCGAACTCCATCAGGAGTTTAAGGCCATCGTGATGGCCGAGTTCCGTCGCATGATAGAGGCTTTCGTTGTCATCCGGGTTGGCACCGTGTTCGAGCAGCCAGCGCGCCAAGGGTATATTATTGGCGTGACCCAGCGCGCCATACAGAGCCGAAATCCTGTGATCCGAACCTGGGTCGGACGCATAGGCGTCGTTGACATCAGCGCCATTGGCCACAAGCAGGTCTGCGGTGGCCAGCATGTCGGCGGCCCGATCCGGCTGCATGTGAATGTAGTGGGAATAGGCAAGATGAAGAACCGGGGACCGAACGCCGATTGTCTCGGTCGCTGCGGCGGGCCGGGTCTCAATCGCCCTGCGCACAGAGTCCAGATCGTAGGTGGCGATCTGCAGACCGAGATTGTGTTCTATCAGTTCCGGATCTTCATCCAGAAGGTTTCGAACGACCCAAGGTTGGCCAAAGTACAACGCCATCTTGAGGCGATCAGCCTTCTGATCGCGGGTCATTTGCGCGGCTTCCAACGCAAATTTGAGTGCCGGCCAACTGCTGTGACCATTTTCCCGGGCGATGACATACAGAAAGTCGGCGTGGCGCAGGACTTTGTCGGCGGGCACAAATTTCTGCAGCCGTGCGATTGCGGCCTCATCTTTGGCCGCATAGGCCTTCTTCAGTTTCTTTGCAGAAGCGCGTAGGTGCTCAATGTCAGAATGCATCGGCTTTTCCCTCTCGATGCCCAACGATCCGCTTTATCGGGCGTATGGAAAAACCGGCCTGATGCCGTCCAATTTGAATGAGGTGCGATTGTGCTCTCCGCGGATCCGGTTGCCGCCTCAACGGCAACACAGATTTATCATTGCACGTAAACCGCGGCAAGAGATGGAGCGGCGCCTGTCACAAGCTGCGGAAGATGCCCTGGCAAATGATCATGACGATGACACTCACAATGAGATAGCCCAGATCGGTTACCCGCGCATAGGCACTGTTCTTGCGAAACATGCCACCCGAATAGCCGAGGATACCGAATCCGACAGCGGCCAGCAGGATTGTCAGCAATGCGTTCGACACGGCGGTAACGCCGACGAGCCAGCTTACCAGGAGCAAACCAACCGCCTGGGAGACCATGGCGCCAACCGGCATTGACTGGGCTGTTCCCATTTCAACACCGACACCCTTTGCCCATTTCGGACCAAACAGAATTGGCGAATACCAGAGCCAGCCAACGAGAAATGCCGCCACGGCTCCGACAATCACACCCAGGAAATTTACCCCACCAAACAACTCACCCATTGCGTAACCTCCAGATTACATTTTAATCGAATGCGCGCCAATTAACACTGGAGTTAATTTCACTTCAATAGCTGTTGTTGAATTGAGGGGCATATGGTGCAGCGGGAATATCCTCATCCAGGCAAACAGAAGGGGCGCTGCCTGCCGGTAGCGCCCCCTTTTTATTTCACAAATTCAACAGATTACTGCGGAAGCTGATCATCCACACCGGCAACGTAGAAGTTCATGCCCAGCAAAGTGCCATCATCGGCGACTTCATTGGCCTTGAGCCACTCCGTGCCATCCTGCTTCGTGATTGGGCCGGTGAAAGGATGCAATTCACCCTTTGCGACTTTGGCTTCTGTTTCCATAGCCATCTGTTTCACATCGTCCGGCATGTTGGTGTAGGGCGCCATTTGGAGAATGCCGTCCGCAAGACCGTCCCAGGTCGATTGGGTTTTCCAGGTGCCATCCATCAGCGCCTCGGTGCGTTTGATATAGTAAGCACCCCAGGTGTCGACGATGGCTGTCAATTGTGTTTCAGGGCCGGCATCGATCATGTCGGATGCCTGTCCAAATGCCTTAATACCGCGTTCAGCCGCCACCTGGATCGGCGCGGTGGAATCGGTGTGCTGCGTCAGAATATCGACGCCCTGATCGATCAGAGCCTTGGCTGCGTCCGCTTCCTTACCGGCGTCAAACCAGCTGTTGACCCAGACGACCTTGATCTCAAAATCCGGATTGACGGACTGTGCGCCAAGCAGGAATGCATTGATGCCTTGCACGACTTCCGGGATCGGGAAAGATGCGATGTACCCAGCCACGCCGGCTTCTGACATCTTCCCTGCAATCTGTCCCTGGATGTAGCGGCCCTGATAGAAACGGGAGTTGTAGCTGGTCACGTTTTCGGCCGTTTTGTAGCCCGTGGCGTGCTCGAATTTTACCTTCGGGAATTTCTTGGCAACCTTCAGCGTCGGGTCCATGAAACCAAATGAAGTTGTAAAGACCAGTTCACATCCGGACCGTGCGAAGCGTTCGATCGCTCGTTCGGCATCCGGTCCTTCGGCAACGTTCTCCAAATAGGGCGTTTCGATCTTGTCGCCGAAATGGTTTTGCAGTTCCTGACGACCAATATCATGGGCCTGTGTCCAGCCACCGTCGGTCTTGGACCCGACATACACGAAGCAGATCTTCGTCGCGGCCTGAGCCGCACCTGCGGCAAGGCTGAGTACTGCGGCTGCAGTTAACGTCAATAGGGCATTTTTCATAGTGTACACCTCAATTGTTTTTGGTTTCGATTAACGGTCCGGCACGAACGACTGACCAAGGGAGGCCGGGGTATTCATCAATGTCAGGCGCTTGTTGCGCGAAATGATGACAAGTACGACGATCGTTGCCAGGTAAGGGAGCGCCGAGAGGAACTGTGACGGAATTCCAAATCCCAGCGCCTGGGCATGCAGCTGACCAATGGTTACAGCTCCAAAGAGATAGGCGCCAGCCAGAACACGTAAAGGGCGCCAACTTGCAAATACGACAAGAGCCAGGGCGATCCAGCCGCGCCCGGCCGACATGTTTTCCACCCATTGTGGGGTGTAGACCAGTGACAATTGCGCACCGGCCAATCCGGCACAGGCGCCGCCGAACAGAACAGCCAGATAGCGGGTTCTGATGACTGTGATGCCGAGGGCATGGGCCGAGCCGTGGCTGTCACCGATGGCGCGCAGTTTGAGTCCTGCCCGGGTGCGAAACAGAAACCAGCTGACTCCGAACACCGAGAAAATGGATATGTAAAATATCAGATCCTGGTCGAATAGCAGCTTTCCGATCAATGGGATGGACGACAGGACCGGGATGGTAATGGTATCCATCTTGATACCGGGCTGACCGACGAAATTCTCGCCGATCATTCCCGATACACCAAGCCCAAGAATGGTCAATGCCAATCCCGTCGCGACCTGATTGGTGACGAGTGTCAGTGTCATGAATGCGAACAGGAGGGCCAATGCGCAGCCGGCAAGAACCCCGGAAAAGGCGCCCAGATAAACAGAGCCGCTCAATTCCGTCGCGACAAAGGCGACAACGGCACCCATGACGATCATGCCTTCAACGCCGAGGTTGAGAACCCCCGACCGTTCGACAACCAGTTCACCGATCGCTGCCAGCAGCAGCGGTGTGGCTGCCGTCGTGATCGTAAAGAGAATGGCTTCCGTGAGCTCCATTTATGCACCCTCCCCGGCTGCGTTGGCGTGGACGGCGCTTTTGATGCGAACCCGGTAGTGGATCAGCGTGTCGCAAGCCAGGACGAAAAACAGAAGCATGCCTTGGAAAACCCTTGCGATCTTGTCCGGAAGTCCGATTGAAATCTGCGCGGCTTCACCTCCCAGGTAAGTCAACGCAAGGATCAATCCGGCAGCGAATATGCCCAGCGGATTCAGACGTCCGAGAAAGGCAACGATGATGGCGGTGAACCCGTAGCCGGGTGAGATCACCGGTTGCAGCTCATTGATCGCGCCAGACACTTCCGAAATTCCGGCCAATCCTGCCAACGCACCTGAAAACAGGAAGGCGAAGAAAACCATTCTGTTGGCAGAGAATCCGGCAAAGCGCCCTGCCCGAGCCGACTGCCCGAGCACCGAGACCTCGAAGCCCTTGAGCATGTGCCGCATCATGAACCAGGTTAGAAGGGTCGCAATAATGGCGAAAACGAACCCGAAATTGGCGCGTCCGGAGGCCGGGAGTATTTCCGGCAAAATGGCACTGGCATTGAAATCCCTGGTTTCCGGGAAATTGAAACCCTCCGGATTGCGCCAGGGGCCGCGAACCAGCCAGTCCAGAAACAGTTGTGCGACATAGACCAGCATCAGACTGGACAATATCTCGTTCGTATTGAACCGGGTTTTCAACAGAGCCGGTATCGCTGCATAAAGCGCGCCGCCGGCCATGCCCATGACGATCATCAACGGCAGGACAAGAACCGAATGCCACTCATAAAAGACGATCGGAATGATCGAGCCCGAAATGGCGCCGATCACAAACTGACCTTCGGCACCGATGTTCCAGTTGTTGGATCGAAAACAGACCGAAAGTCCGACGGCAATGAGGATCAAGGGTGCCGCCTTGATCGCCAGCTCGTGCAGTGACCAGACCTCGGTCAACGGTTCGATAAAGAAGCTGTAGAGTGCGGCTACGGGATTCTTGCCCATGATCGTGAATATGATCGCACCGGCAATCACCGTAAGGCCGAGGGCGATGAATGGCGACAGGGCCGAAAACAGGGCCGAATGTGCCGGGCGGCGTTCCAGTTCAATGCGCATGGGCTTCCTCCCTGGCAGGTTCCTCACCGTGGATGCCACCCATCAACAGTCCGATTCTCTCCAGAGTCATGTCGGTCGCCGGTTCGGCGGCCGACAACGCGCCCTCATTGATCACGGCGATGCTGGTCGCAACTTCGAAGATTTCATCAAGGTCCTGACTGATGACGACGACCGCAGATCCCTGCTCCGCCAAATCAATCAACGCCTGTCGGATACGGCTGGCCGCACCGGCATCAACGCCCCAGGTGGGTTGATTGACAACCAGTACCGTCGGCTGGCGATCCAGTTCGCGACCGACAATGAATTTCTGCAAATTTCCGCCGGACAGTGATGAGGCTTCGGGGTCCTCACCGGACTTCCTGACATCCATTTCCTCGATGATTCGTTTGGAGGCCTGGAGAACTGCTCCGTGTCGGATGACTTTCAGGGGGCCGCCGGACAGGAACGCGCTTGCGTCCGACCTGTGCCGGGCAAGAACCATATTGTCCGACAGGGTCATTTCAGAGACAGCGGCATGCCCATGCCGCTCTTCGGGGACGAATCCGGCGCCTAGCAACCGGCGCGCCGAAATTCCCATGCGGCCGACGGGCGTGCCGTTGATCTTGACCCCGTCATCCCGGGCAATGCGTTCTTCACCTGACAGGACATCGAACAATTCACTTTGACCGTTTCCTGCCACTCCGGCAATGCCGATGATCTCACCCTGGCGCACCGAAAGGTTGATGTTTTCCAGAGCGACTGCGAAAGGGGTCCGTGCGGGCGCTGAAAGATCGTTCGCTTCAAGCAGGATTTTTTCACCGATCTTGCCACCTGTATTCGAGACGGACTTGACGTCCGAACCGACCATCATGCGCGCCAGTGAAGCAGGCGTTTCGGCCCTCGGGTCGCAATCGCCGGTCAGCTTGCCGTGGCGCAGAACCGTCGCCCTGTCACAGATACGCTGAACTTCCTCCAGCCGGTGGCTGATATAGAGGACAGAACGACCCTCTGAACGAATTTTCTCCAGTGTTTCGAATAGTTTATCGGCTTCCTGTGGAGTCAGAACGGAGGTCGGCTCATCAAGGATGATCAGTTCCGGGTTTTGCAGCAGTGTCCGGACGATTTCGATCCTCTGCCGTTCGCCGACCGAAAGGTCGGCGACGTGGGCGTTGGGATCAAGCGGCAATCCATATTCGTGAGACAAGACCGCGGCGCGTTCCGAAATTCCCTCGATCGTGACGTCCTGATCCATCGAGAGCGCAATGTTCTCGGCGACTGTCAGGGCTTCGAATAGAGAGAAGTGCTGAAACACCATACCGATACCAAGGGCCCGCGCCTGGCCAGGGCTGGTGATCTGGACGGACTTTCCCTTCCAGAATATCTGTCCGGCAGTCGGCTCCAACGAGCCGAAGAGCATTTTGACAAGCGTCGATTTGCCAGCGCCGTTTTCGCCCAGAAGGGCATGGATTTCACTGGACCTGATCTCCAGGTCGATTCCGTCATTGGCGCGCAGCTCACCAAACATCTTGGTCAGCCCGCGGACCTCGAGCAGGCAACTTTCATCGCCGGTATCGTGATGAGACACTATTCCCTCCCGCCGCATCTTGCGGCTCGTTCCATCATGATCCTAGGCGCAGTCCAATACATTCAGAAACTACCAACGCCGATAAAGAGCTTCAAAGAATTGGCGCATAATTGCGTCTCCCGCTCCTGAAGGTACACCGGACACCAGCAACAGGATGACAGTGTGCGATCAGTCTATTGTGCAGCGCAGCAATAGTTACCCAAACACCCCGAGCAGGCAAGAGATAAGTTGCGTCATTACAGCATCTGTCGTTATCGGTGAAACGGTTGTATGAAATCAGATGAGTATCTCCTCGAGGGTGAAGGACGGGTTGTGGTTATGGCGAAGCTCTACGACGTGGCGGTTGTCGGCGGTGGTCTGGCCGGAATGTGTGCTGCCCTGGCCGCGGCCGATGCCGGACACAAGACTGCGATCATCGCGCCAAAAAGCGGCGTACCCGATGGCAGAACCACCGCCCTGATGATGCCGTCGATCGAATTGCTGGAGAGGCTCCAGGTCTGGTTGCATGTTCGTGACGCGGCGGCACCTTTACGAACGATGCGCATCATTGACGGAACCAAACGGCTGCTGCGCGCGCCTACGGTCAGCTTCCAGTCCAGCGAACTCGGTCTTGAGGCATTCGGTTACAATATTCCAAACGCGCCACTGCTTGATGCCCTTCATGACGTGCTGGCCGGACAGGAAAACATTGACTGTTTCGATGAGCAGGTTGAGGCTGTCGAAGATGGTTCCAGCGCCGCGACGCTGCTGCTTGCCGGAGGGCAGCGGGTCAATGCGCTGATTGTGGCGGGTGCGGACGGCCGCAATTCGCTGATACGCCGGACGGCCGGTGTCGGTGTCAGGGACTGGAAATACCAACAGACAGCGCTCGTCATGAACCTGTCCCACGAATATGGCCATGCCGACACGTCCAACGAGTTTCACACGGAAGACGGACCCTTTACACAGGTTCCACTTCCCGGAAACCGATCAAGCCTTGTGTGGGCCATGAAACCGGCGCGGGCGGTGGCGATGGCCCAATTGCCGTCCGATGCACTGGCGCTCGCGGTCGAATCCCGCATGGACTCCGTTCTCGGAAAGATCACGATCGACAGCACTGTGCAGTCCTTCCCGTTCAGCGGCATGATCGCTACCGCCTTTGCAAAGGGGCGCTTCATGCTCATCGGCGAAGCCGGGCATGTCTTCCCGCCAATCGGCGCCCAGGGTCTCAATCTCGGCTTGAGAGATGTGGTGGACTTTGTTGATGTCATTCGATCGATGGGTGGTCAGATCGATCCAGACCGGATTGCCAGTCAATACAATCGCCTCAGAAGAAGCGATGTCACATCAAGGACGTTCGGCGTCGATTTGCTCAATCGCTCGTTGTTGAACGGATTCCTTCCTGTTCAACTGGCGCGCACCGGTGGATTGTCCCTTCTGTCCCGTGTCGCGCCATTGCGGCAACTGGCAATGCGCGAGGGTATTAGTCCTGGATCCGGATTTCGCCGGATGGGCCGCCGTCACGAACCGGTATAAAGGTCAGCCGGCAAAACACCATTGGAGATCGCGTAGAGCAGCAATGTGACCGTCACAACGGATAGCCCGGTTGTGACCAGGATTGTCGCCGATGCCCTCTCAACCCAACAGCCATAATGTTGTGCCATCACAAAGACGTTTGTTGCCGTAGGCAGAGCAGCCAGGAGGATGGCGGTGTAAACCCAGACAGGGTCAAAATCACCGACCGCACTGAGAACCACATACATCAGCAACGGATGAAGAATGAGCTTCGCCGGCACGATATAGCTCAACTCAACCGGCATTCGCCGGAGGGGGCGAAGTGCAAGGGTGACACCCATGGCAAACAGGGCGCAAGGGGCCGCGGCCTGAGCCAGATAATCGATCAGCCGCGATGGCGCGTTCGGTATCGGCAGATTGATCCACGCGGCAGCAACTCCGGCGATGGTCGCTAGTATGAAGGGATGAAACAGGATGCTGCGGGCGACCTGGATGACCAGCGCGCCAATTTTCCGTTTTTCATCACCACCGATCGCCATCAGGAATGGCGCAACGGAAAAGTGCAGCGCATTTTCAAAGCAGAATATCAGCGCAACCGGAATGGCCGCTTCTTCACCAAATGCAAGAATGGCAAGGCTCGGGCCCATATAGCCGATATTGCCATAGGAGCCAGCCAGGGAGTGGATTGTGCTGTCGGCCACGGTCGCCCGACGGATAATGTAGGATATCGCAAAAACGGCGACAAATATCCCGTAGGTTGATGCCAGATTGGCGAGTATGAAGTCGAGCCGAGTCAACTGTTCGATCGGGGTTCTCGACAAAAGTTTGAAAAACAGTGCGGGAAGTGCCAGGTAGACCACGAATATGTTCAACCAACCCAGCGCCTCAACGGGCTGACGGGCTATACGGGCCGTCAGGTAGCCAAGAAAAATCAGGCCGAAGAGCGGAAGAATGAGTCCCGATATCTCGGCCATTTGACGTCACCAATCACTGCGAAACAGACTGAGTACTATCTGCGATTGCCGTCGGCCGTGCCCCGGTCCAACGTTCCGGTGGATCGGCCTGACGTTCACTTGTATGTGTCTTTTTTTCCGGATTGAAACGTTTGACATTGATTTTTCATCCACCATCCACCAGTTTCTGGTTCAAGGAGACACTGACCAATGGCCATTAGCCGCACCGCGAAATTTCAGATCGGACAGATGGTGAAGCACCGCATCTATCCTTTTCGCGGCGTTATATTCGATGTCGATCCCGAATTCAGCAACACCGATGAATGGTACGAATCGATCCCACAAGAAGTGCGGCCGCACAAGGAACAGCCATTTTATCACCTGTTCGCGGAGAATGAAGAGACGGACTATATTGCCTATGTCTCGGAACAGAACCTCGTTCCGGACGACAGCGGTCAGCCAGTCCAGCATCCACAGGTTCTCGAAGTGTTTGATGGACCCGACGACGGCATGTACCGGCTACGGGGCCCCGTCGGACACTGAGCGATGGTTGCGCCATCGAGCCACTGTCATTCCCATTGCTGATTACCGGCGAATTTTTGTTTGCACTGCATCGCGTTGCATCAATCGCGACTACGCTACTGGACCGCAGTGTCTGCTGCTTCGACACGGCGCAGGGAGTTTCTTCGTGTGACAATCTGGCGCCAGATGAAAGCCACGATGAATACCGCCGTCAAAATCAATACGATTGTGGGCGCAGATGCGCTGTCAAGAAAGAAGCTGGCATAGGTTCCAGCAAGCATGCAGGCCATGCACACCAGCACCGAAACCCAGAGCATTGCGCTGAATCGGCGCACCAGTAGAAAGGCAATTGCACCGGGTGCGATCAGCAAGCCGATTGCCAGGATGAGCCCGGCCGCCGACAGAGTGGCAACGATCGTCAGGGACAACGCCGCCAAGAGACCATAATGCAGCAGATTGACCGGCAGTCCAGAGGCCTGCGCCTGTGCCGCATCGAAGCTGTGCAGGACCAGATCTTTCCACTTCAAGATCAGTGCGCCGCTCACAACAAGTGCAATGCTGCCAGCTGTCAGGAGGTCTTCCCGATTGACGCCCAGCATATTTCCAAACAGGATGTGGTCCAGATGCGCATTGGTGTCGATCGAAACATAGAGCACGATCCCGATTCCGAACATGCCGGAAAAAACGACACCCATGACCGTGTCCTGTTTCACCCGGCTGTTTCCAGCCAGATAACCTGTCGCAATTGCACAAACCATGCCGGCGGCAAATGCCCCGATGAGCAATGGAAATCCGAATATGTAGGCGATTACGATTCCAGGCAGGACGGCGTGGCTGACGGCGTCGCCCATCAGGGCCCAGCCTTTCATCACCAGAAAACAGGACAGAAGGGCTGTCGGAACTGATACGATGATGCAGATCAGGAAAGCATTTTGCATGAAGCCGAACCTGAACGGCAGCAGCAGCGTGTCGGCATCCATCAATTGATCTCCCCGGGGCTGGCGGGGCGTGCCGTTTCCTGAAGTGCAGCCATGTCTGCTCTTGACCGGTGCAATGCCGTTGCCGCCTTGCGCCGCGCCGCAAGCAGGCCGTGTTTCGGCGCAAAAACAAAGGCGACCAGGAAGATCAGTGTCTGCAGGGTGACAATGATGCCCCCTGTCGCGCCGTCCAGAAAATAGCTTACATAGGCTCCGGTGAAGCTGGTCAGTGCACCAATGCAGACTGACATTGCGATCAGCCGAGGAAATCGGTCACACATCAGATAGGCCGTCGCGCCCGGTGTCACCACCATTGCGATCACCAGAAAGGCGCCGACAGTCTGCATGGCGGCAACCACCGACGCCGACAGCAACACGAAGAAGACTGCTTTGAGCAACTCCGGTCGAAGGCCGATGGAACGGGCATGATTTTCATCGAAGAACGTCACCATCAGGTCCTTCCACTTGGCAAGCAGGATGGTCAGAGAAACGAACCCGATAATGGCAAGCTGCAATGTGTCTTCCGGCGTGATGGCCAGAATATTGCCCATGGTGATGGTCTGGATCGAAACGGAGACGGGATTGACGGAAACGATAAAGAGGCCAAGTCCGAAAAAAGACGTGAAGATCAGGCCGATGATCACATCGACTTTCAGGCCGGAGCGTTCGGAAAGAAACAGCATTGCGCCGGCCGCGAGGCCACCGGCAATAAAGGCGCCAAGCGAGAACGGCAAACCAATGATATAGGCGCCGGCCACGCCCGGAACCACAGAATGGGACAGCGCATCGCCGATCAGAGACCACCCCTTGAGCATCAGATAGGCGGAGAGGAATGCGCACACACCACCCACCAGTGCCGATACCCACATGGCGTTGGTCATGTAGCTATAGGTGAACGGCTCCAGCAGGATGCCCATCACTCACGGTCCTCGGTGGTCTGAACCTGATCGCCATACTGAACGAAGGGCCGCTCGTCATCGGTCAGAATAGTCACCTTGCGCTGATCACCGTCCTTGTGAAGGGTTTGATCGCTGATGGTGAAATGCCGTAGCACTCCGCCAAAGGCGAGTTCCAGATTCTCACGGGTGAAGGTGGTCTCAGTGGCTCCATAGGCCAGCACCGTACCCTTGACCACGACGGTCCGGTCGCAGAATTCGGGCACCGACCCAAGATTGTGGGTGGACACCAGCATCACACGGCCCTCGTCGCGCAGCTCCTTTAGCAACACGATGATCTGTTCTTCCGTTTTGACGTCGACGCCGGTGAACGGCTCGTCCAGCAGGATAACCTGTCCATCCTGAGCCAGGGCTCGCGCCAGGAACACCCGCTTGCGCTGGCCGCCTGAGAGCTCTCCGATTTGCCGCTGCCGGTACTCCTGCATGTTGACCCTGCGCAAAGCCTGGTCAACGGCTGCATGATCCGCCGGTTTCGGGCGCCTCAAAAAGCCCATGTGGCCATATCGTCCCATCATGACGACATCCTCGACCAGAACCGGAAAAGACCAATCAACCTCCTCCGATTGCGGCACATAGGCAACCAGGTTTTTCCGCAGGGCCTGGCGTACGGTCATTCCAAGAATTCGAATTGTGCCGTGGGCCGCCGGGACAAATCCCATAATGGCCTTGAACAATGTGGATTTGCCCGCACCATTGACCCCGACCAGTGCCGTCACCGTTCCGCGGGGGATTTTAAAACTCGCGTTCCACAGTGCTGTGTGGCCATTGCGATAGGTGACCGTGACGTCGGCGGCGCTGAGTCCGTCGCCCTGCTCCCGCTGGTCCGTTTCCGTCCGCGGACTCTTGATCACGTTCAACATGGCCCGTCCATTACATCACACTTCCCGCCTCACAAACGTGTACCCCCGGCAGCAACCTTGCTGCCGGGGCAAAGGTGTTCGCGATGCCGCATTCAATTCGTTGCGGCTTTGAGACCTTCAGCAACCGTGCGTGAGGTCACGGTCAGCAGGTCCAGATAGGTCGGTACATTTCCATCTGCATCACTCAGCGAATCCACATAGAGTTCGCCACCATACTCGGCGCCGGTTTCTCGGGCCACTTGCTTCGCCGGTGCTGTGTTGACCGTGCTCTCACAGAAGACAACAGGAATATTGTACTCCCGCACGCCGTCAATCACCGACCGCACCTGCTGTGGCGTGCCGACCTGATCGGCATTCATCGGCCACAGATAGAGTTCCCTCATTCCAAAATCTCGTGCGAGGTAGCTGAAGGCGCCCTCACAGGTTACCAGCCAGCGTCGGTCCTCCGGAATTTCTGCAATCGCCTGACGCAACGGTTCGATGGTCGCGCGCAGCTTGTCTTTGTAGGCACCGGCATTCTTCACATAGATCGCGGCGTTATCCGGATCCTGCTCTGCGAACGCTTCAACGATATTATCTATGTAAATCAGTGCATTATCCAAACCCATCCAGGCATGAGGGTTTGGCTTTCCTTCATAGGAACCGGCGGCAATCGGGATGGGGTTTATGCCCTGCGTCAGTGTGGCGGACGGGACATCACCCATATGCGACAGGAATTGTTCGAACCAGAGTTCCAGGTTCATGCCGTTCCACAAAATCAGATCGGCGTCGGATGCGCGCACGATATCCTGGGGCGTCGGCTCGTAGCCGTGAATTTCGGCACCCGGTTTGGTAATCGAAACCACATCGGCAGCATCACCGGCAACATTTCGGGCGATGTCTGCAATCACCGTGAACGTGGTGACCACTTTCATTTTGCCTTCAGCCGAGGCGCTGGAGGAAAAGCCGATGGAAATTGCCACCACTGACGTGATCCAGATCAGTTTTCCAAGCATCATGATCCCCTGACATCGGATTTATGTGTGAATTCGAACTTGTGATAATGCAAATCATTCGCAACTGTCAAGGTAATTGCGAATGATTTGCATTAAAAGGTGCAAATTGCCAAAATTGAACGCCATGCACTGCACATGCGACTCGGCCCATGCGCGTACGACGCAGGGTCTGCATTGAAACAGGTCAGGATCAAATTGTAAGCGGCAGGTTTTTTGGCTTGTGTGGCTTTGGGTGCCGGGCGCCAATCATGATGATCGGCCGACACACACAGGTGCCGGCCGGTCACTGAAACTCGATCAATTGGCCTCTTTGGCCTTGTTTTGCGCTTCTTCAAGCTTCTCGCGTGCTGCCTGTGCCTTGCGCTGCATCTCTTCCTGCAGCAATCGCTGACGCTCCTGCAGTTCCGATTGCGCCACTGGCTCACCGTCAAAGGCGTCTGTAAATCCCTTGAGCGAAATCGCGATGGGATTCGGCGCCCGCTGGTAATTCACCGATGTAAATTCGGCTTCTCCACCGCGTTTGAATGATGAAATGATTGCATCCGTCAGAGGCACCTGTGAGACACATTTGTCGGGCATGCAAACGGAGAATGGCAGGGTTTGTGCCTTGCCGCCATCGATCTTGAGCGTGACACCGGGGGGAATGGCACGGGCGGAGGGGACCGACACCTGCAGAATCTTGCTGTTGACTTTGCCTTCCACCAGAATCAGGCCAACGGCCGTCACCAATTGACCGGTGGGCGCCGAAACAATGTTCTGCACAACACAGACATCATTGTCTTCCTGCTTCGTGCACACTTTGAACCAACCCTGCCCCGGTCCCGGTGACTGTGCGTGAGCTGCACCGGAGAGCGAGATTGCCGCCGCACCGGCAAAGACTGCTGCCAAAGCTGTCCTGGCCACTTGTGAGGTTCTGAGAGTCATAAATCTATTATCTCCTGGATGATTGTGGGTCTGATCTTAGTCATTTCGGACAACCGGTACAGGTTCCGATCTGGCAAAATCCGTTGCGCCGGGACACTGTCACTTGCTGGGTTCAACCTGCGAGGCAGGCCCTCCTTGTCCGTTAATTGAGGCCATTGCAAGGCTTGAAACGTTGTCTAAGCACAAACAGACCCCGTGTCACGCTGTTTGCGACATATGGGTAAATATTGAACCTTATTTTGAACAAAAACCCCAATTTTGGTGGGTTTCGACGATATGGGGATCGTCCATAAAAATGCTAGAGTCGGCCAAGAATCATCCGAGGGATCCATGATGCGTCAATATGTGACACTCCTTGTCTGTCTCCTTGTTGCGGCCTCTGTCTCGTTCGCTACAGCCCAAACAGCGCAGCCGACTCATGGCATCGCATCGCATGGCGAACCGGAGCTAGCCGAGGACTACACACATTTTCCCTACACCAACCCGGACGCGCCCAAGGGTGGAAAGATTTCCTATGGTGTTGTCGGGTCCTATGACAATCTCAATCCCTTCATCCTCAAGAGCATGCGGACGACGGCCCGCGGCATGTGGGACCCGGAATATGGGCATCTGACCTATGAAGCACTGATGCGGCGCTCGCGGGATGAACCATTCTCGCTTTATGGTCTGCTCGCGGAAACTATCGAAATCGATGACGACCGAACCTACATTCAGTTCAATCTCAATCCTCTGGCAAAATGGTCCGACGGCGAACCGGTAACGGCCGACGATATCATCTTTACCTTCGAAATCCTGGAAGCGAAGGGCCGTCCGCCCTACTCCAACCGCATGGACAAGATTTCAAAGATGGAAAAGCGTGGCGACCTCAGCGTTCGCTTCGTTCTGAAGGAGGACGCAGGCCGTGAGTTTCCGCTCATCCTGGGTCTGATGCCTGTTCTTCCGAAACATGCGACCGATGCCGAGAACTTCGACAAGTCGACATTTGAAAAGCCCGTGACATCGGGACCTTATAGAATCAAGTCCTTCACCCCGGGTGAGCGGATCACCTATGAGCGCAGGGACGATTACTGGGCCGAAGATCTTCCGGTGGCGGCCGGTTTTCATAATTTCGGTGAAATAACAATCGAATATTTTCTTTCCGACAGCGCCCAGTTCGAAGCCTTCAAGAAGGGTGTTTTCGACATCTTTCCCGATGGCAGCCCAATCACCTGGGAACGGGCCTATAACTTCCCTGCCGTCGAACGGGGCGATGTGATCAAGGCCATCTTCGAACAGGAGATTCCGGCCGGCATGTATGGCTTTGTCTTCAACCTGCGACGGCCCGTGTTCGAGAATGTTGACCTTCGCCGAGGGCTGGCGATGCTTTTCGATTTCGAGTGGGTCAATCGAAACCTCTTCAACGGGGCGTATAAGAGAACGGAAAGCTATTTTCAGCATTCCGATCTCTCTTCGATCGGCAAGCCTGCCAATGAGATCGAGATGGCCCTTCTCGCGCCCTACCCCGATGCCGTGGAGGCTTCTGTTCTCGACGGCACCTATCGTGCCTCGGAATCCGACGGGACCGGACGGGATCGGAACATTCAGCGGGCCGCGCTGAAATTGCTCAACAAGGCCGGCTACACGATTCAGCAGGGCAAGCTGGTCGATTCCGACAACAAGCCGCTGGCCTTTGAAGTCATGACACAAAACCAGGGTCAGGAGAAAGTGGCGCTGGCCTATCAGCGCAACCTGGCGGCTCTTGGCATCGAACTGAGCGTGCGAACGGTGGACGATGCGCAGTATCAGCAACGCAGCCAGGATTATGATTACGACCTGATCGTCAAAAAATATCCGGCGTCTCTTTCACCCGGCGCAGAGCAGTTGTGGCGGTGGGGAAGCCAGTCGCGTGACATACCAGGCACATTCAACTATGCGGGTACTGCCAATCCGGCCATTGATGCGATGATCCAGGCGATGCTCGATGCGCGATCCAATGAGGAGTTTGTGGCCTCGGTGCGAGCTTTCGACCGCGTTCTGATTTCCGGTCATTATGTCGTACCGCTCTACTATCTGCCGGGTCAGCGGGTCGCCTATCGGTCCAATCTCGCCCACCCTGAAGTGACACCGATTTATGGATATCAGCTCCCGACCTGGTGGGACCACAATGCGCAATAGCATTGCATATCCTGACCAAAGGACGATTTGATGATCGCCATCAATGTGGATGTTGTTTCTGACGTGATGTGCCCATGGTGCTATGTCGGGAAAAGGCGATTGGAAACAGCGCTGGCCGACCTGCCTGATCATGTTCAGGTGGATGTCCATTGGCGTCCGTTTCAGCTTGACTCCACTTTGCCGAAGGAAGGCAAGGACCGACAGCTCTACCTTTCTGAAAAGTTCGGCGGAACGGACCGGGCGCGCGAATTCTACGGCACAATCGCCGAGGCGGGACGTGCAGAGAACATTCCGTTCGATTTTGATGCAATTGCCGTTTCGCCCAACACATTGGATGCACACCGCCTCATTCGCTGGTCGGCAATGGAAGCACCTGGTGTCCAGGACCGGTTGGTGGAAGCCCTCTTCCGCGCCTATTTTGTGCAGGGCAAGCATATTGGTGATAATGCAGTTCTGCTCGAAGCCGCCGAGGAGGCGGGCATGGACCGTGCCGTTGCAGAGACGCTGCTGCAAGGCGATGCGGATCGCACGGAAGTCGAGACCGAAATCGAAACGGCGCGAAAGATGGGGGTCACCGGTGTCCCCTGCTTCATTCTGGACAACAAATATGCGGTAATGGGTGCGCAACCCGCTGAAGTATTGGCCAATGCAATTCGAGAGGTTGCAAGTCAGGCGAACAGTAGTTCCTGATAGGGGCGGGAGTTCTACTTATCCGTGCAACTCCGCACTTCACTAGCGTAAATATATAGGATTCTGCGGCATATTTGTTACATATTGCACAGAATTCCGACATGAATCGGAGCTGGCAAGCCGCTTCGGTTGCCAATAATATCCCTTATACTGCATTCTTTTTGCCTCAAAAGCCGCCCCTGTTGGTAAGTGGCGCGTGTTTCCATGTTCAGTGAAGCACCAGCGAGGGACTGCCCCGCCGACAGCGTCCGGCTTTGTCAGTATTGTGCCGTGAGGATTGGGGGTCATTCATGGATATTCGTGTTTCACACCTGGCGTTGTCACTTGCTGTGGCAATACCATTATCAGCAATTGCAACATCAGGCGCGCGCGCCGAAAACGGCAATCCGCCTGGCTATGATTGTTCGATGCATCATAATGGGTATCTGATGCACAAGAAGCCCGGTTGTCTTTCGGGAGGCATCAGCGGCGTTGTTTCCCGCATCGAAGCCCCGAGCCAACCGAAAATCGGTACGTTTGCACCAACTTTCACGACGGAATTTGGCGTGGCGATTGGTGCCGGTTACATAAACCGATATGGCTTTGAGACGGAACTGGAAAAGACAATCGACGGGCCAAGCTGGTCGCCGGGCGGCTTTAGCAGCAGTTATTACATCAGCACCAAATTTGTCTGGGCGCGCGACGAATCGAGCTATTCGGGGTCCAGAACCAACACGACCAGTGGTCAATATTCCGGCGTGACATTGAATACCAGTGGTTCAACCTTCGGCAACAGTTCGATCGGCGGTGGTGTTGTCGGCAACGGCTCATCCACCAACAGTTGGCACATCGGTTCTGTTGGGTTCGGCGCGAATTTCATTCCGGATGGTGACCGGCCCAACCATTCCTTCGCCGTTGAGGTGCGCCCATTTTGGGAGAGGATCAAATTCGATTCCAACGGGTATGCTGAAGTTCAGTATTTGGGGAGCCTCTACAACAACATTTATCAGTCCTATGGTCTTGATACGCAGGACAATTATTACGGCACGTCTATCGAAGCCCGTGCTTACATGACACCCCACTGGTGCGATTATGTGGTATTCGACATCGGTGGCCGCGTGGATTTGGCTTACCATGAAGGCAAGGGCACCTTCTGGCAGAATACCAACGCTGCTTCGTCGCAATATTCCGAACGCCACACATACCGTGAAAGCGGTTTCACCGTCGGTGGCGGTATCACCGGCGGAGCGACGATCAAGGTGCCGGAGCATTTTCGCTTTGGCAGAGCAGTCATTCGGGCCGAGATTGATTATTCAGTCCTGCCGGACGTGACGAGTTTCAATTTCCGCGGTGCGCCGAATGATCCGGCCGGATCGTTCACCCAGAAAAACCTCGACCGATTTACAGGGACCGTCGGCCTCAAAATACCCTTCTAAGCGGTCTTCACAGGTCAGTCGCTATCTCGGCCATCTGGCTCATGATGACTGCCGCACCAGCCAATCGCTTTTCGGCGGTTGGCAGGTCCCGGATGAACAATATGGTCTGATCGGGACGTATCTTCGCCAGCGTGCCCTGTTTGCCCAAATGCGCAACCAGTCCTGTCGGATTGGGAAATTCACCATTGCGGAATTGCACGACAACGCCCTTTGGTCCGGCATCGAGTTTTTCGACATTGGCGGTTCGGCAAAGCGACTTCACATAGACGATCTTCAACAGGTGCTGCACCTCATCGGGCAGCGGCCCGAAACGATCTATGAGTTCGGCACCGAACGCATCGATCTCGGCAGATGTCGTCAGATCGCCAACCCGGCGATACAATCCCAGTCGCAAATGCAGATCGGGGACATATTCATCGGGTATCATGACCGACGTTCCAACGGAAATCTGCGGTGACCAACCGGTATCGACGATTTCCTCTTCGCCCTTGAGCTCGGTGACGGCTTCTTCCAGCATATGCTGGTAGAGCTCGAATCCAACCTCTCGAATGTGGCCCGACTGTTCCTCCCCCAGAAGATTGCCTGCGCCGCGAATATCAAGGTCGTGGCTGGCCAACTGGAAGCCGGCGCCCAGCGTGTCAAGGGACTGCAGCACCTTCAGCCGCCGATCCGCCGTCGCGGTCAATGTACGGTTCACCGGCAAAGTGAACAGCGCAAATGCTCGAACCTTCGAGCGTCCGACCCGGCCACGGAGCTGGTAAAGCTGTGCGAGCCCGAACATGTCGGCCCGGTGGACGATCAGCGTGTTGGCGGTCGGCACATCCAGCCCGGATTCCACGATAGTGGTCGACAAGAGCACATCGTATTGACCATCGTAGAAAGCATTCATGATGTCATCGAGCGCGCCCGCCGCCAGTTGTCCATGGGCCACCGCCACCTTTAGTTCCGGGACGTCGGATTGAAGGAAAGCGTGGACTTCGGCCAAGTCTGAAATCCGTGGACAGACGTAGAAACTCTGCCCGCCCCTGTAATGCTCCCGCAAAAGCGTTTCGCGTATTCCCAATGCGTCGAAAGGCGAGATGAATGTTCTGACCGCCATGCGGTCGATCGGCGGCGTGGTAATCAAGGACAGCTCGCGCACACCGGTCATGGCCAGTTGCAAGGTTCGCGGAATGGGTGTTGCCGACAGGGTCAGAACATGCACGTCGGATTTGAGCTCCTTGAGCCGCTCCTTGTGCTTGACGCCGAAATGCTGCTCCTCATCGATGACAAGAAATCCGAGATTGGCAAAACTGATTGACTTCCCCAGCAGCGCATGGGTGCCGATAACGATGTCGGTCTTACCTTCCGAGAGTTCCTTCTTGGTGGTGGTGAGTTCCTTGCTCCCGACAAGCCTCGACGCCTGCCGCACCCGGATCGGGAAGCCGTGCAAGCGTTCGGTGAAGGTCTTGTAGTGTTGGCGCGCCAGCAAGGTCGTCGGGACCACCACGGCCACCTGGACACCATTCATGGCCGCGACAAAGGCGGCGCGCAGGGCAACTTCCGTTTTGCCGAAACCCACATCACCGCATACCAGCCGATCCATCGGTTTTCCGGCGGCGAGATCATCGAGGACCGAATCGATGGCAACCATCTGGTCATCGGTTTCGTCATAGGGAAATCGGGCCGCGAATTCATCATAGAGCCCGTCCGGAACGTTCAGTTTGGGCGCCGTTCGGGTCTGGCGCTCGGCAGCGATCCGGATCAGGCCATCGGCAATGTCGAGAAGCCTTTTTTTCAGTTTGGCCTTGCGCGATTGCCAGGCAACGCCTCCGAGCTTGTCGAGAACCGCACCGGACGCGTCCGACCCGTAGCGTGAAAGGAGCTCGATGTTTTCCACCGGCAGGAATAGCTTCGCCTTTTCGGCATATTGCAGTTCCAGACAGGCATGAGGCGCGCCGGCGGCCTGAATGGTGTTCAATCCCATGAACCGGCCAATCCCATGCTCCGCATGAACGACGATGTCGCCTTCCTCCAGGCCGGATACTTCGGAGATGAAATCGGCGCCACGCTTGCGGCGGCGTCCGCGGCGCACCAACCGGTCGCCCAATATGTCCTGTTCGCCGATTATGACCAGAGAGTCGGTCTCAAATCCGCTTTCAAGATGGAGGATAGCTGACGCTGCTTCGCCTTTCTGCAACTGATCCATTGCGTCCAGCGTGTCAATTTGCCTGACCCGCTCGAGACCATGTTCGCCCAGCACCTGCATCAGCCGGTCCAACGACCCCTCGCTCCAGGCCGTGATCAGGACCTTGGCCCCGGCTGCCCGCTTGTCGGCAATGTGTTTTGCGACCTGATCAAACACATTGACCCGGCCTTCCTCGCGTACACCCTGATCCGGACCCCTCGCCCAGCGATGCCCCTGTCTGGCATCGAGATTGACAATCTTCCGGGATCCGCTTTCATCCTCACGGAATGCAGAGATACTGACCGCGTTTTCGTTGATCAGCGCCTTTTCAATGGTGTCGGGATGCAGATAAAGCTGATCGACCGGAACCGGGTTATAGGGCGTTCCATGGGTCGAACCGCCCGCATCGGCGGACCGACACCGGGCCTCGAAATGGTCCTTGATCTGGACAATGCGCGCTTTTGCAGCTTCCGCCGCATGGCTGTCAACGTAATAGGAGAAGCCTGGAAGATAGTCGAACACCGTTTCCAGATTCTCGTAAAACAGCGGGAGCCAGTGTTCCATTCCGGCATATCGCCTGCCCTCACTGATCGCCTGATACAGGGCGTCATCGCGCGTCGCTGCGCCAAACAGATTGAGATAATTCTGGCGGAATCGGCTTATCGTCCTGTCGTCAAGCGTCACTTCGCTCATCGGATTGAGTTCGAACGACTGTTCCTGGCGCGTGGTCCGCTGGGTTTGCGCATCAAAATTGCGAATGGTTTCCAGTGTGTCGCCGAAAAAATCGAGCCGAAGCGGTTCGGCATGGCCCGGAACAAAGGCATCGAGTATGCCACCCCGAATGGCAAATTCACCCACATCGCGCACAGTCGGAACGCGCTCGAAACCGTTATCGGCCAGACGTTTGGCCACCTCGTCCATTCTGACCCGATTGCCCGGCTTCGCCTGGAAGCTCATGGTTTCTAGGACTGAGCGCGGCGGCATGAGCTGAAGCAGTGCGTTGACTGACAGAAGGACGATTACCGGATGCGGGTTTCGGGCATGGGCAATCAAGGCGCTGAGCGCAGCCAGACGCCGTGCGGCAGCCTCGGCACTAGGCGACACTCGGTCATAGGGAAGACAGTCCCAGGCAGGCAGGGTCAAAACCGGAATATCGGGTGCGACGAAACCCAGGAATTGCTGAAGGTCGGCCATTCGCTGCCCATCGGACACGATGTAGGCCACGGCTTTTCCGTCGCGTGCTGCCTGCGCCAGCAGGAGCGTTTCCGCGCCCGGAGGCACATTCGCCAGCGTTATCGGGACATTGCCGTCACCGGGCACCGGGTTGGCGAGAATGTTCATCATGCCGTGTCGCTGTGCCCGTAAGCACATATTTTCCGGAAGAGCTCGGAATCGTGTTCGGCCGGTGTGGCGACTTCACCGGTTACCCACTGAAGGAGATCACGGTCGTCAATTTCCAGTAAACTTTCGAGACAGGCCAAGTCCTGTTCGCCCAGATCACTGATATTCTCGTCTGCGAACTGACCCAGTATCAGGTCCATTTCCCGAATTCCACGATGCCAGGCACGAAAGAGAATGCGCCGCCGCCGAGGCTCAAGTTCCGCACTTGTGCGTGTTGTGCCGGTCATGAATAGTATCGCTGTCCTGTGTCGTGATGCGCTTCTATAGCGAAGGTGACTGCACTTGTCAGCCGAGGCAGGGATGACGAATTGAGAATTGACGTGAGGGACATTGAAGAATGCGCTTGAAACCGCAAAATCGGGTATGCAAACGCACACAAGAATGTGGTTCGCGCAAGGAGTCGCTCTATGCGCCCGAACATTCTTGATCCTCTCTTTGTTCCGCTGACCAGCTTTTCGGGCGTCGGTCCCAAGACCGCCACGCTGGTGGCCCGCGCCATGGGCCGAGAGAGCGCCGAAGATGCGCGGTCTGTCGATTTGCTGTTGCTGCCGCCGCACAGGCTGATCGACCGGCGCAATCGGCCAGGTGTCGCCTTTGCCACGGAACGTGAAATCGTCACGCTCAAACTCCACGTGGACCGACACCAGCCATCGCCACGGGGGCGACCCAATGTTCCCTACCGGGTGTTCGCGCATGATGATACGGGAGAAATCTCCCTGACATTCTTCCATGCACGCCAACAGTGGCTGGAAAAGTCTCTGCCGGTCGGTGAAACCGTGCTGGTCAGCGGCAAGGTCGAATGGTTCAACGGGCGACCGTCCATGGTTCATCCGGACCGAATGGCGCTTGAAAGCGACAGCGCCGGTTTCCCGATGATCGAGCCGGTCTATCCTCTGACGGCCGGGCTGTCGGCCAAGATTCTGCAACGTTCCATCGACCAGGCCGTCGAGACAATGCCGATTCTGCCCGAATGGCTCGACCCGGCGTTCATCGCCCGTAATGACCTGCCCGGTTTCAACGCTGCGATTGCGAAATTGCACGCACCGGACGACAATCATGATTTGTTGCCAAACGCCCCTTCCCGACGTCGATTGGCCTATGATGAACTTCTGGCAGGACAATTGTCGCTGGCGCTTGTTCGCCGACGCGTCAGGAAGCTGCAGGGCCGTCCCATCAAGGGAAACGGCAGGATACGGGACACGGTCCTGTCCGCGCTCCCGTTTCGCCTGACCAACAGTCAACGATCGGCCGTCACTGATATACTGGACGATATGAAGAGCCAGGAGCGCATGCTCCGATTGCTGCAAGGGGATGTCGGCTCCGGAAAAACGATCGTCGCCTTGCTGGCGATGGTCGCTTGTGTTGAAGCCGGTGGACAAGCTGTTTTGATGGCGCCAACGGAGATTCTTGCGCGCCAGCATCTTGCGACCATCGCACCGCTGGCGGAGGCCGCAGGAATAAGCGTCGAAATCCTGACCGGCCGGTTGAAGGGAAAAGAGCGAAAGGACGCCGTTGGCCGTATCGAATCGGGCGAAGCGCAGCTCATTGTTGGTACTCATGCCCTGTTTCAGGAATCGGTCAACTACAAGAACCTTCTCCTTGCCGTTGTTGATGAGCAGCATCGTTTCGGGGTCCATCAGCGCTTGCGACTGACAGCGAAGGGAACGGCTCCTCATATGCTGGTGATGACAGCGACGCCGATCCCCCGGACGCTGGTCCTGGCCGCCTTTGGCGACATGGATGTTTCAAGACTCACCGAAAAGCCGGCGGGACGACAGCCGATCAAGACGGCGTCGCTGGATATCGACCGGCTTGATGACGTCGTCGCCAGGTTGAAGGATGCTGTCTCCAGTGGACGCAAGGCCTATTGGATATGCCCGCTGGTCGAAGAATCCGATCTTTCGGATCTGATGTCTGCGGAACAACGCCAGGAGGTGCTGCAACAGACATTCGGGGACCTGGTCGGCCTTGTTCACGGGCGCATGAAGAGCACTGAAAAAGACGCCGCGATGGAGCAGTTTCGCTCCGGCCTCACCCGTATTCTTGTGGCAACAACCGTCGTTGAGGTGGGAGTCGATGTTCCGGACGCATCGATCATTGTGATTGAGCATGCCGAGCGGTTCGGATTGGCGCAATTGCACCAGTTGCGCGGCCGTGTCGGCCGTGGACAGGATTCATCAAGTTGCATGCTGCTTTACAAGGCTCCGCTCAGCGAAACTGCCAAGGCGCGGCTCTCCATCATGAGGGAAACGGAGGACGGGTTTCGGATCGCGGAAGAAGATCTCAAGCTTCGTGGAGAGGGCGAATTGCTGGGAACTCGCCAATCGGGCACACCGGGGTTTCGCCTGGTTGATCTGTCCGTGCATGGCGACCTGCTTGAAACGGCCCGCGACGATGCGCGTTACATTCTGGAGATTGATAGTGAACTGGCGGGCGAGCGGGGAAAAGCGCTTCGCCTGCTGCTTTACATCTGGCGGCGCGACGAGGCGATCAGGCTCCTGCGTGCCGGATAGGCAAGCGGTAGCCAGTCCTCAGCAATCCGTCGGTTATGCGTCTGTGGTATTTTCTTGAGCCGACAAGGCCAGAGCCGGCCGGCACGCCGGTCGCTCCATCAGTGGGTCATTGCCGATCCGACGCGAGCCGCGGTGCCTGTTCGTCATCGCCTTCACGTCCGCCGGCCATGTCCGTCAGCTCAGCCGGATCATCAAATTCAGGCGCAACCAGTCCGGCAGAGATGACCATCTTGGCGGCTTCCTCGACAGTCATGTCGAGGAGGATGATATCCTCTCGCGGAACGAAGAGGAGAAATCCGGAGGTCGGGTTTGGAGTGGTCGGCAGGAATACCGACAATGTATCCTTGCCGCCAGTGCGCAGTCTGGAGTCGACTTCACCTTTGGTTTCCGTTGCCAGGAAGACCATCGACCAGATGCCCTTTCGCGGATATTCGATCAATCCCGCCTTGTTGAACGAGTTTGACTGTTCCGCAAGGACTGTCTGAAATATCTGTTTCAAGCCTTTGTAAATACCGCGAATCAGCGGCATCTGATTGAGAATGGACTCGCCATAGGCAATGATGGTCCTGCCGATCAGATTGGCGGTCAGAAAGCCAACGGCCGTTATGAAAATCAGAGCCGTGAGAAGACCGAATCCCGGAATGCTGAAGGGAAGGTAATTGTCAGGATTGTAGACGGCGGGAAGATACGGTTTGACCCATCCGTCGACCCATTTGATGAATGACCATGTCAGGTAGGCGGTGATCGCCAATGGCGCACAGATGATCAGCCCGGTCAGGAAGTAGTTTCTGATCCGCGTTGTCGCTGACAAGCGCTTTTGTTTTTCAGCCATTTAATCAACGCGCCAGTTCTGGGGGCAGACACATGATTGAGCTATATAGGGGCCATGATCCGGAGCAACAAGCACTATCGTGCCGACACGGATGTGGTGGCCTTGAAACACTCTATTCGACCGTCACGGATTTGGCGAGATTCCTTGGTTGATCGACGTCAGTCCCCATAAACACCGCGGTATGATAGGCCAGAAGTTGGACTGGCAGCAAAAAGATCAGCGGCGCGATCATCTCGTGCACATCGGGCAGAATGATCGTTTGCAGCGTCGGCAAATCACAGGCTGCAGCTCCGCTTCTGTCGGTGATGAATATGATCCGGCCGCCACGTGCTGCGACTTCCTGCATGTTGGACATGGTCTTCTCGAAGTAGCGGTCATTCGGCGCAATGACGATTACCGGCATATGTTCGTCGATCAACGCAATTGGTCCATGTTTCAACTCGCCGGCTGCATATCCCTCGGCATGAATGTAGGAAATCTCTTTCAGTTTGAGCGCGCCTTCCATGGCGAGTGTGAAATTGGTACCGCGCCCGAGATAAAGCACATGGGTATGCCGTGCGATTTCCCGAGATAACTCCACCATCTGGGGTTCTATTTCATTCAGCACCTCGCCGGCGATACGGGGTGCTTCGGAAAGCGCGCGAATGAGGATCTGTTCTTCATCCGTCGCAAGCGTGCCCCTGGCTCTGGCTGCGGCGATGGCGAGCGCCGCAAACACCGCCAGCTGACAACTGAGCGCCTTGGTGGACGCAACGCCTATTTCCGGACCGGCAAGGGTTGGGAATACGACGTCGGATTCGCGGGCGATGGTGGATTCACGAACATTGACGATCGAACCGATTTTCAAGCCATGATCATGGCAATAGCGCAAGCTTGCCAGCGTATCGGCGGTCTCTCCGGACTGTGAAACGACCAGTGCCGCTTCATTTTCGGAAAGCGGCATTTCCCGGTAGCGAAACTCCGATGCAACATCGATTTCGACCGGCAGTCGCGCATAGCGCTCGAACCAGGTCTTGCCGATCATTCCAGCAAAATAGGCCGTACCACAGGCTGCGATCTTGAGGCTGTGAATGCGCTCGAAATCCATGCCGGCCGGTACATTGCGGATCGTCGCGGCGGAAAAATCGATGTAGTGCGCCAGGGTGTGTGAAATCACCTCCGGCTGTTCATATATCTCTTTTTCCATGAAGTGCTTGTGGTTGCCCTTGTCGACCTGTGCGTGAGTGGTTGCGGCGCGGCTGCGCGGACGCTCCACCGCAGCACCTTCACTGTTGGTGATCTCCAGCCCGTCATGGGTCACCACCGCCCAATCACCATCTTCCAGATAGGTAATCTCATCCGTGAAGGGTGACAGTGCGATTGCATCAGAACCGACAAACATCTCGCCGCTGCCATGGCCGACGGCCAGTGGCGGACCGTTGCGGGCACAAAATATCCTATCCGGTTCGCTGCGAAACATGACGGCGAGCGCATAGGCTCCCCTGATAAGGTTCAGCGTTGCCCGCATCGCTTCGGGCGGTGTCATGCCATTTTTGACCAGACTGGCGAGCAGATGGGCCACGACTTCCGTATCGGTCTCGGTGGAAAAGTCGGCGCCGCGAGCCTTCAGCTGGTCTCTGATTTCCGAAAAGTTTTCTATGATTCCATTGTGAACGACCGCAATTCCGTCGCAAAAATGTGGATGGGCATTGTTCTGGGTCGGTGCACCATGTGTTGCCCAGCGCGTGTGACCAATGCCGATTTCTCCCTCCAGCGGACTGAGCAGGAGTTGGTTTTCGAGATTGGCAAGCTTTCCTTCAGCGCGACGGCGGTCCAGTTGCCCATTGCTCAACGTTGCAACACCGGCGGAATCATAGCCGCGATATTCCAATCGCTTGAGCGCGTCCACCAGAAGCGGTGCGACGGGCTGCGTGCCAATCATTCCGACGATGCCGCACATTTCCTTGGTATCCCCATCATTCTGCAGGTGCCTTGCCGGTTTTTGTCAAGGTCGCGCCGGCTGACAAATCACAATCCGTTACAGGCCCAAATCTAACTTCATCGAATCGGTTCAGCGCCCCGACCCTTGCGAGTTGTCATTTTGCCGGCGTTGCTTTTCGTCTTCGTTTCGGCGGCGAAGGGTGGTGGCCAGCCCGTCCTTGTTGACCTGACGTGCGCGTCCAAACGCGAGTGCGTCATCGGGAACATTCATCGTGACCACGCTGCCGGAAGCAACATAGGCATTGTTTCCAATCGTGACTGGCGCCACAAGGGCACTGTTGGAGCCGACGAATGCGCCCTGCCCGATCGTGGTGACGTGCTTGTTGACCCCGTCATAGTTGCAGGTGATCGTACCGGCGCCCAGATTGGCTCCCGCGCCAACAAACGCATCCCCGACATAGGTCAGGTGATTGACCTTGGCCGCCTCGCCGATGACGGCTTTCTTGACCTCACAGAAATTTCCGACCTTCGAACGATCCTGCATGTCCGCACCCGGCCGCAAGCGGGCAAATGGACCGACAGAGCAATTGGCGCCAACGGTCGCACCCTCGAGATGACTGAAGGCATGGATGGTCGCTCCGGCACCGATCTCGACGCCCGGACCGATGACCACATTGGGCTCCAGCAGAACATCCGGTGAAATGACGGTGTCGTGGCTGACGAACACCGTTTCGGGTGCCGTCATGCTGACACCGGCGAGCATCAATTCGCGTCGCCGCCGCTGTTGCCAAAGCGATTCCGCTTCCGCGAGACCCACTCTGGTGTCGATTCCGATGAGTTCTTCCCAGGGCGCATCAATGGCTACGGCCTTTCCACCGGCCCGCCTGGAAATCTCGACAACATCCGTCAAATAGTATTCGCCCTTTGCATTATCGCAATCAATTGCGTCCAGCAGCGAAAGCGCCTTGTCGCCGGAGATCGCCATGAGGCCTGCATTGCAAAAATTGATGGCCCGTTCCTCGTCAGTGGCATCCTTGTGTTCGCGGATTGCGACGAGCTCACCGTCGCTTTCGAGCAATCGACCATAGCCAAAGGGGTTCTCGGTGCGAAATCCGATAACGGCCACATCGGCGCCAGCCGCAAGTGCGGCCCGGGCGCGGCCGAGGGTTTCTTCTCCAATCAAAGGTGTGTCGCCAAATATGACCAGAACATCGTCAAAGCCCTTTGCGATCGCTGTGCGCGCGGCAAGAACGGCACTTCCGGTACCCAGACGTTGCTCCTGAACGAAAGTCGAAACATTGTTGCCATAGGGAACCGCTGCGTCGCGAACCGCGTCTGCATCACGCCCCAACACCAGGGCCATGGTATCGGCACCGGCACCGGACGCCGCCTTCATGACATGGCAGATCACCGGCAGGTTCCCGACCGGATGCAGCACCTTTATCATGCTGGATTTCATTCGGGTGCCTTCACCGGCAGCCAGCACCACGGCCAGACAACTGCGCGCCATATTCTTCTCCATCGTTTCCAGCGTGGAAATTATTGCGCAGGTCTAAAGAAATTGTTCCGCCGACGAAAGCCCCGGCAGCGCCGGCCTCAGCCGATGGTGGCAAAGGCGGGGAATGTTTCCAGCAACCAGAAGGCCATGGCCTGCATGCCGCCGGTCAGAAACAGGACGCCGGTAAGAACCAGAAGACCGCCCATCGCCTTTTCCACCGTGCCCAGATGACGGCGAAACCTCGTCAAAAACCGCATGAACACGCCGGAGAAGGATGCGGCAATCCAGAAGGGCACCGCCAGACCAAGCGAGTAGGCAGCCAGCAGCAATGCCCCTGCCCCGACCGTATCCTTGGTGCCGGCAACTCCCAGGATCGCGCCCAGCACCGGCCCGATACAGGGTGTCCAGCCGAACGCGAAAGCCAGGCCCATTATATAGGCGCCCGTAATGGTGGCGGGCGTTCCGCCACCCTGGAAACGCGCTTCACGATTGAGAAATCCGATCCGGAAGAGGCCCAGAAAATGCAGCCCCATGATGATGATCACGATTCCGGCGAGTTGCGCCAGGATATCCATATGGGAGCGCAGAACAGTACCGATGCTCGAGGCCCCGGCGCCCAGGGCCACAAAAACGGTCGCGAATCCAAACGTGAAGAACAGGGACGCGAACATGATGGACCGGCGGGCGGCATTGTCCGTTTTGGTGCCGGCCTGGAAATCCTCCACACTGACACCGGCCATATAGCACAGATAAGGCGGTACAAGCGGCAAAACGCAAGGTGATAGAAACGACAGTGCGCCGGCAAATATCGCGGCGAACACGGAAATATCGGCGATGCTCACACGTCTGATCCAGATTGCAATTGGCTTTTCATAGGCGGGTTGATGATCACGCGCCAGTCACCTTTTTGCGCGGGCCGGATTATTTGCAAAAAGAACCCGTCGACGGCGAATTTTGCTGTTGACCCGCCGTGACGCCGTGCATATGTTCCGCGCAATTCTGAGGGGCACCAATGTTGCCCTGCGGGAGCCGGTAGCTCAGCTGGTAGAGCAACTGACTTTTAATCAGTAGGTCCAGGGTTCGAGCCCCTGCCGGCTCACCACATCATTCCATTGTTTCAGATTGCATGGCACATGCGGGACAGATCCGCGCACCAGACAACCCGTTTTCATTTCAAGGCATCGAATTCTTGTGACCTTGCCACAGGCTCATCAGAGCATTGCAAGGCAAGGGTCTCACCCGTCAGCATTTGTAGCCGATCGTGCACCGCTTTTTATCGCGGGTAATGACGGACATCGGCCTGACGGCCCGATCTCGAAAGCACATGAGGGAACGGCGTTTGGCCGCCGGGACACCGCCATAGATGGGGAGCACCGCTCCCGACCAGGTCCGGGTCACCACGCGCCCCTGAGCGGCAAAAACGGCTATTGCCTGGGCGCAGGTCATGGAATTCGTCAATTGCTGGGCCTGGGTGCCGCCAACGCTGACACCTGCTATTGCGCAGCTTAAAGCCAAACCTGCACAAACCGGCGTAAATCGCATATTGCTCTCCAGCACATGTTCGCATGTTTCAGTAAGACAGGATGGCAGCTGGCGACACCATGTAAAGTCAAAACCGGCGTTGAATCCGTCAAAGGCCGGTTGGCGTTGTCAATCCACAACACAATCATGAAACCCGGATAGCCACGGGATAATTCCGGTTTCATAGTGTTCCATATCCGGAAGAGAGAGGATCATGCTTGAGCTCTATCGAGGGATATGGAGCGCGTCCAAGCGAGCGCAGCTGATCGTCATTGCCCTCTCTATCACCGTCGCGGGGCTGGCGGCCGTTCCGCTGCAATTTCAAAAGAGCATCATCAACGGATTGACGGAAGGCACGAATGCAAGGGCTCTGGTCCTTCTGTGCGCGGGATATCTCGCTGTCCTCGCTGTGACCAGTAGCCTGCGTTTTGCGATGCGTTTTCGCATCAGCATGCTGGGCGAGTCGCTGATCCGGCGGATACGCAAATCCGCCTATGGAGAGCATTCGGGTGCCACCGCACCCGCAGAGGAAAAGCGAGAGACGTTGGTCGCCATTGTTGTCTCGGAGGCCGAGGAAGTCGGAAGATTTGCTGGTGATGCCATCGCATCGCCGATCCTCCAGATTGGCACGTTGTTGAGCGTTGTCGCCTTTGTCGCCACAACCCAACCCTATCTCGGATTGTTTCTCATAGCAGTGGTCTTGCCGCAGGCTGTCATTGTCTTGTCCCTGCAAAAATCAATCAATGAGCGCATTGCCAGGCGCATCAAACTGTTGCGCGGCATTTCCACAGCTCTTGGCCCGCAACAGATCAAGCAGACACAGCAGGCGGTTCTGGATGATTTCGACCGGATTTACGAAGGTCGCCGACAGACTTTCCGAATAAAACTCACGATGAAACTTGCCCTGAATCTCATCAACGGCTTGGGTACGGTCGGAATATTGCTTGTCGGCGGATTGCTGTATCTCGACGGTCGAACGGATGTCGGAACCGTCGTTGCATCACTATCGGCGCTGGTTCGAATGAATGAACCCTGGCGAGCGCTGATCGCCTTCTACCGCGAGCTCAGTGCCGTCAGATTGAAATTCGACCTGCTGGTCAATGCAGGGAACTAGAGCGACTCCAAAAGCCATCAGATATGACCGGCTTAGGTGAAAGCACAAAGACCGACCGGTTCGCCCAGACGCCAGGCAAGATCGGCTCATCTCACAGGAAACGGTGTCATACAGCGATTCAATTGCAAAAACCCGAGCGTTGTTTTGGGAATGCGGTCGTACCTCGAGCAATCTTCCATTCCGAATGGTTCACCGCTTCTCCGAGGCAAGAAAGTGACACGCCATGCCAATCACCTTCCCTTTTCCTGAGGTTTATCAAGTGATTGACGATGCGCTCTGAACCTGACCCCGATCCGGTTGACGTGTGCTTTTCTGCTCCCGACATTCAATTTCCACAGATTCTCATTCTACAGATTGACTGATTGTCGACAATCGGCAATATTACAACGCATCTGGAAGACGGAGGTTATCATGATCAAGACTGTTTTAATGCGAATCGTGGCAACGGTTTTTGCCATTTCGACTCTTTTCGCAGCCGCGGCTCAAGCCCAGGAAGGCTCGACCTGGGACGCCATCAAGGACCGTGGATCGCTGCGCATCGGTGTGACACAAGCACCGCCGTGGTTCTACAAGGCCCCAGCTGACGACGAGTGGACCGGGCTTGGCTCTTCAATCGGCAAGGCCATGGCCGAAGAACTCGGCGTCACGTTCGAGCCGGTCGAGGTGACCTGGGGAACGGCCGTTGCGGCGCTGCAAGCCAACAAGATCGATGTGATGTTCGTGCTCGACGCGACACCGAAGCGTGCTCTGGCCATCGATTTCCCGGCACAACCCCTGCTATATTACGCATTGGCCGTATTGGCTGACGATGATCTGAAAATTCAAACCTGGGACGACCTCAACAAGGATGGCATCAAGATTGCGGTTACTCAGGGGACCACGATGGACCGCTATGTCACAGCGCGCTTGGACAAGGCCGAAATCCTGCGGTTTCCGTCCAATGGAGAATCTGTCGCAGCCTTCCAGTCCAGGCGCGTCAATGCCGTTTCATTGTTCCATCCACCCTTGATCGCGATGCGTAAGAAAATTGGTCGTGGCCAAATTGTTCTGCCCTCGCCTATCCGTCAGTCGGCGTCTTCTGCCGGTGTTCGCCGTGAAGCTGACAAGACGTTTCGCGACTGGGTCAATACCGCGATCGCCTATTACTATGCCACGGGCCAAACACAGGTCTGGTATGAGGAATTCCTGAATTCATTCGGTGTCGATCCTTCGACCGTGCCGGCGATACGCCGCGAAGACTGGAAAGACTGACAAACCGGGCTGGGGCTTCGGCCCCGCCTGCCAAACCAAACCGCATCAGAGGCGCTGATCCGTGGGTTATGAATGGGATTTTGGTGTTGTCCTGCGGGACTTTGATCTGCTGCTCTGGGGGCTGGTGAACACCCTCAAGGTGACTGGTCTTTCGCTCCTGTTCGGTGTGCCACTGGGCTTGTTTCTCGCACTTTGGCGGCTCTATGGTGGTCGCCTGATCAGGGTGCCGGTCGGCGTCCTGATCGAATTCCTGCGCACCACACCGCCCATTGCCCAGCTGTTCTGGTTCTTCTTTGCAATGCCGATACTGCTGGGTATCGAAATTGATCCCTTTCAGGCGTCCGTCCTCACTTTCTCGCTGCAATCGTCAGCGTTTTTCGCGGAGGTTTTCAGGGGTGGGATCGTGTCGATCGACAACGGCCAGTGGGAAGCTGCCAAGGCGATTGGAATGGACCGCAACGCATCCCTGCGGCGGATCATTCTTCCACAGGCCGTCAAGCGCATGGTTCCAGCCTTTCTGGAACGGGCCATTGAACTGATGAAAACCACAACGCTCGTGGGCACCATTTCCTATGCTGACCTTTTGTATGAGGCCAACAATATCGCGCAATCCACTTATCGCTCGCTGGAAGTCTTCAGCCTTGCAGCCGGTATGTATTTCGTCGTGATTTTTGCCTGTTCCATGGGCGTTCGCCGGCTTGAGCGTCATCTTGGACGTACCGGTGAGACAACGACGGGATGAGGTTATTCTGATGGAACATGCCTGGGACTTTTCCGCCGTTTTCACCAACAGCTACCTGCTGCTGATCGGCTTGAAAAACACCATCATCCTGGCGGTTGTCTGCCTCGTGCTCGGGCTGTTCTTCGGCCTGTTTGTCGGGGCTGCGCGTTACTCAACCCGCATCGTGTTCAATTGGCCCGCCACTGCTTTCGTGGAGGTGTTCCGCAACACACCTGTTCTTGTTCAGATCATGTGGTTCTTTTTCGCCTTTCCAATCATTTCACCATTCGACATCGATGCATTCACGGCGGCGACCCTGGGGCTGACCCTCAATACAATCGCCTTTTCCTCGGAGATCTATAGGGCCGGAATTCAGTCCATTCACCGGGGCCAGTGGGAAGCGGCAAAAGCATTGGGGATGAATTACACCAACCAGATGCGGCGGATCATCTTGCCACAGGCAATCAGGCGCATGATCCCGGCCTTCATGAACCGGGCCGTGGAACTGGTGAAGATGACCTCACTGGCGTCGGTTATCGCCTATGGCGAATTGATGTATCAGGCGAAAACCATTTCGACGATCGAATTCAATCCCATCGAAATGTACACCAGCGTCGCGCTGATCTTCTTTGTTCTCATCTTTCCCCTGACGCTTTTCGTTCAGCGTCTTGAAATCAAATCGAAGGGCCGAGGCTGACCATGGTCGAAATCCTGAAAATCGAAGGCCTGAACAAATCATTTGGTGATCTGACCGTGCTCGACGGGATCGATCTGAGCGTCAACAAGGGAGAGACGATTGTCGTTATCGGTGCTTCCGGTTCCGGAAAATCCACCATGTTGCGCTGTGTGAACTTCATGGAAATTCCAAGCGGCGGACGCATTACGCTCAACGGGTCCGCAATAGGGACAGCCAGCAATGGTTCCGTGACCTACTCGGAGAAGGAATTGACGGGGCTGCGCGCCCGAGTGGGCATGGTGTTTCAGCACTTCAACCTTTTTCCTCATATGACCGTCAAACAGAACGTCATGGAAGGTCCCAAAACAGTCCTCAAATGCAGTGCGGTGGAGTGTTCGCGCCGCGCTGACAAATATCTCGAGAAGGTCGGTCTTGGATGGAAGGCAGACAGTTTTCCGTCGCAATTGTCCGGCGGCCAGCAGCAGCGTGTCGCGATTGCCAGAGCCCTTGCAATGGAACCGGAGATCATGCTCTTCGACGAGGCCACATCTGCCCTTGACCCGGAACTTGTCGGCGAAGTTCTGCTGACGATGAAGGAGTTGGCCGATGAGGGCATGACGATGCTCATTGTGACTCACGAGCTCGGCTTTGCCTACACCGTTGCCGATCGTGTGCTGTTCCTGGCGAATGGAAAGATTCTCGAACAGGGCGATCCGGAATCCGTGCTGATCAACCCCCAGCAGGACGCGACCAAAAATTTCCTTCGCGGGCACGGTTCCTTCCGCCTGCCTGAACCGAATCTGGACTGAAACACCATGCACACTCCCCTATCGAATTCTGACGCCATCCAACAGACAACGCATGACTCGGATGAGGATGCGCGAAATCGCGATATCAAGATCTATGTGAACGGTGAAATCGTGAACCGGGAAGATGCCAAGATCTCGGTTTATGATTCCGGGTTTATGCTCGGCGACGGAATGTGGGAAGGCATGCGCCTCTACAACGGTAAATGGGCGTTTTTCGATGAGCACATGGACCGGCTGTTCGACAGCTGCAAGGCAATATCCCTCGATATCGGAATGAACCGTGCAGATATTGCCGATGCACTGAAACGGACCGCAGCCGCAAACGGAATGACCTCGGATGTTCACTGCCGGCTGATGGTGACCCGCGGCGTGAAAAGCAAACCGTTTCAGCATCCGGGACTGTCGAAAACCGGGCCGACGGTTGTCATCATCATGGAGCACTCCAAGCCGGTTGACCGGACCGAAATGGGCGGGATTCGCCTGGCAAGCGTGCCGCAAGTTCGCGGTTTGCCGCACGCACAGGACGCCAAGCTCAACTCTCATTCCAAGCTCAACTGCGTCATCGCCTGCCTGCAAGCCAACACGGCTGGCGCTGATGAGGCCTTGATGCTCGATCCTCATGGGTTTGTGAACACGACGAACGCCTGCAATTTCTTCATTGTCCGCAAAGGCCAGGTCTGGACGTCCACCGGTGACTACTGCATGAACGGCGTGACCAGACAGAACGTGATTGATCTGTGCCGGCAAAATGGAGTGCCGGTGTTCGAAAAGAATTTTACGCTGTATGAGACCTATTCGGCGGATGAGGCATTTCTGACCGGCACCTTTGGCGCGCAGACACCGGTTTCGGAGATCGATGGCCGAATGATCGGCACCGGATCAGCCGGACCGATGACACTTCACCTGCGTAAACTGTATAAGAAGCTGGTTGAAGCGAATACGGAGTAATGCATGACCGTCAACCTGACCGGGCTTGAGCCCATTGTCGATGAAACGCGTCGTGGACAGATTGCCCGCAAACTGCGGGAGTTGATCGTATATGGTAATGTTTCACCCGGCGAAAGGCTGACGGAAACAGACCTTGCCCGCAGACTGGGCGTCAGTCGCGCGCCCCTGCGGGAAGCCATTCGTGAACTCGTCGAGAGCGGGCTTGTGGAAAGTATCCCGTATAAGGGCTTGTTCGTGCGGCGGGTAACCCGAACCGATCTGGAAGAACTCTACTCTCTGCGCACAGCGCTTGAACAATTTGCCTTTCAACAGTGCTGGAACCGCAGATCTGACGAAGCGCTGGAAGACCTGTTTCAAAGACACCGGAACCTGATCGCCGAGGTTGAAAGGAACAGTGATCCGCAGCAGGCCATCGAACTGGAACTCGTCCTTCACTCCTGGTGCTATGAGTTGTCAGGCCACAGTCTCCTGTTGAAGGCATGGGACCAGATGAAGCCAAATCTCCAGTTCTATTTTACCTTGCACCAGAAGGCTCACAATCGGCCAGGACCACTTCGTGAAGCCCATGATGTTTATGTCAAATTCGCGTCCGGCGACGACCTGAATGCGATGATCAGCCACCTGGAGCAGCATATGCGCCAGGGGCTGGAGACGACGATGAAAGACATCGCTCTGGACTGACCATTCTGAATGCCGCAATGCACTTCCTACCGGGAGTTGAAGATTGCGAAACTCCGCTGTCCTTGCCGGTGGACCGATCGTCCACCCCGCAATCGTCTCCTTCCCGAACAATGTTTGACTGACACGATTGACAAGTCACAAGAATTCGACGCCTGATGGAGGTTTCGGGAGGGCCAGTCCTGCTCGGACACACAGGAGGAAACAATCATGAGAACGAAATATACGGGAATCGTTGTTCTGGCTGCGGCGCTGGCCGCGTCGACTGCGATGGCAAATGCCGCAAAACTGACATTTTACTGCAGTGCACAGGAAGACTGGTGCCAGTCCATGGCTCGGGGTTTTGAGGAGGCAACCGGCATTGACGTCAACATGACGCGCAAAAGCTCTGGAGAAACATTCGCACAGATCAAGGCCGAGGCGTCCAATCCAAAGGGCGATGTCTGGTGGGGCGGTACCGGTGACCCGCACCTGCAGGCCGCCGAGGAAGGCTTGACCGAACCCTATGTTTCACCAATGCGCGGTGAACTGAATGACTGGGCCATTTCCCAGGCCGAGTCAGCCGGTGACAAGACCATTGGCATCTATTCCGGTGCACTGGGTTACGGATACAATGAGGATCTTCTCAAGGCAGCGAACTTGCCGGAGCCGAAATGCTGGAAGGATCTGACCAAGCCCGAATACAAGGGGCATGTTCAGATGGCCAATCCCAATTCGTCGGGAACGGCCTACACGACGCTTGCCACAATGGTTCAGCTGTTTGGCGAGGATGAAGGCTTTGACTTCATGAAGGCCCTCCACAAGAACATCAACCAGTACACCAAATCCGGCTCAGCACCGATCAAGGCAGCCGGCCGTGGCGAAAACACGATCGGTATCGTATTCATGCACGACGCCGTCAAACAGGCGGTCTCGGGCTTTCCGATCAAGGTCGTCGCACCCTGTGAGGGCACCGGATACGAGATCGGCTCCATGTCGATCATCAAGGATGCGCGCAATCCGGATGAGGCCAAGAAGTTCTATGACTGGGCCCTGACGCAGGAAGCGCAGTCGCGGGCTCTTGATGTCAAGGCCTATCAGGTGCCTTCCAACAAGGGCGCCAAGACATCTCCTTCGGCTCCGGATCTGTCGTCGATCAAATTGATCGATTACGATTTCAAGAAATACGGATCGAGCGCAGAGCGCAAGCGCCTGTTGAAGAAATGGGACGATGAGGTGTCCACCCTGCCGCAATAAGCGTCTACACAAGCGTACACGGTGAGACGCACCGCCCTCAACAAAACCGCCCGATCGACGCTTGTCCTGTGGATGATTGTCGGTTGGGCGGGTTTTTGCATCGTGCCCTGGTACGGGATCGAGGACGGTTTTTTCTCCTTTGCCTGGCTGTTTGAGGGCTTTCCCTTCGATGGTGATGTGGCTCCGGGGCTCTTTCTCGTCCTGCAGGGTGAAAAGCTGTGGCTGGCACCAATCATACCCTTTTTGGCCGGTCCGCTGCTGGCAGTCGGCAAGAAACGGGATGATCAGGCCTATGCGACCATATTGATCCTCTGCGGAGCGCTGGGCTTTGCCTGGTTGATTGCACAGGGTTTTTCCATCGGCATCAGAGGTTGGCAGCTGGGATGGCTCGAAACGCTGTTTGGGCCACTCGGCGACCGCCAATTCGGCATGGGTTATGGCGGCTTGCTGGTTGCCACGGCATTCCTGTTTTTCTTCACACAGGGCATTGCGGCTCGTGGTGCGGTCAATGGTGATATATTCGTGGTTGGCGCCATCGGCTTCGTAATCGCCATTGTCACGATTTTCGTTTTCTATCCCATTCTCAATATGCTGGCGTCCGCCTTCATTACGCAGGACAACACCTATTCCATTGTCGTGTTCGTTGAAAAATTCACCGACCGGCGCCTGTGGGGGCTTGGCTGCCTTTCCGGCGGTCGGTGCGGCGCGGCCTGGAATTCCCTTATCCTGGCAATTCTGGTTGGTGCCCTGACAACAATACTCGGTCTGATTTTCGCCCTTGTTGTGACCCGGACAGGCTTCCGCTTCAAACGGTCATTGCGGGCCATGACCGTATTGCCAATCATCACCCCGCCCTTTGTCATCGGTCTGGCGATCATTCTTCTGTTTGGACAATCGGGCACGATTACGCGCTTTGTGGCAGACTTGATTGACGTTACGCCCGGGCGTTGGGTCTACGGGCTGCCTGGCGTTCTGATTGCCCAATTGCTGGCCTTCACGCCTATTGCCTTTCTTGTCCTGATCGGCGTGGTGGAAGGTGTGAGCCCGTCAATGGAGGAAGCCGCGCAGACTTTGCGGGCCAACCGTTGGAACACATTCCGCACCGTTTCCCTGCCGCTCATGCGGCCCGGTCTGGCCAATGCGTTTTTGCTTGGATTCATTGAAAGCATGGCCGATTTTGGCAACCCGCTGGTGCTGGGTGGAAATTTCGATGTGCTGTCGACCGAGATCTTCTTTGCGATTGTCGGAGCGCAATATGACCAGGGCCGAGCGGCGGTGCTGGCGCTTGTGCTGCTGGCCTTCACGCTCGGCGCCTTCTATGCGCAGCGCTTCTGGCTGGGCAAGAAATCCTATACGACCATGACCGGGAAAGGGGATTCTGGTGTCCACCCCCTGCTCCCCAGTGGCCTGTCCATTCCCGTTCTGCTCGTGGCAGGTATCTGGACCGTGTTTACTGCTACGATCTACATGATGATCATCTATGGTTCCTTCGTCGAGCTCTGGGGCGTCAACAATGATCTGACCTTCAAGCATTACCTGACCGCCTTTGCCATGAAGTTTGGAGAGGAAGGCATTCGATGGACGGGTTCAGCTTGGGATTCGTTCTGGACCACCCTGCAAATTGCAGCAATGGCCGCGCCATTGACGGCCATCGTTGGCCTTGTGACCGCCTATTTGCTGACCCGACAGAATTTTGCCGGAAAAAATGCGTTCGAGTTCGGGACGATGCTCAGTTTTGCCATACCGGGCACGGTGATTGGCGTCAGCTATATACTGGCGTTCAATGTTCCACCGATTGAAATCACGGGCACCGGCATCATTCTCGTCGTGAGTTTCATCTTTCGCAATATGCCGGTGGGCGTAAGGGCAGGAATCGCCTCCATGTCCCAGTTGGACAAGAGTCTCGACGAGTCGTCCCTGACACTCGGCGCCAATTCCTGGCAAACCTTTCTGAATGTTATCCTGCCGCTTCTCAAACCGGCCATTCTGGCCGCACTCGTTTATTCATTCGTTCGCGCCATGACGGCCATTTCAGCCGTCATATTTCTCGTCAGCGCGGACTACAACATGGCCACGAGTTACATTATCGGCCGTGTCGAAAACAATGATTATGGCCTGGCCATTGCCTATTCCACATCACTGATTGTGGTCATGCTTGCGGCGGTCGGATTGCTGCAGATACTGGTCGGCCGGACCAATGTCGGGCGCAGGATGAGCCAATCTCGAACCAATCTCGCGGAGACACCATGACACTGACCGGAAACCAGAACGCCGCATCGGTGTCGTTTCGTGGCGTCACCAAAATCTACGGCACCGACGTTCGTGCGGTCGACGATATCTCGGTCGATATCGCAGCCGGAACCCTGGTAACCCTGCTGGGACCATCTGGCTGCGGTAAAACAACCACCCTTCGATTGATCGCAGGATTGGAGATGTCGAGCAGCGGCACCATAAAAATCGGTGACAAGGATGTGACCAATCTACCGGCAACGGATCGGGATGTGTCAATGGTCTTTCAGTCCTACGCGCTGTTTCCGCACATGACGGTGCTGGAAAATGTCTCTTACGGCCTCAAATTTTCCGGCTTCCGGAAAGCTGAAACCCGTGAACGGGCCGAGGCTGGTCTAAACCTGGTCGGCCTGTCCGGATACGGGGATCGTCTTCCCAGCGAATTGTCGGGCGGGCAGCAGCAGCGCGTGGCTGTCGCCCGTGCTCTCGTCCTCGAACCGCAGGTGCTGCTGTTTGACGAACCGCTGTCCAATCTTGATGCGAAACTGCGGCGCCAGGTGCGCGAGGAAATCCGTGAAATTCAACAGAACCTCGGATTGACCGTTGTTTATGTGACCCATGATCAGGAAGAAGCGCTGGCTGTCTCGGACCGCATTATTGTCATGAACAATGCCGTTATTGCGCAGGACGGCACTCCGCGCGAGCTGTATGATGCGCCGGCCAACCGGTTTGTCGCTGACTTCATTGGCGAGGCCAATATACTTGATTGCACTGTGCTCACCATAACCGGCGACGTTGCCGATGTCCGGATCGGTCAGTATGAGCTTCGGTTGCCATCGAGCGGGCTCGAACCCGGAAAGGCCTTTATCGGCATCCGGCCCAATCGGATCGAACTCCATGAGGCAGATCGGGACAATTCGATTGCGGGTACGATCCTGCGTCAGACCTATGTGGGCAAACATCTCGAATTCACGCTTGCAACCGACCATGGCGAGATGTTTGCAACGACCGGCGATGTCAACAGCCCGCTCTCAACAGGCGACACAGTCAGTATCACCTTTGCTTCTGGTGGACCGGTGTTGTTGGCGGATTGACACCGACGACCTCCGGCCCGGAATACAGCTAGCAACACAAACATTGTCCGTTTGTGCTATCTCGGTCGAGCAACACCGACTCACCATGCGCATGGAGCATCCCGATTGACCGATGATTTGATGGAGCGCCTTGATCTGGCGAAGAACCTGGCACGCGAGGCGGGCGAATTGGGCATGACCTACTTTCGGTCGATCGGCGAACTGGTGATCGAGCAAAAGGGAACCCAGGACCTCGTTTCCAATGCAGACCGCGAGGTCGAACTGTTTATCCGGGGGCGACTTTCCGATGCGTTCCCCAATGACGGCATCGTTGGAGAAGAGCATGACGATGTTACCGGTTCGTCCGGATTCGTCTGGGTCATCGACCCGATCGACGGTACCGCAAATTTTGTGCGCAGTATTCCAGCCTGGTGCGTCGCCATTGCTTGCGTGCATCAGGACCAGACGAAGATTGGCGCCATTTATGAACCCTGTCATGACGAGTTGTTTTCCTGCGCTTTGGGCAACGGGGCATTTCTCAACGATGCCCGGATGCATGTCGCAACGACAAATGGGCTGGATGACGGCAACACGGGTGTCGGAATAAACGGACGCACCAATGGGCAACTGGTGACACGCTTCATCGAATTGCTGGTGGACCATGGCGGCCTTTTCTATCGCAACGCCTCTGGAGCACTCATGCTCGCCTATGTCGCATCGGGCCGCCTGATCGGCTATTCAGAACCGCACATGAATGCATGGGATTGCCTGGCTGGGCAGTTGCTCATCGCCGAGGCTGGCGGGATGGTTGAGCGGCAGAGCGCTGATGACATGCTTGTCCATGGCGGACGTGTCGTTGCGGGAGCACCGGCGATTTTTGAGACACTTGTTGAAATGTCCGATGAGGCATTCGCCGAGTGAGGACCCTGTGCCGCGATGATTGCAGCCGACCTGCGATGTGAGAACACCTCAAAATAAAGGCGCCCGGACCGAAGTCCGGACGCACGGCCTTGGGAGGCACGTTCTTATGCCGTTGTGTCAGCAGTTGCCGGCACGGTGGGCGCAAGCCATGTTCAGGATCTGGATGAACTCATTGTTGAGGATCGAGCTTCCCTGAACCTTCGGACCCTGGTTGACGTAACCATAGGATGTGACACCGACAACGCGGTTCGGAGAATTAAACCGGGCGCCCTGCTGGCCTTGTGCTTTGACACCAAAGTTCTCGACCCAGCCGCCACCGGATGATCCGCCACGCATGTCGGAACCGTAAAGGACCGTATTTTGAGCCGCACGCTGGTGGCTCTGGGAATCAACCTGGTGCATGATTTCCCCACGGTCGTGATTTCCCGGGTAACCAATCTTCTTGGTGTGGTTCGGAAACAGGGCATTGGTGCGATAACCGGCCCAACCCGTCACTTCACCAATCTTGCGCATCTGGTTGCCGAAGCGACGGTCAGCCACCTCTATGATCGCGAAATCAGCCCGGTTCGGCACATTGCCGTTGGAGCCTGCCCATGAGCCGGTTGTTACCGCCCAGCGCCAGTTCCAGGCCTGATAAGGCGCCTGGCCATTATGATAGGCCGGAACAAACAGGAAGCGATTGTAGAAGCCACCCGAACCACCCGAACCGCGATGGACACAATGGCCCGCCGTCAGGATGAGGCGCGGTTTGATGACCGTGCCCGAGCAGATGAAGTTGCCACCGCCCGGCTTGGAAAAGAAGAGCTTTCCGTGCACGCGATATGGGTATTGTACACGTGCGGACGTTGGAACCAATCTGGAGCTTGAGAAATAGGCTCCGGCCGTACCGGCCGCTTCGGGTTGCGAGTCTTCATTGACCACCGGCGGACGTGCTTCGCTGAAAAGCATATCCTCCATATCCGGCTCAACGCCGCTGTCTTCTGTGTAGGCACCATTATCAATCACACTTGGTTCGTTGGAGTTGGTTTCCTCGATATTTTCGGTGATGCTCGAGAAAGATTCTGTCGGTTCGGGCAAGGGCAGCAATTCGGCCTCAAAGAGAACTTGTGGCGTCCAGTGCCCTTCCGGGTCGCGGGCTGCGACGGGTGCGGCCTGCTCATTTTCGATCTGAACCGGCTCAGGTGCCTGGGCCATGGTTTTGACCGATGGCGCGGCGGCGAATACGACCGTCGCGATGGTGATCAAAGAGATTTGTTTCAGTCTGGTGGAATAAGCCATATCGGACTCCTTCGGGTGTTAGTGTTCGACCCTCGCGGGTCATGGTCGGCAGCTTCGAAAGCGCAAACGGATTCCTCTCGCCACCGGAACTCAGGTGCCCCACCCGTTCTTCCAGAATTATTCAGTGGTGCCGGAGCCTGTCGATCCCGGTTCACTCCGGGATTCGCCGTCTTCGGCGGGTGCATCTCCTTTCATTTCTGTTGGATCCTCGTCATCAACCGTCGGCATAGGCAACGGTTTGGCGTCCTTGAGATCGTCGGGAACACGAAACTGTTCCGGACAGTTGTCGGGATTGACGTCGTCACATTCGGCATTGGGCATGCCCTGCCCGGCATTGCCCTCCTCGGATTCGATGCTGACCGGTGGCGGTGTGCTGTTTTCTGACGCAGCCATGATCGCTTCCTCCGCATTATCGCTTGACGGCAATATCTCCGTCTTCTGTAACCAGGCCCGCAAAACATTGGCATCCACGGCCGTGTTGTGCCGTCCGGAGTCGGCTTCCGCACCGTGGCCGATCTTGTGCAACCCAACCAGTTTCCCGTTGGCCCGCAGCAAAGGCGAACCGGAACTGCCCTGCTCGGTGTCGCAACCATGTTCGAAATTGCTGACCGACAAGTCGCCATCGTCACCTGGCGTTTGCGGCAGGGTCGAGGCCATGCACCCCTCGACGGAGACCATTTTCGGGCTGCCACCGGGATGCTGAATCAGCAGCAGGGGCTCCGATGACGAAAGTGGCGTTTCACCGAAGACAATGGGCTGCCGCCCGGCATCATCATCCACTGGACGCTCGGCAAGAGTAAATGCGGCTGCGTCGATTGTTTTGTCAGCACCGAGAAAGTCAGTGCAACGGTATTGCTGCCCGAGCGAAATACCTCCATGGGACAGTTTCTGGTAATTGAAAATCGCAATCGCCGTGTCACACAGCGCCTGGCTATCGATGCAATGGGCATTGGTAACCATCCGTTGCGGATCGACCAGAAATCCCGAGCAGGTGAATTTCGAACCGTCCTTGATGTATTCGAGTTTTGCGACCGAGGGTGCGATCCGTGCCAGCTCCTCCGACATCGGGCCCGTATACAGGGCAACATCCGTCAAGCCGTTGATTGCACCCACCAGGGATTTTTCCGCCAGCGCATCAAAATCATAGGCAATGCGGGTCAGACGAAAAGAGAGTTTTTCAGCCGCATCCTGACCGCGGACGCGGACCGACAGGGAGCCGCCGGACAAGACCTTGGACCAGATCCCGGTACGGGTTATCAGCTCTTCAAAACGAAACGTTTCCTGGATATTCCCCAATCCGTCGGCAATGTCGATCGAATAGTCGCCCTGACCTTTGACAACAATATCGTCGAGGAAAATACGCGAGGTCTGCGGGAGCGTACTGTTGTGAAACGGTAGGCTCCGGTTGAATGTCCAGACAATGGTGCTGTTGAACAGCGCAGCGGCATTGTCTGGAGGAAATTTGACATCAAGCGACACGACTGGCCCCTGGGCAAATGGAGCCGGTTGGGCCTGTGCATCCGGTATGGTCACAGTTGATGTCACCGACATCACCATCAACACCGCAAAGATACGGCTCATTTGATCCCAGCGTTTCATGATCTTGCCCGCCGGATGAAGTCCTTGATCTGATCGACGGTCACCGAAATCTTGCCCGGACCGGATCTACAGTTTTCTCCACGGCCGGAGGCGATCTGAAACCGCAGGATTCGTTTGTCGCGTTTTGTCCCGAAATCGCCATTGACGCGACGCAGGACCTCGGTGTTGGCGCGAACGAAGAAGCCGATATAGCTGTCATTTTGTGCATCGAAAAAAAGCCGACGCGTTTCGGCCAGGTTGAAATGGACCGCACCGAGGCTTTCAGCTGTTACGGGGTCTTCGCTGTCTATCACGAAGTCGCCACTGACCAGATCCGAACCATTGTCGAATTTCAGCGACAACGCCCTGCCCGCATAGGCACATCCATCGTTGAGCCAGAGTTGGTCCCGTTCGAAATTGAGCGCCGCGGAAACATCCACGATGCCGCCATTCATGCCATGTTTTAGTGCTGGAACGATGCTCGACGTGTAGACCAGGCGTTCAATGGCGGCGCGCGGAGTAAGGTTTTCCTTCGACATGACCAGCGCCGCAGCGGATGTCGCAATGATGGTCGACTGTGACGTGCCGGACGCGGCGGCCATTTCGTGGTCGCCCACCGTGGACCAGATATTGCGGCCAGGAGCGGCCAAGTCGAATGACTGCCAGCCAATATTGGTCTCCGTTCCATCGCCGAGCAACTTGAAACCCGACCCGTCATTGGAACGTTCGACAGCCACAATGCCGGCAACATTGGGATGTGAGAAACAGGCCGGCCTGGTGTTACAGACACCATCATTGGCGTTGTTTCCCTCATTGCCCGCAGCGGCAAACCACACCACGCTGTTCTTCGTCTGCTCAATCAATTGCCGGATATCATCTCGCTGTCCGCCGCCGTCAACCGGCGTATAGGCCCAACTCAGATTGATGATTTTTGCACCGTGATCAAAAATCGCTTCCCGGATGGACACAGCCAGTTCGGCCACGTAATTCTCGTCTCCGCGCAACCGGTCAATGTTGATCGGAATGACCTTGAAGGACACATTGTCGAAATGGCTGAGCAACCCGGCTCCGCCGCGCTTGTTTCGACGTGCCGCAGCCAGACCCAGAATGTGGGTGCCGTGAAATTCCCGCAGCCAGGGGCTCTCCGATATTTCGCAATTCTCTGTACCTGGTGCGGCTTCTTCGCCACCGGAGGAAGCGGCAAGAGCTGTTTCGCTGTCCGGATCGGCAAAGGTTCCCGGTTCTTGCAGCATCTCAATGCGGGCCGATTCAAAGTCGCAATGTTTGATGTTGGGCTTGTGATCGATCACTGCAATGGTGATGGGAAAACCGTTTTCATGCGGTTTCGGCTGGCCGTGGCGGGCGACGTTGAAAAACTGCTCGAAAAAGTCCTTCTGCAGTTGAAACTTCGGTTCTTCCTCCGGCAGAGATTTGATGGCACCGGCAAACTTCCCCTGAATATTGTCGCCGATTCCGCGAAGAAGACGGGTATATCCGGGATCGTCAAATGTATATTTGCCGGCCCTTGCAAGCCTTCCATAATAGGAAATCTGCTGCTCCGGTATGCTCAGACGGGCCGTCAGATGCGGCACGAGCGCAAACGCATCCTTGGTGTTTTTGGAAAACTTCGGCTGAACCTTGATCACCGGACGCAATTTGGTTTGTTCGCCGGTGACACCCTGTGATGCTGATTGGTAGTCGGTGACACAGATTTTCCGGCTATTGTCGAGACAGGCTGGCACCCTGGAAATCTGATCTGCACTGACCAATGCATCCTTGCGGGTCGGAAAGTTGCTGCCATTTTCCTGGCGATAAATCTGCACGATGAGAATGTCCGGCACGACAAGCTTGTCGCCGGCCGACGCTTTCCATCGGGGCGACCCGCTGACTTTGAACCCAGCAAGGTGTGTTGTTTCCCTGCGCTGCTCGCGGCTGCCTGCGGTCTGGCGTGAGCGGCTGCAAATGCGCGGGTTGAGATCGCACAAGAGAGCGTCAGAGGCTGCGCTCAGATTGCCAACCCATGCGCCGGATCGGCGCAATGTGTCGCCCGGATATTCGCCCTTGTTGATCACGACGGATGTCAGCGGGAGGCGTCCGGTGTTATAGAGCGTCATGAACAGTGCGTCCTGTGCCGATGTCGCATCACTGTCGCTCGCGGCCCGCGCACTCCATGTGATTTCGGCATTCTGCGCAGCCAGCATGGCGGATGAAGCGGTAGTCCAGGCCACGATCAGCATAACCGTCAATAGGCCGATGCCAATGGCGCGACGGATGGCGGAGTGCGCAAGAAAATTGGATAGTCGAGTACAGGATTCTGCAAGGCTCGGTGGCCGATTCCTGCTTCTCTTCCAGAGATTTCGCTGGTACGGCGTCAAGGTCTGCATGCCATCGCCTCCCTGTTCGCGATCAATCTTGATTGCTGCGAAACATCATTTTTGATCCTGTTATACAATAATTGTCACCGACAATTCCGTTAACGGATCCGATACATTAAAAGTAAAATTCAACCCATTGGATTCAGGTCGATTTTACCGGAAACAAAAAGCCTCTCAGATGCATTGCTCAAGAACATCTTAACTGATAGCAACGGGCGACATGGAACAACTTTTGTTAACGCCACCCGTTGCTAACCCTTACAAACCAGCCCGGTGGGGCTCAGGGCCGGTATGGATCAACCTAAGATCAACCGAACCTGGCGACATCACCAGTATGGGTGAGCATCAACTTTTTTTCCGATTTTTTATTTGGTAACGTGAGAAGTCTGTTCGAGTTACGCATTGGGGCGGTCAAATGGCACTCGAAGGAGATTCAATTCGCGGTCTGACACTCGAGATATATGATACGGCACTCGACCCGAAGCTCTGGCCGGGTGTCCTCGACAAGGTTGCGAACTATATCGGCGCACGAGGCGCTTTCCTTTTCGAACTGGAAGGGGAAGGCGCAGAGCGGCGCGTGGCAGCCCCCTATTTCAGCAGCAGCTACCAGCCGGAGCTCGTATTGGGCTATCTCGCACGGCACAATACCCAGGAACTGCAGGATCAGGACAAACTCGCCGAGCATTCCAGGATGTCCGACGGTATCGAACTGATCGGCGAGGACGTTCTGTTCCAAGACGAGACTGAATATCTGGCGCGGCCGAACGTCAAGGAAATGCTGAGCAATGGCATATACCATCGCGCCGGTGCATTGCTGAACAAGGACTATTCGCGGCATGGCCGTTTTGCCCTGCAGTTTTCCCGGCGCGATGGCGCTCTGTCGGTCGAACACCGCCAACGTGCCTCCCAGTTGCTGCCGCACGTGGCGAAGGCGCTGAGCATATCGCGACCCGCCTTGCAGCTTGAACAGCGCTTCAACAACATCATCGGCAGTCTGGATCTCTTGCAGATTGGTGTCTGTGTCCTTTCAAAGACCGGGACTATCGTTTTCACCAATACGGAATTCAACCGACAGGTGGAGACCTATCCGATCTTTCGGGTGACCGCCGACAAGAAGCTGGAGATGACGAGCAGTGAATTGCGCCGCGAATTGGCTGCCATGCGCAGCGATGTCGCCTGCCATGGCCGGTGGGGCGCTCGGCCGCACAAGGAAGCCATCATCACCGAACATGATGTGAATGCCCGTGCCCTTTGCATCGAAGTCTGCCCGCTGTCCAGTATTGATGATCTGGATGAAAGCCAGTTGGAAGGGCATATCATCTACAGTCTGGATAGCGCCATGTCGGTTCGCATCGATGCCGGCATGGTTGCCAGGGCCTTTCATCTGACCCAGGCCGAACAGGACGTGCTGGAACACCTGTCGGAAGGGCTCACCAATTCAGAGATCTCCCATCGTCGGGAAAAGTCCATTGAGACCGTCAATTCTCAGGTCAAATCAATCCTTGCAAAAACCAATTCAGCCAACCGAACGCAATTGCTGCGTCTCGTAACCAGCATCAGCACCAACTATGTGCGCGGCAACGCGGCGATGCAGGCCGAAACTCACCAATATGGGTGATGACCCTCGGGCGGAGATGCTCCATCTGATGGTGTTCCGGCGACAGGTGCCGATGAAATAGAATCGAGGGGAGTGACTATGCCGATCTTTCAGCCTGAATGGATTCGCCGAGCGTTGTTTCTGACGGCGGCCCCCCTTCTCCTCTTGCTTGCCAGTCCCGGACCAGCCACGGCACAATTGGTGCAAAACAGCATCTGCAAGGATGATCTGTTCTGCCTTGACCAGGGGTGGACGGACGAGCAGCGCGCCTGGTGGTATACGACGTCACAGGGTTCGCGGCTTTTGCCGCTTGACTGGGCGCTGGCGCTGGAGATGCCTGATTCCGATGTCAAATTTTTCGGCAAACAAAATATGCAGGATCTGGGATATCTCGAAAATCCTCCGTCGAACACGAATCCGCAGGGTTTGCCGGTCGGATTTGCCATAGATCATGACCCGTCTTCCAAAGCGGATTTGATGTGCGACAAGTTCCCGCAAATGTGCGCGGCACGAACCATGCGCAAGGAATGGGTCGGATTGAACTGCGCCGCATGCCACACCGCCGAAATCACGCTTGGCGACAAGCGAGTGCGTATCGAAGGCGCTCCGGCATCCGCCGATTTTCAGAGTTTCATCGACGGGGTTCTCTTCTCTCTCGAGGCAACGGCCGACGACGACGACAAGTTCAATCGCTTTGCCGACAATGTCCTCACACCTTCCGCCCTGCCGGAAGAACGCGCCAATCTGAAACAGCAGTTGAATGAGCAGATTGCCTGGAGACGTGTCCTGTTTGAAAAGAACAGGACACCATTGGTCCATGGCCATGCGCGCCTGGATGCACAGGGCTACATTCTGAACAAGATCACGTCCGTGACCGGCAGTGGCGAGGATCTGTTCCCCTCGCCGTCCGACGCCCCGGTCAGCTATCCTTTCGTCTGGAACACGGCACAACAAAAACAGATACAATGGAACGGGATCGCAAAGAACTTTCTCGAATTCGAGCTGTTCGGTGAAAAGACCGACTTCGGTGCGCTGGTGCGCAACACCTCCGAGGTGATTGGCGTGTTTGCTCATATCGAGGCCTATAATCGCCGGGCATTCAAGGGATACCGGTCCAGTCTCCGGCTGCGGAACATGGTGGAACTGGAACGTTTGCTGGGTTTCCTGGAATCACCGGTCTGGCCCACAGACGTGTTGCCGCCGCTCGATCCTGCGATGGTTGAGCGTGGTCGCGTCCTTTTCGAAGGAAAGGCCGACTGCGCGCGCTGCCATGCCCATCTCGAGCCTGACGACCTGGTTTCACCGGCAAAAGACCAAATGACACCATTGGCCGAGGTCAATACGGATGTCTTTACCGCCTGCAACACCTTCCTGCATGAATCAGTCGCGGGCAATTTCGAAAACCAGTGGGAGTTTGCCTATACGGGCGATGTCATTCGCCGTGAGGACTTCACACGCAAGATGCTGGTGAACGCGTCCGTTGGCGCCATCATCTCCCAGACTCCAAGCATCTTCGGCCTCATCTTCAATGATCTGTTCAATGGCGCAAGAGCGCGGTTCCTCGGATTTGCAGAAGGTTTGACAGAGTATCTTCCCGGTGTCGACGACCAGATCAAAAAGGAGTCTGCACAGATCTGCCTGACCCAGACCGACGATATTCTGGCCTATAAGGCCCGCCCGCTGAACGGGATCTGGGCGACGGCACCCTATCTGCACAACGGATCGGTCCCAACGCTGTATGATCTGCTGCTACCCTCAAGAGTGGCCAATTCCTCTGATGATTCAGTGGCCTCTGCGACTGATGCGCATCGCCCCGAATCATTCGGCGTTGGCCAAAGACGCTTCGATCCGGCGGCGGTCGGTTTCAGCCAGGACGATCCCGACATCCGTTTCGTGTTCCGGGTTCGCGACGACAATGGAATGCCGATACCCGGAAACTTCAACTCAGGTCATGATTATGGCAATGCCGATCTGAGTGAGGCGGAGCGACAGGACCTGGTCGAGTATCTGAAGTCCCTTTGATCCCTTTGGATCGACAAGGGTCTTGTCAGGCCTGCTCCAGTGCGTCGATCTGTTGGGATATCCGGTCCGACACGCGGTCCGGCCCGACGCGGGCAATGCGAATAAGTCGGTCAAAGTGGATGGTCAAGGCCCGGATATGTTCAACAGAGTTCACAACCAGATACATATCGCCGAGATATACGGCGGCACGCAGTGGACCAAACAGCGTGTAGGGCGCCGCATAGGCTTCCCGTTCGTCGTATAAAAACAGACGAAAGGTCGGATAGAGCTCATCGATCAGCGTGATCATGTGCTCCAGCTGCTGACGCCGCAGGCGTATGGAGAGTCCGCTCCAGACACCCTGTCCCTGTGTGAACTGTTCCAGCCGCTGCAACGGCATGCAGACTTCCATGTCGGTTTCCGGGCGCCTTGAATACACCAGCTGGTCGCGCGCCTGCTGCTCTCGGGATTCCCGCTCCCCCAGATTCTGCGCGTTGAATTCGAAGTTGCGCACGGCCTCGGTGCGCAGGAGATCCGGCAGCGCGCTGGGCACATAACGGATCTTGTAACCCATGGCTTCGGCATGCCATGCGGCAATCATCTGACTGTTGGATTGATCCGTGACGCGTTCGATCTCCATCATTGGCGCGATGTCTTCGTCAAAGGTCTCGTTGGCAATCAACCCCATCAGCCAGTCCAGCGACACGCCGAAGGCGCGTGCGATGGCACACAATGTCTCGGCCCGCGGGAGGCGTGTCGAGCCCGGCGCCAGGAATTGACTGAGCGCCGAACGGTCTATGCCGATCTCCTGAGAGAACCGGCTGAGATTGAAGCCCTTCTGGGCCAATAACAGGGCCATTCGACCACGGAACACCTCGGCGACATCGCGCTTGTCCGTCGATTCAATGACATTTTGTTGTATATTCACATCATTCTTCATTTTTCAATACAATGCACATTATTCAAAACATATTCTCATTAATATGCGCGAACTCTCATATTGTCCAACAGGCATCCGCCCGCGCATATTGCCTGCGCATTGGCGGGAACCTAACTTAATGATTCTTAGAGATAATACGGAATGGCGCACACTTGCCCTCATCGCAATGTGCTATGGCCTGTGGCTGATTGTACTGCTCTGGTTGTCCTGGTCCGTGCCATGGCTGGCCGGTCTGTTGCTGATTCCCCTGCTCACACTCCATTCGTCACTGCAGCATGAGTGCCTCCACGGACATCCCTTTACCAAGCGATGGCTCAATGACCTGATTGTTGCGCCGCCCATTGGGCTTCTCATTCCCTATCTGCGGTTCAAGGACGTTCATCTGCAACACCATCAAAATGCCAGCATCTGCGATCCCTATGATGACCCGGAGAGCTGGTATGTATCCCAGGATTTCTGGGTTCGACTGCCGCGCATGATCAAAATCGTCTTTCAGGCCAACAATACGCTGGTCGGCCGCATGGTGCTTGGACCGGCCATATCCCTCGTTCGGCTGGCCATCAGCGATGGCAGGGCCATCCTCGCCGGTGACCGGCGGGTTCAGATGGCATGGGTGCTTCACGGCGTTCTTGGCACCGGTGTTCTGTATCTGGTGGCCAATTGGTCAGGATTTGGGATCATCGCCTATCTGGTGTGCTGCTATTGCGGCATGTCGGTGTTGATGATTCGCACTTATCTTGAGCATCAAGCCGAAGAATCCTATGGCGGACGGTCCGTGATCATTGAAGACAAGGGTCCGTTGAGCCTGCTTTTCCTCAACAACAATCTGCATGCCGTCCATCATGCCTATCCGGCGGTGGCCTGGCATCAGCTCCCTTCGCTTTACCAACGACACCGGGAGAGATTCATTGCGATGAACAAGGGATATGGTTTTCGAAGCTATGGCGAAATACTGCGGCGCTTCGCCTTTCACCGTAAAGAGCCAGTGGCCTATCCGTTGACACCGAAAAAGCCGCAATGAGCATAATGACCGGCGTTGCGGCGCTTCCAATGTATGACTGGCCGGAACTGCGAAGCGAAACCGATCAGTTCTGGGACAAACTCTCCAACTGTTTGAAACGATTCGGTTTTCCAGCACCAAAGGCGCTCGATCGGAGCCGTCCACCCGAAGCCATCTGGCACGATGGAAACCTGGTTCTGGCGCAATGTTGCGGCCTTCCCTACGTTCGCGATCTTTTCAATGAGGTCGCGCTGGTCGGAACACCAGCCTATGAACTGGATTGCGGTGCGGGCAGCTATTACAGCGTGATCGTCGTCCATTCCGATTGCGATGTCTCATCATTGGACGACATTGGTGGCCTGCGTTTGGCCTACAACAGCAGGAATTCGCAATCGGGCTATGCGGCGCTCGCCTATCTGCTCCAGCAAAGCGCCTGGAACGCCAGCCCGTTCAGCGAGAGCATCTGCACCGGTTCCCATCGGGCATCGATCAAATCCGTCGCCCAGCGCCAGTCCGATCTGGCTGCCATAGACGCCGTAACCTGGAAGATCGCGCTGCGTCACGAAGAGGCTGCCGGAGATTTACGCATCCTGGCGCAGACGGAGCCGACTCCGGGACTACCGTTCATTTGCGCAAACCGATCCGATTGGCGCGCCGATCAAATCCATCTTGCCGTGGTGGAGGCGATGGCGTCACTGGAAGAGGAGTGCAGACACGCTTTGATGCTGTCCGGCTTTTCGCCCACCCTTCCGACGGATTACGGCGTTATCCGGTCGCAATTTGAAAAGTCAGGTTCCATCATTCTGTAGAGCCTTTGCAACAACGTGCCGCGTTGGCGCGGATCAAAGAAAGACGGGACATGGTGCGACGATCGAACGGCAGCCGGAAAGCCCGGCAAAAGACCTCATCGGTCAGCCAGTTGGACTGGCGGTCGGTAGAAAACCCCTATCCGCCGATGGAGGTGCTGTCCGCAGACCAGATCGACGCGATTTGCGACACGGCCTTCCGGATCCTGGAGGATGTCGGTATGGACATCCTTCATGACGGTGCAAAATCCCTGCTCAGAAAAGCCGGTGCGGATGTCGATCCATCCGGCGATCGTGTGCGGTTCGACAGGGAATTGATCAATGAGGCGATGAAGCATGCGCCATCGCAGGTTACGCTTCATGCGCGCAACCCGAACCATACGCTGACGATTGGTGGAAATCGCATCGCCTTCGGGTCCGTGGCCAGCGCACCGAATTCCAGTGACATCATCGATGGTCGGCGATCGGGAAACCAGAAGGACTACCGCGATTTCCTCAGGCTCGGGCAATCCCTGAATATTGTTCACTTCTTCGGCGGCTATCCGGTGGAGCCGATTGATCTGCCGCCGGCCACCCGGCACCTGGATTGCATCGGTGACTTCGCAACCTTGACCGACAAGGTCTACCACGCCTACTCGCTGGGGCGGGAGCGAATCGTCGACGCACTTGAAATCACTCGTCTCGCTTTCGACTGCAGCCAGGAAGCGTTGGCGGAAAAGACTCGCATCTTCACCATCATCAACACGTCATCACCGCTGCGGCTTGACGGAGTCATGATTGAGGGCGCGTTTGAAATGGCGCGCCATAACCAGCTTTGCGTCATCACTCCGTTCACCCTGTCAGGCGCGATGAGCCCGGTTACCATCGCCGGCGCGCTGGCACAGCAGCATGCCGAAGCCCTTGCCGGCATGGCACTGCTGCAGATCCACTCGCCGGGCTGCCCTGTTGCCTATGGTGGCTTCACGTCCAATGTCGACATGAAAACCGGTGCTCCGGCCTTCGGGACACCGGAGAATGCACGAGCGGCACTCATCGGCGGACAATTGGCGCGCCGGGTGGGCGTGCCTTACAGGTCATCGAACGTCAACGCCTCGAACTGCGTCGATGCTCAGGCAACCTATGAAAGCCAAATGTCGACCTGGGCGGCGCTCATGGGGCACGCCAATTTTCTGATGCATGGTGCCGGTTGGCTTGAGGGCGGATTGTGCGCGTCCTTCGAGAAAATGGTGATCGATGCGGAAATGCTGCAAAGTCTTTCAGAATTCCTGCGCCCACTCCAGGTCGATGAGGGATCGTTGGGCCTCGAAGCCGTCAAGGATGTCGGACCCGGGGGTCATTTTTTCGGTACGGCCCATACTCTGGAGCGCTATGAAACAGCTTTCTACACGCCCATGGTGTCGGACTGGAACAACTTCGAGAACTGGCAGGACCGGGGTTCAAAGAACGCCACACAGCGAGCCCACGATATCTCACGGCAATTGCTGAAGGATTACCAGACACCACCGATGGACGTGGCGCGCGCCGAAGCCATCAGCGATTTCATAGCCAGGCGCAAATCCGAAGGCGGTGTTGCTGAAGGCTGACAACAGGGAAATCCAAATGACCAGATCCACTTATGACGCCATCATCATCGGAGCCGGGGTGATCGGTGCCTGCACAGCCTTCGAGCTTGCCAAGAAGGGATTCAAGACACTTTCGATCGACAAGCTCCCCGAGTCCGGATACGGCTCGACGTCAGGTTCCTGCGCGATCATTCGAACCTATTACTCAGCGCTGGAAACCTGTGCCATCGCCTATGAAGGCTGGCACTATTGGAAAGACTGGAAGGACTATATCGGCATCGCCGATGAACACGGGCTTATCGCGTACCACAATACCGGATGCCTGGTGATCAAGACCGAACACAACCATCAGCTATCGCGGGTGTGCGACATGATGGACCGGTTGGGATGTCCCTATGAGCATGTTGCAACGGATCAAATTCCGGATCGGTTGCCGAATGCCGATATACGGCAATATGAGCCAGCCAAGCGGCCTGAAGACAATGGTTTTGGTGAGCCGACCGGCCCAGCGGTTTCGGGTGCCGTGTTTTTCCCTTGCGGCGGTTATGTCAACGATCCCAAACTGTCAGCCCATAATGCGCAGCGCGCAGCAGAGCACCATGGTGCGGAATTTCTGTTCAATTCTGAAATTGTCGAAATCCTGAACGACAACGGCCGCGTTTGCGGCGTGCGCCTGAAAGACGGTTCGGTGATCCATTCACCAATCGTGATCAATGTGGCCGGACCGCATTCATCGAAAGTCAACGCCATGGCCGGTGTCGAGAGCGGGATGAAGATGAAAACACGGGCTCTGCGCCATGAAGTCGCGCATGTTCCCGCACCCGATGGAGTGGATTTCGAGCGTCAGGGGCTGGTCTACTCCGACAGTGACATCAGTACCTATTGCAGGCCGGAAATCGGCAACCACATCCTCATCGGATCGGAAGACCCGGCATGCGACACCCAGGATTGGGTTGAGGACCCCGACCACTTCGATACCAATTTCTCAGATCAATGGAATGTTCTGGTGATGCGGATGGCACAACGCCTGTCCGGTCTGCGCATACCCACCAAAACAAGTGGTGTTGTTGCGCTCTATGATGTGACCGATGACTGGATGCCGATCTACGACCGAAGCGACCTGGAAGGTTTCTACATGGCGGTGGGTACCAGCGGCAATCAGTTCAAGAACGCACCGGTTGCCGGCAAGATGATGGCCGCCCTTGTCGAGGCATGCGAAGCCGGCCACGATCACGACCGCACCCCCCTCACCTTTCATCTCGATCACATCGGTCAGGACATTTCCCTGGGCGCGTTTTCGCGCAATCGGAAAATCAATCAGGACTCCAGTTTTTCCGTCATCGGATGAGAAAACAGCATGTTCTCACCAGTATCGCCTGCTAACTGATAGCCAAGCGTCTGGAGATGGGCGATGCAATCACTCTGCCAATGCTGTTTCAGTACGGTCTCGATCAGGATTGCACGCGGCCATAAAGATTGATGCTCGGGCTGCATGAGCGGCATCAGCGCCTGGTCCTCATAGCCCTCGATGTCGATTTTCAGAAGATCGATGTGATCGATGAAACGGTGCTTGAGAACGTCGGTAAGCGGCACGATTTCAATATCGACCGATTCCTTGTTCCCGGCTGCATCAGGCAGAATGGACGCAGTACCAATATTCGTGCCGCCATCGGAATAGAGACGCATGTGCTCGCGTTGAGGACCAACGCCCTGATTGATCGTCTCTATACTGTCGAAATGGTTTGCCTGTGTGTTGAACACGAGCTTGGCAAAGGTCCGAGGGTGAGGCTCGAAAGACAGGATCGTGGCGTCATCCTGGCAGGATTTGGCGACAAACAGACTGTAGGTGCCGATATTCGCACCAATGTCGACGAACACCATTTTCGGGTGGAGCAATGGAGCAATCAGCTTTCGCTCCGGAATCTCGGGAAGTCTGCCACGACCGACGGCCGTTCGATCACAGTAGTTTTCCAACGGATAGGCTCGAAGCGAAACTCCTTCGACCGTCACGTCAAATGGCCCCGGAAAACGACGCGCGATGCGTTTTCGAATGAATTTCCGGTGCTTGCGATCGATCTTTCGGTGTGTCGCCAGTTGCCAGATCAATTTTGGCAAAAAATCTGGTCGACGCACCCCGAAAGCCGATGCCACATCAAGATCGTCACGTCTTTTCACAATTCTTGCCCGTCTCGTCCTGGATGGTCTTGTTCCACGGTCATAGCAAGGACAGGGAAAAAGGAAACCGTCGAATTTCCGAGGCTGACGGAGGTGAACGTTCAATAGCGTTGCCTCGATACCTGCTTTCCCTGTTTCGTGACGCCGTTTTCCACCTCTCGCACACCTCTTCGTCACTCAACATGCTTGCAAATCCTGTGTTCTTTCAACTCTGACATGAAGACGGTTGATTGTTACCCGAAGGCAGGAAGTTCGGCCGCAAAAAGGGCCTTCCAAATGAGCGACCAGAGCACTGTACGCCTTGTCAGAGACGCCTCGGTCGTTCCGATCATTGATTTCATTGGTGTATTCAGGTCACTGCTGTTCTGCCGAAGCCGCAATTGCACCGGATACTAGCTGCCAGGGCCCCAGGGAATCGCCCTCGCAAGGCCAGATGTGCGCGGAGATTCACTTTTGACACCGCAAATCAGCGGCCTTCATGCCTTGGCGGCTTTCAATTCGCTTCACATAAACGCAAATCAGCCGTGACATCTGGCCGTCAACCACTTATTTACAATGCTGATGCCGTCTGAATTTGAGCTGTTCAAACGGGTGGGGGAATATTGCGGGAGCCAAGTGCATCGCTGACTGGATCAACATATGCCGTTCCGGACCGTTCGGTTCGCGCCTTGATAACATGGTGACATCCAAGATCACCTGCCTTGGAGCCAATTCGCTTTGGATACCGTAAGCCCGGCAGCGCATCTCCTACTCTACAGCCATGATACGTTTGGCCTCGGTCATATCCGGCGCAATCGTAAAATTGCTCGTGCGCTGGTTGACCGGTTTCCAGGACTCGTGACCACCATCATGACCGGGTCCAACCTGTCGGGCCAATATGCCCCGCATCCGCGCATCAGATTTGTCGAATTGCCGCAGGTGGAAAAACAGCCGGACGGCAGCTACCGCTCGGCCGATCCGAATCTCACATATGCACAGGCCATCAAGGCGCGCCGCGAGGCCATTCGGCACTGTGCGGAAACAATGCCCGCCAATATTTTCATCGCCGACAAAGAACCCTTGGGTCTGGGCGGTGAATTGCAGGACGCGCTGGATTATCTCAAACAGACATCCACGGAGCTGGTTCTCGGATTGCGTGACGTGCTTGATGATCCGGAGACGGTCCGGCGAGAGTGGCACAGCAAGGGCATTTTTGATGCCATAGATGGCCTTTACGACCAGATATGGATCTATGGCGCCAAAGACTTCTACGATCCACTCAAGGGTATGGGATTGCCGGAGAATGTTCGTGGAAGCTGCAGCTATACGGGATTCCTTTATCAACCAAACCCCGATCTGGAGGCGTCCCCCCTTCATGATCTGCCGCAAAAATATCTGCTGGTAACCGCCGGTGGCGGTGGCGACGGTGATTTTCTGATGAATTCCGTGCTGGGCGCCTATGAATGCGATCCCACCATTCCAATCCCGTCTGTCCTCTTGCTCGGACCCTATAGTCAGGAGGTCAAGGCACAATCGATCCGTGATCGTGCAGCGACCATTGACCGGATCGAGGTCATCGGCTTCGACACTCAACCTGAAACCTTGATCCGCCATTCCGAAGCCGTTGTCGGCATGTGCGGGTACAACACGTTTTGCGAAGTCATTGCGCGCCGCAAACCCGCCCTGTTCGTTCCGCGTCAGACCCCCCGTACCGAACAGCTCATCAGGGCCGAACGGGCACAGGAACTTGGCTATGCGGACATGATCCTGGCCAACGACGCTGCCAATCCGGCTCGCATGGCCGCCGCAATTCGGTCCCTTCTGAACCAGGAGGCCAGTGCGCCGGGTTTGGACACTTTCGATACGAACGGGCTCGATCGCATCTGCACGCGAGTCAGCGAGACACTCGAAAAGCAGGGCATTCGTCCGCTGGCGGTGGAACGAGCAGGCCCGTGACCGGTTCAATCGCGGCTGTTCTCAAGGGCTATCCAAGGCTTTCGGAGACATTTATCGCGCAGGAGCTGCTTGAACTGGAACGCGCCGGATTTCGGCTGCGCATCATCGCGCTGAGGCGACCCACCGACAAAGCGCGACATCCGATCCATGACGAGATCGCGGCCGACGTCACCTATCTGCCGGAATATCTGCATGAGGAACCTCTCAGAGTCCTGCGGGCCTGGTGGGGCTGTCGTCGCAAACCCGGGTATCGAACGGCATTTGCAACGCTGATGGCGGATTTCCGGCGTGACCGCACCCGCAACCGGCTACGGCGTTTTGGCCAGTCGCTGGTCCTCGCCCATGAAATGCCCAATGATGTTCGATGGATTTATGCCCATTTCATCCATACGCCTGCCTCCGTGGCCTATTACGCCCACTTCATAACCGGCCTTGACTGGAGTTGTTCCGCCCACGCAAAGGATATCTGGACTTCGCCTGACTGGGAGCTACGCGAAAAGCTGAATGATGCGCGCTGGACGGTTACCTGTACCCGGAGCGGGTATGAGCATCTAAAGTCTCTGGCGGCTCCATCTTCGACGGTCCAGCTGGTGCATCATGGTATCGACCTAAAGCGGTTTCCGACACCGGGGCACAGCCACTCACAGCGCGACGGCCGCGACCCGGACGATCCTGTTCGGCTCCTTACGGTTGGACGCGCTGTGGAAAAAAAGGGGCTCGACACGCTGATCGCCGCTTTGTCGAAAATGCCCCAATCCCTCAATTGGCGTTGGACGCATATTGGCGGCGGCGTTCTGTCCGATAAACTTCAGTCTCAAGTTGCGGAGCTCGGCCTGGAGCAAAAGGTCGAGATGCTCGGATCAAAGCCACAGGAATTCATTCTGCAAACCTACCGGGCAAGCGACCTGTTTGTTCTGCCGTGCCGAATAGCAAAAGACGGAGACCGGGACGGATTGCCCAATGTGCTCGTGGAGGCTCAGAGCCAGGCCCTGCCCTGCATATCATCGCCCATATCCGGAATTGTCGAACTGATCGAAGATGGTGTGAACGGTCTCCTTACACCACCCGATCAAGTTGATGCGCTACAGGAGGCGATCGCCAGTTTGATCGAAAATCCCGAACTCAGGGCCCGGATGGGTGAGGCCGGTGTCCTCAGGGTCAAGCGGGACTTCAGTCATTTGTCGGAAATCCGGCTTCTCATCGATCTGTTTGAGGCCGCCGGCATCGAGCCTGAACGGGCTGAAGCAGCACAATGACGGACAAGCCACGTGTTTTCTACTACGTGCAGCATCTGCTCGGTGTGGGACATGTGTTCCGGACCATGCGGATTGTGTCCGTCCTGGTGGACCGGGGATTTCAGGTGGATCTCGTCCATGGCGGGGAACGGCTGCCGAATTTCGATTCTTGCGGGGCCGATGTGCATTTCCTGCCATCCCTGGTCTCCAGCAAGGGTGATTTTTCCAATCTGCTGGCGGCGGATGGCAAGCCCGCAACAGAGGAATACAAAACCGCCCGACGTGACCTGGTCCTGACCATTTTTGCAAACAGCATTCCGGATATCATCGTCACGGAAGCCTTCCCATTCGGTCGTCGTCAGATGCATTTCGAATTGCTTCCGTTGATGGATGCGGCGAAGTCCCTTGCCAAACCACCGATGATCTTTGCATCGGTGCGCGATATCCTCCAGGAAGGCAACAAAACCAAGAAGGACCGGCAAACAGTCGAGTTTGTTCACCGCTATTTCGATGGCGTGTTGGTGCATGGCGACCCGGACCTCATCCGGCTGGATGCAACATTTCCCTTTGCGAGCGAAATTGCCGACTGCACCTACTATACGGGTATCGTCACACCGGAAGGGGGTAGACCGGCCGAGGAAACGTTCGATGTCGTCGTATCGGCTGGCGGAGGCCTGCTCGGCAGGGAGTTGATTGCTTCGGCAGTCGAAGCCAAGGCCATTTCGAACCTGAAAGAAGCACGGTGGTGCATCCTGACCGGGCCCTATCTCGAAGCTTCCGAATATGCCAGGCTGGAGGCGCTGGCCGGTGGTGATGTTGCTTTCCGACCATTCATTCCGGACCTGCACTGCACACTTGCCAAGGCGCAATTGTCGATTTCACTTGCCGGCTACAACACCGTGGCCGACATCATGGCCGCTGGCTGCCGAGCGATCATTTCTCCCCAGTGGAATGACAAGGAGACCGAACAGCTGCATCGCGCGCAATTGCTGTCAAAGCGTGGCCTTGTCGAGATGATCGGACACGAGGAAAAGACCGCGTCCGGCCTTTGCGCTGCCATCGACCGTGTCATGGACCGGCCCGTGCCGGATTGGACGTCGGTTCAACGTCATGGCGGGGAGAAAACGGCTGATATTCTTTCACGTGCCGTAACTGGCGCAGATCTGAGCATCTTTCGCTGACGGAGCCGAGGCATGTCGGTAAATGTGGCGTTTTATGCGCCTTTGAAATCACCCTATCATCATATTCCTTCCGGTGACCGGGAGATTGCGCGGCTGATGATGAGGGCCCTGCGGCTGGCCGGTTACAAGGTCGATTTGATTTCTGATGTGATCAGCTATCAAAAACGACCATCTCCCGAACTCTATGAAAAACGCCGCGCCGCAGTCGGCGAGGAAGAGCAGCGGATTGCGTCGCTTTGGCAGGCTCAACCGGCGAGCCGTCCCGACCTCTGGTTCACCTATCATCCCTACTGCAAATCTCCCGACTGGCTTGGTCCACCGCTGTGTCAGCGGTTCGGCATTCCCTATGTCACAGCGGAGGCGTGTCGGACCCATCAGGGACAGGACAGCGACTGGTCCGCCGGTCGGGCGGCGGTTCAGTCGGGCGTTCAGATGGCGCGTGCGAATTTTGTTCTCAAGAACACGGACTGGATATATTTGAAATCATTCATGCCGAGCATGGATACGGCGGTTCGCATTCCGCCGTTCCTCGATCTCGCCAGTCAACCAGAGCATCCGACACACGAAGACCGCGTTGATTTTGCGGTCGATCGGCCATTGCTTTTGGCGGCAGGCATGATGCGGCCCGGCGCAAAATCGGAAAGCTACTGGCAGTTGGCGAAGGCACTGACAGCTCTCGGCAACCGCGATTGGAACCTGATCATCGCCGGCGATGGCCCCGAAAGGCAGGTCGTTGAATCGCAATTTGCATTTCTTGCGCCGGATCGAGTCATGTTTCTCGGTAGTGTTGAACATGAGAAAATGTTTACGCTGATGGATCAGGCCGATGTGTTCGTCTGGCCAGGAATCGGCGAAGCCATCGGTCAGGTCTACCTGGAGGCTCAATCGCGCGGACTTCCGGTCGTCGCCATGGAGACGGCCGGTGTCCCACTGGTGGTCTCCGATCAGGTGGGCGGAATACTGACGGCCGAGGGCGATACGGATGCCTATTGTCGGGCAATCGGTCAGCTACTGGAAGAACCCGACCTGCTTGCCAAGTTGTCAAAAACCGCACCGGACTATGTCCGCAAGAACCATGATGTTGAAGCGGTCGCAGCGACATTCCGTTCGGTTCTGGGTCCAATCGTCCAAGGGTGACGACGGCTTTCCCACCTATTCGTACGGATCTGCCGCGTCGCGCAATCCATCACCCATGAAATTGAATGCCAGGATCACCAGGATCACCGGAACCACCGGAAGAATGAGCCACGGGTACAGGACAATCACATTGATGTTTTGTGCTTCATTCAGAAGGACGCCCCAACTGGTGACCGGCGGGCGAAGCCCCAATCCCAGAAAGCTCAAGGCGGTCTCACCAAGGATCATGGCCGGAATGGTAATCGTTGCAGAAGCGATCAAATGGCTCATGAAGCCCGGAATCAGATGCCGGGTGATGATGCGGCCCGGCTTGGCGCCCATCAATTGAGAGGCAAGGACATAGTCTTCCTCACGCAGCGAAAGCAGCTTGGAGCGCACTGCGCGTGCCAGCCCGGTCCAGTCCAGCAGTCCGAGAATGACCGTGATGCCGAAATAAACCAGAATCGGGCTCCACGTCACAGGCAGGATGGCAGCTAGCGCCATCCACAACGGGATACTTGGTATCGACTGCAGAACCTCGATGATCCGTTGCACAATGACATCGACCCAACCGCCATAATATCCGGCAAGGCCACCGATCGTGATCCCCAGAATGAAGCTGACGGCGATCCCGATCAATCCGATCGTGATGGAAATGCGGGCGCCGTAAATGATCCTCGAGAACATGTCGCGCCCGAGCTTGTCAGTGCCGAGCAGGAAGAAGGTGCCGCCCTCTTCGACGCAATAAAGGTGTTTGCGCGCCTCAAACAGCCCCCAAAATTTATAGCTGTCGCCATCACAAAAGAAATTGATGGCATAGGATTTGGATTTGTTGTCGGTGTAGATGCGCTTCTGCAAATCCATATCCAGCGTTCTGACCCGCTGGTAGACCCGCGGCCCGACGAACTTGCCATCCTCGAAAAAGTGAATGCCCTGCGGGGGCGCGTAGATCGATCCGATGTGGCGATGCGCCAAGTCATAGGGCGCGACGAATTCCGCCAAGGCAATGACCAGATAGCAAAACAGAAGAAACAACGCCGAGAAGAGAGCCAGCTTATGCTTCTTGAATTTCCACCACATCAATTGCCGTTGTGAGGCGAAATAGTATTTTTCCTGCGCAGGTGTCAGTTTCTCAACGGCGAGCGGATCGAAAGGCTCGGTCGAAACGAAATGCTCAATCGGCTTTCCCTTGTCCGGGAGTGGGGAATTGCTCATTTTTGGGCTTTTCCCTGCAGGCGGATGCGTGGATCAAGTATGACCAGCGCGATATCCGAAATCAGCACTCCTATGACCGTCAACACGGCCAGGAACATTAAAAATGAACCGGCCAGATACATGTCCTGGCTCTGCAGCGCCGAAATCAACAATGGTCCGGTCGTTTCCAGCGACAAAACAATCGCCACCACTTCGGCGCCGGACACGATGGCCGGCAGGATGTTGCCGATATCGGCGATAAAGAAATTCAATGACATCCGAAACGGATATTTCAAAACGGCGCGGACCGGCGGCACGCCTTTGGCCCGGGCGGTCGTGACATATTGTTTTTTCAACTCGTCCAGAAGGTTTGCCCGGATCCGCCTGATCATGGCGGCTGTCCCGGCGGTGCCGATCACGATGACCGGTATCACCATATGTTCCATGATCGAGCCGAATTTCGCCCAGCTCATGGGCTCATTGATATATTCGGGATCCATCAATCCGCCGATGGATGTGCCAAACCAGACCTTGGCAAAATACATCATGATCAAGGCCAGCAAGAAATTGGGTGTGGCCAAGCCCAACAGGCCGAACAGTGTGAACCCGTAGTCACCGATCGAATATTTGTGCGTTGCCGAGTAGATGCCGATGGGAAATGCGATGAGCCAGGTGAAGATGATCGTCACGAAGGACAGGAGCATCGTCAGGAACAGACGGCTGCCGATCAGCTCTGAAACCGGGCGTTCATATTCGAAGGAATATCCGAAGTCCCCATGAAGCATGCCCCATACCCAGCCAATATAGCGTTGCCACATTGGCTTGTCGAAACCGTATTCGGTTCTCAAATACTCGATCTTCTTCGGATCGACAGCCTCACCCGACGCCTCCAATTCCGCGATGTAACTTTCGAAATAGTCACCCGGCGGCAGCTCGATGATCGCGAAGATCAGCAAGCTGGCAATCGCAAGCGTCGGGATCATCGCCCCGAAACGAAAAACGATGTATTTGAGCATTCCTCGGCTTACTCCGCGAACCAGAAAGTATCCGGTCGATAGACACCGAAGAAGGCCGAAGGCGACCAGGAATAGATGCCCGTTTCCGGAAGGTTGCGCAGTTTGCTGTTAACAACAACCGGCTGGATGGCGCCACGGGCGATGCCGATGGAAAACACTTCCTGGGAATAGATTTCCAGCATTTCCGACCAGATCGCTTCACGCTCTGCATTGTTGGTTGATTTGCGCCAGTCCAGATAAAGCTCCAACAGCCGCTTGGCTGAAGGCAGGCTTGGCGGCTCTCCAGCCTTGCCACCGGTCTGGGTGTATTGGCCCCACACCGGCCAATTGGGCTGTGCAGGTGAAACCGGTGCCAACTCCTCCGGATTGAGATCCGGCGTCGCCAATCCGATGTTCATGCCCTTTGAAATCGTCATCATGGTTTCGCCGGTCAGGAAGCGGCGACGATGGATGTCCCGCTGCAGAACCCTGGTGAATGTCTTGATACCGAGTTCTTCCCAATGATAGCGGATCAACTCCAGCGCGTCGGCCTGTTCCAGGCTTTCACCGGCGCTCTCGACAATGATTTCCATCGGCCTGCCATCAGGAAGCAACCGAACATTGTCTTCACCCCTCTTGTCCAAACCGAGTTCGTCCAGCATTTTGTTGGCCTGTTCAAAATCGTTCTCGGTCCAGGCCGTGGCGTATTCCTCTTTGTAAAGCGGCGATTCCTCCAACACGGTATCGCCACCAACTTTGGCCAGGCCAAAAAACAGCTGTTCGTTGAGTTCATGACGGTTCAGACCAAGTGACAAGGCCCGACGAAAGTTCACGTTCTGGAACAGATCGCGCCAGACGGGATCCTGGACATTCAAGTTGGGATAGAGGGAAATCTGGGACGCGACACCGGCACGCCAGGTCAGGACTTTGTATCCCTGCTCGTCTTCGCCCTGCTTCAGGAATGTGTAGTCATCAAATCGCAGATACCGTGCCTGGAGATCGGTCTCACCTGATCCGGATTTTGTCGCAACAAGATCCGAAGAGCCCATCAGCAGCACAACTTCGTCAATGTAAGGCAGTTGCTGGCCGTTTGGGTCGACCCGGTGATAGTAAGGGTTCCGTGTGAACTCGAAACGCTTGGATGGGCCTTTCGTGGTGTTCTGCCAAGGCTGCAGCGAAGGCATTTCCGGATTTTCCGGGCGGTATTGGCGCCCCAGTCTGGTGTGCACGGCACCCCAGTTCCTGTATTCGCCGTCCTCGACGATCTTTTGCAGTTTCTCTGGATCAGCATAGCTCATGTGAAACTGCTTCATGTAGTGGGCCGGCTTGTAGATATAGGCCGGGCTGGGGCCGGCGAGGCCCAATGGGAATGCCGGATTGGGATCTTCCCATGTGTAGCGGACCGTATAATCATCGATCACTTCAAATTTCGGTGGCTTGCCGTTGGACAACAGAACCTGCGGCGGCCCCGACCCTGACAAATCCTCGTTCATGGCCACATCTTCCCAGTAGTAACGGAAGTCTTCGGCGGTGAACGGGTGTCCGTCAGACCATTTGTGACCCTTGCGCAGATGCAGCGTAAAGATCCGTCCTTCTTCGGACTCGAACTTTTCAAGAATGTCAGGCTTCAACTGATAGTTGGAATCGAAGCCGATGAGCCGTGCATAGCCATAGACCGTCATCATGCGGATGTCTTTGGATTTGCCCATCAGCATTTCCAATGTGCAGCAATATCGGCCGATGGACTTGTCGCTGTCCTTGAAATCGACAACCAGCGGATTGTCCGGCAGCCGCTCTTCCATGGGCGGCAGTTTGCCCGATTCCACCAGGGGTGCGAGGACCGGCGGTTCCTTGAGAGCCGCTTGTGCACCGATGCTTGCGGACAGGCTAAACGCCGCGACAAACGTTAGAATTGCAAACTGTTTGATGTTCAAGCTCATGCCACCAGCCTCGTTGTTTTGCTATCCGGTCGGACCAGTACAAAGTGATCTTTACCGACCTCTGTCATTTCCATTTTTGCACCGGGGCCCTCGGGAACATATTTCCTGTCCCAATTTTCGTCGGTGCTGCTCGTTAGAATATCTGTTTGACCCAGCGACAGCGGATGTTCGAGATCCGTTGTCGGTATCGATTGTAGCAGGTTCTGCGTATAGGGGTGGATTGGATCCTGGAACAATATTTCCCCTGGCGCGATTTCGACAATGCGACCGCCCCGCATCACCGCGACCCGATCGGCGACGTAGTTCACCACCGCAAGATTATGCGAAATGAAGATGGTTGTCAGGTTGAGCTCGTGCTGCAGGCGCGAGAGCAGGTTCAGAATCTGTGCCTGAACCGATACATCCAGTGCAGAAACCGGTTCGTCGCAAATCAGCAGATCCGGATCGAGCGCCAGGGCGCGTGCAATACCGATACGCTGGCGCTGCCCCCCGGAGAAACTGTGCGGATACCGGTTCAGAAAGGTCGGTGAAAGACCGACCATATTCATCAGTTCCCGCGCACGCTCCCGGCGCCAACGGCGGTCCCCGTCACCATGGATCTCCATCGGCTCAGAAAGGATATTCAATACGGTCGACCGCGGGCTCAGTGACGAGAACGGGTCCTGGAAAACCATCTGAATTTTCCGGCGCATGTTGAACAGTTCTCGACCGCTCAACTTTGCAAGATCAATTTCCTTGCCGCCGTCATCATAACGGATCTCACCGCTGGTCGGGGTAATCGCCCGCATGATCATTTTGCTCAGGGATGTCTTTCCGCAGCCACTTTCTCCGACCAAACCAAAACACTCTCCATGGCGAACGGAAAAACTGACATTGTCGACGGCAATGATCCGATCTGCCGCCGAACTCACCAACCGACTGCCTTTCTTGGTCTCAAAGCTCTTGCTGAGGTTTCGCAGCGTCAGAATTGTATCTTCGGGTTCGTGCAACCTTTCCTTGGCCCTTTCGGTAAAGGATTGAGGCAGCTCCTGATCGAGCTCTCGCAGCGCAACCAGCTTTTCTCCAGGCTTCATATCGAGCCGCGGCACGGCCGCCAGCAAAGCCTTCAGATAGGGGTGCCTGGCCCTGTGAAAGATGTCATCCAAGGTGCCCGCTTCCATCAGCATGCCGTGATAAAGCACCAAGACCTCATCCGCCATATTCGCGACGACACCCAGGTCATGGGTGATCAAGAGGAGCGACATGCCCAGTTTCTGCTGCACATCTTTCAGGACGGCCAAAACCTGGGCCTGGACCGTGACATCGAGCGCAGTCGTCGGCTCGTCGGCGATCAACAGAGCCGGGTGGCAGACAAGGGCCATTGCGATCATGGCCCTTTGGCGCAATCCACCAGACAACTCCATGGAGTACATATTGTAGGCCCGTGACGCATCCGGGAACCCGACCAGGTCCAGCATCTGCTCGGTCAGTTCACGGCATTCCTGGCGAGAGACGTCGCGATGTAGATATAGAGCCTCGTCAATCTGATTTCCAACGGTATGGACCGGCGAAAGCGACGTCATCGGCTCCTGGAAAATAATGGAAATCCGACCACCACGCAGGTGTCGCATACGCTTCCCGTCGCGCGGCAATTGCACAATGTCGACCGGCTCGCCGTCTTTCTCGGGGTCGAAAAACGTAATCGACCCGCCCGTTATCTCCGCGATATCGGGAAGGATTCCCATGATTGACTGTGCAATTATGGATTTGCCGGAACCGGATTCACCGACCAATGCAACGGTTTTACCCTTGGGTATGCGGAAACTGACACCCTTGACGACGTCATCCCGGCTTACGCCTGAGCCAATCCCGACCCGCAAATCCTCAACACGCAGCAGATCTGCAACGCTTTCACTCATCTAGCACTCTGTTCCCCTACCGAGCAGCAATCGGACGCGACATTTTTGTTGTTTGCCGTCAAACCGACCGTGCCCGCATATTTGCAGCATTTTTATTGCGCTGCCAATGACCGATTTGACCAAGTGTAGATTCTTTCTTGAGAAATCGGCTCTGCCAAAGCGGATTGAAGGTCTGCCGCACCGAGCAGATACAAGCAAATTCTGATGATGCCCGCATGACACACGAATATGGTTGGCCGATCAACGCTTGCCAGCAGGTTGCCAATTTCCGGTGCGCGGGCCGCAAAACTCTCGCCTCCGGGTGGTGTGAAGTTCCAGCGATCTTTCTTGCGCTCCCTCCTGTGGTCCGGAAATTCGTCTTTCACCTCATGGGTGGTCAAACCCTCCCAATTTCCGAAAGACACTTCGGTCAACGCCGGATGCGGTTTCGCCTCAACGTTTTGATTTGCCATGATTTTGCGGATTTCATCAGCGGATTGCCGTGCGCGCGTCAACGGTGAGTAATAGAGAACCGGGATCCCGCCCCCTCGAGCCGGTTCCTCGAACAGGCCAGCCAGCAACCGACCGCAATGGCGTGCCTGTTCGCGCCCCTTTTTGTTGAGCGGAATGTCACTGTGACCCTGGAAACGTCCGTCGCGATTCCAATCGGTTTCACCATGCCGAACAAGGTGAACGTCACCTTTCGGCTGAACCGATGCTCCAATCCGATTCATGAACAAGCCCTACAAATTGCATTGAAAGTGTGGAAATATTTCGCGGAGCGTTTATACCGGCACGCGCATATAAAGAAAATGCCATCTCACCTGTTTGTCGGCAGGCTGGCCAAATCCCACCCAATTTCTGCGAGGCTACATTGATCATCACGATTATCGGTACGGGTTATGTCGGCCTGGTGACGGGCGTCTGCCTGTCGGAATTCGGTTTTGATGTCACATGCATCGACAACCAGCCGGAAAAGGTAGCGTTGCTTCAGAAGAACATCAGCCCGATTTACGAACCCGGCCTGGAACAGATGATGCGCTCCAATGCAGATGAGGGACGCCTGCATTTCGAGGGTGACGTCTCGGCCTGCGTTCCCGGCTCCGATGTGGTTTTTCTGGCTGTGGGGACGCCATCTGCCGACAATGGTGAAGATGTCGATCTGCGCTACGTCTTCGCCGCGATCGAGGATATCGCACCTCATCTGAAAGACGGTGTGGTGGTCATCGTCAAGTGCACCGTCGTGCCCGGCACGTCCAAACGTATCCATGACCGCATTGGTGAACTTCGACCAGATCTGGACTTTTCGGTTGTTAGCAATCCCGAGTTCCTGCGAGAAGGCTCCGCGATTCAGGACTTCATGCGCCCGGACCGGGTTGTTCTCGGCATCCATGACGACCGCGGCCGCATGGCCGCCGAGCAGTTGTATCGACCGCTCAAACTGCAGGACACTCCAATTACGGTCGGGTCACTGGCCGGCGCTGAGCTGAGCAAATACGCGGCCAACGCTTTTCTTGCCATGAAAGTCAGTTTCATCAACCAGATCGCCGATCTGTGTGAAAAGGTCGACGGCAACATAATCGAAGTATCCGAGATCATTGGTCTGGATGGAAGGATTGGTGACAAATTCCTGCGCGCCGGACCCGGCTTCGGCGGCTCCTGCTTTCCCAAGGATACCCGCGCCTTGGCGGCTTTTGCGCGGAAAGTCGGCGCGCCTCAGGATCTCGTCGAGGCGACAATCGAGGTCAATGAGGATCGCAAGCGCCGGATGGCAGAACGTGTTCTTGACGCCATCGGCGACCCGACCGGCAAGACTGTCACCATACTGGGTGTCGCATTCAAATCGGATACGGACGATATCCGGGAATCCCCGGCATTGCCGGTTTTGGACATGCTGATCGAAAAGGGTGTGAATGTGCGCGCCTTCGATCCCAAGGCGACGGAACCGGCAGCCAAACTCTATCCGGATGTCGTCTGGGCGGGCGATCCCTACGAGGCTGCACTGGGTGCGCACGCGGTTGTGATCATGACCGAGTGGAACGTTCTCAGGGCGCTCGAACTCGACCGTTTGCGCGATGCCATGGCGGTACCGCTGATGATCGATCTGCGCAATATCCACAAACGCAAGGAACCGACACGGTTCGGGTTCTCCTATATCAGCATCGGGCGTGACCGGGCGGAACCGACCGAGCTGGATACTGCTGCCGAATAATGACCAAAACGGGCATGAGTCCGGTCCGTCAAAAGCACCTTTGGAGGCGCAATGCGTGAGATTCTCGTCACCGGTGGATCGGGATTTTTGGGATCGCATCTTTGCGACGCGTTGTTGAACCGCGGTCACAGCGTCCTGTGTGTTGACAACTTCTACACTGGACAACGAAGCAACATCAAACACTTACTTGGAAATGTTGACTTCGAGCTGATGCGTCACGACGTGGTCTTTCCGCTCTATGTCGAGGTCGGCCGCATCTTCAATCTCGCGTGCCCGGCATCACCCATCCACTATCAGCAAGATCCCGTTCAAACCACAAAGACGTCCGTAATCGGTGCGATCAACCTTCTCGGGCTTGCCAAGCGCCTCGGCGTACCAATTTTGCAGGCATCAACTTCGGAGGTTTATGGCGACCCACAGATACATCCGCAGCATGAGGCCTATTGGGGCAGCGTGAATCCGATCGGGCCGCGCAGTTGCTACGACGAAGGAAAGCGGTGTGCAGAAACGCTCTTTTTTGAGTATCACCGGCAAAACAACGTCGACATCAAGGTGATGCGGATTTTCAACACCTACGGGCCACGCATGAATCCGAATGATGGCCGGGTGGTGAGCAACTTCATCGTACAAGCACTGCAAGGCAAGCCAATCACCATTTACGGCACAGGGAAGCAGATCCGCAGTTTTTGCTACGTGGATGATCTGATCGCTGGCATGCTTGCCTTTTCAGACAGCCCACCAGATTTCACGGGACCCGTCAATTTTGGAAATCCGTTCGAGTGTTCCATGCTCGAGCTTGCAGAACGCATCCTGAAATTGGTGGACAGCAAGTCGAAACTCGAATTCCGGGACCTGCCACAGGACGACCCGGTTCAGCGTTGCCCGGATATCTCCCTGGCAAAATCTAGTTTTGGCTGGCAACCAAAGGTCGATCTCGAAGACGGACTGAAAGAAACGGTTGCCTGGTTCAGACATGTGATCGAAGCCTGAAGCCAGGGATCTAAAGATCGGGACAATCAATCGCCACCCGCTGCTTCGGTCCGACATCGGGTACCGACTTCTTGACCTGCTTCACATTGACAACATACCCGGTAGTATGTTCCTTTTGGCCGAGTGATGACAACCCGATGATCCGGAGTGCATACGACCGATGTCGGTAACAGAAAGCGTGGACGTGAAACCGCAAGGCCGGGAGGACATCCTGAACGCCGCCGCCCGTTGCTTCATGGATCGCGGTTACACGATGACCAGCATCGATGATGTCGCACGAAGCCTCGGATCCACCAAGGGCCGAATCTATCATCATTACCGATCCAAGGCCGATCTGTTTTTCGACGTGTTCCGCACCGGCATGACGATGAATTTCGACACCGTTGTCCCTATAAAGAATGAGGCCCGGCCTGCCGTCGACAAATTGCGTCGGATGGCACAAGCGCATTGCCGCGCAATGATCCGGACACAGCCTTTTCAGCGCTGTGTCTGGGAAGGTGTCGAAATGCTCATGCGCGGGTCGACGACTCCAACGCAACGCGCGACACTGGTCGATCTTCAGGCGATGCGTGAGAATTACGCAGACATATTCAGAACCGTTCTTAAACAGGTTGAACGCGATGGGTTGGTGAAGATTGAAAACTCAAGCATTGCATTACAACTTATGTTTATGTCGCTGAATTCACCGCTTTTTTGGTATTCTGAACGAGATGATCAGAACCCCGATGCGATCAACCGGATCGCACGGCAATGTACGGATTTTGCATTGCGTGGCCTGGGGCTGAACGAGGAGTTATTGGCCGATGCCTGATATGAATCTGGGAATCACCGACCGATTGCGACCAATCCTTGAAGACGTGAAGACGATGGTGCGCGATGAAATACTTCCGCTTGATGATGCGTATCTGGAAGAGGTTGGCAAGGGTGATCGATGGACTTACACGCCGCGTCAAACGGAAATCCTCGAAGGTCTCAAAACGGAAGCCCGCAAGCGTGGCCTCTGGAATTTCTGGTTGACCGATTCCGATCGCGGTTACGGCTTGAGCACCGTTGAATATGCCTATCTTGCCGAGGAAATGGGAAAGGCTCATCTGGGGGCCGAAGTCTTCAACTGCTCGGCGCCGGATACTGGCAATATGGAAGTTCTCGAGCGCTACTCGACCGACGCTCAAAAAAAGCGCTGGCTTGAGCCGCTGCTCGAGGGAGAAATACGTTCCGCCTATTTGATGACGGAACCGGATGTGGCTTCTTCGGATGCCACCAATGTCGCCATGAGCTGCGTCCGAGATGGCAATGAATATGTGCTGAACGGTGAGAAATGGTGGTCGTCCGGTGCCGGGGATCCACGTTGCGCGATTTACATCGTGATGGTCAGGACCGGTGATGACGATGCGCCAAAACACCAGAGGCATTCGATGATCCTGGTGCCTGCCGATACGGCCGGCGTCGAAAAAGTGCGCGCCATGGAAGTGTATGGACACGATGATGCGCCGCATGGTCATCTGCATCTGCGGTTCACCAATGTCCGCGTCCCGGTGGAAAATCTGATCGTCGGGGAAGGCAAAGGATTTGAGATTGCCCAAGGCCGCCTGGGACCCGGCCGTATCCACCATTGCATGCGAGCGATTGGTCAGGCTGAACGAGCGTTGGAACTGATGTGCACACGTGCCCTTCGCCGAGAGGCTTTTGGCAAACCGTTGGCGCAACTGGGCGCCAATTACGATATCATTGCAGAGTGTCGCATGGACATCGAAATGGCCAGATTGCTGTGTCTCAAGGCGGCCTGGATGATGGACCAGGGCGACGCACGTGCTGCCGCGCCGTGGATCAGCCAGATCAAGGTCATCGCTCCGCAGGTGGCATTGCGGGTAACGGACGAGGCCGTTCAGATGCATGGTGGACAGGGTGTCTCGCAGGATACTCCGCTCGCTCGCTCCTGGACAGGTCTGCGAACGTTGCGGCTGGCAGACGGACCGGATGCAGTCCACAGGCGGCAGGTCGCCCGCAATGAGTTGCGCAAATATACGCAGGAACGAGTCTAGCCATGAAAGCCGTGATCTGCCGGGAATACGGACCGCTATCCAAACTGGACTATGCCGAAACCCCTGATCCGGAGGCAGGCAAAGGCATGGTGGTCATTCGCACTGAAGCAATTGGTGTAAACTATCCCGATGGGCTGCTTGTTCAGGGCCAGTACCAGATGAAACCGCCGACACCGTTTGTACCCGGAATGGAAGTCGTAGGAACCGTCGAGGCAATCGGTCCGGATGTGAGCAACTTTACGGTGGGTGACCGGGTCGCCGGCCTCGGAATGCTGGGTGCCTATGCCGAGAAGATTGCGTTGCCGGTGCGTTCGATTTTTGCGCTGCCACAGGAGGTGGACGGTGCTGATGCCTGCGCGATGATGTGCGCTTACGGCACATCCCACCATGCGCTGAAGCAGCGCGCCCAATTGAAGGCCGGGGAGACAATCTGCGTTCTCGGTGCAGCCGGATCCACCGGAATTGCGGCCATCCAGATCAGCAAGATATTCGGAGCACGCGTGATCGCCGTTGCGTCCAGCCCGCAGAAGCGGGCCATTGCGCAGGCTGCCGGCGCCGATGAGGTCATCGGCTATGATGACCTCAAGGGAGATCTAAAGCGCCTCACAGGCAACAGGGGTGTGGATGTTCTGTTCGATCCGGTTGGCGGAGATGCCTTCGATTCAGGATGTCGTGCCATGGCCCGGGGCGGCAGGCTGTTGGTGATCGGTTTTGCCTCCGGGCGTATTCCGGAGTTTCCGGTGAACCTCGCGTTGGTCAAGGAGTTTTCCGTGGTCGGTGTCTTCTGGGGATCGTTCACCCAGCATGAGCCGGAGCTTTATGCCGCCAATGTGAACGAACTGATGGGCTGGTACGCCGAAGGCAAGATCAAACCGCATATCGAAGGGCACTACCCCCTGCCCCAGGCCCCTCAAGTGCTGGAACGCATCATGGCGCGGGGTGCGGCCGGAAAACTCATCCTTGTTCCCGAAGAGGTGTCAAAATGACCGTACCCCGTGAAATGTTCGCCCTGGTGCAAAAACATGACGGTTATTCGGGAACTTCGGAAGGACCGCAAATCGATCGACTGGATCGATACATCGAGGCCACGACCCTGCCGACACCGGAACCGGCTGATGGTCAGGTGCTGGTCAAGATGAGAATGGCCTCCATCAATCCGTCGGATCTGCATTTCATCAAGGGCGAATATGGGAAACCACGAGAGAAAGGTGCACCCGCTGGATTTGAGGGTGTCGGAGAGGTCGTCGCAGGAAACGGCGCGCATGCGGAATCGCTTGTTGGAAAACGCGTCGCCTTTACGGTCGGTGAAAACGGGTCGGGCGCCTGGTCGGAATATGCCCTGACCGATGCGGCCACCTGCATTCCCGTCCGTGACGACATGCGGGACGAAGACGCTGCAGGACATGTAGTCAACCCACTAACCGCCATGGCCATGTTCGACATTGTGGGCTCTACTGGTTCCAAGAGTTTCATCATGACGGCTGCCAATAGTCAGCTCTGCAAATTGATGACGGCGCTTGGCCGGGACAATGACATTGCACCCATCGCAATCATTCGGAATGAAGCACAGGCCCAGCATTTGAAAGACCTCGGTGCCAAACACGTACTCGATTGCACGGCATCGGATTTCGCAACACAAATGAAACAGATCATTCAGGCCGAAAAACCGCGTGTAATGCTGGATGCAGTCGCCAACCAGATGTCGGCCGATGTATTCGCCATGATGCCCAATCGGGCACGGTGGGTGGTCTACGGCATCCTTGATCCGGAACCTCCGGCGCTGAAGGAAATGGGGCAGTTGATCTTCATGCAAAAGCAAATCGAAGGTTTCTGGCTGACCCGATGGTTCATGAGCACAGCCCCGGAGGAACAGATGCGAACCATTGGCGAAGTGCAGAAACGCTTTGTGACGGGCGCGTGGCAGACAGAAGTGGCGGAAACCGTGCGCCTCGGTGACGCGATGTCGCATCTGGCAGATGCCTTGCGTTCCCCGAACGGAAAGGTGATGCTGATCCCATAGGTTGTAGTGGGGGAACAAACGCGCTCAACAGAAGCGGGCAAACCGTTCGGTTGAGACAAACGGGTCTGGGAGGACCGCCTCGGTGGATATTCTGCAATTAATCGTCAGTGGGCTCGCCAATGGCTGTGTATACGGCCTGATCGCTTTGGGTTTCGTGCTGATTTACAAAGCCACCGAAGCGGTGAATTTCGCCCAGGGCGACTTCATGATGCTCGGCGCGTTCATCACTCTTGGATTCACCAACACCGACTATATCGGGCTGCCCTTCTGGATCTCGGTTATCCTTGCGATCGGCCTCATGGGCATACTTGGCTACCTGTTGGACCTTGTGGTCCTCCGGCGGATGTTCGGGCAGTCTCAGGTCGCCATGGTCATCCTGACCATCGCTCTCGGCTTCGTCATCCGGTTCATTGCCGGCGCCATATGGGGCCACGAGCCGCAGGCGCTTGAATCGCCGATTGCCGGTGTCGATGTCCGATTTGGCGGCTTGGTTCTGGGAATGGACGAGGTCGTAATCATCGTTGTCACGGTGATCCTGACAATTCTGCTCTATCTCTTTTTCATTCGCACCAAGCTTGGGGTTGCCATGCAAGCCGCTTCGCAGAACCAGCTTGCAGCATATTATATGGGTATCCCCGTCAAACGCATCCACTCCCTGATCTGGGCGCTGGCAGGCATCGTGGCCGCCATTGCCGGGATCCTGTTCGCATCCAAAGGGACGATCGATCCGACCGCAGGATTGTTGGGTATCAAGGCTTTTGCCGCCGCCGTTATCGGCGGTTTCGGCAGTCTTCCGGGCGCACTTCTGGGTGGTCTTGTCGTTGGATTGATCGAACCGTTTGCGGCCCGTTATCTTCCGGCGGGCTATTCGCAGATCGCGCCCTATCTGCTTCTTGTGGTGATGCTGATCGTGCGTCCCCACGGCATTCTGTCGCAAATCCAGACCAAGAAAGTGTGAGGGGCAAACATGCGCTATGTGTTCAAAACCTCATACGATGCGGATATCAGGCTGTTCAAACACAATGCGCAGGCTTTCTGGTATTTGCTGTTGCTCACAGTCGCGGTTCTGCTGCCGTTCTTCATCAATGATTTTCTGATCGGCGAGGCCACGCTGGTTCTCATCTGGGCGATTTGCGGTATGGGCCTGATGCTGCTTGTCGGTCAAACCGGCCAGGCAAGCCTGGGTCACGCCGCATTCATGGCGATTGGCGCTTATTCCAATGTTCTCTACCAGCAGTACTTTTCCCTGCCATTCCTGCTCTCCTTTCCGCTTTCGGGCCTGACCGCCGCCCTAGCCGGCGCGCTAATCGCCATGCCGACAACACGACTGCACGGGATCTATCTTGCCATTGCGACCCTTGCCATATCCGTTCTGGCCGATGATCTGATTGTGATGCTCGAACCTATCACCGGCGGTGTTGCCGGGCTCTTTGCACCGGATATTGAAGTCTTCGGATATGTCATCAACCGGTATGGCAATCCAAATGAACTCTATTGGCTGGTGCTGCTGATCACGCTAGCGGTGGTGCTCATCTATCGTAACCTTCTTCGCTCACCAACCGGGCGGGCCTTCGCCGCCGTCCGGGACTCGGAAGTGTCCGCAAGGGCGATGGGTGTGAACGTCGCCCGCACCAAAATGATCGCATTTGCGATTTCCTGCTTCATTACGGGCCTTGGTGGCGCGCTGATGGGACATTTCGCGACGATATTCACCAATGAAACGTTCAACCTGATCATGTCCATAACGTTGCTTCTGATGATCGTCATCGGCGGACTGGGCACCATTCACGGTGCGTTCTTCGGCGCCATGGTTGTGGTCTTCCTGCCATTGCTGATTTCGGTCACCCGTGACAGCGTGACGAGCGCTCTCGGCATGAGCTCCGTAACCGTTCCGGGAATTGAAAATGGAGTGTTCGGGGCGATCCTGATCGGGTTCATCCTTTTTGAACCGATGGGAATCTATGGCCGTTGGGTCAAGATCAGAACCTATTTCGAGCTGTTTCCCTTCTATCGCAAGGACATGTTCCGCCGGCAGAAGAGCTATCTGAAGACGGAGCGCAGCCGATGAATTTGCTTGAACTGCGCAATGTGACCCTACGGTTCGGCGGACTGGTTGCCGTCAATGATGTTTCCTTCAGTGTCGAGGAAGGCGAAGTGTTTGCACTGGTGGGGCCCAACGGCGCTGGAAAATCAACCATCTTCAACATGATTTCGCGTTTCTATACGCCGGCCCAGGGGGACATCCACTTCAAGGGACAAAGCATTCTCGATCACCAGGCGCACGACATTCCGCGGCTGGGGATTGCCCGAACATTTCAGAATATCGAATTGTTCGAACAGGCCTCGGTGTTGCAGAATCTGCTGGTTGGACGACACACCCATAGTCGGACCAATTTCCTGTCCGAGGCGCTGTTCCTGCCATCGGTTCGCGAGCAAGAACGCAGACACCGCGAGGCGGTCGAGCAGGTCATCGATTTTCTTGACCTGCAGGCGTATCGGGACAAGATGATTGGCGGCTTGCCCTATGGTGTCCGCAAGGTGGTCGAAATGGGGCGGGCGCTGGCCATCCAACCCAATCTGCTGCTTCTTGACGAACCTGCCTCGGGCCTTTCCGTGGAAGAAACACAGGACGTTGCTTTCTGGATCGAAGACATCAAACGGGTCATGGGCATTACCGTCCTGATGGTCGAGCACGACATGCATCTTGTCAGTTCCGTATCCGATCGGGTCATGGCGCTTGCCGATGGCCGTATGCTGTCTATCGGGACACCGCAGGAGGTACAAAACGATCCGGCGGTCATCGAGGCCTATATCGGGTCCAGCGACAGCCCCGAAGATGGTGAGGCGGCATGAGTACGAATGGCACGAATCCGCTCCTCAAAGTGGACAATCTGGAAAGCTATTACGGTCCGATCATGGCCATTCGTGGTGTCAGCCTTGAGGTCAATCAGGGTCAGATCGTAACGGTGTTGGGGGCAAATGGAGCCGGGAAAACCACTTTGCTGAAGACCATCTCCGGTGTGATGGATCCCGAGAAGGGAACCGTCAGCTTGAGCGGTAGCGCCATTCAGGGCTCATCGCCGGACAGCATCGTCAACCAGGGCATGGTTCACGTGCCGGAGGGACGTGAGATTTTCCCCATCTTGTCGGTGGAAGACAATCTGAAAATGGGCGCCTATACCCGTACCAACCGGGCGGAAGTCGCGTCTGACCTGAAGCTCGTCTATGAATATTTTCCTATCCTCGAGGAGCGCAGGAGCCAGGAAGCCGGGACTCTGTCTGGCGGGCAGCAACAGATGTTGGCGATTGGTCGCGGCCTGATGGCCAAACCCCGGATCATGTTGCTTGATGAACCCAGCCTGGGTTTGAGCCCGCTGCTGATAAAAGAGATTTTCACCATCATTCGGCGATTGAACCGCGAGCAGAATGTTACGATGATGTTGGTTGAACAGAATGCAAAGGTCGCGCTTGACGTTGCTCATTACGGTTATGTCCTTGAACTGGGACGCATTGTCATGAGCGGTGAAGCCGGGAAGCTCCAGCAGTCCAAGGACGTTCAGGAGTTCTATCTCGGCGTGCAGCAGGAAACACAACGCGGCCAGCGGCGTTGGAAACAACGCAAGACCTGGCGCTAGGTCAGACGGTCAAGGGAGGACTCTACATGGGTAATATGGAGAAAATTCCGCCTCAACAGGTGATCAACGGGATCAGCCTGAATGCCGATCTGGATAATGGACCGTATTTTCTGGATGGATGCGATACGCTGCCAAAGTTGTTCCTGCAGCGCTGCAAGGAACTGGGTGAGCGAACCGCCCACCGGGAAAAGGATTACGGCATCTGGCTGTCCTATTCCTGGCGCGATTTTCATGAGCACGCCAGATTGATCGGCCATGGGCTGGCAGCGCTCGGATTGCAACGGGGAGACGTTGTCTCGGTCTTGTCGGAAGACAGCAAGGAGTGGGTCTATACGGATCTTGCCGTGCAATGCATGGGCGGAATTACATCAGGGGTCTATACGACCGATTCAGCCAAGCAACTGGCCTTTCTGGTCAATGATTCAGGCAGCCGGATCCTGTTCGTGGAAAATGACGAGCAGCTCGACAAGTTTCTCACCATCCGCGAAGCCATGCCTGACCTTGCAAAGGTCATCGTCTATGAGCGGGAGGGCCTTTACGATTTTCACGATGACCAGGTCATGTTCCTCGAGGAGCTCTATGATCTCGGCCGGGTGCATGAAAAGCAGAACCCGAGCCTGTTCGAAACGGAAATTGCCAAGTCGAAACCGGATGAAACAGCCATACTGGTATACACATCCGGTACAACCGGCCAGCCGAAAGGCGCGATGATTTCACATCGCAACATCATGTTCTCCCTATCCGCCGGCGTTGTCACATTGCCGGCCTATTCGACGGACGAACAGGTGTGTTTTCTGCCGCTGTGTCATATTCTGGAGCGCTTTATTTCGGTTTTCAGTCCGATCTCGGCCAAATCCATCGTCAATTTCGCCGAAAGCCCGGAGACGGTGTTTGATAATGTCCAGGAGGTAAGTCCGCACATCTTCACGGCCGTTCCGAGGGTCTGGGAAAAAATCTATTCGAGAATATCCATCATGGTCGGCGACTCCACGCCATTTGGCAGATGGGCCTATCAAAGGGCGCTTGCCGCGGGAATGGCAGTGGCACAATACCAGGAGGAAGGCCGGGCTGTTCCTGCCCTCACCCGGCTTCGCTACCGTATCTGGGACATGATGGTGCTGAAGAACATTCGGCGCATGATCGGCCTCGACCGGCTGCGGCGCGGCACAACCGGTGCCGCGCCAATCTCGCCGGAGCTGTTGACCTGGTACAAGGCGATCGGCATTGACCTTTTCGAGGGTTACGGCATGAGCGAGAGTGCGGGAATCATCTCGCTCAACATCATCGGTCACAACAAGGTCGGAACTGTTGGTCGCGTGGTTCCCGGAGGGCAACTTCGCATCAGCGACGGCAATGAAATCCAGTACAAGGCGCCCAATGTGTTCCAGGGCTACTGGAAGCAACCTGAAAAGACGGAAGAAGCAATCCAGGATGGTTGGTTGAGAACGGGAGATGTCGGACTGATCGACAACTCCGGATATCTGAAAATCACTGGCCGCCTCAAGGATATCATCATCACGGCGGGCGGCAAGAACATCACACCGGCAGAGATCGAAAACAAACTGAAGTTCTCGCCCTATATTTCTGACGCTGTCATCGTTGGCGACAAGCGAAAATATCTCGTTTGCCTGATCATGATCGATCAGGAAAACGTCGAGAAGTTTGCCCAGGATGGACGAATTCCGTTTGGTGATTTCGCCTCCCTGTGCGCAGCGCCTGAAGTGCAGGAATTGATCAGCGAGGTTGTCGATACAGTCAACAGCGAGTTTTCGCGGGTGGAACAGATCAAGGCCTTTCGCCTGATCGATGTTCTATTGACAGCTGAAGATGACGAGTTAACCGCAACCATGAAACTCAAGCGCAGTTTCGTGGAAGAAAAACACAAAGCGCTCATAGACCAAATGTACGACTAATGTGGTGAAAACCATTGTTGCCCCAAAGGAGGAAGGCATGAAAAATACAATAAAAACGATGACTCTGGCGCTCGCCATGTCGGCTGCCATGCTGTCGGCGCCACAGGCGCAGACTCAGGGCGTTACCGACACCGAAATACTGATCGGTTCCAACGTTGATCTGTCTGGCATCTTCGCAGCATTTTCGACGTCGGCGATCACGGCCGCCAACCAGTATTTCGAGGAAGTCAATGCGGCAGGCGGCGTGCATGGACGCAAGATCAGGCTTATCGCCGAAGACCATGGTTATGCTATGCCCAAGGCGATGCAGAACATCAACAAGCTGGTCAATTCCGATCAGGTCTTTGCAATGCTTCTTTCGCTCGGCACACCCATGAATATTGCCAGCTTTCCACTGCTGGATCGCAAGAACGTGGCCAATATTGCGCCTCTTTCCGCCGCGCGCCAGATGGTCGATCCGCCTGCGCCCTACAAATATGCGGGCTTTTCGTCCTATTACGACCAGATCCTGGCCGGCATCGACTATCTGAAGGAAAATGAAGGTGCGAAAGTCATCTGCGCCATGTTCATTCCGAATGATTTCGGCATTGAAGTTCAGGAAGGATCCAAAGCCGCTGCAGAGCAATTTGGTCTGGAGTACAAAGCTGAAACGACCCACAAGGGCGATGAACTCGACTTTGTCGGGTCGCTGTCGAAGCTGAAAGAGGAAGGCTGTGACACCATCACCCTGGCACTGGGTATCCGGCAGACCATTACCGTGCTCGGCACCGCGAAGAAGCTTGGATGGGACGACGTCAACTTCCTTGGCGCATCGGCCTCGTTTCACACGGCGGTGGCCAAGGTACCGGGCACACCGGCCGATGGTTTCTATGCCGCATCCGGATGGCCGGATCTGACCACGCGGGTTGAAGACCCCTATGTCGCAAAGTGGATTGCAGACTATCAGGCGGCGAATGGCGAGTTCCCGGGAACCGGCGCGTTGCTCGGGCGTTCCGGCGCTGAAACGCTGGTCAAGGGCCTCGAAGCTGCCGGTCCTGATTTGACCGCCGAGAGTTTCCAAAAGGGAATGGAAAGCCTGAACTTTGTCGACTCAATCACCGGTGTTCAGGTCGATTACGGTCCTGACGATCATCAGGGCGGTAATGCGATCATCATTTCCCGCATTGAAGGCGACAACTGGAAAACAGTCGGCGAAAAATAGCCGTTTTACGAAACTCCGGCGCCAGTCACTGGCGCCGGATCCTGTCTCCCGATCACCGGGCAAACCGGTGAAATCATATATCTGGTGAATACCCATGTCTGACGCTGTTGCCTATGAGTGCCTCAAGGACGATGCCGGTGGCATCGCCGTCATTACAATCGACAATCCTCCCGTGAATGCTGCCGGCCATGCGGTGCGTGACGGATTGTTGAAGGCAGCGCAGCGCTTTGCCGGTGACGACACGGCAGATGTTGCCGTCATCCTCGGCGCCGGTCGAACTTTTATCGCCGGCGCGGATATTCGCGAATTCGGCAAGCCGATGCAGCCGCCTGGCCTTCCCGAAGTGGTTGATTTCATTGAATCCGTTGACAAACCCATTATTTGCGCCATCCATGGTACGGCCCTTGGAGGCGGGCTTGAAACCGCCCTCGCCTGCCACTACCGGGTTGCCTTGAACAGTGCTCGCGTGGGCCTGCCCGAGGTCCACCTTGGGCTGCTTCCGGGCGCCGGCGGTACACAGAGATTGCCGCGCCTGATTGGTGTGGAAGCCGCTGTCGACATGATTACCAGCGGCCGCCATGTTCCTGCCAGGGAAGCGTTGGAGCTCGGCATCGTCGATGCTGTTGATGCCGGGGATTCTCCGAGAGAAGCCGGCCTGACCTTTGCCCGTGACCTCCTGCAGGGCAATCGGCATGTCCGCCGCACAAGTACGCTGAGCGAAAAGATCGATGCTGTACGCGGAGATACAGCCCTGTTCGAGGAGATCAGATCGGCGGTCAAAAAGAAGGCCAAGGGTCAATTGTCACCTGTCATGTGTGCCGAGGCAGTTCTTGCTGCTGTCGACCTGCCATTTACCGAAGGGGTCAAGCGCGAGCGCGAACTGTTCATGGAACTGATGAACTCGCCGCAGCGGGACGCGTTGATCCATGTGTTTTTTGCCGATCGCGAGGTCGCCAAGATACCGGAACTCAAGACCGCATCGCCCAGGGCGCTGAATCAGGCGGCTGTCATCGGCGGCGGCACCATGGGATCGGGTATCACCGTGTCGATGCTGTTTGCCGGATTGCCCGTGACGATGATCGAGCGGGACGAAGAAAGCGCCGCGCGCGGACGGGCCAATGTTGAGAAGATTCTCGATGAGGGCGTCAAACGCGGAAAGTTTGATCAAGATCACCGCAACCGTCTGGCCAATGAGCTCTACTCGTGCAGCGCCGATATCGCGTCAATCTCCCCAGCCGACCTCGTCGTGGAGGCAGCATTCGAGGACATGGCGGTCAAACAGGATCTGTTCAGGCAGATCGATCAACACGCCGAATCCGGCGCCGTGCTGGCCAGCAATACCTCCTATCTGAATGTAAACGAGATCGCATCGGTGACAGGCAGACCTCAAGATGTTCTTGGGCTGCACTTCTTTTCTCCCGCCCATATCATGAAGCTGCTTGAAATCGTGGTTGCGGACAAGACCCAGCCCGACGTGGTCGCAACCGGTTTCGCCCTTGCCAAGAGATTGAAAAAAATCGGCGTGCGAGCCGGCGTCTGCGATGGCTTCATCGGCAACCGCATTCTGGAACGCTATCTGACCCTCGCCTCCTTCATGGTGGAAGATGGCACCAGCCCCTATGACATCGACAAGGCGGTGGTCAATTTCGGCTTTCCGATGGGTCCCAATCAAATGGGTGACCTGGCTGGTCTTGATATCGGCATGGCCAACCGGAAACGCAAAAAGGCCGAGGGCTGGAAAGGCCGCTACGCGGCAGACTACATGGATCGCATTTCCGACCTTGGCCGCTATGGCCAGAAAACCGGTCGGGGCTTCTACATTTACGAGGATGGTAGCCGTATCGGCAAACCCGATCCGGAGGTTCTGGAGATCATCGAGAAGGTCCGCAGCGAAAAGGGCATTGTGCCCAAGGCGCTCGATGAAACATCCATCATGAAACGATATATGGCGGCAATGATCAACGAAAGTGCCCGGGTGGTCGAGGAGGGCATCGCCCTTCGCCCGCTCGATGTCGATATCACCATGATCTACGGTTACGGCTTTCCGCGCTGGCGGGGCGGTCCACTGAAATACGCCGATACAATTGGTGTGCAGTCCATTCTTGACGACATACGATCGTTCGAAAGCGAGAATCCGGACTTCTGGCAGCCCGCGAAATTGCTGGTCGATCTCGCCGAGCGCAACGAAACCTTCGACAGCTTGAACAAAAAAGCAAAATCATAAGGACAACTCCCATGCGCGAAGCCGTTATTGTCTCCACCGCCCGAACGCCGATCACCAAGGCCTTTCGCGGCGGCTTGAACATGACCCATGGCGCCGAATTCGGTGGCGCTGCCGCAGCGGCTGCCGTTGAGCGGTCCGGAATCAATTCCGACCTGATCGAGGATGCCGTTTTTGGCTGCGGCTTCCCGGAAGGTGCGACCGGGGGCAATATTGCCCGACAGATTGCCACACGTGCGAAATTGCCTGTGACAACGGCCGGAATGACGGTCAACCGTTTTTGCTCATCCGGATTGCAGGCCATTGCGCTGGCCGCCCAAGCCGTGACGCAACAGGGATCGGATGCGGTGCTGGCCGGTGGACTGGAATCGATCACCCTCGCCCAGGGTCACGCTAACAGCCATATGGCACAGAGCCCGTGGATCCAGGAGCATAAGCCCGAAATATATCTGCCGATGATCGACACGGCAGACACGGTCGCACAACGGTACGGGATCAGCCGCCTGGCGCAGGATGAATATGCGCTGTCATCGCAACAAAGAACGGCGGCCGCTCAAAATGAAGGGCGCTACGCCGATGAAATCATTCGGTTCAAAACGACCATGGCGGTCAAGGACAAGGAAACGGGTGACATTTCTCAACACGAGGTCACGCTTGAGGCGGACGAATGCAACCGGCCAACAACGACACTTGAAGGTTTGCAGAAACTGGAACCTGTTCGCGGTCCGGATATGTTCATCACCGCCGGAAATGCCTCGCAACTGTCGGATGGCGCATCGGCCTGCATGGTGATGGAAGCCGGCGCGGCACAGAAGAACAATCTTGAGGCGATGGGCGCCTTTCGCGGCTTTGTCGTGGCAGGGTGTGAGCCGGATGAGATGGGTATTGGACCTGTTTTTGCTGTGCCACGCCTCCTCGAACGAGCCGGTCTGACCATGGATGATATCGGTCTTTGGGAACTGAACGAAGCCTTTGCCAGCCAGGTGCTCTATTGCCGCGACCGGCTCGGAATTCCCGATGACATTCTCAACGTCAATGGCGGTTCCATTTCCATCGGTCATCCGTACGGCATGACCGGTGCCAGGCAGGTCGGTCATGTCCTTTATGAGGGCAAGCGCCGCGGTGTCAAATATGCGGTCGTCACCATGTGTGTGGGCGGTGGACAAGGCGCTGCGGGCCTGTTTGAAATCTATTGAGCGAAAGGCAATCAGATGGATCTGAATTTCTCGGATGACGAACTGGCTTTTCGGGACGAGGTACGCGCTTTTCTTGACAAGAACCTGCCAGCCGCTCTTGCCGCCAAGGTCAAGGGTGGTAAGCGCCTCGTCAAGGAAGATATGGACACTTGGCACGCGATCCTCAACCGCCAGGGCTGGCTGGCTGAATCATGGCCCGTCGAATTCGGCGGTACCGGCTGGAACGCCGTGCAGCAACAAATATTCGAGGATGAATGTTGTGCGGCCGGCGCGCCTCGGACTGTCCCGTTCGGCTTGAAAATGCTGGCGCCGGTGCTGATCAAATATGGCTCGGAGGAGCAAAAACGGACCTATCTTCCCCGCATTCTCGACGGTTCGGACTGGTGGTGCCAGGGCTATTCGGAACCGGGAGCCGGCTCGGACCTGGCCTCTCTCAAGACCAAGGCCATTCGCGATGGCGATCATTATGTGGTGAATGGCCAAAAGACCTGGACCACGCTTGGTCAATACGCCAACAAGATCTTCTGTCTCGTACGCACATCGACCGAAGGCAAACCCCAGGAAGGCATTTCGTTCCTGCTGATCGACATGGAAACGCCGGGGATCACGGTCCGCCCTATCATCCTCCTGGAAGGCACACATGAGGTCAATGAAGTCTTTTTCGATGATGTCAGGGTGCCGGTCGCCAATCTTGTCGGTGAAGAAAATCGTGGCTGGACCTACGCAAAATACCTTCTCACGCACGAGCGGACAAACATAGCCAATGTCGGCGCCAACAAAGTGTCACTCGCTCATCTGAAACATATTGGGCAACATCAGAAGATACGGGGCCGTCCGCTGATCGAGGACCCGCTTTTTGCCGCACGACTGGCGGAAATCGAGATGGATCTCGACGCCATGGCGACAACAAATCTGCGCCTCCTTTCGTCTCCTGACAGCGCTGCCAATGCGGGTCCGATGAGTTCAATGCTGAAAATCAAGGGAACTGAAATCCGCCAGGCACTAAATGATCTCACCCGACGGGCTCTCGGACCCTATGCCATGCCCTTCGTTTCGGAAGCTTTGGACACGGGTTACAATGAAGCCCCGATTGGCCCCGATTACGCAGCGCCGGTGTCTCAGGAATACTTCAACAACCGCAAGATTTCCATTTACGGCGGGTCGAATGAAATACAGCGCGGCATCATCTCCAAGATGATGGGATTGTGAGACGACCATGGATTTCAATCACAGCGATGACCGGACCATGCTCAAGGACATGGTTTCCCGCTTCCTGGCGGACAATTACCCACTGGCCGTCCGCAATCGTTCGGCAGAAAGCACAGAGGGTTTTTCTCGGGATATCTGGCAGCAATTCGCCGAGCTCGGATTGATCGGTGCTCTGTTCGACGAGCAGCATGGCGGTTTTGGCGGAGCCGGCTTCGATATCAGTGTCCTGTTCGAAGCGCTTGGCCGCGGTCTGGTCAATGAGCCCTTTCTGGCTTCCGCCATCCTGGGCGGTGGACTCATTGCCCAACTTGGCAATGATGTGCAGAAAGACATCCTCACCGAAGTCATCTCGGGCAAGACACTCCTTGCACTGGCCCATGGCGAACCGGAAAGCCGATTTGATCCTGCTCAGGTTACGTGTCGTGCGAGCCAGACGGACAGTGGCTGGACGATCGACGGACACAAGGCCGTTGTCCTGAACGGTGACAGCGCCGACATTCTGGTCGTGACGGCCCGTGTTTCCGGCGGGGATTGGGATGAAGACGGCATTTCGGCGTTTCTCGTTCCAGCCGGTCAATCCGGTGTTGAAATACGCGGATACCCCACGATTGACGGGTTGCATGCGGCTGAAATCCATCTCAGTTCGGTTGAAATGGGTGGCGATGCCCTGCTTGGTCCGATTGGGAAAGCGTTTCCGGCAATTGAGCTGGCCGTTGCAAGGGCCAACATTGCCCTTGCCTCGGAGGCAATCGGTCTGATGGATGTTTGCCGCGACATGACGCTGGACTATCTGCAGACACGCAAGCAATTCGGTGTCCCCATCGGCAAGTTTCAAGCGCTGCAACACCGCATGGCAACGGTACTCATGGAGATTGAACAGGCACGCTCGGCCTGCATCAATGCCGCAGGGCGGCTCGATCTTCCCCGCGTTCAACGCGAACAGGCCGTTTCCACAGCCAAGGCACTGGCAGGGCGGGTTGGACGACTGGTGGCCGAGGAGGCTATTCAGATGCATGGCGGCATTGCCATGACCTGGGAGTTTGATCTGGGACACTACGCCAAGCGTCTGATCATGATCGATAACCAGTTCGGCGACGTCGACTATCACCTGGCGCGATTTGCCGAGCTTTCCCGCACCGCAGCGTGACGGTGTCATGAAGCAAATCAAAGGAAAGACCGGTGCTCAGACCCTCATCGGCTACGTGGTCGAGATCGAGGATGGCCGGGCTCGCGTCGTGCTCGACATAACACCGCATCACCTCAATCGAAACAGCGGGTTGCATGGCGGAATTATTGCAACGCTGCTGGATGCAGCGGCCGGTTATGCCGCCAGCCTGGAAGGCGACGGAAATGCACTGACACCGGTTACAACGGTATCGATGACGGTGAACTATGTATCAAAAGTCGATTCGGGCCTTGTGACCGGAACTGGAAAGGTAACCGGTGGCGGACACAAGATCCTGTTTGCTGATGCGGAACTGACCACCGCAGATGGACGAACAGTAGCGACGGCAACCGGCACATTCAAACGTCTTCCTATGGCGCATTAGAATTTTCTGTTTACCTATTGATATTTTTGGTTTTTACCAACACTTACTATACCTTGTGCGTGATTTATGATTGGCATTCAGGTTCCATTTTCTCATCGAAAATCTATCCGCTCATTTGCCCCCTGCGTCACAGAAACTCGGTCCTTGCTCATGAAAATGTGACAGCAGATTTCCTTTCGCTTTCCCGAGCGGTCCCTATCTAAGGATGTGAAAGGAGGGTGTGCAAATGGGTAAATTCCTGTTTTTTCTTGCCTTGGGGGTAATATCAACAACAGCCTCTCTCGCAGGCGACAATCTGACGTCCGCAAGGGGTGTCATCGAAAAACAGATTGTGGCGTTTCTCAATGACGATGTTGATACCGCCTACGGTTTTGCCACACCGGCCGTACAGAAAGTCTTTCGTGAGCCACAGCGCTTCTTCGATATGGTCAAGCGGAACTATCCGCCTGTTTACAGGCCCGGCAACTACGCGTTTGGCCGCGCCTTGAGCGAGACTGACGGGACCACCATCGCCCAGGAATTGCTGATAACCGGACCAAAGGGCAAAGACTGGCGCGCCGTTTATGTACTGAAGCGGCAAGATGACGGCAGCTACCGCATCAATGGTTTGCGTCTGACCAAGCTGAACGACCCGGCCATCTGACCGAGATCACCTCTTGTGAAACGACACACCCGTCGGTGCAAGCGCCGTCGGGTGTTTTCACGCGCCATCCGGAGAACCTATTTCTTTCCACCGGCGATATTGGACGCGTCCGATATTGGTTGCCTGTTCGGCTGAACGAAGTTGTGCTAACCCATGAGTGACCGATTGAGCCGGGTGGGACTCTGACTTGCACGCAAAGAAACTGCCAATTTATGTGCTTTTTGGGGGCCTTTTCGGTGTGTTGATTGGTCTTCTCAGTCCGACTCTTTCATCCATCATTGCCCCGGTTGGCGACATCTACATCCGGTTGATGGAAGTGGTGGTCCTGCCCTATCTGATCTCGTCCCTCGTACTCGGGCTCGGACAACTGGCACCACAGACCGCATTGAAACTGTTCAAGAACAGCTGGCTCATCTATCTGACCCTCTGGGCCGCGACATTTCTGGTCGTGTTCGTGGCGGCATCAACGGTGCCGCTGGTTCAGCAGGCTGCTGTGATCAATTACTCAGAAGCGCTCCAACCGAGCACCAATGGGGGTTCTTCGCTGATCGACCTGCTCGTTCCAGACAATATTTTTCAGGCCCTGAACAAGAACTACATCCCGTCCATTGTGTTGATCGGCATCATTTTCGGACTCGCGGTCCAGCATGCGGATAAGCGCTCCGAATTTCTGAATTTCCTTTCCGTCATTCAGCGGTCGTGCGTTCGCATATGGAGTTGGGTCGTGTTTTTGGCACCGATCGGCGTGTGTGCGCTTTTTGCGGGCACCATCAATACGATGAACCCGGCCGGTTATGCCGCCATGTCGATCTACGTCGTCGTCGTCATGCTGTCAGCGCTCTTGCTGGGGCTTTGGGTGTTGCCGATGTTGCTGACGGCCTTTCTGCCGCTTCGATACTGGGAAATCATGGCGGCGCTCAAAGAAGCCTTTCTCATTTCCATCGTCACATCCCTGTCGGTTGCCTCCTTGCCCATGATTCAGACTGCGGCACAGAACATGGCCAAGAAACACATTGCCGGCGGGAATGAAGCGCAGCAGAAGGAGATCATCCAGACGACGCTGTCGGTCAGTTACCCTCTGGCACAGGTCGGCAACTTCTTCATCCTTGCCTTTTTGCTCTATGCGTCATTCTACTTCTTCATCCCGGTGCCCATCAGCGAATTGCTGGAATTGCCAGGTGTCACATTGTTGTCGGGAATGGGGTCACCCACCTCCTCCATCGGAGCCGTCAATTTCATGGCGGGATGGCTCGGAATGCCTGATGAAACCACAAATCTCTATGTGGAAACCATGGCTGCGACACGCTACGCGCAGGTACTTGCATCGGTTGCGGCGTTCGCCTTCGTCACAATCCTGGTGACATTCTCGTTCTATGGGCATTTCAGATTTGATCTGCGCCGGTTTGCGGCGACCGTCATTGTGGCGGTCGTCTGTCTGTCCGGAATCTGGTCCATTGGTCGCTTGGGCGGAAATCATATTCAACTCCATTCGGAAACCAACTATCTGGCCATGGGTTTACCATCTCAATTGCAGACGCTCAGCGATGCCAATCTGGTGGTAGATACGGCTTCGACTGTCTCCGCTAGTGCATCCGCTCCAGGTGAACCATCATCTGCGACCACTATCAGCGACAAAAGCGCTGTTCTTCCAGGATCGGGCGGGATTTTGGGACGCATACAGTCTGAAGGTGTCCTGCGAGTCGGGGTCAATGCGAATGTGATGCCCTTTGCTTTCGAAAATGATGACGGCCGGCTCGTGGGCTATGACATAGAAATGATGTATCGGCTCGCCCAGAGCATGAATGTGAAACTGGCTTTTGTTCCCTATTCCTGGCAGTCAATGACGGAAGACCTGCGCAACTTCAAATTCGATATCGCTGTCGGTGGTCTCTACATCACCAATGAGCGTCTCAGGACAGTGACGGTCAGCAATCCCTACTACGAGAATCCATTGGCGCTGATCGTGCGTACCGATGATATTGCAAACTACGCCTCACGCGACCAAATTGACGCCATTCGTGATCTGAACATTGCCGTGTTCGACGATCCGGTGCTGATCCCGCAGGCCAAACGCAGTTTTCCTGCGGCACAAATCAAAATCCTTGCCAATTATGACCGGTTGGCTGACGAGGCAGATATCGATGCCGCTATCTGGACGCTCGAACAGGCGCGGGCCTGGGCGATCTCCCACGACGGCTACTCCGCGGTCGTACCCAAGGATATGGCGAGCCGTTTTCTGTTTGGCTATCTGATGCCGCCAGGGTCGATCGGACTGTCGGACTACTTCAATTTCTGGATGGATCAACAAAAGGACAATGGCGTACTGGCCGAAATGGCCAAGCGCTGGATCGATCCTGCGACGGTTCAATCACCGCTTTAGCTGCTTCCGACGATCAATCGGGAGCGACGTAATTGGCCGTATAGGACTCAATCAAGCGGTCAAGGGACTGGCGTGAAATACGATTGTAGTCCGTGCTGAAGCCCAGCGAAGCGACCATTTTCCAGTGGCCATACATGATGATGACGATCAGGTAGCCGAGCTCTCTGCACCCCGACTGGTGCAATTCCGGATAACTGATTTGGATCTCGTGCGCCAATGTCATTTGCAGCAGAGTGTATTGATCATGCAGGTTCTGACGCACTCGCGGATTGCTCGATGCGAGCGCAAACAGCGCGTCATATACCGCATCGTCAGCCGGCTTCGGCAAGCCCTTGTCTGACAGAAAATTGAAATAGAAATCGAGAAAGACGCTCAGACGACGGCTGTCATCGGCCGCAATGATGCCTTTCATAAGACAGTCGCGATAGGTGTCGGCCAAGGCATCACAAAGAGCAACGGCCATGTCATCGCCACTGGCAAAATAGTGCCTGATCAACTGCCGGGACATCTCCCCTTCCCGAGCGATTTGATCATATCCGGGCAGACTTATCCCGTCTTTTTCGATTGCCTTGTAGAGTGCCTGAACAATTTCTGGCCTCCGAATGTCGGCAATTTTCCTGGCCATGCATGGTCTCCGCTCTGCTGCACGCCACGGTGCAGCGTCATCTGTATGGCTTTGTACATGGAATGAAAATTAAATTTTCATTTCGAAAACAAAAAAAGAGGCCACACCATAGCGCGCCCCAGCCCAATCTATCCAAACGAATTCCTATATTGCGCCAGATACCAACGGAAAATCAATATTTTTCCATCGAATTTCCCATCTTCCAACTCTACGCAAAGAAAAATTTTTTTCCTTTTGAAAGTTAATCATTTTTATTGACAGTCTTTCGCATTTGTAGAAAAATTTGATGACGGTAGCGATGGGTTTCAGTGGCGTCAGAACGTCTGACGTCTGTGTAGGAGTAAGCGCACCGCAATCTGTGGTCGGGTCGGATGTCCGGACAATGTCCGCCGACCCGGCACACCGGTGGCAGACTAGAGGTCGCCGTGGCGCTCGACCAGACACTTCGTGATACCACAATGATCTCAATGTGATCCGGCGCGCCATAGTCTGGGGCGACAAAACCGTCAGGTGGTCCGGCGAATGGCGCTTTTGTGCCCTGCACGGATCGGCAATTTCGGAATGATCCCGATATGGCGGAAGGTTTGAGCCTGCAATGACTCTGACAGACGAAGATTATGCGGTGATCAATCGTGCGCTCGAGGCTGTCTACGCGACGCGGAGCCCGGACGAATTCATTATCTGCACCATGCGGATACTACCGACCCTAATGAACTCGGATATGGCAGCCTACAATGAAGTCGACTATGCCGCGCGGCGTATGACGACGCTCATTGATTCAGCCGATGCACAGGTTCACTGGCCGGAATTGAAGGGCGTTTCTTTCAGCACAACGGATTCACCGAAACGGGCGCCTCCTCACTCAACCTTTCATCCGGCGGGGAACGCTTTTCACAGGGCTCGCTGATTGCCGGCCTGACGATTGATGGCGACTATCGAGTGGGTGGTGTTCGGCTGCAGCCATCCCACAGTATTGCCTATGAACGGATCATCGGAGAGGCCCTGCCCTCGGCCAATCTGACGCTTGCCGGATCACCGACCGGATTTGCCGTCAGAGGACCGAATGAAAGTCGCAATCGACTTCGACTGGACACGGCACTTGAGGTTGATCTTTCCGATCGCGCGACCATTGATCTTTCCAATAGTGGCGTGATTTCGACGGACCGGTCTGATGTTTCGGGCAATGCCGTTTTCAAAATCCGCTTCTAGAGCAAATCAGTTTTGGCGGGTTCGGCAAAAACCGGATGCATCAACACCATCCAAGGCCGATCCCGTTGTCTCGTTTCCAACAAAGGGTGAAACGATCTGGTGTGCCTGTCACAGGGCCTTCAAGGCGTTGTCGGCCGCCTGCATCTCGGTCCAGCGATAAGTACGGCGGGCTGCTGCCTCATCGTCGTGACCCCATTGCCTGAGGTTCCAGTCTTCATCAACATGGGCTGCCGACCAGGCCTCCTCGGCTGTGAGTTCTTCCTTCGCCACCGCCATGGCCAGAAGCGCCGATCCAGTCAGTGAGGTGAAACTGTGCAGGCTGGCCAATGCGACCGGTTCCTGGAATGCCGCCAGATGCACGCCAAAGGCGGCAATCGCCTCACGTGGCTGTTCGACATGGACAATGCCTTCCGCCAGGACAAAGCGTGCACCCAGTGCCGCATGGACCCAATCGACGACCGGATCCCAGCTTTCGGCCTGCAGTTCGACCAGCGATTGCGGTGTGTCGGCCCGGTAGCACAGGAGATCGGTTCCGGCGAAACGCAAGATGTCCTCCTTGACGGCTTGCGGGTCGAGCGCGATGCCGTCAATCGCGGTGTTCGCCAGCCGGGTGACCGGCATGACCAGAGGATTGACATGTTCGATCTGTGCCTCCCATTCGGCGGCGATCAGTTTGGCCAGCTCCTCGGTTGGCAGTTTCAAAGCATTCTTTGCCGGTGTGCGAACAGATTTGCCATCAAGCTGCACAACAAACCCATCCTCATGGCTTGCCACACCGGCGGCCTTGTAAAATCGCTTGGGAAGTTCCGGCTTTGACTTGATCTGGGCACGGCGAACCGGATCTTCGTGGCTCAGTCCGTCGCCGAGATCGTTGAGGATATCACGCATCGGCTCTGCCTCCTGATTGTTGTTCAGCGATCAGCGGCAACAGATCGCTGGGGTATTGCAGGACATGATGCGCGCCCGTTTCCGTCAGTTCCGCAGCATTTGAATAGCCCCAGGATACGCCAATTGCGGTGGCACCGGCAGAGCGCGCCATCTGCATGTCATAGATCGCATCGCCAACGACAACCGTATCGGACGGGGCGATACCGGTTTCGGCGCAACACTCCAATACCATGGCCGGGTTGGGCTTTGACGGACATTCGTCTGCTGTCCGGCTGGTGACAATCGTGTCGCCGATATCATGCAGATCGATGAGCGCGTCAAGGCCGCGCCGCGATTTGCCGGTGACGATGCCGACAAGCGTTTCATCCCGTTGCATAAGGATCTGCAAAACATCCCAGATACCATCAAAAAAGGGTTCGTGCACCGGGCCTTCCGCGCGCAGCGCAAGACTGTTCTGCCGGTAAAGTGTCGCCATTTTCAGAACCAGATCATCTACCGGCCTCTGCAGCATCTGCGCGATTGCCACGTCGAGCGTCAGCCCGATGATTGATTTGGTGTGATGCAAGGGAGGTAGATCTAATCCAACCTCCTGGAACGTCCGTTCCATGCACAGATGGATGACATGCGCGCTGTCGATCAGCGTTCCGTCGCAATCGAAGAGAACCAGGTTCATTCCACGGGCTCCTGATCAAATCCGAGCAGATTCCAGCTTTGAACCATATGTGGCGGCAGCGGTGCCGTCACCTCGATCTTTCCGCCACCCGGCGCCGGAATGGATATGTGCCGGGCGTGAAGGTGAAGGCGCTTTTGCACGCCGCCGGGAAATTCCCAATTGTGGTCGGCATCGAAATATTTGGGATCACCCAATATCGGACATCCGATATGCATGGCATGGACGCGCAGCTGATGGGTCCGGCCGGTATAGGGCTCCATTTCAAGCCAGGACAGGTTTTGGCCGGCCTGTTCCAATACGCGATAGTAGGAGACCGCATGATCGGCCCCGGGCTCCCCATGGCGGGCGACGCGCATCCGGTCTCCCTCCGGCGTCTGATCCTTGACCAGCCAGGTGGAAATACGGCCTTCATGGGGCGCCGGCACCCCCTTGACCAATGCCCAATAGGTTTTTTTGGTGGTTCGCTTGCGGAAGGCTTCGGTCAGCGCCTGCGCCGCACCACGCGACCGTGCGACAACAAGAACACCGGAGGTTTCCCGGTCGAGCCGATGAACAAGCCGTGGCTTTTCGCCCTTCCGGTTGCGCCAGGCTTCGAGCATCCCGTCCACATGCCGCGACAGGCCTGAACCGCCCTGAACGGCCAGGCCGGCTGGCTTGTTGAATACAAAGACTTTCGGGCTTTCGAACAGCAACATCTGGGACAGCATCTCGCTGTCGCTCCCGGAAGCGGGGGCACCGGAAACCGGTGACCGTTTTTCATCCGTTCCCAGAGGCGGGATGCGGATGGTCTGACCCGATCGTACGCGTGTATCGGATTTGACACGCCCACCATCGACGCGGATCTGTCCGGACCGCAGCAGTTTTTGCAGTTTGCCGAAGGCGAGACCCGGAAAATGCGACTTGAACCAGCGGTCCAGGCGCATGCCCTCTTCGTCTTCGTCGACCTTGCGTTGTTCAACGCCCGCCATGATGCTTCGTCTTTCCGATCGATGTCCCGTCAGGCCGGGGGCCAAATCCCCGGCACCTTGTCACGCAAAGGTCCGCGCCAGTGCAAGCCCTGCAAAAAGCGCTGCAATGGACAAAACCACACTCCCCGTGGCGTAAAGCAGTGCCGACGATATGGCTCCACGCTCCCACAGACCGGCGATGTCCAGCGAATAGGCCGAGAAGGTCGTGAACCCGCCCAGTAGGCCGGTGGCCACAAAGAGACGCAACTCCTGGGATCCGCCCAGCCGTCGCGTCAGCACTTCGATGAAGAGGCCCATCGCGAACGACCCCACGATATTGACCGTCGCTGTACCCCACGGAAAATTTGGCCCAAGCCATTTCAGGCCGGCCAGATTGACCAGGTGGCGCAGGCACGCGCCGATCGCGCCTCCAAGAGCGACATAGAGGAGATGTGTCATGGTTGCAGCGTTTAGTCTGTTTTCACCAAGGTGAAAAGGCCGATTCCGCGTGATCGTCAACCCCGGATTTTCTCAAGCAGTGCCTTTCCGGAGAGCTTTGGCGACTGACCGCTGCTGAATGCCTCATGGACAAGGTCGACTACAACCTCATTTGCTCTCGTTCCGGTCTGGGTTTCACGCCCGAGGGCAACAACCGCTCCGTTGAGAAAATCGATTTCCGAAGCACGCTGCGCGCGCAAATCTTCCCACATGGACGAACGGGCCTTCGGATCGATCGCCAACATCGCGTGCGCCGCCCGCTTGAACAGCCATGTGGGCATCCGCAACACGTAGGGAATGGCCCTGGGGCGGATCTTGCCAAGCACGGCCGGTTTGATGTGCGCTGCTCTCATGGCAGACAGCGCTTCGTCCACCAAATGCGCCAATACCAGCCGATAGGACCGGTCGGACAATTGTTCGACGATCGGGACATCGGCAAGGGTATTGAGGGCATTGTTGAGATTGAGCAGCAGTTTCGTCCAGAGGATCGCCTGCATGTCGGAATGGACCGATGTTTCGATGCCCGATGCATTAAGAGCGTTGGCCAGCTGCCGTGTCGCCGGCGTATCCTTGACGATGATGCCGCCTTCGGTGGCGCGGTGAAACCGCCCCTCACCCTGGACCACGACATTGAACTGGACACAGCCGGCGGCAATCGGACGCGCACCGAGGTGCCGGCCAAGAACCCTGGCATTGGACACGCCATTTTGCAGGCTGACGATCGTCGGCTTACCGGTGCTATGGGACGCGATTTCGCTGGCTGCGCTTTCCGTGTCCTGGGATTTGACGCAGACCAGGATAATATCGTGATCCGACAATGCGGCGGCATCGCTGGTAACCTCGATGTCACTGGCACTGATCATGGTGTCCGGACCATCCATCTGCGTCAGCGTCAGGCCATTGTGACGCAGATCGTTGACGGTACGGTCTCGACCGAGGAAGGTTACGGCGTGTCCAGTCGCGTGCAGCTTGCCGCCGACATAACACCCGATGGCACCGGAGCCGAGGATCGCTACTTTCTGCATGGTTCAGTCTTCCGGCCGGTCATCACCGGCCCGCCTCTCGGCACGCAATTTGTCCCAGTAGTCCAACCGCTTCTTCAATTCCCTTTCGAAACCACGTTCCGGCGGTTGGTAGAATTGCATGCGGCCCATTTTTTCTGGAAAATAGTCCTGACCGGAGAAGGCATTGGCCGTGTCATGATCATACTCATAACCCGAGCCGTACCCCTCGCCCTTCATCAGTTTGGTGGGCGCGTTGAGGATATGTTTGGGCGGTAGCAGCGAGCCATTCTCACGCGCTGCCCGCATGGCGCCCTTGAAGGCGGTGTAGGCGGCATTGGATTTTGGCGCGGTTGCGATATAGATGCAGGCCTGCGCCAGGGCCAGTTCCCCCTCCGGAGAGCCAAGAAAGTCATAGGCATCCTTGGCGGCATTGGCGATGACCAGTGCCTGCGGGTCGGCAAGACCGACATCCTCCGAGGCCATGCGCACCAGGCGGCGGCCGATGAAAAGCGGATCCTCGCCGGCATCGAACATGCGACAAAGATAATAAAGGGATGCATCGGGGTCGGAGCCACGGACCGCCTTGTGCAACGCCGATATCAGATTGTAATGGCCATCCTGGCCCTTGTCATAAACCGGCGCCCGTCTCTGGACGAGATCCTGCAGCGCCTCGATGTCGAACGTCTCGTCATCGCGGGCAGCGCGCCAGACCTCTTCGGCCAGCGTCAGGATCGCCCGGCCATCTCCATCGGCCATGCGATAAAGACTTTGCCGTGCCTCTTCGCTGACCGGCAAAGTCCGGCCTTCCGTCTCTTCCGCCCGCTTCAGCAGAACCTCGAGGCTCTCTTCGTCGTGTTGCCGGAACGTCAGGACGCGGGCCCGCGACAGCAAGGCCGCATTGAGTTCGAAGGATGGGTTTTCCGTGGTCGCCCCAACCAGGATCACCGTGCCGTCTTCCATAACCGGCAGGAAACTGTCCTGCTGGGCGCGGTTGAACCGGTGGATTTCATCGACGAACAGGAGAGTTTGCTTACCGGACATCTGACGGGCTCTTGCCGCTTCGAAGACTTTTTTCAGGTCCGCCACGCCCGAGAAGATGGCCGATATCTGCTCGAAGGCGAGATCCGTTTCACCGGCCAGCAACCGGGCGACCGTGGTCTTCCCGGTCCCGGGCGGACCCCAGAAAATCATAGAGCCAAGTGTTCCGGTCGCGATCATGCGACTGAGCACACCATCTTCGCCGGTCAGATGGGGCTGCCCGGTGACATCGGACAGGGATTTTGGCCGCAACCGGTCCGCGAGGGGCCGCGCCTTTTGCGCCGCTTCATCGGCAACCGACGCGAAAAGATCACTCATCGCACCAATTGGCGAAGCCGTCGGCCACCGCGCGAAATCTCGAACCGCCAGGTCCGCGCCTCGGTATCAACGACTTCCTGCATCTTTTCGGTGGACGTGATTGTTTCACCGTTGACGGCAATGATGATATCGCGCGTCCGCAGTCCAATGCGGTTGGCTGGCGAACCGCGTTCGACCTCCAGCACAACGACGCCCGGAGCGGTCGTCGGTATGCGCATCGCTTCGGCCAGTTTGGGACCGATATCGGTGACCAATGCGCCCGAAAACGGATTTTGACCTGAAATGCGCAACTCGTCGCTGGAGTTGCGCTGATCCGGTGGGGCAAGCCTGATGGTGATCCGTCTGATCTTGGACCGCGAGACAATTTCAAACTCCGCATCGGCCCCGACAGCCGACGTGGCAATCCGGTATCCCAGCGCATCGGGGTGTTGAACCGGTTGGCCGTTCATGCGCAGGACAACATCGCCAACCTTGAGACCGCCCTGATGGGCTGGACCGCCCTGGACAACCGCCGTCACGATGGCCCCGAAGGCCTGTTTCATGTTCAGCGCCTCGGCAATGTCGGATGTCACTGGTGCGAAGGATGCGCCGACATAAGGCCGTCCAAAGCGTTCATCACCGCTCTTGGCTGCATCGACAACGGCCCGCACCATATTGGCTGGAATGGCAAAGCCGATGCCGTTGGATCCGCCCGATCTTGAGAAAATGGCCGTGTTGATGCCAATCAGCCGGCCATTCATATCGACCAGAGCCCCGCCGGAATTGCCGGGATTGATCGCCGCATCGGTCTGAATGAAAAATCCGAAGTCGGAAACGCCGACCCTGTTGCGTGCCAGGGCCGAAACAATGCCGCTGGTGACGGTCTGACCGACACCAAAAGGGTTGCCGATGGCCAAAACGATGTCGCCGACTTCCAGCCGGTCGGAATCGCTGTATTCAAGGGCAGGAAACCGTTCATTGTCCTCGATCTTGAGAATGGCCAGGTCCACCCGCTCGTCCTTGAGCAGGAGACGGCTTGAAAACTCCCGTCCATCGGCAAAGGCAACCTTGATTTCATCCGCTCCGGCGATGACATGGTTGTTGGTAACGACGATGCCGGAGGAATCGACAATGACCCCGGAGCCCAGCGACGATTGCTTGCGGGACTGTCCGGGTCGCCCCTGCCCGAAGAACCGCTCGAAGAACGGATCGCCGGCGAACGGCGATTGTTGGCGAACCATGCGTTCGGCATAGACATTGACCACCGCCGGTGACGCCTTCTTGACCAACGGAGCGAATGAATATTGCAATTGCGCCAGACTTGTCGGGGCCGCGCGCTGAATTTCGGTTGGTTGACGGGTGTTCCTGTCCCCACCCAGAATATCGGAAATGATACCGCGCATCTGTTCGGTCGGCGATTTGTCCTGTGCACCAAGAGCAGCGACGCTGAAAGCAACCGCCATTGCCGCTGCCAGACCGATGATGATTTTTCCGCGCATATTGGGCTCCCCTGCGAATCCATACTTTAAAGTGTAATTGCACACTCAAAAAGGTGTCGGTATGGCATCTCCCCTTGTTGATTGAAAATAGGTTCTCTCGGCAGCCGTTCAATTGCGGCGGAACAAAAATGCCATTGATTATTTCCCTCGAGCGTTCCGCCCTGGCGAAGCGTTCGGTTCCTTGGCGATTGGCGTGTTCGAGCCTGATCTTGGCCGATTGGCGCGAGAACGCATAAGGCAACCAATCTAGATTGAGCCGGTCTTCCAACCAGAAGCACTGAAGGAGCCGGCATCATGAAACCGCTATTCGCAACCGGTGGAGCAAAAGCGCCTAGTCTTGCAGAGGCCTATGACCGCGTTGCTGCTACCTGGCACGCGACAATCTGCAAATTCGGCTTTGTCGAAGCCTATGAGGATCTGCTTGCCCTTGCCGGACGACAGGTCCCGGACGTCAACAGGCGTGACCTGGAGGTCCTCGATGCGGGATCGGGCACTGCCGCCTTCTCGCTTGCCTTTTCGCGGCAATTTGCCTGCCACTCATTCGACCTGCTGGATGTATCGCCAGAGATGCTCGACAGGGGTGCCCAAACGCTTGCCGCCGAGGGTGTGACATCCGACCGGCTGTGCTGTGACATTCGGGCATTGCCGGAGCGGCCAAAGCGTTACGACGTCATTTTGAGCGCCCATCTGATCGAACATGTCGATGATGTCGATGAAGCGCTCCGGGCTTTTCGGTCCGTCCTTTCACCCGGTGGTCTGCTGGTTCTTGTGGTCAGCAAGCCGCACTGGTGCACGACGCTGGTGCGCATGCGCTGGGGCCACAGGGCCTACCGACCCGAGGAGATGCAGGCGCATCTGCGTGCCAACGGATTCCGCACCGTCGAGCCCTATTCATTCACCGCCGGCCCGCCCAAACGGCTGAGCGCCGGTTACATCGCCACCTGTTAGAATTGAAAGGACAATTCCATGAAACTGATTACCGTCGAAGCCCTGTTTGCAGCCGAAAACGCGGCGAAAAGCGCCGCACTGTTTGAAGACCATGCGCCATCGGTGCGAGACATGGCGGGGTGCAACAGCTATGATCTTTATGCCGATCCGAATGATGCGGGCAACATTGTCATCGTGCAGCGCTGGGAAAGCATGTCTCAATTCGACAATTATCGCCAAAGCGACGCCTTTGCGCAGCTTGGCGCCGGCCTGAAACCGATGATGACCGCCCCGCCGGTAACCACCATCTGCAGTGTCGATCCAACGTGAACCCGTGCCATGGCGACTGACGATCTTCCCGCCTATTGCTTCTACCAGGAGTTCGCGCCGCGGCCGCCGGAGCAACTGAGTTTCGACCGACACTATCTGATGTACTGCATCAAGGGCGCGATCAGCCTTCAGATCGACGGACGGCGCTGGACTTTGCCTCCGTCCTACGCGGCATGGATACCGGCCCACACCGACCTCGGTGTGTCGGTGACCCACCCGATGACCTGCTGCTCGGTGCTGTTCAAGCCGGGCTTCATCGACGATCTCCCCAGCAAAAGCGTGGTGTTCACCATGACATCGCTCGCCCGCGACATGATCTATTTCAGTCGCCGCTGGGGGCCGGATACAAATGAGTTCGATGCCCATGCCGACCATTTCTTTCGGGCCCTGGCACTGACCTGTTCCGAACTGGCACGCCAGCCCAGCGATGTGTGGACCCCGATGGGACGGTCCGACGGCATGAAGCGAGCCATCGCCTACACCGAAGCCCATCTGCACGAGGATATTGCGCTTGCCGATGTCGCCTCCGCCGCCCATTTGTCCGAACGCACGCTGGTGCGCCGCTATGCCGAAGAGGTCGGGATGAGCTGGCGCCAGTCGCTGCGCCGGCTGCGCATGATCCGCGCCGTCGAACTGCTCAGCAATGAGGAAGAGGCGGTCGTTCAGGTCGCGCTTCAGTCCGGATACGCCTCGCTCAGTGCATTCAACAAGGCGTTTCGCGACTTCAGCGGATACACGCCAACCGAATTCCGGGCACGTCGGCGCGAAGGCTGGTGAGCGATTATCCGTTGCCTTTGGCCGGTTTTGCCGATGTCGCTGCGTCTTCCGTTTCGACCGGCTTGGGACACTCACGAAAAATTCTCGTGGTGCAGGTGGCGCATATGGCCGGATCGAGATTGGCCACCACGGTTGGCACCATCTCCATTTTCCGGCGGAAAATGTGTTCCTTGCCGATCTCGCGTGGCACATGAAACTGGGCAAGCTGACGGCGGATCGGCGGGTAGCGGACGCCAAGATAGAGACTGCCACCCCTTGCTTCGCGCCGCCGGGCTTCTTCGATGAGAAGGTTTGCGCCGGCCAGATCGATGCCGACCGCACCATCCAGCATCAGGCCGAAATGCTTCTGGTCCGGCCGCTCCTTCTCCAGCCGGCGAAATTCGTTTTCGACATATTCCACGGCGCCAAAATAGAGGGAGCCTTGTAGCCGGGCGAACAGGGCCTGCGGACACTCCGGCAGCTTCCACAGGATCGGGCTCATGAAGGGCCGTCCCGGAACCGCGTCATTGGGCACATTGAGCGGCAGGCCCGGGCGCATGGAACGCCGCAGAAAAATCGACAGCGAGAGGATCACGCCGGCGTAAATCGCGAATTCGAGATTGATGAGGATCACCGCCAGAAAGGTTGCGGACAGAACGATGGATTCCGACATGCTGGAGGTCAGAATATGCCGGATCTCCTTGAAATCGACCAGCTTCCACGCAACGATCATGATCAGGCCGGCCATGGCCGGGATGGGGATCATTTCGATAAAGGGCGCGACGGCGAACAGGGCGACAAACAGGAAAAGCGCCGACAGGATCGCCGCCATCGGCGTCTTCGCGCCGGATTCATAATTGAGCGCCGAACGGGTGAAGGAACCCGAGCCGAGATAGGCGGAAAAGAACGATCCGCCGATATTGGAAAGCCCCTGCCCGATAATCTCCTGATTGCTGTCCAACCGTTGCTTCGACTTCAGCGCCATGGCGCGTGCGATGGAGACCGCCTCGAGCAGACCGATCAGCGCCAGCGCAAAGGCGCCCGAGGACAGCGAACGCACCGCTTCCAGTGAAAAGGCCGGCACTTCGAATTGCGGGATGCCGGTGGCGACGGACTGCACGAACTCCACACCATTGGCACGGGCATCGATGCCATAGGCCAGCGCACTGCCGAAGACGAGACCGATCAGGTAGTTCGGCCATTTCGGCAGGAAACGTTTGCACAGCACCGTCACCAGGAGCGTCCCGAACGCGATCGAGAACACATGGCCGTCAATATTCGGCAGTGCCCGCCACAGGGAGACAAGAAAATTGTCGATATCTTCCGGCCTTGGCAGGCTGTGACCGATAAAACCGGACAATTGGCTGAGTGCAATCAGAATGGCCGCACCGGCGGTAAAGCCGATCATGACGGAATGAGAGACAAGCCCGACCAATTGCCCGAGATGGACAATGCCCATCAGCAGTTGAAAAACACCCGCCAGCAGGGTGATCGTCAGGACGGCCTGGATATAGGCGGCACTGCCGGGTTCATACAGATTGCTCAGGGTAGCGAAAATCACCACCGAAATGGCTGTTGTCGGCCCGGAGACCAGGTGCCAGGAACTGCCGAACAGGGCCGCGATGATGGGTGTGACCATGGCAGCATAGAGACCGTATTGCGGCGGCAGGCCTGCAATGGCGGCGAATGCGATGGCCTGCGGCAGAACGACCGCCGCACCGGTAAAGGCGGCGGCCGCATCATCGCGCATGGTGCGCCTGTCGACCATGCCAACCCAGGTGCGAAACGGAAAGAGGTTTTTGGCTTCAAATGGCTGGAAGAACGGTTCTTTGGGAAGTCTTGGCATGCGGGAAAATGGTCCTGGTCACGTCGCAAACCGGCCAACCAGTGAGCGCGTCATGGGGTGTGAGGAGAAATGTCGCATCGGCACCGGAGCGATCCGGTGAAACCAGGCCAATGATCGGGATCAGCGACTTTGGCGGCACGGAAATGACGGTGCGGCGGTACACCGGTCAGAACGACCGGTGGGTCTTCAGTTTGAAATGGCTCCCCCCGATAGGATTCAGCAAGCGTGGCCCCTCTTCCCCGGAGAAGAACCCGATGCGGTCCTTATACACATTCCTGCAGTGATTGGTATGTCCAGCTACGAATGATCGTTGGCCCCAGCCGATCTTCGCATTCGGCCCCCGCACCAGAGGGTGCGGGGGCCGGTTTCACAGGCGCGGCTATCCAAGCCGATTCAGGCGTTGCCAGAAGCCTGGATGGTTTCAGCGCGACACGCAGAAGGACCGCCACATCTGCGTGTGTCGGCTGACCGTCGAGAAGAAATTGTTCGGCGGCGAAAAGCCAAGCTGTATCGCCCGGTCCCAGGCGCGGAAATGCACCGTATAGCCGCAGACATCCGGCAGTGTCGGCGGCACGCTCTGGGCCGTGGCGACACTGGCATAGGCTGCCGACAGGTTGAAACCTGATTTGAGCGGAACCAGGATCGACGTTGGCGGCTGGGTACCCTGCCCGTTCAGATCGGCGCGACCGTCGTCGAATTCGGTCAGGTCGCCGGCCACCGTGACGGGATGCGCCCCAACGACAAAGCCACCGGACCAGCGCAGATCATATTTCCAGAAATGATCGTCGTTGATACGGCCCTTCATGTCGAGCACGACATCGATCCCATCGCCTTCGATCTTGCACTGATCGCCAAGCGGCGATGTTGCCGAGGCCCGGTAGAGATCGAACCACAGGTCGCCGGTGCCCGACGAGGTCGGCAGCAGATTGTTCGGCAATGCGATGCGGTCATTGTCGATCTGGACCTGAACCGGCGCGCTCACATAGGTGGGCGTTGCCGCCGCGATTTCGCGCATGACGACGCGAACCCGGACCAACGCGTTGGAGGCGCCACTGGTGGATTTCCACACCGCAAGGCTGGGCGGATCGCCGCAACCGTCAAATCGCCGGTAGTCGGCAACCGTGAACCAGCCCAGCGGATCGCTGTCATAGACATCGTTGCGCGAAATCGGACAGGGTGCCGACGGGGTCGGACGCACCATGCGCCGCCAGTTGGCGCTGGCCGGGTGAACGACGCCGGGATCGGCGAAGGTTGGGAAACCGCTGCCCTGGTCGATTTCCACGCGGTATTCATAGTTGGCGAGGTCCGGGCAGTTGACCAACTCCGGCATCGACCCCTGGATGCGGATGTCGCCGGCAAAAGGGCGCTGATTGACACCGCCAAATGTTGCCAGGCCGGTTGCCGGCGCAATCATGCCGACTTCGACATTGCTGATGAAGGTGATCGACGGCGGTGCGCATTGGGCGATATCACCGATATGGTCATGCAACGCATCCAGACCGAGATCGCGGGTGGCCGGCTCGAAGTTCTTGACCAGATCACCGGCTTTCAGCCAGATCGAGGGCCCAGGCTGCAACACGTCACCATCGGTGAACGGAACCCGGCCAAAGCCGACAATTTCCGTCGACATCAGTTCGACCGGCACCAGTTCGATCGGATCCTGCGCCGGCGTATAGGCATCCAGCCCGAAATCGACACCGCGCACGGGAATTCCCGCCGGCAGGGCCGGCAACAGCGAGGCGTTCGAGCGGACAATCACGCCGTCTCGCGCCGACAGGAGATCACCATCGAGAAACAGCGGCTTGGTCACCTCGGGCGGCGTGCCCTCGGTGGAAAACCAGATATCGATATCCAGCTCGCGCAGAATTTCGCGCAATCGGGCCGGATTGTCCTTGAAGGCACCATTGCGGGCCAGTTCGACCAGCCGGATGAAGCCTTCCTCCTTGCCCACGAGCGTGACCGCATCGAGACCCAGATTGAGGGATCGCGGCACATCGAAGGCCGACAGAAGCGCGGCATTGGGAATCACACCGCCCACATTGAAGAGCAGATCACCGGCGGTGAACTGACCGGCGTTCGGGCTGTCGAGTTCGGTCGAAAAGGCGATCAGCTTGTTTGCCTTGTCAATCGCGGCCACCGCATCGAGCCCCAGATCGATGCGTGCGATATCGAAATTGCGGATAAGTTCGCCATTGCGGCGGCAGACCCTTGCGCCCGCCGAAACATGCCAGGCGAGCAGATCGCCATCCGAGATGATCGGATTGCCATCGGCCGGCGTCGGCCCGCGCGACAGAAAGTCCTCCGATGTCGAGAACAACAACCCATCACAGGGTTCGACCTGCGCTTCGGCAACGCCCGGTATTGCGACCGCAGCCAGCAGAAATCCTCCCATTGCCGCACGCATCAGCGGCCGAAGCCGCACGCGCCGGTGAAAGAGGTGTAAGCCATGCATAAACATATCAGTCTCCTCAGTTTTCATGTGATGGGTGCAGGAGAAGACTACGCCGCGTTTTCCAAACCGGCGTTCATATCGTGTGACGGTGTTAAACAGTGGTTGATTGGATCGGGTGTGTTTTATGCAATTGCGGGTGGATGGTGTTGGTCCATCGGACACCAGGTTCCGGTGTAAACGCCACGTTTTCTGTGAACATTCTGGTCGTTGATCTGGTGTGTCTTAGACCGGTGGCGACCGGGAGAAAACAAGGAGGCGATCCGATCCAACGGACAATGGTTCGGTACATCTTAGGCCAAACCGCCAACCACGCGTGACATACCAATCGTAAGCACAGGCAGGCGAGACTTTGCCTCACTCTTCCCGCAGTGCATGAGCGATCTGGTCCGAAATCGGTTTGATCAGATAGGAAAGGATACTGCGCTCACGTGTCTGGATAAGGGCTTCAACGGGCATGCCCGGTATGAGCACTGTCGAATCCAGCTTTTCCTGCTCGCCATCAAGCAAACGAAGCCGGGCTGTGTAGTATGAAAGGCCGGTAACATCATCGCGGCTTGTTTCCGCAGACACCGTTAGAACGCTCCCCTTCAGTTCGGGCGTTGTTCTTTGATTGAGCCCGGGCAAACGGATGGTTGCCAACTGGCCCTCAAAGAGCTGGTCAACATCGGTTGGTGTCACCTGCACTTCAATCAACAGCGAATCGCCCTTCGGCACCACAAGCAGGATCACCTCGGCCGCACTGATGACACCGCCCTTTGTGTGGACGCTCAGCTGATGGACATATCCGGACCGCGGCGCGCGAATATCCATACGCGATAACTGGTCTTCAGCCGTGGTCTTTTGTTCATTCAACCGCGCTATCTCGCTGCGCGTATCCTGCAATTGCTGAAGGACATCGGCCCGAAAGTCCTCCTGGAGTTGCAGGATCTGCATCCTTCGCTCGCTGATCGCGAGGCCCGTTCTTGCCGCTTCCGTGATCAGCGCTCCATGTTCTCCGGTCAGACGCGTGCGGTCACGCCTGACAGCGTAAACCCGGTTGGCGGAGACATATTGATCTGCGAGCAACGACTCCAGACCACCCAGTTCAACCGCAATCAAGGCGATTTCCTCCTGTTTGGCTCTGGTCTGAACTTCAAGACCATCGGTCTGGCTTTCCAGTTGCTTGATCTGTTCCCGCAGTTGGTTGATGCGGCCATCAAAACCGGCAGCGCGCGCTTTCATCAACCGGCGCTGACCATCCAGAATACGGTTGATCCTCACCTTGTTTGTTTGCTGCATTAACGAGGGCGGAAACGCGACCTCCGTTGCTCCGTCACGTTCCGCGAGAAGTCGCGCCTCAGTCGCAAGACGCTCATTAAGTTGGTTGTCGACCACGATGAGATTGGCGCGTGTCACCGTATCCTGCAGCCGCAGCAACAGATCACCCGCCTGAACCTGATCGCCATCGCGCACATGGATCTCAGAAACGATCCCGCCTTCTTTGTGTTTGACGGTTTTGACATTGCTCTCAACAACGATCGCACCCGGTGCAATGACTGCGCCCGATATCTGCATCCAGGTAAACCACACGCCAGTAAAAACCAGCAGAGCACACAAAAACAGCCCCGCACCCCACAAATGGTTTCGAATGCTTGTCGAGAGGGTGCCATCTGCCCGGCTCATTGGGCTGCCACCTGCTGTGTCGGCGCCAGCACCTGCTGCAGCACCTCGTTCTTTGGTCCAAATGCCTGGGAGCGTCCATCCTTGATAAACAGAACCTGATCCACACCGGCAAGCGCACTCGGGCGGTGCGCAATCACCACAACGATGGAACCCTCTGCCCGCATTGTCCGGATGGCATGAGTCAGCGCCGTTTCGCCATCTGTATCAAGGTTGGAATTCGGTTCATCGAGCACAATGAGAAACAGGTTGCCATAGAGTGCCCTTGCCAGGGCAATCCGCTGCATCTGGCCGCCAGAGAGCATGTTGCCGTCAGCACCGATTTCCGTGTCATAGCCCTGGGGAAGATCAATGATCAGTTGGTGCGCGTCTGCGCGTTGGGCTGCCTTGATGATCTCTTCAGCGGGCGCATCTTGTGCAAATCGCGAAATGTTCTGGGCCACGGTGCCGGCAAAGAGCTGTATGTCCTGTGGCAGGTAGCCGATGAATGTACCCTGGCGTTCCGGTGCCCATTGCGTCAGATCCGCGCCGTCGAATTTCAACGCGCCGCGTAATACCGGATAGACACCAACAAGTGTTCTGGCGAGCATCGTCTTGCCGGCGCCAGATGGTCCGATGATCCCGAGACCATCCCCGGCCTTCAGCGAAAAACTTGCTCCCATCAAGACGGCCTGTCCAGCAGGGCCGGACACGATGTTTTCCGCGGCAAGTTCACGAGAGGGGATCGGCAATTCTGTCTCGACACCAAAATCGGGGCGTTTTTCAACGACCTCACGCAGTCGCCTGAAACCTTGTCTGGCCGCGACGAAACCGCGCCATTGTCCGACCGCCTGCTCGACTGGCGCAAGAGCCCGCGAGGTCATAATGGAGGCCGCGATCATGACACCGGGGGTGATTTCCTGGCGGATCGCCAACCAGGCACCGACACCCAGAATGGCGGACTGCAGCATGAAGCGAAAGGCCTTGATCGCGGTTCCGAAGAGATTGGTGCGGTCAGAAGCCCGACGCTGTTTGTCCAGAAATGTCTCATTGAACCCGTCCCAACGGCTGCGGAGCGTTGCCATCATTCCCATGGCGGCAACTGCTTCGGCATTGCGACGGCTCTGCTCCACCAGCGCAGCGCGATGCACGGCGTGTTGATTGGCCTCCGCCGCCGGCTTGCGCGAGGTGATTTCGTTCAGTCCGATGAGGATGCAGATAATGATGGCGCCGCCAAGAGCCACAAATCCGAGGATCGGATGGAACAGGAAGATAATGCCGAGATACACGGGCATCCACGGAATATCGAAGATAGCTGACGGGCCCGGACCGACTAGAAATTGCCGGACACTTTCAAGATCGCGCACCGGGTCAAGACGCTCTGCCTTCCGGCCCAGCAATAGCGGGAGCGATACGGACGATTCATAACTAACGCCGGAAAGTTGTGCGTCGACCCGCTGGCCGATCCGCAGAAGCACACGAGACCGAATTCCCTCCAGCAGGCCGTAAAAGATGTAGAGTCCGGCCGTCAGACCACCCAGCACGATAAGCGTTGGAACGGACCCGCTCGCCAGCACCCGGTCATAGACCTGGAGCATGAAGAGCGGGCCGGTCAGCATCAGGAGATTGATCGGCAGACCAAGCGCCGCAATGCCAAAAAAAGCGCTCTTCAGGCTGCGCCGACACGCCTCAATTGCTTGAAATCCAGTGCCGCCTGGGGATTGCATTTCGTTTCCAACTCAAACAATTCAGACGCAGCCCCACCGATGCGACATTGACCTATGCAAACCGGAAATCGTCTGTCGATAGTTCCGATACCAGGACATTCTTCAACACGATCGAGTTATCGATGTCTAGCGTTAAGGTTGTATCGGTTCCATCGTCAGCGACTTTCGAAAGCACATCCGCATAGGAGGCCAACCCGCCTACGGCGTTGAATTCAATCACATCCTCGCTGGCCGCACCGGCGGTGAAATCCGTGATGATGTCGTTGCCAAAATCTGCTGCGTAAGCGAAGGTGTCGTCGCCGGTACCACCGGTAAGATGATCATCGTCACTTCCACCCTCCAATTGGTCGTTTCCTGCACCACCAACCAAAGTGTCGTTGCCGCCATACCCAACCAAAATGTTTCTCCAAGCGTCCCCCGTCAGGAAATCTCCATAGCCATAGGAACCTTTAATGGATTCCAGATCTAGGATTGTATCGCCAGTCGCATGGCCACCGTTTGCAAAATTGGTTAATAGATTGACCGTCACCCCAGCATCTGAATCGTGGTAAATAGCGATGTCCTTATCCCCTGCGCCACCGTCGAGGTAGTCAGCTCCTGCACCTCCCTCAAGCCCATCACGGCCGCCGCCGCCAAGAAGAATATCATCGCCACCGTTGCCCCACAGCCAATTGCTCTGATGGTTACCAGTTAAGGTATCGCTGTAAAAATTAGAACCAATAACACTGCGAAAATTGGCTATTGTATCACCCGTTGCATGGCCGCCTGACACCGTATTGGTTGAGAGATCTACGATTACACCTGCATTCGATCCACTGTATGACACCACATCCCAACTACTATCTCCGCCATCCAAAGTATCTGCTCCCTCCCCACCCTCAATTGTGTCGAGCCCGGATCCGCCGTTGAGCACATCGTCACCTCTGCCACCGTTCAGATAGTCTCTACCGCCGCCGCCGTCGATTACGTCATCTCCGCCGTATCCAAAGATCGTGTTGTCCTGAGTATCGCCGGTCATCACATCGCCAAATCGAAACGATCCATCGATATGCTCGATACCGGAGAATGTATCACCGGTTGCATGCCCCCCCGATGCCGTGTTCGTTGCAAGATTGACTGTGACTCCAGCAATTGATTCCCTATATGAAATGGTATCTTCGGAACCGGGCCCCCCGTCTATTGTATCCGCGCCCAATCCACCTTCGAGAAAATCGTTTCCGCCATTGCCGCTTATTGTATCGTTGCCGCCGCTGCCCCAAATGAAATTGTCCTGAGAATCCCCCGCAAGGATGTCCCCAAATAGTTTGGAGCCAATGAGACTTTCGATGCCGGATAGTGTTTCGCCATCGGCATGGCCACCGGACGCGGTGTTCGCCAAAAGGTCAATGTTCACCGATGCATCAGACTTCAGATAGGACGCGATGTCGCCTGTTCCGCTTCCACCGTCAATGGTATCGGAACCGGCTCCACCAACGAGAGTGTCATCACCTGATCCCCCATCCAGTTGATCTTCTCCCGAACCACCTTCCAGTTTGTCATTGCCTTGATTGCCGGACAAAGTGTCGTTTCCATCGTCCCCGACAATGTGATCGTGACCACTTCCTCCAGACAGCACATCTGCGTCATTTGTTCCGGTCATTTCAGAGGTTTGCTCAATAATGAGAGGTTGGAAATCCTGTTGGTTGTCCGTTGAGACTTCCAACGAATATCCACCAGCTCCCAAATGATTGTGAACATACCAATCGAAGCGATAATAGCCTGTTGCGGGAACGCTGAAAGAACCAATAGCTGAGGCATTCGAAACGTCATCAGCCAGTATGGTATGGCCGCCGACTATCAACAGCGCATTGTCATCTACCGTTTCGCGGAAGAAGTAATCCTTCCCGGCTTCAAGAAAAATACTGCCGGTAAAGTGGCGCAATTCCAGCTCTGGAGCGCTGCCAGACAGTCCTGATGCTGTCGTCTCTTCCCAAACCAAATCTGCGCCATGAGCATTCGCCCAGTTTTTCATTTCTGCCGGTGTCGAAATGGACGTGTTCAAAAATGATCGGCCAGTTACATCGGTTACGTGCATTGGCGAGCCAGCAAGCCAGTCCGCGTTGTCAGCACCCTGCCTCTCAAAGTTGCTGATGACGGGTAGCGATTCGAATTGCACTTCATCATCTGTTGCGACTTTGAGCTTGTAAGCACCTGCTCCAAGGTGATTTCGAATAAACAATTCAAATTCATGATACCCAGTCGTTTCAACCGCGTAGGATCCGACCGTTGACGAACCGGCGAATGCGTCACCAAGAACATTCTCACCATCGATGACAAGCAACATCTGGTCGTCTACAGATTCCTTGAATGAATATGTCCGCCCCGCCTCCAGATAGATATGCCCGGTGATATGCCTCAGTTCATATTCCGCTGCATCGCCGGAAAGACTTGCACTTGTGTGCTCCAGCCAAGTTGTGTCGGAAGTGTGGGTTTTAGTCCAGTCCCTCAGGTCCATTGGCGATGAAGCTGATGTCGCGAGATAAGACGACACGCGCACACCGCCGACGTGAACAGGAAGGACGGGAGCGAATTCCGTTGGTACTTCAATCTCAGCCGGCTCTACCGCAATCGCCGAATATGTCGCTTCATTGTCCAATGATACATCCAACTGATAGGTACCGGACCCGACATCACTTCGAACATATAGCTCAAACTGGTGATAGCCAGTTGCCTCCGCCAAATAGGCCGCACTTGTCGGAACGCCGGTGTACGTGTCTCGACCAAGAACATTCGTACCGTTGATTGAGAGCGCGACCTGATCGTCTGCGGACTCCCGGAAATGATATGTTGTGCCGGCTTCGAGGAACACATTGCCGATGATGTGGCGCATTTCGCCACCCGCCGTGCCGCCCGACAAACTCCCGGATGTTTCGCTAAGCCAGACTGAATCAGCATGATTCGAACTGGCCCATGATACGAGATCAGCATGGCTCGAGGCCGAAGTAACTGAATAGGATGCGACCATCACACCAGAAGTGTGGACCGGCAATTCCAAATCCAATCGAACTTCCTCGGGTTGTGCGTGTTGATCAACAATTACCGTATCGAATGTCTGTTGGCCGTCTGTTGATACCTCCAGTTCATATCCACCACCGCCAAGATGGTTGCGGACATAAAAATCGAAGTTGTGGTAGCCGGACGCAGTTGCCCTGTATGACGAGACCGATTCGACAGGAAATGCCGGACCTCCAAGAACATAGTCACCATTGATCAGCAATAGCGCTTGGTCATCCACGGATTCACGGAAGTAGTATCGCTTTCCTGCCTCCAGATAGATGCGTCCAGTGATATGACGCAACTCCAATTCAACAGCATCTCCCGCTATGCTGGCGACCGAGGTTTCCGACCAGGACGATGACGCGGAGTTGGTCTCGGCCCAGGTTTCCAGGTCAAGAACGGCCGATGCAGACGTATTGAGGTAGGAAGCTATTTGGATGTCTTTTGCATGCACCGGCACAGATGGTTCAGTCAGCGCATCCGCCACGGTGGTATCGAGTGCAATTGTCAACCTGTCATAGGACGCTTGATTGTCTGACGAGACCCGTACGGTGGTGCTTCCATGAACCGTGTGATTTCGGACATAAAGATCAAATGCGAAGTAGCCCGTGGCACTTGCCGTGATCGACCCTACCGTGTGATTTGGAGCAGACATGTCAGCCAGTATTTTCTGACCTCCAACGTATAAAAGAACATTGTCATCCACCCACTCTTTGAAATGATACTGAACGCCTTCTTTCAGATATATCTGTCCGGATATGTGCCTGATCTCATATTCCTCAGCATCCCGATACAAATCGTCCAGTGAAGTCACCATGCGCAAGGAAGTTGCCTCATGGTTAATAGTCCAAGTCTTGAGCGCTTCAGCAGTTTGGCCGAAAAAACCTCCTGTTATCGTTGTCCCCTGGTATGTTTCGATTGCCACGTTCGCAAGGTAAGCAGAATCGGATCCGAATGGGGGAGTTGGCTCTACCCACGGAACAGCATACGTCCCTTGACTGTTCGAGGACACTTCCAGCTTGTAATTACCTGGCCCACTCCCATTTCGCGCGTAATAGTCCAAATTGTGGTATCCAGATTTGGACGCTGTAAATGAACCCACGGCCGAATAGTTCCAGACGTCGTCGCCGAGGATTTGCAAACCATTGATGTAAAGTGCCGCATCGTCATCGGTTGTTTCCCGAAAGAAATAGGTGACCCCGGCCTCAAGATATATCGCGCCATTCAGGTGCCGCATTTCATTTTCGGCAGTGTCTCCGGTCAATGTGGACCCGAACTGCTCAACCCACGAAGACGAGGCAGCATGTGTTTCCGCCCAGCTCTTCAAATCCAGTGGCGATGCGGATGAGGTGCCGAGATAGGACTCTACTATCAGGTCGCGAATCCGGACGGGTCCTGTCGGATCGGACATGCCCGGCAAACCACTCATATCTGCAATCGAAACCGACGAGCCGTCAAAAAACCGGAAGGACTCCACCGTGTCGGGCGATGCGTACCAATTGTCAATTATGACAACATCTTCCGGTTGACCAATATGCTCCGAAACGCTGATGTGAAGATCATTACCTTGGCGTCTCAACACAAGATCTTGCGCGGAAATTCCCGCACCAAAGACGATACTGTCCTGCGATCCCGAGCTATCACTGACAAATTTGCGCCCGTCTCCCTGGCTGTAGTGATAGGTGTCGTTTCCGGTAGCGCCATACAAAACATCGTTTCCGGTGCTGCCGATTAGAATGTCGTCGCCGGCACCACCCTGTATGAAATCATCACCAAAGCCACCAAACATGCGGTCGGGGCCATCGCCTCCAATCAACCGATCATTGCCGCCCGAACCACGCAGGGGGTTGTATTCCCAGAAGTCTCCACTTTGCGCAAAAACCGATACCAACTCCGCGGACGAAAGAGCGCCCGACGAAAGATGCCCACTCCACGTTGCCAGTTCGTGCGCAGTTGGTTCCGTTCCAAAGGCATTGATGAACAGCTGCTCCACAAGTGCAGTGCCATTCAAACCGACAAGCGTTTCCGATGTGGACTCATCTGTTCCGGTGAGCAGATCGTCCGCGATGTCTTCTATCCGGTCGGTTCCGGTCAACAGCCGGTCTGTATTGGTCTCGATTTCCTGGGCCGTCACGCCCCTGTCCAGTATGATACCCACAAGTCCGGAAACCACCATGGCGACTTGTGGAACATTCAGACTGCGTTCAAAGACGATTGGCTTAAGGAAAACGTCGACATTGATTGAAGATTGCCGAACGTTTCCAACGACCAAATGCTCGGCCGACTGAGACAGTTCCACTGCCAGTTCGGCCCTGGTTTTTATCGCATTGGCTAAGCTGGAAAGGTCAGCTTCGGCTTCGTCAAGCGTGGGTGCACGGCCATAGCTATTGAGATAGCTCTGCGTGATGAACTGCGCATCGTTCACAGTGCCAAATCGTGTGCCGAATTCAGCTGAAGTCAGCAGCTTTGAAGCCAGGCCGGCGAGATCCAGCTGGCCGTCCGAAACATGCTGAACAAGCACTTCCACTTCCGAAACATCCATGTCACGATCAAGAATAGTGTCGTAAATGCGCTCCGCCTCAGCGAGTAACCTGCCCTTGGTTTCCTCATCAAAGCGAGCTTGCGCAACAGTCGTGGAACCGGCAATAGTTGACTCCATCTTCCAGGTCTCAATGCCCTGTGCGTCAACTTCGTGGGAAACGAAAATATGGGTATCAGTGGCGGACGTCACCACACCGTTGTCCCAAACATAGGATCCATTATCGACCGCAGAATAGGTCAAGGTCTGCTCGATTCCACCCCTTTGGATGGTGGTGACCAACCCATCTGCCGATATTGAGGTGACATTCACATTTTCAACGTTACCACTTGAATCGTAACCCGTTTCGGTGGTGACCAGGCTGCCGTCCTGATTGACTTTCGCGACGCTTACTTTGTCGTCTTGCCCATCGCCATCGAAATCGTATGATTTTGTCGTCGTTCTTCCGTCCGAACTCACAGTCTCCGTATAACGGGACCGAAGGGAACCGTCTGCGAGTTCCTCGCCGGTGACGGTCGTTCGGCTGCCATCCGCATGAACCGTGGTTGTGGTCTGCGTGCTTCCGTCCACAGCACCATCACCATTCACATCAAACGTCGTGGTCGAAGAAAGGCCGTTTGCGGCCGTTGTGGTCTCACTTGAATAATGCAGCTTTCCGGTCTGGTAAGAATGCTCATAAAGACGGATCTCGTCCCCTGCGCCATTGTAGGACACAGTCGTATTGCGCGAAAAATCGTTGTCGCCGTCACCATCGACGTCAAAAGCGGCGGTCTGTTTCACTCCATTCGCAGCGCTGGTTTCGGTGATCAGAGCCAGTGATGTTCCATCACTCGCCCGATCCTCATAGGTCGTCCTCTCTGTTCTGTTCAGATCAATATGGGTCGTTACTCCCAGGTCAATATCGCCATCACCATCGGTATCGATTGTCGTGGTTTGTGTGCGTTCATCGGCACTGACAATGGTTGTGGCCAATTGCTGCAACCCACCTGCGGTTCCAAACTGGCGAATCGTTTCCGTGCTGCCACCATCCGCACCTTTGATGATCGCCAAATCACGGTTTGCGTTGCCGTCGGCGTCAAAGTCCGCTGTTTCCGTAATCTGCAGTTCGTTTCCGCTTGTCGAACGTGTTGATTCAGCAGTCTTGACGCCGGATGCATCACGCGTAATGGCGGATTCGACTACAGTTCCATTGTTGCTGAAGGTGGTGGAAAAATCTGTTTCAGTCTCATTTATCCCATCGCCGTCAAGATCGAAATCGACGCTCGACTGCAAGCCGTCATCAGACACAAAGTGGCTTTCACCCCCGATCAACGCATTTTGTGCGTCGCGGTGCGTGACGGTGCGAGAGATGCTGCCATCGGTGGAAAGCGTTGCAATGTCGGAAGTGGTTGCCTCATATGTTCCGTCGCCGTCCCGATCAATCGACCGGCCTTGAACCAGCCCATCACTGCTTTCGGTGCTAACAATTTTCGAAACAAGCACGCCCGTAGGTGAATAGTAGGACGATGTCGTTGTGGTGACGCCATCGTTACCGAGGACGATCGTCGTCTCCTCATCAATTTGTCCGTTGCCATCGGCGTCAATGTGCCGCGTGACTGTCCGGCCATCAGCACTGACTGTTTCCGTCAACAACATCAGCGTCGAATCATCTGCAGCCACATGCTGCTCAGTGGTGGTCGTCACCCCGTCGGAGTTGATCGTGGTTTGCCGCGTAACCGTCAGGTCGTTCGTGCCATCGCCATTGACATCCTCTTTCAGAGTCTCCGAAAGGCCATCGGCGCTCGCGGTGGTCTCCACTCGGCTGTGTACAGAGCCATCAGAACCCTTGCTTGTGACGGTTTGAGTTTGCGATCCGTTGGCGTTCAGGACGCCGGTTTCAGCGACGATTGTCTCGTATGTGCCGTTGCCATCGGCGTCGACTTCGGTCGTCTGCGAGAGGCCGTCATCGCTGAGCACTTGCCGCACCCGGCTCTGCAGCGTTCCGTCCGCGGCAATTTCAGATTCAATGGTCTCAACCGATCCATCATCGGCGACTGTCTGCGACACAGACATATCGGACTGCCCGTCACCATTGAGATCATCTTGAACAATGACGATGCGCTGGTTGTCTGAAATGCTCTCGCTCCGGCTGCTGCGCAGCGTGTTTGATGCATCGCGAAGCTCAGTTGTGGTGGTTGTCCCGCCATCATCCTGAAGGACCGTCGTTACGGTTTCGATGAGGTCGTACCCGCCATCGCCATCGGCATCTGTTTTCTGGACCATTTCGAGCCCGTCGTCGGATTCGATGATCTGTGTGGCATTGAGAGTGGTCGCGTCTGCCGATCGAACGACGCTTGTCGTCGTAATGCTTCCGTCCGTATTCAGCACCGTCGTGTCCGTGAATTCGCGTTCATAGGTGCCGTCACCATCAGCATCCGCGCGGCTGGTTGTCACCAGCCCGTCATCGCTGACGGTCGTTTGGGTCCGCATGCGCAGGCTGGCGTCTGGGTTGGTAGCGGATTCGGTGGTTGTCCGGCTGCCATCGGCGTTCAGCACGGTTGATGCGGTTTCCGTCAAATCGGCTGCAAGGTCGCCATCCAAATCGGTTGCTTCGGTTGTCGTCAGGCCATTGGCACTGGTGTTCGTCACAATCCGGCCGATCACGCTGCCATCGGGATTGTAAGCCGTTTCGGTGCGCGTAATGGCACCGTCCGCGGCTTGCACTTCGGTGACAACTTGATCGTTCGTTCCGTTGCCATCGCTGTCGACGCTGACGGTGACCGTCAGACGGTCTGCACTCTTTTGCGTAGTGGTCTTTTCTAGCAGGGTGGTGCCATCCCCGGCGAAACGGGAAACCGTCTGCGTAGTGCTGTCGTCGGTCTCCAGAACCGACGCATCGATCATCTTTTCTTCGATCAGTCCGTCACCATCAACATCGGTTTCAGTCGTGATCGTTAGCCCATCGGCACTGGTCACTATCGTCGTCTTGTCACGCAGGGATCCATCCTGGTTGCGGGTTTCAATTGTCCGCGTCGCAATCCCGGCACCATTGACCGTGGTTACGTCAGTAATAGATGTATCCGTGTCGCCATCGCCATCCGCATCGATGGTTGTGGCCCTGTTCAGCCCGTCCGCGCTGGTTACGGCAACCTGCTCAGCATGGATAGAACCATCTGCATTGCGGGCATAATCCGTCGCCGTGCGCTCCTGGGTTGTAGCATTGACCGCGACCAAGGATAGCACGTCGCTTGCCTCAAAAGTTCCGTTCTGGTTCAGGTCTTCCCAGGTCTTGGTCGTGACCTTATCGGCACCCAGAGTCACCTTGCTCTTGGCGCGGACTGAGCCGTCATTGTTCGTCTGCGTGACCACGGACTCGCGGCTGCCATCCGGATTGATCGTGGTTGCATCGACGATCGTTAGATCAATGTCTCCATCACCATCCTCGTCAAGACGGCTGGTTTTCGTCAACGTGTCAGCCGATTGGTCCGTGGTCACCGAGCTCCGGATGGTACCATCGCCGTTCTTGATTGTGGTCGTCGATGTCGACGTTCCATCCGGTGCAACGACAATCAGATGATCCTCCTGTACATCGATGTCACCATCGCCATCCAGATCGCGCTTGACCGATTTGGTGCGGCCATCGGCGCTGACATCTTCGGTAACGTTGGAGCGAAAAGACCCATCCGCATTGCTGACCGCTATCGTCTCGGTGCGGCTGTCGTCAGGATGGACCGCTACAGTTTGCGTGGTTGTCGTATCGGCTGTACCGTCACCGTCTTCATCAATTGCTTCAACACGCTGCAAGCCATCAATGGAGACCGTCTCGCTGATGCTATTGATGACGGATCCGTTTTTCGCCAGGTAGCTGGTCGTCATCGTCCGGCTTCCATCGGCATTCGTGACACGCACCTCACGCTCATCATACCAGCCGCCACCGGTGGAATCGCGCTCGATCGTTTCGGTCAGGCCGTCTGCGCTGACCGACGTGACCGTCCGGGTCTGCAGAACAGCAGTTGCCGCAACGCTACCCAAAAGATTTGATTCCGTTTCAACAGTGCTGCCATCGGGATTGGTCACGGTGACAATCGTCTGGATTCGGTCAACGACTCCGTCGCCATTGTCGTCGTAGCGGTTGGTTATGTCCGAACCGTCCGGACTGGTGACCGAATGGATGGAATAGGCCTTTGTGCCATCCGTGGCATAGGCGGTGATCTCCAGAACCCGGTTTCCGCTGCCGTCCGTGCTTTCGCTTTGAACAATCCGGTGCCCATGCGCTTCCGACGCCAGCAGCATGTCGCCCACTGTGCCTGTCGTGCCATCCGAGCGCTTGAACGTCGACTGGCCCGTTATGACGGAACCATCCGCCAGCTCGATCTGGGTCGCATCGGCTGTCAGATCGATTTCGGTGATGCCAAGCTCCGTCAGCGTCTTGACGGTGGTTGATCCATCGTCCTCCGTTACAAGCAGCTTGAAGTCGTCGAAATCATCATCCGCCGCACTGAGAATGCCGTCACCATTGCTGTCAAAGATGCTGGCCAGCGCTTCCAAATCGCTGGTGGCCGTCGGATCCCATTCGGTGAAGACAAACTGCCGCTTTTCAACTATTGCATCGTGGTTGTCGGGATCCACGAACAAAACGCCATCGCCGGCATCCGCCCACGCCGTTCGCTGCAAAAGCCCGTCACCGCTCGCATCCATATAAATGGTCGATCGATCCAGCGCGGTGACCTGAATCCCGTCACCGTCAAGATCAAGAATGACGGGTTTGCCGCCTCCACCCCCATCGCCGCCTGAAGAAGAATCGGAATTGCTGTTGCTGTTTGACGAACCGCCACCGAATATACTGCCAATGGCATTGGCAATGCCGCCAACGACTGATCCGACCGCATCGGCAATACCGCCGACAACCGAGCCAACCGCATCAGCAATTCCGGAGAAAAAGCCACCGCCGCTGTCGGGTTCACCAGCAGAATTGCTGTCGGAATTGTTCCCGCCGGCACTGCTCTTGTCTGACGGCCCCCCGAATATGCTGCCAATTGTGTTGGCTATGCCGGTGACAACTGAACCGATTGTTGAGACAATCCCTCCGACGACGGATGCTACTGCCCCCACGGCGCCGGAAAATGCGCTGCCAATGGCACCGCCAATATTGCCCTCGGCCAAGTTGCCGAAAAAACCACCAACACCCGCCGCAACCGAAGTGAAAGCACCGCTGATGCCGCTGAAAATAGAATTGCCGAGATTGGAGAAACCGTCCGATATGTTTTTCACCGCCCCATCAACTGCGTGCAGCGCTGAGCTGATCGTGTTACCCACCAAATCTGAAACTGACCCAACAGGTCCGGCGGTATCCAAGCCTGCGTCCAGGGCGCTGCCAATCTGTCCGAATATCCCAGACTTATTGTGAACGCGGATACCACCCGCTACGTACGTATGAAGATCCTCCACTTCGAAGTTATATGTAGTCCAGCCATCAAACACTCGCGCTGCTTTTGCGACCGAACCTGTTGAAACAAATTCAACAGCTTCACGCTGCTGATAGAGTTGAGCTGTCTCTTCAGAAAATTGGATACGTATTGCCGAAACAGACTCAACAGAGCCGTCTTCAGCAATCAATCGCGCCGTACCATTGCCTTGAGCAAGGATGGCCTCGATTGCGCGAAATGTTCCGTGTTCATCTAGGAAATGATGCCCGGGCGTAACCGTTAATCCATTTGAAAGAACCAGCCACTCTTGTGTCGTATTCTGGTAAATCCGAACAACCTTCCGTGGAATCAACACGCTTCGGCCATTAGTATCGCTTACATCGAAGGCTAGAACGATATCTCCGGGGTGCAGGCTCTCAATTGGTGTACGGCCATTCGGAGTCTCTATTAATGTTCCAGATGGAAAGCACTCCGCTCGGTGAAAATATGCTTCAACTATGGTGTCCGGCAGCACGCTTAGAAACTCGTCCACGGTTCTTGGCGACATATCACGACGCTCAGGCAGAAATCCATGCTCAGCACGAAAGAAGTCACTGATTGCTTGAGCTTGCGCTTCAACACCGAGAGAGTAAAAGTCTTTTCCACTGAACAAAGGGCTATAGTCGTAGCTACGGTTAAATAAGGCGTCCCGCGCAACATTAATGCCGATCTGAGATTGGAAAACATGTGCAGCCTCATGTACGAACACGGCTTTCAATCCGGTAGGCACTGAATCGTCGCTAAAATCTTCCCTATAGTTTGTTGGAAAGTGTATGTTTCCAAATGGAGCGTGTGCTCTATCCGTTGGTAATGCTCTAGTATTACCCACACTGGATTGGCTATAGTCAATTGTGCCTAGACCGAAAACCGCGTCCAGTAACGCCATCTCACCTGTAGTAAAACTTCTGGTCACCTTGTCCATTATCGTGTCCTGCCCAAATTAGTTCTCTACATTAAACAAACAAATCGATTTCTGATTGGTGGCCCCTCCCGAATTATTCACTTCAGAAACAAAGTCAGAGAAGCTAGGTACAAGTCGTTCAGAGATAGCCACATCGGTGCAGCTCGAAATATTTGTTGAATTTCTCAAACACTCACCAAAAGGGTGACCTGATTTTTTTGGGAATAGAACTTCACCAAAAAGCTCATTCAATAATCTCTTTTCTGTGTCGGCTTGATTTGAGAGGCCATATGTAAGAAAAATGAAGATGTATCTATACATCGACAATTTGTCCGTCATTGCACCGGGGATTGACATTCCATGCGTGTAAATTCCGAGCGCGATGGTATTTAGCGCTTCTTTTCTACCTGTCTGGGCTGATTCCCACAATATTTTCCAAGCTTGATCGCAGTTACGATTGATCATGTGACCTATTGCAAGTTTTCTATCAAACTGCCAATCAGAGTCTGCCGAAAATATAGGACTTACGGTCGAAAATAATACGACTACTGCAACCTTTAATAAAATTATTGTTTTCTTAAGTTTTTTTTCCAATATTCAGTTCCCAATAATATTAACTTATGCACATTTTTTCCGCGAATTTAGTTAGAATTATTTATATTATCACACATTCTTCAATAAATGCGACAATTATAATTGTTTTTTTCCTTTGAATTTTTGTCTCTCCTAGGCGACAGAACGGTAAATGAGTTTAATGCCCTTCACTAATGACAGCGGAAAAACCTTGTTCATAGCGCATTGTGCACCGCTGAGTGCCCTCGAATAGATCCGTTTTTCACATCTAATTACGGTGACAGTTTACTCAATCCCCACTTCATACCGGGTACTAAAGCTTGCTTACCCCAAACCAATACAACAGTACATCAACATAGAAGCACCTAAGGCATCGCCGTCCATATCGCTGGAGAAAATCGCCACACTCATTGATTTAGATCGAAATTGGCCGCCCTAACCAATGACCGCAAGTAACTCATAAGTTGCAGGTTCTGTAAAGCGGTATTTCACATTGCCTCCAAGATTGCTTTCATAGGTTGTGGCTACCCACTCTCGGTCTTTACATCGGCTACAGCATCCCGGCCCTTGTGTTTCGGGGCGTTTTCGTTCAAACGCTGAAGATAGGAATGTCAACCGGAATGGGACGCAATGCCAATGATTCAATCACACATTGGCCTGAGGTTCGCAAAGACAAAGGCGGATCTGGACAAGGTTTATCCACTGGTGGTGGAATTACACGAGTCGTCCGGGTTCCGTTCCATTCCGCTCAGCCGTGAGAAATGCAACCGGTTTGCGGGCCGCGCGTTCACCAATCCGGAGCAGCATGCACTGGTTATCGCTGAGATCGATGGTGACCCGATTGGCTTCATCTTCTGTTCCGTGAGCGAATTCATGGTTGGAACCGATGCGCTGATAACCTCTGTTATGGCCTTCTATGTCGGCGAGCGCCATCGCAGCACAATGATTGGCGGCAAGGTAGCGATCAGGTTGCTTTCGACTGTTATCGAGTGGTCAAAAAAGCGCGGGTCCCGAGAAATCATGATCCATGTCACGTCCGGTATCGATATTCAAAGGACGGACAAATTCTTGCGCCGTGCCAATTTCAAGGTCATCGGCGCCAACTACGCCTTCTCACTCAACACCGGCTGAGGCGCAAGCCAGGGTACAAGCGTTCTCAGTATGACATCTTCTTGGGTCATAGGCATGTGATGATGCCGGGCTATTTGATGCGGGTGGAGTTTACTTCCGCGCAACGGGCTCCCTCAACGCGGCAACACACAACTCTTCAAGGTGCCGGCAAATTGCTCGGCCAGCAGGTTGACCATGGCGCGCAGGGCTGGTGACGGGTTGCGGCCGCCGGGGTAGACGGCGTAGCAGGCATCGCCCTGGGGCGCCCAGTCCTGCATGATTTCCACGAGGTCCCCCTCGCCCGCTCCATGCAGGCCGGTCAGCTCGGGCAGTTGAGCGATGCCGAGGCCGGCGACGACCAGTTCCCGCAGGATGGTCCAGCTGCCGACCGCAATGCGCGGCTTGACCGGGACGGAAACCGTGCCGTCCGGACCTTCCAGGTGCCATGTGGAGGCTTCGTGCTTTCCGGTCATGGTCATGCAGGCATGATCGGAGAGGTCGCGCGGGGTTTTTGGCGTGCCATGGGCCTTGAGATAGTTCGGGCTGGCGAAAATGCGCAAAGGCCCCAGAATGGAGAGTTTCCTGCAGATCAGGCTGGAATCGTCCAGCGGCCCGGTTCGCACCGCAAGGTCAAACCCGTCCTCGATGAGGTTGACGCGGCGGTCGCTCAGATCGACCACCAGTTCCACATCGGGATATTGTTCGGCATACAGCCTGATGACATTGCCGAGGACGCATTGTCCCAGTTCGACCGGGGCCGACAGGCGCAATTGTCCGCGCGGGTGATCCTGATGGTCGCCGATCTGGCGTTCGGCGTTGACGATCGTGGCAAAGGCCGGCTCGACCTCGCGATAGAAATTCTCGCCGATATCGGTCAGCCGCACACTTCGTGTGGTGCGCCACAGCAATTGCGCGCCGAGCTGATCCTCCAGCGCGCTGACACGCTGGCTGAGGGTCGATTTCGAAAGGCCCAGCGCCTTGGCCGCCCCACGAAAGCTCTGCTTTTCCGCAACATGCAGGAAGGCCGCAATCGCGTTGAGATTGAGATCATCCATTGTCCGCATGAACGGACAATTAGTCCATATTCCGCCTATTGTCCACTATTGGGCCAAACCTATCTTTGGAAAACAATCAAAGGAGCAATGCGACATGAACCTGTTTTCCAAGCACGACCTCGGCCCCGCAACACTCAAGAACCGGGTGGTCATGGCGCCCATGACCCGTTGCCGCGCCATCGACAATATCCCCGGTGACCTGATGGTCGATTATTATGCACAGCGTGCCTCAGCCGGCCTGATCATCACCGAAGGCACCGCTCCGTCCGCCAACGGTCTTGGATATCCGCGGATCCCGGGCCTGTTTTCAGAAGACCAGGTGGCCGGCTGGCGACGGGTCACGGATGCGGTTCACGCCGCCGGCGGGACGATCTTTGCACAGCTCATGCATACGGGCCGCATTGCCCATCCGCTCAATATGCCGGAAGGGTCAACCATCGTCGCGCCAAGCGCCGTGGCGGCGGCCGGAACGATGTTCACCGATACCGATGGCATGCAGCCTCACCCTGTTCCAAAAGAAATGGACGCGCAGGACATCGCACAGGCGATCGACGAATTTGTCGGCGCGGCAAAGAACGCCATTGCCGCCGGCTTTGACGGGATCGAGCTGCATGCCGCCAATGGTTATCTCCTGGAACAGTTCCTCAACCCGGACTCCAACCAGCGCACGGACGGATATGGCGGCACGGCGGACAAGCGCAGCCGGTTTGTCCTTGAGGTGGCCGAGGCCGTCTCGAAGGCCATTGGCGCTGACCGGGTCGGCATCCGGTTTTCACCCCATGGCACCTTCAACGACATCGCGCCCTATGAGGGGGTCGCGGATCATTACGGCCCGCTGGCTGAGAAACTGCAGGAGATCGGCCTTGTCTATGTTCATCTGGTGCTGGGCCAGGACGGTCTCCCGGAAACAACGCTGCACGCAATCCGAAACGGCTATCATGGCACATTGATGGTCAATACCGGATTTGACCGGACCGGGGCGGAAACGACGGTGGGGCGTGGCGATGCGGATCTGATTTCGTTCGGTGTGCCGTTCATCGCCAATCCGGACCTGGTCGAGCGCATGCAAACCGATACGCCGCTCGCCGACCCGCAACCGGATCTGTTCTACGCCCCCGGTGCGGAGGGTTATGTCGACTATCCGAAGGCAAGCTGAAACCCGAAGCAAACGAAAACAAGAGACAGACCGGCGAGGATCGCCGGCCTGTTTCGTGCCCTGCCCCGGTTGCGAAATGGCTGCCGGATGGTCGGGCGGCTGCTGCGGTCAATGCGCCGAGGCAGGTTCAGTTTGCTTCAAGCGGCAAAGGACCATCGTCCAGGGAAAAGGGTGCCGCGTTTGAACGATCTCGAAATGACGTGAAACCAGTTCCAGGAATTCTACCCGGTTCCAGTGCTGGATGTGCCCCGGCGTGTTGCCACACCGTGAGACATATTTGCCGCGCACCATGTTGAGAATTCGCCACAGGGGTTCGCGTGGCACACTGAGCAGCAGCCAGGGCCGGGTAAGAACGGCCAGAACATGGAGGGCGCGCTCAGGCTCAGGCAGATGTTCCAGAACTTCGCAGCAGACCACCAGGCTCGCGCGCCGATCCCTGGTGAGGTCGTAGAGGTTTTCTACCGAAAAGGGTTCGCCGAATCCTTCAGCCAAGGATGCATCATTGGCGATGCGAACAATGCCTCCATCAAGGTCGACACCGCGGACATTCCAGCCGCGACGCATCAGGCGAAGTGAGAGTTCGCCCTCACCGCATCCAATCTCAAATGCATCACTTGCGCCTGTCAGCGCGGCCAGTTCCAGAAAATCATCGATAAATCCGCGCACCATCCATCGGGCGACAGGGTTTTTCGTATTGTATTTGTCGTAGACATTGCCCGGAACGTTGGCATGAGGACCGAGAGCAGCTTCATCATCCGGCATGGCTGATTTGCACAATCTTACGCTTGGCCCCACTGCTTGGTAGTGCATCCCGACGCGGGCGTCCATCCCGTCACGGTGTTTCCATGCGGAATTGACGCCTTTTTGGATCCGGCAAATCGGGAGCCTGCTTCTGTTGCACGCGAGATTGTATTTCAACAGGACCAAGCCGGAGATCGAGCAGCGGATGATCCCGAAGAGCCCATACCAACAGGCCTGCGATGTGCTAGACTTGTGGAATGATCGCAACCGATCAATACAGGTTTCGCAAAGCGACTTCGGATGATTTCGTCTTGCTCAAGGCATGGCAATCGACACCCCATGTCAGTGCATGGTGGGATTCCGATGAGCCCTGTGATGAAGCGTATTTAGCGGATTCCCGGGTCGCGCGCTGGATCGTTTCATTTGCTGAACGCCCCTTCGCATATATGCAGGATTACACGGTTCACGGTTGGGAGGGTCACCATTTTGCGCATCTTCCGAAAGGATCGCGAGGAATCGACCAGTATATTGGGGATCCGGACATGATCGGTGTCGGGCATGGATCAGCATTCATCAGCAAAAGAATGCAAGCACTCTTTGATGACGGGGCGCCAGTCGTCGCGACCGATCCCCATCCTGATAACCAGCGGGCGATTGCCGTATACCGGAAACTCGGATTTGAACCTTCCGGACCGCCCCAGGAAACCCGTTGGGGTATCATCCTTCCAATGCTTGCCAGGAAGTAGGCGGTGCGAACTCGACGTCACCCATGTTCCGCGCGGCACCAATCCGGGCACTTTTTGCGAAGGTCAGGTCTGATACCCGATCCAGCCCAAACAAAAAGGCCGGGCAAAAGCCCGGCCTTGCAATTCAAACCTGCAGCGGTCCTGGTGCCGCTTCGAATGAAAGCGCAGGCGTCAAGTCCGTCCACAACCACGTCATAGTTTCCTCTTCGCACCGGCGTGGCACGCAACCATCGCCGATACCCAATCCCCTCCGTATCTCAGAACCTGATCTTGATGCCGCCCGAGAAGCGATGGCTGTTTCCGGTGTTGGAGAAGGCACCCTCGCAATGGCCCTGGGCCGAGTCGGTTGCATTGAAGTCGAGATCGAAGCCCGCCTCGATGATCAGCCCGCCGTCGCTTTCAAAGGCGCCGGGGCTGGAAAAGGCGCTGCCCGGTACGGCGGGCGCCGTTGAGGCCGCCACGATGCTGTCATCGCCGAAGCCCCACTCCCAGTGCAGGCCACCATGCGGACGGAAGGTGGCTCCATTGTCCAGCGCCATCACCGCACCCAACTCTACACCGGTGCGCAGATAGAAGCGGCTGAAATCTTCCGCACCATAGGCCTGATTGAGCACGCCCGCGCCGGATTCAGTGAAGCCGTCGCGGTGGGCATAGTCGTAGCCCAGCGTTGCGGCCGGCGCCACGCGCAGGCTGTGATGACCGTTCCAGCCAAGCCGTGGCGGGATGTCATATGCTCCCTTCACCGCGGCAGAAAACAGATGGCCGTGGGCGCTGCCGGTGGCCGAGGCCGCCGCGCCGCCTATTGGGATCACGCGGCTGTAGTCGTAGGACTGAAAGCCTTAGGAAAGCTGCGCCGAACGTCATATAAAGCAAGGTCAGGGCTGTGCCACACAACAAGCCCTTGCGGTATGACGTGTCGCAACCGCGCGGGCAGGACCGATCGAATTGCTGCTCCTTCAGAATAATCACTTCACCTCCAGTCAGACCAATCGCGCGGTGCGCACCCTCTGTCGCTCAAGTCAGAATTGCCGTTGATTGGCCTGTCCGTTGTTTGAAACTCTTCAGGGAACCGATGCCGACCGCGCGACCGGAATCCGCGCAATGAATCTTGCGCCGCAAACAGGGTCGCCAGACTGTTGTGCATGCGTGCATCGATGATCATGGACAGCCGGGTATCGATGTGCCGGATGCACACCGAATGGCGCCGCCTGATGCGACTGCCGTCAGAGTGACGGATTCTCCGGGGGCGGCTTCCAAAGGGTCCTGTATCTGGGTGCGGCGTACGAAAATCCAACGCATAAACCTTTCCCCCCAGGCGCGTCGTTCGCGCCAGGATTCATTCCAGTCATTATGTCTTTCAAAATCGAGCTTTGAAACTAATGATCAATCGAATTACACGTTATCCGATTGCATAATTATTATTAATATCAATTAGATAGTTTCAACCTGTCCCGGCACTTGCATTTCAAAAAATAAACCGGAAGTTTCAATGCCACGGCCGGAATAAATGCATGAACAACAACAGTCTGTAATAAGGCCCGGCCGTGATCTTTTGACATTGTGCACTTTCAATCTGAAAAGCGCCTGTCATATCTTTTTCTCGAGACCGGATTTCCTCTATTGTCAATTCCGGCGACTTGAGGTTTGAGGCGTTGAATGACTACCGATCCAAACGATGAAGATCAGATCCACGACAAGAAGACCCAGATCCTGAATGCAGCGACGAGATTGCTCACGGTTCAGGGATTGCAGGCGTTTTCATTTGAAGCTGTTGCAAATGAAGCAGGCCTGTCCCGCCAGTTGGTCCGATACTACTATTCCGACCTTGATGGGTTGATGGTGGATTTGTGCGGCCATCTGCAGAAGGTCTATCAGGACGCCCTGGTTTCAGGAATTGTGGAGGTCCGTCAGGTCGAGCGTCTCAAGTTCTTTCTGGATTTTCTGTTTGGTCTGTCCAAGGACCATCCCATGCCCGACAATCTTGAGGCCTATGACGCATTGTTTGCCTATGCCGTGGGCTCGGCGTCCTTGAAAGAGCGCTTGTGTGGAAAATACCAAACCCTCGGTCAGGTCATTCATCATGAATTGGCAATAACCTATCCGGAACTCGATGACGCCGCCTGCAAGGAGCTTTCATTTCTTGTTGTTTCCATGATGCATGCACATTGGAGCTATGTCGCGACCCTCGGCTTTTCCGCTCATCACAACCGGATCACGCGGAGCGCAATCGACCGCCTGATCGCCTCATATGTCAACGACCCGCCAATGACTCTCGCAAATGAGCAACCATGGTCTCGAGATTGATGAGTTTTCGACCCTGAAGCGTATTCGAGGGCCCAGGACGGTTGAAAGGACAGGTATCTGGCTTTGCGAAACGCGTGAAGTGTCACCGGGCCGCCAACTTTTGATTTTGTTGATGCATTCAGGTTTTGCCGGTTCCGAGAGAACCTGAATGCCTCTGTGTTGGCCGTAGTCATTCCGTGCGGCGAATTGCCACCACAACCGATCTCATTCATTGCCGGGCCATTTCGCCGCCATTCGACGGCCACTCACATGCCGAAATAGGTTTGCTGGCAGGAATTCCCACCGCAACAAAAAAGGCCGGGCAGAGCCCGGCCTTGAAAATCAAATCTGCTGCGGTTCTTATGCCGCTTCTGTTTCTTCCGCCGCTTCAGCTTCGACGCGGGCGATGTCCTTGGCGCCTCTGGCGTCGACATCGCGGTCAACGAATTCGATGACGGCCATCGGGGCATTGTCGCCCTTGCGGAACCCGGCGCGCATGATGCGCAGATAGCCGCCGTGGCGGTCCGCATAGCGGGTTGCGATGGTATCGAACAGCTTGCGCACGACTTCAACGTCCTGCAGCTTGGAAATGGCGCGACGACGCGAATGCAGATCACCCTTCTTGCCGAGCGTGACCAGCTTTTCAACGACCGGGCGGATTTCCTTGGCCTTCGGCAGCGTCGTGACGATCTGCTCGTGTTCGATCAGGGACGCAGCCATGTTGGCAAACATTGCCTTGCGGTGGCTGGATGTCCGGTTCAGCTTGCGGCCTGACTTGCGATGGCGCATGAGCCTTCTCCTTTGGTGCGGGCTTTATGCCCCGCGGGTTCGATTAATATTGATCCTCATAGCGCTTGGCGAGATCTTCGATGTTTTCCGGCGGCCAGGCCGGAACTTCCATCCCAAGATGCAGGCCCATGGACGCCAGGACTTCCTTGATCTCGTTGAGCGACTTGCGGCCGAAATTCGGGGTCCGCAGCATTTCCGCCTCGGTCTTCTGAATGAGATCGCCAATATAGACAATATTGTCGTTCTTCAGGCAGTTGGCCGAACGCACGGACAGCTCCAGTTCGTCGACCTTCTTGAGCAGCGCCGGATTGAAGGCAAGTTCGGTGGCCTGAACTTCCTCGACTTCCTTCTGCGGCTCGTCGAAATTGATGAAGACACCAAGCTGATCCTGAAGAATGCGGGCCGCAAAGGCGATCGCATCTTCACCGGACACCGAACCATCGGTCTCCAGCGTCATGATCAGGCGGTCATAATCGAGAACCTGGCCTTCACGGGTGTTTTCCACCTTGTAGGACACTTTCTTGACCGGCGAATAAAGACTGTCCACCGGGATCAGGCCAATCGGCGCGTCTTCAGCGCGGTTGCGGTCCGCCGGCACATAGCCCTTGCCGTTGGCGACGGTGAATTCCATGCGGATTTCGGCGCCTTCGTCCAGCGTGCAGATGACGTGGTCCGGGTTGAGGATCTCGATGTCGCCAACCGTCTGGATATCGCCGGCAATCACGGTACCGGGGCCCTGCTTGCGCACAACCATGCGCTTGGGCTCGTCACCTTCCATGCCGATGGCGATTTCCTTGATGTTGAGGACAATGTCCGTCACATCTTCGCGGACGCCAGGGATTGACGAGAATTCGTGCAGCACGCCATCGATCTGAACCGCAGTCACGGCAGCGCCGCGCAACGAGGACAGCAGAACGCGCCGCAGCGCGTTGCCAAGCGTCAGGCCAAAGCCACGCTCAAGCGGCTCGGCGACCAGATTTGCCTTGGTGCGGCCGGTTGCCGAGAACTCGATCTTGTTCGGCTTGATCAATTCCTGCCAGTTTTTCTGAATCATGATGTCTTACCTTCCGTTCCTTGCCACCATTCAATCGTGACAACAGAGCTGGAGAACCAAGAGGAGCGGCAAGCCGCTCATAGGTTGTTTCGATCGCAGTGTGTTAGACCCGACGCTTCTTGCGCGGGCGGCAGCCATTGTGGGGAATCGGTGTCACATCGCGGATCGATGTGATCGTGAACCCGGCAGCCTGCAGCGCCCGCAGCGCGGACTCACGCCCGGAGCCCGGTCCGCAGACTTCGACTTCAAGCGTCTTCATGCCATGTTCCTGCGCCTTCTTGGCACAGTCTTCGGCCGCGATCTGCGCGGCGAATGGGGTTGACTTGCGCGAGCCCTTGAAGCCCTTCGCTCCGGCCGAGGACCAGGCAATCGCATTGCCCTGGGCGTCGGTGACGGTGATCATCGTGTTGTTGAATGTTGACCTGACATGGGCAACACCCGATGAAATATTCTTGCGCTCCTTGCGGCGAACGCGTGTGGCTTCCTTTGCCATTGTGACCCTTTCAACGATCTCAGCACCGCCGTAATTCCAGCGGCTCCACCGGATGGTGTGTCACCATCCATTTTCATGCAAAAGGCCGGCACTCCCGAAAGACGCCGACCCGAACCGGAAATGTTCCGGTTGCCTATTTCTTCTTGCCGGCAATCGCCCGAGCCGGCCCCTTGCGGGTGCGGGCATTGGTGTGCGTGCGTTGGCCGCGCACCGGCAGGTTGCGACGATGGCGCAGGCCGCGATAGCAGCCCAGGTCCATCAGACGCTTGATGTTCATCGACGTCTCACGACGCAGGTCGCCTTCGACCTGGTGGTCGCGGTCAATCGTCTCGCGAACCTGAATGACTTCAGCATCGGAGAGTTCATTGACGCGGCGCTCGGCAGGGATGCCGACCTTCTCGACGATCGACTTTGCCTGGGTCGCGCCGATGCCATGAATATATTGCAGCGCGATCACGACGCGCTTGTTGGTTGGAATATTGACGCCAGCGATACGGGCCACGTCCAGTCTCCTTGCCTATCAAACCGTTTGGCCTGATTGATTTTCCATACAGCAGATGCTGCGTTGATAACTCACCAGGACATCGACAAGCGATCAGCCCCGGCCTTCCCTTTCGAAAACCGCGCCAATCGCTCGACTATCACGAATTGGCCGGTTTCTAACGGACTCGGTGCCCAATGGTCAATGGCCAACGGGCAAAAAATGCAGCGCCAAAGCGCCCTTTCTCAAAAAAACTCTTCCCGACCCTAAAGACCGGCCAAAAGTGCCTCGATTTCCTCGGTCACCGCGTCGATTTCACCCATACCATCAACCCCCTTGAGGAGGCCCTTGGCATAATAGTAACCCAGCAAGGGCGAGGTTTCCTTGTAGTAGGCCTGAAGCCGCGTGCGCACCGTGTCCGCATTGTCATCGGCGCGGCGCTTGAACTCGGTCGAACCACAATGGTCGCAGATGCCGTCCTTGGCAGGTTTCAGGTTTTCATCATGGTATCCCATGCCACAATTGGCGCAGGTATAACGTCCGGCAATGCGGTCCACCAGCACATCATCATTGACCTTGATCTCGATCACACAGGACAATTCCATGCCCTTGTCGGCCAGCATTGTTTCCGTGGTGTCGGCCTGCATCAGGGTGCGGGGGTAACCATCCAGAATAAAACCCCTGCTGCAGTCAGGCTGGTCAAGGCGTTCGGACACGATGGCGTTGACGATATCGTCCGATACCAGCTTGCCGGCATCCATCACGGCCTTTGCCCGCTGTCCAACGGGCGTTCCGGCCGCAACAGCGGCGCGCAGCATATCACCGGTCGAGAGCTGGGGGATGCCGTGGCGTTCGACGAGGCGATGCGCCTGTGTCCCCTTTCCTGCTCCCGGCGGACCGAGAAGTATCAGTCTCATCGTCCCTTCTTGCCTCCCCGAAGCTTCGATTTCTTGATCAGCCCCTCATATTGCTGGGCAATCAGATGCCCCTGCACCTGGGCGACCGTATCCAGCGTCACGCTGACGACGATCAGCAGCGATGTTCCGCCGAGATAAAACGGGATGCCGGTCTGGGCAATCAATACTTCAGGCAGCAGACAGACGAAGATCAGATAGATGGCGCCAACAGCGGTCACGCGGGTCAGAACATAATCGATGTATTCCGCGGTGCGCTCGCCCGGACGGATACCGGGAATGAAGCCGCCATGGCTTTTCAGATTGTCGGCAGTGTCCTTGGGATTGAAGACGACAGCCGTGTAGAAGAAGGCAAAGAAACCGATCATCACAGCGTAGAAAACCATGTAAAGCGGCTGCCCATGGCCGAGCGTTGCCAGAACCGTTGTCGCCCAGGGAGGCAGGTTGGTCGTGTCCGAAAAACCCGCCAGCGTCGCCGGCAGCAGCAACAGCGAGGAGGCAAAGATGGGCGGTATCACACCGGCGGTGTTCAGCTTCAGCGGCAGGTGCGAGGAATCGCCCTGGAACATGCGGTTGCCGACCTGGCGCTTCGGATACTGGATCAAAAGCCGCCGCTGGGCGCGTTCCATGAAGACGATGAAGGCAATGACCGCAACGGCGATCACGACAACCATGATGATCAGGCCAGTCGACAGGGCACCCGTGCGTCCCAGTTCCAGCGTTCCGGCAATTGCGCCAGGCAGCGCGGCAACAATGCCGGCGAAGATGATCAGCGAGATACCGTTACCAATACCGCGTGCGGTGATCTGCTCACCCAGCCACATCAGGAACATGGTGCCGCCGACCAGTGTCACGACGGCGGACAGGCGGAAGAACCAGCCAGGATCGGTGACAATGCCGTCGCCGGATTCGAGACCGACGGCAATGCCATAGGCCTGCAGCGTTGCCAGCAGCACCGTGCCGTAGCGGGTGTACTGGTTGATGACCTTGCGGCCCTGTTCGCCTTCCTTCTTCAACTGCTCGAGAGTCGGAACGACCGACGTCATGAGCTGCATGATGATGGAGGCGGAAATGTAGGGCATGATGCCGAGCGCGAAAATCGCCATGCGCTCCACGGCGCCGCCGGCAAACATGTTGAACAGGCCGAGAACGCCGCCCGCCTGCTGCGCGAAGGCCCGGGCAAAGGCTTCGGGATCAAGACCCGGCAGCGGGATGTAGGTCCCCAACCGATAGACCAAAAGCGCACCGAGCGTGAACCAGATGCGCTTTTTGAGATCTTCAGCCTTGGCAAAGGCCGAAAAGTTCAGATTGGATGCGAGTTGTTCGGCTGCAGATGCCATGCATATCTCCGCCAGACGGCATTTCGGGAGAGGCTTTCAACCCTTTCGAAATGCGTCGCTATTGCTGTGTCGAGAGCGCCTTCATATCAAAGCCCCTGCCCCTTGATAAGCGGCGCTCCCGCAAAATTCTTCACGGTACCGTGTCCTCCCGAAGGCACCGCTTCATCCATATGGGAACGATACAGCCCGATGCAAACCGCATCGGGCCACGTTGTTCCTATTATTCGGCAGCTTCCTTGACCGGAGCCAGAAGCTTGATCGAGCCGCCGGCCTTTTCGATCTTTTCGATGGCCGATTTCGATGCGCCGGCCACTTCCAGAGTGACCTTCGCTTTCAGTTCCCCATCGGAAAGCACCCGAACACCGTCCTTTTCCCGGCGTACGACGCCGGCTGCAATCAGCGCGGCGACGTCAATCGTCTTTTTGGCGTCAAGCTTCTTGGCGTCAATCGCGGCCTGAAGGCGGCCGACCGATACGACATTGAATTTTTTTGCAAAAATATTCGTGAAACCGCGTTTCGGAAGCCGGCGGTAGATCGGCATCTGGCCGCCCTCAAAGCCCTTGATGGCAACACCCGAGCGTGATTTCTGACCCTTGACACCCCGGCCACCGGTCTTGCCGGTGCCCGAGCCGATGCCGCGGCCGACGCGCTTGCGTGGCTTGGACGCGCCATCGATATCGCGAAGTTCATTCAGTTTCATTGTTTCCACTCCCCTCAGGCTTCGTCGACGACGCGCACGAGGTGTCTTACCTTGCGGATCATGCCACGCACGGAGGGTGTGTCTTCCAGTGTGCGACGGCGATGCATCTTGTTCAGTCCCAGGCCAACCAGCGTCTGACGCTGATCACCGGGGCGGCGAATCGGGCTGCCGATCTGTTCGACCGTGACCGTCTTGCCTGTCTTTTTCTCAGCCATAGCGAAGCGCTTCCTATTCTTCGGTACCGACGATCGAAGCACGGCGCGCCTGCAGCGTGGAGTATTTCAGTCCGCGCTGGGCTGCGATGTCCTTCGGATGCATCTGGCTCTTGAGAGCGTCGAATGTCGCCCGCACCATGTTGTAGGGATTGGACGAACCGGTTGATTTGGCGACCACATCCTGCATGCCGAGTGTTTCGAAAACGGCGCGCATCGGGCCACCGGCAATGATGCCCGTACCGGCCTTTGCCGAGCGCAGCAGCACCTTTCCGGCGCCGTGACGTCCGTGAACATCATGGTGCAGGGTGCGGCCGGAACGCAGCGGAACGAAAATCATCGTGCGCTTGGCAGCTTCCGTCGCCTTGCGGATCGCTTCGGGCACTTCGCGTGCCTTGCCGTGGCCAAAGCCGACACGGCCCTTCTGGTCACCGACGACGACCAGGGCGGCAAAGCCGAAACGACGGCCACCCTTAACAACTTTCGCCACGCGGTTGATGTGAACGAGCTTGTCGACAAATTCGCTGTCGCGGTCATCGTCCCTGCCGCGATTGTCGCGGCGCGCATCTCTTGCCATTGTCCTTGTCCTTTTTCTTTTCCGGGTGCAACGGTGAGCTGGTTAGAAATTCAAGCCATGTTCACGCGCGGCTTCCGCCAGCGCCTTGACACGGCCGTGATAGATGAATGCGCCACGATCAAAGACAACGTCCTTGATTCCGGCCTTCGACGCGCGTTCGGCAACGAGCTTGCCGACAGCGGCCGCGGCTTCTGTGTCCGCTCCGGTTTTCAACGCCTTGCGAAGATCCGCATCAAGCGTCGATGCGGCAGCCAGCGTATTGCCGGCCACATCATCGATGATCTGCGCATAGATGTTCTTCGAAGACCGGTGAACCGACAGGCGCGGACGGCCATTGGCAACCGACTTCACCTGGCGGCGGACGCGCCCTGCACGACGCGCAAGCGTATTTTTCCTGCTGGCCATCTGGGTGCTCCTTACTTCTTCTTGCCTTCTTTGCGGACAATCCGCTCTTCGGCATATTTCACGCCCTTGCCCTTATAGGGCTCCGGCTTGCGGAATTTGCGGATTTCCGCGGCGACCTGGCCGACCTGCTGCTTGTCGATGCCGGACACCACGATCTCCGTAGGCTTCGGGCAGGCAAGCGTGATGCCGTCCGGTGCCTCGAAAACGACATCGTGGCTGAAACCCAGCGCGAGCTGAAGGTTCTTGCCCTGCATTGCCGCACGGTAACCAACGCCGTTGATTTCCAGCTTGCGCTCAAAACCATTGGAAACACCGGTCACGATGTTTTCGAGCATCGTGCGGGTCATGCCCCATTTCGAACGGGCATCCTTCGACTGGTTGCCGGGGGAAATGACCAGTTCGTTTTCCTGCATTTTCACGAGCACTTCGTCATTGACGACGTAGCTCAATTCGCCCTTCGGTCCCTTTGCAGTGACCTTCTGTCCCTCGACCGTCGCTGTGACGCCTGCGGGAACCGAAACGGGCTTCTTACCGATACGAGACATTGTTCAAACCTGTCTGACCGTTATGGAGGACCCGCCACATCAGAAGATGTGACAGAGCACCTCACCACCAACATTCTGTTCGCGCGCCTCATGATCGGCCATCACACCTTTCGGGGTCGAAAGGATGGAAATGCCGAGGCCGTTCGCGACCTGCGGAATGGACTTGACCGAGACATAAACCCGGCGGCCCGGCTTGGACACCCGTGCGATCTCGCGGATCACCGATGCGCCCTCGTAATATTTCAGCTCGATATTGATTTCGGCCTTGCCGTCATCATAGCTGACTTCCGAATATCCACGGATATAGCCTTCGGTCTGCAACACATCGAGCACGCGTGCGCGCAGCTTGGAAGCCGGCGTTGTCACGGTGGACTTGCGGCGACCTGCGGCATTGCGGATTCGGGTGAGCATATCGCCCAGAGGATCAGTCATTGACATTTGCCCGTCTCCTTACCAGCTTGACTTGACGATGCCCGGAACCCGGCCGAGCGAACCCAGTTCACGCAGCGCGATACGGGACATTTTCAACTTGCGATAATAGGCTCTTGGGCGGCCAGACACTTCGCAACGGTTGCGAATGCGTGTCTTGGAGCCGTCCCGCGGCATTTCGGCAAGCTTCAGCGTCGCCTGAAAACGCTCTTCGATCGGCGTTTCCTGGTTCTTGATTATCGCCTTGAGTTCCGCGCGCCTTTCAGCGTGCTGGGCAACCAATTTGCGACGGCGTTTGTTCTTTTCGACTGCGCTAACCTTAGCCATGTCAAATATCCTCTCTACGCTTGCCGTTACTGACGGAACGGGAAGTTGAACTCTGTCAAAAGAGCCCGCGCTTCGTCATCCGATTTCGCCGTCGTACAAACGATGATGTCCATGCCCCACATCTGGTCAACCTTGTCGTAATTGACCTCCGGGAACACAATGTGCTCCTTGATGCCCATGGCGAAATTGCCGTGGCCGTCAAAGCTTTTCGGGTTCAATCCGCGAAAGTCGCGAACCCGCGGCAGGGCAATATTGACCAGCCGATCCATAAATTCATACATGCGCTTCTTGCGCAAAGTGACCTTGGCGCCGAGCGGCATCTCTTCGCGGACCTTGAAGCCGGCGATGGACTTGCGCGCACGGGTGATCACTGGCCGCTGGCCGGCGATGGCCGCAAGATCTTCGGCAGCCACAGCAGGCTTTTTGGAATCGGCTGTGGACTCGCCAACGCCCATATTGAGGACGATCTTCTCGACCCGCGGGATCTCCATCACATTCGCGTAGGAGAACTTCTCCTGCATCGCGCTGCGGATGCGATCATTATATTCGGTTTTGAGCCGTGGCTCATATGTTGCCTCAGCCATCGATTACTTCTCCAGAACGCTTGGCTACGCGCACCTTCGTGCCGTCGTCATTGACCTTGAAACCCACCCGGGTCGGCTTTCCGTCGGAACCGGCAATCGCCAGGTTCGACAGATGCAAGGATGCTTCCTTGTTGACGATACCGGCCTGTTCGGTCTGGGTCTGGCGCTGGTGACGCTTGACCATGTTGATACCGCGGACAAATGCCCGGTTTTCCTTTGGCAGGACCTGGATCACCTCACCGGTGCGGCCTTTGTCCTTGCCTGTCAGGACCACGACACTGTCGCCTTTACGGATCTTCTGCATCGTCTTCTCCTTACAGAACTTCCGGCGCCAGCGAGATGATCTTCATGTGGCTCTTGGCGCGCAATTCACGCGGAACCGGTCCGAAGATACGGGTGCCGATGGGATCTTTCTTGTTGTCCACCAGAACAGCAGCATTCTTGTCGAAGCGAATGACGCTTCCGTCTGGCCGACGAATATCCTTGGCTGTGCGTACGACCACAGCTCTCATGACATCGCCCTTCTTGACGCGGCCGCGCGGGATGGCTTCCTTGACGGAGACAACGATAATGTCTCCAACGGAAGCGTATTTCCGCTTCGAGCCGCCCAGCACCTTGATGCACATGACACGACGGGCACCGGAATTGTCGGCGACGTCGAGGTTTGTTTGCATCTGAATCATGTCAGACCGCCTTCTTTCATTGAACCGGAGGGCACTTGCCCGCCCCGGCCGTTAGCATTGTTTCACGTTGCTGGATCAGGCCTGTTCGGTAACCACCGTCCAGCGCTTGTCCTTGGAGATCGGTGCGCATTCCTCAATGGAAACCGCATCACCGGTCTTGAACTGGTTCGTCTCGTCGTGCGCCTTGTATTTCTTCGAGCGACGCACGGTCTTTCTGAACATCGGGTGAGCAAAACGGCGTTCGACCTTGACGACGACGGTTTTGTCGCTCTTGTCGCTGACGACGGTGCCCTGCAGAATGCGTTTTGGCATTTGTTTGTCCTTTAGACCTTGGCTTCTGCCGCCTTCTGGCGGGCTATTGTCTTGATGCGGGCAATATCGCGGCGAACTTCCTTGACGCGCGATGTCTTTTCGAGCTGGCCGGTCGCCTTCTGGAAACGCAGGTTGAACTGCTCTTTCTTCAGCTTGGCGATTTCATCGGTCAGCTGGTCGGCGCTCATGGCACGGATATCTGCGGGTTTCATGGCTTGGCTTCCTACTCTGCAATACGCTGAACGAAGCGCGTCTTGACCGAGAGCTTTGCCGCGCCAAGGCGCAGCGCCTCGCGTGCGATCTCTTCATTGACGCCGTCGATCTCGAACATGATCCGGCCCGGCTTGACCTTGCAGGCCCAGAAATCAACCGATCCCTTGCCTTTACCCATGCGCACTTCGGTCGGCTTCGAGGTGACCGGCGTATCGGGGAAAATGCGGATCCACACACGACCGGCACGCTTCATGTGGCGGGTGATCGCACGACGGGCAGCTTCGATCTGCCGTGCGTTGACGCGATCGGGTTCCTGAGCCTTCAGGCCATAGGATCCGAAGGTCAGCGATGTTCCGCCGGGCGCGATACCCTTGATGCGACCCTTGTGCTGCTTGCGGTACTTTGTACGCTTTGGCTGCAACATATTTCTATTCTCCGAACTGACTTGCCGCGCTTATGACTACGCGTGCTCGCGGCGACGTCCGCCACCGCCCTGGTTGTCACTTTCAATGGCACGACGCTCGGAGGCCATCGGATCATGTTCAAGGATTTCGCCCTTGAAGATCCAGACCTTGATGCCGCAAACGCCATAGGCGGTGTGGGCTTCGGCCGTGCCGTAATCGATGTCGGCCCGCAGTGTGTGAAGCGGAACACGCCCTTCGCGGTACCATTCCGTCCTGGCAATCTCGGCACCGCCGAGACGACCGCCACAGGTGATCCGGATGCCTTCGGCGCCAAGCCGCATGGCCGACTGAACGGCGCGCTTCATGGCGCGGCGGAACGCGACGCGGCGCTCAAGCTGCTGGGCAATCGACTGGGCAACCAATGTCGCATCGACTTCCGGCTTGCGGACTTCAACGATATTGAGGTGCGTTTCCGAATTCGTCATGACCGACAATTTGCGGCGCAGCTTCTCGATATCCGCGCCCTTCTTGCCGATGATCAGACCCGGACGGGCAGAGTGGATCGAAATGCGGCACTTCTTGTGCGGACGCTCGATGACAACCTTGGAAATGGCTGCCTGCTTGAGTTCCCGGGTCAGGTAATCGCGGATCTTCAGATCTTCCTGAAGGAGATCGCCATATTCGCCCTTTTCGGCGAACCAGCGTGAATCCCAGGTGCGGTTGATCCCAAGACGAAAACCGATCGGATTAGTCTTCTGGCCCATTATGCGGCCTCCTCAGTTTCCTCGACTTCACGAACAATGATCGTCAAGTGAGAAAAGGGTTTTTCGATACGCGACGCACGGCCACGGCCGCGGGCGCGAAAACGTTTCATGACGACGGACTTTCCGACATAGGCTTCCGCAACCACCAGCGTATCAACATCCAGGTCGTGGTTGTTTTCCGCATTGGCAATCGCCGATTCCAGCGTCTTCTTGACCGTTTCGGAAATCCGCTTGCACGAAAATTCCAGGTCCGCGAGGGCGCGATCGACTTTTTTCCCGCGGATCATCGATGCCACGAGATTGAGCTTCTGCGGGCTGATGCGGATCGTACGGGCAACAGCTTTTGCCTCGTTATCCTTCAGCCTGCGCTCGGCCTTGGCCTTGCCCATTGCTACTTCCTCTTCGCTTTCTTGTCCGCACCGTGACCGTAATAGGTCCGGGTCGGGGAAAATTCACCGAGCTTGTGTCCGACCATGTCCTCGGACACGGATACCGGAATATGCTTGCTGCCGTTGTAGACGCCGAATGTCAGACCGACGAATTGCGGCAGGACCGTGGAGCGACGGCTCCAAGTCTTGATCACTTCGTTTCGGCCGCTTTCCCGCACCTTCTCAGCTTTCTTGAGAAGATAACCGTCAACAAACGGACCTTTCCATACTGAACGAGCCACTTGAGACTTCCTCTCTTATTTCTTGCGCTGATGACGCGAGCGCATGATGAACTTGTCGGTCAATTTGTTCGACCGGGTCCGCTTGCCCTTGGTCGGCTTACCCCAGGGGGTTACCGGATGGCGGCCGCCGGATGTACGCCCTTCACCACCACCGTGAGGGTGGTCGATCGGGTTCATCACGACACCACGGACACTCGGCCGCTTGCCGAGCCAGCGGGACCGACCGGCCTTGCCGTCATTGCGGTTGGAATTGTCCGGGTTGGACACCGCACCGACCGTTGCCAGGCAGCTTCCGGAAACCAGGCGCTGTTCGCCCGAATTCAACCGCAGGATGGCCATGCCCTGGTCACGTCCGACCAATTGAACATATGTGCCTGCCGACCGTGCAATCTGACCGCCCTTGCCGGGCTTCATCTCGACATTGTGGACAATCGTTCCGACCGGCATTGTCTGCAAGGGCATCGTGTTGCCGGGCTTGACGTCGACCGCGGACCGCGAGGCGATGACCTTGTCACCAGCAGCAAGCCGCTGAGGTGCAAGAATGTAGGCCTGCTCACCATCCGAATAGTTGACAAGAGCGATGAAGGCCGTGCGGTTTGGATCGTATTCGATCCGCTCAACCGTTCCTTCCACGTCATATTTGCGACGCTTGAAGTCGATCTTGCGGTATGTCCGCTTGTGGCCACCACCGCGGTGACGAACCGTCATGCGACCGGCATTGTTGCGGCCACCCTTGGATGAAAGGCCTTCCGTCAACGCCTTGACCGGCTTGCCCTTGTACAGACCCGAACGATCAACAATGACCAGCTGACGCTGGCTTGGTGTCGTCGGATTGAAAGATTTCAGTGCCATTTGTCTTCTTCTTTCCCTGGGCTAACCGTCAAAGGCCAGTCGTCACGTCAACGGATTCACCGTCAACCAGCGTGACAATCGCCTTCTTCACATCATTCTGCCGGCCAACGGTGCCGCGAAAACGCTTGACCTTGCCCTTGCGGACCATGGTGTTGACAGCCTTGACCTTGACACCAAACAGCGCTTCGACAGCCGCTTTGATTTCCGTCTTTGTCGCCGACTTGGCGACATTGAAAATGACCTGGTTCTGTTCAGAAACCATCGTCGATTTTTCGGTGATCACCGGCGCGGTGATCACGTCATAATGGCGAAGATCCGTCATTTGAACCGCTCCTCCAGAGCTTCAACCGCGGATTTGGAAAGCACCAGCTTGCCGCGCCGCAGAATGTCGTAAACATTGATGCCCTGAACAGGCAATACATCCACGTTTGGAATATTTTGCGCTGCGAGCTTAAAGTTGTTGTCCAGCTCGGATCCGCCCACGAACAGTGCATTCGACAGACCCAGTTTTTCAAGCGAGCCGGTCAATGCCTTGGTCTTGGCTTCCTTGGCGGCCAGATCGTCGACGACGATCAGGCTTTCAGCCTGAAGCTTTGCCGACAATGCATGGCGCAGTGCAAGGGCGCGGACCTTCTTGGGAAGACCGTGCTCATGGCTGCGGGCTACCGGACCGTGGGCCTTGCCGCCGCCGCGGAACTGCGGTGCGCGGGCCGAAGATGCGCGAGCGCGACCTGTTCCCTTCTGCCGGAACATCTTGGCGCCGGTCCGGTTGATTTCCGAGCGACCCTTCGATTTGTGAGTGCCCTGCTGCTTGCGCGCGAGCTGCCAGCGAACCATGCGCTGGAGAATATCGTTGCGCGGCTCCAGACCGAATACAGTGTCGGACAGCGATACCTTGCCGGCATCCTTGCCCTCAAGTGTGGTGACCTTCAATTCCATCACTCGGCTCCCTCACTTGCCTGCTCTGCCGGTGCGGCCTGTGCGGCGGCAACCGCTGCACGCAGACCCGCCGGACGCGGCGCATCAGCCGGAATGCCGGCCTTTGTTGCATCGCGGACGATAATCCATGACCCCTTCGAGCCAGGGACAGCGCCCTTGACGAGGATGAGTCCACGGTCGGTATCGGTCGAGACGACCTCAAGGTTCTGTGTGGTCACGCGGGTGCTGCCCATGTGGCCTGCCATTCTCTTGCCCTTGAAGACCTTGCCGGGGTCCTGACACTGACCGGTCGAACCGTGCGAGCGGTGCGATACCGATACGCCGTGGGTTGCCCGAAGGCCGCCGAAATTGTGCCGCTTCATGGCACCGGCGAAACCCTTACCGACCGAAGTTCCGGTCACATCGACCTTCTGGCCGGCGACGAAATGCTCGGCGGTGATTTCCGCACCGACATCAAGCATATTGTCCTGGGACACGCGAAACTCGGCCAGTTTGGCCTTGGGTTCCACCTTGGCAGCGGCAAAGTGGCCGCGCATCGCCTTGGATGTGTTCTTGGGCTTGGCCAGTCCAACGCCGAGCTGAACGGCGGTATAACCATTCTTGTCTTCGGTCCGCTGGGCGACGACCTGACAGTCCTGAAGACGCAAAACCGTCACAGGGACATGTTCCCCTGCGTCGTTGTAGACGCGGGTCATTCCCACTTTCTGTGCAATTACACCTGAACGCATTGGTTCGTCCTTGTCGTAGTTTGAGCCCGGTCTTGCGCGATGTTCCGAATTCGGTTTTTCGCAACCGGTCCCAAAGAAAGCCCCTTAGAGCTTGATTTCCACATCAACACCGGCAGCAAGATCGAGCTTCATCAGCGCATCGACCGTTTGCGGTGTCGGGTCAACGATGTCGAGAAGGCGTTTGTGGGTGCGCATCTCAAACTGTTCGCGGCTTTTCTTGTCGATATGCGGCGACCGGTTGACCGTAAATTTTTCGATCCGCGTCGGCAGCGGGACAGGCCCGCGCACACTGGCGCCGGTCCGCTTGGCCGTCGACACGATTTCACGCGTGGAGGCATCGAGAATCCGATGATCAAACGCCTTGAGGCGGATACGGATATTCTGGCCGTTCATTCGACTTATCCTTCATTGCAAGACTGCCTCGATCTCTCGAACCGGCAGTTTGATGCTCGTCCAAAATGCCGTACGCGCCGGGATGAGCCGGCGCGTACGACGTGTGGTTTTATTCCGTGATGCTTGCGACGATGCCGGCGCCGACGGTACGGCCGCCTTCACGGATGGCGAAGCGGAGCTTTTCTTCCATCGCGATCGGAACGATCAGCTCAACATCAACCGTCACATTGTCGCCAGGCATCACCATCTCCGTG
>JANSYK010000063.1 GCA_024742485.1 Alphaproteobacteria bacterium | reverse complement strand
GGGGCTGGGCCGCGACATCATGTTCGGCAACCTTGGCGCGGACATCCTGACCGGCGGCACGGACGAGCATGCTGACCAGTTCAGCTACTTCACGGGTTTCGATTCGGGCGTGGGCGCAGGCAATCGCGATATCATTACCGATTTCCAGACCGGTTTGGATCTCATCAGCTTCAAGCATTTGCGCAACGATGCGATCCAGGGCAACAACAAGCTTTCGTTCATCGCGGACGCGGCATTCTCGAACACGGCCGGTGAGATTCGCTATCAGAACGTGGATACCGATACGATCGTTCAGATCGATTTCGACGGTGATGCGGTCGTGGACTTCGAGATTGAATTGACAGGCAACATGACCCTTGCTGCCAATGACTTCATGTTTTGAGGCCGCTTTTCGGAGCCCATGATCGAACTGGGCCACAGGGCCGAATTTATTGCGTGGTCGATGCAAGGCGTCGACCACGCGGTGTCACATCGGCAGGGAACGATACGAATCGCACGCCCCATCTGCGATTGTTTCGATCTGCCAAACAATCATGCCGCTTGGCGAGAAACGGATCGTTTATAGAAACGAGGAATCTACTCAAGGGTGATTGATGGCGATTTTATTTCACCTCCAAGCATAGATCGCCGTCAATCTGATGGCGGTTTGGTCGATTTTCACTCTCGCGCCTTGTTCTTGCAGCCCCGATTGTGTTAATAATTCCTAAGCGTGGGTGAAAACCTGCAAAGCTGGAATTAAAGCGCGCGATTTGCGTGCGAACGTTTGGGGAAAGTTAACATGGCATATTTCAAGAGATCGCTGATGCTTGCAGGGGCTGCTATCCTTGCCGGCGCCACAACCGCTGCCGCGGCGACATTGAGCATCACTGGCGGAACGGCTGGATCTATTCCTGATGGAGCAAGCAACCAGGTTCTTTATCCTCTGGGATTGGACAATCCTCTTTCGGGTACATACGGTGCGGCGATCACAGCTTCCGGGATAACGTCTCAGAGTATCCGGGTCGAGATCATGGGTTACGAAGCCGGATTCCTGAACTCGTTTTCTATGGGTGGCGACAGTTACACGTCTGCAGGCGGCACTCTAGTGACGGGATCTCCATTGGATACATGGGAAGTTACCGGAATTTCCAATGGTACGTTGTCGTTTTCTTTCTCAACGAGCGGCGGTGGAACTCCATCGTCGGTGGCAAACGGATCGAACTTGGATGACTCCTCAGGCGGGGCTGGAGGTGTTAACTTTTTCGCGCACAAAGACGTTGATGGTTATATCTGGCTCTTCTTCGATGATGAAGGTGCCGGAAATGATGACAACCATGACGACTTGGCAGTGCGTCTGAGCGTTGTGCCGCTTCCCGCCGGTGCACTTCTGCTGATCAGCGGACTGGGTGTTATGGCACTGCGTCGTCGGCGCAAGACGGCCTGATAACCTAGGCTCCGAAATACGAGACCATGACAGGGGCTTTCGAGCCCCTGTTTTTTTGTTTTAGCCCTAATTTCAGCCCGAGTTATGGCGCGAACAATCAGTTGCCCGTTGATTGCCTGAAAGCTTGTCCGATCTGGGCCCTTGGAAAGGCAACCTGCCGTACGGACTTTGATACAACGGCAGTGTTGCTGACCCGCCCCTCTTCGGGGGCAGACAAAACATTCCGCATATGCCCAAAGCATCGAGACCGCAAACCCGCCAATTGACGGGCTCACCTTGCGTCAGTCAGTCGCCGTATTGTTATCGGCATAACGATACGCATTGAGGACGGTCCCCAGCACATTCGTGTGCTCTGCGACCTCACGCTCGCAAACATCAAGCTGGTTGTAACGGGTTGTATTGGCCCGCGTGATAATCAGCGCGCAATCGACGTTCTTGAGGAACGCCCGCGTCTCATCGTTCACCAGGACAGAGGGAAGATCGAAGATCATGACATCCGGCTGATATGTGGCCTCGATCCTGTCCAGCACGTCGGCGGTTTCATTGGACAAAAGCAACCGGGTCGGATCGTCCTCCGCGCTCTGGGCCATGGAGAATGCGACATTGTCGCCGACACGCAAAGCCTGCTCCGAGAAATCCACGTCGCCGCGAAGAACGTCACCGATTGTATGCGGTGGCCGCGTCTGGAAGAACTGGTGTACCGCCGGGTCGCGCAAATCCAGATCCAGAAGCATCGAACGCAGGTCACGTTGGCGGCCAAGCCCGAGCGCGAGGTTGCACGCCGTTGTCGTCTTGCCGGATTTCGGCATCGGCGAGGTGATCGCCAGCCGCTTCCAGCCGTTCTGCCGCATCTGCAAAAGCACCTTTGTCCGCAGGATATCGAACGGTGTTGCGGACGCGCTTGCCTGCCGCGTGACAACTCTACGCTTGATCAGGGCCCGGTCGGCGACTTCGAATGTCTGCAAGTCCTGCCAGCGTTGATCAAGCGCATCACAATCTTCGCCCTGCTGCCGGGAGCGGCGGGGAACCGGAGCATCGCGAAGCTTGCCTGCACGTGTCTTGCGGGCATTTTCCAGGGCGGCCTGTAGTTTTTCCATCTTGTATTCCGAAACCTCAAAACAGGGTCAACTCAGACCCAGGCGTTCCAGTCCCTTCTGGACGACGATCTCAAGCGGGACATAGTTCTGATCCACATACCAAAGAATGGCCGGAATGCCGGTCAAGACGATCAGCGTGACCGCGACCTTGGACAATCGGCGCAGGATTCGATGGCGGCGGCTTTCCATATAGGGAATCGTCGCAAGC
>JANSYK010000142.1 GCA_024742485.1 Alphaproteobacteria bacterium | reverse complement strand
TGCGAAACGAAGCAAACTTGGGTCAACATTCGACAACATCAGACTCCAGGGACGACAGATCCAATCGGCCGGAATTCATCGATCCCGACCTGTACGCCATCAGGGCCTTTATCGACCTGGATGATACCGTGGACACAGGCGGGTATGCCGAACCTATGCAAGCAGAACGCCCCCAGGGTGCACCCAATGAGCGCATGCGGGCATCGAAATGGCATCGTCCGAAGACCTCCCCCGCCCGAACGCTCTTGAGCACAACCGCATCCTTCATCAAGCGCCCCGACGCTCCCAGAGTCCTGGCATTGCTGGTTCTGGTTACATTCATTGTGCTTGAACCGGGTTTCGTCGTGTTCTTGTTCGTGATGAGCTTTTTGACTTTGCTTGTGCTGTACTTCAGCCTTGGTCCGGACCCTTTCCAGAACTGGGCGATCAACCGGTACAAACGCCTGCGTGACCGTGATCCGGACGCTGCGGAACGCCTGCGCCTGCGCGCGGCAAAAACAAGCAGAAAGCTTTCGGCCCTGATTGAAAAATTGCCCGAGAAGTGGACGACCGGCTTGTACCTTCCTGATTTCGAGGAACCTCAGGACCTCCCTGAAACCTGGAACACCGATCCTTTCGAACGGCTGGCACGTCAGTAGGCCAAACCCTGAAGCGTCGCGTATCGAACAGGCGTTCAGCGCGGCAAGCTTCGGGCCACGAGCCTGATGGAAAAAACCTCTTTGCCAAGCCGAGGGCGATGTCATGTCTTAAGAGGCTGACAGCCGCTTGCACGTGATTCGCCAGGCCATTCGGGGGCTTCTCCATAAGTTGAGTGATCTATAAAAATTGCGTCCCAAAATTGAGATTTAGCAAGAAACGAGAACAGCTTGTATCTGCTCCGATAACGATAAAGGGCGAAATGCAGCCTCAGATTGAATTGCGATAATTTCAAGGCAAATTTGCGGCTCAAAGTTTGACACGCGTCCTTCACCCCCAATAACACTTGTTAACAGAATTGTTAGGTAACGCGATGTGACAGGTGTGACTGGAAGTCGGACTTGTCTCGTTTGAGGGGAGTTTAAGCGATGAAGCGGTCTTTTGTAGGTTTTCTGGCGGGTGCGGCCACCGCATCGACGTTGATGGTCGGTGCTGCCTCTGCCAACACCCTGAATTTCACATCCTGGAATGGCTACAGCAGCGTCAATATCACAGCCACCCCGGAGGGTAACACCGGG
>JANSYK010000133.1 GCA_024742485.1 Alphaproteobacteria bacterium | reverse complement strand
GTCCGCCTGTGCCACAGCCGGATGCCGTTCGTGCGGGCCTATCCGCGCGAGACCCAGGAGATGGTGTTTGATGCGCATGACAGGGCCTTCGCGTTCTTCGGCGGGGCCTGTGCCCGGGGTATCTATGACAACATGAAGACGGCTGTGGACACGATCTTCGTCGGCAAGGATCGCGCCTACAATCGCCGCTTCCAGCAGATGTGCGGACATTACCTCGTCGACCCTGTTGCCTGCACGCCCGCCTCGGGCTGGGAGAAGGGCCAGGTTGAGAACCAGGTGGGGGTCCTACGGCGGCGGTTCTTCGTGCCCCGGCCGAAGTTCAGGTCCTATGGCGAACTGAATGCCTGGCTTGAGGATCGGTGCATTGCCTATGCCAAGGCGAACAAGCACCCTGACGTCCCGGACAGGACGATCTGGGAGGTGTTCGAGGCCGAGCGTCCCAGCCTGATCCCCTATGTCGGCCCGTTCGACGGCTTCCATGCCGTCCCGGCTTCTGTCTCCAAGACCTGCCTCGTGCGCTTCGACAAGAACCGCTACTCGGTCGACGCCCGCGCGGTCGGCCGTCCTGTCGAGATACGCGCCTATGCCGACAAGCTGGAATGCTGGCAGGATGGTCAGATTGTCGCCCGCCATGATCGTGCCTTCGGCCGCGACAAGACGATCTACGACCCGCTCCATTACATCCCGGTCCTGGCTAGCAAGCCCGGCGCGCTGCGCAACGGGGCGCCGTTCAAGGACTGGGATTTGCCACCCGCCCTGCGCCGTGTGCAGCGTAAGCTCGAACGACAGCCCGGCGGTGATCGGCAGGTAGTCGACATCCTCGGTGCCGTGCTCACCGATGGCTTGGACGCCGTCGAAGCCGCCTGCGCCGAGGCCTTGTCTAACAGCGTCCATTCCGCCGGCGTGATCTTGAACATCCTGGCGCGTCACCGCGAACCGCCGCCACCCCTGACAATCGCGACGCCGGATGCGCTGAAGCTGGGCCGCGAGCCTGCGGCCAATTGCGATCGCTACGACAGCCTGAGGAGACCAACAAATGGAACGATCACAGGTGCTGGACGCCATGGGCCAGCTGAAGCTTTACGGCATGAGGACAGCCTACGACGAGATCATCGCCACGGCGGTCAAGCGACAGCACGAACCGCAACAGATCATTGGCGACCTCCTGGCCGCCGAGATCAGTGAGAAGCAGGCGCGCTCGATCAAATACCAGATGACCATCGCCAAGCTGCCGCTGGCCAAGGAGATCAAGGAGTTCG
>JANSYK010000069.1 GCA_024742485.1 Alphaproteobacteria bacterium | reverse complement strand
CTTACGATACAAATCCACGGTGAAAATCCTCCCGCCCTCCCCGTCGCCAGAAAGGGTAAAGGTGGACGACTTTTACGCCGCCCGCAGCGGGCTCATCCCGCCGCTACCGTGGCCGACTTTCTCACCGCCGTTCTCACCATTGCAGGGGAATCGCATATGGCCGTGACGCACTGAACGGCATGGGTTGCGGCTGGGGTCATGATGGATTCTGAAGGTGGACTCGTCCTCCTGGAGCCCATCACCGTCATGCATCTGTTCCTGTCCGCCTTCGAAGATGTCCCCGACCGCCGATGCCCTGCACTGCAATCGCCGTACGGTTGCAGCGATCAACGCGGGTGGTGGCGACTGGTGCCTTGCGCTCAAGGCCAAGCAGGACTCGCTCATGTCCGATGCCCGGGCCTGCTTCGGGACGCAGCCAGACGCGCACCCCAGCGCGGTAAGCGAGGATGACAGCCACGGTTGAGCCGAGACCCGAACGGCAGCTGTCGTATCGAGCAAGTCTCTGGCCGAGCATCATGAATTTCCAGGCCTGAAGGCCTTTGGTCGGGTCGAGGCCACCCGTAAAACAGCCGAGCGCACAACCTCGGAGACGCGGTATTTCGCCCTGTCCTGGGTGCCGACACCGGAGGTCCTCCTCGCGACCGTCCGCGCCCACTGGACCATCGAGAACAGCCTGCACTGGCAGCTGGACGTGTGGTTCCGCGAAGACGCTGCGCGAAACCGCAAAGACAATGGACCTGGCAACATCGCCGTACTCCGGCGCCGCGCCCTAGACGTCGTCCGCCGCGACACTGCCAAGACGTCGCTGTCCCTCAAACTCAAACGAGCGGGCTGGGACGAAGCCTTCTTGCGCAAACTTATCAACAATATCTCAACCGCTTAGGCCAAAAGCGATTGCCCTGCGAACTAGCCAACAATAGCGACGGAAGTCTCGAATTCGACCATGTCGTCCCCGACGAAGGACCCTTCGTAGTCGCCAATTAAATTTGAAACGGCCATAGACCAGTCAGCGTTAGCAAGCCCCTCGCCTTCTTCAACAAACCCTTCCTGCAACAGCCATGTCGTTGCGGCGTCCTCATCCTGAATGTCCAACGTAAATTCGAGCTCCCTCGAGGCAGCAAGCTTGCCGTCATCAATGTGTACATCAGCACTTTTCACCTCGAAGTGAAAGTGCATTTCAAAGGCCTCTTCTACGACGTAAGGCTCAGGGTCCTTGATAGTGAGGATGGCATCCTCAAGAACTTCTTCATCCGCGGGCGCAGCCGCTTCAAGAGACTGCTTTATAATCAGCACTATTTTAGTCATTATTCACCTTACATTGATCGTTTTTTTACGACATTCCACAAGTATCATACTATCAAAAATAATACTAGTCTCGGGTCAGGATTCATAACCAGAACATGACCACGGCAGCCAAGGCGCAAGCGGACAGGAAGACCTTCGGGCATCTGTCGTAGCGGGTCGCGACCCGTCGCCAGTCCTTGAGGCGGGCAAAGCTGTTCTCGATCTTGTGGCGTTTTCGATAGCGCGCCTCATCATGCGGGATCGCAACCTTGCGGCCTCTCCGCGACGGGATACAGGGTTTGATCCCCTTGTCTTCAAGGGCTTCGCGATACCAGTCCGCATCGTATCCACGGTCCGCGAGCAGGTGGTCAGCGGAAGGCAGGCCGTCCAGCAATGCCCGCGCGCCGATGTAATCGCTCCGCTGCCCAGCCGTCAGAAACATCCGCAGCGGGCGGCCTGCCGCATCGGTCACCGCGTGCAGTTTCGAGTTCATCCCGCCCTTGGTGCGCCCGATCAGGCGGCCGCGCCCCCTTTTTTCAGCCCCAGGCTTGATTCCGTGCGGTGCGTCTTCAGATGCGTCGCATCAATCATCAGCGTGTCAGTCCTACCGCCTTGATCGGCCAGTTCCAGAAGCATCCGGGCGAAGATCCCTTTCTCGCTCCATCGCTTCCACCGGCTGTAAAGGGTCTTGTGCGGCCCATACTCCGCAGGCGCATCGCGCCAACGCAAGCCATTGCGGTTGATGAATATTATGCCGCTCAACACCCGCTTGTCGTCCACACGAGGCTTACCGTGGGACTTCGGGAAAAAGGGTTCCAGCTTGGCCATCTGCGTGTCGCTCAGCCATTATAGATCGCTCATGTCACCGCTCCAGTTTCGGAGCTGTGAATCACGCAGCACACCAGAAATCAATGCATCCTGACCCTAACTTGTGGTCTTCGATCCCGGTTAAGACAGCGCCGCAGCCCAATCTGAGCTGTGTTCAGGTAAAGATCAAGGTCGCGATCCAATGCGGCGCTGGAGGCGCTCTCGCCCTGCTTGCCGAGACAAAAGCTAATTGTACCATCCCGGATGATCACATAGCCCCTCGTCGATCGGCGCTTTTCATGGCAGGCTGGGTTCTGACCGAGGCGCGGGACGGGAGAGCGACATGCTGATCAAGCTTCACAGTCAGGCAACCACGACGCCGAAGATCAGGG
>JANSYK010000062.1 GCA_024742485.1 Alphaproteobacteria bacterium | reverse complement strand
GGGGCTGGGCCGCGACATCATGTTCGGCAACCTTGGCGCGGACATCCTGACCGGCGGCACGGACGAGCATGCTGACCAGTTCAGCTACTTCACGGGTTTCGATTCGGGCGTGGGCGCAGGCAATCGCGATATCATTACCGACTTCCAGACCGGTTTGGATCTCATCAGCTTCAAGCATTTGCGCAACGATGCGATCCAGGGCAACAACAAGCTTTCGTTCATCGCGGACGCGGCATTCTCGAACACGGCCGGTGAGATACGGTATCAGAACGTGGATACCGATACGATCGTTCAGATCGATTTCGACGGTGACGCGGTCGTGGACTTCGAGATTGAATTGACAGGCAACATGACCCTTGCTGCCAATGACTTCATGTTTTGAGGCCGCTTTTCGGAGCCCATGATCGAACAGAGCACAGGGCCGAAATTATCGCGTGGTCGATGCAAGGCGTCGGCCACGCGGTGTCACATCGGCAGGGAACGATACGAATCGCACGCCCCATCTGCGATTGTTTCGATCTGCCGAACAATCATGCCGCTTGGCGAGAAACGGATCGTTTATAGAAACGGGAACTCTACTCAAGAGTGATTGATGGCGATTTTACTTCACCTCCAAGCATAGATCGCCGCCAATCTGATGGCGGTTTGGTCGATTTTCACTCTCACACCTTGTTCTTGCAGCCCCGATTGTGTTAATAATTCCTAAGCGTGGGTGAAAACCTGCAAAGCTGGAATTAAAGCACGCAATTTGCGTGCGAACGTTTGGGGAAAGTTAACATGGCATATTTCAAGAGATCGCTGATGCTTGCAGGGGCTGCTATCCTTGCCGGCGCCACAACCGCCGCCGCTTCGACATTGAGCATCGTGGGCGGGTCGCCAGGGGATATTCCCGGCCCAGGCACTGCGGTCAACGATCTGCTTGTACCCTTGGGTTTTTCCGACCCATTGGACGGAACTTACGGCGGCACGATCGAAGCGTCCGGGTTTGGCGATGGCGTGGTTCGTGTTGAGATCATGGGTTACGAAGCCGGATTTCTGAACACGTTTTCCATGGGGGGAGACAGCTACATCTCTGCAGGCGGCACATCAGCGACAGGCTCCCCATTGGCCACGTGGGACGTTGGCGGAATTTTAAATGGCGCGCTGTCGTTTTCTTTCTCCACGAGCGGGAATGGAACTTCTTCGGTGGCCAACGGATCGAATCCGGATGACTCCACTGGAACAGCAGGCGACGTTAACTTCTTCGCGAACAAAGACGCGGATGGTCGGATTTGGTTGTGGTTTGACGATGATGGTGCAAACAACGACGACAACCACGACGACTTGGTTGTGCGTCTGAGCGTTGTGCCGCTTCCGGCCGGTGCACTTCTGCTGATCAGCGGACTGGGTGTTCTGGCACTGCGTCGTCGGCGCAAGACTGCCTGATAACCGAGACTCCGAAATGCGAGATCATGACAGGGGCTTTCGAGCCCCTGTTTTTTTTGTTTTAGCCCTAATTTCAGCCCGAGTTATGGCACGAACAATCAGTTGCCCGTTGATTCTGTGATGGCCTATCCTATCTGCGACTTGGGAAAAGCAACCTGCCGTACGGACTTTGATACAACAGCAGTCTTGCTGGACCGCCCCTCTTCGGGGGCAGGCAAAACATTCCGCATATCCCCAAAGCGTCGAGACCGCAAACCCGCCAATTGACGGGCTCACCTTGCGTCAGTCAGTCGCCGTATTGTTATCGGCATAACGGTACGCATTGAGGACGGTCCCCAGCACATTCGTGTGCTCTGCGACCTCACGCTCGCAAACATCAAGCTGGTTGTAACGGGTTGTATTGGCCCGCGTGATAATCAAAGCACAATCGACGTTCTTGAGGAACGCCCGCGTCTCATCGTTCACCAGGACAGAGGGAAGATCGAAGATCATGACATCCGGTTGATATGTGGCCTCGATCCTGTCCAGCACGTCGGCGGTTTCATTGGACAAAAGCAACCGGGTCGGATCGTCTTCCGCGCTCTGGGCCATGGAGAATGCGACATTGTCGCCGACACGCAACGCCTGCTCCGAGAAATCCACGTCGCCGCGAAGAACGTCACCGATTGTATGCGGTGGCCTCGTCTGGAAGAACTGGTGTACCGCCGGGTCGCGCAAATCCAGATCAAGAAGCATCGAACGCAGGTCACGTTGGCGACCAAGCCCAAGCGCGAGGTTGCACGCGGTTGTCGTCTTGCCGGATTTCGGCATCGGCGAGGTGATCGCCAGCCGCTTCCAGCCGTTCTGCCGCATCTGCAAAAGCACCTTTGTCCGCAAGATATCGAACGGTGTTGCGGACGCGCTTGCCTGCCGCGTGACAACTCTACGCTTGATCAGGGCCCGGTCGGCGACTTCGAATGTCTGCAAGTCCTTCCAGCGTTGATCAAGCGCATCACAATCTCCGCCCTGCTGCCGGGAGCGGCGGGGAACAGGAGCATCGCGAAGCTTGCCTGCACGTGTCTTGCGGGCGTTTTCCAGGGCGGCCTGTAGTTTTTCCATCTTGTATTCCGAAACCTCAAAACAGGGTCAACTCAGACCCAGGCGTTCCAGTCCCTTCTGGACGACAATCTCAAGCGGGACATAGTTCTGATCCACATACCAAAGAATGGCCGGAATGCCGGTCAAGACGATCAGCGTGACCGCGACCTTGGACAATCGGCGCAGGATTCGATGGCGGCGGCTTTCCATATAGGGAATCGTCGCAAGC
>JANSYK010000083.1 GCA_024742485.1 Alphaproteobacteria bacterium | reverse complement strand
TGGGCTACCTGATGCTGATGGCCAACGGGCGCGGGCAGACCGACCTGATGTTCGCCGCCCTCTTCGTTCTGGCGGCCCTCGGTCTGCTGATGTTTGCGGCCTTGGAGCACGGCGTGAAGATCACGGCCCATGACCGCTGACGACCATCACCACCCCTGCCCCGGAGCCCCCGGCCCACGTTCAACCGCCCCCGCATTCCGCGCAGATCCCCAAGGACCGGGCAGCAAGACGCTGTTCACCCCGCCCCGTTCTATTTCAACCGGAACCGGTTACGCAGGCCAAGGCCGAGGAAGAAAAGCAGGATCACCCCCGCCACGGTTTGCATGCCTGCCAACAGGCTCAACCAAAAACCGAACTCCTTGATCACCTCACCAAAGAACAATCGATTCAGCCCCAAAAACGAAAACAGATTGGCGAAGGAAAGGCCAAATGGCGAGAGCGGGGACAACGTCGATGTTCCGTCGATGATCTCACTGGCGTAGGCAAACAAAAATAAAAGGCCCGGCACCAACCATGCCACCAACAGCCACAGTGTCGGCCGGGCCAAAGAATTCCCATAGTCTGAAAGCTTCCAATATAGCCAGAACCATGCTCGGTCGAATGGTTCGGCCAACTGCTTCTTGCAGCGCATCTCCTGTCGCAAAAAGAAATGCTCCAGATCGGGGTTATGGGCCTCCGCCGCGATCTGGCGCAGACGGGTATAGGCGCGCTTACCATCCTTGGCGTTGTCCTTCGTCACCTGCGGCCAAAGCGTCGGATCATCTGTAAAGCTGGTGGCCTGATGCATCTGCCGATGGAAAAACTTTGGAACTCTGCCTTTGAAATCCGTTCTCTCGAACATCGTTTCCGACGAGAAACCCCCATCCGAGAAATTGGCATATAGGTCGAACCGCGCCTCTCGGAAAATGGCAGGACCAGCGAAATGCGCCTCTTGGAAATCGGCAACCGTGGCGAAATGTGCCGCTTTAAAATCGGCAACCTTGGCGAAATGCGCCGCTTTGAAATCGGCAGGGTCGGCGAAATGCGCATTAAGGAAGGAGGCAAAATCGGTGAAATGCGACTCTTGGAAAACGGCATGCCCGGCGAAATGCACCTTTTGGAAAACGGCATGCCCGGCGAAATGCACCTCTTGGAAACCAGCAGACCGGGTGAAATGCGCCTTAAGGAAATCGGCAGACCCAGCGAAATGCACCTCTCGGAAATTGGCATCCTCCGTGAAATGCGCGTCTCGGAAATAGGCAGTCCCGGCGAAATGCGTCTCTTGAAAAACGGCACGCCGGTTAAAATGGCACTTCCCGAGTACAACTATACTGGGGAAGTAAGTCTGTTGGAAATCAACAACATCAGACCAGTTCGGCATAACATCCTCTGGCTCGCTATCCGAAAACGCCGCTGTGAACCGCTGCCGCACCGCTTTCATCTCATCCTCGGACAGCGGCGCAAGGTCGCCCGGCTGCAACCCCATCCTCTCGGCAATCTCGGCGCGCGCGGCCAGATCAAGGTCCTGACACATCCAGCCATTCCAGAACCGGCAGTTCCGCGCGCGCAGGCCATGGTCAATCTCTGGGATCGAGGTACCAGTTTGCTCCCCCGCCACCGTAGCCAGCACGTACCACGGGTTCTGTGCCGCGGGTGTCAGCCTGACCCCGTCGTTCCGCAACGCGCAACCATCGTCATAGGTCTCGACAATCGCCCCCGGCGGCAGGTCCGGATTTTGCAGCGTCTTACTCATACCCCGATCACCCTTCGCCCCATGGATGATCCGCAGACTAAGCGGCCCATCATGAGGTTGCAATCTGGGGATGTGGGGTAGCACTTTGGACAATACCGCTCTCGGCGTTTTTGCAAAACGCCTGCCGCTCAGTGTTTTTGGGAGCCGTCGCTCAGCATTTCCATGAAACGCTTTTGGTGCGGGTGGAGGGACTTGAACCCCCACGCCTTGCGGCGCCAGAACCTAAATCTGGTGCGTCTACCAATTTCGCCAC
>JANSYK010000026.1 GCA_024742485.1 Alphaproteobacteria bacterium | reverse complement strand
CTTTGAGCAGGTTGACAACCATCACGGCCTCTGATGTCCCATCTGGGAAAGTCATAAGTGAGTGCTCAACCATGATCTCTTCGTTTTCATAGAGACACCGTTGGTTGCTGAAGCTTAATGTATCGCTTTCCATCATAGCCATTAATGTAGGCATCCAGTCTGATTTTCTCACCTCCGTACCCAACTGATGCCGAACAAAAACGAAGTCTTCATGCAAACAATCCAGATAACCTTCAATGTCCTTACCATCCTGGGCGGCTTTGATTTTTTTGTAGAGCGACATCTTTCATTCTCCCCACATACCAGCAAACTCAAAGACAACTGCTTGTTTGCCGCCCACACACCAAGCGTCATGATTTGGTGAGATGGCATATGCGTCACCCGCAGTGTAGGTAGCTTCCGAGCCATCGTCGCAAACACAATGAATGGTGCCTTCTACGATGACTCCAGTGTGCGTTGCTTGGCAGCTATGTGTACCCACAAGTGGTTTGATGTCCTTTGACCATTTCCAATCTGATGCGAGTGTAAGCTTCATCACACGCTGACCGAGAACGTTAACAGCTTCCATACGAGCGTTAGGCATGTCTTTAGCTTCGTCAGCTTGAGTAGCAAAGCTTTTCACTTCTATTGGCATATTCTCTTTCCTCGTTTTGTATCAAATTAATTGACTTGGGGCGAACCAGGGTCTGCCAGTGCGATTTTGTTCACCCCAATCAGCTGCGCATCACCGAGCAAAAGACTCGCCGCTCATGGGTGTCACCACAGTTGTTTCCAAAATAGCACCCGCGGCGGCTCGTTTGGCCTTGAGTTCCTCGTGGCCACCAAAAGCTTTTAGTGCTTCCGGGGATTCGAAATCGATTATAACGGTTAGCTTATTATCGTTATCTTTTTCGGTACCTGCAAAAACAAGCTTTCCTCCAAGGGCATTTAGAGCGGCCTCATTCTCATGAAACATGTCTTTCCATGGTTTAAAGCCACGAGCCAAATCCTGTGTGAGTTTTACCATCATGATGTGCGTCCTTTTTCTGGGGGCTATTCGCACTGCCCCCTCGGGGACAGGGCGTTAGCTGTTAAGAAATGTGATTTCAGTCGGCGGCGACCACATGGTACATTTGTTGACCTGTTTCGAGCATACCTGTGACAGTGCCGATGAAATTCTGCCCAATATATGGCTCATACTTTCCGCTGCCGGCTGTCAGCGACCCGATATATTCCATTTGTGGTGTGATCTCACCGAAGTAGATTGCTAGATCGCCGTCGGGATCCACCATGCTGCACACGCCCACACCGCCGAATGGCTGTCCGTCCGACGTGAGTGCGACAGACTGAGTACATTCGGCTGTTACGAGCGAAGGAAATCCTTCAGGAGCCGCGGACCAATCCCATAGGTCCGTTGACGAGGCAATCATGATCGAACCTGTTGTGCCCTCCATGATCGACATCGTGGACGGAGCGTTTGCAAGACCTGCCATGTTCCACAACTGTGCGTGCCCGTCTGCGAACAAAGGGCTTGCACTGAAAGCTAAAAAAATGGCGGTCAATTTTGATACATTTCTCATAGTTTTTTACTCCTGCTTGTAGGGATTTGAGTTCATTCACGGTTGAGGTTTCGAACTTCAAAGCGTCTCAATGACCTCACCATTGGCGATCAGGACACTTCCAAACTCAGTGATTGTGCTTACAAATGATTGGAAGTTTTTCCAGCTTTGTCCCGCAGCCATGTGTTGATCTATGCCTTCGGCCATCACATAGACTTCGTTAATGGAATAAAGGATCCGACCAGTTGTGCCTTGACTGGGGTCTGCGATGTTTACGAGTTCATGTGCTTTTGAGACGTAGTAGTGCACAAGCTGTATTTGGCTATCATCGTAACTATGCGTTTCGCGCATCCAACTGGCATGATCGGATATGGCAGCTTCAACTTTTTCTGCCGAATCTACAGGGACGGACAATCCGAAATTGAAGGTTCGTTGTTTGAGTTGGACGTTCATATTTTTTCCTTTGGGATCTGGGTGGTTGATATACATTACGTTTCGCCCCTTTTTGGAAAATCATAGTATTAAGTCCACGTAGAGCAGAGCGGTGCACACGAATGCTATTATCCAAGCAACGGTTCGGAACCAAACGATCCCGAGCGCATAGAGTGCAACATATGCAATGCGAGAGAGCAGAAACGTCAACATCAGTTGATCAGCCAGGTCGTCGGCGGCATCCGACAGGTGAGTAATCAAAACTGCAGGTGCTACCAAAGCAAGCGCAAGCAGCGAATTATTAGCGGCGCGTTCCATCCTTCCAGCAAGGCCTGTCAGAACGAGTCTTTCTCGATTGCCGACAAGCGTCGTTAGGCCAACCTGCTGAACTGCTGCGAGTACTTGTAGCAATATAACTACGATCACAGTTAACCCATAAAGTGCTAGGTAAAGCATGCGGCTGTCTTCCTGTCGGCGAGGTTTGATTATGTTTATAGAATGCCAGCAATCTTCGTGATTGAACGCATGTCGACTTCGAGACCGTTCATTAGCTGCCCATACTCAGGGCTGTTAGCCAAAGCATCGTAGGTTCTCTCAATCGCCGACATGTCAGGATAAGTCACACCCAGCATGTATGTCCCTAGATCCGAGCCGGTGATCGTTTGACCCATGCGCATGGTTTGTGCGCCGGCGGATTTGAACACTGGCGCTGTCTTGTTGAGCATTTCCAACATCACGGCCTCTTCCAACGACCGCCGATGAGCTCTCGTCAGCATGAGATACTTTGGTGTGGGTTCAAGCTTTGGCTCAAACGCAATCGGTTTTCCCCGAAAAACGTTGCGAGCAAAGGGCGCGACAGCGTGTTCACTGAGCAGACGCGAATACGCAGATGATTGTGGGATCATGTTCATAACGCTCTCGAACCCCTGCAGGTCATCGAAGAATTGAACGAATACCAAAGCACCGGGATAGCGACCTGAAATCACACTTCCAAAGGTTACGCGAACTGCACCATTTTGTCGGCAGTCCTGGGCAAAGTTGGCCATTTCCTCCAAGGCGCTGGACCTGCTTACTGCGGGGCAAGTAGCCGCAGTGATTGCGATAAAATTGGGTGTCGACATCCGAAAGCCCCCGGTTCTGTTGGGATAAGTCGTATCCTGACTGAGGAGGAGGTTGACCTGTGCCGAACGGACAGTCTAGTCTAGATGTAAGAGTGGTTTTGGGGGCTGTTATGCTTGACTTAAACATCGTCGAAAAAGACATGTGCCCGATAGGGCTGGCCGGGCACCTACTTGTCGACAAGTGGGTGCCAATCATCATTCGCGACATAGCGTTGTTTGATCGGCGTGGCTTCAACGAAATATTGAAAAACAATCGCGAAGGCATTTCCTCGGCATCGCTAGCATCGCGCTTGCAATACATGGTGCAGCTTGACCTGTTACACGTCGAAAAATCAGATGCGCATGCACAAAAGAAACTCTATTTCCTCACCGAGGCAGGTATCGCTTTTGTGCCCATCTTGTTTCAGTTGGCGAGCTGGACTGCCAAGTTCAGAGAGCCCGCTCCAGACATTGTTGCACTCACAAGTCCCTTTCATTCAGCGGAGGGTGACTTGAAAAAGAAGCTACTTGATCGGTTGCGCCAGATTCATGTGATGAAGACAATTGAACCAACGCCTTTGTGGTGGCTGGCCGATAATCTGTAGATGCATGGTTATACGCTTTTGCAAAGCGTTGGGGCCAATGTTTGTCCAAACACCCAGACCTCCTGCTCTTGCCAGGACAGGAGCGCACACTCTGTGAGCTGCATGACGGTGACGGCTGTGACATCGCGCTTGTAGATGAGCCGTTTCAAGACCTCAGGCGCGAGGTAGGCCATCCCCCATCGGCTGACAGCGGGCCAGCACCAGGCTGACCACCATCTCCTCGTTGATGGCCAGCAGATCGGTCTTTGGATCCCGCACCACGGCGCCGCCCACCTCGGCAATCGCCGCCTCGGTCCGCGCGATGATCTCCGGGTGCAAGGCGCGCAGGCGCTTGTTCAAGGCGATGCGTTCCTGATCCCGATCCGTGCGGTAGCCGATCATCTCATAGGCACGGGCCAGCGAGCCGAACCGGTTGCGATAGGCCGATGACGAGGGCATGTCGGGCGTCTGGTCGATCAGGACCCCGGAAAGCTGACCTGCCTCTGCGTAAAGGCGTTTCAGATGCTCCAGCAGCTCCTCGTCCGAGAGCCGCGCAGACCGGGCGGTGATGATCTCCTGCGCGGTCAGGAAAAACTCGAGGGGCACGATCCCCTCGAAAGCGCCCTCCTTGCGCACCCACATCTCGGGCGGGTTGTCGACATGCAGCTTCTTCAGCTTGAAGGATGAGCGGTTGTAGACGTCGTTGCCGATGTATTTCTCGTTGGTCAGCACCGTGCGCACGGTCGATGGCGTCCAGGGCCTGTCCTGATCGGTCGTCACGCCTTCCTCGTTCAGGCGGTCGGCGATCTCGCGGAAGGATAGATCCTCCTCGATCAGCCAGCGATACATCTTGTTGACCCAGGCCACTTCCTCCTCGGGGCCGGGCATCAGGATCACGCGGTCCGTCTGCAGCGATTTGTGTTCTCCGCGCTTCAGCTCCGATTTGATGGTCCCGCGCTCGTCAACCAGGACGCGGCGAAGCCCGTACCCCGCGGGGCCGCCCTGCCGGAAGCCCAACTCGATCAGGCGGCACTGGCCTGCAAAGACCTTGACCGAAAGTTCCCGGCTGTACTCGCCGGCCATGGCGCGTTTGACGCCTTTGACGATGGTCGAGACGGGGGAGCCGTCATTCTCGAACTGCTCGGCGCAATAGGCGACCTGGATGCCGGCGCGCTTGCAGATGTATTCGTAATAGGCGCTCTCATCGGCGTCCTGGAAACGCCCCCAGCGGCTGACATCGTAGACGAGGATCACGTTGAAATCGGCCGCGCCGGACTCGACGTCGGCGATCAGCCTCTGCAGCGAGGCCCGCCCGCCGATGGACAGCCCGCTCTTTCCGTCATCCGCATAGGTCCTGACAATCTCGATGCCGCGCTTCTCGGCGTATTCGCGGATCTTGTCGGACTGGTTGTGCGTCGAATACTGCTGATGCTCGGTCGACATGCGCACATATTGCGCCGCCCGAAATTCCGTCTTCTTCGCCGCTCCGCTTCCGTCCAACTCACCGTCTCCACGTTCTCCAGACCTGTGGGGACGTTTGCGTGGAGGGCAGGGGCTATCAAGTCATGAATGCCGAGATGTCAGCGAATACAAGAACTTGCAGGCGCTGTGGGCACAAGCCCCTGTTGATGCTCACGCGCCTGAAATAGGATTTGCCTGAGGGGCCGCGTCACGCCATACGCTCACCGACAGCGCGGAGAAGAGCGATGCCCCGTCACGACCCCGGCACCACCTGGTTTCTGGCCCAAGTCAAACCGAACAGCTACAGCATCGCGGAGCGCAACCTCACCCGTCAGGGCTTCCAGAGCTTCATGCCGATGGAAGAGGAGACGCGCCAGCGCAACGGCAAGTTCGTCACCGCCATGCGGCCCCTGTTCCCGGGCTACATCTTCGTCGCCTTGAACGTGGCCCATGGGGGCTGGCGCTCCGTAAACTCGACCTATGGCGTCACGCGCCTCGTGAGCTTCGGCAAAGAGCCCGCGGCGGTGCCGCTGGATCTGGTATCCCAGCTGATGCTGCGCTGCGACGCCGAGGGCAAGCTGCTCCCCCCGAAGCTGCTCAAACCCGGCGATCAGGTCACCCTGACCAAGGGGCCCTTCGCAAACTTCGTGGCCGAGGTGGAGAAGATCGCGCCCGACCGGCGGGTCTGGGTGCTCATGGAAATCATGGGCGGGCAGACCCGCGTTGCCGTCGTGGCGGAGCAGCTGCGTGCGGTGTGACCTGCGCGGTTGGGTGAAGGGCAGGGCGGACCAGACAATTACCCAGATCATGCCCGCTTGAAAAAACACCATTGTGGTTCTACGTTGACTTATGTCTGAAAAGCGAAAGCCGACCTACGACCTGACGGCAATCAAGGAGGTTTTCTCCTCTGCTGATCGTCTCAAGGCAACGAGCACGGCTTTGCGAACGGCTGCAGGGCTTGGTTTTGGTCGCCACGAAATTGTCGCCACCATCCAGTTGATGGAACGGCGGCAATTTGTGAAATCAATGACGTCTTACGCGGATCATCGCGTTTGGCAGGACGTGTACTACGTGCCTTCAGAGGCTGGTGTCTTGTACGTCAAGTTCACGGCCGACGTGATGACGGAGTTCTTGCTGCTCTCGTTCAAGGAGAAAGGCGATGGCTGAACAAATCTGTCCAGAAACCGGACATCCTATGGTGCGTGATGTCCGCCCAATGACGATTGAATACAAAGGGCACTCAATCGAGGTTGAGATGCCGGGTTGGTACTGTGAGCATTGCGGGGAAGGCGTGCATACTGGAAAGGATATGCTGGTCTCTGATCGCGCGCTGAATCGTCTGAAGGCAACGGTCGATGGTTTGCTGTTGCCCGAAGCGGTGAAGCGTATCCGGAAGCGCCTTAAGCTGACGCAGAGGGATGCCGGAACGATCATCGGCGGTGGGCCAAACGCGTTTCAGAAGTACGAGAGTGGCGACGTGTTGGTCAGTAGAGCCGTTGCGAGCGCACTACTGCTGCTTGATGACCACCCTGAAGGCCTTTCAGTTTTGAAATCGCGCGAAGCCGACCGTCACGCTGCGGCTTGAATGGGCTTGATGTTCATATGAGGTTTGCGTCCAGTCTCGTTCGACCCGGATGACTTTCGAACTGACGTAGATATAAATGATTACAATGGGTTGGCAGGTGGAGAGGGTTGGGTGCCAGACCCATCCGCTCCGCCACTTGCCCCCGCGAAAGCGTTCTCCCGATCCGACTTCGGCCAGATTTTTCCGTTGTTTTCGAGGGTTATGCGGGAGGGGCTGAGCACTGGCGCCCGCGCCAGGAGGCCCGGAAGCGGTCTCTCAGGGCTGATATTCTCCGGAGCTCTCGACTGCCCGATTTTGGTGTAGAGCCTGTAAGCCTCAGAAAATAAGAGAACAAATCGAAGGCTGACCTGAACACTTCGATGCCAGTGGCGCTATCGAGATGGAACCGGGATCGAACAACTCTGTCGCGCTTTGGCCTGAGCGCCAGACCTATTCTGCCGGCTCGGCGACGGCCCCGTGCCTTGTAACGATGTCCTGCACCTCGCCCGGCTTGAACGCGACATCCCAAGCCCAGCGCCCGAAACCGCCTGCTGCGTTGATCGCCTTCACCCATTCGTTCAGCGCGTCCCGCTTGGCCTTGTTCTGAGGACTGTCGGTGCCCTTGATCTCGAGTGCGAGGATCGTGCCGCCAGCGAGACGGACCAGGAAATCCGGGACGTATCGCCGCCGGGAGCCTGCCCACATGTAGTAGATCTGGATGTCAATCGGCATCCAATCGTGACCCCTTATCGGCGTCCAATATTGACCCCTCTGGGGCTGAGCTGGCCCGGCGCTGCGTAGTCCTCATGTAACGCAGCGGCGGCGGGCCAGCGTGGGTGCCGTTTGCGCTATGCTCGGT
>JANSYK010000119.1 GCA_024742485.1 Alphaproteobacteria bacterium | reverse complement strand
CCCCCAAAGAGCACCACCTGGGAATTGAACCTGGGACCTTTGGCTCATGAGCATATCTTTTACCAGTATCCCAATAACCAAATTGAATTGGTTAACAAACAATGTGCAATTCTAGGATTGGTAACATGGTCAAACTTGAATGTGTTAAATGTTTGACAATTTGAAAGCTTAAAGGTTTGACCAGTTTGGAATGAAAATAATGACCTTGCTCGATTTTGTTTTGGAAATTGGGTGTCAACACTTGTGGCAAGCCACATGCCAGCTTACAATTGCAAACACAAGGCTGCCCCCTATCCATGGTGGTTTGCTTGTTCAAAATGTGCAAAGTACAAAATTTCCCACACTAGGGTTTAGGCACTAGCACCTGAGTCTGGGCAGTGGAAAAAGGTACCCCTGGGGGGTCCTTTTTCCACTCCCCAAAATCTGGGGAGTGGAAAAAGGACCCCCCCTGGGCCTGGGGAGTGGAAAAAGGACCCCCTGGGGAGTGGAAAAAGGACCCCCCCAGGGGGTCCTTGTTGCACTCCCCAAGCTTGGCCCCAGGGGGGTCTTTTTCCACTCCCCCAGGGGGTCCTTTTTCCACTCCCCAAGCATGGTTTGGGCCTTTATAATTCAGGTGTTTGCAACCAGCCTGCTGCAAGCAGGTTGCTGGCTGTCAATGTGCTTGGAAGCGAATTGCATGCAGCCAGCTTGTGGCATGGACAGAAATGTAAAGCTCAATGTCAAAAGTGTGTACATGGATCATGGGTGCACTGGTTCAAAAAATTGAACATGATAAAAAACATGTTCAAACAGTTAAAAGGTTCACAAAGGTTGACAAGTTTTTTTTAAAACCAATTCAGGCAGCCATTGAAGAACAATTACATGAATTTGTAAGCATCAATTAATGCAGCATTTAAAAACTGGCAATTTTCAAAAAAACAAATGAAGCAGCCCTTAAGGAGAAATTAAAGCAGCTAAGAAATCAATTAAGCAACCTTTAAGCATCAATTCTAACAGCCTTCACAAACCAATCAAAGCAGTTTGCAAAAACAATAAAAGCAGTTTTGAAAGACCAAGTAAGGCAGCTTGTAAATACCAATCCAAGCAACTCTTCAAGACCAGTCAGGGCAGCCCCTAAGGGCCAATCAAGGTTGCATTCAAGAATGAATTAAAGCAGCATTTAAAGGACCAATACAGACAGGCTTTAAGAACCAATCAAAACAGCATGTAAAGACCAATTAAGGCACCACCTCCTGTGATGACCAATGTGGGGTTGAACAAATACAATGGCCCAGGCTTACAATGTGTTGAGTGCTTTTGGCAAGCCCCCAAAGAGCACCACCTGGGAATTGAACCTGGGACCTTTGGCTCATGAGCATATCTTTTACCATTGGGCCATGCTGTAGCTGTTGCAAGGTGGCTGCATTGTGAAGTCTTCAAAAACAGGTTTTTGAAAAT
>JANSYK010000052.1 GCA_024742485.1 Alphaproteobacteria bacterium | reverse complement strand
CGACAAAACGCAATGGTCGCAGCCGCTTGAGCTACGTGATGGCTCCGCGCCTGCGCCCATTGCTCACGCCGCCGAATGATGGCACGCAAATGGAGAACGAGCTCGACTTACGAGTGGCCCTGAAAAAAGGGGCAGGTCACCTTCATAAAGGGGATTTTTCGCTCCTCCTCGCTGCCGTCGTCCTGCTCCTCGGTCTTGGTGATCGTGTTGGCATAGACCACAAGATTCCCGCGCTCGCCTTTCTTGACGTGTGCGCCCAGCTCCTTGGCTTGGCGGTAGGTCATCCAGAACGGGGAAAGATAGCCAGCCTCGACACTGGCCGCCCAAAGCATCAGCACGTTGATCCCGTTATAGGGCATGCCATTATGGCGCAGGGGTTTGACAATCCGCCCGTCCATGTTGGCGGCACTCCAAGGCTTCAGCCATGTCAGCTCGCCTTGCTCCAGATCGGCAATGATCTTGTCGGTCACTTTCTGGTAAACATCTTTTTTCATTGGTCTTTTCTCCTCTTGGATAGTCGGTTGCGCATGCAACCGGACTAGGCCCGCGCCAATGAGCGGGGGGAGAGCCGTCAATGACCGCATCCAGCGGAGGGGGATCACCCGTCCTGCACGAACACGGTGAGGAAGGATGGGGAGACCGCTGCGATGCGCCCGCAGCCCATGCAAAGGGTTTGGTCTTGACGGAGGACGGGGCCGCAGGCCCCAAACAAGAAAGAAGAAAGGACGTGTCAGTCCCTCAGGGCTGGCAATGATCGCGCAAGGGATGGAAGCCAATTGGCCGAGACGACAGGCTCGGTTCACGACAGCCCGGCCCGAAGGGTGCGCTCAAAGACGCTTCTTAATCCGGCTCTACGTGAATACCGGCCGCCTGGAACATCTGCAGCATGCGGCCGACTTCGGTCGCGGCGAGCGTCGTCGTGAGCTCGCTTTGAATTTGCAGAACCATCTCCCGAAAGGTGAGAATACGGATCGGGTTGCTGCCGAGTGCTTCAGAGAAGGGCTGGTGCTCTTCCCAGATGGATTTATCGCCGTTCACTTTGGCCACGGCCAGGACATAGGTGAAGTCCCGCGTTCCCGTAGCATCCTCGACGGCTTTCACAAAGGCCTCGGACCATTTGGGCACAGTGAGCTCGCGAAACGACTGCCAGGCTTTGCGACCGCGCCGTACCTTGTCGTGCACGATGGCATCGATTTCCGAGGCTGGATGGAATCCGGATTGCCAACTCTTGCAACTGACGACGAGGACGCGCTCAGGCCCCGTCAGCATCGGATGGAACCCGACCACGTCGATGTCGCTGTGGTTGGAGTCCTTGTTCTGAACGTAGTCGGGATGATCCTTGCGCGGCAAAAACTTCAGATTGTGCTGAACGAAGTACCCTTTGTGGACGAGGTACTCCTCAACGATCTGCTCCAGAATGTCTTCTTTGGTCGCCACTTACACCTCCTCGCCCAGAAAAATGTCCTGATAGAGCGCCTCGAAGCTGGCGGCTTCTTGATCGCTCAGCGCTTCGAACTCCCGCTCACGCGCCCGCTTCGAGAGCTTCCCGCCATTTTGCTGCAGGAAAGAGAAGAGCAGATCGACGGTCGAGGCCGGCATATCGACCAGCGCTTCGACGCTCGCCTTGAAGCGATCATAGCGTTCCAGAAAGGCCGCTTCTTCGGGCAAGTCGCGCTCGATGGTCGCCTCAACACAAGAGAACAAAAACTCCGCATGCGGCGTCGCATCGAAGTAGCGGTAGAAATCGCCGGTGTCGTTCAGGACATGCACATTCATTTTCTCAGTCGGCTCCCAGCGCACAAGCGGCAAGAGCCTCTCCGAATAGCTTTCGAGGACGCCCCGATACTCCTCGATCCGCTCCAGAATTGCGGCCGAAACAGGAAAGACGATGCCGGGCGGGTTGAAGCCCCGAGCACTCAGGACATGATGGATCAGATAGCGGTGCAGACGTCCGTTACCGTCCTCAAAGGGGTGGATGTAGACGAAGCCGAAGGCGAGCACGCTTGCCGCGATCACCGGATCGATCTCGCCCGCAAAACCCCGATCAAAATCGATGAGCCCGGTCATGAGGTCCGGCAGATCGTCATGCCGTGCACTGATGTGATCGGGCAGCGGCATGCGGGTGTCGCGATCATGCGTACCGACAAAACCGCCTTCGGATCGGAAGCCCAATTTCACGAAGCGCTCGCCGCCAATGACGATGCGCTGGAGGCGCAGGAATTCATCGAGATCGAGGGGATGCTTGCCGGCCTCGCCGATGGCCTTGCCCCAGCGCTGAATGCGGTCCTGGGGCGGGGCTTCACCTTCAATGGCGTAGCTCGATTTTGAGTCCTTGAGCAAAAGAAACGCGGCCGTGCGTGCCAGAACAGACGCCGATATCCGGCCGATAACGGCGCGTGCGCGTTCATCGAGCAGCGCCCCGACAAACCGCTCCAGCGCATCGGTGCGGAACACAAGCGGACAGAAGGCCGGCGTGCCGGGCAGATTGTTACGCACGCGGTGCCGCGTCGAGGTTTCGCCTTTGACGGCCCATTGCAGCTTGGGATCGACAATGTCGGCATAGGTGCCGGCTTTGGCGTCCGGCACGTCCAGTGCCTCGCCCAATAGCCACTCATACAAGAACCAGAGCCGGCGCATATAGGCGCTGGCCGGTTTGGCGCGCACCAGAGCGGCCAGTTCGTCAGCGTCTACGGCCTCGAACAGCCGCTTCAAGACACAGAGATCGAGCCCTTCATATTTGAGGGCAAAGACGAGATGGCCTTCGAGCGTGGCTTTGGGCTCATGGCGCGGCGTGTAGATTCGCCAGCCGCCCTCTTCGTAGACTTTGTGCCGGGCTCCGATGGCGCAGAGCACGCGCGGCAGCGGCGTTTCCAGCCGATAGGCATCGATCAGGGCCGCATAGCCGACCGGCAAAGCGGGCTCGGGAAGCCTGCTCTCCTGAAAAACGCTGACTCGCTCTGAAAATCGCTGACCGGACATGCTCCTCCTGAAAAACGCTGACACACCGTGAACATCACGAACAAACATCATCATCTCATGAAAAACGCTTACAATCAATGAAATTCACGTAATTTCGCTCATGGCCTGTGAAAGAAGCTTACTGAGACGCATCACTCGTGAAAAACGTCGCGTAGCCATTATGCCTCGCGCATAACAGCCACCTTGACAAGTTTTAGCACTATTTGCTATTTCGCAGATATTCGCATAAGGAGAGTACTATGCAGCGCACCATCCCCGTCTCGACCGATGGGTAGTGTCCCTGGAGCTGGTGTAACTTTGCTCTTCGGCCTTGGCTCGGCCGTAGTTACAGGGCGGCGATTTTCGCCGGATCCATGGTTGAGAACGGCGGTGAGAAAGTCGGCCACGGTAGCGGCGGGATGAGCCCGCTGCGGGCGGCGTAAAAGTCGTCCACCTTTACCCTTTCTGGCGACGGGGAGGGCGGGAGGATTTTCACCGT
>JANSYK010000010.1 GCA_024742485.1 Alphaproteobacteria bacterium | reverse complement strand
TGATCACTCCGTGCTCTACGTCCGCATGCCGCGGCTCTTCGAGGATATGGCCATGGCCCGCCTCGACGGGCGGTTCCCAAAGCTGGTCGACAAGCTGGCCCGCGTCCAGCTTCTCATTCTCGACGATTGGGGCACCCACGGGCTCACGGACCAGCAACGCCTCGACCTGCTCGAACTCTTCGAGGAACGTTATCAGCGGCGATCCACAATCATCACCGCGCAACTGCCCGTCTCGGGCTGGCACGACATGATCGGCGAGCCCACAATCGCCGACGCCATTCTCGACAGGATCGTACACAACGCACACCGCATCGACCTCAAGGGGGACAGTATGCGACGAAAAGATCAAAACGTGAACTTGACCACCCGCGAAAATACCGAAACATTCCACACTGAAACATGATCGCAGGCAGATAATCAGCCGTGCCCGAACTGTCCGGGAATTACTGAAATGGCTGTCCGGGATTTAGCGAAATCGCTGTCCGGTAATTCTGAAATCCGCAATGTGTTCACATGGGTCAAATCTCAGTGAAAATTTGAGGGGCTACCGGGTCACTTCTCAGCGGAAATCAACACTGTCTGGTCTCGAAGATCCGGCCAGACGGCACACGTATCCGCGCCGCGCTGTTCAGCGGGCTGCAGTCGCATTATCTGTTTCGGGATCGCTATGGTCGTCCCGGCAAAGGGAACGACAAGGGCGCCGTCGCAGGGATGGTCGGCTACGCCCGCCGCAACCATATGGTACAGATCCCCCACTTTCCCGGCTGGGACGCCTTCAATGCCGACCTTGAAGGTCATTGCCGCGCGCGCCAGGCCGCGCGCACCCACGACGGTGGCTTCACCGAGGTGGACGCAGGGGCGGCCCTGCAGCAGCTCGACCCGCTGTGGGACGAACTGTTCCCCGCCGAGCAGGCCCGCATCGTAGCGCTACTGGTCGAGCGGGTCGATATCAGTACTGATGGCGGATGACCTTGGGATCGGTTTTGAAGTACTTGAACGGGGAGTGATTGGTCATGTCCAGAGGCTTCGCAAGCCCCCTGCCCGCCTCAAGTCGAGTTAATCAAACAAGAACCTTCAGACCATTTTCGAACAATCGAAGCCGATTGGTCCGCTTTTGCTACCGCTTCGTCCAGCGCCTTTTGGCTAGAGGCGTGAATGCGCAACAATGGTTGGCCTTCTTCAACTTTTGAGGAGACATTCGCGCAAAGGTAAATCCCCGCAGACTTGTCGAGCGGTGCGCCGGCCGCTCTGGCGATTGAACCGATCGTACGAATGTCGATTTCTTCAATCGTGCCGCTTCTATCCGCAGCGATTTCAGATGTGAATCGCCCAGGTTTCAGTTTCTCTTCTTGGCCGCCCTGAGCTAGCACAATTTCCTGAAGTTTTTCATAGGCATCACCGCTGGTCACAATGCCCAAGGCCTTGCCTTGCCCTTGGCCTTTATCGACCGCTCCAGTCCATTCCAGAATATGTGCCGCATACTGAACCGATTTTTCCAGAAGGTCTTGCGGGGCATCCGGTTCATTCGACAGAACGTTGAGCACATCAATCGTTTCCAGAACAGGTCCGACACCACGGCCGACAGGCTTTGTCCCGTCCGCGAGGTTGGCATGAACCTTGAGCCCGACACCGGCGCCAACCGTCTCAAAAAGCTGCTTCAGGCTCTCGCCGTCTTCCCGCGAAACCGTTTTCGCCTGAGGCCCAATCGGCAAATCGATCAAGACATGCGTCGACCCCGCGGCCAACTTCTTGGACAGGATCGAGGACGTGTCCAATAGCGCCGAGGCAAGGCCAAGAGGCCGGTTGATAGAATTCATCACGTCATCGACAGGTGAATGCGTCAGACGCCCGTTCCACGCGATACACGCTCCAGTTTTGTTGACCACCTGCGCCATCTGTGCCGGAGTCAAGTCGACCCTCGCAAGTACTTCCATGATGTCGGCCGTTCCAGCCGCTGAAGTGATCGCCCTAGACGATGTCTTTGGCATGGTAAGACCAAAAGCCGCGATGATCGGAATGATGATCGGTGAAATTCTGTTGCCCGGAATGCCGCCCATGGAATGCTTGTCGACAACAATATCCGCGTTCCATTTTTGTTTATGTGCGTATCGTGCGCGCGCTTTGGTTAATTCGATGACTTCGTCAATCGTCAGGTTCCGCGAAGCCGACACAAGGAAGCCGGCGATTTCAGCAGTGGAAAACCTTCCGTGCACAAGGTCTCTGACCATGCTGTGGATTTCATTTGAGTTCAGCTCAGCACCGCGCACCTTCTTTTGAAGAATGGCGCGACTTTCGGGCGCAGGTGAGCGCTCGATTCTCACGGTTTGACCTGACTCAACGCCCAAGGCGGACAGAACCTTTTCAGATACGGCGCAATTGTCCTTCGCCACAAATGACTCGGTGTCGGTCCATCCCAGATCGGCCGTTATCGATTTGCCATTCGCAAAAAGGCCGACCCTCTCTGTCCCCGCCATCAGTCGCGTCGCGACTGGATTTCCAGAATGCAACAAACAAAGCGGTTTTGACGCGAAATCTACAGGGAACTCATTTATTTTAGCATGAAGATCGCAAGAGCCAGTTATGACCTCAACCAGCTTCTCGGTCCCCTCTTCCACGGTTGTGTCGTTGAATATCTGCACCGCACCCTCGGTATGAGCGGATTGCTCGACGATCCTCGCAAGGCGGCGGTTGATTTCCTTTTCCGTCTCCCTTCCGCGTGCTTTCAAACGCGCCGCAGTTATATCCTTGGACGCGTTAATGTAAATCACGACAGCTCTTTGAGATTCGCGTTGGAATGCCTCAACTTCCATTCTGGATGTATTGACCACGACATTAACGCCAGCCTCCAGATCACTGATGATATCGCGGGGGATGCCATATCTGAGTCCGTGAGCCTTCCAATGATGCAGGAAGGCGCCACTTGAAACCATTTCTTCAAAAGAAGCATCCGTCGCAGGCGTATGATCTTCGCCTCCCGCGTCGGCGGGGCGCGTTATGACCCGCCGCGGGAAACGAAACCAGGTACCCTCCAAAGCTTCACGTGCGCCTTCCAGCAAGGTGTCTTTTCCAACGCCGCTCGGACCAACCACAAGAAACAGAGTTCCAGGCATGAGACCTTTCTCCAATCAAGAGAGTTTTGCTTCAGATCTCGTCCAAACCGATGTCGACACAGGTTGCAGACTGAGTGATGCGCCCGACCGATATGTAGTCCACACCAGTTTCGGCCTTGGCCCGAATTGTCTCAATCCGCACACCGCCTGAGCATTCCAGCGGAACTCGTTTGCCGACCATTTCAACAGCCTTTGCCATGTCTTCGTTGCTCATGTTATCAAGCATTATGACATCGACACCGCTGGCCAGTGCTTCTTCGACCTGCTCCAGACGATCACATTCGACTTCGATCTTGGTCAGCATCGGCGCATAGGCTTTCGCGCGCTTAACTGCCGCCGCAATGCTGCCAGCAACGGCAATGTGGTTGTCCTTCAGCATGATCCCGTTATCTAAGCCAAGCCTATGACTGCGGGCGCCGCCACAAACCACCGCGTATTTTTCGATCATCCGCAGACCCGGTGTCGTCTTGCGCGAGTCGAGCAAGGTGACGCCGGTGCCTTCGATGGCGTTGACATATTGCGAGGTCAGGCCGGCAATCCCGCACATACGTTGCACCAGGTTGAGGGCTACGCGCTCTGCCGTCAAAAGCGCTTGTGCGTTGCCGGTGATGACTGCGAAAGTCTCCCCTTTCTCAACCCTGTCACCGTCCTTGTAGCTTGTTTCGAAACTACAGTCCGGATCCATTTTCCTGAAGACCATTTCTGCAATTTTCAGACCCGAGAGTATAACAGGCTCCCTCGCATTCATCCCAAACTTGGCCACGGCATCATCGTCCACCATGATCTTCGCTGTCAGATCATAGTAATTGACATCCTCGTCGAGCCATAGGTCGATCAACTGATTGATCTTGCGAAGGTCGAGCAACATGTTAGCCTCCTTTCATTTGCATACTAACGTTTATAGCAGGGGTTGAAGCAATGGCAACGGTGAGATCGCGTTACTGGAACCGGTAGCTTTGATATCCTCGGTAGCAATGAACAAGCAGACTCACACCAATTGCCGCTCCAATAAGTTTCCAACTCATTTGCGGGACAGAAAGCGCCAAGGCTGCTGCCACCATTGCAAGCCGGATCGGCCTCGATAGCGTGTCCAGCCAACAAATCTCCAACGCGACTGCGATCAGAATACAGGCCAGAACCGTTGCCGTGCACACCGCGAGCGCTTCTAGACTTGCAACTGGGTTCAACAACAGGGGGTTCAGCACGAAGATGAACGGCACAATGAAAGCCACGATGGAAAATCGCATAGATATAACGGCGATTCTCAATGGGTTTGCGCCCGAAATCGCTGCGGCCGCGTAGGCGGCGACAGCCACTGGCGGTGTCATGGCGGACATAACCGCGAAGTACAAAAGGAACAGGTGGGCATTCAACTCTTGAAAACCATACTCGTTCACAAGTGTCGGACCCACCAGTACAGCCGCTAGGACGTAAGCGCTGGGCGTTGGCATACCAAGCCCTAGAATGATCGTTACCACGGCACTTAGAAAAAGCGCCGGAAGGACCTGATCACCAGCCAATGAAAAGGCGACGAACGAGAATTTCGCCGCCAACCCGGTCATCGTGATTCCGCCTATGACCAGCCCTGCGGCCGCACAGGCGCCAGTCACGGCCAACATGCGTATCGCGGTTTCCGAAAGCGCCTCGATTGTGCCCTTGAAGCCCAATCTGGTTTCGGGCCTCAAGAAAGAGACCAGCCAAACCAGGAACGCGCTGCCGGCGGCGACCATCGTCGGAGAGTATCCCACGACTAGTAAGGACACCAGGCCGCCAAGAGGGATTAGAAACAGCCACCCCTTCCGAAAGGTCTCTGCCAAGGTCGGCACCTCTGTCTCATCAAGAGGCGCGAGGTCCAGCGCCACGGATCTGAGGTGCACCTGGATGAAAATACCGAGATAGTAGAGAAGGGCGGGCACCAACGCCGCCAACACGATCTCGCCGTAGTCGAGATCGGTCATCTCGGCCATGATAAACGCGGCCGAGCCCATGACCGGTGGCAGCAGGCTCCCCCCTGTCGAGGCCGCGACTTCGACACCACCTGCGAGTTCGGGTCGGTATCCCAGCCGTTTCATCATCGGGATCGTGATGGAACCGGTGGCGACAACGTCCGAAGTCGGGCTGCCGGACATCGTGCCGAACAAGGCAGAAGACGAAACGGCAACCTTGGCAGGCCCGCCCACCGAACGACCAGACAGCGCAGCCGCCAGGCCGAAGAAGAAGTCGCCGCCCTTTGCCTTCTCCAGGAATGTTCCGAACATAACAAAGAGAAACGCATACGTCGCCGCGACGCGGACCGGGACACCGAACAGGCCATCCGTTGTGTAAACGTTTATATCGATGAAATGCGAAAGCGAAATATACCCATGCCCAAGCTGGCCGGGGATCAGGTGCCCGTAGAGGTTATACAAGATGAATGCCACGACAATCATCATCAGGAATACGCCGACGGTCCGCCGTGTGATTTCAAGCGTCAGCAGGATCAATATGCCCGCCATGACAAACTGATCCACTCGCAAATCGAAGAGCAGACTGATGCGAGAGGCGGTCTCGGGAATGAAATAAATGAAATAGGCAGCACATGCCGCGGCCAGCGCGGACAAGAGCCAGTCAATGACGGCAGGCTTGCACAGGTGTGCGCGTTCCGTTGCACCGATAAGCAAGAAAGACGGAACAAAGATTAAAGACAGGAACACAACGGTCAGCGACAGCGCGTCGGTGCGAGAAAAGACCGCGGCCCAAAGTACCCAAACCGTGAAAAGAGCCGTGTAAATTCGAACGGGCCAATAAAGCCATCCGGTCAAATGCCGACGTCGTCCCGTCGAAAACAGAAGGCTCAAAACACTACCCATCAGGCCTGTTCCATTGTTGGGAAGGGAAAGTGTGGTACGCCAGCCATTGCAGAACGATGGCTGGCGCCCAAAGTCGTCTGCTTAGAAGCCTGCTGCCGATATGACTTCTGCAGCAACAGGGTGATAGTCGAACGGCTTGACGGATGCAGCCAGTTCGCCGTTGAAAGCGCCCATCGCCTTGTGAACGCCCTGAATCTCTTCGGGATGCTGGAAGATCGCCGTGGCCACGAGCTTGACCAAGGCAGGATCCGCATCTTCAGCGGCGATAAGAGCGGCCGAGGCGCCGAACGTTTTCACGTCCCTATCCAGCCAAGGGTACGCACCGGCCGGAACCGTAACGACCTTGGAGCCGTAGTTTTCCTGCATCATCGCGATTGTTTTATCCGGGACGGACAACAGCGTAAGTTCACGTTTCTCGGCAATCGCCCTGATTTTTCCGCTGCCGATGAACGTCGCATTCACCCAAGCATCCGCCTTGCCATCTTGCATGATCTCAGACGCGCCACCGGAACCTTGGAATTGCACGCTGCCGCCGTTGCCCTCGATGCCGTCAAACGTGACGCCAACATCGGCGAGCGACTTCTCGGCCAGAATCGATGGCAGAATGCCCCGCCGGTTCACAACCAGATCGAATGACCCTTCGAAACCGGCAAGGTCGGCAATGGAGTTCAGGCCATTTTCCTCGGCATAGTTTTTGTCGATGACCCACTGCATGGGAGCCCAGTCATAGAGCATCGAAACAGCCGCAACGCCGCCGGTCGGCTCTTTGAACGGCTCTTCGCCGCGCTGTGCGATTACGACTTCGCCGACATGAACGATGCCCAGATCGCATTTCCCCTGCGCCACCTGAACGATGTTTGCAAAACCGCCGCTGGACGTCTGATAGGTGACCGTCGAGTCCGGCTCGATCTTGCGAACGGCGGCGTCAAGACCCGCGCCGAGCAGCGACCACAAGCCGCCGGGGCTACCGCCGCAAAGTGTAATATTCGATGCCGCACTCACCGGATGAGCCGCGAACAGAACCGCCGCGGCGAGTGCACCAATGGTTACCTTGCGCTTTGAAGTCATGGTATTCCTCCTTGCTAAAGCTATTTTATTTCTTCTTGTTATTTGTTAGTATACGAACACATTGTGGCCACGAGTCAACATGTTTGTTCGAGGTCAGGTGCTAAACATGTTTCTGACGAGATTATCTGCTCGGATGAGGGCATTGTACAAATCGTAATCGTTTATTGGGGCCCCGAAATGCACGACTGGCCAGCGCGTGAATACATGAACTCAAATCCGCCGCGATCTGAAAACACGGTCACGGTGAAGACTTGGGTCGAGCTTCTCGAAGCCCTGCACGACAGTTCCTGGAACGACCGTATAAAGCGGCATAGGTCACGCTACCTTTTCAGGGGTCATTCCAGAGCCGAGTACGAGATATCGCCAAGCCTGTCTCGGAACGGCGGCGCGCAGGTCAATTTGGAAAAACACTTGCTTCGTAATTTCGTAAAGTATGCCAAATCGCATCTGGACGCTTCAGAGGACCAACCCAAGAACTTCTGGCACTGGATTGCGTTGGCCCAGCATCACGGCCTTCCAACCCGCCTTCTTGACTGGACGTATTCGCCGCTGATCTCGGCACATTTCGCATGCGCCAACCTGGAATCCATGGAGCATGATGGCGCGATCTGGATGGTAGACTATCATAGGGCCCACGATCATCTGGAAGCTTCCTTGAAAGAGCCGCTTGTTCACGAAGGCGCGCATGTCTTCACGGACGAAATGCTGTCCAGCGTCATAAAATCACTGGAACATGTCAGTGACCCATCGCGATCGGAGCAGGTCGTTTTTTTCGAACCTCCCTCAATCAGCTCAAGAATAGTGAACCAGTTTGCATGCTTTTCCGTGCAAATCGGCGCTTGCAAGCCGATGACGGACTGGTTGAATACAAAGCCCGAGATCTGGAGGAAGATCGTGATCCCGGCACATCTCAAGTGGGAGGTTCGCGACAAACTCGATCAATCGAACATCACTGAAAGAGTGCTATTCCCCGGATTGGATGGCATGTGTCGCTGGCTGGCGCGGCAGTATTTTCAACGCAGTGACAAAATATACAATGACGGTCCAGCTTTGGACTGACCTCAGCAAATTTTCGCCAGAAGCTTCAGGAATGTCTTGCGCTCGGTCGCGGTGAGTGGTCGCAGCGTCTGTTCCGTGATTTGATTACCGGCATCGTAAATTTCGCTCTCGAGGTTCTTCGCCGTGTCGGTCGGCACGATGAGGGACCTTCGCTTGTCGTCTGGATCTGCCTTGATCTCGACAAGGTCACGTTTGCGCAAGCGGTCGATGACCCCTTTGATCGTCGCAACGTCCATCGCAGTTTGCCGTCCAAGCTCATTTTGCGAACAGTCTCCCAGTTGCAACAGCTTGACGACTGCCGAAAACTGGGTGGGCGTCAGGTTGAGCGGCGCCAACAGTTGAAAAATTGCGCTGTGCCTCTGTCCAGCGACCCTCAGCATGAAACCTACCTGGTCTTCCAGGATATACTGACCATCAGTTTGCGCTGAGACTGGTGTCGACATGATTTGCCTGCCTTTACATTCACTTTGTTGCCACGCGTTTCAGGATACAAAACAACTTCACGCGGTTAAAGTACGCTCGCATCTTGAAACCAAAGAAGCTGTCGCGTTGCGGTCACTGTTAGCGCAAAGACATCGTGCATTTGAACCCTGGTAAGGTCTCCCGACGACGTCTTCAAAAAACCTTCCCGCACCAGCGTTGTCCCCGCCTCCATGAAACAGCACCAGACAGGTCAGCCACAAGATCAGACCCGGCATCGTGAAAGAAATCCAAGGTCAAGACACCCAAACTTGCGCGCGCAAAGAGAGGGCTTGTAGGACGTGTTGCCCACCGGGCAAAATCCCCGCTTTCGTCATTGCACAACGGGCACGTTCAATCGACAAAGGCGCGTTCGACGACAAATGTATCCGGGCGGTTGTTGGAGCCTTCGACCAACCCAAAGCCTTCAAGGGCGGCCTTTGTGTCTTTGAGCATGTCCATCGATCCACAGATCATGCCCCTGTCGGTCTCGGGTGAAATCGCAGGGACGCCAAGATCGTCAAAAACCTTTCCCGACGCCATCAGATCAGTAATCCGCCCCATGAACGGCGAGGCCTCGCGCGTAGTCGTGGCGTAGAGCCGAAGTCCGCCCGCAAACTCGCCGCAGAGCAGATCGTTTTTCACAGCGGCAACAATGTCCTGACTGTATTTCAACTCTCCGACCTCGCGGCAGGTGTGGGTCACGATCACTTCTTCGAACTTTTCATAGGTCTCGGGATCACGGATGAGACTCGAAAACGGCGCAAAACCCGTGCCCGTTGAAAACAGCCACAAACGCTTGCCCGGCAAAAGCGCATCGTTGACCAGGGTCCCGGTCGGTTTCTTGCGCATCAGGACGGTATCGCCTTTCTGGATTTTCTGCAGATGCTCGGTAAGCGGTCCGCACATAACCTTGATGGAATAGAACTCAAGCTCTTCGTCCCAGCTGGGCGAGGCAATCGAATAAGCCCTGTAAATGGGTTTCTCCGCATTAGGCAGGCCAATCATCACGAATTCGCCCGACCGGAAACGAAACGACGCCGGCCGGGTCATCCGAAAACGGAAAAGCCGGTCTGTATAATGTTCGACCTCCGTCACGCTCTCGGCGAAAACGCCCGAGGGGATTAGAGTTTCAGCCTTTTTCTTTTCATCAAGCGCCATGATGTTTTCCTCAGCTTGCCGGAGCTTCCGAGAGAAGCGCCAGTTTATTGTCCTTTTGCGCCCAAACATCGGCATCGTCCGGGGGCGTGCCCTTTTCGGTGATATTCGGCCATTTTTCCGCCAGACGTTGGTTCAGTTCGATCCATTTTCCGGCGTCCGGAATCGTATCAGGCTTTATCGCATCCACCGGGCATTCAGGCTCACACACGGCGCAATCGATGCAGTCTTCGGTGTTGATGACGATCATGTTCTTGCCCTCGTAAAAGCAATCAACCGGGCAAACCTCGATGCAGTCCTGGTATTTGCATTTGATGCAGGCGTCGGTCACGATGTATGTCATTCAGCTTGCCTTTTTGTTTGTATACTAACAAATAATTTGATGGAGAAAACTTGTCAACAGTTTTCCCTTCTCGTCCGGGGACAAATTAAACTTGACGAGAAGGCAGGATGTTTGTTTGCATGCTAATGACAAGGGAGAGGTGTCGTGGAAAAGCTCGTCATCAAGAAGATTGGGCAAATTCTGTCCGGCAAAATGGAAAATCCAATTTTGGATGGTGACTGCATGGTCGCCATCGACGGAAAAATTGAAGCGTGGGGATATGAACGCGATCTGAATACCGACGATGCTACCTGTATCGTCGATGCCCACGGCGTTACCCTAGCCCCTGGCCTGATCGATAGCCACGTTCACCCGGTAGTCGGGGATTACACACCGCGCCAGCAACAGCTGCACTGGATTGATTCAACGCTGCATGGCGGTGTGACGACAATGATTTCGGCAGGCGAGGTGCATATGCCTGGCCGACCCAAGGATATTGTTGGCTTGAAGGCCATGTCGATCGCCGCTCAGCGTTGGTACGAAAACTTGCGTCCTTCAGGCGTCAAGGTCCATGCCGGCGCACCGGTAATCGAGCATGGTATGGTTGAAGAAGATTTCGCTGAAATGGCCAAGGCCGGTGTAAAATACCTGGGCGAGGTCGGGCTTGGGACGGTAAAAGACGGCAAGACTGCGAATGAAATGGTCGGCTGGGCGCGCAAGTACGGTATGCAATCAACCATCCATACCGGCGGCCCCTCGATTCCCGGTTCGGGCCTGATCGACGCCGATATGGTGATCGAGACAAATACAGATGTGATCGGGCACATCAACGGCGGCCATTCCGCCCTGCCTGATGATCAGATCATTTGCCTTTGCGAGAACTGCACCAAGCAGGCCTTTGAAATCGTGCATAATGGCAACGAGCGGGCCGCCGTTCTTACAGTGAACACCGCCCGTGAGCTGGGCAAACTGGACCAAGTGATCCTAGGCACTGATGGCCCCGCCGGTTCGGGTGTGCAGCCCCTCGGCATCCTCAGGATGATCGCGATGCTGTCTGCTTTCGGCAACGTGCCTGCAGAAATCGCGTTCTGCTTCGGCAACGGCAACACGGCACGGCAGCGCGAGCTTGACGTCGGCCTGATTGAAAAAGGCTACTCGGCCGACTTCGTTCTTTTGGACCAGGCACAGCACGCGCCGGGCCAGACAATGCTGGAAAGCGTGGCCTTAGGTAACCTGCCCGGTGTCGGCATGACGATCATTGACGGTGTGGTCCGCTCAGAGCGGTCCCGGAATACACCGCCCGCTCAACGTCTGCCCGAGCGCATTCTGTAAATGCGGCGATCAAAGAGCTGAAGCCCACGGCACTGACAGTCTCTCTGATCGGTAACAGCCATGCCAGTTCAAGTTCGGCCCTGCACCAGGCTGGACTGACACACAAAACAGACCCGGGCCTGATCGCTATGCATCTTTAACGGTCATGCAAGGCGCGCATGACCGTTGCCAATTTTCCAAGGGGGTATCCCAAGCCCCGCTTACCGAAGCCCGTCTTTGCCCTCGGCGTCCTCATGGGTCAGGCCACCGACGCGGGGCAAGGGACGGCCGCTATCGGTCACGGCCACGGCGACGAGGATCTCGTTCGCGCGCGGTGCGTCGTTGAGACGAACCTCCATCCCGTCGAAATGGCTGCGCACATAGGCGGCATCCTTATGGCCCAACGGCACGTCCAGAACCTGACCGGGAGAGCCCATTTTCTTGGACGATGGTACCAGGGCAGCGCCTTTTTCGACCTCTTTGCGCAGCGGCGCGCCCAGCTTGGGGTGCAAAATCGCAGCAGCATGTTCCAACTCACCGTTCTCGCCCACCATCGCGGATTTGCCATAGCTTTCGGCCTGGTCCGGCGAGATACCCAGGGCCTCGACACATTTGCGACCAAGAAGAGCACCCAGTTCCGCGCCGATATCCATCAGGTCGCTCAGGTCCTCCTGATAGGTTCCGGCATAGGGATTTTCGATCACGGCCACGGCCACGGCCTTTCGGGTGGGCGGGTCGATCTTGCGACCGATCTCGGTATGCGTCTCTTCGATATTCACGGCAATCTTGCGGATTTTTGCACTCATCTCAGACCATCCTTTCCTACGATGTCTTTCGCCGCCAGGCCGCCCGCCCTGTTGTGAATTCGCGCGCCAGTGCTCATGACCAACACAAGCGCCATTTCATCGGCTCTCGGCGCGTCATTCAGACCAACCTCCATGGCGTCGAAATGGCTGCGTACGTAAGACGCATTGATATGGGTGATCGGCACATCCAGCCGCCCGCCCACGCCCACAACCTTCTTGGTGGAGGGCACGATCGCGTTGGAATTGTCGAGCAGTTCGCGCATCGCATATCCACCGGGCGCGTGCCACAATGCGCCGTGTTCCAGCTCTCCGGCTTCTCCGATCATGGCGCCCTTGCCGTAGCCTTCGATCTGATCGGCACCGCCCAGCATGTCGACCAGGCGCGTAGCCAATTGCAGACCCAGGGGCTTCAGGTCTTCCATGAACCACTGGATGTCCGGCTCATACCGCCCTGCGAAAGGGTTCCTGATCACCGCAATCGCAGCAGCACGTTTCAGGGGCTTGTCCGCTATTGGGCCACCTTCGTGGAATATTTCTTCGACCGAATAGGCGGTCTTTCGGATGTGCAGGTCAGGCATATTGAGCCTCTTTGCTATGAAGGATCAGCTGGTTGTTCGTTGTTGAAGCAGCGTCTTGCAGGAACAAGCCCGCCCCCGCAACCAGGCCTTGGCTTTGGAAAAGCTCGGCCAACAGTCGGCCTTTGGCCAGAGCGGCGGAGCACGCTGTCGCGTCCAGTGGGCCGCAGGCGGTCACGACCGGCAGGTCACCCAAATCGCTGTCATCCACGACATCATGCGCCGGGCGACGCGTAATCGCCGAATGATCTGCGATGTCCACGGCGTTGGCGATAAGCGTCGCGGCCACATCGGCCCTTGCAGCGCAGCACGACAGAACCGTCACACTGTCGGCAATCCCCATCGAGACGCTTCGCCCATGCCGGCCCGAGGTCGCGATGCCACGGACCTTGTCCTGAGCGGCGATCTCGATTTCGCCAAGGTCGCGGCCGTCGTGCCCGTTCATCGCCGTGCGAAACTTCTGGCCCGGGGCGAGATGCAGCGCGATATCACCGCCATTGTTCACATATGCCCGGTCAAGTTCGGCTGCGTTCCTTATCGCCGCGAGAACCTCATCCGCAATGGCGCCTGCCACCGCTGCCATTCTGGTGATGTATCGCCCGCTGAAAAAAGGCACAGTCGCGTCGTGCATACGCCGTGCGACCGTACCTTTGGGCGGCTGCGTCGAGGAAGAAACCCGGGAACGCAAAGCAGGAAGTTCCGCAACGACCTCGGCAATGATCGTTTCAAATCTGGCAATGGCCGCGTCATAGGCGCAGGTCCGGTCGCCTTCGGCAAAAACGATCAGATCGCTCGGGCCGTGCTGCAGGTGCAATCGTTGCCCATCCGGAAGAATGCGTGCGAAAGGCCCCATTCAGTCGTTTTCCGTCCAACGGTAATTGGCCCGCGCCATCGGATCACCCGCCTTGGGGTTCGGCGGCAAGCGGCGCGCGCCCTCCGCATCGATTTCGGAAACCGCCTTCATGTGGCCGACATGACCACCGAGCGTGGCATAATCCTTGACCCGCAACGTGAATTCGATCGGCGCGACAAGCGCCGGGGTGGGCACGTAGCCAAACGAGTTGGACGGCATTTGCATGACGTCAACCATGACGGTGATCCCGCCGCCCGGCCAAACATAGGCCTCGGCCCCACCGCATGTGACATGGGTCAGGGCCTCTTTGACCGAACGCGTCAATCGCACCGGGTTTTCCGTGACGCCAGCCCGCAAAGACCCGCCGGCCCCGCCCATGAAGAGAACCGAACATACCGACGGCTCGCAATTCTCCGCAATCAGTGCGGCCGAGACGGCCAGTTGTTCCGGGACCTGTTTGTTTTGCGGCCTCAGGTCTGCATCCAACTCGTAATAGGCGCATTGCAGACCCGTCGTGGACACCATGAACAGGCGAAGGCCTTCCCAGGCAATCTTGGGGTTGAAGTCGCCCAGAATGACGAGCGGGTCATCAATATCGGTTCCACCCCAGCCGGTTCCGGGATTCGCCACCTGGAAATAGCGCCCCGGGGTTGAACGGCGGCCCTTGATCCTGATGCCCGTGGGCGGCACCTTAAGCTGTTTGCCTGTCTCGTGTTCCGACAAGACCCCCGTGATGTGATCGTCAACCACGACCACCTCATCCACAAATCCGATCCATTGTTTGGGGAACATGCCGATCGTGGCAGATCCGCAGCCCACGCGCATCAGACGTTCCACGTCGCCGTTGATGATTGGCGGCTGACCCGCTTGCACGACAATTTCGGTCTCGTGTCCCTCATCGCCGATGGTCATCGTGACGGCCTCGCGGTTGCAAAGCCGCAAAAGCGCATCGCATGTGACGCGACCCTCTTTCTTTGAACCGCCGGTCAGATGCTCCACCCCACCAAGCGACAGCATCTTGGACCCGTATTCCGACGTCATCACATGGCCGATGGGTTCTCCATCCACCCGCACCACGTCACGTTCGTGTCCGATATGCCGATCGGTGTCGATTTTGACCTTTACGCCGCAATAGCTGAAGATGCCTTCGGTCACGACCGTGACCATATCGACCCCCTCGACCTGCTGAGACACGATAAACGGCGCGGGCTTGTAATCAGGATAGGTCGTCCCGGCGCCCACGGCGGTCACGAATTGCCGGTCGCCCTTGATTATGTCTCCGCCCCAGTCGTCTGTGGACGCGCCGCTCAGGAACGGCACAACGTCCTGTTCGCCTTGCTGGATGACAGTCAGCGGGTCCAACCTTACAAGTTCGCCGCTGTGATTGGCATACCGGTCGCAGGCCCCGGATTTTCCGTCTGCGATGTAGCACATCACGGGGCAGGCATCGCAGCGGATTTTTTCGGGTTTCACGTCTTCTTGCATGCGTTCGTCTCATTCTGGATGGCCTCAAGCATCCGGCTTGGAATTGCGGGAACCTGGGTCATGCGTACGCCCGTCGCCTGTTTGATCGCATTGAGCAGCGCCGGTGCCGTCGGGATCAGAACATGTTCCCCCAGACCTTTTGCGCCAAAGGGTCCATGCGCATCGGCTTCTTCGATGATGATCGTCTCGATCGGGGGGATATCGCCAATCGTCGGGATCAGGTAGTCATGCAGGTTCTCGGTGCGGCCCGGGATGAATTCTTCCATCAGTGCCATGCCAAGCCCCTGTGCGATGCCGCCGTGCACCTGTCCTTCAACCAACATCGGGTTTATGGCCTGGCCCACATCATGGGCGGCAACAAACTTGATCGGTGTAATGGCACCAAGGGTCATGTCGACTTCGACCACCGCCAGGTGCGCGGCGTAACCAAACTGTGCGTAGGGATGGCCCTGGCCGTTTTCATCGAGGGGTTTGGTCGGGGGATCATAGGTCTCGCTGGCCGCCAGAACGAACCCGTCCGCATCGGGCGTCAATGCACCGAGATCGAGACCGTGAGTCCCGCTGTCATCGGTCGCATGGATTGCGCCCGCGGCAAACGCCAGCCGTGCATCCGGGGACACGTTCATATGGCGCAGAACGGCTTCGCGCAGGGCGGTGCCGGAAAGACGCGCCGCATTGCCACTGACAAAAGTTTGACGTGAGGCAGAAGTTTTGCCGGCGTCCGGCGTAACATCTGTATCCGCGCCGACCAGTTCGATCTGATCCACCGAAACACCAAGCGCAGTCGCGAATATCTGAGTGATCACCGTGTTGGCACCTTGGCCGATATCCATTGCTCCCTGATGCAGAACGAGGGTGCCATCGGCGCGCACGCCGCTTTTTATGGTGGCTGGGTTCGGAAGCGAGGTATTGCCGCAGCCATACCAGCCGCCGGCGACACCTACGCCGCGCTTCACTTTGGTGTTCTCGGCATTTAACTGCTCTGCCTTGGCCCGCTCCGTCTTCCATTCGGCGCGCAAAGCATCGAAACAGGCCTTTATGCCGACACCCTGGTCGAACACCTGGCCGCAGACCGTGGGCACGCCGTTCTCCAGCGCATTGAGGATGCGGAAATCAAGCGCGTCCATACCCAGCAGCTCGGAGAGGTCGTCGAACAGGCTTTCCTGCGCGATCGCAGATTGCGGCACGCCAAATCCCCGGAAGGCACCAGCAGGCGGGTTGTTCGTGTGAATGCCCTTCGACTGCGCGACATAGTCGGTGACCTGATAAGGCCCCGAGGCGTGTACAGGCACACGATTGGCCACCGTTGGCCCCCAACTGGCATAGGCCCCTGTGTCGAACGAGCCGCGAAAGTCGAACCCGCAAATCTTGCCTTTCGCATCTGCGCCAATTCGAAGCGTGATGTCCGAGGGGTGCCTTTTGGTGGAGCATTGCATGGATTCGATGCGCGTGAAGCAAATGCGCACCGGCTTGCCGGTCTTTATGGCCCCAAGCGCCAGATAGGGTTGTACGCTCATATCCAGCTTGGAGCCAAATCCCCCGCCGACAGCCGTGGGTACAACCCGAATGCGGGACCGATCCAAGCCCAGCACCCGTTCCAGACCCTCTAGGTCCATTACAGGGGCTTGCGTGCAGGCATGGACCTCTACCCGGTCGCCAACCATTTGCGCAAATCCAGCCTCGGGCTCGATATAGGCATGTTCCACGAAGCCGCTTTGGAAACGCCCTTCCACAATGACATGCGCGCGCGCCAGCGCGTCCTCGGGGTCGCCGCATTTGACGAAACCGCCACACATCACGTTGTTCACGCGGCCATCGTGCAATTGGGCTGCGGTTTTGCCTTGAGCGGTCTCGATATCCTGGGCGGCCGGCAGTTCTGTCCAAGAGACAGGAAAATCCTCGGGAGCAATGCGCGCAATCACCTCCGGCGTACCGATCACGGCCGCCACGGCCTCTCCGCGAAAACGCGCCTCGTTCTCTGCGAAGACGGGCTGATCCTCGAACCCCGGGATCACCCCGAATGTGTTCTCACCGGCCACATCTTCCGCCGTCAAAATCCCTTCGAGCCCGTTTTCGGCGGCATAGTTTTCCAAGTTCCCGAAGGTGAAGCTGGCGCGCGGATAGGGCGACCGGATGAGCAGAATTTCAAGGCAGCCCACGGGTGCGACATCGTCCGCGTATTGAAGCGCGCCGGACAGTTTCGCCTCGCCATCCAAATGCCGGATCGCATCGCCCACCGACCCGACAGCGTCGCGCGCAACGGCAGGCGCACCGAGCACCGCGTCGATGATCTTGCGATAGCCCGTACAACGGCACAACACGCCGCCAAGCGCATCTTTGACCTGCGCTTCGTTGGGCTCCGGTACATCGCGCAAAAGTGCGACGGCCGAAACCATCATGCCCGGCGTGCAAATGCCACACTGCGCGGCCCCATGATCCAGAAAGCTCTGTGCCAGCGCCTGGGCGGCCGGGTCTTGGTCCCTCAGCCCCGCCAGCGTTTCGACGGACAGCCCTGCGACCTGATGCGCCGGTGTGAGGCATGCACAAAACGGCTTGCCTTCGACCAGCACGGTGCAAGCGCCGCAATCGCCCGCGTCGCATCCGATTTTGACATCCCGCTGGCCAAGCCCTTCGCGCAACATTTCGGACAAACGCTGGCCCGGAACGGCAATGGCCGCGGCCTCTTGTCCGTTCAGGCGAAACCTGGTGGCCGTCGGTTCAATCGGTTTTTTCATGTCAGTACCGCCCTGGAAATGGCACGTTGAATTTGTTCCGCCGCTGCATCCAACCTGTATGACCCTGACCCGCGCACATCATCAATGGGCGACAAGGGGGCAAGATGCCTGTCTTCAATCGCGATCTCCGACGGCCGCGTTCCGATCAGGTCCCTTTCCAATTCCGGCAGGCGCTGCGCCACGGCCGAGCAAGCCCCAACAGCGATATGCGCCCTTTCTATCCGACCGTTTGCATCCAGCAGGATATTGGTCGCAGTCATCGTGATCGAGATCACCAGGTAGCGGCGGCTTCCCAGCTTCTCGAAGGCCGACACCATACCTTCGGGAGGGGATGGAACGGACACTGCTGTCACCAGTTCATCGGGCAACAGGTCGACCTTGCGTACCCCGGTTATAAAGTCGCCAAGCGGCACCGTCCGTGTGCCTCGTGCCAGGCTGGCCAGTTCGACCTCTGCATTCAACGCAAGCAATGGCGGCACACCATCCGCGGCAGGCGAGGCGTTGCAGATATTTCCCGCGATTGTCCCGGCGTTCTGAATTTGCAGGCTGCCAACCTCTTTCGCGGCCTGTTTTAGCGCATCGAAGGCGCAAGGCAGGTCCGCGCGCACGATATCCGACCACGTCACCGCAGCCCCAAATCGCAATCCGTCCTGGGTTCGAGTGATTTCCGAGAAACCTTCAATCCTGGTGACATCCATGAAGGCTTCGGGTCGCGGACCCCGTGGCATTGCCGGATAGACATCCGTTCCACCCGCAATGATTTGCGGCTCCGATTGCTGTAGCACAGTCAGTGCATCACCAAGATGTGTAGGTCGCAAATAGGGCAACACCAGATTCCATTTTTGTTAGTACGCTAATGGTAGTAATGATCCTAAAATAAAGTCAACAACAATTGAAAGTCTTCCTAACTTAAGGACCACTGACGCCGGAGGCATCATTTGGAGATGCCGTAACAGGGCTCGGCCCAACTGGCATCGTTGAGAGTTGATCAACGGCTTGATGTGGGGTGTCGTTGCTTTTGGCACGCTGTGCGGCGTGTCTACGGGGTCGTGTTTTGAAGCGCGCCCCAAGAACTCTGAGAAAGAAAAGGCAACGACGTAGAAATCTATATCGGACTGGATGTCTCTCTCGCAAGCACTGCGATCTGCGTGGTGGGCGCGCAGGCAAGATCTTCAAGGAAACGACCGCTACCAGCGAACCGGAGGACCTTGTTACGACACCGAAGGCGATGCCGGGTGACGTCGTTACGATTGGTCTTGAAGCCGGCCCTCTGTCACACTGGCTTTATCGACGTTTGACCTATGCAGGCCTTTCCACGGTGCTGATGTAGACGCGGCGAGGTGAAGGGTGCACTGAAGGCGATGCCCATCAAGACGGATCGCCGGGATTCAGAGGGATTGCGCGGCTACTGCAGATGGGTTGGTACCGACATGTCCATTGCAAGTCGATATCAGCTCAAGAGATGCGCGCTTCTGTCCGCGCGCAAAGCTGTCCAGCAGGCAGCGATAAATCGCGAACTATCGATTAGAGGCGTGCTTCAAAACTTTGGGCTTAAGATGGGTCGTGTTGCGAAGGGCCGCTTTGAATCGCGGGTGCAGGAACTGACCGAAGGTAATCCCCTGCTGGAGGCTGCAGCAAATCCGACTCTTGCATGACCACGGATGCTGCGACAGGAACTGGCCGGTTTGGAGAAGCTTCTGCGCAACCACGCCAAGGAAGACCCGGTCTGTCACACGCTTATGACGATGCCCGGGGTTGGTCGGTCGCGTGGTCGCCCTCACTGTCATGGCAACTGTCGATGACCCAGAACGGTTCCGATCGTCCAAGGACATCGGTCCGTGGCTCGGGTTGACTCAGAGGCGCGAGCAGTCGGGTGAAAGAGCTGAAGATCAAGCTGATGGAATGGATGCTGGGCGCGGAGCAGTGCCTCTTATCGCGAGACTGATGGGCGATATTCGAAGGCCGCTGTCTCGGCAAAATCTTCGAGGCCGCACATCCCGATGAGTTCCTGCAGGTCGAGAATCTCGATGTCGTAGGGTGTCTTTATCCGGATATGCAAATCATCGGCCAGCGCATGGAATGCGCGGCTGATGGACTCGGGCCGCGCCCCAAGGAAATGCGCAAGATCCCGTCGGCTCAAGGGAATTTGGATTTCAGGATTTTGCTCATCGTTGTTTTGCAGCTTCGCCACATTGGCCCAACGTCGACAAAGCACGACCAGAAATCCTGCAAGCCGTTCAGTTGTTCGGTGATTGGCGAGGACCAGCATCCACTCTCGGGCTCTGTCGAGCTCATCAAGAATATCCAGCAAGACGACCTGCTCGAGTTCTGGCCAGGCATCGATAAGACTTTCGAAGCGTGTACGCGGAAAGGCGCAGATCGTGGTATTGGTGGCGGCCTCCATGGAGAAGGTGTGCGCGCCGTGATGAACCCGCCCGAACATGTCGCCTTCCACCAGAAGACCAACGATGTGCTCTCGCCCATCGGGAAATGTTTTCTGCATCTTGAGGATGCCTTCGGTTACCGCCCCGACATAGTTCGGCCTCTCGCCTTCGTGAACAACAGCTTGGCCAGCTTCGAAATGGAGTGTTCGAGCAATGGATTGCAGCGCAGTCAGCAATTCCGGCTGCAGGGATGACATCACGCGCAGGTCCGCTGCTATGCATCGCTTGACGTTGCCCGTGACCCTCTCATTTTGGCGTTTGAGCAACATGGACGAAGGCCCTCAATGACACCCTGAATTCAATTTTCAAGTGACTGCTGCCGGTCGTTCTTGCAAAGCGCTGCACTTAATCCACATCCTCGGTTGTCATTGGCGGAATGCGAACGTACCTGTACAAAAGTCTAAATAACTCTTTCGATATTATTGCAGCTAAAGTTTTTTTCAATGTTGATGTTGCAGACCATCATGTGCCGGAGTGCGATTTTGGCAAAACAACTGGCAATCAGGGCTCGCCTCTTCCCCCCATTCACACCTCTACAAATTCCCTGAAGAACCCATCGAGCTCTTCCTCTGTTCTGCCCTCGGCGTCTGCCAGCGCTATGACGAGCGGATCCAGCCGGCGGATATGTGCGGGCCTGAAGGCACGGGCTCTGGCGGCAAAGCGCTGCTGCTCTGGCAGGGTACTGATCAGATCGGTAACGGCCTGGGGCAATTGCCCTGCGAGCCAGGCCTCGCCTTCGGCTTCGGTAATCCAGCCACGCGCGACGAGCCCGATCAGGAGCTGGCTGAAGCTCAGACGCATCTGCCCCCGCTCGGCGGCCAGTACATCAGCGGGTGTGGGGTCCGGAGGCGGCGCGTACTCGGCCGGTCCCTGCGCCAGTGCCGCGGCATAGATATCGCGCCCATGGGGCTCGACATCCTGTGCGGAGGCGGTGAAGGGGATCCAGCCCAGTTCTGGATGTGCGATCTCGCAGTCGAGCGCGGTGGTGGCTGTGAAGCGGGGGTTGCGTATGTCCATCATGCGATCCTCATCCAGAGCGTTGCGCCGTACATTTCATAAACGGTCTGGTCCCCTCCCCCGCCCTGGGTCTGGCGCGCGTAGTAGTCGTAGGTGCCCATGCAGCGCCAGGTCCCGGCCAGCGCCGTGCCGATCAGGAAGCTCTGCTGGAGAGCACCCGACTGCGCAAACCTGTGGGGCGCGCTGGTGGGTTGAAGCGCGCTGCCCGCGCGTGTGGCACCGAAGGCCACATCTGACGCGGTCGAGCTTCGTGCGAAGACATAGGTGCCGATCCCGCCAGCGCTGGCGGCCGCGATGCTGGCCATCGGATCAGAGGCTGGTGCGTTGATGATCCGCGACCAATCGATCTCGCCATTGTTGTCGATGACGGTCGTGGTGCCGACCTTATAGGCCATGGTCGTCTCCTTTCTGGCAGATTGCCCTCAGGTGCTCGACCTCCGCATGGAGGTCCTTGATCGCCTCGACCAACAAGCCCACGAGATTGCCGTAAGACAGACGCAGGGTGCCCTCGACCTCGATCACCGCCTCGGGCGCAACCTTCTGCACGTCCTGTGCGATCAGCCCCATCTGGCGCCCCTCGCAGTCCTGCATGCGGAAAGTGACACCGGCAAGGGCCTGCACCTTAGCCAGCGCGTCCGATATGGGCAGGATGTCAGATTTCAGCCGTATGTCCGAGGACGAGACGAAGTTCGGCGCGGTGACCGCGCCGGTGAAGACGCCGCCGGTCAGGCGGGCAAAGGCACTGGCATGCTTGCCATCCAGCAGGTCGGCGTTGAGCCCTGAGCCCGAGCCATCGACCGTGCGCAGTTTCGAGAGCACCTCAGCGGCGGTATCCGGCGAGCCATCCGACCCGGCCGGCCCTTGCGGCCCCTCAGGACCGATCGGACCTTGCGGCCCGACCTGCCCAAGCTCCACGACAGCCTCGGAGCCCGCAACACGCTTGAGGAAGAGCTTGCCATCTGCAACGTTGACCGCCAGTTCGCCGGGCGCAAGCTGCGCGGTGCCGGGCACCCTGCCCGCCACAGTCGTGCGTTTGACCAGAACGGTATTTGCCATGGTCAGAAGGTCCCACCATCAAGGGTGATCCCGTTGATCGATCCACCGGTGATCGTAACATTGCTTGCGGCTTGCGTGGCAATCGAGCCCAGTCCGAGATTGGATCGGGCCGTTG
>JANSYK010000072.1 GCA_024742485.1 Alphaproteobacteria bacterium | reverse complement strand
GCGCGATCCTGATACCGGTCGCTTTGTCGGAGTTGTGGAGCTCTACGATCTTGACCAAAAGTCGAGGACCGCAGCGGCAGGGAAAGTTAAGAATGCGGAACTGATCTTTACACAGGATACCAACGTGTTGGAGGCAATGGAGAAACTAAAAAACTTCGTTGGCGACGCTGTTCCCGTGATCGATACTGAGGCGGACACTTTGCTCGGTGTTATCAGTGAAGCGAAGATCATACAAGCTTATCTAAATATGGTAAACAGATTAAGACAGGAAGAGCATGCCACACTCTAAACGCTGCACCCTTGCCTTGATTTCTAGTCTCCTGCTTGTTGCTCTTGGTTCCCACGCCAGCAGCGAAAGCATTGTGATCGGCGTCGCGGAACAACTGGACGAAGCAGACGTTATTGAGACCGCACTCAGCGAACATTTCACCAAGAATCTCGGAGTCAAGCTGCGCACTGTTGGAATTCGCCTTTCCACAGACGGAGATCTAGGCGCAGCCACAGTGTCAAATGGCGCGAACGTGATCGTCGGCCCAGCCAAGCTCGTCGCCGCCATCTGCACGATACGCTTGCGCGCAAGAATGCCGTGCAACGCGATTGTCAAAAGCCAACGGATAGCCTTACTTGCACCAGAGGCAATGATCACCGAACTAACTGACATATTCAAGCGCCCTGAACTGTTAGGAGATACCGCAATTGTCTGGCCACCAACCACACTGATGGGCGAATATCTGCACTGGTCTGGAGTTCCAGCCAAACAGATTCCAGACGTCCTAAGCTCTAAGCGAGGTTTTCAATACGCATTCGACGCGCTGTTTGCCAGAACCGACACGCTCCTGTGGTGTCAGACCGCCAAAGCCGCCACCCAGGCTGTTCTTTCAGGTACTGCCCGATCCGTTATTACTAACGCATCAGACGTGTTCGATATCTGGGACTCACTAACCAACGCTACTTACCAAATTGATCTTAAAGTCTGGGTAGGCACCCATCGGGCAATGGATTGGCCCGACACAGCATGGATTATCCTTGGTGACGGTGAGCGACACAGGTTTCGCGACTTTGCCCTGGATCGCGGGTTTCAGCCATTTTACATCCCAAATCCAGTGCGCGGCGACGATGCTTGGCATGCTGCCCTTGAATCGGCCTTCAGCGCGCATCCCGGTCTGCCCAACACAATTTCGCAATCTGCAGGCTGCACACGACCAATTCAGAAGTGAACACAGATATTGGGTGGCGTCTGCATTTAGGGGATTCCCAAATCACGTTCCTTTTGATTCAAAATGACTTAATGGGATGAACTGCCTTCCCACCAAAGTTGCGGCTATTGTCGTGGAAATTGTCATCTTCCTTGCTCCTCTCAGTGTGAACCGGCATGCGAAATTGACCCCTGTATTGGGGTAATCGGCGTCCAAAAGTGACCCCCCTGATATTTCTGTTCAGAAGCTCTCTGAGAAGATTTGAGGGAGCGAGTTGGGGATGTTGGTCGTGGAGACGATTGCGAAGATCAGGCGGGCGTATTTCATTCGTAACGCTCCGGCGGTGGCCGTCTGACGGGGCGCGTTGGGTGATGGTAAGTCCGACCTTATGGTCGACCTTACGTTCACACCGCACATCGAGATCCTGTCCGCCGAGGACGTGCCGCGGCGTCGGCACTGGAGCGATGCGGACAAGATCCGGCTTGACCTGCTCCCCTTTGAGTCCGCTAATTTGGGTTAGCTCTGTTCAGGGTTTGGTCCTCTCTTGACCGTTGGTGATACTCCCACGGGGTGAGCCCGTCGAGGCTCGAGTGTGGGCGGTGGTGATTGTACAACTGAACGCCAGAACACCCACGTTATCGATCGGCGCGAGGTTCTTTATCGATGGCACCCTTGGTTTGGCCGATCGGTTTATGTCCATGAGGTGATCGATAAACCTGGTGTGGCGGTGTTTCGATGCAATCTCACTGGCAGTCGGTCGGACCGGTCTCTGGAAGTCCCTGTCTGGATGTTTGACCGGGCCGCATGTGCCGGCTGTCGCGGTGTCGATGCCGCACATGTTGGTCTGGATACCCTGACGGTGCTTGCGGAACTGGTCCGCGATGCTGGCCGTGCCTCATTCGATAAGTCCGACTCCTCATCACTCACGCGGTACTGTAACCTGACGTCTGGAAATTCGCTCGATGTGGGGGTCATGAGCCCCTGCTGGGGCGCGCCCCAGCAGGGGCTGCCCATTCTGGTATTCCATGGAGTTGCAAACCAACCATGGAGAACAGCGAATGGACAGACG
>JANSYK010000077.1 GCA_024742485.1 Alphaproteobacteria bacterium | reverse complement strand
TCTGAAGGCCGCACCCCGTTACGCATATTTACGCAGTTTCGCTTGTTTCTTCCGCAGACTAGTTTGCGGCGGGGAGACGATTTTATCGATTCGGAACGGCACATCGCAACAGCCGTTGGCGGATCGGGCATTGGGGTTTTTGGCATTCATGACGACATTGACAACGACACGCAGCCGGATGTTGCGTCAGGCGCTGCTATGCACGTCCGCGCTTGTTTTCCTGCCGGTCTCGCTGGCCGCAGCGGATGACTTTACGGTTCCGAACGGCACGACCAGGACGACGACGTTCGAGCTTCTCAATATTGGTGACACATTGTTCATCGACCAGGGCGGCGAGATTAGTCCTGGGAACGGCGTCTCCGTAGAGGGCGTCAGCATGGAAAATGATGATCAGACCGTCGAAAATGCCGGCACGATTACTGCCGGTGATGGCATTGAATCAGAAGGCGCCAGGGCCGTCATCATCAACCGCGGCACGATCGTGGCCTCTGACGAAGGAATCTACTCCTACGGCGAGAACGCCAAAATCACCAACTTCGGCACGATTGACGCTGGTGACATTGGTATCCGATCGACAGCTCCCGGTACGGTCACCATCATCAACTGGGGTGCGATCAATGCAGATGACGATGGTATCTACTCGGAGGGTGCAGGCGCCAAAATCACCAACAGAGGCACGATCAACTCCGGTGACGATGGTATTCGCTCAACAGGTTCCGGAAGCAAGATAGTCAACTCCGGTACGATCATTGGTGATAGGGATGGCATTCAAATATCCGGTCTCAATGCCGAGCTCACCAACAGCGGTATGATCATGGGCAAACAGCGGGCAATCGCGTTGAATGACATTGATGCCAGACTCAATCTGCGAGCCGGTTCGGTGCTTGTCGGGGACGTCGCCTTCAACTTCAAAGGCGCCACGCTGGATATCGGTGTTGGGTTAAACCTCTATATCGATTACTCGGGAAATTTCGAAACCCTCAACTCGGCCATTCCCCACTTCCATGACACGGCGAACAGAATTGTCTACACGGTGGATCCGACGGGCTTTGCCCTGGCGCAGTCCTTTGTCCAGACAACGGCCGAGGCGGTGCATGGAGCGGTGCGCACCGGGTCGGGGCGCGGCAACCGGTTCGGCGGCGGCTTTGGCGGGCAGTCGAGTTTTGCCTATGGCGCCGATACGCCGGGCTTCGAGGCCACCGGCCCGCGCGGCTGGGTCAGCGGCTTTGGCGGTTATCAGTCGCAGGGCGCATCCGGCAATGTGACCGGCGGCACACAGGCCTATGGCGGTCTTGTCAGCGGCGGCGGCTTTGCCTCCGACGAACGGCTTTATGGCGCCTTTGCCGGCGGGTCCTATACGCAGCAGGAAACCGAATACGACACGCAGGAGATCGATGCGGCATCGGTCTTTGGCGGGGCCTATGCCGGCGCCCGCGCCGGGGCCTACTGGGTGCGCGGTGGACTGATGGGCGGCTATACGCAGTTCAGTTCGGACCGCACCGTGGCCAACAACACGGTGGCCGGTGGGCTGGAGACGGCAACGGCCGATTATGGCGCGACCTTCATCTCGCCATCCGTGACGGTTGGCCGGGGGATTGGCGAGCGCACGGAGGTCAGCCTTGGTGGTCACTATGCGGCGCTGTTTGTGGACGGCTACAGCGAGAGCGGGTCGGCGGCTGATCTGACGGTGGCCAGCCGCACGGTTCAGGTGGCGGCCATGCGGGCCAAGGCCAGCTATCTGGCGCATCAGAAGCAGACGCAGTCGGGCCAGATCTCGGTGGAGACCTGGGCCGGTGCCGATGGCGTGTTCAATTTCGGCAGCGATGTGGATGCGAGCGTTGCGGCGGGCGCGTTCGACACCTTCTCCGCCTCGTTCTTCGACACGGCGGTGATGGGCTTTGCCGGCCTTGGGGTCAACCACCGCTCAACCAATGGCAAATGGTCCCTGAACGCGTCCGTCGAGGGCCGCTATGGCAGCAATGACTATTGGGACGTCAAAGGCACCGCCACCGCGCAGGCCGCCTTCTGAAGGCCGCACCCCGTTACGCATATTTACGCAGTTTCGCTTGTTTCTTCCGCAGACTAGTTTGCGGCGGGGAGACGATTTTATCGATTCGGAACGGCACATCGCAACAGCCGTTGGCGGATCGGGCATTGGGGTTTTT
>JANSYK010000022.1 GCA_024742485.1 Alphaproteobacteria bacterium | reverse complement strand
CATCGCTTGAACGGGCGGTCGAGCTCCGCCGCCGCGAAATATGCGCTGGCCTTCTTCAGGATCTCATTGGCGGTGCGAAGTTCACGGACCTCACGCTCAAGTTCCTTGATCCGATCCTTCTCGGCGCTGGTCAGCCCGGCATGTTGTCCAGCATCTCGCTCTGCCTGCTGGCACCAGGCGCGCAGACTGTCGGGAGAACAGCCAAGCTTCGGCGCGATCGCGCGGTAGGCCGCCGTATCACTGGTGTAATCTGCGCGGTTCTCTCGAAACAGCCGAACACCGCGCTCGCGAAGTTCAGCCGGATAGGCGGGGGTGAATCGTCTCTTCGTCATAGGGCTCATCCTTTGAGTGTTTTACTCTCCGGTAAACCCGGGGCGGTTCACCAAAAACCTCGTCATCAATTGCCACCACCAGTCATTGGCTCCGCCCTTATCAATCCCTGAGCGCCAGCTCTTGCACCCGCGCGATCGGCTGCCAGATGTATTCAAGAACGGTGCGCTTGCCCGAGAGTACATCAACTGTCGCGGTCATGCCGGGGATAAACGTAACCGCTTCGCCGGTCTCTTCCAGGACCAGGTCTCCTTCGATCGCCACATCAACGAGATAGTGGGTGGCACCCCCGTTTTGCTCATCAACCACAGCATCCGGGCTGATCCGGAGCACACGGCCATCAACAGTCCCATATTTGGCAGAGTCATAAGCCGACAAACGGATGCGCACCGCGTCATCGACCCGGATGCGCGAGATATCCTGCGGCATGATCTTCGCCTCAATGATCAGCGCCTCGCCAGTTGGCACCAACTCCAACATGACGTCGCCCGTATTTACAAACCCTCCCGGTGTACGGAAGTTGAGCTGGCTCACAATGCCTTCCATGGGCGCGCGGATCACGGTGCGGCTCACGCGCTCCTCAAGACGCGGCAGCGACTCTTCGAGTTCGCTCTTTTCAGCTACCACCGTATTCAGCTCTTCCATGGCTCGTAGCTGGAAGTTCGCCCGCGCATTTTCGATTTCGGTATCTATCTCGGCAATGCCAGAGCGCGCCTGTCCAATAGACACCTCCGCCCGGTCCTGCTCACCGCGCGCCTGTTCCAGTTGGCGCTGCAACTCCAAAAGCCGGGTCGTCGGCGCAATGTTGTCCCTCACCAGCGGCTCAACCACGGCGATTTCTTCGCCCAGGAACCCCGCCGTACGCTCCGCTGTACCACGCGTGCTTTCAGCCGTGCGCAGGTCCTGCTCTCGCTGATGGCGGCGCTGCTCAAGCACGGCAAGCTGACCGGCCAATTCTGAGCGACGTGCTGCGAACAAGCTTTGCTCGGTCAGCGCAACAATCGGCGAGCGCGCGTTTAACTCCTCCGGGATCGCAAACTCGGTCCCCTCGATCTCCGCGCGCAGGCGCAGCTCCTTGATATCCAGGCCCGCCAAGCGCTGTTCAACCCGGTTGAACTCACTGCTCGCATCCACGGGATCAATCTCGAACATGACGTCCCCTTGCGCAACTTGGCTGTTCTCCGAGACATACCGGCGCAAGATCACACCACCTTCTGCGGCCTGTACCATCTGGTTTTGCACAGACGGGACAATCCGGCCTTCACCACGCGTGACGTTGTCAAGCTCCGCCCAAGAGGCCCAGTAAAGCGCCATGGCCACAAGTGCGATCACGGTGATCATCACGGCCGAGCCCGCGAGGCCCTCACGCCCGGCCATTTCACGCGACAGGCTTTTGAAATCAATGTCAGACATTCTCGCTCACTTTTCTTGACGGGCTTGCGCGCGCAGCTGGTCCGGCGTCGTATCCGCCACCACGCTGCCTTGGTCCATGACCAGAACCCGGTCGACCAGTTGTAGGAGGGTATTGCGGTGCGTAACCATAATGAGACTGCGATCACCGCCCCAGTCCTGCAGCCGGTCAATCACCGACTTTTCAGTCGCGGTATCCATGGAACTTGTGGGCTCATCCAGGATCAACAGACTGGGGTCGTGCAGAAGCGCGCGGGCCAGATTAATGGATTGGCGTTGCCCTCCAGAGAGCCCCTCTCCGCGCTCTTTGAGCTCCATGTCATAGCCTTGCGGATGCCCGGCCACAAAATCATCAACCCCAGAAATCTTGGCGATATTCAGGATATGCGCGTCATCATATTCATAGAAGCCCATCTGCAGGTTCTCTTTGACCGTGCCCGAGAAGAGCCATGTCTCTTGCAGCATGACCCCGACATTGCGGCGCACGTCCGATTTATCGATCTGACGCAAATCCACACCATCAATCAGCACAGCCCCTTTACTGGGCTCAATCAGCCCCGACATCAGCCGTGCAACAGTCGACTTGCCCGATCCCATCCGACCAACAATCGCCACTTTCTGACCGGCCGGGATCTTCAGCGACAGATCGTTCACGATGGGGCTGTTGGCCCCGGGGAACGTGTAACTGACCCCTTTGAGTTCCAGATCCCCGGTCAGCGTGGGGCGGCTGAGCCGTGCACTGATGGGCGCATCCTCTTCATTCGCGGGGGCCATGACAGTGGACAGTGAGCGGTAGCCTTCCCGTGCCCCATTGGCCCGTGACATCGCTGAGGCCAGCAGCGAGAGCGGTGCCAAGGTCCGTCCGCCCAGGATCACGGCTGCAATCATGGCCCCCATTGTGATGGTGCCATCCTGGATCAGGAACACGCCATAAAAGATCGTGGCGATCTGCGCGAGCTGCTGGACCGAGGCTGCGGAATTGATGGCGAAGTTCGACAACATGCGGCTTTTCAAGCCAAGGTCGGATTGCGCGTCGGCCGCCTCCTCGAAGCGGCGCCGCATCAATCGGCCCGAACCTGTGGCCTGCACGGTCTCCAAGCCATTCAGAGTTTCGACGAGCACAGACTGTTTGGACATGTTGCTTTGCATCGAACCTTGGGTGATCCGGGCCAAAAATGGCTGGATGCCGAGGCCTGCGACGATCACCAGTGGTACTGCAATGAGCGGCACCAAAGCCAAGGGGCCCGCAATCAGCGAGATGATCCAGATAAAGAAAAAGATGAATGGCAGATCCACAATCGCGACCAAGGTGGCCGAGGTAAAAAATTCCCTCAGCGTGTCAAACTCGCGCACGATGCTGGCCATCGCCCCGGATTTTTGCGTCCGACTGTCGAGCTTCATATGCAAAATCTTGTCGAAGATCAGCCGCGACATCCGCGCATCAGCCCGCTTGCCCGCCTTATCGACAAACTGCGCGCGCAGCGTCTTGATGACAAAATCAAAGCCAAGCGCAATCAGCACCCCGATAGTCAGTGCAATCAGCGATTCGATTGCCTCATTGGGCACGACGCGGTCATAGACCACCATGATAAAAAGCGAAGTGGACAGCCCCAAGAAGTTCGTCAGAGCGGCGGCCACCAAAACCTGCCCATAAAGTCCCCTGCCCTGCGCCAGCGACCCCCAAAACCAGTCATTTTTGCCTTTGGGCTTGGCCGCCTTGTGCACCGGCCGTGCCAGAACAACATATGGCTTTAGCCCTCGGTCAAGCTCTTTGCGCGGCCAGGTCTCTTCGACAAACGGCTGATCTTCGACAAATCGCTTGACCAGGATCTGGCCATCTTCGTTGACGGTCTGTATCACCACGGCCTCGCCGCTGTGCAAAAAGCCAATGGCTGGCAAGTGGGAGGCCCGCAGCGTCTTGACCCGCATCTCCCCATAGCTCGCGTCAAACCCCACATGGCGCAGCGCAGAAACCGCTGATTTGGGGTCAAACTGTTCGCTGGTCAGCTCGGGCAGATCGCGCACCGCCCCAGACGAGAAAGCCATGCCAGAGAGCGAGAGAATATGTTGCACCGCCAGGATCAGCGGAGTCTCGGTGTCCGCCTCCGGCGCGGCAGGTTCCCCTTTGGGCGCCTCGCTCTTCAGGTCTGTGACGTCATCGTTCGACGCCTCTGGATCACTCAACGTCTGATAAGCCTGCAGCTCCAGCGGACCGCTGTCGCCAGCGTCACTGGCCGCTGCTGACCCGCCATCACGATGTGGGCTCTCCGCCGCAACCGCGCCGTCTTGCGCCTCATCGGACACGGACGCAGTCTCTATTGTCGCATCTTTTGCACTATCCGCGTCAATACGACCCAAGACATTGCCCTCTTTTGGTTTTTTTTGGTCTTCTGCCTCCATCAGCTGGAGTGTCCTTTCTATTCTATCTTGCCTCAGCGCGCGGGTTCGGCCCCGAGGCCGAGCCTGCGGCTCAGCTCTCCCGTGCGCGCGGCCAGAGTGAGCAACACGATATGGCGTTCCGCTTGCATCGCGATCTGGCGATCCTGCGCGCGGTAATTCTCAATCTCCGCCTCAACCAGCTGACGCAAGTTCGACTGGCCGGTGGTGATCTGCGACCGTGAGGTTTGCGCTTCCGAGGCGCTCAACCGGATTTGTTCAGCCACCAGCGGCATGGATTGCTCGATCGAGCGCAGCTGTGTTAAAGCTGCCGCGAGCTCTGCTTGCAGCGTGCGCTGCGCATCGGTCAGTTGCTCTTCGGCGGCCTCAGCGCGCGCCTGAGCAGAAGCCAGCTCTGCGCGCCGGCGGCCCCCATCGCCAAAGGTATATTCCACCATCAGCCCGAGAGTCGTATCCGTGCTTTCGCCGTCTTCCATCGGTGAGCGCACACCCGCCTGCAGTCGGGCGGTTGGGCGGAACGCGGCTCGCGCTTGTGTCACGGCGTTCTGCGCCACAATCATTTGGGCTGCCGTCCGCTGCAAGCCTGGCGCATTCTGCCAAGCCTCGGCTGTCGCCTCTGCCTGCGCCATGCTCAGCAAAGCCTCTGGTTGCCCAACATCTGATTCAGCGCTGTTAAACAAGCGCTCAAACCGCACGCGCGCCGCATCAAGCTGGGACTGCAGCCGAGTCTCTTCCAGCGTTATGTCGACCACCTGGCGGCGCGCAGAATCCATCGCGGCCCGATCCACCATCCCATTGGCCGCCATACGCTCCATATGCGCAATCAGGCCATCCATTTCTGCTGTGCGCCTGCGCAACAATCCCAGTCGCGCCTCGAACTGCCAGACCTCGATCCATGCCTGTGCCGCTTCAAGTGCCAGCTCGTTGCCACGCGCCTCCCGCTCGGCCCGCGCCGCCAGCGCTTCCGCCGTTGCAGAGTTCACCGCCGCTGTGCTCGCACCTGCATCGTAAATCAATTGCGATATGTTGATCCCAGCCGACACACCCGTCGTCGTATCATCCGGCTGCGTGCCACCGGTTTCGCGGATACCACCCAAGTTTGCATTGCCCGAGATTTGCGGGCGGCGCACACTGGCCGCCACACCAATCCGCAAGGTCGCCTCTTCCTCCAGCCGCAATGCGGCCCGATAGCCCTCGTTGGCCTCCACAGCCGCCCTCAGCGCCGGTTCAAACCCCGCGCTGAGGTCTACCGCCGCACGGTCTGCCTCAACTTCAGGGCGTGGTGCAGTTTCCAAAGCCGTGGTGATCTCGGACGCCATCTCCTCCATCTCGACCGTGGCCTCCCCACAGGCCGTCAGCACAAAAGCGAGCGCACTGAGTGACAGCCCGCGCCTTAGCTGCGACAGGCGCGGCGCTTTTTCGGCGCGCGGTTGAGACGGCAGCACCATGCCGAGGCTTGTGTACAGATGATTGCCCCTGTCGCCGATCATAGTTCTGTACCTCCCAAATCTTGTGCAATCGCAGCCAGGACATCGGCCGCACGGTTGGCTTTGTCTGGCTGTCTCGGCGCCTCAAGTGGCGGCGCCACAATATCCTTGGCTAGCGCCTTAAACCATTCCGCGTGGTGCAAGCTATCGAGATGCGCATAGATCCAGCGCAGATGACCTGCCTGAAACAGGTCCAGCACCAAGCGGTCCGCACAGCCCGCAAACAGCTCTGGCTCAAGCTTGTACCATCCGCTCAGAGCACGATCGGCCTGTGGCACCTCCAGTGCCGGTCCAACCCAAGGCGACAAAGCGCCCGCAGCCGCAAGTGTTTCAAGCGGCCCATGCAGCTGAGCGATCCCATCATGGACGGTACGCAGGAAGCGGCGCGTTTCCTGCAACCACGGTGCAAGATCGCCATCGTTGTAAAACGGCGGCACCCCCTCGCCCAACAATGGTTCCGACGCATAGCCCGACCAAAGCGCCAGTGTCTCTTCCCCTTGTAGATGAAACGGATAGACACGCAACAGCGCGGGGACATAGCTCACGCGCCACGTCCCCGCGCGTGAGACATACACATTGGTCCCCATAATCGGACCCATCACACCAAGTGCTTGCCACTCCCTCTCAGTCTTCGAAAAAACCACCGGCATCGCCTGCGCCACTCGGGGCAGTTCTGCCACAGCAATCGGTACCAAGGCGGTGCCATGCGCAAAGCCAAATCCCTCGGCAGGCCACCAGCCCAGATGGGCATGTTTATCAGGGCTAAGCGTGGTCATGCGCTGGCCTCGGGCCAACACAGCCGCGCATCGCCCCGCACTGGGCTGCCGCGCATATCGCAACCACCTGTACGCCGCACACCCATCACCTCACGACCGCTCACGCGCAGTCGCCGTCGGCTCAGATGTCAGCATATCGGCAAAGACCTCTTCCATCGGGCCCAGCCATTCGGTGTAGTTGCGCCATTGCTCCACCGCATCCTTGAAGATCGGCTTGCGTACCTGTTCCGAGCTTGGGGTCTGCACCGCGCGCTCGGTCTCCCAGTAGCGCAGGCATTGCTCCTCAAACGGCAGCCCGCAATAGTCGATCATCCGGCGGATCTCGGCCTCGGTCTCGTCAACCAACGCCTCATATTGCAGGTGGTGGATCCGCCCCGGCAGGACGACGTCAAAATGCGCCATCAAATCAGCATAGGCGCGGTAATAGCGCGCGATGTCCTTTTGATCGTAAGAATGGTCCACGCCGCGGCCGAAGTTCATCTTGAACAGCGCAAAGCCGGCCGCTATCGGTTGGTGGCGGATATCGATGATCTTGGCCTTGGGCAAGATCAGATGAATGAGCCCGGCATACATCCAATTGGCTGGTATCTTGTCGATAAAATACGGCCGGTCCGTGCGCCGCTCGTCGCGTGTACCCTCCAGAAACGTCCGCCCAAGGGCGGCGCATTCGTCAGCATCAAGATCAGCGAGCAGCCCCTTGTTTAGCCCGGTCTCCTGCCCCCCCGTGGCCAGATCGCCACAATCCCGCCCGATCCGCAACAGATCCGGCAGGTCGCGCGTGCCTTCAATTTGGCTATGGCTCGACAGGATTTGCTCGGTGAGCGTAGACCCCGCTCGGTGCAGCCCCACGATGAAGATTGGATCGGCCTCAGGTGTGCCAAACCCCTTGCGCGTCTTGAAGAACTCAGGAGTAAAGACCTCCTTGGCTTGCGCCACATAGTCTTCTAGCCGCCCGATATCATATTCGATTTGTGCACGACGGATGCTGTTGGCTTGGGTGTAGTTCTCAAACCACGGCCCATAGGCTTCGCGGTCCTCGTAGGCCTTCCCCAAAGTAAAATAAATATTGTAGCGATCCTCTTCTGCGACATCCTCACGGCGCAGCTGCTCTTCCATCACCGCAATGTTGCCATTGGTATAAACCGCTAGCTTCATGTTTGACAGCGCATGCCAGGCCGCACCATTACCGGGCGCCCGTGCGATCGCTTCGCGATAAGCGGCCACCGCATCCTCCTGGCGTCCGACCGTTTTGAGCGCAAATGCGTATTGCATCCAGTCCTGCGCAAACCCCTTGTGATTGCCAAAGAACCCTTCATAGCCCGCCATCGCCTCGTCAAACCGGTTCGCATTGGTCAGCAGATTGGCATGAAGGGCCAGGTAGCGCGGGATAACTGCCACTATCGGAGTTACACGCCGCAAGAGCCGACGCCATGAAGCCAAACGTACCCACGCGTTCGGCGGAACGGGTATTCTTGGCTTCCCAAACGTCTATGAGCTTTCGTAGAGCTGCGCGACCCTCGTCTTTGGCCGTATCAGCCTCGGAGTTAAATTCGATGCGCGAGCTTGCGTTGAGACTTCCTGCCATTTGTGAACATACCTTTAACACGCTGCAAAGCAGCAGCGCTGCTCGGATTCTTGAGTGTTTTGGTTGCAAGCCACAGTGCCGCAGCCTGAATTCGGGGCCCTCTCGAAGGCGGGCACCGCGGAGGACGCGTGACGCGCCTCTGTCGAAACTTTTTGCTGGTGTGACAGTGACTTCGAGACGGCTTTGCCAATGTAACCACCGGGTTTAAGCGTTTTTGTCAGAAGCCCTGGCAGTGACGCAGGCGCAGGTGCGCTGTGTGCGCATGGCTTCACCGTCACTGACAGTAATGAAACAAAGCGACAAATGTGTCGGCACGAATCAAAATCGCCCAAAATCACGCTCCTGTCAGGAAAAATGACAGTGAAGTGTGATTTTATGGCCTGTAATCTTTTTTCTTTTTCAATGCTTTGCTGCATTCTCTCCTGCTCTCTTACCCGTCACTTTCAGTCGCCCTTGTGACGGGTGGAGACGTAACATCTAAGGCTTGGCCCCGCATCGTATCTAAAGTTTCAGTCATCAACGAACGCATTGCTTTATCATCTTTCGATGAAGCGTGGCTCGGCGTAAAAGTACGGAAAAATTACAAAATTATCCAAACATGATCCCAAGCCTCTGAAGGACTACGCGAGGCCATGTGCCGCGAAGTTGAGACAACGGCCCCAGCAAATTTCGACACAAAATATTAGTTTAGTGTTTGTGGACAATTACCTTGAATTGATGATCCCGGCGCTGAGGTTGATCATAGCCGAGTAGGATGTGTCTGTCTTGTCGCATCGCATAGCTATGCGTTTGAATTCCTTGAGCTTCTGAAAGTAGTTCTCGATCAGATGTCGCCACTTGTACATCTCATCTTCGATCTCTAAAGCGTCCGACCTGAAACCTGAATGAGCTATGCGGGATTTTGGGTGACGCGGCCTGATCAGGCGGCGCGGTTTTCAGTGTCGTTTGTGGCAACACCGTCGGTAAATGTGACGCCTTCGATGACCAAAGGCAACTGGTTCGCGCCCTTCAGGCGCCGCCACGTCT
>JANSYK010000132.1 GCA_024742485.1 Alphaproteobacteria bacterium | reverse complement strand
TCGCCGTTGAAGGCCGGATTTATTGGCCGCACCCCTTCTGTCTGTGCATTCAGAAACTCTTTGGTGAACGGGTGCAGGGCATCAATGCGGTCGGCGCGACAATAGGGGTGGACCGCATACGGCGTCTTGCAGCACTGCGCCAGAGCGGAACAGAGCAGGATCGATTGCCATTCAAGAAAACCGGGCTCGACCATGATGACGATCGCCAGCCGGTTACCGATGGCCTCGTCCTGTGTATCGGAGGCGACATGCTGTGCCGGCGATGAGCCGTTCTGGTCAGATTGCAAAAATCACCTTCGACATATTCAAACACTGTGTTTCAATTCTAGATGGCGACGTAACACCATGAATGCAACCCCGTTCCCGGATGCGTTGGCCGTGGGTGCTGCGATTTCTCTTTTCAGGTGTGCGAAGGTTGAAAATAAAAAAACGCGTTTTTCCGCCCCGGATCACCCGGGCCTGAAATGTCCGCCCTCCCCAGAACTTTCGGCCATTCCGCTGATCTCCGGTACTGACGGCCGCCCTGCGCATTCCACCGCGCAGGTTGTTGGCCCCACTTTGCATGTCGCACAACCCGGGCCGCGTGAGCGGGCACCCCGAACGGGCATTCAGGTCATGCGATGATCAAACGGAGACGCTGTTCAGAAGCGCCTCCCGGTCGATCTGGTCCTTGCGGCCGCCCATGCGCACGGTGCCACGCTCCAGCACGTAGAAGGCGTTTCCCAGATCATAGGCAAAGCTGAAATATTGCTCCACCAGCACTATGGCCATCCGGGCCTCGTCGCGCAGATGTTCAATCACCCGTCCGATCTGCTGGATGATGTTGGGCTGGATGCCCTCTGTCGGCTCATCCAGCAGCAAGAGCCGGGGCCGCGTGATCATCGCGCGGGCGATGGCCAGTTGCTGTTGCTGCCCGCCCGACAGGTCGCCCCCCCGTCGGTTGAGAAAATCCTTGAGGATCGGGAACAGGTCGAACACCTCGTCCGGAATGCGATGCTCGGACCGTGGCAAACAGGCAAATCCCGTCTCGAGGTTCTCGCGCACGCTCAGCAACGGAAAGATATCGCGCCCCTGCGGCACATAGGCCACGCCGCGCCGCGCCAGCGCGTGCGCGCTTACGCTCGACACCGGTTTGCCCTCGAGCGTGATCTGGCCGCCGGATGCGGGATGCGTGCCCGATATCGCCTTCAGAAGGCTGGTCTTGCCCACGCCGTTGGTGCCCATCACGCAGGTCACCTCGCCACGCCGTGCGGTCATGTCGATCCCGTTCAGG
>JANSYK010000070.1 GCA_024742485.1 Alphaproteobacteria bacterium | reverse complement strand
TCTGCGCTATGACAAGATCATCATCATGACCGACGCGGATGTGGACGGGGCGCATATCGCGTCGCTGCTGATGACGTTCTTTTTCACCCAGATGCGCCCGATGATCGACGCAGGCCATCTCTACCTCGCCTGCCCGCCGCTTTACCGGCTGACGCAGGGGGCGAAACGCGTCTATTGCCTTGACGAGGCCGAGCGCGACGCGTGGCTGGAAAAGGGTCTGGGCGGCAAGGGCAAGATCGACGTGAGCCGCTTCAAGGGCCTGGGCGAGATGGACGCCAAGGACCTGAAGGAAACCACGATGGACCCCAGGACGCGCAAACTGATCCGCGTGACCATCGACGAGGACGAACCGGGCGAGACGGGGGATCTGGTGGAGCGCCTGATGGGGAAAAAGCCGGAGTTGCGCTTCCAGTATATCCAGGAGAATGCGAGGTTTGTGGAGGAGTTGGATGTTTAGGAGTCGTTACTAAGCTATCCTATCGCTCGAATGGCCACCCAAAAGAACTTCGATTCATCGCAAAAATAAAATCACTTGTCGTCAGAATCGATCTCTACAGGCGCGTTGGTCATCTCCGTGAACATTTCCTCCATACCTGCCATCATTTTAATCAATGTGTCTTTGTCAATAGAGTCTGGTTCTGGGAATTTAGGAAACCCCATGTCTTCAAGATTTCTTCTCATTTTCTCACTTCGTTCACTGAACTCAAGGACCTCTGGCGGTTCGGAACTGATGAAGTCCTCCTGTCCTATGTATTGATACAGGGAGATCTTTTCGCCGTGTTTAATTCTTACGTCATTGTAACGCCTAAACTTCTCATCCATATGTGCGTCGTCCACCAAATCGATCAGCTGCCAATACGCGTCATCAGAAAAGAGAATTTGATCGCCATCCGCTTTGCTCATTACACGAGCAGCCATGTTTATAGCATTTCCCGCAATATTGTAGCGACTATTAACGTCGCGATACATTATGCACTTTCCTTGGGCCACACCAACTGTCAGCGAAAAATTTGAGTGACAATTGCACCAATTGTTTTCTTCATATTTTTCGCACGGTTTTTGAATTCGTCGTGAAACAACTTCCTTGTGTAATTCTTTTGCAAAGAAAAGATGTACGTCGTGCAGTCCTTCAAATGGGAAACAAACTGCCGCGCCATCTCCAGTTGGAAGAAAGATAACATCCTCAAGAAACGAAACGGAATTTTTTTCGCAATAATCCAAATAGTGTTTTGCCGTCTCTTGTCGCGCGACTGTGAGGCAGTCAATCAGGTCGTTGATAACCATTGCCTGCGCCTGAGACCGTCTTTTGGAATATGAAACTACGTCTACAAATACGATTTTTGCTTCAATCGTTTGATTTTTGTTATTGATAATATTGTCCAAAAACGCAGACATGGTGTTGTGCTCCCTTTTCTTAGGGTTGGTAACTGACAGTATCCTTGCATACACGAAATGGGGGATCAATCTTTCCACAACTTGCAGCTTTAACATGCAAGCAATTGGCCATCGCGCGATCGCCCTCTGACCGGCAGGCGATTATGTGCAATCGCCGGGAGTGGGTCCTGGGCTCCGCCTGATCGCAAGCGCACCGATCCAAACTCTCGCGGATTTGGCGGCCATAAAGCGCGCTGACACCCCGTCGGATCGCCATCCCGCGGTCTGGCCCTCGCGCGGTTGGGCGGGGTTTACCCCGCCATTCCTGTTCCGCGTGCCGGGGTGAAACCCCGGCCTACATCCCTGCGCCGGGGCGAGGCACCCGGGCCGCAACGGGATTCCCCGGCCGTGCGATCCGTGCTACACCTGTCGGCAACAAGACAAAGATACAGGCCCCCGACATGCTTGACCGCGACACCGTGGATACCCTTGCCAGTGCCGAGGACGTGGACGCCATGGGCCTGTCCCATGCCGCCATGTCCGATGACGCCATCGCCTTTCTCGGCTTTCAGCGGACCAAGCAGATTTCCAAGCAATCGCGCAAATCATGGGAGGCGGGCAACCCCGTGCCCCTGCGGCAGGAGGCCCGCGACCGCCGCGACGAGATTTTCGCCGGGGCGGTTCTGGAATCCTATCGCGAATACCTGCCGCTGCGCGATTACCTCGCCGCGCAGGATATCCGACCCAAATCGGTGATCGATATCGGCTGCGGGCAGGCCATCCCCGATCTGTTCCTGCAGCGCGATTTCAAGCCGCGCTTTACCCTGATCGATATCGAACGCACGGATGAGCAGTATCACATGTGGGCCGATAGCGGCGCGGGCTATGCCAGCCTTGCCGATGCCAAGGCGCTCTTGCACGACAACGGCGCGGCCCAGACCAAGGTGACGACGATCAACCCGCTGAAGGACCCCGGCGCGCTGGAGGGA
>JANSYK010000039.1 GCA_024742485.1 Alphaproteobacteria bacterium | reverse complement strand
CTCGAACCTCGCCGAGGCGATCGAGACCTGCCGCGCCGATTTGGCCCGCGACGGGCTGCACGGGCCCATCCTGGGCCATGTCGGCGATGGCAATTTCCATGCCGTGCTGATGTTCGATCCGGGCAACGCGGACGAAACGGCCCGCGTGCTGGCCGCCTCGGAACGACTGGTGGACCTGTCGCTGTCACTGGGCGGCACGGCCACGGGCGAACACGGGATCGGCGTGGGGAAACTGGGCTACATGAGCCGCGAACACGGCGGCGGGTGGGCCCTGATGGGCGCGATCAAGCAAACGCTCGACCCCGACAACATCATGAACCCCGGCAAACTGGTCCCGCCACGCAACTGACGCCGGCGATCACAGGGCGCACCCGCCCCCGTTTCTTCTGGCCGGAAATATCCGGCCTTATGTATCAAGCGCACCAAGCATAACACACCGGAATCCTGTATTAAATCCCCATGCAGGATAAAACCATAGATAACGCACTGCTGACCTTAAGGCGTCAGATCATCCGTAGCGGCGGCAAGGGCCTGGATCACGTCGAGGCGCTGCTATCCGCCCGTGACGTGGATATGCCCCGTGTACTGCCCGCCAAGCGTCAGGACGTGGCGCGCAAGGGGCATATGTCGGCCTTGGTGCTAGAGGCGCTCAGGGGCGGCCCCAGAACGGCGGCAGAGGTTACGGCATACGTTGCCCCCCGAAGGCCGGAGTTAAGCCCAGACGCGGCGCACAAGCGCACAGCGCTGGCGTTGACCAAGCTACGGGCAAGGGGGATGGTACGGCGCGAGGGGCGGGTGTGGTCAATTGGCGAGTAGCTTTTTTGACCCCCTAAATACAGTGGCGCTAGCGGCCTCAAATAACGGGAGATTGCGCTCCCAGCTAGACGACACGCCATCTACCGCCTCCTCTAAGGCCCTTTCAAGTTCAATTATCCGCGTATCCGCCTTATCCAAGACCGCCATCATTGCTTTAAGCGCAGCCATCATGGATTTTCGTTCCTGTGCGGCACGCTCTACTGAAACACCTGGGCGCGGCAAGTCAAACCCTTGGGAGGTTTTCATATCTATCCACTCAGCCATTGCTTGCTGCGTGTTTTCAAGAGCCTCTTCGCGAGTATCGCCGTCTGACATACAGCCTTGAAGGTCAGGCACGAAGCCTACAAACCCGCCGCCGTCCTCCTCCGAAAGAGGAAGGATTACAATAACGTAGTCAGCCATCGCCATTATCCTCCTCAGCGTCTTGGTGAGCTGATATATAACCTATCAGCTTCTTTATGTATATTGCCTTAATTGGGCGATTTGAAGGAATCGTCAAGATGCCTTCCAAGTGCTCACTGCTCACTTTCCAGTGCGATCCGCCGCCGCTAGGGGGCGCGCACTCCAGATTGCAGTATTCGCATACTGTTTGAACATCCTTTATTTTCCAATCGTTTTGAGGGTTTGCCCCCATCTTGTCCAAAATCTTTTTTGCCTTGGCCACACAGCGCTCCAGCCCAACCTTTTGCTCAATGTGGCAAAATGCCCTTCAACGTCAAGCCGCACGTTGCCAGTATCCCTTCCAGCTACGGCTCACCCCCGCGCCCATGGCGTTGCTGACTACGATCCGCGCAAGCGTCCCGTTGTCCGAGCGGCGGTTGTCTTCCAGCCATGCTGCATGGTTTGCGTACTGGTGCAGGTAGTGCGGGCTGACGCCGTGATGCTGACCGTCCACCATGCGGCGCAAGCGCGAGAAATAGCTTTCCGCCATGTTCGTATGCTTGCCGTGGTCGCTGTAGCACTCGCTGTGGTTCACGCGGTCCACCTGATAGCCAACGTGCAGCAAATCCCAATGGCTGGCCTCATCGGCTGACATGGTTGCCATGCGGCAAACATTCTCGTTTGCCAATGCAACGCCTTCGCCTTCATCCTTGGCAACAACGGGAAGGGTGCGGCCTACGCGCTCACGCATGGCAATAACCACGCGGCGCTTGCCGGTCTGGTTGATTTTCAGGCGACGGTCCTTGCGGTCTTCTTTGCGGTTCTCAGGGCGAACGTGACCGCCAAAGTATGCACCATCAATCTCAACATGGCCTTCAAGCACCTCACCAGTCTGGACCTCTTGCGCCATGGCCTCACGCAGCTTGTGAGCCAGCACAAAAGCTGTCTTGTACTGGCAGTCCAGGTCGCGCGACAACTGCACCATGGACACACCCTTGGAGGCGTTCACAAGGATGCAGATCGCCGCCAGAAGGTCCACAAAGTCCATCTTGCGGCTGGCGAAGATGGTGCCGGAGGTCACCGAAAACTGGTGATGGCAGTTCTTGCACTTGAACTTGCGGCGCGTGGTGATGCTGTACGTTTCGCCGTGGCTGCAACGCGGGCAAACCGCCTCGCCATTGGTTTCCGGCCAACGCATTTCGCAGAACGTCTTGTATGCCGCTTCCTCGCCGCCCTTGTAGATTTGGCGAAGGCTGAGAGTGCGGGACGCTGTCGAAAGGAGAAAGTGCTGTGCCATTGTCATCATATCCGTTGCTTATGCAACATATATGGTACGTTGACGCATCGGACACAAGGGCATATGTATCATAAATAGTGCATTTAGCTACTTAGGTGATACATGGCAGAGCAAACAGAATGGGAAATGAAGGCCGCAAACCTTCTCAAGGCGGAGTTGAAGCGGCAAGGCGTTACTTACGCCCAACTCGCTGAGTTGATTGGGGATAAAGAGCCTAACGTTAGAAACAAGCTGTCGCGGGGAAAGTTTAGTGCGGCCTTTTTTTTGCGCTCTCTAGTATCAATCGGGTGTCAACAAATTCACCTATCTGATCTTTGATGGCAAGTTCTGGCCCTTTTTCGCCGCTCCGAACACGAAATGAGAAAATTTTACTTTTCATTTCGTTACCAACAACCTGTAACGCGAACCAGTAGTCTTTTGTCGCGTGAGGCTCACCTGAAAGGTTGGTGCAAAAACACACGCCACCAGCGTAAAACATAACCTGGCCAGCCTTGCTGTTTTCGAGGAAACCGTGAATTTCCTTCTCTTCAGCATTTGATGAGACAAGTTCCCCAAGCGCTCCAAATGGCTGATGTGAATACATAAAGCCAACATACAATTTGGCAGTCTCTCCGCTAGCAATATCAATTTCTTGAGGCCCGTCAGGCGACTTGAAAGATACAGGTAACGACCTGAACGCCGTTTCCAAACTCCCCCTGATATTGGTAATAGTCGCGCCCGACTTCGCTACGTTGGTTATTGGTACATAATAGTCGATCCGATAAATCTGCCGTTCTACCTTACTGGTTTGAACTGTTGAAAAATAGGGCGTTGCCGGTCCTGCAATGATTTTATGTTCCTCTAGGGCGTCAAAAATTACTGGCCTGACATCGCGCCAAACAGACCAAACTAGAAGCACGATCACAGCCAGCCACAAAAGGGTTTCGGCTTTAGGCATGACCGACCCCCACGTTTTCCCGTATTGCTGAGGTAGGTCTCGAATATCTGGATAGAAGTAAAGTGCGCCCAAAATTAAAAGCGCTCTGGCTGCCGCCCATCGGCCAGCATAGAAAATTAGACGCATCAGTTTTGTCACTATTGCAAAGTGACGTGGTAAGCGGAGAAAGTGGAGTCCTAATCATCACTCGCACCCCCGCTTGGTGCGTTTGATACATAAGGCCGGAAATATCCCGGGGAGTTTGAGGGGCTGGCCACTCAAGGCCTGCGCGGCCCGAGCGCGATCGCAAACTGCGTGGCGCAGCCACACCTTTGGATAACCGCCCAGGCGTTTCGCAAAAATCCCGAAGCCCGGTTTCCCGCGACACGCTCTAGCCCGCCATCAGCGCCTCAGCCGCCGCGCGGGCCTCATCGGTGATCACCTCGCCCGACAGCATCCGGGCGATCTCGTCGCGCCGTGCCGCGGCGTCCAGCGGGGTGACCGTGGACAGCGTCCGCTCGGCCTGCACCTTCTTTTCCACGCGCCAGTGATGGCCGCCGCGCGCGGCCACCTGCGGCGAATGGGTCACGACCAGCACCTGACCTGTCTCGGCCAGTTGCGACAACCGCCGCCCGACGGCATCGGCGGTCGCGCCGCCCACGCCACGATCGATCTCGTCGAAGATCATCGTCAGGCCGCTCTCGGTGCCGGTCAGGCAGACCTTGAGCGCCAGCAGAAACCGGCTGAGCTCACCACCCGATGCGATCTTGCCCAGCGGTCCTGCGGGGGCGCCGGGGTTGGTGGCCACGCGGAACGTCACCGCGTCGGCGCCCTCCGGGCCCGGCGTGGCGGGTTCGATCCGCGTTGTGAACACGGCCCGCTCCATTTTCAGCGGGGCCAGT
>JANSYK010000085.1 GCA_024742485.1 Alphaproteobacteria bacterium | reverse complement strand
TCTGCGCTATGACAAGATCATCATCATGACCGACGCGGATGTGGACGGGGCGCATATCGCGTCGCTGCTGATGACGTTCTTTTTCACCCAGATGCGCCCGATGATCGACGCAGGCCATCTCTACCTCGCCTGCCCGCCGCTCTACCGGCTGACGCAGGGGGCGAAACGCGTCTATTGCCTTGACGAGGCCGAGCGCGACGCGTGGCTGGAAAAGGGTCTGGGCGGCAAGGGCAAGATCGACGTGAGCCGCTTCAAGGGGCTGGGCGAGATGGACGCCAAGGACCTGAAGGAAACCACGATGGACCCCAGGACGCGCAAACTGATCCGAGTGACGATAGACGAGGACGAACCGGGCGAGACGGGGGATCTGGTGGAGCGCCTGATGGGGAAAAAACCCGAACTGCGGTTCCAGTATATCCAGGAAAATGCGAGGTTCGTGGAGGAGTTGGATGTTTGAATGCCCGCAATAGTTAGCCCTTTAACGACTTTTGAAAAAACAATCATTCGGTCAAGCGCACTTCTAGATTTACAGGAAGCTGGAACTGAACTTGAGGAAGAGAATGACCTGACGCGTTCCGCTGTAGTCTTGGCAGTCGCGGCTTTCGATAGATACTTCACAGCCAAATACTGCGATGTGCTTATCCCTCATTTGAAGGATGATAAAAAAATATCTGACGAGGTGCTAAAGAGATTAGAAGACGCTGGACTAGACGCTCGCTTCTCACTTGAACTACTAGCCTCAGATAGGCCCTTTAGAAAGATACGCACAATCGTGCAAAACTCTCTCTCCAAGTATACAACGCAAAGGTTTGAAGTAATCGACGATTTATTTTTAGCGTTTGGGCTTAAGGATTTGTGCGAATGCTCTCAAAAGAAGGCAAAGCGCAAAAATTTACTTACTCGGATAAATAGACTCGTTGAATTGAGGAACGACATTGCACACGATGGCCATACGAATGTTCGCGGTGATCCAAAGGCAATTTCTTCCGTAGACATACGAGCACGCGTGAATGACTTGAAGTTATTTGTAGAAAGTTGCGACCATATTGTTAACAAGCGCTTTGGACTCATTAAGCCTGTTTCAGCTTAGTTCTCAAAGTCTTTAGGCAGTCCTCACAGATTTTCCCGCGCGGAATCAAGGCGCAGCAAGCTGCGCCGCCGCGCGATCGCCAGACCGCCCGGACGGGCTGGCGATTTGGTGACGCAAGCGCACCGATCCAAGGTCATACGGATATGGCGGCCATAAAGCGCGCTGAAACCCCGTCGGATCGCCATCCCGCGGTCTGGCCCTCGCGCGGCGCTTACTTGCCCGTGCCGGGGTGAAGCCCGGCCTGCGCCCCGGGCCGCAACGGGATTCCCCGGCCGCGCGATCCGTGTTACACCTGTCGGCAACACCAAAAAGATACAGGCCCCCGACATGCTTGACCGCGACACCGTGGATACCCTTGCCAGTGCCGAGGACGTGGACGCCATGGGCCTGTCCCATGACGCCATGTCCGATGACGCCATCGCCTTTCTCGGATTTCAGCGCACCAAGCAGATTTCGCCGCAATCGCGCAAATCCTGGGAGGCGGGCAATCCCGTGCCCCTGCGGCAGGAGGCGCGCGCGCGCCGCGAAGAGATTTTCGCCGGGGCGGTTCTGGAAACCTATCGCGAATACCTGCCGCTGCGCGATTACCTCGCCGCGCAGGATATCCGGCCCAAATCGGTGATCGATATCGGCTGCGGGCAGGCCATCCCCGATCTGTTCCTGCAGCGTGATTTCAAGCCGCGCTTTACCCTGATCGATATCGAACGCACCGAAGAGCAGTATCACATGTGGGCCGATAGCGGCGCGGGCTATGCCAGCCTTGCCGATGCCAAGGCGCTCTTGCACGACAACGGCGCGGCCCAGACCAAGGTGACGACGATCAACCCGCTGAAGGACCCCGGCGCGCTGGAGGGA
>JANSYK010000108.1 GCA_024742485.1 Alphaproteobacteria bacterium | reverse complement strand
GATGCTCGACGTATTTCCGGTTCTGGGACGGATCGGATAGCTCCATTAGTAGCAGCGTCTATTGATAACAGAAAATTTTCTTGAACCTCTAGTAGCTTTAGGAGTTAAGCCACCGACAAAGAACGGCACCATGGAGCAAGTAGAGGTGGTCGCGGAAATTTGGGCCATTCGTTAAGGTGGATCGCATGAGGAAAGAAGTGATCCCGAATGAAGAAACGAAAGAACCATTCGCCCGAGTTTAAGGCCAAGGTTGCGCTTGAAGCGATCCGCGAGGAGATGACGCTTGCAGAACTGTCCAAGAAATACGGCGTGCATCCGACCCAGATCGGGACGTGGAAACACGCGGCGATAGAGAACATGGCGACTGCCTTTACTCGCAAAGGTTCACCGCTCGAACAGGTCAGCGCCGCTGAGGTCGACAAGCTGCATTCGAAGATAGGTCAGCTTGTTGTGGAACGGGATTTTTTGGCCGAAGCCTCGCATCAGTTGCTCGGGACGCGAGGCAAAAAATGGTGAGCCGAGGGCATAGGTTAAGCCTTCGTAAACAGTGCGAACTGTTGCAGCTGTCACGATCACGGCTTTATTATCAGCCGGTTGGCGAAAGCGCTGAGAACCTGCGGTTCATGGAGATCATAGACAAGCAATTCCTAGAAACGCCATGGTACGGTTCCCGCCAGATGGCGCGTTTTATGAAGCGTAACAATCATCGATGTGGCCGTCATCGCGTGCGGCGCTTGATGCGTCTGATGCGGTTGGTTCCGATCTACCAGGAGCCCAACACCAGCAAGAAGCATCCGCAACACAAGATTTGGCCCTACTTGCTGAGGAATGCGGTGATTGACCGCCCTAATCAAGTTTGGTGCGCAGATATTACATACATCCCAATGCGCCGTGGGTTCCTCTACCTCGTGGCGATTATGGATTGGCACAGCCGCAAGGTGCTGGCCTGGCGACTGTCAAACAGTATGGACGCGGACTTTTGCGTCGAGGCCCTGAAAGAGGCTTTGGCCAAGCACGGCACGCCGGAGATCTTCAACAGCGATCAGGGCAGCCAGTTCACCAGCGGCGCGTGGATTGACGTGCTGATGGACGCAAAGGTCAAGATCAGCATGGACGGGAAAGGCGCATGGCGCGACAATCGGATGATTGAACGCCTATGGCGGTCATTGAAGTACGAATGCGTCTATCTGAACGCCTTCGAGACAGGTTCAGAAATGCGCGCAGGGATCGACAAATGGTTGGCCTACTACAACTCCGAACGCCCGCATTCGACGCACGGTATATTGACCCCCGATGAGGCCTATGCGAGCAAAACAGCACCAATGAGATTGGCAGCCTAAATGAAACCCTGATCCATCTTAACAAGGCTGCAAACTGGTCTGAAAAACAGGACCACCTCTCTATATGCTGACAAGACGACATTTCATCCAGACGACCACCGCGCTGTTTTCGGCATCGATATCCAGCCCGCTCCTTGCAGACACGTGGCCTACCGATGCGCAGAAGGCAGCTTGGGACGCACAGGTTACACCTCCCGGCT
>JANSYK010000055.1 GCA_024742485.1 Alphaproteobacteria bacterium | reverse complement strand
GTGAAATTTTTTGCATTGGCGGTCTTGAACAGCCCCCCCGCTCAGAGTAATTAGCGCGGCACCGTTGGGGTGTAGCCAAGTGGTAAGGCAGCGGTTTTTGGTACCGTGTATCGTAGGTTCGAATCCTACCACCCCAGCCAGAACCCTCTAAGTAATTGATATAATGTACATTTTTCAATTTCGACGCGTCGTTTCGGGCCTCTTTTGAGGTATAAAAATACCGCAGACCGACAGATCTCCGATTTTCTCCCCGGTTCTCCCAAAAGTCTGGAGTCGCCATTTCCACGGTAGCAGTTTGACCGATTTTGATGGTGAGTGCATCCCTGCTTGGAGGCGAACGATCGCAAGACGTGACGGCTAAAAGCCGCCACGCGCCGCCTTTAGGTGACGGGCACCAAAATCGATTTAATTGTAGAGACTTAAAGCGCCGCGAAGGCTTTGCGCTGCTCTGCCCAGATGGGCGAGACGGCATGACGGATGAGCCAGTCGGCTGTCATGCCGACCGGCTGCCGTCCTTCCCGAACGGCCCGGATCACGTCGGGCGCCAGGAACGCCAGTTCGATCAATTGCTGAACACGGCGTTTCGAGACACCTTCAATCTCCGCGATTTCGGCAAAGGTTCTGCCTGACCGGACCAGATCAAAGTACCGGTGCGCGCGGGCAATATTCCGCAGCAGAGTTGCATCGATCGTCGCCGGTTCGTCACCGATGATCAGTTTGGTTTCCACGCCACGCTTGCGATGCTGGAACGGAGACGCGAGCGTGAGAAGGTCTTCGTTGATGCGCGTTGCGTCCACCTCAAGGAACCGCGCAAGCTGGTCGCCGGAGAGTGCGATGCGCATCTCGCCAGGCTTGAGGGCGATGCGCTCTACAATATCAAAACAGTTACGTTTTACATCTTGCGCCGTATCTTTGTCGGTCGAAAGGAACCTGGACAACCACTCATTGATGATGGCCGTTTCATCTGTGGTTGGATCCACCAGGATGCCTGCACTCACGTCAGGTTTGTTTAGATGGCCCCGGACCACGTCGGCTACTTTTTCTTCCAACTCCGATGCTGGCAGTCGCCAGCCGGATGGATCGCGCGGGGCCGATCCCCGGACCAGCCGATGCGACACGTAGTTTCTGAGCTTGCGTCCTTTCGCTGTTTTCGAATGGCTGGGGGTCAGACGGTCGCCGGTCTGATCGAAGATCTTGCCGGTCAGCGGCGAGGCCGATGCACGTGCTCCATTCCGGTTGCGCTTTGTGAAGGTTCGGCCTTTCGCGGCATCGGATCGCAGCTGGTCCTGGATGCTGTCCCAAACCTCTGGCGCGATCAAAGGCGGGTGCTGCCCGGGATAGACTTTTGTGTGATGCCGGATGCGACCGGCATAAACCGGGTTGGTCAGGATGTAATGGATGTGGCCATAGCTGAAGGGTGACCCGCCTTTCACCCGGCCCGAGATCAGCGTTCTGACGGGGGTCTTCAGGCCAAGCGCATCAACGGTCTCTTTGACAACGCGCGTGTTCCGGTGCTGGAGATACAGATCATAGATCGTGCGGATGACATCCGCATCCGGTACGGCGATCTTCAAAGACCGGCCATCGGCGGCATAGCCCAAGGGAACGGTTGCCCCCATCCAGAGCCCCTTCCTCTTTGAGGCCGCGATCTTGTCGCGGATGCGTTCGGCGGTTACTTCGCGTTCGAACTGTGCAAAGGACAACAGCATGTTCAGCGTCAGCCGCCCCATGCTGGTGGCCGTGTTGAACGACTGTGTGACCGACACGAAAGAAGTAGCCGCCGCATCCAGCCGCTCGACCATCTTGGCAAAGTCGGCCAGTGAGCGCGTCAGCCGGTCGATCTTGTAGACGAGAATCTGGTCTATGGCGCCACGGTCGATGTCGGCCAGCAGGCGCTGTAATCCGGGTCGCTCCATGCTGCCCCCCGAGAGGCCGCCGTCGTCGTACCGCTCCGGCAGCAGCACCCAGCCTTCCGCTTTCTGGCTGGTGATATAGGCAGCACAGGCCTCGTATTGCGCGTCGAGCGAGTTGAACTCCTGCTCCAGGCCGTCTTCCGAGCTTTTGCGGGTATAGATGGCGCAGCGGATCTTCTTCATGCGTCAGCCCCTGCCCTGCCGTTGAGACCAAAGAAGCGGGGCCCCGACCAGCTGGTGCCGGTGATCTGCAGCGCGATGGCCGACAGGGATTTGTAGTGATCGCCGTTCATCACGAAGCCGTCTTCCTGGACCTCCACCTGATACCGCCTTCCATTCCACTCCCGCACGAGGTGCGTGCCGGATTTGATCACGGGCGCTGGTGACTTGACCTGCTTGCCACCAGCGGCGGATTTCAGGGCACGTGTCACCTCTGTTGTGAGCCCGCCGAAAGCCCGACACTGCGCCTCCCAGATCAGCGCCTTGCGCATGAAGATCATCGACAGGAAGTGTGGCGGGGCGTCGCCAAACGCCTCAGCCCAGGCCACGCGCAAAGCCGCCCGGTCCATCTGACCGAGCGTCTCCCAACGCGCAACTATGTCCGCGTTGCCCCCCATCAGGCGGCATCCGCCGGCTGGGCCGTGATGCGGTAGATCAGGGGTTTACACTCTTCTGCTTTCTCCGAAGAGATCTCGAAGCCCGCCTTGCGCAGGCCGGTCAACGCCGCCCTGGTCGTATGCGGCAGCCAGCCGAGCTTTGCGCTGATCGTCGCAACATCCGCTCCGGCCTTCCGGCTCAGCAGCTGAATGAGTTGCGCTTTCTTGGTTTTGCGTTTCGCTGATTGTGTCATCTGGCCTTCTCCTTTTGGCTCACGCAGGTCGGACGTGATCCTGCTACTGAGCAGAGCCCGGAAACCCGGGCGGAGAAGGCGGCACACAGTTTCTGGTGCGTCGCGGCACAGACAGTACCGCTCTGTTTGGCCCACAAGTCCAGTGGAATTATAGCCGGTTAGCGTGGTGACCTGCCACTGAACTTTCATCCAGCCGGAACTGGAGCCCTTTGGGGTGATACGCCGAATGGCGCAGGTGGAGCAACCGACATCCGCGCGGAGCTTTCAGATGGCGCAGCGCGGGTGTCAGTTGCGGTGGTGAGATGTTCGGCAAATGCTTTTGGTGTCTGATAGCCAAGCGCCGAATGTGGTCTTGTTTCGTTGAAGTCATCCGCCCAAGCCTGGATCACGGCGCGGGCGTGTGCCATGTTTCGGAACATGGTCTCGTTCAGGAGCTCGTCGCGCATGCGCCCGTTGAAGCTTTCC
>JANSYK010000117.1 GCA_024742485.1 Alphaproteobacteria bacterium | reverse complement strand
GAAGAAGAACTGGATGAAAAGCGGCGAGCCGCGAAAGATGAAGATGAACCATTCCGAGGATTTGCGCAGGACCGGATTGCGCGCCCCCTTGCCGAGCGCCACCGCCGTGGCAAGGAAAAACCCGAAGAAGAGCGCGAGCGCGCCGAAATACACGTTCCAGATCATCCCCGAGCCGATCAGGGTGAAATGCTCGCAGAGCGTATAGCCCTCGCGCGGCAGGAGCCGCTCGCCGATGCCGACCGAGCGCAGCGCGTAATCCTGGATCGTCTGCCAGCAGCTCACGTGGCTTGCTCCATGAGGGGAGTTAAGTATCCTGTGCACACCTTATTCGAGAAGATCTTTGGAGTGGTGTTGTGGGAATTCTTTCTTGGTTGTGGCAAAGGACGCCATCGGAATGCACTTTGGTTGAAATTGCTTTCGAGGAGCCGCCGGAGTTTTTCGTCGAGGTTGAACCCGTCGAGGACGAGCAAAATGAGGTGGCTGAAACTGAACTTAGACAAACGTCTCAACCACCTGTCGAGCATCGTCGGTTCGATCTCGAACCGATTTTTGTTGTTATCGATTATTGCGATGCTGCTGGAAATCGCAGCCGAAGACGAATTACAACGCGTTGGATCGAAAAGCGTGCTGACGTTAGCTACATCGGCGCAACTTGCCACGAAAGGCGCGCCCACCGGCTGTTTCGGATGGATCGCGTTGAAGGGGTGATCAACGATGATGGTGTTGTGGTGGAGGCGCGTTGTTTTTTTGAAGATGCGATTTCCGGCGATCCCGGCTATGAAATTGAAAGAACGGTTGCCAAGTCTCAGAAGATAACAGTTGGCGAATCTGCTTCCCCCTACACGCTGTTGAGGCGCGAGTTGAAACCGGCACTTGTTGTTCTCGTGGCAGCCGCACGTGTCGATGACGTTCTGCATTCTGAGGAAATCGATAGAATTATGTTGTTCACTGAAACCGAAGCTGAGTGCTTGGTGCAAGATGGTGCTGTCATGACACTTCCGGGGTTGGAAGGATTCGACAAGCTTGGGCGATTGGTTCATCGAATTAGGCCCATCCAAAGTGATCTCGATGAAGCGCTTGGAGTTATCGCGGAATGGCCGGAACAGAGGCTGCAAAGGCTTATTCAAGGCATTGCGGGCGTGGTTCAGGCTGATGGCGTAATTGTCAGTAGTGAATTCGATTTTCTGAATGAACTCACGGAATGGGTGAGGGAAAGAAATCAGTAAACGTGTCAGAAGCATTCCCCTCTTTTGGAACCAAATCAGATGTGACGTTTCATTATTGAGATAATCTGCACCATGCCTTTGACACCATAGAGATAAAAGGAAGCTCATGCGCCCGCCCTCCGCTGGGCTTCGCCGCCGGTGGTGGCCTGGCCGTGGGTGAGGCGGGTCATGAGTTTCTCCAGCCAGATCTCGGAGACGCGGGTAAGCAGCAGGTAGAAGACCAGCAGGGCCAGGAAATACCAGG
>JANSYK010000041.1 GCA_024742485.1 Alphaproteobacteria bacterium | reverse complement strand
GAGCGTGCCGCCGGAGATGCCGCCGTCGTCATACTGATCACGGACCAGCACCCAGCCCTCGGACCGCTGGCTTGCGATATAGGCCTCGCAAGCCTCCCGTTGCGCGTGCAGGCTGTTGAACTCCTGCTCCAGCCCTTCCTCGGACGACTTGCGCGTGTAGATTGCGCAACGCTGTTTCCGGATTATTCCTGATTTCACCGGAGCCTTCGTCATGCCCGCGCCCTCCGCGATTTCAAGCCAAAGAAGACCCAGCCATTCCAACGCGTGCCGGTGATGGCCCGCGCGATGGCGGAGAGCGACTTGTAGGGCCGCCCCTGCCATTCGAAGCCGTCCGCGGTGACGGTGACGACGTGCTCGACACCCTGCCACTCGCGGATCAGCCGCGTGCCGACGATGGGCATCGTGTCGGCGCGGACGCGGCTTTTCTTGCGGTCGCCGCCGTCGAGCTCCTCGCCCAGCCGCTCCAGCCGCCGGATCGTCTCGGGCTTCAGCCCGCCATAGGCGAGTTCCTGGATGCGGTAAGCCAGGCGGCTTTCCAGGTAGCGCCGGTTGAAGGGCGGCGGTTCGCTGTCGAACAGATCACGCCACTGCGCCTTCAGCTCGGGCGTCGTGGCCGTCTTCAGCGCGGCGAGGCGCGCGGGGATGGGATCGTGGGTCGTCATGCGGGTCTCCGGTGCGTTGGAGTTGCATGAACGCTCTGGTCGGCCGGAGAGTGTAGGCGACTTTCTCCATGTTCGTCAGAGTGTTGCAGGCGATCCCGCAGCTGCAAGCGGACAACCCCAAGGGCCAGCAGGCCGCACAATTCTGCGCGCCGTTCTGCTGCGGTCATGCGATCTGGGGGCAGGGGGTTCGGGCCCAGCCGAGAGTGTGTCAGTGCGTTTCGCATGAGAGAAACGCTACCCCACGGGCTTCTAATAACAATCAAAAACAATGTGTTATAGTATTTCTGCGAAGTGCAGCGCATTCATTCGGATGCAGGATGAGCAGCAACCATCGACAGCGGTGGCGGCCAACTGAAAGCTCGCGATTGCTCTGCCTCCAACAGTTCGCTTTGGGTCTTCGAAGATCTTCTTTTAACTTTGGACAGAAACTCAAATCCTGCACGCGCCATCAGATCCTGAGGAGGCAGCGCGCTTTGTATCGGGTCCTTCAAAGCCTCTGCGCTCTTGCGACTTCTGGCGCCAGGCAGGCCAAAGACGCTTGATCTGTGCGCTGACTCGGCCGACCATAGAAACATTAGAACGACCGATATGGGAGCGGCGGATCGTGGAAAACAGCTTTATCAATTCGGATGACATTACGGGCCTGATCTCAGTCGCGCTCTTGTTTGATGCAAAGGCGCAGGACGGCTCTTCAGTTTCGCTCGCGGTGCTCCGCGAGAGGGAGGCGCAGGTGCTCGTTGACCTCTCGAAAGGACTCGATGCCAGCACGCCGGGGCTCACCCGCGCAATGAAGAGCTACCTGACCGGGTTGGCGGAGATCAGCAGCTATTTGAAGTCCCGTCACACCGAGGACGAGGACGGTGTGACCGCGGACGACATCGAACGTGCGGCGATCCTTCTGGCTTTCCCGCGCGTCGCTCAGGACAAGGCAGCCGCAAAACTCCTGAAGGCGCATCTGAACCTCCTGCAAGAGCGCGGCATCCTCGAAAAGCTGCCGACATCCACAGGGGAAGCCTTAGAACCTTCGCCTGCTCTTGCATCGACCCCGGCGTCAGCGACCGAGGAGGTGGACGAAACTCAGTCGCCCGCGTCCGCAGCGTCATCTGATGTTGGGACAGAGGTCGCGCCAAAGACCGAGGGTAAAATCGACGCATCTGAAAACGAAACGCCCGACAGCTTGAGCGCCGACACTCCTGAGCCCGAACATACTGCAGACGACGCCAAGGCGGTTGAAGACGAGGCGAAACCGGAGCCACTGAAGCTGTCCCCGGAGCAGAGTTTGCCGGACCGAAAGCCCGCTGCGCCGGGCATCGGGCTCGGGCCCTTCTTCAAACGCTGAAGGCTTGCATGACATTTTGATGGTGCCGTGCAAATGAGGGGCGGCCAATGTGTCGCCCCCCGGCTTCTGTTTCGCGACCCGGCTGGGTATTCGACGATGGCGACCATCAATGAAGGTTCCGGCCACCACGCGAGTTCGTCGACAAAGCTCGCTGGTTCCTCAGGCGAAGCACAGGTTTGCCATTGACGGTGACCTCCGTCGCAACAGTCACCGCGTCGTCACTGGGTTCATCTAGAGGCGGCGCGCAGAGTATTTCGAGGCATTCGTGGAGACGGGTATGGGCATGCTCCGCACGTCCAGTTGCGCGCTCTGCTTCCGTTTTCCAAAACGCAACTTCAGCCTGCAAGTCTTCCGCTTTCCACATCGCCTTTTCCAAGGCCATCAAGATGTGCATAAAGCGGCGCCTGCGTATGAACATCATCCGCCCAGTTACTGTTGATCATAATTTTGGTCCACAGCCAGATCGTAAAGCGCGCTCATCGGGTGTGTCTGATGCGCGATAGTTCGAAGTAAGCGCTCTATCGCGGCACCCGTGAAGCAATTGATCAATAACGCCTTCTGGGTCCTTTGCTAGTTCCGCTCCTGCGGCAACTGTTTGCGCATTCGCACCTTGGCATACATAGAGACCAAGCTCGAAGACCGATTATCCCTGACGAACAGGGGCGGCACACGTTCTTTGGACGACTGTGGTTCCGCAATAGATCAAGGTGGCAACGTTCTACGAATACATAGCGGGCAAGCAGGGGGCGCCGATCAGGACTGACCTGCCAGCCGGACATTGGGCCGGTCCTACCGGGGCCAGCTCATCAGTTCTGACAGCGTGACACATTTGAAGCCGCGCGCGGCCAGCCCGTCGATGGTGGCGGGCATGGCGCGCACTGTCGGGCCATGAATGTCATGGGACAGCACCACCGCGCCCGGGTGGCTGCCATTCACGATGCGCTGCGCCACCACGGAACTGCCCGGCCGCATCCAGTCCTGCGGATCAACCGACCAGAGCACCGTCGCCATGTTGCGCGTGTTGTAAAGCAACGCCGCCTGCCGCGCGGTGATGTTTCCATAGGGCGGGCGCATGGTGACGGGGGGGGCGGCCCACCGTGTCGTAGATCACCTGATTGGTGCGGTCGATTTCCGACAGGAACGCGGTATCGCCGTAGCCATAGAGGCTTGGATGCGACCAGGTGTGATTGCCGATCTCATGCCCCTCGGCCACGATCCGCTGCATGATGGTTGCGTGGCGCGCGACGCGGTTGCCGATGACGTAGAAGGTGGCCCGCACCCCGCGTGCCGCTAGGATATCGAGCAGGGCCGGGGTCAGGCTGTGATGGGGGCCGTCATCGAAGGTCAGCGCCACGTGCGGACGGGATGTGGCCACCTGTGTGATGATGGTGCCGGGGCTTTGCGGAAGATCGTCGGGAAGCGCGATCTGATAGCCCTGCGCGGCGCCGGGCAGCGCAAGACCGGGCGCGGCCAGGGCCGCCGCCCCGGAGATCATGAAATGTCGGCGGGCAAGGGCCATGGGCTCCGACTCAGGCTTCAGGTGACACGCTCAAAGGTATGTGCCGATGCAGGATGGCTTGCAGGGCCGCCGGGTCAAACGATTCGTCCTCGGAACAGCTGCGATTGCCAACCAATGACCATGAAGCGCGCGGCTCAGTTTCTGCAGGCACAGGTTCCAGATCCGCCCGTGGCCGCGTTCAATACCTCGCACAATTTGATCTCGGCAGCGGCGAAGTTCACCTCATGACTGCAGCCGCCGTTGCCCCAGAAGATCGCATGAGCCCGCGTCAGATCTCCCGTGCAAACCAGCGGACCCTGCCAATGATGTGCACCTCACCGGCCGTGCGCTCATATTCCGGATAATGCTTGTTGTCCGAGATGACCCGCACGGCCGGCGGGTCGCTGTTCGGAACATGTTGCAAGCGTTTGGCAACCAGCCCCATGCCATCGTCCAGCACGAAGATGCCCGGTGGGCTGGGCGCGCGTTTGGTCATGTCCACCAGGATCGTGTCGCCTTCAAAGAGTGTGGGCTCCATGCTGTCGCCTTCGACGGTCATGATCCGCAGTTGCGAGGGCGACGCCTTGAGG
>JANSYK010000035.1 GCA_024742485.1 Alphaproteobacteria bacterium | reverse complement strand
TTTCTTGCCCGGAACCAAGGGCTCGATGATCGCCCACTGCCTGTCTGTCAAAGTTCGTCTGCTCAAGCTCACCTCCCGTTTTTTGATCTTGAATCAAACGGAAGGTGATTTGGGAATCCCCTAAATGCAGACGCCGCCTAATGTGGTTCATTGAACATGGTCTTGAACTGCCCTGCCTTCGCAAGCAGGGTGAGGTGGTCTGGCGGCGGCCAACATACGCCACCATCCATCGCATGATCGTCAACCCGGCCAATGGCGGGGCCTATGCCTACGGCAAGACCCGGACATCGGTAGGGTTCGGGGCGTCCGCCACGCGCAGGAAGGATCGCGATGAGTGGCTGGCATTGAAGCCGGGCGCGCACGAAGGATACGTGAGTTGGGAGAGGGCAGAGGCGATCCGCAAAATGGTCAGCGACAACGTCCCTCAGAGCCGACATCACGGCGCGGCCAAACATGGTTCCGCCCTTTTGGCCGGACTTCTGCGCTGCCGTCGCTGCGGGCGTAAGTTGACGGTTCGCTACACCGGCAAGAAGCATGATATCCCGCGTTACTCCTGTTGGCGTGGCCTCTTGGACAATGGCGAAGCGCGCTGCATCGCTTTTGGCGGATTGCGGGTCGATGATGCCATTGAACATGCGCTCTTGCAGGTGGTCAGCCCCGGCGCGATCGCCGCCGCTGAAGCGGCCGCCCGGCAAGCGGTGTGTCAACGGGATCAGGTTCGCGATGCGCTCAGCCGTGATCTGGAGGCGGCGCAATATGCGACTGACCGTGCATTCCGACAGTATGATGCATCGGACCCTGAGAACCGCTTGGTGACTGCAGAACTGGAAGCCCGTTGGAACCGGATGCTTCAACGGGTCCAGGAGATCGAGCAGAAGATCGCGTACCACGATACGACCAGCTCGAACGCGACAACGCTACCGGTGGAAGACCTGGCAGCCCTGGGGACCAATCTTGAGCGCGTCTGGTTTGCGCCGGGCACGGATGCCAAGCTCAAGAAGCGGATTGTCCGCACGGTAATCCGTGAAGTAGTGGCAGATCTTGACGACGATGCATCCGAGATCGTTTTGTTGATTCATTGGGCCGGCGGTGCCCATACAAAAATCCGCCTGCCAAAGCGTCAGCGAGGACAGCGCAATGCAACACCACCAGATATTGTTGAAGCAGTCCGCCAGCTTGCGCGGATCGCCAGTGACGATGTTATCGCGGGTGTTTTGAACCGGAACGGTTGCGCTACCGGAAACGGAAACCGCTGGACAAGGGAACGGGTTACGGCACTCCGATCGGAGGCGATCTTACTCACCCTTCGTCTTCTTTCCCAGAGGCGGGATTTGCGCGTCCGCAACCATTCCTGCTCGATCGCCCGCAGCTTTGCTCACGAACATCCCGGTGAGGGTCAAAAGGCGACTTTGGCGATCCGGTGGGGTCGTTTCGGGATCTGGCATCGCATCGAACAGATGTAGTTGAAGAGGATTGGTTGCTGTCATTTTTGCCTCCGCTGACCGGGGATAATTCCCCTCCAGCCAAGCGTAAGGAGCCATCCAGTATCGCGCGGACCTCAACGCCAAGCCGCTGATCATCGACGAATGGGCCTTCGTTCCTATCTCAAAAAAAGGCGGAGCTGTTCTTCGAATTGATCTCGCAACGCAACAAGCGCGGTGCAACGCTGATCACAAGCAATTTGGCTTTCGGTGAATCGATCGAGCACTTCGGCACCGAGCGCCTGACCGGCGCGCTGCTCGACCAGCTGACCCACCACGTCAACATCCTCGAGATGAAAGGCGAGAGCTATCGCCTCGCCCAAAGCCGCGCACGAAAAGCCTCCAGCACTTCCTGATCCCAAAGACATGACTTGGCCCTCACAGGCCAAGGTGGCCAGTCAACCGCCAGCTATTTGGGGAGCGCGGATATCTGGCAGCCAGCGCGCTCTTCGAACTGTCTCTCCCAACCCGAAAGTGGCCTACTTTTGTGCCGCCGCTTGATCAGATTTTACTCCGCCGTTGAAAGGTCGTGCAAGCCATCTGTGAGCCGCTGCGCCAGGCCCGCCTTGCACTCGACATTTCACAGCAGGATCAGTCCTGCGTCTGAGCTCATGTCAGCGCCGTCAAACCCGAGCAGGATCGGTTTAACATCGAGGGCCGACAGCCGGGACGTAAAGCAAATAAGTTTGGCCATGGCGGAGGGCGTATCATTTAAATCTGGATTTTTGACTTTGACAAAAAACTTGATTTGCCAATGGTTAAGCTGCATCCACCGCCTGCATATGAGTTACTCGGGTTGGGTCAAGCAAGATCACCCTTCTTAAAAGTTTCAAAATCTGCCAGGCGATCCGTAGGTCCAAGTCACGGGCAGGCCAAGGCGAATTCCATGAACAATGATAAATGATCGCTGTAGCACGACGTTTCTTTGGACAGATAAGGAGCATTTGATGGTTGAAATGAAAGCCCAGTTTTTCTCAAACACTGCCAGTGCTACGCTCGAAAGTCATATCAAATCCGACGAGCCACTTCGGCCCATTCACCCGCCCGTAAACGCCCGGACGGCAGCAAAGAGCCAACGGATGACCGACAGCGTCGAGACCCAGATTTCCATCAAGGCCCACATTCTCAAGGCCGTCAGCAACCTCAAATCATCCATCAGCGCGTTGACTGGAACAGAATTCAAGGTAACCAGCACCGCCCCAAGAATAGTTTCAATCGGGATAACGGATGCTACTTCAGCCGCAACATTTTCTGCAAGCATCACCATAAGGCAGCTGGCAGCGCCACAGATCATCGTGTTCAGATTGGTCCAAAGCGCAAAACCGGACACCGCCTTGCGGCCCACAGCCGGTCCCGTGACGCTAACCGCCGGCCAGCTGGCGCAGTCGCAGCAGACGGGACAGACGCTTGTGATGGACCCAGACAACAATACGATCGAGGCGCTTGTTCAAAGCCTGAATGGCATATCGGGCCTGAAGGCGTCGTTGTTGCAAACTAAGGAGGGTCTGGCAGTTCTCGTAAAAACGCGCCCGGCAACTTTTAACGCGCTGCAGCCAGAGTCCATCCTGGCGCTGCGGCGTCTCCTGCAGCCCGCCTTTCCATTGGGCAGCCAGCCCCTTGTGGTGTCGATCGGTGGCGTGGCGGCCCAGGACACGATAGGTGATCTGAACGGCCGGCCCTTCGTGTATGCCGCGACAGCACTAGAAACACTTGTGTCCGGCTATCGCATCACAGCCCATGCACTGGGCGAGGCAAAACTGCAATCCGAGGAAACTATCGCTTCCCTGCAAATGCGTGTGGCCGCTTTGCTGCGCGAGATGAACGCCCTTATCGTGTTTCTTACAACAGCGGCGCAAAGTGGTACAGGCAGGGTGACAGCCCCATCACTTGCTGATCGGATGGTCGCGCATGTCCTGCTTGACCGGTTGCGCAAGATCGTGTCGCGACCCATACATGGCTTTTGTCCTGAACCGGTTTTGCTCACCGAGCTGGGGATCAAAATAGACGCTTCAGGCCTGCTGACGCTTAATGAAGATCGGTTCACCTGGGTCGCCAAGCATAGGCGCGACATGGTAGCGGCGATCCTAAGGCCTGCTGCAGGGCAAGAAGGCTCCCAGCCAACACAGGAGGGCAACGAGCCGGATCTTCTGGCTGGTGCCGTTCATTGTCTCAGCTATGACCCGACGCACAGCCCTGTCACGGCAACTTTGAACGGGATACCTTTGGACACTGCTCAAGATGCCTCAGGGCGGCCTGTTTTGACCTTGCGCACCCAAACACAGGAGCTCTCCATAGTGCTGAACGCGGATGAGCCGATCTCCGCGGACGTCATCTATGGTCAGAGCCTGTTGGACCAGGTGACTGATTTCGCCACGACAGTGCTTGACCCCACCGCTCCTTTGATGCCCGAATATCTGGCATCGTATGACATGCCCCAAGCGGACGCACCCGAGGCGGCGCCAGCAGACATCATGGTTGCTGGCATGTTCCTCCGGCCGATCACCCAAGGCGACGCCACGCATACGAATGCTCTTGCCACGCTGCCCTCACACGCGATAGAAATCGTGGTCTACCTGTTGTGGATCGGGCTGTTCATTCCCGATATCACCCAGAACCGCCGCAATAAACGTCGCACTCAAACACCCCGTGGTTGGCGACGCAAGCGTGTGTATACAAACTGAGCTACCCTCCAAAAATTGGCCACTTACTTAACCTAATCTGACCCCCCGAATTCTGGACCGTTTGACGGGCTGCTGAAGAAGTCAGCGTTGAAGAATTAGAGTCCTGCCGTCACGATCTGAAGTTGGTTTTCTTTGGCATCTGCGTCGGCAGCCGAGTCTTGGTTGCCGCAGTCGTCATAGTGAACTGGGCGCGGAACCTGTCGAGCCCGCGGTGAACAGTCTGGGACATGCCACCGTTGGTCTTGGCCGAGCCAAACGGTTCCTCGATTTTCTTGCGATCCCGCTGAAACAGGGCTTAGCTAAAACGCTGGAAGTCGCCAACCTCGGCCATCACGTCACTGCAACCATTCAGGCTACCCCGCGCATCGCCTGAATGGCCTCCACCAGGGTGCCAACGACCAACTTGGGAGCAGGTCGGCGATCTTAGCCGTCAGGCGCCATACCCGTTTCTCAGCGTCGGCGACTGCGTCGACATAGTCCTGGAACACGATCTGCTGGGCGGGGTGATCGAACCGCACCGTCTTCAACCAGCGCCGCTATGCCACCGTTCAGCCCTTCTTGCCCGGATAGATGCGACTTCGCCTCAACAAAAACCCTCAAGATGCTGCCGCGGCTTTCCGAGCACTTGCATCGCCTCATGCGTCGCACCTGCACCCAAACCTCCGTCAATTCTCCGGCCTGGTGCAACTTCGCCAGCATCAGCGCATCGCGGCGGTCCGTCTTAACCCAGTCCCCAGCCTTCACCGGAATGAGCAAGAGGGGGCCACCACGATACAATCATGCCCCAGTTCAACACGAGCTATGCCGGGAAATGGGTGACGGAGTTTGAGAAGGCGGCGTATCGTGGCGGGTGATCAAGCCTGCCAGAACTTCCAGAAGAGGAACGATACGCCATGAAGAACGATACCGATATTATCGCCCTGCGTCAGCCGGAA
>JANSYK010000028.1 GCA_024742485.1 Alphaproteobacteria bacterium | reverse complement strand
ACTACATCCACCCTTTCCCGGATGGTAACGGCCGTGTCAGCAGACTGATGTCTCATGCCATGGCCCTCACAGCGGGGATTGGTGGCCAGGGGCTCTGGTCCGTATCACGTGGGCTGGCCCGCGGGCTGACCGATCGGGGCGAGTACAAACGGATGATGGATCTGGCCGACAGTCCACGTCGCGCAGACCGCGACGGACGGGGGAACCTGTCAGAAGCGGCACTGAAGACGTTTAGTGAATGGTTCCTAAAGGTGACGCTCGACGAGATCAGCTTCTCAGCAAGATTGTTCGATCTTGGCGGACTGGACCAACGGTATCGTCGTCTTGTTGCAGATACCATCGACGACAAGCGAGCGCCGGAACTAATCTCGGCGGTTCTTCGGCATGGCGCACTGGAACGAGGCGACGCACAGATTGTGCTCAAGACGTCCGAGCGTACTGCTCGCAACACGTTGAGTAAACTGACCGCGGCCGGATACCTGACTTCCGTCTCGCCGAAGACACCCGTTCGTTTGGCGTTTCCGTTGGATTATCGAGAGCGGCTCTTTCCAAACCTCTTTGGAGATGGTGACATCCCACAATAAATCTAGGTATTAAGGTGTATTGCCTGACCGCCGATTTCTTTGATGGGCGGCGAGATCTTCATCAAGGCTTGCTCGTGTGTCACGTGTCCACCGCGGTGGACATCGTTTGGTCTGAGATAAACTGAAGAACCGCCACGTGCCGCTAAGTGCGTTTCGACAGTTTTGGTTGCCACAAGCGCCGCTTTTCGTTCGAAGTCCACCGCGGTGGACATTAGACAGTTCGCTCATTGGTTTCGGACAGCCGCTTGATCAAAGCTAATGGATTAAATTGGTTTTGCCTTTGACCCAGGGTGATACTGTGAAAATACGCCCCAAAATCCCTGATGTGTTTTCCAAGCTGTAGCATGATGAAGATCGCGCATGACGCTTTCTGAGCTCCTACAGCAGTCTTTGCTTTCTCGAAAGTTTCTGGGTGAATGCCCATCATGGGTGCAAGTGTTCGAGCATGGTTTTCAATGTCTAACCAGTTTCTAAGTCTATCTGTGGAGAACGATGTCGCCTGATCGCAGACTGAGGTCAGCAAGTCTGGTTTCAGGGCCTCATCGCCTATGTTGCTATCTAAATCTTTTTTTTCTTCTTCAGACTTAGATTGATGCCGGACAGTTTGTCCGTCATTGGCGGGCAATTCCATAGTTTCTGGTGGATCATCTGGGGTAGATAAACATTGGCATTCTGCATCTGTACTGGCGAGCAGTGCGCGATATTCGGGGAGGCTCAGCTTCCTGCGTAGAGCTTTCCGTGCGTGGTTGATCAATGTGTTGCTGGGGTCATGCTCTTCCAAATGGGCGAGCTTTGTGAGGATCTGTTTGCGAATAAATATCTGATCGCGCCGGTTATTCTCTATCTCTTGCGCAATGGCGATGAGCTCGCTCGCACGTTGGAGCAGGGGGGTGAGAGACAATCCATAACTCATGCACTCCCCGCTGGATGAGCGTACGCGATAGCGCTTTCGGTTCGAGCTGTCATTGCGCTTGATGAATCCGAGTTCAACGAAGCGGTTGATGTGCCTGCGGAGTGTCCGTTCGTCGATCCCGCCAACGCGCTGGCAAATGGTGTAGTTGGACGCAAAAACCGTTTCGCCGTGGCCAGGTTTTAAAAAGCTGAGCATTGCTTGAAGGGTCTGGATGTGGCCAGGGCGAAGCCCGAACACGCTGCGCGCGTCTCTCAGGGCTCTGAAGATGGTCCAGATATCGATTTCGGAAGTGGGAATTGAGCAGCGTGATGCATCCGCACCAGCAGCCTCGATTGATAGTTTTGTAAATACCATGTTTTGATCACGACGACCGTTTGGCCCGCAGCTTCCCTGTCTTCTCCCAAGATTTTACTTGGGAAAAAGCAACAAAAATTGGTTCACCGAATCGGTGACCCTTGACCGGTTTGCTGAAGGTTGCTACATCATGAGTGCTAATCGAATGATGAGGGCTCTCCAGGGGAAACTTTGGGGGGCTCTTTTCTTTCTGGTCTTCGCTTTTCTCCTTTGCTCGGGTTCCTCTATGTGGCCTGGATTAGGACCCAGAGCCGCTCTCATTCCGCCACTGTTCGAAGAGTTGCAAAAGCGTAAGTTCCGCACGTTCTTCGAGCCACTGGCCGAATTCTGGATTGTCCTTTTTGGCGATCTTGATGGCGACCGCTTTCTGATCGACTGTCAGCTTTCCTACAGTGTGGCCGCTCTCATTTTTGATGACGGACGTCACGCCGCGACTGGTCGGTTTCTTGTCTGCACGGGCCGTGTTCGAACAAGCAGAATAGACCGCCTGAAATCTCTCGGGGCTTGGAGTGTCGTCTGGCAGGGCAGCGATCACTTCTTTGGCCGAATTCACCAAGTCTACCTTGCCCGATAGGGCCGCCAAATCACCCCACTGCCGTCTTCCGATGCCATGTGCCGGCCCGATAAGCTGAACTAGCCCATCAGGCAACTGATCGATGACGACCCGGTGATTGGACACGCCTTGTCGGGTTAACCCCAAAGCATCCTGAATGACGCTGGGTTTATATCCAATGTCCTGCATCTCCCTGATAAACAAAGATTTTTCTATGAAAGACGGATCAAGTCGAAGGTTGTTCTCCTGGCCCTGCGCGATAAGCGAGGCGTCGTCGTCCAATGTGCGAACAATTGCCTTGACCGTTCCTCCGATTTTGCGAATCGCCGCGAGTCTACGGCGGCCGTAGATGATGCGGTATCTGTCAGGTTGGCCTGATGGGCGGACCATGATCGGCACTTGTTGGCCATGCTTGCGAATGCTTTCGGCAAGTTCGTCGATACTCGTATCTTCCAGCACCAACCGATCGCGAAGGCCATCCATGTCAATCTGATCGGGTTCGATGTCCCGGATCGAATTGGCCGTGATTTCGCGCAAAGAGTCCCGCAATCCGCCAACAGAGCCGGGCAGCTTTGCAGTTTTTTGCAAGGTAGGGGAGGGAGCCGCGCTCTCTTTGTCGTCCTTCGGAGGTTGGTTGAAAATGTTTCTGGCCATCAGCGACGCCCCCATGCCATTTGGATCGTCTGCTCCAGTTCATCGGCAACGCCGTTCACGCTGGTCAGAGCGCGATCAATCGTTTTCCTGATGAACTGGCCGGGATCAACTTCATAGACGGTCTGCTGGGTCATTCCGGCGTCAGATATTGCGGTAGACTTCAGCATGGGTTCAGTCATGACCTGGCCGGCGAGAATTGATCTCAGGTAGCCAGCCATTTGGGTCTGTGGCCCATCTGACGGCTCATACCTTGTGATCAGGAATTTGACGAAATCCCATGTCACACGCCGTCCAATCGCTTCTTCAACGGCCTTTACCGTTTCTGACGCAAGTTTCAGGAATTGGCTCATGGAAGCGATGTCCAGCATGCCAGGCACGACCGTTACCAGGAGCCCCGTTGAGGCCGCTAATGCCGTGAGAGTCAGAAAGCCGAGTTGAGGAGGACAGTCGATCAATACGATGTCGTAGTTTGCCTCTACCTCCTCGAGCGCCAAGGCGAGGCGCTCCGCAAAAATGGGCTGCATCCGACGGGCGAGCGCGTTTGCTGTCTCTGTTTCGTATTCCGAGAGCATCAAGCCCGCCGGAACCATGTCTAGCTTGTGAAAGTAGGTCTTTTGGATCACGTCAGAGAGCGGAACTTGATCCTCATATCTCAGAGCATCATAGATTGTTCCGCCCTCGGCGAACTCCAGTTCAGGCCGAAGGCCAAAAAATGTGGTCAAACTTGCTTGCGGATCGAGATCCAAGACCAAAACACGGTAGCCGCGCAAGGCGTACCGCTGTGCAAGATGTATCGTCGCTGTTGTTTTCGACGAACCACCTTTGAAATTGACGACAGATAGCACCTGAAGTCGGTCGCCATCGCGTCGACCTGGCCGATAAGATTCGGCATTCTTTCCCGTGCGCTCCAAGATATTGCGCAATTCGTCCACTTCTTGGGCTGTGTAGAACCGGTGCCCGCGGTTATCAGTATGCACTTCCGGGAAGCTACCGTCCTTGTGCCGGTTGCGCAGGTTAGACGTGCTTACGCGCAGGAGACCGGCGACTTCGGTCGAGCTGAAACGCCGCAAGGCTTTACGCTCTTCGGGTTCGAAGGCGATCTTCATCTGCCGATCCAAGGACTCGGCCAGATTGTCGGCAAACGTGCCGATGTCAGAAGAGCCTATGCCTTGCGCATATCCAACGTTACGATCATCCATATCCTGCCGCCCGCTCTTGGCCTCTGTTAAGGCTCTTGATCATTTTGACGACGTACACCGCGTCTGACGCAATTTGCCGTCAGAATGTGAATGCCACGATCCAGCGAGTCCGGCAACAAGAATCTAGATGTAGTGCAAAAGTTATCCACAGCACCAAATTCAATCAAGCTGCCGGATCTTGGTTAAGATATTGAAATTGATAATTAAAAACTCGATCTAATGGAGTGCTTCTTCGAAAAAGGGAACCTTACCTGCTGAGAAACAGACTAGGCATTATTGGTCAATGGTACCGCCGAACCAGTGCGAACCGAATGATTCTTCAAATTTTTTGGACGACAACAGGTTCCGTTGCGATGGCGGATCGGCGCATTTCCGTCGCCGAACCTGCAGGGCGATGGCTTTGCTTGTGGAGCGAGATGGATGTACACTGAACGTTGTTTTATCCATGCCTTGAGAGGACAAGATGCAAGTCGTTAAATGGGGGAGTTATATAGCTGTCCGTTTGCCCGCCGAACTTGTGCTTGAACTCGGCTTGAAGGAAGGTGATGAGATCGACCTAGTCAAAGACGATGGTGCTGTGCGTGTTCGGCGTAAGCCTCGCGTGGATGAAATCCTCAAAGCACTGAAGCGGTTTCGGGGCAAGCTGCCCAAGGAGACGCGTATGTGTCGCGACGCGGTGCATGAACGCTGAGTCCGCAGATGCGAATGCCGTTTTCTACCTAATTGCAGACGATCTCCCGGACCAGTGTCCAGGTGCTGAACGCAGGGGTATTTAAGTGTCGGATGAATGCAGGGTTCAGCCGGGAGGACACCGCATCCATTCTTCTGGCACGTCATGACAGGGCTGTTTTCCGAAAGACCAAGCCACTCGACGCTTTCGAGCTGCGATCTACACTTGCCTCAAGCATCTGGTCGAAACGCTGTCAGTTGGGCAATATCCAAGAGTGGCACAAATTGGGTTGCGCTAAGCGTGGTTCGTGTGCCATTGACTTATACGTCAGCGAAGCATAAATGGTAACCTAGAATGACACGATTGCAGACGGTGGTGGAACTGCCCGAATTCCAAAGGCGCGCCAAAGCAATCATGTCGGAACAAGAGCGCGAGGCTGCAATCAACTACATTGCCGGTAATCCTGATGATGGGGTTTCTCTCGGCGGCGGGCTTCGAAAGATTCGCATCCCAAGAGTTGGGGGCGGCAAGAGCGGCGGTTTCAGGACGTTGTATGTATTTGGCGGGAACCATATGCCGATCTTTTTGATCACGGTCTTTGCCAAGAACGAAAAGGCCAACCTGTCCAAGGCTGAACAAGCCGCGGCAGTCGAAATGAGCAAAGCGCTTGTCGCAAGATATGGAGACGCAACATGACTGCATTTGAATCGGTGTCGAAAGGCCTGGAAGAGGCCTTGGCATTCGCAGATGGAAACATGACGGCCGCCAAGGTCCATGAGGTATCCGTTGTCGATGTCGATGTGGCCGAAGTTCGCCAAAGAACTGGTCTCTCACAGGCTGAATTCGCCCGAAGCATAGGAGTAGCAAAGGGCACGCTCTTGAACTGGGAACATGGGCGTCGACACCCGACGGGCCCTGCTCAAGTCCTGCTGGCCTTGATCGCAAAGAAGCCATCGGTCGTGCAGGATCTGCTGCGAGGCGCTTGATCTGTGGTGCTAGGTGATATCCCTTTGACGCTCCTTTCGAAGATACGATCAATGAAGCCTGCAGATTGCTGAGCTCGCGAACGGGGTGAGCGATATCTCATTGGTTATGGGATAACGTTGCTCTCTAAACTACTCCAACAATCCTAGCTTTTCCGCACGTTGCAGCAGCATCCTCACGGAAGAAGGCTGCCAGCTGGTCCGTCCCCGTGGAGTCCGCTCACGCATGGCTTCCAACCGGTCGCAGATCGCCTGTAGCGTGATATCCGGGTCCGAACCTTTGATGGCCGCAACAATCGCAGGCAGGCGATCGTCGGTTTCGCGGCGCCCGGCGCGGGCCAGCACCTCGGTAGGCAGGAAGCCGTCGCGGACATAGGCCTTCACAGCGCGCAGCAGACGGCTTTGGGTCCAGCGACGCGCCTCGGGCAAGGGGCCGTTGATGATGCGCAGCACGTCCTCCCAAGCCAAGCCGGGTCGCAACCGGCGCACGTGGGGCACCCAATCTTGTGCCGTCTCGTTCAAACGCTCCATGTAGCCGTCCTGTTGCGCCAGCCGCACTTTGCGAAGAGCAGCAGGGTCTTTGGCACGCAGCCCAGGGTTCCCGCCCACGCGGCCCTTTGTGCGCGCGCTGGCGAGGCCGGCCTTGGTGCGTTCCCGGATCAGGGCGCGCTCGAACTCGGCCGCAGCGCCCAAGACCTGCAGCGTGAACTTGCCTTGCGGGGATCCGGTGTCGATCGGGTCCTGAATGGAACGAAAGAATGCACCCTTGGCCTCCAGCCGCTCGATCACCTCCAGCAGATGCGACAGGGATCGCGCGAGGCGGTCAATCCGCACGACCACCAGAGTGTCGCCCTTGCCGATGTGCTCCAACACCCGCGCAAGCACCGGCCGCGCACGATTGCCGCCCGAGGCCTGTTCTTCATGGATCTCGGCGCAGCCTGCGGATTTCAGGGCCTGCGACTGGGGCAGGGGGGT
>JANSYK010000060.1 GCA_024742485.1 Alphaproteobacteria bacterium | reverse complement strand
TTGGAGCGTCGACACCGTCACAAACTGTGGCTGCACATCGCGCAAAGTCAACGCGCAGGTCGAGTTGGAATCCCAAGGGTCGCGCCTCACGTCTGGGCGATTTTTCCGCCTTTGCGCAACTGCTTTTGACTACAAGAGGAAATCATCCACTTGCAGATTTATCGTGCCCCTCAATTGGACCTCCCAATCCGACACGCCGTCGCCATCACGATCAGCCTGCAAAATAGTGTTCGCCCCAGTCAGTTCATACCGTAGTTCCCCAGCCGTGCCCGTAAACGCTGCTGCGGAGACAAAAGCAAAGCTCTGGTCCCCGGCAAGGATCGTATCAGCATCCACGCCAGCGATAACGATAAGATCAATGCCGGTCTGGAAATCCAGAATGATATCGCGATTGCCCAGTCCAACGCCGGTATCGGTGTTCCGAAAGAAAACGAACTGGTCCACGAAATCGCCCGTACCGCCCTGCATGATGTCGGCACCGGCGTTCCCGGCAAGAATGTCATCGCCCCGCCCACCCATAAGAGTATCGTCACCGGCGCGGCCCAAAAGGCGATCCGGCCCATCACGTCCCGCCAGCAGATTGGCCTCAGCCGATCCATTGAGGCGATCGCCGGCCTGTCCACCGACCGCTTCCTCGATACTTGCATACCGGTCTCCTTCGACGACGCCCGCGTCGAAGAAACCGGCATAAGGGGCGATCACCTCATCTTTGCCCAGATCGACCAGCACGCGCTCCTGGCGGTCTGCATAGCTGACGCGGTCGATGCCGTTGCCACCCCACATCGTGTCGGCGCCATCGCCGCCCAAGAAGATATCGTCTCCATCAAACCCGAGCATCAGGTCGTTACCGTCGTCTCCGAACAACCGGTCATGCCCGTTTCCGTGGCCCCCGTTCAGCGTGTCATCACCACCACCGCCGCGGAGAATGTCATCTCCACCGTTGCCGTTGACCTGGTCCGCGCCACCACCGCCGACAACCGTATCGTCCGCCGATCCCCCGAACAGAGTATCGTCGCCACTTCCACCGGCCAGAAAATCGAAGCCGTGCAAACCAGACAGCCAATCCTGATCGGCCCCACCGTACAATTCATCGGATCGGCGCCCGCCGGCCAGGCTATCGTTCCCGTCGCCACCATGAAGCACCACCCGGGCCCGAAAACCGCTGAGCGTATCATCACCCCCAAGTCCGAAGAACGTAATCGGGTTGTGTCGCCCACCCGACAACACATCGCCAAAGGCATCACTGCCCTCGACTTCTTCGAACCCGCGTCTGGTCAAATCGCGGATTTCACTTGTTAAAATCGGAACCAGAAACCCGGCGTAACTGACACGATCAATGCCGGTGCCACCGTGAATGACATCGTCGAAACCACCCGGAATGATGGTATCAGCACCCGGTCCCCCCTCGAGCGTGTCGGCCCCGGTTCCGGTGTTCCAGATCAGATCATCCCCACGCCCCCCGTCAAGCGTATCGCCGCCACCGTGCGACAGGATCGTGTCGTTGCCCTGTTGGCCCAACAAGATGTCCTGGCCGCCGGTAATATCAGTCAGCCAGTCATCGTCCCGACCACCTTCCAGCCTGTCGTCACCCAGTCCACCGGTCAGAACATCGTCGCCCCAAGCGCCGAGGATGGTATCATTACCGTCTCCACCATCCAGCGTCAGGTCCGCACCACCTCTGCCATCGATCAGATCATTGCCGCCAAACCCACGAATGAGATCGGTCCCCGGTGTGCCGGTCAGGGTGTCCGGCGCGGGTGTCCCTTCCTGGCTCAGGTTCGCTGCCGCGCGATTGTCGGCCGGTTCGGGGTCTGCCATGAGAATACCTCTCTTGCGTGTATTGCACCTTCAACACTAAAGAAACGCGCCCCATTTGAAAGGGGCGCGCTCCGATTTACTTTGCCTTGGGTTGTGCGAAATCTGGATTTTCAGAAAACGAAGTCGCCACTCTGAAGAGTGACCGTACCCGTCAGTTCGATCTCCCAGTCCGACACGCCGTCGCCATTCCGGTCAGCCTGCAGGATTGTCTCCGTTCCGGTCTGCTCATAGCGCAGTTCCCCGGCCGTATTGGAAAACGCAGTGTCGGCAATAAAGATGAAATCCTGCCGTGGGCCGCCGAGAACGATATTGGCGTCGATCCGGCTGATCTCGATCCGGTCCGTTCCCGACTGAAAATCGGTGATCACGTCCCGGTTACCCTCGCCAACACCGGTATCCGTGTCGCGGAAGTAGATGAACCGATCACGCTGGGCTGTCGTGCCACCCGACATTATGTCCGCGCCGGCATTACCGTAAAGCATGTCGCCGCCATTGCCGCCAATCAGGGTGTCGTCCCCCTGACGGCCATAAAGGCGGTCCCAGCCATTCGCACCGTCCAGCATGTTGGCTCCATTGTCGCCCCGGAACTGATCCGAAACGGCACTGCCAATACCGTTCTCGATATTGACGAACACATCGCCTTCGGATGCGCCCTCGGTATAGAAAATGGCATAGGGGGCCGTTGCGCCATCAACCAAAAGGTCAACCAGGACACGGCCATCCGCGCCCTCGAAGCTTGCCGTGTCGATCCCGTCGCCGCCATCCAGAGAGTCAGCGCCATTGCCGCCGTTCAGAATGTCGTTATCGGCACCACCGAGCAACGTATCCTGGCCATCATTGCCGAACAGCACATCATCCCCGGCATCGCCCGCGATGCTGTCATCACCGTTGTTGCCCTCGATGGTATCGTTCCCGGTATTGCCGAGAACCGTGTCGTTGCCACTGTTGCCCGAGAACTCATCATTGCCGGCCAGCAAGTCGATGTTG
>JANSYK010000046.1 GCA_024742485.1 Alphaproteobacteria bacterium | reverse complement strand
CCGCTTCGCCCAGCAGATCCTCAGGCCGCTTGCAGCCCTTCAGCAACTCGTCCAGCAGTTCGTTCGAAATCGTCATCGTCCTTGCTCCTCTCAGGAAGCATGGACCCAATCAGCCGTACACAGAAGACCTGACACTCTCCAAGCGCGGCGGCCGCAAGCGCGCCCTCGGAACACGCCGGCCGATGCTGGTGCCGCAGCGGCCCAACGAGCGCTGGAGCCTGGACTTCGTCTCCGACGCGTTCACCGACGGGCGGCCGTTCCGGGTGCTGGCCATCGTCGATGACTTCAGCCGCGAGTGCCTGGCGCTGGTTGCCGATACCTCGCTCTCGGGTCTGCGGGTCACCCGGGAGCTGACGGCGCTCCTGGCGCGTCGGGGTCGGCCGCAGACCATCGTCAGCGATAACGGGACCGAACTCACCAGCATGGCCGTGCTCAGGTGGTGCCAGGAGACTGGCGTCGGCTGGCACTACATCGCCCCCGGCAAGCCGATGCAGAACGGGTTCGTCGAGAGCTTCAACGGCAGCTTCCGCGACGAGCTCCTCAACGAGACGCTGTTCTCGACGCTCGCCGAGGCCCGCACAAAGATCACCGCCTGGAAGGAGGACTACAACCGGATCAGACCCCACTCATCCCTGGGCAACCTCACGCCCGAGGAATTTGCCATGAAGACGAGACTGGAAATGAAGGCCGCATGAGGCCAGAAACAAACCGACGGATTCTCCTCGCAGATGGAGGGAAGTCGGGTCTCAGGTCATCAGCCAGCGACGCCAGACGTTGATCATAATTTATCATCGGGTGATCATCTGCATTTAGACTGCACTTGAAATTCCAACTCCCTCTTCACCATGAGTTGAGGAAAACCAATCTGGACCGCAGCGGGTCTGCCGGAGGCTGATTTCGGTCAGTTACACGGCCATGGCTTCGGTTTCCAGAGCGGCGTAGAAGTTGGCCTCGGCTTCAGCGGGCGGTATGTTCCCGACCGGCTCGAGGAGACGGCGGTTGTTGAACCAGTCCACCCATTCGAGAGTGGCGTATTACACGGCTTCGAAATTGCACCATGGTCCGCGGCGGTGGATGCCCTCGGCCTTGAACAGTCCGTTGATCGTCTCGGCCAAGGCGTCGATGTTCCTTTATTTTTCAAGGTGCAGAAACGGGATCCGGTGAGGTCCAAAGGGCACGGTATATCTCGTGGACGATGTAGCGCTTGACGCAGCGTACGATTTCCCGCCGTGTTTTCCCCTACGGGGATCGTCGCGCAGCATAGCCTGAGCTACTCCCCAACTCTTGGACAGCTTTCTGGCTAATTCAAGCTACGGCCTGCACCTGCTGATCGGTTTCGTTGGAGTTCAAGTAGACCGTGGCGGGCGGCTGTCCGCCATGGGCAGTGTGAGGGCGTTGGCGGTTGTAGAAGGTGGTCCAGGGCCCGATGCCGAGCCCGCGACCCGGTTTCCCAAGCGTGCAAATAAACGCATTCATACCTCAAGGACCGCCATAGCCGCTCAATGAAGATTTTGTTAATGCAGCGTCGCTTGCCATCCATCGAGATCCTGGTCCCGACCCTTTTCAGCCAGTCCAACGTTGGGCGTCAGAGCGATCAACTCGCGGACCCTCCGAGTGATTGGAGGAGTGTCGGGTTTCAGGTCAGCTTCGATTTCTTCATCGGCTACGGCCCCTCGAGGATGGCCCATCGTAGCCGAAAAATTCACACTCACACGGGTACAATGTCTTCGGAGGGGACTACCACGTCAAACCCGGAAAGCTATCCAAGAGTTGACGAGAAGCTTATTTACGCCAAACGGTTCGGTTAACGTAATCGGTATAGCTCAGCACGATGCGCAGGATTTTTTTGGAAACCGACTGTGCTTCATAATCCTCTACCGGCGTCATCACTCGAATGTTACGATCATGCTGTGCGATGACAACGCGCACAGCATCAAGCACACCTTCCTTTTTAAGCCCGGCCATGATCAAGGTGCCGACATCCATGCCCTCTGGGCGTTCGTGCGCATTTCGTATTGTCACTGCGGGCAGATTAAGCAAGGAGCCCTCTTCGGTGATGGTGCCGCTGTCCGAAATAACGCACAGCGCTTCCATTTGGAGCTTCACGTAATCACAAAAACCGAAAGGCTTAAGGAACTGGATTCGACTGTGCAGTTTGTCCAATTTAAGCGCGTCCAAACGCTTTTGGGTGCGGGGATGAGTCGACACAATGACCGGAAACTCAAATTTTTGTGCTAGGGCATTGAGTGTTCCCATCATGTCAGTGAGATTTTCAGGCGTATCGACATTTTCTTCACGGTGAGCGCTAACAATGAAATAACGTCCCTTCTCAAGTCCCATGCGCGCTAACACGTCAGAATTTTGGATCTTGGGCATATAGTGGTCGAGCACTTCGCGCATGTGCGAACCCGTCTTGATAATTGTTTCTTGGCGAACGCCTTCTGCAATCAGATAGCGACGTGCATGCTCTGTAAGTACTAGGTTAATGTCACTAAGATGATCCACAACTTTGCGATTCAGCTCTTCTGGAACGCGCTGATCGAAACAACGGTTACCAGCCTCCATGTGAAACACCGGAATCTTGCGCCGCTTTGCTGCGATCACCGCCATACAAGAGTTGGTGTCACCGTAAAGAAGGATGGCGTCAGGTTTTTCCCTTCTCATAACCTCGTCGGATTTTTCAACAACTCGTGCGATAGTCTGGGCGGCGTTTGCCCCAACAGCCTCCAAAAAATAATCGGGATTTCTAATAGAAAGATCTTCAAAAAATAGCTGATTGAGTTCAAAGTCATAATTCTGCCCGGTATGAACCAAGACATGCTGAGTGTGATGATCAAACTCGGCAATCACCCTGCTCATTTTGATAAGTTCAGGGCGCGTCCCTACTATCGTCATGACTTTAAGCATTTAATTGCTCCTTTATGAAATCTAGCCCCAGAAGCAATTTTTTCACCTCACCAACATTAAGACGCAACGTATTATGAGACGTGTAGTCCTCAAGCGAAGAGATGTCCTGATCACCTTGGCTGAAATACTTTTCATAGTTCAGATTTCGACTATCAGAGGGAATACAAAAGTAATTATCCATTTCCCTCGCATGGGCCATCTCCTCGCGAGAAATGAGAGATTCATAAAGCTTCTCACCATGACGGGTGCCAATAGTCTTGACCAGAGCGTCACTACTAAAAATTTCTTTAAGGGCCTGCGCCAAATCAGCGACAGTCGAGGCTGGAGCCTTCTGAACAAAAATATCGCCTTGCTGACCATACTTGAATGCATAAAAAACAAGATCTACCGATTCCTCCAATGACATAAGAAAGCGGGTCATGTTTGGGTCGGTCACCGTGATTGGTTTGCCCGACTTAATCTGTGATACGAACAGAGGGATGACAGACCCTCTCGAGGCCATGACGTTACCATATCGGGTCGCGCAGAACACAGTGTCGTCAGGCCCTTGGGCGCGCGCAGAGGCGACCATAACCTTTTCGGCCATAGCCTTGGATATACCCATAGCATTAATCGGATAGACCGCTTTGTCGGTACTGAGCACCACGACTCTTTGCACTCCACACTCCGTCGCAGATTTTAGAACATTTTCGGTTCCCAAAACATTGGTTTTTACCGCCTCCATTGGATAGAACTCACAGGACGGCACCTGCTTTAAAGCCGCCGCATGAAACACATAATCTGAGAACGGCGGTGAGAAAGTCGGCCACGGTAGCGGCGGGATGAGCCCGCTGCGGGCGGCGTAAAAGTCGTCCACCTTTACCCTTTCTGGCGACGGGGAGGGCGGGAGGATTTTCACCGTGGATTTGTATCGTAAGGT
>JANSYK010000131.1 GCA_024742485.1 Alphaproteobacteria bacterium | reverse complement strand
CGACGACATGAAAGACCTTCTTGCCGATGTCGATCCCGTAGGTAGCGGCGTTTGGTTGTGGTTTGGTGCGCATCAGGCATTCCTCCTTGCTGGTTGTGGCGCCAAGTGTGACGCCGAGATGCGGAGCGGACCATCCCATTAGCGCTAAGGCCATCTCTGCGACGAGAGATGGCCGAAACGGCGGTGGAACGACGGGGCGTCAGCATTGCGCTGGCCTGCCGGGCCTTTGGTGTCAGCGAGACATGTTATCGGTACAGCCCAAAGCTGAAGGCCGAGAACGAGGTGATCGCCGATCTGCTGACAGGGCTGACAGATGCGCGCAAGACATGGGGATTTGGCCTGTGTTTCCTGCATCTGCGTAACGTGAAAGGGCATCCCTGGAACCACAAACGCGTTTATCGGATCTACTGCGAGCTGGAACTAAACCTGCGGATCAAGCCCCGAAAGCAGCTGAAACAGGAGAAGCCTGATGTCCTGGCGGTGCCAGACGCGCCCAATGTGACATGGTCGATGGACTTCATGGCGGATCGCCTCGGCGACGGCCGCGCCTTTCGGCTGTTGAATGTGCTGGACGACTTCAACCGAGAAGGACTGGGGATCGAGGTGGATTTCTCGCTCCCCGCTGAACGGGTCATCCGCAGCCTGAACCGCATCATCGAGTGGCGCGGCAAGCCGGGCACGATCAGGGTCGACAATGGCCCTGAATATATCAGTGAAACGCTCAGAATATGGGCAGAGAAGCAGGGTATCATCATCCAGCACATCCAACCCGGACAGCCGCAGCAAAACGCCTATGTCGAACGCTACAACCGGACAGTCCAGCATGAGTGGCTGGACCAATATATCATCGAAAGCATTGAGGAGGCACAGGATCAAGCCACGCAATGGCTATGGACTTACAACAACGACCGCCCCAACATGGGTATCGGCGGCATCACACCCGCCATGAAACTGAAAATGGCCGCGTAAGTTCTACGGACGCACCCCGTTAAAAATGGGGAGATTACCGTCCCTCCCGGCCTTGTTCAAGACCGGCAGAATGCCGTAACGGCGCAGGCGATGACCAACCGCGCACACGTCTCCCCAGAGCTGTCCGGGAATTACTGAAATGCTTGTCCGGGAATTACCGAAACCCGCACCCGGCGCGGTTCAGCCTGACGACCAAGATTCATGCGGCAGTCGATGCGCTCGGGCTGCCGATCCGCACCGTCATCACTCCCGGCCAATGGGGCGACAGCCCACAAGCACGCGGCTTGATCGAAGGCCTCACAGCCGCGCAACACGTCATCATGG
>JANSYK010000128.1 GCA_024742485.1 Alphaproteobacteria bacterium | reverse complement strand
GCGTTCCCGCAGCCAGGTTTCCCGGCGCATTGCCGCGGCCAGCGTCAGAACGACAAAAAGCGCAAGCGTCCCGAAATTCAGGCCGACGGCCACGGAACTCACAAGTGTCTGTGTCGAAAGGAACTTATTTTTGATAGCCGTAGAAAGGTCACCCAACGCCTGTATTGCATGGCTGTCGTCATACCTGACCGTTTGGTCGATTTCCTGAACGCGCAACCCCCGGTCCGGTCCCCGCTCGACCAGAAGAAGGCGGGCCTCGTACTGGCGGATCATTTCACGAACCGGTTCCAGCAGCCGCTCGGAATCTTCGAGGCCAAGGGCCTCGCCACGGCGCGACAACTCGGCGCTGAGCGCGGTCGCGCTTGCCGCGGCCTCTTCTGCGCGCTCAATGTATTCGGCTTCTCCGGGGCGAAGAACGGCATTCTTGAAATGATGGATCAGGCCATTGAAGCCGATATGGCTTTCAAGCTGTCTTGCGATGTTATTGAACTCAGCCAGTTCGATCATGCTTGATCGCGCAAACCAGAACGTTGTTCCGTTTGCCAAAAGCAGCAACGCCATCGTCAGTGCAAAAATCCAGGTCTTGAACCGTTTTCCCGAGGCTCGTGGGAAAATGCCTGATTGTCTCAACGCTCAATCACAATCTGTACGTAGGGTTTGGGGTAGACAGCCTGCCCCGTTTTACAGGCTTGCCGCGAACAAACGCCGAAACTGGTTAACAATCTGGGGTCAGATCACCGAGCGACGACGCAATACTCGATCAGATATTTTGACCATCTTGAGGGTCAAGTTTTTTATCTTTCGAGACAACTTTCTTGGGCCGCCAGAGAAACATGCATTTTCCCGTCGAGTTCGGACGAGGCAAAAGGCCTCTTTTCAACACAAGACTCAGGTGCGATAGCCGCGCAACCCTGGCGCGACCGGATAGGCTAATCCTGCACGCTACGCAAGCTTGAAAAAACGGGTTGGGCCCATTGATCGGCGCCTTTTTGCTTATCCGTTTTCGGTCGTGGGGCGTGGTGCGCCTGGCCCGGATCACGACAAGGGCACCCGGGCCCAGATCGGTGCGATTGCACGGTGTTTCGCGCCCGGCCGTCTGATGTGCACCCCGGACCAAGGTCTGACCTCCCATCAGCCGAAAGTGCGCAACTGCGTGCGACCGTGCGCACATCTCCCGGGCGCGTTCTGCCGTCATACCCGTTGTCAATGTTCGCGGACCCTGCGTCGCGATTCTCTCAACTTGGCAACAAGGAAATCTCCGATGGTTTACGTCAACACGAACGACCTCAAGCATATTCTCGACCAGATCTTCATCGCCGAGCAGCACGCGGCTGGCACGCCGCTGACGGAATTGGTC
>JANSYK010000127.1 GCA_024742485.1 Alphaproteobacteria bacterium | reverse complement strand
CCATTTCGACACGCTCGGCAAAGGGATCATCATCTCAGACACCGTGACGATGGCGCTACAGCACTGGACAGCGGACGGCGAGATGCGGATTTACCCGACATCCGTTCCGCTGACCGACGAACTCACCAAACGCGGTTACACCGAAGTGGTGGAAAAACGCAAAAACCCCAGCTGGGCGCCAACGCCCTCCATGCGGGAACGCAATCCGGAATGGCCGGCTCGTGTCGAGGGGGGTGATCCGGACAACCCATTGGGTACTCGTGCACTGTACCTGTCGTGGCAGTACTACCGTATTCACGGGACACAGGATACGCGCAAGATCGGCCGCCGGTCGTCAAACGGCTGCATCGGCCTGTTCAACGCACAGATCGAGGAAGTCTACGAGCGGGCACCTGTCGGCACTCAAGTCAAACTCATCTGACCCAACGGGCAAGGCGGAAGATACAGGCATGGACAAATTGACTGCGCTGATTGGTGCCGTTTTTGTTATCGGCGGGGGTTTTGCCGTTTGGCAGTTCGTTGGAGCGGAAGATACAGCGGTTGGCCACTCCATGACGCCACCCGACACAAGTGAGATCGCTGAAGGCGGCCCGATCGTTCAGGTCCAGCTGCCTTCCCAACTCTCGCAACAGGCGGCGCTTGGAAAGAGCATATTCGAGGCAAAGTGTTCTGAGTGTCACGGTGAAAATGCTGCCGGTCAAAACGGTGTAGCGCCGCCTCTTGTGCACAAGATCTACGAACCAAGCCACCATTCGGACATGGCCTTTGTTTTGGCCGCTCAAAATGGCGTGCGTGCGCATCACTGGAATTTCGGTAACATGCCACGGATCGAGGGATTGACCCAAGGAGACGTCAAGATGGTTGCCGCCTATGTCCGCGAAATACACCGGGCCAACGGGATTGACTGATGCGTTGGTCGAAGACAAACCGATGGATTCTGTCGATCGTTTCCGGCCTTTTCCTAGTGGTTCTCGGAGTGCCTGAGGCGCCAGCGTTTCATGGTGAAGCGTCCTTGGCGCAAGAATTTCACGCTTACGAAGATGTAGGGTCATCAACGAACGAGGCCTCTGGCCACTGTCATCCGGGACTCGATTGTTCTGTCACGGCAATGGTGTTGCTCCAGCCAAACGTGGTTTACGAGCCTCAGTTTCTGAAGGCCGTCATGCAAGACGGCGCGACCCAACGAACCGAGTTGCGCCCCACCAGCGATCCTCCACCGCCGCGACGGTGGGTCTGATTTCACATCGCTCGAAAAGCAGACCCAAAGAAGGATCGAAGACATGAAAAAGACGACTATCGTAGCGGCAGTGTTGATTGCAGGTACTGCGGTCACGGCATTCGCGCATAGCGGTGCCACCGGCAT
>JANSYK010000019.1 GCA_024742485.1 Alphaproteobacteria bacterium | reverse complement strand
CCTCAGCGGCAAACTTGACGGATGGCTCGTGCGCCATGGCGGCGCAGGTCGCAGACTGACCATCGTATTCAAACCGGATCTAGATACCCGAGTTGTCTATCTCGCTCTCGTCGCATTCGGCGGTCGGGACTGGATGAGGCTCGCATCGGCAAGACAGGTGTTCGCAGACTAACTTCAAAGCCATCTAATGCAAAAAAACTCAAGACCGGACCTTCGCTGCGCTCGAGCTGAAGAGGAAAGATGCGGACTTTGCCGCCTTTTGCGTGCGCAGCTTTCGCGGACGCAGAAAACGCTTGAACTTTCGACATTTGAATCGTTGCACGGCAGCAGTTTCACCGATTGCGGCCATTCGAACGAGCAGATTCCGGTAAAAATCGAAACCATCCGTTCGCAGTTGTCAGAATCGACCACTACTAGAGAGTGGGGCAAAGTTTGAACTAGCTGTCACATCCCGTGTGATTGTAGACGCGCTTGGTGAAGAGTTCAGGCCTTAGGCGCTGCCAGTCCTTGAGGGCGGCGATAGGCGTCCTGCCCTTCAGGGCTGATTGCGGGACCTAGCTGCTTTCATCGAAATAGAGGACAGTGATTTCGTGAAAAACTTTGTTCGAATTACAATCACCAGTCGAAGCTAGTGCTCCACGCCATGGGCCATAGCGGCTAGATTAGCATTACGCCCATCAACACAATGGCCGCAATGAAGATCGTCTCGGCGACGATAAGCACGACGGCTTGGCCGCCTACATCAAAGATGCGTTTGAGTGAGGTTTTCATGCCCACGGCTGCAATTGAGACCAGAAGCGCCCAGCTTGAAAGATCGGACATTGCGGTCACGAAATATGCCGGAATCAAGCCGCCAGAATTCATCGCTGCAAGGATCAGAAAGCCGATGACGAACATGGGCAGGATCGGCGGACGAGGCGCATCATTGTCCTGCGCAGCAGCATGGCGGCGAACCAGAACGGAGATGACCAGTACCACAGGTGCAAGCATTGCCACGCGGATCAGCTTGACCAGAGTGGCGACGTCACCGGCTTGGTCCGAAACAGAAAATCCGGCACCAACGACCTGCGCCACGTCGTGGATCGTGCCGCCCAGGAAAACTCCGGCCAACTCGGGGGTGAAGTCGAAGAGCCCGGATAAGATAGGGTAAGCGATCATCGCGACTGTCGACAGGACCGTGACCGCCAAAACGGTAAAGATCAGGTTGCGCTCGGAATGTTCATTTTTGGGGAGAACGGCCGAAATCGCCATCGCAGCTGACGCGCCGCAAATCGCCACCGAAGCGCCTGTCAGCAGGCCAAAGCGCCAGCCGCGCTTCAAAAGTCTGGCCCCAAGCAGCCCGAAGAAAATGGTTAGGATGACTCCGGCCATTACGAGTGAGATCAATTCGACCCCGAGCTCCACCATCATGTGGACGCTGATCCGCGCGCCCATCAACACAACGCCAAAGCGCAGAACAGTGCGGGAGGCAAATTCGACCCCCGGCTTGCAAGAGCCTTCTTCAGCGAGGAAGTTAAAGGCAATCCCCAACAGAAGCGCCATGAGCATCGCGGGTGCGCCGTAATGCTCCGATAGAAATTGGGCCGTGACAGCGACGACAATGGAAACCAGAATTCCGTGGCTATTTCGAAGGGCGCCCGCACTAAACTTGCGCAGAATATTCGTAGTGTTGCCGGAAACCTGCATCGATGATACCTTTATGCAATTCGCATTCTAGCTGCGCCGGATACCTCTGGAGAAAATAGAATCCGAATGCCGCCCCAGTTAATGAGGCAACTTGAATCGTTGGATTTCGCACCGGTCCGTTTTGATCGGCGATGCATGTGTGTCAGTAGGCTTTGACTTAGCGGTACAGATCGCACATTCGCTTTGCCCGACGTCCATTTGCTTCATATGGCCGTCGGGCATTTTCTCGATCCAAACAACTTCCCTAGATCGCTGGGATCACTTAGGCATCTTTCCCACCAGTGAAGTGGAATTCCGCACCAGTGCGGATGCCCGAGGGCCAGCGCATGGTCATGGTTTTCAGGCGCGTATAGAAACGCACGCCTTCCATGCCGTGAATGTGGTGGTCGCCAAAAAGTGACCGCTTCCAGCCACCGAACGAATGATAGGCAACCGGAACCGGGATCGGCACATTGATACCGACCATACCGATCTGGGCGCGGGCCCAAAAATCGCGGGCTGCGTCACCGTCTTGGGTGTAGATCGCGGTGCCGTTGCCATATTCATGGGTGTTGATCATGTCCACGGCCTCTTCGTAGCTTTGCGCGCGCACAACCGAAAGGACAGGGCCGAAGATTTCATCGGTGTAGATCGACATGTCCGTGGTAACGTTGTCGAACAAGCAGCCACCAACAAAATAGCCGTCCTCGTATCCCTGAAGGCTGATGTTGCGGCCATCGACCACCAAGCTAGCACCTTTTTCCAAGCCCTGATCAATGTAGTCGTGTATGCGGTCGTAGCTGGCTTTTGAAATGACTGGCCCCAGTTCGGACTCCGGGTCGGTATAGGGGGCAACCTTCAGCGCACGAATGCGTGGCTCCAGCGCTTTGACCAGTCGATCAGCGGTTTCTTCGCCCACTGGAACGGCGACGGAAATGGCCATGCAGCGTTCGCCGGCGGACCCGTAGGCAGACCCGATCAGCGCGTCTGTTACTTGGTTCATGTCCGCGTCTGGCATTACAACAAGGTGGTTCTTTGCGCCGCAAAGGGCCTGAACCCGTTTCCCGTTCGATGTCCCGCGTGAATAAATGTATTGGCCAATGGCCGTAGAGCCGACAAAGCTGACCGCATCGACGCGAGGATTGTCGAGCAGCGCGTCGACCGCCTCTTTGTCACCGTTCACAACATTGAAGACGCCTTTGGGAAGGCCCGCCTCTGCGAACAGTTCTGCGACACGCATGACTACGGAAGGATCGCGTTCGGAGGGCTTCAGAACGAACGTGTTACCACAGGCGATGGCAACGGGATACATCCACAAAGGGACCATGGCGGGGAAGTTGAACGGTGTGATGCCAGCCACCACACCTACTGGTTGGCGCACAGAAAAACTGTCGACACCGGATGAAACGGCTTCGGAATACTCGCCTTTCAGAACTTGGGGAATGCCGCAGGCAAACTCGACCACCTCGATCCCGCGGGCGATTTCGCCCTTTGCATCAGGTAGGGTTTTTCCGTGTTCGGCCGACAGCAGTTCGGCCAATTCGTCGATATGTTTTTTCAACAAGTCGCGGAATTCGAACATGACCGTAGCGCGTTTCGCAGGCGGTGTTGCAGCCCAGCTCGGAAGTGCCGCAGCGGCGGTTGCGATCACCTGATCCACGTCTTCCTTTGATGCTAGGGTCACCTGACCCGATACCGCGCCCGTGGCCGGGTTATAGATGTCGGATGTACGCGTTGACGAGCCAGACCAAGATTCGTTCGACAGAAAGTGTGTGACGGGTCTCATTTAGATTGTCCTTTTGTTGATTGTGGGTTCAAGGCCCGTAGGCGACAGCTGGCAACCAAGTTGCCAGGGATGGGAAAAAGAAAATCAGGCCGACGGCGATCAACTGGATCGTCATAAAGGGGATGATGCCCTTGTAGATTGTGCCGGTCGTCACACCTTTGGGTGCCACGCCCTTCATGTAGAACAGCGCAAAGCCGACAGGTGGCGTGATGAAGGATGTCTGCAGCGTCACCGCGAAGAGCACGGCGAACCAGACAAGGTTGACGTCCATATCCAGCAGAACTGGCGCGATCAGGGGCAAAAGGATCAGCGTAATCTCGATCCAGTCCAGCACGAAGCCAAGAAGAAAAGCGATGAACAGGATCACGATCACAACGCCGCTTGGTCCAAATGGAAGGCTGGTCAACGCATCTTCGATCAACTCATCACCTCCAAACCCGCGCAGGACGAGGGCGAAGGCTGTGGCACCAACGAAGAGGGCAAAGATATAGGATGTGGTTTTCATGGTCCCCTGCAACACATCGCGCAGGCCCGCGAATGTCAGGCGCTTGCGCACAAGCGCCAGCAAGGTAGCGCCAAGCGCACCGACGCCCGAAGCTTCGGTCGGTGTTGCAATGCCAAAGAAGATGCTCCCCAGAACAGCGACGATCAGCAAGGTCGGTGGGATGGTAGATTTCAGCACATTGAGAACAAGCGCGAGGCGAACCGGCTCGGCGTCTTTTGGGGCCGGCGCCACGCCGGGCCGCAACCACGCGTAGACCAGGATGAAGATACCATAAAGCAAACCCAGCATCAGGCCGGGCAGCATGGCGCCCATGAAAAGGTCTCCGACCGAAATGCGGATCTGGTCGGCCATGAGAACCAGCATGATGGATGGCGGGATCAGAATGCCGAGCGTGCCTGTCGCGCAGACCACGCCGCAGGCCAGTGACGCATCATAGTTGTGTTTCAGCATCAGTGGAATGCCGAGGATGGCCAGCAGTACCACTGCGGCGCCAATGATGCCTGTAGAAGCGGCTAGCAGCACGCCAATCACCACGACGGTGATCGCAAGACCGCCACGCACGCGACCAAAGAGCTTGGCCAGATCGGTCATCAGGTCTTCGGCGATGCCGGATTTGTCCATCATGATCCCCATGAAGACAAACATCGGCAGCGCCACCAGCACCCAGTTGTTCATTACCGCATAGATACGGTCCACCACGATCGAGCTATAGCCCCAGTCCACACCGAAAAACGTGTCGAGATAGGTATCGGACAGCACCGAGATGACCGTGAAGGCGACGGCCAGACCACCCATCAGCCAGGCGACGGGATAACCGGTGAAGATCAGGGCAACGAAGCTGACGAACAGCGCGATTGCCATGTATTGTGCAGGATCGCTGATCATCTCAGACCTCCCCCACCGCAGGTGCCGCGCCGTATCTGAGGGTCGCAAGAACCCGCAGCAGTCGCGCAAGACCGACCATCAGCAAAAGCACGAAGCTAAACAGCAAACAGCCCTTGATCAGCCATCTGGCGGGAAGACCATTGGCTGAAGTTGAAGTCTCATTGGTCTGCCACGAGAGCTCCACGAAAGGGATCGCATAGATGATGACGAAAAGCACGAAAGGCAGGAAGAGAAGCGTTAGGCCCAGAAATTCCAGCACCATCCGCGCACGCAACGACAGACGGTCGTGCACGACATCCACCCGAACATGGCCATCAGAGATAAATGTGTAGGACAGGCCAACCAGCCAGGCGGCGGCGTAGAGATACCATTGCAGCTCTTCCAATTCGATCATGCCCTGGCTGAACACATAGCGCAGGATGACATTGCCGATGATCACGGCAAGGAGCACAAGCCAGAGCCAACTGAACGCTTCGCCGATCTTGCCCACAACCACGTCGATTATACGGCTGATTTCCGTGTCACGCATGACCTGATCATCGTGATGATGCAGATCGCCTGCGCTGACTGCGCCGATTTGCTCGTCTTCTTTACTCATGCCCTGTCCCCCAGCTTCTGAACTTTATGCAACAGCCCGGCCCAATTCAGGGCCGGGCTGCCGCGCACTCAGCCTATTCTGAAAAGTCAGTTAAAGTCGCGGGGCAGATAGCCGAGCTCTTTCCAGATCTGGTAGTCGGCATGGAACGCCTTCTGAGATTCCCAGACACGGGCAAAGTCGGCATCCTTTTCAGCCTCCTCAGTCATCACTTCTAGTGTCACCCGCTTGAGTTCCTGAATGACGTCATCGGGCAACTTGGCTGCGGTCACGCCTTTGTCGGGAAAGCTCTTGATTTGTGCACCCTGCAACGCCTCACCGGTGGTCAGAGCGCGCATGGTTGCCGCCGTGCAGGCCATTTCAAACAACGCCTGATCGGAGGAGGACATGTTGTTCCACTCGTCCAGATTGATCAGCAGGTGAGTCGAGGTGGACGGCTGGTGCCAGCCCGGAAACAAGTTGTACTTGGCGATCTTGTGGAAACCCAGGACTTCGTCGATGGCGGGCATCGAATATTCCGTGGCGTCGAGCGTGCCTTTCTCAAGCGCGGCAAAGATCTCGCCGCCCGCCATCAGGGTTGCCGAGGCTCCGATGCGGTTCAACACCTGGCCGCCAAGGCCTGAGAAACGGATTTTCAGACCTTCAAGGTCGCTGAGGTCATTGATCGGTTTGCGGAACCAGCCTGCGGTTTCCGGCCCGATCGTGCTGCACAAAAGTGGATGGATATTGTGCGCGGCATAAATTTCTTCCGCAAGTCCATGACCTTCGCCCTCGAACCACCACGCGGCGTATTCCCAGGGCTCCATGCCGAATGGCACGGCTGAAAACAGCACAGCAGACGGGATGCGCCCCTGGTCATACGCCAGATAGTTGTAGGCGGCGGGCAGGTTGCCGCTGCTGATAGAAGGCGAGATTTCGAGGGGAGGCACGATCTTGCCCGGCTCGAAAATCTTCAGTTGGATACGGCCGTCCGTGGCCGCGGCCAGCGTTTCGGATACGCGGGCAATCGGATCGCCCAGGGCCGGCCAGCCGGTATTGAAGGTTGCCTGAACCTTCCAGCGAATTTTTTCCTGCGCTTCGGCGGGTGTCGTCAGACCTGCGCCCAGGCATAGGGAAGACAGAGCAGCAATGCCGACGACGCGTCGGCTCAAGCTGGTCAGTGTTTGGGTCATGGTAGTCATATTCTGGTTCCTCCACAGTTGATATTTGGTCTTGTCAGGTGTCGATCCCTTGTTGACAGGGAAACGATGATCGGGCTGTCAGGCCCACGCCTTGTGATAAACGTCTGTTATTTCTTGGGCGCTGCCCACACGCGGATTGTTGTTGGGTGCTCCAGAACGAACGGCATCCTCAGCCATGTGGTTGGCGGCTTCGTCATAGGAAGACTTGTCGATCCCGAAGCCCGACAGGCTGGGTACATCAAGGCGGTCGTTGTAGGCATAGAGCCCGTCAACGAGCGCGGCACCTGCAACGTCATCGGTGTCGTTGTCATTGGCTACGCCGATCACGCGGGCACAGGTGGCGTAGCGGGACAAGGCCGATGATTTCGAAAATTCAGTGACGGTCGGCAGCAGCATCGCATTGCTCATACCGTGGGGCACATGAAACAGGCTGCCAAGGGGGCGGCTCATCGCATGGACCAGCGCAATGGATGCATTCGAAAACGCCAAGCCACCAAAGGTGGCCGCCAGCATCAGCGCTTCGCGGGCGGGTAAATTCTCGGGGTTGGTATAGGCAGCGTCCAGATTTGCTGCCACCAGGCGCATGCAATCCAGCGCCATGCGATCCGAATAAAGGGTGGCCTTTTTGCTGACGTAGGCCTCGATCGCATGGGTCAGCGTATCCAATCCGTTGTCAGCAATCAGCCTTTTGGGCTTGGTCAAGGTGAGCTTGAAATCGACAATCGCGGCTGTCGGGACAAATCCTTCGCCCCGGCAGGAAATCTTTTCCCGGCTTGCGTCATGGATCACAACGGTATGATGCGTGACCTCAGACCCCGTGCCCGCCGTCGTTGGAATCGCCAACATCGGCAGACCAGGCGTGTCAGATTGTTTTGGCGGACGGTATTCCTGTATGTCGCGGCTGCCCTGGGACATCACTGCTATGGCCTTGGCCGCATCAATCGGGCTACCGCCACCCAACCCGATCACCGCATCATGCGCACCACGCTCAAGTGCCTCGATCCCGGTCAGAACAATCGTATCCGTTGGATCAGGAAGAATGCCGTCAAAAACCGACGAGCTCAGTCCAGCCTCGCTGAGAAGGGTCTGAACACGCGCAGCCATTCCGCTTTCAACCATGAACTTGTCTGTAACGATCAGTGGGTTTTTGATCGCACCCATACGACCCAAAACATCAGCAATGCCGTTTAAAGCGTCACCTCCAACTGACATGAAACGCGGTGCGCAAACACTGACTCTCATCGGCGGATCCTTCCCTTCACTCTCCAACGCAGTTCTGCGGGATTTCCGGTGAGACTATGTTGAACATTTCACATATGTCAATTAAGTGATAATAAATTTCTCATTTAGTTGACTTTTTCATCTCCGCGCCGCAGTCTGATTGCAATGGAACCAGACCGTTGTCATATGTCTCTCGCGTCGGGTCGGAGTTAAAAACCGCCAAGGTTTTCACTGTTCTTGGCGCTGACGTCAGAGATCCAATAGAGAAAGCCTGCGCGTGACAGAAAAGAAGAATACCCGGAATTCGCCCCGCAGAATTCTTGAGATCATCGAATCTATCTGCCTCAACCCCGAGGCGGCGACGGCAGCACGCCTGTCCAAATCGCTGGAGATTCCGGCGCCCACGATCTACCGATGGCTCGATGCGTTGAGCGAAGAGCGATTCATAGCGCCGACGGCCTCAGGGCATTATGTGCCGGGCGAACGGTTTCGCGGTCTGGTCCTAAATAGCCTTCAGTATGAGCCAAAGGTCACCGAACGCCGGTCACTGCTGCGTTCCTTGTCAGAGCAGCTGAAGGAAACTGTCAGCCTGTCGATCCCGCAGGGCACCAAGCTTATCTATTTCGACCGATTGGAATCGCACTGGCCGTTTCAGGTAAACCTGAAAGTTGGGGCTCCTCTTCCACTTCATTGTTGTGCATCGGGAAAACTATATCTTTCGACCCTTGAACCCGATGCCGCACTGGGAATTTTCAAGCGTATTGCAAACAAGGCTTCCGCGAGAAATACGATCACCGAAAAGTCAGCATTTGCGGCCGAACTGGAAAAAATCCGTAATGCAGGATACGCCATCGATAGGGAAGAATGGTTTGACGACATGGTCGGCGCCGCGGTGCCGATCTACGGAGAAACCGGGGCCTTGATTGCCTGTCTTTCGACCCATTCCCTGACTACGCGAAAATCCGTCCAGGACCTGGAGGAAGACATGCCATTGATGGTGGATGTCGCTCAGAAATTGAAGGCATGCCTTGGCGGATAGGCCGTGCATTTTCAAAATCTACTCGGACTCGACGGTTGTGTTTATTTGACGGCAAATCCGTGGGCGAACTCTTCAATAGTCAGGGACATTTTCCGGATAGACTGGGACATTGAGCCATACAATCCGGAAGTGTCGGTGGTCCCGCAACTTGTTCTTCGAAGGAAGAATTATCGCCGAGATCAGTTCGAATGGCTGGTCTTCACGCCGCATTGCATCACCTGATTTTGTTCAAACGCAGCAATTTGAGCGCTGCAAGCGCGCGCAGCGAGCAAATCAAAGTCACAGGTTGGCCTCTTTTTCCTCATTCGCCGCACGGATTACGAATGGCCGGTTCGCGAAACAGCGACGTTCGCTGTGCCGCACATGAATTGCTAAGATGCGGACCAAGCAGACATGTGCAAACGGTGCTATCGCTCTCGCAGAAAATTTCCGCTCGTGCGGTATACTTGTGAGCTATGCGGGATTTTGGGTGACGCGGCCTGATCAGGCGGCGCGGTTTTCAGTGTCGTTTGTGGCAACACCGTCGGTAAATGTGACGCCTTCGATGACCAAAGGCAACTGGTTCGCGCCCTTCAGGCGCCGCCACGTCT
>JANSYK010000014.1 GCA_024742485.1 Alphaproteobacteria bacterium | reverse complement strand
GGTCCATTGAGCGCCTCCGTGGGAAAAGCGCGGATCGCCACGGGCGTCCTGCTTGTGACGCTGGTGACCGGGGCCATGGGCTATACCATCGCCTCGGCGGTGCTGACCTACCAGGATCTTGGGTTTGGGGCCGAGATCGACTTTGCTTATATTGCGCAGAACTATCTGGCGATCCTGGACCGCCGCCCGGAGGACGCGCAACTTGTTCACCTGATCATCGGTAGCTTCGCCGCCGCCGGCCTCATGCTGAGCCTCGCCCTCTCGGGGTCCGCCCTGACACGCTTTGGCCAGACCCATTGGCAGAGTACGCGCGAGATGAAGGCCAATGGGTTCTTCGGGGCGCCAGGGACCGGGTTCATCCTCGGCAAGCTGGGGACGCCGGGCTCCCGCGCCAACTACATTTGCTCCAAGGTCTTCCCCCATGCGCTGATCGTGGCCCCCACGGGCCGTGGCAAAACCACGGGCTTTGTCATTCCGAACCTGCTGACCTGGCAGGGCTCTGCCGTGACGCTCGATGTGAAGGGCGAATGCTTCGAGGCGACGGCCCGGCATCGCGCAGTCCAAGGTGACAAGGTCTATCGCTTTGCCCCCACCGATTGGGAGGGCAAGCGCACGCATCGCTACAACCCGCTCCTGCGCATCTATCAACTGAAAGATCCCGCGCGCCAGCAGATGGAATTGCAGCTCCTGGCGACGCTCTTCCTGCAGAGCGACAACGACCGGGTGCAGGGGCTTCTGAAAGGCGGGATCGATCTCTTCGTGGCGGCGGGGCTCTTGGCCTTCCAGCGCAAGCGCCCGACCTTGGGCGAGATCTATCGCATCGCGGCCTCGGGTGGGAACAAGCAGAAGGAGTATTTCGCGCGGGGCCACGAGGTCGACAACAGGGCCGCCAAGCTGATCTTCACGCGGCTGGCCTCGACCAACAATGACACCCTGACCTCTTACGTCTCGCTCCTGATGACATCGGGGCTCGACCAATGGCAGAACCCGGCGATCGATGAGGCGACGTCCGTGTCGGACTTTGATTTCCGCACGATCCGCAAGAAACCCTTTTCGGTCTATCTCGTGGTCCAGCCGCTGATGGTGAAGCCGCTCGCGCCGCTGATCCGGCTGTTTTTCTCCGACCTGCTCTCGGCCATGCAGGAAAGGGACCCGGGACCGGATGAGCCCTGGCCCGTAATGATCATGCTCGACGAGTTCAACCGTCTCGGCAAGATGCCCATCGTGGTCGAGAGCATCGAGACCCTGCGTACCTATCGCGGCCATTTGGCCGTGGTCACCCAAACCATCCCGGCCCTCGATGAAATCTACGGCGAGAACACCCGCCGCGCCCTGCAAGGCAATGCCGGTGTGAAACTTTACCTGACGCCCTCGGATGAGAAGACCGTCGAGGAGCTGAGCAAGGCGGTTGGCAAGACCACGAAGACCGTCATCACGCGATCCCAGTCCATCGGCAAAAACCCCTTCGAGGGCCGTAGCCAGTCCACCCGGACCGAAGAAAGCTCTCTCCTGCCCGAGGATGAGGCGCGCCGCCTACCGCTCGATGAAATCGTCATGGTCATCGATGCCCAGATGCCGGTCCGTGCGAAGCGGATTCAGTATTTTGACGATCGGCTGTTCAAGGCGATCCACGCGGCACAGACGGGCGAGTTGCCCTTTCCGGAACCGGGGGGAGGCAGGGCCCAGGGCACGCTGCCGCTGAGTGTGAGAGCCATGCCGATGACACCGCCAGCTGACGGTTCAGGCGGATCCGAGGCCGACGTTGAGGCCGCACTTCAGGCTGCTGATGGCCTATCATCAGGGCAAACCGATGTCGCCCCAAAGAAGACTGCGCCTGTCGTTCAAGCCGTAATCGCCGAGGAACAGCGACAGATGGAAATGGATTTTGGGGGCCAGGTTGCGGATGCCGAGACAGTGGGCGTGGATGATAAGGCGCAGATGCACTCTGCTGTCGATGGATTGGATGAAATGGAAGAGATGCTGCGAGAGAACGGTGGTGAAAAGCTGGTTGCTCTATAGGGTAGTAGGCTTCGCCTGTCTGTCGGGGGGGCGAAAGCCGAAGTTCGCTGCGGGTGCAAGGCGGCGCCGGTGCGGTGAAGCAAGCAGACTTTCAAGAAGTATTCGGCAGCAGCAAAAACCACATACGGTCAACGTGCCTTTCCCAGGCCAGCCCAAATGCTTCATCCGTAAATGTAAGTATCGCTTCCTCGGGAGCGCGATGCTCGGTAAGGTCGACAAAGAGCGCAGGGGGCAACAGGTTTGATCGACACAGGTAAGACAGCAGAGAGCGAGGTTTTGTCGTTTCTTGCTTTGTGCGACTTGCGTGGCGTTGGCTTCGAGACACTAAAACGCGTTGCGAGAGAGCGACTCGATTTTAGTGCATTTTTCACCAGCGAACTGACATCCGAAATCCATAAGAAGATCACTGTCGATCCAAGCTTTGCAAAACTGAGAGAGCATTTTGAATCAACTCAGGCGCAAAATTCAGGTTTGGATGCCGCCCGCTACAAGCTCGATTATCTGCAACGACGCCATATCAATGTAATCTTCCCTCATGACGCGGCATTCCCCACGCGACTTAATGACTTGCGTGATACCCCGCCATGGTTGTTTGTAGAGGGCAACCGGGATGTCTTCGAGCGCTCGGCCATAACTGCAGTTGGCTCAAGGAAGGTCTCGGCCGAGGGGAGGTGGTTAGCCACTTATTTCGGATTCTGCCTTGAGGACATTGATGTAGTTACTGTAAGCGGCCTAGCGGAAGGTATCGACCAAATCGTTCATCGAGCGAGTTTATCAGCTAGGCTCCCGACGATTGCAGTTCTGGGCACTGGAATCCTCTCTGATTATCCAAAAGGCTCGCAAGACCTCAGGCAACGCATCGTTGATGGCGGCGGCGCGGTGGTAACAGAATACCTCCCAAATGACACGTTCAGTGCAAAAAACTTTGTCCGACGAAACCGGATTCAAGCGGCTTTGGGCCAAGTAGTTCTTCCAATTGAATGGAGCGAGAAAAGCGGAACGGCACATACGGTAAGGTTCGCAAGTGAAATCGATCGTCCTTTAGCTTTCCTACGTGCGCCCTCCCAGCCTCCGTTGGATTGGGTACCTCGTGAATTTCTGGGCAATTCAGACAAATTCACTCTCCCTAGGGAACACGAGAATTTCATGCAGTACTTGCGTTCGAAGATTAACGAGCAACCCGCTCAAAAACTCTTAATTTGAGCTGCGAGACATTATGCACAGTCTAAAAGGTATCGTCTTTTCACTCAGTGATGTGCTTGCTCACAAAGGAAGCTTAGATCAAGCCCTTTTGATTGAAGTGGTAAAGCTCTTACGGTTTCTCCTGGCGCGCGGTGTACAGCCGGTGTTGATTTCCAACACTACATGGGTTGTCAACACAGCAGATGGCGGCCAGAAGCCGTTTCAAGATTATCTCGCCGACCTAGTTGGCCAAGCTCTCCCATACTATCAGGGCGGCAAAGATATCGCTTACAAGCAATACAAGGGGGCAATGCAGCCAATATTGGACAACTTCGGATGGGTTGCATCTGAAGTTTTTTATGTTGGAAATACTCATGACGACGTGAAAGCGGCTTCCAATGGCGGCTTTCCCTTGCTCAATGCAAAATGGCACGGCGACAACTCGCCATACGGCTTCGAGTTCGCGTCGCCCAAAGAGATCGCGAGCTTCGTAGATTGTTGCTGTCTTACGCCTCAACAATGGTTTTGGGGCATCGAAGACGGCCCACTTCGAGTTTACTCGATAGCGCCGTTCGCCGAGTACTCGAAGGCCTACCCAGAAGGTGCAATTTATTCCACCGATGCAAAGAAGGCGGCCAAAGCCGATACTGGAAACATCCGTTTCTGGGGTCTTTTGATGGCGGCGCGTATTCACCTTTCGGGAATCGGGACAGAAGTCGATTTTGCTGCGCCATATCCAGGCCACAAGTCAGCATCTCAAAAAACCAAACTGATGAATGCAGTTGCTGTTGTCAGCGGGTCGCTTCGCGCGAGGTATCTTTACGATCTCATTGAACGTCACTGCGATGCTCCGAAGTCGCAGACGCTGCGGACAAGTGGAGGTACTCCATCGATTGACAATCAGTTGAACACGATAAGGCTAAATCCTCATGCGACCATGACAGGAGAAAAACAGCGCAAATACAAGAACCCGCCTAACTTGAAAGGCAAGACCGTACTAGTTGTCGATGACATTTGCACTCAAGGGTACTCGCTTGAGGCGGCGCGAGCCTTCTTTGAGGCCGCTGGTGCCAAGGTCGTTCTGCTGTCATGGCTGAAAACACCGGGTCCAAACGACTATCACGCAGTTGGCGCCCTCTCTGCCCCAATAAAAAAGCCCTTTCTACCGTACACCTCCAGCGGATGTGCTCACAACGTTTACTCAAATTCTGGCAACGTTCTCAATGCAAATGCGGACAATGAAATCGCGGAGGCCTACCAAAAGTATGCGACGTGGGATTGGCCAGCACAGATGTGATCCGGCGGCTTATCAATCCATTGGGACTCCAACGAAATGAGGCTGGCGTTGAGGCACTGAAGTGCGGCGGTGAAAGCGGATAGCTTGTTAAAGGATCTCGAATTATCGATTGAGTCGATGCTAGATTGAAGCTTCGGTGACCTCTTGGAGTACCTGGCACTAAACAATCATGCCACGTCAAATTTGAATACTTGGAGTTTGTCGTCGTATGCGTCAGCGACAATGCATGTTTTTGCAAGGTTTCGTGACTTGTTCCAGAACCATCGTGAAATGATTTCGGATTTCTCCGAGAACGGCACTGAAGGCCAATAGCTGTCTCTTGTTCCTCGGTTCTCTTCCGGCATGACTGCTTGAGCCGCGGTCACAACCTCCGCAGTCATACCCGCCGCAAGGTCTGCAATCGAGATGAGATCCTCTGCAAGAAGAGCGTCCGGGAGTTTGTCAGAAGTGCCGAGGAAGAACTCAGATCTCTTTATTGATGCCTTTCCCATTCGCGCTTGGACCATGTGCTGATAAATGGAAGACGAAAGGCGGTGCAGATCGTCAGCCAGACTTTCATTTGCGATGCTGTTATCCCGGTCAGAGACCCAATATATGTCGACACCTGGTGTCAACCAACGCTTCATTGCGCAGGCTGCAAAGATCGCTTTCAACGCCATATCGTTTGCTGGTTTCGCTTTCCAATTTGCTGAAAATGCTGGGTTTTCCAAAATACCCTTCCACGGTTTCAGAGAGTTCGCATCCTTGTGGAAGGCAAAAGTCACGACATGGCCACTGAGGTAGTCTGCAGCTTCTAAGAAAGGTTGGAGCGCAGCCTTCTGTCGGCGATCATTCATACCCTTAAAGGATAGTCGTCTGTCATCTTTCAGAAAACTCTCACGGACCAGCTTTCTGATGGGAACCCAGGGACCTAGAGCTATGTCGAGGATACAAAAACAGTATACCTCATGACTACTGCCGGACTGCTGACCTGAGTAGTCGGAAGCCATCAAGACAGCTGCCGGGGTCGGCTGAATGTCCGGCGCAACAGATAGAATTCTGTCAATTGTCGCCGTCCATGGGTATGCTTTCGAAAAAGCGGATGGATAGGTGCTTTCTGGGTCTTCTTCAGCGGGCAAACTGTTCACCGATTTTGAGGTAGGCTTAAACGAGGAGGATCATTACGATGGCACAAAAATCTGACATCGAATGGACCGATGCAACCTGGAACCCAGTCACTGGCTGCATCAAGGTTGGAGCAGGATGTGATCATTGCTATGCCGAACGCTTCGCAGAGCGCTGGCGTGGCATCCCTGGTCACCCATACGAACAAGGTTTCGATTTGAGGTTGTGGCCTTCTCGGTTAGAGCAACCCAGGCTATGGAAGAAGCCACGCATGATTTTCGTTAACTCAATGAGTGACCTCTTTCAAAAAGACTGTCCATGGTCGTTTGTCGACCAAGTGTTTGATGCAATGGAAGCTGCCGACTGGCATGTTTACCAGGTTCTCACCAAGCGCAGCTCCCTCATGGAAAAATACGTGCGCCATCGGTATGGTGGCGGCGAAGTTCCTCTTCATATTTGGCTCGGTGTTTCTATAGAAGATGCGGCTCACAAAGGGCGGATTGTGCATCTTAAACGGATAAACTCCGTGGCAAGGTTCATTTCCTTTGAACCCCTTTTGGCCAAAGTAGGTAACGTCGACCTTGAGGGTATCGCTTGGGCTATCGTCGGTGGAGAAAGTGGACCAGGCGCACGACCAATGCACCCTGAATGGGCTACAGAAATCCGCGACATTTGCACTCGGGATGAAGTCGCATTCTTCTTCAAACAGTGGGGTGGACCAAGGCCAAAGTCCGGTGGCCGGCTGCTTGATGGAGAGGAATGGAATGGTTTCCCATGGCAGATCGTGCCCGATACAATCATGGAACAGTTGAGCGTTTGATCGGAGTGTAGGTAATTTGAGGCAAAGCCATCGCGAGAGAACGGTTGGTCCTTGGGCTAAGCAAAAACTAGACGCTCTAGAAAGTTACCTTATCGCCTATCAGAATGTCATGAAGAGGTGGTCATTTCGACTGGTTTATGTCGACGCGTTCGCTGGCGCCGGAGAATTTAGGCTCAGGGAGTATGCATCGGTCGACTCCCAAGACATTGGTGCCAGCTTATTGGACGTCGATGATGACGAAGAGGTTCTTGACGATGAGGATCTGGTTGGCATTGAAGAATTCGTAAAGGGTTCGCCTGTTAGAGCGCTATCGCTCGATCGGCCATTCGACCACTATCGGTTCATAGATTTGGACGCGTCTCGCGCACAGCTCTTGCAGGATTTGCAGAGGGATTTTCCTAACCTGGAAATCAAGGCCATTAACGACGATGCAAACGTTGCTGTTCAGCATATTGCGAAGAACTTTGGTGCACCCGATCTAAGAGGCGTCGCGTTCTTAGATCCATATGGTGCCCACCTTCATTGGGAAACGCTTGAAGCCTTGGCCAAGACCAAGAAATTTGATGTGATCATCAATATTCCTGTCCACATGGCGATGAACAGGTTGGTTAGGATCGACGGCAAGAACGAGGCGCGAGATGTGGAACAGATGGACAAAGCCTTCGGTTGTCATGATTGGCATGACGTCTGCTATACGGTGAGTGGCGATCTTTTCGCAGGTGAGCGCCAAATCAAAGTATCCGATGCGCCCAAGCAACTACTCGACCTTTATGTACAACGCTTAAGAGGTATTTTTTCAAAGGTGTCTCAACCGTCTTTGGTGACGAACCGTCGGAACTGCCCTCTGTATTATCTCATTTGGGCGGGAGAGAATGGCACTGGCCTAAAGATAGCCGAGCATATTCTGGGGCTCGGGGACAAAGTTAAGGTTCCACGTCGGAAGAGCGTCTAGTGTTCACTTCAGTGCTGTCGATTTACACGCATCCAATCTCGCTTCCGCAGCGAAAGTCCGGAATGCAGGCTGCGGCTGCAGCATCGGAACTGCACGATCAAGGGCAGCTAAGGGCCGTAGGTTGCGGTTCTAAGGAGCCGTGATTGGCGGTGGTTTTCTTCGCTTACCCGAAAGCGCATTGCCCGCAATGGCCGCGAGCAGAACAGCACCACCGATCAACGTATTCGCACTCGCGGTTTCCCCGAGGAACAGCCAGACCCAGAGCGGGCCGAGCAAGACTTCGGCAAGGGACAACAGGGCGAGTTCTGCCGCGGGGAGGCTGCGCGAGCCCAGAGTGTAGAGGATCAGGCCAGCCCCGACTTGGAACACGCCCATGCCCATGGCGATGCCCCCGTCATTGAGGCTCAGAACCAGCGGGAGGCCAAGGCCAAGGCATATCGCCAAGGTGATGGCGATCGCGAAGAGACCCGAAAGAAAGACCGCTGGCAGCATCTCACCGGTTCGCCCCCATCGCAGGGCCACGGTGAAGACCGCGAAGCCAAAGGCCGATCCAAGCGCGGCAAGGCTGCCTTTCAGGGCGACGCCTCCCGACTTGTCGGCGACCATGATCCCGATCCCTCCGATTGCGACGGCGATCGCTATCCAGGTTGCGGCGCGGACAGGTTCTCGCAGAACGATCCATCCCAATATTGCGGCCATGAATGGTGCTGTGGCAAACAGCAGCATGGCATTCGCGACCGAGGTGTTCTGGATCGCGTAGATGCCGCCGGAATAGGCCGCGACCAGTGAGAGCCCCGCAATTACGGCGGGGGCGCCGATGCGGCGGATCTGAACAAATGGGCTTTCGCCAGACCGCACGCGGATAAGCACGTAGAGAAACAGCGACAGGCTGATCGACCGGTAGAGCAGTATCTGCCACACGACGGCGTCTTCGATCAGGCGAATACCGAGGCCGACCGTCGACCACAGCACACCCGCCGCAAATACGAAGAGCACACCGTATTTGTGGGCATCCGCAGTGGAAGGGGCTGTGGTGATCGATGTCATGTCCGGCCGATTAAAGATGTCACTTTCTTCAGCTTAGCCTCAGGTCCGGGGTGCCGATCATTCATTTGCGACATTGTCGATGGTTGCTGCACAGTGCTGCGCTGGACCAAAATCGCCAGTGATTTCCGATTGGCTCAAATGGCTGCGTAGTATCAACGCACGTTTTTTCATTGGCGAAAGCCGAATTGGGCTGTCAGAGGCGTCGGTCGCTATCGTCATCGCTCCAAAATTTCTGTAGCATTCGTATGAGTTTACCGACGGACCCTGAATGAACCCGACAGAAATCGCAGACGCCCTGGAAGAAATCGCAAGCCGCCCGTTCGACGGTGGCGAGTTCCCGTTTGCGTTCGCCGCCGCCATGGGAAGTCCGCAAGCCACGGTTTCAAAGCTCCGCAGTGGGACAATCAACAAGTCGAAGGTGCCCGGCGCGGTCCTAATGAACCGCAAGTTCTATGCCATGGTGACCGACCCGGGCGCGGTGGACCAGGGCCTGTCAATGATCCGGTCTGACAAGAAGGCCGCCACCCACAAACCGGCGATCCTTCTGGCAACAGACGGCGTTGACCTGTCCGCCGAACATGTCGCTTCGGGCGACAGTCTGCACATCAAATTCGCCGACCTGCATCATCACTTCGGGTTCTTCCTGCCAGCGGCTGGCATGTCGCGCTATAAGGCGGCGGAAGAGAACGAGGTCGACGTCAAGGCGGCGGGGCGACTGGCCAAGCTCTATGATGCGCTTCTCAAGAAGAACCCGGACTGGAAGACACCGGAACGGCGGCATGACCTGAACCAGCTGATGACGCGGCTGATCTTCTGCATGTTTGCAGAAGACGTGGGCATCTTTGAAAACAACCTGTTCTCGCGCCTGATCTTCACCCATGCGGGCGACAAGGGGGAGGAGGCGCAGGCGTGTATCGCCTCGGCCTTTGCCGCGATGAACCTACCCAATGGCCAGCGTCAGGACCTGCCAGCCTGGGCTGATGCTTTTCCCTACGTGAACGGCGGGCTTTTCGCCGATGCACTGGACGTGCCAAAGTTCGACCGCGGGGCCTATCGCTACCTTCAGGACGCCTGCCAGCTCGATTGGCAAGAGATCAACCCGGATATCTTCGGGTCCATGATCCAGTCGGTCGCCGATCCGGACAAACGGTCCGAACTGGGGATGCACTACACTTCGGTGCCGAACATCCTCAAGGTGCTCGGGCCCTTGTTTCTTGATGATCTGGATGAGCAGATCGAGAAGGCTGGCGATAGCCGCAAGGCGCTGGCGCGCGTGCTGAAACGGATCGAAGGAATCCGGGTGTTCGACCCGGCCTGCGGATCGGGCAACTTCCTCGTCGTAGCCTATCGCGAGCTTCGTGCGCGCGAGATGCGCGTGTTGGAGCGTCTGGCACAGCTGGATGGCGGGGCTTCGGCGCAGATGTTCTCAGGTGTGCGGCTGGCGAATTTCTACGGCATCGAGATCACGGATTTCGCGGCGGAGACGGCCAAGCTGGCGCTGTTCATCGCCGAGTATCAGGCCAATGCGCGGTTCGGAGAGATGTTCGGAAACACCGCCCCGGCTCTGCCGCTGCGAGATGGCGGGAACATCGTTTGCGGCAACGCGCTGCGATTGGATTGGGAGAAAGTCTGCCCACCGCCGGGGGAAAATGAAGAGGCCTTCATTGCGGGAAACCCGCCGTTTCTAGGGTCGACTTACCAGACAAAGGAACAAAAAGCAGACCAGAAGAACGTCTTCCAAGGACACATCAAATCCTTTGCCGCGCTGGATTTTGTAAGTTGTTGGTTCTTCAAGGCCTCTCAATACATCCGGTCTTTCGGAGGCTGTTCGGCTCTCGTGGCTACCAATTCGATATCGCAGGGGTATTCCGCAGCGGCCCTTTGGCCAGTAGTTCTTTCCGACGATCTCGAAATTGGATTTGCCCATCAAACGTTCAAATGGGCAAACAATGCTTCTGCGAATGCTGCAGTTATGTGTGTCGTTGTAGGAATCCGCAGAAAATCCAACGCACAGAAGCGCTTGTTTTCTTCAGAGACTTCGCGATTGGCCAGCAATATCAACGCATATCTGATCGATGCAGCTGACACCATTGTCGTCAGCACGCGACAGCATCTGTTCGGCCTTCCTCAGATGGATTACGGCAATAAACCTGTTGAAGGTGGCAACCTGATTTTATTGCCTGAAGAAGCAGAGAAGCTTCGCCAAAATCCCATGGCCGCGAGGTTCATCCGCCCATTTATGGGATCACAAGAGGTTGTGAAAGGACTGCGTCGATACTGCCTGTGGATAGCGGACGATGAAGTGCAAGAGGCACTACAGATACCAGAGATTGCGCAGCGCATCGAAAAGGTCCGCGAGTTTCGGCTTGGTAGTACTGATAACTATGTAGTCGAAAAACTTGCACCCAAACCGCACCGCTTCAAGCAAGTGTTTCATGCAAATGAACGTTCGATCCTCGTTCCAAGTGTTTCTTCGGAAAATCGTCCTTACTTGCCTGTTGATCGCGTCGGCGCAGATGTCATCGTCTCAAATCTCAGTTTCGCCCTCTACGACGCACCCGAATGGTGCCTCGCTCTCATCGCCTCGCGTCTGCATCTGGTCTGGATCGGCACGGTCTGCGGCAAGCTGAAATCGGACTTCCGCTATTCCAATACGCTTGGCTGGAACACCTTCCCCGTGCCGCGCTTCACCGAGGATCAGCTGGAGGCGCTGAACGTCTCGGCCCGTTCGATCCTCAAGACGCGCTACATGCATCATCCCAAAACCATCGCGCAGCTGTACGATCCCGACGAAATGCCGGACGACCTGCGCGAGGTTCACCGCCAGAATGACGAATTGCTCGAGTCGATGTATATCGGGCGTCCGTTCCGCAACGATACCGAACGGCTTGAGCGGCTGTTCAAGCTCTACGCCGCGCGGATCGAAAAGCTGAAGAAGGAAGAGGCCCCCAAAAGAATGGTAAAGAGTAATGGTTGATCTTGTGCGTATGACCTATGGCCATTCCGGCGCGGACTCCAAGACGAACAGCCTCGGCCAGCGTTCGATGCAGGCCCGCGTTTACGAGGCGCGCGCCGCGCAGTTCCTGCTGTTGAAGGCGCCACCGGCGGCGGGAAAATCCCGTGCCTTGATGTTCCTGGCGCTCGACAAGCTCGAAAACCAGGGCGTGAAAAAGGTGGTCGTTGCGGTGCCCGAAACCTCTATCGGCAGCTCGTTCCGCTCGACCGACCTCACCTCGCACGGGTTCTGGGCCGATTGGGACGTGGACCCGCAATGGAACCTATGCCTATCGGGTGAAGACGGCATGGCGAAGTCTCAGAAAGTGAAGGCGTTCGAAGCCTTCATGGACAGCGACGCCCGTGTGATCGTCTGCACTCACGCGACGTTCCGCTTTGCTTTCGACGCGATCGAGAAGGCGCGCGGGGTGGAGGCGTTTGACGATTTTCTGATCGCGGTCGATGAGTTCCATCACGTTGCAGCGGCGGACGACAATCGTCTGGGGGAGATACTCCGGAAATTGCTGGCCCGCGAGAAAGCCCACATGATGGCGATGACCGGGTCCTATTTTCGGGGCGACAGCGTGCCGGTCCTGCGCCCCGAGGATGAGGCACGCTTCAAGTCTATCACCTACAGCTACTATGAGCAGCTTGAGGGATACGAGCACCTAAAGTCACTTGGAATTTCGTACTCCTTCTATCGCGGGCGATATATCTCGGCGATCCCGGATGTTCTCGACACCGACCGCAAGACGATTGTCCACATCCCGCATCGCGGGTCTGCTGAGGCGTTCGGCGAAAAGCACGATGAGGTCGGGCTGATCATGGGCGCGATCGGTGAGCACGTCGGCCGCGATCCGGACACCGGGTTCGATTTGGTGAAACGCGCCTCGGACGGCAAGGTTCTGAAGATCGCTGACCTCGTGGATGACGGCGACGGGCGCTCGCGCGTCAAGGCCGCGTTGCAGGCGGAGGCAAAGGGCTCGGATGGCAAGCGAGACAACGAAGCGGATCGGGCCAAAGTGGACATCATCATTGCCCTCGGCATGGCCAAGGAGGGGTTTGACTGGCCATGGTGCGAGCATGCGCTGACCATCGGCTATCGGAATTCCCTGACGGAGATCGTCCAGATCATCGGTCGGGCCACCCGCGATGCACCCGGCAAGCCCCACGCCCAGTTCACCAACCTCGTCGCCGAGCCTGGCGTGGAAACCACGGTCGTGGCGGACGCGGTCAACGACATGCTGAAAGCGATTTCGGGTGCGATGCTGATGGAGCAGGTGCTCGCGCCCAACTTCAAGTTCTATCGACGTGAAGACGGCGATATCCGCGCGCCTGTGGAGACGACGAAGGACGGCACGGTGCATATCGGTATAAGGGGCTTGATGGAACCGCCGACGCCTCGCGCCCGTGCTATCGTTGAGAACGATATGAACGAGCTGGTGGCCAAGGCTTGTCAAGCTATGGACCGGCGCGTTGTCGCGGATGACGTGGCACCCGAGGTGGCCACACAAATGGTGCTGACGGACATCATAGAGACGACCTACGAGAACCTGTCAGACGACGAAACAGAATCCGTGCGCCAGGACCTTGCCGCGCGGATGAACCTGATCGGCATGGCGAAACGCGCGTCACAAGAAGGCGGGTTTGCTGAAGAGGGCGAGGAGTACGACGCTGAGCCGTCGGAAAACCTTTCTCTGATGAACATGGTGAAGCGGTTCGTGAACGTGCGCGAACTGGATATTGACCTGATCGACAGCGTGAACCCGTTTAAGGAAGGGTTCGACGTCGCCTCGCGTGCCTTCGATACGCCACTCCTGAAGACCATCCAGGACGCGATGATTTCACAGCGCATCCAGATGACCGAAAAAGAAGCGCTAACACTGTGGCCGCGCATAAAGCGGTTTCGGGCGCAGGAAGGCCGCGAACCCAATCCGCATTCGGCCGATCCATTGGAGAAGCGCCTCGCGGAAGCCCATGCATATATCAAGACGAAAAAGGCCGAACGCCAGCGAGCGGCTCAGTCGGGAACCTGAGCCATATGCCGCGCTACCGATCCCTCGATGAAATCTTTGACGAGCCGGATGAATTCGGGCTGCTCGAGATCAAGGAGCGGAACCGCGGCGAGGCGGCAACGCCGGATGCTCGAAACGCCGAGATCGTCTCGCAGGTGAATGCATTTTACGAGTCGAATGGCCGAATTCCAGACGACAACAGCTTAGACCTTGAGGAAATGAAGCTCGGGACGATCTGGCGATCGATCCGGACTAGTCCGACGGCTGCGATGATGGAGGCTGACCGGAATCGGCTTCTTGGACATGGCCATCCAGTGACACGGACCGCAACCATTGCCGATGCGGAGGCTCCGCCTATGCCTGAGCCCGATTGGCGCGAAGACGTTGCCGACGAGGAAGTACCGACAAGCCTTGACGACATCTTCGGCGATGATGACCTCGACGTGCACGACGCGGTTCTGAACATAAGAAACGTGACGCCAGCGTCAGAGCGCCAGTTGCCTGATCACCGGGCCGACATGTTTCCGTGTCCGGATTTCGAACACTTCGAAGACGGCTTTGCCGAGATGCAGTCGAAGCTCGAGTCCGGAGATCGAAAGGTCCTCCCGGTTCAGGACAATGTAGAGATCACGGTCTACGAAGGCGATTTCTTCATCCATCGTGGTCTTCTGGTCTATGTCGCCGAAAAAACGGAACTGTCGCGCAGAAGCGGCAAACCAGATCACCGTTTGCGGATCATCTTCTCCAATGGCATGGAGAATGATCCTCTGTCGTCGTCATTTCGCAAAGCGCTCGCAGCAGATAAGACCGCACGGATTGTCGAAAGGGCTGGGTTTGGCCGGCTCGATCCAGAATGGGATCAGGATAGCATGGCGGTCACCGGCACAGTGTATGTGGCGCGAAGCCTGTCCAGAGTCCCGGAAATCGCAGAAGTATCAAAGATCCTGCACAAGGTAGGTGTGACCAGTCAGGATGTCCGGCGGCGCATCGCTGATGCGAAAAACGACCCAACTTTCCTGCTCGCGCCTGTCGAAATTGTCGCCACCTATGAGTTACACAATCTGGAACGCATGAAGGTCGAGGATCTTTTGCATCGCTTTTTTGATGTCGCGCGGCCGCAGGGTCTTGTGATCACCGACCGGTTCGGCAAGGCGGTCCATCCTCGAGAATGGTTCTACGTGCTTCCTGAGCATGTGAGCCAAGCCGTTCAGCTCATTCAAGAACGCAGGTTGCATGAGTACAGGTACGACAGCCAACGCCAGTTGATCGTCAAGGTGGAGCCGGGCGCTTAGGCGTACTTTTCTATTGAAACAGGTTCGTTCGGAGTAGGGCGCGTGATCCGAGCTCAGAAGAAGGTGACCTCCCGCAGGCCTTGAAACGCGCCTTCTTTGAACGCGCCAGCTTTATGCAGCCGCGGGAAATCTGGAAGCCTGTCTACCTCGACTAACGGAAGCAAAATGTCAGCGCTGAACCATGGCATTTTCGCGGACCTACTTTCGTCATACATCTTCGAAAGTGCCCTGCCGACCGCATAAGCGCCGGCCAAGTCAATTTTGGAAACGCGTGTTCGATTCCCAGGGAGCAGGCTCCCAGTTGTCGATTTGCCACCAACATTGAAATAGATCAGGTCATGGCCCCACCCGAGGCGAATGACGTGTGTCCGGTCGGACCGTTGGATTGAAACTCCCGGAAATAGGTCTCTGACCCAAACCTTATGTTCATCGCACCAGTCGAGGGCTGCCTTCAACATCGCTACGCCGCCTAGGTCTTTCTTCCAGATCGGACATAAGTGCTGAAACCCGGCGAATTTGACCCGCTTGTCACTTCTGATGTCGTTGGGAATGAAAGCGCCTTTGCGTGTGACCTTTGGAGACCACATTTGTTCTTCGAGCTTGGCTGCGTCCTCTAAACCTATGTGCATGTCATCAAGAGCTATGCGGGATTTTGGGTGACGCGGCCTGATCAGGCGGCGCGGTTTTCAGTGTCGTTTGTGGCAACACCGTCGGTAAATGTGACGCCTTCGATGACCAAAGGCAACTGGTTCGCGCCCTTCAGGCGCCGCCACGTC
>JANSYK010000050.1 GCA_024742485.1 Alphaproteobacteria bacterium | reverse complement strand
TCCGGCAGATGTGTGTGTGAAATTCGTCACAACATGGCCAACAACGCTTTTCGAGGGGGCAGTTGCGTTGACACTCGGGGGGTGTTTGGCCCATTCCATCTCCAAGCCGCAACTTGCATTGGTGCGGTGGAACATGAAACTTTCCTGCTTTAAGGAGGGACGACCTTGAAAAAGCAACTTCTCTGCACCAGCGCGATTGCTCTCGGCGTTGCCGCTGCTGCACCTGCTTCGGCCCAGGACTGGAACCTGGACTGGGGTGGCTTCTACAACCAGCACATCGCCTTCGGCGATATCTCCGCTGGCGATCCTGCTCTGGCCACTACTGAGTTTGATGGTGACAGCCTTGACCTGCACCAGACCGCAGAAATCATCTTCACCCCGTCGGTTACGCTGGACAACGGACTGACCTTTGGTGTGAACATCCAGATCGAAGGCCAGAACGGCACGAACATCGACGAATCGTACATGTCGATTTCGAGCGACACTTTCGGTCGTCTGGACGTTGGTTCGGAAAACTCGGCCGGTTACAAGATGATGACAGGCGCACCCAGCGTGCACTCGATGTTCATCAACTCGCCGTCCAGCTCTGCCTTCATCCCGTTCACCGGCACCGGCACCGATCTTGGCTTCCGCCAGGCAGGCCTGTCGTCGTACACTGAAGTTGCAGGCAACAACGACGTTCCGCGTATCACCTACTATACGCCGAGCTTCAACGGCCTGACCCTCGGTGTTTCGTACGCACCCGAAGGCACCACCAACGCCGGTTCGAGCTACTCGCTCAACCGTAACGCTGTCCTGACCGACATCTTCGATATCGGTGTTGGCTACAGCCAGTCGTTCGGTGCAGCCGACGTCACGCTGGCCGCCCGTTGGGGCACCGGTAACACGCCCACCGTCGCTGCGCCGACCGTACCGCAGTCTGATCCCGAAACCTGGGGTATCGGCTTCAACGTTGGCTTCAACGGTATCACCATTGGTGGTTCGTATAACGAAAGCGACAACGATGATGGTCTGGTTGCAACCGGCGGCTTCGGTGACTCGGAAGGCTGGAGCTTCGGCGTCAGCTACGATGCACCTGGCCCCTGGTCGTTCTCGGCTGAAACCTTCCAGTCCGAAACCGATCTGGTTAACGTCGCCGGCGGCAAGCTGGACCGTGAAGCCTATGCCATCGCGGCAAGCCGCGACCTGGGCCCGGGCGTCGACTGGGACATCTACGTTGTCATGGAAGAGCGTGACAACAACCAGACTGCGTTCACCGATGTCGAAGGCACCGTTCTGGGTACCGCGATCAACCTGAGCTTCTAATAGCTTCTGGTATCGAACTAGGGAACGGGGGGGCATTTGCCCTCCCGTTTCTGTTTGGAAAGAGGCAAACGCATTCGGGGCCTGGTTGCAGCTACCGGGGTGACAATTGCCTCCCCGTTTTCTATGTCTGAGCCTGTCCCTCAGGCGGTCCGAACACTGGAAATCCAATGAAGAAAAGCATCGTATGGCTGGCGTCTTATCCCAAGTCGGGCAACACCTGGACGCGGATTTTTCTGGCGAATTACTTTGCCAATGAGATCAACCCGCTGCCGATCAACGATGCGGATCGTTTCGGCACGACAGACGCGCAGATGCAGCTTTATCGCCGCGCGGCCGGCGGACCGTTCGATCCGAATGACAAACGTCTGCTTCCGGTTTTGCGCGGACGCTTCTTGTCGGGGATCGCCTCGAACGGGGCGGATTTCAATTTCATCAAGACGCATAATGTGAATGGCGCCGCCTACGGGGCGGAGTTGATCCCGCCGCAAGTGACGCGCGCAGCCGTCTATCTGGTAAGAAACCCGTTGGATGTGGCGCTGTCCTTTGCACGGCATTTTGGATGCACGGCTGATGATGCGGTCGGTCGTATGGCACGTGGCGACTATGTCATCAAACGAACAGAACAGCTCATGACGCAATATCTTGGCTCGTGGTCCGACCATGTGGCCAGCTGGACCAAACCGGCGCCTTTTCCCGTGATCGCAATGCGTTACGAAGATATGCTGCACAAGCCAAAGGAAACGTTTTCCACCATGCTTACGGCGCTTGGTTTGCCACTGGACGAGGGGCGGCTGGACAAGGCGGTTCGTTTCTCGAGCTTTGACGAATTGTCGAGGCAGGAGCGCGAAACAGGTTTCAAAGAGACGTCGCCGCATAGCGAGAGCTTTTTCACCAAGGGGCAAAGCGGGCAGTGGGAAAATGATCTGGCTCCTGAACTTGCGGATCGCATTCGCAAAGATCACAAGAAAATGATGAAGAAATTCAATTACTTCAGATAAGAATTCTTTTGTCTTGAAGTAAGGCAGACACTCAATCCGGCGATGTTTTAATCGCGTCTCGACCAGGGCTTTGACTGGCACGCCGTTCGATTTTCCAATAGAACCCGTGGTAAGAAATGGCATCAGCAAGAGGTCACGCCATGAAAAAAAGCATCGTGTGGCTGGCGTCTTATCCCAAGTCTGGCAACACCTGGACGCGGGTTTTTCTGGCGAATTATCTTGCCAACCGCGAGGAGCCCCTCGCCATCAATGACGTGCACCGGTTCGGGATGGGGGATTCCATCGCCAAAAGTTACCAGATGGTGACGCAGGGGCGCGTGGACCTGAACGACCAGGCACAGGTTTTGAAGGCGCGCGATCTGGTGCTTCAGGCGATCGTGCGCAACAATGCGGACGTGAATTTCGTCAAGACCCACAACATTTGTGGCTCCGCCCATAATGTCGAGTTGATCCCGGAGCGTTACACCCGTTCGGCGGTGTATATCATCCGCAACCCGCTGGACGTCGTGCTGTCCTTTGCCCGGCATTTTGGCTACGATCAGGAACACGCTGTCACCGCGATGGGCCATAGCCACCATGTGACGACACCGGATGGGCCGACGATCTGGCAATTTCTCGGATCATGGACGGACCATGTGCAAAGCTGGACGCTTGAACGGCGCTTTCCTGTTCTTGTCTTGCGCTACGAAGACCTTCTGACGGCCCCCGAGGAGCATTTCGGCCGCCTGCTGGAACATATCGGGATCCCGCCCGAGGCGGAGCGTCTTGAAAAGGCGATCCGTTTTTCCAGTTTCAAGGAATTGAAGAAACAGGAGGACGATAGCGGGTTTGTGGAAAAGTCACCGAAAACCGACAGCTTCTTCGCGAAGGGCACCAGCGGACAATGGAAAACCGACCTGCCGCCCGAACTTGCCAGAAAGCTTCGAAAACAGCATCGTAAGACCATGAAAAAGTTCGGATATCTGGAATGAACGACCTTCGACGCATCATCTGGCTGGCCTCGTATCCGAAATCCGGCAACACGTGGATGCGCAGTCTTCTGGCGCATTACTTCATGCCCGAGGGCATGGCGCCGGATATCAACAACCTGCGCCAGTTCACCACCGCCGATGTGCGGCAGGATTTTTTCGATGCCGCGGCCGGTGGGTCGTTTCGGGGCAATGATCTTGCGGATTGGATCCGCGTGCGCCCGCAGGCCCTTCGCCTG
>JANSYK010000034.1 GCA_024742485.1 Alphaproteobacteria bacterium | reverse complement strand
CCGCTTCGCCCAGCAGATCCTCAGGCCGCTTGCAGCCCTTCAGCAACTCGTCCAGCAGTTCGTTCGAAATCGTCATCGTCCTTGCTCCTCTCAGGAAGCATGGACCCAATCAGCCGTACACAGAAGACCTGACACTCTCTCACGCCGCCGAATGATGGCACGCAAATGGAGAACGAGCTCGACTTACGAGTGGCCCTGAAAAAAGGGGCAGGTCACTTTGACCGATGATAATGTCGCGGTCCGCGTATAGCCCGCCAACATCGCGCATGAGCTCTTGCGCCATCGCCCGTCCCTTCTCAAGGAACTCGGCAAATTCTAGCGGGACAGTCGTTCTGATGGCGAGGTCAATGCCGTCAAACCCTGTGTGCACAACCTTCATTTTAAGCTCCATGTATTTCTAGAGGGGGGTGCTACAGAGACCCCCCAGGCGGGCTTCGCCCGCCCGCGCCCGCACGCCGCGCCCGCCGCCGGGGGGCGGCGCGGCGCGTGGGCGCGCGGGGCAGTGGCTGGCAAGCGTACCGCTTGGGCTTGCGGGGCAGTGGCTGGCAGGCATTGCACGAAGGCGGCCACCGTCTCTGCGTTCCGAGTTAGTCCCTCCGGAACTGAGGCGTCGGCTTGGTCACTTCCCCCGTCACCGGCAGGGCAATATGCTGAGAAGGGAAGTGCGCGGCTTGGCCAGCCCATCGCCCCAACTCCGGCGGCGGTGCATTTGGCAGGCCAGGTCATTGGGAGGTATGCGCCTTCCGGCGCGCTTCGGCCCAGGCGATGACCTCATCCCTGCGGTAGCGCACGGAGCGCCCGAACTTGTAGAAACACGGTCCGTCCCCGGTCACGCGCCATTTTTGGATCGTGCGCACCGACTGGCACAACAGGTCAGCAACCTGGCGTTCATCCAAGAACTCAGCCGGGGCTGCGCTGATTGTGTGAGTTTCGAACATCGGTCATCACCATTGGAACGATCAATGGCGATGATTTACCCGCAGCGTCTGACCAGCCGCTAATCCAATCGCTTGCGAAATTCCTCCGCTTCTGCGGTCAGTTTTCCCAAGTCGCTGATATCACGACCACTTTCCCGAATGTTGCGCATCGCGGTCTCTATGCGCGATGCCGAAACCCTAGGATCGACAACCAGGGCTATGTCCCAGCAGAACCGCGCCGCGTCCGAAATCGGCTCGTTCTTGTGCCACTCCACGGTGAAGTCCTTGCCAACCATATTGGTCCAGACCATCAAACAGGCCTGCATCAGATCCGCGGCGCTCTCATCACGGGGCCGTCCGACCTTGCCCTCGCGCGCCCAACGCTTTGCGCGCTTCAAGTCATCGATCACCGCGGCGAGCGCGATACGCAGAGCCTCCAGGGGATCGGGTTCCTCTGTGGGATCCACGGGAGGGTTTTGTTGGTCCACCTCGGGCATCATGATGGGCTCGATAGCGGATTGAACAGTGTCCGCTATGGGATGGTCTTTGAAGCGTCTGATGATGCGCGCTTCTTTCATGATGCGCGTGGCGTCGGCATGGAGCTGATCGGTCATCGCCATGAGGTTGGACGCCGCCTTTTCAAGCTTGGCGAGCTCCTTTCGATGTTTTGGGTAATCAAGCTTGGCACGCTTGGTTTCCTCCCAGTAGTCACGTGCGGCCACTTCCAGAACCCGGGGAGCGTCGATCGAGAAATCTTCGGGTTTTCCGTGGTCCGCGGCCAACTTCTCGAAATTGTCCGGGTGGAAATACTCATAGCGTTCCGGGACTCCGCCGATCCACATCTGCAAGAATGCAACGACTTGCTGCTCAATACTCTTGGCCATTGCTAACTCCTTTGTAGCTCGGTGCCAGGACAACCTCAGTTAATCGATCACTCTCAGTTGCGCATTTGATGATCGCCGCCCCAAAGCCCCGGCGAGTTTGCCCGCTACAGACCCTGCGGCGCGCTGCACGGCCTCGTCTGCGAAATGCGCATAGCGCAGCGTGGTCTGAAGGTTCCGGTGGCCCATGATCTCTTTCAGCAGGAATGGATCGATCCCACTCATCACTGCAACGCTGGCATAGGTATGGCGAAGATCGTGCATCCTGACGTCATGGAGGCCAGCAGCCTGCCTGATCCGGAGCCACGGCTTTTGCAGGTTGACGAGGTGGCCGTGTTCGCTCTCGCCGAGGATGACGAACGGGTTCCCCTGCCGACGCGGCAACGAGATCAGGATGTCATAGGCCTCGCGTGGCAAAGGGATGCGCCGACGCCCGGTCTTGCTATCGGGAAGCTCCAGGTGATACGGCGTCACATAGTCCCATTTCAGTGTCAGGATTTCGCCCAGACGGCACCCGGTCAGAATGAGCAAAGAGATCGCCGCGACGGCGTATTCGGTTGCTGAACCGCTTTCCAAAGCATCCGCGAGCACCTGCCCGAGCCGCGCTTGTTCATCGTCCGACAGATACCGCTTCTTTTCTTCTTCGCGGAACTTGCGGATACGCCGCGCCGGGTTGGAGCCTTCTGCACGTAAGCCCCAGTCTTCGGCCAGGTTGAACATGCGCGACAGCATCGCGACGGCCCGATTGGCAGTGTAGGGGCGATCTCGAAGCTCATGGTGGAAGGCCACGACATCGGCGCGCGTGATGTCGCCGATCTTGCGACTGCCGAAGTAAGGCCGCACGCAGGTGTTGATGTAGGTCTGATATCCCTTCTGCGTGGACGGCTTGCAGTGATGCGCCGCATACTCTGTCAGGAACCGGTCGCAGAGTGACGCCATCGTCGGTTCGCGGAGCTTGCGTTGACGGTCTTCCGCCGGGTTCTCCCCACGTGCGACAGAGCCAAGCAGCTTCTTCGCTTCGACCCGGGCCTGTTCTGCCGTCAGAACACCATGCGGGCCAATGGACCGCCGCCGCGACCGTCCTGCAGCCCGATACTGGACCAGGTAGGATTTTCGTCCCGAGGGCATCACGCGGAGGCCGAAGCCGGGCAATTCACTATCCCAGACGAAGTATTCGCGACCCGCTACTTCGAGCTTTTCAACAGACCTCTTGGTCAGCCTCAGCATGGCCCCTGCCCTCAGTTCGGATGCCGCGATTCCGGAAGCACTGCGGAAGCACCGGAACGGCAAAACTAGGGTATTCGGTGCGACAGAGGCGCAGCGCCAGTCAACGGAAAACCGTTTCCTTACATGCATTTACCGTAGACGGGCGATTTCAGGCGAACCCCGGCGAAAACGGCCTGGCGCGGCTGTTAATCCATTGGTCGTAGGTTCGATCCCTACCGCCGGAGCCAATTTCCACAATGAAATCCGCCATACACGTGACTTCCGCAAAGCTGCTTTGATTGCAAGCTTGGGAATGCAGACACCGTGTAGACTGCGGGAAGGCGGTCAATCGCTGCGTCAGAACCGGACGACTGCGGTGCGAACGCTTCTGGCGTCCTGTGCGCGGGCCGCGTTCACCGCGCGGGACCAGGGCGGGCCTGCGCCTCGCTACCCTGCGGGATCATTGCGCGCTTGAGCCGTCGTTTTGCGCCCGCAAGCGCGTGAAGAACCCCTTCACCTCATCTGGTGTCGACGTTCGTGGCGAGCCTTTGGCGACCTCTTCCTGCGACCAGATCCAGGTTGCTGCCGGATCGTGGAGCATTGCCCATTTGCCGAAAACGCGTTCAGAGGCGGGTTCGGCGACGTGCAGGGTCACCTCCAGGTGCCGGTCATCGCGGCGGATGCGCGCGAGTGCATCCTTCACCTGCTCTTCCGGTCCTTCGAGCCACTGAAGATAGATGTCGTTCCGACAAATCAGCGCGCCGGTTATCCCATCCCGTTCATTGGCGCGCCGTGCATCCACGAGGATGCCGTTCAGGATCGCCGTATCGAAACCGAACGGGCGGGAACTGTAGACTGCTCGATACAAAGTCAATTTGCATGCCTTTTGCTGAATATCCGATAGCGACAGTGCCGGTAACGATCCATTCGTTTCTTGTCATCGCGACGGTATCGTCGACACGCCGCCGCGCTTGCGAATGTGACTGTGCCACCCGGGCTGTCGGAAGTCACTGCATTCAATCGGCGGCGATCCGGCGTTCGACAGGAATATCAAGTACCGCGCCGCACCGAAAGCGACCGCCGGACAAGGGGGCAGAGCCATTCATGCGCATCTGACATGGGTCCGAGTGCTGCCTCAGCGCCCGAGAATGCATTGCCCGTCACGCAGCTGGAAATTCCTGTCGCAGCGCCAATCGTTGCCCGTGCGGTCGAGATGCGCATTGGCCGGCACACGGAGTTCCACGCACGCACCCTGCACGGCTTCGAAGCCGCGCTCGCATCGCCAACCTGGCCCGCCGGAGCGCGAGTCGAGAAAGGCGTTCTGCGGGACCGCGATCGCTTCGCAACGCTCGCCTTCCCGGACAAAGCCGCGCTCGCAAGCCCATAAGGGCCCCCGGCTCGCGTTGGTGAGATATCCGTTCTCGGGAACGTCGACGGCGAGGCATGAGTCCCGAGAAACCTCGAAACCGCGGTCGCAGGCCCAACCGCGACCGGTGTTGTCTTCGGTCAGATGGGCGTTTTCAGGTAGCATGATCGGCACGCAGGCATCGCGGTTCTCGCGGTAGCCACGCTCGCATTCCCAGCCGATGCCCGAGGATACGAGGAAGGCATGTTCGGGAATGAAGATCGCTTCGCAGGCGCCGGCAGTTTCGCGAAAGCCGCGGCGACACTCCCATCCGTTCCCGTAAGATCGGCCTGTCGTGTAGGCGTTTTCCGGCACTGCGATCTCAACGCAGCCACGGTCGCCTGGACGGTATCCGGCGTCACAATCCCAGCCACCACCATATGTCCGGTCGGTCGCGTTTTCAGGCGCCGCGCCGGTGCCGTCCTGTGCATGAGAAGATGCGGGCAGGATCCCCATGGTGATCGTCAAAAGGATCGCGGCGGCGTGGTGCGCAAGCATCGATCCGGAAGCCATTTTCATTGTCAGGTTCACCGTCTCTCCTTCCGGCATTGCCGGTAATGATTTCAGCGGCATTTCGGGGCATCTGCGGCCGAATGTTCGGGCTTGGGTTCCCCGCCATGCTGAAGCCACCGCAGCGCAGGGGATGAGCCATGGCATGATGGCCAATCTGTCGATCTGGCTTGAAAGGCGCCCTCCGCCTCCTCTGGGCCGCGACTGGGCTCCTGCGGGCTGCGCACCCTCTTAAGGTGGTCGCTGGAAAGAAAATTACAACAGGCGGCCTCAACACCCAGCAGTGTCCCGGCAGTTGGTGTAATTCCCGCCGGTAGCGCGGGCTGAGCGGAGCCTTCGCGTAGCGAAGCGAGGCCCGCGCGGGTCGCTTGGCGGCCACGGTTGTTCTTCGGCTACGGTTCGGTTTGCCGACCTGACCT
>JANSYK010000005.1 GCA_024742485.1 Alphaproteobacteria bacterium | reverse complement strand
GACCCAGCCGCGCGGGCCGGTGGCCTCGAAGCCCGGCGCATCGGCGCCATAGGCAAAACTCGACTGCCCACCAAAGCCGCCGCCGAACCGGTTGCCGCGCCCCGACCCGGTGCGCACCGCTCCATGCACCGCCTCGGCCGTTGTCTGGACAAAGGACTGCGCCAGGGCAAAGCCCGTCGGATCCACCGTGTAGATCACAGTGTTCGCTTCGTCATGGACTATGGGAATGGCCGAGTTGATGAGTATGGGATCAGCGGCTCCGGCGAGCGAATAGTCGAGATAGAGGTTCAGACCGGTGCCGATGTCAAGCGTGACGCCGGAGCGCCGAATCAGGACACCGCCGTAGAGCACCGAACCGGCGCGCAGATTCAGTCTGCCGCCAGTGCTGTCAAGAATAATCGCTGGCCCTCCGTTCGAGACGATGATGCCGCTATTGGTGACAATCGCATCTGCGCCTAGAGAATATATACCGTGGCCAACAACATTGATTATTCCGCTATTGTTGATCTTAGCATCGGTACCGGTCGAACGAATACCATGGCTATCAGAATTAATCGTGCCGCGATTGGTGATTTTTGCATCTTTATTCCGAGAAAATATACCGTAACTAACAGCATTGATTTTTCCGCTATTGATGATAACGGCATATTCACCATTCGAATCAATACCATATTCATCAGAAACTATTGATCCGGTATTTACGATTTCGGAGTCGTCTCCAAGGGACCAAATACCCCGATCGCTGCCAAAGATGTAGCCGTTATTTGTAATAATGGCATTTATTCCGGTAGGCGCCGAATATATCCCTCTTTTCGCAATGATCTCGCCATTATTGGTGATCTCGGCATTGGCACCAGTCGATTGTATGCCTTTGTCACCCGCATTGATTTTGCCAGTATTCGTGATGGTGGCCTTGAAACCGGACGAGCGAATGCCATCACTACTGACAGTGTTACTGGCATCGATCGTGCCGCTGTTGATGACGGTGGCTCTAATCCCATTCGAAACAATTCCGTGGCTAGCTGCATTGATTATGCCGGCATTGTTCACGGTCTGGTCGTCATTGTCTGCGTCAACACCGTTGTTAAGAGCGCTGGTCGTATAAATCACACCGCCTTGATCGATGAACAGCGTGTCGAACGGATCGAGAAGCGTGATCGTTGTCGTTTCCGTCGTGCCGTTCGGGACTGTAATGTTCGCCGCACCGGCCAGCGACACCGGCAGGAAAACAAGCGCCGAGGTGCATAAAAGGGCGCTGCGAAGGCTGTATTTGCGCACAGTGAAACTGTTCAAGATCTGCCCCATTTCGTGACGTAACCCCGTACATCACCGCGCTGAGAAGCGGGTCCGCCGCCGGGATTCGGCTGATCGTCACAATCTAGCCAGCTAGCGCCGTATGTGAACGGCACAAATATGCACGCATCGGAACGGCCTATATGATTTGCTGATAGATGAAATGGCCTGGTTCAGGCCGACTTTTGGCGTGTTGCCGACGGCAACTCTCCGAAGTGGCTTCGGTAATGGGCCGCAAAGCGGCTGGCGTCCCAAAAGCCCTCCTCCGCCGCAATATCGCCAATGCTTTTCATTTTATGCTCGGCGTTGCGCAGTTTGCTTCGGGCATTGTGCAGACGGATGAGACGTGCATAGCTAAGCGGCCCCATGGAAACATGATCTGTGAAGGCCTGCTCTATGGATCGTTTCGACCCAAGATGGGCAATCCGATGCCCTGACCGCTCATCGAATATTTCCACGTCCTTCTGCAGCAGAACCCGCGCCTGGCGAAAGCGCTCATAGGCGTTGGTGGGTGGGAGTATCGGCAAAGTCTGGTTTCTCAACCACGCCATTGTCAATGCTGAGGCTATCGAAAACAAAGTCGCCCGTTCAACAATGGAACGTTTGTTCAAACTCGGTGCTATCGCCAGGCTTTCCAGAGCCGACACCATATCCGCCCTCATTCGGTTGGCGAGTTCAAGCGATTTCACAAACACGCACTGCCGGTTCAATCCCGACAGCCAGTCAACCAATTCCGGAACAAGCCCCGCATTGTTCAAAAGCGTCTGACTGTCGATTGTGATTGCCATCAACAAGCTGTTTGGCGGCGAGACTGTGACGAATTCTCCATCTGGTGGCACGACATAGATGCAATCCGCGGATTTGGTGTGTCCGTATATTTCAAGGGGCGCCGTTTCCTTTAACGACAGGCAAAATGAGAATTTGCGCGGCGAAACGGCGAACTCCTTTTCCATCGCCCTGTTGCAATACTCCATGTGGATTGAAATGTTCTCAAGAAACGCTGAAAAAACGCGCCCTCTGAAACTGCCGGCTGTCAGCTGCCTTAAATTTATGTCGGGGCACGAAAAGAGAGCCGCATGCTGCTCGAAATCACTCTGCGCGGAATCGAATACGCAATTGAGAGACTTGATGTGTCGCTGATTTGGGAACCAGATCGAATTCATGGCGCCAATCGGGATTCGAGTGGTTCAGGCGCGTCGACCCGCTTGAGGACAGCGTTTGGCGCCGGTGGTGTTGTCCCCGGCCGTCTCCGGTGCTCCTGCCGATCCGGTTTTCCTTGCACTCTCCGTTCCACCCCTTGATGTGCGCTTGACAGCATACCGCATAGGACAATCATGCGCCACTGAATGAAGCTGCAATTCACCAGACTGACAGGGTGATGGCAATGGCGGTTGATTGTGCGGTGCGGCCAGGAGTGTTCCGTCAAAAACCGACGGTGAATGCCAACCGGTCTTGACGGGTCAGCATCCCTGCGGACGTCAATGCGTTCAGTGCAGGCGGTATGGGGGGCTCAGGGGGCACCGACCCTAAACTCCCGATGGCCTTTCGCGGGTTGCCGAGGGCAATTCACCGAAATGTCGGCGGTAATGGGCCGCAAAGCGGCTGGCGTCCCAAAAGCCCTCCTCCGCCGCAATATCACCAATGCTTTTCATTTCATGCTCGGCACTGCGCAGTTTGCTCCGGGCATTGTGCAGACGGATGAGACGTGCATAGGCAAGCGGACCCATGGAAACATGCTGCGTGAAGGCCTGCTCGATCGAGCGTTTGGAACCGAGATGACCCAATCGTTCGTCAAACGGCGCACTGAAGATTGCCACATCGCTCATCAGAAGGTTCCGGACATGACGAAACCGTTCAAAGGCCTGCGTGCTGTGGCGAATGGACAGGGTCTGATTGCCCACCCATTCCATGGTCAGCGCCGAGGCGACCGAGAAGATGATCGCCCGGTCGACGATAGCGCGTTTTTTTGATGTTTCGGACTTGACCGCACTTTCCAGGGCCGACACAAGGTCCGCCCGCATGCGGCTGGCAAGCCGCGGTGCCTGCAGCACCACGCCATGCGCGCTCAATGCCAAGAGCCATTCCGCAACCTCCGGAACCAGCCCTGCACTGTCCAGAAACGCCCGGCTGTCGATTGTAAACACCAGCAGCAAGCTGTTCGGGGGGGCAATGGCAACAGACTTGCCGCCCGGTGGCACGATATTGATATAATCGGTCGCGCCAACCACCCCATAGGGTTCGAGGGGCGATGTCTGCCTGAGCGCGATACAAAACGAAAATTTGTGCGGCAAGGATTTGACCTCACATTCCATCGCGAGACTGAGATATTCCATATGGATGGAGGTGTTGGCCAAACGTGCGGAAAAAACGCGCCCTCTGAAACGACCACCGGTCAACTGTGTATAGGTCAAGCCAATGTCGGTTTTGAGCGCGGCTTGCTGCTCGAAATCACTATGCGTGGAATCGAATAGGAAATCGAGCGGTTCCGCATGCTTCAGGTTCGGGAACCAGATCGAATTCATCGTCCACCCCATCTTTCGTTCTGAAACGTCGAAATGGCCATCAGTCCTTCATTCATCATATCGGATACTCTCCCGCAGAGCGTGCTGGCGCCCAGGATCTTGATCGCGATCAGAATGCGTTCACTCATAAAAAAGAAGTGCCACCCTTGAATTCTCCGTCAGGTGACAAGAAGCGCATTTGAATGGCGTCTGCCACTGCACAAATATGCACCGGCCTCCAACAGGCCGGTTAGCGGCCTGAATCTGACGAAAAATTGAACGCACCGGGCAACCGAGAGATGCAAGGATCGACATATTCAACCCTTCATTGCGAGCAATATCGGTCCCTAGTGCGAGCAATGTCTGTCGTATTGCGAAAATCGCACATAGTCCGGCTCAAACCCCCGCAATAAAAGGATTTACCGCCTTTGTTTCCGGCAGACTTCTTGCGTTTTCGGCATACCTCACCACGCCTGAATCGTCCTATCGATGATAGCAGGGCGACGGAAAGCAGGGGCGTGGAATATGCTTCGACAATTGTCAGGTCGGGTGGGGTCATCCTGCCGCGAACTTCTCCCATATGAGCTGTGCCTGCGACTTCACAGCGCAGTGCCATTTGCCAGCCGGTCAGACGGATCAAATGACCGTCCTACCCGAACAGACGGTTCGTTAAGGCTGCCAATCGAAGGCGGGCTCTGATCATGGATCTGTCTTTATCCTCCGCACATACACCAACAGACATCCGATCCTATCGTCGGCGCATGGGTCTCAAGCAGGATGCACTCGCCACCATGCTGGGGGTCGATCAGGCGACGATCAGCCGGTGGGAACGGGGACGGTCGCCGATTGACCCGGACGTGCTGGGAAAATTGCGAGACTCCAGCCTGACGTCACGGCCGTTTTTCAATGCGGACCTGGATAATGTGTGGCCGGCGCTGTTGAGGTTCTACAGGTCCGCGCGTGGCATCAGCCAGGAACAACTGGCGGACCGGCTGAACTGTTCGGCCTATTCCGTCAGCCGCTGGGAATGCGGGAAATTCAAACCCGATCTCGGTGCCCAGATGAGGCTGCGCGACCTGATCCTGTCACCACTCGAAAACGACCGGCAGGTCGGTCGACTGATCGACCGGATCGAGTCCAGTCCGAGCCGCTGCAATATTAATTGGGGACCCATCACCCTGGCCTGGTCAAGGCAATTGAAACACATGAATGCGCAACTGGGCCGCAACATTTCAATGTTGACGGATGTAACCGAACTGCACGAGGGCAAGTATCAAGAGTGGTGGAGCAATGCGTGCAAGGCCGGATTTTCAAGGGGCGAGGTTCCCTTTGCCTACGGGTTCTGGAGATTTTCCGAAACCGACACCCGAAAGATCTATGCCATTCCCGCCGGCACCGTTGAAGGAACGGCCGTCTGGGTCACGTATCATCTGCGCTGCAACATCGATGCACTGGGCCGATCGGACGGCGAAGTGATCATCAAGCATGCCGATGAACTGATCGGGTAACTGGATCTGCCGGATATGGGCGCGCGTTTTGGTTGTTGAATCCAGCCATTCAATCAGGATTGATCGACACGATTGCACCCTGAATTGCGGGCGGATCAACTCTCCTCGGTGATGCGCACATAGATGGCCGTCACCGCGAGGATGATGAGACCGAAGAAGATGCGCCGCGTTCCTTCCGGGATCTGCATCACGGTCAGCATCGTGGTCAGCACGGTCAAGATCAGCGCGCCCACAATCGTGCCCGAATAGGTCCCGCGTCCGCCAAAGATGGAGGTGCCGCCGATCACCGCTGCCGCCACCGAGGGCAAGACCCTCGGTTCGACCAGAGACAGGGACGGCGCCTTGATGAGTCCGAGATAGATCAGCCCGGTGATGCCGGCAATGAAACCCGATAACACGTAGAGGGCGATCAATACCTGCCAGGTGCGGACACCCGCCAGCCGGGCGGCATTTTCATTTTCACCGATGGCATAGAGCAAGCGACCAAAGCCGGTCCGGCGCAGGCCGATGATGATGATGATGGCAAGAGGAATGAAGACCAGCAGCGAATTTGGAAAGCCGTTGGTACGGCCGGTTCCGATCCAGGCCAGAATGTCCGGCACCGATGAACCGGACGCTATGACGGTGCGCTGATAGACCTGAAGACAGCCGGCGGCGATCAGCCCGGTCCCCAGCGTCATGATCAGCGGATGCACCCGGAAGATGCCGACTCCGATCCCGTTGGCCAGGCCGATCAAAAGCGCCGGCAGCAACGCAATGAGGATTGCGCCGGCAGGGCCAAGCGTCGACAATTGGGTGGCCGCCACAAAGGCGCTGACCGTTGCCGCAACACCGACCGAAAGATCGATGCCGCCGGTCAGCATGGTCAATGTCTGACAGGCTGCCAGCATGGCCAGCGGGATGGCGAATTTGATGGTGTTTCCCACCCACCGTTCATTGACGATGCCCGGACGCATGATTTCCAGCGCGACGACAAGGGCGATCAGCAGGATGATGAGCGGCACCAGCGGATAGTCGCGAACGAGGCGGCGGATCACATTGCCGGTTTTAGGGTCAGGACCCATTAATCTCATCCATTCTGCTCTGTTGCAATGGCCATCTGAGTAGGCGGGCAGGTGCTGACAACCATTCGGTTTTCAAGCCTGTCCAACGCACGCAGAGGGCCATTGCGGCGCGCCCGAAGGGTTTGGCCAGGAGGGCCCGCCTGCAGGCAATCAATGCTCGATAAGGCAAAAAGCCTTATCTTGCGCTTGCTTTCCAACATTCGAACCCTCCTGACCAAACAGAATTGCATGACATTAATGAGTCCTGACCCTCGGTTGCGCCTGTGTGGTCATTTGTGCCGCGTCCTTACCGCAATCAAGCCGCCAGCCATCACGACAACGACCATGATGGTCCCCTCAACAATGGCCGTGACATTGGGGTCGACGGAGAGCAACGCCAGATCCGTACGCACCAGGCGCAGGATCACGACCGCAATGATCGGCCCGACCAGGCCACCGCGCCCGCCGCCCAGGGTCACGCCGCCTAGCACCACGGCCGCGACACTTGCCAGAAGATAGGGTCCGGGGATCGGCGCACCGATGCCGGTACTGGCCGTGAGGACCAACCCGCCAAAGGCCGCAAACAGACCCGCAAGCGCGTAGGCGGCGATCTTGGTTCGGTTGACCGACACGCCGGAACGAAAGGCGGCAAGGCTCGACGAGCCGATGGCATAGACGGACAGACCAAACCGTGACCGGCGAAAGGGAAGCCAGACGACACCAATGCAGACGATCATCAGGATCAGCGATTTGGGGATGAACTGGGTGATGGTTTCGGGGACGCCGTAAATCGGAACGGACCCGATCAGCAGGCCCTTGAGCCATTCCGCCGCTCCCCCTCCCGGAGCATGGAGGATCATCAGCGCAACACCCTCCCAGACAAACAGCATGGCAAGGGTCACGACAATGTCCGGAACACGCGTGAAGACGATCAGCATGCCATTGATCGCGCCCATGCACACACCGACAAACAGGACGAAGGGGACGACGAAGATCGCAGTCTGTTCGCTGGCGCCATCCATCAGCACGGCTGCGGTCACGCTGGCCACCGCCATCATCGAGGCAATTGAAAGATCGATCCCCCCCGCGATCACGACGATCGCCTGGGCGGCCGTGGCAAAGGCAAAAGGCAGCGCGGCGCGGGACAGGGATTCCAGTCCGGACGCGCCGTAGTTCGGCTGGATGATCCGGGTGAAGACCAGCAGTGCCACGAGGATGAGGCACAGACCGAGATTCCAGTAGTGGCTTCGAATGAATTTCAGCACCGCGCTCTCAGACCCCGATTTCCGGTTTTGCAGTTTTCGACGCATCCGACAGGCCATAGGCGGCCCGCATCAGGGTCGGTTCATCGGCATCGGCGGCACTGAATTCGCCCACGACGCGACCGCCGAAGATCACGATGGCCCGGTCGCAGGCAAGCTGAATCTCCTCAAGCTCCGACGTGTAGAGCAAAACCGATGACCCCTGCCCGGCCAGTTCGCGAAGGAGCGGATAAATCTCTCTCTTTGTCCTGACATCAATCCCCCGTGTCGGATCAAAGCACAGCAAAGTTCGAACGCCGAGCGCGATCCAGCGGGCGATTGTGACTTTTTGCTGGTTTCCTCCGGACAGCCGCTGCACCTCGCCCTGCGCACGGGTGTCGATCTGCAATCGATCAATGGCCATGTCGACCTTGGCCTTCTCGGCCTTCATGTTGATCAGGCCCCACTGTCGGGGCTTGGTGTGAAAGGGCATGGCAATGTTTTCGCGCACGGACCGTTGCGCGAGCAGAGCATCGGCCCGGTCCCCCGGCACATAGACATGGCCGGCCGCAATCGCGTCGGCCGGATGGTTGAATTCCACGGCCTTTCCATCGATCTCAACCGAACCACCGGAGGGGCGCATCATGCCGGCCAGCGCCTCGAACAACTCATCCTGCCCCTGCCCTTCCAGACCGGCGACCCCCAGAACTTCGCCGGCGCGAAGATCAAAGGAAACATCGGTCAGCTTGGTTGCGGCAGCAAGTTCGCGAACCCGCAGCCGAGGCGCGGTCTTTGTCGTCTCGCGCTCTTCACTGGCAGGTTCCGCAACGGTTTTCTGCGCCGCCTTGACCGGTGCTCCCAGCATCAGTTCGACAATCCGTTCCTCGACACCCGGCTCGATCACGACATCGCCGACGGTCTCGCCGTCCCTGAGAACATTCGCGCGGTCGCACACTGCGGAAATTTCGGGAAACCGATGCGAAATGTAGATGACCGAGCGATCCAGTTCCTTTTGCTTTCGGACCACTTCAAGCACCTTGTCCACCATATCAGTGGGCAAGGCGGCGGTCATTTCATCGAGCAGCAAGACATCAGGCTCACTCGCCAGCGCACGGGCAAGGTCAAGCACACGCTGAATGGCCAGTGGCAACCGGTGGGCTGTTTCGCCCATATCCAGATTCTGAACGCCCAGTTCATTGACCCAGTGCCGGAATGCCTCGACCGGCGTGTCGGCCAGGCGAAGATTGTCGGTGACATCGAGGTCGGGAATGAGTGAGGGTTCCTGATAAACCGGGACAAGGCCGGCCGCACGGGCACCGGCCGGTGAGCGGACCGCCTGTTTCCTGCCCTTGATCAGAATCTCGCCCGAGCTAGCGGTGATGGCGCCGGTGAGGATCTTGACCAGAGTTGATTTTCCCGCGCCATTGGCGCCCATCAGCGCGATGATTTCTCCGCTGGCAACGTCAAGGGACGCATTGCTCAGGGCCACAACGGCGCCGTAGGTCTTGCTGACGCCCCTGGCGCTCAGAAGGGGGCTATTCGCCATGGCGCGGATTGTCCTTCACGAACTGGCCTCTTCAGAATTCATGTCCCGTGGACGGATTGGCAGACCGTTCATGGCCTGCCAATCCGAATGGTTCGTGGTGACCTTATTCACCCGGCCCCTTGCAGGCGATGATCTGTTCCTTGCTGTAGTTGGTCCAGCCCGGAATCGAGATCGATACCGGCCACTCCGGATCAAGGGACGGATCGGCGGCCGCCATGAGCTGTGCCTTGCCGGCTTCGGTGGCGTTTTCCCACAGTTCCGGATCAACCAGAACCGTGCGCGCTGCAGGCTTTTCACCCTCCAGCAGCTTGATCGCCAGAGCCACGCCGGCACCGCCGACAGAACCCGGATTGGTGACCGCTGCCCCGACAAGTCCGTCGACGCTGTTCAGCTGACCGACAAATCCGGCATTGTCCGCTCCAACGATCGGAACCAGCGGTGTGTCCGACTCGACAAAGGCATCGACGATCACATTGTCGATGCCCGACGTCCAAACGCCGTCAAACGGGATGCCGGTGGCAATGTAGTCGAGGATCTGCTGCTTGCCCTGGTCCTGCTGCCAGCCGGTGAAGACCTCATGGGCCACCTTGACGTCCGGATGCTCGGCCAATGCCCGCTTGAATCCCTTGTCGCGATCATCGTCGGCGGAAGCACCGGCCGCGCCGCGCATATAGACCACCGAACCCTTGCCGCCGATCTGCTCAAACAGCCATTTGGCGCCGAGATAGGCATATTCTTCCTGGTTGTTGGACAGGACATAGGCCGATTCTTCCGACACGGACTGGTCCACCGCAACCACGACGATGCCCTTGTCGGTCGCCGCCTTGATGGCCGACGCCACGCCGTCGGGGTTGGCCGGGTTGATCACGATGGCATCGACACCCGCCTGAATGAGGTTGTTGATATCCTCAATCTGTCCGGCTGCGTCGGTGTTTCTGTGAGCGATGTTGAGGGATTTGACCTTGCCGGAAGCAAGGGCTTCGGCCTTCATGGCGCAAACCATTTCTTCACGCCAGCCATTGCCCTGAACGGTGTTGGAAATGCCGATCGTGTAGTCCATCGCCATTGCCGAACCCATCAAGCTCATGGTGAATGCCCCCAACAGGGTCGCTTTCAACAATTGTTTCTTCATTTCATTCTCCTCCTGGTTTCAACTTCGATTTGAATTGCCCGGTATCGGGCGGTCGTTACTGCACATAGGGCCGCAAAACATCCCGCGCGAGCAGGAATCCTCTTTTCACCAATTCGTCGGTTCCCTCGAAATCACGATCCTCATGTTCGATGATGACGGGACCGCCGTAGCCGGTGCGGTACAGGCCGGCGAAAAATCCGCTCCAATTCACATCACCCAGGCCCGGCAGGCGTGGCACCTGCCATCCCATGCCGGCCGACAGGATGCCGTGATCATAGAGCCCGTCACGATCAATCATCAGATCCTTGGCGTGGACATGCAGCATGTGCCCGCCGAATTCACGAATGAAACGGTCCTGATCGATCATTTGCCAGATCAGGTGGCTGGGGTCGAAATTCATTCCGACATCACCGCCCCAGCTTTCCAGAATGCGACGCCAGATCTGCGGCGAATAGGCGATATTGTGCCCACCCGGCCATTCATCATAGCTGAAGATCATCGGGCAGTTTTCAAAGGCGAGCTTCACGCCGCTGTCGCGGGCATGGGCAATGATCTCGGGCCAGACCTGCTCGGCGCGCTTCCAGTTTTCATCGATGTTGACCGATGCGTCACCGCCACAAAACGTATTGACCACCGGCAGCTCCATTTGACCGGCAAGGGAAATCACCTGTTTGAGGTGATCGATGACCGTCTTGCGGTGATCACCATCGGGATGCAGCGGGTTGGGGTAATAGCCAAGACCAGAGATCGACAGCCCCTTGTCGGCCAGCGCGGCGGCAATGTCCTTCGCCTTTGCGCTGTCGGTCTCGGCGACATCGATATGCGTTGTTCCGGCATAGCGGCGTGTCGGACCCCTGGACACCGGCCAGCAGGCAATCTCCAGCGATTGAAAACCGGATGATGCAGCCCAGTCGGCCACATCCATCAGCGGCACGTCAGGAAATGGCGCGGTCAGAATTCCCAGTTGCATGTGTCCTCCCTTCGGTCGCGTTTGTTTGCGTGTCTATTGCTGTACATCCACCCAGCGTCCTTCCCGCGCGCTGCGTAAAACAGCATCGCACACCAGCATTTCATAGTGTCCATCGGCAAAGCTGGCATAGGCAGGATTTGCCGGCGCCTTGCCAGCGGCGATCGCCGCATAAATCTCCCGGAACAGCGCAAAGAAGGAATCGGCAAAACCTTCCACATGTCCACCCGGCAACGCGGCTGCAGCCGAACCGCGTGCATTCATCAAAGCGCCATCTCGCTGCAGGACATGATTGGGGCCGTCGCGGTGGCCGATCCACAGGTGATCCGGCGTTTCCGAGTTCCAGGCCGCCGCCGATCGGGAACCGTCGATCTGCCATTGAAGCGCGTTTTTCTTTCCCGGGCTCACCTGGCTGATCACCACCGATCCCCGCGCGCCGTTTTCGTATCGAAACAGGAGAAGGGCCGCATCGTCGGTCGTAATATCGGTCGGCACGGTTTTTCCGGAACGATCCTGTGAAAAGGTCTCTACCGGTCCGACAGGCTGTTGACGGGTCTTCACAAAGGTCGAGAGTTCGGCCATCACCGACGTGACCTTGAGACCGGAGATGTGGCTGGTCAGATCGATCCAGTGGGTGCCGATGTCGCCGACCGCACGCAGGGGTCCGCCCTTGTCCGCCTCCAGACGCCAGTTCCAGTCGGTGTCGTGCAGCAGCCAGTCCTGCATGTAATGCCCCGAGATCAACCGGATATCACCCAGTTGTCCATCTGCAGCCATCTGACAGGCATGCTGATTGAGGGGATAGAATCTGATGTTGTAATTGACCGCGGTGATCAGATCGGTGGCGGCCGCAAGCGCCACCAGTTCGGCGGATTGCTCAGAGGTCATGGTCAGCGGCTTCTCGCACACCACATGGCGCCCCGCCGACAGGATTGCCTTTACCTGCTCATGATGAAACTGGTTGGGAGACGTGACATGAACCACCTGAACAGTCGGGTCGTCCAGCAGGGCATCGAGACTGTCATAGGACCTGGCAACACCAATGCTGTCCGCTGCCTGGCGTCCGCGCTCCGGACTGGATCCGAGCAACCCGACCACATTGACACCCAGACGGCGCAGGGCCTGGGCATGAACGGTCCCGATGAAACCGGTCCCGATCACAGCGGCACCAATGGATCCTATGCCCGCCATTTGAACACCCCCACGGAAATCAAGGCGCATGCACCGAAAAGACAACACTCACGCAACGGAATAGCCTCCGTCAACACTCAGGCACGTTCCGGTCATGAACGCGGCCGCCGGCGAAGCCAGAAACAGCGCCGGGCCGGCAAGATCGTCCGGCATTCCCCACCGCCCCATGGGCGTGCGCAAATTGACCGCCTCGACATGCTCCGGACGGGTCCGGCTCTTGGCCGATTGCTCGGTAATGATGAAACCGGGTGAGATGCAGTTGACCCGAATGCCGAATTCGGCCCAGGCAATCGCCAGCGATTTGGTCAATTGCCTGACACCAGCCTTGGACGCACCATAGGCCGGGTTCATCGGGCTGCCGAACGAGGCATACATGGAAGCAATGTTGATGATGCTGCCTTTGCTCTTCTTGAGATGGTCGAGAAAGGCCGACGAGACCCGGAAGGTGCCCTGCAGGTTGATATCGACGACGCGGGCAAAAAAGGCCGGATCCATTTCCTCGCCACGCGAGGTGATGGCCGCGCAGTTCACAAGCACATCCAGCCGGTCCATCCTTCCGGCCAAATCCGCAATGGCGTCATTGTCGGTCACGTCAAACTGGACATAGCTGTAGCGATCACGATCGGCTTCCGCCGGTTCATCCTCGACACCGGTAATCGTGACGTCGGCGCCGCCAGCCTTGAACGAAGCGGCGATGGCCGAACCGATCCCTGCCCGGCTCGCGCCGACCACCAAAACCTTGCAGGACGAGAAGTCAAAAACGCTGTCCGGGTTCATGTCCTATTCCGTTCCAAAACAGCAGTCTTCCATGGCAATTTTGCAAATGCAAGATTATTTTCATTTTTCAAATTATGAAAAATTTCGCTCTTCATCGATCCTCAAACCCTGCTAACGGCACCATTTCCTCATTCTTTTCAGGAGGTTCTACCAATTCGCCTGCCAAGACTGACGATGATGCTCTGGCACAGGACGAAGGCCGGCACCTGCGAACGAAAGTGCCCGAGATGGGCTTCCTTGACATACAGAACATGGTCGGCCGGGCTGACGACCGGACTGAGTTCGTTGTCGGTAATCGCGAGAGTGCGGATCTGTCTGTCAGCAGCCATCTTCGCCACTTCGATGGTTTCCGGCGTATAGTCATCGAAGGTCATGACAAGGACCACATCATTGGCTTCCACTGCCTTGACCTGCTCAACCCGCATGGAGCCCAGATTGTCGATCATGTGAACACGCTTGCCGATCTGGGACAGACCGTAAAAGGAGTAGGCGCCGATGCCATAGGCACCACGCGCCGCGCAGATGTGAACGGCATCGCAGGCCGCCAGTTCATCGACAAAGACCTCAAGCGCCCGGTCCTCCACGTCGTCCTGCAAGCGCAGCAGTGAATCGACCGCGGTCTGGACGAATGTGTCGAATATGGCGCGGGGCTGCTCGAGATCCAGCTCGCCAGCGGGCCTGTTGCCGCGCGCATTTTCCAGCGCCTTTATTCTGTCGGCATAGGTCATGCGCGGACCAACGAGGCGCTGACGGAATACGTCCTGCAGATCCACAAACCCGGAAAAGCCGAGTTCCTTTGCAAATCGCGTGATGTTGGCCGGCGGCACTCCGGCCAGTTTCGACAGGCCGACAATATTGTAGATCGCCACGTCCTCGGGATTGTTCAAAAAGAACTGCGCCACCTGATTGAGCCGCTTCGGCAGGCTTTTCTGCCGCGCCATCAGCGTTTCAACAAGACTGGCGAAATCCTCTATCGGCGGCGCGTCTGGCGGTGCAGCTCTATTTTTGGGCATGATCGCACTCTGTGAATTCCGTCATCCGTCCACGCCCCCGGACACCCATTGTTCCTGATCGATGATGGACCCGGTGATGGGACTGGAAACATCGCTCAGCAGGTAGACGGACAATCTCGCGACGTCCTGCGCGGTCAAAAGCCGGCCGAATGGCTGGCGTGCAGATGCCTCGGCCAGCCACTGGTCTCCCTTGCCCAGAATGTCCGCCTGCATCTTTCTTTCGGCCGGCGTGTCTGTCCATCCGACATTGATGCCATTGATGCGAATACGGTCATAGCGATGCTGATGCGCGGCGTTTTTGGTGATCAGCGACAAGGCGGCCTTGGTCGCCGAGTAGACGGTCAGCTCTCCGGCCCCACCATGGACATTCATGGACAGAATGTTGAGGATGTCACCCGGCCTGTTTTCCGCGCGCAATGTATTGACCATTCGCTGCATCAGGAAAAACGGCTCTTTTGCATTGACCTGAAACAGATCGCGCCAGAGGTCGCGGCTTGCATCGACCGTGGAGCCGCGTGTGGTCAGACCGGCGGAGTTCACCAGGGCGTCGAGCCGTCCGAAGTGACCGATTGCCGCGTCGAACAGGCGCTCTGCCGCTCCCTCGTCGGACAGGTCTTCGGCCACCATGAACGCTCTGGCTCCCAAGGCAGTGAGCTCGTCAACGACGGCTTTCCCCGCCTCGGTATTGCGTCCCGAAACAACGATGGCCTCGGCGCCGCTTTGGGCGCATTCAAGGGCAATCGCCCGGCCGATGCCCTGGGTCGAGCCGGTAATCAGGATGATCTTGCCGTCAACCCGCGCCTCCATTGCGGCCCTGCTCCTCCCATTTCGCGCTCCCGAACGGAATTATAGATCGATATTTTCAATTTTCACAAGATGAAAATTTCTGAAAATTACCTGCTGCCTGTCCGGCAGCGCGAAAATCCATAGTGCGCCCCGTGCGCTTGCAGGAAATTGACACCGTGCCATAGAGTGGCACAATCGGATCATGCTGAAGGAAAACAGATCGCTGGAGCGCGGCCTGATCGTGCTAGAAACACTGGCCCGGCACCGGGCCATGTCGCTCAGCGAAATCCACCGGGAAACGGGTTTGCCGAAATCGACCCTTCGCCGCTTGCTGGCCACACTGGCCTCGCGGCGCTTCGTCCGGCGGTCTCTCTCCGACAAGCTCTATCGGGTGACGGTCACGCTGCCCGATATCTCAATCAGCCCCGTGCCTCCCGGCCTCGCACAGGTAGCGGATATTGGCCTGGCACACGCCCTGACCATGACCAAGAAAATCGGCTGGCCGTCGGACATCCATATCTTCGAAAAACACTGGATGCGCATCGTGGAATCGACCCGCGCCGTCAGCCCGTTCAGCCTTTATCAGGGACAGGTCGATCGTCGGCTCAACATATTCGGATGCGCGACCGGGACCGCCTGCCTGGCCCAGATGGACACAGAGCAGGTTCGCCAGTTGTTTCGCTCTCCCGATATGGAACACCGATTCCGTCCCGGCCGTTTTGGAATCACCTGGAAGAAACTCCAGGATCACCTGAGCAATGCCCGCAAAATCGGTTATGGCGTGCGCAACCCCAACTATCTCGGCGAAACGGTGGTGAACGACAAATTGTCCGCGATTGCCCTGCCGCTGCGAAGGGAGGGTGAGGTTTGCGGTGGCGTGTCACTGTTGTGGCCGAGGGAATTTCTTTCCGCATCGGAGTTTGCCGGAAAATATCTTGGCGAACTCTCCGAGACGGTTTCCAGGATCGAGACTGACCTGGACGGCACAGACCGGGCGAAACCGGAAAAGGAAAAGGCCGATTAAAGACCGAGTTGATCGACCGTCGCCAGCGCCGACATTCCGCCGTCGATTGCAAAGTCATTGCCCTTGAGCCAGCGGCTTTCATCGGATGCCAGGAAGACAATCAGGTCAGCCACTTCTTCAGGATATCCGGGACGACCGACTCGCGCGACATTCTTCGCCATTCGTTCGCCAAACGCCGCTTCAAAATCGTCCAATATGCCGGTACTGACCGCTGCGGGGCTTACCGAGTTCATGCGCAGGTCCGTAGCGATCAGGCGCTCGGTTTGCGCCATTCCCCAGACGATGACGGCCTCCTTGGACAAATTGTACGCGCGGATGTGATCGATTTCATTCTCGCCGATAAAGGAGGAAAGGTCTGCCGGCTCTCGTAGCGCCATCAGTGCCTTGACCTGCTCGATATTTTCGCGCCAGGCCGCCCCGGCACGGGAGGCTGTATTGACCACGGCACTGCCCTTTTTGAGCCCAGGCAACATGGCGTCCGTGAAGCGGACCATGCCCAGGAAGTTCACCGAAAGGATGGTCTCCTCCAGGCCGGGTCGCGGTGGCAGGCCTGCATTGTTGATCAGCGCATCAAAGGGGCCATCGGCCGCTTCGACAGCCTTTACAATGGAGACCGGGTCGCCGAGGTCGACGGCGATCCAGCGGTCGACATTGGACTGTGGCTCGTGGAGATCGAAGGCAATAACCGTCGCTCCCCTGGACTTCAATTTGGCGGCCACCGCCGCGCCGATACCCGTTGCCCCGCCGGTTAATGCGACCCGCATGGTTCGGTTCCTTCCCAGGCGATTGTTAAAGTTGGTTTGATTGGCGGTCGTTCTCGCTGCGGGGAGCCAGATGGTTCCCCGCAGTGATCTTATCTATTTCAGTACACCGGCTTCCCGGTAATAGCGCTCGGCTCCCGGATGCAGTTCCATCAGACCGCGCTTGGAGGCCGCGAACTCGACATTGAGCGCCTTGGCCCAGGGCGCATCAGATGTGACCTGTCCGATATTGTCCCAGAAAGCCTTGGTGATCTTGTAGACGGTCTCGTCATCAAGATCGGCGCGGATGGCGATGCCGACCGCCGTGTCGAAGGACACGACCGGTCCATCGTTCTTCTGACCCTCGTAAAGACCGGCCGGGATTTCGGTACGGTAGCGCCACTTGCCCAGCCATTTGTCAACGGCCTCGCCGGAGGCATCTTCCGGGCCGATGAACCGCAGATCCTCGGTTTCGGTAAACTGGATGAACTGACCGCACGGGTCGAGACAGCCATTGACATAGACATCAATCTTGCCGTCCAGAAACGCCTGATAGCCGGTTTGCCAGTTCGCCTTGATGGCTTCGTAGTCATCACCAGCCGCGAGCCCGGTCGTCGATTCGACCCAGCCACGGGCAGCATTGTAGGCACCGCCACCCTGCGGCCCGAGAAAGACCGAGGTGCCTTCAATATCGTCCAGCACCTGGATATCGCTATCGGCACGAACCGCAAAATGATAGCCCCCATAGGGGAACCACATCAGCAGCCTGACATTCTTCGCCAGTTCCGATGCCTCAGGCTCGTTCTTGTACATGGCCTTGCCGGCGGCCATGAGATTGTAGATGACGGGACTGGTCATCGCCATGTCGAGATTTCCACGGGCGACTTCCATCTGATGCAGCGTTGCGGCTCCACCGCCCGAAACCTCTACGGAAATGCCGTCAACATTGTCGGACACGACATTGGCGACGGTCGCCATGGTGATGGCCTGCCCCAGGCTTGGCGCAATCGTCGCCATCTTGAGCGTCTGGTCCTCTGCAAGAGATGGAGACGCGAGGGTCAGTGCCGCAATGGCGGCGGCGGTCAGTTTACGCATGAAGTATCCTCCCTGGATTGATGCGTGGGTGTTTATGCCGACATCGTGTCGACAGGAGATCGTTCTCCTTTCAGGAATCGATGCCCGACGATCAGCAGGATCGATAGGATGAACGCCGGTCCGGCGATGGTTGGATTCGGAAACAGTATGGCAAAGCCCGCGATCACCCGGGCGACGCGCTCAAAGCCCATCAGGCGGTTCTTTTCGTAACCGGACAGGGCCGACGTCAAAAGCCACATCGACACTGTGAAGGCCAGGACAATCCATCCGAAATCGAACCAGCTGACAGTCGCAAGATCGATCATCGCCTTTGATGTTGGCAACTCGCCGCCAAACCATTCGAACAGAACCTGCAATTTGTACAGAACCGCCGGGTGATAGACGAAAACGAAGGGGATGATGAAGCCGGCCAATGAAAGGCGCGCCGCCTGAAAGCCGGTTCTCACCGGGTCTGCCTGGGCGATCGGCGCGGCTGCGAAGGCCGCCAGCGCAACCGGTGGCGTCACGGTGGATATGACAGCAAAGAAGACCACGAAGAGGTGCAGCGTCAGCGGCGCGACCCCGACCGCATCGATCCCCGAACTCAGCGCAATGACGATGATGAAATAGGTCGCGCCGGGCGGCAATCCCATGCCGAGGACGATGGCTCCGCCGGCGACGACCACAAGCGTTCCAAACAACGGCCCCGATGCAAGTTGTGCCAGGAGCAGAGAAAGGCGGCCGGAAAAACCGGAGACCTGGATCAGGCCGACAATCAGGCCGATGGCCGTAACAATCACCACAATCGAGGCGGACATGCGTCCGGCGCTGACAAATGCGCCATAGAGTTTGCTCCAGGACCGGAATTCGGGAAACAATGCCAGCGAACAGACAATGGCCGTTATGAAACCGTAGAATCCGGCCTTCGGGACGGATGGCTGGACGAAAAGGAAATAGCTCAGCACGCCGAGCGGCAATATGAAGACAAGGCATTGGAGCAGTTCACGCCGTGTCAGTTTCTGTCTGGTTTCCGCCGGCAGTGGGCCAACGCCCTGGCGGCGGGCTTCAAAGTAGACGGTCAGAAACGTGCCGAGATAAAAGAAGATTGCCGGCAGGATCGCCGCCACGACGATGTAGCGGTATTCCAGTCCGATTTGGCCTGCAACGAAGAACGCGACCACACCCATGACAGGCGGCATCACCTGGCCGCCGGTGGAGGCTGCCGCTTCGACCGCAGCTGCAAAGGCCGGCTTGAACCCGGCCTTCTTGATCACCGGAATGGTCATGACACCGGTCGACACGACATTGGATATCGCTGCACCGCTCAGTGTGCCGAACAGCGCTGACGAGGCCACCGCGGCATGGGCGGCACCACCGGTAAAGCGGCCGGTCAGGAGATTGGCGATCTTCATGAGAAGGTTGCCGGCACCGGATGCCATCAACACCGCACCAAAGACGATGAAGATCAGCACGTTGCCGGAGACCACCTGCAAAGGTTGGCCGAACATGCCTCCGGTCTGGGCCCAGAAATTCAGAACCATGGATCGCATGGACTGGTCGAAACTGCTTTCCGATCCCGCCAGAATTCCCGTCCAGGACGGCAGCAGACCGCGAACAAAAAAGTAGACAATCCAGAAAATGCAGAAGCCGACTATGAATGTGCCGAAAAACCGCCATGTCAGGTAAAGCGTCAATACCGTGGCGATGGGAAACATCACAAAGTCGATAGGCTGCGCGGATGGCAGTGCACCGCCATCAACCGCGAAGAGCTTGACCACCCATGCCAGGAAAGTCACGGTTGCCAGTGCCGCCAGAACCCAGTTGAGCCAGCGCCAGGAATAGGGCAGCGACAGAAACGAAATGGCAAAGGCAAAGATGATCGGCAGGCCGAGGATCAACCCCGTCGGCAACAGGAACGCCCGTTCAAACCCCTTGTAGGCAGCGCCCATCCAGTGCTCTCTCAACAGCACACGCTGCTCACGTCGCGAAAGTTCCTCGAAATTCGCCGTCGTCGTTTCGATGAACCAGCGGACAAATTCGGTCAGTGGACCCGATGCCGCGTAGATCAGGATGACGAAGACGAAAGTGAAGGCAATGAGGTTTGCCGTTTTGACCTCGATGGGATTGGGTTCCGTCATACACCGCCCCCCGAAGCACCGCGCAATCGCCTGGCTTCCCATAGGTAGGTGTTGCGCGCCGTTGCATTGATTTCACCCTCGGCGAGTTCGGTCATTGCCTGTGCCTTGATCTCCTCTGCCGGCTCACCCAGTGCCAGCAGATGATCGCACAGTTCCAGCCGCCACTGCAGGTCTCCGGTCGTTTCTGCCGCCTTCAGCAAATTGGCCGCACCGCCAGCCAGCCGGGCCAGATGTTCAGCACGCTGTTTGGATGACAATGTCCCCAGATGGGTCGGGTTGCCGTCATACCAGCCGAGTGTTCCGGTTGCGAAAGCGCGGGCCGACCATGCGACCTTGCCATAGAACTCCTGCAACCACGGCCGATCGGCCAGTTCGGGTGGAAGGGAAATCGATGCCGCAATGTCGTCCATGGACAGGCCCTGATTCATGCCCTCGACGGTGACCTTCATCACGTGGTCGATTGCGGACCTTGTGGATGTCAGCACGTCTTGAACCTTGTCCCCACCGCGTACCGGCATGGTGTGACCGGGAGCAAGGATGTCGGCGCCAAGGCCGGCGAGCAGTTCCAGGCTGTCGGCCCAGGCCGCGAAATCCCGATAGGGTGTGCCGCGAATGGCATAGAGATTGGGAAATGCGTGGTACCAGTTGTCGCCGGAAAACAGTATCTTCTGCAACGGCAGCCAGACAACCATGTGGTCCCTGGTCTCTCCCGGCGCCATGATCAGTTGCGCGGCGACGCCGTCGAGATCGATCTCGCCATCCGATGCGATGCGCTGTGTCGGCTCAAGATAGCCGGCCCCCAGCCCCTCCATCGGGCGGTCGCCCGGGCCGCATCCCAGGGAAATCCGTTCCTGCGGACTGAGACCGATTCCAAACTGGGCCTGGGTGCGACGGCCGAGGGCCTGGTTCGGTGCAACGGCCCCTTCATCGACGCCGATCAGATCCGATTGAAAAGCGGCACTGGCCAGGATGGGAATATCCCGGCCCCCGGCAAAAACCGATGCACCCGAAATATGGTCCCGGTGACTGTGTGTGTAGATGATCCGCCCGACCGGCTTGTCCGTCTTCGCGCGGAACGCCGCCAGAATGTTTTCGGCCGCGCTGGTGCTCTCGGTCGTGTCGATAATGGTAACGCTCGCCCCGCCTTCAATCATGTAGACATTGGACGCGGCAAATCCGATGGCGCCCCAGATGCCATCACCCAGTGCGATGACGGATTTCGTGAATTGGCTGCCGTGTTCGAGCAGTGCTGGATTGGGCATCATTTGCTCCCGATCTTCCGGGGTGCCGGTACGCGGTATCTGGCCGTCAACTCTTCAGGCACTTCTGATCCGTCATAGAGGAATGGCAAGATTCCCTTGCGGGCCGAGCGACCCCGCATGGCCTTGATGTCATCTTCAGAGCGTGTAACCCGCTGGGCGAGACGCCGGCCCCATTTTGCAAGGTGGTCATAGAGGCGGTCGATCTCGGCCTGGTGGTCGTTGCCCTTGGCCAGATCGTGAAACTCATGTGGATCGGATTGCAGATCGAACAGCATGGGTCGGAAGCCGCCCTCCGCATGCATGAGCTTGAAGCGGCCGTCGAACACCATGAAAAGCCGTGCGTCGCGGGGCTCCAGTCCGAGTTTTACGCATTGAGGCGTTGCGGAATAATCATATTCACTGATCACGAATTCGCGCCAAGGCGGTTTCTTGCCATCAAGCCATGGCTGCAGGGAACGCCCCTCGATAATGTGATCCGGCACCGTGCCGCCGGCCGCCTCGACAAAGGTGGCGGCCACGTCGATCGATTCGACCAGCGCGTCACAGGTGGTACCGCGGGATGCATCGGCCCGACCCCGTGGATCAAAGATGATCAGCGGTATCTTGACGCTGGGCTCATGGAACAGATCCTTTTCACCCATCCAATGGTCGCCCAGATAATCGCCGTGATCGGAGGTCAGGACGATCATCGTCTCGTTCAGGCGCCCCGACTCCTCAAGGAAATCCAGCAGCACGCCCAACTGGTCATCGCATTGTTTGATGAGTCCCATATAGGCCGGTATGACCTTTTCGCGGACCTCGTCCCGCTGGAAGGACTGGGCAATGGGCCCTTCCATATAGGCCCCGTAGACCGGATGAGGATCGTCCCGTTCCGCCGGATGGCGTTGGGCCTGCGGAACATTGTTGGGCCCGTAGAGATCGTGATAGGGCGCCGGAACGATATAGGGCCAGTGCGGCTTGATATAGCTGACATGGGCGCACCAGGGTGCCTTTGCCTGGGCGATGAATTCCATCGTTCTTTGTGTCAGCCAGGGTGTTTCGCTGTCTTCCTCGCGAATATTGGCCGGTTTGTCGGCATTGGCAAACATCCAGCCTGAAGCAACGCTGCCATCATCACCGACACCGGCATTGGCAAAATCAGCCCATGGATTGTCCGACGGATAACCCTTTGATTTCAGATACTCATTATAGGGCGAGCGCTTTTCGTCATAGAACCCATCAGGCCCCTCGCCCCACAAGCCGTCATCGCGGATCCATGTATCGAAGCCGCATTCGGCCTGTCGGGCGCCAATCGTCGTGTCGGGGCTCAGACCGAGGCGCTGCATGCCTTCCGCATCTGCCTTCATATGGGTCTTGCCGATCAGCCAGCAATCCATCCCCTCGCGCCGAAGATGGTCGCCCAGCGTCTGTTCACCGACGCGCAATGGAAATCCGTTCCATTGAGCGCCGTGTGAAGACACGTAACGACCGGTGTAGAAACTCATCCGGGACGATCCACACACGGGGGACTGAACATAGGCGTTGGAGAACCGCACGCCCATCGCCGCCACCCGGTCAAAATTGGGTGTCTGCAAATGCGGATGCCCTGCGCAGCTGAGGTAATCGTGGCGCAGCTGGTCGTACATGACGAACAGGATGTTCATCTGCGCACCGATGAGGCAGCAGTTTCGGACATTCAGGTTCCTCCCGCACAAAGTGTGCCATAGGGAGAGCCGAAGGCTAAGCCAATAAAGCCAGCGTGCCACCAGGTGGCACAGAGCTATTGCAGGTCAGCACATGGCGATCGGCGTGCGATGCCCGGTGCCGCGCGCCGGTGAGATGTGCGATTGCCGTCATCTCCTATGTCTCAAATCCGTAGTCAGTCTTTGCCTGGTCGGCGGTGATGTATCCGGCGGCCAGGTCTGCTGCCACTGCTTCCCTGTCTCGGGTCTTGGGATCGCCATAACCACCACCGCCAGGCAGGCTCAGCCTGAGCCGCTGCCCGTTCTTGACCAATTGCCGTCCCTTTGACAGCAGCCTGGTTCCATCGGCCAATTCGACCATACCCCGCTGACCGGGCAACCCTCCGTCACGACCACGCGCAGGGTTTTCAACCCGGTCGAACATCGCGTTGAAATAGAAATTGTAGCCGTCGCGCGGTTCGATTTCGATGATCTGGCCGAGCCCACCCCTGAACGCGCCTGCCCCGCCGGACCCTTCACGGAGATCCTTTCGCCAAACCGTTATCGGCCCGACATGCTCTGTTGCCTCAACGCTCATTGTAGACACGCCCGACGGGAATGCCGTTGCACTCAGACCGTCATGAGCCGGTCGCGCGCCGGTTCCTCCGGAATTGAACATGAGCACCTCGCAATTCGGCAGGCCGCTCGCTGGGTCCGAAGCGCGGGCCGAAATCTGAATGTTCCATAGTGCGCTCGCGCCTTCTGCTGGAACGGTATCTGGCATCGCCTTGTCCAAAGCACCCAACACGACATCGGGCACCAGATGACCCATCACATGGCGAACCGAAACAGGCGCAGGTCTTTTTGCTGCCAGGATGCAACCCTCGGGCGCGGTAATCCGGAACGGCTCCAGGGAGCCGGTGTTGTTCGGCACCTGCGGCGCGATGGCACATTTGAGTGCATAACAGGCATAGGCGCGGGTATAGACCTCAGGACAATTGACGCCAAAACGGCTCATGCCCGATGTCCCTGTGAAGTCGGCGGTCAGCACGTCACCATCGACCGTCAGAATGACTTCCATATGGACCGGTGCGTCGTAACCATCCACCTGCATCGTTTCGTGGTAGGTCCCGGACGGTACCTTGGAAATCGCCTCGAGCGTTGCCTTGCGGCTGATCTCGATCACGAAGTTCGAAAGCGACTGCAGATCATCTATGTTGAATTCATCCATCATGGCCTGGAGCCGCCGGTTGCCCGCCTCGTTGCAGGCGGCAAGCGAATACATGTCGCCCACGGTCTGATCCGGCGTGCGTACATTGGCGCGAATGAGTTCGATCAGGAGCGGCTTCACGTCACCTCGTTCTGCAAATTTGGTGATCGGAATAAGCAAACCCTCTTCGTAAACCTCATTGGCATCCGGCCCGAAGCCGCGCCCACCGATGTCCACGACATGGGCGGTACAGGCAAAATAGCCGATATGCAGGTTCTTTCGAAAAACTGGTGTCACCACGGTGATGTCATGCAGATGACCGGTGCCAAGCCAAGGGTCATTGGTGATGAAGACATCACCCTCGAACGTGTTTTGGGGGCCGATCCGATCGGCAAAATGGGTCACGCTTTCGGCCATCGCGTTCACATGACCCGGCGTGCCGGTCACGGCCTGGGCCATCATCCGCCCCTGCTGGTCGAATAGCCCCGCCGAAAGGTCGCCAGCCTCGCGGACGCTGGTCGAAAATGCAGTCCGGACCAGCGTGGTTGCCTGTTCTTCAACGACCGCGATCAGCCGACTCCACATGATCTGATGGTCAATTGCCGTCGAACTCATCACTCAGGTCTCCTTTGCCAAGAGAAGCAGGCTTCCATCGTGCTGCCCGACCGCGCGGAAGGCGCTGGTAACGATCGTCGAGGTTTCGGACTCGATGATGATCGCCGGACCTTCGACGACCAAACCGGGCAACATGCTCGACCGCTCCACTTCGCGCGCATCGACCTGCGCACGAAGCGCGGCGTCAAAAAACTGCCGCTGGCGGAATGCCTCTGCATCCACGCCGCCCTGCTGCTGCACCACCGGCTCCCCCTCCGGAAGGATGGTGGAAACCGTCAGCAACCAGTTGGTGATTTCCACCGGCAACCCATCGATGGTCCGGCCAAATAGCGTGTGGTACGTGTTTTCGAACGCGGCCAGGATCAAATCCACATCGCCGGCGGCAAACCTCCGGTGCGGCAGCACCACCGGAATCTCCCAACCCTGTCCGGAATAGCGCATCTGGGCCGTCAGCCTGATTTCGGTTTTCGCCCCCATTGCGCCTTGATCCACGAAGCCGTGAGCCTCGGTCTCCATCTCCGCAAGCGCCGCATTGACCGCTTCGGCGTCAAACTGATCCATGCGCTGGAACAGCCCCCTCGTCGCCTCGAAACTGAAGGGTGCCTTCAAAAACCCGATGGACGAGCCAACGCCCGCACCCGGTGGGATGATCAGTGAGCTGATCCCCAGTTTTTCGCACAAACGACAGGCATGCAATGGCGCACCACCGCCAAAAGCGATCATGGTGAAGTGCTCAATCTCGCGTCCGTTCTCAACCGCATGCACCCGCGCGGCATTGGCCATGTTCTCGTCCACCAGCTCGGTAATTCCGAAGGCCGCATCTTGTGTCGAAAGCAACAGCCTCTTTGCCGCAACGGATGAGTTCTGCGGATACAGCCTGATCGAGCCGCCCGCGAAATTGTCCGGATCGAGCCGCCCCAAAAGCAGGTTGGCATCGGTGACGGTCGGTTCCTCGCCACCACGCCCGTAACAGGCCGGACCGGGTTCCGACGCCGCCGAGCGCGGACCGACCTGAATGCGCCCCATCCCGTCTAGCGAGGCGATCGAGCCTCCGCCGGCCCCGATCTCGACCATCTCGACAACAGGGGTCGACACGGTCATGCCCGAGCCCTTCTTGAACCGATATGTGCGGGCGACTTCAAAGGTGCTTGCCGTTTTGGGTGCACCGTCCTCGATCAGACAGATCTTGGCAGTTGTGCCGCCCATGTCAAAACTCAACACCTTGTTCAGACGGTGGGCGCGTGCGAAATCGGCGGCAAAGATGGCGCCACCCGCCGGCCCCGACTCCAACAAGCGCACTGGTTGTTCGGCAGCGGTTTCGACCGCAATCAACCCGCCGCCCGAATGCACCATGAAGACCGGTGCCGTGACCCCAATCTCACCAAGCCTTGACACCAGCCGCTGCAGGTAACCGGCAACCCGCGGTTGGACATAGGCATTGGCAATCACCGTGTTGAAGCGCGGCAGCTCGCGCATCTGAGGCGAAACAACACTCGACAGGGAAATCGACAGTTCAGGCAGAGCAGCGCGAAATGCACTGGCGATCAAGACCTCATGGGCATCATTGGCATAGGCGTGCATCAACCCGACCGCCACCGATTCAAAGCCCTGGTCACGGATGCAATCGACCAGTGCCGCCACCTCGGCCGGATCAAGCGACAGCAGCACCTCACCTCCCGGTCCCATCCGCTCGTTCAACGTGAACCGGTGTTCGCGTGGCACCAGTGGCCTCGGCAGTTTCAGATTCAGGTCGTATTGTTCGAACCGGTTTTCCGAGCGCATCTCAATCACGTCCCGGAAGCCTTCGGTGGTGACAAACGCGGTTTTTGCGCCACGTCGCTCGATGAGTGAATTGGTGACCAGCGTCGTACCGTGAATCACCTGACCAATCTCACCCGGACTGATCCCCGCCTGCGCGGCAACACTGGTGATACCGTCAAGGATCGCCTGTTCGGGCTGGCTGTAATTGGTCAGCACCTTGCCGGTTGAAAGACCGCCCGGATGCTGCAGAGCGACGTCTGTGAAAGTCCCGCCAATGTCAACGCCGACCCGGATATTGTTCTGGTTCAATCTTGTCATAGACTTTTCAAGACCTGATTGGCTGCAAAGGCGGTCTGATAGATGCGAGACAGAATGGGTGCCATGGCCATGGGCCTGAGTTCGGTGATCGGCAATGGAAGTTCGGATGGATCCATGCCCGAGACGAGATCTGCCATGCACTCGCCGAATATGGTGCCTGTGGTGATTCCCCGGCCATTATAGCCGATGGCCGTGAAAAGGTTCGGAGCCAGCTGATAGATACGCGGCAGGTGGTCGGGTGTCATGGCGATCCTGCCGTGCCAGGCTTCTTCGAATTCCACCGGACCAAGCTCGGGATAGATCCGCGCCAGCCGTTTTTTGGCCCAGCGATTTGAAAGGCCGCGCCCGACGGTGCCGACAACTGTTCCCATCGAGCCAATGACCAGCCGGTTGCAAGCATCGCGGCGGAGGCTGAACATGACCTGCCCGGTATCCCACACACCCTGGCGCCCCGGCAGAATATGCGACATGTCCGCCTGCAGAGGTTTCGTCGCCAGCTGGAAATAGTGAATCATGGTGTAGACACGTTTCAAACCCGGCCAGAGCTCGTCCGTGTAGGCATTGGTGCCCAGCACCACATGTTTTGCGCGAACGGTTCCGCCATCGGTTTTGACAACCCAGGTCTCTCCTTCACGGCTCAGGTTTACAACCCTGATACCAGTGCTGATCGTTGCCCCGGCCACCTGCGCAGACCGTGCCAGTCCCCGGCAATATCCCATCGGATTGATCGTCCCCGCTCGGTGATCAAGCAGACCGCCAAAGAAGGCGCCAGTGCCGGTTCGCTCGACCATCTCATCGCGGGAAAGCAGTTCGACGGGGTCACCCAACGCCCGCCATTCGTCATATCGTGCCTGAAGGTCGCGCAGGCCAGCGGGTGAATGGGCCGCATGGATCGTCCCGGTCCTGGTGACCTCACAACGAATCTGGTGCTTCTCGATCAGCGAAAACACCATTGCCGGGCCTTCGCCAAAACGTTTGATAAAGCGTGGTCCATAGGTATCACCCAATTTCTTGCGCACTGCCGCGGGTGGGTGCCAGACACCGGCATTGACCAATCCCACATTTCGGCCGGAGCCGCCGAAGCCGATCTGCCTGGCCTCCAAAACATGGGCGGCGAGCCCCCTTTCCGCACAGTGGAGCGCGGTGGAAAGGCCCGTGAATCCTCCGCCGACAACAGCAACATCGGTTTGAGAATCTCCGGTCATCGGATTGCGTATGTCAGGCTCTTCCGCCGAGGACTCCCAAAGGGAGACCGGATTTTCTCTTCCCATAGACCGGTTGATTCCTGTTGGCTTGAGAACACTCCCCTTCAAGGGGTCTCCTTTCTGGACAGGTTGCAACGGACGGGCCGCTGTGTCCCTATGTGAGAAGCGTATTGAATATACCGGAACAAAAAACTGTGTCCCTAAAGAAATCAGCCGACCAAATGGTGCGAGAAGCGCGCAGCCGTATTGAAGAGGTCGAAACCACCGATTTGATCGGGATGGCCAATGATCCCGATGTGGTCATCGTCGATATCCGCGACGTGCGTGAACGCCAACGGACCGGCTATATACCCGGCAGCTTTCACGCACCTCGCGGTATGATCGAGTTTTGGGTCGATCCGGACAGCCCCTATCACAAGACGGTCTTTGCGCAGCCGGACAAGAAATTTGTTTTCCATTGCGCCTCCGGTTGGCGCTCGGCTCTGACTGTCGCCACACTACAGGATATGGGATTTGAAGCAGCACACCTGAAAGATGGCTTTGCATCATGGGAAAAGTCCGGCGGACCGGTCGAAAAAGTCGAGAAGACAGACTGATGCAACCTATCGGATCAAACGGCTCAAAGAATGTAAAAACATCTGCAAGCAATGTCGTCCATTTCGCCTACCGCCATTGTTGAACTGGCCTATTGGCGGTTAGGGTCATCACATACAAATGAACGCTCGAATAAACCAGTTTTAAGCACCCCAGCGAATGCACAAGGAGGCCACCTTGATGATCCCGCCTGTTGATCTTTCTGTCAAACCCGAGGTCGTCGGCTTTTTCGACGACCAATCGAACACCATCAGCTATGTTGTCAGGGATCCCGGCAGCACCGCCTGTGCGGTCATCGACCCTGTGATGGAGTTCGATCCGGCGCCGGGTCGTCTCACCTTCGAAAGTGCGGACAGGATCATCGCCTTCATCAAGGAAAGCGGCCTGAGTTTGGATTGGATCATCGAAACCCATGTCCATGCTGATCACCTGTCCGGAGCGCCGTATATTCAACAGCAGATTGGCGGCAAGATCGGCATTGGCGAGCACGTGCAAACTGTGCAGGACACATTTGGCAAAATCTTCAACGAAGGCACCGAGTTCCAGCGCGACGGTTCGCAATTCGACAGGCTCTTTTCCGACGGCGACACTTATCAGGTTGGCGCCATGCGCTGCGTGGCATTGCATACGCCCGGCCACACACCGGCCTGCATGGTGCATGTGATCGGCGACGCGGCCTTCGCGGGCGATACGCTCTTCATGCCTGACGGCGGATCGGCGCGCGCAGATTTTCCCGGCGGCGATGCGGGTCAGCTTTACGACTCAATCCAACTGATACTGTCCCTGCCGGATGAAGTACGGCTGTTCATCTGCCACGATTACGGGCCCGGCGGACGGACCATAGCCTGGGAAACAACGGTCGGCGAACAAAAAGCCAGCAACATCCATGTCGGAGGCAACAGGACCCGTGAGGAGTTCATTGCATTTCGTACGGAGCGCGACGCACAGCTTTCGGTGCCGAAACTCATTCTTCCGTCGCTTCAGGTCAACATGCGTGGGGGTGAAGTGCCCAAGGACGATGACGGCAACATGATATTGAAAACACCGGTCAACAAGCTTTGACGACACTCTGAGCCGTTTCACTTCTTGTCAGAAACATGACAACAGTGACGGCCACCGAATTTGTTGGTGCGCTCAAATCATGCCGGTTTGGTCAACACCTCTCCAGCTCCATTTGACGCTTTTGCGACAGAACGATGGTCAGGGTCCCGACAATAAAGGCGCTGAGAAAACCGACCGTCCGGGACGGCGTTCGCCAAAGCCAACAACGCCGGCGGCCCACCAGTTGGCACAAAATCCATGATTGCATTTTGGCCGACCTGTTGGAGCTGTCACCGCCTCGACCCATCCGGTCATTCCACCGGGTTCGACACCCAGCATGTATAGCTGTTGGGAGAAAGAATGACAGGGATGTGGTACCGCGCCGAAGAAACCGGCATCAGAAACCGGAACACGACTTCCCTGGCAATCGGAGCGGGATTGCATCCCCGCCTCTCCCAATAGGGCCCGACCTTGAAGCATAACTCGTATTGCATCGCGGGATCATTGCCATCAATGACAACGCTCTCAGCCAACCGCCCGCCCTTGTCCGTTGCCGTTTCGAACAGGATCTCGCCGCTGACAAGGTTCTTCAAAACAACCGCCACGCCTGCAGCATGGGTTCCGTCAACACCGTTCAGCGTGTGTGAAGAAATGAGGGCCATTATTCAATCGAAGCCTTGTCACGCTTGTCGGATGTTGCCGCCACGATGGGAGAGATGACACCCCGGCATTTGACATTCACACAGGCGGTCTTTCCGCTGGCGATGGCACGCTCCAACGCACCGGCCAATGCCTCCCTTTCGGTGACGATTTCGCCATATCCGCCCAGTCCCTCGAACATGGTATGAAAGGGAATATCGCGGAAATCCGTGGCAAAATGCCGACCGCTTGAAAACAGGCGTTCCTGCTGCTGGCTGATGCAGTCCAGCCCGCCATTGTTGTCGACCACCACCACAATCGGAATCTTTTCCTGAAAACATGCCTCAATCGACAGGCCGCCCGACAGGAATGCACCATCCCCGGTCACCAGAACAGTTGTCCGATCCGGATTGAGGTTCTTTGCCGCAAGCGCGAACGAGACGCCAACTCCCAGAAGGGAATAGTTGCCCGGGTGCAAAATGCCCCCCAGTGTCAGTCCGCGCGCGGCGGCAATATTGGTGGCGATCTCGTTCCAGAAATGTGTATTGCCGCCATCAAAGACCAGCCAATCATCATCTTTCATCGCCGCCTGGACATCGAGTGCCAGTTGCAGGGGATGCATCAATCGGCCATTTTCGGCATCACTGGCAGATTCTGCGGCGATGTGATCGGACCATTCACTGACCCAGTTGGTGCGGCGTTCACGTTGCAGGTCAAGCCAGTCCGCCCAGTCGTGATCGATAGCCTTCAGCGCATCGAAAAAGGCTCCAGGGTCGGACAGGAGCTGCACATCCGCGCCGAAATTATAGTCCAACTCCTCGTGGCTGCCATTCACACAGACAAGTTTCGTGCCGGCGGGAATGAAGGGAGGATTTCCGAAGTTCATCTGATTGTCGAGGCGACATCCCACCATAATCACCACGTCAGCCTCCTGGATGGCCTGCCGGGAAGGATGATATTGATGGAAATCGGCAAGCCCCAAATAGGCCTCGCACGTCTCGCCCAGCATCTTGGTATGATAGGGCACGTTGAACATCGGTATCTTGAGCTTCGTGCCGGCCGTCGCCATCTTGTCTTCGCCACCTGACCACCAGATGCCGTGACCGCCAATCAGCACCGGACGGTCGGCGTTTTCGATGAGATCAAGCACCTGTCTCAGCCGATCCGGGTCCGGCCAGGCGCGGGGAATGGGTTGGTCGGTCCGGACAAAGGGACGTTCGTCTCGACCGGCATCTTCCTGGAAAGAAGAAAACATGATGTCGACCGGCAAGGAAAGATGCACGGGTCCAGGATAGCCGGTTGTGGCGGCGCGCCAGGCGCGATCGACAAATTCGCTGATGCGAGCGCCGTCGGTGATTTGTGCCGAGTACTTCGTCAAGGGCGCAGCGATCGCAACATCGTCGATTTCCTTGAACCCACCCGCACCCTGGCGCTTCAGGGTTGACGAACCGGTTATGAAGATCACCGGAGACCGCTCACCCCAGGCCTCCAGCATTGCCGGCACCGTGTTGGCAAATCCCTCTGGGCCAACCAGGCAGACCGCCGGTTTTCGTGTGATGCGGGCATGACCATCGGCAAGGTGTCCGGCGACCTGCTCGTGCGGGCAATTGATGACCGGCATCTGGCATTCCATGAACCCCTCAAGTGCCGGATTGCAAAACCCGCCCGCCAGCGTGAAGGCGTGCTCAACCCCCTTTTCCTTCAGTGCCCGGGCTAGCAGCGCGCCCCCGCGAATGCGTTTGGGTTCGGACATTGTGTTCCCGCTCCTTTTATTGTTGGCCTGCGACGTGCAGTCTGGCCGGGCCGCTTACCGCCAGTGGGCCATCTGCCGCCTCGCCATCTTCAAACAGGTTGTGCAGGCCGAGGTCCGAGACATTCGTGGTTCCCAGTTGGGCCATGGTGATGTCTATGTCCTCCACGAGGCAGTGCAGCAAATCGCTCAACCCCTTCTGACTGGCCGCTCCAAGCGCATACAGAACCGGACGACCGAGCATGACGAAATCAGCGCCAAGGATCAGCGCCTTGACCACGTCCTCGCCATTGCGAACGCCGCTGTCGAACAGAAGCGGGAAGGCTGGTCCGACCGCGCGGCGGATGATCGGGAGCAACCGCAGCGCAGGTGGAACACAATCCAGTTGCCGTCCGCCATGGTTCGAAACGTAGATGGCATCGACGTCGCATTGCTGGGCGCGAACGGCGTCGACCGGTGACGTAATTCCCTTGACGATCAGCTTGCCCTGCCATTGCTCGCGCAAACGTTCCAGAAATGTCCAATCGGCTCCGGCGCGACTGGCATTGCGGTTGAAGCCTTCACCGTTTTCCGTTCTAGCAAGGGTTTTGGGTGACGGGACACCTGCGGCCAGCGACGAAACCGACCAAACCGGATGGGACGCAAAATCCAGGAATGCGCCGGGCGTCATCTTGAATGGCATTGTGAAGCCGTTTCTGAGATCGCGCACCCGTCGGGACACTTGTGGTACGTCCACTGTCAGCACCAGGGTTTCATATCCGGCATTCTGCGCCTGTGCCGCTGCCTCCAGGGATGTTTGCGAGGACTGCCCGAAATACAGCTGAAACCATGCATTTTCACCGGCCCACTCGTGAACGCTGTCCAAAGTGCTGGATCCCGCAGACGACAAACACATGGGTATGTTCAGGTCGCGGGCCGTTTCGGCGACCATCCGGTCGGCATGCGGCCACACAAGATTGCACATGCCCATGGGCGCCACACCGAAGGGTGCACCGAATTGCGTACCCAGGAATTCCGTTGTCTGGGTGCGTTCCTCAATATCGGCCATCACCCGCGGCTGAAGCAGGACCCTGTCGAACTGCTCGGTGTTCCGGGACATGCCCCTTTCGCGGCCGGCGCCGCCTTCGATAAAGTCGAAAACGAGGCGCGGCAGGCGCTTCATTGCCAGACGGCGGGCGTCCTCGGTAGAAAAGATGCGATGTGAAGGTCGCATGATGAAGGTCCTGTCGCACCTGAATTGGTCTCGGGCAATGAACAGGTTATCCGGGGTTGGACGGGTTCAACCAATCGAAAAGCTTCAGGCACATATACGCTTTGGCTATGTTTTTGGACGTTTTTGATCACATTCATAGGCTTCACGCATAGGTACCGACTGGAATTCTATTGGTCCTGCGGTCAAGCCTCGCAGTACGTTTTAAATGGACGAGAAGGATTCCAACCTCCTCCGCTCGATACAGGTGTACGCGAATCCCTCAAGAGAAAGGGTGCGGACACGATGTTTGGGAGAATATGATGAGATTATTCAAATTGATTGCCGCCGGCGCGCTGTTGACGAGCGCCCTGATGGCGGGACACTCCGCAAGCGCCGAGGAGATCGTAGCGCGCCTGTCGGTTCACTGGGGCCCAAAACACCACAGCGCGATTCATGCGCAAATGTTCGCCGACGAGGTCAACAAGCGTGCGGAGGGACGACTCAAAATCGATGTGTTTCCGGCTGGCCAGCTTTTCGGCATTCGCGAACAGCTTGGCGCAGTGACGTCCGGCGCAGTTGAAATGGGCGGCATTGTCGGCGTCGTGTCCTTCCCGCCGATCAACAAGAACTACAATGTGGTCTCTTTCACCGGTCTCTTTGGCAGTTATGCCGAGCAGCGCGGGTTCTTCACGGATGATCCTGCAGGCAAGGCCGTTTGGGATGATATTACCGGGAAATCCGATTCCATTCTCCTCATGTACGATCCCGTTGGGCCGGTCATGACCTTTTCAACCAAGGAACTCAACGGCGTGGACTCCATGTCCGGTCTGAAAGCACGTGCCTTGATTGGCGCGGAGCGCCCGATGTGGGAAGCTCTTGGCGCCAACACCGTCTCGATGCCAACCGGCGAAGTCTATTCCGGTCTGCAAACAGGCATGATCGACACGATCAACAGCCCGCCAGGTTCGATCCGGGCGTTCAGCTGGTGGGAATTTCTGACACACGGACAAAAACCCTATCAGTATTTCGCCGATGCCTACATCATGGCCAACGCGACCTGGTTCAACGGTTTGCCGGAGGACCTGCAGCAATTGCTGTTGGAGGTCGGCGCGGAGATCGGCAAAATCTCCACCGACACGATCATGCAGACGGGTGAAGAAACTCTGGTCGAATTTCAAGGACGAGGCGGCGTGGTCAATGAGCTTGCCGGCGTGGAAGCCGAAAAATTCGATACGCTCATGAAGGACAAGGTGCAGCCGGCCGTTGCGGACAAGATCGACGCGGATATTCTGGGCGCCGCGCAGGCCTACGCAGGGAACTGATCATTATTGATGCGCGGCCTCCAATGCTTCACGGGGGCCGCGTTCAGAAGGCCCGGATACCGATTTGATGCACCAGATTTTGCAGGTTCTACGCCTGATAAACGGCACGCTGGAAAAGGTAACCGCAGTGACATCCTCTGCTGTCGCGGCGGTCATGGTCCTGGCACTGACAATGAGCGCGGTGACGCGATATGTCAGCGGCACGGGTTATGACTGGTTCATCGAACTGCCTCCTGCCATGGTCCCCTGGATGGTCTTTCCCCTGCTGGGGCCCCTGCTGCGTTCCGGTTCACATATTCAGGTGGATCTCCTGCCCAACATTCTGACGGGACGCCCATTGCTGGCGCTGAAGATCTTCATCTACCTCACCATGTTATCGGGTGCCGTGATCTTTTTTCTGGCCGGAAATGAAGCGGTTGCGCTGTTTCGCCGTCTCGGCCAATTGATGGAGCTGGAAATCGAAATCCCGATCTGGTGGATGTATCTGGCTTTTCCAACGGGTTTTGCAATTCTCATCCTGTTTTCATTCGAATTGCTGTTGGAAACCGTGCGCGATTTCACACGGTTCGAAGAGGCCGTAACATGAAATCCGCAGCGACGCTTGCGTCGCTCCTGCTGCTGATCCTGTCCGTGCCGATCTTCATGGTCTTTGGACTTGGCTCAGCCGCGACGGCGATCTGGGGCATGAACCTGCCCTGGTCGACCCTGATCCAGGTGTCATTCGGTTCCATGACGAAACATGTGCTGATCGCTGTGCCACTGTTCATCTTTACCGGCATGGTGATGCTGCGCGGCGGCGCAGCGGCGCGACTGGTTCACTTCGCGACCACGCTCGTGGGTCACTGGCCCGGTGGATTGGGGATTGCAATGATCCTGGCCATGGGCTTTTTCGCTGCCTTTTGTGGTTCGATCCTCGCCGCTATTACGGCTGTCGGGACAATCATGATCCCGCAAATGGTCAACCAGGGATATCCCAAGCCCTTTGTCATCGTGCTCGCGGCATCCGCAGCCTTTCTGGAAGCGCTGATTCCGCCTTCCAACGCAGCCATCCTGTTCAGCGCCCTCACCGATGTTCCGGTGTCGCGCACATTTGCGGCCGGCTTCATTCCCGGTTTCATATTGATCCTGTTGCTCAGCGTTCTGGTGACGTGGAAATGCCGACACCTGCGCAACCCGGACAAGGCAACGGCCAAGGAGCGTCTGTCGGCATTCTGGGCGGCCATTCCCGGCCTGTTTACACCGGTGATCATCCTGGGTGGCATCTATTCCGGACTTCTAACGCCATCCGAATCGGCCGCAATTGCCGGTATCTGGGCCATTCTCATCGGCGCTGTCTTCTACCGGGAAATATCCGTTTCCGGCATTCTGCACGCGCTCCATGACACCGCACGGATCACGGCGGTTATCTTCGCGATCATTGCGATGGCAACTTTCCTGAGTGTCGTGCTGACCTATTCCCAAACACCGCAAGCAATCATCGGTTTCTTTACAGATATGGGCGGAACGCCGCTGATGTTCTGGCTCTCGGTGGCAATCATCTGTCTGATTTTGGGCACGTTTATCGAGATCGTTCCGGTTTTCTATCTGACTGTGCCGATCTTCGCCGCACTCGCGCTGTCCCTGGGACAGGACATGCTGCACCTTTATGTCGTATTCGTCGCTTTTGCTGGCATCGGGATGATCACACCGCCGGTTTGTGTGGGCATCTACACGGCGGCAGGCGTGGCTGGAGAAAGCCCTGAAAAGGCATTCCGTGAGGTGCCGCTGTTTGTCGGGCTGGGCATTGTCTTCGGCCTGATCATGATCTTCTTTCCGCAAGCTGCCACCTGGCTGCCCCAGGTGTTGAACTAGGTTTGGCCGAGCGAATTCACATAGGAAACGCGCTGGCTCAATTGTTCTGAGAAGGTTTCGACAAACTCGATTGATTCGCGGGACAATTGTTCACGGCCAGCGGCAACAATGGTCACGAAATAGGTCAGTTTCTGAACCAGCGGGCGGAAGACAACGCCCCCCATTCGGACGGCCTGTTCGGCGGAAAACGGATCGGCAATCGCCAACACGCCTGTTTCGCGCACAAGGGCCCCTGCCACGGGCACATTGGCCGCGGACAGGCGGGACCGTTTCTGCAGTTTCTGCGATAGATCGGGGTCGATTGACATCATCGTGTCGGGATAGTTGCCGCCAAAGGTCACGAATGTTTCGTGATCGGCCAATTCCTCCAGATCGAGTGCTCCTTGTCCCGTCGCCAGAGGATGCTCCTCGGGCAACAGACAAACATAGGGTGCGGAGGTCTGATACAGGGTTTCCACACCATCATGAGAAGACTCGCGTCCGACAATTCCGAGATCAATCTGCCGCATCTGGACGGCGTCGAGGATGGAAGGCGTGTTGCGTGACTGGATGTTGAATTTGATACCGGGATATTTTCGGTACATTTTTCCAACCACGATGGGCAGCTCAACGGCGGCAATCGACTGGATCGTGCCGATGGAAATCTCGCCGCCCTGCGTGGTCCGTATCGTGTTCGCCAGTTCCTCGAGACGGTCGATCCCGACGAACATGGATTCAACGCCCCGATAGAAGTTTCGCGCCTCGACTGTCGGGGCCAGCCCGCGCCCGACACGAACGAAAAGGGAAAAACCGACCGAATGCTCCAGATCAGCGATGAGCCGGCTGACACTCGGCTGTGAAATATGCATCACATTGGCTGCTTCGGTTATCGAACCGCAGCGGATCGTTGCCCGAAAGGCTTCCAGTTGCCGTAAATTCATCGTGCCAACCCGGCGTGTTTTGAATGGAAAGAACGTATCCATTCAGGCCATCTATGTATAGGTCCGCCATTTGTATTCGTGACGCGTATGTTGTCGCGACCCGTTATCGCGCGCCCGATCGGATGCCCTGACCTGTCCATGCGGGGTATGCTGATTGCGCGGGAGATGATCGCTCACCCCAGAATTTGACCGCCGGGGACCTGATCAACCGGGGTGATCTCGATGGAACTAACATTGACGTGAAGCGGCGTACGCAGTGCATATTCTATGGCATCGGCTATGTCGGCTGGATCCAGGAGCCGTATTTCCGAGACAAAGGAGGCACGCTGCTGCGGATCGCCGAATGCCGTATCGAAAAATCCCGTTTCCGTGCGCCCCGGGCAGATTTCCGTATGCCTGATTTTTGTGCCGCTCAGTTCCATTCGAAGATGCCGTGACAAGGACCGGATGGCACCCTTGCTTGCACCATAGACCGGAAGACCCAGCGGATAGAGACTGGCAATCGACCCCATGGCAATGATATGTCCGCGCTTGCGCGTGATCATCGACGGCAGCACGGCACGCAGGACATGGATTGCCGCCGTAACATTGACCCCGATCATCTCATCGACCTGATCATTGCCGGTGCCCAGAAACCCCTCCGCCAGTCCATGCGCCAGCCCGGCATTGTTGACGAGCACGTCGATGTCCCGGTCAGCGAATGTCTCATAAAGCTCTTCAGTCTGCCGGATATCCATCACGATAGCCTCGCAACCGGTTTCCGACGCAAGTTCCGCAAGCCTGTCGCTGTCCCGGTCCATTGCCGTTACACGCATGTCATGGCGGCTGAGCATCCTGACGCAGGCCGCTCCGATGCCACTGGATGCCCCGGTCACCAGAGCCGTTTGGTAAGAATGAATGGACACGCCAATCCTCCAGACTATCTGCCTCGTTCAGGCGGGCGCCCTCGCCCCTCTCAAGTGCAATTGACCTGCTAGTCCAGCAGCGTCTCGGGAAGGAAGGTTATGATTTCCGGAAATGCGATCACCAGAACAATGACGACCAGATCCGCCAGCAAAAACCACATGATTCCACGAAAAATATCGGTCAGACTCACCAGATCACCGACGACGCCCTTGATCACGAACACATTGATTCCGATCGGCGGGGTGATCATGCCAATTTCAAGCAGTTTAGCCAGATAGACCCCGAAGAAGACCAACCCGATCCCCGCCTCTCCAAGGATCGGCAAAAACACCGGCAACGTCAGTAGCATGGCACCGATCGGCTCCAAGAACATGCCCAAAATCAGATAGACGATGGTGATGCCGATCAACAGGAAAAGAGGATCGGCCTGAAATCCGATAATCGCAGTCGTGAAGAGATCCTGCGTCCCCGACAGGGACAAAAGGCGCGTCAGCAGATTGGCGCCGATTGCAATGATGAAGAGCGTTCCCGTGGTGGTCAGGGTTTCTATGGTCGAATCATACAGGACCTTCCAGGTCAGCGACCGGTTGAACAGGGCGACAAGAATGGCCGAAGCGGCGCCAATGGCACCCGCCTCGGTGGCCGTGAACAAGCCGGTGAACATTCCTCCAAGAATGATCACGACAATGGACCCCAGCGGCCAGGTGGGTCGCAGCACTTCGATCTTTTCCCTGAAACTGTGCGTTTCGGTTACCGGTGGCGCCAATTCCGGGTTCAGCTTGACCCGAATAATGATCATTGCGGCATAGGCGACGGCCGTCAGAAGCCCTATCCCGATACCGCCGAGAAACAGCTTGCCGATATTGACCTCGGCGAAGATGCCAAAAAGGATCAGCAGAACGCTGGGCGGAATCAGCGCACCAAGGGTGCCCGCCGCTGCAACCGATCCGGTTGCCAGGCTGGGTGCGTAGTTGAAACGGATCATCTCCGGGATCGCGATACGGCCCATGGCCGCGGCACAAGCAATGCTGGACCCGGTGACGGATGCGAAGCCGGCGCTGGCGAAGACCGAAGCCACGGCAACGCCACCCGGCAGGCGCACCAGCCAGATTCGACAGGCCGCAAAGACGCCCTTGGTCAGGCCTGCGTGGTAGCAGACATATCCCATCATCAGGAACATCGGGATGGCGGACAGGGTCCAGGTGGCTGCAAATTTGTAGGTAACCGCCGACAGGATGCCCCATGCCGGTGTGAAGCCGAGCATCAGCCAGATGCCGCCAAATGAAACCATGCCGAGGGATATCGCAATCGGCACCCGCAAAAGCAAAAGCAGAACGAGAACGGCAATGCTCAGGAGGCCGATGGTTTCAAAGGACATGGATCAGCGCTTCCCGCATCGACTTATTCAAATTCCGCAAGCGCTCTTCCGCCATTCATGTCTTCGTCGCCAGTCAGGCTGGCCGCGACCTTGTAAAGGTTGATCAGCGACCAGAGGCCGAAACCAATCGGCAGCATGAAATAGCCGGGCCAGTCGGGAACACGCACATCCAGTTCCAGGACATAAGAGTTGTTTTGGTACTTGTGCACGGCATCAAGCAGAAACCCGTAAGCAGCGCCTCCGGTTGCGATTGCCACAACCAGCCGGACCGCCATCAAAAGCCATTTCTGAAATCTCGGAGGCAGGGTGTTGTAGAACACATCGACCGCAATATGCTTGTCGAGCTTCTCGGCCAACGCCACGGGCAGAAACGAAATCGCCGCCATGTAATAGTTCGCGACAATCGCTCCGGTGGCCGGCAATGACGTGGAAAACAGGTTCAGGAGAAACACATCAACCGTGATCTGAACGATCATCAAAACAACAGCGACCGCCCCAACAATCGTTGTGGCGGCCACCAATTTCGACAGCAGAATACCGACATATTTCATGGTGATACTCTGTTGCGTGTTCTGACTATTCCAGCGTTGACAGATCTACCTTATCATAAATCTGCTCCTGATAGAGCTTCGCGACAGCGTCAACATTCTTGCTGTCGATACCAGCGACCAGTCCACGCCATTTTTCGATCAGTGCCAGCAGTCGATCACCATGGTCCTTGGCGTCCGGTATGGTGTCATCGCTCTGCGCGGCAGCGATGACTTCCTTGATGTTGTTTTCCCGGAAGAGATCAATCGACTCGGCGATGGATGCCGGTGTTGCCACTTCCTTCACATTGAGGTCTGCGGCATTTTCGGCGAGCTTGCGGTCGTTTGCCGTGTATTCCACCGTTGCATAGGCAAGTGCCTCATTGGCAGCGTTCAGGAATACGCGCTTGTTTTCCGGTGACAGCGATTTCCAGAAATCCAGATTGATGTTGAACATGGAATTGCCGCCATAGATCCCGATCGGCGCATCATAAACATACTCGACATGGTCGCCGAGCGAGTAGGACTTGATGATGTCCCACAAATGAATGTTGCCTTCCAGGCGCCCGCTCGAAAGGGCTTCATAGACTTCACCGACATTCACCGAGATGGCTGACGCATCCCACTGACCGACCAGTTTATTGAAGGCGCTGAAGCCGCGAATTTTCATGCCTTTCAGGTCACTGACGTCCTCAAGCAGCGTCTGGGACATCAACACGTAGGACGAGACCACCGCAAAGCCGGTGAAGGCCTGGTTTCTGCGCTTGAACTCGGCCAGACACGGCTCACAGGTAAATATGAATTCCGTCATCGCACCGCCGACAACGACCGGCTCCACCACCGTGGCGACGATATCGATCGCGTAATTGGTAAGCGGGAATTCACCGCGCACATAGGCCGGAACCATATAACCGATCTGTGCCGTCCCGTTGGTCAGACCTTCGGTTGTTTCAGCGTAGCTCAGCAATGTTCCGGCGAACACTTTGCCCGTATAGGCACCGCCGGTTCCCTCTTCGATTTTTTCGGCAAACAGGTTCATGCCCCGCTGCAGGGCGCCATCTCCCGACGCACCCATGACAATGCGTACTTCCTCTGCCTGCGCCGAAACCGGTGCAAGCATTGCGGCCATCCCCAATGCCGCCGCAGCGAATGCTCTCTTCACATTCCTCATGAGACACACCTCCCAAATTTCTTTTCATTGATGGATGATGACACTATCGGGCACGGCAACTATTGTCTATAAAAAAAATTAATTTTCTAGAGAAACAAATCATGGTATCAAATCGATTGACGGCGCGGCGCGGCGATCACTATGTTTAATGCGTTTCAGGTCAGGAAATCGACAAATGAGATCGGTGTTGGATCTGCATGTGATGCCGATACGGCAGAAGGTATCGGCACCCGCCCGTGATGCGGCATGGATGAAATCAGCGGTCCAAATGTCCTGAATCTGTGGTTTCACGTGACGTCCACGTGACCGGAAATGCGACAGGTCCGGCTTTACAAAACACTGGGAGGCAATGTCATGGTCAAGGAAAATGAGGAACTTCGAGCGCAGGTCCTGGAGGCCTGCAGGGGCATGGCGGCCTATGGTCTCGGCTCAGGTCTGGGAGGCCATGTTTCCGTGCGCTACCCGGACGAACCCTACTTCTATATGCACGTGTTTGAGCGGACATTCGAGGAGATGCAACTTGAAGACATCATCCTGATCGACTTCGACGGCAACCCGGTCAACTCGAACAGGGCACCCAGCATCGGCATCGACTTTCATCACGGCATTTACAAACAACGGCCGGATGTCCAGTCGGTGGTGCACTCACACGGATTCTGGATCACCGCACAGGCCGCCTATGCCCGGCCGCCGCGGATATTCGCCAATGTGTCGACAGTGTTTTACGAGCGGACCGTGATCAGCCCCAATGACGATTTTGAATCCATCGGCAAGGCACTGGGCGATGACGACATTGCGATCGTGATTCCGTGGCATGGTGCGATCACCGTCGGCAGCAGCCTTGGCGAGGCGGTGGCGCGCCATGTGGTGCTCGACTACACCGCGCGGATGGATGTGACACTTCCCCCGCATACGCCGACAATGCCGCATCATCAATGTGCCCATCTGCAGGCCATTGTCGAGCGGGCCGACTATTATAATGAGACGTGGAAGCTGGTGCAGCGCAAAGCAAAAGCAGCCTATAATGGTAGCCGTGTCGTACCGATGTTCACCTAACCGATCTTTACCCAACCGTTTGCATATGTCGCGCATATCATAACGGCAGGGCGGATCAGGAAACGAGTGGCCCTTGGCTAAAGGTGAAGCATTTTCTCTGGACAAGAGAGTGGCTCTGGTGGTCGGCAGCACGGCTGGTATCGGCCGCGCTGTTGCCGAGGCCTTTGCCGAGGCGGGAGCCCGTGTTGCAATCAATGGACGGAACAAGGATCGCGTGGCGGCGGTTGCCGCGACAATTCCGGGTGCTGTCGAAGCGCCGTTTGATGCAACAAACCACCGGGCAGCAGAACGGGCGATTGATGCGATCGCGAGCGACCTTGGCCGCTTTGATATACTGGTCTACAGCGTCGGCATGCGCGACCGCCGTTCTGTGGCCGAAATCGAGCCTGATGATTTCCGGCAGATCATGGAAACCAACACGGTGTCGGCCTATCAGGTTGCCCGACTGGCCACGGTGCGCATGACCCGACCCGAATGCGGGCGGCTTATCTTCATCTCGTCGACCGCAGCCAAAAGACCATTCCGCGGCGATCCCGTCTACGCTTCTTCAAAGGCAGCAATGGAAAGCCTTGCCCGGTCCCTCGCTTTCGAACTCGGTGCCACGGGTATGACCGCCAATGTGATTGCACCGGGATTTGTGGCGACCGAATTCAATCAGACCCTGGCGGAAGAAGACGGCATAAGGACTTTTGTCGAAACCCGAATCCCCGCCCGTCGATGGGCGCGGCCCGAAGAAGTCGCCAATGCTGCGGTATTTCTTGCATCCGACGCGGCCAGCTATGTCAACGGCCATGTCCTGGCCGTCGATGCCGGCATGTCCGTCATTTTGTAAACAGAAGCAGGGCCGGCGATCCGTCCTGCAAATCAAACGCTACGGTTGCCAATGGTTGAAACAGTTTACGAGCAATTCAGCGCGGCGGCGGCGGCTTCGCCGCATCTGGCCTTTCTATGTTATCCAAAATCTGAAGACAGGGGCTATCTGTCAGACGGACGTGAATATTCCTACGGCGAAAGCCTCGAGACGGTTGACCGGTTGGCAGCCCGATATGACGCCGCAGGCTACGGTCCGGGACACCGCATCGCCATGCTCTTCGGAAACAGGCCGGATCATTTCTGGCACCTGTTGGCGCTCAATCGGATCGGCGCCAGCGCCGTGCCGCTCAATCCGGCCTATCTCAAGCACGAGCTGCACTACGGTGTCGAGTTCGCGGAATGCGCATTGGTGGTCGCGGCCGGCGAGCGAGTGGATGATCTGCGGCAGGTTTGCTCGCAGATGGAGATTCCTGTCGCTGTTGTCGATGTCGCCGTTGACACCGGCCCATTGCCTGCCCCTGCCCGCCACGCAGCAATCGTTCCAGCCGCAGGTGGGGCACGGGAAGCGCTGATCATCTACACATCCGGAACAACCGGAAAGCCGAAGGGCTGCATGATCTCGAACACCTCCTGCCTTGCGGCCGGCGAGAGTTACGGCACCGCCGGCGGCCTCATCAATTTCGAGGTTGGCGCCGATCGCCTGTATATTCCCTTGCCGACATTTCACATGAATGTCTCCGTCTACACACTGAATACGATGACACGCCTGCGCAATTGCATTGTGCTGCAAGACAGGTTCCGGGCCTCGACCTGGTGGCCAGACATCGTGTCGACCGGCGCGACCTGCGTTCACTATATGGGGATCATCCCGCCCCTGCTGGTCAAATCGGAACGATCTGCGGATGAATCGCGGCACAGGGTCAAATTCGGCCAGGGTGCCGGTGTCGACCCGGTCGTGCGCGAAGCATTCGAGGAGCGGTTCGGTTTCCCGCTGATTGAAGCCTGGGGCATGACGGAGACATCCCGCGCGATCCAGAACTGCCGGGAACCAAGGGACCCCGACGGCCGTGCCTTCGGCCGGGTTCGACCACCGCTGGAAGTCCAAATCGTCGATGATGATGACAAGCCGCTTCCTTTTGGAACACCGGGAGAGTTGATCGTTCGCAGCAGCGGTTCTGATCCGCGTCATGGTTTCTTCTCTGGATATCTGAAGCAACCTGAAGAGACGGAGAAGGCCTGGCGCAACGGCTGGTTCCATACCGGTGACATTGTGCGGCAACGTGAAGACGGGATGCTCTATTTTGTTGACCGGAAAAAGAACATCATCCGGCGAAGCGGAGAGAACATCGCCGCTGCGGAAATCGAGGAGGCGCTGATCGATAATCCCAATGTCAAAAGCGTCGCCGTCATTGCGGTCGAAGACGAGATGCACGACGAGGAAATCATGGCCTGCATCGTTCTGATGTCCGGCGCCGAAGCTACGGAGGAAACGGCCCTATCCATTTGCCGATCCGTTCGAGACAGGCTGATCCGATACAAGCTGCCGGCCTGGGTGAGTTTTGTCGAAGAGATTCCCGTGACCAGCACCCAGAAAATTCAGAAAAGCGCGATCTTTCCGGACGGCACCGATCCCAGGAAGGACCCGCGCACCATCGATACGCGCCATTTGAAGCGCAGGAGGGACTAAGGTCATGTCGGCTCCCGTTTGCATTGTGGGTGTCTACGAGCACCCGTCCAGGCTGGCCACGGATCAGTCGGTGGCTCAACTCCACGCGGAAGTTGCCCGAGGTGCGCTTCAGGATGCAGGGCTTTCGATGTCGGATATCGATGGCTATTTCTGCGCCAGCGACGCGCCGGGCATCGGACCGCTGTCCATCCTGGAATATATGGGATTGAACGTCAGCTACGCGGATTCCACCGATATTGGCGGGTCGTCACCTATCGCCCATATTGGCCACGCGATGCGCGCCATTCGCGAAGGCAAATGCAATATCGCCCTGATCACGTCGGCCGGCAGGCCGCGCGCCGAAGCGGCCGCACCCGGCGATCTGGCAGAATTGCCGGAATATCCAGAATCTGCGTTTGAGGTGCCTTACCGGGCAGCGCTGGCACCCTCCTACGCGATGTGCGCCCAACGTCATATGCATGAATACGGCACCACCAGCGAGCAACTCGCCTGGATCAAAGTGGCGATATCCAACCATGCAAAACACAATCCGAATGCGCTTTTGCAGAAGGAAGTGTCCGTTAGGGATGTGCTGGATTCGCCCCTGATTGCCGATCCGCTCCATCGCCTCGACTGCTGTGTGATGACGGATGGCGGAGGTGCGGTGATTGTCGCACGGGAAGAGATTGCCCGATCACTTGGGCGGCCGGTTGTCAGGGTCAGGGGTGTCGGAGAAGCGATCAAATATAATCGCGGGTTTGACATCGACCTGACCACCAGTGCTGTCCGACAATCCGCGATCAGCGCCTTCGAGGAAGCCGGCCTCAAACCAGACGATATCAAATATCTATCCACCTATGACAGCTTCACCATCACGGTTCTGATTGCGATCGAAGACCTTGGTTTTTGCGAAAAGGGCCAGGGCGGCCGTTTCGTTGCCGACGGCAATCTCATCAGTGGCGTTGGCCGACTACCGGTCAATACGGATGGCGGCGGATTGTGCAACAATCACCCGGCGCATCGCGGCGGTGTGACGAAAATCATCGAAACCGTCCGCCAGTTGCGCGGAGAATCGCATCCGGCCGTGCAGGTCGCAAATTGCGATCTGGCCATCGCCAATGGCCTGGGCGGCATGCTCGACCGGCGGCACGGCGGCGCGACGGCCATCCTCGAAAGGGTCTGCTGATGCAAATTGACGACGATGCCTTGCGCTCACCGGTGCGAACGCCTGAAACAGAGGATTTTTGGAATGCCGCGAACCAGCAGACTCTTCTGTTTGCCGATTGCCGCGATTGCGGAACGCCGCATTATTATCCGCGCAGAATCTGTCCCTTCTGCTTTTCAGATCGGGTCGATTGGAAACAGGCATCCGGTCTCGGCCGGATATACGCTTTCAGCCTTTTTCGCAGGGGCAGCCCGCCTTATGTATCGGCCTGGGTTACACTCGATGAAGGCGTGAGCATGCTGACCAACATTACGGAGTGCGACGCCGACTTGCTTCGCATTGGTGACCGGGTGGAAGTGGTGTACAGACCTGCGCCGGATGGCCAGTTGATACCGCTCTTCAAGCCCGCCTCGACTGTATCCTGAACAAGCGGGTACTCGATCCGGGTGTCCGCAGCCAACCGACAGGAGATCCCGTCATTCTTCCCCCTTCCACAAAGAAGCGCCGACAAAACCACCTCCGGTCGCTGACGGTCGAGAGCTTCGAGTGCGACGATGGCACCGTTGAAATCGAGCTTCAGCTTGTTGATCAAAAAAGCTTTGGGTTTGTCGATCGTGAACGCGGATCGCGTGAACCCGGTGATCCGGTCCACGCGATCAATGTCCGCCTGTCGATCAATCCCGATTTCGAGGTTCTGAACATAGAGACGGACCTTGAGCACATGCCGTTCGGTTACTGCCAGCGCAGTGCCGCCAATACCTCCAAGCTGCATGGCAAGCGCCTCGACCGGGGCTGGCGCCGTGCGGTGCGTGAAGCGTTAGGGGCGACACGCGGCTGCACGCATCTGGCCGAACTTCTCGGTCTTGCCCCCACGGTTGCCTTCCAGACGCGGGCCATCGGTTGGAAACATTCCGGTCACCCGATCGGAGAGGATGATGCGCGGCACGAGGAGCCACCATTTTTCATCGGTGGGTGCCATAGCTGGGCGCCTGATAGTCCGGTAACCAGGTCCTATTTTCCGCAATTCGGCACGCCGGACACGGATCGCGGCCGCGGCGAAAACTAGACCTGGACGGCAGCCGCTATTTCGGCGGCATGCGGCATCCTCCGTCCAGGCGGATGGTCTCGCCGTTCAGCATGGTGTTTTCCACACAATGTGCGACAAGAGACGCAAACTCCGTCGGATCGCCAAGGCGCGCCGGAAACGGAATATTGTCGATAACTGACTGTTTGAGGTGGTCCGGCAAATCCACCGCCATGGGTGTTGAAAACATGCCGGGCGCTACGGCAACAACGCGGATGCCGTCTCTTGCAAGGTCGCGCGCCATGGGCAGGGTCATGCCGACCACACCCGATTTCGACGCGGAATAGGCCGCATGACCGATCTGGCCTTCGAATGCAGCGATGGAGGCCGTGTTGACAATTATGCCGCGCTCGCCGTCAGGACCGAGTGGTTCCGTCTTGGCCATTCCGGCCGCAGACTGGCTGGCGACATTGAACGTGCCAATCAGATTGATACGGACGACTTTCTCAAAAAGCGCCGGGTCGTGGGGTGCACCTTTGTGCAGGGTTGTGTGGGCCACCGCAATGCCGGCACAGTTGACGCACACTCTCTCCTGACCGAGTTCGGAACGAACGGATAACAGGGCATTTGCGACACTGTGGGGATCACTGACGTCGGCATCCACAAAAAGACCGCCAAGGTCGTTCGCCAAGACCCGCCCTTCGGCCTCGTTCTTGTCAAGGATGCCAATCCTGGCGCCGCGCCGATGCAATTCCACCGCAACGGCTGCGCCCAATCCCGAGGCAGCACCTGTTACAACGGCAACGATATTTTGGTCGATCTTCATCTATCTCTCCCCCAACAATGCCGACATGTTCATCGGCAACGCCAGCTCGGCGACCAATGGACCGTTGGCGAGGCACTATTGCAATCTCCAATAGATCGACCTTCAGGCAATGCAACCCATTCAGTCCACTGCACGTTCACCCTGCCGCGCCTGCTTCAAGGCCGCTTGAATCTGGCAAATCCATATTGTGATGCCCGGCTTTGGTGTGCAATAAGGACTTCCAGTCTTTTTTTCTAGAGGCAAAAACCCGACAAAACCGGAGTGGGCATTCGTGAGCAACACAGACCTGAAGGACAATCAGGCAGACACCGAAAAAACAGGCACATCAATCAAGCGCGTGCCGGCGGTCCGGCGCGCAGCCGGCATCCTTTGGGAACTTGCCGACCGCCCTACCCCCATGAACCTGTCACAGATTTCGCGGGCCGTCGGAATCATCCCAAGCACCTGCCTGCACATATTGAGGGAACTGGTGTCCGCTCGCCTGGTCTCCTACGACGTCAGTTCGAAAACCTATCAGTTGGGATCAGGCATTACCGATCTGGCAAAAAGCGCCCTTCGTCTCAATGATTTCGCCGAGCTCGCAAAATCGCGCCTGCAAACAATCGCCAATCGTTTTTCAATGACGGCCACGGCAACTTCGAAGATCGACGATCAACATCTTGCCCTCGTCGCATTTGCCAATCCCCCTGATTCCATTTCACTCAACGTCACGCTGGGTGGACGTGTTCCATTGATGTCAGGTGCGTCCGGCCGCTGTTTTGCAGCCTTCGGAAACATGACTGAAAGGCAGATCAAACAGAATTTTGCCAAGGTAAAATGGGTCCGGCCGATCACCTATGATGACTGGATGAGCCAGGTCGAACAGACAAGAGTGGACGGTTTCTCCGAAGACCGTGAAGGTTTTGTCAAAGGCGTCTCCGCGATCGCTTTGCCTGTCTTCATGCCGGATGGCAGCGTCACGCACACCATCGGTGTGTATGCCATCACCGCTCAACTGGAAGCGATTGACCGCGAAGAACTCATTTCGGCGCTGCGACAGACGGCAAAGGACATCAATCACCGAATGAGCCGATAGCGGCTGTTTTCCTATTTCGAAACGAACGCGGCGCCGCGCAGGCATCGCTGCGATCCGCGCTTCATCGCATAGACCGTCACGCAGAACCATTGTGGCGCGTCTTGATGTGAGCGGTTGAAAGTCGGTTAAAACAGTTGAATTTGTGCGCATTGCCCGTCTTTCACTCCAAATGGCACCAATCGCACGATCATCTCGTTATTTTCTATAGAAAATTAATTTTTGTATATTGACAATTACATTCGCTTCAAACCATAGTTGGAAATGCATCGCTATGGCTGGAGGTCCGGTGATTCCGGCCGCTGAGGGTCATGTCCGCGCTGGACATACAACAATCAGAAAAGGGATTTCATCCTTGTCAGTTTTCCGGTCGGCAAGCACCTGAAACAAAGCGGTCCGGGCGGGTTTTTCCATCGACAACCCGGCGATCAAATCAAGTGCTTGTTCAGGTCCGTTCGGGGACAGCGCGTAACAGAGTTGGAGGAATGCCACCATGAGTGCGGCTCTGCCACTGTCAGGTATTCGGGTCATCGAATTGTGCTGGGTGTGGTCTGGTCCTTTGCTCGGCCAATATCTGGCCGACCTTGGTGCAGAGGTCATCAAGGTCGAGTGGTACAAGCGATACGACCTATACCGCACACGCGGCGTGGAGCGCATGGCTGGCCGGTATCCCGAGTTTATCCGGCGGGAGATGTCGCAGTCCTTTCACGGGCTGAACCGGAACAAGATTGGCGTTACTCTGGACCTGAAGGTCGAAAAGCACCGCGACGGGTTGCTTGATCTGGCACGCGAGACCGACCTGGTAATTGAGAACTTCACATCGGGGACCTTGAACCGTCTGGGCGTCGGATATGAGGCGCTTCGCAAAGCCAATCCTGGAATTGTTCTGCTTTCGCTTTCCGGCTTCGGCTCGTCATCGCGACTGTCGGACATGCGTGCCTATGGTCTGGTGCTGTCCGCCCTCTCCGGACTGGAAGCCAATATCGTCGACCCGGAAACATCGGAATTCGTTGGAACGCCGACCTTTGTGGCGTCCGATCCGAACGCTGCCACCTATGGCCTTTTTGCGTCGATTGCCGCCATTGTGGAAGCAAAACAAACCGGCAAGGGCGCCCATATCGAACTGTCACAGCTTGAAGCGATCGCCCATGCGGCAACAGACAATGATGAAGACCTCAAGCGCCTTGCAAAATCACTTGGCCTGACCGCCGAGTTTGAATCCAACACGTCTACTGTGTTGCGGACTGCGGACCAAAGCCATGTGTGTGTTGCCTGGCCCTCAAAAATGACGGAAACGGATATTGCCGCATTGAGCAAGCGGGTACAGGGCACTACGATTGATGCAGCAACTACCCTTCTGAACGAAGCTGGAGTTCAAAGTGTCCGGGTTATTGAACAGCCGGCTGAAGTCGGCGCCGGAGCAACAAAAGAGGGCACGCTGATAACAACGATCCATCCGACGACCGGTCCGGAAGATATTGTTGCGGCGCCGTGGTGGATTGACGGACATCGCGCGCCGCTGAGAAAGACAGCACCAACACTGGGCGAAGGCAATGATTACGTCCTTGGATCACTGCTGGGCTGGTCGACAGACGACAGGAACGAGATCAGCAATTTCGATGTGGAGCGTCGCCATGGATCAAAGTGATGCAGCATCCGTGACATCCAATCGCTCATTGACGATCGGATCGGCGCGTTTTGCCATTGTTGGGGCCAATCGATCCGTTTTGAATGCTGCAAGCTGGCTGACGGAAATCGGAGCGTCGCTGGAAGGCGCCGAGACGGTTGCACAGGCCAGAAGACTGGACCCGGCGCCACTGGCAATCCTCGTTTCCGGGGACACCGTTGAGGCGGAAACGGGCAGCGGCGAAGGTCCGACCGAGATTTTCCTTTGGGACTACGAGGTCGGCCGACCGGGGGTCGGCGCATTTGCAAGTGCCGTTTCGGGTGTTTCCTCCGTCATCGGCAAGGCCGATGGAGCACCAGGCGTGCTGCCCGTCCATTTGCCGGAACGCTGGACGGGGATGTTCGGTGCGAACCTGGCCCTTGGGCTTCTTCATGCGGAGAAATCGAACCGGACGCCACGACCGCAGAGAATTGATGTCTCGGCAGCCGATATATTGCGCGCATTTGCGGAACAGAATTCCGGCAACCATGCCGGGGTGCCCTATGGATGGCGGCGGCATGGACGGACAACGGTCGAACATGGCGGTGTCTTTCCACAGGGTTTTTTCAGCTGCCGGGACGGATTTGTTGCTGTTCAGGCGCGCTCGAAACAGGATTGGGCATCCATTCTCGCGGCCTTCGGCAATCCCGAATGGGCACAGGATCCGAAGTTTCAAAACCCCTTCAAATTGTCGGAGGATGACAGCGAAATCATGCCGGTTTTCGAAGCTGAACTGGGCAAGCGCGACCGACATGAATTGCTGGATCTGGCGATTGAAACCGGAGCACCGATGGCGCCCGTCCTGTCGCCGGAAGAGGCTGCCGCGTGGCAGATATTCAGGCCAGGATATTCAGATGGATCCAACAAGCCGAACGTGCCGTTCATCATCAGCCGATAGATATATCGGTTCACTCATGCGTGGAGAGGCGCGATGACCTGGGGAACGATTTCGGACGAAGGCATTGCAGAAGCCGAAGCCCTTGTGGGCGTCACGCTTCGTCGCGACCGCATGCAATGGATTGAAACCGCGACCCGTGATGCCATTCGTCATTTTGCCTGGGGCGTCGGCGACAACAATCCACTGTGGCTCGACCGCGAATATGCTGCAGCGTCTTCCCATGGCAAGATTGTTGCTCCACCCTGCATCCTCTATGCGGTCGATGGAACGGTCGTTGCGCCCAAATTGCCGGGTGTGCAGTGGCTGTATGCCGGGACATCCTGGACCTGGTTCGAGCCGATCCTGCTGGATGACACATTCAAGGTCGAAGCCAAATTGCTCAAACAGGAAATCAAGCATGGACGCCGTTTTCCGAAATGGGTTCTGCAGACCGGCGAGCTGAAATATTTCAACCAGCATGGGCGTGTCGCCGGAACGGCACTGGGTCGGTGCGCGCGGACGCCCCGGGGCGACAATCTCAAGAAGCAGTCCAATTCGGAGAACCGGAAAACAAGCGATCCCCATCAGTACACCACCGAGGAAATCGAGGATATCGAGCGGCAGGTTCTGGCCGAGCCCAGAAGAGGCAACCAACCGCTATATTGGGAAGATGTTTCAGTGGGCGACGCCGTCCCGCAAGTGGTCAGGGGACCGCTTGGCATTATGGACATCATGGCCTGGTATTCGGCGCAGCAGGGAGCAACCCATTATGGCGGCGTGCATGGCGATGCAATCCGCTATCGTCAAAGACATGCAGATTACCATCTGAACAAGAAAACCGGCGCCAGGGAATCGGCCGGTCGCGGGCATCTCGAAACGTCGACCGGGCGTGACGTCGGCATGGGTGGTGCCTACGACATCGGACCGCAACGAATTGCCTGGGCCCAGCACATGCTGACGAACTGGATCGGCGATGACGGTTTTCTCCACACGCTGGATGTAAGCGTCATGAAGCCAAACCTGGTTGGGGACACTCTCTGGTGGACCGGAACGGTGACGGAAACGCTGATGCAGGACGGCTATGGACTTGTCAGGATCGCTGTCCGCGCGGTCAATCAGAAGGATGTTGTGTCAGCCGAGGGAACAGCATCGGTCGTGCTGCCAACACGCGAACATGGACCAGTGACGTTCCCCCTCCCGCGTCGAATGGCATAGGAAATCCCTTGCATAAAGGCTTGATTGAAAACCGCACCCTGATCAAATCTGGATGACCGCAGTGGCGCCTTTTACCGACTACACGGAAAGCCTGGACGTTGTGGTGGCTCAGAATTTCGACCTCGCCGAGGGGCCGATCTGGGATGATGTCACGAATACGCTGATCTTCGTGGATTGCAATGAAGGGCACATCCACAGATATGATCCGACGACAGATCACCTTTCGAGCATAGACGTCGGACACACGATCGGTGCTGCGATCCCACGGTCATGCGGTGGCTTTGTTGCCACGTCCGTCGACGGCCTGCTGTCGGTCAGCGACACGGGTGACGAAGTCTCTCTGATCGTTCCCATTGAGGCGGACCTTCCAAACAATCGCATGAACGATGGCAAATGCGATGCGAGAGGCCGGCTGTGGAGTGGCACATTCTCCACGCGGTTTGAGCGGGATGCCGGCACCCTATACCGCATCGATCCCGATCTTCGCGTGACACCGGCATTGCAGGACGTCAGGGTTTCAAACGGAATAGCCTGGAGCCCCGACAACAGGCTGCTTTATTTCAACGACACGCTGGCGCGCGGGATCAATGTCTTCGACTATGATCTTTACAACGGGCACGTTTCCAATGGCCGGCGTTTCGTCGATATCGACCGGGATACGGGCTTGCCCGACGGCATGGCGGTCGATGCGGATGGATGTGTGTGGGTGGCACTCTTCCATGGCGGCCAGGTCAGACGCTACAATCCACAAGGGGATTGGATCGGTGTGATTTCGCTCCCGGCCGCACGGGTCACGAGCTGCAATTTCGGCGGTCCATCAATGGACGAACTCTATATCACCACAGCAGACTTCAAGCTGAATGATGACGGCAATCCGCATGAAGCGAAGGCGGGATATGTGTTTCGCTGCCGACCGGGCGTCAAGGGTCTGCCGTCGCATCCATTTGCAGGTTGAATCAGAACCGGACACCGTCACAATCCGAGATAGGCTTGCCGGACCCGTTCATCCTTCAACAGGGCGTCAGCCTGACCGCTGGCGGTGACGGACCCGAGATCGAGAGCATAAGCACGATCAGCCGCCGCCAGCGCCTTGGTGGCATTCTGCTCAACCATCAGAATTGTAACCCCGGCGTCCTGGATGTCCTTGATTGCCTTGAAAATGGTTTTGACGAGGATGGGGGCAATCCCCAGCGAGGGCTCGTCGAGCATCAGCAGTCTGGGTGCCCCCATAAGCCCGCGCGCAATCGCCAGCATCTGCTGTTCGCCTCCACTGAGCGTGCCCGCCATCTGTCCGATGCGTTCACGGAGAATGGGAAACATCGTCACCGCGTGGTCGAAGTCGCGTTTGACGGCCGCATCGTCGTTTCGCTTGAACGCGCCAAGCATGAGATTTTCCCGAACCGTCATCCGGGTCAGAACCATGCGCCCTTCAGGAACGTGAATGATGCCCATTCCCACGATTTGATCGGGATCCAGCCGTGTGAGATCCTTGCCATCCATCATGATGGCGCCTGAAGTCGGACGCACCAAGCCGGAAATGGCCCGCAGGAGCGTGGTTTTTCCCGCGCCGTTGGGGCCAATCACAGCCACCAGCTCGCCTTGTCTGACCTTCAGGTCGACGGCCTGAAGAACCGGGTTGGCGCCGTAGCCCGCAACGATGGCGTTGAGCTCAATCACGGTCGTCCGCCTCTCCAAGATACGCCGTGATCACATCCTCGTTGCGGGAAACGTCATCGGGTGTTCCCTCGGCGATTTTGCCGCCGAAATTCAGAACGGTGATCCTGTCGCAAATGCGCATGACCAGTTTCATGTGGTGTTCAACGAGAACGATGGCCAAACCGGTCGAGCGCAGGTGGGAGATCGTCCCTGCGAGCCATTCCAGCTCCGTCGGGTTCATGCCGGCTGCCGGTTCGTCGAGCAGCAGCACCTTCGGCCGCATGGCCAGTGCACGCGCCATCTCCAGCCGCTTTCGTTCGCCATAGGAAAGGGAATCGGCCGTTCGCCTGCTCAGATCCTGCAACTGAAATTGCTCAAGAAGCGCATCCGCTTCCTGTGACAACCGGCGTTCTTCCGCGGTCGGAATGGCACTCAGGCGCGAGATCAGCGATTTGCACAAAATGGTTTGCGATGAACGGATATTGTCGCGGACAGTGTGCCGGCCAAACAGACGCAGATTCTGAAAGGTCCGCGCAATACCGGCTTTGGCCACGAGATCGGATCGTTTGTTGGTCAGGTTCTGATCGTTCAGTTTCACCGTACCGTCGGTAACCGGGAAGATGCCAGTGATCACATTGATGGTCGTTGTCTTGCCGGAACCGTTCGGGCCGATCAGACCCATGACCTCGCCCGATGACAGGCTGAAATCCAGTTTGTCGAGCGCCTTCAGGCCGCCGAATGACTTGCTGAGATTGGAGACCGAAAACATCCCTCAGCTCTCGCCCCTGATGGTGGCATCGGAACCGGAGGATGCCCCCCTTTGCGCATCCCTGACACGATTGCGCTCACGTCTCTCACCCAGTCGAAAGAGAATCTCGTCCACAATGCCCCGTGGAAATGCCGCCACCACGATGAGCACCACCACACCGTAAAGGATCATCCGGTAGTCGGACGCAAATCGGAAGGTCTCCGGCAACGCGGTCAGCAATATGGCGCCGACGATCGGCCCATAGAAACGATACATGCCACCGACGGCCACATAAAAGATGGAGATCAAGGCAAGGTGAAAACTGAAATTGCTGGCCAGCACGAAGGACGAGAACGTTGCGTAAAGACCGCCACCGACTCCGGCGATGGCAGCGCCGAATGCGAACATGGACACCTTGACCAGCACGACATTGATCCCCATCGCCGCCGCGGCGGTTTCATCCTCCCTGATTGCGTTGGCCGACAATCCAATTCTCGACCTTTCGATCCAGAAAAAAAGACCGATAACGACCAACACAACGGCAAAGATCTCGGGCCAGGCGGCGATGACGTCGACTCCGCGAAAGCCAAGTGCGCCCGCCGGACCGACCATCTGCCCGTCAATCTCCACCTGGTGATGAAGGTTGCTGAAAAACACTCTCACGACCTCTGCGAACGCAACGGTCGCCAGGGTCAGATAGATGCCCTTGATGCGCAGGCACGGATAGCCCAGTGCAACTCCGATCACGGCACAGATGATGCCCGAGATGAGCAAGGCGGAAAACAGCGGAAATCCGTACATCGTTGTCAGCATTGCCGAGACAAAGGCACCAATGGACCAAAAGCCCACCTGCGCGAGGGAAAACTGGCCGACCATGAGTGTGGCAAAGACACTGAGCGCCAGCAGTATGTTGAGACCGGAGATCTCGAACAGTGCGGTCAAATAGGCCATGCGCTAATCCCGCGTCGACGCCGCACCGGCAAAGATGCCTTGCGGACGAATGAGAAGGACGGCAAACAGGATCACAAACAGGACAGCTTCCTTCGTCTCGGACGAAACCGTGCCAGCGGTAACGGTTTCGATAACCCCCACCAGAAGGCCGCAAATCATCGCGCCGCGCACACTGCCGATGCCAGCCAGCACCAACACGACAAAACTGACCAGCAAAAGATTGGACCCAAGGAACGGGCTGACGGTTCCATAGGCAACACCGATCAGGCACCCGGCGGCACCGGCGATAGCGGAGGCTGCTGCAAACACCATGATTTCCACACGGCGCCCATTGATGCCCAGCAGCCAGGCCGCGTCCGGGTTCTCTTCGACCGCCCGGATCGCCAATCCGTTCTTCGTGTGATTGAGCCACCAGTGCAACAAAGCCATGATGATCAGCGCAACAACAAATATCACCAGATAGGCACCGCGGATGTACAGATCGCCAACAAAAAAAGCCAGATTTTCCAAGGGGCTGGGAAACTCCGTGACTTCGATCGAGTAGATCGGCACCCGCTGGGTAAGGTGCAAAAAGAGTTCTTCAAGAATCAGCGCGACCGCAGCGCTGGTAACAAATGGCGAGAGCGCGGCAGCGTTCCTGAGCGGTACAAAAGCCACCAGCCGAACAAGCAGGCCCAGAACCGCACCGGTGATGACCGACACGATGAAGGCGAGGATCAAGACAAGGTAGCTGTCGCTGCCGCCGAGGAGGATCGAAACGGTGGCGCCCGCAAAGGCCGCCACCATGAGTGTTGCGCCATGCGCAATGTTAAATCGATTGAGAACACCGAAGATGAGCGTGAAGCCGATCGCGACAAGTGAATAGGTCGCCCCGAAAAGGAGGCCACTTATCGCATACTCCAAAACGATCATCGCTCAACTCCATCGCCAGGAAGGCGCGATTACTGGCCCGGCTCCCAGGGACCGAACGCACCGTCCTTGATCGTCAGGATCACGCCGGCCTTCGGTGTATCGTGAATGTCGTTGAAGGCGACCGGGTAACCGCTGATGCTGTCAATTGACACTTTCTCATAGGCTTCACGAAGTTTCGCCCGATCGTCCTGCAGTGATTCCCTGGTATTTTTGATACCAGACATCTCCAACGCGGCGATCAGAATCTGTCCGGCTTCGTAACCGTTCACGGAGAAGAGGTTGATATCGTCACCCCAGCGCTCCTTGAATTTCTTTCCGAACGCAACGATGGAATCGCTCTTGTCGTCATAGGACCCAACCATCACCATGCCTTCGGTCGCTTCCCCGCCGGATTTGATTGTGTCGGGTACCAATTGCGAGATGCCTCCGATAAAGGCGTCCGGCTGAAGGCGACGGCGGAAGGCCTCCTTCATGAAACCGATGCCGCGCTGATTATCGGCCGATACGTAGACGATGTCGGGATCAGCGGCGCGCAACTCATTGACCTGCCGCGAGAAGTCGGCGTCCTTGGACAGTCCGGTCACCACGGTCTTGACCTCAACACCCCTGTCGGTGAGTTCCTTCTTCATCAGTTCCGAAATTGCCGGGAAATACGGATTGTCGGTCAGATGGTAGATGCCGGCGGTCTTGGCGCCGGTGTTCGAAACGACCTGCTCGGCAAGAAATCCGAGAGCGTAGGATTCGGCAAAGGAATTGCGAAAACCCCACTCGCTTATTTCTCCAAGACCTGGTGCGCCCGCCGACGATGAGTGCACAACAAGGCCGTTATTGTCGGAAGCGAGTTCCTTGAGATAGTTGAATGTTGCCTCGGCGATGGTGGATGTTGTCGGCCCTTTGACCATCAACACCATGTCATCATAGACAAGCCCCTTCAGGTTCGCGATTGCCTTGGCCGGGTCAAGGCCACCGTCGGACCCGAGTTCGCCGCCGCCAACGACTTCGATCTTGACCTTCTTGCCGTCAATTTCGATCCCGCCGGCAGCGTTGGCTTCCTCAATCGCCAACAGAGTGCCCCGCGCACCGGGCACACCGTAAGGCGCAGCGCCGCCGGTCAAAGACTCCAACATTCCGATGCGAAGTGTGCCCTCGTCCTGAAAAGCCATCGACATTGATGACGATCCGGCAAGAAGCGCTGCCGCGGCAGCGAGCGCCAAGCCTTTGGAACGTGCGGAAACGCCAAATAATCCAGTTGCATTGCTCATCTTGTACCTCCCTGTGATGTCAGTTCCTCATGCGCCAGCCATGTGCAGTCCGCCTGATTGAGGTTCCTGCATGTGGGTTCGACGCTCCGGGCTGGCAAAATCGAACCCCTCCTCCGGGGTGAAACACGCGAACGCATGGCTCACCATCGTCATTTCATCCATCATTCACGGTGCCGCTGCCGTCCGGCGATTTCTCCTTTCAGCTTGGCAATATGTCCACGACGGTCTGGGTCTTTTGCTGATCCCGATCAGAAGGCGACAGCACGAAACTCGGATAGCCGTTGTCTCGCTCCTCCTGCAGAAATCCCCGGAACCGAAGCTGTCCACCGGCGTAGATCAGGCACCGATTGCGATACTTGCGATCCACATTCGAATTGTAGCCGGTAAACCAGGACTGCTCTTTGCCGAACAGGATCCGTTCGGACATTTCCTGTACGTGTCTGCCCCAGAATTCCTCCGATGCACGCGTGGCCTGGAAGTAGGGGATTTTGTTTTCAATCAGGTAGGCCAGAAACTCGGAGCACCAGTTGACGGCTTCCTCGATACCACGCGGGAAGTTGGTTGCTACGGAACCGCTTTGGGGCCCGGCCAGTGTCAGCAGATTGGGGAATCCGTGGACCGAGAGGCCAAATGCGGTTTGCGGCCCGTCCTCCCATTTGTCCTTCAGTCTCAAGCCGTTCTCGCCAACGATGTCAATCTTGTCGAAGGCTCCCGTGACCGCATCGAAGCCGGTTGCATAGATGATGATGTCGAAGGGAAAGTCTTCGACGTTGGTCTTGATACCGGTCCGGGTTATCCGCTCGATCGGCGTTTCGCCAATATCGACCAGGAGCACATTGTCCTGGTTGAAAACCTCGTAGTAATTCGTCTCCATCGGAACGCGCCGCGTTCCAAATCCATGGTCCTTGGGGATCAGTTTTTCGGCAATCTTCGGATCATCGATGCGTTGCCGGATTTTCCTGGCGACAAATTTCGAAAATTCGGCGTTGGCGGCCGGGTCGGTCAGCATGTCCTTGAAATTGCCCAGCCAGACGCCGAACCCGGACCCGCTGTAGAGCGCCTCCCAGAACACTTCCCGATCCTCCGGCGCCACTTCCAGCGTTCTTCGCGGATCGATGTCGTGGTAGAAACCGCTCGGTGTGTTGCGGCAAAGCGCAAAGATCTCATCATACCGTTGCTTGATCTCCTGCATTTCCTGCGAGGTGATCGGCGAATTGTTCAGGGGCGCGCACCAGTTTGGCCTTCGCTGAAACACGGTGAGGCTGCCGACCTTGTCGGCGATTTCGGAAATCAGTTGAACGCCGGTTGCCCCCGTACCGACGACAGCGACACGTTTGCCGGCAAAATCAACCGGGTCTCTTGGCGCATGGTAGGTGTGGAAGGACAGGCCCTCGAAGCTCTCCACACCCTCATATCGCGGCAACGTTGGAGACGAGAGCAATCCGATCGCGGTGAGCAGAAACCGCGTCGCGTAGCTCTGCCCGTCATGTGTGGCGATCCGCCAACCGCCCAACTTGTCGTCCCAATAGGCGGATTTGAGTCGGCTGTCGAACCGCATGTGTTGGCGGAGGTCGAATTTATCGACGACAAATTGCAGGTAGCGTTCCGTCTCTTCGCGGGGCGCGAAATGCTCCGACCAGTCCCACTCTTTCAGCAGTTCTTCCGAGAAGGAATACCCATAGGTTTCGCTTTCCGAATCAAACCGGCATCCCGGATAGCGATTCCAATACCACGTTCCACCAACATCCGATGCCTGTTCCAGAACGAGGAAACGCACGCCCATCTGCTGGAGACGGTATGCCTGATAGATTCCGCAAACACCGGCTCCGATGACGATCGCGTCGTGGTCAAATTCCAACGTTCCTGTCTCCTGTAAAAGGATGCCCGGTGTGTAGAAGAAAAATTCTGCCTAACGTCGCATCATCCAGATTTTGATCTGACAGACCGGTCCAATTGCCACCAAAGCCAGGGCATCCGACCAGCCTTCCGCGCATCGCGAGTTTCGGCGCAACATCTCCCTAGTGGATTAACAATATCACGTCAGAATTTTGTCGCAAGACAAAAATGTATTGACCAAAGACAAATGTTTTCTATCCTCGTGACGCTCAAACCATCTTGGTGTAGCGTCTTGAGAAGGCACCCACGGGATGAGATATGACGGGGCCTGCAGGCCCATCGGTGATCACTTGATACTGTGCTCCGATCTGGGTCGCGCAGCAGGGAGAAAACAACATGCTTGATGTCCGTTCGGCTATGCGCCGTGCCATGGAATACAATCGCAACCGGCCCGCAATCATTGCCGACGATATCGAATTGACATTCGAGCAGGCCTGGAAACGCGGCTGCCAACTGGCCAATGCCCTATACAAGATGGGTCTTCAACCTGGTGACAAGGTTGCCGTGCTGGAAGACAATTGTCTGGAAGCGTCGGACTTCTTCATTGCCGCTGCCGTCGCAAATGTCGTTCGTGTGCCGCTCTACCGGCGCAATTCGGCCGTCGCCCATGGCCACATGATCAGCCACACGGATTGCCGGGCGATCATTGTTTCGGAAGAATATGCCGATGAGGTCGCGCACTTCAAGGATGAGATCGACGGCCTTGAACATGTCATCATTCGCGGCGACGACTACGAAAGCTGGCTTGCCAGGCATTCGCAGGACGATCCCAATCCGCCGATCGACATGGACGATCCCCATCTGATCCGTCATTCCGGCGGCACGACGGGCCGGTCGAAAGGCATGCAGTTCTCCCATCGCCAATGGATGCGTACCTGCCGGGACTGGGCATGTTTCTTTCCGAATATCGAAGCCGGTGACTATGCGACCCATGCCGGCCCTATCTCCCATGGCTCCGGATATCTGTTCATGCCGATGTGGCTGGCTGGCGGATGCAATATATTGGTCCGCCGGTTCGACCCCGGGGATTTTGCCGATCATCTCGAGAAATATGGCGGCTTCACCTTCGCCGTGCCGACAATGCTCAGCGACATGATCGCAAAATGCGAGGGTGAAAAGGATTTCTCGAAACTCAAGGGGATCATGGTCTCCGGTGCACCGATCCGAGCGGCTACCGCGCTCCAAGCGCGGGACTTCTTTGGCGACGTCCTCTATCAGCTCTATGGTCAAACCGAATCCGTTCCGGTTGCAGGCATGGGGCCAAGCGAGTGGTTCAGTGACGTACCCGGATCCGAACCGCTTCTGGCGGTTGGAAAAGTCATGCCTTATTCGGCCATAGAAATCCGGGACGACGACAACCGTCCCTTGCCGCCCGGTGAGATCGGTGAAATTGCCTTGCGATGCGAGGGACAGATCACGGAGATTCTCAATGAGCCCGAATTGACCCGCCAAAGGCTTGTTGATGGCTGGGTGCTTTCCGGCGATGTCGGCAAGATTGATGAGAACGGTTACGTCTACCTCACTGATCGCAAGGACGACATGATCATTTCGGGTGGGTTCAATATCTGGCCAGCGGAGCTGGAAAACGTCATTTCAAGCCTGCCGGGCGTTCGCGAAGTTGCGGTCGTGGCGGCGCCACATGAACGATGGGGCGAAATCCCTGTTGCCGTTGTTGTGGCGAACGATGGTGCCACCATCACGGCGGATGACATCATCGACGCCTGCAAGGTGGAACTCGGCTCCTACAAAAAGCCGGGACTGGTGCAGCTACAGACCGACCCCCTGCCCCGCACGCCCGTCGGAAAGATCCAACGCAAGGCGGTCCGGGAGAAATTCTGGGAGGATGGGGCTGAACGCAATATCAGCGGAGCGTGAAGCGCCGCCAGCGGCTGACCGCTCGCGGCCATGCGCTTTCGGTACAATGCGGTTGATCGGTTTTACGCCGACGGAAAATGGACCATGTTACACGCTGCTTTGTCTGGAGTGGCCCACATGTCAGGATTGAAAAATTCGCGCTTCAAACACCGCCTGCGCTGAACTGGGCCATCCGTCTATCGCTCGCGCAGCGCGTTCTGGAAATTGTCCGTCAGTGGCTTGAGGAAATAGCTCAGTGCCGTTCGTTCCTGCGTTCGGATGTGAGAATCCACCGGCATGCCGGGCACCAGACGCACATCTCCGAGCTTGGCAAACTCGGCCTTGGCGAAGGTGAAGCGTATCTTGTAGTGGCTCAGCCCGGTGTTTTCATCCACGGTTGTGCTGGGAGAAATCGCGGCCACTTCACCGGTCAGTTCCGGCGTTGTCCGCTGGTTGAAGGCTGAAAACCGGGACACGACCTCCTGTCCGATCCAGATCTGGTCGATGGAGCTCGGATCGACATTGGCCTCCACGTTCAAATCGGTTGTTTGCGGCACGATCTGCATGACAGGTGCACCGGGCGCCACGACACCGCCGACGGTGAACATCGAAAGTTCATGCACCATGCCGCTCACCGGAGCGCGGACATCCGTGCGTTCTATCTGAGAACGGGTCGCGATGAGTTGCTGAACCATGTCGCGAATTTCCGCTTCGGTCTGGGACAGTTCGGCAAGCACGTTCTGCGTGAATTCGCGCCGAACCTGAGAAATCTTGATTTCCGATTCGGTGATGGCGTTGGCGATGCGGGCGAGTTCCGCGACCATTTCACCCGACTGTCCTTTCATTTCGGCGATTTGCCGGCGCAGGGCACGCAGTTCTGAACTGGTAATGAATCCTTGCTTGTCCAACTTCTCCAGTCCCGACAACTCTTCTTCGAGCAGGGCGATCTGTTCATCGGCGGATTGTTTTTGTGCTTGTGTGCCAATCAGCTGGTTTTTGTACTGCTCGATCTGCTCGCGGTACTGGTTGGCCTGCCCTTCAAGGGTGTTCTTGCGTGCGGCGAACTGCGACGCATGGTCCCTTTCGACGCTCACGGAGATCGGAATGTTGTGTTCGCGGTGAAGACCGTGATCCCATTTGATCTGTTCCAGCCCGTCTCGTTCCGCAATGAGACGGCTTCGCTGCGTTGCCGCTTCCTGCAGCCGGTTGGTGTAAATGTTCAAATTGGCCCGCAGCAATGTATCGTCCAGTCGAAGCAGAAGATCATCCTGCTCGACGAAACTGCCATCATTCACCAACAATTCCGTGACGACCCCGCCATCGGGATGCTGCACCGTCTTGGCATTGCCTGCCACCGTGACGGAGCCGGCAGCCAATACGGCACCGGACAGGGGAACGGTTGCCGCCCAGTATCCACCTGCACCGAACAACAGCGCGATCATCACCATGCCTGTTACAAGCCATTTGGTTCCGCTGGTCTTTACAACCACGGAGGGCGCCAATTTTGCCGCTGCTGTCGTCATCGTGTTCATCTTGCCCTCCATCTCCTGTTGAGTGCGCTATTCGGCCGGTGCCGCTTTTGATCGTGGTTTGAGGACACGCACTTCGTCCGAGCCAGTCTTGCCCTGCTCGGAATTGACTGCCCGCGTGGCGCGTTGCAGGACATCCTGCTTGTCGCCAAAGTCGACCTGACGCCCGCCATTGAGCATCAGAAGCTTGTTGACCGAGGCTATGGCGCTGGGGCGATGCGCCATGACGACAACGGTCGACCCGGCTTCGCGCAGGGCCTTGATACAATTGGACAGCGCCGCGTCACCTTCAGAATCCATGTTCGAATTCGGTTCATCCAGCACCACCAGAGCCGGTTGCCGGTAGACGGCCTGCGCCAGGGCGATCCGCTGCGCCTGGCCACCGGACAACATGGTGGCGCCCTGGCCGATAGATGTGTCGTAGCCATCCGGCAAGGCGAGCACCATTTCGTGCACGCCTGCCAACTGGGCGGCAGCGATCACATCATCGTCCTCGGCAGACGGATCAAAGCGAGAGATATTCTGCCGGATGGTGCCGTTGATCAGGGACACATCCTGCGGCAAATAGCCGATGTGACGCCCCAGCGCCTCCTGGTCCCAAAGACCAAAGCCTGCGCCGTCGAGGGTAACGCTGCCGCGATCCGGCAGCCAGATACCGGTCAGCAGGCGCGCAAGGCTGGATTTGCCGGCGGTGCTCGGACCGATCACACCCAGGCCGTCCCCGGGATCGAGCCTGAAATTGACGTCCTGCAAAATGGGTGGCCGTCCGCTTGCTCCCGCCTGCTCCACATCCGGCGTCAACTTGATCAGGCCGTTGACATCGACCTTGCCGGAGGGATCGGGCAATTGGGTTCGCGCATCCTCCATGCCGATATCGCCGATCGCCTTCTTCAACCGCGAAAACGCCAACCGCGCGCGTACGAAACCCTTCCACTGGCCAATTGCCTGATCGACCGGCGCCAAGGCGCGCCCGGCGATGATCGATGCCGCCACGATGGCGCCGGCGGAGATCTGCTGATAAATGGCCAGATAGGCGCCCAACGCCAAAATCGAGGATTGCAAAAGCAATCTGAAGGCGCGCGAGGAAGCCGATACCATTTCGGATGTGCCCGCTGCCTTTTGCGCATGGCCCATGGCAAGGCGCCGGATTTCGCCCCATCTTTCGGTCATGCGCCCCGCCATGCCCATGGCGATCAACGGCTCGGAGCTGTCGTGGACCTGCTGACCGATCTGACTGGCGGAAAACTCGTGCCCGGCGCCTTCGCGTATGGCGCCGCGCGTTGCGAATTCGTTGATCAGGGCCAGGGAGATCACAATCACGGCGCCGGCCAGGGCAAGAAGTCCCAACCACTGATGAAGCATGAAGACAAGCGCCAGGTAAAAGGGCACCCAGGGCAGATCGAGCAATGCGACGGGCCCGTTGCTGCCAACGAACTGGCGCACCGTGCTCAAATCCTGCTCCGGACGCGAGGACAGGCGGCCAGCCGCAAGGCCCTGATAAATCCATGTTTTCTGCGCAAGCGGCATGAGATCGAGATCAAATCGATGGGCCGCGCGCGACAGGAGACGGAGGCGGATGAAATCGAAAACCGCCATGAATGCGTAGAGCACGCCAACCAGCACGACAAGCGCCACGAGGGTCGGAACCGATCGGCTGGACAGAACCCGGTCGTAAATCTGGAGCATGAACAGCGGACCGGTGAGCATCAGGATATTCACGGCTGCACTGAACACGGCAACGCCAAGGAACGTCGAGCGCAAACGCCGCGTCGCTATCTTGAACTGGCTGTCTTTGGTGTTCATCAGCCCTTACTCCGAAATGCCACGTCCCAATCCCGCGTCAAAAGAAGCTGAAGACGTCACTGTCCAGCGCGGAGAGCCTGGTGTGGCTCAGCACGAGGAGATCGCCATTGCCGAAATCGAACACGGTATTGCGGCCGACCTGGCTGGCATGCGCCATGAGGTCTTCATAACTGTCAACACCATCGACATCGATGGCGATCCTGTCTCCGCCGGAAGAGAACCAGCGGCGGCCGGTGCTGAAATCGGCGATGATGTCGACACCGGCGCCGGAGCTGTAGTTGAACGTATCGCGTCCGGCTCCGCCAAACAGCAGATCCCGGCCGGCGCCTCCGGTGATCTGATCGTTGCCGAAGCCGCCGAATATCAGATCATTGCCATCGCCCCCTGCCAGCTCATCGGACCGGAAACCACCAATGATGAGATCATTGCCATCACCACCGAAAATCTGGTTCTGCCCGAAGAGGCGACCAAGCAGGAAATCATTGCCATCGGTCCCCTTGCGCCAGCCCTCATAGGGATCGGTTGCGGTGCCAACCACATTGATCTCTATTTCACCTTCGCTGGTGTCCGTCCCGTCGAAAACTTCATAGGTGAGCGTCTCCACCCCATCGAAATCTTCTGCGGCCGTATAGGTTATCGTTCCGTCGGCTGCGACGTCCAGCGAACCATTGGTGGCGCCGGTTACGGACACCACGCTGAGGTCATCACCATCGACGTCGGTATCATTGGCAAGCAGATCTGCGGTCGAAAAGACCAGGCTGGCACCGGCATCCACTTCAAAACCGGTATCAGCATTTGCAACCGGGGCATCATTGACCGGTGTGATTTCGAGGGCAAAGGTGCTGCGAGCTTCCAACAGCCCGTCACTGGCAATGACCGCCACATCCAGATTGCCATTGAAGTTCAGAGGCGGCTGACCGGAGAATGTGCCGGTAGACGCCTCGAAGCCGAGCCAGTCGGGAAGCGCGGTGCCATCCGCCCGTTCTGCCGTCAGGGTCAGTGTTTCGTTATCCACATCCGAAAAGGCATCATCAGGAACAGAAAAGCTGACCGCCGTGTCCTCATCAAAGGACTGGTCGACCAGCGGTTGCTCGGCGATCGGAGTATCATTGACCGGGATGATATCGAGCGTGAACGTGTCACTGACGGCGTGCTCTCCGTCAAAGGCGGTGACCTCCACGACGATTGGCCCATTGAAGTCTATTGGCGGCAGGCCGGCAAAGGTGCCGGTATCGCCGTCAAATTCCAGCCATTCCGGCAATTCGGTGGAATCGGCAAGCATTGCCGACAGGATCAGTTCGGTGCCTTCAACATCGGCAAAGGTGCCGGTCGGGATGGTGAATTCCACAGGCGTGTCTTCGTTCGATGACACATCCGACAGCGGCGCTTCAACGGTCGGTGCATCGTTGATCGGATCGACGGTGATTTCGACGACGGCCGTGTCCGTCACCAGGCCCCCATCGGTTTCAACCGATACACGATAGGTGAAGCTATCCGTGCCGAAGAAATTGGCCTTGGGCGTGTAGGCATAGCTTCCATCGGGATTCATCACCACCGAACCATTGACCGGGTCGGTAGCGACAGCAAACTGCTTTGCGTCTCCGCCAAAATCAGACACATTGTCCGCGACGGTACCAGAAATTTCCGTGTCCTCGTCACCCTGAACGCTGTCGACTCCTGCGTTCAATCCTTCCGGCAAGGTAAAGCGTGCGAGTTGCTCCAGAACCGGCGGCTGGACGTCTCCGGTAAGATCGGGATTGCCCCAAAGGGTCAAGACGCCATTGTCGTCCCTGGTGATCGACAGGCGATCCGTCGCCATCGTTCCATCATCATTGACATAGGCAGTGATGGAAATGGCGATCCGATCGCCATCATAGGGATTGAAGTCTTCCAGAACGATGTCTGTACCGGCCTGACCGATCACAAACAGATCGGCATCGGCACCACCCTGCAGGCCGGCGGCGCCGGATGCGATAATGGCATCCTCTCCCGCGCCGCCGGACACAGCCGCCCCCGGCGTTTGAATGACGTCATCCCCCTCGTCGCCCAGAACCTGGCTATTGGTTTCGCCGGCACGCAAATCGTCATCGTTCGACGACCCGTTCAGAACCGGTTCGGTGTTTGTGGTGGGTTGATAGGTGATTGCGACATTGCCTTCGGGCGTGGTTTCAGCCGCGAAAGCGCCGAGATATGCGCCGTTCAGCAAAATCGTGCCGGTGACGGCACCGGCGCTGAATTCAAGCAATGTGTTGCCGACAAATGCCGAGCGAAGTGCCTCCACGGTCACACCGCCCAGGAGACCTTCAACGGATGGAATTTCCGTCAACGCGTCAACCGAAATGACCGGCGGTTTTTCCGTTCGGATACGACTGGTAGTGATGGTGATGTCATCGGCAGCCAATCCCTCGACAATGAGCGTGTCATCGGGATCGAAATCATAGATTTCATCGCCGTCCAGATTCACCAGAGTGCCCTGAACACTGTCCGACCCATCGCCCAGGAAGAATTCCTCATTGCCTTCCCTTGCCATGACGGCATCGGCGTCTGAGGTTCCAAGCCGCAGGGCCGGCGCTTCCGGTGATGTCAGTTCAATGAAGACCGCAGCGCGCGATGTTGAACCGTCATTGTCCTGCACCTCGTAGTAAAAGACGTCGGTCTGGCCGAACAGGGCCGGATCCGTTGGCGCCGTATAGATGAAGGCTCCATCGGCTACAGACCATGCAACGCTGCCCAGGAGACCGGTAGCCGCATCCGGGTCCAGGGTCTGTTGCGGATCGAGCGCCTGTGGCAACCCGTCCGGGCCCAGCACATAGCTCAGATCACCATCACCATCCACATCATTTGCAATTGCATCGATCAGAATCGCCTGGCCTGGGGCTGAAACGATGACATTGTCATCTTCCGCCTCGGGCGGCTGATTGACATCAAGATAGATCGTGCGGATTTGCGAGCGCAGTCCGGCCTCGTCCGCCACGGAATAGGAAAACGCGGTAGTGCCGCTGCCAATACCTGTCAGCGTCGCAATACCGTCTGCCGAAATGGCAATGGTTGCAACATCTGGATCCGGTGCGCTTTCAATCACGATCGACGCCGGATCGATCGTCCCGTCGACGTCGGTCATGTCATCCAGAAGATTCAATTCCAGATCACTGTTTACATCCAAAGCTTCCGGTGCGTCGGACGTTGGATCGTCAGTGGTGAATATCGGTGCGTCATTTATGCCGGCGACGTCGATATCCCACTCCACCGAACCGGTCGTCCCGTCAGGAGCAGTCCAGTCGATGTTTACGCTGTCCGCACCCTCGAAATCAGTGGCCGGTGTATATTCATAGTCATAGACGAGGGGCGAGGCGGTCGGAATCAACCGGAACGTACCGCCCTGGGTGGTCGCAAAGGGTCCCAAATCAGCCGGCGTCAAAATCTTGCCGGCGATCAGGGCCAGATCTGCCGGATCGATCAGCTCAGGCGTATTGTTGCGCACCGCATCAGCCATATCGAGAGCCGCTTGAACACCGAGAATTGCCGGGTCAAGGTCGTCGAGATCGAAAAAGGTCACGAGGCCGACAATTGCAGTGTCTTCGTTCGCGGCAATGTCATTTGTTCCATCGGATGCAGACAGGTTGCGGACCTCGGGCGCATCTTCGCTTGGCGTGATGTCAATGCGCACGGGGATCGTCTCCGTGCTTCCCAACTGGTCGGCCACAACAACATCGACAAGCGCCGTGACGCCAAAAATATCAGCGGTCGGCGTGAAGATAATGCCGTCGCCGTAAATCTCCACTGTCCCGACTTCCGTGGTCGTGCCTTCAGCATAGGCGGTGGATGCCGACAGGATTTCGGCGTCGCCAAAACCACCGGTGCGACCGGACACCAGATCAATTGCGATGCTGGAATCTTCGGCAACTGTGACAACACCGCCGGGCGCAAGAGTAAAATCGGCGGCGATGAAGACTTCAACAGTCGCCGCATTTGAACGACCCGCTCCGGCCACGTCGTTCAACGTGTATGTAAAGCTTGCGCTGGCGCCTGCGATTCCCGTTGGGGATGTCGCCCCGGCACTCAGCTGATCGATAAGGGTGCCCCGCAAAAAGATGCCGATCACTCCAGGGTTGTCAGGATGAGTTCCGAATGCAATCACTGTGTTTGGATCACGGACATCCTCGAACGGGTCTTCTCCATCCTCAGGCCGGAAGAGTTTCATCGCACCAGGGACATTGAGGCTCTGGAGGTTCAACGAATCGGATTGATCCGGATCGAGATCATTGACCACCAGCGCACTGAGCGGAATGAAGCGAGTGCCACCGGGGTACAATTCGGCGCTGCCAATCGCATCGGAGTTGGATTTGAGAACTATGCGGTCATCGCCCAACACCGGTGCCAATCCGGTGACATTGATGCTGACGGTCTGCTCTTCGCTTTGATACTCACCATCGGTGGCGATATAGGAAAAGTTTACACCGCCGATATATTCCGGCGCGGCAATATAGGTGACGATACCGGTTCCTAACCCGGTATTCGGATCGGTCTGCTGGATCAACTCGCCATTGGACGTATCGCCATCCAGCAGGTCTGATTCCTGCTGCGCGTTTTCAAAATTGATGTCGAACAGACGAAGCGTGTCGCCATCGGCATCCGTGTCGTTAGCCAGCAGATCAAAGGTGAGCGCCTGCCCACGCGAAACCTGTGGGGTGTCCGCAACAGCAACCGGAGCGGAGCTGTCATAGCGGATTGACAGGCCGATGTTCTTGCCGAGAGCTTCAGCGGCGCTGATTTCGGCATCCGTCACATGCTCATAGGCATAGGATTGATCAAAAAACTGGGTGCCGAGGTCGGTGAGGGTCAGTGGCGCTTCGCCTGCGCCGCCGGCGATGCCGCTGGTCACGTCCAGCACAAAGCGGTCCTGATAGGCGCCATCCAGGGTCATCGAGAAGGAGACATGGGCTCCAGGGATGAGATCCCTTGCTCGCGAAATGTTGGAATGGAAAAACGAATCATCGTCCAGTGAGAACGGGTCGAGTAGATCGGGGTCTTCAATCAGTTCTGAATAAAAGTGAGACGCAACCCTGTTTTCGACGTCAAACCGGAAGCTTTTCAACGAGACCGTCAGTTCCGTCTGCGGCGCGGTGCCGCCACTGCCACCGATGGCTTCTGTTTCAATCGCATAGCTGATGATTTGTGGATAGCCATCGAAATTGGGCTGCTGAAACCAAAAACTGCCCTGCCCCTGCGGCCCGGACAGGTCATAGTCGAACGTGGTCTGGAAATCATGGCCTTCGAAAAAGTTGTTCTCAAAGATAGACTGACTGTTCCCGATGATGTCATTGTTCAGCTCACCGAGTTCGGACGTCATGTCCAATTCGGTGAGAATCATTCCCGTGCGCAAGGGTATGAAAACATTGTCCGCCACATAGGCCTGGGAGGTGAACCCGACACCGGTCAGCGTGTCGTCCGACAGGGCCAGGACAATCTGATCGTCATTGTCAAAGCCAATGATCCGGTCATCCTGAAGGGCTGCGGCGCCCTGTTTCAATCCGAAAATGGGATCAAAAGACAGAGAGGTCGCCGATGAGGTGTTCAGCGGCGTTCCACTGATGGTTTCCGCGTCACCATTGAGAACATAAGTCGTGTCGCGGACCGCCTCGATCAGCCATTGGATCTCGCCCGCCGAGCCGCCCGCACTGGCGCTATAGACATTGTTGCCGCCATTGCCAATCAGGATATTGTTCTGTTCGGACGTATCGTCCGACGCGCGTGTCGATTGCGGGTTATAGGCATCATTGTAGCCTCCACCGCTGAGGAAATCATCGAAATCTCCGCCTTCCACCCAGTCAGCCCCGGTCCCGCCAAAGAGCCGTAGTGGGCCTGATGCCTCACGGCCATCGAGAACGTCCGTGCCACCAAGTCCCTGATAGTCGCCCGCAACAGTGATTCCAAAATAGTCGTGTCCGACAGCGTGATTGGACGAGTCGGGATCACCATTGCGGTCGTTGATATCCTGTCCGATATTTTGACCCGACTGATCCGTCAGAATGGCGACATAGGTTCCCGGATTTGCGCCTGTGGTCGTGATGTCGATGCTGGGAAGAGCCAGTGTCCCATCTGCCAGGGTGACTCTGTCGGGCCGGATCAATATGTCGACATTCGCGGTGTTCGACAGCTCTCCATCCAGATCAAAGACCTTGTAGCTGATCCGATCCCACCCGAAGAAGGGCAATGCCTCGGTGAGGTCGTAGCGCCCCACTTCTCCGAAATATCCGGAAATGCCTGCATCGCCGAGCTGGGAATCGCGGAATGTTACGCTTTGCTCCGGCGCTTCGTAGACGATGCCATCGGCCGTGAAGATCAGCTTGTTGCCAGCTTCCGTCAGCAATTCCGTCCCAATGGCAACCGGCGTGATGCCGTCTGCAAAGGCCTGACGGGCGGCATCCTCATCATCGATGTCTATGGTGCGAAACAGTGCCGCCAGGCTTTCCGTGACGGCAATCTGGCGACGCACGATCCCCTCGGAAGGATCAGCGGGCGTGTCGACGTCATAGTCATTGGCGAATGGGTCGATGACCTGCGGTATGTCGCCTTCACCCTGGTATTTGGAGACGACAAGATCATTGACCGCTGTGGGCGGCACATTGTTGTTGAACACTTCGACATAGGCAATGTCTGAGCCGTCTTCGCCGACATATCTGCCGCTTTGAACAAACAGCTTCGGGTAATCACCTTCAAGTGTAAAACTGCCAAGCGCCGGGTCTCCGGCGTCGAAGGCTGCCTGCGAAAGGTAGATCGCAACAATCGTCTGGCCCTGCTGTGTATCGAATGTCAGGTGATAGTCTTCGCTGCCCGTGATGCGCACCTTGTCCACACGGTTCGACAGATTGCGTATGGTATCGCCATCCAGTTCTTCGACCGAGCCGAGAATGACGTCGCCAACTGCGCTTTCGAGGTCAAAACGGTCGCCGGTATCACCGCTGCCGCCGTCAAGAATATCTGCACCCAGACCGCCGCGGATGATGTCGCTACCGGTACCGCCAATGATCAGATCGTCGCCGTCGCTTCCCTCGAAAGTCATGCCAAGGGTCGTACGTTGAGAGCCGATTGCCGTGCCGCCATCCCCGCCCAGCGTTCCATTGAGCTGTATCGTGACAGGGGCGAGCATGCTGATGGGGCGACCGCCCTGACCCGCCGACGCTCCGTTCTGGGCATTGCTGACAGGGGTAAGCGATGACCAGTCAATCAGCAGAGCCTGATCAGCAAACATGGTGTCGATATCAAATGTACCACCACGAACATCGAATTCGAACGCTCCCTCGCCGAGCAATTCCAGCGTATTGAAAGACCGCAGGCTTTCGGTCTGAAGTGCAATGGTTTTTTCTTCTCCTGTCAGCGAAGTGACTTTCAGGGTTTCGAAATTTTCGAGCACGGCTGAGAGCCTGTCGAGGTCGATATTGCCCACCTCGACCGTGTCGGTGTTCCCACCACCATCATACCGGGCGCCCGGTGTGGCTTCCGATCCCACGGCCAGGGCATCACCGAACTGGAGAATGTCGCGCCCGGCACCGCCGAACAGCACGGATGTCGTGTCCAAAATGGTGTTGACCGCGCTTGCGTCACCCAGGGTGCGGATTTCATCCAGCCCTTCACCACCGTCCAGTGTGTTGTTGCCGGAGGTGTCGATCAGGATATCATTGTCCGCCCCGCCATTCAGAATGTCATCGCCCAAACCGCCTTCGAGCGTGTCCTCACCGTCCTCACCATCGAGCAGGTCGTTGCCGTCGTCTCCGAAAATCCGGTCATCGCCGGCATCGCCAAAGATGTCATCATCCCCGGTGCCACCGATCAGAAGATCGTTTTTGTCCGAACCGAAGATCGCATCGTTACCCGCCCCGCCATCGATGGTGTCGCCGTCATCGCTGAGCGGATCTTCATTGCCCGTGCCGCCGAACAGTTTGTCATCGCCTGCAAGGCCCGAAATGATATCGGAGCCGGCGCCGCCATTGATGATGTCGATCAGGGACGTTCCGGTAATCCGGTCGTTGCCGTCACCACCCAGCGCCATGCCGCCATGACCATCGGAGTAGCGGCTGTCCAGCTGCAGCATGATGATGTCGTCTCCGGCGCCGCCGGCGGCCATCGCTTCACCATCCAGAACGTCATTGGAAATCCCCTGGCGGTCTCCAACTTCGACGCCTGGATTCAAAGCGAGATCAAGCAGTTGATCCTTTATGTTGAGAAACTGATTCAGAAGGTCTAACATGGCATTGACGATTGAACCGGTGATTTCATCAATCGCATCGTTGATCTCGTCACGAATGGGTTGCGTGAGATCGTTGATCTTGTCCTCGATGAGCGCCTGTATCTTTGCCTCAAGAGCCGAAAGGCCGAGCGCGTCCGACAAACCTTCGATGACCTTGTCGATAATGCTGAGAACCGGACCAAAGAAATCCAGCACGGGCTGGACAGCTTCCTGCACGGCCTCCAGAACACCCACGATATCGTCCAGTGGCTTCAGGATTTCGGCAAACTGGTTGATCCCGTCCAACGGCAGATCCGTTTGCAGAATGGACGACGCGCGCTCGATGGCGTCGGTGATTTCGCCTTGCAGATAGGCGGCCGGATTATCAAGATTGGCTTCGGGCACAAGATCCTTGATCGTCTGCACCAGATCGGCGAATGACTGATTGAGATCGTCCATCTTGTTGGTGTGAATTTGCAGCCGGGCGCTGAACACATCGAAGGACTGGCCAACCTCGTCGGCGACATTCTGGTTGGCATCGGCAACGGGCAAACGCGCGCCCGCTTCCGAATCCCCGGAGCCCCCCGGATCAGGGATTTCAAATCCGAAGGTGGGAATGAAGGTATTCAGGAAGACGCCCAATACGGTTCCCTGCTCCAGGACCACGGCGTTGTAGAGATCATAGATGAGCTCGGCAACTCCAGCAACACTGCCCACATTGTCGACGACCTTGAGCACCTTGGCGAGTTTCGTGTCGAGAATCTTGAGGCCATCATCAAGTTCTTTCAACGCAAACTCGAATTGGGATTCGGTCGCGCTGAAGGTCTTTTGCCCGGTGACAATCGCCGTGGCGAGGTTTTTGATCAGAGGATTGGGAATCTTGGCGATTTCAACCAATGTGCGCCCAAAGACTTCACCGGCGGCATCCGCCTCCTGCAGAATTTTGATGGCCTTTTTCAGTTCCTTTCGCGTGTCTTCCGTCAGTCCCTTATATTCACGTATCGTCGCCGCGATGGCGCCAAAGGTCGACAGGATTTCCAGCGTCGTGCCAAGGGGATCGGGGTCGTCCTCTCTAAGAGTGCTGACCGTGCCGGCGACCGCGCTCGTTGCATCGACCAGATTCGCAACGTTGTCGAATGTCGACCCCGACTTTCCCAAGCGGCTGATGATACGAACTGCCATGACCGATCCCCCAATACAGGCGTGCTTTCGGGCGATTGCCTCGCAGCACGGGACGAAATTCCACACGAAGGTTGCAGCGATCTGCGCCAAAATTGCATTTAGGCCCGCTCGCCGAGCATATTGCAGCTCGACGGCGGCACCGGACGCGGCTAACCTTTGGTTGATGATCATGCCATCGGGGCGATGGATTCCTATGGGGTGAATCCCCCAATTGAGGCAGGAAGCGAGTTGCAGGCTGATTTGGAAACAGAAGATTAATGTGAGCTGGAGTAAGTGTTTCAAATTCCGGGCGGCAGGCCGATTTTCGACCAATGGGGTATGCCGGCCAGGTCAGATCCATCACCGGAGAGTGGATGACGAACACAACATCGCAGTTCACAGCCATTATTGCGGATGATCATGACCTGATCCGATCCGCCTTGCGCAGAGCGCTTGAAACGCCGGGTTCCATCGAACCGAATGGCATTCAAGTTGTCGGTGAGGCGGCCAACGGCATTGATGCCGTCTCGGCGGTCAAACGATTCAAGCCGGACCTGGTGCTGCTCGATGTCTCCATGCCCCTGGCGTCAGGGGCGGAGGTTTTCGAGGATATTCGCCGCTGGTCACCCGACTCGCGCATTGTCATATTGACCGCAGTCACGTCACCGGGTCTGCTGGCCACCATCAAGGACGGCGGTGCCGCCGGCCTCTTTTCCAAGGCGGGGAGCAATGAGGAACTGTTTGCCCAGCTTCCGCACATCCTGCGTGGTGGCACCTACATTGCCGAGAGCCTGTCTGACATCATCAGCAAGAATGACGAGCGAATCGCACTGACAGCGCGCGAACGGCAATATCTGACGATGGTCCTTCGCGGCAAAAGCAACGCCGACATTGCGGATGTGATGGGCATCAGCGCAAAAACCGCGGAAAAACATCGCGCCAGCATGATGCGCAAATTCGGTGTTCATTCAGCCGTGCAGTTGTTTCAACGTGCCAATGAGCTTGGCATGGTGGAGGCCACCGATCCGCTGGAGTGACGCTCGGGCACAGGAATATTCAGTGCAAAGGCGGCCCCTTTTCCATTGGGATGGGCCAACTCAAGATCATAGTTGAGAGATTCCGCAAGATCATTGGCGATTGCGAGACCAAACCCCTGCCCTTCGATGCCCTGCGTGTTTCGTGCCAATCGCACTTCGCGCTCGATCGCCAGATCAAACTCCTTTTGGGTCAGCCCCGGACCCTCGTCACGAACTTCAACGCGAATGGAACTCCCCTGGCGGCTTGCCAGCAGGCGAACAGTTCCGACAGTGGAATATTTGATCGCATTGGCAACGAGGTTGCTCAAAATGCGCATCACTTGCAAAGCAGGCACCTTGACGTCCGGCGCTCCGGGAACAAGCTGCAGCTTCATGCCCTTTTGCTGTGCGTCTTCGACAAACATGGCGTGGACGGTTTCGAGCAATTCGGGCAAGTCAATCATGTCCGAATTGGCAGGAACCTTGGTGTTGTTCGACACCTGTTCAGCCAGGAGGTTCTCCAGATAGTCAAATGAAGCCTCGGCCGTCGCCCACGCCTCACTGTGTTTGTCGCCGCTGGTGATCGAGTTGACCGTCAGGCGCAACGCATTCAGGGGCTGGCGCAAATCATGCAGTGCATTTTGCGAGGAGATGTCTCTGTCACGGGCCGCCTCCTCGGCCTCGGCATACCGACTTTCCAGCGCTTGCAAGCGCCGGCTCAGATCCAGATTCTCGCGTGTCTGGGCCAGGTTTTCCTGCAGGACTTCCTGTCGCATTGTACGTTCCTGAAGATAACGATCGGCGATGGCGAGCCCCATCAGACCGGCATCCAGAACCATGACCAGTCGCATGAAGTCGAGCTGTTGTTCCTGCGAAATGTCCAGACCGATCCAGTGTTGCATGGTCATGATCAACGACGCGAGCGCGCCGCCGAGCCATGCAAACAGGAAAAATCGAACCATCTTGAAACGCTGGAAAGCCGCCACGATGCCGGCGGCAATGCACGCAATGATGGAAATGAGAGCGAACAGCACCATCAGCTTCTTGACCATCTGTGTGTCAATTAGCGCATAGAGATCCAGTCCGATCGTGGCAGCGATAACCGCGAAAAGAACCTTGTTCATGATGGGGTGATACTTCGCCGTCTCCAGAAAAAGACGCGTGTAAACTGCGCCGAATATGATGAAGCTGCTTCCCCACACGAGGCTTGCATTGGTGTTGAACCACGGGGCATTTGGCCACAAATACTGAAATCCCGTCCCATCGGAATGCACGATGTACATCAGGATACTGCCCGCATAGGCGGCATAGGCGGGAAAAACGCTACGCCGCAAGATCACGAATGCGATCAGGGCCGCCACGACCATGATGGTCATCATGCCGTAGAACACGAATTTCTTGGCGGTGATCGTTGTTGCCTGCGCATCAAAGGACGCGCGGCTTTCCAGCGTCATCTTGGCTTCTGATGACCCGCCGGATCGGTAGCGGATCAGGACAGTGGCGGTTTCACTCGGCTGGATATCGATCGGTGCAACCAGTTGGGCAAACGAAATCGGTCGTTGGGAAAAGGGACTGTCGGGTGTCAGTTCCTCGACGGTTTCGACACGGCCATCCTGGTGAACAATGTAGACGGCGAAATACTGGAAGAAGTTCTCCCGGACCCAAAGGCGCAGATCACGAGTGCTGTCCTGGAGGTTGTGGACGTCAAAACGCAGCCAGATGTGCGCTCTGGTATACCCAAAACGCGGAAAGGGATCCTCGACCACCTGAAATTCCGGCGGGGACGCAAGAACCTCATCGACCGTCAAATCACCGTCATCATCCAGATAATAGCTGATCTCGCCCACCAGGTCGCTGGACGAGAAATCCGTGCCAATTTCGACGGCTGCATAGGCCGCAGAGCCTTGCAGACAGGCCATCAGCCACAATGACGCCAGCATCAAACCAAATTTAGACATGCAGTTTGACGTAGCGCCCCCCACCCAAGATACAAGCGTCGATCCTGTCCACACAATGTTTGCTGCGAGCAGCTTGGTTAGATTGGCACTTTCACCAATCGCTGACAATCCGTTCGCGGAGGGTTTGAGCATCATCATTTAAAGAATGTAGACAGGCGAAGACAATCTTTAGCGATTGCCATGGTTTTCATCGTGAAAGCCGGCTGCAGATCCGACATGCCGTTGGCCGCCAGGTGCGCGATCCCGGCCATTCGAGGGCAGCTCTCAGGGTGTTCGATGATCAAGGGGCAAGTAAGCAATTGTTTTAAAACTTGTTTTCTGCGCGATAATTCTCGCATACGGCTTAAAACATCGTCAGATCTCCAAGATGTTGAACATGCTCGTTGGTTCTCTTTGTAAACAAGTTTCGCGCATACACTCCGCTAACGCATTGACCTTTATGCATAAAATTCCCAATGCATCGGCAGATGGTTTTTGTGTTCAGCGGCAAAACCGGGCAATCAGAAAGCGGCGAAATCTGCAGCTTGCAAGCGTCACCGGATCGAGACCGCCTTGAGAGGAGAGCGATTTGGTTGCCGTTCAGATATTGGCAAGTCCTGATCTGAAGACATTGCGCAGAAACGCGCCCAACGGGTCTGTGTCCATCAGTTAATCTCCGGTTCCGGCACAGGGCCGCCGAATTCGGTCCTCAGGAAATCGAAGTCGCAACCTTTGTCAGCCTGTTCGATGTGTTTGAGATACATGTATCCATAGCCCCGTTCATAGCGGGGTTCGGGCGCGGTCCAGGCCTTGCGGCGTTCGGCCAGTTCCTCTCCCGAGATTTTGACGTTGAGCGTGCGGTTCGCGACATCCATTTCGATGATGTCGCCGGTTTTGATGAGGGCCAGCGGTCCGCCGACATAGGCTTCCGGCGCCACATGCAAAACACAGGCGCCATATGAGGTTCCGGACATTCTGGCATCCGAAAGACGCATCATGTCACGGTGACCTTGATTGAGAAGCGCCTGCGGCATCGGGATCATGCCCCATTCCGGCATACCCGGTCCGCCCTGCGGGCCCGCATTTCTCAGCACCAGGACATGATCCGGTGTCATCGGGTAATCCGGATCGTTGATGATGGTCTTCAGCTCGGCATAGCTGTCGGCGACAATGGCCGGACCGCTGTGTGTGGAGAACTTCGGGTCCATCGCAGCCGGTTTGATGACCGCGCCGTCGGGGGCGAGATTGCCGCGCAAGACCGCCAGCGAGCCTTCGTGGTATACCGGGTTGGAAAGCGGTCGGATCACATCATCATTGTAGTTGACTGCGGGTTCGATTCCCTCGCCCAGCGTTCTTCCGGTGACGGTCGTGGCGGAAAGATCCAGCCTGTCGCCCAGTTCTTTCATCAGGGCTGGCAGGCCGCCGGCATAGAAGAAATCCTCCATCAGATATTCGGCGCCCGATGGCCGGATGTTTGCCAGAACGGGTATCTCGTGCCCGATCCGGTCCAGATCATCCAGGCCCCAGTCGACGCCGGCTCGCCGAGCCATGGCGATCAGGTGAATGATGGCGTTGGTTGAGCAGCCCGTGGCCATGGCCACCACGGTCGCATTCCGGGTCGATTTTTCGGTGATGATCATGTCCGGTGTCAGGTCTTCCCACACCATCTCGACGGCGCGGCGACCGCAAGCTGCGGCCATGCGCTTGTGATTGGCGTCCGGCGCGGGGATCGAAGAGGCGCCGGGCAGCGTCAGGCCGAACCCCTCGGCGATCGACATCATGGTTGACGCGGTGCCCATGGTCATGCACGTGCCATAGGATCGGGCTATGCCCGCCTGAACGCCCTCCCACTGGTCCTTGCTGATGGTGCCGACCCGCCGTTCGTCCCAGTATTTCCAAACATCCGTGCCCGAGCCCAGCTTTTCGCCGGCATAATTGCCCCGCAGCATGGCGCCGGCGGGCATGAAGATGAATGGCAGCCCCATGGATACTGCGCCCATGACCAGTGCCGGGGTCGACTTGTCACAGCCGCCCATCAGCACGGCGCCATCGACGGGATGGGACCGCAGGGTCTCTTCCACCTCCATCGCTCCCAGGTTTCGGTAGAGCATCGAGGTTGGCTTCAGAAATTGCTCGGCAAAGGACTGCACCGGCATTTCCGCCGGCATGCCGCCCGCCTGAAGGATGCCTCGTTTGACCCATTCCGCCCGGTCTCGCAGATGATGGTGGCAGGGCGACAGGTCCGACCATGTGTTGATGATCGCGATCACCGGCCTGCCCTCCCAGTCCTCGGGTGACAGGCCCATCTGCATCGCACGGCTGCGGTGCCCCATCGATCGCAGGTCGTCGGGTGCAAACCAGCGCGCTGATCTAAGATCTTCGGTTCGTTTTTTCTTCATGATCTCTACACCCGAAATGTGATTGTTGGCGATTGGTTGTTATCAGGAGCAGAGCGAACAGGCGCCTGGCCCCGTAGACAGCAATAAACATCGAATCCTCCTCCTTGTCTTCAGTTCGTTGGCCCGGACGACAAAGTGAAGTTTTTGAAAGGCAAGGAATTATCAGACCGGCCATGAGGTGAGAACCTGGCTCTCCTCATGAACCGGCCAACCTCGTCTTCGCCAGGGCCAATTAACGCTTGCAAACAGCGGCGGTTCATTCGGACCGCGCTCGCCTGCCCCCCCCTGAATTCCAAGTTGTCGACGCAACACAGCTTATTCCTCGCGCTGACCTGAGGACGATCCGGCAATGCGCGCAAACCGTGCCACGAAGGATCTAATTGCGGTTTGAAAGGTTCATTACAAATTGGACATAAACACGCACCACGGCTTGTTGTCGCAATTGTTTTCCCTAACTAGCGGCAATGTTTTTGGCATTCATAAGGAAAACACACGATGCTAGGCACTGATTTCTTCTTTGAGTGGGGGGAATCGGACAATATCGAAGTTGATACGATCATTTTGAGTGAGTGGGACGGTGGCGCGACGGTTTCGGTCGTTGTCACCAACAACGGGTCAGAAGCGGCATCCGACTGGGGACTTCGCTGGGAATCGCCCGGAGATATCAGCTTCTTCTGGGACGCCGACATCAGCATGGACGGCGATGTCGCAACGGCCCTGCCGAGTGCGGACCGCAAGACTATCGCGCCGGGCGAGGCTGTCGCTTTCGGATTCAACCTGACAACCGGGACCAGTGGGTGGACGGAACCCGTCTTCGAATTCGGCAGGCTGACCGGAGACGGCACGTCGCCGGACCCGGCGCCGCCGATCGAAACGCCGGACCCCGATCCTCCGGTTGATCAGCCCGGCGGGCAGCCAGACGATGACAATCCACAACCCGGCAGCCCTGTTGCCACCGATCTGCTTGACGTCTCGGTCTTGAAGGCATCGACCTGGAATACCGGGTTTTCGGCCAATGTTGTCGTCGCCAATCCGACCAATAGCGACATGACGCTGACCGATATCCGGTGGGCGATGCCGCAAGGCCTGTCAATTGATTCGACCTGGAACGCCGCGATCGAGGTTACGGACGCGATTGCGACGGTTACACCCGACGATGCGTTTCTTCTGGTCAAGGCCGGTCAGGCCGTCAGTTTCGGATTCAACGCCAGCCACCCAGATGGTATGGCCGCCGACATCCTGCCGACGGTCTATGTGGTTTCGGATGGTGGCACCGTTCCTCCGGATGCCGATGGACCACCACCCGTGCCGACTGATCCCGTTCCGGCCGATCCCTGGGATGGTGACGAGCCCCTCAATCCGATCATCGGGACACAGACGATCGGCCCCGGTTACACCTTTACCGACGAGAATGAGTTGGTGGAGACCGCCAGGGCCATCGAAGCGATCGGGTCGAACATCATCAAGATCGCCCTCGACCCGACCCTTTATGGAATGTCGAGCCTTAATCAATGGCAACCGGTGGAGCTGCTGTCGCAGAACGAGGCTTTTCGCCAGGTCCTGCAGATGGACTTCGATCACTATTTCTTCTGGCTGGAACGCTCGGGCCCATGGGTCGACAATCAGGGCATCAGCCAGGAGGAGCATGATCATGAATATGCGGTGACATACGCGCTCGCGCGGTATCTGCTCGAGACGTTTCAGGATACGGGAAAGACATTCTATATCGGGAACTGGGAAACGGACTGGAACCTTCTGGAATGGAACCCGACCGTAGAAGATGTCGACGATATGAGGATACAGGGCCTCATCGACTGGCTGAACCTGCGTCAGGATGCCATCGACCAGGCTGAAATTGATGTCGATGCCGATGGTGTATCGATCTTCCACTACGTTGAGGTCAACCGAGTCGACGACGCGCAGGAGCTCGGTTTTGAGCGCGTCGTCAATCACGTTCTGCCGCACACCAATGTCGATCTGGTGTCCTATTCGGCCTATGACGTCATCCTGAAGGAAGAGAACATCGGACGCTACGATCAGGCGCTGGGCGAAAACCTCGACTACATTGAATCCCTGCTCAAGCCCAAGGAGGGACTTCCGTTTGAAAAGCGGGTGTTCATCGGCGAGTTCGGTTTCTATTTGCAGTATGTCACGCCCGAGCAGCAATATGATCTGACGCTTGATGTCCTGAAGGCATCGGTCGAATGGGGCGTGCCATTTTCGCTGATCTGGCAGATGTATGACACCGCTGCGAATGAGGGACTTTACCTGGTCGGCCCGGATGGGCAGCCAACAGAGCTGCACGAGACCCTGACGGGCTACAATCAACTGCTGAGTGCCTGGCACCAGGAGTTCAAAACCACCGCGGGTCGTGTGCCGACAGAAGATGAAATCCGCGAAAAATCGCTGTCGCTGCTCAATTCGTTCAGCACGACGGGTTAGAGCATCGTGACCATGCAAATGGACTCCGGGGCAATCGGAGCGAGCCTTCGCTCGCTCCGACCAGCGCTTGCCGGTGTTGCGGCGCTGGGGTTGCCGATCAACCTGCTGATGCTGACCGGCCCGCTCTTCATGCTGCAGATTTATGATCGGGTGCTGGTCAGCGGATCGGTACCGACGCTGGTGGTGCTTGGCGGACTGGCGGCCGGCCTGTTTCTGTTTTACGGCCTGCTGGAGGGAACACGCTCGCGGGTGCTCCTGCGCATCAGCCAGCGTTTCGATGCGCAATTGTCCGCTGCCGGATTCGAATGTTCGGTGTCGCTGCCGCAGATGATCGGCCGGTCGGCTCATCGCTATGATCCGATCGGCGACCTTGAAGCCGTTCGCCGATTTCTTGCAGGCCCCGGCCCGGCGGCAATCTTCGACATTCCGTGGATGCCGTTTTATCTCGGCGTCATCTATCTTTTCCATCCGGTTCTGGGTTTTGCGGCAGCCGGCGGCGTGTTTGTCATCTGTATCCTGGTCGGCCTGAACGAGCTGTTTTCACGCCGACCTGCCGCCATGGCCCGAAGGCTGGACATGCAGCGCAGCGCAACCGCCGAAGAGGGGCGGAGCAATGGCGAGGTCATTGCCGCAATGGGGATGATGGACGCGCTGAAGGAACGGTGGAGCCTCTCAAACGGCGATCGACTGGACAAGCAACGGTGGACGGGCGACCGGGCCAATCTGTTTTCGACGATCATCAAGACATTCCGGTTCCTGCTTCAGTCGGCAATTCTGGGGATTGGCGCATGGCTTGTCATCGCGCACGAAATAACGCCCGGTATCATGATCGCAGCCTCGATCATGGCGTCCCGCACGCTGGCGCCGGTCGAGCAAGCGGTCGGGCAGTGGCGAAACTTCGTTGCCGCCCGCCAAGGGTTGCGGCGCCTGAAGGAAGCGCTGGAAACTCGTGGAGACGAACCCGAACGCATGGCCCTTCCACTGCCGAGGACATCGCTGAATGTCCAAAACCTGGTATCCGGCCCCCCCGGACACACGCTGCTCCAGGATGTCAGTTTCAGCCTGGGCGCCGGTGATGGGTTGGGCATCATCGGTCCATCGGGCGCCGGCAAGACGACCCTTGCCCGGGTGTTGGTTGGTGTCTATCCGGTTGTGCGTGGCTCGTTGCGGCTTGACCAGTCCGACCTTTGCCAATGGTCATCGCGACAGCGCGGCGCATTCATCGGTTACCTGCCGCAAGACATTCAGCTGTTTTCAGGCACCGTAGCGCAGAACATAGCCCGGTTTGCTCCGAGTGCCGTGGCGAAAGACATCATACAGGCCGCCCGGCTTGCCGACGCCCATGCGCTGATTTCGGCCCTGCCGGACGGCTACAACACGCAAATCGGCGCTCGCGGCAGCGCCTTGTCCCGCGGTCAGGTTCAGCGCATAGCGCTTGCGCGAGCCCTGTTTGCAAATCCGTTTCTGGTGGTGCTCGACGAGCCGAACTCCAATCTCGATTCAAATGGAGAGGCGGCGCTCACAAGCGCGATCCGGACGATGCGCGACACGGGCTCGATCGTCATCGTGGTTGCCCATCGACCCAATGTTCTTGTCGGCGTGGACAATATTCTCCTGATGGAAAGCGGCCGGGTTCGCCGCTTCGGACCGAAAGAGGACGTTCTCAAAAAGGTTCTGGCCCCCGTCCCCGGCTCCGTGGTGGCAGCACAATGAACAAGGTCGACAACGCACTGGCAACCGGCATCAGAAGGCACCTTTGGGCTGCCGGGATATTCCTGTGCGCATTGTTCCTATTCATCGGCAGCTGGTTCGGCTCCATGCAGATTTCCGGCGCCGTGATTGCCCCGGGATCCATCGTCGTCGAAACCAATGTCCAGACTCTCAAACACAGGGAGGGCGGCAATGTCGCCGAAATCCTTGTCAGCGACGGCGATCATGTGGATGCCGGCGATCTCCTGCTTCGCCTCGACGACACGCTGACGCAGGCCAACCTTGCCGTCGTGACCAAGCAACTCGACGTCATGCTGGCGACGGAAGCACGTCTGATTGCTGAGCGAGACCAGACGGAAGAGATTTCATTCCCCGCCGAGCTGGTGAAGCGGCAAGGCGATTCCCAAATCGACCGCATGCTGCATGGTCAACGCCTGTTGTTGAACGCCCGCAAGGCAGGCCTTGCCGGCAGGCTCAGCCAGTTGCAGCAGCAAATCAGTCAGTTGGGAAGCCAAATGGACGGGTTGCGGGCGCAGAGCAAAGCGAAATCCGAGGAAATCGAGCTGATCACCGCCGAACTGCAGGGGCTGGAAACATTGCTTGAAGACAGTTTCGTCTCCGAGAACCGCGTCACCGTGGCGAAGCGCAACAGGATTCAGCTGGAAGGTGAACTTGGTTCGCTGGTTGCCCAGACGGCACGCGCCGGTCTTGCGATCACCGAGCGTGAAATTCAGATCATACAGCTCCGGGAGGACTACCGCGCAGATGTCCTGCAGAACCTGAACGACACGAGAAGCGAAATCGCTCGCCTGGTGGAACAGAAAGTGGCTCTCGATGATCAACTGTCACGGATGGATATCCGTGCACCCAGAGCGGGAACGATCCATCAGCTTGCCATACATACCAACGGCGGTGTCGTCAGCCCGGCCGAACCGATTCTGACGATCGTGCCGAATGGAGACCAATTGGTCATCGAAGTGCTGGTCGATCCAAACGACATCGACCAGGTCTACCCCGACCAGGAGGCGGCCATCCGCCTGCCCGGCCTGGACCGGCGCAGCACGCCGGAACTCAGCGCGACGATCAAGACCATTTCGGCGCAATCGATTTGGGACGATGCAACCGGCACATCCAACTATTCGGTCCGCCTGCGCCTTGACGATGGTGAAACCGAGCGGATCAGCGGCCTCAAACTGATCCCGGGCATGCCCGTGGAAGCAATGATAAAAACCGGAGACCGAACCATCCTCTCCTATCTGATGAAGCCGATTGACGACCAGATCCGCCGTGCGTTGCGTGAAGGTTAGTCCTGGATGTGCGGAAGTTCATCATCGAGCCCGCGCGACAAACGCCGGTGGCTAAAGCTGAGGAGCAGACGAACCCGATGGGGCCTGTTTGAGGCCCGTAACCAAGGCAGAGATGCCGAGGGCGGTAACGCGTCACCGACCAAGATGTTCCAATGCCCCAGCGCTTCGCTATGGCTCCGCGCGTTCGTCGCCAAACACACCAGATCGTTGGTGTTTTTTGGTGCTACGCGCCAACGTTCCTCACTCCCACTCGATGATCATTCGGGCGTGTAACCTGTTGATATTATTTCAGTTATTTCTGCGGCAATTCGCGCATGCCGTCAATCTACCAAGCCTTTGAAATAACAAGCTTTGTTTCTTATCTGCTGGGTAAAACTCCTTTGAAAACCCAATGCTCGCATGCGGACGGATGACGGGCTTTGGATGCCGGTCAGGCTGGACAGATTCAAACTGCGGCCTCCTTCGTAACCGAGCACGCTTTTCCCTTGTTCTGCAAGCGCGCACCCAAGTTCACCGACACCAGATCGTCAAATGCACGGTTCAACAACTCGCTCAAGCAATTTTCACGAAACCCACCCGCCGATAGCACGAACCTCCAGGAATTCTTCGAGGCCCCATCTGCCGCCTTCACGCCCGTTGCCGGACTGTTTCATTCCCCCGAATGGCGCACCGGGGCTGCGGCGCTGGCCGTTGATATCCACCATGCCCGAGCGCAGGGTTCGCGCTACCCGTCGGGCCCTGGCGGCGTCAGTGGTCTGAACATAGTTGGTCAGGCCGTAGTCGGTATCATTGGCGATTGCGATTGCTTCATCCTCGGTGTCAAAAGGCATGATTGACAGGACCGGTCCGAATATCTCCTCACGCATGATGCGCATGTCGTTTGTGCAATCCGCAAATACGGTTGGGCGTGCAAAAAAGCCCCGGTTCAGCCCTTCAGGCCGCCCCGGTCCACCCGCAACCAGCCTTGCGCCTTCTGACATTCCGGCTGAGATCAAAGCCTGCACTTTCTCGAATTGCGCCCTGGACACCAACGGGCCGATATGAGGCCCAGGCGCGGACGCAACATCCACTTCTGTCGAATCGGCGACGACTCTTGCGTGCTCGACGGCGTCGTCATAGCGTGATCGTTCCACCAGCATTCTGGTGGGCGCATTGCAGGACTGACCGCTATTGTTAAAGCAGAGGGCAATTTCCTTCCCGACCGAGTTTGGGTCGGCGTCAGCAAAGACGATGTTGGCGCCCTTGCCACCGAGCTCGAGGCTCACACGCTTCAACGTGCCGGCGGCGGCTATGGTGATCGCACGTCCGGCACGGGACGAACCGGTGAATGAAATCATGTCGACATCTGCATGCGCCGAAAGCTGGCTGCCAACGCCGGCACCATCTCCGTTCACCAGGTTGAATACGCCGGCAGGTACACCCGCCTCGTGCAGGATATCGGCAAAAACAATCGCTGACAGAGGTGCCTGCTCAGACGGCTTGAGAACCATGGTACAACCGGCCGACAGGGCGGCGATGACCTTGAGCGCGATCTGGTTCATCGGCCAGTTCCAGGGCGTGATCAGCCCGCAAACACCGATAGGCTCATAAAGTATCCGGTCGTTCGGCGTATCGGGCCGAAATTCCCGTTCAAATTCGAAATCTTCCAGAACCCTGGCAAAATTCCCGATGTGGAAGGGTCCCGCCCAGGCCTGTTGCGCCTTTGCAAGATCAATCGGCGCGCCCATTTCATGGCTGATGGTCTCAGCCATTTCATCGATCCGCCGTTCATAGACACCCAGAATGGATTTCAGCAGTTCCAGGCGCCGGGACTTGGTCGATTGCCGCCAGTCCGGAAAGGCACCGCGGGCGGCATCGACCGCTGCGTCCGTATCCGGTTGATCGCCCAGCCATATGCTGGCAAACACCTCTTCGGTCGAAGGATCAATCACCTCCATCTTCTGACCGGAAAGTGGATCGACCCAAGCGCCGTTGATGTAGAATTGGTGGCTGCTTCGCATGTGCATTTCCTTCCGGCTGGACCGGTTGGCCCCTGGCCGGCAATTGGGTGGCGCAGCTGTTGCCGCTATCGGCTATCTCCACGAGCAACATTGCCACCACGTTGTGGAACGCCGAATTCGCGGTGGCAGATTTGCGCGAGGATCGCCACGCCATCGCGAATTATTTCATGGCTCGGGTGACCGAAACAAAGCCGCATCCTGTGTCGGTTGTTTTGTCCATCAACGGTCCAGTCAGCGCCCGGATTGATCGCCACACCCTGTTGGATTGCAGCCAGTGCGAGCACCCCTGCATCAACGGCTTCAGGCAGAGTTATCCAAATGAAAATGCCGCCCTTCGGCGCAGTGAATTCCGCCGTTGCACCGAAATGTTCCTCCAGGGCGGAGACCATGGTCTCACATTTGCGCCGCATGATCTGTGTGAGTTGTTCGACATGATCGTCAAAATGGGCCGGACAATAATCGGCAAGCACGAGCTGTTCCAGAGCACCGGTGCCGGCGTCGCTTTTGAGCGCCAGCATCTGTGCAATGGCCGGCCAGTCGGCAACCACATAGCCGACACGCAAGGCCGGGGCGATCGTCTTGGAAAACGATCCGCAATAGATGACACGGCTGGAGCCACCGGAGCTTGTGTCAAGTGCTCTTATCGCCGGCGGCCGCTGACCCTGCCACAACAGGTCGGCATAACAATCGTCCTCGAAGATCACGCAATCGAATTCTTCCGCCAGCTCAATCAGCCGCCGCCTTCGTTCCACGGTCATGACACATCCGGTCGGATTCTGCACCGTCGGTATCGTATAGATGTATTTCGCCGGCTGCCCCGCCGATTTCTGCTCGGCCAGCAATCGAGCAAGCTGCTCGGTATCGATCCCGTCATCATCAAGTCTGACAGCGCGGCATGATACCCCTGCCCCTTTGAGCCGTGCCAGCGCACCGCCATAACTTGCCTCTTCGACAATCACGCAATCATCCGGCTCCAGCAGAAGGGCGTTGACAAGCTCCAGCCCCTGCATCGAACCGGAAGTCACCAGAACTTCCCTGGCACCATCCCGTAGCCCGGCCGAATCCTTCAGCCTTTTGGCGATATAATCCCGCAATGGACGGTGGCCCTGGAGTCCGCTTGTCAGGCCATAGGTTGCCAGAGACCTGCCTTCCGCCTCGAGGCTTCGCGTCGCAGCGGCGATCAGCTCATCAACGGGTATGCTGTCATTGTCGTTGTGGCCTCCGACGAAATTGTATTCCGGATAGCCCTGGAACGGCACGGCTGGCGCGGGCAGTCCGCGGCGAAAATGCTGCTTGATGTCAAATCCCAAAGCGTGAACTCCCGTCATTTGTTATCAGGATGGCCTAAAACTCGAATATGCGATCGCGGCCGAGCAATCCTTTCGGATCCATGGCATGTTTCAACACACGCATGAGGGCAAGTTCGGCCGCGTTGCGGCTTTGTGACAAATACTCCCGTTTGGCAAGACCGATGCCGTGTTCGGCGGAAATAGAACCGTCAAGCGCCCCGACCAGGCCATACACGATGTCATCAATCCGCTTGGCGGGTTGCGGGTCATGACCCACGGCGTGGACGACCAAATGCAGATTACCGTCACCGAGATGACCGCCGATAAAGACTTTTGCGGTTCCGATGTCGGTCGACAGGCGTTTCTCTACCTCGTTCGCGAAATACTCCATGTCAGCGATTGCAAGGCTGACGTCGTAGCTGACCGCAGGCCGTTGCAGTGCCATCGCCTCGGCAACACTGTCGCGGACCAGCCAAAGCTCCGCCACCTCCGCAAGCGATTTCGATACAACGGCATCCGCCACCAATCCGCGCTGAAGCGCACCACCAATGACCATTTCAAACAGGTCACGATCCCGAGTGTCATTGCCGCCCATGGCTTCGACGAGAACATAAAAGGGAAAATCAGATGAAATCGGTTTCCGCAGATTTTCCAGGCTTTCGACAGTTGTTGTGTAGGTCGATTGCCAAAGCACTTCGAAGGCGCTCAATCCGCCGCCGAGCTCCGACTGAAGATGCCGCATCAATTTCACAACGGCGTCGAAACCCGGCACGCCGCAAAAGGCCACAGTCTGACTGAGTGGTTTTGGCTCCAGCCGCAAGACAGCACGCGTGATCAGGCCGAGCGTCCCTTCGCTGCCGATAAATAGCTGCTTCAGATCGTAACCAGTGTTGTTTTTGACCAGGCTGTTGAGGCTGTTCACGATGGTACCGTCGGCCAACACAACCTCAATCCCCAGTACCTGCTCACGCGTCATGCCGAAACGGATGACGCGGTTCCCGCCGGCGTTGGTCGACAGCATGCCGCCGACAGTGCAGGAGCCACGCGCTCCAAGGTCAAGCGGGTAAAAGAAACCATTCTGCTCAGCCTTTTCCTGAACGGTTTGAAGTGGTGTTCCGCTTTGAACCGTAATGGTGCCGGATGTCCGGTCGAGGCCTTCTACCCGGCTCATACGTTCAAATGAAATCGGAACTTCTCCGGCTTGCGGCCTTGCGCCTGCAACCAGGCCGGTCATGCCGCCCTGTGCCACGACCCGTTGTCCGGCCCGGTGACAAATCTGCATGATCCGGGAGAGCTCTTCAGTGTTTTCTGGCCGCAACACAAAATCAGGCCGACAATCACCCGAACCCCGCCAATCACTCCAGTATTTCGGACTGACATCGCCCCTCTTGAGGAAACCCTGTTGACCGACGGATTTCTCAAGCTCTTTCAGCAAATCCGCATTCACAGTTCAGCACTCCTCTTTGCGCCGCTGGGTGATCCGTCCAGCATCATCGCTGCAGCAATACAAGCGACAATTCGGGAACCCACACGACCACGGCCAGTACAACCAGCATGAGCGCAATGAATGGAAGGACCGCACGGCAGATAAGGAGAAAGGACTCCTTGAACGCGGTCATGGCCACGATCAGATTCAGCCCGATCGGCGGTGTGATGTAGCCAATCTCCAGATTGACGACCATGATGACGCCGAAATGAATGGGATCGATTCCGAAGGCCATGGCAACGGGCAACAGTATCGGTGCCAGCATGAGGATCGCCGAACCGATATCGATAAGGCAGCCGACAATCAGCAGGAACAGGTTGAGAACGATCAGGAACGTTATCTTGTCGTTGATCAGGCCCGTCATCCAGGCGGCAAAATCCTGCGGCACACGCTCCGCCGTCAGCAGGATATTGACACTGGTGGCAACGGCAAGGATCGGCAGGATCGTGCCAAGCAGGCGCGCTGTATCGACCGACAGTTCGAAGAAGTCGGAGGCCTTGATTTCGCGGTGGATAAAGACTTCGACAATCAGCGCATAGCCGACTGCGACCCCCGCAGCCTCGGTTGCGGAAAAATATCCCGAATAGATTCCACCCAGAAGAATGACCGGCGCCATCAATGCAAAAACACCGTTTTTCATTGCATGAAGCACAGCCACTATCTCGAAGTCTTGCCGCTCGATCCGGCGATTGACGATCAGCGCATAGACGGCCAGCACACCGGTCAACAGGAGGCCCGGCAGGAGACCGGCCAGGAAAAGGTCGCTGATGGAATTCTCCGTCACGATGGCATAGAAAATCATCGGAATGCTCGGCGGTATGACGACCCCGAGCGTTCCGCCGGACGCAAGCGCCCCCAGTGCAAACTTCTTGTCGTATCCCTGTTGGATGAGCGCCGGATACAGGATACTCCCCACTGCCAGCAATGTGACCGGCGAAGAGCCGGATATGGCGGCAAAAAAAGCGCAGGACAAAATTGTCGCAACGGCCAGACCGCCTGGCAGCCACTGAGTCAACGAGCGCATAATCGCAATCAGGCGTTCGGCGATAGACCCGCGGGTCATAATATTGCCGGCCAGGATGAACATTGGAACAGCCAGCAAAACGTCCCTGTTCACCGCCGTCCAAATATCATCAATCAGATATGTCAGATCTCCATCGCCATAGAACAGCTGAACATATCCGGCGGTGACAAGAAGGATGAGAATGACACTCTGCCGCAGAACAAGAAGCGCCAGTATCAGCGCCAACAGTAGGAGCGCTGTCACCTACGACTCCAGATTATCAGGTTGCGGCTTCAGGCCCGGCCAGAAAGTAAAGGCCAAGTGCCGAACGCCCGAAGAGAAAAACGCGTAGGGAATAACCGCCTGGATGATCCACAAGGGCCAGTAAAGGATGATTGCGCGATCCTGATTGGCATAGGTGTCCATCACATATATCGTGGCGATGATCCCGGTTGCGATGAAAATCACCGCCGAAAGCAGATCGCCGAGTCTTGCGACGGCTGTTTGCCAAGCCGCAGGCCACCATTCGTCTGTAAACCGGGGTCGCAAATGAGCGTTTGCCGCCGTCGTGAGCGTCAATCCCAGAAACGCTGCAAAAATGGCGGCAAATACCGCCATTTTCTCCGATCCCCAGATTGCTGTCGAAAAGAACTCCCGTGCTGCGATGCCAGTCAGCAGAAGGCCGGTCACGACCATGTAGGCAATAGCCGCGAGCAGCTTTTCAATCCGATGCAAACCGTCCAGGAAAGAGATCATGGCTGATCACCTTCAAGGTGTTCAGCCGCCGCACTCCTTGATGGCCGCCTGGATCTGTTCCCAGATCGGAACGGCGCTTTCACCAATCGACTCAACGAGCGCAATCTGCGCCTTTTCCGCGTGGGACTTGAACTCTTCCAGCGCTTCGCCGCTTGGTCTGTAGACATGAATTCCATCTTCACCGGCAGCTTTTTCCAGCAGCACCTGTTCCGTATCCCGGATGGTCTTGCGAAGTTCGCTGACGTCCTTGCCCATGACCATCATGGCTTCCTGCTGCTCGGGTGTCAGTTCAAGCCAGGTTTTCTTGCTCATCACCACCGCGCCGATATCGTGATGAGACGGCAGGTAGGTGACGTGTGGCGCCAGCTTATGATAACCCACAGCAAGGCCAAAGACCGTCGAGGTGTGGAGCGCGTTGACCCGTCCTGTCTTGAGTGCAGGAACCGAGTCCGCTCCGCCAAGTGGCAATGCAGCGGCGCCAGTTTCGTTCCAGTATAGCGGATACGGGCTGCTCGGCGCGACCCGGACCTTCATGTCCTGAATATCCGCGACGGTCTGAACCGGCGTTTTGGAATAGAGTGACGGGTAGCCGATCTCCATGTACGACAGCAACACCAATCCCTTGTCATAGAGCAGCGGCCCGAAAATCGACTGCACATGATTGTCGAACACACAATCCGACTGTTCCACATCCTTGAACAGGAACGGGGCCGCAAGCAGCGCGAACTCAGGTACAACCAAGGCGGTCGCCGTGTTGGATTGCCCGGCAATATCGATGCGTCCGCGCACCACCTGGCGCACCACGGTTGGCTCGTCACCAAGCTGAGAGCTGAAGTACATGTCGATTTTCAAGGTGTCGTCTGAGGCATTCTCTGCAGCCTCGGAGGACTTTGCAAAATGTTTGCCCCAGGGCGTCGACTCCGGTGCCACCGTTGCATATTTCAATTCGACGACGTCTGCAGCTGCTGCCACATTTGCAGCCAGTATTGCCATTGCAAATGCCGATAGAAACTTGGATCCCATAATATCACTCCCTGCCTAAGCTAAATTTGCGGTTGCCAGGATTATTGGGGCGGCTTGATCTTGCGTCCTTTTTGCCGCCGCGTCGTTCGGCCAAATCCTCACAAGCGAGGTCGAGGCAGCGCCACAGCAATTGCATAGGATGGCAAATGGGGCGACCGCCATTTTGGAAATGGTACGCCGATTGCATACCGATCCAAACTCAAGTCTGCACTCAAACAAATTTTATGTCAATCTTATTGATATAATTTATGTGTTTGTTGTTAATCGCAGTCGAATGGCTCCAAGCATCAGACCCAAAGTTTTGGTCCGACCGACAGGGCAAACCAACGGTGTGCTAAACAGTTCAATCCCGCGCGGAGCGAAGCAGCCACTCACGATCACTTTCGTCGAGGATGTTCCATAGCACCTTCCAGAAATCGCGTATCGCGGACCTGCCGGCCGCACTATAGGCCGCCCGCAACCGGTCAAATTGCAGTCGCATGATCATGTCGAAAAGGTCTTCACCCTTCTTTGTCGCATGCAGCTCGCGCTTGCGGCGATCCTGGGAAGATGTTCTCTGTTCCACATAGCCCTTCTCCACCAGCTCGCCAAGCGGCCGGTGAATATTCTGGTTTGTCACGCGCAGGAACGAAAGCACTTCACCCACTGTTTTTCCTGGCTTTTTTACAGCGATATAGAGCAAGCGAAGATGTATGCGGCCAAGGTCGAGCACTTGCAGTTGCCGATCGGTATCTTCGGCCATGCTCAAATGGGCAAGAAACATCAACTCCGTGGTCTGAAACAAATCGTCCGTCGTGATCTCGTCCGCCCCGGTATCTTTTCCGGCCCAGGATTTGTTCTGAAACAGATAGGTTTCGGCACTGTCAAAACCGGTTTTTGCCATGGATGTCTGTTTCCCGTTTGACCACAATTCAAGCGAACCAGATGCCTTTGTGGCGGCCACCTGTTGTCGGATACCGTTTCCGGCGGATAAGACTGTTTGCCCCCTGGCAAGCCAATGTCAAGGCGAATTCCACCTCAATTTACCCTCCACAAAACAATAGCAAAATCACAAAATATATCAATCTCATTGACATATATTTTATTTGAATTATGAATCGTGAAACCCTGCGACTGCGTATGGACTCGACCGGATTGATAATCGGCCGCTGGTCGATCCCAATCACCGAAACAGCCGGAGAGAAACTTCCATTCTCCTCGGCGACCGAGTGCCGCGAGAAACGCAAAGTCGGAGTGAGTACAGCCGGCAGGCAAGGCCCCAACCGGCATCGGATTGCAGCCCACGGTTTCGTCCACTCGCATGAGGAGATCAGATGACAGACGAGCCCATCGACGTGTTGATCATCGGCGCGGGCGCCTCCGGGGCAGCCATTGCCTGGAGCCTCGTCGAAACGCGGATGAGGATCGTCTGCCTCGAACAGGGAGGGAATATGAACCCGCTGGACTATCCCAGCGCCGGTCGCGACTGGGAAGCGCGCACGAGTTCCGATTTCAGCATAAGCCCCAACGCACGCAACCTTCCTTCCGATTATCCGGTCAACGACAACGATTCACCGATCAAAGTCGCCAATTTCAACGCCGTTGGCGGCAGCACCATTTTATATGCTGGCCAGTTTCCGCGCTTCCATCCGTCGGATTTCCGGGTCAGGAGCCTCGATGATGTGGCCGATGACTGGCCGATCGACTTTGCCACGCTCGAACCGTTTTATGCACAAAACGACCATATGATGGGTGTGGCTGGCCTTGCGGGCGATCCGGCAAACCCGCCGCGCCCGTCCATCGATATGCCGCCCCTGCCGCTTGGCAAAGCGGGCCAGGCCGTTGCAAAGGGCTTCAACAGTCTGGGCTGGCACTGGTGGCCGTCGGACTGCGCAATCGCCACCAGGCCCTTTGACGGGCGCGAAAGATGCGTCAATCTGGGCACCTGTGTCAGTGGTTGTGCACAAGGCGCAAAGGCAAGCACGGACATCACCTATTGGCCCCACGCACGGCGCCGGGGCGTCGAACTTCGAACCCATTGTCGCGTGCGTGAAATCACCGTTGATGATCAGGGCATGGCATCGGGCGTCATTTACTTTGATTCAAATGGTCGGGAACAGGCTTTGAAGGCGCACGTGATTGTCCTTGCCTGCAATGGTATCGGCACGCCACGAATCCTGCTCAACTCGAAATCGACAACCTTCCCGGACGGCCTCGCCAACAGCAGCGGACTTGTCGGCAAGAACCTGATGTTTCACCCCTATGCGGCTGTTCAGGGCGTCTTTGACGAGGAACTCGACGGATATCGCGGGCCGCACAAGGGTATCCAGAGCCAGGAGTTTTATGAAACGGATCCAAGCCGAGGCTTTGTGCGCGGCTACACTTTTGAGTATTCTCGCGGTCTGGGACCGGTGGGAACAGCAGTCACGGGCCTTTCAAGAAACAGAATTCGGTGGGGAGAAGATCACCACGATTCCTATCGCAAACTGTTCAGCCGCATCACAAGCCTTGTCGCTCTTTGCGAAGACCTTCCCGAGGAGCACAACCGGGTCACGCTTGATCCGGATTTAACGGACTCGAACGGGATTCCGGCACCAAAAATCAGCTACACGTTCAGTGACAACAGTCTCAAGATGCTGGAACACGCGGTGGCGCGCGGAACCGAGGTGCTGAAGGCGGCGGGTGCCACAGATACATTCTCGATCTCGCCGATCGACTTCAGCGGCTGGCATCTCATGGGCACCGCGCGTATGGGCACGGACCCTGCCCGCTCCGTCGTCAATGAATGGGGCCGCAGTCATGACGTCAAGAATCTCTTCATCGTCGACGGCAGTATTTTTGTCACCAGCGCGGGGGTCAACCCGACCAGCACCATTCAAGCGCTTTCTCTATACATCGCTGATCAGATGAAACAGCGACTGGCAAATCTGTTCGATTGAGGAAGAATTATGAATATTCTGCAAAAAAGCGGCCATCAGTTTCAGCAGCTGTCCCGAGAGGAGACGGCAATTCTGCATGCCATCGCAGAAACGGTCATTCCGGCAAGCCACCAATATGACCTCCCGAGCGCTGGCGACGCACCGATCTTCTCGGACATTTTGGCCACCAGCACGAAGAGCCGGTCGGAACTGCATACTGCGCTGTCGGTGCTCGACGACGTGGCATATCAGGTCGCGGGTACCGGATTTGCAGCCTTGACGGTAACCTCGCGGCTCCCCGTCGGTGAGACTTTCCGAAAGAACCACCCGCAACAGGCGATGGTTTTGGAAACGCTGATTGTGCAATGTTATTACAGAGACGATCGGGTGATGCGTTCCCTCGGCATGGAGGCGCGCGCGCCCTTCCCAAAGGGCTTCGTCGTTGAGCAGGGAGACTGGTCATTGCTCGATCCAGTCCGTAAACGCAACGCGTTTTATCGCCCGGCACCTTGACCACAAACGGTATTATCACGGGCAAATCTTCGAAGGAGACGCGGCGCATGCTGATTTCTGCCGAAAGGCTGACTGAGCTGACAGAAGCCATCATTCGCCATGGATCTGACAATCAAGCAGCCTCACGTCAGGTGGCACAGCTGCTGGTTGAAGCCAACCTCACAGGACACGACAGTCATGGCGTCGGCGTACTGCCCGCCTATATGGACAGCATCTGGGCGGGTCAGTTGCACCCCGATGCCGAGGCTGAAATCGTCAGCGACAAGGGTCCGTTCCTTCTGGTTGACGGCCATCGGGGCTTTGGTCAGCTGGTGGCAAAACAGGCGATGGAGCTGGCTATCGAACGGGCAGGCAGACATCATTTCGCTGTTCTGTCGCTACGCAACAGCTTTCATATCGGCCGCGTCGGCGATTGGGCTTCAATGGCTGCCGAAGCCGGCTTTGTCTCCATTCACTATGTCAATGTTCTTTCGCCGAACTCGCTGGTCGCACCGCATGGCGGTAGTGACGCGCGGTTCACGACCAATCCCCATTGCACCGCCATACCGGCCTCGAAGCGGCATCCGATGTTTCTGCTCGACATGGCCACCAGCACCATTGCCCAGGGCAAGGCCCGGGTTGCCTACATGAAAGGAGAGGCGGTTCCCGATGGTTGCCTCATCGACCACCAGGGCAGACCGACCAACGATCCGACGGTGATGTTCGAGGAGCCAAAGGGTGCCCTGACGACCATGGGACTTCACAAGGGCTTCGGCATGGCGCTGATCTGCGACATTCTCGGTGGCTCATTCAGCGGCGGAGGCGCCTACCTGCCCGATCGCGTCATCAGTTCCCGGGTCATAAACAACATGCTGGCAATCCTCATCGACCCAGATGTATTTGGCGACGCCGAGGCATTTTACAGCGACATCGACAACTATACCGACTGGATCAAGGCGTCGCCTCCGGCACCGGGCACGGAAGGCGTCCTGTTTCCGGGCGATCCGGAACGCAAGGTGCGCGCCGAGCGGGAGGCGACCGGCATACCTATTGATGACGCGACGTGGGCCCAGCTTCTGGTCACGGCAGAAAATGTCGGCATTCCGCAAGACGAGATTGCACGGATCGTGGGCACGTCGCCAGCTCAGACGGATTGAATTGGATCCGGTGGGCATAGGCCACAGGCAAACCGATGCCGAGCCTCCTGTCGACAGCCTTTGGCCGCCATCGGGGTGTTGGCAAGGCAAGGTGGTCCCGCGAGGCCTCCATAAAGCGCAGCTTCCACTGCGTTTGTTGCTCGTGACGTGCCACTGGGCAGTTCGGCCAGATTTACTGCACGCTCCAGCGCTTCGCTATGGCTCCGCGCGTTCGTCGCTAAAAACACCAAATCGTTGGTGTTTTTTGGTGCTTCGCACCAATGCTCAAGCGCTTCGCTATGGCTCCGCGCGTTCGTCGCTAAAAACACCAAATCGTTGGTGTTTTTT
>JANSYK010000003.1 GCA_024742485.1 Alphaproteobacteria bacterium | reverse complement strand
TTCAGGCGCGCCGTCAATCTCGTCATAGGCCTTGAAGTCTCCAAAGTACTTCGTAATCGCAGCCGTCAATGACGTCTTGCCATGGTCAACATGACCAATCGTGCCAATGTTAACGTGCGGCTTGTTACGTTCAAATTTGCCCTTCGCCATGATATTCCAGTCCTGTCAACTTCAATAAGTGCCTGTGGACACCCGAGACCGAACCGCCGATTTCGGGCAACCTATTACGAACGGAGGCCAAATAAGGCTTTCTCAGTTTTGAATCAAGACCAATTGCTGCCGAGACTCTCATGCGCGCCCGATCACCGGTCGACAGAGCATGCCTGCATACTCCGGAGATTGTCCGGTATTTTGGATTTCATCGGTTTGTGGCCGGTCTCCAGACTAAGACCCAGCCCGCCTCTTAAACAGGATGGTTTGTATTTGCGGACAATACGTCAGGGGCCATGCTGGCCCATGTTTCGGCCACCGCGACCACCGCGGCATTGATCGGTCCGCTCGGCAGAACGGGGATAACCGACGCATCCACAATGTAGAGATTGTCCAGGCCCACCAATCGCAAATCAGAATCAACCACGGCACCCGAATCGCGCCCCATGCGACATGTGCCAGCCGGGTGATGGTGGGTTGAAGCTGCACTGGCGATGAAGGCATCCAGCTCGGTATCGGATCGGGCGCCCTCGCCCGGCAGGAATTCCGACTTTCGCCAGTCGTCCATTGCCGAATGGTGGCCCACCATGCGCGCGGTTCGAAGCGCTGCGCGGAAGGTTTGGCGATCATGTGCCGTTTCAAGATAATGTGGATCAATAATCGGCGCGTCGTCTATATCCGGACCACCTGGCAATATTCGCCCCCGGCTGGTTGGGTGCGTGACGCCACACAGAATCGTATATGCCGTCCCAAAATCGGGGCCGGTCAGCCCTTCGGCCAAGGATGGCGCGACCACACATGCCAGGACAACATCCGGCCGACCGGAGCTTGCACCGAGATCGGCGCTGTTAAGATACATCAGAGATTCGGAATGCTGTAATCGTGATGCCGGAACCGGCTGCTTCGACAGATACACATTGCCCAGAAGAAGCATATGATCCTGCAGGTTCATCCCGACCTCGGGCCGTTCGATCCGGCAGTTGATCGAAGCGTTTGAAAGCTCTCCGGCGTCTCCTATGCCCGAACGCATCAGCAAAACCGGTGTATCGACCGCCCCCGCGGCAAGAATGATGTGATCCGCATGGAGGTCTACGTATCCATCAGCACCCGCCATCCGAACACCATTGACTCGGTTTTTCTCAAACAAGAGTTTTTCGGCGGTCAGTCCGGTCAACAGGCTGAGATTTTCACGGGCCAGAACCTCCTGAGTCAGATAGGCGTCGGCGACACTCAGACGGTGTCCGTCTCGTATGTTCAGTGAATTCGGCGCAGTTCCGATCAGTTCGCCACAGTTGTGATCGCGCAGCGAAGGCGCACCGAGCGCCTGCCCGGCCTGCATATAGGCCTTCACAACCGGGCTGATTTCAGAGTCCGGAAGATAAACATCCAATGGACCATCAGTCCCCCTACCCTCAAATTCAAATGCCGTAAAGCGCTCGCTCTTCCTGAATCCCTCCGACAGTCCCTTATAGGACCAGCGTTCACCACCGGCTTTTGACCAGTCATCGAAATCCTCGGGATGTCCCCGAACATGGGCCATGGCGTGGAGGCAACTGGAGCCACCGACAATTCTTCCCCGCGCCCAGCGGTGAGTTCGCCCTGCCGTGAAGGGCTGTGGAACCGTCAGATAGTTGCGATCAAAATCCCGGCCCTGGAGTTCCGGCCATTTCAGTGGGTCGGCGATATCCGGATCGCTGGCAAATCCACCCGCCTCGAGCAGACCAACTGTACAATTCTCATCGGCGCTGAGCCGGTTTGCCAAAACCGATCCTGATGATCCGGCACCGACAATCAAGACATCAAATTTGTGGATGAAACCCGCCTCCGAATGGGCCAGGCAGCCACACCATCGCGTCAGGCGGCCGCAGCGCCGGCATTAATTCGTTCGTTGATTTGCTTGTGGACGGCCAAAAGGTGAGCGCGCATGGCCGCTTCCGCCGCTTCGGGATCGCGCTGTGCTATTGCTTCTGCCACCTTTCGGTGTTCCGCATCTCGCTGAGCTATGCGTTTTGGACAGGTTGTGGGGATGTTACGGGCGATCCGAACCCGGGCATCAACGGCCACCTGACGCAACATCTTATAGAATTCACCAGCCAGATGGTTTCGCGCCGCCTCGATAATCGCCAGATGGAACGCCAGATCAGCCGCACCAGCCTTGTCACCGTCCTTGGTCGTTGCCGCGTCCATGATACGTGCGATCTCCAGCGCAGAGGCGCGCAGGGATGCCAGGCGAGCCAGCCCCGGCTCCATGATCAGACGCAACTCCATGATTTCCAGGGGGTTCGTCAACCGCGCCAGCTCCTCACCGTGGCGCGGCAAAGCACGTGGTGCGCGCCGAACGCGTTGTGGCTCCAGGTCACCGCGATGACGCATCTCCGCCAACGCCTTGCGCAGCTGGTGGCGTTTGACGTTCAACCTGTTTGCGAGCTCGCGTTCCGACGGCAATGGGGTCCCTTGCGCCTGGATAGTCTGAATCGCCGCAACGATCTGACCCACACCGTTGGAACTTTCACTTACGTCCGAAACAGTCAAACCAAGGTCTCCCGTGGATAGTATTGTCGTTTTCGCAGCCCGCCGTGCATAGACTCACAATGCGGTCTCATCCACTTGTTTAGCGAAACACATTCTCATTGACAACCGGATTTGTGTAGTGGTTGAGTGCTTTGGTTGAAAAGTGGTCACCCAACCAAACTCAATTTCAGACCGTGAATTGGAGTCCAACCATGCCGGCAGCCGGTTCTTTTGACTATATCATCGTGGGCGCTGGCTCGGCCGGGTGTGTGCTGGCCCATCGTTTGAGTTCGGATGCGGGAACCAGCGTCCTCTTACTGGAGGCCGGTGACTGGGACCGTGATCCAATGGTGCACATTCCGCTTGGCTGGGGAAAGATACTGACAGAACGACGCCATGACTGGATGTATTTTTGTGAGCCGGAAGCCAATGTCGATGGCCGAAGTGTTGAGTGCGCGCGGGGCAAGATCGTTGGCGGGTCGTCCTCGACAAATGCCATGGCCTATGTTCGTGGCAATGGGGGAGACTATGACCGGTGGGCGGCTTCGGGTCTGACGGACTGGTCCTATGAAAAGGTCCTGCCCTACTTCAAGAAACAGGAGAGCTGGGAGGGTGGCGCTGACGCCTACCGTGGTGGGGATGGTCCGATTAACAGTCAGTTCTGCCGATACAAGGATCCTCTCGTCGACGCCTTTATTTCAGCGAGCAAGGAAGCGGGCTTCCCGCAAACGAGCGACTACAACGGCGCGGTTCAGGAGGGCTTCGGTCGCCTGCAAATGTCCATCAAGGACGGCCGTCGATGCTCTACGGCATCCGCATATCTGCGGCCTTCACTCAAACGTCCCAACCTAACGGTCGTTACCAAGGCCCACGCTGCGGCGGTTGATATCGAAAACAACCGGGCTGTCGGGATCCGATACAGGCACGATGGAGAGGATCACACAGCAACCGCGCGACGCGAAGTTCTGCTGGCCGGCGGTGTCATCAACACACCTCAATTGCTTATGTTGTCGGGCATTGGCGCCGCGGCCGAGCTCAAGACGCTGGGAATAAACCCGCGGGTCGACCTTCCGAATGTCGGCAAGAACCTGCAAGATCACGTCTCTGCGATCCTGATGTATCGGCGCAAGTCACCGGGTCCGTTTCACAGGATGATGCGCGCTGACCGGATCGGGGTTGACTTCATCAAAACCTACCTGACCGGTCGCGGATTCTCCGGAGATGTACCGGGCGGCGGCGTTGCATTCCTGAAAAGTTCACCGGACCGACCACTCCCTGACGTCCAGATGTTGTTTACCGCTGCACCGCTTGCCGCATGGCCGTATTTTTCTCCGTTCAAGAAACCGTTCACCGATGGCTTTGCCACCCGTATTGTCGCTGTGCAACCGGAAAGCCGCGGTCATATCAGCCTGTCTTCACCGGACCCGTTTGCGGCCCCATGCATTCACCAGAACTTTCTATCATCCGAAAAGGACTGGGAGTCGCTTCGCGCCGGAATTAAGTTCGCCCGCAAATTGGCGTCCCAACCAGCGCTACAACCATTTATCGACGCGGAGTTTTTCCCAGGCACCGACGTGCAGGATGACGCTGCAATCGACGCCCATATCCGCAAGACTTCCATCACCGTTCATCATCCCGCGGGCACTTGCCGCATGGGCGCTGATGCCGACTCCGTGGTGGATCCGGAACTGCGGGTTCGAGGGGTTGATGGCCTTCGCGTTGTCGACGCATCGGTCATGCCCGACCTGGTCTGTGGCAACATCAATGCGGCGGTGATCATGATTGCCGAAAAGGCAGCCGATCTTATAGTCAAAGCATCACAGACGAAATTGGCGGCGTGACCAAAATCGGAAACCAACCAAACGATTCTGGTTGACGTCCGGAGCGGATATTGCTCGAAAACCCTGCCCGATACAGCTTGGCCTGAAAAAGTTTCAAAGCATTTTATGGCTTATATTCAATAGGTTATACTTTTTCGGCAGTTTCACACGCGACATGATTGCGTAGAATGCAGCCCTCAACCGAATCCTTAACAAATTGCAAAACTCATCTTGAACACATCAACCATTGTGTTACGGTTGGTTTGGTTAATCCACTGGTCAAATTCTATGAGGTGTCTGTTAAATGTCCGTCACGCAACCAAATGTATCCGAGATCAGTAACAAGCAGGCCGCCTTAAAAGGGCTGTATGACGACATCCATGTCAGCAACATGTTTCCTTTCTGGGCCACCAGTGAAGATGTAGACCATGATGAGGTCAAACAGCTGATGGCAACGCCAAAGGCGGTGCCGTTTGTGTGGAAATACGGCGATATTGAACCGCTTTTGCAGCGGGCCGCCCAGCTGATCACCATGGATGACAGCGAGCGCCGCTCACTGATCCTGGTCAATCCCGGACTCAGTCCAAAACGGGCCTCGGTCAGTACAATGTACACGGCTTATCGGCTGAATGATCCCGATGAAATCATGCCCCCACACAAACACTCGCCCAGCGCTATTCGTTTTGGATTGACGGGTGAAGGCAATTTCACCGGCGTCGAAGGTGAGGATGTCACTTTTGGTCCAGGGGACATGGTGCTGACACCGAACGATGCCTGGCACAATCACGGGACCGTTGGTGGCGAGCAGGCCGTCAATCTGTCCGTTCTAGATCTGCCGCTGGTCGAGACTTTGCACGCTGTTCATTTCGACCACAATTACACGGAGATGGAAAACGGCAAGGAGGTCGCCAAAAAGGTCCAGACAGCCCGCTATCCGTCCGACTATTCCCAGGCCATTTACGGTGAAGGCGGACTCATGCCGCGCTTTGTCGATCACAAACGCGGCGGTGGCCTCTCCTCTCCCATGTGGGTCTACCGCTGGGAGCACATGGAATCCGTTCTGGACGCGCACAAGGATTGGGACGGTGACCCTCACGAAGGTATCGTTATCGATTATGTCGACCCGACCACTGGCGGGCCTGTGTTCCATACGATCAACTTCTACGTCCAGATGCTGCGGCCAGGTGAAAAGACGCTTCCCCAGCGAGAGACTGCCAGCTTGTTGCTGGCGCCGTTTCGCGGCAAAGGACATTCGCTCATCGATGGTGAACGCCACGACTGGAACCAGTTCGACACGCTTGCTGTCCCCGGCGGTTGCTGGGTCGAACATGTGAATGACTCCGCGAGCGAACCGGTCATCTTTTTCGGAGCGACCGACGCGCCCACTCAAAAGGCGCTCAGGCTCTACAAACGCTGGGGCAGGAACCAGTCGGGAGACCTTTTGCGTATTTCGTGATGGTGGTCAATTGCGGCGCACGGCGCCGCGTTCACCGTTCGGTTTTCCAACCCGTTTGCTGAGGCTTTACAAAAGTGGTGTCTGCGTTCAACACGAAACATATCGGTCACATTGATTGCCCCGGCGGTGGCCAGGTCTGGGTGGATGGCAATATTCTCTATATCGGCCATATGCGGCCGCCAAGCGGAACAACGCTGGTTGATATATCCGATCCGCGAAACCCGAAAAAACTGACAACAATCGATGTGCCGCTCGGCTGGCATTCACACAAAGTGCGTGCGCAAGATGGATTGATGGTCATCAATCATGAGCGGCTCGGCAATGACGGGCCGGCCGAGTTTGGTGGCGGCCTCGCAATATACGACACCACCAATCCACAAAAACCAACTCTCATATCCAAATGGCTAACCGGCGGCAGGGGAGTTCACCGCTACGATTTCGACGGACGTTACGCTTATATCTCGCCGACAGCCGACGGCTATGTCGGCGCATTCGTCATGATCCTTGATTTACAGGATCCGGCCAATCCGACGGAAGTCGGCCGCTGGTGGATTCCCGGCCAATGGACGGCCGGCGGCGAAGAGTATCCCTGGCATGACTACGTCGCACCACGCTGCCACCATCCCCTGCGGATGGGAGACCGTCTCTATGTCAGTTACTGGCATCACGGACTTTTCATCCTGGACATTTCGGATCTCAGCAAACCCAAGGCGATTGCGCACAGGAACTCAAGTCCCGGCTTTCCGCACCCAACCCATACCTGCCTGCCCATTCCGCAAAAGCTGAAGGGTCGCGACATCATGATTGTCGCCGATGAAGACGTGGCCAAACTGCGACCGCATGCGCCGGCATTTACTTGGATCTACGACATAACCGACGAGCGGAACCCACTGCCGATTTCGACCTTTCAGGTCGAGGGACTGGACATGGACGGCTCGCCGCAACCGCCGATGATGGGATGTCATCAGCCTTCGGAAAGGTTCAAGGGTTCCATTATTCCGTTTGCCTGGTTTGCGCAGGGCCTTCGGCTGGTCGACATTTCCGATCCCTTCTCACCCCATGAGGTCGGTCATTTTCAGCCAGACCCGCCAAGCGGCGCCGAGCAGGCTTCATCCAATGACGTCACCATCGATGACCGCGGGATCATCTATCTGATCGACCGCATTCGTGGCGTCGACATCATCGAGACCAATGTATTTTAGGAGCAGCGTGTGAGCGATACGGCGAGAAAATCCGACCAGCACTACGCCATTGGCAACAAAAACCCCAACCTGCCGTTTCATCCGGCGGTCAGGGCGGGCGACTATATTTTCGTGTCCGGACAAGTGCCGAAGGATGAAAACAACGACATGATCGACGGCACGATCGAGGAAGAGACGCTGGCCACCCTCAAGACAATCGAACGGGTCATCGCCCATGAAGGCGCGACCCTGTCGGATGTGGTTCGGATAACGACCTACCTTCAGGATGTTCGAGACTTCGGGCGGTACAATCGAGCCTTTCTCAAGGGCATCGGTGATGCAGTGCTTGCCCGAACAACTGTCGAAGCGCGGGCGGTAATCAATACAAAGATCGAAATGGACGCGATCGTCTACAAACCCCTTTGAACGGCAATGCCGGCATGATCCGGCGAGATGGAGACCAGTGGTTATGTACAAGGTATTGGGACGACAAACATCCGGGAACGTCCAGAAGGTGCTCTTCATGCTGGAAGAGATGGGTGCACCCTATGAGCGCGAGGATTATGGCCGCCTGTTCGAAAACACGCAAACGGCCGAATACAAGGCGCTCAACCCGACCTCCAAGGTCCCTACCCTCGTCGATGGCGACACCGTCATCTGGGAATCGAACACGATCCTTCGCTATCTGGCGGCAAGCGGCGGTTCCCAATTCACGGGCGCAACACCAGCAGAATGCACAGAAGTCGACAGGTGGATGGATTTCCTGCTCGCTGCGGTGAATCCCGGATATATGGCAGCGTTCAAAGGCGGCAAACTTCCCGAGGATGAGAGAAGCCCGGAATATGGTGCACAGGTCAAAGACCTCGCGAATCAAATGGCGATCATCGACAGCCATCTGGATGGCCGGACTTTCATGGCGCTGGACAAGATCACGCTCGCCGATATCGCCTGTGCACCGATCCTGATCCGCTGCCTCGGTTTCAAGATCGATCGACCACCCTTTCCAAATCTTGATCGCTGGATCGCCACGATTGCCCAGAGGCCAGCGTTCAAGGCTGCAACCGAAGTCAAGGCCGCAGGATGATTGAACGCGTCGGACTCATCGGCCTGGGCACGATGGGCCCGGGAATCGCGGCCAGATTGGCCCGCGGTGGCGTAACGGTCTGTGCCTTTGACACGGCGCAAAAAGCCATCGAAAGGGCTCAGGGGCTGGTTGGGCTGGCCGACGGAGTGATGGATCAACTCGGCATCGCGCAACCCTCTGCCGGAGCCGGTGATATCCACTTTGTTTCCTCCCTGAGCGAGGCGGTCGATGGCGCTGATCTGATCATCGAAAATGTGCCTGAAGACCAGGGCATTAAAACGGAGACCTATCGGGCAATTGAACCGTTGATTGACCACTCGACAATCATCGCGACCGATACTTCGGGTATCCCCATCACCAAACTGCAGGCAGATCTCGAAAACCCGGCCCGATTTGTCGGCATGCATTGGTCCAATCCACCCCATATCATTCCGATGATCGAGGTCATCGGTGGAGCCGAAACGGCTCCAGAGACGGTAACTGCCATACGTGAGTTTATCCGCAGTCTCGATCTTCTGCCGGTGGTCGTCAAAAAAGACGTTCCCGGTTTTGTTGAAAACAGGGTTCTGTATGCACTGCTGCGCGAAACAGTTGATCTGGTCGAACGAGGCGTGATCGAGCCCGAAGACATCGACACATGTGTCTCCTGGGGCATTGGCTACAAACTTGCGGTGGTGGGTCCGATGGCGCTGCTGGATATGGCGGGAATGGACATCTATCGCTCGGTCTCATCCTTTCTCAATTCCGACCTGGCCAATCGCAGCGATGTTGCGCCGATGGTCGAGGAAAAGATCCGTGCGGGCAAGCTCGGTATCAAATCGGGTGAAGGCATCTATGCCTATCCGGATGGACGCGGCCTCGAGCTGCAAAAGGAACGGGCGAAAAAATTTGTTGCCGTGCGCCGGATACTCGAGGAGCGAGACTGATGAGCAGCCCGCTCGACAAACGCAACTCCTTGTCCGGGGAGCCTCTGGCAACCGGGGTTGGAGCGCGGTTGGGACGGGCCATCGACTGGACGATGGGATTGCTGCTGATTGTGGTGGTCGGGATCAATGTCGCGAATGCGACCGGGCGACATCTGTTTTCATACTCCGTTACCGGCGCTGACGAGTTGATGGTCTATCTCATTGTTCTGCTGGTCATGGCCGGCGCCGTGCGCGCACTGGCGCAGCGCCAGCACATCAACATCAATCTGCTTCCATCCTATGCCCATGGCCGTTCGCGCGTTGCGCTATACATCTTTCATGACCTCATCGCCCTGGCCGCGACACTTTATACGGCCAATGCTTCGTGGACGTTCGTGCAAAAGATCATGCGCCTCGACACGACCAGCATGTCGATGGGCATTCCGATGAGTATTCCTCATTCGATGGTCTTTCTGGGCTTCGCCGGCATGGCGCTGATCGCCTTTTTCTGCCTGCTGAGGGATATCAGGGCGTTGATTGCGTTCGATCCACGGACATCCTTTGAAGGCGATCGATCATGATTGCCACACTCGCAGCCATCCCTGCCTTGCTTCTGGTTTTTGGAACGCCGGTCTTCCTGGCATTCCTGACCGGTGCGGTGTTGACGGTTGCACTTGTTCTGGAGCTTCCGCCACTGCTTTTGCAGCAGGTCATCTTCGGCGGTCTGGATAATTACGCCCTTTTGGCGGTTCCATTCTTCATTTTTGCCGGTGAACTCATGGCCGTCAGCGGCATTGCCTCACGCTTGATTGCCCTCGCGGTTGCCCTAACCGGCCGTGTGCCGGGAGGCCTGGGCGTCGCCACGGTTGGTGCATCGGCTGCCATGGGCGCGATCTCCGGCTCGAGCGTTGCGGCGGTGGCAGCTCTGGGAAAGAGCCTTTATCCGAAGCTGAAGTCATCGGGCTACGGCGCCGAGCGGTCTGCCGGTCTGCTGGCATCGGCTGGCGCAATCGACATCGTCATTCCGCCCAGCATCGCCATGATCCTCTACGGTCTGGCGGCAGAACAATCGATCCCGCAGCTCTTCATTGCAGGCATTCTTCCAGGGATGGTCATTGCCTTGCTGATGGCCGCGTTTGTGATCGTTGTGGCGCTGCGCCGAAAAATTCCCCGATCATCAAGGATTGACGGCCGCCTTGTCGTCAAAACCGCTCGGGAAGCGATCTGGGCCTTGCTGATGCCGGTGGTGGTACTTGGCGGCATCTACAATGGTTGGTTTTCACCGACCGAGGCCGGTGGTTTTGCCTGTTTGTATGCGATCGTCATCGCGATGTTCGTCTATCGGTCGATGGGAATCAACGATGTGATCAACGCGGCAGCTCGCGCCGCAACGCTTTCGGCAAAGGTCCTCATCATTGTCGCGACGGCCGGCCTGATCACCTGGCTGATCACAACACAGGGTATTCCCCAGGCGATTGTCGGCTGGATGCAAGCCCTCGACATGTCGACCATCGGCTTTCTCTTGACGGTCAACGCCCTGTTGTTGCTGATCGGCTGCTTTCTGGATCCGACCTCGGCCATACTGGTTCTCGCACCACTCCTGGTTCCGATCGCGATCGCCGTCGGCGTCGATCCCATTCACTTCGGCATCATCATGACGGTCAATTTGGCGATCGGAATGTTCACGCCGCCATTCGGATTGAACATTTTTGTCGCGCAGTCGGTAACCGGACTGCCGTCGCATTCGCTTTATCGCGGGGTTCTTCCATTCGTCGCGGTTCAGATCGTGGCACTTCTCGTCATCACCTATGTACCGGCGATATCACTCTCGCTCAGCCGGCCCCTATGACACCAGATAAGAGGTAACATCATGATTAGATCCATGCTTCGTGCAGCCGCTCTCGCCACCATGATGATGCTGACGCCGTCGGCAATGGTGCTCGCCACGGTGCCGGCATCAGCCGCCACCATGAAACTGGCCTCTGCGACGATCAACGATGTACAGCACGAGTGGCAGAAAGTGTTCGCCGCCGAACTTGCGGAACGCGTCGGCGATGCGGTTACAACGGAAATCTATCCGGCAAGCCAGTTGGGACCTATACCGCGCATGGCCGAAGGGGTACTGCTGGGGACCATCGAAGCCTTCACGACACCAACTTCATTCATGACGAATGTTGATCCGGTCTTTCAGGCCTTCGACGTACCGGGCCTGTTCAAGACACCACAGGATGTCAGTGCGGCCATTCACGATTCCACCTATCGTGATCGGTTGGAAACCCTCTTCCTCGACAAGGGTTTGAGGGTGATTGGCGCAATCTACAACAGCCCCACCGTTGTCTTTACCACCAAGCCGGTGACCACCCTTGACGGGATGAAGGGACTGAAGGTGCGTACCTTCGCCACTCCGATGCAGATCAAGCCGATGGAACTTATCGGTGTCACGCCGTTGCCTTTGGCGCTTTCAGAGGTCGTGCCGCAATTGCAGAGCGGCGGTCTCGACGGCTTGCTGGTGGGCATGCCCATACTCACGGCATTCAAATACTACGACATCGGCAAGAACATCACGGATCTCAGATTTGCGGAGATCGTCTCCGTGACGGTCGTCAATGAGGATTGGTTCCAGGCGCAGCCGAAAGACGTTCAAACCGCGATCCTCGAAGCCGGGCGCGCCGCGGAAATGGCGGTCTTCCAGTGGGGTGTCGACAATGTTGAACGCACCTACGGCATCTGGCGCGACAATGGCGGGATCATCAACACACTCTCGGCGGACGATCAGGCGAAGATGGAAGAGTCCTTTGCAGAATTGGCGGCTGAACTGGTGGCGGCCAATCCTGACGTCAAGGCGGAATATGACCAGCTCAAGGCCTTGGTTGACGAAAAGGCTGCCAAGTGATGGCCATGACCGAAATTCACTCGCAACGGACCTGGTCCTCGTTCAGCGTACAAGCCAGATCCAAGGCATCGGGCACCCGGTCAGGGCTCCGGTCGAGCAGGATGCGTCCACGTGTTTCATACGCTCGACCTGCCCGACCGCACCACAGGGCTTCCAGTGGCATGTTCTCTTCACTGTCATTGAGCAGTGTGTATGTGCCGGATTTCGGATCGAACCACAGATCGACCCGGGCGGTCGTCCCGGTTTCAATCCGGGCGACTTCGGTCGAATACCAATGGGCGAGTTCCCCGATACACAGAAGCGATGCTTCGCTGGCATTGGTCAAGTCGAGCGGCACCGGCGACAGCCCTGCCGTGCCCTTACGAACTTCAATTTCACGCAGTTCAACGGCGTTTGCCTGTGCTGAAATACTGAAGAAAACCAATAATAACAAACGTCGCAACATCAACATGTCTTTCCAATTTTCTTAAAATAAAACAGGGGGTTATTGATGTTATCATTCACTGAATTAACGACCAATACAAAAAGGAGGATACCATGAAAAATTTCATCTTAAAGGGTGCTAGCGCACTGATCATTTCAGGATTGATGCTCGGGTCCGCCACCGCGGCTGATGTCAATACAATTGCCATCCTGACGCCTGAGGAAGGCACCGATTACGGCTGGAACCAGCAGGGCGTCGATGCCGCAAAGGCAGCGGGTGAAGCAGCCGGTGTCGAAGTGATCGTTGCACAGGGCCTCGGATATGGCGATGTCCGGCCAACGCTGCGTGAATTGGCGGAAGACGGTGCAAACCTGATGATCGCTCATGCCAGTGGCTACAACACCGCGGCTCCCGAAATCGCCAAGGAACTGAATGTGCCGGTCGCCATCGTTGATACGCCCAGCGCACTGACACCGGGACTGATCGCCGACTACACGCTTTCGGGTCATGCCGGTGCCTATCTGGCCGGCCGCATGGCTGCGAAAATGAGCCGTTCGAACACGCTTGGCATCGTCGTATCGGGCGAGCCGCCATCCTGGAACTCCCAGTCAGCCGGATTTGCGCAGGGCGTGAAGGCCGAAAACCCGGACGCCAAGGTCATTTACGCGGTCATCGGACCTGCAGCCTACAGTGACGCAGCCGGTGGCAAGCGGGTGACCGAAAGTGTAATAGCGGCTGGCGCCGATATCATTTTCGGCCAGGGCAATGGCTCCAGCTTCGGCATGCTCCAGGCAGTCGAGACCAGCAAAGCCGGCGACGGCGGCAAAGTCCTGTTTATCGATGTGATCGGCGACAAGACAGCCATCGACAAGGGCAATCTGCTCTCCTCGGTTGTCTGGAATATCGAGCCCGTTTATTCAGCCATGATTGCGGACCTCAAGTCGGACACATTCGGCACCAAGAGCTACGCTATCGGTCTGGCGGACGATTCTGTGAAATTGCTCAAGACGCCACAGATCCCGGATGACGTCTGGACCGACGTCATGGCGATGCGTGACGATATCATCTCCGGCAAAATCACCGTCGAACCGGTTTTTGAAGCGACGGCGGTTCGTGCAATGATGTCCGACGTGCAGGAGTAATCCTCCCAGGCGGGGGCAATTGGCTTTGCCCTCGCTTGCACTTTCTGATTACGGCATGACTGACCTGATGAGGTAGAACAGAGTGACAGCCACAAGCCATCAGGCGGCAGCGGAACCCATTGTCACCCTTGAACGCATTACCAAGGCTTTTCCCGGCGTTGTGGCCAACGACAATGTGGACCTTCAAATCCTCCCGGGTGAAGTCCACGTGTTGCTTGGCGAAAACGGCGCCGGGAAATCCACGCTGATCGGCCTTCTATCCGGACTGCAACAGCCGGATTCAGGCTCGATACAAATTGACGGCACACAACGTGCGATTAACTCTCCACGCCACGCGCTTTCTCTCGGGATAGGCACGGTCTTCCAGCACGCGATGCTGGTGCCAACACTGACCGTCGCAGAAAACCTGCTGCTCGGCGGTCCATGGTGGGAGCGACCGCGCAAGGAGCGTCTGCGCGAAAAGGTCGACGAGATTTCAAAATCACTCGGGATCGCGGTCGATCTGGATGCCTATGCCCATGATCTGTCGCTGGGTGAGCAGCAGCAGGTGGAAATACTGAGGGCGCTCATCCGTGACAGCCGTGTTCTCATCCTGGATGAATCCACGTCCATGTTGACCCCAAAGGGGATCGAGGAACTCGGATCCCTGATGCGGCGCCTCGTCAACCGTGGCCTGGCGATCATATTCATCACCCACAAGCTGAACGAGGCGGTGTCCTTCGGCGACAGGATTTCCGTGCTTAAACTCGGTCGTAAAGTCGGCGAGATCGGGCCGGATCGCTTCAAATCATTGGACAAGGCGGAGCTCACTACGCAAATCGTTGAGATGATGTTCGGAGGGCAACATAGCGAGGACGATGCCGGCTTTCACAAACCCAATCCGCTTTCAACTGCGGAACCACCGGTCCTTGTCTTGGATGGCGTAACACTTGAGTCGACATCAACGGCACCTGGTCTAAACAGCGTCCACCTGGAACTTCATCCAGGGGAACTTCTGGGAATTGCTGGAATTGACGGAAACGGGCAAAAGCAACTGGCCGATGCGCTGTCCGGACAAAGCCGGATCGAAAGCGGCTCCATAACACTCAATGGAAAGCGCATTGAAACACACTCGGTTGGTGAGCGCCGTGATGCAGGGCTGCGATACCTCACCGATGATCGGCTGGGCGAAGGCACGGTCAGCACGTTTCCGGTGTCGCTCAATTTTCTCCTGAAGCAGATCGGATCACCACCCTACTGGCGCAATCAGATCGAAAGACGTGCAGATATCGACCAACATGCCGAACACCTCATTCAGGACTATGATGTGCGCACCCCAAGTGCGCATACACCGGTCGGCCGCCTTTCGGGCGGCAACATCCAGAAGGTGTTGTTGGCCCGGGAGCTTTCGGACGGAGCCAAGGTGGTCATCTTCAACAAGCCGACCTACGGGCTGGATTTGTCGAACACGGTTTCAACACGTCAGCGCATTCGCGATATCGCCGCCAGCGGCCTCGGCGTATTGCTGATTTCGACAGATCTTGAGGAACTGCTGGAGCTTTGCGACCGGATCGCGGTCATGGATGCGGGTACGATCACCGGTATCGTGGAAAATGGTGAAAATGCACGCACTGAGGTCGGGCGGCTGATGGTTGGGCTGAGCCAATGAGTGCGGACTCACAACCCATGGAATCGACCACCACACCTGCAGGTACCGTGACCGATCCAATTCAGGCCATGATCCACCGGTTGTTGCTGACGCTCGGACCGATCCTGATCGCACTTATCATTGCAGGTCTGATCCTGATCGCGATCGGTGTGAACCCGCTTGAATATTATGGCTATGTGATCAAGCGCGGTCTGCTTTCGCCCACAGGTGTCCAGCAAACACTGACACGGATGGCACCGATGCTGTTCATTGCCGCAGGCCTGATTGTTGCCTTTCGGGCCGGCATCTGGAACCTCGGCGTTGATGGCCAGTTTCTGCTGGGTGCGGTTGCTTCGGCCGCCAGCGCGCCTCTGCTTGCCGCTGTCATGCCGTCCTGGCTGGCGCTGATCATTGCGTTTTCGCTTGCAACGACCGTCGCCATGGCCTGGTCACTGCTGCCGGCATTGCTCAAGGCCTATCATGGCGTCAATGAAATCATCACGACGCTGATGATGACTTTTCTCGGCGTGTCACTGGCCAATGTCATGGTCAAGCTGGTGTTCCTCGATCCCGGTACCACGGTTCCACAGACCCGTACCCTGCCGGTGGAAGACCGCATGTTCCGGCTGTTCGACACGACCATCAGCAGTGGCCTTCTTCTTGGTCTTGTAGCCATCATCGCGGTGCATCTGATGATGACACGCACGGCCTTTGGTCTGAAACTGCGTGTGGTGGGCGCCAATCCCCGCGCAGCCGTTCATTCCGGACTTGGCGTACCAAGCCTGACCATCGCGGTCTTTGCCATCTCTGCCGCTCTGGCGGGCCTGGCCGGCGCCGTCGACATTCTGGGTGTCCAGGGCAATGTCCGTGCAGACTGGAATCCGGCCTACGGCCTTGCCGTCATTCCCGCTGTGTTCCTGGCGCGACTGAACGGGTTCGCTTCCATCGGATTTGTTTTCCTCCTTTCGGTTCTTTCCATCGGTGGCGAGAGTGCGGCCCGACGCATCGGCGTGCCAACAACCTTTACGCTGGTGCTGATCGCCATCGTTCTGATTGTGCTGGCCATCGCCGAATATGCCGATCACCGCTACCAAAACGCGCGGAGGACCTGACGGATGGGATCGCTGTTCAGTGAAGTCTTCCTTGGAGCGTTGCTGTTTGGCGCCGTTGCCGCTGCCGTCCCACTGCTCCTGGCCGGTCTGGGCGAACAGATCTCTGAAAAATCAGGCATTTTGAATATCGGCATTGAAGGCATGATGATTGCGGGAGCCTATTTCGGTTTCCTTGTGGCCTACTCTTCGGGATCGCTGTGGCTCGGCTTTCTCGGCGGTGCTCTGGCCGGCGGGATCGTTGCCTCGGTCATGGCGATTTTGTGCGTCCGTCTCGGACTCAACCAGATCGTCATCGGTATCGGGCTGACGCTCGGGTTGGAAGGGTTGACCGCCCTGCTCCACCACGTCCAGTTTTCGCGAACCTATCCAAGGCTTCCGGCGGCCGATGTGCTGGCCATTCCGCTTTTGTCGGATATTCCGGTCCTTGGACCTGCACTGTTTCGCCACCACCTGATCGTCTATCTCGCCGTGGCGCTGGTCTTCGTGATGATCTATGTGTATCGCCGTACCCAGTTGGGCCTCAATCTGCAAGCCGCCGGCGACAAGCCCGCCGCGCTGGATGTCGCAGGCGTCGATGTAGTGCGCACGCGCACGGTTGCGGTCCTGTCGACAGGTGCTCTGGCCGGGATCGGCGGCGCCTATCTTGCCAATATCGGTGCCGGAATATTTGTTCCTTTCATCACAAACGGAGCAGGGTTTCTGGGCATCGTTCTTGCCATGCTTGCTCGCGGCCGGCCCGTTTGGGTTTTGCTCGGCGCATTGCTTTTCGGCATTTCGCTTTCCCTGACCACGGCATTGCAGGTCGCCGGCATCAATATCCCGACCGACGTCATTCAGATGATTCCGTTTCTTGCCGTCATGATCATGCTGGTGGCCTTCGGCCGCCGCTCAAGTCTACCCGCGGCGCTTGGGATTCCCTATGAGCGCGGTGCACGATGAGTTCTGACCTGAAATTCACAACCGGCTGCCGGATGCGCCGGTTCTTTGCGAAGGAGTAGGCAATGACCGATACAAAAGTTTATCTGCTGGACGGGGGTTCCCTCGTTCTCGACGGCTTTCACGTGTTCTGGAACAAGGGACCCGGCGGCGAAGTGCGCTTCCCGGTCTACTCAATCCTGATCGAGCATGCGGAAGGCCGGTTCCTGATTGATACGGGTTATGACTACGACCACGTCATGAAGGTCCTGCCCTTCGAAAAGCCACAACAGACCAAGGAACAAACCATTCCCGGTGCACTTGGCCTGCTGGGCCTTGAACCGAAGGACATTGATGTCGTCTTCAATTCCCACTTTCATTTCGACCATTGCGGCGGCAACAAATATCTGCCGGATGCCAAGAAAATCTGCCACAAAACTGAAGTGCCACAAGCGTGCAAACCGGAACCATTTGAAATACTTGGGTATTCCGACTTGAGTTTCTCGGCCGAAGCGGCCGAGGCTCGCGGTCTGGCTGACCAATTGCTGCCGGGCACCACACCGGCCAATTCGACCTTCGAAGGCGTGGAAGGCGACTTCGAGCTGGCAAAGGGCATCAAACTGTTCTTCACGCCCGGCCATTCGATCGGCCATTACAGCCTGCTGGTGGAGTTCGGCAGCCGCAAGCCGATCCTCTTTACTATTGACGCCGCCTATACGGAGCAGAGCCTCGACACTTTGAACCAGGCCTCGTTTCACATCGATCCAGTGGCAGGCGTGCGATCCATGGAGCGGGTCAAACAGCTGGCTCAGGACCATGAGGCAGATCTGATGTTCTCCCACGACATGGATAATTTCAAAACCTACAAAACCGGCACCCAGTTTTATGGCTGAGGTGCCTGAAGGGGCAGACGATGCGTTATTCTGACAATGATCAACCGGTAATCACTCTGACCTCGGGCCCCGTAAACGCCTATGCAGATGTTCTGCGTGGCCTGTCGAGCCCGGTCCTTTATGATTATGATCCGGCGTTTCAGCTGTTTCACGAGCGCCTGGTAGAAAAAGCCCAAACCGTAATGCGGCTTTCGAACCGCCCGCTGATCCTGCAGGGAGAACCGGTTCTTGGACTGGAAGCGGCGGCGGCATCCCTCATTACGCCGCAAGACACGGTGCTCAATCTTGCTTCGGGCGTGTATGGCAAGGGTTTTGGCTACTGGGCCGCCCGCTACACTCCCAACATGCTTGAAATCGAAGTGCCTTATAATGAGGCCATCGACCCGAAAGCCGTATCGGAGATGCTGCAATCCAATCCGCAGATCTCCATTGTCGCGGTATGCCATCACGACACACCATCGGGCACGATCAATCCCATTGACGAAATCGGCGCGATCGTTGCCGCGCATGGAGCTTATCTGATCGTCGATGCTGTTTCATCCTTTGGTGGCATGAAAACTCACCCGGAGGAGTGCAAGGCGGACATCTATGTTACCGGTCCGAACAAATGCCTCGGTTGTCCGCCATCGCTAACACTTCTCGGGGTCAGCGAACGGGCCTGGGACAAGATGAAGGCCAATGACGATGCGCCGACGGCGTCCATGTTGAGTATTCTGGATTGGGAAAATGCCTGGTCCCATGACGCACCCTTCCCGTTCACACCATCGGTGGCCGAGTTGAACGGGCTGGATGTTGCCTTTGACATCTATCTGCAGGAAGGGCCTGAAAATGTCTGGGCGCGGCACGCGCTGACAGCCGCCACAACGCGGGCCGGTATCAAGGCAATGGGTCTGGATCTTTGGGCCGCCAGCGATTCCATCGCGTCACCAACCACAACCGCCGTAAAGACACCGGACGGTATTGATGAGGCGGTGCTGCGCGCTACGGCCCGGGAACGGTACGGGGTGGTGTTTTCTGCCGGTCGCGGTGAAACGCTCGGCAAACTGACACGTATCGGACACATGGGTCCGACAGCCCAGCCAATCTATGCCATCGCCGCCCTGTCGGCCTATGGCGGGGCCCTCAACCTGCTGGGCCACCAGACCAATGTGGGCGACGGAATCAATGCCGCAATCAAGACAATCGACGCGGCCGCCTGAGGCCGCAACAAAACAATGGGAGCAAAATCATGACCAACAGACTAGCCAACAAAACGGCGCTGGTAACCGGCGCTGCACAGGGGATCGGCAAAGCCATTGCCACTCGACTGGCCGCTGATGGCGCCACGGTGATCGTCAGTGACGTGAATGCCGATGGCTGTGCTGCCGCAGCGGCCGATATTGGCGGCAAAGCGGTTTCGATCCCCGCGGATATTTCGGATGCCGCGTCGGTGACGGCGCTTTTCGATGCAATCCAGCAACAGGCCCGCGGCGTTGACGTGGTCGTGAACAATGCCAGCATTGTCCCCTTTATCGCATGGGACGACGTGGATCTTGCGCATTGGGAACAAATCATTGGCGTTAATTTGACCGGCACATTTCTCGTCAGCCGCGCGGCCACGGACCAGATGCGGGCAAACAAGGTTGAAGGCCGGGTGATCAATATTTCTTCCAATACGTTTTTTGCCGGTACGCCTAACATGGCTGCCTATGTGGCAGCGAAGGGTGGGGTTATCGGTTTCACACGGGCATTGGCGACGGAGTTGGGTGCCCACGGCATCACGGTCAATGCGGTCACGCCCGGCTTGATCGAGAGCGATGGCGTGATCGCAAGCCCGCACAATGAAGCTTTCGAATTTGTGGAAATGCTGCAGGCCGTCAAGGGCAAGGGACAGCCCCAGCATATTGCCGATGTCGTGTCCTTCCTGGCATCCGATGATGCGAGATGGATCAGCGGCCAGACGCTGAATGTCGACGCCGGAATGGTCAGGCACTAAACACAAAATCGGGTGCGGGAAGCCGCGCCGGTTTTCGATTGCCATATACACGCACTGGCGGAGGGCATTCTGGAGCGGGTAGCGGGAATCGAACCCGCATATTCAGCTTGGAAGGCTGCTGCTCTACCATTGAGCTATACCCGCTTGCAGATCAGTCGACGATTGGTGGAGGGGGCTGGATTCGAACCAGCGTAGGCATAGCCAACGGATTTACAGTCCGCCCCTTTTAACCACTCAGGCACCCCTCCAAAAATCGACTGACAGGGTCAGAGACCAATCCATCTAAGAATATATCTTTGTTGATGAATCTGCGCGGCGGTTATGAAGGTCGCGCCGGGTTCTGTCAACACATCCACAGTGGAATTATCGCCAATCGGCCGGCTGGGCACAAACCGCCCGACAATTATTGAAATTCCGCCTTGCGCGTTGCCTGCACCGAACGATAAACCGGGCCATGAAAAATCCGAAAAAACCAACGCATACGCCAAAAGACAGCCACTATGCGAAGCTGCGCCGGGCACATCGTGACGCGAAAGCTGTACAGGAAACGACCGGAGCCGAGCCGGGGAACAAACAACACGCGGGACTGCTCGATCCCAACAGATCCGTGTTGCTTTACGGGCTGCATCCGGTGCGCGCAGCGCTCGATAATCCGGATCGCAAGATCCGGAAAATGTGGATCACCAAGAATGCGTTGAACCGAATCGGTGTTTCCGATCCGGCCTCTCTCGCGTTTGAGGTCGATTTGGTTACGCCCCAGGCCATCGACAAATTGCTGCCTGGCGATGCCATTCACCAGGGCGTCTTGATCGATGCTGCTCCCCTACCCATCAAACCGCTCGATTCGTTAACGGACAGTCCGATCGTGCTGGTCCTCGACCAGGTGACCGATCCGCACAATGTCGGCGCCATCATGCGTTCCGCCGTTGCATTCGGAGCCGGTGCGATTGTCACGACGTTGCGCAACAGCCCTTCGGAATCCGGTGTGCTGGCAAAATCTGCGTCCGGCGCATTGGAACTGATCCCCTATATCCAGGTCACCAATCTGGCCGATGCCATCGAGACTCTCAATGGTATCGGCTTTGAAACGGTTGGTCTTGATTCCGAAGGACCCAAAAAACTCGAAGAGACACTTTCGGGACAGCGTATCGCGCTTGTTCTGGGCGCCGAGGGCAAGGGCCTTCGCCAGAAAACACGGGCAACTGTCAAGGCGCTTGCTCGTCTCGACATGCCTGGCGCCATCAAATCGCTCAATGTTTCCAATGCAGCGGCGATCTCTCTTTACGCCGCCCACGCGCATCTGACGGACTAGATGATTTCGGGTTTGATCGGCATGTCGTCTCTCAACGGCACTGTCTGACGCTCGATCATGCGGTGGACCTTCGGCGGTTCAGCCCCGCGATGCAGTGCACGCAATTGATCCGCAACTTCGGCATCGGCCTGGGTTCGGCGTTCATTATGGCGGATATATTCGACCCATGTGGGCACATGGTAGCTTTCGCTCCATGATTCCGGATTTTCAAGATCGCGAAGCAGCGCCCATTGGCCGGCACCATCGCGGATCCTGATCCTGCGCCGCTGGCTCATGAGGGACAGGAACGCCTGCGTATCATCCAGGTCGATCGTGTAGTCGACCATGACCATGACCGGTCCGCTTCGAATGGTCAGGTCGAGACGCACATCCGGTTCGCGAAAACGGTTCAGTGGATCGAGATTGAGCGTCCCATATTCCGGCAAGGGCAGCCGCAAGCCCACCAGGGCACCGAATGCAAGCGCTGCTGCGGCAGCTACAAGCGCCCAGGTTACGCCGCTGTTCTGCGACAACGCACCCCAGACCCAGCTGCCACCGGCCATCCCGCCAAATGCGCCGGTCTGGTAGAGCGCCAGCGCCCGCCCAACGACCCAGCGTGGCGTCGACAGCTGAATGGTCGTGTTGAACATCGACATGGCCAACACCCAACAAGCGCCGGCCAGCAGGAGCACCAATCCGCTCAAGACCGGGTGCGTGCTGAACGCAAGGACGCCGCTGGACAGAGCAAAGCCCAGGAAAGCCCCTCGAACGATGTGCTCGTTTTCGAATCGGGCCCGCAACCGTGCATTCAGTAATGCGCCGCCAACGGCACCTACGCCGAAGCAGCCCAGCATCACACCATAGGTGACCGCGGTGCCAAGCAGCAGATCGCGCACCACAATGGGCAACAAGGCTAGTATGGCCACGGCCGACGACCCAAACAAAAAACCGCGCAAAATGACGTGCTGCAGATTTGGCGACATTGCGACATAACGCAATCCAGCCGCGAACGCGCTGCCCATGGGCTCACGCGGCAAATGCAGGTCACGCTCCGGAGCCCGCCAACGCACGAGCGCAACGATGATGGCGATATAGCTGAGCGCGTTGACCAGAAAAGCGGCTGCAGCGCCGGCCAATGCGACGATGGCGCCTCCGGCCGCCGGTCCAACACTGCGCATGAGATTGAAACCCATGCTGTTCAGCGAAACGGCGGACGGCAGCTCATCTCGGGATACAATGTCCCCCATGGTCGCCTGCCAGGAAGGATTGTGCAGCGCGGTGCCGCAGCCAATGAGGAATGTGATTGACAGCAGCAGCCAGGGCGTGAGCCAATCACCGAAGGCAAGCACCGTCAAGACGATCGAGACGAACAGCATGAAGCTCTGCGCGACCAGCATGACCCTTCGACGGTCAAAATTGTCGGCAAAGACACCAGCCAACAGCGAAAAGATCATGATCGGGAGCGTTACCGAGGCCTGAACCAGCGCCACCATGCTCTGCGAGGCTGTCAGCGACGTCATCAGCCAGGCAGCTCCAACCGCCTGGACCAATCCGCCGAAATTCGAAGCAAGCGCAGCCACCCACAGCATTCGGAATGTCTGATTGCGGAACAGTTTCAGCAGGGATGTGTGCTCGGGCACCCAGGGGTCCTTTCTCGCTCGACGCCGTGTCGAGGGATACGCCTGCATCGGGCGGGACACAAGCCCGTCAACCAGGCGGACACACAAGGATCGCCTCGTACCTTCAATGGTCGGATGATTTGGGTAATGGTGCCCCCGGAGAGACTCGAACTCCCGACCCCCTGATTACAAATCAGATGCTCTACCAACTGAGCTACAAGGGCAACGCGCTGCAATTACCACAATCATTGGCGGAGTAAAGTAAAAACGGCGTTAAACAACATGCAAATGCCCAGTCATGGGATGGTCGGAGCCTACTGCCTCTTGTATGATCGGACCGGCAACGTCATGTTGTGACCGATGCTCACACCAGTTCAGGCCAATATGACGCGTAACTTTAACTCCTTTTCCTTCATTTCGAGCGATTCCGAAAGCGCAATCAAGGCTGCCAAGCGGCTGGCTTCTCTGTATGGGCAGACGGATCCTGCAGATGCCGATGTCATTGTTGCCCTGGGTGGAGACGGCTTCATGCTGCAGACCCTGCACGAAACGATGCATAGCGGGAAACTGCTTTACGGGATGAACCGTGGATCGGTTGGGTTTCTGCTCAACGAATATCGAGAAGAGGATCTGAGGGAGCGGATCAACGCAGCCGTCGAACATCTTATCCGCCCTCTCGAGATGGTTGCACACACCAGCGACGGTGGCGTGGTTCACGCCTATGCGATCAACGAGGTTTCACTTTTGCGGCAGTCCTACCAGGCGGCCAAACTCAAGGTCCTTGTCGACGAGCGGGTTCGACTGGAGGAATTGATCTGCGACGGAGTGATGGTGGCAACGCCGGCTGGGTCGACCGCCTATAATCTGTCGGCCCACGGACCCATTCTGCCGCTGGAAGCGCCCCTGTTGGCATTGACGCCGGTCAGCCCGTTTCGTCCGCGGCGGTGGCGCGGTGCGCTCTTGCCCAACCGGGTCTCGGTGGAAATCGAAGTGATGGAGGCCGACAAACGACCTGTCAATGCGGTCGCCGATCACACCGAGGTCAAATCGGTTTCCCGGGTTCTGGTGCATGAGACCGACAAGATCACCGCGCGGATTCTTTCGGATCCGGATCACAGTTGGGACGACCGTATTCTGGCCGAGCAGTTTTTGTACTAGAACCGATCTGGCCTTGTCCCAAATGTGACAACAACAGCGGTCGTTGATTTCTTTGATGCAATCAGGATTTGACGATTCCGTTGAAACCTGAATTGCTCTAGAGTATCGATGCAAGCGAGGCGTGTAAGCATCATTGTCGATAAGGGGGCTGTATCATGAAGTCCAGTTTCATCCGAACCAGCGGGATTGGCGCAATTGCCTTTGCGCTTGGAATTTCCGTCAATATCGCCACGACCCAAGCGCAATCCGATGCTCCAATGGAGCCGGCGCAAATTGCCGGATCATTGTCGACCCGTATTCTTTCGGCGGTCAGTGGCGGTTACTGGGAAGCCGAAATTGAACCGAAATCTGCCGAAGGCGAAACCGCGAAGGCCGACCCTGTTGCTGCGCGCGGCTATTATCGGATTGCCGCCCTGCGGTCCATGGACAACACCTCCAGACTGTATCTGCAACGCATCCGGCTGACCGACGACGGCCCGGACATGGTGGATTCAGTGGAAATCCAGGCCCTGACGGAAATGAAGGCCTATATCACCGACATGCGTCCGGAAAGTTCGACCGGCATTGCCGAGCGTCCGGGATTTGCCGCCTTCATCTATCTGAAGCTCGACCCGAAGGCCCGTGAGCCCGATACCTACGAACTCTTTGTCGATGAATTTGGTGACGCCGCATTTGCACCGGCGACCAACTGACAAGTCAGAGGTTCAACCGGAATCGAAACGGCCCGGGGATCAATCGATGTCCTCTACCTCGGCGTCCGATCCATGGACGCGATGGGCAAGCGATGATTCCATAAACGCATCAAGATCGCCGTCGAGCACGTCACTCGGGCTGGTGCTTTCCGTACCAGTTCGCAGATCCTTGACCAGCTGATAGGGCTGCAACACGTAGGACCGTATCTGATGTCCCCAGCCGATTTCCGTCTTTGACGCTTCCTGCTCATTGGCTTCCGCCTCTCGGCGTTTGAGTTCTTCCTCATAAAGCCGCGAGCGCAGCATTTCCCAAGCGGTCGCCCGGTTCTTGTGCTGCGATCTCTGGTTCTGGCACTGCACGACGATATTGGTGGGAATATGCGTGATACGGACCGCCGAATCCGTTGTATTGACGTGCTGGCCGCCGGCTCCCGACGCGCGATAGGTGTCGATCCTGACTTCCGATTCAGGGATATCGATGTCGATCGAATCGTCGATGACCGGATAGGACCAGACCGATGAGAAGGACGTGTGACGGCGCGCCTGACTGTCGAAGGGGGAAATGCGAACGAGCCGGTGGACACCGGACTCCGTCTTCAGCCAGCCATAGGCATTGTGCCCCTTGATCAGCAGTGTGACCGACTTGATCCCGGCCTCCTCGCCATCGTGGATTTCCAGCACCTCGACCTTCATTTTGCGCTTTTCGGCCCAGCGGCTGTACATGCGCATGAGCATAGATGCCCAGTCCTGGCTTTCGGTGCCACCGGCGCCGGAGTGAATTTCCAGATAGGTGTCGTTCGAATCGGCCTCGCCGGACAGCAGCATTTCGATCTGCCGACGATCAATATCGTCCTTCATGCCGCGCAGTGAGGCTTCGGCCTCGCGGACGACCTCGTCATCCCCCTCTTCCTCGCCCAGTTCGATCAGGCCGACATTGTCGTCCAACCTGGATTCCAGCTCACGAATGCCGTTGATGTTGTCTTCAAGCTGCTGGCGCTCACGCATGAGAGCCTGTGCTTCCTGAGGGTCGTTCCAGATGTCAGCGTCTTCCGCCTTGACGTTCAGAAATTCCAGTCGCTTGATCGCCTGGTCCCAGTCAAAGATGCCTCCTCAGCAGGCTTATGGCCTGCTTGATGTCGTCAACAATCAGTTGAATTTCCGAACGCATAGTGTGTGTCAGTCCTGATGAATGGGATGGTCATGCAACCTTGAATCTGGCGCGGACCATAATATTGCGGTTCAACCATGTAAACCAGCGCGGGATGCAGATCTTTGAATTTGCGACCTTTTTTCCAGCGGTCAGTAGAGACCGCCGGCTCCCGACACGATGGCCCGGTTCGCCTGAGGCGACACGTTGAGGATTTCTTCCCCCGTCGCGTATTCTTCCATGCCGATAACAGAGAAGAAATCAGCCGGACCGGTTCCCGGCTTGAACGATTCATAAATGACATCAGGTTCGCCGGCGCGGGCTTCCATACCGGTTTTGCGATTGATCGGAATAAGCTGCAATCCCGGCGGTATGCGGAAATCAGCCGGCGGCTTGCCCTTCAGGGCTTCGCTCATGAAATCATTGAAAATCGGAGCGGCCAGGCCACCACCGGTCATCCCGCGCCCCATGGGCGTCGGTGTATCGAATCCGAAAAACACACCAGCAACCAGATCCGGCGTATAGCCGACAAACCAGGCGTCCTTTTCGTCATTCGTGGTTCCGGTCTTGCCCGCAGTCGGTTGATCAAGCTTGATTTTGCCGGCGGCCGTTCCTCGGGTGACAACACCCTGGAGCATCGACGTGATCTGATAGGCCGTCATGGGGTCAAGGACCTGCTCACGCGTGTCGACCACCTGCGGCTCTTCCTGGTTCTGCCATTCGGTCGCGGCGCATGCATCACAACTGCGCTCTTCGTGCTTGAAGATGGTTTTACCGTAACGGTCCTGTATCCGGTCGATCAGCGACGGTTTGATCTGCTTGCCGCCATTGGCAAGGACCGCATAGCCCGAGATCATGCGCAGTACGGTGGTTTCACCGGAACCAAGTGACATGGCAAGCAAAGGCTGCATGTCGTCGTAAATGCCGAACCGCTCGGCATATTCGGCGACAAGGTTCATGCCCATATCCTTGGCGAGACGAACGGTCATGAGATTTCGAGACCGCTCTATTCCGAGGCGCAGGGTCGATGGTCCCGCCGAACCGCCACCGTAGTTTTTGGGCTGCCACAGTTCGCCGCCCGAAACCAACTGGATCGGTGCGTCGAGAACCACTGACGCCGGACTATAGCCGTTGTCGAGTGCTGCAGCGTAAACAAAGGGCTTGAATGCCGAACCGGGCTGCCGCATGGCCTGCGTGGCCCTGTTGAACTCGGACTGTGCGTAGGAAAATCCGCCGACCATCGCCAGAACGCGGCCGGTGTGAGGGTCCATCGCGGCTAGAGCCCCCTGCACTTCCGGCATTTGCCGCAGGATGTGCTTTTGGCTGCCATCTTCCTGTTTGAGGGCCTGAACGTAAATCACGTCACCGACGCTGATGAAATCCGTAACGGTCTTCGCCTTGGTCCGCTTTCCGTCCTGTTTCAGCCGGTAAGCCCACTCCATGTCCGCACCGGCGATTGTCACGGTGTCGCGTTTTTCATCGATCTTTCCAGCGGCAGAGCGGCTTGGACGCAATCCCACTGTCGCCGTTTCATCATCCACCTTGAGGACAACACCCAGTTTCCACTCGGGAACATCCCTCAAAGGTTCAATTTCCACGACATCACGGCCCCAGTCATCGGAGATGTTCACTTTTGCGACAGGACCGCGATAGCCCTGGGCCGTGTCATATTTGATCAGACCTTTCTGCAGGGCCCGGCGCGCCATCCGCTGTAATTCCGGATCGAGTGTCGTGCGGACAGAGAGCCCGCCCTCGTAAAGCGCGTCTTCACCATAGCGACTGATAATCTGGCGGCGCACCTCTTCCGCGAAGTAATCCGATGCAAACAGATAGGAGCCATAGCGGCGTGGGTTGACGCCCAAAGGCTGTTTCTGAGCCTCGCTGGCATCTGCTCGCTTCACGTAGCCATTTTCAACCATCCGATCGATCACCCAATTGCGGCGGGTGATGGCCTGATCGGTGCGCCGATAAGGGTGATAGTTCGACGGCCCCTTCGGCAATGCCGCAAGATAGGCCGCTTCCTGGAGATTGAGCTCACTGACAGATTTGTTGAAATAGGTCAGCGCAGCACTGGCAATGCCATAGGAGTTCAGCCCGTAGAAAATCTCGTTCAGATACAATTCGAAAATCCGGTCCTTCGAATAGGCCTGTTCGATCCGGTAAGCCAGAACGGCTTCCCGAATTTTCCGATCAAAGGTCTGTTCCGAACTCAAGAGGAAGTTCTTGGCAACCTGCTGGGTGATTGTCGAAGCGCCAACCATCCGCCGGCCGGAGCTCAGATTCTCGATATTGGTGATGACTGCTCTCAACAGTCCCTTGTAGTCGAGACCGGAGTGTCGGTAGAAATTCTTGTCTTCTGCGGAAAGAAAAGCCGCCTTGACGCGATCGGGAACCGCCTGGATGGGAAGATACAAGCGCCGTTCGCGGGCGTGTTCGGCCATCAGGCTGCCATTGGCGGCGTGTATCCGGGTTGTGACCGGCGGTTCGTAGCTGGCCAGCACTTCGTAATCCGGCAGGTCCTGCGTGACGCCGCCGACATACCAGGCCACCCCCGCGGCGACGACAAGGAACATCACCGCACCGATGCCGAATAGATATCCGATTAATCTGACCATGGTTTCCTTACCGGACTTGCTCCCATCGCGTACCGACTCGGCGCGCCCTCAACATACCCCGGATGAATGCGGGATTGTGCGCAAATTAGGGCCAGCGGCGCTTTGATTCAATGTTTCAAATCAATTGAGCTGCATTGTGGCATGATTGTCACAATCAGCACACCACCCATCCAGCCTGAAATCAATTGTTCGCACCACCGGTTTTCCGTCGGAAGGAATCGATTGCCGAGGCCAACAAAGCGGCTGTTTTTTCACGCCATTTTGGGTCACGCAGCAGCTTTTCATCCTCGATATTCGAAAGATAGCCCAGTTCAACCAGGACCGACGGCACATCATGGGCACGGAGAACGCGAAATCCGGCCGATCGGATCGGATTCTTGATCAGTTTGATCGATCCCTCAAAGGAGTCGACAACCGATCGGGCCATCCCGACCGAAAACAAGTGGGTTTCGCGGCGAGTCAGGTCGATCAGAATGTCGGCAACGCCATCCGGTTCGTCCTCCAGCGAAAGGCCGGCAATCAGATCGGACCGGTTCTCGCTGGTGGCCAGTTGCTGCGCCATCTGGTCGGAGGCCTTGTCCGACAATGTATACACCGTTGCCCCGCGGACACCGCGCAAACGAATGGAATCGGCATGGATCGAAACGAAGAGATCGGCCTCATGCTGCCGGGCGATGCGAACGCGCTCCGGCAGCGAGACAAATCGATCGTCCTCGCGGGTCATGATAACCCGAATATCGCCGTAATTTGACAGAACAGCCTTGAGTGTCTGGCTCATCTCCAGCGTCAGGTCCTTTTCCTGCAGTCCCTTGCGACCACGGGCGCCGGTATCGATCCCGCCATGGCCCGGATCGATGGCTACGGTAAACTGGCTTTTCGCAACGGGATCGACCGGCGCGATGCGCGCACTTTTCCCCGTTTGCGGAACCTGTCCGCTCCAATCCTGTTCGCGCATGAGTTTTGCAAATTCACTGTCGGAAATGGCTACCAGGTCAAACACCAGGCGATAGCCTCCGCCGGAATCATTTTCCATGATTTCGGCCATTTCGGGTTTCATCGGTCCAATGGCCTTGAAAACGATGCGCGAGCGCCCCGGCGCCATCAATCCATAGCGAATATCGGACAGAAGGCCGCGTCCATCCGATATTTCCTCGTCGAGACCAAACAGGGTTTCCGGCAAATCAACGACCATGCGATGCGGTGACTTCAGAAGGTGGAACGAAAACTCGGGTTTCTGTTCGAACTCGATTACGACCCGGGTTCGGATTTCGTCCCCGGCCACGCGCATGTCGTAGGCAACGAGTTCCGGCGTAGCTGCCGCTGGTGTTTCCTTTGCCAAGGCCGTATGCACATTTGCAGCGTCAAGGACGAGCGCAAGCATCGATGAAACCAGCATGAGTGCCAGAATGTGCAGCCACCGTCTGCGGCCGCTGTGCCAGCAATCGGCGAGGAATGAAGTCAGTTCGTTCGTCACTTTTGTATTTAGGTCCCCACCTGTGCGATTCGCCGCGTTCCTTGAAGTCGATGCCAACACCACATAGATGATGAGAATATGGCAGCTACTGCAATCGGTCGAATCTTATTGCGATTCAGTGCGTCAATGCGGATTGCCCACACACCATTTGGCCTCTGAGCCGATTGCGTCAATGGCAGCCGACCCAAAAATACTTAGGGATTTATGGTTAACCATCGGTTTCCGAAACGCAATTCAGCGCACCCCATATCTGCAAGTCACAGGAGTACGGTCGTTCCCCCTTGCCAGAAGGTCTGCAAAATCATAAAAGCGGATTTGAGGATTGATATGCTGACGAGATAGAACCGGCATACCAAGGCAGCCACCCGAAATGGGAATTATGGCGCCATTGGAGCCATTCGTCTGACGTCATAGCTATTCGATACCTTGAACTGAATCGATATTGGCCGTCACTTCGGCCATCGAACTGCGGCAGGAGGCCGCCGGCTCTCGAAGGAGGGCTAAATTCATCGGTCTGAAAAAGACTTTATATTCATGTATTCCAGCCTGGAATCTCTATGACAACGCACTTCACCGCAGATCTCCCAACCAGCGCCCGCAATCGTGGTGTGCCGGTCACTGCTGAAACCATGCGTTATTTCAGGGCGGGGACAAATTATTTCGGCAAGCCAGCAGTCCAACCTGATCGAACGGGTCCGCCCGGTCGATCCTTACTGCCTCGCATTGCCGAGGAGCAAACAATAAATGGCAGACAAGATGCTAATCGACGCGTCCCACGAGGAAGAGACGCGCGTCGTAGTCGTACGTGGAAACCGGATTGAGGAATTCGACTTTGAATCGCAGCACAAAAAGCAGCTGCGGGGCAATATATATCTAGCAAAGGTCACCAGGGTCGAACCATCCCTGCAGGCTGCCTTTGTGGAGTATGGCGGTAATCGCCACGGTTTTCTGGCCTTTTCCGAAATTCATCCGGACTACTACCAAATTCCGGTTGCCGACCGGCAGGCGCTGATTGATGCGGAAGCAGAAGAAGCCCGTGCCGAAGACGATGATGGCGATACAGAAAAACCAGCCAAACGCAAAACCCGGACGCGGCGTAGCCGAAGCAAATCAAAGCGCGACACCAAGGCGGCAACCACAGGAGACGCCGACACGGCGGAAGCTTCGACAGCAGAGGCAGGCGAGCCTGATACGGGCGACGACACGGTCAAGATCGAAATCACGGTTGATGATGCCACCCCGGCAGAGGAATCGACACTGGCGGCCGAGAGCGCTCCCGACGACGCAACTCCTGTATCCAAGGCAGACGATAGTCATCCGGAATCATCCGCGGATGTCGATGCAGTTGCGGACACCCGCAAAGAAGCTGAGGCTGATGAGAGTGCCGGGGCTGAAACGGATGGTGACGGAGAGACGAAAAAATCACCGCCAGATTCCATTGCCGCAGCCATCGATGCGGATGAAGTCTCAGAAGCCGTGAACGCAAAGGATGCCTCCGGTGACGAGCCGGAAGCGGACGATGACGACGAAGACGACGAGAATGATCCGATAGAATCGGTCGGAGCAGAAGACGCACTTGAAGAGGTTCCGGATCGGTCGAGGAAGCCTCGAAAACAGTACCGTATTCAGGAAGTGATCAAGCGACGCCAGATTTTGCTGGTTCAGGTCGTCAAGGAAGAACGCGGCAACAAGGGCGCCGCGCTGACAACCTACCTTTCACTCGCCGGGCGGTATTCAGTCCTCATGCCCAACACGGCACGTGGCGGCGGGATTTCGCGCAAGATCACCAATGTCCAGGACCGCAAGCGCCTCAAGGAAATAGCCCGGGGCCTCGAGGTTCCGCAGGGCATGGGCGTCATCCTGCGAACCGCAGGCGCCAACAGAACGAAGGCCGAGATCAAAAGGGACTTCGAATATCTCATGCGGCTTTGGGAAAATGTCCGCAATCTGACACTGACGTCGACCGCGCCCTGCCTGGTCTATGAGGAAGGGAGCCTTATCAAACGATCGATCCGCGACCTCTACAACAAGGATATTGGCGAAGTCATCGTGTCAGGCGAAAACGGCTATCGTGAAGCCAAGGACTTCATGAAAATGCTGATGCCGAGCCACGCAAAGGCCGTGCAGCCCTATCGTGACGTCCAACCGATCTTTGCCCGATCGGGGATAGAGGCCCAGCTTGACAAGATGCTGCAGCCGCAGGTCACGCTCAAATCCGGTGGCTACATCATCATCAACCAGACTGAAGCGCTGGTCGCCATTGACGTCAACTCCGGCCGATCCACGAAAGAACACTCGATCGAGGATACGGCGCTGCGAACCAATCTCGAGGCCGCGGAAGAAGTAGCGCGTCAGTTGCGCCTGCGTGATATGGCCGGACTGATCGTGATCGACTACATCGACATGGAGGAAAAACGGAACAATCGGGCCGTTGAAAAGAAGCTCAAGGATTGTCTGAAAAGCGATCGGGCGCGTATCCAGGTCGGACGCATTTCGCATTTCGGCCTGCTTGAAATGTCGCGGCAGCGGATCAGGGCAAGTGTGCTTGAAAGCACCATGCAGGTCTGCGAGCAGTGTGGAGGCACCGGGTACACGCGCTCCGATTCCTCCGTTGCGCTGTTCGTTCTGAGGGCGGCGGAAGAACATCTTCTGCGCAATACGAAGCACAATATCACCGTGCGCACCATGCCGGAGATTGCTCTTTACCTGCTCAATCAGAAGCGGGACACAATCGTCGAGTTCGAGAGCCGTTTCGGGGTTTCGATCACGGTCGAGGCCGATGCCACCATCGGCCAACAGCATGTTGCCATCGACCAGGGCGATGCGGTCGAGTCGCCCGTCGTCATCGACACAACCGTTCAATTCGATGCGGAAATCGATCAGATCGTTGAAGAGGTCGAAGACACCACTTCACACAGTCGCAACGAAGAGGATGAGGGCGGACGCAAGCGCAAACGGCGGCGCAGAAGACGTGGCGGTCGTGGCAATGGCGAAAACAACGAGCATCAAGCATCGGGTGATGCCGACGGAGACACAAGAGAATCCGAGTCGGGCACCGAACCATCAGCCGAAGACGATGGCGAACAACGCAAGAAACGTCGCCGGCGCGGAAAGCGTGGCGGAAAGCGAAATCGCGATCAAGAATCGGTCGTGTCGGCTGACGGGGAGACGTCGGACACAAGCACCAAGACTGACGAACACGTATCTGACGACAGCACTGCTGACGCTCAGCCGGACGCATCGCAGATCAGCGCAGACGCCGCAACCGCCGTCGAACCGGACGACAGTGGACATGAGGCGCCGAAGAAGCGCCGCACGCGCCGCAGGAAAGGCGCGGCGGATGATAACGCCTCGAACGACCCATCCGATGCGGTTGGTGCTGCACCCGATCAGCAGGCTATGGATACTGCGAGCAGTGACGTCACTCATGCGGAACAGCCCCTGGAAGTGGCGGCGGAAGTCGCCGATGAGCCCAAAAGACCGAGGCGCCGCCGCGCGGTCGCTGCCGATCAGCCGCCGGCCGAACCGGTGATCACATCATCATCCGGGGAATCTGAGGATGCAGCGGATGAAAAGCCGAAAAAGGCCGGCTGGTGGCAACGTCGAGGTTTTTTCTGATTGAATTGGTACGTACAGGCCATTGTGACGACCGGCAGGAGGTTTCCTGCCGGATTGACCATGTTCCCGTTGCAGATATGGCGGTGTGCCAGCGGCCCTGACAGGGTGGCCTCGGAAGACCATTGGAGCTGAGTGAATATGCACGGTTTCGATTCCTGGCTACACGCCCTCGTTACACTTCTCGTCACCATCGACCCGCCGGGAAATGCCCCACTGTTTCTGGGTGTCACGGCGGGCCTCAGTCAATCGGAGCGGTTCCAGGTCGCCTTGCGATCGACCATGACCGCCTTCATCATTCTGGTCGTCTTTGCCGTTGCCGGATCGACCATCCTCAAGACAATGGGCATCTCGATCGGCGCGTTCCGGATTGCCGGAGGGCTTCTGCTGTTCTGGATTTCGTTCGAGATGATATTCGAAAAGCGTAAGGAGCGCCGGGAACAGCACCTGAAGAAAGCGCTCAGCAAGGATCAGCTCAGCAATTTGGCAACATTTCCGCTGGCCATTCCGATCATTGCAGGTCCCGGCTCCATATCAGCGGTCATTCTGCTTGCATCAAGCCGTTCGGGCCCGGTGGAGCATATCGGCCTGATCATCATGATACTCGTCGTCATGATCGCGATGTTCGCGGCTATGATCATTGCCAACCGCCTCAACAAATTCCTCGGACAATCCGGCCAAGCGGTCCTAACACGCCTGCTGGGCGTGCTGCTCGCAGCCCTGTCTGTCCAGTTTGTTGTCGATGGTGTGAAGTCGATCTGGCCGGTCGCTACCTAGAGCAATTCACTGAGACAGCTGCTCAACGCTTCAGATCGACCGTCATTTCGATTCCACCCAGTCCATGAACGCTGTCATTGGCGCGGACAATCACCTGGGAAACATCTTCGGGAATGGAGACGCCGGAAAGGCTGCGCGTAAAGGGTTGCTCATTGACATGCGGATGCGCGAGGACCCGCTCCCCATAGACCGTTCCGTCCGGCCCGACCACGTCCCAGCGATTGGCGTAGTGATCCCAGCCCTCGTCATCATGTTTGACGGTCACCGAGAAGCGCCAGGTCCCATCCGATTGCGGGGATGCATCCACCGCAACGACATCCACCTCTCCAGCCAATGCCGATTCAGCCATTGGCGGCATCACCGCCAAGAACAAAAGCATTCCGGCCAGTTGCAACCTGTGTTTCATCAATGACAACGGGCCAGATCCCCACTTCTCGATTGCTGTATCCGTGCCGTGGACCAAGCCGGTAGTGATGGTCGACGACTGTTCAGGTTTCCATCAAAACGGAATTTCATCATCCATATCACGTGAAAATCCGCCCTCCTGTGAGGGGGCGGAGGGTCCGGAATCCTGCTGATTGTCACCAAAGCCGCCGCCAGGCGCGCCTTGGGAATCGGACCGCCCATCGAGCATGGTCAATGAGGAGTTGAAGCCCTGAAGAACGACCTCGGTCGAATATCTGTCCTGGCCGCTCTGATCCTGCCATTTGCGGGTCTGCAATTGACCTTCAAGATAGATTTTGGAGCCCTTGCGCAGATATTGTTCCGCGATCTTGCAAAGACCTTCGTTGAAGATCACAACGCGGTGCCATTCCGTTCGCTCACGCCGTTCGCCGCTGTTGCGGTCACGCCAGCTTTCGGATGTCGCCACCCGCAGATTGGCAATCGGCCGACCATCCTGCGTTCTGCGAATTTCGGGATCAGCCCCGAGATTTCCCACCAGAATGACTTTATTGACACTGCCTGCCATGACCAAATCCTCACAAATGTGCTCCGGCCACCTTACAAAAGGTCCGGTAATTCCGTTGTGGCGACAATAGACGATCCTGCCATCCAGTGGCCGGCCCCATATCACTATCCACAGGAGCTTTTTGTTCACATTATGTTCTATTTGCAATATAGTGTCTTGTCAAATGATTCCCGTCGGTGGCAAAGTGCCTCGCACAGCTCGACATTGACTGAACTGAACCTACATTAGAGCGCGGCGTGCCTCCTGCAACGTCGACGAAATACGACCACCCTTCCCTGATGAATTCAGGCAAATCTGCGATCGCGGACGGAGACAATGAGCGAACTGAAAACCATTTCCATCCGTGGCGCCCGCGAGCACAATCTCAAGAGCGTTGATCTCGACCTGCCACGCAACAAGCTGATTGTCATGACCGGCCTTTCCGGTTCTGGCAAATCGTCGCTGGCATTCGATACGATCTATGCGGAGGGCCAGCGGCGATATGTCGAGAGCCTGTCGGCCTATGCCCGGCAGTTCCTGGAGATGATGCAGAAGCCGGATGTCGACCAGATCGACGGACTTTCACCGGCAATATCCATCGAGCAGAAGACAACCTCGCGCAACCCCCGGTCAACCGTGGGAACCGTGACCGAGATTTACGACTATCTGCGCCTGCTCTTTGCACGCGTGGGCATCCCCTATTCGCCGGCAACCGGCTTGCCGATCGAGAGCCAGACAGTCAGCCAGATGGTTGACCGGGTCATGGCACTGGAAGAAGGCACACGGCTGTTCGTCCTCGCACCGCTGGTGCGCGGCCGCAAGGGCGAATATCGCAAGGAACTTGCCGAACTGATGAAAAAGGGCTTCCAGCGGGTCAAGGTGGATGGGGTCTACTACGAAATTGCCGATGTCCCGCCGCTCGACAAGAAGTTCAAGCACGATATCGATGTGGTCGTCGACCGCGTTGTGGTTCGGGAAGACCTTGCGGCCCGCCTCGCCGACAGTCTGGAGACCTGTTTGCGTCTTGCCGACGGGCTAGCCGTTGCCGAATTTGCTGACAGGCCTCTGCCGGACGATGAAACATCCGGTGGCAGTGCCAACAAGTCAAAGAACGAAACCCATGAACGGCTGGTTTTCTCGGAGCGATTTGCCTGCCCGGTGTCGGGATTCACCATTCCGGAGATCGAGCCGAGGTTGTTTTCATTCAACAACCCGTTCGGCGCCTGTCCAACCTGCGACGGGCTTGGTACGCAGCAGAAAATCGATCCGGCGCTGATCATACCCGAGCCCGGCCGGACGCTGCGAGACGGAGCCATCGCACCATGGGCCAAATCCAGTTCCCCCTATTATGGTCAAACGCTCGAAGCGTTGGGACGCCATTTTGGATTCAAACTGGGTGACCGCTGGAACGAACTGCCCGAGACAGCGCGTGAGGCCATCCTGCGCGGTACCGACGACAAGATCGAATTCCACTATGATGACGGTCTGCGGTCCTACAAGACAACCAAGAATTTCGAGGGCATTATTCCCAACCTGCAGCGGCGATGGAAGGAAACCGACTCGGCCTGGGCGCGCGAGGAAATCGAACGCTATATGGCCGCCGCCGACTGCCCGGCCTGTGAAGGGTACCGCCTGAAACCGGAAGCGAAAGCCGTCAAGATAGCGGGTCTGCATGTCGGTCTGGTGACCGAGATGTCGATACGCGATGCGGGACAATGGTTCTCGACACTGCCGGAGAAACTGACTGACAAGCAAAATGAGATCGCCGGGCGGATCTTCAAGGAAATTCGTGACCGGCTGAAATTTCTCAATGATGTGGGCCTCGACTATCTCACGCTGTCCCGCAATTCAGGAACGCTTTCGGGAGGCGAGAGCCAGCGGATACGCCTCGCCTCACAGATCGGATCGGGTCTGACTGGTGTCCTCTATGTGCTGGACGAGCCGTCGATCGGTCTGCACCAGCGCGACAATGCACGGCTGCTTGAAACGCTGAAGCGTCTGCGTGACATCGGCAACACGGTGATTGTGGTCGAACACGACGAAGATGCGATATTGAGCGCCGACTATGTCGTCGACATCGGACCGGCGGCAGGTATTCACGGCGGTGAAATTGTCGCCAAGGGAACGCCGCAAAAGATCATGTCGGCACCCAAATCCCTTACAGGCCAATATCTTTCGGGTTCGCTGGAGGTGGCAATTCCGGCCGAACGGCGGAAGATCGACAAAAAGCGGCAAATCAGCGTGGTCGGAGCCAATGCCAACAATCTGAAGAACATATCGGCAAGCATTCCCCTGGGGGTCTTTACCGCCGTGACAGGCGTATCGGGTGGCGGCAAATCGACCTTTCTTATCGAGACGCTCTACAAGGCGGCGGCTCGCCGGGTCATGGGTGCGCGGGATAATCCGGCCGCCCATGAGCGGATTGACGGATTGCAACATATCGACAAGGTGATCGACATCGATCAATCACCGATCGGCCGCACGCCGCGATCCAATCCCGCGACCTATACTGGCGCGTTTACGCCCATTCGCGACTGGTTCGCCGGGCTCCCGGAAGCCAAGGCGCGCGGCTATCTGCCGGGCCGGTTTTCATTCAACGTGAAGGGCGGTCGGTGCGAGGCGTGCCAGGGCGACGGTGTCATCAAGATCGAGATGCATTTCCTGCCGGATGTCTATGTGACCTGCGATGTCTGTCATGGACAGCGCTACAACCGCGAAACGCTGGAGGTTACATTCAAGGGCAAGTCGATCGCCGATGTCCTCGGGATGACGGTCGAGGAAGGCTGCGAGTTCTTTTCAGCCGTTCCCGCGGTCCGCGACAAGCTGGACACACTTCGGCGGGTCGGACTGGGCTATATAAAGGTTGGACAGCAGGCAACAACCTTGTCAGGCGGCGAAGCCCAAAGGGTCAAGCTTGCAAAGGAACTGTCAAAGCGATCCACCGGCAGAACTCTTTACATTCTGGACGAACCAACCACCGGCTTGCATTTTCACGACGTGGCGAAACTGCTGGACGTGCTGCACGAGATTGTCAATCAAGGCAACTCCGTCGTGGTAATCGAACACAATCTCGAAGTGATCAAGACGGCCGACCATATCATCGATCTTGGACCGGAGGGCGGTGACGGTGGCGGCGAGATCGTTGCCATCGGATCGCCAGAAGAGGTTGCGAACAACGATCAATCCTATACCGGCCAATATTTGAGGGCCCTCTTGCAGAGACGGCCCTCAAAAACCACAGAGGCCGCCGAATAGGCTCAATCACAGGAGGCTCTCGTGGCCAAGAGCGGCACCATACGGGCGGGCATCGGTGGCTGGACCTTTGCACCGTGGCGCGGCACCTTTTATCCGGACACGCTGCGCCAGAAGGAAGAGCTGCACTATGCCAGCCGGCAACTTGCAACCATCGAAGTCAACGGCACCTATTATGGCAGCCAGAAACCGGCGACATTCGCAAAATGGGCGTCCGAAACTCCCGACGGGTTTGTGTTCACCCTGAAAGGCAACCGTTTTGTCACCAATCGCAAGGTTCTGGCTGAATCCGGTGAATCCCTGGAACGCTTCATTGGCTCCGGGATCACCGAACTTGGAGACCGCCTGGGGCCATTGCTCTGGCAGTTCGCTCCCACAAAACGATTTGATCCGGATGATTTCAACGCGTTTTTGACCATGCTGCCGGCCTCACGCGACGGCATAGCCTTGAAGCATGCGGTGGAAGTGCGGCATGAGAGTTTTGCGACCCCGGAATTTGTGCAGCTGGCGGCAAAGCATGGTGTCGCGATCGTTTATGCGCAGCATCTGACCTATCCGGAGATTGCCGACGTTACGGCTGGCTTCATTTATGCACGGCTGCAGCGCGGCAAGGACACTGTTCCGACCGCCTACACAAAAAAGGCACTTGATCAATGGGCCGCGCGGGCGGGCCGATGGGCGACGGGCGAATTACCGGATGACCTTCCCCTGGCCAATCCGGATCGAAAGCCGCCGGTCGAGCCAAGGGACGTTTATGTCTACTTCATACACGAAGGTAAGATCAGGGCACCGCAGGCTGCCATGGAGTTGCAGAAACGGGTTGCCTGATGCCCGTGATTGGGGTGTGATTGAACACTCATCTCTGGGGCGTAACGTGGACCGCCAGCCAGGTGGTCACGGGGTGCTGTTGGGTCCAGGTCACCCGATGCCGGCAATGGGCCGGAAGCAGAATCCAGTCACCCGGCTGCAATGACCGGTCCTGCGCCTCGCCCTCGATGAACAGACGAGCCGCGCCGGAGAGCAACACAACCCACTCATCTTCTGCCTGATCGTACCATTCACCATCGGCTGTGCGTTGCCCGGTCGAGAGGATGCGTTCGATCTTGAGATTCCGTTGTGCATACAGAATATCGAACTGCTCATCCTTCAACGGTGTGTCCGGGACCCCGTCAAACAAATTGCCGGATTCGGGTGCAGTTTCCGGGTTGCTATTCATTTGTGTCACCTGCGTCCAGAGAGGCCAATGAGGGTAGATGAAGAGGTAGGTCCTCCGCGGTGAGCCCCTGCCCCGCCGCATGCCCCGCAGCACCATGCAGATACGCCGCGGCTGCGGCGGCTTCAAAAACCGGCATGCCCTTTGCGATCAGACCACCGGCCACACCGGCCAGGCAGTCCCCGGATCCGGCTGTTGCCAGCCAGGCGGGCGCATTTGCATTGATCACGGCTCGTCCATCTGGAGACGCAACCACCGTATCTGGTCCCTTATAAAGGACGACGGCATTCGATTGCCGCGCCGCGGCCCTGGCGCGGTCCACTTTCGACAGCGAAGCATCGGCAACCAGATCCGGAAACAGTCTTGCGAACTCTCCATGGTGCGGGGTCAAAAGCAGGCGTACAGGCTTGCCGGCAAACCACTCGCCAAGTGATTGGGGCTGATCGGAAAAAGCCGTCAATCCATCGGCGTCCAGCACCAGAGGATTTCCGCACCGGGCAAGCGAATGGACAAATTCACGGGCTTTCTGACCAACCCCGAAGGCCGGTCCCAGCACAAAACAATTCATGCGCGTGTCGCGAAGCAATTCATCCAGATCTTCCTGGTCATCCACCCGTTGCAGCATGATTGCGGTCAAATGGGCCGCATTCGATGCCAGTGCAGCCCCTGGGGCCAGGAGGGTCACCAGCCCTGCCCCCGCTCTTAGCCCCGCCGAAGCTGCAAGCCTTGCCGCGCCGGTTCGCGCAAATGCGCCACTGAAGATACCAAGATGCCCGTTGTCATATTTGTGGCCGGTCGGTCGTCTCTCAGGGGTTTGGTCTCGCCACACAGCAGGTCCGTTGAGCCAGAGATTGCGTTGATCGGCATTCAGGAAACGGTCCGGTATTCCGATATCCACGACCTGCAACTGACCGCACAACCCGGCTCCGGGCTGCAGATAGTGACCGGGCCTGGCGGCGGCAAATGTCACCGTATGCTCAGCCTTGAAGGCCGCACCGAATATTTCACCGGACGCACCCGAGACACCCGACGGCAGATCGGCGGATACGACCGATAATCGTCGGGCATTGATTGTCTCGATGACCGCCCCCGCGACGCCCACGATGGGGCGGTCCAGACCGCCGCCAAACAACGCGTCCAAAACGACCGATTCATCAGAAAGGGTGATCGTTTCCAGGGTGCCGATAGGTCCATCCCAATCATCACGTGCCCTTGCGGCATCGCCGCGCAATGTGGCCGGATCAACAAGGGATGATATTGTGACGGACACACCGGACTCCCGCAGTCTGCGGGCAGCAACGTAGCCGTCTCCTCCATTGTTTCCTGGCCCGCACAATACGATGACTTCTTTTGCGCTCCCGTAATGGCAAAGAATGCAGGCCGATATGGCAGAACCTGCCGCATCCATCAGCCGATAGCCATCAATGCCACTGCCTATGGCAGATTGATCAATGGTCGCCATCTCTGCTGGCAAGATAAGGGGTTCTGCCGCACTGCTCATTCAATTGGCCTCCAGACTTCGTTTTGACGCAATGCCTGGGTCGAAACAAGGTCACAATGAGGTCACAGTTTGCCTAATTGTTGTTCAATTGCCTATTTTTTGATCATAAATTGAACTCAGGCATGCGACGTCCGCACACAATTGAACATTCACGCCTTTTTTTCGTGCCTTGAACCGGCACAGAAATGCGGCAATCGACGATGAAATGCCTGCCATGAAATATATTGGCAGATTTTTCTGTCGTGGGGGTGATTTGGCACGGCTTATGCATCAGGGATGACAAGTGAATGAATGCTTCTGAAAAATGCAGCTTCAATCACACTGTCGGATCTAACAACGAGATGTTCTCTGATGAAAAAGATCGAAGCTATTATCAAGCCTTTCAAACTCGACGAAGTGAAGGAAGCTCTTCAGGAAGTGGGTCTGCAGGGCATTACTGTGACCGAAGCAAAAGGCTTTGGACGGCAAAAGGGTCACACGGAGCTCTACCGTGGTGCCGAGTATGTCGTGGATTTCCTGCCCAAGGTAAAGGTTGAAATCGTTTTGTCAGACGACACGGTTGAGGCCGCAATCGAGGCGATCCGCAACGCTGCCCAAACCGGCCGTATCGGCGACGGCAAAATCTTCGTTTCCAACGTGGAAGAAGTTATCCGGATCCGAACCGGTGAAACCGGCAACGATGCCATCTAAGCGGCACCGACCTTCCCGGTGCCTGTACAATCTACATTCTCAAATGAGGGAAAATAAATGACGAGTGCTTCTGATATTCTCAAGCAAATCAAGGACAATGACGTCAAGTTTGTCGATCTTCGCTTTACCGATCCGCGCGGTAAAATGCAGCATGTCACCATGGATTCCAGCGTGGTGGACGAAGACATGTTTGCCGATGGCGTCATGTTCGATGGTTCCTCGATCGCCGGTTGGAAGGCCATCAATGAGTCCGACATGGTGTTGATGCCCGACACCGGATCGGCGCATACCGATCCGTTTTTCGCGCAGTCAACCATGGCCATCATGTGCGACATTCTTGATCCGATTTCCGGTGAGCCCTATGGCCGTGACCCTCGCGGCACATCAAAGAAGGCAGAAGCCTATCTTCAGGCTTCGGGCGTGGGTGATACCGTTTACGTGGGGCCGGAAGCCGAGTTCTTCGTCTTTGATGATGTCCGTTTCTCGACCGATCCCTACAATACCGGTTTTGCTCTTGATAGCGGCGAGCTGCCATCCAACAATGACGCCGAATATGAAGTGGGCAACCTCGGGCACCGGCCGCGCACCAAGGGCGGATACTTCCCCGTGCCGCCGGTCGACAGTGCGCAGGACATGCGGTCGGAAATGCTGACCGTGATGGCGGAAATGGGCGTTACGGTTGAAAAACACCATCATGAAGTTGCAGCCGCGCAGCACGAACTCGGCATCCTGTTCGACTCGATGACGGTCAATGCCGACAAATTGCAGATCTACAAATATGTCGTGCATCAGGTTGCCAATGCCTACGGCAAGACGGCGACGTTCATGCCGAAGCCCGTTTATGGCGACAATGGCACAGGCATGCATGTGCACCAGTCGATCTGGAAGGACGGCAAACCGACCTTTGCCGGTGACGAATATGCCGGCCTTTCGGAGTCCTGCCTCTACTACATCGGCGGTATCATCAAACACGCCCGGGCACTGAATGCCTTCACCAACCCATCGACCAATTCCTACAAACGGTTGGTTCCGGGTTTTGAAGCTCCCGTGCTGTTGGCCTATTCGGCACGCAACCGGTCGGCCTCCTGCCGAATTCCATTCGGTTCATCGCCGAAATCAAAACGCGTGGAAGTTCGTTTTCCCGATCCTACCGCCAACCCCTATCTGGCGTTTGCCGCCATGCTGATGGCTGGTCTCGATGGCATCAAGAACAAGCTGCATCCCGGCGATGCCATGGACAAGGACCTCTACGACCTGCCGCCGCAGGAATTGAAGGAGATTCCGACCGTCTCCGCATCGCTTCGTGAAGCCATGGAGAGCCTCGATCAGGATCGCCAGTTCCTGACTGCGGGTGGTGTGTTCCTTGACGATCAGATCGATGCCTATATCGATCTGAAAATGGAAGAAGTCATTCGTTTCGAGCACACACCGCACCCCGTCGAGTTCGATATGTACTACTCTGTCTGACCGCATTTGTTTCCGGATGCGGCCATGCCGCATCCCGTCAACGTCTTTCAACCCCCGGCAAATCCCGGGGGTTTTTCTTTGCCCGCCGCGCACAGGGCAAATCTGTCTGTTGTGGAGTCATCTGAACTGTTATGGTCGCCCCAAAGCGTCAGGAGGCAATCACGATGAAGCGGACGTTCATTCCCCTTGTATTCGCCAGCAGCTTGGTCATCTCACCAGGCTTTGCGGATGAAACCGGCAAATCCGCGCTGGATGTCTGGATTCAGTCCAATACCCAGATCGGCATGGAAATGTCCTATCGGTCCGCTGAGGAAGATGGTGATCTGCTGACCGTCCGCGAATTTACGGCCTCCTATTCAACAACCCTTGAGCCAGGCGATGAGCAGTCAAACGCGGATGGAGTGACGTTCGAACTTTCGTGGATCACGCCAACGCTCGAGGTCAATGAATTTGCCTCAGACAGGAATGGATTTTCATTTGAAAGGATGGCGCTGTCTGACGGCACACGGGTCACCGCGCGCCTTACATCAAAGTCGGATGACGACGTCGTCTTCGACGCCACGATAGAGGGATATGAGGTCCTTCAGGCCGCCTGGCCATACTATCCGGAAATCGCCGAAGACGCCCGGCACCAGGTGAGCCGTTGGATCCCGTTGCTGGAACAGGTACTCGACTATCGCGTCGGCGAATACAAAGTCGACCGGTTGGCGCTGACCATCCAGCAAGACGGTGAGAGCGACGATCCGGCGATTGTTCAGTACGAAGTTCTTGATCTGGCGCTGTCGGATTTGCGCGACGGACTGATTGGCGAATATTCATCCGGACGCAGCACGCAGATCATTTCAGGTGACGATGGCGATGATTTCGCGTCGGAGGTCACCATGCGGATCGCCAGCACGCGGTTGGTCGATTACGATCTGGGCGCATTTCTCACCCTGCTCAACCCCTTACCCGGCGACGACCCTGCCCTGCTTCCAGCAATCGGTTCAATGGTCATGCTTGGATACGACATCGATGCCGACCCTGTTCGGTTCAACATCGATCGCATCGCCTATGAGGATATCCATGTCGGACCGCCGGAGACCAGCTTGCTGCCTTTGCTGGATTCCAGCCTATCGGGCGAAGAGATCGATCCGGTGGAATTCGGACTCGCGCTATTCGACACTTATCGATCCATGGCCATAGGACGGTTTTCCGTCGATGGTGTCACGGCATCCTTTCCCGACCCCGACAACCCGGATACGACCGCGTCGTTCAATATGGGACAATTGCTCGTCTCAAACCTGGACGCGGAGGGATTGGATGAGTTTTCCATTTCCTCTGTAGGATTTGACATGGGCACAAACGGGGCTTTCAGCCTCGGCAAGATGTCGATTGGAGACATCGAATTTGCCCCCTATGGTCCTATGAAGACGTTCATCAAAACCGCCGCATATGCAGACCAGGAACCGGATCCGTTGGAGATTGCAAGACTATTTGCTCCCCTGTCCATTTCGACCGCGATGAAAGATCTGTACGCCCGGATACCTGGCGAGGGGGAACTCAGCCTCGAGGGCTATTTCCTGGGGCTGAGCTCTGCCGTGCCGCCGGTTCCCACTGGTATTGAAATCGCGGTCGATGGCCTGGAAATTCCTGTCGATTCACTGGATGACAGCGAAGCCGAGGCATTGTTCGCGGCAGCGGGCATTGAAACGCTACGACTGTCGGAATCCCTTCGGCTGCACTGGGATGAAGACAGCCAGGATCTTGTCATCGACAATCTGATGGTTGAGCTCGGAGAGATTGGCACTGTTAGTGCCAGGGCGACGCTGGGCGGTATCCCGAGGTCCATCCTTGAAAATCCGCATCGCATTGAGGCCGTCATCGCAACCCTTAATCTCAAGGGCCTGGAAATGGAGTTGATCAATCAGGGCGGCGTGGAAACAGCTTTCAGCCTGTATGCCGCCCAGCAGGGACTCGATGAATCGCAATTGAACGGTCAGCTGCTGAACGAGCTTGATGGCTTGGTGCGAAGCCTCGGAAACGATGCGTTTGCCGATCAGGTTTCCGGCGCCGCTGAACGGTTTTTTGCGAATCCGCAATCCCTGCGGGTCAGGGCAAATCCGCAGAACCCTGTTCCGGTTATACAGATCCTCGCCAATCTGGAAATCGCACCCGGGTCCATTCCTGATCTTCTCGATCTTCGGATCGATGCCAATCCGTGATCACCGCGAACCTCGTTGATCGGTCTCCTTGCTGGATACGGATCCGCGCTACTGATATTTGTGGTCGCACCTTGATGCCGTCGGATGCCGGCTTTCATGCGACTGCCCTAGTCCGTCATCAATCACCATCAGCAACGCCTTCAGCGCGGGCCCTTGCGCGCCGTGACCTGTAGCTTGGCAGCACAACGAGAACGACGGCCAACACAAGAAGACCAAGCGTCATGGGGCGTTCCCAGATAAAGCCCATTCCATCGTAAAGCTGCATCGCGCGCGCAAAGTTGTTTTCCAGCAGCGGTCCCAGAATGAAACCGATCAACAGGGGAGCCAGTGGATAGTCCGCGAACCGGAAGATTGTTGCACAGATGCCGAAACCGACCAGCAACAGCAGCTCGGTTGCGTTGTTTTGCCCGATATAGGCACCCATCAACGTGAAGAACAGGATGAATGGTATCAGGAAGTTACGCGGCGCCGCCAGAACCTTGGCGATGTATGGGATCAGCGGCAGGTTCAGCATCAACAGGACCAGATTGCCGAGATACATGGAAATGATAACCGCCCAGAAGATCTGCGGCTCATCAACCATGAGCCGAGGCCCCGGGCTTACATTCAGGGCGATCAACGCGCCAAGCAAGATCGCCGTCGTCCCCGACCCGGGAATTCCAAGGGTCAGAAGCGGAACGAAGGACCCTGTGCAGGCAGCGTTGTTGGCGCTTTCGGGTGCCGCAACACCCTTGACGGATCCCTTGCCAAACTGATCCTGCTCGTCCTTCGGAGCAATGTTGCGCTCCACCGCATAGCCGAGAAACGACGCGATGGTTGCTCCCGCGCCCGGAAGAACTCCGATCAGGAAGCCTTGAACCGATTGGCGGGCGATGACCGGTGCGATGGATTTTGCCTCGTCTCTTGATATCCGGAGTTCCTTGATCTCACTGTTGTCGCCTCCGTCGGCCGTCTTCGAGCGATTGGGATCAAGGATCAGATAGATCGCCTCCGGCAAGGCAAACATCGCCATCGCAAGGGTGATAAACCCAAACCCTGATTGCAGATCAGGGATGCCCAGCGTAAATCGCGCCGCATTGAACAGCACACCTTCGCCAACCGTGGCCATAATCAGCCCGAGAAATGTCATCAGCAGCGCCTTTGCCACCTGACCGGTTCCGGCAAATGCAGCGATGGCCGACAGCCCCACAACCATCAACGCGAAATATTCAGAGGAATGAAACAGAAGCGCAACCGAGGCCAGCATCGGTGCGAATATCAGCAGCAGAATAGCGCCAATGGTGCCGCCGGAAAAGGAAGCAATGGCAGCAACCGTCAGGGCTTTGCCCGCCTTTCCCTGCCGGGTCAGCGGATAGCCATCAAAACTCGTCGCAACGGTCGATGCTACACCCGGTGCGTTGATCAGGATGGACGACGTCGACCCCCCAAACACGGCACCATAATACACGCCTGCCAGCAGTATCAACGCGGTGGCCGGATCACCGATGGTGATCGCAATCGGGATCATTATGGCAATGATCGACATGGGACCGAGGCCGGGCAGCATTCCAATGAAGGTTCCAATCAGGCAACCGCCGATAACCATCAGGATGTTTTGGAACGTGAATGCGGTCGACAGACCAAGAAGAAGACCCTCTAGCATCTCAACCTCCCGACATGAACAGGGGAAACGGGCGCAGGAATATGCCCAAAACGTTATCGACCAGCAACCAGATTCCCGCAGTCGCAATAATCGCCACGATGGCCATAATCACGTAGCGGCGTTCACCCAGTGTGAAACTGCCAAGGGTGAGAAACAGAAATGTCGACGCCAGAAAACCGATTGGCCTGAGCAGCAGCGCATAGGCGATCATCAATCCGATCAGGATTGCCGCCTGTCCGACCTTGTATTCGCTGAGGCGCGAAAGATTGATGTCGGCAGCCTTGTCTTTCTGAGGGGATTTTTCCAGCCCGAAAAGGATTATCAATGCGAAGACAATTGCGCCAACCGATAGAACCTTGGGAAAGCTCGACGGCCAAATCGGACTACGCCGCATTATTGGCGGCAGCAAATCATCCATCGAAAAAAACGCGGCATAACCATATGCGACACAGATCAGCAACACGATGAGTGCGATCCAGCGATCCAACGCCATCTTGTCCCCTCCCTAAAATCGGTGAGCCGCGCGACGAAGGCCGCGCGGCCAGTGTCTCAGGGACTTAGAGGAAGCCCAATTGCTTCATCAGGTCACCGATGACCTGTTCCTGGTTTTCCAGGAATTTCTTGAAGTCATCACCATTGTTGTGGATGTTGACCCAGCCATTCCGGGCGCGAACGGCTTCCCATTCATCGGTCTCATACATCTTGGTGAGCGCGTCCTGATACATCGCAAGTTTGTCCGCGGGCAGACCTGGAGCGGCAAAGAAACCACGCCAATTGACAAACTCGGTTGCGTTGCCCTGCTCCAGCATGGTTGGCGCATCCTTGTAGGCATCCACGCGCTCAGGAGAAGTCACGCCGATGATGCGCACTTCACCGGCCTTGGCCAGTTCAACAGCTTCAGAGAAGCCGGTGGAGACAGCCTGAACCTCGCCAGAGAGCAAGCCTGCCATTGTTGCGCCGCCGCCGTCATAGGGCACGTATTTCATCGCAACCGGATCAGCACCTGCAGCCTGGAACACCATGGCCGCAACCAAATGGTCCATTCCACCCGGGACGGATCCACCTCCGACCGCAGTACCGCTGGAGTCAGCATTGAAGGCCTCGATCAGACCGTTGAGGTCCTTGATGGGGCCATCAGCCGCGACAACAAGCGCTGCATAGTCTCCGATTGTCCCGGCAACCAGCGTCAGATCCCGGAAGTTCTGGGGAAACACGCCTGTCAGCGAGCGGATCACGATCGGTGTCGAGTTCACCATGAGCGTTCCGTGATTGCTGTCGGCATTCTCGATCAGGTAACCGATGGCCTTGCCACCGCCGCCGCCCGACATGTTTTCATAGGATGCGGATCCAACCAGTCCAGCGCCCGTCAGGGCCTCTCCCGTTCCACGGGCGGTTCCGTCCCAACCACCACCGGCACCGCCGGGGATCAGAAAATGGATGCTGTCGACGACCTGATGACCGTCAGCGACAGCTGGTGCGGCCAGGCCTGTCACGGCCAGCGCTACACCAGCGGCCATTATTGTCCGCCTTGAGAAGTTTAGTATCGTCATGTGGTTCCTCCCTGTATGACTTTCCTGATTACACATTCTCGTTCTCTTCAGCGCAACCTTGCGCCGAAGAAGTCGTATGACCTCCTGTCAATACGACACATCTGTCTTCTCCTCTCAAGCATACATGCTTTTGGACAAGCAGAAATGATGCATCGGTCCAATTGACAAATCAGATATCGCCAAGTCCCGCAACAACTCACGTTTCACTGCCCCTTTCCAGGAAATGTGCCGGATAGAGCAACGCACCCTCCATGATGCGCCTTTGCGTTCTGAACGTGGTCGCGGAGACCGCATGATAGCCTCCGCCCTGGTTTTTGACATCGGCATCAACCGGCAACACACCTGAGGGGTTACCGATGCGCAAGGTGCCGGGGGTCCGGGTTACACGCGCGACGACAGAGCCTTCCATTTTGGCTGCAACAGCCACACACATGGCACCGGTCAGTGTTATCGCCCGATGGAAGTTTCCCATCGAAATCAAACGGACTGACACATCGTGGGAGTCTGTCGTGTAGTCTGACCCATCCAGTGCAGTGAAAGGCTGCGCGCGCGACACAATTGCGATTTTCGGATTGGACAATGGGGTTTTGTCCGGGGATCGGGCCAAACCCATGGTGACGCCGGCCTGTCGCCGCACGGTATCAAGTTGAAACATCAGCTTTGCATCGGCGTCCAGATCACCGGGGCTTTCGGTTCCCTTCATTCCAAAATCATCAGCGCGGACAAACACTACCGGGTTGGCAGCATCGACCATGGAGACGTCAATTCTACCCAGTCCTTCGACTTCGAGACAGTCCAGCGGATGCCCTGTCGGCAGGAGCCCGTCGGTCATTGAGGCGCCCGGATCCAGAAAATCCAGTCTGATTTTGGCACCCGATTGCGTCACCCCCGGGATCTCAAAATCCCCGGCCTCGACGGCTTCTCCATTTTTGACCTGGAATTCCGACCTGTAAATTTTGCCCGTGTTTGTGTTGTGCATGGTGACACGCTGAAGGCCATTGATTGGCTGCACCAGCCCTTCGTGTACCGCAAAGGGACCCACAGCGGACGACATGTTCCCGCAGGTCGAGCCATAGTCTGCAACTGGTGCATCCACTGCAACCTGCACAAACGTATAGTCTATATCAGCCTCCGGATGCGAAGATGGCTCTACAATCACGACTTTGGACAGCGATGAAAGCCCCCCGCCCATGCCGTTCAGTTGGCGGCCAAAGGGGTCCGGACTGCCGAGAATATGCAAGAAAATCCGGTCGCGCACATCTCTTTCGCCGGGCAAATCCGCGCCATTGAAGACAACCGCCTTCGAGGTCCCACCACGATAAAACGCGGCTCTTATGCGCTTGTTTTCCGTCATGCGGTTTTCTTCAGGAACTTGCGGAATGAAAGTGGCAGCAATCCACCTTCTGCGAAGGTCTCTCGCTCCGCATCATTGTATAGTCTTAGTTCCAGTGGCGTGGTTTCGACATCGCCACTTTTTCGACGGATTACCATGCTTGCGGACGTCAGATCGTCGGACAATTCAATATCGAAAACCTCCGTTCCATCCAGGTTCAGGGTTTTGCGGTTGACGCCCTTTGGAAAGCAGAGAGGCGCAATGCCCATATTCACCAGATTGGAGCGGTGAATTCGCTCATAGCTTTCGGTAATAACCGCACGAACACCCGCCAACCACGGAGCCTTCGCCGCGGTGTCGCGTGAAGAGCCACAGCCATAATCCTTGCCGCCGATCACGACCAGTTTCTGACCCCGCTCCACATAGGCGCTGATAGCCTTGAAGATTGTGGTGACTTCTCCTTCCGGTTCAATGCGTGTCCAGGATCCTTCCCTGTCCGGTGTCATTTCGTTGCGCAATCGATAGTTGGCAAAGGTTGAGCGGATCACCACATCGGAGTTGCCGCGACGCGTTCCAAACGAATTAAAATCCCTTGGATTTACACCATTGGCGGTCAGGTACCGACCAGCTTCGGATTCTGCGGTGATCGTTCCAGAAGGAGAAATGTGGTCCGTCGTGACCGAGTCGCCCAACATGACGAGAGGACGCAGGCCGGTGAGATCCAGCCGGCGATCATTCGCCGGTGTGATCGATTTCACAAAGGGTGGGAAACTGACATAGGTCGACGGGCCCCACCGATATGCGCCTGTCCCGACTTTCAACGCGTTCCAGTGGGAGTTAACCTGTGAAATCTCGCTGTAGTTTCGGACAAATCCGTCGGCCGTCACATGCGCATTGATGACCGCGTTCACCTCGTCAGGGTCTGGCCACAGATCATCCAACATGACAGGCAGGCCGTCTGAGTCTTCACCCACCGGTTCGGTCGTAATGTCTTTGAGGATCGTTCCCATCAAGGCATAGGCGACAACCAGTGGCGGCGATGCGATCATGTTTCGCGACGCAAGCGGGTGGATCCGACCGGCAAAATTTCGATTGCCCGACAGGACTGCCACACCTTTGATATCATGGGCGCGTATTGTTTCTTCATGCTCGGGCCGCAACGGTCCGGACATGCCATTGCAGGTCGAGCAGGAGAACGCTGCGATTTCAAATCCCAAGGCGTCGAGATCCTTCTGGAGACCGCTTTCCTCAAGGTACCCGGCCACGACGCGCGACCCTGGAGCCAATGACGTCTTCACATGTGGCTTCACCCGCAGCCCCTTGGCAACGGCATTCCTTGCAACCAGACCTGCCAAAACCATATTGCGGGGGTTCGCGGTGTTCGTGCAGCTGGTGATCGCTGCAATGATCACGTCGCCATCGCCGATATCGTGGTCCATTCCGTAGACAGGAACTCGGCGTGCCGCCTCAAGCTCATCGTTCGCGGCAAGAGCCACTGTGGCGGAATTCAGGTCAATGCGCTGTTCCGGACGAGAAGGTCCCGATACGGACCGCCCGATCTTGCTGAGATCCAACGCGACGACGGCATCATATTCCACTGTGTTATCAGTCGGCCCGATCCACATATCCTGAGCCTTGCAATATGCCTCTGTGCGTCGCGTATGGCGGTTGCCGCGACCGGTTTCGCGCAGGTATCGCAATGTATTTTCATCAACAGGACAGAACACAACGGTCGATCCGTATTCGGGGGCCATATTGGCGATTGTTGCCCGGTCGGCGACCGTCAAATATCTGTAGCTCGGCCCGAACATCTCGACGAACTTGTCAACAACGCCAATGGCGCGCAATTTCTCGGCAATGACGAGTGCAATGTCGGTGGCGGTGATCGTGTCGGACGGCGTGCCGGTAATCTCAAGACCGATGACGTCCGGCACATTGACCGGTGATGTCTCTCCGAACAGCAGGGATTCAGCCTCCAATCCGCCAATACCCCAGCCCAGAACACCAAGGCCATTGATCATCGTTGTGTGGCTGTCGGTTCCCAGACAACTATCCGGAACCAGGAGTTTGGAGTCTTCGTTGGAGGGCAGAACAGTCTTGCCCAAAAACTCCAGATTGACCTGATGACAAATACCGCCGCCAGGCGGCATGACGCGAAGGTTCTCAAATTGCGCTTCGCAGGCTTTGAGAAAGGTAAAGCGCTCCCGGTTCACCTCAAACTCGCGGTCCATATTCAGATCAAGTGCAAAGCGCTCGGCCCAATGGTTGATCGTCATGGAGTGATCAATCACGAGATCGACGGGCAGGCTCATGTCCACCAGATCAGGATTGCCTCCACTCTTTTCCAGGGCACCCCGCATGGCCATCATGTCAACAAGTGCCGGGATGCCGAGCATGTCATGCAGAAGCATACGCACGGGCCGAAACGGGACAGCTTGGCCCGAACGGTCAAATACGGCCTGCGCCGCGTGGCCTTCACTGTCATGACGGCCGGCGTTTTCAGCGAGAACCCGCAAGCAATAAGGAAGCCCGGCAATGTTGCCGCTGATCATCTTCCGATAATCAAATGCGCTTGAACCGGTATTATCAATTGAAAACGTTATCATTGCCAGATGCCTTGCCTTGCCCATAGCTAGACAAACCAGCCGGGCACCTGCAACATAATATGACCGTCGTTTCACCAGAGAGAACGGTCTTGGCCGCAAAACGAACTGAATCCGTCGAACGAGCGATGTCAATTCTGTTGGCGTTCTCGTCTCAGAAACCAACGCTCTCTCTGGCCGAGTTGGCGGAAGAAACAGGCCTGCACAAAAGCACAATATTGCGATTGACGAAATCTCTGCAGATCTTCGGTTTCATCAACAGGGATCAGGAGGGGCGGTACAGTGTTGGTGCCAGTGTCTGGCGCCTGGGTTTGATTTTCCGCCAGGAGTTTGTGTCACGTGAAAAAGTGACTCCAGCGCTCAGAGAGCTGGTAAAGGCGACGGGAGAAACGGCGTCCTTTTACGTGCGCGCAGGCCAGGAACGCGTTTGCCTTTATCGGGAAAACTCTCCAAACCTGTTGCGATTTCACGTGGAAGAAGGCATGCGATTGCGAATGTCGACCGGAGCCTCCGGCCTGGTGTTGCGTCATTTTTCAGGAGAACCCGTGCCCGACTCCGCCGTCTTCAATGAACATGGTACAGCGAGCTCCGTTGGAGAAACAAACCCGAATATCTCGTCGGTTTCCACCCCTGTGTTCACGGCCAAGGGGGAGTTGAGCGGCGCACTGACCGTCTCGGGGCTGATCAGCCGGTTTGACGAAAAAGCCCGAGCGGACGTCATCCCGCTTCTGGAGACCCTGGCACGCGGTCTGGCCCGATGACACCGTTCTCCCCTGTGAAACGACCACTCATAACGATTGCGCCGACAGCGTGCCGCAACTACACGACCCCTGACACTCTACACAACTGACCCGAGTGAGGACCCATGCTGTGTCATGAAATCAATCGCATTTTCCGTGAACGGGTGAACAAGGGCGGTGCAATCTTGCTGCCCGGTGCTGCCAATGCCCTAGCAGCTCGTGTCATCACCGAGTTGGGATTTGAAGCGATATATCTGTCCGGGGCCGGACTGACGAACTCCTATCACGGCATGCCTGATCTCGGATTTGTATCGTTGCCGGAGATTGCACAGCACACCGCGACCATCCGCAACACGACGGATCTTCCGCTTATTGTGGATGCCGATACCGGTTTTGGCAACGCGTTGAATGTGCGGCACACGGTGCGGACACTCGAACGAGCCGGTGCCAGCGCGATCCAGCTCGAAGATCAGGTGAATCCCAAGCGCTGCGGACATTTCTCTGGCAAGGATGTTGTCGATATTGACGAGGCACGAAGCCGGATCAAGGCATCAGTGGATGCACGCCAGGATCCGAATTTCCTGATCGTAGCGCGCACCGACGCCCGTGCGACACGTGGCTTCAATGAAGCGGTCGACCGGGCTGAAGCCTTTATCGAAGATGGTGCCGACATTACATTCGTGGAAGCTCCGGAGAATATCCAGGAAATTCGCGATATCCCTGCCCGCCTCAAGGGAACACCCCAGCTCGTCAATCTCGTGGTCGGGGGAAAGACGCCCATCATGGATCTGAACAGCCTGGATGATATGGGATATTCTCTCGTGCTCTACGCCAATGTTGCTTTGCAGGGCGCTCTATATGGGATGCAGAATGCACTCTCGCTTCTGAAGGAAGAGGGAAAGCTGGACGAAACCGGTCCCGTCGCCAGCTTCAAGTCCAGGCAGGAAACCGTGCAAAAAGACCTGTGGGATGAACTTGAATCCCGCTACTCCACTTAGCCTGAACAAGTGCCAAGAGCTAATCGATGAAGCCCGTACGAGATGCAAACACGCAATAGGATGCCGATCGCCAACGCCCTGAGCAGAAATCAGCGGTACAGCATCCAGTTGAGGGTGTCGCGCCAGTCGATCATCCTGATCGGTGTCCCGTGGCTGCCGGTTTCGAAAAGAACGAACCGGATCGGATAGGTTTCGTCCGACGAATTGCGGATGGTGCGGTACAGGTTGAACTGGCTGCGCCAATCGTACACGGAATCTCCGCTGCCATGGGCAATCATCACCGGTACGCCGGCATGATAGGCTGCGCTGCTTGCAAAACTGCTGTCTCCGGTTCCGCCGAGAATGGCAATGCCCGCCAGGCGGGAAGAAATACCCGGATCGTTGGCACCAGCCCAGCACAGAATACTTCCCATGGAACCGCAGGCGAGCACGATCGGCGCGGAGGGCGACGTACGGCGGATATAGGTCACCAGTGTCTGCAGATGTTCGAGACCGCGCTGGTCGAAGCTCGGGATGGTCGGTGAATAGTAAACACCACCATTTCGAACGGCCAGATTTTTCAGGCGATTGAAGTTTCCACCAAAGGTCCAGTCCTTCACGCCGAGCCGGCGGTCTCCACCTCGCCCGTGGATAAAGATGACCGCAAATCGCGCACGCTTGGAAGCGCCGGTTTCATAGACCTCGACCGCAACATCCGGCGCCTTGATGGTCAAGGTGCGCTGTTTGCGTTTCGGTCGCATTGACACATATTTGCCATTGACGCGGCGTTCGGGAACCTTGTCCCGCTTGTGGATGTCGCGTTCCTTGCGGTAATCGACCTTCAGATAGTCACCCTTGTCGGCCGTCGCGAGGATCCCCGGATAGGAGAACAGTTTGTCCTTGTAGGGCCGAAGGAGAATCGAATCTGCTCCTGCGATGCCGGGGAGTACTGCCAGAATGACAAGGAAACAAAGCGACCTGCTCAGGATCGTCACGGCCCGCGATCGCATGCATCGTTGAAATTTCATGGTTTTTTTGACCCAACCGATTCTGACACAGATTTTATCAGACAATAGATGACAGATTGCCGTTCTTCCACTAACGTAATCGTGCCTCGTAATATTCGTTGGATATTACACATCGACTGCGGGAGAGAGTTGCGGCGTCAAGGACATTGCAACGGCCGAAGGGGAAAATGCCCATAATCTCTCAGGCAAAAGGACCGTAGACCGATTGGCACTCTGGAAAGTCGGAACAGCCGTTCCGCGCCGAAGGTGTAAGCGTCGCCGACAGAGTTCCGGTTGCGCAAGTCTCTCAGGCTCCAGACAGAGGGGCGCATGATTCCATGCAGGTGTATGGAACTGCGCAACCGTGTCCGGAGTGCCGATGGAAAAACAGCTTCCCCTCAAACCATTGCATGTGTCTGCCGGTGCCCGCTTTGGGCCATTTGCCGGCTATGACATGCCGATCAGTTATCCGCTTGGCGTGATGCAGGAACACCTGCATACGCGCCGTGCAGCCGGACTGTTCGATATTTCGCATATGTCCCACATCAGTATCGAAGGTCCGGGGGCCGCCGCACTTGTTGCGAGAGCGTGTCCCTATGCGCCTGCAGAGCAGGACATCGGCAAGGGCCGCTACACGTTCCTGCTCAACCCGGCCGCCGGCATGATCGACGACCTGATTGTCAGCCGGTTGGGGCAGCAACGCTATGTGGTTGTCGCCAATGGCGCCTGCGCGGACAAGGATTTCGAGCATCTGTCAAACCTCGCCGAAGGATGTGATGCCTCAGTCCGTCAGATTCCGCGTGTCTTCCTTGCCCTTCAAGGCCCCAAAGCAGCCGAACAATTGTCGCGTCATATTCCGCAATGCGCGTCGCTCACTTTCATGCAGGTACTAGAATTGCCAGATGGTACCTTTGTTTCGCGCTCCGGTTACACCGGTGAAGACGGTTTTGAGATCGGACTTGCAATGGACCGTGCCGAAGAATTTGCCATGGGCCTGTTGGCCGATGAAGCAGTTGAGTGGGTTGGACTGGGTGCGCGTGACAGTCTGCGTATTGAGGCGGGCCTCCCGCTCTACGGTCAGGATATGGACGAACATACTGATCCGGCAACGGTCGGGCTGATCTGGGCCGTTCCGAAACCGCTTCGGGAACAGGGAAGCTATGTCGGTGCACCGGCACTTTCAGATATCCTTGCCCGCGGCGTCACACACAAACGCGTTGGACTAAAGCCGGAGGGCAAGGCACCGGTAAGAGCCGGTACGCTGCTCTTCGACGGTGAAGATCCTGATGCCAATGAAGTCGGCCTGGTCACGTCCGGCGGCTATGGCCCGTCATGCGGGCACCCGGTTGCCATTGGTCGCATATCGAAATCGGCGGCGGCGTCGGAAAATCGCTTTTTTGCAGACGTCCGCGGGCGACGACTCGCGTGCGGTCTGCATGCCCTGCCCTTTGTACCCCACAAATATCATCGAGGAGAATCATCATGAGCAAAGTCTATTTCACAGAGGATCACGAGTGGATTCGCGTGGACGGCAACGAGGCCGTCATTGGCATTACTGATCATGCGCAGGAGCAATTGGGGGATCTGGTTTTTGTCGAACTTCCCGAGGTTGGCCGAAAGGTCAGCAAAGGTGAAGCTGCGATCGTCGTTGAATCGGTCAAGGCCGCCTCGGATGTCTATGCCCCGGTGGATGGCGAAATATCGGCTATCAACGATGCGCTGGAGGGAGAGCCCGGCCTAGTGAACAGTTCGGCACAAAAGGACGGGTGGCTTGTGAAAATGCGTCTTGTTGATGCTTCACAACTTGATGGCCTGATGGATGAAGCAGCTTATCTGGCACAGGTGGGATAGCGGAGCAACAAATGAACACAAAAGACAACGCCACGCGAGTAGCCGAAGCTCCATTGGCTGAAACACGGTTTTCAAACCGGCACAATGGTCCTGACAGCGCCGGAATCCGGCAAATGCTGAAAACGCTCGGTGTCCCATCGGTGCAGGCATTGATCCATCAGTCCGTGCCTAAGAGCATTCGCTTCAATGACACGTTGAACCTTCCCGACGCCGTCAGTGAACACGCGGCCCTGCAGGAACTGCAGTCGATTGTTGATCAAAATGTCGTATCACGCTGCTTTATTGGCCAAGGCTACTACGGCTGCCTCGTACCGCCAGTCATTCAGCGCAACATGCTGGAAAACCCCGCCTGGTATACGTCCTACACACCTTACCAGCCGGAAATCAGCCAGGGACGCCTGGAGATGCTGTTCAATTTCCAGACCTTGATCAGTGAATTGACCGGGCTTCCCGTCGCCAATGCGTCCCTTCTTGATGAAGCGACGGCCGTTGCCGAAGCGGCAGGCATGGCCTATCGCCATCACCGGATGAAGCGACACCATGTTTCCGTTGTCAATCCGCTGCACCCGCAGTCCCGCACAGTGTTGGAGACGCGCATGGAGCCGCTTAACATTGGCATCGCTGATGGCGATGTCGATGAGGACACGGCGGCAGTCATATTTTCCTGGCCAGATACATATGGCGTTCTTGACAATCCGGAAGATCTTGTGCGGAAGGCGCATGAGGCGGGTGCCCTGGTCATTGTGGTTACCGATCCACTTTCGCTGACGCAACTGCAGCCGCCGGGCGAATGGGGCGCCGATATTGTTGTCGGCTCCGCCCAGAGATTTGGAGTCCCCATGGGATTTGGCGGTCCCCATGCAGCCTACATCGCGGTGACCGAGAACCTGACCCGGATCATGCCGGGACGACTGGTCGGGGAATCGGTCGACGTCAACGGCAATCCTGCCTATCGGCTGGCGCTGCAAACGCGAGAGCAACATATCCGGCGAGACAAGGCGACCTCCAATATCTGCACCGCGCAGGCCCTGCTGGCCAACATGGCCGCCGCCTATGCGATCTGGCACGGTCCCGACGGCTTGCAGGCGATTTCCCACAGAGTGTCGCGGTTTGCCAGCCGTTTCGCCGCCGCAATGGTCAACGCAGGGTTTTCCCTAGCCGGAGAGCACTTTTTCGATACGGTGACCATAAAGGTGGAAGGCCGCGCAGGCGAATTTGCAGCAAAAGCGCAGGAAGACGGCTGTCTCATTCGGAAACAAGACGCTGATCTGGTTTCGGTTGCGTTTGACGAAGCATCCACCGCGGAGGATTTATCGACCCTTCTGGCGGTGTTTTCTGCTGCCGAAAGAGAGGAGACTGATCAAGGCCACCTACCATCCGCAACGCGCAAACGGCCATTCCTGTCGCAACCCATATTTCATGCTGTTCGATCAGAAACCGACATGATGCGCTATCTGCGGAAACTTGCAGATAAAGACCTTGCCCTGGACCGGGCCATGATTCCGCTCGGCTCGTGCACGATGAAACTCAACGCGGCGGCTGAAATGATGCCGGTGACGTGGTCGAAGATCTCAAACATTCATCCCTTTGCGCCCGAGAACCATGCCAAAGGGTATCACAGGATGATCAAGGACCTGGAAGCGTGGCTGTGTGAAATCACCGGATTTTCAGCCGTCAGCCTGCAGCCAAATGCCGGCAGCCAGGGGGAATTTTCAGGCTTGATGGCCATACGCCACTACCACGCAGCACGCGGAGAGCAACATCGTGACGTCTGCTTGATTCCGTCATCGGCGCATGGAACCAATCCGGCCAGTGCGTCGATGGCCGGTTTGCGCATCGTCGTTGTCAAATGCACGGAAAATGGCGATGTGGATCTTCAGGACCTGACCGAGAAAGCCGAGGCGCACAGCGAACAACTCGCGGCTTTGATGATTACATACCCGTCCACACACGGTGTTTTTGAAGAAAAGGTCAAGACGATCTGCCAGATCGTCCATGATCATGGTGGCCAAGTCTATCTCGATGGCGCCAATCTCAATGCAATGATTGGACTTGCCCGCCCCTTCGACATCGGCGCTGATGTCTGCCACATGAATCTGCACAAGACCTTTTGCATTCCCCATGGCGGAGGCGGCCCCGGTATTGGACCGATCGGCGTGGCACCGCATTTGGAGCCGTTCCTGCCCGGTGATCCGCTGTCGGACGGCAGCGGCGCTGTTGCGGCGGCGACCTTTGGAAGCGCTTCGATCCTGCCGATTTCCTGGATGTATATCAGGATGATGGGTGCCGATGGCTTGCGAAACACGGCCGAAGTGGCGATCCTGTCCGCCAACTATATCGCAGAGCGATTGAAGGATGGCTATGACATCCTCTACCGGGGCGCGCACGACCGGGTGGCCCATGAATGCATCATCGATACAAGGCCCTTCAAGGACAGCGCGGGGATCGGCGTCGAAGATATCGCCAAGCGCCTTATCGATTATGGATTTCATGCACCGACCATGTCCTGGCCCGTGGCGGGGACCTTGATGATCGAACCGACGGAATCCGAACCGCTTGTCGAGCTCGACCGATTCTGCGACGCGATGCTTGCCATACGCGACGAAATAAAACGATTGGAAAACGGGGAATGGGACGAAGCGGACAATCCGTTGGTCAACGCGCCCCATACTGCCGAAACCGCCATTGTGGGTCAGTGGGACCATCCCTATGACGCGGCACTGGCGGTTGCACCTGCTGGTCAATTGCAGTTGGCAGGCAAATACTGGCCGCCAGTGTCACGCGTTGACAATGTCTATGGAGACCGCAATCTGGTGTGCGCCTGTCCCCCGATAGAGCAACTTGCCAGCTAACGGATTTCCGGTTCAAATGGGATGGGTTCTGGTTGTTGTCGGGGCGGAGTTCGGCAAGGAAGGAGTGCAGTGCTATTCTGGTGGCGTCTCTCGATCAGCTGATCGCTGCACGACCGCCGGCCATATTGCAACGACCGTTCAGGCTGCGCTCGGTGTCTTATCGGCGATTTGCAATACCAGGCGGGAAGCCGGCTGACTGGCCGGTTCATCCGTCCTCATCGCGTTGCGAACGTCGTCGAACGCCGCCAACATCTCTCGGCGTTCCCGACTGTTGGACGTCAGGCGTTCCAAACGCCGGGCGATCAGTCCCGGCCGTACAGATTCATTGACGTATTCATTGATCACCGGGTAGTCGGCGATGAAATTCGGCAGAGAACCAGTCCAGGCCGTAATGCGTCCCATTACCATTCTGGCAATCGGATCAAGCTTGTAAACGGAGATACAGGGAATGCCGACGAGTGCCAGTTCAAGCAAAACTGTTCCGGATGCGGCAACCGCCGCATCGGCAATGGAAAATGCCTGCCACTTGGCAGCCTCACCGGACACAATCTCGACATCCGTCGACCACCCACGGCACACATTCCGCAATTCGGTCTCCAACCGTGGCAGTGTCGGAATGATAAACCGCATTGAAGGGCATCGCAGGGCAAGCTCGGCTGCCGTACGCTCCAATGAGGGTAGAAGGCGCTTGAATTCACCCGCACGGGAGCCAGGAAGAATAAGGCAAACAGGATTTTCGAACTGCTCCCCCTTGGGAAGGTTCTGTCTTCTTCCTCGCAGGTCCTTCTGGCTTGCAGCGGCGGACAGCACTCCCGGATCAGTTGTCAGTCTGTGTCCGACATAGGTGACAGGTGGTCCTCCGAGTCGTGCGACGAAATCCGCCTCAAATGGGAACACGGACAGCACGTGGTTGACATACGCTGCCATCTTCACCGCTCGTTCGGGTTTCCAGGCCCATACGGTTGGGCAAACGTAGTTGATAATCGGCAAGTTCGGCAGAGCTTTGTGGACCGCTTTTGCGACCCGGTGCGTAAAATCCGGACTATCAATAATCACCAGTATGTCCGGTTTTGCGGCTATTATTGCGTTTGCGGTATATCGTATACGCATCAGCAATTGCGGCAACCGAGCAATCACAGCGCTAAACCCGACGATCGACAATTCCTGATAATCGAATAAGGAAACCAGCCCCGCTTCCGCCATGGCCTCGCCGCCCACGCCGACCAGTTGAACCGGACCTTCATGCTGTTGCCTGATGGCTGTTATCAGATCGCTGCCGAGAAGATCACCTGACTTTTCTCCAGCGATAACAGCCAGTTTGAGTGGCGACTTGGGATCAGAGTCCATTTATGTGATCCATTCCGTACCGTGGCGCAGATTGCTCGCATCATCAAACAAAGCCCGATCGCGGGTCCAGATTGGCAGTCGCACAATCATACGCTTGCGCACTCGCATCCTAATCCGCCTGACCAACCAAAGTGTTATGTGCTCCGTTCGCCATACACCTATGTCCGCTGTTTCAATTCGGCATCCAAATTGTCTCGGTCAATGCCGACCACAAACATGTTGCGGGCATCCGCCTTGGCGATTGTCTCCGCCTGGTCCAGAATGAAAGCGCGGCCGGCCTCGATCGCAATTCCCGTCAAACCAGCGCGCTCGGCATTTTCGATTGTTTTCGGGCCCATACTGGGCAGGTCTGCCCTTTGATCCTGCTGTGGCTTGCACAGCTTGATCAGAACACCCTTGTGCTTACGGGTGATACGTCCTGCTTCACGCAACTCGGCAACGCGGTCCAACATTCGATCGGTACCTTCCGGGCCTTCAAGCGCCACTATCCGTCCGCCAATGGCCACCGCGCCCTGCCCCACATCCAGGCGCCCAAGCATATCCGCGCCGGCATAACCCGTCCGGATATCCTGCCATTCCGCCGAGGTTGGTTGCCGTTTGGTGATGGACCCGGTCTTGGCAACCAGATCAGGCACGATTTCCTGCGCACCCACAACACGGCAACCGGCCGCTTCTATGATGGAGATAACGGCCCTTAGCAATTTGTCGTCACCACCACCCGTCAAGATACGCATCATGAGAAGAATACCCGGGATCATCCTCAGTGGTGCCCTCACCTCTCCGCGTTCTGGGCGTCGGTCAACACCACCGGACATGATGACGCGATCAATGCCGTTTTCCTTGACAATCCGGTGAACGCCGGTGATGTCGCCGAGGCTCACGAATTCATGATCAAAATCGTCCGATATGGTGCAGGCTTCGCCCTTCAACCCGATGACAAATGGGTCATCACCGGCTGCCCGTGCAGCAGCGGCAACATGCAACGGCAGGCGGCCTCTTCCGGCAATGATTGCCAATCGCCCGTTTGCATTTGGTTGATGGGGTCTCGTTTCCATAGGCCCTCGGTTGGTGGGAAAGAAACACTTTCAAGCTGCACGACCGAACCGCGTTCGACTGTCACAGCATAAGCCTATTTCCGGCCTGGACTCCATAAACATTCGAATGATATCCCCGGCCTGCGGAATCACTCATTGCCCGGTTTTTAATTCGGTCTATGCGCGCTTTTCCTTCGCTGCCGACGCCAATCCGCGATGGCTTTCCGCCCCGATGAATTCAAACATGTCGGACAGAATATCGACGGAACCATACTCCTCTTGTAGAGCTGCGGTGTTGGCTCGAATGGTTCCGTCTCCATGGAATATCATCTTGAAAACGCGGCGTACCGTGTGGATCTCCGATTTGCTCATTCCGGCGCGCGCCATGCCAATAACATTGAGGCCCCCCAACACGCCCGGATTGCCATTCAACATGCCGAACGGAATGACATCGAGGCTGCAGGCTGCCAATCCGCCAATGAATGCATGGTGACCAATTCTACAGAATTGATGAACAGCCGCACCACCGCCCATGATAACGCGGTCTCCGACAATGACATGACCACCCAACATGACGTTGTTTGAAAGAATGACATCACTGCCGATATGACAGTCATGTGCTACGTGGGAGCTCGCAAGGAACATGGAGCGCTCACCGACCGTGGTCCGACCGCCGGCATCTGGCATGCCGGTATGCATCGTGACGCCTTCACGAATTGTGCAATCCGCTCCGATGGTTAGGTCTGTTTCCTCACCTTTATAATTTACGTTTTGAGGTTCGCCGCCCAACACGGCACCCTGAAAGACAGCTGTATTTCTGCCAATGCTGGTTCTCCCGGTAACAGCGACGTGGCTCTTAAGCACCACACCGTCCTCCAGTGTCACCTTTGACCCGACAAGGCAAAACGGACCGATAGAAACATTGTTTCCAATAGTGGCACCGTCTTCAACAACCGCCGAAGAATGAATAGTGGCAGAGGCCGAGATCATCATGAATGGCCTTCTTCGGGAACAAGCATTGCCCCGACATCAGCCTCAGCCACCTTGGTTCCGTCAACAATCCCTTCGCAATGAAACTTCCAGATGTTACCGCGCTGTTTGATTTTCTTGACGTGGTACTCCACCCGGTCGCCGGGCAAGACCGGTTTACGGAATCTGGCATTGTCGATCGTCATGAAGTAGACGAGATTTGACCGCTCTTTGCGATTGCGTGCACAAATGGCCCCGGCAGTCTGGGCCATCCCCTCAATCAGCAACACACCCGGCATCACCGGATTTGACGGAAAGTGCCCGGTGAATTGGGGTTCGTTGGCCGTCACGTTCTTGATTCCGATCGCGGAGTTGTCGGCATCAATCTCGATGATGCGATCGACCAGCAAAAACGGGTATCGATGCGGCAGCAACTCCATGATTTCCAACAGATCAGCGGTTTCAACGGTCACGCCATTTTCTTCAGCCATCAGCCAAACCCTTCTTGTCTTTCTTGCCAAATGCCCGTGCATTCATTTCGGCCATATCTTTCAGAAAAGCACGCATCGGACGGGCGGGTATGCCGCCCCAGCGCGCGCCCGCCGGTACATCACCGGCGACAGCACTCATTCCGGCAATTTGGGCGCCATCTCCAATTTTCAAGTGGCCGTTTACACCGACATTGCCACCCAACATCACTCCATCGCCGATTTTGACACTGCCGGAAACGCCGACCTGACTGGCTATCGCACAGTAGCGTCCCAAATGCACATTGTGACCGATCTGGACCAGGTTATCGATCTTGCTGCCTTCACCGATGACCGTATCGTCCAAGGCGCCACGGTCAATCGTGGTGTTGGCTCCAATTTCAACATCGTCCTGAATGATGACGCGACCGATCTGCACAATTTTAGTCATGCCTCTATCAGATGGCGTGTAACCGAATCCGTCCTGACCAATTCGCGCACCCGGATGAATGACAACCCTGTTTCCCAGCAATGTGTGCTGAAGGGTCACTCCGGCGGATAGAACACAGTCCCTGCCCACACGACATTTCTGCCCAATTGTCGCCCCGGCAAGAATTCGCGTGCCTGCACCGATCTGCGCGCCTTCGGCAATGACGGCACCGGCCTCCACACAAACCGTGTCGTCCTCCAGCTGTGCATCGGGATGGATAATGGCTTTGGGCGAGATCGTGTTCTGCCCCTCAAAACCATTGGGAGTCATCGCATCCGGATAGAGAATTTGCGCCGCTTCCGCAAAAGCCAGCTCCGGGCGCTTTGTCAGCAGCACACCACATCCCGTCGGAACCAAAGCCTCGAATCTGGGGTGACATATGATTGCTGTCGCTTTGAGATCGGCCAGCCAATCCACGTGGACGCGTGATGTAATGAAGGTCAAATCACCAGTCGCGGCCCGGGAAAGTGGTGCCACGCCGGTAATGATCCTATCGCCCAATGCTTCGTCCGACAATTCGGCGTTGCAGGCGATAGCCAGTTTTGACACCGTCATTCCAGAGTGACGGGGAAAAAAGTAACAATCTTCCATCTTACAAAAATTCAGGGCTCGTCGTTGCCGAACGAGCCCCGCCATTTGTGGGTTAGCGCACTACACGCTGACGACTTTCATTCCAATCAGAACCGCCCAGATGTACCAAAGCGGAATGTCTGGGTCTGATCGAAGGACTCCTTGAGGATCGGGAAGCCAAAATCAAGCCGCAACGGGCCAAAGGGAGATGCCCAGATCAAACTGGCACCGACCGATGCACGCCATTGCATGTCCAGACCGTTCACCGTCGTTCCAGTCAAATTCAGATCACTGCCCCACAGGGTTGCCGCATCAGCAAACACGGCGCCGCGCAAACCAAAATCACGCGGAACGATGGGCATTGGGAAACCGACTTCGGCGGTGGCATTAAGATAGGTGGTCCCACCGAGCGCATCACCATTGGTGTCACGCGGTCCGATACCTTGCGATTCAAATCCACGGATCGTTTCCTGACCAATGAACAACTGATCGAAAACCCTCAAATTCCCGGAGGTTGACAGGACGTGTCCGCCGCCACCGCTGACCATTCCGATGATATCGCCATACTCCGAAACCGGTCGGTAGTATGTTGCCTTCGCCGTGGTCTTGATGAACTTGGCGTCGCCGCCCACACCGGCAAACTCGTTCGTCATGCGAGCAAATATGCCCTCACGCGGCATCGCCTTGTTGTCAATCGTATCGTACACCAGCGTATTTGAGATCGACGACTTCACCCAAGGGCTGTTGTTGATGGCATCCTGAATAGGTGTCGAGAACGTCGCACCGGCTTCAGGATCGTATTTTTCCTGACTGTAGGTGTATGCCAACGTCGTATGCACATTGTCTGTGATCGGCGCTGTTACGCGCAGCGTAATTCCGGTCGTCTGGATGTCGTAGTTGGTCTGCGACGTATCTTCACTGCGGAAAATATCAAACCCGGCCGCCAGGCGATAACCCAGGAAATAGGGCTCCGTAAAGGAGAAGGAATAATCCCTTGTGTGCTGGCCGCCACCGACCGAGACCTTCATGAACTGGCCGCGGCCGAGGAAGTTGCGTTCAGCAACCGAAATTGTCGCTGTCGCTCCCGTCGATCCGGTCGAATAGCCCGCGCCGATGGAGAATTCACCAGTCGATTGGTCACGGACGTTGACCACTACAATCACGCGATCCGGTGCAGAACCTGGTTGCGTGGTTATGTTGACCGATTCAAAGAACCTGAGCGCTTCAAGCCGCTTCTTGGCGCGTCTGATCATGACCTGGTTGAAAGCATCACCTTCACTCAAGTCGAATTCGCGACGGATCACGTAGTCCGCCGTGCGGGTATTGCCACGGATTTCAATCCGCTCAATGTAAGCGCGCTGACCCTTGTCGATCAGATAAGTCACAGAGATCGTTCCGTTCGAGAAATCTCGATTGCCCCGAGGGGTTATCTGCGTGAACGGAAAGCCCTCCTCTGCCGCGGCTTCGGACAGAGCGATAATGGTGTCTTCAACCTTTTTGGCGCTGTAAACCTGACCCTGCTTCGTCTTGATCAGGCGCTGCAGCCGGTCGGCATTCAGTTCCGTGACGGTATTGTCGATGCTGATGTCACCAAAAGTGTAACGCTGCCCCTCATCGACCGTTATGGTGATCACATAGTTGCCGCTCGCCGGATCAATGTCGGCATTTGATGAAATGACCCGAAAATCCGCATAGCCGTGATTGTAGTAGAACCGCCGCAGCAGTTCCTCGTCAGCTCTCAGCTTGTCCGGATCATAGACATCCTTGCGCGACAGGAACGAGAGCAATCCAGAGCGTTTGGTGGTTATCACATCCGCCAGTCGGCCGTCCGAATAGGCTTTGTTGCCGACGAAATTAATCGACGAAATTTTGGTCCGATCACCTTCACTTATCTCAAAGGCAATATTGACGCGTCCGCCTGACAGATTGACGATCTGAGTCGTGACGGTGGCGTCATCCCGGCCAATCCGGTCATAGGCATCACGGATCGCTTGCGCGTCGTATTCAACCGTCGTTTCATTATATGGGCCAAGCGGCTCAGTCTGGACGACGGCTTCAAGCTGCTTGTCCTTCAGCTTCTTGTTGCCGTTGAACACGATCTGATTGACGATGAGATTTTCATCAACCGTCACAACAAGGCGCTTGCCCTGACGGGTGATTCGCACGTCGGAAAAAAGATCCGTTGCGTAGAGACGCTTAATGGATTCGTCGATATCGGAATTGTTGAAATTCTTGTTCGGAACAATGGTGATGTTTCCGCGCACGGTCTCGGCGTCGACGCGCTGGTTACCGCGGACCTCAATAACCGTAACAACCGCAGCTTCGGCCACAATGGATGACGCAATGAGCGCGGTCCCCGCACCGCTCGCTGTCAAACATACCGAAAGCGCAAGCGCCGATACAGCGCCTCGTAAATTAGAACCGGCCTTCATTGGCTTATTATACCCTTTATCCCGACGTCCCCAACCCGAATAGACAGACGATTCAGCCTCTCCGCCGTTTTACAGTGTTTTGTGCCACAAGCAAGCCATTGAGTTAATTTCTGTTTACTTCTCCGCCAGTCGTGATCGATTTGTCACTCCGAGCATTAAATTATGGCTAATGAATTGTTATCATTATCCTTGCGGGGCCGTTTGAGTCAAACAAACCAGTGTTACAAGGCGACACCAATGCCGGCTACCCGAATAGAATCGACATGTCGTTCCAGGTGGCAAAAATCATCAGCATCAGGACCAGACTTAAGCCGATTTTGAATGCAATCTCCTGCGCCCGTTCCCCGACCGGACGACCGCGAATAATCTCAATCGCATAAAACACCAGATGACCGCCATCCAACATCGGCACGGGCAGAAGGTTCAGAAAACCGATTGAAACGGAAAGCACCGCCGTCAGCTGCAGCAAAGCACCCACTCCGAGTGTCGCCATTTGGCCCGACATCTGTGCAACGCGTATCGGACCGCCCAGTTGATCGGCCTTTTCCCGGCCTCTGAATATGTTGGCAATATAGCCAACCGTCCTTGAAACGATATACCAGCTGGAACTCGCACCCTCTCCGATAGCCTCGACGGGATTCAGATCAACGCGCCGGAAATTTCCGGCGGACGCATCGGTCACCACACCGATCAGCCCGACTTCCATCTTGTTGCCAAATTGGTCCTCAATCTCGGAGCGTCGTGGCACGATCGGAATATCAAGAGACTGACCGTCTCGCCGAACCGTCAGGACCACCTCCACCTCTGGGCGCGGCGATACATAGCGCCGCAGATCTTCGAAGGTCGCAATCGGTTGATCATCAATGGCAATCACCACATCGCCCGGCATGACACCCGCCTGCTCTGCCGCACTACCGGGCTGAACCTGGGAGACAACGGGATCAGACACCGGTTTGCCATAAAGGCTGAACATCACGGCAAAAATGAAAATCGCGAGGATGAAATTGGCAATTGGACCGGCGGCAACAGTGGCGACTCGTTTCCAGACGTTTGCCCCTGGAAAAGTACGAGAGCGTTCGTCGTCGCTCATCGATTCTACCGCTGAAAAATCCGGTGTGCTTGCGGCGTTCTCATCACCAAAGAATTTCACATAGCCACCAAGTGGAATCGCCGAAAGGCGCCAACGGGTTCCGTGACGATCACTAAATCCCAGCAGTTCCGGTCCGAATCCGACCGAAAACGTCAGTATTCGAATCCCGCACCAACGGCCAACAAGATAGTGTCCCATTTCATGAACGAAAACCACGATGGTCAATACGACAAGAAATGGGATGATGGTTCCTACGATCAGGCCATATAGCGAAGCAAAATATTCCATCATCCAGTCCGTCGTCGTCCCGCTAAATCAGCGCTCAATTCCTATTGCCCAAGCAATTGGTATGCGATGCCGTTTCCGCCGCCGTCAATTCCATCGCCATGCATCGCTATGCCGATGACATAGGCTGCAAAAGCGGCAAAAATCATGCTGTCGACACGATCCAGGACACCCCCATGTCCCGGGATAAGGTCACCCGAATCTTTGACCTGAAACCGCCTCTTCAACGCCGACTCGAACAGATCACCCGCTTGACCTGACAAAGACAGAACAATCGACAAAAAAGCAATCCACAAATAGTGCGGCGTGACAAAGATGGAAGCCGCTATCAATCCTGCGATAACACCACCGATCAGTCCGCTCAAAAATCCAGACCAGGTTTTTTTGGGTGATATTGCTGGTGCAAGCTTCGGTCCGCCCAGGCTGCGTCCTCCGAAAAACGCAAAGATATCCGTCGACCAGATGATCGCGAACAGGAAAATCATCACAGCGAATCCATATTCACCGGAATCACGCAACTCAGAAAAGGCCACACCGAAATAGCCAGCGTAAATCAATCCGGCTGATGGCCACTGATCGCGTGCTTCATAATGTCTGACTATGCCGGTTATCGCAGCACCGGCCGTAGCAAGCGCCAGCGCCGGCAACGCGAATTCCGCCAAGATACAGAGCCCAACCAGGGCAATGGTCAACGATCCGATTATCCAGACCCGCCGGCTGAGCGATTGTGTCTGAACAATGCGAAACCACTCGAAGAACACCAGCACCATGATGGCGATCGACAAAACTCGAAATCCGAGACCGCCGAACCAGGTCAGTACGATCACGAAAATTCCGAGCGTCACCCCGGATATCGTTCTGACCCGAACTTCATTCTGCATCAGGTCCCTAACGCCAAACCCTGGCTGGCTGTCTTGCCGAAGCGTCGGTTTCGGCACTGATAAATGTCCAGCGCCTCTTCAAAGGCCTTGCGGTCGAAATCCGGCCAGAGGCAAGGCAGAAATACAAACTCCGCATAGGCCGCCTGCCACAGCAGAAAATTCGATATGCGCTGCTCTCCACTCGTCCTGATGAGCAAATCCGGATCCGGAATGCCGGCGGTATCGAGCGAGGCACCGATATCTTCTTCGCGAATATCCTCCGCATTCAGATCGCCTTGGGAGACCCGAGCGGCAAGTCTACGCGCCGCACGCGCAATTTCATCTCGCCCACCATAGTTGAAGGCGATTATCAACTGCATGGCCGTGTTGGCCTTGGTCAATTCCTCTGCCTCGGTCAACAGGGACAAAATGTCGGCTTTCAATGATGCCTTGTCACCGATGACCCGGATTTTGATGTTTTCGCGATGGAGTTCAGCAAGATCACGTCGAATGAAGAACTTCAACAGCCCCATCAGGTCGTTGACCTCCTGCTGGGGGCGCCGCCAGTTTTCCGAGGAGAATGCAAAAAGAGTCAGATATTTCACGCCCAACTCGCCCGCCGATTCCACAGCAGCGCGGACGGCTTCAACACCTCGCCGGTGGCCCGCAGTGCGCGCCTGACCACGACGTTCGGCCCAGCGACCGTTTCCATCCATTATGATGGCGACATGTTGGGGAACACTCACCAATCGGCCTCCATGAACACTTGAACGAATTCAGCTGATTGCTTCAGCCTCTATACCTGCATGATTTCTGTTTCTTTGTCGCTGAGCAAGCTATCAATCTGAGAAATCATCTCATCTGTCAGCTTTTGCACCCTTTCGGATTGGGTATGGCTCTCATCCTTACTGATTAGGCTGTCCTTTTCGGCTTTTTTAAGGGCATCCATTCCATCACGGCGAACGTGGCGAATCGCCACCCTGCCATTTTCCGCATAATTATGAGCCACCTTGACGAGTTCCTTGCGTCTCTCCTCATTGAGTTCGGGCAACGGTATTCTCAAGTTGCTGCCGTCGGTCACCGGGTTGAGCCCCAGATTGGATTCTCTGATCGCCTTTTCGACCGCACCGACCATACCCTTGTCCCAAACGGAGACATTGATCATCCGCGCTTCCGGTACCGAGATATTTGCGACCTGGTTAAGGGGCATCTTCGATCCGTAGGCTTCAACTGATACGGGATCCAGAACATTTGCAGAGGCCCGACCGGTGCGCAACGCGGCAATATCGCTCTTGAACGATGCAATCGCGCCGTCCATGCGACGTTTGAGATCGTCAAAGTCTGCGCCTTCACTCATGGTTGTATTCTCCCTTGCGATTTTCTGCCGAAACTCGGATCGAACCGGTGTCAGGCGGATTGCGTGTGTCGTTTTGTCACTGCGTTTTTCGGACCTTGTTCGATCATCTGTGCGCTTTTGGGTCGCGACCTGTGCGCCAAGCCTGTCAGGCGTCGTTCACGATAGTGGCCCGGCCCCCACCGTTCAAGATCGCGGCGAAACCTCCAGGCTCATGAATAGAAAATACGACGATCGGTATGGCATTTTCCCTTGCCAGAGCTACCGCCGCAACATCCATAACGGCCAGCCCTTTTCGCAAGACCTCATCATGTGTCAGATTTTCGAATCTTTCGGCATCTGGATTTTTCTTGGGATCATCTGAATAAATCCCGTCAACCTGTGTTCCCTTGAAGATCGCCTGCGCACCCATTTCCGCGGCTCTTAACGCCGCGGCCGAGTCGGTGGTGAAAAAGGGATTGCCGGTCCCGCCGGCAAAAATAACTACGCGCCCCTTTTCCAGATGGTGAAGGGCCGCTCGCTGCGAAAAAGTTTGACAGATTTCGGGCATGGCGATCGCCGAGAGCACTTCGGTATCAATTCCGATTTTCCTCAAGGATGTCGCCAGGGCAAGCGCGTTGATGACCGTCGCCAACATACCCATGTGATCGCCGGTAACGCGGTCACCGCCCTTGGAGGCGACGGCGACACCGCGAAATATGTTTCCTCCACCGACCACGACACCCACTTCCACACCCATGGCTCGCGCTTCGGCAATATCGGATGCGATACGATCCGCAACGGCCACGTCAATACCGAACCCCTGCTCGCCCATCATGGCTTCGCCCGAAGCCTTGAGAAGTACACGCTTGTAGGTCGGTTTTGAATGCATGTCGGTATCCGCAATTTGATCCAGACTGCGGATACACGAAGGGCACCGCATTGTCACGCGATGCCCCTTGTATTTGTTAAGAAATGCCTAGGATTAACCGTTGGCCGCCGCTGCGACCTCCGCGGCAAAATCGCTCTCTTCCTTCTCAACACCCTCGCCCAATTGAAAACGAACGAAGCCTGCGATCTTGATTGGCGCACCAACCGAGGCTTCCGCCTCCTTGATCGCCGCTTCAACCGTCACATCCGGATTGACCACAAAACTCTGGGACATCAGTGCAACTTCCTCGAAAAACTTGCGCATGCGCCCGTCCACCATCTTTTCAATGATGTTATCAGGTTTTCCCGATTCCCTTGCCTGTTCGACAAAGATTGCTCTTTCACGTCCGGCCACATCGGCGTCGACATCAGCCGATGTCAGCGCCAGTGGATTGGTCGCTGCCACATGCATGGCAACTTGCTTTCCAATTGCCGCCAGAGCCTGCGCGTCGCCTGACGATTCCAGCGCAACCAGGACACCAAGCTTGCCCAGCCCGTCGGCAACCGAGTTGTGAACGTAGGTTGCAACGGCACCTTGCCCAACAGTCAGTTTTGCTGTCCGGCGCAAGCTCATGTTCTCGCCGATTGTGGCAACGGCATCCGTTATCGAGTCCACAACCGACTTCCCCGTTGCGGGATAGTTTTGAGCCGAAACCGTTTCCAGAGTACCATCCGTTTCAAGAGCCACTTCCGCGACACCTCGAACCAAGTCCTGAAATGCCTCGTTACGGGCAACAAAGTCGGTCTCGGAATTGATTTCCACGACGACCGCACTGCTGCCGCTTCCTGCAACACCTACAAGGCCTTCAGCAGCTGTGCGGCCTGACTTCTTGTCTGCCTTTGCAATACCCTTTGCCCGCAGCCAGTCCATTGCGGCGTCCATATCTCCGCCATTTTCCTGAAGTGCCTTCTTACAGTCCATCATGCCCGCGCCGGACTTTTCGCGCAGCTCTTTCACCTGCGATGCTGAAATGCTCATTTTCGCCTCTTGAGATGTTCGAACGCGCCCACCGGCGGTCCGAGTTTGATCATATTTGTCAGTTGAATCCTGCACGCCCTATCCATGGCGCGCAGGTTCATAGCCCACTCAGGAAGCTGGTGTTTCTTCAGCTTTTGGGGCTTCCTCGGTGACTGCTTCCTCAGTGGCTGCTTTTTCAGCTTCCGCTGCAGCCTCGGCAGGCGCAGCTTCCCCCGCGACCTTTTCATCGGATGCGGCATCCGTCAAAGCTGCATCGGCAGAGGGAGCATCCACAGTGTCAGCGGCGGCCGGTTCTGCTGCTTCAAGAGCAGGCTCAACCGGTGCCTCGGCTGCAGCACCGATATCAACGCCAGAAGCGCCCTGTTGCCGTGCGATACCGTCAATTGCTGCTTTCGCAATCAAATCGCAGTAGAGCGAGATCGCGCGGGCAGCGTCGTCGTTGCCCGGGATCGGATAGTCGATCGGATCCGGGTTGCAGTTGGAATCGACGATGGCCACGACCGGAATGTTCAGCCGCTTGGCTTCCTGAATGGCAATCGACTCCTTGTTGGTGTCGATAATGAACATGAGATCCGGTGTTCCGCCCATGTCGCGAATACCACCGAGCGCACGCTCGAGCTTGTCGCGCTCGCGCTCAAGGTTCAATCGCTCCTTTTTGGTGAATCCCTGGGCTTCAGACGCCAACAGTTCATCGAGCTTGCGCAGCCGCTGAATGGAATGGGAAATGGTCTTCCAGTTGGTCAGCATACCGCCGAGCCAGCGCGCATTGACGTAATACTGAGCTGAGCGTTTCGCTGCGTCAGCAACCAACTCGGATGCCTGCCGCTTGGTTCCAACGAACAGAACACGTCCGCCGCCAGCAACGGTGTCGCTTACAAGCTGAAGAGCCTGCGAAAGCAGCGGCACTGTTTGGCCGAGATCGATGATGTGTACATTGTTTCTGTCGCCAAAAATGAACGGCTTCATTTTTGGATTCCAACGATGTGTCTGGTGGCCAAAATGAACACCAGCCTCAAGCAGTTGGCGCATGCTGAAATCAGGCAATGCCATGCCGTGTCTCCTTTTCCGGTTTACCCTCCGTAGAACGTCAGCAGTTCGACTGCCACCGGCGGGACCGACCGGATTTCTCCCGGCCTTACCCATGTTCTACGTGTGGAATGAGCGGGTCCATACAGCGGAACCGGTTTGGATACAAGACTGTTATTGCAGAAACTGACCTGCGACTGACTCTTGTCGTCTCGAACACGTGCCGCGCACGACGTTCACTCGACCGGGAACAATCGCGTGAGAAACATCGACAAACATATTGTCGACACTGCGCTTTATTGTCTTCGACCCGTTCGAGCCCGTGTCACTCACAGGAGTCCTTTTCATAGATCTCGAGATCGGCGAGCGTTCCCTTCAGTGCAAATTCACCATAGTCCATGGTCAGATCGCGCGTAATACCGTTTTCATACAGCTTGAACGAGACTCGATACACCGGCGTCCCGTCATTGCTTTCACTCTCGTCGAAATACGCTATGGTCACTGGCCATGTCGGCTGTTTGCCGAGTTCGCCGGTTACCTCCAATTCCGAAGCTCCCTCCTCCGAAACCTTGGCAGGCCCAACCACGCTGGTGGTCAACATCACCTTTCGCCCCTCATCTGAACCATCAAAGAGGCGTGACTGGAAAAACCTCTCACCCTGCTTTGCCTTTTCGATAAGCGAAATCATCTGGGCGGTTGGAAATTGTGCCGGCACCAATGTCAGATCGTCTTTCTTGGGGTCCTGTAACTTGACCTCGGTGGCATCCGGTTGCGCGTGGGCACTTCCACGAACTTCCAGGTCCAGTTTCTGATTGACGTAGGATTTGGTCAAAAACCTGAAGGTTTGCTCCTCCAGGTCTTCATAGGTCGTCGTCTGCTGATCGGTCAGGCGTGTCGACTGACCGGTGTCCAGCTGTGTCACGAAGCGAAAGCCAACCGTGTATCCCTCACAGGGCGAGCCATTGAATTCATAGACCATCCGCCCATACATCGATTCGATTCCGGAGCGTTCGGAGGAACCATCTAGCTCCAGATCGTAAACTGCCCTGTGCGGCATCAGGGAATCGGCCACACCGGCCTGCGCTCCTTGGACCAAAAGGAGAATCGCGCTTATTGACCCAATTGTGACGGGTGAAAATCCCACTTGTGGTTTCCTTCTAACGTTGGTGACGCCATGTTACACGGCATCGGGACAAAAAGGAGACCACTCCTTTTGGCCGTCCATTTAACGGGTCTATGGCCATTGAAACAAGTGCAACTTACAATCGGAGACTTATATGTCACAATCCATCGCCGAACGGCTCGCAAACTTGGGCATAACGCTTCCGGACGCGGCCGCACCCGCCGCAAATTACGTTCCCTACAGTACAGTTGGAAATGTCCTCTACATTTCCGGGCAACTTCCTATGGACGGTGGAAAACTCGGCATAACGGGGCATCTGGGCCGCGATGTCTCGATCGAAGACGGACAAAGAGCTGCACAATTGTGTGCGATCAATATTTTGTCTCAAGCCCGGGCTGCCCTTGCGGGCGACCTTGAGCGCATCCAGAAGCTTGTAAAAATCCAGGGGTTTGTTGCCTCGGCCGACGGTTTCTTCGAGCAGCATATTGTTATCAACGGTGCCTCCGATCTTCTGGTCAGCATATTGGGTGAGCGTGGCAAACATGCACGCGCGGCCGTGGGCATGGCCGCATTGCCGATGAATGCCGCCGTTGAAATCGATGCCGTGCTGGAAATTCGCTGATGCAGGCAACGCATCGCACAGACTGGATCACGGATCGTCCAATCGCCCATCGCGGTTACCATGACATGAACAAGTCTGTCTGGGAAAACACCGCAACGGCATTTGACCGAGCCATCCATTCGGGCTTTGCAATCGAATGCGATCTGCAGGTGTCCTCAGACGGCGTGCCGGTGGTGTTTCATGATTATGTCCTGAAACGCCTTTGCGGTGTTGAAGCAGAGGTCAAGGACGTAACAGCGGCCAATCTGTCCAAAATGCGGGTCGGCGAAACGGCAGACAGGATTCTCACGCTTGAGCAGATGTTGTCTCAAATCGGCGGATCCACGGGCCTGATCATTGAACTTAAACCTCAGGAAAGCCAGCGTCAGCCGTCCTTTGCCAAGGCCGTGGTTGAGACACTCGCCCACTACCCCGGTCCGGCGGCCTTGATGTCCTTCGATGAGAGCCTTGTTCGTGCGCTTGTGAATTTGAACACCGATCGGGCGATTGGCCTGACAGCCCACGGAAAGAAAGACCATCAGATCAGAAACAACGAGCGGGCCCTCGATATTCCCATCGATTTTGTGTCATTTCACGTTCCTGACCTGCCGTGTCCATTTGTTGAAACCGCTCGGGGCCGAGGCCTTCCGGTGATCACCTGGACAGTGCGAGATGCTGAATCGGTGGACCTGACATCGAAATATGCTGATCAGATGACATTTGAGGGTTTTGACCCGAACGACTTGCAGCGTTGATCGCGAGGCTTAGATAAGGCGCATGAACGTTGAAAAGAACTCCACAGGCGAAGCAGACGCGTCGAACCAACCGGTCTTTCAGATGCGTGTCGTTAGCTCTTTCGAAGATATTGACGAAAGTCGATGGAGCGGGTTGGCCGGCACCTGTCGGAATCAGGGATATTCCATCCCCTACAACCCTTTCATTTCCCATGCATACCTTTCCGCGCTGGAAGAAGCCGGCTGCGCTAATTCGTCAACGGGCTGGCTGGGCCAACACCTGCTTCTGGAGGCCGATGACGGTGTCCTGCACGGCGCCCTGCCCTGCTACGTCAAAAGTCACAGCCAGGGAGAGTATGTGTTTGATCATGGCTGGGCTGATGCATTCGAGCGGGCGGGTGGTCACTATTATCCAAAGCTGCAGGCGTCCATCCCGTTCACACCTGCTACGGGTCCCCGCCTTCTGACGCAAAGGGAAGTTCCCGCGGCTGCGATTCAATCGGCCTTGGCGGGTGGACTGAGAACGTTGACAGACCGGCACAGCCTCTCTTCCGCCCATGTAACCTTCATTCCGGATGAGGAGATCAAGGCATTCGAGGACCAGGGGTATCTGCACAGGACAGACCAGCAGTTTCACTTTAGCAATCAGAACTACAGCGAATACGGTGAGTTTTTGGATACCCTGGCATCGCGCAAGCGCAAGGCGCTGAAAAAAGAGCGCAGAATTGCCGTACAAAATGGAATCGAGATCGACTGGTTGACGGGATCGGATCTGACGGAATCCGTCTGGGATGTGTTCTACGAGTTCTACATGGACACAGGCTCGCGGAAGTGGGGACGCCCTTACCTGACAAGGCAGTTCTTTTCATTAATTGGTGAGAGAATGGCGCAGGACGTTCTGCTCGTGATGGCAAGGCGCGATGGACGTTACGTGGCCGGCGCAATCAATTTCATCGGCGAAAATACGCTCTATGGGCGACACTGGGGATGCCGGGAAGATCATCCCTTCCTTCACTTTGAAGTTTGCTATCATCAGGCTATCGATTTTGCAATAGAAAATGGTTTGGCGACCGTCGAAGCCGGAGCCCAGGGACAGCACAAATTGTCGCGCGGTTATCTTCCGGTTGTTACCCATTCTGCGCACTACATCACCCATCCCGGGCTGCGCGATGCCGTTGCCGACTACCTCCTGCATGAGCGCCAGGACGTTGACCATATCAGCACCGTTTTGCAGAAACACGGTCCGTTCCGAAAGGGCTGAATTCCTCCTGCCAGTCTTCTCTTATCCCCCTGTGCGCCTAGCGCCAGCGAGCACAAAGACTGATTCAGACAGTTTGTTGATAATCCATATTACCGGCTGGATATTGAATATGCCGGTAATTTTGTAAATAAGTGCCGTCGGGGCTTTGCGGGAGACAGTCGATGATCGCGAATTGCCAGAGCTGTGGCATGCCACTCAGCAAGGATGAAAACGGAGGCGGGACCAATCTGGACGGGACCTTGAGCGGGGAGTTTTGTTCTCTGTGCTATAAAAACGGAATGTTCGTCGATCCTGATTTTACCGCGGTTGAGATGCAGAAGCACTGCATCCAAAAACTTCAGCAGCGAGGTATTCCGCGTCTTCTGGCTTGGTTCATGACCAGGGGAATTCCCAAACTTGACCGCTGGAACACCTCGAAATAAACGCCGTTCCGATCGATCTCGTACAGGCTTGGCCGGATATTCTGCGGTGCCTTCCTTACTGATATTTAATCAACCGGAAAGAACGGAGAAATCCGCGCCGTCCTAGGGTTTCCCCTGCACACCAGTGATCGAACCAGTGAGATTGGGTCGTGTCGGGTTTTGTCAGAAACGTGCCAATGGCGTCGGTTCTTGATTTTGTTGATGCATTCAGGCTTTGCCGATTCCGCCAAAACCTGAATGGCTCTAGGATGGAGGGAAAATTATGACAGGAAAAATTGCCCTAGCGGCAGGAGCAGCAGGAATCGTGGCATTTGCTGGATACGCATTCGCAGCCAACAATTGGGTTGAAATATCGGAGCGTGGAAATCAAATCTGCATCCGGTCCAACAATATACCCAACCATGCGACTGGCCAATTTCCAAATCGCGGCAATCCGCACACGATGCATGCTCAGAAAATCAATGTCTGCGTCAGTTCCAATCCTCGAAAACGAAACCGCGCATCCGGAACCGGGCCTGGAGCAATCGGAATTGCTCTCAACGGCGTCCTGATACGCCCCGGAACCGCGGACTATTGGGACCCGCGATCACCGCGTGGACACAGCCGCAACCGCGGTTCCGGCTGGAATCTGGAAGGAATGGGGGCAGCCAATCTGCTCGGAATAGATTCCGCAAACGCCCATGTCGATAATCGCGGCAAATACCACTATCACGGGACGCCGATATCGGCTTTGAAGACAAAGGGCGGAACCCAGGTGGGTTACGCCTCGGACGGCTTTGAAATCCACTATATTGGGTCCAAGGCCAAATCAGGCTATCGCCTCAAAAAGGGTACCCGCCCTTCCGGACCTGGCGGACGTTATGACGGAACCTATGTGGAAGACTGGGTCTATGTGGGCGGTTCCGGCGCGCTGGATCAGTGCAATGGCGGTATGTTGAACGGCAAATTCGTCTATTTTGCCACCAACACCTTCCCCTATTATCCAAGATGTCTATGGGGTCGCCCGAGTTCTGATTTCCGACGCATGTGACTCGGAAGCCTGCCGGTGCAAAACCAACATGATGGGCAATTGGCGCCGAGCGCTAGGCCTGACCCATCAAATGGTTTCGCGCCGGCAGCGGCCGGAGGTGCCGAAGGCCTGCCCAGGCACCAAATTCGGCGAGCACGTCCCGATGGTGCCCGGGAACCAGGATGAAATGATGCTCGACGCCGTGCCCCATGACCGTTGATACGACGTCATCAAGGGAAGCGGATTCTCCACCAAACGAGAAATCCCGCAACCAGCCGCGACAACCGCTATAGCCGTTTGGCGTGCGTCCCTCGATCTGCGCTTCCATCTCAAAAAGCGCGGTTGCATCGTCCGCAATTCGCATGGCTGTCGCCGGGCCATTGCGGAACACCAGATCACTTATGGTTCCGTAGCAGGGGCCTCTCTGCGTTCCCCGTCCGATCATCGGGTGATTGATCCAGCTCGCACCTCGATCATCAGCAAGATAAAGCGGCCCGCCGCCGCCGTGCCACATCAGCAGGTCACCGTGGTCCAGATCCGGCTCCGTCATGTCGAGAATATATCCCACCTTGCCGGTCATCGCCCGACTGGCCAGTTGGGTCAGCGCACCCAGCAAATCCCCCTCCGAGGCAACCGGGATCTTGTCCTGTTCCTCAAGCCATGTGAAGGCAGCGCCGGGATGGATGCCGGGATCCACCTGAAGCATCGGCCAGTCGGAAACGGCCAGAGCATCAAAATTGCCATCGGCAGCAATGTCGCGAAGGGCAAGAGCCGCCCGGGCATTCAATTCCATCTGTTTGTCGGTCACACCACGAACCGGTGCTGCGGATGCCATCTGTTCCACTTCAGCTGCTGCACGCGACGTCTCAACCGCTTCCATGCGTCCCGTCAGTTCAGATATCTCGAAGGCTTCCACATCGACCCCGAACTGCCGTTTCAGGGTGCTCATCGGCACGTCCATATTGTAGAATGTCGGTGCCAGTCCGCCAATCAGGGCGAGACGAGCTCCAGTTATGGTTTTCATCATCTTCAATGCGCGAAATGTATTGTTGAACCGCGTGCGCATCGTGGCGCTATCCGGAGCGCCAAAATACCATTGAATGGGGTTGGTTTTCAGGTCGCGTACCTTGCGTGCAATGGACATGGTCATGTTCAGCGACACGAAATTGTTGAGCTGGATGTCGCCGTCCAGTGTCGGCTCAGGCGTCGCCCAGACGCCCAGGGGCACCGAGAGCGCCGCGAGGGTGTGCGCCACATCACCCATCGTAAAGCCGCCATGGATCAGCAGCAGGAAATCCGCGCCCTCTGCCAGGCAAAAGTCCGCCGCCCTTTTGGCCTCAGTGCCGTTCATTGGCCGCTCCGGTGCGGTCACCAAACGCGCACCTTCCCCATCACAAATATCCGAAAGTGCTGCACCGCATGTCTCAAACACTGCATGCTGATCGGGTAAATAACTTGGCAAAGAGGCGTGGATCACGCCGATCGTCAGTGGAGCGCGCATGATTTGTTTATTCCTTGTCTCGGACGGCCTTGCCGTATGTCACCAGACCGTTTCTCGTCTTGTCAACAACGAGACAACAGTCGTTGCCTTTGAGCTAGGTGCCACCATCAGGTTCGACCGTTGTCCCCTTTTTTGCGTTGCACTCGTCATTTTGTCGCTGCTTCACCAAGACGCAAGGCCTTGCGATTGATTTTGCCCGATGAAGTCAGCTCAAACCGTTCAACAAAAGCAATCTCACGCGGCGCCTTGTAGGGTGCGAGCCTGTTTCGAACATGATCGGCAAGGTCCCTTTTGAGCGCGTCTTCCGGGTGGTCGATGAAGTCAGCGGCCCGTCGGACAAATGCTTTGACGATTGCACCACGGTCCGGATCCGGTTTGCCGACAACCGCCGCCTCTGCAACGGCCGGATGCGCGATCAGACACTCTTCGATTTCGGATGGACCGATGCGAAATCCGGATGATTTGATCAGGTCGTCAGACCGGCCCTTGTACCAGAAATAGCCATCGTCATCGCGGATCGCCAGATCATGGGTTCGCATATAGGGACCAAGGCGCAGTTCGGCCTCCCGTTCCGGATTGTTGAGATATCCGAGATAGCGCGTGGGCGCATCGGCAGTGGTAACAATTTCGCCGATTTCTCCGGCGGGCACATCCTGCCCGTCCGCATCCACCAGCAGGACAGTATGCCCCGGATAGGCGAGCCCCATCGATCCGGCCCGCCTTGGAAACAATTGTGCGCAATTGCCGATCAGGTGATTGACCTCCGTCATCCCGTAAAACTCATTGCAGACGACGCCAAGAGCATTCTCACTCCATTCCAGAATTTCGGCGGCCAGCGCCTCCCCGCCCGTGCAGATGACCCTGAGGGAGAGATCATGAAGCGCACGAGGATCAGGCGTTTGCGCAAGGCGCCGAATGGCACTGGGCGCCAGGAAGGTGTGGGTAACATTGTGGCGCGCCATGAAATCGAAGGCCCATTCAGCCCTGAACCGGTCTTCCGACGTCACAACCGGCCGGCCGGCAAGCCAGGCGGGGAAGAGCATGTCCAGCAGGCCGCCGACCCACGCCCAGTCGGAGGGCGACCAGAACACGGCATCCTCGTCGTCAAGGGACAGGTTGAAAAACAGATTGATCGAGGGGCGATAGGAGGCAAGAACCCGGTGTCCATGCAAAATGCCCTTCGGCATGCCGGTGGACCCGGAAGTGTACATCAGCAAAGCCGGATCGTCCGCTCCGGTCAGTTCCGGCACAAAATCTTCGGGTGCCTGGCCATCCAGAATGGCTGACAGGTCAGTTTCGATTCCAGTGTTTTCGGCAACAAGAATATCACGCAATTGGGGAAACAGCGTATCGGCTTCCGCCCGCAGCGGCGCCCAGGCTGTCTCCGTCGTCAACAGCACAGCGGAACCGCAATCATTGAGCGCATGGGCCAGCGTTTCCGGTCCGTATAGCTGCGAAAGCGTGACCGCCACCGCCCCGATCTTGCAGATCGCCATGTGGCCAATGGCCGTTTCGGGACGCAGGCCGCAATGCAGGCCGATATAATCTCCACGGCCATACCCACTGTTGCGCAGATGCGCGGCCAGCGCTGTCGCAGCGGCATCGACCTCGGCAAAACTGTAATCGCGCAGACTGCCATCCGCGCGCTCGAACCGCAGCGCCAGTCGGTCCCTAGAGATCGGGTCGAGATATCGTCCGACCGTCATCGCATAAATATTGGCATCGGCCGGAATTGTGATGCTCATCCCGCCGTCAGTCTGCTCCAGACCGATCTTCGCCAGCGTTTCGTCCGACCATTCATTCAGTGGTTTCAATCGTCTCTCCCGTGATCTCGACGACGATGCCAGGTTTGCCGTCATCGCTGGCCACCAACCTGGCCTCGCTGCCGTTGCCTGGCGGATTTGCAATCCGGCACACTGTTTGATTGTCTGCCCCGTCGAACTGTGCCAGGGCAAAACTACCGGCCAGACCATCGGTTCTGAAAAGGATATGCGCCTGGCCTGTCAACCGGACCCACCCCGGCGCCGTGTCGTCACCACCGCCTTGCGTGCATCGGCACCGGCGCTCGGGCGGAAAGGACGTCCGACCGCAGTGTGGACAATGACCGGCCAGCGCCACGCCTTCGATCAGTGCATCAAGATAGGGCGCAAGAACTCCGCGGCCCAACGCATAGTCAAGGGTCAGCCGATGTTTCATGCGTCAGCGCTCTTCAAGACAGTCACGGCGCAGGTGGTGCCCACGCCGCCATGGGTATCGGCCACGGCAAGGCGCGGTGGCTGCGCCAGTTGCAATCCCTCGTGGTAAGTGCCCTCGATCTGCCGGCTGCAGGCTATGACCTGGGCAATACCGGTTGCGCCAACCGGCGCTCCCTGCCCCAGCAGGCCGCCGGACAGGTTGATCGGCAAGGGTCCCGCCGGGGCAAAAAGCCTATTGCGGTGTGCGCCGATGACATCGTCGGACAGGCCCAGCGCTTCGATCGCCTGCAATTGGGCGCCCGAATAGGCATCATAGACCTCGGCGATCCCGATCTGGCTGTCGGGCCGGGAGACATCCGCCATCCGATAGGCCTTCTTGGCCGCACACTTTTTTGCATCAAATGAGCCGGGATCGGGCCGGTCACCCAGCCGGACCCGGTCATTTGCCGCGCCGATCCCCACAATGCGCGGGGCCGCGCGGCGGCTGGCGGGGGCCTTTTCGGGTGCACACAAAATGATCGCGGCGGCACCGTCGCTCAGTGGCGAACAGTCGAGCCGCCGATAGGGATCGGAAACCATCGGAGAATCAAGGACATCCCGCTCGCTGGTTTCGAGTGGAAGATGGGCATTGGGATTGCGACAGGCATTTGCCCGGTTTTGTACGGCAACGGCAGCAAAATCCGAAGTTGACGCTCCGGTGCGCCTCATGAATGCCTTTGCGGACAGCGCGTACAGCGCCGTGGCCGAAATGCCTGTCATGCCATCGGTCCAGGCATCAAAGGAAAACCCATAGAGCGCCGTGACCGTTTTTGTATCCAGAAATGAAGCAGACGGCTCGAAACCGACCACGGCGACACTGCCAGCCAGTCCTGACAGAACCATACTGACACCGGCATGCACGGCGAGTTGACCCGATGCACCGCCGCCCTCCACCCGGTGGCAGGCCGCATCCTTCAGGCCAAAGTCATCGGCCAGCACCGATGACGGATTGAGCTGCAGTGAGAAAAAGTCGCTTTCGCTGGCGACCACAAGGGCATCAAGGTCGTCTCTGTCAATGCCGGACGTTTCAAGCGTGGTCTCGAAGGCTTCGCGGGCCCAGTCACGAAATCCGCTGCCGTCTTTACGCCGGTTGAATGCCGTCATACCTGTGCCGGCAACCAAGACCATTTTGCACTCCTCGCCAGCGACGAAAAAGCACATGCGGCGAATATTTGTCAATACAAATTATATAGGATGACTGGTACGGTGCAGACCGGTTGTCGGTTGAGGATTTGGCGTATCGCCACCAAATCGCCGGATGGTCTATTGCCCCTCGACAGCCCGTAATATCCGCTTCAGCGTTTCATTCTGTTGTTGCTGGATGACCTCGATGCCTTTCAGGCGTTCGCGAATGTCACCGGTGCGATCTTCAACCCTCTCAAGACGCGTTTCCAATCTGTCCACATCACCGGCATTGGCCGAGACATTGCTGTGCAGCACACCGTAACCAAACACGGCGGCTATGGCTGCGGCGATGATCCCGCTCGCTGATAGCAGGATTTTCATTGGCATTACATGGGTCTCCCGAAAATGGCTTGGCTGCTGACACCGCGAGACACAAGACAGATTCTCGGCCTTCCATCGGTGCCGACAAATCGAAAATAGAGAGACCATTTTCCGGTACGGCCAATGGCAAGTTCCAGAACACCCGAATGAAGACCGTTGCGGTCCATCCGATCTCCCTGCCACGCTAGCCATTGGTTGAGCCCCGCCCGCAATTGGCGAAACGCTGGATCGTCCGGACCGCACATCGGCAGTCGTCCGTTTCTCAGCACATTGGCATCTGCCGGTGCTGCCAACACAAGGCTTGCGATGAATAATCCGACGAGCAATTGCTTCATGTTTCTCACCTGCACACGGCCGTCCAGGCGGCATTGTGCTCCTTGATTTCGTAGATCGTCTGCGGGCTGTCGTCCTCTGACCACGTGACCGGCTCGAATGATCGGCAAGCTGCTCATGAAAGTCAGCGCCATTGACCTGCTGCAAGGTGTATTTCTGCATGGGTTTTTCCTTTGGCTTTGCGAAACGCGGCTTGCCATTCGCAAAGTTGTGGGATGACGCCCGTTACGCCACCAATTGTAAGGAAGTCGGTCGGCTTGAGATCAGACCGCAATTCGCGGTCTGCCAGCAAGCGCCGCATCGGCCTTGGATTCATCAGTCGGCGACTTGCTGGTTCAGCTGGTTGAGCCGCGTTCGCGGACGCAATGCCCTCGCAGCACTGTCAACCGGATTATCTGATATCAGCTTGCCGATTATTCATGTCAAAAGCTCAGTGGTTGCCAGGCATCTGCCGTAACCAAGCCCGGCTTTCCCACCAACCCTACGTCGAAACAAGTACTGGCTATCATCCAAAAACCGCTCGAATTTCCTCCTGCCTGCCAACGGCTAGCATGCCATGATCGTGCGATCCCATTTCGCCGTATTTCCTCAGAATAATGCCGGAATGTTTCACCAGAAAATCATAGGCACCATACCCAACGATGTCTTCAAATTCCCATCCTTGGTCAATAAGGGATGATATGTCCCCGCCAGCCGGTACAATGGCAAAATGATCGTTGATGCCCCAGCGTTTTGTCCACAGGCGGTGATCTGCTTCAAAGGCCTTGATTTGGACGGCCGCGTAAACACCCTTTTCCCCGTTTACACTGACAAGTCGATCTATCTTTTGATTGGTGTCTGGAAATTCTACTCCACCCCGTTTCAAGTAACCCCAAAGCGTGATGTGTTTGGCAATGCGGGATTCCGGATTCCACACCGCCTCGCCGAAACACATCCAAACATCGCGAGGCTCGGTCGCACCAAAGACCGTTTGGAGTATGGTACCAATCACTTTGGCGTCGTTTTCCAATTCATGCGGGCCTGGAAATTCCCAGGATATCGCCGACATGGTCAATCCACGAGGCAGACGATCGGGGCTGATATTGAACACATCATTGGCGATTGTGACATCGGCCGCGTATTGTTTTCGTATTTTAGTATTCATAATGATCGCCCTTTGGATCGTTGAAGTGCGGTCCACGGTTTTGTAAATTCCCGGTGCCATAGAAATGGCCACCTGCATCGTCCCTGATTTCCAGTAGGACTGGTTCGCCATTTTGCCATTCTGGCATCTCAAATTGATACCGTCGACCAGGTTGTAGTTGCCTCCTTTTGCCGATGTTCTCCCGGACTTTCTTTGGCTGCTGGCTCACTGGAATGTCATTCATTCTTTTCGCTTCACGAAATGCACCTCATCTTTTCGCGCCTGGTGGCGACATGTGCAGAGGTCTGCTCGAAGTGTTCCCTCCCATCCGCAGGACGCTCGGATCCATTGCGGATCTTGCACCGCATGTCGCGGCAAAACCGGTTCCGCCACCCGTCAGGGCCGTCGCTGCGCCGTTGGCCCCGTTTGTCAGGCTGATCTGATTGGCAATCATCCTGCACATCGTCGCTCATCATGTCCCTATCCATTCTTCTGTGCCTTGATTGCGTTGGTACCCCACACATGTTCCGCCGTTTCAGGATCGGAGGCGTAATCATCGTCCTTTTCCTGCCGCAGCACATCGGGGAACCAGGGATTGCCGTCCCAGTTGATTTCTACCGCGATACCCCCGGTGACCTGCCGGCCGCCACGAAAGAAACGGTCGACCGCATCGGTATCGTGCCGAGGGTTCCAGCTGAACCACAGTTCCGATCCTTCCGCGCGCAAAGTCGGGCGCAGCAGTTTCAGCGAATGGGCTGAAAGCGTCTGCGCCTCTTCCACCCAGGCAATGTCAAAGCCCTCAAGCGACTTGATGTTCTCGGCATTGTAGGACTGCATGCCCTTGAAGATGATGATCGACCCGTTTCGGCCACGAATCTCCGTCCCCAGCACATCAAAAAACCAACCAAGGCCCATCCGCTGAATCTTGTCGACCAGCAATTGTCGGACGGACTCCTTCAGATTGTTCTGCACCTCGCGAATACACGCCGCCCGCGTCGGTCCGCCATAACAGCGCGCCAGGAGCATTTCTGCAAAGAAATGAGACTTGCCACCGCCTCGCCCGCCATAGGCGCCTTTGTAGCGATGGCGTTCCAGAAGCGGTGCCAGCCTGCGCGGTACACCGATGGACAAAGTCTTGGATTTGCAGGCTGACGGTGCCAAATCCACGGAGGGCTTTACTGAATGCAGCAATGCTATGTTACCGTTGTTGTGTAGGGTTATACGGTATTTCTGGACAGTGCTCTATGCCCTAACCGTGCTGCAAAACACGCTTGCAGCGCAATCGCATCATAATCATTTGTTTTCGTTACTGTATTTTATGTTTCTAGTACCTGAAATTTAGACTACCTGAATGTTGTCAAACCGATCAGCGGCACCACTTAATTCAGGCCAAGATTTGGGTTCAACAACCGCCGCAGCAAGAAGTCAAATATCTGCTTTTTCGGTCCGGTATAGCGGGAGTCAGACTGCTGAGTTGAATTCAATTCCGGAGTCGGTTGGAATTTGTTGGTATTTATCTGTCCGGCATTCAAAGCATCCCTGCTGAACCCGACTGATCATCCGCAGTACGAAGTCAAATATCTGTTTTTTCGGACCGGTATAAGGTGATGGCAGAGTGTGCTTATGGTCTGAAAGGTGGCTGGATTTGGCCTTGTCGTCGATGTGATCAATAGATTGTGTCGAACCAAAAAGGCCAGATTCCCTGGCATGGGCTAACGCATTATCGACGGCCTGATGCCGTTGCTTGAAGTAGTTTCTCTGCCGCAGCCGGGGATGCGCATCAAAATCGACCGTAAACAATGGGTCTGTAACCAGATGACCCGCCCGAGCCAACTCTCCAATCCCTCGGTAATACTCCGCAGCGGCAAGATCTGGATATGCAGCTTGAATACCCCGGCCAATGGCGTTGTTAAAGTCATCCTTCGTATCATCTGATACAGATGGCGCACCATCCGAAAGGCCCCAAATATCCTGGGCAGCTTCGTTCAACACGCCGAATTCTCTCGCAACGAACGGACTGGCAAAGTCCGCAATTACAGCTGAAACGCCTGCATGCTTCGCCGCATTGAGTTGGTGAGGATTTAGGTCATGAGTATGACTTCGAACGTCGTTCTCAAAATCGATGTTGAACCTCCGGGGATTGAGATGAATGTTTGAGAAATCAACCATTTGGTTTATCCATTAGATTGACGTGCATACGCCCCACCCTGTCGAACTCGATGACTTTTATACTCCGCGGATCGTTTGTGCAGATCGTATTGCCGCCAGGCGGCTCGAGCACCGACCAATGGAGCCACTCAACAATTTCGTTTCCGTTGTCGAACGTCAGAATTATGAAGCGGAGATCTTCGCCGTACTCGACCTCGCGCTGATGGGTAACGTGATTGTTCAAACGTTCATATCGCGCCAGAATGCACACCCGAACAAGCTCGGGATCGGAAAACAGCGAATCCCCAACATCGTACAGCCCCTCTTTTGCTCCAGCTCCGATTTCGCTTTGGTCGTAGGTCGTCCTGGCGACAAAATCATCGCACCCGGTCAAGGCCAGCAACATCGTCAATGTTGGAACTAGAATTCTGATGGGCATGTTTTTCAATCCTTGCTAAACATCATGGTTCATTCTGCAGCTGATTTCCCGATCGAAAAATTGAGCTCCCAAAGGATGAATTCGGTTTGCCTGGTCGCTGCCGAAAATAAGGCGTTTCATGCAGTATCGGTTTAAGGTTCCGGAACATAATCTGTTAATGAGCGACCGACTTTCTGCATCGTGTCGCACATATGCCCTTTCGTTACGATCGACCACACAACCATGTAGAGTATTCACAACCTATGATTTAAATCTCTCATCACATGGTGGTGCGGCGCAAATATGGTGGTCGAAAAAGGTGTAGAATCAGAGATCGTCGGCCTGACTGAATGCAGCGATGCTTTGGTACCGTTGTTGATCAGGGTTATGCGGTATTTCCGGACAATGCTCCATGCCTCATTGGCACTGCGAAACGCCTTTGCAGTGCGGTCGGATCGTAGCGTTTCGGTTTTATTTGGGTATTTTGCATTTCATGTGTCCGAATATTCGGCTTCAAGGATATCACCATCGCTCAACCCCGCATCGCGGGCAGATCTGTATGCATTCATCCAGGCCTCATATTGCTCTCGATTTAAACTCGCCATAATTGTATCCTATTCGCATCACTTAACCGGAGGTTTAATAATGTGGAAAACTGCAATCGTTATTTTGTTCATCACATCGTCAGCGACAGCCGGCGATTTCGCAATGTTTTGCCCGACAGATCCTGATCCGAACTACGGTGAACACATTGTTCCCATTCCGATGGGTGTGGTGCACTTCACAGAAACGATGCCGCGTTACTGTCATGTCCACCATGAGACAGGCTCTTCATATTGCATGTTCGGACTGGAAAGTGCGGGCAGCAAGACAACCGACGGCCCGGTGTTTCAGATTATGGTCGAAGGAGACAATCCACACATCATCATGGGAGAAAGATTGTTTGTCCCATGCAAAAGCTCGAGCGACGAGGATTAATCTGCCCGCTTTTGCTGACGGTGTTTTCGTCTTGGCCATGACGGAACCTTTGACGGGTCTTCATGCGCATACCAAGCAGGGCTCCCGCTCATCCCTGGGCCGACGCTTATGGCTTGGTTATCGAACACAATGGTCAAAACCTTTGCAGCATCGGTGAAATGGACAAGCAGATTCCCTCCGGTCACATACGGTGCGCAGATCGAGGAAGAACACGCGAGGGCTGAATGCAACAATGCTATCTTGCTGTTGTTGATGAGCGTTATACGGCATTTCCGGACAGGGCTCTATGCCATGTCATCACCGCAAGACGGGCTTGCAGTGCAATCGTGACATAAACGACTGTTTTTGTTCCTTTATTTCGCGTTTGGCGCATCTGAAATTTCGGTTGGTTCGCCGTATTCATTTCAGGCAGTGACCTCCTCTAATTCGGGCCTTTGTCAGGGCTCATCAACCGTCGCAGCACAAAATCGAATATCTGCTTTTTCAGCCCTGTATAGGGTGACGGATGTTGTTGCAGCGGATTGGCATGCGATGGCATCATCGGCAGGCCTGAGGAAGTGGCCGGTCGCGGCGTCGGGATGGGCACATCTGTGTGCCTCGGCAGCGCAGACCGCAATGCGGGTTTGGATGCCCCGGACCGAGGGCGAGGTTTGGGTACTGGCGGAACGGGCGCCGGTGATCGGTATGACGGAATGGGAGGCGCGAACTCCGGCGTTGACGACATGGGCGGCCGGGCCGTTGGATACGGTACGGTATCGATGTCCGGAACGAGTCCTGGTGCAGGGTCAATCGATGGTGCCGTCAAGCCGCCCTGTTCCCGGCAAGTAGCCGCTCTTCCGTCCAATCCGCCAACGCCGGCCAGCTGCATGGTATCAGCCAGTCCGCGAAAGGCCACCGCTTTTCCTGTGTCGCTCGTGCCGGGTGTCAGGGGCGGCACTTGCGGATCGGAAGGGGCAAATGTTTGGTCAAAACGGCTCTGTGACGGTGTACGGGGTGCGTATTGCGGTGCTGGGGCATACAGGTCCTGCCACGGCTCGGGATTGAGCGGGCCCGTTGGGTAATCGGATCGGATGGGTTGCTCTTGGATCGTACTCTTTGGTGCTGCCGCTGGCCCCGGCGCGAATTGATCTGACCATGCTGGTGATTGGCGCTCGACCAAACCCATGTTGCCGGAGTGCGGGTCCAGCATTTGCCGCGCAACGATGTCCGCTTGTTGAGACACGCCGCGCTCGGTCGGGAATGGGGCTACGATATCATTCAGACCTACGTCACAACCAAGATCATCAAACCGATCCATGTATTCAAACATTCGAGTTTCATATTTTGGATCAGTTGCGTAGTTTGGGCGTCCCCGCCGATTGATATTGAGACCACCCACGGCCTCATGCAATGTGCCCGCCTTCAAGACATCCGGGTACACCCGTGACATGAGACCATGCCACTGCCGAAAACTATCAACCGGACTTTCAAAATCACGAAAGCTTGCGGTGATATTCTCTCTACGTCCGTTGACTATCTCATGGGTCCGAGATCGGGTGCCTCTACCCTTGATTCCGTGGTAATTGTGCTTGCCTGCAAGCGACCTCCCATATCCAGTTTCATGTGCTGCTTGTGCTACGGCCAAGTCGGCAACTCGGCCAGATAATCCAGCTTCCTCAGCCCATTCATAAGCGCGGGCGACAAAGTCCTTTTGCGCTTGCGAAAGATTTGCCATATTCAATTCCCATATTGGCATTCTGGCACATAGAAGGAACGCACCATGCTTAGAATGGTAGCAACAGTTTCATTGTTATTGATGCCATCGGCAGTTTTGGCAGGTGACCAATTCTGCAATGACGATGTGCCTTACTATGTCGAAAAAATCCCGTTTGGATATGCAGTAGTACGCTCTGCCATGGCGGACTATTGCTCGCAGGACGCCACAGACTCAGAGCTTTTTAGTTGTAATGGTGACAGCGGATATCAGATTGATATCTCGTTATCTGAAGACTCGAAGACCTTAATTGTGCGCGGCACTGAGTTTTATGCCTGTGATATGAATCACGATACTTAATGAGCTGAGACCCTTAATCTCCTCCAAATTTATGTAGAGTCTGTCCCAATCAGGAGACGGACAAATGAAGCGATCACGTTTCACCGAAGAACAGATCATCGGGTGCTGCGGGAGCAGGAAGCCGGGATGAAGATGGCGGATGTGTGCCGCAAGCATGGCATCTCGGATGCGACCTTTTACAAGTACAAGGCCAAGTTCGGCGGCATGGACGTGTCGGACGCCCGCAAACTGAAGGCCTTGGATGATGAGAACGCCAAGCTAAAGAAGTTTTTGGCGGAGACGATGCTCGACAACGCCATGCTGGAGGATGTCGCACCAAAAAATGGTGATGCCCGATGCAAGGCGGGATGCGGTGGCTCACCTGTGCTCGGGGCACGGCGTGAGCCAGCGTCGGGCGTGTGCAGTGTTGCAGATTGATCGGTCGAGCGTTCGATATCGGAGCATCCGTCCTGACGACATGGATTTGCGTGAAGCAATGAAGAAGGTCGCCAGCGAACGCCGGCACTTCGGCTACCGCCGCATCCACATCATGCTGGAACGGCAAGGTATTGTTATGAACCAGAAGAAGCTCAGGCGTCTGTACCGCGAGCAGAAGCTGCAAGTCCGCAAGCGTGGCGGCAGGAAGCGTGCCCTTGGCACCCGAAGGCCGATGCTTCTGCCAAGCAGGATAAACGAACGGTGGAGCCTGGACTTCGTGTCGGATGCCTTCACTGACGGACGCCGCTTACGGGTTCTGGCCGTGGTTGATGACTTCAGCCGCGAATGCCTGGCGCGGGTAGCAGACACCTCACTGTCAGGTCTGCGGGTTACCCGTGAACTCGATGCTCTCATCCGGCTACGTGGCAATCCACTCACTGTTGTATCCGACAATGGCACCGAACTGACCAGTATGGCTGTTCTCAAATGGTGCCAGGAAACCGGTGTCGACTGGCATTACATCCAACCCGGCAAGCCCATGGAGAACGGCTTCGTGGAGAGCTTCAATGGCAGTTTCAGGGACGAGTGTCTCAACGAGACACTATTTTCATCACTTGCCGAAGCACGTTCCCAAATTACCGCATGGAAGGAGGTCTACAACCGAAACAGACCGCATTCATCCTTTGGCAATCTTACGCCCAGTGAATTCGTCATGAAAATGACGTTGCAAAAACAGGCTGCATAAGGCCAGTAATGAACCCACGGACTCCGCGCAAAAGCGGGGGAGATTTGGGTCTCAGGTCATTGTCACAACAACCGAAAGACTGGAGGCTATTACTGTCATCGTTAACTGCGGAGGTCCGATGTCCGTTCTGTCAAATCTACTGTCGTTCCTGAGTTCTGCAGCCATGTTCGTAGTTGGAATTGGGTTGGTTTTCTTTGGATATGTCGCGTTGACGTGGACTCAACATTCTTGGCTCAATCATCAGGCATATGTCGGGGCTGCCCTGTGCACCGCCGGTTTTTGGGCAATCGGAGCCGCAATCTGGGGCTGGTGGCGTCAATGGAGGTCATGGCGCGGATGTGCGCCCGGAAACCGATAGCTGGATTGACGAATCGCCAGAATTACCCAATCCTCACTGTGTCAGGCAACCGCCAGGCCGACAATGTGACCGAGGTGTTTCGGCTACGCCACTTGCAGAACGTGTCTTGTCGATGTCTTTTGCAGGTACCGGCCCTGCTCTGAATCCAACGTTGCTCAGAACCCGATCGAATGGACATCACAACCTTAAGTATATATACTGGGATACACTCGATGAATGTCGGAGCACGCCATGCCAAAGTATGATCTGAGACACACCCTTGCGCTTTCACTTCCGCTCATCGTCTTCCCTGTTGCCGCTGCGGCGCAAGATGAACCGTGGTGGCACGGTAGTTTTGTAGGTGAGTACACAACCGAAATCCTCATCAATCAGGGGCATGCGAGGCCCTTCAATTGTGAAGATTCTGAAATAAGGCCGTTGACAATTACGGCCAATGAGATCAGCGGACACGGATTCAGATGCGACATAACAAAAATAACAAAAATCCCCGATTATGAGATAGTTATCATCAATTCAGACTGCGAGGCATGGGATCACGATGCGCAACTTCCGCCATTTAAAGGCCAAAGGATGTTTCTGAATCTTGAACCGGCAGGACGCATTTTGGCCTACCGCAGGGGCAAAATCGGCGATCGCCACCTACCCTTTACAACCGAATACAGTGCTTGCGAATGGCCTGACTGACTTGCGCCCTCTCCAAAGGAGGATTTTACCAATATCAGGCGATACCGGCTGAACCTGTTCATCGCGCGCTGTTCTCGCTCAATGAATCTCAGTACTCTGGATGCAACGCTAGTCAGGAACCAATTGCGCACGATATAGTTGTATTTTCGATGATTGCACAATGATTATCGGGTTAACGGAAAGTATGATCCGAGCGTATGAGTCCTCTCAACGGTCCGGACGAGGTTTCGGCTTCGGAATGACAGGCTCGCGATACGGATTCTCCGGCACCAGCTTTGCGTACTCATAGGCCTCAATTGCGGTGGCCTGAGGGTCTGCATCGTCGAAAGTGCCGTGGAGTCGGGCGGTCTCGGACGCCTCCATTGGATCCTCCAAGCCCAGTTCACCAGCAGACATCGACGGCTCGGGCATGCCCGGAGAGTCATAGAGTTCCGGCATTTCGCCGGCTCTACCCCTGTCCGCCCATTTCTTCGTGGCCGCCCTCCCCGGATCCGCCTTGCCGTTGCGGTATTCATAATAGCCGCGGTTCCGCCGCTCATCGACATGGACACCGCCGCGTGCCAGCCCCGTGGCTGCGCGCCCATAATTATTGGCATACCAGTACTGCACAAATTTCCCGAGTTTGTGTTGCGGGAGCGGCTGGCCATCCGGTCCGATTATTCTGATGTCTGCTGCTCCGCCGTGATCATGGTTGGTTGTTCCAACCCGCCCCCTATAATCCCTTATCGACGGGTCCCAGGTCATGTTGTGCGCCTCCAGGACCGTGCCCGCTCTTGGCTGTCCGGCGCTGCCGATTTCAACCGAGTATCCTGGCCCGAATGTGTCATACACAGATTTGGCAAGGTTCTCTTCCAGACTCTGTTTGATCGGAAATTTGCGAACCTGCTGTTGAATATTGTCGGCATAGCGCACCGGCGCCATTCGGTTTTCGTTTTGTGCGAAATGCAGCGCCTCGGAGACATTTGCTTGCGGGTCCAACGATACAGGTGCGCCGTTCAACCGCTGCCCAGCGCGATACCGTCTTTCGAATTCTTCAGCGGGATTCGGGGCCAGAGGCAACTCGGCCTCCATGTTCCTTGTATATTGCACCGTCTTGGGGTCTAGCGGAGTGTAAAACCTCCTTGCTGTATTCACTCCTTCATCATCTGGTTTGCCGGCCTGCGCAAGCGGTGCAAAGCGGTCATGCCGCCGCTGTATCATAGGCGTTCTGAACCGGGATTCTGCGCCAAACACGCCAGGCGTCGTGCTTGCAACACCGGAGAACGGATACGGTTGAGCTCCCGCCGTCTTTGGAATTTGCTGTTGCATCAGCCAGGAGTGAATCTGTTGTCTTGGATTTGCCATGGTGCACCTTTTCACTTGCCATTGGGAGACCGTGTCATCGACGCCATTACCGGCATAACACCACGGTTCAAGATGAGAGGTATTTTGTAGAATCGCCCCGACCAACGCCGAGAGTGGCGGCCTGTTACCTTAGCTGCCGTGCCGGCCACCTGACCGTTTCGGGTCGACGATCGAGAATTCGATCCGTGTTTTGATGACGTCGCCATCAACGCCGGTCACTTGTAGAGGCAACACCTTGCCCAACAGTGTCAGGAACGCACTTGGATGCGTCGCGGCCCGTCGCCTCAGATAATCAATTAAGCTGCCGTCGCCAGCCTCGATCGCCGCTTGGATAATGGCATCCCGGATAAGTGGTGTACCGGATCCGCTGATGTCCGGCTTCTGGCTGGAAACGTTACGATGTGGCTTGGACAGCTGTTTGTTCATGCGAAAACCCTTGTTCCTCATTCAGGACAATCCGGGCATTGGGAATTGGTTTTGAACACCGTGCGCGGAACATCCGAAACCGGTAATGGGCGTAGAGAAGCAGAATACCCTGATTGACCTGAATTATAGGGTATTGGCAGACACCCCTCTATGCCGCATTGCCGCTGTGACAGGTCTTTGCAGTGTATGGACCCTCTAACCATTTGGGGTTATTGCCTGTATTGGAATAATCCTCTTCTGAGAATTGAACCTGACTTCTGAACGATGGGGTTCGACTTCCGAATATCGCGGGCCAAAGTCAGGCTGGCGGACAATGCGAAGCGAAGGCGCCGATGGCATGTCACCTCATTCGAATCTCTAGGGCAGATGATGGTCAAGCCAACTCAAGCCTGATTTTGTGTAAATATGTGTTGTTCGGCTGAACTGTAAAGCGACGGCCGCACTGGTCGTGGTCACCTGAAGCAATATCGGTTGAGACCAATTCCAAATGCGTCCAGTTCCGCCAGGAACCGGTCACCGCGCAAAAACTCCAGTTCCGAAACTCTCTCGTTCACAAACGGATCCTTGGCCTTCAATTCATCATCGATATAACCGGGATGAACATAAAATATATCATTGGCTGCCGGTTGAAGGTGCAGATACCGGTTGAAGATTTCGGGAAACGATAGGTGTTCCTTGCTGCTGTAATGACCTAGCAGGTTGTCATTGTGCCGCACTTCATTGCGCTTGATCACACGTTTCAAGCCAATGGCCGGCAGTCCGATGAGCGCACTTCCGATTTTCATTCGGGTTGGCAATGCCCGGTTGGCCAGCCAACGTTTCGGAAAGCAGCCACACCTTATGTAATAGTCGTCCTGCAACACATCAGCGCAAATCCGGATGAGGATATCTCTCACGCCGGGAAGCTGCTGCACATGCTGGTGTCCGTCGATGAAGGTCGGTTGGAATCCGGTCAATTCGGTGAAACGTGTCAGCTGTGCCTTTATTTCGAGGGCCAACTGGGTCGTATCCACTCGGCCCCGATAGCAATTGCGCATCAGTCTCTTGAATGGCAGCAAATCACCATCCGCATCGACCAACCCCTGATCAGGCCGGATATCGGTCAGCGGGCGGTCATTGGTCAGGGTCAGATGCAAACCGATATCGGCCATTTCCTTGCGCTCCGCCAGCATGGCCATTTGCAGCGGCAGATCTTTGCTTCCCGTCACCATGCAGCTGGTGGCCGTCAGGCGCTCGCCATCAATGAGTTCGAGAATTCCCCGGGAGACCCCATGCGAGAGGCCGTAGTCGTCGGCGCAGATGATCATTTCTCGGGCATCGGGTGTCGCATGTGGCCTTCTGTCCCCTGATGGTCCGCGCCGGCCGCCCAGTTTTCGATCGCCGTGGCTGCGGACTTTGCCCCTCCGGCAAGGCAATTATACTCCTGATGTCGGGCCAGGAAATCCGCATGATGATCGATGACATGTGAAAGCCGCGCCAGGACAGTGCCGCTGTCAGCAACCACGCCCAGTCCCAGTTCACTGATAAGTTGGGCATTGATGTATTGTTCCGCATGATTGGCCACCGGTATCACCACGACGGGACAGCCAAGAAATGCCGCTTCACTGACAGCGCTGAATCCCGCATTGATCACCATGACATCAGCGCGGTTCAATAGCTCCGTGTTGTCGAACACTTTGCCATGAAAGACAATTCGCTCATCCGACATTCCCTCACGGCCGACGACATCCAGGACAACACCTTCCGGCAGCACAATGTCGTCAAGAAAATCCGTGTTCGTGCCGAAATCCGAGCCGCTCAGCATAAGCAGAATATGTCTGACCTCGCCTGGCTTGTGCTGCGGCCTGAGCTGTGAACGAACCATCGGCGGCACGTGGACAAGATTGCCACTGCCCTGCCCCGGTGTCAGTGTCGGGCTGACAACGTGATGCGGTATGATGCGGTGAAACAGACGGTCGAGCCGTTCAACCCAATATTGCATTTTTATGCTCGGCGGCAATGGGCGCCGCTTTTTACATTCCTCCACAACAATATCGGCATTGTTGAGGGCAATGATGGGAACCCCGGCAAGCCTTTTGACAAAGAAGGTGGAATAGTCCGAGTCGATAATGATGGCGCTGTAATTGCCGGCGCGCAGTTTCCCGCGCAGTTTGAAAACGTTCCTGGCGTATCGCATCACCATGACAGGCAGACCGAGGATCGACCCGAAGACCGTCAGGTTTCCCTTTGAGTCCTTGGCGTAAAACAGATTCTCAAACTCGTCGATCTCGCGAATTTGGTCGACATTCTGAAAATACTTCAACCCATTGCCGCTCGTCAGAACGTCGATCTCATACATACCGGGATTGTGGTGCTGGATAACGGAATGACATCGGGTCGAATTGCCCATTCCAAGCCCGTTCACAATGTACAATAAGCGCTTCATTCCCCATCACCCTCAAGAACCTTATAGGTAAGGTCCGGTCCCGCGAACAGGCCCAAAGCACATTGTCATTGCGAGTCTGTGTCAAAAAGGACTATGTCGCAATCGGGCAATGCGGGATGGAAATGGCGAATGGGGCCTGATGCCGACATGAGGGGGACGATTGCAACCGGCCGAGCTGCGCGTACCGGCCTGTTCGTCACGGCATCTGCAGTTTTTACGCTTGTGTCTGTCCTGTTTTTCTGGAACCGCGGACTTTCCGGGATTCCCTTTGCCAGCGATCTGGTGCAGCCCTACCTCGTCGTCGAGGATTTTCTGGCAGACCCTGCTTCATTCCATTCCTGGCGTCATTCCCCTTCCCCGTATGTCCTTCCTGATATATTCATCGCCGGCGGGCTGGTTTTGCTGCCCCTGTCACCCAAATGGATGGCCATCGGTTACAGCACCCTGTTGCTTGCCGGCTATGGACTCACCGGAGGGTGGCTGATCAGCCGTGCTACCGGATCGCGTGTTCAATCCGCCATTCTGCTGTTTATCCTGTGTTTGCTTGCGCTCGTTTTTGCCGGCAATCTGCTGGACGTACCACCGTCGAACTGGCTTTTGCCGACCCTTTTTTCGCCGTTTATTCACACAGGTGCCCTGTTGTGTACCCTGATCGCAGTGGCGTTGCTGGATGAGCTTCTGCAAGATCCAGGCTCCCGATGGGCCCGTATCGGCCTTGTTTCGCTTGTTTTTGTGGCGACTTTTTCGGATGCGCTTTTTTTGGTCTGGTTCGTTTTTCCGGCGTTGGTCGTCCTGTGGCTGCATGCAAAAGCCTGCAATATCCGTTTCCCCTGGCCCATTAGGAGAACATTGTTCTTCTCCGCTGTCGTTGCTATCGCAATCGAACGTGTCCTTCACGGTGTCGGAAGGGGCGTACCATTGCAACTGAATTCTGTTGCTCGGTCGGCAACCGCGCTGTGGGACGAAATCAAAGTCACCTTCGCGGAACCGGACTGGATCATGGCGACCTTTCTGGTGATTGCCACTGGCATTGTGTTAGCAGGCATGGTGTCGGTCATCCGGTGTCTTCGAAGCAGGCGATTGTCGTTCAACGACGCGTTTGTGGTCTTTTTAGCCAGTTCCATTGTCTCGGGGGTGCTGGTCCTCATCATCACAAGCTATTTCAAGGAACAGGCCCATTGGAGATATCTTATTATCATTCCGCTCTATGCGGTCCTTGCGATTTCCATGTTCCTTTCACGCGTCCTGATGATACCAAAATATGGGCGCCATCTGGTGTCGATCGCTGCTGCCGCGGCTTTTGTGTTTATGGCTCCTGGCGCTTATGGCACCGCCACGGCACCCGAATCCCGTTCCGATCTGGAAGCATGTCTGGTGACACGGGGGCATTCAACCGGATTCGCCAACTACTGGATTGCCAAGCGTCTGATATTCCTGTCGGAACGAAGAATTCACATTGCCCAGATCAGACCTGACGGGAGTCGACACAATTTCAACTACAATCGTGCCTGGTTCGAGACCCGCGCAGATGACGGCTCACCGATTGCCCCGACTTTCATCATCATCAGGGGACTGGATACCGGTAGTATTCGAACCAAGTTCGGCGCTCCGCGCGAGACGGTGCAATGCGCCGGTACCGAAATCTGGATTTATGAAAAACTCTCTGTGCCGTGAAACCAGCCGCCTGCGCCCTCATGTCTATGGCGTTGCTTCATGGACTTTGCCGATCATTTTCTCGGCGCCGATTCTCAGATTCGCACCGTTAATCAACCGAAGAACGAAATGATCCCCGTCCTTGTAGTCACTCTCGGACATGATCCAATCCAAATCATGGTCGCCAACCCTCTTGTATCCGACCTCATCAATCGCATCACAGTTTTGCCTGAATGGGTTCTCGGTGAATTGAAAATAACTCACATTTATGAACGATATTTCGATCACATCAGAATGTTCTTGCTTGTATGGCGTCATGACAAAACACGCTTCCATTTTCTGAAAGTCAAATCTAATTTGAGAAAAATCAAATGTATTGTGAATATCCCGTTTTTCTCCGCCATCAATCGATAAACGAACGCTTCCGTCAATTATGAAATTTTTCATGGTCTAACCTGCTTAGGTATTTCCTTGCCAATCTAATATCTTCTTGCGTCGATGATCGTAATACGGACTTCCCGGTACTGGTATTGTACATGGGTTTCATGCCGGGCGGTGCTTGAGTGTTCCTTGATGACAACCGTGAGTGTGGCGTCTTGATCACAGCGTGGTCTCTTCCAACCAGATCGATGTCCATTCTTACACTGGGTGAATAGAGTTCCACCCTATTACGCCCAGCCTGTGTTGCATGCTGCTCCCCTTGCCTGTCCAGGCGCCTCGCCGCCTTTATGTCCGCCTTGCTCCAGGCTGACGCGCCGGCGATTGGAACTGCTGCCAGCTTTCCGTATGCCGGGATACCACGCATGGTCATCGCGGCGGCATCCAGATCATCCGAATAGGGCGCGATAGAAGCGCCGAATTCCCTTGCCGGGTTCAGCACCGTGTTTGCCGTCGAAGCAAACGAATTGGCAAGCCTTTTGCCCCATTTCGTGCCGGTGTCGGCGGGTGGAAACGGCCCCGGCGCCCAATAATTAGGCTGGCCGATATATCGCGTGGTGACTGGTGATGGCGCCGGCCAATCCCCGATCCCGGATGAAAACTGACCACCGACCAGCCGGCCCGCATCACCCCGCCCGGACGCCGTTCGAGGAACATCCATTCACGCCGCCTGTGCTGAACTGGCCGGAAACGGCCTGGCTGGACGCCGATATTGATACGCCAGTGGTGTGGGATCGAAACTGAATCCACGGGCCGCACCATCAGGGGGGCGGAGCATATGGGCACCGGATCCCTGCTGATCTGAAAGTTGTTTGTTGACGCGCCAATCTGTGATGACACGCCTGGGATTTTCAAAAAAGTCTTGTCTGGTCTCAGCCATCGTTCTTTCAATCGTTCGTTTGCCGAGGGAGTATCTTCAGCTGTGAAGGGATGCGGCACCGCGACTTGCACGGATGGATCTGCTTTTTCCGACCTGCCGGCAGCAAACTGGACCGTTTCACGTTTTGTCAGAAACGGAACAACGGTGTCGGCCTTTGATTTTGTTGATGCATTCAGGTTTTGCCGATTCCGTCAAAACCTGAATTGCCTTAAGCAGATTTTTCTCACTGAACCGGCACGGCATCCGTCGATTCGGTCAAGACAATCCCTATGAGGATCTGTGGACGAACCGGCTTCCGTCAGTCAGCGGATGTTGGCGAGACGTGATTCACCGAGGACCTTCGCAAGGTCTCCTGCCTTGCTCTCTCGGCGCCAATGATTTGCACGGATCACGATCGGCGAGAATGGGATCGTTGCAGAGGACCGGCATCCTATCGACAGCAGCAGAAGATATACTGCACTTTCGGGCAGCCTTCTATGTCACAACTTTACTGCATCCCGCCCTTGCAGCGGAAATCTCGACAATTCGTTGATTTATATACATAATATCGGATGTATCGCTGCTGCAATCACCCACCGGCCGATGCTTTGCCAAATTCCCGCCTCAAGATCCTGTTTTTCAGCGCAAATTCGCATTCACCCCAATTCTGTTCACCCGGCCCTGGACGATTCCTGAGAACGCAGGGCCATCAGAGAACCGAACGATCACCATCAGTAAAGATCTGTTGTTTCGCTGCGCTTGATGTAATCCGACAGTTCCTCGAGATCCACGGCCCCGTCCGACTGATCGACCATGATCTGCGCCATGCTCGGAAGGTCGTCCGTATCCGGCCAGAGTTCCGGCCGCCACAGCGATGAGCGGACCATGCAGCGGGAGCAATGAAAATAGACTTCCTTGATATCAACGACCATCACCAGCGCCGGGGCGCGCCCTCTGATCGCCATTGATTGGCGCAACGGTTCGTCGTGAACAATCGTCACCGTACCATTGACCCGCAGCGTTTCGTTCTTGCCGGGAATGAGGAACAGCAATCCCACTTGGGGATTGGACAACACGTTCTCCAGCGTATCCGCCAACCGATTTCCCGGCCGGTCGGGAATGGCCAGTGTCCTGTCGTCGATGATTTTTACAAACCCCGGAGGGTCGCCCTTGGGAGACACGTCCCCAAAACCCATTTCATCCGCCGACCCGATCAGTAAGAACGGGCTTTTGGCAATGAAGTCCCGGCCATGCTGACTGAGCGCTGTCATCACCTTTTCCCGCACATTTGGCGACGCGTGCCCGGTGATGGCGCGCAGTTGTTCTCGTGTCGAAATCACATCGGTGAACGCGTTCATGTAGTGTCTCCAGCGGTTGCCTGATCCGGTGTGCGATTAAGAGACCCGGGACAGTGTCGCCCCCATTGGAGGCTTGGTACAGTCTACGGCTTATTTCAGCGGCCTTGCAATCGTCGGGCATGCGCGGACCGGCATTGTGTTTGCCGTCAAAATGAGCGAGCTTCACCGTGGAGAATTCCGAAAGGATCGGCGACGCGGGATGGAATGGTCCGAACTTTTTCAGCAGCTTGACGGATTGATCGGGGGCGCACTTGCATTCGATCCGGCTGTATACAACACATCGCTGATGGATGACCGCAGCCGGCTGGCATCGATCGTCATTGTGTTCACCGCCGGAATGTCGGTCCTGCTGGGGCAGTGTTTTGCCCTGTTTCTGGTGTCTGCATCCCCGATCGGGTTCGTATTCGGTTTGCTTGTCAGCGGCATTTCCATGACGCTTCGATTGGGCTTGTGGATTGCAATGTCCGCCCTGGTGGCCCGGTTGTTTTTTGACCTGCCCGTTTCCCCCCTGAACTTCATGTCGGTGATATTCATCGCGACCTCCCCGCTCGTGTTCGGATTTGTGGCAGTTCTGCCCAGTATCGGCATCATTTTGCTCTATGCCCTCTATGGCTGGACAAGCCTCAACATGATGTTCGGCATGTTCTATGGCGCACAGGTGCCATTTCTGCCCGGTGCGTTTTGCGCCCTGTCGGGCTGGGTGATGGCCAGCCTTCTGGAGCGGCTGTTTTTCACACGCAGCAAATCGGCTCAAAGCGGCGGGTTTCTTTTCGCCAGCCGCGAACTGTCCCGCTACTCCTCTTCGCAAATCCTTGATTTCGTCAAGCAGAGAGTGCGAAGCCGGTGAGCGATCTGTTGCAACTGTTCTTCGGAGCGATCTTCGTGATTGGCGCGACGCTGATGATCTCGTTGATTACCGCTCCGTTCGAAGCGATGACCTGGTGGTCTCGCTGGTCGACCGATCCCGAGGATGTTGAAAAAACCTCCGGTGCGCTCCCGGAGCCCGTTGCGGATCCGGAGCCCGCACCTGGCAGACCTGTTGCGGACAGCAAGGCTGTTCTCTTCTATGTTACGGGGATCGGCACGATGGCCGGCGATTTTCATCCGGCACTTGAAAAACGGTTTCTGGACGAGCTGAAACGTTCATTGCCGGACGTCACGGTCATTGATAATTTTTTCCCCTATTCACCGGCAGGGATTCCGCTTAACGGGCAGCGCATCTTCGCCCGGTTCTGGCGTTTTCTCGGACGGCACCGCGCGCTGGTCACGAAGACCATGATACGGCTGCGCAACATGTTCCAGGTCCTGGTGGCTGCCGATGGTCGTTATGGGCCAATATACAGCGCCGGAACCTTCCGCACCATGCATCGCAAGTTGGAATCGGCCGGCTATACCAGTGCCTCGCTCAAGCCGATTATCCTTCTGGGCTATAGTGGCGGCGCCGAAATCTCGCTTGGAGCGGCACCGTTTCTGCAGGCTGCATATCATGGTCGGTTGACGCTGCTGTCACTGGGCGGTGTCCTGTCATCTCATGCCGGTCTTGCGGCCCTCGACCGGCTCGTCCACCTGGAAGGCTCGGCAGACCGGGTGTCACGTATCGGCGGCATATTTTTCATTCACCGCTGGCGCCTGTTTGGCAGTTCCTACTGGAATCTTGCCCGAAAACAGGGGAAATTCACCAGAATACCCATGCCCGGAATGTCCCATAACGGCCCGGGAAGCTATCTGGACGACGCGACATTCTCCGCAGGTGCGGATACCAGCAATCTGCAGCGAACACTTGCCGTCATCCGATCGGTGGTCGATGCGGAGATCGCCGAGGAAAGTTCGACGCGGTAGTGTCGTGAATCCGGTCTCACGCCGGTTTCGGAGACACGGCGGCGTCTGCCGCTTCCTTCTTGTCCATGGCAAAATCCCCGTCACGCGACAGCAGAACAGCCAGTGGACGCGAGGGTTCGAATGCGGCCAGGACAATCACCACTATGGATGTCATCGGCACCGCCAGAATGGCGCCGGCAAGCCCCCACATCGCATACCATACGGTCAGCGAAATAAGCACCACGAAGGGGCTGAGATTCATCGATCGTCCGAACATGCGCGGCTCGACAAACCCACCGACGAATATCTGCGACGCTGTCAGGCTGACCAGCACAATTAAAATGGTGTCAACGGAACCGAACTGGGCTGCAGTCAGCAGCACCGGAAAGGCAACGCCGACCACCGAACCCACATAGGGGATGTAATTGAGAAAACCGATCAGAACCGCGAAAAAACCAGCAAAATCAACTCCGATCAGCCACATCGCACCATAACTGACCAATCCGAGCAGGATATTGATCAGCGTCTTGACGGTCAGATATTCACCGATCCGCTGGTTGATATGTCCGATGACCTCCATCGCCCGTCTTGCCTCGTACTGCGTTTTTGCCGCGATCACGATCTTGCGGCTGAAATGCAGTCGCTCCGCCATCAGGAAACTGGCATAGAGGAACACAACAAAGACCTGGCCGCCCAGCACCGACACCGAGGTGACGGTGGTGCTGATCAATCTCTGCAGGTCGATTTCGCCGAGAACCAGGCTTCGGATTGATGCCCAGGTCGGCTCATCGTCAATGCCCGCCATCTTTGCCAGGTCGGTGACGAATGACAGCAATGTCGCCTGGTATTGAGGCGCCAGGGCAATAACCTGCTGAATATTGGCGGCAAATAGAAGCACCAGAAGAACGCCAAAGAGAATAAAGACCACAAACGCCAGCACGTGGCGCAGCCAAAGCGGAATCAGGGAGCCGACAACCGGAACCCTTCCAAGACTGGTTGCAGTGGTCGACAGCACATAGACGGAGATAATACCGGCCATCACGGGAATGAAGATAGGCTTCCCGATCCGCAGCACAAATCCAACCATGATTGCGAAGGCGAGACCGTAGACGAGGTTTCGAAAACGGTTGTTCATGGCCGGCTCCCGCGCATCGTATCTTTCTCAAGGGTCGCGCAAAATAGACCCGTAAAACCCGATGCTGGCAAGTACCGCGATTGGAAAACCCGTTTGCAAGGCAGGTCAAGCATGGCTGCAGAGCCAAAACCCGGTGCGCCTTTTAGCTTTACGAGAATGGAAGTTCACCGGCGGCGAACACCAGACCTGTCAGCCGCGTTTGTGACCAAGCTTCATTTTCTTGGCCAGACGCGAACGTTTCTCGGCATAGGCGGGCGCGACCATTGGATAATCTGCCGGCAGATCCCATTTTGCCCGATAGGCCTCCGGGGTCAAATCGTGATAGGTCATCAGATGCCGCTTCAGGGACTTGAATTTCTGGCCACATTCGAGGCAGATAATCATATCGTCCTGAACAGATTTGCGAATACTGACAGCAGGTTTGGCCGGAACTTCTGGCTTGACATCATCGCCGGTAGCCGTCTTGCCGAGGGCGCTGTGTACGTTCGAGATAAGGCCAGCGAGATCACTCGACTGCACCACATTGTTGCTGACATAGGCAGCAACCACTTCGGCAGTGAGTTCAACCAGCAATTCGTCCCTCATGGGATCGCCGGGTTCATTCAGATTTTCTGTCGACATTTGACTTTCTTGATCCTCGAATAGATAGCGCGCCCCGCCTGCATCAATGCTTACTCATTTATCCATATGAGCGCGCATTGTAAATATTCTATGGCTCTATAGATAATTTTCACAAATTTTTACTTATTCTTACAAATCGGCACTGAATGGTTTCAATATTTATCAGTAGAATATGTTCAGATTTGGACTGTAAGACCATTCTGGACGGTCAGCTAATCAGGTTCACTGACAATTGGAGCACTCAGAGCGAAGTTCAATAGCTGCTCTGGACACAATTTGCCCCATTGAGTTGATATCATTTTTGGACTTCCACCAGCCCGACAATCGGGACAGCGGAATTGCACCAGTTCCCCTCAAACATGTCCTGGGCGTGGAAACCTTTCGGCAAAATCGGAGTTTTGGAAAAGAATGCGTTTCCGAAATTACAGTATAGATCCCGGAAGGCGGAACACGCCAAACTTGAGACAGTGGCCGTCCGATTGTGCATTGAATTCGGATTTTGCCTCAAAGGGCTTGCTCGCACACGTACTCGTCCCGTCACGCCGTCACATTTGTCGCATGTTCGACGGCCTCGTGTGGCGGATCACATCACCGGTGCATTCTGCTTGGTGGCGAAATCGGCAAACGCTTTTGAAAACGGCATCATAGGCCACTGACGAATATGCCGCTTGCCGGTCGAATCGGTGAAGTCCAGCTTCATTTCCAGGTTGGTCGCATTTGTATCCGAAAATGCCGTCACCAATGCCTCGGCTGCCGGACCCGAAAACGTGCAAACGCCGCCGGCTAGACAATCATAATTGTCCAGTTTCCATACGGGGAAACCGTTTCGCAATAGATGAAATCCTCCGGCATCAAATGAAATTCCCGGGGAGATTCCGAACTCCACGCGAATACTGTCCCTGTCGGGAGCGACAAAGGCAGCGATCATTCCCAGTCCCGAGGAGTTACCGGATTTGCCGCCGGTTTCGATGATGTCGACATATCTCAGGTGACATGCACCCTCATTCCATTGATCAAGATTGGCCGTTTGCAGCCCATCAAGCGGTTCTCCGGTTTCACAGACTGAAATCCATTTGCCAAGAGTGGCGCTTTCAGATGCTGGTATTTTGCTGCTGATGCCAAGAGTTGATTGCGCAGAGGCCGTTTGTGTCTTGGCAATCGTCAGGGCGCCAAAAGACACCGCACCGGCCGCAAGGGCCGCCGCTGCAATGGTGAAAATGCGCATTGCAAAGCTCCGATATTCAAATAGAAAACACGTTATATTTCAATGAGATCCGTCAATCTCTGATTGACGAAAACCCTGAACGCTTCCACTTTCTAGAATATGGTGATCATTTTTCTTACAACAAGAGTTGATAACAGAAATGTAATTCGCACGCGTCCGGTGGACGGTCCAGAGCTGCCGCAAAGTCAACGACCCTGTCCGTTCCTCAATCAACGGCTCTAAACAACCCGGGTCTTTTTCAGATCGCGATCAATGGGCGGCCGCGCATTGGCTGCACGCCAATGAAGCTGATATGTGACATTGCACTTTTGGTCCGGCTCTGACACAGGCTCAACCGTGTTCACTTCAGACAGATTTGGTTTGTGAGTGGAATTGAGCCACTCGGCGATGTTACCGCACAGGCGCATAATTGTCCGGCGCAGGGTCCGGTCAGAACATCCATTGTGTTGAGCAAACATCCTGAGTGAGCGGCGGTGGTCGCATTTGGTTCTCGCCCATTCATAGACAAGCTGCCTGCTTTCGAGTTCCGGTATTTTATTGATCCAAAGCCAAGTCTCTTCCATGCGGTCAATCGCGGCCGCGTCCGGTTTGCGACGGAACCGCCTTGTGCTTGACGCATACGCATCAATCGGCAAACGCAGCGGTTCCGGCATGGAAGATCCAAAGGCTTTCGGACCATCGACATGCGGACACAATATCAGTGTCTCTGCGGCCTCAAGCAATCGCGCCTCGACGCTCTTGGCGGTCCAAGCGCGATATTGTGGAATATTCACCATGTTCGTTCCTGCTGCATTTCTCAGGAAAAGGAACATATCATGAACATCGTGACATTGAAACTGGACTGTCACCATTCAACTGCCAAAATCGGGACATGCAACTGTCGTTCGATCCACGAAGATTCCTTACGCAGATTTAATTTTCGGGACGTTGTTTCCGGCGGGAAACCAACGATATGTCTGTCAGGCGAAAGACAGGCCGACGGGTGGCGGCAATCCTCACCAGTTGTCGGGACTGTTCAAGCTCGAAAACTTGCAATGTGCTCATTGGTTACGGAAACGGCTGGGCAACATGATGAGACAGCATCCAAAAGAATACCGGCCCGCAGCGATAACTGAATAACGGAAAGAAAGCCGGTTTGCGTTTTCGCAATGCGAATGCGCAGGCTTTCCTCGGTCTCGCAATGGTCAAGGATCCGCCCATCCTGGCTGTTGCGAGACCATACAAACCGCCAGGGCAAAACAGCGGTTCCCATTCCATATAGTCGTGATGAAACGAGAATGACCAAACTGCCAGTCAGACCCCCATAAAAAAAAGAGCGAACCTACTGGGTTCGCTCTTGATTGTTCTGGCACCCGCTGCGCGTTTTCCATGCCCGATGGGAAGCAATCGTCGTCGCAGAATTCTTCACTGTTATTGTTTGCCGAGGGTGTCCATCAGCGTGTGTGGGAAACGCAACGAGATACATTCTGGCGCCTCCGATAGGATCGAATATGGCCATTGGATTGCGGCGGCTTGGTGGCGATCACATTACAATTCGGTAAGGCGTGGCCACTTGGCGACATGGCGCGCTTCCGTGTTGGTGGCGAGCGGTGGCCTTGCAACATCTTTGGATCAGAACCGCGGTCTCGTCCAGCGACGTTCAATCAGTTTAAGCCCTTGCAATGATCGGCGACATCCGTCATTTGGGCACTGGACAGCCGATGATATCTATTGTCCGGTCGTCATGATCGGGATGGGTTCAGCCGGGTTTCACGGAACTTTGGGGCGGGATTGAGCAGAGAAACTGTGCCAACCATATCGCGTAATCTGTTATTTGTACTGACCGCACTTGTTGCTGGCGGACTGCCGGAGATTGCGGCTGCCCATGTCGATGATCCCGGCTTTGCCGGCGGATTTGTCACTGGTTTTACGCATCCTCTGTTTGGTTGGGACCATGTTCTGGCGATGGTGGCCGTCGGACTTTGGGGTGCCTTTTTGGGCGCTCCCTCTATCTGGCTGCTGCCGGTTGTGTTTCCGATGATCATGGCTTTTGGTGGGGTTCTGGGCATCGTCGGTGTCCCTATTCCAGCCGTTGAGACCGGCATTGCGTTCTCGTCGGTGGTGCTCGGCGCGTTGATCGCTCTTGCTCAGCGCGCACCTTTATGGATTGCGATCGTCATCGTTGGCAGTTTTGCGGTCTTTCATGGTCATGCGCACGGGACCGAATTGCCCAATGCGGCCAGTCCCATCGCCTATTCAACAGGATTCGTCATCGCGACCGGATTGCTGCATCTGTTTGGAATTCTCTTTGGAGCCCTGATCGGCTGGCCAGCGGGCGCTCTTGCCGTGCGATCCGCCGGGGCGGCCATTGCGGTGGCCGGCATCGCATTCCTGATCGGCATTCTTTGAAACGATGCGATTTTCCTTCATTTTTCTGGCTGCGATTCTCCTGCCGGTTCAGGCGAACGCTCAATTTGCCATGAGTGCAACGGACGGGTTCGAAGCAGGTTTTTTGCTTCCCTGGCTGTTCGCGGAACAGACCATCGCATTGATTGCGGCGGGTTTGTTTCTTGGCCAACACCGCAAGCTTTCCTTCCGACAGATGTGGCCCATTTTCATGGTGACAATGGCCGTCGGTTTGGCCGTCCCACCAACAGTTTTTTCGCTCCTTTCTCTGAGTCTGGTATTGCTTGCCGTTGCCGTTACGCTGGGTATTCTCATTGCGCTCAAAATGCCCGTGCCGATGGTTGTGGCAGTGTCTGTTGCGTCAGTGGCGGGTGTCCTTGAAGGAATTTCGTCCGCGCCAGGTGCAAGTGATTGGGGCGCCGCCCTCGGCGTCGCCGCAGGAAGTGCCCTGCGGGCGAATCTCTTTTTTGTTACACCCTTCTTGTTGGCTGACTGGCTAAGTGGCGCCGACCGTTGGCCGTGGGTCCCAATTGCGTTGCGTGTCGCTGGCTCGTGGATCACCGCAATTGGCATCATGATGGTTGCGCTTCTATTGGCACCACTCCCCTGAGCAAATCGCACAGAGGCTGATCCAACGGAGGTGTTTACGGATGCCATTTTGCGCGACCTCCTGGGGTTTCACAGTTCACACGAACAACTGGGCCGAGCCAGTCAGCCGCGGTGCAGCGATTCGGGTTTAAATCACCGATTGGCGATATGCTGTTGACGCACCGACAGCCTGGATGAGCAAATTTGACCCTCTTCACCCTCACGGCCAAGAACGACACGACAGCGGCACCGGGGTCTGAGTTGAATTCACCTCAATCTATTTCCTCTCGCTATTTCATATACTTATCTTTCCGGAATCTGATTCTTTGCTTTCCCGGACATCACCGGTTGCGGACAAGGTGCTCCCTTGACCCTTCGGAAGGGTGTATCGGTTCGTTTGCAAGAACATTTCAACGGGTTAGAATTTGTTAGCTCTGATTCGCCATGTCTCTTGCTATGCATGGTCGATCGGACTCAAGCGGAAGCAGTGCGGGGGCTGTGGAAGGATCGTATGAATATCGACAAGCACTTCGAGCTGCCATTCACGCCACATCGCGTGTTCAGTGCATGGGTTTGCTCTGATACCGTCATCCCACCGGCAACCCGGATGGACATCAATCCGACCGTAGGTGGTCACTATCGTCTCTACATGGAAATGGAAGACCGGTGTTCGCGGGCCGAAGGGTTGTTCTTCTCGGTCATTCCTGATCGACACATTCGCTATACTTGGGAGTGGGATCGAGACGGTGAGATCACTGAAATCGATGTCACGTTCAGTCCGACCGCCAAGGGAACCGCCTTGCACATCCAACAGACCGGTTTCGTGAAGGAAGCAAGCCGGGACATGCACGATAGCGGGTGGGACGATTATATCGAGCAGCTCTCGACAATGCTTGACCAGAAGAGCGATGTGCGACTGTCAGCCTGAGCGGTTGCATTGATCGGTGAACACCGCTGGTTTATGCGGATTATCAGGCCGATTGAATTGCGGTCCCCACTGCGGTTTCCAGCTTGCTGACCATCTCATCAATGTGGTGGTCCTCGATGATGAAAGGTGGCGCCAGGAGGATGTGGTCGCCCTGCACACCATCGACTGTGCCACCCGCCGGATAACAAATAAGGCCTGCCTCAAAGGCGGCCCGTTTCACCCGATTATTGATGCCTCGATGCGCATCGAACGGCACTTTTCTCGCCCTGTCTTCGACCAGCTCGATCCCGCGAAACAGCCCCCTACCCCGAATGTCTCCGATATGAGCGTGCTGACTGAACGCCCCTTCGAGTGCGCTCTGAAGTTTGTCACCCATCTCGGTGACACGGGAAATCAGTTTGCGCTCAAAAATGGCCGTGAGAACCGCAAGGGAAGCGGCGCAGGCCACCGGGTGGCCCATATAGGTGTGCCCGTGTTGGAAGAACCCGGAGCCGTCCCGTATCGCGTCGTAGATTTCAGCAGTACACAGCAACGCGCCAATGGGCTGGTAGCCGGCCCCCAGTCCTTTGGCGACGGTCACCATGTCGGGTTTGACGCCATCTTGCTCGGCGGCAAAGAGTGACCCCGAACGACCCATACCGCACATTACTTCGTCGAGAATGAGAAGGATGCCATGGGCGTCACAGATTTCACGGATTCGTTTGAAGTAGCCGTCGACTGACGGAACAGCTCCCATCGTCGCACCGACTATCGGTTCTGCAATGAATGCCATGACAGATTCGGAGCCAAGCCGCAGGATCTCTTCCTCCAGTTCATTGGCAACCCGCTGGCCATACTCAAAGGCAGACTCGTCCTCGGCACGGCCACGATATTCGTAGCACGGAGAGATGTGGGTGGTTTGCGCCAGAAGCGGGAGATAGGGTTCGCGACGCCATGCATTGCCGCCGGCGGCGAGCGCACCGAGCGTGTTGCCATGATAGCTTTGATGGCGTGCAATAACTCGATGCCGGGACGGTTCACCCTTTTCCACAAAGAACTGCCTGGCCAGTTTCAACGCCGCCTCCACAGCCTCGGAGCCACCACTGACGAGATAGACGCGTTCGATGCCGTCAGGTGCGTTGGCGATCAGGAGATCGGCAAGCTGCTCAGCCGGTTCGGAGGTAAAAAACCCGGTATGCGCGAATGCGACTTCATCCAGTTGGCTCTTGATCGCTGCTGTGACGTCCGGGTCGCCATGCCCGAGACAAGATACTGCGGCACCGCCGGATCCATCCAGGTAGTGTTTGCCGGCACGATCGATCAGGTAACATCCCTCACCGCCCTTGATGACGGGCAATTCGACTTGCGTGTGGCGGGGAAAAATATGGGACATGATGTTATCCGGACTGCCTGATGTGATCCTGGGTGCTCATTCCTGCACCGGTGGTTTCTCCCTCATGGCCAATACCGCGCTGATGAAGCAGAGACACCCTATCGTGTCCGTCAAAGCCGCGACAGAGATTTGAGAGGCCATCAGCCGAACATTCGGAAGGAGCCTTCCCCTGATGATACATATGTTTCACTTTTTCGCAACACATGAATTTTTTGTATCAGTCTCAGTTTGCGATTCCTGCCTTGTCGTGCGCCAGCGACACCATTCAATCGCATCAGTTGAAGTGTTTCGGCGCCAACCGACTGAAAACGCCACACAAACTCGCCATCACAAACCCGCCAAATTTACCGGGCATGTTTTGGTGGACAATAAACCGGAAGCCCATCTGTTGTGGCAGCCTTGTATTTCGTCCGGTCCGAACATGCAGATGGAGCAAAGGTCAGCGCGCGTGTCCTTTTCATGCCACGCTGACCTCAGCGAGGCACGAAAATGGATGCATCGGCAATTGGCGAGCCCCGCATCACGATCGGCAAATCAATGCTGGTTGCAGGCCTGCGGCAATGCCACTCGATCAAGGATACAAATCGACAGATTCCACGCCAATGGCGTCGCCTTTGGCCTTATCTCGGTAGCCTGCCGCATCAGGTCGGTACCGCGGCCTATGGGGTGGTGTGCAACGCCGACTCGGCAAAGAAGGCGGACTACATGTGTGCCGTGGAAGTCGATGACTTTTCGGATCTGCCTCCGGAACTTGATTGCATGAGAATTCCTGAACAGACCTATGCTGTGTTCTCCCATGATGGTCACATGTCCGATCTCGAGAAAGCCCGCAAGACCATAGTGGATGAATGGTGCACACGATCGGGCCATCAGGAGGCATCAACACCGGAGATCGAGCGTTACGCCGAAACATTCGATCATGCATCGGGAAAAGGTGCCGTCGAAATCTGGATCCCGCTCAAATCCTGATCGACGCGCTCATACTGCTTGAGGCGGCTGACCGATCGGATTGACATAAACGGGTTTCCCTGTCTTCTGAGTGCAGACTGCACGGATGGAGGCACTGAAGAGATTCCCATGTACACGCTGTATTTCGCCCCTGACAACGCCTCACTGGTGATCCGCGTTGTTCTTGAGGAACTGGGCGTTGCCTATGAGACGGTGCCGGTCAACCGCAGCGTGAAGGAACAGGAAAGCGACACCTATCGCAAGCTCAACCCGAACGGGCTTATCCCAGTTTGCCTGATTGATGATGAACCGGTTTTTGAAACGGCCGCGATCGCTTTGACCCTGGCGGAACGCCATGGCCGGTTGGCGCCGGAGGCTGAGGACAGCGGGAGACCGCAATTCCTGAAATGGCTGTTCTTCATCAGCAACACGATACACCCGGATCTTCGGCAGTTGTTTTACCCGAAAAAATATGTCGGTCTTGACCAGGAGACGCTGCGATCCCACGCGGCGATCACCCGTGAAAGGCTGTGCCGCCATTTTGACATTCTGGAGAAGCTTTATGCCAGCTCGGAAGGTCCATACCTTGGCAAGGACACGCTCTCGATTGTGGATATCTACGCCGCACTTTGTCTGCGATGGCCGCAATTGTATCCGATGTCAGATCCCGGGCTGTTTCGGCCCCAGGACTATCCTGCCTTAAACAGATTGCTGATGGCGGTGCAGTCACGTCCGGCGGTTGCCCGTGCCTTCCAGGCAGAAGGCATCCCGGAGCCCTATCTATCGAATGCTCAACCTCCCGATGGCACGACAGGGTCGCCGGTTTGAGCAACATGATCCGCGGTTTTGATAACAGATACTCGCTCTAAACACCTGGTAGTCTTGACAGTGGCAGGTTGTGGCGTTCGTAGAATTCAGTCAGGCGCTGACGTGTCTTGTCCCCGGGCAGCAGTCCGAGAAACCGGACGGCATTGCCCATCATGATCCGGTCAACCTGCTGGTCATCGAGGCCGCACTGTTTACTCAGAAACTTCAGAACCTCGGACGTGTAGTTGGGAAAATCCGGCTCGCGCCCGACCATGGTCCAGTCGGTACCATAGAGGATATGGCGTACATCCGGGTCGCATTCATCGATCCACTCGCGCAGTTTGTCCGCCAGTTGCTGGCGCCTCTCCTGACTGCTTCCCAATACTTCGGTCAAATAGCTGATATCAATACAGACATTGGATTGCGGATTGTCCTTGATGTAGTTGCCAGCGGTCCACTCCCAGGTCCGCCTGCCAGGCGCCAGCCCCGCTGTGCTGCTTCCGTTCCACGGCTGAAAGTAACCCATATGTGCCAGGCACAGACGTAAATCCCGCCATTGGCGCTTCTTCACGACGTCGATCCAATAGGCTGGATTTGCCCGCGCGGCAAAATTGGGGCCCGCCCCAACGGAAAACCGCGCATGGGTCAGAATTGGCGCGCCTTGCGCGATACACAGATCAAACGCATTGGCCATCGCCCCGTCGAGATCACGGCCAAGCCCTCCAAATCCACCCAAGGCTTGTTTGATCCGGTCCTGATACCCCTGCCGATCCGTGTTTCCGATTGGTTTGAAACCCATCGGCGGATACATCTTCAAACCGATAAACCCGCTGTCTTCCAGAGCCTTCCGGGCAAGCACCAATGGATCGAAGGGTTGCGTCGTAAACCGCTCATAGGCCACCCCTCGTTTGAAGAAAACGGCGCGCAAGGGATCATACCCGACCATGCCATGCACGGCTGTCTTTCCGCGTCGACGTGCAATATGACTGAACACATCAACCTGTTCCGGCAGAGTTGACCCGCTGACAGCATCTTCGCCCAACCAATGGGCGTAGTCGACCATCGAGGGCACCAGCAATCTTGGTTCGCGGCCATTGCGCCGCGTTGCCGTTGCCAATTCGTCTGCAAGTTCATGGCGGTAGCGAAAAAACAGTGCAACCCAGCGAGCGATCAGTCCGATCGCTGAATTGGAGGCTACGGCCCGCGCCGCGACCGCCTGATAGTCGACGGACGCATTCGGTGTTATGGATTCGGGTGATGATCCGGCGGCCAACAGGATTTCCTGGCGCAGCGCTTCCTCGCCACCTGACTGCGCGGTGAATCCTTCTGGTCTGTTGCCCTGATCCAGAAAACTTGCCGTTCGGTCAACCACCTGCTGTCGTGCGCCCTTGAGTGTCGCCGCTTCCCGTTTAGGTGCTCGGCGTTCAAGATAACTGGTCTCCTCGACCGCAGTTGGCGCATCACGCAGCAGGCCGCGCGTAAGCAACCGGATCAGGCGCTCGATCAATGTCGGATCAACGATGCCGCCCTGCGCGGTGATCGCTTCGGGCTGCGACTCGTGCTCGGCCAGAACGACCTGAGTCAAAAACCGGGTAACCGGCAGATCGGTTCCATTGAACAGATGACAATGAATGTCGATCGCGCCACCTTCAACGGGGATGTCTGGAAAAGGCTCGGCCGTGCCAGCGCAACCCGGCAGAAGTACAGCGCCACTGCTTGCCAGTGCCAGACGCATGGTCTCTCTGCGCGTGATCAACAGCGTCTCCCGGTCTTTGTTCGCCGGCTGCCCAGTGGGATGGCAGCAGTCGCCCGAGCAATCGGCCTTGCTGCGCCCATGGGAAGGATAGCCATGTGCCATTTCGAAGTCTAATCACACGCTGCGGCACCGAACGTAAGATACCGTGAGCGACCGCGATACTCACGGATGACATCTGTGGCGATTTGTGAATGATGAGCTCAGCGCCACACCGGCAAGGTTACGTCTCGGAAATACAATGAACCGCACAGAATTCGATGCCTATTGCCAAAGCCTCCAGGCAACAACGCATGTTGAACAATGGGGCGGTGCCTCGGTCTGGAAGGTCGGTGGCAAAATATTTGCCCTATGCTCCCACTGGGGAACCGGGACGCACCAATGCATCAGTTTCAAGTGCAGTGATTTCTCCTATGAGATTTTGTGCGAGCAGGAAGGGATCGTCCCGGCTCCCTATCTTGCCCGCGCAAAATGGGTCCAGGTCCGGGACCCGGACGCCATGGATGACGATGACCTGAAGCGCTATCTTGATGCCGCCCACGACATTGTCGCCGGCAAGCTCACAAAAGCCCGTCAAAAGGCACTCGGCCTGAAATCAAAAGTGCGGTCTTAGCCGTACCATGTCTCGATCTCGGCAATGCTGGCCGGCGCAAGCAGTGCACCGAACGATGAAACAACCCTGGCAGAAACCCGATGGGCCTGATCGCAGGCCTCGGCCAACGGTTTTCCGGCAACACGCGCGGCAAGATAGGCGCCATTGAATGAATCGCCGGCCCCCGTCGTGTCGACAGGATGTTCAACCTTTTGTGCCGGAACAGTCACCGCTTCCTGCCCATGTGTTGCAAAACAGGGTTCGGCCCCGTTCTTGACCACCACTTCAGCGACTCCGCAGGAACGGTAACGCTGCGCCGTGCCGGCCAGCCCATTGTCACCGAACAGACCCGCTTCATCCGGAAAGGTCGGGAATGCACGGGTCGAGACGGCCGCGGCTCTTTCGACCCAGCCCTTCATCTCGGATTCATTGTTCCAGAGGCGGGGTCTGATATTGGGATCGAACGAGACCGACTTTCCTGCTTCCTTTGCGCTGCGGAGCGCATCAAGGAGGCGCGTTCGGCCGAGGTCGTCCAAAATGGCCAGCGTAATCCCGGAAAAGTATATTTCCGTGGCCGACGCCAAGGCCACGCTCATTGCGTCAGCATCGTCGGCAAGTCGCTTTGCCGCAGAGTTTTCGCGCCAATAGCAGAAGCTGCGCTCGGCTCCATCGAGATCAATCGTGTAAAGCCCCGGTGATTTGCCGGCAATTCTTCTGATGTGGCCGGTGCCGATACGCGCTGCCTCTATGAATGCACACATTTCGTCGGAAACACGATCATCGCCTATCGCGGTAAAGTAGGCTGTTTGCCAGTCATCCCGCGTCAGTTTGTTGAAGTACCACGCGGTATTGAACGTATCACCGGCGAAATTGCGCAGCCATGAATTCGAATCCGCGGTCCGCGCAAATTCGATCATGCATTCACCAATGGACAAAAGACACTGTTTCGCCAACTGTTCGGGCCCTTCCCTGACTTCAATTCTGAATCGCGCGCACCGATAGCAGGTCAGCCCGTATTGTCAAAACCGAGCCCCTTGGATGACGAGACCGACGCGAATCCGCTCGATCGACTCACCGATCACACCCAAACCAATTGTTAAACCAAATTCGCCGTTGCAATCTTCACGAGTGGTGCGCAGCGGACAATCCGCTACGGTAGGCAATTGTCAATTGCGCCGGCGCGGGCGCTCTCAGTGTTTGGTTATCGAGGTCATGTCTGTGTCTAGCAGCAATTTGGATACCGAGGCAGGACAGCAATCCGGCATGATTGTTCGGCTTCGCCCGGTCGTCATCCGGCTGTTCTGGCCGATCGTCTTCTTGTCTTGGCTACCATTCGTCTCCTCGAACATGATTTATCTCGACGCCTTTCGGTTCGTTTCCGGACCGCAGCCCGGCGATACGGAAATCCAGGCGATGGAATCAGCCAATACGCTGATCAACCTGATGTCCGTCTACCCCCATTTCAGCGCCCCGGTCGCGACCATTTTGCTGTTGCTGGGACTTGCCGGCGTGATCACGTCCCGGCGACTTCAGGATATTGTCGCCCTCCTGCCCCTGATGGCCCTGTTTGCCTTTTCCCTTGACCGGATCATATCCGGCACCGGCCATACAGATGATGCTTTGGGGTTGCCCTCTGCTGCCCTGTTTCAGATTTACAGCGCATCCTATTCCGGCTTCGTCATGCTGTCTGCAGTCTACTTCTGCTGGGTAGGCATGCTGACGGACGGGTATTTCCTGCCGCTGTGTACGCTGGCATTCGTGGATTGTGTGCTGGGACAGCTCGGTTCGGATTTTACCTTCTTTGGCATCCTGCTGCGCAATTATGTTCCGTCAACCACCGGCCTGTTCCTGTCTGTTCTGGCCGTCTTCCTTTGCCGCTCACTGATCCTGATCGCAGAACAAAATCGTGGGTTTCGAGCAAGATTTCGCGGTGTGATCCGCCCCGCTCTGCTCCGCGGGTTCAAACTGTGGTGGCCGATGTTTATCCTTTTTTTCGTGGCGACCGGGTTCTACGAGTGGGTCTATCGGGATCACGTCAAACCCGCCGTCGTCAATCTCCTTCTCAAACCGGAAATACCGATTGAATGCTCAATGTGGCGAGCATTGCGCGGTATCCAGGACGAAAACTGCTCGATCGAAACGGTTCTTAATCAGATTATTTCACAGTCATCTCGAAGGCTGGACATCAACACGCGCAGAAACATCGACAAGCTCAATTCGGACATCAAGAAGAATTTGCACGACACGCGAAAATCGGCACGCCAGTCTCTCGATGAGGCGCTCCCGGAGAGATTTCCCGGAACCTCACCAAGCCGATGCGGGATTCTGGATCTGCCATGCCATCTGAGCAACGGCATCAAAAGCATGATGAATTCAGCCTACAAACGCGCAAAGAAACAGCAATTGGATGCGTTTGAGAGAAAGATGGACGCGACATTCGAGCCACATGAGAGAAAGGGAGACGCCTACGCCGATGCGCTCAGCGCCGAAGCAACACGAACGCTGGGCATATTGGAAACAAACAGCAAAATCGCATTGCATCAGGTTGTTCTGACACTCACCATCTTGGGCTACGGGCTTACGCTCTACGCCATACTTGTTCTGTTCAAGAGCTACCTGGTGGTCTTTGCCCGGGTCCTTTACGCGGACAACAGCTTCAAACCGCTTTCCGACCAATCCGCCGCCGCATCCGACACGGGCCGAACCCGTAAACTTGGTGACTCATTTGCGATCGCAAACAACAGCCGGCGAAAATTCTATGCAAAGGACAGTGCGATCGGGATCAATGTCGTCGAGCGGAAGCGGCTCCCACACTGGCACCGCGTTCCCTTTGCACGCCTCATAACGGGCACCTATGTCCTCTGCTTCATCGACACGACCGAAGAATACCAGGAGGCCTGCAACCTGAAAGTCGATGCGCCTGCCGAGCTGGTCTACTGGGACCTGAAAGAGGGGGAAGAAGTGGTGATCAACTTTCGGGATTTCATTGCCATGTCTTCGGAAACCAGGATCGCCAGCAAGATCAGCTTGCGCTTGTCATCACTGATATTCGGCAAAGTGATTTATCACTATGCCATCGGTCCCGGGGCGATCATCATGCAGACACGCTCGGCACCGATTTCGGGACGCGAAGCAAAGGCCGGCGGCGCGCTGAACGCCACTGGCCTTGTCGCCTGGAACAAGAACAATGAATACAATGTCGTTTCATCACTGACGATCGTCGACACTTTCTTCAGCGGTTGCAGCATCCGCAAATCGCGAAAGAACGACCGGATTATCTATGACACCAGCCAAATTCGCGTGAACCGGGGATTGTTCAGAGGGATATGGCGGACGGCCCGCACATTTCTGTTGCCGATCTGACGATGACGCCAGGTGCTGTTTACGTTGCTACGAGGCCGTCATGGCGAAACAGCCCCCAACGAAGGCCCTGCCCCTGTTTGATGCGATAGAGCAGGATGAGCGCAACAGCCAGCATGAGCGTTTCGGCAATGGGGCCGGCGATCCAGATTCCGATTTCGCCAAACAGAAACGGCAAGGCGAATGTGAGGGGCAGTCCGAACGCATAGGTGCGGGACAGATTGAGCATTGCCGAGCGACCGGCATCGCCGGTTGCCTGGAAGTAGCTGGCCAACATCATGCTGGGACCGAACAGGAAAAACAGGATCACCATGAACGGCAGGATACGTCCCGTTTCCAAAGCGATGGCGGCATCGTCAACAAATCCATAGCTGATGACGTCGGCAAAAACGAGGAAGGCAACTTCCGCCACGACGCAGTAAACAAATGACAACATAAGGGCGAGCCGAAGACTGGCATCCGTACGTTGCCAGTCGCGCGCACCGAAATTGTTGCCCACCACAGTCTGGAAAGCCATGGAAAGTCCCAGCAGCGGCAAGAAGAAGAACGTCATCAATCGGGTGGTGATTCCATAGGCTGCGACGGTGGCCTCATAACTGTCACCGCTCCAAAGCTGCAAGCCGTAGATGACGGCTGCTGACGAAAGAGAGACTCCCAGATAACCAAGGCTGGGGGGCACGCCGAGAGCCAGATAATCTTTCCAATGGCCCCGCATGCTGGCAAATTTCAGGGCAGCGAAACTCAATGTTGAGGGGCTCATCAGTCGATAGACCAGAATGGCAAGCAGGGCCATCGCCTGGGCCGCAATGGTCCCGTAGGCCGAACCGGCAACACCCCACCCCAATTGGGCGATCAACACATAGTTGAACACCATATTGAGAAACACGGTCGACAAGGCCGCAATGGTCATGAACGCCACACGTCCCTCGGCACGCAGCAGATCTGAAAAAAGGGCCTGCGTAAAGGAAATCGGCGACAGGAAAACCAGGATGGAAATGTAGACATAACCCATATGGGAAAGGCTGGTGGAGCCTCGGGCGACAAGATCAACCAGCGTCGATCCGACCAGGGCGAATCCGGCCGTGAGGATGGCGCAGAATATCAGTGACAGGAGCAATGCCCCCGCAAATGCATTGCCCAGAATTCGGCTGTTCTTTCCTGCCCCAAGGAGCCGGGCCATCACCGACGAGAAGCCGTTGGAAACAACCGTGGACATGGCGATTATCATCATGAACAACGGGAACATCAGGGTAACGGCAGTCAGGGCCTCTGCACCGACATAGACGCCCAGAAACCAGGCATCCACCAGATTGAAGAGACCGTTCACCAGCATGACGACGATGATCGGCGCGGCTGTCTTGGCAAAGACTACGGGCAATGATCCCTTCAAATAGACATTGTCCCGATCTTTCTCGGGCGGAGAACCGATTGCACCGGGTTCCATGATGTCTTCATTGCTCATCGTATCCGCCTCAAATTCAATTGCATCAGGCGCTTGCGCCTTTCGGAGCGTTAGCGTGATGGGCAGCCTGCAGCCTCGTCCGCGCGATTGATCTTGCGATCGCGCTGGAACTCATATACGGTAATTGACACTGTCAATTGACATTGTCAATTGTAGAATCTCGAAATGAAGAAATGTGATGGCGAAACCACTTTCCAATGAAGACATCGAGCAGCGGCGTGACGAACTGGTTGCTGCGGCTCTTACGATTCTGGAAGTCGACGGCATCACCGGCCTGACCCTTAGGCGTCTGGCCGAAGGTACGGGTGTCAGCCGGCAGACACCCTATCTCTATTTCAAGGACAAGGCTGCCCTTGTCGATGCCATGTGCGTGGCCGGCATCCGGCAATTGACAGCATCGAGTTCACAGGCGGTGTTGGAAGCGTCGGCCAAAGGACCGATCGAGCAGCTACGGATGGCCGGCGAGACCTACGTTCGGTTCGGCCTGCAAAACCCCAATCTCTATGCTTTGATATTCAATCCCGCCAAGATCAATGCAAAACCGTCGGACGCCATGGCCGAGGCGGTCGCGGAAAACAACGCCGTTTCACGCAGTCTGATGCAGCGCGCGTGGGATGAAGGCCGGATATCCATGGAACCGGAACGGCTGAACAATGTGTTCTGGGCAGCGCTGCATGGTCTCATATCCCTGCGCCACGATGGCTTGATCTGCGATGATGAAACCTTTTTCCAGGTGCTGGCTGATCTTGAACAGACACTGGCCGTAGGTTTCCTGAACGATGGATAGATCGGGCTGGTTCTCCCGGTTACCTTTCCAGCAAGTTCAGAACATTTCGAAGCTGGTGAATGTGATAGGGGACGGCCCAACTGTCATTGGACCCGGTTCGCACGTTCATTTTCCAGTATTTCGTATGGGTGAAAAATGGCACCTTTCCCTTGGCCTTTTGTTCAGAGTCCCGCTCCGGCAGGACCGCAATGTCTTGAATTCCGGCCAGTCTGGCGACCGGCGTCGACAGATCAAAGTGCCCGGAAACAGGCCCGGAAATCAGATCACCCCATAAAATGTTCTTGCCGGTGGAGTAGAGATTGGTCCAGCGTGTAAAGGCGAAATGCGCTGCGTGGTGCGGATAGCGAAAATACTCTCCGCCGGCGGTTCCACTTTCAGAGGGCCGGTAGCTGAAGTGCCTTTGCTTGGTTTTCTGGTCCCATTCGAGCATTGGCGGACAGGTCGGCAGAATGCGTTTTTCCTGCTGATCGCGCTAATCATCCTGGCCATCGGCCAACAGGAATTCAGCGTGGGTCAACGGCGAACCGATGGTGATGAAATCACTGACGATCCATGGGCTCCCCTGCTCTTTCAGCTCTTCCCAGCTGAGCTTTTGCAACCGGCGATATTCGCCGATATCCAGTGATCCTGATGTTCCAATGGCCTCCTGAAGCAACATTTCGAGACGGTGGCGATGCGGCTGTTTCCTGCGACCTGCCGGTCCCTTGTTCAGATAGCGATTTACCCGGGCAAAGCTGTATTTGAGCATGTCATAGGCAATCACCGCCCCCAGTGAATGGCCGACGACGATGATGCGATCATATTCCGTATCCCATTTCGGATACGGTGTGCCGGGTTTTCGGGCGGCCGGATCAAAATCACGGACCCCCATCAGCGTCTCGAGGAGTTCAACGCCTTTCTCTCGGATTTCCTGGCGGCGCGCCACATTCGGCGGCGACGCTTTCACGTAACGTGCAACGTCCCCGAAATATTTCAACAAAACCGTGTTGACGAATGCTCCAAGCGCCAGCGAGCCAATCGCTCCGAGCACTGGCATAACCCAGCTCCAACACAAACTGGCCGCGTTACAGGCGCTCTCGTCGCACTCCCCTGCCAGACACTGCCGGATATCCGCGATGGGAAGCAGTGCAAACAGCATTGTGGCCACCACGATGAATGTCACGATCCACAAGGCAATCCAGGCCGGAAAAACCCCGCCCGGCACATGACGGGGCCTGCGAAGGAGCAAATCTGCGAACCACGCCTTGAGATGTTCCCAGGTGGTTCCATGCATCAGATGTGCCCAGTAGAACTCGTAGAAATCGGTGCGCCGACCATCGCTGGCCCGTTCGGTTGTGATCCGGCGAAGTTCGAAGCTGCGATTGCGTCGATCCGGCTTATCCCAAACCGGATTGTCCACACGGGGCTGCCCATCATTCGAGTCTGGCCGATTGCGTGGGATGACACTCTCATCGCTGACCCATGTGGCGTCGACAAACCCGCGCAACGTTTGCATCGGCACCTGTTCACCCATGCCATGGATGATCAGAACGGCCTGTTTGTTTTTCCTGTCGGCTTTGGGGGCCGATGCAGCTGGCTTTTTTCTGGCAACCACGACCCGGTTCCATCATGAACAATCCCGGTCCAAGTCTGCACCACAAATTGGGCAAAGGTAAAGCTGAAGTGGTTTGGCGTTGCAGATACAGCCAGACGTTCGCGCGGATATGAAACCGGTGGGGGAAAGAGTGCCGCGGGCCTGTTCGTCAGCGACAGCCCGCAACAGATTGCTTCGCAGGGCACCAATCACTTCCTCAGTGATAACGCCTGTCTGGGGAGATATGGAGCACCTTGTCTTGCTGATTGATGGCAGCGAACCCCGCATGGCGGAGAAACGGACGGTTTGTTTCTCTGGCGGGCGGTCCGGCAACGAAGTGGCAATGCTGGCCTCTCTGACTGATCAGGCTGCTAGATGAGGCAACCTCTCAGATCCCGTTGTGCTTTGGCGCGACCGGGTTGAATCTGGCGGAAATCAATATTGAATTATTGCGGTCGCCTTGTCTCGCCAAGCGTTTGATCCGGCGGTCGAAAACATGAATACCGGCACGCCGAAGCTGATCCATCCTTGATCAATCCTCGTATTGATCTGTGAGACATCCGTTCTGACCGGAAGGACCAGTTTGCGACTTTTAAAACCCTTCCTTTTCCGCCAGTATACCCGCGTTACCGATTGCCGTTTGGGTTAGACCTCCCACAAGACAGGACTGAACATGCTTCGAATATTGTGTTTTCTCGCCGTTGCCTTTGTTGTGCGAACTGCGCATGCGGAAGAGCTGCCGATTTTTGATGCTCATATTCACTACAGCCATGATGCGGTGAGACTCGTCCCGCCGGAAGAAGCCATCAAGGTCCTGAGGGCGGCAGGCTTGAGCAAGGCACTCGTTTCAAGTTCGGATGACAATGGGACGCAATTGCTGTTTGAGGCAGCTCCCGACCTCATCGTTCCGTCACTGCGCCCGTATCGCAGACGCGGAGAGATTTCCTCATGGATGCACGATCCGACAGTCATTGACTATGTTGAGGACAATCTGGCCAAGAACAAGTATTTTGCCATCGGCGAGTTTCATGCCTATGGCGACGATATCAACACACCCGTCCTCCAGCGGATCATAGCCCTGGCGAAAGAGCACAACCTGCTGCTTCATGCCCATTCTGACGCAGAAGCGATAGACCTGATTTTCGAATCCTACCCGGATGCGCTGGTGCTGTGGGCGCACTCCGGTTTTGATCGCCCGGAAGAGGTGCGCAAAGTGTTGGAAAGACACGAAAATCTGTGGGCCGACCTGGCATTTCGCAGCGATCAGTCGAGAGGCGGAAAGGTGGCCGCGGACTGGCTATCGGTCTTTAGCGCTTTTCCGGAAAGATTCATGGTCGGCACGGACACTTTCGCTCCCGAGCGATGGTACTACGTTGAAGACCACGCGAATTTCAGCCGTGAATGGATAGCCAGCTTGCCTGAGGCGCTGGTTGAAAAGCTGGCCTACCGCAATGCAGAAGACATGATCAAAAGGGTTACGGCAAGGCAATCAGAATGAAAAGGTTCCTGCTGCTCTTGGTGTTATTGGGTGGCGGCGGCTACGGTTTTCCCGCGTTGGCCGAAGCGAAGTGTGATTCGAAAACCGGGCTTCCAATGTCCCTCCCCCCCGATGCGCCCTGGTCCATGCAAATCCGGCTTGAGCCGTCACAAGTTCCGCTGAATGCGCCGTTTGATGCACGTGTCACCATCTGTTCCCGGTCGGGCGACCTTCCTGACCGAATAACGGTGGATGCCACCATGCCCGCGCACAAGCATGGCATGAACTATGAGCCAGAGATATCTCGGGCTGATCGGCACAGCTTCGAGGTCAAGAATCTCCTGTTTCACATGCCTGGCGTGTGGCGCCTCGTGGTCACCGCTTTCGAAAACAATGAGCCTCATCGCTTCATCTACGAAGTCACTCTTCAATGAAGTCCGCCACCAGAGTCTGGGTATTGGCTGCTTTGGTGTTTGTCACCATGGGTGACTGGGCGTCGAACGGCAGGGCCGCCGAAACATCAAGTGAACTTCTGTTGCGCGATGATGAAATCGCCAGGATAATTCGCCACGGACCCTGGCCACCGCCGCGACGGGTCGATGCGAGCAACCGTGTTTCAGGAAACATGTCGGCCGCTGAACTCGGCGAACTTCTCTTCTTTGATCCAAGACTTTCTGCGAATCGACAGATTGCCTGCAGTACCTGTCACGATCCAAAACTGGGCTGGACCGATGGAAAGGCGCGGGCGGGCGGGCTTGAGCGATTGGATCGCAACACCCAATCTCTATTCAATGTTTCAGGCAACCGATGGTTTGGCTTGGATGGGCGCAATGACACTCTTTGGGCGCACAGCATCGGTCCCATGCTTGACAGTAGGGAGATGGGTGCAACGCCGGATCTGGTCGCCAAAATCCTTCGCGAAGACCAAATCCTGAATGAGCTCTACCAGACGGCGTTCGGCGTGTCGGCAAATGACCGTGATCCACTTGATCTGCTTGTGGATGCTGCAAAGTCACTTGCAGCGTTTCAAGAGACGATCACGACCGGCCGCACCTCGTTTGACATTTTTCGCGACGCGTTGGAACGCGAAGACTACAAAGCGGCTAATGATTATCCGGAATCGGCCCAACGTGGCGCTGCGCTGTTTGTGGGACGCGGCAGGTGCAACCTGTGTCACATTGGTGCACGGTTTACCAACGACGAGTTTGACGATGCTGGTGTGCCCTACTTCACCGGTCCGGGTGGAGTTGACCCTGGACGTTTCGAGGGCATTAGGCAATTGCGGGCTTCGCCATACAACCTGCTTGGTCGCCACAACGACTCACCTGAGAATGCCTCAGGATGGGCCACTGCACAGGTGGCACAAACACATCGAACATTCGGTCAATTCAAGGTGCCGTCCCTCAGACAGCTCGTTCAGACTGCTCCCTATATGCATGACGGGTCCCTGAAAACCTTGCAAGAAGTTGTAGACCACTATTCCAATATTGATCTGGATCGCATTCACAGCGATGCGACCCCGCTCCTTGCACCGCTGAATTTGACAGAGCAGGAGCGCGCAGATTTGGTGGAATTTCTCAAATCCCTCTCAACGCCGGTCGAGGCAGATTAGAGCTGTTATTCTGCGGATTGCCGGGTTCCTCGAAAGGCCTGCCCGCCCCGCAGTTCAATAGGGCAAGTGGTGGCGTCGGATGAAGTGGAAAACGCAACTCGATGCCGTCATGACACGCTATGGCGGAGATGATTTCATCCCTCCCGGGAATCCCGGCTCTAGTTGTTGCAGTAGTTCTTGACCGCCCAATTGATGTTGGTCTGCAATGTTTCAATGCGCGCATCATAGAGTTTTGTCAGGCAGGCCGTGTCCGATCCGCAGGCAGACCGGGATTTCAGGAAGGCGTCCGCCTGATCCTGCCGGTCACCGCTCGCTCCCATCAAGAGGGGCATTGCCTTGTAGCCATACCACAGGCCGGACATCTCCGAATCCAGCGACGACAGACCCGGATTGGCACAGATCGCCTTTTCATCCGCCGTGCTTGCAGCCGAGCAATCGAAACTTGCGGCATGTGCCGTTGACCAACCCATGGGATTCGATCCCATTGCCGCGAAAACCACACTGAATGCGAGTAGCTTTTTCATGAAAAACCATCCTTCTGTTGTTCCGTGTTCATAATGATCGTTCCCTGAAACGCATCCGATCTGTCAAGTCACGAACCGATACAGCCGAGATTTGAAAATCACCGAGCCGAGTGTTGATCAGCGAGCCCGGTTCGACGCGGAACGAATGCCAAAACTCGCATTCCGTCGCGCCGATTGCCCGATGAACGACAAGCCGAAACGCTGGTCGGGACGGGATCAACGCAGTTGAAATTGCTTCCTGTACTGAGACGGCGTTGTCTTGATGTTTCTAAGGAAAGCCCGTCTCATGCGTTCGTCATCCTGGAATCCGCATTCGGCCGCAACGGTCTGAATGCTTCGATGCGTTGCGGCGAGAATATCGCGAGCGGCGTCAACGCGTATGGCCTCCAGGGCCTTGGCCGGCGATACGCCCATGGTCTGTGTGTAACGCCGCGAGAAGTTCCTGGAACTCATTGCGCATTCCCTGGCCATATCCTCAACCGAGATCTTCCGTTGAATATTGCCACCGATCCATTCGTGCAATCTTGAAAACTGTCCATTGGTGTCGCGGGCCTGTCGATCAAGCTCTGCACTGAACTGGGACTGTCCGCTGGAGCGAACCATGGGTGTTACCAGGGATCGTGCCATCTCGATGGCGGCCGGTTTTCCCAGATCTTCCTCAATAATTGCCAGCGCCATATCAATACCCGCAGTGATTCCTGCAGAGGTCCAGATGTTCCCGTCTTTGATATAAATCGGATCAACCTCGACTCTGATTGCGGGGTATTCCCTTGCCAGTTGATCGCAGTCTTCCCAATGTGTGACCGCGCGGCGGCCGTCAAGCAGTCCGGCTGCGGCGAGGACCAGTGCGCCGGAACAAACCGAACACACCCGGCGTGAGCGGGCGGCCAACTGCCTGACCTGATCGACAAATTGTGGATCAAGGGCCGCCGGAATCGCGCCATCGCCGCCGACGATCATCAGCGTGTGTATGGATGTGCCTCGATACGTTGCCAGCCAATCCGAGATGGGCTCACTGTCAATCGGAAGGAGTGTGTTGGTCTCGGTGCGCCCGCCACGAACGGACAAAATGCTCGGTTTGTATGCCGGGGTCGATTGAGGATCCGTGCGGGCGTGAGTGAACACCTGAAGCGGGCCGGCCAGATCCAGCAAAACGATGTTTGGGTAGATGATGAACAAGACATTCATCTGGTCGGGCGCACCTCCCGATGATTTGGCATAAAATGAGGTCATATTGTCATTTATGCCATGGAGAATTCGGTCAGTATAGAAGTGTTGACGCAGCCATTGGGGTTCTGTCCCGATCAGCGGAGGTTATGAGACATGAGAACGCTTGCAGCACTGGTTTTCCCCGGTTTTGAAACGCTGGATTATTTTGGTCCGATCGAAATGCTGGGTGGAATGGGCGACGAGATTGAGGTCACGACAGTCGCGAAGGCAAGTGATCCTGTGCCCAGTGTTCATGGGCAGAGGATCGTTGTCGACAAGACGATATCTGAAAAGAACGAATATGATCTGTTGCTGATTCCCGGCGGAAACGCGGCATTGGTCGAAGCCGAAGATCAACACTTGATGAATTGGATTCGACAAGCTTCGGCAAACGCAGAACGGGTCATGGCCGTTTGCACGGGTACGGTGCTCTTGGGAATGACGGGCGTTTTGAACGGAAGAAAGGCGACGACCAACAAACTCGATTTTACAAAAACGGTTCATCTTGCCCCCCATGTCGATTGGGTAAAGCAGGCTCGATGGGTTGAAGATGGAAAATTCTTCACGTCATCAGGTGTTTCTGCCGGTATGGATATGGCTCTGGCCGTTTTGGCAGACCTGTATGGAACGAGCACGGCAGTAGAAATGGCGAGGGGTTGTGAATACGCCTGGCACAAGGACGCAAGCCATGATCCATTTGCGAAACTGGCCGGATTGCTATGAGCCAGAAGGTCTTTCAGCGTCAATCACCGCCTATACGACCAACACTCCTGGTGACTCAATGAACAATGCATCATTACAACTCTGCTCGATGTTTGGGGCCTTCAACCTTCGGGATCCTGAAGGGTTGGCATCCTTTCAAGAGGCATTCGATGCCTTCTGCGAACATCTGAAATCGAAGGGATATCTGCACAGTTGGCGCTTATGGCAGCGAACGCCACATGAGGGATATGATTCCGGATTTCCCGATTTGGCGATCCTGTTGGAGATGTGTTTCCATAACCACCAGGCCTCCCTCGATTGCTGGGATTATGTGGAAGCCGGGACCGCTCCCTTGAATACGCTGCATGTCGCGATGAACAGGCAAATCCAGGAAGCCATGTTTGCGCTATATCATGAGATAGGCTGATCAGGATTGGTTCCGTCGCCATATGCCCGGAAACGTGTCGGTCATTTCGGACAATGATGTTCCGGTGCCCGGCGCTTATCGATTGCCTGCCCTACGCACCCGGTTTGAGAACGATCTTGGGCGCCTGAACACGGCCAGTCAGAATGTCGTCAAATGCGGACTGCCCGTTGCTCAAGGGACGGCATTCAATCCAGTCGAGCGCTCCAAGCCGGCCATCGCAAATTGCTTGCGCAGTCGCTTTGAAATCGTCCTGCGTATAGGTGTAGGTTCCAATGAACGTGATCTCCTGCAGGGTCATGCGCCGGAAATCGACGGATCCTGCAGCTTCGCCCAGACCGATATGCACGATCACGCCTCCAGGGCGCGCATGGGCCACCGAATGGGAGCGCGTTGCAGCAAAGCCGACCGCGTCCACCGTCAGGTCAAACTGATCGTCAGCGGTGATTTCGGCCCGGTCGATGCTGGTGATGCCAAGATGGTCGTTCAGATAGAGCCGCCTTTGCTCATTGGGTTCTGAAACCACAATGTCGGCACCTCCTGCTGCGACCAGGCTGAGCGTCGCGCCAACTCCGATCGCTCCACCGCCGACAACCAGTATCCGGGCCTCGTTCAGCGGAATGGATAACGCCTGTCGCGCAAGCCGCACGGCATGCCAGCCGCAGGCGATCGGTTCGGCCAGGGCGGCTACGTCGAAGGATATGGCGTCGGGGATTTCAAAGAGGTTCGATGGTGGGATGGCCAGCATCTCTGCGAAAGCCCCTTCACGCGGCTGCATCGACAGGATCTGCCGATCGGGACAGAGATTTTCACGTCCCCTTCGGCAGGCCTGACACGTCCCGCACGACACCAGCGGATTGACCGTTACCCGTTTGCCTGCCAGATCACCGTCCGTGACGACACCGGCGGCTTCATGACCGAGGATCAGCGGCGGATTTCTCCGCTCGTCATGCCCCAGAAATGCGTGCATGTCCGATCCACATATGCCGACACTTTCGACTGCGACCACAACATTGCCATCGCCGCTGCGCGGAACTTCGACCTCCCGGTACTCGAGGCGCTTTTCGCCCTGATAAACGAGTGCCTTCATTTTGCCGTGAAACCTCCGTCGACCATCAATACCTGACCCGTGACATAGGCGGATGCGTCTGAACACAGGAACAGGATGGGGCCGTCCAGGTCTTCCATCGACCCATTTCGGCCGATGCAGGTCTGCCTGGCGTTCTTTTCGGCCCTTTCGGCATCGGCAAATACGGCTGCGGTCAGTTCCGTGCTGAAAAATCCGGGGCCGATTGCATTCACATTGATCCCGAAGCAGGACCAGCTCTCTGCCATCGCCCGCGTGAGTTGGCCAATTCCGGCCTTGGATGCGCCGTAGGAAACGCCGCCGGGGAAAGCCCGTGTCGTTTGCAGAGAGGCAAAGTTGACGATCCGGCCCCAGCCCTTCTTCTTCATTTCCGGGACAAAAGCCTGGCTGAGAAAAAAGGGCGTTGCAAGATTGAGATCCAGCGTCAAGTCCCACCCTTGCGGTGTTACCTCATCCGCGGTCTGACGCGTGTTCACACCGGCTGCATGAACAACGATGTCGGGCGGACCGAATTTGCTTGCGACCGCTTTCGCCAAATCGGGCAGCCCATCCCGGTCGGACAGATCATAGCTGACAGACGCCGTTTCACCGGTGCAATTTAGCTGCCACTCTTCAAGCAGATCAGCACGTCGTGCCACGCCAACCACCCTTGCCCCGGACCTTGCCAATGTTTCAGCGGTTCGGCGCCCCAAACCGGAACTGGCCCCCGTCACGCAGGCGATCTTCCCGCTCAGGTCGAAGAGTTGGGCATTGTCGGGCAGCATTTTCTCAATCGTGTGCCTTGAGGTCAAAATGCTCGTCGGGAAAATACTTCTTGAGACGAATATCCGCAGTTCGTGCGTGGCCTTCCATTCCCTCCAGACGTGAAATGCGGGCTGTTGCCTCGGCAATCGGCTTGGCACCGTCCCTTGTGGCACGCTGCCACGTCACGATTTTCATGTATTTGTGAACAGAAAGGCCGCCGGTGTATTTGGCCGCACCCGAAGTCGGCAAAACATGGTTGGTGCCGGACGCCTTGTCGCCAAACGCCACGGTGGTTTCTTCGCCAAGAAAGAGCGAGCCGTAACATTGCACACGGTTCAACCACCAATCCAGATCCTCTGCCTGGACGGTGAGATGTTCCGGCGCATATTCGTCAGACGTCGCGGCCATTTCCTCGCGATCGTCGCAAAGGATTACCTCCGCATAATCCCGCCAGGCCGCTTCCGCATTCTTTCCGTTCAGCTCAGGCAGATCGGCAATCAACTCCGGCACGCGATCCATCACGCGCCTGGCCAGCGCTTCGTCATCGGTTACCAGCCAGACCGGAGAGTTGTACCCGTGCTCGGCCTGACCGACGAGATCAGCGGCGACAATTTCTGCATCCGCGGTCTTGTCGGCAAGGATCAAACTGTCCGTCGGCCCGGCAAACATGTCGATGCCGACCCGACCGAAGAGGATGCGCTTGGCTTCCGCCACAAACTGGTTGCCCGGGCCGACCAGAATGTCCGCCTTTGGCAGGCCGAAAAGGCCGAACGCCATGGATGCGACCCCCTGGACGCCGCCCATCGCCAAAATGGTGTCCGCCCCACAAATATGCGCTGCAAAAACGATCGCCGGTGCGATCCCCACATCCGGTCGCGGCGGTGAACAGGCGATGATATTCGAACACCCGGCAACACTGGCTGTCGTCACTGTCATGATCGCTGAGGCAATGTGGCTGTACCGGCCGCCGGGTATATAGCAACCGGCTGTTTGCACGGGAATGCTCCGCTGACCGGCAATCAGGCCAGGCACCACCTCGACTTCAATGTCCTGCATGGTTGCCAGTTGGGCTTCGGCGAAACGACGGACATTGGCGTGCGCAAACTCGATATCCCGCTTTAGCTGGTCGGGAACGCGCGCGCTCGCAGCCGCGATTTCCTCTGGCGACAGTTTGATGTTTCCCTCGTAGCGGTCGAACTTTGCCGCATATTCCATCGCACCGGCGTCGCCCCGCTGTTCGATGTCGTCAAGAATACCCTGAACGGTTTCACGCACATCTCCTGCATCGCTGACAGACGTCTTTTCCGCTTTTTTCAAATAGTGTCGTGGCATCGGAGGTCTGTCTCTTACTTGTAGATGTCAGGAAGCATCGTCGTTGAAATCGCGGGAACATAGGCAATGAACAGCACAACTATGAGCATGAAGAAAACGAATGGTACAGCTCTCGCTGCGATCTTGAGTATGGATTCACCGGTAATGCCGGACACCACGAACAGATTGAGGCCAAGCGGCGGCGTAATGAAGCCGACGCCCAGTGCCGTGATCATCATGATGCAGAACTGGATTTCGTTCATGCCGATATTGTCTGCCAGCGGCTTCAGAATGGGAGCCAGGATTACGATATTGGGCGTCGTTTCCATCACGCAACCGGCGGCGATGAGGATCGCAATCATCATCAGGATGATGATTGCGGGTTCTTCGGAAACACCGGTGACGGCGGCAACAAATCCCTGAGGAACACCCATGATCGCCAGTGCCTGCGCCAGAGGCAGAGAAAAGGCGATGATGGGAAGAATGACACCGACCACCTTTGCCGAACTCAGGAGCATGGACGGAAAGTCCGATAGTTTGAGCGTCCGCAGGATGAAGCCCAGTATGATGGTGATGATGACTGCTGTCGCTCCGGCCTCGGTGGGTGTCAGACGTCCGGAAAAAATGCCGTAGAAGATGATGCCCGGCACAAGGAATGCGTACCATCCCTGAGACAGGGTCCGAACCAGATTGGTGGACCATTCACCAAAGGTCATAGGGTCACCGCCCTCATAGGCGTAGATCCTGTTGACGATCAGATTGGTGACCAGAATGGAAACCAGAATGGCAATGCCCGGGATCAGTGCGGCCAAGAAGAGCGTGGACGCAGATATGCCCAGAACCAGACCGATGATGATATAGGCAATGGATGGCGGAATAAGAATGCCGGTACAGGCGCCTGCCGCAACCAGAGCGCAGGCATAGGGGCGCGGATAGCCACTTTCGACCAGGCGGTCGATGGTCATTCTGCCGACAGCGGCGGCACCGGCGGCATCCGAACCGGAAATCGCGGAGAACATGCCGCAGACCAGCACGGTCGCCGAGCCGAACCCGCCTTTGGTCCAGCAGGTCAGGGCTTCGGCAACATCCAGAAATTTTCGGCTCAGGCCTGTTCTGACGAGAACATCACCCGTCAGGACGAACAGCGGAATAGCGGTCAATGCAAAGGCGTCAATGCCGTCGAAAAGCGACTCGCCGACCAGAGACAGCGGCAGCGCCCCTGACATAAGAAGCATGAGGATAGCCGCTGAACCGATGGCGGCCCAGACCGGAACCGCCAGGGCGGCAAGTCCGACAAACAACAGAACCGGCAGGTAGAAATCCCACCCCAGTTCGACCACGCTTAGTTGCTGGTTGAATAACATGACCCCACCCCTCAATCGAACAGTTTGTTGCCTTCGAAGACCGGCTGACCGGTTCGAAGAGAGTGAAAGTCATGCCGCAGGGACTGCAGCAAGCGGTACACCAGAAGGGCAAAACCGATCGGCACGGCGGCCAGGAACCAGACCATTGAAATGCGCAGCCCGTGGCTGACAGACCCGAATTTCCATGAAACGGTCACCGTCTCGAATGACCAGTAAAGTGCGATGAGAGCGACGACGAGCATCACCAGATCTCCGAGGATATAGATCGCCGCTTTTGAGCGGGCTCCGAGATAATGCAGGATGACATCAATCCGAATATGCGCCCGTTCGCGTACCGCTGATGCAGCACCGATCCAGGCGAGGTAAATGAACGAGTAGCGGACGATTTCCTCGCCCCAGATTGACGAATAGGCAAAGGCTTCGCGGCGTATGACCTCAACAGCCATCGTGGCAACGAGGATCACGTAGAAGACAAGCAGAGCCCAACGTTCGGCATTTTCGTCCAGTGTTTTCAGCATTTTGACACCGTGCAAATCATCGCAGATCACCTGTTCCAAACCACGGAGAGATCATCTTGCAAGAAGGCCTGAAAGAGACCGGCGCCGCCAGGCAGCGCCGGCCAATCCTGAGAGGATCTATGCGTCGTGGACGTAGAAGCGTCCCCGCGTATCCGCCGCTTCCTCAAGCTTGGCGAAATTATCCATCGAGCCGGCCAGCTCCGTCTTGAAGCTGTCCCAGTCCGGAAGCTGATAGCCACCGGCCGCCTGCCATTCCGCAAGCTGATCATCCGACAGGGAGTGGAACTCGACACCGGATTTGGCAAGTTCGGCCATCGCATAGGCACGCGCCGACGGAACCTTGGCAAGGTTCTGGTGCGATGTCATTTCGGAGGCAAATTCAATGCCTTCCTGCACATCAGCCGGCAGGCTGTTGAACCACTCCAGGTTACAGGAATAGACTTGGCTGTCCGGCACTGCCTGTGTGAACGTCACATGGCTGAGAATGTCCTTGAAACCGAAGACATAGAGAGCGCCGACAGCCGGGTCGAGGGCATCCGCGACACCCTGCTTGATCGCTGATGGTGTCTCGCCCCACGCAACCGGTGTCGGGTTTGCACCAACCATGCGGTAATATTGCTGGAGCATTTTGGAACCGGGTACGCGGAACTTGACCCCGGAAAGATCACCTGGTGACAGAACGGCACCCTCACCACCCTTGCGGACGGCAACGACACGCGGATCAATGACCACATAAAACAGTGGCTTGAAGCCCTTGGCTTCGACCTTCGGGTGCACTTCATTTTTCCAGGCGTCGGACGTGACAAGATTGACGAAACGCTGGTTTGCACCGCAAAAATAGGGAAGGTTGATAAGGTCGGTCGCAGGTGCAAAGGGTGCGAAGTTTGAGATGGAATGCTGTGCTGCCTGAATTGTGCCGCCCTGAACCTTCTGAACCAATGCGCCACCGGCGCCCAACTGTCCGCCCGGTGCCAGCTTCACATAGACTTTGCCGTTTGTGGCGTTCTGGATGTTCTCCTTCAGATCGAGCTGAAGGATGGGGTAGCTGCGAGATGCGCCGATGACATAGGCTGTGGCCAGTGTCATGACGTGATCGGCAGCAGCCTGACGTTCTTTTTCTTCTTTCGCCGTTTGTGCAACAGCCTCTTCCGACCACAACATGCCGCTGGCGCCAGCGACCATTGCGACCGTGAAGGCACCTGCCCCCGTCAATTTCAGAAAATTTCGGCGCTCGGCCGATTCCACAGTGTCTTTCGAAGTCATTACTTCCTCCCGGTTGCTCATATCAAGATTTCTGGTGGTTTGAATTTGCAGCTTTTTCGGCCTTGAGGATGGCCACGACAAAACAGACTGCCGCAAGGACGAGAATGATCATCTCACCGATATCGCCAACCGGCGCTATGCCAGCCATCGATCCGATAAGCACATGTCCGACGAAAAGTAGAAATAATACAATCGACAGAAGCAAATACATGCCGACCTCCCAACCAGCTGCTGCATCTATGTAATAGCTTACATCATGCGAGCGTAATCTGATCCAGAATGAAATGCAAGCTATTACATTTTTTAAATTGAGAAATATCCAAGAGCGTGTAGAACCAATGGGTACTTTCAATTGACACGGCTGCAATGGAAACGAGAAAACGCAATCTGCCGACCCTCGAGGATGTCGCGAATGCCGCTGGCGTGTCCACGGCAACGGTTTCGCGTTGCCTGAATGAGCCGGATAAAGTGTCGGGCGGAACCCGCGAACGCGTCATGGAAGCCGTCGACAAGCTGCACTACTCCCCCAATTTCGGAGCCCGTGCCATTGCTGCCAACCGGACGGGAATCGTCGGTGCTGTTATTCCTACAATGGTCAATGCGATCTTTGCCCGAGGCGTCGAGGCCTTTCAGAAGACAATCGTTGCCAACAAGAAAACCATGCTGGTGGCCAGTTCGTCCTATGATAGAACCCAGGAGATCGATCAGATCCGAACCATGGTGGCACGCGGCGCCGAGGGTATGTTGCTGATCGGAACCGACCGGGATCCGGAGGTCTACGCCTTTCTTTCGCAACGAAACATTCCGGTCGTCATCGCCTGGGCGCGAACCAGCGATCCGAACCAGTCCTTTGTCGGGTTTAGCAACAAGGACGCCTCCAGATTGCTTGCTGAGAGGGCCATAGCCCTCGGTCACCGGTCATTCGGTTATATTTCCGCCTATACGGCGATGAATGACCGCGCTCGTTATCGGGTCATCGGTGCCCGGGAGGCCCTCACCAATGCCGGCCTCGATCCGGATGCAATGCATTTGATAGAAACCAAATACTCCCTCAAATGCGCCAGGGCGGCATTTCACCAGATGCTGAAAGCCAATCCCCGCCCGTCCATTATCATGTGCGGCAATGATGTATTGGCGGTAGGTGCCATTCAGGCTGCACAGGAAGAAGGCCTGCATGTCCCAGACGACATATCCATCACCGGCTATGACGATATAGAGCTGTCAACGGTCATCGAACCGGCGGTCACCACCGTGCACGTGCCGCACCGGAAAATGGGTCGGCTGGCTGCCGAAACACTGCTTTCCCTGGTTGATGGAGCATCCAATCCGATCCAGATCGAATTGGAGACACAGATTATCGAACGAGACTCGCTGGGCAAGCCAAAGACGTGACTGAACACCCGGTGCGCCGGCAAGCCCAATCCAAACCGCCAACCGTAAGGAAACAAAAATGTACAAGAAGATTATCGTGTCACTGTCTTTGAGCCACGGAATCGGTGACCGGGCCATAGACGCCGCGCGCAAGCTCAAGGACGAAGGTGGCGAAATCATTGCCGTTCACGCCATTGAGCCGGTTCAGGATTCGGTCCGGGCCTATCTGCCCGATGACGTCATTGCGGACGCCCAGAAGAGAGCGGAAACAGAACTTGCCGATCGTGTTGGTTCAGCCGCTGACATTAAAAGTGTCCTGCTGCAGGGCCATTCCGGGCGGGCGATCACCGATTATGCTGAAAAAGTCGGAGCCGATTGCATTATCGTCGGTTCTCACAAACCGGGATTGAGCGATCACTTTCTGGGTTCCACTGCCTCACGGATTGTCCGACACGCGCCCTGCTCCGTCCACGTTCTGCGCTAGAGCGATTCAGGTTTTGACGGAAGCGGCAAAGCCTGAATGCATCAACAAAGTCAAAGGCCGACACCGTTGTCCCATTTCTGACAAAAAGTGAAACGGTAGAAGGCAAATTTGCGCGGCATGTCAGTCTTCGATGATCAGCCTTGACAATTCCGCGGCTGCGTCGTTCATCGGACGCAGGAAGTTATGGGCATCGGCCATGTTCAGTCTTTGGGTCGGCGCATGAAACGACAGGGTGGACAGGAGGCGTCCGTGGCCATCGAGGATCGGCACGGCAAGTGCAATCATGCCCTCCATGAACTCCTCATTGTCCTGTGAATAGTTCTGCCCGCGGGTTTTTTCGACCTCCGCCAGGAGCGTCAGGGGATCCGTTATGGTTTGCGCCGTTCTCGGCTCGAGCCTTGCCGCATGAACATACCGCTCCAGATGCGCCGGGTTCAGCGATGCAAGATACATCTTGCCGCTGGCGGTACAGTAAAACGGCACATGGGTCCCCACCGGCAATTGTATGCGCAAGGGCCATTTGGTCTCCACACGGTCGATATAGGTCATGGAGTCGCGGTCGGGCACCGAGATATTGCAGGTTTCGCCGATTTCATCGGCCAGCGCATTGAGGACGGCCAGCCGCGCCGTGCGAACGCGCAGCGATGTGAGGACACCGGTGGACAGATCACGCAGCCGACGACCGGGCGTGTAGGACCGTCCATCGATTTCACGCTGCAGGAAACCCTCTGCTTCGAGCGTGGAGAAGAGGCGATGGATGGTCGGTTTCGGCAAGCCGATGCGTTGATTGACATCAGTCGGTGTTACCGGAACGCCGGCTTTTGCAACCTCCTCGAGCAGCAGCAAAAGACGAAGATTGGTCGGGATCGTTTCACCGGTTTCGCTACGATCCGTCTTGGTATCCAACCCGCTCTCCCGTCCCAATCTTACCTTTGTGGCAGCAGCACCGTGGACAGTTCCGGCACGAGTGCAACGATAATCCAAACCGAGATCAGCGCCACAAGGTAGGGCACTGTATATCTGAGCAGTTTGAAATAGGGAACACCGGTCACGCCGCTGGCAACATAGAGATTGAGACCATAGGGCGGTGTGATGAAGCCGATGGAGGCACCAACCAGGAAGATCACGGCGAACTGCACGGGCTCGACGCCGATGGAATGAGCGATCGGGGCCAAAATGGGCGCCAGAATGATCGTTACCGGCAGGCTCTCCAGAACCATGCCGAAGATGAAAACGATGATCATCGCAGTAAAGAGAATGGCGTAGTACCCACCCATCCCGGTCACAAAATCTCCAATCACCTGTTGCGCACCCAGAATTGAAAGGATTTGCTGCATTACCACCGAAACCGCAATAAGCGGTGCGAGAATGCCGGTGATCTGCGCAGATCGGATTGTGATGGAGGGAATTTCCGTCAATCCGAATCCTCTGACGATCAGCATGTCGGCAAAGCTCTTTTCAGTGTGCGGGCGATCTTCACTCTTTGATCCCATCAGCTTGTAAAGCGGCAGGCTGATGACGCCGACAATGATGCAGAATCCGACCGTTACACCGGCTGCTTCGGTCGGCGAGAACTTGCCCGTATAGATGCCCCAGAGAACCAGTCCGATGGCGAAAAACCCAAGCCAGGCACCAAACGCTGTTTTCAGCACCCGGTTCAGGTGCAGCGGGATCAGGTGTCCCCATCCGTTGAGACGGCAGATGATCCAACAGGCAAGTTGCATGCCGACGACCATCAAGGTGCCCGGGATTATTCCCGCCACGAAAAGGTCAGATATCGGCAGATTCATCAGGAAGCCATAAACAATAAAAATGATCGACGGCGGAATGATGATCCCGACAGTGCCACCGGCGGCAGCGGTGGCGGCGGCAAAACGCTCATCATAGCCGCCCTTGACCATTTCGGGGTGCAACATGGATCCGATCGTGGCCGTCGTGGCCGAGTTGGAACCGGATATGGCCGCAAACAGCCCGCAGGCGCCGATTGCCGCCATCGCCAGGCCACCACGCAGCCAACCGAGACAGGCATAGGCGAAATCGGACAATCGTCGCGCGATCCCGGATTTGTTGATCAGGTCGCCCGTCAAAATGAAGAGTGGCATTGCCAACAGGGCAAATCCATCGGTGAAGACATCCGCCAGGGCCGCGCCGATATTGTCCAAAGGCAGGCCGAGCACGAAACTGCAGCCAATCACCCAAAAACCGATCACCAGAAACACCGGCACGCCGAGCATGAAGAACAGCGTCACACCGATGGAGATCAAGGTAACCCAAGTACCGTCTGTCATCTGCCCTCTCCTACTCGCCGCCGATGACGGCCTGATTGATCAGGGCATCGCCGGAACGGTAATTCGCAATATCGTCCAGGTAATTTTCAAACGCCCGTGCGCACAATAGAACGAAACTTACCGGCACCGTCGTCAGGAACCACCATTGCATGACATTGTCAGTGCCGAGCATGATCTGAAAATTGGCGGCGGAGTTGAAAGTCACCCGTGTGGAAGTCACCACCACGATCCAGCTGAAACCGAACCAGAGAACCACATCCAGGGTCAAACAGGCCATTTGTCCGAAACGTGGCATGCTGGTCCTGAACTCAGCGAATGCCAGATGGGTTCTGAGCCTTACATTAAAGGCGCAACCGAACCAGGTCATGATCAGGAAGAGAAATGGCGGCAGTGTCGTCGACCATGGGGCCTGTTCACTCAGGACAAAGCGGCGAAACACTTCGACAAAGATGATTGCCGATATGATCAGATAGGACCAGACCATGACTGTGCGCTCAAGGTGCCGGTCAATGAACGGCACCATGCGATAGATCCAGACCACCAGGGCCGCACCGAAGAAAGTCAGGAAAAATCCGATGACCCAGGCGCCATCTTTGCGCAGGGCTTCGCTGATCATCCATGAATCGTTCGACATGATCGCGCTGAATATGGCGCTGACATCAGATAACAGAGCGCCCATGGGCCCCTCCTCCCAACTGGATTGGCAATCCGGCGGATCGTGTGGATTGATGACTATTCCACCGGGGTCAGACAACGCTGCCCCGGTGGAATCTTCAGTTCTAGGCGGCGCGCCACCAGCGGCGCGGCTCGACATTCTCCGGCAGCATATCAGCCGGCACTTCACGCGCAACGCGATGAATGTCGGTATAGGTGTCGATCCCGCCAGACCAGTTGTTCAACCTTTCGCGCCACTGTTCCCATGGCTGCGGATTGAATTCCGGCGAGCACATTTCCTCTGCCATCTTGATCTGATCTGCAGGCAGGAATGCCGGGCGCACATTGTTTTTGACGAACAAAGTGTCGGGCAGTTGTGGATCGGAGAAACCCACTGTTTTGACCAGCGCTGCTTCGTTGGCAGCCTGAACATGGACCTGCGCCAGATAGGCTGATTCCATGATTGCGTCCTGGAGATGTGCGTCCATGGAATCAAAAACCTTGGCGGACATGGATGTATGTTCCGTTCCGCAGAAGAACTTCAGATCAACGGATTGCGAAACCACAGGCGACATGTTGGCGTATGCCACAGCGGAGGCCCAGGTTTCGGCGCCATCGATCAGGCCCTGCTTCAGACCGTCCAACGTTTCTTCCCAGGCAACGGGAACCGGATTGAGGTTCAGCAGTTGCATGGCAATACGGCCAAGCTGCGTGCCGGTGACCCGGTTCTTGGTGCCGAACAATTCCTCAAGTTTGGTGATCGTCGGCTGTTTTTCGTATTTCAGGCCGAGTTGAATCCCGCGCAGCTCACAATGGCTGAAGAGGAATTTCAGGCCATGACGCTTTTCCAGCGGATCGCGCAGGATGCGCTGACTTTCAGGGCTGTAGAGGAAATAGTACTGAGATGCCCGGCCCGGGAACATGAACGCATAGTCCAGCACGTTGAGATAGGGTGCGCCACCGGCGGAGTTCTGTGTCGACGCGGCATAGATGTCCACAATGCCGAGCTGGGTCTTCTCAACACAGGAAAGCTGCCCGCATATCTGGTTGTCACCGATAAACTCGACCCGGATTTCCCCTTCCGTGCGCTCTTCGAGATCCCGGGCGAATTCAAGACATCCAGCCCGTTCGATCAAAAGGTTACGTGCATTGAAGCCGGCGGCGCCGAATTTCAGTGTATGTTTGGCAGGTTTGGTAAAGCGTTTCTCATAGGTGGATTCGGCAGCCTGCGCCAATGAGGCAAGACTGACCGCCCCTCCCAGTCCACCGGCTGCCAGAAGCGTCGAACTGATACCAAACTGGCCGGTCAGTTTAAACAGATCGCGACGCGAGATGGCGCCGAGTGCATTTGAAACCTTCATTTAATCCTCCCAAAGAATTTCAAAAAATGAGACTTGCGGTCTCAAAAATACACATTATGCTCGATGGGCGCAAGCGCGAAATTAACTGGATCGCGTTTATGGTGTGTACCGGGAGGACAATTCACAGATGGATATGATGCAGGCTGACTACATTGTCGTCGGCGCCGGATCCGCCGGATGCGTCCTCGCCAACCGGCTGAGCGCCGATCCCAAAACGAAAGTCGTGCTGCTGGAAGCCGGCGGGCGCGACCTCAATCCATGGATTCACGTTCCGGTTGGCTATTTCAAGACCATGCACAATCCAAACGTTGACTGGTGTTACCAGACAGAACCGGATCCAGGTCTCAATGGTCGCACGCTGGACTGGCCGCGCGGCAAGGTTCTGGGCGGCTCATCTTCGCTTAACGGCCTGCTCTATGTGCGGGGGCAGCAGCAGGACTACGACCGCTGGCGGCAAATGGGCAATGAGGGATGGGGATGGGATGATGTCCTGCCTCTCTTCAAACGCGCTGAAAACCAGGAACGCGGGGAAGACGATTATCATGGCGTTGGCGGTCCGCTGAATGTTTCGAACATGCGGCTGAAACGCCCGATCTGCGATGCCTGGGTTGCTGCGGCGCAAAATGAGGGATACCCGTTCAACACAGATTACAACGGTGCGCAGCAGGATGGCGTCGGCTATTTTCAATTGACAGCCAAGAAGGGTCGGCGCTGCAGTGCTGCGGTGGCCTATCTCAACCCGGTAAAGCAACGGGACAATCTGACGATCATAACGAGGGCGCAGGTCCAGAAAATCGTCTTTGACGGCAAGAAAGCCACAGGCGTCCTCTATCAGGATCGTCGGGGGCGCCAGCAAACGGTCATGGCCCGCAACGAGATCGTGCTCTCCGGCGGTGCGATCGGCTCGCCCCATATTATGATGCTGTCTGGCCTCGGCGAGTCAGAACAGTTGAAACAGCACGGAATTGACGTCGTGGCGGATCTGCCTGGCGTCGGAAAAAACCTGCAGGATCACCTGCAGGCTCGGCTCGTCTACAAATGCAACGAACCGACATTGAACGACGAGGTGCGAAGCCTATTCAACCAGGCCCGCATCGGTCTGAAATATGTTCTTTTCCGTTCAGGACCGATGACCATGGCGGCAAGCCTGGCCACCGGCTTTCTCAAAACCCGTCCCGAGGTTGAAACGCCGGATATCCAGTTTCATATTCAGCCATGGTCAGCCGACAGTCCCGGAGAAGGTGTCCACCCCTTCTCAGCCTTCACAACGTCCGTTTGCCAACTGCGCCCGGAAAGTCGAGGAGAAATCCGGCTTGCCGGTGCCAATCCATCTGATTATCCGGCCATTCATCCCAATTACCTCTCCACGCCGCTCGATTGTGAAACAATCGTCGAGGGTATCAAGATTGCCCGCCGTATAGCCGAACAAAGGCCGCTCAGCGGCAAGATCGCAAGCGAGTTCCGTCCCGGTGGCCAGACGGTCTCCGACGATGAGATTCTGGACTGGGCACGCAATGAGGCAACGACGATTTATCACCCGACGGGGACATGCAAAATGGGCTCGGACAAACAATCGGTTGTCGATGCGAAGCTGCGTGTTCGCGGTGTCGAGGGATTGCGTATCGCCGATTGCTCCATCATGCCGGAAATTGTATCCGGCAACACCAACGCACCGGCGATCATGATCGGCGAAAAGGCTTCCGATCTGATGATAGCCGACCGGGCTGGTGCAACCTGAACCTAACCAACATCCAATGATCTGGTCATGAAGACGCTGTTGGGATCCTCGCGATAATCCGCAAAGGGTGAGCAGATCGAAAAGCCGTTTCGGCCGTAAAGAGACCTTGCTGGCGCAAACGCCGCCATGGATCCGGTCTCAAGGCTTAGCCGATGATATCCGCGCGATCGGGCCACCGACAATATATGGTCGAGAATGGCTTGCCCTGTTCCACGCCGGCGAACGGTGTTTCTCGTGTGCATGGACTTGATCTCCCCATGCTGAGGGTTGAGTTCCTTGAGCGCTCCCATACCAATCAATTCCCGGCCCAGCCAGGCGGTCCAGAACGTAACGTCTGGCACCCGGAGCTGTTCAAGATCAAGGGCATGGGCGCTTTCGGGCGGCGATTGCGCCCGCATCGTCGCCAGATGTGCGTTCAGAAGGTCAGCAACCGCTCGACTGCGCAGATCATCGACCCTGATTTTTATGTCCATGGGGATGTTCTGCCGTAAAGGCAGCAGAACTTAAAGCAGAAAACCGTGAGCCATTCACGATTCCCTGCGGAGGCAGTTTTATCAGAAATTGACGCGGTCGCCTCCTTTCAGATCCAGCATTTCACGGGCCTCATCCGGTGTAGCGATCTCACAACCCAGTTCCTCGACAATCAGGCGGACCTTGCTGACCTGTTCTGCGTTCGACTTGGCCAGTTTCCCACGGGCGATCATCAGACTGTCCTCCAGTCCGACGCGCACATTGCCGCCGAGTTGTGTGGCCGTGGTCGCAAAGCTCATCTGCGCGCCGCCGGCACCCAGCACCGACCACTGGTAATCATCGCCGAACAGCCGGTCTGCCGTGCGCTTCATGAAGATCAGATTGTCGATATCGGGCCCAATGCCTCCGAGGATTCCAAAGATGAACTGGATGAAGACCGGCGGTTTGAACATGCCGCTGTCCATGCAGAATTTCAGATTGTAGAGGTGTCCGACATCATAGCATTCATGCTCGAATTTGACGCCGTGCCCTTCTCCCAATTGTTTGGCAACGTACCCGATATCGGCGAATGTGTTACGGAAGATATAGCCGTCCGAATTGCGCAGATAGGCCTCTTCCCAATCGAATTTCCATTCACTGTAGCGGTCGGCCAGCGGATGCATCGAAAAATTCATCGATCCCATATTGAGGGAACACATTTCGGGCGACGCCATTTTGGCAGGAGCAATCCTCTCTTCCATCGTGTTGAGAAGACTGCCGCCGGTCGAAATGTTGATCACGGCACCTGTCGCCTGTTTGATGACCGGCAAGAAACGCTTGAAATGATCCGGGTCGATGGACACCGATCCGTCAGCCGGATTGCGCGCATGTAAATGCAGGACTGAAGCGCCGGCTTCGGCGGCGGCCACGGCCTGGTCCGCGATATCCTCGGGCCGATAGGGCAAGGCATCCGACATGGTCGGCGTGTGAATGGCGCCTGTTATCGCGCATGTGATGATGGTTTTACGTTGTTTGCGAGCCACGATCGGTCTCCTTTGACGGTCCGTTCGTGTCGGTCGGACCCATGTTTGATGGCAAGACGACGCGCCGTGACAAGGCGAAGAGATCGAGACCCGTCCGCTCCCGGACATATCCCCAGATCCCCTTCGGCGCCCGAAGCATGATGATGATTGCGACGAAGCCCAGAATCATCAGGTAGAGCGAACCGAGATCCGCCAAGGTTTCCCGCAACAGGAAGAAGACGATCGTTCCGATGATCGGCCCTTCGATGGTGCCGATACCGCCGATGACGACGATGAAGATGACAAAAGCCGTCCAGTCGTTGACGCTGAACGCGGCATCCGGCGAAATACGCAGCTTCTGCAGGAAAATCAGGGCGCCGACGGCGGCCGTCAATCCTGCCGTGATCACGTAAACGAAGAACTTTGCCCGCCAAATGTCGATGCCGAGACTTTGGGAAGCCAGCTCATTATCCCGGATTGCCGTCAAGGCCAATCCGCGCCGCGAGCGCAGCAGCAGGCACACAACGACAAGCACTGCCACGGCAATGCCCAGCGCCATCCAGTAGGTGGCCGCCTCTCGCATGGAGCGGCTCGCGGCAATCGATTTGACGACGGTGACCGGAAGGCTTGTGCCGGACCCTCCCCCGAGAGCTGAAACCTGAGCCGCTGTCAGACGAAACACCTCGGCAATGACCCAGGTGCCAATGGCGAAATAGGCCCCGCGCAGTCGGAAAATCAGGAAAGCGACCGGAATCGCGATCAGAACACCGGCAACACCAACCGCGGGCACGGCCAGAAGGGGTGGCACGCCAAGGAAAATTGTCGCGGCAAACAGGCAATAGCCCCCAAAACCGACAAAGGCTTGCTGGCCGACGGAAACAAGACCGGCATAGCCGGCCAAAAGGTTCCACAAGCAAGCCAGGGCGAGATAAAGAAACAGTTCGCTCATCAGCCGCATATCGGCACGACCGGCCCACCATGGTGCCAATGCAAGTCCGATCAAGAGCAGCAGAGCAATGACGAATGCGGCGCGACTTGCCGGCGAGAAGCGGGCGACGGTGTGTTTTGGTGCAGCACTCATCCGTCAATCCTCGGAAACAGTCCACGCGGACGGACGGCAAGAATGACAAGAAAAGCGAGATGACCGGCCAGCAATTGCCAACCCGGATTGATCTGCGCCCCGATATTCTGGCAGATGCCGAGTATGATACCGCCGATCAATGTTCCCCAAAGATTGCCCAAGCCGCCGATGATCACGGCCTCAAAGCCGAATATCAGCCTGCCGGGACCGGCCGACGGATCGAAACTGGTGCGCACACCGAGGAAAATTCCGGCAATCGCCACGACCACCAATGCAAGCGCCATGGCCAGACCGAACACGTGGCTTTTGTTCAACCCCATCAGTTGCGCAATATCCTGATTGTCCGACGTGGCGCGAAAGGCCCTGCCCCATGCGGATCGATAGAAGATCCACTGCAACGATCCGATGACGGCGACGGCAGTGATGAACATCAACAGGGGCAGCACACCGATATTCAGGCCTCCCGGCAGGTTCAGGCTCGCCGTTTCAATGGCGCCGGCGCTCATTTTTTGCGGATCAGCACTGTAAATCTCCAGAAGCCCGTTCTGAATGATCACCGACAGGCCAAAGGTGACCAGCAGCGGCGGAAGAATGTCATCACCGAGGGTGCGATTGAGCACAACGCGCTGCAATCCATATCCGATCAGGCCCATCAGCGGCGCGACGATCACGATCGCGAACAGGGGATTGATTCCCAGTGTCGTGGTCACGGTCAGCCCCAGAAACGCCGCCAGAACAATCAGATCACCATGGGCGATATTGACCAGTCGCATAACCCCGAAAATGAGCGATAGTCCCGCCGCAAACAGCGCATAAAGGCCACCCAGCAGAATTCCCTGAACAATTGCGTTGACCCAATCCATTACCCGATCCCAAAATAAGCTTTGCTGATCGCGTCGCGCGAAACGTCTCCAGATCGGCCTTCCAGCGACACCCGGCCCTCTTGCAGGCAGTAAACCCGATCTGAAACGGCAACGGCTTTGACGATGTCCTGCTCGACCACCACCGCGCTCATGCCGCTGCCGATGATCCCCGGCAGCGCGTCGTAGATGGTCTTGATGATGATGGGTGCCAGCCCAAGGCTGATTTCATCAAACAGAAGCAGGTCGGGATTGGCCATCAGCGCCCTGCCGATGGCGACCATCTGCTGCTGACCGCCCGAAAGCGAGGTTGAGGCCTGGTTGCGGCGCTCTTTCAGCACCGGGAACAACTCGTAGACCGATGAAAGTGACCATGGGCCAGTTCGCTTGATCTGGCCGCCGATGACCAGATTTTCTTCAACCGATAGGGACGGGAAGAGTTGCCGGCCTTCGGGAACCATGGCGATGCCGACCGCGGCGATCTGGTCAGCGCGCAGGTTTCCAATCGGCTTGCCGCCATAGTGGATCATCTCCGGCTTGTTCTGCAAGAGCCCGGTAACCGAACGCATAAGCGTTGTCTTGCCCGCGCCATTGGCTCCGATGACCGCAATGACTTCGCCTTTTTCGATGCGCATCGATACGCCGTAAAGCGCCTGGAAATCGCCATAGAAACTGTCGAGTCCGTTGATTTCGAGGATAGTGTCAGGCATCGACTTCGATCCCCAGATAGATTTCCTGCACGGCTTTGCTCTCCATGATTGTTTGGGGCTCGCCCTCGGCAATTTTCTTGCCGAAGTCGATCACAATCAGGCGGTCGACCACCGCCAGCAGCGCGTGCACGACGTGCTCGATCCATATGATGGTCACACCGGATGCGCGCACATCATTGATCGTCTCGATCAGAGAGCGACATTCCTGCTCGGTCAGACCACCGGCAATCTCGTCCAGCAACAACAGGGATGGCCGGGCACCGAGAGCGCGCGCCAACTCCAGGCGTTTGCGTTCGAGCAGTGTCAGCCCACCCGCTGCCACATTGGCGCGCTTCAAAAGACCGGTTCGGTCAAGAACATCCAGGCACAAATCATCCGCGGCCTGCCCTGACTCGCCAGCACCCTGTGTCGCAGCAACAAGCACGTTTTCGAAAACGCTCATGGCGCCGAAGGGTTGCGGCACCTGGAAAGACCGGGAAATCCCGGCGCGGCAACGCGCTGGCGCAGACATGCCTGTAATGCATTGGTCCTTGAAATAGACGTCACCCGACGCCGCCGCGACTGTTCCGGTGATCAGATTGAACATCGACGTTTTTCCGGCCCCGTTTGGACCGATGACGCCGAGCGCATCGCCCTCTGCCACTTCATAGCTGAGGTCATCGGCAACCGTGATTGCGCCGTAGGACTTTGTCAGATTCTTCAATTCAAGCAGAGGCAAGGCACGGTCCTTGTGTCGTTTGCGACCGCCCATAATGTTTCATGGTCGCCGAAACTGACATCGAGATTGATTGAGTGACCAACGCCGGACAGGCAACAGATTGCATGCGTTGCCTGTCCGGCCTGTGATGGGCTGCTACAGCAGCAACAATTCGCCACCAATCGGAATTTCCGGAGCGGTTGCATTGGCAGTGATCACCAGATCGCGATTGCCTTCGCCACCCTGCCATTGTCCGGCAACCAATGGTGTCTTGGTGACATTTTTGACCGGACCGACATTCCAGTTGACCGGACCGACGATCGACTTGATGTCGGTCGTGCGGATAGCCTCGACGATTGCCAGATTGTCATCCAGATCGGCTGCCCGCCGAATGACATCGGCCGTCACTTCAAAGAGCGCATGTTTAAAGCCGATTGGCTGAGTCCACGGCCGTTGTGTCGCCTCGGTGTATCCTTCTGCAAGCGCGCGCGCCGACTGGTCGGTCAAGCTTGACGAGAACGGATGGTTAGGGGACCACCAGATCTCCGAGGAAAGCCCGTCTCCCCTTGGACCCAGCGATTCAATCACCGACGGAAACAGCAGCGCCTTGCCGATGGTCACGATTTTTGGATTGAAGCCCTGCTGCGCTGCCTGGGACCAGAAATTGGCGAAATCCGGCGGGATCATGTTGCCGGTGACGATTTCGCAACCGGCTTCCTTGAATGCGGATATCTGGGCTGAGAAATCATCGGTCAACGGCTGATACCGACCTGGGTCGACCAGAGTGTATCCGGCTTCCATCAGAGGCTTCGGAAAGCCAAGTTCGGGATCACCCCATGCATTCCCATCCGCATCGTTCGGAAACAGTCCGCCAACGGATTTTTTAACGCCGCTGGAGCCCCACATGTCGAGGAACGCCGCAATCACGTCCTCAAGCCCCCAGAAGAAATGGTAGGTGTACTCAAAACCGGTGGCCGGGTTGCCGTTGCGGCCAAAGAAATAGGGCTGCCAGGGACAATCGGTGGTGATGCATGGCACCTCGTTCACTTCCGCCTGGTCGGCGACCGGGTTCACGGTGTCTGGTGTCGATGCTGCGACAATGATGTCAACCTCATCACCCAGCAACAGGTCCGCGGCAACTTCTGCGGCGCGGTTGGGGTTGGATTGGGAATCCTTGGAGATGATTTCAACGGAATAGGATTTGCCGTTGTTCTCCAGACCATTGGCAAATGCCGCGCGGATGCCGGCCAGAACATAGTCATCGGCTTCGGCGAAACCGGCCAATGGCCCCGTGCGTGGGCTGACATGGCCCACCTTGATGACTGGGTTTTGCGCATAGGCGCGGCTGTAGTGCAATATGGCCGGCGCGGCTGTAAATGCCGCGGCACCCTTGAGCACGCTCCGGCGGGTCAATCCCTTGGTCTTGATCGTCATGGTCTTCCTCCCTTAGTGCCAAAATCTCGGCGCAACGTGCGCCATTAAAGTATGGTTTCGAGCTTCCTCAGATGGTCCGAAACCCGGCTGCGCGTTTCTTCCGCCTGTTCCTGTGTCCAGTCGTAAAATCCGTGGCCAGTTTTCATTCCAAGCCGCCCGGTTTCGATGAGCTGCTCAAGATAGGGTGACGGTTCGCCACTGCTCTCCAGATCTGACAGCACGTTTTGGTGAATTGCCAATGTCAGGTCCGTTCCGACCAGGTCAGCATTTGCCAATGGTCCCAACACCGCCAGTCGTCGTCCAAAACTCGCATTGATCACGGTATCCACGGATGCCGCGTCGCAAACACCGTTTTCGACAAGACTTATTGCTTCGCGCCACAGCGCATGCTGGAGGCGATTGCCAATGAAGCCCGGAACATCCTTTTCCACCCGAACCGGCGTTTTGCCGGCATCAAGAAGCAGGTCCATCATGGCATCGATGGCGTGGTCCTTCGTCCATTCCGTCCGAATGACTTCCACCAGCGGAATCATGTGCGGCGGGTTCCACCAGTGAGTTCCCAGTGCGCGGCCCCGGGTCTTCAGACCTTCGACGATGTTCGTTATGGGAATGACGGACGTGTTTGATGCGAAAAGACAGTCGGCGGGCGCCGCTGCTTCCATCTGTGCAAATATCTTCTGTTTGAGCGGCAGGTTTTCCGGGGCGGCCTCAATCACAATTTCCGCGTTCGATACGCCGGTTTCCAGCGTCTCGGCAGGTGCGATGCGCTCCAGAATGGGCGCCAGTTCATCGCCGTCGACGCCCCATGCCGACAGGCTGGCCGCGGCGCGGTCCCTCAGTGTTTGGAGCGCCTGCGAATCCGGATCATGAACGGTGACGGCGTGACCGGCGCGCGCGAACACAATCGCAATGCCGTGGCCCATCAGACCGGCACCGATGATTGATATGTTGCGTCGATCGCTCATGGCATCATCCCGCCGTATAACCGCCGTCGGTGTGAAGAATGTGCCCGGTATAGAAATCGGACGCGTGCGACGCCAGGAAGAGCAGCGGTCCTGCGAGGTCCTCTGGTTCTCCGAGCCGTCCCTTGGGCACCCGACTGAGGAAACCCGCTCGAACCGCCTCGGCCTCGTCGGTGTCCTCGAACATCCAAGCCGTCAACGGTGATCGGAAGACCGTGGGCGCGATGGCGTTGACCGTGATACCGGTGGGTCCCAGTTCACAACCCAGCGCCTTGGTGATCCCGTTAATCGCAGCCTTTGAAGCGCAATAGGCCGTGTAACCATTGGGATGCCCCAATTCACCGCGCGCAGAGGACATCAGGATCACCTTGCCGCCCTCACCCTGCTCTTTCATACGAGATGTTGACGCCCGTGCGAGCAGCCAGCTTTGAGTCACATTGGCATCCATCACGGCATTGAAATCGTCGGGATGCATTTCATCAATACTGGCGACCTTGTTCATGCCCGAGGCCGCCAGGAGGATATCGAGACGACCAAAGGTTGACGTCGCTTCCTCGACCATTCTATCGCAGCTCTGCTCGGTATCGGGCCGCATGTTCAAGGTGGCAACCTCTGCACCGAGCGCGCGACATTCATCCGCGATGCCCTTGAGGGCAACGGCGTTTCCGGCTGCGAGGACCAGCCGGCAACCGGCACCGGCAAAGGTCTTGGCGGCGACGGCGCCAAACGCACCGGAAGCACCAGCCACCAAGGCCACCTTGCCCTTGATGTCGAACAATTTGTACGGATCACTGTAAAAGCTCATGCGCTGCCTCCCGGTGCCGCGCCGGGCGGATACGGCATAGCCACAACCATGGTCACGACATCATTACCGTCATTGCGTATCTCACGCTCTTCGCCAGCGGGAATGAAGACGGTGTCCATGGGCCGCGCGACCTCAGTTTTGCCCCCCGCAATGACCGTCAACTCACCGGAAAGGACGAGATAGACCTTTTCCAGCGGCGTGGCGTCGGGACCGGCCCCGCCGCCCGGAAGAAAATGCGAGCAGCCAAGCCAGAAGCTGCCCGGGCCGTCCTCGGCAAATCCTGCCAGACGCAGTGACGTGCAGTTGTGGTGGTTCGGCGCCGAATAGGGTTCGGCATCGGAAAAGGGCTTGATGTGCATCAGAAAGCCTCACCGGCCTCGATGCGATATTTCTGGCCCCGGTCGATCATTGCCACCAGTCGGATGATGCAGCCATCGCCACGATCCCAGTTCCATGGGAAAAACGCGAATGTGCAGCGTTTTCCGGTCACCGCATCCAGGTCGCCGCCGACATTTTCGATGCCAAGGACACCGTTCTTGAAAAGGATATTGTGCACCGGCTCCCATTCGGAGAAATCGTCTGCCCAGTCATTGCCACCGGACCATTCACGGTATTCTTCCTGAAGATGCGGCAGCAAGGGCCCATTTCTGTGCGGACCGATTGCCGTTGCCAGCGGGTGGTCATTGGCCTGTGTATCGTGACCGACAACCTTGACGCCTTTCTCCAGCATCCACTCAGCCGCTGAAGACACCAGCCCCGGGCAATAGGCAAAATAGTCGCCGTCCTCATACTGTTTGTGCCAGCCCGTATTGATGATCAGAACATCACCCTTGCGGATCGCGTGACCGCAGGCCGCTTCCAGATCATCGGCCGTAATCGATTCCCACTTCTTCTTCGGCACCGAGACGACAAGGCCCGATCCGAAGAAGTGCGGAAGTGGCACTTCATCGATAAACGGTGTGCCCTGCACCACGTGGGCCGGCGCATCGATGTGCGTCGTGACATGCATTGTTGTTGTTAGCGTCTGGGAGAGGACGCCCGACTTGGCCATGTAATGCATGCGCTCAATCCGCACGTCGCGGAAATAGGGCCAGTTCGGACACTGATATCCGTAACGGTGCGAAAGATTATGAAATTCGATGCCCATATCGTTATCCAGATTGTCCTGGAATTCGATACCGCGGATTGTCACCGTCATGGACTGCCTCCCAATGCAGAGTTTTGATGTATTGCTAGATGATACATATGCACCGTATTGTGGTCAACTGAATTTCGTGCAACATTACACAGGTGGTGTTAGAACGGGTCCGAATGAACGAATCCGTTGACTGAAAATACCGCTGTGGAAGAAACCTGGATCGCCGGAATGAACATCGAAACCATTGAAAAACAACAATCGAATCAAGGCGTTCAGGTCATATCCCGAGCTGCGGACATTCTTCGCGCCCTGAAGAACGAGCATAAGGGACTGAGCCTCGGTCAAATCGCTGAACGGGTCGGATTGCCCCGTTCTACGGTACAGCGCATCGTCAACGCCCTGCAGGCGGAACGGTTCGTCATGGTGTCGTCCGCTGAGGGTGGATTCAGGCTCGGACCGGAAATCCAGTCCCTTGCCGAAGCAGGCCGAATCAACATTGCCGAAATGATCCGTCCTGTCCTCTCGGCCCTTGCCAAGGAGACCGGTGAGACGGTCGATCTTGCGGTCTATCGCCAGGACCATATGGTTTTCGTGGATCAAGTGGTCGGAACACACCGCTTGCGAACGGTGTCAGCGGTCGGCGAAACCTTTCCGCTGTCGACCACGGCAAATGGCAAGGCCACCCTTGCCATGCTTAGCGATGACATCGCGGCAGCCCTTATTGCCAGGGAGCTGAAGCAATCAGCTGATCCCAAGCGGCCGCTGTCCGAAATCATTCGAGAAATTGAAGCCGTTCGCACCAATCGCCTTGCGCTCGACGTCAATGAGCATACGGACGGAATCTCCGCGGTTGGTGTGGCCTTCCGCGATCCAAGCGGTCTGATCTATGCGATTTCGATACCGGTGCCATCACATCGATTCGACAGCAAACAGGACCGGCTCCGCACCGCACTGCTTAAGACACTGGATCAAGTGGTCGCATTACTGTGACATTGCTCCGACCGAGCCTGATGCGCCGAGCCCAACGGTGCGGTGCGCCACGACCTTCATCGGTTTTGTATCACATGCGATCATGCCCTATATCCCGGCCATGTCGCTTCCGATTGTTCACCATCCGCGCTATAATATCGAAATTGCCAAAAGCAAACGCTTTCCCGGCGGCAAGTTCCGGCGACTTGCGGAGATCCTCACTGAAGAGTTGGTTCCCGGACCGGATGGGTTCCACGTTCCCGAACCGCTCGAACCCGACACAATCGCACGGGCTCATGATGGCGCCTATGTGCAACAGGTCATGTCCGGCACAGTTCCGGCCCATATTGAAAAGGAAATAGGCTTTCCGGTACGCGAAACAGTGGCCTTTCGCGCTCGCTGTGCGTCCGCCGGAACATTGCTGGCAGCCCGTATTGCGCTGGCCAACGGCATTGCCTGCAACACCGCCGGTGGCGGCCATCATGCGCGCCGCGACCAGGGCGCCGGGTTTTGTGTTTTCAATGATGTCGGGGTTGCCGTCCACGCTCTTCTGGCATCAGGCGAAATCGAGCGTGCACTGGTTGTCGATTGTGACGTTCATCAGGGTGACGGTACAGCGGATGTGTTTTCGACAAACCCGGACGTCTTCACGTTTTCGATCCATGCCGAAAAGAACTATCCCGTCCGCAAGCGTGCCTCGGATATGGATGTCGGATTGCCCGACGGAACGGGCGACGCGGCGTATCTCGATGCATTGCGGCAAACGCTGCCGAATGTGCTCGAACGACACGGTGCGAATCTCGTCTTTTTCAATGCAGGGGTCGACCCCCATCATGCCGACACGTTGGGACGCCTCGCACTGACTGATAATGGCCTGAGGGAACGGGACCGTTTCGTCATTGGTACCGCGCGGCAGATGGGACTGCCGGTCGCCTGTGTTGTTGGTGGTGGGTATTCGAAGGACATCGAGGCTTTGGCTCAACGGCATGCAGGGCTTTACCGCGTGGCTGGGGAATTCATCTGAAACAGGCCTGAATGCGACATCAAACAGGGCTGATGTTTCAAATTAACAGATCGATGGAATAATATGAAATTTATTCATATTATTCCGTCGCCATTCTTGGATCCTCGTGCGGAACCGATGGACAGATCAATCGCCGGCCTTTGCCGGTACCGGCCCGGAATCTTTTGAACTCCATATGCTCGCCAATATGGCTCCGGTCAGGTTGTGCCAGATGCTGAATATGGCACCAGGCAAAGCCGCCAACGCGGAAAAATAGTTGAGTGCAAGCGCGACGCTGAGACCCGAGTTCTGCATGCCGGTTTCGAATGCCAGTGTTCGGCAGATCATCCGGTCATATCCGATGAGGCGCGGCACCCAGTAACCGAACAGGAGCCCGCAGCCATTGTGAAGGACCACGGCCGCGACGATCGCAAAACCGGCCGATGCAAGATTGCCCTGGTTGAGCGCAACCACGATGGCAATCGCGCAGAGTATCGCGGCTGTCGCGATGCCCGGCAATACGAACTTCACCGGTTTCAAAAACCGTCCGAAGAACGTGTTGATCCCTATGCCCAGAACGATTGGAATGAGCACGATCCGCACCAGGCTCCAGAGCATTCCCCAGGCATCGACCGGAATGGACTGTCCCACCAGAAGCCACGTCAGGGCCGGCGTCATGACAATCGCCAGAAGGGTCGACACCATGGTCAGGCTGACCGACAAAGCGACATCCGCCTTCGCCAGGTAGCACATCACATTCGATGCGGTGCCGCCTGGGCTCGCGCCGAGCAAAACCAGTCCGGCGATCAGTTCAACCGGCAGGTTCATGGCGTGACCGATTGCAAAAGCCGCCAGCGGCATGACGGAGTATTGTAGCGCGACACCAATGCCGACGACTTTCGGACGCGTTAGAACCCGTTGAAAATCTTTCGGTTTCAACGTCAAACCCATGGCAAACATGATGATGGTCAACAGGGGAACGATGGCACCACGATACGGCGCAAAGAGTTCAGGTGTCAGATAGGCCACGACCGAAATGACGACGGCAAGAACAGGGAACAGGAGGGAAATGGGGTTCACGTGATTTGCGGCTCCAGAGAAGAGGACTGGTAGGCACCCTGCCTGTACGATGGTTCGCGATCAACGTCGGAAAAAAACGCGCTGTGGATAGTGTCCGGGCTCGGGATCCTGACCCCAGTTAGCCTGTGGAGCAGAGCCCATCCATGGCACTTTTATGCAGGGCGGTCCTTATTGATCGGTTCCCGACCGGATTGCCCGCGGTGTCATACCGAACTCTCCGGAAAATGCGCGTGTCATGGCGGCGGGATTTGCATATCCGCTGCGCACGGCAATCTCGGCAACAGGCAGATCGGTTTCGTCCACCATCTTGCGCGCCGACAACAAGCGCAATCGCCGGTAGACCGTGCGGGGCGTCGCGCCGAGTTCACGGCGAAATCCCTGTTCGAGGCGGCGCTGGGTTTGACCGACCCGCTTGGCCAGCGTGACGACAGAAAGCGGCTCCTCAAGATTTTCCCGCATCAGTGTAATTGCCCGTTGCACTGCTCCACTCTTTGGCGCGGCCAATTCCCGGCCCTGCACGACCGTACCCTCATGCATGAACATGAGAGCAACCTCCAGCCGCAATGCTTCACCATGTTGGATGGCAACGAGCCGGCTGACCAGATCAAAGGCTGCCATCGCGCCGCCACAGGTAATGCGGTCGGCGTCGATCACGAAGCGTTCGCGAACCACTTCAACATCTGGGAAACGTTCGGCAAATCCGTCCAATTCATGCCAGTGGACCGTTGCTCGCCGTCCGGTCAGCAAACCAGCCTCAGCCAACAGCCAACCACCGGTATCCAAGCCGGCCATAACGGCGTAACGGGTAGCAGCTGAACGCAGCGCTGTCAGGCAAACCGGCGTCGCCAATTGACGAAATCCGTAGCTTGGCAGCACAAAGAGAAATTCACCTCCCAATCCGTCGCGCAAAGCGCCGTCGGGCTCAACCAGCAAACCGCTGGATGATGTCACTGATGCTCCGTCCAGCGTCAAATACCGCCATCTATACAGATTGCCTGGCGCAAGTTCGTTGGCGGCGCGCAACGGTTCCACCGTGTTTGCCAGGCAATGGTTGGAGAACCGATCGAAGAGCAGAATGTCGATACGGCGGCACTTACCAGCGCTTTTGTTCCAATTTGGCATGAAAACAGGCTAAATCAGCATGATACCGATTGGCAAGCGGCCTAAGCTTTGGGAAACCGGAGGAGCAACACCGATGCCATTGGAAATCAATCATGACGTGTTTGTCACCTGTGCCATTACCGGATCGGGCAGCACCCAGGATCGCAGCCCCCACGTTCCTCGCAACCCGGAGCAAATCGCCAACAGTGCAATCGCCGCAGCTCAAGCGGGCGCAGCGATCGTGCACTGCCACGTCAGGGATCCGCAAACCGGCGCGCCTGCCCGCGATCGCGCTCTGTATCGCGAGGTGACTGACCGCATTCGCGATGCGGACGTCGATATGGTGCTTAATCTGACCGCAGGCATGGGCGGTGATATGGTCTTCGGCGATCCCACCTCCCCGCTGCCATTGCAAGCTGGTACTGATATGGCAAGCGCTGAGGAACGGCTCGAACACATTGCCGAATGCCTGCCTGAAATCTGTACACTCGATTGCGGCACGATGAACTTTGCCGAAGCCGATTATGTCATGACAAACACACCCGGAATGCTGCGCGCGATGGGCGCGCGGATGACGGAACTCGGGGTAAAGCCGGAAATCGAGGCCTTTGACACCGGCCATCTCTGGCTGGCCAAACAGTTGGTTTCCGAGGGTGTGCTGCGAAGCCCGGCGCTTGTTCAACTGTGCATGGGTGTCCCCTGGGGAGCACCGGACGACCTCAACACCTTCATGGCGATGGTCAACAACATCCCGGAGACCTGGCATTGGTCTGCTTTTGCACTCGGGCGCAACGAGATGCCCTTTGTGGCGGCAGCCGTGTTGGCGGGCGGCAATGTCCGCGTCGGTCTGGAGGACAATCTTTGGCTCGCCAAGGGGGAACTGGCCACGAATGAAGCACTCGTGACACGGGCGGTCACGATCATAGAAGCCATGGGTGCACGGGTGATTGGCCCAAGCGAAGTGCGGGAGCGTCTTGGCCTGGGAAAAAGAGTGCCGAAATGACCCAGTTTGCAGCCATTATCGGCGGCGGGGTGATCGGCGGCGGTTGGGTGGCCCGATTTCTGCTGAATGGCTGGAATGTGCGTGTCTTCGATCCCCATGAGGACGCCGAGCGCAAGGTCGATGAGATCCTGAGCAACGCCCGAAACGCCCTGCCCCGTCTTTATGACACCCCGATGCCTGTAGAAGGGTCCCTTACCTTTTGCAGCACAGTCGAAGATGCTGTGCGCAACGCGGATTGGGTGCAGGAATCGGTTCCTGAACGGCTTGCGGTCAAGCACGCTACCTACCGCGCCATACAGGAACATTGCGAAGCCGGCACACCCATTGGCTCGTCGACATCCGGCTTCAAACCGTCAGAACTTCAGACCGACGCCATTCGGCCGCAGGATATCCTTGTCGCCCACCCCTTCAATCCGGTCTACCTGTTGCCGCTGGTCGAACTCGTTCCTTCGGCAGTGACGCCGGATGCTTTTCTCGAAGAAGCCCTCGACCTTTTGCGCGGCATTGGCATGATCCCGCTGCATATACGCCATGAAATCGACGCCCATGTCGCCGACCGGCTATTGGAGGCCGTTTGGCGCGAAGCTCTGTGGCTGGTTCGGGACGATATTGCCACAACCCAGGAGATTGATGACATCATTCGCTACGGCTTCGGTCTGCGCTGGGCCCAGATGGGATTGTTTGAAACCTACCGCGTCGCTGGTGGCGAGGCGGGCATGAAACATTTCATCAGCCAGTTCGGACCCTGCCTTGAATGGCCATGGAGCCGATTGACGGATGTGCCGGAACTGACGGAGGCGCTGGTCGAAAAGATCGCCCGGCAATCAGATGAGCAGTCCGGCGAATTGTCAATTCGTGAACTGGAGCGGCTGCGAGACGACAATCTGGTCGGGATGCTGCGCGCGTTGAAGGACCGTGACAGTGCCGCAGGCGAACACCTGAACCGGCATGAGACGGTTTTGATGCCGCTGGTCACCGAGAACAACCGCCACGCTGATCCGCTGGAGCTGTATGACGTTCAAGTGTTGCCGTCGTGGATTGACTATAACGGGCATATGACCGAATTCCGCTACCTTCAGGTCTTTGCGGATGCATCCGATGCCCTGTTGCGTCTGATCGGTCTCGATCAGGAATATCTTGCTAGCGGCCACAGCTATTACACGGCTGAATCTCACATCATGAACCGCAGCGAAGCCAGGGTCGGCGAGCGGCTTTCCACGTCCACCCAGATCATCGAGGCCGACGAAAAGAGGCTGCATGTCTTCCATATCCTTCGTGCGCCCGCAGACGGGCGCGTGGTCGCCACGGCCGAACAGATGATGCTGCATGTCGACAGCACAACCGGCAAGGTCTGTCCAGCGCTGCAGTCGGTGATGGAGAGGCTCGAACCACTGGCTATCGCCCATGCAAGCCTCCCGTGTCCCGACGTCGTCGGGCGTTACACCGGTGAGAGGAAAACCGCATGAATTTCGGATTGTCCAATGAGCAGGAGATGATCGTTTCAACGATCCGCGCTTTCGTTGAAAATGAGATTTATCCGCATGAAAATGAGGTTGAGCGCACCGGTCATGTTCCCGATAATATTGCTCGGGACATTCGCCGGAAGACCATCGAATTGGGCTTCTATGCCTGCAACTTTCCCGAAAGCGTGGGCGGTGGCGGCCTTTCCCATCTCGATTTCGCATTGGTCGAAAGAGAGCTTGGCCGCGGCAGCATGGCGCTGACTCATTTTTTTGGCCGACCGCAAAACATCCTGATGGCCTGTCGCGGCGAGCAGATCGAACGTTATCTTCATCCGGCCGTGCGCGGCGAGAGGATGGACGCGCTGGCCATGACTGAACCGGATGCCGGCTCGGACATTCGCAGCATGAATTGCACGGCCTCTCGCCACAATGGTGAGTGGGTGATCAACGGAACTAAACATTTCATCTCGGGGGCGGATCAAGCCGACTTTTTCATCGTGTTTGTTGCCACCGGGCAGGATGAAACAGAAAAAGGGCTGAAGAAGCGCATCACTGCCTTTCTTGTTGATCGCGGAACGCCAGGCTTTACCGTTCGTGATGGTTATCAATCAGTTTCGCACCGGGGTTATCCCAACATGGTGCTCGATTTCGATGATTGCCATTTGCCGGATGCTCAGGTTTTGGGTGAAGTCGATGGCGGGTTTGCGGTGATGAATGAATGGCTCTATGCCACGCGGTTGACCGTTGCTGCCATGGCCGTCGGGCGGGCCCGTCGCGCCTTTGAACTGGCGCTCAACCATGCGGCCGAACGGCGTCAGTTCGGCCAGCCGATTGGTCGGTTTCAGGGAATAGCCTTTCCACTGGCGGATATGATCACGGAAATCGATGCTGCCGACTGGTTGACCCTTTCGGCCGCCTGGCGGCTGGATCAGGGTCTTCCGGCGAACAGGGAAATTGCCAGCGCCAAGCTCTACGCCACTGAAATGCTGGCGAAAGTGACCGATGCGGCCATACAGATTTTTGGAGGAATGGGCCTGATGAGCGACCTTCCCCTTGAACGGTTCTGGCGAGATGCGCGCGTCGAGCGTATCTGGGATGGAACGTCTGAAATCCAACGCCATATCATCGGGCGTGACCTGCTGCGGCCACTGGGTGCGTAATGAACTCCCGGTTCAAACGATTGTTCTGCCCACGTTCGATCGCGGTGATCGGTGGTGGCGCGTGGTGTGCAGCGGTCGTTGAACAGAACCGGAAACTGGGGTTTACCGGTGATATCTGGCCCGTGCATCCATCTCATGCGACCATCGGCGGGATCGACGCCTATTGCGATCTCGACGCTCTTCCGGGTGTGCCGGATGCGGCCTTTATCGGTGTCAATCGACACGCGACGGTCGACATTGTCGGGAACCTGAGCCACAGCGGAGCCGGCGGCGCGGTGTGCTTTGCAAGTGGATTTGGCGAGAACGCGGATGGTGTCGACCTGCAATCACGATTGCTGCAGGCAGCCGGCCAAATGCCTGTCCTTGGACCCAATTGTTATGGTTTCGTGAATTATGTCGACCGGGCCCTCCTGTGGCCGGATCAACATGGCGGCATGCCCGTTAGGCAAGGCGTTGCCATCATCGCCCAGTCCTCGAACATTGCGATCAATCTGACCATGCAACGGCGCGGTCTTCCGCTCGCCTATGCCGTGACAGTCGGAAATCAGGCACAGTCCGGCCTGGCTGAAATTGGTGCCGCACTGCTCGAAGACGAGAGGGTAACAGCGCTGGGGCTGCACATAGAAGGCGTTGGAGACCTCAGCGACATGCAACGTCTGGCTGAATTGGCAACCAAAAAGAACAAGTCTGTCGTGGTCCTCAAGGTCGGGATGTCCAGCGATGCGCGCCAAGCGGCATTGACTCACACAGCAGCCCTTGCCGGCACCCACGCCGGTGCGGAGGCGCTGTTTCAGCGTCTGGCATTCGTGCAGGTCGACACATTGCCGCAATTCATCGAGACGCTGAAGGTCTTCCACGTCTGTGGCCCCCTGTCCGGGAAAAGCATCTCATCGATGAGCTGTTCCGGCGGCGAAGCTGGTCTGATTGCAGATGCCGCTGACCGCCACGGACTGAATTTTCCATCGCTGACGTCAGCGCAATCCGCTCGTTTGAAAAGCGTTCTTGGTCCGTTGGTAACACCGCAAAATCCACTTGATTATCATACCCACATCTGGCGGGACCGGTCGGCGTTGACGGAGACCTTCTCGACAATGATGACACTGTCGGTTGCTGTTTCGCTCGTCATTTTGGATTTCCCGCGCGGTGACCGGTGCAATGGCGATGACTGGAAACCGGCGATCGACGCCAGCCTGGCAGCCAGCGCGAACGCGAAAGGGCCCCTCGCCGTCGTTTCGTCCCTTCCAGAAAACATGCCGGAACCGATTGCCCGGCACCTCATGGATCATGGCATCATTCCGCTCTGTGGCATTGAAGAGGCCTGTTTCGCCATCAGCAAGGCCGCGAGCGCCAGACAATTCGCCAATCATCCGCCGATCCTGTTGCGTCCGCGGCTGCGCTCGACGACCACCTTGAATGAAGTCTGCGCCAAAAATGAAATCTCCAACCACGGCATCCTGATCCCCCAGTCTGAAATTGTGCGCACCGCCGAGCACGCTGCAGCAGCCGCGCAATCCATTGGTTTTCCAGTGGTTCTCAAGGGAGAAGGCCATGCGCACAAATCCGAAAATGCCATGGTTCGGCTCAATCTGACGTCCAGGGATATGGTGCGGAACGCTGCTGAGGCCATGAAGTCCGAACGATTCCTCGTGGAGGAAATGATCGCTGATTGCCCGATCGAGATGCTGGTCGGTGTGGTGCGCGACGAGGCACACGGGTTCGTTTTGACGATTGCCGCTGGCGGCATTCTGGCGGAATTGCTGCGGGACCGGCAGTCTTTGCTGTTGCCCGCCACACATCCAATGATTGAAGAGGCCTTGCAGCGGCTGAAAATGGCACCGTTGCTGGAGGGGTTTCGGGGGCAACCGGCCGCAAACCTTGGGACCATCATCAAGACGATCCTGGCGTTGCAGGACTATGTCATCCACCACGCAGACGAACTGGAATCGATCGAGATCAATCCGCTCCTGTGCGGCCCGTCCCGCGTCGTGGCCGCCGACGCACTGATCACGAGAAAGGCACAAACATGACCGACAAGCCCATCAGGACACGCCGCGAAGGCGGTATATTGGAGGTCACGCTCGACCGGCCAAAAGCCAACGCGATTGATCTGGCCACCAGCCGCATCATGGGGGATGTTTTTGCCGATTTCCGTGACGACCGCAATCTTCGCGTGGCCATCCTCACCGGTGCCGGCGAGAAGTTCTTCTGTCCGGGATGGGACCTGAAGGCGGCGGCTGATGGAGACGAAGTGGACGGGGATTACGGTGTCGGCGGTTTCGGTGGTCTGCAGGAACTTCCGAATTTGAACAAACCCGTCATCGCTGCCGTGAATGGCATTTGTTGTGGCGGTGGATTGGAACTGGCTTTGTCCTGCGACATGATCCTGAGTGCCGAGCACGCCAGTTTTGCCTTGCCTGAGATACGCTCCGGCACCATTGCCGATGCCGCTTCCATCAAGCTCCCGAAGCGTATTCCTTACCATGTCGCCATGGATATGCTCCTGACCGGGCGGTGGCTCGACGCCGAAGAAGCCCACCGATGGGGTCTGATCAACCGCATCTGGCCGGCAGACCGGCTGATGGACGAAGCGTGGGCTCTTGCACGCCTCCTGGAAAGCGGCCCGCCCCTCGTTTTTGCCGCTGTCAAGGAGGTTGTACGTGAAGCCGAGGCGATGAGATTCCAGGACGCGCTCGACAAGGTCACCGGCCGCGAATTTGCGACCGTCGACCGATTGTACGGCTCTGAGGATCTCCTTGAGGGGTTCAAGGCGTTTTCGGAAAAACGTGAACCCGTCTGGAAGGGCGAATAGAGGCGATCACCAAACATCACCCGTTTGAAGTGTCTCTTTGACCGGCGGCCGAATTACCGTCAGAATCGCACTTTTGTGATTCCCCCGGGGCAATAGTGACCAACAGGCTTTCGATTGCGGACATAATGGTCGGCCTTTGCGTTGCCCTCGTTTGGGGTTCCGGGGTCGTATTTGCCAAGGCAGCAATCGCTGAATTTCCGCCAATCCTGCTGATGGCCTTCCGCTTTATGGTGACGGCGCTGGCGCTGGTCTGGTTCGTTCGGCCACCTCTTGGTCAAATGTCCAGGCTATTTTGGGTCGCGATGATAGCCTCGGCAATCCAATACAGCCTGACATTTACCGGCCTCAAATTCGTCGATGTAACGGTTGCCGCACTGGTTGTTCAGCTTGAAGTCCCGTTTCTTGTTCTGCTCGGGGCGATCATGTTGAATGAACGTCCCGGCGTGAGAAAGTGGATCGGCATATTCATGGCCTTCCTCGGCGTTGGGCTGATCGTCGGAGAACCGAAGCTCGGTTCCGCCTGGTTCGCTCTGGCACTGGTTGTGGGCGGCGCATTTTCATGGGCCGTCGGGCAGGTCATGGTCCGGCGCCTGAAAAGCATTGACGGGCTGACCGTCACGGCGTGGGTTGCAGTGTTTGCGACGCCACAGCTCTTCGTCATGTCGCTCCTTTTCGAGACCGGGCAATGGCAGGCGATCCAGGACGCCGATTGGGTGGTCTGGTCGGCGGTCGTCTATATGGGCCTGATCATGACAGCCCTTGGTTATGGACTTTGGTATTCGCTGGTGCGCAAGCATCCCGTCAGCCTGGTTGCACCCTTTCTGTTGATGCTGCCTGTCTTTTCCGTGCTCGGTGGCATGATTTTTCTGGGTGAAAGCATGACACCGCAAATCGCTGTCGGCGGTCTTGTGGTCATTGCAGGCGTGGCGTTCATTTTGCTCGAACGCGGGCCGACGCTTGCGGCTGACGCACCGGACGACTGACCCGTGCAGCACCGCGGCTTAGCGCATTCTGATCCGCTCCAATTGGTTTGCCACCTCCAAAGCCAGCAGGGTCCGCATGACATGACTGGTGGGGAGACCGCAGATCAGATCGCGCGCTTGACAACGGAGCCCGGCGAGATCGACGTTGTCGAAGATATCGAATAGCGCGAGTCCGGTATCAATCAGATCCGGCCGGTGGTTCAGCAGCTCCGAAACCGCCACCATTGTCTCGGCATAGAGTTCCTTCGCATTGTCCTTCGTTTCCACGATCAGCCGAAGCACCAGTGCGAGATGGGCCTCACCATGAGCATGCCCGATCCGGCGAAGAGTGCCTGGCGAAAAGCACTCACGCGCCGATCTGGCGGATCGGTATTGACGCGCCCCGTCAAAGAGCTTGACGCCGCACTGGCGAGCCACCCTGTGGATGTCGCAGGCGTGGCGCCGGTTTTTCGCGCCGCGATGCTTGCTTTGATACCGCCTTTGGTTGGGCTTCATTGTGCAAAGGTTCCTTTCCAGGATATTCCGCTTGAAAGACTGCGCCTCGAAGATTGGGCGTCAACACCGCCTGAGATCCGGATGCAGCCGATTCCGGTGAATGTTCGTTACAAAATTTGAAGCGCGTCGCCGCTGTTCGCCCGCAATTAACCAACACCATTGACGGCACGTGTTTTTGCTCACTTGTTCATGGGGTTGATATTCATAATGTCATTTTCTTGTTCTTTACTGCTACGCCGGGCCGTCCATGGGATGGGTCTGGCAACCGCAATCGCTGCCGTTAGTGGAACATCGGCGCTCGCCCAATATCTGGGTACGACTCGCACCGAGTCTCTCTTCTCAACATTTCCGTTCACTGGAACGGATGGATTTGTTTCGATTGATCTGATCGCAATCTCCTTTGCCATGATTGCCGCCTTTTTGTTGTTCTGGGTGCACACCATTCGTCGCAGAACGTCTCTTAATGGCTCCGGAGCTCTGGCCATGGCTTCGGTTGCCCCACAGATCGAGCCAAGCCGATCGAATATCGACCAGTTGATTGAACGCATTCGCACAGCCGAACGCCCCGATGCCGACGGTCTTCTCCTCAACGGGAGCAAACTTCTGGATTCGAACGACGAAGCACGGCGGCTTGTCGGTGTCGTTGCACTTGAGACAGTGGCGCTCGGGCCGGATCTGCCGCTCGCCGCATCCGCCATCGATGCATTGGCCGGCCACATGCAAAAGATGTTTCGACATAATCACGATGGCGAAGAGTGCAAGGCAACAGCCGAGGCGCTCTCCAAAGCGGGCATGAAAGGCCGGCGCTGTGATCGGACACTGACGTTTTCCGCCCGGCCAAGTGTTCAAAAGGACATTGACACCGAATCCGTTGACGGGGCCAGCGCTCACCCTGAACCGGTCTGGCGCCTGGTTGGCGGGGTCAAACTCAGCCGTTACATCGGCGGACGCCTTGAGGGTGAGACAATCAATGCGGGCCCCGACGGCAGCGGTACCATATGGTGCAGTGGCGTCCGCCTGATTGATTGCACGGTCGCCGATGATGCCTTTGGCACGTCGTGTATCCTGAACCGCTGCCAGGTGCTTCGCTTTAATCCGGACCGGCCGCTGATCAACCAGTTTGTTCACTGCAATTTTTCCGGCTGCATGATCAGTCAGGCGATTCACTTGAGCGATTTGCGCGACCATGGATGTTGGTATGACCCCAGCGATCCTCCCCAGGGTGACCAGCCGGTCAAATGGACCGCCTTTTTTCATGCGGGCGACCCCGGGGAACAGCCTTCCTGGAAAGCGTTGCTCGAAGACGGCGGCAGTCCAACTCAACATTAGCCGTTGCCGGCCGGTCTTGTGCGGAAAGACCGGCCGGAATTTTCCAGGTAGAGACCGGCCGACCGGATCAGGACTGCGCACGGCTGCGCAAATCGACAAGCACAGACCGGTCGCCGACCGATGACAGGAGCCCGAGCTCTGCAGCTGCTTCACGCAGGCTGAGCCCTTTGATCAACAGCCTCGTGTATTCCGGCTCGAGACGAGACGGCACGGCAAATCCGCGACGGGCGCGTTTGTAGGCCGCAATGTGACCATTCCGAACCGGTGGTGCCTTCGGTTTGATCGGTTGTGGTGTTGTGAACGAAGACCGGCCTTTGCGGACACCATGACGGCTTGCCAGTTTGCGGATGTAGTTTTCCTGGACACCGAAGCGTTCCGCCAGGCTTCGCGTTTCCATACCGCCGGCGTAGAGTTCCAGGATTTGGGCCTGCGCTTCGCGTGCGATGGCCAGTCGTCTGTCGACGCGCTCGTCGCCAGCGGATGATCCCGTCTGGTTCTCGGAAACCGGCGGATTGGAACGGTGCATTGGAACTCCTGCAGGGTCGTGAAACAGATCGCGAGAACAGGCACCACATGGCCTGTTTCATCAGTTGTTAGCTGCTTGACGGCTCGCCATCGGTTGGCGGTCCGTCAAGGATCGATACCCACGGAACAGACACGGTCTTGAAACCCCAGGCATCCCCGATGCCGCTCGATTTGGGATCGCCGAAATCGACGACCTGGCGCCAGGTACGGCGAATGCCCAGCGCCGCGGCAGTCGTGCCCGCACACGGCAGTTCATCACCACTAAACCCCGTTTTTGTTCTTGTTTTGTTCTCTTTGGCAAAACACAGGATCACCGCCGAATTCGGACATTGCGGTTGGAGATCTGCGGGAAAGGTCGGGGCCTCGCAGCCACTGTCTGGAACGGAGAAATCCGGCATCCCGTGCACCTTTTTTTTGATTATATTGCAATATTTGCCAAGTATGTCGTTTTGGTATAATTAGTCAAGATGGTTTATACCATATTGGACAAATTATACCGTACTGGTCTACACGGCGTCGGAACGCCGGAATTCGGGGAAGCCATGAGCATGATACGAACGCTGCGCGAAGCCAAGGAGCTCACTCAGGCACAACTTGCGGAATTGGCGGGCACGTCCCAACCGCAGGTCCGGCGCCTGGAGGCCGGAGAGCGGCGGTTGAGCAAGGAATGGGCTCAACGACTGGCACCGCATTTGGGCGTGGAAGCCGCTCAACTTATGTTTGGTGAGGATGTGCCGGTCCCCTCACCTGTCGAAATGCGCTCCGGAACATCTGACGAAAACGATTTGAGCGTTCCATCGGGAAGTGGAGACGATCGTCAGACGAAGGATCAAATCAACATCGCCCATGGCGCTCCGGTGGTTTCGGTTGCAAGCGGTATGCCCATGCAATCAAATGGTGAAGGGGTGCACCCGGCGGCACATGCAACACCGGCCAATGCCCGTTTGGGTGCAGCACTTCCCGACCCCGTTGTGAAGATCCCCGTTTTTGGTCAGGCCGTTGGTGGAATTGATGGTGAATTCGTAATGAATGGCGACAGACTTGAAGATGTTTTCGCTCCGCCGATACTGTCTTCGGTTGCTGAAGCATACGCTGTCTATGTCGCCGGCGAATCCATGGAGCCGCGTTATTTCGACGGCGAGATTGTTTTCGTCAATCCCGTCAAACGCGTTCGTCGGGGCGATTTCGTCGTGGCGCAGATACAGGCAGAGGAACACGGTCCGAGACTGGCCTATGTCAAGCGATTTGTCCGCTGGAATGCCCAGGTGCTTGTGCTGTCGCAATACAACCCGGAAAAGGAGTTGCATTTCGCCGCCAGTCAGGTGGTTTCAGTCCATCTGGCGGTCATGGGTGGGGCCGTCTGAAGAAAACCAATGCCGAAATAACGAAGCTATCGCTTGAGTGTCGACACATAGCCCCGGTGAAACGGCACGTAGCCGTCTTCTGTTTCCCGTAATTGTGAGCGGGTCAACTGATGCAGATCCGGCAATTGATGAAATGGAACAGCTGGAAACGAGTGATGCTCGGCATGGTACGGCATGTTCCAGGCCAATTGCCGGACGACGCGGTTGGTGAAGGTTGTCCGGCTGTTTTCGAACATGTTGGCAACAAACGCACAGCGACCGTGCTCGGCCAGAAGATACAGTCTGAGGAAAGGCTGTCCGAGGACCAGGGGCAGCACCCAGACATACAGCAACCAGTCCGTTCCCGTCGCAACGGAGCAACCCAGCAAACCTGCGTAGAGCGTGAGCATGATGCGCGCTTCCCTGCGGATTGTCGCCTTCGCGGAGGCCGGCACGAAGTCGTCGGAGCAGCGTCCCGTCGCATTGCGTATCAACGTGGCGCCTTGCTGCCACCAGACCGGCAATCCTGTGACGTGCCACAGATATTCTCTCCATGTGTCCGGTTTTGGCGTCGCCAGTTCCGGGTCTTTGTCGGGATCCTGGGTATGACGGTGATGGGCAAAATGAAAATAGCGGAACCATGCAGCCGGTAGAAGAATTAAAAAGCCATTGATGCGTGCCACCCATTCGTTGATCACGAGCGTTTTGAAAGCCGTCCGATGGATGGTCTCATGCAACGCGGTGAACAGGAACACGACAAGAATGCCCTGGACCACCATCAATAAAGGCCAAAAAGGCACCCCTGCGATAATCAATGTACCGATTGCAAGGATGGCGCCCCAGTGCAGGGCCAGCGCAATGAGCCCCGGGCGATCCGTTTTCTTGGTCAGGCTGCGTCGCATGCCGACTGGCAAGGAATCCACAAATTGGCGATGGTCCATACTGAATTACCGGGAAACGACCGGTCCCCTGATACAAGCCAGCTGGCATTGATCCTCAATGGCGGGATGACGTCAAGATGGCAATGTTCCCTCCAGTAGATCCGAATCGGCTCTCAAAGCCCGTACCATATGGTCGTTGAAGGCCTTTACCCTCGCGGCGCTGCGGACATCGGCATGGGTCAGAATCCAAAGTGCGCTTTGCATGGCAGCCACCGGTTGGCCAATCCGCACCAATTCATCGGTTCGGTCTCCAAGGCAACAGGGCAGAACCGCCAACCCTACGCCCGCTTTCACGCAATCGCGAATTGCAACGAATGTGTCGGCAGTGATCGCGATTGCATCGGGTGGCACATTTTCTTTCATCCATGCCCCCACTGGTGACCCGGCCAGCGCATCGCCTATGCCGACCCAGGTCGCATCCGCCAACGCATCGACCGTTGGCTTTTCAGGAGAACCATCAGCAATGGTCGGCAATCCGTAGACCGCAAATGCCAATTCCGCGACTCGCTGACCGACCAGCGCGTCCGGTGGTCTCTTTGAGGCGCGGATTGCAACATCAGCATCGTGACTTGTCAGATTCAGCCTCATATTGGTGACCGATATATCAATTCGGATTTGAGGATGCAGGGCCTTGAACGTTGCAATATGCGGTGCAAGGACAGACTTCAGCAGTGTATCGGTTGTGGTCACCGACAGGCGCCCCTCCAATCGAAGATCCCGGCCGAGAATGTCCCTGCTTATGTCAGCAACATTTTGCTCGATCTGCCGAGCGGCCTCGACAACGGCCGCACATTCCACGGTTGGTGTGTATCCGGTCTGCCGTCGTTCGAAGAGCCGAATGCCATTGTCGGCCTCGAATTTTGAAATTTTTCGCAGCACGGTGCTTGCGTTCACGCCAAGGCGCTGGGCTGCAGCAACCGCTGAACCGCCATCAACGACAGCCATGACATAACGAAAAATGTCCCAATCAATGTTCTGCATATCTGCAGATTGAATATGCATTTATCGCTATTGTCGAGCGTTTTTGCATTTTATAGACTTCACACTGCTGCCTGATCCGCGTGTTAAGGATCAGCGGTTATCTGCGTGGGCTTGGCCTTGGCGAGGCACAGCGCAATGTGTAGTCTGCGTTTTTGCATGTATCGACAATTGCAATTGACCCAACGGGAGAAAAACATGAAACGAGCAGTTGTATTGGGTGCGGTTCTTTCGGTCTGTCTGGCCGGCACCGCCATCAGTGGTGACCCAATCCTCGACCGACAGGCCGTTATGAAGAATACCGGCGCCGCTACCGGAGCGGGCGCAAAGATCATGAAAGGTGAAGCACCATTCGATCTGACCACTGCTCAGCTGATCCTCAAGACAATGAACAATGCCGCGCATGGCTTCGGCTACATGTTCCCGGCAGGTTCCGAGACCGGCCACAAGACAAGGGCTGCCCAAGCGATTTGGGACGACGCAGCCGGGTTTGAAGCTGCTGTGGCAAAATTTGCTGCCGATACGTCAGCACAGGTGACCGATGAAGCCAGCTTCAAGGCAGCCTTTGGAGCGGCCACGAAAAATTGCGGAACGTGTCACGAGAGCTACAGAACAGCTCAACAGTAGATTTCCCGTTGCGGTCACTTTGGCCGCGCTGACATGTCTGATCGCCGCCGGTAGACCCGGCGGCCTTTTTGTTTTGGCGTCGGCGAAATGTTGGAAATCATCCAATTCAGCACTTGTCAGATAACGGAGCTTGCGATACTGAACCTGCGAACGTTATGTTATTACATAAATCCTTTGTGAGGTCCGCTTCATGCATTACCTTCGCCCGTTTCTGTTGGCATCGACCTGTTCAATTCTGATCGCTCCTTCTGCTTTCGCCGATCCAAAAGTCGTGACCTCGATCAAACCCATTCATTCACTGGTCTCCGGAATCATGGCGGGCGCTGGATCCGCTGACATTGTGGTTGATGGCGGTGCCTCCCCCCACACATTCAGCCTGCGCCCCTCGCAGGCGCGGACGCTGGAAAACGCGGATATTATTGTCTGGGTCGGACCGCGCCTGGAAGCATTCTTGGAAAAACCGATCTCGAATTTGGGTCAACGCGCCGTCACGGTGCAGCTCGATAGCGCGGCTGGCGTTACCAAACTTCCCGTCCGCGAAGGGGCAACGTTTGAAGCCCATGACCATTCACATCATGCAGGGCATGATGATCATGACGATCATGCCAAACACGATGACCACGATGATCATGACGATCACGCCAAACACGACGACCATGATGATCATGACGACCACGCCAAACACGACGACCACGATGATCATGACGATCACGCCAAACACGATGAACACGATGATCATGACGATCACGCCAAACACGACGACCACGATGATCATGACGATCACGCCAAACACGATGAACACGATGATCATGACGATCACGCCAAACACGACGACCACGATGATCATGGCGATCACGCATTTGATCCGCATCTGTGGCTGGACCCGCAAAACGCGTCGATTTTCGTTCGCACGATCTCTGATGCACTATCCGAGATCGATCCCGAAAACGCAGCACTCTACGCGTCCAATGCTGACAGCCTGACTGCACGGCTGCAGGATCTTGAAGCGGAAATCAACGAGACGCTGGCACCTGTCAAAGGCAATCCGTTCATCGTCTTTCACGATGCCTACCAGAATCTTGAGACCCGTTTCGGTGTACCGGCGACAGGGTCTATTACCATCAGCCCCGAGATTCCGCCGGGTGCGGAGAGGATCCGCGAGATCAGAGATCGCATTGATGCACTTGAGGTCAATTGTGTGTTTTCCGAACCGCAATTCAGATCGGAGTTGATATCCACGGTCACCGAGAACACCAATGCCAAAGTGGGCGTTCTTGACCCTCTGGGCACCAATTACGACAACGGACCGGATCTTTATTTCGAAATGATGCGTGGGATTGCAAGTGCCATGCGTGAATGCCTTACGCCGGCCAGCTGACAGGGGACCGAAGACCGACAGTCGCGTTCCCAGGGCCATGATACGGTTGATCAGAAACGTGGCACTGGTGTCGGCCCAAATCTGGTTGGCGCATTCTTGTGTTGCCGATTTCGTCAATAGCCGCGCGACCGGTCTATCGCCTGGGGAATGACCCCGGTTTCAAAAAACTGCGCAATGTTACTGGCGGCGATTTTCGAAGCAGTCGACCTTGTGGTCGGTGCGGAAATGTGGGGCAGTACCGTGACGGAGGGATGCGACCAATAGGGGCTTGATGGCGGAAGTGGCTCCTCGTCAAAAACATCAAGAACTGCGTGATCGATGTGCCCGCTGTCCAGCGCTGACAGAAGTGCGCGATCATCGACCAGGGCTCCTCTGGCAAAATTGATCAGTGCTGCGCCTTTGCGCATGGTCGACAGTGCCTTGGCATCGATGATGCCACGCGTTTGGCCGGTCAAAGGCATGAGAATGACGACAATGTCGGATTTCGACAAAACGGCCTCCAGCCCCGATGGGCCGCAAAAGGTGGTAATGCCTTCGATATCCGAGCGTGACCTGCTCCATCCGCAGACCGAGAAATCCTGTTCCAGCAAAACACGGGCGGCTTCTCGGCCAAGTTGCCCCAGGCCCAGAAAGCCGATTGTCCGATCCGATGGCAGACACACGGGGTGCTGTTGCCATTTGCTTTGCGTTTGTTGCCGCCGATAGCGCGGCATGTCGCGATGCAGGTACAGGGTCCACGCCAATACGGCTTCAGCCATGGTTCTGGCCATTTGTGGATCCTCGAGCCGGACGATTTTCATTTCACTGTCAGGCAATTCCGCAACAATCCGCTCGACCCCTGCCCAAAGGCTCTGAACCCAGCGAAGCTTCGGCAAACGCTGGAGATCGGACGGTGCCGGATCCGCAACGATCGCAACTTCGGCCTCCAACAGGGCTGGTTGGTCCAGCGCATCCAGCTCGTCAACTTCAAATTCCGGCATTGCGCTGCGGAGCGCCTCCAGCCAGCCGACCACTTCGTCCCGGCTGCCGCGTGATACAAATGGGATAATCTTCTGCATGTTGAACTGTCACCTTCGCTGACACTGCGCGTGATTCCAAACCGTTGAATATGCGGCAACCCGCCCTCGCGGCGCAGGGCTGCCCGGCGTTTCGAGCTTCAAAGGCTCCTATTCCGTTGGATAAGGACCCTCTTCAAAAGTCTCCTGATGATAGCCTTTCGAGCCTACTGTTCTTGCAAGGGAACTGCCGGGTTCCTGGCCCGCTGATAGTTGACTGATAATGTGCTGAAAATCATATTTGGGGCGCCAGCCGAGGTCGGTTCTGGCGGATTCATTGACATAGACGCGATCTACGCTGTCGAACATGCGCCAACCACGCCGGGCATATTCCACCTCATATTCGGGAACTTTGAGTCGAACCACTCCGGGGGCGTTCTTGCGCAGCCCTGCAAGATCATCGGTATCAAACGGCGCCGTTGCGCTGATGATGTATTTGCCAAAGCCAATATCGGCTGCGCGCTCAACCGCCAACAGATGGGCTTCGACCGCGTCTTCGATGTCGACACGGCGAAAAAGGTATTCGTTGGCCTTTGCATTGGAGTCCGAAAAAGCCTCGCGAACAAGTCGACTGTCGTCCTCTTCGGGGAAAAACCGTGAGGTCCTCAGCACAAGGCAATTCAGCGCGTGTTTGCGATGGAAGAGAAAACACAGATCCTCGGCCGCGACCTTGGTTAGTCCGTATATGTTTTTCGGGATCGGTGATACGGCTTCAGTGATCCAGGCAGCGGGTTCCCCCTCTGGAGGAACCAGAGCCGCACCGAAGGCACTCGTCGTGCTGGTGAAAATGAAGCGGTTTGCGCCCTGTACAACTGCTTCCTCCAGCAAATTGAGTGTACCGCTGATATTGGTATCGACGAAGTCCTGGCGGGAGTGTGTCGCAACATGGGGTTTGTGCAAAGTTGCGGTGTGAACAACGGCATCAATACCCATCATGCAGGCCTTGACGAATTCACGATCGCAGACCGTTCCGACATGTGTGGTAAACGGGCCGTCAAGAATATCGATCGCAACCGTATCGTGTTCGCTAAATGCAAGATGCCGCATGACGGCTTCGCCGAGATGCCCTGAGCTGCCGGTTACCAGTATCCTCATCGCGCGTCGTCCTTCCCGCCAGGAGTGTGCGTTCTGTTTTTATGACAGTGCAGCCATTGTGCAACCGACAAGTCAACGAACCGGTCATTTTCCTTCCATTGACACGAAAAGGACGATCAAATTTGAACGTGAAATTCGGGGCCGGTGAGAGCTTAGCGCGAGATCCGGACCATGGACCCATCTTCCAGGCCGACAACAAAGACCGTGCTTTGTCCGCCGCCCTCGACACCTATCGCCTTGTCGATCCTCGCGTGCAGCGGAATCTGCGCCAATTCGGCCGGACCGTCATCGCCAAAACCAACGATTAGCAAGGTTCGTCTGTCGTCGGACGGCAGGGCCAAATCGGTTCGCCCATCATTGTTGACGTCTGATCCGGCCGAAAGGCGCAGTTCCCGAGATCCGATGAAATGGTTTGAGAAACCGTCCATTGCGCCAACCTGCGACAGCGAACCGTCGGCGTAGCTGAAGAAGAACAGGGTTCCACCGATATGAGGTGTTCGCACGAAGGCAATCTCGAGCCCAGGACGACCGTCAAAGTCAGCTATTCCTGCGATGTTCAGCCACCGGTTGGCGCGGCCGATGAATCCGGTGCTTGCCCGTTCAACCAGTTGGCCATTCTGCAGAGCATAAATCGCGACGGATGCGCCGTCGGAAAGTGACGAACGGATTGTGATCACCTCTGTAACGCCGTCATTGTCGAGATCGGCAAGACGGGGATATCTGTCCTCGAAAACTTCTGTTTTTGGCAGCACCAGCTCCAGCGTCTCGTTATCGGCTGTCGTGACAAGCAGAGAACCAGCCTCAATGCCATCGCCAAGAACGGCATGCCCGTAGCGTTTGGTTGGCGCCCCGTACCAGGCCTTTCGAATATCGCCATCCGGGAGACTTGCGACCAGCCCGTCGGGCAGTCCTCCGCTCGGGGCGCGCATCCGTCTTTCAGGCACCGGCCCGGAGGCGGCCGAAGACGTAACTACCGGCGTGACCTTCCAGTCATCCCCGGCGATTGCAGGAACCAAGGGGATCAAGAGGAAAAGCGAGACCGAAATCCCGGTATTTCTGAGGCCCTTGAATATCGAACTCAGCAATGACAACTCCCAAGCCAAAATGCGGCGGAACAGCGCGGAACACCGTTCAATCGGCGTGGTAGCATGGGTGTGCCCTGCCCCTCCAGTCACAGAGTTGCGAACGCTTCGTTCCCATCAGAAGAGAGGAGCGGTCCGATTCAGGACTTTGTCAGTTCGTCAATCTGATCGATGATCGATGCTGGCAATGGCCCCTTTTCCAAAGCACCGGCATTTTCTTCGACCTGGCGCACCGTTCGAAAACCCGGAATCGGAATGACGTGCGGGGACTTGGCCCAAATCCACGCCAGAGCGCCCTGTGTTACCGTGCGTCCGTCAGACATCAGCAATTCCCGTATCGCTTCCAACGTTCCGAGCATCTCCGCGTTCGGTTTGCCATCGACGAAATAGGAAAGCCACTCCGGACCGTTTGCCCGGATATCAGACGGCTCGAAGGCTTTCTGACCTGCCTTGAATTTGCCGCTGAGCAATCCCATTGCAAGCGGCTGGCGGGCCATGGACGTCAATGAATACTGATCGAGAACCGGCAGCATCGCCTGCGCCGGCTGAAACAGGTTCATGTTGTGCTGAACGAAGGCAAATCCGTCCATTGAGGCGAAATGCTCCACCTTTTTCGGGTCATCGGTACTCCAGCCGAATACATCGATCTTGCCCTCATGTCGAAGTTGCGCAAGTGTCTCAAACACAGGTTCGGCCGCATTGACCGGATGTTCGTTGATGTGAAAATAGACGAGGTCGAGCCGATCGCGTTTCAGCCGCGTCAATGAAGCCTCGATTGCGGCGCGTATGCCGACTGGATCATCGACAGAACCGGTGATTTGCTTTGTCTGGGGGTCAAACCCATTGCCGAATTTCGTCGAGACCAACACATTGTCGGCCGACGAACCAAGCGCTTCGGCCAGCACTGTTTCCGAATGACCGGCTCCGTACACATTCGCCGTATCGAAGCAGCGAATGCCGAGTTCAAGTGCCCGCCGAATGGCCGCTATTGACTCCCTGTCATCCACATCGCCCCATCCGAGCGCTTGCTCGTCAGCCCACAATTGACCGCCGATCGCCCAGCACCCCATTCCAAGTCGAGGGATCGTTTTTCCATTCCAAAGCGTGATGTCTGTCACTGTTCAGCTCTTCCAATTTGAGTCAGAGGGTTTCCTTCCGAACAATCTAACCGGGGTCACACAGCGACAATAGGGACAAATCCGAAATGAGCGTTTCATTCTTGCAAGATCACGGCGAAACGGGATTGCGGGCATCGGCCAGAATCCGACCACCAATGGCAATGAAACAGACGCCGGCAGCACGTTCGACCCTATGTTGAGCGTTTTTCAGTCGTCTCATGACGCGCTCCGACGACATGAACACGCTGACGACCGAATACCATGCCCCGGCGCTGAGCATGACAAGGCCAATGATCAGCGCAAGGGACCAGCCTGGCGTGGATTTCGTCACCGCGGTAGCAAAAACACTGGTAAAAAGAACGATGGCCTTGGGATTGGTGAGGGTCACAAGGAACCCGAACAGCAGGGGATTGCCAGCCGCAGCGTCCCGGCCTTGCGGTACGTCGATCTTATCAAGCGGCGCCATCAAAAGGCGCAGACCGAGATAAGTCAGGTAGCTGCCACCAAGAACCCGCACCAGCCACGTCAGCCATTGAAATTCGATCAAGATGGCAGACAGGCCAAGCATGCTCAACGCCGCGTACAGGCCGAGACCAATTGAAACGCCCAGCGTTGTCATGAGGCCGCCGGCAGTTCCCCGTGTCATCGATGAGCGCACCACGGCAACGAAATCGGGTCCTGGCAAAAGCAGCGCTGGTATGAAAACTGCGAAGATTGTGGCTAATGTCAGCAAGAGGTCCAAGTCACGGCACCTTTGATAATTTCAGGAACACATGACCACATGCTTTGTATCCGCGCAATTCCATCGGGATGAGTGAAGGAATATGAGGGCTAGAATAGCGGCCAGACCAAATTGATCAGCGCTGCCGCGATCAGTGCTGTCAGGGTCAGCGCCATTCCCACCGTGCGCAAGCCTGGCGTTTCGGCCGTTCCGCTCAATCCTATGGCGTGAACAAAACGTCCGGCCAACAGCACGAGGCCCACGAGAAGCATCGCCCATGCGGGAACACCCTGCATCTCTGCCATGAACATCAAAAGCAATCCAAGCGGGGCGTATTCGGCGAAATTGGAATGGACCCGCATTCGCCTCAACAGGTCGGCATTGCCGCCATCGCCAAGGCCAATCCTGTTGGTCCTTCGGGCGGAAATCACTTGAATGGTGAGATAGACGTAGATGAGCGTCAGAACGCCCGCAAAAATGGGGGTTATCATGGTGTCCGATTGCTCCAAAAGTCACATGTGAACAATACGATTGGAGCAGGCATTCGGATTTGCCCTGATGAGAGCTTTCAACACGCGGTTTAAAACCGCCGAGAAGTCAGACAACATGAGCGTGTCTTCAGTCTCGTCGTCCCGTTCCCAACGTTGCCGCAATTTGCGACTATGACAACATTCGCGCAAAGTTTCCGGAGGCACCTGCCGTTGCCAATTGCCCGTTTCGCACTCTTCGTCATCCTGAGCCTTGTCTTGTTCGGACCAGCATCCGCACAGGACACACTGATCTACCAGGGGCCGGTTCCGGTCAAACTCCAGGGGGCGACAGCCAACCTGCCCATCGCCCTGTTTGCATCGCCTGCCCCCGAACACTCCGATCAAATTCAGTTGCATGCACATGCGGATGTCACCGATCTAAAGCCAATCCTGCTGAATCAGCTTCAGAAATTGGCCAAGGAAAGGCTCAACGTGTGTGAGTTGAGACTTTCGGTGCTGGATGCCGTACCGCGCCTCAGCCCGCCTCAGATCGTCCTCAACGCTACGCTGCAGGCCGAGATCTGGCTATGTACCAGCCTGCTCAAGACTACAGTCGGAAGCGACTCATTTGTGCTGGATATCGGCGTTGTTCCGGACGTTCGGGCCGGCAGACTTCACCTGACGCCGGGGTCTGTCAACGTTGCAGGCATGGACGACATTGTTCGGTCGATAGGCGGTGAAGTGTTGCTCGAACAGCTCTTCGAGGAGGCCATTGCGCGATTTAACCGCAATCCGAAGCTGACCAGCTTGCCTGAACCGCTTGTTTCGGCCGGCTACAGCTATCACGATGTGGCAACGGGCAATGCGCAGATCGGTCCCAATACGTTACGAATTTCGATTATCGGGCCCAATGATGTCGTTTCGCTGCTCGCTACGCTTGCCAATCTGAGATAGCGGTTTCAGCGGGACACTTCGAAGCTCGAAGGCTGCTGCCGCCGACCGATAGGGCAGCGGCAACACAGATGCCTCGCTTGCGGGCGTGATCAGGCGGATGTCTTGAAGTGCTCCGCCATGGGCTGCCAGTAACGCTGGTGCCATCCGGCAGCAAGGTGCTCGGTCATGTCTTCGGGACAGCCGGTTTGGTCCAGCGTCAGGCGCGTTGACTGGCCATCCGCATTGAGTGTGATGCGCAAAAGCGTGTAGACCCCCTCTTCCCAGCCAGCAACCCGCCAGGCCTGCACAATCCTTCGATTGGGCTCCAACTCGACATTGCGCGCGATGATCTGGCCGTCATGCATTTCGGCCAATCCTCCCACTTCATTGTCAATTCTGGATGCGCCTCCAGTCATCGCAGTGTGCTGCTTCTCGTCCATGAATGCGTTGTAGACGTCCTCGGGACTGGCGTTCAAAACGACTTCCTGGTGAATGTGAGTCGACATGCCGTGCTCCTTGCAAAATTTGTGAATCCATTCCATATTGTTCCGATATTCAACCAAATAGTTGAGGATTGAGCAAGGTGAAAAATCAAACTCAAGTCAAAAAAACTGATCCGGACGATCAGCTCAATCGGGTTTTTCACGCGCTTTCCGATCCGACACGGCGGGCGTTGCTGAAGCGTCTTTCCGATGCACCGGAGAAGGTCACAGCCCTCGCAGAACCCTTCGACATGTCACTCAATGCGATCTCCAAACATCTGAAAACACTGGAGAAAGCCAATCTCATCAATCGGGATAACACTGGCAGAACGAGCATCTGTTCATTGCGGGCCGAGCCGCTGCACGATGCACAGGACTGGCTCGATCAATATGCACGGTTCTGGGGTGAAACGCTGGACGCCTTTTCCTTGCATATGGACAAGCAGATCGATGATGGAACCGATGGTTCCGGGGAGAAAGGCTGATGGATGGCGTGACTCCATCTCTTTCGCTGCTGGTGCGACGCTTGGTGCGCGGTACGCCGGAGGCGGTATTCAAGGCCTGGACCGAACCAGAACAGGTCATGCAATGGTGGGGACCAGTCAATGTGCATTGTGCAGAGTGCACCATCGAACTGCGCGTGGGTGGCGGCTACCGCATCGCAAACCGATTGCCGGACGATTCGATCATCTGGATCACCGGAGAATTCCTGCGTGTCGAACCACCTCACTTGATTGAATATACCTGGCGGCGCGGGCTGGAGACCGAAGCAGACCGGCAACGCAATGAGCGTGTGACCGTGCGTTTTTCGGAGCGCGCGAACCGCACGGAGGTCACTGTGGCCCACACCCGGATTGCGGACCAGTCAGACTACGAGTCCCATCAGTTCGGCTGGACGGGATGCCTGGATGGCCTGGCCGGCTATCTGGACTATGCTTGACGGCCCGTATCGCGCAATTTCATGTCCCGCGCAGGATTGCCAACCACCGTTGCGCCTGCAGCAACATCACGCGTGACAACGCTCCCGGATCCGACGATAGCGCCGTTTCCGATCGTCACACCCGGCATGATGATGGCGCCACCGCCGATCCACACATTCTCACCAATCGTCACCGGTTTTGCGATTTCATATCCAGCGGCGCGCCGCGCTGTGTCCTGGCTGTGTTCCGCACAGTAAATCTGCACCGTGGGGCCCAACATCGATCCCGCACCGATGTCGACTCGTGCCGTATCAAGAACGACGCAGCCGACATTGAGATAAACGGCATCACCCAGGAAGATGTTTTTGCCATAGGCGCAATGAAACATCGCCTCAATGCGCACATTTTCTCCAACGGCACCGAGCACCGTCCGCAACTTCGGCCCCAACATGTCGCGCTCTCGCGGCGGCAGGTGATTGTGCTGATGGACGGCATCCTGTGACCGCATCCGCAATTCTTCCAGCTCCGGATCAATGCAGCAATACCATTGCCCGGATTCCATTTTTTGCCGTTCTGACTGTACCATCATGTTGCCCGAGAAATATTTTTTTGGGATGCGGAACATCTAACATGACAACAATTCGCGTCGGCTTCAATCGATGCCTGTCCGGCAGCCAGCGTCGCTTTTAGCAGCAGCGTCTTGCGGGAGATCAATGATCAGACCGAATTGGGCACTAGACTGAAATCGTGCCGTGTTCCAACAACCAAAGAAACATCATGAAGAACGTCGTCATCATCCAAGGGCATCCAGACCCCTCCGAAAACAGGCTGTGCAGGGCTCTGGCAGCGGCCTACGAAAATGGGGCGCGGTCTGCGGGGCACAATGTCACCGTCATTGATCCGGCCCAGATTGATTTTCCACTGCTGCGCACACAGGTCGATTGGAAGAACGGCATTGACGGCACGCCCGCAACCCTTCGAGAGGCACAGGCACAGTGCATGGACGCAGATCACTTCATGATGATCTATCCCCTGTGGATGGGAACCATGCCGGCTCTGCTGAAGGCCTTTCTCGAACAGGTGTTCCGACCTGGTGTTGCTCTCAGTGCGGATGAATCTCTCCCCGGACCGCTGATGAAGGGCAAATCAGCGCGTGTCGTTGTCACCATGGGCATGCCGGCACTTGCCTATCGCTGGTTTTTTCTCGCCCACAGCCTGAAAAATCTCGAACGCAACATTCTGGGATTCTCCGGCATTCGGCCCGTCAGAAACACCTTGTTCGGCATGGTCGAGAAGGCTGATAGCCACACAACGCAAAAGTGGTTCGACACCATGAACGCTCTCGGCAAGGCGGCAAAGTAGCACGATTGCGTGACACAGTTCGCGTGTGTGTTCAAAACATGGATTCAAGATCCGCAATTTTGACGCGGGTTACACCATTGTCGAGGCCTCTCCGGATTGAGAAACCCGTGAAGCCGGCTTGTCTGGCAACTGCAACAAATGGAGCCGATGACCGGCCGAAAACATGTTGCAGTTCCAGCAGCGCATAGGGTCGCTCCCATAGCCATTCTCGGTTGTCGACGGCCTCCAGGTCAGCATAGGGCGGGCTCTCGCTATCGGCGGAATAGAAATACAGGCAAAAACCATGTTCCGGCACCGGCTGTATGGAGAGAAGGCGCAAGCCGAAAGTGTCTTCGCAAAGCGTTCGCGCGCGGGTGATGTCACTGACCCGGAGCGTGATGTGGGCAAGTGTTGCCTGCCCGCCAATGGCGTGGCCCGCACCCACCGCTTTTTCGCGACCCTCAAATCCCTGCTGGAGCAGTTCGATGGTGAATCCCTGCGGATCGTGTAGGTGGCACAGATAACCGATGTCACGGAATTGATGCGGCTCGGAAACAGGCCATCCCTGCTTCTTCAGGGACCGCGCGGCATGATCGAGATTGCGAACCGTGATACCAGTTTTCCAGTAGGGGTCCGTTGGTGTGGGTTCATAGGCCCGTGTTGCACCGGACTGCAGTTCCAGCAGACATCGGTGCGGATCAAACCCCAACAGCGGCGCGCCTGGAGTGCCGAAGTTCCGCATTCCCAGAATATGCGTATAGAAGGCTTCCAGTTCCGCAGCATTGGTAACGCGAAGGCAGTGTCGGGTGATGGTCATGGCTTCATATCACAGTCCCAATGTCAGTATGACACCCATTGCAGCGGCCATAGCAAGCACCCGCATCATACCCCAGCGCAACCGTAGAAGCAGACCGGCACTGACCAGGGCCATGACAATGACACGCCAATCGAGACTGTATAGGACCGGCTGCCACAGGGTGATCGGCCCAAGCTGCCGTTGCTCCACTTCTGCAAAAAAGACATGCAATGCGAACCAAACCGATAGGTTCAATATGACCCCGACGACGGCAGCCGTAATGGCTGTGAGCGCACCACGCAGTCGCGGCTGTGCGGCGATCCACTCAATGTAGGGTGCACCGGCAAAGATCCAAAGAAAACAGGGCACAAATGTAGCCCATAGGGTAACAACGGCGCCGGCAAGTCCAAGCGCCAGACCGCCTTGCCCGAAAGCGGACAGGAAACCGACAAACTGGGTCACCAGAATTAGCGGACCCGGCGTCGTTTCCGCCAGACCAAGTCCATCCATCATGGTGCCGGCCGCAAGCCAGCCATGCAGGTTGACAACGTCCTGCGCCATATAGGCCAGCACCGCATAGGCACCACCGAAGGTGACCACTGCGAGTTTGGAGAAGAACCAACCGAGTTGCGCCAAAATGGCCGCATCGGCCAGCAGGGCGACCAGTATCAGCGGCACCCACCAAATTGCTAGCCAAATCACCACTGTCGCAAGCGTGGATGTCCATCGGACATTGGTGGATGGAACTGACTTTGGTTCCTCCAATGATCCCGTTCCTACAAAAAATCCGTAGAGACCGGCGATCAGGACCAGCAGCGGAAAGGGCAGCGCCAGAATGAAGATCCCGATGAAGGCGAGCCCGGCAATGACCCAGTGTTGCGATCGCTGGAGCGCCTTTTTCGAGACGCGCAACAGCGCCTCGATCACAATGACCAAAACAGCGGCCTTGACGCCCAGGAACAGGGCGCTGACAAGCGGTACATTGCCGAAATAGGCGTAGACCATGCCGAACACCAACATGATCAGCGCTCCGGGGAGCACGAACATCAGCCCGGCAATCAGCCCGCCACGAACACCGTGAAGTCGCCAGCCGGAATAGGTGGCAAGTTGCATCGCTTCCGGCCCGGGAAGCAGCATGCAAAAACTCAATGCGCTCAGATATTGGCGTTCATTCAACCAACCGCGTTCTTCCACAATGAGTTTGTGCATCAGTGCGATTTGTGCCGCCGGCCCGCCATAGGAAAGAAACCCGATTTTAGCCCACAATCGGGAAGCTTCGCGCAGTGATATCTGTCGGCTCTCCCGTCCATTTGTCACTTCCGCTTCAGCCATCAGACGATCTCCGGGGTGAGGCGGCAGGCCAATCATGCCCCTCATCCGTCGCGTCGCGCGACCATCGAAAAAATGCGTCGTAAATGGACATACCGGCTTCGAGCTGTGCCAAATCATCGCGATACATGCGAGACAATCCCAGAGAGACAGCCAAAAGGCCCGCGGCTTCTGGTGCTAGGTCATGACGATTGGTGTCTGCTGCTCGAACAATCTTTGCCAACCGGTCGAGCGGCTCATGATGCAATTTGAACTCTTCTATCATGATATCAAACGTGCAGAGTTCCACGCGATGGCTCCAAAACACGCCTTCGACATCGAATGGCGCAGCATTGAATCTGTCCGCCACGCTCAACACTTGGGACGGTGCCACGAACAGAAATTGCGCGTTTGGGTCCACAAATCGCCTTATCAGCCATGGGCACGCGATCCGGTCTATCTTGGGGCGCTGCCGTGTCACCCAAACGGTTTGTCCCTGTCCGTTTCTTTGCGGCAGTTTCTCCTCCGGAACCATGGCAAGACCGGCCTGGCGCCAGCCTATGTGTCCGCCTTCCAGCGTTTCTGCCTCAACGCCGCTGTTGCGCAAAATTGCCGCCGCACCCTGGCTAAGCTTCAGGCCCTTCCGGCAATAGACAACGACCCGTTTGCTCTGCATTTTTTGTGAAAGATCGGATATTGAATCATATGGATATCGGAATGCAGACGGAATCAAACATGGATCCAGATTGAAATCTTCGTCCACGCTGACATCGATCAGCACAGGTACTTCGGGCGTTCCGACAAGGCGGGCGAGTTGAGAGATCGTGATTTCTGTTGGCGACGGCATGACGCATCCTTCCCGTTAACAGCAATGGTTGGATACGAATCTTTGGCTGTCGCCTCACGGGGCGTTCGTGGGCCCCATGGACGTGTTGTCGCAGAAAACGGTGCTGCCGGTCAAGCTCCCCGGTTTGTTGAAGCACCGTGCAGAGCTGCAAGGCTGCGGCCTGCCGAGCAGAAGCTTGGAGGACAAGCAAGGAAGCGACGAACAGCGGTTCTGATGTCCGCTACGGATTCGCCCTCCGCTGATTGCGCCATCTGGTCCTATTGGGAAATTCACTTAACCGCTCCATATGTCAAAGATATGGAACGATGACAGGCGACGCAATTTTGAGTGGGACAAATTCATGATCACACAGATAAAAGGGCTTCACCATGTGACGGCCATCGCGAGCGGACCGCGCGAGAACAATGACTTTTTCACCCAGATCATGGGTCTGCGCCGAATTAAGAAGACCGTCAATTTTGACAATCCCGACGTTTACCACCTCTATTATGGCGACAATATTGGCACGCCCGGCGGGGTTATGACCTATTTTCCCTTTCCCGAGAAAGCCCGTGGACGACCAGGTACCGGTGAGGTCGGCAAGACCGTCTTTTCCGTTCCGGAGGGCGCCCTCGCCTATTGGCAATCGCGGATGGAGGGGCTTGGCCTTGAGGGTCTGGCGACAAAGGAACTATTCGACGATACGCAATTGCTGTTTCAGGGGCCGGATGGTGATCGCCTTGCCCTGGTTGAGGTCCCGGGGGACAGCCGGCCATTCCGCTCTGGTTCCGACGTTCCTGACGAGGCCGCCATTCGTGGATTTCATTCCGTCGCACTTCATTTGCGGGATACCGTCGCCACAGCGGAACTGATGCATTTGATGGGCTACGAGTTAGCCGGGCAGGATGGAGACATTCAACGCTTTTCACGGGCCGACAGCAATGGTGCGGGGATCGTCGATCTGCATCGACTGCCAGGCGAAGAACCCGCCGACCAAGGCGCCGGCTCCGTCCACCACGTTGCGTTTGCCGTGGCGGACCGAAAAGACCAGCTCTCTGTTCGCCAGGCCATTTCGGATGCCGGATATAAAGTTACGGAGGTCATCGACCGCAACTATTTTTGGGCCATCTATTTCAAGACACCGGAAGGCATTCTGTTTGAAGTCGCTACGGACGAACCCGGCTTTGTCCATGATGAGGACATAGCGCATCTGGGAGAAGCCTTGAAACTGCCCGCGCAGCATGAGCATCTGCGCAGCCGCCTGGAAGAAAGTCTTCCGGCAATTACGGACTAGGCCGTAGTGACCATTTAACCTGTGCCACGTCCCGAGGGGATTTGCCCGGATTTGTTCAGGGTCGGCCCACTCGTCGTCGAATATGCACCAGCATGTCCTTCCTCCTCATAAACCGATCCTGAACAAATCCGCACAATCCGGCACATAGATTAAATGCCCACTACGGCCCCGCGCCTTCCCGCGGATTTGGCGTTTCTGCCGCCTCCTGCGACGACAATGCGACCGTTTCGGGCGTTGCCGTTCGGGCAGGCGATGCCATGACGAAATCCCCTTTGTTTTCCTGGTCGACCGCTTGGCGACGACGCATGCGCCATAGCGCGAACACGATTGTTATGATGTGGGCGCCAAGCGTGATGATGAACAAGCCGCGCGGTCCCATGAACGACATGACGATCCCGGCCAGCAACGGACCGGCGATGGAACCGACACCAAAAATCAGAAGAAGCCCACCGCTGACCTTGACGGAATCACCGGGAGCAGCGTGGTCATTCGCATGGGCAACGACAATCGGGTAGAGCGTGAAGAGAGCACCGCCAAACAGTGCTCCTGTTGCGATGATGAGCAACGCCGATTGGGGCTGCAGAAGAACAAAGATCAAATCGCCGACCAACGCGATGGCGGTCATGATCACCAGGACCAGCCGCCTGTCGACGCGGTCCGAGATGATACCCACCGGAACCTGCGCGATGGCCCCGGCCAGGATCGAAATGCTGACGAACAGCGATATTGCAGCAATTTCCAGCCCCGATTGCTCGCCGAAAACCGCTCCCAGCGTTCCAAAACTGCTGTTCGACATGCCGACAAAAAAGACCGCCACGACCGCCACCGGTGAGTTGCGCCAGAGAGCTGGTATGTCCAGTTTCACCTGTGCCAGCGGCTTTGGTGTGGAGGTGGAAGAAACAGCTGTCGGGATGAGCGCAAGGCAGTAGAACGCGGCTGCGAGGATGAAAAACTCCAACCCTGACGTGCCGCCGCCAGCCAGCGAGAGTTGCCCCAGCGTAATGGCACTCAGATTGACCATCGTATAGATGCCGAACACTGTTCCGCGATAGCGTGTATCGGTTCGTTCACTCAGCCAACTTTCCACGATCATGGCGGCGCCTGCAAAGGCGAAACCCGCCAGTGAGCGCAAAATGATCCACGCAATCGGATCAATCAGCAGCGCTGAAAAGAGGATCGACAGGGCCGCCGTGGCAGCCATCGCGCTAAAGGAGCGAATGTGTCCGACACCGGCCACCAGCCGCGGGACCAACAGGCAGCCGGTCACGAATCCGACCGCCCAGCCAGTTCCCAAAAAACCGAGCGAGACATCCGAAAACCCCTCAGCCGATCCCCTGACCGGCAGGAGAAGACCATTCATCCCGCCCGCAAAGAACAGAAAGGCGGCACCGACAAACAACGTTGCCAGAGAGAGAATCTGTTGTCTCATTTCAAATCAGCCCGATTGCCTGACCACAAACTCAAGCAGTCCGCAGGATTTGGCAAGTCAAGGTAGCGTTGCGGCGTCCGTTTTGGCCGGACGGTACCGGGAAGCGAAGAGCGCCGAAAGGCTGTTTGAGACCATCACAAAGAAACGTGCCAGCCCGGTCCGACACGATGGACATCCGATCAGTCATGAATTCGTAATTATTCGACAGTGATCTCAATCACGTCGGAGACGACTGGCGGATTGTGCGGAATGTGGTCCTTGTCGGCAAGAACGAGCTGTAGCGTGTGCCGTCCAGGTGCCAGATCGAGGGTCATCTCCGTCTGGCCACCACCAAAGTGAACGTGGTTCTCGTCAGCCGGAATATTGTAGTCGAGCTCGTCGGCCCCATCTTCACCCTCGCCCAGCGCCGGTCGGTCGATGAAAAGGTGATGATGGCCGGTCTTTTCCTTGTCGGTCCCGGCTGGAGCAACTCCCATTCCGCTGAGGCCGAAAATGATGGTAACGGGCGAGCTTACGGTCGCGCCGTTTTCGATATTGACGAAATAGACCTTTGCCCCAGGGGCTGACGGTGTCTCGCCGGCCCATGCACCTGTCGCCAGCGCAAACCAGGAGAACAATGTGATAACAGCGATTTTGCTCATATGTGAAGTTCCTTGGTGTGAGCGTCGCCCCGCCCGATGGTACACCCATCTGCGACGAAATGTGTTGTCATCGCAAGGAAAATCTCGTCGCGCCTGTCGCCTCGGACGATCTAACCGCGATCAATGTCAATCGCGGGTGGCCCACAACGCTCCGCGTTCGAAAATCGTCTTCATCTGAGGCACCTCGAATTCATCGACGACGTGGCCAAGAGAGCTGTAGAAAACTCTCCCCTTGCCGAATCGCCGCTTCCAGACGACCGGCATCACGACACCATCAATTTCGTCGAAAATCGTGCCGTCAAAGCGCGTTGTCGCAAGCACCTCATTGCTCGGGTCGAAATGCATGTAATACTGCTCGGACCGGTAGTCGAAATCGCCGATTCCGGCGACGATCGGATCATCCGTGTCGGCAATTTCCACCCGGTAATCAATGATATCGCCGGGATGGGCAACCCACTGACCACCCGTCATGAACTGGTAATCCGGTTCATTGCGAAACGTATCGCACATCAATCCATGAAAGCCGGCCAGCCCACTGCCGGCGCGGACGCTGTCCAGCAGGTTTTTCAGTTCTTCTTTTTCGATGCGGGACATCGTGATTGCCGGCACGATCAGATCAAAATCGCCCAATTTCGGATCAGCAAATGCTTCGGTCGTGCTGTCCAGAACGACATCATATCCGTGTGCTTCCAGCATCGCCTTGACCAGCTTCGCACTTTGCTCAGGTGTATGACCTTCCCAGCCACCCCAGACGATCAGGGCACTTTTCTTGCTCATGGGTGTTTGCCTTCCATTATTCGTAGAGCTGCCCGACCGGTAGTTCAGCCGACAGGGGCAACGGTTGTTGACACTGATGTTCCATCGTGAGGGTCTGCCCGGTCTCGGCGGCAATCAAAATGGATTCCATGACCTCGAGCACGTGCCGGGACAATTCCAGACTGGCTCTGTGGGGCCTTTTTTTGATGATCGCTTCGGCCATGTCCGCAAGACCCACGATCCGGTAGTTTCCATCGCCATAGAGGTGTTTCTGGTCCACCGTCTGCCAATCACCCTTGCCTTCGCTGACCAGGATATCGCCATCGAAATCGTTCGGGTCGGCAACAATCATCGACCCTTTTGTTCCATAGATTTCAATCGGGTTGTGGCCGTGTTTGTGCACATCAAAGCTCGTCACCAGCGTCACCGCAGCACCGTTTTCAAAGACCAGCAGCGCCGAGATATGGGTTGGGACATCCACCGTGATGGTCTCACCCTGCTTGTCACCGGAACCGATTGTTCGCTGCCGATAAGATGCTTTGGCCGTGCCGCAAACGGTGGAGACCGGACCAAGGAGGTTGATGAGATCCGTCAGATAATAGGGGCCCATATCCATCAGCGGACCGCCCCCGTGTTTGTAGTAGAACTCGGGATTGGGATGCCAGCTTTCGTGTCCGGGAACCATCATGAAGGCAGTGCCTGCAAGCGGATCGCCGATCGCACCGGCGTCCATCAGTTTGCGCGCCGTCTGGTGGGCGCCACCCAGAAATGTGTCCGGTGCGCAGCCAATGCGAAGATCCCGACCTTTCACGAAATCGACAAGGCTATCGGTTTCAGCAAGCGAGACGCCAAGCGGTTTCTCGGAATAGGTGTGCTTGCCGGCGTGCAGCGCAGAAAGCGCGACACTCACATGATGCTGTGGCGTCGTCAGATTGAGGACAATGTCAATCTGGGGGTCCGCCAGCATCTGATCGGCGGCCAGATGCGCAAGATCATATTTTTCAGCCTTGGCGGACGCTGCGGCCGGATCGATGTCCGCACAGGCAACCATGTTCAAGTATGGAAACCGTTTTGCGCCGGTCAGATAGGCATCCGATATATTGCCACAACCAATCAGCCCGATGTTCAGTGGTGTCATTTCTGTTCCTCTCCCGGCCCGTTGTTCCAGGGGGCGCGATAGATATCCCGCAACATCAGCGCGGCTGCTCCGCGTGCCCATAATTGCTCGTCGATCGTGTGAAAGATGATCTCCGTGGCATTGAAATGCGCAGCAAAGCTGTTTTCTTCGACACACGCCCGAACCGATGGCTCCAGCATCTTTCTGTATTCATCATCTTCCGTGACAATGATGATTTTTTCGGGGTTGACGAGGTTGATGACGTGCGACACGCCGATCCCCAGCATCTTTCCCCGCTTCTGCAAAATCGCGGTGGCGGCTTCATCTCCGGCAGCGGCCTTAACGCAAAGATTGGTGGTCGCCTCGGCATCCGTACCATCACTCCGATCGTTTTTGCCCTCTGCCTCGCTCTCCTGATACTCATGGGCGGTCAGGTAGGTATTGAGACAGTCGGTTTGTCCGCAGGAACAGACTCGACCCTCCTCTCCCACCTTGATATGTCCGAATGCGGCCCCGAGCGTGCTTGCGCCACGATGGAGGTCGTCATCGATCCATAGCGCCATTCCAACCGTCTGCTCGACGGTTATTGCAGCGAAGGAACGGTTGCGCTGGGCATATCCGAACCAACTTTCCGCAAGGGCGACAAGGTCCGCCGCTTTCGCCATCCGTGTCCGCAGGCCCAAGCGGGTCTCCAGCAATCTGGATAACGGGACTTCGCCCTCATCGAATACCGAACTTGCATGGATTTGGCCCGATATGGGGTCGAAGATTCCGGGCACACCAATGCCGACCCCCTTGATCTTGGAACGCTCTATCCCGTGGGCCGCGATACAAAGATGAATACTGTTTTCAATGACATCGACGATTGTGTCTGTGGCGCGACGGGCGACCTGAATAGGCAACTGCACAGAATAGACTGCCTCACCCTTGAAATTGGCAACGGTGGTCGTGATGCGGGCCGGTGATATCCGGACGCCCACAACGTAGGCCGCCTCAGGAATGAGGTCGAGCAAAACGCGCGGACGCCCCCGTTTGCCATCTTCCGGGCGCTGCACATGGATCGCTTCGACCAACCCTTCCTCGATCAAAGCGCCAGTGATCGCCGATACGGTCGTACCGCTCAACAATGTTCGCTCCGAAATCTCCACCCGTGAAATCCGGCTGTGACACCGGATCGTTTCGAGGACATGGTATTTGTTGATCTCCCGCATCAAGAGCGGGTCGGCGATTTTGACGACCAATCCGGTTCATCCTCACATGCGACACTTATTTTATTTGTATTGTTTATAAATGCCGAATTGACTCATAGGGCGAGTGTTTTTGACGATAATTCGGCGATAGTCAACCGTCCCTCAAATGTCCATCTGAAATGAATCATCTGCCGAAACACACCCGTCAATACGGAATCCAGATGCGCATCACACTCTACAGACCATGACCCTGGGGCACTCAAATGCGAAACAGCCAAAGGCGATCAAATGGCGCGGAATATCCCTAACCTATTATTTTCATACTGATTATTTTTGTGGATCCTGCCATCGCTGACGATGACGACCTGCCTGTTTTTTGCAATTTTTGCTGGAACAACGGGCTCCGCTACAGGAATGCAGATGGGTCGGAGCCAACAATCCGAAATCATACAATGCGATGGGCGAAGCTCTACTGATCGCTTCGTGTGAACGCATTAATTATGTGTCCTGACAAAATCACCTAACAGAGACCGACCGCTTTGACACCGCTCGTTTTCACTCACTGCAACCTTCTTTATCTATGCAATCCGGAGTTCAATCGGCTTTGCTATATTCTATTTTTTTGTTTTTTTTCTTATAGTTAGTTTCATTCCTGGCACCTGACATTCTTTTCTTGCCAATTAAAATTGGATTGTTTATTAAATTGTTGGGGGCCACGACACACCGAGTTCTGCGGCGAACTCTTCATACAAATGCGGCTTGGAGACACGCAGCGCCCAGGGAGGAATTTCATGAAACGATTTGTCATCGGTGCCGGATTGCTGGCACTCACCACGGTACCCAGCCTCGCGGAAGTCACCGTCGACTGGTTGCATATCGAAACCGTTCCGGAAACGGTGGCGATCATGGAGGCTGCAGCAAAAGAGTACGAGGCGGCCAACCCGGACGTCAAAGTCAACGTGCAGTTTCTCGAAAATGAAGCCTTCAAAGCCAAATTGACAACCCTTTTGCAGTCCGATGCGGCTCCGGACATCTTCTACAGCTGGGGTGGCGGGGTCATGTCTGATCAGGTCGAGGCCGGAGTTCTCCGCCCGATCGGAAACGTTGTGTCAGACGGAGCGCGACAGGCGCTTGGAGACGCCGGCATCAATGCGTTCACGCGTGACGGCGAGCTTTACGGTCTGGCCCAGAATGTGAGCCAGGTCGTGTTCTGGGGCAACAGGGAATTGCTGGACAAGGCGGGGGTCGGTCCCGACGACATGAAAACCTGGGACGGGTTCCTCGTATCGGTCCAGAAAATCAAAGATGCCGGGATCACGCCGATTTCCATTGGCGCACAGGACAAATGGCCCGCCCATTTCTATTGGTCCTATCTGGTCGTTCGCCATGCCGGTCAGGATGCGTTCAATGCAGCCCGTAGCGGTGAAGGTGATGGATTCGCAGCGGAACCATTCGTCAAGGCGGGTGAAGACTTTCTCGAACTCATCGCACTGGAACCTTTTCAGGAAGGATATCTTGCAGCCAATTACGGAACAGCGTCTGGCCATTTTGGCGATGGAAAAGCCGCTCTGCATCTGATGGGCAACTGGGATTACACCGTCCAGCGGAGCAACTCGGCGAGTGGAGACGGCCTGTCGCAGGATCAGCTTCTCATTGTCCCCTTCCCGACGGTTGACGGTGGGTCCGGGGATGACGGAGACACGCTCGGCGGCATCAACGGATGGATATTCCATCGCGACGCACCGGACGAGGCCGTCAAGTTCATGGAGTGGTATTCGTCAAAGGACGTGCAGTCGCGCTTTGCGGCTGGCAACTCCTACATCCCGATTACTCAGGGTGCGGCCGACGAACTTGCCAATCCCTTCTTCAAGGATATCTCCAACAATATCAACCAGGCCAAATGGCATGCCATATTCTTTGATCAGGAACTTGGTGCGGATGTTGGTGGAGTGGTGAATGATGTTTCCGTCGAACTGACAGACAACGCGATCAGCGCGCAGGAAGCCGCCGAACTTGTCAAGGAAGCCGTAGACGACGCGCAGTGACATGACAACGATTGGAAACCGGCCGCAGCACTTGACGCGGCCGGTGTCCCCCACTGGCCCGACTGTTTCGGCGCGGCCGGAACGCGGGACAGATACGCTCAAGCGCCGGTTTTTTGGAAACAGCTCCGTTGCTCTGGTTCTGTTCATTCCGGTGACACTGGGGTTGTTCTCCCTTCTGGTCGTCATGCCGATGATCGAGGCCGCCAGTTTCTCCTTCTACAATTGGAACGGTTTCGGCCCGATGACCAAGTTTGTCGGCCTCGACAATTATGAAGATGTCGTCACCCACCGACACTTTTCCAAAGCGGTCCGAAACAGCTTCCTAGTCATTGCTGTTTCGCTCTTCGTCCAGCTCCCACTGGCGCTTTGGGCCGCGCTCGCACTGACCGAGAACAACTGGGGTGTCAACGTGATCCGGACACTCTTTTTTCTGCCCTATATGCTGGCGGAAGTTGCCGCCGGACTGATGTGGCGGTTTGTCTATGACGGAAATTACGGTCTTGTGCCGGCCGTTGGAGACACGCTTGGCGTATCTCTGCCCTTCGTTCTGGGTGACAAGTTCTGGGTCATGCCGGCCATCATGCTTGTGATTGTCTGGAAGTATTTCGGTTTTCACATGATGATCTACATTGCCGCGCTGCAGGCGATCCCGAAAGACGTTATCGAAGCGGCTCGGCTGGACGGGGTCAGTCGCTGGCAGATAACCCGCTATATCCGGATCCCAATGATTCGGTCGGCCATCCTCATAACGGTGTTTTTTGCCATCATCGGCGCTTTGCAGCTATTCGACCTGATCATCCCCCTCAGTGGCGGTGGACCAAGCCACTCAAGCCACACAATTGTCAGCTTCCTTTACCAGTTCGGCATCACCCGAATGAAGCTTGGGTTCGGCGGCGCCGTCAGCGTCATTTTGTTTATCGTTTGCGTGGCCTTCACCATTGGTTACCGGCGATTTCTCATGTCACGGCGGTGGGATTGATGGCACAGACAAAACGCAACAAGCCGATGCGGCAATCCGAAATCTCGCCACTACAGTGGATCGGTCTTGGTGCCATTGCACTGTTTGTTATCGTGCCGCTCTACGCCACCGCACTTGGCGGCTTCAAGAGACTTGGTGAATTGCGAAACAGCCCGTTCGGCCTGCCGGAGAGCTGGAGCCCGCACAAATTCATCGAGATTCTCAATGAAAGCACGTTTTTCCTGACCCTGTGGAATTCCCTTCTCGTCTCGACCGCAACTGTGGTTCTGACTGTCATATTGTCATCCATGACGGCCTTTGCGTTGTCCCATATCCGATTTTTCGGTCGGCGCATGCTCACCAATTTCCTTATGCTGGGTCTGTTGTTTCCGGCGGCAACTGCTGTTCTGCCGCTGTTTCTCAAGCTCCGGGATCTCGGTCTCCTGGACTCTCATCTTGGCATCATCCTGGCGCAAACGGCGTTCAGCCTCAGTTTTTCGATCCTGCTGTTTCACAATTTTTTCAAGGAACTGCCGGCAGAACTGTTCGACGCAGCCCGCATGGACAATTGTGGCTATGTCCAGATCTACTGGTACATCACCCTGCCCCTGTCGCTGCCGATCATCGCCACGGTCAGCGTGTTCGCCTTCGTGGCCAGCTGGAACAACTTTCTGTTGCCGCTGGTCGTGCTGAATACGCCGGAGAAGTATACATGGCCTCTCGGCATCATGCAGTATCGGGGCGAATACGGGACGGACTGGACCATGATTCTCGCCTATCTGACCCTGACGATCCTGCCGGCGATTGCCTTTTTCCTGGCGGCACAACGCTACATCATTTCGGGCCTGACAGGCGGCGCCATAAAGGGTTGAGGCACCAAATTGCAACGTCGTTGTCGCGTTCGCCGAATGTATGGGTGACGATGGCGACCGGACATTTGAATTCTGCCGAAAAAAGCCGCAATGATTGGTGCATGAGTCCGGGAGGAGCTGAAGTGCCAAATCTGCAGCCAAGGCAAATAGACATTCTGGAAATCGCGCGTCGAGAGGGCCGGGTTGAGGTTGATCACCTTTCGCAGCATTTTGGCGTCACCCCACAGACGATCCGCAAAGATCTCAACGAACTGTGCGACATGGAAAAGCTGCAGCGGGTTCATGGCGGCGCGATGTTTCCGTCAAGTACCGTCAATCTGGCGTATCAATCACGGCGTGATCTTGCATCCGAGGGAAAGAGCCGAATTGCCGAAATCGTTGCGCAAATGATTCCGAACAATGCGTCTGTCATCCTGAACATCGGAACCACCACAGAACAGGTGGCGCACGCGCTGCGCCACCACAAAGGGCTTCTGGCCATCACAAACAACCTGAACGTCGCTTTCATCTTGTCTGAGGCGGAAGACGTCGAGGTCGTCGTCGCCGGTGGCATGGTACGCAAGAGCGACCGCGGAATTGTCGGAGCCGCCGCCATCGATCTCATTCGGCAATTCAAGGTGGATTTCGCCGTTATCGGAACATCGGCTATTGATGAGAGCGGCGAGTTGCTGGACTTTGATTATCGCGAAGTGCGTGTCTCGCAAGTCATCCTTGAACAGGCGCGGAAGAAGATACTGGTTGCCGACACGATGAAATTCCAACGGCGGGCACCGGTTCAAATTGGTCGCCTGGCTGAAATGGACACTTTTGTTACCGATGTGGAACCTCCGCGTCAGATCGCCGACATATGCCGTACATCAAGTGTTGAACTGGTCATTGCCGAATAGCCCTGTAGTGGCATCGGGACGAAACAACAGCGCACGCGGCGCCAACACTCACCGCGGGAAGCGAACCGTCATGGTCGTATCGGGTTGCGGTGCGATGGTATGCAGGGCCAGCCAGCGTCCCGCCAGGCGTCTTTCCAGCGGCGACAGGCGTTGATTGATTCGGGCCTGCGCCGCGAGAACGAGGCGGTCATAGGCGTCCATCGCCCGGCCGATCTGCGCAACATAGGTCTGTGAGTTGACCGGCGCGAATTGGGCAATCTTGTATGCCATCAGCATGGATTCAAAATCGGCCGCCATGGTGCCCGGTTCGACGTCCAGATCCGGCGGCATATACTCCACCGACACGGAATGCGCCGCGACGGCCAAATGAAGGATAATATCCGTTAGGTTCTTGTAGGCGCGGTTGGCGCTGAAAATCCTGACGACCGGTGCAGTTATGCCGTTGGCCGTTTCCAGGCGCTGCAAAGCCACACTCAGATCGGAAAAATTACGGCGTGCGGACTGGTCGTGGTGATCGTGAAGGCCTTCAATTCCAGTACCGCCCACATTGTTGACCTCGTCTATTTCCACATCGTTCATGACGGTGAGACTGGTGTCCAGCCAAACCAGACGCGATTGGTGATCGAGCAATATTTGCTGGATGAGTTGACGATAAGTCCGGCTTTGCTGTTCGGTGAGCTGTTTCCCGCTTTCCACAAGAGCCAGCAGATCGGCATGATCAGTCTTCTGTTCATCGGACAGAAAGCTGTTGTGCGGTACATCGACCGCCGCAATCTCGTTCAACAGGCTCGTATAGAGACGGACATCCCTTGCGCTGTGGGGACCGCTGGGTAAGGAGAAGATAAAGATCAGGCCGATTGCCAGGAGCAACACAACCGCAATGGCCGCCCATTTGGCAATCGTCTTCATAGTCGGCCAACCCCTCCTGCACGATCGCATGTCCGCTGGCTCATATTGAACGCTGGTCAGCCAAATGCAACCGGTTCCAGACAGTGCCGGGCGGGAAAGCACCCGTCAGGGAAATTGCCGCTCGAGACCGTTGCTGCGAAACAACCGAATTCGAGCGTTGCCCAGAGTGAGGCCCCTAACGCCATTTGATTGAGCATCCGATGGACGGATATTGTTCCTCAGGCCCATTGCCGGTTTTGGCCACCAGGAGCATGGCATTGACCAGCTCCGGGGTACGGTTTGAAGCATCCCCCATCGCAGCATCGTCCAACCGGCCGCGATAGCTCAGCTTGCCATCTCTGTTGAAGCCGAAGAAATCCGGCGTACACACGGCTCCGTAGGCCTTTCCAACGCTTTGATCTTCGTCGACCACATAGGGAAAGGGAAAGCGGTGTTGTTCGGCAAACACTTTCATGAGTTCTGGCCGGTCCGCTTCATATTGCTGATAATCGTTCGACATTACTGCGAGGACACCGATTCCGGCCTCCTGCAGTGTTCTCGCATCATTTGCCAATCGGTCGGCGATGGCTTTGACATAGGGACAGTGATTGCAGATGAAAGCGATCAGCAAACCGTTTTCGCCTGCTTCTGATTCATAGCTGAATGTCTGTCCGTCAGGATCTTTCAGGGAAAACGGCTTGGCCGCCCAACCCAGATCATGAAGAGGTGTTTCAAGCCGCATGGGATATCTTTCTTCGCGCGTTGACAGGGAACCTGACCTTCCGAACCGTGACCCGGTTCGTCGCGTCAGGCTCTATTTGGCGACGGTCGCCCTGCACAACACGACATTGTCCCGCTCGAGGTCGCCACCCCAGATGAACTGGGCCGCAGGACTCCAGCTCACCCGATCATAGCCACCTTTCGGCCTGACGGTTCCGGCTGAGTAGACCGTCGCACTGGGCCAATTTCTATCGTCAAAAGACGACGAGGTCCAACCTTCAGGTATCGCCGTCGTTGTCTGGGTACAGGCACCTGTGTCGACGCGTGGTTGACGCTCCCTGGCGCAGGACGTTTCGTTCGGTGCATGTTGCACAACCAGACAGCGCCAGTCTCCATTCGTCACCGACAGGAGATCGCCACTTTCGGCATCGCGAAACTGGGCGATCGCACCACCGTCGCCCATCTGCTGTCGCCGAGAGTTAATGTATTCCAGTCCGGTGGCATTTTCCATGAAATCGCGGAATTCAAAAGCAAGTGTCATCGGAAAATCCGACGAGAATGCCACTTCTTCGGCATTGAATGACCGTTCCGTGGTGATCGGAACACTGTCTTCGATCACCTTTGAACCGTTGACGTGGAGGACGAACCAGTTGTCCACCCAAATGTCGGCGATCACTCTGGTCGGTTTCTTCGACGCGTTCGGCCCCTCTCCCGACGATGTGTCCTGCGCTGAGGACTGGAGCCCGCCGATCGACAAGATTGCGGCTGCAATGACCATGGCGAACGCGGTCTTCGTTGCCGTATTCGGTTGAACTTGCTTCATGTGCATGTGTCCTGTTCAGGCCTGCCGAACAGCCTCTCGTTCTCGGATCCACGCCCCTGCGAATTGGCTACATAATGTTTGGACCGATGTCGAGACGCCGCAGCGTCGCAGCGCGAGAAGCACAATCATCCGGATGTGGACCGCATCAGTTTCTCCAGCGGCCAACGTCTGAAAGGACTTGCCCTAACACAGAAAAGTCGGTTGCCATCGGGAAGAACGGGACCGCCGTCAAGGGGCCATGGCGGTCAATTGATCTGCAATTCCCAAAATACCAAATTGGCATTGAATGCGGTATACCGTTTCGGTATTTCTCGATTTGACCGGAACCGCCGCGCTCCCCGGCCTGAAATGGCGGCGCCGGTTTGCCGGGCAACGATTCTCCCGTCGTTGACCCGGCCCCTACTCTGCCCACGCAATTTAACGCAATGGAGACCGCATCCGATGTTTGATACCGAATATGCTTTCGAGGATGTCGCCATAACCGTCGGTATCACGGAGATTGCGTCATGTTCAGGGACGGCCCTTCTCGAAGGTGAAACGGGTCCGCATGATTACGGATTTGACGTGACCGGGATTTCATTGGACGGCAATCGAATTGGAGATTATTGCGACAAGAGGGTTGTCCGAATCTCAAATCGAAGCGATGACCCCTTTTGCAAGTTTTTGTTTGAACGGCTGACCGGCTCCCTGAAAGCCGACCAATCGGCAAGCGATCACTATTACTCCGCTTTGCAGGATCACCTGCAAGATGCCGCCTGAGGATCACCTGTGAACCGAAACGAATACCCAACGACCATGCTTCGGCTCGCACCTTCATGAGCTCTGTGGTCCGATTGCGCTACCCGCCCACAAATCCCGTTCACCTGTCGGTTCCGTCGATAAATTCGGCAAATGCCGATGCCTGTCGTCGGCTGGATGCCCTGGAACTGCTGATCAGCAACGAACCTGACCCGGTAACACGGACCCTCTATGTTCGTCGGTTTCATGAGATCTGGGAACAGGTCGTCGGCGGCGAGCGATGAATTTACCGCCGGCTGCCGGAGCGCCGCAGTAACGCCGCAAACGAACATGAGTATTCCTCTCCGCGAGCGGAATGGTTTGCCTCGCCGCTGATTAGACCCAAAGGAATATCTCATGTCTCTAAACAGAATTGTTGTGCCAATAGCGTTGGGTGCGCTCGTCATCGTGTCGTCCCCAGCCCTTTCACAAACGCCCACTGCCGCACAGCAACAGGCCATCCGATCCAGTTGTGTCGCCGATTACCGGGCCAACTGCTCCAGTGTTCCGACCGGTGGCATGGCGTCATTGGTCTGCCTCGAACAACACGAAAGCAAGTTGTCGCCGAGCTGTAAATCAGCCGTGGAAGCTGTTGACTCGCAATCTGCTGCACCGACTGCCGGGTCCGCCGCCGATGCCAAAGCTGCGTCAAATGCGACCAAGCCTGAGGCAAAACCATCGAAAGTTGCGACTACAGCCGAAAAACCCGAGACCGAAACGGCTGCGGCACCGAAGGCATCGGACGCTGCAGCCGCAACCGACGCGGCAACAGTATCCATGGCCCCGAAAATGTCTTTCCGCGGGGAGATGCGCCTGGCAGCCGGCGCATGCGCCCGTGATTTCCGATTGCTCTGCCCGAACTTGCCTGTTGGTCATGGCAACGTGCTTTTCTGCCTGAAGGTTCATGGCCCCAAACTGGATGCCACGTGCCGCAATGCACTGCTTGATGCCGGCGAGGTTTTTTAACGTCCAGATCTGAGTTTGCGGGTGTTTTGGGATCTTCTGCCGCGCCGGCGTGACCGCTGCAACGACGGTTCTTCGGCTGTCATCGCTGACAGCACACATGCGTCGTAAATGCCGCAGTTGCCAGCCGGGCTCAAATGCCGCAATTTCGGCGTAGGAAGGGCAAAAACTGAGCGATTCCCGCTGTATTCGGCGGGGACGGAAAATGAATTGACGGTTCAAAATGGCAAACCAGCAGGGCAATCGACCGGATGTGATCGTGGTCGGCGCGGGCATCATTGGGCTGTCCACAGCTTTCTTGCTACAGAGAAGCGGTTTCCAGGTTCTTGTCCTGGACAGGAAGGGACCAGCGGCAGAAGCCTCTCAGGGCAATGCGGGTGCATTTGCCTTTTCTGAGGTCATCCCACTGGCGACGCCGGCGACGGTCAGCAAGGCGCCGAAATGGCTGCTCGACCCGCTCGGCCCGCTTTCTATCCGACCCCAATACGCCATAAGACTCGCACCCTGGATGTATCGCTTCTGGCGCGCATCACGCCCGGCAAAGGTCGATCAGGGCATTCGGGCTCAGTCTGCGCTCATGACGCATTCGAAACAGGCGCTCCTGCCATTTCTCAAACTGACAGCAACCGGAAACATGCTTCGGCGAGACGGAAATCTGCAACTTTATGAAAGTGCGGCGGAGTTCGAAGCCTCACGTGCCTATTGGGACGCGCGAAAGCAGCTTGGAATTCCCTTTGAACACATCCATGGCAGCTATGCGCTTTCAGAGATCCAACCAGGCCTCAACAAAAGACTGAAATCCGGGACACTGACCCCGGAATGGTATTCCATTTCTGACCCGCATGAATACACGCTGACAATTGCCGACATCTTTCGCAATCGCGGTGGTGAAATCGAAATCGTCGATGCGCAATCATTGTCGACAACGGCAAAGAACGCGACGGTGCACGGCACCGGTGGACAGACGTTTACGGCAGATCGTGTCGTGATTTGTTCCGGTGCCTGGTCGCATATTCTTGCCCGGACCATCGGTGACCGCATTCCACTGGAGACCGAGCGCGGTTACAATACGACACTGCCATCACCTGGTTTTGAATTGAAGGCACAACTGACCTTCGGAGGACACGGCTTCGTGGTCAGCACGATCGGCACCGGCATTCGCGTCGGAGGAGCCGTTGAGTTCGGTGGATTGGAGGCACCCCCGAATTTTGCCCGGGCGGATACTCTGCTTGCCAAGGCGAAGCAGTTTCTGCCCGAACTGCAGATCGAGGACGGCACCCGCTGGATGGGGTTTCGTCCATCCCTCCCCGACACGCTCCCGGTGATCGGTCCCTCCCCGAGGAGTGACCGGGTCATTTACGCCTTCGGCCATGGGCATCTTGGTTTGACACAATCGGCCGGAACGGCTGAACTTGTCACGGAACTCGTCAATGGCAGTCCATCGTCGATCGATCTCGAGCCCTATCGCGCGGACAGATTTTAGGCAATCGGAACACGAACCGATCAACGGGAGGGAATTTGGATTAATGCGCCACACATTCACCTGTATAGACGCCCATACCTGCGGCAATCCCGTTCGCCTTGTCACAACCGGCGGTCCGCCGCTGACCGGCCAATCCATGCTGGAAAAACGCGCGCATTTCCTGGCCGAGTTTGACTGGATCCGCACCGGGCTGATGTTCGAACCACGCGGGCATGACCAGATGTCCGGTTCGATCCTCTATCCCTCGACCCGGGCCGACTGCGACATTGGGGTGTTGTTCATCGAAACATCCGGGTGTTTGCCGATGTGTGGACACGGAACTATAGGAACCGTCACGATTGCAGTAGAGCGAGGGTTGGTGGAACCCAAAACACCGGGACGTCTCAATCTTGATACGCCAGCCGGCCCGGTTGCCATCACCTATCGAATGAACGGATCGCGGGTTGAGGAAGTTCGGTTGACCAATGTTCCCTCCTTTCTGCATTCGCAAGGGCTTGAGGTCGAATGTCCCGGCCTCGGAGCGCTCCTTGTGGATGTTGCCTATGGCGGCAATTTCTACGCTATCGTGGATCGCCAGGAATCCTTTTGGGACATTGCTGATCATTCGGCAGGCGAACTGGTAGGTTGGAGCCGGGCACTGCGGACGGAACTCAATCGGAAATATTCCTTCATTCACCCCGAAAATCCCGACATTAACGGCCTTTCGCACATTCTCTGGACCGGACAACCGCAACACCGGGATGCAACCGCCCGCAATGCTGTCTTCTACGGAGACAAGGCGATCGATCGGTCGCCCTGCGGTACTGGCACATCGGCGAGGATGGCGCAGTGGTCTGCCAGGGGACGACTGGGCACCGGAGACAGTTTTGTCCATGAGAGTATCATCGGATCGCTGTTTCATGGGCGCGTCGAGAACACGACCAATGTGGGTGATTTTGAGGCCATCATCCCGTCAATCGGTGGCTGGGCGCGCATTACTGGCGACAATACGATCTATATCGATGAGGATGATCCCTTTGCCCATGGCTTTGTCGTCCAGTGATCCAAAGGCCGAATGCGCGAACCTGTCCAATATTTAATTGGTCCCGTACACCATGGCCTGATACCTGAACAAACGTGATCGGATTTCGCACTGAAGCCTGTTGCGGGAGGCAAGCAAATGATCCTTCGACCGATTTTCGCCAATGCCATTTTGACGTGTGTGTGCCTTGTGGCGATCGCATTCTCCTCCGAGGCCGCCGAAAATCCACCGAATATTTTGCTGATTATCGCAGATGATATGGGCCTGGATGCCAGTCCCTGTTACCCGGAAGGTGCCGAAAAGCCGGCCATGCCGACGCTTGAACAGCTTTGCCGGGATGGCCTCGTCTTTGACAATTTTTATGCAACACCGGTGTGCTCGTCGACACGGGCCTCCATACTTACCGGCCGATACGGATTTCGGACCGGGGTTGGTGCCGCGGTCGGTCGAAATTCGCCCAATGGGCTGCCACTCTCCGAAACAACACTGTTTCAATTCCTGAACCGATTTGCACCGCAGCCCTATGCGCATGCTGTCATCGGCAAGTGGCATCTCGCAACAGTCGACAATGGCGATGCCGATCATCCCTCGATGGCCGGCGTCGGTTACTATTCGGGCGTGATCAGCGGGACCATTGATGATTATTATCTGTGGCCACGAACTCAGGATGGCGAAACGGCAATGGTGGACGGGTACATAACATCCGCCCTTACCGATGAAGCAATCGCCTGGATCGGCGATCAGGAAGACCGACCCTGGTTCTTATGGCTTGCGCATGTCGCTCCGCATTTGCCCATTCACCTGCCGCCTGAACGACTGATTGAGGATCGAGGCCTCGACGCGACACCCGAGGATATGCAGGCCCGAGCGCGCGATTATTACTTCGCTTCCCTGGAAGCGCTTGATACTGAGATTGGACGGCTGCTGAATAGTCTGCCCCAACCGGTGCTCGACAACACGGTTATCCTGTTCCTCGGCGACAATGGAACGCCCAACAGGACGGTTCAATCTCCCTATGTTCGGCGCCGGGCAAAGGCCAGTCTCTATGAAGGCGGCATCCATGTCCCGCTGATTGTCGCCGGCAAAGGCGTGACGCGCCATGATCAACGCGAAGAAGCACTCGTCAATTCGACCGATCTGTTTGCAACCATCGCGAATCTGGCGGGTATTCAACCCGACGCCACCGATCGTTGGCCCGATGACAGTGTCAGTTTCGCACCGCTGCTGCGATCTGATCCTTCTGCCCAGCGCTCTTTCGCCTATTCCGAACTGTTCGGATCACGGGGCCGGCGCGGCCAGCAGGCCGAAGGCGTTGCGCTCCGTGATGACAGGTGGAAATATTTGGAGACAGCCGGTGAAGGCGAGCAACTCTTCGATCTGGCCAACGATCCATACGAGCAAGATGATTTGCTGGGATCAAACCAACTCACCGCAGAGACGCGTGATGCACTCGACCGTTTGCGCAACGAAATCGCAAGACTTCATGGGTCACAATAACGCTTCCGTGTCCGGTCCTTTCCTCCCGGGTCCGAGACCTTATATCGAGACCGAAAACCACTCCGGTTCCGAAGGGAGCCCAAACAGGGTGCAACCATGATCACACATCTATCCCGTCGCTCTTTTCTGGCTGCAACGGCCGCTGCTGCCGTCATGGCTGGCACAGTTCCGGCCGTGTTTGCCCAAAATGCAAAGCCCGATACCAGTTTGAAACCAGGAGAATGGGTCTGGTATCCCGAACGCTCGCTTTACGGACCGGTTGCGGTCATCGTGTCGCTTTCGGATCAATTGGCTTTCGTTTACCGGAATGGCGTTCGCATCGGTACGACAACGATATCAAGTGGCCGCAAAGGCTTTGAAACGCCGACGGGCGTTTTCACGATCTTGCGCAAGGAAAAAATGCACCTCTCGAAGAAGTACAACAATGCGCCGATGCCCGACAGCGAGTTCTTTTTCGGAGGAGCCGCTCTTCATGCCGGCGGCCTTCCTGGATATCCGAGTTCCCATGGTTGCGTTCACCTGCCTTCACCGTTCGCAGCTGCGCTGTTTGCCGTCACCCACAACGGCACACCGGTGATTGTGACCAATGAACGTTCAGGAGTCGGCAGCCTTTCCCATACCGGTCTCGTCATGTCGCAATCCGATCTCAAGCAGATCGAGCGCCTCACCGGGCATGTCGCAGGAAAAACGCTTCCGGTCGACACCAAAGGCAAGGGCCAGGGGTCGTTCAGTCTGCTGGTCAGTGGTGCGGACCAACAGGTTTATGGCCTCAAGGACGGCAAGATCGCCCTTCAGTCGGCGATCGGGATTGCTCAGCCCAACAGGCCACTTGGGGATCATGTCTACATTTTGCAGGGTTTTGACCCCGGCAGAAAGGAATTCGACTGGCTGGCTGTCGGCATGGGCAGCGGCAATGAGAACGATGTTACGCAGCAGCAGGAACTGGCGGCAACCACCCGCTTGACCATTCCGCCGGATGCCTATGCGAAAATAGCCAAAAACCTGCATCCTGGATCGGCCTTCATGCTGACCGATTTGCCGGCACACCCCGATACACGAACAGGTGCGGATTTTGTCATTATGCGGGACAGGAAACGCACATAGGGCGGTTCAGGTTTGACGGGTTCGTAAATTCCTGAATGCATCATAAAATTCAACCGCTGCCACGGCTGTCCCGTTGCAAACGACAGGTGAACAGGCTCAGGAAAATGGGCGCACAAAAAGAAAGACGCCGGCCACAGCCAGCGCCTCCCTGTTCAAACGAAGATGATCATCTGATTTAGAGCGCGTGCCCTTGAGCAATGCGCAATACCGACGCTTCAACTGCGTTTGGTTCGGCCGAATGTCCCATCGGATGATGAAGCTCCGACCTGCGACCGCCCCACCCGAAGGTGTGATGTTCGCTGCGTCCCGTTTGCGAATGCATCCGTTCTCGGGACCCCTGCTCGCCTCGCGGTTTCCGTCTGGTTCGTCAAAGACTTTCCATCCGGTCCGCTTGCAGGATGTTGATCCTCCGGTCCATTTGCTCCCAATGGCGTTTGGGAATTTCCCGGAACCAACGACCAAATGATGCCCCCATTGGGCGCATGAGTCGAGACGACAAATGTCGTTGTGGATAATTCAGGGGATAACCGACACCTGTCGCGCGACAGGGTCGGTGGTTTGGGCGAGAAGAATGAGGGATCGCACCAGTCGGTTTCGATTTCGACACCCGTCGCGGAACTACGGCAAGAAAGATAGGGTCTGACGATCATGACTGACATACAAAACGATATGGACAGCCGGGTCGATGAGCTGCTGCAAGAGATAAAGCACGAGCTGGCCCGAGCACGGGCCAAGTTTCCCGGAGACGACGTCACCATGCTTGCCCTGATGGAAGAGGTCGGTGAGTTGGCCAAGGCGGCCTTTGAGGAACCACGGACCAATGTGCGGGCAGAAGCCGTTCAGGTGGCCGTGATGGCCATGCGTGTTGCTCTGGACGGGGACGGCACGTTAACGGCTTGGCGCAAGCAAAAGGGGCTGGATCCACTGGTCCGCGCCGATGCTTGAGGTGAACAGTCACTCGTCCATCGACACCCGTCACTGTCGAAGCTCATGAAACCGGGAACCACGGCCATGACACTCAGCAAACGCGTATCAATCGTCGATGCAACGCTACACCACGAAGCCTGGTCAAGCTTCAAGACGGTGACCGTCGACTATCGGCGCAGCGATGGCCAGTGGCAAAGGCAGGTCCGCGAGATCTATGATTGCGGACATGGTGCCGCCATTCTGCTGTACGACACGCATCGGCGAACCGTTATCATGACGCGCCAGTTCCGCTGTGCTCAATTTCTGGACAATTGTGATGAATTGCTTATCGAGGCGCCGGCGGGAATGCTGGATGGCGCGGTGCCTGAAGAGCGCATCAAGGCGGAGGCCGAAGAGGAAACCGGCTATCGTGTCCATACGGTCGAAAGAGTTCTTGAGGCCTATATGTCACCGGGTGCAGTGACACAGAAAGTCATCTGCTTTGTCGCCCCTTACACACCGCAAGACAGGGTTTCGGTCGGTGGTGGCCTGATTGAGGAAGGCGAAGACATCGAGGTTCTGGAACTTGATTTCGATCAGGCGATGGCGATGATCGGCAACGGTCAGATCCGGGATGGAAAAACGATCATGCTGCTTCAATATGCAGCCCTGAACATCTTCAAGCCGGCATCATCCAGCACCTGACTGCAGACGGTCAGTCCTCGGACGACTTGGCCCACAGATTGACATTCTCCTCATCGGCGTAGGCGTCAATCTCGGCCAGTTCTTCCGGTGTGAATTCCAGATTTTTCACCGCTTCGGCGCAATCGGCGACCTGGCCCGGATTCGACGCGCCGATCAATGCCGACGTAATGCCGCCTTCCCGCAAAACCCAGGCAAGTGCCATCTGCGCCAAAGTCTGACCGCGCCGCCTGGCGACGGCATCCAATTGCTGCAGATTGGTGATTGTGCGCTCGGAGAGGATTTTTGGATTGAGTGACTTGCCCTGGCTCGCGCGGCTGCCCTCTGGAACACCCTTCAGATATTTGTTGGTCAGAAGGCCTTGCGCAAGAGGTGTGAAGGCAATCGATCCGATACCCAACTCGTCGAGCGTTTCCTTGAGCCCGTCGCGTTCCACCCAGCGATTGATCATGTTGTAGCTTGGCTGGTGGATCACGCAGGGAGTACCGAGCGCGTTCAATATGGCAGACGCTTCGCGGGTCCGCTGGGCGCTGTAGGATGATATGCCCGCATAAAGCGCCTTGCCGGACCGCACGATCTGGTCAAGCGCACCCATGGTTTCTTCCAGCGGTGTTTCGGGATCAAATCGGTGGGAATAGAAGATGTCGACATATTCCAGACCCATGCGCTTCAAGCTCTGGTCACAGGATGCAATCATGGATTTTCGGCTGCCCCACTCCCCATAGGGGCCATCCCACATGTGGTATCCCGCCTTCGAGGAGATGATGAGTTCATCGCGGTAGGCGGCAAAATCGGTTCGCAGAATGTCACCAAAGGCTTCTTCGGCGCTGCCGGCGGGAGGGCCATAATTGTTGGCAAGGTCAAAATGCGTGATTCCATGGTCAAAGGCTGCGCGGCAAATGGCACGCTTGGTGTCAAATGGCGTATCGTCACCAAAATTGTGCCAGAGTCCAAGAGAGATGGCCGGCAGTTTCAGGCCGCTCCTGCCGCAACGGTTGTAACGCATTTTGTTGTAACGTTCTGGATCGGGAAGATAGGGCATGGGATTTGTCCATTGTGGCGCGCCCATTGGCTGATTGACCCACGCTGAACACAACGCGGTCGCGGGCACGGATTTCGGAAATGTGGCGCCGGCGTTTGGCCGACCCCTAAATTTCGTGATTGGTCGCGAACTTGTCCGTTGCGACAATTGTCTCGTGCAAAATGCCCGGTTCGTTGAAGGCATGTCCTGCGCCGTCAACGATATGAAACTCTGCTTCCGGCCAGGCCCGGTGTAGATCCCAGGCCGTTCTGGCGGGCGTTGCGACATCGTACCGCCCCTGGATAATCACGCCGGGAATATCTTTCAGCTTGGTCGCGTCCCGTAACAACTGCGCGTCGCGGAGGAAACCCTTGTGCATGAAATAATGGTTTTCGATGCGTGCAAAAGCCAGAGCGAACTCATCCGAACCGTGAATGTCAGTCAGCTTTTCATCCGGCAGCAGCCGGATCGTTTCACCTTCCCACAGGCTCCAGGCCCTTGCCGCTTCCAGTTGTGCTTCTTCGTCGGTTCCGGTCAGCCGTTTGTGATAGGCCGAAATCAGATCGCCCCGGTCTTCATCCGGAATCGGATCGAGAAACCGCTGCCACTTGTCGGGGAACAGCCAGGATGCTCCGTCCTGATAATACCAGAGCAATTCGGATCGGCGCAATGTGAAGATACCCCTCACGATCAGTTCAGATACGCGATCAGGATGAGTCTGGGCATAGGCCAACGCCAAGGCACTGCCCCAGGACCCACCAAGGACCAGCCACTTGTCCACTTCGAACTTCATGCGGAGAGATTCGATGTCGTCAACGAGATGCCATGTCGTGTTGGATTCGAGACTGGCATGGGGTGTCGAGCGCCCACAGCCCCTTTGATCGAACAGCAATATGCGATAGAGGTCCGGATCGAACAGCCGGCGATGGTCATCCGTGCAACCGGCACCGGGTCCCCCGTGGAGAAAAACCGCTGGCTTACCGGCAGGATTGCCACACAATTCCCAGTAAATCTCGTGTCCGTTGCCAACATCCAGCATTCCGGAGTTGTACGGTTCCAACGGCGGATAAGGTTTTCGCAAGAAGTCCTCCTATGGAAATCGGCTGCAGCATCCCGGTCAGGCCGTTTTCGCATCGAGCGCAGCAGAGCTGGGGTGCATGATTCCGCGCAACATACTCCGCGACGCCGGTTTAGGCAAAGCACACAAGAAATGATGGAATCAATTGCTCTGCAAGGCCGTCCAGCCTATCAGACAGGAATGGAATCCATGGGGAGAGTAGACCGATGCTGACCTCGCGCGACCACGTTACCCGGCTGGCTGGCTGGTCGATCGTCGTGGCTCTGGTGGTCCTGGCCCTCAAAATTGCAGCATGGCGCATTACCGGATCGGTGGCCCTTTACTCCGACGCACTTGAATCCGTGGTCAATGTCGTGACGGCATTGCTGGCTTGGTTTGCGGTTCGCATCAGCCATAAACCTGCTGACAAGGAACACCCTTTCGGACACTCGAAGGCCGAGTATTTTTCCGCTGTTGTCGAAGGTGTGCTCATCGTGCTGGCTGCGCTGTTGATCTTCAGCGAGGCCATTCAGGCGTTGTATCGTCCAAGTGAGCTGCAAACACCGGCGCTCGGAATGACGGTCAATCTGATCTCCACCGCCATCAATGCGGCCTGGGCTTCGGTCCTCCTTCGGTTTGGCAAGCGATGGCATTCCCCTGCCCTGACCGCTGACGGCCGACATATCATGGTCGATGTGGTCACTTCCGCCGGTGTCCTTGTCGGGCTGACCCTGGTGATTGCGACCGGTTGGCAATTCATTGACTCGGTGGTGGCAATTGGTGTCGGGATCAATGTGCTCTGGGAGGGTTGGAAAGTTATTTCCTCGTCGGTTGACGGTTTGATGGACGGTGCCGTCGGCGACGCGGAGGCTGACAGGATCCGGGATATTATCCTGGCCAATGCCGGCGGCGCGATCGAAGTTCACGATATCAAGACCCGTGGAGCCGGTCACGCATCGTTCGTCGAATTCCACTTGGTCGTTGATGGGGCAATGAGCGTTGCGGATTCACATGCGATCTGCAATCGCATCGAGGCTGCGCTTGGCACCGAAATTCCCGGTGCCCATATTACGATCCATGTCGAGCCACACGATGAGAGCAAGGGAGATGGCCTGGCGATCCGGTCATGATACCGCACTCTGCACCATGCGGATTCCAGCTCTGAATTGTGTCGGTCTGGTTGTACTTTCCTCGCCGGCATTGATGGTCCGGGTTTTCAGCTGAATCGCAATTTACATGCGGCGGCACCACCGAACGATATGTGCCAATCTCTGCCAAGGCTGAAACAGCCGTTGTTACGCGCGCCCTTCCTCAACCGCAAAACAGGCGACTTCGCCGGTGCCGTTGGCCGCCAATTCGGGCGTTTCGGTTTTGCAACGCGCATTGGCCAGCGGACAACGTGGATGAAAGGCACACCCGGACGGCGGATCGATCGGGTTTGGAATTTCCCCTTCAACGGGTTTGCGCTGCCGCCCGGCCATTTCCAGGTCCGGCACCGCGTCGAGCAACATCTTTGTGTAGGGGTGCTGAGGATCGCTGAAAAGTGTCTTTCCGTCGGCGATCTCCACCAGCCGGCCGAGATACAGAACGCCGATCCGCGTTGCCATATGGCGCACAACCGAAAGGTCGTGACTGATGAACAGATACGTCAAACCGAATTCGTCCTGCAGATCGCGCATCAGGTTTAGGATTTGGGCCTGGACGGAAACATCCAGTGCCGATGTCGGTTCGTCACAGACAATGAACTCCGGTTTGGCCGAAAGGGCGCGGGCGATTGCGACACGCTGGCGTTGTCCGCCGGAAAACTCGTGTGGATATTTGGCACCGTCAGGTGCCGACAGTCCGACGGTTTCAAGCAATTGCTCGACGCGCTTGTCTTGTGTATCGCCCTCGTCCGCCAAACCGAATTTGCGAATTGGCTCGGCAATAATGTCCCTGACCCGCCAGCGGGGATTGAGACTGGCAAACGGATCCTGGAAAATCATCTGCAGGCGGCTGCGAATCTGCCGCATGGATACACTTCCCTGGCTCGCGATTTCGGTGCCGTCGAACGCGATACGCCCGGCGCTCGGACCAATGAGTCCGACAATCAGCTTGGCAATAGTCGATTTTCCGGATCCCGATTCTCCGACCAGGGCGAATGTTTCTCCGCGATTGATCTGGAAAGACACATTGTTGACGGCCGTCAGAAGCTTTTTTTCGTCGTTCTCAAGGACACGATTGAGCCAGGGTTTCGAAACATCGAAGACCCGGCTCAAATTTTCGACATTGATCAGCATGTCGGTCATTGGGCCATCGCCGGATCGAATAGATGGCAGGCGACCTCCCGCTCGCCGACGGGTCTGACGGCCGGCTGCTCCGTCCGGCAACGGTCAAACACTTTCGGGCAGCGCGGTCCAAAGGCACATCCGGCCGGAATCTCGGACAATCTCGGCATTGATCCGGGTATCTGCGTCAGCCGATCCTCATCTTGCATCAGCGTTGGAATGGATCCCATCAGACCGGCGGTATAGGGATGCTTGGCATCCTTGATGACTTCGCGCACCGGACCGATTTCAGCCATGCGCCCGGCATACAAGACAGCGACGCGGTCGGCCGCCTCGGCGATCACGCCCATATCATGGGTGATCAGCATGACGGACGTTCCCTTTTCCGCGCACATCCGCTTCAAGACGGCAATGATTTGCGACTGAACCGATACATCAAGTGCAGTGGTTGGTTCATCGGCAATCACCAATTGCGGTTCGGCGCAGAGCGCCAGCGCAATGACCACACGCTGCCGCATGCCGCCGGAAAACTGATGCGGATAGTCGTCTATGCGGCGGGAGGCGGCAGGAATCCCGACCTCGTCCATCAATTCAATCGCCCGTGCCCTCGCCTGGCGATCATCCATGTCGAGATGCGTGCGAATGGTTTCGGTGAGTTGCTGAGCGATTGTGTAGAGAGGGTTGAGTGAGGTCAGAGGGTCCTGGAACACCATGCCGATGCGCTTTCCCCTGATCTTGCGCATCGCTTCGGCCGGCAGATCGTCGATCCGTTCACCGGCGATATGGACGGAACCGCCGGCAATATGTCCAGGTGGCTCGATCAGGCCGATGATGGCTGAACCTGTCATGGATTTACCGGCGCCCGATTCACCGACGACCCCCAGCACCTCACCCCTTCTGATATCGAAACTCACCCGGTCAACGGCCGTGAGCACGCCCCTTCGTGTCGGAAACTCGACAACCAGGTCTCGGACGGAGAGCAACACATCACTCATTGTCGGCCTCGCCTTGTTGCATCACGGTCCCGGTATAATCACCGCCTCTAATCATCCATTTTAACATGATACAGCATGAGCACATTGTCAGCCCGCTGGACCACATCGATGCCTTCGGCCACACCCCAGGCCAGACTCTGCTGATGGAGCGGGATATAGGCAACATCCGTCGTGGTTCTTTCAAACGCCTCCGTGATCAGTCCCAGCCGCTTTGCGGGATCGTTCTCAAGCAGGATTTGGGCTGTCAGAGCGTCGACTTCCTTGTTGCAATACCCCCCGATATTGAACATGCCTCCCTTGCCGTCGTCATCGCGGCAGCCGAACAGGTTGCTCAGAACATTCCAGGAATCAAACGAGCCGGGCGTCCAGCCGAGCAGGTAGAAGGAAGTATCATAGCCGCCTGACGCCAGAACCCTGCCGAAATACTGCGCCGGAGGCTGGGCATCGAGATGGACCGTGACACCAATGCGGGCAAGCATCGCCGAGACAGCCTGGCAGATTGCTTCATCATTGACATAGCGGTTGACCGGACAATTCATACCAATCTCGAACCCGTCGGGATAACCGGCTTCAGCCAGAAGCTTTTTCGACTTGTCCGGATCAAAGGCCAATCTTTCAAATTCTGATGCATTGCCGAACATGATGGGCGAAATCACCAGGGACGCCGGTGTCGACAGACCGCGCATGATGGTGTTCCTGATCGCTTCGATATCAATGGCCTGATAGAACGCCTGGCGGACACGCATGTCCTTGAACGGGTTCTTGCCCTTCACACCGGAATAGAGCAGTTCGTCCCGCCTCTGATCCATGCCGAGAAAGATGGTCCGCAATTCGGGTCCGGTCAGGGCGTTGGTTGATGAATTGCCCTCGATGCGTTTGATGTCCTGGACAGGGATGGGATAGACGAGGTCCATTTCGCCGGACAACAGCGCGGCAACCCGTGTCGGATCCGATGAAATCGCATTGAGTTCGGCGCGCGTGATGTTGAAGTTCTTGTTCTCCGTGTCCCACCAATCCGCATTGACTTCGAACACCGTTTTCAGGCCCGGCATATGCTCGACAATCTTGAATGGTCCGGTGCCGTTTGATTTGCGCGATATTGTGGTCGATACCTCTTCGGATGCCGAGGTGACGCGCACGGAATCGGTGGCTTCGACCCACTCCTTGTCAACGATCGCCCAGCTGTCCCACTCATAAAGAAGGATCGGATTGGGCGCTGACAGAACAACATCGACAGTGTGTTTATCGATGATCTCGAATGTCGCATCGGCGGGAATACGAGTCTTGAGGTCAGATCCCTCCGAACGCACCCTATCGGCCGAAAAAATCACATCCGAAGCAGTGAAATCGTTACCGTTGTGGAATTTGACGCCCCTGCGCAGATGAAACCGCCAGCGTGTTGGCTCCACAATTTCCCATTTGACGGCCAGGGCCGGCAATATCTCCAGATCGGGGCCACGGCGGGTCAATCCTTCATAGACATTGCCAAGCGTTCCAAAGCTGAATGTTTCGTTTCGGGAGTATGGATCCAGCGATTGCAGCCCACCCTGGAAAGCATAATTGAATATTCGATCCGCCCACGCCGGTGTCACCGCCAGTCCCGCAAGCAGAACGGCGCCGAGAAGGCCCCTTCGAAACGTCATGTACTCGTCCCCCAACATTGTACCAGGACCCCGCGGTGTTGGGGTGTCGCATGATTATATGCATGTTGGTGAACTGAAATCCAGCGCATTCGGGTACGCAACGCCGGGGCACTAGACACGTCCAGCCGCGATGTCTGAATCGCTTAAGCAGCGTTTCAAAACGTCTCCTGGCGTTTCGCAAAACCGTGTGACGGGTTTGGTGAAGAAGGAGGCCCAACGACACTCTGCAAACGCGTTTGCGGGCGGTCCGGACTTACCGGACCGCCCCATTGCGGTCGCCAGTTCACGTGACAAGTTTCAGGCCGCCGATCCCGGCAGCAATGAGCGCAATGCAGCCGATGCGCGCGACCGTGGCCGGCTCGCCAAACACCATGATCCCAAAGATCACAGTTCCGACGGTGCCGATGCCTGTCCATATGGCATAGGCGGTGCCGAGAGGCAGGGTTCGCATCGACAGGCCAAGCAGCCAAACGCTCAATGCCATGGCCAGAACGGTTGCTGCAGTCGGCCAGAACTTGCTGAAACCATCAGTATATTTCAGCCCGACCGCCCATCCGATTTCCAAAAGGCCGGCGAGAAAAAGAATAATCCAGGACATGTTTGTCTCCACTTCTGGTGACAAGGTCGTCCTTATCGATGTCTGGGGATACCGGGCCGTCCCGGTGTCATGAAGATGGGGGGCGAGACAGACGGTTTCAAGGGGCTGTTTGAGAAGACGCTCGACGCGAAAGCAGATCTTTTAACCTTGTCCGGATTGTTTGACTGTACAATTCATGACCGAATCTGGCTAATGGGCATATGGTACGATAATCCGAGACAAGCAGGACGGACCGAAGACCAATTGGCGATGGTCCACCGCAGAAGAATGTGTTCCCTGCAGCCGTGGTGAGGAAGAATATGACAAACACTGGTTACGAGATTCGCCTGGACGATGGTGACGAAAACGGTAAAAAGCTGGCCGGCGGCTCCGGCCTGATCGACAAACACTATTTTCAGTCGCGTATTGTTATGGTCACTGGAGAAATCAACCACACTCTGGCTGAACGGGTGTGCGTGAACCTCCTTGCCCTTGCCAATGCCAGCGATGATCCGATCACGGTCATCATTTCATCGCCCGGAGGCCATGTGGAATCAGGCGACATGGTGCATGACACGATCAAGTTCATCGAACCGCGGGTTCGTGTTCTCGGATCGGGATGGGTCGCCAGCGCCGGTGCGCTGATCTACATCGCCGCCGACAAGGAAGATCGCTATACGCTTCCCAACACACGGTTTCTGCTGCATGCGCCCAGCGGCGGAATTGGCGGCAAGGCAACGGATATCGAGATTCAGGCCCGTGAGATTTCTCTCATGAAGGATCGGCTGAACCGATTGTTTGCTGAAGCGACGGGTCAGGACCTGGCCAAGATCGAGCAGGATACGGATCGTGATTTCTGGCTGTCCGCCAGTGAGGCAATCGAATACGGGCTGGCAACCCACATCATCACCAAAGCGTCGGAATTGACCTGACAACGGGGGCCGCTTTGGCGCCGGCCTAAGGCCTTCGGCGGGCGCCCGGTCCACCACCAATTTCTTGGACCGTCAATCGGCTGTGATGACGCTTTCAATCGCAAAACCGAAACATATTCAGTGGCAAGATGTGTGGCTGGCCTCCAGCTTCAGCTTCTTTCAGTGGTGCCTCGGTGTAGAGCTCGAAGGGGAACCATTTCCAGTTGTTCGCCCAGGTCCAGCAGCCGTTTCGCCGAAATACATCAGCGACCTGTTCACTATAGAGAACGTCCACCGGCAGCTGAATGTACTCACGATCCTCATTGTCGAAATAACGCATGGCCAGCGGCAATGATCGCTCCGTGCAATAATTCGTCATCCACTGCCGAAAACCGATTTCCCGTCTCAGCCGGTCAACCACCCGATACACCTGGATATGATCTTCATGTCCGTATTCTCCCCAGGGATTGTGCGTGAAAACATTCATGTCCGGTTTGAGGATGTCCTTCAGCCCGTCATAGAGCGCGTAGTAATTTGATTTATAGGCTTCTGCGATGCCGCCCCGCGGCGCCTGGCTTTTGCCGATCAACCACTTGACCTGCTGTTTGAGGTCGCGCAGCCGTGCCTGTACGCCCAGCTCGATGCCAAATTCGGTGAGTGTCGGCTTGTTCCAGTCGGCGCAGCTATGGGTCGCTGCCTCGGGAATCTTCAGGGACATGACATTGTCACGCGGATAGTTTTTCAAGACCGCTGCTCGTGCGGGTCCAACCGCCGGATCCGGCCAATAATCCTGATGGACCATCACCACACGATCCACCTTTTTCAACACGGCACCGAACCAGAGCAACTCATCATCGGGATGGGCGGCGATGATGATCGAATTTTCGAGCATGTCTTCGGACGTCATCGCACTTTCCTTTGATTGCGGCCGACATCGTAGGCATGTTTGCGCTCAAGAACCGATTTCACGATCCGTCCAAATAGGCTTCCGGCCTTGTAGAATCCGTAAATCGGCGTTGCCGTCGTTCCGAACTTTCGCTTGAAATCCTCGTCACCAATGGTGAAATCGAAACACGTGCCGCCTTGCTCCATCCAATCCTTTATGATGGCATCATACATCTGCAGTCCGGGCGAATAGTTGCCGAAATCCTCATAGTCGCACCCAATGAGGAGGTAGTAGAAGCGTCCACCATGTGTCACGCCGAAGACATAGCCGACGTCTTCATCCCCGGCGCGCATGCGCCATGTGCCGGCAAATCCCTCGGTGGTGCCGCGCACCGCGACATCACGGTAAAATGCCAAAACAAAATCGTTCTGGATGATATCCCCCTCAAACCGGCCCGATCGCAACGCGGCCAGAGAGCCGATGGCCGACGCTACGGCACCTGGTTCTTTCAATTCATCGATTGCTGTTTCGTGTTCGCGTTGGAGTTTGCGGCGCTTGCGGTCGATCATCTTGCGAAAGGATGCATTCAAATTGGATTTGCGCCATTCATCGAACGGGCCGTCGAGTTCGACGGCGTGAGATGAAAATCCGAGGGGCACTGGATGCACGTCAAACAGCAGGTCAAACTTGTGACAATCACCGTCGCGCACCGGTCGGATACGCATCAGATCGAATTGTGGCAACACCTTTTTGATCTCGTTTCGAACGGCCGGCATCTGTTCCACAAGCGACCAAAATGCCGGTGTGCCCACCGGAGCCACATAGTCGGAAACACCAAGATCGGTCGTTTCCAGCAGCCTGATTCCATATCTGCGGCGCAGGATCAGAGGGAGCATAAGCTCAAGCGCGCCAGTGTCCGGTCGCCTTGCCGCGAGAAACAGGGGGTTGCCGCCTCGATTGGTCACAAGGTGGCGATAAAAAGCGTCAAGCCAAATTGGGTGCTGGAAGGCACTGATCTGTGCTTGTGCGCACAGATGGGCGTAGTCCTCTCCGCTAAAGTCGAAAGATGACACAGTTTCAAATTCGAGTGGCAAATGCACCGCCCAGAGCATTCGATTGGTTCCAGCCAAATTGTTCGCTCCATCTGGCGACGTCGCGCGACATTGCCGTTGTTACACACAACAGGTTAAGGAACGGGTGAACTCACGCCAGCAGTGTGGCAAAACGACCTGTATCCGGGGGATATGGTAAATGATGGATTGAATTCACCTGCTGGCACCACCTCCCGACTTTGGCGCGCCGCAGGTGCGTGAACAAAAAAAACCGTCGCCACGGCGACGGTTCAAATTGGAATCCGATAGGAAGATACACGCGACACAAGCAATCGACAGTCGGGGTTGCCGATGCGCATTAAGTGCCGCAACTTAGAGATTAGCACAGCCATATTTCACAAGCAATAAGTTAACGGAACCAACCGTTAAAAGAAGTTTTACAGGATTGATACAAACCTGACAGTTTGCGACACCGGACTGAAACGCCCATCAGTTACAGTCTTCCCGAGGCATCAATGAACCACGGGGGATTATCATGGCCATTGGTTATATCGCAAATGCGGCGGGATTTACGGCCATCATATTCGGGATTTCGCCATATTTTTCAGACAATTCAGCCCGATCGCTGATAGTTTGCTACGACACGGTCATTGAGGCGTGTTCACACGCTGAAAATCCGTATTGTGCATTTGAACGTCTTGAATCGTGCGACGAATTACAGGCACAAACAACGGAGATTTCGGCGAGCCTTTCCGACAGTGTGGCATCACGACGGCAACGGGCCATGGATCTGGTGGCTGAAAACCACGCCACGGTCACTGCGGACCAACGTACGGTCCGACTCATTCCGCTTGATGAAATCTGGCGTTCTCAGGGAAGCTGATGTGCGGTTCCAAACACCGCCACACATTCTCGTCACGTGCTCGATGAAAAGAAATAGCCGGGCACTTCGACGAGAAGTGCCCGGCTCCCCTCACAGGCATGGCCGGGCGGCGGCCATACCAGCTCTCCAAACGCCTTGATTAATGGCATTAACCGGATGAACGGCACCTGAACGGTGCTCAGCGCCATCACGCTGTCTTGTCGGGCTGGTCGATTCCGGAAATCAAACACAGCATCGCAGCCAGGTCTGAACGCTGGGTCGGCGTCAACGACTTCGCAAACTGGTCTTCACACCGTGATATCTTTGGCCGGAGTTCTGTAAACCAGCAATCGCCGGTCTCGGTCAGTCGGTAACACACGCGGCGTTTGTCTGCCCCGGATACGGTCCCGGCAACATGACCGGCCATTACAAGCGGCTTTAGCGCCGTGGTTACCACCGATGCGGATGTTCCCATTGATATTTGGATTTGTGAGTGGGTCACGCCCGGGTTTCGTGAAATCAGCTCAAGCATCATGAATTGTAATGGTGTGATGCGCTCTGCCGCAAACACTTCGGCAAACACGGCTTGCCCTTTGTTAAAGGCGTGCCGGAGCAGATGCCCCAGCAGATCATGCAGCATACCAGGATCCAGTTCGGCCGCCGCATCGTCTGATCTTGTCTTTGCCAATGGCAGATCTCCCTGTCCGACCCCGTCCGGTTTACATGACTCTTCCCATTTGATAATCGTTTATGACATAAACGATCAATTCTCAAGTCAATGCGTGCATTGGAGTGCCCAAATGACCGTTCTCATAGCCGGCGCCGGAATTGCGGGGCTCAGCCTGGCGTTGACCTGCCACCAGATCGGCGTTCCGTTCAAGGTTTTTGAATCGGCACAGGCACTCAAACCGCTTGGCGTCGGAATCAATCTTCAACCCAATGCCGTCAGGGAACTGTTCGATCTTGGTCTGGAGGACAGTCTGGCGCAAATCGGTGTCGAGACCCGAGAATATGGAATGTTCAGCAAAAAGGGGTTGGAAATCTGGACTGAGCCGCGCGGCAGATGGGCGGGATACAAATGGCCACAATACTCGATTCACCGCGGCGCCCTGCAGATGCTGCTGCACCAGACGCTCATCGAGCGGGCGGGACCACAGTGCGTCCAGACCGGGTGGCGGGCAGTCGGGTTCGAAAACGACAGGAACGCTGCCCATCTTCGGCTCGTTTCGGCGACGACCGGCCAAACGCGAACGGAATCGGCCGATCTGATTGTCGGTGCAGATGGCATCCACTCCGCCATTCGATCTCAAATTGAGCCGGGCGAAGGTCCGCCAGTCTGGGGTGGTGCGGTCCTATGGCGTGCCACCACCCAAGCCGTCCCCTTCAGGACCGGTGCATCAATGGCCCTTATCGGCCATGCAACCCAACGTCTGGTCGCTTACCCCATATCCGCGCCGGATCCGGCCACCGGCTTGGTTTCCATGAACTGGATTGCAGAACTGACCCATGATCCGTCGGCCGGATGGAACCGGGAAGACTGGAACCGGGAAGCCGACAAGGATGCCTTTCTGCCGGCCTTTGCGGACTGGGCATTTGACTGGATCGATGTCCCCGACCTTGTCAATGGCGCCCGCAAGATCTTTGAGTATCCCATGGTTGATCGCGACCCTATCGACCGGTGGACGGATGGCAGGGTGACGTTGATGGGCGATGCTGCCCACCCGACCTACCCGGTGGGTTCAAACGGTGCGAGCCAGGCAATCGTCGATGCCAGGAAACTCGGTGCCAATCTGATTGAGCACGGCCTTCGCGCCGAAGCACTGGAGGCCTATGAGGCGGACGTCCGTCCGGCAACGACTCGCATTGTGCGGACCAATCGCGGAAGTGGCCCCGATGCCGTGTTGCAATTGATAGAGGACCGCTGTGGCGGGTCATTCGATCACATCGACGATGTCACCAGCCCGGGAGAACTGGCGGATCACGCCGCACGATACAAGGCGATCGCGGGCTTCAGCATCGACGCGCTCAATGCCCTGCCCCAGACTATTCCGGACGGATCCACAATCCTGTCCGGTTAGACAAGAGCCGCTATTTGGCAGCCGCGTCCGCAGCGACCGCTGCAAATAGCGTGTCCAGTTCGGCCGCCAGCGCGGCCAATGCCTCTCCGCCTTCATCCATATAGGGTGCGAACACGAAGCTCGGCAGTTTGTAGGACAGTGTTGCTGTGCCATCCGGATTTTCGGTAACGTAAACACGGATCGGCGCCTCGATACCCGCGGCGACGCTTGCCTCCAGCATCGGCACCGCAAACCGAGGATGATAGAGGCCAATCACCATGTTGCCCGGTATGGTCTTGTCTAGAACCGCCTTTGCACCAACGGTGGCCGATGCCTGGGTGACCACGCCAATCTTGTTTTTCTTTGCCGCCGCCAATACGTTTTCCGTCAGCGTTGGATAATCATGGTCGGTTGCCAAAACCATCCATCCCGTCCTGTCGGCAAGCTGTGCCTTTGCGGACATCGGCATGAAGGCGATTGCCAGGAGGATGGCAAAGAGAACTCCAGTGATCCGTTTCGATCCGCGTGCCGTGTCGACCATTTGATAACTCCTGAAAAATGCGACAGCTGAGTGCCGTGTTCGAATTGTGTTTCTGGACGCGCTCGCGCCAATGTGACTTCGTTGCCGGTCGGCGCTGCCCTAAACTGAGCCGGTCATTGTCAATCTGATCCGGAGGCAAACAAAGTCAATGAGGCCTGGTGCATCAATCTCGGGTTTCGGTCCCGTTCACCGGATTGTCATCACACTTGTTGTGGTAATTCTCCTGACGAGCGCGCACTCACAGGCGTCCGACCTTGCATCCTCCGTTGATCCGACCCGCCTTTCAGAGCACCGCAAGACCGGATTGGGTCTTTATCTCACATCGAAAGATGCTCATGACGCATTGACCCGCGATCCATCCATCCTCTTCATCGATGTTCGAACGCCTGCCGAGTTTGGCCTGGTCGGCCACCCCGTTGAGATCGATCGGAACATCCCCTTTGCATTCCTCGGCACATCGGTTAATCCCAATTTCGGGCAATATGGCTTCGTGCGAAACCCACATTTTGTTTCACAGGTCGAGGATTATGTGACCGCGGCAGGTGGAACCAGATCATCCGCCATCATCCTGATTTGCCGGTCCGGCAGTCGCTCCAGACACTCCGTCAATTTTCTTGCAGAAGCTGGCTTCAGCCGCGTCTGGCATGTGGTGGACGGGTTCGAGGGGCGAGGCAACCGCGATGGCCACCGCGTGCTGGAAGGCTGGCGGCATGAAAAACTGCCGTGGAAATATGCGATAGGCCCTGGCCAGGCCCATGTCGCGGTTCAACCGTAGGCCAACACATAGATTTGCCTGGCAATCACTTTTTATTTCTATATAACCAGTTTTATGGTTTAAATAATTAATTGCCCATTCGGTGGTCAGGAGCAACGGAATGAATGATGAGTCCCCACACGATCCACATGGTGGCAACCGATTGACCGCCGATTGCTGCGGCGGTGCCGCTCCGGAGGGAGTCGACGCCTGTTGTAGACAGGATGCGGAGGCCAAGGCTGTCGGTCAGAACGGATGCGGCTGCAGCGCCGCAACGCATCGTGATTCCGGCCCTGCCGCACAAAGCACATGCTGCGGACACCAATTCTGAGTGAGTCGGTCAGCCATTGACGACATTGCGGGGTTTTCGTTCTGGCAATCCGCTGCGCAGAAGGGCCTGGATGCCTCGAGAGCGAGCGATGGTCAGATTGTCGACGAATTCCTCGTGGTTTTGCTCGACCCGCGCAAGGTCATAGAGATAGTTGACCATGACACCGCATGACTGCCTGAGACCATTGCTGGAGATGTCGGCCAAGGCGTGGACATCATGGATCAGGGCGCCATTGCCCAGGTGGAAGCGGGCGACCGGGTCAAGCGGCAGCCCGTCTGATCGCTTTTCTTCCACGAGGTAATGCGCTGCGAGCGCACGAAGCTCGTCTCCGAATGCCGTGAGCGATGTGGGATGGTCTTCATTTGCTGCGTGCCTGGCAGCCTCGACAATCTCACCGGCCGCCTCATCCAGATCACCGGTGCGCCGCGCTTCGAGCCATTTGCCAAAGCCAGGCATCGGCGAAAGCGTTACAAACGTCCTGAGATGCGGAAGGTCGCGCGAGAGATCCTCGACAACCTGTTTGATCAGGGAGTTGCCAAACGAAATTCCGCTCAATCCACGCTGACAGTTGGATATGGAATAGAAGACGGCCGAGTCGGCCTCCGTTTCCGACAGAACCTCCCGATCCTCCGCAAGAACCTCCTGAACCGATCCGGGTACGCCCTTGGACAGGGCAACCTCGACGAAAATGAGCGGCTCATCCGGCATCACCGGGTGAAAATAGGCAAAACAATGCCGATCTTCCGGTTCAATTCGCCGACGCAGATCATCCCAGTCATTGATGGCGTGAACAGCCTCATATTGGATGATCTTTTCCAGAATATTGGCCGGCGTATCCCAGTCGATTCGGCGAAGCACAAGAAATCCCCTGTTAAACCAGGATGAAAACAGGTGCATGAAATCCAGATCCGTCCGGCCGAATTCGGGGTGCTCGTCCAGGATATCGAGCAGGTCCAGACGCATGGCAACCAATCTGGGTGTTGCCCCGGGAACCTGATTGAGCCGCCGCAGCAATTCCTGCCGTGTCGGTTCTGATACCCGCGTCAATTTCTGAAGATCTTCAGTCGCGCGCGACTCTCCATAAGCGCGGGCACTGGCCTGAATTGCATCAGGATCAACATCCAGCTCTTCGGTCAGATACCGAAAAAAGGCTTCCTTCTGATCGTCTTCCATCTGGCTGAAACGGTTCAGGATGGCGGAAGCAAGCTTCAGACCGGAGACCTCCCCGACACTTGTCAGGAGCGCTCGACACATTTCTTCGATGGGCCGTTTGTCCGAAGCATCCATCGCTGAATAGCGGCGCTCGAAAATGGTTCCGAGAATGTCGGATAGAAAACGCGACCGTGTCACGGTTTTGCTCCTTTCTGACGGATCGTTTGCCCGAGAGTGGCATTGGGCCTGCCGATCATCGACATCGAGGCACCGATTGCCTCTTTGCATGCGATGCCAACTCTCTTGTATACAAAAATTCTCTTTTTGAATATAATAATCTGATGAAACGGGACGCGCCCATGGCTCAACGCCGCGCTGACAACATCCGCGAGACGCTTGAGCATCTGATCATTACCGGTGAGTTCTCGGATGGTGATCGCCTTGACGAAACACGTTTGTCGGAACATTTTTCGGTTTCGCGCACACCGCTTCGCGAAGCCCTCCAGATGTTGGCAGCCTCCGGTCTTCTCGAGTTGAGGCCCCGCCGCGGGGCCTATGTGCGGCATCCCGGCATCATAGAACTTGTCCAGATGTTCGAAGTCATGGCCGAATTGGAGGGCATGTGCGGCCGATTGGCGGCGAGACGGCTGACGGATGAGGACCTTATTGCCCTCAAAGGTTCAGCCACCGCATGCGAAAAGGCTCTGCAGACCGGGGACGCGGATGCCTATTATCGGGAGAACGAGCAGTTTCACAGCCTGCTTTACGCAGCCAGCGGCAATGGTTTTCTGGCGGAAGAAGCGCGCCGATTGCAAAGACGCCTTCAGCCCTTCCGCAGAATGCAGTTGCACGTTCGGGGCCGGATGCAACAGTCCATGGCGGAGCACCAACGCATTCTCGCAGCCCTCGAAAAGGGTGATGCCGCGGTCGTGGAATCCGAACTGAAGGGCCATATCGCCGTACAGGGCGAAAGATTCAATGATCTGATGGCGCATTACGACCGATCCAATAAACGGCGCACCCAATGAACATCACACTGTCAACGCGTTTGACAAGAGCTCTATTTCTATATAACTAGAAATATAGTTTTATTAGCTTTATCTGTGCTGCCGCTGTGGCGGACCGGGTGTGAGGTGCATCGTGTCAGATATTTCGTCGACCCTTCGCTCACCAGGACTGGTGCCACCATGGTTGAAAACACCCTGGACAATCGTCGTCGTCATTCCGCTGATCGTTCTTGTGCTCGACACGCAACAGGCCGCTGGATTTGTTGAATTCGCATTGCGCGCCTTTATTGGAACCCTGCCCTATATCGCCATTGCGGTTATCATGATTGCGTGGCTCAAGGCTGCCGGTGCGGAAGCCTATGTGGCAGCGGCGTTTCGTGGACGCGAGAACCGCATGGTCGTTCTTGCTGCCCTGCTCGGCGGGCTGGCGCCCTTCTGCTCGTGCGAGGTGATCCCGTTTATCGCCGGTCTTCTTGCACTGGGAGCCCCGCTTTCTGCTGTGATGGCATTCTGGCTGTCCTCTCCGCTCATCGATCCGCCGACACTCTTTATCACGGCCGCCGCCCTGGGGTGGCCATTTGCGATCGGCAAGGCTGTAGTCGCGGTATCCCTGGGACTGTTCGGTGGATTCGCGATCAAATCATTGCTGTCCATGGGCCTGTTTTCAGATCCGATCCGACAGACAACTACCAGCAGATGCGGATGCGGCCCCTCACCCTTCGATGGCAAGCCGGTGTGGCGCTTCTGGACCGAAGTCGAACGCACGGACACCTTCAGATCCGCTTTTGCCGACAATGCACTGTTTTTGATCAAATGGTTGGCACTCGCCTATGTGCTCGAAGCGGTGCTGGTCACCTATGTGCCGGCATCGATGATCGCCTCTGCGGTCGGAGGACAAGGTGTTGTGCCGGTGTTCGTTGCCGCGCTCATTGGAATGCCCGCCTATTTGAACGGATATGTCGCACCGCCACTTCTTGCCGGCCTGGTTTCCCAGGGCATGACCCAGGGGGCGGCGATGGCGTTTCTCACGGCCGGAGCCGTCAGTTCCATACCCGCCATGACAGCCGTCTGGTCACTGGTTCACCGCGGCGTATTCGCCGCCTATATCGGCCTTGGCTTCTTTGGAGCCGTACTTGCCGGTTTGGTCTATCAGCTTTTGTGATAAACAAAGCGGCATGAACGCACGTCGGGTTCCAGCCGCAATCGGCAACCAATTGCATCTCGCGGTCTGGCTCCTCGCTGCCGGCCAGATGATCGTCTGGGCCGGCCTGTTTTACAGCTTTGCCGCCCTCCTTCTGATCTGGGAGACGTCCCTGGGCTGGAGCAAGACGGAACTGGCGGTTGGGTTCACAATCGCTCTTTTGGTTGCGGCGTCGGCGTCTCCCCTTACCGGTCGGATCATCGATGCGGGCTTCGGCCGCCTGCTGCTTGGCGGCAGTGCTTTGTTTGGCGCGTTTGCGTTGGCGCTGTTGGCAATGGTGAGAGATCAGACCATGTTTCTGGTCGTCTGGGCGCTGATCGGACTTGCGCATGCAGGCTGCCTTTATGAGCCCTGCTTCGCATTCGTCACGCGGACAATGGGAACGTCCGCACGTGCCGCAATCACCCGCATCACCCTGTGTGCCGGTTTTGCCTCAGCCCTTGCCTTCCCGCTCGGTGCCTGGCTGTCGGCCACACTTGGATGGCGCGGTGCGGTCATCATTTTTGCCACCGGTGTGGCAGTCCTCGGCGTACCACTGCTCGTCGCTGGGGCGTCACTGCTTCAAAGAAATGGCGAAACCGCCCATAACGCACCTCCTCGTGCGACCAGCCGCGCGGCGGTGCGGGCGGCTATGGGTCGCCGCGAATTCTGGCTGCTGGCGATCGCATTTCCGCTGATCGCCCTCAATCATGGCATTTTGCTCAATCACGTCATTCCAATCCTCGTGGACCGCGGGCTGACCGAAGCAATGGCGGTCACGGTGGCCTCGCTGATTGGCCCGGCGCAGGTGGCCGGACGGTTGGCCATGATGCGGTTTGACCACAGGGTGAGCGCCGTTGCCCTGAGCGTTGTTGCCTTTGCAGGCCTCAGCCTGGCTGCTGGAGTGCTGTTTCTGGCCGGCACCACGCCGCTCCTGGCCTTTGTCTTTGCCGCCACCCAAGGCGCGACCTACGGCGTCACCTATATTCTGAAACCGGTTATCACGGCCGAATCTCTCGGGACTACCGGGTTTGGTGGCATCTCCGGCCTTTTGGCCGTGCCCAATCTGGCGGCCTTCGCGGTCGCTCCGTTTATTGGCGCTGCGCTCTGGCAATTCGGCGGATATTCAACAGCGATTGCTGCGGCCGGTCTGGCCGCATTGCTGGGCCTGGCCGCCATTGCAATCCTAGCCGTCATGATGCGTCGTTCGGCAACGCAGGTACAGGTTGACCATGGCGGACCAGGTCACGGCATCTAAGTCGCCGATCAGCAAACGCTGCGCCGCCTCCGCACAACTGCAATTGGCCGTTCGCTCCCTGGTTCTTCGCTTGTCACAAACTGCTTAATCTGCTTGTGTCCACAAGCGACCTGAGTAAGCCTCGAACCCGATGAGCAAGGACGATTCGAATTGAACAGTGACGGTGCGCAGACGATACTGGTCACTGATTTCATGGCGATCACTATCGGGATAATCGTCTTTTTCCTTGGTGCTTTTTTGACCAGGAACATATCTTTCCTGCGCAATTTCAATATCCCCGAACCGGTATCGGGTGGCATTGCCGCCGCTCTTGTCACTTGGGCCCTCTATTCGTGGCTGAATATTGAAATCGAATTTGAACTGTCGACCCGTGACGAACTGCTGGTCATCTTCTTTACAACCATCGGACTGAACGCCCGGATCAAGGATCTCATCGCCGGCGGCCGAATGCTGTTGGTTTTGCTGGTCATAACCCTCTCGTTCATCGTTCTCCAAAATCTGATCGGTCTGATGGGCACCCGGTTGTTCGATCTGCCAGCGCAATTGAGCGTTCTCCTGGGATCGGCGTCCCTCATCGGCGGACACGGCACGGCCATTGCCTGGGGGCCAACCATCGAGGAGATCACAGGCTTCACGTCAGCTGCGGAAATTGGGGTTGCCGCAGCGACACTCGGACTGGTGTGTGCGGCCCTGATTGGTGGCCCGATTGCAAAATTCCTGATTGACCGCCACCGATTGGTGGGGGCTCCATCCGATGGACCGATCGTGGGACTACCCTACAAGAAGGAAGGCGATGAAGATACGAAAGTCAATCATATCAGCATCATGCGATCGCTGTTGGCGATCAATATCGCGATCATTGTGGGTTACATTGTCAATGAAGCAATTGCTGCCAGAGGGCTGAAACTGCCATTGTTCGTGTCCTGCCTTCTGGTCGCAATCGTGATGTCGAATATCGTCACGACGGTTTTTCCAAGGATGCCCTGGCCGGCGCGGACACGGGCCATGGCGATCATCTCCGACTATTGCCTGTCCATTTTTCTCGCCATGTCTCTCATGAGCATGCAACTCTGGACCCTGCAGGGGCTGGGCGGCCCGCTGCTGGGTGTTTTGGCTTTCCAGGTTATTGGAACGGTCCTGTTTATTGTTCTGTTGTTCTACCGGTTGATGGGACGGGACTACACGGCCGCGGTTCTGAGTTCGGGTTTTGCGGGCTTCACTCTGGGGGCAACTCCGACGGCCATTGCCAACATGTCATCGGTAACCAAACGCTACGGACCTGCCCCGCTTGCCTTCATCGTGCTGCCGATGGTGTCGGCCTTTTTTGTCGATCTGGCCAACGCCGTCATCATCCAGTTTTTTGTAGGATCATAGGCATCCGCGATCGGACCGCTCTATCGCGGCGTCGCCCGGAAACAAAAAGGGGCGACCCAGAGCCGCCCTTTCCTGTTTGTCCGGTCCATTGGCCCTATTTCGGTTGCGGAACCACCCGCAGATATGGTTTCAGCGTCTTCCAGCCATCTGGATATTGCTTTTCCGCTTCTTCATTGGAAACGGCCGGAACGATAATGACGTCGTCGCCATCCTTCCAGTTCACCGGTGTCGCCACCTTGTGCTTGGCTGTCAATTGCATGGAATCGATGACGCGAAGAATTTCGTCGAAATTCCGGCCGGTGCTCATCGGGTAGGAAATCGACAGCTTTATTTTCTTGTCCGGTCCGATGACAAAAACCGTGCGAACGGTCTGATTGTCCACCGCTGTCCGCCCCTCGAAAGATTCTCCGGCACCGGCAGGAAGCATGCCATACAGCTTTGCGACATTCAGGTCGGTGTCGCCGATCATCGGATAGTTGGGCATGAAGCCCTGTGTTTCCTCAATATCGGCAGCCCAGTCGGCATGGTTTTCTACCGGGTCGACGCTAAGTCCGATTATCTTCACATTGCGCTTCTGAAATTCCGGATTGATCCGCGCCATGTATCCAAGTTCGGTCGTGCAGACCGGTGTGAAGTCTTTTGGATGTGAAAAAAGCACACCCCAGGAATCACCAAGCCACTCGTGGAAATTGATCTTGCCCTGGGTGGTCTCTGCTTCAAAATCCGGCGCCTCGTCGCCAATTCTCAAATTAGACATGCTGGATTCTCCCTTCTGGCATCACGGTCACTTCAGCCGTGTAGATGCGCCGCTACAACAAATTTTCGGATGCCGCATAGAACACCAATGTCGGCTGACAATCAACTGCCCGGACCGCGGCAAATTGGTGCTCGTGTCGATATCACCCGCCATTTTCGGAGCGCGCAAAAGATTTTGGAGCATCCAAATTTTTTCCTTTGTTTTCATATTCTTGACGGAATTCAATCGACTGCCCGTCTAAGGACATGACAACATTTTTCAGCCATGACAAAGGAGATTAATATGACAACGATCCAACTGTTTGGTTTTGCCGGCAGCACCTATGTGCGCAGCGCGATGATCAGCTGTGAGGAGCTTGGACTGAACTGGGAACTCGCACCCCTGGAGTTTGGCAAGGCCAGTCATCTGGCTTTGCACCCGTTTGGCAAAATGCCGGTGCTTCAACATGGTTCGGTGTGTCTATACGAAACGGCTGCCATTCTCAGCTATCTCAATGATCTGAGAGACCCGGCTGTGCTGGTACCGGCCGATCCCATTGACAAAGCCCGCATGTGGCAGATTGTTTCAATCTGCAATGACTATGCCTATCCGGCGCTGGTCAAGGCCAGTTTTGCCGATGACGCATCCACCATCGACACAGAACCGGCTGGCCGATGTCTGGATGCGCTGTCAACGCTTATAGGACAAGGAACCTATCTCGCTGGAGACCGCTTCAGTCTCGCCGATATTGTATTTGAACCGATGCTCACCCAATATCTTGGTAGCGTTCCGGCTGCCGGGAAACAGCTTGAAGACCGACCGCACATTGCCCAGTGGCATCGCGGAATGCTGCAACGGCCGGCAATTGTCTCGGCTTACAAGGAAATTCAGTCCGCATGAAAAGCGACAGGGATTTGATCAAACTTGCCGTGTCGGGTGACCACCGGGCCTTTGAACAACTGACGGGGCCGCTGCGCCCCAAGGTCCGTGCGGTGGTCAAACGTCTGGTCGGACACCCGGAAGACACCGAGGACATCGTTCAGGACGCCATGCTGAAGGCATGGAACGGTCTGGCAGGATTTCGGCAGGGAAGCAGATTTTCCACTTGGTTGATTGCGATCGCCACGCGAGCGGCCATCGACTTTCTGCGTCGCCAGAAGCGCTGGCGCGGCGAAGCGCAGGTGGCGTATGCGAATCTGTGTGCAGAATCGGAAGAGCTGAGTGGCGAAGTGGTGTCCCAATGTGCATCACCCGACTTTTCCTATGAAGTTCGCGAACACATATCCTACTGTTTTTCATGCGTTGGCCGTTCTCTGCCTCCCGATGAAATTGCCGTGCTGGTTCTGCGGGATATTGTCGATATGTCGGCACGCGAAACCTCCAATGCTCTCGGTCTGTCTGATTCTGTCATGCGACACCGTCTTGCGACCGCCCGCGCATCCATGCAGGAGCAATATGAGGGTCTTTGTGCCCTCGTTTCCAAAACCGGCATCTGCCACCAGTGCAAGGGGTTGCAGATGGTCGCCCCGGAGGACAAGAAAGGCGGCCCCTTTCCTGACATTCAGAGTTTTGCGGATCGCTGCGCCGTCATACGCACTTGTGAGTCGACATCCATGGACGCCTTGCATGATGTTTTCTGGCGACGCACCAAGGAGATCGAGGAACAGGGATTGGGATCGACGAAAGCCGAAAGCCTGTGTGGAGTGGATGATGAAGAAACCGAAACGACTGCCTCTTCCTAAGCGCTTTCACGCCGCGCTGACGGAAGACGCCTATTCACGGCTGCGGGACCTCAATGAAAAATGGGGCCTCGGCAACAACTATCTGCTTGTTGTGTTGCTGGAACATCTCGACGCCTATGCGGATGCCGACAAACTGGACACGGTCTTTCGGGATTTCATCGAAGAGTTCGGGGCGCCGTCGACGAACGTGAAACCGGATCGCAAGTCCGGCAAGTAGAGCTGTTACTGTTTGTCGGGCTCTTGCTGCCTGGGGCGGGCGTTCTGCCATTCGGCCTGGTCCATAAGGACTGGAATTGTGTACCCTTTGCGCCCAGGGGAGGAGCCCGTTGCGTGGTCGCACCGGGCCCCGAAATCAGGCTGGTCAGCCCGCCTGAAGATTGTCAGCCGACGAACGGCCGGTGCGCTTGTCTGCGACAACCTCAAAAGAGATTTTCTGACCTTCGTCGAGTTGACGAAGACCCGCGCGCTCCACCGCGCTGATGTGGACAAATACGTCCGATCCGCCATCGTCCGGCTGGATGAAGCCAAATCCTTTTTGGGAATTGAACCACTTCACCGTTCCACTTTGCATTGTATTTCCTCTCAAGAAATATTTTGGTATTCAGGCACAAGTGCCTGTCATCTATATCGAAATCTTGGATTTAGGGGGGGCGACGCCTGATTGATTTCCAGGCGCTGGGGCCATGCCGTCCGGCCGAAACTCGATGATCCCCACTTCTCACATTATTACGACAATTTCAAGATCAACGGCGATGGTCGATTACCGGACAAGAGCCCGCCCGCGTCCTGTCGGTGTTGAGAATCCGAGCGCGAAACGCACCGGTAAGTCATGCTATTGCGGTTCGATGGCCCGCTTGTAGAGGTGCCATGTTGCATGGCCCAAAATGGGCAGCACGATCAGCATGCCGAGGAAAAGCGGCACCATCGCAAGGATGGCAAGCACGGCAATGACGAGGCCCCAGCTGATCATCGGCACCGGATTTTTGATCACGGTTTTGAAGCTGGTGATGATGGCCGTGATGAAATCCAGTTCCCGCTCGAGAAGCAATGGCATCGCGATGGCGGTGGCCGAATAGAGCACCAGAGCCAGGACAGCGCCGACAACCGTACCGACAGCAAGGAAGGCCAATCCTTCCGGCGTCGTCGTGATGACTTCGATGAAGCGCGGGATGGTTGAAAAGCTCTGGAAGCCAAGAAACAGGGCCAGAAGCAGGCGTATCTGATATATCCACATCCAGAATATGAATAGGACCACAAAGGCCATCCAGCTGAGCTGACGCTCGCGCTGGTGAAACACCACCAGCAGGATTTCCTTCCAGACGAGGGGTTCGCCATTGGCCAACCGGCGGCTGACTTCATAAAGTCCGACCGCCACAAAAGGACCGATGAGCGGGAAGCCGATCGCAACCGGTATGATCATCCATGACATGTCGAGAATGGTGAGCGAGGCCAGGATCACAAGGCCGCCAAGCCAGTAAATTCCACCGAAAAACAATCCGAACATCGGCGCTCGCATGAAATCGGCGAAACCGGCTCCCAGCGAAGCGCGAACATCTTGAAAGGTAATGTCATTGATCTGCGGAACTTTTGGCGGATGCGAGGACATCACCGTTTCATTGCCTGCCATACCGGCCTCCGAACCAGACATCGTGAGCGCAGCGTCACCGCTGCGACCACTGCGCATAGTGGAGTATTCCCGAAATCCATGCATTGATCCAGATCATTGGCCACGACTGAATTCTGTTTGGTCAGAATCCGGCGCTGCGCTATCGTCTTGGTGCCCAAGTTACTGCAACAACCAAAAAAGGCTGCCCCATGTGTGATGATGCCGGATCCGGTCGTGCCAAGGGCACGGTGCTTATCGAAAACGAAACAACACGGGTGACAAGGTGGCAATTCGGCAATCGCGGTGACAATACCGGCTGGCACAGACATGCCTTTGATTATGTTGTCGTACCGTTGTTCGATGGGCAGCTCGAAATTGACAATGGCGGCGGCAATAGGTCAATCGCGCAGCTCAATAATGGTGTTCCGTATTTTCGCGAACTCGGCGTCGAACACGACGTCATCAATGCCAATGATTTCGAATGTGCGTTCATTGAGATCGAGTTTCTGCGCGGCTGACCCTGTGCCACCCTTTCTGCAACTGGCGTCATGGAGCCTCTAAAACTGGGGCTATCTGCATGTCGGTATGCATGGGACTTTCCACGGAAATGAGATCAAGGTTGGAAATCGAGCTTGCGGCGCTACGGCGCAGCGGCGCCATTGGGAGTTGAAGCAATGAACCTGTCACCTGGCGTAAACGACTTCAGTGAAGCCGTAGAAAGCGATCGCCTTCATGTCTGGCACCATCTGAGCCAGCATAAGAAGTATGAGACCGTCGATCCCCTGGTCATTATCGAAGGCAAAGGCATGCGCGTTTGGGATGCCAAAGGCGTTGAACATCTGGATGCCGTGTCCGGTGGCGTGTGGACCGTCAATGTCGGTTACGGACGCGAAAGCATCGCCGATGCCGTGCGCGATCAACTGGTGCGCCTGAACTACTTCGCCAATTCGGCCGGAAACGTTCCCGGGGCCCTCTTTGCCAAAAAGCTGATCGAGAAAATGCCGGGAATGAGTCGGGTCTATTTTTCGAACTCGGGCTCCGAAGCCAATGAGAAGGCCTACAAGATCGTGCGGCAAATCGCCCACAACAGATATGGTGGCAAGAAGCACAAGATCCTCTACCGCGAACGCGACTATCACGGCACCACGATTACGGCCCTGAGTTCAACCGGCCAGAATCAGCGAAAGGACCAGTATGGTCCGTTTACGCCTGGATTCGTCGAGGTTCCTCACTGCCTGGAATACCGGTCCCAATATGGCGAATGCGCAGATTACGGCACAAGGGCAGCGCAGGCGATCGAAGAGGTCATTCTCCGCGAAGGTCCCGATACGGTTGGCGCCATTGTTCTGGAGCCGATTACCGCCGGCGGCGGGGTCATTACGCCACCTGAAGGCTATTGGGAAACGGTTCAGGAGATCTGCCGCAAATACGATATCCTTCTTCACATTGACGAAGTCGTTTGCGGCGTGGGGCGGACCGGAAAATGGTTTGGCTACCAACACTACGGCATCGAGCCGGATATCGTCACCATGGCCAAGGGCGTGGCTTCCGGCTACGCGGCCATCTCGTGCACGGTCACGACTGAAGCGGTGTTTGACCACTTCAAGAGTGATCCGTCCGATCCCATGAGCTATTTTCGCGATATCTCGACCTTTGGTGGTTGTGCGGCGGGCCCCGCTGCCGCGCTTGAAAACATGCGCATCATCGAAGACGAAAACCTGCTCGACAACACGACACAGATGGGCGCCTATCTGATGGACCGGCTGCATGGGTTGAAGGAAAAACATGCAATTGTCGGGGATGTGCGTGGCAAGGGATTGTTCTGTGGCGCCGAGCTTGTGCGGGATCGCGAGACGCGGGAGCCGGTGGCTGAAAATCTGGTGCAGTCCATCGTGGCCGATTGCCTGTCGCAGGGTGTCTTGATCGGCGCAACCAACCGTAGCCTTGACGGCTACAACAACACGCTCTGCCTCAGTCCGGCACTGATTTGCCGCAAGGATGACCTTGACCAGATCGTCGAGGCCATCGATGGCGCACTGGGACGCGCGACGGTCTGACCAGGCGGCGGACCCCGGACGGCACATGGTCGAAGGTGGACTAATGTCCGCCATTCACCATGGCCGTCCGCTGCGAATGTAAACGCCCGCAGTTCTTGTGCATTGGGGCCGCGGGCGACATCGCAGGTCCCTGCAAGGCCGCTACCCATCATGTGCCTCACAAAGCCGGACGGGAGGTCTCGCCCCCGGCTTGTGTGTACTCAAACGCATTTCAACGCGGCTCACATCACCCATCCGGGTGATGTCACAAAAATGAAAATTCATGAGGCTTGGCGCCTCAATCCGGACGCAACCGTATCTGGCGCCAAGGGACCTCAATGGACTTTGCTCACATAGTCGGATTTGCCGTAATCATAGGTTTCCTGGTGATGGCGCCGGGTCCGAGTGGCCTGTTGATCATTCGAACGGTGCCGATTGCAGGACAGGCGTGTGGATTCGCCAGCATAGCGGGGTTCATTGTCGCCTTTTGCCTTCACGGCTCCATGTCGATATTTGGTGTCTCTGTGCTTCTGGCCAAGTCGAACCTGTTGCTGTCATCAGTCAAATTTCTGGGTGCGGCCTATCTGTGCTGGATCGGTTTCAAGGCGATTCATGCAGCCATCGTCGAGATCAAGGACGAAGGACGGACGCATTCCGGCAATCATCGGAACTCCTTGTGGATATCCTTTTCTGACGGGTTCTTTACCAACGCTCTCAATCCCAAGATTCTGATTTTCTATATCGCCGTTTTTCCTCACCTCATCCCGCCCGGCGACGACGCCATGCCATTGGCGCTCACTCTGGTTGGTCTTCATATGGGATTCAGCACCATCTGGTTCAGCGGCCTCGTCCTGCTCCTGTCGAGCCTGAAGGCCGTCCATTTCAACGTCCCGATGCAACGCATGTTGAATGGCGTCGCCGGAACCGTGTTCATTGCCATCGGCGTGAACTATTCAAAGTTCTTGGTTTGAGTAGACGTGCCCTTCGATGCTCTGGGCATCACGGCGCCAAGCGTTCACAGCAAATGAGGCAGATCGTGAAATGCTGAATTCAGTGCCTTGGACCAGGCTTCCGACAGGGTGTTGAAATCACCATCATCCTGTTCGATCCTGCGCCGTTCGGAAAAACGCAAACGATCGGTTTCCAGGATCGCCAGGTCAAGCGGCATTCCAACCGAAAGATTGCTGCGCAGGGTTGAATCCATCGACACACAGGCCGCCAGTTTGGCTTTCTCGAGGGGCGTGGCTGACGTGATCACGCGATCCAGAATGGGTTTGCCGTATTTGTGCTCGCCAATCTGAAAGAACGGCGTGTCCTTTGTCGCCTCTATGAAGTTTCCGGCGGAATAGACCAGAAACAACCGTAGTGAACCGCCCTTGCGTTGGCCGCCCACGAGGATGGTGGAACTGAAGCTGGTACCCTGTGCCTCCATTCCATCGCGGTGCCGCTCCTGAACATCACGCATGGTTTCGCCGACGATCTGTGCAATGCGGAACATGCTGTCGGCATTGAGGATGGTTTCCGTTTCCGGCTCGACCGAAGACATCTCGATCTGTTTTTCGAGCCGGGTAATGACGCCCTGCGTAATCGACAGATTTCCAGCCGTCAAAAGCGCAAAGGCCCGGTCTCCGGGAACCTCCCAGCAATGCATTTTTCCGTAGCGGGAGATATTGTCCAGCCCGGCATTGGTTCTGGTATCGGAAAGCAGAACCAACCCGGCGTCTAGCTTGATTGCAACGCAATATGTCACGCTGAAGTGCCTTTAACTCGGTGTCATTGGGGTCATTGCTGTTGGCTGTCGGCCACCGCAACTTCCGCAGTCAGCGAGATGTCAGATCCGCCAACCACATGGCCTTTTATCGGAGTCGCATCATCGGCGTCCAGCCCACAGGCAATGCGTATGTAATGTTCTGTCGGCGAAATGCCGTTGGACGGATCAACCCCGATCCAGCCGAAATTTCGGATATGCGCCTCCGCCCAGGCATGGGTTTCGAGCAGTGCTGCTTCGTCATCGGTCGCCTGCAGATAGCCGGTCACATAGCGCGCGGGAATGCCGATGGTCCGGCAAGCAGAAATGAAGACATGAGCGTGATCCTGACACACGCCCTCTCCGGCCGACATCGCTTCGGCGGCGGTGGTTTCGCTGTTTGTTACCTTAGTGCGGTAGGTCACCGCCTCCTTGACGGCAAGAGAAAGACTGTGAACCGTCTCCAGCAGATCGCTGGTCTGGCTCTCTTTTGCCAGACCTTCGATGGCCTCATTCGGACAGGTGAGATCCGTGCTGCGCGTAAACAGTGCTGCGGGTGGCTTGCGCGGAAGGTCGCGCACGACCCCGGCCCTGTCCGACGTAACGACCGTGCCTTCTGCCATCACCACAGCGGCTTCAATCGGATCGTGGCAGTTCCACAGGGCGACGTCATCGCCATATCCGGAGACATAGATCGGCTTCACCGGATCGCCATTGACGGTCACGCGCCAGGCTTCGACGTTCTGACCATCATACACTGACGGGAACAGCTTCAATCGCAGTGACACGCGCGCAGCAGCGGGCTCATAATTGTAGGTCGAACGATGGGACACATTCAGCCGCATCACGCGCCACCCTTAGAAGTAGTAGGCATCGGACACCTCCCGGCTGATGCGCGCTGTCTTGGCGATCTTCTCATTCAGATATTCGTGCAGTCCGTCATTGAAGATAATATTGATGTCCGTGCGCTCGAGGAGGTTGCATTCACCGCGCGCCGTGGCCTGACAGGCATGGCTTCCACCGTGGCTTTTCTCCAGCTTTTCCAGGCAGGCATTGATCTGGGTGTAGCTGAAAGCGACGGACCGGGGAAATGCCTGATTGAGAAGCAGGAAATCCGCGATGTTCCAGGGTGCATAATCGCCAAGATAGTCGTGATGATAGGCCCGTAATCCGGATACGGCATGCAGCATGGTCATCCATTGATGATGGTCGCGGCCACCACCGACAACCTCCGTTTCCGGCAACAGGAGGAAGTATTTGACATTCAGCAGGCGCAGCGTCATGTCGGCCCGCTCAATGCTTCCTCCGAGCCGGAGAAAGTAGTATCCGTCTTTGCGCAACATGGCCGTCTCGACGGCACCCCTGAAAACCGCGGCCCGGTTGCGAACCCATTCAAGGATGCGGCTCAGTTGCTGGCGGGCGGTGGTCGGGTCCATGCCTTGCAGATAACGCCAGTCGTCGTTGAGGCTTTCCCACATTTCCTGGGTCAGGGCCGTGCGGACCGCCCGGCCGTTTTCCCGGGCGCGGGACAGGCACGCCTGTATGGAGGATGCGCTGGTCGTATCCAGTACCAGGTTCGTGACAATATCCGTCTCGGAAACCGGACCGTCCCCGTCATTGATTGCTCCGGTTGCCTGCATCACCGACGCCCATTCGGAGTGTGATGGAGAGCCCGGCAGCATCGCCATACGCTGCCCCATGGATATCATTCGTGCGGTCGCCTCTGCGCGTTCCATGTAACGCCCAAGCCAGAACAGATTGGCAGCCGCGCGGCTCAGCATGTGGTCACTCCTGCAAAACCCATGTGTCCTTCACACCGCCACCCTGACTCGAATTGACCACCAGCGACCCCTCGGTCAGCGCGACCCGCGTCAACCCGCCGGGAACAAGTCGAATGGACTTCCCAACAAGGCAAAACGGTCGGAAATCCACATGGCGCCCGCACAGCTTGGTTCCATCGAGGGTTGGGGCGGTTGATAGATCGAGTGTCGGCTGGGCAATGAAATCGGCCGGATTGGCGATAATGCGTTTGCGATAGGCGGAAATCTCCGCCTTGCTGCTCTTCGGTCCGATCAACATGCCGTAGCCACCGGAACCGTGCACCTCCTTGACCACCAGTTCCGCCAGATTATCGAGCACGTATTGGCGTTCATCCGGCAAGCCACATTGATAAGTCGGAATGTTCTCAAGAACCGGTTCCTCGCCAAGATAAAAGCGGATCATTTCAGGCACGTAGATGTAAATGGCCTTGTCATCGGCAACCCCGGCGCCCGGTGCGGAACAGATATTGACGGTCCCTGCCCGGTAAGCATCGAAAAGCCCCGGAATTCCGAGCATGCTCTCCGGCCGAAATGTCAACGGATCGATATAGTCATCATCGATGCGCCGGTAGATGACATCAACCTGCGTCGGGCCGCGTGTCGTCCGCATCCAGACCTTGGCGTCTTCGACGAACAGATCCTGCGGCTCGACCAGTTCCACGCCCATCAGATCGGCCAGGAAGGAATGTTCGTAATAGGCCGAATTGAAGGCGCCGGGCGTCAGCACAACGACTGCTGCTTCGCCGGTGCAACCCGCCGGTGCCAGTTCCTTGAGAGTTCTGTGCAATTCGTCGGGATAATCGTCTACCGGTTTGATCGGACCGCCGGAAAAGATCTCCGGGAACATCCGCGCCATGATTTCGCGGTTCTCCAGCATATAGCTGACACCGGATGGTGTACGGCAATTGTCTTCCAGGACCTGAAAACTGTCCGGACCGGTTCTGACGATGTCGATGCCGACGATATGGCTGTAAACCCTCCCGGGCGGTTCGAAGCCGACCATCTGTGGCAGGTAGGCCGAATTGCGGTACACCAGATCGGCTGGAATGACTCCGGCCTTGATGATTTCACCGCGGTGGTAGATGTCGTACAAAAACGCATTCAGGGCGCGTGCGCGCTGGCGAATTCCCTTGTCCAGAACGGACCACTCCTGGCCGGAAAACGCCCGCGGTATCAGATCAAACGGGATCAGTCTTTCGGGATCGCCACCCTCGCCGTAAACGGCAAAGGTAATTCCGATTTTGCGAAAAATGGCCTCGGCCTCTTCGCGGCGCTGGCCCAGGAGTTCGGTGCCGGTTTTGTTGATCCAGTCCGCGATGCGACGATACGGTTCCCGCGATCCGGATGTGTCTTCCATTTCGTTAAACGGCACATTCACCCTTTATCTGCTCGCACGCCAAACACTCTCGATACGAACGTTAGCAAATGACGTTCGGATCAGCCAGTGGCAATTTCCTGGCCTGGTTTGGCGGTCACAGATCGATCTTGATAACGCCGTCCGGTTCACTGGCCCGCGAGCAACACAGGATAATTTTGGATTCCCGTTCCTTCGCCGAAAGCACATAGTCTCGGTGTTCGACTTCGCCGGAACTGTAACTGGCTGCACACACACCGCACAGCCCGTCGGTGCATTTGACGATGACCGGCAATCCGACGGCCTCCAGCGCATCGGTCGCACTCTCCTCGGCGGAGACTTGGATCGTCCGACCCGATTTCTCAAGTTCAAGACTGAACGGGTAGTTGACGAAATCCGGGGGCTCTGGCACCGAAAAATACTCCTTGGAGAGGCTCTCTTCCGGCCATTCCTTCTGCTGAGCCATGTCGAAAACCCCATCCATGTAACGGTCGCTGCCACAGGTGTAGAGTTTGAATCCCTTGCGATGGGTTGGGATCAATTCACTCAAATTGGCCCGCGTGCCCGCCGCCGAGTAGTGAAAAAACACCTTGTCGGACCACGGCACGGCCTTCAGTTCCTCCGCAAAGCCGCATTGTTCCTCGGATTTAGCGCTGTAGTGGAAAACGAAATCCTTTTTCAGTGCGTGCAGACGATGCGCCATTGTCATCAGAGGTGTGACCCCGATGCCGCCCGCCATCAAAACACTGAATGATGCCTCTTCATCGACTGGAAAATGGTTTCTCGGTTCGGAAACGAAAATCCGGCGCCCTTCCTTGAAGATACGATACATCAGCAGCGATCCACCACGCCCCTCGGCTTCCTTCAGGACACCCAGCACATATTTGCTCTGGTCGGCAGGGTCGCCCGCCAATGAGTATTGGCGCTGATATTCCGGTGCGATCACTACATCGATATGCGCCCCCGCCTCGAATGGCGGCAGGGTCTTGCCATCTTCTGCGGTCAACTCGAACCGGACAACATCATCGGCAAGATCCTCGCGTTTTGATACGATCACCGGAAAGACAGGCGGCGGCCCCTCCAGCGGTTTGGGCTGCGGCGCAAGATCGACAACATCGCCTGCTGCGATTCTCTCGCGATATTCCTCCGGCGTCAGCATGGCCCGATAACGCTCAATCCCCTCTTCCCGGTTCAAGGGATGAATGAACGGCAGCGGTGGTGGCATCACATCGGCCGGATAGACCGCCAGCGTCTGATCCTCATATTTGAGGTCCAACTCCCGCGACAGGCCGCGCCGGTTTGTTGCCTCGGCCTGCACATATCGTCCCTGGGCAGTGTCCAGTTCGATGTCCCACCACCAGGCTTTGACCGGATTGATCTGGCCCCGCCCGAGCGTGTCATCCAGCCGCGCCAGCGTCTTTGCCGACGCCGGCGCATTGATCGCCATCCAGCGGAACGCCTCGTCCGTAAACAGGCCCTCAAGGTTCCAGGGGCATGTCTTCATGCAGCGCCCGCACATGCCGCCGGCGGTGTTGGTCAGTCGGTAGCGGGCACATTTCTCGGCGTCGGATTTCCAGATTTCATAGCCATTATACATCAATTTGGGGCCGGCGGTTATGGCTCCCGATGGGCATTCACGCGCGCATTTGTTGCAATTGTTGCAAAAGTTCTGAAGGCCGAAATCGATGGGCCTGTCGTGCTCCATCGGCATCGATGTGGTGACGACACCCGACTTCAAACGCGGACCGAGGAACGGATTGAGGATGACTTCGCCGATGCGGCTGACTTCGCCCAGACCCGACAGCAGCAGCAATGGTGGCTGCAGAACATCGCCATCGACCACCGAATGCACGCGCGCAGAATATCCCAGGCGCCGGATCTGCTCGCCTATGACCCCGCCAAGCAGGGAAAACCGCAGATAGGCGCGCATCGATTGGGCGACGGATATCCAGTCGTCGCCACTCGCGCCCTCCATGGTTTCGTGCCCCTGATCCAAAAGCAGAGACACGCCATTGGTGTGATAGGCTTCCATGGGATTGCCACCGGCATCATGGGAATAATAGGCCCATTCGGGAACCCGGCTGAGCCCGACGGCATCGGCGGACAGATAATAGGATGCCGCCTTCAGGTTTTTTGCGTTTCGGGCCGGATCCGCTGTGCTCGGCGATACCGGGCCGCGCGCTTCCCCGAATTGCAGCAGCAGCAGCGCGCCCAGCGCCCGGCGGGCGCAGGCACCAATGGGGCTCTTCATGACATACATGCCGCCCTTGGCTGCTTCCTGGACGTTCTTTCCCATATCGCCGAACAGTGCGCGGGCGAAAAAGTCCGACCGTTTGGGAAAACGCGGGACGCGCTCCTCATCGATCATGGTTGTCGGCGTGTCGCGGCGCTTGATGGTCTCGAATGGATGGGCGCCCATGTGAAACTCGCGATCAACATAGGGTGTCGCGGTTGCCGCCCTGCGCGCCGTTCCCTTGCCGAGCCACCAGGATGGTCCATGCGACTGCCAGCCGGAACGGCCGGCATTCGGTCCAAGCGGCAGATCCGGTTCGAGTTCCAGAGTTGTCGTGATCGCCGCCAGACCAAAACGCGAGCCGACATAGGGATTGACGAGTGTTTGCGCGCCGTCGACTTCTTCAACGCCGCACAGCCCGGCAGAAACGCCCAGCCGTTTCAGATCGACGTCGGACGTGGTGGCCGTGTGGGATCGCGCCTCGTGTCCCAGCATGCGAATGTAACTGGCAAGCACTGCGGAGACATTGGATGTCAGTAATGCCGCCCGGTCGGCCTGTGTGTTGTGAAACCAATCGGTCCCCGGCTCATCCGACTTCGGGTCCCTTGCATATTCGACGAGAAAGACAATTGCGTGTGTGTGATGGTCCACGGGGCCGAGCTTGATGCGCGCCGATTCAAGAACGTCGGCGTAGATGGCATCGATACCCGACGCAAAACTCTTTGGCTGGCCGCGTTCCAATTCTTCCTTGATGTCATCGATCATTGGGTTGCGGAACGGAGAGGCCAGGAAGTGGTCCTTTTCCAGCTTCGCAATGCCTACCATGGACGCGTCGAAGTAGTATCCGGCGGCTTTCAGATGTTCGGCGCGGCGCGCCGGGTTCTGTGGAATCTCCGCTTCGCCATGAACAATTTTGCCGTCGCGAACCGTATCCATCATCCCGAGAAAACGAGCCATGGCGTGGGCCAGAGATTCGGCTGGCTGATGGTCGCAGGTGAGCGGCGTCATGGGCTCGATCGCCTGCAGATCGACCGGGTCCTTTGACCGGCTCAGCGTCTCCAGCGGAAACGGCCCCATATGTACCGGTCGGTTCTTATAGGAAAACATTTTCATGGCAGGTGTCCTAGGCTGTGGTGAGCATTTAACCCATGCGCCGGCGTGGCACACTTCGTTCATGGCAAGGCGCGAAAGGCGCAGTAGTGTTGGCCACTTCAAGCGTTTCGCAACGAAGTCCAGGGGCGAAGTCTACCGCGTCCCGAAGGGATTTGACCGGATTTGCCCATGACCGGCCCACTCGGCGTTGAATATGCAACAGCATGTCCTTCCTCCTCCTAAACCGATCCTGAACAAATCCGGACAAACCGGCACGTAGGTTAAATGCTCACCACAGCCTAGAGTGACGTCAGTTCCCGCGTCTCGCCATCGGTGAGCATATCGAGATGTTTCAGGAGGGTTTCGAGATCGTGCGCGGTCAGCTTGGCACCGAAATATTCGTTCAGTTCATCGACGAGCGGGCGGCACTTCTGCAGCACCGACCTTCCTTTCTCGGTCAATTGGATTTCGATACATCGTCCGTCGCCTTCGGCGCCGAGCCGGCGGATCAGCGCCTTGCTTTCCATCTCTCTCAGGAGACGTGAAACGGTCGGGCGCGCGATACCGATATAGCGGGCAAGCTCCGAGGGGGTCTTGACGCCTTCCAGACCTGCGCCGCTGAGGACACACCACATCATGCGGGTTATGCCGAGTTTGCCAATCTTTGCATCGAGCCGGGCTTCCATCAGTCCCGCTAGCCTCGAAACCTTGTATCCGAGCCTCTTGTGGAGACTGTATTCGATTACCGGGGCCATATAGTTCCCATCAGACAGAGCCGGGCCAAAATAGTTAGCATCGTTAATCATATCGTCGATAGTTAACATGGTCAACTATTTAGGTGATCACAGCCCCGAGCGCCTGTACGAGCTGGTCGTTTTTTGCCCGTGGATGTCGCTAAGGAGGTCGTCACCGAGGCCGGTGCAGCTAACACTGAATTAGGCACAAAAGGGGAGCTGATCATGGCCGATAGACGTGCAGGAGGACGTTCGGCGCGACGGGCGGAACGCACCGTTTCCAAGGTTGACATGCTTCCCGGCTTGCGGCGGAATCTGCCGTTATGCGAACCCATGGACCCCGACCAGGTCCAGCGCATCGATAACGCCTCAATGGATATTCTCGAGGATGTCGGCGTTGTTTTCCGCGATCCGATCGCTCTTGCCGACTGGCAAAAAGCAGGCGCGGATGTCCGGGGTGAATGTGTTCATCTCGATCGGGGCCTGGTTCGTGAATTGATCAGCACCATTCCGTCATCTTTTTCCTATCACGCCCGTAATCCGGAGAAGAATGTGCCGCTTGGCGGGCCGAATTCCATCTTCGTTCCCATGACCGGCGCGCCCTATCTGCGCGATCTGGAAGACAAGCGCAGACTGCCGACGCTCGAAGACCTGGCGATGTTTCACAAGCTCAGCCACATGTCCCCTGCTCTCCACTCGTCGGCGCACCACATTGTCGAACCGATGGATCATGTGGTCGCCCATCGCCATCTGCGCATCACCTATTCGTCGATGAAGTATTCCGACAAGACCTTCATGGGCATGACCACCAGCCCGAAAAATGCCGAAGATGTCATGGATATGTGCGCTATCCTGTTTGGGGAGGAATTTCTTGAGACGCATCCTGTAACGACTGGCAATTGCAACGGCAATTCCCCACTGGTCTGGGACGAGACGATGCTCGGTGCCATGCGGGCGTTCTGCCGGCGCAACCAGCCGGTTCTTTGCTCACCCTTTGTACTGGGCGGCGCCAACACACCCGCCTCCGTCGCGCCGACCGTTGCACAGCTCAATGCCGAGGCGCTGTCGGCGCTCGCCTATACACAAGTGATCCGCAAGGGTGCTCCAGCCATTTACGGACACTACCTGTCCACTGTTTCGATGCAATCGGGTGCACCGATGGCCGGCACGCCGGAAATCAGTCTGATGAATTTCATGATCGGCCAGATGGCCCGCTTTTATGATATCCCCTGGAGAACATCGAATACGCTCGGCGGTGCGAAGACCTTCGATGCACAGGCCGGTTATGAAAGCGCCGCGACCCTGTCTGCCGTTCTTCACGCCGGCGCCAACTATATCTGGCATTCGGCGGGCTGGAACGAAGCGGGCATGCATTGCTCCGTCGCAAAATTTATCGTCGATGCCGAACAATGCGCAATGGGCTACCGCATGGCGGAAGGCATTCATTGGGATGACTTCGACGAAGGACTTGCGGCGGTCAGGGATGTCGGACCTGGTGGCCACTATCTGGGCCATGCACACACCCGTGCGAATTTTGAACGGGCCTATTTCATGCCAAAACTCTTCGACAACAATTCGGTCGAGCAGTGGCAGGCCGAGGGCAGCGTCGAAATCACCCAACGGTCGCTCGAGATGGCCAAAAAACTTCTATCGGAATATGAGGAGCCCAAGCTCGACGAGGCAAAGGACGAGGCCTTGAGGGACTATATCGCGCGTCGCGAACGGGAAATTCCGGCCGAGGATGCCCTCAATCAGGAGTATTGAAAACGAAGGCCAGGTGCTGCTGATAAGCCGCCAGCATCGCACATTCCGGGAGGCGAGACAGATGTCGAAATTTGAGGGAAAGCGGGCCCTGGTCACCGGTGCAGCGGGTGGCATCGGGCGCGCCATTGTCGCCTCTCTGAAGGACAATGGTGCCGTTGTCGCCGGTTGCGACCGGGTGGGATCGGACATCGTGGCCGATATGGCGTTCGAGGGAGACCTGACAGAGGCCGGTTTTGTCGAACAGCTTGTGCAGAATGCCAGGGAGGCCCTGGGTGGTCTGGATATACTGGTCAACAATGCGGGCCTGATGCGACGCGGCACCATAACCGAAGCGACTGATGACGACCTGCGCATGTCCCTCGCCGTCAATGTTGAGGCTCCTTTTCGGCTGTGCCGATCCGCCATTCCCGTCATGGCGGCAGCGGGCGGCGGCGCGATCGTCAATATTGCCTCTTGCTGGGGCAAATATCCTGGTCCCGATCACGCGGTCTACTGCATGACGAAGGCCGCCCTTGCATCGCTGACGCAATGTACCGGGCGTGATCACGCCCACCAGGGCATCAGAATCAACGCTGTTTGCCCAAACGAAGTAGACACGCCAATGCTGCGGACCGGTTTTGAAACACGCGGCTTGGACCCGGCGTCGGCGGTCAGGGACCTCGACCGGTCTGTTCCGCTCGGGCGCATTGCCCAGCCCGAAGACATTGCCGATGTCGTGTGTTTTCTCGCATCCAGCGCAGCGCGGTACATGTGCGGGGCGCTGGTCGAGGTCAATGGAGGCAAGCCGGTCTATTGAACAGATTTCACCAAAGAACTGCACTCGTCACCGGTGGCCGAAGCGGCATCGGTCACGCTGTTGCCGGACGTTTGGCTTCCGAGGGTGCGCGAGTCTTTACCGCCCAGCGCCAGCTGGACCCGAACTTCGAGGGCATTATTGCGGATTTTGCCGATCCAGCCGCACCTGAAGCGGTCATTTCCGAGATCGTGAGCAAGGCCGGCACCATCGACATTCTTGTCAATAATGCGGGGGTCATGAAGGAAGGCACGGTGGAGGAGATGTCGGTCGATGACTGGCATCACACGCTCGCGGTCAACCTGACGGCCCCGTTTCTCTTGGCCAAATATGCAATGCCTCATCTAAAGGGAGGCGGCTCCATCGTTAATGTCGGTTCGATCGAGGGATTGGGTTCCAATCCGCGCCATCCGGCCTACGGAGCCTCCAAGGCCGGACTGCATGGACTGACCCGGGCCATGGCCATCGATCACGGGCCGGATGGAGTACGCTGCAATGCGGTCGCTCCGGGCTGGATCGATACGGACCTGAATGATGCGTTTATAGATAGCTTCGCCGATCCGGACGCGTTTCGCAGCAATCTGAGTTCCATCCATCCAAGCGGACGCACCGGGACGCCGCAAGATGTTGCCGCGCTCATTGCTTTTCTGGTCTCGGATGATGCGGCGTTCATTACCGGACAGGTCTACACGGTAGACGGCGGCCGGATGGCAAAACTCAGCCTTCCCTGACCTGTCGAGTGGTCAATCGACGTCCTTGATGAGACGCCGAACAGCATCGCCGTACCCTGTCTTCAGCAACAGTGTGGATCATTCGCCGGGGTCCGAAGCAGTCAACCACCCGTAGCTGATTGTCGGCTATTGATTTCGATGCGTGACCCGAGTTCTCAAATGGGCCTTGAAATCTGATGTCAAAGTCGTTTCGGTGCGGGTTTTCAATGTAATCATGCTGACTTCCCGCTCCTGTTTCAAAATGGGCATATTTGCGATGGCAAGGCCGTCGCCGTGATCGGACCTGACGGCATATCGGGGAAGGATCGTCAGGAAATCGGTTTCTTTCAACAATTCAAGAACCGCGCCGGCCGATTCGCTTTGGAAGGCGACCGAGGGCGATGTGATGCCCATCTGCCGGAGCACATTTTCCATGTCATTTCTGAGCATGCTGCGATCCGAGTGTCCGACCCAGATGGCATCCTTGAAGTCCTCGACATCGGGCGAATCCAGCCTGACCAGGGGATGCCCCTTCCGACCGACAATCACGTTCCTGTCGCGGAACAAAGGCTCGACCTGCAGTTCCGTGTTGCCCTGTTCGACGAAAATTCCCGGTCCGACCACAACATCCAGCTGATTGACATACAGCCTTTCCATCAGCCCCGTATGATAATCCGGAATGAGGTCGATCCGGATCTTGGGTCGGGCTGTCAGGAAACTGGTTATCATTTCCGACATCAGGTTCTTGCAGAGAAATGGCGGCGCGCCGACCTTCAGCACACCGAAAAAACCCTTTGCGCCCAGGTCAATCATCTCTGTGGCGCGAAGGCGTGCCGTGCGAATGGCGTCGCCTTGCTGCGCAAGTTCGAGACCCAGCGCCGTAGGGGTCAATGGGCGGGTGGTCCGTTCAAAAAGCGGTGTTGCTATACGCGCTTCAAGATTGGAAATCATCCGGCTGAGGGCCGGTTGTGACGTGCCCAGTTTGGTGGCTGCCTGCTGAAGTGTGCCGACATCGACGATAACGGCAAGTTGCTCCAGATGTCGTGGATCAATCAACATATCTAAATCGCATACTACAATGATGATTCTTTATTGGACTGATATGATATGGTCGCCGATATTTGAGTCAAGGACGGAGGAGAAATGTCCTGCTCTCATTTGGAGGAAACCATGAAAACGAAGAGAATTGCCATGGGCACTGCCGTTGCAGTGACTCTCGCACTCATCCCCGTGGCTGCGCACGCGAAGACGCGGCTGGTTGTCAATTGCTTCTGGCCGGCGAAGCATTTTGCCTGTAGCGAAGTCCTTCCCGGCTGGCTGGACGAGATCGAACGGGTGACAGACGGCCGCGTCACCGGGATCATTCCGCCCAAATCGGTAGCACCGCCTCCGGAGCAGTTGGCCTCCGTGGAAAAGGGGCTTGCGGACGTGGCCGTGCAGTTCAATGGACTTATTCAAAACCGCGTCAAGGGACCGCTTGTTGCGATGCAGCCATTTACCGGCATCCATGATGCCGAAAAAATGAGTCGCGCATTGTGGGCCACAAACCGGGAGTATTTTCCGGACGAATTCGACACGGTTCACCTGTTGTCGCAATTCGTCATTTCGCCCGGTGAGTTGTTCAGTCAGACCGACACACCGATCAATTCGATTGACGAATTGGCCGGCCGCAAGATCTGGGCCTTGCCGGGGCCACTCGCCGCGATTTCCAAGAAAATCGGCGCCGGTGTCGTTTCGACACCTGCCGTAAAGTCGAACGAGATCATTTCGCGCGGAGTGGTCGACGGACATCTGGGTCTTGACCCGCAAGCTCTGCGGACATTTCAGTTGATGCCGTACACCAAATCGACGACCAAGTTCAGCAAGGCCGTATATTCCACGTCATTCTCCGTCTTTGTGAACAAGGACACATGGGCCGAGATTTCGCCTGAGGACCAGGAAGCCATCATGTCGGTGTCGGCCGATGTCCTCGGAGCCGCATTCGGTGCACGCTGGAACAAAGCCGCGGCGGGAGCCGAAGCCAGTTACGGTGAAGCCGGACTGGAGGTTGTCGATGCCGACCCCGGCTTCGAGGCCGCACTCGTCGAGTCGTCCGCGTTTGTGACTGAAGGTTGGCTGAAAGCGGCAGGCGAAGCCGGGATCGACGGCACGGCTGCGCTTGCGTTCTACAAGGCGCAACTCGCCGAGTAACGACAACGGCGGATAGAACATCATGGCCGCGAGTATCCTGAAGCGCATCGTTCAAGTCCTGGAAATTCTTTCCAGCATTGTGCTTGCTGCCATGATGTTCCTGACATTTGTCGACGTCATCGGTAGATATGTCCTGAAGGCACCGGTGTTCGGTGCCGCTGAAATGATCAGCACCCTGTTGGCCTTCACAATTTTTCTGGGTTTGGGCATCGCCAATGCCAAGGATCGGCATATCGTTGTGGAGTTGCTGGACCATCGTATCCGAGCCATATCGCCTCGGATCTACGACTTCGTCATACAGGGATTTTCCATCTGCGCCATGTGCCTGATTGTCTATGTTCTGTTCGAACAGGCAAGAGAAGCGGCTCATGTGAACTCCGTCACCGTTGTTCTTGAGTGGCCACTGGCATGGATCATCGGCACGGTGGCAACTCTCGCGGCCTTGAGTGTGGTCAGCCAGATACTCGGCCTGTTCATCGGCCGAAGCGGTGACGACGATCCGCACCTGGAAGACACCTGATGGCCTCCGCTCTGATCGGTTTTACTGTTCTTCTGACGATGTGTTTCATCGGATTCAGAGTCGGATTTGCGACGCTTGTCGTCGGATTTTTCGGCTTTGCCATGCAGCGGGGCTGGGAGGCGTCGCTGGCCATGGTGGGGCAGCAGGTGTTTCACGACTCGATGAACTACAACCTGTCAGTCATTCCACTCTTTATTTTGATGGGTGTGTTGATCGTTCATGCGCGGGTCAGTCAGGACCTGTATGACGCCGCCTATTCAGCCCTCGGTCGATTTCGCGGCGGGCTGGCCCTGGCCACAGTTCTGGCGGCAGGCGGCTTTTCGGCTGTCTGCGGTTCGACCCTCGCAACGGCTGCCACAATGGCCAAGGTGGCGATGCCGCCCATGCGCAACTACAATTACTCCAACCGGTTGACATCCGGCACCATTGCCGCGGGCGGGACATTGGGTATCATGATCCCGCCCTCGGTCCCCTTGGTCATCTACGGCATCATCGCCGAACAGGACATTGGCCTTCTTTTCATTGCCGGCATATTGCCCGGATTGCTTCTCGTTGCACTGTTTCTCATTGTGGTGGGGATTGTTGTGCGGGTCGACCCGAGCGCAGCACCGGCTTCGCCGCCGCTCGACCCGCAGCGCCGTAAGGCAGCAATCCGAGGCACACTGCCGGTTCTCGGACTCTTCTTGGTTGTCCTGGGTGGCATTTATTCGGGCGCCTTCACGGCAACCGAGGCTGCGGGAATTGGGTCATTCGGCGCTGCGATCATCGCCATTGCCAGAGGGCATATGCGCAGTCTTTCCGAGTGGCGTGACTGTCTGGCTGACGCCGCCACAACGACCGCCACAATCTTCATGGTGCTGCTGGGGGCGATCGTGTTCTCCCAGTTCATCAATCTGAGTGGCTTGCCCTACGACCTCTTGGACCTGGTTGATGAATGGGCACTTTCACCGATGGGATTGGTTCTGTTTGTCTGCGCCATTGCCATTGTCATGGGCATGGTTTTTGAAGCGATCGGGATCCTGGTCTTGCTGGTGCCTGTCTTCCTGCCGGCGCTGTCAATCAATGGCGTCGACATGATCTGGTTCGGCATCCTCGTCGTGCTGGTCTCGGAAATCGGGTTGATCACGCCTCCGATCGGCATGAATGTCTTTGTCGTGAAATCGGTTCTGGCAGATGTGCCTCTGGTGAAGATTTTCAGGGGTGTAATGCCCTATATCGTTGCGCTTGTTGTCGGCCTCATCCTGGTGCTGGCCTTCCCGCCAATCGCGACCTTCCTGCCAAACCTGATGAGGTAGACCGTGGCACACGTAAAGAACATCCTGTTCATCATGGCCGATCAGCTTCGGTGGGATTATCTGAGCTGCTATGGTCACCCGCATCTCAAAACGCCGAACATCGACCGGTTGGCAAGCAAGGGCGTGCGGTTTGACCAGGCCTATGTGCAGTCCCCCGTTTGTGGGCCATCCCGAGCCTCCTTCTACACGGGACGGACGGTGTTCAGTCATGGATCGACCTGGAATCGTGTTCCGCTTCCCATTGGTGAACTGACGCTTGGCGACTATCTGCGCCCTCTGGGTATCAAGACGGCCGTTGTGGGCAAAACGCACATGGTGCCGGACCGGGAAGGCATGGCGCGGCTCGGCCTCAACGACAGCACCGAAATCGGCATCCGGGTCGGCCAGCCTGGTTTTGATCCTTATGAACGTGATGACGGATTGCATCCGACACCCCTTCTTCGCCAAAAGGGTGGCAAGCTGGCGTATAATGAATGGCTGCGGGAAAAGGGCTATGAGAGTGAAAACCCCTGGAATGATTTTGCTAATTCCGCCGATGGTCCCGATGGCTCTTTGCTTTCGGGATGGCATCTGAAAAATTCAAACCTTCCAGCACGGGTTAACGAGGAACATTCCGAAACCGCCTATATGACCATGCGCGCGAAGGAGTTCATCGATGAAACGGGCGACGCGCCCTGGCTATGTCATCTGAGCTACATCAAGCCACATTGGCCTTACATGGCACCCCGGCCGTATCACGAATCATATGGACCGGACTCGTTTCTTCCGGTTATCCGCGATGAGACCGAGCGGCATGATCCGCACCCGGTCTACGCGGCATTCATGGGAATGGAAGTGAGTGAAACCTTCTCCAATCAGGGTGCGAGGGAGACCATCCTGCCGGCCTATATGGGCTTGATCAAACAGATCGACGATCATTTGGGACGCCTGTTCGCCTGGCTTGAAGAAACCGGCAAGGACAAGGAGACCATGATCGTGTTCACCTCTGATCATGGTGACTATATGGGCGATCACTGGCTGGGTGAAAAGGAACTGTTCCACGAGGTCTCCGTCCGCGTGCCATTGATCATCGTCGATCCCCGCTCCGAGGCCGATGGAACACGGGGCAGCGCCTGCAATGCGCTGGTCGAGGCGATTGACCTTGTCCCGACGTTTCTGGAAGCGACAGGCGCGCCTTCGGCTGATCATCGGCTGGAGGGCAGATCGCTTCAACGGTTTCTTCACGGCATCGCCGTTGACGATTGGCGCGATGCGGTGTTTTCCGAAATCGATTATGGCTTTTACGCCGCACGTGAAATGCTCAATGTCGGCGTGTCAGACGCCCGCGGATACATGCTGCGAACAGACCGGTGGAAATATATTCACTTCAAGGGTTTTCCGGCGCAGCTCTTCGATCTGAAGAACGACCCGCTGGAGTTCAATGATCTTGGTCGGGACACGGCACATGAACAGGTTCGGGTTGACATGCACGCCCGGCTTCTCGACCGTCTTGTCGAACGAAAGAACCGTGTCACCATGACCGATACGGATGTCCAAGCCATGCGTGGCAAGGAAGACGCCTCGGGTATCCTGATCGGCAAATGGGGAGACTGACGTGAGAGATCGTTGGCGGCAGGCCGTTTTCCTCAGGACCGCCGATAGGCCTGGACGAAATTTTGAAGAATTCGCCCGGGAACACGGACATCCTGTTGGTGGCATGACGCAATGAGTGTTTCGGCACTTGCCGGTGGGAAATACCCATTGTTCTTGTAAATATTGATACGTGACTCAAAGACCTGGCTGTCCGCCTCCGGATGAAACTGGGTTGCGTAAACATTGGTTTTGAAGCGGATCATCTGGAAGGGACACGGTCCAGACGCAAGCAGGTGCGCACAGCCGTCTGGCAATTCCTGCAAAGCTTCCTTATGGCCGACAAAGGCCATGAACTCATCCGGAAATGCCTCCAGCAACGGGTCCGATTTCCCGTCTTCGGTCAATTGGCAGGCGACGGCGCCAACCTCTTCGCCGTAGCGTTCCTTGCCGACATTCGCTCCCAGATGATGCCCGAGAATGCCGATACCATAGCAACACCCCAGGAAAGGAAAATCACTGTCGGTAATGGCAGGCATGAGGTTAAGGACCGCGTCCTCAATCCGTTTTTCCGTCTCGGTCTTTTCGTCGTCCGTGTCGCTGACGCAGCCGGGGCCTCCTCCGACAATTATACCCGCATGGTCTTCCAATCGGATTCCATCAGGAATGTTTTCCCGATCAAGCCGGATCCGGGTTGTTTCCGATCGATCGAGGCCACCCTTGTCGAGAATGGCGTCAAACTCGTCATCGGATGCCTGTGTCTCGGGACGAAGCTGCAAAACAAGAAATGGTTTCATCACTACTCCAGCGAGCCGGATGCCGGCGGTTCAATTCACCTTGCGGCCAGATGACAGTGCAGCCGGCATCGGGATTTCGAAACGGCCATCAACACCCAGCTTCATTACTTCGTTCCTGATGGCCATGCGGATGGTTGCCTGAACGTCCGGCGGCTGCGAACGCAACATGGCTGTTGCCCTGACTGCGCCCTCGTTGAAGGCATCAAACAACTGATCCGGCGTTGTGTGTTGCCAATACTGAGGCACAATACGGGTTGTGATGTCGCCAAATCGGCAACTTTCCAGAACCCTGTTGACGATCTCGGCATCTGCAAACTGGAAATAAGGGGGTGCCGGTGGCAGTTCGACATTCGGCGCGCCCCCAGACTCAATCGCCGACAGCACAATGCCAAACCCCTCGCCGTCGCGTGGCGGCGCCCAGACTGTGAAGGCAAACCAGCCACCCGGCTTGAGCACTCTGTAGGCTTCAGCGGCCGCCAGTTCTGCATCTGGAAGATGGTTCATGCCAAATCCCATGACGACCGCGTCGAAGGTCGCATCATCAAAGGGCAGAGAGTCCGCAGTGCCGCGCTGAAACAACACCTCCGGATAGACCTGCCGGGCAAGTTCGACCTGAGACGACGAGAAATCCAGACCAATCGCATGCGCACCCCTGTCGGATGCCGCTGCTGCCACGTATCCGGCACCGGTCGCCACATCGAGAACCTTGTGACCGGAGCCAACTCCGGCGGCATCAAGTAGCGCCCCTGAAGATTGCGCGGTCAGTGGCCCCCAATGATCATGAAAGGCCTGCGCAGCACGCTCCCATCCTGTCTTTTCGAAGCGCGAAAAGGCGGCCTCTTCTTCCCTTGTCAGTGCCACATTGCCTCCAAATTCAATCTGCATTTGCCTGTTTGTTACAGAAGCAGTCGATCTCTGTGAAGGGATGTGCTGCCCGAGGAGATACCCCGGCCCGGAACGAGCGGTCACCTCGCCCTTCCCCATTCAGCACTCGCGACCGGAGGCCCACTCTTTCCAGCGCATGTACAGATTGGCACCCATCCAGGTCAATGGCGTCGGAGGCAGTTGCTTTGGCGGCGGGCTGCAGACCAAGTGGTCGACGGCCTCACTGGCTGTCCCCATCGCCAACTCGGCTGCCGCCATGCCGGATAATGTCCCCCTGGCAACGCCAAGACCGTTTTGGCAGCAGGCTGCAAACAGACCATCCTCGATCTCTCCGAAAGCGGAGACACCGTTCCAGCTCATGCAGAGTTGGCCAGCCCATCTGTACTGCATCTTGACGCCCGCCAACACGGGGAACCGTTCGGCAAATCCGCGATCGTGATTATGGCCGGCCGACTTCATCTGCCAGGAGCCGACACGCATCGACGGATTACAGGTAAAGCGCGACCGCACGATGATGCGATCGCCTTGACTTGTCGAAATGCGTCGCAAGGTCGAGCCCATGGGATCGGCTGGCGTGATTGCCCATTTCTTAGCCCCGCCGAGCCGGTCTTCGAGAGCCGGCCCCAGGGGTTCCGTCATTGAAGCGTAGGTGAAGACGTGCATCAAACGCCGTTTGAAGAAACCGAAACTCTCGGCGTGGCCATTGGTCGCCAGAATGATCTTTTGGGCCCTCACACGCGCCGAACCGCAGCTTAGCACCCAACCATTCCCTTCACGTCGGATCGCATTGACCGCACTGCGTTCATACAGCTCGACGTTCTTGCCGAGCACCTGTGCGAGGCCGCGGATGTAGGCCGCGGGTTGGATCATGACCGTTCCGGGCGTGAAAAGACCGGATCGGTAGTAATCCGTTCCCGTCAGATCCTGCATTGACTGTGCGTCGAGCAATGTGCTGTCTTCGCCCAGCCCATCGAGATGGTTCGCGTAGTCAAGATTGTGCTGGTGACCAGCATCAGTTGCCGCGCCGTTGACCTTGCCGCAGGCGTCGAACGCATCCGACGACAGGCCGCTTTCAGCAGCAACTTCCGTTGCGAAAGAGATGGCATGCCGGTTGAGCGCAATCTGGGCGGCATCGTCATCGTTCCCACCCTGCCCCGCATAGTCGCTTGATGACAAATCATGCGGCAGGTCGATCATGAAACCGGAGTTGCGTCCTGCCGGGCCTTCGGCCAATCGACCGGCCTCCAGCACCACAATTCGAGATGATGGGTCGAGCTGTGCAAGGCGGCGGGCAGCCGAGAGCCCCGCAAAGCCCGCACCGATCACAGCGATGTCGACATGGATATCTGCATTCAGCTTTTCTGTTTCCGGTCGCGATGGCAGAAGCGCATTCCATGCCGCCGGACCTGGCTGCCGCGGCAGGTGCGTGGCGCGAAATTCAATCGTCAATCCACGGCCTCATCGTCATCGTCACTCAGATCGATCCAGATTGTCTTGATGTTTGTGTACTGGTCATGGGCCTGCAAACCATTGTCCCGTCCGCCGAATCCCGATTGCTTATAGCCGCCGAACGGAGTGGAGATGTCGCCCTCACCGAAACAGTTTACGGTGACCGTTCCAGCCTGCAGTGCCCGTGCAGCGCGCAGCGCCCTTTTGCCATTGGCGGAAAAAATCGAGGCTGTGAGGCCATAACCTGTGTCATTGGCGGTAGAAACCGCCTCATCGATTCCTTTGACGGTGATCATCGACAAAACAGGCCCGAATATCTCTTCCCGCGCCAATCTGCCGTCATTGGAGTCGAGTTCGACAATTGTCGGCTCAACAAAGGCCTGGCCTGCGGTGTTGCCGCCCAGAACCGGATCGGCTGCGGCCTTGTCGGAAAGGTAGGTACACACTTTGTCGAAATGGGTGCGTGACACAAGAGCGCCCACCCGGTTCGCCGGATCCAGCGGATCGCCCATGGTCCATTCCCGCGCATGGGCCACTATGCGTTTGAGCAACCCGTCCCGGCACTTTTCATGGACGATCAATCTCGAAGTAGCGGAGCAATTCTCGCCCATGTTCCAGAAGGCGCCATTGACCACATGGGCAGCGACCCGATCAAGATTTTCAGCGTCGTCGAGGACGATGCACGGGTTCTTGCCGCCCATCTCCAGCACGATCTCCTTCAGATTGCTGTCAGCCGCATAATGGAGAAAGCGCCGACCGGTTTCCGTCGACCCGGTGAAGGACACCATGTCGACATCCACATGCCGCCCAAGGGGCTCGCCAACTTCTGCGCCGCCGCCCGGGACGACGTTGAGGACACCCCGCGGCACCCCGGCCTCATGGGCGAGTTCGGCAATGCGCAAAGCGGTCAGTGACGTTTCTTCCGCCGGCTTGACGACCACGCAATTGCCCGCCGCAAGCGCCGGACCAATCTTCCATGCAAGCATCAACAGCGGAAAATTCCAGGGCAGCACAAGACCAACGACTCCGACGGGCTCGCGGACAATAACGGCGATGTGACTGTCGGACGCCGGAGCGACCTGATCATAAATCTTGTCGATCGCCTCCGCATGCCATTTGAGACAGTGAATGGTTTCGGGGATATCGACCGTCTCGCAATCAAATATCGTCTTGCCGGAATCGATGCTCTCCATCACGGCCAATTCACGGGCATTGCGTGTGATCAACTTGCAAAGACGGATAAGCACATCCTTGCGCTCGCCTGGTGTCTGCCTGGACCACCGGCCATCGTCGAATGCTTCGCGTGCTTTGTGAACCGCCAGATCGACATCCGCCTCGCCGCAAGCAGCGACATTGGCAACAACATCACCGGTCGCCGGATTGATGGATTCGAAAGTGGCGCCGGACTTGGCCGGGCGAAAGGCGCCATCGATAAAGGCCTGTGTGGGGCAGTCCAGCGCCGCAGCAATGGCAGCATATTCGTCTCTCGTCAGGAGCTCGCTCATCACTCAGTCCTCTGCCTCAATCTGTGCCACCGTTGTCTTCAATACCCGGACCACCTGTTCAAACTGCCGCTTGTCATCCTTGTTCAGTGCCTTGAGCGGAGGTCGCGGCGGGCCGGCCTGCAGCCCCCTCATCTCGCAACCATATTTGATGTTCTGGATGAACTTTCCGCCTTGCTCCAGAACTCTCATCAGCGGCATCAAGGCGCTCATGATTCTGCGACCCTTGTGAAAATCACCCTCAACAGCACAGGCGCGGTAGAGTGCGATGTGCTCTTCGGGAAGAAAGTTGGAGCCGCCCGCGACCCAGCTGCGCGCGCCCCAGGCAAAAAACTCCAGCGCCTGGTCGTCCATGCCGCATCCCAGCTGAATATGCGGGTATTCGCGGGCCAGCAGATGGACCCGGTTGATGTCGCCGGAACTTTCCTTGATGGCGCAGAAATTGCGCGACCGGCCCACCCGATCGAGAAACTCCTCGCCCATTTCAACGCCCATGCGGCCAGGATAGTTATAGAGCATGATGGGAAGGTCCGCCGCACGGTCGATGGCCAACGCATTGAGTGCGTTTTCCCGTTCGGTCGGCACTGCATATGGCGGGCTGCCGATCAATAGGGCGTCGGCGCCGATTTCGCGCGCATGGGCTGCCATTGCACAGGAATCTTCCTGTCGTATCGCACCCGTTCCCACAATCAACGGCAACCGCCCGCGCGTTCTTTCCCGGATGAAACGCGCACAGGCAACCCTTTCATCCATGGTCTGTGCATAGTATTCGCCGGTCGAGCCGCCGGAAATGACGCCATGGATACCCGCCGAGATCAGATCTTCGATGATCGCGGCCAGAGCATCGAAATCAATTTCGAGGTTTGCCGTGTAGGGGGTGATGATCGGTGTATAGACACCCCCGAATTTCATCAGCGGATTCATGGTGTCCTCATGCCGAATTGGCGGTGATCGCCGCGCCCATATGCGTATCCAGGCTCTGCGGCATGACAAACATTTCGATCTGATCGCGCGAAAGGTTCCAATGATCGACAGCCAGCGCGGCGGCGGCATCTTCGTCACCTGCCTCGATGCAGTCGATCAGTTGATCATGCTGTTGGCTTGCCATTGCCAGATTGGCGGCCATTTTGTCGTTTCTCGGACGGTTGAAGGTCATCCCGATCCGCGAATGGTCAATCAGCAATCTTTGCAGGCTCGGCATAAGATAGATGCTGTGCGCCATTTCGCCGATGATCTCGTGAAATCTCGTATTTGCAAGAGTCCGATCCTGTGCACTTCCGCCCTTCAGAGCTGACTTGAACTCCGATTGTGTCCGCTTCAGCTCGTCAATTTGCAAGGCATTTGCATTTAGGGCCGCCAGCCGGGCGACCGCTGCATAGATCATCGGGGCCGTCAGGAAAAAGTCTCGCAGAGTCTGATGGGAAAGATCTGCTACACGCGATCCGCGATTTTCCCGATTGCTGATATACCCCTCACCTGCCAATTGCTGCAGCACTTCGCGCAACGGTGTGCGGGACAGTCCGAATGCTTCCGCCAGGGTAACTTCGTCAATATCCGCACCCGGCACACGGTCCATCGTGAGGATGTCACGCCGTAAAGCGTCGTACAGCTTCTTCTTTCGGGTCTTGGCGTCGTTCCTCATGAATTCTCCTGCCGCTTCGAAAATATGTTGTGGCAAAAAAAATAATTGAATACAAATTGTTTTTATGATGAATTTGAAAATACCGGACGATGCTTGACGCAAGCGACCGAAGAGAGCGAAACTAAGCCGCACCGACAGTCTGTGGGGAGCTGACTTGCCCGAGCCGGAACACTATCATTTCCTGTTGGTCCCGGATTACACCCATCTGGCATTTTCCTGTGCCATTGAGCCACTCAGATTGGCAAACCTGCTTTCGGGTCAGAACCTGTATCGGTGGTCACTGATGTCGGAGAACGGACAGGATCAAATCTGTTCGACAGGCACAACCATTCTTGTCGATCAGGGATTTGATCGGCTTGAGCCTGGCGATCAGCTGATTGTGGTTGCCGGAGCCAATGTTCCGCGACACACAACACCGGCCCTGGTCGACTACGTGCGGCGACAGTCACGCCATGGTGTTCGGCTTGGTGCAGTGTGCTCGGCTTCCTATGTTCTGGCAAAGACCGGACTGTTGGACGGAAAATCCTGTGCGATCCACTGGGCCTATCACGATATTCTGTCGGAAGAATTTCCTGCGATCCGCCTCAGGCGATCCGTCTATGTATCGGATGAACCGATCGTCTCGGCGTCCGGGGGCCCGGCGGCAGCCGACCTCATGCTGCACATGATTTCGGAAGCGCACGGGCATGACCTGGCGAGTCAGATCGCCGATCAGATGGTGTATAACGCGGTTCGCTCAGGCGTATCGGAACAGCGGCTGTCATTCAGCGCGCGATTTGGCATGCGCAACCACAAGATTGTCCGAGCATTCCGCATCATGGAAAGCCATGTGGAGGATCGCGTGAAAACGACCGAGATTGCGAGTGAACTTGGGATCACCGTGCGACAGCTCCAGCGCCTCTTCAACCGTTTTGTCGGAAAATCGCCTGCCAGGGTCTATTCCGAAATCCGCCTCGACAAGGCGCGCAATCTGCTTTTGCAGACGGACATGTCGGTCACCGAGGTTTCTGTTGCGTGCGGGTTTGGCTCGACCTCGAACTTCTCGAAAAGCTATCGGGAGTATTTTGGACATTCACCGAATTCGGAGGGTATCCAGCAGCAGATCGGCTGGAGCAACTAACCCGAAAAGTGATCCGGCTCGCAACGCCTCCTTGATATTGCGCATCCTGATTTCCTGTGCCATGGGCTGTTCTGTGTGCACCCCAAAGCGTTGACCGCCATTCCAAAGAGCTCCCCATGTCCGAAATCCAATTGCTTATGACCGATCCTCTGCCCCCTCTCGTGCAATCGGCGGTTTCCAAAACCTACCGGCTACACCGCATGTGGCAAATCGAGGACAAGGACACCTGGCTCGGTGAGAACGCGCCATCCATTCGCGGACTGGTCTGTGGCGGGCATTCGCCCATCGATGCTTCCTTCATTCGGCGTTTTCCCAATCTCGAGATCATTGCCAATTTCGGCGTGGGCTATGACAGCATCGATGCAAACGAGGCAGCCAGGCAACATGTCGTGGTAACGAACACCCCCGATGTGCTGACCGAGGAAGTTGCCGACACCGCGATCGGTCTGATGATCATGACGGCACGCGAACTTTCAGCAGCCGAACGCTGGCTTCGGGCCAGAAACTGGAAAACGGGATATCCCCTATCGGCGGGTACATTGCGAAACCGGAAGCTTGGTATCTTCGGTCTTGGCCGGATCGGAAAGGCCATCGGCCGGCGCGCCGAGGCAATGGGTCTCAAGATTGCCTATCACAACCGGTCTCAGCAGGCGGACGTATCTTACGCCTACCACTCAACATTGCTGGCGCTGGCTCAGTGGAGCGATATCCTGCTTTGCGTTGCGCCAGGTGGCGCTGCCACCCGGCACGTTGTGAATGCTGAGATCTTGAGTGCACTCGGCAGCGATGGGATACTGATCAATATCGGAAGGGGCTCCGTGGTCGACGAAGCGGCTTTGATCGCAGCTCTTCAAGACAGGGTGATCTTGTCTGCCGGCTTGGACGTGTTTGAACATGAACCGCATGTTCCCGAGGAACTGATTGCGATGGAGCATGTCGTGCTGTTGCCACATCTCGGATCGGCGTCCGTTCACACGCGCAACGCAATGGGACAACTGCAAATCGACAATCTGTCCAGCTGGTTCCAGAACGGATCCCCCCTGACACCCGTTGCCGAAACGCCGTGGCCAAGGGATTAACTCCCGTATCCCATCGCCACATAGTCGAGGGGTAATGGAAATATCGCCACAAAATTAACGGGTTCATCAAGATTGCTTGGCAGACTTGATTCCAATGTTTGAATCCCCAATTCCGTGTGGTGGCCTGAGGATGAACGACGACAGTTCAAATGAAGAAAAACGTAATCTGTCCATCTTGCGGGGACAGGGCACCCTCAACACCATGGCGTGGACATTGGCCAACCCATCGGTTGTCATTTCCTACCTGGCGATTTCACTTGACTTGCCTGTCATTCTGGCCGGTTTGCTGGTCACGTTGAGGCAAGCAGCCTGTTTGACGACAGCTCTATTTGGTACGCCAATTGCCGCACGCCGGCTGCGCAAGAAAGTGGATCTTGCCGCTACCGATGTCATCGTTGCGTTGTGTTTCTTTGTTGCCCTTGCCTCCGCGGCCTTTGGAACATCGCTTATGGTCACATTGGCGTTTATCGGTGCCATCTTGATTGTTGGGCTGGCCGGCGAGTATCAGAGTATCGTCAACACGGATCTTTACGGTGACATGCTTCGATCGGATTCGCGGGACCGCCTCTTTTACAGCGTCATGACCTTCGGCGGTGCGGGTACAGCAGCCGTTGCACTGCTGTCCCACCAGTATTTTCACGATTCCCCGCCCTTCACACGGCATGCTGCAATGGTGTCGATCGGTATCGTTCTCTTTTTCTCAGCCAGCGCAATGGTCCTGCTGGTTCGCGAACTCTCGGCATCCGTGCCGGAAGCCAAGGCGGCCGTTGCCAATCCAGCAGCGCGATTTTCAATTGGCAGCCGCATCCGCGAGGTCATTGAAAATTTCAAACTGCTGATCGAAATGCACTGGTTTCGCAAATATCTGGTGGTCAGGATCGCTCTCCTGACCGTCGAAATGTCGATCCCCTTTTATGCCATCCTGGCCGCGCTGTCGCATCACGGCTCACCGCGCGGACTGACGGCGTTGGTGGTTTCCACGGCGCTGGCGCTTTGCGTGGCAGGCCCGCTGTGGCAATCGGTCGGGCACCTTTCCACCCGGGCCGTGATGATAGCCGGCGCAATGATGGCAGCCGCTGCAGGTCTCATTTTGTTTGCCAACCATTTTCTGGAGATCGTCAGCGCACCCTATATTCATGCCGTGGCCCTCTTTGTCGTGTCGGTTGCCGTCAGGGGCGTGACTACGGCAAGGTCTCTCTATTTCATGGATGTCGCGCCAAAGCAGTATCGTGTCATTAGCCTCGGAGCATCCAAGGTTATCGTGCGTATTCTGGGTGTGGGCCTGTCGATGATATTGGCCACGGTCGCACATTTGCAGCATGTGGCCTGGGCAATTCTCATTATTGCGCTGATCAACGCCGCTGCTGCCATCCTGGCGTTTCGTGTTTCAGCCCTGTCGGAAACATCGGGCAACGCCTGATCGCACGAATATACGCGTCACCTGGCCGGAATATGAGTAAATATTTGATTCAAGCAATGCCGGCAATGCATTGAAACATAATCGAATCCGGCAATGCATCGCCTCCCTGCGATTCCACGGAGCCTGGGAGATCAAAAAGCCTCTGCCGAGGCCTTCTCCCAGTGATTTCGGTAGGATGGGCGTATATCATCCGACAGTAATTCGCCCGGCTCCAGATATTCTTCTATGGCGCTAAATGATCGTTCTGTCTCGTCCGCGACACGCTGATGAATATGTGCCGGCGTCAGTTTATCCGGAGAGTCCAGTCCCATCGCGCCGACTAGGTCGAGAAAGCTCTCAACTGTCGCCTCGTGGAACTGTTCCACGCGCTTCTGGCGCAGTTCGACATCGACAGCCTGCGCACGCCGTCGGTCCTGGGTTGCTATGCCGGTCGGACAGGTGTTTGTGTTACAGCGCACGGCCTGAATGCAACCCAGGGCAAACAGCATGGGCCGGGCCATGTTGCACATGTCGGCTCCCAGAGCGACTTTTTCGACCATATCGAATCCAGTCACGATTTTGGCACTGGAAATGACACGGATCCGGTCCCGCAGACCGGCACCGATTAGGCTTGAATGTACGAAGGCCAGCCCTTCATTGAGCGGAACACCCAGCTTGTTGGTGAATTCCGGTGGTGCTGCTCCCGTACCGCCTTCCGCGCCATCGACCGTCACGAAGTCAGGTGTTATTCCGGTTTTGAGCATGGCCTTGACGATGCCCATGAATTCGTGACGACTGCCTATACACAGCTTGAAACCGATCGGTTTTCCATCGCTCAACTCTCGAAGCCGCGCCACCCACTTGATCAGCCCTTCGGGGGTCTCGAAGGTTTTGTGAGCGGGTGGAGAGATGACGTCCCGGTTTTTTGGCACGCCGCGTATTCTGGCAATCTCTTCATCCACCTTGGCCGCCGGAAGCACGCCGCCATGGGCCGGTTTCGCGCCCTGAGACAGTTTGATTTCAATCATCTTGACGACATCACGCTCGGCGATCTTGACGAATTTTTCCTCATCGAAACCGCCATCGGGTGTGCGGCAGCCAAAATATCCGGTCCCGATCTGGAAAATGATGTCTCCGCCACCGGCAAGGTGGTAGGGGCTCAACCCGCCCTCTCCTGTGTTGTGGGCAAAGTCGCCACGCCGTGCACCGGCATTCAATGCATGAATGGCGTTTGGACTGAGGGCGCCGAAACTCATGGCGGATATGTTCAGCCGCGAAGCAAGATAGGGCTTCTTGCAATCGGGACCACCAACCGTCAGCCGCGCCTCCTTCCGGTCCACTTTCTTGGGAGCCAGCGAATGGCTTCCCCGGGTAAAGCCGGTTTCCAGCAAATCGAACTGGGTGCCGAAAGGTTGCGTGTCCACAGTGCCCCAGGAACGGGCCTGAACAAGAGCCCTTTGCAACCGATTATAGGGCTTTCCGCTTTCATTCGTCTCGATGAAATACTGGCGAATTTCCGGACTGATGAACTCCATCGCGTAGCGAAGATGACCGATGACCGGATAGTTTCTGAGAACATTATGTGCAGCCCAGTGAATGTCGTAGATCCCGACCAGAGCGTAGAGAACCACCAACACCATGAGCCACCACAATACGGGCCAGGTCGATGCCAGAAGCACAACCGCAAGGAAGGCAACCACGGAGGTCACGTAAAAGACGGTTCGCATCATGGATAGATTTCCTTGTTGGCTGAGGACAGCGGCATCACATCCGCTTCGTGTCAGGAGGGACAACCTTATCCGCCGCGCAGATGGACGATCAAGGCGATTTTCAAAGCCGTGCACGCTATCCGTCACAGGATGGGTCCGGGACACGGCGTTGAAGCGCCTGGCCGTTACCAGTTTGCACTATTGCCTGGCTAATTCTCCAGACGGCGATATTCCTCAATTTCTGACACAATATTGGCGTATTTCTGCGGCGATGACATCGAGCATTGTTTGCACGGGCTGCGGCCTCCCAAGCGAGCCCCAATTCCTCAAGGAGAGAACCATGAAAATCAGATCGCTGATGATTGCTGGCGGCATTGCCGCCGCAACAGCCCTAACCACCTTGTTGCCTGTCCAGGCGGCAGATGCGCCGCGGCATGCCGCACCGGCTCAGCCGGCAACCAAAAAACACTTCACCAAGGTCGGCCTGCTGGCCTGCAAGAGCCAGGGCGGTTTTGGTTACATTATCGGCTCTTCGACCGATTTGAGCTGCACGTTTGAAAATGCGCGCGGCGGAAAGCTCTACGAATACTATGATGGCTCGATCACAAAGGTCGGCCCGGATATCGGATTCAAGACCCGCGAGACTCTGCTGTGGGCCGTTTACGCGCCGAGTTTTCAAGTGCCTGGCGGTCGGCTTGACGGAACCTATGTGGGCGTATCCGCATCGGTTGGCGTGGGCCTTGGCTTCGGCGCCAATGTTCTGGCTGGAAATCTGAAGAACAATCTCAATCTGGTTCCACTCAGTGTCAGCGGCAGTGTCGGCCTGAACGCAGCGGCCGGTATTGGCGCGCTTACTCTGCACAGCGCCTCCGCTTCGCGGTAGGAACCTGCGGCAATCAGCACAACGTGCGATGGCCTCCGCTTCACCATTGTGAGGGCCATCGCGCAACGCCAATGGACAGCGCGGTTGCAAGACCGTACCACTGCATTGCCAGTACATTCCTGATTATCTGTCGATTGAGGCGTCCATGACTACATTTCCGAACATCTTCAGACCATTGGACCTTGGATTCACGGTCTTGCCCAACCGGATCCTTATGGGATCGATGCACACCGGGCTGGAGGACAGGAAAGCCCATGAGCGGGTCGCCGCCTATTTTGCAGAACGGGCGCGCGGCGGCGTTGGTCTCATGGTCACCGGCGGCGTCGCTCCCAATGAGGAAGGCGCCGCCCTGCCCGGCGCCGGCAAACTGTCGACGACACAAGAAGTTGAAGAACACCGGCCGACCACAAAAGCCGTTCACGCGGAAGGCGGCAGGATTGCCATGCAAATCCTGCATTCCGGCCGCTATGCCTATCACCAGGGTGGCGTGTCGGCCTCTCCCATCAAATCTCCCATTTCCCCATTTGCGCCAATCGAGCTGGATGAGGCAGGCATCGAAAAGCAGATTGCTGATTTTGCCAACTGTGCGGTTCTGGCCAGAGAGGCCGGCTATGATGGTGTCGAGATCATGGGATCGGAAGGCTATTTCATCAATCAGTTTCTGGTGACCCATACGAACAAGCGGACGGATGACTGGGGCGGTTCATATGCCAACCGCATGCGCCTGCCGGTCGAGATTGTCAAACGGATCCGCAAGGCAGTCGGTGATGATTTTATAATCATTTACCGGCTTTCGATGATTGATCTTGTACCCAACGGATCGCAATGGAGCGAAGTTGTACAACTCGCCAAGGCCATAGAGGCGGCGGGCGCCAGCATCATCAATACCGGTATCGGTTGGCATGAGGCGCGAATTCCCACCATCGCTACCTCCGTGCCGCGCCGCGCATTTACCTGGGTAACAAAGCGACTGATGGGAGAGGTTTCAATTCCGCTGATTACGTCGAACCGCATCAACACACCTCAGGTGGCCGAGGATGTATTGGCGGAAGGCTGTGCCGACATGGTGTCGATGGCACGGCCGTTTCTGGCCGATGCGGAATTTGTCAACAAGGCCAAGGAGGGAAGAGCCGATGAAATCACGCCGTGTATTGCCTGCAACCAGGCCTGTCTCGATCATACTTTCCAGCTGAAACTGTCGACCTGCCTGGTCAATCCGCGCGCCTGCCATGAAACCGAACTCAATTATCGGCCAACCGAAAACGCCAAAAAAATCGCTGTCGTTGGTGCGGGACCGGCCGGCCTTTCGGCTGCGCTCGTGGCGGCGGAACGCGGACACCATGTAACGCTTTTCGAACGGGCCTCCGAGATCGGCGGTCAATTGAACATGGCGAAACAGGTTCCCGGCAAGGAAGAGTTTTTCGGGCTTGTGGACTATTACAAGCGCCAACTCGATCTAAAGGGCGTTACGGTCCTCCTCGACAAAGGCGCCAGCGCCGAACAACTGGTCCGGTCGGACTTCGATGAGGTGGTGATTTCCACAGGTGTCGTTCCGCGCGACCCGGAAATCCCCGGCCAGGATCATGCCAAGGTGCTCAGCTACATTGACGTCCTCAAAGACCGCAAGCCGGTGGGTACTTCCGTTGCCGTGATTGGTGCTGGCGGCATCGGGTTCGATGTCTGCGAATTTCTGGCCCATCAAGGGGTTTCACCCACGGTTGAGCTTGATCTTTGGAAACAGGAGTGGGGTGTCGGTGACCCGGCCATCACGCCAGGAGGCCTTTCACCGGAGGGTCCCAGACCGGAGCCTTCACCGCGACAAATCACTATGCTCCAACGCAAGGCCAAAAAGCATGGTGCGGGTCTTGGCAAGACCACCGGCTGGATTCACCGGGCGTCGCTGGCCATGAAGGACATCAAAATGCTCGGAAATGTCAATTATGAAGCAATCGACGACCGGGGCCTGTACATATCCTTCGGTGAAGAGCGCCGCGATCCCCAATGGCTGGAGGTCGAGACGATCGTGCTGTGTGCCGGACAGCTCAGCGACAACGCATTGGCGCACGATCTCGATCGTATGGGTATCGCCAATCATGTGATCGGCGGGGCGTTCGAAGCCGGGGAACTGGACGCAAAACGGGCAATTGACCAAGGCAGCCGATTGGCCGCAACGCTTTAGTTTCCGACCTAAGGTTCCGTCCATTTATTTGACCGATAACGCCGGGGCTAGGGCCGCTTCAGCGGCGCCAGTGGCTACAACGCTATCTTCTTCATACCGGCGACCCGGCCTCTTCGGCCGGACAATCCCGTGCATAATCGTGCCGGTGATCTCTGAATTCAACTCGACTATTGTGCACTCAAGCTTGGCGAATCGGAGATCCGGTTAACCAGGCCAGTCGCGGAAACGTTCGGCACTCCGACGAATCGATGTCTCTCTGGCGTACGCGACGAAAAAATCAGGTGGCTCTTCTCGTATCAACAACGCCCCCTCGAGAAGATTCGCCTGATGCGGTGCATAGATTTGCCCTACCCGGCAAATAATCTGGCATCGTGTTTGGGCGACTGCATGAATCTGCCCCACACACAGGTTCGGCAGTCGTCCAACAACACACTGGATCATTTGAACTCCAGTGTAAACTTACCTGATTTCATCCATCAGCCAGCGTGCACGGTCAATTTGCTGCCGCGTCGTGTCGAGTTTTTGTCGCAGGCGCTGTTTCTTTGACGGTTTCCTGGCCGCCTCGATCTCTTCAAGCAGACTGCGCTCTTTCGCCGCCAGCTTGACGATGACTTTTTCGACATGACTCGGCTTGATCTTTTTGACCTTGCCCGCCTCAAGTCTTGCGAAATACTTTTTCAGCTTTTCCATACTCTTGGCCAAAGCCATGACGATCATCCTCTGACTGGATCTGTCTCAAACGCGTTCAGGACGTTCCTTTTCCCTTTCGCTTTCGCTTTCCTTGTTCTCTGCAGCGCCATGCGCTTTCAAGCCATCGAGTTCGTCCTCATCCATCGCAATGATGTTCTCGATTTCCGCAATCGCCGTATCCTTCTCAACATAGAAATTACGCGCGGCTTCGATCAACTCCCGCATGGCGTCATAGGCGTAGCTGCTGTCATTCAGAAATGAGGTAGCGGCCTGGGCTGTAATTCGGCCATCTACAATCAGGTCTTCAATCCGCTTGTTGTTCCTGTGGTGGTCCTTTTCGATGTTCGTTCTTTCTTCATCGAGCCACAAATGGCTGCGCTCGTCCGGATCGGCGTTGTCCAACCGGTTCACTTCAACCAGGATCCGTGCGATTTCGGTGCGCAATCCATCATATAGTTCAGACATGGCGCCCTTGGGCTGCGTCGTGTACCGGTTCGTGTTGCGCCGCATGTGCTTGATATCCTTGACCGCGCGCACGATCCGATCCGAGACCTCTCGCAATTGATTGACCCTTGCGATGACGTCGGGCGGCTGCGGACGGCTTGCGACGCGTGTGGTGAACTCCACGATCGCCGAATAGAGGATTTTGATTCTCTGTTCATAGCGTTCGTCAAAGTCGAATTCGATCGGCCTGCGGCTCACTGCCACCAGGGCGGCTATGTCCTTGACCTTGAACAATTCCTCTCGATGGATGTTCAACCCATGCGTGATCAGTTCAACGGCGTTGTCGTAGAGATGTTTCACCTCCTTTTGCAGCGCAACCTCAATCGTGTTCGGAAACTCTTCAACGGCCTGTGACAGATATTTCGGTTGGCTGAGGTCAATTTCCGGCTCGCTGACGAGACGTTCAATGAGAGCAATCAGACGCTTCATCAGCGGCAACATGATCAATACGCCGAGCACATTGAAGATCGTGTGAAACACGGCCAGCTTCAACGCATAATCCATATTGCCGATACCAACGACCCGGCTGACTATATCCACCGCATCGCGCATCTGATTGATGAAAATGAGTGCAATGGCGGCCGTGGCCGTGTTGAAGGCCAGATGGGCCATCGCCAACCGTTTGCCTTGATAATTTGCCGTCAGAGATCCGATAATGGCCGTGATCGTCGTTCCGATATTCGCGCCGATCGCAATGGCCAGTGCGTTCTCATAGGACACCTGGCCAGAAGCCAGGGCCGTGATCACCAGCACCATCGTTGCATGGCTCGACTGCATGACGACCGTCGCCAGTGCGCCGAGAAGGGTATAGACCAGCAGACCAGCAATGCCCGTCATGGCATAGCGGCTCAGATCAAACGCGTCCTTGAATGTTTCGAAACCAACCTTCATGTGGTGAATGCCGAGAAACAGGAAGCCCAGCCCCGCCAGGACATAACCCGAGCCGCGCAGATATTTCGATTTCTGGAACACCAACACGATGCCGATCACCAGAAGCGGCATCGCATAGGCCGAGATGTTCACCTTCAAGCCCAGACCCGCGACGAGCCAGGCACCTGTTGTCGTTCCGATATTGGCGCCGAAGACAATACCAACGCCAGCCAGGAGCGTGATCAGACCGGCACTCAGAAAGGAGATTGTGATTACCGAGACCAAAGAGCTCGACTGCATGATGGTGGTGGTCACGATCCCGAACAGCAGTGACCGCGGTACCGACCCGGTGGTGCGCTCCAGAACCCGCTCAAGGAAACCGCCGCTGAACAGCCGGAACCCGTCCTCGAGCATCAGCATGCCAAACAGAAAAATCGCCACACCCGCGGCGATCTCCTGAAACTCGGGGCTAGCCCAAAATCCAGACAGGAGAACAGCAATGATAACCGGCAACAGCAGACGTTTCATCGATGCTCTCATGGCGGACTCACGGTAGCATGATGCCTCGCAGCGCGAAATAGAACATGGCTGCGAGCAGCGCCGACACCGGAACCGTAATGATCCAGGCCGACACGATTTTGAGCAGAGCGGTTCGTTTGACAAGCTGCCGCTTCAGTGCCTTGCGCAATTCTTTGCGCTGTGCTGCCGAAATGACGGCCTCGGGGCCCATTTTCTTCAACTCGTCCAACAGCCGCCTCTTGTCCTCCGGCGGCGCATTTTGAAAGGTTCGCAAGACCTCTTCCGTCTTCTCGAAATCCGGCTCGCCCTCGTGGGTAGCCAGAACCTTCTCGACCACGCGGCTCATGCGCTGCTCCAGAAACTCGCGCAGGAACCCGACGCCAAACACGGCTCCGAGCGCAACATGGGTGGAACTGATGGGCATGCCCAACTGGCTCGCGACGATAACCGTGATCGCGGCCGATAACGCGATGCAAAACGCGCGTGCCCGGTCGAGCTCGGTAATCTCCGTGCCAACGGTGCGGATCAGTTTTGGCCCAAAAAGAGCCAATCCGACCGAAATACCCAACGCACCAATGACCATGACCCAAATGGGGATCGCCACCTTGGCGCCGCCGTCACCTTCGGTCAGCACATCGACCACGCCGGCCAACGGCCCAACCGCATTGGCGACGTCGTTGGCGCCATGGGCAAAACTCAGCAGCGCGGCGGAAAAAATCAGCGGGAGCGTGAACAGGCGATTCACCCCGTCTCGGTCGGCACTCAGATTAGGCGCCGCCCGCCGGATCATCGGGGTCACGATGACCCATGTGATCGCGGCGACAACAAAACCGACCATCAGAGCCGTCGGAAAACCGATCTTTACGATCTTTCCAAAGCCCTTCAGGCAGAGGTAAGTCGTAAATGCCCAGGCCATGATCCCAATCATCACCGGTACCACGCGTTCGGCCGCCGTAACCGGATCGGGCTTGAAGAAGACCATTCTTTTCAGGGCAAACAGGAAAGCCGCCGCGATGATCCCGCCTGTGACGGGAGAGACCACCCAACTCAGCGCGATCTTTCCCATGGAATCCCAATTGACGATATCCCAGCCGGCCGCAGCTATACCCGCGCCCATGACGCCACCAACGATCGAGTGGGTCGTGGACACCGGCGCGCCCAACCACGTTGCCGCATTCAGCCAGATTGCCGCGCCCATCAAGGCGCCCATCATCACCCAGACGAAGACGTTCGGATCGTTGATGGTTGCAGGATCGATGATCCCCTTCTTGACCGTGCCGACGACCTCACCGCCGGCAATGATCGCACCGGCTGCCTCGAAAATCGCGGCAATGACGATCGCCCCCGTCAGTGAGATGGCGAAGGAACCAACGGCAGGTCCGACATTGTTTGCGACATCATTGGCGCCGATGTTGATCGCCATATAGGCGCCGATGACTGCCGCCGCGACGAGCAAATAGGATTGTTCGATATGGGCGAATTTATTGCCGGTATAGATCATGACAATGACAACAAAGATGACGGCACTGCCCAGTCTTCCGACCTCTGACCGGCTAAGATTCGTGGCTTTTTCGATCTTGAGATAGTCTCTCACTTGCATAGAGGCTCCCCTCCTCAATGGCCCGCGATTGTTTGCCACTCGGAACCGGCCAATGCCGCGGGCCACGAGCGCAAAGGAATCGCAACCGTAGGGTCACGGTTCCTCGTCCCCAAAAGAAATTATTCGAGTCCACAGAGCTTTTCTATGCGTTAGATCAATTGCACCCAACAAATCACATGTCGACCCATCGCCCCGTTCGGCAATGATCAAGGCGCATTCACGTCGATGACCTTAAGGGCGCAAGTCGCCCGGTGGATTTCACACCTGATGAAATCCATGTTTTCGCAGTAGTGAGATCATCAGGGTCTTGGCGGAAATCCGATGCTCGCGATGCAGCTTCCTGGCGAGTTGAACGTCACCCTTCTCCAGGGCTTTGATCAGAGCCCGGTGATCTTCGTTGGATTTGGTCGGGACCGGTCGAATGTACAGCGTCAGCGCCCGCGCGCGCCGAACCTGATCATTGTAGGTTGAAATGATTGATTTCAGACGGTCGCTTCCTGCCAGATCGACAAGCCGTTCGTGAAAATCCTCGTCCGCAGCAGCCCACCCCTCCCTGTCATCCCGTTTCAGAGAGGCCTCCATGCGATCAGCTGCCTCACGCAGAGGCTGCAGATCCTTGGCACTTGCGACCGATGCCGCCACACGCTCTGCCGCGAGGCATTCGAGTTCGGTCAGGATCTGATAGATCTCCTCCATGTCGTCGGGAGAGATCGACAATATCCTGACCCCGCGGCGCGGCCTGACTTCCAGAAGTCCCTGAGCCGCCAGAATGAGCGTTGCTTCGCGAACCGGTGTGCGGGACATGTCAAGCATCGTCGCCAGTTCCGTTTCCAGGTAACTGGATCCCGCCGGCAGTTCATTCGACACGATCATGCGCCGCAGTTCCGCCGCTGCCCGCTGCGTTTGGGATTGCGCCTTCGGCTCGGATGTCACGGGTTTCAGTCTTTGATCCTGCATGGTTAGACGCGGACCTGCTCTGACCTCTCATGAGACCGGTATATCGCCTCTTCGAGTTCAAGATTGCGCAGGTAATCTGACGCGCGGTTTTCCAGCGGCGAGCCCTGTACCAGCCCGTCAATCACATGCTTCTGCAAGGCAAGAACACAATCACCGCCAAATCCCTGATATGATTTTGCCTCCAGCACGGTTTGCGAATCCGTTGCGCCGAACGCCCGCAGACGAACAGCACCGTCGCCCGACAGTGTCAGCGTTCCCTCGGTTCCCTCCAGTACGGCCTCCCCCAGGGTGATCCGGTGATTTTCGGCGGAATGATCCAAAAGCCGGTTTCCATCAAACATCGCCCGCAGTCCACTCTCATATCCAAGTATGAAATAGCCGGCATCTTCGCCGGCAATCGCCGGATTGAGTCTTCTCAGGTCACCGTAGACCGTTTGCGGATCGCCCGCAATGAAGCGAAAAACGTCAATGAAGTGTATCCCGGTTTCGTAAATCAGCAGCCTGGGCATGGTCTGGAAGTAAGGTTGCCGGTCAAGATAGGCCCTTGGCCCCTGCCCGTCTCCGGTTCGCAGACGGAACGTGATCTGAAGGAGCGTTCCGATCCGACCGTTTTCCACTTCGGTTCTGATCGCCCTATACCAGGGCTGGAAACGAAAATTCTCATGAACGACCAACGTGGTGTCGCTGGTTTCAGCGAGCGACACGGCTTTCCTGGCCTCGTCAAGGTTTGCGCAGAAGGGTTTCTGGCAGATGATCGCCCCTATTCCGCTGTCAATTGCCTCGCGGATGGCGGCCATGTGGGTCGGTGGTGGTGTAATGATATCCAGCAGGTCGGGCTGTGTGTCATCCAGTGCCACCCGCAAGGATCCGAATGCCGCAAGTCCGGTTGCCCTTGCCTTGTCGATATCGGTATCGATGGCCGCCACGGGTTGCGCAGAGCCGAGGCGGTTCCAGGCGTCATAGTGAAATCGACTGAAATATCCGGCACCCAGGCAAGCGACCTTGACCGGCGCAGCCAGACTCATGCGGCAACTCCGTCCAGCAGCTTGGCCACAGCTGCGCCGGCTTGTTCTGTCGTTGCTTCACCACCCAGATCACGGGTCAACGCCTGGCCGCTTGCCATTGCCGATTCAACGGCCTGGCGCAGACTTTCGCCAGCCTGCTCGACTTTCGGAGCGTCATGTGTCTGGCCCAGCCATTCAAGCATCATGGCCGCGGACAGGATCATGGCAATGGGATTTGCTGTGCCCTGACCGGCGATATCGGGCGCCGATCCATGACAGGGCTGAAAGACGGCATGATTCTCGCCGATATCGGCCGAGGGCGCGATTCCAAGCCCACCCATAAGGGCGGCACCCAGATCCGAGAGAATATCGCCAAACATGTTTTCGGTCACCAGAACATCCAACAGCCAGGGTTTTTGCACCATCCACAGGGTCATCGCATCGACATAGACGTGATCGGCAGTCAATTCGCTGTGCCGGTCCGCCTCAGCATCGAACAACCCCCTGAAAAATGCAAAGGCGCGGAACACATTGGCCTTGTCGACACACGTCACGTGACCGCGCCCCCTGCCCGATTGCCTGCGCCGCTGCGCCAGGTTGAAAGCAAACCGAAACAGTTTCTCGGATGTTTCGCGGGTGATGACCAGCGTTTCGCGGGCCTCATCCTGTGTCACTTCACCTTTGCCCTGCGACCAGAAAAGGCCTTCCGTGCTTTCGCGCACAAGGACAAAATCAATCCGTCTGTCGGGCGGCAGTTTCAGCGGCGTTGCCTGTCCCGGCGCGAGCGTCACGGGACGAACCCCGGCGAACAGGTCCAGTTCCTTGCGCAACTCGATCTGCGGCGATATCTCCGTTCCATCGGGATAGCGCACTGCCGGAAGTCCCATGGCGGATAGCAGAATGGCGTCGGCATCGCGGGCCACGTCGAGGGATCGGGATGGAAGTGACTCCCCGGTGCGGGAAAAGTGCCCGGCGCCGGCAGGTACGACATCAAATCGAAGCTGAAACTGGTTTTGCTGGGCGACCCTTTCGAGCAGATCGATCGTGGGTTTCATGATTTCCGGGCCAATCCCGTCCCCGTCAAACACAGCTATGTCGAAAGTGGATTTCATGGATTCTTTCCATCGCACCGGACACAATCTCCGGGTTCTGCCTATTGTCGATATTGTGCATAACGACTGCTGCCACAGTTGACAATGCATAATTTAATGCATACATAAAAAAAATCATTATCGAACTGAATCATTTGGGAGGATTCTATGAAACGAACATTGACTGCGCTCGGAGTCGCAGCCCTGCTGGCCATTTCCACTGCCGGTGCCGGCGCCCAGGAATACCCATATCGTGACATCACAACGGCTGTTGTCTGGGGTGCTGGCGGTGGAACGGACAGCATCAACCGCATGATCATGGCCGAGATGGAAAAACACCTGCCGGTCGGCATTTCCGTGATCAACCAGACCGGCGGTGTCGCCGGATCAAACGGCATGACCTATGTCATGAACCAACCCGATGACGGCTATACGTTGGTCGGCCTGTCGGAATCGAATGTAACCGCAGCCGTACAGGGCGGATGGGACAAGCGCTTCAACTATTGGCATCCCTTCATCGTCGGCGGATCTCCTGATTTGATCTCCGTTCCAGCCGATAGCCCCTATAATACGCTTGAGGAGCTGGTGGTCGCCGCCAAGGCAGCACCGGGCACGATTCCAGCAGCGGCATCGGGGTCCGGATCCATTCACCATCTGAACCTGCTGGCCATTGAGAACGGCACCGGCGCAACGTTCAAGTTTATTCCCTACAAGGGTTCTGCACCGGGTCAGGAAGCAGCCGTTGCCGGCGAAGTTGCACTAGTCGTCACATCGCTCGCCGAACAGGCTCCCTTGATTGCCGGAGGACAGTTGAAGCCGCTTGCAATGCTGACACCGGAAGACGCCGAGTTCGACGGCAAGACCATCAAGTCTGCCTTCTCGATGTATAGCGGATTGGACAAGTACCTGCCGTTGAAGCAGGCCATAGGATTTGCTGTGCACGCCTCCGCATCTGATGATGTGAAGGCAAAGCTGACCGACGCTTTCGACAAGGCCATCGCGTCGGATGTCGTCGCCGAATGGGCTGCAGCCAACAATTACGACATTGGCGGTCAATCGGGTGCTGAAGCAACAGCAATATTCGACAAGCTCGAAAGCACCTTTGCCTGGACATTGTGGGACCTGAAGGCTGCCAAGGTCGACCCATCGACCCTGTCAATCCCGAAACCCTGATCCATCCAGCGCTCAAAGACTTTGACTTCTCGGCCCGACTGAACGATTTTCGGTCGGGCCGTCACGACCCATCCATTCGAGGGGCCAAAATTGGTTGACAAATCGGTCATGCGGGCGCGAGATTTCTGGACGGCGCTCGTCCTCATCGCCATCAGCCTCTTTTTTCTTTATCAGACCAGCCTGATCCCCTTTTTCCAGGCAAATGCGGCCGGTGTTCAGGGCCGCTGGTACAATTCCGCGGCGCTGGTTCCGTTTGGCATTTTTTCGGGCTTGCTCATTCTGGCGCTGGTGCTGTTGGCCATCGCCATCTTCGACGGTGGCGCACGGCAGGCCTTCAGTTCAATTGGTATCGGCTACTCACCCAGCGAGAGCGCACGATTGCTCTGCATATCAGCCATCCTCGCCGCCTATATTTTTGGCCTGGTGCCGAGGGTCGATTTCATCATCTGCTCGGCGCTGGTTATCACGGCCTTGATCTGGGGATTTCGATCCGGTGACCGGACCGCCATGGCGACAGCGACGATCATCGTCATTTGCGCCGCCGCCTATGCGCTGTTGATGCATTTTCCGCGGGCCGAGTGGACCAAGCCCCATGATGATGACATTGCCACGCTCGTGGCTTTCGTTCTGATTACCATTCTCATGTTCGTGCGGAGCCGAATGTTGGGCCGTATCGACCGGATTACCCGTCTGACTCCGATGATCGCGATATTGGTGCCGGCATTGCTGGTGATCGCCATGGCCTTCGGTTTCCGACAGAACGTCCCCAACAGGCAGGGACTGCTGTTCTCGAAAATCGAGTATCACTACTACGTCAATATCAAGCCTCTGTGGAGCAACCGTTAAGATGGAATTTCTGGTTGCTCAACTGTCTGGATTCAGCGGATCTCTGACCGCGCTGGTGATGGATCCCGTCACATATTTCTACCTGATACCGGCGGTCTTTCTCGGCATTGTTTTTGGCGCGCTGCCTGGTTTGACGGCCACCCTGGCCGTGACAATTCTCACCGGTTTCTTCGGCAACAAGTTCCCTCTGGAGTATTCCCTGATTGCTCTGATCGGCGCCTATGTGGGCGCGATCTATGGCGGATCCTATCCGAGCATTCTGTTGAACATCCCGGGCACAGCGGCATCTGCGGCAACCGCCATGGACGGCTATCCACTCACCAAAAAGGGGCGCGGCGGAGAGGCCCTTGGAATTACCACCACAGCGTCGTTTATCGGCACACTCTTTGGAACGGTCTGCCTGCTGGTTTTTGTCTGGGCGCTGTTGCTGATGTCCAAGAACATCGCCTCGCCGGAAAAGGCACTGTTGGCGCTTTTCGGCATCCTGCTGTCCGGTACGTTGATGAGCCAGGATCTGGTCATCAAGGGCTGGATTGCCGGCCTGATCGGCCTCGCCATGGCGATGATCGGCCTCGATCCGATCCTTTCGGAGGATCGGTACACCTTCGGATGGTCCTATCTGCTTTCAGGGCTCCAGGTGGTCCCGGTGCTCATGGGAGCCTTTGCCATCCCCCAGATCATGGACGGCATGCGGGCGACGGTGATGGTCAGCGACATGCCGCAGATCGGGCGGGTTGTACCGCGGTTTCGTGAGGTCTTTCGCAGGCTGCCCGGAATTTCCAGATCCGGAGCCATCGGAACAGGGGTGGGTGCCCTGCCCGGTGTCGGTGAAGATGTCGCCGGTTGGGTCTCCTATGGCGTCGGCAAGGCCGCCTCGAAGGAAAGCAAGGATTTCGGCAAGGGATCGGTCGATGGTCTTATTTCGGCGGAGGCCGCCAACAATGCCGCCATTGGTGGCGCGCTCATTCCGCTCCTGGTACTGGGCATCCCCGGTTCGCCGCCCGCCGCAGCACTGCTTGGTGCCTTGAAAATAAACAATGTCATTCCGGGACCAACCATCGATCCGGCGCTGATCCTCCATGTGGTGGCGATCCTGGTCATGGCATCCCTGACCATGTTCCTGATGGGTCTGTTCACCGCCAAGGTCTTCATCATGATCCTGCGCATCCCGCAGACGGTCTTTCTTCCGGTTGTTCTCGTTCTGACGACTATCGGCTCCTTTTCGGTCGGTGGTGGCATCAATGATCTGTTTCTGATGGTCTGCGTCGGACTGGTGGCCTACGCCATGAACGTCATGCAATATCCCATTGCACCGCTGGTCATCGGCGTCATCCTCGGCGGTCTGTTCGACGAGACCTTTCGCCGGTCTTTGTTGATATCCGACGGTGACCTGGCGGTCTTTGCCAGCCGGCCTGGTGCAGCTATATTGCTGACGCTCAATATCCTCCTCATTCTCAGCCAGATACCGTTCTTCAAAAGGGCTGCCAGACGGCTGACGACGAAACGCAAGGAGACTCCATGATGTTCGCGGTGGCCGTAACGTTCAAAATCAATTCTGCCGACTGGGATCGCTTCATGCCGCTGATGCTTGAAAATGCACAAGCGTCACTGCACGCCGAAACCCAATGCAAGCAGTTTGATGTCTGCACCGACCCGGCGCGACCTCTGGAAGTCTTTCTCTATGAGCTTTACGATGACGCTGACGCCTTCCGCCATCACCTGGAAAGCGATCATTTTCTGGCGTTCGATGCCGCTGTCGCGGACATGATCGAATCCAAACAGGTCATGACCTATGGAACCGTTGAATGATGGATGAAATCTGGCAGGTATTTGCCGTCAAATATGCAGAGCGCAACGAACGGGTCCGCAAGGACAGTTTCATCATGGATGACGACCATGCCAGTCCGCACGACATGGATTATTTCGTCTGGGTGCTGAAGAACGAGGCCCGGACAATCGTTGTCGATACCGGCTACGATGCCGGCGAGGCGCAGCGGCGGGACCGGCCGATCCTGCGGGATCCGGCAGAGGCGGTTCGTTCGCTTGGTGTGGATGCCGACACCGTTGACACGGTCATCATCACCCATCTTCACTATGATCACGCCGGAGGACTGGATCGATTTCCGAAGGCGAATTTCCATCTGCAATCTGCCGAGATGGCGTTTGCGACAGGGCCTTGCATGTGTCACCCGACAATGCAGATGCCCTACACCGCCGACCATGTCTGCGAGATGGTCAAAAAGGTCTATTCGGGCCGCGTCATTTTCCACGATGGTGACGGTTCGGTGGCACCGGGCGTCACCGTCCACCACGTCGGCGGACATTCGAGAGGAATGCAGGCCGTGCGGGTCAAGACTGCGGCCGGGTGGATGTGCCTGGCGTCCGATGCCGCACACTATTATGAGAATTTCCTCGCCCGGAAGCCATTTCCGATCGTCGACAGCCTTGAGCACATGCTGGAAGGCTGGAAAACCATTCAGATGCTTGCCGAAACACGGGATCTTGTCATCCCGGGTCATGATCCACTCGTCACCGAGCGCTTTCCACAATGGCAGCACGTCCCCTTTGTCTGGCGTCTCGATGGTGGGCCGAGCCGGCCTTTCGAGGACTGAGCCGTGCTTCTTGGATGCATAGGTGATGATTTCACGGGTTCCAGCGACATCGCCAACACGCTGGCGCGCGCCGGCATGTCGGTCACCCAGTATTGTCGCATTCCTCACGGCGCAGCCGATCCATCGGTAGAGGCTGGTGTCGTTGCGCTGAAATCCCGTACGGTCCCGGCGGCGGAGGCTGTCGCAGATTCGCTTGCCGCCGCCGATTGGCTGCTTTCGCAGGGGTGCCGCCAGATCGTTTTCAAATATTGCTCGACCTTCGACAGCACGCCCGATGGCAATATCGGGCCGGTTGCGCAAGCCCTTGCAGAACGGCTGGGGGAAAGCCGCGTCATCATCTGCCCGGCCTTTCCGGCCACCGGCCGGTCCATCTATCAGGGACACCTCTTCGTCAGCGACGTCCTCTTGAGCAACAGCGGAATGCGCAATCACCCGCTTACGCCAATGTCGGAGTCGGATCTGCGGATCTGGCTTGCACGACAGACCCAATGGCCGGTGGACCACATCCCGTTCGATGTCGTCTCCAAAGGCAAAGCGGCAATCGCAAAAGCGCTTGCATCACCCGACAAAGCCATGGTTGTCATCGATGCCATTCAGGACCAGGACCTGTTGGAGATCGGACATGCAGCGACCGATCGGAAACTGGTTACCGGAGGATCCGGGATAGCGCTTGGACTTCCCGACAATTTTCGCGAATCCGGTGAAATGCAGGAAAAGCGGATGGACTGGCATGGTGCTTCCGGCGGGGGAGCGATCCTGTGCGGCTCCTGTTCGGAGGCAACCCGGCGACAGATCCAGCGGCATTTGACCGACCATCCCGGTTTGGAAATCAATGCCGACAGGCTGGTGGAGGGTGAGACTGACGCATCCCAAGCCACCGCCTGGCTGCTCGATCATGCAACGGCCCTGCCCCTTGTCTACACATCAGCCGATCCGCAAGTCGTCTCTGCGACACAGGACAAATACGGGCGCGACAAGGTTGCCTCGATCGTGGAAACCTTCTTCGTCGACATCGCAAAGGCCCTGTTTGACAGCGGGATTCGGAAAATCGTCACGGCCGGCGGCGAAACGTCCGGCGCCGTCGTCGGAGGCCTGGACATCGAACAGCTCGAAATCGGCCCCGAAATCGCGCCGGGTGTGCCTGCGGTTCGTGATCCGTCCAGCGGTCTGTGCCTTGCACTGAAATCGGGCAATTTTGGTCAGGACGACTTTTTTGCCCGGGCAATGGCGACATTGAGCATGTCCGGGACGGCAAACGGAGGACCAACGCCATGACCATGACCCGGCTGCGGGATGAAATCTGCGATTTGGCGCGTTCGCTGTATGAGCGGGGCTATACCCACGGATCCACCGGCAACATTTCCGCACGAACGGAGGATGGCGGTCTGCTGGTGTCGCCGACCGGCACCAGCTTCGGTCGACTCGATCCCGCAACTCTGTCTCACTTCGATGCATCGGGCACCCTTGTCGGAGGGGATAAACCAACAAAGGAGATGCCTCTCCACACGGCCTTTTACGAGACGCGAGGATCACGCGCCGGTGCCGTTGTGCACCTGCATTCCCACCACAGCGTTGCACTCTCGATGCTGCCGGAAACCGATCACGACGACGCATTGCCGGCACTTACCCCCTACTCCATCATGAAGCTCGGCCGGGTGAAGATCCTGCCCTATTTTCAGCCTGGCGATGCGGCCATGGGCGATGCCATCCGCGAGCTTCGCGGCCAACGCTCGGCGGTTATTCTGGCCAATCACGGACCGGTTGTGGCTGCTGGATCAGTCGAAAGTGCCGTCTATGCCATGGAGGAGTTGGAGGAAACCGCAAGGCTTGTCTTTACTCTTCATGGCCGCGCGCACAACAGCCTTAGTGCCGCACAGATCAGCCGGCTTGTGGAAACCTTCGATCTCGATATGTAAGCGATTGGAACGGGTGCGCAGGCCGGAACCTGGGGGAACCGAAGTTCCCCGCAGGCGTTATACCGACAAACGCATGTGCGGCTGTCCGTTGGATGTTTTTTGCGGTGACGTACCGGTTCCATCGACAACGCAATGAACGCGCTGCCGATAGGAGGAAAAGCTGTCGAACGTGACAACATCTACCGGTTTGTCGAACCGAACCGTAATCCGGTACCGATCTGCTGCCGCAAGCTCACCAACACCCAGTATCCGACCGGTAAAGGGTTGGCCGAGATACTCGCCCCGGACGGTTTCACCGACATTGACGGGCGCCTTCGGCCTGTTGGAAAATGCCCGGGCACGCAAGGTATTCCAGTCTCTGAAACCATGCTGTTGTGCGACGGTTTCCAGCGCCTGGGAATGCCCAATCTTGCGGCCGGATGTTTCGAGCGACGTTCGCAGGCGTTTCGCCTGATCTTTCAACGCCTCAATCGATGGGAGAACGGGAGTCATTCTTCACCTCTTTCAGTTTGGAGCGTGTGTCCTATGGGGCTCGCATTGCCATGTGTCCGCATCCACTGAATTGACGTGAATTGGCTCAACAGAGGACTTCACCAACGCCATGGGCGCGCGAGCGGCAGGTGCCTCAACCTTGGCGCCGTATGTAAGCGCATCGGCGGCTTTGTCAAGCACCCCGCCTATACGCTCTCTTGAACCATGCGCTCTTTATCCATACCTGCGGGCATGTCCGGCAAACAATCACACCTTTCGCCATGAACATTCTGCTTTTGACCATCGGGTCGCGGGGCGATGTCCAGCCCTATGTTGCTCTGGGTAAAGGACTGAAGGCGGCCGGGCATCACGTCACGGTCGCAACCTGCTCCCGGTTTCGCCCCTTTGTTGAGGCTGAAGGGCTTTCCTACGGCCATATCAGCGATGACATTTTGAAAATCATCGACTCCGATCAGGGAAAGGCCCTGATGGAAGATACACGAGGAATTGTGAGGATCATTGCCGCCAACATAAGGATGGCGCGACAGATCGCCCCGATTCAGCATCAACTCGTCGCTGAAAGCTGGGCGGTCGCGCGTGATCTCCAACCGGATCTGGTTTGTTTTCATCCCAAGGCGTTTCTCGGTTCGGCCATTGGCGAAAAGCTCGGGATCCCGGCAATCCTCACTTCACCCATTCCCCTGCTCGTTCCCACCGGAACGCGACCCTGCCTGGGGTTTCCAAAGCTCGGGCTTGGTCGCCGCTACAATCGTGCGACCTATTGGATCGTCCATCGCATGATCAAGATCTTTGGTGGCGCGTATATCCGCAAGTGGCGAAGGGACACGAATACACCGGCACGGCGGCATAATCTGGATTGCCTGCGCGATCAGGACGGACATCCTCTTGCGGCCCTGCACGCCTATAGCAGCCATGTCGTGCCACGACCGGATGATTGGCCGGATACGGCGGTTGTTTCCGGTTACTGGTTTCTCGATGGCGATGAAGGCTGGGTGCCGCCTGATGACCTGGTCGCATTTCTCGATGCCGGTCCGCCGCCGATTTACATCGGCTTCGGCTCCATGGCCGGCCGCAATCCCAAACGCTTGGCCAATCTGGTGATTGAAGCACTCAAGCGCAGCGGACAAAGAGGCATTCTTGCATCGGGATGGGGCGGGCTGGACGCCGACGAGGTACCGGAATCCGTCCATCTGATCGACCAGGCACCCCATGCGTGGTTGTTTCCGAAAGTCGCGGCGGTAGTTCATCATGGCGGTGCCGGGACCACGGCGGCCGGACTTCGTGCCGGCAGGCCGACATTGATCTGCCCATTTATTGCCGATCAGCCGTTCTGGGGTGAAACAGTTCGAGCACTCGGTGCGGGGCCCGCACCGATCGTGCAAAGAAAACTGAGCGTCGAAAACCTCACCGAGGCCTTCGGTCAACTGGTTGATGACACGGATATGCATTCAGCTGCAGACGCCATCGGCAAAAAGGTGTCGGCAGAGGACGGGATCGGCAATGCCGTCTCATTTATCGAACGGTTGGCTGCGAAGAACCGCCCGTGAAATGGGCGGTTCAGAGGCATCGTCTTGGCGACGCACATCAGGTGATACTCAGGTCACACCGGCTGGGCGGCTGAACCGTTTCCTGGCAGCGCAAGATCATCATGTGCCGGCCTGGCGGTTCCTTCCATGATCTCTATCCAGCGCTGCAGCAGCCGGTCACAGATGACCGAGAAAGGAGCCGCCATCAACCGGAACATCAGCGCATTGATAAGGCCGGATTTCGCGGTCACATGAAAGGTCATCTGGATTTGTGTTCCATCCGGGACGGGCGACAGCGACCACTCGCCTGAAAGTGCGGAGATCGGATAGGGATAATCCGGTGCTTCGGTGTGAACCCGGAACGCGAAGGCGCGCCCTTCGTCCCACAGCGTACAGCTCTCATTCCACGACTTGCCATCATTGTCATAGCAGCGACGTTCGAGGCTGGATCCAGACCCTTTCGTGACCTCAACCTTGGAAATGTTGTCGGCGACATCCGCATAGGCCTCCTGATGGCTCATCACCTGCCAGACCCGTTCGGGTGATGCCTGGGTGACCGCTTTTGCTGTCAAAGCGAGTTGATTGCCCCGCCGTATTGCGTCGACATCGCTTTTGCCCTGGTAAAGAAGATGAAGGCCGAACGCCTGCTCAAGGGCAAAAGCCGCCACGATAACGGCAACCACGATAACAATTGCCACACCAGAAGATGTCCAGAGGCCCGGCGCTGCAATGAGCAGTATGGCGGAAATCAGAACCCATCCGATGTCAAGCAGGGTGATGAGCTTTGCCCGGCCGCGATGAACTGTCGACTGGCCGGCGGTCCAAAAAACAAGTGCGGCGAAGGCCAGCAAGCCGATCCCGAGTTCGGTGATGAGTGTTGGCGCGGCAATGCCGAATAAAACTGGCGGATGGGCAAAGACCAGCGACACGATCGCCATTGGGGCCAGCACACATGAGGCTCCGGTCAGAAGTGAAAAGATGCCGTTGGCGCTCAGCGCGAGACGCAACGGGCGTGCATTGGATTGATGCATGGACATGGCCATTCCTTTCGGTTTGTTGGGACCATGCCTGCCAGCCTAGAAGCTGCGGAGTTTTCAGCAATTACCCGCCAGGTAATCAATTTACCCGGTTGAATTGGCCAGTCATGCCCGCCCACACCGATCGCGCCGACCATTTTGCAAAAATATTCCGCTTCACTGGCCGGCACTTGGAATGATTTTCTTTTCAACCTGGCGGGATCTCTGAAAAGGATGGAGTTCTCTCAACTCGTGCAAATTGCACCCGACGACACGGTGGTGAATGGAGACGAAATGAAAAGCTTCAATGAAGAAACGGTCCTTTCCGTGCATCACTGGAACGATACCCTGTTCAGCTTCAAGACGACCCGTGATGCGGGGTTTCGCTTCCGCAACGGCGAGTTCACCATGGTTGGGCTCGAGGTCGAGGGCCGGCCATTGCTCCGTGCCTATTCGATGGCCAGCGCCAATCATGAGGAGACGCTCGAATTCTTCAGCATCAAGGTTCCTGACGGTCCGCTCACCTCCAAGCTGCAACACCTCAAGCAGGGGCAATCGATCCTTGTCGGAAAGAAACCCACCGGAACCCTGGTCACCGACAATCTTCTTCCCGGGAAACATCTCTACCTCCTGGGTACGGGAACGGGACTCGCCCCTTTCCTCAGCCTGATCAAGGATCCGGCAATTTATGATGCGTTCGACAAGATCGTGCTGGTGCACGGTGTGAGGTTCGTCCAGGACCTGGCCTATCAGGACTACATCACCACCACCCTTCCCGATGATGAATATCTGGGTGAGATGGTGCGCGAACAACTGATCTATTATCCGACGGTTACGCGCGAACCCTATCAGCACAATGGGCGCATTACTGCGCTCATGGAAAACGGCAAGCTGTTCCAGGACATCGGTTTGCCGGAAATCGACAAGGCCGAGGACAGGGTGATCCTCTGCGGTGGACCGGGCATGCTGGAGGACACGCGTTCGTTCCTGGAAACGCGCGGCTTCGAAGAGGGAACCCGTGCGCATCTCGGCAGCTTCTTGATCGAAAAGGCGTTTGTTGAAAAGTAGCGTTCAACGGTCAGGAACGGCGAATTCCTTACGCCTGGATGGTCAGTTCCTGACTGTCGAAGAAATGAATGTTGTCTTCCTCGAATTTCAAACCAACGGTCTGATCTCTGGGGTCGACCGTTGAACCGGGCGCTCTCACCGTGAGCGTTCCAAGGTTTTCGCACGTCACATAGAAGAAGAAATCGGATCCCAGGTACTCCGAGACTTCAACCTTTCCAACACAATGACCCTGTCCCGGCTCGGTAATGGCGATGTGTTCGGGGCGGATACCCATCTTGACGGCGCTGCGTCCCGTCGCGTGGGGACCAAAATGACCGGTCCCCTGCCCGGGCAGTTGAAAACTCTCTCCGTCGGTCACGCAGTTGAAGACGTTCATCTTCGGACTCCCGATGAATTGCGCGACAAACAGATTGTCGGGCTTTTCATAGAGCGTTCTCGGCGAACCAACCTGCATGATTTCGCCGGCTCTCAGCACCACGATCTTGTCCGCCAAGGTCATGGCTTCCACCTGATCATGCGTTACATAGATCATCGTTGTCTTCAGGTCGTGATGCAGCTTGGCGATTTCGAACCGCATTTCAACGCGCAGGGCGGCATCCAGATTGGACAGGGGCTCATCGAACAGGAAGCCCTTGGGTTCGCGGACGATGGCTCTGCCGATGGCGACGCGCTGCCGCTGGCCGCCGGACAGTGCCTTCGGGCGACGCTCCAGATACTCGTTCAATTTGAGGATGTCGGCGGCGGCCTTGACCTTCTTCGTAATTTCCGCCTTCGGTGCGCCGGCGGTTTTCAACCCGAAACCCATGTTTTCACCCACTGACATGTGCGGATACAACGCGTAGGACTGAAACACCATGGACAATTGCCGTTCCGAGGGAAGCCGGTCCGTCACGTCATTGTCGTCGAGGAAGATCTTTCCGCGACTGGTTTCCTCAAGCCCGGAGATCATGCGCAAAAGCGTCGATTTTCCGCACCCCGAGGGTCCGACGAAGATGACCAGTTCGCCATCGGCGATTTCAAGATCAACACCCTTGATAACCTGAACATCGCCAAACCATTTTTCGACTTTGTCTAGCTTGATGGAACCCATTTCGCTCTCCCGCTCAGGCGGCCCGTGATGATGGCGTGGCACGTGACCAGACCAGATAGATTGCTGCTGTCCAGGTGAAATCCGTGCCCCCATGACCGTCACCGGTCATGGGGTCGAAATATTCGCAGAACCCGGATTTTTCGATCAGTTTCAGCGTGTCGGTCTTGATCCGTTCAGCGAGCGCAAACTCGCCGCAGTCGGTCAACCCTTGCACGATCATGTAATTGGCCATTGCCCAGACGGGACCGCGCCAGTAGCGTTTCGATTCGAACTTGTCATCACGCGGGTCCCAGCTTGGAAAACCGTATTGGCATTGGTCGAGGATGTCGCGCGCATGATCGATCAGCCGAATACGTTGCGTTGCGCTGCCGGCGCCGGCATAGAACGCCAGCATCGAGATATTGGTCATCGCATTGCTGAATTCGCCGGTCCTCAAATCACGGGCACAATAGGCCCCGGCCGCTTCATTCCAATAGGTCTCGCAACCTTGAACTGATCGCTCGATCCACCGTCTGATTTGCTCCCGCTGCTCGACAAACCCGAACAGCTCGGCAAGATGGCTCAAATCCCGGTCGGCGCGCAGCAGAATGAACTGTATGCCAGGGTCCGCCATGAAAAACGGACCGACTCTGGCGATCTTCTCCTGATCCCATTGGCATTCGCGCCCGAATTTCAGGATTGTGAGATATCGGTCATATTCAGACGATGTCGGCCGTTCGGCGGGATCGACGCTGTCCGTGTCGCGGCGCTCGTATCTCTCCAGATCGGCCGGCACCTCTATTCGGTTGAGGCCTATGTCCCAATCCGGGCAGTTATCGCGGCCCGATTCCCAAGGATGGACGATGCCGACCACACCCTTACCGTCCGGATCACGCTTGGCGTGAAACCAATTGTGCCAGGCAAAAATCCTGGGAAAAAGCAATTTCGCCCTCTCCTGATCCTCTGGACCACCCGTCTCCATCAGATGTCGAACAATGCTCGCGACGACCGGAGGCTGCGAGTGGCCCGAACTTGGTGGTGTGGTTCCGCTTTGCCAGATCGCCGGCCCGGGAAAATAGTCCGGATCATCACGGCGAAAAATGATGTGGGGTACCATGCCGTCCGCCCACTGGCCTTCAAACAAGGTCTCGAGTTCCCGCCAGGCGCGATCCCGGTCAAACTCGGAGAATCCAAGTGCGGCGAAGGCGGAATCCCAATTCCATTGATAGGGGTAGAGTCTGGCCGTCGGGACCGTGTATCCGCCACGGTCATTTTGCACCAGTATTTGTGTGGCCCTGTCGCGAAGTTCCGAATGCATTGATCAACCTTTGACACTGCCGGCGGTGAGACCGGATACGAGGAAACGTTCAAACCAGAGGAAGATCATCAGCACGGGAACAGTGGCGACCACGGCGCCTGCCATCAGATGCTGACGGGGTACTTCCGATGAATTGAGGGAAACAACGCCACGGGACAATGTGAAGATATCGACATTGTCCAGAAACATGAACGCAAACAGGAATTCGTTCCAGGCAATCATGAACACGTAAAGCGCAACCGAGGCCAATGCCGGCAGCGAGAGTGGCAGAGTGATCTTCAGGATCACACCGACGCGTGTCAGCCCGTCCATCAGGCCGGCTTCCTCCAGTTCCGCAGGCAGCCCGCGAAAATATCCCTGCAGCATATAGAGAGCGACCGGAATGGTCGTCGCCGGATAGACAATCAGCAACCCGGTCAGCGTGTTTCTCAAACCAAGTTGAGAAAACACGGCATAGAGAGGGATCACCAGAACAATTGCCGGGACCATGTAGATCAACAGGATCGACCGGGACAGAAACGCCTGTCCGGGAAACCGCAGCCGCGACACGGCATAGGCGCCTGGAATGGCAAAGAGCAGGGTCAAAACCACCGTCGACACCGAGACGATGGCTGAATTCAGCAGGAAGGTGCCGAAGTTAAACTGGGTGAACAGTTCGATATAGGACCGGAACAGGGAACTGAATCCCTGATTCAGATCCAATGAGAAATCGAGCGGGTTTGCCAGCAGCGATTGCTGGCTCTTGAGGCTTGTCATCACCATAACGTAGAACGGCAGCGCAACGGCAACCGTGAAGATAACAAACCCCAGCCCCTTCAGGACCCGGATAAAAAGCACTTCAAGCTGATAGCGGGTCAGTTTTCCACCGCTGAGACCTTTCATGCAGATATGGATCGAAGCCCACACAACCGCCAGAAACATCCCCAGCGTAACCAATTGGTAGATCGGTGCGACTTCAAGGGGCAGACCAAGCGGGCGCCCGGCGGTCAGACCACCGAGAACAATGATCATGAGGCCGACCGTGGCGATATGAGTCCCTGGTCGCCGCATGCCGGGCTCGATGAGGCCGACCAACCCGGCACCGACCGCGCCCGCAATAAGGGCGATTCCAACAGGTGGCTTGGTGATCTGGCCCGAAACGAGCATGAAGCCGACGGCCAAGACGATCATCCAGACAAGGCCCCAGATGGCGCCGGTGACCACACTGGCCAGAAATCCGATCCCGATCCGCATCAGCCTTCATCCTTCGGCGAGAATTTGAAAAACAGGATGGAGAAAAGCAGCAAAACCACGAAAACAATCACTGCCACGGCGGCACCCGCGCCAAGATTGGATAGTGCAAATGCCTGTTCATAGACATCGACGGTCAACGTCCGGGTTCCGGCCGCACCTCCGGTTAGCAGGAAGATGTCGTCGAACTTGTTGAAGGTCCAAATGAATCGCAGCAGGAAAAGGACCGCCAGAATACCGACCAGTTGCGGCAGCGAAATGTACCAGAACTGCTGCAGGGGTGTTGCGCCATCGATTTCGGCGGCCTCATACATGTCCGTGGAAATCGACTGCATGCGCGCCAGAATGAACAGGAAAGCGAGTGGAAAGTAGCGCCAGGCCTCGAAAATGATGACGGTTGTCAGCGCGACCGGAAAATTGATGGTCAGACCGAACAAACTGAGCTCGACGGATCGTTGCCCGAAGAAATTGATCGGCCCGGAAATCATGCCCATTTGTTGCAGGATCGAATTCAGCGTCCCGGAAAATGGATCAAGCAGCACCACCCAGGTGAATGCCACGGCGATCACCGGCGCGACATAGGGAAACAGGAACAGACCGCGCAATATGCCGCGCCCGGGAAAGACCGTATTGAGAAGCTGTGCGCCAAACAGGCCCAGGACAAGCGCACCGACCGTTCCGAATATCGTGTAGTAAAATGAAACCCGGAGCACATGCCAGAATTCCGGTGACTCGAAGACGCGCTGAAAATTCTCCAGTGAAAACTCGAAGCTCGTCAAGACATTCTCGGCGGTCCCGGTTGTGACGGCCTTGGTGTCCTTCACGACTTCCCCGGCATCGAAATATTGCTGGGTTGCTTCAACCTCAATGCGAATGCGGTCACGAAAACCGCCCTCCACTTCTCCCAGATCGCAGGCTAGGGTCTGTCCGGTCAACGTGCATCTGTCATCCGAGCCGGTCACCACCAGCCCTGCCGGCAAGGTATCGGTTACGGTGGCATTGCGGATGGGGTCGTCTCGCGACGAATTCCTCAACCGGAATTCAATCGTTGCAGCATCCCCAGGTGCCGTCAGGTCGCCGCGAAGCCGTTCGTTTACAACCAAGGTTGCGGGCCTCAAGTCACCCAGTTGCACCGGCTTTATGGAAATCCAGAAATTGGCAAGCAAAGGCCAGAGCACGATTGCCAGGACAATAAGGAATGTCGGGGCCAGCATCGTGTAGGCAAGGCGCACCTCGCGCCGTGCCATGCGTCCAATTCCTTTGGGAGGCGCAGTCGAAACCATGATCAGAATCCGGGCTCAGGGTTGTCGGACAAGGTGGCGGCGGCACAAAACCGCCGCCACCGATTTGGCCGTCAATTGACCGTCGCAAGCTCCTGATTGAGTCTTGCGACCGCGGTCGCCGTATCGATCTCGTCGTCTATGTATTGGCGGACGATCCGATTGATGATCTGGCTGTTGATGATTTTGGACGCCAGGCTCAATTGCCCTTCCTTGACGCCCCAACGATTGCCGCTTTCAAGACCGCCGACGATGCGGGTCACTGTTTCCGCCGGATAGAGATCCGAAAGAGGTGCCTTGCGGTCGACACCGACCGGGAGTTTGGACCAGCCATCAACAAACTTCGACGCCTCGTCCGCGGTGCCGCGTCGGACCGGGAATTTCCCTTCCGGCGCAATGGAAAGGGTTTTCATGTAGCCATCATCCATGGAAAACCGCACGAAGTCTGCCGCAACATCCGTATTTGCATCGGCTGTGACCCCGAAATAGCGCACATCCGCCCAGGCGGACCCTTCCGGGTTGGATGGACCGGCGAAGGAGGTCACCACGTCGGTTTTGCTGGCCAGTTCTCCCGATGTGGGATCATCATTGATGGTTGGCGGCGCTGAATCACGAAGCCCGGCAAGTTCATCGAGAATGAACGGCGACCAGATGATCATCGGGGTCTTTCCGGCAAAATACAATTCACGGGCCTGTTTCCAGAACAGGTCACCGGGAGGCGATGCCTTGGCCAGGGCCTTGTAAAACTCGAGCACCTCGCCCGTTGCCTTTTCGTCCAGCGGCGCGAATCCATCATTGCCAACGGGTGTCACGCCATTGGCAAGGAACACATGCTCCAGCACCTGGCTCATGAAGTTCTCATCGACCTTGGTGGGCGCCACGAAACCGTAGACCTCCGGTGGATTGTGAAGCTTCTCCAGAGCGGCGGTGATGTTCGCGTAGGAATCAGGGGCCTTCAGACCGGCCTCGTCAAACATGTCCTTGCGATAGACAATCATCTGCGTCCAGCCATCCACCGGAACAGCCGCGGTCAGGCCTTCACTTTGGGCCATTTCGATCGCGCCTGGTGCGAAGGTTCCAACACCCAGATCCTCGACAATCTCGTCGTTGGTCTCGATGTCCAGAATGCCGGCTTCAGCCCAGGGCAGGACGAATTGCAGCGTGTGATAAATGACGTCCGGCAGATCATTGGCCGCGAAAGCCGCCGTTGCGCGGGTCCCGAGTTCCTTCTCCGATACCGGAATGACCTCAACATCATGACCGGTTTTGGCCTTGAAGTCGGCAGCCAGCTCCTGCTGTTTTGCCAGGCGCTCAGGTTGCTCTTCCGTTGTCCAGAAGCGAATGGTATCCGCCTGGGCCACCGTGACAAGGCACGTGGATAGCAGCAGTCCTGCCGCGATCTTGCTGATAGTGTTCATCTTTTCCTCCCTGATGGTTTGTGTTTGCTCGTTGGTTTATTCCAATATGGTCGGCGGCCCATCGGTCTCCCGCCGAACAAGGGTTGCGCGCCAGAGTTCCTGGTGATCCGACGGATTGTCGCCATCAATGACGGCAAGCAGCATTTCAGCAATCCGGGCTCCGGCCGATTGCAGCGGCTGGGCCAGAGTCGTTAACGCGGGATAGGTGTGTTCGGATATCGGAACCCCGTCATAGCCGATGATCGAGATTTCCCGACCGGGATGCCAGCCGAATTCTCGAATGGCTTTCATCGCCCCAATTGCCACCATGTCCGAGACGCAGACCACTGCCGTTGGCTTGTCCGACAGTGAAAGCAAATACCGCATCGCCCGATACCCGCCATTGACGGTCATGTCGGATTTTGCCTCAAAGGCCGGATCGACATCGATATTGTTGTCGAGCAAGCCGCGCCGGTAACCGGCAAGACGAGAAACGGAGAAATTGTAATCAAGCGGCCCGTGAATATGGGCAATTGCCTTGTGATCCAGCCCAACCAGATGACAGACTGCCTCGCGGAATGCCGAAAAATTGTCGATGTCGAACCAGGCATGGTCATCGCTCTTCAGGGAGCGTCCATGCGTCACGAAGGGAATGCCCATTTCCCGCAATTTTTCGATACGTGGGTCATGGGTCATGATACGTGAAATCACCACACCGCTGACCCGGCCGGACGCGGACATGCGGCTGATAATGTCGAGTTCGTCCCTGGCCGATCGTGAAACGGCAAGATTCACATCCCAATGGCGCCCGGACACCATCTGGGACATGCCGTCGAGCAGTTCACCCAAAAATGGTTCGGATATGTGGCCATCCTGCCAAGGCATGACATAGCCGATGCACTCGGCGTTTCCGGTGGCCAGTCGTCGGGCACTGGAGTTCGGTCTGTACCCGAGTTCGGCAGCTGCCGATTTCACCCTTTCGCGCGTCCGAGCGGATATGTCCGGATAATCATTGATGGCACGTGAAACGGTCCCCTCCGTCAGGCCGAGATGCTCTGAAAGTGCTTTGAGACCGATCTTGCTCATGGCGTGAGCGTATTCCGAAAGCGCTTTCGGAATCAAGCCGTGAATCGGTCATGAGGCCAGTTATTTGCCCTGCATGGTTGCATTCAGCTCAATTTTGGCCGCTACGAGGAGAGGGTTTTCGTATTTCTATTCAGTGACTTGAACGCACTACCTAACAAATTGAATCTCAATGTAGACACAAGCCTGTGTAAAACCGGAAACATGCTTTCCCGGCCTTCATCCTTCAAATCTGAGCCAGGATTTCGGCGTAATGTGCGGGTTCTCATGAGCAGGATCAGAGACCCAATTGGCCGGTGCCACGACGATCTTTTCCGGTGATGGGTTGAGCCAGGCTCCCCACCAGGAAAACGAGCTGTTGGCAATGATATTGTGGTTACAGGAAGCCATGAGGCGCATGTCTTCATAATTATTGAAACTGTCATTATGGTCGACGATGCGGGTTTCGAATGGCAAGTCCAAATGGTCTTTCGCCCATTCCGGTTCGTCGGAAAAGACGAAGAAAATCGGTTCGAGCGGCATGATTTCAGCGACATGGCGCGCAGCGCTGCGGTAATAGTCCTGGCTGCAGGTACCGTGATACTTAAGCGCTTTCGGATTGCTGACATAGTCGCCCCGACGAAGGTGCAGGGATACCGCCGGCAAACCGGCAATCTCCGCAAGCATTTGTCGGTTTGTCTCACTTGCCGGCGTTGCAATCGACAGTTCGTTGCGGATTTGATCCGCAAAATCCTCGAAATAGCGCTCCGATTGCCAGTAGCCGTGCAAGACGCAACTGCTCTTAAGGTCCAGAATATCGGGATCAAATACCGTCCCGGACTCTCGGATGAATTTCGGCGAACGTTTAAGATAGCGCCACATCAGATAACGCAGCCGCTGCCGTTTGCTTGGCGGCAGTTTTTCATCAACGCCGGTATCACGCACAATATTGAAGTGCTGCAGGCCAAACGTCTGGCCGGGACCGGCCGAAAAGTCACGGCTGTCGATCCGGAACCCCGCGCCGTGGCGCAATGCAAGAGCGCGGCCACACGCATATTGGAACATCTGATTGCCCAGGCCACCATAGATATGGACTGTGACTGTACCGCTTTGTGCTGCGGATTGCAGGCCGCCGCCAACGCCAGCCTCGTCCGCTATGCCACTCGTTCCCGTACCGGTCATCCGTCCATCAATGCCTGAAATCAATTCGTGCGAGTATATCGGTCACTAGAGCATTTCAGGTTCTGACGGAACCGGCAAAATCCGAACACATCAGTCCCTTGGAAGCGTTACGGATGCAATCAATCCGCCGTGCGGCGCGTTTTTCAGGGACAGGGTTCCCCCATGAGCGTGAATGTTCGATCGGGCAATGGCCAATCCGAGCCCAATGCCGCCGGTCTCCTCGCTTCGGGATGTTTCAAGGCGCAGGAATGGTTCAAATACATCGTCCAACCGATCCTCCGGAATTCCCGGGCCGGTATCCGTGATCGAAATCGTAATGACATCGGGCCTGACCTTGTAGGCAACGGTGGCCTGATTGCCGTAAAAAACTGCATTGTCAATCAGATTGCGCAACGCGCGTCGAATGGCGATCGGCCGGCAGGCTACGACCGTCCGATCGTCACGATCGGAGGGTGCATTGAGGCTCACCGGTTGCTTCATATCCTGATAATCGACAACGATCGCATCCAGAAATTCGTTCAGATCAACCCGGCTGGTTTCTTCGCGGTTCGCCTCGTCCTTGGCGAAGGCGAGCGTCGCCTCCACCATGCGCTGCATCTCGTCGAGCGTAGCGATGATCCGATTGCGGTTTTCATCATCCTCTATGAATTCAGCACGAATGCGGAGCGATGTGATCGGTGTGCGCAGATCATGACTGATTGCCGCCAGCATGGCGGTCCTGTCCTGGACGAAGCGCGTCAGGCGTTCTTGCATGACATTGAAGGCATTGATGGCGCTTTTTACCTCCGGCGGTCCGGCTTCGGACAGTTGATCAACGTCATCACCCCGGCCAAACCGTTCCGCGGCATCCGCCAATCTCTGCAACGGCCGCGTCAGACGCCTTACGGTGAAGACAATGATGATAGTGACCGCTATCGCCATGATGGCGACCGTCACGAACAACCGGATCAGGGATGTGCGCTGGAATTGCAGGCTGGCTGCCATGTTGAGCCAGCTTCCGCGGTCGAGTTGCACCGACATCGCAACAATGAGCGGGACATTGCGGGTGCGCGGTGGCTTCTGTTGGGCGTTGTTCTTCTGCCGCTTTGCCGCGTTTTGACGGTGATATCGGGGGACGGTGATGTTGCGGCCGATCTCGGTTCGCACAACCCGATCTTCGCCGATTTCCCGCTGCAACCTTTGCTGGATACGCAGGTCAGCCGCTGCAGACCCGCTTTCACGCAGGGCCGGTTGAGGCGAAATCCAGTAGTAGAGCAAGGGGCTGGAGGCCGCTGTGCGAATCTGCTCATGCAGTTGCGGAGGTGTGTCGTTGAGTAATTCCACCAGGGCCGCAGTCCTGGAGACCACTGTTCCCCCGGCAAACTCCAGCAGCGCGCCACGCCGTTCATCGGTAAAAAGCCACAGCGTGAAGAGTTGCGACACGATGATGGCCGCCAGAATCAATGCGATCAACTGGCCGCCGAGGCTGCGCGGCCAAAGGGGCAATGCTCGCCAGTTCATGCGTCCGGATCCTCGACATCAGCCGCCAGTTTGTAGCCGCCACCCCAGACGGTCATGATCAATTCCGGTTGCTTGGCGTTCTTTTCGATCTTGCGCCGCAGCCGACTGACCTGGTTGTCAATCGACCGGTCAAAAATATTGGGTGTCCGCCCCGTTGTCAGGTCCAGCAATTGATCGCGGGAAAGAACCGTTTTGGGGCGTTTCAGGAAAGCGATCAGCAACTGGAATTCACCGGTCGACAAGGGCACAACCACCTCATCCGATCCGATCAAATGCTGCTTGGTCAGATCGAGTGTCCAGTCGGCGAATGTCAGTCTTTCGCTGGAAATCGGGTCCCTTTCCTTCTGTACCATCGAGGTTCTACGCAATACGGCACGGATCCTGGCCAGCAGTTCGCGTGGATTGAATGGTTTGGTGACATAGTCATCCGCCCCAATTTCAAGACCGACCACCCGGTCGGTATCCTCCGCCATGGCCGTCAGCAAGATCACCGGGGCCCCGCCACTTTCCACCAGGTACCGACACAGGGACAATCCGTCTTCACCGGGCATCATGATGTCGAGCACGACAAGATCGACCGCCGATGCGTTCAACATCTTGCGGGCCTGGGCGGCGCTGTCCGCCGAGGAAGCCCGAAGCCCGTTCTTGACGAGGTAGCGCGCCAGCGTCTCGCGAATATCGCGATGATCGTCAACCACCAGAATGTGCGGGCTGCTTTCAGCCATGAATCTCGATCCTGCTTTTGCCGCGCCTCAACCGGAAGAACCGTGAAGGAAGGCGCCGGACACCAAATAGGTAGCGATTTCTGAGGCGTTCGGAAAACGGAAATTGTCGCAAAATGTATCAGACACCGGCAGGGCGACAATTGGCGACAAAGTCAGGCTTTTCCGATCTTAGTTTTGCGACAAGATGGTCCTACGTCTACTCCATCGCAGCAACAACCGAAAGGACAGGAGCGATGAACACAACACGAAAAATAGTCGTATCCATACTGGCAACTTCATTTCTTGGCGCAACCGCGCTGCCAACGCTGGCGCAACAGAGTGCCACCGGCGAAAGCCAGAAAATGGAAAAGCGGATGGCTCACAAAGGTGCCTCTAAGCGTGGCGGCGGAAAGCGTCAGGGCATGAAAATGGCATTTGAGCGCTATGACTCGAATGAGGATGGCGTCATCACCCAGGAAGAGGTCGATGCAGTTGTGGTCGAGCGGTTCAATGACCTGGCCGGTGATGATAACACCATCACTCTTGAACAGTATCGCGATGCCTGGATGGAACGCTCTGCCGACCACCAGGTCAGAGGATTTCAGCGCCTTGATCGCGATGGTGACGGCGCGGTGACAAAGGCTGAATACGACAGCGCTTCCGAGCGGATGTTCAGCCGGCTCGATCGGGACGGCAACGGTGAACTGACCCGCGCAACGCGGAATGCGGACAAATCAGCCAAACGGTCCGGCCAACGTGACGGCAACAAATCGGCAAAACGATCCGGCGGGCACGGCAAAAAAGGCATGCGTGGCGGGTCACACCGCGGTGGTGGAAATGTTGCCGCACTTATGGAACGCTTTGATGTCGACAAGGACGGAAAAATCACCCGCGCTGAGTTCGACGAGGTGCGTGCCGCAGTCTTTGGCGGAGCCGACGGCGACAGCAACGGGTCCATCAGCCTGAGTGAATTTGCGACGATCTGGCAGGATCTCAACAATGACAGGATCGTGCGCGGTTTTCAGCGTCTGGATTCGGATGGCGATCTGAAGATCACGCAGGAAGAATATGCCGCCCGTTCAAACGACTTTGTCAAAAAGCATGACCGTAATGGTGATGGTGTCGTGACCAAAGCCGATCGCGGCGGCGGTAAGCACAAGGGCAAAAAGGGGCACCGTTCGATGAACAAATCGTCGGACAAAGCACCGCAAAAGGCCAAATCCGGCTCCACCGAATCGGCCACACAGACCAAAGCACAGGACACCTGATTTCCATCTTTGGATGTGTCATGCATATCCGGTTCGACCGGAGACGGGAGCCCCTCTCACTCCCACGAATGGGCGCCACGGCACGTGGCGCCCTGATCTTTTTGGCTTTGCATCTGGCAAAATCCCAAAACAGGTGACAAGCTGGCGCCAATTCGGATGATCATCGGAGACCTTCCCATGACACTGGCACAACCTGCCGACAGTAACACCACCAATATGCCCTATGCCGAAGAAAGGACCGATCTGGCGGCGGCATTTCGCTGGACAGCCAGGCTTGGGATGCATGAAGCCGTCGCCAACCACTTTTCGCTCGCCGTGAGCGAAGATGGCCTGCAATTCCTGATGAATCCCAATCAGCAGCATTTTTCACGGATCAAGGCCAGCGACATGCTGTTGCTTGATGCAACGGACAAGGACACGCTGGATCATCCCGATGCACCCGATCCGACTGCGTGGGGCCTGCACGGCGCTGTCCACAGAAATTGCCCACATGCCCGCTGCGTCATGCATGTTCACTCCACATTTGCAACGGTGCTGGCCAGTCTCAAGGACAGCACCCTGCCGCCCATCGATCAGAACACGGCAATGTTCTTCAATCGCACCGTCGTGGATGAACACTATGCCGGCCTCGCCTTTGACGAGGAAGGCGAGCGCTGCGCCACCATGCTCCAGGATCCGTCAATCCAGGTGATGATCATGGGAAATCATGGTGTGTTGGTGCTTGGGGCAACTGTCGCCGAAGCCTTTAACCGTCTGTTTTATTTCGAGCGTGCGGCAGAGACCTATATCCGTGCGCTCCAGACCGGAAGGGAACTGCGCGTCCTATCGGATGCAATCGCTGAAAAGACGGCCTCGGATATCGAAACCTATCCGCAGCAAAGTGACCGGCACCTGGCAGAACTCAAACTTATCCTCGATGAGGAAGGGTCGGATTATTCCCGGTGACGGGGTAATCAGCGCACCGATCCGGTTATTCCGGCGCCTTGACCAGTACATTCTGGTCAACCATGTACCGGTCGAAAATGGGTAGCGTTGCGCCGCCGATGACCCGCGCCTCATGGCCGACAGTGGCTTCGACGATCTGTGGCTCGCGAATGCCCTGACGGTCGAGCGCCGCAAACTCTTTCTTGATGGCCTGCAACATCTGATGGCGCACGCTGTCCGGAAACCCGCCGTCGATCAGAACGGCTTCGATGTCAATGACGGCGGTGATGGAAACAATCGAGATCGCGATGTTGCGTGCGGTTTCATCAATCCACTCGATCAGCAGATCGCCATAATCCGGCCAATCGTCCGGCCGAAGCCACAAAGGCGATGGATCAACTCCGGCCTTTTTCAGCTTGTTTTCGAGTGCGAATATCGAAGCGCGGTTCAAAAGTTGCTCGGGCCGACCGTCGGCACCGGGCACCATAATCGGACCGAATGCGCCAGCATTTCCGGTTCGACCGGCAAAAACCGCATGGTTCAAAACCAGCCCGCCACCAATGAACGAGCCGACAAAAATATAGGCGAAGTCCGCAAAATCCCGACCGCGTCCGAAAACCAGTTCCGCACCACATGCCGCAGTTGCGTCATTTTGAATGAAGACGGGAAGGTCGGTGATACCGACCATAGCCGTGGCAAAATCAAAATCTCTCCAGGAGTCCATTTCGTCGGGCGGAGCCCCCACCTGCTCCAGCCAGTTCCACAATTCGAACGGAGCAGCAATGCCAAGACCGACCACACGTTTTCGCTGAGCGCTATCCAGTTCTTCGGTCAGCGTGTGCAATCCGGTGGCGACGAAGTCAACAATCCGGTCCGGCAGAGGATAGGCGAATGTCACGCGGATCAGTTTGCGCACAACGCCGACGAAATCCATCAGAACGAGATCGGCGCTTCGGCGTCCGATCTTCAGACCAATGGAATAGATGGCGTCCGGATTCAGCGCCATTGGAATCGATGGCTGCCCGACCCGACCCCGAACCGGTTCGCCGCGAACCAGAAGGGAATCGCGCTCCAGCGCGCGCATGATGACCGATACGGTTTGCGGCGACAGGCCCGTTCGACGCGCTATGTCGGCCTTTGCCAGGCTGCCGTGACGCCGAACCAGCGACATGACCAACCGCTCGTTATAGGCACGCAATCGCGTTTGATTGGACCCTCGGCTGGGGTCAATGATCCTCGTCCCCGTACCTGGTTGTCGATCTTCGGGCTGTCTTATCAAAGACCACCTCCCCGCTGTGAATCCCCGCCGGAACTCTAGTCATCCGAGCCGAATTTCACAATTCTTCAGGCACCGATAATCATCAGCTTCGATTAATAAGTCAATTGGACTTATTTATTGACATTCATTTCGAATTGCGTTGTGATCGCTGCTGAGGAGAACAATACCGGCAAGGAACATCCCGTTAAGACGGTCTTCCCCCGGCACCGTTTTCCTCTCGATCGGGTCGACAACCGACGGATAGAGTCGGCGGCCCATGGAGGCAATTGAGAGGATCTGCTGGGGCATCGGTGAAACGATGCCAGGCGCAGATATTTTGAACTGGGAGGAACATCGTGAAACGATCAATCATTACTGCAACATTGGGCATGCTGGCATTGGGCGTGGCCGGAATGGGCACCGCACAGGCGCAAAATATCGGAGCGTGCCTGATCACCAAGACCGATACCAACCCCTTCTTCGTCAAGATGAAGGAAGGTGCAACCGCGAAAGCCAACGAATTGGGCATCACGCTCAAATCCTACGCGGGCAAGATTGACGGAGACTCGGAATCACAGGTCGCGGCAATCGAAACCTGCATAGCCGACGGCGCCAAGGGCATCCTGCTGACTGCATCCGACACGGCCGGCATTGTTCCAGCAGTCCAACAGGCCCGTGATGCCGGTTTGCTGGTGATCGCACTCGACACCCCGCTCGAGCCGATTGACTCCGCCGATGCAACCTTTGCCACTGATAACTTTCTTGCTGGCGAATTGATCGGCAAATGGGCAGCCGCAACGCTTGGCGACGAGGCGAAAAACGCCAAAATCGGCATGCTGGACCTGGCCGTGAGCCAGCCGTCTGTTGGTGTGCTCCGCGACCAGGGCTTCCTGCAGGGCTTCGGCATCGAGCTTGGCGATCCCAACAAGTGGGGTGACGAAACAGATCCGCGCATCGTTGGTCATGATGTGACCGCGGGCAACGAAGAAGGTGGCCGGACCGCCATGGAAAACCTGCTGCAAAAGGATCCGGGCATCAATGTCGTCTACACGATCAATGAGCCGGCTGCTGCCGGTGCCTATGAAGCGCTGAAAGCGGTCGGGCGTGAAGGCGACGTGTTGATTGTTTCGGTCGACGGCGGTTGCCCGGGTGTACAAAATGTCAAAGACGGCGTCATCGGCGCAACGTCACAGCAATACCCGCTGCTGATGGCTTCGCTTGGCATCGAGGCCATCGCGGCCTGGGCAAAGGACGGCAGCAAGCCTGCCAACACTCCCGGCAAGGACTTCTTCGACACCGGTGTGGCTCTGGTCACGGACAAACCCGTGGACGGTGTCGAATCCATCGACACGACAGTCGGCACCGAACGGTGCTGGGGCTGATTGTCACCTCAGAGTTTTGACAGTCTTCGCGTCCGGGCGATCATTCGCCCGGACGTCTGCAATCCACCCGAATACCATTTGAGAATCCGGGTCATCATGAGCCAGGGTCTCTGCTAGGGTGCGTGCCACGTTCTTGTCGCATCAGCGGAGCCAGCGGGGAATTCGATATGGCTGAAACCAAGGAACAAGCCGGCCAGGAGTTTGAGAAGGTTCTGGACGACAGCGCAACCGACGTCGCATCGTTCGATGACGAAAGCCGTAGCGGGATTGAGCGCGTTCAACATCTGTTGCATTCGAATCCGGCCTTTGTCCCTCTGATTGTCCTGTTGTTTTCAGTTGTCGTTTTCGGATTGATCATCGGCGGCAAGTTCTTTTCACCGTTCGCCATGACGTTAATCCTGCAGCAGGTCGCCATTGTGGGCTTCGTCGGCGCCGCGCAAACTCTGGTCATCCTGACCGCCGGGATCGATCTGTCCGTTGGCGCCATCATGGTGCTGTCCTCCGTCGTGATGGGGCAATTTACGTTTCGCTACGGTCTGCCGCCGGAAATCGCCGTACTGTGCGGATTTGCGGTCGGGGGCTTATGCGGTTTCATCAATGGTGCCCTTGTCGCGATCGTCAGGCTGCCTCCATTCATCGTTACGCTCGGCATGTGGCAGATCATCCTGGCTTCCAATTTTCTCTATTCGGCCAATGAAACGATCCGCAGTCAGGACATCTCCAAGGAAGCCCCCCTGCTCCAGCTGTTCGGAGAAAAAATCCAGGTGGGAGGCGCGGTGCTCACGCTTGGAGTCATCACGATGGTCGTGCTTGTGCTGGTGCTCAATTACATCCTCAATCACACCGCGTGGGGACGGCATGTCTATGCCGTTGGTGACGATCCCGAGGCTGCGCAACTGGCCGGTGTTCAGGTCAAGCGCACTCTGATCACGGTCTATGTCAGCGCCGGTTTGATTTGCGCTCTGGCGGGCTGGGTCCTGATCGGGCGCATCGGATCGGTTTCTCCGACAGCCGGTCAATTCGCCAACATTGAATCCATTACGGCAGTGGTGATCGGCGGAATTTCCCTGTTCGGCGGTCGCGGCTCGATCCTTGGCATGATGTTCGGCGCCCTGATTGTCGGCGTGTTTTCGCTGGGGCTTCGCATGATCGGCACCGACCCGCAATGGACCTATCTCCTGATCGGCCTGTTGATTATTTCCGCTGTCGCAGTGGATCAGTGGATCAGAAAGATTTCGACATGAAGACACCCATTCTCACGGCCCGCAATCTGGTCAAGCGTTATGGACGGGTGGTGGCGCTCGATCATGCCGATTTCGATTTGTACCCGGGCGAGGTTCTGGCGGTCATCGGTGACAATGGCGCCGGTAAATCCACCATGATCAAGGCCATTTCTGGAGCGGTGATACCGGACGAGGGCGAAATCACGCTGGAAGGCCAACCGGTTCAGTTTCATTCACCGCTTGCGGCGCAGCAAGCGGGTATCGAGACCGTCTACCAAAATCTTGCACTGTCCCCTGCCCTGTCGATCGCCGATAACATGTTTCTGGGCCGCGAGATGCGCAGCCCCGGCATTTTGGGCAAGGTCTTTCGAAAGCTGGATCGCCCCGGAATGGAGAAATTCGCCCGAGACAAGCTCAGTGAGCTGGGCCTATTGACCATCCAGAACATCAGCCAGGCCGTCGAGACACTTTCGGGTGGGCAGCGCCAGGGCGTGGCCGTTGCGCGGGCGGCGGCCTTCGGTTCGAAAGTCATCATCATGGATGAGCCGACTGCTGCCCTGGGCGTCAAGGAATCAAGACGTGTGCTCGACCTGATCGGAGACGTCAAATCGCGCGGCATGCCGATCGTCCTGATTTCCCACAACATGCCGCATGTTTTCGAGGTTGCAGATCGTATACACATCCACCGGCTCGGCAAACGCCTGTGCGTGATCGATCCGAAAGAACACACAATGTCGGATGCCGTTGCCTATATGACAGGCGCCAGGGAACCGGAGCACACCCAGGCTGCATGATGGCCGACACGGTTGAAAGCATATATGCATCGATCATCGGGGCGATGACGGACCGGAGGCGCATTCTGGTAGGCGTGGCGGGACCTCCCGGCGTCGGCAAATCAACCCTGTCCACGCAGCTCTGCAAACGGCTCGCTGACGACGGTCATGCGGCGGCGATCATTCCCATGGACGGATTTCATCTGGACAATGCCATCCTGCGCGACCGCGGCCTGCTGCATCGCAAAGGTGCACCGGAAACCTTTGACGTGATGGGCTTTATCTCCTTGGTTCACTCACTCCGAGAAGGCAAGGACCCCGTTCCGGTCCCCCATTTCGACCGTGATGCAGACCGGGTTCGCGAGGCTGCCGAAACAGTCGACACAACATGCAAGGTTCTGCTGCTGGAGGGAAACTATCTGCTTCTGGATCGGCAGCCGTGGATTGTGTTGCAAGAACTGTTTGATCTCAGCGTGTTTGTGAAGGCACCACAATCGGTCCTGCGCCGGCGCCTCATTCAACGCTGGCTCGATTTTGACCACAACCGGAACGATGCCGAGCGCCGCGCCAATGAAAACGATATACCCAATGCACGCCTTGTCCTCGAGCATTCCGTTCCGGCTGACCTGACTCTTGCCTTTGAAGAGGGTGACTGATCACCCCAAAACAATCAGATATTGGTGAGCAATGGTTCGGTCGTCATCGTATCGTTGTCTCTGTGCATTGATGTCCTTTCGCCTTAGGATCGACAACATGGCGATGGAACCCAGATTGGATATTATCGGTGCGGCGCTGGCGGATGTAAGCCGGTCCCAAATCCTTTGCGCGTTGATGGACGGCCGTGCATTCACCAACAAGGAACTGGCCTGCGTGGCCGGCATCGCCCCGCAGACAGCCAGCGCGCATCTCAAACATCTTCAACTGGCCGGACTAACGTCTTCCCTTCGAAGTGGACGGCATATCTATCATCGGATTGCAGATAAGAACGTCGCCGGTGTGCTGGAGGCCATTGCTGGCCTTTCCCCGACCGATCATTTGCGGCGCAATGGTTCCAGCCGTCATGGCGGCGCCGACATTTTTCGCGCGCGCAGCTGCTACAATCACATTGCCGGCAGGCTGGGCGTTCTCCTGACGGAGCGCCTGATCGACCTGAATGTTCTGCAGCTTTCAGAGGGTGCCGTCGTCCCGGGGGATCACGGCAATCGCTTTTTCAGCGATATCGGCTTGCCGATTCCGTCGGCATCACCAGCACACGATCCGGTTGTCAAACTGTGCCTGGACTGGACCGAGCGACGGCATCATATCTCGGGACCGTTGGCGACGCAGTTGATGCAACATGCAATCCGTGCTGGGTGGTTGGAGCGCCGTCGTAACAGTCGGGCTTTGACGATTACGGAGCGGGGTTATGAAACCTTCGATCGGATTTTCGGTGTCAACCGTGAAATGATCGAAGGCGGCTCGTGACCTGACCTTGTCACACAACATGCCATTTGATCAGCCGATTGGTTTTCTGAATCCGGAGAATCGACTGGTTTGACCCTAAGGCTTGCAGCGATATAGCCGCATGGGCTTGGTCGGATTTCTTGCAATCAGACCCTTTGCCTCCAGGTCAAGCTGGACCGTTTTGAGCCACCAACCGGCTTTGGTGCCTCCCGGGAACACATCTTCCGACAGATGCTCAAGCAAGGCCGACTTTGCCTCGGCCACTGTTATGCCGGGCAGTGTTGTGGGCAGGACCGGCAGCAAAGCCTCACGCATTGCCGTATATTTGACCCGGTCAACCCGCTCTGTGCGATGAGGCGTGTTGATGTTCTCGACGACGATCTTGCTGCCCGGTTCAGACATCCCATTCTCCATCCAGCACTCGTTTAAATTGCGGGATCCGATCTTGAAACATAAACGGTCTATGTCGGCTCCCCTTGAACCGGCTTTGCCGTGTCTCTTGCGATCCGGACTGCCTGGAAAGACGGCGCGCTCAGTTCCGCCAGGATGCGTTGGACTCGATCCGGTGTAAAGTAACCTTCACGGTCCAGAAGGTTGACGGTCGCGAGCAATGCGCCATCATCGAACACCGGCAGGTTCATGACGGACCCACAGCCCAGCGATCCGATCAATTCATGATCGGCGAAGACACCGGCAATGTCCTCAAGCGTATTGGCGACGAAAACTTCCCCGCGGTCATGGACGATTTCGAACCAGCTGTTCCGCTCAATGGGCTTCGTACCGGAACCGGGGTAGCTTTCAGGATCACTGGTAAAGGCACGCCGCGCAAGTCCCTCCTCCATATCGACCGTCATGACCGTGAACAGACGAACGCCGAAAAGAACCTGTGTCAAATGGTACAACGCCAAGAAGGCAGCCTCGGCAGACTTTGCGTCCCCCAAGGCAACAGCAAAATCATCATGGGCCTTTGCGCTATCGGTCATGGGCTTTCTCGCTAGGCGTTATGCACCACCAGAGGCGGCGTAGAGTTGACGGGAATAGGGATCGGCAAAGTCGCCGGAGTGAAGCGTTGTCGCATCAGTGATCTCAACAATTCTCCCTTTCTGCATGACCGCCATGCGATCGCACATGAAACTGACCACCGGCAGGTTGTGGGTCACCATCAGATAGGTCAGACCGTGCTCCCGGCGCAGCCGCTTGAGCAGGTTCAGGATTTCCGCTTGAACCGAAACATCCAGTGCGCTGGTCGGCTCATCAAGCAACATCACGCGCGGCTCCAGCATCAGCGCACGGGCGATTGCCACACGCTGGCGCTGTCCACCCGACAATTGGTGCGGGAAGCGAAACCGGAAGCGTGGATCGAGGCCGACATCCGAAAGGGCTTCGGTGACCCGCCTGTCGCGGTCCGGCAAACGGTGGATGGTCAGGGCCTCCGTCAAGACCGAGTCGACGGTTTTGCGCGGGTGGAGAGAACCGTAGGGATCCTGGAAAACCATTTGGCACTGACGGGCAAATTCACGATCGGGCCTGTGGCCGCGCGGCTCTCCCAGCACCGATATCTTCCCTGTCCACTGCGGCGCCAGACCGGCAATCGCCTTGAGAACTGTCGACTTGCCCGACCCGCTTTCGCCGACCAGCGCAAAACTGCCGCCTTCCGAAACATCGAAGGTCACGCCTTCAACAACGGTCTGGGAACCATAGGAAATGCTCACGTCCTGAAGCGAAATCGCATTCATGTGCCGGTTCCACCCCAGGCGCTGCGATCAAGGACTGGAAGCACATCACGGGTCTCATGCATTTGCGGTACCGCTGCCAACAACCCCTTCGTATAGGGATGACTTGCTGCATGCAGGTCACGGGCGGCACAACTCTCCACAACCTCGCCGGCATTCATCACCAATATGCGATCGCAATAGCGGGCGACCAGATTCAGATCGTGGCTGATGAGCAGCAAGCCCATTCCAGTCTCTCGAACGAGGTCATCGATCAGGTCCAGCACTTGTGCCTGGACAGACACATCCAGCGCGCTGGTCGGTTCATCCGCGATCAGGAGGCTTGGTTTGGGGATCAGCATCATGGCAATCATGACCCGCTGACCCATGCCCCCTGAAACCTCATGCGGATACATTTTGGCGACCCGTTCGGGATCATTGATCCGTACGGCATTGAGCATCTCGATGACGCGGGCACGAATGGCCGCACGTGGCAATCGTTCGTGGGCGCGAAGCGCTTCTCCGATCTGCCGGCCGACAGTCATCACGGGGTTGAGGGAAAATTTCGGATCCTGCATGATCATCGATATGCGGGCACCGCGCAGTGCCCGCATGTCAGCCTCGGAAAGAGCCATCAGATCCATGCCGTCAAATTGCATGCGGCTCGCCGTCACCACGCCCGGAGGGCGGATCAGCCGCAATATGGCGCGACCGGTCATGGATTTTCCGGACCCGCTTTCGCCGACTATCCCGAGACGCTCGCGACCGAGGTCGAAGGTCACGCCCTTGACCACTTCAATCCGGCCCTTGGGTGTCGGAAAGCTGACCCGCAGATCCTCAATCGACAGCAGTGGCGCACTCATGACTTGCCACTTTGTTTGGGGTCGAGCACGTCGCGCAGACCGTCGCCGAGAAAGCAGAAGCCGAGCGACACCAGAATGATGGCGAATCCGGGCATCGTCGCCACCCACCATTGATCAAGAATGAATGTCCGGCCGCGTGAAATCATGGCGCCCCATTCGGGCAGTGGTGGTTGGGCACCCAAGCCCAGAAATCCGAGTCCGGCGGCAGTGAGTATGATCCCCGCCATATCGAGCGTGACCCGCACGATCATCGAACTGACACAAAGTGGCAAAACGTGCCGGGTGATGACCCGCATATGCGATGCGCCAAGAAGACGGGTCGCAGCGATGAATTCGGAGTTGCAGAATGTCATCGTTTCAGCCCGGGCGATACGGGCATAGGCCGGCCAGGCTGTGATGGCGATCGCAATTATGGCGTTCTCGATCCCCGGTCCGAGTGCAGCAACAAAGGCCAGCGCAAGGATCAGCTTCGGCATCGACAGGAAGACATCCGTCACGCCCATGATAATCCGGTCGATCCAGCCGCCGAAATATCCCGAAACTGCGCCAATGATGAGGCCGAGCGGCGCTGATATCACGGCAACCAGCGCAACAATCATCAACGTGATGCGTGAACCGTAGATAACGCGGGAGAATATGTCGCGCCCCAGCTCATCAGTTCCCATCCAATGGCTTGCCGAAGGCGGCAACAGACGATTTTGCAGGTTTTGGCCCACCGGGCTTTCCGGTGCGATCCATGGCGCAAACGCCGCTGTCAGGATAAGCAACAGGATGATGATTCCACCGATGACCGCCAAAGGATTGCGCAGCAATTGGCCGGCGGCAATATAAGCTCTGCCGGCATTGGCCTGCAGCCGCGATGTGGGCGAAGTGTCGAGCAGCCAGTCGCGGGAAATCATGATCGACTCCTTGGATCAAGAATTCGATACAGCACATCGGAAATCTTGTTGATGAAGATGAAGACCGATCCGATGACAAGAGTGGCGCCAAGCACCGCATTCATGTCGGCATTGAGCAGCGCAACGGTGAGATAATTCCCGATACCCGGCCAGGAAAAAACGGTCTCGATCATCACCGATCCCTCAAGCAGGCCGGCGTAGGAAAGGCCGATCACCGTGATCAACGGCACCCGGATGGGCGCAAAGGCGTGTACCCATATCACCCGCCATTCGGCAACGCCCTTGACCCGCGCGGTCGTCACATATTCCTGCCCCAACTGATCGAGCATGAATGACCGGGTCATGCGGGCAATATAGGCAAGGCTGAAAAACCCGAGGATCACCGCCGGCAAGGCGATGTGATCCAGAGCGTTGAAAAAGATATCCGTATCCCCGGCGATCAGGCTGTCGATCAGCAACAAGCCGGTCACCGGCGGCACGATCCCGTCATAAAAGATGTCGATGCGTCCGGGCCCCGCGACCCAGCCCAGGCCCGCATAGAACACGGCCAAACCCACAAGCCCGAGCCAGAAGGCAGGAACCGAGTAGCCCAGGAGCGCCAGCACACGGATAATCTGATCAGCCGCCCGCCCCTGATAGACAGCCGCAGCCACGCCCATGGGCACGCCCAGCAGAACGCCGATTATGATGCCCAGTGTGGCGAGCTCCAGGGTTGCCGGGAACACTCGGACTAGATCGGCCGCAACCGCCCGATTGGTCGAGACGGACTGGCCAAGATCGCCACCCAGAACATTTCCGACATAGCTGAAGAACTGCACGATCAGGGGACGGTCGAGCCCCATGGCGATTTTGGCCGCGTCATACTGCTCCTGGGTGGCTCTGTCGCCGACGACGGACAGCACCGGATCGATGGGCACCACACGACCAATGAAGAATGTGATGGCCAGAAGGCCCAGAAAGGTCAGCGCCACGACGACGACAAAACCGGCCAGCGACCGAACAAATCGCATCACGCCGTGCAGCGATCCGTCAGTTGAGTTGTCGGCAATTGCCACCGAGGAAAGAGCCTTTCGATAGAACTTCGTTGCGTACGGATCGCTTCGTTGCTGAGCCGATGCTGACATTCGCTGTCGGTTCGCCCATGTCGGACCTCCGCGACAGCTTCGTGACGGACACTAGAATAAGATATTTCGCTTGGCTAATACAAAAAATTTTGCTTCTATCAAAAAAATTATTCTGACGTGCCTTTGGGCAGAAAGACGTTGAATGCCGGCGCAGACCCTATCCGCTGTAGATTCCTCAGTCCCGCAATTGGGGTCACGCCTGAGAAAGCGCCGGCGGCAGATGGGGCTGACACTTCAGGAGATGTGTGACCGGGCGGGACTATCCGTCGGATATCTTAGTCAGCTTGAACGGGACAAGGCGGCCCCTACCCTGGCCACACTGGCACAGATCGCACAGGCGATGGACGTGTCCGTGGACTTCTTTGTCAGCACGCACAAACCCAATGACGCTTTCAGTCAGGCCCAGGGCCGCCCGCGGTTTTCACTCGCCGGATCATCCATTGTCTATGAGGCGATCAGTGCCGATTATCCGGGTTCGGAGATGTCGTCCTATATTCTCCACGTCCCGCCGCATTACGCGTCGGAAACCGTCTCCCATGATGGCGAAGAGATCATCATCATGCTCGAGGGCTCACTTGATGTCACCCTTGGTGGCGAGACTTTCGTCATGCGCCAGGGCGACAGCATGCATTATGACGGCAAAACGACTCATTCATGGTCCAATGTCACCGATGTAACGGCACGCGTATTGTGGACCGGCATGCTCAGTATTCTGAACCCCGGCCGCACACACCATATGCCGTCGGTGATTGCGGCCAATAACGATCCATAACAAGACCCTTGAAGTGCAACAGTGAGGAAACCACAATGAAACACATACGATCGACCTTAATCGCAGCCGCGCTGGCGCTACCGCTCATGGCGCCTGCTGCACTGGCCGACACGCCGCCAAATGTGCTGGTTGTCGCCCAGAACATCGATGATATCGTTGCCATCGACCCCGCACAGGCCTACGAATTCACATCCGGTGAATTGGTGACGAATGTCTATGACCGGCTGGTGCAATATGATGCCGAGGACCCGACCGTCCTTTCTCCCGGTCTGGCGACCGATTGGACCATCGATGCCAACGCCAAAACCATCACCTTTAAATTGCGTGATGACGCCAAGTTTCATTCCGGTAATCCGGTTACCGGCACAGATGTCGTCGGATCGTTTGCGCGCGTCATCAAGCTGAACCTGACACCAGCGTTCATTCTGGCTCAGCTCGGCTGGACGCCGGACAATGTCGAACAGATGGTGACAGCAGACGGCAACACCGTAACGGTCAAGTATGACGGTGACTTTTCACCTGCCTTCGTGATGAATATCCTCGCCTCTCGCCCGGCCTCCGTGGTCGACATGGCCACGGCGATGGCAAACGAAGTCGATGGAGACATGGGCAATGCCTGGCTGAACGCCAATAGCGCCGGCTCCGGTCCCTTCTCCATGCAGGCCTACCGGCCGGCCGAGATCATCCGTCTTGTCGCCAACAAGGACTACTTCAAAGGGGCACCTGGCGTTCAAAGCGTGATCATTCAGCATGTCGCTGAAGCCGCCACGCAGCAGCTGCTTCTGGAACAGGGCGATGTCGACATGGCAAAGAACCTGACACCGGATCAGATCGCCACATTGGATCCGGCCAAAATCAAGGTCGAGGTTTTTCCACAGGCCGCTGTGCATTTCCTGTCCTTCAACCAGAAGACTGACAGCCTGACGCCGCCCGCCGTTTGGGAAGCAGCCCGCTACCTCGTCGATTACTCTGGCATGACCGATACGATCATCAATGGGCAGATGGATGTTCACCAGGCATTCTGGCCCAAGGGTTTTCCAGGGTCCTATGACGAAACACCGTTCAGCTACGATCCGGAAAAAGCCAAGAAGGTTCTGGAAGACGCTGGTGTCGCCTTGCCGATCACTGTGTCTCTGGACGTGATCAACGCCGCTCCGTTCACGGATATGGCGCAGTCGCTTCAGGCCAGCTTCGCCGATGCCGGAATCAACTTTGAAATCCTGCCGGGCACCGGTTCACAGGTCATCACCAAATACCGCGACCGCAGTCATGAGGCGATGTTGCTGTATTGGGGTCCCGATTTCATGGATCCGCATTCCAATGCCAAGGCGTTTGCCTACAACTCAGACAATTCGGATGACAAATACGCCGCGACAACCACATGGCGCAATGCCTGGGCGGTTCCCGATGAAATGAACAAGATGACGACCGCCGCGCTGACGGAAACCGATCCGGAAAAACGTCTCGACATGTATCGCGATCTGCAACAGCAAGTGCAGGCATCATCACCCATCGTGATAATGTTCCAGGCCTCCTACCAGGTGGCGATGGACAAGGATGTTTCGGGTTACGTCAATGGCGCGACCTCAGACTTCGTCTACTACCGTCTCGTCGAGAAAGAGTAGAACACCATTTCGTGCCGCCGGCCTCGGTCGGCGGCATGATCAGCCGACAGGCTCAATTCGACCCCTGTCTTGCTGACAGATCAAACCTTTTCAAGACCACCGACATCAAGGATCAAACGGCACGACAAAGTGACGCCGGACCTTGTCGGGGTCCTTTCCACACCTGCTAAAACCCTGCCTTATCAACGGTTTTCAGGCTGGACATATCACGCACCGATTTAAACTTGACAATCTTTGATGGAAACATCATCCTTCAGAATGTAATCGATTACAAAGCAATATTGCGTTGTGGTTGGTTGCGTTGTTAACAGCCAGATTGGCTCGAATGCGATCCAGGTGACGCATTCGCATGGGAGGAAATTATGATTGGATTTAGGGCCGCGCTCGCGGCGACGACGATGCTTGGTGGGCTCAGTGTAGCGTCCGCCACAGACCTTGAAGTTACCCATTGGTGGACGTCCGGCGGTGAAGCCGCGGCCGTCGCGGTATTCGCAGACGCCTTCAACAAAACCGGACACAACTGGGTCGATGGTGCGATCGCCGGCGGCGGCAACGCCCGCCCGATCATCATCAGCCGAATTTCCGGTGGCGACCCCATGGGCGCAACACAGCTTAACACCGGCCGTGACGCCGAAGAACTCGTCAAGGCCGGCCTGATGACCGATCTGACGGAAATTGCAGAACGAGATGGCTGGGCCGACTTTATCCGGCCTGCAAAACTGCTCGACAGCTGCCGCTATGAAGGCCGCATCTATTGCGTTCCGGTCAATATTCATTCTTTCCAGTGGATGTGGTTGAACCGTGGCGTTTTTGAAGACAATGGTCTCGAAATCCCGAAAAACTGGAATGAATTCGTCGCGGCGGCCCCTGCCCTGCGTGAAAAGGGCGTTATTCCGCTCGCTGTCGGTGGCGAAGCCTGGCAGATCAACGGAATGGCTGGTGTGTTTCAGGTTGCGCTTGGCGGCGTTGAGCTCTTCCGCAAGATCAATGTGGACAGGGATCTGGAAGCGGCCGCCGGTCCGCAGATGACACAGGTGTTCGAAGCCATTGGCACCGCCCGGGGAATGGTCGATGACGGCTTTGTCGGACGGGCATGGAACGATGCCGCCAACATGGTGATCACCGGAAAAGCCGGTGCGCAGATCATGGGTGACTGGGCGCAGGGTGAATTCAGCGTTGCGGGCCAGAAGGCGGGCGAAGATTACGATTGTCTTCCGGGCCTTGGTGTCTATCCGGTTCTGGACACCGGCGGCGATGCCTTCTATTTCCCGAAACCTGCCGATGACAATCCGGAGGTGGTGGCAGCTCAGCTCGAAATGGCTTCCCTGCTGGTATCCAAGGAAGTTCAGGTCGACTTCAACCTGAAGAAAGGCTCGCTGCCGATCCGTGGCGATATCGACCTTTCCGCGGCCAATGACTGCATGCAAAAGGGCATCAAGATCCTTGAAAACCCGGACAATATTCTGCCCGGTGGCGAGCAGTCCTGGTCATCCGACACGACGGGTCAGATGGAAGACCTGTGGGTTGAATTCTTCAACGACCCAGACATGCCGGTCGAAGAAGCCCAGGCACGCTACGTCGAGATCATCGAAAACGCCGACTGATCTCAAGCAGCTTGAAAATGGGTCTGGGGGTCGGCCTTCACAGCTGCCCCCCGCCTCCCCGGAGGAGCCACTGCCATGGCGGATGATGCCAAACCAAATCCCTATTTCAAAAACCTGAATGCCAAGGTCGCGGCAATGCCGATGATCTTCACCACGCTCGTGGTGTTTGTCGGGTGCTCATTGTGGACGGTGATCTATTCGTTCTCAGCGTCCCGTTCGCTACCGGTCAACGAGTTTGTCGGCTTTGCGCAATATGATCGATTGTTCAACACGTCGCGATGGAACAAGTCAGTAGAGAACATTGCCATTTACGGCGTCGTCTCGCTCTGCTTTTCACTCGTTGTCGGATTCGTTCTGGCCGCCTTGATGGACCAGAAAATCCGCTTCGAGAACACGTTCAGAACCATCTATCTCTATCCCTTCGCCCTCTCGTTCATTGTAACCGGGCTGGTGTGGCAGTGGATTCTCAATCCAACGCTCGGGTTGCAGAAGGCCGTGCGCGACATGGGTTGGGAAAGTTTCTCCTTCGACCTGATATCGCACAGGGACACCGTCATCTATGCGCTGTTGATTGCCGGCATATGGCAGGGAACCGGTTTCGTCATGGCCTTGATGCTTGCGGGATTGCGTGGCGTCGACGACGACATTTGGAAGGCGGCGCGCGTTGACGGCATCCCGAAATGGAAAACATACCTCTTTGTTGTCATTCCAATGATGCGCGGCGTGTTTGTCACGACCCTGGTCATTATCGCCTCGGGCATTGTTCGCCTCTACGACCTTGTGGTTGCCCTGACCAAGGGGGGGCCGGGCATCGCCTCCGAGGTCCCGGCGAAATATGTCTATGATTTCATGTTCGAGCGCGGCAATGTCGGTCAGGCCCTGGCAGCCTCCACCGTGATGCTGACCACGGTGCTGATCATCCTGATCCCGTGGGTCTACCTTGAATACGGCCAGAAGAAGCGGGTGTAGAAAATCATGACAAACGAACCTTTTGGCCCTCGCCCGCGCCGCATGCTCGATCCCGGTCGGATCATTCTCTACTCGGTGTTGATCGTCGCCGCCATCTACTATCTTCTGCCGCTGTACATCATGGTCATGACCTCGATGAAGGGTATGCCGGAGATTCGGCTGGGAAACATTTTTTCACCGCCGGTTGAAGTGACATTCGAACCCTGGGTCAAAGCTTGGGATACAGCCTGTACAGGTCTTTACTGCGAAGGCCTGAAAGTTGGCTTCTGGAACTCGATGCAGATCCTGATTCCGAGTGTGATCATCTCCATCGTCATTGCGTCGGTAAACGGCTACGCCCTTTCCTTCTGGCGGTTTCGCGGCTCGGAAGTTTTCTTCACGATCCTGATCTTCGGGTCTTTCATCCCATATCAGGTCATGCTCTATCCCCTGGTGATCATTACCCGTGAATTGGGGATCTTCGGGTCATTGACCGGTATCATCTTCATCCACACGATCTTTGGCATGCCGATATTGACGTTGCTGTTTCGAAACTACTTCGCATCCCTGCCGATGGAGTTGTTCAAGGCCGCGCGCGTCGACGGCGCCGGTTTCTGGGGCATCTTCCTCAAGATCCTGGTTCCGATGTCGCCCCCGATCTTCGTTGTGGCGATCATCCTTCAGGTCACCGGTATCTGGAACGACTTCCTGTTCGGGGTCATCTTTGCGGGAACGAAGAATTTCCCGATGACCGTCCAACTCAACAATATTGTGAACTCGACGCAGGGTGTGAAGGAATACAACGTCAATATGGCCGCGACGATCCTGACCGGAGCCGTCCCGCTGCTGATCTATTTCATCTCCGGCAAATTGTTCGTCCGCGGCATCGCCGCCGGTGCTGTGAAAGGTTAATTCCATGAAAAGCATAGAAATCAAGGATCTTGCCCTGAGCTTTGGTGACGTCAAGGTTCTTGAACATCTCGATCTTGATATCCAAGACGGTGAATTCCTGGTGCTGCTGGGAGCGTCCGGTTGCGGCAAATCCACATTGCTGAACTGCATTGCCGGTCTGCTGGACATCACGGACGGGCAGATTTTCATCAAGGGAAAGAATGTGACCTGGAAGGAGCCAAAGGACCGTGGCATCGGCATGGTTTTCCAGTCTTATGCCCTCTATCCCCAGATGAGTGTCGAAGGCAATCTGACATTCGGTCTCAAGAATGCCGGCGTTCCAAAAGCCGAAATCGCCGAACGTGTTGCCCGTGCGTCCGAAATCCTGCAAATCGAACCACTCTTGAAACGCAAGCCGTCAGCCCTTTCGGGCGGACAGCGTCAACGGGTGGCGATCGGTCGTGCCCTGGTGCGGGATGTTGATGTGTTCTTGTTCGACGAGCCGCTGTCGAACCTGGATGCCAAATTGCGGGCGGAGTTGAGGGTCGAGATCAAGCGTCTGCACCATAAACTCAACAACACGATGATCTATGTCACACACGACCAGATCGAAGCGTTGACCCTGGCCGACCGCATCGCCATCATGCGCGGCGGCAAGGTTCTGCAGCTCGATTCACCCCACACCATCTATAATCATCCGGCCACCAAATATGTCGCCGGATTCATTGGCTCTCCCGGTATGAATTTTCTCGAAGGGACGCTGACCGTCGGAGACAAACCCGTTTTCGATTGCAACGGCCAGCAAATCGACACATCTCGCTATCAATTCGACAAATCCACGAACGGTGCGAACCGGCCAATCCATTTTGGCATTCGCCCCGAACATGTGGTCGCCGGACGCGATGCGGCGGAGCAGCCCTTCAATACCGAGATCGAAGTCGAGGTGGTCGAACCCATGGGATCCGATACACTTGTCTGGTCGCAAATGGCCGGGCATGAGTTTCGTTTTCGCATGGACGGACAAAGCACCGTTTCCCCCGGCGAAAAAATGCCGATCGGTTTTGATCCGGTTACCGCATCACTGTTCGACGCCGAAACCGAAATCCGGCTCTGATTTTCAACAGCTGACCAACAGCACCAATACTTTTGAACGGAACTGACATGGAATTTTCTTTTCAGCTCTATAGCGCGCGCAATTTTTTGCCATGGGATGGTGTTCTCAAGCGGATTGCCGAATTGGGCTACACCCAGGTTGAGGGGTTCGGCGGTGTCTTTGAGGACGCCCGGTCCTTTCGTGCCCTGATGGACAAAAACGGCTTGAGCATGCCCACGGCGCATATTTCGGTCGATCAACTGGAAAATGACCTGGATGGTGTAGAGCGCATTGCCGACACCCTGGGCATACAATCCATTTTCTGCCCCTATCTCGACGCGGATGACCGTCCGGTTGACCACGCCGGATGGGTGCGCTTTGCAGATCGGCTGTCGGCCGTCAATGAACGCGTCAAGGCCACCGGTCGTCGCTTTGGATGGCACAATCACGATTTCGAGTTTGTCCCCATGGCTGATGGAACGATTCCGCAGCAGACCATTCTTGATGCCGCACCCGACATTGACTGGGAAGCCGACATTGCCTGGATCATTCGCGGCGGGGGCAATCCGATGGATTGGATTGAGCGTCACGGGAACAGAATCACGGCAGTCCATGTGAAAGACATCGCGCCCGAGGGTGCGTGCGTCGACGAAGACGGATGGGCCGATGTGGGGCACGGAACCGTTGATTGGCCAGCGCTCATCGCCGCGCTCAAGTCCAAATCCCGCACGTCATACTTCGTGATGGAACACGACAATCCCAGTGATTTCGACCGATTTGCATCCCGCTCCATCATGGCGCTCACGAATCTTCAGGAGGCCTGACATGGCGAACCTCGGTATTGGCATCATGGGGTGCGGTAACATTTCCGCGGCCTATATGCGGCTTGCTCCACTGTTCAGCGGGATGGAGATCCGTGCCTGTGCTGATCTCAACGAAGAGGCTGCAAAAGCCCGGGCAGCGGAATTTGGTATCCGCGCGGAAACGGTCGAAGGACTCATCGCGGCTGATGACATTGATATCATTGTCAATCTGACGGTGCCGGTCGCCCATTACGAAGTTTCGAAAAAGATTCTTGAGGCCGGCAAACACGTTTATTCGGAAAAGCCATTTGTCCTTTCGGTTGACGAAGGGCGCAAACTCGCTGAGTTGGCAAAATCCAGGGGACTTCGAGTCGGATCGGCACCGGATACGTTTTTGGGCGGTTCGCACCAACTGGCAAGAAAGCTCATTGATTCTGGCGCCATCGGAAATGTGACCGGTGGAACCTGTCATGTCATGAGTCACGGGATGGAGGACTGGCACCCGAATCCTGATTTCTTCTTCCTGAAAGGCGGCGGACCGGTGCTTGATGTCGGGCCCTATTACATCACCAATCTGGTACAGCTGATTGGACCGGTCAAACGCGTAGCGGCCATGTCTTCAATACCCTCCGCAGAACGCACGATCACCTCACAACCACGCAGTGGTGAAAAGATCCGGGTCGAAACGCCGACCACCATCCATGCGCTGCTGGAATTTCACAGTGGCGCAATGATCACCATGGGCGCCAGCTGGGATGTGTGGCAGCACGGTCATGCGCCGATGGAACTCTACGGGGAGGACGGGTCGCTTTTCCTGCCGGACCCCAATTTTTTCAGCGGAGATGTCGATCTGATGCTCGGACGTGATGGCGCGGTCGAAAAACCCGTATGGGATCATCCATTTGGTGTCCCGAACGAGCGACACGATGACCAGGAGATGGCGAATTACCGGGCGGCCGGGCTGTCCGATATGGCGCATGGCATATCGGAAGGGCGCCCTCACCGCTGCTCGCTTGACCTCGCGCTACACGTGGTCGAAGTCATGACGGCCATATTGGAATCGGGCGACTCCGGGAAATTCGTGGCAATGCAAACCGGCTGCGAACGCCCCGCAGCGCTTGATGAGAGCCAAGCACGGGTTCTTCTCGCCTGACTCATCTGATTTGGATTGCACTGACGCGCTGCAAATCGATACACTGACGGCGCATCGTATCGTGGGGATTGAGGAGGAACACATGGTCACCGCAGCAAAACCGTCGAACAACGCGGGTCCGGTCAGGCTTGGAATGGTCGGTGGAGGTCAAGGAGCGTTCATCGGCGCCGTTCACCGCATCGCGGCGCGGATCGACGGTGAGTATGATCTTGTGGCAGGCGCCCTGTCATCCGACCCGGATAGAGCACGGGCGTCGGGTGCCGAATTGGGGCTGTCGGCGGACCGGAGCTATGCTTCCTTTCAGGAAATGGCCAAGGCAGAAGCGGCGCGTGACGATGGTATCGAGGCTGTGGCCATCGTCACGCCGAACCACATGCACTTTCCGGTCGCCAAAGCCTTTCTGGGTGCCGGCATTCACGTCATCTGTGACAAGCCGCTCACATCCACGCTGGCGGACGCAAAGAAACTGGCTACGCTCGCCCAAAAGAGCGATCGGCTCTTTGTCCTGACTCACAATTATACCGGCTATCCGATGATCCGGCAGGCGCGGGAAATGATTGCAAAAGGGAAACTCGGCGCATTGCGGCTCGTTCACGCCGAATATCCGCAGGACTGGCTAACGGAACCGGAAGAAAAAAGCGGTAACAAACAGGCCGTGTGGCGCACCGATCCAGCCCAATCGGGTGCCGGCGGCTGCATTGGCGATATCGGAACACATGCCTGGAACCTGGCCAGTTTTGTCAGCGGTCTGGAAACCGACAGCCTGGCGGCAGACCTTGACTCATTCGTCGATGGCCGACGGCTCGATGACAATGCCCATGTGATGCTGCGTTTCAAACCGGTGGGCAAGAACAAGCCAGCCAAGGGGATGCTGTGGTCAAGTCAGGTGGCACCCGGCAATGAGAACGGGCTCAGATTGCGCGTCTATGGCAAGAAAGGCGGGCTGGAATGGGAACAGGAGCATCCCAACCAATTGTGGTTCACGCCATTCGGCCAGCCAAAGCAGTTGCTGACGCGCGGTGGCGCGGGCGCAACCGATGCGGCCCAACGTGTCACTCGGATTCCACCCGGTCATCCGGAAGGCTACCTTGAAGGATTTGCCAATATCTATACCGAGGCGGCAGCGGCCATTCGCGCCAAGCGAAAGAAAAATGGCAAAATTCCGAGAGGCGTCGTTTTCCCAAGTGTCGAGGATGGCCTCCTCGGGCTTCGGTTCATCGATGCCTGTGTCAAATCGTCAAAAAAGAATGCGGGCTGGGTAAAGCTCTGACGGCACTCGTGAACCGGGGTGCCGACCGTTCCGTCGGGTGTTGCCTTCCTTCGATCTCTATTTTCAGTTGATTAACGATCTCATTCTACAATCTCCGGGCGGCCATCTGATGGGTGGGCCCGGAGGTGAGAAACAATGGATCGGTCGACCATTTGCGGTGACAACCCGACTGAGCGTTTGCGGACGACGATCCGCCAGCTGACCAGCGCATCGCGTTGTGCCCTTGTGCGCAACAGTGAGCTGTCCCGATGATGGGTTTCTTCAACAAATTGAGTCCGGAATCCGAGTTCAGAATTCGGATTGCCTATCTCACCGCCCTGTTTGCAATGCTGATCCTGCTCGGCGCATCCTATTTTCTGATGAATGTGAGTGTCGACCGCAGTCAGGAAGATTCCGAAATTCTCCAAAAGATCAGTCAACAGCGCATGTTATCGCAACGAATTGTTCTTTTGAGTGAGCGCGCGCTCCATGAAGTCGGCGAACAGCGCCTTCGCGAAGGCCTGCAGATGCTTGATGACTCCATCGCGTCGATGGAAGGCATGCACACCGTGTTTGCGCGCCAGGTCAATTCCGAAAACCGGTCCGATCCAGCGGCACAACGTTTGCACGACATCTACTTTTCTTCCCAGGGCCAGCTCGATTTCCAGATCAGATCGTTGATCACAAACGCCAAGCAGTTGAGCAGGCTGGCGTCGGAATCTCCGGATATTGCTGAAATCTATCTTGGGCCCATGGAAGAAATCGCCGCCACGCAGGTTCTGCCGGCGATGGATCAGGTGATCGACATTTACCGCCAGCAGGCAAAATCCTCCATTGCTGCAATCAACAACATGCACGTCCTGATCATCATGTTGTCGCTGGCCCTGTTGGCCGTGATCTGGCTGTTCCTCTTCCGACCCCTGGCGAACCAGGTCGGGAATCGAACCCGCGAATTGATCGCTGCTCGCGATGAAATGCAGTATGCCGCGCACCATGATGGATTGACCGGCCTCGCCAATCGTGAGTTCGCCATCAATCTGCTTGGCAAAGCCACTGAAGCCGTCGCCGCGGGCGATACAGCCGACATCGCGATATTCCAGCTTGACCTCGACAATTTCAAGAAAATCAATGACGGATATGGCCACCTTTACGGTGACAAATTGCTAGAGACCGTTGGAATGAGATTGCAGCAGTTCTGTCATGATGATCAGGTCGTGTGCCGGATGGGTGGCGATGAATTTATCATCGTGAAAACGTCAAAATCGGAGCAACGGGAGTTGGAAGCCATCGCTGCGGAAGTTCTCGCGGCGCTTGACGAGCCTGTCGACATATTCGGCGTTACGTTGCAGATCAAAACCAGCATCGGCATCGCCCGTTGCCCCCGGGATGCCGAGACTGCGGAAGACCTCTTGATCGCTTCAGATCTGGCGCTCTATGACGCCAAGAACCAGGGCAAAGGAACCTATTCCTCATTCACCAGGAGGCTTGGTCTTCATCACGAGGATACGCGGTCGCTGGAGGCGGATATCGATCGGGCCTTGGATGCGGGCGAGTTTCGCCCGGTGTTCCAACCACAGGTCTGCCTGGAGAAAAGGCAGGCCGTTGGCATGGAAGTGCTCATCCGCTGGTACCACAAGGATCGCGGCGTGTTGCTGCCGGAGCTGTTCTTGTCACTGGCCACCAATTCCGGTCGGATGCCCAAACTCCATCACGTCATTTTCGATCAGGCCCTTTCGGCGGCCGCCGCGTGGTCTCGCGAGGGTCTGGATTTCGGGCGTCTGTCCCTCAATGTGTCGAGCTATGAGTTGCAACGCCACGGGTTTGTTGATCTTCTGACCGGTCTGGCAAAGAGCCACGGCATTCCCACCAGTTTCCTCGCGGCGGAGATCAATGAAAATGTCGCCATCGATGATCAGGATGAGGCAACCTTGATGGTGATCGAGGCCCTGCACAATCAAGGCATCCAGGTCGAGATTGATGATATGGGAACCGGATTTGCGTCTCTGGTCCATTCAAACCGGAACATTTTCGATCGGGTGAAGATCGATCGCCAGTTCATCCAGGATATCGACAAAAACGAACGCGGCCGCGTGGTGGTCAAGTCAATGATCAATCTGGCAAAACGCTTTGATCTGCGGGTTGTGGCCAAGGGAATGGAGCGGCAGGCAGAGATCGACACCTTGTTCCAGCTCGGATGCAACGAATTCCAAGGCAATGCGATCGCGACCGCCATGCCGGCCGACGTCGCACGTCAATGGCTCGCCGCCAACCAGCGTACCCTCTCGACGAATGATCATCTTTCGAGAGCCGCCAGCCAGGCAGGATAGTGCCGTTGGTTGCCCCGTTGGAAGATCAGGCCTATTCCGCGCTGGTTGAGCTGCGCCACGCCTTGCACACCATCCCCGAACTGTCCGGCAAGGAATACCAGACTGCAGAGCGCATCAAGGCGACTGTTGCTGCATTTGCGCCTGACCAGATCATCGACGGGCTCGGCGGCACCGGGGTGGCGGCGATCTATCAGGGCACCGAGCCAGGCGGCACGGTAATGATCCGTTGCGAACTCGATGGATTGCCGATCGCCGAAACCGGCAATCCTTCCTATCGCTCCACACATCCCGGCCATGGGCATCAATGTGGCCACGATGGGCACATGTCCATCGTGCTGGGTGTTGCGTCCGCACTCAACCGAACACCGCCGCCCCGCGGACGGGTCGTTCTGCTGTTTCAGCCGGCGGAGGAAAACGGAGCCGGTGCGCGGGCGGTCATGTCCGATCCGCGCTACGCCCTCCTCAACCCTGATCATGTGCTGGCGTTGCACAATCTTCCGGGGCACGAACGCCACCGGATTGTTCTGAAGGGCGGCCTTGTCAATTGCGCGTCACGCGGCATGCGGATCCGGTTCACCGGCAAGACGGCACACGCCTCCATGCCCGAGACAGGCCGTTCCCCAGCTCTGGCAATGGCCTCGACGATCAGGCAGCTTGCAATGCTCTCCACCAAGGGTGCCTTGGATGAGGGATTTGCGCTTGTCACGATTGTTCATGCGGTGCTTGGCGAGCCGGCATTCGGTGTCGCACCGGGCGATGCGGAGGTCTGGGCAACGTTGCGGACGGTGACCGACGAAAAAATGGCGGGCCTTGTGGAGCAAGCCTCAACGCTGGTGCACCACGCGGCGAATACCCAGGGGTTGAGCATTAACATCGAATATGACGATGTGTTTGAATCCTGTGCCAATGATGTCGGTCTGATCGAGCTGTATCGCGATGCTGCTGCAGAGTTGGGTCTCAACGTCACGGTGCTCGACGAGCCACTGCGCTTTTCAGAGGATTTCGGCGAGTATGGACAATCTGCGAAGTCAGCCATGTTCTTTCTCGGCGCCGGCGTCGATCATCCGGCGCTTCACAATCCGGATTATGACTTTCCGGACGAACTCATCCGGTCGGGGACGCAGATGTTCCTGTCAGCGCTCAATCGGATTCTTGGACGATAGGTCACACCCGGCTTTATTGCTTTGAATCATCACCCGACAGAGCACGCAAGGACCCGGCTGATATGGGTCAAAGGTCGCCCCGACTGCTTGCGCCAGTCATTGAATGCAGCCTGAACCTTGTCGAGATCCCGTTTTGAGGTCGGGGACTTGTCCACCACATTCTCCCGCATCAGTGCTGCGACGACATCACGGGACAGGATGAAACTGTCAACACCCATGAAGCGAAGGAAATACATGCCGGAGTTGCCACCAAGCCGCGTCGCCCGTTTCTTCAGCATCGCCAGCAGGCCAATATAGTTCTCGGCCGGCCATTCGGCGAAAACACGCGAAGCGGTCCCCTTTTCCTGAGCCAGTTCACCGAGAAAACGCGCATTGTCGCGGATGGCGGCAATTTTCTTGCCGTGCCGTATGATCCTGGCATTGCTCAGATGCTCGCCAATGTCCTCATCTGTCATGAAGCCCATGCGGCCAATGTCAAACCCACCGAACACATCTTCGATATCGGGCCATTTGTGCTCCACCACCTTCCAGTTGAAGCCGGCCTGAAAGATGCATTTGCTCATCATGGACAGCCATCGATCGTCGGGAATGGCCGCCAATTCACTCGGTGTCTTCGGTTCGCTCAACGTCTGTTCAAAAGCATCCGGACCGCCCTTGCGGTCAGCGGCGATCTGAAAAATTGTCTCGAAATCCTGCATATCCCGTCCGCTCTATGGCATTCCAGTTTCGGGTTGCCCCGCTGTTCCTGCCTTATGTATCGCGAGTATCAGCAGCCTCGACAGTTATGGAAACACGCTGCGGATCAAACGCAACATATCCCGATAGCGCGACTGCAAAATCGTATGGGTCTTCGTATGACCACCCGAGATTGTCTGCCGTTACCTGGCCGTCTTCATCCCGCAGGCTGAAATATGTCGCATTCCCCTTGAGCGGACAATGGGTTGCCCTGTCACTCCTGACAAGTTGCACGTCGATATCGGCGTGCGGAACATAATATTGCGGCTGATAGAGGCGTCGACCATGTTCCAGTAACCGGATCGCTCCGTCGGACACGGCAATGTCCATACCGTCGAACGCGATCCTGACCCGCTGGTTCAATCTGTCGAGCTGCATGAAGTGATCATGGTTCGACGGATTGCGTATCGTTTCCCCTGCCATGGCTGTCCTCCAATGAGGCAGGACTATATCAGCAATGTCTGGAAACGCTCCAGTGCGTTGTCAACAACAGTCGCGGTGCAGCCGGCCAATGATCCGCACCATCGTATTGGCTCAGCGGGTACGGGAGTAACGATGTGGTCGTCGAATGTGAGACCGATGGTCGGCGCTGTCTCCTTTTCAGCTTTTGCTGCATACACCTGGGCGCACTCACGAGGAACCGCCGGGAAGCCACATGACCTCCCGACGACCTGGTCAGATGGATTGGAAAATTCGCGTTACCATCCAATTCCCTCGTAATTTTCAAATGTTGGCGTGACTTTGAAGAGACGCACGAGATCGATGATTTTCGCTCTCTCAAGCCGTGCGGCCACAATCTGCCGGATTTCCGGAGTGTTTTGCGTTACAACCACAACGTCGCTTTCATCGATGACACTGACACCCTGATGGCGCAGAAGTTCTGGCAGCGCCGATACCGTCGGTTCAAGATGCGGGCAGACATTGCGCACATATTCGAACTGATTTCCGACCCGGGTATCCGGTTTGATCGCCGGATCGTATGCCGTGACGTCACAGCCATCCTCAATGAGGCGGTTCATCACTTCCAGGATCGGACTTTCCCTCAAATCATCGGTTCCCGCCTTGAATGCGAGTCCGAGAAAACCAACTCGCTTGGCGCCGCTTAGACGAATGAGGTCGACTGCCGCCTCGATCTGTTTGTTATTGGTGGCAGCCAGGCTTGAAAAGAGCGGCGTGTCGACCCCCACCTGTTCGGCCAGATGCACGACGGCCCGCACTTCCTTGGGGAGGCATGAGCCTCCATAGGCAAATCCGGGTTTCAGATAGTAGGGAGACAGGTTCAACTTGGTGTCTTCGACAAAGATATCCATCACAGCGTGGCTGTCGACGCCCAATGGTTTGCAGACCCGGCCAACTTCATTGGCAAAACAGACCTTTGTAGCATGCCAGACATTGTCGACATATTTTACCATTTCAGCAACTTCGATCGTGGTCATGATCGGGTTCGCATCAACTGGCCGATAAATGTCGGCCACGATCTCGGCCGCGAACCAATCATTGGCGCCAATGACCGTCTTTGGAGGCGCATTAAAGTCTGCAACGGCCGTTCCCTCCCTGAGAAATTCCGGATTGAAACAGATGCCGAAATCATCGCCCATCGACTTGCCGGATGCTTTTTCAATTTCCGGTACCATGACGGACAGTGTGGACGCCGGCGGAACCGAGCAACGCATGACCACGACGTGATAGCTCTGCTTGCGCGACAGGCCCTCGCCGATGGCGCGGGCCGCCGCGCGGATATATTTGAAGTCGCAGCCCCCATCAGGCGCTGTTGGAGTGCCGACCGAAACAAAAGTAACATCAGTTTTCAGCACCGCGTCCGATATGTCCCCGGTTGTCGTTATCAATTCATCGGCGACACCGGTTGAAAGCAGTTCTTCCAGGTTTTTCTCATGAATTGGGGACCGTCCGTCTGCGATCATTTCAGTCTTGACGGGATCGACATCGACACCCACCACGCGGTGGCCAAGACTCGACAAGCAGGCCATGGATACGGCGCCGACATAGCCGAGTCCGATAACTGAAATTTTTGAGCTTCCCTCGCCCTGTCGCGGTACGGGAAACTGGTGCTGAAATTGCGCGGTGTTTGCCAGAACATTCATCGAATTGCCTTTCAGGTTTCGTGTTACTGACAAAAGAGTTTCAAGTATCGTGCCAACAATTTTTATTGTTGTTTTTCAATTGTTTAGGAATTTCTCTTGCCTGATACCTGAAAAAATCATTGCGATTTGGAATGATCAGAATTGCAAATTGCAAAAGACAAGTTTGCGTGCCAGCTCCCTTGACTTTTTCCGAAAACGAAAAGGCGGCGCCATGAAGGCGCCGCCGGGGTGTCTCGATCAGCATGGGCAGAAGTGTATCCAAATCAGAAATTGAAGTAGATAAACTCCGTCAGGTCGTTGAGACGGTAGATCTGAATCAGCGACATGGATCCCACGACCGCGATCGCAACGCTCCATGCGGGTGTCGGTGACCAACGAATTCGGGACCATGCCGTCCTGGTGCCGACGAGTTCCCTGGCTGCCGACAGCACGGGTCTGTAGTGGACCGTCAACTCGAGGCCGTTGGGCAGCCACACCACGACAACAAGCATCGCTGCGAGCATCGGCGGCACCATTTGTGCATTGGGGATCATGTCAAGCCAGCCCGCCGAGGCCGCCGCTGACAATCCGACCATACTCTGCAACATGATCAAGCTGCCCTGCAATGTCTCGGCACGGAAAAATACCCAGGCAACGATCACGGCAATCATGGTCAGACCCCAGCTCAGCGTGGAATAGACAAAACCGGGCACTGCTTTGCGAACACGAGCACCAATTGTGCTGGCGCTCCAGACGTGATTGGCGATCAGGTAGCTGCCATGGAGCGCACCCCAAAGGACGAAGTTCCATCCGGCACCGTGCCAGAGGCCGCCAAGCAACATGGTCGCCATCAGGTTGCCATGTCTGCCCAAAATGCCGGTTCTGTTTCCACCCAGCGGAATATAGAGGTAATCACGCAGAAACCGCGACAGCGAGATGTGCCAGCGATGCCAGAATTCGACAATGCTGCGCGCCTTGTATGGCGAGTTGAAATTGATCGGCAGACGAATACCGAAAATGCGCGCCAGACCCAATGCCATGTCACAATATCCCGAAAAATCGAAATAGATCTGGAACGTATAGGCCACAGCACCCAGCCAGGAGGCGGTCATTGGCAACATCTGCCCCTGGTCTGCGAGGCCAAAGGCTGCGTTTGCGACAGGTGCAACGCCGTCTGCGAGAACGATTTTCTTGAACAGCCCGATGAAGAACAGCGTCGACCCGAGAACGAGATTGAGAATGGTCCTGTTGGTGAAGACCGCCAGTCGGAACTGCGGAATCGTGTCCCTTTGCATGACGATCGGTCCGGCGATCAATTGCGGAGAGAATGTCACGAACAGAACGTAACGCTTGAAATCGCAGGGCTTTACCCGCGCGGCCCAGGTATCGTGCAGGAAGGATATCTGCTGAAAGGTATAGAAGGATATTGCCAGCGGAAGAATAAGGCCCAGTTCCGTCATCTCGAGATTGGCGACCGCATTCACGTTGCCGATCAGGAAATCCGCGTATTTGAAAACGGCCAACAGGCCAAGATTGACAACAACGCCGCCGACAAATAGCGCTTTTGATCGGTGGCGCAGCAACAGGCGGTGGACGCCATAGTTGAACATGACGGATCCGAACAAAAGTAGAAGATGCGGCGGGCTCCACCATGCATAGAAAACAACGGAAGCCAGGATCAGCCACCAGATGATCGCACTCTCGAGGCGCAGGGCTCTCAAAACGTAAAAGCCAAAGAGAACAGGCGGCAAAAACAGATAGATGAATTCCAGTGAACTGAAAACCATTGGATTACCCTCGCTTGGACAAGCGAAGGGCATCTATCTTGCCGCCCGCTCCGTCGAGTTTCGTGTCGATTTCCGAAAGAAGGCGCTTTGCCCCCTGGTGGTGCAGTTTCGCTCCCATCGCGGCGAGTCGTCGGGCCTCAAGAGGGTTCCGTTCAACAAGCTCGCCAGCGATGTAGAGTCGCGCCAACTCCTCCATGGACCCCGGGTGCCCGGCGGCAACCCCCTGCCTGAACCAGTCGACGGCGTCTGGCGGGGACAATCCGAATTTCCTCTGTAGGTGCAAACGACCCATGGCCGTTATTGCGCCTGCGTAACCGCGATTGGCGCTCTCCCGCATCAGTTCGAGAACGGTGTCTCCGGTCTCGGACACCTGGCCCGATTCCATGAGCAAAATCGCAAGATCGTGCATGGCAACCGGATCCCCGAGCCGCGCGGCCTCGGTGAACCAGCGCCCCGCCTTCTCGCGGTTGAAGGCAACAACTACGCCATTGAGATGAAGACGTGCGAGGGTCCGTGCCGCATAGGCATTCCCACCCTGAGCCTGGTCGATCAATCGCGGCAGATATCTTTCAGCCAATGCCTTGGCTGACTGCAAATCCGGTTCAGTGACGCTGTTACCCTTTTGCACCAGTTCGATCATCGACCAGATGGCCGCGGCCGATCCGGTCTCCGCAGCGATCTGATAGTGTTTCAGCGCTTTTGCCAGGTCCGGATCGGTGCCAAGGCCCCTTCCATAGGCCGCACCAAGTTCAAGATGAGCTTTTGCGTAATCCCAATTGGCCGCCTTGATGAACCACTCAAGGGCAATGCGGGTGCAGTCATCGCCGGATGCCGATTTGTACAGGCGGCCGAGTTCAAATGCTGCCCGCCCCCGCCCAGAAAAATGGTAGCTCACAGCCTGTAGAAGCAGTTGACGAGCCTGTTCACGATTGCGCTCGACACCCCAGCCCCGGCTTTGCAGCAACGCATATTCCAGTTTGGCCTGTGGGTTGTGTCCTTTCACGTGCGGCGCAATCAGTGTTGCAGAGGACGTCCAATCACCGGATTTACCAAATTGCCTTGCCTGTTTGAGGTCGCTGGCAACAAGCGGATCCATGACGTGGATCATTTGGGTCGGATAGAAGGCATAAACCGCAATGGCTGCAGTTGCGGCGATCATGGCGGCGATAGGCGCAATTCCTTGTTTGCGAACTGAAAAATGAAGTTTGGACATCATGCGCCCTTCCTGATCCATCGGCGGCAATTGTGATCACCGACCATGACAACGTCTCCGCCTGAAACGGTTTGCGCGACATTCGCTGATTTCACGGGACAGCGAATGATCGGCTGCGGAATCAGACCCTGCGATTTGGCGCCATGTGGCATCGCCAGTTGGGAAACCAGTTCACCGACAATGGCGCGCGCCACCGTCGGTCTGAAATGATAGGCGTCGGAGAAATTTTCGAATTTGCTGGTGAGAGCGTTCGGAAAATCGAAGTCGACGACCGTTCCCAACTTCGCGAGTTCAGCGCGGAGCCCGATATTGAGGGCCGCAAGACCATGATGCTCGATGGTCGCCTGCATCTCGATTACCGTGGGTGGAATGACAAAGGTGAGATTGATGTCCCGCTGATGTGCGTACGCCGAAATCTCCTCAAGAAGATGCCAATATCGTTCAGACAGTTCGAATCCACGCCAGTCGGACGGAGCATTTCGATCAATCTGTCTCTGCATCTTTGCCGGCAGCACGCGCTGAAGGTGCTGCGGCACATAGTATGGCAGGAAGTGCGTCGCATCGATCGGGTCCCAAAGCCGCTCGGTGTCGGCCAACTCCCAGCTTGGAAGATGGGTTCCGGCGTAGCGACCGAACCACCGTCTTTGAGGGGTTGGCCGTGCATCGTGATGCAATGGGCATGAAAAGCATATTTCGGGAGACAGTAGAGTTTCGAGGGGAACCTGACCGGGCTCCTGGGCGCTGGCACTGGCAACCAACGTCGGACTGATGGAGTTGAGCCACTCAACCGTGTCCTCGTTCTCTGCCTTTAGCACCTTGAAAGCCGTTTTAGCGACGGACCAGTTCTTGAGATACTCGGTGCGGGCGCTCAAAAGCCTGACAGCCTCAGGAACCCTGTTCATGCCGCCTTTGTGTTTTTCGTCAAAGCTTCGCAACTGAATTCCAATGACGAGATTGCGGATTGCGCCGTCGGATTTGATGAGATCAAATGTTGCGTGGATTTCCGGAATGGTGCCACCGCCATAGGCAAGATTGATGGCGCGCTTCATGCCCAGTTCATGCCAATACTTCTCGCGCAGGGCTCTCGCCCTGCTGTCTCCCAGTATGACGGTGTCGTGGGCCCCTCTTTTGTATCGGGCCAGCTTCCACAGCGGATAGTGATCCTTTTCCGCAAGTTCCGAGATTCTTGGCGCTCGAATGCGCTCACCAAACAGCTCGTAAGGATCAACAAGGATAGTGAACATGGCCGGCGCCGCGCCGATCAGCATTGCGCAACATAGGGACAAGACGAAAAGGGCCAGGCCACCTTTCCGAACGGTGTGTTTTGCGGTTCGCATCATACAGCTCCAATCTGCTTATCAAAGGAGTTGCAAAACGCGTGCCACACTGCTTTATTGTTTTATTTCATACTCTTATGTCTTTTCCATTCGGACCAAACATTCCGCTGCTTTGCAATTTGCAATGGTGCTTGCGCATTCGGCAATTGGATTTTCTCATCGGTACGTCTGGCGCGCAGGTGTTGTTTGAACCCGGCCACTCCACAATCGGGGCATCCCAACTTCGATCACCTGAAGAGATCGAAAAAATCCCATATCTGCGCTGACGATGGTATTTCGATCAAATTTGAATAGTGAACCGTTACCAGGAAGAGCAATCCAACGGCGATTGACGTGCACCAGGCCGCCATCCCGTTGCGTGCCATTTCCACGACACTATCGCCATTCATTCCAGCGGCCTGATTTCCCCGATTGGACCATCGCTGCTTGGACAGCCGGAAGATGCAGTAAACCTTTACGGACGCATTGATCAGCTGATTGAGATACAGGATCCAGGAATAGGACAACTCTACCTTTCTGGAATAGGTGCACAGGACAAGCGACAGCAGCAATCGACTGATGGCGATGAAGAGCACGTAGGAAAGAAGATAGCTCACTCCGACGAGAAACATCGCCGACAGAGCCAGCATGGGACTGACAAGCATGGTCCACATGGAGAGGCGTTGATCTATCAGACACCACCAGATGAAGAAGGGCATGGCTTTCGGGCCCAGCTTGATTGCGCGGGCGCCGTTTCGCAGCATATTGCCGGACCATCGACGAAAGTTCTGGACCATGCGGTCCATTCCCGACCCCTCAATCACTTCGATCGTGTAACCGAGCGCATCGGGTACATAGCGCATATGCGCATTCTTCTTCAGCATGTAGTACCAGGTGCTCTTGTCGTCGCCAGACAGGAAACGAAAGCGCCCCCAGAGCCAGTGATCAAGGTGATCGGCTTCAAGAAGACGGATGAATTCAAGCTGTTTGAGGTGCCTGGCTCGAAAAACCGACATTCTTCCGGTCAGCGTCAGGACCCTTCCGGACAATGCGTGTGACTGCATGGCCAGGCGGCGCTGGGCAAAGCGCATCTTCAACCATGTCTCGATCCATTTGGGGCCAATGCAGATGACTTCCTCATCGGTCGTACAGGCTTGCAGATCCGGATAGAGTTTGAAAAGCGGCATGCAGCGACCAATGGCACCTTCGGACAGAACGAAGTCGCCATCCATGAAGACAACCAGATCATCATCAAGCACAGGAAGGCGGCACATGGCGCGCAAGACAAGGCCAATCGCCGCTCGCTTGCCGGATACGTTCTGACGAATGATCCGCAATGTGATGTCGGTGTCCTGCGCCTCCCTGGACAGAAAATCAGTGATAATATCTTCGTCAAAACGGTCCGATGATCCAAGCCAAATTGTGCCGGGAACTCCAGAGGCCCTGACCTCACGCAGGATCGATCTCACCACCATCTCGGTGATTTCGCGATGTTCCTTGTAAGTGGTCATCATGAAGTGGAGATGGCGCGGTCGCCAACCCGATTGCCAGATTTTTTCTCCGCCTCGGCGCATCCTCGGATATACGATTTTGCCATAAATCAGTGCGCGCACGGCGTGCGTGAACCACCACCCATAGCGCCATGCACCGAGGGCGCCAATTGTCAATGTGATGGCCTGCGTTTCGGGGTCGAACAACGCATTTGGGACGGTCAGAATAAGCGCCAGGCAAATGCCGAGATAAAGCGCAATTCTAAAAAGAACAGCCGGTGTCCATTTGCGCCAGCCACTGGGCCAGACGGTGGGATCGTCGAGCAGCCGTGCCGTATCAAATCGAATGGCCATAGCCGCTCCCGCCCGGGTCAGATCGGATGATCGAGCCTATCTTGTTGATGATATTGCTTCGGGTGCGCCGTGGGAAAAGCACGATTGCCGGCAATCCGGCCCGCACCTCGCCGCGCTCGTATTCTGCATCATCGATGACCAGCGAAACTGCCGCCGATTTGTCTTTGCCGTCCTTCCAGACATAGCGGGAGGCCTCGGAGTCGAGGAAGGCTGAATTCCGGTCAATCTTCATGACCCTTGCGCTCACCTCCCTGCCCAGCGACGGGAAGAAGACACTGGCCTCGTCGGAAATTCCGACAGACAGAACCTGGTCCTGATCAAGAAAGGCGGTCACAGTGGGTGCTTCGCGCTTCTCGATCGTGAAAAGTGGCTCATTGCGCAGGACCGTCATGCCTCCCGGCTGGCTGACGGATACAATCCGCCCGTCGAAAGGTGCCGATATCGTCAGGCCCGCACGGAGTGCTTCGAATTTCTCAAGCTGCATGTGAGCCGTCTGGACCGAGGAAGAAGCTTCGTCCACCTCCAATGCAAGCATATCCAGATCGCTGACAAACTCCTTGTGGTTGTAGTAACGGCGCCCGGATGCCGCATCCATGACCGCTGTTCGCTCCAGTTCGTACTCTGCTTCACGCAGTTGAGCCTCCGCCTCGGACCTGCGCAGCGCGGCCTCGTCGAACTTGCTGGCAACGATGAGGCCTTTTTCCATCAGTTTTGACATGCGTTCATAATGCGCATCCGAAGCAGCAACCGCTTCCCGTGCAGCTTCCAGCCTGGCCTTGGATATTTGGCGATCGGTACGATTGATGACCTGGTAGAGTTTCATCCTCTCGGATTCTATGCGGTATTTTTCCTGCGTCCGTGCAAGCCGGTTCCTGGCTTCCTCTAGCGCAATCTTGCGGTCGTCCAGTTCCGATTCCAGTTTGGTATTGACGATCCGGGCGATGGGTTGCCCACGCTGAATTTCCTGATCAATGTCGAGCCGAATGGGAACGAGCAAACCATCCATCGGCATCTTGACCGTCGCCAGCGGTGAAGACACGACCGCCGAACGGACTTCCATGCGCATTGTGTTTGAATACAAAATCAGCAGCAGATAGCTGAAAACCGTGATCCCGAGAATACCGTAGAAGAGCGACATGACGATGGTTTTTACCGGGATGCGGCGAACAGGAACCGTGCTTGCCGGGTTGGGATCCGGTGCCGTCGAAATCGGCGTCACTGGCACGTCGATCCGGCAAATCGCATCGTCCACCGTTGCCATTTGTCCACGGACCAGATCATTGATGAAGTGGTTCATCAGGTCATGTTCGCGCTCGCCAAGCTGGCAGAACTCGACGCCAATGACACCACCGGCATCGCTGGCCCGTTTCACCTCTGCTTCGACATCGAAGGAGATGTCGAAGCCCTGGAACGGCAGCTTCAAACTCAAGCCAATGGAATCGCCGACACTGGGAAGCTTTGTGGTGACGCCGTCGAGCCGCAATCCGCCAAGACTCCAGTTCGTGGCCTGGAGGGTCTCGCCGCCCGGGATGGTCACGTCCAACGGCGCGGTGACGCGGTGATAGCGTCTCTGGCACGGCCGTTCTCGTATGATCTTCATGACAGAACTCCTCGTTCATGCCATGCATTGCAAGTCACGTGCCAATTTTAACAGATTGTATTTACTGCATTAATCGTGCATGCGCTCAACTGATTGTTGAATTTGCAAATACACATTCGCATTCTGCAATCAGAAAATCTCCATCGACAAGAACCGCAAATGCCACCGCTATTCGTCTTCCCAACTTTCCTTCTTGCGGTATATCGTCGAGGGGCTGAGATCCAGCATCTGTGAAGCCTTGGGGATGCTGTTCCCGCAACGGACGATCGCCGCCTCAATGATTTCCCGTTCGATTTCGGCAAATGACTGATTGAGATTAAGTTCAATCCTGTCCACCTCATCAACAGTCGACGGCGCGTTGACACGCCCTGCCCCAGGCGCAAGCACGGTGGCGCCTGCAATGTTCAGCATATCCGCTTCAAGTGTCTCAGCGTCGTTCAAAATGACAGCGTTTCTGATCACATTTTGCAGCTCCCGGACATTGCCCGGCCATCGATGGGAAAGAAGAAGATCCTCCGCATCGGATGCAAAGGCGGCAAATGCCTTTCCCTCTTCGGCAGAAATCGCGGTCAGGAGATCTCTGGCAATGTCCACGACATCGGTGCCGCGCTCACGCAAAGGTGGCAACAGCACCGGCACGACATGCAGGCGGTAGAACAAATCCTCACGAAAGCGCCCCTCTTCCACTTCCTGTACCGGATCGCGATTGGTTGCGCAGACGATCCGAACATCGACTTTGGACAACTTGTCGCTGCCCACTTTCTGAACGGTCCCGGTTTGCAGGAAGCGAAGCAGTTTGGATTGCAGACGGATGTCCATTTCACAGACTTCATCAAGAAACAGCGTTCCACCATTCGCGGCCATGGCTGCGCCGTCCCGATCGGACGTCGCGCCGGTAAACGCTCCCTTGAGATGACCGAAGATTTCAGATTCGATGAGATCCTTCGGAATGGCCGCACAGTTCAAAGCCACGAATTGCGCCTTTTTGCGCGGGCTGGCCTTGTGAATTGCCTCAGCACAGAGCTCCTTGCCGGTGCCGCTTTCCCCCGTGATGAAAACACTCGCATTTGACTGCGCCACCGCGTCGATGGTCTTGTAAACCGCGATCATCGGCAGGCTGTTACCGATAAACCCGTGCGTGTCGCTTTTTTTCGCATAGCTGGCGCGGATCTGGCTGACCGCCTTTTGCAACACTTCTCGTTCCATCGCATTGCGGGTTGTCGTGACCAGCCGCTCCTCTGCAGCCGGTTTAACGACAAAATCATAGGCACCGCGGCGCATCGCATCGACGGCAGTCATGATCGAACCGCTGGCGGTCACCACCACAACGGTCACGCCGAGTTTTTCGGAGGCAATCGCATCGAGAACATCAAGACCGCTGATGTCAGGCAACTGAAGATCAAGCAGGACGACGCGAAAATCACCGCCTCGGATCATTTCCAGTGCTTCCTCACCAGATTCCACGATCTGTGCGGAAAATCCGGCTCTGGTCAGCCAGGATTCATAGACGACCGCAATCGAGCCGCTGTCCTCGACAATCAGTACATTGTTGTTTGCTGAAGACATTGCCTTACCTCAGATCATCATTTCCGGCCGGATGCGGCTCAATGGTTTCGAGTTCTTCAAGTACGTCTTCCGCGAGAGCGGCCAGTGCCATTATCTCACCTTCCGAGATCGTCTCGTCGGAGTTACGGCAGCTGGCATTGATCCGGGTCGCCCGGTCCTGGAGGCTAACCGCGCCAAACGTGCCTGACACGCCTTTGAGCGCATGGGTAGATGCCTCGAGTCGTTCCCGGTTCCCATCCGCAAAGGCTTCCGCAGTGGCGGCAATCTGCTTGCGAATGTCCTTTCGGAACTCTTCAAACAAGCGCACCCGCAATTCAGGTTCCATACCATCCATCGCCGCCTGCAGGATTTTTCGGTCAATCAGATGCCCGGGTTGTTCATGATTGTCCGAATGAGGCTTTTCGACTTTTGCTGTTGTTCGAATTTGCTCTGCAATGGCCCAGGCCAGGTCGGATCTGGACACTGGTTTGGAGACCAGATCATTCATTCCGGCTGCCACGACGCGCTCTCTGTCTTCCTGGAGCGCATAGGCCGTCAAGGCAATGATCGGCGTCCTGGCGTTCGGTCCGGCGCCTCCGCGAATTTCACCCGTTGCCCTGATCCCGTCCATCTCCGGCATGGAAACATCCATCAGGATCACGTCGAATGGCCGGGCATTGGCAGCTTCCACTGCTTCCACCCCGTCATTGACGATATCGACATTGCATCCCATCCGCTCGAGGTTGCTCACCGCGACAAGTTGATTGGTCACATTGTCCTCCGCCAGGAGAACCCGCAGACCTTGAAGACCAGCCGGCAAATCGTCCTCGCCGCCATGTGCATCCTCCAGCACTGCCGAAGCGTCGCCCTGTTCCAGCGGCACATCAAACCAGAATCTGGATCCGTTGCCCGGTTTGCTGCTCAACCCGATCCTGCCATCCATCGCCTCAACCAGGGCCTTGCAAATGGCAAGGCCCAGTCCGGTTCCTCCGAATTTTCGCGAATAGCTGGCGTCAATCGTCGCAAATTCGGCAAAGAGTTCACTTTGCTTGTCCTGCGCAATACCGATTCCAGTATCCGTCACGCTGAAGCGGATTGACGGATTGTCTTCCGAACCGACATTCTCGACGGACAGGGCGATCGTCCCCTTCTCCGTGAATTTCACCGCATTCCATGCCAGGTTGAGGAGAATTTGCCGCAACCGGTCCGGATCACCAAACAGAACATCCGGTACGGCATTTTCCACATTGCAATGGATGGTCAGTCCCTTTTCATCCGCACCGGTCCGGATGAGGCTTGAAACGCTGTCGATGAGGCTGTCGACAAAGAAGGAACTCCTCTCAATGTCCATCTTTCCGGCCTCAAGTTTTGAGAAGTCGAGGATGTCGTTGATGATTCCCATCAAGGAGCGTCCCGAATCCCTGGCCGTTTTCAGCAAGCGCTGCTGCTCATCATCAAGATCGCTATCCTGCAGCAATCCCATAATGCCCAAAACCCCATTGAGAGGTGTACGGATTTCGTGACTCATCATCGCCAGAAAGCTGGCCTTGGCCTGGTTTGCCGCCTCGGCACGGGTTTTTGCCTCGACAATTTCCTGTTCTGCCCGTTTGCGAACGGAGATATCCCGGGCATAGCCGATGAATGATTTGCCGTTTGGTCCTTCAATGTCCTTGATGGCGAGTTCTATTTCGATCTCTTCGCCATCCGCTTTCAAACCCTGAATTTCAATGCGATTGTTGATGACCGGCCCCTCGCCGGTCTCGACATAGCGCCGCATTCCCGAATTGTGCGCATCACGATAGCGTTCGGGAATGATGAATTCGCCCATGCTTTTGCCAACCACGTCTTCCGATGCGAATCCGAATATTTCCTCTGCTGCCGGATTGAAACTGAGTATGTCGCCATCTTCGTTGATGATGATGATGGCATCCAGTGCCGCAGTGACAGCATCTTCGAATTGCGCACGCGCGAGATCCTCGCGGGTCTCGGCCTGTTTGCGCTGGCTGATATCGCGGATGAATCCGCCAAACATCTGACGACCGGCACTTTTGAAGGCGTTGATGGAAAGTTCGATCGGGAATGTGTGGCCGTCCTTGTGACGCGCTTCCGATTCATAACTGCGGCCAACAAGCGGACTTTCACCTCCCTGGAGAAATGAACCAATTGCAGCGCGCAGCGCCTGAGCGTTTTCCTCGCTCATGAGCACTGCAACGTTGTTGCCGACAAGTTCTTCCTGGCTGAAGCCGAACAGTGTTTCCATTGCCGGATTCGCCCTTTCAATGGATCCGTCCGCTTCAACAATCACGATGCCATCGACCGATGAGTTCAGGATCGCCCGCTGCCGCGCGATGTTTTCTTCCGCCAGCAGATTTGCGAACATCAGGTCATCGACATGGACGGTCGTGCCAATGTACCGACGTGCATAGAAGGTGGCGATCGCCAGACAGGCAACCAATGCGGCAAATCCCAGCGCCATTTCCACGATTGCCCCCACTAGGAGGCCGGAACCAGCCACATACTCCGCGTAGGAGCGGGTCAATTGGGCATTGTTGTGGAACGCATAGGCAAAGAGCGAGAACCACCCCACGAGGACTGTGGCGCCTGCCACCAGAATGGTCACGGGGTCAAATCGCAAAACGCGTACGCCCGTATAGACGACAAGAAAGACGATTGTCGGCGATTTGAAATAGCTGTTCGGCGACAGGTCGTAGGCCGTGCTGTAGGATATGATCAGTGCAAAAATCAGAACGCCGTCGATTATCGTCAGAACATGCAAGAGCATGTTGTTCAACGGCCTTTGTCTGGCGAGGACGGCACGAATGAGACAGGAAAAGAGGATCAGTGCCACAACCGTCAGTGTCGACAGGCTGAATGTCAGCCACTGGTTGTTCACAGCGGAAATCAGGTGAAAGACAAGAATTGTCAGGGCAACAAGAGCCTGAAATGAGGCGATCCACAACTCACCCCTGCGATCATTCTGATCGAGGACTTCTTCCAGTTTGCGGTTGTTTGCTGTGGTTTTGTTCATACCGGGCCGCGCTGATCCGTACGGTCCCACAAAGGTCCGCAAAGAACATGATTATAGCTGCCAGTATCTTAAACCACCGCTAACAAAGAGCCCATGCTCTCTGGAGTTGGGTTACAATTGTTGTCTGGTCACGCGACGACCTGGTGCCCGGGCTCAGAGAGTTTCCAAGGCCCTAAAGATCAATCCGTTGACCGACGCCCTTTTCTTCGGCGATTTTCACAACGGCATCGGCCACAGCCAGATCCTGAAGACCGACACCGGTTCCATCAAACAGCGTGATCTCATCGGCTGATCGACGACCACCATGCACACCGTTGATGACATCTCCGATCGGTGTGATCGCTTCTTCGCTCATCAGACCATCGCAAATGGCATGCTGGCCTTCGCCAATCGTGACGGATTGGGCAACTTCGTCGGTAAACACTGTGGCCTTGGCCACCAGATGTTTGTCGACCTCCATCTTTCCGGCTGTGTCGGTACCCATGCAGGCCAGATGTGTGCCGGGCCTGACCCAATCGGCCATCAAGAGCGGGTCATGGCTCGAGGTGATCGTAATGATCACATCGGCCACTTCGCACAAGTCCGGCCTGTCCGCGCGGACAAACATCAGCCCGAGCTCACGCACCGTCCTCTCCAGACCATCAAGCATTTCAGGATGCAGGTTCCAGGCGACAACCCGTTCGAACTGGCGCTGTGCGACCGCTGCTCTGATCTGGAAATGCGATTGGTGCCCGGCTCCCACAATGCCCAGAACCCTGGATTCCGGACGCGCCAGATACTTGATCGAGACGGAACTTGCCGCTGCCGTGCGGATTGCCGTCAGATAGTTGCCGCCCACCATGGCGGTCGGTCGACCGGTATCGGGGTCGAACAAGAACACGGTCGATTGATGGTTGGTCAGACCGCGTCCCAGATTGCCCGGCCAATAACCGCCAGATTTCAGGCCAAGGACCAATCCGGCACGATCGAAGCCCGATTTGAACCCGTACAATGCATCGGCGTGACCGATGGCTTCGCGTATGACCGGGAAATTATAGGCATCACCGCGGGACATTGCGGCAAAGACACTTTCCACGGCGTCGAAGCCGGCAGCCTCCGTCATCAGGTCGCGCGCGTGTTCTTCCGATACGATAAACATGCAAAATTCGTCCTTGAATGGGTGAGAGCGGTTCCGTGGACAGGCTCAGAGACACATTCCGCGCGCCGTGACCGGCCACAACGTCTCGACCTTGCCGTTGCGCACGCCCACATACCAGTCATAGACATTGCAGGTCGGGTCACAATGACCCGGCACCAGTTTCAGCTTGTCATTCAATCGCAGCACATCATTCGGATCAGCAATCACGCCGTGCTCGTCGGAACATTTGATGAATTCCACATCGTCACGGCCAAAGATGACCGGCAGACCGCTGTCGACGCTTTGTGCCTTGAGACCGGCATCGCAGATGGCCTTGTCCTTTTTCGTCTTTGACATGATCGAGGTGTAGATAAACAGACTGTTTTCGAATTCCGAAATGAAATGACCATCACGGTCGAGCACACGCTGATAGTCCGCATCCATAAAGATGTAGGAGCCGCACTGCATTTCATTGTAGACGCCACTGGCGCCCTCGAAATAGTATGAGCCGGTTCCGGCGCCGCCGATAATGTCGCATTCGAGACCTGTTTCAGACAGCATCGCCACGGTATCGGCCACCATCTTGACGGCGGCGTCGATTTTAGCACGGCGATCCTCAAAATCATGCACGTGCTGGGCGGCGCCCTGATAGGCCTGAATGCCGGCAAAGGTCAGTCCGGGTACCGCATCGATTTTCCGCGCAAGTTCAACAACCGGTGCCCCCCACTGGACACCGCAACGACCTGCGCCGACATCGATTTCGACCAGGCACTCCAGCGTCGTACCATGACGCACCGCCGCCGAGGAGAGGTCATCAACGTTGCCGGAGTCATCAACGCAGACCAGCACTCGCGCTCTTTTGGCCATGGCCGCCAACCGGTCGATCTTGCCCGGATCCACCACCTGGTTGGATACAAGAACGTCATTGATGCCGCCCGCAACAAGCGCTTCGGCTTCCGAAACCTTCTGACAGCAAACCCCGCAGGCGCCACCGGCACTCATCTGGTAGCGCGCAATATCGGCTGACTTGTGTGTCTTGGCATGAGCGCGGTGGCGAATGCCCCTGGTCTCAATGAAGTCCCGCATAAGGGCGACGTTTCTTTCGAACGCATCCAAATCGACAATCAGGGCCGGCGTGCCGACATCGGCCAGGTCCATGCCGATCGCGGCCGGTACGTTCAATCCGACAACCGGGGCGTTGCTCATATCATTCATGTCATTTCTCCTGCTGTCTCGGGACATCAAGTCCCAAGGGCCAATGCATCAAGCGGCCTTCATCCAGGGCAGCTTGGCCAAATCAACATTTCCGCCGGTGACAATCACGCCAACGCGCTTACCGGCAAAAAGGTCGTGGTTTTTCAAGATGGCCGCGATGGCCACGGCGCTGGACGGCTCGATCACAATCTTCATGCGTTGCCAGACCAGATACATCGCTTCGGCAATCTCTTCCTCCGTAACCAGCAAAACGTCGGCCACATATTTGGAGACAAAGTGCCAGGTCCGGGGTCTCATCGACACTTTCAGACCATCAGCGATGGTTTGCGGTGCGTCGTCTTCGATGATCCTGCCTTCGCGGACCGACCGATAGACATCGTCGGCGTTTTTCGGCTCCGCAGCATAGATTTTGGTCTGCGGTGAAAGGTTCGACATGGTCAGACAGGTTCCGGAGATCATCCCGCCACCGCCAATCGGCGCCACCACGGCATCGAGCGGACCGGCGTCTTCATGCAGCTCCAGCGAACAGGTGCCCTGCCCGGCAATGACACGATGATCATTGTAGGGGTGCACAAAGTCAGCGCCGGTCTCATCGACCACTTCTTCGAGCATGGCCTCGCGGGCCGCTGTGGACGGTTCGCATTCCAGCACGATGCCACCATAGCCGCGCACCGCATCCTTCTTGGCATCCGGCGCCGTGCGCGGCATAACCACCGTTGCCTGGATTCCCCTTCGGCCGGCCGCATAAGACAATGAGAGCGCGTGATTGCCGGAGGAATGGCTGGCAACCCCGTATTTTGCCTTGTCCTTGCTCAGTCCGAAAACCGCGTTTGACGCTCCGCGGACCTTGAACGCTCCCGCCTTCTGGAAGTTCTCGCATTTGAAGAACAACTCGGCACCAGTCTGTGTATCAAAATAGGTGCTGGTCAGAACGGGTGTCCGGTGGATCCAGGGTTTGACACGCTCATGGGCGTCCCGGACATCATCAAAAGTCGGTATGTACATCGTCATGCTCCTCTCAGGCGGCCCGCTGTGTTCCCACCTTAGAAGCATTGCAGCTGTTGCGGTAATATTCCTGCGCAGCAGCAACGCCGGACCCAATCGTGATCGGGTAGTCCAGATCGGCCATGACCATTTCCGCGGTGGCGATACCGGAGAGCGCCATGACGTCCGTCATGGATCCGAGGTGGCCGATCCTGAAGACCTTTCCGGCGACGTCGCCAAGACCGACGCCAAATGCGACGCCATATTTGTCCGCCGCGTGAGAAACGACCTTGGAACTGTCAAAACCGGCCGGAACGCGCAGCGCCGAAACCGTTTCGGAGTATAGCCGGGGGCTGGATGCGCACAGTTTCAAACCCCAGGCCGCGGCCGCCCGCCGCACCCCTTCGGCAATCCTGTGATGCCTGGCGAAAACATTCGGCAATCCCTCGTCCTGCAGCATCTGCAGGGAAACATTCAATCCGGCGATGATGTTAAGCGGCGGCGTATAGGGATATCCACCATCGGGATTGGCGGCAAGCATGTCGCGGAAATCGAAGTAACAACGCGTGCATCGGGCTGTTTCCATGGCACTGAGGGCCCTTGGGCTGATACCGACGATTGCGCCTCCGGCTGGAAGCATGAAACCTTTTTGAGACCCGGTCACCGCGAGATCGACACCCCATTCATCCATGCGGAAATCCATGGATGCAATCGAACTGACCCCGTCGACAAACAGCAAAGCCGGGTGGCGGGCGGCATTCAGCGCTGACCTGACAGCCGCAATATCGCTGCGCACGCCCGTCGCAGTCTCATTGTGGCAGACCAGGACCGCCTTGATCCCGTGCTGGGCATCGGATGCCAGGGCCTCCTCGATCCGGTCGGCCGGTGCCCCGTTCCCCCATTCTTCCTCGATGATTTGGACATTGAGCCCATGGCGCTGGCACAGATCGATCCATCGGTGGGAAAACATACCGTAGCGTGCCGCCAGAACCGTATCCCCGGGAGACAGCACATTGGTGATCGCAGCTTCCCAACCGCCGGTGCCGCTGGCCGGGAAAAGAACAACCTCACCAGCCGTGGTTTTGAGGATCGATTTCAGTCCCGGAAAAATCGGTTTGAACATTTCACCAAATGCGCCTGACCGGTGATCGATGGTCGGCACATCGAATGCGCGCCGCAGCTTTTCCGGAATGTTGGTCGGGCCGGGAATGAAAACCGGGTTTTGGTCGCTCATGACACTTCCTCAATGTTCAGTGCCCGTAAAATGCCGCGACAATCGCCAATACGCAATTTTTCCGAAAAATTATTTCATTTTTCGTTTTTTAATATAATCATCTGTTTTATATTTATAATTTGTATTTCATTTGGATTTTCAAAAAAAATTTCTAAGTGTTGCAGCACTTTTGTGAAAGCGATAATCATTGTCTCATGGATGAACAAAACACACCGCGCAGGCGCGGAAGACCACGCGGCCGGGCGACAAACAAGCCGGTTGCCAACGTCAAGGCACTGGAACGGGCCCTGTTGTTGATGGGGATCGTCGCGGAAGCGGACAGCCTCAGCCTTACGGATCTTTCGCACAGAGCCGGCATGTCGGCTTCAACGGTCCATCGGCTGGCGGTAACGCTTCAAAATTTCGGTTATCTGGAGTTTCGCGCTGACAGCCAACAATGGAGCATTGGCATTGAGGCATTCCGCATCGGCGGATCCTTTGCCAGGCGTATCAAGGTGGTCGATGCCGGCCGCCCGGTGCTGCACGATCTCATGGCACAGACCGGTGAAACTGCCAACATGGCGATTGCAGCCGATGGTGACGTTGTTTTCGTCTCCCAAGTCGAGACCCATGAACCGATCCGCGCCTTCCATCGCCCCGGAACCCGTGCCCATATGCACGCCTCGGGCATCGGCAAGGCACTGCTTGCCGAACTGGATGCCGCCAGTCTCGACAATTGGATGCGCGACAAGGGGCTGGCGGCCTACACGGAGAACACGATCTGTGAGCCGCAGGCGCTTCGCCAGGAACTGGACAGGACCAGAGCCCGTGGATGGGCTGTCGACAATGAAGAACGCACATTGGGAATGCGTTGCGTTGCGGCTCCGATTTACAATTCCTATGGCGAGGCTGTTGCCGGAATATCGGTATCGGGACCGACCGTGCGCATCCCTCACCGGGTGCTGAACGAATACGGCATATTGGTGCGGCAAGCCGCCGAACTGGTTACGGAGAGCATCGGAGGCTTGATTCCGGACAACCCACAGTGACGCACAGCGCAAAAGCCGATCTAGAATATCCGAGTATTGTTTGCCGCTCGAAACATAAGACAACTGCGTCAATCCTGGATCATACAGTCCGGAGTTGTGAATTCAGTCAATAAAATTTGCCAGCACAATATTGGGTGAAGCGAACCGGCGGGCTATAGTCATCTCTGGGGAAATGGTTGGGACACAAGATGACACCACATAATGAGGCAAAAAAAGGCGATTACGCCGAAGCGGTTTTGCTGCCGGGGGATCCGCTACGGGCCAAATGGATTGCCGAGACATTTCTGGACGATGCGAAACAGGTAAACGGTGTGCGAAACTGCCTGGGATATACCGGCACCTGGCACGGCAATCCCGTGAGTGTGCAAGCCACTGGCATGGGTCAACCTTCCACGGCGATTTATGTGCATGAATTGCTCGAGACATATGGCGTCAGGAAACTCATTCGCGTTGGAACCTGTGGTGGGTTGACGACCAGTATCAAGGTGCGCGACATCGTTTTGGGAATATCCGCTTCCACCGACAGTTCGATCAACAACGCCCCCTTTTCACCCTATACCTATGCGCCGGCCGCTGACTTCGAATTGCTGCGCTCAGCCGTCAAATATGCAGAAGCACAGATGCTTCAGCATCATGTGGGCGGCCTCGTTTCCTCCGACACGTTTTATGTCGACAACCCGGCTGAAAACTATTCGACATTGGCGCAACACGGGGTGTTGGCGGTCGAAATGGAAGCGTCGGCATTATATACGCTGGCGGCCCGGTTCAATGCTCGCGCCCTTGCGATTTGCACCGTTTCGGATTGTCTGATGACCGGCCAGGAAATCGGTTCGGATGACCGCCAATCATCGTTGGACACGATGGTCGAAATGGCGTTGTCCGTCGCCTTGCGCTGATTGGAACTGCATGACCATCGCGGGTCGTCCGTTGAATTCGGCACGGAAATGCCACTATTGGCACCTGAAATCTATGGGCGAAACAAAACTCAGCCACTCCGATTGGTTGATTTTTTTTCGTTGATTCAATAGGTTACGGTTAACTCGACGTTAAACGAATACCCCATATTGTATCGAATCCGTAATGCGTGGAATTCGAGGGGTAAACCATGCTTTCCAATCTTTCTGTGTCGAAACGGCTGGCCGTTGCGATCGCCGTACCCATGATTGTTCTTATTGCGATCTCGGGGATTCTCATCACACGAACGTGGAATAGCGTGCAGTCCATGAACCATGCGGTCACCATGGTTCAGACCGTGACAGATGTCAGTGCATTGATCGACGATCTGCAGACAGAGCGCGGTCAAACCGCCATCTATCTGGGCGGAAATGGGAATCAGCCTCAGGCAGCACTGGTCGATGCCAGACAGAACAGCGACGCAAAACTGAATGCCTTTCATCAGGTCGAAGAGCGCCTCTCATCAGTCGGAAATGCAAGAATGGCGGCCGCCCTGGAAGAATTCAAAGTGAACACCGCGACGCTTCTGGCCGAGCGTTCTGTCATCGACAACCGCGATCTTTCCCTCTCTGAAGCGATGGGACGCTACACGGCGGTCATAAAGAGCGGTCTAGAATTCGGTCATCTGGTTTCCGCGGAGATACCCGTCGGCAAGATAGCCGTCGAAACGGTGGGCATGGTGGATCTCGGAGAAGCCAAGGAAAATGCCGGACTCGAGCGTGGTTTCGTGGCAGGAACCCTGGCCCGCGGGGCAGTGACGACGGAAGAGTTGAAACGGATCCAGGCGTTTGCGGCCGTCCAAACCCAGATCATCAAGATCTTCCTGCAAAATGAGCCTCCGGCTGATCGCGCAGAATATCAGGCAATGCTGGAAACAGAGGCCATTACCGACATCGAGAAAATCCGCTCGGCCATTGGCAAACCCGGCGCCGATTTATCGCAGATCTCTCCACAGGAATGGTTTTCGGTTGCAAGTGCACGCATCGCCGCCCTTTTTGAAATCGAAAAGACGGTCGCCAGTCATATCACCAAGCAGGCCAAGGGCATATCGGCCAGTGGCGGGCGTGAGGTCTGGACGCTGGCCGGCGTGAATGCCGTGGCGCTGATCCTTGCTGTGTTGCTCGCGTTTGTCATGACAAGAAGTGTCACAAGGCCGCTGGCATCATTAACGAACGTCGTCCGCGGGATCGCCGAAGGCGACTTGGAGATGCAGGTTACCGGGGCGGATGGGCGCGATGAACTCAGCGAGATGGCTCGTGCGGTTCAGACGCTCAAGGACGGCGCGATCGAGAAGATCAATGTTGAAGAGCAAGCGGCGGAAGACCGGACGCTCAGTGAGCAGGAACGGCGGGAGCGGGAGCGGCAGAAAGCTGATGAAGAAGCCAATCTGAACGCTGCCATCAATCAACTGGCAACCGGCCTGGGAGAGTTGGCCAATGGCAATGTCGCCTATCGGATCGAAGAGGCCTTTGTCGACGATCTGGACAGGATACGTGTAGATTTCAATGCGGCTGTGGAAACCCTGGATACGGCACTCAAATCCGTCGATGACAGCTCCGATATCATTCAAGCCAAGTCTGCAGAATTGCTGACATCCGTCAACGACATGTCGCAGCGCACGGAACAACAGGCTGCATCGCTGGAACAAACGGCTGCGGCTCTGGACCAGATCACCGCGACGGTCAAGAGTGGTGCGGAACGGGCTGCGGAAGCCGGCAAAAGGGTCACCGAAACCAATGAGGTAACGCAACGGTCGTCTGACATCGTCCAGAGCGCCATTGGGGCAATGGAAAAGATCGAAAGTTCATCCAAGGAGATCGGCAGCATAATCGGCATGATTGATGAAATCGCGTTCCAGACCAATCTTCTGGCGCTGAATGCCGGCGTTGAGGCTGCCCGTGCCGGGGAGGCTGGAAAAGGGTTCGCCGTAGTCGCACAGGAAGTGCGCGAGCTGGCCCAACGTTCAGCCGGTGCGGCGCGCGATATCACGACGCTGGTGACCACATCGTCCGAAGATGTTGAAACCGGTGTCCGCCAGGTGACGCAAACCGGAGAGTCCCTGCGCAAGATTGCCGAGCAGATGCTCGCAATCAACAAGGATATCGATACACTTGTGACCAACTCACGGGAACAATCTGTTGGCATCACCGAAATCAACACGGCGGTCAACCAGATGGACCAAATGACCCAGCAAAATGCGGCGATGGTCGAAGAAACCAACGCTGCAAGCCACAATCTGAGCAGCGAGGCGTCCACCCTCAAGCAATTGTCGGCCCGGTTCAACGCCGGAGGGCAGTCCGCTGCCGCCACGGTATCATGGCATGCCGATGAGGGTCGGGAGCGGATGATCGCCTGATCGCAACCTGGGCTTTGAGCAAACCGGATGGGGGCCAAAGGCCCCCATTTTTGTGTTGATATCCCGGTCCGGCACCGTGTGCATCCGTTTCTCCTGACAAGCTGTTGTCAGGAGTGGTGTGCTGTATGTCTTGATGTGACCCATACGACAGGAGGAACCCGGTGCCGGAACCGTTCAAGAATTTCTTTAACCCGATCATGATTGCGCAGATGGGGGAACATCTTGCCCGCTGCGACCGTCACTTCGACAGCGGCGCCTTCATCAAGCAGGCCACCACAGGTCTTGAGACGCTGGAGCTCAAGCAACGGTCAAACCACATCCTGGCGGCACTGGAAGACACACTGCCCGGCAAATTCACCGCTGCTGCCGAACTGATGGTTGCCGCGCTGCATCCGGAAGACGGTGTTGATCTGTCGGGGCAGACAATGGACAAAGAGGGCATTCGCGGCTGGGCGGTCATGCCGATGGCTGACTATGTTGCCAGACATGGTCTTGACCATTTCGATTTCAGCATGGATGTGCTCAAGGCGATGACCAAACGCTCCAGCTCTGAATTTGCGGTTCGGCCATTTCTTGACGCCGACCCGGATCGTGCCATGCGTCATGTTGAGGACTGGGCCCGCGATGTGAGCTATCATGTGCGGCGACTTGCTTCGGAGGGCAGCCGTCCCAGACTGCCTTGGGGTATGCGACTTCCGAAATTCGTCGCAGACCCCTCCCCGATCTTGCCCGTGCTGGAGCGCCTTAAGGATGACACGGAAGAATATGTCCGGCGATCGGTCGCCAACAATCTGAACGACATCGCAAAAGATCATCCGGATCTGATATCCGACATTGCCAAAAAATGGTTGAGCGGCAATCCGGGCAGCCAGCGCAAGAAGCTCCTGAGACATGCCTGCCGCACTCTGATCAAACAGGGACATCAAGAGACACTAAGAGCATTCGGATACGCCGAACCACAGGTATCGCTTGTTTCGCTGTCGCTTGGCAAAAACACTGTCCGTTTTGGTCAGAACCTGCAGATATCGGCCCGATTGCACTCGGAAACGGATGATACACAGGACCTGGTGATTGACTATGTCATGCACCACCGCAAGGCCAACGGAGAAACATCACCGAAGGTCTTCAAATGGAAGACCGTCAATCTGGCGGGGCGCGGTGACGCCTTCATCGAAAAGACTCACCCATTCAAGCCGATAACGACCCGCACCTATTATGGTGGAACCCATGCAGTCGAACTTCAAATCAACGGACTGACCTTCGGACGAGTGGAGTTTGAACTCATCCTGTGAGGGACGAGCAGGTGTTTTCACCCCTGGTCAGTCTGATTTAAGACCACGCGGCAGATCGTTTTTGGCGTCGCTGTGGCAGCGGCATGCCCTAAATGTCAGTTCGTCCTCACAACCAGCGGTTATCCCGGCATTTCATGGCATCCGGGATTGTTGTGCTGACGGTTGCCCCGGTAGGATCGGCTCTGCGGCATCTGCCGTCAACCGGGTTGGGACCATCATGAAATTTCTCTTTGGCACTGCGTTGACGTTGTTTCTGGTCTTGGCCGCCTATCTGCTGTTTTGGCCGGTGCCGATCGAGCCGGTTGCCTGGGATGCACCGACAAACAAGGGGTATGTCGATACATTCGCCCCGAATGAACGGTTGGCCACACCCAAACTGATTGACCTTGACGGTCACACCGGACCGGAAGATGCAACCCTGGGCCCGGATGGGCTTCTCTATGTTTCGACACATGATGGCACCATTGTCAGGGTGGATCTGGAGTCCGGGAAAACCGAGGAATTTGCCCGTACCGACGGACGCCCGCTGGGCATGGAGTTCGGTTCAGACGGACGCCTTTATGTTTCTGATGCCTTTCGCGGCCTGATGGCCGTCGAGCAGGATGGCAAGACAGTCTTGTTGTCGGACCGGACGGCGGATGGTTCACCCATTCGCTATGCCAATGATCTGGACATCACCCGCTCCGGTCTTGTTTATTTTTCCGATGCGTCCACCAAATTCGGTGCCCGGGAGTTCGGCGGGACCTATGAAGCTTCCCTGCTTGATCTCATGGAACACGGACCCAATGGCCGGGTATTGAAATACGATCCCAAAACTGGCCAGACAGACGTTGTTATCGATGGGCTGAGTTTTGCCAACGGCGTTGCACTGGCTGAAGACGACAGTTTTCTGCTGATCAGTGAAACAGGCACCTATTCGGTGCTGAAATATTGGCTTGCGGGTGACAAGGCCGGCGGGGTCGAGACAATCATTCAAAACCTCCCCGGCTTTCCCGACAATCTGAATCGCATCGGAGACGGATCCTACTGGCTTGGTCTGGTCAGTCCGCGATCCGCCTTCGCGGATGCATTGTCCGAACAGCCTTTTTTGCGCAAGGTCGTTCAGCGGCTGCCAGCGTCGCTTCGGCCAAAGGCGCAGCGCTATGGCTTTGTGGTTCGCCTGGATGGCGACGGAACCATCCTTGAAACAATCCAGGCGCCACAAGGTTTCTACGCACTGACCACCGGGGCAACGCCGGGACCGAATGGCGAACTGGTGGTCACCAGCCTCACCGAGCCGCGCCTCGGATACCTGGAAGCCGGATGGGAGGAGTAGCCGGCAAAGCGCAATGTAAATACCCGTCAGCGAATAAAGCCTCTTGGGTCCAGATATACCGGAAAGCCCCGGTCCTGCTCAATTTCCGTGCGGGGCTCATACCGCATGAGGTGGTTATTGCCCGTACCGCTGCTGCAGTCTCGGTTTTGGCACCATCACTTATGAATGCACCAGCTTTCAGCTTGCCTGCCTCATCGGCCAAAATTGCATTTGAAGAGTCGCTGAAGACCTTTGGGACGATCAGACAGCGGACTGAAACGCTGGTTTACACACCAGTATTCAACATGCGTTGCCCCGAGAAATTGCCGTTTTTGACGCGCGGATTGCATTTAGCGGGCTGCACATTTTTGTGAATATTGGTCGGAGCGGCGGGATTCGAACCCACGACCCCTTGACCCCCAGTCAAGTGCGCTACCGGGCTGCGCTACGCTCCGACCTGCCAAAAAGGCCTGAATTCTCTAGTCTTTGCGTCGGTCCGACGCAAGCGGTTATTTCCGTTTTTTGGAGAAATCCGGTGCAAATGGTGATTGTTGCGCAATTGTCACGCGACCCAACAAGCTGTGTGGTCCCGGTGTAACTTGATTGTTTGATTCAATATTACCCTGTAAAGCTCTGATTGTGTGGGAATTATTTAGAGGTATGTACTATGCGTAAGGGCCTCCTTTTGGTGGCCGGTGTTTTGGCGTGGGGCGCGTCAATGCCGGCTCAAGCGGCTGATCTTGTTGAAGTCGTTGAAGTTACAGAAGTCTATGCTCAAAGGAGCCTCTGCGCAGTCTCCGGCCCAAATGGAAAAGTCGAAGCAGCAGGTGGCGGCATCGGACAGGATGCATTCGACTCCGGTCGCTTTCATGCCGCAGGCTCGGTGTCACTGCCGCTGGGTTGCCGTTTCGGTTTCCAGCTGGACGGGCTGGTCGGCGAGACCGCCAGCAACACGGTCTGGGGTGCCGGCGGGCACCTCTTCATGCGCGATCCGACCACCTATCTGGCCGGTGTTTATGCGGAATACACCGATGCCGGACCCAATGCAGTCAGCCGCTTTGCGCTCGAAGGACAGTATTATTTCGACCGGTTCACTCTGTCGGGCCTTGCTGGATATGAAGACAGCACACAGTTGAACGGTGAGTTCTTTGGTGCCGCCCAGATCGGCTATTATCCAACGGACGACATCAATCTGAACTTCGGCGTTGCGCGCTACCTTGATGTCAATGCACTGACATTCGGCGCCGAATGGCAACCGCAGCCCTCCGCATCGGTAACCCTGTTTGCCTATGGTGCAGTCGCGGAAAACAATGCTTCGACGGTCTATGGTGGTCTTCGCTGGTATTTTGGCGGCCCATCCAAGAGCCTCATCAGGCGTCATCGCGAGGACGATCCGACGACCTATACGGACAAGATGCAGCGGACCGTGTCAGCCATGGCGCCGACAACAACCACGACAACACCGGTAGTTGATGTTTGCACCGAAAAAATGTGTGAGTGCAAGTCACTCGAGTGTCGAAGATAGATGCGTTGCACGGAGCTCATAATAGAGAAGCCAAACCACCAGACTGATACGATATTGCGCATGCAGTGAATTGAAGGTTCAGGCGCAAGATCCAGGAATACCTCGGTGAAAACCGGTTCTTGCTGCATTGAAACAGCACTCAGCCAGATTGATCTGGCTGAGTCTTCTGCAATCGCTTTTAGTTCTCTGCAGATTTCGCCAAATTGACATCGCTCCAGACATTCGTGTCGATGAAGACTGCTACATTCACCGATGTTTCCGGCAGATTGCCCGAGATCATCTTGAACCGAAAACTCATTTCCTTGCCATCGTAATTGGCGGTCAGCAATTCCATCACGATCGGTTCGTCATCGATCTGATCCGGTGTGGTGACCGCTGCATTGGGTGGATCGTTGCGAAAACCGTCCTCGGATTGATCGTCCCAAAGGGCTGCGAAATCCGTGTGTCGCATGTGGCCGGCGCTGCGGACGGGCCGATCGGAAAAATAATAGGTGGATGGCGTCAGACCGGACAGGATCAACACATCACCATCCGTCTTTGCCGTCTGGGCCTGTTGCACAAACACGTAACGCGGTGTGTCGGGCGCCGGGATCTGGACCAGTTCCTCATCGGTTTCGGGGTTGCCGGTAAGGGCTTCACCGGTCTTCTCGATCCCCTTCTCGATGGCTTCGCCGGTGTTTTCGGCGCCCTTGACGATCACCTCTCCGGTTTTCTGCGCGCCCTTCTTGATCGCATTTCCGGCACCCTTGACCGCGCCACCGATTTTTCCGAGCGCATCGGCATGGGCAATTCCGGTAGACGCGCCGGCAAAGGACAATATGATCGCGGCGCTGGCGATCGTTCGAACCCAAGGCGTCATGTCTGATTTCTCCTGATGAATCGGTAAGACTGAATGTCGTGTATATATGGTGTCCAACGGGGCAATTCCATGGCGCGACCATACTGTGTCTATTCGATCACGGTTGCAGTGCAATAAACACCAAAACCCGGCTCAAGCGGCTGGCTGCCAGAAACGCCACATTTCGAACAAAATATCCCGCAAAGCACCGGCAACGCACCGCAACACGTTCGAATTCTGGCCTTTAAGGCGCTTGAACGAAGTCGGTGAAATCCGAAATCAACGCATGGAAGATCGTCCGACCGGATGACTTTCATTGCGATCAAACCATGAATGCAAAAAACATGTTTTCTCTTCGTCCGCTTACTGCATTGGCAACGGCTCTGATCTGTGCCCTCACCCTGACATCGCATTTCCAGACCGCCCATGCCGAACGCAGCGGTGATCGCCTCGCTGTCGCAAAAACCGAACGCATCCAGTTCAAAAGCCTGCCCGGTTATACCAGGGCCCAGACACAAATCGCCAACAAGATCGCCAGCCGCTTCGCCGCTGCCGGCTATGGACGGGTGCAACAGATTGCCGCCGTATCCGTTGCCATTCGTGAATCGACCTTGAATCCCAAGGCGCACAATCGGGGCTGCCGGTGTTACGGATTGTTTCAAATGAACCGCGGCAACGGACTTGGCAACGGTCACAGCGCGGCCAATCTGACCAATGCCGACTACAATATCCGCCTCATCATCGGTGAGGCCAACCGTTTTCAAAGCTTCAAGAACGCCAAGAGCATTGATTCCGCCGTCAACGCTTTCGTCAGACATGTGACCCGCCCGGCCAACAAGTCGCGCGTCGTCAGAGCCACGGTCAAAACCGCGCGCATGGTGGAGCGGTCCGCATCGGCCATGCGATTGGCGGCAAGCAAGTAACGCACTCGGATTTACCATCCGGCAGCTAATCCGAAACGTCAGGTTCAAGTTGTTACCGGTATGCAGTAGGCTGCAGCGTCAATTCACTGGCCGGGGTCAAGTGGGAGATTTGAGACAATGCTGCGTTTGTTGGTCGATTTTCTGTCCGGCATCATTCGTGTCCTTGCCGCCGTATTCATTGTCGGTGGCGCTTTTGCCGGCTATGTCCAGGCCCCGGCGCTCGATGTCGAGCCCTGGGCCGGCGCTCTGATCGGGTTCGCCGCCGGTTTTCTTGCGGCTTCACTTGGCGCGGGACTCTTCGCCTGTTTCATCCTCATTGAGAACCACCTGCGCGTCCTGGCCGATGCGCATGTGCTGTCGGGCAAATCCGCTCCGACTTCAACACCGTTGTCCTCCCATGAGGAGGAGAAGGCACCGGATGAGACCGCACTGGAGCGAGCGGAACGGGTAGCCGCTTACACGGAGAAGTATCGTAGCCAGAGCGTTGAACAGCCAAACGACAATTCATCCTCTGCGTCGAAATCTTCTGCCGATGAGGGATCCGGCAAGTCCGCCAGGGCGGAAAAGTGAACCGGGGACCAACCAGGTCTTGATGCGCACGCCCCATCCAGACCTGGTGTCTCAGATAAGGCCCGGCAACCACAGAACGATTGAAGGAAATGCGATCAACGTCGCAATGGTGATGGCATCGGCGACAAAAAAGGGTGTGGCGCCCCGGAAGACATCCTGTACCGAGATATCCGAGCGGACACCGGCCACGACGAAACAATTGAGCCCGATCGGTGGAGTGATCAAGCACAGCTCGGCCATTTTGACCACCAGAATCCCGAACCAGATCGCACAGCCGGCCCCCGAAACTCCGAACGCGCTGTCCGCCGCACTTACATCGATCCCGCCATTCAACGCGATGACGGCAGGGTAAACGACGGGCAGCGTCAACAGCAGCATGCCGATCGCATCCATGAACATGCCGAGCACCGCATAGGCAAGCAGGATCAGGATCAGCGTCAGCATCGGGTTCTGTTCCAGTGAGGTGATCCAATCGGAAAAGGCACCTGGGAGATCGGCAAACCCCAGAAACCGGACATAGACCAGAACGCCCCAGATGATGGTGAAAATCATCACCGCCAGTTTTGCGGTTTCCAGCAGGGAGTCCCGGAACTGTTTCCAGCGCATGCCGCGGTAGACCGCCATGCAGAAGACAACGAACGCGCCAAGCGCACCGCCTTCTGTCGGCGTTCCCCAGGCATCACCGCCAAACGGGTTGTAGATAAAGAAGATGATGATGACGACGACAAACACGATCGGCAGCGCCGGTGGCAGGGATCGGAACCGCTCCCCCCAGCTATAACCGGAAACGGGCGGCCCAAGCCGCTTGAATGCAACCGCCATGAACACAATGAGCCCGCCATAGATCAATGCCGAAACGGCTCCGGGAACAAACCCGGCAAGCAGCAACCGGCCGACATCCTGTTCGACGATGATCGCGTAGATCACCAGAATGGCCGATGGCGGGATAAGCGAGGCAAGTGTTCCGCCGGCAGCGACCACGCCCGCGGCAAAGCGCTTGTCGTAGCCGAGTTGCAGCATTTCCGGGATGGCGATGCGGGCAAAGACGGCGCTGGTTGCGACGGATGCGCCCGAAACCGCGGCAAACCCGGCCGTGGCAAAAACCGTCGCGACACCCAGCCCGCCGGGCAGCCAGCCGACCCAGCGTTTCGCTGCCTCGAACAAGGCCTTCGTCAAGCCGGCATAGTAGGCCAGATAGCCGATCAGAATGAAGGTCGGGATCAGCGACAGTGCCTGCGATGTGATCTTCGAATGCGGCACCTGTCCGGCTGTCTTGACCGCCACGGTCAGCGCCCAGGTGAAGGCTTCCGGGTCGTGTCCCTTCTTTGCCCAGAATATCCAGACAAGTCCGATCATCCCGGCAAGCGCAGCGGCAAATGCAACCCGCATGCCGATAATCACCATGACCAGCATACCTGCCGAGACAATCAATCCAATATCGATCGGTTCCATCAGCGTGCGGTCCCGTTGTCGAGGCCCGAAACCGACTCGGCTTCACGGGCCGCCTGCGTGGCGGCATCTTCAATAAGAGGTACGGCAATCGGGCTGTCGGTTCCGGTTCGGATGGCCCGGCCATAGCCCCACAATTGCAATATCAGTCGGACGCTGAGCACCGTGAAAGCGATGGGCGCCAGCAATTTCCCCGGCCACAGCGGGATGCCGATATCCATTGAACTGTCCCGGCTCCACAGGGGTGCAGTCAGATCAAAGGATCGTTCGAAATGTGCGTAAGATCCCCACAGCAACAACAACATCAGGATCAGCATGGCCAAAGTCGATGCAAATTCAGCGATCCATAGCGCACGTCCCGACAGCATGCCGATGACCAGATCCATTCGAATGTGGCCGCCAAGGCGTTGTGCATAGGATACGGCCAGAAAGGCGATGAGCGGCATGGCCTGTTCGATCCAGTCGACATAGCCGGGCAGCGGACGGTTCATGAAGTTGCGGCCCGATACACTGAAGACCGCAAGCACCATCAGCGAGAATATTGCCAGCCCACCGATGAGCGCCAGTGTGCGTTCGAACGAAAAGAGTGATCTGTCTAGCCGGCTCAGCCAGCTGTCGTCTTGCAGGATCGATGCTTCCGCAGCCATGTTGCCCTCCCAAACAACAGAACGCCCGCGGCCGGTTCGTCGGCCGCGGGCGGTTGGATTCGGTCAGTTCCCGGCGATGGTTTTGACGGTCAGGTCATAGAGTTCCTGTGCCGGCAGTCCCTTGGCCTTGTTGTCCTCGATCCAGGCAGCTGCAGCCGGACCTGCAACCTTCTCACGAAACGCCGTCAATTCTGCGTCGTCGAAAGTGATCTGTTCGATTCCCATCTCGGTCAGTTTCGGCCCCCAGGCGTCCATGGTCTTGCCATTGTAGACATCGACATAGTGTTGAAGGGCTTCATCAACCGACCCGAGAAGAGCTGCGCGATGGTCATCGGACAGCGCATCAAGAGCATCCGTATTGACGACCACGGGGCAATTGACCGTGCCGGGATTGAGGTTTGTCGTCCACCATTTGGCGCTTTCGACGGTGCCGAAAGACATATGGGCATGCGGCGCGAAGGCGACAGCCTTGACCACGCCGGAGTCCAGAGCCTGCCGCACCTCGGATGCCGACATGGAGGTCGGAACGGCGCCGACGGCCGCCATGGCTTTGCCGATACCGCCGGTGGCGCGTACCGTCAGTCCCTCGAAATCACCGAGGGATTTGGGTGCATCGCCGACCCCTGCAATATTGTACTGCGGCAGGGGCGAAGGCATCAGCAGCGTGGCGTTCCATCGCGCCAGGTCTTTTTGGGTTGCCGGATGGGCATAGAGTGCTCTTGAAACTTCGATTTCCTTCTCCAGCGAGTCGACGCCGAGAAATGGCAGTTCGAGAACTGTGATCGAAGGATTCTTGTCGGCATGATATCCGGCACAGAACTGCGCCATTTCGAACGCACCGATCGAGATCCCGTCAAGGTTCTCGCGGTTCTTGGACAATCCTCCGTAGGACAGATTCAGCGTGAATTCACCATTGGTCTTCTGGGAAACCAACTCAGCCAATTTCTCGACATGTTCAGTGAATGCGCGCCTTTTGCCCCAAAGCGAAACATTCCATTCGGTCGCAGCCGCTTCGGCAACCATCAGCATGGACAAGGCGCTCAAAGTCGTCATCTTCAACAAATTGCGGGTCATCTTCCTATCCTCCCAAATTGAACAACCACGAATTGCAAACGTGGTGCTGGCAGATTGCCACAACCCGGCGGTGAATTGTATTGATGTTATCCGCAGGCGTGTTTCCGGCACGCCCTGCGGAATCCCGCAACGCCCTGCCCGCCGCTCCGGTTACATGAATTTGGAGCGGTCCAGATTGAGCTTGACCATTTTTTCATTCAGTGTTCTGCGGCCAATCCCGAGAGCTTCGGCAACTGCATCCATCTTGCCGTCATGGGCAATGAGCGCATTTCCAATGAGCTGTCTCTCGAAGGCGGCGACGGCTTCCCGCAATGTATTGGGCATATCATCGGCATCACCGTCGCGGGCAATCGCTTCCGCAACCGAACCCAGGCCGCGGCGCGCAGCAAGAACCCGTCTTTCAGCCACGTGTCGAAGTTCGCGCACATTGCCGGGCCAGGAATGGGCCAGCAGTGCCGCGGTGTCCTCGGCCGTCACTTCCGGTCGGCGGATCTCATAGGTTTCGCAATGAAGATCGACAAAATGTGCAAACAGCAACACGATGTCATCGGGCCGCGCCTGAAGTGGTGGCAGGGAAAGAGACGTGGCGTTCAAGCGGTAGTAAAGATCGGGGCGCAGTTGCTCGTTTTCGATGGCCTTTTGCAAATCGCTGCTGCTTGCGGAAACGATCCGCACGTCGACGGCCTGTGTTGTAGATGAACCAACGGGCGAAATCTCACCCTCCTCCAGCACCCGCAACAGGAAGCCCTGCTGTTCAACGGACAGCGCGTCGATTTCATCGAGGAAAAGCGTTCCGCCTTCAGCCCGCTGAATGTAACCGACATCGTCACCATCACGCGCGCCAAACATCAGGCTGCCGAATTCGGACTCCGACAGGCTGGCGCAATTGACCGGAACGAAGGAACCGCCGCAACGGGGTCCGAGGTCATGCAGTGCGCGTGCCACCACCTCCTTGCCGGTTCCCGTTTCGCCCAAGAGCAGAACCGGCATTGGCCGTGTGGCCAGATCCATGATCTCGGCTCGCAGGTCGACCATTGCCCTGGAGGTTCCCAACAGGACCCGGTCAAGTCCGGACAGGTCGGTCAGGCGGGCGCGCAGATTGCGATTGTCGCGTGTCAGGCGGTGGCTTTCTGCCGCGCGCGTGAGGATAGTGATAAGCCGGCCCGGATGGTACGGTTTTTCGAGAAAATTATGGGCACCCCGCTCCATGGCATCAACCGCAAGAGGCACGTCCCCATGGGCCGATATCAAGATGACAGGAAGATCGCGATCCTGGTCTTGTGCAGCTTCCAGAAGGTCAAATCCAGAAAGGCCCGGCATTTTCATATCCGTCAGAACGACATCCGGCTGTGTTTTTGACAGGGCGGAAATTGCATCTGAAGCACGAAAGTGAGCATCGACCTGAAATCCGGCCTTGGTCAGGAGATGGTTCAGCGAGTCGCGCATGGAACGGTCATCGTCGACCAGCAGCACCTTATAGCCTTGTTCGGGGAACTCCATGGTCATGTCAGCTCGGTTTCATGGATCGGCAGGGTCATTGTGAACACCGCGCCACCGCCCGGGCCGTTGACAAACATCATCTTACCCCCGTGATCTTTGAGGATCGCTGCTGAAATGGACAAACCCAGCCCCATGCCGGTACCCGACGCCTTTGTGGTAAAGAACGGATCCTCAGCTTGTGTCAGGGCCTCTTGCGTCAGGCCGGGTCCGTTGTCCTCCACACTCAGATTGGCGACACCTCCCTCCATGTGCAAACGCAAAGTAATCTTCGGTTGATCGGTATCCGCCACGGCGTCACTGGCGTTCCGCAACATGTTGACCAGAACCTGCTCAATTCGAAAGACATCTCCAAACACGGGTACGGCCTGGTCGGGGATATCCACCCTATAGTCTATATTGCGGGCAACCAGATCCGATTGGATCAGCCCTGCGACGGATTCCACGACCGTTCTGAGATCGAACTGATCAAGCGGCTTGGGTTCGGCTTGAGCAAAAAATCGCAACTGCCCGGTTATGTGCTCCATGCGCGCCGCAATTCCATTGAGCTGTTCCACCAATTCCCGCGCCTCACCATCGATTCCGCTGTCCGGCAGCTCAGCCACCGCCAGATAGTTTCGCATGGCCGCAATCGGCTGTCCCAATTCATGGGTCACGGATGCGGAAAGTTGCCCCAGGGCGGCCATCTTGCTGACCTGTTGAAGCTCCTTTTGCGCCCGCTCCAGCCGGCGTTCGGCCGACTTGCGCTCTTCGATTTCATCCGCGAGTTTCTTGTTGAGAACCTGCAATCCGCGCCGATCTTCCTGGGACACGAACAGTGCCGTGCGGATGCGCTGAGTGCGAACCAGCAGGATGGCCACACTTGCCAGCAAAAGGGCGGCTGCAGCCAGCAGCACAGCCTGCCAGGCCTGTTGAGTGATGCGGCTGTAGGGCGTGAGGTAATGAAGGTCCCAATCGAGATGCCCGACATCGCTGACGGTGTGCAGGTAGTGGATGCCGTCAATTCTGACGCCATCCAACTCCTCAACGAAATCAAGTGGCTGGAGCGGTTCGCTGCCAAATTGCCTTTCGGCCGCAATCTCTTTGCGCACCTCAGTCGACAATGGCGCAAGGCTCCGATATGTCCAATCCGGATTGGAGGCGAGAATCGCCACACCGCGGGCATCGGATGCCAGCAAGGTCTCACCGCCCTCCCGCCAGGCCATGGTGAGTGGCGTCAGGTCAACTTTCAAGGCAATGACACCGGCAATGCGGCCGTCCACAGCGAGGACCGGTTCGGCAACAAAAAAGCCCGGTTCCTGGGTGGTCGCTCCAATGGCGAAAAACAGGCCGCGTGCACCGGCAAGTGCTGACTTGAAATAGGGACGAAAACCATAATTGTTGCCAATGAAAGTCTGTTCTTCCGACCAGTTGGAGGCAGCGATAGTCATGCCGTCAGAGATCATCAGATAGATGGCGTCGACACCAGCTTCTTTGGAAAAGCTTTCAAGCCGGGTGTTCAGCGCGGAGCCATTTGCGCTTTCAGCCGCGGCGATCACCAGCGGATCGCGCGCCAGAATGAAGGGCAGATGCTGATGCTCCTCAAGCGCTGAGACCAGGGTCGATCGGTAAAGCGAGATGCGGTCTTGGGCCCGTCGTGTTTCCGCCGACAATGCAAACCGCTCCGCCAGATAAAACACGGAAGTCAAAATGGCCGCAAAACCGATGAGGGCGACAATCAGCGTGTAATGTCGTCGCCCCTGTCCGGTGGGGCGGTTTCGGCGCTTCACGGTTTGCATCGCGGATGATTGATCAAGTCAATTGAACGCATCCGGCCTTTATAGGGCGCTGGTCGTGATGCCGCCAGATGGACTCAGGTGACAACGTCATTTCGACCTGACCGGTTGGCGTAATATGGTTTTGAGTTTCTCCGGCGCGGTTTTACGCGGGTCGCCAAGATAGATCTCGTGGTGGTGACCGCTTTCCGCCAATCCGTTTTGCGGAATATATTCTTCATGCAGCTTCTTCAGGGTCGGCCCCTCCTGTGAATAGGGCCCGATATGCATGATCTGAACCGCCATTCCCTCATTGTAGGTCTCGAGGCGCAGCTTGGGGAGTGCCTGCAGGTCTGCAGATTTGGCAACCACCTGGCGAACAGCGGTGACATGATCCTCCTTGATCCAATCAGGCTGCATGATCATGACGGTCCATTTCCACTGGTCCTTGTCACCGGTCAAAAACACATTGAGGTCATCGGCCCACCACAGAGCCTGCAGAGGTGGAACCACATAGTCGCGGCCCAGTTCCTTCTTCGAGAGAAATTTGAGCTTGTAAGCCATGGGGTAAAGGGCCGCGAGCGCCTGCGTATATTCGCCATCCTTGTCACCCCCCGGTGTGCCTTCGCCGTCGACCATCAAAAACTGCAAAGGCGGGACCTGAACGACCGAGAACTCCTTCGCGGAGGGTGCAAACAGTTCCTTCATGGATTTCTTGAAATCAATCTTGCTCATCGCTTTCTCCTAGCAGTTGCATGGTTCGCGTCAGCCATTCGATTTCCGATCGCAGCTGAGTCAGGCTGTAATCGAACAGGGCATTGACATGTGGGAGCGTTACCGGTGCGCCGTGCCGAGCGGCTTCCACCCTTTCCAGGATCTCCTGCAAAGCGTCCAGCCTTGTCCCGAGCGCTTTCATCCCGACACCTGGCGGCGCCCATTGCCAGTTGGACAGCCCAAGCAGGATGGACGGATAGAGCGGGTGGGGAATGGCCAGCGCCCTTTCGGTCGCAGTCTGAAAGGCGACCCTTCCCGCAGGCGTGGGGCTGTATAATTTCCGGGTCCTTTTGGCCGGATCGCGTCGGCTTTCAGCCAGTCCCCGCTTCTCCAGCTTGTTGAGGATGAAATAGATCGAAGAAAAAGCGAGTTCCGTCCACTCCCGCATTCCGCGCGTCTGGATGGTCCGCTCAAGATCGTAGCCGTGGCTCGGGTGCTCCATCAACAGGCCGAGCAGCGCATATTCTGCATTGGTCAATTCATCGCTCATTATTCTAGTACTATAATAAATGAGATATCCGATCAAGCGGCTGCCAAATATTCCGGCGAATCAGCTGCGTCGACGCGGAACCGCGTCGCCGCCGCCCGCCCCTCTTCCGCGAAACGCCGATTTGATCCTCAGCCTTGCGTTGAATTTCAACCGTTTTCAGCAAAAAACTGTCTAGTACACCGTCCAATACATGCTCTGTGGCTGGACATTGCCGACCTTTTGCGCGGCAATTGGTCATGCACGACCGATCTTTGTACACATTGAGCGAAGTCGAACAGCTGATAGGCGTTTCCAAAAAGACGCTGGACGCCTGGGAACTGCGACATCAGGCCTCCAATCCGATGCGACCGCCAGGCAATCGCCGGCTCTATGATGACAATGACGTCTACCGTCTCCATGTTCTCAATCAGCTGGTAAAATCAGGTGAACCGATCGGGAAAATTGCCGCACTGAGCCTGTCCGTACTTGAAGCCAGACTGCATCAACTAAACCGCAACGAGACGGCGATCGTCCAGCAGCTGATCGAAATCATTCGGAAGCTGGATCAAACAGCCCTCGATCACAAACTCTCCGAATTCCTGATGGTCCATGGCCCGATCGATTTTACCCAGGATATCGTCCTGCCGACCCTGCGTGAAATCGGGCAACAATGGGCGCAAGGAACGGTCTCCATCAGTTCCGAGCACATGTTTACAGCCTCTGCGCGCAGTCTTCTGGGGCTGGCCCTTCTTCAGGGCCCGGCCCAGTCGGAGGATCTTTGCGTGATGTTCTCCACGCCAACCGGCGAGCCCCATGAATTGGGTGTGATGGCTGCCGCCGTTGCGGCAAGGAACCGCGGCATTCGCGTTGCTTATCTCGGTCCGCAACTTCCGGCGGACGAAATTCTTCACGCAGCCGAAACCGTCGAAGCGGACATCATTTGCCTCGGCAGTGTCCTTCTGGGTGGTCAAACCCTTTCTGACCGGATCAGCCCCATACTGGCGGACCTCTCGGAAAAGTGTGAATTGTGGCTTGGTGGCAATGCCAATCCAACGCCGGAGGTTTCCAATCATCCACTCCTGCGGCTGTTTCCCGATCTTGAAGCGTTCGAGAACGCGCTGAGGATCAGAACACTTCCGACGTTCTCCTGATAGCGTCAGACACACCAACCCGCTGGACGTGAAATATATCCAAAAACAACCTATCCGTTATTTTTTATGGGATTGAAGTTCTACCATTGATCTACAGCGAATCACAGATGCAATTTATTCGCTAATTATTTATTGATACTTTGTTTACCAGTATTATTCATGCTCATTTCCAATATCGCAATTCCACCCGGATGGGACGGTGAAGCGCGATGTTGCTCGCCAGAATCAGTTGGCGACTTGAGGTTCACCCAATTCATGATGATGGAGGTGTCCAGGGGCAACAGGGATTCTGAGAATCCGTATCGAGCCACTTTGCCGTGTCGGCATATCCGCACTCTTATTTGGGGAGAGCAGGCAGAGCAAAAAAACGGCGGCGGTGACAATTCTCAATGGATTCCAAGTATATGGATACATAAATGAACACTTCCGACAAAAAAGTCGACATTCGTGAACGCATGGAATTCATGGATCTGGACGCCAAGAGCTCCGAGCTCATTCGGAAACTCAAACCTGTCGTTGAACGTGAGCTTACCAATGGTCTGGATGTCTTCTACGATAAGCTCCGTAAAACGCCGGATGTCAAAAAATTCTTTTCATCGGAAGATCACATCCAGCGAGCGAAGGGTGCTCAGCTGGGACACTGGAACAGCATATCCAATGGACGTTTCGACGACCAATATGTAGCGCAGGTTCGCACCATCGGCTCGGTTCATGCTCGTATCGGTCTGGAACCACAATGGTATATTGGCGGTTATGCCATCATCGTCGAACATCTGATCAGGACGATTGTCAGCGAGCACTGGCCACAGACCATTCTCAAACGCAGTGCGATGGATGGCAAGACCTTCGGCGAGGCACTCGCCAGTCTCATCAAGGGCGTCTTGCTCGACATGGACCTTGCCATCTCGGTTTACAGCGAGGAGGCCGAAAAGGCCCGCGTACAGGCGCAGGAAGAAGCCATCGCCAATGAGCGGGAACTCGTTTCGGGCATATTTGGCAAGGCCCTCTCGCACCTGTCACAAAAGGACCTGAATTACCGGGTCACCGAAGACATTCCAGAGGCCTATCAGACGCTGAAGAATGATTTCAACAATTCCGCAGAGACGCTGGGTGCGGCCATGCAGCACGTCGGACAGGCGGCGAGTGCCATACAAAGCGGCGCTTCGGAAATTCGCGAAGGTTCGAGCGAGCTGTCGAAACGCTCCGAGCAACAGGCCGTATCCGTTGAGGAAACAGCATCGGCGGTTGAGGAAATCACCGCTACGGTTGCCTCTACGGCAAAACGCGCGGAGGAAGCTTCCGCCCTCGTCAACAAGACCAAGGACAGTGCACAGCAATCGGGTGATGTGGTTCGCAATACCGTTTCAGCCATGAGCGAAATCGAAAGTTCATCAAACCAGATCGCCAGCATCATTGGCGTGATTGACGACATCGCATTTCAAACCAATCTGCTGGCGCTCAATGCCGGTGTAGAAGCCGCCCGTGCCGGCGAGGCAGGCAAGGGCTTTGCCGTGGTTGCGCAGGAAGTCCGTGAACTGGCCCAACGCTCTGCCGTTGCCGCACAGGAGATCAAAGAGTTGATCACCAAATCGGGCGCTCAGGTTAAATCCGGCGTGAAACTGGTTGCTGAAACGGGTGAAGCTCTGGAGACAATCGTCGAAGAGGTTGGAGAAATCAGCGTTCATGCCACGGCGATCCTTGAGACGGCCCGCGAACAGTCCCATGGGCTGACGGAAATCAACCAGGCGGTGAACACGATCGATCAGGGAACACAGCAAAACGTGACCATGGTCGAGGAATCGTCCGCAGCCTCGCATGATCTGGCCCAACAGGCGGCCTCACTGGCCGAACTCCTTGGACAGTTCCAACTTGCGTCAAGCAACAACGCGCCGACCAAATACGACGCGGATGATGCCGGATACAACGCCTCAAATAGCTCAGTGGCCTATGCTTCGCATGGAAATGCAGCCATCGACATGGACAGTTGGTCAGGCTGAACCAAACTCAAAACAATCGCAATCGGTGGGTTGACTCAAATTAACAATTTGACGTCAACCCACCTATTTTTTGAGGCGCCAATTTTTCGTTGGCAATGGGATACTGAGAATTCCGTCAGCGCACTTGATCGAGCAGGCGTTTGCATTCCAGAAGATCATAAAGTGCTTCCTGCAGCAGGGAGCGGTCGTCCTGAGACAGTCCTCCCTTTGCAGTATCGGCACCCTCCTCGCCGGCATCCGACCCACGCGAAAACAAGCGCCGCCCGGTGGGGACCTTTGCTTTGCCAACCAGTTGATCGCCGTCAAAAGGCGCTTCGGATTGCTTTGATGCGCTTTCGGAATCCGACGAAACGGGGGTGGCGGCCTCGGTTTTAGCCAATGTCGCAAGCGCCTCCGCCGACGTCACTTCACCTGCACCAATCGCAATGGCAAACCGTGGACCATTCTGCTTCAACAGTTTCTGGACACCTTTGATCGTATAACCCTGATCGTACAGAAGATGGCGTATCCCCTTCAGGAGATCGATGTCATCGGGCCGATAGTAGCGTCGCCCACCGCCTCTTTTCATCGGCTTTATCTGATTGAAACGCGTCTCCCAGAACCGCAGCACGTGTTGCGGGAGGTCGAGTTCCTCAGCGACTTCGCTGATTGTTCGAAAGGCATCGGGGCTTTTGTCCATCATGTCGCGGTCCCGCCAGAGCATCGCTGGCTGTGTTGTCCCGTGGAGCTGTCGCATGAGCGGCCGACTGTCGAGTCACTTCCGCTTGCGCACCAACATTAGGCCATCTGATTGAGGCCGTATTGAGTCGTCATTGCAAAGCCTTCCGAGACTTTTTTCAAGGTCGGAAGCAGCATAGCATGTGGATGAAATCAATTGCTGCCGGAATTCTTCCGGCTGACATGGGCATCCAGGACACGTTGCTTGAGAACGTTCGAGGCCTTGAACGTCATTACACGGCGCGGTGAAATCGGAACTTCTTCACCGGTTTTGGGGTTGCGCCCGATACGTTCGTTCTTGTCGCGAATCTGAAATGTTGCAAAGGACGAAAGCTTGACACTCTCACCCCGGACGATGGCGTTGCAGACCTCGTCAATCACCATTTCTACCAAGGATGCCGATTCCGTTCTCGAAAGGCCTACCTTGCGAAACACAGCTTCCGCCAGATCTGCTCTCGTGATCGTTTTACCGCCCATTGACAAACAACCATCCCCGCTCTTTGACTCTCAGATTGCACTGAGTTGCCTAAAGAGTATTGACCAAACGGTGGCCGGTCAAGCTGTGTTTTTGCTGCACCGCATCGATAAATGCATGAAAATCATGATTTTTCCGCCAAACCTCTACCAGCGAATCATGACAGCGCCCCAAGTGAAACCACCGCCCATCGCCTCCAGAAGAACAACATCGTTTTCCTTGATGCGTCCGTCATCAAGCGCATCCACCAATGCCAGGGGTATGGAGGCAGCTGAAGTGTTGCCGTAGCGGTCAACAGTGATGACGACCTTATCAGGGTCGATGCCGAGCTTGCGGGCAGATGCATCGATGATGCGTTTGTTGGCCTGATGTGGAACGAACCAGTCGATATCCTCGGCATTCATCCCGGTCGTGCTGAAGACAGATTCGATCACATCGGTGATCATACCCACCGCGTGTTTGAACACTTCCCTGCCCTGCATACGCAGGTGCCCGACTGTCTGCGTGCTTGACGGACCACCATCGACATAGAGTTTGTCCTTGTGGTCTCCATCTGACCGAAGCTTGGATGCCAGAACACCTCGGTCTGACAGTTCGCCATCCGATTCGACCGCTTCGAGGATGATCGCTCCCGCGCCATCACCAAAAAGGACACAGGTGCCGCGATCTTCCCAATCGAGAATTCTGGAAAAGGTTTCGGCGCCGATCACCAGTGCGCGTGTCGCCAGCCCGCCGCGCAGATAGGCATCGGCCGTCGTCACGGCATAGACAAATCCGGTACATACTGCCTGCAGGTCGAAAGCTGCGCCGCCGCGGATGCCCAACCGGTTCTGGATGTCGACGGCCGCCGCCGGAAACGTATTGTCCGGCGTGGATGTTGCAACAATGATCAGATCGATATCATCAGGCTGCAACCCGGCCTTGCGCAGTGCCGCCCGGGCAGCGCCCTCACCCAGCGAACACGTTGTTTCATCGTCGCCGGCAATATAGCGTTGCCGAATGCCTGTCCGCTGAACGATCCACTCGTCAGTCGTATCGACAACGTTTTCAAGGTCCTTGTTCGGAACCGCCCGTTTTGGCAGGCAGGCCCCGTAACCTTTCACCACAGATCGGATCATCGTCATTCCTGTTATTGTTGCTCCTGCTCCGCGATATCCGTTGCCGACACCCGGGCGTGGTAGATTTTCAGATCATTTTCTATTTTGGATATAAGGTCGTTACGGGCCATGTCATGGGCGACATCCACAGCCGCGGCAAACCCATCCGCATCGGTTCCACCATGGCTTTTGATGATCACGCCGTTCAGGCCGAGAAACACGCCACCATTGACCTTGCCTGGATCCATCTTTTCGCGCAGTCGATCAAAGGCGCTCTTGGCCAGGATGTAACCCAGGCGGGCAAGAAGGGTGCGGGTCATTGCAGCACGCAGATATTCACCGATCTGCCGTGCGGTACCTTCCGCGGCCTTGAGGGCGATATTGCCTGAGAAACCCTCGGTCACCACAACATCGACCGTGCCTCTGCCGAGATCGTCACCTTCGACAAATCCGCGGTAGTCCATTCCGGGCAGACCACTGACCTTCAGTATGCGGCCGGCCTCCTTGACCTCTTCCTGTCCCTTGATTTCCTCGACACCGATGTTCAGCAGACCGACAGTCGGCTTTTCAATTTCGAACAGGGCGCGCGCCATGGCGGCGCCCATCATGGAGAAATCGATAAGTTGCTGCGCATCCGCACCCATTGTGGCGCCGACATCCAGAACAATGCTCTCGCCACGGACGGTCGGCCAGATGGCGGCGATGGCAGGACGTTCGATATTGGCCATCGTGCGAAGGCAGAAACGAGACATGGCCATCAATGCGCCGGTGTTGCCCGCCGAAACGCCCACATCCGCATCGCCGTTTTTCACGGCTTCGATCGAACGCCACATGGATGAGCGCCAGCGCCCCTGCCTGAGCGCCTTGCTCGGCTTGTCGTCCATGCGAACCGCAATCTCACAATGGTGGAACTCGCTGGCACTCGACAATTTCGGGTGCCTATCGAGTATGGGCCGGCACACATCCTCAATTCCGAAGAGGTGAAACCGCAATTCGGGATGGCGTTCGAGAGATTTGGCAAGGCCCGGTATTGCGACTTCGGGGCCGAAATCGCCTCCCATCACATCCACAGATATTGTGATCAATCTACACTGTCCCTCAAAATTTGGGCCGCGCGGCGCGATCGGTCAGGCTGAACGCAGACCCAGCATCACCCGATCCCAGCGCGCTGAAAATAACGCTTTTGCGTCGGCATACAACCGAATTGTCATCGTTGCGGTGCAGTTGCCCGTTTTTCCCCTGATTGCGGCATCATCTTCAGTTTTTGTGTTTGTATTCACTCAGACCGGCAAAGGGCGATTCACCCTCTTCATCCTCGTCCGTCGCATTGGCCTCGGCGCGCATTGTCGCTCCTTCCAGGCGCGGATAGGGATCGATCGACAATACGATGAACTCCTCACAGATCTGCGCGACATCGATTGTATCACCCTGAAAGGTCTCCGGGGCATCCGGCCCCTCGGCGTCGATGATCATTTCACCGATATCGCTGGTTGCGACGCGCGCCAGGCGCGAACCTTCGGGAACAAACAGCGCCTCGATGTTCTCGACGATCTGCGTTGTCACGGGTTCCAGTGTGACGACGCAGGATTGAGTTATGTGCGCTTCGACGGTTCCCCTGACCCTTAAGCCATCACGCTTCCAGCGGATCACTTCCAGATCGGCCGTAACGGAGTCCACGCTTGTTACGCCCCACCGGTCGGCGAGATGACGCTTTTCCTCGTCATCGGCCTCAAGTGTCACGCGGACCGGCTTGGCCGACAGATGTGCGACATTGATTTTGTAGCTGAAGGTTTTCTGATTCATTTCAGGAGTTTGCCGTGTCTTCTTGATAGTCGGAGTCCGCGCCGGAGCGTTGCAGGTCAAGCGTGCCGCCAGTGCTTCCAGACACGGGGTCCGACAGACCGAGGCGACCATCCAGCAGATCGCTTTCTGAAACCTTCATCATGTCGCCGTCCAGGGCAATGATTGTCGATGCCAGGGCGCGCATATCCGTGTTGTCAGGATGGTGATCATTGGTGACTGTCTTTTTTCGGGGCGGGTGAATGTTTCGCATCAGTGCCTCCGTCAGGGCTTCCTGGTCCTTTTCACCAATAGCCGGCCCGTAGGCATTGGCGCGTCCGTAGAACATGCGCGCCAGCTTTTTCATTCTTTTCGGGACACTGACATCGCCAACGCCGAGTTCACGGAGTGAATGGTCTATATCTTCAAAAAACGTATCGACCATGTCCTGGGCCAGTTGCTTGACCGCCGGGCCCGCATTGTCCGTCCGGCGAAAAAACAGCACCATGAACAGGGACAACATTTCAAATCGTCCCATGACCGAATCCGGCACATTCATTTGCGAAAAAAAGATCGGATTTCGGGCTTCCGCGGTCAATTGCCGATAAAGCTCATCGACAATTTGCCGATTCCTTCGTTTTCGCGCAAAATATCCGAAGATCATGAGTTTGCCTTATTTTCGGCACCGGTTGCCGTCATTTGGAGACACCGGATTTCAGTGACCCTGTTGCATCATCTGCGCAGCTGGTTTACCGAAGCGAGCGGGAAAAGCAACGGCTCGGCCGATTGATCGATAGGGGAGATACTGTTGAAGCAGCACAGATTCAACACGGAACGGCGTTTTTTTTGTCGTGGTGCTGTCGCCGCCGGTCTCTCGGCATTCGTGCTGGCAGGCTGCAACACAAGCGAAGTACTGACCCAGGGTTACGTCGTCGACTATCAGGCACTTGAGCTCGTCCCTCCCGGGTCCAGCAAGGATCAGGTCCTGCTAACGCTTGGCACACCGACCACTCAAGCCGATTATGGGTCCCAAGCCTTCTACTACATTTCGCAGAAGCGGGTTCGCAAGGCCATGTTCCTGAAGCCACGTCTTGTCGAGCAATCGATTCTTGCCGTCTACTTCGACGACGATGAGACCGTGACCAGCCTGGCGAACTATACGCTTGAGGATGGGGTCGTGTTTGACACGATTACCCGAACCACACCAACGGGCGGAAGGGAAGAAACCTTCCTGAGCCGTGTGTTGTCGTCCACCGGTTCCGGAGGCAAAGGCACCGCGAGACGTCTCCTGGGCGGCGGATAAGCCGGTTCCCGGCGTCGCCAAGCGTTCATCGGCAGGTCTCAGTTTTTCTTTATGGTAGTCCGAACCCACCAAGCCGATTCAGCTTGGTGCGGATCAAACTGAGTCGGAGCGATTCAGGTTTTGATGGATTCGTCAAAACCTGAATGATGTATCAATGAAACCAGAGACCGGTACAGTCGGGACGCATTCGCCAAATGGGAAAAACCCTAGTACCGAAGGCCCACACGGCCGCCAATCGATTCGAGACCGGTGTTGGCATTGCGCAGATTGGCGTTGGAAAAGTGGTTATAATATATCTGCATGGTAATGGCCGAGGTCAGATCGTAGCCGGCACTGAGCTGCAGGTGAAACAGAGTTGATGAACCAAGGTCCTTTGTTGCCCCCGATGAGCTGGTCGTCACTTCCGAACTGCTCCAGGCACCACCTCCGCTGAACCCGAGATAAAACTTCTTCGACAGATAAAGTTCCCAGTTCAATCCCAGATAGATCATATGGATCGGGTCGTCGGAAAGCGCGTAGTCGCCGCCCAGATATGGCCTCGGCGAACCAAGAACATCAAGAAAATCCGGTGATGGAGCGAGGATCTCACCATTCAACACCACACCGTCGAAGACCTGCGGTGTTGCCGGACCAAAGTCGTAGGCGCCAGCACCGAATCGAACTTCCCAATAATGTGCGTTCCTGCCGAATTGCGTTTCCGGCTCGTCGGCTCCATGCGCCTGCGTCAGCGCCAGAAGATGTAACGAAGCAATCGCTGCAAATATGCGTAGAAAGTGCATATTCAAATATCCCCAAGTAATCCCGATGCCCCAAAAGATGGTTAATTAATACTGGCCCGTTGCCACAATTCAAGATTCAGATCGGCCGCGACCACTATTTGTTGCAAAGCGTTGCAATCCGGCATCAGTCGAAATCGCCCTCTTCCGGGCGCTGAGCCTGCATTTTGGTCCTCTCTCGTTCAATTCGGATTGGTTGATTCGCGATAGATATTTGAATTCACGACAAAAAAACCCGCGGCATGCCGCGGGTTCCTTTTTCGAATCCCAGTCAAGCACTGACTGGAAGTTGTTTCATCTTTAGTGCGCCAATACAGCCAAAAGCAACAGGGCGACAATATTGGTGATCTTGATGGCAGGATTGACTGCCGGACCGGCGGTATCCTTGTAGGGATCGCCCACGGTATCGCCGGTGACCGATGCCTTGTGGGCTTCTCCGCCCTTTTCGTGCTTCACGCCATCCTCATCGACAAATCCGTCTTCGAAGGATTTTTTGGCGTTGTCCCAAGCGCCGCCACCGGAGGTCATGGATATCGCCACGAACAGTCCGTTGACAATCACGCCGAGAAGCGAAGCGCCAAGCGCTGCAAAGGCCGATGCTTTCGATCCGGAAATCAGCAGAACACCGAAGTAGACCACCAGCGGTGCCAGAACCGGCAGCAAGGACGGAATGATCATTTCCTTGATGGCAGCCTTGGTGAGGATGTCCACAGCCCGGGCGTAATCCGGACGATCCTTGCCTTCCAGAATACCCGGCTTTTCCTTGAATTGCCGGCGAACTTCCTGGACAACCGTGCCGCCAGCACGGCCAACGGCCGTCATGGCAATGCCGCCGAACAGATAGGGTATCAGCCCGCCGAAAATCAGGCCTGCGACAACATAGGGGTTGGACAGGCTGAAGGAGATGTCACCGATATCCGCAAAATACGGAAACTGATCCGAATTGTTGGCGAAGAAGGCCAGGTCATTGGAATAGGCAGCAAACAGAACCAGCGCACCAAGGCCAGCCGAACCGATGGCGTAGCCCTTGGTCACGGCCTTTGTCGTGTTGCCAACCGCATCCAGTGCATCGGTTGATTTGCGCACTTCCGCAGGCAGACCGGACATTTCAGCAATGCCACCGGCATTGTCGGTTACCGGACCGAAGGCGTCGAGTGCGACGATCATGCCGGCAATACCAAGCATCGCTGTCACCGCGATGCCGGTCCCGAACAGACCGCCAAGTTGTGATGTCGCAATGATGCCGCCAATGATGACGATGGCAGGCAGAGCCGTTGCTTCAAGCGAAACAGCCAGTCCCTGGATGACATTGGTACCATGACCCGTCACCGATGCCTGGGCGATCGAGTTGACCGGTCGCTTGTCCGTACCGGTGTAGTATTCCGTGATCCAGACGATGAGGCCGGTCACCACAAGACCAACGATCCCGCAGATGAACAGACCCAATCCGGTGAAATCGGCTTCTCCGACCTGGCCCCAGCCAACGGTCAGTTGGGTGGCGATGGCCAGGCCAACGATCGACAATACGCCCGTTGCGAACAGGCCCTTGTACAGAGCGCCCATGATCGATCCATTGGCACCCAGCTTCACGAAGAAGACACCGACAATGGATGTAATGATGCACGTTGCGCAGATGACCAGCGGATAGACCATCACAGCATCCAGCGCCGGAGAACCGGCGAAGAAAATCGCGCCGAGAACCATCGTTGCGACGACCGAAACTGCGTAGGTCTCGAACAAATCGGCAGCCATGCCGGCACAGTCACCGACATTGTCACCGACATTGTCGGCAATGGTCGCCGGATTGCGCGGATCGTCTTCCGGTATGCCGGCCTCAACCTTGCCGACCAGATCACCGCCGACATCGGCGCCCTTGGTGAAGATGCCGCCGCCAAGCCGGGCAAAAATGGATATCAGTGAAGCACCGAAGCCGAGGGCTACCAGGGAATCAATGACCGTACGGTCGGCAACCCCATACCCCATGGGACCGGTCAGCACGTAGTAGTAAACGGAGACACCAAGGAGTGCCAGCCCCGCCACCAGCATGCCGGTGATGGCACCAGACTTGAAGGCGATATCGAGGCCCGAGGCGAGACTATTGGAGGCCGCCTGAGCCGTGCGAACATTGGCGCGAACGGAGACATGCATGCCGATATAACCGGCGGCGCCGGAAAGAACCGCACCGATCAGGAAACCAAACGCGGCCAACGAAGACAGCAGCAACCAGGTGATGACGAATACCACCGCCCCCACGATCGCAATGGTCGTATATTGCCGGTTCAGATAGGCCTGCGCGCCCTCTCGGATTGCGCCGGCGATTTCCTGCATGCGCTCATTGCCCTGGTCGGCAGCAAGCACGGATTGTGTTGCCCAAATTGCAAAGACAATCGACAGCAGACCACAAGCGATGACAGCAAGTAACAATGTCAAGGCTATTCCCTCCTATGTGCCGGAATTTCAGTCCCATACCGGCGGTTACGTCAAGCGGCATGGGTGCCGGTGAAGCACCAGCTGCCGCGTCGCGCATGTAATGGCGGCACCGGTCCGCTCCGTCAAGAACTAGTTGAGAAATTGCACCGCCTTTCGGACGAAAGTAGCGCTTATTGGAGTGCAAACGCCCGATTCTTGCGTTCGCTCCTTACCTGCAACCAAAGCAATACCAAACACAGTCCGGCGATTGGCCACACAATCATGATGATTCCGTCCCAGCCAAATGCGTTCAGGACCTGCCCCGACATCAGCGAACTGAACGCAACCGTGCCAAACAGAATGACGTCGTGAACACCCTGAACCTTGTTCTTTTCGGACTGCCGGTAGGTTCGCGTAACCATGGCCGTAGCCCCGATGAACCCAAAATTCCAGCCGATACCGAGCAGGATCAGTGCCAGCCAGAAGTTCCAGATTTCGATCCCCAGGCTGGCAATAATGGCGCAGCAGATCAAACTGACCAAACCGGTTGCAACAATGGTCTCGCGGCCGAACCGGGCGATCAGCTTGCCTGTGAAGAAGCTCGGTCCGAACATGGCGAGGACATGCCACTGGATGCCGAGCGTTGCCAGATCCGTCGAATAGCCGCAGCCGATCATCGCAAGAGGTGCGCCGGTCATCATGAACGACATGAGGGCGAAAGAACACACACCACAGGCCAAAGCTGTCAGAAAGCTCCGCTGTCCGACAATCTCCCGCAGAGGCCTCGCGGGCTCTTCCGGCGTATCGTCCAGCAGGACCGAATGCTCCTTGATCTGAAGCAGGAAGAGGATGCCCATGCCGATCATCGACAGCACAAACAAGCCCGCATAGGCGCCTGCAAACAATGTGGGGGCAAACAGATCGCGGGCGAATATCACCGTTTGTGGACCAATGATCGCTGCAAATATGCCGCCAATCAACACCCATGAGATGGCCTGCGCCTTGAAACTCTCCGGGGCGCCATCGGCGGCAGCAAACCGGTATTGCTGGACAAAGGCACCGCCTATTCCCACAAGCAGCAGACTGGCGGCGAAAAACCAGAAATTGAGCTGGAACAACGCCAGGGCTGCCGACAGACCGCCCAACCCGGTGATCAACGCTCCCGTCATGAAGCCGTAACGCCGCCCGATCAGCCGCATCAGCCATGCGGCCGGGAGTGCACCGAGAGCAACTCCCAGATTGAATCCGGTGACTGGTGCTGTCGCGAGGGACTTGTCCTCATCAAGCAGGTAATCGCCAATGATCGCGCCGAGCGAGATGGCTATTGGGGCGCAGGCACCCAGGAAGGCGTTTGCTGACGCCAGTACCAGGGTATTTCGCTTTGCCAACGCAAGTTGGTCAGCGGCCTCATGACTGCTCATAACGCACCTTTGCGGCGTTGATCAAAGGAACAAACCGGCATATCGCCCAACTGGACTGGACGCGCTGCTTGTTTGCTGCCTGGTGAAGGGAACCCGGTCCATTGCTCATAGCAGATCGCAATCAGGTTCGCTCATCCGATCTTGCGGTGTTATCTCACAAATCGGTGAAACTCAATCGCGGTGCGTCCCCTCCTCGGCCCCACGCTCGGCGCCAAGTCACCCGCGCATCTTCTCTCCAGCGGGGTCGAATGGTGGTTCCATGGCGATCCGCGCGGGACATCGCTGCCCCAGAATTTCAACCTGAAAAAGGTTCGCCTCGGTCCGCTCCGCGAGACCCGCTGGCACATAGGCCTGCGCCAGCGACAGCATCACGCTGTGGCCAAATCCTCCGGATGTCACCCAGCCGACGACCCGCCATTCGCCATCCGTCTGTGCTTCCGGATTGGTCGTCCGATCGCCGTTCGATTCGTATCGCGGTGCGCCATAGCCGTGCGGTGGTGTCACCACGCCAAAGTCTTCAACACCAACGCGGGCCCAGACCGGTTCGTCTCCCATGACATCGGTGTTTTCGGTGTCAATGATCAAGGACACGCGACGCAGTTTTGGTCCGTCTGTCTGTTCCTGAGCGGCGGCGGCACGCCCGATAAAATCGTTCTTCGCCAATTTGACAAAGCGATCCATCGCGCCTTCATAGGCCCCATAGATGGGGCGCAGTTCCGCAAACCACGTCGGAAAATTCTTCTCCAGTCGCATGGAAAGCAGCGCGCGCATTCCGAAATCGACAATGCCATGGGCCTGGCCGGCCGCCTTTATGGCGTGATAGACTGACCGTTGGTACGCGGGCTCCATCCAGATTTCGTAGCCCAGGTCACCTGTATAGGAAATCCGGTTCACCATGCAGGGGCACCCGGCCACATCCATTTCCCGAAAATCCATGAATCGGAACGACGCATTCGACACATCGATATCGGCAAGGGCTTCCAGCACGTCACGAGCGCGCGGTCCGGCAACCGACAGGCCGACCAGAGTCTGCCCATAGCGGTGGATCTGCACGGACCCGTCGGTTGGAAGATGCTGCTCGAACCAGCGCATGTGATAGATTTGTGCACCGCTGGACCCCCAGATCATGAATCGACTGTCATCGGCCTTGGCAATGGTGAAATCGCCGATCAGCTTGCCGCGCTCATTGAGCATGGGTGTAAGAACAAGCCTGCCCGTGCGCGGCATGGTGTTCGTCATCAGATGCGACAGCCAGGCTTCGGCCCCCTCACCCGTGATCTGATATTTGGCAAAATTGGCAATCTCCGTGATGCCGACACGCTCCCGCACGGCGCGAACCTCATTGCCGATATGTTCGAAATCGTTTGAACGGTGAAACGAGAGCACATCTTTCGCCTCGGTTCCGGCCGGTGCGAACCACAAAGGTGTCTCCAGGCCCCAAGTATCGCCCATGACGGCATTGTTGTCGCGCACCATGACATCGTAGAGCGGCGTCGTTTGTTGCGGACGTGCCGCGGGCAGCTCCTCATTGGGAAAGCGGATCGAGAACCGGCGCGCGTAGTTTTCCCGTACCTTGGCATTGGTGTAGCGCAAGGATGTGTAATCACCGTATCGTGCGACATCCATACCGAAAATGTCGTGCCCCGGATCGCCCTCAACCATCCAGTTGGCCAATGCCAAACCAACGCCGCCACCTTGTGAAAACCCGGCCATCACGGCGCAGGCCGACCAGAAATTGGTCAAACCCCGCACAGGACCAACGAGCGGATTCCCGTCGGGTGCAAAGGTGAAGGGTCCATTGACGGTCTGTTTGATGCCGGCATTGGCGAAGGTTGGGAAATGCTCAAATGCAACTTCCAGCGATGGTGCGATCCTGTCGAGATCCGGCTGGAGCAATTCATGGCCGAAGTCCCAGGGTGTCTGGCGCGGTGACCACGGCACGCAGGCCTTTTCATAGGTTCCGAGTAAAAGACCGTCGCGCTCCTGGCGGGTATAGATCTCGCCCTTGAAATCGATGACTCCGGCAAGCTCTCGACCGGTTTGGCTGTTGAACTCAAGCACTTCGGGAACGGTTTCCGTCAGCAGATACATGTGCTCCATCGCCAGAACAGGCAGTTCCAGCCCCACCATGCGACCGACCTCCCGCGCCCACAGTCCGCCGGCATTGACCACATGTTCGGCCCTGATGACACCGTTTTCGGTCACCACGTTCCAGGTTCCGTCCGCATCCTGCGTGATGTCCGTTACCGGATTTCGAAGCTCGATCGTCGCTCCCAGTTTCTGGGCGGCTTTGGCATAGGCATGGGTCGTGCCGGATGGATCAAGATGCCCCTCGACGGGATCCCAGAGCGCACCGACAAAATTCGTTTCATCCATCAGCGGAAACATAACCTTGGCTTCGGACGGCGTGATGATTTCAGTTTCCATGCCAAGTGCGCGGCCGGTGGCGTGGGTATAGCGCAAGAAGTTCATGCGCTCTTCGCTGTCGGCCATCATCACGCCACCGGTCAGATGGAGGCCGCAAGATTGGCCGGACAGGGCTTCCAACTCCTCATAGAGTGACACGGTGTAGGCTTGCAGCTTCGCGACATTTGGGTCACCGTTCAGCGTATGAAAACCACCTGCCGCGTGCCAGGAGGACCCCGATGTCAGCTCCGAACGTTCGACCAGCACAGTGTCCGTCCATCCCGCTCTGGCGAGATGAAACAAGACGGAACAGCCCACCACTCCGCCGCCGATGACCACGACCCTTCTGTGATTTTGCATGGCTGACGCATCCTCTTTTGCCACCGTTTTGCCGATCTAGGAGCAAACGGCCAAACCACGCAAGCTGACTATTCGCATTCGGCCGCAGATTTGCACCCTTGCTGCTGCAAATGCGCAGCAATGACGAGTGTCTTGGCGAAAGCTTGCCCTCACGGCGGCCGGGTATCCGAAATCAGCAACACCAGCCCTGCCTGCCAGCCCGACCAATCGTTCCTCGGGTGGGTGCGAAAGTTGTTACCAGCCCGAAACGATTTACACGCGAGACACAGCGCGACAACCACCTTAATATCGCCCGAATGCGGCGCGATAGCTGCTCGCTGCCCCTATTGGCCTGGCAGTGCCGGATCCAGAACCAGCAACTGGCACGGGACAGGTGGCACTCTCGCACCAGGGAGCTGAATTTCCATGCGATCACACACCAAATCCCGACATGGCCACCCGCCATATTCGAGCATCGAGCGATCGGGTTCATCCACCGGCCGCCGGGTCCGTGTGTCCAATTGATCACCCGGCGTAGCCTGCTGAAAACTCTCGCCGGTGGAGCCCTGATTGCCGGAGCGCTGGGCAGCTATGCGTTTGCCGTTGAACCGCGGTTTCGGCTGGCCGTTTCGCGCTACCGTGTCACAACTGCGCGCCTCAAGGGCCTCAAATCCGCGGGTGGTGGCCCGTTGCGAGTCGCGGTTCTGGCGGATTTTCATGCCTGTGAACCCTGGATGCCGATGTCTCGGATCAATCATATCGTCGCGACCACCAATGCGATGAAGCCTGACCTGACGGTTCTGCTCGGCGATTATGTTGCCGGATTGAAACGATTTCGAAGCGCCATCGTGCCCATGCGCCAGTGGAGCAGCGCACTTGCAGACCTTGAGGCGCCACTGGGCGTACACGCAATTCTCGGCAATCATGATTGGTGGGTTGACGGACCAATCGTGCGGGAGCACCTCGAGCGTGTCGGCATCCCGGTCCTGGAAAACAGAGCCATTCAATTGGGGTTGCCATCAGGAAAACGGCTCTGGCTCGCAGGACTTGGCGACCAGTTGGCCATTCCCCTTGGCCGCGGTCGCTTTCGGGGGGTGGATGATCTTGCGGGGACGATGGAACAGATCAAGGATGAGCATAACCCGGTGATCATGCTTGCCCATGAGCCGGACATCTTTCCGAAAATGCCGTCCCGGGTTGATCTGACCTTGAGCGGACACACCCATGGCGGACAGGTTCGCCTGCCGCTCATGGGCCCACCGATCGTTCCCTCACGGTATGGCCAGCGCTATGCCCATGGTCATGTGAGCGAAGACAACGGACAAATGATCGTTTCAGGCGGATTGGGTTGCTCTATGCTGCCGGTACGCTTTGGCGTACCCCCGGAAATCGTCATGATTGAAATGGGTTAAGATCAGTTTCTGAGAACCAGAATCAGGACCGACGCGATCGTTGCTGGCCCTCGCCACGCAGTTTTCCCGCCAGACGGTCCAAAACAGCATTGACCAGTTTGGGCTCATCGTCCTCGAAAAATGCCGAGGCAACGTCCATATATTCGGTAACAATCACTGCAACCGGGACATCCTTACGCCTCGCCAGTTCATAGGCCCCCGCCCGCAAGATGGCGCGCAGGGTTGAGTCGAGCCGGGAAAGCGGCCAATCGTCAGTGAGAGACGAGCGGATCAGGGGGTCGAGTTCACGCTGCTGACCGACAACACCTGAAACGATCGAACGAAACCAATCCGCATCAGCCTGACGATAGAGATCGCCATCGAGTTCCTTGCCGAGACGATGCATTTCATACTCATTGACGACCTCAAGCATGCCGGTACCGCCAATATCCATCTGATAGAGGGCCTGGACCGCGGCCAGTCGCGCTGCGCCGCGTTTGTTCGCCGGTTTGACACTGTCATTTTGGCCGTCGTCGTTCACGCGTTTGCGCCAAACTTGGTTTTGATGTCGATCATCGTCAGAGCCGCTCGGGCGGCAAACCCGCCTTTGTCGGAATCACCCGCTCCTGGTTGCGCGCGCGCGCGCGCCCAAGCCTGTTCGCGGTTTTCAACCGTCAAAATGCCATTGCCAACGGCAAGCGACTCACTGATCGCCAATTCCATCAGCGCTCTGCTGGATTCATTTGCGACGATTTCAAAGTGGTAGGTCTCGCCGCGAATAACCGTCCCCAGAGCAACAAATCCATCGTAATCCGTTCCGCCGTTGTCGGCCGCCTCCAAAGCCATCGAGATGGCCGCCGGTATTTCCAACGCACCCGGCACAGTGATGACGTCCCATTCGGCGCCAGCGTCCTTCAACGCGGATTGCGCACCCTGAAGCAGGGAATCGGACAGGTCATCATAGAAACGTGCTTCAACAATCAGCAAGCGGGGGGTGTCGGCTGCGCTCATCACCATGAAACTCCGGCATTTGACATCAGGCAGCGGTAAATACACGGCTGTGTGTGGTTGGCAAGCGCTTTTCGTTTCCGCCCGGGAGTTAAGTCGCGTCAGACCTGTAGTTTATCAGGCGATCTGCGTAACGTGCCATCTGGTCGACCTCGAGATTGACCCTGTCGCCGCTCGTCCGTTCGGACCAGGTGGTGACCTCCATGGAATGACGGATCAACAGGACATCGAACGTGGCACCGTCAACCGCATTGACGGTCAGGGAGGTGCCGTCGAGCGCGACTGATCCCTTGGGTGCAATGTAGCGCGCGAGACCGTCCGGCGCCTCGAGCTGAAAGCGTCGCGCATCGCCTTCATGTGTGGTCGAGATGATTTGAGCTGTGCCATCGACGTGTCCCGACACCAGATGACCGCCCAGTTCGTCGCCCATTTTCAGCGACCGTTCCAGGTTGATCCGTGTGCCGGCTCTCCAGTTGGATATCGTCGTCAGCCGAAGGGCTTCTTCCCAGGCTTCAACCTCAAACCACCGTTCGTGGCGCGCGCCGTGGCCCGGGAGACCGGTCACGGTCAGGCACGTTCCCGAGCAGCAGATCGAGGCGCCCATGTCGATTGTGGCGGGATCATATGCTGTCGTGACTTTCAGGCGAACGCCTTCATTCATAGGTGTGACAGATGAAATGGTTCCGATATCCGACACGATCCCGGTAAACATCAGGTTTCCCTTTCATAGAGGCGGCAATGGTCGTCGCCAAACTGCTGGGTTCCGGTCAGAACGTAGCCATCAGGAATTTTCGTCGGTGACACCGGGGCGTCGGTTCCATCCGGACCGATCGTCAGCGGCCCCTCGTAAAGGCTGATCCTGTCAACCAGCCCGGCGTCGAGAAAGGACCGGGCCACCGCCGCACCTCCCTCTACCATGACGGAAAATATCCCCTGCCCCGCCAAATCGTCCATCAGCTCTGGCAACGCTATTCCATGCGCACCGGTTTCGCAGGCCATCATGCGGCAGCCCGCGTCGCGCAACTGGCGATGGCGCTCATCATCGGATGCCACCGTGGTGGCGACGATCAACGGAACATCGTTGGCGGACCGCACCAAAGCGCTGTCCAAGGGCAATCGCAACGTGCTGTCGAGAACAATTCGGATTGGTGAGCGCCGCTCCAATCCGGGCAAACGGCAGGTCAGTGACGGATCATCCTCCAGCACCGTTTCTATTCCGATCAGGATCGCGTCCGACGTGGCGCGCGCAATGTGGTTCATGGCGGCGCTGACCGCGCCGGTGATCGTGACCTGGCCACTGCCTGGATGGCCGATTTTCGCGTCGCGCGACAACGCCAGTTTCAGGCTGATATGCGGCCTGTTTCTCAATCGCTGCATCAGGTATCCGGCAAGGGCGTGTCGGGCCTCGCTCGCCAGGACGTTTTCCTCGACTTCGATCCCGGCGTCCCGCAGCATCGCATAACCACGCCCCGACACCCGGCTGTCAGGATCGGTCGTTGCGGCAACAACCCTCCTGATACCGGCATTGATCAGACCCTCCGCGCAGGGTGGTGTGCTGCCGTGATGGGCGCACGGTTCAAGGGTCACATAGGCGGTGGCGCCACGGGCAAGATCACCGGCTTCCGAAATCGCCTGGGTTTCGGCATGCGGTCGTCCGCCGGGTGCCGTTATTCCCCTGCCGATGATAACCGGCGTTCCTTGAACAGACCGCACCACCAGCGTTGATACCGAGGGGTTGGTTCCCGTGCGCCCCAGGTGCCGGTAGGAGAACCGGATGGCGGCCGCCATCACGCGCCTGTCGAGGTCGGTCACAGCCAAGGGCGTCAATCCTCCTGGGGGTTTCCACCATTGAGTTGCGCACTGAGCTCATTAAGGACATGCTCGAAATCCGCCGGATCGCTGAAATCGCGGTACACCGACGCGTAGCGAACAAAGCCGACATCATCGATGGCCTTGAGCGCCTCCAGCACCATCAATCCGATCTTGTCCGAATGAACATCCGTTTCACCTGAACTCTCCAGGCGACGCACAATGCCCGACACGGCCCGCTCCACCCGGTCGCGCTCGATTGGCCGCTTTCGCAAGGCAATCTCGAAAGACCGCATCAGCTTGTCGCGATCGAACGGTACTTTGCGTCCGGTTTTCTTGATCACCTGCAAGTCACGCAGTTGAACGCGTTCAAATGTTGTGAACCGCCCACCGCAATCGGGACACACCCGGCGGCGGCGGATCGCATTTCCATCCTCGGCGGGACGGGAATCCTTCACCTGACTGTCTTCGGAACTACAGTAGGGACAGCGCATTCATACCCCATGATCTTTCAGTTGCATTCATCTGGCGCAGCAATGGTGATCATCCCGCGCCAGCCGTATCTGTACAATTCAACCGGCGAAAACAGCTCGATAGTCAGACACAAGCAAACGCGTCTGATTCACCGACAACTACAGGTCTTGATAAATCGGAAAGGCGTTCGTCAATGCAATGACCTTTTTCTTGACGGCCTGTTCGACAGCCTCGTTGCCGTCCTCCTCCTGCGCTTCCCTGAGCCCTTCGAGCACTTCTATAATCAGATTGCCGATCTGGCGGAATTCCGCCGGTCCGAATCCGCGGGTTGTTCCGGCCGGTGTCCCCAGGCGAATTCCAGAGGTGATCGTCGGCTTTTGCGGATCATTGGGCACGCCGTTCTTGTTGCAGGTGATGAAAGCGCGTCCGAGTGCAAGTTCCGATGCCTTGCCCGTCAGACCCATTGGCCGCAGATCGACCAGGAGCAGATGGGTATCGGTTCCGCCCGACACAATCTCCAGCCCGCCCTCAACCAGTGTCGAAGCCAGTACCTTGGCGTTCTCAACGACCCGCGCGGCATAGGTTTTGAACTCAGGTGTGAGCGCCTCACCGAAAGCCACGGCCTTCGATGCTATCACATGCATCAGCGGCCCACCCTGCAGGCCGGGAAACACCGCCGAGTTGATTTTCTTGGCAATGTCGGGATCGTTGGTCAGCACGAGCCCACCGCGCGGACCGCGCAGGGTCTTGTGGGTTGTCGACGTCGCCACATGTGCATGGGGAAACGGGCTTGGATGAACACCGCCGGCAACCAGCCCGGCAAAGTGGGCCATATCCACCCACAGATAGGCATCCACCGCATCAGCAATGGCCCGGAATCGGGCAAAATCGATACGCCTGGAATAGGCCGAGCCACCCGCGATGATCAGCCTTGGCTTGTGTTCGCGCGCCAGTGCCTCAACCTGGTCATAGTCGATCAGACCGGTCTCATTGACGAGGCCATACTGAACGGCGTGGAACCATTTGCCCGACAGGTTCGGTCGCGCTCCGTGGGTAAGGTGTCCGCCTGCGTCCAGGCTCATTCCCAAAATCACATCACCGGGTTTGGCAAGCGCCAGCATTACAGCCTGGTTGGCCTGGCTGCCGGAATTGGGCTGGACATTTGCGAATTCACAGTCAAACAGCGACTTGATGCGATCGATCGCCAGGTCTTCGGCAATATCCACATACTGACACCCACCATAGTAACGACGACCGGGATACCCTTCGGCATATTTGTTCGTCATGATGGAACCTTGGGCCTCAAGCACCGCTCTGGAAACGATGTTTTCTGAGGCGATCAGCTCTATTTCTTGCTGCTGACGGGCGAGTTCTTTGTCAATCGCACCCGAGAGCGCCGGGTCCGCTTCGGCCAGAGAGCGGCTGAAAAAAGTGTTTGGGGCGGGATCGTTGAGGGCAAGCGAATCGGACATCTTGGGGCTTTCCTGAAAATAAAAGCAGCTAATGGCAGCCGCAATTGCACCAGTCGGCAGCGAATCTCCGCACGCATCAATGCGCAGGCGGGTCTGGGCGTTTCATACTGCCGTGATGGACATTAAACAAGATTGTCGCGTCGCAATTTTCCCGCAGCGAACACAACCCACATGGATTGCGGCAAATCTGCGCAATCCGGGGTTTATTCATCGTCCTGTTGCGATGAGGGAGCCACCGGGCTTGTCAGCGCGGCGCGCAAGGACGGAATACACTGTCAGATCAGGCTATTGCAGAGCGAGCTCTTCAACCCCGTCACGGCGATAGATGTCATCGCGGAACTGCACAACACCATCCGATGTCGACCAGGCGGTAACGTAGGTGAAGTAGACAGGAACCGGCTCGGCCAGTTCGATCGGCGTGCTGACCCCACTGGCAATCACCTGTTCCATGGATTGCCGGTCCCATCCGACAGTGTCACGCAGCAGCCACGTTGAAAGGTCGCGAACATTTTCGACGCGAACGCAGCCCGAACTTTCGAACCGCAGCAGTTTTCCAAAGAGGCTTTGCTGCGGCGTATCATGCATGTAGACCGCATGCGGATTGTGGAAATTGATCTTGGTCGAAGACATCGCATTGATCTTGCCCGGATCCTGACGGAACATCAGTTTGGGCGCTTCGGCCGCGTTCCAGTCGATGGTTTCCGGAGGAACCTCATTTCCCCGGCCGTCGAAAAGACGAATCGCATTGCGCGTCAGATAAGTCGGATCCTTGCGCATCAATGGCATGATGTCTTTTTCGATAATGGACCGAGGCGCTGTCCAGTATGGATTGAGGATCACCTCATGGATCTTGGAGTTCAGGATCGGGGTCTGCCGACTGATCTTGCCGACAATGGCCGTGTGCCTCAAGGACACCCGCTGTCCGTCGACGGCCTCGATATGCGCCGCCGGAATGTTGACCACGACATAACGCTCGCCAAGAAAACCGGACATGGAACGCAGACGAATCAGATTGGTTTCGAGCTGTCCAAGGCGGACTGCGGCTGAAACATTCAGCGCCGCATAGCTGTGCCGCCCCAGTACACCGTCTGCGGGTAATCCGTGGCGCGCCTGAAACCTTTTGACGGCGCCATCGACATAGCTGTCAAATGCTGGGGATGTTCCGGCCGACCGGGCCATGTCACCGGACGCAATGAGGCGTTGACGCAGTACAGAAACCGACGGGTCGCTGGCGCCCAGCCGCAGCTTCTTGGAGGACGGAACCACCGGCCAGCCACCCCTGAAGACGATATCCTGATAGGTGCCGATTGCGACCTCGACATTGCTGACGGTTTCCGGGCTCAACATCGGAACCTTGGAACTCACCTTTTCCGCGTTACGGGAGGCTTGCGCATCGAACTGGTCGTCCCACGAACCCCGGCGCGGCGAATTGATGATGCTCTCGATCGTTGTCTGAGTGATCGTCTGCGCCGACGCTCCAGTGGCAACAAGCCCGGCACCGGCACCCGCAACGCTTCCGAGAAAAGCTCTGCGCGAAATTCGTTTGTTTGTTCTATTCATGGACATCAACAACTACCATTCGGTATCTTGGAGCGGGATCTTCCTGGGTCTATCGATTTGTCAGCGTGATATACACCAACTATATCAGCCAGCCCTTGAATATCGCTTCACATTTCTGCGAGTTCAAATGCGCCTCAAGCCCAATTGATCACCAGCCACATCCGCTGCGTCTGCAGCGCGAATTCCATAGCAATATGGCCAATTCAAGGTTAACATCAAGTTGTTCGGGCAATAAAATCCATCAGCCACTTGCTGGCAAGCGCGTATTCTTCACGACGGTGATGATTCCGGCACAGTCGTGGCCTGAAATTTGGACATCAGGTAGGGTCCTGAGAGAACTGGTTCGTATTTTGCCTGGCCATCGGCGCCCAGACATGATGGCAAGCAGGATATTTCTGTATGCCAGTTTGGCTGATGGAAGAATGCAAAGGACTGCCTGCGGTCCATGCCCCCCTCTTCCGGCGGCGGATTGACGACACGGTGCAGCGTCGAAACCCAGCGATCATTGGTCCAGCGGGCCATGAGATCACCAATGTTGATGACAAAAGCCCCAGGCACCGGCGGCACGGGAATCCATTGCCCATCCGACGCCCGGATTTCCAGGCCTCGGGACCCAGCCTGAGGAAGAAGGATTGTCAGGCTGCCGTAATCCGTGTGAGCACCGGCGCGTAATTGGCCGGGTTTGGCCGGTGTGGTTTGGGCCGGATAGTTGAGTGCCCGCAACGCGCTGATTGGCTGGTCGATGAAAGGGTCGAAAAATCCGGCTGGCAAATTCAGTGCGGTCGCAAACACATCCATGATCCGATGCGCAAGATTTTCCATCGATCGATAATAGGTTTTCCAGGCATCCTGGAATTCCGGCGGATCATCCGGCCATATTGTCGCAGCGTAACAAAACCCAAGGGCATCCGGGTCCGTCATGCCCTTGGGAATTGCCTGGGGACCGCCGTTGAAGCTCTCTTTCAGGTCCGGCGGTGTGTCAACACCGCGCGACTTTGCCAGAGCCTCGAGTTCCGGACCGAGATATCCATAGGGATATCCCTCGAATGGTGCTTTGGCCCGCTGTTTGTCCGCAGCAGACAGGTTGAAAAACTCCTCGGCCTTGCTCCAGGCCCGATCGATGACCGCTTGTTCAACACCGTGATTGCCGACTGCGAGAAACCCTGTGGATCGGCAAATGTCATCGACCTCACGGCCAAGCACCTGCCTGTGATTGCCATCGGCCTTTTCATAGGCGCCGAGATCGAAAACCGGGAATGCTGAAGAGACCGATGATGACATGGACGAATTGTGCTCCAACCGAACAGGACAAAAGGCGAGCATATTGCTCGCCCCTCGTCAATATCGGATGCAGTGCCGTCAGTCGTACCGGCCCCCGACAGGCCGGGATTGCGGTTCAGAGGCGATAGAGAATCTGATCGTTCCAGAAGCGATCAAGACGCTGCAGGGCCTTGTTCATGCGCTGAAACTCTTCAGCGTTGATCCCGCCCACCTGCTCGATCGAGCCGATGTGCCGCTCATAGAGACCGGAAACGATTTCAGCGATCTCGTTGCCCTTGTCGGTCAGACTGATCCGCACGGAGCGCCGGTCAACGCGTGAGCGTTGATGATTGATGAAACCCAGATCCACGAGCTTCTTCAAATTGTACGAAACGTTGGATCCCAGATAATAGCCGCGCGAACGCAATTCACCTGCCGTCAGTTCGGAGTTGCCGATGTTGAAGAGCAGCAATGCCTGAATGGCGTTGATATCACTGCGTCCATTGCGCTCGAATTCGTCCTTGATAACGTCGAGCAAACGGCGGTGCAGCCTCTCCACCAATTGCAGCGATTCCATATAGAGCGTTCGCAACGCATTCTTGTCTTCCGGCGGAGATTCCTCCGCCCGCAATTCGTTTTTCATAATCATGCCTCACTGTCATATCTGGCGGTTTGTTTTTTTCCCGCCTTGAGGCACACCCTATCGAATACGTCTAAAATTGGACTTAAAATGCAGCATTAACAGGTGGTTACTCGATACAATACAAATTTAGAGTGAATCGAATCTTACTCCGATGACGCCGTTTCACGCCTCGAAAAGTAAAGACCGATACGAAACCCGCCATAAATCAGGGCCACCAGAAAATGGGCCACAACCAGTAACCAGCGACTGCCATAGAGTTCGGGGAACCCCGCATGCATGATGATTTCCGTCGCCGCCGCGACCAACCAGATGACCGGTCCCCACGAGACAATCATCCACAGTCCGATGCCGGCGACGGGCCACAGAACGGCAAGACTTGCCGCGGCGATTTTCCAGTGAACGGGCAGAAGATCAAAGCGCCACGCACCCAATTCGGATATTCCGATCAGCAGCGCCCAATACCGAAGCCCGGCAATCAGGCAAAAAATGGCGATGACGCGCTGAAATATCTCGAATGCAAGTTCAGTGGTCGTAAGATGGGGCGTGTCCTGTTCTCTCATGTCACTCATGGCAATTCCGGCACATCCACAAGTTCATCCTCACCCAGCGGCTTGAAAAAGGCGTCCACTCGATCCTCGCTGAGCGCATCAGCGCTGTCCGGTCGCCACTGGGGGTCATTTGTCTTGTCGACAATGACGGCGCGAATCCCCTCATAGAAATCGGGACCTTCCAGCATGCGAACCAGGATGCGGTACTCCATCCGCATACATTCCGCGAGGCTTCGTCCCTCGCCATTCCTGATTTGCCGAAATGCCACCGCCACACTTGTTGGAGAATTTCTTGCGATTGCCTTCAGTGCCGACGCAGCCAGCCGGCTGTCCGGTGCGGCCCTGTCAAGATTGGCAACGATGCCTTCCAGTGTGTCACATGTAAAAAGGCTTTCAATTTCGTCATGATCGAGCACGGTGTCGGTCAGCATTTGCTCATCATGGAAACGGTTCAGCACCGCATCCGTGTCCGTATCCGTGGCAAGGGCCTTCGTTAGCGCGTCCAGACTGTCCGCTGGCATGACGTGGGTGGCTATTTTGGCCTTGTGGGCATCAGGCGCGCGAATGCGGGCGCCGGTCAGGCCGAGATAATACCCCATTCGATTTGGCAGGCGCGGCAGGAAGAAACTGCCACCGACATCCGGAAAGAAGCCAATTCCCACCTCCGGCATCGAAAAGACGGCGTTTTCGGTCATCACCCTGTAGCGTCCATGTACCGCGACGCCGACGCCGCCGCCCATGACGATTCCATCAATCAGCGCGACTATGGGTTTCGGAAATATGCCCAGGCGGGCGTTCAACCGGTACTCGTCCTGAAAAAAGGAATAGTTGGGATTGCCGGCGCGTCCGCGTTCATAGAGATCAAGCAGATCACCGCCCGCACTGAAAGCCCGGCCCCGGCCTCGAATGACGATATGGTGGATATTTGCGTCCCGTTCCCACTCGTCGAGGACCGACGAGATCGTGCGAAGCATTGCATGGGTAAGGGCATTGAGCGCCGCCTCGCGGGTCAGGGTGATGACACCGAGAGCGCCCGTCACCTCAACCGAAATATCCTCCTGAACGGCAAATTCCACAGCGCTGCCCGCTTGATTCAATCCAACCCCTGAATGGCTGTAAGCACCCCCTCGTCCAAGGTCAATGCCATTGGCAAACGGGAGCCAGGTATCTTGCGGATTGTGCGCCGGTCATTCTCACTTGGCGGGGCTCAATTGTCGGGTTGGATTGATCAATTGGGCTATGGTACACATCCGCAGTAGCGCCAAATCGGCTCCCTGCACCGGCGAAGAGGCCAAGATGAACCGGCAATTCGACAAAGCCACGTTGAACAAACGTACCGTGAACGACATCACCGGGGGCCGGCGCATGCGCCGCAACCGAAAAGCCGGATGGGTGCGGGACCTGACCCGCGAAAACACCCTGACGATACACGACCTCATCTGGCCAATCTTCATTATTCCGGGAACCGGACAACGCGAGCCGATCGAGGCGATGCCCGGCGTTTTTCGGGTCAGCGCGGATCTTGCTGCGCATGAGGCCGAAAGAGCCGCAAAACTCGGCATTCCCGCGATCGCCACCTTTCCGAAGATCGAACTGGATCTGCGCGACCAGACCGGATCGAATATTCTTGTGGCCGACAACATCATCAATCGTGCCACCATAGCGATCAAGGCAGCCGTCCCAGAGATCGGCGTCATCACCGATGTTGCCCTGGACCCCTTTACCGACCATGGGCATGACGGAATCCTGCGCGATGGCGTGATTGTCAATGACGAAACCGTGTCGCAGATTGCGCAAGCGGCGGTTTTGCAGGCCGAAGCCGGCGCAGACATCATTGCGCCCTCGGACATGATGGACGGGCGTATCGGCGCCATCCGGGAGGCTCTGGACGGCAACGGGTTCAGTGATGTTGGCATCATGTCCTATGCGACAAAATTTGCTTCGAGTTTTTACGGCCCCTATCGCGAGGCCATCGGCACCCAAGGTCTTCTGCAGGGCGACAAGCGAACCTATTACATCGATCCCGCCAATTCGGACGAGGCTGTCCGCGATGCCGCAATGGATGTCGAAGAAGGCGCCGATATGTTGCTGATCAAGCCTGGATTGCCTTATCTCGATATTATCTTGCGTCTCAAGGACACCTTTGCCATGCCGACCTTCGCCTACCAGGTGTCCGGCGAGTACGCGATGATCAAGGCAGCCGCCCAAAATGGCTGGATCGATGGAGAACAGGTCATGCTGGAGAGCCTCCTAGCTTTCAAACGGGCCGGGTGTGACGGGATCATGACCTATTTTGCACCGGAGGCCGCAGCGCTGCTCAATCAGGACTGAAATTCCCCCTGGGCGGTGAAACGTCATCACTTGAAGCTTCGCCCTCCCATCCCCACTTCCCTTGATAAATCGAACAATTCAGCCGCCTCTCCTTTGACTTTGGACCATGTAGAATGCGGCACAACACAATGGCGTTCAAACGGAGGACGTTGCGATGACAGGTTCGCCTGCGACCATGCACACCATCGACACGATGGGCATCGACCTTGATGACTGGAGAAGTTATCAGGGCGTGCGCTCCCGGCGGATCATGGCCTTTTTCATCGACTATGCGCTTGTGCTCGTTTTGTGTGTGCCTGTCGCCATCCTGATATTTTTCCTCGGCATATTCAGTTTTGGCCTGGGCTGGGCGCTTTACTCGGTGCTTTTCGCCATGGTCGCTCTCCCCTATGTGGGGCTCACGCTTGGCGGTCCAAGGCAAGCCACTCCGGGAATGCAGCTCACAGGGGTCCGGATTGTTCGGTCCGATGGCGGGCGAGTGGATCCGCTCACGGCTATGGTGCACGCGGTCCTGTTCTGGATCGGAAATGTGGTTCTGACGCCGTTGATCCTGCTGGTCAGCCTGATTCTCGATCGCAAACGTCTGCTGCATGACCTCCTGCTGGGCGTCCTGGTTGTTAGAGACGACGGTTGACGGCACATGATGCCCTGCCGCAGCAGACAGCCGGCAAGCGCACTGGAATAGAGTTCTGCCATCTCGGGCTAACGGGAAAATCCTCGATTGTGGATCGGGCATTTTGCGCAACCGTCGGCTTTGCCCGTGGGGCCGCTCCGGTCTAGACTTGTCCGGGCGTTGAACCAAATTCAGGGCGTGCATGCTGGATTTTCATCTACTCGCGACCTTTGTCATCATCGGCGTGACCATCATTGCCTATGCGTCCGAACGGTTTTCCATGGAGGCCGTGTCGGTTGCTGCCCTGTCAGCGGTATTGCTGGTCTTTGGCCTGTTTCCCTATGCGAGTTCGGACGGGGTTGACCTGACACCGGCCAAACTGCTGGCCGGATTTTCCGACCCGGCTCTGGTGACCATCATCGCCTTGCTCATTGTTGGCCAGGGCCTGTTTGCCACCGATGCGATCGATGGACCGGCAAGGACCTTCAGCAAGCTTGGTGGCGCCAGCGGACGGCGCACCATATTTCTGGTTATTCTGGCGGCCGCAGGGATGAGTGCCTTTTTGAACAACACACCTGTCGTGGTGATTTTCATCCCGATCCTGACCGTGATCGCGGCACAGCGCCAATATGCTGGCTTCAAGGTTTTCATGCCTCTTTCATTCATGTGCATCCTGGGCGGCATGACGACCCTGATTGGCTCTTCCACCAATCTGATCGCGGCGGGCGTGGCGCAGGAATACGGTGTTATCGTTTCCTTCTTCGATCTGACGGGTATGGGCCTCATTCTGGCGGCCGTCGGCAGCCTCTATGTTTTGTTCATCATGCCAGCGATGATGAAGGAACGGTCGCAGGGAATGGCGCGAGGTCACTCGACGCAAGGTGCCCAGTTCATCGGCGAGATTCCCATTGCCCCTGGTCACCCTTTTATCGGTCTGCAATCTCGCGCCGGCATGTTTCCCGGGATCAACGATTTGACACCACGGCTTATGCATCGCCGGGATGTTCCGATCCTCCCGCCCTTTGAGGACATTACGCTGTCGGCCGGCGATACGCTGGTGGTGACCGGAACCCGGCAGGCGTTCTCGCGAGCGCTTGCCCATGGCAGCGCGATCGCCGACAGCGATGATGCTGCACTCGGGACAGACATGGCCGACGAGACGATCGAAAGCAGCCGTCCGGGACCAGACTACCACCTGGTGGAAGTCGTCATCGCGCCGGGTTCGCGGTTTGCCGGACGCACCATCCAGCTGTCAGGTATCCGTGCGCGTTACGGCGTTTCGGTGTTCGGCGTGCAACGCAAGAGCCGCATGGCGCGGATGCCGCTGTCCGAGATTCGCCTGGAACCGGGCGACACGCTTCTGCTCGGAGGCAATTATGAGCAGATCCTGCAATTGCGTGGCGATCATGATCTCTTGCTGCTGGAGCACTCGGCCGAGCCCGTTCCCCAAACCCGCAAAGCGGCGATTGCCTTTGCGATCTTCTTGGCGATCATCGTGCTTTCAGCATTCGAAATCCTGCCCATTGTCGTCAGCGCCGTGGCCGGCGCCGGATTGATGATGGCTTTCGGGTGCCTGACGATCTATCAGGCGGCGCGGGCGTTCGATCGGCAGGTTTTTCTTCTTGTCGGTTCCTCGATCGCGCTGGCAACAGCCATGCAATCGACGGGTGGAGCCTCGCTGATCGCAGACATGACGGTGAAGGCGCTGGATGGTGCATCGGTTCCCGTTGTCCTTTCGGTACTGTTCCTTGTCATGGCCTGCATGACGAATGTCTTGAGCAACAATGCAACAGCGGTTCTGTTCATCCCGATCGCGCTCGGCATTGCGGCCCGCCTCGGCGTTCCGCCGGAGGCGTTTGTCGCGGCGGTGATCTTTGCAGCCAATACCAGCTTTGCGACGCCGATCGGATACCAGACCAACCTTCTGGTCATGGGTCCCGGCCATTACAGTTTTCGCGATTATTTGAAAGCGGGGCTTCCGCTGGTCGCGATCATCTGGTTAACATTTTCCTTTATCGCACCGTGGTATTATGCCCTATAATCCAGGCGTGAAGGAACCTGACAGTCATCAATGACCAACCAACCCGTCCAGTCTCCGCAGTTTTTCCTGACGGCGCCATCGCCCTGCCCCTATCTTGAAGGGCAATTCGAACGCAAGGTGTTCACTCATCTTGTTGGCGACAAGGCAGCGGAACTGAATGATCTGCTGACACAAGGTGGCTTCAGGCGGTCGCAGAACATCGCCTACCGGCCGGCCTGCGAATCCTGCCGCGCCTGTATATCCGTGCGCATTCTGGCCCAGGAATTCAGGCAAAATCGCTCGATGAAGCGGATCATGGCCCGCAACAGCGACATCAGCGCGAGGGAGTTTTCTGCCGAACCATCCAGCGAACAGTATTCCCTTTTTCGCGCCTATCTGGACGCCCGCCACCAACAGGGCGGCATGTCGGACATGACGGTGCTGGATTACGCGATGATGGTGGAAGATACGCATGTACCCACACGCATCATTGAATATCGCTTGCCGGATGAAAATGACTCAGCCGACGGCCCCCAGCACGGACGCCTGGCAGCGGTCGCGTTGAGCGACCTGATGGGCGACGGCATCTCTATGGTCTATTCGTTCTTCGACCCCGATTTTGCTGATCGATCGCTCGGCACCTACATGATTTTGGACCACATCAGCCGCGCCCAGGACATGGGCCTGCCGCATGTCTATCTTGGCTATTGGGTCGCTGGCTCACGCAAGATGGGCTACAAAACGCGGTTCCTGCCCCAAGACCATCTGATGGCAAGTGGCTGGGAGCGCTACACCGGCGAATGATGCCGGACCCTATTGCCGATTTGATTCGTCAGGGACCGTGCCGGCGTCAAAACCTGCCGGATCGCGGAAATCCCTTCGGCACTGTTCGACCCGCCTGAGCCCGGTCGCCGATCCATTCGCGCAATTCGTCGCGGGATTTTGTGTGCGTTCGACCGGCCGAGTCGGACCATGAGAGCCCATCCTCCATCGAGAACGTCTTCACGTCGGATATGCCGCCATCCTTGTACCGTTGCAGCCGAACTCCCTTGCCGCGCGCCATCTCGGGAAGCTGCGACATGGGAAACGCCAGCAGCTTCCGATTTTGTCCGACCACCGCAACAAAGTCACCAGTGACCGGTACGCAGCGTGCTGCCTCGACCGGCAATTTGACATTCATGGCCTGCTTGCCCTTGCGGGTGTTCGCCGTGATATCCGACTGTGGCACGATGAATCCGTTGCCGACCGTGGAGGCCACCAACAATTTGCCCTCGGGCTCGTGCACGAACGCCGAGACAATGTCCTGGTCATTGTCCATGTCGACCATGATCCGCACCGGTTCCCCGTGGCCACGGCCTCCGGGCAGCCTGTCACAGCCCAGCGTGTAAAATTTTCCACCGGTGGTAAAGAGGATGATCTTGTCGGTGGTGTAGGCTGGAAACGCGGATTTGAGCTTGTCGCCTTCCTTGAAGGTCAAGGTCGAGGTATCGGACAAATGGCCCTTCAGAGCGCGAATCCAGCCCTTCTGCGAAACAACGACCGTTACCGGTTCCTTTTCGATCATTGCTTCCTGGATGGCCTGAAGATCGGTCTGGGGCGCATCGCCGAAAATCGTACGACGCCGGCCAAGCGGCGTGTCCTTGCCGAAACGCTTTTTCACCTCGCTGATTTCCCACGACACCGTGGCCCACTGCTTCTCGTCCGATTCCAGCAGCGCTTCGATTTCCGCCTTTTCGCCGGTCAGTCCGTCAAATTCCTTGCGAATTTCAAATTCTTCGAGCTTGCGTAACGACCGCAGCCGCATGTTGAGGATGGATTCTGCCTGCAGATCCGTCAGTTCATAGCGTCGGATCAGTTCCGCCTTGGGATCATCCTCTTCTCGGATGATACGGATCACCTCGTCAATATTGAGATAGGCGATCAGGTAACCACCAAGGATTTCAAGGCGGCGTTCAATCGCCGCGAGGCGGTGCCGCGACCTGCGTTGGAGAACATCCTTGCGATGCTCAAGCCATTCAAGCAGCACCTGCGGCAACGACATCATCTTGGGCACCTTGCCCTTGGAGAGCACGTTCAGGTTCAGGGAAACTCTGGTTTCAAGATCCGTCAGCTTGAACAGCGATTCCATCAGCAATGTGGGATCGACGCTGCGGCTCTTGGGCACGAGGATCAGGCGGATATCCTCGGCGGATTCGTCACGCACATCGTCCAGCAACGGCAGTTTTCGTGCAATCAGCAATTCGGCGATCTTCTCGATCAGACGTGATTTCTGGACCTGATAGGGAATCTCCGTGACAACGATCACATAGCTGCCACGACCGGATTCTTCCTTTTCCCAGCGTGCCCTTACACGAAAGCCGCCCCGCCCGGTTTTGTAGGCTTCAAGGATGGATGCCCGATCTTCCACGATCACTCCGCCTGTCGGCAAATCGGGTCCTGGAACCAGCTCGACAATTTTTTCGATGCGCGCACCCGGATGCTTGATGAGATGCATCGCCGCATCGCAGAGTTCAGAGGCATTGTGCGGCGGGATGGATGTTGCCATCCCAACGGCAATTCCGGTCGCGCCATTGGCCAGCAGGTTGGGAAACGCACCCGGCAGAACCACCGGTTCGCTGTTTTCCTCGTCATAGGTGGCCCGAAAGTCGACGGCATCCTGATCGATGCCCTCCAGCAGCAACTCGGCCACTGACGTCATCTTCGATTCGGTGTAGCGCATGGCGGCGGCGTTGTCGCCGTCGATATTGCCGAAATTGCCCTGCCCGTCGACCAGCGGATATCTGACGGCAAAATCCTGGGCGAGGCGCACCAGGGCGTCATAGATTGCCTGATCGCCATGGGGATGAAAATTGCCCATCACTTCGCCAACGATCTTGGCCGATTTCTTATGTCGGCCATTGGGGCGAAGCCCCATATCGCTCATGGCGTAGACAATGCGGCGGTGAACCGGTTTCAAACCATCGCGGACATCCGGCAGGGCCCGATGCATGATGGTCGACAGCGCATAAGCAAGATACCGCTCCTCGAGAGCGGATTTCAGGTCGACCGGTTCTGATTCATCGTCGCCGCCACCCGGCGGTATTAGGCTCTTTCCCATGGTTCGGACTTAACCGAACCAGTGATTCGCGGCAATAGCTGTCCGTCCGGCGGACGGTGATGCGGAGGTGGAACACTCTAAGATTTGATCAACCAACAACACATTTTGGCTTCCACACAGGTCACATTAGAGGGAGGCGGTCTTTTCACGACGGTTGGAAAACGGTTGAATGGTCCCCATATAACCTGCGCCCATCGATTGGAAGCAACCGCCCTCAGGAAGGATTCAATATGCTCGCTCAAAACGTTCGGACCGGTCTGCTCGCCGGCCTCACCCTCGTGGTGTCGACCCAATGGGCAGTCGCCCTCGATGCCAATGACTTTGCCAAGAAACTGTCCCAGGCCTATGCCGTGGGCGGCGCTGAGTTGACTTTCGACGAGGCCACCCTGGACGGTGACACGATAACCCTGAAAAATCTCACCATGCAGGTCCCGGGAGAAAAGCAGGGTCTCGATCTGGGCGACATGGTCTTTGAAGGTGTCAAGGAAGACGGGTCTGGCGGCTATAATGTGGCATCCGCAACGGAAGAGAATTTCACGATCAGCGAGGACGACTTCTCCTTTTCGATCAAGGATATCCGTCTGGAAAACCTCTATGTACCGGCGGAATCCACCGCCGACACAATCGACAACCTGTTTTACTACGACCGCGCAACCACCGGGCCATTGGTCATGACCGTGGAGGGCCGTGACCTGTTCAAGATGTCGGGTTCCGAGACAAAGATGTCCAAGACTTCGGACGGATCCGGCCTTGGATTTGATGCCAGGCTCGCCGGATTGGAAGTAGACCTGAGCGATGTGCAGGATCCCCAGGCACAGCAGGTGATCAACGGCATGGGCTACCAGTATCTTGCCGGAGACATGACCATGAAGGGCTCCTGGCAATTGGCTTCGGGTGAAATCGCGCTCAATGAATATGCGCTGACGCTTAACGACGTCGGACGCCTCGACCTGACCTTCTCCATTTCCGGATATACGCTGGAATTCATTCGTGGCTTGCAGAAACTCCAGGAACAAATGGCCGGCAAGGAAGACGATGCAAAAGCCCAGCAGGCGATGGGTTTCGCCATGCTCGGCATGATGCAGCAGCTCACCTTGAATGGTCTTTCCATCCGGTTTGACGACGCATCGCTCACCAACAAGGTCCTGGATATGGTCGCCAGTCAGCAGGGAACCACCCGTGAGCAGATGGTTCAGGGCCTGCAGGCAATGCTGCCCTTTGTTCTCGGCCGGCTGAAAAATCCCGAGTTCCAGAAAACCGTCACGGAGGCAGCCAGCCTTTACCTTGCGGATCCGAAAAATATCGAGATATCAGCGGCGCCTGATAACCCGCTTCCCTTTGCGGCCGTGGCCGGTTCGGCAATGACCGCACCGGAGACCCTGCCGAACGTTCTCAATGTGACCGTCAAGGCCAATCAATAGATCAGCTTAGGGCCTCGCCCCCTTGGGGCGAGGCATTGCCGGTCAGTCGTCTTTGGCGACCGGTATGAGGCGAAGGTTGAGATCGAGCAACTGTCCGGAGTCTGCCTCGCCGGGTGCACCCATCAACAGATCCTGTGCCTGCTGGTTCATCGGGAACATGGTGATTTCCCGCAGGTTTTTGGCGCCGACCAGCAACATGACGATGCGATCGATACCGGCAGCCATGCCGCCATGCGGCGGTGCGCCGTATTGGAAGGCCCGATAAAGTCCGCCAAACCGATCCTCGACGATCTTTTCGTCCAGTCCCACGAGCCCGAATGCCTTGATCATCAGTTCGGGGATGTGGTTGCGAATACCGCCAGACGCGATCTCGAAACCATTGCACACCAGATCATACTGGTAGGCCTTGATGGAAAGAGGATCATCCCCTTCCAGGCTCTCCATGCCGCCCTGGGGCATGGAAAACGGGTTGTGCGAGAAATCCAGCGCGTTGTTGTCATCATCCCATTCATAGAACGGGAAATCGACAATCCAGCAGAGGTCAAACCGATCCTCATCGACCAGATTCAGTTCTTCCCCGACCCGAGTTCTCGCATCGCCGGCAAATCCAGCGAATTTGTCCGGAATTCCGGCGACAAAAAAGCTCGCGTCTCCAGCTTCCAGGCCGAGCTGGTTGCGGATGGCTTCGGTTCGTTCCGGGCCAATGTTCTTGGCCAGCGGGCCGGCGCCGGCCACGGCGCCCTCCTCTTCCCTCCAGAATATGTATCCCAGTCCCGGCTGGCCCTCGCCCTGCGCCCAGGAGTTCATCCGGTCGCAAAAGGCACGGCTGCCTCCGGTCTTTGCCGGAATGGCCCAAACTTCCACCTTTGGATCATTTGCGATCATGCCGGCAAACACCTTGAAACCCGATCCGGCAAAGTGCTCCGTTACCGCCTCCATCTCGATGGGGTTGCGCAAATCCGGCTTGTCCGACCCGTATTTGCGCATCGCTTCGGCATAGGGGATGCGGCGGAAAGTGTCAGTGACCGCCTTACCTTCGGCAAATTCCCGGAACACATCGCGAATGACGGGCTCCATCGTATCGAGGATGTCGTCCTGTTCGACGAAGCTCATTTCCATGTCGAGCTGGTAGAATTCGCCGGGCAATCTGTCGGCCCTCGGATCCTCGTCCCGGAAGCAGGGAGCAACCTGAAAATAGCGGTCAAAGCCCGATGCCATGATCAATTGCTTGTATTGCTGCGGCGCCTGCGGCAGGGCATAAAAATTGCCGGGGTGAATGCGGCTGGGCACCAGAAAATCGCGGGCACCTTCGGGTGACGATGCCGTCAGGATGGGAGTCGAAAATTCCGTGAATCCGACCTCGCCCATCAACCGGCGGATCGATGCAATGATTTCGGTCCGGCGCATGATGTTTCGGTGCAGCGTTTCGCGGCGCAAGTCCAGAAACCGATAGCGCAGCCTCACATCCTCTGGATACTCCGGCTCACCGAACACCGGGAGCGGAAGTTCCCGGGCGGCCGACAGTACTTCGATTTCGCGTGCATAAATTTCGACCTCGCCGGTCGGCAGGTTCGGATTGACCGTATCGTCGGACCGCGCCTTGACCTCCCCATCAACACGAATCACCCATTCGCCGCGAACACTCTCGGCGATCTGGAAAGCATCCGAATCCGGATCAGCAACGATTTGTGTGACGCCATAGTGATCACGCAGATCGATAAACAGGACGCCACCATGGTCCCGAACGCGGTGTACCCAACCCGATAGGCGGACATTTGACCCAACATCTGACTTGCGAAGGGCGGCGCAGTTATGGCTGCGATAGCGATGCATCGATCTTTCCTGATTGTATGGTTCGTGTGAAACGGCACTCAAAACCGGGCGGCTTATACCAAAGGATTGAAAGCCGCGCGGACAAGCGCATGGCCCAAAGGTTTTGTCAAGAACACAGGGCGAATTCGGCCGTGAAACAGCCTGAAACAGGAAGACAATTGCCCGGAAGGTGCTATTGTCCCTTGAGACACACGACTCACCTTTTCCGTCAGACGACCCGATGCAATCCATACGACCGCTTGTTCCACTGTTCGCGGCTGCCGCTATTTTGCTGGCCGGCAACGGATTGCAGGGCACACTGATCTCTCTGCGCGGGGCGCATGAGGGCTTTTCGACGGCAATCATCGGTTTGATAGGCGCAAGCTATTTTGCCGGGTTCATGGGTGGCTGTTTCATCGTGCCGGGCATTTTGCGTGCGGTGGGCCATATTCGGGCCTTCTCCGCGCTTTGTGCCTTTGCCGCCACCGGAACATTGCTGCTGATACTGATCGTCGATCCGATCGCCTGGCTGGTCCTCCGATTTCTTCTGGGGCTTTGCTTCGCGTCGCTTTTCACCACAGTCGACAGCTGGCTCAATTCAGGCGCCGACAATGACAACCGCGCGCGGGTTCTTTCGATCTACCGGTTGCTGGACATGTTCGTGGTCACCGCATCACAGTTCATCATTCCTGTTTTCGGCGCCTCGAGCGACACGATCTTTCTGATCCTGGCAATCATGATCACCCTTTCGCTCGTGCCAATCTCTCTGGCCGACCGATCCAACCCGAAGCCACCGGCGCGCTTTTCATTCAATCCTGCAATGATCTGGCGCCTTTCGCCGATCGCCTGCATCGGATGTGTCTGCATCGGCCTGACCAACGCCTCCTTTCGGATAATCGGCCCACTCTATGCGCAGGCGATCGGCCTGCCGGTTACCGCGATCGCCACCTTCATGGGTGCCGGCATCCTCGGTGGGGCGGTCTTGCAATATCCGTTCGGCATGCTGTCGGACCGATATGACCGCCGCATCATCCTGCTGATTGCCACTGCCGGTGCCGCAGCGACCGGCCTGTTCATCACCGGATTTGCGGGAACCGATCCGACGCTGAATTATGTCGGAATCTTTTTCTTTGGCGCCTTTTCCCTTCCTCTCATTTCCCTTTCTGCAGCCCATGCCAACGACCATGCCAAGGAAGACCAATATGTCCATGTGGCTGCTGGTCTGATCTTCTTCTGGTCTTTAGGGGCGACGTTCGGACCGTTCATTTCATCGGTGCTCATGCAGATCTATGGGCCTGACATACTGTTTACCTTCACGAGCCTCATTCATGGCAGTCTGATTGTTCTGACCCTGTGGCGCATGAGTGTTCGGGCCAGCGTTCCGATCAACGCACGCGGTCGGTATCATGCCTTGCTCCGCACATCACTGTCCTTTGCTCGCATGGTGAACAAGGAAGTTTCCAGGACAAAGTCCGAAAAGGTGAAACGGGGTCGACCAGGGAGATGAATTCGCTGGAAACGGATCGTTTTCCCTGTTCATTCTCCAGGGAAGACAAAGAACGGATAATTGGCTAAACAAATTCCATGAATATTATAAAAGAAACCGATGCGCTCGCTGACGCTTGCGCAAAACTGGCACAATCCGACTTCCTCACCATCGATACGGAATTCATACGCGAAACCACTTTCTGGCCGGAACTCTGCCTGATCCAGATGGCGAGCGACGATCATGAATTCATCGTCGATCCCCTGTCGCAGGCTCTTGAACTGCAACCTTTTTTCGACCTGATGGCCGACCGGTCCGTTGTCAAGGTGTTCCACGCGGCGCGACAGGATATCGAAATCATCTATCACCTTGGAAGGCTGATTCCGCATCCGATTTTCGACACCCAGGTTGCAGCCATGGTTTGCGGTTTCGGGGATTCGGTTTCCTACGATCAACTGGTTCAGCGAACCTGCGGAAAGCACATCGACAAATCGTCCCGCTTTACGGACTGGCGGCGGCGACCACTATCAGAAAAACAACTGACCTATGCACTTGCCGATGTCACTTTTCTGCGGGACGTCTACAGGGTGCTGAATACACGGCTGGAGGAAGAAGGCCGCAGCCACTGGGTCAAGGAGGAGATGGACATTCTGGAATCTCCGGGCACCTATGACCTACATCCGGAGGACGCCTGGAAACGGCTACGCATGCGCGTGCGCAAACCCCATGAACTTGCGGTCATGAAGCACGTCGCTGCCTGGCGGGAGCGCGAAGCTAGGGAACGCAATGTCCCACGCGGCCGTGTCCTGAAAGATGATGCGATCTACGAGGTCGCACAGCAGCAGCCGGTGGATACCGATGGACTGGGCCGTTTGCGAACGATTTCGAAAGGCTGGGAGCGCTCACAGGCGGCGCAGGGTTTGATCAGTGCCGTCCAGACCGCAATGGCCATGCCGAAAGAAGACATGCCGCAACCGGTTCGACCGGTGCAGGCTCCCGAAGGCGCAGCAGCCGCCAGCGAGTTGCTCAAGGTCCTGTTGAAACTGACCACCGAAAAGCACGGGGTTGCCCCAAAGGTCATTGCCAACTCCGATGATCTCGAGAGGATCGCGGCCGAAGGCGAGGAAGCGAAAGTTGCGGCATTGAAGGGTTGGCGACGGGAGCTCTTCGGTGAAAAGGCCCTTGGTCTGTTGCGCGGGGAAATGGCGCTTCGCTTCATTGACAGAAAAGTCGAGGCCGTTGAACTGGCTGACTGACGGCCTGCTTTCCGGCGTCATCATCCCTCGAAGGAAAACCGCATCGATTTGTCCATCAGTCGCGCCAGTTGCTGAAGGCGGACATCCAGGCGCTCACCCGCAAAGTCGCTCAAGCGCTCCGGTATTTTCAGAATGATCGTATCATCATCCTCGGAAACAAACCTCAGCAACGGCGTGATGCCGGGCATCGATGCTGAGAAGAGATAGCTGACACGCAGCAATCCGCCGAGCAATTTGGCAAACTTCTGGTAACGCGGCGTGGCGATGTCGGCCAGCGATTCACTGAGCCAATCTCCGCGCAAACCTTCGAACCGATAGTAGTTGGCCAGTGCCAGATAAGCCCGTCCGGCATGGGTTATGCCAGCAAATGTTCCATTCGAGATCAGGTTCAACGCCTGGGATCCGCGATAATCGGGATGGGCACGCCAGCTGATATCGGCCAGCAGGCAGGCCGCTCTGCGATAGCGTGCGTCCTCCCTGGTTTCCTCGATTCCGAACGCACGAAAGGCGGTTCCTGTCCAATCGGCCAACTCACGCGAGTGTTCAGGTGAGCGTGCCCGCAGGATGGCCAGTTCATCAGCTGCTGTCAGCAGAGGGTCGTGTGTTTTGCCCGCCGGTTCCAGAAGGGAATAGAGGTAACCTTCCCGAACGCCAAGCGCAGAAAAACTGATCTTCTTCGGACGCATGACCCGCAGGATTTCGCTCATCGCAACCGCGCCATAGGGAAGCAGGTTTCGCCGGTTGCGGGAAACGGCCCGCATTGCCTTGTTTTTGGATTCACCGTTTTGCTGAACCCGTTCGAGGAATGGTTCTGCATCGCCGATGGCAATATCGTAGCCCTGGGTCATGTGCAGCGGATAGTTTATGGATTCCATGTGCAGCTTGGCGAGATTTCGCCAGGTGCCGCCAACCGCGTAGAATGTTCTTCCCTGCCCTTTTTCCAGCAGTTCGGCCATCGCGACGTTCGCTCTGGCGATCTTGCGGGCCTCCCGGATCGAATTGTTGGCCAGTTCGGAAAGTCGCAATCCGCCGATCGGCAGGGTGATGCCCTCCCCGACCTCACCATCGGCGACGTCGACGAGTTCAAGCGAGCCACCGCCCAGATCGCCAACGATCCCGTCGGGATCATAAAAACCACTGATGATTCCGAGCGCTGAAAAATGGGCTTCCTCGGCACCGCTCAAAACGCGGATATCATGCCCGAGGATTGTTTCCGCTTCAGCCACGAAATCCGGCCCGTTCGCGGCCTCACGTGCCGCTGCCGTCGCCAGAACATGCATCCGGGTCGCACGCGCCTGAATCGACAGAGTTCGAAACCGGCGCAGCGCAGCCAGGGCGCGTGTGATACCCTCCTGATCCAACATGCCCGTGTTGGCGATACCGCGGCCAAGGCCGCACAATACCTTTTCATTGAACAGGACCGACGGCATCCGGCTCAAGCCTTCATAGATCACCAATCGAACGGAGTTCGAACCGATGTCGACGACGGAAATCGGTGCAATGCCCGGCAGGCGGCCCTGGGCTTCGGATTCAACCATCAGGCAGCGCTGCTTTGCTCAGGTCGGTTTTTGTTTCGAGATCATCCCGGCGATCAGACTTGGTGCACTGGACGCCATAGCGCCACCGCGACCCGACAGGCTCGGATTGGTCATGAAATAAAGCTGGGCGTTGAATGGTTCCTCTCCCGGTCGCACATCCATTCTTCTGGATGTGCCATCCTCCAAAATCTCATAGCTCTGCTGATTGTCGATCAGGTTACCCAGCATGATCTGTGATTGAACTTGCTCCTTGACCGTCGGATTGGACAGTGGAACGAGTGTTTCGACCCGCCTGTCCAGGTTTCGCGGCATCATATCCGCCGAACCGATATAGACAAGAGAATCCTTGCTCGGAAGCCCCTTGCCGCGGCCGAAGCAGAAAATCCTGCTGTGTTCAAGAAACCGGCCGACGATGGACTTCACGCGGATCCGCTCCGACAGACCTTCAACCTGCGGCCGAAGGCAACAAATACCGCGAACCACCAGATCGATTTCGACTCCTGCCTGGCTGGCCCGGTAGAGAGCATCAATGATCTCCGGATCGACGAGTGAATTGGTTTTCATCCAGATGGCCGCCGGTCGACCGTTGCGGGCGTGATCCACTTCCGTTTCGATATGTTCGATCATCCGTGAGCGCATGGTACCAGGAGAAACAGCAAGCTTCATCTCCTCGGTCGGCTCGCCGTAACCGGTGATGAAATTGAACACATGCGCCACATCGTGAGCGATGTCCGGATCACAGGTAAAGAATGACAAATCGGTGTATATCTTCGCCGTAATCGGATGGTAGTTGCCGGTTCCCAGATGGCAATAGCTGACCAGTTTGCCTTCCTCGCGGCGAACAACCAGTGACATTTTGGCGTGTGTCTTCAGTTCAATGAAACCAAACACGACCTGAACACCGGCCCGTTCCAGATCGCGCGCCCAGCGGATATTGGCCTCTTCATCGAACCGGGCCCGCAATTCCACCAGCGCGGTCACCGATTTGCCCTCCTCCGCGGCGTCGATCAGCGCGCGAACGATGGGGCTGTCATTGGACGTCCGGTAAAGCGTCTGCTTGATGGCAAGCACATCCGGATCCCGGGCGGCCTGCCGCAGAAACTGGACCACCACATCGAAAGACTCATAGGGGTGGTGAATGACAATGTCCTTCTCCCTGATGGCTGAAAAACAGTCACCGGCATGCTCGCGAATCCGCTCGGGAAACCGGGCATTGTACGGTTCGTATTTCAGGTCATCCCGGGGAGTGTCGACAATCTCGGAAATTGTGGATAGCGCCAGCAGGCCGGGTAAGATGGCAATCCGGTCTTCGGGAACGTTGAGTTCCGTCGTGACGAAATTGCGCAGCGACTTGGGTACTTCGGAATCGAATTCTATCCGGATCACGGAACCGCGGCGGCGCCTCTTGAGCGCCCGTTCGAAAAGGCGCACGAGATCCTCGGCCTCCTCTTCGACCTCGATATCACTGTCGCGAATGATCCTGAATGTCCCGGAACCCATGACGTCGTATCCGGGAAACAGCGTTTCGATAAACTGACCGACCACATCTTCGAGGGTCATGTACCGCACCTGCCGGTCCTTGTCCGGCAAGCGAACAAAACGGTTCAGCGCGACCGGAAGACGCAACAATCCGGTCATCGGTTCCTTTTTCTTCCTGCTCATCAATTGCAGACCGATGGAGAAGCCGAGATTGGGAATGAAAGGGAACGGATGGGCCGGATCAATTGAAAGGGGCGTGAGAACCGGAAAAATGGATTGGAAAAATGCCTTGCTCAGCCATTTCAGATCGTCGGCCGTCAGATCATCTGCCCGAACGATATGAATCCCCTCCTCCGAGAGATATTGCTGCAATACGGCCAGAGATGCCTGTTGTTCAAACTGCAGCTTGCCGATCTCCTCCAGCGCTTCATTGAGCTGCCGTAGAGGGGTACGTCCGTCTGGGGAGCGGCTCCGGATTCGTTCGCGAACCTGCCCTTCCAGGCCAGCGACCCGCACCATGAAAAACTCGTCGAGATTGGCTGCGGAAATCGACAGAAACCGAATTCGTTCCAGCAACGGATGAGCGCTGTTTTGGGTTTCCTCCAACACGCGCCGGTTGAACTGCAGCCATGAAAATTCGCGGTTTACGAAGCGGTCGGGACTTTCCATAAGCGGCGTGGCGTCCTGCACGTCGCCACCGGTGTCCGATTGTATCGTCGTTTTTTCGTCCATCGCGCACATCTTTCTCACGTCATGACTGAGATCAATTAATATTGTGACAATCCGATGAAATGACCAGTTGTCGTTGATCTAGGGCAATTCCGGCCTATTGAATAGGCCGTCTATCCCCGTTCTTCGCCCTGTTCTGCCGAATCCCACTGGCCGAGCACTTCAGCGACCAGTGCGCGGGTGATTTTCCCGCGCCGCGCCAATGCCAGTTCATCGACCTTGTGGACGATCACCTGGGCGGCCGCAAGTGACCGCTCCATACGATGGACCAGATAGGAGACGATCTTCGGATCGATCGCGATTTGACGGTCGGAAAAGAGCTTTTCGATGACCTGTGCGAGCAACATGTCGTCCGGTTCGCCGATTTCCACAACTGTCGCGGCTTTCAATCGGGATCGCAGATCGGGCAAATTGACCGGCCAGGCCGCGGGCCAGGTCCGACTTGTGATCAACATGTGGCTGTTGTTCTGGTAGACGGTGTTGAGCAAATGGAACAGTGCTGTTTCGCTGAAGTCTTCGCGATCGATATCCTCCATCAAAACCGGGCCATCGATTGCCAGGTGAAGTGTGGAATCGTCGGAACGGAGATCATTGATCACCAGCGCCGAGGCCCGCTCCTTCCAAATATTGGCCAGATGCGTTTTTCCAGATCCGGTCGGCCCGGCCATGATCACAACCGGCGATGGCCAATCAGGCCAGCGGTCGATGAGACTGATAGCCGCATCCACTGGCGAGGACACGATCAGATCATCGCGCGCCGTGCTGGCCGCATGCCCGAAATTCAGGGGCAGTTGCTGCGCGCCATGATCCTTCGGACTGCTGGATTGGCTATTCATTTGCAGGGTCCGATTGGTCACCGGCCTCACTCGGGAGGCCGTCCTCGTAGAGGTCGCTCTTCAGATACCTCCCGAGTGCGAACCGAACGAGAACCGCGATGGCGGCCGCTGCGGGAACGGCAACCAGCAGGCCGACAAATCCAAATAGCGATCCGAAGGCGAACAGGGCAAACATCAGCCAGACCGGATGAAGACCGACACTCTGTCCAACCAGTTTGGGCTGTAATATGTTGCCTTCGAAGAACTGTCCCGAGAAAAACACGGCAGCCACAATCGCGATGGCCCAGTAATCGGGCCAGAACTGAACCAGCGCCACCCCGAGGGCAAGCACCAGTCCGACCATTGATCCTGCATAGGGAATAAAGCTGATCAATCCCGCAAAAAGACCGATGAGCAAGCCGAAATTCAAACCCGACAGGGTCAGCCCGATCGCATAGTAGACGCCGAGAATAAGGCAAACGCTGCCCTGGCCGCGCACAAAACCGGCAATCGCACTGTTCATGTCACCCGAAATCTCGCGCACTTCACCGAGGTAGTTGCGCGGGATCCAGCTATCGACGGTTTCAACCATGCGGTCCCAGTCGAGCAACAAATAGAAAGCAACGACGGGCGTCACCACGAACAGGGACGCCAGATCAGCCAGCGCCTTGCCCGAATTCCAGACTTGCAGCAGAAGCGTTCCAACCAGTCCGGCGCCCTCGGAAAGCAGATCGCCAAGAGAAGATTTCAGGTTTGGCAGTTCGAAACCGATCCAATCCCTGAGCCAGGTGGAATCGGATGACGCGATAAGGCCCTGCAGCTGGGAAACATATTCAGGCAGTTTCTGGATGAACTCGCTGGCCTGGGCGGCAAGCACTGGAACAATGATCATCAAAGCCAAAATGAAAATCAGCAGAAACGCAATCAGGATCATGAGCGTCGCGATCATGCGGGAAACGCCCCAATCCTCGAGTTTGTCAGCCACCGGATCGAGGAAATAGGCCAACGCCATGCCAGCAACGAATGGCAGGAGAATGCCGCGAAAAACATAGAGAAACAGGCCGAAGAACAAGAACGTCGCCAGCCAGAAGAACACCTGGCGCTTCAGTGAGGCCCTGTTTACCTGCATTGCCATATCGGTCTCCATGTTACCGTACGATCTGCTTCGTTACCGTTTGATCGGTGTCATGGCTGTTCGCCGGTATTGGCCATGTGATCAATCCACAATCTGAGATAGGCTGCGGCGGAGAGCACGGTCAAGGCAGCCACGACGTAGATAAGGATGTTTCTCAAGTCTCCGAAGCCTGTTTTGAACGCCAACTCGGCCAGCACCACCGAAACCAAGGCGATTTGCAGCGCCGTATTGGCCTTGGATATGAAAATCGGGTTCATGTCGACCGGTTGCGCCATCACGCTTGAGAGCAGGACGGCCATGATGATCAGGACATCGCGGGACACCACAAGAACGACCAGCCATTGCGGCAGGAAATCCAAAATGGCCAGCATGACGAAAACGGTCACCAAAAGCAGCTTGTCGGCGATCGGATCCAGATAGGTACCGAGTTCCGACTGCTGGTTGTAGTGACGGGCAACAAAACCGTCGATCCCGTCAGAGATTCCGGCGACCACGAAAATGATGAAAGCAGGAAGCATCTCACCCAGCAACAGCGCGTAGACAACCGCCGGGACCATGAGGAAGCGCAACAGCGTGATAAAATTGGGAACAGTCATGCCTGCTGATTTCGCGGGTTATACCAAAGGAACTCACCCAAACCTGCTACCGGTGCCTGCTGCGTGGTAGCATAGATATGGGGGTATTCAAATCCTGAACAAGTGCAGCCGGGACGGGTCAAGCACAATCCTCGGTCGATATTTGGGATTTGCACGCCGGAAGGCTTGCGCACAGGCCCGCGACATGCGATCTGCGGGCTGCTAATCCAAAGCTGGCCAAGACGGATCGGCCAGATCCCGGAGGCAGGAATGAACAACCTGAAAAACGGACTGAGCTATCGTGATGCCGGTGTCGACATCGATGCGGGAAACAGCCTCGTCGAACGAATAAAACCGCATGTTCGGGCCACAAGAAGATCGGGCGCCAATGGCGAAATCGGCGGTTTCGGCGGGCTGTTTGACCTGAAAGCCGCCGGCTTCAAGGATCCCATTCTGGTGGCCGCGAATGACGGGGTTGGCACAAAACTGAAGATTGCAATCGAGGCCGGGCGACACAAAACCGTCGGGATTGACCTCGTTGCCATGTGCGTCAACGATTTGGTCGTTCAGGGTGCCGAACCCCTTTTCTTTCTGGACTATTTCGCCACCGGGAAGCTCGATCCCGATCAGGGACATGACATTGTTTCAGGGATCGCCGAGGGGTGTATCCAGGCCGGTTGCGCCCTGATTGGCGGTGAGACGGCCGAGATGCCCGGCATGTATTCGGGAGACGATTATGATCTGGCCGGTTTTGCGGTTGGCGCAGCCGAACGTGGAGCTCTGCTGCCAACGACACATGTTGTTGCGGGAGATGCCATACTGGGGCTCGCGTCAAACGGTCTCCACTCCAACGGATTTTCGCTGGTGCGACGCATCATCGATATTTCAGGCCTGGATTACGATGCGGCCGCACCCTTTTCGACCGAGGCTACCCTTGCTGAATCTCTTCTCACACCCACCAGGATATACGTCAAACCCCTGTTGCAGACCATTCGTGAATCCGGCGCGATAAAAGCACTTGCACATATCACTGGTGGTGGATTTCCTGAAAACATCCCACGCGTGCTGCCTGAGGAATTGGCAGCTCACATTGATCTTGACGCGATTTCGACACCGCCCGTTTTCTCCTGGTTGAGCCAGGTGGGCGGTGTTGCCGAGGCGGAAATGCTGCGGACGTTCAATTGCGGGATCGGCATGATTGCCGTTGTCGCGAAGGACAAAACGAGCGCGGTTCTCGAGCGCCTGCGGGATCTGGGGGAAGATGCCGTCATTCTCGGGCATATCACCGAAAAGGCGCGCGGCGATGCCGCCGTCAGCTTCAACGGGTCCCTGTCCCTGTGAGCGGCAAGGGTGCAACCGGTTCCGGCACGCCGAAAAAGCGGGTAGTCGTGATGATTTCGGGGCGCGGATCAAATCTGTCCGCACTGATTTCGGCCACCATGGCGCCGGATTATCCCTGCCGAATCGTCGCCGTGCTGTCAGACAATCCGGACGCAGCAGGTCTTGACCTGGCACGCGAATACGCCATCGAAGCGGACGCCTTTTTGGCCAATGATTTCAGCAATCGCGCGGCTCACGAACAGGCGATCCAGGCCCGTCTCGATCAAATCAGGCCGGATATCATCTGCCTGGCCGGCTATATGCGCCTGCTGTCCGCCGATTTCGTCAACCGATGGCATGGGATGATTGTCAACATCCACCCTTCCCTGCTGCCCAGTTTTCCGGGTCTGGACACCCACAAGCGAGCCCTTGACCATCAGGTACGAATTCACGGATGCAGCGTCCATTTCGTGACCGAAGGCATGGATGAAGGACCGCTGATTGCGCAGGCCGCCGTTCCCGTGGCGCCCGACGACACCGAGGCATCGCTGTCCGCCCGGGTACTGGCCGCCGAACATCAACTCTACCCCATGGCGCTTCGCCTTTTGGCTGAAGAAAAAGTCAGAATGAGCGGCACCGGAGAATCGGTTTTCAGCAGATTGTCAGGTGGAGACGACTCCCTCGTGATATCTCCAATTTCCGCGGCCAGCTGACAAAGGTGGGTTGGAGCAATTCAGGTTTTGACGGAATCGGCAAGACCTGAAGGCATCGGCAAAATCAAAGGCCGGCACCGTTGTCCCGTTTCTGACAAAACGTGACACGGTCTAGTTCACCCGGATCCAGACATGGTTGTCATGAAACGCCGCGCCGCCATAGGGCGCGATGCTGTCGGCGCCGATCAAAACATTGATTCCCTCGCCGTCAACAAATGCAGCGTTTGGCCAAAGACCTTCACAGATCAGCACACCGCGCCGGGCTCCCGAAACAAGATGTGCATGCAGTCGCACCGATCCGCGCCGATTTCCGATGGTCACAAGTTGTCCGTCCTCTATGCCCTCATCCGCAGCATCCCTTGGATCGATCATCACTTCCGGGCGCCCTTCCCTCCGGGTCGATGAAAGAGTCTCCGTAAATGTGGAATTCAGGAATGATCGGGCTGGCGACGTGGCCAATCGATAGGGGTGGTCGGTGTCGACCTCCTCAATGAGGTTCACATGGTCGGGAAATTCAGGCAAGGCGCCATGCGGGCCGAGCGGACCCAGGGAATCCGGCGGACGGTCTGGGGCCGGTGATCCGGTCCAGTCCGGCCGAAACCGGAAACGACCATCCGGCCAGCCAAATCCACCGATGTAGTGCGAGGTCTCGAAATCCGGCTGGCAGTCGATCCACTTGTTCTGCCGCAGGGCAGCAAGACTGCCATGGCCGCTGGTTTTGAGCATATTGTCGATAAGCGTATCTGCGTCGAGACCAAATCCCGGAAAATCAGAAACACCGAGACGGTCAGCCAATTCGTTGATGACATGAAGATTGGGTTTCGGTCCCGGCGGCGGATCAATGAGTTTGGGCCCCAGCGTGATGTGCTGGTTACCGCCGCCACGATAGATGTCGTCATGTTCAACGAACATGGTTGCGGGCAGAACGATGTCCGCCATGTTCGCCGTTTCAGTCATGAACTGCTCATGGACGACCATGAACACATCGTCTCGGGCAAAACCCTGCCGCACCAGCCTTTGCTCGGGCGCTACATTTGCCGGGTTGGTGTTTTGAACCAACAAGGCGGTTACCGGAGGACCACCGCGAAGAGCGGTTTCGTGCCCGGTCAGAATTCGACCGATTTGCGACTGGTCGAGATGCCGCACGGTCGGATCCGCAAAGGCTGTTCCCATGATTTCGGATTTATCGAGACCAAAAATGGCGTGGTTGGAGTGAAAAGCTCCCCCTCCCTCATATTGCCACGCGCCGGTGACCGCCGGGACACTCAGGGCCGCGTGCATGTTGGCAACGCCGTTGCGCTGCCTGGTAAATCCATAACCGAGACGGAAAAAGGTTCGCTTGGTCTGTCCGACGAGATGCGCGAATTTTTCAATCTGACGCGCCGTAAGACCCGTGATTGATGCGGCCCATTCGGGTGTGCGGGTCCGAAGATGGGATTCGAGGCCACCGGGATCATCGGTGTAGTCTGCGAGATATGCGCGATCGGCAAGCTCGTCACGAAACAGCACATGCATCACAGCGCAGGCCAGCGCACCGTCAGTGCCCGGCCGCAGGATGAGTTTCACATCCGCCTGTCGGGCCGTCGGCGTATCATAGATATCGATCACGACAATCTTCGCGCCGCGTTGCTTGCGGGCACGGGTGGCATGGGTCATGACATTGACCTGCGTCGAGACCGCATTGGTGCCCCAGATCACGATACAATCCGAACTGGCCATCTCGCGTGGATCGACTCCAGCCAATTTTCCGGTGCCCATGGAAAATCCTGTCCATGACGCATTGGTACAGATGCTGTCGAATTGTCCGGAATATTTCTTGGCGTGGCGGAGCCGTTGCAGGGAGTCCCTTTGAACCAGCCCCATGGTCCCGGCATAATAGTAAGGCCAAACGGTTTCGGCGCCCAGGCGCTGCTCAGCCCTCAGAAATGCTTCGGACGTCTCGTCCAGCGCCTCTTCCCAGGAGATCTCCTGCCATTGTCCAGCGCCCTTGGCACCCTGACGCCGCAATGGTTTCAGCAGCCGGTCTGGATGGTGCACCCGCTCCGCATAGCGCGCCACCTTTGCGCAGATGACACCGGCTGTGTAGTCGTTTTCAGCCGACCCGCGAACCTTGCCAATGCGGTCGCCATCGACAATTTCGACCTCCAACGCACAGGTCGACGGACAATCGTGGGGACAGGCCGAATATCCGGTTCTCACGGGCACCGTTTCGCTCATCTTCGTCTCACTTTGCAATGATCCAGCCGACGCTATAAACCAAAAACCGGCGGCGAACGAGGATATCACGTGAACTACCGGCACAAATACCATGCGGGCAATTTTGCCGACGTTCTCAAACACGCGGTTCTCACCCGGATCGTCTGTTATCTGAGGAAAAAGGAAAAAGCGTTTCGCGTTATCGATACGCATGCCGGATCAGGGCTGTATCTCCTGTCGGCGGAGGAGGCACAAAAGACCGGTGAATGGACTGATGGAATTGGACGCCTTTTCTCCAGCGATATGCCGGATGCCGCAAAGCAACTTCTGGACCCCTACTTGGATGTAATACGCAGCCTGAACCCAGGCGACACCCTGGAGCAGTATCCCGGCTCTCCAAAACTGGTGCGTGCTCTTTTGAGAAAACAGGATCGCCTCTCAGCGATCGAACTCCATCCGGAGGATTGCGCCAGACTGCGAACGCTCTTTGAGGGTGATTTTCAAACCCGCGTCATTTCACTCGATGGATGGCTGGCACTTGGGGCGCACGTGCCGCCGAAGGAAAAACGCGGGTTGGTGCTTGTCGACCCGCCATTTGAAGTAGAGGGCGAATTCGATCGGATTGTCGATGGATTGGCACGTGCCCATCGCCGCTGGGCCAATGGCACATACTGTGTGTGGTACCCAATCAAAGCCGGCAACCAAACTCCCGCATTTCATGCGAAAATGCGCGCCCTCGGCATCGCCCGCACCCTTTGCGTTGAATTGACTGTGCTGACAGAAGCGGAAACCACCGGCCTGGCTGGATCCGGGCTCGTCATCATCAATCCACCCTACACACTTCACAGTGAATTGGAGGTTCTGCTACCGGCGTTGAAAAACTGCCTGTCGCGTTCAACGGGAGGCGGCTCTCAATTGTTCTGGATCAGCGATGATCACTAAGGTTCGCGTGCACAGATCGCGTGATCACTCTTCCAAAACCAAATACCCATATGATATGCCTTGGGTGTGACCATGAACCAGCGGAGCCTGTCGCCGATGCCCAAACAACAAAACGTTCTCAGCCTCGTTGCCATGGGCGTGCTCCTGGCTGCCGGGTATCTATCCCAATCCGCTCCGGCTCAGGCCTTTGGAATCCACAGCAACGCGCAATGCGAGAGTCCGGCGGTTCTCAGAGCGATTTCGCATCGCTTTTCCATTGCCGACAGGAATGTTCTCAAGCGGGGTCTGGCGATCCAGGAATATCTGGACATTCATCAGAACCGATATGTGCCGGCAGGCCATTCATCCATGATTGACAGGCGCTTCTGCCACGGCAAGGTTGCCATGAATGACGGCCATACGCGGGTGATCTGGTATATGATCGAAGCCGGTCAGGGATTTGCCGGCGTTGGCGGCAATGTCGAATATTGCATATCCGGCCTTGATCCCTGGCGCATCAATGGCGCCTATTGCCGCTCCGTTCGTTAGAATTATTCCTGGTGTCAATCCTGAGGGTCTTCGCGCTTGCAGCTTTGCTGGCTTTGGCGGCCTGCCAGGATGCAACGCAGGCGGATGATGCGACCCCGGTTGGGTCCGGGTTCGATTTTTTCGTGTTGGCCCTTTCCTGGTCTCCGAGCTATTGCGAAGCAGAGGGGGACAGCGCCAACCCGCATCAATGTGGGAGCGGCCGGCCATTCGGTTTCATCGTGCATGGATTGTGGCCGCAATTTGAAAAAGGCTATCCGCAATTTTGCATGGAGCGTCCGGAACGGGTTGCCCGCGACCTTGAACGCGACATGCTGGATCTCATGCCAAGCAGGGCTTTGGTCCAGCACCAGTGGAAAAAGCACGGGACATGCGCCAATCTCTCGCAAACAGATTTCTTTGAGACATTGCGCCTGGCGCACGGGAAAATTGTCATTCCGGAAGACCTGCACAACACCGGTGCCTACCGCATGGTGTCACCTGCTGATGTTTCAAGCGCTTTCATCGAGTCCAACCCCGGGCTGGACCCCGGCGGCATTGCCGTGACCTGCGACCGCCGCCGGCTACGCGAGGTACGCATATGCCTGACCCGGGAATTGGCTTACCGGTCATGTCCGGAGGTCGCCGCGCGCAGTTGCGGCCGCAAACGTGTTTCCATGCCACCATTGCGCACGCGCTGACGTCGCCAAAACCGGAGAATTCCTCGTGAAAATTCTGTATTCGCCCGCCTCCCCCTATTCGGCCAAGGTCCGCATGGCGGCCCATCATTGTGGCCTCGTTTGTGAAAGCGAGATCGTTGATACGGCATCCGACCCGGCCCTTTTGATAGACAGCAATCCGCTGGGCAAGATTCCGACCTTGGTCGACGACCAGGGTAGCGCCGTTTATGACAGCCGCGTCATCATGCAGTATCTGGATCATGCCTGCGGCCGCAGGCTTTTCCCGAGAAACGCCGAAAAACGGAAGGACGCGCTTGTCCTGGAAGCTCTTTGCGATGGAATTACGGATTGCCTGTTGGCAATTGTGTACGAACAACGCTTCAGGCCAGAGGCAAAGCTTCACGAGCCATGGATCGAACGGCAATGGTCCAAGGTCGAGCGTGGTTTGGATTTCCTGAACGGGAACATGCCGCGTACGACCAAAAACCTGCATGGCGGCCATTTCGCTCTTGCCGGACTGAGCGGATATCTGGCGTTGCGATTTGAAGGAAAATGGGAGCGTGGCAGACCAAAACTGAAAAACTGGCCACAAAAGTTCAACCGCTTCTTCGGGGAATATGACCTATACAAACCGCAAGCTTGAGCGGCTTCACGCACGGCGTCGTGACCAATTGAACCGCTTTGCATCATTGTGTTTTGCGCATTTGAACCTATATCCAGAGGGCTCCCAAACAATAATGGGCGCAAATTGCCATAGCTCCCGGATACTTGTGCATTCATGATCAGTTTTGCCATTTTGATCGCCGGGCTGGCGCTGCTGTTGTTTGCAGGAGACTATCTGGTGCGCGGCGCAGTCGCGCTTGCAGAAAAACTGGGTGTCAGCCCCCTGATCATCGGTCTGACTATTGTTGCCCTCGGCACTTCCGCTCCGGAATTGTTCGTTTCCCTGGAAGCCGCCTTCAACGATGCGTCTGGAATCGCGATCGGCAATGTGGTGGGTTCCAACATTGCCAATGTGTTGCTCGTGTTGGGTGCGCCGGCACTGATCAGGCCCGTCGATTGCCGGGAAAATGGCCTCGGCTTCAGTCTCACTGTCATGGGGGTGTTAACCGCGCTCTTCATGATCATGATGATGTCGGGGAAGCTGTCGCATCTTAATGGCCTGGTGCTGCTTTCGATCCTCGGTATTTTTCTGGTCTGGCAGTTCCGGACGGTGCGAAAGAACCTCTCCGCTCCGGGCATGAGCGACTACCATGATGAAATCGACGAAGTTCCAACGCAAAACTCCCGCATCGCGGCCTATCTGCTGTTCGGAATGATCGGATTGCCCATCGGCGCCTCGCTGACCGTCAACGGCGCTGTCGATATTGCGCGAATGCTTGGTGTTTCGGAGGCTGTCATCGGTCTGACAATCATTGCAATCGGCACATCCCTGCCGGAGCTGGTCACGACAGTCATGGCTGCCTGGCGTCGCAGCGGGGCGGTAGCAATCGGCAATGTGGTCGGATCCAACATTTTTAACATTGGCGGCATTTTGGGCATCACCAGCATCGTCCATCCACTGCTCGTGCCGCCCCGCATCGTCTATCTCGATATGTGGATCATGGCGGCGGTCACGATCTTGCTCGTTGTGTTGGCGCTCGGATCGCGGCCGATCACCAAAACCGGCGGCATAATCTTGCTGGCGTTGTTTGTCGGTTACATCATTCTGGTCTTCTAGAGCGCACCCTGTCGGCATTCCGGTTCCGACTTTCAAAATGACAGTGCTATATAATCGGGCAGCTGTTTGATTCATGTAGATTATTGAACGACGGACCCATGGCAGAAGCGGACTCCCCATCCAAAGACGGTGAAACGCCGAACGCTCCCGGAAATTCCGGTGGCCGTGCTGCGGAATTCGAGGGTTGGGAAGCAGCCGGCGATGTGGCGGCTGGCCTGAAGGGACCGGATCTCATCCAGGCCTATGTCAAATTGCTGCCGAATGGTCCCGGCGTCTACCGCATGCTCAACGAAGGCGGTGATGTGCTCTATGTCGGAAAAGCCCGCAGCCTGAAAAAACGTGTCTCGAACTACGCTCAGGGACGCGGTCACACCAACCGCATCGAAAACATGGTGCGCCTTACGGCGCATATGGAGTTCATTACAACGCGCACCGAAACCGAAGCGTTGCTGCTCGAAGCCAATCTGATCAAGCGATTGCGACCGCGGTACAATGTTCTCCTGCGTGACGACAAGTCGTTTCCCTATATTCTCCTGACCGAAGACAATGAAGCGCCCGGCATATTCAAGCACCGCGGTGCGCGTTCGCGAAAAGGCGCCTATTTCGGTCCGTTCGCGTCTGCTCAGGCCGTCGACCGGACCATCAATTCCCTGCAACGGGCATTTCTTTTGCGGACCTGCACAAACTCGGTTTACGAAAGCCGGACGCGGCCATGTCTGCTGCACCAGATCAAACGTTGTGCGGGCCCATGCACCGGCGAAGTATCCACCGAGGAATACGCCCAGATGGTGAATGAGGCGCGGGACTTTCTGTCCGGCCGCAGTCAGAAGGTCAAATCGACCATGGCCGCCGCCATGCAACAGGCCGCCGAAGAACTGGATTTTGAGCGGGCTGCCATTTATCGGGACCGATTGGCTGCACTTTCCCATGTTCAGAGCCATCAAGGCATCAATCCGCAAACAGTCGAAGAAGCCGATGTCTTTGCCATCCATCATCAGGGTGGACTGAGCTGCATCCAGGTCTTTTTCTTCCGCACCGGGCAGAACTGGGGAAACCGTGCCTATTTTCCGAAAGCGGACGGGTCGCTTGCGTCGCAGGAGGTGCTCGGAGCCTTCCTGTCGCAGTTTTATGACGACAAGCCGCCGCCTCGGCAAATCCTGGTGTCCGAAACGATCGCTGAACAGGCCTTGCTGGCCGAGGCGCTATCGATCCGGGCCGGCCGCAAGGTCACCATCAGCGAACCACGTCGCGGTGAAAAGCGCGATCTCATCCGGCACGCAAAAGCCAACGCCAAGGATGCCCACAGTCGGCGACTGGCCGAAACGTCGACACAGGCCAAGTTGTTGAAGGGTTTTGCGGAAACATTCGGCCTCGAAAGAGCACCCAAGCGGATTGAGGTCTATGACAATTCACACATCATGGGCACCAATGCCGTCGGCGGCATGATCGTTGCCGGCCAGGAAGGTTTCATCAAGAACCAGTACCGCAAGTTCAACATCAAATCCAAAGATATCACTCCTGGTGACGATTTCGGCATGATGCGGGAGGTTCTTGAGCGGCGCTTTTCCCGATTGTTGAAGGAACATGGCAAGCCGGCCAACACGCCTGCCCAAGCGGATCCTGAAGAGGAGACGTCCACTGGCCAGGACCCGGCGACGCCGCCTTGGCCGGACATTTTGTTGATCGATGGCGGAAAGGGCCAGGTTTCCGCCGTCATGTCGGTGCTGGATAATCTGGAGATTGCCGATTGCGTGACCGTCATCGGCGTTGCCAAGGGTGTCGACCGTGATGCCGGGCGGGAACGGTTCATCGTTCGTGGTCGGTCCGAGTTTTCCCTGCCACCGCGCGATCCAGTTCTCTATTTCATCCAGCGCATGCGCGACGAGGCGCACCGATTCGCAATCGGCACCCACCGGGCGCGCCGCAAGAAAGAAATGGTCAAGAATCCACTGGATGAAATCGCCGGTATCGGTCCGGCTCGCAAGCGATCCCTGCTGCATCATTTCGGTACGGCAAAAGCGGTGTCGCGCGCCGGTCTGGATGATTTGCTCACCGTCGAGGGCATTTCTGAAGCAATGGCGCAGATGATCTATGACCATTTTCACGAGGACCGGGCGAACTGAAGCCTTTCTGGATTAATTGGGATCGGTTCTGATTGTGGTCAGCGGGCGTCAGCGGTGTCATTAGGCTCAATGCGTCTTTTCTTGGCAACCTTGTTGACGGATTGGCCCTCGGCCTATTTGTATGGGCACACATAAGTCTGGACGGAGCCCAATGGCCTCGCATACCTATAATATTCCCAATCTCCTGACCTATGCGCGAATCGCGGCGGTGCCGCTGATCGTGCTGTGTTTTTTCGTGGAAGGCCGCCTGCACGGCTCTGACCTGGCACGCTGGACAGCCCTTGGTATTTATATCGTGGCCTCGATAACCGACTTTCTCGACGGATATCTGGCACGCATCTGGAATCAGATGTCGAACATAGGCCGGATGCTCGACCCGATTGCCGACAAGCTGCTCGTGTCGTCGATCCTGCTTTTGCTGGCCGCCGATGGAACCATTGCCGGCTGGTCGATCTGGGCGGGCATCATCATCTTGTGCCGTGAGATCCTGGTTTCGGGTTTGCGCGAATATCTGGCCGAACTGAAAGTGTCCGTGCCGGTGACCTGGATCGCCAAGTGGAAGACGACCGTTCAGATGGTCGCTATCGGGTTCCTGCTGGCCGGACCGGCCGGTGACAAGGTGATCCCCTATGTTACCGAGTTTGGTATTGCCCTGCTTTGGATTGCCGCGCTGATCACGATCTACACGGGCTATGACTATTTTCGCGCCGGCCTGAAACATGTCTTCGAATCCTAGGAGGACACCGGATGGTCAAGATGGTCTATTTCGCCTGGGTCAGGGAGCGAATCGGAAAAAGTGAAGAGGTCATCGACCTCCCACCGTCAGTCGAAACAGTTGCGGATCTGCTGAGTCATCTGTCGCGGCTTGGCGACAATTACGCTCTCGCGCTGGACGAACCGGATGTCATTCGAGTGGCCATCGATCAAGAGCATCGCCAGCATGACGCTTCAATCGGCCACGCGCGGGAAATTGCGTTGTTTCCGCCGATGACGGGGGGCTGATATGGCTTTTGACCCAACCGTCCGCATTCAACAGGACGATTTCGACATCAAGTCGGAAATCGAAGCGTTGACGGCTGGTCAGGGAAACACCGGTGCGGTCGTAACCTTCAGCGGACTGTGTCGCGACGAGGACGGCACGCTATCTGCCCTGGAGCTGGAACACTATCCGGGCATGGCGGAATCGGAGATCCGCCGCATTGCCGTCGAGGCCGCAGATCGCTGGCCGCTCGGCGGTGTGACGGTCATCCACAGGGTCGGGAAAATAAGGCCGGGTGAAAACATCGTTCTGGTCGCCGCTACGTCTAAGCACCGGCAGGCGGCCTTTGACGGTGCGCACTTCATCATGGATTTTCTGAAGTCCGACGCCCCGTTCTGGAAACGGGAAATCGCGCGCGATGGCCGATCCGGCAGCTGGGTCGACGCGAAAGACAGGGATAATGATGCGCTGAAGCGCTGGCGCTAGGCTTTGGTGGGGGTTTAGACAAACCTGAAACGAATAGCCCTGCAGAAACCAACCGCCGGTTCAATGGACCGACGGCTGTCTGATTCAGGAGGCGTTAGCCGACGACTTCAGTTCCCGAAAACCAATAGGCGATTTCTTCCGCAGCGGTTTCCGGCGCATCGGAACCGTGAACCGAGTTTTCTCCGATCGAAAGCGCATAGGTCTTGCGGATCGTGCCTTCGTCGGCATCGGCTGGATTGGTGGCACCCATGACTTCGCGGTTTTTCAAGATGGCGTTTTCGCCTTCCAGAACCTGAACCACCGTCGGACCGGATGACATGAATTCCGTCAATTCACCAAAGAAAGGCCGGTCCTTGTGGACGGCATAAAAGCCCTCTGCTTCCCGCAGGCTCATCCAGACGCGCCGAGACGCGACAACCCGCAGGCCGGCATCTTCCAGCATTTTGGTGATGGCGCCGGTCAGGTTGCGCTTGGTGGCATCGGGTTTGATCATCGAAAAGGTGCGTTCGATCGCCATGATCTTTTGTTTCCTTGCATCGGTTGTCTGAGAATTGCGGGCTCTATAGCCTTGCCGGGCCGGCAAAACAAGCCATCAGTCAATGCAGGGTGGGGAACAGTTTTCCTTCATGCCGCAGCGGCGGTTGCCCGCCCGATGCCGCCATGCAAATCGAGGCAGCGTTGGAACCAGTCGGCGACCGGATCATCGGCCGCGAGAAATGTTGATGCCGAACACACTCTTGCCCACTGAAAGGCCCCAAACACGATGTAGTCAGCAAAGAGGGGGCCCTGGCCACCAAGGAAAGGCTGACGCTTCAATACGAGACGCATCGGTTCGAGACGGGCCGACAAACCATCGACCTTGCTCTGGCTGGCCGCCACGGCTTCCTCCAGCGACAGGCCGATGCGCCCTTCTCGGCTCTCGCGAAAATAAACCTGATCCTCCGGCGCAAGCATCGCATGAATATCGAGCAGCAAAGCGCCGCCTATGACGGCGTGGATCTGCGTTTGCGCCCAGGCCTCAAAAAAACGCGCCATGGCAATTCCACCCGGTCCGCCGAACAGGGACGGCCGTTCCGGATAGGTTTCCTCGAGATAGAGCGCGATGTCGAAGGAATCAGACAGGATATGCTCACCATCCCGGATGACAGGAACCGTTTTCCCGTGCCCGTTTTCAACTGCGGGCACCGCGGTAAATGGCACGGCAGAACCGGAATACTCCAACCCCTTGTGGGCCAGTGACATGGCAGTTTTCCAGCAATGGGGGCTGAATGGGCGCGTGGCGTCCTTGCCCGTCAATTCATAAAGTGTAATCGTCATTTGATACTCACCAGTTCAGCGCCGCTCGGTAATGCGGCATTGTGCGGAATTCGAGCGTCAAGGCAACCGGAACCGACAATGCCCAGCCGGATTTCAAACCAGGAGACTTTGGACCGATGGAGAATGCCTACAAATTGCTCGATGGCCGGTCGATTGCCCGGGACATGCATCAGCAACTTTCACAGGACGTCAACGCATTGGGCACAGATGGCTGGCCGCTCAAGCTGGTGTCCATTTCAATCGGGGAAACGGATGCGGCGCGGCTCTATGTTCGAAACCAGAAACGGACCGCCAACAAGATCGGCATCGGGTTCGAAGAACGCGACTACCCGTCCGACACATCTGAAAGCGAGTTGCTTGGCATCATACAGGGCCTCAATACCGATCCCCGCGTCACCGGTATCATCATTCAGCGGCCGACACCCGAGGGTGTGTCGGTCCGGCGGCTTCAGCGGTCCATCCATCCCTTCAAGGACGTGGAAGGGATGCACCCCTCAAACATCGGTTCGATCGTCTATGAAGCACCGAAAATGGGCCCCTGCACGGCGGTCGCGGCCGTCCATCTTCTGAAATCGACCAACACGCCGCTGCAGGGCCTTGAGGTCACGGTGATCGGTCATTCGGCCATTGTCGGAAAACCAATCGCCTTCCTCCTGATGGCCGAGGGTGCAACCGTCACGGTCTGCCATCACGAGACCCGGAATCTGGCCATGCATTCGCGCGCTGCGGATGCGGTCTTCGTGGCTGTCGGCAAAGCCGGGCTTGTCACGGGCGACATGTTGAAACCCGGCGCTGTCCTCATCGATATCGGCATCAACCAGATCGATACGCCGCATGGACCTGCCTTTGTCGGTGATGCGGATTTCGACAGCTGCGCCGAAACGGCTGGCTGGATCACACCGGTTCCCGGCGGTGTGGGGCCTGTCACAGTTGCAACATTGCTGCGTAACGCTGTCACCGCCGCACAGCTTCAACGCGATCATTATGCGTCGGAATTTGGCACCAGTCACAGCGTCTATTCACTCCTCAATCGCCCATGAACACTCCCGGATCCGGCAGGCGTTGCAAATTTTGCTTGCCTTCCGAACGCGCCGATTCCAATAGGAGCGATGCTTTCGCTTTCTGACATATCGGCCCGGATCGCCGGGCGTCTGTTGATCGACCATGCCACACTTTTCCTGCCGGAAGGCACGAAGGCCGGTTTCGTCGGACGCAACGGCGCAGGAAAATCGACACTGTTTCGTGTCATATGCGGGGACCTTTCGGCTGAAACCGGCTCGGTATCCTTGCCGCGCAACTGCCGCATCGGCCAGGTTGCTCAGGAGGCACCGGGAACGGAGCAGCCGCTGATCGAAATCGTCCTTCAGGCAGACACGGAAAGAATGTCTTTGCTTGCGGAGGCGGAGACAGCCACCGATCCGCACCGGATTGCAGATATTCAAACCAGGCTTGTTGATATTGATGCCCATTCGGCAGAAGCCCGCGCGGCAAGCATCCTGTCAGGACTGGGCTTTGATCATGAAGCGCAGCACCGACCGGCATCGAGTTTTTCGGGAGGCTGGCGCATGCGGGTGGCGCTCGCCGCCGTTTTGTTTTCCCAGCCGGACCTCCTGCTGCTGGACGAACCGACCAACTATCTGGATCTTGAGGGAACGCTCTGGCTTGAAGACTATGTCCGGCGCTATCCGCACACGGTCGTAATCATCAGCCATGATCGTGACCTCCTGAACAAGGCCGTCAATTCCATCATTCATCTGGAGCAGAAGAAGCTCACCTTCTATCGCGGGTCATTCGATCAGTTCGAGAAACAACGTGCAGAAGCACGCGAGCTGCAAATGAAAATGCGCACGAAGCAATTGGCGCAACGCCAGCATATGGAAGCCTTCGTCGAACGTTTTCGTTACAAGGCATCAAAGGCGCGGCAGGCCCAGTCTCGACTCAAGGCACTTGAGCGAATGGGGTCCATTTCCGCAGTGGTTGACGAAAATGTCAGGGCGTTCAGCTTTCAGGCGCCGGAAAAACGCTGTGCATCTCCCATCATTTCTGTCGAAAGGGTCGCTGTCGGCTACCACCCCGGCCAACCGGTCCTGTCCCACATGGATCTTCGGCTCGACAATGATGACCGCATCGCGCTGCTCGGAGCCAACGGCAACGGCAAGTCGACCTTTGCCAAGCTGCTCTCGGGTCGGCTGGAGCCCGAGACCGGCACGATGGTTCGCGCGCCCAATCTGAAGATCGGTTACTTTGCCCAGCATCAGTTGGACGATCTCGTCCCCGCCGACAGCGCTGTGGACCATGTCCGGAAACTGATGCCCGATGCTCCCGAAGCCAAGGTGCGAGCGCGAACGGCGCAAATGGGACTCTCGACGGAGAAAATGGAAACCGCGGCCCGTGATCTCTCAGGCGGCGAAAAGGCGCGATTGCTTATGGGACTGGCAACGTTTCACGGCCCGAACCTCCTGATTCTCGACGAACCGACCAATCATCTCGATATCGACAGCCGTGCAGCACTGATCCAGGCGCTAAACGCGTTCGAGGGCGCTGTGATCCTCATTTCGCATGACCGTCACCTGATCGAAGCGTCTGTGGACCGGCTGTGGCTGGTTCATGACGGGACCGTCAAGTCCTATGATGGCGACCTGGAAGACTATCGCACACTGATTGTCGGCGGTGGAAAATCCAACTCCCGGCAAGCGACCCAAACGTCCGGCGCTTCAAAGGCCGAGCAAAGGCGGGCGGCAGCCGACCGCCGGCAAGAGCTTGCGCCCTTGAAGAAAAAGATCAAGGAAATCGAATCCCTGACGGCAAGTCTTGAGAAAAAGATTCAAGTTCTCGATGCGGAACTTGCGGACGCGGCACTCTATGAAACATCACCGGAAACCGCAGCGCGCAAGGCCAAGGAGCGCAACGATGCCGAGGCGGCGCTTGCCGAGGCCGAAGATCAGTGGCTGCAGCTCTCAAGCGACTATGAAGAAGCGATGGCAGGGTAGTCCTGGCATGCGGGATGCACATGCTTCGCAACGTTATTTCTGCCGCCGCAACAACCGCTGATAGACCAGTCCGATGGCGACCAGCACCGCTCCGAGGCCGATGAAGGAAAGCGCGCGAAGCGCGCCTGTAAGGTTGGACATGTCCACCACGAACACTTTAGCCACCACCACAACAATGATGGCACCTGAAACCAGGCGCAGGGCTCGCACGCCGGTCAACATCCCGGCCGCAAGCGTCGCGATACCAATGGCAAGCCAGGCGGCCGAATAGGCGTAAAGCTCCGCGTCGGTGGCCGCCCCGGTATCAAGGGCGACCGGATGGAACCAGTGGCGGATCGTCAATGTGACCCAGGCAAATCCCAAAATGCCGGCGACGGCATAGGCTGTACGGCTGTAGAGCGGCCGTATTCCCCCACTCAGTAAGCCAAGGACGCCGTAAAGCAATCCCGTGAGGAGGTAGGCGAAGAGCAATTTGTTGAAGATCCGGGCGGTGCCGATCGGCTCGCCGGTGATCAGTGGATTGTAAACACCCAGCAGCCCAACAAGCGCCGCTGCCATGCCGGCAAACCCCAATCCGTAGGCCGCCATGCGCAGCGTCTCGCTGTTTCCCGTGCGCTGCAGCCGCAAGAGACCGAGCGCAACACCCCCGCCCACAAAGACCAGCAGCGCAGCCTCAGCCAGCGTGTCAATGCCGGTAAAGACCTGCTGGGGGTCGAGAATGTGCAGTCCAACCAGCGCGATTGCCGCGGTCACCGTTGCCACCGCCAGTCCCTCGGCGATTTCAAGCCAGAGATCGCGTTTGTCTTTCCCAAGCAGATAGGCGGTCATGACAAATCCGGCCGCCGGGACCCCATAGCCGTAGGTCAGCCAGTTGAAAACCGGGGTGGTCCCAAGATCCTCGCCGACAATAGCCGGGTCCCAGGCAACGCGGGCGACCCACAATATTGCAGGCACCAGCGCCACGGGCCGCAGAGTCGCCAGTGGCCGGCGCATGTAAACGAAGGCGGTCGCCGGTGATACAAGCGCCAGGGCAACCGTCAGAACGCCACGATCCAGAAGCATCGCCAGTCCCAATGTCAGAGCGGAAATGGCGGCAACCAGGCTGGTGGCCACTACACCCTCACGCCCGTTCCGGCCATTCGGCAAGTGTCTTTCGAAGAACCCGGCAAGCATGGTGAAGGTTGCGCTCAAGACCAGTGCGATGGCGCCATAGCGAATGGATTGTGCCAGAAACTCGGTCCGTACATAGGACACGCCGAGAATCAGAATGGGAACGAATGTCGCACCGAAAGCCAATGGCACGGCCGCGGCAGACCGCAGAGCACCCGTTACACCCGACAGTGCCGCAAGGACAGCCAATCCCACGCCGAGACCGCCATAAAGTGAGACCAGTTTTTGCTGATAGCCAGGCAGGGTTGTCGGATCGACCTGGTCCAGCCTGTCAAAACCCGTGGAGAGAGGCTGCCATGTTTCGACCGTCATCTCCCACCCGCTATATCCAAGAACGGCAGCAATACCGGCTATTGGAATGATGAGGCGGATGGCCGACCAGTATTGTGCGGACCAATAGGGCACCAGGATCATCAATACCAATGCGGCAACGGTTGCCGCATCCGTCTCGATCAAGGCAAATCCAAGCGCCAGCACGACAACGAGCGACAACAAAATGACGGCGACGCGATCGGTTCGAACGAGATCAAGCAGCGACCGTTCGTAGAGGCTGAAGACGAACACGTAGAAAATAGCGGCCCAGGCGACCAGGATGTAGAGCCCAAGCACTGGCCGCTCGCCGGCGGACGATATGGCAAAGAGCACCAGACCGAAAAATATCAGGCCAAGGGCGGCAACAATCGCGAGCCAGCGCCAGAGGCGCAGACGACCGACACCAAAGGCGGCCGCAGAAACGGCCAGAGCGTAAACTGCGAGACCAGCCGTGTTCGGTTCTTGAGAACTCACCAGAAAGGGCACAAGGAAGCTGGCCGCAATGCCGAGCGCTGCCAGCAATGGACCGTGCAGCAGTGCAGCGGCCATCGTTCCGACGGCCACGACACCAAGACCGGCAAAGGCCGCAGCAGGACCGAGAAATCCGTAAATCTGATAGGCGGCGTAAATGGTTGCAAAGGCGCCCAACGTGCCCACGGCGGTCAGGATCGCCGGCACATTGGCGCTTTCGAAACCGCCGACCGAATAGGCTTCGCCACGCCGACGTGTCCATTCGCCAAAGCCGGCCAGAGCCAGCGAAAACAGAGCACCCAGGGTGAGCCTTGCACCGGGCCCCAGTAGCCCCTGCTCAATCGAATAGCGGACAAGGAAGATTGCGCCAAGCGCCAACGCCAGACCACCGACCCAAACGGCCCATTTTGCGCCGACAGTCTCTTCAAGGGTGCTGCCAGCCTTTGCCGCTGCCTTACCCTGCTGATCACTCTGTGGTGCCGCGTCGACATCATCACCAGCGGGTGCATCCAGGTCGCCTTCAGCTGATCGTGCGGCGATCTCTTCTGGCTGCGGTTCTGATTGATCAATTTGACCAGCACTCTGCGTATCCGGAGCATCCTGATCTCCGGCCGAGACATCCGGATCCGCCGTTACGTCCGGCAGCCCGGCGACAGATGTTCCCGCCACCAGCCGTGATTCAAGGGCATCGACCTGTTTTTGCAGCCGGCGCACGCGAAAGAACGCGATCAAACCCAATACCGGCGCCACGAGAACGAAGGCGGCCACAAGGATCGGCAGAAGAATGAAATCCAGCATCCGGTGGCCAGCTCCCCTCGTCAGCCTTGCGGGTTCGAATCGAAATCAGCAGCGACCAATCTACACGGTTGCAACCGTCAGGGCATCCGCTCCAGTACCGGGACAGTGGTTTTGTCCGCTCAGCTTTGCCTTTCCAGCGCTTCCATCACAACATCGATCCGGTCCTGGCCCCAATGCATCTCGTCACCGACAAAAAAGGTCGGGGCGCCAAAGGCGCCGCGACCGACGGCTTCCTCCGTGTTTGCCCTCAACGCATCCTTGATGTTCTGATCCTGCGCCATATTGGCAATTTCACCGGCGGGAAGACCCGCCTTTTCCATCAGTTCCATGACGACTTCAGGGTTCGACAGGTCGTCGCCATTCGCCCAGGAACCGTCGAACATCACCTCCATATACGGAGCCAGCACGTCGTGACCCAGACGCTCGGCAGCGATGGCGCCGCGCATCACGAAGATCGTGTTGAGCGGGAATTGCGGATTGACGGCAAAGGCAAAGCCATGTTTGTCGGCAATGCGTTTCATATCCTTGAACAGCCATTTGCCCTTTGCATCGATCAAGGCCGGGCTGGTGTTGCCGACAGCCTTGAACACGCCACCCAGCAGCATCGGCTTCCAGTTTATGCGGCCTGCGGCAGCCTCGACCAGCGCCGGCAGACGCTTGTAGGCAAGATAGGAGGCGCTGCTGACAAAATCATAATAAAAGTCGACGGACTTGCTCAAACCTGCCTCCCTGGATCATCGGCCAGTGATAGAACCTCCCTTTGTTTCTGGCAATCCTGAACCGGTCGACGACCATCCAATCGCGCTGTCGAACAGGTCGGTGTTCGTTGAGCCGGTGCAGATGAAATGCACCAGCTCACTGGATTTACCGAAAAATAATGCGCAAACTGTAATTGTATGGGTCTGTATTGAGTTTGGTGGTTTGCGTTATGAATTACTGGTCTGCCCGCACAACGTCGCTGGCAATTGCTGTCAGCTGCCTGGCAATCGTCACCGCGGTTGGCCACGCCCACGCCTCAAAAAAACGTGACGGATCGGGTAGCGGGGTTGCCCTGTCCCTGCCGGAAACCAAATCCGAAGCGCCGGTCCTCATGCTTGTCTCACTCGACAAACAGAACATCCGGGTTTTTTCCGGCGACACGCTTGTTGCGCAGTCCAACGTCTCAACCGGGAAGAAGGGCCACGCGACGCCGACCGGCGTCTTCAGCATATTGCAAAAAAAGCGCCGGCATCATTCCAATATCTACAGCCGTGCCCCAATGCCTTTCATGCAGAGACTGACCTGGTCCGGAATTGCGCTCCATGAGTCCAATAGTGTTCCCAGTCACCCGGCATCACATGGCTGTGTTCGGCTGCCGCGTGCCTTCGCCAAGCAATTGTACCGCTATACCGATCTCGGCGCGCATGTGATCATAAGCGACGAAGAAATCAATCTGCGTGCGCTGCCGACTCGGGCATTGTTCGACCCGATTGACGAACCGGCGAGTACAACGGCGCGCACCCGCAACACTGCCTCGGTTCACTTTGTTTCGGCCGACCCTTCATCACGGTCCACATTGTCGCCGAGCATCGATGCGGCAGGAGCCTCCACCTCAATGCCGGCCAAGCCGCTCGGAGCTGCCATCGGGACAGACTACGTGTTGAGAACAAGCCTTGATGATAGCACGAAGCCATCCGGAGACAGTGGTGAGAGCCTTTCGGTCTCGGATGACCCTGTCCGAATTCTGATTACCCGGCGAACCGGGCGAGAACTTGTTCGTGATATTCAGACCATGCTCAACGCGCTGGGATTCGATGCCGGTGAGACAGATGGATGGATGGGACCGGCCACTGGCCGAGCCATTGTCGGATTTCAGAAGGAGCATGCGCTCACACCAACCGGCACCGTTTCGGTGGAGCTTGCTTCGATGCTCAGAGAGAAAACCGGCGGATCGCGTTCGTCAAACGGGCATATCTACGTCCGTCAGTCGGGCAAGCCGATCTTTGATGCGCCGATCGAATTGACAACACCGGAAAAGCCGCTCGGAACGCATTTCCTTTCCGCATTGCCGTCTGCAACAGATCCGGACGCCGTGGTGTGGGCTGGTGCTACCCTGAACGACACCGCTGCCCTGTCGCCCTTGTCGGAGATCACGGAAAGCAGCCTGATCGACAGACCAACGCCTTCGATCAGAAATGCGCTCGCCCGGATCAAAATGCCGGACTTGATGCGTGAGCGCCTCGAGCCGCTGTTGATTGCCGGATCATCGGTGGTCATCTCCGATCATGGGCTCAGCCGGGAAACACTTCGGGGCACTGATTTTGTGGTTCTGACCAATCCGAAAGACGCCGATTGACGCAGCCGGCAGGCCGCGTTAGTGCTGCGCAATCAAGAAGCTCTTCGGCGAGGAGCTGCCGTCACGGCGCACGGTCAAACATCGACGCCGTCAGGAAAGTTCAGTCTCCATGTCCCCCTTTGAACGCGCCCAGCCGGCGCTCGCTACCGCGTTGGACAAACGCGGATACACGACCTTTACACCCGTGCAATCGGCAGTGCTCGATGAACAATTGCATTCGGAAGACCTGTTGGTTTCAGCGCAGACAGGCTCCGGCAAGACCGTCGCCTTCGGATTGGCGGTCGCCGGATCGATCCTTCCGGACGACGGGCGCATGGAAAAAAGCGCGTCTCCCCTCGCACTCGTCATCGCACCGACTCGGGAACTGGCGCTTCAGGTCAAAAGCGAACTGGAATGGCTCTATGCCGAAACAGGTGCCCAGGTCAGTTCCTGCGTCGGCGGAATGGACCCGCGCACCGAGCGACGGGCGCTCTCCCGCGGTGTGCAGATTGTTGTTGGAACGCCCGGTAGATTGAGAGATCACATCACGCGTGGCGCACTTGATTTGCGGCTTGCCCGTGCTGTGGTTCTGGACGAGGCAGACGAGATGCTCGATCTGGGGTTTCGTGAGGATCTTGAGTTTATCCTCGACGCAGCACCACGTGAGCGTCGAACGCTGATGTTTTCGGCAACATTGCCTCGAGAGGTGACTGCGCTTGCCAAACGGTTCCAGAACCAATCCAAACGCATCTCGGTCGACACGGAAAGAAGTCACCACGCCGATATCGACTATATCGGTTACGAGGTTTTACCGCGCGAGCGCGAAAATGCCATCATCAACATCCTGCGTTACCATGATGCGCCGGGTTCCATCGTTTTCTGCGGCACGCGGGAGACGGTCAAACGGATGACGAGCCGGCTCGCGAACCGTGGATTCTCGACGGTCGCGCTGTCGGGTGAATTCAGTCAGAGCGAGCGCACCCACGCGCTTCAATCCATGCGCGACGGACGTTCCCGGATTTGCGTCGCCACCGATGTTGCTTCACGCGGAATCGACCTGCCCCAGCTCGATCTGGTTGTTCATGCGGACCTGCCGAATGATGCGCAAACACTGTTGCACAGAAGCGGGCGAACCGGCCGTGCCGGACGCAAGGGAGTATGTGCACTGGTCGCCACCACGACCAAAAGACGCAACGCTGAAAGGCTGGCGCGCAATGCCAAGGTCAATATCCGCTGGCAAAGCGCACCCAACAGCGCGGACATTCGAGCGCTCGACAGACAACGTATCATCGACAACGCATTCCTGCAGGGGCAAGCAGACGAGGAAGAAACCGACTTTGCCAAGACATTGCTGACGTCCTACAGCGCGGAGCAAATCGCCACAGCCTTCCTCAGGCAATGTCAGGCGGCCCTGCCGGCGCCCGAAGAGCTGACGGAACTCAGCCAAAACTCGAAGACACAGAAGCGGGCGCGATCTGATTTCGAGGGCGGCACATGGTTCGCCATCAACGCCGGGCGCAAACAGCGGGCAGAACCGCGCTGGCTGCTGCCGGTCATCTGTCGCTCCGGAGGGATCGACAAGCGATCTGTGGGTTCGATCATCATCGGAGACGGCGAAACGCAGTTTGAAATTGATCCGGCGACCAGCGAATCCTTTCGCAAGACCATCGAGGAACACGGCTGTGTCGAACGATCGCTGCACATCAGACCTATTGGCGAACCCAGTCAATCACCCGGCCCGAGCTCCGATGAGACGCCGTCTGGCAAGGGTCGGCCCGTTCGTGCGAAACGCAAACATCCCAGGTCCGGGAAGAATGCCGGTGGCGAGTTCAAAGGCACAAAGCCCCGAAAGAAAATGCGCGCTGTGGCAGGCAAGAACAAAGGCAAGCGGAAACCAAAGACGCCCTGACATCTCAAGCGTCAGCCGGCTTTTTTTCGGCGAAGCAGCAGCCAGGCAAGAATTATTGCCACGAGCGATACGAAAAGAACCGAAAACACCGTATCGGACAGGAAGTGGCGCCCCTTCAAAACCCTGAGCGTTGCGGCGGTCAATGCCGCGCAAAAACCAATTGTCACAAGCAGATACCGCATGGCCTTGTTGCTTACAAACGGGCTCAGGGCTAGGATTGAAATGAAGAAGGCCGTTGCGCTGGACCCCTCACCCGACACGAATGAACAGTTGCTCTGGCACTCATTGGCTATTCGCAGGGCACCGGTGAATGCGTTCTCGCCTCCGAATTCGGTGACGTCAGCAGGTCTTGCCCGTCCGACATAGGATTTGAGCAGTCCATTGACCAACAGGCCGGGGCCAAGAACATACAACAGCGTGATGAACGCCCAGACCCGATCGTAAACACCAAAGACCGGACCGCGCCAATAACAGACAATCCAAAGGATCAAGGAAACTACGGCGAGTGACATGCTCGTGATGTTGAATGAATTTCGATAGGTCGACAGAAGACTTTCATTCTCCAGCCAGAACCCGTCCGTCTCCCGATAAAAGGCAGAGGAAACCGCGAGATCGAGGCCCGGATTGAAAAGGAACAACAGCGCGCATAGCCCCAATGCCGCAAGCAGTGCGGCTCCCAGAGTCTTAAAATTTGGTGCTGTCATCGATGCAGGCCGGTTTGACGAGATAGACATAGAGCGAACTGCCATGAAGGGCGCCACCTTTTGTGGCAATTTCAGTATTTGGCGTCATGGCGTCTTCGCCGCACACAACGTCAGGACGATGGGAAACCAGCAGGACTCGCTCGCTCGTGTCTCCACTCTCGAAAGGAAATTTGAGCTGATAGTAATTGCCCGGTCGACCGCCTGGTTTGACGGAGCGAATGCGTACATCCGCGTGGCGCCCGGTATAAAAAAGATCGGCAAGAATGTCACGGCTTCGCGCCACGATCACATCTGCTTCGAGGCTGTCCGCCGCCTGAAGGATTTCCCGGCTCATTTTTTCACGACCAAGCAGGCGTTTCAGCGCAGGCTTTTCGCCGTCGATGCTGACATCATAGGCGACACTGGTCAAAATTGGCAGAGCAATTGCGGCCGCCATGCCGATCGCCACGGATATCTTGAGCAAGTATATGTGCCGGTCGACAAGCGCCGAAACGGCAAGCACCGTGCCACCGAAATAGGCTGCGACAGCCCAGTTTGCATAGGCTTTGGACAGCAACGCCTGGACGCAGACGATCAGGATGATCGGCACGGAAAGAAAAACCAAAATTCGCGCATACCGGGATGTTGAGCGAAAGACGCACGCCAACAATGTCGCGAACAGGATCGGGCCGAAGACGCCAAACTGGCTGAAGAAAAACTCCGCAAATTTCAGATATTTCAAACGGAAGCCGCTGCCACTCTCCCGAACCCAGGCGGCATTGTCCATCGTATGCTCGAATGTCGTCAAATCATTGATCAGGTTCCAGATCAAATTGGGCATGGCCAGTGCGAAAAACGCCAGGAGGATCAGAAACCAGTTGCGCCCTGATGGCCGCGCCGAGCGGACAAAAATTGCAGCCAATGCAGCGCAAACCAGGAAATAGATGCCGGCATATTTCGCCAGAAACGCGACACCAACCATCACTCCGGTCAGGACGGCGTCGCTGGCTCGGCCTTGATCCAGGAGCCGAAAGTAAAAAAGGAGGGCCAGCGAAAAAAACGGCGCCATGATCGTGTCGGTGGAGATAACGGCACTGCCGAGCGTCACGGCCGGCATGCTGATATAGGACAGCATGACCCAAAACGCGGTTTTGGCTCCAAAGAGATTGCGCCCCAGCAAACCGAGGATCACAGCGGTTGCCAAATGAAACAAGGGAGCCGGCAGCCGAACCCAGAATATGGCATTGCTTTGCGCAAGTTCGGTGGCCAGACGAATGACCCACGCAATCAGCGGCGGCTTGGAATAGTAGCCGAAATCGAGATCCCGGCTCCAAAGCCAATATTGCGATTCATCGACAAACAGATCGGTCTTGTCGATCAGAAGAAATCCGACGCGAAACAACGTGATCGCCAGAACCGACAGAACACCTGCCAAAAACCAGTTCCTGGCCGGTCCACTCATCTCATTGCTGCTCATTTGCAATTCCGCAACCGGATCGAAGGGGCTCAAAGGCCAGGTTGTTGGACTCAGACGTTTCAGATGGGCCGGCGCAACCGGGCTTCGCATCGTGCGCGACCGCCACCGCAGCGGTAGATTGCACCAACCGCAATGTCAAACATTTCGGCAATCCTATCCGGCTTCATGCCTTTCGTTCCCAACGACGATCCGAAGTCTGCTGCCAATATGTCAGGTCGTGACCGGCATCCTTCAGTTCCTTCCATTGAGAACGCGCCGATTCAAGTTGATGCTGATCATGTCCATCGAACATGAAAACGACTCGCTGGTAGCCGTCAAGGTCGGCAGGCTGGGCGGCATCGACAAGGAAACGCACAGTGGCGCTGTTCACATTTCCATCGCTGGCGCAGATCAGCACCGGTTGGCTCTCAGCGTGTTGCCCGCTGTCGGCGCCATGCGGCAAAAAACTGCCGTCACGATAGGTCCAAAGATGTTGATCCAGCGCATCGCGTCGTTCTTCGCTATCTGTCTGCACCACAACACGCCATCCGCGTTCCAGGCTTTTTTCAAGCAGGGGCGGCAACGCGTCTTCAAGGCGTGATTCCGTCAGATGGTAAAACAGCATTTCTGTCATTGGAACTTGGTTGGACGGTGGATGACGCCCGCGACCCTACCCCTCGTAATTCGCCTTCACCAGTTGATCGAGAAGCCGAACGCCAAAGCCCGAACCCCACGACCGGTTGATATCCGTTTGCGGTGCATTCATGGCGGTTCCAGCAACGTCCAGATGTGCCCAAGGCGTATCATTGACGAAGCGCTGCAAGAATTGTCCGGCTGTGATCGACCCGGCAAACCGACCACCGACATTCTTCATATCGGCGAACTTGGAGTCGATCATCTTGTCGTATTCCGGTCCGAGGGGCATACGCCAGACCTTTTCCTGGGTTACGCCACCAGCTGACGAAAGCTGCTCGGACAAGGCATCATCGTTGGAAAACAACCCGGCATGCTGCTGACCCAGCGCGACCAGGATCGCACCCGTCAATGTTGCAAGATTGATCATGAACTGCGGTTTGAAACGATCCTGGCAATACCAGAGCGCGTCGGCCAGGACGAGACGGCCCTCGGCATCCGTGTTGATGATTTCAATGGTCTGACCGGACATCGACGTCACAATATCTCCAGGTCTTTGCGCGTTGCCGTCCGGCATGTTCTCGACCAGTCCGATGAGCGCAACAACATTCGCCTTCGCCTTGCGGGCGGCCAGGGTGTGCATCAACCCGATCACGGCAGCGGCGCCACCCATATCGCCCTTCATATCTTCCATTCCGGCTCCCGGCTTGAGCGAGATTCCACCCGAATCGAACACAACACCCTTGCCGATGAATGCCAGGGGTTTCTGCTTCGCCTTGCCTCCCTTCCACTGCATGATGGCCAGCCGTGCCGGTCGCGCTGCCCCCTGTGCCACGCCCAGCAGTGCACCCATCTTGAGTTTCTTCATTTCCTTTTCGGTCAGGATCTCCACGTCCACACCGAGTGCTTCCAGATCGCTGGCTTTCTTTGCGAACTCAACCGGCCCGAGGACATTGGGAGGCTCGTTGACCAGATCGCGCGCCAATTCCACACCGCTGGCGACAGCCTTGGAAACCGCAAAATGCCGCTTTGCTGCAGCAGAATGCGTTGTCACGATCGTGATGCTGACCGGACCGGCTTCACCCTTTTTGTCGTTGTCCTTCTTGCGGGTCTTGTAGGTGTCGAAGCTGTAACTGCGCAGCAAAATGCCCAGGGCGAGGTCGGCGATATGCTGCCCGCTGGTCTCAACACCCGGCACATCGGCAAATACCCAGATCTTTTTGGATTTTCGGATCAGCGCAAAGATCGATCCACCCAATCGAACCCAGTCATTTTCGCTCACCTCTGCCGGATCACCCAGTCCCAACAGCCCGATGCGGTCGGTGGGACAGTCCTGCGGTGCCAGGACGTCCACGGTGGCACGGGCCTTGCCGTCAAATCCGGCAATTTCCATTGCTCTGCCAGTCACGCCCGCCGGATCGAGTTCGTTAGCCGCTTCGGAAGTTTGTCCGTCCTTGGCAGACAGCAACACCGCAAGTCCGCCTTTGGGTTTGGCGGATTTCGAAAAGCTGATGGTTATCTTCTTAGACATGAATGCTCCAGAGTTGCCGTTTCGCCCGGCAGGTTGCGCACCGGCCAGCCAGATGGTTGTATTTTCCATCCATGTTGGCGTTTTCACGCATAATGACAAGCCCGTATCATCCGGCGACAGTGAAATTGTCGTTCACAGCGTCGCATTAGGCAATTTTCCAGGCGCAGCGCTGCGGCATGTCGGAATGCAATAAGGCAACCAGTTCTTCCTGCTGCCGCAAAAGGTCGCAACCATGGGGCTTCACGCTGTTCACACTTAGCGAATTGTTTACTATGCCTATTGGCGCCGTGTTAGGTATAAGCAGCTATGTTTGGCCTGTGAAAACGACAGGTGGCGGTCAAGAAGGTGGGCACCGGGCATCGCATTGAATGAAGATCATTGAACGCCACATATTTCGCAGGGTTCTCATACTGTCCATGGGAACCCTGGCGACCACAACAGCGATTGCCCTGACGACTCAAGTGCTGCTTCGGGTCAACCTGTTGAGCTCCACCGGACAGTCTTTGCTGACGTTTCTGGAACTCGCCGGCCTTCTCATTCCGTCGATGCTGATCATCGTCATGCCATTCGCCCTGATGATCGGCGCCGCCCAGACGCTCAGCACAATGAACTCCGACTCGGAGCTGTCGGTTTTGGAGGCATCCGGCGGTTCGCGTTTCCTCACCGCCCGGCCGGTCCTGCTGATGGCCGTGCTCATGTCGGTCGTGACACTGTTTGTCGGCCTCTTTGCGGAACCATGGGCCAACCGCCATTTGCGTGACTTGCTCGACCGGGCCTCTGCGGATTTGTTCTCCGTTGCAGTGCAATCGGGAACATTCCATAAGATCGAAGATGATTTATACGTCAATATCGCGGAAAAACTGCCCGGCGGGAGACTTGGCGGTATTTTTCTGTCCGACCAGCGCGACGAGGAAACCGAACTCATCTACTATGCCAAATACGGCGCCTTCATCGAAAGTGCCGACAAGGATGTGCTGATCCTCTCTGACGGAGAACTTCACCGAAAAAACACCGAAAATCGCAATGTTTCCGTTATCCGGTTTGCCACCTATGGTCTCGACCTCAGCTTGCTCGGCGGACGTTCCAACAATAAGGGCCAGTACTATGCCAAGGAACGACCGACCGGTTTCCTGCTCAATCCTGATCCGAATGACAGTGTCTATCAGGGCGCGCCGGACCTGTTCACCCGGGAGATTCACAAACGATTCTCCCTTTGGCTGTATCCTCTTCTGTTTGGTCTGATCACGGTCTACTTCCTTGGCAGCGCACAAACAAACCGACATCAACAGGTGTGGAGCGTCGTCACCGCCGCCGGCATCGCATTTGCCCTTCGCGGGTTCAGTTTCTATGCAGTTGACCAGTCAGGTCACAGTCGGGTCTTCGAGATCATCACCTATGCCATACCGCTCGGCGGTATCGGCGTTTTCGGCGTGTTGATGTTGACCAACTGGTCCTTCCGCACACCACAATTTCTGATCGATCAGTCGCTCAGATTGGCGTCCGGCTCCGAATCGGCTGCAAGCACCTTGCGTGGCTGGATTCCGGGAACTGCGGGTACCGATCGGCGGGGGACCCAATGATCGGCCCTACGCTCTGGCGTTATCTTTTCTGGCGGTATGTGGTGATGACCGGCTGGTTCGTTCTTGGCGTGCTGGTTATCATTTACATGGTCGATTTCAACGAGTTCTCAAACCGTGCATCGGCGCTGTCCGGGTATACCCTGCCGATCGGATTGATGCTTTCCGCGCTGAGACTCCCGAACATCATGCAGGCCACCGTACCTTTCATTATTCTGTTTTCGTCAATTTCGGTTCTGATCGCCCTTAACCGGAAATACGAGCTGGTGGTGGCCCGGTCGGCCGGAGTTTCGGCATGGCAGTTTCTCCTGCCGCTATGCACCGCCAGTTTCCTGATGGGCGTTGTCATGGTTGCCGCCGTCAATCCTCTATCATCCTATGCCCTGTCGATTGTGCAGGAAATCGAGGTCGGGCTCGGGATGCAGCGCCCAACTGTTGGTACAATCAAACGCACACCCTGGATCCGCCAGCGCACGGACGAAGGCGTCACGATAATAGGTGCCAAGAACTTTGCCCGGCGTGGTCTCCTGCTTGGCGACACGTCCTTCATCCGCCTTGCCGATGACGGATCGATAACAGAGCGAATCGATTCGAAGACGGCCCTTCTTGAAGACGGCAACTGGGTATTGCGCGATGCGACCCGCATTTCCAAGGACGACACTGCCCAGGCAATGGGCACCGTCAAAATCAAATCGAACCTCAGACCGGAGTTCGTTGAAGAATCACTTGCATCGCCACAATCCATTTCCTTTTATGAACTGCCACGAAAAATTGAAGTTGCCCGCTCCTTTGGACTGGGTGCCAACGCATTTGCCATGCAATTTCAATCTTTGCTTGTCCTTCCACTGCTTTTGGTCGCAATGACCCTCATCGCTGCAACCGTATCTTTACGATTTATCCGTTTTGGACAGTCCGGTACGGTGATTTTGGCTGGCATATTGTCGGGGTTTCTGCTTTATGTCGTGACTGTGCTGGCAAAAGCGTTCGGGACAACCGGTGCCGTGCCCCCTGTTGTGGCGGCGTGGCTTCCGGTTATTATCGCTTCTGCACTTGGGGTTACTGTGCTGCTCCACAAGGAGGACGGGTAGTGGGTCTGGCGACGTGCTGCGAAAATAATGCGTTGCGTATCGCAGGTTTGGTCGTTGTTCTGACCACGGGGGTTTCTCTTGGCGCGCTCATGACGCCGGTTTCCGCCCAGGTCGTCGCGGAGTCGGATGGCATTGATCTGGCCACCAATCCGGATGCAAAACTGCTGCTGACAGCCCGGCAACTGACCTTCAACCAGGATGCAGAGACCGTCACGGCAACCGGTGGTGTCCAGGTTGAATATGACGGCTACCAGATGGTCGCCCACAAGCTTGTCTACGATCAGCGCACCGGACGCCTCAAAGCCTATGGCGATATCGAAATGATCGAACCGGATGGCAATCGCGTCTACGCTCAGGAACTCGATGTCACTGACGACTTCGCCGATGGATTCATCAATTCGCTGCGCATCGAGACACCTGACAATACGCGAATCGTCGCCGATAGCGCCCAGCGGGACGGCGGTGAACGGACCACCTTCAACAATGGCGTCTATACTGCCTGCGAAATTTGTGAGGACAATCCCAAAAAGGCGCCTCTCTGGCAGGTGAAAGCCCGCAGGGTTGTCAGGGACGGCAAGACCAAGACCATTCGACTCGAGCGCGCACGATTTGAATTGTTCGGCATGCCTATCGCCTGGGTGCCGTTCCTGACGGTTCCCGATCACACGGTCAAACGCAAGAGCGGTTTTCTTATCCCGGCTTTCGGCTATGCGGCTGAACTGGGTTACAGCCTGAGGGTTCCCTACTACCTCGCTCTGAATCCGCATTATGACATGACGATCGCGGTCACCGGTTACACACAGCAAGGTTTTCTGGCAGAGGCTGAATTCCGTAGAAAGTTTGCAAATGGCAGTTTCAGTGTCCGTGTCGCGGGCATTAGCCAGATGTCACCGGAGAGTTTCAGCGCCGGTACAATTGATTCCACCAAAAACACCCGAGGCATGGTTGGAACGGAAGGTCATTTCAAGATCAATCCCCGTTGGGCATTTGGCTGGAAGGGGATGCTGCAAAGCGACAACAGTTTCTCCAATACATACTCTATTGCCGGATACAGCGCGGTAACACAGGTTTCCACAGCCTATTTGAGAGGCTTGTCTGGTCGAAATTACTTCGATCTTCAGGCCTTTTATTTTGATGTGCAATCGACCAGTCCGACAAGCGTCGCCGAAGGTCAGCAACCGGTGGTACATCCGTCACTCGACTATTCGCGCACATTCGAGCAACCCGTTGCCGGCGGAGAACTCAATCTCGACATGAATGTTCTCAGCCTCACGCGACGCGCGGCTGAGAATGATACCACCAATGACCGGTACCGCGGTGTCGAGGGCAACAATACGCGGTTGACGGCGGAACTCGAGTGGCAGCGGACCGTCGTGACGCCAAGTGGGCTGCTTGTTACACCACTTCTTGCAGCGCGCGGTGACATCAATTTCCTGGATATTGTCTCTCCGGCCGGTTACACAGGCCCCCTGACAACAGAAAGCACAGTCGAACGCGGCATGCTGACAGCAGGGCTGGAAGCGCGCTATCCCGTTCAGGTGTTGACCCCCGGCGCTTCACATATCATCGAACCTATCGGTCAGATCTGGGTCCGGCCCGATGAACAAGAGCCCGGCGGGCTGCCCAATGAGGATGCGCAGAGCCTGGTTTTCGACGCGAGCACGCTCTTTGAAAGAGACAAATTTTCCGGATATGACCGTATAGAAGGCGGGACACGCGCCAATCTTGGTGTTCGCTACACCGGAACGTTTCAGAACGGTGTGTCGCTTCGTGGTATATTTGGTCAATCCTACCAGATTGCCGGCCTGAACTCGTTTGGAACGCAGGACCTTGTTAATGTTGGCGCCAGTTCCGGGCTTGAAACCAGCCGCTCCGACTATGTCGGTAGTGTTGGTGTTGACCTTCCAATCGGATTTTCCTTCATCGCCGAGGGTCGGTTCGATGAATCGACATTTCAACTGCAGCGGTCAGATCTTGGGACTTCCTATAGTAATTCGGTATTCAGCACGACCATCGCCCACACAACCGTGCAACCGCAACCCGGTTACGGATCGACGTCGATGCGAAACGAGATCAGTGGATCCGCGTCAATCAAGTTTGCCGAATATTGGCGGGCCTTTGGATCTGTCAAATACGACATCGAAAACAGCCTCCTGTTCAACAGCAGGGTCGGCATGGGCTATCACGACGAGTGCTTTGACATCAGCTTTACCTACTCGCAGACCCGCGACAGCAATCAGGCCATCGATCAGAGTTTCGGTGTCTCGATTAGCCTCAGGACACTTGGTGACATCGGTTTCGGCAGCAATGATCTGTCCGAGTTCGTAGAAGAAGACAGCTAGGATCGTCGTGCAACTTGTCTCTCGTTCGATCTGAAGGTCGCCGCACGCGAAGGCCATCATTTTGCCCCAAGGCAATGGGATTTACGCATATTGAGAGATTTGCGAAGATGAATTACAGGCCGCATCAGGGAATCAGACTATGAATGGTAGCCGAGTGACAGACCAGATTGCCGGTCGTTTTCGGGTGATCTTGCTGGCGTTATGCACAATGCTTGCTGCCACACTGGTCGCGGGAACGTCGCCGACATACGCGAACAAGATTGCGATCGTCGTCAACAAGACAGTCATCACCACGGGCGATATCGATCGCCGCACCAAGTTGTTGCGCCTGCAGCGGACCAAGGGAAACCTCCGCAAGCAGGCCGAGGATCAACTGATCGAGGAAGCGATCAAAATGAGCGAGGCACGGCGACTGCGCGCGATTGTTTCCGATGCGCAAGTCAATCAGTCTTTCGCCCGGTTTGCCAAGTCGAACAAACTGTCCACCAAGCAAATGTCACAGGTTCTCAGCCAGGCTGGAGTCGGTGCTGATCATTTCAAGCAATTTATTCGAGTACAGATGTCCTGGCCGCGCGTTGTCACCGCGCGATATGGCTCCCAGGGAAAAATGAGTACGGAAGAACTGGTATCGAAGATGCTGGAACTCGGCGGAGAAAAACCGTCAACGACGGAATACATCCTTCAGCAGGTGGTTTTCGTCGTCCCCAAATCGAAACGGAATTCCATACTGAGCAAGCGCAAACGTGAAGCAGATCAAATGCGCGGACGCTTCGTGAGTTGCGATTCGACGCGGCAACTGGCCAAGGGGCTGAGAGACGTTTCCGTCATTGATCTTGGGCGAGTGATGCAGCCGGCCCTGCCCCGAGACTGGAAGCCATTGGTTGAAAAGACATCAGAGGGAAGAACGACCAGCACACGGGTAACCGATCGCGGCGTCGAGTTTCTTGCCATCTGCTCCAGCAAGCAGGTGTCAGACGACCTTGCGGCAGAAATGGTATTTCGTTCGGAGGCTTCGCAAAACAACCAAGGTGGCGGAGCCAACGAAAAGAAGTATCTGGACGAGTTGCGCAAACAGGCCCGGATTTCTCGCCGGTAGGTGCACCGGGCCGCCGCCATGGATCCAGACGATTGCGACAGACTGCCCCTTGCCATCACCATGGGGGACCCGGCGGGAATTGGTCCGGACATCACAATGGCGATGTGGCAAGAGCTACATCCGGACGACCGCCGCGGCTTTGTGGTCCATGCCTGTCCCGCACTGTATCATGACCGCGCACGCCGACTTGGCTATGACCTGAAGATCGTCGAGGTGGACCCCTCGGAGCCGTCCCGGATAATTGACGGGACGTTCCCGATTGCCCCTCTGTCCAACAAAGTGAGAGCAAATCCTGGTGCACCAAATCGAGACAATGCTGCGGCAATCATCGAATCGATCGAACGGGCGGTCGATTTGACCATCGCTGGAAAGGCTGCGGCTGTGGTCACGAACCCCATCGCCAAAGCGCAACTCTACGATAGCGGCTTTACATTTCCAGGGCACACGGAGTTTCTCGCCGAGCTTGCGGCACGACACACCGGAAAATCGGTCAAACCGGTGATGATGCTCGCCGGGCCAAGATTGCGCGCGGTTCCCGTCACGATCCATATCGCCCTGCGCGACGTTCACCTCCGGATTACAGCCGATGAAATCATCGCAACCAGTCAAATCGTAGCCGCTGATCTGAAATCGCGTTTTGGAATTTCCGAGCCAAGATTGTCTTTGGCGGGACTGAACCCGCATGCCGGAGAATCCCGTGCGCTGGGAGATGAAGATCAAGACATTATCTTGCCCGCTGTCAGCCACCTCAAAGCCGAGGGTATCGCGGCAACCGGCCCGCACCCGGCGGATACGATGTTTCATGAGGAGGCGCGCCACCGCTATGATGCGGCCATCTGCATGTATCACGATCAGGCGCTTATCCCCGCCAAGGCTCTGGACTTCGACAAAACGGTGAATGTGACCCTCGGATTGCCGTTTGTTCGCACTTCGCCCGATCATGGGACGGCATTCGACTTGGCGGGCAGCGGATTGGCACGCACAGACAGCCTTGTCGCAGCCATGCGACTGGCGAGAAGCCTGGCATCCGGGCGCGTGGATGCGGAAGGCAATCCCAATGGCGGCCATTGACGGATTGCCTCCGTTGCGCGATGTGATTGCCAGGCACGGACTTGAACCCAGAAAGTCGCTTGGTCAGAATTTTCTGCTTGATCTTAATCTCACGCAGAAGATCGCGCTGACGGGAGGGCCACTCGACAACAGCACAGTGCTGGAGGTTGGTCCGGGTCCGGGCGGCCTGACCCGCGCTCTGTTGGCCAATGGTGCGCAGAAAGTGGTCGCGATCGAACGTGATAGCCGCTGCTTGCCGGCCTTGGCGGAGATCGCCGAGCACTATCCCGGTCGGCTGGACATTATCGAGGGCGATGCGCTGAAAGTCGATTTCGCTGCAATCGCTGGTGGCCAGACGATCAAGATTATTGCCAACCTGCCCTATAATGTCGGCACGCAATTGCTTGTGAACTGGTTGCTCACGGAACCGTGGCCTCCATATTTTCAATCGCTAACGCTGATGTTCCAAAAGGAAGTGGGACAGCGGATTGTCGCCCTGCCCGGATCCAGTGCCTATGGCCGTCTTGGTGTTCTGGCTGGATGGCGCACGGAATCCCGCATTGCCTTCGACGTGCCACCACAGGCTTTCACTCCGCCTCCGAAAGTGACGTCTAGCGTGGTTCACCTGATACCCCGCAAAACGCCTTATTCCTGTGAGGCGAAGGCGCTTTCCATGGTTACTCAGGCGGCCTTCGGACAACGCCGCAAGATGCTGCGACAGAGCCTCAAGTCACTCGGGGGAGAGCCGTTGCTGAGTGCCTGCGGGATCGATCCGCAACGGCGGGCCGAGACACTTGAAATCAAGGAATTCTGCGATCTGGCCAATGCTGTGGAGCAAATGTCGGCTCCATGATGATGCTCTTCTCGATGGATCGGATCAATTACGGATCCAAATTCTCATCGAGCAGACCGGCCACGAAATCGAACAAACCCGGTCTCCGGTCTCGCCTCAACCTCTCCGCCTGCACGATGGCGCGCACGGCCGTATAGGCACGGTCAAGATCGTCATTAATGACCACATAGTCGTAGTCCAGCCAATGTTCCATCTCTTCCCGCGAATTGGCGAGGCGCGTGTCAATAACCTGCGTCGTATCCTCGGCGCGCCGCTGCAATCGTGACTTCAACTCGGTTAGCGAGGGCGGCAAAATAAACACGGAGACCACATCAGCGGACATTTTGTCTTGCAATTGTGCAGCCCCCTGCCAGTCGATATCGAAGAGCATATCGCGCCCTCCGGCCATGGCGACCTCCACGGGCTCGCGCGGCGTTCCATAGTAGTTGCCGTGCACCTCGGCCCATTCCAGAAGCGCATCGGTGTCGCGCAGCCGTCGAAATTCAACATCGGACAGGAAGTGATAATGGACGCCGTCAATTTCACTGCCACGCCGCGTCCGAGTCGTCACACTCACCGAGAGACTGAATTCATCGTCGTTTTCCAGGAGATTGCGGGCGATGGTTGATTTCCCGGCGCCTGACGGAGAGGAAAGCACCAACATCAGCCCACGTCGTTTTATTGTTGATGACGCATTCGCACCCGATGCCATGGCATTACTCCAGATTCTGAACCTGTTCGCGGAACTGATCGATCAGAACCTTCAACTCCAACCCCGCCGACGTCACGGACGCGGCATTTGATTTGGAGCATATTGTATTGGTTTCCCTGTTGAATTCCTGAGCCAGAAAATCAAGCCTTCGGCCAATCGGACCACCGTCCCTCAGCAGATCGCGACATGCGGCCGCATGGACCGTCAGGCGGTCGATTTCCTCACGCAGATCGGCCTTGGCCGCCAATATGGCCGCCTCCATGTGCAGCCGGTCGGCGTCAAAATCTGCGTTGGCATCCAGAAGCATGCGGACCTGTTGCTCAAGGCGCTTTACGATCGCGGCAGGTGTCCGGGATGGATCAGATTCGACACGCTCGATCAACGCCTCAATGCCCACCACATGGTCCAGCAGGAGCGCGCCGATCTTTTCACCTTCCGATGACCGCATGGCAGCAAGATCAGCAACGGCCGTTTTCAGGCCGTCAAACAGGGCAGCTTCCTCAATCCGCGCAGTTTCAGGGTCCATTGCCGGTTCATTGAACTCGAGCACGCCTCGGATGTTCAGCAATCCATCAACGGTCGGCGGACCGGACCCGATGCGCTTCGCCAGTTCCTCAGCCGCAGCGACAACTGCGTTGAGAGACTCTTCGTTCACTGTCGGGCGTGCCTGTGATTCGTCACGCGACACGGTAAGGGAGATTTGAATATTGCCTCTTTGAAAAGCCTTGGAAGCGGCCTTGCGAGCGATCGGTTCAATTTTGTCGTATCCGGTCGGCACTCGAACACGCAGGTCCAGTCCGCGGCCATTCACCGATCTGAGTTCCCATGCCCAGCGAAACGATCCGACCGCTCCCTCACCACGGGCAAACCCCGTCATCGATTGCAGTGCCACAACCGCTCCCTCCGCAATTGGATGCCGCCCCTGGCCGTTTCGGCCTATTGATCTTTTGCCGCTTCCCTTTCCTTCGCACGATCGGCTTCGATCTTGCGCCAGCGTCTCACATTCGCGTTGTGCTGGTCGAGAGTTTCAGCAAATACGTGGCCACCTGTGCCATCCGCCACGAAGTAAACATTGTTTGTTTGTGAGGGGTTGGCAACCGCTTCCAGAGCGGCACGGCCGGGATTGGCAATCGGTGTGGGCGGCAGCCCGTCAATGACGTAGGTGTTATAGGGTGTCGGCTTGTCGATATCGGACCGGTAGATTGGCCGGTCGGCCGGTTTTCCCTCGCCGCCGAACAATCCATAGATGATTGTCGGGTCAGATTGCAGCCGCATACCTCGTTCCAGACGGTTAAGAAACACGGACGCCACAAGCGACCGTTCATCAGCGCGACCGGTTTCCTTTTCGACGATGGATGCAAGAGTGACGAATTCTTCCTTTGTCTCGATCGGCAGGTCAGCCCGACGTCGTGCCCAGATCTGGTCGACAAGTGTCTGCTGCGATGCCGCCATCTGGTCGATGATTTCCTGCCGTGTCGTTCCACGCGTGAATTTGTATGTCTCGGGTCGAAGCGACCCTTCCGGAGGCAATTCCCCGGGCAATTCTCCAGTTAAATCAGAGTTATCGGCCAGTCGCTTGAAAATCTGATTCACCGATAGTCCTTCCGCGACCGTCACGGAGAGAAGGATCGATTTTCCTGACCGCAACAGGTCCATCACATCATGCATGGATGAACCGGCCTTGATTTCATATTCGCCCGCCTTGAGAGAATCATCCGGCATATAGGCGCGCACACCGAGGCGAAAAATCCTTGCATCGGTTATCACGTTGCGCCGTTCCAGCGCATTGGCAATTTCACTCACACTGGCGCCCTCACGCACCAGAATGTTCGTGTTGCTGGCCAATGGACCGTCTTCTTCAAAGCGCAGGGATCCGAAATAGACTGCACCGGCGCCGGCAATCACCAGAAACACCACCAGGGACATCATGAAATTGAGGAACACGACGAACTGGCTGCGAGCCCGTTCCGACCGCTTGGGTGGCTGTGGGGCTTCTTCCGGTTTCAGGGCTTGCCGCGCAGATTGCGGAATGATGGGTCCGTTACCGCTCGATCGCCCAAACCCAATATCGTCATCTGAAAACCTGCGGTCACTCACAATCAATCCTCAAATTTCACAAACAGCAGTCAGGCGAGCCCACTATGGTGGCGAATGTGGCGACAGAAAGCCAGTCGACCAACGATGTAATACACAACATCACGGCGCAACCGCCCCAACCGAGCGGCTATACCTGTGGTCTCGACGGGACGATTCGACCCGGCGATATATGGTCTAGCCTTCGAACCGGCGCAACACAAGGGACGCATTTGTGCCCCCGAAACCGAATGAATTGGACAATGCAACATTGACTTCGCGGTGCCTTGCAACCTTGGGCACAAGGTCAATTGGTGTTTCAACCGATGGGTTGTCAAGGTTGAGCGTCGGCGGCGCCACATTGTCCCTGATCGCCAGAACGCTGAAAATGGCTTCGACGGCGCCAGCTGCACCCAGCAAGTGCCCGATGGCCGATTTCGTCGATGACATCGATATTGACGCAGCCGACCCACCGACGAGTCTTTCGACCGCTGCCAGTTCAATCGTGTCTGCCATCGTCGATGTGCCGTGTGCGTTGATGTAGTCGATGTCCGCCGCGGTGATCCCCGCCCGCTTCATCGCCGACTGCATACAGCGATAGGCGCCCTCGCCATCCTCCGACGGTGCCGTGATATGATAGGCATCGCCCGACAAGCCGTAACCAATGACCTCAGCATAAATCTTCGCACCGCGAGCCTGGGCATGCTCAAGTTCTTCCAGAACGACGATGCCGGCGCCCTCGCCCATGACAAACCCGTCCCGGGCTTCGTCATACGGACGCGATGCGCGTTTGGGATCGTCATTGAAGTCCGTTGACAGTGCCTTGCAAGCCGCAAACCCGGCCATTGCGATACGACAGATCGGCGACTCGGCGCCTCCGGCAACCATCACGTCCGCGTCACCCAATGCAATCAGGCGGCTCGCATCGCCAATGGCGTGGGCGCCGGTGGAACAGGCGGTGACGACCGCGTGATTCGGACCACGCAGCTTGTGCTTGATGGACACTTGTCCGGAAGCCAGGTTGATCAAACGGCCCGGAATAAAAAACGGTGAGACCCTCCGGGGGCCCCGTTCGCGGAGGGTGTCTCCGGCATCGATGATACCCTGAAGACCACCAATGCCCGATCCAATCAGAACACCGGTCGCAATCTGGTCCTCATCACTTTGGGGAGCCCAGTCAGCATCGGCCAGAGCGTGGTCGGCCGCTGCGATTGCGTAAGTTATGAATGGATCGACTTTCCGTTGTTCTTTCGGATGCTGGTAAAGATCGGCATTGAAACTGCCATCTGAACCATCGCCGACCGGAATCCTGCAAGCAATTTTTGCTGCGAGATCTTCCGTTTCGAATTCCTGAATTCTGGCTGCAGCGTTTTCGCCGGCAACCAATCGTTTCCACGTTACCTCGGTGCCATCACCGAGGGGTGAAACCATTCCGGTTCCCGTGATAACAACACGCCTCATGGTGTCCCCACTTCAGTGCCTCGTCTTCCGTTCCAATCGGGTCCTATGAAACCGATGGATCGTTACCGGCAAACCGCAGTGCCTCTGTAATAGTATACAGCCCGGAACGATACCGGGCTGTTGCACGTCGTCTCTAAGAGCTGAAGGCCACATGCCTATCGTCGGTCTGGAACCGCAGCGGTTCCATCAATCGCAGTCAGCTCTGGGATTTGCCGATATATTTGACTGCATCACCGACAGTCAAAATCGTATCAGCGGCATCGTCGGGAATTTCGACACCGAACTCTTCTTCGAAGGCCATGACCAATTCGACAGTGTCGAGCGAGTCTGCACCAAGATCATCTATGAAGCTCGCACCTTCTGTCACTTTCTCGGCGTCAACGCCAAGATGCTCGACAACAATATTTTTTACGCGTTCTGCGATATCGCTCATGTCGGTATCCTCGACCCCTATACGTTATGCATTGCCTTGGATAGCGGCATGCGGTCAGTCAATCAAGTTCCTGTGCCTGATAATTGGCACTTGCGTCCCGGCAAATTGCGGGCCTGTGGATTTCCCGCTTATTCGGGATTGCTCTCCCGGAGAAAGACGCCGGTTGCAGCAATGGCTGCGGCCATTAACACGGTTTACCCCGGTCGCAAAGCCCGAATTTGCGCTGTTATCTCTCTTCAGCTGGATAAGTTGGGATTTCCATCGGTTAACACCGGTTTTCACCGGCGTTTCGACCTATATCATCGCCATTCCGCCATTGACGTGGATGGTCTGGCCGGTGACGTATGCCGCCTCGTCCGAGGCCAGGTAGGAAACAGCCGAGGCCACCTCGACGCCGGTTCCCATTCTGCGCAGCGGTATCGCCGCCATGATCGTTTCTTTCTGTTTGTCATTGAGCTTGTCGGTCATGGCAGATTCGATAAATCCAGGCGCTACACAATTGACAGTGACGTTCCGTGTTGCAATTTCCTGGGCCAGGGATTTGGAAAATCCAATCAATCCCGCCTTGGATGCGCAATAGTTGGCTTGTCCTGGATTTCCGGTCACACCCACAACCGATGTGATGTTGATGATGCGCCCGTGACGGCGCCGCATCATCGGGTGGGTCAACTCGCGCGTGAGGTGGAAAACCGCCGTCAGATTGACGGCAAGGACATCGTCCCAGTTTTCATCCGACATGCGCACAAACAAACCATCTCTCGTTATCCCGGCATTATTGACCAGAATATCGACACCCTCCATCGTCTCTTCGGCTGATTTTGCGAGGGACGTGACTTCGGTACGGTCGGAGAGGTTTGCCGGAAACACATGGACGCGATCAGACAGTTCAGCAGCGACCGAATCAAGCTTCTCAACTCTGGTTCCGTGCAGACCGACTGTTGCTCCCGCCTTGTGCAAAAATTTGGCGATTTCCTCGCCAATTCCACCGGATGCCCCCGTTATTAAGGCCTTTCGACCACTCAGTTCGAACATACCTTCTTCCTTAAATCATGTTTCATGAAGCCGTCGGATGTAATTGCCTCAACGATGCAAGAAACTCTCAACATCCTGCGGCGAATTGATGGCTGTTCCCGCAAGGCTACGGTCGATTCGCCTGGCCAGTCCTGTCAGCACCTTGCCAGCGCCAACTTCGCAGACTTCCGTTACGCCATTGGCCGCGAACCAGAGTACGGTCTCGCGCCACCGAACACGTCCGGTCACCTGCTTTATCAGTAGATCCCTGATGTCTGCAGGGTTATCAACCGGACCTGCCAGAACGTTGGAAATCAACGGAACAGACGGTTTGGCGATGCTCGCCCGGCCCAGAGCGTCCTGCATCGCATCTGCTGCCGGCTGCATGAGAACAGAATGAAATGGTGCTGAAACCGGCAGGAGCAAAGCCCGTTTCGCGCCCTTTTCGCTGGCCATTGCGGCCGCTGACTCAACCGCCTCACGTGATCCTGATATCACCAATTGACCGCCACCATTGTCATTGGCAATCTGACACAATCCGTCACCTGTCGAGCATTGCACGCAGATGTCATTGACGGCGTCCTGTTCGAGACCGATTATTGCAGCCATGGCCCCTTCACCGGCCGGCACGGCCTGCTGCATGGCATTGCCCCTGACTCGCAAAAGTCTCGCGGTATCGGCAACCGAAATTGATCCTGCCGCCGCCAGTGCCGAGTACTCGCCCAATGAATGACCCGCCACGCAAAAAACCGATTGCGCTATATTGAATCCACCTGCCTCCATCGCCCGCACTGCGGCCAGAGAAACGGCCATGAGTGCTGGTTGAGCGTTGGTGGTCAGGGTCAATTCATCAATATCGCCCTCCCACATCAGTGTGGAAAGCTTCTGGCCCAGTGCATCGTCGACTTCGTCAAACACCGCCCGCGCCTCGGGAAAGGCATCGGCCAAATCCCTGCCCATGCCGATGGCCTGGCTGCCCTGCCCCGGAAAGGTAAATGCAATGCTCATCGAGCTACCCCCAATTTCTTCTGCCGCCTCTCAACACTGAACGGACAGCAAGTCAAGCTTTGCGGCACGGCCGCTGTGATGGGAACGACCGAAAAATGTCGCTCCCGACCAAAATGCACCGCATGGCAGCGGCCCACAAGTAGAACCGGAACTTCTGCTTCAACCTTAACGCTTATCGGGAAAATTTATGGTACATTTGTAATTTATTTACCTCGAATCCAATAGGTTATGACTAAAGTTCAACCGGTCGCCGCACATATGGTGCCTCGACATGACAACATTGTGCCGATGAGTGATATTGCTAAACAAGTGGTGGAAATGATGCAGGAGTACGGGGCTGCAGGACTGCCCCGGAACTATGAACTTTTCTATGAAGCCGCCACTGGCACGAACAAGGATCTTTACAAGGGGCTGACCAAACTCGGCACGAGCCCAAAACAGGAAGATCTCGACAATCTCGGACGACAGTTCTTTGCCCACCATCACGGTGACGAAGTGATGGAGGAAGCACAGGGCAAAATCGCTGTTCAGGTGACCGAGGTCCTTTCGCTGCTCCGCAAAGAGCAGGTTTCCCTGCAAAAATATGGAAAGGTTCTGGGCAACACGTCCGTGAAGATGTCGAGCCCCGCCGCGCGGGACAGAAAACTGCTCGATCAGATCGTCAACATGCTTTCCCGGGAAACAAACTCGACAATCGATCACGGCAAAGAGGTCGTCACATCGATGAGCCAGACATCGGTCGAGATACACAATATTCAAAATGAGTTGGACCGTTATAAGAAACTGGCCAACACCGACCCGCTGACCAAGCTTGCCAATCGGCGTGCCTTCGATTCACACATCGCCCATATCGGCGATGACAAGAAAAAAGATATGTATTTCGCGTTGATGTTCGCGGACGTCGATCACTTCAAGCGGATCAACGACACCCACGGCCACATTGTCGGCGACAAGATATTGGCCTATGTCGCGAAAATGATCCAATCGGCACTTCCGGCCGGTTCATTCGTTGCCCGCATCGGTGGCGAGGAATTCGCCATCGCCGTCGACGACACCACCAAGGAAGAAGCCGGGCAAATGGCTGAGGATATTCGTTCAGCCGTCGAAAAGGGACAATTCATCAATCGGAAATCCGGTGTCAATTACGGCCCGGTGACGTTGTCGCTTGGCATATGCATGGCGGCGGACGCCTCCGATTCAAGCGACATTTATCGCAAGACCGACCAGGCCCTCTACGCATCCAAGAACAGCGGCCGCAACCGCATTACGCATTTCTCCGACATCCCTGCGGGAACCGGCAAGGCATTCAAGGATTGGCTGCTCTATCGAAAGAAATAGTCGATAGCAAAGATCGCGCTCGAAATTGATCTATCCATTCTGACTGCGCATCCCTTCGACGTTGTTCGATATTCGGGAACCTGATGTCGCTGTTGCCACCGCTGGCCGCCGGGCAAACACCTATTGGACACATCGGGGACCGAGCCATGATAGACCATATCCTTTCCAGCCTGACGCAGGACGCACCGCCCAACGATTTGTCATTGCCGCTCCAGGCTCTCTGGTGGCTGAAAAAAGGCGACCTTCGTCTTGGCAAGCCCTGGGAAAAGGCGCATGCAATCTGCCAGACGGCGGAAGGGAACAGACCATACGATCTTGTCCATGCCCTGGTGCACCTCATCGAAGGTGATGCTCCAAACGCTGCCTATTGGTACCGGCGTGCCGGAACAGAACAATCCAGCGACAATCTCTCTGATGAGTGGCACGCCATCGCTGGATTTCTGACAAAATAGAACCAGCCAAAACAGGGGTCTTCACACGAAAGCTCTTTCACGGGTTGACATGATACCATTTGGTATCTCATATATATGATACCTTTTGGTTCTATATGGAGACAGACATGCAAAACCCGATCTTGAAAACAACAGCAGGCCTTGCCCTTCTCTCTGTGATGTGCGTGCCGATACCGGCTACATCCGCCGATGCGGATGTCCTCAGCATTCCGCCTGCCCTGTTGGATTGGCAGTCGACCCAGGAAGGCGTGGCCTTCGCAACCATTATCGGCAATCGTTTTGAGGAACCCTATATGGCGATGGTTCGACTGCCGGCCGGATTGATCAGTCCGGCACATGCTAAATCGGCCAACATGTTCGGAGTGGTGGTTGAAGGGACGATGACCCACTATGCCGTCAGTGATGGGACCGGCACGGCCCTTCCGCAGGGTTCCTTCTACAAAATTCCCAAGGACCTTCCGCATATCAGCGAGTGCATATCCAAAGTGGATTGCGTGACCTTCCTCTATCAGGACGGGAAATTCGACTTCCTGCCGGTGACGAATTGATTGACGGCAGTCCGGGCGCCGTCCAAGGCGCGTTTCGCGCGCTGGCCGATCCGACACGGCGCGACATTCTGGTTTTTCTCAGCCGACAGGACATGACGATCAGCGAAGTCGCAAGTCGGTTCGACATAACTCGCGCGGCGGTCAAGAAACACCTGACCATTCTGGAACAGGGTGCCCTGATCTCCGTTCATCCGAGCGGACGTGAAAGGATCAATCGCCTGGAGCCCCTGGGGCTCAAATCCGTCGCCGACTGGCTGAACTATTTTGACCGGTTCTGGGACGACCGTCTACACAATTTGCAAGAAGCCATTGAAGAAGAAGAGAGACAAAAAGATGACTGACACCACCACAACCATTACCAAGACTGTATTCCTTGACGCCTCGCGGGAAACGGTGTGGTCATTTCTTACCAACAAGGACAAGTTGGCGAAGTGGTTTCATCCGGCCAAATCTGATCTGGCCTCCGGTGAAGATTACAGCCTTATTCGCACAACCGATGACGGCGCATCCGTTCCTATCATATGGGGCCGCGTTCTTGACATGGACGCACCATCGAAGCTTGTCTACACGTTCATCATCGATCCCTTTGATGGTGCGGAAACGACAGTCACCTGGATTCTGGATGATGCTGCCGGCGGGACACGACTTACGCTGATTCATGAAGGGATTGCAAAGGCGGCAGGCGCGGCCTCCATGCAGCTGCTGATGGCGCTCGACCACGGGTGGGACGAGCATCTGGACCACTTGCGCAAATCGATCGCGTCTTGATGTCCCTTTGCGGAAGGCGCGCTGTCCGCGCGTCTTTCTTCTTGCCAATCACGCGCAATCTCTGCACCTCAGGCCCGGCACGACCAAAGTCGAGCCGTCGCTCGCTATTTTTCTTGCATCACGCGGCAAAACGCGTATAAGCGCGCTGTTCGTAAGACCCGGTCATCTGGCTGGGGGCTGAACGGAGGGCCGCTCATCAATTCGGTGAGCGACAGGAAAACAAGATTTCCGGCCTCCCGTGTCTCCGCTCTCGACCGTTTCGATATCAACGCCTTTCTTGCAGGCCCTTGGGCCGACGGAGGGTCGTTGAGGCTTAGCCGCCGATTTCCGGGCCGCGCGAACATGTTGGATCAAGAAAGGCAAACATATGGCTTTGTACGAACATGTATTTCTTGCCCGGCAGGACGTTTCCAGCCAGCAGGTTGAGACCCTTGTCGAGCAGTATAAGGGTATTCTAGAAGCGAATGGCGGAAGCGTCGGTCGGGTTGAGAATTGGGGATTGAAGTCACTCTCCTACCGAATGAACAAAAACCGCAAGGCGCATTATACGCTCATGGACATCGACGCTCCCGCGGCCGCCGTCCAGGAGATGGAACGGCAGATGCGCATCAGTGAGGACGTGCTGCGCTACATGACCATCCGTGTGGATGCGCATGAAGAAGGACCGTCCGTCATGTTGCAAAAACGTGACCGCGATGACCGCCCGCGTCGTGGCGACAGGGATGACCGACCGCGCCGTCCGCGCGAAGACCGGCGATAAGGAGCTCAATCATGGTCGATATCAATCAGATTCCGACGCGGCGTCCATTTCATCGTCGCCGCAAGACATGCCCGTTCTCCGGCGCCAATGCTCCGAAGATCGATTACAAGGATGTACGTTTGTTGCAGCGCTATATTTCCGAGCGTGGCAAGATCGTGCCATCCCGCATCACTGCCGTCAGCCAGAAAAAACAACGCGAGCTCGCACGCGCGATCAAGCGCGCTCGTTTTCTTGGACTTCTGCCTTACCTGGTCAAATAGGCGCGGCTTTAATTGTCTTGGCCGGGGCAAGCCCCGGCCTCCTTTCCCGGTGATGGGCATCGGGGAAGCACCCAAAACCCCAAGTTGGGGCACCATGGCGGCTTGAGATATTGAATCCGCCTGTGCCTCTAACTGCTTGAACAAGCAGGACAGCGCTTCGAATGAACAACACGACACTCACATTGTTGGTCGGCCTCGTCGCGGGGATTGCCGCAGCACTTCTGGTGCTGGGATCCGGCGACATGACTGTGCTCTCTGTTCTGCTCTCTGCCTTTGCCACCCTGCCCATTCTGATTGCCGGACTTGGGTGGTCGAACCTGGCTGGAGTCGCATCCGTCATCGTTGCCACCGGCATTGTCGCCGTTGCCGTCAGCCCCCTCGCCTCGTTCATGATTGCAGCGACGACCTTTGTGCCGGCAGCTTGGATCGCCCATCTGAGTAATCTGGCACGTCCGGCAGAAGAACTCGGCGGCCCGCAAGGTCAAATGGCCTGGTTTCCGCTGTCGGACATTATGTTGCATCTGTGCGGACTTGTCTGTGTGTCGCTGATCATTCTGGGATTCGCCATCGGTTATGGCGAGGATGTTGTGGGGGAAGTTGTCGAACGCCTGTTCGCCATCCTGGCAGAGCAAAATCCCGAGTTTCAGCCGGACGCCGAATACCGGAACGACATGATCGGGTTCATGACCCGAATCCTGCCAGCGCTGCAGGCGATGATGTGGGTCACCATCCTGTTTGTTGCCTGGTATCTGGCATCCGCAATCGTCCGCGCATCAGGACGCGCAAAACGGCCCGCGGACTCCATTCCGGCAGGTTTGCGCATGTCCCGCCTGTCGATGCTGATCTTCGGCGCCGGGCTGGCCCTGAGTTTCGGCGGTGGCGCGATCGGGCTGATCGGTTCCACCGTATCCGGTGCCTTTGCCGGTGGTTTCATGCTGGCGGGCCTTGCCATGCTGCATCATCGCACCATCGGACGTGCGTGGCGGTTCATGGCGCTCTGGTCGACCTATGCCGCGATCGTTGTCCTGTTTCCCCTGCCGCTGGTGGTTTTGCTGTTTGCGGGACTGTTCGACACGGCACGGACAAGCCCGCTGTCACCGCCAGGGTCCAATTCAAACAATCAATCCGAATAATCAAATCATCTGAAAGGAAATAACCATGGATGTCATTCTTCTCGAACGCGTTGCGAAACTCGGACAGATGGGCGACGTAGTCAAAGTCAAGGACGGATTCGCCCGCAACTTCCTGCTGCCGCAGGGCAAGGCGCTTCGCGCCAACGACGCCAACAAGGCCCGATTTGAAAATGATCGCGCGCAACTTGAAGCGCGCAACCTTGAACGGCGCGGCGAAGCGCAGCAAGTTGCCGACAAACTCGACGGTAAATCCTTTATCGTGGTCCGGGCGGCCGGTGAAACCGGACAGCTCTACGGCTCGGTGGCGGCCCGCGATATCGTGTCGATCCTCGATGAGGAAGGCTTTTCAATCGGCCGCAGCCAGGTTGAACTCCGCACGCCGATCAAGTCCATCGGCATTCACGAGGTCATCATTTCACTTCATGCTGAAGTTGAAGTGAAGGTCGAGCTCAATGTTGCGCGTTCAGCCGACGAAGCCGAGCGGCAGGCCAAGGGCGAAGACCTCACCTCGGCGGACGCGATATATGGTGTTGACGAGGATGCGGCAGCCGTGGCGGAAGCCAATGCGGAAGAGATTTTCGAGGAAGGTGTCGAATTTTCCCAGGATTCAGATGAAGAAGCTGACATGGAAGCGGACGACACTGAGGAAAACTCCGCCGAACCGGCAGATGAACCCGCCGTGGATGCCGAGGAAGAGATCAAAAGCTGATCCAATTTCCACCTCTGTCAAACAAGCCCGGTTTCACACCGGGCTTTTTTTTGTTGCGACACGGACTGCCGCTTAAACGTGACCGGAAAGCGTCGCAATTATTCCGAATTTCTGTGCTTTTTGCGCTGAAATCGGCAGGTACTGGATTATTTCCCATAGGGTGATAATATCTGCAACGCAAAAATCCTTCTTCTTACCATTGTAATTATTGGGGTTTTTATTGTGAGGACATTACTGAAACGCTATCTTCACGATCTCATCGAGACCGGTGACCTGGTTATTACGTTCTCGGATGGATCAAGCAGCAGATACGGAGATGGAAGCGGTCCGACCGCCCACCTGCGCTTCAACAACCGCCAAAGCGAATGGCAGGTTGCTCTGGACCCGCATCTCAAACTCGCCGAAGCCTACATGAATGGCGATATCGAGTTTATCGACACCGATGTTTGTGATTTTCTCGAGGTGCTGCTTAAAAATGCGGGCGAGGCACCACCGCCTCCATCCATCTGGTCAACTCTGATCGATCATACGCGGCGGGCGGCAGCAAGCCTTGGCGGTTGGAATTCGCTGCAGCGATCTCGCAGCAATGTCCAGCATCACTACGATCTGTCCGGTGAACTCTACGATCTGTTTCTCGATCCGGACCGCCAGTATTCATGCGCCTATTTCGAGGACCCGGCCGATGATCTGGAGACCGCGCAAATGGCAAAGAAGCGCCATATTGCCAAAAAGCTGGTCCTTGATCGCGAAAATCTGTCGGTTCTGGATATCGGATCGGGCTGGGGCGGCATGGCGCTTCACCTGGCACGGCAATTCAATGTCAAAGTCACCGGAATCACCTTGTCGGACGAACAGCACCTGGTTTCCAATCAGCGGGCGCGAGAAGACGGTTTCGCCGGTCAGGTGGACTTCCGTCTGCAGGATTATCGTCACCTCAAGACGAAATTCGACCGCATCGTATCGGTCGGCATGTTCGAACATGTCGGAAGAAAACACTTCGATACCTATTTTGATAAATGTGCCGACCTGTTGGAACAGGATGGTGTGATGCTTCTACACACCATCGGCCAGTCTTCATCACCGACGCCGACAAATCCGTTCATCGAAAAATACATATTTCCCGGCGGCTACATACCATCCATGTCCGAAGTGGTGAAATCGGTCGAAAAATCCGGGCTGGTCATAACGGATATCGAAGTCCTGCGATTGCACTATGCCGAAACGCTGAAAGCGTGGCGCGAACGCTTCCTCGATCATTGGGACATTGCCAAGGACCTTTACGATGAGCGGTTCTGTCGAATGTGGAACTTCTATCTGGCTTCATCCGAGGCAGCCTTTCGGTGGCAGGATCTGGTGGTGTTCCAGTTTCAGCTCGCGCACAACCCGCAGGCCGTGCCGTTGACACGGGACTATATGGTTGGTCAGGCCAAGGGACCGCATCGGGCCAGAAAGGCCAGCAAATCGGCGCAGAAGAAGCGCAAGGCCTCCGCAGGCTGACCGCGGTTCACCTCGAAACAGTGTATTGCTGGTTGTTTCGATGCACCCTGCCCCTGCGAATCGATTCCCGTTCGAGAGTCAAACAGAATCAGATATCATTTGTTTTTCCACACGGCGCTTGTGGAGATTGAGCATGGCTGGCGTAATTGGGCCAATACCCGATCTTAACGATTCATCAACCCTGTTGTTGAGGCTATAGCTGCCCGGCGGACTTGATGCGGACAGGAACAGACGAAGGACAGTGATGAGCGATCCGGCACGACAACTCACGGAGATGGATAACAGTGATGGCGGTGGTCTCTACCGCGAGGCACCAGGAAATGTCGAAGCGGAACAAGCTTTGCTCGGGGCCATTCTTGTCAACAATGAAGCCTATTACCGGGTTTCCGATTTCCTGAAACCGGGTCATCTGCATGAACCGCTGCATCGCAAGATATTCGAGGTTGCCGGCGATATTATCCGGATGGGCAAGACCGCCAATCCGGTGACCATCAAGACGTTTCTTCCGGCCGATGAAAAAGTCGGTGACATGACGGTTGCCCAGTATCTGGCGCGCCTTGCAACCGAGGCCGTGACGATCATCAATGCGGAGGATTACGGCAGAGCGATCTACGATCTGGCCCTGCGGCGATCTTTGATCACCATCGGCGAAGATATGGTCAATATCGCTTTTGATGCGCCGCTCGACATGCCGCCACAAAGCCAGATCGAAGATGCAGAGCGCCGCCTGTTCGAACTCGCCGAAACCGGACGGTACGACGGTGGGTTTCAATCATTCAACGATGCGGTTGCCCTGGCGATCGATATGGCTGGTGCGGCCTATCAACGGGATGGCGGCCTCTCGGGTATTTCGACGGGTATATCGCAATTGGACCGGCGCATGGGTGGTTTGCAGCCGTCCGACCTCGTTATCCTGGCTGGACGCCCAGGCATGGGAAAGACGTCGCTGGCAACCAATATTGCCTACAATATTGCCAATGCATACCAGGGGGAAGTGCAGGCCGATGGCAGCACCAAAGCCGTCAATGGCGGCGTCGTCGGGTTCTATTCCCTGGAAATGTCTTCCGAACAGCTGGCCACACGCATCATCTCGGAACAGACGGAGATCTCATCGTCAAAAATTCGCCGCGGGGAAATCACCGAACCGGATTTTGAAATGCTGGTTGAATGTTCGCAGCACATGCAGAAGACCCCGTTCTACATCGACCAGACCGGTGGTATTTCCATCGCGCAGCTTGCCGCCCGAGCGCGCCGGTTGAAGCGGCAGCGTGGCCTGGATCTGCTGGTTGTGGACTATATTCAGCTGATGACCGGATCAAAGAAATCAGGCGAAAATCGAGTTCAGGAAATCACCGAAATCACCACCGGGCTGAAAGCGCTTGGCAAGGAACTCAATGTCCCAATCCTGGCTTTGTCGCAGTTGTCCCGACAAGTTGAAAACCGAGATGACAAGCGACCACAGCTTTCGGATTTGCGCGAATCCGGATCGATCGAGCAGGACGCCGACGTGGTCCTTTTCGTATATCGTGAGGAATACTACGTTCAGAATACAGAACCGCGCCGCAGCCCCGAAGAGGTCGCGGGCGATATCAAGAGCGAAGAATATCTGCGCTGGGAAGAAAAAATGGCGAAGGTCCGAGGAACGGCGGACGTCATCATCGCCAAGCAGCGCCACGGTCCGACGGGTACGGTGTCCCTTGGTTTCCAAGCCGAATATACGCGCTTTTCCGATCTTGCCGACAACTCCTATCTGCAATACAGCCAGGAATGATGGTATGCACACCGGAATTCGGTGACGGATCGGATGGCACGTGAAAACTCTCTATTCAGCGTTTGACGTCACCGAGGATGACGGCTTTGGCGCCCGGTTGCTGATCGATCTTGGCGCGCTTGCCGAGAACTGGCGTGTCATGCGCCGGCTTTCGGCGCCGGCCCGTTGCTCCGCAGTCGTCAAGGCCGATGGCTACGGGCTCGGGATGGAACCGGTCATCAGAACGCTCTATGATGCCGGTTGCCGGGATTTTTTTGTCGCAACCGCCCATGAGGGTGAAATCGTCCGGAAATTTGCGGCAGAATCGCGCATTTTTGTCATGAACTGCCTGCTGCCCGGTATCGAGCCACTCTGCCGCAGCGCCGACCTGATACCCGTGCTGGCGTCCATGGAACATGTGGCGATTTGGACACAAAGTTGTATCGTCAATGGGGATCACCCCTGCGCCCTGCAGATCGACACCGGCATGAACCGGCTTGGCATCACGGTAAAAGAAGCTCATATTCTTGCTGGGGATGTGACACGACCTGCGGGATTTTCGCCCGTCCTCATCATGAGCCATCTGGTATGCGGCGATGATCCTGATCACACATTGAATGACCGGCAGCTGGAGCATTTTACTCAAATTTCGAAAGCCTTTGCGGGTGTCGAGGCCAGCCTTTCCAATTCCGCAGGCATATTGCTTGGTGAGGAATTTCGGTTTGATCTGACCCGGCCCGGAATTGCGCTTTATGGCGGCCAGGCCTCCACGGTGAAGGGAAACGTGACGATGCCGGTGGTGACCGCACTGGCGCATATTGTCACCATCCGCACCGCTGCGGCCGGCGAGACTGTCAGCTATGGCGCGGCCGGCATGCTCCATCGCGACAGCCGCCTTGCTGTCTGCTCTGTGGGTTACGCCGACGGGTATTTGCGTGCGGTATCGGGAGCTGGCACGACATTGCGCGGCAGCAATACCAAAGGCGCGAGAGGTTACGTCCTTGGACATAATGTCCCGGTTGTGGGCCGTGTAACCATGGATTTGACGATTTTCGACGTAACCGACATCCCTGCGGACCTGTTGAAACCCGGTGATTCCATCGAGCTGTTCGGTCACAATGTCCCGCTTGATGATGTGGCGGCCGCGGCCGACACAATCGGCTACGAACTTCTGACATCGCTTGGCTCCCGATACCGCCGCCACTACACCCATTCCTCAACCGGTTGATTGAGCCCATGGCACGCGCGAAAACCCAATTTGTCTGTCAGAACTGCGGCACTGTCCACTCCAGATGGGCCGGCAAGTGCGATGGCTGCGGAGAGTGGAACACGATTGTCGAAGACAGTCCCACCGGTGGTATCGGAGCTGGGCCCGGACGTGCGGCCAAAAAGGGCAAACCGGTTTCGCTCACCTCCTTGTCCGGCGAGATCGAGGATGCGCCGCGGATCGAAACGAAAATCACCGAACTGGATCGTGTAACGGGCGGAGGAATTGTCCGGGGTTCCGCCATTTTGGTCGGTGGCGATCCGGGAATTGGCAAATCAACCCTGCTGATGCAAGCGGCCGCGGCCTTGTCTCGGGGCGGTCACAGTGTCGTTTACGTGTCCGGTGAAGAGGCTGTTGCACAAGTCCGATTGCGCGCGCAGCGGCTGGGCGCCGCAGATTGCGATGTCATGCTGGCGGCCGAAACCAATGTCGAGGATATTCTGGCGACACTGGCGCTCGAACGGCGGCCCGACCTCGTCATCATCGACTCCATCCAGACCCTTTGGAGCGATATGGCCGAATCGGCGCCGGGAACGGTCACACAGGTGCGAACGGGTGCACAGGCGATGGTCCGGTTTGCCAAACAAACCGGTGCGGCGGTTGTTCTTGTCGGCCATGTGACCAAGGAAGGACAGATTGCCGGACCCCGCGTTGTCGAACACATGGTGGACGCCGTGCTCTATTTCGAGGGTGATCGCGGACACCATTACCGCATATTGAGAACGGTCAAAAACCGCTTCGGGCCGACCGACGAAATCGGCGTGTTCGAAATGTCCGACAAAGGGCTACGTGAGGTCGCAAATCCGTCGGAGCTCTTCCTTGGTGAGCGCAACGACAAGGCACCCGGTGCTTCCGTGTTTGCCGGGATGGAGGGAACGCGGCCGGTGCTGGTTGAGGTCCAGGCGCTGGTGGCGCCCTCAACACTTGGTACACCCAGAAGGGCGGTGGTGGGATGGGATTCAGCGCGCCTGTCGATGATCCTGGCAGTGCTGGAAGCCCATTGTGGTGTTCGCCTTGGACAACACGATGTTTATCTGAATGTTGCAGGAGGTTACCGCATTTCAGAGCCTGCAGCCGATATGGCGGTCGCTTCTGCACTGGTTTCATCACTTGCCGGTCTTGCTCTTCCCGCCGATTGCGTTTATTTCGGCGAGATCAGCCTTTCCGGTGCGGTCAGGCCCGTGGCGCACACGGCGCAACGCCTGAAAGAGGCTGAAAAACTGGGGTTTGGACGTGCCGTCTTGCCTCAGGGCTCCGCCGAACTGCCGGCACGGAATAACGGGAACTGGCATTTGGTGGAAGCATTGCCGGATCTTGTCGCCAGCATAGCCGGATCCGCGGCTCAGCAGGTGCAACAGGAAGACGAATAGAGGGACAAGTCAGGCCGGACTGACATGACCGGCTGATCTTGGGATGCAGTCAAAATGCCAATTACAATACTGGATGGAATTCTCATCGGTGTAACGCTCTTTTCGGCGGTGCTTGCCATGGTTCGGGGCTTCTCCCGCGAGGTTCTGTCTGTTGCCTCCTGGGTTGCAGCGGCGTTGGCTGCCTATTCCTTCTACCCTTTGCTGATGCCATTCGTTCTGGAATACACATCCAGCGCGACGATCGCCATGGCCGTCTCGGCGGGAGCGATTTTCCTCGTCGCGCTGATCATCGTGTCGGTGCTGACGATGCGGATCGCCGATTTTGTCATCGACAGCCGCATCGGCGCGCTCGACCGCACATTGGGGTTCCTGTTTGGCGCTGCGCGCGGAATTCTCCTGGTGGCTGTGGCAATGTTGTTTTTCAACTGGTTGGTCAGCGGCCCGAACCAACCGGCCTGGGTTGTGGAAGCCAAATCGAAACCACTGCTTGATTCGATCGGTGCGCAATTGGTCAACATATTGCCGGAAGATGCCGATGCTACAATTCTTGACCGGCTCAAGGGATTGAGCGGCGAAGGAACCGGTGACACCGGAACAAGCAGCAACTAGACGTCGAAGGAACCGGCAGCGCCGGCTGGAGCGTGGACAAAACCGATATGGCAGAGCTGGAAAATGAAGGTGATGCCTTCCGCGATGAGTGCGGGGTGTTCGGCATATTCGGCAAGGCCGATGCCGGCGCGGTTGTCACACTGGGACTGCACGCGTTGCAACATCGTGGCCAGGAAGCAGCCGGCATCGTCTCCTATGATGGCAGCCAGTTCTCGATAGAGCGTCATATCGGCCTGATCGGCGACACGTTCACCAAGCAATCGGTGCTTGATCGCCTCCCCGGGAGCCGCGCCATCGGCCACACACGCTACTCGACAACCGGCGGAGAGGGACTGCGCAATGTGCAGCCGCTTTTTGCCGAATTCGCAGGTGGCGGCTTCGCCATTTCCCACAATGGCAACATCACCAATGCGTTGACCAAACAGCGCGAATTGCAGCAGCGCGGAGCGATCTTTTCGTCGACATCCGACACGGAAACCCTCCTTCACCTGATCGCCATGAGTGAACGCAGGCGGCTCGTCGACAAGTTCATCGATGCCATTACCCAACTGGAGGGTGCCTATTCGCTGGTCGGACTGTCAGGCAAGAAAATGATTGGCGCCCGGGACCCTTTGGGCATTCGGCCACTGGTGCTCGGCGATCTCGATGGTGCCTATATTCTCGCATCCGAGACCTGCGCTCTCGATATTATCGGTGCCCGCTATGTACGCGATATCAAGCCGGGTGAAATGATTGTCATCACAAATGAGGGGCTGGAGAGCCATTTCCCTTTCGGACCATCCAACTCCCGTTTCTGTATTTTCGAATATGTCTATTTTGCCCGGCCGGATTCGACGGTTGAAGGGCGCAATGTGTACGAAGTGCGAAAGAAGATCGGTGCTGAACTAGCCAAGGAATGCCCGGTCGAGGCCGATATGGTTGTGCCGGTCCCCGATTCTGGAACGCCGGCCGCCATCGGTTATGCCCAGGAGGCCGGCCTGCCGTTCGATCTGGGTATTATTCGCAATCACTATGTCGGTCGGACATTCATTCAACCAACAACCTCCATTCGCCATATGGGCGTGAAGCTGAAGCACAACGCCAACAAGAAGGCGATTGCCGGCAAACGGGTTATCCTGGTTGACGATTCCATTGTCCGCGGAACAACCTCGCAAAAAATCGTTCAGATGGTGCGCGATGCAGGTGCGGCGGAAGTCCATATGCGGATCGCTTCTCCACCGACCACAGCCTCCTGCTTTTATGGTGTCGACACGCCGGAGAAGTCGAAACTGCTCGCCTCCCGCATGACTGTCGAGGAGATGAAAGAGTTCATTCGTGTCGACACACTATCCTTTCTGAGCATTGACGGGCTGTACCGGGCCGTCAATCAACCAGGCCGGAATACGGATTGCCCGCAGTTTTGTGACGCCTGCTTCACCGGCGACTATCCCACCGCACTCACCGACCGGGATGGCACCGACGCGACGCGCACCCTGTCTCTGCTTGCCAATAACGGATGAACACCATGACCGATCTAAGCGGCCGCATCGCGCTGGTGACAGGCGCGTCTCGCGGCATTGGCTATTTCACCGCCCTTGAATTGGCAATGGCCGGCGCGCACGTCATTGCGGTTGCGCGCACGGTTGGCGGGCTCGAAGAGCTGGATGACGCTATCCAGGCTGATGCTGGCAGCGCGACCCTCGTGCCTTTGGACCTTACAGATATGAAAGCCATTGACGGCCTCGGCGGCGCGATCCACGAGCGTTGGGGAAAGCTCGACATTCTGGTCGCAAACGCCGGTATCCTGGGATCCCTGTCGCCCATCGGTCATATCGAGGCCAAGGTGTTCGAGAAGGTGATGACGGTAAATGTCAATGCGACATGGCGGGTCATACGGACTGTCGAACCCTTGTTGCGCAAGTCCGATGCCGGGCGGGCGATTATTCTGACGTCAGGCGCAGCGCACAGTTGCCGACCCTTCTGGGGTGCCTATTCGGCCAGCAAGGCGGCCGTGGAGGCGCTTTCGCGTTGCTGGGCGGAGGAAGCGGCAAACACGTCGCTGAGGATCAATTGCGTCAATCCAGGCTATGCCCGAACCGCGATGCGGGCCGAGGCGATGCCGGGCGAAGATCCCGAAACGGTGCCCCATCCATCCGAAGCCGCCGCCAGGATTATCCGGCTGGCCGATCCGCAATTGCGCGAGACGGGACTGCTGTTTGATGTGATGGAAGAACGCTTCAAATCCTACCGCCAGCCGGACTGACCAATCTGAATGGGTCGCCGGCCCGTATATCCCTCCAGTTTCCTCCGATGGTCGTGTGTGTAAGCTTCACGCACGGCAAGAGAATGCATGGACCTGCCGTGGCGCCCATCACATATTGTTTCCGAGCATATTATTTTTGTGCATATTCTTGTTTGATATATATTGCGTGACTATATACTCGACCACAGCGCGGAACCATGCCGGATTGGCCATAAGGAGCCAATGGGATGAGGGTTAGAGCGCCGGGGTTGGATTATGAACGTACGATCAGTCTGTCTCGCCATTCTGCATTTTTCGGATGCGACCGGCTATGAAATCAAGAAAATGTCGACGGAGGAGCGTTTCTCCTATTTCGTCGACGCAAGCTTTGGGTCGATCTATCCGGCATTGTCCAGATTGCAGGATGATGAATGCGTCACGGTGCGCGAAGAGTACGAGTCGGGCAAACCTCCCCGCAAAATCTATTCGATAACGGACAAGGGACGGCAAGAGCTGATCGAATCCCTTCAGGTCATGCCACGTCCTGATTCCTTCAAATCCGAATTCCTGTTGACAGCATTGTGTTCCGAACTCGTCGACCGGGACACGCTTGTTCGTGCGGTCGACAACAGAATCAAGGGCTTGCAGGAAAAACTGAAGATGCTCGATTCGGTCAATTCCTGCATGGCTGGTGGAATGCCCGGAATGAAATGGATTGCCGATTACGGACGGTCCGTAACCCAGGCCAGTCTCGATCACCTGATCAAACACAGACATGAACTCGAAGCTCTGGCGCGCTCCAGCGAGCGGCAGCCGGAAACAACGGAATAAGGCGACAGGAGAGCGCGAAATGGCATTTCGTATCAAGGGCTCACATATTGCAGCTCTGGTTATCGCAGGGGCAGTTCTCGGTTGGATGGGAACCGGGGACATTGTCGTTGGCGGACAGGAAAATTCTGAAAATGCGGTTCTGCCGCCCGCCGAGCGGCAATTGAATGACGAAACGGCCTTCAAGGTGCGCTTTGTCAGTGTACAGCCTGAAATACGGCCTGAAACGCTTCTGGTGCGCGGACGCACGGAAGCCGACAAGGTGGTATCGGTCCGTGCCGAGACTGCTGGAACACTTGAAAAGCGGCTGGTTTCCAAAGGCGACCGGGTCAAGACCGGTGATCTGGTGTGTCAGCTCGACCCAGGCGTAAGGGAAGCGGCGGTTGCACGTGCGACGGCGGCGCTCGATCAGGCCATATTCGATCATGATGGCGCGATCGAACTGCGCAAGAAGGGTTTTACATCCGAAACGCGGGTGAAAGCGCTCAAGGCGCTGCTCGACGGAGCGACCGCCACGCTGGCGGAAGCCAAACGTGAGTTGTCCTATACGGACATTCTGGCGACGGCTGACGGTGTTGTGCAGGATCCGATCGCCGAAATCGGTGACAATCTGACGATCGGCGGCGTTTGCATCACGCTGATCAACGCGGACCCCATGATGTTTGTCGGGCAGGTTTCAGAACGCCGTGTGGGTGCGATCGATGTTGGTGACTCGGCACAGGTGACACTGGTTTCCGGGGAAACGGTCGGTGGTGCCATTCGCTATATATCGCCATCTGCCGATGCTGCGACACGCACATTTCTGGTGGAAATCGAGTTGCCGAACCCCGACCACCGTCTCCGCGACGGCATTACAGCATCGGCTCAGATTCAGCTTGATGGCGCGGAAGCATACCGCGTCAAACCTTCCTGGCTTACGCTGGACGACAATGGCGACATCGGTGTCCGGACCGTCGGAGCGGACAATTCGGTGGCCTTTCAAATACTCAACATCATCGCTCATACACCCGACACGATGTGGGTGACCGGTCTGTCGCCGGACACCAAGGTCATCACGGTCGGGCAGGATTACGTTGTTTCAGGCCAAACGGTCGACCCCGTCTCCGCCGACATGGCTGCTCAAAATATGAAGGCTGAGACCAACTCATGACCTCTGCTCTACAAGCCATCATTTCACGCCCGAAGACCGTCCTGACGCTGATGGTCTTCATGATCGCCGCTGGCATCATGTCCTATATCGGAGTTCCCAAGGAGGCACAGCCCGACATTGACGTGCCGGTCTACTATGTCTCCATCGGCCAGCAGGGCATTTCCCCCAGCGACTCGGAGCGTCTGCTTGTCCGGCCGATGGAAACATCGTTGCGCGGCCTCGATGGCCTCAAAGAACTGACAGCGGTTGCTTCCGAGGGACATGCCGGGATCATTCTCGAGTTCAATATCGAAACAGACAAGGACGAGGTCCTCGCTGACATCCGTGACAAGGTTGATCAGGCGAAAGCCGATCTGCCGTCGCAAGCCGACGAACCGGTCATCACGGAAACGAATTTTGCGCTGCAGCCGACCATCATCGTCACGTTGTCCGGCGACGTGCCAGAGCGAACACTCACCACGCTCGCGCGCCGCCTGAAGGACGAAATAGAGGCAATTTCGACGGTACGCGAAGCAAGTCTCGCCGGCGATCGGGAAGAGCTTCTGGAGGTCGTCGTCGACCTGATGAAGCTCGAATCCTATGACATTACGCAGGACGAGCTGCTCAACGCGCTGACTCAGAACAATCAGCTCGTTGCCGCCGGTTTCATCGATGATGGCAACGGTCGTTTCAACGTCAAGGTTCCAGGCCTGGTCGAAACCGCGCAGGATGTGTTTTCCATCCCAATCAAGCAAAATGGCGAGGGAGTGGTGACGCTTGGCGAGGTTGCCGAGATCAAGCGTACATTCAAGGATCCGTCGACCTTTACCCGGGTCAACGGCCAGCCGGCCATATCGATCCAGGTGACCAAACGCATTGGCACGAACATCATCGAAAACAATGATGAAGTGCGTGCGGTCGTTTCGGCTTTCACCAAGGATTGGCCGAGTTCCATCAAGGTCAACTATCTGCTTGACCAATCCAGTTTCATTTTCGAGGTGCTGGGCTCGCTGCAGTCTTCCATCATGACCGCCATCGTTCTGGTCATGATTTGTGTGGTCGGCACGCTTGGTATCCGCTCCGGCCTGCTGGTCGGACTGGCCATACCCGGTTCCTTCATGCTGGCATTCCTTATCCTTGGCGGCCTCGGCATGACGGTCAACATGATGGTCATGTTCGGCATGGTTCTGACGGTCGGTATGCTGGTGGACGGTGCGATCGTTGTCACCGAATATGCAGATCGGAAGATCTCCGAAGGCATGGGGCCCGCTGACGCCTACAAACGGGCATCGAAACTCATGTTCTGGCCGGTCGTTTCCTCAACGGCTACCACTTTGGCAGCTTTTCTCCCGCTGCTTTTGTGGCCAGGCGTTCCCGGGCAGTTCATGAGCTACCTGCCAAAGATGGTCATCATCGTGCTGACGGCGTCTCTGCTGACGGCGCTGGTCTTTCTGCCGGTGACCGGAACGCTGTTCGCGCAGATCGCCGCAAGCGTTTCGCGCCGGGCGAATATGGTCACAGCGCTCTTTGTCGCCGCCATTGCCGGCTTCGCTGCCTTCGTTGGTCCCTTCTCGGGCTTTGAGGGCGCCGTACAACTGGCTGGTGGCGTGCTGACCGCCGGCATTGCCTTCGCGCTCGCCTATCAGGTGTCGAAATTCCTTGCGTCACGGCGCGCGGACAAACCGGCTGCCGAATCCGATGATGTCGCCCTGATGCTGTCGTCCAGGGCTCCACTGGAGGTAAATAAGGTGCCGGGTATCACCGGCGGCTATTTGCGGTTTCTGCGGCTCGCGGCCGGCACATTGTGGGGCAATGTGGCGGTGATCGTCACGATCCTTGCCATGACGGCCGGCAGCTTCATGTATTTCGCCGCAAACAGCCAGGGCGTTGAATTCTTCGTTGATGAAGAGCCTGATGTTGCAATCGTTCTGGTTTCGGCCCGCGGAAATCTGTCGGCAACGGAAATTCGCGACCTGGTCGGTGAAGTCGAAGCTGAAGTGCTTCAGGTCAAAGGCATCGACAATGTCGTGATGTCGGCGACGGCGCCAGGTGGCGGCGGCGGTGGACTGCAGGTTCTCGGCGGCGTTCAGGACAAACCGGCCGATGTGATCGGCGAACTGCAGATCGAGCTTGCAGACTATTGCTGCCGGCCGCGTGCGGTCGACATATTCGAGGATATCCGCGAGCGCACCGCCAACATGGCGGGCATCAAGGTCGAAGTCCGCAAGATCGAAGGTGGCCCACCGACCGGCAAAGACCTGCGGCTTGAAGTCAAATCGACCGACTACGATACCATGGTCGAAACCGTCAGCCGCATCCGCGATCACGTGGACACTGTAGAACTGCTGTCGGACCAGGAGGATGGACGCCCCCTGCCCGGCATCGAATGGCAGCTTGATGTCGACCGGGAGCAGGCCGGACGCTATAATGCGGGCATCGTACAGGTCGGCTCCATGGTGCAGCTTGTGACGAATGGCGTCTTGATTGGCACCTACCGCCCGGACGATTCCGAAGATGAAGTTGACATTCGGGTCCGGTTGCCGCGTGACGAGCGCACACTGGATCAGTTTGAATTGTTGAAACTGCGCACAGCCAATGGGCAGGTGCCGATTTCCAACTTCATCGAGCGCTCCGCGCAGCAAAAGGTCTCATCCATCACCAGACGGGATGGACTGTATGCGATGGACGTCAAGGCGAGCCTTGCGGACGGCGCCATGGTGGACGGAAGACCGGCTGTACCCGACGACGCGGTCAAGCTCGTTCAGTCCTGGGTGGACACGCAGGAATGGCCGGAGAATGTGTTCCTGCGGTTCCGCGGTGCGGATGAGGAGCAACAGGAATCCAGTGCATTCCTGGGTAAAGCAGCGATCGCTGCGCTGTTCATGATGTTCATCATCTTGCTGACGCAGTTCAATTCGTTCTACCAGACCGTGTTGACCCTATCGACCGTGATCCTCGCCATATCCGGTGTGCTTCTCGGAATGGCTGTCACAGGCCAGCGTTTTTCCATCATCATGACAGGTACCGGCATCGTCGCGCTGGCCGGTATTGTGGTGAACAACGCAATTGTGTTGATCGACACGTTCAACCGCATGCGCCAGGAGGGGGTGACTGACACTCGACAGGCGGCACTCAAGACGGCTGCACAGCGTCTGCGTCCGATCATGCTGACCACAGTGACCACGATATTGGGCCTCGTGCCGATGGCGCTGCAGATCAACATGAACTTCTTCACGCAGACGGTTTCCGTCGGTGGCATCACGTCGATCTGGTGGGTTCAATTGTCGACGGCGATTATTTCCGGTCTGGCATTCTCGACGATGCTGACGCTGGTCATGATCCCCTCAATGCTGGCTCTTCCCGCCAATGCTCGGGATACCTGGCAGAGCGCCGCCGGCCGCTTCCGCCGCCGGACCGTATTGGATCAGACACGTGCGGCTGCGCCATCGGACATTGCGCGTGATGAGGCCATCAAACGTGCCGACAATGATGATCTGCCCATGGCGCGACCAGACGCGGCTGAATGATACTGGTGCAAGAGCAATTCAGGTTTTGTCAGAATCAGCGAAACCTGAAATGCATCAGTGAAATCTGTGACGGGCACCATTGGCACGATTGTGCCAATACGGGACACTTTTTGACGCGCGCTGCCAGTCTGGCGCGCGTCAACACATCAGTTACCGGCCTGCTCGCGCCCATACCGTTTGCGCCAGGCACGCGCACCGAAGGGCAGTGAGACAAGATAGAGCAGCGTCGTGGCGGTCATCGTTTCCCAGGTGAACGTCATCAGCATCGCGACATACAGCACGATGGCCAGCATCAGCGGGAACACAAGATCCCGGCGCACACGCTGACCGAGCGATTTACCGGAATAGACCGGCAGGCGGCTGACCAGCAAAAAGGCTATCAGCATGGTGTAAAACGATGCGATGTAGGCAAAGATCGTGTTCGTTTCGATGCCCAGAAAACCCACATAAACGGGCAGCAAAACAAGCATGGCGCCGCCGGGTGCCGGTATGCCGAGAAAATAGTCAGACTGCCAACTGGCCTTGTTCTGCCGCTCTTCCATGACGTTGAAACGCGCCAGACGAAGGCCGGCCGCAATTGCATAGATCATCGCCGCGATCCAGCCAAAGGACCGAACCTGATCGAGCAGGTAGGCGTACAGGACCAATGCCGGTGCCACGCCGAAATTCACGATATCGGCGAGCGAATCCATCTGCGCACCGAATTTGGTTGTGGATTTCAGCAGCCGCGCGATGCGTCCATCGACGGCATCGAGGAACGCAGCGACCAGAACCATTGCGACCGCCAGCTCAAAACGCTGTTCGAATGCCAGTCTGATGCCGGTCAGTCCAGCGCAGATCGCCAGGGCTGTGATGATGTTCGGCACCATCATGCGCAGCGAGATATCCCGCAAGCGCGGTCCCCTGCTCCCGTATTCGTCCCGCTCCAAACCGTTCGGATCGAATGGTGAGAACCCCGTATCCATGACTTTGCCCTAGCTCCGCCGGGTGACGGTTTTGCCCTTGGCCGTGCCATATTCGGCCAGGACCGTTTCGCCCGCAATCGCAGTCTGCCCCACCGAAACACGCGGTGTTGTGTCGGATGGCAGGAACACATCGAGACGGGAACCGAACCGGATAAGGCCGAAACGCTCGCCGGCTTCGACCTGATCATGCGGTTTCTTCCAGCAGAGAATGCGGCGCGCGACCAGGCCGGCGATCTGAACCACGCCGACCGGGCCATGCGCCCCATCGATCACCAGTCCGTTTCGTTCGTTCTCCTCGCTGGCCTTGTCGAGCTCGGCATTCAGAAAACTCCCGGATTTGTAGACAATCTGCGTGATATTGCCGCTCACCGGAGCGCGGTTTACATGACAGTTGAACACATTCATGAACACCGATATCCGCAGCATCTCGTCCTCTCCAAGGTCAAGTTCCGCAGGTGGTGGCATTTGGACAATGGCCGACACGCGGCCATCGGCCGGACTGATAACAAGATCATCGTCTATGGGCGTCGAACGTTCCGGGTCACGAAAGAAATAAGCGCACCAGGCCGTCAGAAGCAGCCCAATCCAGAACAACGGGTCCCAGATCCAACCGAGAACCAGAGAGCCGGCCAGAAATGCCAGAACAAATTTGTAGCCCTCCTTGTGGATGGGCACCAGGGTTTTGGAGATGGTGTCAATCAAGCTCATGCGCCACTCATAGATCAGTTCACCCTCAAATGGAAACAGTTCCGCAGGCGGTCTGACTGGAGGTGGTTGATAAACCGGGTTGCACTGCCCGGACGGATCTCCTGTTCAACCAAACCGGTTGCAATCGTCCGTGCCTGATTTCTGCCGACGCGGATTCGACGGACGCGGCTGACAGAACCAGTGTCAGACCAGTGGTGGTTTTCGCACGACGACACCCAATTCGTCGTGCTCGCGGAAATCCTTGAGTTTTTCTTCGGTTTCCTGTGCTTCCCGCTGTCGGTCCCACATGGCCTGATACAGGCCCTTTTTTGCCAACAACTTCTTGTGGGTACCGCGTTCGGCAATGATCCCGTCCTGCAACACGATGATCTCGTCGGCGGCGATCACAGTCGACAATCGGTGGGCGATCACCAATGTCGTGCGGCCACGGCTGACATAATCCAGTGCAGTTTGAATCTCCTGCTCGGTCGCGGTATCCAGCGCCGATGTCGCCTCGTCAAGGATAAGGATCGGCGGCGCTTTGAGGATCGTCCTTGCGATTGCAACGCGTTGCTTTTCGCCGCCGGAGAGCTTCAGGCCACGTTCGCCGACCATGGTGTCGAGCCCTTGCGGCAGAGCGCGAATGAAGTCTCCGATCTGCGCCATTTCGGCTGCTTCCATCACCTCCTCGTCGGACGCACTCAGACGGCCATAGCGGATATTGTAGGCAAGCGTGTCATTGAACAGCACTGTGTCCTGGGGAACCATGCCGATGGCGTTGCGCAGCGATTCCTGCGTGACATCGCGAACATCCTGCCCGTTGACGGTGATCGCACCCTGCTGCACGTCATAGAACCTGAAAAGAAGCCGTGAAATGGTGGATTTACCAGCTCCGGAGGGTCCAACGACCGCGACCGTCTTGCCAAACGGAACCGCGAAACTGATGCCGTGCAGAATCGGCCGGTCTGTTTCGTAGCGAAAGTGCACGTCTTCAAACTGGATCGCTCCCTCGGTATCCCGCAGGGGTACGGCGTCGGGTTTGTCGGTGACTTCCGCTTCAACATCCAGAAGATCGAACATCTGTTCGATATCCGTCAAACCCTGTCGGATTTCACGATAGACGAAGCCGATGAAGTTCAACGGGATCGACAATTGCATCAACATCGCGTTGATGAACACGAAGTCGCCGATTGTCTGCTCCCCACGCTGCACCGCCATTGCCGACATCACCATCATGATGGCCATCCCGATGCCGAAAATGACGCCCTGTCCCATGTTCAGCCAACCCAATGACGTCCAGATGCGAGTCGCGGCATGTTCGTACCGCTCCATCGACTCGTCATAACGAGCCGCTTCCATCGATTCATTGCAGAAATATTTGACCGTCTCGAAATTCAGCAGCGAGTCGACCGCCTTGGTGTTGGCATCGGTATCCGAGGCGTTCATGTCCCGGCGGATTGCTATGCGCCAGTCACTGGCACGGACCGTGAACCAGATGTAGAGCCAAATGACCGCGGCCGTGACGCCGACATAGGACAGGCCATAGGTGAACCCGAAAATGATGGCGACCAGGGCAAACTCGAGCAGCGTCGGCAGAGTGTTGAGGATGGTGAACCGGACGATCGACTCAATGCCCTTGACGCCACGTTCGATGATCCGGGACAGGCCACCGGTCCGCCGCTCCAAATGAAACCGCAAGGACAGCCGGTGGATATGAACAAATGTCTTGTAGGCCAGTTGGTGAACCGCGTGCTGCCCGACACGGGCAAACAGTGCATCGCGCAACTGGTTAAGACCGAGTTGAATGATTCGAGCCGCATTGTAGGCGATAACCAGCATGACGGGTGCGATCAGCACGGCCGGCAGGAATTGCAACCCGTCATGTTTGCCATCAAGAGCGTCGGTTGCCCATTTGAAGAAATAGGGAACAAAAACCTGAGCCAATTTGGCAGCGACGAGAAACAGACCTGCCCAGATGACGCGTCGTTTCAGATCGGCGCGATCCGTCGGCCACATGAACGGCCACAAATTCCGGAGAGTTCGAATTGGATTGCCCGTGTCGGAGGCGATGGTTTTCTTCTGGTCTGACAAAAAGGCCCCTCGAGCGGCGACGATCACACGATGCCGTCCCCGGCGATCCTAAATAGAGCAATTCAGGTTTCGACGGTATCGTTTAATCCTGAATACATCAACGAAATCGACAACTGCACCGTTTCACGTTTCTGACAAACGGGAAACGGTGCGGGCTCCGTGATCTTCCGACCAAGGAACCGGCGAATTGCTCCTACCGCCTTTTGATGCGTTCCCGATGAAGCTCTTCGGCATTGGTCAGCGGTTCATTGGGGACCATGAAGATCTGCCCGGGTTCGATGAAATCCGGATTGGTGATTTGGTCCGAATTGGCGAGATAGATCGTTGTGTAGCGAACCCCACGTCCGTAAACCCGCCTCGATATCTGCCACAGCGTATCGCCCCGTCTAATGATCACAGAGCCTTCCTTCGGCTCAAGTGCCTTCTGGACCACTGTCTCGGGCTCCGACGGGGTGGATTTTGCCGCAGCCATTTCCGTACCCTTGTCGGCGTTTCTGTCTGAGGCCACATCTGTTTTGACCTCGGATTCTGCCGATTTCGCCTCCGATGCCTTGTTCATGTCCGGTTGCTCATCCGCTTTTTCAGCATTCATGGTTTCGGACGCCGTCTGATCGGCCGGCTTGGTGTCGGCCGCGGCTACGGTTGCCGATTGGTCATCACTCTCAGCGACAGATTGAGCCGTTTCAGTTTGTTTGGCAGCCATTTCGGCCTCGGATTTCGGGCTTTCGGTTTTCTGGCTTTCGGTTTTCTGCATGGACGAGCTGGCGTCGGTGGATCGGCTCCCCTGCTCCGTCGTGGCAACCATCGAGTCGCTCGATTGTTCGGCTTCCTTTGCCTGCGGCTTGGCGTCGGCGGTTTCTGCGGCCGCCTTTGGTGCCTCAACCGAACTGTCTTCGGCGGTGACGGCTTGGTCCTCTTTGGCGGACGATGCCGGTGGTGTTGCATCGGATTTGACCATGGCGGATTGCTCTGACGAACTTCCATCTGCAGCCTGGTCGGATTCCCCGGTCATTTTCTCCGGCGTTTTGGAGGCGTTTTCGGCTGGTGCGGCGACCGCCGCGACGGTTTCGCCCGCGGGTCTCGTAAACGGAACGGCCACGCGCATGGTGGCAGCATCGCTGCCCGGCATCATCAGATCGGCACTGATCGTATGTTGTCCGACGCTGATATCCTGCTCAGCCTCGACGAGAAAGCGACCGCTCGTGCTCACGGGGCTGTCACCGATGGCTGTCCCGTCGGCATAGACACGCACCGACGCTCCGGGTGTCGCGGAACCGGCGACGAATATTCTGCCACCCTCGATTTCAACGGCGTCAATCCTCAGCCTTGGCGTGGCGGCCGCATCGGCGGAATCACTGTCCAGCGCCGCGGTTTCGGTCTCGGCCGTCTCGGCATCATCGCTGGCATCGGCGGACGTTTCAGATGTTGCGACCTTTGCCGACGGCTCCGTTTGACTGGATTCGTCGGGCTTTTCCGTCTCGCTCAGGGCGGCCATTTGAGGCTGTGTTTTCGTCGATGTTTCGGCCGAATCCGTATCTGCGGATGCAACGTCCTGCGATCCGGAATCAACCGCTGCGCCCGCTGCCGGCTTTTCGGTGTCGGCCTCTGCCGCCGTCATATCCGTTTCAGCGCCAGACGTCTCTGCTGGCGCCTTCGCCGGTGACGATGCCTGATCGCCCGATTCGCTGTTGCCGGTCGATGTGGCGGCGACATCAGTCTCGGTGGTGCCGGGTGCTGACGGCTGGCCACCGGCTGTGGAGGCGGTTTCCGGCGCTTCGGGTTGTGTCAGAATTCGGCTCGCCTCACCCGGCTTGGTAACGATGACCAAGAGGGCTTCGGGGTTTTCCTCCGGCACGCTGACCGTTGCGACTTCCTGGGACTCGGTTACGATTTCACCGTCTTCCACAACCCGCAGGACTATTTCGTAATCACCGGGCGCAAGCGGGTCTTCGAAAATGGCTGCAAAGTCGCCTGATGGCCCGACTTCAGACTCAGCCAGCACTGTGTCACCGGTGACCACTTCGACGGTCGCACCGGCCTGTGCTTGACCGGCAATGACTGTCGATCCATCCGGTTCGACCCGCACCAGATCAAACTGCGGTGGTGACGCTGGTTCGGCCGGCGCTGCGGACACCGCAGCAGTTTCGGTTTTCACTCCGTCAGACTGGGCTTGCTCGGGTTTGTCGGTTTCATCGGTCTTGTCGCCGTCCACCACAGCCGTTTCCGTTTCGCCACTTTCGGTGGCGCCGGTATCCGCGGTTTTCGCGGCATCGATTGACCCGTCATCGCCGGCATCGGCGGTATCGGCGGTGGCGGCCATGTCATCGGCCGCTTCTTCCGGCTTATCGGCTGCAGTTTGCGCCTCTTCTGTCGGCTCGGACTTGCTTTCCTCCTCCGCGGTGCTGGCCTGCTGTTCCTCCACCGCTTCGGCTTGTGCAAGCCGGCGCTTCTGGTCCCGATCATAGGCGTAGAGGGCGACAGCGACGATGACAGCCAGACCGATGAGCCCCCAGACCAGGGATTTGCTATTCTTCATGCCATACTCCAGCTGTCACAACGCCAATAAGATGCTCTTGTTTCAAACGGATAGCACCGATCCGCTTCAATATGCGGAGCCTTGCACGGAAACACACAACAATTTGTCGCTCGGGCTCGATCAACCAATGTCAAACTAGACCTTTTGGCAGGGTCAAACAAGCATGACGCGCCTTAGGTTTGAACACATGGGTGCGGGCTTTCGCGGGGCGACGCACGCTTGACGCGCTTGCCCGCATCATGCTCTCTCACATCATGTCTCAGAATCGATCAATCTGTGTTTATTGCGGCTCACAGTCCGGACAAAACCCCGACTACGAAAAGGCTGCCAGGGTGTTGGGCCGGTCTCTGGCCGAGCACGATATCCGGCTGGTGTATGGCGGAGGTACGCATGGAATCATGGGCGCTGTCGCGATCGAAACCATACAGCATGGCGGATTGGTGACCGGGATCATTCCTGAATTTCTGCAGGAAAGAGAGGCCGGAGAGAGCGCTGCATTGGAATTTGACGAATTGCTCGTCACCAAGGACATGCACGAACGCAAGCACAAGATGTTCGACAGATCGGGCGCATTTGTAGCGCTGCCGGGCGGCATTGGGACACTCGAGGAAATCATTGAAATCATGACTTGGGCGCAGCTCGGGCGACACCGCTACCCGATGGTGCTGGCTAATATTGGCGGTTTCTGGGACCCGCTGCTGCAATTGCTCTCCCATATGGCTGATGAAGGGTTCCTGCACTCACAGCACCTGGTCAGGCCCCTGGTTATCGACGAACCCAACCAGATTGTGGCGGCGATCATCAAGGCCTGGGAAACCACCGATGGTGACAGTGGCGACGCGCAAATCATCGAGAAAATGTAGACTTCGGACCCGTTAGCAGACCCCGGAGACCGCATAATGGGCGATAAAGACGCCCTCTGGCGAGCAGATGAAATTGGCTTGCCATCGCCGGAAGTGTCACAAAAGCGTTAGGTTCGGCCGCTATTCATCGACATGTCTTGGATTGAAACGCGCTGCCGCTTCATGAAGCGCGGTCATCACCGATGAGCACGTGCGACCGTGGCTGACGCTGATTACGCGGCCGCGCGGGAAGATGTGGCCAAATCCGGGACAGGATACGTCTCACGGATACACGCGATACAGAGGAACGCCCATGTCATCTTCCAACGAAACCGATCTGTCATTCGACGAATTCGATGAAGTTATTAATCCGCGCTCTGAAGAAACAGACTTCGACAGAATAGTCGAGGCCTCCGTCAATCGCCGTGGTTTCCTGGGTGGAACATTGGCATTTGGCAGCTTCGCCATGTTGAACAGTACCTTTCTTGCCGGAGAAGCCATGGCTGCCGGCGACCGCTTCGCCTTTTCGGCGATCGCCGCCAATTCGGAAGACACAGTCACGGTTCCCGATGGCTACACCGCCGATGTCCTTGTGCGCTGGGGTGATCCCTTGTGGTCGGACGCCACCGAATTCGACGGCGCAACACGTGGAAACGCGGCCAGCCAGGCACGTGCCTTCGGCGATAATATAGACGGCATGGATGTTTTCATGGACGGTGACAAGACGCTGCTGGTCGTCAACAACGAATACACCAACCGCAGCATTATCTGGGGCAACAAAACAGTGCCCGAGGTCAAGGATGCTGACGGCACTGTCACCAGGAAAGCGTACAGGGATACCGACGACGACGACGTCGCCAAGGGCAAGGCCGCGCACGGCATTTCGATCGTGGAAATCGCGCCGAAGAACGGCAAATGGAGCATCGTGAAAGACAGCGCGTATAATCGCCGCATCACTCCGGATACCGAGCTGGAACTGAGCGGTCCGGCAGCCGGACACGATCTGTTGAAGACGCAAGCCGATCCAACCGGCACCCGCACGCTTGGCACGTGGAACAATTGCGGCAACGGCAAGACACCCTGGGGCACCTATTTGACCTGCGAGGAAAATTTCAACGGCTACTTCTCGTCGACGGAGGACGTTCAGGATCAAAAGCCCGTGGACCTGCCGCCCGAATTCGTCCGCTACGGCATCAGCGACAAGGACTGGGGCTATGGCTGGGCCAGGATCGACGAGCGGTTTGATATTTCGAAACATCCGAACGAGCCGAACCGCGCCGGCTACGTGGTCGAAATCGATCCGCGCGACCCGAATTCGACCCCAAAAAAACGCACCGCACTTGGCCGTTTCAAGCATGAAAACGCCGAATGCGTTGTTAATAGGGACGGCCGGATCGTGATCTATATGGGTGACGACGAGCGTGGTGAGTTCATATACCGCTTCGTGTCGGACGGCGTGTATGCTCCGGGTGCCGAGACAGACAGTCTGCTGGACAATGGGACACTGTCGGTCGCCAGGTTTCATGACAACGGCGCCGGCGAATGGATCGAACTCACACCCGAGACCACCGGAATGGCCAGTCAGGCCGAGATCTGCGTCCATGCGCGTGTCGCCGGTTCAAAAGTAAAAGCAACCACGATGGATCGCCCGGAGTGGATCGCCGCCAATCCGAACGCGGACGAAATCTACTGTGCGCTGACCAACAACAAGAACCGCGGCATCAAGCCAAACAAGGGTGGTGATCTCACGCCTGTTGGCGGCCCGAACCCACGCGAGGCGAACAAATACGGCCAGATTGTACGTTGGAAGCCGAATGGCGGCGATCACACGGCACCCGGGTTTGCCTGGGACCTGTTCGTGCTTGCCGGCAACCCGACCGTTCATCAGGACGAGCGGGCCGGATCCGGGAACCTAAACGCGGATAACATGTTCAACTCGCCCGATGGCCTGAAGTTCGATTCCAACGGTCTGCTGTGGGTTCAGACCGACGGCAATTATTCGAACGAAGGGGATTTCGCCGGTCAGGGTAACAATCAGATGCTCGCCGGTGACCCGGTCACCGGTGAAATCCGCCGCTTCCTTGTCGGCCCGAAACAATGCGAGGTTACCGGCCTGACCTGGAGCGCTGACCGCCGTGCGATGTTCATCGGCATTCAGCATCCAGGCGAGCGCGGCGACAGCCACTGGCCGGACGGTGGCGACAGTGTTCCGCGTTCCGCCGTCATCACCGTCACACGTAAAGATGGCGGGCTGGTCGGCTAACCAGCCATCAGCGACAGCGCGGCGGCGGTTGTCATGTTCGCCGTCGCGCGTCGAATTGGATGTCAGCCTGTCGGCAAACCATGTTTCCGGTATTCTGTTCGCCATTCAGACCGCCATCACATCGGATTTGTTTTCATCGTCGGCGGGGTGGATGGGTAGAATGAAACAGTCACATCAGCTTGTAAGCGTACAGACATTTCAGACGTTATTTACCCATTGATGCATTGTTGATCACGGGAACTCGGCAACCCCCGGGGACACATTCGGGGTTCCTGTGCAAATGTACCTGAAACAAAACTGGAGAATTGCATGATACGCACTGCGATCGCCGGATATCTTGTTCTTTTGAGTGTTCCCATTTCCCTGAGTGCCGCCATGGCTGCCGACGACGAGACTCCTGCGCAACTGGGGCCACGGCCCTTTGCGCTCGTCGATCATCTCAACGATGGCGCCCTCAAACAGGCGCTGAAACAATGTGGCAGAGGGCCGTTCTATAAATCGGAATTCTCGATCGGGCACCGTGGCGCGCCACTGCAATTCCCCGAACATACGGAGGAATCCTACCGTGCTGCGGCCCGCATGGGAGCTGGGATCATTGAATGCGACGTGACGTTCACCAAGGACCGTGCGCTTGTCTGCCGCCATTCTCAGTGTGACCTGCACACCACAACCAACATTCTGGCGAAACCGGATATCGCCTCGGAGTGCAGCGTCCCGTTCACGCCGGCTGATCCGGCGAATGAAAGGGAGGCAACCGCCAAATGCTGCACCTCCGACATCACGCTTTCACAGTTTCGTCAGTTGAGCGGCAAGATGGATGCTGCGAACCGGAATGCGACGTCGGTTGAGGACTATATGCGCGGGACCGGATCCTGGCGAACGGATCTCTATGCGACCCGCGGCACACTGCTGACCCATGCCGAGTCTATTGCCCTGTTCAAGGAGCTTGGCGTCAAGATGACGCCGGAGCTGAAATCACCATCTGTCGACATGCCTTTTGACGGCGTGTTCAGCCAGCAGGCCTACGCCCGCAAACTGATCGACGAGTATGAAGCTGCAGGCGTAGAGCCATCCGATGTCTTCCCCCAGTCCTTCAACAGGAACGATGTCCTGTTTTGGCTGTCAGAAAATCCGCAATTCGGTCAACAGGCTGTTTATCTTGACGGGCGTTACCCCGATCTCGACCCGGAAGATCCGGCAAGCTGGACACCGTCAATGGAGGAGATCGCCCAAAGCGGAATCCGCTATCTGGCGCCTCCCCTGTGGTTTCTGGTGCGCAGCGGAAGCGATGGCAGGCCCGAACCGTCTGCCTATGCCACAGCGGCCAAAGCAGCGGGGTTGAACCTCATCACCTGGACTCTGGAACGATCCGGCCCGCTGACGAATGGCGGAGGCTGGTATTATCAAACCATCGCGGACATCACTGACAATGACGGTGACGCACTTGTCCTGCTCGATGTTCTGGCAAAAGAAGTCGGTGTTGTGGGCGTCTTTTCCGATTGGCCAGCAACCACAACATACTATGCCAATTGCATGGGCTTGAATTAGCACCGGCGAGGCGAAGCCCAAACGGTGATTGCGCAACGGCGAATGGTTCAAATCGGGGGTCGCCGTGTGCGATCCCCGATTCCCTGCCACATCTGCACCACCACGGAAGGTCTTCGCAGGGAAGACCAGCTGTAAATCACCAGCGCAGTCTAGATCAAACAGAATGCAGCAGGCTGAACTCCTGAAAAGGGTTCCTTGAACAGGAAAACGGCAATCACGAACATGGTGGTTGGCGCTGCATATTGCATCAGGCCGATTGTTGAATAACGCAGCATCCGCGCACCAGTTGCAAACAGGATAAGCGGTATGGCCGTTGCCGGTCCGGCCGCCAGCAACAACAGCGTGTCCTGGCGATTGCCGGCCATGAAGTAGCTGACACCGGGCGGGAACCAGACGTAAAGCACCGCCAGGCACGGAACACTCAGCAGAACAACCTCCAGAAAAAAGCCTTGCGCCGGCCCGATCGGAACGATTTTGCGAAGATAGCCATAAACACCAAAACTGACCGCCAAGGTCAGCGATATCCAGGGCAAGGCGCCGGTGTGCACGGTCAACAGCACCACCGCCGCAACCGCCAGAACAATGGCGATAATCTGCGAGCGGGTGAATCGTTCACCCAGAAACGCGGCGACGAGCATGATACTGACGATGGGATTGATATAGTAGCCAAGGGCTGTTTCCACCGTTCTCCCAACGGACACTGCCCAGGTATAGATCCCCCAATTGATCGAAATCAGCGTGGCGGTCACGGCCAGAATGAAAATGGTTCACGGCTGGCGCAGGACGACTTTGACATTGCCGGTCCGACCGAGTCAGAGCAGGATGCATCCGGCAATGGGTACTGACAGGAGACCGCGAAAGGCAACAATCTCAACCGCCGGAATATGGGCCATCGCCCGCATGTGTATTGGCGTCAGTCCCCACAGAATGTAGGCGCAGATGCCAAAATCGAATCCCCGCAAGGCCGTGTTGCCGGCATCATTGCCAATCATATCCAGTGTGCATTCTGTGCTCAACATATCTGGCAAAAACCGATTCCGATGAATTGGTTAGAACGGAAAGTTCATGCCGTTTAGTTCCGGTTTCGTGACCGATGGAAGTGGATCGCGACCCGATATCTAGGTGGTCCGCCCCTTGAGCAGCTTGTATGTGACGGAATCCATCATCGCCTGAAATGACGCATCTATGATGTTGTCCGACACTCCGACAGTCCACCAGCGCTCGCTCGTCACATCGCGCGATTCGATCAGCACGCGCGTAATGGCCTCTGTTCCGCCATTGAGGATGCGCACCTTGTAGTCTGTCAGCTCCAGATCCTCGATTTCCTTTTGATACTTCCCGAGATCCTTGCGCAGGGCGATATCCAGCGCGTTGACCGGACCATGCCCCTCCGCAACGGACATTTTCTTTTCGCCATCGATCTCCACCTTGACGATCGCTTCGGTCACGGTTTTGATATTGCCCATGGCATCGAAACGGCGCTCGACCATGACCCGGTAGCTGTCGACTTTGAAGAATTCCGGAACGCGTCCAAGCACCCGGCGGGCAAGCAGTTCAAAACTTGCATCAGCCGCCTCATAGGCATAGCCAGTCGCTTCCTGTTCCTTGACGATGGAAATCAGTCGGTCGAGTTTGGGATTGTCCTTCGCCACGTCGATACCGCGGCGCTCCAATTCGTTGATGAAATTGGACTTTCCACCCTGGTCGGACACCATCACTCGGCGTGAATTGCCGACAGCCTCTGGTGGAACATGTTCATAGGTCCGCGGGTCCTTGAGCAGTGCCGATGCATGAATGCCGGCCTTCGTCGCGAAAGCAGAGGCTCCGACATAGGGATTCTGCGCTTCCGGCGGACGGTTCAGCAATTCGTCGAAACTGTGTGACAACCGTGTCAGATCAACAAGCTTCTGCTCGTCAATGGCCGTGACGAACCTCTTGTTCCAAAGGGGTTTCAACACCAAATTGGGCACGATCGTGATCAGATCGGCATTGCCGCACCGTTCCCCGATACCGTTTAAGGTGCCCTGGATTTGCCGCACCCCGGCTTCAACAGCCGCCAATGAGTTGGCGACAGCCTGCCCGGTGTCGTTGTGGGTGTGAATACCGAGATTGGCACCGGGAATTCCTGCGGCGATGACCGCCTCGACAATGGTCGAAATCTCAGCTGGCTGGGTGCCGCCATTGGTGTCGCACAGAACCACCCAGCGCGCGCCGGCTTCATAGGCCGCTCTGGCACATTGCAGGGCATAGTCGGGATTGGCCTTGTATCCGTCGAAAAAGTGCTCGCAATCGACCATCGCCTCCTTGCCGGCCGCACAGGTGTGCTCAACAGAGGCCCGGATGCTCTCCAGATTTTCCGCATTGGTGATCCCGAGCGCGACCGACACATGGTAGTCCCAGCTTTTGGCAACAAAACAAACGCTGTCGCTCTTGGATTGTACCAGCGCGGTCAGTCCGGGATCATTGGAGGCCGAAACACCCGGACGCTTTGTCATTCCGAATGCGACAAAGGAAGCGGACTGCATGCGATTCTTTTCGAAGAAAGCCGTATCTGTCGGATTGGCCCCCGGATAACCGCCCTCGACATAGTCAATGCCGAAATCGTCCAGCATCTTGGCGATCGCGATCTTGTCCTCGACACCAAAATCAATGCCGGGGGTCTGCTGCCCGTCTCTCAGTGTCGTGTCAAACAGGTATATTTTTTCGCGCGGATCATCCATTGGACCAGCCCCTGTGGCGCTCATCTGTTGCGCTGTTGTCCGTCATCGCATTTCCCAATCTGTCACGCGCTCACCGGTTTCGGGATCCTTGCCGTCTTTTAGCTGAACGCCCATCTCCGCCAGCTCGTCGCGAATGGCATCGGCCTGCGTCCAGTCCTTCCGGGCAATCAGCGCCAGTCGCTCTGCAATGCGTTCGGCAATGATTGCCTCGTCCATACCGGCCGCATCCCTGATGCGGTATTGTGAAAATCCAAGCATGCTCAATGTCGATGCCAGCACTTCTCCTTCCAGCGCACTGATCCGCGCCAGGGCCCCGGAAAAGTTCAAATCATCACTCAAAAACGCAACGCTTTCGGCATCGACATTGTCGGTAACAGGCGCTTCGCCGACCTTGCGTGCGAATTTGGCGAGCAGCCGTTCGGCTTCCTCGAGCTTGCGCCGGCTGAAATCGATCGGATCCCGATAGTGGGTCATCAGCATGGCAAGCCGCAGAACCTCGCCGGGCCAGGAGCGACCGCCAAACTTGTCCGTCGCCAGAAGCTCGTGAATCGTGATGAAATTGCCAACACTTTTCGACATTTTCTGCCCCTCGACCTGAAGAAAACCATTGTGCATCCACACATTGGCCATCCTCTGTGATCCGTGGGCGCACCGGGACTGTGCAATCTCGTTTTCATGATGAGGGAAGATCAGATCCAGCCCTCCCCCGTGAATGTCAAATGTTTCACCAAGAAAACGTTCGCTCATCGCCGAGCATTCCAGATGCCAGCCCGGACGCCCGACGCCCCAGGGTGACGGCCAGCCGGGCTCCTGGTCGTTGGATTGTTTCCACAGCACAAAATCACCTGGATTTTTCTTGTGTTCGTCCACGGCGACGCGCGCGCCAGCCTGCTGATCCTCCAGCTTGCGGTTTGACAATGCGCCGTAATCCGGCATCGAGGTCACGTCGAACAGGACTTCCCCGGCGGCCTCATAGGCATGGCCTCTGGCAATCAACGTGGAGATCATGTTCTGCATCTGCGCGATATTGTCGGTGGCGCGCGGCTCTATGGTCGGCTCCAGGCACCCCAGCGCCTTTGCATCGGCGTGGTATTGGTCGGTGGTTTTGCCGGTCACCAGAGCAATGGCTTCATTGAGCTCCATGCCCGGATAGTCACGCGCGGCCCGCGCGTTGATCTTGTCGTCCACATCCGTGATGTTGCGGACATAGGTGACATGGTCCGCGCCATAGAGGTGTCGCAACAGCCGGAAAAGCACATCAAAAACGATGAGCGGACGGGCATTGCCTATATGGGCGAAATCATAAACGGTCGGACCGCAGGCATAGACTCGCAGATTGTCCGGATCGATCGGACGAAACTCTTCTTTCCGGCGCGTCAGCGTGTTGTACAAAACCAGGCGTGGCTCGCCCATTGGTCAAACTCCCCTTGTGCCTCTGGCCGGGGCTTTTGTCCTGATGAAGATGGAGACGAAAACGGCCGGACCAGCGGATGGCTAGCGAATGATAATCCAGCAAATGCAAATGGCGGCGGCGCCGCGTACCGTTTTCATATTCGCCTTATCGCCCCTTGTGCCGATCCCGTCAAGTCGCCTTGAGGACGCTCCGTGATCCTTTCTGAGCCTATGCCCCAAGAAATCTCAGGAGAAGTCCGGTTGCCAAAAGAGCCATGATGGCGGCGATGAGAAGATCCAGCACGCGCCAGGCCATGGGCCGTTCAAAGACCGGCGCAAGCAAGCGTGCGCCATAGCCAAGGGTGAAGAACCAGACAAAGGATGCCGTCACTGCTCCGGCGCCGAAGGCAAGGCGTGCCGAACCGTTATATTGCCCCGAAAGACCACCGATCAGCAGGACCGTGTCGAGATAGACATGAGGATTGAGGAACGTCAGCGCCAGGCAGGTTGTTACCGCAGCCCAGAGGCTTCCCATGTTTTTGCTGTCGGCATGCAGGGCCTTGGGTGCCAACGCCCGCCGAAAGGCCAGCACCGCATATCCGAACAGAAAAGCAGCGCCACCGAGGGTCACAGCGCCGATCAGAAATGGCGAGCCGGCAACGATCGCGCCCAATCCGGCAATACCAGCCACAATCAGCAATGCGTCGCACAGGGCGGCGATCAGACAGACGACGAACACATGGGAACGGACCAAGCCCTGTCTCAGGATAAAGGCGTTTTGTGCACCAATTGCCACGATCAGCGACCCGCCCAAGACAAAACCTGCGACCGCCGCGGCGAGAACCGCATCATTCAGCACAATAGCGCATCCTAAAACAGGGTGAGTTGATCGGACGGTCTCAAGACGTCCGGCGACGCCTTTTCGGGTTCCGGAACAATTTCAACCTCGTCCTGGAGGTCCGGACCGATATTGGCGGCCTTGTTGACCTTGTCCGAAACCGGAATGGCTTCGAAGAAATCTTCGTCGATCGGCGTGAGCAAGTCGGCGACGTCGCGCGGTTCCTGTGTCTTGCAATCCAGCCACCGGGCGAAATGCTCGGGACGGATGACCACCGGCATCCGGTGATGAATGTGGTTGATCGCTGAATTCGCCTGGATTGTCAGCACCGCACCCGTGTCGATCTCGGACCCGTCGACGGAAGACCAGGTGTCCATCAGGCCCGCAAAGGCCACGATGTCTCCATCGCGCGGACGCACCCAATAGGCCTGGGGTTTGTTCCGCCCGGCGCGCTGCCACTCATAGAATCCGGACGCCGGGATAAGTGTGCGTCGATGACGCATAGGCGCCTTGAACGACGCCTTCCCGGCTGCTGTTTCGGCACGGGCATTGATCAGCAACGGAAAGTCATTGGGATCTTTCACCCAGGATGGCAGCAAGCCCCAGCGCACGAACAATGACTCCCTGTCCGGCCGATTGTCCCCGTCACGCCGGATCACATCCCCATTGGTTCTGATCATGACGATCGGCTGCGTCGGTGCAATGTTGAAACGCGGCTCGTGCCGTTCAAGCTCGGTTGCCTCGAAAAAGGCCTGCAGGGCGTCAGCGGTCGCAGTCAGTGCAAATCGGCCGCACATCGACCCGATCCTAGTTTGAGCCGCTCGAGTAGAGGACCCGGTCGGCCTGGCGTTCGGCTTCAAGCAGCCGATCCTGGGCAAACCGCAATTCCGACTGTTTCAGGATCAGTTTTGTCTGCAGCTCGTTTCTGGCCTTTTCATCGTCCGCCGATCCGATCGACTCCTGCAGCCGGTCGATCTCATTGCTGATGTTTTCGCGTTCCCGCTTGGCATCATAGACCCGCTTGCCGATGGCGTAGGTCCGCAGGAACCCGGGTGCCACATCGGCTGGGCAGGATTGCGCGTAATTCTTGCCATCCTTGCCCTGCTGGAGACCATTTCGCGGTGTACAATACTGGCGAATTCCAACGTCCCAGCCGGCACGCCAACTGGCCGTATCGACCGGAATTCCGAAACGGGAACAGGCCTTTTCATGCTCCACGACATAGGACGATGCCCGCCCGTCCTGACCGTTGCGTTGACCAAGATCGCGCCAGTTCGAGGTCTCGCACTCCGCCTCGTTGAGCGTGGCGCAGGCGCTCAGGGCCAGTGGCGCCAGCAGGATGATCGTTACCATTTTCAAACCAGCGGAGCGCATTGCAGTTCCTGACTTCTGGATTACTATTGCTTGTTCGCGAAACGATGCGGTGGACAAACGATAGGCGAGGCTGGCGGAAGATGGAAGAATCAATCGGGCATTATCCCCGAATGGCTGTGTCGTGCATCGTCATGCGGCAGGACAAATTCCTTCTCGTGCGCCGCGCTCAAGGTCCGTCGGCCGGCCACTATGCCTTCCCGGGTGGCAAGGTTGAGCCGGGCGAGCGGCTCGTCGAAGCCGTCCTGCGTGAACTCCACGAAGAAACCGGACTGCGCGGCCGCAATGTTCGTTTTTTCCGTCTGTATGATCTAATTTCTCCACCCGAGACGGTGGCCGGTTATCACTATGTGCTTGCGGTTCATCTGGCCGAGGTTGACGACATCACACATGCCGTCGCCGGCGACGACGCCGATGCTCTGGGCTGGTTTGATGCCGAGCAATCGAGAACCCTCATCATGCCGCCAAGTGTTCTGGAGTGTATCGAGCATATTGCGCGCCGAGGATTGACTGGCGACTAACCTCCAAGGGCGTTTTGCTTGGGTTCGGGGTTCAGTTCAACCCTCAACTAAATGTGACGAAGCTTGACTAGGTGGCGTTTGCCTGACCCTGATATTCTGACCGAACAGGCGAAACGGGAGACCATGATGATGGCGCTACGACTTTTGACGCAGAGATCCGCCCTCGCCGTCGCTTGGCTACTGGCGTTGGTCGTTTCCGCATCTTCACAACCGGATTCCTGGAAAAGACAGGGCTGGTCGACAGATTTTTCACAACATTCCATCGACTATGCGGAAATCTTGTCCGGCGGACCACCCAAGGACGGCATTCCGTCCATTGACGATCCTGTTTTCATACCGGTTTCGCAAGATACCGATCTGGATGACAAGGAACCGGTCATCGGTCTGGAGATCAACGGAGATGCCCGCGCCTATCCATTGCGGGTGCTGATGTGGCATGAAATCGTCAATGATACCGTTGGGGATCGTCCAGTGACCGTCACCTACTGCCCGCTGTGCAATGCCGCGCTGGTCTTCGATCGCGTCATTGATGGCGCGCCGGACACATTCGGGACAACCGGCAAATTGCGCAATTCGGATTTGGTCATGTATGACCGCAAAACCGAAAGTTGGTGGCAGCAATTCACCGGCGAAGCGATTGCAGGCGAAAAAACGGGCACCAAGCTGGCGCCGGTGCCTTCCCGACTGGAATCCTGGGAACGTTTCAAGGCCCGATATCCGGACGGGCAGGTTCTGGTTCCGAACAATTCAGGCATGCGCAACTATGGAGCCAACCCCTATCGCGGCTACGACACGACGAGCCGCCCGTTTCTGTTTTCGGGCGAACTGCCCCAGGACATCGAGCCAATGGCGCGCGTGGTGGTGGTTCGTGACGCCGCCGATCCGATTGTCGTCTCTCTCTTGAAAGTGCGCGAGGAAGGCCCACTGGAACGCGACGGCGTGACCATCACCTGGGAGGAAGGACAGACCTCCGCACTCGACACGGGCAGCATCGCCAAAGGGCGTGAGGTCGGCAATATCATTGTCCAGAAAGCGGGTAAGGACGTTCCCTATGACGTTACATTTGCCTTTGTCGCCAATGCTTTCATGCCCGACGTCGAGATCGAAAAGGCCGCCAGCCAATAGGCTTTTTGGTTTGGCGGATTGGAGCCCGGGATGCGCTTTGCTCTTGTACCGGCAAAGGCCTGTGCTATTGATCAGCTGATATGTTCAGGTCGCCCACATTCGCAGTTGCGTTCCTTGCCCTTTTGACGCTCTTCAGCGCAACCGCGGGGTCTCAGGACGTCAAGCCACCCTACGAGGACCGGCTGATCCGTCTGTCGGAGATTGTCGGCTCCGTTCACTATCTGCGGACATTGTGCATGGGGGTCGACGAGGGTTGGCGCAGCCGGATGCAGGCGCTGATTGATGTCGAGGCAGGTCAGGAAGCAAGAAGGGCGCGGATGATCGCGGCGTTCAACAAAGGATACCGGTCTTTCGCGTCCGTTTACCGTAGCTGTACTGACGTCGCAGTCGAGGCAGAAGAACTTTACCGCAAGGAGGGTCTCGAACTTGCGTCGGAGATCATTGCGCGCTACGGAAATTAGGGGTTTGTTAACCGGACAATTCACTGCGTGTCTTTCGCCACAATTGGCGTGCTAGTGTAGGGTCGGGAAAATATGGAGAAGTGTTCTCCAGGTGGTGGTGACTTGATGGAACAGAACCTGTCTGACATCGATGAGATGATCATTCATGAAAAGATGCAAACTGCGCTCGAACATCAGACCGAGGCGTGGGCGGAAGGCGTTGCCGATGGCATCGAGCCGGAGATCATTGCCGATGCCGCCTTGGTGACGGTGATGCGCGAAACCGTCAAGATGTTCGGAGAAGATGGTGCGGAAGCCATGCTTGAAGAGCTCCGTCAGCGAATGTTGACGGGGGAATTCTCGCCGGGGCGCCTGATTCAGTAATCAAGAACAAGGACGGGGGAGCGCATGGGACATCGGACTACGCATCTGCGCCGCCGTGTCCCTCTGGGCATCGGGCTGGCCGTGCTGACATCCGTTGCATTTCCGGGCGATTTGCAGGCATCCGTCGACTATGAATCCGTTCCCGAAATGCCGAGCGCTGCAAGCCAGAGGCTGGCGCTCAGCGATGTCGGAGATGTTGTCCCTGACAACAAGCCTGACGGAACACTGGAGATACCGGAAGCGACAGGAAATACAGGCGCTGAGCCGGTCTCCGATGATGACCCGTCTTCACTGGATACTCTGGAAACGGATGTGACAGACGACACGGATCATTCGCCCGCCCAGGCCGAAGTGACCGTGAGTTATGACCTTTCTGTTCTGCCAAAACCCGTTGTCCGGATGCGTGAGCTGATCGTCGAGGCGGCGGCAAAGGGCAATATCGAGGGGCTGCGGCCGCTACTGGGTGTCGGAAACAATCGGACCGAGCTTTCAATTGGTGGCTATGAAGGAGACCCGATTGATTTCCTCAAGGAAATATCCGGAGATGGCCAAGGACACGAACTGCTCGCCATCCTCTTGGATATCTTTCAGACCGGCTACGCTCATCTCGACGCCGGCGAGCCAACCGAACTCTATTTGTGGCCCTATTTCTATTCAGTTCCGCTGGACAGTCTTGACGACCGGCAAATGGTCGAACTGTTTCGCGTCATCACAGCCGGGGATTATGAAGATATGCAGGCGTTCGGCAGCTATATCTTCTATCGAACTGCAATCAGTCCCGACGGTGAGTGGAAGTTCTTCGTCGCCGGAGACTGAAATATCCTTGCCGTCCACGCTTCCAGCGCCTACCTACGAAGGGTCCATCGAAAGGAACACTCGTTACCATGAGTTGCGTGGCTCTGCCCCACAGATCGCTTGTTCGCATTGCCGGACAAGACGCCCAGACCCTGTTGCAGGATGTCATCTCCTGCGACGTTGACGGGCTGCCGGCCAGTCTTGCCCGGGTCGGCGCATTGCTGACCCCGCAGGGAAAAATTCTCTTTGAATTCCTGATATCCAGGACAGGCGACAACGGTTTCTTGTTTGATCTCGACGCCGACCAGGTTGGTCCATTCATACAGAGGATGACGATGTACAAGCTGCGCGCCAAGGCTGACATTGAACGGGTTGAATCGACCGGTGTCGCGGCGTGCTGGGATTGCGACCCCGCCGAGGCTCTTGTTGTCGACGAACGATTTTGCGAGGGGTCCCCGGTCTATCGGCGCTATGGTTCGGATGTTGTCGATACCGGCAATACGGATGAATATACGCGCCTGCGTATTGACCACGGCGTAGCGGAGGCCGGACGGGATTTCGAACCTTCCGAAGCATTTCCACACGATGTGCTAATGGATTTGAACAAGGGCGTATCACTAAAGAAAGGCTGTTTCGTCGGTCAGGAAGTTGTGTCACGCATGCAGCATCGCGGTACGGCGCGCCGCAGAATAGTTCGGGTCAATGGCGCAGACGCCCTGCCCGAACCCGGAACGCCGATACAGGCCAATGAGCGAGCTGTCGGACAATTGGGCACAACACTTGAAAACACGGGCCTGGCGCTTGTCCGGGTAGATCGGGTTGCCAAAGCTCTGGAACAGGACACACCCATTTTGGCGGGTGGCGTGCCGGTTACCCTGACATTGCCATCCTGGACCGGCTTGCAGTTCTCGCCTCCTGTTTCGGAAGGATAGTGCAACAGCGATGGCGGCCCGGCAAAATCCACCCCGCGTCTGGCAGAGAATGTTGTCGGGGCGCCGGCTCGATCTTCTCGACCCCTCGCCGCTCGATGTGGAAATCAGCGACATAGCACACGGGTTGGCAAGGGTCGCGCGCTGGAATGGACAAACTATCGGCGCACATGCATTTTCCGTCGCCCAACATTCACTGGTCGTCGAAACCGTTTTTTCACATGCCCACCCGCGCGCCAGCGCCGACGACCGGCTCATTGCCCTGCTGCATGATGCTCCTGAATATGTCATTGGCGACATGATCTCGCCCTTCAAGGCAATTGTCGGCGGCGATTACAAAAAGGTCGAACGGCGACTTGAAGAAGCTGTTCTTCGCCGCTTTTCACTTCCGCCTTCCCTGCCGCCTGATTTGAAAACGCGGATCAAGAAAGCCGACGGTATCGCAGCCTATTTCGAGGCCACGTTGCTGGCCGGTTTTTCAGAGGCGGAGGCCGGTAAATTTTTCGGGCGGCCGCGCGGGTTTACCCGTGATATGCTGACTCTTGACCCGCTGCCGGCAACGCAGATTCAATCGGATTTTCTCAAACGATTCGAAGCGTTGGAGCAACAGCGAGGCAAAGAGGTTTAAGGCAGGACACACCAATATCTCATGCCACATCTGGTTGTCAGTTCACTGTCTCATTTGCACACCACGGCGAAAGCCCATGGTGCTCGCGAGATGATAACTCTCTTGTCATCCGAAAACGATGTGAAACGGCCGGCATCGATCCGTCCCGACCGGCATCTTTTCCTGAACATGAACGATATCAGCGTGCAGATCGACAGTTTACGGTTGCCGGAAGATCATCACATTACCCGCTTGATCGAATTCGCCCAGGCATGGGATCGCTCAGCGCCGCTTCTCATTCACTGCTGGATGGGTATTTCACGATCAACGGCTGCTGCTTATATCACGGCGTTGGCGCTCAACCCGGCGCTCGATGAAGAACGCTTGGCATCAAACTTGCGGCAGCAGTCGCCAACCGCCACACCGAACCGCCGCATGATCGCCCTTGCAGACAGCGTCCTGGAACGGGAGGGCCGTATGGTGTCGGCCATCGAGCGAATTGGGCGCGGCGCCGAAACATCCATCGGCATGCCCTTTGTCTTGCCGCTGGAGACCGGCTGACATGGTGTCACAGGCGACAGCCGTGGAAATCGGGCTCAATGCCGCGATCGTCTCGGTTCAAGCGCAAACACCGCAAATTCTTGTGATTTCGGGCGGTGCGCGGACTGATAACTCCGAATCGCCGTGCGATGGCCTGCCGATCGGCGCCTTTGATCCGTTGCTTCACCGCACTTTTGAAACTGGCCTACGTGCGTCGGTTCAGGAACAAACCGAACTGCATCTGGGTTATGTCGAGCAGCTCTATACGTTTGGGGACCGTGGCCGCCACAAACAGCCCGGCGACACCGGTCCGCATGTTGTTTCCGTAGGCTATCTCGCCCTCACGCGGGCAAGACCGGATCTGTCCGCGACGCTCGAAAATGCCGGCGCTCTCTGGCGTGACTGGTACGTCTATTTCCCATGGGAGGACTGGCGGAACGGACGCCCGGCACTGCTGGATTCGGTTCTCCTGCCGGCGCTCAAGAAATGGGCAGCTGAGCCGGCAACATATGATCGGCATCTGCCCAGCCGCAAGGCGCGGCTGCGGCTGGCTTTTGGTGATGAAGACTTTCCGTGGGACGAAGAGCGTGTTCTGGAGCGCTATGAATTGCTCTACGAAGCGGGCCTGATCGAAGAGGCCGTCGCGGACGGGCGCGTGCCGGAAACGGGCCTTGGCTTCCCGCTGGGGCGCCAAATGTGGATCGATCACCGGCGCATTCTGGCGACCGCCATGGCGCGGCTGCGCGGCAAACTGAAATACCGACCGGTCATATTTGAACTGATGCCGCCGGAGTTTACTCTCACCCGGTTGCAGACCACGGTCGAAGCAATCTCCGGACGGCACCTTCACAAACAAAATTTCCGGCGGCTTGTCGAGGGCGCAGAACTTGTTGAACCCACCGGCGCCTCTAGCGCCGCCACCGGCGGTCGTCCGGCGGCGCTCTACCGGTTTCGGCGCAAGATTTTCCAGGAGCGGCCGGCCCCCGGCCTCAAACTTGGTGGACGGTAACACCCTCCCCAGCCAAACAGGGGAAAAAATCCTGCGAACGGCTTCCCGGGCTTATTTGGACAAATTCAACCTCTATAGTGCTGGATAGGGCGAAGACCAACGGAGTTGATATGGCTTTGAAAGCGATCGACAAGGCGGCCAAGCCCAAGCCCCGGCGGACCATTTCGCTGCGCCTATTGATGATTGTCGGATTTGGCGGCCTCGTTGCCCTTTCCGTGGGTGGCGTTCTGGCCATGTCGGTCTATGCCAATTATTCCAACACGCTCTCTCTTCTGAACCGCCAGGCGATACAGTTGATCGACGACATGGCGGAAACCATCGAACGAGACGCTGCGGAGGGAGAGCGGGTGGTGTCGGGTGTCGCCCGACTCTTTGAACAGGGTGAATTCGAGATCGACAACCGCGAGACCATGGAAATGGTTCTCAAGACACTGCTGCTCAGCGAGCCGGTGGTGGAAACCATCATGATCGTTGGCACAGATGGGCAGAATTTTGGCGTGGCGCGCAACCCGGACGACAAGATTTTCATTCTCGATGGCCCGCCACAAAACCAGCCTGCGCGAGCAGCGGGACCACCTCCGGGCGGGCCACCAGCGGCACCACAAACCGGTCGGTCAGACAGACACAGCGCGCCGCCATTGGATCCGGGCCAACGCAAACGGCCGGACACAACCGCGTCTCGATCGAACAACACATCCATGCCGGCTTTTCCCGCTGACGGGAACCCGGTGTGGAGTGAACCGGAAATGATCGGCACCATTCTTTTTCACAGGGTGAATCAGGCTCTCAGTCGCGACGGTAGTGTACAGGGGGTGGTGATTGCGGCGGTCGGCGGGCATAGCCTGAACCGCGTCGTGATGAGCATCGGGGAGGATCACGGCACGCGCGCCTTCATTACCAACAACAACAATGAGGTCATTGCCCATTCCCATCACCCGCAACTGTTCCAGGAGAATCCAACCATTGCCCTGCACAGCTTCCCGGACAACGCCATAAAAGCCTTTGCATCGGGACTCGATAGCGTCGGAAGTGACAATGACGAAGGCATCAGAATCGGAAGCGCATCCGACGAAAGCGACAATGATTACATCTTCATATCAAAAGACATCACTGCAATGTCACAGCAGCCCTATGCGCTCACTGCCTATTTCGATGCGGCCGAGATCAGAAACGAATTGGAGCGCATTGTCGTTTCGATCATTATCGGACTGACAGCCTTTATAGTCGCCGTCGCCCTGGCAATTTGGTTTGGCAATCGGTTGTCAAACCCGTTGCGACGAATCGCGACATCCGCCTCCCAATTCGCCAATCTTGATCTGGACTCCTATAAGCCCTTGCCGCGTTCACCGGTTCGGGAGATTGACGAACAGACCAGTGCCATGAATGCCATGCACACGGCCCTTTCTCAGTTTGGTCAATACGTTCCGAAGGAATTGGTCAAGCGACTGCTTCACTCCGGCACGGAGGCTACACGCTCGGTGGAACGGGAAATCACCGTAATGTTTACCGATGTCGGCGGTTTCACCGCGATGTCGGAGCACCTGAGCGCAGCGGATGTCGTCAAATTTCTCAATGAACATTTCGATCTGCTGTGCGCAAAGATCAGCGAGCACGGTGGTACGGTCGACAAGTTCATGGGAGACGGTCTGATGGCGTTTTGGGGCGCGCCGCAAGCCGACCCGTCCCATGCCAGTCACGCATTGGAGGCCGCCAACGCCATCGCACGGGCGTTTGCCGACAACAATATCGCCCGTGCAAATCAGGGTCTGAAACCCCTGAAACTGAGAATGGGTGTGCATACCGGCCGCGCGGTCATTGGCAACATTGGCGGCGCGGACAGGCACAATTACACGGTCGTCGGAGACATCGTGAATGTCGCCTCTCGTCTTGAGCAGTTGGGCAAGGAGCTGATCGGTGACCGGGATATGGTTGCCTGCATTTCCGAAGACTGCCGTAAGGCCGCCGGAGATCCGCCTCATCTTGTCAATGCGGGTTCTCATGTCTTGCGCGGTCGAAGCGAGCCAATCACCGTCTATACGGTGATGTTGGATGCGCATTTTGCAAGCCAGCAGGGCCCGATCGACGAATCCATTCAGGAAATATCGGCGTGACGCCGGGATCGCGTTGTTTCAGTCGCCGCGGATAGTGACGTCGAGTCCGATATCGAGCGTCGGTGCAGCGATAGTGATCCTGGAGGTCGAAATGTAATCGACGCCGGTTCCCGCGATTGCGGCAACGGTGGATTGGTCGACATTACCGGAGGCCTCCAGCTTCACTTTGCCATCATTGATACGGACCGCCTCGCGCAGTTCGTCCAGTGACATGTTGTCCAGCAGGACGACGTCCGGGCCGGCGGCCAGAGCATCATTGAACTGCTCCAACGTGTCCACTTCCACTTCAATTTTGACAAGGTGACCGCAATAGGATTTTGCAGCCGCGATGGCCTCCGTCACACCTCCGGCAACCGCAATATGATTATCCTTGATCAGCACCGCATCATCCAGACCAAAGCGATGATTTGAGCCGCCGCCGCAGCGCACAGCGTATTTTTCAATGGCCCGCAATCCAGGAATGGTCTTGCGCGTGCAGCAGATTGCTGCACCGGTTCCGGTGATCTGCTTGACGAATGACGATGTGATGGTGGCAATGCCGGACATATGCATCAGGAAATTCAACGCCACGCGTTCGGCGGACAGGATTGCACGGGCGTTACCTTCAACACGCGCGATTGTCCGCCCGACCTCGATCAGATCGCCATCTTTTGCTTCGGGCACCACGCTGATATCCGGATCCAGCAAGCGAAACGCTGCGTGTGCCAGGGGAATTCCGGAAACAATGCCAAGCTCGCGGCTCGACAGGACCGCGCTTGCCACCGCATCGGGCGCAATAGTCGCCTGACTGGTGATGTCTCCCGCGCGGCCAAGATCCTCTTCAAGCGCCGCGCGAACACTTTGCTCGATCAGAAGTGGTGACAGGGAAGGAAGGCCGGTCATGCAAATGTCCTTTCGGCGGCGTCCGACAATAGCGTTTCTGCCTGGTGAAGCGAAATGCGCGTTCGCCGACGCCATTGCGGATCGTGCTCAGGGTGGTCGGAACGGAAATGCCCGCCCCGGCTTTCGGTCCGTTGCAGCGCTCCGGCCACCACCAGCGCGGCCGCTATCAGCGAATTTTCGAACTGCCGATTTGATCCATCATTGCGCATGGCGACGATTTCACCCGCGGCGCGAGCAAGGCCAGCGCCATTGCGAACAACGCCGACGTATCGCCCCATCAGGCTGCGCAGTCGTGCCATTTGCTGTTGTTCTTCGCCTCCCGGCCTTTCATCACTGCCGGCAACCGTGGGAGGCCTTGCCGGAACGACAGGGGTTTCGCGCAGCGCATCGGCAATCCTGGCCGAAAAGACCACAGCTTCAAGAAGTGAGTTCGATGCCAGCCGGTTCGCCCCATGGCAGCCGGTGGATGTCACTTCGCCGGCGGCCCACAGCCCATCCACACTTGTCCGGCCATCACCGTCGGTCAAGACGCCACCCATATGGTAATGCGCCGCCGGTGCAACCGGTATGGGCTCTCGCATCGGATCGATGCCTGACTTGATGCAGTGCTGATAGACTGTTGGAAACGCTTCGGGAAACCGGCGGCCAATGGCTCGTCTACAGTCGAGAAAAGCGCCGCGTCCCGACCTGATCTCGGAAAAGATCCCGCGCGCGACAACGTCTCGCGGGGCCAGTTCCGCATCCGGGTGATGATCGGGCATGAAGCGATGACCGGCTGCGTTGATCAATTTGGCACCGTGACCGCGCAGCGCTTCCGTTGCCAGCGGTGCCGGGTCCGACTGGACGTTGATCGCTGTCGGATGAAACTGAACGAACTCGGGATCAGCAATCAACGCCCCTGCCCTTGCCGCCATACCAATGCCACCGCCGCACGATTGGGCCGGATTGGTTGTCAGGTCGTAGAGGTGCCCGATCCCTCCGGTACACAGGACGACCGCATTGGCTGACAGGCGCATGCCTGCATTGTGCAAGGCGTGGCGAGCAGTCACTCCGACGATCCGGTCGCCCTCACAAAGCAAGTCCTCGGAAACGTAGTTCTCGACAACGCGGATGGATGGTGTTTTGCGAACTGCGGCGACCAGCGCCTCCATGATCGCCTTGCCGGCCATGTCGCCGCGCACACCGACAATGCGCCGCTCCGAATGGGCCGCTTCTCGGGCGGTGCGCAGCCTGCCCTGCAAATCCCGGTCAAACGGCACGCCGTAGGCCAGGAGGTCTTCTATGCGCCCGGGACCCTCGGATACCATGATGTTGGCGACAGTTTCGTCGACGATCCCCGCACCGGCCTCTACCGTATCGGCAAGGTGCTTTTCAATGCTGTCTCCGGGGCTGACCGCTGCTGCAATACCTGCCTGAGCCCAGGCGGACGAGGATCCCTGTCCGATCGGCGCGGCCGACAGAACCGTCACAGGACGCGGCGCCAGTTTCAGCGCGCAGAAGAGCCCGGCCAGCCCGCCGCCGATTATGATGATGTCGTCGACGTTGGACATCACTTGCCGAGATTGATCATCCGTTCCACTGCAAGCCGGGCGCGACCGGCAATGGCGGGATCAACGGTTACCTCTTCCTTCAGATAAACAAGGCTGTCCAGAATCTTCGGCAGGGTAATGCGCTTCATATGCGGGCACAGGTTGCAGGGTTTGACAAATTCGACCCCCGGCGTTTCAGCCTCGACATTCGACGCCATGGAGCACTCTGTCACAAGCAGAACCTTGGAGGGTTTTTCCGTTTTGACATATTTGATCATGTCGGCGGTGGATCCGGAAAAATCGCACACGTCGATCACGTCAGGATGGCACTCCGGATGGCCAACGATCTGAATTCGCGGATCGGATTCCTTATAGGCAAGCAACTCCTCCGCGGTGAAGCGTTCGTGCACCTCGCAATGGCCCTTCCAGGTCAGAATTCTCTTCGAGCTCTGTTTTGCGATATTCATCGCCAGATATTCGTCCGGAATACACAGGACGGTGTCCGATTCGAGGCTTTCGACCACGGCCAGGGCATTGGATGAGGTGCAGCAGATATCCGTTTCTGCCTTCACGTCGGCGGATGTGTTCACATAGGTCACGACCGGCACACCGGGATTTGCCTGTTTCAACAATCGCACATCCGCGCCGGTAATGGATTCGGAAAGCGAACACCCTGCCCGGATGTCGGGAATCAGAATTGTCTTGTCCGGATTGAGAAGCTTCGAGGTTTCGGCCATGAAGTGAACGCCGCACTGTATGATGATGTCGGCATCGGCCCGGGAGGCCTCGCGGGCGAGTTGCAAGCTGTCACCGACAATATCCGACACGCAATGAAAGATTTCCGGTGTCTGGTAGTTGTGGGCCAGGATAACCGCGCCGCGCTCCTTCTTGAGGCGGTTGATGGCATGGATATAGGGTGCAAAGACCGGCCATTCGATGGACGGAATGTGGTCTTTGACGCGCTCATACAGGTTGGCGGTCTCTCGGGCGACGGCGGGCGTGTAGCGCAAATCCGGCATGTCGACCATGCCGAAACGCGCGACTGCGCTGTCCAGTTGGGCTGATATGTCCGAGTGATCTGCGATCGGCGTCTGGAGCATCGACATCGTGCCCCTCCTTTCGTTCCCGCCCGTTCATGAACAGGCTTTGAGTGCCAGCCGATTGAGGCGGCCGGTTTCTTTTGCTCACATTGAGCATAAATGGCACCAAAATAAAACCGGCGAACCGGTGGAGCTTATGTAGGGCTGAAGTTTGGCCGATGCAAGTGAAATTGCATCATGGGTTGAATTATCACGTGAACTGCAATCAGCATTTTCAATCAACAATTCTGATATGTGCGTCAAAATTGCTGCTTTGACATTGGAGGCATTGCCACCGTAGCTTTCTGCCGATCGATCTTTGTCAGGCAGCGTGTGACCGATCAGTTGTTTGTCTTGGCAACCGGCTGACCTGGCCAAACTGTTGTGACATAAAATCCTTGGGGGACGAATTGGGACCGGAATCACCTACCAAGACCGGACTGCCGTGGCTGATCATCCTGTCAGGCTGCCTGATTTCCGCCATGACATTCGGGCCGCGATCGGTCATGGGCTTCTTTCAGCTTCCAATGCTGGCAGAAATGGGCTGGGACCGAACGACATTTGCGGTCGCCATGGCACTGCAAAACCTGTTCTGGGGCTTCGCGCAACCGGTATTCGGCGCCATCGCCGACCGATACGGCACGTGGCGCGTGTTATTTCTTTCAGCACTGCTCTATTCCGCCGGGCTCTATATCATGGCGATCGCCGATGCTCCGATCTGGCTGCATATCGGCGGCGGAATTCTGATAGGGCTTGCGGTCGGCGCCGGTTCCTTCGGCATCATAATGGCCGCCTTCGCCCGCAATGTCTCGGCCGCAAACCGCCCACTGGCATTCGGATTTGGAACAGCAGCCGGATCGGCCGGAATGTTCGTGTTTGCACCGATCACCCAGGGTCTGATCAATGCGGTCGGATGGTCCGACACGCTGGTTTATATGGCCATCGCCATGCTGGCGATTCCGGTCTTGGCAGTGGCTCTGCGCGGCAATGCACAATCCGGCGCCTACGCCTCAACCGATATCGAACAGACCGTTCGCCAGGCGCTTCGTGAAGCGTTTGGTCACCAAAGCTACGTGTTGCTGACGACGGGATTCTTTGTTTGCGGCTTCCATGTGGCGTTTATCACGGCGCATTTTCCAGCCTATATCAGTGATATCGGCCTGGATTCACGCTACACCGTGTTCGCGGTCGCCCTGATCGGTTTTTTCAACATAATCGGATCCCTGGCGGCCGGATTCCTGGGGCAACGCCATTCAAAGCCGATGCTGCTCGTTGGGCTCTATCTCAGCCGTTCGGTGGCCATCGCGCTCTTCCTGCTGTTGCCGCCGACAGGGGTTTCGGTCATCGTTTTCTCCATCACGATCGGCCTTTTGTGGCTGTCAACGGTACCGCTGACCAACGCTCTTGTCGCCATCATGTTCGGCACGCGCCATCTCGGCATGCTTGGCGGTATCGTGTTCCTGTCACACCAGATCGGCTCGTTCCTGGGGGTTTATCTTGGTGGCTACCTGTATGATCGGATCGGCAGCTTTGACCCTGTCTGGTGGATCTCCGTCGCGCTTGGCCTGGTCGCGGCGCTGCTCAATTGGCCCATCAGCGAGAAGGCTGTCGATAGGCCAAGTCCGGTTGCAGCCGAGTAGGACACAAATTGGTATGCTGTCACTCGTGGCTACCGCTGGTCCTGAGCGAACCCTCTGGGTTCCCACAGGTGGGATGTATCGCGTAACTTCTTTCGGCGAATGGCTGTGAAGAAGGCCGCCCTGCGCGAACATTTCGGTCGTGAACATCCGCTGGAAATTGACTTGTCACCATCTGCCCCGACAATTAAGGTTGATTGTGGGGATCAGGTGGGGTGCTCGGCTTGTGAGGTTTGGTCATGGACCACCGCCAGTTACTCGACGACCTGCACGAATCCCATAGTGAAATCGCGGCACTCAATTGTGTTGTTTCGCAATTTGCTGACCTGCAGCCTTTTTGCGCGTTCTTTTGTTCCGACATTCCTGTGGACGGAAGGAATGGTGTTCGGGACAAGGTGCGACATGGCAAAACCTATGGAAAATTTGTCAGCGATGACTTGTTGAATGCGGTGCTTGCAGACAAGTCCCTGCAGGCCGCCGACAGATTCCCGGACTACTGCAAAAACAACACCCGTCCCCTAATCTGGAAATGCGAGCCCACAAAAATCAGTGATGCCAATGAGCGCAGATTCATGGCGTTGGCAGCCGATTTTCATGTACATGGCGGTGTGACGATACCGATCCATCAACTGGACAGGTCGACGTACGGCAACCTCACCCTATTTTTTGACAAGTCGTCAAAATTCAGACCACAGAACATATTGCGACTGGCAAACGACCTTCAGGTTGCAGCACTGTTCTTGAATACGAAAATTTCCCACATTGCACCGATGCAGTCGTCAAAACCTGTGTTGTCCCCTCGTGAGCGCGATTGTCTTGCGCTCTTGGCAATCGGGCTGCGGACCAATCAGATTGCAGATCGGCTTGTTCTCTCAGTTCCGACTGTCAGTGAATATATATCGAACGCCCGAAAAAAACTCGGAGCACGCACCCGTCCAGAAGCAGTCGCACGCGCGTTGTTGCGGAACGAAATCACCTTGTAGCGAATGGGCAGATTTTGCGATTTCAAGTGGTGCCACCACGGAACAACCGTTACATCCTGAATTGGGATCGAGACGTTTGAGGGTCGCTCTCGTCCTTGGCAACCGAACTGACCCATTCGGACTGAGCTTCGTGGCCGATGCAAGGACCGCCGCAATCCGCCGTGATTGGGTAGAGTGCCCAGCAGCGCCTCGCCACCCCTGCCAGTCTTCGGTGCCCATTCTCAGTGTACCGCACCGGCTGACCTCGCCAAATCCCTCAGAATCAAGGGATTGCCCTAAGTCCAGCCGCCGACCGATACTCCACCGGCATATGACGCAATTTGCCGGTTCTTCTGGCTGAAACCGATTGTCTTTGTCATCAATCCGTTTCTCGTTTTGTCGGAGATGCGACACCGGTGTCGACCACCGATATTGTTGATGCAATCAGGTTTTGCCAACGTCGTCAAAACCTGGATTGCCCTAAGGTTAGGAAGAGGGAATGTTCATTGAACAAACCAGGCATTGTCGCCGGTGCTTCGATCCTTCCGGTTTCATCAAGTTGGTTGCTGCGGTCGCCATCACATTGGCAGCCACTGTCGCACCTTCTGTTGCCAATTTCTCTGGAAGCGTTGAAAGGGGGATTGATCGACCGGGCGGCGATTTCAGGACCATAATTCTAAACCGCGCACGGCCTGCTCTTTGTGCGAAGCGTTGCGCAGACGAAGAGGCGTGCAAGGCTTACACCTACGTGAAACCGGGTGTTCAGGGCTCGAAAGCAAAGTGCTACCTGAAACACACCATCCGAAAAGCCGTCAAAAGTGAATGTTGCACATCCGGGGTGAAAAAATCCGCCTTGGAGATCATCCGGCTCGAGCCCGGGCGTGACCGTCCGGGATCGGATTATAAAAGCAGAACCCTGCCGCATGCGGATGTTGCCATTTGCAAGAACGTCTGTTCCGCCGACACGCAATGCAAGGCCTTTACCTACTCCAAACCGGGTGCGCAGGGACCAAAGGCGAAATGCTGGTACAAGAATGCGAAACCGGCGCCGGTTGCCAATACGTGCTGCACTTCGGGTGTGAAGACCAAAGCGGCAGCCCTTTTGACATCGACAAGGGGCGAGGACCGCCCCGGCGGTGACTATATGAGTTTTGAGATCACCGACGGAGATTCCGCCACGTGTGCGTCCCTGTGCGCGCTGGACCGGGAATGCAAAGCCTATACCTATGTGCGCCGGACCTCGAATGGAACCAAAGCGCAATGCTGGCTCAAGAATGTTGAAGCTGCCGCAGTAAAAGACAATTGCTGCACTTCCGGGATTCGCAAGGAGTCCAGGAACGCCAATCCAACAGATAACGGAAAACCCCTCGCCTTCGTATTCAGCGAACGCACCAAGAAAGACACGCGCTCCGGCTACATGTTTCCCATCGATATGCCCGCCATCCGCTGGCCAAAGGGCTATACGGGGTGCAGTACATCCGACAAACAGCAAATCCACAAAGCTTGGGCCCTGGCTCATTTCTATGCATGGCGAGCTCATCAGGCCATGCAGTATCTTGACAGGAACAAGGGGCGTCGCGAGAGGATGTGGAATTATGACCACATCAATGACTATGCCAACGCGCCGAGTTACGAGAATGTGTCAATGCGCGGTTGGTTCGGTCCGTATGATGGCAAACGTTTTGTGCGGATACGCGATTCCATCGGAAAGGTCTGGCAGAAGCGTTTTCGGGGAACGACCTACACGGTCAAATGCCGCAGAAACGAAGGCAACAGGGGAGCGCATCCGTGCTACCGAAAAATCCCCACGACGGGCAACTATCCGTCTGCCAATCACCTCGTCAATGGCACCATCAATTTCTGCGACGGATGGTTCAGCCCAAACAGGCGCAATAGTCTTCGCGCAAAAACCATCGTCCACGAACTGTATCACTGGCTCAAGATTCCCAGGAGTGGTTACTGGGTCAGCGACACGCACGACTATTGGGTAGCCTGTGGCAAATACCGCGCTGCCCGTCCGCTATACGGAAAAAAGGCAGTCTATATAGCCAACTACAACGGCTGCAAGGGGCGCAATTACAACCGCACCACACGAAACAACGACAATTATGCCCTGTTTACATACATGTTCGGCCGCGCCGTCTACGACGGAAAGACTGTCCGTGGCCTGGAGTTCAAACGGTTCCCCAGTTCAGGTTTCAATTGGTAGCAACCAAAACCTGAACCGCATCCTCAGCTCTTGCTCCCAATTTCGTAAAGAGGCTTGTTCCATGAAAATGACGACTTCCAGAGTGTCCAACATCGTCCGGGCTGCAGCTGTGGTGCTGACTGGGTTCATCGGAAACGCCGCTGTGATACAGGTCGCATCTGCCGAATGGCGATGGAGCGCAACCTTTGAGAAGAAAAAAGGCAACAATACACTGCTCATTGCACGCGACTGGAAAGACTTTCACCAGGGCTGGCTAAAATACAAAAAGAATGGTTTTCGGCTTCACGATTTCGAAGTTCAGAACAACACTGCGAAATATTCAGGTGTTTTCAAAAAGACGCGTGGCAACGACCCCTCTCAAATACGCGTGTCGTTGGAAACGGTCATGAATGGCTGGAAGAACTGGAGCAAAAAGGGGTACCGGCTGCAGGATTTCGAAACCTGGACCGAAAACAAAAAACGCTATTTTGGTGCGACTTACATCAAAGGTAAGGGAGCACACGCTCTATGGGTGGTCCCGGGGTGGAAGAAATTTCACAAGGAATGGGCAAAATACGAGAAGCAGGGCCTCCGTATGCATGATTTCGAGACCTGGTATGATGGAAGCACACAGTGGTACGCGGGCGTCTTTCACGCTGGAAAGTATCCAGCCGGCTCCAGCATGGGCGGAAATTGGGATCAATTCAAAAGGGCGCGCACCGACTTTCGCAAAAAAGGCTATCGGCTGATCGATCTTGAAATTCTGGGAAACACGGATGGTCAAAAGTATTATGGCCTGTTTGGAAAGACCGGGCCGGACAAAAAGTTGCGTGTCGTGAACTCGCGCGCGGACCTGCTCAAAGCCCGAAAAGGGTTTAAAAGATCCGGATACAAGATTGACGATATCGAAGTCACCTGGTTTTTCGGTCCTGGAAAACTGGCAACCATTGGCGAAACCAAATGTCAATTTGGTGATCTTGATTGCAACAAATGTGCAAATAATGTCGAAGCGCAATTCGCGCAGGGCATGAACCAATCCTGGGTAAAAGGCTCATGGGACTTTGACGGGGGCCACAGGTATCGACCCGAAGGGATGCAGCCCAAGAACAGTTTTCAATCTGGCGGCAAACACGTTCAAGGCTTTGTGCGCACGAATTCCGTCCGTTACCCTTATGCCGGCAGTCACAGCCACAGAAAGAAGGGTTTCATTTTCTTTCTCGAGGACAAAAAATGGTCGCGAACGAGCGGAAATGCCAAGAATGTTCTTTATTCGATGCACAAGTCGAGGGTTGAGCATCCCAGCGGCGTTTCAGTTCTGGGTGACGGATTGTTCGTGGCCGAGCTTGAAGACGGCAAGGATTATCTGCGGTGGTTTGGGGTCAACGCGGCTGGTGACAAGCAACAGCACAGATACAGGCTCCCGGGCCTGAGATCAGCGGGCGGAGGCCTGGGCCTTGCAAAACTGTCTGACGGTTCAACCCTCCTGATCGTTTCACATCCCGGTGGCGGTTTTTTCAGATCTTTGAAAAAGAAAAATCTGGAGCCCAGACACACGCGATTTTTCAAACTGACACCGGATGCCTTCCGGCCGAATTCCGATGGCATTCGGCTGCTGGGCGAGCAACAGCATCAGGTGGAGGCAAAACCCCAACAGCCCTATGCCTATTCAGAAAATCTGTCCGTCGTCACCGAGTGCGGATCAGGAAGCATCTACACCATTCACACCACCGGGGACTGGGGGTTGGAAGGCAAAGGCTATTGGCGGCTGTCAAAGCTGGAGGGTGGTTTGACAGACCCTCATCTGGTTTTCATATCCATGAAGGAAAAGAACCAACACGCTGAATACTGTCATCATCGCAGCGCAGCCACGGTGCACGTAAACAAATTCGGCAAGCTGGAATTTCTTTGTTCCGAGCGCGCAGTCACCAAAAAACGCAGATCGGGTCGTTTCAACTTCCGGCGCTCCATAGTTCGGTGAAACCGTCGGTATTTTTCGGTGGAGCGCGCAATCTTGATTTGTCCCTGGATGCGAGATGTTCACTTATGCAGAGCAGGCTCTGGTCGTTCTCGTAGCGGCCCGTACACAAAGATCGCCATGCTTGTATGTGGTCCTGGATTGCATGGTCCGCTTGCCCTTACCGTGGGTCCGCAGTGCAACCCACGGAAAGCCGAGATCCTGATCAAATCCTGTTTCCCAAGCCATAGCTGGCTCTGTGGGGTCGTGCGTGTCGAGAAGTCAGCCATAAACTGATTCTCAGTCGTCACCGTCGCCCGAATGGCTGGTTGGAACGGACAACTGTTCACGCGGATCAAGGCTCATCTGGTTTGTGCGAAACCAGATGAGCCTTAAGCACCGCCTGGATAAATCCAGCCCTCGAATCTGGCATTTCCATCCCACGCGGCTCGTAAACATGGCGATGCAGAAAAAAGCCTGTGAGCCGAAATGCCTCTTCCAGGCTCGTCGGGTCTGCCGCATGCCGGCTGCCGTCGGCCAGGAACGACGGCAAGGTCAGCAATTTATCCTGCCAGGGCATGCCCGCCTCGCGGCTGACTGCCCGGCCTGATTTCGGCGATACGAATTGCAACTGATTCTTCGCGCCGGTTGCAGCGCACCGGGTCAGATCCAGCCCAAAACCAAGATCCTCGAGAACCGCAATTTCGAAGCGGACAAACAGCTCCCCGGCATCCATCGGTTGATGCAGATGATTCAGAATGATTCCAAGAGCCTCAAAAAGATGCCCGTGAGGGTCGCGTTCGGGCAGCAGGCGAAGAAGTGCACCCATGGCTTGCACGCCGTAAACACCGGTCCCGGTCTCCATCAGACGCGCCGCACGCAACTCAACGGGTTCGATTTGAAAACTGCCCAGGTGCTGGTCGAGCCGCGCGCGCCAGGTCACCGACACTCCATTGCCTGGCTGAAGCACGGGCTGCATACGCCGTGACCGGCCACCACGCACAAGGCCCAGATGCCTGCCATGCTCACGGGTCATGATCTCGACGATGGCGCTGCTTTCGCCGTGTCGTTTGACCCCTAGTACAATTCCCTCATCCTGCCATTGCATCGGATGAACCTGTGCCGCTCAATTGGGAAATTCAAGTCCGATTTCGCGATAGCGTTCGGGGTCATCGCCCCAATTGCCCCGCACTTTCACGAACAAAAACAGATGCACAACCTGTCCCAGAATGTCACCGATCTCGCGCCGGGATTGCTGGCTGATGTGTTTGATACTGTCGCCACCCTTGCCGAGCACGATTTTCTTCTGGCTCTCGCGCTCTACATAGATCACCTGTTCAATGCGTACGCTGCCATCCTTGCGTTCTTCCCATTTTTCCGTTTCCACGTGGGAGGCGTAGGGCAATTCCTGATGTAGCCGAGCATAGAGTTTTTCACGGGTGATCTCGGCTGCCAACTGGCGCAGCGGCAGGTCAGTGATTTGATCTTCCGGATAATACCATGGCCCTTCCGGCAGGACTTTCGCCAGGTAATCCAGCACGTCATCGCAGCCAGGTCCCTTCAATGCCGAGATCATGAAGGTCTCATCGAACGCGACGTTGGCGGTTGCCTTCGCGGTCAGTTCCAGAAGTGCTTCGGGCTGGACCCGGTCGATCTTGTTCAGGATCAGAACCTTGGGCTTCCTGACCTCGACGAGACCTTCCAGAATTCTTTCGGCATCTCCGGCGAGCCCCCTCTCCGCGTCCACCAGGAAGAAGATCACATCGGCATCGTGCGCCCCGCCCCAGGCCGATGTCACCATGGCCCGGTCCAGCCGGCGGCGCGGCTTGAAAATGCCGGGTGTGTCGACAAACACGATCTGGGCACCCTTGTGAATGACAATGCCGCGCACAAGTGACCGGGTTGTCTGGACCTTGTGGCTGACAATCGAAACCTTCGCACCGACAAAACGGTTGACCAGTGTCGATTTTCCCGCATTCGGCGCTCCGATCAGTGCGACAAATCCCGATCGGGTCGGCGCATTGTCGGCTTCCGAGCTCTCGTCGTCTGCTATTGTCACGTCCAAACGCCCTCACGTTCCAGCATCCTGGCCGCCGCATCCTGCTCCGCGGCCCTTCGGGATCTGCCTGTACCGAACTCCGGCTCGATGCCGGCGACGTCGGCCTTCACTTTGAATTGCGGTTCATGGTCAGGTCCGGTTCGCTCGACAATGGTATAGGTTGGTGCAATGCCGGACCGTCCGTGTGCCCATTCCTGCAATTCGGTTTTGGCGTCTCGTTTTGCGCCCGTTGAGGCGCGTGCCCGCGCACCCCAGTTTTTAACGACAAAGGTCCGCGCTGCCTCGAGTCCGGCATCCAGATAGATGGCGGCAATCAGCGATTCCATGACATCCGCGCGGACACTGGCCATGCGTTTGCCGGTCAGGCTCTTGATGTCCGAGCCGGTTTTGATGAACTGATGCAATTGCAGATCATCAGCCACGGACGCGCAGGTCTCGGCGCTGACCAGCTGGTTCAGGCGCACTGAAAGCTCGCCTTCCTTGGCGGCAGGAAACAGCGAAAAGAGCAGTTCGGCAATCACCAGACCCAACACCCTGTCACCGAGAAATTCCAGACGCTCATAATTACCCCGGCCACCGGAGCGTGCACTGGCGTGGGTCAGCGCATGTTCAAGCCGCTTCTCATCGGCGAATGTATGGCCAATCAAATCGGCAAGCTGGCTGTGGTCGAATTCCGCCACCGCCTTCTCCTGCTTCACTCGGTCAACTCGAACAGGCGGCCGACGCGCATTTCAGACGGCCATTTCCAAATCTCGAGCGGTGAAGAATCACCACCGATCGAGAAAAAGATCATTTCGGCGCGGCCAACGAAATTTTCCAACGGAACAAATCCAACATCAAACCGGCTGTCGGCCGAGTTGTCGCGATTGTCGCCCATCATGAAATAATGACCATCCGGCACCAGGAATTCGCGGGTGTTGTCACCGATCGAGTTCGGCACCTGGTCAAGCGTTTCATAGCTCACCCCGTTGGGCAGTGTTTCGCGGTAGACCGGAACTTCAGAGCCAATATCATAACTGTCCTGTGGACGAAAACCGCCCGCCCGTTCCCGTTTGACCGGCTCTCCATTGATGTGGAGCACCCCTGAGATCATCTGGACCCTGTCACCGGGAAGGCCAATCACACGCTTGATGTAATCGATCTTCGGATTGCGCGGCAGTCGGAATACCGCGATGTCGCCGCGCTCTGGATCGCTGCTCCAAATCCGGCCGGAAAAGAGATCCGGCGAGAATGGGAAAGAGTAGCGCGAATAACCGTAGGCGTATTTCGATACGAACAGGTAATCACCAACCAGCAGTGTCGGCATCATGGATCCAGAAGGAATCGAGAACGGTTGAAACAGAAAGCTGCGGATCAGCAAAGCCAACAGCAGCGCCTGAACGATCACCTTCAAGGTTTCGCCAAAGCTTGATTGTTTTTTTTCTACGGTCTCGGACACGCTTGCGAACCTTCTTTCGTTTATCGCTGAGTCCAGCTTACTAGTGTGCCGGGGTAGCAAAGTAAATGGAGTGACGACCCAGCCTTAATGCGACGGCAGGGCTTCGATGATCACAAAGGCCTGGGCCAATGGAAAATCATCGGTGATGGTCAGGTGGATGGACGGTTCGTGTCCGGGCGGCACCAGGCTGTCAAGGCGCTGCAATGCACCACCGGTCAATCGCATGGTCGGCTTGCCGCCTGGCAGATTGACGACCCCCATATCCCGCCAGAATACGCCTTTGGAGAGGCCCGTCCCCAGCGCCTTGGAACAAGCCTCCTTGGCCGCGAAGCGTTTTGCGTAGGAAGCTGCCCGAAGCTTTCTGCGATCCGATTTCTGACGTTCGATTTCCGTGAAGCAACGTTGGGTGAAACGGTCGCCGAACCGCTCAAGTGACTTTTCGATTCGGCGAATGTCGATCAGATCGCTTCCGATGCCTATGATCATATCGAACCGGACCCTTCATATAGTGGCGCGCAGCGGTCGCATCACACGGTTTGTCCGCCCGACAGATCACCGCGGTTCACTCGACGGGCCGAAAGCTTGCGTCGCCGGCGGCTTTGGAAGGTCGCAACACTGACATAGGTCAGAATGTAAAACCCGACCCCGAACGCTATGGCAAAGGGTAGGCAACCGACGAGCATGGGCTTGATCACCGGTTCCCACAACTGGTGAAAATCAAGTTCCCTGAACATGCGGCCAAGATGGATTCCGTGGACCTTGCCCTGAAAATCATCAACCAGAATGTACTGTCCCATCTTGTAGCTGGCCGTCCAGATAAAAGGAAATGACAGGGGATTGCCAAAAGCCGTGCCGAGTGCCGATGCCAGTATATTTCCGGCAAAGACATAGGCGAGCGCCGCGGCAATCACGAAGTGAAATCCCAAAAAGGGCGACCAGGATGCCATCACACCAGCGGCCACGCCGGCAGCTATCGCATGCGGTGTCGCCGACAGACGCAGAATTCTCTTGCCGAAATACTGAAAGGACCGCGAGAACGATCTGCGCGGCCAGAAGAAGATCCGGGCTCGTTCAGACAATCCGATTGGTTTTCGGCGGCGAAATAGCATTCCGGCGTTGATTACCCCTTTGGTTTCGGCACCATGCCACATTAAACCGCAATTTGTTTATAGAATGCTTCCCGATCCCGGAAATTTGAACGGCCTTTACGCCAACCGTGCGGGTTTGATACGCCAGCAAACCCGCAACCGGATCATTCATAAATTCTCGAAACACTGCTCACGCATGCCATGCGGCGCAACACACCGATCAGTTTGTTGAGATGCTTGAGATCCCAGACCTCCAGATCGATGTTCATTTCGGTGAAATCGTCGGCGACACGGATCATCGACAGATTTCGGATATTTGTGTCACTTGCCGCAATGGCCTGGGCAACTTCCGCCAGCGTTCCGGGCTCATTCAGGCCATTGAGTGAGATCTTTGCATGGAAGCGCTGATTGCCCGATTCATCGATATCCCAGCGCACATCAATCCATCGTTCCGGCTGGTCGTCATACTCCGTCAGCATCGGCGACTGAATGGGATAAATCGTGATCCCCTTGCCGGGCTCCATGATGCCAACTATTCGATCCCCCGGTACGGCGCCGGTCGCGCCGAACGAAACCGCGAGGTCCGTGCCGGTTCCGCGAATCGGCAACGCGTCTTCCAGGTTTTTGGATTTCCTGTCGCGCCGGTTTTTCGAACGGCCGGGAACGCGGAAAATCATGCCGGCAGCGCTGCGCAGATTGAACCAGCCTTCATCGGCAACGGATTGCTTGACCACATTGCGCTCGATCTGATGGTCGGGGAACAGCGCCGTCATGACGTCCTTGGACGACAACTCACCGCGACCGACCGCAGCAATGGCATCCTCGACATCCCGAAAACCAAGCCGGTGTAGCACGGTGCTCATCTCGTCACGCGAGAAAACCTTGCCGGCGCGGGTGAACGTTCTTTCCAGGATCCGATATCCAAGACCCGAATACTGCTTGCGAACCGCCGCCCGTGTTGCCCGCCGGATCGCTGCGCGAGCCTTGCCGGTGACGACAATCTCCTCCCAGGCCGCCGGCGGCACCTGCACACCAGAACGAATGATCTCGACTTCGTCTCCATTGTTGAGCTGTGTCACCAGCGGCATGATCCGGCCATTGATTTTGGCGCCGACGGTGGTGTCTCCAATGTCGGTGTGGACGGCGTAGGCAAAATCAATGGGTGTTGCACCGCGCGGCAGCGCAATCAGCTGACCCTTCGGGGTGAAGCAGAATACCTGATCGTGAAACAGTTCCAGTTTTGTGTGTTCGAGAAATTCTTCGGGATTGTCGCCAACAGAGAGCTGCTCGATCGTGCGCCGCAACCAGGAATAGGCGTTTGAATCCTGCGGCAGCAGCGCCTTCTCCGCGACCGAATTGTCCTTGTAGATCGTATGCGCCGCAACACCATATTCGGCAATTTCATGCATGCGGGCCGTGCGGATCTGCGTTTCCACCCGCTGCCTTGACGGTCCGATTATGGTGGTGTGGATGGACCGGTAGTCATTCTGTTTGGGTGTCGAGATATAGTCCTTGAACCGGCCCGGGACGACAGACCAGCGTGTGTGGATAATGCCCAGAGCCCGATAACAATCACCCACGCTGTCCACGACAACCCGAAATCCATACACATCCGACAATTGTTCGAACGACAGGGATTTTGACTGCATCTTCCGAAAAACCGAGTATGGTTTTTTCTGGCGCCCAGAGACTGTCGCGTTGAGCCCGTGTTCCTCAAACAGATCACCGAGTTCTGTTTCAATCTTGCGGATCAGGCCGCTGTTGGATTTCGAGAGTTCATCCAGCCTTTTCGTGACGGTTTCATAGGCTTCGGCATTCATGTGCCGGAAGGACAGTTCTTCCAGTTCGTCACGCATGTCCTGCATGCCCATGCGCCCGGCCAAAGGCGCATAAATATCCATGGTCTCCTCGGCTATCCGCGCTCGCTTTTCAAGCGGCACGAAGTCAAGGGTGCGCATGTTGTGCAGACGGTCCGCAAGCTTGACCAGCAGAACGCGTACATCGTCCGAAATGGCCAACAGGAGCTTGCGAAGATTCTCCGCCTGTTTGGCACGCTTGGTTACCAGATCAAGTTTCTTGAGCTTGGTGAGGCCTTCTACAAGGGCGCCGATTTCCTCCCCGAAAATCTCATCGATTTCAGCGCGAGTCGCCGTTGTGTCCTCAATGGTGTCGTGCAGCAGCGCAACGGCGATCGTTGCCTCGTCAAGCCGCATATCCGTCAGGATCGCGGCAACCTCGAGCGGGTGGGAAATATAGGGATCACCATTTGCGCGCTTTTGCTTGCCATGCTTCTGCATTGCATAGACGTAAGCTTTGTTAAGCAGGGACTCGTTGACATCCGGCTTATATTTCTGCACGTGCTCAACGAGCTCGTACTGACGCATCATATGGTGTTTTCTCCGTTCATGCCGCGCGACCGAGCCTTGTTCGCAGCAGCACTATCGTGTTTTTCGATACGGTTCGTCAAAACAAAACGCGCCGGACCACGAGGCCCGGCGCATTCCTATCAGCAGCATCGCAATCGGAATCAGTAGTCGTCGCTTTTTTCCGGCGGAACCAGACCTTCGATCCCGGCGAGAAGTTCGTCTTCCGACATTCGGTCGAAGGACACCGGTTCGTCTTCTGCCGGCGCCGGTTCTGAAGCAAGCTCGATGATGGTTTCTTCCACTTCCTCTGTGGCAAGCAGCGTTTCCGGATCGGGCTCCGGCTCGTCCACTTCGACATGTTTTTGAAGGGAATGAATCAGATCTTCCTTGAGATCCCCTGGCGACAACGTTTCGTCGGCGATTTCGCGCAATGCGACCACAGGATTCTTGTCATTGTCACGATCAACCGTAATCAGCGCACCCTGAGACACCTGACGCGCCCGATGACTTGCCAGCAGGACCAGATCAAATCGATTGTCGACTTTGTCGATGCAATCTTCGACGGTGACACGAGCCATAGCCTGTCCTTTATACACAATTATTTCGAGATTGCGTTGGCGATACCCGTTCTCGCACCGTTTTTCAAGCGCAATGCGCCAAATCATCCAAAACTGGCCGATTGTGCGGCGAAACGGGCCCATTTTCGTTCCCATCTATCCATTTTCGAACCGAAAATATTGAGTGAACACATTCAAGTCTGCCTGTTTCCGCACGCAGCTGTGCAGTAATACAAAATACATCCGAGCTGGCGGTTGAATTCCCGGAGATTTGATCTAGTTTTCGTGTTTCGTTACTTGCATTGATATCGCCGGTGGCTATTTGGCTTTTTTTGATGGTCCATAAATAATTGTTGGTTTGCGCAACATTAGGCATCTCCATGAGTGGCGCATCTCATATTCGCACTGTGAAATTCCGAAATATTTTGGGGGCAAAATGTTCGATCCACGGGAAAAAATTTCGCTCTTTATCGATGGCGCCAACTTGTTTGCGACGTCGAAGAATCTTGGATTCGATATCGATTACCGTAAGCTGCTGACGTATTTTCAGAGTCGCGGATACCTCTTGCGCGCCTACTACTACACCGCACTGGTAGAAGATCAGGAGTATTCGTCGATCCGGCCACTGATCGATTGGCTTGACTATAATGGCTATAGGGTCGTCACCAAGCCGGCTCGGGAATACACCGATTCATCGGGACGACGTAAGATCAAGGGAAACATGGATATCGAACTGGCGGTCGATGCCATGGAACAGGCCGACACGACCGATCACCTTGTCATTTTTTCCGGAGACGGCGATTTTGCCAGTCTTATCGCGGCCCTGCAACGGCGCGGGCGTAAGGTTTCCGTCGTTTCATCCGTTGCGACCCAACCGGCCATGATCGCGGACAATCTGAGACGGCAGGCGGACAATTTCATCGATATCGTCTCGTTGAAAGACGATATCGGCCGTGCCCAGTCGGAAAGACCGGTGCGCGAGACCCCGGATGAACCGGATCAGGAATTCGATTTGCAGCACTGACGATTTTCGCTATTGCCATGCAATGACCATCCCAATCGACCCACCAAGAGATTGCCAATTGTGCCCTCGCCTGCACGGCTTCATCGCGCAGCAAAGAACCACTCATCCGGATTGGTTCAATGCTCCGGTGGAAACATTTCTGCCGGAAGACGGGTTGTCGGGCGTACGTCTGTTGATTATCGGCCTTGCTCCAGGTCTTCGCGGGGCAAATCGTACGGGTCGGCCATTTACCGGCGACTTTGCCGGCGACCTGCTCTACGGAACGCTTTCAAGGTTCGGGTTGTCAAATGGGCGATTTGACGCGCGGCCGGACGATGGGCTGCAGTTGGTTCACACGGCAATCACAAATGCCGTTCGATGCGTTCCTCCGGAGAACAAGCCGGTCGGAGCCGAAATCAATACGTGCCGCCAGTTTCTGTCGGCAACAATGGCTGCCATGGGCAATCTTCGGGCTGTTTTGACCCTCGGGAAAATCGCCCATGATTCGACGATCCGAACCCTGGGTGCGCGGGTCGTCGCCCATCCCTTTATACACAATGGCCGTTCCGATGTCGGTGATCTGGCGGTCTTTTCCAGCTATCACTGCTCGCGGTACAACACCAATACCGGCAGACTGACGGAAGACATGTTCCATGATGTGTTTCACCAGGTCTCGGATTTTCTGGACATCGATCCCGACATTGCAGCAGGCCGATCCAACCGGGAGGCCTGAAATGTGCCAGGCCTGGTGCGCTCTGACGCGGTGGTTTGACATGTGTTCAATTGCTGATCTCAAAGGATCGATGCATTCGGCGCGTTTGCAGGCTGACAATCGGGTAGACAATAAAGGCTTGTCAATTGTCACGATACCGTCCATCAATAGATCATGACAATATGGCCACCCAACAAACAGGACCTTCGCCGACCCGTTTACAGATCCTTGGCGGAAACCCTGGTCCGGGCCGTCGACGCCGGTGAATTGCGCATTGGAGACCGGCTGCCGACCCATCGTGAGCTCGCATATGATTTGCAGCTGAGTGTCCAGACCGTCAGCAGGGCCTATGACGACCTGACCCGGCGAGGCATTATCGTTGGAGAGGTCGGTCGAGGCTCATTTGTACGCGCGGGCACCAGTGACACGCGCACGCCATATCTGCCCGACAATCAACAGGGTGCACTCATTGATTTTTCAATGTTGAAACCCGTGTTTGAATCCCATCATCTCGATTTGATGCGTCGGGCGCTTGCCAAACTGAGCGAAGATCTGCCCGCACAGGTGATCTCCACTTTCCGGCCGTCCGTCACGTTGCGACGGTATTCCCAGCCTGCCTCAAAATGGCTTCAGAGCTGTGGTGTCGAACTTGAAGAACAAAGCCTCATCATGACCAATGGGGCAACATCGGCCATGACGGTGGCGTTGATGACGGCGGCCAATCCAGGCGACTTGGTCGTGACAGAGGAAATGGGCAATCACACGTTAAAGCCATTGGCACAGTATCTCGGATTGCGCCTGCGCGGACTGGAGATCGATGATGAGGGAATCACTCCATCTGCCTTTTTGGCTGCGTGCGAAAGAGAGCCAATCAAAGCCCTGTTTGTTATGCCGACAGGCCTCGGGCCATGTGCGACGACCATGTCAAACGAGCGGCGGGCCGAACTGGTTGCGATCGCGAGGCAATTTGATGTTCTCATCGTGGAAGATGATGCATGGGGACCGCTGCAGTCGGCGCGGCCTGCTCCGATTGCCAAATTGGCGCCGGAGCGGACATTTTACTTCACCAGTTTGACGAAATGCATCATGCCGGGTTTGCGGTTTGGTTTGCTGGTCGTACCGGAAACGTTTGAACCGGCGGCAGCATATCGTCATCTTGTCACGAACTGGATGGTCACCGGACTGATCGCTGAACTCGCCATCCGATGGATCGAGGACGGAACGGCATCTTCGCTGCTCAAATGGCAGCAACGGGCGCTCGGAGAACGCAACAGGCTCGCAGCAAGTATTCTCAAAGGCACCGCCTTCAATGCCAGTGACAACGGTCTGCATTTGTGGCTGCCCGTTCCGGGTCGATGGACCGTGGACGCCTTCGTTTCTCACGCCAGACTGAATGGCGTGGCGGTGGCGCCTGGCACAACCTTCCAGATGTCCGAAACCACTGGGCACCATGGCGTGAGAATATGCATTGGTGCCGAAAGCGCAGAGTCACTCGAAAAGGGGCTGGTGGTGATCAGCAAGCTGGCCCGAAGTGAACCGGAGCCTGCGATCATGGCCCTTTGAGGGCCGTGGCAGTCTACAAAATTCGGGCACCTATTTCATGTTGTAACGCGCATTGGCATGACTTGTTGCGATTTCCGAAATTGTCATGATTTAATATTCACATTGACTATTTATTGTCATTGTTTAAATCTGATGAAACCATAACAATATGGGAATTTGTGATGTCTTGCTCATCAGCTTGAGCGGTATCAACGATATTCGAGGTGGCTCCGACACCAACCGGGGTCCCCTTCAATTGACCATCCCGAACCGGGGAACAAACGAAGCACATGTCATTTGGGAGAATGAACATATGAAAACGAGTATTCGATCGTCACTGGGCGGCGCTGCGGTCGCTGCCATCATGTTGGCAAGTTCAATGGCGGCACATGCCGGCGATTGGAAGTATGCATTCGAGGAATCCCTTACTGAAGTACAGGGTGTCTATGCGACCAAGTTCAAGGAATATGTCGAAGCCAATTCCGACAATACGATTCAGCTGTTTCCTTACGGAACACTGGGTGAATCCGCCGATATCATGGAGCAGGCACAGGCCGGCATTCTACAATTCGTCAACCAGTCACCTGGTTTCACGGGTGCCTTGATCCCGGAGGCTCAGGTCTTTTTTGTCCCTTACCTGCTGCCGACGGACCAGGACCACCTGGCACGCTTCTACAAGCAGTCGAAAGCGATCAACGAGGATTTCAAAGAGCTCTACGCCAAGCAGGGTCTGGAACTGCTGGTCATGTATCCCGAGGGTGAGGTGGCGATGACCACCAAGTCACCGGTCAAGAGCTGCGCTGATCTCAACGAGGTCAAATTCCGGGTGATGACCAATCCACTTCTCGTCGAATCATACAAGGCATTTGGTGCGACGCCGACGCCCCTGCCCTGGGGCGAGGTCTATGGCGGACTGCAGACCAACATTATTCAGGGTCAGGAGAACCCGACCTTCTTCCTGTATTCCACGAAAATCTACGAGGTGACGGATCACATCACCTATGCCGGTCATAACAACTTCACCACTGCACTCATGGCCAACAAGGATTTCTACGACGGTCTCAGCGACGCGGACAAGAAGGTCGTCGAGGACGCTGCGGCATCAGCCTATGACTATATTGCAGAGTACCAGATCAGCCTGGCTGAATCCGAACTTGAGAAGATAAAGGCTGCAAAACCGGAAATGACCATTACCGTTCTGTCGGAAGAAGAGCGCAAATGCTTCAAGGATGCGGCTGCGGATGTGGAAGCCAAATTCATCGAAATGACCGGCGACAGCGGCAAGGCAATCCTTGACCAGTTGAAGGCCGATCTGGACGCAACCAAGAACTGACAATCAGCGACGCGCAGCGTCTTGCATCAGCTGGAGGCCGCTTTTCTGGCGGCCTCCTCGGAGGGCGATCCACCGATTGGGAAGAGAAAAATGGACGACACGAACAAACGCGACCCTCATGCATCGTCGCTTCCGGGAGTCTTGGGCGTGCTCGACTCCTCCATCAGCCGGGTGGAGTCGGTCATGCTGGCGTCAGGTGTTCTGTTGATGGCGGCCAATACTGTGGCCAATGTCGTCGGACGTTTTGTCTTTCAATACAGCCTGTTCTTTACTGAAGAACTCAACCGGATCCTCATCATCCTCATCACCTTTGCCGGCATCAGCTATGCGGCGCGTCAGGGCCGTCATATCCGAATGTCCGCCATTTTCGATGCAATGCCGCCTCCGGCGCGCAAGGTGCTGATGGTGATGATCGCCATTGTCACGGCCATGGCGATGTTCGCGCTGTGCTATTTTTCCATTGGCTATATCATCAAAGTGGCGACCTCGGGCCGCGTTCTGCCAGCCCTGCAGATACCGATCTACTGGATATTCCTCTGGGTTCCGGTCGGCTTTTTCATGACCGGCCTTCAATACGCGCTGACAGCTATTCGGAACATCGTCGACAAGGACATCTATCTCTCTACCCATGTGCTGGAGGGATATGAAGACGACGAAATCGAGGTTTAGGGGCACGCGCCATGGCACTTACAATCTTCCTTATCATGATCGTGCTTCTTCTCCTCGGATTCCCGATGATGATCCCGCTTATCGCGGCCACGTTTGTCGGTTTTCTGATGATGTTCGGCGATCTCGGAAAAATGGACTTCATGGTCCAGCAGATCATGGCAGGCATCCGACCTGCATCGCTTATTGCCGTGCCGATGTTCATCCTGGCCGCAGACATCATGACGCGCGGGCATTCTGCCGACCGGCTCATCGACATGGTGATGAAGTTCATGGGTCACGTGAAAGGCGGGCTTGCCGTCAGCACCGCAGCGGCCTGCACCCTGTTTGGCGCCGTGTCGGGCTCCACCCAGGCGACGGTTGTTGCCGTTGGCTCCCCCCTGCGACCGAGAATGTTAAAGGCGGGATACAAGGATTCCTTTGTTCTTGCACTGATCATCAACGCATCGGACATTGCATTTCTCATTCCGCCGTCAATCGGGATGATCATCTACGGCGTCATATCAAGCACTTCGATTGCGGAATTGTTCATTGCCGGCATCGGTCCTGGTCTGCTTCTGCTGGTCGCCTTTTCCGCCTACAGCATGATCTATGCGACAATCAACAAAGTGCCGACCGAGCCGCGCGCCACCTGGTCGGAGCGGTTTGATTCCGTCAAGCGGGCCATTTGGCCGCTGGGATTTCCAGTCATCATTGTCGGTGGAATCTATGGCGGAATTTTCAGCCCGACGGAAGCAGCTGCGGCCTGTGTGCTCTATGCCTTCATACTGGAGTTTATTGTCTTTCGCTCTCTGAAGCTGCCCGACATCTACACAATCGCCAAATCGACGGGTCTGATCACAGCCGTTGTGTTCATTCTCGTTGGCGCTGGGGCGTCGTTTTCATGGGTGATTTCCTTTGCTCAGGTCCCGCAACAGATTCTGGCCGCCATCGGCGTTGCAGATATGGGTCCCAAAAGCGTCCTCGCCGTCATCTCGGTCGCATTTTTCATCGGTTGCATGTTCGTCGATCCGATTGTGGTGATCCTCATTTTGGTTCCGATATTTGCCCCGGTCGTCAATTCTGTCGGTCTGGATCCGGTTCTCGTGGGCACGATTATTACACTGCAAGTCGCGATCGGGTCTGCTACGCCACCCTTTGGCTGCGACATCTTTACCGCCATCGCCATTTTCAAACGACCATACATGGACGTGATTCGGGGCATTTTCCCGTTCACCGTGATCCTGCTGTGTGTGTCTGTGGCACTCATTTTTTTCCCGCAAATCGCGCTGTTCCTGCGTGATCTGGCATTCCGTTGACGAGGCCACGCCATGTTCAAGACCATCCTTGTCGCCGTTGATGGCTCAGAAGGTGCACTCAAGGCACTCAAGCTGGCGGCCAGACTTCAAAATTCTTGCGGTGGCGAACTGCTCATTCTGACAGTCTACCGTCACCATTCACTGCTGGAAGCGTCGATGTCGATGTTGCGGCCGGAAGACCCTGAAAATCTTGACGATGTCATGCGCGACCATTGCAGAAGCCTTGCCGAGGAAGCCAAACTGATTGCCACCCAGGAAGGAAGTCAGCAGGTGCGCGGCTTCGTCAAGAGCGGGCAACCCGCCCGGACGATTGTCAAGTTCAGCGAGGAGCACGCAGTTGATCTGATCGTCATCGGCAGCAGAGGACTAGGGGACATCGAGGGATTCCTGCTTGGCAGCGTATCGCACAAGGTGACCAGCCTAGCAAAATGTCCGGTGATGGTTGTTTGAACCCCTGATCAATGCAGCGATCAGGTAAATCTCGGCAAGGCAAAGGACGACCAGAATGGAACAAATCAGTGTCGCGCTTTCGACCGAAAAGCCTCTGTTCGTCGATCGGGAACAGACCGCCAGGTTCGGATTGATAGTTCTGGCAACAGATCTGACAAGTGAGGGTGACTTTTACCGCCAGCTTCCCGCCCGCGACGTGGCGGTCCATGTGGCGCGGGTCGCCTATGAGAATCCAACAACGCCAGAAAATCTGCGAAAGATGACACCGAGGCTTGCCGAATCCGCCAGCCTGTTGGCTGCCACCGGGCCCTTGCGGGCGGTCTGCTACAGCTGCACAGCGGCTTCAGTGGTCATCGGTGACCAAACCGTGCGGTCCGCCATCCAGCTATCCCTTCCGGATGTGCCGGTGGTCACACCGACCCATGCGGCCCGCCAGGCCCTTTCCGCTTTCGGTGTGAAAAAACTCGCGGTCCTGACGCCATATACCGTCGCGACGAGCGAGCCGATGGCACATTATTTCCGGCTTCATGGCCTGGAGATCGTTCGATTTGAATGCCTCGGTGTGGACGACGACCGCGACATGGCAAGAATCAGTGACGAGACAATTATCAACGCGGCAATTGCGGCCGACCATGAGGATGCGCAGGCCCTCTTTATCTCCTGCACGGCCCTCCCCGTCGTCGGGTTGATCGGTGAGATCGAAGAGCGCATCGGCAAACCGGTCGTCACTTCCAATCAGGCGAGCGTTTGGGCGATGACGCGGGTCAGCGGCCTGGCAAATCACTCCCCCCAAGGGTTCGGATCACTGTTTCGCCAGGCATTGCCTGCTCAAAACACCTCGTGATGCGATGGATTTCCTTGTTTTCAAACAGATGGGCTGACGTGCGCATGTGGAGAGATGCTCCAAATCCTGCCTAAAAAACCAATCCGCCAATCAATCCAGCAGGCAGACCGCCAGACGGACGAAAGTGCCTCAATGCGATTGGTCGCAAAGCGGCAATGGTCAGCTGGCCTCACCCCTTCTCGCGCATCAATCTCGCTTTTTGGCGGTCCCAGTCGCGCTTCTTTTCAGTCTCGCGTTTGTCATGCATCTTCTTGCCTTTGGCCAGGGCAAGCTCGAGCTTGGCGCGGCCGCGATCGTTGAAGTAAATTCTCAGCGGTATCAGCGACATACCATCGCGCTGGACCGCACCGATCAATTTTCGTACTTCCCTCTTGTTCAGAAGCAATTTGCGACGGCGCCTCGTCTCATGATTGAACCGATTGGCCTGGAGATATTCCGGCAGATAGGAATTGATGAGCCAGATCTCGCCGCCCTCTTCCGATGCATAGGATTCGGCGATATTCGCCTTGCCCTCGCGCAGCGACTTGACCTCCGTACCGGTCAGGACCAGACCGGCTTCGAACGTGTCGATGATCTCGTAGTTGAACCGCGCCTTGCGGTTCTCTGCAACATTGCGCCGCTTCGGCTTGGCGCTGTTCTTGGACATGATCTACAAGAGCTCCCGAGCGGTCGGACGAAACTGATTTTTCAGTTCAGCAATCCCGCATGGCGGAGTGCTGCATCAATTGCATCGCGCGTGGGTTGTTCGATTGCCACCATCGGCGAGCGTTGCGTTTCTCCCATATGGCCGAGCTTGCTCAGGGCATATTTCGGGCCACCGGGATTGGGCTCGATGAACAGGGCCTTGTGCAACGGCATCAGGCGGTCCTGATATTCCAGGGCCTTTGCAAAATCACCGGACAACGTGGCCTGCTGAAATTGCGAACAAAGCCGTGGGGCGACATTTGCCGTCACGGAAATACAACCAACACCACCATGGGCATTGAATCCGAGGGCGGTCGCGTCCTCGCCTGACAATTGTATAAAATCCGGGCCGCAGGCGTGTCTCTGCTCGGAAACGCGATCAAGTTTGGCAGTGGCATCCTTGGTACCGACAATATTGGAGAAGTCCTGCGATAGAGAGGCCATTGTCTCGACACTCATGTCGATGATCGAGCGGCCTGGAATATTGTAGATAAAGATCGGCAACGACACGGCTTTCGCGATCTCCGAGAAATGCTGGTATAGCCCACGCTGACTCGGCTTGTTGTAGTACGGTGTCACGACCAAAACAGCGTCAGCGCCGGCGCTTTCGGCATGGCGCGCCAAATCAACGGCTTCCGCCGTATTGTTCGAGCCAGCCCCGGCTATCACCGGCACACGCGCATTGACGGTTTTGACGCACAGCTCGACCACACGCTTATGCTCGTCATGCGAAAGGGTGGGTGATTCACCGGTCGTTCCCACGGGAACAACACCCTGGCTGCCCTCGGCAATCTGCCATTCCACAAAATCTGCGAATACTGTCTCGTCAAACGCACCCGTTTCGTCAAACGGTGTGACGAGCGCCGGAAGGGATCCCCTGAACATCTCAACTCCTGAATCGTCCGGTACGCGCGCCCGGTTTGTATTTTCTCAGCCTTGCGGCTGCACGATGCCGTCAAAAGCGCTGCACCATAGTCGCCCGCGCCGATTGCTGCAAGCATACCGGACGGCAATTCGACCGGATTTTCCCTGCCTCGAATGCGGCGCGCAGTGCCTGCCCTAACCATTGCTTAACGGTCTTTTCACCCCTCTTTGGCAATCTGGAAGATGTTGAACAGAGAGTTACCCACAGTTCCGGCCACCTGCCATCGATTGATGGACAGACTTATGCCCCAATTTTTGAGATAATGTTCCCATGTTCAAATCCGCGCTGACGACCTTCCTGGCCACGACCGCCCTGTTGATAACGGCGGAGGCCAGTCGCGCCACCCTGCTTGATTCAGATGTGCCGATCCCGACCGCCCGCCCGGATACGGGCTCGAAGCTGGCGCAAAGTGCAGCTCCCTCGCGGGAAACAACGTCGTCGATTCAGAGACCGAACAATCCGAATGCCATTTCCGGGACACTGAAGGGTGGCCTGGATGCCCTGTCCAAAGGCGATATCACGCGCGCCCGTGCCATCCGAGATGGAATGGCAAGAAATTCTCTGGATCTGCGGATCCTGACTTGGGCAATTGCAATTTCGGGTGCCAAGGGCGTTCCGTCCCTGGAGATTGCAGCGGCCTCCCACCAGTTGAAGGGCTGGCCAGGCCTGTCCGCCCTGCGGCGACACTCCGAGCGCGCGCTCTATCGTGAGAAGGCGGCGCCCGCCCAGGTGGTCGCAGCGTTCGGCGACACAAGACCTGAAACATCGGAAGGCGCTATTGCACTGACGCGCGCCTTGATGGCAACCGGAGAAAAACAACGGGCGGCCGGCGTCATGGCCACACTCTGGCGCACCAAGGTTCTCGACAAGCAAACCGAAAATCTGATCTTGAAGAGCTATTCCGGTCTGTTGACCAAGAAAGACCACAAGCGGCGCATGGACATGCTGCTGTATCGCGACCGGGTGACCCAGGCGGACCGTTTGGATGGCCTTGCGGATGCCCAGTCACTCTTCAAGGCCCGTGCGGCGGTGATCCGCAAGAGTTCAAAAGCGCCGGCGCGCCTCAAGGCGGTACACAGTAGCTGGCACGATGATCCCAGCTATCTTTTTGCCCGCATCGAGTACCTAAGGCGCAACAAAAAATACAAGGCAGCTGCCGATCTGCTGCTCAAGGCACCGCGCGATGCCAATGCCCTCATCAACACACGAGAGTGGTGGGTCGAACAACGTATTGTTTCCCGTGGTCTTGCCGAAGACGGCAATCTGGCCCTGGCCTACAAGATCGCGGCACATCATGTCGCCACGCGCCCAGTCGACGTAATCGAAGCCGAATGGCACGCCGGCTGGTTTGCCCTGCTTGGATTTAGCGACGGCAAAGCGGCCGCAAATCATTTTCAAAGGGTACTGGATGTCGCAACACGTCCCCTTTCGCGATCGCGTGCCTATTACTGGCTCGGCCGCGCTGCGGAAGCTGGCGGCCCCGGGCAGGCGTCGGATTATTTCAGCAAGGCCGCAGCCTACAGCGCAACGTATTATGGGCAACTGGCCGCCGCGCGTATTCAAAAGTCAGGATTGCAGGTCCGGTATCCGGCTCCCACACAAGCCGAGCGCTCACAATTCACGTCACGAGAAGCCGTGCGTGCGATCCGTCGCCTCGCCGAGGTCGGTCACGAAAACCGTGCGACAACGCTCTACATTGGCCTCGCCAGAGAACTCTCCAATCCCGGTGAACTTGCGATGTTGGCCGCGATGGCAGAAAAACAGGGCAATCACCGGCTCTCATTGCAGGTTGGCAAGATAGCCTTTGGTCGGGGGCTTGATGTCGCGGCTCTTGCCTTTCCCGTCGGCGTCATTCCATCCAGCGCAAATATTTCCGGTTCGGGCAAGGCGCTCGCATATTCCATTGCCCGCCAAGAAAGCGCCTTTGACAAGGCAGCCATCTCCAAGGCCGATGCCAGAGGGTTGCTGCAACTTTTGCCCGGTACCGCCAAGCTGGTTGCCAGGAAAAACGGGCTCGCCTACTCAAAGGCCAAACTGACACGCGATGCCGGCTACAACGCAACACTGGGTGCCCACTACCTCGGTGATCAGATCACCGAGTTTGATGGATCCTATGTACTGACTTTCGTGGCTTATAATGCCGGTCCAGGGCGAGCCAAGGAATGGTTGAAGAGATTTGGTGATCCGCGCGGCAAGCCGGTCGATGAGGTGGTGGACTGGGTGGAAAGCATCCCGTTCACAGAGACCCGAAACTACGTACAGCGGATCATGGAAAACTATCAGGTCTACAAGACGCGTTTGGGCCAAAAGGCTGATATTGTAGGTGATCTGCGATTCGGCCGCCGCTGAAATCGCGATGCTCGTCGACGCAATCCATTAGCGCAGTCCAAACAATCTGAGATACCATGGCATCCGAAAACACCGCGCCGTCACCAACGGGCTACAAAGAGGTTCATTTTTCAGCCAGTGACGGCCTCAGGCTCTACGCCAGAATCTATGGAAATGACAGCCCCCAGACGCTGCACCAGACACCTGTCGTGTGCCTACCGGGCCTGACGCGCAACAGTGCCGACTTCCACCAACTGGCGGTTCACTTGTCTGGCAATACATCGGCGCCGCGACGTGTCGTGTGTTTCGACCTGCGCGGCCGCGGGAAATCACAACGCGACAAGAGCTCGGACAATTACATCATCCAAGTTGAGGCCGATGACATCCTGTCGGGTTGTGCGGCATTCGGCATCAAACATGCCATCTTCATAGGAACATCGCGCGGAGCTTTGATCATTCATGCGCTTGCGGCGATCCGACCGAGCATTCTGGCCGCCGCCATCCTCAACGACGCAGGACCTGAGATTGAAGGTGCAGGCCTCGCCCAGATCATGGCATATCAGGATCGGCTGACCGCGCCAGGCAGTTTGGAGGAGGCAGTCGCACTGCTTCGTGAAACGCAGGGGCGTGCCTTTACAGCGCTGAACGATGAAGATTGGATGGATTATGTTCGACCCATGTTTGTGGAAAAGAACGGAAAACTGAACCCGAACTTTGATCCCGCCATTGTCGACATGCTCCGCGGGGTCGACCTGAACACGCCATTGCCAACGCTGTGGCCTCAGTTTGAAGGTTTGCGGACCATTCCCCTGCTGTCGATCCGTGGCGAGAATTCATCATTGCTGTCAACAAAAACCGTAGAGGAGATGGCGCGCCGGCACCCCTCGATGGAATCAATTACGGCCGAAGGACAGGGGCATGCGCCTGTCCTTCATCTGGGCAATCTGCCGGAGGCCATAGCCGCCTTCATTGAAAAATCCGTAGCGGACTAATCTGTCATATTCGATCGCATAAGATGCGATCCTGGGACCGCGACGCGGCGCCGCCACCATCTTGCTAGTGGTTGTCTCTCGGCATGCTCGTCGCAGCAATTTTTTGATATTTCACTGCCTTCTTGAGCACCATGCCATGCGACAGTTGATCGACATCAGCGCGCTGCATTTCCTGCCAGGGCGTTTGAGACGCGGGATAATCATATCCTCCATTTGCCTCCAGGACGGCGGCGCGATCCCTGATTTCCTCTTCGTCCACCAGCATGTCCGCCCGTCCCTTTTCAAGATCGATGCGGACGCGGTCTCCGGTCTTCAACAAAGCGAGGCCACCACCGGCTGCGGCTTCCGGTGAAGCATTCAGGATCGACGGCGAACCTGACGTCCCTGATTGCCGACCATCACCTATACAGGGCAATTCATTGATACCCTTCTCGATGAGGTAGGATGGTGCGCGCATATTGACTACTTCGGCCGCGCCCGGGTAGCCGATCGGACCGGCGCCGCGCATGAAGAGGAGACAGGTTTCGTCAATTTCGAGTGACGGATCGTCTATTCGGTCGTGATAGTCTTCGGGGCCATCAAATACAATCGCCCTGCCCTCAAAGGCATTTTGATCATCCGGGTTGGAGAGATATCGGGCTCTGAATTCGTCGGAAATCACGCTGAGTTTCATGATGGCGGAATCGAAAAGATTGCCACGCATGACCTTAAACCCGGCCTGTGGTTTGAGCGCGGTTTCGAAGCTGCGGATCACATCCGAATTGGTGCTGAAGCGATCCCGGCAATTGTCGCCGATGGGTTTGCCATTGGCGGTGATCGCCTGCTCGTTGAGGCGTCCATGCTTGATCAGTTCCGCGACAACAGCCGGCGCACCGCCTGCCCTGTGAAAGTCCTCGCCGAGATAGTCGCCCGCAGGCTGAAGATTGACGATAAGCGGAATATCAAGCCCATGTTTTTCCCAATCGTCGACCGTCAGTTCGATGCCGACATGCCGGGCGATTGCATTGATGTGAATCGGCGCATTGGTGGAACCGCCGATAGCTGAATTGACCACAATGACGTTCTCAAAAGCCTCTCGCGTCATGATGTCTGAGGGCTTCATGTCCTCATGGACCATGTCCACAATGCGCTTACCCGTGTGGTAGGCGATCTGACCGCGCTCGCGATACGGCGCCGGTATGGACGCACAGCCCGGCAGCGCCATGCCCAGCGCCTCTGCCAGCGTGTTCATGGTTGTCGCCGTGCCCATGGTGTTGCAATAGCCGGCTGATGGGGCGGAATCCGCCGCCATTTCCGTGAATTCTTCGTAATCAATTTCACCGGTGGAGAGCAGTTCTCTTGCCTTCCAGATAACCGTACCCGACCCGCAGCGATCTCCATTGTACCAGCCATTCAACATCGGTCCGCCGGACAGCACGATAGCCGGGATATCGACCGATGCCGCCGCCATGAGACAAGCCGGCGTCGTCTTGTCACAACCGATTGTCAAAACCACTCCATCCAGCGGATAGCCATAGAGAATTTCAACCAGTCCGAGATAGGCCAGGTTGCGATCCAGCGAGGCTGTCGGACGCTTGCCGGTTTCCTGAATCGGATGCACCGGAAACTCGATGGCGATCCCACCAGCTTCGCGGATCCCCTCCCTTACCCGTTTTGCCAGCTCCAGATGTGGCCGATTGCACGGAGACAGATCAGAGCCCGTCTGGGCGATGCCAATGATCGGTTTGCCCGATTGCAGCTCGTCCCGGGTCAGGCCGTAATTCAGGTAACGCTCGAGATAGAGCGCCGTCATGGAAGGATTATCAGGATTGTCGAACCATTCGCGAGAACGCAGTTTTGCTTTGTTCGGATCTTTGTTTTCAGCCATGACGCTCTCCACATGTTGTGTCCTGGCCCCTTAATACCGCTTTCCGGCTCCGATACCAGTGGCGGCACGCAACTTGTCGCCATTGTTTCAAAATGCGGAATCCACGACCCTATGGGCGGCAGGCTCTTGAAAGAGTTTCATCAGCATCGGCGTGGAAAGCACCATGCGGTGGGATATGCTGACCCTGACACACTCTCCTTTTGTGACCCGGACGGACAATCACTTGACTACTCTGCTCGTAAAGAATGCCGACATGCTCGTGACCATGGATGCCGATCGACGGGAAATTGTCGGTGGTGGTCTCCATGCCGAAGATGGCGTGATCCTGAGGGTGGGCCCATCATCAGAGCTGCCTGAAAGTGCGGACCGGGTCATCGACGCAACCGGGCAGATTGTCCTTCCGGGTTTCGTCAACACGCATCATCACCTCAATCAGACACTGACCCGCAATCTGCCTGCCGCTCAAAACAACAATCTCTTCCCCTGGCTGACGGCACAATACCGGGTCTGGGCACGCACCAATCCGCAAGCTTCGCGAACCAGCGCACTGATTGGTCTCAGCGAACTGGCGCTTTCAGGCTGTACAACGGTTTTCGATCATTCCTATCTTTTTCGCAGTGGCAACAAGGTTGACTATCTGATTGAGGCAGCACGGGATCTCGGCATCCGATTTCATGCGAGCCGAGGGTCCATGTCGTTGGGAGAATCTCAGGGCGGGCTTCCACCTGACGAATGTGTGGAAATGGAAGACGACATATTAAATGACAGTATTCGCGTCATCGATCGCTACCATGATGCCTCCCACGGATCCATGACTCGGATCGTTCTCGCACCATGTTCACCCTTTTCAGTCAGTGAGAATCTGCTGCGAGAATCGGCGACATTGGCGCGTGACAAACATGTCATGCTGCATACGCATCTGTGTGAAACCCTGGACGAAGAGCGCTACACGCTTGAACGGTTCGGAAAACGGCCGGTCGAATGGATGGAAGGGCTCGACTGGCTGGGGGCCGATGTCTGGTTTGCCCATGCCATCCATGTTGATGACCGGGAGATAGAGACGTTTGCCAGAACCGGGTGCGGCGCGGCTCATTGTCCTTGCTCGAATATGCGGTTGGCGTCCGGGATTGCGCCGGTCAAGAAATATCTCGCGGCAGGGGTAAAGGTCGGGCTCGGCGTCGACGGTTCCGCAAGCAATGATTCCTCAAACCTGTTGATGGAAGCCCGTCAGGCAATGCTGCTGGCGCGTCTGCAGATGGGGCTCTTGCCGCCGGAGGGACCACGCCGCCATTTTCTCCTGTCTCAATCTCACCCGCTGCGGGCGGATGAATGGATGACCGCGCGCCAGGCATTGGAGTTGGCGACGATTGGCGGCGCCAGCGTTCTGGGACGCAACGACATCGGCGCCCTGGAAACCGGAAAATGTGCCGATTTCTTTTCTCTCGATCTCAACTCGATCGGCTATGCCGGTGCCCTGCATGATCCCGTCGCGGCGGTGTTGTTCTGCGCACCTCAATCCGCCCGCACAACCGTTGTGCACGGAGAGGTTATCGTCGAGGATGGCACAATTGCGCCTATGGACATGGGACCGGTTGTCGAGGAACACAATATGTGGAGCCGACGAATCGCAGAAACACTCTAAAACCGCAGGGCATTTGCAGCTCGCCCACAAACCGTTATGAACACGAACCAACAGTTCGATCAGACCGAAAGACCCGAGCGATTGTGATAGCTGTCCTGCCCTATGAGGTCCGACTGAAGGGGATGTTGTCAGATGTTCCTCTGGATGCGCTCAACTGGCCCCTTGGCCCACCGGAGTGCGCAGGTACGGTCCGTGATCTGACGCCGGACGATCATGTCATCCTCTATCCCAGGTCGAGTAACTTCCGGTATGCCGGCAAGGGTGTGGAATGCGGCGTTTCCCTGATCATTCCTGAACCCTACGTCATCCATCGCCGCAACTATTGGCTGGCCATTCTTCTTCAGAAACGTTTCTTCCGCCTCATCACCCACCGCCCTTCCATGGCCCGCTGGGCACGCAATGCGCTGGTAATGCCGTTTGGCGGCGCCTGGGTCGACCCCGCAACGGCAAAACCCGGCGAAAAGACGAAGAACATGTCCCTTATCGCGTCGGCCAAAAGGAGCACGGACGGTCACCGATTGCGCCATGCAATCGCAGACTGGTGCAGCGCCGCAGGCCACGATGTCGATTTGCTTGGTCGGGCCTATCGTCCGATCGACACCAAGGAGGACGGGCTGATAGACTATCGTTATTCGGTTGTCATCGAAAACGCGCGGGAAGCGGGATATTTCACGGAGAAGCTGATCGACAGCCTGCTGTGTGAAACAGTTCCGATCTACTGGGGCGCCCCCGATATCGGGCATTATTTCGATTTGCGGGGCATGGTCATCTGTGAATCCGCAGACGAGATGCGACTAGCGATTGCAAAGGCCGGTCCCGATGATTACAAGCGCAGGCGAACATTCATTGAGCGCAATCGCGATACGGCGCTTCGCTACCTTGATTATGAACAAAATGCCGCCGAGACGATGCGAGATCTATTGGCCGGCCAGTAGCGCGACGCAAGCAACGGAAATACAAATTGATCCAGCAATCGAACGACCGAAAGGTCGCCCTGATAACCGGAGTCACCGGGCAGGACGGCGCCTATCTTGCAGAATTGCTGTTGGGCAAGGGGTATGAAGTCCACGGACTGAAACGGCGCACATCTCTGTTCAACACCGCACGCATCGATCACCTGTTTGATGGCGAGTATGGCGCTTCGGGGAAATTCGTTCTGCATCATGGTGATATGACGGATTCATCCAGCCTGACGCATATACTTCAGCAAATTCGGCCGGATGAAATCTACAATCTTGCCGCACAGAGCCATGTGGCCGTGTCGTTTGAGGAACCGGAATATACGGCCAACTCCGACGCCCTTGGCCCGTTGCGCCTTCTGGAGGCCGTTCGTATTCTCGGACTTGGTGAAAAAACCCGATTCTATCAGGCGTCGACATCCGAACTCTACGGCTTGGTCCAACAGGTGCCGCAAACGGAAACAACGCCGTTTTATCCGCGAAGCCCCTATGCTGTGGCCAAGCTCTATGCCTATTGGATCACCGTCAATTACCGTGAGGCCTATGGGCTTTATGCCTGCAACGGCATTCTTTTCAATCATGAGTCCCCGCTGCGTGGAGAGACTTTCGTTACGCGCAAGATCACACGCGCTCTGGCACGGATCAAGCTGGGCACGCAGGACTGCCTTTATCTTGGCAACCTCGACGCCAAGCGTGATTGGGGCCACGCCCGCGATTATGTTCGAATGCAGTGGATGATGCTGCAACAGGAAGCGGCCCAGGATTTCGTAATCGCAACCGGTGAGCAATATAGTGTGCGTGATTTCGTCAATGCGGCAGCAACGTGCCTCGACATGGCCATCCATTGGGAGGGAACCGGCATCGATGAAAAGGGACGCGACGACAATGGAAAGGTCATTGTCAGCGTGGATCCGCGCTACTTCCGCCCAACGGAAGTCGAAACCCTGCTGGGCGATGCGACCAAGGCGAAAGAGATTCTTGGCTGGACCCCAGAGATTTCATTCGACGAACTGGTGCGTGAAATGACGGAGCAGGACTTTCGTGACGCCGACCTGGAGATAAAGTCCAACAATCATGGTTGAGCCGCTTTATGATTTGCGGGGCAAACGCGTCTTCGTTGCCGGCCATCGCGGTATGGTGGGATCGGCACTGGTGCGCCGGCTGGTTGGAGAAGACTGCGAGGTTGTGACGGCGCCGCGTTCCGAACTGGATCTCATGGACCAGACCGCCGTGTTGCGCTGGATGCGCGAGAACAGGCCCGATACGGTCATCATCGCCGCGGCAAAAGTGGGCGGCATTCTTGCAAATGCATCCTACCCCGTCGATTTTCTCCAGGACAATCTGGTGATCCAGTCCAACCTGTTTGGTGCGGCCCACGATATCAACGTGTCGAAACTGTTGTTTCTCGGCTCATCGTGCATTTATCCGAAAATGGCGAAGCAACCGATCAGGGAAGAGTCGCTGCTCACCGGCCCGCTGGAGCCGACCAACCAATGGTATGCCATCGCCAAAATCGCCGGTATCAAGCTCTGCCAGGCCTATCGCGAGCAATATGGTGCTGACTACATCTCCGCGATGCCCTGCAATCTATATGGCCCCGGCGACAACTATGATCTGCAGGCCAGTCATGTCATGCCGGCTCTCATTCGTCGTTTCCATGAAGCCAAAGAGAGTAAAGCGGAAACGATGGTCATCTGGGGCACCGGAACGGTTCTGCGTGAGTTTCTCCATGTGGATGACTGTGCCGAGGGTCTCGTTCACCTTCTGAAACACTATTCCGGCAGTGAGCATGTCAATCTGGGATCGGGATCGGACATCACGATTCTGGCACTGGCGGAAACGATTGCCCGGGTTGTCGGCTTTGAGGGTGACATCAAGACCGATCCATCCAAACCGGACGGAACGCCCCGCAAATTGATGGACAGTCATTTTGCCAGGTCTTTGGGCTGGCAGCCTGGGATCGGATTGGAGGACGGTATCGCCGCGGCCTATCAGAGCTTCCTTGACGCGCAATCCAATCGCGGCGTGCATTAAGCCGGCTGCACCGGTCAGTTCCGTGCACCGGCGCGGGCTGATCGAATCGCAACAGCGCGCCGATACCAAAACCGCCTGACCTCACGCACCACCCTTTCGCCGAAAGGCTTGCGTCGCGAAATCGTGCTACCACCGGCCTCCTGCGTGCAATCGGTCAATCCGGAGGGTTCGACCGCCAAAGGCCGGATGCCGGTCAACCAGAACATCTGCAGGAATGTATCAACCGGCCGGTCGAAAACGGTCGTCAGGCGCAGAAGCTCGCGTGCCGCTGATCGGCTGATCATCTGACCGGACAGGCGGAGCGGCACGACACCGGGCCTTACCAGCCGCGTGCCGTTATCCTGGGCCACGACGTACGGATTGTCGCCGATCGCACGGACCGGCAATTGAATGTAGCCGCTCTCTTCAATGTGATTTTCGGCCAGCTCCAGTGCCTTGCCCGCGATCTCCTTGTCGAGCAACGCATCGTCTTCAAACACCAGAGCATAAGGCAGATCATTCTCAACAATCTTCTGCCAGCACAGCCGATGGCTGAGAAAGCAACCGATTTCGGCCTCCCGCAGCGTAAATGGATAGGCAGGCCGGTGAAGACGGGGAACATAGACGTCGGCCCTTTCATCAGGGGACAGCAACCCGCCATCAACAGCGTCAACTATTTCGGCGGGAACCGGGCAGTCCATGATGAGTTGATCGACATGCTGACGGCGCGCCGTCGCGCGCGCCAGGTGAATGATAAAAGCCCTGCCGGTCATTCGTAACTGCCTTCCAAGTGTCGGTGCATCATTCGGTGTTCCGAGGCTAAGGGCTGAGCAAGAGGATCGTGGTGATACTGCAAACCGCCGACAACTGAATTTCTGGGAAGGATGGCGGAGAGGAAGGGATTCGAACCCTCGATACCATCTCTGGTATACTCCCTTAGCAGGGGAGCGCCTTCAGCCACTCGGCCACCTCTCCGCGCCAAGTTTTTCTAAGGGTTTTCGATGGTTTGGCAATCCCCTTTCTTGCAGTTTCTTGCAGCTTAATACGGAACGACACATGAAAAGGCGGGGATATGTTGGAAATATTGGGGGAACCCGTTCCCGAGACGTCCTGCTCGGTTGTCGTGCTTTATATAGTTCATTCGACAATTTGGCCTGATGCAGGTGGCATGGGCAATTACCGGTTGTCATGCGGTCCTGGTTCATCGACGGCCTTGCTGGTATCGAGCCAACGGACTTACGGGCTCATATTGGCGTACCAGAATCAGAGACTGCGTTGGCAGACTCACAAGAGAGAATCAGGCGGGTCAAATGTATGAATCGGTCAGGATGGCGGCATGAATAGAATCGATTCCCGCCCTTTCGGTGCAATTTGCAACACCGAAACACGTCGGATTCTTAATGCTTTGAAAAGATTTCCACCCGCAGATGCGGAAATCGTGTCTTTTGTGCAACAGCAACAGGGCATCGGCAGTGTGGATCGGCAGACGAGGCGAAATCTTCATTGCGTCCCAAACCGGGTTGGTTATCTTCAAATCCAGAAGAGGGACGGATCATCTGTTTGTCTTCTTTAGTTGGGGATGGGACAGGGAACGCCGTCAAAAGCTTTTGCCCAGACCATTTTAGAAAATTGACTGGAGGTCAGAAAATGAACATTAAGAGCCTTCTTCTCGGCTCCGCTGCAGCGATGGTTGCAGTTTCTGGTGCTTCCGCAGCCGATGCGATTATCGCTGCAGAGCCAGAGCCAGTAGAATATGTCCGCGTCTGTGACGCATTCGGTAGCGGATATTTTTATATCCCTGGTACCGAAACTTGCCTGCGCATCAGCGGTAACGTCCGCTTCCGCTTGGGCTTCGAGGAAGAAGAAGTTTCTCCTCCCGCAGCTGCTGCAAAGGATTCATATGACACTGCAACACGTGCTCGTGTTCAGGTCAGCGCAAAGTCCGACACCGAATGGGGTGAACTGCACTCCTACATTCGTCTGCAAGCTGAAAACTCTTCCATGGCCCAGGGCGCAACCTTCGGCATGGACCAGGGCTACATCGAAATTGCCGGCCTGCATGTCGGTTATGACGATTCAGCTTGGGCATACTCCACGAATGGTGGCCTGTCAGGTTACGGTGCTCACGGCATCTTCGGTGGTAACTACGGTTTCACCAAATCGAACATGATCCAGTATCAGTTCGGCGGTGGCAACTGGTTCGGCGCAATCTCTCTTGAAGATGATGGCGTTATGACCAGCTACACTCCTGACATCATCGGTCGCTTGGGCGGTGTTGTTGGCGGTATCACTGTATTCGGTGTTGTAGCCTATGACGAACAGGGTAGCGCCGGCGCTGGCTTCGGTAGCGAATGGGCTGCAAAGCTCGGCCTGAACGCCGACATCGGCGCCAATGGCAACCTTCGCCTGCAAGGTTTCTACGCTTCCGGTGCAACCCGCTTCGGTGCAAACAACACACCGATCACCGGTGGTGCAACCTACACAGCTGAGTGGTCGGTTCTGGGTTCTTACCAGCATCAGTTCACTCCTGAAGTCGCTCTCTACGTAGCTGGTCAGTGGTTCTCTGACTTCTACACATCAGCCGGTAACGTTCAGACCGGTGCTGACGGATGGCGCGCTTCCGGTGGTATCAGCTGGGATCCGGTTGACAACCTGAACTTCGGTGTTGCGATCAACTACTTCGATCTCGACGCTCCGGTTAACACCGGTAACGGCGACTGGAGAGTCATCGCGGAAATGGTTCGCAGCTTCTAAGCTACGGATTGTTCTGTAGCAGCCTTAAAGCTGCTGCCAAAATTGGGGGCGCTTGGTGGATTGTTTCACCAGGCGCCCTTTTCTATGGGGGAAACAATGCGGAGAATTCCGTCAAAACAATCAGCCATGGAGTGTGGTCCTGCTGACTCAATAGTTATTTTGTTATGGGACACTCAACATGCCACAACCCCTTCTGGACCTCTGGGGGCAATATGCCGACCTTCTGTGGGAAAACGGAAAACACAGGGAAGCCTGCAGAACCTATGTGGACGAAATCCACCACTATATGCTGGTGAACGACCACACGAATTTTGACAATGCACTTCTGGATGGGCTGACAATCCACTTTCGCCAAAAGGGCAACAAGAACTCAACCATCAACCGGAAATTTGCGAGTCTTTCCAAGATTTTACGGAAGCACCACCGCAATGGTGGACTGGCAACGCTTCCGGACTTTCAGAAATTGCCGGAACGCAATGCCCGTATCCGCTTTCTGACCATCGAGGAAGAACAGCAATTGCTACGCCACCTCGAAGAGGAAAACCATCACTACGCACAGCTGTCCCGATTCCTGGCCGAATCAGGTGCCCGCATCGGCGAAGCACTGCATTTGAACTGGTCAGATATTGGCCCGCGGCACGTCACCTTCTGGGAAACCAAATCCAACAGACCACGGACGATTCCCCTCAGCCAACGCGCTATCAAGGTGATTGAAGTGCAGCGTCAGCAACTGGCCATGAAGCCCGGCCCCTTTCGAAATGTCGCATATTACCGGTTTCGCAAGGGATGGAACAATGCCAAGGACAGAACCGAAATGCGTGATGATCCACAGGTGGTTCCCCATGTCCTGCGCCATACCTGTGCCTCCCGCCTGGCTCAGGCTGGCGTCGACATCAAACGCATTCAGGAATTTCTCGGTCATCGAACCCTTGCGATGACACTGCGTTATGCGCATCTTTCACCGAAACATCTCGATGTGTGTGCAGATGTTCTGGACAAGATGAAACATTGACCGATCAATCTCAGGCTGCTCTCCCTCGCCCACTGGCGTTGGGTATCCCGGCTGCAGCTTTTTCCCAAGGCTCTGTTTTGGCTTGGTTTTTCGTAATCCATACTTTGCAGAGGCGAAAAGAACATACGATCACGGATAACCAGCGTTGAGATTTCGGCGCAGAGAAGGCGGCTTTGTGACCAACCATTTGCAGCGGATCAGTTCCTCAATCCATTGAGCGCCTCAGCGCAAACATTCAGATGCTTGGGCGACAAATGTGCGTATCGCAGCGTCATCGAAAGGGTCCTGTGGCCCAGGAACTCCTGGATGCGTTTGATGTCGACACCAGCCTGAGCCAGGCGGGATGCACAGGTATGGCGCAGGACATGGGGCACCACCTGTGGATCATCACGCATTTCGGTTCCGTCCTTGGCGTTGTTCCATCCTTTGCGGAATTTGGCATAGGCGACATTTCGGAACGGTCCTGATTTGTCGGCAACCATCATGCGCTGTCGCTCGATCACCTTTTGAGCCCTCAAACTCAATGGAATGGTGCGCGGACGATGTGATTTCGTCTCCCAGAACGTCACGTGGTCTGAGACAATATCAACCCAATTGAGTTGAAGCGCTTCGCCAATCCGTGCGCCCGTTTCCGCCAGGAAGCGCGATAGCTGAGCGTAGTGGTGGCTTTCAGGTTCCAACCGTTCAAGCAGGGATTGTTCTTCCTGATGCGTCAGATAGCGTATGCGCCCATTCCGCTCCGGCAGTTTGCTGAAGTCTGGTAAATTGGCCAGCCCGCCATTTCTCTGGTGTTTCCGCAAGATCTTGGAAAGGCTTGCAAATTTCCGATTGATGGTCGAATTTCTGTTGCCCTTTTGCCGAAAATGGATCGTCAGCCCGTCCAGAAGCGCATTGTCGTAGCTTCGGTGTTTGCTGATCAGCATGTAGCGGTGGATTTCGTCAACATAGGCACGACATGCCTCCTTGTGCTTGCCGTCCTCCCACAGAAGATCACCGTAGTTTTCCCAAAGTTCAATAAGATTGTCTGTCATGATGCCCCACACATCCGTGCAACCGATGGTGTCCGAATTGTTCCGGTTCCACACATTGGAATGGTTGCACTTATCGTTGATATACGTTCTGGTTGTGTCACCTCTTCAAAGCAAAACGCCCGGCAGCATTCCACAACCGGGCGTTCCAAGATTTTTCCGGCTGATACTTCCGTGCCGCAGGAATGGCCCAGCTTAGAAGCTGCGAACCATTTCAGCGATGACTCTCCAGTCGCCGTTACCAGCGTTAACCGGTGCGTCGAGATCGAAGTAGTTGATCGCAACACCAAAGTTCAGGTTGTCGACCGGATCCCAGCTGATACCACCAGAAGCGCGCCATCCATCAAGACCGGTCTGTGCGCCTGTTGCAGAGCTGTAGAAGTCGGAGAACCACTGACCAGCGACATAGACCGCAACTTCAGGAGTGAACTGATGCTGGTAGGAACCCAGGATCGACCACTCTGGAGTATAGGTTATGGATGTTCCAGGTGTAGCAAACCCATTACTGGTGTTCGCGCCGAAACGAGTTGCACCGGAAGCATAGAAACCCTGTACGCGAAGGTTGCCGTTGGCTCCGATGTCCGCGTTCAAGGCGAGCTTTGCGGCCCATTCGCTTGTACCAACCGCGTTGGCTTCGTCATAAGCGACAACTGCGAACACAGTGATACCGCCAACAACACCGCCCAAACGGCCGATAACATCCGGGGTATAAGTGGTCATAACGCCATCATCTTCAAGTGAGATCGCGCCGAACCAGTTGCCACCACCGAACTGATACTGGATCATGTTCGACTTGGTGAAACCGTAGTTACCGCCGAAGATACCGTGAGCACCGTAACCGGACAGGCCACCATTCGTGGAGTATGCCCAAGCTGAATCGTCATAACCGACATGCAGGCCGGCAATTTCGATGTAACCCTGGTCCATATTGAAGGCAGCAGTATTAGCCGTGGACGAGTTTTCAGCCTGCAGACGAATGTAGGAGTGCAGTTCGCCCCATTCGGTGTCGGACTTTGCGCTGACCTGAACACGAGCACGTGTTGCAGTGTCATAAGAGTCTCTCGCAAGCACGCCATTTGCTGCATCTGCAGCGATTGTTTCCTCGAAGCCCAGGCGGAAGCGGACGTTACCGCTGATGCGCAGGCAGGTTTCGGTACCAGGGATATAGAAATATCCGCTACCGAATGCGTCACAGACGCGTACATATTCTACTGGCTCTGGCTCTGCAGCGATAATCGCATCGGCTGCGGAAGCACCAGAAACTGCAACCATCGCTGCAGCGGAGCCGAGAAGAAGGCTCTTAATGTTCATTTTCTGACCTCCAGTCATATGACGGGAGGTGCTCAAGCTGTGGTTGCAAGTTCCGCGCTGAAAATCGAAGCCGGAACGCCGGCCGAACAATGTGATCGGCCTTCCGGTCGCATGAAACAAGGCCAATCAGGGAGCGCCAGTGTCGTGGTCCCCTTCCCGGCTAGACGTTTAGTGTACGGTCATCCATTCACGTGCCGAACGCAGCGCCGATGCCAGGTCGGATTTCGTCATGCTCTGGGCCAGGTCGGCGCGCAATTCAGCGGCCCGTTCGGATCCCTTGATAGCCGCAATGTTCAGCCATTTATGGGCTGCCACATAGTCCAGCGGACAATCACGTCCGGCGGCATACATGAGGCCCATCTCGCAGAAAATATCTGCTTCGGCGTCTCCGCCGATCGTTGCCATTTGTTGGTCCAGTATTTCAAAGCGTGCCATCTTGTTGGTCCCCGTTTCACAAATTCTCGTTTCACCCTGTCAAGCTTCCAAGAGCCTGTTTGCGTCACCGTTTTGCCGGTGTCCTTTTGATGGCCTGAGTGTGCATCGGGGATTTGAATCTGTCGTTAAATTGCATGCTTAATTTGAAGCAAACAAAGTTCAAATGATTGGTAAACTTGAACTTTTGTTAAACATGGAAGATGCTGGCATTGCGGACATTCCGCTCAAATTTAAGACAAATGCAATCAATCAAATTCAAGGATTTGATAACCACGGTATTGTTTTCGAAAACAGCTTATGGCGTTTAGATTCCTGTTAATAAGGAGATATCGAAGCAAACGACAGGCCGATACAGGATGCTTGGATCGTATGATCCAATCCGGATTGGGCGTTCCACCCGATAACAGTCATGAGGACAAACAATGAAACACATAAGCCTGTCGCTCCTTCTTGCCACAGTATCATTGACGCCGGCACAGTCCGCTGACCCCATCGTCGGCAACTGGCTGACCTACCGGGGACAGACGGCAGCCATCACGCCATGCAGCGGCGGCTTCTGCGTGACCCTGAAAACCGGAAAATATGCAGGCAAGCAGATCGGTATCATGCGAAACAACGGCAAGGGTTATGCCGGCAAGATTACCGATCCCTCCAGTGACAGAACCTACAATGGCAAGGCAACACTCTCGGGCGCTATCTTGAACATGAAAGGATGCGTCCTTGGCGGCCTGATCTGCAGCTCACAGAAATGGACAAGAAAGTGAGCCGGTGCTTGAGCACCGGACAGCAGGGTCGGTGACGGCCCGGCGCCTCGTTCATCCCACTCAAGTTCCTGCCTACCGCCAGTACCCGGTGAGTTCCATGCTTATCGCAGCCTGATCCAGCCCCGGAAGAACAGGCCGTTCGCCAATCTCCACATTCGGCACGATCTGTACCGTTCTCGAAACGCTCGGCAAACCATGCCCCGACAAGAGCGCAAGCGATCGGTAGCCCCGTTTCAAAGGAGTTAAACAAACTGAACCGCAGGTGAACGTGCCTGTCAGGGCTGGTTCAGCGCGGATGCATCATAAGTGTCTTCAAGGTTCACCGCAGGCCCAGCGCCGGAGACAAGAGGACACGAGAATGATTGCCATCCTGACACGCCGTTTCATTCTGATCGGATTGGTTTTCTCCCTGCTCGCTATGGGCATGGCCTTTGTTGTTGGCCAGGAAAGTCGCCACAGCCGTGCCTGGGTGGCCGGCCAACCGATTCCCTGCGCCACGGGTCACAACCCGCTTTGCCTGACACCGAAATCTCAGTGAGTAAGGATAGGATGATGTTCGCCAATACAACCCAGTTCATTTCAACCATGCTGCGTATCGCCGTTGTCAGCACGGTCTTCATCGGTCCGGTCGCCGGATTTGCTGCAAGTCTTGAAGGCTCGGGCGCAAGCGTGAAGGGCGCTGGACTGGTTCTTTTCGTCAGCCTGCAGCGCAACCGTTGAGCTTCCATTGGACAATCCGCACCACCAAAGACATCAACATACGGACCAATTCCGTGCGCAGGTCGTTTTCATGTCATACATGCTTGATTATAGTGTCGCATGGACAAACGAATCGAAAAACAAGATCAGATCAATCTGAAAACACCACCGGCAGTCACGGAATCCTCCTTTTCCGACGCAAAGGAAGCGGTTGCCGCAATCCGGGCCCTGTATCGCCGAAACACCACCTTTCTAAGAGATGCGTTTCTCGCCGTCGGGAACGGTGATCCGGTGGAAAATCTGCGCTATCGGGCCTTTTATCCCGAAGTCCGCGTTTCGACCTCCAGCTTCTCGCATATCGACAGTCGCCTGTCCTACGGACATGTACCGGCGCCTGGAACTTACACGGCGACGATTACCCATCCGGATCTGTTTCAGCCCTACCTCGAGGATCAACTCTCTCTGCTGATCAAGAACCACGATGTGGATGTGATCGTTGGTGAATCGGATACACCCATTCCCCTGCACTTTGCGCTTGGAGACAGTTCGAATGTCGAGGCATCGGCCGCCGGCAACATTGAAGCTCCATTGCGTGACATTTTCGATGCGCCGGATCTCAACATCACCGATGACATGATCGTCAACGGGACCTACGACACTGAAGACGGCGGGCCTCTGCCGTTGGCGGCGTTCACGGCGCAGCGCGTTGACTATTCCCTGGCCCGCCTCGCCCATTATACCGCAACCGGTGCGGAGCATTTCCAGAACTTCGTTCTCTTCACCAACTACCAGTTCTATGTTGAAGAATTCTGCGCCTATGCCCGCACTTTGATGGCTGATGGCGGCGGAGGCTACACAGAGTTCGTCGAGCCAGGCAATAATGTCATGCGGGCCGGCGACATCGTGCCGTCCGGCAATTCCGAACCCGTAAGACTGCCGCAAATGCCGGCCTATCACCTGAAAAAGGATGACCACACGGGCATCACCATGATCAATATCGGAGTGGGGCCATCCAATGCCAAGACGATCACCGATCATGTCGCAGTTCTCAGACCGCATTCATGGATCATGCTTGGCCACTGCGCGGGGTTGCGCAACAGCCAGCAGCTCGGTGATTATGTCCTTGCCCATGCCTATGTCCGTGAGGATCATGTGCTCGATGACGACCTGCCGGTCTGGGTCCCGATACCCGCGCTTGCGGAGGTTCAGGTCGCATTGCAGGAAGCGGTCGCCGAAATTACCGGCCTGCAGGGATATGATCTCAAGCGCGTTATGCGGACCGGGACAGTCGCCACTATCGACAACCGAAACTGGGAGCTTCGTGACCAAAGTGGTCCCGTTCACCGACTGTCGCAATCGCGTGCCATCGCGCTCGACATGGAGTCGGCGACGATAGCCGCCAACGGGTTCCGGTTCCGGGTCCCCTATGGCACCCTTCTTTGCGTTTCAGACAAGCCGCTGCATGGCGAATTGAAATTGCCCGGCATGGCAACGGACTTTTATCGAACGCAGGTGAACCAACATCTCAAGATTGGATTGCTTGCGCTCGAAAAACTCGCGGCCATGCCGCCGGAACGGCTGCATTCGCGCAAGCTGCGCAGTTTCTTCGAACCGGCGTTTCAGTAGGCCTCGGCACCAATCAGGCTACATATTGGGGTAGACCGGCCCCTCGCCGCCCTGTGGCGGAACCCAGTTGATATTCTGGTTCGGGTCCTTGATGTCACATGTCTTGCAATGGACACAGTTCTGCGCGTTGATGACGAAGCGCGGTTCGCCGCCGTCTTCCTCGGTCACCCATTCGTAAACCCCGGCCGGACAATAGCGTGTCGATGGTCCGGCAAAGACATCATGCTCGGATGTCTTCTGGAGTTGCGCTTCGGCCAGATGAAGATGAACCGGCTCGTCTTCCTCGTGATTGGTGTTGGACAAAAACACCGAGGAGAGCCGATCGAATGTCAAAACTCCGTCTGGCTTCGGGTAGTCGATCTTCCGGCTCTTTGCCGCGGGTTCCAGCGTGGCATAGTCGGGCTTGCCGTGATTGAGCGTTGAGAACGGAGACCATCCGCGAAAGATGGTGTTCATCCACATGTCGAGCCCACCGAGCATGACGCCACCGATCGTGCCAAGCTTCGACCAGAGCGGTTTGACGTTGCGAACCCGTTGAAGATCGGTGCCGATCTCACTGGTTCGCCATGCCGCCTCATAGCCCTCCACTTCATCGCCGGAACGTCCCGCGGCAATTGCCTCGGCCACATGTTCGGCCGCCATTTTGCCGGACAGCACCGCGTTATGAGAGCCCTTGATGCGCGGAACATTGACGAACCCGGCCGAACAGCCGATGAGCGCGCCGCCCGGAAAGGTCAGCTTCGGAACGGATTGCCAGCCGCCCTCGGTGATCGCACGGGCTCCATAGGAGATACGCTTGCCACCGTCGAATGTCGGGCTGATTGTCGGATGCGTCTTGAACCGTTGGAACTCACCGAAGGGCGAAAGATAGGGATTCTTGTAGTTGAGGTGCATGACAAAGCCGACGGCGACCAGATTGTCCTCCAGGTGATAAAGAAATGAACCGCCGCCGGTCTTCCAGTCCAGCGGCCATCCAAATGAGTGCTGGACGAGGCCGGGTTGATGCTTGGAGGGATCCACCTCCCACAGTTCCTTCAACCCGATGCCGAATTTCTGCGGTTGGCAATCGCGCTCAAGGTCAAACTTCGAGATCAGCTGTTTTGCCAGTGACCCGCGAACGCCCTCGCCGATCAGAACATATTTGCCAAGCAGTGCCATGCCGCGTGCAAAATTCGGACCGGGCGTTCCATCCCGGGTAAGCCCCATATCTCCAGTCGCAACCCCGATCACCGCGCCATCCTCATTGTAGAGGACCTCACTGCCGGCAAATCCGGGGTAAATCTCAACACCGAGTTCTTCCGCCTTGGCGCCGAGCCACCTGCAAACATTGCCAAGTGAAACGATGTAATTGCCGTGATTGTTCATCAGCGGCGGCATCATGAAATTCGGCAGTGTGATCGAGCCTCCGGCTCCCAGAACCAAAAACCGGTCTTTCTTCACCTCCGTCTTGAACGGATGGTCCGGATCATCACGCCAATCGGGCAGAAGCTGGTCGATACCAACAGGATCCACCACCGCGCCGGAGAGAATATGGGCACCGACCTCGCCACCCTTTTCGAGAACAACAACCGACAGCTCAGAATCGATCTGTTTGAGCCGTATCGCCGCTGCCAGTCCGGCCGGTCCCGCCCCGACGATAACGACGTCGAATTCCATACTCTCTCGTTCAGGCAATTCGATAGCGTCACTCATTGTATCTGACCTCCAGGAGCCGAGCTTTTGTCGCTCGATTTAATTCCCACCGCAAATAGCCTTTCAGCAATTGTGGTGCAATCGTTTTGACGATCCTATCAAAGACGGTGTGCTTTCACATCCTGACCATTCGCCACACGTGTTCGGTCAAGTCCAACCAATCGATATAATGGGAGCCTCGGAATTGATGGATTGCCCGCTCGGAAGCTATCTTTCAATTCCGTGCTGTTTTATCGTTGTGCGATGACGACAGCGGATGAAGAAACCGGCAAAAAGAAGAACAGCGCGGAGCTTGCGGCCGTGCTGCACTTCTATGCCGAGGCCGGCGTCGACTGCGCTCTCAATGACGTTCCGAATGATCTGTTCAAGGAATCTGAGGACGCAAAGTCCCGGCCACGGTCGGCGGGTCCGGCACAGCCGGTTCAGCAAACCGGCCACAATGACGCACTACACCCGGGTTCGGTACGGTCACAAGCGGCGGAACCATCCCAGCCATCCCACAGCCAAAGACCGGCAACCGTGCCAGATGAAACGGCCGTTGAATCTGCACGCGAGGCGGCTGGTGCAGCCGGAAGCATTGATGCGCTGCGTGAGGCGCTGGCCAGCTTCAATGAATGCAATCTCAGGTTTGGAGCAAAAAGCACGGTTTTTGCCGACGGCAATCCTGAAGCTGACATCATGTTTATCGGTGAAGCGCCGGGACGCGACGAGGATAGACAGGGGTTGCCATTTGTCGGACGTGCCGGCCAGCTACTGGACAGAATGCTGCAGGCAATCGGTTTGGACCGCACGAGCAGCTACATCACCAATATCATTCCCTGGCGTCCTCCAGGAAACCGGACTCCAACGCCGCTGGAAATCGAGTTGTGCAGGCCGTTTGTCGAACAGCATGTGCGGCTGGTCAATCCGAAAATCCTCGTCTTCATGGGCAATGTGCCGACGAAGACGCTGTTGGAAACGAACCGTGGCATCCTGTCGATTCGCGGAACCTGGTCTACCTATCATTCCAAAAGCGACACCGATATTCCAGCCATGCCGACACTCCATCCGGCTTATCTCTTGCGCAATCCAGTCCAGAAAAGGTTGTCTTGGCAGGATTTCCTGAATGTGCGTGCGCGGCTTGACGGGATGGCCGAAGCAAGCGAATAGGGCAAAAGCTCCAGCTACAATCTTCACTTTTCATGTCGCGAATTGAAGCGCCTTTTTTGCACTTTCGTGAAAGTTTGAGGGTGTGTGTTTCATCTCCCTGGCGGCTCTCGATGCCTCCAGGCAGGGATCATGATCCCATCAGTTCAAGGCGGGGGCGGATGCCATGATCATCAGCATCTTACCGATCGCAAGTTTGCTGGCATCCGCGTTTTTCATGCTGGCTGCCGGCGGGCTTGCTGGATACCTCATACCACTGCGTGCCGTTCTGGAAGGTTGGTCGACCTTTCAGATTTCACTGATCGCCGCGGGGTATGCGCTGTCCTTTACATTGGGCTGTTTCATCACACCCCGGCTGGTTTTGCGGGTGGGTCATGTTCGCGTCTTCGCTGTTCTGGCAGCCTTGATGTCGATCTCACTGCTGATGCACGCGCTGGTGGTCGACAGCGTCGCCTGGATCCTGTTTCGCGGCATCGCCGGGTTTTCCATCGCCGGCGGCTACATGGTGATCGAGAGCTGGTTGAATGAGCGGGTGACCAACGAAACGCGCGGCACGGTGTTTTCGTTTTACATGGCCGTATCCATGGTTGCAGTGATGGCGGGGCAGTTCGCAGTTCCGCTGGGCGACATCGGCGCAACCACCCTTTTTATGGTCGCGGCGATCCTTTACGCGCTGGCGCTGATGCCGACGGGCCTGTCGAGCGCCCAGTCACCGCAGCCTCTGACCCAGGTCAGTGTCGATCTTCGCGGGCTCTACAGAAAATCACCGGCGGCAGCTGTCGGGTCGCTGCTTGCTGGCGCGGTATCTGGTTCATGGTTCAACCTGGCACCCGTCTTTGCACAACAGAATGGTCTTTCGAACGCTCAGGGTGCCGCAATGCTGGCGGTGGCGATGATCAGTGGCGCACTGTTCCAGATTCCACTCGGGCGCCTGTCCGACCGGATCGACCGGCGCTACATCATGGCCTTTTCAGGGGCTGTTGGCTGTCTTTTTTGTGGACTGATCCTGTTCGTCGGTATCGGCAATATCTATATTTTTCTGTCGGCGGTTTTTCTTCTGGGATCGGTCCTTCTGCCGATCTACGCGCTCAATGTCGCCCATGCCAATGATTTCGCGCAGCCCGATGAATTTGTGGCGGTTTCGGGAGGCATGTTGATCATCTATGGACTTGGAACGATGCTGGGACCGTTGCTGTCGGGTGCAGCCATGGATCAATTCGGTTCATCATCCCTCTTTGCCGTCATCGGGCTGACATTCGCGTTCTACGGTGGATATGCCTACTATCGCACCTTCCGCCGGCAGCAGGTGTCGGAAGAGGATCGCACGGATTTCCAGGCCATGCCGCTGACCCGGACACAAACACCGCAAACCTATGAACTTGATCCCCGCGGTGATTTCGCCGCAGATGAGGATGGCATGTCAGCGGGCGAATAAGGCGGCAGGACAATGCAACCGCATCATGCCCTTGCCGTCCAATCGTTCGGTCCGCCATCAACAAAACTCTGCCGTTTACACGCTGAAAGATGAAGGACACCAGCCGCTTCTTCGAAACGGCTGGCGAAAATCGCAATTGACTGTATTGCCCGCGATTCACTAAGCCATACCCATCGGCAGTAACGAAGGACCGAAAAAATGAAAACAGAAAGCGGACCGGTCTTTCGGCTGGACGAGTACCGTCCAACGGATTTCGAAATCGATACGGTGGCACTGACATTCCGGCTTGAGCCGACTGATACACTGGTCACCAGTACCTTGTCCGTCAAACGGCGCAATGGCGTCTCTCACGAAGCACCATTGATCCTTGATGGTGACGAGCTTGTTTTCGCTGGGGTGGAGCTGGACGGTCAATCGGTCGATACCGAACGATACGATGCCGACCCGGACCGGCTGGAAATCCGTCAATTGCCGGCGGCCGACCGTTTTTTCGTAACTGTCAAAACCCGCATTTCACCAGAATCAAACACCAAGCTCATGGGGCTCTATCGTTCCAGCGGAAATTACTGCACACAATGCGAGGCGGAGGGATTTCGCCGCATAACCTATTTTCTGGACCGGCCTGATGTTCTGGCGGTGTACACAACTCGTCTCGAGGCCAAGCGCTCCGAGGCACCGCTGTTGTTGTCAAATGGCAACCCGACCGATGCAGGCGACCTCGAGGATGGCTGGCATTTTGCCGAGTGGCATGACCCCCATCCAAAGCCAAGCTACCTGTTCGCTCTGGTTGCAGGAGACCTCGGCGTCATCGAACAGGATTTCACGACGCGATCAGGGCGGCCGGTCAACCTCAAGATTTTTGTGGAGCACGGCAAGGAGCCACTTGCCGCCTATGCAATGGACGCGCTCGTCCGCTCGATGCGTTGGGATGAAGACACTTTCGGGCGCGAATATGATCTGGACGTGTTCATGATCGTGGCCGTGTCGGACTTCAATATGGGCGCCATGGAAAACAAGGGCCTGAATATCTTCAATGACAAATATGTACTGGCCGATCCGCAGTCAGCTACGGATGCCGACTACGCCAACATTGAAGCCATCATTGCGCATGAGTATTTTCACAACTGGACCGGAAACAGGATTACCTGCCGCGACTGGTTTCAACTGTGCCTGAAAGAGGGATTGACCGTCTATCGCGACCACGAATTTTCAGCCGATATGCGCTCGCGCGCCGTCAAGCGGATTGCCGAAGTTCGTCTGTTGAAGGCCCATCAGTTTCCTGAGGACAGTGGTCCACTGGCCCATCCCGTCAGACCGGTGCAGTACAGCGAAATCAACAATTTCTACACCGCCACGGTGTATGAAAAGGGATCCGAAGTTGTCGGGATGCTGGCAACAATTCTCGGACCGACAGACTTCAAGAAAGGCCTTGATCTCTATTTCGATCGACATGACGGAGATGCGGCAACGGTTGAAGATTTTCTTGCTTGCTTCGAGGATGCAGCAGAGATCGACCTCACACAGTTTTCAACCTGGTATCATCAAGCGGGCACGCCTGCCGTTACAATTGCGACACGCTATGATCGAAGGGACAAGGCACTGGTTGTGAACCTGGAGCAATCGGTCTCGCCAACACCCGGCCAGAGCAAGAAGAAACTCATGCATATTCCTTTGAGGGTCGGCCTGTTTGACGGGACCGGTGGTGAAATAACGGCATCAGCGGTGACCGGAATCAACATGACAGGCGATGTGCTGCATCTCACGAAACGCCGTCATCAGGTCACGTTTTCCGGACTCGCTGGCAAACCAATCCTTTCGGTCAATCGCAATTTTTCGGCACCGGTCAATATCCAATTCCAGCAGGCCTCGGCCGATCTGGCTCATTTGGCGCGCCATGAGACGGAGCCCTATTCGCGTTGGCAGGCTCTCAATGAACTTGCCATCAGAGAACTGATCGGCGCGACAGATACCACACACAGCGCACCGGCATCGCGTGATTCGCTGCTGAAGGATTGTCTGTTGGCCACCGTAGCCGACGACACTCTCGAGCCTGCGTTGAGGGCCCAGGGCTTGTCGCTGCCCTCAGAGTCGGATATTGCCCGGGAGATCGGAAGCAATATCGATCCGGATGTGATCCATACAGCCCGCAAGGCCGTGATTGGATCGATTGCCAGATCTGGCGTCGCGGTTTTCGGCCGTACTGTCGACACCTTCAGACCAGCGGGCGGGTACACACCGGATGCCCAAAGCGCCGGTCGACGGGCTCTTTATGTTGCTGGACTTCTCTATCAGGCAATTGGCCTTGAAGATCCCGACGAAGTTCTCGTCGCCTATCGAAACGCGGATAATATGACGGTGCTCAGCGCGACATTGAGCATTCTGGCCCACCAGTTCACGGAGCACTCCGGAACGATTGCCGCGCTCGAAGATTTTAGACGACGATATCAAGACAACCCGTTGATTCTTGACAAATGGTTCGCCGTTCAGGCCACCATCCCGGGGCGAAAGACTCTGGACCGTGTGAAAAACCTTATGGACTCGGACCACTTTCAGGCAACGAATCCCAACCGTATACGCGCTCTTATCGGAAGTTTCGTCACCGGCAACCCGTCCGGCTTCAATGATATTGACGGTCACGGATATAGCTTCCTTGCCGAGCAGGTCATCAGGTTGGACAACAGCAATCCGCAAGTTGCCGCCCGATTATTGACGGCGATGCGATCCTGGCAATCCCTCGAGCCGGTGCGGCGCAAACAGGCGGGGACAGCGCTGCAAACAATTGTCGATCAGCGCGGTCTGTCCACCGATGTCAGAGACATAGCGGAACGGTCGCTGCGCTGACTTTTCCAGTTTTGCGCAAGTGATTTGCCGTTTGGTTGCCTTCTGCCGACACATCCACCCTGTGCCGAACGAATCGAAAATTAAATTTGTCCAACAATAGCAACGCGTTAAAAAAGTTTTAACGAGAGGGCTAGACAAGGCGAATCACCTTTGATTCATTAGGCTAGTTTCGGGCAGCGGCGCCCGAATCACTTAGAGCTGCAAGGCGGGACACATGGCAGAGGCGCGTTACAAGAGCGCAACTGACGGGGAGACTCTATCCAGCTTTCACAGCGCCCAGGGGTGGCGCTCTGATCTGGCCGGGCACGCCAAACTGTTTGCAAAACCAGCCTACAGCCGATTAATCAAGGCCGAACCGTTTTTGAAACGGTCTATTCCGATCCTCATCGTTGCATTTCTGATTGTTGTGGCGGCCGCGCGATTTGCCGAGCTGATCGAAAAGCGCGACCAACTGGAAGCATCGGCACGGCAGGCCACGGCACTGACCGCGCTGACGAGCGCGGCAACTTTGGCCCGGGACGACGCGTTGCAGGAACGGCACCGCTGGCGGGCTGAAGCCCAAATCGGAGATGTGCTACCCCCCTATTTGGTCAGCGATGGCCGTTTCGTTTTGGTGGCCGGCCCGGAGGGAAGGATATTCGCCGCAACGGCAGGCGGAACGTCCTATGTCGGCCTGTCGATGGACCGGCTGCTCGCCCGTGCCTCTCCGCTCCGCTTGTTTGGCGTGCGCGCCGGTGTTCAGATGATCGAGTTTCGTGGTCGGTCCTACTATGCGGCCCTTTCCCACCTGCAGGGTGGTACTGTGACCGCATTGACGCCAACTGCGGAGATCCTTGCCCATTGGAGGCGCGAGGTCTCGCTCAATGTCACACTCTTTGCGGCGACATCAAGCATACTGCTCGTCATTCTTTATGCCTATTTTACCCAGGCTTCCCGAGCCCGCGATGCCGATGATATCTATCTCGAGGCCCATCACAGGGTTGATACCGCCCTTTCCAGCGGGCGCTGCGGATTGTGGGACTGGGACCTCGATAGGGGTCGCCTGTACTGGTCCCGCTCGATGTATGAAATTCTCGGCCAGCAGCCGCGGGATTGCGTAATGTCTCACCGCAATGTCGACCATCTCATGCATCCCGATGATGAAAGCCTGCATTCAGTGGCGCTGTCGATCGCCGAAGGCGATGTCACAGAAATCGATCACCTGTTTCGCATGCGCCATGCTGACGGCCACTATGTCGTGTTGCGTGCCCGTGGACAGGTCACCAACGATGCCGCCGGTGCATCCCATCTGATCGGGATCACGATGGACGTTACCGAGCAACAAAGACTCGCGAGAAGATCAGCCGAAGCGGATCAACGTCTGTTTGATGCGGTCGAAAGCACGTCTGAGGCATTCGTTCTCTGGGATCGGGAAAACCGGCTGGTGATGTGCAACTCAAACTATCAGCGGATTTTCGGGCTGCCAGACGAATCCGTGCGGCCGGGCATGCGGCAATCCGACGTGCTCGCCGCGGCCGAGCGACCCATCGTCAAAACCCGCATGGCAAGCGACGAGCAATGTGGCGAAGCAAAGAGCATGGAGGCGCAGCTTGCGGACGGCCGCTGGCTGCAGATCAACCAGCGGAGCACACGCGACGGCGGATCGGTATCCATAGGGACCGACATCACTCAACTCAAGCGGCATCAGGAGCGTCTGAAGGAATCGGAGCGACGACTGATGGCCAGCATCGGCGACCTGTCGGCCTCGCGTTCTACCCTGGAAAAACAAACCACCGAACTGAGCGAGCTCAATGCGAAATACCTTGCCGAGAAGGACCGTGCCGAGGCCGCCAACAAGGCCAAGTCGGAATTTCTTGCCAATATGTCCCATGAGTTGAGGACGCCGCTCAATGCCATCATCGGCTTTTCCGAGATCCTTCATTCGGGGATGTTCGGGCCTCTCGGGTCGGACAAATATGCGGAATATGCCAGTGACATCAACAGCAGCGGCAAACACCTGTTGGGCGTCATCAATGACATTCTGGACATGTCAAAGATCGAAGCGGGACGCCTGCAACTGCAAAGCGAGACAATCGACATTGCTCCCCTCATCGAGGAAACCCTTCGCCTGATCGCCGTACAGGCCGAGAGCAAATCCATTCAACTGGAGTCAAAAATATCCGCCGGATTGACGCTTCAGGGCGACCGCCGAGCCATCAAACAGATTGTGTTGAATCTGCTCTCAAACGCTTTGAAGTTCACCGAGGACGGCGGCCGTATAGCCGTGCGCGCGCGGCGGCATACCGGTGCCGTGACCATAACAATAGAGGATACCGGCATTGGCATTCCCTCATCGGCTATGAAAACGATCGGACAGCCGTTCGAACAGGTCCAAAATCAATTTTCCAAAAGCAAGGGTGGCTCCGGCCTTGGGCTGGCCATTTCACGGGCGCTCGTCGCCCTGCATGGCGGCGCGATGAAGATCCGATCGCGACAATCCATTGGTACCATCGTTTCGCTCCGTCTTCCCACGAATACGGGTGAGTTCTGACGAATTCGACGGTTCTTTCTGCCGTGCAGCCAACTCGGGCTCAGCCGGCGCCCCGGATTCGATTGCTCCGGGGTTACCTTTGGGCTCAGGAGACCGGGCCTGCATCATCGACGCCCCCAATTGTATCAACAAATATCCGTCTGACGGTCTGCGTGGCCTGTTCCAGACGCGCCTCGAGAGCCTTCAGATCGGAGCAGTCGCAGATTTTCAAGAGAAGTTCCCGAAAGGCAAGCGGCGCATCTTCGGGTTCAAAGCGGGTTTCCAGACACAGACGGATGACCTGGGAAATCTCGGTGAACAAAGACAGTGCCTCCAGAAGACTTTCTGCGTCAGCCTCGTTGATCATTCTTGGTGCCAGAACACCAAGCACATCCCTGGTTCGTGTCCCGACGGTCTCGGCGTCGACCTCGCAAGTCGACGCCAAAAGGCGCAGATATTGTGCGATAAATTCAATATCGATGATGCCGCCGGGAACAAGTTTCAAGTCCCAGAGGTTGTCAGGCGGCTTTTCCGTCGCAATCCTCTGACGCATCTGCGCAATATCGTTGGCAATTTGGTCGCGATCTCGGGGCCGGTCCAACACCTCGGAAAAAATCTCTTCGGCCTCCTCGGCAAGGGACGCATCACCGGAAACAATCCGCGCTCGAGTCAGCGCCATATGCTCCCATGTCCAGGCACCCTCGGCCTGATATTTACGAAAGGCACGGATATTGGTCGCCACCGGTCCCTTGTTGCCGGATGGGCGCAGCCTCAGATCCACCTCATAGAGGACACCCTCGGCCGTGGGTGCTGATAGGGCGGCCACGAGCCTTTGGGTGAAACGCGCATAATAGCGTGGTGGATCGAGCGGTTTCGGGCCGGCCGATTCCATGCAGTCTTCGTCATGGGCATAAAGCAATATGATGTCGATGTCCGACTCTGCGGTCATCTCCCGGCTGCCCAATTTGCCCATTCCGACGATTGCAACCCTCCCTCCTTCGATCGGACCATGCGCTCTTTCCAGCTCCGTTTGCACAGCACGTGCGGCCACGCCGACAATTACGCCGGCCAAATCCGAAAACGCCCTGCCCGCTCGCGCGCCGGAAATTGAACCCGTCAACAATCTGACACCGATCAGAAATTTCTGTTCGGATGCGAATATTCGCAGTCGGTCGAGAATTTCCTCATAAAGGAAATCGCCTATGAGAAACTCATCGAGCCGCTTTGCCAGGTAAGCGCGCGTCGGCAATTCGGCCAACAGGGTCGGATCCAACATTCCATCAAAGACATGCGGCCGTCGACTGATCACCTCGGCAAGCCTCGGTGCTGATGACATCACGTTGACAATCAGCGAGAGCAGCCCCGGATTGTTGCGCAGCAGGGAGAAAAGTTGAATACCTGAGGGCAAACCGGACAGAAACGCATCAAACCGAAGGAACGTTTCATCGGCCCGCCGCGTTTCCGAGAAGGTCCGCAGCAGATGCGGCATCAGTTCAGCAAGGTTCTTGCGTGCGGCAGCCGTTTGCGTGGCCCGGTAGCGTCCGTAGTACCAGGTCCGGATGATCCTCGAAACATCGGCGGCACGATCGAAACCAAGCTTGCTGAGTGTTTCAAGCGTTGCCGGATCATCTTCGTCGCCGGAAAAGACAAGCTCACCGGTGTCACTCAAAGTCTCTTTTTCATTCTCAAACAAAGCCGCATAGTGCCGCTCTACCTGTTGCAACGTGGCTGACAAGGTGGCCGAAAAGCCCTCGGTGTCGGCAAACCCCATCATCAGGGCCAGCTTTCGCAACTCCTCATCGTCGTCCGGCAGCGTGTGGCTCTGTTCATCCCGGCGCATCTGAATGCGATGTTCCAGATCACGCAAAAACCAATAGGACTCCAGCATCGACTTGGCGGTCTCAGTCCCGATCCAGCGCGCCTCAGCCAAACGGGCCAGCGCGATCTCGGTCTCCCGGGTTCGCAATTCGGGCATGCGCCCGCCTGCAATGAGTTGCTGAGTTTGAACGAAAAACTCGATCTCCCGAATGCCGCCGCGGCCCAGCTTGACGTTGTGGCCACGAATTGTGATATCCCCAAAACCCTTGTGGGCATGGATCTGACGCTTGATGGAGTGGATTTCGGCAATTGCCCCGTAATCGAGATATTTGCGGAAGATGAACGGTGTGAGATCCCGGCAAAACCCATCACCCGTCTGCAAATCGCCCGCGACAGCTCTGGCCTTGATAAAGGCGGCACGTTCCCAATTCTGTCCGCGGCCTTCGTAGTAGATCATCGCGGCATCATATGGGATTGCCAGAGGTGTCGAACCGGGGTCCGGTCTGAGCCTTAGATCGGTCCGAAACACATAGCCGTCTCCCGTCCGTTCCTGCATGATGTGCACGACCCGCCGGATGATGCGGGCAAAGACGTCGGCCGTGGCACTTTCATCAATGACGACCGCCTTGTCCGGATCGTAGATAACGATCAGATCAATATCTGAAGAATAGTTGAGCTCCCCGGCCCCGAGTTTACCCATCCCTATGACGGCCAACCCGGATCCGGAACTGGGATTATCCGTATCGGGCAGCTTCAGTTTTCCTGCGTTGTGAGCATCCATCAGCAAAAAATCGATAGCGGATGACAACGCCGCTGCAGCAAAGGCACTCAATCTGGCCGTGACCTGTCGGGTTTCGAGGACTTTTGAAAGATCGTAAAGCGCAAGAGAAAAGGCGGCCATTCGTTTCAACTGCCGCATCCGCTTCATGAATCCGGCCTCGCCGTCATCAGGCTCTTTCCACGAAACACCGGCTTCGATGATCAATTGATCGAGCAGCGTTTCCGGTTCGGATGACAGCGCGCGCCAGGCGCAATCGGGATGGCAGGTCGCGATGTCGAACAGATAAGGCGACAGTGAGAGCGCCGACAACAAAAACTCTCGCGCAGCGGAAGGTTGATCGAGAAAGACGGCAAATTCCGGAAGGTCTTCGGCTGCTTCCGTCAGATCCGCAAGAACACGATCGAGTTCATCAGCCGACGGAGCCATAATCGGCGTGTCGGAGCTCCGGACCATTTCTGAAAATGCTGTGTCCATCCGCACGCCCCCATCGGATCACCAGAACAATCGTTCGTTTTATTGCTCCAGAGTTGAGAATTACGTGTTCACAAAGACCATTCTTGCGCTCAATCCCGATAGTTCTCTTTCCGTGTTTCCTGCAAGCTCGAGACGTCCACCATGCATTCCCATGATCGCTTTGACCAGACTTAATCCAAGGCCCGTTCCCGGTTTCGTGCGGCTCTCGTCAAGCCGGTAGAACCGTTTGACCACCTCACCGGTCTTCGCGTGGGGAATACCCGGCCCGTTGTCGCTGACACTCAAGACAGTTTCATTGGAATTGCGTTCCAGTACGATGGCGACAGCGGGATTGGCGTTTCCGTCACAGGCGTATTTGATCGCATTGTCGAGCAGGTTGCTGATCGCCTGCCCGATCAATTCTCTGCTTCCGTTGATGACCACGTCCTGGTCTATGCGGGTGGAAAGCGTAACACCGGCTTCTTCGGCTACCGGCTCATACAACTCTTCCGCGTCGCCGGCGATCTGCGACAGATCGACGGCACTCATTTCGGCGGCGGCCGAACCCGCCTCGACACGCGAGATCATCAGCAGCGCGTTGAACGTCCGAATGAGTTGATCGGATTCATCGATAATCTCCTCCATCGCATCACGGTAAGTATCGACGTTCTCGCGATCACCGAGAGCGGATTCCGCCTTGTTGCGAAGCCGTGTCAGCGGAGTCTTGAGGTCATGCGCAATGTTGTCGGAAACCTGCCGCAGACCTTCATCAAGTTTCTGGATGCGGTCGAGCATGACATTCAGCGATTCTGAGAGGCGGTCAAACTCGTCATGCGATCCGCCCATGGGAAGCCTCTGGCCAAGATCTCCAGCCATGATTTTTTGTGTCGCAACGGACATGCGATCAATTCGCTGGAGCGCGCGACGGCCGACAACGAACCAGATGAGCAGCGCGCCCAGAACCATAATGCCAAGCGCCATGGTCAACGAGTCGCGGACCAGCGAACGAAACTTGGTCGGTTCGCCAAGGTCACGTCCGACCAAAAGCCGCATTCCGTTTGGCAGGTAGATGACTTCGGCCAAAGCCATGTGTCCCGGCGTTCCTTCCGGCTGATAAAAGCGGCGATATCGAAACGGACGTTCCGTCCAACCTTCCGTATCGAGGACCCCGGCTTCCAGGCTCTGCACATTGCCGCCAATGATCTTTCCATCACGGCCGGCAATCGTGTAGAGACTGGCTCCTGGTTCGCGGGACCGCCGATCGACGTGCCCGATCAGCATGGTAACACCACCGCGCCGATAGAAGCTCCCGAGCACCTCAAGCTCTTCTTCCACAAGCAATCTGGTCTGGTGATTGGAGATGGATGTGAACAGAGCGGTGACATAAATCACCAGGATGATCGCGCAGATCGCAAACAGACCCAGATAAAGGGCTGACAACCGAATGGCAGTTGTCTGCAATGCGATGCGGAGACGACTCATTGTCGATCTATCCGGTCGGCGCTCATCTCTGTGCTGAAAAACAGTGCCAAGGCAAAAGGCGCGCATCGGAACGGCATCGGATTCGGGCAATCGGTCGGACCAACGGCTTCCACGTCTCGAACCTTTCCTCAGCCGTCCGCTTTGAGAATGTAACCGGCCCCCCTGACGGTCCGCAAAAGCGCCTGATCGAATCCTTTTTCGATCTTGGACCGAAGCCTGGAAATGTGGACATCTATGACATTGGTCTGCGGGTCAAAATGGTAATCCCAAACGTTCTCGAGCAGCATGGTGCGGGTCACGACCTGCCCGGCATGTTTCATCAGATATTCCAGCAGACGGAATTCGCGGGGCTGTAGCGTTATGCGCTGTCCGGCCCGGTGCACTTCATGGGCCAGCCGATCCAATTCCAGATCCGCCACCCGGTAAACTGTGTCGTTGTCGCGCGTTCCCTTGCGCCGGCCGAGCACCTCAACGCGCGCCAGCAACTCGGAAAATGCATAGGGTTTGGGAAGATAATCGTCTCCACCGGCCCGCAGGCCGGTCACCCGGTCGTCAACCTGCCCAAGCGCCGAGAGGATCAGTACCGGTGTATCGATCGATTTCTCACGCAATGCGCTGACGATTGAAAGGCCGTCCCGCTTCGGGAGCAACCGGTCAATGACCATCACATCATAGGTGTTTTCGGTGGCCAGATGGTAACCGATCTCTCCGTCGCTTGCGTGATCGGTGACAATGCCTGCCTCGTTGAACGCCTTGACGAGATAGGACGCCGCGTCGAGGTCATCTTCAATAACCAGAATCTTCATGTCTGGCAGTGTAGGCAAATCTGGCGTCGAAAAATAGGTCATCTTTTTTCAGTCGGACAGGCGCTGAAAGAATGATCGATGTGAAAAAACAAGTGGCAGCGGGCCGATGGGGGGCCCGCTGCCGACAGAATCGGGCGGTTGGCCGGGGGCGACATTAGTGACCGCCCACCCGATCTGCTCAACCGACAGCAACTGGCAAAGCTATGAACCTGCTGCTGTCCTGGTTGCTCAACTGAAACAACACCGCCTTGCGGCCTGATTCAGTTGCTTTGTCTACGGCGGTAGATATATCTTCCGCTGTCTTGACGTCAACATTGTTGACCGCGACGATGATATCACCTTCCCGCATTCCGCGTTCGGCTGCAACACTATCCGGCTCGATTTCCGTAATCATCACGCCATCTTCTGCGTCAGCGGGTACAACTGTCAGTCCGAATTCCTCCAGTTTTTCGCCACTTGAGGGCTTGCTGGGCTGAATATCGGCAGCCGCTTTCTGGATATCCTTGAGCTTGCCGATTTCGACATTCACGGATTCGGACTTGCCGTTGCGCCATACGGTCAATTCAGTGTCTTCACCCGGCTTGACCTTCGATATCGTCAATGCGAGGTCCTTTGGATCGTCAATCGGCTGACCGTTGACGGCCGTCACGATGTCTCCAGACCGCAGACCGGCTTTCATCGCAGGAGAATCGGCCTGAGGTTCCGTAATCAACGCGCCCTTGGCCTCGGCCAGACCAAGCGACTCCGCAATATCATCGGTTACAGGCTGGATCTGAACACCCAGCCAACCACGTTCGATCTTGCCGTCATCCATCAGATCGGCAACCACTTCCTTTGCCAAGGAAGCGGGAATGGCAAACGCTATACCGACATTTCCGCCAGAGGGTGAGAAGATTGCCGTATTTACACCAATGACTTCACCTTCGAGGTTGAAGGTCGGCCCACCGGAGTTGCCCCGATTGACCGCAGCATCCACCTGAAGGAAGTCATCATAGGGCCCGGCTCCGATGTCACGACCACGGGCTGAGATAATTCCCGCGGTGACCGTTCCACCCAACCCAAACGGATTGCCAACAGCAACGACCCAGTCACCGATGCGGGTTTCGTCCTTGCGGTCAAACTCGACATAGGTGAATGTGCGGTCATCTTCGACCTTGAGCACGGCCAGATCGGTGCGGGCATCCTTGCCGATCAGCTCCGCATCGAGTTCCGTCCCGTCATGCATGATGACGGTAAATTCCGTACCATTGTCAACGACGTGGTTGTTGGTCACAACGAACCCGTCATCGGAGATGAAAAACCCAGATCCCTGAGACAGCGGATTAGCCCTGCCGCGACGCTCCGGCTGGGCTGGGCCACCTTCTCCGCGTTCACCAAACCCGAATGGATTCTGCTTGCCAAATTGGTCGAAGAACCGCCGCATGGGGCTGTCTTCCGGCAGATTGTCGAGGCCCGGCCCACCAAAGCCCTGGGACGACACCGGTTTGATGTCGGATTTGACGCGAACCGACACGACGGCCGGCGTTACGGCTTCAACGACATCCGCAAAGCCCGGCATCGCCGGGGCCTGCACCCGAACGGCCTGGGCATAGGCGGTGTGTATTTTTGTGGGAACACCCGTGGTCAACATCACCGCCGCAATTCCAAATACCGCAGTCGAGGTCAACAATCCGATTCGGGCAGTGCGAGAGCTTTTGGAAAGCATGTAACTGTCCTCTTGTTGTCAGATGCGTCTGGAAACCAAATCGGTCCGGCGCATTTCGTTGCACAAGAGATAGGTAAGGTCACATTACCGTTGCCTAACGAAAGCATGAATTATTTGTAATCTTCGGGAATATCACTCGATCATCACGCCATATCCGAAAAATCAGATGACATGGGCGATGAACCACTCAGCCGGCAACACATTGCGGACTTCGCAAAATGATTCCGATTCGTGACTCAAGCTATTGATATATATAAATTATTCTTCCGAGCGGGAAGTTTCACAGCACTGCGATACCGGAATCTTCAGCCACCACTGGCAGAGACGTTCGCAACCTTGGTAACGACTTTCGCACTGCTTTCCAGGGTCCTGTGAACCGGACATTTGTCGGCAATTTCCTCGATCTTGTCCTGTAGCGGCTCTGGTACAGCCCCTTCGATCATGATCGTCCGCTCGAATCGATCGATTTTTCCGCCCTTTGCCTGGTCATCGTCAGTGCATTCAGCACAGTCGGTCGCATGAATTTTGGCGTGCGAAACATCCACCGTGATTCGGCCAAGATCGGCCTTCTTGAAATTGGCGTACATGCGCAACGTCATCGAGGTACAGGCGGCCAGTGCCACCGAAAGATAGTCATAGGGTGACGGACCGGAATCAAGTCCTCCGACACTGCTCGGTTCATCGGCAAAGAGGCGGTGCCGTCCCGCATGAACCGTGTTTTGAAACTTCCCCTCGCCCGTTTCGGAAACCCGGACCGCCTCTACGGCCTCATCACCCTGTGGTTTGTCGGCGCGGAGGTAACGGGACGCCCAGCTCGCAATGATGGATGCGGCAAAGGCGGCATCGTCAGCACGCGTTACCAGATGGTCCGCGTTGTCGAGCGATACGAAGCTTTTCGGGTGTTTTGCAGCACCAAAGATCGCCCCGGCATTCTCGATGCCGACAGTTTGATCGACGGGTGAATGAAGCACAAGCAGCGCCTTGCGCATGGAGGAAATCCGATCAGCGAGGACCGTGTCGCGTACATCATCCAGAAATTGCTTGCGGATCGTGAAAGGCCGGCCACCGAGTTGCACCAGAGCTTCACCGCTTTCCTCGACTTCATCGAGTTTGCTGCCGAAATTATGGATCACATGGGCAACATCGGCCGGCGCACCAATCGTTGCAACGGCCTTGACCTCCGGCACGTCACCGGCGGCGGCCAATACTGCCGCACCTCCCAGTGAATGCCCGATCAGTATTGAAGGCGCCTCGTAATTGTCACGCAGATAGCCCACCGCCGACTGCAGATCCGCTATATTGGAGGAAAAATTGGTGGATGCGAATTCACCTTCACTGGCGCCCAGCCCGGTGAAATCAAATCGCAACACAGCAATACCGGCGCGCGACAATTCGGCCGAGATGCGTTTGGCCGCGAGAATGTCCTTGGAACAGGTAAAGCAGTGGGCAAACAACGCATAGGCACGCACCGAACCGGCCGGAATATCCAGGCGGGCTGCCAGGCTCGCCCCGGAGTGCCCCTTGAACTGTGCCTTGATTGATGTGGATGTCATCCTGCTGCTCCTGTTAACGCCAACCAGCCGTCGGCAATGCTCAGGAACACACGGTATCAGGGATCCTGATCACGCGATTGTAAAACTTTTTCGAGTTCCGCGTGTTCCTCAGCCGTCAGCACGGTGGGTGTCTGACCATCGCCGCGACGCCCCATCATGATGTAGGCCGCACCGATCAACAGAACGATCAGGGGCATCCCCCAAAGAAGCAGGGTCTGAGCCGAAAAACGCGGTTTGAGCAGCACGAATTCGCCGTATCGTGAGACGACATAGTCAATCACCTCGGTATCGCTGTCGCCCTCGGTCAGACGCTGGCGGACGAGCAGCCGCAAGTCCTTGGCCAATTCAGCATCGGAATCATCGATCGATTGATTTTGACAGACCAGGCAGCGCAGTCCGGCGGAAATGTCCCGCGCCCGTTGTTCAAGGACCGGATTGTCCAATATCTCGTCCGGGGTAACCGCCTTGCCGGGAACAGCCAGCAGGCACAGAGACATCAAAACGGCAGCAAATACGGCAATCTGCCTCGTCATTGCGTTTCACCCGCAGGCACAGGTGTTTTGGCCCTCTTGGGAGACGGTGCACCGATGCGCAGGCGACGGTCTGACAAGGAGACTATGCCGCCGAGCGACATGATGACCGCACCAATCCAGATGAAGGTTACCCACGGTTTCCACCACACACGCACAACGGTTCCGCCATCGGCGGTTTCATCACCGAGCGCGACATAAAGCTGGCTTGCTCCGGTGGTCATGATCCCGGCCTCGGTCGTTGGCATGCGGCGCGCCGTGTAAATGCGTTTGGAGGGTGTTATCTGCGATATGGCTTCACCGTCGCGCAAAACCGTCAGGCGTCCCTGGGTTTCGGTGTAATTCGGGCCATTGTTGGGTCGCAATTCCTCAAACCTCAGCGCAAATGGACCCGCGGTGGTCTGTTCGCCTGGACGAAGCGTCGTAACGGCCTCGGTCGAAAAAGCCGTGACAGCGACGATTCCGATCACCATCACTCCGACGCCGAAATGAGCGGTGGCGGTGCCAAAGGCCGATCGTGGCAGCCCTTTCAAACGTGGCCAAAGCACGGACAATTTTGCGCGACCAACCCCTGCTCGTGTCAACAGGTCAGTCACACTTCCCGCCATCAACCAAACGCCGAGCGCGACGCCGAGCGCGGCCAGTACCGGAGCACCAGTGGAAAAATAGATGACGGCAAGCGCCACGAGGAGCGAAATTCCGGCAGCAGCATAAAGGCGTTGGCACACTGCCCAAAGATCACCGCGCTTCCAGGCCAGCAGCGGTCCAAACGGGACAGCCAGCAACAACGGGATCATCAGCGGTCCGAATGTCAGATTGAAGAATGGCGGTCCAACCGAGATTTTTTCGCCGGTGATGGCTTCCAGAACAAGCGGATACAGGGTCCCGACCAGCACCGTGGCGGTTGCTGTGGTGAGAAAGAGATTGTTCAGCACCAATGCGCCCTCGCGGGATATGGGTGCAAAAATCCCGCCATGGCTGAGCGTTTGGGCGCGCATTGCAAATAGCGCGAATGCACCACCGATAAACAGCACGAGTATCCCGAGAATGAAGACGCCGCGTGTCGGATCGGTTGCGAATGCATGAACGGATGTCAGCACGCCTGACCGCACGAGGAACGTGCCCAGCAATGACAGGGAGAATGTCATGATGGCCAGCAGCACGGTCCATATCTTCAGCGCTTCACGCTTTTCCATCACCAGCGCCGAATGCAACAGCGCGGTGCCCGCCAGCCATGGCATGAAGGACGCGTTCTCGACAGGATCCCAAAACCACCATCCGCCCCAACCCAACTCGTAGTAGGCCCAGTAGGATCCCATGGCGATACCAGCCGTCAGCGTTGTCCAGGCAGCCAGTGTCCACGGACGCACCCAACGCGCCCATGCAGCGTCAATCCGACCGTCGATAAGGGCGGCAACCGCAAAGGAAAAGCAGATCGAGAATCCGACATAGCCGAGATAAAGCAGCGGCGGATGAATCGCCAATCCGATATCCTGCAGTATGGGATTGAGGTCACGACCTTCGATCGGCGCCGGGTTCAGGCGGGCAAACGGATTTGATGTCAAAAGCACAAACAGCAGAAATGTCGACACGATCCAGGCCTGCACGGCAAGCACATTGGACTTCAAGGTCGATGGAAGGTTTCCGCCAAAGACCGCAACGAGCGCGCTGAAGAAGGTCAGGATCAAAATCCACAGCAGCATGGACCCTTCATGGTTCCCCCACACGCCGGAAATCTTGTAAATCATCGGCTTGAGCGTGTGAGAATTCTCCCAGACATTGACCACCGAGAAATCCGATGTGACATAGGCAACCGTCAGCGCGAAAAACGAAAACAGGGTGAGACTGAAACAGGCCAGCGAGGCCGCCGGTGCAAAGTCCATCAGGCTCTGGTCCATGCGTCGGGCACCGATGAGCGGCAGCACCGATTGAAGCAGCGCTGTCGCCAGTGCCATGATCAACGCATAGTGGCCGAGTTCAACAATCATGGCGCGTCCCCACTGTCATTCTCCCTGCCAAACACCCTTGTCCTTCAGACTGTCCGCAACTTCGCGGGGCATGTAGGTTTCATCATGCTTGGCGAGCACGGTGTCAGCAACGAAGGGCGCTCCCGCCTGGGGAAAGGCGCCTTCGACAACCACGCCCTGTCCCTCGCGAAACAGGTCCGGCAATATCCCCTCATAGCGAACGGAAACCGTGTTGGCCGTATCAGTGACGGCAAAGGCAACTTCTGATCCCTGACCGCGGACTACCGATCCGTCTTCCACCAGACCACCAAGCCTGATACGGGTACCGGAACCGACCTGTTTCTCCACCACATCGGAGGGTGAGTGGAAGTAGACAATCTGCTCCTGCAGCGCAAACAGAACCAAAAGAACGGCAGCAGCGATCACGCTGACCCCGCCTCCGATAATCGCCAGTCTCTTTTGTTTCCGGGTCATTCGCTCAATCCTGTGTTCTCCAGTCCAAGCTCCGCCGCCAAACCCTTCAGTGCCAGTTGTTGCGTGGACCCTTCCTGGAAACTGCCCAGCGCCTGCCCCAGCGCCCGCACCGCCTGATCAACCTGTCCCAAAACAATGTAGGACCGGATCAGCCGGAGCCAACCCTCGATATCATCCGGATTATCCTGAAGACGGGCATCCAGACCGGCAACCATTCCGACAATCATCTCCTGGCGCTGCTCAGGTGACATATCCATGGCAGCCTCCACCTGTTCGCTGTCGGGACCTGTCAGGATTTGGATCTGCTGCCGCACAGGGGGCATCCATGGTGCATCGGAGGGCGAGTTCTGGGCAATTGCGTTGAATGCCTGAAGTGCCTCGTCCCGCTTGCCGTCCTGGGCCAAGGCCAGTGCCATGAAATAGGCTGCAAACGGGTTTTGTGGTTCGAATTTGAGCACGGCCTCAAATGCCCTGCGCGCATCCGGGGTGACAACGCCACCTGCCTGGGCAAAGAGAGCTTGCCCGAGTCCAGCCTGGCGAACCGCTGTCGAACCCAGCAAGCGGATCGCATTGCGGTAAGCCGTTTCTGCCTGCGGCAGACGCCCCAGACGCATATAAATAGGCGCAACGACGTCCCACCCCTTGCCGTCATCGGGATTGCTTTCCAGATGGCTTTCCGCCTGCGCCACCAGCGCTTCGATGTTCTGGTTTTCCGGCGCGTTCTGCTCGTCTTGCTCAGCGGGCGGATTTTGGGTGACGGTTGAATTGTCCTGACGGGCGGCAAAGGGCTGAGATGGCATCCCGGGATTGCCGAAGGACAGATAGCCGATGATCGCGAATGAGGGCAACAGGATAGTGACAGCCGCGCGTCCTGCCCAGGACAGGCTGCGTGCCGGACTGGATTTTCGCTCCGCCTGCTTCGACACCTTGATCAGACGGCGCCCGACCTCCGCCTTTGCAAATTCTGATTCCTTTGCAGAAATGAGATTGTTTTCGACATCGCGATCGATTTCACGCAATTGGTCGCGATAGACTTCGACATCAAAATCCTGCTCTGGCGCTTCGTCGTGCGGACGGCGTGCCAGCGGGACAAGAAGGGCAATCGCAACGGCCACCGTCATCAGGGCAGCCAAAATCCAAAACATCATGATCTCTGATCAATGACCATCGCGCGGGTTGCAGACGAGGGATCAGCTTGCGCAGAGCCTATTCCCCGCGACCCCTGTCTAGATCGCATCCAGCTTAAATGGAACCGGTGCCCCTTAAGCCTGAAGTGATCTAAGGGAATAGGCGATCCTAGACAAGCGGGGTCCAGCTGCCATCTTCGTTGCGACACGCGGTCCCGCGCGTGCTGGTCATCTGTCCGCGATTATCGATCTTATGCACGTATTGCCGGCAGTTTTGCGACCCGACCTCGTAGGGTTGAGCGGCGTAAACTTCACCGGAAATCGTGCTTTGAGAGCCTCGCCATGCGACGATTTGCCCGCTGGGTGCAATCTCCAGTGCGCGATACTCGGCCTCCAATGCCTTCATGCGATCCTCGGCGTTCAATGTGGCCGAAACCGTTGGATCGATGATGCCACCATTGAGCGCTTCGATAACGGAGTTTTTACCACCAGAGGAAGGGACAAAGGCGTTCAGGACCTTCGGCTGACCCGAATTGCTCGTACAACCGGCCGCAATCAGCATCGCTGAAACGACGACTATTCCGATTTTCATGGCATCACCCCTCTGGGTTCATCGCTTTGCCGGCGTGCACCGTTAGCGCCGTATTGTGGCAGTCTTTTGTTGATCATGGAATTGAAAGATTAACGAACCGCAACCGGGAGTTTGAGCCGGACGCGAAGCCCCCCCATTTGACTGCGGTCCAGCACGACACTGCCTTTATATTCACCGGTTATTTCCTTGATAATCGACAATCCCAATCCTGTACCGGGCTTGGATTCATCCAGCCGCCTGCCGCGTTTCATGGCTTCGGCAATCTGATCGTCGGGCATGCCCGGACCGTTGTCTTCCACACTGATTTCCAGCCAGACCTGAGGTTGCTCTTTGGCGTCAGCCAATTCGCCATTGTTGATGGTCTTGACAGTGATACGAATGGAATCGGCTGCCCATTTTCCGGCATTTTCCAAAACGTTGCCAAGGAGTTCCTCGACGTCATGTTGCTCCATTGCCAAGTCAGGGACCGTCACGGGGATATCCAGCTCATATTGCAGATCGCGATTGAGCCGTTCCATCACGCGGACCAGACGCTGAAGCGTCTGTGTTGTGTCGGTCCGGACAAGAATGGAGTTTTGCTGCGATGCGATGCGTGCCCGATCCAGATAGTGTTGCACCTGATTTTGCATGGCGGTTGCCTGCTCACCAACCAGACGTGCCTGTTCCGGGGCCATGTTTCGCGATTCGTTCAACAGAACCGCGATTGGTGTCTTCAACGAATGGGCAAGATTACCGACTTGCATTCGAGCGCGTTCAACCACGCGGCGATTGTTGTCGATCAGCGCGTTCACTTCATCGGTTAGCGGCGCGATTTCCCGCGGAAAACTCCCCTCCAGTGCGTCCGTCTTGCCGCCCCTGATTTGTTCGAGCGACCGCCGGATGCGATCAAGAGGGCGCAAGCCGAACAGAATGGCAATCGCATTGACCAGCAGGCTGCCAATGCCAAACACGGCCAAAAACAAATAAAGTTGGCGCGAAAAGGCGGAAACATCCGTGTCGACATCCGCCTGGTTGCCGGTCACCCGAAATCGGGCGACCTCGCCCTGGTCACCCAGCAGCACTTCGGTTTCCGATACAAGAACGCTACGTCCATTGCTGTCTTTGGAGCTGTAGACCCGTTCATATCGGCTGTTGAACGGAACTTCGGCGACATCGGCAATGGCCACATTCTGCCCGCTCAAGGATACCGACGATGCCCTGTCTGCCTGCCCGCCTTCGATAATGTCGACGATCCAATACCAGCCGGACCCGGGCTGCGTAAATCGCAGGTCTCCAAGTTGCGGCGTCCCGTCAAGCCGCCCGGCCTCGCCCAGCGAAACAGAATTGATCACATTGTAGAGCTGAGCACGGAGCAGTTCACGAAAACTTCTTTCCACGCCATTGCGGTAGAGCGTGGAAATAAGGACCGCCACGACAAAAAGCGCAATCACTGCCCATAGCGATGCTATGGTCAGGACGCGGGCAGTGAGCGATCGCGACTGACCGGTGCTGCGTTCAGGTGCCATCGCCCGGTGCCTGGATGCGATAGCCGAGGCCTCGTATCGTCTCGATCATATCCACACCAAGCTTTTTGCGAAGCCGCCCAACAAAAACTTCTATCGTATTGGAATCACGATCAAAATCCTGATCGTACATGTGCTCGACCAGTTCCGTGCGCGACACGACCTTGTTCACGTGATGGACAAGATAGGATAGAAGACGAAACTCATGGGAGGTCAGTTTCAGGGCCTTGCCGTCGACGGTCGCCTTGGCGCCCCTTGTATCAAGACGCAATGGCCCGCAAACGATTTCCGAGGACGAATGTCCGGCCGCGCGGCGGATCAGTGCCCTGATCCGCGCCAGAACTTCTTCGACGTGAAAGGGTTTGGCGACATAGTCATCTGCTCCCGCGTCGATACCAGCCACCTTGTCGCTCCAGCGGTCGCGTGCCGTCAGGATCAATACGGGCATTGCCCGGCCGGCTGACCGCCATTCCTCAAGAACCGATATGCCGTCCATTTCCGGAAGACCAATATCCAGGATAACCGCGTCATAGGGTTCGGTATCGCCGAGGAAATGTCCCTCTGAACCGTCAAATGCCTTGTCGACCACATAGCCAGCCTCCTCCAGGGCCTCGGACACCTGCCTGTTCAAATCCCGATCGTCTTCAACAACAAGTATTCGCATAGAGTTTTGCCCGATGTTTCCTGAATTTCGCGACACACAGCCCGTGGTTGCGGCCTAGGGTTTGGCGTTGACCGTGACCTTGCGCCGGCGATTGCCGCTGGAGTCATTGGCCAGCACCGTCACTCTACAAACATCCTGTCCACCGCTTTTGGCGACCGATACCGAAAGCAATTCACCCTTGGTCTGGGCAAGAACACGCTGCACGGCCGCAGAGCAATCCGGCGCTGCTTCTGCCGACCCGACACCCGCTGCCATGGCGAAAGGCACGGCGATCATCGCAAGCAGTAACTGTCTTCTGGAACATGCGGTCATCATCCACCTCAAACTCCTGATGGTCAATTTCGTTTTGTCTCCGGTCGCCATCATTCATTCAACATCTGGCCATTCCTGACAATCGTCGGCAGGAACTGCCGTGTGTGACCATTTCTACACCGGCAATGCTGAACTGCAAATGAACGGGATTAGGACAGAGCCGGCATTTGGCTGAATCAGTAGGGCGACGTTTCAGACTTCGACCGACTCGAAGGGCCACTCGACAATGTAGTCCTCGAAGTCCTCGGCCTCCAACCCTGCCTCGGGAACAGTCCGCCCCCTGACGGAAACGCCGGCCTCGTGAACGGTCTGCGCGTCCCCCGACACGAGGGGGTGCCACCAGTAAAGATCGCGCCCTTCGGCGACCAGACGGTATCCGCAACTTGGCGGCAACCAGGACAATGCCCGGACGGTCTTCGGGGTCAAACCGATGCAGTCAGGAACTTTTGCCTGACGATTGCCGTAGTCCTTGCAACGGCAAGTGTCGACATCAAGCAATTTGCAGGCGACATTGGTCCAGGCGATCTCGCCGGTATCCCAATCTTCAAGCTTGTTCAGGCAGCAACGGCCGCAGCCATCGCACAGGCTTTCCCATTGCTGCTGGCTCAATTCATCGAGTGCAGTTGTTTTCCAGAACGGCGGTTCGCTCAATTCGGCGGATGCATTTTTGGGGAACGTCACTTTTTGGTGCAACCCTTGTCCTTTTGGTAAATTGTGGGCAAAACAATACCGCGTATGCAATGAATTCATGATCCGCGTGCACCATACGGGTTTTGAACGTTGCATGTGGTGCAGTCAATAGATGGGAAGTTCAGTTGCAGGACCCATTCAATCACGCAGACAGGCCGCGCAAACGGGGCATGAACCTGCTGCGGCTTGATTCGTGGATTGACTCGACCTTGTGGTCTGCGGGCTCCGGGCTCGCGGAGAAATGGGAGGAGATCAATATCTTCTTTCGCCGCTTCAGGGTCAGCGGCTACAAGCGGGCCTTTTTCGAGGTTCTTGGCGAAACCATGACGCTCGGAACGGCTGGTGCCGTTTTGATGTTGACGCTGGCATTGCCGGCCTTTGAGGAAACGTGGGGCAACTGGAAAGAGCAGGATGATTTCGCGGTTACATTTCTGGACCGCTATGGAAACGAGATCGGCCATCGCGGCATCATTCACGAGGATGCGGTTCCGATCGAGGACCTTCCCGATCATCTGATCAAAACGGTTCTGGCCACCGAAGACCGCCGGTTTTTCGAGCATTTTGGCATCGATCTTTTCGGACTGGCTCGCGCCATGACCGAAAATGTCCGGGCGAACTCAGTGGTTCAGGGCGGATCAACCATCACCCAACAGCTTGCCAAAAACCTGTTTCTGACAAATGAGCGCACCATCGAACGCAAGATAAAGGAGGCTTTTCTGGCCCTGTGGCTGGAAGCCAATCTTCCCAAAAACGACATTCTGAGGCTGTATCTCGATCGCGCCTATATGGGCGGCGGAACATTTGGCATTGCTGCGGCATCACAATATTATTTCGGCAAGGATGTCACGGATGTGAATCTGGCTGAATCAGCGATGCTCGCCGGCCTTTTCAAGGCCCCTGCCCGCTACGCACCACACATCAACCTTCCGGCTGCGCGCGCACGAGCGAATGAGGTCCTGACAAATCTGGTCCAGGGACAGTTGATGACCGAAGGTCAGGTGATAGGCGCCCGGCGCAACCCGGCTGATGTGGTTGACCGCGGCAATGCCGAAGCGCCCGATTACTTCCTGGATTGGGCCTTCGAGGAGGTCAAGCGCATAGCCTCGCCCTACGCGCAACATTCTCTGATTGTCCGCACCACCATTGACCTTGGCCTGCAGAAGGCTGCCGAGGAGGCGCTGGAACTTGGATTGCGTCAGCACGGCAAACGATACGGCGTCAAACAGGGCGCGATCGTGTTGCTGGAAAATGGCGGAGCCGTGCGGGCCATGGTCGGGGGGCGCGACTATGGAGAAAGCCAGTTCAACCGCGCAACACGCGCGCTGCGACAGCCTGGCTCATCTTTCAAGGTTTATGTCTACGCAACAGCCATGGAGAATGGCTTCACGCCCGATACGACCATTCGGGACGCACCGATTACCTGGCGTGGCTGGTCGCCACGCAATTACGGTCGGGGTTATTCCGGACGGATGGACATCACGCGGGCCCTGGTCAAATCCGTGAACACGATCCCCGTTCGCCTTGCACGCGATCACCTGGGAACACCGGCAATTGCCGAGACGGCGAAACGCATGGGTATCGAATCGACAATCCGCATCGACAAGACCATGCCGCTTGGCACGTCCGAAGTAACGGTCCTCGACCAGGCAACAGCCTATGCGGTTCTTCCAGCTGGTGGAATGGCATCGAACCGACACGGCATCACGCAGATCATCAATTATGGCGGCGAAGTTCTCTATGATCACGGGCGCGATGCGCCGCCAAGGGAACGGATTCTCAGCGTCGAAGCCACCACCGCGATGAACACGATCATGGCGCAGATTCCGGAATGGGGCACGGGACGGCGAGCCAAACTGGAAAACATCACCACGGCCGGGAAAACCGGCACGACCCAAGCCTATCGCGACGGATGGTTTGTGGGTTTTACCGGAAATTACACAGCAGCAGTGTGGTTCGGCAATGATGACTACACTTCATCACGGCGCATGACTGGTGGCTCGCTTCCGGCCATGACATTCAAGGAACTGATGACCTTCGCACATCAGGGGGTGGATTTGCGTCCCATCCCCGGGCTGGAGCCACCCGAAAAGGAAACCGAGGACGGTGCGGACAGCATCGCATCCAATGCCTTTGATGATGATGCCGGCACGACCGTGGTTCGCCCGCGCATGTTGTCGAAAGACGCCACACGCATTCTGCGTGAACTGGCGGACGGTTTCGCGAATTCCACTCCTGCCCAGCCAGCCAAGCCGGAGCCGGCGAAGTCGGCACAATTGCGCGCCGCCCTTCCCTACTGAACGGTCTTCCTTTCGGCAGACCGCGTCTTTCAATTGAAATCGACGTCTCGCAACTGCTATGTCTGATTCCCGTTGAAACCCTGTAACAGGTCTTGCGTCATTGCTTCGCGTTCCCTTTTCAGTCGCAGTCATTCTGCTCATCTCTTTTGGCGGTGCGACCGCCACTGCAGTCTATGCGCTGAAGGCAACGGTCGGCTTCGGATCCATCGGTCTGGGTGCCTGGAGAGCGTGGCCAGAGGCACATACGGAAAATGCTGATCCCTATGCAAAGGCACACCGGGCACGGTCCGGCAAACTTCTTCTTGGCGATGCAGAGGGGCTGGCCTTTATCGCCGAACGAGACGAAGAGGGTAATCGGCTTGTTACGAATTGTCATTATATCGTCGTTGGAGAAACGCCACCGGCGCGCTTCTGGACACTTCACGCGACCGACGCAAACGATGTCCTGCTTGAGGCCGGCGAGCAGTTTCCATCAGCCTTCCACTCGAACAATGTTCTCAAAGATCAGAGCGGCGCCTTTGAAATCAGGATCGCCAATCGACCGCAACCGGGTAACTGGCTGGCGACCGGACGGGAAAACAAACCCTTCAAATTGGTTCTGACGCTATTTGATACACCGACAACCGGCGGGTCACGCGTCAATGATCTGAAGATGCCCGACATATTGGGCAGCGCGTGCCCTGATGGGTAAGCCACTTTTTGTATTGCTGGCCGGAGTGTTTGGCGCCGCGCTGCTGCACATTGTCATCATTCTATCGATACCGGCCTATGCAGACCGTGATGCCTGGACACGCATCAGGGCATTGGGCGCCGCAGACTTCTTTCACATTCTACCGGTTCGCAAGCCCGATGGGCTGGCCTCGGCCAATCCCTTTGCCCGGGTGGCGGTATGCCGCTTTGATATCACCCAGGAACCGATACGCGTGACCGCCATCGGCAATGTGCCCTATTGGTCGCTTTCCATTTTCGACCCCTCGGCCAACGAGATATACAGCATGAACGACAGAACAGGTACCGACACAGCCCTGGATATCGTGGTCGTGACACCACTGCAAATGATCGGATTTCGAAAAAGCCTTCCCGAAGAACTGGCCGAGTCAGTGCTTATCGAGTCTCCGGATACGTCCGGATATCTGGTTTTGCGGGCTGTCGCCCCCGACGGTAGCTGGGGAACCATCACCAGGGAATTTCTGAACGAGGCGATCTGTCAGCCAACTTCGGCATTCTAATATCAGCCCAAACCGCGATACCACCTCTCGCGGTCTAGATGATACCGGGAGGGCTGGATCGGCTAGCGGCTTGTTATGCGCTTGCCGCCTCGCTTTGTAACCGGAGTGCCAGGTGCAGCCCGCTCATAGCGAACACCGGTGAACAACAGGATCTTGGCTTCGCCGGCAACAGCTTCGAAAGATCGCTCCCGCGGTTTGCGCCCTCTTGCCTGCTTGTGCAAATGAATGATTTCAGCCATGGGATTTCCCCCAATTGAATGCGCCGACACCACCCCCATCGATGAGACTACCGGTGCATCTTAGTAGCGTTCATGTTGCGCAAATACTGTACACATGGTCAGCGCGGCTCATAGCGCTCCGGGAAAAATCACTGTTTCGATTCGATTGATCCCACGCGAACAATCCGATTCAATCAGGTGATAGTTAACAGTTTGCTAAATAATTGCTTCTAATGTGAGGGATGAGAGAGTCACGCGTATTGGGTATTGAGTTTTGGATCGATTTCGCGACCTGGAAAGAGCGGGCCAGTCCGCACGAAAGGACGCTTCGCTCCTGGCAGCCATTGCCGGATTCGAGGCCCTGCATCATCCAACCTCTGTTGACCGCAGGCAGTTCTCCGATCTGTTCCTGGCGCTCTTCCCGCACACGCAGGATGAAACGAAACGAACCGCGGCGGCTGCCTTGTCCCGCCTTCCTGATGTGCCGGAGAGTGTATCGGCAACCATTGCCGAGCAGCCGGTTCGTGTTGCAGCGCCCTTTCTTGCCCTCAGCGACTGCGCGAGTGACACAGTCCTGCTCACGGTCATCGCCCGACATGGCGTCGGTCATGGACGCGCCATCTCGCGGCGCAAGGCGCTTTCCGAACCTGTCATTACCGCTCTTGTCTCACTTGACGATATTGCCATTATGCGCTCCTTGAGAGTGCGTGGAACCGTCCCAACGGATGACGGGGAACGGATCGACAGGAAACCGGAACTCCGGGCACGGAACGAGGAAGCCTTGCGAACCCGGTTGAAGGGCATGGCCCTTGATATACGCCAATCCAAGCCCAATGCCGTGGACCAGAAGGATACGCTGGGCAAACTGCTCGTCATGCAAGCCGCCAGCCCCAATCGGTTGCGGTTTGCCGATTGCCTCGCATTGGCGCTCAGATCCAACGCATCATTGACAGACCGCATCATGCTCGACATCTCCGGACGGCAGCTTGCGGTGGCTTTGCGCTCCCTTCCCGTGAGCGATCAGCACGCCGTGGCGGTGCTGGAAGGCGTATTTCCCCATCTGCAATCCGAGTTGGATGGCGTTTCCCATTCCCGCATGGTTCTGGAAAGCTGCGACCAGACAGAAAGCATCCGCAAGGTGGATGCGTGGCGACGGGCCAATGAGGATGCTGACAATCGCAAAGCGCTCCACCAGCCGCTGACCGTCGACATTCCACACCGGGTCAGCAAACTTCCGTCAGACCGCCCGGTAACCACAGCGGACCGCAGCAACAGGACCGTCAGACATCAGGCGCGGCGGGCGTAATCTCAACGAAATTTCCGGGATGATCGGTTTCAATTTCGACAACCCACAGGTCCGGGTCGAAATTGGTTTCACGCACCAGCACGGCGGCAGCCTCACCTTCTCCCCCTTCGGCAAGACGCTGTTCAAACAGCCGGTCACCGGAATTGTCACCCTCAAACAGGCTTTGCGGCGCAGGCCCCAAAAGCGTAACTTCGCCGCTCCTGTCACGGACCTTGATGAAGATCGCACCGGCTTCCGGTGAACCGGCTTTCTCAATCGCCGCAAATCCACCGTCAGCAAAGACACGCCGCATCAGCGCCCTGACCCAAAGATCGGATGTCAAACGCATCATGATCGAAGTCCGACGCCGTTGCGACCTTACAACGCGCCAATTTCCTTGAGTTTTTCCAGGACCACGCGTTCGGGCTTGCCCGTTACCGGCAAGCGATAATGCTTCTGGAAATGGGCGATTGCCGTGCTCGTCTGAGCCCCCACCACACCATCTACTTCAACTTCGGAATAGGCGATATTGCTGAGGCCTTTCTGAATGTTGACAATGAGATCGGCAACCGGGTCCGGCTTTGCAGGAACGGATTGCTGTTCAATCGTGATCGACTGCGACCGCGACCAAATCTGTGACTTGGCAACATTTGGGCGATTTGCGGACGGGCGCTTCCGCGGCGTCGCAATGTCCGTCAGATTGGACATCAGGACATGAACCAGCAGGTCATCGGTTGGCTTGCCGGTCGGTGTCATACCGGCCTGCACCTGATACATCTCTATGGCATTTCGGGTCTGTGGACCCGCAACACCATCAGCTGCCCCGTGATAAACACCCATGGCCCGCATGGCTTTCTGCAGCTGGAAGACGGTGTCGTTTTTCAGCGGATTTGGCACTGCAGGAATGCTGGCGGTGCTTTGTGGATCGCTGCGTTCGATCTTGAAGGTTGTCACGCGGCTTTCAGGCACCGGGACGTTTCTGGGTGGATTTGCGACAGCAACTTGCGCACCAGTGCGGGTGTCAAACCAGGGTGCTGGATGTTTGCCGGGTTGATACATGGCGTTCATTGACACATACGCGAATGTTACCGCGATCAAGGCGGCGCCACCGGCGATGGACGGGTGTCGTGAAATGGCGTTGCCGCTGGCATGCAGGACACGCTTGACGATCGACAATCGGTTGGAACCTCTATCAGGCCGTTTTTGCCTGGTCATGGACATCCTCCGTATCGCTTTGTGTTGCCGGTGCCAACCGCGGCGGAAACTCCATTTTGGACGCGGCGTGCGTTTCGCCCTGCTCGGCCGCCTCGCGCGGCCCACCAAGCGGCAAATCAACCGTCACGGTTGTACCGACTCCGGGACTGCTTTCAACGGCAAACTGTCCTTCGTGCAGGTCGATCAGTCCCTTTACCAGGCTCAGACCCAGTCCGGTCCCTTCATATTGGCGGGCATGGTCTGCCTGTATCTGGACGAATGGCGAGCCAATTTTCTGCAGATCCTCTTGGCTCATTCCAATGCCGGTGTCCGACACGGTTATGCGGGTAAACCCGTCATGGTCCATCGCGTCAACGGTCACCACACCGTTTTCATCGGTAAACTTGATGGCGTTGGCCATCAGATTGATCAGAACCTGCTGCACGGCACGGCGGCAGGCGGTCAGTTGGACATGGCCCTTGGCGACGCGGGTCGTCAAGACAATCTTGTTGTCGCGCGCCTGCTGGCTCAGCATGGCTTCGCAATTTTGTATGGCCTCTCGAATGTCAAAGGGTTCGAGATTCAGTTCATAACGTCCGGCATCGATCTTGCTCAGATCCAGCATCGAGTTGATCACCGAGAGCAAATGCTGTCCGGACTGGCGTATGAGACCGACATATTCGGATTGCTTGTCGTCCAGCGGGTTGCCGCAGATGCCGCTGGTCAGAATATCGGAAAAACCGAGGATCGCGTTCAGTGGCGTCCTGAGCTCATGGCTGACGGCAGCCAGGAACCGCGTCTTGGCCTCATTGGCAGCCTCAGCCTCTCCGACCTTGCGCACATAGGAGCGGCGCAATTCGATTTCCGACGTGATGTCGCGGGACTGTGCAATGAAGCCATTGTAGCGATTGTGACGGTCACGCAATGCGACCAGCTGTATGGACCAGTGACGAAATTGATCCTCCGCCGTTGCACTCATGCGGTTGCGCATCCGCACGATGAGTGAGCGCGTGTCCTGGCCTGTCCGCAATTGATCGATGGCCTGCAGAAATTCGATTCGATCTGAAACATGTATATGCTCGGCAAAACCGCCTCCAGACAGCTCACCAACGGTATTCATCAACTGTTTGGCATCGGACCCATGGACGGCGCACACACCGGACTTGCTGTCATGGAAAGTCACAAGACCGGGCAACCGGTTCAGCATGGAGCGCACGCCCGTATCATCTTGCTGGGCGGGGTTTTCTGGTTGCACCGGCGTTTTCAGCAGACGGGCGCCCATCATCGCAGCATAGAGAACCAGACCGGCAATCGAGGCGACTGCGCCAAAAACATGATTATCGACGGTGGGCGCCAGGGACTGCGGCCACATCAACTGCGCGACAGCAACAAGTCCGACCGAGGTGACCAGGGCCAACAGTCCCGTCGCCAGCGCCTTGCGGCTCCTCGCCAACCATGCAGCCTCCACCGGCAGCACCAGGACCCAGAACAGAAATGGCGATGTCAAGCCACCGGTCACGCTTACCAATGCCGCCATTGCGGCTGCGGCACCGAACAATGCGGCCATGGCGGTCTGCACCCAACGTCCAGTCTGAGCAAGATAGCCCACCAGAAGAAGCGACAGGGCAGAAACGACCAGGACGGCTGGAATGAGTTGTTGCGGGCTGAAATAGGACAGAAGGGCCACCGGAAGAACAATAACCGGGAGCGCGGCAATCGCCATCAGACGCATCATCAGGGCGCAGTGAAGGGCCTGTTCGGTTTCGTCACGAATGTCGCGATGAACCCAGGTCGATACCACCTGCCGAAAAACCTCGGCTGTGTCCTTTACTAACGTGCTGGTTGCCCTGATGCCCACTGAATACTCGATACGCTTGTTGTTCTGGCCACCGCACCATCGCAAAACCAGCTTAAGGAATAGATAAAAGAGGGCGTCGATCCGGACGATTTCGTGAATATGGGTGCGCGATCGCGTCTTCCCACAGGAGCATTGGGAAACATGGTTAATGCATGGTCACCGGCGTCGGAGCAGGGACAAGAATATCTTCATCTATTTGGCGTCTTATGGGCACGGTTGGGGTCACAATACAGACAACGCCCCTTTTCCGGACGCAGCCTGGGAGTGTTCGATGCGTTTTGTCATCAAGGCGATTTTCTGGTTCATGGTTGTCCTGCTTTTCCTGCCGGAGGATGCGATCCACAAATCGGACAGCAAATCGGCAGCCCCAATCGACCGCTCAACGACAACCTCGTCCGTCAAGACGAGCGATGTGATAGCGCAGGTTTCTCGGCTGTGCACTGAACAACCCGGCGTTTGTGAACGCGCCGCCAATGCCTTGTCGACCATCGAACTGGATACCGAAAAGGGCGCGCGCCTGGCTCTGGAATTGCTGCTGCGTGCCGCCGATGATGAAAGTGTACCGTCAGAAAACTGACCACCACTCGGTGTTCCCGACTTTTTTTCGTGCGTTGCTGCCTTAACTTCCCTATAGAGCCAGATGACTGAACACAAAGGGTCGACATGGCAACGCTTGACGACATAGTCGGAAATTTTGAGTTTCTGGACGATTGGGAAGACCGGTATCGCTACGTCATAGAGTTGGGCCGCTCGCTGGATGAAATGCCGGAAAGTGACAAAACCGACACCAACAAGGTACAGGGTTGCGTCAGCCAGGTCTGGTTGACACATACTGTTGACCGAACGAATCCCGATGATCCGGTTTTGACCTTCAAGGGTGATTCCGACGCCCATATCGTTCGCGGGCTCGTGGCCATCATGTTGGCCGCCTGCTCGGGCAAGAAGGCATCTGAAATCCTGACACTGGACGAAAGTGCGTTATTCGGCCAATTGGGATTGATCGAACATCTGACCCCACAGCGGGCAAATGGCCTTCGTTCAATGGTCAAGCGGATCAAGCAAGAGGCCGCTGCGGCTGCTGCAAAAACGGCGATTTCGAACTAGAGCCGGCACTGCCGACTGGAGACGAGGCGCATTTGGTGCCCGATGCCGTCAATTCTTGTCCGGATCGTAGATATATCCGATGCCGCGGACGGTCTTGATGATCGACGGCTTTTCCGGGTTCTTCTCGATCTTGCGGCGTAACCTTGAAATCCGGATATCGATGCTGCGGTCGAAAGGATCCCAGGTCCGATCATGGGCCTGTTCCAGGATTTGGTCGCGGTTCAGAACCCGTCCCCGGTTGTCGGCAAAAGCCTTGAGCAAGTTGAATTCCATCGCCGTCAGCGCAACTTCCTCGCCATCCGGCCCGTGCATCTTGGCTGCCTCGATATCCAGAACATAGTCACCGAAATTGGCAGTCCCGGTCTTTTTGGCGTTTGATGTTGCTGGCTCATCCGACTGCTTGCGGCGCAAAACCGCCTTGATGCGTGCCTCCAATTCGCGCAGATCGACCGGCTTTCCAAGGTAGTCATCAGCACCCATCTCCAGCCCGATGATACGGTCGACCACTTCACCAGCGGCGGTCAGCATGACAACGGGGGTCTGGTCGTCAATCCTCAGCGACCGCAAGGTCGTCAAACCGTCCTCCCTCGGCATGTTGATATCCAGGATGATCAGATCGATGGTGTTGACGGACAGCGTCGCGCGCAACTCATCGCTGCTGGAGGCCATGGAGACCTTGAAGCCCCGTTTGCTCAGGTATTCCTGGACCATTTCGCGAACATCGAGCTCGTCATCGCATACGAGTATGTGAAAGTGACTGTTTTCCATTTACACGTTTTCTTTTTCGTCGCTCAGAAGCCGGTAAGCCAATTCGCGGAGTTCAGAGGGTGAAACCGGTTTTTCAAGATAAGGTCTCTTGGATTCCTGCAGCAGGCCCTGGGACGAAAAGCCCATCGTATCACCTGTGATGAATGCCGTCCGGTCAAGCAGATCCGGAAAGTCATCTCGAATGACCTTATAGAGCCCGCGACCATCGAGTTCCGGCATATTGAGATCGCTCAACAACAGATCGTAGCGATTGGTCTTCAGCATCTCAACCGCCTTGGTGCCCGAATGGGCCATGTCGACGACAAATCCCTCTTTCTTCAGGATTTCGGTGATCAACTCGGCAACTTCCCTTTCGTCATCGACAATCAGTGCCCGGACATTGGCACGCGATCGTGTCAATTCATCGCCATCGCTATCATCATCGCTCACACTGCCCGTTATCGGCAGCGAAATTCCGAAACGGCTGCCGCCGCTATACTCCGTATCCACCCAAATCCGCCCGCCATGGGAGTGAATGATCCGATGGCAAAATGCCAAACCGATTCCGGTTCCATCGCCGACATCCTTGGTCGTGAAGAACGGCTCGAAGATCCGCGCCATGATGTTTTGGGGGATTCCCGGTCCATTATCCGTAACGTGTATCTCGACGGATTCGCCGGTTTTGGCGATTCCCGTTGTGACAATGATCATGTCACCGCTTCCGCTGCTGACGATGGCCTGCTCGGCATTGATGATGAGATTGATGATCACCTGGGTAATCTGATCGCCGTCAGCAACGATTTCCGGCAGTTCCGCTGCAAGGTCGCAGTCAATCCTCAATTCCTCGCCCTTACTGCCATATCCGGCGACATCGACAGCCGTGGAGATAAGCGCATTGACGTCCGTATTCTCCATTTTGCTGGGCTGCTGTCGGGCCATAGCAAGGAAGGTTTTGACAATTTTGGCACATCGTTCCGCCGCATTGCTGATCTTGTCGATACGCTTGAGGGTATCAGGATCATGGGCTTCTTCACGGAGCATCAAAGAGTGGCCAACCACGATGGAAAGCGGGTTGTTGAGCTCATGGGCCACCCCGGCCAGAAGTTCCCCGAGAGCGGACATTTTTTCATTTTGAAACAGCATTTCGCGCTGGCTGGAGAGTTCTTCCTGGATGGCGAGTTCATCGGTGAGATCGCGGGTGTTGGAGACAATAACCTGCTCACCCTTGAATTGGATCAATCGCGCCGACACGGCCCCCCAGAATTGTCCGCCCTTGGCGTTCCGGAACAACGCCTTGTGCTCGTTCACCCATCCCTTTTCACGCAGGATCTTGAGATAATCGGTGCGGGCGGTCGGATCGACATAATATTCCGTCGATGAGTCAACAGCCCCAAAGAGCGCCGTCGTTTCCGGACTCCTGAACAGCAGCTTTCCGGTTTCCGCATTGGTCATCTGAACGGGCACAGGACAGGCCTCAAGAACCTGACGGATAAGTGCCTCCGCCTCATTTTGACTGGTCAGGTCGATGGTCGTGGTGACCGCAACCTCCTCACCCTTGTATTCGGCAAATCGCCCATAGGCCGCGGCGGGGAATTCATTTCCCTGCGCATTGATCAGTGTGAGCTTGAAATCGTCAACGCGGCCATCAGCCAACAACCGCGTGATGTAGTCAGCACGATCATCAATGGTTTGAAAGAACTCCTTGACGTTCTTGACCTTGCCAAACAGTTCCATAGCCGCCGGAGACCGATACAGTATGTCGCCATCTCCGACCCGCGCCATGACCACCGCAGCAGGGCTTGCTTCCAGCACCTGCCGGATCAGCAAATCACCGTCTCGTTCATTGGTTTCAGCCTGTTTCTTGTCGGTGATATCGGTACGCGTGACGACGAAACCTCCGAGTTTGGTCGGATGCACCGAAACCAGGTAACAGGATCCGTCTGTGTGCTGCAGTTCGAAATCCTGGATATACTCGATCCCGTTGTCGACGCGGTCGGAAATCCATTCGGCCTCCCGACCCACGGCATCGGCGTAAACGCCGCGACGGGCGGTTTCCCGCATCAGAATTTCCCATTCGAGTCCGGGTTCCAGGATATCGGCCACCGCATGGTTCATTTCGCGATAGCTGCTGTTGCACATCACCAGGCGACTGTCTTCATCGTAAAGTGCAAAGCCCTCGGACAGGGATTCGATCGCATCGCGCAGCATGTCGCGTGCCTTGAGCGTGTCCTCTTCCAGTTCTCTTCGGTCAGTCAGATCCTGGATGGCAGATATCGCAACGGTCTCACCACGGAATTGCGCCAGACGAGCGCAGCCATTGACCCAAAGCTCACGGCCAGAGGTCGTTTTGGTTTTCACTGGGTAGTTTTCGATCGAGCCTTTCGATTCCAGAGTCTTGAGCATTTCGATACTGTCATCGGCTCCAAACATGTTTTCCAAGATGTGACGATCTTCCACCACGTCCGCCTCGACACCGTAAAGTCTGTTGACGGCCGGGTTTGCGTAGAGGACCAGACCATCCTCGACGCGATTCATCCACATCGGCAGAGGTATCTGATCGACCAGGAATTGCGCCATATCCCGTTCGCTTTTCTGCTGGTCGATGTTGACGCTCATATACATGGATGCGCCGTCCGGGAACGGACAGGATGACAGGAGCTGCCAATGGCCCTGCTTTGTTTTTCCTTCCAGCGCGGCACTCGCGGGCTCTGTCCACCGGTCAATCAAGGATTGTCTTGCATCAGCCGCTTCGGGCAAATCCGCATTGTTGATGGTCTCAAACCGGTCGAGATATTCGCCAAGAATTTCCGACCTCGTCGCGGAACCCGAAACAACACTCGCCAAATCGCAAAATTCGCCGCTGGCGTCGACCAGTTTGCCATCGCCGTCGAACCTGACGACGGCTACGGTCTGCGCCGCAGCAGAAACTGTGTTGGAGTGATGATCACCGGTCATTCCAATTTCCTATCCTGCCCGTGTTTCAGTCCGTTTTCAAAACGACCGGCAAATGTTTCAATTGTTTCAGAAATCCGCGGATCAAACGGACACGCAGTTCGTACACTATTGAAAATAATGGGTGATTTTTTCGATGCTCTGTTTTGCCCACATTTAACAAATGAAACACAGATTGGTCTGTTCAGACAACCAAACGAAACCTTGAAGGATCAAATAGCGATCATCGAATTTGCCAAGGGAACAGACCGATGACCGCACATACACATTTCACCAACAGTTTCAGCGCACCTGTTGTCGCTTTGCATTCCTCAGCATCCAGCAGTCATCAGTGGAAACATCTGGAGGAGACGCTCTCCCACCGCTTTACCATGAGCGCTCCCAACTTGCCCGGCTACGGCGGCGAAGCCGTCATGCATACGGCCTGCGCGGACGGTGTTCGGATGGTCGCTGCCCCCATCATCCAGCATATTGCCGGATTTGGGCAGCCAGTGCATCTCGTCGGCCATTCCTTCGGCGCAGCAGTTGCCTTGAAAATCGCACTGACCATGCCCCATCTCGTTAAAAGCCTGACGGTGTATGAACCCGCAGCGTTCCATTTCCTGAAATCCGGGGATGGGGCGGAGCAGGCTCTGTTTGACAAGATTTACGACGTATCGCAGGCCGTTAGCGACAGCCACGCCGCAGGGTCGCCCACCAGGGGCATGCAGGCCTTTATCGATTTCTGGAACGGAACCGGGGCCTGGGATTCTATGCCGGAGCACACCAGGGATGGCCTGTCCACTCTGGCGCCATCAATCATGGCGGACTTTGCTAACGGCCTTTCGGAGACCTGGTCGCTCGCCGACCTGGCAGACCTGCCGATGCCGGTTTTGATGCTTACAGGCATGGACTCACCCGATATCGCTCAACACGTGGCGACACGGATCGCCGATGCCATTCCCCATTCGCGCCTGGCGCTGCTGCCGGGAATGGGTCACATGGCGCCAGTCTTCGAGCCGGACTGGGTCAATCCGAGAATCTACGAACACATCATCAGCACTGAACGTCCGGCGGCAAACTGCTACTGGCCGCAATTGTCGGCCGCCTGACGTTCACAACTCGCCAACATCCAACCCATCCAAGGAGAATTGAAATGAACATCATGGCCCAAACCCCTGACACGCCGGACTATACAGCCATCAAAACAAAGCAGAATGCTGCGTGGTCATCGGGCGATTACAAGAAGATCGGTGTCACATTGCAGATCACCGGCGAAGAACTGGCTGAAGCTGCCGATGTGGCGCCCGGTTCCAAAATTCTTGACGTGGCCGCCGGCAATGGCAACGCGACGATGGCGTTTGCACGCCGCTGGTGCGACGTTACATCAACTGACTATGTGGAATCGTTGCTGGAGGGTGGCCGTGAGCGCGCTGCAGCCGAAGGTCTGGAAGTCACCTTTCAGGTCGCCGATGCCGAGGCACTACCGTTTGACGACCAGCAATTCGACAGCGTTGTTTCCAGCTTTGGTGTGATGTTCACACCCGATCAGGAACAATCGGCATCGGAGTTGGTCCGCGTCTGCAGAAGCGGCGGCAAAATTGCACTCGCCAACTGGACCCCGGAGAGTTTTATCGGGGCATTGTTCAGGACTCTGGGCAAACACGTTGCACCGCCTGCCGGGGTTGCCTCGCCTGCCCGCTGGGGTGAGCGAAGCTGGATCGGCCAGACCTTCGAACCGCATGCGCGGGTCATTAACATGGCGATGAAAACCTTCAATTTCCGGTATCCTTCGCCCCAGCACTTCGTTGATTTCTTTCGATCCTTCTATGGACCGGTCCACAAGGCTTTCATGGCCTTGGATGACGCCGGGAAAAAAGCCCTTAACGACGATATCCTTGCGACGATTGATCAGTTCAATGTCGCCGAAGACGGCACTATGGCTGTGCCTTCCGAATATGCCGAGATCATCATTATCAAATCATGATGGTTCAACCCTCGGTCTAATGGAGGCCGGGGGCACCTGCCATGGTCGCATTTTCGATGATTTTGAGGAAGGCGGCTTCGACAGAAGGACTTTCGCCTCTCCCTGAATAGGGTAAAACTAGACGCAACACATTTGAAGTTTGACATTGGGGGAAAAGGCTATGACGGACCAGACACTCTTTGAAAAATATGGCGGCTTCTCCAAGATCAGTCGGGTCGTCCTGGCTTTTTACGATACGATGCTCGACAGCGAAGAGATCGGGCCCTTTTTTGACGAAGTCGACATGTCGAAAATGGTCGACCATCAGACAAAATTCATTGCATCGCTTCTTGGAGGCCCCGCTTCCTATACGGACAATCAGCTCAGGCAGTTGCATTCGCATCTGGCAATTCAAGATAGCCATTTCGACGAGTTGAAAGTCATCCTGGGCGGAACACTGGAGAAGCACGGCTTCCAACCGGGCGATGTCGAGGCTGTTCTCCAGGAATTCGAGAACAGAAGAAATCTGGTTGTAGGATAGTTTTATGTCAATCGAAGCCATCAATGAACAATTGCTCCGGGCGATCGGTGTCGGTGTTGCCCTCCTCGATCGCAAGACATTCAGTTTCCAGTTCCACAATGACACGTTCGAAGAGTGGTTCGGCCGCCCGGAAAGTGCTGCCAGCCTGACCGATGTCTTTACCGAGCTGGATATCGATGCGCTGAGCAGCGCATTGAAGCAGAACGGGCGCTACACAGCCGAAACCCGCTTCAAAAAGAAACGCCGGACGATGGTCATCGCAGTTGATTTCACCCCGACAACGGAAGGTGAGCAGGATATTGCCGTGCTGGTATGTCAAAATATCACCCGCATTCGCGAGCTGGAATCGATGATCGACTCCTATTCGATGATGGTTGAGCGCAACAATCGTGAGATCAAGCGCGAGAAGGAACAGGTCGAAAAACTGCTTCTCAACATCATGCCCCGCTCGGTTTACGAGGAGTTCAAGACTTTCGGTGTCGTGACACCGCAACTCTATGACCCGGTGTCCGTTCTGATGCTGGATTTCGTCGGTTTCACCGATATGGTCGCCTCGGCCGACCCCAGTGTGACAGTCACGGAACTGAACGATATCTACAGTGCGTTCGACCGCATCGGCGAGCAATTTGGATGCGAACGGATCAAAACGATCGGCGATGCATATATCACTGTTGCCGGCTTGCCCGACCCGACTCCCGACCATGCCAAGGCCGCCGCCAACGCGGCAATCCGCTTCATACGCTACCTGGAGCGCCGCAACACCAGCCATCCCAACCAGTGGCGATGTCGCATCGGCCTTGCGACGGGTGCAGTCGTCGGTTCAGTGGTCGGCATCCAGAAATATGTCTACGACATCTTTGGTCCGGCCGTGAATCTCGCATCCCGACTCCAGGAATACTCCGAACCGATGCAGATCAGCGTTCAAGACGAAATGGCCGTCGTTCTGCGCGAGCAATTCGAAATGGACAATCTCGGCGCCCGCTCAATCCGTGGATTTGGCGATCAGGATGTCTGGCGGCTTCATGACAGCAACAAGATCCTGACGGCAGCAAAAAGCTGACAGCCTATGAGCCTGCATTATTGGAGAGAGTTGAATCCGTCGACAAAAACGGGCATCGCAGCTCGGCCCGCCCGTTCTTGATAGGATCAACGACCTGCCGATTTGATGGCAGCCAGATCGAAAACTGCGGGTTACTTCTTGCCTTTGCGCTTTTGACCCAACCCCATCTCCTTGGCAAGGCGGGACCGTGCCTCGGCATAGGCGGGAGCGACCATGGGGTAATCTGACGCCAGCCCCCACTTCTCGCGGTACTCATCCGGCGTCAGGCCGTGATAGGTCATCAGATGCCGCTTCAGCGATTTGAACTTCATGCCGTCCTCGAGACAGATGATATAGTCATGATGAACCGACTTGCGAACGGGAACGGCGGGTTTCGGCTTCTCGGCAGGCGCTGTTTCAACCGTTCCCGTCGCCCCAAGGGCGGTGTGTACTTCAGCGATCAAATTCGGCAGATCTGCTGTTTGGACCACGTTGTTGCTGACATAGGCGGCCACCACTTCAGCCGTCAGCTCAGCCAGCAGGTCATTTCGGGAATTGTCGACCGTATCAGTCATTTTCATGCCTCTAATATTAATGGATTTTCCAAAGCACCAAATCCCATCAATTTTTGGTGGTTTGGACAATTCAGCAGCTCTGAAACTGCCAATAATAAGGTCACCCGGGTGGCTGATACCACTTTCACACACTATTTCAAACAAAAAATTGTCGAATAGCCTGGATCTCAGTTGTGAGATAAATCAAAAACTTACAGTTACGTGCATATTTGTGACTAAAAGACTAATTTAGACTGCAAGCTTAGATTGCAATCATACTAATCAGCCTCTTTTGTCCTTTCGGACGGCTCCGGCATTTCATCAATCACCGTAAGATTCGTCATACGATAACCCATTGCATAGGAGGCCTTGGCCAGAAGATGGGCCGAAATGGGTGCCGTCAGCAGGAAGAAGGCCACGCCGGCAAGTGATCGCGTCAGGGTTCCCGTGTCTCCGGACTGAACGCCGAGCGCAATGAGAAGAACCCCTGACCCCAAGGTTCCTGCTTTCGAGGCCGCGTGCATCCGTGTGTAGACATCGGGTAAGCGAAGCAGGCCCAATGCCGCAACAAGCGTGAAGAATGCGCCGATGACGACCATTGCGGCGACGATCAGAGTTACAAGGGTATCCATCAACTGCTCTCCTTGCCGGGCACCTGGTCCTGATCCGGGCGATCCTCCCCTACCCGCCCGCGGGTCATGATGAAGCGCGCAAATGCAACCGTTGCCAGAAATCCAACAAGGCCCAGGGCGATCGCGATGTCCACATAGAGTTCATACCCTGTCTTGATACCAATGACGGCGATAAAGCCGATGGCAGCAGCAACCAGCATGTCGAGCGCCAACACGCGATCGGGCAGTGTCGGACCGCGGACGACCCTGATGACGGCGAAGAAAAAGGACAGGCACAGCACCGCCAATGCAATCGTTACCGCACCATCAAGGAGAGCGTTGGCATCGATCATCGGAACGCCTCCAGAATTCTGCGTTCGAACCCGGTGGCAATATCATGGCGCGTCGCGTCCGGATCGGAGCAATCGATGGCGTGAACGAACAAAAACTGCTTGTCTTCGGAAACATCGACCGAAAGCGTGCCGGGCGTCAACGTGATCATGTTGGCAAGAAGCGCGATCTCAAAATCCCTGTCTACCTTCAATTTGTAGGCAAAAATTCCCGGGCGCACGTTCATGTTCGGGGACAACACTGTGATTGCCACGCGAACGGTCGACATCACCAGTTCATACAAAAACACCAGTGCAAGCTTGACGATCCGGCGAATTCTCGAGAAGTAGCCGACGGAGCCAACCTGCTCCCGGATCAATGACAAGGCAAAGATTCCAAGCACAAACCCGAAGGCAATATTGATCAGGCTGAAGTATCCGGTCACAGCCGCCCAGGTCAGTGCCAGAAGAACATTGATGAGAAACAGCCTCATTGCACGCCTCCTGTCGGGAACACGGACCTGATATAGGCAACCGGATTAAGCAGTTGTTCTGCGGCCGTCTGCGACAATTCCAGTATCTGCTGCGGGAACACGCCGAGGATTATCACAATGGCAGTCAGCATGATCAGCGGCAAATAGTCCACAAGCGCGCTGATGGGTGCCGCAACTGCGGTCTCATCCGATGGTGCGTTGCGCCAATAGGTCAGCAGCCACACGCGCCCCACAGCGATCGTCGTCAAAAACCCGGTCAACAATATGGCGGTTGCCAACCACCAGGCACCAACATCCAGCGAGGCTTTCACGAGAACGACTTTCGGCCAGAAGCCGGAAAATGGCGGCAGGCCCGACACCGCAAAGAACAGCACCAGCGTGATCCCCGCCAGCGCCACATGGGATCGATAGATTCCGCCAGTGGATGCAATCGAAAAACCGCCGCTCACACGTGCCGCCAGTCCCGAAGCAAGATAAAGCGCCGTCATCACGACCATTGAATGGACTGCATAGAACACCGTTCCGGAAATGCCGCCCGGGCTGGCCAGCGCGATGCCCGCAAACATGATGCCAATGCCGGAAATCACCAGATAGCCGAGAAGCCGGCGAAAATCCGTTTGCGCCAGGGCGCCGATTGCCCCAAGCAGCATCGTCGCGGCCGCAATCAGGGCAATGATCATCGCCAGGATATCGCGTTCGGCAGGAAACAGCAGCAACACGATCCGCATCAGCGCATAGACTCCGACCTTGGTCAGCAGCCCGGCAAACAAAGCAGACACGACCACACGCGGTGTGTGGTATGACGCCGGCAGCCAGAAATTGACCGGGAACGCCGCTGCTTTCATTCCGAAAGCCAGAACGAACAGGCTGACAAGCGTCACCAGTGGCGCCTTGTCGCTGATTTGCGGCGCCTTGGTCGCGATGTCGGCCATGTTGAGCGTGCCGAATATCCCGTAGAGATAGCCGGTGGCAATCAGGAACAGGGTCGTCGCAACCAGGTTGAGAAACGCATATTTCGTCGCACCGTCGATCTGGCCCCGTTCCGATCCCAAAATGAGCAGGCCGAACGAGGCGATCAACAAGACCTCAAACCAAACATAAAGGTTGAAGATGTCGCCAGTCAGGAAGGCGCCGCTTACACCCGCCATCATCAGAAAGAGAAACGGATAGAAGCCGTAGCGACGGCCACTGTCATTCACGTCGCCGGCCCCGTAGATACCGCCGGCTAGGGCTGCAATTCCGGCAACCAGAGTCAAGACGGCACCGAGCAGGTCAACGGTGAATGCGATCCCGAAGGGCGGCAGCCAGCGCCCCATCGTCATGGTGATGGGCCCTTCCACGAGGACACGACCCAAAAGGGCCGCATCGACAAGGACCAGCAAACACAAACCTGGAATGGCGATCATCGGCTGCAGAGCTGTGTTCTTGCGCACCATCAGGAGCACGGCACCGACCAAAACACAGATCACCAGCGGCGCGATCACAAGCCAATCGGCAAGGGCGACCGGATCAGTGACCATGGCGAGAGAGAGATCTACAGGTGTCTTTTCAGGCGATGCCATCGTGTTTTCTTCTTAATATCCCAAGGGCGGCAGTTTTGGATCCGCCGGTTCGGCAAAGCGCATTTCTTCTGTGTCATCGGTCTCCAGTTCCTGGTAGGCGCGAAAGCCAAGGACCAGCAGGAACGCAAAAAAGGAAAACGAGATCACGATGGCCGTCAGGATCAGTGCCTGCGGCAGGGGATTGGCTGTCACCGGGACAATCGCCGCACTGCCATTGGTCAGGATGGGCGGGATTTCACGCGTCAAACGACCTGAAGTGAAGATCAGCAGATTGACGGCATTGCCCAATATCGCGACGCCAAGCAGGATTCGAATAATCTGTTTCGACAGGAACAGATAGACGGCCACGACGAAGAACAGGCCGACAAGAAGTGTCATGATCGCTTCCATCAGTCCGAGGGCCTTTCTTCCAGTGCCAGCGCAATGGACGTGATCGATCCCACGACAACGAAATAGACACCGATGTCGAACATCAGGACCGTCGACAGTGCCACCGTATCACCGAACAACGGCACATAGGCCCAAAGTCCGGTCATGAAGGGCACACCGAAAAACACCGACAGGACCCCCGCCAGCGTACCAACCAGCAGGCCAAATCCTGCAAGACCCATGGGATGAAAATAAAGCGCGCGCCGCACGGGCGATACACCGCAAGCAATGCCATAAATCGCGAAGGCCGAAGCAGCGATCAGCCCACCGATAAAGCCACCGCCCGGCTCGTTATGGCCGCGCAGCAGGACAAATATCGAAAACACCACCATCAGGCTCGTGAGATAGGGTGCGACAGTGCTGAATATCAACGTACGCATTTATCGCCCTTCCTCTTCGGACGGATCGTTGGAAGCAATCGCATGATTGGAACGCGCCCTGATTCTGATCAGGGACAGGATAGCCAGCCCCGCCACCATCACGACTGCAATTTCTCCCCAGGTATCCGTCCCACGGAAGTCCACCAGGATGACATTGACGATGTTGGCACCGTGGGCAATCGACAGGGAATAGCGTGTGAAGAACTCCGACAGCGTGCTGTCGAATGGCAATTGGGTCACGCTCAGCAACAGCAGGACAAAGCCGATGCCGCAAGCCACCGCAATCGACAAATCCAGGATCGTCCGGCCCATCGGCCGGCGATCGGTCGGGGTCAGGCGCAAGCGTGTCATGACCAGCGCCAGAATAACAACCGAAAGCGTTTCCACCATGAATTGGGTGAAGGACAGATCCGGCGCCCCAAAGAGCATGAAGAGCAACGCCACAGCAAATCCCTGGATGCCGAGTGACACAATGGCCGTCAGCCGGTTTTCCGCATAAAGAACCGACAGCAGGCCAATTGCGGCAATCGCCATGATGATCAGTTCATAGAACGGCGGATCCGAGGGCCACTGCGGAAAGGCGGGCAGTTCGTCGAAATAGACCATCGGGACAATGATGCAAACGGCCACCAGAATGAAGGTTGCCTTCATATAGAGATCGAGGCGCCCTGGCTGGGTCAGGCGGGTCAGATGGAACGACCCCCGAACGAGGCCGCGAATGAACTGGTCGAACCCCTGGTCAGGGCCCCAGCCGATTGCCGCCAGAAGGTTGGCCATAGCGGCGCGCAGACGGTCAACGTTCCGGTAGGCGATAATCCCGAAACCGATGGTCACAGCTGAAAGGAGCAGCGGCAAGCCGATATGCGGGATCAGGGAAATGGTCACGTTGAGCGGCTCGCCCTCGACGGCCGACGACATCGGATTTGTGATGAAACGGTGGCTGACACCGGAAAACAAGGCCGTCAGCAGACTGAAGACTGCAAGGGTGGCAGGACCGAGCCAGAGAAGAACCGGCCCCTCATGGGCATGCTGAAGCTCTGGTTTCTTCGGGCCGAGAAAGGGCTTGAGCGCGACAGCGAAACCAATGACGAACATCAGACCATTGCCGACTATTGCCACCACTGTCAGCAAGACCGGCCAGAAACCGGGATGTGCCAATCCATAGTAAATCTCTTCCTTGGCCAGAAATCCGAAGAACGGCGGCAGACCGGCCATCGATATCGCCGAGGCGATGGCCGCGCCGAACGTGATCGGCATCACCGACATGAGGCCACCAAGCCTGGTGACGTCCCGCGTTCCGGCTTCATGATCGATAATGCCGGCGACCATGAACAGAGCGCCCTTGAAGAGGGAGTGTGCGACAAGATACATGACGGCGGCCGAGACGGCTTTTTCCGATCCAAATCCGGTCAGCATGACGAGCAGGCCCAGTGACGACACGGTCGTATAGGCGAGCATCAGCTTCAAATCCGTCTGACGGATTGCCAGCAGGGTCCCAACAATCAGCGTTGTTCCTCCGAAGATGGGCAGAACCGTTTCCCAGGCAACCGTATCGCCCAGGACCGGGTTGAGCCGCATCAGCAGATAGACCCCGGCTTTGACCATTGTCGCAGAGTGCAGATAGGCCGAAACGGGCGTTGGCGCTTCCATGGCGTTGGGAAGCCAAAAATGCAGCGGAAACTGCGCAGATTTGGTAAAGGCGCCACCGAGAACCAGCACGAAAACCGCAATGTAAAACGGGCTGTTGACCAGAATGTCGCCGGATCTCAGAAGCAGAGACATTTCGGAAATGCCGGTAATGTTCCAGATCATCAGCAATCCGGCGAGCAGGAAGAGCCCGCCACCGCCCGTCACCACGAGCGCTTGCAGCGCTGCCCGTCTGGATGCTTCCCTCTTGTGATCGAAGCCGATCAGGAGAAACGATGTGATCGAGGTCAGTTCCCAGAAGACGAAAAACATCAGGAAACTGTCGGATACCACGAGGCCGAGCATCGACCCCATGAACATCAGGATGAAGGAAAAGAAGCGTCCGAGATGTTCATGGCCTTTGAGGTACCCGCCCGAATAGAGGACAATAAGCGTGCCGATGCCACAGATCAGCAGGGCGAATGTCAGGGACAGACCGTCCAGATACCACGAGAAATTGACATTGAAAGCCGGGATCCACCGGTAGCCACCGGTGACCACTTCACTGTCGGCGATTTCGCCGAGAAATCCCGCAAAATGCCACACCATGACCGCCGGCACCAAAGCCAGAATCCATGCCGCGTTGTGTTTGAAGACCCGCGTGAGCAAGGGTGCAAACAGAGCCGCGAAGAACGGCAGGAGCAGGACCAGAAAAGTCGTGCTCGGCGTGACAGAGTCCATCGGCTCTCCTGGAATTCAACAAACCGGCTAAGTTGACTTGAATTTAGGGATGCGGGCCTTTGCGGGCAAGGTCAACAGCGCCGATTTCCACCCGAATTGCACCCACTTATGGCCGTTTACCAAAATTTGACATGATGTTTATTGTACGCGGCGGCGCTGAGCCCTAAATCCGGTGAAACGCAGGAGAGCTGTTGTGATGGAAAAAACAAGACCGAAAGTTACCAAAACCGAGGCCGAATGGCGTGATGAACTCACACCGGAGCAATTCCATGTCACCCGCAAGAGTGGCACGGAACGAGCGTTCACGGGCCCGAACTGGGACAACAAGGACGACGGCACCTATCACTGCATCTGTTGCGACAGACCGTTGTTCCACTCCGGCACAAAATTCGATTCCGGTACGGGCTGGCCAAGTTACCACAGTCCTGTCGAGCCGGAGGCTGTGACCGAACACAAGGACCGCTCGCTGTTCATGACCCGCACGGAAATCCGATGTGCGGATTGTGAGGCGCATCTCGGGCATGTGTTTCCCGACGGGCCTGAACCTACCGGTTTGCGTTATTGCATGAATGGCACCGCGATGTCCTTCAAGCCGGAGGCCGGGGACAACGGCTGATGGCCGCGGAACCTGTCTTTACTGCATCGGCGTTATGTAGCGACCATAAACCCATCCGGCCTGCCATTCGTCGGTGCCCTTGGGATCATGCCAAACTTCGCACCAGGTGTAACGGACCTGTTCGGCCTGAAGTGATGCCGGCATTGCGGCAATATCCTTCAGGTCGATCCCGTTCATGCACCGACCGGTCATCGACAGCGGCGTTCCGTTCGGATATGCCGCTCGAATGGCTGATTTCGACGACGGCCAGGCCCGCACGTTGAGGACATCATTCCAGGCCACATTGGCCACTTCCCAGGCGACGAAGGCATTGGCCGAGGCGGTTGATGCAAATGCAGTGGCGGCCATTGCCGTGGCTGCGCAAAGTGTGAGAATTCTGTTCATCGGTTCGCACCCCTTTCGGTTGATCGATGAAAGCACAATGACGGGTCCGCCGTGAACCCCTGCTGAGTGGCAGGTTCACGCGGCATTCACCTTGAACCCGGGATGCCGGCTCCATATTTGCCGATGTGACATCCATCAAATGACTTAGCCCCATGAAAGACGCATCCATGTTCAAAACGCCATCCCCTGCCCCGGTCGCGCAAAAGAAGCCGTCGACCGACACGCGCCACGGCATCACGCGACAAGATGATTACGCCTGGCTGCGCGCTGACAACTGGCAGGAGGTCTTTCAGGATCCGTCCGTCCTCGACAACGACATCCGTGCCTATCTGGAGGCGGAGAACGACTATCAGAAAGCGGCAATGGCAGACACGGATGCCTTGCAAAAGAAACTGTTTTCCGAAATGCGCGGTCGCATCAAGGAAGATGATTCATCCGTCCCCTCACCCGACGGACCTTATGCCTATGGAACAGCCTATGTCACCGGCGGCGAACAGCCGCGCTTTTTTCGCACGCCTCGTGAAGGTGGTCCGGAGGACCTCATGCTGGATGGCGATGCAGAGGCAGCCGGCAAGGGCTATTTCCGTATCTCCGGCGTCAATCATTCTCCCGATCACAGCCGTATCATTTGGGGGTATGACGACAAGGGATCGGAGTTTTTCGACCTGAAGGTTCGCGACCTTTCGGATGGTTCCGATCGCAATGATCTATTGCACAATACCGGTGGCGGTGGCGCCTGGTCACCCGACAGCAATGGCTTTTTCTATACCTTGCTGGATGCCAACCACCGGCCCTCAAAGGTGTTCTATCATGTTCTCGGCACCGATCAGGCGGATGACCGGTTGATCCATGAAGAAAGCAATCCGGGCTTCTTCATGGGTGTTGGCGGCAGCAAGTTGAATGATTTCATCTTCATCAACATTCATGACCACGAAACCTCGGAATACTACCTTGTACCGGCCACCGATCCGTCCGCGAAACCACAACTGGTGGCAGCCCGTGAAACCGGCGTCGAATACGACATGCATGAGGGCGGCGATGTCTTCTACATCCTGACCAATGCAGACGGTGCGAAGGACTTCAAAATCGTCGAGACACCGGTGGACAATCCCGGCCGCGACCATTGGCGCGACGTGGTGGAACACGAGCCCGGCCGGCTGATTTTGAGCCATGGGGTGTTTTCCGGGCACCTGGTGTGGCTTGAGCGCAAGGATGGTTTGCCGCAAATCGTGATCCGCGACAGAAAGAGCGGTGAGCAACACGCCATTGCCTTCGATGAAGAGGCTTATTCTCTCGGATTGCAGGGATCGCTGGAGTACGACACCGACACCATCCGGTTTTCCTACTCCTCCATGACCACGCCGACGCAGCAATTCGACTACAATATGCACACCCGCCAACGCACCCTGCTGAAGACGCAGGAAGTGCCATCGGGCCATGATCCCAACGCCTATGTGACACGGCGCGTCATGGCGCCTTCCCACGACGGCGCGCTGGTGCCGGTCAGCCTGCTCTACCGGAAGGACACGGCGCTCGACGGGTCGGCCCCGTGCCTGCTTTACGGCTATGGCGCCTACGGCATGAGCATCCCGGCGAGTTTCAACACCAATTGCCTGTCGCTCGTCGATCGCGGCTTTGTCTACGCGATCGCACATATCCGTGGCGGCAAGGACAAGGGCTTTGCCTGGTACGAGGATGGGAAGCGGGAAAACAAGACGAACACGTTCCGTGATTTTATCGCATCAGCAGAATTCCTGGCCTCTGAAAAGTATACGGCCTTCGACCGCATCGTTGCTCAGGGCGGATCGGCCGGTGGCATGCTGATGGGGGCCATCGCCAATCTGGCACCGGATCGCTTTGGCGCAATCATCGCCGCTGTGCCTTTTGTCGATGTCCTCAACACCATGCTTGACGACACACTGCCGCTTACGCCGCCGGAATGGCCCGAATGGGGCAACCCCATCGCTGCCAGGGAGGACTATGAACGGATCGCCGCCTATTCACCCTATGACAATGTCAACGCCCAGTCCTATCCGCCGATCCTGGCGGTCGCCGGTCTGACCGACCCCCGTGTGACCTATTGGGAGCCGGCAAAATGGGTGGCAAAATTGCGGGACACCAAGACCGATGACAGTCCGATCCTTCTGAAAACCAATATGGAAGCCGGCCATGCCGGTGCCTCCGGCCGGTTCCAGAGGCTTGAGGAAATCGCATTTGAATACGCCTTCGCACTGAAGGTGACGGGTCGAATGACCTAGGGTCAAACGCCGAACTCATCAATTTTGGTGGGGACGGCAATTCAACTTTGTAGCATTGTTCCGATGTCCATACGGACAACGATGTTTTACGTGTGATCGTTAATGGTTGATGCGACCGGTCGCCATTGCAAGATGATGCGGTTGATGATGTGATCCGATTGCCATCATTCCGAAAAATCCCAACGCCTCAATTTTCATCAGAGCTTCGTCGGTTACAGCACTGACGATCAACTTTGCACCGTTGGGCAAAACCGTAGTTGAGGCCGACCATGCCGGGATTTTATCCAGCTCTTTAGCGTGAGCTGGCACCATCGACCTTATCGCGCCAACTGTTCTGCCGTTCCCGCTGACAAAAAATGTCACTGTTCTGCCCTTGGTCGTTTGCTCAACGCTGGAATTGAGCGTGAGTTCATCCATGTCGACAAGATGGTTGCGAATGGCTGTGATATCGACTTTTGACCAATCCGTTTCGGGATCCGCGTCGAGAATGCGCACTATTTCGGCAATGGCGGCAAACGCCGATTGACCGGCTTCCAACGGCATATCCTTTGCAGAACTTGCTGTTACGTCGCCATGGTGCGATCCGTGCTGCTGGGCAACGGCGGGACTCACGATCAGGCCGATGAAAAATGTGACAACGGCACACATAGTCAATTTTCGTGACATTTTCGGTCTCCTGTTTCCGCAATGATAGGCTTTGAGGCTGTTGCGCCGGTATGATTTCAATCATATGTTGACCCATGTTACCTGCACCTTTCGATACTCTTGGCCCGGACGACTGGACACGGCGAACGCTTGATAAGGGTCAGTTCGTCTTCCGCCAGGGCGATCGGCCGAACGCAATGTTTTTTCTCGAAACTGGCACCCTGCAGTTGGTGCGCCACACAATGGGTGGCGATACCGTGTTGGTTCATCACGCAATCGCGGGGCAGACCTTTGCCGAAGCTTCGCTGTTTTCCAATGAATATCACTGTGATGCTGTGGTGCAGGACAGTGCAATAATCGCGGTGCTCGATAAAGCCGCGATCCTGAAAACCATGGCTCGGGACGCTGCATTTTCATATGCATTGACAGCCCACCTCGCGGCGCAGGTGCAGGCCTACCGGCAACGTATCGAACTGCTCGCCATTCGGTCCGCCTCTGAGCGGGTTTACGCTTCCGTCACAGCGGGATTATTAAAGGGCAATATCAAATCGCTGTCATCCGAGATCGGCTTGACCCACGAAGCCACATATCGAGCTCTCGCTGATCTCGTGGCGGCCGGCAGGCTCACCAAGACTGGGCGTGGTTCCTACTCTTTGCCATGAGGCCGGATCAGATACCTCTATACCTGCCGGGATATATCAGCTGACTGTAAACTGACCCATCATGCCGGCATCTTCATGTTCGAGTATGTGACAGTGGTACATGAACGGCGTCGTACGGCTGGCAGGCATATCGAAGCGAACCAGAATTTCTGTTTGATCTTCGACCAGCACCGTGTCCTTCCAACCCGTCGATTCGGGACGTGGCGAACCACCATTTTCAGCGATAACCTGGAACAAGGCGCCGTGAATGTGAAATGGATGAGAAAGCATAGTCGAAGAGACGACCCATCGCTCCACTGTGCCATGGGCGATCTTGAGATCAATGCGCTCCATGTCAAAGGGACGGCCATTGATTGCCAGTCCGCTCATCATGCCGCCACCACGCTTGCCCATCATGCCACGCCCCGTCATTCCGCCCCCACTCATATCGAGGGAGAAATGACGACTTGTTGTCGGCGACACTTCAAGATTGGGGAGTGACCCACCAATTTCCTCCGGCACAGAGGCAATTCGCGCCGGCAACGATTCATCCCGAGAAAACGACAAGACAGGAAACGATCGATCGATGAGGGTGTCGATCAAACCGCGCATCCGCCCCATCATCCCAGCTGGGCCTTGATTGGGATCGCCTTCACTCATCAATACAGGGTTTCCACCTGTCGAAAAATCAACCAGAAGTTCAACGCGCTCGCCGGGTGCCAGACGCACTTTGTCGAGCGCAATGGGCGAATCCAGATAACCGCCATCGGTCGCTATAAGATGCATGGTGCGGGCGTCATCAAAATACAGCAGATATATCCGTGCGTTGGACCCGTTGACGAGACGGAGACGAACAATTCCCTTCGGAACAGCAGCAACCGCCTCGACCTGCCCGTTCACCATCATCGTATCGCCGGTAAACCCATGCATGATGTCCATCATGTGCAAATCGTAGACCATTCGGCCTGAGCCATTGAAGCGTCGGTCCTGAAGCACCAATGTCAGATCATCCACGCCATATGCGGATGGGATCCCGCGTTGGTCGTCCCGGCCATCTGTCAGATGAATGACGCCGGCCAGCCCGGAATGGACCTGGTTGGCCGTTTGGCCATGGATGTGCGTGTGATACCAGGCAGTCGCCGGGGGCTGCGCGATGAACATATCCGGATCCCAAAGACCACCGGGCGGAATTGGCAGGTGTGGACCACCGTCATGTTCACCAGGCACCAGCAGACCGTGCCAATGAGCCGTCACGGCGGCGTTCAGCGTGTTTCGAACAGTGGCCGCCAGGCCCCCTTCTCGCATGACAACGGTTGGGCCGAGATAAGGCTGGTTGAAACCTGTGGTTTGTGTCTGGCTCCGCCCAAGAAAATTGGAGTGACCGCTCATGGCGGTAAGAGCCAGGCGACCGGTATCCCGAGTATCAAGGCGCGCCGGCATCTGCAATCTGGAACGGCCTGCCACATCGCGTGCGGCAACACGCTGTCCCGGCGGCCACCCGAGGAAACCAGTTCCAAGCGCCATGGCACCTGCACTGGCTTGGAGAAAGTTACGCCGGTTCATTTCCTGATCCTCTCCACATCGTTGTCATTTTCTCATCGCATCACAGCCTGAGGCCAATCCGCGAAATGGATTTGATCCAGGACAAAACGCTGGCCCATTGGTCGTTATGCATCCCATCACGATCGAGCAGGGCCAATCGTAATTGATAGGGTTGCGCGCTCACGCCCAAGTCGGGACAGCGATCAATATTCCAGTGATCCAGCGTATGGCGCTACTGCATTTTCAATCGGAATTCGGCGTGGCAGGCCGAACAGGTTTGCGCGATCATATTGAACACCGCATTGGCGGGCATGGTGTCCAGTGCCAGTAACTCCAGTCTCATTTTGTCAGCACTCATCGTGGACGAGTTGGCCGTCAGGCCACCGGCCTTGCTGCCGTCCGCCTCATCCACACCGTTTCCAGCCGCTGCTTCCAAGCCCTCGGCGAGCACTTCCAGCCGCATCGCCAGCTCGCTGAACCTGTCCCAATCGGACCAGATTTCGGGGCGGGCTTCAGACGGCATGCCATCGCTTCCAGCCGGAAACAATTGTGTCATCGCGGTCCCCGCATGCACCTGGATCTCGGCTGCTGCCGAGCGGACAATATCGGCATCATAAGCAATCAATCCCCGCATCATTGAACTCATCGTCTTTGCGGCCTTGCTCATGACGCTCATCGCATCCATTCGCTCCTTGACGATGCCTGTGGCTCCGCCATGTGCAAAAGCTGCCGCGATTGCAGCAAGGCTCAATGCACCGGAAAAAATGAGTGTTCTCGTCTTCATGGATTATTCTTCCTCAAGTCAGGATTGCCTGTTCTTTGTTGATCGGCACAGTGCCCGGCCGAATGCCCCAGGCCGAGAAGGCCCAGATTCCAAGGGCACAGTGGTCGAGTCGGCACGCGGATACGCATTGTTGTTCATGCGTTCAGTCTATTCCATTTTCGCGTTGCAATGTACGGACATAGGTAATGATTTTCGCAACCTCTTCCTCGGTGATACCCTCTACCGGCGGCATGTCGCCAAACCGCCAATGATGCGCGCGCACTCCATATTGCGCCGCCCGGTAGAACGCAGCATCACTGTGATGACCGGGCTCGTAGATAATATGGACGAGCGGCGGACCGGCCTCATCGCGACCGGCAGCATTGTTGCCGTGGCATGCAGCGCAGTTTTCATCGAATATTGCCTTACCTGCTCTTTCGGCCTCACCGAGCTGCGGCACGGACACGCTTACAATCGCAGCACCACCCGCCGAAACCGGCTGACTGTCCGTGGAAAGGTACATTCGACCACCGATGACAAGTGCCGTGAGGCCGGCGACAACAAGCAAAAGGGTCCGGTTCATTGTCGGCCCCCTCGCCCCGAGAGAGCATCAATGATCGTGCATTCCGGCCGCTCGTCGCCGTTGCAGCCTTCTACGAGGGTGCCCAGTTCGGCCTTCAATGAACGCAGTTCTGCAATCTTGGTCTCGATCTGGCCGATTTTCAGCATCGCGATTGCCCTGACATCAGCACTTGCTCTGCTGGCATCGTCATAAAGTGAAATGAGACGTCGACATTCCTGGATCGTGAAACCGAGACTTCTGGAGCGCTGCAGGAAGCGAAGCCGTTTCACATCATTGTCGGTGTAGTCCCGATAACCATTGTCGGCCCGGTCAGGCCTGACTAGAGCGATTTCTTCGTAATATCGAATGGTCTTGGCTGGCAGATTTGACAGCTCAGCCGCTGTTCCAATGTTCATGTTTGACCTCCGGATCAGTAAAAGCGAGATTCTTCATGCCGGTTGTTGACAAGCACTTCGGCAAGGAGAGCTTTTGGATTCAGAACCCAGGAGGTCTTTCGGGGGTAGCCCACACACCGGCAGAAAGGGTATCTTGCGGGCGCGCAAAGTGGCTTTGGTGATGTGGATAAGGCTCGTCGCGCGCGGTGTCTGTCAGCGCCATCGTTGCCACACAATAGTCGGTGCAGCACTCCATGGACCCGGGCCCGTCACCCGATTGATCTTCATGGCCGGAGCACTCGGTCAATCCACAATCCGGGTCATAAGAAAGATGCAATCTGTGGGAATGAGGGGCCGGGTTCTCACCAACGGCAATGCCGGTTTGCTCGATCTGATCAAAAGACCAGTTGAAACCATGCAGGCTGGTCGCACCCGAGGCTGATACCGGATAGATCGCAACGACAAGCGCGATCACCACATTCACGATCAGATGACGCACCATCGCCCCCATCGGTTTTATGTCCCGCAACGGCTCCATCAAAACAGACAGGCCTGTAAGGCCGGCCGGCATGCCCGCCGGCAGGTCAATACAGACGCCTCGCTGGGTTGTCTCACCGGGTGCACCTGTCGGTCTTCCGCATTCTCATCCGTGTCGCCCGTCATTTGAACACATACTTGACCAAAGCCGCGATCAGAAGGATGACCAGAACGACCACCAGCAGCATCCAGATCCAGCCGAACATCATTCCGCCGCCCGCCATTCCAACTTCGCCCATCATCCTCACCCACCGGCTTCACTGGGATTGGAAGCGGTCACACCGCCATCGCCCCCGATCTGGCGGCGGGTCAGCCAGACGACCAGAAAGGGAATGACCAACCATTGCAACAAGGGACTGAGCCCGGTGCCAAGGGGCGGAACGCGAGGCATCAGGTCGGAATAGGTCCAGCGCAGACTGATATTGGTGTAATAGTACTCAAATCCGATCGTCAGTGCGATGCCGACCCCCACAAAAACCAGTAGCTGCAATGGGCTGGGTTTCATGATCCACATTCGGGTGCGTGCCACCATGCTGGTGACCCAAAAGGCGGTCAAGGCAAATCCGACATCCCCAACCGTGGCGCCGGTGCACAGTTTGATTCCGTCCCAATGATTGAGGTCCATCATGCCCGTGTAGGTCGGCGCCTGCAGGAACTCCCAGACGAAGTGAAGAAGAAACGAAAATATCGCGATGCTGAACTCGGGCTGGCGCGTCAAATCCCTTTCTCGTGCTGTCATCGGTTTCATCATGATCACGAGCATAAAGTTTCCCCCAAGGGGAAGGTCAAGCACCGCGCGCCGTTAATGCGAGCGATGTTGAGGATGTTGTCACGAGCGGCAACCAATGCGGTCGGGGACCATTTCACGCGGTTCTACGCCAGCAGGACCTTGAGCATGACAATCATCGCCAGGACGGCCAGCAGTCCGATGGCAAAACGACGAAAGGAATCGGGATTGGCGTTCAGAAAATGGCGGTTGCCTGCCATAACACCGAGCAGTGCCGGAATGGCGAACAGGGCGAGCCGCAAGAGGACCTGTCCATCGACCAGACCGGCAATGACAGTCGCTGAGAAGCCATAGACATTGAGCAGCAGCAGATAGGCCATGGCCGTTGCGCGGAACGCTGCTGCGTTCGGAATCGCGGCGACCAGGAAGATAACGGCCGGCAGGCCACCTACTGCCGCCACGCCATTGGCAATCCCCGAGACAATTCCAGCAAGAAAGGCTGGTACAGCGCCACGAGCCCATCTGTGATGTGAAGCGCCGCGCCACAGGAATACACAGGCGCCAAGAATGAAAACGGCCAAGACCATCCTGACAACATCCGGGGAGAGCTGGCTCAGGAACACCAGTCCGAGCGGCGTTGCCATCGCCGCTGCCAGTAGCACCCAGATCAGCAGCCGCCACGCCACATATCCGCGAATGCCGCGATAGAGAACCAGGGTGGCCAGGACTTCGAGAACCAGGGTGATCGGCACAATCTGTACCGGCGGTATCACCAGCGCCAGGCTCGTCATGACCAGTGCGGAAAACCCGAATCCACTGTATCCGCGAACAAACCCGGCAACGAAAAGCGCGGCGGCACAATAGGCAAGCTCGGCGGGGCTCAACCCGATCGCTTCCATCATTCGTCAGGTGCTCGCCACAGCAGCAATGGTCGGTTATTCAACATGCGGATTGTTCGGCTCCATACCACACTCTGGCGAACGGTCTTGCCGACGGTAAGTACCAGACTTGCCGCTATGACCGGCCCAACGGAAGGTCGACTGCATGGTCGTGCCAGAGTGGTTTTGGCTCAGGATCGTGTCCAGTTAGCCGGCAGATTCAAAAGCCCACGGAAAGCCCAACCGCCGATCTTGACCGCAGAAGAATCGTCCAGGCGCAAGTCACCGAGGCGCTCGAACAGGCGCGGGACAGCCACATCCGCGACCAGCGCGCGCGACGCCGCTGCTCCGGCACAAAAATGGGGTCCTGCCCCGAAGGGGATGCTCTTTTGGGTGTCGCGTGTAATCCTGAAAGCATCGGGATCATCAAAATAGGCCTCATCACGGTTGGCCGATCCGAACATGAAGAAGACCCGGTCATCGGGCTCGAATTGCACACCCTCAAACTCATGGTGCATGGCAACGCGGCGCGGCGACATGCCAATGGGTGAAATCCAGCGGCAATACTCGTCAAAGGCCTGACCCCAGCCCGCCGCACCACGCCTGACCTGCTCAAGCTGTTCAGGATGGGACAGCAGCGCCCAGATGCAGCCGGCAATGGCATCGCGCGGTTCGTTCTGGCCACCGGAAATGGTCAGCTTGATATTGGCGCGAATATTGTCGATGGGCATACCCGCTTCCAGCATGACGGACAGCAAACTGGTATCCGGCCGTTTGCGCACCACCGGCAACATATCGTCGATGGCAGCATCAATACCCGCAGTCGCCTTGTGGCATCGTTGCTCCGTTTCCGCGTCACCGTGGTAATTCGATATGCCGTCGATCATTGCCTGGCTCCAGGCATCCATGTCCTCGAAGCGCATGTTGGTCAGTCCGGTCAACGATTTGAGCGATTGCGCACTGAGGGGCATTGCGTATTGCTCAACGAGATCGGCCGACCCTTTTGGTTCCAGCGCATCCAGCAGTCCTTTTGCATGGTCCTCGAATTGCGCCTGCCAGACCGACCGAACGGCCCGGGCCGAGACCGCCGGATAGTATTGGCGGCGCTCTGCCAGGTGTTCGTCGCCGTCCTTGCGCATCAGGTTCTGTCCCATCAGGACATTCATCAGGCCACCTGGCTGGTCGGACGAGAAAACCGCAACATTTTTTTCGCAAGTGAAGATATCGTCGCGCCGGGTAAACACCGTCGCACTGAGCTGCGGCACATAGGCGATGGGTGCATCCGCCCGCATCTGCCGCAGATGCGGATAGGGATCGTTCCAGAAGGTGTCAACGTCGATGGAAAAATGCGGCGCGTTCGACATCGAGCCGTAAACCTAGTTCGACGGATAACCGTTCGGATGGCCTGGCACCGCCTTCAGATAGGCGGCGATTGCCTGTCTGTCTTCGGCGGAAAGTTTGGCCATATTTGCCTGAACCGCAACCATCGAACCACCGACGGAATCGAACTCGGGCGTGAACCCGCTTTCCAGATAATAGGCGATGTCGCCGGCGCTCCAGCCGGCAATTCCGCCCCCCGGCGTGATGTTGGGGATGACCCCTTCCCCGTCGGGGTTTTTGGCACCGGAGAGCCAGACATCAAGCTTCAGGCCGCCGATCATGTCACGCGGCGTGTGGCATTCGCCGCAATGGCCTGGCCCCTCCACAAGATATTGCCCGCGCTGGATCTGTGCGTCGGCGTTGGCAATCTCCAGAACGGGACCACTTTTCAAAAACAGAAGCTTCCACAGGCCGACAGCGCGCCGGATGTTGAACGGAAAACCGAGTTCGTGATCGGGCGCAACATTGCTGCTGGCCGGCAGCGTCTGCATGAAACCCCACAGATCGTTGAGATCAGCCATCGTCATCCGCGTGTAGGACGTATAGGGAAAGGAGGGAAATAGATGCCGACCCTGATTGTCGACGCCTTCCTTCATGGAATTGGCAAAATCCTCAAAGGTCCAGCCACCGATCCCGGCCGATGGATCAGGAGAGATATTCGGGACGTGGAAGGTGCCGAAATCACTTTCCAGCGACAGCCCCCCACTCAGCACCAGTTTATCGTCATCCTTGCTGCCCGGTGCGGCATGGCAGGATGTACAGCCACCGGCCCAGAATACCTGCTCGCCGTGCTCCAGATCCGGGTCCGAAAGGCCGGAGAAGGCCGATTGCGGCAGACTGCCCGGCGCGCTCAAAAACCACAATACGACCGCAACGATGGCGGCCCCGACGATTCCGATCATCAAAAGCAGGCGCATGCTGGTTCCTATTCTGTGTGACCCGAAACAACACCGGGAATATGTTGGCAGACAGAATAGACCAAAGATGCGAATTGAACACTCACGAAACGGCGAAGTTGTCCTGAATCATTCCGTTGCACTTTGCAGGCAACAAAAACCCCGGCCAAATACCGGGGTTTTCATGCCGTTCAGGCAGGGATGCGCGGTTCTAGGCCGCTTCATACATTTCCAGCACAAAATCCCAATTGATGAGGCTATCGACAAAAGCCTCGAGATATTTCGGCCGGGCATTGCGGTAATCGATGTAATAGGAATGCTCCCAGACATCGACGCCGAGGATCGGGGTCGCGCCATGGACCAGCGGGTTTTCTCCATTCGGCGTTTTCATGACTTCGAGCTTACCGCCCTTGACGGCCAGCCAGGCCCAGCCGGATCCGAACTGCGTCATGCCGGCATTGATGAAATCGGCACGAAACTTGTCATAACCGCCAAGGTCCGAATCAATAGCCGTTGCAAGTTTTCCCGGCAGGGATGTTCCGCCGCCACCGTTTTTCATCCAATTCCAGAAGTGCACATGATTGTAGTGCTGCGCCGCATTGTTGAACAATCCGGCATTCTTGCCGAAGGACTGGCGAACCACCTCTTCCAGCGAAAGCCCGTCCATTCCGGCCTCGGCGGCAAGTTTGTTTCCATTGTCCACATAGGCCTTGTGGTGCTTGTCGTGGTGGTATTCCAGCGTTTCGCGCGACATGTATGGCGCTAGGGCTTCATAATCATAGGGAAGGTCCGGCAGCTCAAAAGCCATGTCACTCTCCTTTTCCGGCATCTCGTTGATTGTTCGATGGAAGCTGGAACATATGATTGTCACCCCGCCACGGCAAGTTCTATCGGCAGGTATTTTTATCGCACACCACGGCGAAGGCCGGAATCGCCCTATGGACTTGACGTGGCGAAGCGAGCAAACGATGCTGCAGCGCAAAATGAAAGGACCTGACCGAGATGTCCAGCGGGACCCCCTACGCAGCCTATGTCTTTGATGCCTATGGCACATTGTTCGATGTGCATGCCGCTGTGCGGCGCCATGCATCGGATGTGGGTCCGCAGGGACAGCGCCTGTCGGAGATCTGGCGGCAAAAGCAGCTTGAATACTCCTGGGTCCGGGCGCTGATGGGCGAGTATCAGGATTTCTGGACGTTGACGGAACAGGCGCTGGACTATGCATTGGCGGCGGTGCCGGAAGTCGATGCTGCGCACCGCGAGAAGCTCCTGGAGACCTATTGGAAGCTCGATTGCTATGATGAGGTTCCGGTTGTCCTGAAATCCCTGAAGGACCGAGGCGCCAAACTTGCCATCCTGTCGAACGGCTCACCGGAAATGCTGGAATCGGCTGTCAAAAACGCGGCGCTCGACACGATCCTGGACGATATCTTTTCAGTCGACGAGTTGCGGACCTTCAAAACCGTGCCGGAAGTCTACGAACTCGTGACCACGTCCTACCGGCTCTATCCCGAAACGGTGTCGTTCCAATCGTCCAATCGTTGGGACATTGCAGGCGCGAGATCCTTCGGGTTCAGAACCGTGTGGATCAATCGTGCGTCTGCACCGGATGAATACAAGGACCTTTCTCCCGATATGGTGCTGCCTAACCTCCAGCGATTGTAACGGATAAATCGGCGCCCCTTGTCACGCAGGTTTTGGACGCATGAACAGTGACATGAAACGAATGCTGAACCCGCCAAAAGCCGCCAGCCACGCGAATGCCGAAATGTGAAGCAGAATGTCCCGTGGTCCAAAATCGAGGGCTGCGATTATGCGCGACAGCGCCGCCACATAAACACACAGAAACAAGAGATTGATCACCCGGTCCGACGTCAGCGCTTGTTTGCCGTGACCGAGGGTTGCCCGCACCATGACCGACAATGTCATGCCGCCAATCGCTCCGGTTCCCAGCGCATGGACACCGGCAACCGGAGAGATGGCATCACGCCAGACCGCCGCGGCCGCGAGCAATGCCAGCCCGACGGGAATGAACAGATAGCTGACATGAAGAACCGTCACCAACGGTTCACGCAGGGTTCGCTCACCTGCCCAACGGCACAGCCGTGCAAATTGCATCAAGGCAGCTAGCGCCATCAGCGCACCGGCGGTGCGGCCGAACGGTTCCACAATCCAAGCGGCGAGAGCCCCGATGGCAACCGCCATGGAAATCTGGTCGAAACGGTTGAACGGTGCCGGCAAACGACCGGGATTTTCACGCGCCAGCCAGTTGCGCGTAAAACTTGGAACGATCCGCCCGCCAATCAGCATGATCAGTGAAATGATCGCGGCCAATGCCAGCCTCCGGCTGAGCTCGCTGATGCCGGTATAGTGCACTTCCAGGTGAAACAGTGCATTGGCACCCATCAGGACCGTTAGCGGAAGGAGAACCTTCAGATTGCGCCAGTTTCTGCCAGCAATGATCTCGTTGGCGATAACGGCACTGATTGTTGCAAGAAAGGCAAGATCGATCACCATGGCTGCCAACCAGCCGATGGTGGCCGAAAACGAGATCGCGACACGCCCCGCCAACCAGATCAGCAGGAGGAACAGCAGTGGCCGGCCCTGAATCGGCATTCGGCCGGTCCAGTTGGGCACCGCTGTAAACAGGAAACCGGTGATTACAGCCGCCACATAGCCGAAGAAGAGTTCGTGAATGTGCCAGTCGACCGGTGCAAACAGCGTTGCCAACTGCAATTCACCATGGAGAAAGGGCAGCCACAAGAGCATCGAAAGGGCTGAAAAGAGCGCGCCAAACATGAAAAAGGGACGGAAACCAACGCTCAACAATGCGGGGCCGCTATAGTTTCGCCTGCGCTGTGCCGGCATGATAGGTCCTTCTCTTTGCGTTGGACCTGACGATGCTGCCGGTCACCCGACGCACAATCTGCTCCGCCCTGGCGATCAACAAGTGGGTATTTGGACGCACCGGCCCGGCACCATGACGTCGCTACAGCTCAGTTCTGTCCGTTTCAATCTGTTGTGCGGAAGGTTAGAGTTCCGATCCAGAGCCAATGGCACTTTCATGCACAGGAGAAAAACGATGCCGGATATGATCGAATTCTACACCAATCCGATGTCGCGCGGCAGAATCGCCCGCTGGATGCTGGAGGAGGTTGGTGAACCCTATGAGACCCACATCCTGGACTATGGGACCACGATGAAGGCGACCGACTACCTTGCCATCAATCCGATGGGCAAGGTTCCGGCCATTCGTCACAAGGGCCACGTTATCACGGAAGGCGCAGCGATCTGTGCCTATCTCGCCGATGCGTTTCCGCAGGCCGGACTTGCCCCACCGCCTGCCGAGCGTCACGATTATTACCGATGGCTGTTCTTTGCTGCCGGCCCGGTGGAAAGCGCCGTGGTCAACAAGGCGCTCGGTGTGGAGGTTCCAGCCGAGCGAGAAAGGACAACCGGTTACGGAAATCTCGAAACCACCATCAATGCGCTGGTGACCGCCGTCGATGGCAAGCGCTATATCGCCGGTGGGCGTTTCTCTGCCGCCGACGTCTTTGTCGGGTCCCAGATCGGCTGGGGTCTGCAATTCGGATCCATCGAAAAACGACCGGAATTCGTCACCTATTGGGAACGCATCAGCGATCGCGACGCCTATCGCCGCGCCAGCGAAATCGACAACAGCCTGATGCCGAAGGATGAGGGCTAAAGCGGTTTTTATCGGATTGATGCGCACTGCCCGGTGAGCAAAGCCAACTCTGGCGCAAGGTTGACGTGTTAGGTCTCACCGATCTGATATCCATGCAAGCAAGCAGGCAAATTGGCGCACTCAACACGACCAGCAGCAGACGCTTCGGTGCGGCTCACGCGCCGGGCCTTCATTCACCTCGCCGCTGCAGGAGGTGCGGCCGCCGTCGCAGGCTGTACAGATCGGCAGTCGGCCGTCGGATTCGCGATGGAAACATCACCTTCGAGACAACTCAACTATCCGATCGAACCCTACAAATTGATGTATGCCGGGGTGAAGGATCAATCCAATCATGTGCCGCCGGTGCCCTATCGATGGATGGACCCGGACAATCTTCGGCAGATCGTTCATGATCCGACGGTTGAGCCAAAAGGCACTATCGTCATCGACGAGCGTTCGAATTACCTCTACCTGATCCTGGGCGACCGCAAGGCGCTGCGCTACGGGATTGCGTTCGGTGACAGATACAAGCGATGGTCTGGACCATGCCACATCCGACGACGCGAACGTTGGCCTGACTGGCAACCCCGCACGAAGTTCGACCGGCTCGAGGGTCATGTCGCCCAGCACAAACCTGGCAATGGGCATGACGCAAAAGCCCCCTATGGCCCAAGAGCGCTCTATATCTACCAGGGTCGCACGGACACCGAACTGGTGATCCACGGCACCTGGCGTTGGGACGTGATCGGCGGTCCTGCCCCGCAAGGCAGCATTCTCATGCTGAACCAGGATGTGATGGATCTCTACCATCGCACGCATACGGGGACACGTGTCGTTATCGTGTAGCGCTGATGGCCAAACCGCCCCTCACCCGTTAAATTCAGGCAATAGATTTTCAGTTGGATCGAACCAGGTGCGCCAGCTTCGGTGTCTGTGTGTTGGCTTCAAGGGATTCATGCAATGTCGAAAGCCTTCTATTTCGTCACGGACATTGAAGCTGATGGACCGACCCCGTTGGAAAATTCGATGCTCAGTTTCGCAACGGTCGTCGTCAACCAGGACGGTGAGCTCATCGATGAATTCGAGGCCGTTCTTCATCCTCGCGCCGATAAAAAGCCCAACGCAAAAACAATGGCCTGGTGGAAAACCCAGCCAGATGCCTGGATGGCGGCCACAACCAACCCGGTGCATCCGGAAACCGAAATGCGCCGATTTGCCGATTGGGTTGAAGGGTTCGAAGGCATTCGATCCTTTGCGGCCCGGCCAGTGGCTTTCGATGGGTTCTGGATCGACTGCTATTTGCGGGAATTTGCCGATAGCTACCTGCTCGATGTTCCGCATTGGGGTCGAAATATCTTCACGGCGGGCGCCCTCGACATCGGCACCTATATTTGCGGGATCTTCAACCACACCGATCCGCATACCGGGGATGTCGAGTTTCCTGCTGAATGGCTGGGACATCATGAGCACACCCACCGGGCTATCGATGATGCGCGAGGCTATGCGTCACTGCTCGGCAAACTTTTGCAGATTGCCCGGGACCAACCATCGCCTTCCGAATATTTTCAGTCCTGATGCCACCGGTCCTTTCACCGCAGCGGTGTTCAGAGACTGCCGGTCCTACGGAACTGGCTTGGAGTGACGCCTGTTAACCGAGTGAAGGTCCGACTGAAATGGTAAGGATCGGGATAACCGCAACGCTTGCCGATCCGGGCGATTTTTTCATTTGTTGTCGACAATAGATATTTGGCGGCGTTGATCCGTTCCTGCCGCATCCATTTCATCGGGCTCACGCCCGTGACCGCCTTGAATCGGCGATGAAAGTGGGAAACGCTTTGATGTGCGCGGGACGCAAATTCCTCAACCGTCCATGCAACGCTCCGATCTTCAAGAAAAGCCTGCATCGCTGTCCGGATCGGATCGGCCTGGTCAGGCGCTGGTTGATCGACTGCAGCGAATTCCAGAATCAGAGCGATGATTCTGGCGGCCAACTGTGTGGAGTTCGCATCGGTCATGCGATCTTTACGCAGAAGATTGGCGATCATAATTTCAAACAACCCCTGTATTGACGCGTGCCGCATGGCGACAGGGTTGCCTTGTGCTTCCAGCCGCTCAAACAGCCCATCCAGCCCAAAGCCTTGCATTCCGAACCACAGATAACGCCATTGCCTATGCTCGGGGTGACAGCCATGGGCATAGTCTTGTGCAGTATCAAGCCACGTTACGGTGCCCGGCTTGGCCTCAAACCGTCTATCGTTCATTTCAATCTGACCTTGACCACTCAGGGTCAGGATCAGTGTGTGGTGATGGTAGCGAGTTGTGACGCGAGCATCATCACGATCGACTTGATTGCGACCGGCAGCAATGACCCTGTAGGGGTGCGCATCTGCGCGCTTCCCCGGGGTGTAAAACACAATTTCCCTGGCATTTTGATCACTCATCCTGGCCAATACCCTGAATTTTAGACCACCTTTGAGGTAGCAAGAATGATAGTTTTGTCCATCTTTTCGAGATTTTGCGTCATTTATTTGCGTTCTGCCAGACGGCATGATGCGGGGATCAACGGTTGCAGCCTTCAAAAAACCAAGTGAGACCCATGTCAGATCATCTCGACAGCGCCATCATCTTTGAACCGCTTTCCGATGCCTTTGCCCAGGATCCCTATCCAACCTATGCGGCGATGCGGGCTCAGGACACGCCCTATTATTACGAAGACGCCGATACATGGATGCTCACCAGGATTGCCGATGTTGAAGCCGTGGCCCTGGATCCCACCATGCTGCGCAGTGTCAGCCATTTGATGAATGAGCAGGAATGCATCGATCTGAAGAAGAAAATGAACTGGCATGACATGCCCCATCATGAGCGGTTTGTGCAGTTCAGCATGCTGGACAGTGAAGGCGATGTGCATACCCGGTTGCGCAAGATGGTCTTTCGCGAATTCACGCCAGCCGCGATCAACAAGCACAGACAGGCAATTGAGATTATCGTCGATCGCCTGCTCGATGCGCTGATGGACAGGCCGGAAATCGATTTCGTCGAAGATTTCGCGTCGCATGTTCCTGGACACGTGATTGGTCACGTCCTGGGCGTTCCCGAGAATGACCGGCCACAATTGCGCATCTGGTCGGAGGATATTGTTCAATTCTGGAATATCGGTCGGACCGAAGACGACAAACGCCTGGCTGAATCGGCAACGACCGAATTTTATCACTATCTGCAATCGCTGCTGGCAGAACGCCAGAAGGCGCCGAAAGACGATCTGCTGACACGGCTGCTGGCCGAAAAGAACGCCGGGAACATGAATGAGGATGAGTTGGTGTCGACGACCATGTTGATCCTCAAGGCCGGGCACGGCTCGACCATCGACGTATTGTGCTCTGGTATGCACACATTGCTGAAATTTCCGGATCAACACAAACGGTTGCGCGAGACGCCATCGCTTCTCAAAACTGGCATTCAGGAAATGTTCCGGTTCGAATCACCCCTTCCCTATTTTCATCGCTTTGCGACGCAAGATACGGTCGTTGCCGGGCGCAAATTCAAGTCGGGAACCCGTTTCGGCCTGCTTTACGGGGCCGCCAATCGCGACCCCGCACGCTTCGAGAACCCGGACGAGTTCGATGTCGCCAGAAGCCCCAATCGTCACATTGCGTTTGGCGGCGGGACACATTTTTGCCTTGGCAACCATCTCGCCCGCCTGGATATGGATGTCATCTTCACCCGTCTTCATGAGCGTTTTCGCTCGCTGTCGCTCATCGATGAGTCACCAAAATACAAGAACGGCCTGTCTGTTCGTGGGCCGGAAAGCCTTCGGGTCGCCTGGACACCGGCTTGAGAGGCCAACATGCCTAAGATCACTTTCATCGAGGCCGACGGCAACCGGGTTGAAACAATGGCACAGGCTGGAAACAGCCTGATGCAAACCGCGGTCAATGCGGGAATAGCAGCGATCGCGGCTGAATGCGGTGGGGTCTGTGCCTGCGGCACATGCCATTGTCACATCGAACCCGACTGGTTCGGGCGACTGGTTCCACCGGCTGTCGACGAAGCGGACATGTTGGAATTCGTCATCGATCCGGACGAACACAGCCGACTGAGTTGCCAGATCAAGATCACGGATGATCTCGACGGATTGATCGTTTACGTGCCCGAATCGCAGACCTGAGTTTCGCGCACGGTCGTGCGTTGTTGGCCAGGCGGCTCAACAGGCGAATTTCGCGCGGATCAATTGGCAGTTGTCGGTTGCGGCTGGCTTTCTGTTGGCTATAAGAAACGCCTCTTCCATTGCTTTCCATGAGGTGTTGCCATGTCTGCTCAATTCGCCACTTATCCCAGTCTCGCCGGAAAAAGTGTCATCGTTTCGGGCGGGGCTTCCGGCATCGGAGCCGAGATGGTGCGCGCCTTTGCTGCTCAGGGTTCGAAAGTCGGGTTTGTCGATCTCGATGCCGAGCGCGCCACGGCCCTGTGCGATGAACTCGGCGAGAATGTTGCCTGGGCGGCCTGCGATCTGCGCGATGTCGATGCACTGCGGCAAGCCTTTGCTCAGCTTTCCAAAAAGAACGGCCCCGCAACGGTGCTCGTCAACAATGCCGCACGTGATGACCGGCATGACTGGCGGGAGGTCACACCGGAATACTGGGACGAGCGCCAGGCCACAAACATCCGTCACCAGTTTTTCGCCATTCAGGCCGTCGCCCCTGGCATGATCGAGGCGGGAGGCGGTTCCATCATCAATATGGGTTCCAACTCCTGGTGGGAAGCCGGTGGAAATTTTCCGGCCTACACCACGGCGAAGGCCGCGGTGCACGGCCTGACACGCACCATGGCCCGTGATCTCGGCGATCACCGCATTCGGGTTAACACGGTCGTTCCGGGCTGGATCATGACCGATCGGCAAAAGGACCTTTGGGCTTCACCCGACGCGCTGGAGAACCACCGAAAGCGGCAATGCCTGCCGGATCTGATCGAACCGGTCTATGTCGCCCGCATGGTTGTTTTCCTGGCGAGCGACGACGCCGCCATGTGCACGGCCAACAACTACATGGTGGAAGCCGGATCCATTTGAACCGGGGCGGTTAAAAGCCCTTTTTCAAACTGCCGAGAATACCCCGGACCAATGCGCGACCAAGCGATGTGGCGATGGAACGTGCTGCTGATTTCATCGCAGCCTCGGCAACCGTCTGGCGACCCGAGTGCGATCGGGATCGGGTGGATTTCTTTCGACGCCGCGAGGATTTCTTTCGGCCACGATCATCATAGTCATCGTCATCTTCGTCGCCAAACCCTGGCAGGGTCCAGCGGCGGCTTTCCTGCAGCTCTTCATCGTCCTCTTCTTCGCGGCGGCGCTTATCTTCCTCGGCCTTGGCAGCATCTTCGGCACGTTTGCGCAGGATTTCGAACGCGGAATTGCGGTCCACATCTTCATCATAAAGCCCCGCGACCGGGCTCACCGTCATGGTTTTCTTCCGTTCACTATCGGTGATGGGCCCAAGCCGGGATGATGGCGGACGGATCAATGTTCGTTGGACAATGGACGGAACACCCTTGGATTCCAGCGTGGAGACCAGCGCCTCCCCGACACCGAGCTGGGTGATTGCCTCGAAACAATCGAAATCAGGATTGGGACGGAATGTATCCGCGGCCGTCTTGACGGCCTTTTGTTCACGGGGTGTGTAGGCCCTCAACGCATGCTGGATGCGGTTCCCGAGCTGGGAAAGGACGGTTTCCGGAACATCCAGAGGGTTTTGCGTGACAAAGAACACACCAACACCCTTTGAGCGGATCAATCGCACTACCTGTTCGACACGCTCGATCAGGGCCTTGGGCGCTTCGTCGAACAGGAGATGAGCTTCATCGAAAAAGAAGACCAGCCGTGGCTGATCAGGATCTCCAACTTCCGGCAATTCTTCGAAGAGCTCCGACAGAAGCCACAGCAGGAAGGTCCCGTAGAGGCGCGGGTTCATCATCAGCTTGTCAGCGGCCAGTACGCTGATCGCCCCTCGACCGTCCGGCGTGGTGCGCATGATGTCGCTGATCTTCAATGCCGGTTCACCGAAAAACTGCTCGGCGCCCTGTTGTTCAAGAACAAGGAGGTCACGCTGAATGGCGCCGATGGATTGCTTGGCAACGTTGCCGTACATTCCGGACAGTTCCTGGGAATGTTCGGACATGTAGGACAGCAAGGCGCGCAGATCCTTCATATCCAGAAGCGCCATGCCGTTTTCGTCGGCTATCTTGAACGCAATATTCAACACACCTTCCTGGGCGTCCGTCATTTCCATCAGGCGCGCAAGAAGCAGCGGTCCCATTTCGGACAGGGTCGTGCGAACACGGTGTCCCTTCTCGCCGAAGAGATCCCAGAAGATCACCGGGAATTCCTGAAATTCATAGGGATCGAGGCCGATGGTCGTGGCTCTTTTTTCCAGGAAATCCTTGTATTCGCCGATGGCGGCTATGCCGGAAAGATCGCCTTTGACATCGGCGCAGAACACCGGAACACCGGCATTGGCGAAGCTTTCCGCCAGGATTTGCAGCGTGACGGTCTTGCCAGTACCCGTCGCGCCGGTGATCAGCCCGTGCCGGTTGGCGTAGCCCAGATCGAGATACTCACCCTTGTTGTTGGAATCATCGGGATTGCGACTGGTCCCAAGATAGATCTTCCCGTCCTGAAGCATGATTTGCGGTGCCCTTTGTTTTTTCAGTCGTCTTTATAGGCGGCGTATTGCCTGTGAACAATTGCTGAATCTTGCGGGCCCCTCGCCTTTTTCCTTCCATGTTCCCGGCGCAGGCGTCGTGACGGCCGCCGGACTTGCCTCAAGACGGATTTTGCGAGACAGTTCCTGCATGGAAAAAGTACTTGGCATTGGCGGCCTGTTCTTCCGGGCCGATAACCCGACGGAACTGGCAAGCTGGTATGCACAACATCTGGGCATTGACGTTGTTCCGAAAGACTATGACACGCCCTGCTGGCAACAGGCGGGCGGTTCGACCGTTTTTGCGCCGTTCGACGCCAACACGGACTATTTTGGCCGCAAGGAACAGCAATGGATGATCAATTTCCGGGTGCGTGATCTGGACGCCATGGCGGCGCAACTGCGTGCCGCCGGAATTGCAGTCGACGTCGATGAAACCGTTCAACCCAATGGCCGATTTGCCCGGCTCAACGATCCAGCCGGCAATCCCATCGAGCTGTGGGAACCTGCGGATGAAAAGGACCGTCGGGAACCGTAACAGGCGGCCAAACCCGTTCATCTGATTGCAAGGCCAGCAACACCGTCGCTAGCGGCTGAGCTGCTGCGTTTCACGCCGCGCTTCGCGCTTGCCGTTTTCAGGGCTACGTCGCCCTCCCTCGCTTCCCACCTTATCTGCTTATTCAGACATTGGGTTCGCATCTTCGCGTATTGCCAACGCTTCGGATGACCGGACAAGCTTCCATCGTCCTTCCGGTTGCGATCAGGAGATGGTCGACGGAGTGGTCATGGAAACGATCTACGGGCAAGCCACCGCAGCTCCAATCGGCCACGACGTTGACAACACACCTCCTTCAAACCAGAATGCAGCAACACCACAGCATTGTGAGAAAAAAGTGGTAGAACAAACTCATCAGTCGGTGGAGGCCGTCATTTGCCGACACATGGCGACACTCTCCAAATCGGAGATTGCCGTAGCCGAGTGGATTTTGGCCAATCAAAACAAGGTCGTATCCATGTCCATGGGCCAGGTCGCCGCGGCCTGCGGGTTTTCCGATACATCGGTGCTTCGCTTGTGCCGCCGCATCGGAATGCAAGGTTTTACCGACCTGAAGTTTCGCCTCGTGGCGGATCAGGCCAGAGAGACCACATCACAGCGCTCGAGTGTCAGCCAACCACTTCCCGAGGGTGCCGGCATCGCCGCAGCCTTGTTCGATGAGTGCATGCGTGGCTTCAAGATCACCTTGGACAATATCGGCGATTCACTTGATCTGGCGACCGACATTATCGAAAACGCAGACAATATTCTCGTTGTCGGAGTCGGAACGTCCATACCGGCAACACTGGCAGCGCAGGAACAATTGTTTCTGCGTGGTCTCAGATGTCGGGTGCAGACCGATCCCTATCTGCAGCGCATGGAGGTCTCCCTGATGAAGCCGCCATCCGCTGTTTTTGCCATTTCACATAGTGGCGCCTCGATCGACACAGTTGACCTGCTCGCTCAGGCGAAGGAGCAGGGTCTGCCGACGATCTGTTTGACTGGCATGCCGGGCTCTCCGGTCACGAAGCATGCCGATGTTGCATTGGCCTCACTATCGACCGAAGTCAGGAACGAACCTGTCGCCGGCCGGGTGATTCAAATGGCGCTGGTGTCTGCATTGGCCCGTAATTATGCGGCGCGCAGACCCTCCGAGGCTTTTGCAGCCGAACAGGCTGCTTTCAAATCTGTAATTGGTAAAACGCTGTGACGGGACGTGTTGCATGACTGGCCAGACACAGAAGAACCAGACAATCTGGTTGGATGAAGATTATCCTGATGGGGTACGGATAATCGATCAGCGCGTCCTGCCATTTACCTACAGTGAAATAACAATCGACAGCGTTGAAAGCATGGCTGAGTCCATTTTGACGATGGCTGTCCGGGGTGCGGGTTGCATCGGTGTCTCCGCTGGTTTCGGCATGTATCTCGCCGCGTTGGAGGCGCGCAGCCTAACTCCTGCCAAGGCTGAGGAGCACCTGAACGCATCAGCCGACAAACTGCTTGCCACCCGACCGACAGCTACAAATCTTTCCTGGGCAGTTGCCATGCAATTGAAGGCGCTGTCTGGCATCGAAGACGAGAATCAGCGGATTCAAAAAGCGCGCGAAATCGCCGTGGGAATTTCGGATGACGATGTATCCAGTTGCCGCCGAATTGGCGAAATCGGCGTGAAGCTTATCCGCGACCTGCACACTGAATACGGACGCAAAATCAATATTCTGACCCATTGCAACGCCGGCTGGCTGGCCTTTGTGAAACACGGTTCCGCAACCGCACCAATATATGCGGCGCAGAAGGCCGGCATTCCGATCCATGTCGTTGTCGGCGAATCCAGACCCCGCAACCAGGGTGCCCTGACGGCGTGGGAACTAAACGGCGCGGGGGTTGAACACACCTATCTGGTCGACAGCGCAGTGGGCCACATCATACAGAATGGGGAGGTCGACATCGTCTTCGTGGGCGCTGATCGCGTTTCGATGAATGGCGATGTCGCCAACAAGATCGGCACCTATCTGCGAGCGCTTGCCGCCAGAGAGGGCGATGTTCCCTTCTATGTCAATTTTCCGTCTTCGACGCTCGACCCTTACTCCAAGAATGGGATATCGGACATCGAGATCGAAGAGCGGCCAGAGAAAGAAGTTTCACATGTTTCGTCGGTGGTGGAAGGCAGGAATGTCGCCGCCAGGGTGTTGCCTCCGGGGTCACCCGCGCGCAATCCTGCGTTCGACGTCACACCCCACCAGATGATTACCGGACTGATCACGGAACGCGGTCTCTGTGACGCCAATCCCATGGCATTGGCCAAGATGTTTCCGGACTACGTTGCCAGGGCGAGCTGAACAATGACCCTGTTCGAGACCAGCGATCCTGAATTTGTCTGCTCGTTCGTCGGGCGCCAGTTTATCGACGCCAAACGCGCGTGGCCGGATGACGCGGTTCCCAATGATGTCGGCATCAAATTGGCGGTCAAGCATCCGGCGGCGCGCATGTCACACAATGCCATATCTCTGGAGAGAGCCCGATCATGACTGCAGCACCCTTTGTACTCGACACGGATATCGGCACCGATGTAGACGATGCGCTGGCGCTGACCTTTGCTCTGGCTTCGCCCGAACTTGATCTTATCGCGGTCACAATCGTCGATGGAGACGTCGATACCCGATCCAGAATGGCGGCCCGATTGCTGGGTATGGCAGGGCGGCCGGATATTCCGGTGATCAAAGGCGTATCAAAACCAATTGCCGCAGGACGGGGGCCCACCTGGTTCGGCCATGAGGGAAAGGGTTTGCTGGAGCTTCCGTGGGATGGTCCGGAAGCAGAGATCCTCTCAATCGATGCGCCTGAATGGTTGGTGGAGGAATCTCACAAACGCGAATTTCAGATTTGCGCGGTTGGTCCGTTCTCCAATATTGCCGCCGCCGTCAATCTGGATGCTTCGCTCCCGCAGCGCGTCAAGAAACTTACGGTGATGGGCGGAATGGTATTCCCCGACCATTACGACCCGCAATGGAAGGCGTTCTTCAAGACGACCGGCCTGCCGCCCAACCATATGGATCACAATTCCAACTCTGATGTCCGAGCTGCCTATATCATGGCGAATGCCGGCTTCAACATGACCTGGGTGAGCGCTGAACTGACGTTCTGCACCACCATGAACCGCGATACGATGGAACGGTTCCGCGCATCCGGATCCACGATGGGTGACAGATTGGCCCGCATGATCGAAATTTGGGCCTCGGACCATTTTCATCGGATTCCAAACTTTCCGCAAAAAGCAAAACCATTTCCCAGCGATGCGGTCGCCGCCCTACATGACCCGCTGGCGGTTGCCTCCATGTTCGGTGGAGACGGGCTGACCCTAAAGCGCTGCGGGCTGTCTTTTGCCGAAGCGGGGGAACGCTTTGAAACCAAACCGATCAGTGAGGCCGCGCAAGGTGAAAACCAGATCGGCGTCGATGCGGTGCACAATGTAAGCATCGCTGTCGACCGCGCTGTTTTCGGCCAATTCTTCGCTGGCCGGATGGTGAATTTCTTATCTGAGCTGAAAACCTAGTCATCGAAATACGACAAAACCCAAAGGGAGGAAAAAAGATGTCTACTCAAATACCTGGCAATGGACCAAGATCCTGGCTTGGTGCAACCGCGCTGGCACTGATATTGTGCGGAACATCTGCGTTTGCCGAAGACGTGACGCTGAATTTCATGGGGCCCGAAGCGCCCGCAGCAATGGAAAAGGTAATCGCAGCCTTCGAGGCTGAAAACCCCGGCATCAAGGTGAATTACGAGAATGTGCCCTTCAATGACCTGAACTCGATCATTCAGACGCGTGTCGGTGCCGGAGATCCCGATCCGGACGTCTACACCGCCGACCAGCCGCGCATTGCTTCGCTTGTCAAGAAGGGTCAACTTCTGGATCTGTCGCCCTGGGTCACGGAGATAGACGGCGTCATCCAAAGCTCGATTGATGCCTCGACGGTCGATGGCAAGCTATATGCATTGCCAATTTCCACGTCATCGCAGATTACCTACTACAACAAGGATCTGCTGGATGCCGCCGGCATTGCACACCCCTCCATTGATCCGTCCGCCCGTATGACCTGGGAAGAAATGCGTGCGAATGGAAAAGAGGCGATGGCCGCCGGATCCGAATTCGGCTTCATGTGGGACCAGATCAATCGCTATTATCAGCTTCAGCCGCTGGCTGAATCCGCTGGTGGCGGTTCCGGTGTCAGCGCTGACGGTACCGCGGTCGATGTTACCAATGACGGGTGGGTCAAGGCGATGACGTTCTACGCGTCAGCCTTCGAAGACGGCTTGGCGCCACGAGGCGTGCAACCCGGTCAGACCAAGGATGTCTTTGCCAATGGACAGATCGCCTATTTCGTTGGCGGCCCATGGTGGCTGCCGCTTTTCTCCCGAACCGAGGGACTTAACTTCGGGATTGCACCTCACCCCTATTTCGAAGGCGGAGAAATGGCCACGCCGACGGGTGCCTGGTCCTGGGGCGTCAACCCGAATTCCGACCATGTCGAAGAAGCCGTCAAGTTCATCATGTATGCAGCCCTTCACCCGGTAGGGGCTCTGGAAACTGCGAAAGGCTTCGGGCTTCCGCCGGCCAATACCACGACTTTTGACGTCTACTACACTGAAAACATCAAAATCGACGGCGTGGCGGATCTGATAAAGAGCGAGCTTGCCAATACATCTCGTATCCGCCCGCGTACCACCGGTTACGTCGAGTTCGAGACGTTCATGGGCAAGGCCTTTGAAGACATCCGTAATGGCGCCGATCCGGCAGACGCACTGTCGACTGCTGAAAAAGCTATCGAACGCGCCTGGTCGCGAAACTGAGTATCATTCGTGTCCGCCGACTCGTCGATAAACCTGACCCGGGGGGGAGCTCTGCTTTCCCCCGGGTCGGTGGAAGACAAAAAAGGGCGTCATCAGGCGACGCTGAGCGCCATCCTCTTCCTTTCTCCGGCATTTGTGCTTCTGATACTGTTTCGGCTTGCGCCTGTAATTCAGGTGTTTTTTGACAGCTTTCTCAATTCGTCTTCAGAATGGGTCGGTCTGGAGAATTATCGGTTCCTGCTGGAATCCGATTCGTTTCTGAACTCCATTCGTGTGACCCTGTTATTCAATGTTCTGATCAACCCGATCCAGATTGTCATGGCCTTGGGCATGGCCCTTCTCATTGTCGACGGCGCAAAAAAACCGGGCATGTGGCAAACACTGAACCTGTTGCCGGTTGTCGTGCCCCTGGCGATTTCATCGTTGATCTGGGGTGTGGCGTTTCGGCCGGATGACGGTATCATCAACGCGATCTTGATCGCAGTTGGCCTGCCGGAGCAGCGGTGGCTGACGTCCGCCGATCAAGCGATGATGTCGATCATCATTCTAGCGTCCTGGGTCGGGGTCGGATACTGGTCCCTGTTCCTGGTCGCCGGGCTGCACCAGGTTCCAAAAGATGTCATGGAAGCAGCCACTCTGGATGGTGCCCGCTACTGGCGCACCCTTTGGTATGTTCGGCTCCCGCTGATGCGCCGTCCGCTGGCTTTTGTGTTGGTGGCAGACACAGCCGTGAACCTGCTTCTCTTTGCACCGGTTCAGATCCTGACCCGGGGTGGCCCTGTCGATAGTACCAATCTGGTCATGTTTGACATCTACCGCAACGCCTTCGTTTTTGCCGATTTGCCACTGGCCGCGGCAGAAACCGTGCTTTTGCTTATCGTTGTCATGGCCATCGTTGGCTTGCAGTTTTTCATGCTCAATCAGCGCAGGTCTGGAAGCTGATCTCATGCCGGCATTACCAAAATCATTCGTCCCCACCCTACTCATCGGAATTGTAACAGCCATATTCATGACACCACTTATGTGGCTGGTCGTCAGCGCTTTCCGTCCCGAAGGAGATATCCTGGGACATCTTTCCCCTCTGACATGGGAAATCATCGTTCCTGCCCGGGTCACAACGGAGAACTTCACTCTCCTGATCGAAAACGGATTTGGCCGTGCGGTTTTCAACTCGGTTTTCATTGCTTTCGGAAGTGTCTTTCTGGGGCTTCTGATCAATTCGATGGCGGCTTTTGCACTCAGTGCAATCGAGTTTCCACGTCGTGGACTGGTCTTTGCCGTGGTTGTCGTGACATTCCTGATCCCGTTTGAAGCCATAGGTATTCCGCTGGCCGGCACAGTTCGCCAGCTCAATCTCGACAACAGTTATGCCGCCCTGATGGGGCCGGGTATCGCCAACGGATTTGCAATCTTCATGCTGCGCCAGTTCTTCCTGAGTATTCCCAAGGAATTGTTCGAGGCCGCGCGGGTCGATGGTGTCAGCCTCTTTCAGATCTATTGGAGAATTTATGTACCGCTCAGCAAGGCTCCGATGGTGGGCGCCGGCATCATCATTTTCCTGTTCCAGTGGCAAGCCTATATGTGGCCGCTTCTGGTGACGAACACACGCGAATATGAAGTTGCACCGGTGGCCCTTGCCAAACTGATTGGTCAGTTCGACTTCGATCTGGGACAAATGCTCGCGGGTGCTGTTTTGCTGGCATTGATCCCCGCGTTGGTCATACTGCCGCTCCAGCGTTACTTCACGCAGTCGATCGCTGGAACCGGCGTGAAATAGATCGACCCCAGTGTAAAGTCACGTATCACCGCATCACGCATGTCCAGGCGATACCATTTCGCATTCCGACCCGGTCGCCAGTCGAGACGTCAGTCTGCAGGATGCTGGAAAGCAAGACACGGTTGAGAGCCACTGGAGGGTCATATGATCATCGTTCCGGGCCAGGTTTGCAGTTTCAGCCGGCGATAGGCGCCCCTTGTTGAGTGGTGCTAACTGATCCACGTTCTATTTACTCTGCTGCTCTAGAATGCCTGGTCATGTGGTGCACATGGCAATCAAAACGACCGAATGGCACGTGACGGCAAAATGACGATCAACCGGCGCAGATTTCTGGAAGCGACGGGCTGCGCGGGAATAGTCCTTGCAGCGCGGCCGGCGTTCGGACAATCCAGCGAGCCGCTTCAGTTTGCCGAATTGCGTGGATCGCTTGATGCGTCGAGTCTTGGCCTGCGTCCCGGAGCGAGTGACGATCAAAGCCGCATGCTGAGCGGCATACTTGAGCAGGCCGCAGCCGAAAGGAAACCGGTTTTCCTGCCACCCGGGACCTATGTCGTATCAAATTTGAGATTGCCCGACTTTGTTCATCTGTCCGGCGTTCAGGGCGCGACCCGGTTGGTCTATGGTGGCGAAGGCTTCTTCCTTCTCGGCGAAGACGCAACCCATCTTCAATTTACCGGATTGATCATCGATGGCGACAATCGCTGGATGGCCGACTATGCGAGCGCCGCCATCCAGCTTCGCGGGATTGACCGCGTTCTGATCGATGATTGCGATGTTCTGGGCAGTCGGAAACATGCAATCGCGCTGGAAGCCTGCGGCGGCCGGATCAGCCGTACGACCATCACCGGCGCTGCAGATGCGGCCGTCTACAGCGTCGAAGCAACCGGGTTGCGCATCACCGATAATGATATCGCCGATTGCGCCAATGGCGGGCTGCTCGTGCATCGCTGGCAGGCCGGGGCGGATCATACAATTGTCTCAGGAAACCGCGTCGCGCGCATTGGCGCGCGATCAGGCGGAACCGGACAATACGGCAATGGCATCAATGTGTTCAGGGCCGGCAACGTGATGGTTGCCAACAACACCGTTCGGGATTGCGCCTTCTCGGCCATTCGGTCGAACAGCGGATCCGACATTCAGATTGTCGGCAATCAATGCCTGGCGAGCGGCGAGACGGCAATATACAGCGAATTCTCGTTCGAAGGCGCTGTGGTTGCGAACAATCTCGTCGACGGTGCAACAACCGGTGTATCGATCGTCAATTTCGATCAGGGCGGTCGGCTGGCGACGGTCAGCGGAAACCTGATTCGTAACCTGACGACGCAGGGACCCTATGAGACGGCGCCGCCCGGTTTTGGCGTCGGCATCGCTGCAGAGGCCGATACAACGGTTTCCGGCAATGTCATCGAAAACGCTCCGCGCTTTGGCATGGTCATCGGCTGGGGACCCTATCTGCGCAATGTCCTTGTCAATGGGAACATCATTCGCAACGGACCCGTCGGTATCGCTGTCTCCGTCGTGGACGGAGTGCAGGCCACGCAGATCAGCAACAATCTGTTTCAGGATATGACCACCGGCGCGATCTTCGGATACCGGTGGGCGGATGCGGTTACGGGCGACCTGGCACGCGAAGGGTCCGACGCCTTTGATGCTCTGACCGTTACCGGCAATACGGTCGGTTAGGGTCTGGCTGCTAGATCGCCAGCGCAGCTGTCAGCTGCACGTTCCCGGTTTCCAGGCCATTCCAGTTTTTCAAGGGTCTGTTAGCCTGTTGCGCCAATGCGTCCTTGATATCGTCTCCCGCGTCAATGAAGCGCGTCAGCAATCCGGCAACCATGGCATCGGCACCGCGTGCATTTCCGTCATCGCATTTGAGGGCAATGGCCAGGCCTTCCTGCGGCAGGGCGGCGCAAAAGACGCCCTCAGCACCGGTCTTGGCAAAGATTCGTCCGGGAGCTGTCTGCATCAGCCGCGTGCAGGCCCGGCCTTCGCCTGCGACGAAATAAGGCTCGGCCATACAGGCCGAGATGATTCGATCGGCTGCTGCCGCACGGGACGATGGGAGTCCGGATCCGGTTACCATTTTTGCGAATCCGTGGGCAAGGGAAGCAAGCGGCACCGCGTATGTGGGGATGGAACAGCCATCGGTCGCGCAATTGTCGACGCCGAGATGATCGCCGGTCAAATCGGCCATGACTCCGCGGATCATGTCCTGTATTTCATGCCCATATCGAATGTAACCGGCCGGATCGATCCCCAGATGACACGCCGTGCAAATGAAACCGGTGTGTTTTCCCGAACAATTATTGTGCAATTGCGTGGCCGATTCTCCGGTGCGCGCCAGAGCAATGGAAACCTTCAGGCGGGAAGGCCACTGGCAGCCGCATTCGAGTGTTGTTTCATCCCGGCCGACTCGCGCCAGCATATCCGTAACCAGTTCGACATGCGCCGGCTCGCCCGAGTGGGATGAACTGGCCAATGCCAGTTCCCTGTCGCCGAAATCCAGACTGTCTGCAGCACCGCTCTCGACCAGAACCATCGTCTGCATGGCCTTGACCGCTGACCGAGGATAGATCGGCGCATCGGTATCGCCGAGCGCCAGCAATTTGTCGCCGGATGCATCGACAACGATCGCCGCCCCCCGGTGCCGGCTTTCGACACGTCCGCCGCGCGTAACTTCAACAAGGACAGGATTGGACATCAATTCGCCTCAAATTGCCAATTCACTATCCCATAGCGGCTCGTAGCGTTGCTGGCAATCGCGCCCTGATCGCAGCTTGGTGCTGCCGCCATCAACGACGTGTCAGAGGGATATCCGGGGGGCAAACCACCTTTGCACGTGACGAAATCTTCAGTCTCAGCCATCTTTCCCGCGTGCCCTGACGGCACGGGCGAACGGATCATCAGGCAAACCGTCCAGGCCCGCCTGAACGGCTCGAGCCGCTACGGCACTCAAACCAATGAGGGAGAATCCCAATGAACAGACCCTGCGCACTCCTGAGCGCGATGCTACTTATCTTCATTCCCGGACTTGCAATGGCACAGGCCGTCAACCAACCGGTCCCCGAACCCCCGTCCTATGAATATGTCCAGCAAGCATCATCCCTGCAGTATGACGGACAGACCCTGACCCTTCAGGGCGTGGCGCCCTCGACCATCTTTTTCAGCGATCGCCCCTACCGGCTGACCGGCCAGGTGGACACGGCCACCTTCGCCAATTTGTGGACTGCGCCCAATGGCCCGTTCTCACAGAACCCGCCCAATGCAGCGATATCCGTTCTTGGTGAAACCGGGGTCTCCCCTGCCATTGTCGAACTGACGTCAGCAACGGCCGATGGCACCAGCGTCGCCTACGGCGTGAAAATATTGTCCGGCGAAATTCCTGCCAGCGCCGAGAATATCGCACTCTTCGTCGACCATGGCCCACGGCCTGTCAATGGCGTGCATTACTACCCCTACCATCCGGTTCCCGGTCCCTACTGCTACCATGCGCCCCAGGCACCGGAATGCCGCTACAGGCCTTATCATCCCTATCATCCTTACTACCCGCCCTATTATCCGTACTATCATCCGGGCGCAGCCTTTGCCGCCGGTGCTGCCGTGGGCGCTGCGGCCGCCAGCAGGCCCACAACGGTTTATGTCTATCCGCTTCCCAATGGTCCGCTGCCGGCGCAGTGCCACATCAACAGCAACCATACAAGAATGATCTGTTCGGTGCCCTTGACGAAGTAACAGGCCCACCAACGGCCACCGATCGGGCGCGATGTTCGCGCCCGATTTTTCGAGTCTTTCTTGCCGGTTACGGCGTTTTGTTCACTTGCAGACATTCAGGTTTTGACGCAATCGGCAAAAGCTGCGTGTCACCATGAAATCAACGCCGGATGCCGCTGTCGCGTTTCTGACAAAACGTACAGAGATCTCTACGTGTTGCGGCGCGCCAGTGCCGCTTCCCAGGCCAACGCATGAGAGACGATTTCATCGAGGTCGTCATGCTGCGGTGTCCACTTCAGCGTGTCCTTCAGCCGATCGGAATCGGCAACAATGGTAACGGCGTCACCCGGCCGGCGATCGACCAAATGGACCGCAAAATCATTGCCGCTTGCCGCCTTTACTGCATCAACCACTTCCAGCACCGAATATCCGCGCCCATACCCGCAATTGGCAACGAGATTTCCGCTCCCTGTGCGCAGATGCTTCAGGGCCAGATAGTGGGCTTCGACGAGATCGGTCACGTGGATGTAGTCCCGGATGCAAGTGCCGTCGGCGGTCGGATAGTCGGTGCCGTAGACATCCATATGCGTGCGTTTTGACAGGGCTGCCTGCGTGGCGACCTTGATCAGGTGGGTGGCATTGTGCGTGGACTGCCCGGTCCTGCCTGCCGGGTCGGCACCGGCCACGTTGAAGTAGCGCAGCGCCGCATAGCGCAACGGATGGGCCACGGCGACATCGCTGAGCATGTATTCAATCATCAGTTTGGACATGCCATAGGGCGATTCCGGCCGAAGGGCGGCTTCTTCGCTGACGGGTATCGAATCTGGCGTTCCATAGACCGCCGCTGTGGACGAAAAGATGAAATTGGCCATTCCGGCATTCACACAGGCTTCCAGCAAGGTGCGCGTCTTGGCCGTGTTGTTGAGATAGTAGCCCAACGGATCGGAAACGGATTCGGGAACGACAATAGAACCGGCGAAATGAATCACCGCTTCGATATCGTGATCTGCAAGGAGGCTTGAGATACAATCCGGGTCTCCCGCATCGCCAACAACAAGTTTTGCCTCCTTCGGCACGGCCCACTCAAAACCGGTCGACAGGCGATCAAGCACAACGACATCCTCGCCACTGTCGAGCAAGCGCCAGACCATATGGCTGCCAATATAACCGGCGCCTCCGGTCACCAGAATGGACATCGCGTACCTCCGGATTGATTCGTCAGTCCTTATAGCAAAGGAAGTGCCTGCGATGCGGGTTTGTCTGGTGGATAATTGTTCAAATCGACTGGTTGGAGCGGCCTGCCGCAGCTGCCTGATCAAGCGTGTTGACTCTACCGTCTCTTTATATAACAATATTGTTATGGAAATGACTGGTTATACAATTAAGCAACCGAACCTGGACGCCATTTTTTCAGCACTGGCCGATCCGACCCGTCGGGCAATTCTTTCCCGTCTTGCCGATGGGCAGGCTTCGGTGAATGAAATCGCAGAGCCGTTCGCTATGAGCCAGCCGGCGGTTTCACGGCACCTGAAAGTGCTTGAACGGGCCGGACTGATCGAAAGGGATGTGGACCAGCAGCGCCGACCAGCACGATTGAAGGCAGAGAAAATGGCGGCCGCATTCGATTGGCTCGCCGATTTCAGCGCCTTTTGGGGCGCGAATTTCGACCAACTTGACACTGTGCTCGCGGACATGAAACGGGCCGAAGAAAAGGATAGAAACATTGAGTGATTTGCCGGAATACGTACTCGACCGCGTTTTCGACGCGCCCCGTGAAATGGTATGGCGGGCCTGGACTGATCCCGAACTGCTGCAACGCTGGTATGGGCCCGGCATCGAAACCATTATTCACAAGTTCGACCTGAAACCCGGAGGTGTGTGGCTCAACGAAATGAAATGGGGCGGCAATTCCCAGTATCAGAAAGTCGTTTTTCAGGAGGTATCGGAGCCGGAGAAGATGGTCTGGCATCATCACTCCTCGACGGATTCGGATTGGAACCCAATGACCAATCCAATGATGGCCGACTGGCCGCGCCTGCTGTTGACCACCGTGACATTCGAGGAAGCCGGCAATACGACAAATGTCCGGCTCAGCCAAATTCCAATGGACGCAACGGAAGCGGAGATCGCCTGTTTTGCCGAGAAGATGGCTGGGATGGGCAAAGGCTGGGGTGGCGGTTATGCCATCATCGACGAAATCCTCGCCGAATTGCAGGCATAGGACACCAAGGATCGTTCCCTATTACTTGGAACAAATGAAGCTGTCCGCCAATCCACCTGGCGGGCAGCCTTTTTGATATTGCCTCCGAACTCTTTGACATTGCAGTGGCATGATCAGCCCGGACACTTGTCTGTCCGGGTCCTGATCGTTACTGCCTATCCGGGTCAGAACCGGAGGATGATATGGCACAATGGTATTTCGACGATGATGGCGATCTGTCGCTGTTGGATGGCAAGACGATCGGCATTTTCGGTTACGGCAATCAGGGGCGAAGCCAGGCGCTCAATATGCGCGACAATGGCGCGACAGTCATTGTCGGTTCGCGATCCGATTCATCTGCCGAGCAGTCGATGGAAGACGGGTTCGAAACCCTGCCACTCGTCGAAGCAGCGCGCCGGGCCGACATCCTGTTCATACTCGTTCCCGATGAAATCATGCCGCAGGTCATGGCAGATCACATCGAACCCGGTCTGGTTGCCGGCAACACGCTGGTCTTTGCCAGTGGATACAATATCTATTTCGAGAAAATCAAACCGAGCGCCGACATCAATGTCGTGATGATCGCACCGCGCATGATCGGCCGCGGCGTGCGCGAAAAATTTGTCGACGGCACGGGATATCCAAGTCTGGTAGCCGTTCACCAGGATGCAACCGGAAATGCCCATGATGTGTTGATCGCCCTTTCGAAAGCGGTGGGCTCAACGTTGATGGGCGTTATCGAGTCAAGCTTTGAGGAAGAAACGGTCGTCGACCTGTTTGCCGAGCAGTCGGGGTATCTGCATGCGGTTCGCCGCGGCTACGAGGCACTGACCGAAGCCGGCTGCAGCCCGGAAGCCGTGATGCTGGAACTCTACGCATCCGGCGAGCTGCGGGAAGCGGCCGACTACATGATGGAAATGGGCCTTTTCGAACAGATGAAACTGCATTCGCGCACCAGCCAATTCGGGCAGATCGTCTATGGCCGCCCCTCTCCCGAAGCCGAGGAAGCAGACAAGGAACGCCTGCGTGAAGTGATCGCCAAGATCAAGGATGGGCGCTTCGCGGCCAAGTGGACCGAAGTCCAGGAAAACGGGTCTGCGGAACTAGAAGCCGGATACAAGAGGATGCGCGAGGACCCGATGATGATTGAAGAGCGTGCGCTCTACAAACGGCTGGGGCGCCGGTAACCCACCGGTTCTAGCGCACCCGTTCCATGATCGAGACATAGTTTGCGACCGCCGCGCCCCCCATGTTGAAGATCCCGCCCAGCTTGGCATCCGCAATCTGAATGTCACCGGCCTCGTTACAGAGCTGCATGGCCGTCAGGGCATGCATGGACACGCCGGTTGCACCAATGGGATGCCCCTTCGCCTTCAGACCGCCAGAGGGATTGACCGGGAGCCGGCCCTCTTTCTGTGTCTCGCCGGATAGCGCCAGCGCGCCACCCTCGCCCGGTTTCGCCAGACCCATCGCCTCATATTCGATCAATTCTGCGATGGTGAAACAGTCATGAGTCTCGACAAATGAAAGATCATCAAGTGCAACACCGGCGTTTTTGAGCGCCTTTTGCCAGCCGATCTTGCATCCTTCAAAAAGAATGATATCGCGCTTTGACATTGGCAGAAAATCCTGCACATGCTCGGCGGCACGGAACAGCACCGCGCGAGGCGCCTGCATGGCCGACTCAATGTCGGTCAAGACGATGGCTGCCGCACCGTCCGAGACCAGGGAGCAGTCGGTCCGTTTCAAGGGTCCGGCGACGAACGGATTCTTGTCACTCTCATTGCGGCAGAACTCGTAACCCAGATCCTTGCGCATCTGGGCATAGGGATTGCCAACACCGTTTTTGTGGTTTTTTGCCGCCAAAGCCGCCAGTGCGTCGGACTGGTCACCATGGCGCTGAAAATAGGCATCGGCGATCTGACCGAATACACCGGCAAATCCCGCGGGGATATCGGCATCCTCCGGCAAATAGGAGGCCTTGAGCAGGTTCTCGCCAATCTGCGGACCGGGGGTTGTCGTCATCTGTTCGACACCGACAACGAGTACATTCTTCGCATCCCCTGCCTTGATGGTTTTCAGCCCCTGGTGAATGGCCGCCGATCCGGTTGCGCATGCATTTTCCACGCGGGTCGCCGGTTTGAACCGCAATGTATCATCGGCCTGCAACACCAGGCTGGCGGTAAAGTCCTGTTTGCTGAAACCTGCATTGAAGTGGCCCAGAACAATCTCGTCAATATCGGTCGGCTCGAGCCCGGCATGTTCGATTGCCTGCCGCGCAACGCCAACGATCAGGCTTTCAACGGTTTCGTCAGGCCACTTTCCGAATTGAGAATGCGCCCATCCGGTGATGCATGCTGCCATGGTTGTTCTCCAATTCCACTCCGAGGGTGGCGATTATCAGGTGCTCCCCGGGGGGTGCTCATCCGATCCGTGCAGGTCCCGGCACACCTGTAATATATGGCTTTGCGGTGTGCCATTCAATTCTGTTCAACCTTTAACAATATTTCTGCTGCGATGCAACATATCTCGCCGCACCGCTCACCGAGCAAGCTGATACAAGCGGCAAAAATCATCCCGCCTCAATCGTAGTTTTTTCTTGAATGAACGTTCAAATAAAAATAATTTGTGGTCGTGTACCGATCCGAAAACCGGACGTTCGCTTCACATAGAGGAATGAGAAATGGGCAAGGGGCCGAACATACTGATCATCATGGTCGATCAGCTCAATGGCACGTTGTTTCCCGACGGGCCGGCAGACTGGCTCCATGCGCCAAACCTGAAAGCGCTTGCGACGCGTTCTGCGCGGTTTGTCAACAACTACACCGCCTCTCCTTTGTGTGCGCCCGGCAGGGCATCCTTCATGTCTGGACAATTGCCCAGCCGGACGCGGGTTTACGACAACGCCGCCGAGTTTGCGTCGGACATCCCCACCTATGCCCATCATCTGCGGCGGCAGGGCTACTACACCTGCCTGTCTGGCAAGATGCATTTTGTTGGTCCGGACCAGTTGCACGGGTTCGAAGACCGCCTGACAACAGACATCTACCCTGCCGATTTCGGCTGGACCCCGGACTACCGCAAACCAGGCGAGCGCATCGACTGGTGGTATCACAATCTCGGTTCGGTCACGGGTGCTGGTGTCGCGGAAACCTCCAACCAGATGGAATATGACGATGAGGTCGCGTTCCACGGCACCCAGAAGCTCTATCAACTGGCCCGTCAATCCGATGATCCTGGAGCCCGCCCCTGGTGCTTGACGGTCTCCTTTACGCATCCGCACGATCCCTACGTTGCCCGGCGCCGTTATTGGGACCTTTACGAGGATTGTCCGTATCTCGATCCGGCGATTGCGCCGATTGAATTTGACGACCAGGATCCGCACTCACAGCGTCTGTATCAGGCCAATGACTACCGGAAGTTCGACATACAGCCAGACCATGTGCGGCGCGCGCGCCGCGGCTATTTCGCCAATATCTCCTACCTGGACGACAAGGTCGGTGAACTGATCGATGTCCTGACCCGGACACGGATGCTCGACGACACGGTTATTGCCTTTTGCTCCGACCATGGCGACATGCTGGGCGAGCGCGGTCTGTGGTTCAAGATGAGCTTTTTCGAAGGCTCCTCCCGCGTACCTTTGATGATCTGCGGACCTGACATCGCGCCTGCGCGTATCGATGCGCCGGTTTCGAACCTCGACGTCACACCGACACTGGCCGACCTTGCCGGCGCTGACCTGGAAGACGTGAAGCCCTGGACCGACGGCGAGAGCCTGTTGCCGGTTCTGGCGGGCGAGCGCCGGCAGTCATCTGTGTTGATGGAATATGCTGCAGAGGGCTCCTATGCACCTCTTGTCTGCATCCGCGAGGGTCGTCACAAATTCGTTCATTGTGAAATTGATCCGCCGCAACTCTTCGACCTGCACGATGACCCTGCTGAACAGGTCAATCTTGCACAGGATCAGGCCAATGCCGAACGCGTCGGTGCGTTTCTGAACCAGGCCAGGGCACGCTGGGACATGGAGAGTTTCGATGCCTCTGTTCGCGAAAGCCAGGCACGCCGATGGGTGGTTTACGAAGCCCTGCGCAACGGCGCTCATTATCCCTGGGACTATCAGCCGCTGCAAAAGGCATCCGAGCGCTACATGCGAAATCACATGGACCTGAACGAGCTGGAAGAGAGCCAGCGCTTTCCGCGAGGCGAGTAGCGGGACGGCACCATGCAAAAACAATCTTTCAATTCCCAACTCAGCGACGGGACCATGATCGACGAGCCGGCGGGCGGCACTCCGCTCGGCATCGGCAATCCATGACCTCAAAGCGGCACAAATGAGTACAACCATGCAAGCGGATTTTGTCATCATCGGTTCCGGATCAGCCGGATCAGTCATCGCCCATCGGCTTTCCGAGGACCCGCGAAACTCCGTCCTCGTTCTGGAGTATGGAGGAACGGATGCGGGACCGTTCATTCAGATGCCGGCAGCCCTCTCCTACCCCATGAATATGGGGATGTACGATTGGGGTTATGAGACCGAGCCGGAACCGCACCTGGCCGGGCGACGCCTGGCCGCGCCGCGTGGAAAGGTGATTGGCGGCTCATCGTCGATCAACGGCATGGTCTATGTGCGCGGACACGCCGAGGATTTCAACGCCTGGGACAAAGCCGGAGCGACCGGTTGGTCCTATGCGGATGTTCTGCCCTATTTTCAGAAAATGGAAACCTCGCATGGCGGTCAGGACGGCTGGCGTGGACGGTCCGGGCCGCTGCATGTTCGCCGTGGCAAGGCAAACAATCCCTTGTTCAACAGTTTCATCGAAGCCGGCCGGCAGGCCGGGTTCGAGGTCACCGATGACTATAACGGGCAGAAGCAGGAGGGGTTTGGCCTGATGGAACAGACGATCCATCAGGGCAAACGCTGGTCCGCCGCCAATGCCTATCTGAAACCGGCGCTCAAGCGGCCAAACCTCGATCTGGTCAAATGCTTCGCCCGCCGGATCGTCATCGAAGACGGTCGGGCGATCGGCGTCGAAATCGAACGGGCTGGCAAAGTCGAGGTGATCCACGCCGCACGCGAAGTCATTGTTGCCGCATCGGCCTTCAATTCACCCAAACTGCTGATGTTGTCCGGCATCGGTCCGGCCTCGCATCTGAAGGATCACGGGATCGAACCGATTGCGAACCGACGTGGCGTCGGTTCCAACCTCCAGGACCATCTGGAGCTCTATGTTCAGCAGGAGTGTACCCAGCCGATCACGCTCTATTCGAAACTCAATCTGTTTTCCAAGGCCGCGATTGGCGCGGAATGGCTGTTTTTCCGCTCCGGTCCGGGAACAACCAATCATTTCGAGGCGGCGGCTTTTCTGCGGTCCAGAGCCGGGATCAAATTCCCGGACATTCAATATCATTTTCTGCCGATTGCGATCCGCTACGATGGCAAGGCAGCCGCCAGGTCCCATGGATTTCAGGCCCATGTCGGTCCGATGCGTTCAAAGTCGCGCGGCAATGTCACATTGCGGTCGGCGGACGTGAAATCGGCCCCCATCATCCGGTTCAACTATATGAGTGATCCGACCGATTGGGAGGATTTTCGCCATTGTATCCGCCTGACCCGGGAGTTGTTTGCACAATCGGCCTTCGACGCCTTTCGCGGCAATGAAATTGCGCCCGGTGCCGAAATCCGCTCCGACGAGCAAATCGACGCCTTCATCGCCCAGCACGCAGAGAGTGCCTATCACCCCTGTGGTACTTGCAAAATGGGACAGACCGATGACCCAGATGCCGTTGTCGACCCGGAATGCAGAGTGATCGGCGTTGACCGGCTGCGGGTCGCAGATTCCTCCACATTTCCGGTGATCACCAATGGCAATCTCAATGGTCCTACCATCATGCTTGGGGAAAAGGCATCGGATCATATCCTCGGAAGGCAGCCGCTTGCCCGCTCCAATATGGAGCCCTGGATCAATCCCCGCTGGGAGACAGCAGACCGGTAAGGTCGATCCACGGACAAACGTGCTGAAACGATGATTTAACCTTCATCGGGGATGGTCTTTGACAAGCGTTGGATTGCGTTTGTGTCAAAGAGCAATTCAGGTTTTGACGGAATCGGCAAAATCTGAATGCATCAACGAAATCAACGGTCGAGCCCGTTGTCACGTTTCTGACAAAACGTGCAACAGTCCAGGTCAACCGGGTACGACATCACCATCGTGCCAAGGCGAGCAGTCAATGTCCGTGTCAGTTGCAGATCAAATAGAAACGCCGGGACGCTCGGTGCCTATTGGACAAATGGCACCGAACCACCAAAAGTCCGTGCATCTCACTGCCTCGGTGCTGGCCTACCTGTCTTTTTGCCTGTTGATGCTGTCGCTGCGTCCATTCGGAGCGGTCAGCCTGTTCATCGAGGAGGAAGGGGTGGAAGGCGACCGCCTCAATCAGATCGGTTTTTTGATTGCAGGCACCATAGCCCTTCTCGGCTTGGCCACATTGGTCAATCGACGGCTGTTGAGTGCGTTTCTGGCACCCACCTGGCTGGCCGTTGGAGGCGTGCTCCTGATATCGGTCATTGTCGCGCCAGAACCTGGAGATGCTGCACGATCTGTCGCTTTGACACTCATCGGAATGCTGATTGCCGCCGGGATTGTTCTTCTGCCGCCTGACGAGAAAGCCTTCCAGCGCATTGCCGCCGCCGCAATCCTGACCGTGCTTGCTGTCAGTTACGCCGGAATCACATTTCTTCCGGAACTCGCCATCCATGGAAGCAGCAAATATGAGCCGCAACATGCCGGTCTGTGGCACGGCCACTTTTCGCACAAGAATGTTGCTGGCCCGGTGATGTCGGTTTTCGTCATGTTCGGGATCTATCTGTGGCGGTCCAAACTGCATCTGGCTGGCGCAATCATAACGGTTCTGGCTCTCCTTTTCGTCATTCAGACCGGGTCGAAGACCACCATTGGTCTCCTGCCGATCGCGATCGCAGTCGTTCTTGCTGGGCGCATCGTTGGTCTTCCTCAATTGACCGTTGGCCTGTACGTCACCGTTGCGGCCATCATGACGGGGTTGACCCTTGGAACCATCTATTCGGACAACTGGGCCTCCTATGCGGAACTCTTCATTGGCGATCCGACCTTTACCGGGCGGGTCACACTTTGGCAGTATGGATTGGAAAATGTCAGCAAGAATCTGTGGTTTGGCACGGGCTATGACAGTTTCTGGGGCACGCCGACCGTCCGCGATATCGAGTTTCCGTTTGACCACGCCTGGGACTTTCGCGGCATTGTGCACGGACACAGCAACTTCGTCGATATGGCAGTGACAACCGGTCTTGTCGGGTTTGTGATCTTGTTGTGGGCACTCTATATCGTGCCGGTGTTCAATTATCTCAAAGCCTGCCGGATTCGTGCGAATGGCAATCTTGCGGACCTGTTCATGATGATCCTCGTCTTCATGACCCTGCTGTCATTTCTTGAATCATTCTTTCTGAGACGCATTGATCCGATCTGGCTGATGATGTTCATGGCTGTCGCGGGGCTGCAACTGACCGCCCGTTTTCGAACGACTCAACACCATTTTCCGTCATCGGGCGATCCATTGCGGTTGCCTGCGGCGTGATATGGCGTTGCAGAACTTTTTTCAGCAACGAACGCTTGAATTTTACCGGTGAGATGGTAAACGCATGGTCCGTCCGGCCCCATGTGGCCATGACATAGTTGGGGCGTAGCCAAGCGGTAAGGCAGCGGTTTTTGGTATCGCCATGCGCTGGTTCGAATCCAGCCGCCCCAGCCATTGCTTTCATTTGAATTCGCGATTGTCGTTTCAGCAGCGGCATCAGCCGCGCGAATTCAGAAATCCGAATCCGAAGATGTGTCGTCGAGGGACCGTTCAAGCCGCTGCAGGTGAACATGCAGCTCCTGACGTTCATCGAGCAGATTAAGCGCCAGCGCGATGCCTGCCCGATTGACGCCCAGATCATGCTGGAGCCTCCAGGCGACACGGGTCCGGGTGATGCTGACGGCGGAAAACCGCCAGGCCGACGGATCGGATCCCTGCGGCTCCAGAATGCCTTCATCAACCAGTTCGACCACCCATTCCGATTGAACGCCACAGGACCGGCACAACTCCGCCAGGGACACGACTTCTATGATTTCTCCTGCGACCACACTTGCTGGATGTTTCGCCATGCCCGTCAGCCCCCCAATTTGGCGCGTGGATTGAAGTTCATGTCACGCGACATGCGTTCATAGAATTCGCGATCCTGTGCGGTGCGTGCCGGTGGAACCGCAATCTGCAGCACCGCATAGAGATCACCGGCAGTCTTGCCGGGAATACCGCGTCCCTTCAGCCGGAGTTTTTGCCCAGTCCGCGCGTTCTCAGGGACCTTCAGATCGACCGCGCCGGCTGGCGTGGGACATTTGACCTTGCCGCCGAGCGCCGCCTCCCAGGGCGTGATGGGCAGATTGATGTAGACATCCCTGCCATCAACGCTGAATGTCGGATCCGGCTGGAAATGAATCTCCAGATACAGATCCCCTGCCTGCCCCTGACCGACGCCCGGCGTTCCCTGTCCGGCAAGCCGGATATGTTGCCCCTCGGTGATGCCCTTCGGGATCTTGACCTTGATCGAACGATCGCGAACGCTCACATGCCCGGACGCGTCGACCTCGGGCGCACGCAAAGATATTGCCCGTGTCGCACCCTCGTAGGCGTCCTTGAGATCGATCATGATCTTGGCATGGTGATCCTGTCCGTGCGCATGGAACTCATGGCGGGTCTGGCGTCCCGCCTGGGATGACCGCCCCTGACCGAAGAGATTTTCAAAGAAGTCGCTGAACGCCGACTCGTCACCGGGACCTTGGCTGGAATATTCAAACCCCTGGTCCCATCCGGGCGGCGGTTGGAAATCCTGCCCGGCCTGCCAATTGGCACCCAGTTGATCATAGGCGGCACGTTTTTCCGGATCCTTGAGGACCTCGTAAGCTTCGCCCGCCTCCTTGAATTTGCTTTCCGCGCCGGATTCCTTGTTCACGTCGGGATGGTATTTCCGCGCCAGTTTGCGATAGGCGCGTTTTATTTCATCCTGCGTGGCGGTGCGCTCCAGCCCCAGGACCTCATAATAATCCTTGTAATCCATTCAATTTACCCGATGCGAAGCCTCTGTCACGTGCCGATATTCGTGTTCGATTTGACCGTGGCCGGTATAAAAACAGACCCTTTATCTGATGTCTAACCGAAGCCAATTTTCAGATATGAGCAGTGCGGACAATCTGCAAGGCACCGGCCGCTAATTCTCAAACATCGCCAGAGCTGCGGCCGGACCACTTTCGAACAAAATCCGCAACTGGCTCAAGACCCTTGATCGAAAGCTTTCATCACTGGACAGATCGCGGCCAAACACGGATTCGATGTCGAGAATGGCGGCTCCAAACGCATTGACATCAGGCAGCGTTGTCGCGGCAACCTCACCAAAATATCGAGCCTGTGGATCCTCGACCACATAAACCTGCCCGTTCGCAGTCTTGCCGGCAAGATGCCGGATCCAGGCTGCAACGGCAAGAATCAGCCGATCATGCGTCCTGTTCGTGCGCCGGCATTCCCGAATGGTGCCGAGAATTCTCTGGGGGATTTTCTGCGATCCGTCCATGGCGATCTGCATTGTGCGGTGATTGAGTGCCGTGTTGGCAAACCGGTTCAACAGAGACGCGACATAGGCGTTCAGGTCGACGCCGGGCACCTGCAGTGTCGGCATGATTTCGCGACACATCATGGCCTCAAGAAATTGCCTGATTTGTGCATCTGCCACCGCGTCGCTGACGGTGTCGAATTCAGCCTGAACTCCGAGATAGGCAAGCGCCGAATGGCTGCCGTTCAGCAACCGCAGCTTCATCAATTCAAAGGGTTCGACATCGGCAGCCATGAGGACACCCGCGTTCTCCAGAGGTGGCCGACCAGCGACAAACCGATCCTCGACCACCCACTGGCTGAACGGCTCGGTCACGACCGGCCATGCATCGTCATAGCCTGCCAGTTCAGCAATCTCCATCCGGTCAGCATCAGTCGTGGCCGGGACGATCCGATCCACCATTGTCGATGGGAAAGAGATTTCGGACGCGATCCATTGTGCCAGTGCCGGATCGGTGCGTTCGGCAAATCGGCGAACAACATGCGCAAGCGTGGCGCCGTTGGCCGGAAGGTTGTCGCAGCTGACAATCGACACCGGTGGAAGCTTTTTGGCACGCCGTTCCGCCAGCGCGGCGACAAGGAGGCCCGGGACCGACCGTGGGTTTCTCGGCTGGCGCAAATCCGCCGCAATGTCAGCGTGCTGCATATCGAGGTCGCCCGTTGCCGGATTGTGGCAATAGGCTTTTTCGGTGACGGTCAGCGTCACCACACGGGTCTCCGGCGACGCGATACGATCGATAATCGGCTTATTGTCCCCAGGACAGTGCAACAGTTCCTTGATGGATCCGATAACCCGCAATTCTGTTTTCGAACCATGCCTGACCGCAACGGTGTAGAGGCAATCCTGCGGTGCAAGTGCATCTCGAGTGGCACGGTTGCGAAGGCTGGCGCCAGTGATCGCCCAATTCGGATCCTCGCCGAGACAATCATCGATATAGACAGCCTGGTGCGCCCTGTGAAAGGCACCAACACCCAAATGAACGATGGATGGTGTGACACGATGCCGGTCATAGGACGGCAAGCTGGCCGGTCCCCGGTACGTGTTCGCTACGGTTGTTGAGATTCGCTTCAAGTGGCACCCGTAATTCTTGATCCCGTGGCATCTGGGCTGCGTTAATTATCCCATCAAGCGATAGTTTTTCCTGGGCAACTCGTAGGCGAGATCACGCGCAATTTCATGTGCTTCACTCTCTCGCAACCGGTGGTCGGCAACTCTTTGGGCCAGATAGGCGCAGTCAACGCGGCGGGCCATATCATGACGGGCCGGGATTGACGGAAAGGCCCGCGTGTCATCGTTGAACCCTACCGTGTTGTAAAATCCTGCCGTTTCGGTGGTCTGCTCCCGAAATCGCATCATGCCGTCGGGGCTGTCGAAAAACCACCAGGGAGGTCCAAGTTTCAGTGCCGGATAGACGCCAGCCAAAGGCGCCAGTTCGCGCCCATAAGTCGTTTCATCCAGCGTGAACACGATCAGGGTCAGTTGCGAGTTCATTCCGACACGGTTGAGCAGCGGTCGTAACGCAGCGACATAGTCTGTTCTTGTCGGGATATCGAAGCCCTTGTCGCGGCCATAGCGGGTCAGGATCGAACTGTTGTGATTTCGCATTGACCCGGGATGGATCTGCATGACCATTCCATCCTCGATGCTCATTTTCGCCATTTCCGTGAGAAACTGGGCGCGAAAGAGCGCATGATCAGAGTCATCGCTGCTGTTGGCCACGATGCGCGTAAACAGGGCCTCACATTCTGCTTCAGACAAATCGGCTGTTCCGGCACTGCCAAATCCATGGTCAGTAGCGGTCGCACCGTGGTCACGAAAAAAGGCGCGGCGTTTGCGATGGGCCTCAAGGTACCCCGCCCAGCTGGCAGTATCGCAATCCGTTATTTCGCCCAGCGTTTCGAGATTGTGCCGAAAATTCGAATCATCCGGATCCGAAATCGCATCAGGCCGATAGGTTGTTATCACCCGGCCCGGCCAGCCAGACCCAGCCAATGCGGCATGGCTTGCAAGATCATCAAGCGCGCTTTCGGTTGTAGCCAGAACTTCGATGTTGAATCGTTCAAACATTGCCCGTGGACGAAACGCCGCCTGGCTCAAGGACCTATTGATCGTTTGAAAATACAGTTTTGCCGTCGATGAGCTCAGCGGTACATCGAGATTGAACAGCGTTTCGAAAGTGTGATCGAGCCAGACGCGTGTCGGAGTCCCGCGAAACAGATGATAGTTGTCGGCAAAGTTTGCCCAGACGGCTTCGGTGTCAAACTCCAGCGCATCTTCATCCAGCCGGGCAAGCCCTAGTTGTTCGGGCGTTATTCCCTGGCTGAACAGCATTCGCAGGACATAGTGGTCCGGAACCACCAGGAGCGAAGCGGGATCGCTGAATGCGGCGTTATCCGCAAACCATTTCGGATCCGTATGCCCATGCGGGCTGATGATTGGCAGACCTTCAACTGTCTCGTAGAGCGCTCGGGCAATGGCGCGCACATTGGTGTCGGTCGGGAAAAGACGATCCGGATGATTAAGCATCGGATTGATCGCCACGGAATTGAACCGGGATCCAGTCAGCGCAGATCGGCAGGCTTCTATCAAGTGGCAGCGAAACACGAGCACCGGTTCGTGCAGCCTGATAGATCGCCGCCACGAGTTCAATCGACCGCAACCCATCCTCCGGCGTCACCATATCGGCAGGTTTGCCGCCCAGATGGTCTGAAACCGCCAGAAACTGGCCGGCAAATCCGGACGGCTGACCATCCATTTCCCTGCTGATTTCCGAAAGAGCTTTGTCGATTGCCGATTGTCCCTCGGTCTTGCGGCTTACAAACGTCCAGTCGTCGGAACCGGGCGCATAGGGATTGCGGCCGCTTTCAGCGGTCAACGCATCGAAGACCAACCGCATTCGAGACATGTTCCCGGCTCCGCCCAACGTCACGGAAGAGGTCACCAGACCGCCGGAGGCTGTCCTCATGGCAATGGCCGCACAATCCTCCGTTTCAATCGGATTCACGCGCGTATCAAGCATCACGGAGACCTCGGTTGCCGCTCCAAAATACCGGGTGACCAAATCATGGATGTGGATGGCATGGCCAAGCACGGCACCCCCGCGCTCGCTTTTCCAGCGTCCACGCCAGGCAACGGAATAGTAGTCAGCATCCCGGTCCCAGTGGGTTTCAACCGTGGCAACCAGCGGTTTGCCTGTCAGTGCCCGCTCCTGCAGACCGGTCAATTGACGCAACCCTCTGCCATAGCGGTACTGAAAGATGGGCATGATCTTGCATTGGCTGGCACTTGCAGCGGCCAGAATGTCTTCTGCCTCCAGGACACTGCAGGCAAATGGCTTTTCACAGATAACGTGTTTGCCGGCCGACAGGGCATTCTTCGCAACGGGCGCATGCAGATGTGGTGGCAAACAGATATCGATAATGTCAACGCGCGGATCTGAAAGAACCTCTGCAATTTCGCTCGTCACCGTGCAGCCTTTGGCCATGTCCGCCAAACTGGAAGCGCGGGCAATGTCGAGATCGCAAATGGTTACGACATTGAATCGTTCCGGCAGAGCCAGATAACCGTCCATGTGCTGCGCCCCAATTCCGGCGCCCAATATTGCGACATTCAACATCAGGATTGCAGCGGAAGGGCGCCGAGCCGCACGGCGTCGTTTTGCGCGCGGATCGCCAGTTCCATCACCTTGAAACAATGGGTTTGAGGCATGGCAGTGCCCGTGCGGTTTTTCACATCGCTGGCGAGATTTTGGAAATAGGGCAGCGGCGCATCAGAGGCATCGATGTATTCGCAGCGCGTTCCATTGACCAGGAAAAGATGGTCGGTTCCAGGTCGACCGGCAATATCAACATATTTTCGCAGCTCAATCGTTCCTTCGGTCCCCAATATCGTCAGCCTCCCGTCACCCCAGGTCGGCAACCCGTCCGGTGTGTACCAGTCGACACGTATGTAACCCCTGCCCTTGTCCCCGCGAACGACAATTTCTCCGAAATCCTCCAGTCCGGGGTCCTCGGGATTGGCGAAGTTTCCAATGCTGGCCGAAACGATCTCGGCATCCGAAGATCCGGTGAAGAACAGAAACTGGTCGATCTGATGCGAGGCGATATCGCAGAGAATGCCACCATATTGTTGACTGTCGAAAAACCAATCAGGCCTTGTGTGCCGGTTGAGCCGGTGCGGGCCAAAACCAGCGGTTTGCACAACCTTCCCGATCGCACCCTGTTCAACCAGTTCGGCAGCTCGCGTGACCGCCGGCACCTCAAACCGCTCGGAAAAATCGATTGACCAGATACGACCGGTTTCCGCAACCGTCCGCCGAATCTCCTCCAGCTGGGACAGGGTTGTACACCCGGGTTTGTCCGTCATCACGTCCTTGCCGGACCGCATGGCCTCAATCGCTCTTTCAGCCCGCCGCACCGGAACATCGGCGATCAACACCAGGTCAATCTCCGGGTCGTCAAGCAGGGTTTTGCGATCAGCAACACGAGGAATATGGGGAAACCGTTCAACGAATCCGTCGACCGGTTGCGGATCGCCCTCGGTCCACCAACCTTTGCAGACGCAACCCAGTGCCAGCATTCCGGCAAGTTGTCCGTAAATGTGGCGATGATCGACACCAATTACGGCAAGTTTCAAATCATGCATAACGCACCTTCAGTTGCTGGAGTTTTTGTTGATGGTCACCGCGCGCTGCTGCTTTGAAGACGCCAGCAACGCGTCTATCAACCGATGCACGCCGAGCGCTTCGCGACCGGGTATTGCCGGTTCCCGCCCATCCCGAACAGCGCTGACAAAATCACTGATCAAGCTCCGGTGCCAATCATGGGGAAAAGCCATCGGATCCGCGCCACCGCCGGTTCCTGCCGTTTCGCTGATGGTCTCACTGCGTCCGTCCCGCCAATCGATCCGCAGCGTGCCGGACTGAAGATGAGCGCTGGCATTCTCGCTTCCTAGCGTCATTGATTCACTTGCGCCGGGATACGCAGCGGTCGTTGCCATCAATGATCCGCTGGCGCCACTTTCGAAGCGCATCCCACCGGAAACGAAGTCCTCAGACTCCATCCGGTGAAATGGTGTCGTTGCAGCGACGGCTTGAACCTGTGCAACCGGTCCCGCAATGCTCAACATCAGGTCGAGCGCATGGATCGCCTGGCTGATCAGCACACCGCCGCCGTCCCGTTCATAGCTTCCCCTGCCCGGTTCGTCGTAGTAGGACTGGTCCCGCCACCACGGAACCTCGACCTGGACAAGTCTGATGGCACCCATGGTACCGCCATCAACCAATTGCCGCAGGGCCTGTGACGTCTGGCGAAACCGGTTCTGGAATACAATGCCGAGTTTGACGCCACACCGTTCGCAGGTCTCAACCAGTTGCTGCGCGGCGTCTGTCGTTCTTTCGACCGGCTTTTCCATCAGTATGTGCTTGCCGGCCCGTGCGAACCTGCTGACAAGCTCCTGCCGCTGATTGGGTGGTGTTATCAGCAGGACGGCATCAATGTCAGGATCGTCAGCCATCGCGTCAACTGATCCCGCGGCAGGAAATCCGAACTGCGACGCAAATGCCTCCCGTCGTTCACTGTTGCGGGAGTATACGCCGCGAACTACGGCAATATCCGCCAGGTCTTGCAGCGCTCTGGCGTGTGGTGTCGCAGCCATGCCCGTGCCGACAACACCAATACCCAAGGCGTTCCTTGTCATGTCAATCGCTGACCCCGTTGACGATGACATTGCCTTCGGAATCGAAAAGATGCATGCAGGCGCGGTTCAATCGCAAATGGATATTCTGTCCCCTTTCAATGGGCAGCTGGCCGAGCTGATGAACCGTCAATTGCGGCATGCCTTCAGGGGTACAGTAGAGATAGGTCTCACCACCCAACTGCTCGGACAGGTCGACCGACGCAACGATATCGGCATCAGCTTCATCAACAATCTCGATGTGTTCAGGGCGGGATCCGAAGGTTACGTGGTGCCCTTCCCTGATCCCCTCGATATTGGGCACTGATACATGGCTGTCGCCGGCAGCCAATTGAAATCCGCCATCCGACCGCTCGACGGTCGCCTCCACTAGATTCATGCGCGGTGATCCGATGAAGCCGGCAACAAACGTGTTTTGCGGATTGTTGTAGAGATCGAGCGGTGCACCGACCTGTTCGATCCGGCCCGCATTAAGCACAACGATGGTATTGGCCAACGTCATGGCTTCAACCTGATCATGGGTCACATAGATCATGGTCCCACCCAGCTTGGCATGCAATGCGGCCAGTTCCTTGCGCATCGTCACGCGCAGTTCAGCATCCAGATTGGATAGTGGCTCGTCAAAAAGGAATGCCTTGGGATCCCGAACAATGGCACGCCCGATGGCGACCCGCTGGCGCTGGCCGCCGGACAGCGCCTTGGGCCGGCGTTTGAGATATTGCGTGATCTGCAGCATGGCAGCGGCATCATTGACACGCTTTTCAACCTCTTCGCGTGGCATCTTCGAGTTTTCGAGACCGAATGCCATGTTCTTGTAAACACTCATATGCGGATAAAGCGCATAGGATTGGAACACCATGGCAAGCCCCCGTTCGGAGGCCGGCTCGTCATTGACAATATGGCCGTCAATCAAAACCTCACCGGACGTAACACCCTCCAGGCCGGCGATGATCCGCAGAAGCGTTGATTTTCCACAACCCGATGGTCCGACAAATACGACGAACTTGCCGCTCTCGACATTCAGATCGATGCCGTGGATGACATCGACCTCGCCGTAAGCCTTGCGAATATTCTTGAGGACTATCTCGGTCATCTTGCCTTTCCTAGAGCGAGCTGCAATTCGCCATTTTCATTTCACCGCTCCGTTCTGTCCGTTTCCGATGCCGCGTTGCTTGCTGTGCCAAACCGGATGCGATCGGTGTCTTCCGGTCGCCAGCAGCCTTCGCCCCGCCTACCGGCTGCACGAGATTTCCGCCAGGCGAGGCACCGCCTGCTGCATGCGCATGGGCGGGAATCCCTTGAGAATCTGCGTCGTGTCATCAAGCATGGCCGAACGAATGCGTGCATAGGACGCTTTCATCGCTCCCGCGATGTGGGCGCTGAATAATATGTTCCTGGAATGCCGGCACGGATGATCATCCGGTACCGGCTCCTGTGGGAACACATCAATGGCCACCCGGATGCGGCCGGAATCGCCCAATTCGATCAGCGTTTCAAAATCGACAACCTCCGCCCGGCTGGCCAGGATCAGGCTCGCATCCGGCTGGACCAGTTCGAGTTTGCGGCGATCGAGAAATCCCTCATTTTCGGTGGTCACACCGGCCAGTACGAATATTACGCGGGCTGACGTCAGCAGGTCCGTCAGAGAGGACGGAACCAATCCTTCGAGGCGTAGATACTCGTCTGACAACCAGGGATCGTGAACCAGCATTTCACCGCCAAACGGCCGCAACAACGGAACAAGCTCACGTCCGAGATTGCCAAATCCGATCAGGCCGACCCTGGTTCCCAGCAACCCGTAATGCTGCCTTGCACCCTTGATTCCGTAGCTCTCCTTGCCGCTACGAAACAGGCGATCCGCCTCCGGCAGGCCACGCGTCAATGCGATCGCCTGACCAATGCAGAATTCCGCCACCGCGGGCGCCATGGAGGGCGCGGCCGAAAGCACGTGAATGCCGCGAGCCTGCGCTTCGCCATAGTCGATGTTGGGTTCCCAATTGGCCTTGACATTCAAGATCGCGCGAAGATGCGGCGCGCGGTCCAGCCTTTCCCTGGGCATGGCGGTCTGGCCTATTATGATTTCAACGCGAGGCAGCACCTCTTCGACCAGCGCATCAGGCGCCCGCGATCCGAAATGGGAAACCACGTCCCCGAGCTGATCAAGCGCAGTGACGGTCTCCGGTGTGTAGACCATCTCTTCGGTTCGCGGGAACGGGTCCATGAAGATCAACGGCCGCGTCATTTCATCCCCGTCGAAGCAATGCCCGTCGTGATGAAGCGCTGCAGGAAGGCAAAGACCAGAGCTACGGGGATCAGCGTGACCACCGTCATCGCCAGGACATAATGCCACTGGACATCCAGTTCGCCCTGGAAGGCGTTCAGCCCGATCTGCAACGTGTAGACCTCGTTGCGATTGAGAACAACCAGCGGCCAGAGGAAGTCGTTCCAGCGCCACATTACCGAGAAGATCGCCAACACTGCGATGGCCGGCAAGGACAATGGCAAAACGATGCGCCAGTAGATCGCCCATTCGCTTGCCTTGTCCATGCGCGCAGCCTCAATGAGATCCCGCGGCAGGGTCAACATGTATTGGCGCAACAGGAACACGCCTGTCGGCGTGGCAGCTCCCGGCAGAATAACCGCCCAAAGCGTGTTGACCATGTTCAGTTGCGTGACGACGAGATAGGCCGGAACAAGGATGATGGTGATCGGAATCATCAGCGTGCCGATGACAAACAGCATCACCGCGTTGCGTCCCCTGAATTCGTAGATCGACAATCCGAAAGCAGCCATCGAATTGATCAGCAATGTGATGGCGGTTGCAACGACCGTCACAATCACGGAATTGTTGAGGTATTGCAGAAAATTGAATCGTTCCAGCGGCTTGGTATAATTTTCCCATGCCATTCGGAACTCGCGGATGGGCTCGCGATTGGCAATCGGCACCTTGAGACGCTCTTCCGGCGCCGCCGGATCCACCATTTGTGCGATGATCCCGACGCGCCTTATCTGCGCCAGTTCACGAACGGTGCCATCCTCCATGGTAACCTTGTAGAGCGGCAAGGGATCGTCATAGCCCTCGACAGCCACCTCGATTTGTCCAAGGGGCAGCAAGGTCGGCGGAAATTCCAGCAGTCCTGCGGGTGTCTTGAATGACGACAGCGCCAGCCAGATCACCGGACCAAACATCAAACAGACCCCGAAGGCGAGATAGACATAGGTGAAAATATCGGTCCAGTGCCAGGATGTCCCTCCCCTGCGGGCCGTCAGCATGTCAGTGACGGAACGTTTTGTATCTGACGCTGCTGCTGTCATGTCAGTTATCCTCCCGTCGCCGGGAGGCGGCAAGCTGCATCAGTGTGAGGGCAAACAGGACAACGCCGAGGACGACCGAGGCCGCAGCCGCAAGACCAAAATTCTGGACCTGGTTCGAAAAGCCGGTGGTGTAGATATATTGCACGATGAATTGCGTTGCCGTTCCCGGTCCACCGCCGGTCAGCACAAACACCTCGTCGAATATCTGCACCGCCTTGATCAGAGCCAGCACAATGACCACCAGCAGGTTGGGCCACAGCAGCGGCAGCGTGATCCGCCAGAATATCCGCTCGCGCTTGGTCCCATCCATTTCTGCGGCTTCGTAGAGATCCGGAGGGATCGCCTGCAATCCGGCCAGCAGGATCAAGGTATAAAAACCCATATGTGCCCAGATCGACACGAAGATCGCCCAGAACATCGACCAGGTCGGATCGACAAAAAACAGAATGCGGTCCAGACCGATGGATGTCAGCCCGGCATTCAGAACGCCGTCACGCAACAAGATCCATTTCCAGATGAGCGCGACGACAACCGGGGAAAGCAGTACCGGGAAGAAAAACGCAGCCCGGAAAAACCCGCGACCCCGAATTTTCCGGTTGAGGATCAAGGCGGTTACAAGAGAGAACAGAACCATGAAGGCAACCTGAAACACCACAAAGGTGATGGTGTTGTAGATGCCGCGCCAAAAGCGGTCCTCGCGACAGGTCGAGGGATCAAGATAACTCCCGCAATCGGCAAGATAGCGATATTGCTCCGTGCCGACAAAAGGGCGATCCGCCAGGAACAGATTTGTCCCGCCGGTTGCCGAAAACGCGAAATTGATGAACAGCGGCACAACCACGAACAGGCCGAAAAACGCCAGATTGGGCAACAGGAAAATATACGGCATACGTTCTATGCCGAACAGTCTCTGGATGGCCCGGAATGGTCTGTCCAGCAGGCCAAAGAGAATGCGCATTGGCCATGCCGCAACCGCGTTGAAACGGTCACCCAAACTCATTTCGTCCGATTGTGCCGTTGAATTGTGCGCCATGGGTTCCGACCGGCGAGACTTCGAGATTGAAAGACCGGGCGCGGAACCTGCCGCGCCCGGCTCATTGGGAGTGAGCGACCGACGATAGCCGGTCAGCCGCCGCGTTTCTTCTCGGCGATCTGCTGCTCGATGTCCTGTGTCATGCGATCATAGGCCTGATCGAGCGTCAGTTCGCCGACAATGGCCTCGCCAAGTCGCGAAATCAGGGCGTTGAACATGACCCGGTTATACACATAGCCCTGCAGATCGAACGCAATCGGTGAGATTCCCGGAACTGCTGCAGCGAAGGTCAGCAGAGCATGCTCAGCCCGAGGGTCCTCGGTCTTGAAATCAACACCACTTGCAGCCAGCCCCAGATGACCGGGGATAAACAGTGTGCGCCCATAGAACTCGTTGAGCACTTCTTCGCTGGACAGATAATCCATCAACTTGCCAACTTCAGCCGGATGTTTGGATGTTTTCAACGCTACAAGTGACGCACCGCCAGGCATGCCTGTGCAGGCTGCCGGGCCGCACGGGGCCGGAACAGCCCACCAGTCAAACGCATCACCAATCTTGTCAGCAAATTGCGGAATTTGCCAGGAGCCGCTCATATACATGACGACCTGGGCATTGGCGAAGTCCTCATTGGCGCCAAGATATTGTGAACCTGAAACCGAGCCCCACAGCTCCTTGGCCATCGTGCCGTCCTGGTGCCAGTCATAGAGCCGGCCGGCCATTGCCTTGAGTCCGTCATCGACCAGCGCCGGATTGCCTTCGGCGTCAAACATCTTGGCGCCCATTGCAATTGCCGGACCCGCCACGCGGTGTCCCGAGCGGTCCCATGCCATGGGGATCGGAATTTCAAGCTTGGTCGCAACTTCGTTGACGGCCTTGGCCCAATCATCCCAGGTTGCGCCCTCTCCGGGCATCTCGATTTCAGCCTGCTCAAACAGGGTCTTGTTGACATAGGGGCCTGTGACTGTCAGCTGCGTCATGAAGCCGGAAATGGAGCTGTCGTCACCGGGCTTGCGCAACCATTTCAAAAACGGGCCGAAATTCTTTTCCCAATAGGCCGGATCGGAGATATGTGGTGTCAGATCCATGTAATGTTCCGACAAACCACCCAGATCGGTTACGCGAGCAAGGTCCGGGCCGTCTCCGGCAGCCAGCTGTACGGGCAGGCTTTCAAGGATCGCCTTGTAAGGCACCACATCAAGGGTGACTTTGACGTCCGGATTTGCAGCCTCATAACGATCGAGCAGGTCACGCATGACCTCGCCTTCATTGCCGTCATTATACCAGGTGATCCGCAATTCGGTCTCGGCAAGCGCACTGCCTACCGTCAGTCCCATGGCTGCAGTTCCGAGTATCAATAGTCTCTGAAGATTGCTTCGCATTAAGATATTCCTCCCTTTTCTGCTTGTATACTAGTACACGCCGATACGACGAACAAGCCGTATTTGCGCCCTTCAAGGCAGTTTTCCATCCGAGCCGACAGATTCCAGAGCCGAGTTCACATGGTCCCGCATCTGCGCGGCAGCGCCGCTGGCATCGCCTTCCCGGATGCATTTCAGCACATTGAGATGATCTTCATAGGCCCGTTGGGAACGGCCCGTGATCGACGACATCAATCGAAGGCGCTGGCGATCGATATGCGCCTTGACGGACTGTATGAGATGCCAGGCATTCGGCACCTCGGCCATGTGTGCCAGTGTCCTGTGGAACCTTTCATCGGCGTGAAAGAACGCCATATAGTCGTCCGCGGCCGCCGCCTGTTCCTGTTCGGCAAGGATCGGTGCCAGTCTGCTTTCGTCAGCCCCACGTTCAGCCAGCCGCCGGGCAACGGCGGCTTCGATAGCCGCGCGAATGAAGATGGCTTCCCGGACACGCGCCTCGTCATGCGGTGCAACGACTGAATCCACCTGCGGCCGAACAACAATCAGTCCCTCTCCAGCAAGATCCTGAATGGCAGCTCGCAAGGGTGTTCGGCTGATGTCGCAACAGCGCGCCACGACGGATTCACTCAGTGCGGTGCCAGGCGGAAAGCGATTGTCTATGATACGCGCCCGCAGCGCCTCATAGATTTGCGGACCGATCGAACGGGAGCGATCGATCTCGACATCCTGCAGTGCCGCGCCAAGGTCAAATGTGTCACGATCAGGCTTCAACCGGGGCATCCGCACCCTCCTGATGTGATCGGCGGGCGCTCGGCACTGCCGCACGGCCATCTATGGCGGCATCCTGCATCGCCTCAAGCGCGTGCATGATACCGCGCAATTCCGCGAGGCCCTTCAAGCGGCCCACCGCTGGATAACCGGGCTGCGCATCCCGCGTTAGATCATCCAGGATATTCTGGCCGTGATCCGGGCGCATGGGAATGACACAGTCGGTCCGCCCGACCGCGACACGGCGCCTTTCCTCGGCAAGAAGAGCGGCAATCACGGCAACCATATCAACTTGACCACCGAGATGTTCGTCTTCGAAGAATGAGCAATGCAAGGCTTCATCCTGCCGCGTCACATTGCGCAGATGAACGAAGTGGATGCGTTCAGCAAACTCGTGTGCCATGGCCGGAACGTCGTTGTCTGACCGCGCACCCAGTGACCCGGTGCAAAAGGTCATGCCGGCAGCCGGGCTGTCGACAGCGTCAAGAAGGGAACGATAGTCCGCTGCCGTCGACATGATCCGTGGCAGGCCCAGGAGCGGAAACGGCGGATCATCGGGATGGCAACACAGGCGAACGCCCAGCCTCTCGGCATGCGGCACGACCTCCGTGAGAAAAACGATGTGATTTTGCCTCAGATGCCGGGCTTCAAGAGCCTCATAGTCCTTCAGCTTGTCGCGCAGGGACGACAGCGTCCATTGTTCGGCCGACCCCGGAAGTCCCGCCGTTACATTGGACGCAAGCTCGGCACTGCGCGATTGTGGCATCTGTGCAAATCGACGGGCCGCCTGCTCCCGCACACTCTCAGGATAATCGTTTCCCGCCCCACCCCGGCCAAGGATATGAAGATCGAAAACCGCGAAGTCAGTCAGGTCAAACCGCATGGCAGTTCCACCATGCGCCATCGGGGCGGCGAGGTCCGTTCGGGTCCAGTCGAGGACTGGCATGAAATTGTAGCAGACCGTTCGGATCCCGGCCTTCGCCAGATTTGTCAGGCTGGTATTGTAATGCTGGATGTGTTGGCGCCAATCACCGGACATTGTCTTGATCGATTCAGACACCGGAAGGCTTTCGACGACGTCCCAATGCAGTCCGGTCGACTTTCCATCGGGGCGCGTTGAGACCTGCCGCTGCCGCTCGGATATCGCATCGACTGGCCACACCTCACCCGGAGCGATATGATGCAGCGCCGTGACGATCCCCTGGGCACCGGCCTGAAGAGCATCCGCCAGGGAATTCTTGTCGGCCGGACCGAACCAGCGCCAGGTTTGCCTCATATCTTCGCTTTCTCCTCCGTGTCCACATGTACTAGTATACAAGTTTCACGGCAACTGCCATTCTTCGATCTGTCGGACGAAAGATTTTCTGTGAGCAAGATGCACCCCGAAGATTTATGGCACATTCTTGGTTTCGCGGACCGTCCGCGCGGCTTTCGGACAGGCACACTGGAGCGGGAAAGAACTTTGCGCGGAACGATCATCGAAGACGTGATGATTGAAACAGCAGACAGTATGATCCCGGCAACCGTGATGCGCCCGCCGGATGAGCGCCCACGCCCTGCGGTGCTGTACTGCCACGCCCATGGCAATCGCCACGATATTGGACGCCGGGAGCTGGTGGATGGCCGTCCGGCCCTCGCCCGTCCCTATGGGCTGGATCTTGTGCGACAGGGTTTCCTTGTGATTTGCCTCGACATGCCCGGCTTCAACGATCGAGCCGGCGACGGGTCTGAGTCGGCCCTCTCAAAGTCTGCTCTTTGGCACGGGCAAACCCTGTTTGGCCAAATGCTGTCAGACCTTTCCGCCGGCCTCGATTACCTGGCCATGCGCGATGATGTCGATGCCAGCCGGATTGCCACAATGGGTCTGTCCATGGGCGCCACCCAAGCCTACTGGCTCGCCGCGCTCGACGAAAGGGTTTCACGGGTGGCGCATTTGTGTGCCTTTGCCAACATACGCCCATTGATAAAGGAGAATGCGCACGATCTTCACGGTCCCTACATGACGGTTCCCGGTCTGCTCAATTGCGGCGACATGGAGAACATCGCCGGATCAATTGCCCCACGCCCGCAGCTTATCGGCGCTGGTGGTCTGGACCCGCTGACCCCGCCGGCAGCGCTGAACCCCGCAATCGATTTTGTCCGCCGGGCCTATGCAGAGGCTGGTGCGGCAGGCGCTCTGAGCGTGATCATCTCGCCGGAGACCGGGCATGTCGAAACCGAACCCATGCGCGAATGTGTTCTTGCGTTCCTGTCGCAATAAGCAGAGCTGAGCCTGCCGGCAAAACAGGCATCAGCAGACAGTCTACGTGCTGCCTTCGAGATCCTGCAACTGTCCGTCGGCAAAGGCCCTGCCGGACGCCATCAAGAACAAGATGCTGGCGATGGGCGGCAGCGCCATGCTGACGATCAGCGCATATTTCAGCGACGTGCCATCGGCAACGTCGGCGCCGGAAGCGGCAAAGATATCGCTGAGCACACCGATCAGCGCCGGAACGCCACCATAGGCAATGAGCGATGTCGTAAAGACCATTGAAGCGACTGCGGTTGCCCGGACAGATTGTTTGGTAATGGTGTGCATACAGGCCATAGAAGGGCCAAAACTGGTTCCGGCGAGGAAGAATGCGCCGAACAATCCAAGATAGGCCAGATCAATATTGCCGCTCAAGTAAACCAACAACAAGGGGATCAGGGACAGGCTGCAAGCCAGTGACGACCACCAGAATTCCCACCGCATATCACGGGCAACGAGCTTGTTGGCAATGAACCCGCCGGCAAAGGTCCCAAGGATCAATCCGATCCCCAAATAGGCGCCGCCGACCCTTGAAAAATCCTCCGTGCTGATGCCGTAGGTCCTCTGAAAAAACGCAGGGATCCAGGTGCCGACACCGGCAAGCGTGTAGATCAGGGGAATACCAATCAGCAACAACTGTATTTCCCGCCGCTTCAGCATCTCGCTGACATCCTGTTTCCAGGTGACCGCAGTGGGCGGAGCAACGTTGCGGATCGTACGCGGCTCACGCAGTGCAACAAGGAGGATGACCAGCGGGACAAAACCGAACACGCCAAATGCCACAAATGTCATTCTCCAGCCGATCAGTTCGATCAGAATGCCGCCCAGAATCAGGCCAATCAACGTTCCGACCGTGCCGATCCCGGTAAAGGCGGAAATCATGAACGCCCGGTTCTTGGCCGGCGCCACATCGGAAATGAATGATTGTGCGGCCGGCACGCATCCGGCTTCGCCGGCGCCAACGAGCATTCGGCTCGCAAACATCTGGACAAAGTTATTGACGAGCCCGCATGCCGCTGTCGCGGCGCTCCAGACCGTGAGGGCGGCACCGATCAGGTGGACCCGGTTTCTGCTGTCCGCTATGCGCCCGGCGACCAGGCCCAGCACCGCATAGACCGCTGCAAACGCGAAGCCGCCCAGCAAGCCCATCTGGCCATCGGACAGATCAAGCTCCGCCTTGACGGGCTCCACCATGAGTGAAAACAGGACCCGGTCCATATAATTGACCAGGTTGACCAGGCCCAGAACCAAAAGCACGAGAACAAGACTCTGCCGCGAGGGCTCTGTCGTTGTTTTGTCGGCCATTTTCCCCCACTTCCCAGGCGTACTTATGGCGGGAACAATCGGATCACTGCCGAACCGGTAGTCCGTGCAAACCTGCCGCACCGCACGCCCGCCCGTGCGGTCAGGTCCTTTCGACTCAACTCAAACACTGAAAACAATCCAAGGCGCAACGCAGAAAAACGCTGGCCTTGCCACACTCAGAACGCAAATATCGGAGCCATTTGCCCACACGAATCGTCGACAATATAACAGCAAGGACCGGTCAAAGGCTATAAACTCGAGGCCAATTTGGCCTGCTGGCCCACTTCAGGTTGAATCCTGTGGTGAAAAAGAATTCACGGACACAAATATCAGTTGGTTCGCAATTCCCGTTTCCACGGCGGATTGGCTCCGGCACGCGAGACGACGACGGACGCCACTGTGGCGGCAAGACCAAGCGCTTCTTTCAACGCATCGGGGCCGATCGTCTGAAGCGCTTCCTTGGCCAGAAGGTTCTGCTGTTTCAATCCGGCCAGAAATCCGGCATCGAAACTGTCACCGGCACCGACCGTGTCAACAACGTCGACCGGCACACCCGGTACGTCGACCTCTCCACCCCGGAAAATGGCACGTGCGCCTTCTGCACCCATTGTCATGACGACAATTGACGCCCCCTGGGCGATCCACTCCGACATGACTTCCGGTGCGGATTTCTCCGGCTCGATCCAGGCCAGATCCTCGTCCGACACCTTGATGATGTCGCTGCTGGCGATCATCCGCCGCATGCGCGCCCGGTGGCTGTGTTCATCCTGAATGAAATTTGCCCTGATATTGGGATCGAAGGAGATCACGCGCCGGGCCGCCTCGCGCCGCATCAATTCCTCATAGGCCCCGCCACAGGGTTCGGGAATCAGGCTGATAGCACCAAAATGCAACGCCTCGATACGATCGTTCAAATCGGGCAAATCAGCCACATCAAGCATACGCCCGGCGGTCCGTTCATCGTAAAACGTGTAGCGCGCATTGCCATTGGTCAATTCGACAAAGGCGAGCGTCGTCGGCCGGGCAGAACGAGCGCAGTAGGAGGCATCGACACCTGATGCTTCCAGATCGGATTCCAGCATTCGCCCGAACATGTCGGTGGACAGCCCCGAGAAAAAGCCGGTCTCGACGCCCAGCCGTCCCAGGGCAATGGCGGTATTGTAGACCGCGCCGCCGGTAGCGGGCAAAAGCACCTCGCTGCCGTCCGGCAGGTTGCGCGGCAACATGTCGATCAGGGCTTCGCCGCAGCAGACGATCATGCCAGCCACCGGTCGTAATCGGAGACCAGAAGGTGCACCGGTGCAACGTCTTCCTCGATGTCGGAAAAACGGCCTATCGGTTCCTGGAAGATGTTGTCGGTGAGGTCATCATTGACTGTCGAAACCTCGCCAATCAGGACATCACCCCCCTCGCCCCAGAATTTGTGCCAGTTTCCGGGGTGAAGTGTGACGCTTTCACCGGGCTCGAGAAGCAGGATTTCTCCGGCGTCAAGCGTTCTGGGGATACCGTCTGTCGCCACCGGGACCGGAGCCGTCTCGTCAAGGGCGCCTTCGGGGTCACTTTCATACATCTGAATCGCCAGCCTGGCGCCACCGCGATTGATAATGTCCTCGGTCTTGACCACGTGGCGGTGCATCGGAGAAATCTGATCATGCCGCGAGATCATGATCTTTTCGGCATAGCACATGCCGGTGCCGTTCTTCAGATCGTCCGGCGAGCCGTTGCGCGTGGTAAAGAGAAACAGGCCCATTTCGTCGAAACGGCCCTGCCCGTAATCGGTGATGTCCCAGCCGAGGCGTGCGCCCGTGATGCCTTCAAGCTCGCTTTTTCGGCGGACCATCTCGTCCGGCGAGAAATAGGCGAAGGGCGGTAACAGGAAACCGAATGAACGGATGTAATCATCTGCGGCGAGCAGGATTTCGTTGACTTGCGAACGTTGCATATCGACGGCCATTGCTGGTTGCGGCCAGAAGCATTGCGCCCTGGCCGGTGGGGTGCGGGCAATGGGAAGCCGTATAAGTTATGTCCGCGAAAATTCCAACTGCTTTCAAACCGGGCAGCGGATCTGCGAGCGAACCCTTTGTTGGTAGAACGCCTTCAGTGCCGAATGCACGTCATCAGACAAGGGCGGCAGATCGGTCACGCGCGCATTGGCCTCCACCTGCGTCGGGCGCGAGCATCCGGCAATCACGCTACTGACGGCCGGGTGATCGAGTATCCAGCGCAGGCTGAAATCCGCCAGGCTCCATCCGTCAGGCACAAACCGCTTCAGCTCATTGGCAAGCTCGACACCGGTCGCCAGTTCAATGCCGGAAAATGTCTCGCCGACTGAAAAGGCCGCGCCGTCCCGGTTGTAGTTGCGGTGGTCCGATGGCTCGAACACGGTGTCGGCGGCAAATTTTCCCGTGAGAAGCCCACTGGCAAGTGGCAGGCGAACGATAATTCCGACATTTGCTGCACTGGCGCGTTCAAACAGTTTCCAGACAGCATCCTGGCGAAACACATTGAAGATGATCTGCAGAGATGTGAGGTTTTCCTGGCCGAGACAAATATCGGCTTCCTCCAGGGTTTCCAGGCTGGCGCCCCAGTGACGACACATCCCCTCGTCAACCAATCGGTTCATCACATCGAATATCGCGCCATCGCGCAGCACTTCAGTCGGCACGCAATGAAGTTGAATCAGATCAATCTGGTCCGTCTGCAGTCGCTTCGCAGACGCCTCCAGATGCCGCCGGACATCCTCATAGGCATAATTGCCGGGATATAACTCGGCGGACCGACCGACTTTCGTGGCGATGGTTGGCCGGGCCCCGGAATCCCGACAATACTGGCCGATCAGCGTCTCGCTGTGTCCGGCACCGTAAACGTCGGCCGTATCGAAAAAGGTCACGCCGGCTTCGGCTGCCGCCGACAGCGTGGCCAAAGCACGCGCATCGTCAATCGCGCCGAAATCACCGCCGAACTGCCAGCATCCCAGTCCGATTTCCGAGACCTCGATACCGGACTTCCCGAGTTTTCGCTTTTTCATTTCAACACTTTCCATTCATCAACTTTGGTACGGCAACGCGAAGCGCCGGCAGCATGATTTGCCGCCGGCGCTTCCTGTCAAAGCATGCAATGCCTGTGCGTCAGGCGCCGGTATAGGCTGTCTTGACCGTGGTGTAGAACTCGGCGGCGTAGCGCCCCTGCTCGCGCGGTCCGTAGCTCGATCCTTTCGTGCCACCGAACGGAACGTGGAAATCCACACCGGCGGTCGGCAGATTGACCATGATCATTCCTGCTTCCGCATTGGCCTTGTAATGGGTGGCATGTTTCAGGCTCTGGGTGCAGATGCCGGAGGACAGGCCGAAGGTCGTATCATTGGCAACTGCAAGTGCCTCATCATAGTCCTTGACCCTGATCACACCGGCGACCGGGCCAAAGATTTCTTCGCGGCTGATCCGCATGTCGTTGCTGCATTCGGTGAACAGGGCCGGCTGCAGGTAGAAGCCCGGATTGTCCCGCGTGAGCGTATCGCCGCCAAACGCCAGATTGGCGCCTTCGGATTTGCCGATCTGCACGTAGGACAGATCCTGGTCGAACTGGTTCTGGTCGACCACTGGACCGATATGGGACCCTTCCTTGAGCGCATCGTCGATCACGAGCCTTTCCAGCCGCTTGATGCAGCCGGCAACGAAAGCATCGTGAATGCCCTCGGTGACGATCAGCCGTGATGACGCTGTACAGCGTTGGCCGGTGGAGAAGAATGCTCCATTGACGGCACATTCGACGGCCGTGTCGAGATCGGCATCGTCCAGAACAACCAGCGGGTTCTTGCCGCCCATCTCCAGCTGGAACTTGCGCATATGCTCGACGCTTGCTGCCGCAACGCGTTTGCCGGTCGGCACGGATCCCGTGAAGGTCAGGGCATTGACTGCCGGGCTGTCCAGTATCACCTGACCGACAACCGTCCCCTGGCCCATGACCAGATTCAGCACGCCTTTGGGCAATCCTGCCCGCTGCAGGATATCGACGATGGCCCAGGAACAGCCAGGGGCAAGGTCTGCCGGCTTGAAGACCACGGTGTTGCCGTAACAAAGCGCCGGCGCGATCTTCCAGGCCGGAATGGCGATCGGAAAATTCCACGGCGTTATGATTCCGACGACCCCAACCGGGTAACGGGTCATTTCGATGCCGATATTGGGCCGCACCGACGGCACGGTTTCGCCGGTCAGCCGCAGCGCCTCGCCGGCAAAGAAGTCAAAGACCTGCGCTGCACGTATGGTTTCTCCAATGCCTTCGGGAAGGGTTTTGCCTTCCTCGCGCGCCAGCAGGGTTCCGAGCTCTTCCTTGCGGGCCAGGATTTCGTCCGATGCCTTGCGCAACACGGCATGGCGCTCAAGGGGTGTCGAGCGCGACCAGGCCGGAAAGGCTGCCGTTGCTGCGGCAATCGCCTGTTCGGCGTCGGCCGTGCTGGCGCGTGCATAATCGCCAACGACATCATTGGTGTTGGACGGGTTGATATTGGCGATCGCCTCGCCCGAGACCCATTCGCCGTCGATCAGATTTTGATGAAGTGTCATAGTCAATCCTGTGGTTTGCGGCGCGACCAGCGCCAGTAGTCATAAAAGATTGCGTGATGCCAGATTTCGCATCAGCGCGGTGGTTCCAAAGGTCCAGGGCGGGCACGTGGTCGACAGACGGACCGTGTTTCGCAGCGCCCCGAGTTCCCGGTTCGAAATGGTGACGACGTCGCCAATCTTATGGGTAAATCCCTCTCCGGCAACATCCCTGTCCTGTGTCGGTGCAAAAAGCGTGCCCATGAACAGCATGAAGCCATCGGGATATTGGTGGTGCGGCCCGCAGGTCTGCGCAACCAGATCGGTCGGATCACGGCTGATTTCACGCATCGAACTCTTGCCGTCAAGGACAAAGCCGTCCTCGCCTTCGACCCGCAGATCCAGCTCCGCGCTGCGGACATCGTCCAGGCCATATTGACCGTCGAACAGTCGGATGAAAGGTCCGATCGCGCAGGATGCGTTGTTGTCCTTGGCCTTGCCGAGCAACAGCGCGGAGCGTCCCTCGACATCCCGCAGATTGACGTCATTGCCGAGTGTGGCGCCCTTGATCTGGCCGCGGCTGTTGACCGCCAGGACAATCTCCGGCTCGGGATTGTTCCAGGTCGATATGGGGTGGAGACCGACGGATGCCCCCCATCCGACCGACGACATGGGTTGCCCCTTGGTGAAGACTTCCGCATCCGGCCCGATGCCGACTTCCAGATATTGTGACCAGACATCTTCCTCGATCAGCGCTGCCTTGACCCGTTCAGCCTCTGCCGAGCCCGCTTTCAGGTCCTTAAGACTGTCGCCAATGATGGCACTGCAACGTTGCCGAATGGCTACCGCCTTTTGCGGATCGCCGGCAGCCTTTTCCTCGATAACCCGTTCGATCATCGAATTGGCAAAGGTCACGCCGCACGCCTTGACGGCCTGAAGGTCGCACGGTGCCAGCAAATGCACGGTGTCGGCCGATGCGGTATCTTCACCGGTCGTGGCCAGAATCTCCTTAAGTGAGCCGATACGCGCGCCGGTCGCCTGCCCCGCATGGGCGGCAGGATCGTCCAGCTCAAGCAGATCGGCCATTGTCGCGGTTGATTTCGATGTCAGGTCAAAGACATCCCCGTCGCGCAGGACGACCAGTGATGGCCCGTTTTTCTCCGGCTGCCAGACGCGGCCGACAAAGATGCCATCCCGTGGAAGTTGTGCCGGGTTATCCCATTCGCTCATCAGGCAGACCTCACTCCTGTCTGTTGCCAATCAAGCTCCACATCATGGCGGCCAATTCATTTGCCGCCGTCATCTGCTTGACCCTAAAGACAGGCAGTGTATGGCATATTATCCGGTTGTAGGATAACCCTATAAGTGAAATTATTTTGGGATAGGTACCCTTTTGGCAAGTTGCTCAAGGATTCAAGGCTGGATGGATGCCCGGGATTGTGTTTGCCGACAGCATGACGGGTGGCCGCGCCGCCCAATTGCCTTTATGACTGCACGCAATCCGACCGATGACGGGAGCGCATATTGACCGCGAAGACCGGGACCTCGAAGTCCGGAGCCGCAAAACCCGGCAAGCCACGCTTTGGGCAATTGGGGCGGGATCAGCCCTTGCACAAGAAAGTGGCCACGCTGATTTCCAAGGAGATCGTCAACGGCCAGTTCCTGCCCGGTGACAAGCTGCCGAGCGAGCATGAGCTCGCGCAGATCTTTGAAGTGAGCCGTAACGTGGTGCGGGAGGCGATTGCCTGTCTGCGATCGGACGGCGTTGTGATATCCCGCCAGGGTCTTGGCGCCTTTGTCGTCCAGCCGGAGCTCAGACAGGCGATCCGCATTGATGCCGAGGAGTTGCAGCAGAGCGGCAATCTGCGCAGCCTTTTCGAACTGCGGTCGGCACTGGAAATCGAGGCAGCCGGTCTGGCAGCCAAACGGCGGACAAAGCCACAGCTTGCCCGCATCGAGCAGGCACTCAGCAAGATGACCGGCGCGGAAAAGATGCTGGATGCGGGCATCGATGCCGATCTCGATTTCCACCGCGCTGTTGCGGAAGCAGCAGGCAATGAATATCTGGTCACTTTCCTGACCTATCTGGGACACCAGATGCGCGAGACAATTCTGACCGTGCGCGAAACCCATGGGCTGGAAACCGTCGTCGAACTCACCATTGCCGAGCATCAAAGGATTTTCGAGGCCTTGACGGCCGGTGACCCGGATGCGGCACGCAACGCCATGCGCGACCACATCGGCGCCGCCGCCCAGCGGCTGAACATCGAGTTGTGAGCCGGCCGGCCGTCTTCGGGTCAAACTTCCCCTTGACGCCCGGCACAATCCTGATTAGTGACGATGCGCCCGCGGCCGACAGGCATGGCCGGGGTTGGAGCAATTCTCTAATGGCTCCATGTCGGAGTGTAGCGCAGCCTGGTAGCGCACCTCGTTCGGGACGAGGGGGTCGGAGGTTCAAATCCTCTCACTCCGACCAATATTTTCAATGACTTAAGCCCGATTTTTTTGAATTTGATTCAGGTGGCTGCCCTGTCACAATGTTGGGGCGTCGGTGTTCCATAGAAAGCACCTCAACCGGCGCTAACCCACCCGCTTGTCAACTCTCCCCAATCGCACCTTTCGCCGCCAGGGCATCGATCTCATCGTCCTGATACCCCAGCCCGCCAAGGATTTCCCGTGTGTGTTCACCGACCAGCGGTGCGGGGCGCTCGATGGTGGGCGGCGTGCGGTCCATTTTGACAGCAGGGCCAACGACGCGGACGGTTCCGGCCTTTGGATGATCATAGCTCGTCACCAGGCCGAGGTGCTCGACCTGAGGGTCTTTCGAGGCTTCCAGATGCGACTTGACCTCGCCGCACCAGATATCGGCCGCCAGGAGCTTCTCGATAAGATCCGCCGTTGCGAAACGCCCGGTTTCGCGTGCCAGGGACCTCCAGACCTCGTCACGCTGATCGAATAGGGTCTGCGGATCATCGTATTTGAGCAGCGCGTCATTGCCGAGCACCTCGACCAGTGTGGAAAAGGGGCTCATGGCAATGGTGATCCAGCCATCCCGCGTCGGATAGGTGCCGAAGGGCGCATCCATGCCGGGATGGCCGATGCCGGAATTCGGCCGCTCCATGTCCTCGCCGAAATTCATGGCCATGACCATTTCCTGGTTCTGGTGCGCCAGCATGCCTGCCATCAGATTGACGCTGACCTCCTGCCCCTCGCCGGACCGTTCGCGCCAGTAGAGTGCCGACAGGATGCCGTAGACCATGTTCATGGCTCCGACCTGATCCGAAAATCCGGCTCCTACCGGCGTGGGCGGATTGTCGGCCTGGCCGGTGGCCGCCATGATGCCCGTCAGTCCCTGTATCAGCATGTCCTGGCCAGGACGGGAAACATAGGGTCCGTCCTCGCCGTAACCCGAGCCCGAACAATAGATGATGCGCGGATTGACGGTGTGAAAGTCCTCATATCCATAGCCAAGGCGTGCAAGGACACCAGGACGGAAATTCTGCACCACGACATCGGCGGTCTCTGCGAGCTTCATGACGATGTCGCGAACCTCCGGCGCTTTCAGATTGAGCGCCAGCGACCTCTTGTTGCGGTTCCATGCCAGGAAATTCGGGCTTTCGCTGCCACCGACCCATTTGTTCTGGAAAGTCATCGAGCGGAACAGGTCACCTGAACCCGGGCGCTCGATCTTGATGACATTGGCTCCCATATCGGCCAGCAACTGGGTCGCGAACGGTCCCTGAAGCAGGTGCGAAAAATCAAGGATCGTGATGTCGGAGAGGGCCTTGTCAGTCATAGCGTGTCCTGTGGTCATCAGATTTGCCGAGGGTTGCCGGTTCAACCATCACACCCCTGCCTGGATCATGAGGATCCGCGAAGCCGAAAACGATCATAGCGTGCTCCACAGGGGCGGCGCGCCAATATCCATGGCGACACGGGCAATGTGCCAGCGGCCGAGATTGGCCGTATAAAGATTGGTCCCGTCAAAGGCGACGTTGGTAGGATGGCAAAATGTGTGCGCGGTCAAATCCTCGATCAGGATGTCTGTGCGGGCGCCGTCCGGTCTGATCCTGAGAAGTCGTGAGGGCTCGTAGCAACCGACCACCAGATTGCCATCGGCGTCGAATGCGATGCCGTCCGGCAGGCCGGGCAGATCCGCGGCGAAAGGCTCCGGCCCGCCTGCTTCGCCATTTTCCAGGACCGGGATGCGGGTGATCGCCTTGGAAAAGGTCTCGCAGACATAGACGGCCCTGTCATCGGCCCGCATCGCCATGCCGTTGGCAAAATTCAGATCCTGCGAAAACCACAGTTCCCCTTCCCCGGTTAAGAGGTCGTAGCTCCAGATTCCGGGGCCCGGAACGCCTGATGCGTGGCTGTCGGAAACAAGAAGCCGCCCATGCGCCCGGTCCACGAGCGGGTAATTCGGAATGCGAATACCCGGGGCGGTAAATCTTTCAAGCGTGCCCTTGGCAAGGTCGTAGCGGAATATGGCGGCATGGCGCAGGTCGCACAGGAAGAGTGCCCGATCGCCGTCAAATGCAAGACCAAGCGCAAATCCATCGGTCGAGGCAACGCGCTCCATCCGTTCGCCATCGGGTGATATCCGCAGAATGTCTCCGTCCTGGTTGCCGGTCCAGACCCAGCCATCGGGGCCAATGGCAACACCCTCCGGATGGCTCAGCTTCGGTTCGGAGAAGATGCCATCAAAAAAAACCGAGGCACGATCCGCCGTCAGGATGGGTTGCGCGCCGGAGGCCGCATCGTTTGTCATTTTGACCGCCTTTCTCCCGAGCCGTCTTCGAAAATTGCGATCTTGGCAGGATCAAAGACAAGATTGATGGGTTCATTCATTCCACGTCCCTCCTCCGGGCCGGCTTTCACCGCGATCAGCTCCTCGCCCGATCTTATATTGAGCAGCGTCGAATCGCCCAGAAGCTCCGAGGAATAGACCTGGCCGGCCAGGTCCGCCTGCCCATCGGCAACGCTTATATCCTCGGGCCGGATGCCCAGGGTCGCCTTGCCCTCTGGTTGTCTGGCCAGGGAAATTTCGCCCCCGGCATGTTTGAAGACACCCGCCCGGATTTCGCCCTTGATCAGGTTCATTGGAGGAGAGCCGATGAAACTGGCAACGAATGTGTTGGCGGGGTTGGCGTAAATCTCCGACGGTGTTCCGACCTGCTGGATCCTGGCATCGTTGAGGATGACGATCCGGTCGGCCAATGTCATTGCCTCAACCTGATCATGGGTGACATAGATCGTCGTCGTGGCAAGCTCCTTCTGGAGATGCTTCAATTCCGCACGCATGACGGTCCGGAGTTTGGCATCGAGGTTAGATAGCGGCTCGTCCATGAGGAAAAGCTGGGGCGTGCGCACGATTGCCCGGGCGAGCGCAACCCGTTGACGCTGCCCGCCGGACAGTTCGCTCGGTCGCCGCGTCAATAAATTGTCCATTTCTACTTTCGCTGCAGCGGTGCGGACCTGTGCTTCGCGTTCCGTCCGCGACACTCTGGCGATCTTGAGCGGATAACCGATATTCTCCCCCACGGTCATGTGCGGGTAGAGCGCGTAATTCTGAAACACCATCGCAAGGTTCCGGTCACGGGCCGGCGTGTTGGTCACCTCCCTGCCTCCGATCAGAATTTCACCTGACGTCGGCTCCTCCAGCCCGGCAATAAGACGCATGGTCGTCGATTTTCCACAGCCGGACGGGCCAAGAAGGACAAGAAACTCGCCGTCATCGACATGCAGATTCAAGGATTCGAGCGCCGTGAATGTGCCAAAGGTCTTGCGAAGATTGGAAAGTTCCACGGTCGCCATGTCACGGCTCCTGTTTGAAAAAGTCAGTATCGAACGCCATGGAAAGCGTTTCGCCATTGGCCTCCGCCAGGGTCAGTTCGCCACCAGCGGCAGAGATGGACGCGATCCTCTTCCAGCCGGCAGGTCGCGGCACAGCACCGATCACGTGGGCAATACGGATCGGCTTGCCGAGCGTCATGACGGTGGGCACGCCCTCGGCGCTGACGGGATTTGGCTTGACCGCCTCGCTGTGCAGCAAGGCGCCGGCGGTACAACCGTCCTCTATCCCGAGCACACCGGTATGCGATCCGTTCCAGGGCGCATAGTCGCGCCCCCCGTTTGAGTGCCAGAGCATTGTCACCGGGAGGACAGCCGGGTCCTTCAGAACGAACACGATGTCGTCCTCGACATCGCGGACGACGGCGGTCCAGCCCAGGGCCGCGCCCGGCTCCTCGACACAAGTGAGGAAATCCTCATGCGCATCACCAATCGGAAGATCATGCAAGGAAATGGTCCCGCCGCCCTGCGTCGGACAATTTGAAAGGTCGACAATGCGGTTTCCGAGTGCCAGCCGGTTGCGGCCGGGTTCGAGGGGTGTCGCTGGGGTGAGCACCGCGCGTTTGGGCGACAGTGTAAGGGTCCCTCGCCCTGCAAGCCTGATCATCGGGTGATGGGCAACGGTCAATGTGCCTTCTCCACCTTCGATCAGATGGGTCTGGTAAAGAAGGGGTTCTGTTTCGTCGAGTGCGAGCGTCTTGCTGAACCGTGCGCCGCGAATACAGCGCTCGAGCACGAAGCTCAGGCGTGAAGGTGAGCGTGTGTCAGGCAACCAGGCGCTGTTGGCGCTCCAGCCATGCGCGGGCTCATCCTCGAGATCGGCCGCACCGAATGGCGCGCAAAGGAAATCTCCGGCAAGGCGCGCCTCGAGCGGGGACAGGGTTGGGTCGACGGGCCCGGATGCGACCGCCCAGGGTGCGGTATGCAGGGGTGACAGTTTTCGCCCATCGGTCAGAAACTCCAATTGCCGGATGTTTCCGATCGCGGGATCAAGCGCGACCTTGCCGACCGACGTTGTTGCCGTCACCCAACTCACGCCTATTCTCCCTTCACCGCCAAACCGCCATCGACACGCAGGATTTCGCCGGTGGTGAAGCTTGCGTTGTCGGAGGCAAGAAAGAGCACCGCCTTGGCAACTTCATCGGGTTGGCCGAAGCGCCCCAGCGGGTGGGCCCTGTTCCAGCTCTCGCGCAGCGCCTCACCGCCATCGGGCAGATCGGCAAAGATCTTTTCATTCATGGGTGTCATGATGGTGCCGGGCGCCACCGCGTTCACGCGGATATTCGCCGGCGCAAGGTCAACAGCTGTTTGTACCGTCAGGGCATTGACCGCGCCCTTGGCCGCCGCATAGGCCGGCCAGCCATTGAAGCCGCGCAATCCCTGAACGGACGAGATGTTCACCACCGACCCACCGCCGCGCTGACGCATGAGCGGCACGGTAACCCGCATGGCCCGCCAATAGCCGGTCAGATTGGTGTCGATGACCGTCATCCACGTTTCTTCGTCGATCTCGTCCACGACCCCGCCAATGGCGCGGGCGGCATTGTTCACGAGGATGTCGACGCCGCCGAACTGTTCGACCGCGAAATCGGCCATAGCCTGCATATCCGCCATCTGCTGCACATCGGTGCGAATGAACACGGCTTTCGGACCAAGCTCCGCAGCGGTCGCCTCGCCCAGTTCGGCGTTGACATCCGCCACCACGACCGACGCACCGGCCGCAACCAGCTCTTTTGCGCAGGATTTTCCAATGCCTGTTGCACTGCCTGTGACGATGGCGACCTTACCGCTCAAATCCATGATTATTGTCCCTTGAAAACCGGTTCGCGTTTCTCGAGAAATGCATCGATGCCTTCCTGCCCGTCGCAGGTGGAATAGAGCCGGAAAAGAACTTCCTGCTCGTAGCTTTTGGCCGTTTCAACCGGCGCGTCGAAGCCCTCGCGCATCAGACGTTTCATCTCGGCCTGCGCCAACGGCGCGACCTTGATGCAGGCGCGGGCGCGTTGCAAGACGGCCGCGTCGAGATCCTCCACCAGGTCGGCCGCCAGTCCGAGCTGAAAGGCACGTGCTCCGCTCATTCGCCATCCGGCAAGCATCAGGTCCGATGCGGCGTGTTTGCCGATGGCGCGCACAAGTCGCTGCGTTCCGCCTCCGCCCGGCGAAAGGCCCAGCCGCCCCTCGGGAAGTCCCAGTTGCGCGGCCTCCGTCACAATCAGCATGTCGCAGCACAGTGCGATCTCGAATCCGCCACCCAGCGCAATTCCATCAATGGCGCAGATGACGGGCTTGGGGAGCTGCTCCAGCTTGTCGAAAACCCGGCGCGAATTCATCTGGTAAGCAATGAATTCGGCCCGTTTGTCGCCCTGATACTCGGCGATATCCGCACCGGCCACGAATGCCTTGCCACCCGCGCCACGCAATACAATCACACGAACGGACAGATCAGCCGATGCGTCGTCCAGCGCCGCATCAAATGCCTCCATGAGCGGGCTGGAGAGCGCATTCAGCTTGTCCGGGCGATTGAATGTCAATTGCCGTACACCGGGATATGGTTCAGTGATCATGATCAACGACATGGCCTCATCCCTTCACGGCGCCGGCCGTCAGACCAGCGACGAAATAACGTTGCAAGAAGAAGAAAACGGCAATCACCGGAAGAGAAACCATGACCGACGATGCCATGAGTTCGCCGTAGCGAATGCCGTATTGGCCGATAAAGTCATTCAGGCCGACCGGCAGCGTGCGCATCTCCTTGGTCGATGTGAAGGAGAGCGCGAAGAGAAACTCCTGCCAGGTCACGATCAGAACATAGACTGCCGTCGCGATCACTCCCGGCCGCGCCAGCGGAACGACGATATCGAAGAACACGCGAACGGGTCCGGCCCCATCGATGGCCGCTGCCTCTTCAAGTGAGACCGGCAGTTTCAGAAGAAACCCGCGCAGCATCCAGATGGCCACCGGAAGCGTCACCGACACATAGGCGATGATCAATGACAGATGCGTATTCAGCAGGTCGGCATCCCGCATCAGTTTGTAGATCGGTATGATGATGGCCGAATGCGGAAACATCTGCGCCAGCACTACGAGGCTCATCAATCCCGTCAGAACCAACAATGTGCCGCGTGCAAAGCTGTAGGCTGCCAGCAGCGCGAGGCTGACGGTGATCACGACAGAACTGCCGCTGACGATTATCGAGTTGAGAAAATAGGTACGAAATTCGGGTCGGAAGGCGGTCACGTAATTCGACATTGTCGGTTCCTGTGGCCAGAGGCGCGCAGGGATTGAAAAGGGCTCCGTCGGCGGCTTCAAACTGACCGACAGCATCCAGAAGAGCGGAATCAGCACGAAGATGGCGAGCAGGATTTGCAGGGCGACGAGCACAATACGCGTGGATGCGGCCTGTTTCATGCCGTTGGCCTCCGGTTCCTGGCGCCCTGCTGGACGATGACATAGAGTGCCACCAGCATGGCGAGGATCAGGATCGAGAAAACGCCATAGACCGCGGCCTCACCGAAGCGAAACTGGCCGAATCCGGTCTCGAAAATCTTTGTGGGAAAGATATGCGTTGCATTCTGCGGCCCGCCCCGCGTCAACACCCAGACGATGTCGAAATAGTTGAAGGTCAGGATCAGGGTCAGCACGATATTGACAAGAATGACCTCGCGTATGGACGGAAGCGTCACGTCGATCAGTCGCCGCCAGGCGCCGGCGCCATCGATTGTCGCAGCCTCGAGCTGCGACTTGTCCACATTTTGAAGGGCCGCCAGGTAGATCAGCATGGAAAAGGGAAAGCCCTTCCAGACCGCGACGAAGATGACGGCGGCCATCGCCGTGTTTGACGAGGCGAGCCAAGCCGCACTTTCGTCAAGAATACCGGCCGAGATCAACAGCGAATTGATGAGGCCAAGCTGCGGGTCATACATGAAGCGCCACAGGATCGCCGTCACCACACCCGGCAAAACGAATGGCAGGAGCACCAGTGCCCGCGTGACGCCCTGCATGGGCAGTTTCTGGTTCAGCAGCATGGCCGCGAAGAAGCCGAGGATATTCTGCAACAACACGACACCAAGGGTCCAGACGACCGAGTTCCAGACCACTTCGGGAAACTGCCTCGAGGTCCAGATCTTTTCATACACCGCCCAACCGACGAACCGTGGCTGGGGATTGATGAATGAGGTGTCGTGGAAACTGTCAATGACCGTTCCGACCATCGGGTAAAACAGCATCAGTCCCATCAGCAGGAGCGTGGGAGCTAGAAAGACCCAGAGAAGCCAACGATCTTTAACGGTCATTGCGAGCCTGTGATCCTGTTCAAGAATGGAACCTTCCGGCCATGGTCAGGACTCATCAATTTCATCCATTTTGCGTATCCGCAATGGCGATCTGAGCCGGCTGGCTGGCGCCGGGTCAAAAACGGCGGGTCTCGGTGCAAATGCCGCTTCCCCGAAACGAAAAGCTGCCCGATCAAGCCGCTCCCATTCCAAGATGGCAGGTTCCTGTGCATTGGAACAGGTGACGCGGGCCAAAACCCGCGCCACCCATTGAGAACACTAGTTCAAAGCGTCGATTTCTTCGCAGGCTTTCATCGCGGCTTCGGCCACATTGGCGCCCGAGAACACATCCTGATAAAGCGTCATCTGGATGTCGGCGACTTCCAGGTACCGCGCGGAAAGAGGACGCGGCTTGGCATTGTTCAGGTGTTCAAGGATCCGGTCGGGACCCTTGCGGTTCTTGTCCACGAATGCCTTGGCGGCGGCAATGTTGGCGGGAAGCAGGTCCACAACATCGCCATTCACATCCTCGCGGACCATGAATTCGATGAACTTCCAGGCCGCTTCCTTGTTTTCAGAGCTTTCATAAACCGCAAGGTTCCACCCGCCATAGGTCCCGATGGCCTTGCCGGACGCACCCGCGGTGCCGTTGACAAAATCCCAGTTGATATCGGAGGACTGCAGTGTGGGCTGCTCCAGTGCCGGCCAGAATTCAATCGCCAGAGATCCATTAAGAAAGAGCTCCCGCATGCTGCCAGAAGATGCGTTCAGGATGCCCTTGGGCGCGTATTCCGCCAGGCCCTGGAGGTATTCAAGCGCCTCAACGGCCGGTGCCTGATCCAATGCGCAAGCGCCGCTTGAATCCAGCACCTCGCCGCCATTGGAGAAGATGAAGGAGTTCACAACAACGACGGTATCCTCACCGCGATGGCCGAAGAGACCAACACCGAATTTGCCGTTCTTGGTTAGTTTTTCGGCAGCCGAGCGCAGACCATCGAATGTCTTCAGGTCGTCCGGTGAAACGCCAGCTGCATCCAGCAGATCCTTGTTGTAGAAACTGAACTGCCAGACATCCACATTAAAGGGTATGCCGTACAGGCCGCCATTGAAATTGGCTGAATCCCAAGCACCGGGAAAGAACTTGTCCTTCTCGACACCGCTGGCGGCAGCCTGTTCGGACAGATCGGTAATGGCGCCGGCTTCAGCGAAAGCACCGATCCAGATCTGGTCAAGCGTTGAAATATCCGGTGCGTTTCCGCCCTGAACAGCCGTCAAAAGCCGCTGCTGATACTCCGGATAGGGCACCGTGGTCACTTCGACCTTGATCCCCGGATTTTCTTCCATGAAGCGATCAATCGCCGCCTGCTGGAATTTCGACAGTCCACTCTCGGTCTGCTGGTTATCCCAGAATTGCAGCGTTACGTCCTCCGCGAGCGCGCTTGTGGTAAGCATCGCTGCGACGGCAACAGAGGTCAGTAGGGTCTTCATTGGTTCCTCCCATGGGTTACATTTCGAAGCTGAGGTTCGGACGCCAGGTCCCGATCATGCGGATTGCCTGACTGGTGGTGTTCGTTGCCGTCGTCTCCGGCAACGCGAACAAGAATTCCCGCCGAGCGGAGTGACTGGCGATCGGCGGGCAGCGCCCCGTCATCCGTAATCACCTCGTCGACATCCTCAATGCGGGCGACGCGGTGATTGGCGTCGGCACCAACAACGGTGTGATCCGCCAGAACAAAGGTACGACGCGCTGCGTCGACCAGGCGGGAACCGGCTAGTGCCAGGCGTTCATCCATCGAGGAAAGACCGAACTTGCGGGACAATCCCGCCGGCGCAATATAGGCCCGGTCGGCCCTCACGCGCTCGAATATCGCCCCGACACTTGGACCAACCAGGCACCTGTCGACGGACTGGTACTCACCACTTGTGATCAGTGCCTTGACCCCGGGAACGTTTTCAAGCTGGAACAGGACGTCAAGCGCATTGGTGATGATCGTCAATCCCTCGACCCGTTCAGGTTCCTGATAGGCCGTCCGGCGGATCTCTTCAGCAAACAGCAATGCGGCTTCGCCATCACCAATCAGGATGGTTTCACCCGGTGCAAGTCCGGAACATGCCGCGCGGGCGATCTCCCGGCGCAGTCGGGTTACCTCGGCTGAAATACCCTTGTGAGGAGCGATCACAACGAGTTCGAGCCCGTGTTGCCCTGCCCTGACCTGCATGGACTGGATCATCTGGCGATACCAGTCATGGGCCGGGAAGTGCGGTATGAAACCAACCTTGGGTCGGCGGCTCCCGAAACGGCGTTTCAGCGGCTTCAGTGGTGTGCGGCGCGCCACCTTGAGCTGCCATGCTCCGTCTTTTTGTTCGAAATAGTCGCCAAGGGTGTCAGCGTCGAGTATCGCATAGGGTGTGGTTACGGTTTCGGGAAGTGGCTGGCCTGAAAGGGTGTTTGCAAGGACATCAATCGCCTGCTCCCCGACGCGCTCGGGAAAGAAGGCGGCAATGGCGCGGATGCGGTTGCGGTTGGCCAGCCGGCCCACGAATTCGGCGCTCTCGCCTCCCGTCGCATAGATTGCGATTTCCTGTTCGCCGCGCGCAGCCGCTTCGGCAATTGCGATGGCCGAATGATCATTGACTCCGAATGCCGCCTGAAAGGGCCCGGATGATGCCATGGCGTCAAGCGCGACCCTCAATGCGGTCTTGTAGGATCCTTGCCCGTTCACGGAGACAACGTCGCAGTCGCGACCAAGCCCATCGCGAAGCCCTTCAAGAAAACCGTCAACCCGTTCTCGCGTGTTGGACAGCTCCGGATGACCAATGACGAGCACGCGCGGATGCGCAAATTGTTGCAATTCGGCACCGGCCATGCGCCCGAGATCGCGACCGGCGCTGGCATTATCAGGACCGAGATAGTTGCCTCCGTCCTGGGGTGCGCTTTCTGCCAGAAACGGAATGCCGCGATCTGTGATGTGCCGGCGAAGGGCATCACCGCCCCTTCCCGGAATGGGCGGCAAAATGACAGCATCGAAGTCACTGATATCGCCGGACGAACCTGACTGTTGGGACTGGGTGGCCGGATGCCTGACCAATACGGCGTCGGGCAACACAGCACCACCATGGGTGCGCCGAAGCGAGCCGGCCTCGGCAAGTTCCGCAACGTCGCGGCGGAGTGTGACCTGGCTGACTTCGGGCATGATCCGCGCGAGGGAGGCCACATCCACAGCGCCTTCGGCCCTGAGAACTTCCAGTACTCTTTGTTGGCGCTGTGCCTTGATCATATCGCCTCCCGATGCTCCATGTGATGAACGTTTTGATCACATTATCAACTTCAATGTGATCGGAACGGGCAAATTCGCAATGAAATGATCAAAATCGATCAATTTTGGTGCCACCTGCCAGGAAATACCAACTATTAAGCACCTTGCTGGCCAGGCACACGTTTGCGTTGAAAAACGATCCAGTGTGAGGGATAGTGCTGCAAAAGGAGCACATGCAGAATGAACAATTTAGTTTCCGCAACCCTGATCGCCTGCGCCCTGATCGCCTGCGCCCTGATCGTCGGTGTGCTGCCGGCATCGGCAAAGACGATCGGTTACGCCGACGCCATGGGCATCCTCGTGAAGAGCTGCGGCAAGGACATCGAGCAATATTGCAAGGATGTCCGGCTGGGCGACAATCGCATACAGAACTGCCTTGCCGCCAATGCCGATAAGGTATCGGCAATGTGCAAGGCCGATTATGCGCGGGCCTATGTCCTGCTTCAGGAACGGTTTGCGGCACAGGAATCGGCTGGCAAAATCTGCGCGGGCGATGCGAAACGGCTGTGTCCGGGCGTCACAAGGGGCAAAGGCTATGTGCTTCAATGCCTGTTGAACAAGCGGAACCTGAGCAGAGCCTGCTCACAGGTCATTACCGACGCGGGATACCGCGAATAGAGCCCCAAGCTATCTTGGAAAGGACGTCCCATGTCGAACCGTTTGTTCGTATCCCTCTTTGCCTTTGCCCTTTCATTGCCTGCACCATTTGCCGGTGCGCAGAACATGCTGTCGACAGAACAGATCGTTGAATCCCTGCGTGGCGTGGAGCGGGAAGCAACCCTCAATCCGGAACAGTTACGAGATGCCGCGCTGCAGAACATCAAACGGAACCCCGGTGAAAATGCTCCGAAGGGTGTTCCCATGGTCAACCTCATGGAGAACCTTCGCCAGTTCAATGTGGAAATCAATTTTGACTTCGATTCCGACCGCATCAAGACGGATTCCTATGTGGCGATGGGCGCAATCGCGGATGCCCTTCACACACCCTATCTGCTGCACCAGAAATTCCTGATCGTGGGCCATACAGACGCAAGGGGCACCCGCGAGTACAATCTCGACCTGTCCCAAAGACGGGCCGATGCGGTCCGCGAAGCACTTGTGACCACGTTCCGTGTGCCGCCCGAAAGTGTTCAGGCAGTCGGCCTCGGTGAAGAGGATTTGCGCGATCCGGCCAATCCGGACGCTGCCGTCAATCGCCGGGTCCAGCTGATCAATACCGGGTTTTAGAGCGGCCTCCGACCGCAGCGACGCGCTGCACGATGAAAGCGGCGTTTCGGCCGTCAATCCCCTCTCAAAGCAATGCAACTTATCGGGATCGGTGTTCGGCATGCCCATGGCCGCCGGCCATTGCGCGTCGTGTGTTTTGTATATAAAACCACTGAAGTACGGCTGGAGGACCTGCAACCCGACAATGAGCGAATCGTCGAACCATTCCGTCTATTTTGTCCCGGGCCTCAGTCGCGGATTGCGTGTGCTGACAATCCTCGGAGATGCCAATCAGCCCATGACCCTCACCGAGATCGCAAAGGAACTCGGCGTCAGCCGGTCCTCGGCCTTTCGGCTTGTTTACACGCTGCATCAGATGGCCTTTCTGAAAGAAGGCGATCAGAAACACACCTACACGCTGGGTGCGCGCGTTCTCAATCTCGGTTTTGCCTATCTCAATCAACAGCCGATTACCTCCATTGCCCGCAGGCATCTTTCGAAATTACGCGACGATGTCGGCGTCAGCGCCCACTTAAGCGCCCTTGAAGGCCATGATGTTCTGTATCTGAGCAGCCATCAGGCGCGGTCGGGCTTTGTCAGCAATCTGACGACCGGCACACGAACGCCGGCCTACGGGTCAGGGATCGGCTGGTGTCTCCTCGCTGCCATGAACGACGAGGAATTGGAGGCCTTTTGCCGGGAGCAGGAGATGCCCGCCCTGACAGAGCACACGCCGACCGATTTCGAGGCGCTCAGGGCACGGGTTCACCAGGCGCGGGACGACGGGTATGTGTTCTCACGCGGCTATCTGGAAGCCGGCGGGTCCAGTGTGTCCGTGCCTGTGCGGGACAATAGCGGGCGCATTACGGCCTGCGTGAACATCTCCGGCCCCGACAGCGGATTTGATTTCGACCGGATCGAGAGCTTCTATATTCCCGCTGTGAAGGAAGCGGCGCTAAGCATTTCCCGTGAACTGGGTTATGCGGGTTAGGACAGTCATCGCGGACCGTCTGTAGCCCCGAGAATTTTGCGCGCCTCCAGCGGGGTCGCAATCTTGCCGCCAAGGCTTTCAACGATCGAGACCGCCTTTTCCACCAGTTGTGCATTGTCCCGGCACAGTTCCCCCGGCGCGATCTGCACCGTATCCTCCATGCCGATGCGCACATGACCGCCAAGAAGAAAGGCCTGGGCCAACATGGGAAAGGCCATGCGGCCGATGCCAAACGCCGCCCATTGTGATCCGGGTGGCAACTGGCCGACCAGATAGGCCATGGTTTGCGGATCAGCGACGGCACCGAAGCGTACGCCGAGTACGATCTGGACCAGCAGAGGTTCGACCAGAATGTCCTTTTTCAGGAAATATTTGACAAGGTGCAGATCGCCGGAATCAAATATCTCGATCTCAGGTCTGACGCCACTGGCATAGATTCGCCTTGCCATGATCTCGAGATTGCGCGGTGCGTTGATCACGCTCGCCTGTCCGGACCACATGGTGTTGAAATCCAGGGTGCAGATTTCCGGCCGCAGTGCCTCGATATGGGCAACGCGTTTTTCCGGCACACACAGGGTTGAACCCGGCGCCGCTTTTTGCGGATCATCGTCCGTGGGGACAAATCGACCGCCCTCCCCGGTGGTCAGATTCAAAATTACATCCGTATTGCGCGCCCTGATGCGGTCAACCACGTCCCGATAGAGATCAATGCGCATGGATCCCCTGGCCGTTTCAGGATCGCGGACATGCAGGTGCACAATCGCCGCCCCGGCGCTTGCAGCCTCAAGTGCGGCCGTCGCAATCTGCGCAGGCGTGACCGGCAGATTGGGGTTTTGATCCGGACGCGTCAAATTGCCCGTAACGGCGGCCGTCAGGATTGTCGCACGGTCAGGCATGGGCGATGTTTTCGGATTTCAGCGAACGGTCGATCGCCAGTGCAAGCGTGTCAACGATCGTCTCGATTTCAAGCGGTGTCGATGTATAGGATGGCGCCAGCAGCACATGATCGCCATTGATGCCGTCGGCGCAGCCTTGGGCGGGATAACACATCAGTCCTTCTTCCAGCGCCGCGTCCTGTATATGCCAGGCGAGCGCCTCGTCTGCCGCGAAGGGTGTTTTTCGCTCTCTCTCGCGCACAAGTTCGACCGACCAGAAGAGACCACGGCCACGAATGTCACCGATATGGGGGTGCTGGCCGAAGGCGGTGCGCAGTCGCTGTTCCAGCAACCCGCCCATTTTCCGGACATTGTCCAGCAGATTGTCGTCGCGGATCACGTTCAGGACCGCCAGCGCACCTGCAGCAGCCACGGCATGGGACATGTAGGTGTGGCCGTTCCAGAGCCGGCCGCTGCCTTCTTCGATGGCACGGATGGCCCGTTCGCTGGCGACAACAGCCGCAATCGGCTGATAGCCTGCGCCCAAACCCTTGGCAATCGTCGTGATGTCAGCGTGTACACCCTCCTGTTCCAGTGCAAAGAAACTGCCGGTCCGCCCGATCCCGCACATCACTTCATCGGCAATGAACAGCACTCCGTGGCGATCACATATCTGTCGAATGCGCTTGAAATATCCTGGGGTGGCCGGTTGCGTGCCGAGCGTCGCGCCGACAACCGGCTCGGCAACAAAAGCAGCGACATTTTCGGCGCCAAGGTGCAAAATCCGATCTTCAAGCTGATCGGCCATGCGCAAGCCAAATGCTTCTTCCGCCTCCCCTTCTCGCCGATATCGATATTCGTAGCAGGGATCAATGTGATCAACCGTCATCAGCAGCGGATCAAAAGGTGCCCGGCGCTGGGCATGTCCACCGGTTGCCAGCGCACCCAGCGTGTTGCCGTGGTAACTTGAGCCGCGGGCGATAAAACGTGTACGCGTGGGTTCGCCCCGCTCCACATGGATCTGACGCGCCAGCTTCAGTGCCGCTTCCATGGCCTCGGAGCCACTTCCCACAAACATGACGCGTCCGTCACCCGTTCCCTTGGGCGCACCAGAGATCAAACTATCGGCCAGATCCTCGGCGGGCCGGTTGGTGAAGAAGCCCGAATGGCCGAAAGCGATCGTGTTGACCTGGTCACAAATGGCGGCGCGTACACGGGCGTTATCATGACCAAGGCATGATACGGCGGCACCGCCGCAGGCGTCCAAATAATGCCTACCGTCGCTGTCGATCAGAATGTTACCCTCACCCCCAACGACGGTAGGAAGCTCCCTGTCAAGAATTCGCTGGAGGATATGGCTCATCATGATCCCGTCTTGCATAGTAAACATTGTTTTGTATATTAGACAGAACTGTCGGAAACAAGAGCTTTCGCGAAATGAAATGCGGTGGAAATGACTGGGGCACTGAAAAATCTGAGAGTCCTGGACGCGACGCATGTACTGGCTGGGCCGTTTTGCGGCTATCAGTTGGCCCTGCTCGGCGCTGATGTCATCAAGATCGAGCCTCCGACGGCTCCTGACTGCGCCCGCGGGCGCGGACCAGATGATGAGCTCAATGCACACGGATTGGGACTGACTTATCAGGTTCAGGGCGCAAACAAGCGTGCGCTCGCTTTGGATATGACGACCACCGAAGGGCGTGACATTCTCCTGGCGCTGGCCCGTGACGCGGATGTTTTCATCGAAAACTATACCACCGGTGCCATGGAACGGCTGGGACTGGGCTATGAGGAGCTTGCCGCACAAAATACCGGCTTGATCTATTGTTCGATGACCGGGTTCGGCAACACCGGCCCCAAGGCCGCCACCGGCGCCTATGACAATGTCATTCAGGCGATCAGCGGCATCATCGCACAAAGCGCGGGCCACAAACCCGGCGTTTCATTTGTCGACTATGCCGCGGGCTATTCGGCGGCTTTTGCCATCATGGCGGCGCTCTACCAGCGGCAGCATAGCGGACGAGGCACCCTGATCAGCGCATCGATGCTCGAGGTCGCAATGTCGCTCATGGCGCCGGAAGTGGCTGCGGCGCAGCATAGCGACCCGATCAAGCGCCCGTCCGAGGCCGGAATTATCACCTATGAAACCCTGGACGGCCAATTGATGCCGGGCGCCTTTCGTCCAGCACAGTACGGCAAGTTGAATGATTGCCTCAGCAAACTCGGATACACGGTTGACGGATTATCGTCGATCAGGGATTGGCCGGATGTCTGGGCCAATGCCGGGACATTGCGTCCGCAACTGGCGTCCGTGTTTCTGACGCGCGCGGCGGACGAGTGGGTTGAATTGCTGCACGCAGCCGACCTGCCGGCAGAGCGCATCAAGAAGCTGTCGGAAGCGGTCGAAGAACCGCAGCTTGACGCACGCGGCTATTTTTCCGCCTCACCCGACAATCCGGATGTCATGCTACCCCTTGCGGCCTTTTCCCTGTTGCAAGGGGGACCGAAAATAACCCGTTCGCCACCAACGGTCGGCCAACACAGTTCGGAGATTCTTAAAGAACTGGGCTATTCGACCGATGCCATTGCTCGGCTTCGCAATGCCGGAGTTATCGCATGATACGGTCGGCGCCTGTTGTGATGGCCGAACCGTTTACCACCTTGCCGGTAGCGCTGCGCCACCGGGGCGAGCCGTCGCGTTGGGCCCGGATGACACGCCCGGGGCATTCGATGCACAGCTTTCTGGATGGCAGTTTTTTCGATTCGGAGGATCACCTGTGGGTGTCCGATGTGCCCTATGGCCGGGTGTTTCGGGTCACACCGACCGGACAATGGCAGGTTATGCATCACTATGACGGCGAACCACACGCCATGCGCATCGCGCCGGACGGGCGTCACATCATTGCCGATTACAGCGGCGGCCTTGTTGCCATTGGTGACGATAACAGCATTGCTTCTCTGCATCGTGGATTGCCCGAACAGCCTTTTCTCGGACTTTCGGACATGGCCTATACGGCCGATGGAACACTTTGGCTTACCGATTCCGGTCGCACCAGTCTGAGCGACCGATCCGGACGGGTCTACTGTTTGAAACCGGACGGAACATTGCACCTCCTGCTCGACTGCGTTCCCTATCCCAACGGCATTGCTCCTACACCGGATGGTACCCAGATCTATGTTGCGGCGACACGGGCCAATCAGATCTGGCGTTTCGCTGCTGACCTGCCGGAAAACGGAACGCCGATGGTCGGCACGTTTTTGCAGCTTTCCGGCGGTCTCGGCCCCGACGGGCTGGCATCCAACGAGTACGGTTGGCTGGCGGTTGCCCAGGCGCAGGCGGGCCGCGCCTATGTGTTCACGGCGCTTGGCGACGCCATTGCCGAAGTAAGACTGCCAAGAGGGCTGTGGACGACCTGCGTGGCGTTCCACCCGGTCCGTCCCGAAAGGCTCTATATTGTCGATGCGCAATATGGGGCGGTGTTTACAGCCGATATTCCAGATCAAAGGACACCGACATGAAACGCCAGGACCTGCATGGATTTGTGCCGGCTATAGCGACCCCGTTCAATGAAGCGGGCGACATCATGGAGGACGCCTTTGCCGATCTTTTTGCCTATCTTGTCGAACGCGGCGCAACGGCTATCTGCATCGCTGGTGACAATGGCGAAAGCTGGGCCCTTTCCCCGCAGGAGCGGGGCCGTCTCGTGCGGCTTGCCAAGGATCTGTCAAAAGGCCGGGTGCGGATCATCATGGGGATTTCCGCCCCAACGATTTCGGCGAGCCTCGCCTATGTCGAAGCGGCCAGGGAAAACGGTGCTGACGCCCTCCTGTCGATGCCGCAGACCTATGTTCTCAAGGCGACCGACGCCGAGTTGATGAATCGCTTCGATCAGATCCATCGCAGGGCGGAGCTTCCGATTATTCTTTACAATTCGCCGAGGCGGATGGGTTTTAGCCTGACGGTCGAGCAGATCGGCCGCATCCAGGACAGCTACGATGTCATTGGAATCAAGGAATCGCACCGCGATTTCTTCCACCACACCCATCTTCTCGAACAGCTCGCCGACCGGTTTTCCGTCATGACAGGTCCCTGTCACTATATCATGCCCGCCTTCGGATTGGGGGCGAAGGGCTTCATCGCGACCGGCCCGGAGTTCATCGAAGACCGTCCTTCGGATCTGGCGTCCATCGCCGGCGATCCCCCGGGCGACGCGTATCGCCGCGCGCATTTTCAACTCACCACCATCTACGAACTGCTGATGGGAACGGCGACATGGCCGGCGGCCTTCAAGGCGGCGCTCAATCTGATCGGTCTGCCGGCCGGCGTGCCTCGAGATCCGGTGCTGGCGGCCACTGAGGCCGACATGGACAGGATCAAGGCGACCTTCGACACTCTGGGCATTGCATATCAATGATCCGGCTGATCCGAGACCGCAGCACCGACATCAAACGTACGCGGTTGCTGACATTCCACTTTGACGGTCAGCCCGTGCAAGCCCATGAGGGTGAAACGGTTGCCGTTGCGCTGTTGCGGGCCGGACAACTGACCACGCGCACCGCCCCCAACGATCAGGCCCCACGCGGCCTGTTCTGCTGCATGGGTCTTTGCCAGGAGTGCGTGGTCGTCATTGACGGCCGGGTAACGGAAGCGTGCCGGCGAATTGTGACTGATGGATTGGTCGTGGAGCCGACCAATGGCGCACCATGACCGCCGATTGCGACATTGCCGTGCTTGGCGCCGGTCCGGCGGGTGCGAATGCGGCCATTCAGGCGGCGACCGGCGGTTGTTCCGTAGTCCTGCTGGATGAGGCCGCGCAGCCGGGCGGTCAAGTCTGGCGCGCAAAGAGCACCTCCATTTTGAGCGCACCCGCAAATTCGGAATCGAAAGCCGGAGACGCTTTGCGCCGGGCGGTCAACCAGTCGGACATCACCCATCACGGCAGCACACGGGTCTGGCAGATCGAACGTGTCGACGATGTGTGGCGCCTGTATCTGCTTCAGGGCAACCAGACTGAAAAGATGACGGCGCGCGCGCTGATCCTTGCCACCGGGGCGCGTGAATTCGTCCATCCGATCCCCGGATGGACGACGCCCGGCGTTCACGGACTGGCCGGCGCCACCGCGCTCTTCAAGGACGCGCTGATTTTGCCGGGCAAAAACACGGTGGTCGCAGGGGCTGGTCCTCTTGCCTTCTTCGTCGCCAGTGAAATCAGGCGTCTCGGTGGACAAATCGCTGCCGTGATCACACCCAATTCCCGGTCGGAGTGGCTGCGAGCAATTCCCGCCATGTCCGCACGCCCGGACCTGCTTGCACGCGGTGCCACATGGGTGGCAGACCTCATGACCAGTGGCATTCCGATCCATTGGCGGCACGCCGTTACCGCCGTGTCAGGAACCTCGCAGGTCGACGCGGTGCACTTTCAAAGGGTCAGCCCGGATTGGAGCCCGGTGGATAAGGTGCGGACCTTGAACGCCGACAGCCTTTGCCTCGGTCACGGTCTCATACCGGACACTCAGGCAGCCCAACTGGCCGGGCTTGAACTCACCTATCGGGCAGAGTTGGGTGGATGGGTTGCCCGTGTCGCGCCCGATGGCATCACCGAGGTGAAAAACCTATTTGTGTGCGGCGACGGCGCTGGCATTTTGGGGGCTGCTGCAGCGGTTGTTCAGGGTCGGCTGGCCGGATTGGCAGCTGCGACCGGTTTCGGCGCACAGCGGTCGGAAAATCTCTATCAGCAGCTTTTGTCGCAACATGCCCGCGCCGCACGGTTCGGACGCGCGGCGACGGCCCTTGCCCTTCCACGGCCCGGCCTGAACCGGGTGGCAACACCAAACACCATAATATGCCGTTGCGAAAGCCTGACACTTGCCGACATTCGCGACGAAATCCGGACTGGTGCGACCAGTACAAATGCGGTCAAGGCGGGGCTGCGTGCGGGCATGGGCCCCTGTGGCGGCCGCTATTGCCAGACAGCCGTGTCACGTTTGATCGAGCACACCGCGAACCTGCCGGAAGGCAGCGTTGCACCGCCGACGCCCCGGCCACCGTTGCGCCCGGTTCCCCTGTCGGCGATGGCCGACGACTTCAACTACGACGACCTGCCGATATCCAAACCGGCGCCGCTATGAGCACGACTCATGACATCGCGATCATCGGCGGTGGCATCATGGGCTGCGCAACCGCGCTGCGGCTGGCGGAAGTCGGAATGCGGACCATCGTGCTGGATCAGGGTGATCTTGGGCTCGGTGCGTCCGGGGTCAATGCGGGAACGCTTTCCCTTCAGATCAAGCGGGTCAAACTGATGCCCTATGCGCTGGCCGGGCACCGCGAATGGGAAGCCATGGGCGTCGCCGTCGGTTTCAAGAAGCCCGGCGGCTATACGCTGGCCTTTACGGCCCGGGAAGCAGCATTGCTGCAGGAACGCCAGTCCCTGAAGGCGCAAGCCGGCGCACCCATTCGGTTTGTGTCGATCGATGAACTACGAAAAGCAGAGCCGAACCTTGCCCCTGGAATCGTTGCCGCCAGCTATTGCCCGGAAGACGGATATGCCAACTCGTCGCTGACGGGACGCTACTATCGCCTTCGGATGCGCGCAGCGGACATCGATGTTCGGGAACGCTGCCCGGCAACCAAGATCTCACAAACGTCCGGCGGATTTCGCATAGAAACGCCGCAAGCACCGGTGAAATGCGTTCGCCTGCTGATTGCAGCGGGTGGCTGGATTAAGCCGCTTGCTGGCCAGTTGGGTGTCGACCTGCCGATCAATGTGCGGGTCAACACCGCCTCGGTCACCGAACGCATGAAACCGCTCTTTTCCGCGGTCATCGGCCATGCGACCGGGCTGCTGACGATGAAACAGAAAACCGATGGCACCGTGCTGATCGGCGGCGGCTGGCAGGGGCGCGGAACACCGCAGTCCGGAAGAGGAACGGTTACCATGGAAACGGTTATTCCCAATCTTGCGCTGGCCCAGTTCGCCCTGCCGGCACTGGGTTCGGCGCGTGTGACGCGCTGCTGGACCGGTTTTGAAGCAAATGTGCCCGATTTTTATCCACTTGCCGGCCAGTTGCCAGGCGTTGCGAACGCTTTCGTCCTGGGCTGTGTGCGGGGCGGCTTTACGATCGGTCCCTATATTGGCAGGCTGATGGGAGACTTCATACTCGGCAGGGAGACCGAGCTGTCCCTGTTCGATCCAGGTCGGGATTTCAATGAGGAACTGCAATGAACCAGTCATCGTCCGATCCGAGCCGGCTTGACGGCAAATTGGCGCTGATCACCGGCGGCGGTACGGGCATCGGCGCGGTAACCGCGAGGATTTTTGCCGCGGCGGGTGCAACCGTGATTGTCACGGGACGCCGTCAGCCGCCGCTTGAGGAGGTCGCCCAGGCGGTCGGCGGACATGCCATACCGTGTGACGTTTCCGACCAGGCCCAAGTCAGGGCCCTGTTTTCCGAGGCGTTGCAGGTGACAGGCAGGATCGACGTGCTGGTCAACAATGCCGGGGGGCCCGGACCGATCGCACCGGTTAGCGATGTGGATATGTCGGAATGGATCGCCTGCATGAATATCAACCTTGTGGGCGCCATGTATTGCCTGCAGGAGGCAGCGCGGGTGATGTCGGCGCAAGAATCCGGTTCGATCATCAATATGTCGTCGCTGATGGGGATTCAGGGTTATCCGGGTCGCTCAGCCTATGTGGCCAGCAAATTCGCGCTGATCGGCATTACCGAGACCATGGCACGCGAGCTGGGACCGAAAGGTGTGCGGGTCAATGCCCTGATGCCCGGAGCAGTGTCAGGCGAGAATATGGATCGGATCCTGGCGCGCCGCGCCGCTGCGGAAGGCCGGACCGCCGAAGAAATCGAACGGGAAAACTACACGGAAGTGGCCGCACTTAAACGTTGGGTAGCGCCCGATGAAGTCGCCCGGGCAGCGCTTTTCTATGCATCGGATCTTTCATCCGCCATCACCGGCGACAAGATGAAAGTTGACTGCGGTCGGTTTTGAGAGCGGGTGCATGCGGTGCTGCGTCTGTCACGCAGATTCAACCGCATCTGATCTGTCAGGCTTTGTGAAAAAAACAAACACGACGGTGGCGATCATCGCTCCGACCAGGACCGGAACCCCGTCGAAAACTGTGCCGACGGTCGCATAGATACCGGCAATGGCGATGGCCGTGAGATACAGCCGCGCGGTGATCCCGAGCGTCTTTCGCCAATAACCGGTGAGCGCGATTTGCAATGCCCAGAACCCGAGGAGCAGGCAGGCAACATCAAACGAGATTTCCAGGATGCTCGGAGCCAGCAGACTGCCAAACGCAAAGACGAACGGAATGATATAGAGAGCCTTCCCGAGTTTGACGCACTCCCACCCGGTTCGCATCGGATCGGCGGCCGCGATGCGGGCGCCGACAAAGGCGGTCATGCAGACCGGAGGCGTGATGGTCGAATCCTGCGCAAACCAGAAGATGATCAGATGGGCAGCGAGCACCGACATGCCCAGATCCTGCAAAAAAGGAGCGCCGAGCGCTGCAATGATCACGTAGGATGCGGTGACCGGCATGCCCATGCCGACCACATAGCTGATCAGGCCGATCAATACGATGGCGATGAACATCGACCCACCCGAGAAATCCAGCAGGATCGACGTGATCTTGATCAGCAGACCGGTCTGCACCACCACGCCGTAAATGATGGCGGCACTGGCGAGCAGCGCGGAAATGCTCATGGCAACACGCGCACCGGCCTCGAGAGTGGCAAAGGTCTTGCGAAATCCAATCCGGGTGGTGCGACGTGTCAGCGCCATGACATAGGTGCCGACGACGCACGCACCCGCCGCAAAAAAGGGTGTAAAATCCATCAGCATCAGACCAATCAGTAGCGATATGGCAATGAGGATGTGCCATCCCTGGATGATGACCTGGCCTATCCGCGGCAGTTCGGATTTAGGCAGACCCTCCAGTCCCCGTTGAGCTGCTTTGACATCGGTGAAAACGTAAATTGAAAAGTAGTACAGGATTGCCGGTGCCAGCGAATACATCAAGATCTTGACCAGCGGCTCGCCGGTCAGACTTGCCATGATAAAGGCGCCCGCCCCCATCAGCGGCGGTGTCAGCCCTCCGCCGACAGAGGCGACGACTTCAATGGCCGCAGCCTCATGGGGCTTGTAGCCGGTACGTTTCATCAGTGGGATCGTCATGGTGCCGGTCGTTGCGACATTCGATATGGACGAGCCCGACAGCATGCCCATCAGCGCGGATGAAATGACGGCGACTTTGGCCGGGCCGCCGCGCTTGTGCCCGGCGATTGCCAAGGCAAGATTGGTAAATACCGCATCACCGCCGGTTGCGCGCAACAGGGTGCCAAACAACAGAAAGACAAACAGGAAAGTCGCCATAATTCCGGTGACGAAATTAAATATCCCGGTGGTGTCCATATAAAGGGTTTCGATCAGTTCGCTGTATGGAACCCCACGATGTTCGAACAGCCCCGGCCAATAGGGACCCGTCACTGCATAGGCAATGAAGAACATGTTCAGACATACAATGATCACGCCGACGGTGCGGCGTGTCGCCTCGAAAATCACGATGATCGCCAGCGTGCCCAGGATGATGTCGAGGGTCGGCACGTCGTCAAATCCGACATAGCGCTCGAGAAACCGGTCCTGCGACCAGAATGCCCAGGCGAAGCAGACCGTGGCTGTGGCTGCGAGGATGCAATCAACGATGCTGGGTCGCCCGCGGACACTGCCGGACAGGGCCGGATAAAGCAGGAATGTCAGACTGACCGTAAAGAACAGGTGAAAACTTCGGGTTTTGACTTCGCCGATGGTCGCTGTGAATGCGAAATAGAGTGTTACCAGTGTCAACGTCGCGCAAGCGAGCGTGACAAAGACGCGTAACGGGCCGGACAGCTTGCGTTGTTCGGTCGGAAAGAGGCGTTTTTCAAAAGTATCAATCGAGATCGAAGCGACGTCCAGCGTGGTGCCAAGCGCAGATTCGTTATCCGCTTTCGCCATTTTGATCTCCAGGAAACTATGCCGCTGATAGCAAAACGCCAGGCAGTTTACACTGCCTGGCGTTGTTTGGGAGCGCTTGAATTACTGGACCCAACCAGCCTCTTTGAAGTAACGCGTCGCGCCTGGATGGGTCGGGATCGGATGACCCACCGGCATCAGATCCGGCTGCCAGTTTTCAAAACCTCCATAGGCGGAGATCAGACGGTCGCGATTTTCTGCCATCTCCTTGACCATGTTGTAGACGATCTCATCATCCATTTCCGCGGTGGTGAAGATGATCGTGGAGAGATTCAGCGACTGGACCATCTCCTTCTGGCTCGCATAGGTTCCGGGCGGAATGTCGTATTTCACGTAACCCCAATTCTTGACCATCTTGTCGCGAATATCGTCCGGCATGCTGAACAGATAGGCGTCACGAGCCGCCATGGCCTGCTGCAAGTCGCTCGACCTGACGCCGACCGTGTTGGTGTAGACATCAATCTGGCGATTGAGAAAGGCGTCCAGAAGCCCCTGCTGCTGGCCTTCCATAACCGTGCCCCCGGCCTTTTCGATACCATCGAAATCGGTTCCGTATTCCTCCATGACCCTTTCAATCCCAAAAAGGTTTGACGAGCCTTTGGCGCCCACACCAATACGGAGCTTTTCGCCATCGGTCACTTTCGAGAACGTATCCGGCGGCTGGTCGCCCGCCATGACGATTTGAACCGTGTTGGGAACCACATTGGCGATTGCCCGCAGATTGCTCATACCGGCCTTGTCGAAGACGGCGTTGTTGCCATTGTAGATGGCCAACAGGAACGGTCCGTAGGACAGTCCGAAATCGGCCTTGCCGCTGCCCACAGAAAGCGGGTTTCCGATCGCGCCCTTTCCGGGGATCGTGCTGACCGGCTGGCCTTCATAGTTCTCGTTGACCATTTCCGAGATGGCTGTTGCGGTGGGGAACCAGGTTCCCGTCGGGCCGCCGGATATGAATGTCGCCGCAGCGTGGTTCTTGTCCTGCGCCATGGATGGGGTAGCGAGCAGCATCAACGCGCCTGCAACCGCACCTAGCAAATGTGTGTATTTCATACTTTTCCTCCCGGATTGATCCTGGTTCGTTTCTTGACACCGGCAAGGGCGCCGGCAAATCATGTCAGCAAGTTCAGTATACAAAATATTGTTTAATATGCAAAACATTTCTTTGGGCACTTTGTCAACTGCCCGAACCGACAGATTGGCCCTATCGGATCAAGGAGATTTCGACGCTGTGCGGCAGAGACTCCTGTCAATTGCCGCTGCCAGCTTTTACTTTTCAATTCGTTATGACCGATCCCTCGGAAACTGATTCAAGCCCGACCTTCTTCGAAACACCGCATGGGAGACGAATACCGGTTCCCATTTCGGTGCGGTGCACTCATTGGACGGGACAATCGCACCGGTCGACGGGACAATTGGACCGGTCACGATCCACCATCCATAACAATAATGGGGTCATAGAGCCAAAATACGTTGTTTGACCGCCACACGTCACAATTCTCTAATCCGGGAATGGAGGAGTTTCGGTCACGCGACCCCGACAAAACGCACGATCGTGTTTGTTTTGGCGTCTGCTTTGCACTTTAATGCGCCTGGATTTGGTGCGTTTGCAGTCAGAGCTGCGCCACATATGTGACATGCCGCATCGAGGACGTTGAGACCAACTCTGCAATGTTGAAACAGATTCAATAGCAAGAAATCGATTTATACAGGGAGATCATCGATGAGAACATCAGAACCGAAGAAAACCAAAACACCACCGGTAACACGGCGTGGACTTTTGCAGGGCGCCACTGCACTCGGCACGGCGGCCCTGGTCAGCCCGCTCGGTGCGAGCGGTGCGGCAGCAGAACCCAAAAAGGGCGGAACGCTGCGCGTCGGCATGGCCCACGGCAACACCTCCGACAATTACGATCCGGCACTTTGGACACACGCTTTCGTACAGACATTTGCAACGGCACGTCATGGCAATCTGACTGAAGTTGCCGCTGACGGTTCGCTGGTTGGCGAAATTGCGGAAAGCTGGGAAGCTTCACCGGACGCCAAGGTTTGGACATTCAAAATCAGACCCGGTGTCGAGTTTCACAGCGGCAAGACCCTGACAGGCGAAGACGTTGTCGCCTCGTTCAACTATCACCGCGGCGAAGACAGCAAGTCGGCGGTCAAGCCGTTTGTCGAACCGATTCAGGATATCAAGGTCGACGGTGATTATGTCGTGATCTCGCTGGCGGACGGCAATGCGGACTTCCCGTTCATCGCCTCGGACTATCACATCCCGATCATGCCTTCGAAGGACGGAAAAATCGATCCGACGAGCGAAGACGGCGCCGGCGCCTACAAGGTCTCGGCCTATGAGCCAGGTGTCCAGGCATCCATGACCCGCAATCCGAATTACTGGAAGAGCGGTCGGGCACACTTTGACGGCATTGACCTGCTGACAATTCTCGACCCGGCTGCCCGTCAGAGTGCCCTGAGAACCGGTGACGTCGATGTGATCGACCAGGTCGACCTCAAGACGGTGCACCTTTTTGACCGGCTTCCAGGTGTCAAGGTATTGGCACCTTCCGGTACGCAGCACTACACTTTCGCCATGGATACACGGGCGGCACCGTTCAACGACAACAATGTCAGGATGGCGCTGAAGCATGGTATCGACCGGCAGGAGATGGTCGACAAGATTCTGTTTGGTTACGGCGAAATTGGTAACGACCATCCGATAGGCCGTTCAAACCAGTATCATGCGGATCTGGAGCAAAACAGCTACGATCCCGACAAGTCCAAATACTTCCTCAAACAGGCTGGCCTCGACAGTGTCGATGTTTCGCTTTCGGCCGCCGATGCTGCCTTTGGCGGCGCTGTCGATGCAGCTCTGCTGTTTTCCGAGAAAGCAGCCGCTGGTGGTGTCAATCTCAAGGTCGTGCGTGAGCCAAATGACGGATACTGGTCCGATGTCTGGATGAAAAAGCCGTTCTCCGCCGTCTACTGGGGCGGCCGCCCGACCGAGGACTGGATGTTTACAACTGCCTATGCTTCAGGCGCAGCCTGGAATGATTCCTTCTGGGAGCATGAGCGGTTCAACAAGCTGCTTCTTGAAGCGCGGTCTGAACTCGATAGCGACAAACGCCGTGAAATGTATCGCGAGATGCAGGACATCGTGCGCACAGAAGGCGGTGTCATCATTCCGATGTTCGCCAGCTATGTGATGGCGCATTCTGACAAGGTCAAAACGCCGGATGTCGTCGGTGCGAACTGGACCCTTGACGGTTTCCGTGCACCCGAGCGCTGGTGGTTTGGCTGATTACAGCCCGTAACCGGCTCGCCTCTTGCAGGTAAGCCGGGGATCTACAAGGCCCGCACGCGGCCCGATACAGTCGGGTTGCCTGCGGGCCTCTTCGTGTTCTGACTGGTACTTCAATTTGCTTATCAGGGCGAATGATGTCCAATCATGACCTCCTCGAGCAGCCATTCGCGAAAATGATCAGCATGCGGATGCGGCACCACATCGGCGGGTGAGATCAGATAAAAAGCTTCATCGATCGGGACTTCCAGATCGAAGGGAGCGACGAGACGCCCCGACATGCGCTCCGATTCACTGGTCGATGAACGTCCAAGCGCAACACCAAGCCCCTTTGCCGCCACTTCAAAGGCGATAAGAGACGAATCGAATTGCAGGCCCGGACCGACGTGGAAGTCCGGAATACCGGCTGCCTTGAGCCAAACAGACCATCCATCATCGAAACCCATGACATGCAGAAGATCATGATGCCGCAAATCTTCGGGCGTGCGAAGCGGCGCGTCCCCGTGCAGCACCTCCCGGCTGCACAAGGGTGTCAACGTGTCCCATGTCAAACGATCCGCCCGAAAGCCGGGCCAGTCGCCATTGCCGTAGCGGATATCGAGATCGAAGCGCTCCCGGTTGAATGAGTCGTTCCAGACGCTGCTGACGATACGAAGCGGACGGTTCGGATTCTTCCGATAGTAATCGGCCAATCGCGGCGCAAGCCAGCTCACCGAAAAGCCGATTGTCACACGGACCGTCAGGACATCGGAGCGGCGGTCGCCAAATACCTCGTAAGTCCCCTCCGCGAGCATCTCGATCGCATCTTTGACCTTTGGCAGGTAAGCCGTTCCTACCCGGGTCAGAACAAGACTGCGCGCCTTGCGCTGGAACAAGGGCTCGCCAAGCTGCTGCTCCAGCAGTTTGATCTGTTTTGAAACAGCCGCCTGTGTCAGATTCAGTTCGGACGCGGCGCGCGTAAAGCTCAAATGTCGCGCCGATGCCTCGAATGTTCGCAGCCAGTTCAGGGGCGGCAGGTTTCGCCTCATGGCATTCACTCATAACTTTTATTTGGTCATGTACGCATCATACGTCATTTGACGTCCAACCAACAGATATCCGACACTCTTCGCGTCTGCACGCTGCCATGTGACGTTCGGGATACGCCATGCACTCATTCACTCCCACCGCCCGCATTCGCAAATCTCCCTTTTATCGCGCAACCCTTGCGGAGGGTGTTACCAGCTTCACACCCTATAATCGCATGCTGATGCCGACTGGCTATGGCGATCCGGAGAAGGAATACTGGCGTTTGATCGAGGCGGTTTCCCTTTGGGACGTCGCGATCGAGCGGCAGGTTGAACTGAAGGGCCGTGACGCGGCTGACCTGGTTCAAATCCTGTGCCCGCGCGATCTGTCGAATTGCGCCATCGGGCAAGGCAAATACATCGCGCTGTGCAACCATGCCGGAACCATCATCAATGACCCAATCCTGCTCAAACTGTCGGATCAGCAATACTGGTTGTCGATCGCCGATTCGGACGTTCTCCTTTGGGCGCGGGCGATTGCGGCCGAGCGCGGGCTCGATGTACAGATCAGCGAACCGGACGTGTCCCCTCTGGCGGTGCAGGGTCCAAAAAGCGATGATGTTGTTGCCTCGGTATTCGGAGACTGGGTTCGTGACCTGAAATATTTCTGGTTTCAGCCAAGCGAAGTCGACGGCATTCCGGTCGCTGTCGCCCGATCCGGCTGGTCCAAACAGGGCGGTTTCGAAATCTATCTGATGGATGGTACACGCGGCACGGATTTGTGGAATATCATCCGAGAAGCCGGCCAGCCCCATGGCATCGGCCCCGGCAACCCCAATGCCTGTGAGCGGGTTGAAAGCGGATTGCTGTCCTTTGGCGGCGACACGGATGACGAAACAAACCCGTTTGAAATCCGCATGGAAAAATATGTCGACCTGGACGCACCCGATGAAGTGGTGGGGATACAGGCGCTGAGAAGCATCGTTTCGAAAGGTATCAAGCGGCACCAGCTGGGCGTGATTCTGGACGGAGACGTCCCGCATCAGCCGGACTCAGACTGGATGAGCATTTGGCAGGATGGGACAAGATCGGGCCATATGACCAATTGCATCTGGTCGTATCGCCTGAAAGCCAATATCGGATTTGCGCTGATCTCGGTGGACGCGAAGCCCGGCGACACGGTCACGGTTGACATGGCCGGCACTTCCGTCAGCGGCAGATTGACCAGGCTGCCTTTTGTCTAAGGTCCCATTGCCGGAGCTGTGGCGAGGGGGAAATCGAGAGTCATTTCAACACGCTGCCGGATCAGGCTGATATTTGGATTCACATTCCCGGGAACCTTGACCCTTTCTTGTCCCGCTGAACGGTTGGTCCATTCGGCCGGGTGAGATACAAGGTTTGCGCCGGGTCATTTGGCACGCCTGCAAACAACAGTGAGGCCTTCAAAACAATGGATCATGTCGATTGCGTCGTCGCCGGCGCTGGCATTATAGGGCTGGCCGCGGCACGATCACTTGCACATGCCGGGCGCGATGTTGTGGTGCTCGAAGCTGAAGAGATCATCGGGTCGCATACCAGCTCCAGAAACTCCGAAGTCATCCACGCCGGCATCTATTATCCGACCCACTCGCTCAAGGCCCAATGGTGTGTTGAGGGCCGTAACGCTCTCTACGCCTATTGCGCGGAGCGCAATATCGCCCATGAACGAACCGGGAAACTGATCGTCGCCACGAGGGACGCAGACATGCCCCGTCTGGCCGCGCTTCGCGCTCAGGCCGAGGCCAACGGCGTGACCGATATTGAAGTGCTCACTGCCGCTGATGCCATGGCACTTGAGCCACAGCTCCACTGCGTCGGCGCATTGCGGTCGCCATCGACCGGAATTGTCGACAGTCACAGCCTGATGCTCTCATATCAGGGCGAGGCTGAAGACCATGGCGCAATGATCGCCTTCGCCAGCCGGCTGCGTTCCGTACGCCCCGAGCAGGATCATCTCATTCTGACGATCGACGGCTCCGAGCAGCTTGAGATCTCCTGTTCCGTGCTGGTCAATGCTGCGGGGCATGGCGCCTGGAACATTGCCCGGTCGGTTGTCGGCATACCGTCCGAGGCTATTCCGCCGCATCGCCTTGCCAAGGGCAACTACTACTCACTGAGCGGCTGTCCGACACCCTTTAAGCGACTTGTCTATCCCATGCCGAGTGAAAGCGGCCTGGGAATCCATTTCACACGGGATCTGGCCGGACAGGCACGATTTGGCCCGGATGTCGAATGGCTGGATGGCGAAACCCTGGACTACAGCGTATCGACCGACAGGGTGCAGGAATTTGAAGTGGCCATCCGTTCGTACTGGCCCGGCATGCCGGACAATGCACTGACACCGACCTATAGCGGGATTCGGCCAAAGCTGGTGGGTTCGGGAGCGCCTCCGGGAGATTTCGTCCTTCAGTCACCCGCCGATCACGGTATTGCCGGGCTATATCAGCTATTCGGAATCGAATCGCCGGGCCTGACGGCTTCGCTCGTCATTGGCGAACAGATTGGCAAACACATCACGATGGTTGAAGACTGACGCGCACAGGGTCTGCCCGGCTTGTCGCCCGGCGGTTGAACTCGTGACGATAATGCAATACGGCACTGCAGGGTCCGCAAAGGTTCGTGCGGGTTCGGGCAAAGGGATGGAGCATCGGTATGACACCAAACGTATCAGTCAATGTCGGCCCGGTCGCATTTTCCAACGATCTGCCCTTTGTGCTGATCGCCGGTCCCTGCGCAATGGAGAGCCGCGATCACGCCATGAGTGTCGCCGGAGAGCTCGTTTCCCTATGCGGCGATCTCGACATCGCGCTGGTCTACAAATCATCCTTTGACAAGGCCAACCGGTCGTCGGTCAGCGGCAAGCGCGGGATCGGCATTGATGACGGTCTGCAGATTCTGGCGGATATTCGCGAAAAGTTTGGATGCCCGGTCATCACGGATATCCATGAACGGCAACAGGCGGACATTGCCGCCAAAGCTGTGGATATCCTGCAAATTCCTGCCTATCTGTGCCGGCAGACGGACCTGCTGCTGGCGGCTGGTGAAACCGGCAGGGCGATCAATGTAAAAAAGGGTCAGTTTCTGGCGCCCTGGGACATGGCACATGTCGCCGACAAGATCGCCTCCACGGGAAATCGAAACATCCTGCTTTGCGAGCGCGGCACATCCTTCGGCTACAATACTCTTGTCACCGATTTCCGCGGCCTGCCGCAAATGGCACAGACCGGTTATCCGATTGTGTTCGATGCAACCCACTCGGTGCAACAACCGGGCGGCAGAGGTGCATCCTCCGGCGGCCAGAGAGAATTCGCACCGGTGCTGGCGCGGGCCGCCCTCGCCGTGGGTTGCGCATCTGTTTTCATTGAGACACACGAAAATCCGGAGGCCGCTCCGTCCGACGGGCCAAATATGATCCCGCTTGGCGAAATGAAGCCTTTGCTCGCACGTCTCAAGGCTTTTGATACACTTGCCAAACCTTGAAATGCTCTAGGCTGTAGTGACGATTTAACCTATGTGCCGGTTTGTTCGGATTTGTTCAGGATCGGTTTATGAGGAGGAAGGACATGCTGGTGCATATTCGACGACGAAGGGGCCGATCCTGGTCCAATCCGGGCAAATCCCTTCTGGACGTGGCACACGTCGCCCCTGGACATCGTTGCAAAATGCTTGACGTGGCCGACACGACGGCGCATTTCGCGCCTTGCCAGGAACGACGTGTGCCACGCCGGCGCATAGGTTAAATCGTCACTACAGCCTAGGAAGTCCAGATGTCTCCGGAAGTCAATCTTCGCGCTGAAATCCTCAAAGCCGCCAAAGTCTCGCGGGACGGAATTGACAGCGTCGTGTCCAACCTGGAAGGCCCGCTCGGTGACGCCGTGCTCGAAGCCATCGAGGTCATCGCCGGCCAGCGCGGGCGCGTCATCCTGTCCGGCGTCGGCAAAAGTGCCCATATCGGCGCCAAGGCCGCGGCAACCTTTGCTTCCACCGGAACACCTGCCCTGTTCATACACGCCACCGAAGCCAGCCATGGCGATCTTGGCATGATCACGCCGGATGACTGCGTGCTGGCATTGTCCTGGTCCGGAGAGACCAGGGAATTGTCCGACGTCGTCTACCATGCACGGCGCATGGACATTCCGCTCATTGCCCTGACATCACAGCGTGAGAGCACCTTGGGGCGCTCGGCGACCAACGTGGTCGCATTGCAACAGGCAGACGAAGCCTGTCCGCTCGGACTTGCGCCGACCACATCTTCCCTGATGCAACTGATGGTCTGCGACACCATTGCCATCGGATTGCTGGTCCGACGCGGGTTTTCCGAACGGGATTTTCGCCATTTTCATCCCGGCGGCACCTTGGGAGCAAGTCTGACCCTTGTTCGTGACGCCATGCATGTCGGCGATGAGCTTCCCCTTGTGCGGCGCGGTTCGGCATTGATGGATGCCATTCAGGTAATGTCCGAGAAAACCTTCAGCTTGGCCATCATCACTGAAGAAGACGGGCAGATATGCGGTGTCGTTTCCGATGGTGACTTGCGCCGCCATGCCCATATCGACACCAACAAGGCAATTGTCGACGATATCATGACGGTGGGTGGACAGACGATCGGCCCGGACATGTTGCTGGCTTCGGCCTTGAAAACTATTCAAGACAACAAGATCGGTGCGTTGGTTGTCGAGGAGGACGGGCGCCCAGTCGGGGTTATTCACGTCCTCGACCTGTTGCGTATCGGAGCGGCGTAGGAATTGACTTCTCCCCGCTTCGAGACAGACTTTCAGCCGCATCACGGCCAGGCAATCGATGTTGCCGCCGGTGTTCAGCGCCTGACGGCGACGAATGACGGGCCGCTGACCTTTCACGGCACCAACACCTATATTGTCGGCGAAAACTCCGTTGCCATCATTGACCCAGGCCCGGCAATCGAAAGCCACTATCTGGCTCTGAAAAAGGCTTTGCGGGGCCGCGAAGTCACTCATGTTCTGGTGAGCCATACCCATATCGATCATTCCCCGCTTGCCACGCGGCTGGCAAGAGAGACCGGCGCGGTCACGGTGGCTGAAGGGCCGCATCGGGCCGCACGCGATCTGTATGTCGGCGAAGTGAACCCGCTTGCCGAGAGTTCCGACATGGATTTCCGACCGGACATAGAAGCCGAAGATGGCGCTGTCATCGAGGGCGAAGGCTGGGCACTCCGCGTGATTCACACACCGGGCCATACGGCCAACCATGCGGCCTTCGCACTGGAGAAAGAAGCCATTTTGTTCTCGGCGGATCACGTGATGGCCTGGGCGACATCGATTGTTGCGCCACCCGACGGCGCCATGTCGGATTATATGGCATCACTGGAAAAGCTGCTGCTGCGGGACGACCGGATTTACCTGCCGGGCCATGGCGGACCCGTAAAAGAGCCGCCGCAGTTCGTGCGTGCCCTGAAAACCCACCGCAAAATGCGCGAAGCCGCCATACTCGACCGACTGCGAAAAGGTGACCGCCATATCGCCGATATGGTCAAGGTCATCTACCGCGACACGGATTCCCGCCTGCATCGCGCCGCAGCTCTGTCACTGCTCGCGCATATGGAAGATCTTCTAGGTCGCGGACTTGTCGAGACGGATGGAGCGCCGTCGATCAACAGCGCGTTTAACCTGACACCGTAATCGCATTATTTACCTAACGGAAATTCCCAATAGCTCAGCATCGAGCGCCGCAAGAAATGTTGCAATGATCCCCGCATTGGCGCCGAAATCATGCGGTCCGAAACGGGAGACGGATCGCATGTCGACAAATGTCGTTTCCGCTTCTTCGCTAAGTCTTATGCTGATGTCGGATTCGAAACCGAACAGCAATGTGCGGGTTTCGCCCTGCAAAAGGATCTGCACAGGGACAATCACGACGGGTTCAATCGGTCCTTCGTCTTCCAGCGGGAGCGATCCAAGCGCGCTTTCTTCATCCGATAATTCGGATGGGTCCGGGACAATCGTCTCATCCGGCTCCTCGGCCACTTCGGTCGCCTCGGATGCGATTTCGGCTTCCGATGGACTGGCCTCGTCGCCCGGCGCCTCAGCTTCGCCGTTGGTCGCGGTTTCTTCCGGAAGTTTGGCGTCCGTGATACGAATGCCGTTGTTTTCCGCGACCAGATAGACAGCTTCCAGCACCCGGTCCACTGCCCCCTCGTAACGCCGGCCGGTAACCTGCGGATAGGCTTCCGCCTGACCGGCATAATTCGGGTCGCCGCGGCCGATCAGAGGCAGCCAGACCCACCGGTGATCGACCGGTTCAAGAAATCCCGGCACGTCCACCGTGTCTGTCGAAACATCATGGAGCTGCGGCAGTGTGTAGCCGCGATAGCCAGCGATGCTGACGGGAATGAGAACCAGGACGGAATAGAACATTCCCTTTGCCGACGCCCGGCCACCCTTTGCGCCGACCATCCACAACCGGATCAATCCGACGATGGCCAGGAGAAAGGCCAAAGCAGCCAATGCGCCGCTCAAAACAAAGACCGTTGCGAAAATGTCAGATTTGAGCAGGCCAAAACGATGCATCACCGCGGCAACCACCAAAAGTGTCAGCGCAAACAGGCCGAAGCGCCAGGCCCAGGTTGCAGCGTGGGATACGGGGCGTTCGTAGCGAATCTTCATGCCGTGCGGCTTCCGTCTAACTCTGGGCCTTGTCCCGTCCCGCTTTAGCGTATGTTTTCCATCAGTGAAACCGCTGACGTGATCCAAGAACGAATCCATGGATTTTCATTGACGATCTATCCGAACCGCTCGCTTTGAAATTGCCTGGAGAGACACCCGGCGATACGGTGGGCGGCAATGCCCACCTGACAGGATTTGAAGAATGACCAGCCGGCCTTCCCAAAGCCCCCTGAGCAATGTTCAAAAACGCGATATCGATGCGGTCTTGCATCCCTATACACCGCTGCACAGGCTGCCCGAAACCGGCACCATTGTGATGGAAAGCGGCAAGGGCGTCTTTGTCTATGACACCCAGGGAAATGAATATATCGAGGGCATGTCCGGCCTCTGGTGCGCCGGGCTTGGTTTCGGCGACGAAGAGATGATCGACGCAGCGACGGAGCAAATGCGCACGCTGCCCTACTATCATCTGTTCGGCGCGAAAGGGACCGAGCCGGCCATCGAACTGGCGGAGAAGCTCAAGGAAATCGCGCCGGTTCCCATATCAAAGGTCCTGTTCACATCGTCGGGTTCGGAAGCCAACGACACACAGGTCAAGCTGGCCTGGTATTACAACAATGCCCGGGGCAAACCCCACAAGAAGAAGATCATCTCGCGGATCAAGGCCTATCACGGTGTCACCGTCATGTCGGGCTCGCTTACCGGATTGCCGGGCAACCACAATGGTTTTGATCTGCCGGTCGACAGGGTCCTGCATGCCGATTGTCCCCATCATTACCGCTTCGCGCATGAGGGTGAAAGCGAACAGGAGTTTACCGACCGGTTGGCGCTATCGCTGCGCACGCTGATCGAAAGTGAGGGTCCGGACACCATTGCTGCAATGATCGCCGAACCGGTGATGGGAGCCGGCGGGGTGATCGTGCCACCGGTCGGCTATTTCGAGGCCATACAACCAATCCTGGACGAACACGATATCATGCTGATCGACGACGAGGTCATCAACGGTTTCGGCCGAACGGGAAACTGGTGGGGAAGCCAGACCCACAATATGGTTCCCACCACGATCTCGGCAGCCAAGCAGATGACCTCCGCCTATGCGCCTCTTGGGGCGGTCATGGTCCCCGACGATATCTATCAGGCCTGTGTCGACCAGAGTTCCGCGCTGGGCACATTCGGGCATGGCTTCACCTATGGCGGTCACCCGCTGGGCTGTGCACTTGGCGTCAAGGCTATCGAGATTTATCAGGAGCGTGACATATTGGGACATGTCCGCAGTCTGATGCCGCTGTTTGAAAGGCGAATGACAGCGCTTGGCGAGCATCCATTGGTCGGCGAGACGCGGTTTTCCGGTCTGCTCGGCGCCGTTGAACTGGTGGCCGACAAGACCACGAAACGCTCGTTTCATGCCGCACAAGGTGTTGGCCCGAAAACCGTGGCATTCCTCGAAAAGCAGGGCGCGGTCCTCCGGGCCCTGGGCGACAGTATTGCACTGTGCCCGCCAATGATCATTCAGCCGGATGAGCTTGACGCCCTTTTCGATCGTCTTGAACGGGCGCTCGATGAAACCGAAGCCTTGGTCACTCGCGAAGGTCTGAGGAACAGCTGATCGTCAAATCTGATGCTTGCGGATATTGGTCAGTACTTTCTGCAGGGTCGCCACGAAGTCGGCATATTCCGCCTCGTCGATATTGTCGAACATCGCGTCGAACGCCTGTTTCATCGGCGGCCAGGCCAGTGCGAATTGCGCGCGCCCGTCATCGGTCATGATCACGTGCTTGATCCTGCTGTCTTTCCGTGACGTCTCGCGGCGCACCAGACCCTGCGCCTCCAGTGCGTCAAGCGTTCGACTGAGCGTTGATTGTTCAATCACGGTATAGACGGACAGATCATTGACTGTCACGCGATCGATGACCGACAGGACGGCAAGCGCCCTCGCCTGCGGCACGCTCAGGCCCTGCCGACGCAAATCCTCGCGCAGCGTATCATTGTAGCGGCCCATGATGCGGTTCATCAGATAGGGCGCGAATTGCTGTAACCCGATTTCGCCGAGGGTCGAGTCGTTGGGTTCCTGTGGAGCGCTCTGGTCCATTACAGTTTGGTCCCAAGCAGAAATCCGGAGCCTCCGCCAAGCCCGGCGCCCGGGTGGGTCGAGGCACCGATATGGTGGAGACCCTTGATCGGCGTATCATGATTGATGCTGTGCCTGAATGGTCGCCACGCAAAGAACTGATCAATAGACGAGGCACCGCCATAGGGGTCTCCACCCACAAGGTTGACGTTCATGGCTTCGAGATCCGCCGGTGAATAGGCCCGCCGCTGAATGACCGTTTCGGAAAACCCCTCGATCTGTGCCGACAATATGGCCTCCACACGATCAGCATAGGCCTCCCGCAACGCCTCGGACCATGTACCGTCCTCGGGAATATCGAGTTTACCGGCCGCGTCTCCCTTCACGAAACGCGGCGCTTCGGGCAATTGCACCCAGAGGATGGCATTGCCTTCTGGGCATCTCGACGGATCCAGGGCATGTGGCTGCCCGACGCAGATCGTCGGCACCTCGGGCAGCATCCCGCGAACGGCCTCGTTACAGGCCTTGGACACACCGTCCAGGCCCGGCGTCAGATGCAGCAAAGCAACGTCCTGAAGAGAGGGATCAGGCCAACGGGGCGCTGTTTTCAGCGCAAAGTGAATCTGAAAATTGCCCTTGCCGTGCCGATATCTTGAGGCGGATTCGCGCTCCTCCTCGGGCGCATTCTGACCCAACAGGCGCCCATAGAGCTGTTTGGGGGCAACAGAGCAGATGACCGATTTGGCAGTCTTGATGGCTTCGCCTGAACTCAGTCGGACTCCGGTTGCCCGGCCATTGTGAATGTCAACAGCTTCGACATCGCATTCGGTCCGGATTGTTCCACCTTTTTCTTCGATCAGGCCGTGGAATGCGCTCAACAGATTGCCGGCCCCACCCTTTACGATGGGTGCTCCTGCCGCTTCCAGAGCAAAGGCAATGACCTTGCTGATCTGTCCGGAAAACGCCTCTTCTGGATCCAATCCTGCATGCAGTGACCAGGGTGCCCAAAGCGCCTGCATTAATTCACTTTCGTAATCGGCTTCCAGAGAGGCCCGCGCCGGTGTCAGCGCTTCTCCAAAGAAGGCCGTGATACCCCTTATCCCCTTCGACCAGCCATGGCGCGCAAGTAGCTTCAGCGTTGCCACGGATCGGATGCGGCCGCCAAGCAGCCCGAACAGCAGCTCGGCATTTTGTTCGATACCGCCAACGATCCGTGCGTGGCTGTCGCCTGCTCCCGGACTGATGGCATTGAACGCTGCGATGTTCTCGCTGCGGTCCGTCGACAAGACGACATGGCCGCCATCAGGGCGCAGAACACCCGTGGGATGGGCGGAATTGCAAAACTCGAGCCCATGTCGCGCGAGGTCCTCTCCAAGCGCGGCATAGGCCGGTGACGTGATGAACAGGACGAAGGTCGTCGCCATGACATCATGGACAAATCCGGGAGCGGTGATTTCCTCCGACCGGATGCAGCCACCGATGCGATCATTGCGCTCTAGCACAAGGACCTTTTCACCCTTGCCGGACAAGACCGCAGCGCACACCAGCGCATTGATCCCGCTGCCGACGATGATGTGATCGACGTCACTCATGCCTTGCTCCGGCCTTGTCAGCCTTTCGGGACAAGCGCCAGAACCCGACAGGGGCTTCCGGTTCCGTGTTTGATCTTCAGCGGCGCTGCAATCATGATGGCACCCTTCGGCGGGAGCCGGTCCAGATGGGCAAGGCTGGCCAGACCGTAGCGGTTGGCCTTGTGCATCAGATTGTGGGCCGGGAATGGCGGCTCCATACCCGCGGCCTGACCGGCATCGGTGCCGATCGTTTCGCTTCCCCAGCCAATGGCACCGGTCGAGATGATGTATTCTATCGCCTCGGCGGTCGGCCCGGGTGTATGCGGTCCGGTCTCATTGGCATTCAGGAATTCATCTTCCGACCCGCTTCGCTTGTACCAATCGGTGCGCATGACCACCCATTCGCCCGGCGCAATGGCGCCGTGCTCGGCCTCCCAGGCCTTGACCCGGTCCGCCGTCAGAAGAAAATCATGGTCCGCCTCGGATTCCGTCGAACAGTCGATCACATTGACCGGCGCAACAAAATTCTTTGGCGGGATCGTATCCGTTGCACCGTCGGCGTAGTCCTTGCCTGTAATCCAATGGATCGGCGCATCGAAATGGGTACCGGAATGCTCGCCGACTTTCAGCCAGTTCCAGGCCCACCACGGTCCGTTGTCATCATAGGCTGAAATCTTGTGAATTTCGATTTTTGGCGTGTCCACGGCCAATTCCGGCGGCAGCTTCAACAAGGGTGTATCGGGACCCAGCACGCCAGCCAAATCCACAACCTCGATTTTGCCGGAAAGAAGCAGTTCTCCAAGACCCGCAAGCGTTTCACCAGATTCCATGAATTCGATCCTTTTCTTCGCGCGCTTCAAATACCAAAACTCATTCTTTTACTAGACGAAAACATATGCATATGCAATAAATTCCACCTGCTGCATCAGGGGAAACAGACTGCATTGAGCGCGTTCGATGCCATCATCATAGGAGCCGGACACAATAGCCTGGCCTGCGCTTCACACCTCCAGAAAAGAGGTTGGAGAACCGCAATATATGAGAAACATGAGCATCCTGGCGGTGCTGCCAAAACTCTGGAATTGACGCAGCCGGGATTTCGCCATGATTTTGGCGCGATGAATCTGAACCTTTTTGCGGGTTCTGCATTTCACAAGAAATATGTAAATGAGTTGAAATCGGCTGGCCTGGAGTTCGTCCCGGCCACGGAGTGTTTTTCCAGCGTGTTTCCGGATGGTCGCTGGCTGGGCGTCAGCACCGACCTCGAGAAAACAGCGGGACGAATCAAACAATTCTCAGCGAGCGATGCTGAAATCTGGAGCGAACTGGCCGCCGGATTTCCGCAGGAAGTGGAGGCCATCGGCAGCATTCTCGGGTCACCGATGTCCATGCGGTCGATTGCCGGCAATTTCTGGAGGATTTGGCGCTCCAAGGGAACGGCGGGCACTCTGGAACTTCTCCGTCTGCTGCTCTCCTCCCCGCGAGCTTGGCTGAATGAGACATTCGACTCCGAACAGGTCAAGGCCATGATGGCCGCATGGGGCATGCATCTTGATTTCGCGCCCGATATCGCCGGCGGCGCAGTGTTTCCCTACCTTGAATCCATGGCCAATCAGAATTTTGGCATGGTTCTGGGAAAAGGTGGCGCCGATTCCATGACGTCTGCGTTGACCGCATTCTACAGTAACGCCGGCGGAACGCTGGTCACTGGTGCAGAAGTGTCTGAAATCCTGACTGAAGGCGGCACCGCCAAGGGCGTGCGGCTGGCCAATGGAGAAGACATCCACGCCAGCAAGGCCGTCATCGCCAATGTCACTCCTGGCGCCCTTGTCAGCACGCTTCTGCCACAGGGTACCGGAAGCCAGAAGTTCGATTCTGCGGGGCGCAAATTCGTCCATGCGCCTGGTACCATGATGATCCATCTCGCTCTGGATTCACTGCCTGACTGGAAAGCCGGCGACGAACTGAAGTCCTTCGCCTATGTTCACCTGGCCCCGACATTGGATACCATGGCCAGCGCCTATACCCATGCCATCTCCGGACAGTTGCCGGATATGCCGGTGGTCGTTGTGGGTCAGCCAACCGTGCTCGATCCGTCGCGTGCGCCCGATGGGAAACACGTGCTTTGGATTCAGGTGCGAGTCTTGCCGGCAAACGTAACGGGAGATGCGTCAGGTGAACTGGAACCCGCTTCCTGGGATGACCTCAAGGATCGCTATGCGGACCGTGTCCTGGACATCATCGAATCCTATGCGCCGGGCCTGCGGGGAAAAATCCTCGGCAAGTCGGTCTTTTCGCCGAGCGACATGGAGCGCGAAAACCCGAACCTCGTCGGCGGTGACCAGATCTGCGGCAGCCACCATCTGTCACAGAACTTCTTTTTCCGACCGGTGCCCGGCTACGCGCGCTGGAATACGCCGATTGACAAACTGCACATGGTTGGTGCCGCAACGTGGCCGGGAGCCGGTGTCGGCGCGGCCTCCGGGTTCATGCTGGCCCAACAATTGGCAGGAGGTTAGCCCGTACGGAATTCACAAGGCCGACGCGGCCGGGCCTTCGAAACCGAGCAGAGGTTTCAATCCGGTGCCGCCCAAAAAGTTCAAAAGCCAACATATAGGGGAAATATCATGCCTTACACGAGACGAAAGATACTGGGATATGGCGCGGCAACGCTGGGCGTTGCCGCCGTGGGTCTCCCGACCGCGTCACTGGCGCAGACCGATGAGCTGGTCATTGCCTATCATGTCAACCTGCCCTCCTGGGATCCAACGGTTGGACCCTCAGCGGTCAACCCCACCATTCAGGGCATCTACCAATCGGTGTTCGACCAATATATCGCGCAAAAGCCCGATCTGTCCTTCGCACCGGGTCTCATCACCGAATGGGGCTGGAATGACGACAAGTCGAAAATCATGATGAAAGTGCGCGAAGGTGTAACCTGGCATGATGGCTCGCCCTTCACCGCGGAAGACGTGGTCTGGTCGCTGGAGCGGGCCGCCAAGGAAGAAACCGGCAATCCGATCCAGTTCATCTGGTCCAAGATTGGCAATTTCAGTATTGACGGCAACATGATCACCGCCGACGTGCTGTCCTTCGAACCGACCCTGTTCAAATGGATGTCCTTCCTGACCGGCTATGTCCTGCCAAAGGCCTATTACGAGAAGGTCGGACCGGAAGGTTTTGAAGCCGCGCCGATCGGTACCGGACCCTATATGGTCGACAAGTTCGAACGAAATGCATTCATCCGCCTCAAGGCCAACCCGAACTACTGGGGCGAAAAGCCGGCCTTTGAAAATGTGACGATCAAATTTGTCACGGATGCCGCCAGCCGCGTGGCGGAGGTTGAATCGGGCGGTTCGGACGTCACCCTCGAGATTCCCTACGAGGAATATGACCGCCTGGTGGCCAAGGACGGACTGTCGGGCTCGGCTACGCCGATTTCCGATATCGGCATGATCTTCCTCAATGATATAGATGTCATGAAGGATGAGAATGTCCGCCACGCCGCGGTAATGGCTGTTGACAAGAAACTGCTGGTGGACCGCCTGCTGCGTGGCTACGGCATCCCGATCAGCACGTTGGAAACGCCGGATTACGCGGCGTTCGATCCATCGATCCAGACGGAATACAATCCGGAAAAGGCGAAGGAACTTCTGGCGAAATCGGGATACTCGACAGATAATCCGGTCAAATTCGTCATCCAGACGACACGCGGCTTCAAACCCAAGGATTACGAGATGATCCAGGCCATTGTCGGCATGTGGCGCAAAGTCGGAATCGAGGCGACCATCGAAGTCTACGAAATCGCCAAGCACTTTGAATTGCGTGCCGCCGATCAGCTCGCTCCAGCCGCCTTCTACAATTGGGGCAATTCCATTGGTGATCCAACCACCTCCACCGGCTTTGCCATGTACGGGCCGAGCCCGCATTCGGTGTGGGATGGTGAAGATGTCATCAATGCCATCAACCCTCTGTGGGGTGAACCCGATGAAGAAAAGCGCATTGCCGGCTGGAAGGGCGTCAGCAAGCTGATCGCAGACAATGCCTATGTGCTGCCGCTGATCCAGTTCGTTCAGCCCATTGTCCATTCAGACAAGGTTACGGTCGTCCCGCATGTTTCGGGTGCCTTGCTGCCGGCACTGATGAAACCCAGCTAATGCCCATTTCGGGCCGCTTCGTTCGGGAGCGGTCCGTTTCTTCCCCATTCGGACCACGATGATGTGTCGGTTTACAGTTTCAACGCGGTGTCCGTGTGACAGCCGGTTTGCCTATAATCTCGGTCATTCCACAGGATCCAAAGTCAGGCGCTTTCAAAAGTGGTAAGCTCCACCTCCACTGAAATGATCGGCGACGCATCATGATGCAGCGCATTGTCATCCGCCTGCTCACCATGCTGGTCACGCTGTTCGGCGTCGCTGTCGTGGTGTTCATCGTCATACGGATCGCACCGGGCGACCCGATCGCGATGATGCTTCCGCCCGGTGCGACCGACGCGGACATTGACCGGCTGCGCGCGCTCTACGGGTTGGACAAAAGTCTGTTCGAGCAGTTTTTCATCTGGTTCTGGGGCATTCTCCAAGGCGATTTCGGCACGTCCATTTCGCTGCGTCAGGATGTTCTCGGCCTGGTTCTGGAGCGTCTTCCCGCAACTCTCGAACTTTCGATTCTGGCCCTGTTCATCGCAGTTTTGTTTGGCGGCTTTCTGGCCATCGTCGGGGCGCGCGAGCGTGGTACGGCGATCGAATCAGGCATAGACGTCATCAATGGCGCGGCTCTGTCCATCCCCGACTTTCTGTGGGGCCTGGTGCTCATTCTCTTCTTCGGTGTCCTGATACCGATATTCGGGATCACGGGTCGGGTCTCACCGCGGTTAGACCTGCCCTTCGACACCCAGTTCTATCTTTTCGAGAGTATTTTGAGACTGCGCTTCGATTTGACGAAAGACCTCTTGTCCCATCTCTTCATGCCGGCACTGGCTCTGGCGCTGCCTTTGGCTGCGATTATTGCGCAATTGCTCAAACAGTCACTCAAGGAAGTCCTCGAACTCGACTATATAGTGCTCGCCCGGGTCAAGGGGTTTTCCGAAACCCAGGTGATTTTGCGCGAAGCGCTGAAAAATGCGGCATTGCCGACCCTGACCCTGATCGGCGTACAATTCACGTTTCTGATCGGCGGCACGGTCATCATCGAGCGGCTGTTTTCCTATGAGGGCCTGGGCAATCTGGCGATCGATGCCGTTATCAATCGAGACCTTCCGCTCATTCAGGGTATTGTGCTGGTCTTCGCCATGCTGTTCGTTCTGATCAATCTTGCGGTCGATCTGAGTTATGCGCTGCTCAATCCGAGACTGCGCCATGGCTGATATCAGACGCCGGTACAAAAAACCCAATCTGAGACTGTGGCTCGCGGGCGGTTGGATCGCCCTGGCATTGGCCGCCGCCTTGCTTGCCCCATGGATTGCGCCCCATGATCCATTGACCCAGGACCTTCTCTACGGTCGCCTGCCGCCTTTCTGGATCGAAGGCGCTGAACCCGGCTTCTGGCTGGGTACGGACAGCCTTGGCCGCGATCTCCTGTCTCGACTCATTCACGGCGCGCGCATTGCGTTCATGGTCGCCTTCGCCGCGGCGATCGCAGCGTGCCTTGTCGGTTCCACGTTGGGTCTGGTTGCCGGCTATTTCGGTGGATGGGCCGACCGCATCATTTCCCGTATTGTCGATATATGGATGTCTTTTCCTCCGGTGCTCTTCGCTATCCTGTTGATCGCCGTTCTGGGTACCGGGCTGCATTCCGTCATCATTGCCATCGCGGTCATCGACTGGACACGGTTCTGCCGGGTTATCCGTGCCGAAGCGATGGTCCAGGCGAGAATGGATTATGTCGAAAGCGCGCATATTGCCGGCTTTGGGCGCGTCAAGACGATGATCGATGAGGTACTGCCCAACGTGCTTCCATCAATCATCGCGCTGCTGTCTCTCGAAATGGGGATCGCCATTATCGTCGAGGCCATCCTGTCCTTCGTCAATCTGTCGGTCGCGACCGACGACCCCACCTGGGGCGGCATCATTGCCGAGGGTCGTCTGTCGATCCACCAGGCCTGGTGGGTGCTGGTTTTCCCGCTGGTTGCGCTCTTCCTGACTGTCTTGTCCTTCAGCCAGCTTGGCGAGGGTCTGAAACAACGCTTCGATCCGGTGCTGCGATGACCGACTGTCTGGCCATCACCAATCTCAGCGCAACCTTGCCGGACGGCCAGAGATTGCTTCGCTCGGTCAATGTGAACGTCGCGCCTGGCGAAGTTCGGGCGCTCGTTGGTGAGAGCGGCGCCGGAAAGAGCATGTTGAGCAAGGCAGTGCTCGGTGTCTTGCCGGTCAGCGTCAAGATCGTGGAAGGTGATATCTGGCTTCAGGGCAACGATCTCGGCCGCCTCACCGCCGCAAAGCGCCGCCAGGCGGTGGCGGCCAGTATTGCCCTGATCCCGCAGGATCCCCTGACCGCGCTCAATCCATCGCGCCGCATCGGACCCCAGATGACAGATCGGCTGGTCAAGATCCTGGGCTGGGACCAGACGCGCGCCGATGAGCGGGTCCGCACCTTGCTCGATGAAGTTCACATACGCGACGGCGAACGGGTTTTGCGGGCCTATCCGCACGAACTGTCCGGGGGCATGCGACAACGGGTCCTGATCGCCGCCGCCTTTGCGGCGGAGCCCAAACTGATCATCGCCGACGAGCCTACGACGGCGCTCGATGTCACGGTGCAAAAGCAGATCCTGCGCCTGATCGCCGAAATGCAGCGGCTGCACGGAACGGCCATCCTCTTTGTGACGCATGACCTCGGTGTGGTGGCCAAGATCAGCCAGAACGTGACCATCCTCTACGGTGGGATGGTGGTGGAGGAAGGCGCCGTCGACCAGCTCTTCGCCAATCCACAGCATCCCTACACGCGGGCACTGCTTGCCGCAACGCCACGATATACCGATCCTGAGGCAAGCCTTCTGCCGGTCGATCAGTCGGTGCTATCGGATTTGGCGAAGGCGGTCGAAACCGCCGACCGAGACTGGATGTCCAGCCATGGCGGATAATCTTTTTACCATCTCCGGCCTGAAACTGTCCCTTCCGGATATGACACGCAAGCCGGTTTTCGGCGCAGCACCGCAAATCGAGATACTCAAGGGGATCGATTTTCAGGTTCCACGCAACGCCGTCACGGGAATTGTCGGGGAATCCGGGTCTGGAAAGTCAACGCTTGGGCGGGCCATGGTGCGTCTGCTGGAGCCGACCGAGGGAACAATTGTCTTCGACGGACTGGACCTGACTCATCTCGGCGAGAACGAACTGCGGCCGCACCGGCGCAATCTCCAGATGATCTTTCAGGACCCGATGTCATCGCTCAATCCAAGGCGGACGATCGCCAGCATCATAGCGGCGCCACTGAGACAGTATGGACTGACCGACAATATTGACGGACGGGTCAAGGAAGCGCTGGATCGGGTGGGATTGCCGCAGAGTTTTGCAAAGCGCTATCGGCACGAGATTTCGGGCGGACAGCGTCAACGCGTCGGGATTGCCAGGGCGTTGGCACTGTCGCCGAGTTTTGTGCTTGCTGATGAGATCGTTTCGGGTCTGGATGTATCCACGCAGGCGCAAATCCTCACATTGCTTGAACGGCTCTGCAGGGAACTCGGCCTGACCATCGCCTTCATCAGCCATGACCTGTCCGTGGTTCGCCGGCTGTGCGAGCAGGTGATCGTCATGCACAACGGGACGATCATTGAAAAGGGCTCAACAAAGGCGGTGTTCGACAATCCGCAGCAGCCCTATACCCGGTCGCTGATCGACGCTATTCCGCTGCCGGAGCCCGACCCGCTCTGGCTCGCCCCGGATGCTTCGTGATCACTCCGACCGCCGTTAAAACAGAGCCCAGCTGGTATTATTTCGGGCCAAGCGCTGCCTGAGCAGCGGCAAGCCGCGCTATCGGAACCCGAAAGGGTGAACAGGACACATAGTCCAGCCCAACCTCTTCACAGAAATGGATCGATAACGGGTCGCCGCCATGTTCGCCGCAGATGCCCAGCTTGATTTCGCTGCGCGTGCTGCGGCCCTTGTCGGTGGCCAACCGCACCAGCTCGCCGACGCCTTCAATATCGAGAGACACGAATGGGTCGCGTTCAATGATACCCTTCTGCTGATAGGTCGTCAGGAATGCCGACGCGTCATCGCGCGAGATGCCGAAGGTCGTTTGCGTCAGATCGTTCGTACCGAAGGAAAAGAACTCCGCTTCCTCGGCGATCCTGTGTGCCCTGATGGCGGCGCGCGGCAATTCGATCATGGTGCCGACAAGGTATTCGATCTGCTGACCGGCTTCTTCCATGACCTCCTTGGCAATGGAATCGATCCGGGCTTTGACAAAGCGCAACTCTTCCATCATTCCGACAAGCGGGATCATCACCTCCGGCACCACCGGTGCTCCGGTTGTCTGCGCCGCCTCGATCGCGGCCTCGAATATGGCGCGGGCCTGCATCTCGGCAATCTCGGGATAGGAAACGGCCAGACGGCAGCCACGGTGTCCCAGCATCGGGTTGAATTCGTGAAGCGCCTCCGTGCGCTCGCGCAGTTGGTTGGCTGAAACGCCCAACGATTGCGCAACTTCGGCGATTTCTTCGGTGGTCTTTGGCAAAAACTCATGCAGTGGCGGGTCGAGCAGCCGTATGGTCACCGGTGTGCCTTGCATGATTTCGAACAGTTCAACGAAATCGGATCGCTGCATCGGCAACAAACGCGTGAGCGCAGCCCTGCGGCCTTCTTCGTTATCAGCAAGGATCATCTCGCGCATGGCAATGATGCGGTCACCTTCAAAGAACATGTGCTCGGTTCGGCAAAGGCCGATGCCTTCAGCGCCAAAGCTGCGTGCGGCCCGCGCATCTGCCGGCGTTTCGGCATTGGTGCGCACGCGCATGCGGCGTGCAGCATCGGCCCATTCCATGATGCGGCCAAAATCACCCGAAAGTTCTGGCTGGAGCATGGCAACCGCGCCCCTGAGCACCTGACCGGTGGAACCATCCACGGTGATGACGTCCCCTTTTGTCAATGGACCGGCCATGGACAACAGCGTTTGCGAATGCATATCGACCCGCATTCCACCGGCACCGGACACACATGGTGTGCCCATGCCACGCGCCACCACGGCCGCATGGCTGGTCATGCCGCCGCGCGTCGTCAAAATGCCCTCGGCCGCGTGCATGCCGTGGATGTCTTCCGGACTGGTTTCCACGCGCACCAAAATGGCATTTTGACCGGCCTCGCTAAGTTCGACGGCATCTTCGGAGGTAAAGACGATCTGTCCGGTCGCAGCGCCCGGTGATGCGGGCAATCCGGAACCGATGACATCGCGCGCGACATGCGGATCAATCGTCGGATGAAGCAGTTGATCCAGCGACGCCGGGTCGATGCGTCGAACGGCATCCTCCCTGCTGATCAGGCCAGCCTCGGCCATGTCGACGGCAATTTTCAGGGCTGCTTTGGCAGTACGCTTGCCGCTGCGTGTCTGCAGCATCCACAGCTTGCCGCGCTCGATCGTGAATTCCAGATCCTGCATGTCATGATAGTGGGTCTCGAGACGCTCGCAGATACCGAGAAACTCGCCAAATGCATCCGGCATCAGCTTCTCCAGCGACGGTCTGTCGGAACCGGCTTCGATGCGGGCATCTTCGGTGATGTTCTGCGGTGTCCGGATACCGGCCACCACATCTTCACCCTGCGCATTGACAAGAAACTCGCCATAAAGCGCGTTTTCGCCGGTCGAGGGATTGCGGGTAAAGGCAACGCCGGTGGCTGAACTATCACCGAGATTTCCGAATACCATGGCCTGGATATTGACGGCTGTTCCCCATTCAGCGGGAATATCGTGCAGTCTGCGATAGGTGATGGCGCGGGCATTCATCCAGCTGGAAAACACCGCGCTGATGGCGCCCCAGAGCTGCTCGTTCGGATCCTGCGGAAATTGCTGACCCAGTTCCTCCTCGAGGATCTGCTTGTAGCGATCAATAACCGTTGTCCATTCCTCAGCGGACATCTGGGTATCGAGTTCGTGGCCATAGGCGGCCTTTTCGTCCTCGAGGATTTCCTCGAAAACCTCGTTATCGAGGCCCATCACGACATCGCCATACATCTGGATGAAGCGGCGGTAGCTGTCATAGGCAAAACGGCGATCACCGGCATCCTGCGCAAGCGCCAGAACGGATTTGTCATTGAGCCCCAGATTAAGCACCGTATCCATCATGCCCGGCATGGAGGCCCTCGCCCCCGAGCGCACGGAGAGCAGAAGCGGCCTTTCGTCATCGCCGAAATTGCGGCCGGTCAGATCACCGATGTGACGCAAGGCGGTGGCAATCTGGTTTTCCAGTTCGGCCGGATAGGTTCGGCCATTGGCATAATGCCAGTTGCACACTTCCGTGGTTATCGTCATGCCCGGCGGCACCGGAAGCCCGAGATTGCACATCTCGGCAAGATTGGCACCCTTGCCGCCCAGCAGATCACGGTCACGCGCGCTGCCTTCAGCCTTTCCGTCGCCAAATGTGTAGACCCATTGGGACATTGTTCCCTCCAAACGCATCCGGGCGAACCGGGTCGGTTCAGCCGTTCCCATAGCTGAATCGACCCGCCCAAGGCCATAGGACAATAGGGTCAGGAACGGATATTATCGATTGAAATTGTTGAGATTCTGAAAATGCGCCAATTACGGCCCGCCATTATCCGGCGTCGCGAAGTTCTTCGGCGGTTTCAAGGTCGACCGAGACCAGTTGCGAGACACCGCGCTCGGCCATGGTCACGCCGAAAAGGCGGTTCATGCGCGCCATCGTGATCGGATTGTGGGTGATGATGACAAACCGCGTTTCCGTGGACGCCGACATCTCATCCATCAGGTTGCAGAACCGTTCCACATTGTGGTCGTCAAGCGGGGCGTCAACCTCGTCCAGCACACAGATTGGCGCGGGGTTGGTCAGGAACACGGCAAAGATCAGCGCCATGGCAGTCAGGGCCTGTTCACCGCCCGACAGCAGGGTCATGGTCTGTGGCTTCTTGCCTGGCGGCCGGGCCAGGATCTCGAGGCCGGCATTCAACGGATCGTCCGACTCGATCAACTGCAATTCGGCTGTGCCGCCACCGAACAAATGAGTGAAAAGACGCTGAAACTGTTCGTTGACGACAGTGAAGGCATTAAGCAGGCGTTCGCGCCCCTCGCGATTGAGATTCTGAATGGCCTGCCGCAGTTTGCTGATGGCCTCGATCACATCCTCGCGTTCAACCAGAATGGTTTCGAGCCGTTCAGACAGCTCCTTCTGTTCCTCTTCGGCCCGAAGGTTGACGGCGCCCAGCCGCTCGCGTTCGATCTTGAGCCGCTCCAGGCGACGATCGGTCTGCTCTGGATCAGGCAACGCCTGCTGTGGTTCCAGTCCGGTATGCTGCATGGCCTCATGCGGTGCACAATTGAGTGCCTCGCGGATGCGCGCCTCCGCTGCCGAGCGGCGCTCCTTGGCCGCATTCAAGCGCTCCTCGGCCCGGCCGCGCTTTTCACGGCTTTGAGAAAGGGCTTCGACCGCCGCATTAGCGGCGCGGTCCATTTCACGCTGTCCTTCTTCGGCGGCTACCAGCACATCCGCTGCTTCCTTGCGGTTGGTTTCGGCCAGCGTCAGTTCGTTCATCAGCTTGCGGCGACGTTCATCGATATCGTCAGGTGCGTCGGCCAGTTTCTCGGCTTCGCCACTCGCCTCGCCATGACGCTCCTGCAAGGTTGAAATATGCGTCTGGGCGTTCGCTGCCCGCTGGGTCCAGCTCTGGCGTTCGCGCTCGATGGCTTCCAACCTGCCCTGTCTTGCCTGGTTCTCGCGTTGCAGGCCCTCGTGCTTGGCCCGGGCCTCCGCCAAAAGGCCGCGATCCGTGGCCACTTCCGCGGTCAATCGTTCCAGTTTCTGGTCGAGTTCTGCAAGCGCGGGCGCTGTCTGCAATCCAATCTCGGCCTCACGCGCTCCATCGCTGGCCTCTTGCAACTGTATCTGCAATTGGCTGAGAGACTCCGTCAACACGGCCCGGCGGCTTGCGAACTGACCGGCGGCTTTCTCAGCCGCACTATGTGCCTCGCGGGCGTCTGAGAGACCCCTTTGCGCATCACGCATCAGGTCCTTCGCCTCGCGGTGCTGATCGCTCAGCACAGCCAGCAGTTCCTCGTTTTTCTTCAACACGTCTTCAGCGGCCCGCAATTGCCGGGTTGCTTCGACAGCCTCCGTGTCGAGTTCCGCCAGCCGGTTCTTTTGCGCAAGTCGCTGCGCCGCGGCGGTGGGCGCGTCCGCACCGGCCGTAAATCCGTCCCAACGCCAGAGACCGCCATCCAGGCTGACAATCCGCTGACCCACAGCAAGCTCTCCACGGCGGCGGGCGCCCTCCTGCGCCGATTCAACAACGCCGATCTGTGCCAGGCGGCGCGCCAGGGCGCTCGGCGCTTTGACATGGTCCGCTAGTCGATCCAGCCCGTCTGGCAACTGCGGATCGGCGCCATGCCCCTCGACCAGCGTCCAATGCGCCGGTGAGGCCGGATCATCGGGCTGATCGAGATCATCGCCCAGAGCGGCTCCAAGGGCGGCCTCGAATCCGCGCTCGACCTTTATCTGCTCGACAACGGCCGGAAACAGATCCCCCTTCGAGCCGGCATTGAGGATGTTGGAAATCGTGCGGGCTTCCGTTTCGATCCTGTTCAGATTCGATCGGGCGTCCTGTACCGGTTGACGAAGCGTGACTTCATTGCGCCGCTCTGTCTCAATTTTTTCCTCGGTTTCGCTCAATGCCGCTTCCAACCTTGCAACGGCATCCTGGGCGACATCCATGGCCGCCTTTTTTTCCATCGGATCAGGCAGGGCCGATATCTTGTCCGAAACCTGCGACAATTCCTGGTTCGCGGCTGCGATCTGACCATCAAGCCGGGTTTTGCGATCCACGAAATCACGAAGTGAACGCTCAAGCTGCGTCCGTGCTGCCGCAGCTTCAGCGCGTTCTTCCGTCACCTTGCCCAGAGCCGCTTCGCTTTCCGCCAGCTTGTCGGCCGCCTGGGTGAAGTCCAATTGTGTCCGGGCAGCACCCTCGTCACTGCTTGCCAGCTCATCCCGAAGAGCCTCTTCTTCCTGCTGCAGGCGTTCCAGAATGCCGGCATTGTCGGCAATCATCTGTTGCTCGCGGGAAATATCCTCACTGAGTTGCGCCAACCGGCGCTCCAGCTCGGACTTGCGACCGGCAATGCGCTCCGCTTCCTCCTCGATCTGGGCTCGGGCGATCTGCAACCGCTGCAACGCCGCAGCGGCCTTGGCTTCGTTTTCCCGCAGCTCAGGCAGCTTGTGCGCCGATATTGCCTGCTGTTTGGCCGCGTCCATTTGTGATTGTGCACGTTCTGCGACATCGCTTGTCGCGGTGGACAACGTTGATTCCGCCTCCGCCTCCGCGGCCTTCGCCTCGCTCCAGCGAATGTGTAGCAATGTGGCCTCGGCCTGTCTGATCTCGGCCGATATCTTCTTGAAACGGTTGGCCTGGCGTGACTGACGTCGCAGGCTGTCGATCTGTCCCTCCAACTCGGAGATCACATCATCAAGGCGTTCCAGATTGGTTTCTGCCGCCCGCAAACGAAGCTCAGCCTCATGGCGGCGCGAATGCAGCCCCGAGATACCGGCGGCTTCCTCAAGCAATTGGCGGCGCGCCTGAGGCTTTGCCTGGATGAGCTCACCGATCCGGCCCTGCCCCACCATTGACGGCGAACGGGCCCCGGTTGAAGCATCCGCGAACAGAAGTTGCACGTCCTTGGCACGCGCTTCCTTGCCATTGATTCGGTATACGGATCCTGATTCGCGCTCGATTCGGCGCGAAATCTGCACCTCATCATCATCGTTGAAAGCCGCTGGAGCGGTACGATCACTGTTGTCCAGGAACAGACCGACTTCAGCCGTATTGCGGGCGGGACGGTTTCCGGAACCGGAAAAAATCACGTCGTCCATGCCGGACGCGCGCATGTTCTTGTAGGAGTTCTCGCCCATGACCCAACGCATGGCTTCCACCAGGTTGGACTTGCCGCAACCGTTCGGCCCGACGATGCCCGTCAGGCCTTTTTCTATATAGAATTCCGTGGGTTCGACAAAAGACTTGAAGCCCAGAAGGCGCAGCTTTGAGAATCTCATGGAGCCCGCCTCCAATCCGTGCTGGTGGGCCGCCATGGCAATGGGATTCGACCGGACACGCAAAAGCGCCCGGCCACTGTTTTCGTCAGGCCGGTGTCAAAGCATGCTATCGATAAGTGCCGACATCCGTTCAACAGACATGTTCCCCGAATACCGCTTTCCGTTAATCAGAAAGGTGGGCGTGGAATTCACCCCAAATTGTTCCGCCGCCTTCGTTCTAACAGCATTCACATCGTCTACAAGCTTCTGGTTCGTCAAGCAGGCTTCAAAGGTCTCCTGTGTAAAACCCGCAAGTTTCGAAATGTCCAACAGCGCCTGGCGGGCATCCTGTGCCCGCGCCCAGACGCTTTGCTGCTGCATGAACACGTCGACCATCGGGAAAAACTTGTCCTCCGGCGCGCATCGCGCCAACATGATGGCTGCGGTGGCACGCGGGTCGAATGGAAACTCACGCAGGATGAACTGAACCTTGCCGGTATCCACATAATCGGTGACGATCTGCTTGAAGGTATCATTGTGGAAAGCCGCGCAATGCGGACAGGTCATGGACATGTACTCCACGATCTTGACCGGGGCATCGGCATCACCCAGATACATTTCCTTTAGCGGACCAGCCTCCATCACCTCGTCCATATCGACGTTGCCATCCGCAGTCGGAACATCCACGGCTGCGGTGGTCACCGGATCGATCTGTACCTCGCTGGCCGAACCGTTGCTTTCGGCATCCGACAATTTGGTGGCATCGCTGCCGCTGTCGCTGCACGCCGCCAGAAGGACGGCGAGCGCCACGCCGGCAGCCAGTTTTGGTGCGGCGCGGAATACGGATTTGGAGGTCAAAGGCATATGACAACCCTTTCTTGGCAGTCTGCTCGCTGCAATCAATTTTCAGCTAATGTGTTATAGCCACAAATGTGGCGGAACAACTGTTTTACGTACCGGATTTTCACAAGCGCGTTATCTGCGGCCTTTCGTCCCGCCCAGCACGCCCGATCCAAGGCGGGTAAGCGCTTCCCGCAACTTCGGATCATCGATATCCGAGACCATGTCTGCGAGACGCTTTTTGTCGTCAGGCCGCAGTTCAGGCGCCTTTTTTGCGTGCCGATTGCGGTCTGAAACCGGTTTTTGAATGATTGTGACACGGTCTATGGCCGGAAATCCGAACATGCTGTTCAAGCGTTGAATCAATTGATCCTGTGTGTGGGCCAGAAATACGGCCCGGGCGCCTTCGCAGGCGATCGTCAGGGTCCCGGGTTGAAAACCATCATCCTGGCTGGCGCGGCGCGGCCACTTTATCTTTTCGGGGCGCGTGCATTCGGCAAAGTCAGGGCCGACAATATCATCCCACATGCCGAGCAACGTGGTGTTGATGCCCGCACGCCGGGCCAGAACCGGATCGAGAACCGAATTGGCAATTTCGCTGATTTGTACCACGCCTTTTCGACCGGCCATGCGGATAGTGCCCTTCCTGATAGCAGCGGCGAGTTGCCACGGCGCACCGACAGTTTACAAGGGGATAACGAACCCCGCAAACATCACAGGCTTGAACAAACCCAATGACCGACGTGGTGGCCAAATCCCTCCTCCGCTGGTACGACCGGCATCATCGGGAATTGCCCTGGCGAACCTCCCCGCGCGAGCGGGCCGCGGGAAGACGCGCCGACCCCTATCATGTCTGGCTGTCTGAAATCATGCTGCAGCAAACGACGGTCCAGGCCGTGAAACCCTATTTTCAGTCTTTCCTGCGGCAGTGGCCCAGTGTCGTCGCACTTGCCGATGCGCCGGCGGATGACATCATGAAGGCCTGGGCCGGGCTCGGATATTATTCACGCGCCCGCAATCTGAAGAAATGCGCGGATATCATTGCCAGTGAGCATGGTGGCCGGTTTCCGGAAACCGAGCCGGCACTGAAGGCGCTGCCGGGTATTGGCGACTATACAGCGGCAGCCATCGCCGCCATCGCCTTCGACCGTCACGCTGCGGTGGTGGATGGCAATATCGAACGGGTCATTTCTCGGCTCGAGAAAATCGAGGAACCGGTCCGTGCGGTCAAACCACGAATTCGGGCTCTGATGGCGGATCTCACGCCGGCCAATCGTCCGGGTGATTTTGCCCAGTCGATGATGGATCTCGGGGCAACGATCTGCACGCCGAAGCGACCAGCCTGCAGCCTTTGTCCGGTCAATGCGCAATGCAAGGCCTTCCGCGATGGCGATCCGGATCTCTACCCGGTCAAACCACCCAAAAGGAAGAAGCCGATGCGGCGGGGCGCCGCGTATGTGGCGGTTGCTCCCGATGGCGCGGTGTTGTTGCGCAGGCGTGCGGAAAAAGGATTGCTTGGCGGGATGAGCGAGGTTCCGAACAGCGACTGGACGGCTCGGCAGGATGGCGGACTTGGCCCCCAACACGCTCCATTCGAGGCCGAATGGGTCAGCGCCGGAACGATCGTCCATGTGTTCACCCATTTCGAGCTGCGGCTTGATGTCTATCGTGCGGATGTTGCGCCAGATGACACCGTCACCGATGGGTGGTGGACCCAACAGAGAGATCTTGCGGGCGAGGCCTTGCCAACCGTGATGAAAAAAGCCATTTCAGCAGCGGTCGATTCCGCCTTCAAACAGCGCTAGCTGCGAGCAATCAGGACATCCCATGCCACAACCGATCGAACACATTGTCTTTGATATCGGCAGCGTTCTCCTACATTACGAGCCGGAAATCCCGTATCGGCGACTTCTGCCGGATGAAACCGAGCGACGCTGGTTTTTCGACCATGTGTGTACGCATGAATGGAACATCGAACAGGATAGAGGCCGGAGCTGGCGCGAGGCAGAAGACCTTCTGATCGCAGAATATCCCGACCATGAGACCTCAATCCGGGCCTTCCGGACGCACTGGCATGAAATGGTTCCCCACGCCTATGAGGATACGGTCCACATCATGCGAACGCTGATCGCACAAGGGCGCGATATCACAATGCTGACCAACTTCGCCGCAGACACGTTGCATGAGGCAAGCCAACGGTTTTCGTTTCTGGGCGAACCACGAGGTGTCACCGTGTCGGCTGATGTCGGCTTTCTCAAGCCTGAGCGCGCGATATACGACATCCATGTTTCCAGTTTCGGACTTGCACCGGCTGCGACACTGTTCATCGACGACAATGCCGCAAACGTCGATGGCGCGAAGGCCGCAGGCTGGAAGGCGGTCCGCTTCATTGACCCCGAGACATTGCGAACGGATCTGGCTGCATTCGGGCTTTCGGTTTAGCGAAATCCCGTCACGCGCTGGCTGCAAACCGGACTCCGTCAGGCCCTAATTCCAAGCTATGTGACAAACGAATTGGCCATCAGCCTTCGTCTATGAATTCCTCATCGTCGAGGACGTCGTCAGCAGGCATGTCATCGGCCGGTAGATCATTCAGTTCGAGCTCCATCGGCTCATCCTCGGCTTCCTCGACCGGGGAATCGTCCAAATCGGGTGCTTGCTCCGGTTGCACCACAACATGCGGTTCGGGCTCCGCTTCCACAGCGGGTGAACATTGCTCCAGCATGGACGCCCGCAGCTGAATTTCAGCGTTTATGGTATTGGTATCGGCGGCCTTGCAGAAAACAAAATGGCCCAGCTTGTTGTCATGCCAGCGCAACCCGGAAAATCCACATCCCTGCTTCAGATTTTCGGCATGCTGTTCGACCGTTGTTTCGGCATATTGCGCGCATTCCAGATCCGATGCGGCGTGAGCCAATAAAGACCCATTTGCCAGAAGAGCAATCCCCATCGGAAGCGCGAATCTGAATTTGAACATGTGTCTGATTCTCCGGAGTCCCCTCTTCTGAGTACTTCAGGGATTCGCCTGCGTCATGACGCAGATGCGCTATGCCGAATTGCTGAAACTGGGTCACTCATTTATGTTTGGGCAGGCGAGAATGATGACACACGATAACTTGCTATCGGATGACCTGCTTGAGAGCTTGTATTCAGCTGCCACCAAACGAGGTGAATGGTCGACATTCTGCGACCGCCTCAGCTGGTCCCTAAACGCCCCCGTGCTCCTTTTTGGACATGCCAGCAATTCCAATCAAAGTCTTGGTTTGACAGGCGGGAATATCGATCCCGCTCATCTCCAGTCCTATAAAGATCACTATGGATCCATCAATCCGTGGATGTCGATGAACCTCTTGTTCAAACCCGGAGTTGTCGGTGTGTCTGACGGAGCACTGTCGCGGCGTGAACTGGTCAAGACCGAATTCTACAATGACTGGCTGCGTCATCAGGACAATGCGATCGCCGGTCCGGCGATGATCTGCCATCGCTCGCCGCATCAGTTCGTATCGATCGCAGCTTCTGCCAACGCGCGCACGGTTGATGCCCATTTGCCGGAAATGGTTGAAATCATGAGGGCTTTATCGCCCCACATGATGCACTGTGTGGACATTTCGGCGACGCTCGCCAATGGCCATGGAACCACGAGCAGCCATCTCAATGCCAGCCGGCACGCCATTGTTCTGATCCACCGCAGTGGCCGCACTGGATTCATCAATGAATCCGCGATCAATCTCTTTGAGATATCGACGCAGATTTACATGCAGCCCAATGGTGGACTTGCATCAACCGACCCTGCCGTCGCTCATCACCTTACGCAAGCCATCGCAGCGATCAGCGGCGGATCCATTCGCGACCTGCCGCCACCAACGTATTTTGAATTCGGCCGCATGGGTCAGTGCACGATACACGCTCACATATTTCCTGAGAATGGACTCCACGCGTTTCCGGAAAATGTGTGGGCGGATCCGGTCTCCGGCGCAATTGTCATCGCCGGGTATGGTGGATTGACCGACGATGCAGATGCCGAGACCATCGCGCGGTCGTGCGGTGCCACACCAGCCGAAGCAAAGCTGGCTGGTGCCGTTGTTGGTGGTCAATCACTCTACGAATTTGCCGAACGAAACAGCCTGAGCCGTCATACCGTTCGCAATCAGATGCGGGCGCTTTTGTTAAAGATGGAGTCCCGCGATCAGGTCGATTTCGTGAGAAAGATCAACCTGTGCATGTCGCCCTTCAAGAGTGTCGTTTCATCGGATCGCTGATCAATCGCGGACGGCGGCGCCAACCACACTCTCTTGGCCGTTGTCGACCGAACTCCGTGTGGATCAGGTTCGAGCATCTTAGTGCATTTGCGTCATGCGGCAGCGATGAACATTTTCTATCATTCCTGATGGTGCATGATCGCTGAGTTGCGCAGCAAAACCAAAGGATGAATGAGGATGATCAAACGGATATTGGGTGTGGCTGCGATGGTTGGCACGGTGGCTCAATTGGTAATGGCGGGAACAGTCGCCGCCGCAGATATTCACGATCCGCAATCGGTTGGGTGGGTATTTCGTTACGGCCTGACCGACAAGGCCTATAACAGTGCCTGGAAAGCCTACAGGAAGCGCGGTTACATCCCGATTGATATCGACACGTTGCAAGCAAACAGTCCACGGTATTCAGGGGTCTGGCAGCGCAATGCCGATGGTCGCAAATGGGTCAGCTTTCGCAACCTGACCAGCAAGAAATTCGGCGAGCACTGGAAGGCATATAGTTCAAAAGGGTATCGGCCCATCGATCAGGACATGGACATTGTCGGCGGCAAGCTGCGCTATTCATTGATCATGGTTGAAAACAAGGAAGGTCTGAAATGGAGCTCCAACCGCAACATGTCGGACGCCCAGTTCACCAAAGTCTTCAACGACAAAAAAGGTACCCACAAGCCAATCGACATTGATGCGGTCGAAGCCAATGGAAAGATGCTCTATTCGGCGATCTGGGTTGAAAACAAACCACGCCAGGATTGGGCGGAACTGCGCAACATGACACCCAAGGTCTATGGTGAGAAGTTCAAGGCATACCGAGACAAGGGGTATCGCGTCGCGGATCTGGATTGCTATGTCCGAAAGGGCAAACTGACCTATGCAGCGATCTGGGAGAAGAACACACCGGGCCGCGGATGGGGTGCTTCACGCGGCATGACCGCCAACGATCTTCGCAACAAATGGCGAAGACTGAGTGATCAGGGCATGCGGGTGATCGATATCGAACAATGCCCCGCGGCAAAGGGCGGTGGAACGCGATATGCTGCGGTCTGGCGGGAAAATGGTGATCGGCTTGACTGGCCGGGGCGGAAGGATTCCGAGCGGCAATTGCTCGAATTTGTCGGAAATGCGAGGGCACCGGGCGTATCCGCAGCCATCATTTCAAACGGTAAGGTGATTTTTCGCGGCGGTCGCGGATTTGCTGATGCGGAAAAGGAGATCCGTGCGCATGGTGGCTCAATCTACCGCATTGCCTCTCTGGCAAAATCGGTTACGGGAGCGCTTGGTTACGCCATGCAGAATGCGGGCGTCATCAATCTGAACGATCGAACGGACTCGATAATCGAAGACCTTGGCAGCAATCACCGCCACACGGTGCTGGATCTGCTTCAAAACAATGGATGCATCGGCAATTACAGCGATGTGCCGGGCGACGAGGCCAGCGATCAGACCCAGTACACATCGGCGCAGTCGGTGCTGACCGATAAACAAAACGGCGTGCTGGCGTCCAATGATGCCATCTACAGTCCGTGCTCACCCGGCAACAACAACAAATACAGCACACACGGATATACGATCGCGGCAGCAGCCCTTGAGATCAAGGGCAAGGAAGATTTCCCGATGCTCCTGCGCAGATACATCACCAGCGTCAAAGGCACGACATTGCCCACCCTGCGGGCGGAGACACGCAACGGACCGGATTCAGATGGTGAGTTGGTCAAACTCTACGAAAAGAGCGATGACAGCCGCTACAGGCCGGTAACGGCAGCGGAATTCGAAAATGACAGCTGGAAATGGGCCGGCGGCGGCCTGGAGTCATCACCCGTGGACTTTGCCCGGTTTGGCAACGCCCTCTTGCGCAATCGGTATTTCCCGGCATCCGTTCGCAGTCAGATGTGGAACGGCTCATCAGCCAATGGGGGATACGGCGCGGGCTGGAACCTGACTTTTGCAGCCGACGGAACGCTGACGGCCGTGACGAAGAGGGGGCGCCAGCAGGCTGCGCTTGCTCATGTTCGAATTGATCCCGTCAATGATATTGTGGTCGTTGCGATGACCAACGGGACCTATACGAGTGCGGAAGGTTCGATGATTTCACAGCTCACAAGCAATCTGATGTCGCTCGCCAGCGCCAATCCTTGAGCAGTCCATACCGACGGTCCTCAATATTGAGGGCGGTTGGGATCAGCCCCCTGCCCGCGCCATTTCCTGCCGGACGACCTTGCGCAACTCGTCAATCGGCTGAAGCGCACCGTCGCGTTCGAAATGCCAGAATGTCCATCCGTTGCAGGCATCCAGTCCCTGGACGAGAGCGCCGACACGATGAATTGAGCCGCTGTGATCATCATTCGCCAAAGTGCCGTCTGCGCGGACCACCGCGCTGTGACGGCGCTTGGCCGAATGAAGCTTGGTTCCGGGCGCCAGCAATCCTGAATCGAGCAGCACATTGAATGCCACGCGCGGTTCCGCCTTCTTGCCGGTCAGAACCGTCAATTCGGTTTTGCCAAGCGTCTTTATGTCCGCGATCCGGTTCGTTGCCGCGTCAATGTAGCTCTGCTCCCGCTCGATGCCGACAAAATCCCGTCCCAGCCGTTTGGCGACCGCGCCGGTGGTTCCGGACCCGAAAAAGGGATCCAGGACCACGTCACCGGGTTTTGATGACGACATCAGCACCCGCGCCAGAAGCGCTTCGGGCTTTTGCGTCGGATGCGCCTTCTTGCCATCCTCGCCCTTCAGGCGCTCGCCGCCGTTGCAGATCGGGAACAGCCAGTCGGACCGCATCTGGACATCATCATTGGCCGCCTTCATGGCTTCATAATTGAATGTGTAACCCTTTGCCTTCTGGTCCTGGCTGGCCCAGATCATGGTTTCGTGTGCATTCTGGAAACGGCGTCCCCGGAAATTCGGCATCGGGTTGGTCTTGCGCCAGACGATGTCGTTCAGGATCCAGAATTTGAGGTCCTGAAGAACCGCCCCGACCCGGAAGATGTTGTGATAGGATCCGATGACCCAGATTGTTCCGGAGGGCTTGAGGACACGTCGGCAGGCCAGCAGCCATGCACGGGTAAACGCATCATAGGCCTGGAAGGAATCGAACTGGTCCCATTCATTGTCAACCGCGTCAACTTTCGAATGGTCCGGCCGGTGCAGATCACCGCCAAGCTGCAGATTGTAGGGCGGGTCGGCAAAAATCACATCGACCGAATTTTCCGGCAGCGCTTCCAGCGCCGCGACGCAATCGCCCTTGATGATCGTATTGAGAAATGTAGAGGCGTGCGCGGGCGCACGTTTCAGGTCGGCCAGTGGAAGTACGGACATGGGATACTCGCAAAACGCTTACACAACAAACTGGCGTCATGGTTACCCAATATGGTTACGAATTTGAGAACGCCGTACGAATGTATGCCGCTTCGGCGCCATTGTCTCGGCTGCCGCATTGTTGTATTGGCCGCGCATCAGCTCATTCCAAACATTGCGGGAACCGTTTATGGCAGGCTTTGACCTCATCATTTTCGATTGCGACGGGGTGCTCGTCGATTCCGAAATCATTGCCGCCCAGGTGGAAGCAAAACTGCTCACCGAAGCCGGATACCCCATCGATGCGGCCGGCATCGCCGAACGCTTCGCCGGGATGAGTTGGAAGGACATGCTTCTGACGGTTGAAAAGGAATCACAGGTACCGCTTCAGGCGAGCCTTCTCGAAGGCACCGAAAAACTGCTCGACGACCGACTTGCCCGCAGCGTCAAGGGTATCGCCGGCGTTGCGTCGGCGGTCGGCCGCATCGACCTGCCACGCTGCATCTGCTCCAATTCATCCTTGAAGCGGATCAAATCCATGCTGACACGCGCCGGAACCTACGAGCTCTTCACACCGCACATCTTCTCGGCGAAGGACATCGCGGACATGCCGACCAAACCCGCACCAGACATTTTTCAACACGCGGCAAAGACGATGAACGCCGATCCGGCCAATACCGTCGTTCTGGAAGATTCCGTTCACGGAATCGAAGGCGCACTGGCCGCAGGCATGCGGGTTGTCGGATTCACCGGAGCCTCGCACACCTATCCGTCGCATGCCGACCGGCTGACCGAAGCCGGCGCAGAAACGGTGATCAACCGGCTGACCGATCTTCCGCCGGTTGTCGAGGCTCTGGCGAGCTGGCGTCCACCTGGCTAGAGCAAGGGTGGACACGACAGTCCTGAGCCCGCAGTCTTGTAAGTTGCGGCCCTGTCGGGCAATGCGAAGCAAGAGGTAAAACCGTGGCATTTACAATCCGCCAACTGCAGTATTTCGTTGCCGTTGCGGAGTGCGGCACCGTTTCCGGCGCCGGGCAGGCTTTGTCGATCTCGCAGTCATCGGTCACGGAGGCCATCAAGGAGTTGGAGGCCGATCTTGGCGTTGCCTTGTTCGAACGACACTCACGCGGCCTCAATGTAACCCACAAGGGTCACCAGTTCCTGCGCCACGCCGCCACGATCCTCGCAAATGTTTCCGATGCGCGACACGCCTTTCAGGAACCTGAAAAGCAGGAGTCAGGGAAACTACACCTCGGCGTCACGTCTCTTGTGGCCGGATATGTCTTGTCAGATATACTGTCACGCTTTCGACGCGCCTACCCGGCCGTCGAGGTCACGGCCATAGAAGATGAAGGCAGCTATCTGGAACATCTGCTTGTTGGGGGCGAACTCGATGCGGCCGTCATGGTCATTTCGAATTTGAGGGATCGCGACGCGCTGCAGGCGGAAATACTCGAAGTTTCACCGTACCGACTGTGGCTACCAATGGGACATTCACTGACTACCGTCGAGCATATCGATCCCAAAAACCTGTCCTCCGAGCCGCTCATCATGCTGACGATCGATGAAATCGAGGAGGCAACCGACAAATTGTTGGGTGCTCTGGGGGCGCGTCCCAAAATCGCCTTTCGCACGCGCTCCGTGGAAGCCGTTCGTGGCCTGGTTGCGACAGGAGCAGGCGTCGCGCTGCTTCCCGATCTGGTGTATCGACCCTGGTCTCTTGAGGGCGATCGAATCGAAAGCCGGGATGTTTCTGCCGCGTTGCCCGTGGTGCAGGTCGGGATCGTCTGGCGCCGGGGATCGGCCCTCTCGACAACAACCCGAAACTTCATTGCTGTCGCACAGTTGCAGAACCTCATTCGACAGAAGTGATTTCGGAAAAACCGATATCGTCATTCCGATAAATGAATTTGCGAACGCAAATCGGGCGTGCATTGTTACGTGCTGGAATTATTCGACAATGACAGCTGGAGGATTTGGCGTGAAAGCTTTGTGGAGAACGGGATTAACGGCACTGTTGGCATCAACTGTTTTCGTGCACGGGTCCATGGCGGAAAAACTGATGACCCTTGGTAGTGGCGAAGGCCAGGTCAATATCGTTGCATGGCCAGGCTATATCGAACGCGGAGAAACGGATCCAGCATTTGACTGGGTCAGCAAATTTGAAGAAAAAACCGGCTGCAAGGTCCAGGTCAAGACCGCCAACACATCTGACGAGATGGTTGCATTGATGAACGAAGGGGGATTCGACCTTGTTACCGCGTCAGGCGATGCATCGCTTCGCCTCATTGCCGGCAAGCGTGTTCAGGAAGTCAACACGGACCTCGTTCCAAGCTGGAACACGGTCGATGACCGGCTCAAGGATGCCCCCTGGCACACGGTTGACGGCAAACATTACGGTGTCCCCTACATGTGGGGACCAAATGTGTTGATGTACAATACAGAGGTCTTTAAGGAGGCGCCGACCAGCTGGAACGTCGTCTTCGAAGAAATGGAATTGCCGGACGGCAAATCGAATGTCGGGCGTGTACAGGCCTATGACGGTCCAATCCATGTGGCGGATGCCGCAAACTACCTGATGAAACACCAGCCAGATCTTGGCATCACAAGCCCCTATGAGCTCAATGCCGATCAATACAAGGCGGCGCTTGATCTGCTGCGCGAACAACGCAAACTGGTGTCGAGATACTGGCATGACGCATTCATTCAGATGGATGATTTTACCAATGAAGGGGTGGTGGCATCAGGATCCTGGCCTTTCCAGGTCAACATTCTCCAGTCCAAGGGGGCGCCCGTTGCATCGACGATCCCGGAGGAAGGCGCAACCGGATGGGCCGACACCACGATGATGCATGTGGACGCAGAGAATCCCAATTGTGCCTATATGTGGATGGAACATACATTGTCATCCAATCTGATGAGCGACCTTTCGGTCTGGTTCGGCGCAAATCCAGGGGTTCCAGCAGCCTGCACAGACGGGCGCGGAATGCAGACGGCCGCGGGTTGCACCAAGAACGGAATGGATGATTTCGAGAAAATCAAATTCTGGACAACACCCGTGTCAAAATGTGCGTCACAGGACAATGCCTGCGTGCCTTACTACCGTTGGGTCAGTGACTATATCGGCGTGATCGGCGGACGTTGACCCCTCGGTAAACGATGAACCAGAATGTGCCGCCTGCCCGCTGGGATACCCCGGCGGGCCCTCTTACCGGAATTGCCATGAAAACCGCCGTTCACTTCGAGAAAGTCAGCCGACATTTCGGGGACGTGAAGGCCGTCGACTCGGTTGACCTGACGATCGGTGAGGGTGAGTTCTTTGCAATGCTCGGCCCATCAGGCTCCGGAAAGACCACCTGTCTTCGGCTCATCGCAGGGTTTGATCAGCCAACCTTCGGCGACGTCAGCATTTTCGGAGAATCGACCAACGGCATTCCACCATACCGGCGGAATGTGAACACGGTGTTTCAGGATTACGCCTTGTTTCCGCATCTGAGCGTTGCCGACAATGTGGCCTACGGTCTGATGATCCGGAAGGTGGCAAAGCAGGAGCGCCGGCGTGTAGCAGATGAAGCGCTCGAGCAGGTGCAGTTGGCCGGTTATGGTGCTCGAAAACCCAGTCAGCTGTCAGGCGGTCAACGCCAGCGGGTGGCACTGGCGCGAGCGCTCGTCAACAAACCGCGAGTCCTGCTTCTCGACGAACCCCTTGGGGCGTTGGACCTGAAATTGCGCGAGGAAATGCAGGAGGAACTCAAAAATCTGCAGCGCACCCTGGGCATTACATTCGTTTTCGTCACCCATGATCAGGGTGAAGCGCTGTCCATGGCCGATCGCGTGGCTGTTTTCAACGAGGGACGGATCATGCAGGTCGGGACCCCTCAGGATGTCTACCATCGTCCCAACTCCGAATTTGTCGCCAACTTTGTTGGTTCATCCAATGTCCTGCCTTCAGAACTGGTCAACGAACTCACCGGAAAGTCCGTACCGGCGAGCCTCCGACCAGAAGCCGTCAAGATAGTGGATGAAGGTGGTTTCGAGGCGGAAATCGTCGATATCAGCTTTCTTGGAGCCGCAACCAGATTGTCGTTGAAAATCGACGGCATGCGGCTGCACGCATTGGTGGACGGGACAAAGGCTGCGCTGGAATTCCGACAAAAGGTCCGCGTCGACTGGGACGCTGAAGACCTGCACCTGATGTATGACAACAATGGCTGAATCACCGGCCATCACAGCGCCCCGCGATGGCGTGTTGGGAACGGTATCGGATGTCTTGTACCGTCGCCCGACCTTGCTGTTGTTGCTGTTGCTGACACCGCCTCTTCTGTGGCTCGGAATCATTTATCTCGGATCGCTCTTTGCACTGCTTGCGCAAAGTTTCTTCTCGATCGATGAATTCTCAGGCGTGATTCAATACCGGCTGACTCTGAAGACCTATGGAGAGTTGCTGGCCCCGGCCAATCTCGACATCATCGTCAGAACGACGTTGATGGCCGGCAGCGTCACGGTCGCTGCCGCCATTGTCGCGTTCCCGATTGCCTACTATGCCGCTCGCTATGCGCGGGGAAAGTGGAAGGCCCTTTTCTATCTCGGCGTTATGCTGCCACTTTGGTCGAGCTATCTGGTCAAGGTTTACGCCTGGAAGCTCATTTTGGCCAAGGAAGGCATACTCAACTGGGTCTTTGAAAACCTTCACCTGACCTGGCTGCTTGACGCCTATCTGAGTATTCCGGTGATTGGCGGGAACTCTCTTTCGGTCAGTTATTCGGGTACTTTCCTCGTTTTCCTGTATGTGTGGCTTCCGTTCATGGTGCTGCCGATGCAAGCGGCCCTAGAACGTGTACCCGTCAGTTACCTTGAGGCCTCGGCTGATCTCGGTGCCAGCCCCCTTCAGACTTTCTCCAAGGTGCTCTTTCCGCTGGCAATGCCGGGAGTCATCGCGGGATCGATCTTCACCTTTTCACTCACCCTGGGTGACTACATCATCCCGCAAATCGTTGGTTCGTCACGATTGTTCATTGGTCAGGCCGTCTATTCCCATCAGGGTACCGCAGGCAATATTCCGCTGGCAGCGGCCTTTGCGGTGGTGCCGGTGATCATCATGGGATTTTATTTGTGGATGGCAAAGCGTCAGGGGGCTTTTGATGCGCTCTGACAAAACGTTGCGTTCGCCTCTGCCCTTGAAGATCGCAGCCGGAGCGGGTTTGCTTTTCATGCACGTCCCGATCCTTCTGATTTTCATCTATGCGTTTACCACCGAGGACAAGACCTATCAATGGCCGCCGCCCGGATATACCTTGAAGTGGCTGGGCGTAACCTGGAACAGGCCGGACGTCTGGGAGGCATTGAATCTCTCGGTTCGCGTGGCAGCCATTTCCACTTTGGTGGCCCTCGTGCTGGGAACGTTGTGTGCCGCTGCGGTGTCACGCACCCGGTTCTTCGGCCGAGAGGCCATATCGCTCATCGTCATTCTGCCAATAGCGCTGCCGGGAATCATAACGGGCATCGCCCTTCGCTCAGCCTTCAACATTGCTGAAATTCCATTCTCCTTCTGGACGATTGTACTGGGCCACGCGACCTTCTGCGTCGTCGTTGTGTACAACAATGCACTGGCGCGATTCCGCCGTACTTCGGCATCCTTGATCGAGGCATCGATGGACCTTGGCGCCAACGGATTTCAAACTTTCCGTTACGTCATTCTTCCGAATATCGGCACCGCACTGCTTGCCGGAGGAATGCTGGCATTCGCCTTGTCGTTCGACGAGGTGATTGTCACGACTTTCACCGCCGGTCAGCAGGCAACCTTGCCAATCTGGATGCTTGAGGAGTTGGTGCGCCCACGCCAGCGACCGGTAACCAATGTCGTGGCGATGGTTGTGTTCATCGTGACGTTTCTGCCCATTCTGGCTGCCTATTATCTAACCCGTGGCGGTGACCAGGTCGCCGGTCATGGCAAGTAAATTCAATGAGGAGGTGTTTTTCATGGATACACAAATGCTGATCGGATCCACTTTCGAGAGTGGCACCGAGACGGAGGAACAAATCCTCAATCCACGCACCGGTGAAACCATCCGGCAATTGCCGGAAGCGTCGGAAAGTCAGATCAACCGGGCCGTCGATTCGGCCGAGGCAGCATTTGACACCTGGTCGCGAACCACTCCGGCGGACCGCTCCTCCTATTTGTTGAAGATTGCCGATCGCATCGAGGCCGAAGCGGATGCCTTTGCCGCGCTGGAAGCGCTTAATTGCGGCAAGCCGATCAACGCGGTCAAGGAGGATGAAATCCCGGCAATCGTCGATTGCTACAGGTTCTTCGCTGGCGCGGTGCGTTGCGTGCCGGGCGTTGCGGCCGGCGAATATATGGAAGATCACACTTCGATGATCCGACGCGACCCCATCGGCATCATCGCCTCGATCGCCCCATGGAATTATCCATTGATGATGATGGCGTGGAAACTCGCTCCGGCGATCGGCGGTGGAAACACAGTAGTTTTCAAACCATCAGAACAGACCCCGCTGTCGGCACTCAAAATGGCGCATATCTTGGCCGAAGTGCTTCCCGAAGGCGTCGTCAATATCGTGCTTGGCCGGGGGCAAACTGTCGGCAGCACCCTGATCAATCACCCCAAAGTCGACATGATCTCAATCACGGGTGATATCGCTACCGGCAGAAAAGTGCTTGAGGCCGCGGCAAAGTCGGTCAAGCGGACTCATCTGGAACTCGGCGGCAAGGCCCCGGTAATCGTATTCGATGACGCCGACATCAATGCCGTGGTGGAAGGCCTGAAAGCGTTCGGCTATTACAATGCCGGTCAGGATTGCACAGCGGCTTGCCGTATATATGCCGGCCCGAAAGTCTACGAAAAACTCGTTGCCGACCTGACGTCGGCAGTATCGGACATCAAATATGGACTGGAAGACGACACACAAAACGAAATCGGCCCATTGATCTCGCAGCGTCAACAGGACCGGGTCGCGAGCTTCGTGCAACGGGCCGCCGAGCAAAAACATATTGAAATCACAACGGGCGGCGGCGCACCAGATGGAGGCGGATTTTTCTATAAGCCGACTGTTGTAGCTGGCGCAACGCAGCAGGATGAAATCGTCCGGCGAGAGGTATTCGGCCCGGTCGTTTCGGTCACCCGTTTCAGCGAAGTGGAGGAGGCTGTAAACTGGGCCAACGATTCAGATTATGGCCTGGCCTCCTCGATCTGGACGAAAGATGTATCCCGTGCAATGGCAACGGCTGCACGATTGAAATATGGGTGTACGTGGATCAACACGCACTTCATGCTGGTCAATGAAATGCCACATGGCGGTCTCAAGCAATCAGGCTATGGCAAGGATATGTCCAGTTACGCGCTCGAAGACTATACCGCAGTGCGACACGTGATGATCGCCCATTGATGCCTGCCGCGACGATCAGGCGGCAGAGAGCGCATTCAGCCGCCCTCCAGCCGGACCGGCCGGGAAGACACCGGACATGACGATGAACCCCTGAATCCGTTTCACACGGTCGCACCAGCGTCGGATCGCCGGATAATCCTGGCGGGAGATACCCCCCTCCTCAGACAGGATCACGTAGGGGAAGCAGGCAATATCGGCAATCGTCGGATGGGCGCCGGGGCATATCCAGTCCCGGTCCTGCTTTTCCGCAAACCAAAGATGTTCGTCAAGGATGCGAAACAGGCGGTGCGCACCCGCGCGGCACGCATCGATGTCAAAGTCGTAAAACAACCCCTCATGGAGGCGGGCAGCTGAGGCTGTCGATGTGATGCCATCGGCAAAGGCCAGCCATTGGCTGATATCGCCCAATTTGGCGGGATCATCGACGGGGTACCAATTGCCGCTCGGATCATACTTCGCCGCAAGATAGACAAGAATGGCCTGGGCATCGCGAAGCACCACTCCGTCATCGACGAGAACCGGAAGCTGCCCAAGCGGGTTGATCTTCAAAAACCAGTCGGATTTGTGCTCCCGTCCGGGATAGAAATCCACCGGGACAGCTTCGTAATCAACGCCCAACATGTTCATCAACAGGCGCAGCTTGTAACAGTTGCCTGAGAGTTCGTAGTCGTAAAGTTTGATCATCTTGCAACCTCAAATATCGAGCACGAGACGCGCGGATTTCGACCGTGACACACAGGTCATGATGCGATCGCCGCGTTTTTTTTCGGTCTCACTGAGATAGACGTCCTGGTGGTCCGGTTCGCCTTCAAGAACCGTCGCAACGCAGGTCCCGCAGGCGCCCTGTTCACAGGAGCTGGGAACACTGACACCATTGTCGCGCAGAACATCCATGATTGTGGTTCCAGCAGGAACCTGAAGGGTCATGACCGATCGTGACAGGGCAATTTCGAAACTCGTGCTGTCATCGATTTCGTGCGTGTTCTTGAAATATTCGAAATGCACGGCCTGGTCGGGCCAGCCCAACCGGTCTGCCGTGTGGCGGGTTGTTTCGAGCATGGGACCGGGCCCGCAGACATAGAGATGCATGGCCGGCTGATAGTCCGCCAACAGACCCTCCAGGCACTGCTCCGTCTCTTCCGGGTCCAGACCCAAATGGGTGTGGAGGCTGTCACCAAGCGTTTCCAGAATGTCCGGAAAGGCAAGGTGGCTGTCGTCCTGTGCGAAATAGTGCAGCTCGAAATCCAGGCCGGTATGATAGAGGGCCTGTGCCATGGACAGAATCGGCGTCACGCCGATGCCACCGGCGATCAACAGGGTCTTGACGGCATCGCGGCGCAGCGGAAAATTGTTGCGCGGCTCCGAGATGGCCAGAACATCCCCTTCCCTCACATCATCGTGCAGGCATTGCGATCCTCCGGCCGAGTCCGGTTCTCGCTTGACGCCAATCTTGTAGGATTGCGTTTCCCCCGGGCCGTTCGTCACCGAGTATTGCCGGACCAATCCGTTGGGAAGATGGACATCGATGTGAGCGCCGGGCTGAAAGGTCGGCAATTGTCCATCGATTGATACCAGTTCGAAGCCGGCAATTCCTTCTGCAGTGGACCATTTTCTGGCAATCTTTACCCGCAAATCCGCATTGCGGCCGCTGGTGCTTTGTTCCGGCATGCCGGCCAGTTCTTCCGACACCGGTTGAATGACCGGTTGTAGTTTTTCCGGTTGCGGAAGCTGTGACGCCTCGGCTTCGCAGCGTTCGCGCAAGGCAGACAGGCGCTCATTGTGGTGATGAAGCACGTCCAGTTGGGCCTTATGGGCCGGCATGCCGGCCAGAACGCCGCGAATGACGGTTCGGTCCGAATCTACCGGTTGCAGGAAGAAGACCGCCTGGGTCTTGCAGTCACCGGATACGGAAGACAGGCCTATGGACAGGTCACCGCTCGTTTCGACGCTGACTGCGGCCTTTGCTCCGTCGAGCCCTTCGTTTGGCTGGAAGACATAGGCGGTCAATTGCCTGTGTACCGTCTCCAGATCGGCATTGACCGGGATCGGCCTCAGGGACAACACATCTGTCCCGTCCAGCAGGGCAACACCTGGCGGATCGCCCTGGGGCGCCTCGCCTGACCAGACCAGGCCATAGCGCTCGACCGCCGGATAGGTTCTGTTGCAAATTGTACGGGCCGGGGAATCGGCCGGGTGGGCTGGAATATAGGTGCAGCCGGCGGTGCGATTGGCGTATCGCCAACCGTGATACTGGCATGTTAGTTCCGTGCCATCATTGATGCCGATTGACAGTCGAACACCACGATGCAGGCATCGGTTTTCCCAGACATTGACATTGCCGTCATCGGCACGCCAGACCGCGAACTCGCGGCCGAGCAGTTGCCCATGGAACGTGTGGCGGTATTCCAGTTCCTCGCTTGAGGCAATCGGATGCCATTGATGTTGCGCTGCTTCCAGCATCGTGTTCCCCATTTTGGTCTGTGGTCCTTCGAATTTCAGTTCGCGGCCGGGATCACCCCATAGGTGACCCCCTTGCTGCTCAGCCAGCGACGATAGGCAACGGCCGACTTGTCGGCGCGAATGGGCGTTTCGGCACGCGGATCCAGCGGCAACTTCTTGGGATACTGGTTTTCAAGAATCGGTTTGTCCTGTCCGAAAATGGTCTGTTGGAAGCGGCGCATCACGCGCTCATCATTGGCCTCGTCCAGCATGCTCAGAAGCATATGCGCGCGGACACGTTCCTGATTGACCGGCTGCAGGAAAAGGGCGATGACATCCATGCGCTGCGGATTCTGGCCGCTGGATTTGTAGAGCACCGAACAGTAGGGATGTGGAACACGGTAGACATATTCGACATCGGCACCGCCGGTTGATGCGGTGGAGGCCATGGGCTGGAAAAAACGACATCGGGTCGCGACGATCTCGTCGCGGCTTTCGGAAATCTCGACATCATATTCCTTGACCTCCGTATGCGGCTGAACACCGAGAATGTCCGTATGGACATAGGGAAAATGTCCCATGTCGAGAAAGTTCTCGATTGCCCGTGGTCCGGAAACATTCACGCCGATGGACGCAGCATTGAGGTTACGGCGGTCTGGTTCATCATACTCTTCAATCGGAAAGATGTCGGCGGACGGCTGGCCAAGACAGGTCCAGATATAGCCATAGGCTTGTTTGACGGGCAGCGTCACCGACACATCCGAGGTATCGATGACCGACCCGGCGGGCCACCTCGCATCGCGTCGCCAGACCAGTGGTTGACCGACCCTATCCAGAGTGAAGGAAAGGTCTTCCTCAAGCAGAACCGTATCGCTGACAATGCAGGGCGTTGTCTCCTGTTCGGCTCCGATGGCAAACCAGAGATTGAGGATTGTCGGGTCGGTGCATCCGGTCATGTTGTTTCCGTTCGTGAGAGCCAGGAGCGACCATGGCAAACAGGTTCATTGCGGTGCGGTGATGGCACCATAGGTGATGTTGTGATGGCGGAGCCAGCGTCGGTAGAAGACCGAGCTGGCGTCGGCGCGGATTGGTGTTTCCGCCCGTGGATCCAGCGGCAGACGCTTGGGAAGCTGATTTTCAAGGATCGGCTTGTCCTGAGCAAAGATCAACTGCATGAACCAACGCAATTCGGCTTCGTTCGTGTTGTCCTTGAGATAGCACAGCAGCGGATGGGCGATGCAATGCTCCTCATCCACCGGCTGAACAAACAGCGCAATGTAGTCCATGCGATCCGGATGAACCGGATTGGTCTTGTAAAGGGCGACCGTATAGGGCCTGGAAACCTTGTATTCATAGTTCGCCATGATGCCACCGGAGGCAGTCGGTGACGCGACTGGCTGGAAAAACCGGCACTGGGTTGCCAGCACTTCGTCCTGATCGGTTATCTCCACCTTGTAGGACGGGACCTCCGTGTGCGGCTCTTCACCAAGCCAGCCCGTATGGACAAAGGGAAAGTGCCCCATATCCAGGAAATTCTCGACTGCACGCAGGCCGGAAACGCCAACCGCGATGGACCCGCCGGTGACGATAAAACGGTCAGTCTCAAATGCTTCGGGAATATGAAGAATGTCGCGGTCGGGATCTCCGAGACAAGCCCACAGGAATCCATACTTTTTGGAGATTTGCACCGGGCCGCTATCGCATTTCCGCTCGATACGCACGCGATCGCCCGCGCCATGGATCAGCAAATCTGTGCCGAGCAAACGCGTTTCGAAGGGACGTTCCGAATTCAGGGCCGAAAGATCCGCCACAACATGCCAATCATTGAGCAGCACTGAATCGGCGCAGGCGCTTCGTTCGATCACGGCAGTTTCCAAATGACGGCCCTCCCAAGGTTATGCACCGCGACGGCATTGGTTTGGTCTTTTTGTCCAGAGTATCAGCGCAAGATTGGATACCAATATAGATTTGATTGAAACTCAATCAATTTAATCTTGATACTCAATGCTTGATGATTGTTAGCCAACATGAAAGGCTGAGACATCGATATTATGCGGAGACCGGGCATCCGAATGGGCAATCTGTCGGAACAAATTTCCGAAACATTGAAAACGGCCATTCTCGAGCAACGGCTGATCCCCGGCACCAAACTGGGTGAGCGTGAGCTTGCCGAAATTTTCGGCGTCAGCCGGATCGTTGTCCGGCAGGCGCTCATCCGCCTGGGCACAGATGGCCTGGTGACCATCGAGCGAAATCGTGGCGCATTCGTTGCCAAGCCGAGTCTTCAGGAAGCACTGGAAATATACGATACGCTAACGCTGCTTGAACAGGGTGTCGCCATGCAATTGTCCGAGCGGCTTGATGCGGCCGGCTGGGACAAGCTGAAGGCCCATGTGGCCCTGCAGGCAGAGGCCATCGACAGGGGCGATCACCAGGCTGCCGATGAACTGGGTCAGGGCTTCCATACCATGTTCATCGCTCTGGCCGGCAATCGGCTGCTTCAGGATATTCACGCGCAGGTGGTGCAACGCACCTTTCTTCTCAGGTCGCTCTATACGAGCCGCTTCGACTACTGCAACCTGCTCAACGAACACACCAAAATCATCAATCTGCTTGAACGCGGCCGGGTCAAGCAGGCGATGGAACTCATTGACGCCCATCACCGCCATGTGGTTCGCGGATATGTGCTGGATACGTCGGAATATCCGACCGTTAACTTGAAGGATGCCCTGCGCCCCGAATTATCAGGGGACAATGAATCACAATATCTCGCGGCGACTGGAACCTGAGGGTCCGGGGCCGCACAATTGCAGCCAGTGAAACCATAATGACAACCGGGAAATTCCGGGACAAGAACTCAGCTTGAGGGAGTGCACCATGACAGTTCTACCAACAACCAGACGACAGTTTCTCAGGAATTCCGCAGCGGCCGGCGCTGCGATCGCAACCGGCGGCATAGCCGTTCCCGCCAACGCGCAAGACGTGCTCAAGATTGGCGCCGTCTATGTCTCGCCGGTTTCGGAAATCGGTTGGACGAAGCAGCACAGCCTTGGTGTCGAGGCCATCCGTGCCGAATTCGGCGACAAGGTCGAAACGACCGTGATCGACAACATCTTCAAACCACAGGATGCGGAACGGGTGTTCCGGGAACTGGCTGCCGACGGCAACCAATTGATCTTCGGCACAAGTTTTTCGCATGGCACACCGATGCAGAAAGTTGCGCCGCGTTTTCCGAATGTCGCGTTTGAACATTGTTCTGGCATCAAACATCTGAAGAATCTGGGGACGTTCGAAGCCAAGTATTATGAGGGAACCTACGTTGCCGGTGTCGCTGCTGGCCATATGTCGAAAACGGCCAAAATCGGGTTCATTGGCGGGTTCCCAATTCCCGACATTGTCGGGCCCGCGAATGCGCTCCTGCTGGGCGCGCAAAGCGTCAATCCGGATACGACATGCTCTGTCATTTTCCTCAACTCATGGTTCGATCCGGGCAAGGAAAAGGAAGCGGCCAACACGCTGATCTCACAGGGTTGCGACGTTGTCTGCTCCATGACCGATACGGCTACCGGTGTCCAGGTGGCGGGTGAAAAGGACGCGTGGGCCATCGGTTACGCCAGTGACATGAGCAAATTTGCTCCTGATCACCAACTGACCGCCTTCATGCTGAATTGGAACAGTGTCTATGTCGGCGCGGCAAAAGCGGTTGCTGCGGGAGATTGGAAATCCGAAGAACGCTGGCAGGGATTTGCCGAAGGTGTTGTGGCCATGGCGCCTTACAATTCGGCTATTCCGGCTGATGTGCAGTCCAAACTTGACCAGACACAGGCTGACATTGCCTCGGGAAAGCTCCACCCCTATGCCGGTGAAATCAAGGACCAGGACGGCAATGTCCGGGTCGCCGCCGGCAGCATCATGCCGAATGGTGAAATCCGCGGATTCAACTGGTTCGTCGATGGCGTGATCGGCAATCTGGGCTGAAGCCCATTCCAACGACCCCGTAATTGGCTGGAGCGCCGCCGCATGAGCAGCATGCGGCGGCAAACCAAACATGGGGTGCGATCCTTTCATCTCTTGGGGGAACCATGGATCCGCGACTCGAGTTGCGCAATATCTGCAAGCGCTATCCGGGCGTTGTTGCCAATGACGGCATTTCGCTAACAGTCAAGCCCGGTGAAATTCACGCTATTCTTGGCGAAAACGGTGCCGGAAAAAGCACGTTGATGAAGATCATCTATGGCGCGACCCATGCCGATGACGGCGATATTGTGTGCGACGGCCAGTTGATCGAAACGCACAGCCCCTCGCTCTCGCGATCGCTCGGCATCGAGATGGTCTATCAGCACTTCGCCCTTTTTGAATCGGTTTCGGTCGTTGAAAATATCGCGCTTTCGGTCCGTGAAAAATACGACATCCCTGCGTTGTCGCGCAAGGTGACGGAAGTTTCCGAACGCTATGGTCTGCCACTCGATCCGCGCCGGCTGGTCCATCACCTGTCGGTCGGCGAGCGCCAGCGGGTTGAAATCGTCCGGTGTCTGATGCAGAAGCCCAAATTGCTGATCCTCGATGAGCCGACCTCGGTCCTGACACCGCAAGCCGTTCGCAAACTCTTCGACACGCTCAGACACCTCGCCTCGGAAGGCTGCAGTATCCTTTATATCAGCCACAAGCTGGATGAAGTTCAGGAGCTGTGCGACGTGGCGACAGTGCTGCGAAATGGAACGGTCACCGGCACTGCAAACCCGAAAGAGAGCACTTCCGCGGAGCTTGCGCGCATGATGGTCGGATCCGAAATTCCAGAAACACACCTGGATCCTTCCGTTCCCAGCGCTGATCCGGTCTTGTCGATATCGACGCTATCGGCAAGCGCTCCGGATGTCTTCGGTGTCGACCTGAAGGACATCAACCTTGATGTCCATGGTGGAGAAATCGTCGGCATTGCCGGTGTGGCAGGCAATGGACAGGCCGAGCTGATCTCGCTTGTCAGCGGTGAACGCAGCGATCATGCGACCGACGCCATCCGCCTCTGCGGAACGCCAACCGGCGGAAAATCCGCAGGCGAACGGCGTGCGCTGGGGCTGGCATTTGTTCCAGAGGAGCGACTGGGCCGTGGCGCGGTTCCGACCCATGACCTCGGCGACAATGCCGCTTTGACCGCACATCGGGAGGGAATGGTTGCCCATGGTCTTTTGAACCGGCGCAAGGCGCGACAATTCGCGGAGAAGGTCATCGAGCGGTTCGGCGTCAAGGCTACCGGGCCGTCGACCATTGCGCAAAGCCTGTCGGGTGGCAATCTGCAGAAATTCATTGTCGGCCGAGAAATCGAACTCCACCCAAAGGCCATTTTGGTGGCCCAGCCGACATGGGGCGTGGATGTCGGTGCCGCGGCTTTCATTCGCCAGACGCTGATTGATCTCAGCCGCGCCGGTGTTGCGGTTCTGATCATCTCGGAAGAACTCGAAGAATTGTTCGAAATCTGCGATCGCCTGCACGTCATTGCCGACGGTCGCCTGTCCGGTGCGCTCAACCGTAGCGAAATGACGATGGAAAGCGTCGGCCTTCTGATGACGGGTCGTGACAGGAACTCCAACGGATCGTACGACCATGCGCTTTCAGATTGAACGCAGAAGCCAACCCTCCGCCGTAATGCGTTTCGCCGCGCCGGTCGTGGCCACCGTGTTGACGCTTGCGGCAGGCTCGCTTCTCTTTGCGTTTCTCGGGCACGACCCGATCGACACGCTCTATGCGTTTTTCATTTCCCCTCTGAGCACGATGAACGGCCTGTCCGAATGGATCTTGAAGGCATCTCCGCTAATCCTGATCGGTTGCGGACTGGCGATCGGGTTCCGCGCCAATGTCTGGAACATCGGCGCGGAAGGACAATTGGTGGTTGGAGCCATCGCCGCCACTGGCGTCGGGCTGTTTGTTTCTTTGCCGACGGGCTTGCTGCTGCCGGTCATGGTTTTGGCTGGAATGGTTGCGGGAATGGCGTGGGCGGCAATTGCTGCCTTCTTGCGCGCCCGCATGAACACCAACGAAATTCTCGTGACCTTGATGCTGACTTACATCGCGTCATTTCTTCTGTCCTATCTCGTGCACGGGCCGTGGCGCGATCCGGACGGTTTCAACTATCCGCAGACCGCGCTGCTGCCTGTCGAGGCAATGTTTGCGCCCTTCGACTATGCCTACCGCGTCAACACATCGGTCTTCCTCACCGTCGTGGCGGTACTTGCCATGTGGCTCTTCACCGAACGGAGTTTTCTCGGTTACAAAATGTCGGTCGGTGGCGCGGCACCCCAGGCAGCGCGCTATGCCGGGTTCAAGCAATCCTCCTCCATATGGATGGGCTTGCTGATCAGCGGTGCCGTCGCCGGGATCGCCGGGATGGCGGAGGCTGCCGGTCCGCTGGGCCAATTGTCCGCTCAGATTTCTCCGGGTTATGGATTTGCCGCCATCATCGTCGCCTTCATTGGGCGCCTGCACGCATTCGGCATTGTTCTGGGCGGTCTGCTTCTGTCACTGCTTTATATCGGCGGTGAAGGCGTGCAAATGGATCTGGGTTTGCCGGCAGCGCTCACACGCATCTTCCAGGGCCTGCTGCTTTTCTTCCTGCTGGCCGCGGATTTTCTGATTTTCTATCGGATACGCGTGATCCGGAGGACGCATTGATGGATCTGTTCATCGCTATCTTTACCGGTACGATCATCGCCGCAACCCCGCTCATCTTTGCAGCGCTGGGTGAACTGGTGGTCGAGAAATCAGGGGTTCTGAATCTGGGCATCGAGGGCATGATGCTGATTGGTGCAGCCACCGCCGTATGGAGTGTATTTTCAGGTCTTCCGGTGCTTCCCGCCATCGTGTTGTCGGCTTTGGCCGGCGCGGTCTCTGCGCTGCTGTTCGGCGTGCTCGTTCTGACATTCATGACGAACCAATATGCGGCGGGGCTGGCACTGGCCATTTTCGGTTCGGGTGTTTCGGCCTTTATCGGGCGGGATTTCGGCAGTGATCCGACCACGGCGTTGGACGAATGGCATATCCCGGTGCTTGGCGACCTTCCGGTGATCGGCCCCTTGTTCTTTCAGTATGACCCGCTGGTCTATTTTTCCTTCATCATGTTCGGCCTTATCAGTTGGTTCCTCTACAGGACCAAGGGCGGTCTCATTGTCAGGACCGTCGGTGAATCGCCGCAATCGGCCCACGCCATCGGCTATCCGGTCATCGCCATCCGGTATCTCACGGTCGCGTTTGGTGGCGCCATGGCCGGGATCGGCGGCGCCTACCTGTCGATCGCCTATACGCCGCTTTGGGTCGAGGAGATGACAGCGGGCCGTGGCTGGATCGCGCTGGCGCTGGTGGTGTTTGCAACCTGGCGACCTCTGCGTGTCATTTTGGGAGCCTGGCTTTTCGGCGGCATGACAATCCTGCAATTGCAGGGGCAGGCTCTTGGCGTAGGGGTGCCGTCGGAAGTCCTGTCATCCCTGCCCTATGTTGCAACCATTGTCGTGCTAGTCATCATCTCAAGAAACAGGCAGATGATGACGCTGCATTTCCCGGCATCACTTGGTAAGCCGTTTCGACCGGCAGGCTGAATGTGCACCGGTGCAAGGCTGAGGATGTGATTCAGAAAACGGCGCCAAACGTGTGAAAACAATCACCGTTCTCCGGCTGGCGCTTGAACAATGAGCTTCACGGGAGCGCTGGGAGCAATTCCGGTTTTGACGACATCGTGAAAACCTCAATGCATCGGCTGAACCAAAGGCCGGCACCGCGTCACGTTTCCGACAAAAGTGAAGCGGTCTAGCTGCGCTTTGGCGGTCCTTCATCGAAACCGACAAACACCTTCACCGAGCGTGAATCGACAATCGGAATGTTGACGTCCGGTTTGTTGAACAGGAATTGCGTCGTCGGATTGCCGGGCGGCAATGTTGTTTCGAACTGGGTCAGCTCCGAATAGACAACACGGTTCGTGCCGTTTTCGACAACGGCAACGCGGATCGGCATCTTGATCGGCCCTGACGACCCTGCTGGCCCTGCCGCTGCACGACCTGCCACCAGCACATTGATCGTCATTTGCTCGCCGGTGATCGAGCACTGGCGTGTCGTATCGGCGATTGCCGCCTGAAATGTGATCTTTTCAGGATCATCCTGACCACCACGGGCATATTTGCGAAGATAGGCCGTTCCTTCGCGCAATTGAACGCTCGGGCAGACCCCCTGAACAACTTTCGTTCCGAGTTTCTCGTCGACACCCTGTTCGCTGCTGGTCTGTGAACCGCCGCCAAGATTGAGGCCGCCAAGCCCTCCTGACGCGTTACATCCCGCGACAAGCGCGGCCATGGAAATTGCGGAAATTACGCGAACTGCATTCACCGACACGATACCCCGTCCCCTACAAATCTGATGATCGACCCGCCATAAACACCAAGCTGGACCATTTTGTGGTAACCGAAATTCAGGTCTTTAACGAGTCTTTTCGATGTTCTATACCTGCGCGGTCTTTTCGCTCAACATTTTTGCCCCGATTCAAACAGGATATGGCCGTGCAATACATCTCGACGAGGGGTGACGCTCCTGCACTGGGTTTCAGCGATGCACTCCTGACAGGTCTTGCCCATGATGGTGGCCTTTATCTTCCGGCAGAGTGGCCCCAGCTATCCAAAAAGGAGATCCGGGCGCTCAGAGGCCAAAGCTACCAGGACATAGCCTTTAGGGTGCTTCTGCCATTTGTCGAAAAAGACATTCCGGCCGAGGACTTCCGATCGATGATCAACGACGCCTATGCGCAGTTTCGCCATCCGGCAGTCGTGCCGCTGGTGCAGTCGGATGCCAACAGTTTCATCATGGAGCTGTTTCACGGACCGACCCTGGCGTTCAAGGACGTGGCAATGCAGTTGCTGGCGCGCCTGATGGATTATGCCCTCGCCCGCACCGGGAAGAAGGCCACCATTGTCGGCGCAACCTCCGGCGATACAGGAGGGGCTGCCATCGAAGCGTTCGCCGGGCGCGAAAACAGCGATCTGTTCATCCTGTTTCCGCACAATCGGGTCTCATCGGTCCAACAGCGCCAGATGACCACGTCCGGTGCGGCGAATGTCCGGGCCATGGCAATCGAGGGCAATTTTGACGATTGTCAGAATCTCGTGAAAGCGATGTTCAACCACAAGACATTCCGCGATCAGGTGCGACTGTCAGGCGTCAATTCAATCAACTGGGCACGGATCATGGCCCAGATCGTCTACTATTTTACGTGCGCAATCACGCTCGGCGCTCCTGACCGAAAGGTCTCTTTCACCGTGCCGACGGGCAATTTTGGCGATATATTCGCCGGCTATTGTGCCCGGCAGATGGGCCTGCCGATCGGCAAGCTGGTCATTGCGACCAATGACAACGACATTCTGGTGCGCGCCCTGCGAACGGGACGCTACGAAACGCGGGAGGTCGTGCCCACAACCTCTCCATCCATGGATATCCAGATTTCCTCCAACTTCGAACGTTTGCTGTTCGAAGCCAGTGGTCGCGATGCAATGGTTGTTCGCGATTGCATGTCGGGATTGAGCCAGTCGGGAAATTTCACCATTGATGCGGCCACTTTGAAGACCATCAAACGGGATTTCGCCGCAGCCCGGACGACGCAGAAGCAGGCCGCCGAAACAATGCGGGACACACTGGCGAGCAGCGGCTATCTGCTTGATCCGCATACGGCCACCGCCGTGCATGCGGCCAAACGGTTCGAAAAGCCCCGATCCCCCATGATCGTTCTGGCGACCGCGCACCCTGCCAAGTTCCCGGCGGCGGTAAAATCGGCTTGCGGTATTGACCCGGCCCTTCCATCATGGCTCTCTGATCTGATGCATCGGGAGGAGTTATTTGATGTATTGCAGCCTGAGCTCGACGGTGTCGAGACCTACATTGCCCGAAATGCCCGCGCTGCACAGTAGCAATCGGACATCACCATGAGTGTTGAGTACACCCGCCTGGACAGCGGGTTGAGCGTTGTCACCGAATCCATGGCCCATCTGGAAAGTGTTGCGCTCGGCGTATGGATCAAATCCGGATCGAGGGATGAACAGTCCGGGGAACATGGCATAGCCCATCTGCTGGAGCACATGGCCTTCAAGGGAACGCACCGGCGAACGGCCCGGCAGATCGCCGAGGAAATCGAGAATGTCGGCGGAGAGGTCAACGCCGCAACGTCTGTGGAAACAACCTCCTACTATGCCCGCATTCTGCGGGACGATGTACCGCTGGCTGTTGACATGCTGGCGGATATTTTGACCAATTCAGTGCTCGACGAGACCGAACTGACACGGGAAAAACACGTTATTCTGCAAGAAATCGGCGCCGCCATGGACACACCGGATGACGTGGTTTTCGACAAATTCTCGGCCACGGCATTTCGCGATCAGACCATCGGCCGCCCCATTTTGGGCACGCCCGACACCGTACAGTCATTCACGCCCGAACAGATTCGGCACTATCTGCAACGCAATTACACTGCCGACAAGATGATCATCGTTGCGGCCGGAGCCATCGAACACGATGCCCTTGTCCGACTGGTTGAAGAACGGTTCAAGGATGTGCCCGCAACCAGTGATGATGCGGCAGCACCGACAGCCGCCAGCTATACGGGCGGCGACTATCGCGAAAAGCGCGACCTGATGGACGTGCAGTTGCTCATCGGCTTCGAGGGCCGCGCCTATCACGCTCGGGATTTTTATGCCTCTCAGATCCTGGCTAATGTATTGGGCGGTGGCATGTCATCGCGCCTGTTCCAGGAGGTTCGCGAGCATCGCGGACTTTGTTATTCGGTCTACGCGATGCATTGGGGTTTCTCCGACACCGGCATTTTCGGCGTCCACGCCGCGACAGGTCAGGAAGACATTCCGGAACTGGTTCCGGTCATTCTCGAGGAGCTGCGCAAGGTCGCCGATTACGTCGACCCCAGCGAGATCGAACGCGCGCGGGCGCAATTTCGGGCCGGGCTCCTGATGGCCCATGAAAGCCCTGCTGCACGCGCCAGTCAGATCGCCCGTCAGATGCTTCTCTACGGACGGCCCATTCCAAATGAGGAACTGATGGACCGGCTGGCAAATATCACACCACAACGATTGACGGATTTGTCTGGCCGGCTGTTCTTCAACACGCCCGTCACACTTTCCGCCGTTGGTCCACTGGACAAGCTTCTGCCGATTGCAGACATCACGGCAGACCTGGCCGGGAACCAACCGCGTCAGGCAGCAGCAGGATAGACAATGTCTGCCCTGCGGCTTCTTTCGCGACGTGACGGTACGCCCTATCTGCAAGGCAAAAGCGTCTATCTGCGCTTTCCCCTGCGTCGTGATTTCAAAAACTGGTCGCAGGTTCGTCAGGAAAGCAGGCAATTTCTGGAACCCTGGGAGCCCACCTGGCCGCGAGATGATCTGACCCGTCGCGCCTTTCATCGCAGGATCGGACGCTATGAGCAGGATTATTCAGAGGGGACGAGTGTGCCCTTGTTTCTGTTTCTGGCCCGCGACGATCAATTGATAGGAGGCCTGAACATCAGCAATATTCGGCGGGCGGCCTCCGAGAGCTGCATGATCGGCTATTGGATGGCCGAGCACGCGGCCGGAAAAGGGCTGATGCTGGAGGGCCTGAACGCTGCGATTCCCTATATCTTCGGGACCTTGAGGTTGCACAGAATTGAAGCTGCCTGTATTCCGGAAAACAAACGTTCCCTCCGGCTCCTTGAAAAGGCCAACTTTCAATATGAAGGCTACCTGAGAGGCTACTTAAAAATCAATGGCCAATGGCGGGATCACCACCTCTTTTCGTTGCTCAAGGACGATGGCCCAATTCACGGCGATACGACCGGCAACAGGTCCTGATTATATGCATGAACGAATACGTATGAAGAGTTTGTCGACCTGGCCCGCCATTCTACGCCTGTTGACCTTTGTGGCATTGATGATGGTTGTCGCACCGGGGTTTTCAGCCGAACCGGTGAAGATTTCGCGCGATGATACGGCTCTTGACCTGACCGGGACGACCGAGGTCAATCAGCAGCGCGGCAGCGCCTTTCAGACGTCGACGGCACCGGATGCGGACGGGATCGTGCGACGCATCGAAGTGCGCGCGACATCGCCTAGCCACACCGGAGACTGGGCGGTTTTTGCGCTGGCCAATGTTTCCGATGAACAGTTGGATCGCCTGATTGTCGCGCCGCATTTCCGGCTGGTCAGTTCTGGGCTGTTCTGGCCGGATCTGGGATCGGAACGGATCGTGTCGATCACGCCGAGCGAAGGCTTTGCGCTTGATCGTCTGCCGAGCGACGAAGCGGATGTGTTTCTGATTACGCTGAACCCGGGTGCGATCATTACATTCGTGGCAGAGCTTTCATCTCCGGACCTGCCGCAGATCTATCTCTGGGAGCCCGAGGCCTACAAGGACACCATCAACTCATTTACGCTCTACAAGGGCATTGTGCTGGGCATTGCCGGTTTGCTGGCTGTCTTCTTGACCATCCTGTTTGTGGTCAAGGGCACATCGGTCCTGCCGGCGACTGCGGCGCTGGCCTGGGCCGTCCTGGCCTATATCTGTGTCGATTTCGGATTTCTGTCGAAACTCGTGGCCACCACGCCGACAGACGAGCGCATCTGGCGCGCCGGAACGGAAATCACGCTCGCTGCCGGTCTTGTGATTTTCCTGTTTACCTATCTGAACCTCAATCGCTGGCACACGAATTTGAGCTTCGCCACCCTCGCCTGGATCGTCGGTCTGGCCATTTTGTCGGGTGTCGCAATCTATGATCCGTCGATCGCCACCGGGATCGCGCGCTTCTCGTTTGCCTTGACGGTCATCGCCGGAACCGGCCTGATTGCCTATCTCGGTGTCAATCGCTTTGACCGCGCCATCATGCTGATCCCGACCTGGGTCCTGATCATCTGCTGGTTGTTCGGCGCATGGTTGACCGTTACCGGGCAATTGGCCAATGACATCGTCCAACCGGCGCTTGGCGGCGGGCTGGTTCTCATCGTGCTGCTGATCGGCTTCACGGTCATGCAGCATGCATTCGCCGGAGGCGCCCACCACAATGGCCTCTTCAGCGATCTGGAGCGGCAATCCCTCGCCCTGACGGGATCGGGCGATATCGTCTGGGACTGGGATGTACCACGCGACCGCATCGTCACCATGCCGGATGTCTCAAGGCAGCTTGGCATGTCACCGGGAAGCCTGTTCGGCCCTGCGCGAAACTGGGTCCCGCGTATCCATCCCGATGACCGTGACCGTTTCCGAACAACCCTCGACGTTGTGCTGGAACACCGCCGCGGCCGCATCAATCATCAATTTCGCATCCGTGCGGAAGACGGCCACTACCACTGGCTGACCCTGCGGGCACGTCCGGTCGTCGGATCCGATGGCGAGGTCATTCGCTGTGTCGGTACGCTGATCGATGTCACGGAACAGAAAAGCTCCGAGGAACGCCTGCTGCATGATGCGGTACACGACAATCTGACCGGATTGCCGAACCGTGAGCTCTTCGTCGACCGGCTGGACGCCATCATTGCGCTGGCGAGCGCTGAGGACACGGTTCGGCCGACCATTTTTGCGATTGATATCGATCGTTTCAAACAGGTCAATGACGAGCTTGGAATCTCGGCGGGCGACACGATCTTGCTGACCATCGCACGGCGACTCAAGCGCTTGCTCAAGCCACAGGACACACTGGCGCGCATCAGCGGCGATCAGTTCGGCCTGATTTTGCTGTCCGAGCAGGAACCGGCAAAGGTGGCGGCCTTCGCCGAAGGGATTTCACGGGCCATCATGGTACCGATCAATTTTGGCCAGCAGGAGATCATTCTCACAGCCTCTGTCGGCCTTGTGACCTGGGTTGATGAGATGGCCTCACCAATGGAGCTCATCAAGGACGCTGAGCTGGCCATGTATCAGGCCAAGAGGGTCGGCGGAAACAGGATCGAACCGTTTCGTCCGGCATTCCGTTCGGCCGGCGCTGACAAGCTGCAAATCGAGTCCGATCTGCGCCGCGCGCTGGAACGCAACGAAATCACCATGGTCTACCAGCCGATCGTTGACATCGAAACGGCGGAAATTGCCGGTTTTGAAGCTTTAATGCGCTGGGAACATCCGCGAAAAGGCAACATCCCGCCATCGGAGTTCATTCCGATCGCCGAGACATCCGATCTGATCAACCAACTCGGAATGCATGCACTGGAGCAATCCTGTGAAGATATCGCATCCTGGTATCGGACTCTCGGCCAGATTCCGATTTTCATGTCGGTCAACCTGTCCAGCGCACAGCTCCTGAGAAACGACCTTTACACGGATATCCGCGGTGTGTTGACCAAGACCGGTTTCAAGGAACAGAACCTGAAACTGGAACTGACAGAATCCGTCGTCATGCACAATCCTGAACAGGCGTCTCGTGTGCTCGCACGCCTGAAAGATCTCGGCATTCAACTGGCGCTGGACGATTTTGGAACCGGCCAATCATCGCTGTCTTATCTGACCCGCTTTCCCTTCGACACCATAAAGATCGATCAGTCGCTGGTCCGCGATACCGGGGAGAAGCAAATGGTGCTTTTGCGATCGATCGTTTCGATGGCCCGCGACCTCGGAATGACCATTGTCGCAGAAGGGATCGAAACGGAAGAGGATGCGGAAGAGCTGGCGGAACTCGGATGCGACTATGCCCAAAGCTTCCTGTTCGGCCCACCGATCAGTTCTGCAGCGGTGCTCAAACTGCTCCGTGAACATTTTCCACTGATGTGATGAACGCTTCGGATCAGGCCTGACCGCATTCGCTGGAAAGCATGGCCGGGTCGATGCCCATGGATGCGAATGCACGACCGTATTTGGCGTCATAGTCATCATCGAAGATGATGTCATCCAGTGATGGGCAGGTCAGCCAGCCATTGGCACTGACCTCATGTTCCAGCTGGCCCGCATCCCAGCCGGAATAGCCCAGCATCATCGTCGCCTTGGCTGGCCCCTTGCCTTCCGTAATGGCCCGCAGGATATCGACAGTCGCCGTCAGGCGAATGTCATCGGAAACCGGCAGCGTCGACTCGCTTTGATAGTCGTCGGAGTGAAGCACGAATCCGCGACCCGCATCCACCGGTCCGCCACACTGCACACTCATGTCCCGAGCCTTGTCGGGCAGGCTGCCAAGTTGATCCGTCGTGATGAGTTCGAGCTGCACCATCAATTCACCAAAGGAGATTGACTTCGACCGGTTCAGGATGAAGCCGATGGCGCCGTCGCTGGTGTGGGCGCAGACATAAATGACGGTCCGGGAAAAATTGCTGTCATCCAGCCCGGGCATGGCGAGCAGAAACTGGCCATCGAGACAACCCCGATCGCCATCGCCCAGCAAACTATCGCGCAAAACATCCATTCTCACAGTTTAGATCAAGACGCCGGCTGATGGAACCGCCAGCAACCGGCAATCAATGGGTGGGTCAATTTGCGGCAGGTTTGCGAATGCTTCACCATGTCGACAAATCAAATTCCGGTTCACCGGAATATGATGTCGGCATGAATGGACGTGACTGGAACCAAGCCGTGTGACAGGCTAATGAGGCAGGATGACACAGCAATTCATCAGGTCCTTCATGCGCCGCCTGCCACACTTTGCAGCTACGGCTGTTGCCGGCCTTCTTTTGGCAAGCGCCGATGCCCGTGCGGTATCGAGTGAATGGGTTGAAACCGAAGGTGGTCGCATACGCATAACGGCCTTGCCGCCCTCCCCTGAAGGCGTTATTCGCGCCATATTGGACGTCGATCTACTTCCGGGCTGGAAGACCTACTGGCGCGACCCGGGTGATGCCGGCATTCCACCGTCGATCAAATTCGAGGGAAGCAGCAATGTCGCACAATCACAGTTGGATTTTCCGCCACCCGAACGGATTGACGATGGATATTCGGTTTGGGCCGGGTACACCTTTCCAGTCGCTTTTCCGCTGACGCTCACGCAGGACAAGGCGGGCGAATCCAGTGTTCTTGAGGCACAGGTCTTTCTCGGCATCTGCAAAACCATCTGCATCCCGGTACAGAACGATTTTTCACTCGTGATCGAACCCGGTACCGAAGCCAACAGTTTCGAACAGCGGATCGTCGATAGCGCCTTTGCGCAGCTTCCAGAGCAATCCAACCGGGACATCAGCATCACGGAAACAACCTTCTCCACACAGGACAAGGCCCTGTTGGTCTCGATTTCCCACCCAAAATCGATGACCGATCTGGACGTGTTCCTGACAGCACCGGCGGGTTGGTATTTCGACATTCCCAAGCGGATCGGTGGTGGCGACACCCTGTCGACATTTCAGATCGCGGTGATCGATGCTCCGGCCGACACATCACTGTCTGGAACACCGCTGCAAATCCTTGTCACTTCGGCGAATCGCAGCATGGAAACCTTTTCAAAGGTTCCCTGACGAATATTGTTGCAAGCCGTCTCGACTCCGACACAAAAGTCCCTAAGTGTGTTGTCTATGCGTTGGATCAGATCCGGCGTGCTCCACACTTGTTTTATTCAAAATTGCGGACCCCACCGACCTGTTGAGAGGAAAAGACATGACAATTTCCGTTGGCGACAAATTGCCCGAACTGACCCTGAAGGAATGCGATTCGGACGGCATGAACAATGTCAGTACCTCCGAAATATTTGCCGGCAAGAAAGTTGTCCTATTCGCCGTTCCAGGCGCTTTCACGGGAACCTGCACGAACACCCATGTGCCGGGATATCTGCAGCACCGGGATGCAATTTTGGCCAAGGGGGTCGATGACATTGTCGTGCTTGCCGTCAATGACGGCTTCATCATGAGCGCCTGGGCCGCGGCCACCGGAGGAGAAGGCAAAATCCGCTACCTGTCGGATTGGGATGCGGCCTTCAGCAAGGCAATCGGCATGGATGTCGACCTTTCGGTTGCCACCCTCGGCTTGCGGTCGCAACGCTATTCCATGATCGTGGACGATGGCGTCGTCACAAGGATCAACGCCGGAGACAAGCCTGGCGAAGCCGTTATCGCCGGCGCGGAAACGATTCTCGAACAGCTTTGAGGATCAACTGGGCCTGATGGGATTGGTTTTCGGTCAGGACCGGCACAACAGTATCAGGTGCTGATTATGAACTGGCGCCATTGCCGGTCTTGTATGGCTCCATGGCGAGGCGGGCGAGTTCGTCTGCCCGCTCGTTTTCCGGATGACCTGCATGTCCCTTGACCCAATGCCAGGTGACATCGTGTCGGTCACGGGCCTGCTCCAGCTCCTGCCATAATTCGGCATTCTTGACCGGTTTCCTGGAGGCGGTTTTCCAACCGTTGCGCTTCCATCCCTCGATCCAGCCACCGATCCCATCCTTGACGTAGGACGAATCCGTGTACAGATCGACCGCACACCGCTCCTTCAGTGCTTCAAGGGCCCGAATGGCAGCGGTCAACTCCATGCGGTTGTTGGTGGTATGGGCTTCGCCGCCCGACAATTCCCGATCAATTTTGCCATATCGCAGAATGGCGCCCCATCCACCGGGTCCGGGATTGCCTGAACAGGCACCGTCGGTGAAGATTTCGACATGTTTCATCTGTTCCGACTGGTCCCCGCTTGTCATGAAGGATCGTATCCATACCCGCCTACCGTGGCGACGGTCCGATGGAAGCGACTGTAACGCAGGTATTCCAGCGGATCTTTTTTGACCACCATGGCGCCGTCGGGCACCGTGAGCCAGTCATAAAGGCGTGTCAGAAAGAAGCGCAGCGAGGCACCGCGCGCAAGAATCGGGAGGGCGTCCATCTCGGCGCTCTCAAGCGGCCTGACCGTCTCATATCCGGAAAGCAGGGCAACAGCCTTGGTCGCGTTGAAAGACCCGTCACGCTCGAAACACCAGGCGTTGAGACAGATCGCGAGGTCGTAGGCAAAAAGATCGTTGCAGGCGAAATAGAAATCGATCAGGCCGGATAGCTGCTCACCAAGAAAAAAGACGTTATCGGGAAACAGATCGGCGTGGATGACACCCGCAGGAAGATCGGTTGGCCAACTACCCTCAAGGGCCGTCAGTTCCGATTCAATTTCTGTCGCAAGGCCTGCCTGCACCTGATCGGCCTGTGGTGCGCAGGAGTCCCAGAGCGGTCGCCAGGCCGAGACCGACAGTGCGTTCTCGCGCTTCAGGCTGAAGTCCCGGCCCTCAAGATGGAAATGGGCCATGGCCTTGCCCAATGCGTCGCAGTGGTGCGGCATCGGACGGCGCGGCCACATCCCCTCCAGGAAGGAAATAACCGCCGCCGGCCGGCCTGCCAATTCTCCAAGTGCCGGTCCGTCGCCCGGGTGCACGGGAATGGGACAGGACAATCCCTTTTGCGCAAGATGTTCCATCAAACCCAGGAAGAACGGCAGATCCGCCTTTTCCACCCGCTTTTCGTAGAGCGTCAGAATGAAAGAACCCTGACTGGTATGCAGCAGGAAGTTGGAGTTCTCGACACCCTCGGCGATGCCTTTGTAGGAAAGCAGTTCTCCAATGGCATAGGGTGCCAGGAAAGCGCGCAACTCGGCTTCGGAGATGTCGGTGTAGACGGCCAATCTATGTCCTCTCCGTCCGCCTCAGCCCGCGTCCTGGCTGGCAGGCTCGCCATTGACGAAGGCCATATCGGACACGGTCAACTCAACATCGCGCAAATCCCGCATGACCAGGAAGTTCTCGTCCTCAACCGTGGTTTCGGCCAATTCCACCGAAACATCGAACCGGTCGCCAAAGGCCTGGATGATCCGGTCGACAATGATTTCGGGCGCCGATGCGCCCGCAGACAAGCCGAGCGTTCGCATTGTCTTCGGATCGATGCGGTTCCAGTCGATTTCGGAGACATTCTGGACCAGTTGCGCCTTTGTGGCGCCAGCCCGGCTTGCCACCTCGACAAGTCGTTTCGAATTGGAAGAATTCGGCGCGCCGACGACCAAAAAAAGATCGCAGCCGGGAGCCGCTGCCTTCACGGCTTGCTGGCGGTTGGTGGTGGCGTAGCAGATGGACTCTGCTGCCGGAGCGGTGATGTTCGGGAAACGCTCACGCAATGCATCGATCACCTCGGCCGTATCTTCGACAGACAGCGTCGTCTGGGTCACAAAGCCAAGATTTTCCGTATCATCGGGCTGATAGGCCTGCGCCTCCTCAACGGTTTCGATCAGACTGATGGCCCCCGGCGGCAATTGTCCCATCGTGCCGATGACCTCGGGATGGCCGGCATGGCCGATCAGGATGACATGGCGCCCCAGGCGTTGATGACGCATGGCCTGCTTGTGCACCTTGGACACCAGCGGGCAAGTTGCATCCAGGAAGAAGAGATTACGGTCCCGCGCATCCTGCGGGACCGATTGAGGCACGCCGTGGGCGGAAAAGATGACCGGCTGGTTTCGATGTTTCTCTGGAATTTCATGCAACTCGTCGACAAACACCGCGCCCTTGGCCTCAAGCCCCTCAACCACATAGCGATTGTGCACGATCTCATGACGTACATAGACCGGCGCACCATATTTTTTCAGTGCGAGCACGACAATCTGAATGGCACGGTCAACGCCGGCGCAGAATCCGCGCGGACCGCACAACCGAATTGTCAAAGGAGGCCGGACAGCAATGTTCATAGGTCTGGTTCCGTCGCATTGTGATTTGCCCATGTTCTAATGGGATTGGGCTGGAATGGAAACAAATACCGGATCATTTGACCGCTTTCGGTCGCCGCATGCCACGCCACACGACAAATGCCGCTGTAGCAACCAGGGCGGCCGCAAGCCCGAACCATGTCAACGCGTATTCAAGATGGCGGTTCGGCAGGACTATGCGGGTAACGCCAGGTACAGGACCGGCTGCCGATTGGTTTTCCGTGGCCGATGCGTCAACAAAGAACGGCACAATCTGATCGCCGGAAAGCCCCATCGCCTTGGCCATGCCGGCAAAGTCCTTCCAGTACCATGTGGAATCGGCGGGTGTATTTTCCGGCACCACCCAACCGGGCTTTTCGGTTAGCGGATTGCGCGCCAATCCGGTTATCGTAACCAGCCCCTGAACCGGCTTCCACGGCCGCACCGCCTGGTCCTTGAAATCAAAGGGCACAAATCCGCGATTGACAATCACCACACGCCCGTCGGCCATCTCCAACGGTGTATAGAGATACCAGCCGGACTGGCCATTGTGAGTCGCCAGAAAATGCTGCTCGTCACCGTGACGAAATCTGCCGCTGAGGCGTACCGGAAAATACTCGACATCGGCAGAGTCCTGCCAGCGGGTCAGTATCCTGTTCAGTTCGACAGGTTCCTGACGGATACGTTGCTCGATCGTTCCGATCAGGCCCTCTTTCCATTCAAGGCGGCGCACTTGCCAATTGCCCAGTGATACGAGGATCGCGAACATCACCGCAACGACGACGAAAAACACCAGATTGGGACGCCGATATCGCGAACTCTGTGTATCACGGCCGGTTGTGTCAGCCATCGTCTATTTCGCCCTCATGGGCGCTGTTTTTATACTGCATATTGATCAATACGCCCTTCAGCGCGCGCAGCAGCAAAAGGCACAGCGCCGAAGCCAACGGTATCCAGATGATCATATGCACCCATATGGGCGGTCCGTAGCTGGTTTCCACCCACAGGGCCAAACCAACCACCAGAAATCCCATAAGCAAGATAACAAAAACGGCGGGACCATCACCGGCATCGGCAAAACTGTAATCCAGCCCGCAGCGTGAACAGGATCTGTCCAGCGAGAGGTAGCCGGCAAACAGTTTCCCGCGACCACAGCGCGGACAGCGACCGGCTACGCCACTTCGGATCGGATCGACCGGTGGGAACTGCTCCGGCTCCTGTTTATCCATGGAACCGGCTCCCGACAATCAAGGCCTTAAGATCGGTGCCCAGTGCACTGTCCGACCCGTGTTGCGCAGGCCGGACGCCAGCATCAATGGGCAGCGATGGTCGCACCCCATGAGGCCCAAATGTAAATGCTGAAGAACAGGAACAGCCAGACAACATCAACGAAGTGCCAGTACCAGGCCGCGGCCTCGAAGCCAAAATGCTGCTTGGGCGTGAAGTCGCCGGCAGCTGCGCGGATCAGGCAGACAATCAGGAAGACGGTCCCGATAAAGACGTGGAACCCATGGAATCCTGTGGCCATGAAGAACGTCGCACCGTAGATCGATTCCTTGAAGGCAAAGGGTGCATGGACGTATTCATAGACCTGCACGATGGAGAACAGAACGCCCAGCAGAACCGTGATCAGCAGACCATAGATCAGGCCCTTGCGATCATCATGCAGCAGGGCGTGGTGAGCCCAGGTTACCGCCGTGCCCGAAAGCAGCAGGATGATCGTGTTGTAGAGCGGCAGGTGAAGCGGATCGAGAACCTCGATGCCGACTGGAGGCCAGGTCCCGCCAGTGTGTTCGACCCGTGCGACCTGCGCGGCTTCTCCTGCAAAGATTGCTGCGTCGAAAAAGGCCCAGAACCAGGCAACGAAGAACATCACCTCCGAGGCGATGAACATGATCATGCCGTAGCGCAGATGCAAGGAAACGACCGGGGTATGGTATCCCTCATGCGCTTCCTTGATGCAGTCTGACCACCATCCGAACATGGTGTAGAGCACGATCACAAGACCAATGAAGAACAGCCAGGGATTGGCCAGTTCCAGTCCGAACATCTCAAAGGAGTCGCCGGCGGAATAGCGCATGAACGCAATGCCGCCAAACGCCATGATCAGGGCACCGATCGAGCCGATCAGCGGCCAGGGGCTCGGATCGATAATATGATAATCATGGTTCTTTTGGTGCGCGTCAGCCATTTCTAAATCCCAGAATTGCCTTGTTCCATGCGCCGCAGATGCTGCGACATATTCCTTGTTTCCTAACCACCTGATTTCCGTTCCCCGGTTGCCGACATTGCCAGCGGCTTTTCGGTTTCAAGCGGAAAAAAGGTATAGGACAGGGTTATCGTGTTGATGTTCTTCGTTTCAGGTGCGTCCACAATGGCCGGATCGACAAAAAACACAACCGGCATATCCATACCCTCGCCCGGCTGCAATTCGGTTTCGGTGAAACAGAAGCAGTCGATCTTGTTGAAGTATGCGCCGGCCGCCTGCGGTGTGACATTAAAGGTTGCCTGACCGCTGCTCGCGCGTGTCGAGTTGTTATCGGCACGGTATGCGATTTGTGTCGTTTCGCCGATGCGAAGCTCGACAACCCTTTGAACAGGCTCGAATTCCCAGTTCAGACCATCTGACGTGTTGGCGTCGAACCGGACCTTGATCGTCCGGTCGAGAATGCGATCCGAAATCTGTTCGACACGCTGTGTCGTGCCGCCATATCCGGTGACCTGGCAAAACAGCTCATAGAGCGGCACGGCGGCATAGGAGACGCCGACCATTCCGACTGCACCGGCAAGACACAGAAACGCAATGCGGCCATTTCCGACTTTGTTCCCGCCCATGTCGTTCTTTGTCTCCATATCAGAAAGGCCGATCCAGTATGGCCGGGCCGAACTTCACGATGGTCGACACATAAAACACCACGACCAGCGCAGCCAGAACGATCGCTATGGCGATAGACCGGCGACGTCGGGTCTTCTTCTGTGTTTCGGTCATTTCAATGCCGTCGACCATGCTCATGCTCCAAACCTGGCAATCGTGCCGTCGACGAGCAGTGTCGCGAAAACCGCAAAAAGATAGAGCAACGAGAACTTGAACAGGGATTTTGCCGGTTTCATCACCGTATCGTCTTCCGCCATGCGATAAACCTTGATGGCGTTCCAAACGAAGCCGAGACCGAGCGCCGTGGCAATGACGCCATAGGCCGGGCTGGCATATCCCATCAGATAAGGCAGAACGCCGACAATGGCAGTTGCAACGGCGTATGCAACAATCTGACGCTTGGTCGACTTGACCCCGGCGACATTGGGCATCATCGGAACCTCGGCAACGCCGTAGTCCTTGAGCTTGAAAAGAGCCAGCGCCCAAAAATGTGGCGGTGTCCAAAGGAAGATGATCAGGAACAGGACAATGCTCTCCAACGACACCGATCCTGTCACACACGACCAGCCAATCATTGGTGGAAGAGCACCGGCAGCACCTCCAATCACGATGTTCTGCGGTGTCGAGCGTTTGAGCCAAATGGTGTAGACGACCGCGTAGAAGAAAATCGTGAAGGCGAGCAGAGCAGCGGACAGCCAATTGACCAATGTTCCAAGCGTCAGAACAGAGAGCGCCGCAAGCACCAGTGCAAATGTCAGGGCTTCGTCCCGGGTGACCCGCCCTGCAGGGATTGGCCGTTTGGCGGTACGCGACATCTTGGCGTCGATGTCGGCCTCGTACCACATATTCAATGCGCCCGACGCACCACCGCCGATGGCGATGCACAGGATTGATACAACACCCAGAAACGGATGAACCGTTCCCGGTGCGATCATCATTCCGACAAAGGCCGTAAACACCACGAGCGACATGACACGCGGCTTCATCAGAGCAAAGAAATCTGCGGGATCGGCCTCGGACAGCCCGATCTCCGATCCCTTCATTCCTTCAATTTCACCGGTTATCGCCATTTTGCCCTGTCTGATGTGTCCAATGTGACAGCGAAGCCGCTGGTATCAGCGGCCTCGAATTCCGTTCACGCTATTTGATACGTGGCAATTGTTCCCACTGGTGATGTGGCGGAGGTGAACTCAAGGTCCATTCAAGGGTGGTTGCACCCTCGCCCCAGGGATTGTCGCCGGCCACGCGCTTCTTGGAAAACGCTTCCCAGACACCGTAGAGGAAGATCAGGACACCGATTGCGGAGATGTAGGATCCGTAACTGGACACTGCATTCCAGCCGGCGAAAGCATCCGGGTAGTCGATATAGCGCCGTGGCATACCGGCCAAACCAAGGAAATGCTGCGGGAAGAACACAAGGTTCACTCCGATGAACATGACCCAGAAGTGGGCCTTGGCCAGGAAGGAATTGTACATGTATCCGGTCATCTTGGGGAACCAGTAATACCAACCGGCAAAGATCGCGAACACTGCGCCCAGCGACAGCACATAGTGGAAATGTGCCACGACATAGTAGGTGTCGTGCATGGCCCGGTCGAGGCCCGCATTGGCAAGCTGCACACCGGTCACGCCGCCAACGGTGAACAGGAAGATAAAGCCCAGAGCCCACAGCATCGGTGTACGGAACGTCAGCGAGCCGCCCCACATGGTCGCAATCCAGGAGAAAATCTTTACTCCGGTCGGCACCGCGATCACCATCGTCGCAAAGACGAAGTAACGCTGTGTGTTGAGGGACAGACCGACAGTATACATGTGGTGTGCCCACACGATGAAGCCGACCGCGCCGATTGCGACCATCGCATAGGCCATTCCGAGATAACCAAAAACCGGCTTGCGCGAGAAGGTCGAGACGATGTGACTGATGATACCGAAACCCGGAAGGATCAGGATGTACACCTCGGGATGACCGAAGAACCAGAACAGATGCTGGAAGAGGATCGGATCACCGCCGCCCTCCGGCGAGAAGAACGAAGTGTCGAAGTTACGGTCGGTCAGCAACATGGTGATGCCGCCCGCCAGAACCGGCAGTGAAAGCAGCAACAGGAATGCAGTGATCAGAACGGACCAGGCAAATAGCGGCATTTTGTGCAGGGTCATGCCCGGCGCACGCATGTTGAAGATCGTGGTGATGAAATTGATCGCACCGAGGATCGATGACGCACCGGCTATGTGCAGAGACAGGATTGCGAAATCCATCGCGGGGCCCGGCTGCCCGGTCGTCGACAGCGGCGGATAAATCGTCCAGCCACCTCCGACACCGTAGGCACCGGCAGGTCCTTCGACAAACATCGACAGAACCAAAAGCAGGAAAGCCGGCGGCAGAAGCCAGAACGAAATATTGTTCATCCGCGGAAAGGCCATATCAGGCGCACCGATCATGATCGGCACCATCCAGTTGGCGAACCCGCCAATCAGGGCTGGCATGACCATGAAGAAGATCATGATCAGTCCGTGGGCGGTGGTGAACACATTGTACATGTGCTTGCCGCCATCAATGGCAGCATCGCCATCCAGGCCATAGACCATGGCCGCCAATCCGTGGAAAATCTGGATGCCGGGTTCGGCCAGTTCCCAACGCATGAACACCGACATCGTGCCGCCGACAATACCCGCGATGATCGCGAAGATCAGATAGAGCGTTCCGATATCCTTGTGGTTGGTGGAATAGAGCCAACGCGTCCAGTCATAAGACTTTTTCTCGTGCGTATCATGCGCTGCGGAAGATCCAGCCATGCTCTTACTCCTTGATCTTCTGTGCATCGGTGGCGGCGACCTCAATGGAGGACTTAGCGTCCGAGATCGATGCCATCAGCTGTGCATTGGCAGCTTCGACGTCATCGGCAGCCGCGGCAAGCCAGGTGCCATAGTTTTCCGGGGATACAACGCGAATTGCAATCGGCATATAGGCGTGGTCCTTGCCGCACAATTCGGAACATTGTCCGTAATACAATCCTTCCCGCTCGGCATGAAACCAGGTTTCGTTGAGGCGACCGGGAACGGCGTCCATCTTCACGCCGAATGCAGGCATGGCAAAAGCGTGAATCACGTCGGCGGCCGTCACCAACAGCCGCACTGTCGTGTCAACGGGAACAACCAACTCATTGTCGACCGCCAACAATCTGGGATATTCAGAGCGGTCTTCCTTGCCATAGGAAGCACGGTCGTCGTCCGACAGCATGATCGAGTCGAACGATACTTCTTCCTCGACCTGGTATTCGTAGCCCCAATACCACTGGTAACCGACGGCTTTGACCGTCAACTGCGGCTCACTCGGCGGCGTGTATTGCGCAGTCAGAAGCTGGAAGGACGGGATGGCCAGAAAGAGCAGGATTATCACGGGTCCAAGTGTCCAGACGACCTCGATGGTCGTGTTATGGCTGGTCTTGGACGGCGTCGGATTTGCTCCGGCGCGAAAACGCAGGATGACAATGATCAGCAACAACAGAACAAGAATGCTGATCGGAACAATGAACCAAAGCGTATAGTCATTGAACCAGGCGATCTCACGCATGATTTCCGTTGCCGCCGGCTGGAAATTTATCTGCCAGTCAACCGGCTGGGCGGCGTGGGCCTTGAATGCCAAAAGCAGAGCGCCCAGAAGGGTCAGGACTGCATAAAGCGGTTTTCTCACATCAATTCTCCCTCGCGCACCCGAATCTGCTCGGGCAGTGGCGCCTAGTCCCTCATTTTGACTGCGCTTAAAACCACAGTTTAGAGCCAATCGCAACTGGACGACAGGAGAATAACTGCGACATTTTACGCACCCTGTGACGGTCGAACGACAAAACCACGAAACTTGGGTGATGCCGTGGCGCTCAGAGGACACCGGCCCTGCGGTTCCGCGGCCAATCATCACCGAATGTCCTGCCCACCTTGATTGTCGCCGCATTTCGCTCTTTAAGTGCCCCGGCAAATATGGGCGGACGGGAATTCGGGTGCTCTTTTCAAACTCACGCCTGTTCATCCACAATAGGACAACTGATTCGCAGTACGCTGGAGCCGACATGCCGCATATATCACCCCTGAAGCTGTTACTTCTGTTCCTGGCTGCCGTGTTTGCCGGATCGGCAACGCAGTCCTTTGCCCAACAGCCCGGAACGGTTCGCTCCAATCACGGGGCATGGTCCATTGTATGCGATCAGCCGGCCGGCGCGTCGAGCGAGCAATGTGCGCTTATGCAAAATGTCATTGCCGAGGATCGCCCTGAAGTGGGATTGTCGGTTGTGGTTCTGAAGACAGCGGACAAGAAAGCCAGGGTTTTGCGTGTGCTGGCCCCGCTCGGTGTCTTGCTGCCCAACGGACTGGGACTCAATGTCGACGGCAAGGATATTGGTCGGGCCTATTTCGTCCGATGTTTCACGGACGGATGCTATGCGGAGGTGATATTGGAAGAAACGTTGCTGAGCACGCTGCAGGGCGGCGGCACCGCAACCTTCATCGTGTTTCAGACACCGGAAGAAGGCATCGGCATTCCCGTCGACCTTTCAGGATTTACCGACGGCTTTGCGGCATTGCCCTGATCATCGGCTTCAATCCTTGCCTGGCGGATAATTGTCGCGAATGTATCGGTATGATCGTTCGATCAGTTGCTCGAGAATGCTCAAATCCACATCAGAGAGGCGCTTGATGTAAAGGCAGGATCGGCCGGTCTTGTAGCGGCCCAGTTTTTGCATCAGATCATCATGCTCGGAAAAGCCCTGCATGATGTAGACCGTCAGCGCGGCCTTTCTGGGCGAAAAACCCGTGGTCATCCAGTTACCCGACCGCCCGCTTTTGTATTTGTAGTGATAGCTGCCGAAACCGATGATCGACCCACCCCACATTCGGGCGTCCTCGCCGGTCACCTTCTTCATTAGACGCATCAGCGTATCACTGTCCGCTCGCTTCTGTGCATCAGGCACTTTGGCCAGAAACTGACCGACATCCGCATCATTGGCCTTTGTTTTGAGGTCGCTCACAATATCACTCCATCAAACCAAATCTTTACCTGTTCAGACACGCGATCCATTGGATTATCCACCCGCAATCTTATATGAGATCGCAACACGTTCAAAACGCGACCGGCTCCTAATAATGGTGCGGTCCGACATGGGAACCACGATGAACAAAGATTTGCTCAGCAGCTTCGATTGTCCAGAAGATCGCCTCAACAGCATTGTTTCCGACGCTTTGCAGCACGCTGATGATGGCGAGCTTTATGTCGAAGCGTCTCAACTGGAAGCGCTGGTTTTCGATAATGGCCGATTGAAAGCCGGCAATTTTTCGAGCGATCAGGGGTTCGGGCTGAGATCGGTTGCGGGCGAAGCAATCGGTTACGCCCATGCCGGAGACCTTTCGGTCGCCGCACTCAAACGCGCCAGTGACGCTGTCAGCGCGGTCACGCGCGGTTATTCGGGCCAATATGCAGCGGCTCCGGCCAGGACAAACCGTCACCTCTACAGCGATGAGAATCCGATCGGCCTGCCCAGCTTCGAAGAAAAAGTTCAGTTGCTTCAGACAATCGATTCCTATCTGCGGACCAAGGATCCCAAGGTGCGTCAGGTTACGGCGTCCCTGGCTGCGGGATGGCAGGTCATCAATATCGTGCGTGCCGACGGTGAAAGACTGCAGGATATTCGACCCCTCACCCGTCTCAATATCAGCGTTGTCGTGGGTGAAGGCGACCGCCAGGAAAGCGGCTCCTATGGCGCCGGCGGACGGAAGGGCTTTGGCAGCTTCATCGCACAGGACAACTGGATGGCCGGTGCTGACGAGGCGCTGCGTCAAGCCCTGGTCAATCTCGAAGCGATCCCTGCCCCGGCGGGAACGTTCGACACGGTGCTTGGCGCCGGCTGGCCCGGCGTCATGCTGCATGAGGCTGTCGGCCACGGTCTTGAAGGTGATTTCAACCGCAAGAAAACGTCCGCTTTTGCCGGCCTGCTCGGCGAGCAGGTCGCGGCAAAGGGTGTAACGGTGGTTGATGATGGTACCATCGAGGAACGGCGTGGATCACTGACCATCGACGATGAGGGTACGCCCTCGGGCTACAATGTTCTGATCGAAGACGGCAAGCTGGTCGGATACATGCAGGATCGGCAGAATGCCCGACTCATGGGCATGAAACCCACCGGGAACGGCCGACGGCAATCTTATGAACATCAGCCAATGCCGCGAATGACCAACACCTACATGCTTGGTGGAGACAAGACCCCGGAAGAGATCATCGCATCGGTCGACAAGGGTATCTATGCGGTTTCCTTTGGCGGTGGCCAGGTGGACATCACGTCGGGAAAATTCGTCTTTGGCTGTACCGAGGCCTATCTGATCGAGAACGGCAAGGTCGGAGCACCGATCAAGGGTGCCATGCTGATCGGTAATGGCCCGGATGCCATGCACCGCGTGTCGATGGTCGGCAATGATTCCAAGCTGGATACCGGTATCGGCATGTGCGGCAAGGGCGGCCAAAGCGTACCGGTGGGCGTCGGGCAACCGCATTTGCGAATGGATCAGATGACGATTGGCGGAACCGAGGCTTGATAACAACGTCCCTCAACACTGAGGGGCCTTGGTACAAGACCGCTAGATTGCCGCTTCACCGATTCAACTTCGGTTAATCAGGAACGATTATAAAGGTATTCAGACCAACCACGCGCGGAAATGGATCTGCGGCGGGGCGGATCGTTATGAGTGTGCGGATGCGATCGAGATATTCCCAATACAGTCTGCAGGCACGCCGTGCAGCGAAATGGCTTGCCATTCGCGGCGGACTTGAGGCGATATCTCTTGCCACAATTTCACGCCTGGTTTCACCGAAAAGCAGCAAGGGCGTGATCTTCACGATGCACCATGTGCGACCCGATCAATCAGGATCGTTTGCGCCAAATGCCCATTTGTCGATCACACCGGAATTTCTTGAGAAAACGATCGAAATGCTGCTGAGCCGCGGTTGGATACCGGTCCATCTCGATGACATGCCGCGTCATCTCGAGGATCCCGATGACAACGGGCGGTATATGGCATTTACCCTTGACGACGGATACCGGGATAATCAGCAATTCGCCTACCCCGTGTTCAAGCGACTCAAAATACCTTTCACCATATTTGTGACCGCCGGCTTCGTTTCACGCACCCGGTCAATCTGGTGGGAGACCCTTGAGCAGACGCTCGCCGCGTCGACACGCATATCAATCGAGCTGGATGGACAGGAACACGAATTCAACACCGTATCCAAGCTCGAAAAATATGTGGCATTCGATTACATCTCAGACTGCTTTCCAGGCACCGATGAGGATCGTTTCGTTGCAGCCATTGACGAAGCGGCTCACCGCGCAGGTGTCGATCCGATGGCGATTGTTGATCGTGAGGTTTTAAGCGAGAGTGAACTGCGCTTCTTGTGTGTCGACCCGCTGGTCAGTCTTGGCGCGCACACCGTCACACATATCAGCCTGGCGCACGCTTCCCTGGACCGGGTGGAGGATGAAATCAGCCGATCCGCTGAATTCGTGTCGGAAATCTGTGGCAAACCAACGGAAAGTTTTGCCTTTCCCTATGGTGGCCGACGGGCCGCCTGCCATCGCGAATTCGAAACAATTTCCGACCTGGGATTCTCGGTTGCCGTAACGACCCGACCCGGTCTGCTTCAACGCACACACACGCTCACACCGACAGCGATGCCCAGAGTGTCCTTGAACGGATATCACCAGAACATCAGGTATGTGCGTGCGCTTCTGTCCGGCCTACCGTTTCTCTTTGCGCCAGCCGTTCCGGTGAAGACCAGTTCATCATAAGTCGGTCGGTTCAGGGATAGAGCCTCGTTTTCAACCAACCGTCCCCGTCGGCATTGCGCGTAAACTGAATCCGGTCATGAAGCCGGAACTTACGGTCATGCCAGAACTCGATCGAAGTTGGCAGGACCCGAAATCCCGACCAGTAGGACGGCCTTGGTATGCCTCCGATGGCGAATTTAGCGGTATATTCCGCAACGGCCTTTTCGAGGGCGAACCGGCTTTCCAGCGGGCGGGACTGCTGTGACGCCCAGGCACCGATCCGGCTGCCCCTCGGGCGCTGTGCATAATAGGCGTCAGCCTCGCTATCACTGACAATTTCAACATGTCCGCGTATGCGAACCTGGCGGCGCAGCGATTTCCAGTGGAAACACATGGCAGCCTTCGCAATCGCCTGTAGCTCGGTGCCCTTCTGGCTCTCGAAGTTGGTGTAAAAGGTAAAGCCGCGCTCATCGAGCCCCTTGAGCAGAACCATTCTGATATTCGGCATTCCGTCACCGTCCACTGTCGCAAGCGACAGGGCCGTTGGATCGTTCAGCTCATGTTCATGGGCGTCCTGCAACCATTCCCTGAACAGATCAAACGGTTCATCGGAAAGGGTAAAGTCACCCTTCGTTAATTCTGTTTCGGTTACCATGGGGGTTCATCCGGTTCACAAATATGGTCACACATCTTGACGCCAGTGCAGTTTGACGTAGCAAAGAACGCTTCCGGGCGTAAGCAGTTTTTTAGACACGGTCTGGTGATGCTGATGTTGGGCTCGGCTACCCTTCCATTGTCGGGCTGTCTGAGCAGCGGGTTCGGACTTGGAGGCAATTCCGAGGTCGACCAGCAACTTGTCACCGGTTCGATCCCCGATTACCCGATGCTCAAGAGTGACGACGAAATCATTACATCGGCGGTCTCGGAGGCGAATACCAAGCGGGGATCCCTGCAAAACATTCCCTGGACGAATATCGGCACCGGCACTACGGGCACAATTGTTTATGTCGGAGAGCGGCGATCGGTTACGGAGATTTGCCGCGAATTCATCACGTCCAAGCACAGCTACGATGGAATCGCGCAGTTCCACGGCAAAATTTGCCGCACCCGAATGGGCAAGACCTGGGAACTGGAATCCATTGAGGAACAGGGATGACGAAGAATGGTCGGCAGGCTTATCTGCCGGGCCAATAACATCTTTTTAGCAAGTTGGCGTTAGGCTGCTGCAAATGCACTCGCGGGTCGTCGCGCCGGACGCCTCACGAGAGCGAATACGCTCCGCCATCTTTTTCCCGGCGGAACCACATGTATTGAGTAGGTGGTCACCATGCGCAATCCCTATGCTGTTTTGGGAGTTTCCAAAACCGCCAGCGGCCAGGACATCAAATCGGCCTTCAGGCGGCAAGCCAAGGCCTGTCATCCCGATCGCAATCAGCACGATCCGGAAGCCTCCGTGCTATTCGGCGAAATCAGCGCTGCCTACGAAATTTTGGGCGACGAAGAAAAACGCCAGATGTTCGATGGCGGATTGATCGACGCGACCGGCCGAAAACGGAAGAGGAAATCCGTTTTTCAGGGTTTTGCATCCAGTGTCTCCGGGTTCGGATTCAATCGTCGTTCCCCGAACAAACCAGCGGCCGAACGGACTGCTGAACGCACCACCGAGCCCCGGGATCGTTTCGCCAACGGAACCCATGACGAGATCATGGAACATATTTTCGGACAGTCCTTTGTCCGGGACACTGTCGACGAGTCACCGGGCATCGACGATGTGCCGGGAGCCGAACCGGCACAGGAACAACCAATCGCCGAGGGAGACGTGATGGTTGACCTGGCGGTTCCACTGGAAGCAGCATTGCGCGTGGCGCCATTCGACGTCCCATTGCCCAATGGCAAAACCGTACCGCTCAAGCTGCCGACGGGAATCGAGAACGGGCGTGTCGTGCGCCTTGCCGGCGAGGGAGAAAAGCGCGCTGATGGCCAGATGGGCGATGCGATCATTTCCATCCGGTTCGCAGCCCACAAAACACTGAGGATTGATGGTGTTCATCTGGTTCACGACCTTCCGGTTCAGCTGAGCGACGGCATCGCCGGGACCAAGCTTCCGGTCGAGACGCTCGATGGAAAAATTCTTGTAGCTGTACCACCCTGGTCTGGCTCAGACAGGGTGTTGCGGGTGGCGGGCAAGGGACTTCCGGACCACGAAGGCAAGCGGGGCGACCTGCTTGTCAATATTCGCCTGCTGCTGCCTGAAAACCCGGTCGAAGAACTGATCGCATTTGCCCGATCAAATGCTTAGGCCATGAGGTTCGGTTCGTTTCAAGCCGCCAACCGGTCCGATTGCGAGCTCTGCCATGGTACGGTGCGGGCAGGACCGATTCCGGGCACACTAACGCGGTAATCCTATTCACCAACGTGCTCTTGAACCGGTTTGTCTGCTGTGTCATAGCCAAGGTGGGACTAGCAAGGAGTGGAAGATGGTTCAGGCAGCAGGTCTGTTGAAGGGCAAGCGCGGCGTTATTCTTGGTGTTGCCAACAATCGGTCAATCGCCTGGGGGATCGCCAAAGCCTGTGCCGATGGCGGGGCGGAGCTCGCACTGACCTATCAGGGCGAAGCACTGAAAAAGCGGGTCGAGCCGCTTGCTTCGGAACTCGGCGCATTTGTCGCCGGCCATTGTGACGTGACCGATCCTGAAAGCATGGATGCCGTCTTTGCCGCATTGGAAAAGAAATGGGGACAGATCGATTTTCTGGTTCATGCCATCGCTTTTTCCGACAAGGACGAATTGACAGGTCGATTTGTCGACACAACACGGGAAAACTTCACCCGAACCATGGAGATATCCGTGTATTCGCTGGCCGCCCTGGCGCGCCGTGCGGAGGCCATCATGGTCGATGGCGGCTCCATCCTGACGCTGACCTACTACGGTGCGGAAAAGGTCATGCCGCACTACAATGTCATGGGTGTTGCCAAGGCGGCGCTGGAGGCCAGCGTTCGGTATCTTGCTGTTGATTTGGGCAATCGTGGTATCCGCGTCAATGCGATTTCCGCCGGTCCCATCAAAACCCTCGCAGCGTCCGGAATCGGTGACTTCCGATACATTCTCAAGTGGAATGAATACAATGCCCCGCTAAAGCGCACCGTCACGACGGATGAAGTCGGAGCATCGGCGCTCTATATGTTGTCGGATCTGTCACGAGCGGTGACCGGCGAAGTGCATCATGTCGACTCAGGCTACCACACGGTTGGCATGAAGGCAGTCGATGCGCCGGATATTTCGGTCATCAAAGACTAGGATCTGGTGACAATCGGGAGCTCGCCAATAGAGCGGCCCCCATTGTCGAATGACCGAAAGCCGTCAACGCGGCAAGGACCGATTTACCATGACTTCTTCCGCACTGATCTATGTCATCAGACATGGGCAAACAGACTGGAATCTCGAGGGTCGCTTTCAAGGCAGCCGCGACATTCCGATCAATGCAACCGGCCGCGATCAGGCAGACAGTAACGGCATCGCGCTTAAGGACATTCTCGGCGCGCGCGCTGCAGCATTCGATTATGTCGCAAGCCCGCTCGGCAGGGCACGGGAAACCATGGAGCGAATTCGCACGGCGATGTCGCTCCCGGCAGAAGCCTACAGGGTTGATGACCGCCTGATAGAGGTGTCGTTTGGCGATTGGGAGGGCCACACGCTCCGAGAATTGGAGGCGCTTGAACCGTCAGCCGACATGCGCACAAGCGAGCGCAAGAAAAGCAAATGGGATTTCCAACCACCCGGCGATCACGCGGAGAGCTATGAAATCCTGACCTGGCGGGTTGCTGCGTGGCTCGGCACGGTGAAGCAGCCAACCGTTTGTGTCTGCCATGGCGGTGTGGTGCGATCCCTGTTCCATCTGGTTGGCGGGATCGCTGGTGCCGAAGCTGCAGAAATCGCGACGCCGCAGGACCGGATTCTGAAAATCGAGGACGGAACTATCGGCTGGATGCCCCGCGCCCGAGCGGATGCCTGAATGGAAGATGCCAATTTTTCCCGTGCCGTTTGCGGTTGCCCCTGAAATGCTCTAGAGGAGGCCGCAAAGGGTGCCGCATTCCTGCGGGGCGATCACCGGCACCGGCACAAGCAAATCTGCAGGCAACACATGTCGCACAACACATTCGGCCATCTCTTCCGCGTGACCACCTGGGGCGAGAGCCATGGTCCGGCAATAGGCTGCATAGTGGATGGCTGCCCGCCCGGTATTGCGTTCAGTGAAACCGAGTTGCAGACGTGGTTGGACAAGAGAAAACCCGGTCAATCGCGATTTGTCACACAGCGCCGGGAAGCCGACATCGTTCGTGTGCTCTCCGGCGTATTACCGCAGGATGACGGCACGACCTTGATCACTACCGGAACGCCGGTATCGATGATGATCGAAAATACCGATCAGCGATCCAAGGACTATTCCGAAATCGCCACGCGATACCGTCCAGGTCACGCCGACTACACCTATGACGCCAAATACGGCATTCGCGACTACCGGGGTGGCGGGCGTTCTTCAGCCCGCGAAACGGCCACCCGTGTCGCCGCCGGTGGCTTGGCACGCAAGGTATTGGCAAATGTAAAGATCCGTGGCGCCCTCGTGCAGATCGGCAATCTGGCTGTCGATCGCACGAACTGGGATTGGGACAGCGTCGACGACAATCCGTTTTTCTGTCCCGATCCCGAAAGCGTTCCGCGCTGGGAGGCCTATCTGGACGATATCCGCAAGGCCGGGTCTTCCGTCGGCGCCGTCATCGAGGTGACGGCCGAAGGCGTACCGACCGGACTGGGTGCGCCCATCTATGCGAAACTGGACCAGGACATCGCCTCCAATCTGATGTCGATCAACGCGGTCAAGGGTGTCGAGATCGGCAATGGGTTTGAGGCTGCTGCGATAACCGGTGAGGAAAATGCCGACGAAATGCGTGTCGATGCCGACGGCAAACCGGTTTTTCTTTCAAACAATGCCGGGGGGGTCCTGGGCGGTATTTCGACCGGAGAACCGATCGTGGCGCGGTTTGCGGTCAAGCCGACCTCATCGATCCTGACACCCCGTCAGAGCATCGACGCCGACGGGGCGGAAATCGACGTCCGCACGAAAGGCAGGCACGACCCCTGTGTGGGCATTCGGGCCGTGCCGATTGGCGAAGCCATGCTCGCCTGTACGCTTGCCGACCATTATTTGCGTCATCGGGGCCAAACGGGTCGGGAGTGATGAAATATGATTGACGGAATGCAACATGTCCTATGACCAGACCCGGGTTGTCGAGGCAATCCGCGCCTTCGAGGCCGGTGAAATCGTTGTGGTTACCGATGATGGTGGTCGCGAGAATGAAGGCGATCTGATTGTTGCCGCGGTACACTGCACGCCGGAAAACATGGCGTTTATCGTGCGCCACACCTCCGGGATTGTCTGCACCCCGATGCCACGGTCAGAAGCCAAGCGGCTGAACCTGACGGCCATGGTGGCCGAAAACGATGCGCCGCATGCGACCGCCTTTACCGTGTCCGTCGACTACCGACATGGGACAACAACCGGTATTTCGGCCGACGACAGAACGTTGACAGTCCGCAACCTGGCCAATCCGAATGCCGGCGCTATCGACTTTGTGCGGCCCGGTCACATTTTTCCGCTCGTCGCCCGTGAGGGTGGCGTCTTGATGCGGTCCGGCCATACCGAGGCCGCGGTCGATCTATGCCGGCTTGCCGGTCTCCCGCCCGTCGGTGTCATCTGCGAATTGGTCAATGACGACGGTACCGTTACGCGCGGCCCCCAGGTGGAAGCATTCGCCAACGCCCACGGGCTCAAACAGGTTTCCGTCGCCGACCTCATCGCCTATCGGCAGCGCCAGGAAACTCTGATTGAAAAGGGCGAGGTCTTTGACGTCGATACGCCCCACGGACCAGCAACCGTCCACACCTATTCCCTTCCCTGGGATCCCATGCAGCATATTGCCGTTGTGTTCGGGGACATACGGGACGGTGTCGATATCCCGGTCCGCCTGCATCCCGAATCGGTCGTAGAAGACGTTTTCGGCCGAACGCCACCCATTGGCGACCACATGCAGCGGATCGCGGAACGCGGCCGTGGCATAATCGTCTACTTGCGTGAGGGCTCGGTTGGTGTTGGCAACTTCGGCAGCGGCCGGGCGGCAGCTGCGGATCAGCGCGAATCCCATGATGAAGCCAAAATGCGGGAGAATGAATGGCTTGAAATCGGGCTGGGAGCACAAATTCTCAAAGATCTCGGCATCTCGTCCATTGAGCTGTTCACCTCGCGAAAACGACACTATGTCGGACTCGAAGGTTTTGGGATCGCCATTGCTAAAACCACTCTGGTCGACGGCTAGATGCGCATACGACCGAATCTCACGAGCCGACATTCCGATGGATACGAATAATCTTTCTGTTGTCGGCCCGAAAGGCACGAATTAGGTTCAATCATGACAACCCGCCTTTATACCCACCCGATCTACCTTGAACATCTGACACCGGAAGGCCATCCCGAACGCCCCGAGCGGCTGCTTGCGCTCGAAAAAGCGTTCGCCAGCGAGGCTTTCGGTGACCTCGACAGGGTCGAGGCGCCGCGTGCGGACGAGGAGGTGATCCTTCTGGTTCATCCCGAGGCGTATCTGGATCGAATTCGCAAAGCCATTCCGGAATCGGGTCTGACGCATATCGATGCCGATACCAGTGCAAGCCCGAAGAGTTTCGAAGCTGCACTGACCGCCATTGGTGGTGTCATCGATGCGGTGGATGCGGTTTTTGCAGGCCAATCGGACAACGCATTCGTTGCGTCCCGGCCACCTGGCCACCATGCCGAGACACATACGGCCATGGGATTTTGCCTTTTCAACCACGTGGCGATCGCAGCACGGCATGCGCAAAGAATCCATGGCGCGGAACGCATTGCCATCATCGACTGGGACGTTCATCACGGGAACGGAACACAGGATATCTTCTGGCAGGATCCAACCGTCCACTATCTTTCCAGCCATCAGATGCCCTTGTTCCCCGGCACCGGCGCAAAGAACGAAACCGGGGCCGGCAACATCGTCAATGCGCCGCTTTCACCTCACGTTGGCAGCGACCATTTCCGCGAAGCCTTTCGCTCGCGAATTCTGCCTGCGCTGGACAATCTGAAACCGGACCTTGTTCTCATTTCCGCCGGCTTCGATGCGCATCATCGCGACCCGCTGGCGCAGATCAATCTGACCGAGGACGATTTTGATTGGGCAACCGGCAAGCTGATGGACATCGTCGCGCAAAGTTGTGACAATCGTCTCGTCAGCGTGCTGGAGGGGGGATATGATCTCGTGGGGTTGGCCGAATCGGCTACAGCACATGTACAGCGCCTGATGAGAGGGTAGGAAAAATGAGCGACAAATCAGCCAAGACCGATGATCTTGCCGCCATGAGCTTTGAACAGGCTCTCGAGCAACTGGAAAAGATCGTTGCGAGCCTGGAAACCGGTGACGTTCCCCTCAACAAGTCGATCGAGATCTATGAACGCGGTGAAGCCCTCAAGAGCCATTGCGAGAAACTGCTGAAGGCGGCGGAAGACCGGATCGAGAAAATACGGCTTGACCGTGCCGGTAACGTTCAAGGGACCGAGCCACTGGATTCAGGTCAGTGATGCGGAACGGTATTCGCCATCCCTTGGCTCCTGTGATCTATTTGTCACCGGAAAGCCTGGAAACCGGTGCTATGTCGCGCGGCGCTCTTGCATTACCTCCAAAGAGCAATAGTTATGGTTTCCGGTGTCCCTGAGCGGACGTCAAGAACAATGAAAGCATCTCAGACGTGAATGACAGGCCCGACACCCCTCTCCTAGACCGCATACAGGTTCCAGTGGATTTGAGGGACATCGACGATCGGGACATGCAGAAGGTTGCACAAGAGCTGCGCGCCGAAATGGTCGATGCGGTCTCCATTACCGGCGGCCATCTTGGTGCCGGCCTTGGCGTCGTCGAACTGACCCTGGCCATCCACAAAGTATTCGATACCCCGAATGACCGTTTGATCTTCGATGTCGGGCATCAGTGTTATCCGCACAAGATCCTGACCGGCAGACGCGATCAAATCCGCACTCTGCGCCAGGAAGATGGTCTTTCGGGCTTCACCAAGCGCGCTGAAAGCGAATATGACCCTTTTGGCGCGGCACATTCATCGACGTCGATATCGGCCGGCCTCGGCATGGCCGTCGCCAGCGAGATGATGGAGACGCCGCGCAATGTCATTGCCGTGATCGGTGACGGCGCCATGTCCGCCGGAATGGCCTATGAGGCGCTCAACAATGCGGGCGCTCTGGATGCACGGCTGATCGTCATCCTCAATGACAATGACATGTCCATTGCGCCGCCCACCGGTGCGATGAGCGCCTATCTGGCCCGGCTTGCCTCAGGCAGGACCTATATGGGCATGCGCGAGTTCGGCAAGAAACTGACAGCTTATCTTGGAAAGACGGTCGACCGGGCGATTACCCGCGCGGTCGAACATGCGCGCGGTTATGTCACCGGCGGTACCTTGTTTGAAGAACTGGGATTTTACCACATCGGCCCGATCGACGGACACAGCTTCGATCACCTCTTGCCGGTCCTGCGCAATGTCCGCGACAATTCTCAAGGTCCGGTGCTCATTCACGTGGTGACCCAGAAGGGCAAGGGATATCCTCCTGCCGAGGCTGCGGCGGATAAATACCATGGCGTTTCTAAATTCGATGTCATAACCGGGACACAGGCAAAGGCGACGCCGAACGCGCCGAGCTACACCCGGGTGTTTGCCGAAGCGCTGGTTCAGGAAGCCGGCCACGATGAAAAAATCATTGCCGTGACCGCCGCGATGCCGGATGGAACGGGGCTTAGCCTCTTCAACGAGACCTACCCCGAACGCTGTTTCGATGTCGGCATTGCCGAGCAGCATGCGGTTACATTTGCCGCAGGGATGGCCTCGGAGGGATTAAAGCCTTTTGCGGCGATCTACTCCACCTTCCTCCAGCGGGCCTATGATCAGGTGGTGCATGATGTTGCGATCCAGGGATTGCCCGTTCGGTTTCCGATCGACCGGGCCGGGTTTGTCGGTGCCGACGGGCCGACCCATGCCGGATCATTCGACACGACCTATCTGGCCACCCTGCCCGGTTTTACCGTCATGGCCGCCGCTGACGAGGCGGAGCTGAAACATATGGTCAGAACCGCGGCGGCCTATGATGACGGGCCGATTTCCTTCCGGTATCCTCGCGGTGAAGGTGTTGGTGTGGAGATGCCTGAACGTGGGGCGATCCTTGAAATAGGCAAGGGCCGCATCGTCAAGGAAGGCAGCAAGATCGCTCTCCTGTCCTTTGGGACACGGCTTGCGGAATGCCAGCTTGCCGCTGAAGATCTGGACGCGGCGGGACTGTCGACCACCGTTGCCGATGCCCGCTTCGCCAAACCGCTGGATACTGATCTGATCCGGCAACTCGCGCGCCATCATGAGGTGCTGCTCACCGTCGAGGAAGGCGCGGTCGGCGGCTTTGGCTCGCACGTCATGCAATATCTTGCCCATCAAGGATTGCTGGACAATGGCCTGAAGGTCCGTCCCCTCGTGATTCCCGATATATTCATGGATCAGGCGAAGCCGGAAGCCATGTATATCCGCGCGGGACTTGATCGAAAGGGGATCGTCGACGCGGTGTTCCAGGCGCTCGGTACAACGAACATCCTGTCGACGACAACGCAAGCCTGATTCATATAAATCAATCACTTATGAGAACGTGTTAAGGTTAATAAAACCTTTCACGCACACATGCCTGCGCATTTGATAAGATTTCCCTCAGTTGATGCGGGGATCATTTACTGTGTGGAAAATTGTAACGAGTGCCACAGCGCTCGCGGCCCTTTGTCTTGGTTTCACTGCCGGGACAGCCGCTGCAGGGCAAAAATACGACAAGAAAATCGAACAGGCGGTTATCGCCATCGTCTCCTCCAAAATGGGGCAAATTCGCGGCGCGCATGCACTCGATGAACCGCATGTGCTGTTTCCGCCCGTCGAGGCCCGGAGCGTGAAACAGGGCACGCTGGATTCGACGCCCTACGATCGCCCGGCACCAAGGGTCAGCAGCTTTCAGGCCATTTTGACCGCGTTTGAGTAATAAACTTCTTGCTCACCTTGCGTTGAGAGGTCATGAGGTCCCATGGCATCTCCATCGCAATACAATGCCGAGCGAACCCGCCTTGACGTCCTGCTGGCGTCCACCGGCAGATTCCCGACGCGCGCACGGGCGCGTGATGCGATCGCGCGCGGCAGCGTCCGGGTCAATGGGCAGGTCGTGACAAAACCCGGCGCCCGGTTCAGCCCGGAAGATGTGGTCGACATTACAGATGACGCTCTTCGTTATGTTTCCCGCGCTGCGCTCAAGCTGAAAGCCGGTCTGGACCATTTCGGCTTTGATCCGATGCGTCTTGATGCGCTGGATATCGGTGCTTCCACCGGCGGTTTCACACAGGTTCTGTTGGAACGTGGCGCAGCTCATGTCACCGCCATCGATGTCGGACATGGTCAATTGCACGCGTCCCTTGTCACCGACAACCGTGTCGACAGTTTTGAGGGTGTTAACGCCCGCTCCCTTCCGGTCGATCTCACCAGTGGACGCACTATCCAAGTCCTCGTAAGCGATGTCAGCTTCATATCGCTGAAACTTGCCCTTCCTCCAGCGCTTGAACTGGCCGCACCCGGGTGTTTTTGTGTGCTACTGGTCAAGCCGCAATTCGAGGCAGGCCGTGATGCGATCGGTAAAAACGGCATCATCCAGGACCCGATGATCGGCATATCCGTCGCGGACGACCTTGCCGATTGGCTTTCGCACCAACCGGACTGGTCAAGCCTTGGCCATTGTCCGTCACCGCTGGAAGGCGCCGACGGCAATCGTGAATTCCTGCTCGGAGGCGTAAAGGCGATCCAATGAACACACAGAACGTCCTGATTGATCGCCTCGGTGCACAGGGTGATGGTATTGCCGACACCGATCATGGGGCCGTCTATGTCCCTTTCACCCTTCCCGGGGAATTGGTATCCGCCGAAGTCGACAAAAGTCGTGGCCATTTAATTACGGTGGAAAAGCCGGCTCCTGCGCGGGTCAAGCCGCCCTGCCCTCACTTCGGACCGCACGGCGTACAGTGCGGCGGTTGCTCTCTCCAGCATATGCGGCAAACCGACTACGAAACCTGGAAACGCCAACGGGTGGTCGATGCGCTGGCCACGCGCGGCATCAAGGCAAATGTTGAACCTCTGGTGCGCTGTCGGCCGGGTTCGCGGCGGCGGGCTGTGTTTTCGGCACGAAAGACAGTGCAAGGTATCGTCCTTGGTTTCAACCAGGCTGCCACACACCGGATCATACCCGTCGACACCTGTCCGATCCTTGTTCCGGCCATCGAGCAAAAGCTGGGAGCGTTGAAGGCGCTCGCACAGCATCTGTCAGCCGACACAAAACCCTTCCGGATCAGCGTGCTCGAAACTCTGTCCGGACTGGACGTCACGGTGCAGCAAAAGTACCTTCCGGAGAAAATGCGGCAATCGGCAATCCAAGTGGCCACCGAAATCGGCCTTGCCCGGCTGTCGCTCACCGATGAAATTCTCATCGAACGTCAAAAACCGGCATTGGATCTCTCCGGGGTATCCGTCGTACCGCCATCGGGCGCGTTCGTTCAAGCGTGCAGAGACGCTCAATCAGCCATGACGGCGCTGGTTTCAAGCCACCTTGCCGGCCTCAAAAGAACGGTCGATCTGTTTTCGGGTTGTGGCACCTTCACCTTGCCTCTTGCGAAGGGTGCAACCATCCATGCGATCGAGAACGACGGACCGGCGCTGGCAGCGCTCGATCACGCAGCGCGGCACCATCACGGCCTCAAACCGGTGACCACTGAACGCCGGGACCTTTTCCGGCGCCCAATGCGCGTCAGTGAACTCAAGGGTTTCGGCGGTGCCGTATTCGATCCGCCTCGGGCCGGCGCCGATGCGCAATCGACGGAACTCGCCAACTCGACGGTTAAGAAAATTGCCGCAGTGTCATGCAACCCGGCAACCCTGGCGCGGGACCTGCGTATTCTGATCGATGGCGGATTTCAGATCCGGTCCGTTACGCCGATCGACCAGTTCCTGTGGTCGCCGCATGTCGAGGCCGTTGCCCTTCTGGAGCGATGAATGGTTACTTCTTTCGCGCCATGAAAGCTTCAAAGGCTGCTCTGGCTTCCGGTGACGTCAGACGTTCCGAAAACAGTGCTGTCTCCTTTTCGATACGCTGCAAAACCGCATCGCGCTCTCCGCTTCGCAGCAAATCACGGGCGATCTGAATGGCCTGCGGCGGCTTGGCGGCGATGTCAGCGGCGGCTGCCATGGTTTGCTGTTCCAGATCTTCAACCGAAACCACCTTGTAAACCAGCCCGGCTTCACAGGCCTCTTTGGCCGAAAAGCCGGTCCCGGCGGCCAACAGGGCGAATGCACGCTGATGGCCCATGATGGCAGGTCCCAGCAGGCTTGAGCCGGCCTCGGGCACCAGGCCGAGATCGACAAAGGGTGTGCGAAACTGCGATCGTGGTGATGCGAAGGTCAGGTCACAATGCAATTGCATTGTGGTGCCGATACCGATGGCCAGTCCATCGACGCCGGCAATCATCGGTTTCTTTGCCATTGCCAATTGCTTGAGAAATTGACCGACATGTCCTTCCGACATGCGCCCTGTGATGGCGTAACTCAGGAAGTCCTGCAGATCGTTGCCGCTGGTGAAACATTCCGCCGTTCCCAGGAAAACATGAACGCGCACGTTGTTATCCGCGTCACCGGACTGGAGCGCCTCGACCATCGTCGCATACATGTCCTGGGTAATGGCATTCTTCTTGTCCGGCCGATTGAAGCGGATCACCTGCACGGCACCGCCCTGGTCCGACGGCTGTTCGACGAGGATATGATCACTCATGCTTGAATTCCTTCTATCGGGCCGGCTAGCTTGCCAGCGCCTTTCGTCCCGCCATCAGACTGTCGGCACCCATTGTAACGGCCTCGCGCAGTGCTGCTGCTTCGCCCAGCAGGTTTTCAGCACAGAAGCGGCACAGGGCAATACGACCCTCGTCAGCCGCATCTCCCGTCTCCACCAGGGCGCCCTTGGCGAGATAGACCGCACCCGCGGTCAACCCGAAAAGCCGTTGATAGGGGGTCGCGCCGGAGAGCGCCTGGCCAATTTCGCCTTTCTCCAGTGCCTGCAATTGCCAGGCGGTCGCTTCTTCAAGATCGGCCAGAGCCGCGTCGAGTTTTGCCGCGGTCGCGCCGAATTCAGCAGTGTTGCGCTTGGAGACCTCGGCAGCAATATCCCTCAGTTCGCCAATATAGCCGGCAACATGTTCACCGCCCGATTGCGGCAGTTTACGCATGACAAGATCAATCGCCTGAATGCCGTTGGTGCCCTCATAGATCGGAGCGATCCGAGCGTCCCGCAAGAGCGCGGCAGCGCCGGTTTCCTCGATGAATCCCATGCCGCCATGAATCTGTACACCCAGAGACGCAACATCCACACCGATGTCGGAGGAAAAGGCCTTGGCAATCGGCGTCAGCAGATTGGCGCGCTCGCGCCAATGGCGGGCGGCGGTCTCGTCACCCTGGGCTTCGGCATGGTCCGTCATGTCGATGGCGTGGGCGCAGCAATAGGCGATCGAACGCGATGCCTGCGTCATGGCCTTCATCGTCAGCAGACTACGCTGGATATCGGGATGTTCGATGATCGGGCTCATCCCCTCGCCGGTCCAACCCGGCGCCCGACCCTGGGTGCGGTCATTGGCATAGGCCAAGGCCTTTTGACAGGCGGCATCCGCCACGGCGACACCCTGGATTCCGACGATCAGGCGCGCATTGTTCATCATCGTGAACATGCAGGCCAGGCCCTTGTTTTCCTCGCCAATCAGCCAGCCGATGGCGCCCGGCGTGTCACCGAATTTTCCGTCGCCGTAAATCATCGTGCAGGTCGGCGAACCATGGATACCGAGCTTGTGCTCGACACCGTTGCAGAACAGGTCGTTACGGCCACCAAGACTGCCATCATCGTTGACAAGGAATTTCGGCACCAGAAACAGCGAAATCCCGCGCGTGCCAGCCGGTGCATCGGGCAGCCGCGCCAGCACGAGGTGCAGGATGTTGTCGGTGAAATCGTGCTCGCCATAGGTGATGAATATCTTCTGACCGAAAATGCGATAGGATCCATCGCCATTGGGCTCGGCACGCGACTTCAGGGCGTTCAGATCGGACCCGGCCTGCGGTTCCGTCAGATTCATTGTGCCCGACCATTCCCCAGATATCATCTTGGCGAGATATTTTTCCTTCATCTCGTCCGAACCGTGTTTTTCAACCGCCTCGACGGCTCCCATTGTCAAAAGAGAGCATAGGCTGAAAGCCATCGAACTGGCGTTCCACATTTCGTTGGCGGCAGCCGAAAGCATTGTCGGAAGCCCCTGCCCGCCGAAATCGGGCGCACCGGTCAGACCATTCCAGCCACCGTCAATCCAATTCCGATACAGGTCCCGCCAGCCATCCGGCGTTGTGACCTGCCCGTCCTTGAGCGGTGTGCCGGCTTCCCCGTTCGCACCAAGCGGTGCTATTTCCTCAGATGCAAACCGACCAGCTTCGGTCAGGATGGCGTCGACGAGGTCATCCGACAGATCACCCAGCGCACCATTGTCCAGCGCCGCCTGAAGCCCGGCAATATGTTTCAGCGTGAATGCGATGTCTTCGACCGGGGCACGATACATGGTTCGGCAACTCCCAAAATATGTGAATCTCGACATGGATGCGAGGGCGGGATACGCCCCTGGCGACCGGTTACGGCGTAAGTTATTTTTACGTAAACGTCAATTATTTTTGCCGGTGCCATTGTCAACCGCAGGCCTTGCGATCGTCTCGCATTGAGCGATCAGTTGAAGCCTGCTATCAGCATGAAAAACCCGGTCCGGATAATGAGACTCCACACCATTAACATTGAAGAAAAGACTGCCCTGGAAGACGCTTGTGCGGTGCTCACGCACGGCGGCCTCGTTGTCCTGCCGACAGAGACTGTGTACGGGCTCGCGGCGGATGCAACCAACGGGGAGGCTGTCGCGAAGATTTTCGAGGCCAAGGGGCGCCCGTCTTTCAATCCGTTGATTTGCCACGTCAGCAGTCTCGAAATGGCGCGCCAATACGTCGTTTTTGATGATACGGCTCTCTCCTTGGCCAATGCTTTCTGGCCGGGACCGCTCACCCTGGTCCTGCCAATAAAGCCAGACAGCAAAATCCACAGTCTGACCAGGGCCGGCCTGGACACTCTGGCCGTACGCATGCCCGGCGGCTTTGCCCGCGACCTGATTGAACATTTCGGCCGGCCAGTGGCCGCTCCCAGTGCCAATCGGTCCGGCGGGATCAGCGCAACGCGTGCAAACCATGTCCAATCGGATCTTGGTGACCGTGTCGACCTTGTGTTGGATGGCGGGCCGGCATCGATCGGCCTGGAATCGACGATCGTCAAAACCAGGAACGGTGACATCGAGTTGCTCAGGCCTGGCGGACTTTCGGTCGATGATATCGAAAGGGCCACCGGCATGACGGTCCGGCGACAACAAAACGCGTCTGCGGCAATCGAAGCACCCGGCATGATGACATCACACTATGCCCCACGAACACCGCTGGTGATCAACGCGACCACGGCAACCCCCGATGATTGCGTCATCACATTCGCCGGCAAACGGATCACCGGTTCAGACGAGTCGCTGCTCATTCTGGATCTCAGTGAGCGCGGTGACCTCGGAGAAGCCGCGGCCAATCTGTTCGACCACATGAAAACAGCCGATGCTTCAGGCGCAGAGCGCATATGCGTGGTGCCCATCCCGATAAAAGGGCTTGGTGAAGCCATCAATGACCGGCTGACACGGGCAGCGGCGCCAAAAACCGAAATCGGAGATGCAGATCGGCATGACTGATACAACGCTTCTTGACCGCTTCGCAGCCATTGTCGGCGAGAAACATGCGCTTCGCAGCGCCGATGACATCGATCCTTATCTCCATGAACCGCGTGGCCTGTTCCACACAGGGTCGCCAATGGTTCTTTTGCCATCCAGCACCGAGGAGGTGGCAAGCATCCTTGCGCTGGCCACCGAAACCGGCACCGCCATTGTTCCGCAGGCCGGCAATACCGGTCATGTCGGCGGGCAGGTGCCGCTGTCGGGCCACAGGCAGGTCATCGTTTCGATGTCCCGCCTCAACCGGATCCGGCATGTTGACCTTGCCAGCAATTCCATGACGGTCGAGGCCGGTTGCGTTCTGGCCAATGTTCAGGACGAAGCGAAACGGGCGGACCGGCTGTTTCCTCTGTCGCTCGGTTCCGAGGGAAGCTGCGAAATAGGCGGGAACCTCTCCAGCAATGCCGGCGGTACGGCCGTGTTGGCCTATGGCAATATGCGGCACCTTTGCCTCGGGCTGGAAGTTGTGCTGCCGACCGGTGAAATCTGGCATGGGCTGCGCAGTCTCAAAAAGGACAATACCGGTTATGATCTGCGCGATCTGTTCATCGGCGCCGAAGGCACATTGGGGATCATCACGGCGGCCGTCCTGAAACTGTTCCCGATCCCCGTCGGCAAGCAGGTCGCGATCGCCGGCCTGAAGAGCCCTTCTGACGCTCTTGAAGTGTTCGGCCAGGCGACGGCATCGTGTGGCCCTGCCCTTACCGGATTTGAACTCATGCCGCGTCTGGGCATGGAGTTCACCACCACCCATATTCCGGGCAATCGGGACCCGCTCGGTGCCCCCCACCCCTGGTATGTGCTGATTGATATCTCCTCCGGCCAGTCGGAACAGGCGGCACGCGACCTCATGGAAGGCCTGTTGGAACAGGCGCTCGGGTCTGCTCTCATCGATGACGCGGTCATTGCGCAATCCGATCAGCAGGCCGATACTTTCTGGAATCTTCGCGAGGCGATGTCCGCTTCACAAAAGCCTGAGGGCACATCCATCAAGCACGACGTTTCGGTTCCGGTCTCCTCCATCCCCGCATTTCTTGAAAAAGCCGACGCGGCGGTTCTCGATGCCATGCCCGGTGCCCGGATCGTCGCTTTCGGACATATGGGCGACGGGAACATCCACTACAATATATCCCAGCCCAAGGACGGTGATGGCGAAGCGCACATGGCCCGGCGCGAAGAGATCAACGCCATGGTCTATGAGATCGTGCTGGAATTCGGTGGCTCGATTTCGGCCGAACACGGCATTGGACAGTTAAAGCGCGACCTGCTGGCCAGTGTCCGACAACCGATCGAAATCGACCTGATGCGGCGGATCAAATCCGCCTTCGACCCCGCGGGTATCATGAACCCGGGCAAGGTCATCGCGCTGCCGAGCGGATCTTAGCGCGCTTCCATCATGCAATTGCATTCCAATTAAACTTTCCCTGATCTGGTTGCATTTTGCTAACCATCCGGAAAGACAGCATTTTCTTAACCTTAGATATTAAACCCGGCGGAAACCAAATGCCCTAATGTCCTGCCTGCAAGAGGACAAAAGTCCCGCACCGAAAAAGAGATTTCGGCTCTCAGGAGAGACAGAGGCAAAAATGACGAACACGTTGCGTAAACCCGCATGGGCGGGTGACCAATTGCGACTGGATCCGGGACGTTTCCCCCAACAGGTGACCTACGCATCGCGTCAGGATGTCGATGGTGTCACCTTCACACTTGATAAGCGTGGCGCCGTGCTGCGCAAGGTGCTGCCGCAAAGCGGGCTGCCACTTTCCATCGCGCTGCCGGTCCGTGCCTTCAAGGGCATTGCGGCTCGCGCCATGGATCATGGCGACGGCACAGTCACCGTGACGCTGGAACTGCACCACGAAGACAGCGATCTTTGTGTGCCGCTCCTGGTGGCTCACGACCTGGCGGATATTGCCGCTGACTGGAACGCCTGGTCGGAGATCTATCAGTTGCCCATGCTGATGATCGAGGCCGATGGTCAGGCCCGGCCACTGGATGATCAGTTGGGTCCCGTCAAAACCAGCGATACAAAACCACGCCGGCGCCATTCCTACTTCGCCGACCGGCGGCCACGGTTCCTGGTGAGACGCCAAACGGGATCGTTGGGTGTGCGCATGATCGTGGAAGGTCAGGAAATCATCGCTCGTCGCTGACCTGGCCTGATCCGCTGCATCAACAACATTGCCCGGTTTCGAGCCGGAGCAATCCGGCTATTTCAAAACATTGTTCTTGATGAACTCGGCCGCCTGATCGCCCTTCAGCGCCCGTGACCAAAGTTGATTGGTCACGGACTGATACAACTCTGTCGCGTCCGGGGCTGAACTGATCGTTGCCACACCAAGACGAACATTGGCAAAGGCGCCCAGCCGATAGGGGCTGACGGCAACCGATTTTCGGGTGGCCTGCTTGAAGATCTGCAAGCTCGCTCCGGGCATGGAATCCACAACGACTCCCAGTTGGACGCCGATCGGCTGGTTCTGCAGAAGGCGAACGATGTTTTCGATCTCGATGCGGGCAATTTCGCGCCTGCGTTTGAGATCCACCCCCTGTGGATTGTGCGTTCCGACAAAACCAAGCCTCAGAAATTGATCGAGCTCGGCCGCAGATGTCAGGCTGATGATGTTCGGAGTGCGCCTCTGATAGGCCTGTTTGCGGGCATGCAGGATATCGATAAGCGTGTCGACCTCGTTCAGTGCATGCTCGAAATCGTCGACATTTCCCGGAATGCTCTCCTTCAATATCGTCGGGAGAAACTCGTCATAGAGGTCTGTCGTCAGCAAATAGGACACCGGTCCGAAGAGCACGGTGATCTGGTCAACATTTTCCTCCAGCTGCCGCATTCGCTCGAAAAAGCTGATTGCGGATGAGATGTACTCAACGCCCGCACCCAGCAAGGTCGGCAATGACACATCAAGAAGGTCGGCGATTTTCACCAATGTGTCGATTTTGGCGGGTTGACCGGATTCGTAGCGATAAATCGCTGCCCGGGAAACGCCGGCCCGTTTGGCAAGATCCTCCGGCGAAAGCCCTGCTCCCAGGCGAAAGGCTTTCATCCGCTCGCCAATTTCTTCAACCGAGATACCGTGATTCACCGTCCGGACCCTTGCCAGTTTTTGCGCCACTGCTACCGCTGTGTCGTCCGCTACTTTCTGCAGTTTCATCGCAAAAAGCAAACAAATATCTAAGAAAATCTCAAAATTGAGATTATTCTTGACAATGCGACACAGGGCCAATAGGGTTTGACGTTTCCGCCACTGCGCATCTGGGAGAACACAATGACTGCGTTTAATACCATCACCAAAATGACCCGAAGGGCAATGCTTGCAACCGGTGTCGTCTTCATGACTGCACCACTTTCGTCCGCCGCAGACTTCACTGCAAAGATCGGCCATCTGGAATCAGACAAGCAATCTCGTCACGTTCACCTTGTCAAAGTTGGCGAACTCGTCAAGGAGCGGACAAACGGCGCCGTCGAGTTTCAGATTTTTCCATCCGGCCAACTCGGCAATCAACGCCAGATGACGGAGGGCGTTCAGCTCGGAACGCTCGAGGCGACGGTGTCCCCCGCCGCGTTTATCGGCGGCTTCAATCCCGCCGTCTCCATTCTCGATATTCCATTTCTTCTCCCGGCGGACGCCGACACGGCCCAAAAGTTGCGTGAAGGCGAATTCGGCAAGGCCCTGCTCGACTCGTTTGCCACCAAGGGTGTTGTCGGTGTTGCGCTCTGGCCCAACGGAATGAAAAACTTCACCTCCAACAAACCGCTCGACAATCTTGATTCCTTTGGCGGTCAGAAATTCCGGGTCATGGATTCGAAAATCCTGATCGAGCAATTCAACGCGCTCGGCGCATCGGCCATCGCACTTCCGTTTGGCGAACTCTACACCTCACTTCAGACCGGTGTAGTCGACGGTCAGGAAAACCCGCTGGACACGATCCAGCGGATGAAATTCCACGAGGTGCAGCAACACCTCGTGATTTCGGAGCATGGGGCGATGGAAGATGTTGCCCTGTTCAATCCGGTCTGGTGGAACAGCCTTCCCGAGGAATACCGTACGATCATCACGGACGCCTTCGCTGAAGTGGTTCCGGAACTACGCGCACACAAGGCAAAGGCTGTCGAAGCTGCCCTTGAAGCCATCAAACAGGGCGATATCTCGGTTCGCGTTGCATCCGACGAAGAAAAAGCGGCCCTGCGCGATAAAATGTACGACAAGGCCAAGGCAGCCTATATCGAGCGCGCCGGTGACAGCGGCAAGGACCTCATCGGGATTTACGAAAAATCCTATTCCGCGCTTCAGTAAATCAGAGCGCCGCGACGGGGGGCAACGGTACACGGTTGCCTCCCGTTTCCTTTTCACCCTCTTTGCAACACGATCAAGGAAGCCGCGGACATGATGTATTACTTGCGACGATTTGAACGGGTCTTCCTTGTCACTGTCTTTCTTTCCATGGTGGCGCTGTTCGCACTCAACGTGCTTGCACGGGAAATCGGCGGAACCTTCGCCAGTCAATTGGCATGGATCGAAGAGGCGGTGCGCCTGATGAACATCTTCCTGGTGTTTGGCGCGCTTGGACTGGCACTGGAGAAAGGCCGCCACGTCGGGATCGATACCCTGCGTGAATCGCTGCCCGCAACCGCCCGCAATTCCATCCGCCGGATTATCGATGCTGTCGGCTGCCTGTTCTCCGCATACATGTCCTATCTCGCCTATCATCTGGTCGTCTTCGTTCTCAATACGGGTCAACGCAGCCCGACGCTCGACGTGCCGATCGGCTGGATATACATGGCGCCCGTCGTGGGTTTCGGGCTGCTTTCCCTTCGCTATGCCCTGAGTTTTCTTTCGGTTATCGACCGCTTTGATCAGGACAATGACGAGGCGAATGACGGCACCGCCGAAAGAGCCCAATAATGCTTTATCTCATCATACTTCTGGCGTTCGTACTGCTGATCGCCGGTTTCGAGATGCTGCTGGTGCTTGGCATTCCGGCTCTCGCGACCAAGACCGTATTCTACGGGTCCATGCCGGACGTCGCTTTTATTCAGAAAACCCTCGGCGGCATCAATCACACGACCCTTCTTGCGATACCGTTCTTTATCTTTGCCGCGCAGTTGATGGGATCCGGACAAATTGCAAAGCGCTTGACAGGCCTGGTCAAAGTGCTGGTGGGACACACGCGTGGCGGCATGGGTTACACGGTCATTGGCGGGTCCATGGCGTTCGGTTCGGTCTCCGGGTCAGCGCCGGCGACAGTCGCGGCCATGGGCCGAATGGTCTATCCGGAAATGCGATCTGCCGGGTTCACCGAGAAATTCAGCCTTGGACTGCTCGTGGCAAGTGCCGAGACGGCGCTGCTCATCCCACCGTCGATCACCTTCATCATCTATGGCTGGATGACCGGCTCATCCATCGCCCGGCTCTTTGCTGGCGGTCTGGCGGTCGGCCTTGTGCTGGGAATCGCGTTTGCCATCCTCGTCAAGCTGGAGGCAATGAGAAGCGGCATTGCCTCTTCGGAAAAAACCCGACTGGCGGAAAAACTGAAAGCGGTGAAAGACGCCGGTTGGTCTCTCGGAATGCCGGCGATCATTCTTGGCGGCATTTACGGCGGTTTCGTCACGCCAACGGAAGCCGCGGCTGTCAGCGTGGTTTATGCAATCTTCGTCGAAGCGTTCATCTACAAGAATCTGAGCTTTGGCAAGCTGGTCGAGCTGACCGAGCGTAGCGCGATTTCGACGGCCACGATATTCATATTGCTGGCGATGGGAGGTGTCCTCGCCTTCTTCGTCACATTGGCACAGGTACCGACACAGATCAGCGAGTTCCTGGCGGCCATCAATGCCGGCCCCATCACGTTTCTCCTGGTTGTCAATGTCTGTTTTCTGATTGCCGGCATGTTCATCGACCCGAATTCAGCTTTGCTGATCCTGGTCCCGCCCCTTTTTCCGGTGGCCACGGCCCTGGGGATCGACCCCATCCATTTCGGGATGATCGTGACGCTCAATATCGGCATGGGCATGATCACACCGCCCTTCGGGCTCGATATATTTGTTGCCTCGTCGACGCTGAACAAGCCTGTCATGAGCATCATCAAGGGTGTCTGGCCATTCGTGGTCGCGAACATCATCGTCCTGATGATCATCACCTATGTGCCCTCGATCTCGCTCTTCATTCCGAACCTGATTTTCGGTCCCTAGGAGGCACCGCCGTGAACAGCGTGACTGCACAACCATCGCTCCGTTTCGATGGCATCAAGCCAATCCATGGCGATGAATGCACGATCAAGAGCAATCGTCCGGTCAATGGTGAATACCGTTTGATGGTGCTCGCTGCATCGTCCAAATTGCTCGATTGTGAGCCGGGCCAGTTCTTTCATCTCCTTTGTCCAGTGACCGGTGATCTGCACCCCTATCTGCGGCGCCCGATGAGTATCTATGGCTATTATCCGGACGCCGGTGAACTCCATTTCCTTTACAAGGTGACCGGCGAAGGGACCTCCGCACTCGCCACCTTGAATCCCGGCGATACGCTCAATGTCCTCGGTCCCCTCGGCAGAGGATTCGACATTCTGCCGCGTTGGACAAATCTGCTGCTGGTAGCGCGTGGCGTGGGGCTTGCGACACTCGCACCCCTGGCGCTCAAGGCACGGCGCCTGAACCGCAGGCTGACGGCGATCTGCAGTGCGCGCTCTGAAGATGTCCTGATGTCGCTGGACTATTTCCGTTCACTGGACGTCGATGTCATTGCCGTTACGGATGCGGACGGCACTTCGAATGTCGACCATCTGCGCTTCATCATTGAACGACTGATCCGGGAAGATGGCATCGACGCGATGTATACCTGCGGCTCCAACCGCATATTGAACCTGCTTCAGGCCGTTGGAAAGACCCACGATATTCCCGGACAGATCGCGCTGGAACAGCAAATGGCATGCGGTATCGGCATGTGCCAATGTTGCGTTCGTGCCTTCACGCGCAACGGTGCAATCGTCAATGAGAGGGTCTGCAGGGAAGGTCCGGTGTTCGACCTTCAGGAGGCCATCGGATGCTGAATCTTGAGACGCAAATCGGCTCGCTGACACTCAAGAATCCGATCATGCCGGCATCCGGCACCTTTTCGGAAGAACTTGCCCAGGTTTTCGATCTGGAACTCATCGGCGCCCATGTCACCAAGACGATTACCCGGCAGAAACGGAGCGGAAATCCCACGCCGAGAGTGTGCGAAGTCCGCGGATCGATGCTCAATTCCATCGGCATCCCAAGCAAGGGCGTGGAGGCATTCAAGACGCACGTCATTCCATTTTACCGGCAGTATGACGCGCCCCTGATTGTCAGCATTTCAGCCGATACTGCCGACGAATTCGCGTGGCTGTGTGAGGAGATCAGCGTACCGGGTGTCGACGCCGTCGAGGTCAATATCTCCTGTCCCAACATTGAGGAGGACGGCAAGGCCTTTGCCATGCGTCCCTCGACGACTGAGGCTGTCATCAGGAAATTGCGCAGCGCCACGGACCTTCCGTTGTGGGCGAAACTGACCCCGAACACGGGCGAAACCATCGACGTGGCGAAATCGGCAGAAGCGGCCGGAGCCGATGCACTTGTTGTTTCGAACACACTGCTTGCCATGGCCATTGATATCACGACGCGCCGTCCGAAACTCGGGAACCTGATGGGTGGTCTGTCCGGGCCGGCCTTCAAACCGATAGCCCTTCGCATGGCCTATCAGTGTGCAAAGTCTGTCACCATTCCCGTCATTGGATGCGGTGGCATTTCGACGGTCGAGGATGTGGTCGAATATCTCATCGCCGGCGCGACGGCGGTCCAGGTTGGAACGGCGACATTCATCGAACCGCAAATCATGGTGCGCATGGTGGACCAGCTGGAGGCCTATCTCAATGCGCAGGGATTGACAGATATCCGACAGCTCATCGGTTCAGTCGAAGACGGTGAGGCCTCCGATGGTCTCGTGTTCATGGAAGCGGCACCATGAGCGTTGCAAACCATACTGATCCGGCCGAGATATCCGGCAACATCGGACGCTTTGATGCGGGACAATCCGCCGCTCGCCTCCTCGACGATATCGCTCGCTTCTCGGCGGACACCGCTGGTGTCAGCCGTCCGGCCTATTCGCCGATCGAGACCCGAACGCTCAAATACCTGCAGGAATACGCGAGCGAACAGGGTTTGGCCTGTGCATATGATGCCGGCCAGAATGCGGTCTTTTCCTTGCCGCAAGATGCCGATGCCAGGCGATACATCCTGATCGGATCGCATGTCGACAGCGTTCCCAATGGTGGCAATTTCGATGGCCTGGCCGGTGTCGTTGCCGGCCTGATGTGCCTGGTGCGCGCCAAACGAAAGGGAATCCGCTTCAACCGACCGGTCAAGGTCATTGCCATGCGCGCGGAAGAAAGCGCCTGGTTCGGTCCCTGCTATATCTCTTCCAAAGCGTTGCTCGGCAAGCTGGAGGATTATGAACTCAAGGCAATTCACAAGGGTGACGGCAGGGACCTCGGAACACACATGTCCGAGATCGGAATCAACATGAACCTGGTTCGGCAGAACCGCCCGCTCATCGATCCCGAAGCCATCGATTCCTACATAGAATTGCACATCGAGCAGGGTCCCCTTCTCACCGAGAAGAACATGCCGGCCGCCATCGTGTCCGGCATTCGAGGCAACATCCGTCACAAGAAGATCAGTTGCATCGGTGAAGCCGGTCACTCAGGGGCGGTTCCACGCGCGTATCGCAAGGATCCCGTTCTCGCCATGGCCGACCTATTGTCCCGTCTGGATGAAAGCTGGCTGACAATCCTGCAGAAGGGAGAAGACCTGGTATTGACGAGCGGTATTGTGGGCACCGACCCCGAGAAGCATGCTTTGACCAGGATCCCCGACCAGGTCGACTTCAGCCTGGATTTCAGAAGCCAGAGCGCCGGTGCGCTGGAAAATATCCGCGATCTTCTGGCGCGGGAAATGAAAACAGTCGAAAGGGAACGTGGGGTCAGGTTCCAGCCGGACAGCGAACTGCACACCGCCCCCGCCCTGTGCAATGCCGGGATGGTTGAGGGCTTGAAAGAATCCATGGCCAACGTTTCGCTCAATCCCTTCACCATGCCTTCGGGTGGCGGTCATGATGCGGCGGTCTTTGCCAATGCGGGCATTCCGTCCGCCATGATTTTCGTTCGAAACAGAAACGGTTCCCACAATCCGGATGAATCGATGGAAATCGCCGATCTCATCGCCGGAATAGACATCGTTTTCAACTATCTGACCGAGATCGTTCAATGAGTATCGATCAATTCACGATCACCCGGCCCGACGATTGGCATCTGCACCTGCGCGACGGCGAAATGCTGGCGGCTGTCACCGGTCACTCCAGCGCCAACTTTGAGCGCGCCATCATCATGCCGAATCTGGTGCCGCCGGTGGTCACAACGGCACAGGCCACGGCCTATCGGGACAGAATCATGTCCTGCATTCCTGACGGCCATCGTTTTGAACCGCTCATGACGTTGTATCTGACCGAGAACACCGACATCGCCGATCTGGAGGCAGGCGCGCACTCCGGTGTCGTCAGCGCTGTCAAACTCTACCCCGCAGGTGCGACAACCAATTCACAAAGCGGCGTTCGAAATTTCGATAAGGTAATCCCGATCCTGGAACGCATGGCGGAGATCGGCCTGCCCCTTCTGGTTCATGGCGAGGTCACGGACCCAGAGGTCGATATCTTCGACCGGGAAGCCGTGTTTATCGATCGTGTGCTTGATCCGATCCGCCGCAAGGTACCCGGTTTACGGGTTGTCATGGAGCATGTGACAACCACGAACGGAGTCGACTATGTGCAATCCGGCGGCGACACCATCGCTGCGACGATCACGACCCACCATCTGATCATCAACCGCAATGCCTATCTGGCCGGCGGTATTCGGCCGCATTATTACTGCCTGCCGGTTGCCAAGCGGGAGGAGCACCGCCTGGTGCTCCGGGCCGCAGCCACATCCGGCAGGTCCCGGTTTTTCCTGGGGACGGATTCGGCCCCCCACCCCAATGATGCAAAGGAAGCCGCCTGTGGCTGCGCCGGAATCTACACGTCCATCAATTCCTTGAACTGCCTTGCACAGGTGTTTGAAGACGAGGATGCGCTCGACCAGCTGGAAGCGTTTGCGTCGCTCAATGGACCATCTTTCTACGGACTACCGGTCAACAGGGGAAAGGTGCGGTTCACCAAATCGGCAGAGCCCATCGCGTTTCCGAAGCAGTTCGCGGTGCAAAACGACCATGTGACCGTCTTCGATCCCGGTTTTCCTCTGCATTGGCGGCATCAACCGGTGCATGACAATGAGGTTTGACCCGATGAAATACTTAAAGAGGACCGGTTCATGATCCCGAGTTCCTTTCCCGAGCGGACCCTTGTCGCGGAACTGACGGCCAAAATGCTGCTGGAAATCAACGCGGTACACTTTCGCACGGACAAGCCGTTCATGTTCACGTCCGGGCTGGCGAGCCCGGTCTATATCGACTGCCGCAAACTGATTTCCTATCCCCGGATCCGCAATGCGCTCATGGATTTTGCCGCCGGTGCCGTGATGCGCGATGTCGGCTTTGAACGGATTGAGAGCGTGACCGGTGGAGAGACGGCGGGAATTCCATTTGCGGCATGGCTCGCCGACAAACTCGATCTGCCGATGCACTATGTGCGCAAGAAGCCGAAAGGCTTCGGACGCGATGCGCAGATCGAGGGCAGTTCGATACAAGGCAAAAGCGTGCTGCTGGTCGAGGATCTGTCAACGGATGGTGGCAGCAAGATCAAATTCTGCGATGCCATCCGTACCGCCGGTGCGGAGATAACCGACACCCTGGTCGTCTTTTACTACGACATCTTTCCCGATACACGCCAGAACCTGCACGATATCGGCCTGAATCTGCACTATCTTGCCACATGGCGCGACGTGCTCACCGTGTGCAAGACCCAAAACTATTTTGAACCCGAAACACTGAAACAGGTCGAAAGTTTCCTGGATGACCCGCTCGCCTGGTCTGGGACGCATGGCGGAGCCACGGAAATCTCAGCCCCAACGGAGAAGGAACAATCCGATGCGCATGTCTGAACTCGTCAAAATCATCGAGGATCAGGGCAAGGGTGTACGCGCCTACATCGCGTGTGCACGCCTTTGCCGTGATCAACTCAAGACTCGATCCGATCAATCTGCGGCCTACCTGCTGCTGGCCGTGGCCGCCGACAAATTTGTCGACACCTATGATGATCAGCCGCTTCTCAGCCAGAGGGCGGAGGACGAATTCCTGCACTTCAAGAGCTATGTCGATCGGCTCGATGAGGCAGACCGATCATCCAATGCCGACGACCGGCTCAAGGCGTTGAACGATGTGGCCATCGATGTCGCCAACCACAAACTGGTCCGCTCCACGGTCTAGAACAGCGACCGACGCCGTTGTCCCGTTTGTGGCAAAACGTGAAACTGTACAGCGCGCCTAGAGGTCAAAAATCTTGGCGCAGACCAGCCGCTCCTCCACGAAGCGCCGTTGACGGATCGCTCCTGCCCTCATTTCCGGAACTGTTCGGTCCGAGTAGTAACGCTCGAATTCCCGCAGCATCAATCGCGCCGGCTTCCCGCCGGCATCAGGCAATGTGACCGAGGTTGACCAGATGGGTGGATCTCTGGGTGCCGGCCGAATTCCTCCGCCGGGCGGGCCGGGCCTGCGCTGCACATCGGGTAGCGAAACGATGTTGCCGGCGCGAGACTCGACGGTTTTGCCCGTCTCAGCAGCATCGGCCGGTTCGTCAAACAGGTCACCCGGTATGATTCCGGGCCGATTGATGCCATTGCGGGACCCCCCGATGACGGCGCTTTTCAACACTCTGAAGTCTTCCCAGGCGAGATCGCTGTCCAGCTGTGGATCGCGCGTCTGCATTACCAGTTCCACACGGTTGCGTCCGGTGTCATGGGGGCCATTGGCGAAGGACAGTCCAATGTAAGGCGAATCCCGGTCGTATTTCATCGATCCGTAATGGGGTACCGTACCGTGCAGTTTCACCGACACCTTGTTGTCGTTCAAGGTGAGCGCCGTACGCCGGAGCGGCAGAACCTGCGAAAACTCGGCAAGAACGACTTTGGAAATCTTCTGTCCCGGCAGCGCATGCGGCTGATACCGCACCAGTGCGAGGCGAACAAACGGCATATAGGCGGCTCCCGGGTTCAATTCGATGTCGCAATACCAAAGACGGCGTTCATCGTCCCAGTGAACCCGATGGCCAACGATCCGGACCGGCGGATCATCCGGGCGCTCCTGCAACGGCAGCGTTTCCGCTGTAATTCGGCTTGGAAAATCGCTGGCTCGGGTCCGGTTCTTCGGCAACACCGTGTCCCAAAGCGGATCGAGGCCCCATTGGGTGACAAGCTGCAGCATATGCGCTGGAATATCGGTGAAGCGGGCGCTTTCGCCAAACAGCACAACGCCCAGCAATTCCCCGTCGCCCGAGGTGAACCATGGCCGGTCCAGCCAGACCCGCAGCCCATTGCCGTGTCGGGTCACGTTGGTGGTTTTGCCGCGTTTCGATCGTTGCCAGTCGAATGTGGGAATAACGTAGAGCACGCGGGGGTCGTCGGGCGCGTCGCTGGCGGGCACCAGGGTCTGTTCCTCGCTTGCCGACGGATCTCGCAGCACCGGGGTGCCGGGGTCATCTTCCGCCCCCAAATTCAGATTCTCTCCCAGCGCGATCGGACCGAGACGAGTGACCAGATCGGACTGGTCATACAAGGATGGCGGAAGGTATTCGCGGAATCGCGTGGTGGCGCGGATGCGGTAACGGATGGCGCGAAACTTCGTATCACCGAGTTCATGACGGTCTGCCGGAGCGCGCGGCCGGTTGGGATCGACAATCTGTGCCCGAACCGCCTGGCTCAAGACGAATTCATTTGGGTGATTTTCATCCAGCAGGATTTCACCAAGCTGACCTCTGCGATGCACTCGCTCCGGGCCTGGCTTGTTGATGTCGTCGACCCATTCGTGCCAATCGGCCTCGATCTCGAACTTGCCTGTTGACGGGCCATGCAGCCGAACCAGCCGGCAGTGAAGATCGACATGCTGTTCTCCGACCCCGCGTCCGACAGCCATTTTGATCAGTTCCGGCAGACAGATCGGTTGCTGGGTGGCATGCACCAGGGTCATGTTTCGAAACGGGGTCAGCATCCAATGGCTGCCAGCTTTCGCCATTTCGAGTATGAAGTCGCTTTCCGCATCGCTGGCTGTCCACTGAGGCAGACCGAATGTCTTGATGCGTTCGGCATCAGCAAAGCTGGCATAGGCAAGACGGACAATGCGACCCTTGGGCACAAACAGGATCAGCGTGCGGTCGTTCGCATTCCATTTTGGAAGGCCCGCATCGGGAAATGTTTCCTGACAGGGACGCCCGGTCAGATTGGCCTGGCGTTCGGCCACGATCAGGCGAAAGCCTTCCGTGTCCGGCCAGGCGCCGCCATGGGTGACCAGAATCACCAATTGCTTGTTCGGAGCCTCGACCACTTCACAGCCGGGACCGAGAATCATCGGTCCTGTGACACCGGGCAATGTGCTTCCGGCTTGCGCACGAATCGCCACACCCGCCGCTGCCGGATCGGGCAGATAGGGCGTGACGATCTTGTCTTGCCGGTGAATGATGTACTGCCCGCCCGTCAGTCGGTCGCCGACCGGATTGTCGGCGCTCGGAAGTTCGGGCGGTATGGTCTTGGTCGATGCCACATTCGACAGGGAAGTCGGTGTAACGAGTTCCACCTGGGCGCCGGCTGCCTGATCGTACAGCGTGCCATCTTCCCTGGCGGCAATCTCATAGCCTTTCTTGATGGCCTGCCAATCGGCAAAATACTGATCGAACAACCCATGGGTTTCGCATTGCTGCTGTGATGATTTGGGCGGCACGAAATGGCGCTCCGACAGCGCCACATATTCAAAGTCCTGCGAGTCCGGCTTTGCTGCGGCTGCAACAAAATCGGGCGTGCTGAGATAACTGGTCGTGTCCTCAGCGTAATTGGACCGGATGACCAGCCGTTCCAGCGACTCGCCTTCGCTAAGCCGTACGCGCTGTACCATTGCGGGCGGGTCTATGGGCTCGAAGCGCCAATAGCCAACCGCTTCACTCGCCTGTTCAAGCGGACCGAGCGTTGGATCATCCAATGCCAGACTGTTGGTGGCGATATCAACGGCCCGGGCGCGGAACCGGTAGCGTTGCCCAAAACGCAGGCGCGGCAGCGAACCCTTGCTGGCTTTGTACTGAACCGCGAGCCCATTGCCCTTCTCGGTTTGATCTGTGACATCGGCCGGCGCCTCGCCCTGCAGTTCCGTCCCCTCGACCTTCTCGGCACGGATGGTCCTGCCGGGCCGGGAAGCGCACAAGCTCCAGCCGGTCCAGCGAAACAGCGATTCATGCATATAGTGGTCATCGGGATCGACCGTATCGCTCGTGGTACTGGTCGTCGAGGCACCCGATATATGGCCTTCATCCGATGGAAACTCGAGCGTTTCGTCGGTGTCGATAAGACGGTAGGTGCCGTCGCGGGCACATAGTGAGTACCACGGTCCGGGTTGTGTCCAGTCGGGAACCGGTGAGACATCGACACGATAGCCCCGAAGCAGATCCTCGGCAAAGAAAGTCACCTTGTCGCCCTTGCCGCTATCGACGGCCTTGTTCTTGAGCGCCGCGGCGGCGGCATCCTGGGCGACGCGCGCAGCACGACCATGCTGCGAGACACCAATGCCTCCCGAACGAAGTGCCGCTACCGGCTGACTGTCACCGGTCGTATAGGTCACTGCACCGTCAATGCGCTCTGGATGAAGGCTTTTGGCCAGCAAGTTTTGCGCGCTCAACGTGAAGCCGACGGTTTTCAGCGTGGCGCCATCGGGATCAAGCTGGTAGATGTCGAAGAACCCGTCTTCCTTGCCGGCCTGCCCCCAGCCATCATCCGATCCCTCCAGCCAAAGCAGTCCGCGGTCCAGTTCACCGCCCCGAGACCTTGGATGGAAGCGTTCGGCATCCGCGCGCCACGCCGTTCGCGGCCAGTTGTCGCCGGAGGCATCATGGCCGTTTGACCAGCCGGAAACCAGCCGCATCGAACCCTCGGCCTGGCCACCACCGGCAGCAATCTGATCACGAAGAAGATCACTGTCCTCAACCACGAAATCGATCACCAGCCCAAGGGCCCGCAGGAGCGCACCATAGTCACCGAATGATGCTGTTATGCGATGAAAATCGAATTCCGGAATTTCCGGGGGCGGTGGGATGTCCTGATAATTGGGATAGCGCAGACGTCGCTCTGCATCGCTCGCCGGCTCTCGGTTGTAGAAACGATTGGCCTGATAAAAGGCATATTCGGCTGCGGAGGAAAATTGGTCCATCAACGCCGCATCCGGCTGATTGACCAGCGGCGATTGCGGACCGCCGGGGCGTGGATTGTACCAATCGGATGGAAGTGCCCGCCTGGGTGCGGTGCCTTTTTGGGGCGGCGGCCCTTGATCCTCTGCTCCAATTGCTGTTACCGGCATCTTGTAGATGCTTCTGGGCCCGAAAACCGACTTGCCAAGACGGCCGCGAAGGGAATCCCCCTCCTCCCCGAAGAAGCGGGAAAATCCCGGTAGCGCAAACTCTATGGTCCGGTCGCCGAAGTCCTGCTTGAGCGTGCGTGTTCCGATGTCCGACAACATGTTTTTCAGATCGGGGTGAGCATCCTTCCACGGCAGGAGAGTTGGATGATTGGACGCTGATTGGACCGCCAGGCTGGCATAGTGACGCCGTACAAAACCCAGAACATTGCGCACGGCATAGGAATGCAAATTGACCTTGCTCATGTCCTTGAACTGAAAGCCGGCCACAGGCGTTTCCGGTTTGAAGAGTTTCTTCCAAAGCTCTGAATTCGGTTTGCTGATCGGGAGTAGCGGCAGGGTTCCTGCTGCCAGTTCCAGCTTAAAGGTCGCACCCGACAGCGTATCCGGCCAGTCCAGAAATTCAGGAAAGGCACTCAGCATCTGCTCGGTGGCTGCTTGTGGCGTCAGCCGGGGGGAAACAACGGCCGACACCATCGCCTGTCCGGCGTAATCCCCCTCACCCGACGCCCAACCGGCCGGCAAAACGGTCCACAGGATTGTCTGTTTCGCCATGAAGTTCCTCCCGTTGGAGTGCGCCCTATGCGAAAGCCTCGCAATGCTCACGCCAGGCATAGTCGATGTCTTCGCCGGAGATTTGAGTCAGTTCCTGTTCCAGCGGCAATTGCGGTGCCAGGCCCATCATCTGGCGCAGGTTCGGGTCTCCGTTTGAACCAGCGAACTTGCGCTCACAGCGAACGGTGACGCTGCCGGAGAAGATGAAAACGGAGATTTCAATGGTCAATTGTGCCATGCCGACACATTTGCCGGATTGAAACTCGTATCTGAGTTCCAGATACAGTTCCAAAGAGGCGGTGATCAGGCCCAACACATCGACATGGCCACCGAGCCGGAAATAACCGGTCAGCGATGCCGCATCCTGCTCCATGCGAAGATAGATGCCGGCCATGACCTCGACACCGCCGGAAGCCACGCCCAGATCGATTGAAATGCTGGCGCCGAATTCGAATGATGCCTCCAGAATCTGCACGCCGTTCGGATCAATGGTGACACCCAGAAATCCGCCGCCGCCAAACATGTAGACCGTCAACAGGAAGGGTTGCTCGCGGGTGCAGAAATTGAACCGCACGGAAAGCGGCTGTCCGATGAACGGTACCGTGAAGCCGGCGCCGAGGCTGATATTCGAGATGTTGAGTACCCCAACGGCAATCGTTGGCAGGCCAACGGAAAAACTCGCATCGATACCTTGCGGCGTGATGTCGAGCGCCGGGGGATCACTGAAGCCGTCCAGCGGGATGAGGTCGCGAAGGGTTTCGACGAAGCTGAGCGGTCCCACAAATTTGATCTCGTTGAACCGGACGTCGACATCGGTTTTGGCCGCACTGTCGACGGAAAACTCTATCTTCTCGAATTTGAGCTCGAGAAAACTGGCCGGTGCAATCAATACGAGGTCAAAATGCTTGAGCCCGCAGGTCACACTGATCTTTGGTGATGTGCTGCCGTTCTTCTTGACCTTCGCCTCAACGGCGACCGCGAAGCCGCGTTTGTCATTGGCCCGAAAAATCGGATCATCCGTTGAGGGGTTTGCACCCGGCAGCCACCAACTGTCGATTTCCGGGTTCCAGTCGAACCGGATGGTCAATTCGTCTCCGGTCAACATTTCCAGCAGCTGCAAGAGATCTGCAACGGTATCAAGAACATCCTCGACCGCACTCAGGGCGCTGACGATGGAATTACGGGGCGCCCCTTCGATCAGGTTCATGGAACCGACCGTTGTCTTGAGCGAACCGATGGCCGCGGCGACCGCCTCAATGCGGGTTCTCAGTTGCGCCGGGTTGGACAGCAAATCACCAAGATTTTGCGGATCGCCAACGATGGCATCGAGCGCATCAAACAACGCCTTGCCCTGCGTTATCAGCGTCGGTAAAGCTTCCAGATCAGCCAGAAAGTCATCCAGCTGCTGGGCGGTGCTCAGAACCGACTGGCGGAAGCCCGATGGGACGGCTACGCCACCGACATTGGCATTGGCTGCTGCGACGAGATTGGCAACCGCCGCCCGTGCCGTGCTGATATCCGCTGGCAACGCGCCGAAATTGGGGGCAGACGGCGCGTCGGAAACAGACAATGACATCAAGGTTTGTATCTTGCCCGCAAGCGTCCCCAATGCGGCATCAAGCTGCGCGATGGCAGTTTGAATGGGCGCCATCTGCGCCGCAGAATAGGCCGCCGATTGCTGTGCCTGGTCGGCGAGCGAGGCGATGAAGGCAGATAGTGCCGCGTTGGCGATGCCGCCGGGTTGCGCCGAAAGGTCAGTCGCAACATTAAAAAGACGGATCAACGCGTTGATAAAGGATTCAATTTGCGTGCCGGACTCCGTGCCGAATTTCGGGATCCGTTCCGGCGTGTCGCCGAGATTGGCGACCGCCTTGATGATCTCTCCAAGCGGAATACATCCAAATATCAAGGGCAATGGCAGATCGCCCGGCGAGACCGGAAAGCCACCCCCGTCCGGAATGTTCCCGGCTATGAAATTGTCGACGTCTCCCATGACCGGTCCGGCCAGGCGCGACAGCGCTTCGGGCTTCAGATTGGGCTGGACAAATCCGCCGGACCGATCTCCCTGAGCGGAAAAATCGAGCTTGGCCATTTGCGGGTTCGGATCCTTGTCGACATCGACAAAAACTTGGCCCGTATTCTGATTGAAGCCCTTTTTGAGGAAATGTTCGTTCCAGGTCAGAACGTTGAATTTTGAACTCCCGCCCAGATGCGCCAGGGCGCCGACACGCGCCTCGATCCTGTCGACTTTGGGGAAAAACACCGGGCGCGACAGGCCGTCGCTGGCGTTACGCATCTTCTGATTGCCGGATTCGGCTTCGCCGCCGAAGCTGAGGTTTTGAACCTGGACGGAAGTGTCCCCCGCCTTCAGGCTGGCCGCCAGTGCGATCCTTTGAAGTTTGAGATCGGCAACCCGATTGTCTCCCGTTGTTCGGAAAGCCTGTTCGGCTTCCGCAGCCCGCGCTTCGGCCGTTGCGTAATCAGGGTTCAGATTGCTGTCCGTCGGCGCGGCAAACGTATTGTCCATGAAAATCATGGGCAATTGGAACGCGACGCGGTTGCCATCCAGGTCGGTTGCGCTGCACTGGAATTTGAATGGCTCGCCGTCAACGGTCGGCCAAAACATGCGTTGGCCGTGTCCGGCGACATCATTGTCCTCAGGCGGGTCAAGATTGGGCGTGACCTGGGTCAGGATACGAACGCTGGAAAAGGGAAACTGGTGCATGAACAGGCGTGTGTTCGCCTTGTCCGTTAGCGACTGATAGGCCGGCTCATCGTATCGGCGTTCGATTTCGCGGGGGACGAGAAACAGGCGTTGGCGCAGATAGGCTGGATTGCCGGGCTTTTGTTCAATGATCGGATCACCAAGCCCATCCCCGTTTCGATCCTCTGAACCGCGGGCACCATTGTGGAATTTGCGTTCGCTGATCTTGACGAGAGAAAAGCGGTGACCGCAGGGGTAAACCACGCCGCGATAGACGATCCGAACATAATGATCGCGCGCCATGCTGGCGCGATGGACCCACTCCTCGATCGACATGCCGGGCGGCTCCCAGGCACCGCGACTATCGAGCCATCCGCCAAGCGCCGTCAGCATCATCAACTGGGTATCGATCGGTTCGGGCGCATAGGCCCGGCGGGAGAAATTGGACGAAGCGTGGGTGATCTGAAACCGGTCGAAATCGTCCATGGGCATGCGGAAGGGCGATGTGCTGGGATCGGGGAGATCCGCCGATGCCGGCCAGTTCCCGCTCATGGGCTTGGCCGAATTCTCACCCGTCAATGCCCAGATCGCGCGGATGGTCCGCTTCTTGTCCTCATAGGGAGGCTGAATGACCGTTCCATTGGAACTCGGCGCCACAAGCCGTGAATGCCACAATTCCGTTCTGTTCGTTGCCGGAGAGGTCACGGGTCCTGCGGCGTGGTGCCAGCGGGTTGCGTTGTGCGGCGAAAGGATCAACCGCCAGGGCATTTCGATCGCGGTTGTCGTCGCGCCCGGTGGAGCAGGACGCGCTGCCCGGGGCGTGATACGCCGGTCGATCCGGCCACCGCCGGGAGGAACCCTGATGGGCCGGATGCCGGGGCCACCGGAGATCTGGCGTAAACGCAAGGTGGCATCGTCGCCGTTGATCAAGCCGATCTGCATGCTGCGCAGCACGAAACTGCTGAGCGCAGCCTTCTGTGCCGGCTTCATCCGCCCAATGGCGCCCTGCTGGATCAGATCGCCCGGCCTGATGATCACGCGGCGCCTTGGCCGCGGCTTCGCATTGGCAGCGACTTTCGGTCTGAGGCTTCTGCAGGCATCGAGAACCCCTTCCAGCGTATAGGGCACGTCAAATCCGCCGGGCACCTGAAACACAAGACGCGATTCACCGGCAATTCGGGCCCGCACCGGTGGCGGCCGAAGGGTCTCGCTGCCCCCGCCCACTGGCTCCGGTTTGGGCCTGTTGTCCTTGTGCGGGTTGCCGGTGGTGTTTTCCGTTCCGGCCGGTCTCGTTTCAAAGAAGGTCTCTTCGGTGATCGATTGCGGCTGCATATGCAAGATGATCAGCCCGGTGCCGCTACCGGACGGCTTGAGCCGCGGCGGCGCTCCCGGTGCAATGTTCATGTTCCGCAATTCGATCCGCATTGCCATCAGATCATCCGGCCGCACAATGGTTGCGCCGGCGCGGGCGGAATCAAACAGATTGCCAATGGGATCGGGATATCGAAGCGGCGGCCTGATCGGAAAGCGGCGAATGTTTCCCGGACCGCCTATCCGGCCGCGGCGGCTGCGAACCGAACTCTCAATGCCTTCGGCAGCAGCGCTTTTGCGGGCTGTTTTCTTGCGCGGCCGCCTGGCTTTGCTCGCCGATTTGGCAGCCGATTTCGGCAGGCGAGGTCTTCGAGCCATTGTGGCCACCCCCCAGTGGAAATCTGCATAAATTGTGAGAATCCAAGTATCAGAAACGCCGGGCAAGTTCCACGAAACAGCGCTTTCAAATGCTTGGGCGCGTTAACATTTTGTTAATCGGGGACACAAAGCAAATGATAGTGTGTTGTATTATACGGCGTTCGAAAATGACTGTTAATTGCTGATCCAACCGCGCTAATTTGCCGTCAAGTGTTCGGGAACACAGGCAAAATACAATGACCGCAAATATGAAAGTCGACCCTCGTAACGCAGGAAATCAAACCCACACAACGATCACGCCCAGGCACAGACTTGCAAAGACCGTCCAGCCGACACGATTGTTCGATTTGAACAGGGCAAGACACTGATCAGGATCATCAATGTCCAATATGATGATCTGTCGAGCGAGCATGATTCCCGCCAGGGACAGCCCGGCAAAAACGGGCCAGGGGCTGCTCGCCAGACCTGCTGCAATAGCAATGCAGATTGCCGCCAACGCATAAATCAGCGTGAGCCAGAGTTTGGTTTTCTCGGCGAACAGCCGCGCCGTCGAGCGCACACCGATGAGAGCATCATCTTCCTTGTCCTGGTGGGCATACAGGGTGTCATACCCGATGGTCCACAAAACCGATCCAACATAAAGCCAGATCGGAGCAGCGCTCAAACTTCCGAAGACCGCTGACCAGCCGACCAGCGCGCCCCAGGAAAAGGCCAGCCCCAGGAAGAACTGCGGCCAGTCGGTAAAGCGTTTGGCAAAAGGATAGATTGCAACAACGGCCAGCGAGGCAATGCCAAGTACAATGGTAAAAAGGTTGAACTGCAGCAACACGACGAGGCCGATCAGTGCCTGGACAACCATGAACGCTCTTGCCTGCCCCTTGCTCACGCGACCGGATGGCAGTGGTCTGGATCGGGTTCTGGCAACTTTCATATCAATGTCATAGTCGACCAGGTCATTGTAGGTGCACCCGGCACCACGCATGACAATCGCTCCGATCATGAAGAGCAGCAGATGATAGATCATTGTCAGCATGTCGGCGGCAACGATGATCGGCTTGGCATTGACGGCAAGCACAGCGGACCACCAACAGGGCCACTTCAGCAATTGCCAACCGATCGGCCGATCCCAGCGTGCCAGTTGCGCATAGGGCCACAGTGATGGCGGCAGCAATCGATAAACCCAGTTGTCGGACGGGGCGTCGGCGACACGGCCTGTCTGTGCATCGGATGTCCGCATTTTGCTTTGGTGGCAGTTTCGGCAGTCGCAAGTCAAGACGTATTCCCCGGCACCGGTTGGAATTTCGACGCAGCGCTTGACCCGGATCGCAAGCATGTTAGACGGGGTCATGAATGTGCTTCTGATCGGATCCGGCGGCCGGGAACATGCGCTGGCCTGGAAAATATCCGCCTCCCCGCTTATCGGGGCATTTTATTGCGTGCCCGGCAATCCGGGTATCGCGGAACACGCGACCTGCATTGACATGGACATCGATGATCACGAGGCGATCATCGATCTGTGCCGGGAAAAGAATATCACTCTGATCGTCGTTGGCCCGGAGGCACCGCTGGTTGCCGGCCTGTCGGACAAGCTGGAACTGGCAGGATTTCCGGTATTCGGGCCCAGTGCTGCGGCAGCCCAACTGGAAGGCTCGAAAGGTTTTACCAAGGATTTGTGCGACCGGTTCGGCATTCCGACCGGGGCCTATATGCGCTTCAACAATGCGCCGAAAGCGAAGGCCTATGCGCGGCAGATGGGCGCGCCGATCGTTATCAAGGCGGATGGCCTTGCCGCCGGCAAGGGCGTAACGGTTGCCCAATCGCTGGAGGAGGCTTTGGCGGCAATCGACGATTGCTTCGAGGGAGCGTTTGGCGAAGCTGGCGCCGAGGTTGTGGTCGAGGAATTCCTGGTCGGTGAAGAAGCCAGTTTTTTCTGTATCTGCGACGGCACGCAGGTGCTGCCGCTGACCACTGCACAGGATCACAAGGCCGTCGGTGACGGCGATACGGGCCCCAATACCGGCGGCATGGGGGCCTATTCTCCCGCTCCGATCATGACCGATGCGCTGGTACAGCGTACGATGGATGAGATCATCAAACCGACCCTCACCGGCATGGAACAGATGGGCACGCCCTTCAGAGGTGTCCTCTATGCCGGTCTGATGATCACGGAGACCGGACCGCAGTTGATCGAGTATAATGTCCGTTTTGGCGATCCCGAATGCCAGGCTTTGATGATGCGTCTGAAGGACGACCTCCTGATGATCATCAAGGCAGCGGTGGACGGTCAATTGTGGACAATGAGCACCCGGTGGACGGATCAGAGTGCCCTGTGTGTGGTCATGGCCGCCAACGGGTATCCCGGCGCCTACCGCAAGGGCACGTCGATCGGCAATCTCGATCAGGCATCGGCCGACAAGGATACGGAGATCTTCCATGCGGGCACGGCGCGATCCGGAGGCGACCTGGTCGCCAATGGTGGCCGCGTTCTGGGTATTACAGCTCTCGGCGACACGGTCCGCCAGGCCCAACAAAGCGCCTATCGGGCAGTCGATCTGATTGAATGGGAAGACGGCTTTTGCCGTTGGGATATCGGCTGGCGGGCGATTGCACGGGAATCCCAAGATGGCTAATCCTGCGGAAATCGTTTACCGGCGGTTAACCACGCATGCAAACCGGATGAAAACCCTTCATCGCTATGGTCGGGACACAACCCGGGAGAGCGAGATGAAGCGCCGTATCCTTTTGACGTCCATAATTGTGTTTGGTGCCGGACCGGTTCTGGCAGGCGATTCCGTTCTAACCATCGGATCCGGCAGCACTGGTGCAGGCAGTATTATCACCATTGACTGCTCATCCTGTCCGCCCTTGAAACCGGAGGACAAGGGACCGAATGTTCACGGTGTCGAAGTGATCGAGACCGAGATCGGCGGCGAGAGAAAGGTCGTTCAGACCGACAATCTGATGGGCGGCAGCGCTGTGCGCTACGTCAAGGCGTCGACGCGTGGACCTGAGACCGCCGGTGAAGTGGTCTCGCATTCCGGCGGCGGCACAAATGTCACGGTCGGTCATGACGGAACAATCAATGTTCGACGTGGCACCGCACCGGTGACGGTTAATGCCGGCAATCAAACCACATACAGCGGTGGTGGTGAATTCCATGTCGAGGAAGTCAAGCCGCGGGTGATCGAAAATGACGGTGTCGACGGCGGGTCGCGCACGTCATCGGTCAACATGAATGATGCGCAACACGATGTGGAGGGCGGCACACCCGCTGGGGAAAGCCGTGAAGAGGGCAAGACCGAAATCATCGAGCTTCGCCCAACACAGTAACGTCGCCAATGTTGTCCTGAACGACACCATCGCAACACAGACAATCCATCTCTATCCCAAGGTGGCGTAGTTTGCCGGCCATGGATTGGTCCACGCGTCCAGCGTGGCCATCCGGTCATGCCACCGGCTGATTTGCGGATAATCCTCAAGCGGAAGCCCGGCCTCCTTCCAGCGCGGCATGAATGTGGCAACACCAAAATCGGCGATCGTCAGACTGTCGCCGACCACATGATCCCTGCCTTTCATGTGATCATCCAGAACGCCCGCGAATTGGCGGAAAAAGCCCATTGCATCTTCGATTTCAGCCGGATCCGGTTCACCGGCACCAATGACACCTTTGAAGAAATTCTGAAACCACAATCGGCCGGCATGGCGCGAGAAATGGGCCGTGTCCCAGTTGAGCCATTTCATGACCTCGATCTGGTCGAGCGCATCTTCGGGCCAAAGGTCCGATCCGGATTTGTGCGCCAGATAGACCATGATGGCATGCGCTTCCCATAAACTGATGTCACCGTCTTCGAGCGCCGGTGTCTTGCCGTTGGGATTGATGGACAGATAGGCGGGATGCTTATGCTCTCCCCGGCCAAGATCCACCCGCACATAGTCAACCGGGATCTGCAGATACTTCGCGACGGCGCAGGGTTTGTGTGGGTTTGGCGTCTCGGAATAATAGAGCTTCATCGTCATCTCCTGTCACGGCGGTTGCCATGACAGAATGAGACTATAATAATATATGATCAAGAACATATATTAACCGATATAGCACAAGCCGTCCGTTCGAAGGAGTAAAGATGCCCTATAGTCGCCAGCACAAGCGCGAAACGCGCGCGCGTATCATCGAAAGCGCTCATCGTCTGTTCAATCGACGTGGGTTTGCGGCCGTCTCCATTGACGACATCATGGCCGAGGCGGGATTGACGCGCGGCGGTTTCTACAACCATTTCAAGGCCAAGGAAGATCTGTACGCGGAGATGCTGGTTGCCTATGCGGTCCGCCGTAGCCGCGACAACGACGATCTGCCGCAATGCGGACCGGACATGGCGCGGGCGATGATCAACAAATATGTCTCGAAACCGCATCTTGAGGACGTGGACGGCCACTGTCCCTTGATGGCGCTACCGTCTGACGTTTCCCGCGCCGGCACCGCCGCGCGAGCCGCCTATCGCGATGTTCTTGAATCGATGATCAGCCTGTTCGAACCGGGCCTTGAGCCGAAAGACGGGCTGAGCGCACGCCAACAGGGCATAGCGCTGGCGGCGACCTGTGTCGGCGCCATGGTTCTGGCCCGCACCGTCGACGACCCGGATCTGGCGAATGAAATCTGCACTGCCTCAGCGGCTTTTGCCTGCAATGCCATCGGATCGGACAAGACAGCCCAGGGCAGTCGGCAAGCAGCAACTGGCCCTACCCGCTGATACGGGAGAAATCGGCGACCGTTTCGGTCGCTGTTCTGATCCGCCGAAGCAGCGCCAGGCGGTTGCCTCGGGTTGCCGCGTCGTCGGCATTCACAAGGACCGTATCGAAAAATGCATCGACCGGGGCCCGCAGATGCCCAAGCGCCCGCATGGCCGTCGAGAAATCCTCGCGGCGAACAGCCGATGACGCCTCGCCTTCGGCCATTTCAATTGCTCCAAACAAATCCCGTTCAGCCTGCTCGCTAAGGAGGACAGGGTTCACTGTGCCCGCAATCTCCGTCTTCTTCTTTTCTTCAGCAGCGACGATGTTGGCCGCACGTTTGGTGCCGGCCAGCAGGTTCTGACCATCTTCGGTTTCAAGCAGCGCACCGAGCGCTTCAACGCGTTTGACAATCATCAGCAGATCGTCGGCATCAGGCGAAATCACGGCGTCGATCAAATCATGCCGGGCGCCGTGATCACGCAAATAGACCTTCAGGCGGTCGTGGAAAAACGCCAGCAAATCCTGTGACACGCCGACCGTCAGCAGTGGCAAACGGATTTCGTTCTCCAGCAACAGCCGAATAACACCAAGCGCGGCGCGGCGAAGCGCATAGGGGTCCTTCGAGCCGGTCGGCTTTTCGTCAATCGACCAAAACCCGATGAGCGTATCGAGTTTGTCCGCAAGCGCGACCGTAACGGAAACCGCATTTGTGGGAACATCGTCCGACGGCCCCTGCGGCCTGTAGTGATCTTCAATGGCGGCTGCGACCATCTCCGTTTCACCCTGAAGAAGCGCATATTTACGCCCCATCAGACCCTGCAACTCGGGAAATTCACCGACGGCTTCGGTGGTCAGATCCGCCTTCGCAAGGACAACTGCCCGGGCAACCGACCGGGCGAAATCCGTTTCGTCACCGCTGGCGTCCATCAATGGCGCCAGCCGGGATGCCAATTCTCCTATACGGACAATTCGGTCACCCTGTGTTCCGAGCCGGGCGTGAAAGGTCACATTCAGCGCATCGAGCTTGGCCATCCGCTGATCAAGCGGATTGTCGAGGTTCAGCCCAAATTTCTCCGCAGAGGCCGTCAGAGCAACCAGATCGGGAAGATTGGCTTGATCCGTTTTCCAGAAATGCAGGGCATCGGCCAGCCGGGCGCGAACAACCTTGCCGTTACCGTGGGCGATTTCGGCGCCACCATCACTTGCCTCGACATTCGACGTAATGACAAATTTGTTGGTGAGCTGGTCGGCCTGCCCTGAGGGCCGAAGCACGAAACATTTCTGGTTTTCCTTGATCGTCAAACGAACCACCTCGGGTGGGATGGACAGGAAATCCGCATCGAATTCGCCCAGCAGCACAACAGGCCATTCTACCAGACCGGACACTTCTTCCAGCAGGGCGTCATCCTCGACAAGTTCCAGGCCCTGCGCGAAGGCAAGGTTCAAGGCATCGGTCCGGATGATTTCCTTGCGTCGTTCTGCATCGAGCACGACTTTGGCGCGTTCAAGCTTTTCCGCGTAATCCTCAAAGCGTCGGACGGTTATCGGATCCGGTGCATGAAAGCGGTGCCCATAGGTGACGTTGCCGGATTGAACACCATCGACATCAAAGCGAACGACGACCGGTTCTTCGGTCTCCGGCCCAAAGGTACACAGGATGGATTGCAGCGGACGCACCCAGCGAAGTGCGCCGGGTTTTTCAGACGCCGCACCCCATCGCATGGATTTCGGCCAGGGAAAACCACGGATGACGGCCGGCACGATGTCGGCAATGATCTCCTCGGCGGCGCGACCGGGTTTTTCGATAATGGCGACATAGAAATCGCCTTTTTTCGGATCGGTCTTGACGGTTGCCTGATCGATCGAATTGAGGCCGGCGCCGCGCATGAATCCGGCAACAGCCTTTTCCGGCGCATCGGTTCGCGGCCCCTTGCGCTCCTCGCGAATATCGGCCGACCTGGGCGTCAACCCCCTGATGTCGAGCGTCAAACGGCGCGGGGTCCAGTATTCACGTGCGGCCTCATAGGTCAGCCCGGCATCCACCAGCCCGTCGGTCACCATTTTTTTCAGGTCACCGGCGGCACGGCGCTGCATGCGGGCGGGAATTTCTTCAGAGCGGAGTTCAAGCAAAAGATCGGGCATGGCAATTCACATCAAGGGGTCTGATCGGTCAGCGGGTCACGGGATTCAGGCAGCAGCGCCCGAATGGCCCCCGGCCTCGGTTTGCAGGAACGCCTCGCCGCACATTTTCGACAGATTGCGCACCCTCAGTATGTAGCTCTGGCGCTCGGTGACGGAGATCACGCCCCTTGCATCCAGAAGATTGAAGACGTGGGACGCCTTGATGCACTGATCATAGGCGGGCAGGACACATTTATGCGGATCTCCCTCGCCGGCGACACCCAATTGAAGCAACGCCCGGCATTCCGCCTCGGCATCATCGAAATGGCGCAGCAGGACGGATGTGTCGGCAAACTCGAAATTGTGTCGTGAATATTCCTGTTCAGCCTGCAAAAAGACGTCACCATAGGTGACCTTGCCGTTTTCACGACCGTTGAAATTCAGGTCGTAGACATTGTCGACGCCCTGGACATACATGGCCAATCGCTCAAGCCCGTAAGTCAGTTCGCCGGCCACCGGGGCGCATTCAATGCCGCAGACCTGCTGGAAATAGGTGAATTGCGAGACCTCCATCCCATCGCACCAACACTCCCAACCAAGGCCCCAGGCGCCCAGCGTCGGGCTTTCCCAGTCGTCTTCGACGAAGCGGATATCATGCAGCAGCGGATCGATCCCGATAGCCCGCAGGGATCCGAGATACAGCTCCTGCATGTCGGGCGGCGACGGTTTGAGCAGCACCTGATACTGGTAATAGTGTTGCAGCCGGTTGGGGTTTTCGCCATACCGACCGTCCGTCGGTCGGCGCGAAGGCTGCACATAGGCGGCGTTCCAGGGCCGCGGTCCAAGCGAGCGCAGCGTTGTCGCCGGATGGAAGGTACCGGCGCCAACCTCCATGTCATAGGGCTGGAGGATCACGCAGCCATACTCGGCCCAGTATTCATGCAGTTTCAGGATCAGCCCCTGAAACGAGCGGGTCGGATGCATGTGAGGCGGCTGTGTGCGCTCGGGCGTGGTCATGTCATGGTCCTGAATGAGAATGCGCCGGACAGGTGCCATGACCACAGGGCGCGGTCAAGGGTTGTGAAGCCCGGGCTATGCTGATCGCAGGAATCAGCACGCAACGCGCGTCATTATCTGCTCGATACCGCACGATCTCCGCGTCCCGTAACAAAGCCTGCTTCCGCCGGATATCTGGCTGCCTCCCGGCGGAACGCTTCCTTCAGCCACGTGACAAAATCCGCCAGTATCGTGCGCATCGGTCCTGGTGGCGTTACTGCCCAGTAGGCCATTGGCGGCATGCCGTCGAGCTCGATAGCCTGCAGGTCTCCCGCTGCCAGGTCGCGCCGAACGATGAAGGCATTCGCGATGGTCGCACCAAAACCTTCCCGCGCGGCGCGAATGGTGTGCCGCGGATCGCCCAGATTGACGATCTGTAGATGGTCCGGGTCCAGACCAGCCGCATTCAGGAGCATGTTTTCCCAGTCGAGATTGGTGTTGGCGATCCAGGGCAGCTGTTGCAGATCAACCTGTTTGCCGCGGATCCATTTTGGCGCCGCCACAGCGATCCACCTCGTATCGACAAGGTGCTCCATATGTAGACCTGGATAATGCCCCTCACCACCTCGAATGGCCAGATCGAAGCCCTCCCGGACAATATCGATATAACTCTCGCCGGGAGTCAGCGACACCTCGACGCCGGGATGTTTCTGCCAGAAATCAGCCATTTCACTCAGCAGGAATTCATCGACAATGCTGGGCGTTGTGGCCACCCGGATGGCGCGTTTGCGTTCACCCTCCCGCAACGCTTCAACGCCGTGGGATATGGCTCCGAAACCCTGCTCCAGCGAGCGCGCCAACTGCATACCGTGTTCTGTCAATGCGATTCCGCGCCCCTGGCGCCGCACCAGCGCCAGTCCCAGTTCACTCTCCAGCGAACGCACCTGCTGGGATATGGCGGCCGGCGTAACATTGAGCGAACGGGCCGCGGCTGAAAAACTCAAACACGCCGCAGCGGCGTCGAAGGCCCGAAGCGCGGACAATGGCGGTAGCGCCTTCCAGTCAACTGTCATCTTTAAGTTCAACTAACATTTCAAAAGAATTCCTGCCTCGCACCTCGTTGGCAACAAAGCTAATTTCCCCATTGAATTTAGTCAATTGGAGAGACAGACCCATGCTCATTTTCGATACAAATCTATTACGCATAATTGCAAAATCACAATCGAAGGAAAGACCACATCACCACCGGCCAAGATCGGCTCAAAGGGCTTCGACGCCAAAAGAGTGGATCAGCGGACTGGTCGCGAGATTTCGCGGCGAGCCATCTGGTTCGGCTGGACCAGACGACGACACTTCCGCAGAGATTTCGGGTGATCTGGGCTCAGACCGTTGGCAACCGGTTCGCTGCTGACAGACAGCAGGATGCCAATATTCGCGGTTCAAGGCACATCGGGTCGATGGAATTCAGAAGTCGTCTTCGTCCTTCTTGACCCGATATTCACCGGTTTTCGGGTCCTGAGTCAGGGTCCCGCTGGCGCCGGTTTCGGCTTCTTTTTCAGCGCGCCGCACCGATTTGCTCACACGCTCGGCCTCCTTGAGAAATCTCTTATAGCCCATCCAGGCAACGATCCCGACGGCCAGAAGTAATCCAAGTTGCGCCATGTGTTTGTCCCCAGCCCTTTGTGATCAGAGACCAAAGCGGCCCCAAAGGGCCCGTTCTTCTGCGGCATCCACCAGTCCCGCTGCCGCTGCTCCGGCGACGCGGCTCGACCAGTCACCAGCGGCAGCGCCGGTCACCCGGCGGCCAAACAATCCCCGGGGCATTGTGATCAATCGCATTTTCATCTTGTCACCATATCGGTCCTTGAGGAAGGATCGCATATCCCCGAGACCATCGACAAGACCGAGTTCCTGACCCTTCTGTCCGGACCAGAACAGACCCGTGAACAAGTCGTCATTGTCGGCCAGCTTTGCGCCGCGACGCTGTTTGACCATGTCGATAAAAACCTTGTGAACATCCTCTTGCAGCGTCTTGAGATGATCGACATCGGCTTTCTTTTCGGCCTGGAACGGGTCCAGGGACACCTTGTTCTTGCCGGATGTGTAAACGCGTCGCTGGACGCCGATTTTCTTGATCATCTCCGTAAATCCGAAGCCGGCGGATACAACGCCGATCGAGCCGACGATGGAGGAAGGATCGGCGATGATCTCATCGCCGGCGATTGCAATCATGTATCCGCCCGAGGCCGCCAGATCCTCAACAAAGACGAACACCTTCTTGTCCTCTTCCTCGGCAAGATCACGGATGCGCTGGAAAATCAGGCGGGATTGCACCGGAGAGCCGCCGGGAGAGTTGATCGAGATTGCAACGGCAGGTGCTTTCTTGTCGGAAAATGCCTTGTTCAGAAGCGGTGACACGGTCGCCAGATTCAGGGCCGGTCGAAATTGCGACCCCCCGGACATGATGACACCCTGCAGCCGAATGACCGGTATCGTGACCTCGTTCTTACGAAACCGTCTCGGAAGCAGTGAAGTGATAGATGCCATTTTTCGTGCCTTTGATCTCATTTTTGCTGCCGAAGATGTATGTATTCGCACTGCAAACACAATGGTCCGCAATCGGCGGCCGAACGAATTGTTGTCGATTACCGCTCAATACTGGCCAGTCCATTGCACAGCGCGTCCACATTCGGCGAGAATTCCCGGCCGCCGTGTTCGTGCACAAAGAGCGGCGGTCGCAGGCTGAGTCGCGTCCGGCTGCCCTTGATGGCCGACAGCAACAACCGGACGGCATCCTCCCCGGGGCGCGGATGAACCGGTGTAAGCTGGATTGCGCCAAATCGGTTTTCACAGGCTGTCAGAATGTCCATCAATGATTGCGGGCGTGCGATCAGGGACAACTGCCCGCCCGGGCGCGCCACAGCACCAGCCGTCCTGATCCAATCGGCAAACACCGGACCATCCATCGCATGGGCTTCAGCCTTGAGGGTGTCGGGGGTCGTGCGGTCGCGTTGATCGTTGAAGGGTGGATTCATGACCACGTGATCGAAGGCCGAATCCGAAAGGCCCATTGCTATCCGGTGGGCACCGGTGCTGGTCACATCGGCTTCGATTACCTCCATACGATCAGCCAGGTGCCTGTTCTCACTGAGTGCAACCGACCGCCGTGCCAGTTGCACCATGGATGGCGCGCGCTCGACCAACATCACCCGAAGGGTCTTGATCCGGCTGGCGACGGCAAAACCGGCAGCCCCTGCGCCGGCCCCGAAATCCGCAAGCGTTCCAGAGGCTGAGTCGGGCACAAGCGACGCCAGCAGCATGGCATCCAGCCCTGCCCGATGTCCTTTGCCCTTCGGCTGGATCAGATGAAACCGACCCCTGTGAAAGGCGTCGAGCGTCTCGGATGTCGGATATGGGTCGGTCATCGGGCCGGCGATAAATCAGAGCAGGGATGCACGCCCTAGTCCAATTGCCTCAGTTCGTCGCCCAGACCGGCCCCTTCAATCAGTTTGCGGGCCTCGTCAGCGCGATCACTATCGACCAGCAGGCGCCGCGACAGGGCACCGATCGAACCGTCCATGACGCTCATGTTCTCATCGGCCACGAAATGCTGGATACCGGCTTCCTTGAGCAGGGTTCCAACGAAGGAAAGCGTAACGACATTGTTGGTTCTGATCAGCTCTTCCATCCGACAGGCCTTTGCAGTTGTTTAGCGGCGGTGACGCCTTTCTGGCGCTCTCCGCTCTATATAGGGGCTCTCGAACATTCGCCACCCCACAGCCCCGCTCCGAAGCTATGGCAATGATACGCTGCCCGTCTTCAAATCGCTTCGGTGCGTCGATTCATCACTTGTACCGAAACCAGCCAGTTTCTATGGTGAATGCGGGGCAAGAGGAGTTTGCATATTGGGCGTCGTCATCCCGCTTGAAGACAAGAACCCGACCACCGCGTCGGTCAAGCCGTTGATTCATCTGACAGCATCGGACATGGACAAGGTCAATCAGTTGATCCTTTCCAAGGCCGGATCGGATGTGGAGATGATACCGGAGGTGGCCAATCACCTGATTTCCTCGGGTGGCAAAAGGCTGCGTCCGATGCTGACCCTCGCAGCTGCAAAGATGTTCGGATATCAGGGCGACGGGCACATCAAGCTGGCGACCGGTGTGGAGTTCATGCACACCGCTACCCTGTTGCATGACGATGTCGTTGATGAAAGCGATTTGCGGCGCAGCAAACCGACTGCCCGCATGATATGGGGCAACCAAGCCAGTGTGCTGGTTGGTGATTTCCTCCTCGGCCAGGCGTTCAAGATGATGGTGGACGTCGGATCTCTTGATGCACTGGATGTGCTTTCCAACGCCGCTGCTGTCATCGCCGAGGGCGAGGTTCTGCAGCTTTCCGTTGCCAAGAACATGGCAACCACCGAGGACGACTATCTCGCGGTCATCCGGGCCAAGACGGCAGCGCTGTTTTCAGCAGCCGCGGAGGTCGGCCCGATCATCGCCGGTACCGGCAAGGCAGAACGCGATGCGCTTCGTTCCTACGGCACAAATCTGGGTCTGGCGTTTCAGCTCGTCGACGATGTTCTCGATTATGGCGGGAAGGCCCAGGATCTTGGAAAAAATGTCGGTGATGACTTCCGCGAAGGCAAGATTACCCTGCCTGTGGTGCTGGCCTATCGCAGGGGCAGCGACGATGACCGGGCCTTCTGGCGTTCGGCCATCGAGGACGGGGAAAGCGATGATGATGCACTGGAAAGGGCGCATTCCCTGATTGCCCGGTCCAACGCCCTGAATGACACAATTGCCCGGGCGGAGCACTATGGTGCAATGGCGCGGGATGCGCTGGCGCCGATGGCTGAATCGCCGACAAAGGCAGCGATGCTGGAAGTGATCGACTTCTGCATCAGCCGCGTGAATTAGGACAAGTTCGCCGTGTCGGACAGTTAGAGAACCGTGTCCGTCACGATCGAGGTCTGCGTCGACAACCCCCATTCGCTTGAGGCCGCCATTGCCGGTGGTGCGGATAGAATCGAACTCTGTTCCGCCCTTTCCCTCGGTGGATTGACCCCGTCACGCGGCTTCACCGAAATAGCCGCAGGTCTGGACGTGCCGGTCCATGCGATGATCAGGCCCCGCGACGGTGACTTCGAATTCGATTCCAGCGAAATCAGATTGATGCTGGCGGATATACACGCCTGCAGCGAGGCCGGAATAGAGGGTGTCGTCATTGGCGCCACTCGTCAGGGATCGCTGGACATGCCGGTGATGAGCGAGCTGGTAGAATGTGCCGGGTCCATGAGCGTAACTCTTCACCGGGCATTTGACATTCTGGATGATCGTCTGCGGGCCATAGATGACGCTTCAGCCTTGGGCATCGAGCGCATCTTGACTTCCGGTGGTGCGTTAAAAGCCGAGGATGGAGCGGCACAGATCCGAGTCTATGTGGATCATGCGCGTGACCGACTGTCGATCATGGCCGGTGCCGGTATCCATGCCGACAACGCAGTCCGGATCATTCGCGAAACCGGTGTTCGCGAAATCCATGGCTCTTTTTCGCGTCAAGGCAGAACGTTCGACGGTGGTTTGCTAGCACTCGGATTCACCGACAAAAACGGCCTGACCGAAACCGATGCCAATCTGGTTCAATCAATCAAACGCAAAGTTGATCTCCTCTGAGCATGGACTGCGATCCCGTGCTTGCTGCTTGCCGGATTCCGGCCTATCGTTTGCCGGGGTATTCATAAAAACTGGCGAACAATGCTGGAACAACCAACAGGCACGGTGATTGCCAACCTGGCAAAATGCACGTCGCTGGACGCGCTTTATCAGCGCTTCAACGAAGAAATCATGCGGCTGGGGTTGGATTTTTACAGCATGGCAATTGTGCCGCTGGACCCGAAATTCGAGCGAGCACCGCTTTTTCATGGCACTTTTCCCAGGGCGTATATCGATGGGTATCAGGCCCTCGGCGCACACACGATCGACCCCTATCTGGAAGTCATCGCCAAGCGGACAACACCGGTTCTTCATGCCGATATGCTGAAACAGTTCCAGGCCACGGAGATCGGGCGAAAATTGACGGTATTGGCCGAAACAACCGATGTCCGGCAAGGGTTTATGGTTCCGTTGCCGACGGCCGGAATGGCGCGCGGTGTCGGGTTTTGGGCCCGTGGCGGCAACATTCGGTTCCAGGATGTGGTTGAAAACCACGCCGCCTATCTGGTCTTCCTGGCAACGTGTTTTGCCGCAGCTACGGAAGACCTTGGATTTGCGCCCAGAATCGCCGAACCCGTCATGCTGACCCGGCGCGAAAAATCGATTCTGAGCCACTGCGCCGAAGGCTTCAGCAATCCAGAGATTGCCACACATCTCGGGATCAGCGAACGCACGGTCCGTTTTCATCTTGGAAATGCCTACCGCAAGCTGGAAGCAACAGGACGCGCGCAGGCACTGACCCGGGCGCTCAGGCTCGACCTGATCGATGCCGTACCGCCAGATTCACCCGATAGCCAGCACAGCAGGCCGGTTTTTCTGCCTTAACCTGTCGCAGTCGACAGCTATCAGCTTGCCCTTCGCGCCGATACATTTACCCGACCGAAATGGGGATGGGTGGGCGTATCGTGAGCGTATGGATAAAATCTGGACTGATGGATCGAGTGAAACGACCGGTGATGACATCATGTTTCGTCATCGCACTGGCAGGCTTTGTTCTTGCGCCCGATGCCACGCGCGCGCAAACTCTGCAACAATCGTTCCTGACGGCTGATCAGCTCATTGCAGCAGGTGGAGCAAGCAGCTCGTTTTGCGTCGAGTTCCCCGCCAGCTCCGGCATGTTTTTCGTCGCCGTCGCCTTTTCCGGATCCAATACATTTGTCTCGACAACGTCCTGTGACCCGGCAACCTTTGTGAGCACCCTCGGCGGAACGGGTTCAAATCTGACCACTAATCTGGGCGATACGGAAGATTTTCTGCTGAATGGCTTTCAGAATTTTCAGAATGTGCTCGGGGCCGTGCAAGCTCATCTCGATAAAACCGAGGTTCAAGGTGACGGCTTGGAGGGAAACTTTCCTGACCTGCAGCCGGGACAAGTTGACAATCCTCCACGACAAAACAATGGCCAACCGGTTGGCATTTTCGACAAGGCGGCAAGGATCGTCAGGCTTCGGGAGGAAATTGCGGCACTTGAGCAAAAATTGAAGGACGTAGAAAAGGAGGTAGAAGAGGACGAGGAAGAAAGACAGGCTATCCTTCGGGACAACAATCACCCCCTTCAGGTCAAAATCAAAGAACTGCAGGAGGAGATCAACCGCCGCACAAACCAAGAAATCGGTAATGATGATCACAACACGCTTGAGCACATACGAGCACAAGACCGGCTGAGGGATACGGATCCCGAGTTCGCAAAATTGTACGACGCATTGACTGGACTGGAAATTGAACGACGTCTCATACTCGAACTAGGTTCTGATCAGAGCTACGTTCGTGAAATACAATCCGATATAGAAAAAAAGAAAGAAGAGTTAAATCGTTTACTGAATCCCGAACAGGCAAATTCAGAATTTGGCCCGAACAGGTCGGCAAACGGATCAACTGCAGGTACCGCACTCGCTTATCAAGCTGATACACCTGGCCCCGGCAAAACGGCATTGTTCCCACTTCTTTCTGAATCCAACACCCAAGGCTTCCTGCTCGATCTGGACGCGCTTTTGCGCGGCGGCGAACGGACGTCTTCAACGCAACACTCCCCATGGAATTTCTGGCTGCAGGGATCCCTGACGGTCTTTGATGACGATCAGGCAGCGGACCGCGACGGTCAGTTTCTGCAATTCATTGGCGGCACCTCCTATCGGGTCAATCCGAGATTAACGGTCGGTGGGCTGGTGACCTATAACAATGGCAGCACGACCAGCAATGCCCTCGCCTCCAGTCTCAGTTCAAATTTCCTGGGTGCCGGACTGTTTGCGAGGGTCGATGTCTATGAGGGTGTCCTGCTCGACACGGTCATCAACTATCAACATGGCTGGAACGACGTCACCATTTCCGGTGCCTCTGGAGATTTCGGTTCCGACAGCATCGATATCGCGGCAGGTCTTTCAAAGCGGGTCTATTTTCGGCCGGACTGGTGGCTTGAGCCAAACGCTTCACTATCGTACAGCAATATCCGCAGATCGGCCTATACCAACAGTTCCGGGGCAGCCATTGCCAGCAGCAATGTCGAGCAGGGTCGGTTTACATTTGGTCCAAAAATCGGGCACATCTTTGCTCCGGCTTCTGGCCCCCTCACACAGGGCGAAGTCTTCGTGGGCTTAAACGCAATTGTCGACTTCATTTCCAATGGCGACAGCAATGTTGGCAACGGTCTGGTTGCCAATGACCCGGACAGCGGCGTGCAGGTCTCTGGCGGTCTGAACATGACGTTTGACAACGGCTGGGACGCAAGTGCGTCGGGCACGTATATGAGTGTCGGAACACTCGACAGTTTCACGGCCTCGATCAATTTGCGCATTCCGTTGAATTGAGCCCGGAAAGTGCGTCAGAGATGGCAGGGTCTGCTGTCTTCGGCCACGTCACAACCTTTCATCCTCGACGCCGTTCCGCAGGACGCCGATTCCCTCGACCTCGACCTCGATGACATCACCGGGTTTGAGATATTTTGGCGGATCGAAGCGTGCGCCAGCGCCTGTGGGCGTCCCGGTGACGATGATATCGCCGGGTTTCAGCGTCATGAATGTCGAGATGTACTCGATCTCGCGGCGGATCGGAAAGGTCATGCGCGACAGAACATCGTCCTGCCGGACTTCGCCGTTCACCCGGGTGACAATGCGCGCATCGTCAAGCTGTGCCGCATCGGTGAACGGCACCAGCCAGGGGCCCATGGCTCCCGATTTGTCCCAGTTTTTTCCTTGGGTCACGTTGAATTTCGCATGGCGCACCCAATCGCGGATTGTGCCTTCATTGCAGATGGTCAGGGCCGCGATGTGGTCATAGGCGTCGGCCTGCTTGATCCGGCGGCCTTCCCTGCCGATCACAATGGCGACCTCACCCTCATAGTCGAGCGTTTGGTTTTCCGGCGGGCGTACAAGATTGCGCTCGTGACCGGTGAAGCCGGATGCGAAGCGCGGAAAGAGAGACATGTATTTCGGCTGCGCGCTGCCATCCTTGTATTCGGCGTTGCGGTCCGGAAAATTTACACCGACACACAAGATACGCCGGGCATTGGGCATCACCATTTCATAGTCAAAGATCCGATGGGTGATGTCTTTGCCTCCGGCCGCCTGCTCCAGCTGTTCGAGTTCACCCGCCTGAATGACATCGAACAGCGTCGGCCAGTGCGGGAAATCAGGGCTGAGCGCTACCATGCCATCCGGTGCGGCCACTCCATAAAAGGTTTGCCCCTCGGCGCTAAATGTCGCGTATTTCACCAGACGATCCTCCTGGTTTTCGTGGCATTCCGGTGTTCAAGACATGGAGCCGGATGTCTGTAGTGGCTGCCATGCTCATGGCGCGATGATCGGACTGGCCTTCATCTGTGAATCTCGAGTCTCGACACCGACAAATGTCGTGCCGTGTTCGAACCAGCTGCGTGGAGCGGGCGCTCCCCAAAGCGTCTGACGCTGCGGGTCCTGCAGGTCCCATTTTATCGGTTCGAGATCGGGGTCGACCGTCTGGTAATCCGAACAATAGATCTCGATCCGGTGACCATCGGGATCGAGAATGTAAAGAAAGAACGCGTTGGAGATGCCGTGCCGCCCAGGTCCGCGTTCAATGTTTCCGACATATCCGGTCGTCGCCATCAAATCGAGCAGATCGATGATGTTGAGCGGTGTCGGGACCCAGAAGGCAACGTGATGCAAACGCGGGCCCGTTCCGTTGGTAAAGGCAATGTCGTGCACTCCGCCCTTGCGGTGCATCCATGCTGCCCACAGTTTCTTGCTGTCATCATCTTCCGTGTATTCGGTCACGCGGAAACCGATATCGCTGTAGAATTCCACCGACGCGTCGACGTCGTGGCTGAAGCAATTGAAGTGGTCGATCCGCAGTGGTTTCACACCGCGGTAAAGCGCATATTTCTGATGGATCGGCGGCAGTCGGTCCATCTTGTGATAAAACTCCAGCGGAATACCCAGATTGTCTGCGGTCAGAAGCGTCCGCCCCTGAAAAGGCCGCTCTACCCATTCGGTAGGGCGCCCCCTGGAACGAAAATAGGCTTCCGCCCGGTCCAGATCCTCTTCGTCAAAGGTCTTGAAGCCCAGCACTTCGACAGTACCCGGTGCATCGGATTTCTGCAGGATTACGCAGTGGTGGCCGCGCTCCTCCATCGCACGCAAATAGATATGCGTGTCGCTCTCATCCGTCACCTGCAAGCCGAGCGTGTCGGCGTAGAATGTTCGGGAGGCGGCAAGATCGCTAACGTTGAGGCAGAGATGCGACAATCGGATCGTGTTGAAATCCGGGTAGAGATTTGGTGCGGGTACGGGCATCGAAGCCTCCTCAATCCGGTCTGTCAGTGAACGGGAAATATCACATTGGTCTGCCCGGTACCGGAACTCGGGAAGTAATCCGTGACGACTTCACAGGCGCGATCATAGGCATCCCATCCCAGCGCCCCGTACAGCATGGCGGTGTCATGCATGGACCCCTCACCGCAACAGAAACCGGCATATTCGGGCAGCATTTTCAGGAATGTTGCATGGTCACCGCGCTTCCACATTTCCAGCACGTGAAGGTCCATCTGCCGGTTGAACTCGGAGCTGATCGTGAAGGTCCCGTTGTTGGCGGCATAGTCCCTGTTGGGCCAAATCTTGTGGGACAGGGATCCCGATGCCACCAGCAGAACCTTGCTGTCGCTCGCTTCGACCGCCGTGCGAATGGCCTCGCCAACAATGCGGCTTTCTTCATGGTCATGTACGGTGCACCAGGCGGCGATGGAGACCACATTCATCTCATGGGCCCGGCTCATGAACCGCATCGGCACCAGTGTGCCGTATTCGAGTTCCAGACTGTCCAGCCGGTGGGCAAGGGTGAAGGCGCCCTTGTCGGTGGCGTGCCGGGCTATTGCATCACCGAGCGACGGGTTGCCGGCGTAATCATATTCCAGATCCTGGATGAATTGCGGAAACTCATTGGAAGTGAACAGGCCCTTGAAACGGCTGTTCGCATTGATATGAAACCCGGCGTTGATCACCCAATGGGTGTCACAGATGACAACGGTGTCGGCGCCGAGATCACCCGCACGACGGGCTATTTCCATATGGCCGTCAATCGCGGCCTGGCGTTTGCCTTTGACCGGCCCCTCCTGCTCCGACATCAGCATGGTGGGGACATGGGTGCACTTGGCCGCGAGAACAATTTCTCCCATCAGACTTCTCCCGTTGCGCCAAGGCGGGTGATCTTGTGCTGACCGGTGGCAAATCCAATGTGTTTTTGTTCCATGTAGAACTCAAATGACCAGTCGCCCCCATCGCGCCCGATCCCCGACGCCTTGACGCCGCCAAACGGGGTCGGAAGATGGCGGACATTCTCCGAATTGACCCAGATCATTCCGGCCTCAAGCTTGTCGGTAAACCGCAATGCACGGGTCAGATCGTTGGTCCAGACATAACCGGTCAGGCCGTAATTGGTGTCATTGGCGATGCTGAGTGCCTCATCCTCCGTGCTGAACGGGATGGAGGTCAATACGGGGCCAAATATCTCTTCCCGCGCGATGCGCATCTGATTGCTGGCGTCCGTGAACAGGGTCGGCCGGACGAAATATCCCTCGTCGCCAATCGATTCACCGCCCGCCGCAACGGTTGCGCCATCTTCCTTGGCGATATCGAAATAGGATGTCACCTTGTTGAAATGTTCCTCTGTCACCAGCGGCCCGATTTCGGTGGCAGGATCCAGCGGGTGGCCGACCTTGATGGTATTGACCCGCTCGATCAGCCGGGCCTCGAATTCCGCGCGGATGGTGTCCTGCACCAGCAGGCGCGACGAGGATGTGCAGCGTTCACCATTGATCGAATAGATCATGAAGATCACCGCATCCAGGGCGCGTTCCAGATCCGCATCGTCAAACACGATAACGGGGTTCTTCCCGCCAAGTTCCAGGTGCATGCGCTTGAGTGTATCGGCGCCCTGCTTCGTGATGATCGATCCGGTGCGGCTTTCGCCGACAAAGGCGATTGCCCTGATTGCGGGATGTTCCGTCAGGGCCTTGCCGGCCTCTTCGCCAAATCCATTGACCGTGTTCAAAACCCCTGGCGGCAGCCCGGCCTCTTCGGCAATCTCGACCAGAAGACGGGCCGTCACCGGTGAGGCTTCGGCGGGCTTGTGGACCACTGTGCAGCCCGCTGCGATTGCCGGTGCGATCTTCCAGGTGGAGAGCATGAAGGGCGTGTTCCACGGTGTAATGACACCGACAGGACCGATCGGCACACGGGTGGTTACATTCATCAATGTCGGCGATTTCAGGTGCTGGCCATCGCGAGCCTGCACCACCTGGTCGGCAAAATAGCGAAAGTTCTCCGCGCCGCGTAACGCCGCCTTCGACATGAAACGCAGAGCCTGACCGGTATCCCAGCATTCGCACAGGGCGATCTCTTCGGCACGCGCCTCGATGGCTTCAGCAACATTGATGAGTATCTTGCGGCGTTCGGTGGCCGGCCGGTCACGCCACTCCGGAAATGCCTGGGATGCCGCCCTGGCAGCGGCATCGATATCGCTTGCATCACCACGCGCGACCGCGCAAATCGAACTTTTATCGACTGGCGTTACATTGTCGAACACACCGGCAGAGCCGTCACAGTCCTGACCATTGATGCGGTTGCGGATGCCGCCTTCCCTGAACCTTTCGAGATAGCGATCCAGCTTTTCGATATTTTCGTCCAATGCGCTCATCATGTATCCTCCAGATGATCCCGGATCGTGCCGTATTTCGGCGAAAGCTCGGGGTCGATGTCTCTCATCTCGGCCGACAGAGCAATCGAATGCTGCGCCATTGCCGGATCGAGAAACGTCCTGGCGGCGTGAAAGATCCGCGAGATCGCCTCGTCCCTGACCTCCTGCGGCCGTCCACCCCGCAATCGAACTGAGATGTCGACAAATCCGTGTTTCGGATCGCCGTCGGCGATCGCATAGTGGTCGACGCGTGTGGCGCGGACCCGGATTCCGGGCATCGGAAACGTCTCGATTGCCGCCGCCTCAGCCCGTATGGCCTCACACAGGCCGGCCATATCCACCCATTCTTCAAGATTGCCGGAATATTCGATGTGGAAGTGGGGCATTGATATTCCTTAACATGTTAATTGTTGTTATGTTAATTAAATGCTATCGGTGATGTCAAGACAGAATCGGCGGCGCACTCCTCTTTGCGCCAGCCATACACACGCAGGACCGCAAGACGCTTATGACAACCAATCTGCCCTCAACATCGCGATCGCTGCCCATTGCTTTGATCCGCGCCCGGGAAGGCGTCATGATCCCGATCCGTGAGATGCTTGCCAAAAGCGGTATCACGGAGCAGCAATGGCGCGTCCTGCGCGTTCTGTCGGAACACGGCCCGCTCGATTCCTCAACTCTGGCCGACCGGTCCAGCCTCCTTTTTCCGAGCCTCACGCGGATCGCGCAGACAATGCGTGGCAAGGGACTGATCACGCAAACCCGGGATGATGCCGACCGGCGGCGGCAAGTCATTGCCATCACCGATGCCGGTCAGCGGATCATTGACGACAATGTCGGTCACGCCGCGGAAATCGTCAAAGGTTTCAAGGACCTTCTGGGCGACGACGATTACGAGCAACTGCTCGATCTGCTGGCACGGCTTGATCCGAACCCGCAGGATTAGTGTTTGACAATCCCGTCACGGCACCATTTGTCGAAAATCTCCAGGGCCGTCTCGGCGAAGATCGCATCATTGATATGCCCTTCGACCTCGACCGTTTCGACATTTGCCGGGCACCCGCTGCGCATCTGCGAAAGAAAGGCTGACAGGCCATCCCTGTCGCACAGCTCCGCGCCTTCGCGATCCCATTCCCCCAGTCCCTCGACCGGGAGGAGCAGTGCCGTCGGGCCCTTGGCCCGGGCCAGCCGTTCCTTGTGTGCCTGCGCCACGGCCCGGCGTTCATCGGTGTCAAGCACAATTGACGTCAACAACCGGTTATGGGCATGCCGGACATGGTTCGACCATTTTTCCGGCAGGGGCTGCCAGCCGACAATGTCCACCAGATCATAGCATCCCGGGGCAACGAGTTGCGGCGTTCCGTTCCTTCCGGCACCGGTCAGACGATCCGCGCCGGCCGAGATGTTGGATCCGTGGATATGGTTGCCCAGCTCCTGGGTGCAGAAATCAAAGACACAGGCAAAGACGCCCTGTGAAGCGAGGCTTTCGAACGCCCGCCCGCCCATGCCGGTGGCATGGAACACGGCGACCTCGAAGCCGCGCTCCTCCAGTGCCGGTTTCAGCGGAACCATATATTTCAGCGCCGATTTCCCCAGCGATGTCATGCCGATCAAAGGCTTTGTACTGTCGGGTGGTTCCACGGCGCGCGCGGCACCGAGAACCGCGCCAGCCGCCTGGCTGAGCGACGCCTTGCACACGGAATTCAGACCGTACAGCCCGCCTGCCCACAGGATCATTTGTGTATCGGCGGCAAGTCTTTCCGCAGGAATCAGTGGAGAGAATGAAACAGTCGATACGATGTATTTTGGGACACCCAGTGGCAACGCTTCGCAAACATCCAGCGCCAGATCCGTGCCCATGGTTCCACCCAGGACGACCATGCCGTCAAATCGTCTCTCGGCGTATAACCGCGTGGTCAGGAGCGCAGCGCCCCTGGCCATGATCTGCATTGCCTGGTTTTCGTCCCCCGTGGCAATCGCTGCCTCTATGGAGCTGCCAGCCTCATTGGCCACGTCCTGTTTGGAATAGTCCAGTGGTTCGTCCGGATCGCCAAGCACGGAGACGTCCATCGTCACCACCGCGCCGCCCTGCCCCTCAATGACCTGCGCGAGATAATTCAGTTCGTCGAACTTCGTGTCGTAGGTGCCGATGATCAGGATTGTCTTGTCTGTCATGTCTCTGCTCCTTGCGGACGCGCGCTCACAGCTTGATCCAGGCGGTCTTCAGGTCAACATATTTATCGAGGGCATGGAGCGACTTGTCGTGCCCGTTGCCCGATTGGCCAACGCCGCCCAGCGGAACCGTGGCGTCGGCCCCACCATAGGTGTTCACATGCACCACGCCGGTCCGCACGCGCCTGATCATGCGATGGGCACGCGAGAGATCGGACGTCCACACGCCACCCGCCAATCCGTAGACAGTCGCATTGGCCAGGCGGATTGCGTCCCCTTCGTCGGCAAACGGGGTGACGCCCAGGACGGGACCGAATACTTCCCTTTGGAACAGGTTGGATTCCGGCCGCACCCCGGTAACGACCGTTGGCGCCATGTAATACCCACCCGTCTCCTGGAGGATGCGCGCTCCGCCGCTCGCGACCTTGCTGCCCTCGCCCAGTGCCGTTTCAACAAACTGAAGGTTCTGCGACAATTGGCGTTCCGAGTTTACAGCGCCCACATCGTTTGCCAGATCCAGAGGATCGCCGACCTTCAACTTCTCTGCGTGCTTCACGACGGCTGCCACGAATTCGTCGTGGATAGATCCCTCGACCAGAAGGCGTGAGCCCGCCACGCAGACCTGGCCTGAATTGCGAAAAATACCGTGTGCCGCCACGCGTGCCGCCTCGTCGAGATCCGGTGCATCTGCAAAGACGATATTGGCGGATTTTCCACCCAATTCGAGATAGACACGTTTCAGATTGGAGCGCGCGGCATATTCCAGCAATCGACGACCGGTCGCACCGGATCCGGTGAACACCAGGACATCGACATCCATCGAAAGACCCATTGCCTCGCCGACGACAGCGCCTTCGCCCGTGACGACGTTCAGCACACCGTCCGGCAGGCCGGCCTCATGGGCCAGCTCGGCCATTCGAATGAGGGATAGAGATGCGGTTTCCGCCGGCTTGAGGACCACCGAATTGCCCATGGCAAGTGCGGGACCCAATTTCCATGCCCCGATCATCATCGGGAAATTCCACGGGATGATGGCGCCGACAACACCAACCGGCTCCCTGTGCACCAACCCCAGCACCTTGCCGGCGGTCGGGGCGATCTCGCCATACACCTTGTCCAGCGCTTCGCCATAGTAGCGGATCGTGCCCGCGGCTGATCCGGGTTCGGCCTTGAGCGCCATGTTGATCTCGGTGCCGTTGTCCCTCACGCCCAGCACCGCCAGTTCGAGCGCATGCGCCTCAATCAACTCCGCCCAGCGCAGCATCACCTTGCGCCGTGCCGCCGGCGACTGGCCGGCCCAGCGCTGATCGGCAAAAGCTGTCCTTGCTGCCGCGACCGCCTTGTCCATATCCACGGCCGTGCCCCTTGCAAGGGTGGTCAGGACGGTTCCATCGATCGGAGAGACAACGTCCAGCGTCCCGCCGTCAGAGGCACTGACAGCAGCGCCATTGATCAGATGTTCTTGCGGTGCGACCGGCACATGGCGGAGCGTATCGATGTCAGGCTGGTTCATGACCGTCATCGTGTTTGCGTGTCGTGGAGATTGTGGTCTTCTTCGGGCTGATGCGCTCGATACTCCTTGATCAGAGTCCGGATGTGAAACGCCAGGACCAGTACGATCATGACGAAAATGATGAACGCAATGGGCCGGTCGATCATATCCAGCGGCGTCTTGAGGCGCGGCAGCGCCGAACGCAGCTTGACCTCCATGATGCCGCCCAGGACCATTCCGAGAATGATCGGGACAATCGGCAGGTTCAGCCGTTTGAGGATCAACCCCAAGACGCCGAATCCAGCGGCGATCATGCAATCGGTCAACGAGTTGCGCAGGGAATAGACGCCCACAAAGGACAGGATCAGGATCATCACGCCGAGGAAGCGAGTGGGAATGCGGATCACCCTGGTGAGCAGGTTGGTCGAAAACATCAGGAAACAGATGACAACCACGTTCAGCACGATCAGCGCGAAATACAGCCCATAGACAAGGTCAATATTGTTTTGAAAGAGCTGCGGGCCGGGAATGACATTGTGCACATAAAACACCGAGAGCATCATGGCCGTCAGCGCCTCTCCCGGAATGCCAAGGGCCAATAGCGGGATCATCGCTGCCGGTGGGACGGCATTGTTTGCAGCCTCGGAAGCGATCAGGCCTTCGGGTGATCCCTTGCCGAAGGCGTCGGGATCTTTCGAGGTCTTCTGCGCATAGGTGTAACTCATGAACTGGGCGGTGAATTCACCCGTGCCAGGGATCATTCCCAGGAGAACGCCAAAACCGGAGGCCACGGTGGCGACGCGTTTGTGCTTCAGCAATTCCCTGAAGCCTGACGTCAAACGGCCTGTGACCGGGTTGGCATCCGGACTGTCATCCGGCGCGCTCAGCAGGAAAAACGCCTGGCTCAATGCAAACAGTCCAAGGACAACCACGATCAGGTTGATGCCGGAACTGAGGAACGTCATCTCGAACGTGTAGCGCTGCGTGTAGGTGACCGCGTCAAGGCCGATCGTCTGCAGGAAGATGCCGAGCATGGCCAGCATGCCGGCAGCGAATATCTGCCCCCGGTGGGCAAGAATCACAAGGACTATGCCAAGGAGTGCGGCGAGAAATATCTCCCGGCTGCCAAACATGGGCGCAATGATCGCCAGCACCGGCGACAACAGGATCAGGCAGACAACCCCGAATATCCCACCCCAGAAAGATGCGCTATAGGCCAGGGACACCGCACGATGGGCTTGACCGTTCTGGGTCATGGGATAGCCGTCATAGGCCGTCAGGGCGTTGACCGCCGTCCCCGGCGTGTTGATCAGCACTGCGGGAATGGCCCCGCCATACATGGACGATCCGTAGATCCCCAATAGCATGGTGAGGCCGACGATCGGCTCCAGGGAAAATGTGGCGGGCAGCAGAATCGCGATCGCCACGGCCGGGCCGACCCCGGGGATCGCGCCGATGATCACACCGCCGACGGATCCGATCAGGAGCGCCAGCAGAACGTCCCATCGCGCCAGCATTGCCGCACCTGCAAGAATATCTTCCATCATCGGCTCCGGTCAGAAATAGGTGAGCATGATTTGGCGAAGTCCGTCAGGCAATGACTGATAGATTTCGCCGGCCGGCAGTTTGACCTGCAGAAATGTCTTGAACAGCAAGACGATGGCAACGGCCGCGCCCGCCGCGCTTGCATAGATCAGGCCACTTCGATAGCCGGCGCGCGCCACCAAGAGCACAGCCAGAAGGATCGTTGCCGGCAGGTATCCGAGATAGGGAACCACGAACGCATAGACGATGAACCAGGCCGCGAACTCGAGGACAGATACCCAAAGCAGCACCTCCTTCCATCGCCCGTCAATGCGTTCTGACAGTGCCGATCCCAACAGGTGCAGGGCCGCAAATCCTGTCATACCGATCAGTGATACCGCAGGCCAAAACCGCGGCTGAGCAAAAAGCGCATTACCGGGGCGATAGGTCGTCTGGCTGGCAATCTGTGACAGGAGGAACACCGAGATCGCCAGAAAAAGCCAGGCGAACACGATGTCGCCCGGCCGGCGATAGCGCTTGAACAATGTCTGAAGGGTCTTCAATCTCGACATGACATCTCCACCGACTGGGTTGCCCCGGGCCAGCCGGATTTCCGACCCGCCCGGGTGTTGTTCACGCCGGGGTCGACACTCTAGAGCAATTCGGGTTTTGACGGATTCGGCAAAACCTGAATGCATCAACAAAGTTAAAGGCCGGCACCGTTGTCCCGTTTCTGACAAAACGTGAAACAGTCTAGTTCCCGAGAACCTTCCCGATATGGTCGAGCGTCTCGATGTCAGACTGGATTTGGCCGACCACCTCATCAGCGTTTTGCCAATAGACAGACGCACCGGTTTCCGCAGCCAATGCCTGGGCGCGGTCGGACATGACGGTCTCGCGCGCGACGGCAATGATCTTGTCGCGCACATCCTGCGGTGTGTCCTTGTGCACGAACAGGCCGTTCCACAGGGCCACGTTCAGTCCCGGCTCCAGTTCCGCGACAGTGGGAACATTGGGTGTCAGGGGAATGCGCTGCGAGCCAATCGATGCGAGCACCTTGACCGAATCCAGGCATGGCAGGATCAGCTGCAATGTGGTGTTGATGACATCCACGTCACCGGAAGCCAGCGTGTTGCAATCCAGTGCATCAAAGGCGGCATCGGATGCGTAGGAAAAACCCATTTCCTTCGCCAGCGCGAGCGTGACCTGTGTCGGAACGAGCGGCGCACCGAAATGGCCCAGAACCACATCATTGTCCTGCGCATGCTTGGCAAGACCTGCCATATCGTCATAGGGCGCATTGCCGGACGTGGCGATCACAAACGGATAGGTCAGGAAGTTGCCGAGAGGCACAAAGGGGTCGGGATTGAGTTCCGGGATCCCGATCTGCGGCCCGACGACGGGAATGGCAATGATAAATGAGCCGATCGTGTATCCGTCTGCCGGTGCTGTCGCGACCTGAACCGCTCCCGGGAAGGGCCCTCCCCCTCCGCCGGGTCTGTTCACCACCGCCGCGGGCACGTCATAGGTCTTCTGAAAATCTTCAGCGATCATTCGCGTGAGAACATCCTCCAGATCACCCGGAGGCCACGGGACGACGAATTCAACGGGTTTTTCCGGATAGGCCGACTGCGCGACGGCCCCCGAACCCGCCATCACAAGCGCCAGCGTCGCCGTCATCAATGTGGTGAATTTAGACATTTCCAACTCCCTAGTGGTTCATTATTTAAACCGATGGTTCATAAAAAGCTTGCCTTGTTAAGTTATCCATGTCAAACCTTTTTTCAAATGGCGTCGAACCCGGTGAAAAAATGTCAGTCGTAACAAAGGCGCTGAACTTGCTTCAGTACTTCTCAACCAGCCGGCCGGAAATCGGTTTGTCGGAGTTCCGCAGACTGGCGGGGCATGACAAGGCCACGACCTATCGATATCTTCAAGCGCTTGAAAAAGCTGGATTTATCGAGAAGATTCCGACGAACCGCAGCTATCGTATCGGCCCTGCCGTCCTTCATCTTGCACAGATGCGCGAGCTGACCGTGCCCCGCAGAGAAGGCGCCCAGGCCGCATTGAAGGCGCTTGCAGAAGCCACCGGCGAGACAGCGCACATATCGGTCCTTTCGGGGACGGACCTGCACTCCCTGTCGTCATGCGAGTCGGACAAACACAGCACACGTGCGATCATCGATGTGAATATCCTGCCTCTCCATGCGACGGCATCCGGCATCTGTGCGCTGGCATTCGGACCGGCGGATCTGACTGGATTTGCCTTGAATAGCCTGGTGGAATTCACCGATAAGACGGCCGTGACCGAAGAGGCTTTAATGGCCGAAATCGAGCGGTGCCGCGATTGCGGTTTCGGTCAATCCGACCGGGGTTTCGAGGACGACATATGCGGCATCTCGGCACCGCTCTTTGACCAGACCGGGGCATTTGCCGGATCGGTTGCCGTTGCCAGCGTTGCCAGCCGTCTGACAGGCGACGCGGAACGCACCATCAAGGCCCAGTTGATGGCCGCCAGCCGGGACGTCACCCGAAACTGGGGCGGCACCATACCTGACGGCATCGAACGAGTGTGGGCAAATGCCCGGACCGAATCCTGAAAACAGGAAACAGCATCATGAAAGATTCCAATTTTCTGAAAGAGAACAATGCCCGGCATGTCTGGCACCCGATGACCTCGCCGGAAGACAGCAATTCAAACCCGCCGAAGATCATTACCGGGGCGCAAGGTGTTCGAATTCGGGATATTGACGGCCATGAAGTTGTCGATGGGGTTGGCGGCCTGTGGAATGTCAATCTCGGCTATTCGTGCCAGCCCGTCAAAGACGCCATTGCCGCACAGCTTGACCGGATGCCCTATTATTCGACATTTCGCGGCGCAACCAACGATGCCGCCATCGAATTGTCATACGAACTGGCCCAGTTCTTTGAGCCTGACGGGCTCAGTCGCGTTTTCTTCACATCAGGTGGGTCGGATTCCGTCGAAACCGCACTACGCCTGGCGCGCCAGTACCACAAGCTTCGGGGCGAAGCGGGCCGCACAAAATTCCTGAGCCTCAAAAAGGGGTATCACGGCACCCATATGGGCGGCGCCAGCGTCAACGGCAACACGAATTTTCGCGAAGCCTACGAGCCTCTTTTGCCGGGATGCTTTCATATTCCGGCTCCCTATACCTATCGCAATCCGTTCAATGAAAACGATCCGGCCCGGCTGGCGCAACTTTGCGCATCGGCGCTGGAGGACGAGATCCGGTTTCAGGGCGCAAAGACGATTGCCGCGATGATCATGGAGCCCATATTGGGTGCGGGCGGCGTGATCCCGCCGCATGAAAGTTTCGCTCCGATGGTGAAGGAAATCTGCGACCGTCACGGTATTTTATTGATCACCGACGAAGTGATCACCGCCTTTGGTCGCACTGGAGCCTGGTCGGGCGCCCGCCTGTGGGGCATCAAACCCGACATGATGTGCACCGCCAAGGCCATAACAAACGGGTTCTTCCCGTTTGGCGGTGTCATGCTCGGTGAAAAAATGGTCGACGCCTTTGAAGGCAATGGCGGCGCCAAGATCAGTCATGGCTACACCTATTCCGGTCATCCCGTCGGGGCGGCGGCAGGACTGGCATGCCTGAAGGAAACGCTGCGTCTGAATGTCATTGAAAACGCCGCCAGCCGCGGCACGCAAATGTTCGAGGGCTTCCAGAAGCTGAAAGAAAGGCATGACATCATCGGGGACATTCGCGGCGGCCACGGCCTGATGTCGGCCATCGAAATGGTCAGCGACCGCGGCTCCAAACAACCGATTGACGGCAAGACGGCCGCAATTGTCCAGGAAACCGCCTACGATGCCGGTGCCATGGTGCGCGTCTCCGGTGCCAATATCATCCTGTCGCCACCATTGATTTTGACCGAAGCGGATGTCGACACGATCCTGTCGGCACTCGATACCGGATTTGCCGCAGTCTGAGGAAAATGATGTCTGAGAACCATGTCACTCTGCTGGGCACCAAGGGTGGCCCGGCGATCCGCCCGGGTTCATCCATGCCGACCTCCAGCCTTCTGTGCCTCAACGGGCGAAACTATGTGATTGATTGCGGACTGGGGGTAACCAGGGGACTTGTTGATCAGGGCATGCAGTTGAAGGATCTGGCAACCATTTTCGTGACGCATCTGCATTCCGATCACTATCTCGAACTGGGTCCGCTGATTCACACCGCCTGGACGGCTGGTCTGAAGACCGACATCGATGTATGGGGCCCGGAGGGCATCGGCCACTATTGGGACCGGTTTGTCGAATCGATGAAAGCCGATATTGACATTCGCGTCAGCGATGAGGGCCGGCCGGATCTTCGGGCGCTTGTTCGCATCCATGTGATTGACGACCGCAACGTGTTGGAGCGGGATGGCCTGGCCGTTGAGGCCATTCGCACGCAACATCCTCCGCTGATCGACTGCTTTGCATTGTCGTTCAGAACGACAGACCTTCACGTGGTTTTTTCCGGCGACACCGCGCCCCTGCCCGAATTGATCGAATTTGCCCATGGGGCCGATCTCCTCGTGCATGAAGCCATGCTTGAAAGCGCCCTGCCCGGCCTTCTCGAGCGGATCGGCAATGGAAGCGAAAAGTTGATGAAACATTGGTTGGTCTCGCACAGCTTTGCCCATGATGCGGCAAAGACCGCCGCGTCTGCCGGTGTCAAGGCGCTGGCCTTGAACCACCTCATCCCATCGGACGACCCCGCCTACGGCGAAGCAAACTGGCGGGATGCCGTTGCGCCCCACTGGAACGGGTTCCTGCATGTCGGGCATGACGGACTGCGCATTGCTCTGTGACGCCGGGAAACGCGCAACGGCGCTTAACCGGTTTCGATGCTCAACGGCTGGCTTCTGCCGGCCGATGGACGGCCACACCCATCATCACGAGCCACACGCCGGTGACATCAACCGCATCCGGTATTTGCCCGAGAACAATGATGCCGATGATGGTTGCCGTGGCCGGTAACAGCGCCAAAAGGAACGCGAAGCTGGAACGCGGCAGCCGCGACATGGCGAGTTGGTCGCACACATAGGGAATGACCGAAGAACATATTCCCACGCCGACACCGGCAAGGATCAAGATCAGCGATCCAAATGCGTTGAGTGCCTGAAGAAATCCGATTGGCATGACGACCACAAACGCAATGGTCATGGCGGCTCCGAGACTTTCAATGCCACCCGAAGCACCGCCCCGCGAGATCCTGTGGCCAAGGATGATGTAAAGCACAAAGAGTGTCCCGTTTAGCAAGGCCCAAAACAGTCCGAGAAGGTCAGATGACAGAACAGCCCCGTCTGCCGCGAAAAGCGACGGCACATCGATGAGAATAACAACCCCGGTGACGGCCAGAGCAAGGGCAAGACCATTGCGACCGGTCCGCAGACCCCAAAGTGCAAGACCGATCGTGCCGAGAAATTCGATGGCGGCCACGAGGACAATCGGCAAGCGGTCAAGCGCAAGATAGAAGGCGCTGTTCATGACCGCCAGGCAGAACCCGAGGGTCACAAGGAGAATGCGTTCGCGACCGGACGACCGACGGAATGTCTGCCACGGACTCGTAACGGATGCGAACAAGAGCGCTGCCGTAGCGATGCGGAACCATGCGACTCCCAGGACACCGACCATTGGAAACAGCAGCACCGCGAAGGCCGGTCCGAGATAATGAAAAATCGCAGAGACAATGAACCAGGCTTGTGGTGGAACCGTTTGAGCCAACCGGTTCATGTTTTCCGCCCGGTTAGGGTGCGTCCTAACATATTGATCTTGATTTTCCATCCCTAGAGAATACAAGGCAATATCACCAGAAGACATGGGCACCAGGTATGCAAAATTCAGAAAATATCCATCAAACAAAGGCTAAATCAGATATTCACCCTCAGAATGAAAAAAGCAAACTCGATGCGCTGGACGCCGCCATTGTTCGAGAATTGAGCCTTGATGCACGGATCACCACAGCCGAACTGGCTCGCAGGATCGGCCTGTCCGCGCCCAGTGTGGCCGATCGAATTCGGCGGCTTGAGGATGTCGGCATCGTCATAGGGTACAGCGCAGTGATTGATCCGGCGTGCCTGGGTTACGGCCTGACGCTGCTGATCCGTGCGCGACCTTTGCCCGGCGAGATGCAGAACATGATCGACGCGATCCGCGAGACGCCCCAGATCGTCAACTGCGATCGGGTGTCCGGGGAGGATTGCTTTGTCGCCAGGGCTCATGTCCGCGATGTGGCCGAGATGGAAGCCGTGATTGACCGGATCGTGCCATTCGGCGCCACCAATTCGTCCATCGTTCAATCAACGCCGGTGCCGGCCCGGTTGGTGGAACTGTAATCCCGGTTGCGCCCACAATCGCAAACACCCGGAACAAGACAGATTTCGAGTCCCAAGCCCATGCAACGGCACAGGCACAAAAGCAGCTTCATCCGACGCGGATGTTCGTTGTGTTCAAGCGCTGGTCAGGATAAAAACACTTTGTGCAATGCCATCATTCGCCTAATCGGAGGTGATTTCTTTGTGAGCTTGCCGTTGGGGCTGAAAAAAGCCATGCTTTGACCCATATTATGGCTTCGGAATCATATTCAGAAACGCGGGAAACCATCAAAATGCGGCCAACAAAACTCCTCATGATCGCGAGCGTTTGCGCCGTGACCGCATTTCTTGCTGCTCCCGCCGCGGCCCAGAAGACAGATGATGACGTTTTCAATGTCGATTTGACGCGCAGCTTCGCCGGCGCAGTTCTGGCGGGCCGCACCGCCGAGGCTGACCGCGATCTGGATACGGCAATCGAATTGTACCAGAAGGCACTCAGGCTTGAGCCGACCAATACCGATATCAAGCAACGGCTGATGGTGCTGTTGTTCAACAATGGCGATTTCGATGAGGGTATCGCCATTGCCAATGAGCTCAAGGGCGATCCGATTCTGGAAAATGTATCGCGCCTGGCGCTTGGGATCGATGCAATCCGGCAGCGGGAATATACCCGCGCCGAGAACCTGCTCGACTATGCCGGCGTCAATGATCTCGAGCGGATGGTCTACGGCCTCTTGAGAGCCTGGGCCTATCACGGCGACAACAAGCCTGAAATGGCACGGACGACAATCGACAATTTGCAAGGCCCTGCCTGGTACGGAATATTCAAGAGCTTTCACAAGGCGGCGGTTGAAGAGGCCAGCGGTAATATCGATACGGCACGGCGCCTTTACACAGCGGTTATCACCGATCAAAACGGAGCCAATACGGCACCTGATACCTATATACGGGCGGCAATGGCGCTGGCCGGTATGGAATCGCGTGCCGGCAACAAACAAAAGGCGCTGGATGCCATTGCCACCGGCGCGGCGTTTTCGACGGGCTATGCACCGCTCAAGGCCCTGCGTGAAAGGGTCGATGCCGGAGATCCGCCGAATGCCGACATCCGCAATGCAGCCGAAGGCGCATCAGCCGTTCTCTTTACGGTCGGCAGTGCGCTCAACAGGAGCGGCGCTGAGGACTTCGTATCGCTGTATCTGAATTTCGCTCACTCGCTTGATCCGAACAATGCGGCGACACTGGTGATGCTTGGCAGCCTTGCGGAGAATCTCGGCAAGCCCGAGGAAGCGATCGAAATCTATCGGCAGGTCCCGGAAGACTCAGTCATGCACCGGGTATCGGAACTGCAGCTTGGGCTCAACCTGGCCGATCTCGGCAAGACCGAAGAAGCCAAGAAGCATCTGAAGAACCTGATCGATCAGGATCCGCAGGATATGCGCTCCTATCTTGCCTATGGCAGTGTGCTGTCGGATGCCAAGGCCTATCGCGAGATGGCGGACAATTACGATCTGGCGGTCAAGGCCATCGGTGTTCTGCCGAATCGGTCCCATTGGAACATCTTTTTTCAGCGCGGCATCGCGTATGAGCGGCTGAAGGAATGGCCCAAGGCAGAGCCGAATTTTGAGCGCGCGCTGGAGTTGTTCCCCAATCAGCCACGGGTGATGAATTATCTGGGCTATTCCTGGATTGACATGAATATCAATCTTGATGAGGGCATGGACCTGATCCGTGAAGCCGTTCGGCTGCGCCCGAATGACGGATATGTGGTCGATTCGCTCGGATGGGCCTATTACCGGCTCGGCGACTATGACAATGCGGTAAGGGAACTTGAGCGGGCCGTGGAACTTCGCCCCGGGGATCCGACGATCAATGATCATCTGGGTGATGCCTATTGGCGGGCCGGACGCCGGCTTGAGGCACGTTTTCAGTGGGAAAGGTCGCTGACCATGGAACCTGAGCTTGCGGAGGTTCCGAAGATCAAGCAGAAGCTCGATCAGGGCCTGCCCGATATTTCAGACCCGGTCCCGTCGGCGGCAAAATCGTCCGATGACGAAAGCAAGCGCATTGAAAAACCCGCCAATGGCGGCAAGAAGAGCGACCTGAAACAGACACCCGATGCGGTGAAGGCCAGCTACAAGGTCAAGCCTGGCCAGACGCTCTGGATGATTGCCGCGGAGGTTCTTGGCGACGGCAATCTCTATCCTGATATTCTGCGGGCGAACCCTTCCCTGAAAGGCGATGCCGATCTCATTCATCCGGGACAGATCATCAAGCTGCCCTGAGACGCCATGGCGTACATTCTGGAGACCGCACGCGCCAAGATCAATCTGGCGCTGCATGTGACCGGGCAGCGTGAGGATGGGTATCATCTGATCGAAAGTCTGGTGACGTTTGCCGATCTTGGAGACCAACTGTCGTTTTCTCCGGATCAGGACTGGCGCTTTTCGCAGTCCGGTCCATTTGCTGGTGATCTGACCGCAGACAATCTTGTTCTGAGGGCCCGCGACAAACTGCGCGATGCCGCCATGTCAATGGGAATCGAGATTCCGCCCGTGGCGATCCATCTCGAAAAGAACCTGCCGGTTGCGGCCGGGCTTGGCGGAGGCTCCGCCGACGCTGCCGCCTGCCTGCGCGGTTTGTTGCGTTTCTGGAACCTCTCCGAGACATCACTTCCCTTCGCCGACTTGGCATTGGAACTGGGTGCGGATGTGCCGATGTGTCTGATGTCCCAACCGCTCGTCGCATCGGGTATCGGCGAGAAAGTGACACGGCTGACAACGCTCCCCGCCCTCTCAATGGTGCTGGTCAATCCGCGTGTTGCGATCTCCACGCCGGAAGTTTTCGGCCAATTGCAGCGCAAGGACAATCCGTCCATGACCGTCCCGCAGGCCCGCTCCACCGATGCATTGGCCCGCGAACTGCAGCAGTTGCGCAATGATCTGCAGGCACCGGCTGCATCCATTGCGCCGGTTGTGACCGACGTTATCGGCACGCTCTCGAAAACCGGTGCCCTGTTGACCCGCATGTCCGGATCGGGCGCGACCTGCTTTGGAGTTTATCCGGACCGGAACGCAGCCAGCAGCGCGGCCGGTTCTCTCCGCGCCCTGCATCCGGCATGGTATGTTGAAGCCTGCACGACGAAAGCGGATTGAAACCTGGTTGTCGAACCACGAGGTGAGCCCATGAACCGAATTGACGAGACCCGCCCCTTCATACCGATCCGCATTGCGGTGCTGACGGTGTCCGACAGCCGCAGTCTCGAAGACGACAAATCTGGCGCCACTCTGGCAGATCGCATTGAAGAGGCCGGTCACGTTCTGGCGGCGCGCGAAATCGTGACGGATGACGGCCCACTGATTGCAGCCAGGGTTCAGGGCTGGGCGGATGACGCGGAGATTGACGCGATCATCACCACCGGTGGAACAGGCTTTACGGGGCGCGACGTTACGCCGGAAGCCATTCAGCCACTGTTCGACAAGCAGATGGACGGCTTTTCGGAAGTGTTCCACCGGATTTCCTATGACAAGATCGGCACCTCGACGATCCAGTCCCGCGCCACGGGCGGTGTGATCAATGCGACCTATGTGTTTGTCCTTCCGGGTTCGCCTGGTGCTTGCAAGGATGCCTGGGACGGCATCCTGAAGGCACAGCTCGACTATCGCCACATGCCGTGCAATTTCATTGAAATCATGCCGCGTCTGGATGAGCATCTCAAACGCGGCAACTGAAAACGACAATCCTGATTCGGTTTGCTGCCCCTTCGTTTGGCCGATTGTCCGCGACGTGCAGGCCTTCTGCGCGTCAGGGTTAAATGACGCCGATCGAGATCATTTCACGATTCCCCTGAAACGCGACAACGGTGTTGGCCGTTGATTTCATTGATGCATTCAGGATTTGCCGCATCCGTCTATTCCCGAGTGTTCCAAAAGCCTTTCAACACACGCAGAAATTCCTATATTTGTTCTTGATATGTTCTCATTGTCTTGTTAGGAATATATTCACAATACGGGAGCGATCATGAACGAGTTGGATCATTTCAAGCAGACAGCCCTTGCCCCTTCAAACAGGGCCGACATCGCCAACGCACTGGTGGCGCGTTCAGGCATGCGTGTGGCCACCGGGAAACGGCGCGGCCGCGGCGCTGGCCTCAATCCGACCGGGCGTTTCGAAGCCAGGACACGACATGTCTTCGATGACGGCTGGGAAAGTCTCGAGGACCTTCCGGTTTTCAAAACGGAAGTCCAGGTGGAGAAACCACGGACGATCATCACCCGCAACAGTTCGCCGGACCTCTCCTTCGATCGTTCGATCAACGCCTATCGCGGATGCGAACACGGATGTGTCTACTGTTTTGCCCGGCCCACTCACGCCTTCATGGGATTGTCGGCAGGGCTCGATTTCGAAGCACGTTTGTTCGCCAAGCCGGATGCAGCCAAATTGCTAGAAAGGGAATTGTCGAAACCCGGCTATCAGCCGCGGGTCATCGCCATCGGCACCAATACGGACCCCTATCAGCCGATCGAGAAGAAGTGGCGTATCACGCGGCAGATCCTGGAAGTCCTCAATGCCTGCAATCATCCTGTCGGGATCGTGACAAAGTCTTCACTCATTCTGCGTGACATCGACATCCTGCAACAGATGGCGGAAAAGGGCCTCGTCAAAGTCGCGCTGTCGGTCACCACGCTGGATCGAAAACTGGCACGGACCATGGAACCGCGGGCCTCGACACCGCCGCGGCGGCTTGAAGCAATGCGCAGCCTGTCGGAGGCAGGCATTCCGGTTGCAGTCATGGCGTCTCCAATCATTCCGGGACTGAACGACCATGAGATCGAGCGCATTCTTGACTCGGCCAAGGCGGCTGGCGCCTGCACCGCCAGCTATATCCTGCTCCGATTGCCGCTGGAGGTCAGTCCGATCTTCAGGGACTGGCTGCTGCGCCATTATCCGGACCGCTATCGTCATGTCATGTCGCTGATCCGATCCATGCGCGGTGGCAAGGATTACGATGCCGAGTTCAACAAACGCATGAAGGGCGGCGGACCCTATGCCTGGCAATTGGCCCGGCGTTTCGAGATCACTTCAAAACGGCTTGGGCTGGACAGCAAATGGCGCGCCTTGCGCAGCGATCTGTTCACGCCACCGGTGGGTACGGGGGTGCAACTCAACCTCCTTTAGACCGTTTCCCGTTTTGTCAGAAACGGGACAACGGTGCCGGCCTTTGATTTTGTTGATGCATTCAGGTCTTGCCGATTCCGTCAAAACCTGAATTGCACTGGCAAATCCGTCACGGTTGTTTTCCCCGACCTGCAACCGTGACGGCGGCTCCCTCCGCACGCCGCTTCCGGCATCCGAATTGCCGCAACATTCGGATGTCGGAAATTGAGACGCAGGCCGTTTCGGTTCCCCGACCGATTCGGATTGTGTTTCAAGGAGGGACTTGCAGAGAATCGGGTGGTCGTGCGAATTTGCCGACCATGTCTCGCGCGCCATCCGATTCTCGCCCCGGGGCGAAAAACTCCAATCAGAGCAGTCTTTTTCCGCTGTCCGGCAGTGCACCGGATTTCAGCCTGGAGATCGAGGCCGGTGTTGAAAAACACCTCGTCGCCGGAACGGACGAGGCCGGACGGGGGCCGCTCGCTGGACCAGTCGTCGCGGCAGCTGTCATCCTGGACCGACACGCTATTCCGGCTGGTCTCGATGATTCCAAGAAGCTGACGGCAGCCAAACGCGACACGCTTTTTGCACTGATCCTGGCCCATGCCGATGTGTCCATTGCCACCTCGGGGCCAGCGCATATCGACCATTCGGATATTCGCCAGGCCAGCCTCGATGCCATGCGCAGGGCATTGGCGGCCCTGCCCAGACATCCGCAGTTTGCGCTTGTCGACGGCCGGGATATCCCGCCAGCCCTTTGCTGTCCGGCACGGGCGGTGATCAAGGGCGACAGCCGGTCGCTGTCAATTGCCGCCGCCTCCATCGTCGCAAAGGTCACGCGTGACCGAATGATGACCCACGCATCGGCCAGTTTCAGTGCCTACGGATTCGACAGACATGCCGGTTACGGCACGGCCGCCCATCGGCAGGCCATTGCCGACCATGGCCCCTGCCCCCTTCACCGCATGAGCTTTCGACCCATGCGCCGGGACGTCAAATAGGACGCTCGACAACCGTTGGCCTATTGTCTGTTGCGCGCCTCGCGATGCGCGATGAAGATCGATGCACCGACAATGAGGAGAGAACCGAGCCACAGATTGCCACCGGGGACGAAACCGAAAACGACCCAGCCGGCCAGCACGTTCAGCGGCAGTTTGACATGGTCAAAAGGTTGCACATAGGCGGCGTCGGCACTGGCATAGGCGCGAACGATGAAGAACTGCGCCACCATCAACATCACGCCGGCAAAGGCGATCAACGCGGATCCTGCCCATCCCGGAACGGCGAAGCCTCCGGTCGATGCGGCCAGCACGGCATTGATGGGTGTCAGCAAAAGCAGGAGATAGAGCGTGATCGTTTCAGACGACTCACTTGACGTCAGATGTTTGGTCATCAGTGACGTTGCTGCCCAGAAGATTGCCGCAGCCACCGGATAGAGTGTCGCCATGGAAAAGGCATCCGACCAGGGCGCGAGGATGATCATCCCACCGGCAAATCCAGCAATGGTGGCCAGCCAGCGCGCCGCCCCAACCCTTTCGCCCAGCAACAGGCCAGCACCAAGGGTAACAAAGAAGGGCGATGTCATGACCAGTGCAATGGCCTGCCAGATCGGCACCACTGCGAGACCCGCCACCCAGAACTGGACGCCGATTGCCGCGAATGCCACACGTGTGAGGTGGACTCCGGGATTGGCGGTTCTCAGAACCCCTATTCCGGTCCGCATGATCCAGGGGACGCCGCACAGAAGCGCTACAAAATACTGCCAGAAGGCTGCCGAGGACGATGCCATGCCAAAGCGCATGGTTGCGGCCTGAACAGCGACATTGACGAGCGCAAAGGCCGCTCCCGCGGCAATCATGTAGAACGCGGCTTCCACCGCCGGGTTTGCGATCGCAAATGGTCTGCGTGAGAAAATCGTGGTCTGATTCATCATCTGTTCCTTTCAAGAACCTATATGAATCAGGGCTTACAGGCACGAAACGAACCGGCCGAATGGCCGGAATTCATCGACATCAGCGGCACGGGATTGCAACCCGAGACCTCTGAATGTGCCCGCTCTCTTCCATCCGGACTATGACCGTCGGCTTCGGATTCACACCGAATCTGCTGACCCCGACCCAGGCGGGTCGGGCGCTCGCGGGCTTCGAACAGTCGGACATCCAGTCACGAAGAGGCCGGATATCCAACGAAGTTCGTTACCGCCGGTGGGGAATTGCACCCCGCCCTGAGAACGAACCACCGCGATGCACCATGCCTCGCGGTGATGGCCACCGATAACGCAACTTCAGACAAAATGCAAAGGGCCGAAGCACCTGCCCCGGCCCACCAGATGTTAACTCATTTGTACTGATCGATATCCAGGTGGACAATGGTCCTGCGAAGGCGGGAATGGTCCTTCTCGGCTTGCGCCTCCGAATGGCTGTTGGCGGCAATTTTGGGTCCGGTTGGAAGACCGTTCGACAGCGTTTCCGTTTCGATCCCAAAGCCTATTTCTCGGGAAGGCCGGCTGTTTTCAGGCAACTCGAGAAGTCATGATCGTACTGCGATTTCAGGAGCGGCTTGATGTGTGCGACCGTCATATGCGGATAGTCGGTTCTCAATATCTTCACTTCATTCCTGGCCTCATCCAAACGGTCCATCTTGACCAGCGCGACCGACAGAATGAATCTGGTCCATGCCCACGTGCCCGGTTTCCTGGCTGAAGCGCCGGAAATACCGATGACCCTGTCATATTGCTTCAGACCAAATCTGGCATAGGCTTCGGCACAGTCCCAATAGGCGACCAGACGATCCCGCGGGCTGATGCGTCGGGCCTCGTCAAAATGTTCGAGAGCTTCATGATACCGCCCGAGGTGGGAATAGCTTGCGCCCAGGTGAATATGGCTTTGCGCATTGCTCGGATTCATCTCAACCGAATGTTCAGCCAATTCCAGCGCGCGATCATAATTCTTGAGCGTGATGTGGCAGCGGGCCGCGATGGACAGTGCATCCGCATCGAATGGATCGTGTTCCAGTATCTTCTCCGAGATCGTCTTTGAATCCTCCGCCAGCGCTTGGATATCATCCGTCCAGAAATTCCATGCCTTCACGTAGCGTGCGAAGGCAAGCACCTTGAGAGCCATCAACTGGTCTGGATCTTCTTCCAGAATCTCCTGCGCCAGGGTCTCCGATGCGAAGATGCCTTCTTTGGATCCGCGCTCAAGGTGTCCGTGGGCGATGAGGGCTTTTTCCCAGAGGGCAAGGCTTCCGATTGGGCGGCGCGCGCATTTTCTGGTCGTGGCGGACATCAGTTGCGGGACAATCGCCCCGGCGACGGCCCGGGCAATATCCTCCTGCACATCGTAAAACTCCACCATCCGGCAATCGCGTCTTTCGGACGAAACGAACTGCTGCGCAACGGCGTCGTCCAACTCAATGCTGATTCTCAAACGCTCACCCAAACGCCGGACTGTCCCTGAAACCACATACTGGATATCGAGATCATGAACGAGGCGCGGCAAATCCCGGAGCTGATCGCGATAGCTGAACGACGTGTTTCGTCCCGTTACGGCCATCTCCGGAAACCTGCCCAGCGCAGATATGACCTCGTCGGTCAGGCTATCGGCCATCGCCGATCCGTCAGGCCCGGCATGGGTGTCGGTGAAAGGCAGCACCATGACACGCGGTCGGTGATCATTTTCGGCTGACCGGGCAATCAGCGGAATGGTGGGCGCACGTTTGGTGCGACCGAGGTCTTCAAAACATGCAACTGTTTCCGGAGCCGGGGCAACGCCGAGTTCCTCCATGAAGGCATCCTGGAACTGCTTGTAGAGCCGAATTGCTCCGGCAACAGAACCAGAGGCCGCCTTGGCTTTCATTGCAAGCCGAACCGCAGCCTCGTCCAGCGGATCCTGACGCAGCAACCAGTTGGTCATTTCCTCGGCTGCTACCGGACACGCCTCCTCGAAAAGCTGATTGGCCCGCGCCAGCACCGCCTGGCGTGCCAATTCGGTCCATTTGGTGCGTTCGACCCCCAGCCAATCACCAATGGCGGGCTCCCTAGGCACAACTTTTTCAAGAAAGATGCCGCGGCGGAAAATCGTTGCTGCCTGTTCCAGGCTGCCGTTTTCCAGGGCCGTATGCGCATCGATCAGGTCAACACCGACCCTGGCCGGGTCGAGCTGCACGGAATGGCGATCGACATGCAGGCTTCCCGGACATGACCGGAAGGCCTTGCCGAGCGAACTGAGTGCCTGCCGCAGGCTCTGTCTGGCATGGTCATCGAAGCGCTCGCTCCAGAAAACGGATATGAGCGTTGCCCGTGAGCAGGGCTTGCCCAGATTTGTGGCAAGAAAGGCCAGCAACGCCGTTTGCTTCATGCCGCGGGGTTGAGACGGCAGTCCGTCGATTTCGAAATCGCCGAGGCAGCGAATAGTCAGTTCGGGTTGCATCACACATCGATCTCCCAGCGCCAACTGTAATACGGAAGAGCCGCTTGCGAGAAGGATTTCACGTTCTGTACCGCTGGCAACGCCGGAATTGACGTTTTTTTCACGCAACGGCGGCCCCGATTCACGGTTGGATTGATGCAAATGGGCAAGACTGCCGGATCATGTCGATCAAATCCGAGGTGGTCCAATGCTTCAGCCAAGATTTTACCGTGGCGCGATCAACCGAGTGCGTTCAACTCTCCTCGCCAAAGGCAACAGACCGGCAGCGCAAAACAGGAACCCTGTCGCGCGGTGTGTCAACGATCTCAGACCGAGGAGGCAAAACCGTCGTGCCGATCCGGATGCAAATCGTGCATGCGCAGTTGAGCATGGTGTCTGGGCGGCATTTGTTCACCTCGGGCATGGTGGCCCCGTCATCAGGCCATAGAACTCATTTGCACCTGGAATTCTCTGCACGGCCACTCCAGCCAATCTCCTGTTGTCTTGCTGGAGCAATCAGTCGTTCGAGGTCACCAATAACTCCCTGAGCGTTTCCAGCCGGTTCTTTCCGATTCGTTCCACCCAGCCCTTCTCGATTTTCCGGATGGATTCCGCTGCCAGTTTTCGCAATTGCTGCCCTTTTTTGTCACGACCAAGGTCTTGTTTTTCCTGCTTTCCGGTGACGAGACGATTTCCACGACTCCGTGCTCAACGAGGTGCTGGTGCGATCTGACCACCCGGCCGGCACCGAAACGCCATATATGTGTCATTGCCACATTCCGGAACACGAGGATTGTGGAATGATGGGGCAATTCTCGGTCTCCAGGACCCGGACAACAATGCCTGCCGGCAAGATGATCGCTGCTCCCGCCGTCAATCGAGACGTTGCAAAATGGTGACTTGAAAGACGGTTGCCGACAGTGCAATCATGCGCATTGGGCGACAATACAATGCTCGCGCCTTTCAAGACCTGGTGTTCATCTGGTCTTGCCCGCCTGCGCTGGCTGAATACCTCCCGAACAAACCACAAGAATTCCCGCCAATGCTGGCGGATGCCGTCAGCTTTGACGGCCTTATGAAGCGTTAGCGATTTTGACCCAAGACACCCCGGAGGAACTGACCGATGAACACCCCTGACCTTCCAATAAGCGGATCGTGCCTGTGTGGTTCCGTACAGGTCCAAGTGACAGCGCCGCCGATTCTGACTTTTGCCTGTCACTGCCGCGATTGCCAGAAACTCAGCGTCAGCGCTTACTCTTTGACTGCCATGATTCCGGCGGAGGGATTCTCGGTCAGTGGCAAACTGGCGATGGGTGGTCTGAGGACTGCGGCTCGACAACACCATTACTGCCCGCATTGCATGGGATTCATCTTCTCACGAATGGAGGGCGTGACGTCACGGATAAACCTGCGCGCTACCATCCTCGATGACCTGACGTGGTTCGTGCCATTCATCGAACTGATGACGGAAGAGAAGATGCCATGGGCGAGCGTGCCAGCCGAGCACAGTTTCGCCCGCATTCCGGAGACCGCAGAGCAAGTTGAAGCCCTGATGGAAGCCTATCAGAGGCGTTGATGTCGATTGGTTCTTCTCACGCGTGAAGCCATTGTTTGGCGCAGGGGTGATGAATGGCCGCGCTTTCACAACAGACAATCGGATTGCCCTGCGCTCGCGAGGTCAACCAACGGCACCAGCCCTTGAAATGCAAAAGGCCGGAGCTTGCGCCCCGGCCTATTCATCTCATCGATGGACTGATTATCAGTTGAGCTTTTCTTTCAGCTCCTTGACGGAGCTCTTGAACATCGCACCGACGGTCTTTTCGTCAGCCTTGTCCGCAATCAGTGTCTGCGCTGCGGCAACGGCGATATCCACCGCGGACTGGCGCACCTCGTTGACTGCTTCCGCCTCTGCCAGAGCGATTTTCTGTTCAGCCATGGCAGTCCGACGCTCAACATATTCCTCGGTCTTCTTCCGGGCGTCGGCTACAAGGCCTTCTGCCTCGTGTTCGGCCGCCGCGATCAGTTCTCCGGCTTCCTTTTCGGCATCTTTGCGTTTGCGCTGATACTCGGCCAGAAGCTGCTGTGCTTCCTCGCGCAACCGACGGGCTTCGTCCAGTTCATTGCGGATCCGGTCGGCCCGTTCATCCAGCGACTTCGCCATCATGCCCGGCACCTTCATATAGGCGACAATGCCCAGGAAGATGATGAGAGAAATAAGGGCCCAAAACGAGGCGTCCATTTTAGTCTCTCCCCTCAGCGGCAGCCTTGACGGCAGCGTCGAGTTTCGCCTTGGTGACGGTTCCGCCAATCAACTGCTCGACAATAGCCGCAGTTGTGTCGGCGGCAATGGCGTCAACTTCGGCGAGTGCCTTTTTCTTCACAGAGGCTATTTCCGCCTCGGCTTTTTCAATCTTGCCCGTTACCTCGGCTTCGACCTTGGCCCGTTCGGCCGCAGCGTCTTCCTTGGCGGCGTCGCGCGCAGCCTGGCCAATTTCATGCGCCCGGCCCTTGGCGTCCGCAAGTTCCTGTTCATAGGTGGCAAAAGCTTGATCAGCCTCTTCCTTCAGGCGGTTGGCTTCATTCAGGTCCTGGGCGATACGATCTCGCCGGGTTTCCAGAATACTGGCGATACGCGGCAATACGACCCGTTGCATGAACAGGTAGAACAGACCGAATGTGATGACCAGCCACAGGATTTGCGACGGAAATGTCGAGCCATCGAACGGCGGAAATGATCCACCACCCGCATGTTCGGCTTCGGCACCAGCCGCATATGCTGCTGTCACGAGCATGTTTGCCTCCAATACACTACCGCGGTCTCCGCTGCTCCGGCAGGCCGGTCATCGGTCCGCGGCTTGATCTGCCGGGATGCGTGCGCCTCGATCACGCGTCACATCCCCGGCCACGCGCAACCGCGTGACCCGATCCGTCGGCTTCGCGTATCAGACCGCGAAGAGAAGAAGCAGAGCGACCAGCAGCGAAAAGATGCCCAGGGCTTCCGTCACGGCAAAGCCGAAAATGAGGCGGCCGAACTGGCCGTCTGCTGCCGACGGATTGCGCAGAGCGCCCGACAGATAATTGCCGAAAATGGTGCCCAGTCCGATGCCTGCGCCACCCATGCCGAGACATGCGATACCGGCTCCGATGTATTTTGCTGCTTCCGCTTCCATGGTGAACTCCTTCAATGGGATTATTGCGGCTAAGGGAATGGCGGCTGGACCGCCGTGTTAGACTTCTAGTGACCCGGATGCAGGGCGTCGTTGAGGTACATACATGTCAGCACCGCAAAAACATAAGCCTGCAGAAAGGCAACCAGAAACTCAAGACCGGTCAACGCGACCGTCATGATCAGGGGAAGGATTGCACCGCCAATACCCAACGCTCCCAAAGCGCTGAGGGAGGTGACGAATCCGGCAAAAACTTTCAATGTGATGTGCCCGGCCAGCATATTGGCAAACAGGCGGACGGACAGGCTGATCGGACGAGACAGAAAGGATATCACCTCGATCATGACGACCAGCGGCCTCAGGACACCCGGAACACCGCTCGGCACGAAGAGGTTGAAAAAGCCAAGGCCATGTTTCCAGAAGCCATAGACAACGACGGTTCCGATCACCAGCATCGCCAGCACGAACGTGACGATCAAGTGGCTCGTCACGGTGAAGAAATAGGGAAACATGCCCAGCATGTTGGCGACAAGGACGAACATGAACAACGAGAAAACCATCGGGAAAAAGCGCATCCCCGCGCTCCCGGCCCCGTCTCGTAACATCGAGGCAACGAATTCATAGCCCATTTCCGAAACCGACTGAAGACGGCTTGGCACCATGCCCCGGTTGGACGTCGTCAAAAACAGGAATGCCGACGCCACGGCAACGGTCGCGACCATGAAGAGCGACGAATTCGTGAATGAGAAATCAAGACCGCCAACCTCAATGGGTATGAGTTTGCTGATCTGGAACTGGTGGATCGGATCGTTTGCCACCGGATGCCTCTCTCTTTGCGCCGGCCTTGTCAGCTATCAGCGTCATTGTTGCCCTTGTCACGCGTAACGACAGCCTGATTTTCAGCGATCACGCCGGCCGAACGCATAACATTCAGAACCCCTGCGACAAACCCCAGTAACAGAAAGACGATCATCCCCCAGGGTGTTGTACCCAGGAATCGGTCCAGGAGGTACCCCAGAAGCGTGCCAACGAATATGGCTGCAATGAACTCGGTCGAGAGCTGAAACGCTTTCGCATAGGACGTCTTGCTTGTCCCTTCAGTCTCTTCCGTTTTGCTGCCAGGCTTGTGGGAAGCAAGTTTTGCCTCCAACACCCGTCGACGCTCTTCCAGACTATCGGCCTGATCATCCCGTTCGCTGTCGTCGGACACCGGATCGTCAGATCCTTTGTTTTGCGCTGGTTTTCTCATGAAAGGCGCGCTCCACAAATGTGACCGATGACCCCGAACGAAACCGTTCCAAAGTCGCGCGCAACATAGTTTTACGCCCATGCCAAGTCAAGGCGTCAAACAAACCTGATCACCTGGCAAATAATTGTATTATTTCATATACTTAATCTGGATTCCTGAAATCCGTGAAACGACGTTGCACAGAAACATGCCGCGTTGCGGCGGAATGCCCCGACATTTTGAAAATTTCCGGCAGTTTGCACACCGGAAATCCCATCACAGGACGGCGCAGCGCGCCATGCCGGTCAGCTCCAGCCGCCGCCATAGGTGCGATAGAAGATATGCAGGCCGATGCGGCCGACCCGTTTCATGGATCTTGCCCATTTCGGCCGCACATAAATGGCGTGGTAATGAGTCGAGGAACCGACTTGCTCCAGCCAGATCTTTCCGGCCGTCACCGCCATGCCGACATCCTTGGCCATGGACCAATGGGGTTTCGAGCGCACACGATCGCGTATGCCGTCGCAAGCGAAGGAAAACTGGCACCGGTTGCGCCAGCGCTTGTTTTGGTAAACGACGCCGCAGATCGTTCCCGGATAGGCGGGATTGCGGACACGATTCAGGATCACCTGCGCAACAGCAGCCTGCCCTTTGACGGGCTCTCCGCGGGCTTCGAAATAGATTCCCGCAGCAAGGCATCTTTGTTCACGGGCGGTAAAAACATGGGGCGGCAGGGCATCGCCGGCCCAGTCATGATCGTTCTTCTTTACCGGCGGGAAGAAACGGCCCTGCTTCTTTTGATCCTGCAAGATCGAAGCAAATGGCGACGTCTTCGTATAGTCCGGCTCCGTTGGCGCATAGGCTGTCGCCAGAACGTCGGGCCGGTCATTGGTTACCAGTTTTGCCAGCATGACCGGAACACCGCTCTTGGCCTCCGGTTTGACAGGGCGATGGAAGGCCGTCGCAATCTGAACTTCCTTGCCTTTGATTTCCGGTTTCACGAAGACCATTTCAGGAAAATCACGTTCCCGGGGCTTCAAAAGAATATTGCTGCGGTGAAGAACCGAACCGGCGGAAAAGTCCTTTGGCGGCGCCACGGGCATGACGGCCCGCACACGTCCGCGCTTTTCGCTGCGGTTGATTCGATCCTCATCGGGAAGCGGATCCCTGGGGCCAAGCTTGGCACGAATTGCAATGGTTTCGCCGTTCGGCCGCTTGATTCCGGCGCCAGCCAAAGTCGAGCCCGTTGTTTGCGCATCGGTGAACGGCATTTCGGCCTTGTGAACCGATCCAGCCGGCGCATCCACAAGATAACTCTGCCAGCGGGGCTGACCGCTATCGGCGCCCGATAGAAGACTCGCAGTATCGGAAAATGCAATTGGCGATGTGGTGATGAAAAACGCGGATGCGCCGAACAATAGCGGGGCTGAAAGGCCGCGGGCAGATGTTGCAAGCCATCCTTTTAGGAAGTTATCCTGACGCAAAACCCAACTCCAAAGCAACACGGACTGAACACAATTTGTGTCAAATATGCTGTATTAACCTTTATGGAGCGTTAATCAGGCGCGCCCTGATTATTCCAGACCCTTGACCGCCCTGGCCTGTCACCTTTTGTTTCGGACTGACACCGTGTGGCCGGGCCCAGGCGACTGAGATCGTTTCACGTCTTGTCAGAAAGGGGACAACGGTGTGGGCCTTCGATTTTGTTGATGCATTCAGGTTTTGCCGATTCCGTCAAAACCTGAATTGCACTAACGGCGCTTTTTCTTCGGGGCAAAGGGATTGTCGCCCTTGCGGTAGGATACGCGCAGCGGAACACCCGGCAGGTCGAAATCCTGACGAAGTCCGTTGATCAAATAGCGGGTGTAGGATGCCGGCAGGGATTCGGGCCGCGTGCAGGATATGACGAAGCCCGGCGGACGGGCCTTGATCTGCGTCATGTATTTCAGGCGCAGGCGCCGGCCTGAAACGGCCGGTGGCGGATGCTGCATTTGCATCTCGGCCAGCCACTGATTGAGTCGCGCCGTCGGAATCCGCCGGTTCCAGTTCCTGTGGGTATCGACGACTGCCTGCATCATGCGGTCGAGGCCGGTGCCCGTCAGACCGGATATCGGAACCGCCCTGATCCCGCGCGCCTGCGGCAGCAGGCGCTCGGTTTTCTCACGCAGTTTCTCCAGCGTTTCCTGTCGGTCTTCCACCATATCCCATTTATTGAAGACGATTACTGGCGCCCTGCCCTCGCGGATCACGAGATCAGCGATTTGCAGGTCCTGCTTTTCGAATGAGATATCGGCGTCCAGAACGATCACCACCACTTCAGCGAAACGGATGGCGCGGAGCGCATCGGCAACCGAGAGTTTTTCAATCTTCTGCTGCACTCTCGATTTGCGCCGCAAACCGGCGGTATCGAACATCTTGATGCGGCGACCTTTCCAGTCCCACTCAACGGAGATGGAATCCCTGGTGATACCGGCCTCCGGACCGGTCAGCAGACGGTCTTCGCCGAGGAAGCGATTGATCAGAGTGGATTTGCCGGCATTCGGACGGCCGACAATTGCCACCCTCAGCGGCTTGCTCTCGTCATAGGCCGGCACGGTTTTTTCATCGGCAACCTCATCAACGGTGACATCGACATCGGTGACCGCGACATCTTCAGTTGAGGGAAATGCGGCTTCTTCTCCAATCGCCTCGACGATCGCGTCACGCAGATCAAGCATCCCTTCCCCATGCTCGGCAGATACCGGACAGGGGTCGCCCAATCCAAGGCGAAAGGAGTCATAAAGGCCACCTTCGGCGCCCCGCGCTTCCGATTTGTTGGCAACGAGAACAACCGGTTTTCCACGCTTTCGCAAAATGCCGGCAAGCGTTTCATCCGCCGGCGTAATGCCGGATTTCGCGTCGATGAGAAACAGGGAAAGGTCCGCTTCGTCGATCGCTGCCTCGGTTTGCGCCCGCATGCGGCCTTCCAGCGTATCCGGGGCTGATTCCTCAAGGCCAGCTGTGTCAATGATGCCGAATTTGAGGTCGACAAGGCGCGCCTCGCCCGGTCGCCTGTCGCGGGTTACCCCCGGCGTGTCGTCGACCAGCGCCAGCTTGCGGCCGGCCAGCCGGTTGAAAAGGGTCGATTTGCCGACGTTGGGACGCCCAACGATAGCGACGGTGAAGCTCATTTTTCATCCTTGCCGGCTGTCGCTCAGCTTAGCCGGATTGTGGTGCCGACGGTTGCGACCGCGTCAGGATTGTTGGGCGGCCTTGCCACTGGCGGCGATCAGATCCAGCATGATTTCGCTCCGCTGCATCAGGCTTGCAGGCACGCCATTGTCGCCGGCGATCATTCCGAACCATTCATTCGCCTTGGCCGCCTCGCCAGCCTTCCAGGCGGCGAGGCCCAAAGCTTCGCGGGCTGAATGGCGCATGGCATTGTCCGGGCCACTCAGACTCTCCACCTGGTTGGCCACGTCCTCATAACTTCCGTGATCCACCAGCAGATAGCCGGCGCGGATGCGAGCGGCATCGCGAATGGCGGCCGGTACACCGCTATCATTCCCAATCGTCGAGAAATCGGAAATCGCTGCCTGGTAGTCGCCGGCATCGGCAAGAACCGTCGCGGCGCGCAGCCGAGCGAGGACGGAATAGGATCCGTACCCATCTGTCTCCAGCGACCGCAGTGCTTCCAGCGCCTGTTCCGTTTCACCTTCACGGGCCAGATTGAGCGCGGCAAGAAAGGCATCACCGGATTTTGAGGCCTGGGTTTCCTTCCAATACTGATATCCCCGATCGGCCGCCGTACCGACAACGATCAGTACCGCGACGGCAATAATGAGCTTGCCGAAGCGCTTCCAGATGGTCTTCATCCGGTCGGAGCGCAGTTCCTCGTCGACTTCGCGGATAAAACTGTCGTCTGACATATTTTCTACCGGCGTGCCCGGTCCTCAAATCAGTTCGGCCAATGGGCCTGAAAGGTTGTTGTGGGTCTAAGCCGGGCCTTGTAGCGGATTTTGTTCCACATGTAAGGGGAAATATGCACCTTGGCGCGGCAATCGATCAAATCGACGGCATCAGATGACAACCGGCGGAACGCCGAACAGCCACTCGTGCAATTTCCAGACAAACAGGATGTAGGCGACAACACCGATGACAACTGCCAGAACATCGTTTCGGACGGATCCCGGACCGATCGGCTCCATCAGACCAGCGGCCTCGCGCCGGCTGACGGAAATTCGGTCAAATATGGCCCAGACCAGGAAACTGCCGAATAGGATGACCGACGCCAGATCACCATTGGCCATCAGGTGACCGACGGACCACAATTTGACTGCCAGCAACATCGGATGTTTGACAGCGACCTTGATGCGGCTGGGCGGAACACTGGAAGCCACCAGAAGAATAAACGACACCAGCATCAGCAGCAGGGTTACATGGGTGAACCAGAACGGTGGCGTGTAGAGGATCGGCGCTTCATAGCGGGCAATGGAAAATCCCCATATGATCAACACAAAGCCGGCAAGCGATATGACCGTGTAGAGTCCCTTCCAGGTGTTCTCTCCTCGCTGGGCGATAAAACGATCGCGAAATGCAGGCGCCACGATCTTGACTGAATGCACCCCCAGAAACAGGATCAATCCCAGTATCAGTACCAACATGTCTGTCCCCTCGATTTTCCGGCGAACCACCTGGCCCGCCTGGCCGCAGCTTGAACCTGTGTCATTTAACCCGGAAAGGTTCTATTGTTGCAACATGGCAATTGATCTTGAGATTGCAAGAAAACGGTTGCGCCTGAGACGCGGCGAGCTTGAGGAGATCTCGAAGCTTTCGGAAGATGCCCGGGCAACCGTCGAACTCGATCAGCAGGCTGTCGGCCGGCTCTCGCGCATGGATTCGATGCAGCAACAGGCCATGGCCGAGGCTCAAGAACGCCAGCGGCAACGTGATCTCCTTCGCATTGAAATGGCGGAGCGACGCATCAAGGACGGTGATTACGGCTATTGCACCGAATGTGACACCGAAATTCCCGATGGTCGGCTGGCAATCGACCCGATGGCCGAAAAATGTGTCAATTGCGCCGACTGAACGGTTTGGCGGGAATCCCAGTGTTGCCTCAATTGTCACTGAATTAATCTTTCCATGAGAATCATGCATGTTCATCCTTGCCCGACCAGGGATCCGGCGGCTTTTGTGACGACCCAAGGCTGATTGTTTGCGTAACCTGAAAGCGAGATTGAACCGCATGCCCCGCCTTCCCGCACCACTTTTGTTTGCCTTGCTCTGTCTCGGACTTTCCCAGGCGCCGGCATCATCCGAGACAACCGACGAGTCGCGGCAACTCGTCATCGTTTCCTTCGACGGGGCACATGACAACGAACTGTGGCAACGAAGCCGGGAGATTGCCGAAGGCACCGGCGCACGCTTTACCTATTTTCTTTCCTGCACCTTCTTGATTCATCGCGATGACGGCAAATCCTATCGCGCACCCGGTCAAAAAGCTGGAAGATCCAATGTCGGCTTTGCCCAGTCGACCGCAGAGGTTCGCGATCGACTGAACCACATTTGGGCTGCACGCGCCGAACGACACGAAATAGCCAGCCATGGCTGCGGCCATTTCGATGGCGGGAGTTGGAGCAAGCTGCAGTGGAAGAAGGAGTTCGGCACCTTCTCGTCAATCCTGGAGGCCGCTTGGGCCAACGCCGGCGAGCCGGACAATGAACCTCCAGAATGGCGGGACTTCGTGCAGAACGAAATCGCCGGGTTTCGCGCCCCATATCTTTCAACGAACGAGAACATGTTCAGCGCTTTGAAGGAAGCCGGATTTCGGTATGACGCCAGCGGTGTATCGCGTGGTCCCGCGATGCCTGGAGGCCCGGATGACTTTAAGACATTCGAGCTGCCGCTGATTCCAGAAGGTCCGCGGAACCGCCGTGTGATCGCGATGGATTACAACCTGTTCATCCGGCATTCCGCCGGGCTGGAAAATGCCAGCCAGACACGCCAGTTCGAGGAGCGGACCTATCAGGCATTCCGGCGCGCTTTCGACAAGGAGCACAAGGGTGCCCGCCGGCCGTTTCAAATCGGCATGCATTTCGTTGAAATGAATGGTGGCGCCTATTGGCGTGCGCTGGAGCGGCTGTTGTCCGACGTCTGCGGAATGCCGGATGTTGATTGCGTGACCTATGGCGAGGCCATCAAACACCTCGGCCGCCGCGCTGAGGGCGGCGGCGCGTAAATCGCATTCTTCATCTTCATTCTACGGGCGTTCTGCGGTGATTTCCGTAGCCAGTGGATCGGAGGATGAATCGATCCGCGCCAGATAATCGGCATCGATCCCCGGTAGCGGCTCGTTTCTTATGGCCGCTTCGAAGGCCTTCAGGCGCTTGTAGATGGACAGCAATTCAACAATTGTGGTCCAGGAGTTGACCAGATATTGAAACGATGAACTGACCTGATTGAAGGCTGTCAGGATCTGCTGCAGCAGACCAAAGGTTATCTTGCCGGCGGCGAGTGTCGGCACAAGAATGATATAGGCGAAAATGTTGTCTGCCTGGAGGTAGAATCCTCGGGCCACATTGAAATACATATAGTGGAAATACAGTCGGAAATAGTTCTTCCGGACATGGCCAAACAGCTCTTTGACCGTGGGAGGCTGCGCCCTGGATTCGTCATCCTCGCCGTAGACCAGTTCTTTTCGGTATGCTGCCTCGACGCGCTGATTGCGGAACTCCAGCCCCGGCAGTTTTATGCCGACGATGGACAGCAGAACCGTCCCAAAGAGCGACCAGAATATGGCGGCTGTGAACAAGGGAGCCGGTATTTCGCCGACGATCGGCAGCTCCGTAACATAGCTGGACAGACCCCACAAAACGGGCAGAAAGGCGAACAGTGTCATCACGGAGTCTACCATGCTGACACCAAGCCCTTCCATGATGCCGGCAAACCGCATGGTGTCTTCCTGGACACGTTGCGATGCCCCTTCGATGTGCCTGACGTCTTTCCACTGCGACATGTAGTAGTCATTCATCGCCGTGCGCCAACGGAAAATATAGTGACTGACGAGAAATCGAGTCACCACGAATACCGCCATCGCCATGAAGGCGATGTAGCCGAATATCATGATGAGACCGTAAAGATCCGCTGCCGTGGTCGTGCTGTCGTCACTCAACGCGTTCTGCACGGAATCGAAAAACGGACGGCGCCAATTGTTCAACGCGACGGAAACCTGAACCGAGAAATAGGTTGAAAACAAGATCAGCGACGAGCCGAGAATGGACCAGCGGAACCAGGGATGAGGCTCATACCAGTTCCAGAATGCCGCAAAAGCGGCAACCGTGGCGGCATAGTAGAGGTAAAACCACAAAAAGCTCTGCGTCCAGAAATAGCGAATCCCGACGACGGGTGGCTCATCCGGCGGCGCGAACTGAAATCCCAGCGCCGTGCCTATCTCCGTCCCGAACAGGTACCACACAAAGGCACAGGCGAGTGCCCATACAACAGCGGACGTGAAGAACAGTTTCGGGTTGGGAAAGAATGACTTGAACACGCCTGGGACTCCCGCTGATTTTCAGGGCTTTTTTCTACTACGCGTTAGGTCGGGCAACCGCAACGCCTGCCTTCGGTCTTCGCCGACAGTTGTTCATCCTACCTATGAGCTTTCGGGGTAAATTGCGCCTCACATTTGCGTTCCCGAGGGAGCCGGCCGGGAGGCAAGAGCCAGCAATGCGGCAAGTGTAAGCGCTCCGGCGGCAATGAGGCTGCCAGCCGTATAATTGCCGCTGAGATCAGCCAGGTGTCCCGCAAACAATGGGCCGATGATCTGCCCCGTGCCGAAGGCGGCTGTCATGATTGCAAGCGCCTTCCTTCGCGATCGGGGCGCCAGGATACCCCCGAGTTGCAGGCCAAAAGCTGTTACCGCAATAAAGGTCACCCCGAGCAAGACGCCGCCGACAAACGGGCCCAGCGGCGCCGACAACAGAACGCTCGCCACAACGCCAAACGCCTCCACCAGACTGGCAATGCAGAACGAAACCGCCAGGCCAAACCGCCGCGCGACCGGCTCCCACACATAAACGGAAGCAGCCGCTGCAATGCCGGTGGCCAGCCAGACCAGACCCTCCATGTCGGACTGGCCAGCCTTATCCCGGATTATCGCGACCAGAAAGGTTGCCGTGACGATATAGCCGCAACCAAACAATCCATAGGCCAAGACAATAGTTGTCAGTCGCCGGGTCCAGACCAATGGCGGCTCCTTGATATCACCGCTGCGAATCGGATCGGCCCGAACAAGCGTGACAGCAACGATCGACCCGACAAGCGCTAGTGCAGCCGCTGCATACCAACCGGTTGTCCAATGTGCCGCAAACAGCCCCAGGCCCATCAGCAACACTGCCGACAGCGCCATGCCCACGCCGACACCGCCAAAATGCATTGCAACGAGATCGTTTCGACCGGCGACGGCAAATTGACTGAACAGGATTGTCGCGCAAAAGACCATCGCGAATGCGCTTGCAACGCCAGCCGCAAACCGGATGACCGACAGAGACGCAACACCTCCTGCCATTGGCACCAATGCCAGCAACACTGTTGTCGAGATCAGCGCCCAGACGAACATCGCCCTTTCGCGGCCGGCGGCCCAGCCATATCCGGCAAGGACAGCGCCGACCAAATAGCCGACATAGTTGGCCGACGCGATCAGGCCGGCATCGGTCGGGCTCAATTGCATACCGACCATGAGATCGGGCAAGAGCGGTGTGAAGACGAACCGGCCGAGGCCCATCGCGGCCGCCATTGTTGCCATTCCACCAATAGCAAGCTTGATGACGGATACGCCGGACGGACTGCCTTGCGACTCGGATGGCCGATTTGTGGAACCCATCCGGTTGCTATGACACCACGTTGATTGGCACGCAACCCGGCACCGCTCGCGGTTGCCGGTCGCCCGGCTGCCCCTATCTGTCGCATTTGCAAATTCAGACTTGACGATCAATATAACTTAACATATTTGTTATTTAACAAATGAGGTAATCAATGAGTGTTCAGAGAATTTTTTCGGCGCTGTCCGACCCAACCCGATTTGCCATTGTCGAACAATTGCTCGAACAGGGCGATCAGACCGCCGGCGCGTTGGCGGAGCCGTTCGAGATTTCGAAGCCGGCCATTTCACGGCACCTGAAAGTGCTGGAGGAAGCAGGCGTCATCGAACGTCGGATCGACCGTCAGTACCGCTCATTTCGTGTGCGGCCACAAAGCATGCGCTCACTGAATGATTGGGTCGAACGTTACCGCAGGTTCTGGAACACATCATTCGACCGTTTGGAAAAAGTTTTGCAGAAAGAGGACAATAAAGATGACAACGACGATTGACGATCAGATTCTGGTGGTCGAGCGGATCCTGTCCGCACCGCCCGAGGCCGTCTTTGATGCCTGGGTCAAACCGGAACTGCTGGTGCAGTGGTGGGGTCCGGAAGGCATGAGCATTCCGCATCACACATTGGATGTCCGTGAGGGTGGCGCGTGGGAGACAACGATGCGCAACAAGGATGGCGGAGAAGTAAATTGCTCCGGTATCTACCGGGTAATCGACCGCCCCAACCGTCTGGTTTTCAGTTGGGCGTGGCTGCAGGCCGACGGATCGCGTGGACCGGAAACCGATATTGAAGTGACCTTCACAGCCGTTGATGGCGGCACAAAGATGACTTTGGACCAGCGCAGTTTTGCCGATGTGGAATCACGCGACAATCACGGCATCGGCTGGAATTCCAGCTTCAATTGCCTTGAAAAACTGTTTTAACAAAGGAGCTTATCATGCCCGAACATGCTGTTGTCTCACGCGATGAATGGCTCAATGCGCGTATTGCGCTGCTGGAGAAGGAAAAGGCCTTCACAAAGCAGCGCGATGCACTCAGCCAGGAACGCCAGTCCCTTCCATGGGTTGAAGTCAACAAGGATTATATTTTTGAAACCGTCGCCGGACCCAAATCACTTGGTGACCTGTTTGCCGGGCGCAGCCAATTGGTGGTCTATCACTTCATGTATGGTCCGGACTGGGAGGTGCCCTGCAAGAGCTGTTCGTTCTGGGCCGACAATTTCGACCGCAACATTGTCCATCTGGCCGCACGTGATGTCTCAATGGTTGCCATCGCACGCGCTCCGCTGGAGAAGCTTGAAGCGTTCAAGAAGCGCATGGGCTGGAGTTTCGACTGGGTGTCATCGCAAGACAGCGATTTCAACTATGATTTCGAGGTCTCGTTTACGGATGAGGAACGTCAGAACGGTGAGCTGCGCTACAATTACCGTGCGAGCCAGTTTCCGGCCAGCGACGCGCCCGGCATCAGCGTGTTTGCCAGGGGTGAAGATGGCAGGATCTTTCATACCTATTCGACGTTCGGTCGGGGGCTCGACATGATGAATGCGGCCTATCATTATCTTGATCTCGTGCCCAAGGGTCGCGACGAAACCGGGTTTGACAATCCGATGAGCTGGCTTCGCTTGCGGGACGAATACGGATCGAATTGACATTCGATACAGCTCGTTGTTCACGGATGGCGGGGTCGGATCATCGGTCCCGCCATTCATGTTTTCTCGGCGTGTCCGCGCATGATCCGACGTTCGCTTAACAAAATTTACAGACCAGCATGGTTGAATGTTCTCGCATTCACGGACACGCGGCCGTTTTGACGACGTCGCATGGATGGGATCAGCGGGAGATCACCGGACTTTGGTTGCATTCGACAATTCTGAACCGCACGCACCGTCCTATCAGGGCGTGCTGACGCTCGAGCGCAAACTGCCTTTTCCGCAAATCACATTGCCTCTCCTCTTCGGGTTGATTTACAGTCTTTCGAAGATCCTCGCAGCATGGCCCCATCCATGGACACATTCCGTCGCCGGAATCGATGATCTGGCGCGTCTTGCCCAGGCGCGGGATTTTGCCAGCGGCCAGGGCTGGTTCGATCTTCTTCAGACAAGGCTCAATCCGCCGGAAGGCATCTGGATGCACTGGTCCCGCTTTGTCGATGCACCGATTGCCGCGCTCCTTTGGCTTGGGGAATTATTGGGAGTAGGCGATGCATTGGCGTTGATGGTGTGGCCGGTGTTCCTGCTTGTTCTCTTCTTCGTCGTCGTTGCGCTGGCCTGCAGGGCGCTGTTCGGCGACACGGGTATCTTCTTTTCGGTCTTCGTGACGCTTTTCTTCGAATCGACCCTGCGCACATTCGCACCGGGACGCATTGATCACCACAATGTCCAGATCGTTCTCAGCGCCCTGCTCCTGCTGTCGCTTTTGCGATTGACCGATGGTCGCCGCTGGGGGATCGCAGCTGGACTTGTCGCCGCCATGATGATGGCGATCGGCATCGAAACGCTTCCTCTTGTCGGCGCCGGTGCGATCATCGTGACCGGATTGTGGTGGTGGGACGCACGGCAATTCGCCTCCGGTGCGCGGGCTTTTGGTTGGTCCTTCGCTGCGTCAACAGCAGCGGTTTTCGCGCTTTCGGTTCCGGTGTCGCGATACGCTCTCACCCAATGTGACTCGATCTCTCTGACCCACCTTGTTTCAGCCGTCCTGGGCGGCATCGGGATCGCACTCGCCAGCGGGATTGTCGGTCCAAATTCCTCGCGAATGTCGCGTGCGGGCGCCATTGGAATGCTCGCGCTGATCTGTGGTGGCGTTGCGATGACCTTTTTCCCGCACTGCCTTGGCGACCCGTATGCGTTCCTGGATCCGAAATTGCGGGAGGTCTGGCTCGACAACGTTTCTGAGGCCAGGAGCGCCCTGATCGTCCTGAACACAGACCCCTCCGTGTTTTTTGCGGCGTTCATCCCGCTGATTGTTCTGGTGCTCACCCTTGGTCTGGCACTTGCGACGGTTCCAGCCCATTCGCGCTGGAAGTGGCTCGTCCTGGCGGCCCTTGCCTTAACCGGCATTTGCGTCAGCTTCATTCAGGTTCGTTTTGTTCAGATTGCGCACCTGTTCTGCATACCGGCGGCTGCGTGGCTGATGTCAATCACCTTTAGCGCATTGCGAACACGCGGACTTCATGCCGCCAGGATCGCACTGCTCGTTGCGATACCGGTCGTCGCTTCTCCCTGGGTGGTCGTGCTGCCAAAAATCGTAATGGCCGGAACGGCCGATCCGGTCACGGTGTCGGAAGCAACCAACCAGGCGGCCCCTGTCAGCAACATTGTCGCCGAGTGTCAGGGCCCAACCGACCGGGCCGCCATGGCCGCCCTGCCCCCTGGTGTGGTTGCAGCACCTATTTTCTTCGGGTCTACCGTCCTCGGGCTCTCCGATCTATCAGTGTTGTCAGCCCCGTATCACAGAGCGCAGCAGGCCATTCTGGACACCCATGCGATCTTCAGTGGGCCACCCGACAGAGCCCTTCCGATTCTGGTGCGTCAAAACATCGATTACGTGATGGTTTGCGTTTCCAGCACGGTCCGCCTGGTCACCGGCGCTCAGTATCCCGGAAGTCTCATAAAGGCGATCGAAGATGACGCGCCGCCAATCTGGCTTGAACCGATCACAGCAGTTCCGACACCTAACCTGCGCATTTATCGCGTTCGTCCAGAGCACGGCTGACGCCATTTCGCATGTCGAACGTCTACGACATTTGGTGAGTGCCGACCGAGACAGCCTCTTCCGGCAATTTCAACCGTTCGATCTTGCCCGCAATCTGCCTGACATTGTCGCGAAGCCATTTGTGCGCCGGATCATTGTTGGATCGCTCGTGCCAGACCATGAAGATGCTCACTGGCTCGCTTTCAAATGGCAATGGAGCCTGTGTGAGTTCCCGCAGGGATGACAGGCGCATATATTCAAGCTGGGTCGAGAGCATTTTTGTGCCCCGTATGAATGATGTGATGCCGGCAAAGTTCGAAACGGTAATTTTTGGCTTCGGGATGTGCTGAAGGTCCGGCGCCACAAGCACCTCATCCGATGCCCCTCCAAGCGCAAAATGCACCGTGACGTGTTCGGCCAGCTGATAGTCCTGGATCGAGCCGGGCGGCTCTGTCTCTTCGCCATCGAAAAAGCACTTCATCATACCGGAAAACAGTTTCTGCTGGATCAGGTCCGGAGCATCCGGGGGCAAGGGTGTAAGGATGAGGTCACAGCGCGAGTCCCGCAACAGGGCAACGCTGGGCACACCGGACGGGATCAGCTCAAGTGACAGCCTGATATCCTGATCATGTGTGCTTCGCACGATTTCCGGGAAAATCAGATCGCGCTGCATATCGTTGGCGGCGATGACGAAATGCATGGCCTCCGACTTCGGATCGAATTGGCGTTGATCCGTCAGGCCCTTGAGGCGATTGAGAACATCCCGCGCCGGGGTCTTGAGCGACAGAGCGGTCTCTGTCGGCGTCAGTCCCTGACCGGATCGCACGAACAGGGGATCGCCGAAAATCCTTCGGAGCTTGGCGAGCGTGTGGCTGACTGCGGATTGGGTCACTTCAAGCCGCTCGGCGGCACGCGAAACGGATGACTCTTCAAGTATGACCAGAAAGGTCCGAAGGATTTGGCCGTCGAGCTGATGAAAATCGATTTCTCTCATACTTATTATGAATAAGCATGAATGGTTCCGATGTCCACGCCCTGTTAGTGAAGCGCCATCAATCTGGGAGGAATCCATGAGACCATCATTCAATCTGGCGTCCCGCCTGGGAGCCGCCGCCCTTGCAATTTCCGCCTTTTTTGCCGGTCATGCCGGTGCTGAAGAGCTCTCGGTGGCCAATTTCGTGCCGCCGCAACACCACACAAATGCTGTCCTGTTCAAGTGGTTTGGAGATGAACTGGCCAAACGCTCCGACGGGTCGCTGACACTCAAGGTCTACCCGGCGGGTCAGCTCGGTGCCGGTCCGGTGCAACAGTACAAGCGTGTCGTCGAGGGCGTTGCCGATATCACGTTCGGCCTGCAGGCCTACACCCCGACCATTTTTCCGAAATCCATGCTGATCATCCCTCCCGGCAAGTCGACCACGGCGAAAGAGGCAACGGAACGCCTGCTCGCGGTCTATGAGGACCACCTCGCCGATGAGTACAATGACGTGAAATTGCTGGGCATCTTCACAACAGCCGGAAACATCTGGGCCGCAACAAGCGATGTCTCCAGCATGGCCGCGCTTGAGGGCAAGAAAATGGTGCCCTATGCCGCAATGACAACACCGATTGTCGAGGCGCTCGGTGCTGTCCCGGTTCAGATGCCGGTCACGGAAATGTATACGGGGCTGTCAACAGGAACGATCGATTCCACAACAGCAACCTACAACAACATCACTGCCCCCTGGAACTTCTGGGATGTTTCCAGCCATCTGGTCACCAATGTTCCGGTCCAGTTCGCGGTGTTTTTCGTCGCCATGAACAAGGAACGGTACATGGAGCTGTCGGACGAACATCGCGCGATTATCGATGAACTGTCCGGCGAAATATTCTCCCTGCAGGGCGCCGCAAGTTTTGATGGTGCCGATGCAAAGTCCTTCGAGATCATGCAAAGCGCCCCTCAGATGGCCAAGGTCGAGCAGATCAAGGTCAGCAACGAAGAGCGCGCCAAGATGGATGCCGCCGTTGCCGAGGGGCTGAACGTGATATTCAAAGACTACGAGGCCCGCGGGATTTCCAACGCGCGCGAGGTCTACGAGGCCATCAATCAGTAAATCGAACGGGGCGGTCCAGTGGGCCGCCCCTATTGGTTGAGGAGGCGACCATGTCCGAACCCGCATGGCTCAAACCATTGGACCGGATCCTGACCTGGGCCGCCCTTCTTGTCGGCGGAACAATGCTGGCCTTCATGATGCTGTTCGGCAGTATCAACGTTTTGATCATGCGCAAGGCGCTGAATGCGCCAATCCTTGGTGCCGAAGACTTGATGATCCTGTCGCTCGTCATTCTCGTCGCGATCGCTATCCCGTTTGGAGGCCGGACCGGTGCTCACATCGAGATCGAGATCCTGGAATCGCGCATGAGCCCGGCCTTTGCGCGCTGGTCCATGTTCGTGTTGCGTCTGCTGGCGGGCGGACTGATGCTGCTGATGGCCTGGGAGCTGATCGAGGCTGGTCGAAAGGCAACGAAATTCGGCGAGACCACCCAGCAATTGCTGATCTCCTACGAACCGTTCTATTTTCTGCTGGCCGGGTGTGTTGGCCTCTATGTGCTGGTCCTGATCTCCGATGCAGTGCAGCTGGCCACCAAGGGTAAAATCATGCTGATCCGGCTCGGGGCGGAGCGATGATCAGCATGACGCTCCTCGGCGTGCTCGGACTTCTGGCGCTCTTTGGGTTGCTGGCACTGCGGTTTCCAGTGGCTCTGGCGATGATCCTCGTCGGGGTCGTTGGCACGATCATTGCGACCGCCAATCGGTTTTTGCTGCTGGGCATGGCATCGGATCAGGCGTTCTCGCGCGGCCTCAAGACCGCATTGTCCAACCTGTCGGGTGAAGCGTTCGAGGCGGCCTCAAACTATAATCTGCTGGTCATCCCGATGTTTGTTCTGATGGGCAATCTCGCCGGTGTTTCCGGCATGTCGGCTGACCTGTTCAATGCCGCCTACCGCTGGATGGGCCACATGAAAGGTGGCCTCGCCTCGGCAACCATAGCCGCCTGTGCTGGGTTCGCTGCCCTGTCCGGTTCATCTCTGGCAGCAGCCATCACCATGGGGCGCGTGGCATTGCCCGAAATGAAAAAATATCACTATTCGGACAGCCTGGCGACCGGATCGGTAGCGGCAGGTGGAACACTCGGCTTCCTGATTCCACCGTCCGGCGGAATGATCATCTACGCCGTGCTGACCGAACAGAGCATCGGACGGCTCTTCATGGCCGGCGTGATCCCGGGCATCGTGCTGACACTTCTGTTCATCGGCGCGATCTATCTGACGGTGCTGCGCCGTCCGGAAGCCGGTCCTCCGGCCGAACGCGCCAGTTGGCCGGAGCGGCGCGATGCCCTCGTCGCGGCCCTGCCCTTCGTGGCCGTGGTCGGCATCACCATTGGTGGCATGTATACCGGTTTCTTCACGCCGGTCGAGGCCTCGTCGGTCGGCGCCTTTTTGACGTTGCTCGTTGCCCTCTATCGCCGGTCTCTAGATGGCGTGGCCATTCGCGAAGTGATCCTTCAAACGCTCAAGGCTTCGGCCACCGTGTTTTTGATCATTATCGGAGCCTTCATTTTCATCCCCTTCATGTCGCTGACCGAACTGCCCGGGCAGTTGGTCTCCTTGCTGACTTCGTTGTCGATCGGAGATTACGGCATCCTCCTGATCATCATTCTCATCTACATGTTTCTCGGCATGTTCCTGGAGGGCATCGCCATGCTGGTGCTGACGATTCCGGTTGTGCTGCCGATTATTGCCGCCCTCGATTTCGGGTTCGACCCGTCGTTGGCCGACATGAAAATGATCTGGTTCGGAATCCTCGTCGTGGTCGTGCTTGAGATGGGGATGATCTCACCGCCCGTCGGTCTCAATGTCTTCGTGGTGAAATCCATCGCACCGGGTGTGCCCATGGGCCAAATCTTCCGTGGGATCTGGCCATTCTGGTTTGCCATGGCGCTCATGCTGGTGCTGCTGGCCCTGTTTCCGCAAATCGCAACCTTCCTGCCGCAAACGATGGTGGGATAATCCTGGGAGGATCGACACATGCATGAAGGAAAAACCTATATTGTCACCGGGGTTGCTTCCGGGATCGGCGCCGAAACAAGCCACGCGCTTCGATCTCAAGGTGCTCGGGTGATCGGTGTCGACCGCCATGAGACGGACAATGCGGATACTTTCCTGCAGGCTGATCTTGCTGATCCGGATTCGATCAACGCGCTTCTGGCTGCTCTGCCGGAAAGTGTGAACGGATTAGCCAATATCGCGGGCGTTCCGCCGACGGCTCCTGCCAGCACCGTCATGAAGGTCAACCTCTATGGATTGCAGAGGCTGACGCTGGGCGTGATACCCAAACTCGCTGATGGTGCGTCCATTGCCAATCTGGCGTCCCTTGCGGGATTCGGATGGCCCAATGCACTGGAACAGGTCCGGGCAGCGCTGGCACTCGACCTGGACAGCGACGTGGAAGCCTTCTGTAAAGAACAGCAGTTACAGAATGCCGAAGGCGGGCGTTCCTATTTTCTGTCCAAGGAGGCTCTCGTCGTCTGGACGATGCAGAACCGCTGGACCTGGCGCGACCGGGGAATCACCATGAATTGTGTCAGTCCCGGCCCGGTCGATACGCCCATTTTGGGCGACTTCCTGGCAACGTTGGGAGAGCGCGCGGCGGAAGACAGCAAGGTGATGGATCGCCCCGGGACCCCACAGGATGTCGCACCGGTTGTCGCCTTTGCCCTCAGCAAGGGCGCCAAATGGTTTCGCGGGGCCAATCTGACCCTCGATGGCGGCATGTCGAGCCACATTCTCTCCAATATGCATCAGGTATGAGGCCGCAGAAATGACGATCACATCCCTGACCGGAACCGAAAAACTACGTCACGCCTCCGGCCTCTATCTGGAGGGTATCGGCGAAGGAAGAGTGTGGGAGGCACTGAATGCCCATACCGGCGCCCGCTACACACAACACTCCACCGGTGTTGGGGATGGACAGCAGGGATTTGCCGATTTCTTCGAACCGTTTCTCGCGCGCAACCCGATCCGCGACATTCAGGTCGTACGGGCAATCGAGGACGGTCCGTTCGTGTTCCTGCATGTCTATCAAAGCCTCAACAATGGCGAGAGCCAATGGGTCACGGGCGACCTCTTTGACACCGATGAGGCCGACCGGGTAATCGAGCACTGGGATGTGATACAGGCCTTCGAAACAGACCCGATATCGGGTCGGTCCATGATCGATGGCCCGGCCGATATCACTGACCTGGAGAAGACCGAGGAAAACAAGACCATTGTTCGCGCCTTCTGGGATGATGTCCTTTTGGGACGGAATTTCGATCGCGCGGAGACCTATTTGTCAGCCAGGGCATTTGAACATCACAATCCATCTCATGATAATTATGGAATAGACCCCTTTCGCGCCCATCACGCCGATTTGTCACGCCCGGCGACAAGGATGCGCTATTGGAAGGTGCATCGGTTGATCGGACAGGGCAATTTCGTGGTCACGCTGAGCCATCAACAGATGGATCAAAACCATTATTGTTGCTTCGATATCTACCGCCTGCAAAATGGCATGATCTGCGAACACTGGGATGTGACGGAAAAAATTCCGTGCCCCGAAGCATGGAACAATCAAGGAAAATTTTGACCGATGTGGGAGGTGTCACAATGAGCAATATGGACCAGGTCATAACGACAGATATTCTGATCAATGGCGAAATTCGACCGGCCAGGGAGAGTGCCACCTATGATCTTTTCAATCCTGCACGCCCGGACGAGTTGGTGGGGCATGCGGCGGCGGCGTCGAAAGAGGACATGAACGCGGCTGTCGAAGCCGCCCATGCCGCCTTTCCGGCCTGGGCGGAGCTTGGTTTCCAGACGCGCGCCAACATGCTGCGTGACATCGCCAAGTCGCTGGTGGCCGATGAGGAGGATGTCAAATACCGTTCCCGCCTCTTCACGCGCGAACATGGCAAGATCGCCCGCGAAACACTGCTGGAAATGAGCCGACTGGGCGACCGTTTCATGCAGGCGGCGGGCTATGGCGAGCGGATGGCCATTGATGAGGACATGGGGCCGCCGGACGCCGGCCCCCAATTTGACACGATTATCACACGGCAGCCGCGCGGCGTGACGGCGCTCATCGTTCCCTGGAACTGGCCCCTCTCCATTCTCGGCGCCAAACTCCCGCAGGCCCTGGTGACCGGCAATACGGTTGTTGTGAAGCCCGCCGAGAATTCGGCCATGGCGCCGGTGCTGACGCTGCAGATCATCGCCGAAATGCTGCCGCCCGGAGTGGTCAATATCATAACCGGTTCGTCAAAGGAGATCGGCGATACGCTGACGGGGCACCCGTTGGTCCGCAAGGTCAATTTTACCGGATCGGTGCCGGTCGGTCGTCACGTGATGAAAGTTGCAGCCGAAAACATCACCCCGGTCACGCTGGAACTCGGCGGCAATGACGCTGCCCTGTTTCTGGACGATGTCGAACTCGACGACGAAGTCTTCAACAGGATGTATTGGGGCGCCTTCGGCTCGTCGGGACAGATCTGCATGGCGCTGAAGCGCATGTATGTACATGAGAGCCGCTATGACGAGGTTGTCGACGGTTTTACTGCCGCGTGTGAACGCGCTGTTGTTGGCGATGGCTTGATCCCGGAGACGACCATGGGACCGGTCAACAATGCCAAACAGCTCAAAGTCGTCACCGACATGATTGCCGAGGCTCGCGCCAAGGGCGCCGAGGTCAGGGAATGCGGTCAGGTGCCGGATGAAGACCTCTACAATGGTGGCGGATATTTCCAGAAACCCGCCCTCGTCTATGATGCAGATCCCGACCTGACGATCGTGCGCGAGGAACAATTCGGACCATGCCTGCCGATCATGAAGTTCAAGACCGACGAAGAGGCCATTTCACTCGCCAATGACAGCGAATTCGGTCTGTGCTCATCGGTCTGGACACCCGATGCGGAACGGGCGGTTCGGATCGCCAGGCGGATCGAGGCCGGCTACACCTATCTCAACGGCCACGGCCCCATGGCGCAGGACGGCCGGGGACCCTTTGGCGGCTTCAAAATGTCGGGTATCGGACGCAACCTTGGCTATGACGGAGTGTTGGCGTTTGCCGAGCCCCACTCGATTTCGGGGCCAGCCGGCTTCCTGGTAGGAGACAATCATGGCTAAGCTTGGCGAAAACATCATCGGCGCGAGCGGCCTTCCGCCCTTTTTCAAGCTGTCTGAACCGGGTGATGTCCCGATCGACGCGCCGGAAAATCGCAAGGGCGACGCCTTGCGAACCTGGGTCCGGTCCCTGAGCGGTTTCCAGAAAGAAGCACTGGTGCGGTCAGCGCGCACCGGCGACACCTGGAGACTGGTATCCGACGAAGGGCCATACCTGAATGGACATGATGCAGCCCCCTGCCCACTGGCCTTTCTGTCGGTTGGCATGGCGGCGAGCTTCATGAATGAAATACTCGCCCTGGCAAAGCTTCAGGGTGTCGACATCCGCAAACTCAAGCTCATTCAGGACAATTACTACACGATGAAGGGGTCGATGCCGAAGCGAACCATGGTTGGCGGCGCCGAAAACATCGAGCTGCAGGTCGAGATCGACTGCGATCTTGAAGACAAGGAGCTGAACGAGTTCCTGATCAATGCAACCTTCGCCTCTCCGCTCAACGGGTTGATGAGGGGACAATTGGAGAGCCTGTTCAAATTGGCCAGCAACGGTTACCCGCTTCCAACGGCCAAGGTGGCGGAACTGGAAGGCACCATCATTCCGGACCCGGGCGATCATTTTGCCAAGGCCCGGCCGGCTTCGGTCGATGGCGCGCTAACGTTGATGGAGCCGGTCGGCCCGACGCCAAAGAAGGACGTCGTCAAGGGGACGTCATCCGGCGGCTCGTCGCTTTCCGATGAACAGGATCGTCGATTGAATATTGGCGCCGTCGCGGTTTTGCGCGAAGACGGGATCAAGGACATCCAGCAGATGCAATATTCACCCTATGGGACGTCATTCCGGTTTCTCAGCGCGGAGGACGGACGGGCCCCGGATGCCAACTCGCTGATCAGTGCCGGCATCGGGTTCTGCTTCATGACACAATTCGGTCGGTTCGTATCGATGCTGAAACTCGACCTGAACGACTATCGGATCGTGCAGGACACGCATTTCAGTCTGGGTGGCGCATCCGGCGGCACCGGCAAGGTTGGCGAGGCCGATCCGATCGAAACGCATGTCTATCTCGAGACTTCGGAATCGGATCAGGTTGCCCAGGAAATGCTCGATATCAGTGAGCAGACCTGTTTTCTTCACGCCTTCTGTCGCACCGACCTCAAAACGAAGCTGAAAGTCGTACGGCTTTAGCAGTCGAAACGTCAGCCGCCTTTGGGCATTCGGCGGGCACCCCGGAAGGTGCCCGCTGCAGTGCATGCGATCAGCGTTTCAGGGCGCCGACGCCTGAAAAACGGAAGGCTTCCTTTTCAAGATTGTCGATCTCCTCTTTGCTCATCTGATCATGGGCAACCGTGATGCGACCGAGAAACACGAGCGGAAGTTCGTCGGCCTTGTCTTCCAGATGAGCCTTGATGGCTTCGGCCGTCGCCGCGCCGACGTCGTCCCCCATGCGCATCGGTGTGGCATCGAGTTCGCCCCGGCGGATGGCATCGAGTTCCAGCCCGGTGCCACCCCAGCCGGTCGAGAAGATTTCCTTTTCCTTGCCCGTGGCAACCTGAGCCTCAACCGAGCCCATGGCCATGGCCGTGTTGGCATTGTGGATGACCTTGGCTTCCGGATAGGCCTGGAGGATCAGGCTTGTTCCGGTGAACCCGCCTTCCCGCTGATACTCGCCGTAGTGCTCGTATACGGCGTCCCAATTACCCTTCTCCGCGACACAATCCTTGAAATCGCCGGAACGCTGATTGTCGGTGATGCCCGGAATGCCCCGGTTCATGGCGTAGGTAACATCCTTGCCGAGCCGTTCCAGCATGTAATCACACATCTTCAGTGCGCCATAGGCCGATGAGAAGTCGAACCAGGCGGCCGGCTGGTTCTTCAGGTATTTGAGAGGCGTGTGAAAAGCCCAGACAAATGTCGTCAAGCCGTCGGTTCCTGCCAGCTTGTCGATATTGTCGGCCTGGGTGGCAAGTTCGGATGGGCCGAAAATCACGAAATCATAGAGGTCCTGATCCTGTGCGACCTGATTTGCATAGGTTGCCTGGAGCGAATGCTCGATCTGGCGCGACGCGAATTCACGTGTTTCATACTGTATGCCCAGTTCGTCCAGCCGTTTCGTCAGCGCCAGGTAATTGCGTGCCCAGAAATCGGAAACATCCGCAGACGGATAGATCAACGCAATCTGGATCGGCTTGTCCTGGGTGCCGTCAAATTTCACGGCCTTTTCGCCCGTCTTGGCCTGCAGCGCCTCAAGCGCGCCATCCTTGTTGACCTGCTGTGGCAGCCAATAGTCCCGATCACCATCGTCCGGCAGTGTCTTGAGCGGCAGATCCTGTGCGAGAGCCGATGCCGAAAGCGACAATGCCGTCGCCAGTACCAGTCCTGATATCATTTTCATGGTTGTTTCCTCCGTAGGGTGGTTTCGAAGACGGTCGTCTTCGGTTGGACCAGCAGCATCAGCCGCTGGGATTGGGGTCACCGGCAAGCAGCCGACCGATGACGAGCAGGAATATGAGACCGCCCAGCAACGCGCCGGACAGTTTCATGATCTTGACGTTGTCGGGATTGGCAAAGGCAGCGCCAATTCCGCTGGCGCCGTCGCGGTCTTCCTTTTGAAGCCATGTGTAAACGGCAACGGACGCGATAATGACCACGCCGGAAGCGACCGACTGCCAGAAAAATTCGATCCGCAGGGTCACCAGCGCGTTGATCATCATCGACAAGAGCAAGACACCGGCAAATGAGCCCAGCATGGACGCGCGACCGCCGAACAGGGAGGTGCCGCCGACAACCACTGCCGCGATCACGTGCAGGTTGAAGTAAGGTGCCGACGTTGCCTGAACCGCATTCAGTTTTCCGGTCAGCATGATCCCGGCCAGTCCGGCCATGGCACCCATCAGCACATAGGCATGAATGCGGTGCCGGTCGACCGAAACGCCGCTCATTTCGGAGGCTTCCGGGTTGGACCCGATGGCGATTGTGTATCGGCCGAAATAGGTGCGGGTCAGGATGAAATATCCACCGATCATCGACAGCAGGCCGATGACCACCGGGGTTGGCAGGATGTAGAAGATCTGCCCCCTGCCGATTTCCGTGATCAGCTCCGGAAACCGGGCAAGCACGAGCCCCTTGGCGAGCACGAGAGCAAAGCCCCGATAGACCAGATCCATGGCCAGTGTTCCGATCAGATCAGGCACCCGAAACCGGGTGATGACCAGCCCGTTTATCAACCCCATGGTTGCGCCAAGCGTGATGCCAATGATGACGGCAAGCCAGGCCGGAAAGCCGTATTGCTTGATCAGGAAGGCCATGATGATGCCCGTGAGCGCCGCCACCGAGCCAATGGACAGATCGATGCCCCGCTGGGTGATGACAAATGTCATCGCCATGGCCATGGGCATGTAGAGCGCACTTTCCAGAAGAATGGCATTGAGGTTGGAAAGGCGGAAATAGCGCGCTGGCTCCACAATGGCCATGAAACCGGCAATCAGCAGGATCATCGCCATCGGTCCGAGAATCGCCAGGTAGGGTTCCAGGCGATCATTGAATGTCTTGCCCATAGAATTTCGCGCATTGTCGACCGAAACAGACATGGTCTTTTCCTTTTCTTTTCGGTCCGCGTCACGCGGCCTGGTGGGCTCCGACGATCAGTCCGAGGATCGCTTCACGGTTTGTCGTTTCTGTCTTTTCGACACCGACACATCGGCCGCGGCGCATCACGTGAATCCGGTCCGAGATTTGAAAGACGTCGTCGAGCGAGTGCGAAATGACGATCACCGCAAGGCCGTGTTCCTTCAACGTGGTGATCAGCTTGAGCGTCCTGGCCGTTTCCTGCGGTCCAAGGGCCGCGGTCGGCTCATCCATGACGAGAACCCGCAAACCGGTGTGCCGCACGGCGCGTGCGATCGCCACCGCCTGACGCTGCCCGCCGGACAGGCTCTGTGTCATGACATCCATGCTTTTGAGCGTCACACCAAGACGATCCTTGAGCACTCTTTCCGCCTCGGACCGCATTTTCCTGTTGTCCAGAAACGAAAAACCCAAAACAGATTTGGTCAGTTCGGAACCAAGGAAAAGATTGGCGGCGGGATCAAGGTGGTCCGCGAGGGCAAGGGTCTGATAGACGGCGCCAATGCCAACCTCGATCGCATCGGAATGGCTGTTCATCTGTAACGGACGGCCATCGAGATTAATGGTGCCCTCGGTCGGCTGGTAAACGCCTGTGAGAATCTTGATCAAAGTCGACTTGCCGGCGCCGTTGTCACCGACAATGGCCAGCACCTCACCGGCATGGGCGGCAAGGTCAACACCATCGAGCGCGGTGACACCGCCAAACCGTTTGGATATGTCGCTCATCGTGATGATCGGCTGACCGTCGTTCATGGTCTTATCCTTCAAATTATGTTATCGATAACAATTCTTGCCGCATTTATTGGTCAAAACGGACCGAGACGTATCCCTGCTATTCGACGCGTTGCTTCAGTTGATGATCAATGTCCAATGTCAGACATCATTGCTTCATCAGATCGGCTGATATTGGCGATCCAGGATCACATCCTATCTGCCAAGGCCCACCTGAAAGCACGGTGCTTTCAGTTAATGCCTTGAACGGCCCGCCAGCGTGGTCACCGGCGGGCCATCATGATCACTTGCCCCAGATCTTGGCGTATTCGTCCCGGTAGCCATTGCCCGGGTCGAAGATGTTGTTGTCACCACCGTCGAAGGCGATGTTGTCCAGTGTCACGACATGAAGCGGAGAGGTGTAGCCGGACCATTCCTCGCCCTGCATGGCGCGGTTCAGTTCGTCGACCAACTGCCAGCCCTGCAGATTGAGCGGTTCGGCTACGGTCACTGACTGGTATTGCTTGCCGCGAATGCGCTGATAGGCGCTTTCGGAACCATCACCAGCCGCGACAGCCTTTGGCTGACCATCACCGGAGATGCCGGCTGCCGCCAGAGCGGGTCCCATGAAGTCGAAATAGATGTCGTTGATCGCCAGGCTATGAGTCCACTTGTCACCGTGGCGCTGCAAGAGAGCTGTCGTCAATGTCGGCATCCGGTTGGACGTGTCGGCGATTGGCGTGTCGACATATTCAAGCACTGTGCCGCCAAGCGCTTCGATGGTTTCCTTGATACGGTCGGCCTTGGCAATCGCGATGGCGTAGGTGGAATCGGTAAAGATGACCACACCCGGCTTGCCGCCGGCATCGGCGAAGGCCCACTGGGCCGCAGCTGCCGAGACATCCATCGCATCCGTCGAGACATTGGCGAAGACCCCATTGTCCGGATCCGGACCGATCACCGGCGAGGCATGCCAGCTGACCATCGGGATGCTGGATTCACGGGCCTGCGCCATGCCGGTTTGCTGCTCGACAGCGTCGAACCCGTTGATGATGATGCCATCGGGCTGAAGGGCCATGGCCTGGCCGAATGCCGCGGTGCGGCCGGAAACGGACCCGGCACCGTCCAGTACTCGGACATCCCAACCGATTTTCGACGCGGCCTCTTCAATGCCCTTGGTCACACCCAGCACGCCGCCGTTTTTCATGTCAGCGGCAAGAACGACAATGGTCTTGCCATCGGCCGCCTTGGGACCGCTGGTCGGACCGTTCCAGGTTTCTTTCTTGCCGGCATGTTTCTGCACGGCCGCCATGGCATCGGATATGGCGTCGGCCTGGGCGGGCAATACGATGCCCAGCGTCATGATACCGGCCAATCCGGCGATAAGTGTTCGTCTCAACATGGTTTTCTCCCTTTCAAACAACATGTCATTTTCTGGCAGCGCCCTTGCGGCGCTGCGCGTATCCGGCAATCCCGATGGCGACAAGCAAGGTGACGCCATTGAACATCGGCTCGACCCAGAAGGAGCCGCCGATCTGCTGGATTCCTGAAATCCCGATGGCAAGAATTGCGACACCGACAATTGTGCCCCAAACATTGACCCGTCCCGGCTTGATCGTGGTCGATCCCAAAAATGCGCCAACCAGCGCGGGCAGCAGATATTCAAGACCGACGCTGGCCTGCCCGATCCGCAGCTTCGATGCGAGGATGACGCCGGCGAGTGCCGTCATCAGTCCGGACGTCACGAAAGCGCCCATGACAAATTTTCTGGTAGGGATGCCGTTCAGTTCGGCGGCACGTGGATTGGCGCCGATGGCATAGAGGTATCGGCCCACTGGCGTGTACTCCAGCACCAACCACATGACAATGGTGATCGCCAGGACGTAAAACCCGGTGATTGGCAGCCCGAAAACAAACGTGCCGTTGATGGCGTAGAACCCGTCCGGCAGAACGCCGACAATCTGCCGTCCCCCGGTGTGCCACAGCGCCAGCGCGTAGAGAACGGTTCCGGTGCCGAGCGTTGCAATAAAGGCGTCGATTTTCGCGACTTCCACCAGGAGACCGTTCAAGAGGCCAACAAACGCCCCCAGCAGCAGGACGATCATGACAGCGATCGGCCAGGGGATGCCGAAAATGGTCTGCAAGGAAATCGCCAAAATGTGCCACAGCACGATGCCGTACCCGACGGTCAGATCGATGCGACCTGCCGCCATCGGGATCATCGCCGCCAGGCTCAACAGGGCGATGATTGCCTTGTCGGAGATGATGGCGCGCAGATTGAGGAGCGTCGGAAACGTGTTGGGCAGGAGAATGGAAAACAGCAATGCGAGGCCGACGGTCAAAATGACCAGCCCATAGACGGGTGCCAGACGGATCAGCCTCGCGCCCAAGGACAGGCCCCTCATCTCTGATTTTGTCGGCTCCAGCGCATCTGATTCAATGGACTGCATTGTTCACCTGTTGTGTCGTGTCCCGTCCGGTATCGCTGGCGGACGCGGCTTGAATGAGAGATTCGGTCGAAAGGCCGACGCCCGATAATTCGGTGACCACCTGTCCCCGGCTGAAGACAATGGCGCGATGGCAGATGGCGGCGACTTCCTCGAAATCGGTTGAGACGACAAGCACACCCATCCCTGAGGCAAGTGCTTCAAAGAGCAGTGCATAGATTTCCGCCTTTGCGCCGACATCGACGCCGGCGGTCGGATCTTCTGCGATCAGAAGCTGCCGCCCCGTCTCGAGCCAGCGGCCGACCACAACCTTTTGCTGATTGCCGCCGGACAGTGCTTCGATGGCCAGCGTCGGATCATTGGGTGACAATCCAAGGCTTTGACCGACCGCTTCCACCTGACGGTCCTCGCTGGACGTCCCCTTGAAGGACAAAAGACCACGGCCGGAAGCCAGCGGGTTTATGTACATGTTTTCGCGGATCGTCAGAGACGGCGCGATCGATTCGACGACCCGGTCGCGCGCCACCAGCCCGATGCCCGATTGCATCGCCATGCGCGGTGACGACAAATCCGGTGAAACGCCATTGAGGTGAATTTCACCGGTAAAGTCACGCTCGCCGAAGAGACAGCGGCCAACATCCTCATGCCCTGCCCCACGCAGGCCAAGCAGACCGACGATTTCACCCTGATTGACGGCCAGGTCCACCGGGCCGACATCGCCGATCGCCACATTGGAGAGTTTGAGAACCGCTGCGCCCTTCTCGGCGGCCGGCCTGTCAAATTCGCGGGCTCGCCGCCCGACAATGAGCTGAACAAGTTCCTCGGCGCTGGTATGGGCGACATCGCGGATGCCGACCATCATGCCATCACGCAGCACAGCCACCCGGTCGGCAATCCTGAAGATCTCATCCAGCCGGTGAGAAACGTAAATCATGCCGACACCGTTCTCGCGCAACGGGCGCAACGCGGCAAACAGCCGCTCCACCTCGTCCGCCGGCAGGCTGGCGGTCGGCTCATCGAGAACAAGGAAGTCGCATTCAACAGCCAGCGCCCGGGCGATGGCGACCAGCGATTTTTCCGTCCGGCTGAGATCGGACACTCTGACCGTTGGATCGAAATCACAATCGACACGGGCGAGCGCCTCGCGTGCCCGTCGCTCCGCATCACTCCAGTCAATCAATCCTGCACGGCGCTTGTAACCCTGTGCCAGCGCCATGTTTTCGGCCACGGTCATCCACTCGATCAGTCCCAGATCCTGGTGAATGAAGGCCACCGACTGCCGTTCATTCACGGTTCCGGGTTTGTGCTGGTAGGGCACCCCGTCAATCAGAACATCGCCCGAATCCGGCGTGTGTATGCCGCCAAGCACTTTGATGAGGGTGGATTTTCCGGCGCCGTTCTCGCCGAGCAGGGCGACAATTTCACCGCGATTGACATGCATGGAGACACCGCGCAGAGCCTGCGTGCCACCAAAACTCTTGACGATCCCATCAAAAAACAATCCGCTTTGAATTTGCGGCGTCATGCCATCCTCCCAGCCGGTAACAGCCAATACACCCTGAAATGCATTGCGTTACCGGTAACCTATTCGATAGAGTACGGATTTATTTGGCATGGTCAAGAAAATAATGTTATCGGTAACGTACGCTGTTTTCTCGATTGCAACAGGCGAATTAGATGTCTGATTCAAAAAAGAAAAAAGACAATGTCACGCTCGCACAGGTGGCGGAACTCGCCGGCGTGTCGAAGATGACGGCATCGCGCGTTTTGCGGAAGGCGAGCGGATTTTCCCAAAATACCCATGACCGGGTTATGCGGGCCGTTGAGGAGTTGGGATACGTTCCCAACCGCCTCGCCGCCGCCTTCGGGTCTGACAAGGCCTCGACACTGATTGGTGTCTGCGTTCCGCGGCTGACGAGTGGCATGTTCGGGTCCGTACTCGACAGCATTGACCATACGCTTTCGCGCCTCGGCTATCAGACGATTATCGGGTCCCACGAGCAAGTGCCGGAAACGGAGGAAGCCTGGCTGACCACCATCCTGTCATGGCGGCCTGCCGGTGTCATCCTGAGCGGCCGGACACATACGCCCACGGTCCTTGAGATGCTGAGGGATCAGGCCATTCCCGTGGTGGAAATCTGGAACCTCAACACCAGCCCGATCGACATATCCGTCGGATTCAATCACTTCGATTGTGGTCATGAAATGGGACGATACATGGTCAGCCGCGGTTGCCGAAACGTCGCCTTTGTGGGCGCCGAGGCCAACACTCCGGGCATGGGAATGGTCCGGTTCGATGGTTTCATGGAGGCGCTGGAAGCCAGCGGCGGACATCTGGCGACGCGGGAAGTACTGATTGATCGTCCCGGATTTTACGCCGGGTATTACGGAACCGAGACCGTACTCAGCCGCAGGGGCGACCTGGACGGGATTTATTATCAGGAGGACAATATGGCTGTCGGTGGCCTCTTCTATTGCCAATCGAAGGGGCTGAGTGTTCCGGACGACATATCCATTGCCGGTTGGGGCGGCATGGAGGTTGCTTCTGTCCTGCCAAAGCGGCTGACAACGACATCCGTCGCAACGCAGGCCCTCGGCAAAACCGCAGCGGAGGCGCTCATTGCGCGCATCCGCGGAGAACCGGTTCAGGACGTTATCGTCGCTCCGACGCGACTGGTACCCGGAAGCACCGTATAGCACCAGCGGCAAAAAGGCCGGAAATCAGTGATCACCGCCCCATGGCCCGTGATGCGCCCCGGGTTCATCGATCCGCTCGAAACTGTGTGCTCCAAAGAAATCACGTTGCGCCTGGATCATGTTGGCCGTCGAGCGGCCGGTGCGCAGAATATCGAAATAGGCCAATGCCGATGACAGCGCCGGTGTCGGCAGGCCGTGTTCTGCGGCCAGGCTCACCGTGCGACGAAGATCGGCCTGGGTTTCGCGGATACGTGCGGCAAAGAAATCGGAGAACATCAGATTGCTGTCCGGGCTGGCAGCAAGCGCGCTGGCCATGTCATTGAGCATGGTTGAGCGGATGATGCAGCCGGCGCGCCACACCTCGGCGATGGCCGGCATCGGCAGGTTCCATTCATTGGCTGATGACAGCCCTTCCAGAAGCTCGAAACCTTGTGCATAACACATGATCTTTCCGGCAATCAGTGCGTTTTCCAGCATGGAAATGGGCAATGCATCGGCAGCAAGCCTGGTTGGCGCCGCACCGAACACGTCCTCACCCTGCTGCCGTGTCTGCAACCGCGCCGACAGGTTGCGGGCAGCCACCGCTGCTTCTATCACCGTTACCGGCACACCCAGATGCTGCGCCTCGATTGCCGTCCAGCGGCCGGTTCCCTTTTGGCCTGCGCGGTCGAGAATGACATCAAGCATCGGGCGACCGGTCTTGGGATCCGTTGCTTTCGACACCTCGGCGGAAATCTCGATCAGATAGGATTTGAGAACGCCGTTGTTCCAGCCATCGAAGACATTGGCGATCTCGCTTGGCGACATGGCCATGCCATCGCGCATGATCCCATAGGCCTCGGCGATCATCTGCATATCTGCATATTCGATGCCGTTATGCACCGTTTTGACAGCGTGTCCGGCGCCGCCCTCGCCCATCCAGGTTGCGCAGGGCTGGCCCTCGTAATCAGCCGCGATCGCCTTCAATATCGGTGATACGGAATCCCACAGCTCCCTTGGGCCACCGCCCATGATGGATGGTCCGTAGCGTGCACCGGTTTCTCCGCCGGAAACACCGATGCCCAAAAAGCGCGCGTTGCCGGCGGCTCGCCGGTTGGTTTCGTTGAAATTGGCGTTGCCCGCATCGATGATCAGATCATCCTCGTCCATCAACGGCCGCAACAGTTCGATATGGTCGTCGACGACCGGACCAGCAGGCACCATCAGAATCACCGCACGCGGAGGTTTGATGGCCGCGATCAGCGCTCCGATGCTTTCACAGCCGGTCAATCTGTCTTGCAGGGGGCCGGCATCGGCAACGAAGTTGCGGGTGGTTTCCAGTGTCCTGTTGTAAACCGCGACCTTATAGCCATTATCGGCAATGTTGAGCGCCAGATTGGCGCCCATTGTTCCAAGGCCGATCAGGCCAATATCCGCGCGGTCGTCATTGTTCATGGTCTTTGGATCCCCTGCCGGTTGAGCACCACCGAATAGAGACTGGTGGTCGCGGTAATGAATAGCTGATGCTTGGCCCGACCGCCAAAACAAACATTCGAGACCAGCTCGGGAACGAGAATTTTGCCAAGCAAACGTCCGTCAGGGCTAATGCAGTGGACACCATCAGCAGCCGACGACCAGATATTGCCTTCGGTGTCGAGACGAAAACCGTCGGATGCACCCGGATTGATCACATGAAAGACATCGCCGCCGGTCAGGCCACCATTGGCATCCACGTCGAAAACCCTGATGTGGCGCTCGGCTTCGGCATCGAACATTGCGCCGGTGTCAGCCACATAGAGCTTTGATTCGTCCGGTGAAAAGGCAAGGCCGTTCGGACACGCAAAATCTGTTGCCACAGCTTCGATGTTGCCGTTCGAGGGATTGATCCGATAGACGTGGCAGGGCAGTTCCTGTTCCGATTTGTATCCCTCATAATTGGTCATGATGCCGTAATGCGGATCGGTAAACCAGATCGATCCGTCGGATTTGACCACGACATCATTGGGCGAGTTCAAGGACTTGCCATCAAAGGAATCAGCGAGCACGGTGATCGTGCCATCAAGTTCCGTGCGGGTCACCCGCCTCAGTCCATGCTCGCAACTGACCAGGCGCCCCTCGCGGTCTCGGGTATGGCCATTGGCGAAATTCGATGGTTCACGATACACGGATATCCCGGCACCCGGCGTCCAGCGCATAATCCGGTTATTGGGAATGTCGGAAAACAGCAGGCAATTGGCGTCACCGAACCAAACCGGCCCTTCCGTCCAATCGAAGCCCGTCGCCAGCTGCTTGACCGGCGCGTTGCCCATCACAAATCGGGAAAATTCCGGTTCAATCGCTCGAAAAAAGGACATTTGCGTTTCACCTCCCAATACATCGTGTTACCGATAACAGATCAAATTGACATCGCAAGGATAATTGTCGTGGATTTCTTCAAACCGAGCCATACTCTCACCCATAGGGCCGTCATGACAATGCTCGCTGCTGCGATCGAAAAGGCCGACGACCTCGGACAGCCGCAATGTATCGTCATCGTCGACCGAAGCGGCGAAACGCTGGGTGAAATCCGGATGGACGGTGCCAAATATCTCAGCCGCAAGAGCGCCTTGGCCAAGGCCCGGACCGCAGCATCGATTGGTGCACCAACACCGTCGATACCCGAACAGGTTCGGGCCGGCATTGCAGCGGCAACATCCGGTGAGGTCACCGGATTGCCGGGCGGCCTTCCCGTTGTGTTTCAAGGCGATATTGCCGGTGCCGTGGGTGTCGGTTCCGGCTCCGGTGAACAGGATATTGCCGTGGCGAATGCAGCCCTGTCAGCCATAGGCGTCGAAACGTTCTAGAAAACGCCCGGACAGGTCACGAGAATGCGATCTGCGCCTTCATGGCCTTGTTGCGGTCCGATGCGACAACAAAAGCCTCCTCCGCCTTATCGAGCGAAATCGTGTGCGATATTAGCGGCTTGACGTCCAAGCGCCCGGCCTGCATCAGCTGCACGGCCATGGCAAACTCCTCGTGAAACCGGAACGAGCCGCGCAGGTCCAGTTCCCTTGCGGTGATCTGCATCATGGGAACACTCATGTCTCCACCCAGACCGAGCTGCATCACCACGCCCCGTGGCCGCATGGCGCCGATACCGGATGCCAATGCCTGCTGCGCGCCGGAACATTCGAAAAGGACATCGAAGGTCCCCTTGCCGGCTGCGTATTCCGTCATGGCGTCCGGCTCGCGCGCCATGTTGATGACGCGATCGGCGCCGACCTTTGACGCATGGTCCAACGCATTGTCGGACAGATCGGTGGCAACGACTTCAGCCGCTCCCGCCTGTCTCGCCGATAATACGGCAAGGCAACCGATCGGACCGCAGCCGGTAACCAGAACCCGTTTCGCCAGCAGTTCACCTGCTCGGCGGGTTGCGTGCAAGGCGACCGAAAGCGGTTCGGCCATCGCCGCTTCCCCGGCCGACAGTCCGGCTGCTGGCACGCATTGGCTGGCATCCGCAGTGAGCGTTTCACGAAAGGCCCCCTGGATATGCGGGAACGGCATCGCGGAGCCGTAGAACCGCATGTTTTCGCAATGGTTGCGCAGGCCTTCACCGCAGAAGCGACACTGTCCACAAGGGCGTGAGGGAGACACTGCAACAAGATCTCCGATGGCCAGACCGCTAACCCCCTCGCCCAACCGGGTTACTGTTCCTGACACCTCATGACCCAGAATCATCGGCTCCTTCAGGCGGACCGAACCAAATCCACCATTGTGATAGTAGTGCAGGTCCGAACCGCACACACCGCCGGCGGCGAGTCGAATCTGGACCTCACCCGCTGTCGGCGCTAGCGCCTCGCGCTCCTCTATCCGCAGATCTCCGGCTTCATGAATGACAATTGCACGCATCGGGTTTTCCTAGATAACGGGTGATGGAAGGCTGCGCCCTTCGAAATGCGCAACAAGATTGTCGTAAACCAGCGCGCCCATGGCCTTGCGGGTCTCCACGGTCCCGGAGGCATGGTGCGGTTGCAGAAGAACGTTGTCGAGGCTGAGGAACCTTGGATTGATCTCCGGTTCGCCTTCGAAAACATCCAGTGCAGCACTGCCGAGCCGACCGGCTTCCAGAGCATCGAGCAGCGCATTCTCGTCAACATTGGAAGCGCGTGAGATATTGATCAGCATGCCTTGCGGTCCAAGAGCCTCGACGACCTCCTTGCCGACGATGTGGCGCGTCGCTTCGGAAGCGGCCAGTGTGACGAACAGGAAGTCGGAGGCCTGCGCCAAAGCAATCGGATCGGCGATGAACTCCCAATCGGATGCAAATTCCCGCGGCTCCAGATCGCCATAGGCGATCTTCATGTCGAATGCGGCAAGGCGCTTTGCCACCTCATAGCCAATGCGGCCCATGCCAAGAATGCCCGCCCGTTTTTCATGGACCCTGGATTTGAGATCATAAAGTCCGCGGCCCGCCCAGTTGCCACTCTTCACCCAGGCTTCAGCACCGACAACATCCCGTGCCTGGGCAAGCATCATCGCCACACCGAGATCCGCAACGTCCTTTGTCAGCACGTCAGGCGTATTGGTAACCCTGATACCCCTTTCGCGCGCCGCCTCGAGATCAACCGCGTCGTATCCGACACCATAGACCGAAATGATTTCAAGGGCTGGCAGGGCGTCGATCAAAGCACGGTCAGCGCCCATTTCACCACGTGTCGCAATACCGCGAATGCCGGCGCCGCATTCGGCAAGAAACTGCGCCTTGTCCGACGCCTCGAAGTACCGATGCATGGCAAATGTCTGATTGAGCGGTCCCTCGTCCCAGGCCGGATAGGGCCCGATCTGCAATATTTCGACCTTGCTCATTTTCCATCGTCTCCAGATAGCCACTTGCAAATTGTTATCGATAACATATACAAGAGATCAGATGATTGTCGAGGACAAAAGGAAAAGATTGCTGTGTCTGGCGGAAAAGAACTATTCGACTTGTCGGGAAAAACAGCCCTGATCACCGGCTCGTCCCAGGGCATTGGTCACGCGCTTGCGAAGGGCCTGGGCGAAGCCGGCGCAGCCCTGATCCTCAATGGCCGCGACACGGGCAAACTGGCCAAAGCAGCCGACAGTTTGCGTGCCGGTGGCGCCGATGTGACGGAAATGCCGTTCGATGCGACAGACCATGATGCCGTTCGTTCGGCGGTTGACGAATATGAAGCCTCTCATGGCGACATCGATATTCTGGTGAACAATGCCGGCATGCAGTTTCGCACACCGTTGGAAGACTTTCCCGTCGACATGTTCGACACATTGCTGACGACCAATGTGGCATCGGTTTTCCATGTAGGTCAGGCTGTGGCCCGCCACATGATCGCGCGCGGCAGCGGCAAGATCATCAATATCGCTTCGGTGCAGACCAAGCTCGCTCGACCGGGGATCGCACCCTACACGGCGACCAAGGGTGCCGTCGGCAACCTGACCAAGGGCATGGCAACCGACTGGGCAAAATACGGCCTGCAGATCAACGCCATTGCACCCGGATATTTCGACACGCCGCTGAACGCGGCTTTGGTTGCAGACCCGGAATTCACTGCCTGGCTGGAGAAGAGAACACCTGCCGGCCGATGGGGCGATGTCGACGAGTTGGTCGGTGCCTGCATCTTTTTGTCATCGGGTGCTTCAAGTTTCGTCAACGGTCATACATTGTATGTCGATGGTGGAATTACGGCGTCCCTTTGAAACAATGAGGCTCTTTGTCGTCATGGGTGTGTCGGGCTGCGGGAAATCGACCATCGCCACAGCACTGGCAAAAGCCCATGGCGGAACCGCCATCGATGGCGACCATTTTCATCCGGCAGACAATATCCGCAAAATGAGCGCCGGCATTCCATTGAGCGACACTGATCGCTGGCCCTGGCTGCAGACCGTGGGACACACCATGAAGGAGACGGACGGTGTGATATTCTGCGCCTGTTCTGCGCTCAAACGACTCTATCGCGAAAGAATAACGGAGGCTGCCGGTGAACCTGTTCTGTATCTGCATTTGCAAGGCAGCAAGGACCTGATCGCCGAGCGCATGCACCGGCGAGAGGGCCATTTCATGCCTGAAAGCCTGTTGGACAGCCAGTTTGCCGCACTGGAAGTCCCAGGGCCGGATGAAAACGCCATCAATGTTGATATTGCCGGAAGCGAGGCACAGATCGTTGCCTGTCTCCTGCACGAAATTGGAGAACGAAATTGAGTACGACAGTTGGACTTATCGGTGCCGGCATGATGGGCAATGCCATTGGTACACGGCTTCTTGAAACCGGTCATGCGTTGCACGTATTCGATCTCGATCAAGGCAAGGTGGACGCCTTGGTGGCAAAGGGCGCTCATGCGGCCGGATCTGCACAGGCAGTCGGGGCCGCCGCCGATTTCATAATTCTGAGTTTGAATTCGGCGGCCATCGTAAGAGCGGCCGTTTTTGGAGAGGCAGGCGTGTCCAAAGGCGCCAGACCCGGCACGACCATCATCGATATGTCATCCATCGATCCGCCTGCAACCGAGGCTCTTGCCCGCGATGCATCTGAAAAGGAATTGAATTGGCTCGACTGCCCATTGTCTGGCGGAGCACCAAAAGCACTGATCGGGCAACTGACAGTGATGGCCGGTGGTGACCCGGATCACTTCGAGGCTTCAAAAGCGGTGATGGGCGATTTGTGCGGCAACTACACATTGATGGGACCGAGCGGTGCCGGTCAGACGACAAAGCTGATCAACCAGGTCCTGTGCGCCTTGAATTTCATGGCCGTTGCCGAAGCGACCCGCCTGGCCCAGGATGCGGGCGTGGACGCAGCCAAGATACCGTTGGCCATCAAGGGCGGCCGTGCCGACAGCGCCATTCTGCAGGAATATATGGGCAAGATGGCGGCACATGACTACACGCCGACCGGTCGCATCGACAATATGGTCAAGGACCTTAACGGTGCCCAGGATCTCGCGCGCCTCACCCACACGGCCATGCCGTTGACGGCGGCCTGCGCCGAGATTCACCGGCTGCTGACAAGTGCGGGACTTGGCGGTGCCGACAATGCGGCGTTGATGAAGTTTTTCGATGGCCCGGACAAGGGGGATCTGGGCTGATCATTCCATCCATCGGATCGCGGCATCACAAATAGAGTCAAACTTCGGCAGCAAGCCGTTGATTTTGCTGATGAGCATTATCGCCGTTTGACGCCCCAGCCAATCGGCTTGAGGCGATTGCCCGGATGGGTGTCCTCGGGACCCCATATGGCCTGATAGGTGTCGACAGACAGCCCGCGCCGTTGAAGAATCATGAACAGCGCACCGAGAAAAACCCACCACAGGGAAATCACGAGCCACATCCAATGGGCCGCATTGGCATGCCACAGACCCGTATAGATGGCCAGGATTGACACGGCCACGACCACGTAACCCGTCGTCTTGTGCACATGTTCAAACACCCGCCTCCGAAGGGTCATGTCATAGTGATCACCGGCCCATGAACCATCCGCGGCAGGATCGGTCGGACCGCCCTTCGAACCGCGCAACCAGCCTGCCGCCACCAGCAGCAAGCAGGCAACAACCACGAAGTAACCCGGCAGCCAGTGATTGATCGCCGCGGCGCCACCACGCGTGTCCAGCAGAATCAGCCCGAGCCCGACAATGGTCAAAATTGCCCCCAGGTGCTGCAGGCCCCAATGCCATAACCACCAGGTTCGGTTGTCGAGCTGGCGGGGCCAGTCCTGGCCTGGGAGAATTTTGAAGAACCGCGCCGTCAACACGCCAACGGGGATGAAAAAGGCCCAGGCAGCGACCATTGTCCGGCCATGCCAGGCAAGGAGCAGTCCCACATCATGGGGACGTGTCGCGTCTATTGGAGCAAGAAGCCAGTCCATTCCTGTTCCATCCCTTTGCCCGGATTCTGATGCCGCAAACTGTTTTCGACACCTCAATGCAGTGCCCCGCTGATTCACGAGCGCCGTGCTGGATTCTACGTTAGCGCTAACGTAAGATGAATGGAATCACGTCAACACGCTTTTTTTGCGCAGATAGGCAGGTTCTTGGCACGATGATCCGCTCGAACGCAGTCCGCCCCGACGCTTCAACCGACCGGAACGGACTGTTCGCATGAGAAAACCCGGCAAAGCTCCCACAATGTCGGATGTGGCGCGCGTGACCGGTGTCTCGTCGATGACCGTGTCCCGCGCATTCAAGGACGATGCATCGGTCAGCAAGGAGACACGCGACAGGATTCGCAAGGCAGCCGAAAAACTCGGCTATGTCATCGACAGCACAGCCTCCGGCCTGTCATCGCGCAGAACCGGGTTCGTGGCGGTGGTCATCCCGTCTATCAACAACGCGAATTTCGCAGACACTCTGCGTGGTCTCACCGAGGGTCTGCGCTCGACCAATCTTCAGCTTCTGCTGGGTTACACCGATTACGACGTCAAGGAAGAGGAGCGGCTGGTAGAGCTGTTTTTGCGCCGGCGTCCGGAAGCCGTGATCGTTACTGGTGGATACCATACCGCACGGTGTCGAAAATTCCTGAAAAATGCCGGAGTCCCGGTGGCAGAAATGTGGGATTTGCCGAGCAAGCCGATCGATCATGTCGTCGGTTTTTCCAATGCCGCCGCCGCCGAATTGATGGTTCATCATTTTCATGATCAGGGTTTTCGCAAGATCGGCTTCATTGGTGGCGACACCTCCCGCGATACACGTGGCAAGGACCGCCGTGCGGGATTTGTGGCGGCCCTGGAAAAACTGGGCCTCGATACCACCCGTATCATCGCCTGGGGCACACCCCCCATCACCATGCGCGAGGGGGCCAGTGCCATGCGCCAGATGCTGGAACAATGGCCGGACACGGAAGCCGTCATGTGTGTATCCGACCTGTCTGCCTTTGGCGCCATGACGGAGTGTCAGCGGGCCGGATTGTCCGTGCCAGGCGACATCGCGATTGGCGGGTTTGGCAGCTACGACCTGTCGGAACTTGCCATCCCGGATATCACGACAATTGATGTCGGCGCACGGGACATCGGACGGCATGTTGCCGACTGGTTGCGGACCGTATTGACCGACAGCCCCGGTCAAGCCGTCGACAGCGTTTCCATCGAGCCGAAGCTGCTGGCCCGAGGCAGCACTCTGAGATCGCTCCAAACATCGGACTGACGATTCAAACATTGATTCAAGCGCGAATGTCAAAGCTTTGATATTGTATCAGAATGAGCGATCCAAGCCGCACTGAAAACAAACCCTCAGAAACCGAGATTCGGCAAATTTCGATTGCCACTCTTGCGCCGATGGTCATGGCCGCACTGGTTGTCATGGCTGTCGTACCGGTGATCGTCACCGGTTACATCATATCAACCGACACTGCCGACCGCCTGCTGGGCGAACGGGCAGAATTGATCGTGGACGGACTGGAAAACCGAATCCGCAGCGAACTCAATCCCGCTGCCAGCCAACTGAACTATGCAAAACAGATGTTCGAGAGCGGCCGGGTAGACCCTAACGATCCGAAGGACATGCAGACATTCGTCTCGGGCATGCTTGCCGGTACCCCGCAGGTGGCGGGAATTGCGCTCGTTGGCAAGGACGGAGCGATCCAGGCCTGGCAACGCAGTACATTTGCCAATCGCATACAACCCGTTGAAAACCCGTCGATTCTCAAGGAAGCATTGGCAACCGCCCGCAGCAATCCAGCCGCCCACTGGTCAAGCCCATTCGTCAATCCGACGCTGAACGACACAATCATGAATTACCGGGCACCAATCGAATATGATGGCGCGTTCATCGGTATTCTCGTGGCGGCCGTGACCGGCCAGGCCCTGTCCAAATATGTGGCAAATGTCTCACAGCAATCCGATGCGACCGCATTTATCTTGCTGGGGCGCGACAGGGTCATTGCGGCACCGGAACATCTTGCACGCATCGCCGGGAACGGGTCGACGGACCTTCCGCTTCTGACAGATGTGAGCGATCCGGTCATTGCCGACATGTGGGCCGATCAGCCGCTTCGTACCATCAGAGACCTGACGCGCACCATGGGGCACAGAGCGACAATTGACGGAACCCGGTACACCTATTTTTATCGTGAACTCACCGGCTACAGTCCCGAACCGCTGACCATCGGGGTGGTCGTTCCATCCGCCGATACGGCTCGCGACCGATGGGCATCAACTGTTGCAGCCGGTCTCGGAATTCTTCTAATGTTCGTTGCAGCAGGTTCTGCCTGGTATCTTGGCCGCCGGATGGCCCGGCCCGCCGCAGAGTTCAACGGGGCTTTGAATGCCATTGCCCGTTTGGACTTTAATGCGGTGTCCCTCCCCATGCTGCAAAACAGCCGTGTCACGGAATGGCGAAAGATGGCACAAAGCCTGACGAATACGGCTGGCGCGCTGTCGGCGTTTCAAACCTATCTGCCGCGCTCGCTGGTGCGTCGCATTTTCAATAATTCGCGGGGCATTGTGCGGTCGCGGGAGCGAACGTTGACGGTGATGTTCGCCGACCTGGAAGGATTCACCGCCTTTTCGAAGGGACGCGACGCAGCAGACGTTGCCGCCCACCTTAACGATCTGTTTGGACTGATCGGACCGATCCTCGAGAATTCGGGTGGCGTGATTGACAAATATACCGGTGATGGCTTGCTGGCCTTTTGGGGTGCTCCTGATCCTCAGCCCGACCATGCCGCACGCGCCTGTCGCGCCGCCGCCGAAATTGCCATTGCGGTCAGTCGAAGAGCCGAGAACAACGGCGACGGCTTCCCGCGACTTCGCCTCGGCCTGCACAGCGGTCCGGTGGTGGTGGGCAATATCGGGTTTCCCGGTCGGATCGATTACACGCTGGTCGGTGAAACGGTCAATGCGGCCGAACGCACGGAAGCGGCGCTGCGCGGCATAGAGCCGGACAAGGCCATCGTTATCGCCGTTACCGAGGCCGTTCTGAAAGCCGGTGGCAATGCAGACGGGGTGCTGAACGAGGGGCAAACCCTGGATGCTGCGCCGCTGCCGACGGTCTTGTGTTCTCCGACCGACGAGAGGTGATCAACCGGCGGCGGTTATGATGATCTCGACCTTCAGATCCGGATGGGCGAGCTTTGCTTCGCCACAGGCCCGAGCCGGGGCGTGACCGGCAGGCACCCACGCATCCCAGACAGCATTCATCTCGTCAAAATCGGCCATGTCGGAGAGCCAGATAACAGCTTGAAGGATCTTGTCCGTGCCCGATCCGGCTTCTGCCAGCAGCTGTTCAACGCGGTTGAGGCATTCCCGCGTCTGGTCAGCAACCGTACCTTCACGCCCGCCTACCTGCCCGCAAAGATAAACTACTCCATTGTGCTTGACGATTTTGCTCATGCGGGTTCCGACATCCATCCGCTCAATCATGAGAATGATCCTCTTCGACTGTTGGCGTTCCATTGGTTTCAGCCAGGCTTGCCAACTCGCCGAGCGTTACCGGTTTCAACGGCGCCCGGACACGGTAGGACCCGATCTTCTGCAGCGACATGTCATTTTCCTTAGCCAGTATCTCAGTCACGGTCAGCCCGCAATAGCGCCCCTGACACGGTCCCATGCCGCTGCGGCCAAACGCCTTGGTCTGATTGGGACCGACACAGCCGATCCGGGCGTAGTTGCGAATATCGCCGGCCGTTACCTCCTCGCACCGGCAAACGGGCGTATCGTCGGCGGGGCGAAGGATCTCAGCCGAGGGCGGATAGAGCGCGTCGAGAAAGGGGCGGACGGCCATCTGCCCGGCAAGTGCCCGCATCAGCGGACGAACGAGATTATGACGCCGAGCCGGATCGATCCGGCCAAGTTTGACAAGGACATCGCAGGCGGTAACCCGCCCCTGCAGTTCTGCTGCTTTCGCGCCGTTGATCGCCGCACCATCGCCGGCAATATGTATGCGTTCGAGCCGTGTAGCCCCCATGACATCGACAACCGGCTCGAAACATCGTTGCCGATGGTTCCAACGGTGTTCCAGCCCGAGTGAGCGGCTGATTTGTGTATTGGGGACAACACCCTGATGCAGAAACACGTTGTCACAGGCTATTTCACGCGCCGTCCCGCCGCAGGAGAACATCACCGCTTCGGCGCTGTCCGTACCGGTGATGCGAACGTCCGTTGCCGCTTTGTAGCGGGGCACACCAGCCCGCCTGACAGCCGCGATCAAGCCAAGTCCCTTGGAAAGGGTTCGCCAGCCGCGCAGCGCGCCCATCCCATATTTCAGTGATCGCCACGTATCGCCCCGGGTTTGCGTTTCAACCAGCGCCTTTGGAGCCGCACCCGCCAGACACATCTGTGCAGCCAGCAGATAAAGAAGCGGACCGCAGCCGACAAGCACCGCATTGTCTGCAACCAGGCCGTTCGATTTCATCAGAATCTGGGCAGCGCCGGCTGTCAGCACATCTGGCAATGTCCAACCGGGCAGAGGCACCGGGCGTTCCAGCGCACCGGTTGCGACGATGATCTGTCGACCGATGACCTGCCGCGCCACACCTTTGACGGAATAGGTTACTGTGCCATCTGGATCGACACGCCAGACGGTGGCGCTCAATTCGCGGAGAACACCCGGTCTATCGAGTGCACTGGCAAGCGACTGGCCGGCAGCATAATCGTCTCCCATGACAGCTAGTCGCGCAGTGTCCGCATTCAAAACATTGCGGTAGATCTGACCGCCCTGCTCTTGCTGCTCATCAAGCAGCATGACCGATGCACCGCACTCATCTGCCTGTATGGCCGCAGCCATGCCGGCAGGTCCCGCACCGATAATCACAATATCGACCATGGTCACTGTTCGTCACGAGGCGACAGGCTGACCTGCTTGCACCGCCCCACCAACAGGTCCTGCGATACAGGCACCGCGCAGGCCTGAACGGTTTCGCCATCAATTTCGACAAGGCAGTCAAAACAGGCGCCCATCATGCAAAAGGGCCCACGTGCAGCGCCGGACTTTTGGGTTGTCCTGAATGATTTGATGCCGGCAGCAAGGAGAGCAGCGGCAACACTGTCTCCGCGTCTGGCAACAATCCTGCGTCCATCGAACTCAAATTCGACATGGTCGCCGCCCGTCGTTTCAAGCCGCCTGAACACGAAATCTCTCCTCGCTGAACATTGACAGATCCGGTGCATCGGTTTGGCCGGTCAACCACAATGGCAGGAAGCGCGCATGCGCTGCCGCAAGGGTCACGCCCGAATGGCATGTGACGAAAAAGACACCGGGATGAGTCGGGGATTGCTGATAGATCGGCAAGCCATCCGGCGACATGATCCGGAGCGCTGCCCAACTGCGCAGCACGCGGGCCGATCGAAGTGCCGGATACATATCGACCGCGTTGCGGGCCAGCGCGGCTGTTGTCTCCAGGGTTTCCCGGTCATCGAATCCCAGTTCCGCGCTGGAAGCACCAATTTGCACGCCCCCTTCATCGACCTGTCGCACTTCGACGTTGGGCCGGTTCATGAGCTTCGGCAGTTTTTCGGTGATCAGGACCTGTCCCTGCTGGGGACTGATGGGAGTCCTGAAACCAAGTCCGGGCCCGAGCTGCAAGGCACCAAGCCCGGCTGCAAGAACGACCTTTTCGGCACCAAATGCGGACCCGTCCGACATGATCAATCGATACCCGCCAGCTTGACCGGCAATCTCCTTTACCTGTGTGTTCACACGCACATCGCCGCCGGCATGGCGCACCTCGGCAGACAATGTCCGCAACAGCCTCAGCGGATTCACATGTCCGTCTTCACGGCAGTAAAGCGCGCCCGCCACCTTGGGACCGATGTTCGGCTCCTCCGAGCGCAGCGCATTGCGGCCCATCACCTCAAACGGATAGTCGCCGCCGAGTTCCGCTTGCAGCGTTTCGTATTTCTTCCGGTCGGCATCAAGCGCGTCTTCGTCCATGTGGACCACGTAACCGCCATCTTGAACGAGGGACAGGTCTTCACCTGTGCGTGCCGTCAGTTGCTCGGCAAGATCTTTCCACGCGGCTGCCGAGGCGCGGGTCCAGCGCGTATAGGCCGGTTGTTTCAGTCCCTTGCCCTGAACCCAGATGAGTCCGAAATTGCCGCGAGACGCGCGATAGGCGCCATCACCCTCATCAAGGACACTGACACTGTGACCGTGGTTCAAAAGTCCATAGGCAATCGAGAGACCAACAACGCCGCCGCCAACAATGGCAAATTCCGTATCCATGGTATCCGATTCATCTGGTGTATCTACTGAACCGGCTGAGCCGGTATCCGACGACGCTGCTGGACTGTGTCCCACATCGGCATCGCTTTCAATATCGGTGCGCCATATCTTGCGTGCTAAAGCCAATATTCGTTGGAAAGGTGCGAACCTGTTTTTACTGTGTCCCACCAGCGCTTCCTTACTGGAATCATGCCGCTCCGGTTGCAATTTGCAGCCAATTGACATAGCGGCACTGTATTCCGTCAATCGTTTCGAGGCCGCGCCATGTCCCTGCCCGTTCTTCTCAATCATTTGAAACAATCCGCCGCCCTTGGTCAGGTGGCCGGACTCCTGGAGTGGGACCAGGAGGCCATCATGCCGGTGCGCGGTGCCGAGCAGAGGGCCGAGCAGTCTGGGACGCTCGCCGCCGTCATTCACGCACGAAATGCCGACCCGCGCATTCCCGAGTGGATCGACAGCATTGACCGGGACGATCTGAGTGCGTTCGACCGACGAAACATAGACGAAGCCCAGCGCGCCTATGATCAGGCGACCAAGATACCGTCGCGACTGGCCGAGGAAAGCGCCAAGGCGGCATCGGAAGGACAAAGAGCCTGGGCGGCCGCGCGGGCAGCAAAGAACTTCAGCCAGTTCGTTCCCGCCTTGAAACGGAACATCGCGCTCAAGCGGGAAGAAGCAAGCTGCCTCGCCGGTCCGGACATGGATCACTATGATGCACTGCTCGATCAATTCGAACCGGGTGCCAGGGCGCAAGAGCTGCTGCCATTGCTGGAGAGTCTTCGTCCCAGCCTGGTTGCGCTTCGCGAGAAAATTGCCGGCAAGGCAGCACCCGAGCCCTTGTCAGGCCACTTTCCGGCCACCGCACAGATGGACCTTGCCAGGAAGATTGCCGCGCGGATTGGCTACGATTTCGAGGCCGGACGGATCGATACGGTGGTCCACCCGTTTTGCTCGGGCAGCGGCAGTGATGTTCGCATCACCACGCGAACCGATGAGGCCGATCCGCTCAACTGCCTCTATTCAACGGTACACGAGGTTGGGCACGCTCTTTATGCGCAAGGTGCTCCGGACCCCTTTCTGCCAGCGGCCGACTATTGCTCGATGGGCGTGCATGAAAGCCAGTCACGTTTCTGGGAAAACCAGGTCGGCCGGTCACGTGCCTTTGCCGACTGGCTCCACCCGGCCATGGATGAGGCCTTCGGCGGGCTGAACATTGCCAGTCCGGATGGGCTATACGCCGCCGTCAATCGGGTCGAAACCGGCTTCATCCGGACCGAGGCCGATGAGGTGCATTACAATTTGCACATCCTTCTTCGCTTCGAGCTCGAACGTGAACTGATTTCCGGCGCGCTGGAAGTCGACGATCTTGAAGAGGCGTGGAACACACGGTTCGAACGCGACTTCGGCTTGACTGTACCCGATGCGAGTCTTGGCGTGCTGCAGGACGTCCATTGGTCGCTTGGCCTGTTCGGATATTTTCCGACCTATAGTCTGGGCAATATCTATTCCGCCTGCCTGGACAAGGCCATGCTGGCCACGCTGCCTGATCGGGAAGCGATGATACGATCGGCCGAAACGCAACCGATCCTGGACTGGTTGCGCGAACGGATTCACTCAAGGGGTCGGGTCATACCGGCCCCGGAACTGATCGAGCAGGCGACCGGCGAAGCGCCAAGTGCTGAACCACTTGTCTCCTATCTCGAGGCGAAATTTTCCACACTCTACGATCTTTGACAAAATGATGTGGACAATTCCGGCAGCGCGCCGGCCCCGGTTCCAGGCCGATGCCTTGCTGTGCATTCGGTTGTGGATCTGATTCAAGTCAACGGCACAACCAACTGTTTTTGCATCGCTAAATCGACCAATGTTTTACAGATTGCCTGATCGCGGCATCGCAATGCCGCATCGGCATCTTCGATCGGATCGGATATTCGTTCTCCCCTCTCGGCCCCTTCGGGACCATCAGAGGGTGACCCGTTTGAGGTGGGCCTTGATCTGGTTTGCTCCATATGATTGTATGCAAATTATCAAATTGTATTTTTGTATACAATCGATATCGGGAGATCTTGATGCCTTATCGGCACACCCACTTGCCGACATCCATTCATGTCTATCGGGAGATACGCGCGCGCATTCTCTCCCTGGAACTGGCTCCCAATGTCCATCTGGGCGAACAGGGCCTGGCAGACGATCTCAAGGTGAGCCGCACACCGATCCGCGAGGCCCTCGGTCGCCTGTCGGCGGAAGGCCTGGTTGAAATGTACCCCCGGCGTGGTGCCGTGGTTGCGCCCATCCGGCTCAAAGCCGTGCGAACGGCACAGTTTGTCCGGGAGACGCTTGAAGCTGCAATAGTCCGGCAGGCTGCGGAGCGCGCGACGTCGCGCGGCGTCTTTCCGCTGCTGCAGACCATTGAAGAGCAAAAACTGGCCGAGCGGGAAAACGAACCCTCGCTGTTTTACGCGGCCGACGAGAAAATGCATCGGCAGATCTGCGTATTGGCGGATCAGGAAGCGGCCTGGCAACTGATCGAAGATGCCAAAACGCATATGGACCGTATTCGCAAATTGACGCTGCAACCCCGCAAGATCAGCGAATTGATCGACGACCATGAATATATCGTTGACGCCGTCAGACAGAAGAACGCGGATAAGGCCGAAAAGCGCGTCCGTACTCATCTTCAAACGATCCTACCCGGCCTCGAAAGCCTCATGGATCAGTATCCCGATTATTTCGACATTGACGAAAATGAGGCCACAGGGATGAACATGACAGCGACAGGAATTGGCCAATGACCAGGGACCTTCATGGCAAGGTGGCCATTGTCACCGGCGGATCAAAGGGAATGGGTCGTGCCATGGCGCATCGCTTTGCACAAGGCGGCGCACAGGTGATGATCTGCAGCAACGAGGCGGACTCGATCGACGCAGCGATCGGCTCCGCACCCGAACGCGGTTCGGTACGCGGCCTTCTTGCGGATGTTGCAAGGAGCGCCGAAATGGAGACGCTTGTCGCCGAGACGCTTGCGCAGTTCGGCGGCGTCGACATCCTGGCAAATTGCGCCGGCATCCAGCGATACGGAAGCGTCGTCGACACAAGCGAAGCCGTTTGGGACGAGGTGTTCGACGTCAATGTCAAAGGCATTTTTCACGCTTCAAAATTTGCCATACCCGAGATGGCAAAGCGCGGCGGTGGATCGATCATCAACATAGCCTCCGTGCAGGCCTACGCGTCACAGAGCGGGGTCGCGGCCTACACGGCGACCAAAGGCGCCATTCTCGCCCTCACCCGCGCGATGGCACTTGATCACGCGGATGCCGGTATCCGGGTCAACGCGATCTGCCCGGCATCGGTCGACACGCCAATGCTGCGCTGGGCGGCGGATTTGTGGAAGGGCGACCGAACGGCGGAAGAAATGGTGGACCTTTGGGGCAAGGCGCATCCGGCCGGCCGTGTCGGACGGGCGGAGGAGATCGCTGAAGTTGGGGCCTTCCTGGCGGGCGATTCCTGTCCCTTCATGACCGGCGCCGACCTGAAGGTCGATGGCGGTGTTCTTGCAAAACTTGGCATTTTGCTGCCGGACTAGGAGGATCGAAATGTCATACCGGGATCCGGAATTTCTGACTGCACATATCCGCAGTATCATCGAATTCTACCACCCCACCTGTATCGACACGGAACGGGGCGGATACATCAATCAAATGCTTGATGACGGAACGGTTTATGATCGCGACACCAAGCACCTCGTCGGCACCTGCCGGTTCATCTACAACTACGCCCTGGCCTCGATTGTCCTTGGCGATCCGCAATTCAAGGCCGCCGCAGAACACGGGCTGACGTTTCTGACTCAACAGCACCGGCAGCCCGATGGCGGTTTTGCCTGGGTGCTGGGTGCTGACGGCGTAGTGGATGGCACGCGCCACTGCTACGGGCATGCCTTTGTTCTTCTCGCTGCGGCGGGTGCAGCCAAGGCGGGTGTGGACGGTGCAGCCGATCTTGCCGCCGACGTTTTCGAACTGCTGGAAAATCGGTTCTGGGATGCCGATGCCCGGCTCTATGTCGACGAAATCGCCGCTGGCGACTGGTCGGCCATAGACCCCTATCGTGGCCAAAACGCCAATATGCACATGTGCGAAGCGATGCTGGCTGCCTTTGAAGCCACCGGTGAAACGCGGTTCCTCGACCGTGCCCATCTTCTGGCAAAACGTATCTGCGTGGATCTGGCCGCGCCAGGGGATGGTCTGGTGTGGGAACATTATCATACCGATTGGACCCATGATTGGGACTACAATCGGGACGATCCGAAGAACCTTTTTCGTCCGTTCGGTTACCTTCCCGGACATTTCACCGAATGGTCCAAGCTGCTGCTGATCCTTGAACGCCACCGGCCGGAGCCATGGATGATGACATCGGCCAAACTGCTTTTCGACACGGCGCTCGAAAAGAGCTGGGATGAGAAGGGCGGCGGCATGAACTACACATTTGATCCTTCCGGTACGGTCCTGGACACGGATCGCTATTATTGGGTTCTCGCTGAAACCTTCGCAGCCGCGGCAATACTCGCGCTGAGGACCGGCGACGACAGCTATTGGGACTGGTACGACCGGGCTTGGCGCTACAGCGACCAGCATCTTGTCGACCACAAACATGGCGCCTGGTACCGGGTCCTGGATGCGAACAACAAACGCTACGATGACAAAAAAAGCCCGCCCAGCAAGACCGATTACCACCCCTTGGCGGCCTGTTTTGAAGTTCTTGAAGCCATGCGTCGCTGATGACGCATTCCGTGCGAGCTTCCCCGTGATGGCACACGGGGAAGCTCTCAGCGTCCAGACCGCTTAATCGCGACGAGCGCACGGTCTGGACACCAAACATTGGAGGAAAATATGCCGAATATTACAGATGTAAAGTGGCTCAAGCCCGCTTTTGCAGGACTTGCTCTTGGAGCCGGATTGCTGGCATCCACTGCAAGTCACGCGGAGTACAAGTTCACCTATCTTACCCAAACCGGCGTGGACAACACGTTCTGGCAGACAATCAAGCGCGGAATGGACGACGCCTGTACAACGCTGCAGGTTGATTGCCAGCTCATCTTCACCCAGGAAAACGGCAATCTGCAAATGCATCTGCAGAACCTTGAAACCGTCATTGCTCAGGACGTGGACGGCATCGTCTCCGTGATTGTTCATGATGAGCTGTATGACGATGCGATCGCCCGGGCCACGGAAGCGGGCATTCCGGTGATCATTTCCAATGTCGACGACACCGAGGGTGCGGACGGAAATTCCCGCCAGGCATTTGTCGGGCAGGATCTGTATCAGGCCGGATATGAGGTGGCCAAGGGGCTTTCGGAGCAATTCGACAAGAGCAAACCGGCGCACGTCCTGCTGGGGCTGGCGCGGCCGGGTGAAAGCTGGGCTGAAGACCGCATCGGCGGTGCACGCCAGTGGCTTGATGAACTCAATGCCGCAAATCCGGATTGGGAGGTCACGCACGAAACCATCGATTCAGCCAATGACCTGTCGGTCACCGGTTCCCGCATTTGCCAGTATATCCAGGGTCATCCTGAAACGACCGCCGTTATCGGCGCCGGCTTCTGGTTTGCAGGTGCCGGTGAATGCCTGCGCGATCTCGGCATAAAGCCCGGTGAAGTGCTGATGGGCGGCTTCGACCTCGTGCCGATCCTGATGGATGAAATGACCAAGGGTTATGTGCATCTGACCGTTGACCAACAGCCCTATTTGCAGGGGTATCTGCCGATCCTGCAGCTCTATCTGATGAACAAATTCGGCTTGAGTGCCTGGGACGTCAATACGGGCAAGGCGCTGATAACACCCGCCGATGTCGAATCGGTCAACAAGTTCGTCGCCATGGGTGTGCGATAGGCATCGATCCGGCAGCGGCCTTCGCACTGCTGCCGGACCGGCCGTTGGGATTGCCCCAGCCGCTCAACGCCCTCCAATCATCTATGCATCCTGTGGATGCGGCAGATCCTGCAATATCCCGAAAGGACGATCATGCGATCAGTCTTGAAAAACCTCATGACGCGGCCGGAAGTCAGCGCTCTGGCCATGCTTGTCCTGATGGTTGTGGTCTTTTCCCTGATATCCGACCGATTCCTTACGCTCAACAATTTCATGATCGTATTGCAACCGATGCCGGAAATCGCGCTGCTGGCAATCGGCGTGACCGTGTTGATGATCGCCGGTGAATTTGACCTTTCGGTGGGATCGGTCTTTGCCCTGTCCCCGATGGTGATGGTGCTTTTGCTGGCGCAAGATGTGCCCGTCAGCCTGGCAATTGCGGCAGGTCTGCTGGCCGCACTCCTTGTCGGACTGGCCAATGCCGGCATGACACTGAAGATCGGCCTGCCTTCCTTTATTGCCACGCTCGGCGCCCTGTTCATGGTGCGTAGCCTGGCCATTGTCATATCGGGCGGCTTTCCACCGGCCTTTCCAAGAGACATGGATACATCCTGGCTGGTTGGCAGGATCGACCTGTTGCGCGCCTCTATCTTCTACCTTTTGGGCATCGCGGTGATCATTGCAGTCTGGCTGCGCAAGACCGATTTCGGCAGTTGGATTTTTGCAACCGGCGGCAACACCCAGGCTGCCCGTGACATGGGCATCAACACCACCATGGTGAAGACGACCTGTTTTTGCATCTGTTCGGTCCTTGCCGGTTTCGCCGGTATCATTCTCGCCTTCCGGATCAAGGCCATCGTGCCGTCCATGGGCACCGGGTTCGAACTGCAGGCCATTGCTGCGGCCGTCATCGGCGGCGCGGCACTCGCCGGTGGCATCGGTTCGGTTGCGGGCGCCATCATTGGCGCATTGCTGATCGCCTTCATCGAAAACATCATCATTCTCGCGCGGATCGATGCCAACTGGTTCAAATTCGCGGTTGGCGCCATGATCGTGATCTCTGTGGCTCTCAACACCTGGATTCGAAGGACGGCGGAACGCATGAGACTGGGAGACGATCAATGAGCACGACCGGCCCCACCGAGCAAAGCCAATCTGCCAACGCACAATCCGGCGACTATCTGCTGCGCTGTGTGGGCCTGCACAAATGGTATGGCTCGGTTCACGCCCTTCGCAATGTCGACTTCAATGTCAGGGCCGGCGAGGTGGTCGGACTTGTCGGCGACAATGGTGCCGGCAAATCGACACTGATCAAGGTGCTGTCCGGCGTGCACAAGCAGGACAAGGGCGACATTTTCCTGGAGGGCAGAAAGGTCGTCATCGACCGCCCCCGGGCGGCCATGCAACTGGGCATCGAGACAATCTACCAGTACACGGCGATGATTCCCGAAATGTCGATCCTGCGCAATATTTTCATCGGCAGGGAGCTGCGCAAGGCCGGTCCGCGCGGATTTGGCTGGCTCGACAGAAAACGGATGGCCAGCGAAGCCGTTGCTTCGATCGCCGAAGTCGGTCTCGATCTAGAGTCCCCTCACCGTCCGGTCAAGGAACTCTCAGGCGGGCAGCGCCAGGGTGTCGCCATTGCCAGGGCAATGCACTTTCAGTCCAAGATCCTCATCCTGGATGAACCGACAAATCACCTGTCCGTCAAGGAAACCAACAAGGTGCTGGACCATGTTCGGACGCTGAGCGAACAGGGTGTGACCTGTATTTTCATCAGCCACAACCTGCATCATATCCATCCGATTTCGGACCGTATCGTGGCGATGGCACGCGGTGAGAAAATTGCCGATATCCACCCGGACGACACGAATATCGATGACCTAAACAAGATGATCAGCTGATCGGATTTGAGGACCTTCGTCATGAAACGACCGAAAATCACCGATATCAAGGCAACCACCGTCACGGTGCCGCTTGCCGCCCCGCTGCGCACCGCCAATGGGGCGCATTGGGGCCGGTTTGTCCGCACGGTCGTCGAGGTGGAAACGGACCTCGGCATCACCGGACTGGGAGAAATGGGCGGCGGCGGAGAATCCGCCGAAGCGGCGATATCCGGATTGCAAACCTATCTGGTCGGCCACGATCCATTTGAACTGGAAGCGCTGCGGTTCAAGATCTGCAACCCGACCGCCAGCCTTTACAACAACCGTACCCAGATACACGCGGCTATCGAGTTTGCCTGCCTCGACATTGTCGGGCAGTTCCTCGATGTGCCAGTGTATGATCTCCTCGGCGGAAAACTGCGTGATGAGGTCGAATTTGCCAGTTATCTGTTTTTCCGATTGCCCAATGAGACGACCGGCATGGGCGAGGTGCGCACCGCGGAGCAACTGGTGGCGAACGCGCTTGAAACGAAACGCAAACATGGCTTCCGGGTTCACAAGCTGAAAAGCGGCGTCTTTTCACCCGACTACGAGCTGTCGCTGTTCCGGGAACTGGCGTCGGCGGTGGGAAACGATGCCGTCCGTTTCGATCCGAATGCCGCCTATTCCGTTCAGGAGGCGATCCGCTTCGGCAAGGCCATCGAGGATCTGAACAATGATTATTACGAAGACCCGACCTGGGGCCTCAACGGCATGCGTCAGGTGCGCGACGCGGTTGATATCCCTCTTGCCACCAACACCGTTGTCGTCAATTTCGAACAGCTTGCAAGCAATGTTCAAAATCCGGCCTGTGATGTCATTCTGCTGGATACGACGTTCTGGGGAGGCATCCGGCCCTGCCTGAAGGCAGCCGGCGTGTGTGAAACCTTCCAGACCGGGGTCGCGGTGCATTCGTCCGGCGAGCTTGGCATCCAATTGTCGACCATGCTTCACCTTGGCGCCACGGTTCCCAATCTGGCGCTTGCGGCCGATGCGCATTATCATCACCTGACCGACGACATCATCGAAGGCGGTTTGCTTCCCTATGAAAACGGACGTATCAAAGTTCCCTCCGGATCGGGACTTGGGGTGAAACTCGATCGCGACAAGCTGGAGCAATACCGGGAGCTTTATCTGGAGCTGGGAAGTTATCCCTATGATCGTGATCCAAGCAGACCGGACTGGTTTCCCCTGGTGCCCAATACGCGCTGGGCAGACCCGACGGTTGCAGCATAAAGACGGGCATCTTCCATGACCGATATCTCCATCGATATTGCTCTGGATACCCGGAGCGGCGTCGGCGAAAGCCCGATCTGGGACGCCAAGCAGCAAGCGCTCTTCTGGGTCGACATCACCGGCAAGTCCGTCCACCGATACGACCCATCCAATGGTGTTCACCAGGCGTGGAAGACCAATGACTTTCCGGTGGCCATCGCGATCACCGAAACCGGCAACCGTGCCATTGTTGCGCAGGCACAGGGTATAGGCCTTCTTGATTTTGACGGGCTGATGACACCGTTTGCAAATCCGGACAATCATCCCGGTAACCGGCTGAACGAAGGCAAATGTGATCCGGCGGGGCGGCTATGGGTGGGTTCAATGCAGACCAATCTCAACCCGGATGGGTCACCACGCGAGATGACCGATCACTCGGGCGCGTTGTTTCGCATCGATCCCGATGGTGGCTGCACGCGTTTCAGCGACTTTTCGATCGGTATTTCAAACACGATGGCCTGGTCACCCGATGGGAAATATTTCTATTTCGGCGATTCTCTGGCCAAGACGTTGTTTCGATACGATTACGACCACGACAGCGGCAGGGTCGACAACCGGACGGTACTGTTCCAGCATGATGGAGATGGATTTCTCGACGGCTCCTGCATCGATGATGATGGTTGCCTGTGGAACGCGCGGTTCACAGACAGCAAGCTGCTGCGCATCACCCCTCAGGGAAACATTGACCGCGTCATCGCATTGCCGGTGACCAATCCAACCAGTTGCACCTTCGGTGGACCGGACGGACGCACACTCTACGTCACATCGGCCCGCTTTTTGCTCAGTGACGCCGAAATCGAACGCAATCCCCATGAAGGGGCGGTTCTGGCGCTTCAGACGCAATATTCCGGTCCGGCTGATCACCGTTTTGCCGGCCCAACATGACACCGCTGTGGATCGATACCGATATGGGTTTCGACGACATGCTGGCGATCATGATGATCCGTCAGTCCGGTCGCGCCATTGCCGGATGTTCGCTGGTCTTTGGCAATTCTACATTTGATCGCATCCACGCCAACGCCGCCGGCATGGCAGCGCTCTGGTCCTGGGACTTTGCCATCCACAACGGTGCTGCAAGGCCAATCTCCGGCGCGTTGGTCACGGCCCGGAACATTTTGGGACCGTCAGGCCTTCCGACCCTTGGACAGGTATTGCCTGAAGCACCGCCCCTTCCCGATCGCTCACAGGCGACAACCGCATTGGCTCACTGGCTTGAGACCGCTCCGGCAGCCGTTGACATTCTTGCACTCGGCCCAATTACCAATCTTGGCATGCTCCTCCAGTCACGGCCGGATCTGTCGAGCCGCATCAACTGCATCACCTGGATGGGCGGCAGCGCGACGACCGGCAACCACACCGCTGCTGCCGAATTCAATGCCTTTGCCGATCCGGAGGCGGCGGCGATTGTGTTCGCATCCTCCGTGCCGGTCAGGATGGTTGACCTCGACCTGTGCCGGCAGGTGACAATGGCGCCGCCGGATCTCGATGAACTGCGTGGTCTGAACACTGAAAAGGCACAGTTGCTGCACGACCTGCTTGGCGGTTTCATCACTATCAGCATATCGAAAGGCCGGCCCTCCCAACCGATTTTCGACCCGGTGGCGGCCGCATCCATCGTTGATAGCGATGCCGTCGGCTTCGAACCCGCAACTGTATGCATCGATACGTCCGACGGGCCAATGCGCGGACAAACGGACGTCAATCGTTGTTCCGGCGGACCTCACAGGGTTGGCACCGTCGCTGACGCCGAACGCATCCGGAGGATGGCAATGGACGCAATGAAGGCCGCTGCGGATCTTTGAGTTCAGGTGGCTGTGCCATTGCCGCCGAGTTGCTGTTCAACCAGACGAACCCAGAAACTGACACCTGTCGAGATGGCATCGTCGTTGAAATCATAGGCAGTATTGTGATGCAGCGCGCCATCGACCGCCGGCCCGTTGCCGAGCCAGACATAGGCGCCGGGAATATCCTGGTTCAAAAAGGCAAAGTCATCGCCCGCCGTCGACGGTGCAAAATCGGTGCGAACACTGCCAGTGCACACATCCCGAGCAACCCTCAATGCATCTGCCGCAGAATCCGGGTGGTTGACAACCGGCGGAATGCGGCGAATGTAGCGGTAGTCCGCCTTCAGATCGAAGGTGCGCGCAATCCCGTCGCACAGGCGACCAATCTCCGATTCCAATTGGTCTCTGACTTCTGGCGAATAGGCCCGGGCCGTTCCCCCAATCTCCACCGTGTCGGGAATGACATTGAGCGCTTCGGGATCACCGGCCCGCAGCGAACAGGCGCTGACGACGGCCGGCTGGAGCGGGTCCACGACACGGCCGACGATGGTTTGCAAGGCGCTGAGGAAATGTCCACTTGCCGTCACCGCATCACGGCCAAGGTGCGGCTTTGCGCCGTGGGTGCCGATACCCCGCATGGTCACGGTCCAGGAATCCGAACTGGCAAGCTGCGGACCGGCCACGACCGCCATCTCATTGACGGCCAGACCCGGCATATTGTGCAATCCGAAGACCGCATCGCTGGGAAACAGATCGAACAGGCCATCCTCGACCATGCGCCGGGCACCACCCCGCCCTTCTTCTGCCGGTTGAAAGATGAAATGCACGGTTCCGGAAAAATCGCGTGTTCTGGCAAGATGGCGTGCCGCGCCGAGCAGCATTGTTGTGTGGCCATCGTGACCACAGGCGTGCATTTTGCCGTCGATCGTCGACTTGTAGGGACGGTCAGCCGTTTCGGGCATCGCCAAAGCGTCCATATCGGCCCGCAGGGCGATCGTCCCCTCGCCTGTCCCGCAGGAAAGCGTTCCCACAACGCCGGTTTTCCCCAATCCGCGATGGACTGCAATGCCGGCATCGGCCAGAATCTCGGCAACGACCCTGGCTGTTCGCTCCTCTTCGAACCCCAGTTCCGGGTGGGCGTGCAGATCGCGCCGAACCGCTGTGAGAAAAGCCAGTTCGTCGTCGGACTGCAAATCGATCAACATCTGTGATTGGATCCCTTACCATGAACGCGATGGCCGCTTATACCAACCAAAACACTCGCTGTACCCCCAATTAAACCCCTTGTTCGGGAATCTGAAATCAATGAAGCCTTTGGAATATGGTGGCCGACCCGAAGATTTCTGGCAGGAAATCGTCCCGGCCGGAACCTATGACGTCGCGCCGAAAGCAGGATTTGGAGATTTCTTTCCGGCACAGCTTTCAGATGGCCGACAGTTGGCCCTACCGATCCGGAAGCGCGCCGAAAGCGGCGAAGCATTGGCATCGCTGATCATCAATCAGGCAAGCCTGTCGGTGCTCGAAACCCTGGCCGATGACCTTGCCGGTCGGGTTCGCGCCTACAGGCCTGACGTGATCGTGGCCCTGCCGACCCTCGGTCTGGCACTAGCGCAGGAAACCGCGCGGCGCCTTGGCCATACCCGATATGTTGCGCTGAGCACATCCAGGAAGTTCTGGTACGATGACGAGCTGTCGGTGCCGATGCGGTCGGTCACCAGCCCCGATCAGCAAAAACACCTTTACCTGGACCCGCGCTTGCAGCCTCTGCTGCAGGACCGTTCCATCCTTCTGGTGGATGACGTTCTCAGCACCGGAGCCTCCATTGTCGCCGGGTGCCGCCTGCTCGAAAAATGCGGCGTGAAACCGGACCTCATCGGATGTGCAATGCTGCAAACCGCGCGCTGGCAAGACGCCCTGCGCGCCCATGACCCGGCCCTGGTGGAGCGTGTGATCGGTGTCTTCGCAAGTCCGCTGCTGATCAGGCGCGACGGTGGCGGCTGGATGCCGGCAGACAATGCCAGTGAAGTCGGTTGAACCGCCACGCCTGACAAAGTGATTCAGGTGACCCGTACAAGCTGCTGATTTCTGTGGTGATTGTCCGATTTTCGGGGAAGCGAATATCCGATCGATGCCAGATGCAAAACAGTGCATGGCCACCAAAATAGTGGATGACCTGTAGTCATGAAGGTGTAACATTGTCGGTTCATCGGTGCGGCCGCCGAAACACCGACGCACCGAGGAAACAGAACTGGGAGAAAAAGAATGATAAAACTGATGAAACGGACGGCCCTGGCTGCGGCCTTTGCGCTCGCAACCCTGTCATCCGCCATTGCTGCGGACTTCGACGTTACCTTTTTGCTGGTCAACGATATCTACAAGATGCATGACGACAAGCGCGGCGGTGTCGCCCGCGCCAATGCGCTGGCTCGCAGTGAGCGGGCAAAGGGCGGCAATCTGGTTTATGTCCATGCCGGCGATACGATCTCGCCGTCGCTGCTTTCGGGATTCGACCAGGGTGAACACATGGTCGAATTGCTGAATGTGGTCCCGCTGGACATCTTCATCCCGGGCAACCATGAATTCGATTTCGGCAAGGAGATTTTCTACGAGCGGATGAAGGCCCTGAAGGGCAATATCCTTGCCGCCAATCTGCGCAATCCGGATGGCAGCGCCATTGACGGTATCAAAGACACGATGATGCTGACCTATGGCGACGAAAGCGATCCGATGAACAGCGTGAAGATCGGCGTTGTCGGATTGACGGCCGATGATTCTCCGGTGAAGTCCAATCCGGGAGATCTGAAGTTTACATCGGCAACCGAAACCGGAATTGCCAAGGCCAAGGAGTTGCGTGAAGCCGGAGCAGACATCATTGTCGCCGCAACCCATGCAAACCGCCAGGTTGACCGCGAGATGTTCGATTCCGGCGCATTCGACATCATCTTGACGGGCGACGATCATGATCTGATGCTGTTCTACGATGGCCGCAAGGCGATGGTGGAATCGTCCGAAGACGGCAATTACATGACCGCTGTCGATCTTGCCATTTCGGTTGGTGAAAGCCGCGGCAATCGGCGTGTCCGCTGGCATCCGAATTTCCGGATCATGGATACGGCCGAAACTGAGCCTGATCCCGAAACGATGAAGAAGGTTGCCGGATATGAGGAACTGCTGTCGAAGGAACTGGATGTTTCGCTTGGGACAACCGACACCGAGCTGGATACCCGCAAGGCTTCGGTCCGCACAGGTGAAACCGCGGTCGGCAATCTGATCAGCGATGCCATGCGGCAGGCTGTCGGCGCAGATGTCGCCATTACCAATGGTGGCGGCATTCGCGGCAATACACAATATGATGCCGGCTCAACCCTGACCCGTCGTCATATCTTGACGGAACTGCCCTTCGGCAACAAGACGCTATTGCTGGAAGTGGATGGAGCGACCATCCGCAAGGCGCTCGAAAACGGCGTGAGCCAGGTGGAAAACTCCGCCGGACGTTTCCCGCATGTATCCGGCATGAGCTTCACCTATGATGCCTCAAAACCGGCCGGTGAACGTGTCGTCGAAATCATGGTTGGCGACGGTCCTCTGGATGATGCGGCAATGTACAAGCTGGCGACCAATGACTACATGGCCGGCGGTGGCGACGGCTACACCGTGTTGCGCGGCGGCAAGGTGCTGCTGGGCGATCTCGACGGCAAGCTGATGGCCAATGATGTCATGGCCTATATCCGCGCCGCCGGTGCGGTCAACGCCAAGGTCGAAGGACGCATCAAGGGCATGTAGCGCCGCTTCGCACGATGGACGGAGACGGCGTATGACATTGGTACGCCGTCTCCCCCGCCCGACCGGCAGCCGCCGAATGTGTCGGGCAGGCAAAGGCTCAGACAATCATGACAAGTCGAACCTTTGCATCATTTCCTTTGGAGCGTCGTGCTCCAACATGACCTTTCCCAGCGCGCGCAACAGCCGTCGTTCCACATCTTCGTCTCGAATCGGATGCAACTCGCCGGGGTCCTTGCGAAGATCATAGAGCCTTGTTTCAGTGTCCTCGAAGCCATCTCCATCATGGTTCGGAACGCGCATGGAATCATCGCGCGCCTTGATCTTCAAAACCGATACGCCTTTGGTGTGGCTGAATGGTTCCACCAGTTCCATGTGACGCAGTTCCTGCAACGAAAAGGGACCGCGCATATGCATCGGCAACAGCCTGTATTCATGGAGGTTTGTGCTATCGAGCCATTTTGGGCGGTAGTGGAAGGCATAGTCGCCATCAGTAATGAGGATCGGACCGCCGAATACGCCGGAGAGCGCCACTTCATGGTGCCCGCAATCCTGCGCGAGCAAAGGCATCAAGCTTTTTCCCGTTGCTTCCGGTGGACTTTCAAGCCCGTACATCTCCGTTAATGTTGGGAGAATGTCGATTGCAGATGTCAGTGCGGATCGGCGCTCACCGCCGCAGCTCTTGAATTCCGGATGATAGACCATCAGCGGGATGTGGGAGATCTCCTGATATTGCGGCATTTTGACCTTTGCCCACCAGTCGTGTTCCGAAAGGAGGTACCCATGATCGGTCGTTGTGATGAGAACGGTGTCGTCCCAGGCGTTTTCTGCATCAAATCGATCCAGCAATCGGCCAAGATAGTCATCGCACATGGCGACAAGACCCGCATATTTGGCGCGAATTTCACGGATTTCGGATTCCGTTTCGGAAACCCGCGAATAGGTGGGCCAATCCAAAACCATGCCGTCATACCCGGTGTCATACGTCCGAGCAAAACGCTCGGGCACATGAAATGGCTCGTGCGGATCAAAACACTCAAGTTGCAGCAGCCAGTTATCGGCTCCGCGGGCTGCATCGAGAAATTCGAATGCCTCGGCAAAACACTGAGGAAGCGGAAACTCGGCCTCCTTTGATATCCATTCGCGATTGACAGCATGCTGCAGCTTGTGTCGGCTTCGGGCGGAATTGCTGAAATCATAGTGCCGACTGTCATATGTTCGGCGAAACTTCTCCAGATCCGGATTAAGCGACGGTTTCCAGGGATCGTATTCCTGGCCGCGAATATTGACCCATGTGTCAAAGCTCGTGTGATAGCAAAGGCCGCCATCTTCAAAATAGTGCAGATGGTCGGTGATCAGGTGGCAATAGGTATCGAGATTGGCTCTCAACAACCGCGAATAGGAATTGTCGAACGGTTCGAGCGGCCCCCAGGACGAATGGAAAAAGCCGTACCTCCCGGTATGATGATCCCTTCGTGCCGGCATACAGGGCAGGCTGCCCGTGTAGTGATTGTCAAAGGTAACGGCCCTTTGCGCAAGCCGGTCGAAATTGGGTGTTGCCGTTGCTCCGCCATAGTGACCAAGGGCCTTGCGATTGAGAGAATCAAACAACAAGAATACGACTTTCATCAATTGGTCCCCCTTTTGGCGAAACGTTTGAGAGCATTTTCAGGAAGCAACGACAGGAAGAGAGCAGCCGCGCTGACAACCAGAATGGTTGTACAAATCGGGCGCGTCAGAAAGATCGAATAATCGTCCGCTGACATAATGAGGGAACGGCGAAAATTCTCTTCCAGTATTGGTCCGAGTACCGGCGCAATTGTCAGAGGTGCCAAGGGATAGTCAAACTTCAGCAAAACCAGCGCGAGCACGGCGAAGATCGGAATGAACCAAAGATCCTGTGCCGAATTGGTGACGCCGTACGAACCGACCACACAAAGGACGAGTATCGCGGGCACCAAGAAGACCCTCCGGATATTCACAAACCAGACAAAAACCGGCACCAGAAAGAGACCGAAAAAGAGCAGAAAGACATTGGCAACCATGTATGAGGAGAAGATCCCGCTGATCAGGTCCGGCGAGTCTGTAAACAGTTGCGGCCCGGGAATGAAACCCAGCAGCAATATGGCAGCAAGAAGAACCGCAGTGCACGGGTCACCGGGAAGTGCCAAGGCCAATGAAGGGATCAAAGTTCCGCCGCAGCAAGCATTGTTTGAGGCTTCAGTTGCAATGACCCCGTCGGGATTACCCTTGCCGAAACTGTCTGGGTCTTTCGCGGCTGCCTTGGCTGCTGCATAGGAGACAAATGCTGCAATCACAGATCCGGCACCCGGCAAGGCACCGATGAATGTGCCAATCGTACTGGAACGGATAACATTGATGCCGCTTTTCAAGGTATCCAAAATGGCCGATGGGGGTATTCTGATGCTACGCACACCAGCACTTGTGTTGAGATTTCCCGCCTGAATCTGCGCGAGCATCTCGCTGACAGCAAAGAGGCCAAGTACGAGTGGCACGATTCCAACACCGCCGATCAGCCATTGTGTATCGACGTTGAAGCGATAGAAAAAAGCAAATGGGTCGATGCCAATGGTCGCAATAAGCAAGCCAATACAACCAACTATCAGGCCCTTGATTGTGGAGCCGCGCGACACAACGGCAATGCAGACGATTCCGGCGGCTGCGAGTGCAAAATACTCGGGTGGCGCAAATCTGAGTGCTAAGCTTGCCAGAACAGGCACTCCAAACACAAGATAAAGTCCACCAATTACGCCGCCAATCGCTGACGCCGAAACAGCCAGACCAAGAGCCTCGCGATCCCTTCCCTGAACCGCCATGGGATAGCCGTCAAGAAGCGTTGCTGCGGCAATCGGCGTCCCGGGAATTCGAAGAAGAATTGCAGTGACAGCACCACCAAATGTACCACCCACGAAGACCCCAAGCAGAAGAGATAGGCCGGCGACCGGCTCCATATACATCGCAAATGGCGTCAACAGGACCATGCCGAGCAGTGGACCAAGGCCCGGCAGGACACCGATGACAATTCCGATGAAGACACCCAATGCCGTGAAGGCAATCTGGGACAATCCAACCGGAAACCATGTGAGATCAAACACTATTCCATCACCCGAAATAGTCGCCGGCCGGCAAAACAAGGTTGAGGACTTTTGAGAAGGCAAACCAGATCGCGATGGTTACTCCTCCTGAGTAAAACACCGTCGCGATGACATTGCGGTAGCCGAGGACGAACTGCACACTGACGAGAAACAATGGCGTCGCGATCATGAAACCAAACCAGCGAAATGCCGACAAATACAACAAAAACAGAAAGAAGACCGCCACACTCCGGCGGTATTTGGTGAGGGCTGCCAAAGACAGATTTGCACCCCGACCAGCACTGTCTGACCGATCCATCAGTGTCCTGGCACCCTGGATCAAAATCAGAAACAGCAACAACAATGCCACGAGCCGAGGATACATCGCAGCATTGTTTTCCGCACTCCCGCTGGCCACTCCCTCTGCCGCAAAGCGCGTTGCAATATCGTAAAACACAAAAAGCGGGATACACAGAAGGAGGGCTAGAAATGCCAATTTGCCGAGTTTCTGGTTCATTTCTCAATAATTCCCGACCAATTGTCTCATGTGTTTTTCTATCGTCTAACGCGTGACTTCCTTTTCCCACTTGATTGCTTCCATACCCGCCTCAAGCTGGCTTCGCACCCTCCTGCAGTTTTCCGTATAAAAGCCGGGATTGAAAGTTTCGGGCGGCAATGGTGTAAAGCCAAGGTCGTTGATTTTCTGTTGGGTAGCCGGATCGTCGAGTGCCGCCTTCATGGCGCTTCGCAATTTATCGAGCGCTTCGGGCGGTGTACCCTTTTTGACAACCCACCAGTTCCAGCCAACAGCGGCCAGCCCTTCAACGCCCAATTCGATCCCATAATCCTTAGGCAACGGACCCGGTATCCCGTTTTCCGACATCGGGCGGTCGCTCATGACGGCAAGAACACGAATATCATCCTTGTTTGCCTTGTAGTTGCCGGAGTTCAGAACCATGAAATCCAATTCTCCGGAAATGAAATCCTTCCACCCCTCGCCGGTATCATTGTAGGGAACCGAGCGGGCTGGTGCGTTGGCATTCTTCAGCATCAGGGCGGCAACCATGTGGGGAATACTAATGTCGGCGGCGCCCGAATATTTTAGCGTGCCCGGATTTTCCTTTGCCATGCTGATGAGAGCCGGCAGGTCGGGAAAGCGATCGTCATCCTTGCGGACACCGATGGCAAAGCCGTTGGATCCGACGCCGTATAGGGGTTCGAAATCCTCGCACTGGAAAGGGGTCTTCCCAAGCAACGGCGCAAACAGGATCGGGGCAACATAGCCGTCAAAAACCTTGTAGCCATTTGCCGGTGAGTTGAGGACGTTGAGCGCTGCCTTGACGCCGCTGGCGCCAGTGACCGAATTAACCGGCATCGTCTGACCCAGTTCCTTGCCCATGCGGTCCGCCACAACTTGTGACACGGCATAGGCAACGCCGGGTGACCAGGGGAAGATAACCTGCACTTGCCGCTCAGGAAATTCGGCCTTGGCCGGTGCAATACCGGCCAGTGCAAACGCACCGGCGGTCAGCAACATCTTTAATCCATTTTTTGCCATTTTTTCCTCCCTGGCAGGTTTTCCAAGCAAGGCAGTTTGGAAGAATTCCGACTACCAAGTTTCTGTCTGACTGCCATTTTGAAATTCACTTTCGATAAAATCCAATTTCAAATACTGTCCTATCGATAACAAAAAGGAATGAGGCGAAATGGAAATCCTTTACGCGCGTGCACTCTCGCATTTTATCGCCGCTTATGATTATCGAAACCTTCGGGCCGCTGCGGAGGTGGTTCACGTCACCCAACCGGCCATTTCCAAAAGCATCGGCAAATTGGAGAACCATATCGGCATGCCGCTCTTCAAACGGACACCAGATGGCGTCCGCCCGACAGAATTCGCGCACATGCTACGTCAACATGCACAGAACATTGTCAACGAGGCGCGCTTTGTCGAAACCGAGATCGCAGCTTTGACCGAGGGCTCGGGAGGATTGGTGAGAATTGGCGTGGGTCCGGCCTGGAGCCTGAGCGTGTTTCCGACTTTACTTGCTGGATTTCGCGCTGTTTATCCGAACATTGATATCGAAGTGCAAACCGGTGTCACGGATCATCTCCTGCCACAACTCATAGACGGCGACATCGACGTTTGGCTCGGCTCCCTGCATGATATCGACGAAAGTGATGAAATCGCCGTCACTCGTGTGGGATGGTCGGACATGACCGTGTTTGCCAGCACATCACACCCTCTGGTGTCCCATACTCCCGTCAAACCCGACTTGCTCTGCAAATATGACTGGACGAGTTTCACGAACGACCAGAAGGGTTTAGAGCATCTCAATTACTATTTTCATTCGCGGGGTCTACCGCTGCCCCGAGTTGCATTGCGCCTCAGTTCTCTTGTTACCATGTTTTCGATTGCCGGCTCATCCGACCTGCTGGTGTATACCGCAGACACTCTGCACCCAGAGGCTGAATCACGAAATCTGACCGAGATCAAACTCAGCGAGCCGATCTGGGGTTTTGACACAGGTATGGCGTTCCGCAGGAGCACGTCCGAGTTGGCAGGCATCAAGCTGCTCAACCGTTTACTCAAGGGTCATTTGCCAGGGCAACAAACAAACACAGCGGATCGAATGGCAAAGGCTTGATCTTCACGTTGCCTGCACTTTTGCAAACAGGAATTACAGACAGGCGGTCGCTGTAGGTCGGTTTCACGATTGCCATGGGAACCCGTTCCTGCGCGAACACCGATCAGACCTATCTGCCTGAAATGCTTTTGAGTACCCGACAGACTTTTTCCACATCCGGCCCGCTTGACTCCCGCCAATACCGCATACTAATACAACTAACATGGTAGTCGTACTACCAGGTGATCAGTCGGGAGGACAGATGATGACCGTGGCGCTTGTCACCGGTGCATCGATGGGAATTGGTGAGGCTGTGGCCAGGCGACTGGCGCAGTCTGGAGCCGATCTGGTTCTGCTTGATATTGCGGGCGACCCGCTCGAAGCCGTGGCCGGTGAATTGCGACAAACGGGCTGCCGGGTGGAAACAGTCATCGGCTCCGTCGCAAACCCCCATGCCTGTCAGGACGCGGTCTCAACCGCCAACAGTGTATTTGGTGGCCTTGACTGGGTCTCGCACAATGCGGGAATTCAACGATATGGCACCGCAGCCTCGACGGATCCGGAAGAATGGCGGAACGTGATCGAGGTGAATTTGAGCAGCGGCTTTTACGTTGCACATGCGAGCCTGCCCAGCCTGGTCAAATCGGGCGGTTCCTTGGTGTTCATGTCGTCGGTTCAGGGTCTAGCAACTCAGACCAATGTTGCTGCCTATACCGCGTCCAAACACGGGCTGATGGGTCTTGTGAAATCCATCGCGGTTGACTTTGCCAAGGATGGCGTGCGCTGCAATGCCGTTGCGCCGGGCTCGGTCGACACGCCGATGCTGCGCAATGCGGTCGCTCTGGCCGACGACGAGAAGGCCGTTTGGGACACCATCCGGAGCATGCACCCGCTTGGTCGTGCAGCAAGGGCTGAAGAAGTCGCCAATCTCGTTCATTTCCTTCTTTCCGAGCAGGCATCCTTCATTACCGGTGAAATCATCCGGGTCGATGGTGGTTTGCTGAGCATTATCGGTGGCTCGCCCGTGCGGGATGAAACATGAGCATTGCCGATATCCGGGCCACGACAGTGGCCGTTCCGCTGGAAGCACCGCTGAGGCATGGACATGGGGCCCATTGGGGGCGTTTTGTGCGCACCATTGTGGAAATCATCGACGACGAGGGACGGTCCGGCTTTGGCGAGATGGGCGGCGGTGGTCAATCGGCTGAGCAATCGGTCCTGGCGCTCCTGCCCTATCTCAAGGGGCACGATCCGCTACAACTTGAGCAGTTGCGCTGGAAAATCATGAATCCCACGGCAAGCCTTTACAACAATCGCCTTCAAATCCACGCGGCGATCGAAATGGCCTGTATGGACCTTGCCGGCAAAAGGCTTGGTGTTCGAGCCTGCGACCTGCTGGGCGGGGCAATCCGCGAAGACATACCGTTCGCTTCCTACCTCTTTTATCGCTATTTCGATGAAAACGGCACAAATGGCGGGGAAACCTATCCGGACGAACTCGTCGCACATGCGCAGGAACTCAAAGACCGGCACGGTTTCCGGACCCACAAGCTCAAGGGCGGGCACTTTGCTCCCGACCACGATATTGAAGTGATGCGGGCCCTGGCGCAGGCTTTCCCGGAGGATCGCCTGCGGCTGGACCCCAACGGGGTGTGGTCAGTCGAAGAATCCATCCGTGTCTCACACGCCCTGGAAACGTTGAACAATGACTATCTCGAGGATCCCACCTGGGGCCTTGAGGGTATGCGGCGGGTTCGCGACCGTACGCGGATCCCAACCGCAACCAATCAGGTGGTTGTCAATTTCGAGCAGCTCTCCCAGAGCATTCTGCACGACAATGTCGATGTCGTTCTGCTCGACACCACATTCTGGGGCGGCCTCAGACAGGCACACAAAGCAGGCATCATCATGGAAACGTTCCAATATTCGGCGGCGGTTCATTCTTCCGGGGAACTTGGAATTCAGCTGGCCTCCATGTTGCATCTGGGCGCTGCGCTGCCAAACCTCAATTTTGCAGCGGATGCGCATTATCATCACCTGCGCGACGACGTGCTTCTGGGCGGTCCGATGCGCTACGAAAACGGCATTATCCCCTTGCCGAAAGGTCCCGGCCTGGGCATCGAGGTCGATCGCGGCAAGATCGAGGAATTTGCTGAAAACTTCCGGGCGCAGGGTGGCTATGCGTATGACCGGGACCCGGGCCGGCAGGGCTGGTATGCACGCCTGCCGGAGACCCGATTTGCCGACCCCACCGTCAAATCAGCCCCGCGCGTCTATCCGGCCACCAATACAAGTGGACAGGTGTGATGGCATCGGTCTGTCTGAAAGACATTGTAAAGGTCTATGGCAGCGACATCGCTGTGCGCGGCATCAATCTGGACATTCCGGACCGTTCTTTCGCGGTATTCGTCGGCCCTTCCGGATGCGGAAAATCCACGACACTTCGCATGATCGCCGGGCTGGAAAACATCTCCCATGGCGAATTGCAGGTTGATGGCGAAGTCGTCAACGACCTGCCATCGCGCGATCGCGGTGTCGCGATGGTCTTCCAGTCATATGCGCTCTATCCGCACATGACAGTCAGGCAGAACCTCGAATTCTCGCTGAAGCTCGAGAAGCTTGATCACAGCGAGATCGAACGGCGGATTGACGAAGCGGTGACGGTGCTTGAATTGCACCCGTTCCTGGACCGCAAGCCATCGCAATTGTCGGGTGGCCAGCGGCAGAGAGTTGCCATGGGACGGGCGATTGTCCGCGAACCGAGGGTGTTTCTTTTTGACGAACCTCTCTCCAATCTCGACGCGAAACTGCGCAACCAGATGCGGGTCGAGATCAAACGCCTACAGCGGCGGCTACAGGTCACTACCATCTATGTGACCCACGATCAGATCGAGGCCATGACACTGGCTGATTTCATCGTCGTCATGCGCGGTGGCAACATCGAACAGACCGGCACGCCCATCGATATTTTCGAGGCACCCGCAAATCTGTTCGTTGCCGGATTTATCGGCTCACCGAGAATGAATCTTCTTGCCGGCACCGCCGTGGAAATCGACGGTCAACTTTGTTTTTCCAATGACGATTTTACCGTGCCGCTTCCATCCGAACGTTTTGCCGATGTGCTGTCCGCCGGGCAGGAAATCACCGTTGGATTCCGGCCGGAGGACATCGTTCCGGAGCAACACGGCATCGAGCCAACCCGCTCCGTATCGGTCACCGGAGCTGTCGAATTCTCCGAGATGCTGGGAAACGAGACCCTCTTGTTTTTCAACATCAACCAGACGGAGATCATCAGCCGAATGCATCAACCAAGGATCGTCGAGTCAGGGGAAACCCTGAATTTCCTGTTCAATGTCGATCGCATCCATGTGTTCGACACCCAATCTGGGAATTCGGTTCTAAGCGATCAGGTTACCGTAGGGTGACCTGGGGAAGAACAACCAAAGGAGGAAGACATGAAACTCAAATCTCTCATCACCGCGACCGTGACCGCCTGTCTGGTCACTGCCGGGTCGCTGTCAGCTTCGGCCGACGATGTCGAACTGGTCCACGACAAGGGATTCTGGTCCGAAGCCCTGCAAAAGGTCGGTGACTCTGCGGGTGAAAAGACCGGAAACAAGATCATTGAGAGCGCCTATTCAGCGCCGGAGCAATACAAGGCCTTCATCCAGTCTTCAGTGGCAAGTGGCGACATGCCAGACATGTTCACCTGGTGGACCGGCGGCATCTTTGCCGAATTGGTCGAAACCGGTGCGATTGCAGAACTGGATGGCATCTGGGAAGAGCTGATTGCCAGCGGAGATTTCGATCCAAGCGTCCGCGATTTCTACAAGGTCGGCGATCACATTTACGGCGTCCCGCTGCACTTGTCGCGCTGGATTGCGCTCTACAACAAGAAGCAGTTCGAGGAGGCCGGAATCTCCGAGCCGAAAACGTGGGACGAACTGATGGCCGCAGCCGACAAGCTCAAGGCTGCCGGCTTCACCCCCTTCCATGCGACGACGCAGGATGGCTGGCGCGGGTTCATCTGGTTCCAGGAAATCATGCTGCGTACCGATCCGGAGGCCTACAAGGGACTGCATGACGGAACGGTGGCCTATGACAGCGACGCGGTTCGAAACGCCTTCAAGATCTGGTCGGACTGGTACGCGAAGGGCTACTTCTCCGATCCGCGCTCGAACGAGGAAGCCGCTGACTTTGCCCGTGGCAAGGGCGCAATCTACCTGATCGGCGACTGGGCCATTGGTCTTGTCGAGGCGGCCGGAATGAAGGCGGACGAGGAGTTCGGTGCCTTCATCATGCCCAACCAGGACCCTGCCCTTCCCTCCTCGGTCATCATTGAAGGCGGACCCATCGTCCTGTCGAAGGCAGCGCTGGACAAGCCGGACGTTGTAAATGCGCTCAAATATTTCGTCTCGGTCGATGGCGCCAATGCCTGGGCTGCTGCATCCGGCAACGCACTTGGCAACAAGAACGCGACACCACCCAACTCCGTGGTCGCCAAGGTCAATGCCGACGTTGACGCAAATGGCACGTTGGCTTTCGACCGTTGGTGGGAAGCCGTTCCTGCCGATATCCAGGGAGAAGCAGTAGCGGAATTCAACCGGTTCATGCTTGACCCGACCATGGAGACCGCTGAAAGCGTGATGTCCAACATACAGGCACTCAACGCCGAATACTGGGCCAACCGCTAATCTGTCGGGCAGTTGGTCGCGTACCAACTGCCCGCCTTTGACGGAAGCAATATGACATCCAACGGCCAAAACCCAAGCGACCAGGAAATTCTCGACCGGATCGGCTGGTCGCAGATACGCGCCAATGAGCGAAAACTGCAGCGCAAGAATTTCTGGGTGGCCTTTGCATTCATGCTGCCGGCAATCCTGCTCGTGTCGTCTCTCCTTCTGGCGCCGGTGGCGTTCAATGTCTATCTGAGTTTCACGAAATGGGCCAAATTCAAGGGAATTGACCAGTTCGCCGGCATCGCAAACTACGTCAGGCTCGGCACCAATCCATTTTTTGCAGATGCCCTTTACAACACGTCAATCTGGGTAGTGGCTTCGATCGTCTTTCCACTGGCCATCGGCCTCGCGCTTGCCGTTTTCCTGCGTGGTGTGCCCTTTGAAAACCTCTTCAAGAACATCATTTTCATCCCCCGCATCCTGGCTCCGACGGCGGTTGGCGTTCTCTGGTTCTATGTTTATGCACCGGATGGGGTCGTCAATCGGTTTCTGGGGTTTGTCACCGGAGGCGATGTCGACATTGGCTGGCTCTATCAGGAAAACACCGTCACGCCGGCGATCATCGCCACCTTTGTCTGGCAAAGCGTCGGACTTGTCATGGTGCTGATCCTGCTGGGATTGAGCGCAATCCCACGTGATCCGATCGAGGCAGCGCGCATCGACGGCGCTTCCAGCGGTCAGGTCTTCCGTCATATCGTGTTGCCATTGCTTTTGCCGACCCTGCTTGTCGTCACCATTCTATCGGTTCTGGCCGGCTTTACCGTGTTCGACCTGCTATGGGTCATGGGTGCCAGCTACCCCGGCCAACGGACATTGTCTCTGGCGGTCTTCATGTATTTCGAGGCCTTCCAGAAAGGCTCCTGGGCCTTCGGTTCGGCGATTGCGGTGATCATCGGCATTGTCGTCTTCAGCGTGACATGGATCCAGGCTGTGCTTCAGCACCGGGTTGACCGGATGATGCGATAGGCGGGATCAGATTATGTCAAACACCATGGATGGCATCGATTTTGCCGCAATAGTCGACAAGGAGCGCGCGTCCAAACAACGCAACTGGCTGGCGCTGACCGCGGCTGTGATCATAAGCGCGGTGTGGGTCGTTCCGTTCTACTACCTGGCCATTTCGATTTTCAAGACAACGGAAGAGTACTCCCTCAATCACCCCCTTTCCCTGCCAAGTGGACTGGCGCCGGTGGTGGAAAACGCCGTCACAGCCTGGACCCACGCAAAGATGGGGGCCGGTCTCTGGAACTCGGCTCTTTACGGATTTCTCGGTGCGGGGATTGCTGTTTTCATTGCCGCACTCGCAGCCTACGGGTTGTCGAGAATAGACTTCAAGCGCAAGAATCTGTGGTTCATGCTGATCTTTTCGGGAACAATCTTTCCGCTTCAGATGTATCTGATTCCACTCTTCTTTTTTTATCAGAAGGTTGGCATACTCAACACGCATTTCGGAATGGTGCTGTTTTATTCAGCCATTTGCATTCCCTTTCCGGTCCTGGTGTTGCGTAACTACATGAACGGAATTCCGCGGGACATGGATGAAGCCGCACGAATGGACGGAGCCAGCGAATTCACCATTTTCCGGCGCATCGTGCTGCCCAATTGCTGGGGACCGATCACGGCAACATTCCTGTTGCAGTTTACCTGGATCTGGAATGATCTTCTGTTTTCCACAGTTCTGGCCAATCGGGCCGAGGTACGCTCGATCATGAATGCGCTGCAGGTGTTCCAGGGCAGCTATTCCTCAACGGGACCGAATGTTGTCCTGACCGCCGCTGTCATTGCCAGTGCGCCGTCGATAATGATGTTCATGTTGCTCAGGAAGCATTTCATGGAAGGTATGCGGGTTTCAGGATCATGAATACGGAGCGAGGGACGGTCAAATTGGCAGGCACTGGCAGATATGCTCAAGGCGGCGGCGCCCTTTCGCTGACTGACCGAGTTTTCCAGGCAATGCGGGATGAAATCGTATCCTTCAAACTCAAGCCCTATGAGGCAATTTCGGAAAAGAAGATCTCCGAACGCATTGGCGTCAGCCGGACGCCGATCCGCGAAGCCCTTGCGCGGCTCGCCGCACACCATCTCGTCGACATCTATCCGCAACGCGGAACAATCGTCTCACCGTTGCGCAAATCCGATCTGGAACGATCGCAGTTCCTTCGCGAAGCGCTCGAGGTCGGACTCGTTCAACGCGTCGCACAATTGAACGACAAAACGGAGTTGATCAAAAAACTAAGGGCCGAAGTCGCTTTGCAGAAAACGTTCGCGGCCATAGAGGACGACAAGCGTTTCTACAGTTCAGACGAGGATTTTCACCGTTTGATTGCAACCTTTGCCGGATTGCCGGGCCTGTGGGAAGAGATCGTTCGATCGAAAATTCACATGGACCGATGCCGTCATCTTTCACTCGCAACGGTGGAAACGGATATCGGTGTCATTGTCGAACAGCACAATGCCATCATCGAAGCGATTGAAGCAGGAGACGCAGACAAGGCTGCAGGTGCCATGCGCACGCATCTTCGCCGGGTCCTCGAGTTTATCGACGAAATCGCCGATCTGCATCCCCATTTCTTCGAAGATCAGGACGCGCAACAGCAGTTCGGCCTTGCAGCCCGCTGACGGCCAAGGGCCGGTCGATGCAATACCTATGAGTTGACAACGTCGGGATGCGCCTCGGCGAACGGCTTGAGCGCATTGCACCGCTCACCGATGGCCACGAGCTTCGGACAGCCGGTCAGGTCTGCACCCCAGCGCTCGGCATTGTAGAGCTGCGGCACCAGGCATATGTCTGCAAGGCCCGGCGTGTCGCCGTAGCAAAACAGACCGGTCGGGCCTCTTTCGAGCATCATCTCGAAGGCATGCAATCCCTTGTTGATAAATTTTTGCATCCAGGCGCGACGCACGTCATCTCCGCCACCGGTGAGTTCCATGACATGGGCCGCAACGGAGGTGTTGCAGACCGGGTGGATTTCCATGGCGATTGCATTGGCCAGCGCCCGCACACGCTGCCGATCAAGTGGTTCTTCGGGCAGCAAACCGACTTGCCGGGTTTCATCGAGATATTCGATGATCGCCAGCGATTGGGTGAGCATGTGGCCATCAATGTCCAACGCCGGAACAAGCCCTTGCGGGTTGCGTTTCACATGAGCATCGGACCGGTGTTCAGCCTTCAGAAGATCAACGGTTTCCAGCCGATGTTCTATGCCGATCAGGTTCAGCGCGATACGGACCCGGTAACTTGCCGAGGATCGCCAATAATCATATAGCACCGGCGTGGTCATCTGCCGGCCTCGACAGCCGCCGTCAACACAGATTTCAGAATGTCGATGTCGCCGATCTGGTTGGCCATAATCAGCACGAGGCGCGCATTGAGATTTTGCGACTGTTCCAGCGACAGGCCCTCATGGGCTTCCATCAGGTGATGATAGAAATCATCACCATCAGCACCAAGGCGATCATCCAGGTGCATTGTTGATCCGTTCGTCATGATTGCTGCCCTCTTGCCCGCTTCAGTGCTTCGTTCAACGCCGCCGCCGAAACGGCGCCCTCAAAGCGTGCCGCGATATGCTGGTCCGGCCGGATCAGATAGGCGGTGACATCACCGTAACGATCGGCAACGAACTGCCGGTGATCCTCGAGGGTGCCGGCATCGCTGCCACGTGTTGTTACCGAAAGATGATCGATCTCCACCGGGCTGTCCGGCAGCGCCACATCGCCAATTGTCAACAGAACGAAACGGCCACCGAGATGATCAAGCAGCCACGACTCCTTGCCTTGATTAAGGACAGGCGCATCGGGACAGGACATCCCCGGATCAAGTCCGGCCGGATCGGGTTCCGCCGGTGTTTGGAGATCGTGCCCCGTGAGCGAACAGGGTTCTGAGAGCCTGCCGGAATTCACCAGTTTGCGGGCAAACGGCATTGTTTCCGCCAGGATCAGCGTTTCGTTTCGAAAGATCGCTTCCATTTGGGATTTCGGTGTCATGAAATTGGTCGCACGCGATGAATTCAGGAGGTTTTCATCGGAACCGTGTCGCCGCTCTTGATCATAGGTCTCGAGCAACGCATCGCTCGCATCCCCCTTGATGATCATGGCCAGTTTCCAGCACAGATTGTCCGTGTCCTGGATCCCGCCATTGCCGCCCCGTGCGCCAAAGGGCGAGACAACATGGGCGCTGTCGCCGGCAAAGATCATGCGGCCATGGACAAACCGTTCCAGTCTGGCGCAGGTGAATTTGTACACACTGACCCAGTCAAGCGTGAACGGTTTGTCTCCGACCATCGCCCGGATACGCGGGAGCACATTGACTTCCTTCTTTTCCTCCTCCGCATCGGCATCCGGCCCAAGTTGCAGGTCGATGCGGTAAATGTTGTCCGGCTGTTTGTGCAGAAGCGCCGACTGGCCATTGTGAAAGGGCGGATCGAACCAGAACCAGCGTTCAGGATGCTCGGTCTTGAACGGGCTTTCGGGCATGTCGACGTCGGCGATCAGGAATTGCTCATGGAAGGTATGCCCGTCGAAACGCAGGCCCATGCGGTGCCGCGTCGGCGAGCCCGCTCCATCGCAGGCAATGACGTAATCGGCCCGCAGGGAATAAGGGCCGTCAGGTGTCTCGATCTGGAGCGTCACACCATCATCGGCAAGATCTTGCGCAATCACCTTGTTCTTGAACCGCAGATCGATCAGATCGGGAAACTCGCGCGCGCGCTCGACAAGATATTGTTCCACATAGTATTGCTGCAGATTGATGAAGGCGGGCATCTTGTGTCCATCTTCCGGCAGCAGATCGAAGTTGTAGACTTCGTGGTCGCGATGAAAAAGCCGGCCAACCTTCCAGGTGACGCCCTTTTCCAGCATGCGTTCGCCAACACCGAGGCGGTCAAAGATCTCCAGTGTTCTCTTCGACCAACAGATGGCTCTCGACCCCACGGAAACCACATTGTTGTCGTCGACGACGACGGTCGGTACGTCATGCAACGCCAGATCGATGGCCGCCGCCAGTCCTATGGGACCGGCGCCGATAATGGCCACCTGATATTGCCTGGTTTCTCCACCAGCAACTTCCGGCGGCGTAACATAGTCAAAGGGTTCGTATTTGTAATGTGCCATTGATCTGACCGCCTGTTTCGAACAGATTAATCTTGGAGTGCGTCCCACATTTCCTTGTCACGCTCGGCGGTCCAGATACGCGGCGTATCGATGTCCCTTGCCTCGTCATAGGCACGGGCGACATTGAAGGGCAGGCAATGTTCGTAGATCGCATAGTCACCGAATTTTGCATCGCAATGCTCCCGGCAGGCATTCCAGGCCTCCTTGAGGGAGCCGCCGCCAAGGGCGACTTTCGCAACGGGCTTGTAAGTAGATTCAAGGAAATCGCGGGTCAGGTCCAGCGCTTCATTGACCTTGGCCTTGCCGACAAGCGCGTCGCCACGCCCCGGCGCAATCGCGTCGACGTCGAAGCGGCGAATGGCTTCCATGGTGCCGGGCCAGTCATGAAAATGTCCGTCGCCGCAATAGCAGGCCGATTTGTACTCAACGATATCACCGGTGAACATGACATTTTCATCCGGAACATAGGCCACGATGTCGCCGGCCGTGTGGGCACGGCCGAGATGCATCAGATCAACACGGCGGTTTCCCAGATAGACGCTCATGCGATTGTTGAATGTCGTGGTCGGCCATGTCAGGCCGGGGATTTCCTCATGCCCCTGAAACAGGCGCGGAAAGCGATCAAATTCAGAGTCCCAGTCTTCCTGTCCCCGTTCGACGACCATCGAGCGGGCCTTCTCGCTCATGATGATCTGCGGCGCGCCGTAGGCGGACGCACCGAGCACGCGTACTGCGTGGTAGTGGGTCAGAACAAGGTGGCTGATCGGCTTGTCCGTCACGGAACGGACCTTCTCGATCACCTTCCTGGCAAGACGAGGTGTCGCCTGTGCCTCGATCACCATGACTGAATCATCTCCGATGATGATTCCCGAATTGGGATCGCCTTCGGCCGTGAAGGCCCAGAGGCCCGAACCGATTTGTGTGAATGAAATCTGCTTTTCCGCAAGGTCCCCTTGCGATGCGAATGCCTTGGCCATGATGTGTGTCTTTCTAGCTGAGTTCAGGGGATGGCAGGATGGTTCCGGCGCACGCACCGAAGCCTATCCGGTAGTCCTCGCCCCTGGCGAAACCGGTCAGGGTCAGGGTATCGCCATCCTCGATGAATGTGCGCGTTTCACCACCGTCCAATGTCAGGGGCTCCTTGCCGCCCCATGTGATTTCGAGCAGCGAGCCGAAGCCGGATTTCTCCGGACCGGAGATGGTTCCGGACCCCAACAGGTCGCCGGTGTTCATCTTGCAGCCGCCAATGGCGTGGTGGGCCAGTTGCTGGGCGGCCGAATAGTACATGTTGGAATAGTTCGTGGCCGAAATGGATGTGGGCTTTTGTGCTGATCCGGATTGCATCAGCACTTCCAGCTCTATGTCATAGAGCAATGGTCGGCTCTCATGCAGATAGGGCAGCAGCTGCTTTTCCCGCTCCGGTGTCGCAACGCGAAACGCCTCCAGCGCTGCCTTGGTCACAACCCATGGGCTGATCGATGTGGCGAATACCTTTGCCTGGAACGGACCGAGTGGTTGATATTCCCATGCCTGGATATCGCGCGCCGACCAGTCATTGAGGAGGACGTAACCGAAGATCATGTCATCGGCTTCATCGACAGAGACCGGCTGTCCCATGGTATTGGGTGTGCCGACAACGGCGCCCATTTCAAGCTCGATGTCGAGCCGCCGACAAGGACCGAAAACCGGTGCGTCGGCATCCGGCGGTTTCATCTGACCCAACGGACGGCGAATGTCGGTGCCACTGACAACAACGGTCGAAGCACGGCCATTGTAACCGATCGGGATATGGAGCCAGTTCGGTGGCAGAGCATTTTCCTTGCCGCGAAACATTGTGCCGACATTTTCCGCATGCTGTCTGCCGGAATAGAAATCCGTATATTCGGCAACCTGAAACGGCATGTGCATGGCAACATCATCCATCGGAACAATGGCGGCGGCCCGCAGGTCGGCGTCGTTCCGCAATGCCGGATCGCCGCCGTCCTTCAGCAACTGGATCAACCGGTCACGGACGGCGTCCCATGCGGCGGCACCGCAGGCCATGAAGGCATTGATGTTGTCCCGCGCAAAAACAGGACCCTGCCCTGCCGAGATCAATCCGGCTTCTTCCAATGCCGCCAGATCCAGGACATTGTCACCGATGGCCGTGCAGCAGTGCAGTTGTGATCCGGCGCGGGAATAGACACCGTAGGGAAGATTGTTCAGTGGAAAATGGGTTTCAGTGCTGTTGGCGCTTTCGACCCAGGAATCGATTCGTCTCATTGAGTACCCCAGAATATGGTTTTGATTGTTGTTATTTGATGCCCGGCGTGCCGTCGAACTTCCGGTCGAGGCCTTTCCAGCAATCGATATAATCGTCCTGCAATTCTGCAAGCCCGGCGGCGAAATCCGTTACCATTTGCGGATAACGTGTCTCGAACATGAAAGCCATCGTGTCATCCAGCTTGGTCGGACCGAGGTTCGAATTCGACGCTTTTTCGAAACCGAATGTATCGGGGCCATGGGGCAGCATCATGTTGTGCAGGCTCATCCCGCCCGGAACGAACCCTTCCTCCTTGGCATCGTACTGGCCATGGATCAGGCCCATGAACTCACTCATGATATTGCGGTGATACCAGGGTGGACGGAACGTATGTTCGGCCACCATCCAGCGTGGCGGAAAAATAACAAAGTCGATATTGGCGGTGCCGGCTTCCTCGGTCGGCGCGGTCAGCACCGTGAAGATAGACGGATCCGGGTGATCGAACAGGATGGCCCCGACCGGTGAGAAGGTCCGAAGGTCATATTTGAACGGTGCGTAGTTTCCGTGCCAGGCGACCACATCGAGCGGCCCGTGATCGATGACCGTCTCGTGGAACGTTCCGCACCATTTGACCAGCAAACGACATTCGGTTTCCTTGTCCTCATAGGCTGCAACCGGTGTCTTGAAGTCGCGCGGATTGGCAAGGCAATTGGCGCCAATGGGCCCGCGATCCGGAAGTGTAAACTTCGCACCATAGTTCTCGCAAACATATCCGCGCGCTTCCTCGTCGAGGCACAATGCCTTGAAGATCATCCCGCGCGGAATGAGACAGATTTCATTCGGCTCAACATCGATGATCCCCATTTCGGTGAAAAACCGCATCCGGCCGACCTGAGGGACAATCAGCAACTCGCCATCGGCGTTGAAAAAATAATCGTCTTCCATGTCTCTGTTGCAGGCATAGACATGGGCGGCCATGCCGACCTGCGTTGCGGCATCGCCAGCGGTGGTGATCGTCCGCATCCCCGCCACGAAGTCGGTCTTTTCCGTCGGCATGGGCATCGGATCCCAGCGATACTGTCCCAGCGGCAAGGATGGTGCTGGAGCCGACGGGGCGCTGAGCCAATGATTGTGCGAAATGGAATTGAAGCGGTTCGTGTGTTTCACGCTTGGGCGGATACGATAAAGCCAGGACCGTTCATTGGTGCCGCGCGGTGCGGTAAAGGGTGAGCCGGAAAGCTGCTCGGCATAGAGGCCGTAATTGCATTTTTGAGGGCTGTTTTGACCTTGCGGCAGCGCACCCGGGAGACTTTCGGTTTCGAAATCATTCCCGAATCCCGGCATATAATCCTGGGTTTCGGTTCGGGCACGTGCAGTCGCAGTTTGATTGTCGGCGTGATCGAGCATCATGGGACTCCATCATGGTTGGTGCGGTATGGCCTGCCTGCTTTTGGATCAGGTCAAGCGTTGTTTGGACAAACGTGACCGCCCGAACAAGCATTCATTCGAGCGGATGTTCTTATTTTTGTCAAAAACGTAACCATTGATTTTGTAACTATCAAACGGTATTCCTGACAACATGAAGGATGGCGGTCAATTCGATTTGCGGACGTTTCTGCCCTACCGCCTCAACCAGGCTGCAGAGGCGGCCAGCTTTGCATTTCAGGACATCTACCGGAAACGCCATGGCATGACTCGGCCGGAATGGCGGGTCCTGGCCAATCTTGGCCAGTTCGGATCGATGACCGCAACCGATATCTGCAACCGCGCCAAAATTCACAAAACAAAGGTTTCCCGAGCCGTCTTTTCGCTGGAAAAGCGGCGTTGGCTCAAGCGCGAAACCAATGAAAACGATCGCCGTGTTGAACATCTGTCGCTGACCAAAGACGGATTGGCCACCTACGCGGAGCTTGGAAGGGTTGCGTTGGAACAGGATCTCAAATTGCGTGGCAAGCTGACAGAAAAGGAGCAGACCGTGCTGCTCGCAATGCTGGACAAGCTTGATTACTGACGTCAGTTGCGGAACCGGCCTGCGCTAAAGGTCAATGGTGTTCGCTTACATCGAGAACGACATTGCCGATCGCATTACCGCTTTCGACCATTTCATGCGCCTCGACAATCTTGTTCAGCGGCAACCGGGCGGCGATTGCAACCTTCAGTGCGTCGCGTGCCGCCATCTTTCCGATCAGTTCCGTTGCTGCCCCAATCACTTCAGGTGAAAGCAAGAACCCCTGAATGAACCGCAGCGTCGCACCGCGAAAGGCAAAGGCATAATAGGGCAGCGTCGGTTCCGGGACCGCCGTGGATGAATAGGCTGCAATCACTGCCCCTGGCTTGAGGATCTTCTGAATCACATCCAGATTGGCGCCGAAATCCACCTCGACGATGCGGTCGGCACCCTCCCCGCCAGTCAGCGTCAAGACGCGCTCTGCAACGTCCTCATTGTGCCGAAAAATTATGTCGTGCACGCCGATGTCGGCGACATGGGCCGCCTTTTCCTCGGTGCTTACCGTGGCGATGACATGTGCACCGGCATCGCGGGCGAACTGTGCGGCAAAGTGGCCGACCGCGCCGGCCGCTCCTGTGACAAGAATGGTCTTTCCCGAAACCGGGCCATCCGCAAAGACCGCGTGAAAGGCCGTCAAAGCCGGAATGCCAAGACACGCCCCGTCTGCAAAATCGAGTTGGTCCGGCAAGGCGAAGACCTGACTGGCCGGCAGTTGAATGGTTTCGGCCGCCGTTCCGAATGCCCGGCCGGCCTCGCCATATCCACCTTGTGCATTGTGAAGCCAGACCCTTTGCCCCACCAGGGAGTCCGGTACGCCCTCACCGACCGCTTCCACCACCCCTGCACCATCGGCATGGGGAATCACGAGGTCATGTTGCATGTTGGAGCCGCCCCACCCCGCGCGCCGCTTGACGTCGGCAGGATTGATGCCGGAGGCACACAGCTGGATTTTCACTTCGCCAGGTGACAAGGGGCCAAGCGTCTCGGGCGGCAGGTCGCCGAGTTCAAGAACTTCGGCGGCCGTTCCCGTGCGCGTGTACCAGGCGGCTCGCATGATCAGGCCGGGTTGGCCTGCTCAACCTGCCGCCTTGCCTGATTGATTGCGGACACCAGGCGATTTTGGCCACGAGTCAATTGGGTCAGAGCAAAACCCTCATTTCCACCGGCATGATCATCCAGCTCGGCAGCAACGGAAATGGTAGGCAGTGGTGGCACGGTCAATGCCGGGTCATGCCGGAACCTAGCTTCGCGGGTAAAGTTGATCGGAACCAGAATACGCGCCAGGTCCTGGATGACCTGATTGGCAACGCCCGGCGCGATCCCACCGGAGTCAATGCCGGCATAAAATGTCTCCAGCGCCGCCTGCAGTGCCTCAACGGCACCTTTGGACGGTCCCAGATCAAAGCGTGTGCCCGCCTTCTCCTGGTAGGAACCGATCGTGTCGAGGAATTCCCGCGTGGTTTCGCGCCAGTCGAATGGCAAGATCTCGGCATTGGCGTTACGGAAAACCGACAGCAAATAGAGCTTGATGTCACGCAGCAAGATGTCCTTGTCGGCAATTTCCAGCGTATCGTTCTCGGTATGCCAGGCAATGTTGCCGCCACATCCGCCAACGGCGTAGTAGCCCTTTTCCTCACGCATCGCCACCGTCATGGTCGACGAGAGCATGAAGTAGCTCGAAATTCCGATATTGTTGAAGGAATAGTCACCCGCACGGTGCGGCCGTTCACCAAAGGTTGGCTTGCCGGCAACATCCTCGATCGCCTTGGCGATAAAGGCGTCGGTCTCCGACATTCGCGACAGGTTGAGGAACTCCGTTGCCCAGCGACAACCAGGGCTGTCGCAATTGACCTGCGCCACACAATTTTCCTCCAGATCGATGGCGAATTCGTCGGCAAACCAGGTCGAACCGGCATAGCGACCGGTCGAGTGGCCGGGCCACCAAGCGATGCGGACCGACCGGTCCAGCTTGTCGCGATTTTTCCACAGAACACGCGCAACCTCCAACATGGTCGCATCACCGGTGGCGTTGTCGCCGACGCCCACATCCCAGCTATCGAGATGGCCGTGCAGCAGAACGTATTTTTCCGGCTCCTTGTTGCCGCGGATGAACACTTCGGGAAGTTTCGAGGAAAACCAGCCCTCTTCCATCTCAACGAACAATTTGATCCGTCCACCGGCCTTGGCAATCTCGATCAGAGCCAGTCCATCCGGATTGTTGACGGCCACGGAGACCACATTGGGCTTGCGCGGCAAATCATCAAGATCAGGCACGCCCCAAATGGTGGTGCAGATACCCCAGTGAATATCGACACCCGGATTGATTCCGATGACCCCAATCGCACCGAGTTCCTCGAACTGGGCGATCATTCCCGGGCTGGCAAAGCCCTCTGAAATAACGATTTTTCCCGAAATGAGAGACCGCACATCACGGGTCGGATCGAGCTTCTTGTCGAATATCGTGTCGATGTCATCGGCCTGGTTGGCACCGATATAGACCAACTCGCCTTCCAGCCCCTCACGGGCATCAATGCTGAATGCCGGCGGCTTGGCCCGGAACGTCTGGCCATCGACTTCGACCCGCGCCACGCCCGGCAGACTCAAGAAGAGGTCTGGCTCGTGGACCTTTACTTCGACGCCGTGTCTCTCCAGCCGGGAAACAACCTCGTCCATACCGCGATTGACGTCCGTTGGATGTTCCCGCTTGAATGTGGAGAAACTCTCCACGAGACCCCACGGCTCGTCGAGACTCACTTCGGACAGCAGCGCATTTTCAATCTCGTTCATGGGGTTCTCCTCACTACATGGCAGGCATTGGCGGCGTACCGACCTTCAGAACGAAGATGCGATCAATTGCCGTGTTTCACTCATCAAAACAGTGTTTTGTTTTTTGGAAATTATCAAGCTTGCCCCGGCAAATCAAGTGCGACGGCAATCATTGGTAGAAGGGGCAGTACGGTTTCGGCGGCCTATCGCCGGAAGACCGGCCTGGGAAGCTTGACCCGAAACCAATTGCGCATGGCATGCGGATATCCGGCGGACATCAAGCCACGGCAGCGGTGGCCTTGGCGGGTGTCGCGCCGAGGCCCTTTGCTATGCGCTCTGCGGCGTCGAGCACACCAGCAAGGATTTGATCGCGAACCGAGTCGTTGAACCGCGTGACCGGACCCGCGACCGAAACGGCTGCGACCACCTCACCATTGGGGCCGTAAATGGGCGCGGCAATGGAAAACGCCCCCTCATCGAGATCTTCCTTTGTGACGTTGAAGCCGTCGGATTCAATCTGGAACAGTTTCTGCTCCAGTTCTACTGGGTCCGTGATAGTGGCGGATGTGAAGTGGGGCAGCGCACCGGCAATGGTCTCCTGACGCACATCAGGCGGCGCAAAGGCAAGAAGCACCATCGATCCACCGCCCGCATGCAGAGGGCCACGCCGGCCCGGCTTGGCAAACAGGCGCATGGAATGGCGACTTTCGCGTGTGGTGACCACCAGGGCATTCAGCCCGTCGCGCACAAGAAGGTTGACGCTTTCATTGAAGCGATCGCGCAATTCTTCCATCAATGGTCCAGCTACCCGGAGCAGTCCCCGCTGCTTTGCCGCCTCATCAGCCAGGTGCCATGCACGATATCCGAGCCCGTATAGAGCCCGAACCGAATCTTTGGCCACGTAACCGCGGACTTCAAGCGTGTGCAGTATGCGGAAAACGAGGCTCTTGGTCATGCCAAGTTCGGTGGCGATTTCCGTTACGCCGAGTTCACCGCGCTGGCTGAGAATCTCCAAAACACTGAGTGCACGGTCAACCGCCGCGATTCTGTAATTCTTGCCGTCAGACATCAGAGGCTCCCGCCAGGACTTGCATGCGCACTCCAATTCAACTAATGTTAACAAATTAAAACAGTGTTTTGCTGTATGAAACGCTATATGTCAAGTTGGATGGGTTATCATGCGCATTGCCTATGTTGTCCCCGGACCCATGTCAAAAGGCCCAATGGGCCTGGCGGAAGTCAAACGGCGGGAAGGCCTCCTCAACGACTGGGCATTTGAGGGCACAACGGTCGATGTCCGCGATGTCGAGAAGGGTCCACACTCGATCGAATCCTCCTATGAGGAGATTCTCTCGATTCCGCCGACGCTTGATCTGCTCATGCAGATCGAGGACGAAGGCTATGACGCCGCGATCATTGGCTGTTTTGGCGATCCGGGGCTGGAAGCAGCTCGCGAACTTCTCTCCATACCTGTGGTTGGCCCCTGTGAATCATCCATGCTTCTGGCTGCCTCCTTGGGACACAAATTCAGCGTTCTGACCATTTTTGATACGCTGATCGCGGGTCAGGAATATCTGGCTGTCAGGGCAGGTGTTCGAGAAAAACTCGCATCGGTGCGGGCCACCGGCATCCCGGTCCTGGAATTGATGTCGGACCAATCGGCGACCAAAGCCAGAATGATCGATGTGGCCAATAAATGCGTTGAACAGGATCGGGCGGACGCCATCATCTTCGGTTGCATGACCATGTCATTCCTCGACATGTCAGACGAGATTTCGGCATCTGTCGGCGTGCCATTTGTCAACGCCGGAATGGCCGCTCTGAAACAGGCGGAAACGCTGGTTTCTATGAATCTTTCCCATTCGAAGACAGCTTTTGCCACGCCACCGAAAGTGTCCACGGGAAAGAAAGTTGCCGATCTTCGGGTCGGATAATGCCAGGCCATTGGCCGGTACTCCAATGAAAACGACAAGGGAGAACTCAATATGAAGAAGCTTTTACGAACCGCGCTCTTGCTTGCCGGGGCCACAATGGCCACGCAGGCATTTGCCGAGGGTGACAAGATTCGAGAAATCAAGATCACCACGCGTCCCCAGGCGGCCCAGCCGCAGGAATTCCAGTTTGTTCAGCTGATCGCACAGGAGTGGAGAAAGCTTGGTCTCGATGTCAAGGTCGACGTGATGCCCTGGGAACAGATGGCTGACCTGGTCTGGTACAACCGGGACAAGTGGGACACGACCGGCTGGCAGATGGTGGGTCGTCCGGAACGGTCTGACCCCGACGAACTGATCTATAATCTGTTCCACTCCTCCACCGCACCGAAGGGCTACAACTTCATCGGCTACTCAAATCCTGAACTGGATGCGACGGTGGAAGCACAGCGGATCGAGACTGACCCGGAAAAACGTCAGGAACTCCTCTACAAGGCGCAGTCGATCCTCGCCGAGGATCAGCCCAACCTGATGCTTGTTCATCCCAAATCGACCTTTGCCTTCGACAAGAATGTCTGGGATCCGGCAACGGTTGTCGATCAGGGCGGTATCGGCATCAAGAACACCTGGTCCTTCATTTCGATGGAACCGCTGGGCGAGCAAAAGGACATCATCCTGAACTCGTCGGACAATATTCAGGGCATCAACCCGCTCTGGATTTCCGGTGGAACCGACAGCTGGATCACAGAACTTATCTGGGACCGCCTTCTTCGCATCGGACCGGATGGTCTGCCGAAGCCTTGGGCAGCCGAAAGCTACAACTGGATCGACGAAAAGACCATTGAAGTGGTCCTGCGCGACGGCATGATGTGGCATGATGGCAAGCCGGTCACCGCGGACGACGTGAAGTTCTCGTTCGAAGCGGCCATGGGTGACGAAGTCCCAATGTACAAGCCGTTTGTCAGCAACATCGAGAGCATCACGACCGACGGCAACAAGATCACCTTCAAGCTGGTCAACCCGACTGCTGCCTTCCTGACCGCCAGCCTCGCGAAGCTCAACATCATTCCCAAACACATCTGGGAACCCGTGCTGGCTGACCTTGCGACCAAGGAAGACAATGCCGAAGACTACCAGGAAACCACTCCGATTGGCTCCGGCCCTTACAAATTCGTAAGCTGGACCACCAATGAAGAGGTCGTGCTGGAAGCCAACAAAGATCATTTCTCGCCTCCCAAGGCAGAGCGTTGGATCTTGCGGATCGTCCCGAATACGGAAGCTGCCATCGGCATGCTGCGTTCCGGTGAAATCAACTTCCTGGCTGATTTTTCCGGCGATCCCAAGATTCTCCTCGACCTTGTCGAGCAGGATGGTGATCTGGAAGTCGTTTCGACCATCGACATGGGCTTTCGCTATGTTGCCTTCAACAACCGCCGCCCGCCCTTCAATGATCCCGAGTTCCGCAAGGCACTGTCCTATGCGATCAACCGTGATCTGATTGTTGGCGCTGCCTTCCGTGGATTTGCCGTCAAATCCAATTCGGTGATCTCGCCGGCGCTGGGCTTTTGGCACAATGAAGGTGTGAACGACTTCAAGACCGGCACGGACGTGGCCAAATCCCATCTCGAAAAAGCCGGTTACACCGTCAAGGGCGGCGCCCTGCACTACCCTGATGGTGTCAAGGAAACGCTTGCTGAATAGTCCTGCTTAGACAAAAGGAAGCAAGTCATTCTTGGGCTTAAACAAATAGGCGGCCGCCTGGCGCAACTGGTCTTTGTGCTCTGGGCGGTCGCAACGATTCTGTTCCTGATGTTTCGTCTGATGCCGAGCAATCCGCTGGCGGCCTATATCGACCCGACATTCACGGTCGAGCAACAGGCGGCGCTGATGGCAAAGTTCGGTCTCGACCGGCCATTGTGGGAACAATATTTCATTTATCTGTGGAACCTCCTTCAGGGGGAGCTGGGCGACAGCTTCTTCTACAGACAGCCGGTCGGCACCCGCGTGCTGGAACTGCTGCCGAACACGCTGATCCTGACATTCAGCTCATTGATCATTGCCTACACTTTCGGCATCATCGTTGGCGCGTGGCTGGCCTGGAAGCGGGACACCTTCGCCGAACGGGCCGCCATTCCATTGGTCCTGACGACCCGGGCTCTTCCCGAGTTCTGGCTTGGAATGCTGCTGCTGGCCCTGTTCAGCTTTACACTCGGCTGGTTTCCGGCCGGCGGGACACGCAGCCCCGGTTCCGAATATGCGAGCTATTTTGCGCTCTATACGTCGCGCGATTTTCTTTCCCACCTCGTCCTTCCGGCCATGACCCTGGCGATCTACAGCCAGGGCCTGCCGCTGTTGTTGATGCGTTCCAACATGCTTGAGGTGATGAATGAGGATTTTGTCACCATGGCCCGGATCAAAGGCCTGTCGAGCTGGACGGTGGTCGTTCGTCATGCCGCCCGCAACGCCCTGCTCCCGGTGATGACATCGTTCGCCATTGCCGTCGGCTACCAGATTCAGGGCAACGTTGTGGTCGAAACGGTCTTTTCCTGGCCAGGCCTTGGACGCGAACTCGTCAACGCTGTCTCTGCCAGCGACTATCCGTTGGCCCAGGGCGCCTTCCTGATGATCGCGGTTGTGGTCGTATTGATGAATTTGCTGGCCGACCTTCTCTACACCTTGTTGGATCCGAGGATTTCCCATGCGTAGCGCGACGGCGGAACCGGCAAACACCGGCAACCCCGTGATGCGCGTGCTGCGGAAAATCCGTTTGCCACTGGACGATCCGTTCGCGGTTGTCGGGCTGCTGATCTATGCCGTCTTTTTTCTGGTCGCCATATTTGCCGATCAGCTGGCAACCCATGACCCGTTGGAAATCCTGTTCGACAAGGATTATCAGCTGGCCGCCGATCTGCGACCGCTGGAAGACGGATTTGTTCTGGGAACAACCAGTCTCGGGCGCGATATCTATTCTCAACTGATCTACGGATCGCGTAGCGCGTTGCTGATCGGCCTGACAGCCGCCTTCATGGTCGCGGTGATCGGAACCGTCGTCGGCCTGCTTTCAGGCTATTTCGGCGGCTGGATAGACATCCTGTTGATGCGTGCCGCCGACATCGCCTTCGGCATCCCATTTCTGCCCTTCGTCATTGTTCTGGCCGCATTTCTGGAACCTTCGATCTGGAACGTCGTTCTTGCCATGGCTCTGATCCTGTGGCGCGATACGGGCCGCGTCATTCGCAGCCAGGTCCTGACATTGCGCACGCGCGCCTATATCGACGCAGCACGGGTTTCAGGCTCATCGGACCTGAAAATCGTCTTCCGGCATATCGCACCCAACATCCTTCCGCTGAGCTTCCTCTACGGTTCCATCGCCATTGGCTGGGCAATTCTCACGGAAGCCGCCATCAGCTTCCTCGGCTTCGGTGATCCTGAAACCATCTCATGGGGTTACATGCTGCAGGACGCCTATGCCAGTCAGGCGCTTTCACAGGGCGGCTACTACTGGTTCGTGCCGCCTGGAATCTGCATCGTCCTTGTTGTCGTCGCCGGGTTCTTCATCAGCCGAGGCTATGAGGAAATCCTGTTTCCGAAGTTGAAGGAGTAGGCCGGCCATGAGCGATGACATCCTGCGCGTCGAGGGCCTGAAGATCTCCTACGCCGTCGGCACATCCAAGGTCCGTGCGGTCGACGATGCAACATTTTCTATACCTAGCGGTTCGATTGTCGGGCTGGTCGGGGAATCGGGTTGCGGCAAGACCACCGTTGCCAGGGGCCTGACCCGGATCATGGCCAAGAGTGCCAGTTTCGATGGCGGAGAGGTCTTTTTTGACGGAAAGAACCTGCTGTCCCTGAGCGAACCCGACATGAACGAGCTGCGCTGGCGGGACATCGCCTTCATTCCGCAAAGCGCCATGAACTCGCTCGATCCGGTTTACACCATCGAAAAGCAGATCAATGAAGTGCTCATTCAACGTGGCGGGTACAACAAGACCGACGCGCGGGCTCGGGCGGAAGAACTGTTCGAAATGGTCGGCATCGAAAAGCAGCGCCTGGGTGACTATCCGCACCAGTTTTCAGGCGGCATGCGACAGCGCGTGGCCATCGCGCTGGCCCTCGCCCTCAATCCGAAACTGGTGATTGCCGACGAGCCGGTGACCGCCCTTGACGTCATCGTCCAGCGGCAGATTCTCGACACGCTGAAATCGCTGCAGGACAAGCTCGGCATCTCGGTCATTCTGGTGACCCACGACATTTCCGTGGTTGCCTATGTGTGCGACCGGATCGTCGTGATGTATGCGGGCCGCGTGGTTGAATCGGGTGACACCACGACTGTGCTGACGGCGCCCTACCATCCCTACACGATGGGTCTTTACAACGCGTTTCCCGACCTGCAGTCGAGCGAGGGGCTGTTGACGCCGATCGAAGGCCATCCTCCCGATCTCAGCAACCCGCCCGATGGCTGTCGGTTTGCACCACGGTGTCCGTTTGCCGAAGACCGATGCCGTACCAGCGACATTCCGCTGATTGATGTGGGCGGTGGACATTTTGCCGCTTGTCTTCGCTCCTCGGAAGCCGACGCACTTCGTGAGCAGGCCGCGAAGCCCGAAACATGGGCGGAGATGGCATGAGCAATTCGTTACCCGTGGAGGAACAGGCACCCGATACGCCATTGATCCGGATCGACAATGTGCGCAAGCATTTCAGTGTCGGCAATCCGCTGATGGCCGCCATGCGCGGCGGTCCGACCATCGTCAAGGCGGTGGATGGCGTCAATTTTGCACTCAACAAGGGCGAGAGCGTCGGGCTGCTCGGAGAATCCGGTTGCGGCAAGACGACGATGGGCCGGTTGTTGCTCAAGCTGGAGGACGCGACGGAAGGGCGAATTCTGTTCGAGGACATGGATCTGGCGACCTGTGAGGGGAAGGATCTCAAGACCTATCGCACCAAGGCGCAGATGATTTTTCAAAACCCCTTTGAAGCCCTGAATCCGCGCTTCACCATTGCTCAGTCGCTTGCCGAACCACTTGTCAATGTCGGTGTCGCCAAGGCGGAACAGGCAGAGCGTATCGACAGGGCGATGGAACTGGTGCATTTGCCAAATCCGCGGCAGTTTCTCGACCGATTTCCGCACCAGATGTCCGGTGGGCAGCTTCAGCGCGTCGTGATGGCGAGGGCACTGATCCTTGAACCGACTTTTGTCGTTGCTGACGAGCCAGTTTCAATGCTCGACGTGAGCGTACGGGCGGGGATCTTGAACCTCTTTCGCGAAGTGCGTGAAAGGCTGGGTCTGACAGCGATCTATATCAGCCATGACCTGGCGCTGGTGCGCTATGTCTGCGAACGGACGATCGTGATGTATCTGGGCTGTATCGTCGAGGATGGGCCGACCGAGGAAATCGTCCGCGAGCCGTTGCATCCCTATACAAAGGCGCTGGTGTCCGCCGTGCCGGTCCCGCACCCGGATCAATCCCACGAGGCCTTGCCAATCAGGAGCGGCGCGCCGGATGCGCGCAACCCGCCGTCCGGTTGCCGCCTGAGGGACCGCTGCCCGCATGCCTTTGCGCGATGCGCCAGCGAAGAGCCAAAGGCAACGGTTGTGGGAAACCGGAAGGTGCATTGCCACCTGTTTGACCAATAGGTTTCCGTAGCTCGTAAAAATTTGGACGCGGCGGTCTTGAACCCCGCAGGACATCCCCCTTATGAATCGTTTTTTTGGGGGGGCTGACCATGGTTGGCGATACGCGTAGCGCACGTCCGCTCGCGCTGGTGTGGATCGGCGCCGGCCTGACGGCGCTACAGTGGATCAGCCTCATCTTTGCCGGTTGGCTTGTCTCCGTTTATTCGGCAACGCTTCCGGAGTTGTGGAAGCAGTCTCTCCCTGACCTTGTGGCCCTGGACGGCATGGTCATGCCGATGGGAAGGCGGCACTGAGTGCCGTCGTATCTTTCGGACGCGAGGTCAATCTTGTTGACGCCGCTTGCCTCGGGCCTGATCCATAGTCCCCGCTGCATTGAGATCGGATGAACTTGCGGTTGCCCGTCATGTTCCATTTCAACTTGTTGCGCCTTTGGGCTAGGATCGACGCGATTTATCGCCCATTCCGTCCTCCCAACAGCACCCAACATTATGAAATTGTCGATTGTCATTCCGTGCTTCAACGAAGCAGCCACGATTGGCGCGGTGCTGGAACGTGTCAGCGCAGTTGACTAAAACAAGGAAATCATTGTCGCCAATGATGCATCAAGTGATGGCACGCGTGATTTGCTGGAGGGTGAACTTGCGCCACTGATCGACCAACTCGTCGTCCATAAAGTGAACGAGGGCAAGGGCGCGGCTCTTCATAGCGGGTTTGCGACGGCTACGGGTGACGTGGTTATCGTGCAGGACGCAGATCTGGAGTATAATTGCGCAGACTACGCCAGCTTCTTCAGCCCATAGAGGAGGATCTGGCCGACATCGTTTACGGCTCCCGGTTTGCCGGTGGCCAACCGCATCGGGTTCTCTATTTCTGGCACCGGTTGGGCAACGGTATTTTGACATTCTGCTCCAATGTCTTCACCAATCTGAACCTGACGGATATGGAATGCGCGTACAAGGTTTTTCGCAAATCCGTTCTCGATCGGATCAGTTTATCGGAAAAGAGATTCGGATTTGAACCGGAGGTCACCGCGAAAATCGCACGGCTGGATGTGCGGATCTACGAAGTCGGGAGCTCCTATGCAGGCCGTACCTATGCGGAAGGCAAGAAAGTCGGCTGACGCGACGGCATCAGGGCAATCTATGTGATCATCAAGCATTCGCCGATCTTTTCCCGGCGGCACCGGACCTGAGCTGCATCGTCCGTATCCGGATTTTGGAAGAGTACGATGGAGAGGTTCTTATTCCAGCATTTCGCACGCTCGGCGGATGCGCCCAAGAGCTTCAACAAGTGTCTGACGGGCATAAGCAAAAGACACCCTGACATGTCCCGGTGTGCCGAATGCCCGCCCCGGCACTACCGCCACACCCTCGGATTCCAGCAGGTAGTTGCAAAAATCGACTTCCGTTTCCATAACGGTGCCGTTGGCGGCCCGCTGGCCGATTGCCTCATGACAGGACGGGAACACATAGAATGCACCATCGGGAACGGTGCAACTCAAGCCTTGGACCGCGTTGAGTTCTTTCACAACCAGGTCCCGGCGTACGAGAAACGCCTGTTTGCGTTCCTCCAGCAGATCCTGTGGTCCTTCGAGGGCGGCAATGGCCGCTGCCTGTGCGATGCTGCAGGCTCCTGAGGTAGACTGCCCCTGTATGGCGACCAGCGAATTGATGAAATTTTGCGGCCCGATGGCCCATCCGATGCGCCAGCCGGTCATCGCATAGGCCTTCGACACGCCGCTGACGATGACCATCCGGTCCGCCAAATCCGGTGCGACAACGCCAAAGGAGGAAAAGGAAGCGAAGGCTATGTGCTGGTATATCTCATCCGAGACAATGCCCACATGGGGATGATGTCGCAGAACATTCGCAAGGGCGGTGAGCTCTGACGCGGAGTACAGGGCGCCGGTGGGATTTGCCGGGGAATTGACAAGCAGCCAGCGGGTTCTCGGGGTAATCGCCGCAGTCAACTGATCCGGCGTGATTTTCATACCTGAACCTGTCGAGGTCCGCACAATGACGGGCGTCCCACCACAAACGGAGACAATGTCAGGGTAAGTGGTCCAATAGGGCGCCGGGATGATCACCTCATCCCCCGGATCCAGCGACGCCATGAACAGGTTGAACAAGATCTGCTTGGCACCTGTCCCCACGACGACCTGAGACGGTGCGTAGTTGATGTTGAGATCACGGCGTGCGGCTGCGCAAATCGATTGTCGCAACTCTTGTGTTCCGGCCGTCGGCGTGTATCGGGTCTGCCCCTGACGCATCGCAATGTTCGCTGCTTCGAGGACATGCCCGGGTGTCGGAAAATCCGGTTCCCCGGTGCTCAGGGTAATCAGGTCGCGGCCCTCGGCGCGAAGTCTGTTGGTTTTTTCAGATATTCTGACGATTTCGGACAGGCCCACGGATTTCATACGGGTCGCGGGTCTGAGGGCTGGCTTGCAATTCACGGTCCTGCTCCTTTGGATTGGAGACAGCAGGATTGCACGGGTTGCCCGACCTCAATATCGATAAGTCCACATGGCTCCATTCGGATTGGTAATGAACCCTCCGGTTCCCGATGCGGTCGCAAGACCGGCGATCGGTCCCGATCTGCGAGCGTCCGCCCTGCCCCAGATCATCTCAGACGGTGGAATTGCGCGATTCTGCGCTCCTGCACGACCCCTATCATCCCGTCATCGGTAGGCTTTCTTGTATGATTTCCGACCGTTAGCGTCATTCCAAACTTTAGAGTCGACAAAATACGTAGTGTACTACATACTATTGCAAATGGTGTGAGATGGACGTCAGGGTCCCGGCGCCTGAAACAGCGGGAACAGCTGGCAATCAGAACCAATGGAGGACACGCATGAACAAGCTTCTTACATATTTGACGGCGACCGCCGTCGGCGTTGCAATCTCGACAACCGCCCTCGTGGCAGCCGATATGAAAATGCTCACCGCCTGGGGAGCAAACCATTCCGGTACAGCCAACATGGCCTATGGATACATCGATCTGGTGGAGCAGATGTCCGATGGAAAGGTGTCGATCAAACCGAGCGGACCGGAAGTGGTTCCCGCCGGCAAACAGCTTCAGCCGGTTGCGTCTGGTGTCTTTGATCTGATCTACACCCATGGCCTTTATCACACCGGTACTACCGGCATCGGTGCAGCCATTGATGCTGTCAACGGCGACATTGAAAAACGCCGCAGCAGCGGTGTCTGGGACTGGATCGACAAGCATTATCAGGAGACGCAGAACCTGAAGGTGGTTTCCATTCCGACGGCAACAACCGGATTTCGCTTTTTCCTCAAAAACGAGATGGACCCGGGCAAAAAACTGGACGGCATGAAGATCCGTGCCCTGCCCTCCTACAACAAGATTGTCGGCTCATTGGGTGGAACGGCAGTCGTCATTCCCTTTGGCGAGCTTTACTCGGCAGCCGAGAAAGGCGTTATCGACGGGCTGGTCTGGCCCAGCGTCGGCGCCGTCGGCTTCAAATTCCATGAGGTAACGCCTTATCTTGCCGAACCGGCATTCGGCACGGTGTCCTATTTGATCATGATGAACCTGGACAAATGGAACGCGCTTGACGCCGACACGCAGAAAGTTCTGCTCGATGCCGGCTACAAGCTGGAACAGGACACAGTGGGCATCTTCAACAAATTGCTCGACGAAGAAAATGCAGCCATGGTTGAGGGCGGCGCAAAAAGCACCTCGATCGGCTACTCCCTGGAGGAGGCCAACAAACTGTTTGCCGACCGCGCCATGGAGGTTGCCATTGAAAAGTCCGGTGCGACCGGTGAAGAATTCAGGGATTTCGTCGCCTCCAAGGGCATGTGATACTGAAGCGATAGCAGGTCCGCGGCACCAGATGCCGCGGATCACTTCAAACCGCCGATAAATGTTCTGAGACCGCCCATTCCAAATCTTCCGGTATCCGGGGTTTCAGGTAGCGAGCGTGAATGGCCATGAACAGAATACTCGGCGGGCTCTGCACCCTACACGATTGGCTCACAAAGGCTGCTGCATTCCTGGCGGCAATCGGTTTGATCTGCATCGTGGCCTTCTATGTTTATGAAGTCGTGACACGCTATATGTTCAATGCGCCCACGGCATGGGTCAGCGACTTCGTCTCCTACTTTTTGTGCGCTTCGGTATTCCTGGCCCTGCCGAAAGTGACCAAGGACAAAGGCCATGTGGCCGTTACGATCCTGGTCGATATCATGCCCGACAGGTTGAAGGCGTATTTTCATACCGTCATCAATCTGATCGGATTTGCTTGCCTCGGCTTTGCTGCCATCATCAGTCTGCAGGAAAATCTGAGGCAGTATTCGCGAAACATAGAGACCCTGGCGATCATCCCCATTCCGCAGTGGTGGGTGTCCGTGTTCATCACGTATGGACTGGCATTGAGTTCCCTCTACATGCTGCGAAATGCGCCAGCCTCCGAACGTGATACCACCAGTACACTTGCCGGAAGCGCCAGCTGATGGAGTGGTACACGACACTCTTGATCGGCATCGCCATCCTTTTTGCCCTGTTTCTTTCGGGCGCTCCGATCTTTCTTGCCTTTCTGTTTGCTATCCTGTGCGGCGTTTATGTGATCATCGGCCCCGCCGGCTTTCCGATGTTTGCCAACAGCATTCTGGACACGGTTTCGACCACATCACTGGCGTCGATACCGCTGTTCATCCTGATGGGCGAACTTCTGTTTCGTTCGGGCACCATGGATGTGCTGTTCGATTCCATCGACAAGCTGGTCGGTCGGGTGCGTGGGCGCCAATATGTTCTTGTGGTCGTTCTGTCTGCGGTTTTCGGTGCACTTTCCGGCGTTGCCATGGCGGTCGCGGCCATGCTGGGGCGCGCCATCATGCCGGGCATGCAGACCCGGGGATATGATCGGGACATCGCCGCGGGCCTGATTGTCAGCGGCGCCAGCCTCGCGCCCATCATCCCGCCCAGCCTGCTCGCCATTATCGTCGGGTCGATCGCCGATGTGTCCATTGCAAAATTGCTGATTGCCGGTGTTGTGCCGGGTCTGCTGCTTGGCGGGATTTTCCTGATTTATGTCTTTGTCCGGATCGCCATGAACCCGAAACTGGCTCCGAGCAACATCGCTTCCGAGCGCGAAAACGTTGCCATCGGCGAACAGGTCATGGCGCTCATACGTATTTTGCCCTTCGCGATCGTCATATTCTCGGTCATGGGCTTCATCATGCTGGGCATCGCAACGCCGTCGGAGTCGGCGGCGACCGGCGTTCTCGGCGCCCTGATCACGGCGGCAATCTACCGCAATCTCAGCTTCAGGATGATCTGGGATTCGGTCATGGCGTCGATCACCGTTTCGGCCATGATCCTGGCGATCATGGCCATGTCGAAAATGTTTACGCAGTTGCTGGCGTTTACCGGCGCCACCAGCGAATTGGTCGAGCTTGTGGCCAATCTTGGCTTCGGTCCCATCGCTATGCTGATCATCATGCTGGCCGTGCCGTTCGTTCTGTGCATGTTCATCGACACGATCGCAGTCATTTTGCTGACGATTCCGATCTATCAGCCGGTTGTCACGGATCTGGGCTATGATCCTGTCTGGTTCTGGCTGTTGTTCCTGGTCAACATCACGCTGGGCGCCATCACACCACCTTTTGGCTACACCCTGTTCGCCTTCAAGGCCGTCGTGCCCGAAATGAGCATCAGCGATGTTTACAGGGCGGTATGGCCGTTCGTGGTGCTGTTCCTTACCGGTATCGGCATCATGATCGTGTTTCCCGGCATTGCGACCTGGCTGCCCAACCTGCTGGGATAGCTTTGGAGCAATTCAGGTTTTTATGGGTTCAGCAAAACCAGAATACATCAACAAAATCAACGGCCGACACCGTTGTCCCGTTTCTGATAAAAACGTGAAACGGCCTGGAACACTGCGCCCCCAGGGGTCACAGGCGGAAACTGCTCTTCAGGCGGGCACCACGGATGTAAAGGAGGCATTCCGCCGTTCGTTGGATGCATTTCCATAAAGCGTCGTGCGTTGACGGGATGGCCGATCGAGTCTGGCCAACAGCGCCTCCATGGCCTCGGGCGTCATTTCCTGACCATGCTCTGCTCCGGCTGAACGCGTGATGGTCTCGTCCATCAAGGTTCCACCGATATCGTTGACCCCTGCCCCGAGGCAAGCCGCGATTCCATTGCGACCGAGCTTGACCCAGGAGGCCTGAATGTTGGTGATGAGCGGATGCAGCGCCAATCGTGCTACGGCATGCAACAGAATCGATTCCCGCCAGGTAGGACCGCGCCGGGACAGCCCCTTGAGATAGATCGGCGACTCCATGTGGACGAAGGGCAGCGGCACGAGTTCCGTGAACCCTCCCGTGCGCTGTTGCTGCGCGCGCAGGCGCAAAAGATGGCGTGCCCAGTGGTGAGGACGGTCGATGTGGCCGAACATGATCGTGGCCGTGGTTTTCAATCCGAGGCGGTGTGCCGTGTCGATGACGTCGAACCATTGCCTTGTGTTGATCTTGTCCGGGCACAGCGTCGCTCGCACCTCGTCGTCAAGGATTTCCGCAGCTGTGCCTGGCAGGCTGCCAAGTCCTGCTTCGATCAATTGTCCGAGAAATTCCGCCACTGGAACACCAAGAGTGGCAGCCCCCTGGTACACTTCGAGCGGTGAAAATGCGTGCACATGCATGTCCGGCAGTTCGGATTTGATCGCCCGCAGGATATCCAGGTAGGTCTGCCCCGTGTAATCGGGATGAATGCCGCCCTGCAGGCAGACCTCGACAGCACCGCGGTCCCAGGCCTCACGGGCGCGCTGCACGACAATATCGGGTGTCAGATTATAGGGACGCCCGCGCAGGTTCTCACTCATCTTGCCTTTCGAGAAGGCGCAGAATTTGCATTTGTAATAGCAGATATTGGTGTAGTTGATGTTCCGTGTGACCACATAGCTGACGTCATCACCATTGACCTTTCGCCTCAGACGGTCAGCGGCCTCGGTCACATCGGCGATTTCGCCGTCCCGTGCGGCCAGAAGCCGTGCGACTTCCGTCTCCGACAGGTCGCGCCCTTGCGTCGCCTCGAGGAGGATCCGGTCGAGCCCGCGATCATTCAGGAAGCCTGGAGTCGACGTCAGGTCCGGCAGCTCCTGTCCTGCATAACCCGGAACCCATTCATCCGTTCGGGCCAAACCATCGCCGTCGATCGCTCCAAGCACCGGGGATTGAAATGCGCGGTCCAGCCATGTCTCCCCGTGTAGCGCGTAGGCAGGATAGACAGCGAGACGCTCGACCAGAATCTTGCCGCTTCTTGCGGTTTGCTCCGCCAGATCGTCGAGATGTGGCCAGGGTGCTTCGGGATTGACGTGATCCGGGGTCACCGGCGATACACCACCCCAGTCATTGATGCCCGCATCAATCAATTCCTTCACACCGCCAGCCGAAAGGTTTGGCGGTGCCTGAATGGACATGGTCGGGCCGAATATCAGCCGGGCCATCGCGATGGTCTGCTGCAAGTCTTCCAAATCGGGTTCTGGGGCACCCGCCATTCGTGTGCCGGGCTTTGCTCGAAAATTCTGTATGATGATTTCTTGCAGATGCCCGTGGCGCTCGTGCAGCCGGCGCAATTCCAGCAGGCTCTCAATGCGTTCGTGACGCGTCTCACCGATTCCGATCAAAATACCGCTGGTGAATGGTACTTTCTGTCTGCCGCATTCCTCAATGGTCTGAAGGCGGATAGAAGGTTCCTTGTCCGGTGAACCGTGATGACACTGGCCAGGCTCCATCAGGCGCTGCGATGTGCTTTCCAGCATGATGCCCATCGAGACCGAAACCTCCCGCAAGGATGCAATCTCGTCGGCCGTCATAACCCCCGGATTGAGATGTGGAAGAAGACCCGTTTCTCGATAAACCAGAGCGGCCATGGCATTCAGATATTCGATCGTGCTGGCGAAACCGAGTTCGTCCAAAGCCTGACGCGCGGCCCGGTAACGCAATTCGGGCTTGTCACCAAGCGTAAACAGCGCCTCCTTGCAGCCGGCCGCCTTGCCGGCATGAGCAATCTCCAGGACCTCTTCGGCAATCAGATACGGCGCATCGAGCCTTCTTGGCGCTTTGGCGAAGGTGCAATAGTGGCACACATCACGGCACAATTGGGTCAGCGGTATGAACACCTTCTTCGAGTGACTGATGAGCCGCCCATGGCCGCTGTCGCGCATGGCGACCGCCCGCAGGCGGACGCTTTCAAAAGGCTGATTGAGCAGATCGAGAGCCTGTTCGTCGGACAAGCGGTTCGAGCCTCCAATCCGGGTTTTCACGACGTTCATGCCGCCCCCCTGTCATAGCGATCATGGTCGTCGGCCAAGCCCATTCCAAGCAGGTACCGGCCGGTGACGCCGGTGCCGGCACATGCGCTTAAATCCAGCAAATCGGCCGGCGTATCGATGTCCAGGGCCATTCCCGGCGCTTCCAGGTTCGTCGGTTCAAGATGCCTGGCCATGGCTCTGCGCGTGTGTCCCTTGAAACTCCCCGGTCCAAATCCGGGTTCGATACGGGCATTGGCTGACATGAATAGTCCGTTGGTGCCCTGCCGGTCCCGAGACGGGACAAGACGGACGGTCGGCCGTGACGGATCGGTGGGTGCAATCAGCCGGGCGATCTCATCGGGTTTGGCGAGCGGAATGTCACCGGGTACGATCGCGATATCGCTTCCGGCAGGCACCGATGCAATGCCCAAAGTTACAGCGGCGTTGTAACCTCGTGCCCGTGTCTCCGGCACCCAGGAGACATTGAAGCGACGAACGGTTTGGACGACTGTCCTGTCACTAGTGACGATCCATATTCGCCGGTGTCCGATACCGGTAATCGTTGTCAGAAGATCCTGCAGCATCGCCAGAACGAGGCCGGCCCGTTTGTCCGGACTCAACTGGCAGGCCAACCGGGTTTTCGCTGCGGACAGGTGCTTGATGGGGATGATGATGTCGGTCACTGTCCGTCCCTTTCGCGAAGCTCATCGGCAAAACTGAGGGCGAGCCTGGCCAGCGCGATACGGTCGTCCAGGCTTCTCATCACGGTCTGCGCCACCCTGACCTCTATGCCAAACGCGGCCACTTCGGCAGCAAGATGGCGGTCGATTTCATCGATAATCAGACCATCCACAAACCCCTGATAGAAACGGGCAATTTCGACGGTCGATACAGATGCGCCCAATTCAGCCATCATCTTCGCCGCCGGTCCCTTTATCGCCTGCCCGCCGATGATCGGCGATACCGCAATGATGGGTGTTTTGCTCTGCTTGAGTGCCGAACGCAGACCCGGCACCGCGAGGATCGGATCAACGCTGACATAGGGGTTGGACGGTGCGATCAGAATGGCGGCAGGTTTGTCATCCAGCGCCTCCATGAGCACGGGATTGGGAAGGGCCGCGTCGATGCCGGCAAACTCGAACCCCGTCACCGTTGGGGCACATTGCTCCCGCACGAAATAGTGCTGAAAGGCAAGCGGTCCATCCGTCGTTTGAACCATGGTCGACACCGGTTGATCGCACATGGGCACCACTACCGGCCCAATGCCAAGATCCGCTGCGATCTGGCGCATGACATCCGTCAACGTTTCTCCAGCGTTCAAGCGGTCCGTCCGCATGACGTGCAATGCAAGATCGCCATCACCGAGATTGAACCAATCTGGACCCCCCATCGCGCGCAGCGCTTCCATGAATTTCCAGGTTTCATTCACCCTGCCCCAGCCACGTTGCGGGTCGGACAGGCCTGACAGCGTGTAGATCACCGTATCGGTGTCGGGACAGATGCGCAGACCCAAATGGTCAAAATCATCGGCTGTGTTGGTCACGACCATAAGATTTTCGGCAGACAGAACATGGGACAAGCCCAAAACGAGCTTGGCGCCGCCGACACCGCCAGACAAGGCTATGATGCGGTCGCCGGTCATCGAAACAAATCCTCGCCGGTGCTGCGAAGAAGATCCGCGGCCGGTCGCTCGGGCGGTGAACCAGGTGCAGCAAAATCAAAGCCCCTGATGAGAATCACGGGCCGGCCTTCATTGCCCTGCCCCTGGAGAAGCGACGCCGCCGCGGCAATCTCGTCGGCAATGGCCTGCTGACTGACTTTCAGCTCCCGTCCAAAGAGATCGGTGTCGCCACGACGGTCCCACAGGCTGGGCAATCCGGCCGCGCCGAGCGCGACGCCGGTTGTGCCCAGCCGCCAGGGGCGACCAAAACTGTCATTGATGAGCACGCCGACATTCACCGCATACCTTGTCTGGAGTTGCTGACGCAGCTTACCGCAGTACCCGTCCGGGTCACGCGGCAACAGCAGGACCTCATCCTCGCCGGCCACATTTGATGCATCGATACCGGCGTTGGCCATGATCCAGCCGCTGTGGTGTTCGGTGATCAGAACATCCGGCACGTGGCGCAGAACGGCGCGACTTTCCGTCAATATGACTTCGACCAGCCGGGGATCCTTGTTGACGATACTTGCCAGTTCCCGAGCCTTTTCACCCGGTGTGATTGTCTGCAGATCGACCAGGCAATCCGTAGCCTTGGACACGATTTTCTGGGCGAGAACGAAGATGTCACCGTCCATCGGTTCTATCTTGTTTTCCGCCATTGCATCCGCGATCAGACGTGCAAGATCATCTCCAGCCTCCACCAGCGGGAAATTTTCAAGTGCCCTGATGCTCAGTTCGCGGACCATTCGGCTTTCAGCTTTCGGGTTTGGCCGGTGTTGAAGAGCCCGGTTCACCGGTGATGCGCAATCCGGCTCCGTCGATCTTGTAGTGTCCATTGATGAATATCAATGTTGATGTCAGGGCTTCCGCAACCGTTGAATTGTCGATGCGGCCGGCATGCCAGGCACGCATGTCTGCATCCTTGGCCAGTCCAATGACCATGCCGCGCGCCTCCGGATCATTGCCACAAACCAGGACATCGCAGTCAATCGCATGATCGAGATCGGCCAAATGGGTTGCGGCAACATTCTGGAACGCCGAAACAACACGGACGTCCTCTCCCAGAGATGTTTGTGTTCCTTTCGCAACCGAGCCACCCTCGGGCAATTGTACGGTACGCACCTTGGGTGGCATGAGCGGAACGGTGACATCGACCAGAATCTTGCCGGCCAAATGCGGCCTGATGGCCTCCAGGGTGGCCTGATGGTTCGAATAGGGGACGGTCAAAACGACAATGTCACCGGCCGCCGCTGCGCCCGCATTTTCCATTCCGGAGATGGAGGCATCAGCTTTTGCCGAAAGGTCTGCTGCAACTTGAACAGCGCGATCGCCGTCGCGGGAACCGATGGTGATCCGGTGCCCTGCCCTGGCCCATCGCATGGCCAGTCCGGAACCGAGGGCGCCGGTTCCGCCGACGATGGATATTGTCTGGCTGTCCGCTTCGCTTGTCATGGTCCTATCCCTCGCTGTTGGTTGCTGCTGCCGGTGGCCGCTTTTGAATGGAAAAACACGCCCGTCCGACTGCGACCAGCCGTTGGTTGTCATCCTCGACATCCACATCGACAACGCCGACCGTCCGGCCGGCGCGACGGATGCGTGCAATGGCTGTCAAATCCGTTCCGACAGCCGGTCTGAGATAATCGGCCCGAAAATTGATTGTCGGTAGCGGCTCGCCGGCCAAAAGGGAGAGGCAATAGCAACCGGCAATATCTATGATCGCCGAAATAGTGCCGCCATGCCACTGATCGGTCCCAGGCTGGCGCTCGAAATGATCGCTCATCGCCATTTTGATAATCAACTGAAGTCGGTCGTAGTCGACATCCTGCACTTCGGGTTGAAACAGCTGATGAAAGCGCGACTGATTGATCAGCGCCTGCATGTCCGCAATGGTCAGATGTTTGTCCATCACCGCCTCACGGCGTCTTCATCTGCTGAAGAGCCGGGAGGATCTCCGTCGCGAATTTTTCGACGTAATCCATGCGCTCTTCGGGCGGCATGACCAGAGCGACGATGAGGTGATTTGCTCCGCTGGCCACATATTCCGCGAGATTTTCGATAATCCGGTCCGACGGACCATAGGCGCAATATTTGTCGACGATTTTCTCAAACGGCATATTGAACCGGTAGGAGAGCTGTTCGATGGCCCTGTCGCGGGCTTCCTGAACGTCGTCATGCATGCTCACATAGACAAAACTGGTAAAGGCAAAGTCCTCGGGCAGTCGACGGCCAATCTCGTCGGCAAATCCATGGACCTTGTCGACAGACTCCTTCAGCAGGTCCGGTGTGTACATATAGGGTTGCCATCCGTCACCCAGCCGTGCTGCGCGACGCATCGCAGGATCGCTGCGCCCACACACCCAGAGCGGTGGACCGCCCTTTTGATAAGGCGGTGGCAGCATGTCGACATCGTCGAGCTGAAAGATCTTTCCGTGGTAGTCAAAACGTTCACCGGACCAGTATTTGCGCATGATCTCAATGCCTTCATTGGCACGTACACCACGCTCCTTCATGGAAATTCCGCACGCATCGAACTCACGCGGATAGTCGCCACCAATGCCGACGGAGGCAATCAACCGGCCTTTCGACAGAATGTCGATCGAAGTCAGTTCCTTGGCCATGAGGGTCGGATGCCGCAGTGGCAGGATCAATGTGGAGGGCACAAGCTTGATGCGCTTGGTCACCGCTGCTGCGTAGGACAGAACCGTGACGGTATCGAGAATGGGGCGGAAGAAAATGATGTGCTCACCGGTTGTCAAAATGTCGAAACCGGCATCCTCGACGCCGGTAATCTGTTCCGGTTCCCAAACATCGCCATCAACGTGAAAGCCGACCTGGACCGTTGCCATGGGTAACTCCTCTGCTCGCGACACATCGGTCAGGCCGACACATCCCGTTTGATATGTTCCAAAACCATTTCCTCCAGAACGTCGCGGCGAACCTTGCCGATCGCGGACAGGGGAATGATGTCGATTTCAGTCATGAATTCAGGCCATTTTGCCTTGTCGAGCCCAACCTCCCGACACCGCTCGCGAAGATCCTCAAGCGAAACTGGCGCCGTTGCAACAACAACAGCGGCCAGTCGGGATCCGAGCCGGTCATCGGGATAGCCGACAATCGACACATCATTGACGGCTGGATGTCCGAGCAACACATTTTCGATTTCAAGCGGCGATATGTTCTCACCGCCGCGCAGGATGATATCGCGGGCCCGGCCGATCATGCGGATATAACCGTCATCGCGTTGCAGGGCCGCATCGCCGGTGGAATACCAGCCATCGTCCTTCAATCGGCCTCCCGGATCACCACTCCAGTAGCCGCTCATCATCTGGCTGGCACCACGCAATTCGAGTTCGCCATCCACGACGCGGGTTTCAATCCCCGGCAGCGCGGTGCCGTCGGTCTGGAGACGTTTGTCGAGATCGGCATCGAGCGGGACCGCCGTCACGGCGCCGGCTTCCGACGTGCCGAAATAGGACCAGACCTGGCAATGGGGCAGCGCATCATATGCGCGCTTGACCAGAGAGCGCGGCACCGGTGCTCCGGCCGACGGGAAGAACCGCAGCGATTTCAGCCGCTCGCAACCCTGCTCCTCCGCATAGGCCACCGCATCGACAAGAAAAGGTGTCGGCGCAACCGTATAGACGCATTTGTATTGATCGATCAGGTCAACGGCGGTCTCGATCTTCCATCGCGGCACCAGGACCATGAGGGACCCGAGAAACAGCGACAGACGCACGCCAAAAAGCAGCGCAACCGCATGTCCGACCGGTGAAGAAACAAGAATCGGATCATCGGCCGTCAGACCGAAATGCTCTGCAAATACTTCCGTCTGCCGTTCCAGTGTCGACCCCGTATGCATCGCAGCCTTCGGGGTCCCCGTCGTGCCGGAGGTACAGGCTAGCCAGGCGAGCTCTTCTTCGAACCGTGCCGCCGGAGCAGGAGGGCCAATCGGCGCCGGTTCATCTGGTCGGAAACGCCGATCGCCGAGCTGATCGAACAATGGATTATCGCCGACAAGATGTTCGGTCAAAATCACACAGCGTGCATCCAGAATGTCCGCCAGCTCCGTGATGCTGGTGCCGGCCGACCAGGGAAGATTGACCAGCACAGCTCCGCACAGGCGGATGGCGAGGTAATCAACCACGAATTCGATCATGTTGGGTCGCGCCACAATGACCCGGTCGCCGGGAACCACACCCTGGGCGATCAATTGCCCGGCCCTGTCACGGGCTTTTTGGACGAGTTCACCGACCGTGACCCGCCGATCCGGTTCCACGACGGCAAGCGACTGCGGATCGCGGGCACACAGCCGCGCCCACTCCTGCGCCGCGTAGTCCCGGCCAGCCACGGCCAATTCGGTTTGCCCCTCGTTGCTCATCTTACCGCGAGGGGATTTTCTTGATCTCGGAAACCAGCCCGACAATATCGTCGTCTGACAAGCCATCGAACCATGATTCATCGACCTGAAGCCGATTCACCTGCCCGCCAAAACGCCGTTCGAGCGCCGCCGGCAACTCCTGTGGCTTGGCGATCACGGCGTATGCCTCAAGCATCTCATCGGATACGAGGCGCGCCATTTCCTTCCATTTCTGCTCGCGCGCCATTTCGATGAAGTGGGTCAGATTCACGTCCCAGCCGTGCATATCCAGCATCTTTTCGTATTCCGGCGTCGAAGCATAAAGCGCCACGCGCTCCTTAAGCCCTTCACGAACCCGCTCGAGACCCTCATCGGTGGTTGCACAGCCAATGAATCCGTAACTGCCCAGATCGATATCATCGAGCGTGCGGCCAGCCTTTTTTGCACCGATTTCGAGGTTGGGAAGCATCACCTCGGCGAACCATTTGTCGGTAATCGGGTCGCCCGGCAGGTGTCCGTCGGCGAGTTCGCCGGTCAACTGGCACATCAGCTTGTTGATGGCGGCAACGTAGATCGGAACCCTTGGGTAATCGAGAGGCCCGGGATTGTAGTAGGGAATCATGAGGTTGAACTTGTAGAACTCACCCTCATAGTCGAGCCTCGTGCCATTCTGCCAGCAGTCCCAGATCGCATGCAGCGACTGAATATACTCCCGCATCCGCTTGACCGGCGGCTTGAATTCCATGCTGAACCGACGCGTCAGGTGCGCCTTGATCTGGCTGCCAATTCCCAACTGGAATCGACCCTTGGAGAGTGACTGTATGGACCAGGCGTCATAGGCTGTTGCCATCGGACTGCGCGGAAAGGCCACGAAAACGCCTGTCAGAAGATCGATTTTGCTGGTCGTCATGGCACCGGCGACCGCCGACAAGGTCGGCGGTACCGTCAATTCAAGCAGTGTGGTGCCGTCATAGCCGAGCTTCTCGGCCCGGGCGATGGCATCGGGGAATTCTTCCAGCCGTTTTGGTCGAACCATGGAATAAACGCGCATCAGACTACCTCTCCCGTTGGACGCCGCTGTAGTTGCTTTGAATGTATGTTGATGAGAACTTGCCACTGCGCTGATCGCGATTGACAGCATCACCATCGCGCTCCTCGGGGGCGCCATAGCCGCCGGCACCGGGTGTTTCGATCACGATCCGTGCCTGTGGCGACACATCCACCTCGCCGGGCTTGTCGCCCAGCCTTTTTTCGCCCTCTCCGTTGCGGATCAGGAACTGGCCGGAGCCACCATCCTGGCCGCCGAAAAGACCCCAGGGACGATAGCGAAATCGCTCCCCCGCACCGTTGAAGACACAGCTGTGATCGACGGGTGTGACGACCCGGCGCAATCCCATTCCGCCACGATATCTGCCGGCACCGCCCGAATCCTCCACCAGGCTGTATTCCTCGACACGCAGCGGGTATTCCTGTTCGATGGATTCCACCGGCAGGTTCGACGTATTGGTAATGCCGACCTGCACGCCGTCCTTGCCGTCCTTGGTCGCTCGCGCGCCCATTCCGCCACCGAGCGTCTCCAGATAGAGATAGGGGCTGTCCGTGCGCGGATCGACGCCCGAAAACACGGCAGTGGTGTTGGCGCCGTTGGCGGCCGCAATGACCTTGTCAGGCAACGCCTGTGACAGGGCACCGAGTACCACATCGATGGCCCGCTGGCAGGCATGCGCGCGGGCTGCAACCGGTGCCGGAAAGATCGAATTGAGGAGCGTGCCGGGCTCGGCGACGATGTCAACGACATCCAGCACACCCTGGTTGCTCGGAATCTCGGAATCGAGAACCGCGATCAGGGCGTAACAGACACTGGCCTGGACCGCGTTCATCGTGGTGTTGATATTGCCAGCTACCTGGGGGCTCGTGCCGGCGAAATCCAGGCGAATATTGTCGCCCTTGACGGTTATCGCGATCCGGATCGGAATATCCATCGTATCGATGCCGTCACCGTCCATGAAGTCCTCGAATTCATAGGATCCGTCCGGAATTTCGGAAATCGCGGCCCGCATGCGTTGAGCAGTTCGAGAAATGATTTCGTCAAAGGCGGCCAGAACACTGGGCAGCCCGTGCGCGCCAACGACTTCAAGGAAACGCCGTGCGCCAAGCTTGCACGATGCAATCTGCGCATTGTGATCGCCGCGCCGTTCATCGGGAACGCGTACATTCAGTAAAAGAATGTCCATGATGTCGGTCTGCAATTCGCCACGGCGAAACAGCTTGACGACCGGTATTCTCAGGCCTTCCTGATAAATTTCGGACATGCCACCGGCCATCGACCCGGGCACCATGCCGCCAACATCCGCGTGGTGCGCGATATTGCAGATAAATGCGACCAGTTCGCCATCGATGAAAACCGGCATTGCATAGTTGATGTCCGGCAGGTGTGTACCACCGGCGGTGTGCGGGTCATTGGCGACGAATATGTCACCCTCCTGAATATCGTCGCCGAACTTGTCGAGCAGGCAACGCATCAGGCCGCTCATGGAGGCGATGTGGATCGGAAGGGTCAACGCCGCCTGCACCACCAGCCTGCCCTGCCGGTCCACGATCACAATGGAATGATCCCGACGTTCCTTGATGTTGGTGGAATAGGCGGAACGCATGAGTGCGGCAAAACACTCGTCTGCGATCGACCGCAATCCGTTGGCCAGAATTTCCAGCTTTATCGGATCGAGCTTCGGCAATTCATCCGTCATGATCCGTCTCCCGCATCGGCATTGATCGCGATGATCAGATGTCCGTCGGCTGTCACGACTGCCCGATCCCCCGTATAGAGGGGTGTTGTCGTGTCCAATTGTTCGATAATGGCCGGACCGGTCAGGCTTTGTCCGGGTACCAGATCCGCCCTTGAATAAACATTTGCCTCAATGGGGCTGTCCGCATCGAAATAGACCTCACGCCGGTCACGGACCTGTGGCGCGGACGGCGTTTCGGTGGGGTTGGGCCGGTCTTCCTGATTGTGAAGACGAGCGCTCGCCGATAGCCGGACGTTGACAATTTCAATCGGATCGTCGGCGCTGGCATAACCATAGGCGGTCTCGTGCGCCGCGCTGAATCTTGCGGTCATCTGCTCCAGATCCGGCAGTGCCTGCGCCGAGAGGGTGCGGGCACCAGCAACCGGCACCGCCAGTTCGAAATTCTGCCCGACATAACGGGCGTCCACGACCAGATCGAGACGGCGTCCGTCCTCAGGCGCCTTTTCCGCATCAAACCACTCAACAGCGCTCTTCTGTAGCCCATCCAGTGCTTCGCGCAATTGGCCGAGCCCAGCATCATCGAGGCGAAAACGCTTGCTGACGACAAAATCTTCCTTGAGGTCCGAAACGAGCAATCCCTGGGCGCAGACGATGCCGGGCGCCGCCGGTACCAGCAATTCACCGATGCCCAGACTGACCGCAACATCACGTGCATGGAGGGGACCGGCCCCGCCGAAGGGCATCAGGACAAAGTCACGGGGATCGTGTCCGCGTTCGACTGAAATGGTGCGGATGGTTCGCACCATGTTGGCAACTACAATCCCGAGCACTCCATGGGCCGTTTTCTCAACGGTGAAGCCAAGCTTGTCGGCAAGCGGCTGATAGGCGGCAGATGACAAGGACCGGTCCAGTCCCATATCGCCGTCCAGCAGGCCGCGCGACGACAATCGTCCGAGCAGCAGATTGGCATCGGTCACGGTCGGACGATTTCCACCGCGGCCATAGCATGCTGGCCCGGGATCTGCCCCGGCACTGATCGGACCGGCCTTGAGAAGACCGTCCCTGTCAAACCAGGCAATCGATCCACCGCCGGCACCGACCGTCTCCACGTCCACGCAGGGCATGCGAATGGGAAAGCCTGCCACGTCGCGATCGAAGCTCAGATCAACCTTGTAATCACGGATCAGGGCGACATCGGCACTCGTGCCGCCCATATCCAGGGTGATCACGTTGCGTCGACCCGTCTGACGTGCTGCATGGGCAGCGCCGACAGCTCCCGCAGCCGGACCCGACAACGCTGTGCGAACGGGAAACTCTCGTGCGCGCCGCGGCGACATCAGACCGCCGCTCGACTGATTAATGCCCAAAGTCGCCATGGGTGCGCTGTCGGCGACACCCTTTTCAAGCGTCTGCAGATATTCACCCAAAACCGGTTGCAGATAAGCGTTCAGCACGGTTGTTGACAGCCGCTCATATTCCCTGAATTCCGGTTGCACTTCCGATGAAATCGAGATCGCCAAATCCGGTGCGCGTTCGCGCAACACGTCTGCAACGCGTTGCTCGTGGACGGGATTGCGAAAGGCGAACAGGAAACCAACGGCGCAGGCCTCGGCGCCGGATGCGACCACCGCCTCAACTGCCGATACAATGTCATCTTCACCCGGTGTATTGACAATCTCACCAGCCGCACCGATCCGTTCGGCAAGCTCGATTCGGTGCTCCCGCTCCACCAGCGGTGCAGGATGATCTTTCTGCAGATCATACATGTGTGGCCGGGTCTGGCGTCCGATCTCAAGCAGATCGCGAAACCCCTTTGTCGTGATCAGCGCGACGGGACTTCCGGTGCGCTGAATCAATGCATTGGTGCCGACGGTCGTACCGTGCGACAGCCGCCCAATCTTATCCAGCGGAATCTCGAACTGTTCGCAAAGCGCGACGAGACCGGTCAGGATTGCCTGTGCGGGATTGGCCGGTGTCGAGGGGGTTTTTCCCACATGGAAAGCCCCGGTCTCATCACAGGAGGCAAAGAAATCCGTGAAGGTTCCGCCGACATCAACACCTATTGTCCAGCCCATCGGCCCACCTCATCGTCAAGGGTCGCCACAGATAGGCCCAAACACCGCTCGGACAGGCCGCCGATGACCGCAGGGGTGCGGGAGCCGCAGGCCGAAATCAATGCGGCGCGCGGATCGCCTACTGGCCCTCGAATGCGAATGAACACAACAGTTTTCCTCACCTATCATTCAAATTCGCGACCTCTTCCCTGTCCGGACATACATCCGTCCTCGCGGTCGCCATCATTAATAGGTAGTGTACTACGTAATTAACGGGAGTCAACAACTCCGAAGCCCTCTGCTCGGACGAAAGTCACTCCGCTCCGGGCAAATTCGCGGTTGCCGTCCAGCGGCACGGAACCTAAGTTCCCCGAAGCAATCGAACAAAATGGAATCACCTGAAGAGATTCATGACCGGCAAAAATCAGACGAGACGCGACTACACGGATTTATGGAATCGCCCCGGATTCCTCATCCGAAGGCTTCATCAGATTCATGTCGCGATGTTTCTGGAAGAATGTGACGATTTCAATATCACACCCGTGCAGTTCGGTGTTCTGTCGGTTCTTTATGACCGTCAGTCGCTTGATCAGGTGTCGATCGCCAAGCAACTTGGCGTCGACCGAAATACCGTGGCGGATGTTGTTCGACGTCTTGAACGCAGAGAACTTCTGGAGCGCCCACCCAGCCTGAAGGACAAGCGCGCCAAACTCACTCGGATCACGCCAAAGGGCCAGACATTCGTCGATGCCGTTCAGCCTGCCATGATCGAGGCTCAACGACGCCTTTCCAAGCCGCTGAGCCCGGATGAATATGCAACGCTGATGGAGCTCATGAGCAAACTCATTCAGGAAAACAACGACGCAAGCCGCGCGCCGATGCATCCTGCCGGCGGCAAAGACTAAGGCACCGCCACCGCCGGTCCGGCTGGGTTGGGTCCGTTACCGATCCAGTCCAAGCATTCTTCGATTGGCCGCGACATCGGTTTCACCGCTGGCGAAATCGTCAAAAGCCCGCTCGGTGACGCGGATAATGTGATCCTTGACGAATTGGGCCCCTTCGCGCGCGCCGTCTTCGGGATGTTTGATCGCGCATTCCCATTCGACAACCGCCCAACCGTCGAAATCATTGGCCGCCATCTTGGAAAAAATCGCGGCAAAATCCACCTGGCCGTCTCCCAGCGAACGGAACCGTCCGGCGCGATTGACCCAGCTCTGGTAACCGGAATAGACGCCCTGGCGACCCGTCGGATTGAATTCGGCGTCCTTGACATGGAACATGCGGATTCGATCCTTGTAGATGTCCAGATTGTCGAGGTAATCCAGACATTGCAGCACATAGTGCGACGGATCGTAGAGCATGTTGCAGCGCGGGTGATTGCCGACACGCTCCAGGAACATTTCGAATGTCACGCCATCGTGCAGATCTTCACCGGGGTGAATTTCATAACACACATCCACACCCACATCGTCGGCATGATCGAGGATGGGTTTCCAGCGCGCGGCGAGTTCGTCAAATGCCGTTTCGACGAGGCCTTGTGGCCGTTGCGGCCACGGGTACAGAAACGGCCAGGCCAGAGCGCCCGAAAAAGTGGCGTGCGCGCTGCAACCCAGATTCCTCGACGCAGACAGTGCCTTCTTGACCTGGTCGACAGCCCATTCCTGACGCTGTTTCGGATTGCCTCGCACTTCGGGCGCGGCAAAACCGTCAAACGCCTCGTCATAGGCCGGATGCACGGCCACGAGCTGTCCTTGCAGGTGAGTCGAAAGGTCGGTGATCTCCACGCCGTTTTCCGCCGCCTGGCCCTTCAACTCGTCACAATAGTCCTTTGACTCGGCCGCCTTGTTGAGGTCAATCAGACGACTGTCCCAGCTCGGGAGCTGAACGCCCCTGTAGCCGCATTCCGCAGCCCATTTGGTGATGTTTGGCAAAGTGTCGAAGGGTGCCTCGTCCGCAGCAAATTGCGCCAGAAACAGTGCTGGTCCCTTTATCGTCCGCATGGTGATTTCCTCTCTTTTGTCGTCGTCAGTCCTGGGTTAGTCCGGCTTCCTGCATGGACCGGCTGATATGGGCAAAGCCATCGCGATAAACGGCTTCGTTGCTTTCAGCGAATTCTCGCCACACTTTAGTGGCTGCGGCAAGATCCGGTAACCCGCGTCCGAAACTTTCTATGGTCAACCATTTGTCATACCCCGTCCGCGCGATAGCGGCATAGGTGTCCGGCCAGGGAATGTGTCCGCGTCCGGGAACACCGCGATCGTTTTCCGAAATGTGGATATGCGCGATCACGTCGGCATTGTCTGTCAACGCACGGATAGGATCGGATTCTTCCAGATTGGCGTGAAACGTATCATACATGGCCCGGATGTTCGGGTGACCGATTTCGCGGACATGTGAACACAAAGCATCCATCGTGTTGACCAGATAGCATTCAAACCGGTTGACCGCCTCAAGCGCCACGGTAACACCGGCCGCTTCCGCATGCGTGGCGACCTGTCTTTGCGATTCCACCGAACGCTCAAATTCCGCTTGCGTCGGTGCCTCATTGGAAAAATGGCCAAGCGTCGAATGCAACGGACCGCAGAGCGTATCGGCGCCGACCGCCGCACAACACTCCAATGCCCAATTCATGTATTCCAGTCCGGCTGCCCGTTCCGACGGGTCCGGCGAGATCAGATTCATCGCCGGATCCGAGATGGCGGTCGTGCCGGTTCGCGCCAACCCAATCTCGTCCAGCAATTGCCCGGTCTGTTTGAAATCGCCCGGCGTTCCACCGAAAATCGGCACTTCGATGCCATTGAATCCGGTTGCTTTGATGTCACGAAGAACGGGTTCATGTTCGGGACCGATTTCGGTTGCCCAAAGATACATGCACATACCGATTTTCATTGGCTGCTCTCCGAAAGCCGAAACATTGGTCTTCTCAATATTGGATCAACTGGTCATACCAAATGCATCGATTTGGTCAATAGCATTCTCCGTGTTCGAAAACCGACCTTTTGGCATTGCTGATCAAAAATACGCCAAATTCACGCAGTAATTATGATAAAAGCCACTTCTTTCCCGGATATCATCCACTTGACCTGCAGAAAAATTCGGCGCAATCTGGTCGAACCAGTTTACGCTGAATGAAAATCGTGCTTCAAAGCGGCCAAAATCGCGACCGCGACAGGAGCAAGAGACCGAGGGAGACATGAAATGCACCTATCGACCCACAACTGGATGCGGGCGGAACCGCTGGATGTGACGCTGAGACGCATCAAGGCCTACGGCTATGAGAGTGTCGAAATCTCCGGTGAACCCGAACAGTACAATGTCAATGAAACACGGGCTCAGTTGAAGGAACATGGGATCCGCTGCTGGGGCGCCGTGACGCTCATGCTGGAGGAACGCAACCTGGCGGCCAAGGACGAAGGTCAGCGTGCCCGCTCCGTCGATTACGTCAAGGATGTCATTACCATGGTGTCGGAACTTGACGGGGAACTGGTCACGGTCGTGCCGGCGACGGTTGGCAAGGTTGCGCCGGATGCGACTCCCGAAGAGGAATGGACGTGGGTCGTGGACGCGACCAAGGAGTGCTTCGCCCATGCGCAGGCGCGTGGCGTGAAAATCGCCATTGAACCCCTGAACCGCTTCGAGACCTACCTCTTCAACCGATGCGCCCAGGCGCTGGCTCTGGCCGATGCCGTCGGTCCGGAATGCGGCGTCTGCCTGGATGCGTTTCACCTCAATATCGAGGAATCCGATATCTATGACGCCATACGACTGGCGGGCGACCGGCTGTTTGACTTTCATGTCGCCGACAACAACCGTTTCGCAGCCGGTCTGGGTCATCTCGATTGGGCAAAAATCGTCGGGACACTGAAGGAAATCGGTTATGATGGCGCACTGACCAATGAATTCGTCGCGCCAGTCGACCGAACGCCGGCCGCGATCTATCCGGACATGATCGAAAAGAACCCGGTCGACATCTCTCCAGAACAGCTGAAGTTCATCGAAGATCATGGCTCCAGCCTTTTGTCGGAAGAATTCTACTCCGATCAGATGCGAATTACGGCGGAGACACTCCTGCCGCTGATGAAATAACTCGCAATCTGACGCCCCTCGGCGCACAACCTCCCTTGGCGCCGGGGGTGAAATCCAACAGACCCCGGATATCTCAATGCGCATCACATCGGTCCAGGCATGGTGGGTTAAAATCCCCATTGAAAAGAACGACCAGCACGTCAGTGATTTTGGCCGTACGAAAACATTTGATTCCGCCATCTTGAAAATCGAGACTGATGATGGCCTCGTCGGCTGGGGCGAGGGAAAAAATGCAGCGGGCAGCACCGGGCAATACGGAACGCTCGTCCACCTGCTCAATCACGAGTTTGGTCCGAAAATCATCGGACGTGATCCGGCGGACATCACCTTTATCTGGGAAGACCTTTATAATGGCGTGCGCAGCAATACGGCTGCCGCGGCCGGACACGCCATGCCGGAGCTGGCAAGACGCGGAATGACGGTCGCGGCAATCAGCGCGATCGACATTGCCTTGTGGGACATCCTCGGCAAATCACAGGGGAAACCCATCTGGAAATTACTGGGCGGCCGCAAGTCGGACCGGCTGCCCGCCTACGCATCCGGCGGCTGGGCTCCCGTTGATACAATCGGTGAGCAACTGTCGTCCTATGTCAAAACCGGAGATTTCCGGGCGGTCAAAATGCGCGTTGGCGCCATGGACGGCTCGCCCAATGTTTCCGCGGCGCGCGTCAAGGCTGCACGCGCGGCCCTCGGTCCCGATGTCGACCTTATGGTGGATGCCCATGGCACCTTCACCGTGGGAGATGCGCGACGTTTTGCGCATTTGGTCGCCGATTGTGATCTGGCGTGGTTTGAGGAGCCCATTATCGCGGATGACAAAAGAGGCACGGCGGAACTGCGTGCATCCACCCATATCCCGATCGCAACCGGCGAAAGCGAAGCCACCCGTTATGCCTTTCGCGATATCGCAGTGTTGAGGGCCGCCGACATCCTGCAACCTGACCCCGCCTTTTGCGGCGGGATTTCCGAGGCAATGCGGATCGGCTCCCTGGCGAGCGCCTTCAATCTGAAATTGGCACCGCATCTTTGGGCCGGCGCACCCTGTTTCTTTTCGGGATTGCACATATGTGCGGCTTCACCCGCCAGTTTTGTGGTCGAGTATTCACTTGGCGCGAACCCGATGATACACGATATCGTGCATGAGGATTTGAAAGTAGAGGACGGCAAGATCGCCATACCGGAAACACCCGGTCTCGGACTGACCATGAATGAAGACTTCATCAGGGCCCATGCCGTCATGCCATGACCATGCAGAAGAGCGCTTTTCTACCAACCCTCACAGCCCATATCTTTACCGCCGCCAAGACCAATGGCGGGAAAGCTCCGTCCGAACGGGAACTGGCCGAGCATTTTGCCGTCAGTCGTGGACAGGTCCGTGAAGCACTTGCCATTCTCGAGGCAATGCAGGTCGTCGAACGCCGCGCCAAGTCGGGCATCTACCTCAATGACAAACATGCTGGCATCGAAGCATTGGCGTTCTACGCGCGGGCCGGCATTCCGCTGGAACCACGACAGATCTACGAGGCTGTCGAAGTCCGAAAGATTCATGAGATCAAGGCTGCGGAAATGGCAGCGGAACGTGCGACCCAGGAGAATTACGACCGGCTGGAAGAAATCCTCGAGAAATCCGAAACGTGCATCGCGGAGGGACAAGGTCTGTTCGGCCTTGATCACGATTTTCACCTCGAGATCGTCCGCGCCACCCAGAACAGTGTTTTCTACAATATCTGCACGACATTCTATGCCCTCAGCGAGAAGCGCCTGCCGATCTACTTCCAGAAGGAGGACCGCAACCGCCGCTCGCATCTCGAACATCAGCAAATCTACGAGGCGCTTCGCAGCCGCGATGGCGTTCTTGCGCGCGCATTGATGAACACGCATCTGCGGGGCGCGGTCAGCTATTGGACGGAGTTGCTGGAATCCGGCAATGACGACCCGACCGATTGAGCGAACCAGCGGAGCCGGCGCCTGTGATTTTCTCCACCCATCCTCTCCATCCAGCCGTTGCTGCCCAGATGAGCGATAGGAGCACGTTGGTTGTCGCCAGTGCCCCGACATCGGATGCCATCCTGGCTGAAAGCGTCGGCGCGGAGATCATTGTGGTCCGCGCCCCGATCAACCCGGAAATCATCAGGCGCGAAGAAAGGCTCCGGGCCACGGTCAGACATGGTGCCGGTCTGGACATGATCCCGGTAGACATCGCAACGGCAGCCGGTGTTCTGGTCGCCAATGTTCCGGGCGCCAATGCAATTACCGTCGCGGAACATGTCATCTGGACCAGCCTTGCCCTGCTTCGCAAACATCGGCGTGTTTCCACCGATCTACGCTCGAAAGGTTGGGCGGCGGGACGCCATCACAGCGACTCCGGTCGCGAGCTCAGCGGTCGAACGCTGGGGATTGTCGGCATGGGAAATGTCGGCAGAGCATTGTCCGCCATGGCAACCAAAGGGTTTGGCATGCAAGTGCTGACACACACCAGGAGCCCGACAAATCTCCCGAAGGGGGTTGTGGCAACGTCACTTGCAGAGCTGTTGTCCAGCTCTGATATTGTTGCCCTTTGCTGTCCGCTGAACGAGCAAACCAGAGGCATGATCAATGCGGACACCATCGCGGGAATGAAGAACTCCGCCATCTTGATCAATGTGTCGCGCGGGCCGGTCGTTGAGGAGATGCCCCTCATCGAAGCGCTCCGAACAGATCGACTGGGTGGCGCGGCGCTTGACGTGTTCGACACTCAACCGCTTCCGCCCGATCATCCCTATTTCGATTTGGACAACGTTATTCTGACGCCCCACATGGCCGGCATAACCGAGGAAAGCATGCTCAGAATGGGCCAGGGCGTAGCATCGGAAGTGCGCCGGATCCTGGCGGATGAATTGCCGGAGAACCTGGTCAACCCTGATGCCGTTGCACGTTATCGCGAACGATTCCCCACGGGACAATGTTAAGAGCATTCCTATTCGGCTCAACCGCCTGCCGGTTCAAATTCAACAACCGGCACATTGGTCACAATCTGACCGCTGGCAATGCCGTCCAGACCGTTTCACGTTTTGTCAGAAACAGGACAACGGTGTCAGCTTTTTGATTTTGTTGATGCGTTCAGGTTTTGCCGGATCCGTCAAAATCTGAATTGTCCTAGATCGACAGATTGTGCCCGGTTTCAGGATCAAACATCAAGACTTTGTCACCCTTCCAACCGAACCGAATGGTTTCGTCCAGCGCCACGGGCATGCGGGCCGGCACAGTTGCATGAATCCTGTGTTCGCCGACCTCAATATTGAGGATCTTGACGACGCCGTGGTCCTCAATGTCGAATATTCTGGCCTCCACCGGCGCGCCGCTTTCGAGGCGAATGTCTTCGGGACGAATGCCGAAGGTCATTCTCTGCCCATCCTGCCCGCCCTGCCCGTTGACCGGAAGTTCAAATCCATTGGCATCGATGACGGCCTGCCCGCCGGACAGCGTACCCTTAAGCAGGTTCATCGGTGGTGTTCCAACCGCCCGGGCAACAAATGTGTTGAGGGGAGCACTGTAGACTTGTGAAGGTGTTCCGACCTGAACGAGTTTTCCGCGATTGAGAACACCAATCTTGTCACCCATGGACATGGCTTCGACCTGATCATGCGTCACGAACAGGAAGGTTGCCCCCAGATCATTGTGGAGCTTCTTGAGTTCGACTCGCAGTGCCTCGCGCAGCTTGGCATCCAGGGCTGAGAGTGGCTCGTCCATCAGGAAGACCCGGGGTTCGCGCACGATGGCACGCCCGATGGAGACACGCTGCATTTCTCCACCCGAGAGGCGCTCGACCTTGCGATCGAGCAGCGGGGTGATCTGCAGCGTGGCGGCCGCCTTGTCGACGCGCTCGGCGATTTGTGCACTGTCCAGTTTGCGGATCCGCGATTTCAGCGGAAACTCCAGATTGCCGCGCACCGTCAGGCGCGGGTAAAGGGAGTATTGCTGCAATACCAGAGCCACATCCCGTTCAGCAGCGTTCCAGTCGGCAACATCCTCGCCGTCGATCAGGACCTGACCGTCCGTCGGCTTTTCAAGACCGGCAATAATACGCAACGTGGTGGTCTTTCCTGCGCCTGTCTGACCAAGGAGCACGAAAAACTCTCCGTCGGCGATCTCCAAATCAAGACCACGCAGCGCCTTGTTGACGCCATACTCCTTGGTGACGCCTTTCAACTGAATATTGGCCATTATTCGTGCCCTCTCAGGGACAGACCGCTTGCGCGGTCAAAGAAATGAGCCTGAGTTGGATCGAGATTAACCCAGACCGTCTGGCCCTCGCCCGAAACAAAACCACTTTCCGTTCGCGCCCTCAGCACTTCACTTCCAATCTGAACATCGACAATGTCATGGGATCCGAGAGGTTCGATGTTGGTCGATTTGACTTCGATGGCACCGTCGGATTTGTCGTGGCTCAACAACACCGCTTCCGGTCGGATCCCCAGGGACAACTCATGGCCGGCCTTGGCGTTACCGAGCGTTGATTGCGGAAATGCAAACCCGGCGTCGGCCTTCCCGACGACCACGCTCACATCGCCGCCATTCCCGGAGACACTGACGTCCGCCACATTCATCACCGGACTGCCGACAAATTGCGCCACGAAAAGATTGGCCGGCTTCAGATAGACTTCCTCGGGTGCGCCAATCTGTTGCAAAACGCCGTCATGCATGATGACAATTCGGTCGGCCAGCGACATCGCCTCGATCTGGTCATGGGTCACATAGACACTGGTTGAGCCGCGCGATATGTGCAGGCGCTTGATTTCGGCCCGCATCTCTTCTCGAAGCTTGGCGTCCAGAGCACCGATCGGTTCATCCATGAGAAGGGCCTTGGGACGGCGAACGAGTGCGCGGCCGATGGCCACGCGCTGCATGTCTCCACCTGATAGGGCCGATGGCCGGCGCTTCAGGAGATTTGGTATTCGAAGAATCTCGGCAACTTCCTTGACGGCCTTGTCACGCTCCGAATTGCTCATTCCTACGGCGCGCAACGGAAAGGCGATGTTCTCGTAAACCGTCATATGCGGGTACAGCGAAAAGGACTGAAACACGAAGGCAATATCGCGGTCGGCAGCTTTCTCGTTCTGCACCTCCTTGCCGTCGATCAGGATCTCTCCGGATGTGACCGTTTCAAGTCCGGCAATGGCCCGCAGCGTGGTGGTCTTGCCGCAGCCGGATTGGCCCAGCATCACAACAAACTCACCATCCTCGATAGTCAGGTTCATATCCTTGATCACCTGAACGGCGCCGAAGAATTTCTGGACGTTCCTGAGCTCGATCTGGGCCATCAGATGATGTCCTCATCGGTCTCTTCAACTACTTCCGGTTCCGGCGCGATCTTCGAGGTCACAAGGAATGCGATGAGTCCGATAAGCGTCAGCATCAAACCGTTCTGATGCAGAAAGAGACTCCAGGGCTGGCACAGGGAAATGATGCCGAAAATCATCAGAGTTTGCGCCCCGGGGGCCAGGTATTTCTGGTTCAATTGCCTGAATGTCATTTGCGGATCGCTCCGAACGACATGCCGCGCAGCAAGTGATTGCGCAAAAGGAATGTGAATATCGCAACCGGCAACAGGAAGAGGAATGTACCGGCGGCAATCACCGTCCAGTCCGGCAGGCCCGAACCAACCTGGCTCGGAATATAGGGTGGCGCGGTCTGTGCCCTTCGGTTGGTCATGATCAGCGCGAAGGCATATTCATTCCAGGCTGTGATGAAGCAGAACACGGCGGTCGCTGCAATGCCGGTCATCGCCTCGGGCAGCACGATCTTGAAGAAGGCCTGGATGCGCGTATAGCCATCGACCAACGCCGCCTCTTCATACTCCCGTGGAATCTCATCGATGAACCCTTTCATGATCCAGACCGAAAAGGACAGGTTGAAGGCCGTGTAGAGGATGATGAGTCCGAGATGGCTGTCATTGAGTCCAACCACGCGGTACATGAGATACATGGGAATGGCCACCACGACGGGTGGCAACATTCGGGTCGACAGGATGAAAAACAGCCAATCATCCTCCCCTTTGACCTTGAACCGTGAAAACCCATAGGCCGTGAGTGTCCCCATCGACACCGCAAGGAAGGTTGAAATAATCGAGACAATCAGCGAGTTGGTGAACCGTTGACCATAGCCTGAGGGTCGTATTTTTCCCTTGCCCGTCCGTACGACTTTCTCGCCACCGTCCAGGACCATCTTTTCCCACCAGGGCGCGGCATCATAGACTTCCTGCTCGACCGGCTTGCGTAGCTGAGACCGTTTGGTCATGAGCTTCACAAAGGGTGAGACCTCCGGCTGGAAGAAGACTGTCGGCGGGATGGTCGTTGCCAGATTTCTCGGTTTGAAGGCGGTGGAACCGATCCAGTAAATCGGCACCAGCATGATCAGGAGAACAACCATGACCGCAGCAATTGCCACGCGGTTGAGGAATATCTCGCGGGGAGTGCGGACCGCAGCCATCTTAGCGTTCCTTCACTTTGTTGAGATATTTCACATAGATGTTGGTGATCGCCACAACCATCACGAGGACGATATAGGCAAATGCCGATGACATGCCGGTTTGCCATTCCAAAAATGCCATCTTGTACAGTCGAATGGCAATCAGCTCGGCTGTCGGCTGGCTGGACAGGATGTAGGCAAGGTCGAATGTCTTGAAAGCTTCCATGGTGCGAAAGATGATCGCGATCATGACAATTGGCGCCACCAGCGGCAGTGTTATGCGAAAGAATGTGTAGAAACTGCCTGCGCGATCGATTTCGGCCGCCTCATAAAGATGCTTGGGTACGGCGGAAAGTCCGGCCAGCGATAGCAGCATGACAAAGGGTGACCACATCCAGATATCGGTCAGCGCGACCGCGTAAAGGGCGACATCCGGATCGGCAAGCCACTCGAATTTTCCAAGGCCGAGGCCATAATTGATGATGCCGAAAGACGGATCGTAGAGAAGTTTCCAGAAGAGACCGACGACGGCCATCGACAGCATCATCGGCAAAAGCAACAGAGTGGTGATCAATCCCTTGAGCGGAATATCGCGATTGAGAAGCATGGCCATTCCGAAACCGACGATCACCTGGCCCGTCACTGAAACGATCACATATTTGGCCGTGATCGTGAAATTCCGCCAGATAAAGGGATCGGTCAAAAGATAGTGGTAATTCTGCAGCCCGACAAAGTTGGCCGGTGCATTTGTCGAGGCCCGAAAATCGGTAAAGGAATAACCAAGGGAATAGAGAAGCGGGAAGATATTGAAGATGATCAGGAAAGCGATCGTCGGAATGATGAAAAGGTTGCGGATCGTCAGATCGCTCATTCCCCTGGCCGCCGCGCGTGAGCCCGGGTCAAGCCGAGTGATGACATTAATTGCCACGAGAGGAACCCCAGAAATTCAAAGTGGTCGTTGTAAAAGGGGGCGATTGCCGCCCCCTTCTGATGACTGCGCCGTCTATTGACTATTCGACGCGACCATATTTCTTGAACGTCGCATGCCAGTCTGCAGCAAGCGCATCGAGCGTTTCCTGAGCTGTGCCCTCATCACCCACAATGAACGGATAGAGGCGCTGGTTGGCTGCCGTCAGCAGTTCCGCAAACTCCGGAACCGCCCAGAAGTCCTTTACCTTGAACATGGTCTGGTAGAAGGCTTCGTTGTAAGGCGTTGCCTGGCGGAACTCTTCGGAAGACAGAGTGTCCGCATGCGCAGTATATCCGCCCAACTCGGCCCACCGCTTCTGCACCTCGGGCTTGATGAACCACTCGAGGAACTTCATGGCCTCTTCCTGGTTGTTCGAGTAGCTGACAATGGAGATACCCTGTCCGCCCAAAGCAGCATGCTGCGCGCCGGTCGGACCGGCCGGATTGGCAAAGAAGCCGGTATTGGCGGCATGAGGATTGGTTGCTTCGTTCAGCAAGGCAGGGAAGAACGCGAAATAGTTCATCGACATTGCAGCCAGACCTTCGGTGATCGCCTGGTTGTTCTCCACAAAAAATGCCTTGGCCCAACCCGGAGGGGTGTAGCTGTAAAGCTTCTTGTAGTCCTCCAATGCCTTTACCGCGGCCTCGGAATTGACATAGCCATCGACTTCATAGGTTTCGAAATTGCCGAGCTCCGCGCCATAGGAAAAGATCGCGTTTTCGACACCCATCACCATCGCATCGTAAGAGTTGTCGGTGTAGATCGCCACGCCGTAGCGGTTCTCGTCGGGACGATGGAAGAACTCGGCGATGTCGAGCAGTTGGTCCCATGTGGCGGGCGGCGCCAGATCATAGCCATATTTTTCCTTGAACGCGGCCATTTCAGCCGGATCCTCGAACCAGTCCTTTCTATAGGACCAGCCAACGGCGTCACCCTCGGCCGGAACGGCCCAATAGGTGCCGGAGTTACCCGGATATTCCGCGTAATACTTTACCGTTGCCGGTGCCATGACTTCACCAAGATTGTGTTTCTTGAAGAAGTCGGTCAGGTCGACATAGTGTCCACCGGTCGAGGCCGCCCCCAGCCACTGACTGTCGCCCACGATCATGTCATATGCAGAACCGCGCGCGTTGAATTCGGTAAATGCCTTGGTCTGGAAATCGGACCACGGCGTTGTTTCGACCGTTACGGAAACACCGGTTTCGGCCTCATATTCATTGACGAGTTCCTGCAGAAAGTTCGCCGGATCCCATTCGGCCCAGAAGATCACAAGATCTTCGGCCATTGCAGATGTCACGCATAGTGCGGACATTGCCGCCCCGGCCAACAGGCCCGTAATTTTGGCTTTCATAAAAGTCTCCTCCCGTTTTGCATGCTGATGGAATGCTCTCCTGATGCATTCGATCATCGATTGTTTTGTTTTGCGCTTTTTTTATTTCGATCATCGAATTATCTGACTAATTTGGTACTACCAGTTTTGGGCATCTGTCAAGTGCTTGTTTTGGGCATCGAATATCGAAAAAACGGACTGGTATCTATGAATAAAAGGCGAATTTTCAACATATCGGATTGACCGAAATCAGGAAGACCCGCACTCTAAACGATGAGGACAAAGTCCAAATTCTCAAAATACGTCAATCTGGCCAGACCAGATCACGCTTTCTTTTGTGCTCCATTCGCCCTGCGCTTTCCCTTGCACTCAGCCACGGTCGCGCTGACCAGAGCCTCTGCCGCCCAGACCGCAACATCCTCCGCCTCACTCCCATCCAATCCCCAGATATCTTTCAAGGCGACCATGCCCTCGATGCCGTAGATCATTGACAGGGCTTGCGACAAACGCGTTATTTCAGCGTCCGAGCACACCCCTTCCAGCGGCAGGAGTGCACGGTGCAGAAGCTCCACCCTGTGACCCCGCGCAAAGGATTTTTGGTCGGACGGTCCGGCGGCATCGCTCTGGCTTTCCAGCGACAGGCGGAGCGCCGCCCTGAATGTCGCCGCGTTTTGTGACAGGCGCGGAAAGGAATCCCGCAGAAGCGAGGCAACCCGTTCCCGGGGGTTCTTATCGTCCGACTGCCAGGCCAGGATCGGGCCAAGCGACTCGCCGACCACCGCCTGGACCATTTCAGCTTCAGTCTGAAAATATCGATAGGCCGTCGACCGGGAAACACCGGCATATTCGGCGACCTCGCTGACCGAGGGTGAAGCACCCTGACGCATCAGTTGGCTCGCGGCGTCGATCATCAGCCTACGGGTGCGGGCACGAGGGCCTTTTTCCGGGGGAGCATCGCCCTCCCCAATTGGAGACCGGCCGGACTGTTGACGTGAGACTGTCATCCCAATATGGTACTACAGTCCCAAAATTTTGCAAGACGGCGTTGATCCGTTTGTCGTATTGCACCAACCGGTCACAGGAGATCGGGCGTTGAACAACATCTATCTCGTGGGAACGGCCGACACCAAAGGAGAGGAACTCGCCTTTCTCTTTGATATTCTGTCCCAGGAACATACTGACATCATTCGCGTCGATCTCGGAACACGTCCACCGGCCGTACCCATGGATATTGCCGCCGGGGAGATCGCGTCCTTTCATCCCGAGGGCGGCGACATCATTTTGACGACCGAAGATCGCGGAGAAGCCGTTGCGGCAATGGGGACCGCCTTTGAACATTTCTGCAAGGCGCGACAGGAACAGATTGGCGCGATGATCGGCGTTGGCGGCGGCGGTGGCACATCAATGGTGACTGCAGGCATGCGGCAACTTGCCTATGGCGTGCCCAAAGTCATGGTCTCAACCCTCGCCTCAGGTGATACGGCCCCTTATGTGGATGTGTCGGACATCGTGATGTTTCCGTCCGTCACCGACATTGCCGGCCTGAACCGGTTGAGCCGCGTCATATTGCACAATGCCGCCCATGCCGTGCTGGGGATGGTTCAAGCACCCAAGCCGGAGTTATCGACCGACAAGCCGGCAATCGGGCTAAGCATGTTCGGCGTGACGACACCAACGGTAACCGCCACGGCCAAGGCGCTCGAAGACCGGTTCGACTGCCTGATCTTTCATGCGACGGGAACCGGCGGCCGGGCGATGGAGCGGCTGGTCGATGGGGGAATTCTAAGCGGATTGCTCGACATTACCACAACAGAAGTCTGTGACCTTCTGTTTGGTGGCGTCCTGCCGGCTGGGGCGGACCGCATGGACGTTGTGGCACGAACGGGTATTCCCTATGTCATGTCCGTGGGCGCGCTGGACATGGTGAATTTCTGGGCACCGGACTCCATTCCGCAGCGTTATGCTGGCCGCAATTTCTATGCGCACAACCCGAACGTTACGCTGATGAGAACCACAGCCGGCGAATGCGCCGAGCTCGGACGGTGGATCGGCCAAAAGCTCAATGCGTGCGACGGACCTGTTCGAGTGCTGCTTCCACAAAAGGGTGTGTCGGCACTCGATATCGAGGGCGGCGCCTTCTGGGATCCGGAGGCAGATGCTGCCCTGTTTGAATCCCTGGAAGCCACAGTCACCCAGACCGATCAGCGCCAGATCATCGCATTGCCCTGTCACATCAACGATCCGCAGTTTTCAGCGGCTGCGGCGCAGGCCTATCTGGACATCTGCCAAACCTGAATCCCGAACCGAGGAATGATCATGCCTGCGATTCCACGCACCAAAATACTGTCGAAATTCAAGGACATGATTGCTCAGCGGCAACCGATAATCGGCGGCGGTGCGGGCACCGGTCTTTCCGCGAAATCGGAGGAAGCCGGCGGGATCGATCTTATCATCATCTACAATTCAGGCCGTTACCGGATGGCCGGGCGCGGCTCGGCGGCTGGGTTGCTGGCCTATGGCAATGCCAATGAGATCGTTCGCGAAATGGCCGTCGAGGTCCTGCCGGTCGTCAATCACACACCGGTTCTTGCCGGCGTCAATGGAACTGACCCATTCGTGTTGATGCCTCAATTTCTGGCTGAGTTGAAAACCATGGGATTTTCCGGGGTCCAGAATTTCCCGACGATTGGTCTCTTCGATGGTGCCATGCGTCAGAGCTTTGAGGAAACCGGCATGGGGTTCGGCCTCGAAGTCGACATGATCGCACAGGCTCACCAGTTGGACCTTTTGACCACGCCGTATGTGTTCAATGCCGAAGAGGCGGTGTCGATGACCAAGGCCGGTGCGGATATCATTGTCGCCCATATGGGTGTGACGACCGGCGGCACGATTGGCGCGACGTCGGCTAAAACCCTTGAAAGCTGTGTTGGCGAGATCAATGCCATTGCCGCTGCCGCCCGTTCGGTGCGCAAGGACGTGATCGTATTGTGTCATGGCGGACCGATATCGATGCCGGATGATGCCGCCTTCATTCTTCAAAATTGCGACCGGTGTCATGGCTTCTACGGCGCAAGTTCAGCGGAGCGGCTGCCAGCGGAAACCGCCATACGAGATCAGATTGCAACATTCAAATCACTGACCTTTGCCGATTGCTAGCGGTGTCAACAGGAGGAGCACGCCATGAGTGAAACCGACGCATTATTCGTATATCCACAGGATGTCGACAATTTCGGCTTCGACTGGGGACGCCTTGCGCTGACGGTCGGCCCTGACGTCAACAATGCCGGCAATTTCTCCGCCGGCGTCGTCTTCGTTCCTCCCGGCAAGGGTCACACACGCCACAATCACCCCGGCGCAGAGGAAATCATCTTCATCATCAAGGGAACAGGCGAACAGATGGTTGAAGAGGAAAACGGCACGCCTGTCACCCGCAAGGTCGGGCCCGGATGTACGATCTTCATTCCCGAAAGCCGCTATCATTCGACACAGAATACGGGCGATGAGCCGATGGAGATTTTCGTCGTCTATTCGCCGGCCGGTCCCGAGCTGGCCTTGCGCGACCTCCCCGATTTTCACATTATCCCGGCAGAAAACAGCCCTTCTTAGGGCTTGCACCCTCGCCTCAGTTTCAAGGACAGTATCATGAACAGACATGTTGCACCGTCGATCGAGACCCTGCCTTTCAGCTTTGACCGGCTCGACAGCCTGATGGAGGCTGCCGGTATCGATGTCCTGATTGCTACTTCCAAACACAATGTCGGCTACCTTCTTGGGGGCTACAGGTTCATTTTCTTTTCGACCATGGATGCGATCGGCCATAGCCGTTACCTGCCTGTTCTTGTCTATGTCAGGGGACAGGCGGACCATACGGCCTATGTGGCCAACAAGATGGAGGGGCACGAAAACGAGGTTCAACCCTTCTGGGTTCCCAATTTTCTCCCGGTCGCCTGGGGATCCGTCGACTCCGTCCAGGCCGCGCTCGATCATCTCAAGAGCACCGGCACATCCGGCAAAAGGGTCGGGATCGAGCCCAGTTTTCTGCCGATCAACTCTTATCAGATGATTGCCGATGCCTTTGATGCAGACAATCTTGTCGACGCAACACGCGTCCTTGAGGATCTGCGCGCCATCAAGTCTCCCGCCGAACTTGCGGTGCTGAAGGACGCCTCCGAACGCATAACGGACTCCATGCAGGCCACGATCGCGGGTTCCGGATCCGGCGACACAAAGTTCGACATCATTGAACGGCTCAGGCGCGAGGAAACCAATCGGGGACTTCAGTTCGAATACTGCCTGCTGACACTCGGTGCCAGTCACAATCGGGCGGCCTCTGAGCAGAAATGGAATGATGGTGATGTGCTGTCAATCGACTCTGGCGGAAACCTTCGAGGTTATATCGGCGATATCTGTCGCATGGGTGTTCTCGGGGAACCGGATGCCGAGCTCGAGGACCTTTTGGCAGAGGTCGAAACCGTCCAACAGGCCGCGTTTTCCAAAATTGCGCCAGGCACGATCGGCGGTGACATGATCTCCCACGCCCAGGGTGTATTGGCACAGCAGACCAACAAGGCCTGCACGGACTTCTTCGCCCATGGCATGGGCGTGATCAGTCATGAGGTGCCGTTCCTGATGACCAACCACCCGGTGGCCTATGAGGGCGTGGATGCCATCCGGCCGCTCCTAGAGGGTATGGTGATCTCGGTCGAAACAACCATGCTTCACCCTCGCCGTGGCTTCATCAAGCTCGAGGATACGGTCGCGGTTACGGCTGACGGATATGAACTGTTCGGAACCGAGGGACGCGGCTGGAACGTCCGCTGAACAGACCGACCATACTCTGATTCGAGTTCAGCCGCCCTTCAGTTGCTGCAGCAGATAGACTTCGCTGTCGGGCTGAACCGGCTCTGTCAGGCTGCTGGCAATGATGCGACCATCGACGGCGACTGACACTCCCGCTTCAATGGGGGCTTCAAGCTCCGGGTAGAGTTCGACGAGGCCGCGCAGCACCTCGCCGACATTGGTGGCCTCCACCTCAACCGTGGTTTGGCCATCCGTGAAGGATTTGAGGCCGGACCACAGTGTGACTTCAACCATGGGCCTGCCGCTCCAGCGCATCCAGAATACGCGGTGGTGACATCGGCAATTCCGTTAGCCGAACGCCGGCGGCATCGGAAACCGCATTGGCAATGGCAGCCAGCGGTGGACAGATCGAGGTTTCTCCAACTCCGCGCACTCCATAAGGATGACCTGGATTCGGCACTTCGACGATGACCGTATCGATCATCGGAAGATCGGAGGCAACCGGGATCCGATAATCGAGGAACACGGCGTTTTGCAGACGCCCATCTTCGCCATAGATATATTCCTCGTTCAGTGCCCAGCCGATACCCTGTGCCGCACCGCCCTGGAACTGGCCCTCCACATAGGAGGGATGGATGGCCTTGCCGGCATCCTGAACCACTGTGTAACGGGTCACTTTCGTCTGGCCGGTTTCTCCGTCCACTTCCGCGTCGACAATATGGGTCGCAAAACTCATGCCGGCACCTTCAGGCGTCGCTTCGAAATGGCCTGAGATCGGACCACCGGTGCGTCCCATGGTTCGCGCGATCCTGGCCAGTGGCAATGGCTCGAAATCACCGGCGTTGGGACCGGCCGGCTTGGCGCAACCGTCTTCCCAGATCACCGCTTCCTTGTCGATGCCCCACTTGTTTGCCGCGCGTGCGCACAGCTTGTTGACCACGTCCCTCGCAGCCTTGATCGCCGCGAGCCCGCTGGCGTATGTGACACGGGATCCGTGGCTGACATCATTGTAGCCCAGGGTGGCAGTGTCCGCGATCGTGGTGCGGACATTCTCGTAAGGGATTCCCAACTCTTCTGCGACCATCAAGCACATTGATGCACGCGAACCGCCAATGTCCGGGGTGCCGACAGAAAGTGCAACCGTACCATCTTCCGATAGAGACAGGGAAACGGATGTTTCGCCACCATGGTTGAACCAGAAGCCGCAGGACAGGCCCCTGCCCTGACCTGGTTCCAAGGGTGCGGAATAATGTGGGTGTGCCTTGGCGGCCTCGAGGGTCTCCACAAGTCCAATTCGATCGAAGCGCGGTCCAAACGATGATTTGGTGCCTTCCTTCGACGCGTTTTTCAGTCGGACCTCAACCGGATCGAGATCGAGTTTCTTGCAGAGCTCGTCGATCACCGATTCCACGGCAAACGCCGCCATCGGAGAACCTGGCGCGCGATAGGCCGCCTGCTTGGGACGGTTCGACATGACGTCGTAACCGGTCTGTTTGACGTTTTTGAGCGCATAGGGCGCGAAGGCGCACATGGCGGTCAAATCCGCAGGCGCACCCGGAAAGGCTCCGCCCTGCAGGCGGAAAACGCCCTCACCTGCCGTAATCGTCCCATCCCTGGTCATGCCGATCTTGACATCCATCGAGGTGGACGATGTCGGTCCGGTTGCACGGAAGACCTCGGAGCGGCTCATCACCAGTTTGACCGGCCGGTTGGCCTTGCGCGACAATGCAAGCGCAACGGGTTCGATGAACACGGTCGTCTTGCCGCCAAACCCGCCACCGATTTCCGAGGCCGTGACCCGAAGCTGGCTGGCTTCGATACCAATCAGCGCGGCACAGGTTTTCTGAACGATGAAGTGACCCTGCGTGCAGCACCAGAGCTCGCCTTTGCCGTCAGAACCCAACTGACCGAGACAGGCGTGAGGCTCGATGTATCCCTGATGGGTGGCCTCGGTTTTGAAGCTCTCTTCCACCACCAGATCGGCCTCGGCAAAGCCTGCTTCGACATCGCCATGTCCGCTCTCGTGATAACGGACGACATTGGCATGGAGACCGTCCGGAACGGATTTGTCGGCCGCGCCTTCACGAATGACCGGAGCACCCTCGGCCATCGCCTTGTCAACATCCGTCACGTGCGGCAGCACTTCATATTCGACGGCGATCAATTTGGCAGCATCCCTTGCTGCCAAGGGGGTGGTGGCCGCGACCGCGGCAACGGCATGACCGTCATAGAGAGCCTTGTCACCGGCCATGACGTTTTCCAGAATGTTCCAGTTTTCCCCGGTGAGGCCTTCGGCGAAATCAGCCCGCGTGACAACGGCCTTCACCTCTTTCATGGCTTCGGCTTTGGTGCTGTCGATCTTCAGGATTTTCGCATGGGCGTGCGGCGAACGCACGATAGCCGCATGCAACATGCCTGGCGCCGTGGCATCTGCGCCGAATTTCGCACGACCGGTGACCTTGTCCATTCCGTCTGGTCGGTCCGGGCGGGTGCCAACGAATTTGAAGCCGTTTGGTCTATCCATTTCAGAGCTCATCAGGATGCCTTTCTGAGATCGGAAGCGGTGTCCATTACCGCCCGGATGATTTTGTCGTAGCCCGTGCAGCGGCACAGATTGCCGGCCAGCCAATAGCGGACTTCCGTTTCAGTCGGATCGGGGTTCTTTTCCAGCAGTGCCTTGGTTGCGACAAGAATGCCGGGGGTGCAGATGCCGCACTGAAGCGCCGCATGTTCAATGAACTTTTCCTGCAACGGATGAAGGTTTTCCCCATCGGCGATCCCTTCAACCGTGGCGATGGATTTGCCTTCTGCCTCGGCTCCCAACATGAGGCAGGAGCAGACCAGCCTTCCATCGACAGTGACCGAACAGGCTCCGCAGTCTCCGGTTCCGCACCCTTCCTTCGCGCCCGTCAGGCCAAGCCTGTCGCGCAAAACGTCCAGAAGCGTTTCGCGCGGGTCACATAGAAACTCCACCTCATCATCATTGACCGTCGCGGTCACGTGAACCATGCTCATATTGACGCTCCTGCCCGCTCATAGGCTATCTTTGCGGTGCGTCTTGCCAACACGCCCGCCACATGCTTGCGGAATTTAATGGTTCCGCGTTTGTCATCGATCGGGTTGCAGGCGGCCGAGGCAGCCGCCGCCAGCGTCTCAAGGGCCGCATCGTCAAGCGCCGTGCCGATTATGGCCTCGGCCGCCTCTTCAACGAGCAAGGCAGTCGGCGCGACCGCGCCCAGCGACACCCGTGCTTCGGTGATCGTCTTACCGTCCCGGCGCAGATTCACGCCACACCCGACGACGGCTATGTCCATTTCGGTTCTTGGAATGAAGCGAAGATAGGCATCTGCGCCATCGCTTCCGCGCGCGGGAATGTGCACCGCGCTGATCAATTCACCCTTTTCAAGGCTGGTCCGCCCCGGCGCAACCGGAATGTCTTCGACCGCTACCTTCCTGGTGCCGTTTGGCCCCGCCACGGAAACGGACACGCCCGCCGCGATCATCGCGGGAACGCTGTCGGCTGCCGGCGAACCGTTGCACAGATTTCCGGTCAGTGTGGCCCGACCCTGTATCTGGGTCGAGCCAACAAGGTCCATCGCCTCAACGATGCCCGGCCATTCGTTGTGCAAGTCGGGATGTTCCGACATTTCCGCTCCAGAGACGGCGATGCCGATTCGCCAACCGCTATCTTCGCGCTCGATCTTCGTGACGCCATCGATGTGTTTGACATCGATCAGGTTGTCGGGTGTCACGATATCCGCGCGCAGCTGCACCAATACGTCGGTGCCACCCGCCAGAAAACGTGTCACCCCTTCCGCAAAGGAAGCAATCGCGATGGCATCTTCAAAACTGCCAGGCGTGTGATACTGCATGGATTCTCCTGTCGTCCAGGGCTCTTTGTCGTTGATCTATATAGAGGGGCATCGCCCGATTTCATTCCGGAATATATCCATCCCGGCGAACCGGTGATCAGGTTGTCCAGAACCTTATATCAGCGTGGAACCTGCCACAATCAACAGGCCGTCGGCAAGAGGCAATTCGCATGTCCAGCCGTGCCGTTTCACTGAACCTGCAGCTCATCGCGCCTGACTGGTCCTTCTATGCAAAATTGCCTCCCGAATCGCTGTTTCGAACGCGTCCGCGGCCGGTGAAAGGCGCCTGTGGGTACGGCGCAACAAATCGATGCGTCGTTTTGTCTGGGTTCCCGCAACCGGCAGGAACGAAATGGAAGCGTCCGAGCGTTCAGCGACCAGTTGCGGCAGTGCCGTTATGCCGACTCCGGCGCGGACCAGCGCCAGGAGGGATGTCGTATTGTGAATCATCATTTTCGAGGCGGTGGTGACGCTGCGAAGATACTGGTCCGGTATCTGTTCACAGGTGCCATTGGCGAGGAATGGCCATGGGGAGAGGTCGCTCCAGGTCACCGGGGAATGGGACCTGACAAGAGGATGATCGTTTCGGCATACAATGCCAAACACATCACAAAACAGTTCTTCGCGCGCGATGTCGGTGTTCGCCCCCTCCCCTGTGGCAATCCCCAGATCAGCTCGCTCACGTCCGATTTCTCGGATAACACCGGCCGAATCCATATCTCTGACATCGATATGGACATCCGGGTGATCGGCCAGGAACGCCCGCACAATATCGGGCAGGATGGTCTCGGCAACGGAGGGCACAACGGCAATTCGCACCAGGCCGGATTTCGCCCTGGCAAAATGCTCAATCGACAGGACCGCGCGGTCGAAATGATCAAGCTCACGCGAAGCTTCGTCCAACGCAAAGACACCCAGCGCTGTCAGTTTGCTTTTACGCCCAGCTTCAAAGAGCGGCGCACCCAAATGGTCTTCCAGCTGTTTCAACATCATTGAGATAGCGGAAGGCGTGCGCCCGAGTCGATCAGCGGCATCTGCAAGGTTTCCACTTCGGGCAACGGTTGCAAAGCAACGGAGCATTTCGACCTTGATCGCCAATTTCAAGTTTCCTGAAATTTTCTTCAGAAGTTTGATTTTGACTTAAATAATGCGGCAAGTCCATAGTCCGTCTGGATGTGCGGGGCCGGCAAAACCAATCCTGCGCCGGGAGGAAAAATGACGATTGAGCAGCGAAATTTCATCGCCGGGAACTGGACCAACGGCGAAGCCGAAATCGAGAACCGGAACCCATCAGATCTTTCGGACGTGATCGGTCGCTTCGCGCAGGCAGACACGGGTCAGCTGGAGTTGGCCCTGGATGCCGCCGCTGAAGCACAGATCCAATGGCAAAATGCCGGTATCGAAGCGCGGTATGACGCTTTGATGGGCATCGGTCAGGAAATGATCTCACGCGCTGCAGAGCTTGGGGAACTGCTTTCCCGCGAAGAAGGAAAACCGCGAGCCGAAGGGATTGGTGAAGTCCATCGGGCCGGCCAGTTTTTTACCTATTTTGCAGCGGAGTGCCTGCGCCAGATTGGCGACACTGCCGATTCCACCCGCGCAAACATTGAAATCGACATCCGGCGCGAACCGGTCGGCATAGTCGCCGTGATATCACCGTGGAACTTTCCGGTCGCAACGGCGAGTTGGAAAATCGCCCCTGCCCTGGCGTTCGGCAATGCGGTTGTCTGGAAACCGGCCAACATCACGCCTGCGTCCGCCGCTGCCTTTGCCGATATCGTTTCGAGGCAAAAACTCCCCGCCGGACTTTTCAACCTCGTTATGGGTTCCGGCAAGGCCATCGGCCAGCATCTGGTCGAAAGCGGAAAGGTTGATGCGATTTCATTCACGGGCTCCGTCCCCGTGGGAAAGGGTATTACGGCAGCCGCGCAAAACTTCACCAGGGTACAGCTTGAAATGGGCTCAAAGAACGCACTGGCCGTCATGGACGACTGCGATCTTGATCTCGCGGTTTCCTGTGCTCTCAATGGTGCATTTGGCGGAACAGGTCAAAAATGCACGGCGTCATCCCGGCTGGTCGTGCACGAGCACGTCCATGATGCATTTGTCGAGAAACTTGTTGCGGGGGCCAGGGCTCTGAAGGTCGGCCATGCTCTCGATGCCGGGACGCAGATCGGTCCAGTCGTCAGTGCCGAGCAGCTTCAAGGCAATCTGGATTACATCGAAATCGGCAAGTCCGAGGGTGCAGAGCTGTTGTGCGGCGGCGAACGCCTCACACGAGCACATGACGGACATTACATGGCACCAGCGGTGTTTTCAGGCACGAACAACGCGATGCGGATCAATCGCGAAGAAATGTTCGCACCGATAGCCTGTGTCATCAAAGTGGGTTCCTACGAAGAAGCACTCGCGACGGTCAACGATACCCGTTTCGGGTTGACATCGGGCATCATGACGCAGTCGCTTTCCCGTGCCTCACATTTTCGAAGACATGCGCGCACGGGATGCGTCATGGTCAATCTGCCGACCGCCGGAACGGACTATCACGTTCCCTTTGGCGGCCGCGGCGACAGTTCATACGGTCCGCGTGAGCAAGGCGGCTACGCAAAAGAGTTCTATACGACGGTCAAGACCGCGTACATCGCATCAGGTGAGCCGCAATGAGCGCACCGACTCACCCAATCCGCATTGACTGCCTGCAATATTGCAACTGGTCGGAGACCATTTTTCGCCAGATGCGACAGGGCGGCCTGGACGCGGTTCACGTGACGATCGCCTATCACGAGAACTTCCGGGAAACCGTCCACAATATCGAAAAGTGGAACCGCTGGTTTGAGCAGTTCCCGTCTCTCATCTTTCAGGGTTTTTCGGGACAGGACGTTCGACGCGCCCGCGAGACCGGCCGCACGGCGATCTTCTTCGGGTTTCAGAATCCCTCACCCATCGAAGATGACATCGGACTGGTTGAAATTGTCCACCGACTGGGTGCCCGCTTCATGCAGCTCAGCTACAACAACCAGTCGCTGTTGGCCACCGGTTGCTACGAGGCCGACGATGCCGGGATCACCCGAATGGGCCGTCAGGTCATCAAGGAGATGAACCGTGTCGGGCTGGTGGTCGATATGAGCCACTCGGCTGAGCGCTCCACACTCGAGGCAATGGAAATCTCCGAGCGTCCGATCGCCATAACCCATGCCAATCCGGCATTCTGGCATTCGGCCCTGCGCAACAAATCCGACGTCGTGCTTCGCGCGCTGGCCGAGTCAGGCGGGATGCTCGGATTTTCCGCATATCCGCATCATCTCAAGGACAATTCTAACTGCACGCTTGAAAGCTATTGCGAAATGATTGCGCGCACGGCCGAACTCATGGGGACCGATCATATCGGTATCGGTACCGACCTTTGCCAGGATCAGCCGGACCATGTGGTGGAGTGGATGCGAACCGGTCGCTGGACCAGGGAAATCGACTATGGCGAGGGGACGCGGGACAATCCCGGATTCCCCACGATGCCCGCATGGTTCAATGACAATCGGGACTTCGGCAATATTGAAAGCGGTCTCAAAAGCGTTGGATTCGACGCTTCTGACGTCGCTGCCATCATGGGCGGCAACTGGCTCGATTTTTACGATCAGAGTTTTGGCCCACAGCCGTCAAACAGCGCCCACGACCAAAGGCGGGCGGCCGAATAATCAAGCTCAACCGTCCCATGCAAACGCGGCCGGAAGAACAAAGCTGAGACTGCACAATTCCTGGGAGGAGGAAACCATGGCGATCAAGCCCCCATTTACCGAACTGGAGATCAAGAAATCTCCGGCGGGATTCTATCAAGGATACAGCATACCGATTGCTTTGATCAGCAAGCTCACAATGGCGCTGCTGGTCATCTGGGCGCTGTTTTGGCCCGGACACGCAAATGGTGTGCTTGGCAGCACGAATTGGGCGCTGCTGGAGGGGTTCAATGGCTTTTATGTTGTCATTGTCGGCTTATTTGCAGTTTTCCTGGCGGTACTGGCGATCCTGCCGCAAACCGGTCGGCGTCTGATGGGAACACCAGGCGAAAAACCGGAGTTTTCGAATTTCTCCTGGTTCTCCATGATGTTCGGTGCCGGTCTGGGTGTCGGCCTCATGGTTTTTGCGACAGCCGAACCGCTGGGCCTCTGGGGGTCAAACCCTGTCATTCTGGACGGTGCCGCTGCAGCGAACTCGGAAGGATCGGTCCGTTCGGCGTACCGCTATACATTCCTTCACTATGGATTTCATGCCTGGGCCATCTATGTCGTGACCGGCCTTTCACTGGCCTATTACGCCTATACAAGAGAAATGCCCCTGACGATCCGGTCCGCCCTGACACCGTTGTTCGGTAAATATGTCAATGGCTTTGCCGGTCATGTCGTCGACGTGCTTGGTGTCGTTGCAACCATCCTCGGTGTGTCGGTAACAATCGGATTTGGCGTCAGCCAGTTTGTGGACGGCATGTATGCCATCACAGGAATGGACTGGCTTGTTGAAACCGCCGGAGACGCACCCAAGCCCAGCACCGTCGGTCTCATCTCGGCGCTGATGGTGATCATGGGTCTGTCCATTATCTCCGCCGTATCGGGCGTTGGACGCGGCGTGAAATATCTTTCCAACCTCAATCTGGTCCTTTCGCTGATCCTGCTGACCATATTCGTTGTGTTCGGATCGTTCCTGTTTGCCATGACGACCTACGGAACGGCGCTGGTCGATTATCTGATGCACTTTCTGCAACTTTCGTTTGGCGCCTATGCACCGCAATCAATGCAGGCCTTCAGTTCAGCCCTGCCCGCCTCTGCCGAGCCGCTGGCCGGTGATCTCTATGCGGGCGCTACCAACGCATGGGGTTCTCTCGCAGCCTTTCAGGGTGGTCTGAGCGGCGCAGCGGCCGAACTGCCGGCTGATGTGCAGGCTGCCGCCTATGCGGCAGGCACGCCTGGACGTCAGTTTGGCTGGCAGGCCGGCTGGACCACATTCTACTGGGCCTGGTGGATAGCGTTCTCACCCTTTGTCGGCCTGTTCCTTGCGCGCATATCGAAGGGCCGGACGGTTCGCGAATTCATCCTGGGGTGCGTCATTGCACCGGCACTGGTGTGCTTTGCCTGGATGACGATACTCGGCGGAACCGCTATCGATCTGGAACTGACAGGCGGTGCCGACGGCACGATTATCGGTGCCACCAACACCGCAAAACTGTTTGTCACGCTTGGCCAGATGATCTCCGGTGAGTTCCTTGCCGCAGTGAGCATCATGTGTGTGGTGTTGATCATGACATTCCTTGTCACCTCAGCGGACTCCGGTATCCTGGTGATGAACACCATCATGTCCGGCGGCGAGCAGGAGACTGGCATCAAGCATCGGATTGTCTGGGGCATCATCCTGACACTGGTGATCGGAACGTTGCTGGTCGCCGGCAAGACCAACACGGAAGCCGACCCGATGGAGGCTCTGAAAAGCGCCATGATCATCGGCGCGCTGCCGTTCACCATGGTCATGGGTCTGATGTGCCTGTCGCTCATCAAGGCTCTGTATCGTGACGGTCTGCGTGAAAAACACGCAGCATCCGAAACCCGAACGCAGCCGGCCGAATAGGCCGAAGAACCCACCCCGACGGGTCAACCGACGGGGTGGCCGCCCCCAGACCGGGCCGATAGCACCAACGGCCAATCTCCTGAGCAATCAGTGAACTGGTCTGACCGAAGACCCGCTTTAGCAGGATGGATGATTTCAGGTGACTTTGCCCCAAGAACAGACAGTCAATGTTCCACTGCGACCGGCCGATACTGTCATGCAGCTTGAACGGCTTGGTTCATTTCACCAATGTCGTCTCTCATTCATGCGCACCCTGTTGCGCCGGTTAAAAAGAGACAATTGGGCCTTTCAGCGACCGATCTTTGAAATTGATGAAAAGGGTGTCGGCGTCGCGGTTTATACAGCAAAGGGGCCGGAACGAACCTACAGCCTGATTTGTTTTGGACATGATTTACCACCGGAATTGCGGTCCGACCGCGTGATTGCGCATGCCTGGGACGCAACATTCACCCTGTTCGACGGGGTTCCCGACAAGAACGACATCGCACGATTGTCGCTTAACGTTCCCAAACAGGAGGCGGGACGGATCAGCAACAGCGAAATCAGCCTGTCCCGCGCCAACCGCTCCGTACGCCTGTTCGAATATGTGGTCGACTGCCTTGCGGCGGGCCAACAGCCTGATGCGGACCGGGTTGAAGCGGTCGGTTATCTGATGCGCACAACCGCAGTGTACGGATCAGGCAAGTTCGGTGCGGCTGATCGGGAGACTCTGAGCAACCGGCAGGAACTCAACGCTCCGTTTCAGGCAGAAATGCTGTCCGTGTTTCTGACACGTGCATTTGTGATGGATCTGGTTGAGCATCTGGCGAAAGCACGCGCTCCGAAAACCGCCGTCACACTCGATCCGACACTGCGGCGCCGCTTCGGTGTCGGCAACTCGACTGGGCTTGGTCTGGCGCCCTTTATCGTCAATCATCCCGTGCTTTTGAACAATTGGATTGCCGCTCGCGAGACTGGTCTTGCGCGAGTCAGATCCCTGCCAAGCGCGACACCGGACGAAAGGAAGGTTTTTCGGCGGATGCTGGACCGCGCCCTCATCAATGCACGGGAATGGCGTTCAGAGCATCCCCTTCAGATCGACAAACTTGCACGGTTGAAGAGCGACCTTCAAACCCTCGGGGCGCATGTTGCAGATGGTGCGCTTTTTCTCGATACCCCATGGAACCGGCTCCATGGGTGGGCGGAAGACCGGCTGTCGCTGGAGGGGCAGGAACAGCTCGTTTCCCTGATGCTTGAACCCTATGGGTCGCTCGTGGACGACCTGACCGATTCAATGGCCGCGGATGAAAGCGAGGCCTTCGTGATCGATGGTGCGATGTCCCTTGACCGCCTCAAGGCCATTGTCGAGGATATTTATGGCTGGGCGCTGGAAATCGACTGGACCCAAAACGACTGCATTGCGCGCGTCTGGTACGTGTCTCAGGAAAAGCTCGAGCCCAGGCTGGGCGAACGTTTCGAAGAGCCAGTGGAACCCTACGAGCAACCCCTTGCGCCGGGCCGTGATGCTGCAGCCATGTATCGGTGCCTTACCGACTGGAAGGGTGAACACACGGTCGCAGCCTTTTTGTTGCGCCATCCGGACCACCGACATGTGGCGCGGCGCGCACAGATCGCAGCACGATATCCATATGCGGAGATACGAGACAATACGATTTCCTCGGCCATGCTGCCGATCGATCTGCTGCGCTGCAAACTTGCCTTCTTCGGCGCAACCCATTTCGATCCGCGGTCGGACCGCTGGGTTCGCATCAATATGTTCCGCGGCGCGCCCTTCCCGGACGAATTGGCATCGGGCCATGCGGACGACTGGTCGTATTCCCCACTGGATCGAGCTATTTGACGATGTTCTCCCTGAATGAAATCGAAGCCATGGGAAAACGCGCGGCGCGTGGCGCTGGACTGTCTTGGGGACTGGCGGAAGAGGCCGGAAAAGCCGCACGCTGGTTGTCCGCACAAAATCTTCCGGGACCTGACCTGCTATTTTCAGTCCTCCAGAAGACCGACGGTCGACCGCCAAGCGAGCGCGCACCCGTTTCCATCACCGGGGTCTGGCAGGCACCAGCGGGCCCGCTCTGCCCGCTTGTGACCGGTTCGACCCTGTGCGACCAGGCACCGGAATTGGCCGACGGACGAACAATACGTCTTGGGCCGACCTTGCAACCCCTGCTGCTGGCGCCCTACCTGGCCGCGGCGGCAAAACTGTCCGGATCAGCCTTTGAATTGGCCTGGGATGATGTGGTCTTGCTGATGGATGCCGAAACCCTCAGCTATGCCGATGACGAGACCAGTCTTAACCCGGATATTGCGCAATCCGTCCGCTGCAGACAGACCGCCAGCGATCTCAGGCATCCTCGGAAAAAGCGATCGGTGCTGGCTGTCAATTCCGATGTTTGGGAAGGCCTCAACATTCTCGCGATGCGGACGTTTGCTCCGGCTACCGAAGCTTCCAGGGTTGCGGGGGCCGGTACGGAATTGTCCGACAATGACTAGGAAAAGATGATCATGACAGATGCTGTAACCATGACGCTGGCCGAGATTGAAGACCTGGCCTTTCGGGCACTCACCGCGGCGGGTACATCAGATGAAAATGCCCGGCCACTTGCCCATGCCACTGCGTGGACCGAGGCAGACGGCATCGCGAGTCATGGCCTCGCCTACATTCCAATTTATTGCGAACACGTGCGCTGTGGCAAAGTTGACGGAACTGCACAACCCCGGATCACACGCCCCGCCCCGTCCGTTATCGCCGCAGATGCTGCGACAGGTTTCGCACACCCGGCCATCGCGCTCGGCTTTCAGACCCTCAAAGAAACCGCCCGCCAGCAGGGCGTTGCCGTTCTGGCCGTCAAGAATTCCTACAATTGCGGCGTGCTCGGCTATCACACCGAACAACTCGCCAATGATCGGCTTCTGGCAATCGGCTTTACCAATGCACCGGCATCGATTGCACCAGTGGGGGGGCGGAGGCCGGTGGTTGGAACCAATCCATTTTCCATCGCGGCCCCGGACGAGAATGGCAATGCCGCAGTGCTGATCGACCAGAGCGCCAGCGTCGTTGCCAAGAGCGAAATCATGAAACATGCACGCGAGGGACTGCCAATTCCTCCTGAATGGGCGCTCGACCCGGTCGGCAGTCCGACAACCGACCCGGACATTGCGCTGAAAGGATCAATGGCACCGACCGGAGGATACAAGGGTGTCGGCGTGGCACTATTGGTGGAGATCATGGCGGCAGCGATGACCGGCGCGACGCTGGGAATTCATGCCAGTCCCTTTTCGGGCACCAAGGGCGGGCCCCCCAGGACCGGCCAGTTCTTCATGGCCATCAATCCCGACGTTACGTCCGGCGACCTGTTTTCCGAACGCCTGACGGCACTGGTCGAAGCCATGCGCGACCAACCCGGCGTTCGTGTTCCGGGCGACGGCCGCAAGGCCGCGCGTCTACGCGCTGATCGGGAGGGGGTTGCTGTTAACCCTGGCACATTGGCGAGAGTGGAAAGCTGGTGCTAGATCGGGCCGTATCTCGAAGCAACCAGCCATGATCACACGTTACCGGGCTGCTTCGGGCGCACCCATCGTGTCGAGATAGTTGGACAGATTTGTGAGCGATTCCATCCAACCTTCTTGATGCGAATCCCGTGAACCGGGCGTTTCGAACGGGGTTTGGTGGAGGGTTAGTTCGGTATCGTTTCCAACGCTGCGGAATTTGAGCGTGATGATCGTCTCCTGAACCGGATCACCATCATCATTCAGCCAGGCACTGGTGTTGACGATCCTCTCGTCGGGCACGATCTCAAGATATTCTCCAAGCAATCGATACTCCGTGCCATCCGGCGCGCGCATGCATGAGCTCCATTTCCCGCCAACACGAAAATCGATGGTCGAATGGACCACGGTGAAACCGACCGGGCAGCCCCAGTTTTTCATGTGCCTGGAGTCGGACCACATCCGAAACAGCAGATGCCTTGGAGCACGAAACAGGCGCGTGATTGTGAGAGCCGGCTTTTCTTCACTCATCGTCGACATCCTTTTCTTGCAACTCGCTCAGATAAATATCCAGCAGGTCGAACTGTTCGTTCCACCGCCGTCGCTGAGCGGCGATCCATTCCTGAGCATTTACAAGTGCATCGCCGGCGATCTTGCAGGTGCGTACGCGCCCCTCTTTTTCACTGATCACCAGCCCACTGTCCTCCAGGACCTTGAGGTGCTGGGAGAAGGACTGGAATGCCATCTTGTGTGGATCCGCCAACGCACTCACCGAAGCCGGGCCGGAACCCAGTTGCTGGATGACCGCCCGGCGGGTCGGATCTGAAAGGGCATGAAACACCCGATCAAGTTTTTGTTGATACTCAGCCATTCGCCTGAATATTCATATTTTGATACTCAGGTCAATACCTGAGTATCAAAATATGCAATGCAGAGTGGCCGTCAGATTTTCGAGGTTTGCTCATTTTTTCAGCGAAAAATGATTTATTTACAAAAGGTTGCAAAAATGAACGGAGAACCTGATTCACGTTGGATGCAGTGATCGTTCACCTTCAGATTCACCACACGCCATCGCACAGAGACGCCAGAACCAACGGGCCTGAAGCAAGATTGCAACAGGACGTATCGCAGTTCGGCGATTGGACCGCTTGATAATCAGTCGCCGTAAGCGACGCTCGGTACCGAATCCGTCAGGCGGGTTGAGAACAGATGAGAGCGGAACGTATCGCGACGGTGCCTGTCCTTGAGGGTCGTCGAACTGCCGAAATAGAGGCGAATTCCACCATAGGCGCGGTAGAAATCGTTTTCGCCAAACGCCCCGTCGGCAAAAAAGGACAATCCCGGCAAGGCATCAAATCCGGGCCGGTATTCCACGCCGACGCGCCCCAGAAGATCGTGCACCGGATTTGTCTCGGCTCCTGCTGTCAAAAGCAGATCATCAGTGGCGTACCACTCAAAATCCAAACGGCCCAAAAAGCCGTCATTGCCGGCGCCATCCGAGAACTGATATCCGGCAAGGCCGGAGACCGTCAGGTTCTCAAGATACAGTTCCCCCTCCCCGACGAACGCCCCCACGTCCGACGATCCGGCCGTCGCACTGTTGGTATCTGCGTTTGCAAACCCGCCGGCGACACCCAGCAATCCCTTGTCGGGATCACGCCAGAAAAAGTGAGCGGCCGCACCACCCAGGAAATGACCATCCCGGGCACCCAACGTTCCGTCGAGCCGGGCGCCAAACTGATGGCTGATCGGGAATGTCAGAGCACCTTCCGTCATGAACGCCGTATCGCCGTTCAGACTTCCTCCAATCAGGCCCCATTCTCCATTCACGCCTGATACGGCCCGACCCGGTGTTGTATCCTGTGCCGGCGCTGTGGCGACGGCGCCAACGCCGATCAGAGCAGCCAGGGCGGATGTTCCGGTTTTGCTCTTGAGCCATTCCAGAACACCGTCTTGCGACGTCAGGGACTGTTGATCAATTGGCGTTGCAGCGACATTGGGAACAGAATAACCGACCCGCACGGCGCGTATGAAGTCCGATGACTTTTGATCGCAGACATCGCTCAGGATCGCACGAATGGATGTTTCAATCGTGATCGGCGAAGCATCGCCAAATCGTCCCTCATCGCTGGCATTGCCTTGGTTGAGGACCACGATCAAGGCACCTTTGTCGCCCTGCCAAAGCAGTTTGTCGACTGCACCGTTCAACTCGGCCCTGATTTCACCGGCAATCCGCAGGAGCTTTGATGCCCGTTCAAACACCCCGGTCGGATCATACAGGATGTTGTCATGCCGGTATGGCGCCATGAAGGTTTCGAGGCTTCGCGCCCGTTCAAGCGTTCTCACACCGTACCGCTTGACGCGGCACGTTTTAACCTGATGCTTTTGTCGTAAAATTCTGGACAGGTATCGGGACTGCTTGCGTGTCATCGACACACGAGACGCGTGGACCGATAAACTGACCGCACCGGACGCGGATGAATCCATACCGACAAGAAACGATCGCCCGAATTCAGTACACTGAAAAAATCGGGCGAAATCAACACTACTAACTGAACGCATAACCACTCTCCCGCAGTATTCATACAGTGGGACGCGCAATATCTCAAGCTGACATCTATCGTGATACCACGAGTGTCCACTGAAAAATCACCTGGGGAAGAAATTCAACAACCAATTCAAAGGCCAACCTCGGTCATGTCGCGCAACAGCCTGCTCATGGCTGATGCAGTTTCTTTCCAACGCCACCATCCGTCGGCGGGCCAACCTCGGATCCCGTGCCTTTTGGTAGGCCGCGCGCCAAAAATTCCACCAGGGCTCGACACGTTGCTTCCAGGACCACGATCTTATGCTTTCCGTGTTCTCTTGCGAAATGGCATTGTACAGGAGCCGATCTTCGAGGAGCATCTGCAATGCGTCGGCAAAAGACTCCGGCTCCGGTTCCCTCTGAATCAGTGCCGATTGCTGTGGCCCGAACAGGTCCGGAACAATCCCGACATCGGTGGACACGATAGGGACGCCGCAGGCCATCGCTTCCAGGACCGGGTTGGGCGTACCCTCGGCAGCCGATGTGCAGGCCAAAAGATCGATGCCTTGATAGAAGGCCGGCATCTCGCTGAATGGAATCAGACGGACCTGTGGATCAGCGACCTGCGAACGCACCTGCACGCCCCGACTGGTCAGAATGTCCAGTGCCGGCTGGAACAGTCGGAAGAAACCCTTGGGGTCGCCCTTTTGGCTTTTGCCCCAGCTGCTGTTGCCGACCCAGCCGATGACCGGTGGATGCCGGGCAGTCCCGCTGGCAAAGCGCGGCGAGAAGAACTCCAGATCGACGCCGTCCGTGATCAGCGCATCGGGATCCGGCAGTTCGGACAAGGTCGAATAGATGTGTTGAAGCTTCATGGAGGACACGGAATAGGAATCGATCAGATGAAATGAATCAATTCGTTCCGCCACACGTTCCGGCGCGGTGTGAAGGTGATCGTAAACGGATGTGGTGTAGGCCCGTGTTCCTATGATTTCGATGATATCGCCGAGTGCCAATCCGATGCGGTCAGCAGCAGCCAGTAGATTTGGTGGTCTGAGGAATTCGAAAAGATCCTCTCTCCAGAAGAAGTGAACAACGTCAATATTTTCACTGGCAATACATTCGATAATCGCCCCAAGGTCCCGATCCGGCGGTTTGCGGGTGAAACGTTTCGAAAACTCGAATTGCTCCGGTGCATACCGAATGACGTTGTCGGCAATGTTGTCGAAGGCCCAATCCGGCTGGTCCGGGCACAACAGTACACGCAGGGGCCGGCTGAGCGGCATTCCGCTCTGCGCGGGCGCATTCTCCGTTGCCTTTATGTCACCGCCCCCCTGCATAAGACTCCCCCACCCTTTGATCACACATCTATTCCTATTGTGCCAAGTCCGGTCGTGCAATTGGCGGTATTCTTGCGCCGAAAAATGGCCTATTGGAGCCTTGGGATCTTTCGGAAACCGGACCGACCATGAAAGCCAGACGAACAAATCCGTGGGACCGGAATGCAACCGCAGAATCGGACGGGAGTCAAAAGCAAGCCGTTCTGATGATTTGCGATTCTGCTGATCCCTATTCCGGATCAATCCGATACAATGCCACAAAATCCCTCTTCTACGCCCGGATGGACCTTCGGAGCTTTGATCTGTCAGAGCCATCGCTTTGGCCCGATCTGGACGATTTCAGCGCTCTGATACTTTGTACAGAGGCCCTTCACAGGCTGGATGAGCGCAAGATTGACAGTATTCGGCGGTTTGTTTCCCTTGGCGGAGGACTGGTCGTCGCGTATCGAGGCTGGTCCGTCGCCCTGGCGGATCTGTTCGGTGTCCCAACCTATTCCAAATGGCCGCAGCTGGTGGCGGGTGAAACCGAGGGTCTTTGTTTTCCAACGGATTTCTTTCCCGCATTTGGCGGACTTCAACTGTCTCACGATGAACTTTCGGGACACACCTCCTACGATCTCATTCCGGTTCCAGAAACCACAATCATCGCAACGTCCGAAGGCGGAAGACCGCTGGCCTGGTTTAACCGCTTCGGAGAGGGGCGCGTTGTCTACTGGAACACCGTCGTTCTTGGAGAGAAAACGTCAAGGGGTCTGATCGTCCAGTCCATCGCGGCGGTGCAGCCGGTGAGCGTTCTGCCGATCGCCAACATTGCCACAGTTCAGATCGACGATTATCCGCCGGAGATGTTCGAGCAGACGCTGGAGCCGATTTCGCGGGAATATCCGAACATGAGCAACCTGGAATTTTACGATCAGATCTGGTTTGGCGACATGGTTTCATTGGCGCGGAAACACGCACTGCGCTACACGTGGCTCTGCGTCTTCGACTATGATGATGATGTGCAGCCGAGCGAGCTCGAATTTGATGCCACCGGCCACCGTCCTTCCACCGCAGAAGTTTCACCATTCAATGTCGCAGCGGCCCAGGCGGCAGCAGATGAAGGTGAATTGGGATTGCATGGCTACAATCATTTCCCCCTCTTGCTTGAGCACTGGGAAACCAGCGGAAAGATGGTCAAGGCATTGCAGGTTTCCTCTGTCCAATGGACGGATAGCGGCCTTGGCCCCCTGCCTACAACCTATGTTCCGCCAATCAACCAATATGACAAAGCCGGTGCCCGGGCATTGAGCCAAGTCTACCCGGAGATGAATGCGATATGCGGATTCTACTCCGGCGGTGATTTTGAGCGTGGGGAAAACCGTGAGTTCGGACCGGAGCCTTGGAACCCGGATCTGTTTTGCTTTCCGCGCGCAACGTCCGGTTATGCCCTGTCGGGCATGACGCGGTTCGTGCTGGCCTCGCAAATCGGAACGATGGGTGTCTGGACCCACTTCCTGCACACCGACGATGTTTACGAGACGCCCGAGAATTTTCCGGACAACGAACACTGGCGCAATGCCCAATCACTGCCCTGGCGCGCTGATCAAGACGGCCATCAAACGGGCCTGTTTCACCAATTCGAGCGCGGCATCGCTTTTGTCCGAAAGACATTTCCCTGGCTGACCTTTCTTGAAACCAGGGAGGCGGTGCCGATCGTCAAATCATTCCTGGAAAACGATGTTCAAGTGCACTACAGCGCCAATGCCATAACGCTCATCGCAACACATCCCTGTTGTTTTCAGGTCCGCATCAATGATGGCCGCCGTCTCAATCCGGTCGGGCTGTCACATGTTGAAATTCTCGATACCCAAATCGGCAGTACATTTGCACTCTATACGTTGCGGTCAGCCAAACCCGAGATCCGGTTGGAGATCATCTGAACCGCCGAAGCTTCCTCGAGCTTACGCGTTGAGATCAGCCACGGCTTGAAGCATGACCCGTCTGTCGACATCAACCCCGGTCCACATTTCAAGGCATATTCCGATGACATTGACGACAATGCCGAGGCCATCAAGTGTTCCGCAACCCTTGTTCCGTGCCGTCTGTATCAACCGGGTCTCCGGCGGATTGGTAATCGCGTCGACGACCAGCATATGGCTCTTCAATGTCGTGAAATCGACGTCAAGTTCGTCGTCCACCTTCGGGAACAGGCCAATGGGAGTCATGTTGATGACGATGTCGGTTGTTTCCGGTATGGCAAAATCCGCGCTCCAGTTGTGATACCGGGCCGTTGCGGACGTATCGGCATTGAGAAGAGCAACCAGTTCTTCACCGCGTCCGACGGACCGGTTGACAATGTCGACGCGTGCGGCGCCCGCAAGGGCCAGTTCCACTGCGACCGCCCGGGCTGCTCCGCCTGCACCAAACATCAGCACATTCTTCCCGGCCGGGTCCATTTTTGATGCGATCGACTTCAGGAACCCAAGGCCATCCGTGTTTTCACCGATATACAATCCATTGCGCCGAACAACCGTGTTCACCGCACCAATGATTTTCGCTGAATCGGCAAGACCATCCAGATGCTCGATCACCGCAACCTTATGCGGCTGCGAACAATTGAACCCGGCCCAACCCATGGCCCGGGCACCCCTAACCGCATCGCCAAGATTGTCCGGCGAGACATCGCAATTGAGGTATTTCCAGTCGAGATCATGGTGCCGGAAGGCCGCCTCCATAATCACAACCGTTGGGTTTTCCGCCGTCGGCGTGGCAAACAAACCGGCCAGATTGCTCAAATAGTTCTCGGTCATCACCGGTCTCCATCAAGATGAAGGGAACGCGCGTGTCACATGACGCCGAACGTGTCGAAGGCCTCCCGCGTGCTCATGCCACCTCGGATGGCGACCGCTACTTCGTTTTCCGTTGCGACTTTTTCCAATGCGCCCTCGATCGCCTCTTTTTCGACCGATTGCGGGATCACCAGAACACCTTCATCGTCTCCAAACAGCAAATCGCCGGGATGCACAAACGCCTGCCCTACCTGTATCGGCACTCGGTAGTCCAGGACCTTTCCGCGAACCCCCTGGTCCTGCGCATAGCTGCCCCGCGAGAACACCGAAAATCCCAGCGATTTGATCTCGCCGGTGTCACGGATAAATCCATCCAGAATGGCACCAGCGGCCTTCAGGTGCTGGGCCCGCGTCGACATCAGCCCGCCCCAAAGGGCATATTCCAGGGACGCGCCCGACGCGATATAGATCTCGTCGGTTGCCAGATCGTCCAGTGCCTCGAGCATCAGACCAAAGGCTTTGTCCGACAGTGGACCCTGACCGGAGCCTTCAAGGTAATCGGCCTCCAGAACCGGCATGGCGCGCCCGACAAGTTTGGTTCCCGGCTCGAGCGGCTTGATCTCCTGCGGCAGAAACTGCGCGCGATGCCCCATATTGTCGAGAATGTCTCCGACCACGGCAGTGAACAAATTGTCGCGGATGGTGTTGAACAATACGGTTTCTTGCATCGTCTGTTTCCTTGAAGTTGAAAGTGGTCACCGGTTCAATCGGATATTCTGCGGACCGATAGCATGATTCGACGGTGGACATGATCGCTCGTTCTCGTCCGTTGTTTCGAGCCGCCGTCGTCTCCGGCGACAAAACGCTGCATGTCCGGTTTCCTTTGGTTCAGGTCAGTCCCGCTGCGCTGGTTATTTCCTCGCCGGCTTTGGTCACGGCTTCGACAATGGCGTCGACATCCGGCCCCCCCGCGCTGCGCAGGGTCGCGACAATCAAGGCCGCCCTGATGGTCGAGTTCTGTCCGCCAACCGCTACGCCGACATCAAGGCCGCCCACGAAGCGTTCGCCATCAGCAATTTCATATCCGCGTTCAGCGACGGTTTCGACACGGGTGAGGAACGTGTCACGGACATCATCGGGCCGCGTATCGAAGTCCGTATAGTCGCTCAAAAAGGCCTTTCGGTCCTCGTCGTTCATTGCCGCAAGCAACAATCGCCCCGATGTTGTCGACAGAGGTGAATGGCGTGAACCGACCTCGACCGACAGGCGGAGCGGCTTGGGGCTTTCATTCTGGGCCAGGACCACGATCTCGCCGGCGCGCAGCGTCGTCAGATGACAGGTTTCCCGGATGGTCTCGGAAAGATGCCGCATGACGGGTTGGGCGACGCGCAGAAGCTCATCATAGGGAGAGTGTGCCCGACTGAGCTCAAACAATTTCAGGGTCAGGCGAAACCGACTGCCACCGGTCCTGCGGATGTATCCGCGGGCCTCCAGTGCGCTGAGTGTGCGAAACAATTCACTGGGGTTGCGATCGAGCGCGCGCGAAATCTCCGTTTGCGACATGGACACGGCACGGTCGGACAGCAGTTCCAGAACATCCAGCGCCTTGTCGAGCGCGGGAACAAGATATTTGTTCGTCTTTTTGCCTTCGGCCTGCTGTTCGGCTTTCATGATCCCCCCGGAAATCAGCTTGTCCGGAACTGCGCCACCCTGTTCAACCGGCGGCCTTTTTCCTGCGCTGCCCACCCACTGTATAGATAGCGGCCGCGGTGACAACAACCGTTCCCTCGATCACGCCCTGGTAGTTGGCTCCCAGATTGAGGATGTTGAATCCATTGGTCAAAGTGAACAACAACAGTGCGCCGACGAGCGTCTTGATGACGCTGCCGGCGCCGCCAAAGAGCGAGGTTCCACCCAGTATCGCGGCAGCGATCACCGTCAGTTCCGCTCCGCCCAGGGCGGTCGGGTTGACGGCCCCCAAACGCGAGCCGAACATGATGCCGGCAAATCCGGCCGTGGCGCTGGACAGCATGAAACCGGCCATCTTGTAGCCCGCAACATTGATGCCCGACAGGCGCGAGGCAATCGGGTTTCCACCGACGGCATAGATGCGGCGCCCCGTCGTGGTAAAGGTCAGCACGGCCCAGACAATCAGCGTGTAGATACCGGTGTAGATCACCGGTTTTGCAACCGTCAGTTCCGGACCGGCCAACAGGGCAATGGCAACAATGAGCATTCCGCCGATGATCCCGCCGATCGTTGAAAACGGCATTTCGGTACCGGCACGGCGCGCGCGCCAGAAAGCAGTTGCGAACCACAGGACCAGAACCAGCCCGATGACAATCAACGCCATTTGCACTGGAACCTTGCCGCCCTCGAAGAAAACCATTTGCGCCTTTGCTTCAGGCGTCGACACAATCAGCGAGCGGCCGTTTGTCAGGATCAAGACAAGCCCGCGTATGGCGGTCAGGGTTCCAAGCGTGACAATGAAGGCGTTGATGCCCAGCAATTGAACGATGGAGCCGTTGAGGAGGCCGACCCCGGTGCAGGCCAGGAGCGCGATGGCTGCCGCCGCCCAGAACCCCAGCGGCCCTGCCAATCCGACGACAATGGCCGCACCGAGCGCCGCGACAGATCCGACCGACAAGTCAAAATTGCCGGTGATGAGCACGACGGTCATCGCCACGCCCATCATCCCGATCATCGACGACTGATACAGGATATTGGTCAAATTGGTTGCGCTCAGATAGGCCGGACGCCCGGACAGAGAGGTGAACACGCCCAGCATGATCACAAGCAGGATCAGGGCGTAGTAGACACCTGCTTCACGCAGGTCAAAGTGACGTTTCCAATCGGATTTAAGCATCGATCTTGCTCTCGTTTCCTGCCGTTTCAGCCCCATTGTGGCCATTGGATTTTTCATTGGCTCCCGCCAGCAATATCAGGGCATGGTCGTCTGTTTCACCGGCCGGTCTCTCGGCGACAACCGCACCGTCGCGCATCACAAGCACACGATCGCTGACAGCCAGAATTTCCTCGAATTCCGACGACACAATCACAACGGCCATGCCCTGACGGGCGAGATCACGCACCAGTGCCAGAATATCGGCCTTGGCGCCGACATCGATCCCGGCCGTCGGCTCGTCCAGCAGCAGCAGCTTGACATCGCCGAACAGCCAGCGCGCGACCGTCACCTTCTGGGCGTTGCCCCCGCTGAGTTCCGTCACGAAGGTCTCGGGACTATCGGTCTTGATGTTGAGTTGTTCGATCGCACGGTCGGCCCTGGCGAATTCTGCGGCGCGCTGCAGGAGAAACCCGCCCTTCGCGGTGTCATCCAGGTGCGGCAGCGTGATATTGCGCCAGATTTCAAAGGTCGGCACGATGGCCTGCTGATTGCGATCCTCCGGCACCAGGGCCATGCCCGACTGTACCGCCGCGACGGTGGATCTGGGCATCTTCTTGCCCGAAAGCCGAACCTCGCCCTCGGCGTGTTTGTCAGCGCCGAATATGACGTGCATCAGTTCGCTGCGTCCGGAGCCGAGCAGACCGGCAATCCCGACAACCTCCCCAGCGCGAATGGTAAGGTTCGTTGGTGCCAGTTTACCGGGGGAGCGCAAATTCGTGCAATCGAGGACGATATCATCGCGAATGGTTCCACGCTCATGACGCAGATGCTCGAGGGCATTGACGGTCTTGCCGGCAATCGCCTCGGCAATATCCTTTTCGACAACGTCAGCCGTTCGCTCATGCATCACCGTGCTGCCGTCGCGCAGAACCGTCAGTTCGTCGGTCAAGGCAACGATTTCATCAATGAAATGAGAGACGAAGATCAGCCCCTTGCCGCTGTCAGCCAGATGGCGCACCGTGCGGTAGACCACTTGCCGTTCTTCCCGGGCAAGTGATGCCGTCGGTTCGTCCATCACGATCAGGTCGGCGCCGAAACTCAAAGCCTGAAGGATGCAGACCATCTGGCGCGCACCGATGGACAGGTCCTGAATCAAGGCATCGGGATTGACGGCGTAGCCAACCTCGTCGCATAGATCGCGAAACACTTGCCGGTCACGGGCATTGTGTCGAAAACCGCCCGTCTTCGACAGGAAGACGTTTTCCAGTACCGACAGGGTTGGAACCAGCGGAATGTCCTGGTGTATGGTGGAGATACCGGCCCGATTGGCTTCGAGCGGTGTGCGAAACGCAACCTCCTCACCCTTCCAGACCATCTGGCCGGACGTCGCCTGTATGCTGGCGCACAATATCTTGATCAGGGTCGACTTCCCGGCGCCATTTGCGCCGAGAAGCCCATGAACCTGTCCTGCATAGGCGGCAAATTCCACACCCCGAAGGGCGACAGTCCCATTGGCGAATGTCTTCTGGATTCCCGTCAGATGCAGAAGCGGCGGTCCAGCTCGGGAGGGTTCGGTGATCACCTGCCTACCACTGACCAACACAATCATCGACATTGTCGATGGTCACGGCCGGTGTCGGATAGGTGATGAATTCTGCCTCATAGTCCTTGGTTCCGTTCGCGATCTCGTACAGGACCGTGAACGAGATGCGGCCGATTTCTTCCGGCTTGTAGCAGACCGTACCGTGGATCTTGCCGTCCTTCAGCGCCGCAATCGCCAGCTTCGAACCACCAAAACCAAGCAGCTTGGCCTTTGAGCCGGCTGCCTCGACAGCCCGCGCGCAACCCACCACCATGTCATCCGCCTGGTTGAAGAACAGATCGACCTCCGGATTGGACGCCAGGATATTCTGGCATACGGCCTCACCCTTTTCAGCCGTCCAGTCGCCTGGCTGAGCTGCAACGATCGTGTAGTTCTGGCCAGCCTCCTTCATGCCCATTTCAAACCCTTCGGTGCGCTGGGCCACTTCAGCGTAACCTGCTGCACCCTCGATGATCGCAACCTTTGGATTGTCCATTCCCTTCAGCAGTCGCGCCGCCATCAGGCCAACCTCGCGGCCGGCGGAGACTTCCTGCTGGGTAACCAGAGCCGCCAGACTCTCGTAGACATCATCAATCGGGCGTGTCGCCGGATCTCCGATCTGGGACGCGGAGGCGACCACTTCGACGCCCTGTGCTGCAGCCTTGTCGGCCCACGCCGTTGCAACGGCTGAATCATTCGGCACGATCGCAATGCCCTTGACGCCCTGGGCCAGCAGGTCATCGATGTCATTGGTCTGCTTGAGAACATCGCCTTGCGCGTCGAGGATGATCGCCTCGGCACCAACAGCGTCGGCAGCGTCCTGAAAGCCCTTGGCGATGGCTGATGCAAAAGGAAAGCTCAGGCCGTTGTTGGAATGCCCGTAGGGGCCCTTATCCTGAGCCATCGACGCCGAGGCCATCACGGTCAGCACGGCGGTCGTGGCAACCAGTTTCGAGATATTGATAGTCATGTCTGCTCCTCCTTCAAGAAAGCTGTTTGCGCCAGGCCGACGCGATTTCCCCCACCCGACAGGACGATCAGATCGGTGTCCTGCGTTCGACGAGATAGAGGTGTTGGCAAACCAGGACGGAGTCATCGTTCTGGTTTGTCACTTCGACGGTCTCATGGACGAAGCCATGGGACCCTCGTTTCGGATGATCCCGCTTTTCGCTGATTTTTGCCGAGACCTTGATGGTGTCGCCGATATGAACGGGACGAATGAAGCGCAGCTTGTCATAGCCATAGGACAAGGCACGCGGATTGATGGTCGATGCCGTCATGCCGACCGCAACGGAAAATATGAGCGTTCCATGGGCAATGCGTTGACCGAAATCCTGGGTCGCACACCATTCCTTGTCCATGTGATGCGGGAAAAAATCGCCGGTCTGGCCAGCATGCATCACGATGTCGGCCTCGGTGATCGTGCGACCGAAGGTCTGGCGTGTGTAATCAATCCGATAGTCTTCAAAGAACGCTTCAACTATCACGCGACGGCCCCCCTTGCGGTGTGATCATTCGACAAACCGGCGATGACATCCTGCGTATCGGCGCCAAGCGCCGGTGCGCCGCGGTCACATGGCAGGGCGCGGCCGTCGATCCGGATGGGACAGGTTGTTGTATGAATGTCTTGGCCCTGTGGGCCGGAAACGGTCTGAACCGCTTCAAGGGCGTCCAACGCACCGGTCGCCTCAAGCTGCGGCCAATCCAGAACTTCGCTGCACCACAGGCCAGCCGGTTCCAGAAGGCTCAGCCAATGGCTGGTGGCCCCTGTCAGCAAATGGTCCTGCAGGATCTGTTTGATCTCGTCCCGCCTGGCAAAGGCCACCGCCGGATCCGACAGCGGACCAAGCGTCTCAAGTCCAAGTATCGCCTGAAGCTCCGCGATCGGCGTCATGGCTATCGCGATGAAACCGTCATTGGTTCGAAACAGGCCATAGGGTGCCGCGGCATTCACATTGGCACCGTTCAACCGGCTTCGGGCAGGTTGCTGCCGTGACCCATGCAAATAGCTGGTGAATTGCTCGAACTGCAGGTCCATGGCCGAAGCCACGAGACTGACCTCAACCAGAGCGCCCTGCCCGCGCTTGGCGCGCCGGAACAGGGCCGCCAATATGCCCTGGACCAGATGTGCGCCGGCGGTGATGTCGGTGATCGAAATGCCCATCGGCACCGGACCCTGTCCGCCATCTCCACTGAGCCATGTCATGCCGGACCGTGCCTGAGCAAGAAGATCCTGCCCGGGTTTGTCCTTCCACGGTCCAGATGGCCCGTAGCCGGAGACCACACCGTAGATCATCATGGGGTTCAGCTCGTTGATCTCCGAATAGCCAAGACCGATCCGTTCCATCACACCGGGCCGGTTGTTGTGAACCATCACATCCGCGCGTTGGATCAGCGCTTTGACACGGGACAGATCTTCGGCGTCTTTCAGGTCGGCGACAACGCTCTTCTTGTTGCGGTTGATCGTGTGGAACAGAAGACTGTCCTCACCCAGCCACTGGTCGGCCACGCAGAGCTTTCGACAAAGATCGCCACTGCCGGGCCGTTCAATCTTGATGACGTCGGCACCGAGATCGGCCAGGCGCATCGCGCACATGGGCCCTGCCAGAAATTGTGAGAAATCCAGAACAGTGATGCCGTCCAACGGCAGATCGACTGGCGGCTGCGATTCCATAACACCTCCCAATAATTGATATAGGAAATATTTTTTTACTAGTGAATTGTCAAGTTGGTAGAGATGCCTCAGGAAAGAGGTAGCGACCCAACGCACGTTGTGAACATTAGCCCTCGAACGGGAGACTCAACGATTACAGTGATTTATGTTTCTATGTGAACAAAATTTTTATTCACAAATATTGTGGATTTGACCGGCCGACATCCCTCACCGGTCGAACACATCACACAGCACCACAGATTTATGATTGGGATTGGTCGAATATGTTGGGCCGCACAGCCAACATCACGGCTTCGGCAACGCCACCGTCACCCGTTCAGCACGGCCATCGCGGCTTCACTTTTGAGGATGTGTTCATTGGCGTCGGGCTGGGTCTGCACCAGCAGAATGAACAGAAGATCGGTCAGGGTCAGTTGCGCGTCTCGCGCGGTGATGGCTGAACTGCGGACCTTATCCTCGTCGGCAACCGTGAACAGTCTGATGTCGGCAACACGGTCCAGCGGGTTCTTGGCCACGCGGGAGACACCGATCACCCTTGCGCCGCATTGTTTGGCGAATTCGGCAATCTTGACCGTCTCCTTGCTGCTGCCCGAATAGGACAGGGCAAAGAGCACATCCCCTTCTCCCAGAGTCGAGGCATTGGCCATCTGAATGTGGATGTCGCTGTCGTAATGGGCATTGTGGCCGAGCTTCAACAGTTTGTAGGCAAAGTCCCGTGCGACGAGGGACGACGCGCCGACCCCGACAAGGTGGATACGCCGGGCCGCGTTCAGCAGGTCGAGGGCCCGGCGAATGTCGATTTCCTTGTTGACCTGAAGTGTCTGCTGGATCGACAGCAATTTGCTGCTGGTCAGTTTCCTGACCACCATCGCATAGTCATCACTTGCCTGAATGGTTCCGTGGATGAGGCCATCGGGAATTTCCTGCCGCTGCGCCCGCGCCTCGCTGACGGCGAGCTTGAGATCGGAATAGCCCTTGAAGCCGAGCTTCTGGCTGAATTTGACGATGCTGGACTGGCTGGTGCCCGTTTCGGCCGCGAGCGCTGCCGATGAGAGCCGCAGCACGTGTTCAGGTTTGGCGACCACAAATTGCCCAATCTGCTGATCGCCCGGGGACATGTCGTCAAGTGCTGCTTCGATCTTCACAAGAATGGACATTCAGGTCTCCTTGATGGGCGACAGGATGTGGGTCTTTCCGGCATTGTCAAGCTGGCGGGTTTTTGACCGAAAGGATGAGAGGCCATTAGAATAAATCATTCAACCAATGCTCAGGATCACATGATGGACAAGACGCTTGAGATAACGGCAGATCCCGCTGCAGAGGACCTCAAGCGTCTGCACGAACAGCTTTCGGCATTCAACGACAGCGATGTCGGACCGGAAGCGCGCACCCCCATTGCCGTGTTCGTCCGAAACAGCGAAGGCACATTGACGGGCGGCATTTCCGGATACACCGCCTGGGGCTGGCTCTACATGCAATGGCTTTGGGTCGATGAAACCATGCGCGGCCAGCGGCTGGCCGGGCAGATGCTGGAGGCGGCAGAACAGGAGGCCATTGCACGCGGCTGCATCGGCGCGCTGATCGACACGTTCAATCCAAAAGCGGCGAAGGCCTATGAGCGCCAAGGTTACAAACCTTTCGGGGTTCTTCCGGATTTTCCGATCGGCCGCAGCCGCATCTATCTGCAGAAGAGGTTTTGACGTCCAGCGGGTGCCTCTCTCAGCGATCATCTATCCGGCAATACGCCCCCCGAGCATCGGCTGCGGGACGCCTGTTGTTGTCGGAAAGCTGATGGGTAGTCCTCTCAGCACCCGCACGGCGAGGAAGGCAAAACACTGCGCCTCAACCGCGTCGCCGCTCCAGCCGTATGTCTCAGCCGGAACGGCCTCCACACCGGCGCGTGGGCCCAGCATTTCCATGATCGTCGGATTGTGACGGCCGCCACCACAGACCACCAGCCTCTTGGGCCGCTGCGGCAACAGGTCGAGCGCCTTGCCCACCGCCGATGCCGTGAAGGCCGCCAGAAGCGCCGCGCCATCCTGCGTGTTCATGCCATCGGCCATCGCCGCACCGAAGTCGAAACGGTCGAGCGACTTTGGATAGGGCGCCGCCATATAGGGGTGTTTCAAAAGCTCGGCGAGGCGGGATTCATCGACGGTTCCGGCCGCCGCAAGCACGCCGCCCTCATCCATTTCACCGAGCCCCTTCGATTTGACGAAATCGTTCAGTGGCGCGTTGGCCGGTCCGGTATCAAAGGCGATCAATCCGCCGTCATCATCCTGCCATGTGATGTTGGCGACTCCGCCAAGATTGAGCGCCGCTGTATCGACGCCAGCGCCGGCCTTGCGCAAAAGCGCGGCATGATAGGCCGCCGACAATGGGGCGCCCTGTCCACCGGCGGCCATATCGGCCGAACGAAAATCATAGACGACGCGGGTATCAAGGATACTCTGCATCAGTTCGCCATCGCCAAGCTGCCGTGTTTCGCCGAGCCGGCCCGGCTGTGGTGCGCGGTGCAGGACGGTTTGACCATGAAAGCCGACCACACCGATATCGGCCATGGTCAGTCCGTGGCTTTCCACCAGATCGCGGACGGCTTCGGACTGGGCGCGTGTCAGCGCTTCTTCGGCCTGCCGGAAGATCGCCGGTTCTGCACCGTTGAAATTCCAGGCCCGGGCCTGTTCGACCGTTTCCTCCAGCAGGTCGCGGATCGATTGCGGATAGGGCGCCAGCGTATAGGGTCCGAACGCATCGATGCCCTCCCCGTCGGTCCTGATCAGCGCGACATCGATATTGCCGTCCAACACGGTTCCCGTCATCAGGCCGACGGCCCAGATTGGTTTCATAACGTCTTTCCTATTCTTGCGAGACACGGTTGCTCACCGCCTGGCGGAGCGACGCGATACCGGAATCGAAGTGCCGGGTCGGATGGATGCGGTTTGTCAGAAGTGTCCACGCCCTGCCACGATCGAAATCGATCCAGAGGCCGGTGCCCGTAAACCCGGTATGCCCGATTGTTCCCGCACTGCAGTTGCTGCCGCCGAACCAGCCTTCGTGAGGCCGCTCCCAACCATGGGTGCGGGTTGCCGAGAGCGGCGCGCGCATCAGATCGATCGAGCTTTGCGAGGCTGTTGTTCCGTGAAGCAACCCTTCGGCAAAATCCAGGACCGATGATGCGGTCCCGAAAAGTCCGGCGTGGCCGGCACCTTTCAGGGCGGCGCAATTGTCGTCATGTACTTCGCCCCTGAGCACCCGGTGTCGCCAGGTGCAATCCTCCGTCGCGGCCACCGATCCCGGATCGGCCCCAAAGGCGAAACCCGGCCCGGGATCCATCTGCCGGATGGTCTTGCCGGATAATCGCTCCAGGGCAAAGCCCAACAGGATGAAATTGATGTCCGAATAGACCGGGTCACCCGCCGTCCATTCCCGCTGCAGCACAAAGGCCCGCAAAAGATCGGCATCGCGGCCATAGGTGTAGATCGGTTCCACCGCGGGAAAGGGCGTCTGATGCCCGAGACACTGGCGAAACGTGACCTTGCGTTCCCAGGCGCCCCCATCATATTGCCGCAGGTCCGGCAAAACGGATACAAGCGGCGCATCCAGTTCGATCGTTCCGGTTTCCGCCAGCGCAAGAATGCGTGGCGTCGTGAAAATCACCTTAGTCAGGGAGGCCAGATCGAACCATGTGTCGGTGCGCATTGGCCGTTTGACCGGAACCAGCTGCGCCGAACCGCTTTCCCGGATGATGCGGCCATGGGTTCGGTCAACAATGCCGAGCACGCCGCCCGGGATACGCCCTTCGGTCACCGATGTCTGCAGCGGCTCGAACGCTCGTTCGAAACGGCGGGTCAGATCCGCATGAGCCGCACCTTGTTTGTCGCGCGGATCAGGCATCGTCGGTCACCAGCGGCTTTGCGCCGTCCGGGGCCTCTGTCCGCGCGAGATGATCCGGCCCAAAACTTTGCCAATCGGCCGGTTGTGGTTCAAATCCAAGCGGGCGCACAAGAGAAGGAACCTGTCGCATGTCGATTTCAAACGTCTCATGCCGCCGATCGATGGCCGGCACGGCTGCAATAAGCTTGCGCGTATAGGAGTGCCGGGGCTCCGCAAGCACTGATGCGGCCTCGCCGATTTCCACGATCTGGCCCGCATAAATGACCGCGATCCGGTGTGCGATCCGCTCGACGACCGCCATGTCATGCGAAATGAACAGATAAGCGAGCTTGAACTCCTGCTGAAGGTCAACCAGCAATTCCAGTACGTCGGCCTGCACGGAGACGTCCAGGGCGGAAACAGCCTCATCGAGGACCACGACGGACGGGTTGAGCATGAGTGCCCGCGCGATACACAATCTCTGGCGCTGCCCTCCGGAAAATTCATGTGGATAGCGCTGCAGACAATCCTCGGTCAGTCCGACGCGCGCCAGAAGCTTCGTCATCCTCGACAGCGTCCGCGCATCGGTGCGGCCGCCACTGGCGATGACCGGTTCGGCCAGTATGCTCTGCACGGTCAGCCGCGGATTGAGCGAGGCATAGGGGTTTTGAAACACCATCTGCATGGGCCGGACACCCTCCGCCGCAGCAGCAGCTTTGCCGATGGTGAAGGCACCGCGTGTCGATTGCTCGAGGCCGAGAACCGCGCGGGCCGTCGTTGACTTTCCCGAACCGCTCTCACCGACGATGGCCAGTGTCTCACCCGGCAGCAGATCGAAATCGACACCATCAACCGCATGAACTGCACCGGTTGCGCGGCCGAACAATCCGCCTTTCACCGGGAAACGAACGACCAGACCGTCAACCTTGAGCGCCGGCTCGGTGGAGGCCGACGTGCCCCTCTGACCATCGATGCGTGTTGCCCGGCCACTGGAAAAATGCGGCACGGCGTGGAGCAAATGCCGCGTATAGGCATGTTGCGGGTCGTCGAGAACCTGATTGAGTTCTCCCTGCTCAACCGCTTCTCCGGCCTGCATGACCATGACCTTGTCGGCAATGCCGGCGACAAGACCGATGTCATGGGTGATGAAGATCATCGACATGCCGGTTTCGCGCTTCAGTTCCGCCAGGAGGGCCAGGATCTGCGCCTGTACCGTCACGTCCAGAGCCGTTGTCGGCTCGTCGGCGATCAAGATGCGGGGGCTGCAGGCCAGCGCAATGGCGATCATCACGCGTTGCAACATGCCGCCGGACAGCTGGTTGGGATTGTATTTGAGCCGCCGCGCGGCGTCGGGAATGCGCACGCGATCGAGCGCGTCCCGGGCAGCGGCTTTCGCCTGCCTGCCGGTCAATCCGCGATGCAGACGGAAGGATTCCTCGATCTGCGTGCCGATTGTCAAAACCGGATTGAGTGACGTCATCGGCTCCTGGAAAATCATGCTGATCTCGGCGCCGCGAATGCGGGTCAGCTGTGCCTCATCGGCCTGGGCCAGGTCCGTGCTGGAGCCGTCGGTGCGCTGCAGTACAATCGAACCGCCGGTGATCCGTCCACCGCCGAAATCAATCAGGCGATTGATCGACAGAGCGGTGACCGACTTGCCTGAACCGCTCTCTCCCACCACGGCCAGCGTTTCGCCGGCGGCAAGATCGAAGCTCACCCCATGGACGATTTCGTGGTTTTGCGGATCGCGCCCGAAACCCACGCGCAGACCGGAAACGGAAAGAAGCGCGGTCATGCCAGTGACCTCCGCATCTTCGGGTCAAGAATGTCGCGCAGCGCATCACCCAGAAGATTGAAGCCCAGAATGCTGATCATGATCGCCAATCCCGGGAACACCATCAGCCAGGGGGCCGTTTCCATAAGATTGCGGCTGTCGCTCAGCATCAGACCCAGCGATGGGGTTGGCGGCTGAGTGCCAAGGCCGAGGAAGCTCAGACCCGCTTCGGTCAGCAAGGCCCAGGCGAGCGCCAGCGTGACCTGGACTGTCAGCGGTGCGACCAGATTGAGAAGGAGATGGCGAGAGAGAATGTAGCTCTGGCTGCTGCCGAATGTGCGTGCGGCATCGACGAATTCGCGCTCCTTGAGCGACAGGGCCGGTCCACGCACGACACGCGTGAAGATCGGCGTGTAGATGACCGCGATGGCGATGACGCTTGTCCACAATCCAGGACCGATGATCGCGATAATCAGCAGCGCCAGCAGGATTGCCGGAAAGGCCATCAGCATATCCATCAGCCGCATCAGCGTACCGTCCCACCGGCGACCGAGCCATGCGGCTGCCAGGCCGAGGACGGTTCCGGTCAGTGTTGCAAAAGCGACGGAGAAAAACGCCACGGTGAAGGATTGTCCGATCCCCACCATCAGCCGGCTTGCCACGTCCCGGCCAAACAGATCGGTGCCCATCCAATAGGTGCCGTTTGGCGCGTGAAGGCGGTCCAGGCGGTATTGCATCAAGGGATCGTGCGGCGTCCAGCCAAGTGCGCCAAGGGCCGCGGCCAGAAGGCACACGAGCACGATGGCACCGCCGATGCGGCCGCTGGTATGACGGGCAATCGCTCTGACCTGTTCCATCAGCGTTCACCCAGCCGGATACGGGGATCCAGTGTCGCATAGGCCAGATCAACCAGAAGATTGACGACCATGACATTGAACGCGATGAACAGGACGGTTCCCTGCACGAGCGCATAGTCGCGCTGCAATATCGCATCCAGCACCAGGCGACCAAGACCCGGCAATGCAAAAATCTGTTCAACGATGACGGCACCGCCCAGCAAATAGCTGAATTCGATGCCACTCAGCGTCACCACCGGGATCAATGCATTTGGCAGAGCATGGCGCCAGATGACGGCGCGTGATGACGCGCCCTTGCTGCGGGCCGTCCTCACATAGTCATCCTTGAGAATATCCAGCATGGCAGACCGTGAAATCCGGGTCACGGAGGCGGCGAAGGCAAATCCGAGGGTAACGGCCGGCAAGATCATCTGGCTCAGATTGGTCAGTGGATCCTGCCAGATCGAGGTGAATGTGCCCATGACGGGCAGGATCCCGAATCCTGCCGACAGGATGTAGATGATCACCAGGCCGAGGACGAAATTCGGTGTCGACTGCCCCACCATTGCGATGATGCGCACACCGAGGTCTGACGGCTGCTCGTTATGGGTGGCGGCATAGACACCCGCCGGGACGCCGACGAGAAGGGCGACAATCATCGACAGGAGCGCCAGTTCCAGAGTCAGGGGAAACCGTTCCAGGATCACATCGAGCACCGGCCGGCCGTAGGTGACGGATACGCCAAGATCGCCGTGAAAGAGATCATAAAGCCAGCGCCAATATTGAATGAACCAAGGCTGATCGATGCCGAAATAGGCGGCCAGCGCCTCTCGTTGCTTTGGTGTCAGCAGACCGGCTTCGGTGCCAAGCATCGCGGTGATCGAGTCGCCGGGCACCAGTCTGATGGCGATGAAGACAATCAGCGATACGCCCAGCAAGACGAGCGGAAATGTGACCAGCCGTCCTGTCAGGTAGTTCATTCCGGAAAACCTTTGGAAACAAATCAGTTCGGGGCGAAACAGGCCTTGATCGTGCCCATGCCGCCCCGACTATTCAAGCAAACTTGCCGTCTATTCGACCGTCACTTCGCTCAGGCTGAACAGAGAACCGGTCGGGGTTGGCGTGAAACCCTTCACATTGTCCTGTTGTGCCGTGTAGTTGTACGAATTGTACAGCCAGATCCATGGCGACATTTCAGCCAGATGCTTTTCGAACGCCGCAAATGTCTCCTTGCGGGCCGCCGGGTCCGTTTCGGCGCGGCCTTTCATCATCAGGCTGTCGAGCGTGTCATCGATATAGTTGGAGACCTTCTGCAGGTTACCGGCCTTGGTCCAGTAACGATTATACATGGTGAACGGATCGGCACGACCGCCGTTCAACGCCACGGCCATATCGAAATCGGCCTTGAGCCAGCGATCGATATAGACATTGAGTTCCATCATCTCGATTTCGACCGTGATACCGATTTCGGCGAGCTGTGCCTGGATGACCTGCGCTTCGGAGGCGGCAGTTGGCGGTTCGCCGGTTGCGGCGATTACCGTCGTGGAAAAACCGTCCGCATAGCCGGCATCGGCCAACAGTTTCTTCGCCTTTTCGACATCCCGCGTATAACAGAACAGCGAATTCGGATCCGAAGCATAGGCCGGGATGGTCAGGGGTCCGGTTACCCTTCCCTCTCCGAGAGAGGCGGTGTCCAGAATTTGCTGCCGATCGATGGCACAGGAAATGGCCTGGCGGACACCCAGCTCCGTAAACGGTGAGCGCGACGGATTGAGTTGCAGCACGTGATAAGACAGAACGGCCTCACGATTGAGCTGGAGGCCACTTTCCCGCGGAACCAGTGTTGCGATCAACGGATCATTCATCAAGGCAAAATCGATCTGCTTGGTGCGCATGGCGGCGAGGATGGCCGATTCATCCGGGAAGACACTGATGTCGATACCGTCAACACCCGGCATTCCCCCTGCCCAGTCCTTGTTGGCGACCAGGGTTGCCTTGGAGTTGGGATCCCACTTTTCGAGGCTGAACGGCCCAGACCCGACGGTTTTGGTACCAACCGAGCCGGCCGCAATCTCGCTGGCCGGAAGCACGGCGGCGTTGATATCTGTCATGGCCGTCAGCATCGGTGCGTCGGGCTGACTGAGATTGAATACCACGGTGTTGGCATCGGGTGCGTCAATGCCGTCAATCGACAGAAAGTTGGCCCGCGCAACGGCGCCGGTTTCTTCATTCAGGATGCGTTCGAAGGATGCCTTGACGTCCGCCGATGTCACCGGTGCGCCGTTTTGAAACTTTGCATCGGCGTCGATCATGAAGGTCAGTGTTTTCCCATCGGCCGAATACTCCCAGGATTCGGCGATCGCAGGCATAATCTGCAATTTGGAATCAAGCCGCACCAACGGCTCGTAGACCAGTTCGAGAAGGCGCAGCGACGGGAATGCTGTCTGCTTGTGCGGATCAAGACCGGTTGCGTCCTGAGCCCAGGCCATGCGCAATGTTTCGGCCTGTGCGGGTGCCGCAACAGCCGCAATGCCGAGCATTGCCGCGACGGCCATCCCCGTCAATCGCGTCTTTGTCGTTCGTATTGCCATTGTCTTCTCCCTTTCTGAAGTCAGATTCTTTGGTCTTTCATTGTTCGGACATCCAACATGCCCGAAAATCACATCGTCCTGTCACCAATTGCCTTTCGCAGAAATCCCCCTGCCTCATCAAGCGCGGAACGGGCAGCGTCGACACCCATTCCTGTCATCGTGATCAGGATCGCAAGCTTGACGTCATTCTGCGTCCGGTCAAGGGCCTGTCGCGCCTCATCGGCAGAGCATCTGGTTGCCTGCATCACAATCCTGGCCGCCCTGGCGAACAATTTGCCATTGCTCGGGTGGACATCCACCATCAGGTTTTCATAGCTCTTGCCGATGCGGATCATGCTGGCGGTCGTCAGCATGTTGAGGACGAGTTTTTGCGCCGTCCCCGATTTGAGCCGGGTTGACCCGGTCAGTACCTCGGGTCCGACAAGCGGGGATATCGCGATATCAGCGATGCCGGTGATGATCGAGCTGCGGTTGCAGGAGAGCGCCACGGTGGTGGCGCCAATTTCCCTTGCGTAGTTCAATCCGCCGATGACATAGGGAGTGCGCCCGCTCACCGCGATGCCGACAACAACGTCTTTTGCCGTCAGCGAGATGTTCCGCAGGACACGCGCGCCGTCCTGCGCATCATCCTCCGCGCCCTCGGTGGCGCGGATCAACGCCTGGTCCCCGCCGGCAATCAGCCCGATCACCATATCGGTCGGCACGCCGAAAGTCGGCGGGCACTCGGAGGCATCCAATACGCCCAGCCGTCCGCTCGTGCCGGCACCCATGTAAACAAGGCGGCCGCCCGTCTGGAATGCGGTGACAATCCGGTCCACCGCCATTGCAATATCGGGAATGACCTTTTCGACGGCGGATGGAACCACCCGGTCCTCATCATTGATGGTGTGCAGAATATCGACAGTCGGCAACAGATCGATGCCCATCGTGTCTGGATTGCGCCCTTCGGAATCCAGCCGGTCCAGTTCGGATATCAAGCCTTGCTCAGTCATGACTGCCTTAACATCATAATCTGTTAAGGTTTTAGAATTGAAAATTCCATCAGTCAATCAGATTGAGGAATAATTTATTCAAATCGCCGAAATCAACCTGCGTGCCAGAATGATGGCGCCGGAAACAGCATCTCCATCTGCCGGCTTCAAGCGGCGGCGGACATCTGGCGCCAGCCAGGGTTCGAGCGCTGTCGAGAGCCCTCCCAGAAGCGTTACACGCGGCGCACCCTTTTCAAAGAGCACGCGGACCAGAGTGTCGATCTGCTCTGCGGCACCCTGCACAATCAGCCGGCCGAACCGGTCACCCTGATCGGCATGGCGCAAAACCATCGGCGCCAGGGCTGCATAGTCGGTCGCGGTTGCTCGATCCATCCATGCGATGGCTTCGGCTGGCTCGTCATGAAACCGATGCATGACTTCCCCAAGCAGTGCTGTCTGCTCGCTGCGGCCATCATGCGCCTGCAGCGCAAACTGAATGGCTTTCAATCCCAGATCCGCACCGCTGCCTTCATCGGAAATCGGAAACCCGTACCCACCGGCACGCAGGTCCTGCCCATCGACAAAGCCCAGACCGATGGATCCTGTGCCACTGATAACGATGGCGCCATCGCGGCCGGAATGGGCGCCGAGACAAGCGGCCATTCCATCGCTGACAAAGTCGATGCTGGCAAAGGGATGTGCGATGGCCCGCAATGCCTCCAACGCGCCCTTGCGCCCCATGCCGGCAAGACCGATTCCAGCATGGGTCCGGGCAATCTGCGACGCCGAAAAACCGGCATCGTCGATCGCTGCATCAATGGCGCGCGACACGGATGACCAGGCCTCCTCAATGCCAAGCCGCGTGGATGCCGGTCCCGACAATCCCTGCCCCAGAACCACTCCAGCCGCATCTTCCAGGCGGGACCGGCAGCCGGTTCCCCCGCCATCGACACCCAGCAGATAGAGAGCATCCCGTGCGGTACCGTTCATGCGCTGACCCGCTCGATCCGAGCACCGCACAGACGCAATTTGCGGTCCAGTTGTTCATAGCCGCGGTCAAGATGATAGATCCTGTTGATCGTCGTTTCGCCCTCGCTGACGAGTGCTGCCAGGACCAGGCACACAGAGGCCCGCAGATCCGTTGCCATGACCTGCGCGCCCTTCAGGGGTTCACCACCGCGGACCAGAGCGGTTGTGCCCTGCAATGTGATGTTGGCCCCCAGGCGCATCAGTTCGGGAACATGCATGAAGCGGTTCTCAAACACCGTTTCCCGCAACAGCGACGCACCGTCCGCGCAGCACATCAGCGCCATGAACTGGGCTTGAAGGTCGGTCGGAAAACCGGGATAGGGTTCGGTTGTAAGGTCCACGGGATGCAATGGCCCCTCCCTCGCGACGACAAGGCCGCGGTCACCGGGCCAGACGCTGACCCCCGCCGCCTCCAGCAGTTGCACAACGGATGCGAGGTGCTCGAGCCGCGCATGGGTCAATTCAAGCTGACCACCGGTGATTCCGGCGGCAACCGCATAGGTTCCGACTTCGATCCGATCCGGGATGATGTCATGGACCGCGGGCCGCCAGGCGCGTGCGCCCTGTATGAGGATGCGATGGGTGCCGGCGCCCTCGATATGGGCGCCCATGGCATTCAGGCAGTCGGCGAGATCGGCGACCTCGGGTTCGCGCGCCGCATTGAGGATTTCCGTCTCGCCCCTTGCCGCCGTTGCCGCCATGATTGCCGTTTCGGTTGCACCAACCGACGGGGAGCTCAGGACAATGCGCGCGCCGGTGAGCCCGGTGGGAGCCGAGGCCACGATCAAACCGTTTTCAATGTCGATATCAGCGCCAAGGGTGGACAGAGCCCGTACATGCATATCGACCGGCCGGGCGCCGATGGCGCATCCACCGGGCAATGAAACCCGGGCCTCACCGAACCGGGCAAGCAGCGGCGCCAGTACCAGCACGGTCGCGCGCATGCGCCTGACAGTATCGTAGGATGTCTCGCGGGAAACGGCGGTGCTTGTGTCGATCACAGCACCATGGGCGGACCGCTTGATCTGCGCACCGTGACGCGTGACCACACCAAGCATGTTCTCCACGTCGGTGACCGCCGGCAGATTTGTCAGTTCCAGCGGCTGATCACTCAGCAGGGAGGCGGCGATTTGCGGCAACGCGGCGTTCTTCGCGCCGGAGATGGTCACCGCTCCTTGCAGCCTTTGACCGCCGATGATCCGCAATTTGTCCATGGGAGACAATCCGATCCGCGTTGGAACTGAAGACGGTCACTCCCGTCCGGATTTACTCCAACTAACGTGAAGCGGCAGGCTGCCGATTTCAAGCGTTGATTGATATCAGACCATTCGGATCGACGTGCCTGCCGGCAAAAATGGAATGGCAAATTTGTCGCGCAACAGCTTTGCTTCGATTCCCTTCGATCAGGCTGCCCTGTCGGACAGGCGACAGGTTCTTGCTGTTTTATCAATGAATTGAAGCGTGACGTTAGAAAACTGATTCACTCAATTCCCGCGTGGACGCGTGGCCGTTTGAATGACACGCGCCTGCCGGGGAGCAACCGGCGGACATTGTATTTCTGTTCCGCAATCGGAATCCCGACTCGGCAACGGCGGATTGACGGCTCCCTGCCAGTCGGGACCGACGATCCGCCGATACAACGACGGATCGTTGGCTTCGATGCGGGCCAGAACCCGCGCCATGTAGCCTAGTTCGCTGTCGATCATCGCATTGCGGCACACATATGTTCAACGTGGCGATGGTCGGTTCCGCAGCAACCGCCGATAATCCGCAGATCGGACAGGACGGTCCCGAGCTGGCGATAAAGACCACCCAACTCCAATGGGTCACCGTCATCCAGCTCTTCTGCCGCATCCAGCTCGGCATGGCTCATGCGCGAGGCGTTGGCGCGCAGACCCTTTATGCGGTCGGTCCATTCCGCACCCGCTTCCAGGACGTGTTGGAAATGATCTGGGTGGGCACAGTTGATCATGTAGTAGGCTGGTCTGCTGGCGACATTTGAATCCATTTCCTCGATCGCGTCGCGAAGGCCCTGGCCGCTCGGCAGCCTGCCGTCGGTTTCCAGCGTGAAGCTGACAACACAAGGAATGTCGGCTTCGCCGGCGGCACGGACAATGCCGATTGCCTCAGGGACATTTGTCATCGTCAGCGCAGAAATCAGATCGCTGCGGCCATGGGTCAAGCCGTCAACCTGAAGTGCATGATAATCCTGCGCCTCGGCCACGCTCATGATGGTGCCAGCATCGTATCCGTCTCCGCGCGGACCGAGATTGCCACTTACAAAAACCGGGCCTGAATGAGGGAAATTCCTGCGAAGCGTGTCGAGATACTTCACCGCCTCGCGGTTGATGTCGAAAATCTGCTTTTTCGTGTATCCGAGCGTCTCGCCCCAGTCCGGGCTGGCGCGCCAGGTGGGTGTTTCGAGCACGAGGCCCTTGTTCTGCCTTGCCGCCATGGCCAGAAAGGGATTGAAATAGGCGTCCAGCAGGCTTCGACCTTCGGGATCCTGCAGAAGTTCAAACGCCGCGAATTCCCGCAATTCGATTCCTTTCTGGAAGATCAGCCAGGTTTCGAGCCCGGCGTCCGTCAGACAGGTCTGGTCGATGAGATGCGGCAGTGATCCGTTCGCGCTGGTCATGGTGATGGTCTCCGTTCTGACAGATTTGATTGGTGGATGTGTCAGATTGCGGTTTGACCACCGGACCGTTGTTGCCATCGTTGTGATCACCGTTGTATTTTCGGCGAACAGCCGTTGAATTTGACCTAAAAAGCGGTTTGAGCCGGATGACCCAGACAACGCAGATCCGCCTTCTTGGCGAAATTCGCATCCTTCGCGATGGTGTGGAACTTCCCCTGCCCTCGTCCCGCAAGGCCCGTGCGCTGCTCGGCTTTGTTTGTGCGACCGACCGGCCGCACCGCCGGGAGCGTCTTTGCGAACTTTTCTGGGATCTGCCCGACGATCCGCGGGGTTCCCTGCGTTGGGCGCTGAGCAAATTGCGCAGCGCGATCGAGACGGATGATGTGAAGCATTTTGTCGCCGACCGCGAACGCATTGCCCTCGATGCCTCGGGTGTCGACATTGACTTTGTGCGTATCCGCAACCGTCTCTTTGACGACCCGCCTTTCATTCCACCGGCCGAGTTGAGGCAGATGGCCGACGACCTTTCCTACCCGCTGATGGAAGGCCTGAACAATGCCGGCAGGGATGATTTTCAGTCCTGGCTCGCCGCCGAACGCGAAGACGGCCGACTGATGGCGATCAATGTTTTTCGACGGCTTGCCCTTCATCCGGAACTTGAGGCAAAAGAAATTGTCAAATGGGCGCGTCACTGGCACGAAGCCGATCCCTATCATCTCGACGCCGCACGCACGCTGGTCTCCGCCCTTTCTGCCGCGGGTCGGGAAGATGAAGCAAAGACATTTGCGCGGGATTTCAGACGGGCGGCGGCGGAAGCCGACATCGACGTTTCCGACTTCGACCGTAAAGAACCAGAAGACGGGCCGCCGGTGGACGTGGCCGCCGGCGAAGCAAGGGATGTCTTCCCGCGCAGACAGTTGCGCCAACAGACAATTGGATTTTGCCGGGCCAATGATGGGGTGCGCATTGCCCATGCGTCAGTGGGCTCGGGACCGCCACTGGTCAAAGCGGCCAACTGGCTGAACCACCTCGAGTTGGATTGGGGCAGCCCGATCTGGGGCCGGACCTTCGGCTCGGCAGCAAAGAACCGGACATTTATCCGATATGATGAACGGGGAAACGGTCTTTCGGACTGGGAGGTCGATGACATCAGTTTCGAGGCTTTCGTTCGTGATCTGGAAACCGTCGTCGACGCCCTCGGACTGGAGAGATTTCCATTGCTGGGCATCTCACAGGGCTGCGCCGTTTCAATTGAATACGCCGTGCGACACCCCGAACGGGTGTCCGGGCTGGTGCTGGTCTCGGGCTATGCCACCGGCTGGCGCATCGGCGCGTCTGCGGAAGAGCGGGAACGGCGGGAGGCAGTGTACACGCTCACAAAACACGGATGGGGCACCAACAACGCGGCCTACCGGCATATCTTTTCCCAGACCTTCATGCCGGACGCCAAGCCGGAAGAACTGGAATGGTTCGATGAGTTCCAGAGGCTGACAACCTCACCGGAAAATGCCGTGCGATTTCAAGAGGCGTTCGGCAATATCGATGTACGCGAGCGCCTTGATAAGGTGCAGGTGCCAACGATCGTGTTCCATTCCCGGGATGATCAGCGGATCTCATTGGAACAGGGCCGCGAGGTTGCCACGGGCATCCCGAATGCCCGTTTCGTGCCGCTCGACAGCCGCAATCATATACTGCTTGGACACGAGCCGGCCTGGGAGGTTTGTCGGGACGGGATTTCGGCGTTTCTGACTGAAAACGGCATCTGATCGCGACGGACCGCCGACAGATCGGCGGTCCTGTTTCCGCTCACAATTCGTCCCTGTGCCCGGGTTTTTGCGAGATTTCGTTCATGTCATGAAAGGCCTCGCGGTGTTTGTAAAACATCAAGCCAGACCGGCAAAGGCCGATATCCTTGAGTGTTCGATCATCAAGTTCGCACAGGCGCCTGTAGGTCAGTCTGGCCTGGTGCAAATGTGCGATATGACGCATGATCCTTTTGACTGTCGCCAGCCAGGTTGTGATGGTTGATCTGCTGACGGGTGAAGCCGTCCGATTGACGGCATCGCTGAAGAAAGTGCTCATAATCGGTCTCCGTTCTGATTTGCGGAGACGTGATGACAGCCCAACGTGGTGGGCACCGTTGTAATCCGCGTTGTATTTTCATTCCCTGGCGCAAATAATCAGAAGAAGTCGGTGTGGTGATTGTGGTCCAGGAACGGCACTGATGGTCGGTCTGGACGTCACACATTCCAATTCTGACAAAACGTGAAACGGCCTAGCTGTCAGGAGCCCGTGACTGGATGATGACCCACCTGATGTTCAATCTGATGCTCTCGTTTTTCGTCGTGCATGAACTGGACGCCATGCAGCGGCATGAGTGGCGGGTGTTGCCGCTGACGCGCTTTCTGCCGGACCCTGTGGGCCGTCAGGTGTTTCTCTGGGCGCATGTGCCCATCCTGATCGCCATTTTCTGGTGGGTCCTACCGAACCCGGATGACCTGGCAGGCCTGGGCCTGTCCGCTTTCGCTGTCCTGCATGTCGGGCTGCACTGGATGTTTCGCAGGCATCCCGCCTACGAGTTCAACAATCCGGGTTCGTGGACACTGATTATCGGCACCGGTTTCTTTGGTGCCCTGCATCTGATTGCCGTTACGCTAACTCAGTCCGCGCCAGCATTGGACTGATCGCAGGACAGGACGCGGATCAGGGGTGCGCCCCATCCCGCCATGTCTTTCCCCTTCCGTCAGAGTTGCCGCTCGACAACGACCAACGAGGCGTCCTCCCGGGACCGCTCCCGGGCAAATCCCAACTCGTCCATCAATATCAGCATGCCCTTGTTTTCTGCCATGACCGTTCCCTCCATCACTGTCAGGTCATGACCGCGGGCAGCATCCATCAGTGCGTTCATCAGACGGGTTCCGATTCCCTGATTTTGCCGTTTCTGCGATACGACGATTGCAAATTCACAACTCGTATCGTCCTGATTGATGCTGTATCGGGCGACACCCTGCTGCACCGGCTTGTCATTTTCCAACGTGAAGGCAACCAACGCCATTTCGCGGTCATAGTCGATCTGGGTAAACCGAGCGAGCATCGCAGGAGAGAGTTCATTGAGGGCGTGCATGAATCGAAACTTTTTCGCCTGATTGGACAGATCACGAACGAAATTTCGTTCGCTTTGTGCATCTTCCGGTCTGATCGGCCGGATGATGAGCGGCGTTCCATCGTCCAGATTCAGCCGTTGCTCAAGGTGGCGGGGATAGGGTTCGATGGCCAGATGCCGATAGCGCCCGGCTCCATCTGGCTGTCGGCTGACCGCAATGCGGGCATCCATGCAGATCACTCCCTGCGGGCTCGCCAGCAGCGGATTGATGTCCAGCTCATCGATCTCGGGAAGCTCGCAGACAAGATCGGACAGGCGCAACAGCACACTGATGACGGCGTCGCGGTCTGCGGCTGGTTTTCCGCGAAACGCCGACAGGAGCCGTGACACACGTGTGCGGTTGATCAGGCGATTGGCCAGCACCGCGTTGAGCGACGGCAGCGATACGGCACTGTCGCGCAGCACTTCGACCATGGTTCCACCGGCACCAAAGAGGATGGTCGGGCCAAAGACCGGATCACGGCTGGATCCGACAACCAATTCGCGACCGTCCTTCATGTCGATCATCGGCTCGACCGTTACACCTGCGATCTTCGCATCGGGCATGGCGGCGCGGGCATTGCCGGTGACCTCTGCCCAGGCGGCATCCATGTCGTCATCATCGACGACGTTGAGCCGAACACCGCCGACATCGGATTTGTGGCTGATCTGGGGAGAGTTGATCTTGACCGCCACCGGATAGCCCAGATCGCTTGCAGCGGCCTTCGCGTCATTGCAGGTGCTCGCGCTCCGTGCTCCGTTGACGGGGATATGAAACGCCTGCATCACCGCTTTGGATTCGATGTCGGACAACATTGCGCGGCCATCGGCCAGGACGGCGTCGATAATATTGCGAGCGCTCGTCACATCCGGCTCCTCGACATCGGAAAGCGGACCCGGTGTCTGCAGCGCAAGTTCCCTGTTGCGTTGATGACGTGCCAGGTAGGAAAAGGCCTCAACAGCGCGCTCGGGTGTGTGAAAGTCCGGAATATTGTTGGCGCTCAGAAGGTGACGCGCTTCATCGACTGACGTCTCACCCATCCAGCATGCCAGGACCGGCTTTCTGTTGTTGTCCGGCACCGCATCGATCACCGCCCGGGCCGCTGCAACGGCATCGGTCATCGCCTGCGGCGTCAACATCACCAGAACCCCGTCGAATTGGGAGTCGGCGAGGCAGGCCGAAACGGCCGCGCCAAAATGCTCCGGCGGCGCATCGCCCAGGATATCGACCGGGTTTCCCCGTGACCAGAATGCCGGCAGTTTTGCGTCCAGCGTCCACAGTGTCTCGGCAGACGGCGCGGGCAGGTCGAGATGCAGATCGCCTGTGCGGTCCGCCGCCAGTACACCGGCGCCACCGCCATTGGTCACGATGCCGAGCCGGTTGCCCGATGCCCTGGTGTTTGACGACAGGATTTCGGCCGCTGCAAAAAGTTGACCGAAAGTGTCCACCCGAACGGCCCCTGCCCGCTCCAATGCAGCATCGAATACGGCATCGGACCCGATGAGCGCACCCGTATGGGTGTTCGCCGCCTTGGCGCTTTGCGCATGGCGGCCGGCTTTGAGAACCAGCACCGGTTTGACCCGCGCAGCGAGCCGGAGCGCGCTGATGAAGGTCCGTGCATCTCTGATCCCTTCGACATAGAGCAGGATCGACTTTGTCTCGGGATCGGAGGCCAGAAACTGCAAAACGTCGCCGAACCCGATATCGGACGCATTGCCGAGCGAAAACAGGATGGAAAAACCAAGGTGGTGTGGTTCTGCCCAGTCGGAGATCGCCGAACACAGGGCGCCAGACTGGGACACCAGCGCCAGTCCGCCTTGAGGTGTGGCCGATTTGAGAAACGTCGCATTGAGCGAAAGCCATGGCCGGACCAAACCAACACAGTTCGGACCCATGAAGCGAACCTCATGGCGCTTTGCGGCCTTGATCAGTTCGGCTTCCAATGTCTGACCGTCACCCCTGGCCTCACCAAAGCCCGCCGACAGAACGATGGCGTTGCGAATTCCGGCTTTACCGCATTGCCGCATGATCTTCGGCACGGTTGCAGCCGGCGTCGCGATCACGGCCAGATCCACTGAGCCGTCAACCTCCAAAATCGTTTTGAAACAACGCTTTCCGCTCACCGTTGCATATTTCGGGTTGATCGGAATGATCGGCCCCGCAAACCCGCCTCCCAGCAGGTTCGCAAAAACCCTGGATCCGACAGAACGGCCGGATTCACTTGCCCCGAAAACCGCAATTGACCGGGGATTGAAGAGATGTTCAAGCTTGCTTGGGCCCATCGGAAACTGTTCCGTCCTTGTTGGATATCGAATACCCGGCCTGTGCAGATGGTTCATTGATCGCCATCAAATGCCGGCAGAATGACGTTAAGCAAAGGCAGATCACGTGTTCATGACAGGTGCGCTCCTTCTCAACCAGCCAAGGTGCCGGCAATGAGAAGCCCGGCGCAGGCGACGATCCCGCAATAGGGTACCCAGATCGGTATGATGAATGTCCCGGCAGGTGCCGGTGTCCCTTCCTTCTTGATCCGGACAAGCGCGGCGCAAACCACAATGAACACGGACAGCGTAATCACGGAGGTCCACTCGGCCAGCCGCGTGATCGGAAATGTCAGGGCAAGCGCCAGTACAATTGCCGTCGCCACACCGGTTGCCACGACGGGTGTGTGCGTTCTCTTGCTGACGCGGGCGAGAACACTGGGCAGTGTGCCACGATTGGCCAGCCCGTAGAGAACGCGGGCCGCCATAATGATCTGTACGATGATCCCGTTGACCGTTGCGACAATGGCAATCAGTGTAATTGTCAGCGGCGAAAATCCGGTTGTTTTTGAAAATACCAGGGCAAGCGGCGCCTGTGTTCCCGAAATCTCGGAGACCGACACCGCAGCCAGCGCCGCGACAACCACCAGAACGTAGATGACGAGACTCAGGACGAGTGTAATGAAGATTCCACGCGCCAGTGTCTTTTGCGGATTGACGGTTTCCTCGGCGATGGAGTCGATGTCCTCAAATCCGATGAAGGCGAAAAAGGCCAGAAGGCTGGATCCCGCTATCCCGGCCCATAGTGTCGGAGAGAATGATTGGGGTACCATTTCCAGCGCCTGGCCCGACAGATCGATGCCGGACAGGGTTGCGCCGCCGACAATCGCCATCAGCCCTCCGACTTCGATAATCGTCAAAAGGGCAGCAACCGCAATGGATTCGCGGATTCCGAAACCCGAAACTATGCCTGTCGTCAAAATGACCGCGACAAGAAGAGACGTCGTCGGAATCTCGGTCAGTTGCGACAGATATCCGACGGCTCCATGGGCAATGGCTGCTGACGACACGATGCCGACAGCAGCAACGGCGAGCCCGACAATCAGAAACAGTTTTTTGGAGTGGAAACCGGCCTCGACGAAATGTGCTTCCGCTGCCGCATAGGGTAACCGGCCCGTCAGTTCGGCAAATGCAGCGGCCGGAAACATCATGACAAAGCCGGCGATAAGGAACGACAGCGGCGCGTGAGCACCTGCCCTTGAAATCACCTCACCGATCAGCACATAGATTCCCGCACCGACAGTGACACCCAGACCGTAGAATACCACGTATGGCAAGGTCAGCGTACGCCTGAGTTTGGCGTGTTTTCGCTTCTCGTCGTCCTGCAGTTGCGACATCACTGATCGTCTGACCTGCGCATCAATAGCAGTGGGGCCCGCCCCGCATTGAGCAGCAATTCGATCATCGGATCGCTCAAGGGACCGGGCGGCGGCTGCAACAGGACAAATGACGGTTTCAATTCCTCCAGCATCGCAGCCATCGACTGAACATGATTGTCCGGTATGTCGCGAATGTCGACCCGGGAACCGAATAGATTCCTCGCTGCCGCACGAAGCGCTGACCTGTCAGCCGGTTGGTCGCCGCCGGTCAGAATGACGATCTGGTCGGACAGTGTCCGGGCGATGCGCCCAGCAAGATCCAGGTCGTTTGACGCCAGGGTCGCGCCGGCCGCAACGAGCACCACCGGTCCGCCGGTTCCATGCCGCGTTCGCTCCGGCAAAATGACGGCCCCGGTGGCTTGCCGTAAACGATCCAGCAACAACGAGAACGCATCCTGGCGCCGGTGCGGCAGGTTGAGCGGGTTCACCACAACGATATCGCTGGTTGCTGTTTCGCTGGCAATTTCCGCCAGGTAACCACCCTTCCTTGTCCGGAAGGTGCACCGAACGCTGGTTGTGCCCGCGCGGGCGAGAAGCAGGTTTTCACAGGTGGATGCCGCGCGCGAAATCTGCCGCTTCATCTGCTCATGCTCGATATCCAGCACTGTGCGATCGGCCGGACGGACGGCTCTTGCAAAGGGCAGCGCAGCCAGGTTCAGGAGATCCACATCCTCGACAAAACAGCCGGTGATTTCCGCCTCCAACGCCTCGGCAAGTGCCATTGCCGCCTCAATGGTGGGCGCTTCATCGGCAATGGAACCAAACCCGGCAAGAACCCGCAAACGCGCCGATTCCGGTTTGTCGCCTTTCGCTTTGTCGGTTGTCTCATTCATCCGGTTTGTCGCTTTCGCTCCGTGCGGAAAAGGCGCGCCTCGCCTCGGCAAATGAAATCAATTTCGCATCCACCAATCCGTTCACGCTGTCCGGTGGAAACTGCCCCTTGGCGTTCCGTTCACCCGCTGCCTGTCCGGTCAGCAGGGCGATGCCGTCGTCGATGGTCCGCACGGCGTGAACATTGAACTGGCCCTCTTCAACCGCGGTCACGACATCCTGCCGGAGCATCAGGTGTTTGACATTCGATTGGGGAATGAGCACCCCCTGCCCGCCTGTCAGGCCGCGCAGTTTGCAGATATCGAAAAACCCTTCGATCTTTTCATTGACCCCGCCGATGGCCTGGACCTCGCCAAGCTGGTTCACCGAACCGGTGACCGCCAGCGACTGCCGAATGGGTATGCCGGAAAGCGCCGACAGCAGCGCATAGAGCTCTGCCGACGATGCACTGTCGCCGTCCACGCCGCCATAGGATTGTTCGAATACCAGACTGGCCCAAAGCGATACGGGATGGTCAAGCGCATAATTTGCGTTGAGAAAGCTCGCAAGGATCATGACTCCCTTGGAGTGCAGCGGACCACCGAGTTCAACCTCCCGCTCGATATCGATCAGTTTTCCGGCCCCCATGCGAACACGCGCCGTGATGCGTGATGGTTTTCCGAACATGAAGTCGCCGATCCCGGTCACCGACAGACCATTGATCTGGCCGACCTGTGACCCCTCTGTATCGATCAACAGGGTCTCACGGTCGATGGCTTCATAAACCCTCTCCCGCAGCCGGTCCTTGCGCCTGATACGATCGGCAATCGCCCGATCGATGTGCTCGGCTGTGATGATCCGGGCGTCCGCCTCACCAGCCCAGTAGTCGGCTTCCTGCAGCAGATCGGTCAGATAACCGATCTGTAGCGACAGTCGTTCCGAATCATCCGCATAGCGTGCCGCTTCCTCGATAAGGAGCGCTGCTCCCATCGCGTCCAGCGGACGCAGGTCGTTGTTTTTGATGATCGTCGAAAACAATCGGGTGATCTGTTTTTCGTTTTCGGTTGTGCGCACCCACCGATCTTCGAAATCGGCTTCGACCTTGAATAGCCGGCTGAAGTCGGGATCGAGCTGCACCAGCAGATTGTAGAGCGAACGTTCGCCCACCAGAACTATCTTCACATCAAGCGGGATGGGTTCGGGATCAAGCGTCACGGTGGTCGCAAATCCGATTTGCTCGGCCGCCGATTCAATCCGAATGGTGTTGGCGAACAGTGTTCGCTTCAATGCCTCCCAGGCGAAGGCCTCGGTCAGTATTTTTCGGGCGTCAAGGACGATATAACCACCATTGGCCCGGTGCAGCGCGCCGGGTTTTATCAGCATGAAATCCGTGACCAGCGCTCCCATCTGCGAAAGATGCTCGACCCGCCCAAGCAAATTACCAAGGGTCGGGTGATCTTCAACGACGACGGAAGCCCCCTCCCGCGAACCGTCCGACACGAGCACGTTCACGCCATATCGCCGAAATCTCGGATCATGCGCATCGGGGGCCTCTGGAGCCGGCGGCGCCGGCATCTCATCTTGACCACTGTGTTGAAGGAACAATCCGACATTTTGTACGAGGTCTGCTTCAGCGTCCTTGAGATGGTTGAGGATGGGCGCAATGTCCGCAAACAGCTCGGCAACGGCAGCCACCGATGCGGCAATGGTTGACGATGCCAGTTTGGCATTCAGGCTCCGAATACGGTCGCGCCGGTTCTTGTCGATCACCGGCATCTTGCCGAGCACCGTTTCCAGTTCGCCCTGAAGGCCGGCAATCACGGTTTCAATGCGTTTCTTTTCTGCCTCGTCGAGGGCATTGAAATCGTCCGGTTGAATGACGTTGCCGTCTTTGACGGGCGCCAGCGCAAAGCCCATTGGCGTGCGCAACACCGCAATTCCTTCTGCCTCCGCATTTGATCGCAGTGCTTCGAAAGCCTGATCCTGCTGCTGCTTGGCCTCGTCATTGATGGCGCGCAGGCGATTTCTGTAATCCTCGGTTTCAAAAAGACCCGGCAAGGCCAGCTTCAGATCATCAATCAATTCTTCCATGGCCTGACGGAACCGCATGGCCGTTCCCGGTGGAAGCCGGATGGCCTTCGGCTTTCGGCTGATTTGAAAATTGTTGACATACACCCACTCATCCGGTGGGCTTTGCGTGCTGGCAATGCCCGTCAGAAACTGCTGAACCGAGCGCTGGTGGCCGGAACCGCGCTGGCCGATGACAAAAAGATTGTAGCCCGCACGCTTCATGGATGTCGCAAATCGCAGGGCGTCTGCTGCCCGCTCCTGCCCCATCAGCCTGTCCGCAGGCTGGAGGTCGTCCGTTGTATTGAAACCCAGTTGCGCGGGATCGCACCGTTGGCGCAGAACCGCAGCGTCCAGAGGTTTTGTTTCCGACACGTTTGTCACCCTTGGCGTGTTTGAAAGCACAATTGCCGATGGCCAATCTATCTCAACTTCCCGGGATCTGAAATTGAGCCATATCAAAGATTGTCGGGGTCAAAATCCGTTCTGTCCGTTCGGCATGTCAGCAATCGCCTTGGCTGCTGCACCGACAAAATCGCCGTGTTTGATCCCGGTCAAGACCCTCCAAGCGTGTCCGTGCGAGGCTTTGCCGGATACGCCCGAAAGAGGCGACTGAAGGCATTCGGACATGAACAAACAACACCAGCTCAATCTCGGCTACATCCTGATCACCCTTGCGATCATCGTCCTGATTCAAGTGTGGCTTGGCGCCCAGGACACAACGCGCATTTCCTACAGCGCCTTTCGCGACCTGCTTTCGACCGATCAGATTACCAACATTGTCGTTTCGGAAACACGCGTGCAGGGTGAGTACAAGATCCCGAGTGACGGTAAGCGTTATTTCGTCACCAACAGGGTCGGCGGGGACATAGCCGAACTTCTGCAGGAGTCCGGCGTCGAATATTCCGGGGCAACCGACAGCAATTGGCTTTCCGATCTCCTGTCATGGATCGTGCCCATGGTGATTTTCGTCGGCATCTGGTTCTTCCTGTTTCGCGGCATCGCCCAGCGTCAGGGTATGGGCGGCTTGATGAATATCGGTCAGTCCAAGGCAAAAGTGTATGTGGAAACCGAAACCGGTGTGGATTTCGACGATGTGGCCGGTGTGGACCAGGCGAAGATGGAATTGCAGGAAATCGTTTCCTTCCTGCAGGACCGGGAAAGATATGAACGCCTAGGCGCCCGCGTTCCAAAGGGCGTGTTGCTGGTTGGCCCACCCGGTACGGGAAAGACGTTGCTGGCCCGTGCCGTCGCTGGCGAAGCAGGGGTCGTGTTTTTCTCGATTTCGGGATCCGAATTCGTCGAGATGTTTGTCGGCATCGGCGCAGCCCGGGTTCGCGACCTTTTTGAACAGGCGCGAAAGGCAGCGCCCTGTATCATCTTCATTGACGAACTGGACGCGCTCGGCCGGGCGCGGTCACCGCTCGGCAATATCGGCGGCGGCGGCGATGAAAAGGAACAGACGCTCAATCAGCTTCTTGCCGAGCTGGACGGTTTCGACCCTCGTTCGGGAATTGTTCTGCTGGCTGCGACCAACCGGCCCGAAATTCTCGATCCGGCACTTTTGCGTGCCGGGCGTTTTGACCGCCAGGTCGTTGTCGACCGGCCCGACCGGACCGGTCGCGCGGCCATTCTGAGGGTCCATCTCAAAAAGGTGAAAGTGGATGATGGGCTGGACATCGAAGAGATTGCGGGGATCACGCCAGGTTTTACGGGTGCCGATCTTGCGAATCTTGTCAATGAAGCGGCAATCCATGCGACGAGACGAGACGGCAAGCGGGTTCGCATGGAGGATTTCACAAGTGCTGTTGAACGCATCGTCGCCGGTTCCGAGCAGCGAACGCGCCTGCTGAATCCCGATGAACGGCGGAGGGTGGCCTATCACGAGATGGGGCACGCGCTCGCAGCGGCCTCAATTCCAGGCAGCGATCCGGTGCACAAGGTTTCGATCATTCCGCGTTCGATCGGCGCATTGGGTTACACGATGCAAAGGCCGACCGAGGACCGGTTTCTGATCACCACGGAAGAACTCAAGAACCGGATGACCGTGTTGCTCGCGGGTCGCGCGGCGGAAGCGCTGGTGTTCGGCGAAATCTCGACCGGTGCCGCCGATGACCTGGCCAAGGTCACGGATGTTGCCCGGCAGATCGTGACCCGCTTTGGCATGTCTGAACAACTAGGGCAGGCGGTGCTTGAGGAGCAACGGTCACAGTTCCTCGGCGACACTGTGCTTGACGTGCGGCCGAAGGACTATTCCGAAGCCACGGCCCGCGAGGTCGACCTTGCCGTACGATCCCTGATCAGCAATGCCTATGAGCGGGCGCTCGACATACTCACCCATCAGCGGGAAACTCTGGAATCCGGAGCGAACATGCTGCTGGAAAAGGAGACGGTTACACCGGAAGATTTTCCGCCCATCGGCGCGTACGCCGCCAGCCGGCCTTCCGTCGAAACGACAGCGGCGAGTTAAGGCACTTCTGTTTCAAACCGGTCAGAATACGGCTGACCGGTTTACTGGCGCGGGATATTTTCGCGAAAGACGATCTGCAGACGGGGCAGGTATTCGGGCTCGGGAATATCCCTGATCTCCGAGACCAGCAGCCGGATGACTTCCCGTGCCTCGACCCGCGGGTTCTGGTCGATCAAGGCATCCATGGTCCCGTCAAGCAACAGAGCCTTTGTCGGTTCCGTGAGATCGTGCCCGATGAACACGATATCCTTGTAACGACCGGTCTCCTTGAGCGCGCGGGCAATACCCTGATTGCCGGACCCGATATTGTAGATGCCGGAGATATCCTCTTCGGCGAGGACCCTCTTGGCCTCCTCATAGGCACGCTGCCGGTCGTCCTGGACCTCCAGCAACCGCGTGATATCGAGATGCGGGAAATCTTCGGACAATATGTGCCGGAATCCCATCTCGCGCTCTTCATGACCGCGATAGGCGAGCGAACCTGCGAAAACGGCAACCTTGCGCCGCGACCGCACGCTGAGGAACCGACCGAGAATTTGACCGGCCAGCCTGCCGGCCGCCCGGTTGTCGATACCAATATATCCAATGCTGCTGACATTGTGGATGTCCGAGACCAGCGTGGCGATCTTGATGCCCCTGTCCGCAAGGTGATTGACCGCCTCTCGCACGGTTGGATGGTCAAGAGCGACAATGCCGATCCCATCGGATGCATCCGCCAGTTCCAGCAGCTTGGCAGCGAGCTTGTCCGGGTTGAACCCTTCTATCAGGTGGAGATTGACGCTGACGTCACCGCGCTGTTCGACGGCCTCGACGAGATGCCGCTTGAGACCGGACATGAAGGTGTTGTCCCCCGCCGGCATGACAAAATCGAGCCGGATGACAATGCTGCGCCGCGCGGCCTGCGGTCCGAAATATCCAAGAGACCGTGCAACCTCCAGCACGATGTCGCGGGTACGCGCACGCACGCCTTCCCGGTTGTTCAACACGCGGTCCACCGTTGCCGGTGACACGCCGGCTTCCCTGGCGATTTGAGTCACGGTCGATTTCATCGCATGTCCTACCTCGTCAGGTTGTGGCGGTCATTTATTGCCCAATCATCAATTGCCATCATTGGAAAGCAAATTCTGACTAATTCAAGCGTATTTTCTGAATTTGAACGAAAATGATTGGAAATGATGGTTTTTGCTGTTTGACATCACATCAAAAAACGTCACTTACTTTTCACCGTGGACGAATGAAATAATGTCCGTTGGGAGGATAATATGTCGAATAACGCGCATGTCTCACGCCGCCGGTTTCTCACGAAAGCGGCGCAGACAACTGCTCTCGTGGGCCTGGCGGCCCCCTTTTACCTGAAGCCCGGACGTGTCTTTGCCGCTGACAGCCTGGCCGAAGGCATGGTCGGTGGACCAACCGGATTTGCCGGTGCCGAGCGGTATCAATACGGTCCTGATACGCCTGAAGGCCGCGCCATTGAGGCCATACGGGCGCTAAAAGCAGCAGGCAAAGCGCCAACCCGAATTGTGCTGGGACTGTCCGACGGCTCGATCGGCCAAATCACGCAACCCTTTCCTGCAGGCGCACCATCGGTCAAGGATTTGTGGGAAAAGGAGACCGGAATCACGCTCGATATTGTCGGCGTACCGAATGGCCAGGAATTCACCAAGGTCATGCAGGACATTTCCACCAAGGGCGGAGCGTTCGACATTTATGCGGTTGAGTGGAACCGCCTGGGTGACCTTGCGGAAACCGGAGGCATCGCCAATCTCGACGAATATGTCGCCGAGCATAAACCTGAATGGGACGATCCCGAGCGCGGTTATGTGGGTGGCGCCCAGGGCGTTTCGCTTCTCAACAATTACCGTGGGTCGACCTATGGCGTTTCGCTGGACGGTGATTTCCAGACCTGGAACCACCGCACTGACCTGTTTGGCGATCCGGAAGAGCAAAAGGCCTTTGAGGACAAACACGGCTATGCGCTCAAGCCGCCTAAAACCTGGAAAGAGCATGACGAGATCGCGGCGTTTTTCCATCGCCCCGATGACGGTCTTATCGGATGCACCGATCTCAGGAACCAGGGATGGGGATACACCAACTGGTACCAGAGATATGTATCGACCGCTTCGCCGAACCAGTTTCTGTTTTCCGACGACGGGCAACCGCTCATCAATTCGGACTCCGGTGTCATGGCAACAGAAGAGTATGTGAAGTCATTGGCTCACCACTCGCCGGATGCCATCTCCTGGGGATGGCCGGAACAGTATGGCAACTTCGCCAATGCCGGCGCCGCGATGACCTGTGCGTTCTCGAACTTGCCGAAATTCCTCGACAATGCAGCCAATGACGGATCGAAGGTCACAGGCAAGGTCGGATCGCACCTGCCACCGGGACGCATGCATGACGACAAGTTGGTCAGCCGCACCGTTCTTTGGCTCAATCTGTCGGCCTCGGTCTCATCGCAGTCCGAGCACCCGGAAGCCTGCTACCTGCTGCTGCAGTGGCTCGGTTCGTCCCGCATCTATTCCTGGATGACGGCCAATCCAGGCGGATATTTCGATCCGTTCCAGCTGTCCAATTTCAGCGATGAACTGGTTCGTCAGACCTATCATGACTACCATATGGATGTGGTGCGGGAATCGGTAAGGCGCACGGTACCGACAATCAATTATCCGGGCGCCACGGCCTTCCACAATGCCCTTGACGAAAACCTGGTTGGCGCGCTGACCGGATCGATGTCGGCGCAGGAGGCTATGGCCAATACCGAGCGCTCCTGGAAACGCATTTCGCGGCGGGTCGGTGAAGACAAGCTGGTCGAGGCCATCCAGGCCAACAAGGCGGCATGGCCCGACCTGACCGACTAGGCGCCGGTCTGACCGGACAAACGTGACGCGGGCATATTGGCCCGCGTCGCCAATCGTCCGGCCTCAATCGCTCCTGTTCAAACACAACCCGCTCCGAGGCAATTTCGCCAATGCAACGTTCCGCAGGATATGAAGCGCTCCGCTTCGGTTTGATATTGCTGTTTGTCGCGCTGACGCTCATCCCTACATTGTGGATGGTATCCATGGCGTTCAAGCCGATCGCCGAGTGGTCAGCAACAGGCAGCGATCTGACCTGGTGGCCGAAAAACCCGACCTGGGACAATTTCGCTTTCATCTTCGGGCAGTCGTCCTCCGAACTGATCGTGTCGCTCGATCGAACGGCAGGACGGCCGATCCTGGCATCGCTTCTATCGGCCAGCTTCGGAACCGTGATTGCAATGGTTGCCGGCACCACTGCCGCCTACGGCCTGTCCCGCTTCGGAAGCGGCGCCAATCTTCCTCTGGCACTCATCCAGTTGCGGCTGTTTCCACCCATGGCGGTGATGATTCCGGTGATGATCATGTGGGCCTTCCTGGGCCTGACGGATACCTGGTGGGGGCTGGCCCTGATCTATGGGATCGTTACCCTGCCCTTTGCATTCTGGCTGATGAAAACCTTCTTCGATGACATGCCCCGCGAGATCGAGGATGCGGCCCTGGTCGAAGGCTGTTCACGGTTTCGGGTCTTCGTGAAAATAACGCTGCCGATGATGCGGCCAGCACTGGCCTCATCCGCCCTGTTTGTCTTTATCCTCAACTGGTCGGACTATCTGATTGCCTTGCTGTTGACGACCCGCGATTGGGTGACGATCCCGGTCTACATGGCATCCCTTTCATCCTCCATGACCGGACAGCTCTACGGCGCAAAGGCAGCGCTCGGGCTGATTGCCGCCGTGCCGCCGGTCATCATGGGGATCGCAATCCAGAAACATCTTGTCCGTGGCCTCACATTCGGGGCGTTGAAGGAATGAACACCATCGCCGACATCACTGATACCGTTCAAAAGACCCCGGCGGACAGACCGAATGACGAAGGTCATCTGGGCCTTTGGCTTTCCCTGCCTGCACAATTGCTTGTTCTGTTTATCGCCGTCTTTCCCATTTTGATGCAAATCTACATCTCCCTGACCGATTGGTCCCCTCTTGACGGGATCGGATGGTGGCGCGCATGGGAACTGTGGAACAGTTTTGCCAACTATACCGACCTCGCGCAGGATAATCGGTTCTGGAGCGCGCTTTTGCGCACGCTTCTTGTCATGGTCGTTTGCGTGCCGGTGGAATTTCTTCTCGGCCTCGGCCTTGCCGTCCTGTTCGTCGATGAATTTCCCGGACGGCGGTTTCTCTACTCGGTTCTGCTGATCCCGATGATGGTGGTGCCAGCCGTCGCGGGCTACATGTTTTTCATGCTGTTTCAGTCCGGCGGACCAATCAACGATATTCTTGCTTTTTTCGTCGGACAGCCCGTGAAGATCGCCTGGCTGTCGGACCCGGACCTTGCCCTGATCGCTGTCATGGTGGCCGATATCTGGCAATGGACACCACTGATGTTTCTGATCCTGCTTGCCGGGCTCGTGGGTGTTCCCGAAGATCAGCAGCGGGCGGCGACCCTGCTCGGTGCCTCCTGGTGGCGGCGTTTTATCACCATTGTCCTGCCGCGCATGAAGACCATCATGATCATTGCCCTGGCCATCCGGGTGATCGAGAATTTCAAGATATTCGACACGCTCTTCATCATGACCGGTGGCGGACCGGGCGTGGCGACCGAAACGATCTCGGTCTACATCTACAAGGTCACCCAGCAAGAACTGATCTGGGGCTACGTTGCAGCCATTGCGCTTGCGATCCTGATCACCCTGTCGATCGTTTCGGCCTATGCCATCCGCCATGTCTCGTCTCCGGAGGCGGACACATGACGGAAATCAGGCTGAGCAATCTCGGCAAGGATTTTGCATCCTTCACGGCACTGGCCGACATGAACATGACCATCGCCGATGGCGAGTTCATGGCGCTATTGGGGCCGTCGGGCTGTGGCAAATCGACAACCATGAACATGATTGCCGGCATGCTGGAGCCAACAACAGGCAGCATCGAATTTGACGGGCGGGATGTGCGGGGCGTTCCTATGGCGCGACGCGGTGTCGGTTTCGTGTTTCAAAACTACGCAATCTTCACGCACATGACTGTCTGGGACAATCTTGCCTACGGACTCAAGGCACGCGGCACACCGCGCGCCGAAGTCGCGCGCCGGGTCGAGGAAACGGCCTCCCTGCTTCAATTGTCGCCACTCCTCAAGCGGCGCGCATCGGGGCTGTCCGTCAATATTCTTCAAAGGCTGGCCATTGGCCGCTCGGCCATTGTCGAACCGGCGATCTTTCTGCTCGACGAACCGCTCTCCAATGTCGATGCCGCGTTTCGCGCCGTCATGCGAACGGAACTGAAACAGCTCCAGCGCCAATTCAAACAGACAATGATCTACGTCACACACGATCAACTGGAAGCCATGACCATGGCCGACCGGATCGCGGTAATGGATCATGGTAAGCTGCTGCAGGTCGGCACGCCGCTGGATGTCTACAACAATCCTCAAAACACATTCGTCGCCGGTTTCCTGGGGTCTCCCGGCATGAACCTGATGCAGGGGCACGTCCGCCAGGACGGGTCGTCTACCGCTGTCGATTTTGGGGCGCATGGAAGCATCACCGTCAGCGACACCGCCATTGAGGCCGCCGCGGCAAAATCCGACGGGCGCGTTCAGTTCGGATTCCGGCCGGAAGCAGCGGCTCCCAGTCAAGACGGCGCATTGCGATTCCCGGTGAACTTCATTGAGCGCATCGGCTCCCGGACCATCGTTCATCTGGGTGATCCGGACAATGCCATCAAGATCATAGTCGCCAATCAAACCGAGTTGCCGCGTGTCGGCGAAGTCCTGAGCCTTGACATCACGAAAGGTTCGGAACGGTTTTTCGAGATCGAAAGCGGTCAAGCAGTCGGGAGGCAGTCCGATGGCCTCCATTAGTTTCCGCAATGTCAGCAAGTCCTATGGAAAGACACAGGCGCTCGACAATGTCAGCTTCGAAGTGGAAGACAACGCATTTTTCTGCCTCTTCGGACCTCCCCTCTGCGGCAAATCGACGATCCTCAAGATCATATTGGGGCTGGTTCAACCCGATGAGGGAGAGGTGCTCATCGACGGGCGGCCGGTTACCCATGTCGCGCCGGCTCAGCGCAATGTTGCCATGGTGTTTCAGAACCTGGCGCTTTTTCCACATATGACAGCGGATCAAAATGTCCGCTTTCCCCTGGTGGAACGTGGCACTCCGATCGACGAGATCGACCGTCGGGTATCGGAAATCGCCGAAAAGCTGCACATCAGCCATATTCTTCAAAAACCGCCGGCCCAGCTTTCCGGCGGCGAGCGGCAACGGGTCGCCATCGCCCGCGCCCTGGTCCGGGATCCGGTTGCCTATCTGATGGATGATCCGATTTCGGCTCTGGATGCGCGATTGCGTGAACAGACAAGAGTTGAATTGCGACGCCTTCAACAGGATCTCGGCCATACGCTTGTCTATGTGACCCATGATCAGGAAGAAGCCATGTCGGTTGCCGACTCGATGGCCATCATGGAACAGGGGCGCATTCGCCAGATCGGAGCACCGGAAGCGCTTTATGACCAACCGAACAGCGAATATGTAGCGCGGCTTCTGGGTTCCCCGGCGATCAATATCGTGCCAACCGAACTGTTCGGAACGGACCGGACATTCCCCGAACCTCCGGCATTTCCCGGCAATGCATCGTCGGTCGGCATCCGGCCCGAAGACCTGCAGGTGCACACACGCTCCGACCAGCCCAATGCAAGCGTGATAAGTGTGGAACCGCTTGGCGGCTTCACCACATTGACGCTCGAAGCACAGGGCGTGCAGTTGCGCGCGACGTTGCGCAGCCAGCCGGATTTCACCGTGGGTGAAAAAGTCGCTCTGGCCCATGACACCGCACAGTCTCATTTTTTTGACAAGGCCGGCAGCGCCATTGCCGCTGCTACATGATGGAGACACCGATGAATCAATCAGCCTTCAGTCCGGATCCGGCGATCCGATCCAGAAAATACAAGATCGGGTGCATTGGTGCCGGCATGATCATGGCCGATTGCCATCTCGCCGCCTATGCTCAGGCCGGCTTCACCGTGGCCGCGATCGGTTCGCGAACACGGGATCACGCAGCCGAGGTTGCCAAGCGCTGGTCGATCCCGACCGTGCACGACACGCCGGAAGCTGTCATCGCCGATCCGAACGTCGAAATCCTGGACATTGCCTATCCGCCTGATCTCCAACCGGCGCTCATCAGCGCAGCCCTGAAGCAGCCGCATATCAAGGCGGTCCTGGTGCAGAAACCACTCGCACTGACGCTGTCGGAAGCGATCGCCCTGCGGGATGAAGCGGAAGCGGCCGGCAAACTGCTTTCGGTCAATCAGAACATGCGCTTCGACCAGTCCATGCGTGTTCTCAAGCAACTGCTGGACCGCGGCGCTCTTGGAGAACCGGTCTTTGCCCAGATCGACATGCACGCCATTCCCCATTGGCAGACCTTTCTGGAAGACTATGACCGGCTGACACTGGCCAATATGAGTGTTCATCATCTCGACGCGCTTCGCTTCCTGTTTGGTGAGCCGTCCAGTATCTCGACCATGACCCGCAAGGATCCACGCACCACGTTCGACCATTCCGATGGGATCGTGGTCTCGACAGTCACCTTTCCGTCCGGGTTCATGGCGTTGTCCCTGGAAGATGTCTGGTCCGGACCGCGTGAGGAGGGATATGAGGACGACCAGCACATCAACTGGCGGGTCGAAGGCACCGATGGCGTTGCCAAGGGAACCATCGGCTGGCCTACCGGAGCAGCCTCGACGCTGTCCTATGCCAGCAATCGCGAGACCGACGGGAAATGGGTCTCCCCGAGCTGGGAAACCATGTGGTTTCCGCAAGCCTTCATCGGCGTCATGGAGCAGTTGCAATACGCCGTTGAATCCGGATCAAAACCGCAACTGGATGTTTCGGACAACATCAAGACCATCGAGCTGATTGAAGCAGGTTACCGCTCCATCAGCGAGGGGCGCGTGGTGCGCCTCGACGAAATTTCAGCCAACTGACCAAAAGGGAGGACTTCATCATGATGCAGACCGGAATATTCTCAGGATACTTTCCATACACACTGGAAGAGACCGCGAAGGTCATCCGTTCGCACAATTTCAACACGGTTCAGCTTGATCTGCATTTCAAGGACATGGATTTGTCGACCGGCCAGATCACGCCGGAAAAATGCAAGGTGATCCGTGAGACGTTTCGCGAACACCACCTGCCGGTAAGCGCCATCTCCTGTTACACCAACATCATCCATCCCGACCCGGCCGAGCGCAACCGGCGCAACACCCATTTCAAGGAAGTCCTGGCCCATGCACAATATCTGGGCTCGCCCTATGTCTGCTCGGAAACCGGAACTTTCGACACCGAAAGCGACTGGGTTCACCATCCCAAGAACAAGACCGAGGAAGGCTGGGCCGACTGTCGCGCAGTCATCTCGGATCTTGCCCAGCACGCCTATGACCACGGCGCAGTCTTCCTTCTCGAGACCTATGTCAACAATGTCGTCGGGTCGGTCGAAGAGACGCTGCGCATGTTCGCCGAGGTCGACCATCCGGGACTGGGACTCATCATGGACCCGACGAACTATTTCGAATCCCACAATATCGACAAGATGGATGAGACACTCAACTACGTATTCGACGCACTCTCCGACAAGATCTGCCTTGCGCATGCCAAGGACGTGAAACGGTCGGGCGATGACAAGTCGGAAAAGCACTCCGACATTGGCGACGACGATGCCGCTGAAAGCCACACATTCCGTGGCGTCGGCGAGATCGAACTGCCGGCACCCGGACTGGGCGAGCTCAATTACGACCTCTACTTCCAGCGATTGGCGAAGAAGCATCCCAACATCTCGATGATCATCGAGCACCTGGAAGAGGCCGATGTACCCAGAGCGAAGGAATTCGTCGACCGGAAACTGAAAGAAAACGGCGTCTGAAAAGGCTTGCGGGCCGGCTCATCGGCCCGCGCATTTCCCGAAAAATGGTTTGGTCCGGGTGATCCGCATCACCCGGGAGGGAGAGATCATGGTCAAAATCAACGGGCAGAACATGTCCAGAAAAGAGCTTGAGAGCCGAACAGGTTCCCTGTCCCAGTTTGCCGGAGTGAGGCTGATGACGCTCGGTGACGGGCTGGAGCGCGGTATTCGCATGCTCGAGTTCCGGTCCGGCGCTGGGCTGCGGTTCACGGTCCTCATCGACCGCGCGCTGGACATTGCCGATTGCGAATGGCGGGGGAATGCCATTGGCTGGCATTCACCATCAGGTTTTCGCAATCCGTCTCTGCACGACTATGAGGGCGAAGGCGGTCTCGGCTGGCTGCGCTCGTTTTCCGGTCTGCTGGTCACCTGTGGGCTGGATCATATTCTCTTCATGTATGACGCGCCGGCGGACAATTATGTCTACGCGCCGCGCAAAACGGTCAAGCAATCAATTCACGGGCGGGTCGGCACCATCCCTGCCCGGTTGACGGGCTACGGCGAAAGCTGGAGCGATGACGAATGCACATTGTGGTGCGAAGGCATCGTGACCCAGGGAACGGTGTTCGGCGAACATCTGGAACTGCATCGCCGTATCGAAGTGACGGTCGGTTCGAACGAGATCGTGCTGCGTGACCGGGTCGTCAACCGCGGCTTCTACAGAACGCCGCACATGTTCTGCTACCACATCAATCTGTGCTACCCGATCCTGGATGAGAATTCGCGCTATCTGGCACCGATCGGCGATGTGGTCTGGGCTGCCCATGCGGGCGACGATTATCGCAAGCAGGGTGTCGGTTACCGCACATTGCCGGGTCCCCAGACACGCTTTCATGAACAGGTCTGGCAACACGAAATGCAGGCGGACACAGACGGTTGCGTTCCCGTGGCCCTCGTCAATGACAATGCCGGAATCGGATTTCAGGTCACCACGAGGAAAGACCAGTTCCCCTGCATGTATGAATGGCAGAACCTCCAGGCCGGGCAATATGCGCTTGGTATCGAACCCTCGACCAACCATGTCGACGGACAGGGTGCAGCCCGGGAACGCGGTGAGCTGATCTGGCTCGAACACGGCGATGAACGCAATTACGAGACCCGCTTTCGCGTGCTTGAGGACAGCGCGCAAATCGCAGAAGCCGAACAGCGCATCAGTGGCATCGCCGAGCAGCCCGCCGATGACTATCCAACACCCTCATCCCACTTTCTACCGATCGGGGGACGGGCATGACCATGACCGGCACTGTCGCACAACCCAGCGACCGCTTTTCATTGCGCGACCGTCGCGTGCTCTATACCGGCGCTGCTGGCGGACTAGGAAACGATACAACCCGGGAAATGCTGCGTGACGGAGCCTATGTCATTGCTCTGGATAACAGCCGCGACAACATCCGGTCGCTTGAGGCGAATTGTGGCTCCGAATATCGGGATCGCCTGCGCATTGTTCGTCAGGATCTCGCCGACGAGGCCAGTCTCAAACAGACACTTGCCTCTTTGCTGGATGAAGGGTCGTTCGACATCGTCATCAACAATGCGGCGATCTATCCGTCCAAGCCGTTTGAAGACTACACACTGGAGGAGCACAGGGCGGTTCAGGCTGTCAATGTGGATGCTGCACTGATCTGTACAGCAATGGCACTGCCCGCCATGCGTGCACGCAAATGGGGCCGGATCATCAATGTCACATCGATCACATATTATGGCGGGTGGGAGAACCTGTCCCCCTATGTGCAATCCAAGGGCGCCCTGACAGGACTGACCCGGGCCTGGGCCCGCGAATTTGGCAAATGGGGCATTACCGTCAATGCGATTTCCCCGGGTGCGTTTCCGACGGATGCCGAAAAAATACATCCAAACCCGGAAGAGTATGCGCGCTTCGTTCTGGAGCATCAGGCGGTCAAGCGCCGCGGCATTGCATCGGATATCGCATCGGCAATCTGTTTTCTGGCGTCGGATGAAGCCGGATTTGTCACCGGGCAGACCATCAATGTCGATGGTGGATGGGTCATGAAGTGAGAATACGATCATGGGAATTCTGAAAGGCTATCGCGTTCTGGACTGCTCGATCGCCATGGCCGGGCCATTTGCCGCCCAGCGGTTGGGTGATCTTGGAGCGGATGTCGTCAAGATCGAGCCGGTCACCGGCGAATGGCAGCGTCACGTCGCCGCCGGCGGCGCGACCGGCAACAAGATCAATGTCTCGTTTCTGTCGATGAACAGGAACAAGCGTTCCTTGGCCGTCGATCTGAAAAACGAAGAGGGTAAAAAGCTGTTCCTGCGCCTTGTCGCCGATGCGGATGTGTTCATCCACAATTACAGGCCGGGCGTGCCGAAACGGCTGGGTGTCGACTATGACACGCTCTCGCGAGTCAATCCGCGGCTGATCTATGTGTCCATGTCGGGATATGGCGAAGATGGACCCCATGCCATGCGGCCTGGACAGGACTTGTTGCTGCAGGCCATGTCGGGCGCGATGCTGTCGGCCGGACGCCATGGAGAGCCACCGGCCCCCGCGGGTCAATACCTGGTCGATGCCGTGACCGCCTATACAGCCTTTGAAGGCGCTCTGGCAGCCTTGCTGCATCGCGAGCGCACCGGTGAAGGGCAATTGGTGGAGGTCAATATGCTCGATGCGATCACCACGCTGCAGATGCAGGAATTGTCGGTTTTCACGGTTGGCGGCAAACCGCAAACGCGCAGCAACGAACCCCATGCCCATGTCTATATTCGGTCTCCCTACGGAACCTTCGCCACATCCGACGGATTTCTTGCGCTCGCCTTCCCCGATTATCATCGCCTGGCCGAAGCCCTGGACGAACCCCGCTTTGCGGATATGGATGCGGAAACGGACGGATGGGACAAACGGGACGAAGTCTTTTCACTCGTCGGTGAACACCTTGCGACCCGAACAACAGCAGACTGGCTATCGCGATTTGAAGCCGCCGGCGTTTGGGCCGGACCCGTTTATGGATACAAGGATCTCGTAGACGACCCGCAGATCGCCCATAACGGCACATTCGTCGAATATGATCATCCGACCGAGGGGCACGTCAAAACGCCCGGATTCCCGATCCGATTCTCAAAGACACCTTCATCTGTCACGCGCGGTGCGCCGCTCACGGGCGAGCATACGCGGGAAGTGCTCGAAGAGCTTGGCATGGCCGATGGGGAGATCGATGCGCTGGCCGACAGCGGAGCGATCAGTTGTGGTGACGACCAGTGAGCGCACCCTATAAAGGGCTGACCTGGGATCACCCACGGGGTGCGAATACCCTGATCGCAGCAGTGGATGCATGGCCGGGGGCGTCAAACCAACCGTTGATCGAATGGTCAACACATCCGCTGGAGGGGTTTGAATCTCATCCGATTTCAGAGTTGTGCGCTCACAACGATCTGATCGTTCTGGATCATCCCCATATCGGCGAAGCGATCTCGCACAACTGTTTGCAACCACTGGATCAGATCTTTGATCCGTTGGATCTGGCTACGCTCCAGGCTGACACGATCGGTCCCTGCTTCTCAAGCTACAACATGTCCGGCCGGCAATGGGCGTTGCCTCTCGACGCGGCGACACAGGTCATGGCCTACCGGGAAGATCTGCTGACTTGTGAACCGCCGAAAAGCTGGCAGGAGGTTGAGCGGCTTTCCACTTCAACAGGCCGCGTGGCGCTGTCACTCGCCGGACCGCACGCCTTTTTGACCCTGCTTTCAATCGCTACTGCACTGGAACCGGAAACCGATCTGAGAAATGGCGATGAATGGTTTGGCCACGCCAGCATTTGCGAAGCCTATGGGCTGCTCAAGAGGCTCGCCATCAAGTCACCGGCAAAGACGCTTTCACTGAACCCCATTGGAATCCTGGAAGCCATGACAACGGGAGAAGACGTGGTGCTGTGTCCGTTGATCTATGGATATGTCAACTACGCCGGCAACGGTCGCATCCGGTATCGTGATGCGCCATCGTTGCGATCCGGTGGCATGCCAGGCTCGATACTGGGCGGCACCGGCATCGGTATTTCCAATCGATGCGCGGTCACGAATGACCTGAAAGACCATCTGCTCTGGCTGATGTCACCATCAACCCAGCGCCGTTTTATTCCCGATCACGACGGGCAGCCCAGCAATCGCACCGCCTGGCGGGATCCCGGTATCAACGACATCTGGGGCGATTTCTATTCTGCAACAATGACCACCATCGAGGCGGCGCGCATTCGGCCCCGCCACGACGGCTACATTACCCTGCAGACAAGGGCATCGACCTATCTGAGGAATGCCGTTTCTACCGATGTTCCACCTGACCGGGCGGCGCGCGCCTTGTCGGACATGTTGGCTCATTCGAAATCTGTTGTAGAGGAGGTCTGAATGGCACTCGTCAATCTGACAAAAGAGGATGGTGTCGCGGTCATCGAATTGAATCGGCCGGAGAAGCTCAACGCAATCACGCCCGAGATGGCCGAATTGCTCCAGGGCGCTGCCGATGCGTGCATGCAAGACAGCGATATCCGCACCGTGATCCTGACCGGCGGTGGTCCGAAGTCCTTTTGTGCAGGATCGGACATTGCAGAACTCGACACCTATTCGACACCTTGGCAATTCCGCAATCGTCCGGATTACTGCGACTGCATTCGCGGGATATCCAAACCGACCATTGCCGCCATCAACGGCTACGCCATCGGAGGCGGGCTGGAAATGGCGATGTCCTGTGACATCCGACTTGCCGCGCAATCGGCAAAATTCGCAGCGCCCGAAATCAAGCTGGGCTGGATTGGCGGCGGCGGAATGACAGCTCAACTGGCGCATGCGATGGGGCCGTCAAATGCCGCATTGATGGTTATGACCGGCGACCCGATCGGCGCCGAACAGGCCCTTTCCTGGGGTTTGGTCAGTGACGTCTGCGACGGGAGCAAATTGATGCAGCGCGCCATGGATATTGCCCGGACCATCGCATCACGCGCGCCCATAGCCGCGGAGACGGCAAAGGCCAATCTCAGGGCGACCTTCAACATGCCGCTTGAAAAAGCCATCGAATATGAGCGTGATCTGCAAACGATCTGTTTTGCCACGGAAGATGCGATGGAAGGGCGAGCAGCCTTTCGTGACAAGCGCCCACCGGTGTTCCATCGCAAGTGAAACACGTATCGGATTGACTGCAATCACCCGCATGCCCTTTTGGCCCGGCCAGGTGCAATGGTGGCGGCCGTTGCGTAAACACGCTTGCCTAGACGGATGCAATCCGGTTACTCACTGACAGTATGCTGAGGACGCGGTTCCCCCGCGATTTCTTGCCAGGCAGGGACCGGACCAATCATGAAGAGAACGCTCATCGTTCTGCTCGCTGTCGTTTTCTTGCTCGCCCTTGCCGGTGTCGCAGCCTGGTGGCTCTCGACGCCCGAATCACCCTCACAGGCACGGCCGCAGACTCCGGCCGGCTCACCGGCCACAATCCGCGGCGCCGCCGCCTTCGAAGGCGCCGGGTTCGGCGGCGTGAGCATGACTGCACTCGAAAGCCACGCCCTGCCCTGGCGTCTCGTGTCCGCGGCGCTTGTCCTTTCTGCGCAATCGCGAAACCCCGATCTCCCGACCAACCTCGACACGCTTTCGGATGAGCTGGCCCGCTTCGGTTTTCTGGCGAGGGGTGAACCGGTCAACAGGCCGGACGTTGCACAGGCACCAGATCGCGTCATGCCGTTTGGTTTTACCTATGGTGATCTGGCTCCACTTTGGGGGCTGAAATTCCGCGCCGCCAATCTGGGATGCGCCGCCTGCCATGCGGGCGTCACCTATGATGCGGATGGTCTGCCGAAACCCGATGCCGCCTGGCTCGGAATGCCGAACACATCGCTCAATCTGGAGGCCTATACACGCGGCGTCTTTGACGCGCTGCGGAACGGCATCAAAAACCCCGACGCCCTTTTGGAAACCATCGACAGGCTGTACCCGGACCTCGGTTGGCGGCAGCGCGCAACAACCCGATATCTCGTGCTTCCGCTGGTCAGGAACCGGCTTTCGAATCTCGGTGACACGGATCGCCCACTGCCCTTTCCAAACGGTCTGCCGGGCAGCACCAACGGCGTGGCGGCCCTGAAGTTCAAGACCGGCGTTGCACTCCATTCCGGCGATGCTGGCGACAACGGCATCGTTTCCATTCCTGACTTGGGTTATCGTCACTGGCGTACCAGTCTGCTGGTTGATGGTTCCTATTCCCTGCCGGGTGCGAACCCGTCCCGCCCCACCCGGATCGCTGATCTGACGGCGAACCGCCTGACCGGACTTGCCAAGATCACCAGCTTTTTCACGGTGCCGAGCATGGGTGTTCATCCGGATATGGCCATTCGACATCTGGATGATGCGACGGATATCTACAGCTTCCTGGCGCAATCCTATCGGCCGATGGATTTCCCGGGTCCGGTCAACAGGCAACTGGCAGAGGCCGGAGAAGCCGTTTTTGCGCGTGAATGCGAAACGTGCCACGGCACCTATGAGTGGAAAGAAGGGCGTCCAACGCTTGTCGGCTATCCCAATTGGCGCGGTGATGTCGGCACGGATCCCCTGCGCGCCGATACCTTTACAAAGGCCTTGGCCGAAACGTTCAACGACACGGTCTACGCCTCTGAAATGATCATCCAGCCGACCGGAGAATATGCAGCGCCGCCGCTCACCGGCCTGTGGGCCTCGGCGCCATATCTGCACAATGGATCGGTTCCGAGCCTGCATCACCTGCTCAATCCCGACTTGCGCCCTGATACGTTCATGGTCGGCGGTCATGCCCTTGATTTCGAAAGGGTCGGATTGCGCTTGACGGCCGATGGGACCTATCCAAACAGCTACAAACCGTTTTCCGTGCCGGTGCCCTACGATACATCGATGCCGGGGCAGACCAATGATGGCCACCATCAGGGCGAGGATCTGTCGCCGACCGACAAACAGTCGCTGCTTGAATATCTCAAGCTGCTTTAGAAGCGGGGCTCCGAACCAAGAGCACACCGCTGCCGCGTAGACGACGGCATGCCGGGTTCGAGATCCCTTCTTTCAAACCTTCGCCGAAAATCCGTCGGCGTCACCGCGAACATGTCATCGGCAGAAAGCCGTCAGATGACCACGATCCGGGAACGCCCAATCCGTACCGGACAGTGAGGAATAGTCGCTCCTGCACCTGTCTGAAAGCTGACACTTGACGGGTTGCGCCGAACGACCCCTCTGGGCCCATCGGAGATACTAATTTAGGTGCACACAGCAACTGGAATGGGGGTAAAAGCAGACATTCGCTGTATTCCGCTCGAACGCCTGGATTGGGGTCGAAGGCAGACCGTCAGGTTCGGATTGCCTCGCGGGCGATAGCTGCCGTTCAGCCTCGGAGAGGGCGTATCTCACGTTCAAGGCTCCTTCCCGGATTTCGAAACAGGTCGCTATGCCAACGTTCAATGTATCCTGCGTAACCCGATACGCTGACCTGGTCCGCACGAGCCACCAAGGTTGAAATCGCCTATGGTTCACATTGAGTTCTACTCGGTTTCCCTGGATGCGGATTTGAGGGAAGCAATCACGAACAGGCTACGGCGAAGGATAGTGACCGCCGAGCCACCAGTGATGATCCAAAGGGATAGCTGCAGAACGGACCAACCCAGCAAAACTGGAAAGAAAATCGCAATCAATGCTGCCGCCGTCGCGACTGCCATGCGTTGTGGCTTGGCCATCGGCCCACGAAAATCGGCAGCGAGGCCTTGCGCGCTACCAAATTCACGGATGTAAGCCGTTCCAATTGCAAATGCAGCGGCTGCCCACCCCAGGCCTGGATTCCCCGCACCAAACCCGAGCCCCACCAGAATGAAGACATCTGATACGCGGTCCGGTACTTCGTTCCAAAACGGGCCGTCAGGCGCGCCAAATCCGCCTTCGACAGCAACCATTCCATCGAAGAGATTGCAAAGAAGCCTAACTTGGCATCCGAGCGCGGCTACCACCAGGCAGACCACGTGGGTTGCGCCGTCAGCTGTGCCTGAAAACCAGAATGCCAAACCGGCCAGCGCCGCAAAGACCATGGATGCTTGCGAGATACGGTTGGGCATAATTCCGCGGTCCGCCAACATTTTGGCAGCGCGTTCCGCGAGTTTCGAATTTCGACTGGCGATCGGGCGACGTTCAGGCATGGCGGCTCAAAGCAATTGTGTAGACGAACGAATAGAGTGTCGAAACGGTAAGAGGAACCGAAATCGTCGCACCCAATGCAGGTGTTCCGGCAAGAGTATGGATTGCAGTCAACAGAACAAGTGAGGTCAAAAAGGCTGCAAGTGGTGGCAGGACTATTCTCATGGGGCCGGTCGATCGCTGAAAGATGCCTTCGATCAGACGCTTTAGGAAGAGCGTGATCGTTGCGGTCAAAAGGCCCTGGACAACACCTGCGATCAAAGGGGCGGGCATTGGATGTACGCGATTGGCAAAAACCGCCCATCCTCCCATCAAAAGGAAGCCCCCAACTCCGTGAACAGTTTTGCTTTGCAAAAGGCTCATACGGTCGACCAGAAATAACGCACGGTGTGAAAGAAGATTGGAGCCGAAAACACAACCGAGTCGAGCCGGTCTATGAAGCCGCCGTGACCGGCGATGAGGTGCCCCCAATCCTTGACGCCCCTGTCGCGCTTGATGGCCGACATCACCAATCCACCGCAAAATCCCATTGTGGTGATCAGCAGCGAGACAAGGAAGGCCTGCCAGAAGGCAAATGGCGTCATCCACCACAGAAAGGCCCCCAGAATGCTTGCCGACACGGCGCCGCCCAGAAATCCCTCCCAGGTCTTTGAAGGCGATAAAACAGGCGCGATCTTGCGACGTCCGAACAGTTTGCCGAAGATGTATTGCAGAACATCCGAACCCTGAACGACCACGACAAGGAAGGCAATCAGCAGGATTGATTTGCCCTCATACCCCGGAATTTGCAGGGTCAGGAGGGCCGGCACATGACTGGCCGCAAACACACAGATCATCAGGCCCCATTGTGTTTCTGAAACACGTGTCAGGAAATTCTCAATTTCCCCCCGCAACGCCGAAATGATGGGCAGGATCAAAAAGGCATAAACAGGTATGAAGATCGAGTAGAGACCATACCAGTCGATCCAGACCAAATAGTATTGGAAGGGCAAAACAATAAAGAACGCTGTGGCCAGAGCATAATGGTCGGCGCGGGATTTTGCCGTCAGTGTGAGAAATTCGCGCATGGCCGCGAATGACAGCAACCCAAACAGTATCACTGCTCCGGCACGTCCAAAAAGCATGGCGATGGCCAGGAGCGCCGCCATCGCCCACCAGGCGTTTATGCGTGCCACAAGGTTTTCAATCACGGGGTCAGCGTCATCCGGGCCCACGCGCTTCTTCAAAAAGGATGCAACGATTGTTGCAAGGACCAATACACAAAGAACACCGCCCAATAGATATATGAACTCGTCTGGCGCGCTCATGGGGCGTCTCCACTTTCTTTCAGGGCAAGAAGTGCTGCATGAGTTCTGTCAAGAAAAGCGTCCTTGTTTTCATTTGTCTCCAGGCGAAGAGCTTCGCCAAAGCGTACGGTGCAGATCAAGGGAATTGGCAGGATTTCACCCTTGGGCATGACCCGATTGAGGTTTTCAATCCACACCGGAATCAAATCAACATCGGTCCGTTGCTGTGCCAAGTGATACAGGCCGGACTTAAAGGGCAATAGCGATGCATCGCTCATGTTTCGCGTGCCCTCCGGGAAAAGAATCAATGAACTCCCGCTGTCCAACGCTTCTGCCATTTGGGTGACCGGATCGTCCGTTCGCGTCTCGGGGTTGCGATCGATCAGAACTGCGTTGAAGACCTCGCAACCGATAAAGGTTTTCAGTTTTGATGTCAGCCAATAGTCACTTCCCGCCACTGGCCGGGTTCGCCTCCGCATGTAGGGCGGCAAGACTGCCCAGATTAAAACGAAATCGCCATTGCTTGTATGATTTGCGAAATACACTCTTTTGGATGGGATGGGCTCTACGCCATCCCAGATCGCTCGAACAGCCGTCAACAGCCGTGCAAACAGTACAATTGCGTTGGCCGTCACGTGCGCAAGAACAGAATTGGCAATCATACTTGGTCCTGAGGCTGCTGGGTTATGCTCGAAGACTGTCAAATTCTCCCGGAAAGTAAACCTCTACTTCGCCGCCGTCATTCTCAGCGGAATTTTGGTTCAAGGCCGAACGTGGGCACAGTTTCAAAGGCTAGTTTCGTAGCCGCATGGGAACCCTGGCTGCCACGCCGATTTCAAGTAATTTTTCATTTGAGAACGGCTGCACTGCGAAGAAGCCGGGCCCTCGCTCAAGAAAGCCAGTGGACCGGAATGTCCGCACAACGGACTTTCAGGCTATGAATATTGCTTTTTGGAAGTGTGCGGTGCCACAAATGACCAAACCGGTCCCTGAGTGGACATTCGAAATGGTCAGACCGATCCTGCGGGAAACACGATTTCGTGGGATTTATTGGATTGCTTCCTTTGTCATCAGGAGCGCCTCGGTTGACTTAAAACCGAACTCCCGTAGCTCGAATGGCCGCCGTGCAACTTCCCGATATCCTGCTCGCGCGTAGGCGTGAATTGCGCCGTCATTGGTGGCGGCAACGACCAGCGCAAGGCCTGGGCAACCACTATGTCGAGCCTGCGCCTCCGCCTCGTTCAGCAGTGCTGCACCCAAACCTTTGCCGCGTGCTTCCGGCAACATGGCCACCACGTTGATATACCAATAACCTGGAACGAGGTTTGCAAGCTCCTCGACAGCCACAAAGGCGTCCGGAACCTCAGGTCCGGCCGGCTCGGCCGTTGCTGGAAGTGGATAGCCAATCATCCCACCAATCGGTGAGCCGTCCTGCTCGAGTACAAACCCGTGCTGATAGCTGAAAACGCCATCTTCCTCAGATACGAGTGCTTGGCCAACCGCAGACCCATCCATGCCTTCAGGTGCCATACGGTCCCAAAGCGCAGGTATGAGCCCCTCGCTTGCCATGTCGACAATACGGATCAAAAGGGCACATCGTCAGTCGTTGCTCTGCGAACTGTGGCTGGCACAGGTGTCCTCCCCTGTCTTCGCTTCTCAAATTCCGATCTCAGCAGTTCGTGTATAATGGTAGAACCTTTTCGTGCTTCCGTTAAGCTCTGGCGGCCGTTGGTTTTGTGCTGGGTGGATATCTGCAAAGTCCCGCTTTTCAACGTTCGGGCCAAGGGTTTTTGCATCTCAGGAATGCGGTGGGCGAACTACGGCCTTGAGCCCATCTTGACCAATCCTGCCGGGAGCATGGATATTGGCTTTTGGTTTCACGACAATGAACTGCTGTATTCAATCGAGACTTTGACACAGGCAGGATCGTGTCCGCGCAGCAGTGTCGTTCCCGCTCGAGGGAAAAGACATCGTTGTTGCATCATGCGATTGACCCCGATCAAGATGTGTTTCCCGGCCATGTGATCTTGTGTTGCAGACACGAACACAGCGGGAGTGCGATTGTTGGCGAGCGCGGCCCACCATCCCTTTCGATCCCCAGAGGCGAAACAAGCGTATCTCCGTTTCTACGACGACCTGGCCGAACAATGGCCAACGCCGTCCGAAGCGCGGGTCATAGACACCACATTCGGTGAGACCTTCATCCGCATTCAGGGACCAGCCGACGGCGCGGCCTTGGTGCTCTTGCCCGGCGATACGGAGACTTCGCTGTCGTGGCTGCCGGTGATCGAAGCATTTTCGCAGAGCTACAGAACCTATGCGATCGACCACGTCTACGACAATGGGCGCAGTATCTACAAAAGAGAGATGACACGCCCGAGGGATTTCATTGACTGGCTTGACGAGGTCTTCGATTTGCTGGGTCTGGTGCGACTGAATCTCGTCGGATACTCATACGGCGCTTGGCAGAGCGCCCTATACGCGTTGGCCCATCCCGGCCGGGTCGAGAAACTGGTCTTGCTGGCGCCATCCTCCACGGTGCTTTCTCCAGGTCCGGTCATGCTCGCGAGAGCCATCCTCTACCATTTCCTGCCCTATCGGTTCGTCGCCAGGAACTATTTCCATTGGTACGGACCGGATGCCGTGAAAAACGATCGGACCCGCAAGCGCGTCGACAAGATGGTCGAAGAGGACTTGCTGGCGCGACGGTGTTTCAAGAAAAGGAAGTTTGTGTTTCCAACCCGGCTGACCGATGCGAACTGGAGAGCGCTGCAGGTGCCGACGCTGTTTCTCGTCGGAGAAAATGACAGGACATACTCTGCGCAACGTGCCGTTCGTCGTTTGCGACAGGTCGCGCCTGCGGTCAAAGCCAAGATCGCCCCGAGTACCGACCATTACATCTTGTTGGTGAACCCGGATTGGGTGGTTCACAACACGCTTGGCTTTCTCCAGGGTTCCGGGAAATCACTGCAGGACCGGCCACAGTGACTACGATGACCATATCTGAGAAAACAAAATGACAGGCCACCGTGATCGGCTCCGGCATGGGCGGGACCCCACCATCGCGAACGCTGAAATTCGAGCAACCAATCCGAATACGCGATTGGTCATCCAAGCCGACCTTTACCACTCGATTTTCTAGGCTTAACAGACTGCGTTGCGGTGATTGTCCGCTTCGGGTCATGAAGCTGGCAGGATTGGTCGAGATTTCGCTGTTGCTGAGGTTCAAGTGTTGAGATTGGCTCCCCTGTCCCATAGGCAGTGATCGTCGACTGTCCCTACTCGGTATTGAACTCTTGGCGCGCTTCGTCGCAGAGCATCTTAATGGCCCATTTGCCTGACTGCGCCGAGGCTGGTTGTCCGCCACCCGGGAAGAGCCATTGCCCCGCCAACGTGAAATTTTTCAGACCCTGGAGCCGCATTGGCAGCGTCTTCATCATATCGGTCGAAAGTGAAAACCCCTCAAATGCGCCTCTCCAAACGCCGGTGTTTCGTACCGTGGTCAACGGTGTGGCGACATCGGTGGTTTCGATCTTCTGGGATATGCCCGGGTAATGCGTGTCGAGGAGCCTTGTGGCATCCTCAAGTATGGCGGCCTTCTCCTCGGCATATGCCTCCGTTGCAAGGCCATCCCAAATCTCCCAGGGCGATTCGAACAACATCAACAGGACGGTCTTTCCATCCGGAGCGAAGCCGGGGTCGTAGGACGAGCGGTTCAGAACGCGGTAGCGCGCGGGAACCGTGCTGCCGATATGCGTGCCATTCACAAGATAGTCCGTGTGCTGAACCTCGGACGCGACGACATCGTCAATGCCAAATGACACCATGACGATTGGCGCAAAAAGTGGCCACGTATCGAAGGCCTCTCGGAATGTGGCGTCTACGTATTTGCCTTGCAACATGTCGAACAACACGGAATGACCGTCGCAGGCTGCAATCACATGATCCGCGTCGATCGTCTCACCGGACTCGAGAGTGATCCCTGTCGCGGTATCGTTCTCGACCAGGATGTCCGTGACTTTGTCGCCGAACCTGAACTGCCCGCCGAGGTTCTGGAACCTGTCGGCCATGCGGCCTGACATGGCGGACGATCCTCCCAACAGATAGCCGGCATTCTTCGCGTGCATCCAGCCCATCATCAAGATGAAAGCAAGAGCCGCATAGTCGCTTCCCAAAACTCTATTGAGGAAGAAGGCGAGTCTCTGGTTCTTGAAGCCGAGGCCATCGAAGAACTGCTGGCATGTCTGCCCTCGATACCTGATCAATGCGGGAAGGAAACGTGCTGCATGGACGAACCAGTCGGCGTATTCCAGTGTCGAACGCAGGCCAGGTGGGTTTTCAAATGTTTCGAAACTCAAACCCCTGCGTATCAGGTTGCACATCCTTCGAATTGGGGCGCGATCTTCGGGGGCGAACTCGATCAGATAGGGTTCCCATTCATCAAGGCTCGTGTGCACCAGGAAATCGCCGTGTGTCTCATCCACATATCTGTTGAAAATCCGGTGGTTAACGACCTTCACGTCGTCCGCTATGACATTGGTCTCCAACCACATGTCATGGTAAGCGCCATGATCGGTCCCGATGAGCCAATGCAGGCAATAGTCGAAAGTGTAGTCGCCGCGTTTCCAGGACGTAAGCTGGCCACCGGGGCGATCGCTCATTTCGATGATGGTTGCATCGAAGCCGTTCAATTGTGCATAGATGCCTGCTGACAGTCCGGCGACTCCGCCGCCAATAATGACAATCTTCTGCTGCGACATTTGGACGACTTCCTATAGGGCCCTTACCAGATCGAATCTTGAAATCCTGATCCTCCCTACATCGTGAGCGACCCTGGCCGGTTGATTTGGCTCAATCCGCATCACCGGGTCTGTTCGTGAAGACGAGATGTATGATCACAGCAGTCTCGGTTCTGGGGATGAAACCAGCCGTTCGCCAAACAGATTTTGACGGTATTCGAACCCCAAGTCGCATTTCTGCAATACAGGGCACTCGCACAACCTCAGAATGTTGAAGAAGCGCGATCATTTGCGCAAAAGCCCGACACATCGAGATGCCCATCAGGGACCAAAGCTCCGCCCTGAGCGAGAAACCAAAGTGGCATCGCGGAATATCTGAACGGGAAGGCACCCCATTTGGAAGGGCTAAATCGTGACATGGAGGATGGCCCACAGCCCAAAGCCAACGGCATTTTCAGGGATCACATCAAATGCGCTTTCGTCGCCCGTGTAACCGGTGTTATCCGTCTCGGCCGGGTTCGTCCGGATTGCTGGAGAACAGTGCGATCTTGTTGCCTTGAGGGTCGCGAAGGTAGCCAACATAAAAATGAGGTCCATAGGAGTCACGGAAGCCCGGCTGGCCCTCGTCAAAGCCGCCTGCGGCAAGCGCGGCGGCGTGAAGATCCCGAACCTGCTTTTGACTGCGGGCTTCAAAGGCGACCATGGCACCGTTCCCAGCCGACGCCGGACGTCCATCAAAGGGCGGTTTGACATAGAAATCCGGCGGAGCAGCAGATTGGCCCGGTTGGACGGGCAGCACGTAGCTCAGGCCCTCAGGCCCCTCCTCCAGCCCGTAATCAAGGGCTGGCAGGAATGCAGAGTAAAACCGCTTCGCGAGAGCCATGTCATCAGCACCGACGGTGACGTATGCAATCATGCTGCGTGTTCCTTTCTGGACGTTTGGTCATGCAACGAGATCATTGCATCATGACAGGCCAACGCGATTCGGCTCAACGGTTCATACACGAAACGATACATGATCGACCATTTGGGCCTATAGCGGCCATGGGGCTGCAGCAGCCACTCACACATTGACAAAAACCACACCGAAGGCATCCGTTTGTTGAACATCTCTCTCACAAACCGACCTTGGCACGATCGCAGCGAATGTCTGCTTTGAACCGGATGTTGACGAATGCTGCACGGTATTTGATTGACTCATCGGCATCGCAAGGCAGACATAGGGTATGTGTTGGCCACTGATCTGAATCAAGTGGTGATGAATCCGCAGTGTTAGTTTCGTGGGATGAGAAACCCGGAAATCATTGACTGGCTACTCCAGGGTGATCCGGCAATCCAATACCAGACATACCGGGATCTTCTCGATGATCATCGTCCCGATATTCAAGCGCGGATTGCGGCGGAAGGATGGGGAAGTCAATTCCTTGAATACCGAAACCAGGACGGTTCCTGGGGAGAGCGTTTTTATCAGCCGAAATGGACGAGCACCCACTATACGCTGCTCGATTTGAAAACCCTCTGTATAGCCCCGGATCATCCGTTAATCCGCAAGAGTCTTCGTGACGTTTTCGGTGATCTCAAGGGACCGGATGGCGGAATACTCTGTTCCCACGCCGGTGATGCAAGCGATGTCTGTGTCAACGGCATGGTGCTGAACTACGCGAGCTACTTCGGGACGCCGGAGGAACAGCTGCGGTCGATTGTGGACTTTCTATTGAACGAACACATGGCGGACGGCGGATTCAATTGCCGTAGCAATCGCTCGGGTGCGCGGCACAGCTCCTTGCATTCAACGCTGTCGGTGCTTGAAGGCATCCAAGAATACGCTGACAAGGGCTATTGCCACAGACTTGATGAACTCCAGAAAGCTGCCGCGGCGGCACGGGAGTTCATTTTGCTTCACCGCCTTTACAAGTCAGACAGGACTGGCGAAATCATCCGCAAGGATTTTCTGCAGCTCTCATTTCCGCCGAGATGGTTCTACAACATTTTGCGTTGCCTGGACCATTTCCGTGCTGCACGCGCGCCTTGGGATGATCGGATGGCAGACGCATTGCGCGTTCTGATTTCGAAACGGCGAGATGACGGCCGCTGGCCCGTTCAAGCTGCACGCGCCGGGAAAGTCCATTTCAAGATGGAAGAGGCACGGCGACCCAGCCGGTGGAACACGCTGATGGCTTTGCGTGTCCTGAGAGCGTATCAGCGCGACACAAACAAGGGCGGTCTTATCCGGCGAGGTGCTTGCCAAAAGCGGTAAGTAGGCGGTCCAAGGAGATTGGCATCGTACCGACAGTACCCTCTTGCGAAGCGAGCAAACTCTCATAATCTTCTAGGGCTTCCGGGGCTTCCAGGGCGGTCTTTGTTGATCGGGTGCAACAAACGGCGCTTTCAGGGTTTACCAGGCTTTGGTTAGGAATAATCCTAAGTATTCTTGATTGGCGACAATCTGTATGTTACTTAGGCATATGTCTAAGCTTTTTTCCAACCTCGACCTGTGCTTTGCCGCTCTCGGTGATCCAACACGGCGCACGATCCTTCAACGACTTGCGCAAGGCGAGGCGTCGGTCACCGAGTTGGCAGAGCCTCATGACATGGCCCTGCCCTCGTTCATGGAGCATCTGAAGAAGCTCGAAGCGGCTCGTCTGATCACATCGCAGAAGCACGGCCGAACAAGGATTTGCGAGCTGAACCCAGACGCTCTCACCCCGGCCAGGGACTGGTTGAGCGAGCAAAGCGAAATCTGGGAAGGACGGCTCGACCGCTTTGATGACTATGTCAGCGACCTCATGAAGGAGCACCGCAAATGAACCTTGACCCGAAAACCGATCTCACATTCACACGCGTGCTCGATGCACCGCGCTCTCTCCTGTGGGAATGCTGGACCAAACCTGAACACATCAAAAACTTTTTCATCCCGAAGCCCTACACCATCGACGCTTGCGCGATTGATTTGCGTGTCGGCGGAAAATTCAACACGACGATGAATGTCGACGGCAACGTGATGGAGAACGAAGGGGTCTATCTCGAAGTCGTGGAAGGCCAGCGTTTGGTTTTTACTGATACCTACAGCGAGGGTTGGAAACCTGCCGCCGATCCGTTCATGACCGCGATCATCGAGTTTGAAGACGATGGAAATGGCGGGACCAGGTACACCGCGACTGCGCGACACCGCTCGCCCGAAGCCCGACAATCGCATGAGGATATGGGTTTTTTTGATGGATGGGGAACGGTGGCCACCCAACTTGAAGACTACGCCAAATCGTTGAGCTAGCAGTGGCTGGAAACGCTTCGAATAGAGCAAGGGAACTGCTTCGCACCTCTTTGTGGAGCCGCCTCGATGTGCCGGGTATGGACGCCTGCTTTGTCTATCGGTCTGCCGATGGCTTCATGATTTCCGGGACGGCCGTCTACAAGGCAGAGAATGAGCCTGCGCAGCTCGACTATTGTGTCATATGCGACTCCAATTGGAACAGCCTCTCGGCTGAGGTCGTCGGACGAATTGGCGCCGCAGAGAAGTCCCTGGCGCTGAAGCGTTCCGCTGCGGGACATTGGACCCTTCAAGGCGAGAAACTGAGCGGTATGGGTGGGCTGCTGGACATTGATCTGGGCTTCACGCCAGCGACCAATACGAATGCCATCAGGAGACTGGGGCTGGAAATCGGCGCTTCGGTGGAAACCACCGCCCTCTGGCTTGACACCGAGGACTGGCGCTTGAAGCCACTGAAGCAGGCTTATCGGCGCCGCTCGGAGACGGTCTACACATATTCATCTCCATCGCACGACTATCATGCCGATCTCATTGTCGACGACTTTGGATTGATCCGGCTTTATCCGCAGCTCTGGCAGTCCAACTCATGAGATCCACTGCATTCTAATATTGCTATATAGCAAATGTGCTATACAATGGAATTATGCACTCCCTTGATTCCGTTTTCCACGCCCTTTCTGACCCGACACGCCGGGCCATCCTCGCGCGACTTGTCGATGGAGAGGCAACTGTCGATCAAATCACAGTACCCTTTACGATGTCGCAGCCTTCCATTTCGCGCCATCTCAAGGTGCTGGAGCAAGCCGGACTGATATCGACCCGCATTGACGGCACCTCTCGGCCGCGCCGGATCGAACCAGCTGCGTTTACGGCCATCGAGGACTGGTTGGAAAGGTATCGCACGGTCTGGCAGGCAAACTACGCGCGCCTCGACAGCGTATTGGATGACCTCAAACAGGAGGATGACCCGTTATGAAACCCCTCAAAATGACCACTCCAACAGAGACCACGATTATGATCGTGCGCAGCTTTGACGCACCCAGGTCACTTGTCTGGCGGGCCCATACTGAACCAGATCTGGTCAAACGTTGGTTGACCGATCCGTCCGGCCACCAATGCCCGAGTGCGAGATCGACCTGCGTGTCGGCGGTGCCTATCGCTGCGTTTGGGAATGGGTCGACGGGCGCATGACCGCCACGGTGGTTTATCGAGAGATTGCACCCGAACACCGTATATTGTGCACCGAAGTCTTCGATATCTTTCCGGATAACGAAACGCTTGTTGAACACGTGTTCTCCGAAAATGACGGCAAGACGAACGTCACAATGCACCTGCACTACGATAGCCAGGCTACACGCGACGGTGTGCTGCAAAGCCCAATGGATGAAGGGCTGGAGGCCTGTTATTGCACCCTTGATACACTGATCTTCGAAATCGTATGAAAGTAGCAGCGACAGACCTGGTGACCGCTTTGGAAAGCGCAGCCGATCCATCGACAGTCGCTTATGTCGCCCGGTTCTATAAAGGTGGCGATCACGAGACGCAGGTGATGGGCGTGCCGATGCCCAAGGTCTTTCCATTGGCGAAGCAATTCGCAGCGCTGTCGTTGGAAGAGATCGAGTCCCTGCTTGAAGACACCAGATATGAAGTTCGTATGGCAGCGGTCTCGGTCATGGACTTTCAGGCCCGACAAGGAAAATCGGATCCGGCACACCGCAAGGCGCTGTTCGGTCTCTATCTGCGCCGCCACGACAGGATCAACAACTGGGACCTTGTGGACCGGGCCGCTCCGCATGTCATTGGTGCATACCTTTTCGACAAGGATCGCTCGATTCTGGACCAACTGGCGCGTTCAGATGATCCACATGAACGGCGCACCGCTTTGGTCAGCACGCACGCTTTCATCAAACGTGGCGAGGTGTTCGACACGTTCCGCGTGGCCGAGATTCTGGCGGAAGATGAGGACGCTTATGTCCAAAGGGCCATCGGCTCCTGGGTCAGGGAAGCCGGGAAGCGAAATGAAGCGGCTTTGGTTGAATTTCTCAGCAGAAACTCACATCGGCTTCCGCGCTCGACAGTCACCGCTGCCGCGAAAACGTTGCCAGAGAAAATCAAGGTCGCGGTACGCGGTCGCTGATGGGCTGGCGTTCTATCGCCGTCTGTCCGGTCGTTGACGCCGATTTCAACCGTCGTGCGGTAAAGGTCGGGAGGAGTCCGCACCTGCCAACCAGCCGGATTACTTGAGGCGGAGTTAGTCTGCCGCAGCGAAATGGGCGAGTTGACCTTGGTAGGCCTTTTCAAAGGCTGGTCTTGATGTGGCCCTTTCAACGTAAGCGCAGTAATTCGGGTAATCGGCAAGCGCGTTAAAACGATCCGCCAGGCGAAGAAGGACCGCTCAGGAGAGCAGAATTTCGTCGAGGCTTCGCCGGGCGCGGGCGAATTTAACATTCTTCGGTCGTCGCCCGACGCGAAATGCGGACACCACCCGCCGGTTGGTGGCAAGACCGGCCATCTGACGAATTCGGTCCGCCGTTGGTGGGTGGTCTGCAAGCGCCGCCAATACCGCGGCACCGAACCCGGCTTCTTCAAATCGCAGCCAAAGACGATAGAAATGCCGACCGCTCTCAAGGGGATCCTCATCGGCGGGCCGATGGAATATCGCTAATCCGGCCGCATTGCTGGTCTTGGACCCTTCCGACAGCAGCGTCTCTGCGAGTGAAATCCGATCCAACAGCGGAAAGGCTGGTCCCATGACCAGTGGAACCCCCATCGCCTCCAGGCGGCTCATGCGCATTGCGTCTGCGTTCAGGCCATCGCGCGCCCATCGCGGATGGCTCTGCCGCAATCGCATCCAATGCATCAGCTCTCGGCGAAACGCAGCATCGCGCATGAAACAAAGGCTGGCGGTGTCCGCCAGCCCCGCGATTTCCTTCTTGTCGCTGGTCTGGGTGAAGACGTGGCAATCCTGGCGACACAGAGCGCCGGCCCACTGGCTGTCACGATCCGTGCACGGAGCAAATTCACCGCGCCAGGATGCCCGCAGCTCCACCATGTCGGCCAGTGGGTCCGGATCCACTGCGCCATCGATTTCTGCCGTCAGAACGGGGCGCAGTTTCCCGACCTGCGCGTCGTCCGACAGTTCCACTTTCAGCCGATGACCGCGCCTGGCGGCCGCAAGCGAAAGACCTTCGATGCTTGCTCCCAGGCTGATTGCCGCATCATGTCCTCGCGGGTCGGCGGCTGCCAGCCGAACATCGAGGTCTTCGAACAATGTCACCACCTCATTCTCGATACGCCAACGGGACGGCTGAACATTGTGAACACTGGGCGCCAGCGCTGCTTCAGCAATCAATTCATGCCAAAGACCGGTGCTCATGCCAGCGGTTTCCGGAACAGGTGAAGCGTATGCAGTGGTTTCGCGCCCAGTTTTTCCATCTGCCGCAGACTGGCGGGATTTTCGTCGGCAATCCAGGTGATCCCCAGCTTGTCATAACCGCCCTCACGCAGAGCCTGGAGCGTGCGGCCGAGCATACGGCCCATAATGCCCTGCCCATGCTGATCGCGGCTTACGGAGTAGAAAATGATGACCGCACGTTTTCGGTCGAAACGATGGCGAAGGTAGTGCCACGGAGTCGTGATGTTCAAACGGGACCGGGTTGCCCGCATGAACCCGGTCAGGTCAGGTATGCAGATGACCACACCCACAGGCTGGCCGTCCTTCTTGAGGACGGAAGACAGCCGCGGATCGATAATCGCCATCATCTCACCGGCCTGGAATTTGAACTCTTCCGCACTGAGCGGCACGAACATCGGATTTGCGGCGAAGCCGTCGTTGAGAACCCGTCGAGCCTCCTCCATGCGTTGTCCGAAATCCCGGCGGCGAACCGGAGCATAGGTCTCACCCTCATTTGCCGGATTGTGAACCGCTGGCATCGCGGCCGTCGTCAAATCCAGTTCGAATGTGCGCATGGGAAAGAAGGCTTCGAAACCGTGTGTATCCAGCAATTCGGGAATATGGGGTGGATTCACGATCATGTCTGTGTAGGCCGTATGTTCAAAACCACCGGTCTGCACACCGCATTGCTGCATCGCGGTGAGATTGAAATTGCCCACCAGTTCGGCAAATCCCCTGGATCTTGCCCAAGTGGTGGCCGCGTCCAGCAGGCACCCCGCAACCTCCCGGTCATCGGCACAGTCGAAGAAGCCGAAACTGGCTCGGTTGGTCAGGTGCAACCGGTTGGATGCGCGATGATGATGGACGACAATTCTGCCGACAGGTCGATCGTCCCTGCGAGCAGCGAAGAAGGTAAAATCGTCTTCACTGTCGAAGAGCGGATTTTCCTTCGACGACAAGAACCGACGAAGATCGGCTTTCATTGGCGAAACATAGGGCGAGCCGGGCTCATAAACACCGAACGGCACCTCGAAGAATGCGCCGAAATCGCGCTCCAGGATCTCCGTCATCGCGTCGCCTCGTCCCTGTACATCATCGCAGCGAAACGCTGGACGGCCGCCAGTTCCAGTTCCGCGCCCGGAGAAGCGGCAAGGGTCGGCATGTTCAGGGCCACCAGGACTCGCGGCTCCCGGGACACCAGCATGGCGTGGGTGGCATCGTATTTCTCAAAAAACCAGTGTAGCTGCTCAGTCGTCTCGGCCGCCTGCTCCGCAGGGGAAAGCTCCGATTTGCGTTGAATCGGCGAGTGGTCGAATGCGCGCATGAGGGACGTGTCGAAATCCTTCAGGTCCGCGTCCTTCAAGGTCAGGGCACCCGATACCATCGGATGTTTCTGCAGTGTCATCAGGAAATTATCCGGGTCGCCTCCGCCCGCCTGTGCAATCGATCTCAAGATGCTTTCGCGTTCCTCGTCGCGATGCAGTGTTCGCCTCTCATTGTAGATCTGGGCAACCAGCGCAGCGCTGACGATTATGGCGGTGATCTGGACAGTCATCGAACCATCCAGGCCGGCCAGCGAGGATATTGCCAGTCCGGCCGCGATCCCGGCTGCAAGAACGAGCACAAATGAACGGGCAATCTCCCAGTGTGTGAGATTGTTGCGACTGAAACTGAGAGCCAGCCAACACAGAAAAAGGATTGCAATTCCCGACATCCGGACCGGCCACAGAAAAAAGGCATCCCGGAAATCCGTAATGGCGAAGGGCACGATCAACAGGAGTGAAAGACCCAGCCGGTCGACCATCAGGTTTTCGGACGCCGTCAAGGTGGCCCGGTCGCGAGTCACCACAAGATAACCGAGACTGACGAAGACCGTCAGTTGCAATCCCATCAACAGATAGAGCAGACCCGGATGCATCCACTGCAGGTTGACAAGGGAGAGGAACGCGATGATGGCCGCGCCGGCGGCAGCAAGCCACTTCAAGGGCGCCGGTGCGTGGCGACGCAACAACCCTTCGGCCAGAATCAGTGCTGCCAGTGGGACGAAACCAGCCGCCACGACGGTCAGTTGATCAAAGAACCCAATAGGGGTGGTCCACGCAAGAATGCGCGAGAGCAACATGGCAATCAGCACATCGATCCCGAACAGAAATCTCTGGTTCAGCGGGCTTCGTTCCCTGGCGAGGCTGCCGCGCAGGATCAACAGGCCCAGAATGGCGGCCAGCGATACGAAGCTGTCGGAGATGACGAATGCGGACATGACCTGCCTATGCCATCATCTTGTTCAGAAACCTGCGGATGACAGGTCTGAGGAGGGAAGCGACCAGCTTGTTGCGAGGCCGTTCCACCCGTCCGTCATAGGGATTGAAAAACCAGCCACGACAGTCCGCCCCCTGCGGACGGCCGAGTGCGCCGGCCAAGGCCTCATAGGCCATCAGGTTTCCCGTCGTCAGAACCATGGGTGCAAAGGACATGCGACTGCGTTTGCCGGCGGCAACCTCACCCGCCAGATCGAGATCGATATGATGGCGCGATGAGGAGTTGAGAATGACATATTCCGCCTCGCGCAGAAAAGCCTGATGCCGTTGGTCGTCAGTGAGGTTGCGCCAATCCGTGCCCTGGGTCGGATATCCCAGACGCTCTTCGGGCATCGGATCGCCGGCCTTCGTTACATAAATGGAGGGAAGCGGGGACGCATAGGCGTCAATCACTGATTTGCCGAATTTGCGTGCCGTTCGGTACAGAAGCAGAGATGCGCCAAGATCGTCGGTTCCATTGACAACAATCGCACTTTCCTGGACGGCCTCTTCAACATGATCAACCCACTCTGCATTGTGAACGGTGATCCGCATTTCCGGGTTGATCGTCAGACACACATCGCGCGTCGCTTCGGCCTTGTGTCTGTTCATCGTATCGAGGAAGGCAAATGCCTGACGATTGAGGTTCGAAATCTCGAATGCGTCAATATCGGACAGGATCAGCCCACCCACACCGGCGCGTGCCAGCGCCATGACGCAAGCACCACCCATGCCGCCGGTGCCGCATACGAAGATCGTGCTGTTGCGCAACCTGGCCTGCTCATCGGTGGTGACAAATCCGATGTTCCGGGTTGAGAATTCGGCGTAGTCAAAACTACCGGTCATTGGTTCTGGCCCTTAATATACCCCACGGCCTGGACGAATCGGTCCAGTAGAGCAATGGCAAAAGAAGGCGCTGAAGCGTCACAAAAGCGGTCGTGAGGACCAGGGCCAGCACGGATCGGCGCGGTACAGTTTCGAGAAGATATCTGCGGATGGCCGGCAGGTCGATCCTGCCAAGTTGCAGCACATCGTCACCGCGTTGGTAGTCGAGCTGCTGTTCGCAGAATTCATTGTAGAGGGATGTGCGATGTTTGGGTGCCTCGTCGAACGTCTTCTTCAATTCGTCCGATCCACCGGTATAGGCGTTCGTGATGACAAAACGGGCTTCATCAAAATCCGCGTCTTCACCCACGCCAAAAACGTGCCGGTGTCCGCGCATGATTGCGCGGGCAACCAGCAGATGTTTCAGGCTTCTCTTGCGGTCGATGCCCGGCGCCGGAAACACTTCGGAGAAGGTCTCGGTGACCATGCCGATGATGGCCGGCACCTGCGTTACATTGGAAATCCAGATGGGACGCATCTGGTTTCTGAAAAACAGCATCATGCAGGTAAGACCGTAAAGCACCCATGACAGACCGCGTGACTGTTCGCCCGGATCCACCATCACCAGCCCCAGGTGCAGCACCCGCTCGCGGCTGCCCGAAAGATCGATATCCATCAGCGCAAGAGCATTGAATGCGATGGGCCGGCCATCCGACTCGCGCCGCACCAACGTGATAACCGTGCTGGCGAGCCGTTGCGGATCGCCGGAAAATACGCCGTAATCCAGTGACCCCGCTTTCAGCGTGTGCGATGCAATCTCGGCAAGATCAGACGACAGTTTTGACAATTCGTCGGGCTTCATCCACAGGCCCGGTCTTTCCAGAATACGCGTTCGATATCCCTTACCGGTCGCAATCTCCAAATCCATGTGTTTCCTGAAAAGGGATTTCACGATTGCGGAAAGCAAATCTCAGATCTCCATGGCCGGCAGCACCACCAGTATTCCGCTGAGCAAAGAATCGCTCACGGACGCATTTGCGGTGTTCGATGCGCCATCGTCTTCATTCGCTGACCAACCGTCAAACATAAAAATGCTGTATCACGGTACGGACTGCAACTGTTCCGCGGATGGATGTGTTTTTGACACAAATCAAGATTCACAACAGCGATTGCGGCGAGGATGTACCCATCAGACTCCACTATCAGGATGAAGCAAATGGTTGAAACATCTCACACGGCCGGCTGGCTGCCGAACATCTATGATCCCCTGCGCAATTTCGGCCACAGGGTGGCTGATTGGTTTGCACCAAGGTCGGACGCGTCCGCCTGGGATGAGGGCTACGAAATCAATGTCGAACTTCCTGGGGTCAAAGCCGATGATGTCGACGTAACCCTGGATGGCGACAATCTTACCATACGCGGCGAGAAGCGCTCTGAACGGGAGGAAAGCGGACGCTCCTATTTCTTTTCGGAGCGCGAATATGGCGCGTTTCAGCGAACCTTCCGCCTGCCACCCGAGGCCGACAAGGACAATATCCTGGCTGACTACAGCGACGGGATATTGAATCTGAAAATTGCCAAAAAGCAGTCGGCCAGGCCCGAGGAAAAGAAGATTTCGATTACGCGGAGTTGATTACCGCATCATCCAACACGCCTTCAGATATTCTTGATACCGTGCCGCCAGCATCACGCCGCTGGCGGCCGGTATCAATTCGTTCTTCTGCAAATTCAAATGCTTGAACAGAAAACCTGACGTCCAGATTCAATTTGTTTACAATGTGAATCAAGCTGGCATCCAGACGTTCCAGACTTTTCAGGTGAGCACTGTTACAGCGGATGGTCTCCATTGCTCATTCCGCTGTGACCGGCTGGCAAAGACCGAAAGATTGTGATTAACTTGTAGATACAAATCTGCTAGTTACCGACCGGAATACGATCATGGCTTGACGGCGGATCATGAGTGTTCGGACGACAATTCGAATGGGAGTGCGTGCCATGTTGCCAGAGGACGACATACCAAAATATGAACGCGCCCACCGGGCTATCCTGGAGCGTGTCAAGTCCGGGCGCTACCCTGTCGGCGCGCGGATCCCGACCGAGGTGGAATTGTCGTCCCAGTTCAATGTCAGCCGGGTGACGATCCGACGCGCGCTCGATATTCTGGTGCGCGAGGGTTATGTGGAGAGCAAGCAGGGAAGCGGTTACACCGTCCTGACCCAATCGCCCTCCTCCGACACATGCCTGACGTCCTTTACCGACGCCATGCTTCGGGCCGGTCGGGAGCCGACAACACGGTTCCTGTCCATCGAGCATCTGGACCCTTCCGCCGGCAGTATCGCGAATATCCCGGATGATTTGCTGCAGGAGCCAATTACCTGCGTGCGTCGATTGCGGTTGGTGGATGGTACCCCGCGCATGCTGGTCATGACTTACGCGCCCACCCGCCTTCTGCAGGATGCCAAGCCCGAAGACTTTCCGGAAAGCGGTCCCGGCCAGTCCATATTGCGGATATTGAGCGAGCGTTTCAATCTGGACTGGTCCGCCGCCTGCGAGGATATCAGTCCCGTAGCCGCCGATCAGAAAATGGCTGAAACCTTCAATGTCGAACCGGGCTGCCCGCTGTTGAAGCAGGCCTGTTCGGCTTTCGACGACAAGGGTCGCATTGTTTTCCATGAGGATGTGTTTCGCACGGGCTCTGTCAGCTTCAATCTTTCCCAGCAATCCCGCACGCCGACCTATAATTAGAAAGTTATCCCCATGTCTGCAGGTAAGTTTCCGACGATCACACCAGACCTGATGCGCGAGCGGCTGGCGCCGCCATCCGGCCCGGTCCGCTTGCTGATCGACACGGATGCCGCCAATGAAATCGATGATCAATATGCGCTGGCATGGGCACTGCTCTCTCCCGAGCATATGACCGTTGAAGCCGTCACAGCCGAGCCTTTTTCTTTCGCCCATCACCGCAAGGAACTCGTGGCCGCCGAACGCGCCCTGGAATCGGGCGATGCGCACAGCGAACAGCTGGTCGGCGGGTTCCAGGGCTGGATCAAGCGTCTGCATGCGCAGGGCCGCCGTGCTGCGGACCTGGAATTTGTCGGCCCGGCAGAGGGGATGGAACTCAGCTACCAGGAAATTCTGAGAGTTTACGACAAGCTCGGCATCGATCCCGGCAGCAATGTGTATCGCGGTGCGGATCGCTACATGGAGGCGGCCGATCAACCGGTCAAATCCGAGGCCGTCGAGGCCATCATCGATCTGGCGAAATCTGGCAGCGAACCGCTTTACATCGGTGCCATGGGCTGTGTGACGAACATCGCGTCGGCCCTCTGGCTTGCGCCGGAAATTGTCCGCGACATCGTGGTCATCTGGACGTCCGCCTATCCCTCCACCGCGCCGCATGGAAACCGCCCTTCCCTCAATCTCGTGCAGGATCTGGCGGCATCGCGGCTGATCTTCGACAGCGGTGTGCCGCATATCTACTTGCCGGGCTATCATGTCGGCGCCCAGTTGAAGATATCACTTCCGGAAATGGAAGCCTTTGTGCGTGGCCGGGGTGCCATCGGCGACTACCTTCACCACCTCTACACCAACAACCCACTGCACAAGATGTTCGCCCTGACCGACACGGATCGGCGTACCTGGGTGATCTGGGATATTATCGTCATTGCCTGGTTGATCAATCCGGACTGGGTACCGACCCATCTGACGACATCACCGGTTCTCGATGAGGACCTGTTCTGGAAGAAGGATGACGGGCGCCATCTGATGCGCGAGGGTCATGACGTCCAGCGCGACGAAATCTACCTCGACTTCTATGACAAGTTGGCCGCAGCAGCCCAATAGACATGATCCGCTATTGAAGCGCTTCTATCAGACGCCGAAGCCGGGTCCTGCCCGTATCGGCCAGCCAATCGGCCAGGGCGGTTTCACCTTCCCGCCCGAACACGCCAACGGCGTCCGACCAGATGGCACGCCCGCACATGAACCCGGCGAATGGCACCCCTGCCTCCCTGGCCATCACCAAAGACGCTTCGAACGCCTCAAATGCGACGCCCGCGCTCAGATACACAAGATCCCGTCCCGCGGCCGGTTCAGCGGCTCGGCGGAAGGCATCCAGGGCCTGTTGCCGGGACATGTCCGGCGTACCGAAGCCGTCCACGAAATTGAGGTCGACCGGCACCTCGACTTTCAAAACATCGGCCGCAAGCCGCGGTTCGGCAAAGGCCTCGGTCGCCCGGCGAACCAGTTCCGGTTTCAACCGTGCAAATTCTTTTGTCCCGGGTTTGATCAGCGGATGATAGACAAGTGGCTCAACCAGATAACGCAGATCGTTCGCGGAGCATTCCTGCCCCACACGGGCAAGGATATCCAGCTTCCTGGCGTTGAGCTCCGGCTGGTCATCGGGCGCATAATACATAAAGAATTTGAGCTGTTTGACACCGAGCCCGGGGTAATCGGATACGGCCAAGCCTTCTGGTAGAACGGTGACGCGATCGTCGTCGGATATGTGATAGACGTCCGCCTCATAGGCCATCATCGGCTCGCAGCCGCCCGGATAATCCGACAGCAAGTCCGGCCCACAGGTTGCATCGACCAGAACCGTGGTGGCCTGCGGCCCCAGGATCGTCAGAACGCTACGCTTGAACATCAGCAGATCATCGGGCATTGCGCGTTCGCCACGCGCTTCACGAATGGCTGCCTCGAGCCCGCTGCCCGCATCCACCGCGACCCCATGGATCGGCTGGCTGGACAGATCACCCATTGCCCGCTCCGTCGCCGTCCTGGATATGGGCGAAATAGGGACTTCGATGCGGTGCCTGCCAATGCGCCAGCATGTCAGGCGTCGGCGTGAAGAGTGAAATCGAGAAGCCGCCCATTTCCTGGGTTGTCGAATAGGATCCGATCATCGGCGAGATTGCCGGTATGGTCCGCTCCGACAGATTCCTTGCAACCTCACCATAGACGGTCAAAAGCTCCATCATTGTCGTGCCGCCGGAACCGTTTACCAGCACGACCGTGGGCGTTCCCGGCTCGATCGGCCGGTCGTTCAAAAGTTCTTCAACCATGAAAGACACCAGCTCGCTGACCGGCTCCACCTTGCGACGGCTGACACCAGGCTCCCCGTGGACGCCCATGCCGATATACACCTCGTCATCGGGCAGGGTGAACATCAGCTCACCGGTTATCGGAGACACACCAGGTGACAGTGCTGCGCCCAAGGTCCGGATTCGCGCGCGCACGTCTTCGCCAAGGCTCACCAAATCGTCCAATGCCATGCCTTTTTCGGCTGCATCACCCAGAACCTTGTAGATGAACAGGGTGCCCGCAGCGCCGCGGCGTTCGTCTTCCTGCTCCTTGGGCGCCGAGGAAATATCGTCATACATCAGCAGCGGGCGCACTTTCAGTCCGTCATCCTCTGCCATCATCGCCGCTGCATTGCCATTGATCACGTCCCCTTCGTGGCGTGAGATCAGCAGAACGGCACCGGCTTCGCCAGTGACTTCCTCGATACCCTCGAGGATAAGATCGGGTGACGGGGCGGCAAACACGTCGCCAACAACATTCGCATCCAACAGGCCCTCGCCGACATAACCCATGGCAATCGGCTCGTGTCCACTGCCATTTCCGATCAAAAGCGCGACCTTGCTGTCGCGTGGTTTGGGTTCCGTCCGCCGAACGACACGCGGATTGGCGCCCCGGGTCACGATGCGGGGAAAGGCGGAGACAAACCCATCGATCATGTCTTCGACAATGCGGTCCTTGTCATTGAACAGTTTCTTCATGGCGTTCTCCCGGCGGCTTTGGCAAATGTTTCGAGCATTTCGGCGACGGATATTGCGCCGGCATCAAGATGTCCCACCCCTGCCCCTTCGACATATTTCGCGCGGCCGCGCATTGCCGACATGTCGCGCGTGGCCTCGGCACCTTGCCGCGCGGCGATTGCGACGGACTGTGGATCAGCGCCGGCAGCAGCAGCGGGAAGCAGGGCATCCAGCATGGTCTTGTCCCCTGCCTTGGCCTGTCCCATTTGGCTGATGCGTCCAGCCGCATGGGAAAGCGCCTCATCAAGTGGCGCCTGTCCCGCAATCGTTGATTCCAGCGCGCCAACCACAAGCCCAAACAGAGACCCTGATGCACCACCGGCGGCCTTTCTGAAGGCCTTTCCGGCATTGCCGTCGGCATCGTCTGCCGCTGCCCGCAATCCCTTGAGAATGGTCGTACCGTGATCGCCGTCACCGGTGGCCGCATCAAGGGTGTTGAGGTGTTCTTCCAACCCCTCGAAATGAGTCACCAACGATTTGAAAAACACATTGCTCATCCGAACGTCTTTTTCATGAAGGCCAATGCACGCGCTGCGGCATCAGTGGCATCGGGTTCGATGTTGCGCCAGATGTTGAGGTCGGCGCTGGCCGGATTACCGGGAATGACGAACATTTCCGAGACAATCCAGCCGTTGTAACCAAGCGTTTCTAGCCCAGACTTCACCTCGTCCCATGGCACATGGCCGGACCCAGGCACCCCTCGGTCATTGTCCGACACATGAAAGTGAACCAGCCGCTCGCCGGTCTCGACAATCGCGGACTTGATGTCCTTTTCCTCGATGTTGAGGTGGAACGTATCCAGCAGCACGCCGACCCGGGAGGAGCCCGATGCCTCCGCCATCGCAACGGCATCGGCTGCCGTGTTGACCAGATCGGTCTCGAACCGGTTGATCGCCTCGATGCCAAGGGTCACATCATGATGGGCCAAATCGCCGTCGATCGCTGCAAATGCTTCTGCCGATCGCGCAGCCCGTGCGGGAATGTTGGCCGGGTCATAAACACCCCAGGGTGCGAAGACGACGCCGGCAAGCCCCCTTGAACCGATCTTGGCGGTCGTCCGAATGGCCCAGCGCAGATGGTCGATACCGGCGGCGCGGACAGACTCATCATCGGATGTGATGTCGGCATCTGCCGACAGACCATCGGAGCAGGTCACCTCAATCGAATGATCCGTGATCAGTTGCCCGAGCGCCTCGGCCTTCTCGTCGCTCATGCCCAGCAGCGAAACCTCGACACCATCAAATCCGAGATCGGCGACGGTTTTGACGATGGGCGCCAGTTCATCGGTCCAACGCGCCATCCAAAGCCCTGCATGTACACCGAATTTCATCGCGAATTCCTACTTTGTCAAAACCCATAATGTTGCCGGCGGAAGAGACAACGGCACCTCCTGGTCGACGAGATATCCCTCGACATCATTAGGATTGGCTATCGCCGTTATGATGTCGTCGCCGACCGCTAGTTTGAGCCGGGTCTGGGTTCCTAGAAATATCTTGTCGGTCAATTTCGCCTGCAACGTGTTCTCACCATCTGCAGCCGCCCCAATCCGGACGTTCTCTGGACGAAATGTCAGAATTCCAGTGCCCTCGGGTGCATCCGATGGCAACTTCAGAGAACCAAGCGCGGCCTCGAACGTGCCATTGGCCGATGTGCCGGAGATAAAGTTCTGCCCACCGAAGAAACGCGCGGTCGCCTCATCCGCCGGTCGCTTGTAGAAAACGTCGGCATCGGCATATTGCCGCAATCTGCCGTCGAGGATGAGCGCGACCTTGTCAGCCAGGACAACCGCCTCTTCCTGATCGTGCGTAACAAAGACGGTGGTGATGCCCATCTTTTGCTGGATATCGCGGATGAGATCACGCAGTTCAAATCGCAAATGCGCATCCAGGTTGCTGAGGGGTTCGTCCAGCAGCAGCAATCTCGGTTCCACAACCAGTGCGCGCGCCAGAGCGACCCGTTGTTGCTGACCGCCAGACAGTTCGGACGGACGGCGGCTTTCTATTCCGGGTAAGCGGACCATTTCGAGAATTTCTGAGACGCGCTGGTCAATGATAGCGCGGTCGACCTTGCGGATCTTGAGGCCATAGCCGACATTCTGGGCAATGGTCATATAGGGAAACAGCAGATAATTCTGAAACACCATGACCGCGCCACGCCGCTCCGGCGCAATGTTGATGATGGACTTTTCATCGAAAAGAATGTCACCGGCCGTCGGCTCGAGAAGACCAGCAACCATTTTCATGGTCGTCGTCTTGCCACAGCCGGACGGTCCAAGCAGCGCAACAAGACTGCCGGATTCAATCTCCAGATTGAGATCTGCGACGGCAGCTTCGGTCTGACCGGAAAAGCGCTTGGTCAATCCCCTGATCGCCAGATGCGTCATGATCGCCCTCGCCTGCCAGCATTGGTCCAAAATTGGCACGTGGTGGCGATGGAAGGCTCACCCGTCATTTGAAACATCGATTTGAAACTCCACCATGGCCACCGTATGCGGTGGCAATTCGAGCAGCGACGCATCGGCCGGCCACTCCTCTTCTTCAATCACAACAGCTTCGGGATCCAATTCGGTATTGAGCGCCTGCGGCTCGTTTCCGGTGACCCGATGAATCCGGCCGGCGCCGTTACGTGTCACGCCCGCAAGCTCGACCCGCGCCGGCTTTTCGGGATCGCGATTGACGATCGACAGATACAGCATCGCCCGCTCGGGGTCGTATGTTGCGGCCGCATCAACGATGGGCATGTCGTCATAGGCCGGCAACGTACCGGCAGCGGGTGTCGCGACAGTCGGTCCTTCAGCACGACATCCGACCGATACCGGTCCACGCAACCGGGTGAACAGCTCCAGCACCAGGGTCGACGGGGTCTTCCACACGGCTGTGGGCGTGACCCTGTAGTTGCCCATGACATTGATCAGATTGAAACTCGCCGACATCTTGATCCAATCGGCGCGTTGCAGGCAGGCATTCATCAATGCGCCCGTATAAAGCCCGTCGGCAACACCGTAGTCCTCGAAGAAATCAGGCGGCTTGCCGGCGACATAGGTGTTCCATTCGTCAAACGCGATCGGCGGTGGCGGTGTTGCATGGGCCTGCACGATCTCCCAGGTGCGATCGAGCATCAGACCCACCTCATGCGCAGATGCCACCTTGGGCCAATACAACTCGTCCGCCGGTGGCGGGGTCGTCCACTTTTCGGTGCGGATCGAATAGTAGTGGACACTCAGCTTTTTCATCCGGTCGCCAGTGCCCTTCAGCACCAGTTCGTTCCAGTGCCCATAAAGGTCGGTCGGCGCCCCGACGGCGATCAGGTCAAGTGTGTCATCGACAGCTATCATTGCGTCGTAGAATTCCAGATAGCGGTGCGCATAGGTCTCGGCATCACAGGTGCCCACCTGCCAGTTGCCGAATTGCTCATTGCCGACAAACCACGTCTTGACGCCATAGGGTTCGGCATGACCATTGGCGGCGCGCAGCTTGCCCATCGGTGTATCCGCCGAACCGTTACAATATTCGACCCAGCGAGCCGCCTCATCCGGCGTGCCGGTTCCCATGTTGATCGTCAGGATCGGTTCCGTGTCGACATGTCGACACAGCGCCATGAATTCATCGGTGCCGACATCATTGGGCTCCCACAATGACCAGGCCGGATCCAGATATCCCGGCCGGCGGTTCCGGTCTCCAATGCCCCGCTCCCAGTGATAGGCCGATGCGAAATTGCCGCCCGGCCAACGCAGGAAGGTCGGCCCCCATTCGCGCAGCGCAGCCACAACGTCGGGGCGATGGCCATCAAGCTGTTCGCATGGCATGACCGAAGCACAACCGATCCACAGATCGCCCTGCGCACTGTGGGCTATGGAAAAGACGGCATTGTCGTCATCACGGCCGAGGGTCAATTCAGTCTCGTATTCCTGCCAGCCTTCACCGACGCCGGTAACCGTCCAGAGCTGATCCCCCAGCCTGACTTCGACATCCTGGCCAATGCCCTTCAACACCGCGCGGACAATGTAGGTTTGTCCCATCTGTACAGTCAGGCCGTTCTGTTGGACGCCGTGTGCCTTGCCGTCGGCGTGACGGATTGTAATGCGCTGCGACTGCGTGCCGGTGTAAAAAGTCGTGTTGTCATGAACATACAGCACATTGTCGAAATGCGGTTCGAGGGCCTCCCAGGGCAGCACAACGCCATAGCTTGGATTCTGGTGGGACAGCCCCTCTGAAAGCCCGACAAACATCTTGTCATGGCCCAGAAACTTTCGGTTCCGCAGCAATTCCGACCAGTGGCCCTGATAGATGGACCGCCCGATATGCTCCAGATTGGCGCCATAGAGATGATCGTGAACATTACCGATCTGACTTTTCGGATCCAGCTTGATCCGCGCGTCAAAATGCGCTGCTGCGGAATGGGTCATACGCGTCCAAAGCCTCCGACTGCACTCGATTCACCTGACAGAAACCGGGATGCCACAAGCAGGATCAGAATGGCCGGTGCGATGAAGATCAGCGACAGCGCGGCAATCACCGCATTGTTTCCGCTGCCGGCGGCTGCAAACAGCAGCATCGGCAACGTGATCACCCGGCCCTGTCCTATCAGGAAGGTCAGCAGGTACTGGCTCCACGACACAAGAAACGCGAACAGTGCGGCAACAAACAATCCGGGCAGGATCGCCGGCAGAGTGACATCCCAGAATATCCGGACCGGACCGGCGCCAAGGCTGCGCGCCTGCGCTTCGAAATCCGGATTGTAATTGGCGAAAACCCCGCTCAATGTCAGAACCACATAGGGCATCACCGGCACCAGATGCACGATGCTCACGCCGATGATGCTTCCTGAAAGATCCAGCGGGAACCCTGCGGCTTCAAGTGCCAAATCCCAACGAATGAAGTTGATGTTCAGACCAAGGCTGAAGGCAATCGGCGGAACGATGGTCGGCGTTATCACCATGAACTCGATGATCCGCTTGCCGCGAAACCGGTAGAGACCGAGCGCCCGCGCGGCGGGCAGGCCGATAATGATGGAAAAGCCCGTGACCACGGCACCGATGAAAAGGCTGAGCCCCAGCGCGCTGACCACATCGGGAACACTCGCCCAAAGGGAGATGAAACCCTCCAGGCTGCGGTCGCCGGCGCGCGGAATGAGCCGCAACCGCTCCCAGGCCTGCAGGCTCCACTCATTCGGGACAAATTGGGGATAGAACCAGCGAAAGGCAAACGCGTTGATGAAAAACGCAATCACCGGCAATATCAGCATCAGGCACATGACGAAGATGGTCAGATAGAACACCACGCGGCCGAAACCGCGTCGCGCCCTGACATTCGAAGAACTTGTGGTGCTGGAGAGTGTAAGATCCGACATCGCTTTAACTCTTTCGCACTGTGCGGGCGCTGACATACATGTAAAGGAACACCAGAGCGAACACGATCACTGCAATTATGATGCTCAGGGCCATGCCTTCGGCGCGGGCGTTGAGGTCCGGATTGAGGAAATATTCAAGCGCCAGAACCGGCAGCATCTTGGGATGCTGAACTCCGAGAATTCGGGGCACCTCATAGGTGCCGAACGTGAAGGCGAAGACGATGATCGAGGCCGACATCAGTCCCGGCATGATCAGCGGCAGGGTCACCGTACGAAAGCGCTGCCATCGATTGGCGCCGAGGCTTTGCGCCACTGCCTCGTAGTCCTCACCCAGCGACTGAAGAACCGCCATGACGATGATGCCGAAAAACGCGACCTCCTTCCAGATATAGGCCAGGATAATGCCCAGCCCATAGGGGTCTCTGGTCAGAACGGGAAAGTCCCGCGGTGCATCGATAATGCCCAGTTCGCCGGCAAATCGGGCCACGAGACCACTCTGCGCGAATAGGAGCAGCATGCCCACCGCAATGACCAGATGCGGGATCGGCAGGTTCAACTGGAACAGGAAGACAGCCAGCTTCTTGCCGAAAAAGGTCCGGCGCAACAACAGCGACAGGCCGACGGCCAGCGCCGCGGAAATGAAGGTACTGGCAGAGGCAACCCACAGGGTCAGCGCAAGGCCCGGCCAGAACTGGCTGGCGCTGCGCTCCGAAAACATCACGGCATAATAGGCATCCAGACTGAACCCGGTGTTGCCGATTTGCGGCTGATATCCAAGGCTCTGGAGAAAACCAAAACCCAGGCTACCGAAGAACAAAATGGTAATAATCGCCATTGTCGGGCCCAGCATAAGCGGGATCCGAACACGCTCCCATTTCATAGGGCGCCCCTTCTCAATGATTCAAGTGTTGGCCGGACGGAGGCCCGGCCAACGTATTGACGGCAGGATCAGTTCGGAAGCGGCTCGCCGCGCAGAACGTATTTCTGCCAGTCCGCTTCGATCTTCGACTGATATTCGGCAGCAATATCGGAGACCAATGCTGCGGCCAGCCGGTTTGGATCGGCTGCTGCATCGCCAAGGTTTTGCATGGCGACAGCAATCGCTTCCTTGCCGGCAGGATCCGTTACCTTGTTTACATCGATGCCCCAACCACAGCAGAAACCGTTGGCGGGCTGAACTTGCGCAGCCTGACGGTCAGGACGCAGGACCAGATTGGCCGTCACAAGCGCCGCTGCCTTGTTCGGTGCATTGAACGGGATTGCAAGATAGTTGAAATCACCGATCAAGTTGGCATCAAAGGCAAATGCCCGTGACGTCGGCGGGATCAGGCCGGCATTGATGTTCGGCGCTGCGCCCGACGGCGACTGCGTGAAATCGAATTCGACTTCACCATTGGCGAAAAGTTCGCGCAATTCGGCATTGCCGGCTGGATAGGTCTCGCCCTCACGCCACAAATTCGGCTTCCAGGCCAGCAGTGTCTTCCAAACCTCGGGAGCCCATTTGTCGTAGAGTTCCTGATTGAACGGGCCTACCCATTGATCATGGCCGCCGCTCAGTTCGAAAAACAGCTGTTTGACGAATCGTGTACCGACGAATGCACCCGGACCAGGCGCCATGTAAGTGAACCGGCCGGGATTGGCCTCGATCCAGCTTCCGAGTGCCGCATAGGATCGCGGCAGGTCCTCTTCCTTCAAGCGGGCCGAGTCGTAGACAAAGTGGAACTGTGCGCTTGACCAGGGGCTTTCATAGCCATCGACCGGGCGCCCGAAGTCCAGATTGACTGCCGGATTGCTCCAGTCGACCAGCGCTGAGTTCGGCGTGCCTTCTGCCCAGGGGCCATACAGCAGGTCGGCCTGACGCAGGGTGAAGAAGTTCTCACCATTGATCCAGATCATGTCGATCGTGCCCTTGTCGCCAGTGGCACCAGCTTCCTTTTCGCTGATCACCTGATTGACGGCATCGACGGTGTCGGCCAATGGCACGCGGTTGAGGGTAATGTCATACTGCTCTTTCAGCGGCTTGCCGTAGAACTCATCGACAAATCCGTTGATGGCATCCGAGCCGCCCCACATGTACCAGTAGACCGTCTGGCCCTTGGCCTTTTCGACCACTTCGTCCCAGCTGCTGAAGCCGGGCAGGTCTTGCGCCCAGGCGCCTGAACCCACTGCCGTTGCGGCCGCGACCAGCACCGCGCCCAAAGTTCGTTTCAATTTCATCATCTGTTATCAACCTCCCTTGTTTAAACCAGATTATACATTAACACCGTCCCATTGAAGATAGTCCGCATAGGGCACCGGCTCGACGAGCTGCATCTTCTTCCATGCTGCCAGTTCCAACAATTCTCGCGTGACATCGCCCTGCCCCATGGCAAAGTGATGCTGCAATCCTCTTACCGTGAACGTGTTGACCAGATCCCAGATGTCGATCGGCTCGCCATTGAGATAGGTCTTCGACAGCCAGCCTCGGGTACCATCAAACCCCTTTGACGGGTGATCGACGACTTCCGATTTGACCACGAGAATATGTTCGGCATCCTCGCTGACATAGGTCAGGGTCACCGGTTGCTTTGCAAAAACCTGATCACCGGCAACACCATAGGGCCCGTCGGATCCATTGCGACCGAGCGTGACATGATCGACCCATCGGATGCCATCCTCATTGGCAAAATGGCGCGGTGTCACGCCGCAATGCCACATCTGAATGGCCTGCCGTTCCGGGTCGAGCGCGGCGAGGTCAAGCAGAGTGGAGGATCCCTTGCGGTCAGACAGCAGGTTGAGCACATGCATGCTGATCGCACCTGGCACATCCCCTTCGCAGGACACCGGCATGTCGTGCTCGCTGCCAAGCCAGCTATAGGCCATGCAGGGCGCGATATTGTACAATTGCTGAATAGTCGACCAGCATTGCACGGCAAGGCCGTCGAATTCCATCTCCTGCGCAACATCATGCAAGGCCAGGTAAAACCGTGTCACGCGATCAAATGCGGAATCGTCACTCACCGCTATACCGGCCGCAGCGCCCTTGATTTCAGCCACCGATGTCGCAACCCTTGCCGGATCGACTGCCTCGGCACGCTTGACCACGGCAGCGAGGTCGAGAGACTCCACATGGACACCAAGCCGTTCGCGCAGTTTGACCTCGTCAAACAGCATGCCCACAAAACCCGGGGAGATGCCGCCGATCCAGCCGATACGCGTGTGCTCAAGATTGATTGCCGCTTTCAGGGCACGCGCGGTGACCGTGAACCGCGCGCGAAACTGCTCGGAATCGGCATCACCGTAAAACCACTTAAACGGCATGTCGCGGTCGCGAAAATAGCGTTTTATGACGCTCGCATAGTGATTCATCGACACGAAGGAGGAAAGCTGCACCTCACCTTCGAGGCTCGGATCGGGAACCGACCACAAACCGATACGCGGAGCGACGTCAAGCAAAGGGTAGAGCTGCTCGCCCATGCTGCAGGCGGCATTCTGGATCATCAGCAAGTCGATATTGCTATCCTGCAGCTCGTTTGCCGCAGTTGCTGCGTCGGCGTCTGTCAGGATGGGCCGCTCGATGGCAACCACATCAAATCCCAGGTCATCGCCATATTGTTTGAGGGCCGCGACCGCCTTTTCCCGCACCTTGTATTTTTCGGCGTAATAGGGCGCGATCGAAACACCAACATATCCGATGGTCAGCCGGCGCTTGATTTTCATCGGCGGGCTTCCCGGCTGAGGACGATCTGATCTTCAGACAATCCGCAGACATCGGACACGGCGACCGGCGCGTCACACACGAATGTTCCGCAAGTCTTGCTCCACCTGTCACCTGGTTTATCGAGCATGGCCATCCACTGACGCGTTCCCCGAAAACCTCTCGGAGATTCCTCATCTCAAATTAGTATCTACAATTTGATTAATAACACTTTCAGAGTCAAGCCTGATATTCGGCGTTAAAACAACGCCAGCTGAAGCGGATCAGCGATCTGATGCGCCATTAGCCAGCGCGTTTTCCAACATCGGAACGAGGTTTTCCTGTTGCGCCGTCAGGGCTCCGGCGGATTGCAATTCCTTCAGGATGCCGAGCGCTTCGGCACGGTATTGTTGGCGCTCGACACCCAGTTCCGCCAGCTTGACCAGGCTTATGGCGATGTCGATCCTCCATTGCACATTGGCTTCAATCCTTTCAGCCAACGCACGCTCGATCCGCAAACCCTCCTGATAGGCCTCGATCGCGCCTTCAGCGTTCCCGGCGCCATATCGCGCATCGCCCATCTTGCCGAGGCTGACAGCCAGATCACGTTGCCAGTTCAGATTGTTCGCATCGATGGCCGTCAATTGACGCCTGATGTCCAGGCTTTGCTGATAGGCAATCAGCGCATCATCCATGTTCCTGGTTTGAAAGTGGACATTGCCAAGCCGTTCGAAAGCAACGGAAAGGTCTCGTTGCCACTGGGTGTTTGCACTGTCCCTGTCGACAAGCGCCTGCATGACCTCTAACCCGGCCTGATAGCTCGATCTCGCCCCGGACCGATCTCCCGATGCCAGTTTTGCATCACCGGTCTTGCTGTGACCGACGAAAAGATCGCGTTGCCACCGTGCATTGCCGGGATCCTGCAATGCCAGATTTTGCATGATGACGATGCTTTCTTCATACGCCACCAGGGAATCCTCATTTTGCCGCAGGCGGACATCACCGATCTTGTTGAGTTTTGTCGCGACCAAATGCTGCCAATTGCTATTGGCATCATCCTGTTCGGCAAGCATGCGGGCCAATTCCAGGGCCTCCTGAAACGATTTCAACGCATTGACGGGTTGCCCTCGCTGCAGGTCCAGGTCACCGATGTTTTCCAAAGCGTTTGACAAATCCGCCCGGGCATCCTGATCGGTCGGGTTATCCGCCATCAACTGGGTGCGGATGGCCAGCATTTCATCAAAGGCGCTCTGCGCCTCGGTGAGGTTGCCATTGCGCAATTTCACGGTTCCGATCTTTTCCAGGCTCACGGACACATCCCGCCACAATTGCGGATCCTCGGGGGCTTCATTCAACAACGACCGCAATAGTGCCAGCCCCTCGGCATACAGATCGAGGGCTCCCTGTTCAGATCCCTGCCGCAAGCGGATGTCGCCGAGCCGGTTCAGGCTGACCGGCACTTCACGGCGGGTCTGTGAATTGGCCTCATCCGACTGCAAACGCCGCCTGATATCCAATGCTTCCTGGTGTGTCTCGGCTGCCTTTGAAAGGTTCTCATGTTCCAGATGAATTTCGCCAAGTTCCGTCAGCGCAGCCGCGCGACTGCGTTGAAGCGCGACATCACCGGGAAAACTCTCGCTGAGCAGATCCTGAAGCTGGGTCGCCTCCTCCAGTACCGACCGCACAACCGGACCCGGGACGCTGGTCTGTTTGAATTTGACAGCAAGATCGGAGACGAGATTGTTGGCCGCCCCGGTCGCTGCGCGCAATGTTGATTCCGCTCTGGCACGCTCCGTCTGGGCAACGCGATTTTGCCATACAGCCACTGCTGATATGGCCAGGGCACATACGGCAATGGTCAGGGAGATGCTCGTCAGCACTTTCAGCCGGCGCCCATGGGCCCTTCGGCTCTGCAAAATCAAATCGAGAATTTCTTCCGACGGTGCGGGTGCCGTTCTCGGTTGACGATCTCGCCACTGTTCGGCGTCGGCAAGATCCGAGCGGACCAGCAGCAGGTCCCTGGACTTTTTCTTGTCCAACCATTGCCGTGCCCGGTCAGCCAGTCTTGTGTGCTGTTTCAACCACGACCGGTCCATGTTGAGAGTCTCGACAAGCACATTCAGGTGGCGTTCGATAGCGAAGTCTTCGCCCACTGGAAGGATATGAATACGCCCGAGTGCTTCCGGCAATTCGTCGGGAGCGACCTGGCTTATGGCAACCGGTATGAGGCGCTTGCTCAGCCGCTGAACTTCACCAAGTTCCCATCGGCACCACTTTGACGCAACTGATGTCGGGCTGACCAGCCAGACCACCGTATCGGATTCACGGATGAAATCGGCCAGTTCCGCCTGCCATTCTTCGCCGAATGACAGGTCCCGCCGGTCGATCGTTACCGTGAATCCGTTTTGCTCCAGACCCGCGACGATGGCGTCGGCCTTCTGCATGTCCTTGCGCGCGTAGGATATGAATACCGATAGCGGTGCCGGTGACGCGTCTTTGGTATCGTTGTTCATCCCTTCCATAAACCCGGATGGTTGCCAGATTTCAATAGGATCGAAAGGTCGGTGAGGTGCTGTTGGTGGCACAATATTGAAATGAGACGGGCAGATGGCCCTTGCAAAAAGGCCCCATTTCATGATCTGGAAAACCTATGCTTTCCTACCTGACCAGTGGCTCCACCTTAAGCCGGGTTTTCATCTGGGTCGCCCTGGCTGCGATCGTCACCGGTTTTGCCGGAAATCTCGAGCATAATCTCAACGTCTCAGCCTATAGCGAGAGCCAGGGCTCCTATGCTTCCTATCTGGTCAAGCTGGTCTTCGACAGCCTGGCCATCACTGTTCGTATCTTCTTTCCGACGCTCAAAGTTGCGGCGGGCACCGATAGCTGGCTGTTGACGATTGCACGCCTATGCGGCGGCCTTGCCTCCTTCGCGGCGACCATGGCGGTGCTGCTTGCGCTGTTCAGGGACGAAGTCGAAAAGTTCAAAATCCGGTTCCTGAAAGGACATTCGATCATCGTCGGCTATGATCCGTCCTCGGAAAAATTCGCCACGTCGCTTCTCGACGCGGATCACAAGGACATTGTTCTTGTCGATATCAAAGCAGACGCCGAGGCCAAGCTTCAGTGCCGGGCCAGTGGCTTGCTCTATATGGCCGCCTCGCTCGGTACGCTGAACCCATCCCTGTCCGCGGCCCGCATTCTGGATGCGCGAAGCATCGTCGTGAATTCCGGCGATGATGAGAGGAATCTGACCATCCTCGAAGACATTGTGGAGAGTCGCGGCCTGAAGGCCAATGAAGACCTCAGCGTTTTTGTCACCATCGAGAATGCCAGGCTGGTTGATCAGCTGCAGCGCAATGACACCCTGCTTGAACTGGGCGGCGCGTCGACGCAAATTCGTTTCTTCAATTTCGCCCGCCAAACCGCGATTGCGCTGATCGAGCGGACTCCCTTTGTCGACCTGGCGATGATGCGGTCACAACGACGGGTTCATCTGGTGGTTCTCGGGCATTCCGACACGGCGGTCGAGTGTGTCCTGCAATTCCTGCGGATTTCACCGGCGATCGGACTGGATAAACCACGCATTGACTGGATCGTCGAGGATGTCGAGGAGATGCTCGGCGTTTTGAAAGAACGCAACGAGGCACTTGGCGCTCTGGTTGAAGCCGGACTCGATGGACGCGATGCGCCAGCAGACCAACCGCTCGCCTGGGCACTTGATATTGCCATGCATGGGCTTCCGATCGGTGCCCATATTCCCGGCTCCGACCTGCTTCAACAGATCGATCATGCTTGCGATGGACAGGTGACCGCAATCATCGTCGCGGGCAGCCATCACAATGACAATATCCAGCGCGGCATGGCATTGCGTGACCGGTGCAAGCGCCATGCGGTCTGGTCCGCTCCGGTCTATGCCTGGTCTCAGGATCCGTCGGCGCTCGACATCATGATGGCAAAATTCGAGGGTGGGACGGCACGGCGGTACGGTGGCTATCTCGATCACCTGCCATCAACCAGGGACGTGACGGACGCCTTTGAACCCTTCGGGCGGATTGAATCGGTCTGCCATATCGACAATCTGGACGGCGAACGGGAAAAGATCGCCATGAAGGTTCATGAGGCTTACCGGACGGAGCGGAAAATCCAGGCCGGCGATGAGCCAGGACGATCGACAACAGATGCCACATTGCTTCCATGGGCTGAATTGTCGGAGACCTATCGCATCGCCAGTCGCAGGGCGGCCGATCACGTGCCGGTCAAACTGCTCAGCGCGGGCCTCCAGGTGAAGGATCTTGGCAATCTTCCCAGTCTTCCGGCGGAACGGCTCTCGCAAGGCGACCTGCTTGAGAAACTGTCAGAGCTGGAGCACATGACCTGGCGCATCGACCGGGAACTGGATGGCTGGCGATATGGGGAGACCCGTGACAATGTCCGGCGGCTCCATCCGGACATCAAACCCTATGACCAGTTGTCGGACGCGATCAAGGAGTTCGACCGCATTCAGGTCAGGCTTATCAGCGCCCTTTAGCGCATCTTCGCAGTCAATGCGGATCGCAAACGCGCCAAATCATGGCAGGCGCGTTTGTCGACATAGACTCAAAATCCGCTGGAAGCCAGGGGCAGGCCGGCCATGTTCCAGGCCTGCAAACCGCCCCGATACCAGTAGACATTGGAATAACCGGCAGCGATCGCCCGCAAGCTGGCATTGTAGCTCAACCAGCAATGGGGATCGCTGCAATAGATCACCAGGGTCGCCTGACGATTGCCGCCGGTGATCTGATTGAGCCATTGATTGGTCTGTTGTTGGACCCTGTCGCGATAGTTTCCTGCTTCTGCCATCGGCGGCGCGCTGTAGGCGTTCGGTAATGCATATTGCCCGCCCAGAACGTCAATCACCAACATGCGCTGATTTTGCTGCATGGCACCGGCCAGTTGACCCGTTGTGACCACCCGTCCGCCCGGAATACTTGTCGGTGTCGGCGCATGGAAGTTCGAGGAACGCAACCGGTTGGTTGGCGGAACGCCGAAATCGCGGGTTTCAAAGGCAAGGACACCCTTGTCCACCGGTGTGACATCGTCCACTATTTTATCGTCGCCGGACTTTCTTCTGTCCGGTTCGAGTTCGGTTATCTCCTGATCATCCTGACTGGCCCTGCCGCCATCATCGGCTTTTTCAGGGTCATCGAAGTCGCCGCCATCGACAAAATCATCGCCACCGCCGGCTTCACCCTCTCCGCCCGATGCTTCGCGACGCTCCGGTTGGCGTCTGTCATCCACCTCATCATCGTCAAATGATCCGTCATCCAGCCCGTCACTTTCGGCCTGGCGTTCCTCACGCTTCGGCGGCTCGGTTGTGTCATCAAAAGACCCCCCATCGTCGAAAGAACCGTCGTCAAAGCCATCACCACCGGCCTGTCTGTCATCGCGCGCCGGCGGCTGCGTGGTGCCGTCTTGCGCTCCGCCATCATCGAAAGAACCATCGTCAAAACCGCCCCCGCCGCCCGACGCGGGTTCGGGCGACATCCCCTGCTCCGGCGTCTGGTCGGCGCCATCGAAGGAACCATCATCAAAGCCGTCGCTGGCAAAAGCGGCGGTCGCAAGAAAGCAGCTCAGAACCAGAGCCGGGAAAATCCCGACGCCAGATTGTTTCAGAGGACTATCGACTCTCCGGTCGATCGCGGACTTCTCCATCGGGTTTTGCAGTACGGGCGTCATAATCCCTCCAAGGCAAACGGGGTCAATCGGATGTCAGGCGACAGAGGCGCTCTATCGACCGCGAATATGGCCGGAAATCCAATCAAAGTAGTTGGACAGCCGTGTGTAGATCGCATAGGTCTGCTCGACCCCGCAGGTGACCTCGCCGGCATTGTTGACCGACGTTGCTCCCCAGCTCACCACGCCGACCTGCATCCACTTTCCGTCCTGTCGCTTGACCATGAGCGGTCCGCCGCTGTCGCCTTGGCAAGATGTCTTCTTGCCCGACGGCACACCGGCGCACATCATGTTGTCGGTAATCATGTTGCCCATGGAATTGACGATGATCGTAAAGGCCTCGTCCAGTTTCGGTTCGGGAACCTGGGTTCTTAGACCAAATGAGATCAACTGTCCGGCAAGGGCGCGGACCATATGGGTTTTGACACCTTCATTGCAGGTTTCATTCGCCACGATGTCAATATCGGTTTCGAGCAGGTCCACCGCGATCCGGTTGTTGTCATCCTTGCCCCAGCCAATCACGACGGACGGGCCTTTCGGGGGCTCCTGCCCCTGCGGCGCCACCGGAATGGCGCCAACGGGTCCGGAAGAGTTCCGAATTGGTTCTGCGAGCTGCAGAAGCGCGATGTCATTGTCGGTCAGGATCGGATCGTAGTTTTCGTGCGGAATGATGCGAACGACCTTCCTCAGATCGCCTTCGACAATGCGCGTCGAACCGGTGCGGACCAGAATTTCTTCCGGCTCCAAAGTCTTGCCGGTCGGATCCACGACGCAATGGGCTGCAGTCAAAATCCACTGCCGTGCGATGATGGAACCGCCGCAAAAATGCGACAGGTAAAGACTTTCCAACTCGTCGGTAACATGTTTTGCCGCGTGCAGCCCCACCTGCGCCGGCCAGGCTCCTGGCTTTGCCGGCCGACCACCATAGATACGGGTGGACGATGCGGCGTCGGCCTCGACCAATGTGGCCTTCTGCATCTGACCGGTCACAAAATCCATCATGCTCATGCCACCGGGGGACGGTGCGGCTGGCACCGGTGCGCCGCTGACACTGGACGTTTGCGCAAAGGCCGAGGAGGACAGGATCAAAAGTGCGGCGGCGCATATTGTGGTCGAATATTTCATGGTCGTGTTCCCTGTGTCGGATTGTGTTATCGGTTCAGACATTGTTGCTAGGGGTTTTCGCCGAGCCCCTGCAAAGCCACGCGGCGCGGGACAACGCGCCAATTCAGTTTTTCAACCCAGACCTTCTCCGTCGCGAAACCGCCCATGGAGCCACGCGTTCCAGGCGGTTTCCTGACCGAGCTGAGGAGATCGTTGAGTGAACGGGCACCGGCGCTGCGGGTTGCACCATCGGCCGCACAGTTTTCCACCACGCCTTCCAGATTCAATTGATCGGCATTTTCCCGAAACTCCGAAATCACTATGAACACCCGCTCATCCCCAGCCGAGTACCCATCGGGACAATCGGAACACAGGGTCATGTCACTGCCAATGGCAACATTGGAACGGCTGTCTTCAACGCGGGCATATTCCGCATGGACGCAAAAATTGGAGTCGATATGGATCCGGTTGACATCCCGCGCCCCGCCGATTTCGCCGCGTGCGGCGATGCTGACAATGTCGCATTGCTTCACTTCCGCTGAGAGCGGCAGGTCGCTTTCAGGCGTGTAGGCGTTGCGTCGGATGATCCGGCCACATTCGCGAAATGGATCAACCGCTGTTCCCGGTCTCTCCAGCTGCTCCGGATCCGAACTTCGCAGGGTTGCGGCAACGCGCACAGGACTCATATTGAGCAGCGACCCACTGTCGGCGATCGAGGTAAAGGTCGCTGCGAACCTTTCCGCATAGGCGATGCGGGACAAGACGGCGACGAGGTCCATCGCTGGAGCGTTGTCCGGTGTCCAGGACAAACCCAGCGGTTCTCCCTCGAGCATGGTGTTGTGGCCAAACCAAAGGGCCCCGTCAACCAGGCTGATCTCGATGTCATAGCTTGCTGGATTGGTCTCGAAGCGCATGCCGCCAACGGCATTGACGGACGAGATTGCCTCCTTCAACACGATTGCCATGGGATGGTCGTCTTCCAAAAAAAGCGGCTCACTGCGATCCGCTTCGCCATGGCGGTCCAATATCGGCGACAGGACGATCGTCGTTTCCACCGGAACAGCCGCAATGCGGGCGAAACGAGCCTCCGGCGGAAGCTGACCGCTCGCCTTGCACAGCGCCGTTGAGTCAGGCACACAGTCGTCCTCAACCGGTCGGATGAAAGACGACAGGGGCGTTACTTCCTCGATCTGCGCAAACCCCACCGCATCGTCCGAACCGGCTGCAGAGTCGGCGACGAGTTCGACAATCGTACCCAGAGTCAGGCCGTGAACAAGGCCTGCAGAGAGCAGGTCGTCCCTGATCGCATATTGGCGAACACCGACGGTCTCGCTCCCGCCAAGCACGGCTGCGTCGATCAGCGTGCCTTCCCAGAACGGTGTCTGCATCCTCGCCGCGCCAGGCACGCTGGTACTGTTCATATCGGCCATGACATCCTGAAAGAGCTGCCGATAGGAAATCGCACCCGCCGTCTGGATACGATTGGCCAGTTTGGCGGTGAACAGGCCAAACCAGTTGTTTTCAGAGCCATCGGAATCGGCGCTGCCGAAATCGACCTCCCGCGCCAGTTCATCGGACTGGGCGGAGTAGAAAGCGATCAATCGACCGGGCACATCAACCTGCTCGCCGCGATCGGCGACGATCGTCTCGCCGCCCGTTGCTGTGGCCCCGACGGCAATGTCTGGCAGACCCAACCGGGCAGGGTCGACAAAACGGTCAGCCGTGTTCAAGGCACCGGCACGCAGACCCGTGCCGGAATGACAGGCATCCATGATGAACCAGACATCCGCACCCTTCGCTCGAATGGCACGAATGGCCTCGCCGATCTCCTCATCGACGATGCCATTGGGTATCTCGAGCGTTCCAGGCTCCGCCCGAGTCACATCGGCGGGCAGAAACACCTCGTCATAACCATCGCCCTCGTCGCCATTATTGTCCGGTTGCCGGGTGCCATGACCGCTCAAGTGAACAATGAAAAAATCACCAGTTTCGGCTTCGTTCGCAAGCTGCGCGAGCGCACTCATGATGGCGGCCTTGGTTGGCCGTGCCGCACCTTCAATGCCGTCGGCCAGCAGCCGAATATCCGTGATGCCCTTTGATGACAAGGCGTCCCGCATCAGAACGACATCGTTGACGGGTCCCCGCAGATCGGCAAGGCCAATCGTTTCATCATAGTCGGACACACCCACCAGCAATGCCACCGATTTCGCGTGCGCCGGCGCGGTCAAACACAGGGTCATGACCATGCAAGCCACCGCAACGATCACACCGTAACCGTGCACACGTGATCGAAAGGCTGCCCGGCATGGCATTCGCATTTGATGATAGATGACGTGATTGGTCAAAATGGAGCAGCCTGACATGTCATGGAATTTTTCGTCGCTTCGACCCGTGCAAATTGCAGTGGAGCCTGGCGAATGAGCTGGTCTTTGATCTGTATCTGCCGCTCCTGTTCAACGGTCGTTATCAGGGATTGAAAGTACAAAACATCTGGCTCAACCCGTTTTCCCTTGCGACTTGTCATACCGCTAGAAAAATTGTCGATTTGCAAATTTTAGCCCTATGCCTTTAGGTTGTCAAAGAAAGAGACGGTTGATCACCTGGAATTGAGCCTTGCCGAGCGACTGTATGCATACACCGGTCGGCGGTACAGGGAACAACCCTGAAGGAGGACAAACTGGCACCATGATTGATGTTCTGCGCACAATTCCCACGGTCCGGCGTACTGGTTTTCGTCTGTTACTCCTGCTGCTCTTTCTCTGCCTCTTTTCACTCCCTGCGCTGTCGGAAACCCGATTGGAGACCTACCGGATCATGGATCGACAGGGCTTTGACCGTCCCGTTCCGGCCTTTACCATTTCGGTACCGGGTGGCTGGCAGTCCAGCGGTCAGGTGCTGTGGAACAAACCCTGCAGTGATGACGAGTTTTATGCCGTGCTGTTTCGCACGGTTTCTCCAGACGGGACACAAGGGCTTCGCATTCGGCCAGGTCATCAGATCATCTGGACCGAGATTTACTCCAACACGGGCGATCCCACCATGGATTCCATGGCGATCGCGCAGAACGAAGCCGCGCTCAACAAAGCCAGAACCCAGTTTCGCAAATCAAACTGCCATGTGGGCAGAGTCACCGGCACTCGGCAGCTTGCCGACAGGCTGATCTTGCGCCATCGACCCAAGGATGCAGAAATCCTGTCCATCAAGGTCCTCACAGACCTCAAGGCAACCCTGCGTCAGACCGTCGCGAACAATGGAATGGCCGGCCTCGGCATAGACACTTATTTCGACGCCGTTCGGGTCCGGTTGCGCTACAATTCCAAAACCGGAATGGTCGATGAGGATGTCGATCTGGTTTGGGTGATGGACGTGATGACACTCGACATCCCGCCACCCATGGCATCGCGTACCGTGCAGCAATTCGCCACTGTGTTTCCGACAAATTCGGTTTGGGCCCCAGCCGGAAAGCTGGATGCCGCAACGCCGCTCTTCAACGCCATGAAACAATCCTATCGCTCCGTCCCGGATTGGCAGCGTCAAGTCACCAAGCTGCGGCGGGAGGTGCAGAGGGAACGGCAAAAGGCGCATGACGAAAGCATGAAGCGGCAATCGGAATTGCGAGACAAGCAGCACGAGGAATTCATCGAGATGATCCGTGGGGAGGACGACGATGATGATGAGGACGAGAAAAAGAAGAAGAAGGAAAGATACTGAGCCGCATTCACTGTAGCAAACCGGGCCAACTCCGGACTGACAGGAAGAGGGCTGCCGGCTACTGCGCGGCGATCGGTCCACCCTCACCCGCTATGGAGAACGGTGCCCAGTAGAAAGGTTCCAGCTGCCGCAAGGTGCTTGTAGGGTCTTCCAGTACATCGAGCATGGCGAGCTGAAGCGCCTTGGCGCGCCCCAATTCCGGATCACTTTCCATCGCTGCGAAGGTTGCTGTTGTGAGACGGGTTGCGGCATGGGTGTTCACTGGCCAGTTCGAAACCAGCACGCTTTTGGCGCCCGCATAGAAAAACCCGCGCGCCAGACCCGACAGACTTTCGCCATCCTGCCCGCTTCCGGCCGCCGTATTGCAGGCCGAAAGAATGACCCAGTCCGCATTGAGTTCAAAAGTGGCGATCTCGCTGGCGGTCAGCAATCCGTCATCCTCCAGTGTGCCGGTTTCGGGGGGCGTGAGGATAAGGGCCGGCTCACTGGATCCGGCCTCTCCAGCGACAAGACCGTGCGTTGCAAATGAGATGACCCGATATTGACCCAGTTCATTGCGCGCCTGAAGTGCCTTCAGGCTCCTCTCGGTGGCGGATTCGTCGAGCAGGAGTTCGCCGCCACCAAGACTTTCGGCCACGGCTTCCAGCTCGCAACGGGTCTCCGGCAATCTGGAAAATCTTCGGATTTGCGCAACGTCGGCAATGGGGTTGGCAAAGCCCTCGGGATAAAGATCGCCGGTGCTGCCGCCTGCCGATCGTAACGCGATCGTATCCGGGGAGTTGTTGTCGTCCAATGCTGCAACGAGGTTGTTTCGCGCCGGACCGCAATCGATTTTGCCGCGCGATCCTATGATCGGGTCGCCGACGCCCAGGAACGGCTTCGTCGCGTTGCGGACCAAGCTCTTGTTGCCGCGCAGGGATCGAAGCGCACCGACTGTTGGCAGGGTGCTGATGGCATAATCGCGGATGAGCCACGGCGCTTCTCGCAGAGCCGTTTCATCTCGGCCGAGCGGTTGGTAGGGTTTGGCCAACAACATCTGAAACGGCAGGGACGAGAGTTCCGCACTTTGGTTGACGAGGATCAGGTGGTCCACCCCTTCAAGATAGGGTTCCACCGGCATCAAGGTGCGCGCATAAAGGCCGTAAGCCAGCTCAAAATCAAATCTGGTTCCGGGTTGCCGTTCACCGCCACCGCTCATATTGATGGCGCCACGCGTTTCGTCGGCCGCCTGTGTCAGGCTGTTCACATAGTCACAGGTCGGCCCGACCGGATAGACGCCGCATCGAAATTGTGCTGCGGCGCCACGAAGATAGGTCCCAGCTTCAAGATCACCAACATAACTGCGCCCGTCCCAGCCGACCATGAAGATGGAGCCGGGCACATCATCGGCAGTGTCGCGAATCTGGCCGGGAACCATCAGAACGAGCGCCTCGCCGGGTTTCAGCAGGCCGACGACCTCCCGCCATCCCAAAGGCGGGTTGGCGGTGAGCTGTGCATAGGCCGGGAACTCGTCTTCAAGCCTGGTTTCCAGCCTTGTCAGCTCTTTCTGGAGATCCTGCGCCTGGCTCGAGAGCGTTTCACCCAATGCCCGATTGCCTTCGCCGAAAGCCAGATAGGACCCGCTGATCTTTTTGCGGCGTTCAGCAGCCATGTCCTGCTTTTCACGCACCAGAGACGACAGTTCAGGATCCGAGGCGGACAGGCGTGCCGCATTGGCGCTGAGCGCGCGGTTGGCGGCGCCACCCATGCCACGCTGGATCGTCTCAAAGGCGGAGGCACGATGTTCCGGTCCGAGACGCAATTGATTGGCAGCCGACGCAAAGAACAGATAATCGAGGGACTCGAGACGATCAGCATCGTCGCTCTTGAGATAAATCTCCACGGCCCGGTCAAAATTGGCTTGCGCGCCCTCATAATCGAAGACCCGTGTCTGCAGAACGGCCAGTTCGTCGAGTGCAATGGCGACGTCGGGATGGTCAGGCCCCAATACGCGTTCGCGCAGTTCGATGGCGCGGTCATAGAGTTGGCGCGCCTCGCCATATCCGGCAATCGGAGAATATTCGGCAATGGCCCTGGCCAGATTGTTCAAGGCAATGCCGGTGTCGGAATGATTCGGCCCCAACAGTTTTTCATCCAGGGCCAGGGCCCGGCGAAACATGGCAATGGTCTCCTGCCCTTTTCCAAGGCTTTGCAGGGTCAGGGCGAGATTGTTCATGATCCGCGAAGTGTGCTGCGTCTCTACATAGCCGCCATCTTCAGCCATTTTCAGCGCCCGACGCGCATAGGTCTCGGACAGGTCATAGCGACCATCCTGCATGGCCACCAATCCAAGATTGCGGAGCGTCTCACCCGTATCGATGTGATTTGGCTCCAGCGACACCTCGCGGATGGCAAGCGCCCTCTTGAGCATCAGCTCCGCTGCCGAACGGTCATCCGACCCATAGAGCGAAAGACCCATTGCATTCAACGTATCGGCGACCTGCGGGTGATCGGGACCAAGTTCCCTTTCACGGATGGCCAGCGCCTCGCGATAGAGTGCCGTTTGCTCTTCACCGCTTTGATATTCCGCCCAGACCATGGCGAGGTGGGCCTTTTCCAGGGTGTCGTGACCGCCAATCGCTTCGGCAGTCTGCCACGCGCGCGCATAATATCCGCTGGCGGCGACGTCATCGTCTGATTGAGAGGCATCATAGCCAAGCCAATAGAGGGTCCGAAAAAGGATCAGGTCCTTCTGTCCGGTCGCCTCGTAGGCGGACAGGATCTGCTTAAAGGTCTGCGCGGAAGCCCCCGGATCCCCGGCGGCTCTCAGCGCGCCCGCCAATTCAAATTGGGTGGATATGGTGTTGGAATCGTTCGGGCCAAGAATGTCACGCCTGACCGCGGCAGAGATGGTCAGTGCGTCAACGGCCTCCGGATAACGGCCCTGCTGGCCGTAGAAGACTCCTAGATTGTTCAAACTGGTCGCCGCATAGGTGCTTTGTTGACCAAAGGCATCGATGGCAATGGTTTTTGACCGGAGCGTCTCTTCGATGGCCTTTTCGAGGTCACCCTGTTGATAATACTGCACACCGGCAGCTGCAGCCTGGTCCCACAGAACCGCCGCATCGGACTGTCCGGCAGTAACATCGGTCTGCTGAGCGAAGGCGTTGACCGGGCTCAGGCTCAACAACAACGCAATCGCCATCCATCTCAGAGCGCTAAGGACCTTCAAATTTCCATCCATTGGCTTTCCGCGCCAATGCGCCAACAACGCGCGGATCATTCCTTCTTGTGCAAATCATACACCCATTTCTTGCATGAATGTGACGCCGACACCGTTCAAAAACAATTGAATGCCGTTTCTGAAGCGGGTGGCTTTTGCTATGAGATGACCTTGCTACATCGCACAACAAAGGTTCCGCAGGCACCGCAGCCTCTATCATTGTACGCCGGATCAGGTCCTCGGGGGAGCCGTGCTGTCGCGAACGACCAGCCAGGGATCCAACTGAGAAATCCTGGCGTCGGGCCTGGACCCCTCCATCAGGGCAAGCAGATGATGGGCAGCGGATGATCCGATCGCTCGGCGTGGCTGATGGATGGTGGTGAGGGCCGGGACGTAATAAGGCGCAACATCAATGTCGTCGAACCCGACGACCGAAACGTCACGTGGCACGCTAACTCCGGCCTTGTGCAAGGTTGAAATGAAGGCAAACGCCGTACGATCTGCCGCACAGAAAACGGCGGTCGGCCTGTCGCTCAGCGCCAGCCACGCCTCGGCGGCCTGCTGTCCGGATTCCAGGGAATAGTCCCCGTCGCAGACCCAGGCTTTCGATTGATCGATGTCGAACCGGCTCAATGTTGCAAGAAACCCGTTCAGGCGGTCTCTGCCCGGCTGGTGCGTCAGCAAGCCGGAGACATGGCCAATGGACCGATGCCCGCATTCGATCAGATGCGTGACAGCAAGGTCCGTGCCCTTCAGATTGTCGACCAGGGCAACCGGGACATCTGGATCCTCGCACCATTCTCCGGCCGTCACCAGAGGTGGCAGGTTGAGGTTCGACGCCCGCATTTCCTCGACCGAAATATCGCCGTCCAGGATGACGATGCCGTCAACATTGTTGTTGCTGAAATAGGTCTGCAGTTTGGACCGCGACATCGACGGTTTGCGGGTGTCGGCAATCAACACATTGATGCCCTTCTGGGCACAGACATTTTCAATGCCCTCCAGAATGTTCGAAAAGTGCGAATTGCCGATATTGGGTACCAGCGCGACGATCGTGCTGGTCTGCCGGCGGCGCAGATTGCGCGCCGTGTGATTGATGACGTAACCGGTTTGCTTGACGGCTTCCGAAACCCGCTTTCGCGCCTTTTCCGACACCCGTTCAGGCGCCGACAGCGCCCGGCTGACGGTGGCCGTCGACACATTGGCCGCGCGCGCCACGTCCTGAACCGTCGGATTGGATTTTCCGGTCTGGATTTTCGTCATTGATAGGACCGTGTTCTTCAACCTGTTTCGCCGGATATTGAAAAACCAACACGTTGGTCCCGGCCGCCCCCATTTATTACACTTTTCGTAGAATTGGGAGAATTTTGACGCGCACGGGTCTGCCGGTCGCTGGAAATCCTTGCTCCCAATTCAAAAATCACCAATGCGGCAAGATAGGATCAGCGGTGCCATCCGGTGGTGGTTCCGACGACCAGTGTCAGATCGACCGGAGAGTCCAAAGTGTGAAGCGCCTGTCGAATGGTGTCTGACCGCTCGGCGATGTGTTGCACGGTCGAAACGGCCATCCCATCTATTGCGACCTCCACAAAAATCTGTTTGCCGCCTCGGCGCATCCGGAGTCCCAGTATATCCGTTTCCGGGATGATTGCCGTAACCTTGGATCGAATGGCCTGTGACAGCGCCGCCGATGGTGGCTGATCGAGCAAGGTTGAGAGGCCCTTCATGATCATGGACAAACCACGCTTTCCCATCAGGAGTGCCACCAGCGTCGCGCCGAAGGCATCAAAGGTGAGCACCAGCACCGGGTCCTTCGCAAGGGCAGCAGCTGTCAGGGAAACCTGCAGTATGGCCGACCCCACAAGCGAACCGAAACGAGCACTGAGTTCACCGGCCAACAATCCCGGATCCCGGCCACGGCTCGCCGACCACATGGCGTGCCAGCCGATCAGATTGATGCCCAGATTGATGGCATTGACAATGGCGGCGACGGACAGGCCGAGCGGGCTCGCCGGGGGCTCGGTCGTGACAAATGCATCCAAAACCGATTGCACCACCCAGATGGTGCCGACCAACAGCCCGATACCAACGATGACGAACACGAACTGCTCCATCTTGCCGGTACCATATTCGAAACGAGTCAACTGGCCACGGTGTGAAGCCCGAAGGAGCCAGAGCGTGTAAATCTGCATGATGAGCAGGAGCACGCCGCGTGCTGATTCACTGAACATGGTAAGCGAGCCACTTGCGATTGCAGCGAGCACCATCAGTATCAACATGGCGACGTCCGCAGCGTTGGTCAGGGCGAATGCCCTCTCGCCAGCCCGTTCTTGAGCGGTCGGTTCTCGACCGTTCATAGTCTCAATCGCGCTTTCAACACATTCAAAAGGCCAACACCTGGAAACCGTACATAGGCCGCACGTCCAACCGGACACCGATCGAAATCGCCGACTCCGGCATCCAGAGACAGAATGGCTTGTGCCACGCCCTCGGTCCGACCCTTGGCAATGGCGGCAAGGTCAGCCCGGCCAAGGGTTGCTGAAGAGCCACGGACCAGTTCGACCATCGCCTTTCGTATCGTGCTTTCGCCTTCCAGTATGACCTCAGCTTCGTCACCGGTCTTTATCAATGATGCTTCAGCATCCGCCACCGGCACATCAACGAGAAGCACGCTGCAGTCGACCCACTCGATGATCGTGGCGCCGGCCTGCACCGTTGCACCGGGCGTCGCAGTGACGCTGAACACAATTGCCCCGGGTGGCGCGTTCACGGCGGATTTCGACAATTGCTCCAGAGTTGCCTGCGCCAGTTGAAGACCTTCGAGCGCCTCCGAAAGATCCGCTTCTGCCCGGCGCAAGTCGTGACGAATGCTTCGCTCTTCGAGTTTCAACTCGAACTCGCCATAGTGCAGCCAGTCCGGGGTATCACCCGCTGCAGTGACAAAAACATCCGCTTCGGCCGACTGGTCCCGCAGCCGCGCTATGTTTAGTGAGGCTTCCAATTGCGCTTTTCTGGCGCGGGCTTCGGCCAATCGCAACAGGGCTTCGTCAAGAATAGCCTCGGCACCAACACCGCGCTCCTCAAGGCTGCGCTGTCGTCCTGCTATTCGCTCCAGCACACCGACCCTTTCGGTGACGACGACGAGTTCCGACTGCAGGTTTTCAATCTCCGCCTCCAGGGTCCGATGGAATATCTTGGCGAAGGAATCGCGCGTCTGGACCCTCTCCGCCTCGAGTTCGGACAGCTCCTGAAGTCTTTCATTGTTGTCACTGACACGCGTCATTGCGGCCGCAATCCGGCGATGCAATTCTTCCACCGATTGCTGTTCACCCAGGAGCAGATGGTTTTCAATGGTGGTAATGTGCCCCAATGGGCCGACAACATCACCGGGAGTCGGCAGAGCATCGACAATGCGGCCGGAGATCGGTGCCACGGCCGTCCGTGACCATGCTGTTACCGACGCGTCGCGCTCAAGTGTGGATCTGACATAAGGCGCGATCATTACGCCGCAATAGATGAAGAGACCCAGCACCACGAGTGTGTAGATCCATTGGTTACGCATCAATTTCTCCATTGCCGGTGATTGTCTTGAACGAACACATCCGTTCCAAAACGCAAAACAGGCAGGCTGGGGTTTTGTCATGTCGTGATTGGAACGTCATCGAGCCGGCTCCACAATGACGGTAAGCGCAAGATGTACATTGTCACCTCCCGCGGCCAACTGGTCTGTCATCTCCTTGTTCCAGACAGCGGTACGTGCCGCCGGAGCATCCTTTTCAACGGCCAGCCTGATCTCTGCCTGGGAGCCACCCCCATAGGGCCGGGTCCGCAGGTGCACGACCCTGGCATTTGGCAGAACCCTGCGCGCGGCACATTCGATCCGATCGGAAAGGGTTGGATCGGGATGGTAGTCGAGAATGTGGGGCAAGGTGGAATGCAGCATTGTCGCACCGCGAAGGATCATCAGAACGGCGACAAATGCCGCCCCGAGCGCATCCATTCCGGTCGCCAGTGCAGGGTCTTTCGCGAGTGCCGCAATCGTCAGTGTCACCTGCAAGAACAATGACGAAATCATCATTGTCAAACGCGCATGCATCTGCGCCAGAAACACATCTGATGGCATTCTGGGCATGGCCGCCCGCATCCCGAACCAGCCAGCGATATTGACTGCAGCGTTGATGGCGTTGGTTATGGCGGCAAAAACCAGCCAAAGTGATGATACCGCCGGACCGGGTTCCGTCACGGTTGCCAGTGCCCCAGTTGCGATCCAGACTCCACTCACAACCAAACCGAGGCCAACGACCAGTGTGGCAAACCGTTCGACCTTGTCAGGCCCAAATTCGAACCGGCTCATCCGGCCGTGATGAATGGCATAAAGAACAAATGCAGCATACATCGATGCCGCGAGCATAAGAAAGCTCCGGATGCCCTCGCCGATCAGCGTGAGGGATCCGGCTGCTATGCCGACGGTGAGTAACAGGACGCTGGTTCCGAAATCAGCGACGATCGGGGCAATAACTGCCCGCTCTGCGGCCCGCTCCTCTTTGCTCGGATGGCGGCTCACAGATCAAACAGCCCCGGCTCGTTGATACACCTTTGCAACTTATTGAGGTGCAACACCGTCCGGCACCCGGCGGGCACAGAACACAAGTCGTTACCAGATGACGCCCTGAGACTTGATACCAAGCGAACGCATCCAGCGTATTCAGCGGAAATCGCCAAATCGCAAACTCCCCGCCCCCACTTCCTGACATATACCGATTCTCCAAAAATGTGTTGCAAAAAGCATGATTCACAGTCGGATCCGCACCACGTTCTGCGTTTCTCGAAAGGCATCGTGTTGTTTGAAAAATACCGACCGATCGATACAATTTTGGTCTTGACTGGATAAAAAACTTGAGTTTTTTCGGAACCTGTCCTATCCGAAAAACTGACACAGACCAGCCAGACACACACGCGCAACCCATTCATCGGCGCGCCCAAAAAGAGGTCTTTTCCGCTGAAAGAAACAAAACACTCAGATCGTATTCGACGCGTCGCAGCCGGCCTGTTCGCCAAGAAGGGGTTTGCGGGCGTAGGCGTCGCGGAGATTGGAGAGGCAACAGGACTGGGACGTGGCGCTCTTTATCATCACATCGAGAGCAAGGAAGACCTGCTCTATGACATCTCTTCGCGTTACATCAAAAACCTGGTGGAGACGGCGCGAAAAACCGTCGCACAGCATCCCGATCCGGAAGTCAGGATTCGCCGCCTGAGCTTTGATCTGATGGAAACGGTTGGTCAGCATCTGGCGGAAATGACTGTTTGTTTTCGGGAGTTTGAGGCACTTTCCGGCGAGCATTATACAAATATATCCCGGTTTCACGCGGAGTATGAGCAAATCTGGATCGATGCAGTGTCGGCCGGTGTCGCGAGTGGTGCATTCCGGGAAATCGACGGAGAGAAGGTCGCCGTCAAGGGATTGCTGGGAATGTATTTCTACAGTTTCCTTTGGCTCAACTCCGAGGGCAAATACAAGCCCGCAGAGATTGGCGAGATTTTTGCGGATCTCTTTCTGCGTGCCGTCGCCAGATAACCGGCGAAAAGATTGCGGCGCCCGGCCCGTTGCCGATCCCTTGGATACCAATCCGCACCATATTCCTCAATGACGCTCAGGACGGGTCCGCACGCAGATTGATGAACGCCTCGCCAACGGTTGGAGGCATCTTCCCACGGTGCCCTTCACAAGAAAAACCTGATGGTTGCTTGAACTGTACCGATCGTTCGATCTATACCAAACAAGGAGGTCAAACGTTTCGGGATATGAAGATGGATCCACAAATCAATTGGCGACCGAAACCGGAGGCTTTTAGAAAGTCGAATATGGCGCGGTTCGCCAGGATTTGCGGATTTGATGCAGCCGATTATGATTCGCTCCATCGTTGGTCTGTCGCCCGGCCGGGTGACTTTTGGAGCGAAGTCTGGGATTTCGCCGACCTGGCGGGAGACAAGGGCGAGACAAAGCTGGAAACCGATCCGCAGCATCCGATGACCGGTGCGGTGTTTTTTCCGGATGGAACAATCAACCTGGCCGAGAACCTGTTGCGCGGTGCATTGGATGACGTGGTGGTGATGGAAGCCGACGAAACCGGCGCGATCACGCAGGTGACACGTGGCGCACTCATCGACCGGGTTGGGCGGTGCGCCGACGGGCTGCTGCAATCGGGTATCGGCAAAGGTGATTGTGTCGCATGTGTTCTACCCAACCGGACGGAAGCCCTGGTGACCCTGCTGGCTGCCGCATCCATTGGCGCTGTCTGGTCGTCCTGCTCTCCGGATTTCGGACCCAGGGCGATCATTGACAGACTTGGTCAGATTGCACCCAAGGTCCTGTTCGTCACCGCGCGTTATGGTTACGGCGGCAGACACCACGACATTTCCGAGCGCATCGTGGAGATTGCGAACGCGATGCCCAGTCTTCGGCTGGTTGTTTCCTGCGGCAAGGATTGCGATGCCGGTCTCGGAACAATCGCACCATCCGTTCACTTGCGTGAATTCGGCGCGGATCGGCCTATTGAATTCGAGCCGGTCGCCTTTTCCGATCCGCTCTATGTTCTGTATACATCCGGCACGACGGGTGCGCCAAAGGCCATTGTCCATTCCACGGGCGGTGTGGTTCTCCAGCACGTCAAGGAGCATATGCTCCACGGTGATGTCGGGCCGGGTGACGTCGTTCTTTGGTACACCAATACGGCCTGGATGATGTATCACTGGATGATTTCGGCCATGAGCTGCGGCGCGGCTATCGTACTTTACGATGGCGCACCGATATTGAACACTGATGATGGGCTTGACTGCAGCCCACTATGGTCCACAGCCGAACGGTGCGCTGTATCGCATCTGGGAATCAGCCCAAAATTTCTGGCAACGCTTGAGGATCAGAACTATGCACCGGGCAAAAAGCACGATCTGTCTGCCCTTCGTGCTCTGATGGCCTGCGGCGCGCCGACATATGGACATCAATTCGACTGGGTTTACGATCATGTCAAACAGGACATGATGTTTGCGTCCATTTCCGGCGGCACCGAGATCATCGGCTGCTTTCTTCTCGGTTCCCCGATCCATCCGGTCCGTCGCGGAGAACTCACGGTCAAGGGACTGGGCATGGCCGTCAATGTCGTTGATGAGCGCGGCGCACCGGTGGTCGGACGCCGCGGCGATCTTGTTTGCACGGAGCCCTTCCCGTCCATGCCCCTGACATTCTGGGGCGCCGACGGAAAGAAGCGGTATCACGACACATATTTTTCCGACCGCCGGGAAATCTGGACCCATGGCGATATCGCGGAACTGACGGTGCACGGATCCGCTGTTGTCCACGGACGTGCCGACGCGACACTGAAACCGGGAGGCGTGCGCATTGGTTCATCGGAGATTTACAGCAGTTGCGAAGGATTCAGCGAGATTGAGGACTGTCTGGTTTTCGGCACGCCGGTCAATGGCGATGAGGAAGTTGTTCTTTGCCTGCAACTGGCACAGGGCCAGCCGCTGGATAACGAACTGGCAAAGCGGGTTCGCATGAAAATCCGGCAGCAGGCCTCCCCCCGCCATGTCCCGCACAGGATCTACGCCGTTTCGGCCATTCCCTACACACTCAATGCCAAGCGTGTCGAAGCTGCCGGACGCGCGGCGCTAACCGGCGACGACGTTGGCCGTTTCAGTTCGATATCCAATCCGGATTGTCTGGCGGAATATGCTGCTCTTCCTCAAAGGACAGCATTGTGACTGCAGCGATTGTGGGAATAGGCGAGCTCAAGCCGGTCCGCAGGACAACCGGACGCGCCACGCTTGAAATGATTGCCGAGGTCTCCCGCGCCGCGGTTTTCGATGCCGGGCTGGAGCCGGGCCAGATTGACGGGCTGCTCGTCGGTCCGCAGGTTGGCGAGACACCCCAGCATGTTCCGGCCACGGTTTGTGAATATCTCGGACTGCATCCGTCCATGAGCAATGTCGTGGATCTTGGCGGCGCGTCCGGGGCCGGCATGGTGTGGAGAGCAGCCGTCGCGATCGATGCCGGCATGTGCGAGACGGTGCTATGCGTCCTCGCCAATAACCGTGAAGCGGTGCCACCGCGGTCCCCCAACCGCAATCCAATCCGCGAGTTCGATGTTCCGTTTGGCGCATCGGGCGCAAACATATCCTACGCGCTGCTGATGCAGGCACATATGTCACGATTTGACATTCCACCTGAAGACTATGCATCCATTGCGGCCTGGGCACAGCATAACGCCCAGCACAATCCGGACGCGATATTTTACGGCAAGCCCGCTACCGTCGACGATGTGATGGCATCACCGATGATCGCCTCACCGCTGCATCTGCTGGAAATCGTCATGCCGGTTGCGGGAGGCTGCGCCGTGATCGTCACCTCCGAGGCGCATGCAAAGAGGCTGCCGCAAACACCTGTCATGCTGCTGGGTGCTGGGGAAAAGCTCACGCACCGCGCCGTATCGCAAGCGCCCAGCCTGACCTCGGGTCCGCTTAAACCTGCCATGGCGCGCGCCTTTCATCAGTCGGGCTCCACGGCCGATGAGATGGATTTGCTGTCGCTCTATGACTGCTACACGATCATGGTCGCCACGACGATCGAGGATGCCGGACTTTGCCCTCCGGGTGCATTCGGTCAATGGCTCAGGGGCCGCAATCTCGGCTTTGATGGCGACACGCCACTCAACACCCATGGTGGTCAGCTTGGCTTTGGCCAGCCGGACCTTGCCGGCGGCATGACACACCTTGTCGAGGCGGTACGCCAGCTCAGGAGCAACACAGAAGGTCGCCAGATCAGGAACGCCAAGCGGGCTCTGGTGACGGGCAATGGGGCGACGATGAGCGAAGCAACGGCTCTGGTTCTGGGGGCGGCACAATGACAGATGCCTTGAAGAACCTGACAGTCCCCGGCCCTACCATGATCGCACTGACGGAGCCATTCTGGCAGGCCGTTGAGTCCGGGCGGCTGACCGTTCAAAAGTGCAACGGATGCGGACACCACATTTTTTATCCGCGCGCGCTGTGTCCGCACTGCTGGAGTAATGATCTTTCCTGGGTGGAGGCGGCAGGCACGGGAACGCTGAAATCATTTTCGCAGGTGCATAGACCGGCGCATCCCGGATGGGTTCCCGCTGCCGGATATATTGTCGGCCTTGTGGTTCTGACCGAGGGGCCGACGATGCTGAGCCTGATCCTGCCGCACGGCGACCAGGCAGTGAATGTGGGAGATGCGGTGCGCATGCATCCGACCAATGTTGGCGGACGAATGCTGCCTGTTTTCAAAACAACGCCTGATATGGAAAACCTGGAGGATGCCCCATGAGCGATGCAGTGAAAGACGGCTGGGCCGGCGTGATCAAGGGAAGACCGGAGGTCGGAGCCTTCGCGGAGCGGAGCCGACGCACGACCGAAGAAGACATTGTTGCCTTTTCCAAAATGACGGGCGACATGAACCCATTGCATTTCGACAAGGCGCTGGCGGAAAAGTCCGTCTTTGGAAAGCTGATCGTCCAGGGCGGCGTAACGTCGGGGATCCTCAATGCGATCGTAGCGGAAGACCTGCCCGGTCCCGGCACGGTTTTTCTTGAAGTGTCATGGAAATTCGTCAAGGCGGTCGGCGTGGGAGAGATGATCACGGGAAGGGTCGAAATAACCGATGTGCGCCCCGACAAACCCATCTGCAAGGTCGAAACATCTGTTCGCAATGAAGCCGGTGAAACCTGCCTGTCCGGAACAGCGACCGTTTTCACCGTTGCCCTCGCAGACCTCTAGGCATCGATCGGGGATTGCCGGCCATGGCTAAAGAAAACCGGCTGTTGCAGGACCGAACCGGCGCACCATGGCTGGTTCTCGGGCTCGTCTGCCTTGCCGTCGTCCTGTCCATGACGACATGGTTCTCGGCGACGGCCATCGCTCCGGAACTCATTGCCCATTGGAACCTGTCGCCCTCGGCTGCATCCTGGCTGACAAATGGAGTTCAGGTCGGCTTCGTCATCGGCGCGGTTGCGGCCAGTGTCGTCAATCTTCCCGATATCGTCCCACTGAACCGGCTGATGGCCGCCAGCGCGGCTCTCGCCGCCGCGGCCAATATCGCGCTCCTGTTCGAGCCCAGCACGACGCTGCTGATCCTGGCGCGTGTGCTGGTGGGCATCGCTCTGGCCGGCGTCTATCCGCCCGCGCTCAAGCTGATTGCGACCTGGTTTGCGAAACGGCGCGGCATCGCACTCGGTGCCGTTATTGCCGCCCTGACGGTCGGATCGTCCCTTCCCCACTTGCTGCGCTCGCTCACGACGTCGCTTGATTGGCAGAATGTGGTCACTGCTTCCAGCGGCCTCACCTTGGCTGGCGCTGTCATCTTTCTGTTTGCCGCGGTGGAAGGGCCCTATCCGTTTTCAAAGGCGCGTTTCAATCCCCGCCAGATCGGCGCGGTGATACGGCAACGGCCCTTTATTCTGGTCACAATCGGGTATCTCGGTCACATGTGGGAACTCTACGCCGTCTGGGCCTGGCTGCTTTTGTTTACGCAGGCCTATCTCGTTGCCAATCCTTCACCTGATCCGGCATTGGCGTCGATCATTACCTTTGCTGCGATCGCCATCGGCGCCATCGGCTGCATTCTCGGCGGTGTTCTGTCGGATCGCATCGGGCGGGCGAAAACCGCAGCCGGAATGATGATCGTCTCTGGAACATGTGCCTTTCTTGCCGGCTTTGCCTTTGCCGGCCCGCTTTGGATATTAGTCGCGGTCCTTCTGGTCTGGGGCATTTCGATCATCGGTGATTCCGCGCAGTTTTCTGCGGCAACGACCGAGGTGAGCGATCCGGGATATGTCGGCACGGCCCTGTCACTGCAACTGGGGCTGGGTTTTGCCCTGACCATTCTTGCCATCTGGCTCTTGCCGCAGCTGGCACAGGCGCTCGGAAGCTGGCGGTGGGTTTTCATGGCCGTCGTGCCCGGACCGATCATTGGAACGATCGCCATGGTCCGGTTTCAGAATTTGACCCGACAATCGCAAGCATAAGATCGATTGGCCCTGCCGCCACGAACCAATGTTCGGTTGCTTGCTCGTATTAATCTGGCTCGCCACCATCAGCACTTTGTGATGCTGCGGTTCCCAATGACAGCCGTTTCGATGCGGCGCTCGACATCAGTGGCGGCACACCCAAATCGTCAAGAAATTTGACGGCCTCAGCCATTTCGGCGGCACGCCGCGGTCCATGCTGTTCAACCCGCTGCAGAACATAGTCCAGGCGTTCAGGCCAATCGATGCCAGGGAAGGATGGTGCCAGCGATTGCAGCACTTCGTCGGTCAGCCCCGCACGCTCGCCGGCTTGATGACACTCCACCAGCAGGCTTTCCATTCCCTTGATGATAATGCTGCGCAGAAGCTTCAGGGACGCAGCGTCGCCGATCGTCCCGGAGAGAACATCGGCATCAAAGCCGAATGCATCGATCGCGTCGCGGATCCGGTCATCGACGACACCGGCGACCGCCAGCGGCGCCGCATGGCGTTTGGGATGGATGGGTGACAGCACACCTACATCCAGATACACCAAGCCGGCTTGCGCCAGCGTCCTTGCAGCCTGCCGCTTCGTGTCCGGCGCCACGGAGTTCATGTCCCAGAAGACCGCGCCAGGCGGCAGGATGTCGGCCGCACGCTCTGCGGCATGAAGCGCCTGATCAGCGGTCACGACAGAAACGGCATGGGACACTTCGGCAGCCGCTTCAGGCACATGGGCAACGGGTTTGGTATCCAGTGCCACTGCCGCCGCGTGCATTGCGTCCCGCGTGAGGGGGTCGTCGAGCTTGGTATCATAAGTCAGGACCGTATGGTCCATTCCAGCATCGCGCCAGCCCGATGCGATAGCCTGTCCGGCCTCGCCAAATCCGATCATCAGGACCGTATTGCCCATGCTCCCATTCCCTCAGGCAAAGACCAGGCCGTCAAAAAGCTTGCGCGCAGTGCGGCAATTACCGGCTTCGGTGACAACGCCGTCGTTGTTTCGTTTGAGAACGATGCTCATCGTGCCTCCGGGGTGCTCGATGTCCAATTCCTCTCCCGAACGAATCTCCGCGACATCTCGGGCCGGCCCGTCCTCCAGGAGGCAGGCTGTTGCAACACTGACGGCACACAAGACGCCAATGGTTCGGTGAACCGAATGGGGTATGAAGCAGCGGGTATTGATCACACCGCCCTGTCCTGGCGGGCTGACCAGACATATTTTCGGCACCGATTGCGCGGTCACATCGCCCAGCGCCATCATGGGCCCGGCAAGTAGCCGAATGTCCTCCAACCGTTGTTTGAGTGGCTCATTGCCTTCCAGATCGTCAGGCGCCTCACCTCCGGACAATCCCTGGTCCGCGGCGGCAATCAGGATCGTCGGCATGCCGTTGTCGATCAACGAGCAGCGCAGGCCGTCAATCACATCGACGGCGTTTCCGGTCGGCAGCAACGCACCGCATTTCGACCCGGCCAGTCCGGAAAAAAGCAACGGGATCGGCGCTGCGGTACCCGGCACACCGTCTATGGCAGAAGCGCCCTCATAGGTGACATGTCCGTTTGGTGTCTGCACACGGGCGCTGACAGACTGGCCGGTGTTTGTGTTGCGAATCCGGACAGTCGTTTCATCGCCGGTCGTCATCACCAACCCGCGTTCAATCGCAAAGGGTCCCACACCTGCCAATATATTGCCGCAGGTTTGTGCGTCCGACACCAGGGCCTGATCGACAAACACCTGCAGAAAGAGATAATCGACGTCGATCCCGGGCTCGCTGCTGCGGCAAACAATCGCCACCTTTGAGGTCACGGGTACCGCGCCTCCCAAGCCGTCAATCTGACGCGGGTCCGGCGAGCCCATGATCCTCAGCAGGAGGGTATCCCTTTCCTGCGGGTCACTGGGCAGATCATCAGCGAGAAAATAGCCGCCCTTGGAAGTGCCGCCACGCATCCACATTGCCGGGATGCCATTATTCATATTTCAGGCCCTTGGCTTCGAGCCTTTCACGCATCTGGTAAATATCGAGCCCAAGCTCTCCGTTCTGGAGCCGCTGGCGCTTGCCTTCCTCGGCATCCAATCGCCTCTGTGCCGCTTCCATTGTTGTCGCAGCGCGTTCGCGCGGGACAATGCAAACACCGTCGTCATCGGCCACAACAATGTCACCGGGTGCTACGGCTGCACCGGCACAGACGATGGGAATGTTGACGCTGCCGACGGTTTCCTTGACGGTTCCCTGCGCCGAAATGGCCGTCGACCAGACCGCAAAACCCATTGCTCGCAAATCGCGCGTATCGCGCACACCTGCATCGATAATCAGCGCCCTGCAGCCTCTCGCCATGGCCGACGTCGCCAGCAGATCGCCGAAATAGCCCATATCGCAAGGTGCGGTCGGAGCCAGCACCATGATATCCCCTTCGTTCAATTGCTCGATGGCCACATGGATCATCCAGTTGTCACCTGGCGGCGCTGATATCGTCACGGCCGATCCCGCGATTGAGAGGTCTTGCTGGATCGGTCGCATGGAGGAGGCCATGAGACCCGTCCGGCCCAACGCTTCGTGCACTGTCGCAACACCGGCCTGTCCCAGCGCCTGTATGATGTCCGGCGCAGCCCGATCGATTGATTGCCTGACAATACCGCCCATCACAATTCGTCCACGGTGCGCGGAAAGACAGATTGGAAACCCTCGGCATGGGTTGCCTTGCGCCCTCCAGCCTGACCGCCGGAATTGCGGCGGAAGTGATTGCCTCGATTTTCCGCGACGTTGGTGTAGTAGGTCCAGAGATGCTCCTGACCTTCCATGCATTCGATGGCTGCCCGCTTCTTGTCCCAGACCGGGGAGATATCGAGAAAAATGTCGGGTTTCCATTCCATCTGCTCGGTCTGATGCGGTTCGAACAGATAGAGCTGGGGAGCACCGAGAACCTTTTCGCCAGGCTTGTGGCCCCAGGCCTGGGCGATCATGCGCGCCTCCAGCGCGACCTGCGTGGTATACATATGGTCGGTATTGTAGGGATCCCACTTTGAATGGGACAGCATGAAGGCGGGCTGAACCGCTCTGATGACATCAACCAGTCGATCCATGGCCTCTTGACCAACACGCAGCGGATAGTCGCCCAGGTCGAAGAACTGCAAATCGTGAACGCCGAGCGCCGACGCCGCACGTTCGGCTTCCCTTGCTCGCTCGGCCTTGACGGTATCCAGCGTCATACCCTGTTGCTTCCAGAGTTTGGCGCTTTCTCCCCGCTCGCCGAAACTCAGACAGACAACGGTTACGTCATATCCTTTCTCAGCATGCAGCGCGATCGCACCGCCGCAACGCCAGACGAAATCGGCGGCATGGGCGCTGATCACAAGTGCGGATTTCTCACTCATCGCATTTCCCCTTGAAACGCTATCCCTTGACGGCGCCGGCCGTGAGACCGGATACGATCTGCCGCTGGAAGACCAGCACAAGCACAAAGAGCGGAGCCGTGATCGAAACAGCCGCCGCAATCGCCTGCACTTCATCGGAAGCGGTTGTTTCACGGTTGAACATGCCGGCAATGGCCGGAACCATGGTCATGTTCTGTCCGTCCAGCAGCAGGGACGTAACTAGGAAGTCATTATAGGCCAGCAGAAAACTGAACAGACCCGCGGTAATGACACCCGGCCACATGACCGGCATGATCACTCGCCGAAACGCCTGAAAATGACTGCATCCATCGACCCGAGCCGCCTCGTCCAATTCGGCCGGAATATTGTGAAAGAAGGACCGCAACATCCAGATCGTGAAGGGCTGGTTGATGGACACCAGGACAACGATCACGGCCCAGGGCTGGCCATAGAGCGTCGGTGCGGCATCTCCCATTATCGGTCGCAGGATTTCCGAGGACTTGATGAACACCGGAAGATAGCCGGCAACGAGAACCGAATGGGGCAAGGCCCGGAATATCAGTGCAATGATCAAGAGCCAGAAGGCCAGATCCGTGCCCGACCGTGCCAGCCCATATCCGGCCAGGGTGCCGATCGTCAATGATATGGCCACAACCCCCGCGGTGACCAGCATCGAGTTGCCGAAATTGCGGGTGAAATTTCGATCCACCCATACTGCCTGGTAGTGCTCCGTTGTTAGCCCGAGAACATCGTGGCCGAGCGGACCCAGCAAAGGGTTGACGAAGCCCATGACACCCGGCAGGACCGACATGTAGAGGATCAATGTGACGATCCCGAAGACAAGCGCGGCGACAAGCCAGCCAAATCCGATCATTCCGGGCGGGGTGTAATGGACGACCTGGCGGGGAAGCCAATTGCGAGCCGTCAGTACCAACAGCCAAGCCAACGCAATCCCCACCGCGATTTCGGCCAGCGAGAGACCATCCACTTTATTCAGCGTGTCCGGCCCAAGGATGACATTGAGCGGGTTTGCTGAAAACGCATCGAAGGGCGTCTTGAACGACATGATCGTAATCCAGACGATCGGAAACGCCGCGATGATGCACCATAGGGTCAGGAAGCCATTGGACAGGACTTTCAACCGAAGCGGCGGGCGCAGGGACTTTGGAACGCTCATTTGGCTGTCCCTCTCTGATCGCGCCACGCGCGGCGCAGCGGGATGACCAACAGGACGATGATGCCGACCATCGTCAACATCGCGCTGGCCGAGGCGCGACTGATGGCGCGCGTGCCGGCCTCATCCGGCATCAGGAAATCATAGGTCAGCCATTGCAACGATATCACGTGGGCCTGGCTGGAGAATCCGATGACTTCCTCGAACACGCGATAGGCATCCATCAGGTGAATCAGCATCACGAAGACGATGAGCGGCATCAGATGCGGGATGATCACGTAGCGCAGCCTCTGAAACCGGCTTGCACCGTCAATAATGGCGCTTTCCAGCGTGTCCTGATTGACCGTCTGCAAGCCCGCATAGAACACCACAAACGCGAAGGGCGCGACATGCCAGACCCTGTAGACATACATCAAAATCTCGATTGTCCAGCCCTGCGCAAACAGGGCGATGTCGCGCTGCAGCCATCCCTCCATGGCCTGCGTGAGGATACCATCCCCTATGAACAACCATCGGATCGCCAGCGCGCCGATCACCGGCGTTATGATGAATGGCAGCAGCGAGATGAAAATGACCGGTCCCTTGATGGACTGCACCGTGCCATTGACGACGATCGCGATCAGCAGCCCCACGCCAACCACCATCGGCATGGTCAGCAGGGTGAAAACAAGTGTGAACCGGAGCGCCTTCCAGAACCGGATATTGTTGACGGTGTTCCAGTCCCAGTTTTCCACGGCACGGAAGAACCGGTCGGGTTCCAGCACATTGCGGTAACTCTCCAGACCCACAAACGTTGTCTCAGTTATCACCTTCCCCTCGTCATCGAGTTGCGGTTGCTGAACAACAGATGTCGTGCAGGTCGGAGCAAGAAACCCGGGTGTACAGGTTTCGACTTCCACCCGTTCATAGACCGGCTGTGTGATGTGAAAGGAGTTCCAGAACACGGTCACCAGCGGCGCCGCGATGAATATGAGCATCAAAAACAGCGATGGGCCAACAAATGCCAGGAATGTTTTAAATCGCATCGCAAGTTTCTTTTACGTGAGCCGAAAACATCGGAGACGAGTGCGAGGGGCGTGACGCCACGCCCCCCATCATGAATGAAGGTTTCTATTGAACCAGACCAGCCTCCTTGGCGGCTGTCAAATAGGCCGCTTCGATATCCGCCAGTGTGGTGTCGGCGTCCTTGTCACCCGTCATGTAGGCGGACAGACCATCGCCCAATGCGGTGTGCATCACCGCCATGGCCTTGGACGCGGGATAGGCCGGTGCACCGGCCTGGGCGGTTGCCGCAGCACCGGCTGCTGCCGGTCCGGGCGTGAAACCCTTGGCCAACCAGACTGCCGCATCATTGTTTGCCGATATCACTTCCGGGTCCATGGCAGCGACGATCAGCTTGAAGCCGGCTTCAGCCTCTTCATCGGGAATGTTCTTGGCTACGACCCAGCCATCCCACCAGACCGTCGATGCCGGCTGCTCGGAGCCCATGAGGCCGGAGGCCATCTTGATCTTGCCCGCTACCGAACTTTCGGCCGGATCATTCACGGCACCGGCACGGCTTGCCCACAGATTGGCCATGGCGATCTTGCCCTGCTGCAGTTGCTTGGTCACGAATGTCGTGTCGGAGACCAGATATTCCGGATCCATGTAGCTTGAGGCTTTCTTGAGCCGTTCCATGACGGCTTTTGCCTTGTCCTTGTCGAGCGCCGGCATGTTGTTTTCGTCAAGGAAGGAACCGCCTTCACCGAGATAGTGATTGATGAACACGAAGCCGAGGTTCCAGCCGGATTTGTAATACCCGCCCAGCGGATAGTCGACGACTCCGGCGGCCTTGATCTTCTCGGCGGCGTCAAAGACCTCGTCCCAGGTGGTGGGCACGGCAATTCCCAGATCGTTCAGAATATCCTCACGATACATCAGGTGCTGTGTGTTGAAGAGCGCAGCGATTGCCATCACCTTGCCGTCGACCCGGATGAACTGGTTCTCGCTCAAGCCCTGTCCGTGCTCCGCTATGAGATCGTCGAGCGGCCGCACCAATTCCTGTTCAAACAGCGGAACCGATGTAGCGTTTGCAACGCCTGCGATCGTGTAAAGTGACGGATTGGTGGAAAATGCATCCTGCAGTTTCAGCCGATGATCCTTGTCCAGTTCCGGCTCGAAATTGCCGCAGGATTTCATCACGTCCGTCATGATGACATAGGCTGGAAACGCATTGGTGAGTGATTTTGCCGCCACCGTATTCTCGCAGGCTGCCGCGGCCGCAGAGGTTCCTGCAAGCATCAGCGCCCCGGCATAGAGGATATGTTTCAGTTTCATGGTCTTCTCCCTTTTGTGTTCCGACAACCGCTGGCAACCGGAACCGTGAAAGTCGTATCGCGACTCATTTTTCGGGACTATGCCCCGATCCTTGCCCCCGTATCGGCATCAAACAGGTGGCAGATTTGTGGTGGGACGCGGATCGAAACCGCATCCCCGATATTGGCTCTGAACGTCTTGTCGGCCTTGACCGACACCAGGGCACCGCCAATGCGGATGGACACCATGGTGGCATCGCCCAGCAGTTCCAGCGTATAGATCGGCGCATTGATCTCGCCGCCGCTTTCGACGACGTTCGCGTCCTCGGCGCGAAAGCCGAGCGTGACATTTCCATCAGCCACCGTCAGCCCATTGATACTGGTGTGTTCGGCCGAAACGATCCCGCCCGCTGCCTGACCGTCGATGAGATTCATGGCCGGGCTACCGATAAAGCCTGCAACGAAAGTATTGGCAGGCGCGTCATAGATTTCAGTCGGGCTGCCCACCTGCTGAACCACGCCACGCTTCATGACAACCACGCGATCGGCAAGGGTCATGGCTTCAATCTGATCATGGGTTACATAGATCGTGGTTACTGCCAATTCATGACTGAGGTTCTTGATCTGGGCACGCGTAGAAACCCGCAGCTTCGCGTCAAGATTCGAAAGCGGTTCGTCCATCAGGAAAACATTCGGCTCGCGGACGATGGCGCGCGCAAGGGCAACGCGCTGTCGCTGCCCGCCGGACAATTCGGCAGGTTTGCGATGCAGGAATTCGTCCAGTTCAACCATGGCGCTGGCGCGTCGAACCTTGGCATCATGGCTCGGCGGGTCTATGCCCCGCACCACCAGCGGAAAACGGATGTTTTCATAGACATTCATGTTGGGGTAAAGCGCGTAGCTTTGAAACACCATCGCGACATCCCGGTCCTTCGGCTCCAGGTCATTGACCACCTTGCCGTCGATCGAAATCTCGCCTTCCGTCACTTCCTCCAGGCCGGCAATCATCCGCATGGTCGTTGTCTTTCCGCAGCCCGACGGGCCAAGGAGAACCAGGAATTCGCGGTCGGCAATCGTCAGGTCAAAATTGTCGACGCCAACGAACGACCCCCAACGTTTGCCAACATTCTTGAGCTGAATTTCAGCCATGGAGCGGTCCTATTTGATCATCCCGATCACATCGTCTGTGCTTCGGACATCTCCGAAACTCTGGTAGAATGACGTCAGCCCTGCCAGATGATCGTCATCGTAACGGGCTGCATTGGCGTCCTCGACCATGACCACCTTGTAGTCCAGCATCATTGCATCGCGAGCGGTCGATTCGGAGCACATATTCGTTGCCGTGCCCGCGACGATCAGGTTCTCCACGCCCATTTCCTGCAGCACGTCATGCAGGTCCGAGGATCCGACGATGAAGGGCGAGAAACGACGTTTCGTGACGACACGATCTGAGTCTTTCACATCCAGGTCCGGATAGAGTTCATAACCCGCATTGCCGGGGCTCAATTTGGTCAGATGGTTGTGACCCTTGGCCTCGGTGAAGAAGTATTTGTGATAGATCGGCCATTGGCTGGGCGCGCCTTCCTCTTCGGCACATCGCATGATCACCCATATGACGGGAACGCCCTTTTCACGACAGGTTTTCGCGATGCGATTGATGTTGGGCACAATCGAAATGGCGGTATCGACCTCCGCAACGTAGAAATTCTGCATGTCGATCACGAGAAAAGCCGTCTTGGCTGCCTCGAATTCATCATAGACATTCAGCTTGCCGCGCTTGGCCATGATCCGTTCGATCACATAGTCCGGAATTTTTACGTCGTGCGGCATGTTTCCTCCCCTGAGAGATCACCTTGGATCAGTGTTTTGCCCACTATGGTCCCACTAATTTTCATTGGCAATGGTTTTTCTCACCGGGACCATTTCCAGTCGTTCAAAATTTCGCGCGCCGCATTGTGACCGGGAACAGCGGACACGGCGCCGCCGGGATGCGTCGAGGCACCGCACTGGTATAGCTGGCGGATCGGCGAACGATAATCGGCGTAGCGCGGCACTGGGCGCATGAAGAACAGCTGATCGAGTGTCAGTTCGCCATGTTGCGAATTGCCCCCGGGCAGATTGATATCGGCCTCGATATCGCGCGGTGTGTAGAGTTTGTGATCGATCACGCTGTCGGAGAAGCCCGGCGCAAACCGATCCATCACGTTGAACGCATTCTTGACCAGTTGCGGCCCTTCGCGGTCCCAGTCGGAATTGCGCAACTCATAGGGCGTGACGCCGCCCTGAAACACCACCACATGTTTGCCTTCCGGCGCCAGCGTGTCGTCATAATAGCTCGGCACGTTCGGAGACAGGAAAGGCTCTGACGAGTACCAGCCGAATTTGGCATCGTGGAAAGCCTGTTCCAGAAACTCCGGGGTTGGGCAGATGTGAGCGTAGGATGGATATTCGACACCGGACGTTTCCCGGCTGAATCCCTTGTATTGCGGCAGGCGGTCAACTGCACACAACAGTTTGAAGCTCATGCCCCGGCTGCGAAACCCCTTGATGTCCTCGACAAACTCATCTGGAAGATCATCGGGTTTGATCATGTCCAGAAAAGTGCGTTTTGCGTTAACGTTGCTGATGATCCGGGATCCCAGGATTTCTTCGCCGGAGCGAAGGCGCACACCATAGGCTTTTCCGTCACGCACCAGGATCTCATCCACCCAGGCGTCACACTGGATTTTCATCCCATGCGCTTGGCCTGATTTGGCTATCGCGTCGGCAATCGCACCCATGCCGCCGCGAGCAAAGCTCATGCCGGTTTGCCCGATCAGATGAGTCACCAGGTAGAAGGCCGTGCCGGGGCTGTAGGGGCCAACATTGCCGCCGATCGTTGCCCAAAACATGAATTTGGCCTTCACCAGATCCGTCTCGAACCAGCGGGAAACATAGTCATGGGCGCTCATCGAAAGGGCGTGAAGAAGGTTGTAGACCTCCTTTTCGGCATTGCGCAACTTCCAGGCAAACCGCGCTGTCCTGAACAGTCCGGCAGGATCCTTGCGGAACGGATTGACCGGGGTTTCGAGCTGCAGCATGCGCAGGATTTCGATGGTCGACTGCAGCCGTTCGAAGAATTTGGGATAGTTTTCTGCGTCTTTCTTCGAAAACCGGGCAATCTGTTCCTGCGTCTTCACAGGGTCCTTTGAGAAAACGATGCAGTCGTCATCCGTTGGATTGATCACATTGGGCTGTTCGATGTTCTCGAGCCCGAATTTGCGCAGTTCCAGTTCCTCGATCACCTTGGGGTGCAGGTGACCCATGATGAACGAATAGGTCGAAGCGCGAAATCCCGGGCTGAACTCCTCCGTGACGGAAGCGCCGCCGACATAGGGTTTCTGTTCCAGAACGAGAACGGTCTTTCCGGCCCGGGCAAGATAGGCACCACAGGTCAGTCCATTGTGGCCGCCGCCGACAATGATCGCGTCATAGGTCGACGTCATTTGCCTTTGAACTCCGGTTTGCGCTTTTCCAAAAACGCCCGTAGTCCTTCCTGACGGTCCTCCGAGAACATCAAAAGCGCGGACAGATCTCCACCGGCATTCAGTGCTTCCTCGTAGCTTTGGCTCCGTGCACGGGTGATTGCCTGTTTCAGTGTCATCACCGCCAGCGGTGCACTGGAGGCAATTTCATCAACGATTTCCAGAGCCTTGCCAACTGCGCCACCGGGCAGCGTCACATGATTGAGGAGCCCCAGCGACAGCGCCTCATCGGCATCAATCCGCCGACCGGTATAGGCAAGCTCACGCGCCTTGCGCTCGCCAATTGCATGGGTGAGAGACCAGGCACCGCCCAGAATGGGGAAGAGGCCGATCGTGGCTTCGGTCAGGCCCAGCTTTGCCGTCTGCGAGCCGACCGCGAAATCGCAGCGCAGCGCCAGTTCCAATCCACCGCCCAGGGCATACCCTTCAATCGCAGCGATGACTGGCTTGGTGCAATTGCCCATGTAACGCATGAAATCATGCCAAACCGCGTGGGTGTATCGGTAGCGATACTTGTCAAATGGCTCCATGTCGCTGGAAGCGGTGCCCTTGACGTCACCGCCGGCACAAAAGGCCTTGTCGTCGCCCGTCAGAACAATGGCGGCAACAGAGTCATCCAGCTCCCATGCCTGCATGGCGGTCTTCACCTCTGTCAGCATGGTGTCTGTCAGGGCGTTGCGTGCCTGTGGACGAGCCAGCCTGATGATCCCTGCCGGGCCCTCGGTCGTTGCGGAAATTTCGGTCTGGTTCTGCATCTCTGCCCACTATCGTCCCATTAGCACAGATGTGCAAGTCCTATTGTGAGTGATCATGCAAAAAGACGGGTTTACCGGCGACTGCGTAGTCACCGTCCCCCACTTCATTGATGACCACGCGAACCTGACGCGGCTCAGCATCGAGTGTGTCGACAACAGCCGCTGTCAGGCGCTCGATCAGTCGGTTCTTGGTTTCTCGATCACGTCCTTCGATGATCGTGACACTGACAATTGCCATGGGATTTTCCTTGCTAAAGTAAGCCGAGTCGTAACTTGCCGGTCATTGAACCAGGCCTCCACCATCGACACACAGTGACTGGCCGGAAATGAAGCTGGAATGGTCGCTCAAGAAAAATGCTGCTGCCCCCACCAGGTCCTCGGGCTCCTGGTTGCGCGCCAGCGATCGGCCGGCAGCAACGGACGATGCTCTTTCCTCGATGCCCTCGCGCGCCAGCACGCCCTCGCTCATGGTCAGACCCGGGGCGATGGTGTTGACCCGAATGTTCTTTTTGCCGACCTCGCGTATGAGCGAACGGGTCATGGCCATCACGCCGCCCTTGGATGCATCGTAGTGCAGCATGCCGGGAAATCCGTGCAAGATGCGATTGGTGGCGATCATCACGATCGACCCGCCACCCGATCGCTCCATGGCCGGGGTGGCGGCACAGGTGCATAGCCAGGGGCCCTTGACGTTGACGGCCATGACCTTGTCCCAGAGGGCGTCGTCGATTTCGTCAAAATTTTCAATCGAGAGCGTGGCAAAGAGCGCGGCGTTGTTGACCAAACCGTCAAGGCCACCGAAGGCAGCCTCGGTTTCGGCGACCATTTTCTCGCAATCCGCGCGCCGGGTGACATCGACCTGCAAACCCAGCGCCTCACCGCCCGCGTCCTCGATGCGCCGAACGGCCGGAGCGGGATCGGCTATATCCGCCAGTGCCACCTTTGCACCCATCCGCGAAAACCCGGCTGCCATGACGGCGCCAATGCCCTGTGCGGCTCCGGTAACGATGATCCGTTTATTGCTAAGCATGGAGTTATCCCTTGCCGTGATGAATCACGGTTGTCTTTGCCTCGGTAAAATTCATCCAGCTATGTGTGCCGCCCTCGCGGCCGACGCCAGATCTCTTGACGCCGCCGAATGGTGCGTTGAGTTCGCGCATAAAGGGCGCATTGATGACGATGGTGCCGGTGCGGATTCTGCCGGCCACCCGCATCGCCCGCCCCAGATCTCGGGTCCAGAGATAGCCGGACAACCCGTACCGACTGTCATTGGCCAGCTCCACGGCTTCCGCTTCGTCGCCAAATGTCGCCAGCGCGGCCACCGGACCGAAAACCTCCTCGTTCCAGATGCGGCTGTCTGATGATGCGATCATGACCGCCCCGGGGCGGACATAGAAACCCTCTCCACCATCAGGCATGGGCCCGCCACAGAGAATCCGGTCGCCATCCCTTTCGGCGCTTTCAAAGAAACTCAGGACGCGTGACTGGTGCGCAGCCGACACCATCGGACCGATGCTGACGCCATCGTTTCGGGGGGCCCCAACCACCATCGCCTTCGTCCGCTCGACAAACGCCCTGGTGAATTCCTCGGCAACGCTTTCCTGTACGAGAATCCGGGACCCTGCCAGGCAGGCTTCCCCGTTGGACGAAAAGATCGACGCCAGGGCGCCCTCGAGGGCAGCGTCCAGATCGGCATCTTCGAAGACAATCGTTGCCGACTTGCCGCCCAGTTCCATGACGCAGGGAACCTGACGGCGGGCTGCGGCTTCTGCCACTGCCCGCCCTCCGACGGCTCCACCGGTAAACGAGATCATTGCAACATCCGGCGCATCGGCCAGCGCCGCTCCCGTGACGGTACCGCGCCCGTTGACGAGATTCAGCACGCCGCTCGGCAGCCTGGCGCCCTGTATCAGATCCACCAGATGACGGGTCACCATCGGCGTTTCTTCCGACGGCTTCAACACCACCGAGTTGCCCGCCGCAAGCGCCGGCGCGAGTTTGATCGCACTGAGGGTTACTGGCACATTCCATGGAGAAAACAGGGCACAGACCCCGATCGGCTCTCTGTTGACCAATGTCGTGACATTGTCCAATTGCCGGAAGATCTCACCACTCTCTCGAGACAGATAATCTGCGAAATAGTCAAACCAGGCAGCAGCACCCATAATCTGTCCGCGCACATTGGCGGGTATCATCCCGCCTTCCATGACCTGGAGATCGATCAGCGTATCGGCATCGGCGCGGATGGCGGACGCCGTCTCGCGCAACACGTCCTGTCGCTCTCGAACAGGTGCGCCAGCCCAGGTCCCGGACATAAAACTGCGCGATGCCGCAGCGACGGCATCGGCAGTCTGTGAAACGGTCGCTTCGGGCATCTGCGTCAGGACCCGGCCGTTCGAAGGATCGATGTCATCGAGCACAGGGCCCTCGCCCCTGACCGCCTGACCATCGATTAAATGTGTGACCTCATTCAATGTGCGAACACTCCCGGGCGGAGACAAGATCGACACCGGTTGCGCCATTCGGTGTCACGATCATTGGATTGATTTCGAGCGACGGAAGCTCGGCCGCCGCAATCGACAGCGCCACAAGCGCGTTGGCAAGGGCGTCACGATCGACCGCCGGCGCACCGCGCCAGCCATCGAGCATGGCCGCCGCTCGGACCGCAGCAATCATCCGTCGCGCCTCATCATCAGTGACGGGCGCCTTGGCATAGACCACATCATCGAAAAGTTCGCAGTGCGAGCCGCCGGAACCCAGCAGGATCAACGGACCGAAATGCGGATCCGCGCGTGTTCCGACCAGAAACTCGACACCATGGATCATCGGTTCGGCGATGATATGCAAATCCCGGTACGTCCCGCCGTGGTGCAGCACCGCCTCGGAAAGACTGGCAAAGGCCCGGCGCACGGCGTCCGGTGATTGCAGGGAAATGAACACGCCGTTCAGTTCTGTCCTGTGGTGCAGATCAGGAGCGGCAAGTTTGAGAACAATGTCACCGTGACGGTCCAGCTCTGCGAGCCCGTCTGCTTCGGTTTCAATCCTGACGCTGTCAACCAAATCAATTCCGGCGCGCGCGAGCATGGCGCCAATATCGTCCGTCAAACGCTCGGGAACCGAGGGACGCTGGCTTGGATTTCCAAAGGCCTTTCCGGTCGCTACCAATTTTGCCACCGCATCCGTTGCAACCGTCGGATCGTCGAACACCGCGACCCCTGTCTGGACCAGTGCCTTGCGATCCTCCGGGTGAAAGTTTCCGGCGATGGCAACAAGCTGGTCGGGATGACCTTTCGTCAATTCGAGAAGCTGCGGCATGATTGCGCCACGCGTTCGCGGCACCAGCGGCACATGGCTGATGTAACCGAGCATCGTAGATTGTCCGCGTTCCGTTCCCCATTTCAAATGACCGCCCGTGATGGCCATATTGCTCATGGATGGTGCGGAAATGTCGATGGGATTTCGATCGTTGACAAAGGCGTTTTCAGCCTTCAGCTCAGCCAGAGCGTCCTTGGGATAATCATCCAGTGCCAAGCCCCCACGGGCAGCAGCGTCGGAGATCATGACGGCACCACCGCCCGAAACGGAGACTGCGGCGACACTGTTGGATCGCGGTATCACACCGGCATTGCAGGCTGCGACGAGGTCGATCAACTCGTTGACCGACGCAGCCCGCAATACTCCGTATTGGGCGAAAAGGTCATCCACGACCCTGTCTTCGACATACATCGACGCCGTATGGCCGGCCGCCGCCGTACCCCCCAGCGGTGTCGTGCCGACCTTGAGCACCACAACCGGTTTTTTTGCTTGCCGTGCCAATTCCAGCGCTTGAATCAGTTTCAATCCCCGCGCGCCGTCTTCCATGTAGACCGCAATGGTTCGGGTGGCCGGATCGCCGGCATAGAAGGCGATGGCATCCGCAACATCGATATCGGCCTGATTACCGGTCGATATCCAGTTTGCCAGCCCCAGTCCGCGGTCACGCAGTTGGGCAAACATCTGAATACCAACCGCACCCGACTGGCTGGCAATCGAAACACTTCCGACCGGTGGCCATCCGTTGCCATCATGGTGTTCCGGGGCGGCGGTAAAACTGGCGACAAAACCGGATGCGAGTGAGATAACGCCCATGCAATTGGGGCCGATCATCCGCATGTCGTGATCTTGGGCAATCGAAAGCAGATCATCCTGACGCGCGCGACCGTCACCGCCGGCTTCGGCAAATTGCGCACCATAGACAATGGCAATCCTGCACCCTTTTTTGCCTGCCGCGAGCAAATTGTCACGCACCTGCGGCGCCGGCACGGCAATGACCGCAATTTCCGGTGCCTCCGGCAGATCGGCAACGCTCTGATAGGCCGTGACTCCCTGAACAATGTCGTTTCTGGCGTTGATCGGGTAGAGGCGGCCGCCATAGCCCCGTTCCAGGCAGAATTTGAGTGCCCTGCCGCCGAATTTCATGGGGTCCGTCGAGGCGCCGATGATAGCAGCACTTTCCGGTGCGAAGCACATCCGCAATTTGGAGTATTGGGTTTCGTCCAGAACCTGCATCAATTCATTTTCGCTTCTTTTTTGGCTTGCGGGTTATCGAGAAGGTTTCATTGACAAACCAGAGCCCACCATATTCTCGCAGGACATCAGCCGTGACGTCCATGTGACGGGAGCCTTCCCCGATGGCAATCTGGACAAGCTCTTCCTTCACCTGCGCGAAATAGACAGCATTGCTCCAGGCTCCCTGTGGAGACAGATTGCGCTGCTCACTGTCCTGCAACGTTGGCAGCGTGTGCATGTCGAATCGAAACAGCGAACGGGCATCTGTCAGGCCGCTGAACGTCAGATCCTTGAGTTCATCACGCAATGATTTGCGCAGCTCTGAAATGATGTCGTGCCGCGAGACGCAATTGAGAGGCTGATCAGGCCAGACCCGGCGTATGATTTCATGGGCGGGATCTTCGCCAAGGGATTGCACCACCTTCATCTGTCCGCCGGGTGCCAGGTGCCGGATTACCGGCTGCAGAATGTATTCGATCCTGAACTTCATGGTGTGGCTGTGCAGATAGGGATGATTCAGGAAACAATAGTCAAACTGCAGATCCGATCCGCCCTGCTGTGGAATGAAATCGCGAAGGGCGTGCCGCTGATCGGCTCTGTACAGCGTAATGACGCTTGGCCGGGAATAGACGGGAAAGTCATCCTCGCCGCGAAATATGGTCCACTCATTCGCCAAATCTGAAAACAGACCGGCCACCTGCTGTTGATAGTCATAGCTGTACTTGCCGCTCAGTTCGACATCACGCCAGACGATCTCCCCGGGACCTTCGGGAGCGGTTTTTTTCAGTTGCACGGCTTCTCGTGTGTAGAGATTGGTCAGGACAAGCACCGTGAGGGGGTGTTCCGACAATCGGTCAACCATTCGGCTCATCGTGTTGCGAAGGTCCTCCAGCCCCCATCCCTTGATGACGACCTGAATGGGCATATCGGGGTATTTCGCATGCAACGCCCTGAGCACGCGCGCCAGGGTAATTCCGTTGTCCATCGGCGAATAGAAAAGGCGCAACCCGTCTGGTTTTGCCGAGAGTTTCAACAGGTCATCGGTGATGATGTCGGCCTGGACCCACGACACATTGGTGGTCGCAGCGAAGACATGGAACCGATACCGCTGTTCATGAAGATCAAAACTGCCGGGTGTGCGAATCGAAGTCTGCTGGTTGATCAACTCCGCCATGGTGTGGGAGTTGGATTCTTCCTTCTTTCGCCGCGGCCGTCCGCGCAGCGCTATCTCGCCCCGTTCGGCACGATCCATGAAATCCTGGACCCTTTGAAAGGTTTCCCGCTCGATCCAGCTTCCCTTGCTGATGCGGCGCACGAACTTGCCGTCATTGACCGCCAAACGGCCAAATGTCGAAACGGCTATACCGTGTTTCTCGCAGAACCCGTTGATCGTTTCCACGAGCCCCTTCGTGTCCTGTTTTGTGATCGGTGCAGTCACGCAAACGCCTCCCTGGAAATACTCCACGGGTTTTCCGCCGCGTCCAGGTGGTTGTCAACGCTTTCACCCATGGATCAGGAAGGTTCCTTCAATCTCGACGGGCTGCCGGTCGACCAGCCCTTCAACGCCAACGGAGGAGCGCGCGTGACACCCGACTTCAGGTCCGAATACCTCGAAGAACAGATCGCTTGCACCGTTGAGGACCTTGTTTTGGCGCTCGAAATCAGGATGCGCATTGATCATGCCAAGGATCTTGACCACCCGTTCGACCCGATCCAGATCCGCGACATGGTGCTTGATCGTCGCGATCATCTTGATCGCCAGGGCACGTGCGGTGGCGTAGGCCTCCTCCTCGGTGATGTCCACATCGACCTTGCCGCGCCGCCTGACGGACTGATCCTCCAGCAATGCCGCACCGTGTCCCGACAGATACAACATATTGCCGACCAGAACGCCGGAGGTGCGGTTTGCGCTCGGCAGGACGAGCGGCTCGGGCAAGGTGATACCCATTGCTTCCAGTTTTGCCTCGACGCGTCCCATGCGTCCTCCTTCCTGCTCCGATCGGCGGTGATTCCAAAAAAACTCTTGTAATCCTGCCCATTTTCTGCCCACTAGTAAAGAAGACATTTCAAATTCGATCACAAAAGGCATATCCGGAGGAATTCATCGATGTCGGCCATGACACTCGAAGACAAGCTCAAAACCATTGGGAATCCGGTCGATATGCTGCGAAATGCGCAGCTTGGACCCTATCAGTTTCCAATCAAGGCTGAATTCACAAACTGGCGGGACGAGCAGGAAGCCTGGCGCAATGGTGCCGTGCTTTTCGACCAATCCTTTCACATGACCGACCACTACATCGAAGGGCCGGATGTCAAGCGCCTGCTGGAAGATCTGGCCATCAACTCCATGGCCAATTTCCGGCGGGACATCGCCAAGCAGGTCGTGTTCTGCAACCATGACGGTTTTGTCATCGGCGATGCGATCATGTTCATCCTCGATGACCACAAGGTCAATATCGTCAACAAGCCGATCAACCGCGACTGGGTCCAGTTTCATATCGAAACAGGCGGCTACGATGTCGAAGCAACCACCGATGACCGGGCGCTGGACAATTCCGGGCGGCGCATGGGTTACCGATTCGAGGTCCAGGGTCCCAACGCCTGGGCGATCCTTGAAAAAATGAATGGAGGTCCGATCGATGGCTTCAAATTCTTCGGCATGGGCACCGTCAATGTCGCGGGACGGCAGGTGCGCGCGCTGCGCCATGGGATGGCTGGCGCGGCGGGACTCGAATTGTTTGGCCCCTTCGAGGATTATGACCGCATCAGGGACGAAATCATGCGGGTCGGTGCCGATATGGGCCTGCTGGCCGCCGGTTCGAAGACCTATGCCACCGTCGCCCATGAAAGCGGCTGGTTCCCATCACCGTTGCCGGCGATCTACACCGGAGAGGCCATGCGACCATTCAGGCAATGGTTGGGTGCGGACAGTTTCATGGCCAACCTGTCGCTGGGCGGATCGATGGTGAGCAACAATGTCGAGGATTACTATCTGAGCCCATTTGATCTGGGCTATGGCCATATCGTCAAATTCGATCATGATTTCATCGGTCGACCGGCGCTGGAGGCGATGCAGGGGAAACCGCACCGCCACAAGCGAACGCTGCGCTGGGGCAAGGACGATGTGGTGCGGGTTTTCGCGTCCATGTTCAATGAAGGCGACCGGTTCAAATTCATGGACATGCCGGCCTCGCATTATGCGACCTGCCCCTATGATCTGGTCAGCAAGGACGGCAAGCCGGTCGGACTGTCGCATTATCCGGTCTACACATCCAATGTCGGTGGCTGGATTTCCCTTGCTTTGCTGGATTCCGATGTGGCCGATCCAGGAACAGAGGTCGCGCTAACCTGGGGCGAGCCCGATGGCGGCTCGGCAAAACCCACGGTCGAGCGGCATGTTCAGACCGAGATTGCTTGCACCGTAGAACCATGCCCGATCTCCGTAACGGCGCGCGAAACATACAAAAAATAGTTCGGGAGTACAGATGCACACAGGACCGTGAATGGTCGCGAACCGGCCGAATGAAGGAAATCAGTGAGGTACCAGTTGGATGCGCAATGACTGAACTTGAAACATGCGGATCGCATCAATTCGTACATATTCCTTAAAACGCAGAGAGGATACAGCGATGAACAAGATGATCCAGAAACTGGTTGGCGTCGCAATTGCCACGACCGCGCTGGTGGCGACGCCGGCCCTGTCGGAAACCCTTCGCCTCGTCACCAACTGGGACACCGGTTCCTACTCGGTGGCGCGCACGCTGGAATTCGTCAAGACCTTCAACGAAAGCGAGGCAGCGAAAGCCGCCGACATTAACATCATCCATGTCGGCGGGCCGGAAGTCACGCCCGCAACCGAGCAACTGACCGGTCTTTCCAATGGCGTGTTCGACATGCTGTTTGGTGCAGCCGGTTACTATGTGGGCGCGGTGCCGGAAGCCTATGCGATATACGGCACATCGCTGACGCCGATGGAAGCACGCCAATCCGGCGCGACGGAACTGTTCGACAAAATCTACCGCGAAAAAGCCAATGCCCATGTGCTGGGCTGGGTTGCAGCCGGTGTTGGATATCACATCTGGCTGAAAGACGAGCCGAAGCTGAATGACCAGGGTCTGCCCATGCTGGACGGGCTGAAAATCCGTTCATCGGGATTCTACAATGCCTGGCTTGGCCATTACGGTGCCACGACGGTCTCCGTACCGGCACCCGATATCTACAACGCCCTCGAACGTGGCGTGGTTGACGGCGCCGCCTGGCCCGGTCTCGGCATTACCGACCTTGGCTGGGAAAAATTCGTCGGCTATCGGATCGATCCGCCTGTCTGGCAGTTCGACAACATGCTTTGGATCAACCAGGACAAATGGAATTCGCTGACCGATGCGCAGCGCAAAGCACTAAGCGATGCGGTCGAAGCCTATGAACCGGTGGCCCACGAATTCTACCGGAATCTTGTTGGTGAGGAACGGGCTGAAGTGGAGGCTGCAGGCGTCAAGTCCTTTACACTCGGCGCGGAAGCCGAAACCGCCTATCTGGATCATGCGCAGAAGCTGCAGTGGCAGCAGGTCAAGGAAAAGGCACCCGAAAACCACGACGCCTTGCAATCTGCCTTGGCAGCCAGGAACTGAGGCCGCCATGCGCGCCGTTTTTCGGCTCTATGATCTGCTGATCAGGACGCTCGCCATGGTGGCGGGCATCCTCGTGGCGATTCTATTCGTCTTGATCGTGGTCGATGTCGGGATGCGCACGGCTGGCTTGCACCCACCAATCTTCACCAGTGCAGTTTCCGAATACATGCTGCTTTACGTCACCATGTTTGCCGCCCCGTGGCTGGTGCGTGAGCGTGGTCATGTCCGGATCGACAGTTTTGTCTCCTATGCCGGGCCTGCTGCGAAGCAAATGCTGGAGCGGCTTATCATTCTGGTGTGTCTTATTCTCAGCCTGACGGCGGCCTATCTGAGCACCCGATTTGCCATCGACTTCTGGATCAAGGGCACCGTTGATATTCGCTCCATTGAAATCCCGCGTTCTTTTCTATTCGTGCCGCTTATCGTCGGCTTTACCCTTTGCGCCACAGAGTTTTTGCGCATGCTTGTGACCGGGCAACCGCTGAGTGATCCGGAGCCGGAACACGCCCCCGAATTCGAGGGGGAAATCTGATGCGGCCCGACACGCCGGGAGGACAGCATGCCTGAATGGTATGTTTCGGGCGGTCTCGCACTTGGGGCAATCCTGTTCCTGATGTTCCTCTCGATGCCGGTCGCCTTTGCCTTCCTGCTTGTCAGTTTTGGCGGCATGTACTGGCTTTCCGGATTTGCCGGCATGTCGCAAGTAACGGCCAATGCCAGTGTGGCGGTGACCCATTTTGCCTTTCTGCCGATCCCGCTCTTTCTTCTGATGGGTGAACTGTTCTTCAACGCCGGAGTTGCAAAAAAGGTCTTCGACGCAGTGGACATGCTGATCGGTCGCATGCGCGGGCGCCTGTCCTACGTCACCATATTCGGCGGGACCACCTTTGCCGCCCTCACCGGCACCAGCATGGGCAACACCGCGATGCTCGGATCGCTGCTGGTTCCTGAAATGACGGAACGTGGCTACAGGAAACACATGTCCATCGGGCCTATTCTGGGGGTCGGTGGACTGGCCATCCTCATCCCGCCCTCCGGACTGGCGGTGCTGCTCGGCAGTCTCGCGAAAATCGATATCGGCCGGCTGCTGATCGCCGGCGTGCTGCCGGGGCTCATGCTGGCCAGCCTCTATCTCGTTTTGATCTTCGTGATGATCCGGCTGAATCCGGACAGTGTTCCGGACACCGAACCAGTGGATCATCCCTGGCGTACAAAAGTAAGGGTCATCGTGACCCACATCCTGCCTTTATCGGTGATCATATTCCTGGTTGTCGGCCTGATCCTGCTGGGCATTGCCACACCAACCGAATCGGCGGCATTCGGGGTGCTCGGTGTGCTGATCGTTGCCTATGCGTTCGGCGGCCTGACTTTCGAAGCCATCTACAAATCCCTGCGTGGAACCGTGAAGGTGACCTGCATGATCCTGTTGATCGTCATCGCCTCATCGACCTTTTCACAGGTTCTGGCGTTTTCGGGTGCGACCTCCGGCATGATCAGCGCCGTCAGCAGCGTCGAACTGACACCAGTGATGGTGATCATCGCGATGTTCGCAATCCTGCTTTTCATGGGCATGTTCATGGATCAGGCGTCGATCATGATGCTGACCATTCCGATTTTCTTCCCGATCGCAATGGCGCAGGGATTTGATCTGGTCTGGTTCGGTGTTGTGATGCTTCTGGCGCTGGAGATGAGCGGCGTCACACCCCCCTTCGGCCTCAATCTCTTCGTGATGCTGGGGGTTGCCCCGAAGGGCACGACCATGGGCGAGGTCGCACGGGCCGGCCTGCCCTATCTGGGATGCGGGCTTTTGCTGTTCTTCCTTCTGGTCGCGCTTCCCGATATCGCGCTTTTCCTTCCATCCCTGATGGAACGCTAGCGCAGCGCACTTAGAACGGATCATACGACCGGAGCCCACCAATGTCCCTGACGCTCTACCATCACAACTCCTCGGTCTGTGCCGCCAAGGTCAGGGTCGCGCTGGCGGAGAAATCCCTGCCCTGGGAAAGCCGATTGCTGCGACTGGACGGGGATCAGTTCGAACCGGGCTACCGGAAGCTGAATCCACGTTCCGTGGTGCCCACGCTGGTGCATGACGGGCGGGCCATCATCGAATCCAACATCATTCTGGAGTATCTCGAAGATGCCTTTCCGCAGCACTCATTGCGGCCGGACAATGCAGCGGACCGCGCCGCCGCGCGCCTGCTTCTGCAAAATCTCGACAATGATGTTTCGGGCATACACCACGCGGCGTCCGTGGCGACCTATGCGATCGCCTATCGTCACCACGTCATTGCAAAGGCCGGCAGCACTGAGCGTGCCGAGCTTTCCAAAGCCATTGATCAGACCATGAATAACAAGAGCCGTGCCTGGCTGGAGGATGTTGTGTATAAGGGCATCCACGCACCGGCCTTTGCAGCGGCAATCATGCGATTTGACCTTCTCATCGCCGATTTCGAACAGCGGCTTTCATCTTCGATCTGGCTGATTGGTGACCACCATTCGATCGCCGATGTCGCCTACACATCCTACATGATCCGGCTTGATCTGCTTCAACTTGATGCGCTGTGGCGCAAGCGTCCAGCCGTGGCGGACTGGTATGGCCGACTGAGGGCACGCGACAGCGCCAGGGCGGTTCTGGACTGGTATGACCCGGAAAACATCGAGACCCTCACAAGCCGCGGGCGGGAGACCGCTGAAACCGTGGAACAAATTCTGGCCGGATTGGAGACGCGTCATGAACACTGATCACGATCTCGATCCCGGAACGCCAGACGTGATTGCCCTTCAAGCTGAGTATGAACGGAAGTCGCGAGACGCTGCCCAACGTCCCGGCGCTCGTCTGGATGTCGCCTATGGTGCGCATGAGCGCCAGAGACTTGATGTTTTTTCCGCTGGTCCCCATGCGCCGGTTCTCGTCTTTTTTCACGGCGGATACTGGCGCGCGGGATCGAAAGACGCCAGACGGTTTCCGGCCCCAGCCTGGAATGCCCGCGGCGTGTCCTGGGTCACAGTAAACTATCGACTGGCGCCGCAAGCCCGGCTGAGCGCCATCGTTTCCGATGCCCGAGATGCGGTTGCCTGGATTGACGACAATGCCGGCACCCTGGACCTCAACGTCAACGCCCTGCACCTGACCGGCAATTCGGCCGGGGCGCATCTGGCGGCCATGGCGGCAACCGCGTGTTGGTCAGATCGCCAAGACCGACCGACCGGTATTCGTTCGTTGAGTGTTATCAGCGGTTTGTTCGACCTCTCGCCACTGATTGGTGAAACTTCCAATGAATGGTTGCATCTGACGGAACAAACGGCGCATGCGGCCAGTCCGATCCACCATTTGCCGCCTTCCGACCTGCCGATTCTGGTCGGTTTGGGCGGCAAGGAGACGTCCGCCTTCAAGCGGCAGTCGCAGCTCTTCGCAAAACTGTGTCAATCCGCTGGAAACCCTGTCCGGATGTTCGAAAGCCCGGAAGCGGATCACTTCAAGATCATCGGAGAGTATGGCGTACCGGACAGCCCGCTCTTCGCCCACCTGGAGCGGGCGATTTCGGATCAGAACTGAACGGAGTATTCATGGCCTTTACCAGCTACATCACGGACGATTCCCGTGTCGAACAGATCTTCTTTCACCGGCCGGATATCTATCGACCCTTTGCACAGGCCAATGATGTCGTCATGCGCGGCCCATCCGATCTTTCCGTGAAGGAGCGGGAACTGATCGGTGCATTCTCCTCGGCCCTTGGTGGCTGCCACTATTGCGCCGGCATTCACGCCGAAACCGCCCGACTGTTCGGTATCGAACCCGGACTGCTTGAGCACCTGGTCGATGATTTCGAAACCGCGCCGCTCGGTGACAAACAGCGCGCTCTGCTGGCCTTCATCCGAAAACTGGTGCTGACACCGCATCGGATGATCCGAGCCGATGCGGATGCTGTGTACGCTGCAGGATGGAGCGAAGATGCGCTGCACGATGCCATTGCCGTGTCGGCGCTGTTCGCCTTCATGAACCGCTTGGTCATGGGACACGGAATCAGTGCCAATGAAACGCAGTTTCAACAGCGCGGTCGGCGGCATTTCGAGACCGGCTACATCGTTCCGGACTGATGCGTCCTGCACTGCTGATCTTCAAGGATCATAACGCTTGCCATCTCTGCGATCATGTTGACGGCAGCGTTGGTATTGCCGGACACGATCGCAGGCATCACCGAAGCATCGACCACCCGCAATCCGTCGACCCCGCGAACCCGGCAGCGCGCATCCAGCGGAGCGGTTTCGCTGTCGCCCATGGCAACTGATCCAACAGGATGAAAAATCGTCGTGACCTGGTTCCTGATGGCCTCCAGCAGCTCCGCGTCGGATGCCCCTGCCAATGCCGGACCTGGCCAGACTTCAGTTTCGATAACGTCACGGATCGGGTTCATCCCACAGATACGCTGCGCCTGACGAAGACCGGCGACAATCGTTTGGCGGTCGTATTCGGTGGCCAGATAATTGGCACTCAGCGCCGGCGCTACTTGCGGGTCAGCAGAGGTCAGTCGGACGTTACCACGGCTTTCAGGGCGAATGGGACAGATCGAAACAGCAAATCCCGGGAACCGGTGGAAGCCCTTTGCGGGATCATCACTGCTCCATGGAACCACGTGGAACTGGATGTCTGGGCGGCCGGCCCCTGCTGCGCTGCGCAGAAACGCAAAGACGGGCGCTGCGCCCATGGTCAAGGGTCCGCGGCGTGTCAGCAGATATTGTATTCCCATGAGGGTCTTGCCGAGAGGCGAGTTAAGACGCCCGTTCAGCGTGGGAATGGTAACGCGGTAGGCGTTGTGGAATTTCAGGTGATCCTGCAGCCCGCTCCCTATGCCAGGCGCATCCACAATCGGTGTGATCCCGTGTGATCGCAAAAGTTCGGCAGCTCCGAGACCCGATAGCTGTAGCAAATGAGGAGAACCGATAGCTCCGGCGCTGAGAATCACCTCACCCCGAGCGATCTCTATCCCAGCCGATCCATCCGGATGGCGAAGACGAACACCCGTCGCACGCCTGCCCTCGAACATTACGCCCAGCACCTGCGTATTCGTCACGATTTTCAGATTTGTCCGGCGTCGGACAGGATCCAGATAGGCATGCGCAGCGCTGACTCTCAGGCCGTTTCGCGTTGTCGTCTGGTAGTATCCGACACCCTCCTGCGCGGCGCCATTGCAGTCGAGGTTGTCTGGCAGCCCGGCCGCCAGCGCCGCCTGTCGGAACAGATCAGTGATGGCGAATTGCGCCGAACCGTCAGAGACATCGACCGGACCATCGGCGCCATGCCAGCGATCGGCACCCCGCTGCTGTCGCTCCGCCTGCCGGAAAAAAGGCAGTACGTCATCATAGGACCAGCCCGCTGCCACCTGGCCCCAGTGATCGTAATCCTCGGCCTGACCGCGCACATAGACAAGCCCGTTGATTGCGCTTGAACCCCCAAGACCTCGTCCGCGCGGCCAGTTCAGACGACGCCCGTTCAAATGAGGTTCGGGTTCCGTCTGAAAGCACCAGTCATGCGCGGGATCACCGATCGTTTTGAAATACCCAACCGGAATGCGAATCCACGGTGACCGGTTGCGGCCACCGGCCTCGAGCAGGAGAACCCGCATCGCCGGATCGGCACTGAGGCGATTGGCCAGAACACATCCTGCTGTTCCGGCACCGACGATTATGAAATCCCAGGCGGTCTCATCGGCATCCATGGCAAGCGTTCAATCTGCAGGCAATTCATATGAAATGCTGAACGTCCTTTTGCGTGGGGCCGACGGAATAGCGGGGCTTCGGCCGGGCCGTTCCCCAACGGTCATGATCGACAGGATCAAGCACGATCCTGTGGGACAGGCTACGCTGCCGAATCGGGTCGGAAAGCACGGCATCCCGGACGTCGCCCGGCGCGGTGCATAACAGCATGTAGCCCCTTGGCAAGGTGTCACCTGATCCTCCAGCCTTTTCGATGATGGCGGCAGGAAGGTCCAGATCCGATAGTTTTGTGCCGTTCAGTGTGACATCGGCAATATGGCCGTCGAGATTGTTCAGGCGCCATGCCTTGCGGGCAATGATGATCGCTCCATCGGACACCACAACGGCCGGCCCGATGAGCGCGCCGCCACCCAGTGCGACGACGGCGTAGGCTGCCTGTGCTGAAACACCTGTCTCGACTGTCTCGACCTGCCGCCAGCAATCGCTCGATACGCTGTTGACCGAACGGAGCCGGCCGTTCTCGAACACACGATCGACCATGATGTCGGGCGTCGTGATGCTTTCTTCCGGCCCTATGACATGGGGCTTGTATAGAAAATAGGACATGGGATTCTCCTCTCAGACCGGGGCCCAGGTGATCATTCGGATCTCGCCAAGCTCACGCGCCATTTTTTGCCAGTTTGCGCCGCCATCAGTGCTTTTGAATATCTGACCGAATATCGTCGCGGCGAACAAAAGGCTGGTATCAGCCGGGTTGGTGCCGATCGACCACAGGGTCGAATTGGCCTTATGTGACATCGTGCAGATATCCCAGCTTTCACCGAAATCGCGGCTGATCAGCAACTCACCCGCCTCCCCGGACGGTTTGTCACCGACAGACGCGATAACCGTATCGCTGTTTTCCGCCGGCTGCTTGAGGCTGCGGAAATAGTCCCACTTTGCCTGAGGGATTTTCATTTGCTCCCAGGTCTCGCCATTGTCGAATGAGCGGTGCACGCCATCTTCGGTCGAGCACAATATGGTCCGGCTGCCGTCATCGTGATCGCGAAAGACCAGATCGTGTGAATCATTGTCATGCAATCCCCGGATGATGAGTTGCCAGGTCTTGCCGCGATCGGTGGATCGGAAAACGCCGTCGATCTCCACCGTGATCCAGATCGTGTCCCGATCCCGTGGATCGAAATGGATGGAGGTCACGCGGCTGGTGTTGATGAACCAACACTCCGTCGACGCATCGAGTGTCGAGCGGGTCCAGCTTTCTCCATTGTCTTCCGTGACAAATATCTCGCCGGGGCGTGTTCCGCAGACGATGCAATCGGCATCGTGCGGGTCCTGCGCTATTTTCAGAATATGCAACTGATCCATCGGAGACGGAATATAGTCGAACCGTCCGGTTTCCTCAGTGAAGCGGTAAAGCCCCTGGTCCGAACCCGCCAGGACTTCGCCGGGCCGTTCGGGATGGGTGGTCACGGCCCAAACCCGCGCCTCATTGTAGAAGCCGCCTGTCGGCGTTAGCAGCCGGTTCCAGCTGTGTCCCTCATCCTCACTGAACCAGACGCTCTGCATTGTGGCTGCATAGGCTTTGTAGGTCATTGCTTATCCCTCTCAAATGCCGCTCAAGGCGACAGATGACCAAGTCGAATTCCGTTCTGCCCACTATGATCCCACTAGTAAAAATGTCAATTGAATAATCCAACAATACGCAGATGTCGGCTGACCCGGACATTCGTGCCCGTCGGCGAACCACACATCAGCACCTTTGTCGGGATGTCTTTCGAGGGAGGATTCAGTTTCCGTCAGCCATTGGATTCGCCGTCGGCTTCCGGAGGCTGATTACGGGAAGTTCCGAGGTTGGATCAACTTCCTCGCCAAAGCCGTAGTGAGAAACGGCCGGACTGTCCGCGAACGGTGATTTGCTTCAGGTATCGACCCGCGGCGGCAATTCGTGAGCGAAGTGACGTGAAAGGATGTAGCGGATATCCTCATAACACGAACCAACGCGCGTGACCTCAAGCGTCTCGACATTGAGCAATGTGGAGGATGCGCCATAGGGATGAAAACACTGAAGACCATGGTCCACGACGACATCCGCAATCGCGATGATTTCCGGTTCGATGTCTTCCACGCAGAACTTGGTGCCCGTCAGTGAGACATTTGCCGAGGATCCGAATAGCGGTACATTGTTTTCGAGACTGAGCGCGGTCAGATGCCGATGACATGCGCCGCCATTCATCAGCATCACAACTGTTCCTTCCTTGGTGGACCGTTCCAGCATGTCCGGTCCCAACGACGACAGCAGCGGATGCTCCAGATTGGCCGGCGCGATGCAACCCAGTGGCAGTCCGTAGTCCAGGGTGACGGCCTCCACAATTTCGCGGGCGCGTGTCGAGCATCGATGGACCTGCCGATGTATTTCGAGATTACCCACCATGGCATTGAGTTTTCCGGCAGCGCGTTTCTTGGTGTTGAAAATCCGCTCAAGTGCCGTCCGGGTGCTTCCGAGCGCTGAATAACCGATGGTGTGAGGAACAATAGCCACGCCGCCATCGCGCAGTGCATTGAAAGCGCGCGAGGCGTCGGCGGCAGCGTCGAAGAGTGACATGATTGGCTCCGGATAAAATTTTGCGTCAGATGATGCCGCGTGTTGCGTAGTCCGAACGGGTTGTTTCGGAGAGCCCCAGCAACTGGCCGAACACTTCATCATTGTGCTCACCCAGGCTTGGACCGACATGGCGCACGGCGCCCGGCGTTTCGGACAGCCGTGGCGCTACATTCTGCATCTTGATCGGGCCGAACTCGGGATGGTTCACGTCGACAATTGCATTGCGTGCGGCAAAATGCGGGTCGTGCAGCATGTCTTCCGCCGTGTAGATCAGGCCGCACGGAACCCCATGATCCTCCAGCCGGTCCTGCAGATCCGACAGCGGCAATGTTGAAGACCATTGCCCGATCAGGTCATCCAGCTCCTGCTGTGACGATCCGCGGGCAGAGTGGGTGGCGTAGCGATCATCCGTCGCCAGATCGGGACGATCCATGGCGTCTGCCAGCCGCTTGAACACCGTGTCCTGGTTGGCCGCGATCAGCAGCAATTTGCCGTCGGACGTGGGATAGATGTTGGACGGTGCGACATTCGGCAAAATGGCTCCGGTTCGTTCGCGCGTATATCCGGCCACAACATGTTCGGTGACGAGGCTTTCCATCATGTTCAGGACGGATTCGTAGATCGCACTGTCGACGACCTGCCCCCGCCCCGTTCTTTCGCGCGCATGGATCGCCATCATGGCACCGAGCGCTGCATGGATGGCCGCCAGTTCATCGCCGATGGAAATGCCGGCGCGTGCCGGTGGCGACCCCGGATCACCCATGACATATCGCAGACCGCCCATGGCCTCTCCAACCGACCCGTAGCCGGCGCGCGAGGCATAGGGGCCGGTCTGCCCATAGCCGGTCACCCGCACCATCACGATGCGCGGATTGATCTTCGAAAGCTGCTCGTAGCCAAGGTTCCAGCGTTCCATTGTGCCGGGCCGGAAATTTTCGATGACAATGTCAGCCTGGGCCACAAGCTCACGAATGATCTCCTGCCCCTCTTCCGTCCGCAGATTGACCGTTATCGATTTCTTGTTGCGCGCCACCACCGGCCACCACAAGGACTTCCCATGCGGTTTCTCTCGGCCCCACACCCGCATCGGATCGCCTTGGCCGGGTTGTTCGCACTTGATCACCTCGGCACCGAAATCCGCCAGCAACTGGCCACAGAAAGGCCCTGCCAGAAGCTGCCCCATCTCGATCACCCTGAGATCCTGCAGCGCCGAACCATTTACCTCATTTGCCACGCGATACTCCGCATTCTGATTCACTCAGTTTTCAAATTTCCACTTGCACCTTTCTTCATTTTGTATACCAATTAAGACGTCTTGCAATAGTCGAGTGCCAAATTTGTCGCATGAAGTGGAAATTGTGGAAGTTTCTCCACGAGATGGTATACAGAATGAGCCCATCCTTCTGAGCACCGATGACAAGTGCAAGCTCGTCACCAGGGCGCATGCGGCGGGGTTGAAACGGGTCGAGGTCACCAGTTTCGTGAACCCGTCAAAAGTTCCCCAAATGGCCGATGCGGAGGCTGTGATCGAAGGATTGCCGGCGGCGCAACGGGAGTCGGGCATTGCGCTGGTGTTGAACGCACGCGGCTATGAACGGGCTCTTGCCAGCGGCATCGGTGAAATCAATCTTGTTGTCGTCGCTTCGGACACGTTCGGACAGCGCAATCAGGGCCGCGATGCCGACCAGATGGTGGCATTGTGGCACGAGATCGCTGCAAAACGGCCGAAGGTAGTGCGCACGAGCGTAACGATTGCAGCAGCATTCGGGTGCCCATTCGAAGGTGACATTCCGCTGCGCCGCATTGCCGAACTTGCCGAAGCGATCTGTACACAGCGGCCGGACGAATTGGCCCTGGCCGATACGATCGGTGTCGCCACGCCGCGTGATATACAGGAGCGGGTGCGCGCGGTTCAGCCCATAGCCGGTGACGTGCCACTTCGCCTGCACCTGCACAACACCCGCAACACCGGGTTTGCCAATGCATGGGTCGGTTTTGAGGAAGGCGTTCGAACCTTTGATTCCAGCCTTGGTGGCATTGGCGGATGCCCATTCGCGCCGCGCGCCACCGGCAATATCGCGACTGAAGATCTTGTCTACATGTTCGAGCGCGCCGGCGTTTCGACAGGGATCGATCTGGATGCGGCGATCGGACTTGCTCAATGGCTTGAAAAGAAGCTCGGGATCACGGCACCCGGACAGGTCATGCGCGCCGGCGGGTTTCCTGAAGGTGTCGCAGCATGAGTGACCTTTCGACCATCCCGTCCATGGGCGCAGATGCGGCCGATTCGCCAACCAATACGGTGGAGCTGGCCTACCGCACATTGCGCAGGAGCATTCTTGACGGACATCTGGCCGCCGGAGCCCGCCTGACCGAACAGGCGCTTGCCAAACAGCTTGGCATCAGCCGAACGCCGATCCGGGAGGCCATTGGCCGGCTTGTGACCGAAGGCTTCGTACAGCGCGGCGAAGGCTACAGCACCCGCGTGGCGGAATTTGCGCCGGATGAGTATGCGCAGGTTTTTGAAATCCGGGCGCGCGTCGAAGGCTATGCTGCCCGATGCGCAGCGTTGTCGGCAACAGAGGCCGAAATCAATGAGCTTCGGCGGCTGGCCGATATCATGAGCGCCCACACGCCACCGCAGAGCGATACCGACTACGATACGATATCCCGGGCCAACGGATCCTTCCACAAGACGATCTATGTGGCGGCCAGGTCACCCAGATTGCAGGTTATCATGGCCACCATCGTGGATGTCTCCGTGGTCGCACGGACCTATCGAACCTATTCCATCCGGGACCTGATCCGATCGGCGCAACATCACCAGGAACTGGTCGACGCCATTGCCGCCCGCGCTCCCGATTGGGCCGAACACACCATGACCGCCCATGTCCTGGCTGCCATGGCCAGCCTGCAGACCGCGCCGAACACCGCGCATGAGGATCAGCCATGACGAATGCGGATTGGGTCACCGACGAACGCATTGCCTATGCAACGCCGGCAACCCGTACGCCCATGCGATGGCCGGGCGGCAAACGCCTTGCCGTCTGGATCGTGCCCAATCTGGAATATTATGAATATCTGCCTGAAGGCTATGATTTCCGCGACCAGTTCGCGCGAATCCAGCACCCGGACATCATGCAATGGTCGTGGCGGGACTATGGAAACAGGGTCGGTGTCTGGCGCATGACCGAGGTGCTGGACGCCTACCCCATTGCGGTCACGGCATCGACCAATCTTGCCATTTTCGAACACTGTCCGGAGATTGCGGCACTGGTGCGCGATCGTTCATGGGAGGTCATGAGCCACGGAATTTACAACACCCGTTACCTTGGCCGCTCAACCCGCGAAGAGGAAGAAGCCGAAATCCGTCTGTCCCTCGACCTATGTGAACGCCACACGGGCCAGCGCATATTCGGGCTGTTGGGCCCCTGTGTGACCAATAGCCCGTGGACCATGGACCTGATCGCCAATGCCGGGTTTTGCTATCACGCCGACTGGGTGCATGACGACATCCCCGTGCCGATCAGGACGACAAATGGCCGCCTGGTTTCCATGCCCTATGCCTATGACACCAATGATGGCCCTGCCCTGGAAGGGCATTTTGACGCCGAATTTCTCGTCGACAGCAATATCGCCCAGTTCGACCGGTTGATGTCGGATGCCCGTCCCGACGCTGGATTGGTCTACTGCCTGCCGCTGCACACCTATCTGATCGGGCAACCCCACACGATCGATGCGCTGCGGCGTATCCTGGATCACGTCTGTGCCTCGGATGATGTCTGGTTTGCGAAAGGCAGTGAAATTGCCGAGGCAGCCTTTGCCTCCATGGAACTGGCAGGCACGTCATGAGGGGATCGGGACACATGCAGACGGCAGCCCCCGATCATCCGCATCACGCGTGGGATCCACTTCCCATGCGACCGCCGATGCGGTTTGTCGGCGGACATTCACTCGGGCTTTGCCCGATCATTGCGTTCGAAAGCCATGAAGACCGGGTGCCGGACAACTGGCCGCAACCCCATTGGCTGGCGGGCGGTGTCGGCATTCGGCCGGATCCGAATATCGCGCGGATCGGGCAGCGCGACTACGGCCTGCGGGCTGGCTGGCCCAGGCTGCGGCAGGCACTGAGGGCGGCCAATCTGTGCTACGGCGCTGCCATCGACGTCCTGACGGCCGAGCGATGCCCCGAACTGATCGGTCAGATTGCCAAGGATGTGGCAGCCGGAAAAGCCGAGTGGATCGCCCATGGCATCAGCATCAACCGGCCATTGTTCGACGATATGCGTCCGCAGGACGAAGCGGCGTATCTGCAAGAGACGAAAGACCGGTTGACCGCCCAGAACATCACGTCGCAAGGCTGGTTCGGGCCCGAATATTCCGAGAGCCGGCGCACACCGGAATTGCTGGCAAGGGCGGGTTTTGCCTACACGCTCGATTGGTGCAATGACGAACAGCCCTTTGCGATGACCGTGCCCGCCGGAACACTCACGGCCCTTCCCCAGATGGCTGATCTCGACGACGCCTTCGCCTTTGCCGCACCGAGAGGCATCACACCACAAAGCTATGGCGAACGCATCGCACAGGCCGCACAGGGCCTTGCGAAGGACGGGCGGACATCCGCAAGGGTCATGGTCTGGACCATGCGGCCGTTCCTGTCCGGCCAACCGTTCCGCATCGGTGCGATTGAGACTGCGTTGCACGAGGCATCCGCCATTGACGGGGTTTTTTCCGCGCCGCCATCGACGATTTTGGCTCAACTGAATCCGGAGACGGGACCATGAGCGAACAAACCCGCGCGGCGCTGGCCGAAATCAGGGCACTCTATGCCGGTCAGAGCATTCGGTCGAACACCTTGGGAATTGGCAAAAAGGCGGCGGTTCTGATTGTCGATCTGCAGCATATCTACACCCGCGGCCGTGCCTCGACGGGGCTGGAGGTGGCCGAGGCAACGGCCGAGCTGCTGAAAGCCGCGCGCCGCTTCGGACTGCCTGTTTACTACACGGTCGTGTCCTATGCGCCGGAGCGCCATGATGAGGTTCTGTGGCTCGCAAAACTCCCGGGCCTGAAAGACAACACGCAGGGGCGGCAGGAAGTCGAGGTCGAACTGATCGTTTCTCCGGAACCTGGTGATGTGGTCATCGAGAAAGAGGCCGCGTCGGGCTTTCACGGCACCGATCTGGAAGCGATGCTCGAACGGCAGGGCGTCGATACGCTTCTGGTCTGCGGCAGTTCCACATCCGGGTGCGTCCGCGCCACCGTGGTGGATGGAATGGCGCATGGGTACAGGATGATCGTGGTCGAGGGTTGTGTGGGAGACCGGTCCCCGCTCCTGCATGAAATATCCCTGTTCGACATGGGGACAAAATACGGAGATGTGATGCCCATGGCAGATGTCATCGCCGCTCTGGAAGAAGGACAAGGACGGTGAACGACGCGGCCAATCCTGTGATGAACGCCGCCATCGAGATGCGCGGTGTGTCCAAACGTTTCGATATTCAGACCGGCGTCGTCCATGCGCTGCGCGAAACCGATCTCGACATCGCGCCGGGAGAAATCGTCGGCCTTCTCGGATTTTCTGGTGCCGGAAAATCAACGCTTCTTCGGCTGATGAATGTGCTTGAAACACCGTCCAGCGGGACCGTCCGCATCGGAGGGCGGGATCTCACTGGCCTGAACGACGCCGAGCTGCGGGCCGCTCGCCGGAAGATCGGCATGATATTTCAGCAATTCAATCTGCTCAGCCACGACACGGCCCTGGAAAATGTGGCCTTCGCGCTGCGCATTGCCGGGGTCGGGAAGACCGAACGAGACAAGCGTGCACGCGAAGCCCTGGACATCGTTGGGCTCAGCGACAAGGCCGGCTCCTATCCGGCGCAGCTCTCCGGCGGTCAGCGCCAGCGTGTTGCAATCGCACGGGCGCTGGTCAACGAGCCTGGAGTGTTGCTGTGCGACGAGGCCACCAGCGCGCTCGATCCCCATACCTCGCTGTCGATCCTGCGGTTCCTGAAAGATCTCAATAAAAAGCGAGGCACCACGATTGTGGTGGTTACCCACGACATCAAGGTCGCCAGCTATATCTGCTCGCGCTGCGCGATCATGCAGGATGGTCAGATCATCGAGTGGATCGACATGGCCGATCCCAAACCCGAAAGTTCACTGGGACGCTTCTTCATGGAAACGGCCAAGGGGTGGAGTGATGATACGGTCCTGCCGGAGGAAAATGCATGATCAACGCATTGTTCGAATATGGCGGTCTGCTTCAAAAGGCGGTTTGGGAAACCCTCCTGATGGTCGGCATCACCATGACCGTCGCTGTTGTTCTGGGTGGTCCCCTGGGGCTGATCCTGTTCCTGACCAGCAGAGGTGGTCTGATCGAACACCGCTGGTTCAACGAAATTCTTGGCTACGCGGTCAATGTGCTGCGCAGTTTTCCCTTCATCATTCTGCTTGTCGTGCTGATCCCGGTGACCCGGTTTCTCGTCGGCACGTCCATCGGTCCGCGCGCTGCCGCCGTTGGATTGTCCGTTGCGGCAATTCCGTTCTTTGCGCGGCTGGTGGAGCAATCCCTGCGCGATGTGCCTATCGGCGTGGTCGATGCCGCCCGCTCCACCGGCGCTTCGGTCCTGCAGATCGTCCGCTTTGTGCTTCTGCCCGAAGCCATGCCGGCCCTGGTCTCGTCCTTTACCGTCACGGCGATCAGTTTCATCGCCTATTCGGCCGTTGCCGGGGCAATCGGTGCCGGAGGGATCGGCGACCTCGCCATTCGCTACGGGTATTACCGCTTCGAATCCGAAGTGATGATCTGGTGCGTCATTGTCATGTTCGCGCTGGTGCAGGCAGTCCAGTGGCTCGGCTCATGGGCCGCACGGGCGGTGGACAAACGATAAGTCAATAATCTCAAACAGGAGAAGGAGAGATACAATGAAGAACAAGATGCTGGTTGCGCTGACATTCGCAGCGGTCACCCTCGGGGCGGGACTTGCCCAGGCGGAAGACAAGATGATCCGGATGGGATTTTTCCCGGGGCCTTATGCAGACCAGTTCGCCAAGGGCATTCAGCCGATCCTGGAAGCCAAGGGCTACAAGATCGAATCAACCGAGTTTTCCAACGCCATTCAGCCGAACACGGCGCTGATGGACGGAGATCTCGACGCCAATGTCTTCCAGAATGATGGCTGGATGGACCTGTTCAACGAGCAGAACAGCGGCGACCTCGCCCGCTATACCTATATTCCGAGCGCCCCTTTGGGTCTCTACGCCGAGAAGGTCGAGAACCTTGCTGGTATCACTGATGGCATGTCCATCGCAGTGCCAAACGACCCTACCAATCTCGGACGGGCGCTGGCCTTTCTCCAGGAGCTCGGTCTGCTGACCATCAAGGACGGTGTGGAGCCGACAAAGGCCACGGAAACGGATGTCGCCGACAATCCGCGCAATCTGAAAATCGTGCCGGTCGATGCGCCGCAGATCATGCGTGCGCTGGCGGATGTCGATGTGGGTGCGGCCCTTGGCAATCACGTGATCGCCTCCGGAAATTCCCTCGGAGATGCCTTTGAGCTGGAGGATCCGGCGGAGAAGTATCAGATCACCGTGGTTGGACGTGCCGGAAACTCCGATACGCAGTGGGCGAAAGACCTTGTCGAAGCCTACCGGTCGGATGAGTTTCGCGCGTTCCTGAAGAAAGATCCGAGCACAGCCGGATTTTCGACACCGCCGCACTGGAAATAATTCCATGACAAACGGATCCGGCACGACCTTCGACCATATCGGTATCGTTGTGCCGGATCTCGATCGTGCTGCCGAAGACTACGAAGCGCTTGGGTTCACCCTCAGTTCGCCGGTGTCACACGAGACCGCCGATGGTCAATCGGCCGGCAGCAGGCAATGCTCGATCATGATGCGGGACGGCTATATCGAACTGCAGGAGATCACCGGGCCTGCCGGCTCCCATCTGTTGTCCGCCGCCCGGGAAAAGCATTTCGGACTCCATATTATCGCCTTTGGTGTGCCGGATGCGCGGATTGCCCATGCCCGTTTGACTGAAACGCAATTGCCTTTGGGCGAGGTGCTGGAATGGTCACGCCGGGTTCACCGGACGGATGGCGACCGGGAAGCCCGGTTTGCCTTCTTTGTTGCCGACTATAACCCCGCCGATGAGGCCCTGCTGTGCTGGGTTCAACACCTGACACCGGATGCCATTCGTGAACCGCGGCTGCTCGACCACGCCAATGGCGCAATCGGCCTGACAAGGATAGGCCTCTACGCAGAGGATCAAGCAAGGGCCGATACGATCACACATCGCCTTCGTGATGCCGGAGGCGACGCCGAGGGCCAAAACCTGGTTCGATTTGGACGCGTTGCGATGTCCGTGTCCCTTCCCGGTGAAAGCGGCGGGATCCCACAGGCCCATTGGCCCGCCCCCGCCTTTGCGGCCGATATTGGCCTGTCGCTTTCAGATCCATCCCTTCTGGCAGGCAAGGCCAGGAGTCTTGGATTGCCGGTCACCGGTTCGGGCGACCGAATGGTGGTCGATATGATGGCGCGGACAAATACACGATTGATCCTCAACCAAGCCGGGACAGAAACGTGACATTCAGCCAAGATGCCGCGCGCTTTATAACTTCATTGACCCATGAGCACCTTCCCGCGGAAGCAATCGATACAACGGTTCTCGGATTTACCGATACGCTGGCGGCGCTGATCGCTGGCCGTCCAGAGCCGGTGACGCGGGCCACCGAGCAATATCTCGATCAGGATCCGCGACAATCGCCTTCGGATGTCCGGGCACTGCTGGGTGAGCGCCTTTTGCCGCCTGAGCAGGCGGCGCTGCTGGACGCCGTTGCCGCCCACGCTCTCGACTATGACGACTACGCCTTCGCCAATCATCCCAGTTCGGTGATGGTGCCGGCGATCCTGGCGATCGGGCAATCGACGCGCGCAACCGGCAGAGAGATGATCACGGCCTATATTGCCGGCTATGAGGTCTGGGCCGAAATCATGGCCCGCGAACCGGATCATCTGCACAGCAAGGGGTGGCATCCGACGGCCGTCTTCGGGCCTATTGGCGCCACAGCGGCTGTTGCCAGGGTTCTGAAACTTTCGATCCAGGAAACCAGCCACGCACTTGGTCTTTCCGTCGCGCATGCCGGTGGTGTCATGGGCAATTTCGGCTCAATGGCAAAACCCTATCATGCCGGCCGGGCCGCCGAGGCCGGATTGCGATGCGCCCGGCTGGCGCGGGCCGGAATGACGGCAAGCGCCGAAGCCATTGATGGGGGCACCGGGCTGTTGGCCGCCCTCTCACCAGGGGGCCGGGCGGACCGCAGCAGCAGCGCGGCCTTCGGTCAACGCTGGCGGATCACGGAAACCGGACTGAACATCAAGAAATATCCGACGGTTGGCGCCTCCCAACGGGTTGTCGACGGCATTCTCGGATTGACGGAGCAGCAGGATATCGACCTGTCGCAGATCGAGACCATCGTTCCGCGCGTCTCGGACAAATATGCCCGGTTGATGCATTTTTCAGAGCCAAGGGATCCCGCGGAGGCGAAGTTCTCCCTGGCATTCGCCTGCAGTGCAGCCTTGCGCTTCGGAAGGCTGGGCTTGTCGGAGCTGGAACCGGCGGCCCTGGCGGACCCGATGCTGCGGGATCTCATGTCCCGCGTGGATGTGGACGCGGTGGAGGAATACGACCCCGATTATCCGGTGCCCGCACCCTACGATATGGTGACGCTGATCATGAAAGACGGCCGCAAGCTGGCCACCGCGAAAATCCGCCGGGCAAGCGGCCATGTCGATCACCCGCTGACACTGCAACAACTCCGGTCCAAATTCATGGACTGCGCGTCCTATGGCAAACTGTCGGACGATCGCGCGTCAGCGCTGTTCGAGAGCGTCCAGGCGCTGCCGGCCGCGACATCACCCGACTGTTTGATGGTGGCTGACCCGGACCAGTAGTGCGTGCAGGGATCCCATGGTTGGTGGTTACATAATCTGATTGTCAGAATGCGGCCATTTGTTGCTCATCGCGACCGAATTACCTGGCACCGCCTTCCTGCAGTTAGCTGGCGACCCGATTGTGCGTTTTCAGCTTGGGGTGCTTCACAATCTTCTCAATGGCCTCCCCGGCATCCTGCAAAAACCTGTCATAGCAATCGACGCTTGCGCTTCTGAGCCCTTCAAAGGTACGCCGATCCGATACTGCTGCATTCAGCGTTTCCGCCATGCTCGTAACATCCCGATGGAGGTGCAACGAATGGGTGGTGGGAACTCCTTTTGCGCCCGCAGCCGTTGACAACACCGGCACGCCATGACGCAGAGCCTCGATCATCTTGATGTTCATTCCCGTGCCGACCGAGATTGGCACCACAATGACGTCAATGGATGCGTAGAAACTGCCGATGTCGGGAACAAACCCTGCCAATTTGACCTTCGCATTATCAAACAATTGTTGATCATCCGGATCAAGCGTCGGAACCAAACGGGCGACTTCACCCACGATCGTCAATTCAATCGGCCAGATGTCGCCCCATCGCCGCTGGAAAGCACGCAGGAGGTCGCGCACCGCCATGAGATTGATCATGTTCGCACTTGCCGTCACACCGCATCTGAGCGCCGATGCCGGTGGTGGCGGATCGAGGTAGTTTGATGGCGGAAGATGCGGTGCGAAAATCGCAGCATCCGGCTTGCAGATGCTATCGAAGTATTCCGTTTCCGCCCGGGTGATAGCCAGAACAAGATCGGCGCGTCCAAGGTAGCGGGCCTCCTGCCGGCTGCTGCAGGAAAAAAATTCGCGTGGCACGCCATTGGCCTCAAGCAGATCATAGCGCTCCGTCATCTTGTCCAGCGTATCGATGATCGTCAGAATATGGGGGGGAAGGAACTCAAGAATCCTTGACTGAAAGACATAAGCGCAAATGACGACGTCGATTGCATAGCGCTCGCATAAATCTCGTACATCCTCGCCAAGGCCGTCTTCATACCACCCGTCAAATGGCACGCCGCCAGCTAGGGGTGCCATCGAATTGCCATAGCCGATGATATCGAGCGTATCCCAGTGATCACGCATATCGAGCATTCCCTGTGTCGTAACGGCCGGGCTGTCAAACAGGGCGAAGTGGATGTTACCTGTGCTACTCAGGCTGTCGCAGAACCAAAGTTGCGCGGCGCGATTTCCGTGGCTGGTGGGATGTGTCGGGAACACCGATACGTATAATATATTCAGCTTTTCAGCGATCATTTGCGGCCGGATGGAACTGGATTTCGCACGGTTGGTGTGACTTTGTCCGGCAGGGAGAGCACCGGCATTGTTCAAAACCGACAATAACCCGGCCTCGCAGGCTTTTTCACTGAAGTGTTCAGCCGCGTGGCGGTGTCCGTTTTTCGCCATCCTGCTCGACAATTCATCATCGCGAAACAATCGGACAACATCCTGTGAAAACTGCTCAGCGGAATCCGCAATCATAGCCGTGACTTCGTGCTTAAGCTCCATTCCCTCCGCGCCGACCCGGGTCGTGACAACTGGTGTGCCGCTACCAAGTGCATAGGCAATCTTACCCTTTACGCCGGCGCCAAAGCGTATCGGCGCTACACTCAAACGCGCATACGACACGTGTTTCGAGAGGTCATCCACATGGCCGAGACAAGCGACACCTTCCTTGTCGCTGAGAGCAACAATGCTTGCTGGCGGATCGGCCCCGATTATCTGGAACCGCGCCTCGGGAAGTTCATCAAAAATGAGCGGCCAGCAATTTTCAACAAACCAGATTACAGCGTCGGTGTTCGGAGCGTGTTTGAAGCCGCCCACAAAAACAATGGTGCCCCGCCGATTGCCCATCGGCACAAGATCGTCCGCCACAGGAACGCTGAGAAATGGGAAGAGTGTTGTAGGAATATCCGGAGCAAGGACACGAACCAACTCCTGTTCAAACCTGCTTATCAATGCAGTGTGGTCAGCCCTTCTCATCACTGCGAGTTCGCGGGCGCGCGTAGCATGCAGATCTGTGGCCGCATCTGATGCATCTTTCGCCAGTGCCTCGCGCTCGCGCCGCAGAAACACCAGATCAAGGGCGCAGTAGATGATCGTGGCACCGGACGCATGCCGCCGAACCGCATCGACCAATTGTTCCGCCACCTCAAATCGCATCAAAAAGACAATGTCGAACGTTCGTCCACTGCGCCGCAGAAAGCTCTCGGGTGACTTGCAATCGGTGGCAGTAACGACGGTCACGCCCAGGTTTTCAAGCTCTGAAGCGGCGCTGTCGTTCTTTGCAGTCCTTTCCCACGGCAGAAAGGTGACATCGAATCCAAAGCGCTGAAAATTTCGTATCACTCCGGCAACGGCCATATCGCCTGCTGAATTCTCCGGACGTGGCACCCGCCCCTCACAAACAAGCACCCTGATGGCCCCGGACTGTCCGGTTCTCCCGGCTCCTTTTGTCTTTCGTCCGGCGTAATGCCGCGGTGGGGGCGGCGAAAGCCAACGCTTGCTGCGCCTGGCCTGGCGCAAGGCCCACGGCCAATGCACCAGGATGTGTCGAAATGTATCGGAAACGGACAAATTGGCATCCCGGACAGTAATTGTGGCATTGCGACAAGGCCCACGACCCTAGCGGGGATTGACAAAACTTCCAATCGGATCTGCATGCTCAATTCCGAATGCAACCGCCTTTCGCCTATTCAACGAGCATGTATAGTAACCATGACAAGAGAGAATTCGGTCGTCCATCAAGGAGAGCGGTATTGACTACATGACCGGCTTCATCTGCCGCTCTAGCCCCCTCAGTACTTGTGTCACGGAACGCATTATTCTTGATAGGGGCAGGATGCCTTGATCTGGCTCGATGTGACATCCATTCGTCGTTGGAACCAACGACCAGTCGGCATCATCAGGGTGGAAATGGAATGCGCTCGATACGCCCTGCAAAGCAGCGATCATGCCATCAGGTTTTGTGCGGTAGCGGGGGATGGGTGGATCGAAATTGCCGGCGACGAGGTCGAGTGCAGGATCGACGATATCGTTTCTCGGCGCCCTGCCACGGACGTCGAACATTCACACCATGCGACTACCGTGTGGCCCGGCAGAGTTGGCGCGGCTATCGGCAAAGCTGTCCAACGGTTGCGCAGCGGTCTCCGTCAGGTTGGCCGTGTTCCAACGGGATTAAACCGTGCCGGTGATACCAAGCAAGACATCGTGCCATTTCGACAGGGCGATACCTATCTGTCGATCGGTCTCGATTGGGACGACAAATGTCAAGGTCGGATCGATGCATTGAAATCCCAATACGGGCTACATATTGCGCGGATGTGCTATGATCTGATCCCGATAAAGTTCCCGCACCTCGCACACCCCAGCGCCGTGCGCGCAATGTCCGAAGGTTATCTGGAAAAACTCTGCATCAGTGCGGACGTCGTCTTTTGCATCTCTAACCGCACGCGAAGCGATCTTGCTGCCCATCTGGAAAGCAATGGCGTTGCGATGCCTCGACTTGAAGTGGTGGAGTTGGGCGGCGAATTGATCTCCAAGCGAAACGGGTCTCTCCCGGAGGCGCTCCTTGACGCCACGTTCATCCTGTATGTCTCAACAATCGAGCGGCGCAAAAACCACGCCGTCATCATCAAGGCCTATCGTGACCTCATTGACCGCAACCTGTCAGCAGCACTTCCACAACTGGTCTTTGTGGGAATGCGCGGCTGGGGCGTCTCGGATTTGATGCACGACATCGGGAACGATCCGCAAATGGCGGAACGGGTTCTGTTTCTGAGCGATTTGGAAGACGATGCATTGGCGGCGCTCTACAATGCCTGTCTGTTCACTGTTTTTCCGTCGCATTATGAAGGTTGGGGCCTCGGCATATCCGAGAGCCTCGCCCACGGAAAATTCTGTATCGCCTCGAATGCCGGGGCATTGACGGAGGCCGGCAAAGATCTGGTCGATTATGTCGACCCTCTCGATTGGCAGCAATGGTCGAACCTTCTGCTGCATCACATTCAGGACCGCAATGGCCTTGAGCAGCGCCAGCGCGATATCAGCGCGCGCTACAGACCCATGCCCTGGAGCGAATGCGCGCGACAGATTTTTTCATTGACCGATGATGCCCGTTCAGCAATCTCGGCGAAACACACCCCTACCGGGCGGACTTGAAAGACCGCAGAATTCGCGACATTGACCGGTGTACCATTCCAAAAAGCCGGTTTCGTCTCAGCGAAGATGCGACAGTGCGAAGCGGCTTTGTGTACCGCCAGGACCGCGAGGCCAAAATTTGATCTAGCTGCTCGGATGGATCCGGCGGATAGCCGGGAAAGGGTTGTGCCGTTCGGCTTTCTTCACGCAACGTCTCAAGAACAAGTCTGGCAGACCGCCGAGCATTTCTGGTGACATCCGGCAGGAATTCGTTGTCAGAATCCTCACGGGCAGAGGCTTTATCGGTTTTCAGCTTTTGAAGGGTGATATGGATTGAGCAGAACAGAAAACCATCATGGTACATAACGAGATTTGGATGCAGGTTACGTGCCGCTTTCAGGTCTTTGAAACTCCGGCTCTGTTCGGCAAAATCCGTCAATATGCGCTTGCCCGCAAAGGTCAGCTCACTTGGTTGCGTTTCATATTCGCGATCGACAAAAGCCAATCCTGATGGTGTGACAATGGTCGATTCAATGAGCTCCGGCGAAAAGAGTTGCCAGTTCCCGCGTGACCACGTCGCCCGTTCCGGTGCCTGCAGCAGAAACTCCGTTGAAATCGAGGCAATGCCCCCCGGTTTGAGAACGCGGCCGATTTCGACCGCCGCCGCCTGGACCTCTTCTGCCGAGGACAGGTGTTCAAGCACATTGGCTGCATAGACGGCATCAAAAAACCCGGACGGCAGGGCAAGCGCTCGCGGATCGGCATGCAATGGCATGACACCACCTCTGGGATAGGTTCGGTTTGAGTATCCTTCCGGACGAACCAGCATGTCCGCTGGTGCATACGCTGAAAGCGGTGTGGCATCCAGGTACCGGTCGGCAGCAACAACAACGGCGCCTTGCGAGGCCATTTGAAACGCAAGGTCACCCATTCCCGCTCCAATACCGGCGACCAGTCTGCCCGGCAATTCAAACAGTCCAAACTGGTCGAATACCCGCAAACTCATCGCATCTTGCCAGTGGGTGGTGTCGGCCGGAAACTCCATGTCACCATTGCCAAATGCCATGCCGTCAACTTCGGCGACAGCTTTCAGAAAGGGCAATAGCTCGGGATGATTGAAATCCGTGGCGTCAATGAGTTTAGTGCGTGGCAGCGTGCTCAAATCCAGCCCTCAGCATGGCGTCCAGCGCCACATCGGCACGGTGATTGTCTTCATAGTGTTTTCGCGCCCAATGACGCAAATCTATGGCCCTCGGAGACGACAATGCACCCAACGCCTTGTGCAGGCCACTGGCAATATTGTCATCATCGATCGTTGTTGCAGGATCATAGGACCAGCCGCTCGCAGTATTGACCAATGCCGGCACGCCCAGGGCCAGCGATCGTATCATCGCATTGGACTGATGACCCCAAGCCTGTTTGCGAAAGCAAATGGACGCAGTGCAAATCCGCATTTCCGCGTCGAAACCCTCTTCAAGAAACGGTGTGGAAAACAACAGGCGGTCCTGCGCGCCAACGTCACGAAACTGCTGCCGAATATCTGCGACCAACTGTGCATCGACAATCTTCCCGCACAGCAAAAGAAAAAGCGGGCGTTCATCAATGTGCCAGTCCAACTGACAGCCGACTTGAACGAATGCGGCGGCTGTCTCACGCAGCAATTTGATCTCATCAATGATCTGACCAAAATGTCCCAGCACGATTGCCTCCGCTGGAATGCCGCGTTCAGATTTCAATCGCCGGGCCGCGCGAAGAACATCCGGCAGCGCCCGCTCGTCCATGCCAAACGGCACATCGTGAATAAGACCTTCAATCGGCTTCAGTTCGTTGCGCGCCGGCGCACCAAGGGGGTCAACATACCGGTCAAATTCAGATTTCGATGCTGGTGAGAGTGGAGAAACCAGTGTGATGCCGGACTGCCCGAGCCATTGTACAAGCTTGCCCATCGGCCCGTCTGCAGGATCATATTCGGTCGCACGACCGGCGGATCCGATGAGCTTCTCTTGGGATGCAAGAAATGGCTGTCCCAGGAATTGTGTCCTTCCCCTTTCCCTCATAATGCTTTCAAGACCATGCATAAAGCGGCGTTCGTGGATGACAACAACATCCCCTGCCCTTCCCGAGCTGAGCATCAGTTCAATCCCGGGAAGCAATGCTTCCGATACACCAAATTGGAACAGGCGGCGCATTCCGCAAAGATCGCTGACAGTATCGAAATCAAGATAGGAAAACAGGCGCACATTGAAGGGCGCGATGCGAGAGGGATCGCCTTCGGAAAAATGCAATGCGGCCACACCGACGTAGTCATGCAGATGCGCGGTCGTGTGATCAGCAATGCCGCAGAACGTACCCGGTATTGACGAAAAAACCTGGATGCCAGCCGTTTTACGCCATTCCTGATGGCGCGACACAGCCTCCACAGCCAGGTCTCGCAACGCATCGATCGCCGGCGAACCGGTTCGCTCGTCCAGGCCTGCAACGGGTTCATCTTTGTGATCCATCGTCACCAGATGTCCGGGCTGTTTGCAAAGGAATGATCGCATGCATTCCGCCGCACCTACCGATTTGCAGATGACGCCGTCGGCGCGATCCAGCCGCAGCATGGTATTGCGCCATAGATTGAGCGGTCCAGCTTCTGGACGACTAAACCAGGCTTCATCGGCAACCGCCAGGGTGGAAGCCGTCGGCACTTCCAGGCGCAGCGGCCCCAAATGTGGCGTTGCGTCGACATAGATGTCGAACCGTCCGCTGTGCAACAAACGGGTAAGAAACCGCGTGAAGCGGTGCATCTCTTCGCCGAAATTTTCACCGGACGTGGAAAATGGTGCGTTTTGGAGACCGTATCCATTGATGATGGGATCATCCGACCCAAGGACACAGCCTTCGAACAGCAGCACCTCGATATGATAGCCCATGGCAAACAGGTTCTGAATCAGCTGCCGAACGCCGTCGATCTCTTCACCTTGGTCACACGATGAAAATATCCGGCCATCGACCAGGATCCTATTCATCGTCGTTCCGACGCCTGCCCGCCCCTCCATGGTCGTCCGCCAAAGCGTTCCCGTTCGCGCGCAGGGAACGAATGGCGGTCGAAACCCACCGCAATGGTGCGGTCATACGCCAGCTTGTCGAGGCCTGTATCGCGGCGATACGTTCCCGCAGTTCAACCAATTCTTCCGTTTCCGGCATGTCCACGACGATTGGAAGAGTGAATGCTGTTTCAAGTGGTCCGGCCCTTCCCGTTTTCTCCCAATGCAAGACGCCGCGAATGACCTTGTCCCAGGACATGACAATCGCCAGCGCGGTCGACAGATCGCCATCGGCCTCGACATCAAACCGGCTTTCGAATTCCTGATAGGCCCGTTTCAGGTCGCAATGGAAATCGAAATCGTCCGAATAGGAATCGGTCAGTGCATATTTGACCTGACGCTCCACGAAATCGGCGACACTGGCGTAATTGGCATGATGGATATGCAGGCAGTCGGGAGGTGACAATGACATCAGCCGGTCCATGCCGGTTTTGACCTCCACCGCCTGGTGGTGTCCGGGCTGCCAGGCGACGCTGCCCTTGCGAAATAGTCGAATTTGCCGGTCAGGATACCATTGGCCGCCGCGCATCAATTGCCCGGCAATCGTGTTGAAGCGCGGAATGGCAAAAGCATCGAATGCACGGCCATTGTCATTGACCAGTCGCCCGATCTCCGTTTGTGCGTCGGACGAGAGATATTCGTCTGAATCAAGCACAAGCAACCATTCGTGATTGGCAAACTGCAGACATCTGTTGCGAACGGCATCAACCTGGTCAGACGGCTCGATCGTCTCGATGCGGCAACCCGCCTCTTCGGCAAGGGCAATGGTTGAGTCGATGCTCCCCATGTCGACAACAATCCGTTCTTCGATCCACGCTGTCGTCTCCAGCAGCCTTGGCAGGGTTTCCGCGGAATTCCTGGTGTGAACAATCAGCGAGAATGACATGGGTGCAGTCATGTTTCGTCCCGGTCGTCGACAGAGAACCGACCAGCCCATCTGTGCATGAAGACCTTTCGGCTGGCGGTGTGGCGCAAGGGGTCCTTGTTGCTGGTTGATTCAAAGTGGATGGAATCGATCGCTTGGGAACAGGTGATTGTGCAACCTGTTAGTCGCGCACGAAGGCAAAGATCCGTATCTTCATACCCGAATGGATACACCTCGTCGAAGCCCCCCAACCTCATAAACAAATCACCCCTGATCAGCAGCGCCGCACCAGTGACGGCCTGAAATGACCTGACAGTTCGCGAAACGCCCCGGCTGGCCCTGCCATGGAATTCATGCCTTGCAGCGCGATCATCAGACGTCATCCGGATACCGCAATGTTGAATAGTCTCGTCGGGGTAAACCAGTCGCGCTCCACAAATGCCGACATTCGGTTCGGCAATCAGGTGCATCATATCATCGAGTGCCCTTGGGTGCAGCAATATGTCGTTGTTGAGGAAAAGATAATGATCGGCCGGCTGCGCGGCTGCCCCAAGGTTGCAGGCGCGGGAGAACGATACTCGCCTGTCTGTGCGAACTATTCGCAGATGGTCACAATGAAACTGCTCGTCAGAATAGGGAATGCCACTTCCGTTGTCAGTCACAATGATGGCAAATCGATCCAACCGCGCATTCGCAATGCTGACTTCCAGCTGCGTCAGACACGCCTGCAACAGGGCCACCAGACCAAAAGACGGGATGACGACAGTCAGCTCCACGACAGTGCCTCCTGCAACCGACCATTCAGAGCATCGCGGAGCTTGCGTTTGTGGAAACTGGGCCGGTAATTTGCCGCGACATTCCGCGCGCCGGCCAAAAGGCGGGTGTGGATAACTTCGCCCGACCCATCTGTGACAGCATGCAGGGCGGACGGCATTTGAGCTGGATCCGCAATCTGGCAACTGCGCTGATCAATCAGATATTCCTTGGCGCCATGCACCGGCACACTGGTCACCACACATCCGGCGGCCATGGCCTCAAGGGCCGGAAGCCCGAATCCTTCGATCACCGATGTTGCCAGATAATATGTCGATTTCTTCAATTTGCGTGCGACCACATTTTCATGGTCTCCATCAATTGGCACGAACTCGAAGCCGCTGATTGCCGCGGCACATTCATCCACAATGCTGGCGCCGCGACGCGGCATGAATGCAATCTGGTTCGGCACTTTTCTTGTACCGTCATAAAAGAAACAGTCCGAGACCGATATGCCGACCTCGATGGCCTGGCGACCGAATTCTGCCGCATAATCTTTTGCCTGCTGCCAGCAGGTCAGTACCGTAACTGAGTGATCGGCCAGAATGGGATCGATAAGGGGATCGGTTCCCTGGCAATGGAACACCAGCGATGCCGGCGTCTGGCGAAGAGTTTCATAGTCATGCGGGAGTGAAAACAACACAACATCTGTTTGTGACAAGTTGGCCAGCGCAGCGTCGCGGTCCACAATCGGAGCCTGTGTTACAAACCAGTCTGGCGCTTCGCCCCCTGGTGTCGCAACGACAGTCTTTACCCCAAGCTCGCACAGAGCATCGGCAAACTGAAATGCAACCTTGATCCCACCGTAAATTCCGGTTCCAGGTAAGAAGTAGTAGTTCACGCTTTTCCTCGCATGGCATGGGCACCGGAAAGGGCTTTCAGACGTGACATGATCCGCAACATTCTGCGCAGACCTCGAACAAAAAGAACATATGCCCGCCCATACTGCAGCCTGGCATAGGTCAATCGTGCTCGGTCCAGAAGAACGTTACGCGTCTTGGCGCCAACATCGGCACCGCGTCTTTCCAGATGCACGACTGCGCTATCAAGCCCAACCGTCGGGATACCGCGAGCCGCTGCCAGTTGACCGATTGCAACATCCTCCATGTAGCAAAAATAGGTCTCGGGAAAGCCAGTGAGCTGGTCAAATACATCCCGATTAACGAACAGGCAGGCCGCGACTGGCCAATGCCAGTCCGTCCCGTTTGCGTGGGAAATTGATCTCATCCATTGCCCGACACGCCAATGCCCACCGGTTTCAAGCAGATCGGCAAGGAGTTTCCATCGCGTGTATCCACTCTGTCGTCCACAAGTGCGAACACCTGACCAGTCGACAAAGTCCGGAACCGCAAGGCACCGGGGATTGTCGTTCAGGGCCACCTGTGCTTTGGCGACCGTCTTGCGGTCGACAAAACAGTCCGGATTGAGAAAACAGATTATATCTGTCTTCGCTGACCGTGCTCCGATATTGGCAGCCGCTGCGAAACCGAGATTCTCCTGATTGCTGAGCACGACAACGCAGCGCCCTTTAGCAATCTCGACTGATGTGTCAGTGGAGGCATTGTCCACTACAATCACACTGCCTTTGCTGGATGCAAAGTCCAGGCAAGGACCGAGAAATGTCTCCGAATTATACGTTACCACAATGAAGGTGATGTCCGGCGATTGGTGTTGTCGCATCTCGTTCGGGGACCGCCCTGTTCGCAGCTGTCTGAGTCGCTCAATTGTCTGTGGCGCAGGGCCATTGCAGAAATTGCTGAGATGGGCAATCAAGGCCTCAGTCCGTGGAAAATCACCATCCCACAACGGACAGTGATTCCATTGCCAACCCAGATCGGTGCATGTCTCGATCCTGTGTTGATTGGCCCAGACCTGAAGGTAGTCCTGATCTGCAATCATGTTCTGGCCAACCGCATGAGAAGGGGGCAATTCTGATCTTGTCTTTCCAGCCCAATCCAAGAAATGCCTGAGCCCATGCCGGCGAAACAGGATTACGCCGCTGTTGAAATACCGAAATTTTTCCAGGGGCGGCGCAGATTGCGATGGTGCGAGGAACGCCAATGAAACAGCCCGATAATGCTCATACAACTGAGCCCGGTTCATCCCGGTCTCGATTATTCCAGTCTGCTCCACCATGCCAATCTCATTGGATCCGAGCCCGTCTTCAATCATCCGGTCCGTCACCTGATGCACCAACACGGCATCCGCGTCGATATGCATGACAAATGTGTGATCAGTGCTCTGCCAACACCATTCCAGGGCGTCCATTTTTTGCAGGAAGGGATCGGCGCGATTGGTCGTGGTTTTTGCCGGGACCAGATTCAAATGAATGCGCGGATTGGGTTCAATGAGCCTGAAGGTGCTGGCATCGCACGACACAAAGATGTCAAACGTCGTGTGGTCCAGAAGAGAGTTGATTGTTTCACACGCCGCCAAGGCATAGCTCACATCACCGATCGCGAGAACGGAAACTGCCGTGTCGGACACGTGCTCCGGGTTGACTGATCGAGACTTCAATTCAACTGCCATTTTTTTCGGATTTGCTCATACGCCTCAGCCCTGTCCGTGTTCACTGTCATTCGGTATGGCGCGTGGGACCGGTGGAGTGCAGCGAGAACAGGAAGCTGCAACGGCGTATCGTTGCCAGTTGGCCGCTGCAGCACGGAAACCTGATGGGTCAAAGGCGCCTCAAGGATTGAAAGGCGGTCCATCAGATCGCTTTCCATCCGGTCCAGACGACGGTGAATTTCAGACATGTCAGCCTTCCACGTGAGTTGCTGCAATCGATCTCTTGCGACAATCAAGCCTTGGCGAAGTTGCACCGGCACCGTCATGAAGACTTGCCTCGCCTTCCAGACTGGATCCGCCGCCTGTCTTTCGGGTTGAGCGTGACAATCATCTGTACTGATCGATCTTTGCGCATGGTTCTCCTATCATCGCAACGTACGCTCCGTGTTCGTGGGTTCAAAACGAAAATTATTACAGTATAAGCTGGCTCGGTAAGCCCGAAGATTCAGTCGGCGCCTGTTCCAAAATGAACTGGACTTGTTCAGTGCAACCGAAGCGGTATTTTTCCGGCAACAGACATGACCAAAATCATCAGCGCAAAACACCTTGCCCGCGAAGCGATAGAGGACCTTTGGAAAGGGTTCATGCGATATGAAGCGTGGTCGTTGCTCGCATTGCACGATCTTCGCCAGAAATTTCGGCGCTCGATGCTCGGTCCATTCTGGATTACTGTTTCCATGGCAATCCTTATCGGCACGCTGAGTCTCATCACCACCACGCTTCTTGATCGCGACCCCTTCGAAACCTTGCCCTATATTGCGGCCGGCATGATCATGTGGAGCCTTCTGGTGAATTGCATCACCGACGGAAGCACCACGTTTATTGATCAAGAGAGCTATATCCGCAACATTCCGTTGCCGATCAGCATCCATATCTTCCAGATGCTCATGCGCAACGTGATCATGTGGAGCTTCAACATGATCGTGTTCATTTGTCTTCTGATGATCATCAGACCGCCCCTGAGTGGAAATACATTCCTGTTTTTGCTGGGATTACCGCTGTTTCTTCTCAATATAGGCTGGATCGCTTTCATGGCCGGAATTCTGTCCACCCGATTCCGGGATATTCCACAGGTCATCCTCAGCGTGATACAGGTCCTGTTCTTTCTCACACCGGTGTTCTGGTCCATCAGCGATCTTCCGTCACGTCCTGCCTTTGTGACCTACAACCCACTTTACCATCTATTGGAAGTTGTCCGAGCGCCCCTGCTCGGTTTGAGACCACCTTTGACCAGTTGGGCGGTGTGCTTGGTGATGGCGTTCTTTGGCACGATCGCGACCATCTATCTGTATCGTCGCGCCTATGCGCGCATAGCCTATTGGGTCTGATATGGCGACCATCACCATCACCGACCTGACCGTTGATTTTGCCGTTTTCGGATCCAGGGCGCGTTCGATCAAGGACACGATCATGGAACAGGCTGCCGGCGGACTGGTGACCGCCGGTTCGCGAGACATTGTCACGGTACGCGCGCTCGATCGGCTCAACCTGCAAATCAATGATGGCGATCGCATCGGCCTCGTTGGCCATAACGGTTCCGGCAAAACGACGCTGCTCCGCGTTCTTGCGGGGATCTACAAGCCTGTCCACGGATCCGCAAGAATCGACGGCAGTGTCGGGACCATTCTCGATCCCAGTGCCGGAATCGATTTCGAGGCAACGGGACTGGATAATATTTATCTAAGGGGCGCCATTCTGGGATTGCGCCGCAAACAAGTGTCCCGGCTGATTGACGGCATTGCCGAATTTTCCGAACTCGGTGAATTTCTTCATCTTCCGATGAAGACGTACTCGACAGGGATGATCGCTCGCCTGACGTTCGCCATGTCAACGGCAATCCAGAATGATATTCTTTTGATTGACGAGGGCATTGGCGCCGGTGATGCCGCCTTTCAGGACAAGGCACAACAGCGCATTGAAGGGCTCTTCTCTCAAACATCCATCATCCTGCTGGCAAGCCATAGCGAGGAGTTGCTGAGCCGTTACTGCAATCGCCGCATCACTCTTTCGCAAGGCACGCTGATCGGAGATGAACCGATTACGACCCATGGCCAGGTGGTCTGACAGCCAACTATCCGTTCGCCCCGGCATTCGCCTCTGCATGTTCGAATTCACGAATTTTTCTTGATAGCGTCACGTTGGTTTTTTCGATCATCGTCCGGTACTCCCGGTTGTCAAAACCCCACACCGTTGACGTCAGTGTTTCGTCATGCCCGGCAAAAAATGGATATGTCGTCACAAAGCGCAGCCCCAATGATGCCATGTAGCGATCAATCGTTAGATCGTCCCTGATATTCCAGTTCGAGAGTCCTTGTCTGGCCGAGGGAGCATAAATGTTGAAAAGCGTGCTGACCGCGTGATCCAGCCAAATGTATTTCTGTCCCTGCTCTTCCTCGATACGGATGATCCTGACATCCTCACTCAAATCGGCGATAAAGCCTGAGAAAACGTCCCACTGCCCTACGCGCGCCGCGAGGTATTGCAGAATGGCATCCAGGCGCGGATCCGCCTGATCGAATACGGCATCGTCCTCGCATATCACCATCATATCAGACTGGCGGGCGGCCGTGGCATTGAAGAGGTGTTTGTAGCTCAGCGCACACCCTTTCCACGCCGGATGATATCGCAGACCGTCAAACAACGCGAACTGCGGATGGGCCGTTGAAAAGGCCTGTCGTCTGTCGGGCGTTTCCGGCAATGTCAGGCAGATCCTGCTCCAGCTCTCGGGTAACCCCGGATAGGCCGGCACGCTGGATTCAAAGGTCTCGAAGGATATCATTTGCTGGGCCAGCAGAAATCGGGCCAGATACCCCCGAAAATGTCGCGGCGCGGCCGCGATGGCCGAGTGGTGCTCTGACAGGGATTGCTGGACATCTGCGCGATCTTTGAGCGTGCGAAGTGCCCTCCGCATAGCCTCGATATTGCCAGTGGACACGAATGTAACCAGGTTCACGAGTTCCGGGTGAGCGGAAATATCAGTCGCATCCTCGCTGAGGACCATCGCGCCATGGGACAGCGACTCGCACAGCCGTGTGGTCTCCAGACGGGCATCGTCGTAAAAATGGAGATTCAAAACAATCTTCGTCGATGAGAGGCGAGATTTCATCTCCTCGCCGAAGACCTCGCTTGCTATCGTGATCGTCCATTCATCCGACAACGCGCTGATGATGGCCCGTCGCCGTTCGTTCATTGCGCCGTAGAACAGGATTTCGATAGGTCGATCCATCTGGCGGTTCACCCTCTCGGCGATTGAAATCGGCAGGTGAAACAATCCGGTGTAGTGGAAGCCGCGTGACAGGAGTTCCGCGATATTGTCTGCTGAATAGTCCAGAACAGCCGCACTGGCGCGCAACAACCCATTGTAGCTTTCAGACCGCCAACGCTGATCTTGCAGTTGCTCGACCTGAACGACAAAATAGTGGGCGGGCAGATGCTCAAACATGTGTGGCGCAATCGCAAAACAAAAGTCGGTTTCACCACCCGCCCAACTCTCCTGGATGGTGGGTTGAAAACCGAACGAGGCCAGTTCCCTTGAAAGCTGTTCAGCGATGAACAGCGTGTGTCCGGTTGAAAGGACGAGGCACCGCCTGCCCTGCCGCAATGGACGAAGCGCCTTGATGTTGTTCTCGCGCAACTGCCACATCGAATAGGATTTCGTGACCCTGAACAGGCGCGGGAGACGCGTGAACAGCGCTTTCCTGAGACTGGCCCGCGCCCGTTCATTGAGCGGCAGCGCATGCCAGGATCGTCGCGCAGCGGAAAATAGCCACCCTATCAGCGTCATCACCCCGGATTGAGCTGCACTTTCAAGGTTGACCGACCAACCCCACACAGGAATCAAGATATCATCGTCTCTCCCCGACACCATGCACAAAAAGTTGTATCGCCAGGCTTTCTGTCCCGCAGGAATTGCTGGAATCAACTCGGGTGAAACACTAAGGTCGATATTGGCTTCAAATCACCACGACATTTCCAGCATGGATCCGTTTCTTGGCATACACATCGATTTTCCATGCGACCGTCTGAGGGGCACCCGTTCCACAGTCCTAAACTGACCGTGCTTTTGGCGACATGGAATGGTGCGCGGCATCTGGATGACCAGATTCAATCGATCGCCGCGCAGGATTGGGAACGGATCGATATTATCGCGTCCGATGACGGCTCATCCGACGACACCAGGTCGATCCTGCAAGGCTGGTCAAGCAAATGGACAATGGGACGATTCGACATCAGTGATGGTCCCGGACGGGGCGTGACGGAGAACTTCCGGTCATTGGTCATCAATGCACCAATCGACTCTGACTTCTACGGATTCTGCGATCAGGACGACATCTGGCTTCCCGAAAAGACACGGCAATCGGTTGCCGCCCTCACCGGTGAACCTGGCCAGCCAGCTCTTTATTGCGCGCGGACATTGATCGCCGGGGCGGACGGCACCGTGAATGCGCAGTCTCCGCTGTATAAACACCCTCCTTCGTTTTCCAACGCACTGGTTCAAAATATTGGAGGCGGCAACACCATGATATTGAACCAGGCCGGATTTCATTTGCTGCAGAAAGCGGCCCGGCGTACCACGTTTGTCAGCCATGACTGGTTTACTTACATGATCGTCAGCGGCGCCGGCGGGCATGTCGTCTGCTCACCGGACCCGCACGTCCTCTACCGGCAGCATGATGCAAATGTGGTCGGATCGAATATGGGCATGCGTGCGCGTGTGTCGCGATTGCATCAAGTCCTGCTGGGTCGATTCAACAATTGGAACACAATCAATCTGGATGCACTTGACCGATGTCGCGACTTTCTTGAACGGCCCGCAATCGAAGTGATCGACAGGTTCGCTTTGGCCCGCAAGGGCACTGTCTGGAGACGTGTGTACTGGCTGCGAAAATCCGGGACCTATCGACAGACGATCGGTGGTCAGGTTTCACTCTACATCGCATGCCTTCTCAACAAGATATAGAACGACCGCGACAGAACGAGCGAGATAATTTGGTGTTGGCTGTTTCGCAATGCGCATCTGTTTACGGTTGCCCCCAACCGACTCAGCACGTTGAAAGCCGACTACGACAATTTGCCCCGAAACCTTGCTCGGCAAACTCCCCCATCAGTCACGGCCCCGCGCTTCCCCCACGCCGATTTCTGTGCCTTCTTTGGCAGATTTGATGGCTGCGAAAGTGATGGCGAGGCTTTTGAGATTTTCGGCGGCGCCGTTGATCGGTTCGCGGTCGTCCTCGATGGCGCACAGAAGCTCTCCCATCGCGCCGCGAAAACCGTCATTGAACCAGGTCCCTTCCAATTGCGGAACGGCCATGCCGGCCTCGGTGACCAGTGTCACCTTCTGCTGCCCAAGGTCCGGGCCGGTGCTGGAGACGCTTCCGGCGGCTCCGGCGATATAGGTGCTGTCCTGCGGGCCGTGTCGGGTCGCGGCATTGAAGATGAGTGAGGCCTGACCTTCGTCCAGCCTGACCAGGACCTGGGCAAGCAGGGGTGGTTTGACGGTCTGGCCCCTTGCCCGCGACGTCATCGCGTAGACCGAGCGCACCCGGTCGCCGACAACGCTCGCCAGGAAGTCGAACCAGTGGATCGCGAAATCGAAGAAAATGAGGTCATCAATGTCCTCGAACGGGGTTCCGGCAATCCAGCTGTGGTCCCAGTGGATGGACACGTCGAAACCGGTCACGTCACCGATGATACCGGTCCGCACGGCTTGGCGCATATAGGCCATATGAGGCGACCAGCGGCCGTTCTGATTGATCGCAAGCTTGACCCCTCGCTCGCGTGCCAGGGTTACAAGCCGCTCGCCGGCCGACAGATCGACCACGAAGGGCTTCTGGGACAGGACGTGCTTGCCGGCATTCAGAGCCTTTTCGATGAGCGGGAGACGATCCAGCGGGTGCGGCGTGATGTCCAGCACCGCGATGCTGTCATCTGCCAGCACATCGTCAAACCGATCCGTCGCAATGGCAGCGGGATAGTACTCATCCCGCAGAGCAACGGCTTTCGACACCGTGCGGTTGCAGATCGCCGCAACCTCAAATCCGGCGCTGCGATAGGCGTCGAGATGGGCCGATGCGATGCCGCCGGCTCCGATCAGGGCGATGCGCGGTGAATAGGCCTTCGGGACCGGCGGCAGATAATCGAGCGCGGGAGCTGGCACAGGCGCCAGTTCCTTCGTCTTCAGCGCATAGGTATCTGCGTCCGGTGTGCCGCTATCAGCTTCGCTGCCTGAGTCGCCGGTCATGCGATCAGCTCCAGTGTCTTCTTCTGCTGCGCCGAAAGCGCCGCCGTATCGACAATGCGCTGCGCCGTCAGGCTCATCTCGGGCGAAAGCGGGCCGGTGACCGGCTCGTTTCGCTCGATGCAGCCGAGGATATATTCGATCGGATTGGTCTTGCCCTCGGCCAGCGCGTCCACCGGGACCGGGGTCTGCTCCGGCCGCTCCCGTGTCTGAACCGTAACGAAATCGTCGTAGTCATAGCTGGAAATCGTGCCACCGGTGCCGACAACGACAAAACCGCATTTGGGTTGCGGCTGCGTTGTCCACGGATCGGTGAAGGTTCCCCACCGCGTCTCCATCTTGGAAAGCCCACGGCGATAGCGGCACACGGTAATCGAGTGCTGGTCGACCTCGATGCCTGGGGTCTCGTCGACGACACTGGTAACTTCCAGGGGCGCTTCGCCGTTCATGAACCAGGTTCCAAGTGTCGCACCATAGCCAAGATAGTCGAGCAGGCTGCCGCCGCCCGATGATTTCCTGTACCACCAGGAATCGGGTTTTTGACGCTCCACTTCCTCCGGCGTGACCTCCACCTTGTCCGCCAGATGGTACAGCGGCCCACGATTGCCGTCGTAAAAATGCACTTCCACCAGGTCACCGATCACGCCATCGTCGATCAATCGTTTGCAGGTGTTGTGGCTGGGATACCAGGCAAGCGGCCAGTTGATGGACATCAGACGCTCCGTGCCCTCCATGGCGCGGATCATCCGCCGCGCTTCCGCCACCGACGCTGCAAACGGCTTTTCCACATGCACATGGACCCGGTGTCGGGCCAGCGCCTCGAGATGATCGGCATGTTCGGCCGTGGCGGCGCACAAAATGGCAAGATCAGGCGCCGTTTGCGCGATACAGGCATCGAGATCGGTAAAGACCTTTTCGTCGGCAATGGCAAAATCGGCAATGGCCTGCGCCATCTTTTCCGGTGACTTGTCATAGATGCCGACGATTTCGGCATCCGGGTGGTCATGGGCCATCCTCAGCAGGTCGCCCATATGCATATGATCAAAATTGATCCCGGCTATCCGCCATTTGGTCATGATGTCCTCCCTTTGCATTCTTTCGTCATTCCGATCCGGAATTTTGCGGTTCGCGCCCGACATTCAGGCACGCCCCTTCGTCAGGCGGCCAGAAGCGTCTTGAGGCGCCTGTCCGCCGCGGCCAGTTGTGACAGGTCGGGCTTGACCTGCCCGGCGATCAGCCGCTGCGAGATCCTGAGATCCTTGGCCAAGAGGCGCATCGGTCCGAAAGCTGCCGCACCGACCAGCGTCCCGTCACCCGACAGGAAGAAATGCAGAGCAGTTTCCTCATCCAGTTGGCGTTTGACCACGGTCTCACCGAGGTCGGGAAACCCGGCAACCTGAAGTTGCCAGTCGAACTGATCCGACCAGAACCAGGGCACCGCCTCCTGATCCTGTGGCGACAGAACCATGTTGCGCCCTGCCAGGGAACCCTGATCCCGTGCGACCTGCCAGCTCTCGAGCCGACGCGGCGACGGTGAAAACAGCGGGTGCACGGTGGCGGCACAATCGCCGCAGGCAAAAATATCCGGGTCAGCGGTTCTAAGGGCCGCATCGGTCAGGACACCGTTTGACACGGGCAGCTCCGCCGCAGACGCCAGGGCAATGTCCGGCTGGGCGCCAACCGCCGCCACGACCACATCGCCGTCAATGCGCTCGCCCGTCTTCAGCCAGACGCTGGTTCGCGTGACCTTTTCGACCGATGCGGCCAGACGGAACCGGTTGCCCTGCTGCTGATGGGTCTCCAGCATCCGGCCGGCGATTTCCTCCGGCACGCCGCGCGCCAGCAGCCGGTCCTGGCTTTCGATCACTGTCACCCGCGCCCCAAGCCGGTTTGCGCTTGCCGCCAGTTCCAGTCCGATCAAACCGCCGCCGATGATGATGATGTGCCGGCCCTTCTGGAAGAAGCGGCGCAGCGCCCAGACATCTTCCTGCGACCGCAGGGTCAGCGCATATTCGCCTCCCTCGACGGCCAGGGGCCTTGCCTGCGCACCGGTTGCCAGCAGCAGTTTTTCATAGGCGATCACGCCGCCATCCTCGATATGGACCTGCTTGCTGTCACGATCGATATGGCTGACGCGGCTGCCGGATGTGTGGGTGATGTCACATTCGCCGAACCTGCGCGCCTCGACGCTCAGTTTCGGTTCCGGCGGGTCGTCGCCGGTAATGGCAGCCTTTGACAATGGAGGCCGTTCATAGGGCAGATGCCGCTCCTCGCCGATAACCGTGACCGGCCCCGTCCAGCCGGCATCGCGAATGGCCACGGCCGCGCATCCGCCGGCCTCGCCCGATCCGATGATCACCATGCTCGCGCTCATGGGAGTCAACCCGTCCGGATGAACAGGCGCCCGTCGCGCACCTGTGTCTCATAGGTCTTGAGGTGTTCGCAGACCGGGCCGCCCTTTGTCTGGCCGGTGGTTATGTCGAACCGGCCATTGTGCTTGGGACATTCGATAATGGTGCCCATGACAAGACCGTCCGCCAGCGAAACCTGTTCATGTGTGCACAGGCCATCGGTCGCAAAGAAACGGTCATCTTCCGTCCGGTACAGCGCATATTCATGGCCGTCATGTTCAAATGCGATCACATCCTCTTCGTCGATATCATCTATCGCACATGCATCAGTCCATTCGTTCGTCAAGATACCCCCCAAAAGTCAATTTGTTGTTTGTTTGCTATTCTGCCGCCTTGAAGACCGCCCCCGGATTGTGCGGCACGGCCTCGACATTGTGCGGCAGATTGCGCGCGATGAAATAGCCCGGATCGCGCACCTGGCGCAGCAAGGTTGGAATGATCTCGCGATAGGCCGCCCATGTGCTGGGATAGGGTTCGGGACAATCGTCCCTGATGGCCTCATGCAATTTCGGCAGTGCGTGATAGGGCACCATCGGGAACATGTGATGCTCGATATGATAGTTCATGTTCCAGTAGAGAAACCGGAAGATCGGGTTCATGTAGATCGTGCGGCTGTTGAGCCGGTGGTCCAGCACATCCTCGGCAAGGCCCGCATGCTGGGTGAGGCCGAAGAAGATGGCCATGAAGCCGCCATAGAGGCTGGGCAGGCCGATCAGCATGGCCGGCAGGATCGACCCTGTCACCGCGCAGGCAAGCGCCACGGCCGCAAGGATGACCAGATAGATGCGTGCAATGAGAAAGACCCTTGCCTGCTCGTTCTGCGGGACAAAGGTTGCTTCTTCCGCACTGAGCCTGCCCGCGGCGTGCCGAAGCAGGCTGCGCAGGGTTTTCCAGGAACTGGCAAGCGCAAAGATATTGAGCAGCATTGTCCTGAGATCGGGCGGCCGCGGCGCGGCGATCTCCGGATCGCGACCGACAATGATCGTATCCGTATGGTGGCGGGTGTGGCTCCACATCCAGATGGTGGGCTCGCGAAAAATCATGAAGCTTGCCAGGTGATACAGCGCGACATTCATCCAGCGGGTCTTGAACGCCGTACCATGGCCGGCCTCGTGCCAGCGGCTGTCGGAGGAGGAACCGTAAAGCACCCCATAGACCAGGAAAAACGGCACGCACAACCAGCTGCCCCAGAAATAAACGGCGCCCGCCCCGGATGCCACAAGCAGGGCCAGCCAGATCAGCGTGTCGCGAATGGCTGGTGAATCCGATCGACGCATCAGGCGCTTGAGATCCTTCCGGTCGATCTTGACAGCATACCACTTCGCCGCAACCAACCCGTTCTCCTCGGCAAGGGCGCTGTCGCGGCCAACAAGGCTGTAGTCTCTGGGCGTTGGCGTCATGGGCAGTTCCATCATCAAGATGCAAGAGCCCGATACTGTACGGGTCATGGGCGGAGTCAAGAATATATTGATCAGTTTTGCCTCATTTTGAGGTATATTGGACAATTTTGATTGACCTTCGCCGAAAAAACCTCAATTTGAGGCATATTTTTCAATGTTCCAAGACCAGACGATGCCCCAACCAACTGCCAAACGCCCGAAACTCAAGGACATCTGCGCAGTGGCGGGCGTCTCGCGGGCGACCGTCGACCGCGTGATCAACAACCGGGGCGGCGTTCAGGACCATACGCGCCAGCATGTTCTTTCGGTCATCGACAGGCTGGCGGGCACCGGCGAAGCGAACCGCCCGCCTGACGAAACGGTGCCGATCGACTTCGTCATTCCCGATCAGGGCAATGCCTTCCTGGCCAACCAGGCAAGGGCCATCGTCGACTATGCCCGGCAGCTTGGCACTATTGCGGCCACCATCCACCGGCCGGAGACGACGTCCGAGGACGCGTTGGTGGCCCTGCTGGAGGGATTGTCCACATCAACCCGGGCGCTCGGCATTGTCGGGGTGGACAGTCACCGGGTCAGGGAGGCGCTGCGCGGTATCTGTCGGCGCGGCGTTCCGGTCGTCACCCTGGCATCGGATATCCGCAATGTACCGCGCACCGCCTATGTCGGCATCGACAACCATGCTGCGGGACGGCTGGCCGGCTATCTGACCGGGCGGCTGGTTTGCGGAAACAGCGGCAAGGCAGCGTTGATTCTGGGCTCACGGGCCTATCGCGGGCATGAGGAGCGTGAAATGGGGTTTCGCAGCGTCCTGCGCGAGAAATTTCCGGGATTTCGCATCGTCAATGAGATGGAAGTGCATGAAGATGCCGGGCAGGCCCATGCGGCAACGATGGCCCTGTTGACGGACCACCCGGATATTGACGCCATCTATTGCATCGGCGCCGGGCAGAATGGCGTCGGCCAGGCGCTGCTGGATGCGGGCTGCGGCGATCGCGTGTTTTTTGTCGGCCACGGCCTGTCCGCCGACACAAGCAACCATCTGGTGAGCGGCGTCATGGATGTGGTTATTGATGAAGATCCGCGAAGCGAAGCGAAATTCGCCGTCGATATTCTGGCCTCGGCGCTTCGCGGCAAAGCCGAACCGCCACAGGCGGCAATCGCCATTCAACCGGTTTTCTGCGAGAATCTGCCGGTCGCCCCGTAAAATGCAGTGTCAACGTCCATCAGGGTTGTGACGGGCGCCGTCCCACACGCGCCCGCGGGGCCTCAGAAGGCGGCCTGCGCGGTGGCGGTGCCTTTGACGTCCCAATAGTCATTGGTGCCGTAGCGGCCCTCGACGGAGGCGTTCAGGGACCATTTTCCATTGGCTGAGCGGTGGTTGACCCCAAGGCCGGCAAAGCCCATCACCGCCGTGTCGAAAAACGAGGCGGAGAAGGTTTCGAACGCGCCCGCCGCAACACTGGCATCAACGTCATCGCCAAGGTTGAACACACCATCGGCACCGGCCCAGGTCTCCACCGAGATCTGGCCCGACTGCGTCTGCTTCTGATGCGCCAGATAGCTGGCTTTCGCCCGCATGGCCGCCACCTGAACCGTGCGGCTTGCCACCGTCAGATCAGCCGCCGATCCGCTTTCGCTGTAACCGTCCACAAACAGCGCCGCATAGTGACCGCCAAGGCTGACCTCCGTGCGCTCGCCAATCCCCCGGCCAACCGTCACGGATGGCGAAATGAAGGTCGCGCCATAATCGGCTGATGCCGTTTGCAGACCCCCGGCCACCGTGTTGTTGGCCACGGTGCGGTCCGAACTGAACTCGGTATAGCCGCCCATCAGCCCGCCGCGCACCCAGTAGGCCCCGGCGCGGGTTCCGGCATAGGCCCCGCCAAAGACCGATGCCGCATCGATCTCCTGCGTGTCGTATTCGGTTTCCTGCTGTGTATAGGCCCCACCGGCAAAGACGCCATAGAGCCGCTCATCGGAGGCAAAGCCGCCACCGCTGACAAGGCCGCCATAGGCCTGGGTGCCGCCGGTCACATTGCCGGATGCGCCCTGGGACTGGTAGCCGCCAAAGCCGCTGACCCAGCCGCGCGGGCCGGTGGCCTCGAAGCCCGGCGCATCGGCGCCATAGGCAAAACTCGACTGCCCACCAAAGCCGCCGCCGAACCGGTTGCCGCGCCCCGACCCGGTGCGCACCGCTCCATGCACCGCCTCGGCCGT
>JANSYK010000065.1 GCA_024742485.1 Alphaproteobacteria bacterium | reverse complement strand
CACGCCCTTCCGCGTCAACCGCGCGATCATCCAGAAGGGCGAGACGCGTATGATGGTCTATTACTGGTTCCAGCAGAAACAACGGCGGATCGCCTGGGATTTCGCGGCCAAGTACTGGCTGATGGTCGACGGCATCCGCACAGGCCGCACCGACGGCGCCCTTGTCCGCTTGACCACTCCGATCATTCCGGGCGAGAGCGATGCGGTGGCGGAGGAGCGTTTGTTGGATATGTTAAATGAATTGCTGATGCCTTTGCCGCGATTTGTACCGGAAGGCACATAATGGTTCGACTGCAGAGTTCCTGTAACGGTGAAAAAGGCTCATGCAACTGTTCAGAACCGACAACCCACCAATGAGCAACCAACGAGCAAGAAATGAGGAAACGTAAATTTTATTCGAGACCACAGTTGTAAAAACACTATGCCATTTCGCTGGCGGACACCGTTTAGAGAGCAGCATTATAGTGTTGTGACATTCAAGAAATGGTGCAAACAAACCTCCTTCGAAGATACGCCCATTCGTTCTATCTATTTTACCGGCGCGATGTAGTGCAAGTTGACTTTGCAATCCTCTTGTAACTTAAGCTTTGCTTTAAGTGCCGCAATATCAAAGCCAATAACCGTGCACGAAACCGGAGAAATTCCAAATCCATTCTTTTGACATGCCTTGGGTGCTAGTAAAGAAGAGGTATAAGCCATTGGTTAGACATGAACATCCGCTTGAAAAAATACATTAACACTAGCTACGCCAGTGCGTTGGCGCATCTGGTTCTCATAGTTTTTGTCTGTCTTGGCTATGTGTACTATATCCAAATTCAACCATCACCAGATCAGCAATTGTTCGATTATGTCGGCTGGCACCTTGTCAACGGGCATGCCCTTTATTTGGATGTGTTCGAAATAAACTTCCCAATCAAACCTGCCATCCATATGCTATCTATAAAGCTGTTTGGTGCCGAGATCTGGAGCTTTCGAACGCTTGATTATCTGATGAATGTGCTGATCGCATTTGCCGGTTATGCGTTCTTCCGCAAGCTTGGTTTTGCTCTTGCTGCTGTCGTTTTTGTTCCGGTGTACCTGCTGTCCTACGTCACGGCCGGTGCCTGGATGGCCGGGCAGATTGATCATACGGCACATGCGTTTCTTTTTCTTTCACTGATCTCCCTGTCGCTTTCGCAGCGTATGCGCGAGTGTACGCTGTTGCCGCCGCTGGCCGGAGCACTTTCTGCGCTGTCGTTTCTTACCAAGCCAACGATGCTGACCTTTCCTGTCGGCGCGGCTCTCGTTCTGTTGCTTATGGGATATCGGGCAAACCAATTGCGTCAATCAGCGCGTTTATCCGCCCTCTTCGTCTGCGGCTTCTTGCTTGTCTTGATCGTATTCGTAACTTTCGGCCAAATGACCGGGCAGCTCACCGGATTTTGGCAGCAGGCTGTTACATTTAATATTCAGGTCTACGGGGCTGAAGAGGCTCCGCAAAGTTTGTCAGGAACAGTCTTGATCCTGCTACGATCCTTGATTGTGATCGCTGTCTTGGGAGGTATGGGTTTTTTTGTAATGAGTTTGAAGAGTGACCTTAGAACAGAGTTTATCTTGTTCGGTCTATTATTCTGCACAATCGCTCTTTCTTATGTCTACCAGAATAAGGGGTTCGGATATCATCTTGGTGGTATTATCCTGTTGTTCGCTTTTGGAACTGCGTTCTTCATCGGCGTGACTGGTCAATGGATGCAAGCCGATGAACGTAAAAGCGTACTAGGACTTGGAATCGTTGCGATCTGCCTTCTGCTGGTCTTTGTCGCTCTCGGGAAAAAGATAGTAACATCAGATCCCCTATCGGTTGAATTCGGGCTGACGCGTCTGGAGCAAAAGGAAATTTTAGACATCATCGCCGCGCAGAAAGATAGTGATAGCACGCTGATCATTTGGGGACGTCACTATCATGTTGGCATGTTGGCAGACCTGCCTTCGGCTTGGCCCTTCATTAATGCCCCCCTGCGCGGCGGTGCCCATCTTGTCCCGGAATGGCAGGAGATGGCCGCTAGACGGCTTCAAAACGAATGTCCGCGCTTTGTAATGGTCACGAATGCAGAACTGTCTGACGATGTTCATACCACGAGCACTCTGCAGGCTTTGCTCAGGCGGCAGCTACAGGAGGGGTATCAACCAGCGTTCCAGACAGATTTAGTAACGCTCTTCATGAATAAGGCCTGCTGACACAGGTTCCGTTACGTCCGAACACCGCCCTGCGCCCGCTTGACCTAAACACCCGATTCAGGCCGCCTTGCGGTTTTGTTCAGGAATTTAATTCCAAGGAAGCAGTTCGTTGAGCCAGTTCACGCACCGCCCTGAGCACTGCCTCTCGCCGCTCAAACGGTGTCGTCAGTTCTTTCCCAGCAGATCCTTCAGAACAGCATTGAGATATGCGCAGAAGTTGGGGACGCTTGATCAGGCGGCAGCGTGAAGTTGGCGAGTTATTGTCAAATCTGGTGTCCAAGCGATCCTCACGCGGCGGCTTGATCTGTGGTTGATGGCTTTATGCCGTTGACGAAATCGACGCCTTGGATGACCTCGGCGAGGTGGGCGAAGCCGCGCAGTTTGCGCCAGCTTT
>JANSYK010000102.1 GCA_024742485.1 Alphaproteobacteria bacterium | reverse complement strand
GGCCAAAACAGACCAGAGCGCAATCCGGCGGAGCGGCCGGGGAGGGACGTGCTCGCGAGGCGGGCAAACCGGGATGCCGGGTGCGACGCCGCGGTGAGGCCGCATGGCCGAATGCGCGACGGACCGAAGGGCCGTTCTCCCCTGCGACATGGCGTACCGAGCAGGGGAGGCCGACAGGCTATTGAAATAATTCGCTCGGTCGGCCTGACTTGCTTGCCAGAAGCGGCAAAATTTGGTAGTCTGTTGGAGTACCAAGGAGTCCGCAATGAGCGTTCAAAAGCAATCTGTCAGTTCCACCGACACCGCCTACACCTTCGCAAGGGAACTAGTGGAAGCTGGCGAGTACCCCAATATGAGTGCAGCGGTTTCGGGTGAATTGGCGAAGGCCAAGGCAGAGCGAGATCGTGAACGGTCTCTGCTCGAAGCAGAATTGGAGCGCCGACTGTCCCTGCCTCTCGATCAATGGGAACCCGTCGGCGATGCCGCCGACGTCACTAAAGGCGCACGGGCCCATCTTGCCGCGATGGCCAAAAAGACCTGATGCGATTTATCAGGCATCCGTTCTTCGAACGTGACCTTATCGGTATCGTTAATCATATTGTCGAGGTGACCGACGGTGACGTTGCAGCAGCAAGCCGTCGCCTGGATGAAATCGATGCCCTTATCCAAGAAATTTCTGCAAACCCAACATCTGGTGCTCGGCTCAGCGGCGAACTGGATGGATGGCTCGTGCGCCATGGCGGCGCCGGTCAGCGACTGACCATCGTATTCAAACCGGATGTAGACGCCGGGCAGATTTATCTCGCTCTTGTCGCGTTCGGCGGTCGGGATTGGATGCGACTGGCGTCAGCGAGACAGGTGTTTGCTGACTAGCCTTAGAGCCATGGAGTGGCCAAGAAGTTGTAGACTGAACCTTCGCTGCGCTCGAGTTGAACGGACAAGATGCGGGACTTAGCTGACTTTTGATTCATTCGGTCCAACAGCCGGTATCAACTCGTAACTGTGTATTCGTCGAAATTCGTTCGAAAACACGCAATGCAGCGAAAATCGGTAACGAGTTTTTGGGTCGCCGACGGCAGTATTGAGATCGCTATGGTATTTCGACGAACACAGATCTTTGGGTTATGTCTGGTTTGATTATCGCGGTCTTGGTTGGCTCCCGCGCACAAGCACGGGAGCCTTCTTCGTTAACCTAGAAGAACCCAAGTTTGTTGGGGTTGTAGCTGACCAGCATGTTCTTGGTCTGCTGATAGTGGTCCAACATCATCTTGTGGTTCTCGCGTCCGATGCCGGATTGTTTGTAACCTCCAAAGGCCGCATGCGCTGGATAAGCGTGATAGTTATTCACCCAAACACGGCCTGCTTCGATTGCGCGGCCCATACGGTAGCAGGTATTCATATCCCGCGACCAAACGCCGGCACCAAGGCCGTACATCGTATCGTTCGCAATTGCCAAGGCTTCTGCTTCGTCCTTGAAGGTTGTGACCGAAACGACCGGGCCAAAGATTTCTTCCTGAAAGACGCGCATGGAATTGTCGCCTTTAACAGGCTGCTGAAAAAGTCGGGGCTCGACGCTGTTTCAAGAACATGATTCACCCTTGTTACGGCAGCGGTGGCGAGGGTGGCGATGCGTGGGACGGACAAAACGAGCGGTTCGCTGTTCAGCTATGTTGACCTTG
>JANSYK010000042.1 GCA_024742485.1 Alphaproteobacteria bacterium | reverse complement strand
GCCGCTTTCCCAATCCAATTTAACGATCAATCCACGTACTCCGTCAGATGGCTCGAACTCTAGAATAGCCGTGCCTTCTTCGAGGGAAAACACTCCGTACATGTAGGGGCTTGGAAAATACGATTCCACGGTGCCTTCGGCGAGATCGACCCTGTATGCACGCTGAAGACCATGGTTACACGCTCCACATGCACGCTGAAGACCATGGTTACACGCTCCACCACATGTCCAGTCGATATACTCGGGCCAGCATTCAAAATTCATTGCGTTGGCAGGAAATGCAGCCATCAAGACGGTAGCCCACGCAGCAACCCGGTGTAACCAACCACGCATTTAGACCTCCCATACCTAAGACAGGCTATACCTGACCAATGTCGCTCTTGGCATACAATCTGCCTGCACTAGGGCGATTATGCCGGCTTTGCTCACACGACATGACTAGTAACAAACGTCAGAAATCACCGGCCGATACTCCGCACAAAGGGGGCCGTAGGACCACCAAACATCCGTAGCGCCAAACTCAAAATGCTGGGCAACCCAAGTATTCCCGGAGCGTCGGTAAAGAACTTGAACGCTTTGCGGGACCGAAACCCCTGAGGTGTCTACCACGCCGCGTGCGTAGCCAGGAGTGGCGCGCAAGTTGATCGGTATTCCTCCAGGACGCTGTGCGGTAAGTGATGCAAACGCGACATCACCCGCAACCCGAAGATCTTCAACTACAAATTCGATTGGCGCTCCAAATATCCACTCTGCGTGCGGCCGCACGGCATCCATTAAAGCTGCACGTAACGCCGTGCCGCGAGCTGGCTCAAACCAATTTTGTGCAGAAGCAGTTAGAGGGCATAATAGAATCGCTAGAACCATTATCAGTCGATGCATGCGCCATAGTCTCCTCTGCTAGGTAATCTTCAACATTTATGCTGAAGGATTAAGCCACTCTTGCCGTCGCTCAGACTCCAATTAAGCCTCTCACTTCTGATAGCAGTCATCGCTCAAAGGCGCACTTTGGAGTAGACCGTAACTACTTTCCGTCATCGCTGTCACAAATTGCTGCCGCTCCCGATATGGAACGCTTCTTACTGCGAGTTCGGCGCATGGCAGCTGCGGCCTATCGCTTTGGCTTGAGGCTCCATGCAATCCGAAATGCGCTGATATGTGTAATGAAAAATAGCAAGCCCAGTGCCGCCATTGCAATCAAAGAGAGCCCAAAAATCACACCGTCATCTTGAGAAGCAATGCCAAACCCAAACACCGTTGCTGCGTAGGTTCCTAGTAGGACAGGTATGCCAAAAACAAGTAGGTTGATACCGCTAGCGTAAAGGAGGAGCATGCGCCCGTCTGTTTTGCGGTTGGCCAGGTCCCCACGAAGGCGAACTGCAGCTGACAACGATACGAGAGTGGCCAAGCCCAAAATTATGGCTGCCAGGATTATTCCCGAGTTTTCGTCTGCCACAATACCAAGGATTAAAAAAGCAAGACAACCCAATATACCGATCACGCCAGCAACGATAATGAGCCGAAGCGAGGAACGACCTCGATCTGCTTGCTGTGGCGCGACTTGGCGGTCTTTGCTGGCCTCCATCAATGTCTTCTCCATGGATCGATGATCACATTATGCAGCTTCATAAATCAAGATACTCAAACTCAAAAGCCGAAAATTCTAGTTTCTCCTTCAGTCTTTGCCTTTCCGAAACGGCTTCGAAACCGGTAAATTCAGCGCTTGTACTCTATTGCGCATCTCGATCGATACATAACCAGCTGCATGTCTGAGGCTCGCAGGCAAGATGAGTGACACCACACGAGCATATGCCAACGCCAATAGGACATCCATGCATAGCGAAAGGGGACAATGCGCCAGCTTCACACCCTTAGGTGTTCAGTCCCGGCATCTGGTGGATCGGGTTCAAGATGAATCTGTCCGGCTGTGATGTCCAGATCTTGCAGATGTATTCGTAGGGTGTGAGCCCGTTGAGGGTCTTGAGCCGACGCGCGAAATTGTATGCTGCCATGAAGTCCGTAAGGTGCGTTCTCAGTTGATCATGGCTGTCGTAGTGGAAGCGTTTTACAGTGGCCTCCTTGATTGTGCGGTTCATCCGTTCGACCTGTCCGTTGGTCCAGGGATGGTTGGGTTTGGTCAGCCGGTGCTCAATCCCGTTTGCCTCACAGATCATGTCAAAGCGCATCGGCCGTGAATATGCGTTGTTCCGGTTCCTAGGCTGCTCGGCGAACTGAATGCCGTTGTCGGTTAGAATGGTGTGGACCTGATATGGCACGGCTTCGAGCATGTGTTGCAGAAACTCCCAAGCCGTCTTTCTGTCTGCCTTCTCGACGAGCTGGGTCACAGCAAACTTGCTCGTGCGGTCGATGCCAACGAACAGGAACAGCTTTCCTTCAGCAGTCTGCACCTCGGCGATGTCGATGTGGAAGAAGCCGATAGGGTAGCGTTTGAACTTCGACCGCTTCGGCTTGTCGCCTTCGACGTCAGGCAGGCGCGAGATGCCATGTCGCTGTAGACAGCGGTGCAGTGCTGAGCGTGTCAGGTGCGGGATGGACGACTGCAGAGCATAGAGGCAGTCATCAAGCGGCAACAGCGTGTGGCGCCGAAACGCGACGATGGCCGCCTCCTCAGCCTCAGTGAGAACCGTCGAACGTGGCTCCTTTGGGCCGGTCTTGAGATCATCGAGCGTCTGTCGTTTGCGCCACTTCGCAACCGTTTTGGGATTGATCCCGAGTTCCCGGCTCAACGTCGCGAGCGAAGCTTGCGATCGCTGTATTGCTGCTCTGACGGCGTACGTGGTCGTGGCGCTTCCGTGACGAACTTGTCCCATAGGGCATCCTTCCATTCTTTCGAAAGGATCACACCATCAAACCGTGGGATCAAACACCTAGCGCAAGCTTGTGAGCTACAGCTACACTCTCCTGAACCCATGAGATAGCATTGAGCTTCAACACCCACTAGAGTCAGTCAATACAGACGATGAATATCTACTAAAGTATCGTCCGCACTCGGAGGCCCAGTTTCGAACAAGATAAGGTGCGCCTGTACGACAACTGGTGAAGTAACCTGCGTCTATATAACGCTGATTATCCCCTGGACCGTGTGTCCCTGTTCGCTGTGCACTGTTATAACCCCAAACGTCAGTGTGGAAACATCTCGTCGTCGTCCCGTCGCCGGCAAAGCCGCTGCCGTTGCCGAAATTGGAGTTCGGATTTGAACAATCCATCACATCGGTGCCAAACTCACAATAGCCAAGCCCGTTTGGCTCATCGCAATCGCCATCGTTGGTATATGGACACGGATTATGGAGTTGCGCCTCGATCTGATTCGCCGAGAACACGACGGCGCCTGAAGCCAAAACCGTCAAGGCGGCGAGAAATTGAAATACCTTTGCCATTACAACATCCTCCCCTTGCATTGAAACAAGCGCATACGACAACCAACGGTTCGCGTGTCGGAGTCAGTCAGGTCAGGTTGCCGTCACTATTTTTTACCGACATTCGCCAAGTGGCGTGCCAGCTGACGTGACCTTCGTCCGAATCGACCCGCTGGACAAGCATTTTCCTTCCCGAGCGGCGTCGTCGGGCGCGCATGCGGCTTGCACTGGGCGGATCGGACCCTCGAAGCCGCCGTGTTCTGCTTCGGCGGCGGTGTTTTTCAGCGCAGCGGGCAGACCTGTCCTGCCGCTTTCGTTCAGTTTGGGCCTGGATGGCGGTCATGCGCATGACGGAGGCGCTCGCAATCGGCGGATGGCGGCGAGGATGGCGCGGACCATCGGGCCGGTGACGGCCACCTCGGCCAGCTGGAAGGTGATGGCGCGGGCGTGGCGGACGACACGTGTCCCGATCTTGATCAGCTTCAGTTGCAGGCTGGTGAGCGACCAGTCGGCCATCGCTTCTGGCAGTTCGATGCAGCGCAGGAAGGTGGCCAAGTTGTAGGCCAGCGCGTGCAGTTGCAGCCGCACCTCGTTGTCGTGGAACTTCCGGCATGACAGCCGCGTCCAGCGAAAGGCGTATTT
>JANSYK010000031.1 GCA_024742485.1 Alphaproteobacteria bacterium | reverse complement strand
TGATGAAGATTATACCGCTCAAAACCCGCTTGTCGTCCACACGGGGCTTGCCATGGGACTTCGGGAAAAAGGGTTTCAGCTTGGCCATCTGCGCATCGCTAAGCCAGTAAAGGTCGCTCATGTCACCGCTCCATTTTCGGAACCGTGAATCACGCAGCGCAACGGAAATCAATGCATCCTGACCCTAGTCATGGGGGGGTATCGTGGACCTGACCGGCTATGACCGCGCATGATCTACGGGGCGACGATCCGGCTGACAAACAAGCTCAAGAGCTAAGACGCTGAGCGGACACGAGCACGGTGGTCCGTAACGGGAACGTGGCGTTTGAGACGCGAGTGTCCATTGTCCACAAGCACTAACTAGTCGATCTGTACTAATGACAAAAGCGGCGTGCTCGGGTCAGGATCGGTGCAAACCAAGAGGATACCGCCATGTTGTTCTGTCTTCGCCATATCTGCCTGGCCACAAGCCTGGTGCTTGCTGCAACGCAAGGCGCGTCCGCCGAATGGGAATATCACATAGGCACAAACACTAATGGCGGGGCGCGGGTAACGGCGAGTACGGAGGAAAACGGGTTTCATATCAGCCTGCAATGTGATGCCGGTGACGATCCTGAAGTTTTCCAACTGACTTTTGTCTCCGACGAGTTTCCCTATCTCGACAGCTATGACGATGCCGAGACTCAGTTGATATTCAGATTTGATGGTACTGGCAAAGATTTCGTCGCCGATGGATGGTCCGATGTCTGGTATTTCGCACCCGATCGCGCTTGGACGGGATCGCTGTATTTCGAGGCTGGAGTCCTCGATTCTTTTGGCGGCGCCTCCACTATGCGCGTCATGAACATGAACAGCCAGGAAGTCGCGCGCTTTTCGATGAATGGATCGCGCAAGGCAGAGCAAGCGATGCGCGCCCTATGTCACCAGGGCATGACGGTCGAACAATGGAACGCCACCCAGGTGCAATCCCCGGCGGCTTCGAACTAGGCGCAATCAATAACGGAGGCATCGCGCATTGCTGCAAAAGGGGGAACGTATTTTTGGCTGCGATACAATCGAACGCCTAGCGAATGAGGACTGCAGCGCGTCGCCCACGAAGAGTTCCGGCGATATCCTTGGCACCCTGCTCGCAGGAGATCCAGTTCAACTCAGCGACGATGCGCAGGCGTGTTTCGCTGCGAAAGAACCGCCGGCTTACGATCCGCGCTCGGAACAGACGCCCCTGATTTCTTTCTACACGCGGCATGCCACTCGGGGAATGCCGGTTCATTGTAACAACCAAAGGAGAATACCTCATGGATATTGCTTCCCTTTGCCCAGAATCGCGGAAAGTATTTCGTGCTGCTGTTGTTTTGACGATTTCTCTCTTGGTCTCCGGATGCGAAGCTCTTCTTCCCGACCCGCTTGACCCGCTTTACGAGGTGTTTGCTGATGATAACAGCAATGGTGACGACAGTGACGGAGGTGACGGGGATAGCGGGGGTGGCGGATACAACTGACACGTTTTCGCAACAGGTGCGCCCTGTGTCACGTGTTTTGCTGTTGATTGTCACTTTGAACTGGCTTGGTTCAGGGCGAAATTGCACTGTAGATGTGACACAGGGCCTGTTCTCGGGTCGCGTGCAAAGCGCAGTCCCGTGAGCTTGACCCAAACCTAAACGGTTCATGGTCAGCCCCTTTTCCACACCTACACCGTGGACCAAGCCAAACATGGCGCCAATTAGAATTGGTGCACAATGACGGCGACAGCCCCGGGTTGGTAAGTTTGGTCCCGCAATTGGCAGGGCGGCATGACAGAAACAAGGATCATTTTGGCGGATGATCATCCGATTTTTCGGGACGGCCTGCGTCGGCTTGTGCTGCGGGCACTGCCGGGCTCATATGTGGAAGAAGCCGACAATTTTTCCGGTGTCATCGACCTCGCCAACCAGGATGCGCCGGGCCTGTTTGTTCTCGATCTGCACTTCCCCGGTTTCGCACTCGATACATCCATCTACGCATTGCGCCGCGACTACCCGGCCAGTTCGATCATCGTGGTTTCGATGGATGACGAGGATCAAACTATTGAGCAAGTGATGGCCCAGGGCGCGGACGGCTTCGTGTCAAAGGCTGCCAATCCGGTAACCATTGCCGATGCCATCGTGAATGTGCTGGAGGGCGAGATAGTGGTGGTGGATGCAAGTGCAGCCGCCGCCTTTCACCACGATTCCAAGAGTAGTGAAATCGCTCATTTCTCGCCGCGCCAACGTCAAGTTCTGCACCATCTTATACTTGGACGGAGCAACAAGGAGATCGCGCGCGAACTGGGTATTTCTCCGTTCACTGTTCGTGTGCATGTTTCCGCATTGTTCAAATTGCTTGGCGTGAAGTCACGTTCGGCCGCCGTCGCTTCTGCCAAGGATTTTGGCCTTTAGCTCAAAGTCCGAGGCAGAGACGGGTTAGCATAGCCCTGAGCTCCGTTGGCCGCACCGGCTTGCTCAGGACGGGAAGATTGAATGCAGCAATCTTCTCCAGCGTTTCCGCATCGCTATGGCCAGTCAGGATCACAGCCGGAATGGCCTTGCCCGATCGGCGGCGGATGGCCGTTATTGCATCGAGGCCGCTCACGCCATTACCCAGTTGCATATCGGCCAAGATCGCGTCGCACGCGCCTGCAATGTCGTCCGCCCCTACTCCGGATTCGACAACGCAGCCCCAGCGCTCTAGCAATCCCGCAGCCGCCTTGCGCACGGGTTCGTCGTCATCGACGATGCAAATGCGTTTGCCTGACAGCGGGTGTGTTCGCCCCTTTCTAGCAGAGCCGGATATCGTCGGCGCGGCGGCTTGAAGACCTGCGATGACGATGGTGGCGCCGTGGCCTGGCACTGAGCTCAGCCGCACCTCAAGGTCGAGAAGGTCCCCGAGTCCGCGTACGATGGTCAAACCCAACCCCATGCCCTCGACAGTGGCGCCCGCCTCCACGGATTCCAAGCGATAGAATTCGCTGAACACCGCTTCAATCTGGGAGGGCTCGATGCCAGGACCGGAGTCACATATCTGCAGCGCGAGCTTGCCGCCGATCCGGCGCGGTCCGATCAATACCCGGCTGCCAGGCGCATATTTGAAAGCATTGCTGAGTACGTTCTGTACCATGGCGCGGAGCAAATTGCCATCGGTCTCGACCCACGCAGTGCTTTTTACATAAGAAAGGTTACATCGGCTTTTTGCGGCAAGTTCGCGATTCTGCGCCACCACTTGTTCCAGAAACGCGGCCAGATCGAGCGGCGCAGGGTTCGGTTTTACACCGCCCACGTCGAGACGCGATATATCGAGCAAGGACCCGAACAGGCTGGTGACCGACTCCACCGAAGATTCGATGCTGTCGACTATCTGCCGCTGCTCCCAGTTCAACTGGGTGTCCTTGAGCGATGCCGTCAGCAGGCCAATGGCATGAATGGGCTGGCGCAAATCATGGCTTGCCTGCGCAAGAAAACGCGATTTGGAGAGATTGGCATCTTCGGCCTCTTGTCGTGCCTTTACAAGTTCTGCAGAAGTTTCTGTGAGTTGAGCAACCTTGCCGTCGAGTGATTGAGTTAGATTGTGGTTGGACGCCAGAAAGCGGTTCATGCGCATAGTGAGAATCGACAGGATCGCCGCGTAGAGCAGAACCATCACGCCCATCACAGGGCTTGGGGCCTCCATGAGATGTGCCGCCGCCAATATCGGAACCGAAGTCCAGATGCTGACGAACGCAGAGCGCGGCACCCCGTGTTGCGATGAAACTGCGCCCAAGGCGGTGCCACCCAGCGCGAGCGAATAGATGGCCAGCAGGTTGAAGTCGCTATGCAGCGAAACAAAAATCGCCCCGCATCCCCAGGTCAGGCCGATAAACGCTGTCACGATCGTATGCACCCAACCGGCGCGAATGTAGTCGTGGTCGCTCCGGCGCGCTGCCGGAGAATGGGCCTTCGACAGCGCCGCCATGGTAATTGAAAGGACGAGCATGAGGCCCATCCAGAAGACCGGCCATGCCACTCCAGGATTGGCGCCGATCAGCAGCAACCCGGTAAGCAGCACGACCGCGATATGGACCAGCCACCCCTGAAAGCCCAAATCAAAGAGATAGCGGAGCTGCCAGGGTTCTGTGCGGAATAGTTGTCTCTGCGGCGGCAATATTCGGACCTTCGGCCTTATGCGACCAACATGGCCGACGGTCACACATCCTATCAACCCCGCACAGTGCAGAGCCGCTGGCTGTAATTACTGTGCCAGTAGGTAATAACGTCCTCTCCTCTGTTCAAGCAATAAACAATATGGTCGTCAGTGCCTTCGTCAATATACATAGTATAGCCACATATAGTGAGCTCTCTGTTTTGGTACTGGGTCGGGCTTGCGCTTGCCCGCATGGTTGGACCGGACTCCGACTCGCATTTAAGGTGATACTCGTTCGCAGACATCGCTGCATTGGCCGTGGGCAGCAGCAGTCCACCCGCTGCGATAGCCGATTTGATATTTTTGAACACCTTCCATCCCTCCGTCGGCTATTGCCAATGCCCGGTTATCAATGGAGAGGTGGAGGCAAGAACGCTATTAGTACAAGTGTACTATATACAGGCTCTCGATGTTGGGTATGCTGAAATAGCAACGGAACAAATGTAGAGGTCTCTTAAATGAAAAGCATCGTTGGAAAACCCTTGATCGGCGCGACTTTCTTGTTGTTTCTGAGCTCCATTGCAGATGCGCGGCCGCTCTTATATTGGTGGGATTCGTCAGAGCCGGTGGGCGAAGAACTAAGACGTTTTTACGGATCAGAAGCAGAGTGTAGGCACGTTCATCCCTCCCATAACCTCGCTGAATACGATCCATGCGTCCCCGTCTTTGACCTGTGCAACGCGAATGCAACTGTGTGGGGGTTTTATTTGAACAGTCGGGCAGTGGTCGCAGCCATCAGAAATGGTGAGGAGGTCGAGATCCGTTGGTTTGAAAGCGACGAACTGATCTGCACCTACCACTACGGAAGGCTTATGTAACGCAATCAAGAAGAAAGCGATGCCGCGCGAGCAGCTTCTGGCAAAGTTGGAAGTCGTAGTTTCATATTCCAGCTCGAAAGTATTGTTCGAGCCGCACTATCCGGAGATTGACTGGTGGACAGTGGCAATGGATACGGTGCTGCGCATTTGCATCCTGAAGAATTGGAATGTGGTGAGTGACCAGATGGTCGAAAAGGCGCTGTAGTTCATTAAAGACTTGCACGTGTTCCAGCGGGACGAGTTGGAAAGTGACCGCTGAGAGGTAAGAAATGCATAGAAAAACGCTGATAACTGGTGCCGTTGGGTCGCTGTTGGCCACATCCGCATATTCCGCTGGCCCGTCAGAGCCCGCAGATCTTGCGCGCTTTCTGCAGTCTGCAATAAATGCGGCTCACATTGCAGCAGCAATGGCGACAGTCAATGCCTGGGGTTGTGACAACCCCTTTACATTCTCGCAAGAAGAAGGCGGACGCAGCGTGGATGCTGTTATGCTCTCTATTGACTGCGATAATGCGTATGACGGCTATTCCATGCAGGTATTCTTCCGTGAGACGGAGGACGGGTTACAGTTTACGGACATGGGGCCGATACCCTAAAAGCAAGATCGCATGAGTACAGCAACCACCCGGAGGAAACCGCCTGAGGTTGTAGTGAAGTTTGTTGTAGGACATCTCACTTTATTATCGACGGCAGCTGTTCAATTTAACGCCCTTGGCCCACTTACCTGAAGGACTAGATCATCAGTTTATGGAAATGAAAGTGATGGATGGCAGGAAAGACAGCCATATTGTACCAGAGCAAACCAAACGATGTCGGACTTCCCTTGCGCTCGTTATCATTGCCAAAGCGATCGGTATATGGGGTTGTCTTGCTCTTTTAATCCTCGGTATTATGGCAGACGAAAACTCGGGAATAATCCTGGCAGCCGTAATTTTGGGCTTGGCCACTCTCGTATCGTTGTCAGCTGCAGTTCGCCTTCGTGGGGACCTGGCCAACCGCAAAACAGACGGGCGCATGCTCCTCCTTTACGCTAGCGGTATCAATCTACTTGTTTTTGGCATACCGGTCCTACTGGGAACCTACGCAGCAACGGTGTTTGGGTTTGGCATTGCTTCTCAAGATGACGGTGTGATTTTTGGGCTCTCTTTGATTGCAATGGCGGCACTAGGCTTGCTATTTTTCATTACACATATCAGCGCATTTCGGATCGCATGGAGCCTCAAGCCAAAGCGATAGGCCGCAGCTGCCATGCGCCGAACTCGCAGTAAGAAGCGTTCCATATCGGGAGCGGCAGCAATTTGTGACAGCGATAACGGAAAGTAGTTACGGTCTACTCCAAAGTGCGCCTTTGAGCGATGACTGCTATCAGAAGTGAGA
>JANSYK010000045.1 GCA_024742485.1 Alphaproteobacteria bacterium | reverse complement strand
TGCCCCCTTCGGCCTCAAGATAGCCACCCGCGCACCCGCATGCCAGAGGGGAGGTTCGGTCGAATGTTCCCCCGGAATGCCCGATCCTCGCCCGCTCGAAGTCGCAGCAGGACGCTCGGCTGGTGATGGAGGGAAGGCGAAACTGTTGCTGGAGCAGATTTGTTCGGCTGTTTGGTGGGATACGATCACCGCCACAACAACCCTTCGCAGCAAACCATCAAGGTCCGCTTCGAGCCCATAGTTCCGAATGTTGCAGTTTACACGAATGTCCGAATTGATGCGTAAATCATAACATATGCACCACCGGACACAGTCTTGGTAACTGAACAGCTAAAGCGGAGCATGTGTCCGATACAGATAGTCCCTGCCGTTGTGCCAGATATTCTTGCACCAGGCGATAAAGGCTTTGTACCTGGATCGGATACAGGCCAGATGCAAATTTGCAATATTTCTACCACTTCGAAAGCGCCTAGCTTTTCCGGTGACTGCGGACAGAACAAGTGACGCCATATTCCCCCTCAGGAGATTATTGCATTGACTCACTCCACCATGACGAGCAACACTTAGTGCACAGGGGGAGTAAATAATGACAGATTCATCATTTCCAATTGCTGTTTCTTTTTATGATGAGAAGAATACCACACTCTCATTTGCGAACCCCGCCAGACAGAAAAGCTTACCGCCATGGGGCAACGAGTGTTGGTGGACGGACCCGCCACCACCACATTGTGCTCCAAACTTATGTCAGATTGCGCCGCATCTCTGTGGGCAACTGCCGGGCGGTCTTGATTTGATGTCTGATGCGTTGAATTTCCGAACTGCTAAAGAAGTTGGCAAAGTTGCCAACCCGGAAGATTTGGACGGCATCCCACCACATCTCTGGCCGTTGATTAAAACGATCCATCAACTGATGGAGCGAAACGACGTTGACCTTACGAAAGATGACTTCTCTGGTGTAACAATCACATTTCATCGATAACCTATTTTATAGAAAGGAAAAATTATGAAGATAAGCTTCTGCTGCACCAATGAGAATGGACTGAATGAGAGCTTTGATTTTGAACTAAAAAATCCGATTGGTACTGAAGAGCTAGGGAAAATAGCGCGCGATGGTGAGCTACTTACGAAGCTCACCGAAAGCAGTGGTGAAGAGATTTGCAAGATGATCGAACTTTCAAACCAAGGCGATCATGCAGGAGCTGCAAAGATTGCTCGTGAGATCGGCTTCACTGAAGGGGCTTTTGAGCAAGGTGGTGGGGGCCTTTGGCTGGCCGTTGCTGTTGGTGTTGCGGCCCTTCTTTACTCACAGTCAGCACACTAAGGGGGTGGTCCATGTCCGAAGTATACTCAGTACAGGATGTACATTTTCATATAAGTAAGTCCAACCCACCTCAGTTAATCGTCCATGCGATTGGTATGACTTCTACTAGCGGTTGGACTGGGGGGAACCTCCTGCCTAGGCAATATGTAACACCACCTTCTGATGGCATTCAGGATTTTGACTTCGTTGGTACGCCACCCACTGGGATTGCTTTGCAGGTTTTGACGCCAGTTGGTGGCGATGGTGAGGTGATCCTAGAAGATTGGATGAAGGGCGTTAGGGTTCATGCGAAGTCGAACAATATGTCTGTATCCTTGTCCACTTCAGAACGTAGTGTGAATGCTATTTGATTTCGGCGATGTAACTTTTTAGCGCAAGCAAGAAGCTTAATGTTCGCTAGAAAAGTATTGCATTTAACCAAAGGCTGATTTTTATGAAAAATACTTGCGCGACTTTCATGGCTGTTTCGCTGTTTTTGAGCGCCTGTAGTATTTCACAAGAGCCGCTTACAAAGTTTGGTGAAGCGACAGAAAAAACTGTTGGCGTGCTTGCAGCAGCGTCGAAAGCGGAAGCTGAAATGCGTCTTGATGCAAGCGTTGCACACCAATCGTGCAACTACTTACAGGGCCAGCCGTTTACGCTTGGCGGAAGCATTCAGAAAGGGAGTGATCTATTAAAGGGGCAGGCTGGTGTGGCTAGAGCACTAACTGCATATGCCAAGGCGCTGCAAGAAGCCACCGATGCTGAAGGTGTAAAGGCGCTGCAAGAAGCCGGTGATGGATTTGTCTCCTCACTTGCCGAAGATTTGGAGCTAGCTGCGGCACCAGAGGTAGGAGTTGTACTGAACGCAGTGATCCTGCTTTCAGAGGCCCAGAGAATTCGTGAAATAAAGATGGTTATGGCGCGTGTTCAAGCGTCTTTGCTCGCCTTAGAGGTTCGCGTTAAGGAAGACGCTCAAGAAGTTGATCGACTGTTAATTGCCGCGCAAAGTAGATGGGAGCAATCTGCAAGGTGTGTTCTGTCCGCATCTAGACGAACGGGTTCATCTTCAGACGGTCTCTTCCGAGAGTACGACGCAGTGAAAAGACAATGGCAAGCGGAGCGTAAGAAAGCGTCTCAAGCTTTGAATGCCGTATCTTCATTGATAGCGGCCCATGCGGCCGTACTTGCTGATGATGGTGACTTTGATGCCGGTCTTGCGAACTTAAACAATTTTCTTGAAAGCGTTGAGACGGCAAAAGAGAATTAAGTAGGGACGGAAGAACATGCCAAACAGATTCAAGGCCGCACAGAGGATCAATTCTGCTTTAAGTGATTTACTCAAGGTTCAAACGGAACCAGGACACCTTTCAGAAGCAGAAAAAGCGGAAGTTGATAGGTCGGTAGATGCACTTAAGGCTGAATACATGGCTTTGTACGGTGTTCTATCATCAGCCTCATATGCCGAAATAACGGGGCAACTTACAACCGCCAAGGAAGACCTCGAGAAGATAAAGAGGGAACGCGACCGTTTCAAGAACTCCCTTGTAAAAGCGCGGTCTCTTGCAAAGACGCTGGGCCTTGTTTTGCGTCTCATATAGTTGAACTTGCCAGACGGGTTCAAAACAGGTCCTAAATCTCAAACGTCAAATGGGTACGGGAAATGCTGATGGTGTTGGAGGCCCCCTAATTCTATAGGGATTTTCTGCTCTGATGCACCGTAGTGCGTAAGTTTAGCATAGTGAACCCTATCGATGGGTTAGGTATGTTGATTGGCTGACCCAAAGCGGCCATTGAGTAAACGCGATAAAAGCCTGCTTTGTCCGCATACCGGACGCCGGGAGGCAAGCGCAGGGCGAGGGCAATCCTCGGAGTTAGTGGTGGGCCGGGTTTTCCGGGACGGGGCTGGAGATCGGGAGAGCGGCGCCCTGTCGCGCCGTACATGGAGATATCTCAAGAGACACACGCAACACAGGATCCCCTCAGCGCGGCGCGCGACATCCCCTTTGGGCCAGCCGATGTTCAGCCGGTCGACCATGCGCCACGTCAAGACGGGTCTGTCGATCAGGGAACGGGCCCAGGACATCGCGTGGCCAATGCAGCTCAACCCAGGGCCCATAGGGATTGCCTGCCGCCCTGCCCCGCGCTATGGGACGCCATGCCCAGATACGCGCTCAAGGTCGAATATCACGGTGCGCCCTTTGCCGGGTGGCAGCGGCAGGCCGATCACCCCTCGGTGCAGAGCGCGATCGAGGCCGCGCTGGCCAGGCTGGAGCCCGGTCCGCACACCATCGCCGCCGCCGGGCGCACCGATGCGGGTGTGCATGCCACGGGCCAGGTCGCACAGTGTGACCTCGAAAAGGACTGGCAGCCGTTTCGCCTCTCGGAGGCGCTGAATTACCACCTTAAGCCCTTGCCCGTGGCGATCCTGGATTGCGCGCGGGTGGCCGGTGACTGGCACGCGCGCTTCTCGGCCACCGAACGACGCTATCTTTTCCGCCTGCTGATGCGGCGCGCGCCGGCGACGCATGACAAGGGGCTGGTCTGGCAGGTCCCGCAAGAGCTGAACGTCTGCGCCATGCGGGCGGGGGCGGCGCACCTCGTTGGGCATCACGATTTCACCACC
>JANSYK010000038.1 GCA_024742485.1 Alphaproteobacteria bacterium | reverse complement strand
TCGACCGGTAAAATCAATGATGGTACTCTTGTCCATGATGGTGGTGCTCCTTTGGTTGGTGGCTTGTGTCGCAACAACAAACCAACCAGATGCACCGCCGTCATTCAAACCGCCTGAACACCAGATTCAACCATAGCTCGAAGTTGGCGGATCCCATCGCGGAACTCAATCCCCTGGATGATCTCGGGTAGGCGATTTTGACCGTCGAGCTTTCGCAATTTCTTCTGCGCATATCTCTTGCGATAAATCCGATCTTGCTCCAAAGACTTTTCGTCTAAAAGAGGGCCGTCGTTAGTCTTTGAAAGTTGATCGAAAAGGAAATCGGTTTCACCAGGACACGACAAGGCTGGATGAGCATCCAGCATCAGCCTAAGCAAGGTCGTTCCGGACCGGAGAGCTCCGTAAACGGCGATCATTCTGTGGTTTTGTTCAGTCTTCATGAGGTTTCAATTATAATTCTCATCGATCATTTTCCTCAAGCCAGGCCTGCAGCATCAGCACGTTCCAGAGCTGGGCGCCCCAGTTGAAGCGGCCGGAGAGGTGCTGTTGCCAGAGCCGGGTGATGACGGCCGGGTCGAAATGTGCTTCGCGTTTCAGCCGGACAGGATCAAGCAGGGCCTCCGCCCAGTCGCGCAGACCACCACGCAGCCATAGGCCGATCGGCACCTCGAAGCCCATCTTGGGCCTTTCGATCAATTCCTTCGGCACATGGCGATAGAGCACCTGCCGGAGGATCCATTTCGATTGCCCGTCCCGAAGCTTCATGTCCGGGGGCAATGTCCAGGCGAATTCCGCAACTCGGTGGTCCAGCAGCGGGGCCCGGCTTTCCAGGGCCACGGCCATAGTCGCCCGGTCGACCTTGGTCAGAATGTCGTCGGGAAGGTAGCTCAACATGTCCAGTTGCATCATGCGTTCCAGGTCACCCAGATCGCCGCGCGGAGGCAGGTGATCGGCCAGAAGGCTATCGGGAGCGGTGGTGCCGGGCACGGCTGCTTCCGGAAACCTCCAGAACGAAACCATCGCGCGGTGCAAGGCCTCGACATCCGGTTGACCGGCGTAGTTGGCAAGCCGGTGCAGGCGTTGACCGATCGGTTCTTTTCCTTGTGGGGTGGAAATCACCGGTTCAAGGGCGCGCGTTAGTGACTTGGCCGGTATGGCGCGGATCATGCCAGCTGTGGCCCGGCGCAGCGGCAGAGGCATCGCTTGCAGTTTTCTGCGAAGTCTTGCGCCATGTCCGTAGCGGTCATAGCCGCAAAACAGCTCATCTCCGCCATCTCCGGAGAGTGCGACCGTAACATGTTCCCTGGCCATTTTTGCCACCAGGAAGGTCGGGATCTGGGAGCTGTCGGCGAAAGGCTCGTCGTACATGCCCGGCAGGCGGGGTACGACATCGAGAAGTTCCTGGTTGCTGACATAAAGTTCGGAGTGATGGGTTCCCAGATGCTCCGCTATGGACTTGGCGAATTCCGCCTCGTTGTAGCGCGTTTCGTGAAACCCGATCGAGAAGGTATGAACCGGCCTGTCCGACAAGTGCTGCATCAGGGCAACTATGGTCGAACTGTCGATTCCGCCGGACAGGAACGCACCCAATGGCACGTCAGACATCATCTGCTGGCCGACTGCCTCCAGAAGCAGTGCTTCAAGTTCTGAAACGGCCGCCTCGGGATCCAGGTCCGTTTTTGGGCTGGTAGCCGCAACAGCACCCCCATCCCAGTATTTTCGTTGCGTGATGGTCCGGTCCGCGGTTGATACAGTGACGATTTCGCCCGGGCGTACCTTCGATACATCTTCGTAAATGGATCGGTTTTCGCCGACATACCCGTGGCGCAGCACCTCGATCATGCTGCTTTTGTTCAGGTTGCCGGTAAACGCAGGGTGCTTTCGCAAGGCCTTCAGTTCGGACCCGAACAGGAAAGCAGCATTCGGCCCGTTTCCTTGCCAGCCGTAGTAAAGTGGCTTTTCTCCAAGCCGGTCGCGGCAGAGTGAAAGAGTGCGGTTATTGCGATCCCAGAGCGCGAAGGCGAACATGCCAACGGATTTGTGCAATGCCTTTTCGAGCCCCCAGGCATCTATGGCCGCGAGCAAGGTTTCGGTGTCTGAGGTGCCGCGCCATACAGGGGCAAGGCCCTGCCTCTCCAGGTCAGCGCGAAGATGGTTGTGATTGTAGATCTCACCGTTGAATGTAAGTTGATAACGACCGGACGGCGCGGCCATAGGCTGATGCCCTGCTGCGCTAAGGTCGACGATGGCAAGGCGAAGATGGCCCAGTGCCACGCCTGCTTCAGGGTCCCGCCATTGCCCGCGCGAATCCGGGCCACGATGGGCGATTGCCTGCATCATTTCGCCCAGAACCTGATCAATCTTCGTCGTCGCGCCCGGAGTGTGTAGAAAACCGGCTATGCCGCACATCAGTCTAGCCCTCCGGTCGGTAGGGTTCTGGGCGCAGCGCGGTTCCGCCTTTGCCTTTGAAAAGCGTCGCAATTCGTGCCGCTTCTTGCCTGACGTCGAATTCGGCCTGTACGCGGAGGCGTCCTTTTGCCCCCATTCGTTGGCGTTCATCCGGATTGTCGGCGAGATGTTCAATCTTCCGGGCAAGGCTTTCGGCGTCCCCTGCCGGAACAAGCCAACCGTTTACCCCGTTTTCGACCAGTTCACTAACGCCCGCGACCTGTGTGGCTATGACTGGTTTGCCGCTTGCCATGGCTTCCATCAGTACAACCGGCAATCCTTCGGCAAAGCTGGGTAGAAGCAGGGCATCGGCATCTGCCAGCGCCTGTGCAACCTCTTCCTGCGACAAGTATCCGGTGAATCTGACCGCGTCACCCAAGGGGGCAGCCAGCCCTTCTAGGTAAGCCCGGTCATCCCCGTCACCTACCAGGGTCAGGTGAATATCCGGTCTGGTCCGTCGTGCTTCGAGGAAAGCTTCCAGAAGAACGCGCAAGCCCTTGATCGGGGTCAGGCGCCCGACAAAGATGAAGCGCGTTTCGTCGCGACTATCCTCTGTGGAGCGCTCATAGCGCTCCGGCAGTACGCCGCAATGAATGATCTTCAATTTGTGCCAATGGGCCGGATCCGAGAAATACATTGCCTGGCTTCTGGCAAAATGGCTGATGCACGCGACGAATGCGGCTTGAGCCGTCTTTTCCCTCAACTGCCATTTTTCGGGCTCATAAAGTTCGGCGGGACCATGCAGTGTGTAGCTGAACGGAATGCCGGAGACGGCGGATGTGAGCATGGCCACATTGGCACTCGGATCCGCAAAGTGGTTATGAAGATGCGCAGCACCCACTCCTCGCAGGTGACGTGCTAGGATCAGAGCTTCAGCAAAATAGAAAAACTGCTTCAAAGTTCCGCGCAACCCCGGCGGAGCAGTGCGCCATGCAAGACCCAAGGCTTTCAGGAACCGCGCTGGAGATTTAAGGGCGCTGAGTATCGAGAGTATCAGTGCCAGAGGATTGCGCGCCTGCGAAAGTATGTAAAAGGTGGTTTCTTCCGCACGTACCTCTTCGGGCCCGTTGAGATGGTCACTATCAGGATGGCGGACCGAACAAGTCTCTATTTGCAAACCCAGTTCGCGCAATGCGGTGATTTCCCTCAAAATGAAGGTGTGGGATACGGCTGGATAAAGGGAAGTCAAATAGGCGATACAGGCCATGCCCCGCAAAAATCCTTCAATTACTTGAGCTTTTTATGTCGAAGCCGTCCGTATCAGTAAAGTGCTAGTTGGCCTTTGGACCCGGGTCTTGCTTTAATGACGTTACGATGAGGTAGTGCTCGACACAGATTGGAATGGTTTTCGGTCATGAATTTGCTATTGAGGCTCCGACGGGAAAGGAGTTCGCTTGTTTTGCCCTACTACTTTCGACTAAGCGGAACGTTGGCCTGACACGGATATTTGATGCTTCCACCCCTTCTTGCCATTTTGAGTTGGCCTTTGGTAGGTCTGGTGCTTTTCCACCGTTTGGAGCGGCGGCTGGCCATACTGGTCACTTTGGTTGCGGGCTATCTGCTCTTGCCCGAAAACACCGCGCTCGACCTGCCGGCCCTGCCGGCGCTTGACAAGCATTCTGTTACGGCGCTGACGGTTTTGCTTGGGCTGTGGCTGACTTCCGGTCGGACCGGGACTGGCGAGGGCCTTGCAGGACTTCTGCCCAAAAGCCGGCTGGTACTAGTTTTACTGGCCGCGGCGGTGGTCGGCGCCTTCATGACGGTCGTGACCAATGGCGATACGCTGGTTTATGGCCCTACGGTGCTTCGCGGGCTGCAGCTCTACGATGCCTTCTCGTCGGTTCTTTCTACGATCATGATGCTTTTGCCTTTTCTGATTGCGCGAAAATACCTTTCAGGGCCGGACAGCCATATTCTGATACTGAAGGTCTTGTGCATCGCAGGGCTCGCTTATTCTTT
>JANSYK010000021.1 GCA_024742485.1 Alphaproteobacteria bacterium | reverse complement strand
GACGGCACAGGCCGATCTGGCCACTGCACAACAGGCGCTGAACGCAGCCCAGGCGGCAAGTGCCGCCTACCTCGCGGCACAGGATGCCGTGACGGCACAAGAAGGTGTCGTGGATGCCGCGCAAACGGCGGCAAACGCCGCGGCGACCGCCGTGACCACAGCACAAAACGAGATGCCGGGCCTGCAAACCGGCGTCACCGATGCCGAGGCCGAAGTGACCCGTCTGAACGGTGTTGTCACAACGGCCCAAGGGGATGTGACTACGGCGCAGGCGGACGTTACGACCGCGCAGGCGACCCTTGATGCCGCCCAGGCAGCCAGCGTCGAAATCGGGGTTGCGATGGCACAGGTGGCCGCGGCGACCATGGCCGTGACGGCTGCCGAGGCGGCCGCGGCCACCGCGGCGACCGATCTGGGCACGGTCGAGGCCAACCACGACGCGCTTCAGGTCACGCTGACCGAGGCGACGGCGGCCCTTGCGGCCATCGATGCACCCGGTGCGGCCGAAGCGGCTCTGGCCGCGGCCGAGGCCGCCGCCGCACAGGCACAGACAACCCTCGACACGATGCTGACCACAAATGGCATCGAAATGGACGGCGACAACATCCTGATGCCCGACGTGTCACCGGACGAAGGTCTGTCGGCCCCATACAACTCCTGGATGACGCTGTTCGGCCAGTTCTTCGACCATGGTCTGGACCTGATCAGCAAGGGTGGCAGCGGCACGGTCTTCATCCCGCTGATGCCGGATGACCCGCTTTACGAAGAGGGCTCGCCCACCAATTTCATGGTGCTGACACGGGCGACCAACCAGCCGGGCCCCGATGGGATCCTGGGCACTGCGGATGACGTGCGCGAGCACGAAAACAAGACCACGCCCTGGGTCGATCAGAACCAGACATATACCTCGCACGCATCGCATCAGGTGTTCCTGCGCGAATACGAACTGGACGGCAACGGCCGCCCGGTGGGCAACGGGAACCTGCTTCATGGCGACACCGGCGGTATGTCCACCTGGGGCAACGTGAAAGATCAGGCGGCGACCCTTCTGGGTATTCAACTCAACGACAGCGACGTGCTGGATGGTCCGCTGCTGGCGACGGATCCCTATGGCAAGTTCATCCCCGGCCCCAATGGCCTGCCGCAGCTTGTCGTGGCCAACACCGCGTTCGTCGAGGGTGGCACCGAGCCGGAATTCATCCTGGTCGAAGGCGATCTGGCCAATCCGGTCGATGCCAGCCAGGCGGTGCGCAACGGCCATGCCTTCCTTGAGGACATTGCCCATAACGCGGCACCCGGCACTTTCGTGGTGGATCGCATGACCGGTGAAACGGCTGTGAAAACGGCGGATGCCGACACCGAAACCGGCAATGCGATCATTCCGAACCAGTTCGGCCAGAACGAAACCTATGACAACGAACTGCTGGATCGCCACTTCATCGCCGGCGACGGCCGCGGCAACGAGAACTTCGGCCTGACCGCGGTGCACCACATCTTCCACACCGAGCACAATCGCCAGGTCACGGAGATGAAGCAGACGATCATCGACAGCGGTGAGCTGGCCTTCATCAATGAATGGCTGCGTGAGCCCACGGACGAGGCCGGTATTGCTGGTCTGACGGCGATCGACGACCTCGCCTGGAATGGCGAGCGCCTCTTTCAGGCCGCGAAATTCGCCACCGAGATGCAGTACCAGCACCTCGCGTTCGAAGAATTCGGCCGCCGCGTGCAGCCGCAGATCGCGCCTTTCATGGTCAACAGCTCGCTGGAAATCGACGGGGCGATCTTCGCGGAATTCGCGCATGTCGTCTATCGGTTCGGGCATTCGATGCTGACCGAAAACGTCCACACCATGGATCCGAACGGTGTGAATACCTCCAACGGCCTGATCGAGGCCTTCCTCAACCCGGTGGCGTTCGATCAGGATCAGACAATCACGTCCGATCAGGCCGCAGGTGCCGTGGCGCGTGGAATGTCGCGCGAAACAGGTGCCAATATCGATGAATTCATCACCAGCGCATTGCGTGACAACCTGGTGGGCCTGCCGCTCGACCTTGCCGCGCTGAACATCGCGCGGGGACGCGAAACCGGCATTCCGTCGCTCAACGAAGCCCGCGAACAGTTTTATGCCGCAACCGGCAGCGAATTCCTCAAGCCCTACGACAACTGGGCGGAATACGGTGCCCACCTGAAGAACCCCGCATCGGTCGTGAACTTCATTGCAGCCTACGGCGCGCATGAGACCATCACGAATGCGACCACTGTGGCCGACAAGCGTGCGGCCGCCATGGACCTGGTACTGGGTGGGGAAGGTGCCCCGGCGGACCGTCTGGATTTCGTCAACGGCACCGGCGCGTGGGCCAATGCGGAAACCGGCATCAACGATGTCGAGTTCTGGATCGGCGGTCTGGCCGAAGACATCATGCCCTTTGGTGGCATGCTGGGTTCGACCTTCGGTTTTGTGTTCCAGCACCAGATGGAAAACCTGCAGAACGCTGACCGGTTCTATTACCTGAGCCGCACCAATGGCATGAACATGATCGGGGAACTGGAGAACAACTCCTTTGCCTCCATGATCGTGCGCAACACCGATATCAAGGAGGGTGGCGCGCATATCCCGGCCGATATCTTTGCCTCGATGGAATACATCCTCGAAGTCGACCAGTCCGTGCAGGCGATTGCGGATCCGATCTCGACCGATGTCGATCCCTTCCTAGCGGGTATGGGCACAACTCTGGTCGAGCGTGAAACCGCAACCGTCGACGCCCCCCTGGTTCAAGGACAGCTTGAGTATGACAACAAGCTGCAATTCAACGGCGGCGAGCACGTCGTTCTGGGTGGCACGGCGCAACGCGATATTCTTGTCGGCGGGCTTGGCGATGACGCGCTCTGGGCCGGGGATGGCAACGACCTGCTGATCGGCGGCTCCGGCGTCAACACGTTCCGCGGTGGTGCCGGCGACGACATCATCATGGATGGTGACGATATCAGCTTCTTGCATGGTGAAGAAGGCAACGACGTGATCTCTGCCGGTGGTGGTGCCGGCGAGCTTATCTTCGGCGGCCGCGGTGACGATGTCATCATGATGGGTGCCGACGACGCCAAGCACACCTTTGCCGGCATGGGCAATGACTTTGTCCTCGGCGGTGCTGGCGCCGATATCGTCGACGGTGGCGAGGGAGACGACTGGATCGAAGGCGGTGACGGTTTCGACTTCCTGTTCGGTGACAACAACGACAACCTTGGTGGGTCGCGTGTTCAGGGCCATGACGTCCTTTGGGGCGGCGCCAATGACAACGACCTGCACGGTGAAAGCGGTGACGACATCCTTGTCCAGGGTGAAGGCACGCATGTGAACCTGGCCGAGCTCGGCTATGACTGGATCGTGCACAAGGAGGCCAATTCCGGTGCCGAGGTCGACCTCACGAAGCGTGTCGTACCTGAACAGGCCGAGTTCTTCAAAGACCGCTACATCGATGCGGAAGCGGTATCTGGCACTCAGCACAATGACCTGATCTGGGGTGACAACCGCATTGGCGGGGATGCACCGGCTGATGGGCTGTTGCTTGATAACGAGATCACGCTGTTCGCCAATGAACTGACCCAAGAGGGCGTGGATCGTATCGACGGGCTGCGCGACTTCCTGGGCAACCTGATGGGTGTGAACCCGGGTGACCTGTTCACCGGCGGCAACATCCTGCTGGGTGGCGGTGGCAGCGATGTCATCCAGGGCCGCGGGGGTGACGATGTCATCGACGGCGACCTGATGCTGAATGTCCGCATCTCGATCCGCGATGCCGACAATCCGGACGTGGAAATCCAGTCGATCGACAGTCTGCAGGAAATCCTGCCGCAGTTGCTGGATGGGACCATCTCGCCCACGCAGTTGCAGATCACCCGTGAAATCCTTGATGCGGGCCAGGAGGGTGATGTGGACGTCGCAGTCTACTACGATGTGCGCGACAACTACAACATTCGTACCAACCCCGATGGCAGCGTCACGGTCTCGCATATCAACGTGACCGAGGGCCCGGTGCCGATCGACCCGATCAACGGGGACCCCAATCCCATCAATGGCGACGGCACCGACCGTCTGACCAATGTCGAAATCCTGCGTTTCGCAGACCAGGAGATCGACCTGCGGACGGACCCGCCGGGCAACGGTATCATCACGGGCACACCCCAGAACGACGAGCTTAATGGAACACCCGGAACCGACGTGATCTTTGGCGCCGGTGGCGATGATGAGATCAACGGTGGCCTCGGCAACGATGTAATCTTTGGCGAAAACGGCAATGACAACATCGTCTGGGATGCCCCCGATGGTGGCTATGACATCGTCTCGGGCGGCGCCAATCGCGATGGCGTGACCGACGTGGACATGGTGACCATCAACAGCGATGGCACGGAAAGCGCGATCACCATGTACACGGTCGCCGCCTGGGCCGATGCCGGCGGGGCCGCCCCCCTTGATCCGCAATCCGAGATCATCATCACGCGCACCGTCGATGGCGTGGAGACGGCGATCATGGAAATCCGCGGCATCGAAGAGGTTACCTTCAACGGTGTTCAGGGTATCGACTCGATCACGGCTGTCGGTGACTTCTCGCAAACCTCGATCACACCCAACACGATCTTCGTGAACGGAACGGCGGGTGCCGAGGTCATCGACTTCGCGGGCTTCCTGTCGAACCAGCGGGTGGTCGTGAATGCCGGCGACGGTGACGACGTGATCACCGGTGGGGCCGGCAACGACCTGCTGTCCGGAGGCGCAGGTGATGATGAACTGACCTGGAGTGTCGGCGGTGGCAACGATGTTGTCGACGGCGGCGCCGGGGAAGACACCTACACGATCAATGGTGACGCCACGGACGAAACCTTCCGCGTTTATGCGGCAGACGCCTGGACCGGCGAGGTGGTCGCGGCCGGTACGGATATCGTGATCACGCGCGATACCGGAGCGGGCGAAGAGGTGATCGGACAGCTTCGGAATATCGAGGAAATCCAGATCAATACCGCTGGCGGAACCAACAATGTTCAGGTGTTCGGAGACTTCAATCCGACATCCCTGAATTTCAACACAATCACGGTGAACGGCACGGAGGGCGATGACACCATCGACATCACCGGCCTGACGTCTGCGCACCGTGTACTACTCAGAAGCGAAGGAGGAAACGACATGATCGTAGGAACGGTCCGCGAACAGGATGTGATTGTCCTGCCCGAGGGCACGGATCTGGCGCAGGTAACCCGTACGGTTGCAGATGACGGTGTGGTGACCCTGTCCGACGGCGTCCGCAGCGTCAGCTTTACCCCGGCCCAGCCGGACGTGGAGCCCGGGGTTGTGGTGGCCGGCACGGCGGCCGCGGCGCGCCTGGTGCAACTGGGCACCGTCAACGAGGCCGGTGTGTTCCAACTGCCGCGTGGGGAAATCGCCCTGTCGCAGAGTGATCTCGATGCGCTGAAATACATGGTGACGGGGCAGGGCAACGCGCCCATCCTGCCGCCGGAAGAAGGCGAAGTTGCAGGCCAGCAGGAACCGGCCGACCTTATTGTCGGTGTCCGTGACCTTGAAGGTCTGACCAACAACCTCGTCAACCCCGAGATCTCCGGTGGTGCGACGCTGCCCTTCACCCGTGTGACCGAGGCCCGCTATGCGGGGATCGGTGAAGACGGCGCAGGCATCGTCAACCCTGTGTTCGACGGGCTGGATGCGCGTGACATCTCGAATGTTCTGGGTGCCCAGGAGGCAGATGCGGCCAAGGCGGCCACGGCCAACATGTTCATGATGTCCTTCGGTCAGTATTTCGACCACGGTCTGACCTTTATCCCGAAGGGCACCGGCCCGAACGGTCCGCTGAACCAGATCGAGATCGGTGGCCAGGGCATGGAAATGGGCCCGATGTCCGACAACCCGGCTGACCTGACCCGTGGTTCGGTCATCGGCTATGACGCCGACGGTACGCCCCTGCACGAGAACATCACCTCGCCCGTGGTCGATCAGAACCAGGTTTACGGCTCGTCCAGCCTTGTCGGTCAGCTGCTGCGCGAAAGCGATGGGGCTGGTGGCTTTGGTGCCCGTGTCCTTCTGGGGCAGGACGATCCTTCGGCCCCCGGTTTCCAGCTTATGGCGACGCTGCGGGAACTGCTGGATTACCACACCGAGAACGGAACGGTCTTCACCGGCACCGACAAGGGTGATGTCACCCTCGAAGGTTACTACCCGGACCTGTTCAATGCAGACGGCAGCTACAACGCCGCCGTGGTCAAGGACCTCTCCGACAATTTCATGGGCGAAGGCTGGCCGCTCCTGATCGACGTGAACCCGTTCATGAACCTGCTCGATCACTTCGTGGGCGGTGACGGGCGCGCGAACGAAAACGTGGGCCTGACCTCGATGCACACTGTCTGGGCGCGCAACCACAACTACCATGTGGAGCAGCTGGAGGCGTCGGGTTACACTGCGGAGACGCATGAAGAACTGTTCCAGGCGGCGCGGATCCTGAACATCGGGGAATATCAGCAGGTCGTGTTCAACGACTTCGCCGATAGCCTTCTGGGCGGGCTGCAAGGCTCGGGCCGTCATGGTCACGACGATTACGACCCGACTACCGATGCCCGGATCAGCCACGAGTTCGCGGCGGCGGCCTATCGCTTCGGCCACTCGCAGATCGGCGAGACCATGCAGGTCGAGGTGGACGGTGTCATGGTCGATGTGCCGCTGTTCGACCTGTTCCTGAACCCGACCAACGATGCGAACGCTTTCACGGTCGATCCGGACGGTCCGGGCCCGGCGCCCGAACTGACAGGGCCGGCTGCACTCGCGGCTCTGGCAGAGCGCGGATACGTCCCGCAGGACGGCTATGCGCAGCACGGTGTGAACAACATCCTCAGCGGGCTTGTCTCACAACCCTCCGAGGAGGTCGATCTGCAGGTGGTGGATGCGGTCCGTAACGACCTGGTGCGCATCAGCGCCGACCTGTTCGCCTTCAATGCGGCCCGTGGCCGGGATGTGGGTCTGGGAACACTCAACCAGGTCAAGGCTGACCTGGCGGCGTCGACCAACCGGTATATCTCGGAAGCCATCGAACTGTCGGACATGACGATGACCCCCTATGCAGACTGGGCCGACTTCCAGGCGCGCAACGGGCTGTCCGACGACATGATCGCCAAGTTCCAGCAGGCCTATCCGGATCTGGTTCTCGATACCCCCGAGAAGATCGCGCAGTTCCAGCAGGTGAATCCCGATATCGCGCTGATCGACAATCTGGATGGCACGATGACAGTCAACGGGATCGACCGTGTCGACCTGTGGGTTGGCGGCCTTGCCGAACAGCACATCCAGGGTGGTGTCGTCGGTCAGACGTTCTGGGTGCTCATCCACGAGCAACTTGACCGGCTGCAGGAAGGGGACCGGTTCTACTATACCGATCGCATCGGTGATCTGCCGGTCTACAACAACTTCATCAGCAACATCACCTTCGGGGATATCGTGGCGCGTAACACCGGTATGACGGATCTGCCGCTCGATGTGTTCAGCTCCGATGGTGCTCTGGTCAATGATGATGTTGCGGCACCGCAGGAGCCCGCACCGCAGGAACCCGCACCGCAGGAGCCTGCCCCGCAGGAGCCCGCACCGCAGGAGCCCGCACCGCAGGAACCCGCCCCGCAGGAACCCGCACCGCAGGAGCCCGCACCGCAGGAGCCCGCACCGCAGGAACCCGCACCGCAGGAACCCGCACCGCAGGAACCCGCACCGCAGGAGCCCGCACCGCAGGAACCCGCACCACAGGAGCCTGCACCGCAGGAGCCTGCACCGCAGGAGCCTGCCCCGCAGGAGCCCGCACCACAGGAGCCTGCCCCGCAGGAGGAGCCCGCTGTTTGCCAAATCGGGGCGCTGGCCACCGACGACACCATCGTCGAGAACCGGGTTTTGGTCGGAACCGATGCAGCCGATGCACTGATCGGGGGCGATGGCAATGATGTTCTGAGAGGCTCCGGAGGCTCCGACTTCCTCGTGGCTGGCGAAGGTGCCGACACCGTCATGGGCGGCCAAGGCCAGGACGATATCCTCGGAGGCGGCGGCAACGACGTGCTCTACGGTCGACAGGGCAAGGACATTGTCTTCGGAGGCGACGGTGACGACATGATCGTGGGTGGCAACAGCCAGGACATGCTCTACGGCGGCGATGGCGATGACACCTTCATCGGCCTGGATCGTGACGGAAGAGACGTCTACTTCGGTGATGCCGGCTCCGACACGCTCGATCTCTCGGCAATCACCGAGGCGCTCGAGATCCGTCTGGGCAGCGCCGGTACCGACCGTGGGTCGGTCAGCGGTGCGACACAGTCGGACACGCTCTGGAGTATCGAGAACGCGATTGGCGGGGCGGGTGATGACAAGATCATCGCAAGCGAAGCGGTCAACGTTCTTGACGGTGGGGAAGGTAACGACACCTACGTGTTCGAATCCGCCTCTGCCGCCAACGGTACCACCATCCAAGGGTTCAGTGCGGGCGACGTGCTGTGCTTCAGCGACATCGACTCCGACACGGGCACATCAGGACGTGATGCGTTCACTCTTGCGGGCCGCGATGCACAGATCGGCGCCGGGGAACTGACGTTCTCGCACGGCTCCGAGGATGGTCAGGACGTTACGACCGTTCATGGCATGACAGATCAGGGTGAGTTCCAACTCAAGCTGAGCGGTCATGTGAAACTGGAAGAAGAGAACTTCCTGCTCTAAGCGCAGGAGTTCTCTCTGAGACGGCAGCCGGCCCCCCCAAACCCCACAGACCGGCTGCCGTCACTTTTTAACGAAAGCGCATCAGACTTCTAACCTTGGACACCCTTGGGGATATCCTTCGTTAGGTCGGCTGGATTTTTACGATCTCGCCCACGCGATGCCCTAAAGTTCACGTGGCTTGATCCACGCTCGCACGGTTCTGAAAATCTCATACAGGAGACCGTCATGTCCGATCGCATCTGGTCTGTGCTGGCCGCGAATTTTTCCGTTTCTGCCTGGGCGAAACTCATCCCCGACGAAGACGAGCTGACCCTG
>JANSYK010000032.1 GCA_024742485.1 Alphaproteobacteria bacterium | reverse complement strand
GGTCGGGCCCGCAGTCCCACCAGAATTCTCAAAGCGGAACTGTGTGACGCCGACCCCGTCATTGGCCACCACACTTGCGACCTCGGCGCCTGCCACTTGGTTCTCAGCATAGCTGAACGACTGCCCCCCGGCGACGACAGGCGCGGTTATGTCGCCGTTATCATCATCAAGATTATTACTGGAGGTCGTAGGCGCATCGTTAGTAAAACTACCGTCGTATACTACACCTGTGCCGTCGTCTTTGATGGTAACGGTGCCAGTGGCAGATTTGGTTTCTGTTTTGGTATTCGTGATAGTGATTTCTCCAGAATTACTGATCGTGATATTTTGCTGCGCCAGTGTTGCCTTCAATTGGAATGTCTCACCATTATCAGAAACGTTGTCCTGCTCCCCAGTGATATCAACGCTGACATAGATTGAGCCGGTATCGTCAAAGGTCGGCAGCGCCTTGTTGCCGTCATAATTAACCCAATCAAGGCCGTCCCAGACTTTGATTGCAGGGGTGCCTAGATTGTTTGCGGTTCCGGAAACATAATCCAGTACAACGGTTTGACCCGGGTTACCCGTAACCGTGAAAATGGCGATGTTCGAGGCTTCGTTGACCGTCAGACTATTAATGGTGATGGTGCGATCATCATCCTTGGTGGCTTCGGAATCTTCCGCGCCGTTTTCTTTGAAAACGTCGCCAGTGCCGTCATCGTAAATGCTGCCAAGCCCATAAGTCTTGTCGTCTTGGCTGACGCGCGCTGCTTCAAGTGAGAAGCCTTCTTGTGCTTCGTAAGGAACGTCGTCAATCAGCGGCGCACGCACGAGGAACGTCGCAGCGGTCAGGGTATAATCCGCATTTGCGGTGTAATCTGACCAGGTGGCGCCATTATCTACGGAGATCTGGAGCGGGGCCTTGTAATCCTGCGTGCCGTCGGTCGCGGCGTCGCCCACCTTGGCCGTACCGTCGAGCAGGTTGAGCCTGATCACCTGCCCGATGTTTCCGTTAACTGTGAAGACGGCAAACGGGGATGCCTCGTTCACCGCGATGTTATTGACGCTTATGGGGCGATCATCATCCAGATGGGCGGGAAAGTTGGGGCCATTCGGATCAGTGTCACCGGATGTGTTCGGCGTAATCGTAGTGTTGTTTCCGAGAAATATGGCGCCGGTGCCATTGTCCACTATAATGGAATTCGCGTCAGTGCTTGAACCTGCCTGATTTGTTGCGATAAGCCGCAACGTCTCGGGACCTTCGTTGATATTGTCCTGCAAGACAGCCGTTCTCACCAGAAGCGTCGCGCCACCCGTGGGAATCTGGACCGGGTCACCGGTGTAATCGACCCAGGCAGACCCGTCGAAATACTGGAGATTGGGCAGGAAATCCGCGCCCATGACGGCGTGTCCGTCACCGGTTCCTGTGGAGCCAATGCTGAGCGTGATCCATTGACCTCCCGCTCCACCGACGCTGAAGAGCACATAGGGCGAGGCCTCGTTCACGGTCGTGCCGGCGACGGTAAGAACCCGGTCGTCGGCAGCAACATCGATCGTCGTGTACGCGGTGTTCGACTCTAGTTCGCCATCGCTGACCTTGACAGTCAACACCCGGTCTTCAGTCGAAAATCCGGTAGAGCTGAAGGTGACGGCCTGAAACGCGGTTTGGTAATTCGCCAAACTAGCGGAGCCCGTCAGCGTAATCGTCGTGACTCCGTTGGTGGTCGTCGGACCTGTGGCGGTGATCCCGCCCGGCAGGGTTCCGATCACCAATTGATCACCGGTTTGCGTGTTCAGCAATTGGACCAAGGCGCTTTCGATGTTGGTATCATCGATATCGGTGATGGACACATCGGCATCCACGATCCCGACGGCAGCAGCGCCGTTCGTGTAGGTTTGCCTGAAATCGCTTCCGGTGACAGTGCTGTCGTCGCCATCGAGGTCGACCGTCGGGCCGCCATTGACCGGTGTGACGGTAATGTCGAGCGTGCTGGTCGAAGACGTGTTGGTGGTATAGCTGATCTGTGGAACAGTTCCATTTCAATCGGCTACCGGCGTAAAGCTATATCTGCCATTAGATTGAATGGTTATCGTGCCGATCAGGACGTTCGAGCTGTCGCGAATTTCCTGCGCTGTGTCACCGACCGCATGGGTGACAGTTGCCCCGTTGCTTGTATAGTTGAAGGTCGCAACCTGCAGAATGCTGTCCACGTCAGTGTCATTGGCAAGTAAATTACCGGTCGCGACGCTGTCTTCGGCAATCGAGATGGTATCTGCCACCAATTGCGACGGATCGTCGATTGCGTCGATTGCGATATTCAGAATTGCAGTGTACGATTGGCTGTCCGACCCTGTGCGTGTGTATGTGACGGTCGGAACGCGGCCGATGTAATCATCCACTGGATCGAAATTGACAGACCCATCCGCCGCAATAGTCAGGGTTCCGACGCCGGAAATCGTGGCAGTCGCGCCTGCGGCGTAGGAGGTGTCATCCCCTGCAACTTTGAAACTGGCTACATCACCGAGCGTGACTGCTCCATCCGTATCATTGGCAATGACAGAGACAATAGTCGGATCCGGATTGGAAGTCCCATTGAATTCAAGAGCCGTGCCGCTGTCCTCCGCCACGGTCAGGGTATCGTCAATCAGATGAGGGGCGGTTAGGCCGACAACACGGATCGTGATCGTCGCCTCACTTGTGCATGACGCATCAGTCAGGCGGTAATTGAATTTCTCGTTGAAAACCTCGCCGTCGGACAGCGCATTCGAGGTGAGCGTATAGGTATAGGCCCCTGTTGCCGTATCGATGGAGATCGTTCCGTATTGACCCGTCAGAACGAGTGGCGATTGCGTAGCGGTAAAGGTCAGGTTGGCATCACTCCATGTCACCGTGTCATCAAGAACGACGGAGGTGACATTCCCGTCAGCATCCTTGCTGACCGACAAAACGGATCTTGTGACGGAGCCATCCGTCACGCTCATTCCAGCACTGATTGCGCCTGCCGTAACATTGGCGATGTTGACAGTTGCGCTAGCCGGATCGGATTCACCGCTGATGGTTGAAACCTTGTAGTTTCCGCTCGCATCGTCGTTGCTCGAGAAGCCGACGAAAGACGAATTCAGGCCAAACACCAATCCCTGTTTGTTGTCACTCAGGGAAACCGGAACATCTTGGCCTGCGACCACGATCTTGAAGGTTGTTGGGGATGACGTTGCAACTTGCATGTTGTAATCACCACCCTCGTACTCGACTGTCAAACGCACGATGTCGCCGGGCCCGGCAGTATCAATGCCAACGACGTCACGTGTATTGGCGTTCCCGTCATCATCGAAGAAAACAAAGTCACCGGTTTTAACGGAGCTCGAAGTCGTGAAGCTATAAATGGTCACGCCCTGGGCACTGCCGTCTGCCGTGGCGTAGGAACCCGCTATGGTCGGCGTACTGTCGACATCGAGGTCATTTCCCAGCGCATTACCGCTGATGACACCGTAATTGCCATTGTTCAGGGCGCCTTCCTTAAGACTGCTGAAATCATCCACCGCAACCGGAGCGTCATTAGTGCCGTTTACGGTAAAGGTCAGAGTGGAGGAAGCGGTTTTTTCACCATCGGAAATGCTGTAGGAAAACAGCTCGGCCTTGCTGTCGCCCGCATTCATGACGTCAATCGCGGCAATGGCGTTATCGAGGACATAGGAATAACTGCCATCCGCACCGATGGTCAGCGTGCCGTACTGACCGCTGATGACAGTACCGTTGGCACTGGTCGTTCCGGACGTGACCGACTGGGTATTGCCGTTGAACGTAACGGCACTGACGGTCAGCGTTTGGCTTTCCGGGTCGGTATCGGGTGAACCACCGGTAATCACATTGCCGGTTGCGGGGCTGGCGGCCACATCGCAGCCCGCCTCGGTTACCGTATTTGTGTCGGCATTGGCGGTCGGAGCCAGGTTTCCGGCAGTGACATTCACTGTGACGGTATACGAAACTGTCGAGTAGGTCGTCCCGTCTGAGACCTTGAACTCGAAATTTGCGTAATTCGCACCGCTCTCATCCGTACCCGGGTTAAAGCGCAGCTGATCTTGCAGGATCTGGGTTACGCTCACCTCTTGATTAAGCGTAACTGGTGTCCAGGCCGTACCGTTCCAATATTCCAGCGATCCATTTAGCGGCAGTTTGGTGATTTGGACCTTGGCAAGCGGATCGTTGTCGATGTCGGCGTAGGTGCCAAAGTCATCCAACCCGAATACCTTGGGCGTGTTCAGGGCCGTGGTCACGGTATCAGCGGTGGCAACTGGCGGATCGTTGACCTCTGCCACCGTTATCGACAGCGTCGAGGTGGCTGTTCCGCCGTTACCATCACTTACGGTGTAGGTGATCGGCGGAACGGTCCCATTGTAATTGGAAGCCGGGGTAAACGCATAGCTTCCATTGGAATACATGGTAATATCACCCACTCCTGCAATCGTGTAGGCGCCACCGGCATTTGCATCTACTGGGGTAGAAATGTTTCCGACGGAAAATGCGGTAACAGTCAGGATATCATTATCTGGATCAGTGTCATTCCCAAGCAACCCATTTGCCGAAGTGATCGTTGCCGTGCCGCTATCCTCATTTACCGCTAAGCTGTCATTCAATGGCCTGGGTGGACTGTTGGGCACGCTAAGGGAATTTAGGGCGCTGTCCACTTTGTCTGACGACGACCCGACTGCAGCGACAGATATTGAGCCGAGCGCCCCATCCTTCACGTTATTAATAAGCGGCTTGTTGGCGCCATCATATGCAATTTGTGTATCGTTGATTTGCTCGTTAAACCAAGCCTGATCGACGACAAGCAAAAAGCCGCGGTTATCGCCGATATCTCGATCTCCGTCTGTGTTACCATCAGCTTGCGCAACCGCCAAGCCACCAGTTTGGGGATCATTAAAGTCTGTATCGGTCCAGAAATAAAACCCCCGAACAATACCATTTGCTTTGATGGGGCGGCTGATCCATCCATATAACGTCTCATCACCAATTTTCACACCAATCGCCGAGACGTCATTGCCACTAAAAAATGGGCTGTTGCTATCGTCATCAACAACGGCCTGGCCCAGTTCTGTGGTGTTGAAGTAGTGGGTATTTTGTTCTTTTTCTGCCCAGCGCTCCGTATTGTCTATTCCCGAAATGATTGCGCCACCACCATCAGCGACGCTATTATTATTGAGATCATATACCATCTCATAGGCATTTATGAAACTAAAAGACGCAAATTCAACGTGCACTTCCTGCCCTTCAATAGTGATGACACCATTGTCCGGTTGGGGGTCAAGCAGATGACTTGGTGCCTGGCCGTTTGTTACGAAATACGCAAAGGTTTGCCCCTCGTCTCCTTGAGAATCGTTTTGCGCATTAAGCAAATGATCCAAGAAGTGACCAATTTCCTCTGTGAGCACCCGCGCTACGGTTTCGTAATCAGCGCCCGCTTCTAACCAGTTTTCGTTAATATAAATAACCGGCTGCCCATCAATCCCCTTACTTGTAAAAGCAGCATAAGCGCCTTCGAGTACTTCGCCTGGCACAATTTCAACATTGATCGAAATATCGCCGGCCAAAATCGCATTTGCCATGTGGTATGCATTTTCCATCCATTCGTCAGTTGGCGGGACATCCACTGGGTGAAAAATTTCGGATAATTTTTGAATCGCGTCGTCCTGCTGCAAGAATGCAAAAATTCGTTGCTCGGCCGCCACTGTGGCGCTTGCTAGCTGAGGTGTGCTTTCCGGCCCATCAACATTGAGGTTGATAAGGTCTATCGTAGCATTAACCGCATCAGGTCGGGTGTCGTCTTGCTGGTTTGCGGTCAATGTTAGAGCAGTTGGATTTTCCTTTTCCGGCTCATAGGGCGTGAATTGTGCTGCTTCTATGAGGTCGATGCCGAGTGCGCCGTCGAAAACGACACGCGGCTCCAAAGCAATTGCTCGAATGCGAACGCTGCTCGTTGGGACTTGAGTGGCCTTGTTTGGCGCTACCGTTGGAAAAAATGTCCGAAACCACATTTCTGCATGCACCTTTTGCCGCTTAGCTTTGATCGCTACGTTTAAGGAAATAAGTGTACCATCCCGGATGATCACATAGCCCCTCGTCGATCGGCGCTTTTCATGGCAGGCTGGGTTCTGACCGAGGCGCGGGACGGGAGAGCGACATGCTGATCAAGCTTCACAGTCAGGCAACCACGACGCCGAAGATC
>JANSYK010000115.1 GCA_024742485.1 Alphaproteobacteria bacterium | reverse complement strand
CCCGCTTCGCCCAGCAGATCCTCAGGCCGCTTGCAGCCCTTCAGCAACTCGTCCAGCAGTTCGTTCGAAATCGTCATCGTCCTTGCTCCTCTCAGGAAGCATGGACCCAATCAGCCGTACACAGAAGACCTGACACTCTCACGTGACGGGATTCTGCAAGACCCCTGAGCCGCGCGGCTTGGCTTTCACGATCAACTGGCTCCAACCTGATATACCCGCCACCTATCGGTGACCTTATCAGGGGTGACATAAAACCTTGGGGGCAGGTCAGGGGGCAAGTCACGCACAGTATGGTTTCGTTTTGGTATCGCCAGATGGAAAGCTGCGCAGCGTGCGCTTGCTGGCGGAGTTCGCCGGAAACTCGCATATCATCACCACGCAACGCTACATAGACGTAAACGCGGAGCAGCTCACCGCCGCAGTTGAATTGCTGTGAGGGCCACTGATTACCCGTTCTCTGGGCGATCCAGCTTGTCCAACAGCTCAAGGCCCCGGGCAGGGGAACCCATGGCCGCCAGACGACGATACCTCAGCTCAATATCATTCTCGGTCAATGCCTGGGCCGTAAGCTGCTCGAATAGTTTGTTCAGGCTGATACCACGTGCCTGAGCCATAGCTTTGAGCCGTTGATGCTGGTCTTCGGCCAGTCGTACTGTCACAACGCTCATCTCTTCCTCCATATCTCCATGAACTCAGCAGCCGTCGCCAGTTTCAGGTGCGGGAATTCCAGCTCTATCTTCTCAAAGTCGCGTTCATTTTGCGTGACGATGTATTCGGCGTTACCAGCCACCGCCAAATCAACCACGTGGTTATCGGCCTCGTCGCGCAGATTGGGTCGCCATGTGTAATAGATTGGCACCCACTGCGTCACACTCAAGAAAGCCGCAAACAGCTCTTGCCGCTCAGCTTGTGTCAGCTTGCTGGTTCGAAACAGGTGTTCGCGCGACAGCACATCTTCCATTTCAACAAACAGCGCCACGCCGATCAGGGGTTGAACCTCACCTTGCAAACAAAGGCGAAGCGCAGCGCGAGCAGCACCACCGTCTCGCAGCATCGCGCCCACAATGATATTGGTGCCCAGTACAACCCGCATGCCCGAATGATAGCATATATGCTGTCATCGCAGCAAGGTGCTTACGACCCCAACAGCTTGACCAAGCCCTGCTCGCTCAACCTGCCCTGCTCTACGGCATCCAGCGCACGATGTGTGATGGCTTCCGTGGGCAAATATCCATCGCGCGACACGCCGATTGCGGCTAAAAGTGCTTCCTCTCCCAGCTTGCCCGCGTCGAACAGATCGAAGGCACGCTCGGCGGGTGTTGTCTGTTGCTCATCGCCAGTGGCAGCTTGTTCGTTGTCAATCGGCATCCAATCGTGACCCCTTATCGGCGTCCAATATTGACCCCTCTGGGGCTGAGCTGGCCCGGCGCTGCGTAGTCCTCATGTAACGCAGCGGCGGCGGGCCAGCGTGGGTGCCGTTTGCGCTATGCT
>JANSYK010000037.1 GCA_024742485.1 Alphaproteobacteria bacterium | reverse complement strand
GAACTTTGTGTACGCCTGCGGGCTGACGGCTGGGAGGTCTGGCGTCTTGATTGTGAAATGGCTCTTCATGATGCTGCAATGATGCGCTTTGGACAATGGTGGCAACGTATGCGCCGCGGCGGCTATGCCTTTGCAGAAGGGATGGCGATGCATGGGCGCCCGCCTGAACGCCATTGCGTCAAGCCAATGCGCCGGCTTCTTTTGTGGGGTATTTTATTACCATTTACTATTGTTTTTGGAACGATTTTCACTCCTTGGGCACTCCTTCTTCTCTTGGCGTGGCCCTCGCAGGTACTGCGTCTTTGGCTCCAGGGCACCCACCCAATACGCGCAATTTTTCTCACGCTCTCCAAATTTCCCGAAGCTTTGGGGGCGTTGACCTATTGGTGGCGCAGTTTGACTCGCAGGCAGGCTCGTTTGATAGAGTATAAGTGAGGCGCCTCAATCTGGCACGCCAGCCAAAACCTGCGCGATGGCGGTGTCATTTATCCATAGAGTCAACGCACTGGCCGCAAGCATGAATACAAAGAAAGCCAGATCAAGCCTTGGATTCCAGCAGCCATGCCGATGAACGAGCAAAGCTGTAAGCGGATAGACAATTAGAGTGGCCAAGGGGGGCGCCGCGATAGCGCCGATGACGCCGAAGTTGGATATTCCGACGAACAGAAAGAGCGATTTAACGGCGGCTGAAACTATTGCCATGAGTGTGAAGGACAATGAATCTCCAGTGGCCAGAAGAAGCGCGCCATAGGCCGCGATCGCAATCACGGGCATGTAGGCCAGGCTGAGCAAGACCATGATCGGGCCGGCAAGATGATACTCGGGGAGATAAAGATGCCGAATTAGCCAGTCTCCAGCCAAGCCAAGCAGCAATGCAAAAGCCAACATGGCGCTGGTCAACCCCGCTCGCGCCAACATTGCCTTTCGCTGGTTCGCCAAGTCTGAACCTTGTAAGATTGCTGAATAGAGTGGCAACAGTATTTTTCCTCCCAATTGGTAGCTCATCATCATTGGGACTGTCGCCAGGAAAAACCCGATGTTGTAGACGGCCAGTTCGGTCAAGCTGACGAATTTGCCAAGGATCGCCCTGTCACCATGATTGATGAGAAAGCCGGCGAGCGACGCGACAAAAATGTATTTTCCAAAGTGGAAGATTTCATGAAACGCTGTCTTGTCCCACTGCAGATGATTGTTCGGGCCTGGCAGGTAGGAATGGGAGAGGATCATCTTCAATGTTGCACCCAAAAGGCCGCCTAGGACTAGCGCCCAGACGGACTGTGTCCAGATCGCCAGAATGATCATAATCAGGATACCGAACATTTGACTGCCCAGTTCCAGCATTGTCATGCGCCCCATCACAAGCTTGCGGTTGGCGGTGGCGAGTTTGGTGGATTCAAATCCTTTCAGAATTGCAACCATACCTGCAATGGGCAGCAATTGAGCCAACATGGGCTGTCCGTAGAACTGGGCGACGGGATTGGAAATCAGAAGCACGATCAGCCACAAAAGAACCCCACGCGCAATCTGGATGCTCCAGGCGGTATTGAGGAAAGAAGCTTCATCCCCGCGCCGGTTCTGTACAATGGACGTCTGGACCCCGGTATCGGAGATCATTTCCAAACCAACCATCACCACCTGCACCATGGCCATCAGGCCAAAAGCCTCGGGAAACAGAAGCCGGGTCAGGATGAGATTTGAGGCCAACCTTAGAAAATTGGCGCCGCCAAAACTGGCAACAGCAAAAACCAAGCTGCGGAGTGTTCTGGCTCGCAATCTCTCGCCTAGAAAAAAGGAATATAGGCGATCTGACGCTCTGCTAAACACCATAATTTTCTCGCATTTTCAGTTGTAAAGAAAATTTGGAAGACTCGATCCGTGAGTGCTCTTTACCTAATTGTCTCAAGAAATGTGACCTCGTTTCAGGAGGCAGGATCAAGATAGGGCCTGAATATGTGATACCCGCAATGGAACGCGTCGCCCAGATGAAACAGAATTCGGTCATGCCCTAACGATCAACCAGAACCACTCAAAGGCGGAATTCGACCAGCATCAACACGACTGCGTTTCTTGAGGGCCAGGAAATAGCTTTCGAAATAACGATAGCTTATTTCCGCAATGATCACCGACGAGACTAGATAAATGGGGAATGCTGCTCGCGCGGCCGCCAGCTTTTCCAAACCAAGCGCAAAAGCCATTTCATTTCCAATGTGCAACCCATACAGATGCCAAAGATAGATGCCATAGCTGATCGCACCGATGCGAGCGATTGGGCGCCATTGAAGAGCAGCTTTCAGAACATGGTCTTCTCGGATCACAAGCGAGACGACTATGCAGGCCATGATCCAATGCATCACAAAATTGGGCCAGCCTCTCAGGTCTCCGGGCATAACCTGCCACGCAATAACAAGTAAAATGAAAAGCCCTGCCGAAGTCCAGCGATTTCCAAGTAGCCGCCATAGCAATCCAAACCCGGTGTGCGTATGCAGCAATATTGCAGCAAGCGAGCCAATCAGTATCGCGCCATACCCAACAACTGGAATCGCGGCGTGGAAATTCTCTGTTCTTGCAAGGGTCATACGGGGAAGCAGAGCGGCGTCTGCTGCGTATATCAAGGCAATTGCCGGAACCACCACAGCAATTCGCCAGCGCAGAATTGGAAGCAGCAGCAAGAGTGCGGGCCACAGCACGTAATATTGCTCTTCGACGGAAAGTGACCACATCGGGGCAAGCAGAGGGATGTCACCAACGAGGAAATTTGCGAGAAACAGGTAGTAGTAGGGCAGGTAAGCCAGCCACTCGGTCTGACCTCGCACTCCAATCCACCAGATCGCGGTCAGCGTGACGACGAGGAAATAGATCGGAACGATTCTCAGCAATCTGCGGCGATAAAACTCAACGATAGAGAAGCGGCCATATCTATCTTCTTCCCGCAACAGCAATGTAGTGATCAGGTAACCTGACAATACGAAAAAGAAGTCAACGCCGGTGAACCCTCGGGTGAGCACCATCGGAACTTCGACATTCTGGGAAAAGATATTGGGGGCATGGTGCCAAAGAACAAGCGAAATGCAGATACATCGCAAGCCATCGAGGCTGCCAAAATGCTTGGTGTTTCGATAGTTACGAAACGCGTTTTCTGTATCGTGCTCTGACATGCGTCGAATTTACCCGTTTTCCAGCGGTAATCACAATCGGGCTGAAGGTTGGTGCTGATGCTTGTTCTTCGTTGAAAGATTTGTGTGGTGGTGTCTAACAGGTGCATCCATCTGCTTGTTAATGCATTTTCCGTATTGATCCGAAGATACTTTTCGTTTCTTTCACAGCTCTTGGAATTTGTCGATCCGCTACACGGGTCGTCTGGATTCAGCCGGGAACATCCAAAATTGTACGAATAGTCTGGTCAAAGGCATCTGCACTTATCTGCGTTTCCTCCAGATATGAGTAGCGGTTTTAGATCGCCGCCACGCCACTGATCCTTGCAAATGAAGGCTCCAGCCGTTTTCAGCACATGTACTCGCTTTCCAGTCTTTGCGCGAATGGTTGCGAAAATATGGCGCAGTTCAGGCAAGACATGGCTGTCCCTCTCGAATTCCAGGCTCACTTGCCGGTTTCGATCATCACGCTCTGGCGCAGCGCGCCGGTTTGCGCGTCGAAGATCAGGATGCGGTTGTCGCGGGTCACCACGGCGTACCAGCCGTCGCCACGGGTATAGGCCAGTGGCTCTGTCCCGTTGGGCAGAATGACCTGGTCGGGCAGGGCCGGGCCGCGCGGCCCCGAGAAGCGGGTGACAAACAGCACCATCAGGACTAGAAACCCCACGATCATCACCGCCGACAGGATCGTCACCAGAAGGCGCAGGTATTTCACCAGGCCCGGGTCCACCGGCTGATTTTCGGGAAGGTCGTCCATGGGTTCTGCCCCTCTCAGCGTGCGTATCGCGGCCGATCCGCCGCCCCGCCTTGATAAGGCGCTTGCCCGCGATGTGCCAGAGGCGGCGGCGTTGTCGCGCACGCGCCTGGCGCGCCTGATCGGGGCGGGGTGCGTGGCGCTCAACGACAGGCCGGTCACCGATCCCAAAACGCGCGTCGCCGAGGGGGATATCGTGACCATCGACGTGCCCGACACAGCCGAGGTCGCGGTCGAGGCGCAGGCGATCCCGCTGGCGGTGGTGCATGAGGATGGTGACCTGATCGTGATCGACAAGCCCGCGAGCATGGTCGTGCATCCCGCGCCCGGCAGCCCGGCGGGCACGCTGGTCAACGCGCTGTTGCATCACTGCGGCGACAGCCTGTCGGGGATAGGCGGGGAAAAGCGGCCCGGGATCGTGCACCGGATCGACAAGGACACAAGCGGCCTGCTGGTCGTGGCCAAATCCGACCGCGCCCATCACGGCCTGGCCGCGCAGTTC
>JANSYK010000095.1 GCA_024742485.1 Alphaproteobacteria bacterium | reverse complement strand
CTTCCGACGCATTGCCTTGCGCTGCGAGAAAACTGTCAGCTCATTCAAAGCCTTCGTAGACATCGCCTGCGTCATGGCATGGATCAGTTAAATGCAGACGCCGCCTAATTCGTTTCGCGAAAAACCTGAATCACAGCTTTTCGTGAAACGCACGCAACAATCGGGCGTTGCACGCGTTTCGCCTTTATCCGTTGTCTCAGGCTAAAGGCGAAACGCTTTGGGTCCGCTCAGATTTCACGGGGGCGCAGATCCGGGCGCGCTTCCAGCGAAAGGTGATGTCCGGTGTCTGCGGTCTGAACGAAATCGTGCCGCAGATATAGCCGCAGCGCGGGATTGTGACGCTCTACCGCCAGACGAACCGGCACTTTGCCCCCATGCGCCTCGTTCAGCAGGCTGCGCAGGATGTCGGTGCCGATACCGCGGCCTCGATACGCCGGCAGGATCGAGAATTCGATGATATGCAGGCTCTCGTCGGTCCGGTCGAGATAGAGCCGCCCGATATCCTGCTCGCCCAGCACGATGATGCGCCGGACCGCGTTCGGGAACATGCGCTGATAATGCAGGTCCTGCGCATCGAACTGCCGTTTCAGAAAGGCGGTCTTTTCCTGCTCGGACCAGGACGTGACCGTGAACTCCCATTGCCGGGCGGCGGCGTAGACCGTCTGCAGAAAGGCCCGGTCATGGTCGTGAATGATGCGAAAGGAAATTTTGGGGCGGGTCGCGTACATCGACGGGGTCCGGGACTATCGCGGGAACAAGGGCTTCGATATCCGGGCCAGCGGGTCATTGCCCCATCGGCCCGGAATCTCTCAGGTGGCGATCAGCTGCGCGACGGGAAGATTCCCTGCAGGGCGATCTCGTAGTTCAGCACCAGAAACGGCATCATGTTGTCGACAGGCTGTCCGCCGCCGGTATCGGTCATCGTGATGGCGTCCTCGGCCATGGTCCGGTTCGGGCCGGCCCCGGACTCGGCATAGATCTGGCTGATCCCCAGAAGCGCGTTGCTCGGATCGCTGAGCGTGGCCGGCGCGGTCTCGCCATGCAGCGATGCGGTATGGCTGTGCGCGGGCATGTTGTTCGTGGTGATCGAAACGCTTTCTTCACCACCGGTCTGCCCGATCCGCCGGTCACTGAGGCCCGGCGCATTGCCCTGCCCGATGGCGGTGCGGCCCGCGAGGTTGGGCAAACCGAAGGTTGTGCGACCGTCGCCGCCATAAGTCGTACCAAGAAGGGAAAAGAGCGCCGAATTCTGCGCGATCGGGAGCAATTGCCCCTGGCAAAATGCGAAACCACGCTGGGCAAAATTGTAACCTACAAGATAAATCTGACCAATGAAGGGTTCTGACATCTGTATTTCTCCCTGGGTTCTCTGTCGGTTGAGCGGATAGAGAAACTGTTGTGATAAAATGAATTTTCAGGTTAACGCAATCTTTACGAGAATACTATCAGGATTTTCCCCCAAATCGACCTGTGCGGTTTTGGTCACCTGAACGCCGGTTTGCAAACCAGTGTCAGGCGGAATGGTGAACGCCCAAACCGGTTGAGGGCGCCTTGCGGTCGAAACCGGGCTGGCGTTGCGGGATGCCATTGACGCCAAGGTAGTGCTCCACAACCCTCGCGCGCAAAGCCAGAGCGGGCTCAAGCTTTGTCGAATTGATAACAATAAGCCGCATGCCGCCCTCCGGCATACCGAGCGGAGCTATGCGGGATTTTGGGTGACGCGGCCTGATCAGGCGGCGCGGTTTTCAGTGTCGTTTGTGGCAACACCGTCGGTAAATGTGACGCCTTCGATGACCAAAGGCAACTGGTTCGCGCCCTTCAGGCGCCGCCACGTCT
>JANSYK010000029.1 GCA_024742485.1 Alphaproteobacteria bacterium | reverse complement strand
GCCTTGTCGATCACGCCCCCTTCGGTCACTGGCGCACCCAGACCTTCGTCGCTGCCCTGCGCCACGACCGCCTGGATGCGCCATGGATCCTCGATGGCGCGATGAACAGCGAGATGTTCACCCTCTACACCGAAACCCAACTACTGCCAAAATTACGCGAGGGCGACGTGGTCGTCCTCGATAATCTGTCGAGCCACAAGGCTCCCGCTGCAGCAGCGGCCTTGCGTGCCATCGGCGCCTGGTTCCTGTTCTTGCCGCCCTACAGTCCCGACCTGAACCCCATAGAAATGGCGTTTTCCAAGCTCAAAGCACTGATCAGGAAGGCGGCCGCCCGAACCTACGATCAACTCTGGGCCGCCGTCGGACAGGTCTGCGACCTATTCACAGATGAGGAATGCTACAACTACTTCAAGGCAGCCGGCTATGAGGCCAATTGAACGCGACAGGCTCTAATTCCGATATTTTTGCCCTTAACCCTGAGACAGGGTTCGCAGCTTCGTGTGGCAAATATTGATGGATGATGATCGCGACGACTCCGTTGCCGCTGGTGTTGAGGAGGCGCGCAGGGCGGCCGTTCTGCGTCCGCTTGTTAAGGCATATCTCAAAGGAACTGGCAGTCTGGAAAGTGGCATCAATGACGCCGTTTGGGAGCTTGGTGTCAGCAGGGCGACTGTCTGGCGCTGGATAAAGCGTCTGGCCGAAGAGGGTGGGCGCACCAGCGCTCTGGTACCGCGGAAACGGGGCCGCCCGACTGGTACAACCTTGATATCCGGCAAGGTGGAAGCGGTGATTGAAGAACATCTTCGCCGTTATTTCTTAAGGCGGGAACGTCCAAGCCTGTCGCGCGTCGTGACAGAAATCCGTAGCGCGTGCTGGCAGCATGGCTTGCAACCGCCGACGCGTCGGACGGTTCAGCGTCGTCTGGATGCGATGGATGCCCGCGACGTTGCGAAGGCACGAGAGGGCGCAAAGGCGGCCCGCCAGAAATTTGCGCCGGTAACAGGCGAGAACAAGGCCAATCAGCCACTGGAGATCGTGCAAATAGACCATACACCTGCTGACATCATTCTTGTCGACAGTTTTGAGCGCCAACCAATTGGTCGGCCTTGGGTCACGCTGGCGATCGACATCGCAACGCGGATGGTAATCGGATACTACACGTCGCTCGATGCACCTTCGCGTCTGTCAGTGGCACTTTGCCTGACACAGGCGGTGGCCCCCAAGGCGGAACTTTTGGCGGAATTGGCGTGCAATACTCCTTGGCCCGCACAGGGCAAACCGCACAGCCTCCACGTCGACAATGGCCGCGATTTCCGGTCGCAAGCCTTTCGGTCGGCATGTGCTGAATGGGGGATCGATCTGGTCTATCGGCCGCCAGGCAGTCCTCATTTCGGAGGGCACATCGAACGATTGATCGGCACGATGATGGGGGCCGTGCACCTGTTGCCTGGAACAACGCAATCCTCGGTCGTGGCCAAGGGCGACTATGACGCCGAGGGCATGGCCACGATGACCTTAAGCGACTTCGATCGCTGGTTTGCTCTGGAAATCTGCCGCTACAACAACAGCATTCATTCAAGTCTTGGCTGTACGCCCGTCGCCAAATGGGAGGCACTCTCAGCGGAAATGATGGGTGACATCCCCTTCGAGATGGAAGCTTTTCGGGTGAGCTTCTTGCCGAGCGAACTGCGTAAGGTCAGGCGTGACGGCATCCATCTGTTCCAGATACGGTACTGGTCGGATGCTCTTGCAGGCCACATTGGGCGCGGCGATGGGAAGGTGGTCGTTCGCTACGACCCTCGCGATATCTCAATGATCTGGGTCGAATTGGACGATGGCCGATATGTTGAGGCGCGTTACAGAAACTTGGAAATTCCGCCCGTGCCGCTCTGGGAATATCGCGAAGCCATGAGGAAGGCCCGTGCCCTTGGCAAATCCGGGTCCAATGAGTTGGTCTTGGCTGAGCTGATTCGACAGCAACGCCAGATCGAGTTTGAAAGCCGGGGCCTAACGAAGGCCGAACGCCGATCCCGTGAAAGAAAAGGGACATTGGAGGGCACCAACTCGGCTGTCTCGAAAACCGAAGAGCTGCGCCCGATCGACACGGGAGATACATCGCGCCCATTGTTCAAAGTGGAGAGATGGTGAATTGAGGGCAGGGACAACAGAGGAAGACGGTCGGATCGCCCTCATTCAATCGGATATCTGGATTGGCTTTCCGCGGGCCGAACAAGTTCTGGACCGTTTGCAGGGTATGATCGAAGCGCCAAGGCAAACCCGTATGCCTGGCCTTCTTGTGCATGGCGCGTCTGGGATCGGCAAGACGATGATCGCCCGCAACCTGTCGCGCAGATATGCACCGGAATATGACCCAGCATCGGGAATTACGCGAACGCCGCTCTTGCTGTTACAAGCACCGCCAGCTCCCGACGAACGGCGGTTCTATCTGCACATCCTGGCGTCCGTCGGGGCACCGGCCACGGCACTGGGCGCGCGCGCTCAAAATGTGGCCTCCCTCGAAGTCCGTGTTGTTGCGCTTTTGCGCGACCTTGGCCTGCGGATGATCATGATCGACGAGGTCCACAACCTCTTGGCCGGGACCCACCGCGAACAGCGACGCTTTCTCAATGTTCTTCGTTATCTCAGCAATGAGCTCGAGGTGTCACTGGTCTGTCTTGGGGTCAGCGAGGCCGTCGACGCCATCCGTGGTGATATCCAGCTTGCCCGACGGCTGGACGAACATCACTTGCCAAACTGGCGCGACGATGCCGAGTTCTCGGACATGATCCAGACCCTTATTGCTGCCATGCCACTGGAAAAGAAGTCCAACCTGAAGGTCAAGTCACTCAAGCAGATACTTGCACTGACCGGTGGGGTGACCTCGCGCATTTTCGCCCTGATCAAGGATCTTTCCATCGACGCCATTGTAACAGGTGATGAATGCATCACCGATGACGCAATCGCAAAATGGACGCCGGTTTGGTCGCGCCATGCGAACCCCCATCGGCGGCTCGAGAAGTCCGGGGTGTGAAGCCGCACCCGCTGCCCAAGACTGTCGCGCCGCTGCCAGACGAGTTGTTGTCAGGTTGGTTGTCTCGGCTGGCGGCGGCCAACTACTGTGATGATGCGGAACTACTGGCTCATCTCAGAATCGATACCGCGCATGGCACCGCCTTGAACTTCAACGTCGACGCGGCTGCGGCGGCGAAGATTGCCAACGCCGCACGGGTTGATCCAGATGTTGTGCGATCTTTGACCTTTCTAGCAATGACGACACGAGAAGCCTCGCTGACGGCCCAGATGCCATTCCAGCATTGCCTGCAATGCTCCAGAGAGGGCCTTTCGCTCAAGCATTGGAGGCGAGCCTGGGCATTCGACTGCCAGGTTTGCGGGACGAGACTTGTGCCGACGCTCGGCAAGCTCAGTGGCGAACAGATGCCCGAAAAGCTGATAAATCGTGCGCGCAACGGCGCCGCGCGGCTTGAATACGCCGCGCGATTACGCAGCCCCAAGCAACTTCGGCGCGCAATGCGCGCGGTCACCTTTGCCGTATCATTAAAGGCCTTCCGCGGAGATCCGTTATACGCTCTTCAGGGCCACAGGCCGGAAGTAAGGCTGTTTGGCCTTGCTGCAATTGATGCAGCCCAATCCCGTCCACTGGTCAAAGCGGCCATCTCAAGCTCCTGCATGGACGACTATGCAAGGGTTGCTCTATTGCGCGCCTTCGATAAGGAGCCACGTCTGCTTGCCGCGGTCGATCACATCGCCCGGCAGCGCGCGAAAAGCATAGGCGCGATGGCAGTCGAATCTCATAATTAAGGGCAAAAAATATCCCCGAACGCGTCGTGTTTCAGATTTAAGGGCAACGCGACAGGTGGTGTCATGTTTACGCTAGCAGGGGCGGATGCATCGCAATATGATTTCAATCATATGTTGCCAAACCCCTATGATCTTATCCCGAGCTCAGCCCTGCGCCCTTTTTCCGGCGCGATTGGCGATGTGGTGTTTCACCAAGGTGACCCCACCCACGGTCTCTATGTCGTGCAAACCGGGCGCGTGCATCTCGAGCGGGTCGATCCAGATGGCGAGCGGTTCATCATCCACCGTGCCCAAGCCGGAACAAGCTTTGCCGAAGCTTCGGTGTTTTCGGAGGTCTATCATTGCGACGCAGTCATTGTTGAGGCCGGGGCGCTGATCCGGATCGACAAGGCTTCCGTATTGGCCGCTTTTGCCGACCCGGCATTTGCCCGCGCCTATGGCCGTCAGGCGGCTCAACAGATACAGGCGCAGCGACAGATGCTGGAGATCGTCGGCATTCGGCGCGCAGAGGACCGGGTGATGGCAGGGTTGATCGCAGGCTTGCTCGAAGGCTCCATCGTCGAGTTTGCCGCTCGGTTACAATTGAGCCATGAGGCGACCTACAGGGCGCTGCGAAAGCTTGTGCAAGACGGACGGGTCATGAACCCGTCCCGCGGGATCTATCACCTGCACCCATGACCTGATCAGCTGTGGCTCGCGAAGACCGAGGTCGCGCCGTCGGAGCCAACAAGCAAGGTGTCAAAAGCGTCACCGGCCCCGGGACCGCCCATGCCGGGCGAACTCATTGGCATGCGGGGGACAGTCAAACCGCGCGCCATCGGTTGCTCTGCTAGCAGCCGCGTGATGTCCGCGGCAGGCACGTGGCCCTCGATAAAATAGTCGCCCACGACCGCCGTGTGACATCCAGCAAGTTCCGGTGCAATTTGCAGCCGATCTTTGAACGCATAAAGCGCATCCTGATCGACGTCCTGCGCCTCGACCGCGAAGCCCGCTTGCCGGACATGATCGACCCAAGCGGTGCAGCATCCGCAGGTGGGGGTTTTCAGGACTTTAATGACCGGTTCCGTGTTGGCCAGTGCTCGCAGGGGGAGTGTGGCAGCCGCTCCGGCCAGCAAGAACGTACGTCGTTTCATCATGTGTTCCTTTTTGAGTTACCCGAGACCCTAGAACTGTGTTTTCGAGAGTCCAGAGGCTGTTCCTGCTTGTCGGCGTGAGGGCGGATGTATCCAGGGCGTGTCCGCTTGCTGGCCCGCGAAGGGGCTGGATCAACATCCTGTCGACCCAGAGGTCGCGCGTCGTGCGAAACTGCTCGATACCGATCGTCATTCCCTCGTGGCCCTTCGCGGGCTGGGCTACGTAAGTACCCATGAGGCGGTCCCACCACGGCAGGTTGAAGCCGTAGTTTGAGTTGGTTTCGCGCGGATCGACAGAATGATGCACGCGGTGCATGTCGGGTGTGACGACGATCCATCTGAGCCACCGGTCGACCGGTCTCGGCAGGTTGATGTTGGCATGGTTGAAGAGGGCAGTGGCGTTGAGGATGATCTCGAACAACAAAACCGCGACGGCGGGCGGACCAAGCGCTGCCACCAGGGCGAGCTTGATCGCCATCGAGATGAGGATCTCAATCGGATGGAAGCGTAATCCAGTGGTTGCGTCGAAGTCGAGATCCGCATGGTGCATCCGGTGCAGGCGCCACAGGGCCGGGACGGCGTGGAACATGACATGTTGCAGATAGATCGCCAGATCGAGCAGCAGCATGGACAGGATCACAGCCAACCCGAAAGGAGCCTCGATAATGTTGAACAGGCCCCAGCCCCGCTCCTCGGCCAGGACCGCCAGACCGACGGCCAGGATTGGGAAAGACAACCGGAGGATCGCCGTATCGATCACGACAAGTGCCAGGTTGTTCGACCAACGGATGACACGCGGAATGTCACGCCGCCGACGCGGGGCGGCGAGTTCCCAAAGCGCTATGGCGGCCAGCACACTCAAAAACGCCGTCAGACGAATCTCCGGCTCTGCGGCTAGTATTATGTCCATCACAGTCTACGGCCCTTCTGTGTTAGGGCTTGGGTGCGGATGCGCATCTCGCACATCAGTCTTTTCTTGCGCAGCCTTTGCAGCCGCTATCTGGACTATATCAAGATCCCGCGCGTGGCGCTCGTCGAGACACTCTGTTTCGAGCTGCAGCGTGACCATGTGAAACCCATGCTGTTCCGTCAGCCGCCGATAGGCCCTGTTCAGCAAATCCGCGGCCTCGGCGGGTGACTGATGGCGGATATGGGCGGAAAACGCGTGTTTGCCGCTGGTCAGCGTCCAGGCATGCACATGGTGAACATCCAGAACCCCGTCCTGCCCGTTCAGGTCCGCTGTTACAGCGTCGAGATCCGTTCCCTCGGGCGTGCCTTCCATGAGAATGTGGACCGCTTCCTTGATTACGCCCACAGAGGCCCAGAGGAGAACCACCCCGAACGCCATGCCGAGAATCGGGTCAATCGCCAGAAAGCCGGTGAACTCGATCACAAGGGCGGTGACGATGATCAGGAGGCTGCCGACAAAGGTCTGGATGATGTGCCAGAGCGCGCCACGGGCATTCAGATCGTCCTTGCTCGATTGCCACATCAGCGCCAGAGAGACCACTTCCGTGACCAGGCCCCCGAAGGCGACCCAAAGCATGGGGCCTGTGGCCAGGTGGATCGGGTCTCCGAGCCGCATCGCGCCCATCCAGATCACCAGAAGCGCCATGCCGAGAAGAAAGCCGCCATTCACCAGCGCCCCGATGATTTCGGCGCGGTACCATCCGAAACTGCGCGTCGAATCCGCTGGACGGCGCGCAATCCGCTGCGCGGTGATGGCCACGAGAACGCCGCCAACCGCCGACAGGGTGTGAAACGCATCCGACAGGACGGCAATCGAGCCAGTCCAGAGCCCGACGGCCAGTTCAATCACGAAGTAGACGCCGGTGAGCCAGGCCGAAATCACAAGGGCCTTGCCGGAACTC
>JANSYK010000049.1 GCA_024742485.1 Alphaproteobacteria bacterium | reverse complement strand
CAGGTATGACGGCGTGTCCGACAGCTTTTCGGTCGACTGGTCGCAGGTCCGCGGGGCCGGCAGCTTGTCAGCCTGGACAAATGCGGATGTGCAGGGGGCGCATGGTTGGCTGCCTGCCCTGACCGACGGGGAAAGAGTTCTCGTGGTCGATAGCACGGCCCAATACCAGTCGGTGTTCGACGTGGGGCAGGGCCAGCCAGACGTGGAGGCACGCGTGTTCTTCAGCCCGCGTTTCGCGCCTCAGGTCGTCTACCAGTAGAATGCGCGGGATAACTGCGTAGTCGAAACCTTTGAAAGATCACATGTGCACGGCGCCTCTGATGCGGCATCGGCGGGATCTGCCCGGTCGTGACATCCTGTCTTTTGACGTTCTCCCCCCCCTAATAGGCGCATTGGCCACCATCGAGGGCGCCCCCGCATGCCAGCGAAGGTCAGCGGCCTTGAAAAGCATGACCCTCGGAGGCCGCGTGCCGTGGAACTGGCCGGAACAGCACTCGTACAAGCCAGGCCCCTTTCACGACATATGACAAGGCCGAAAGGACGTCAGACAGGTCGCCAAGCGCGTGCTCAAATGCGGTTATTTCGCGTTTGGGTCGTGGAGTGATTCGGGTGGACACAGCGGATAAGTGGATGAATTTATTTGTTAACCTCAACCCTTGGGGGAGTTGAGGGGCCCGTAAGGCGGAAAAACGGTCTGAATGACCGGAATTGTTTCGGAATAGCGGACAATGCGGCCATTTTGACGATTTGTGGCGACAAGATGGCGGCATTGTGTTAACTTATTCAACGGATCGAATGTGTTCGGCCATTTTCTCGGCCATTGAGTAAACAAACCAGTGCGCACAAGCGCACGCAGCCATTTTGGCGAGGATGTGATTATGAAACTTTTGACTACGTGTGTTGTCGCAGCAGCCGCTTTCGCTGTCTTCTCTGGTTTTGCTGAGGCTGCAACCTTGTTCGAAGAGGACGGGACTGCATGTAGCACGTTTGACGTAACCCCGGAGGCCGATGAATGTTTTGGGCTTTCGTTGGGGAACGCACAAAATGTCGACGCGAACGCGGACCAGTTTGAGTATTCAGGCGGGACGACGGTCACCGGGCTTTTTGGCATAACGAACTGGACCGAGTTCCAATCGGAGCCGAACTTTGAAGATATCCAGACAGATGCCAAAACGGGCTTTTTTGACATCATTGCAAATAGCTATGCGACTGTCGCGGTTCTTTTGAAATCCGGCAATGAATTCGCGGCCTACAAATTCGATGATGGTTTCAGTGGCCGATTGGATTTCGCAACGGCAAACGACAAGGGCCTCAGTAACTATGTTGTGCTTGGAACAGGCACCTCAGTTGTGCCTTTGCCTGCAGCAGGCTGGCTCCTGCTTGGCGGCATCGGCGGCATGGCGGCCCTGAAGCGCCGCAAGAAAAAAGCATCGTCCTGACCTTTTCGCGCAGGGTTCGATCGACGACAGGCGGCCGGCTCGGCCGCCTTTCTTCTTTCCAGCTGCATGAAGAGAAGGTCGTCCGCCTGTTCGATTTTGGCGGGGCAGGGGGCGCACATGCGTTGCGACCGACCCGAACCCCCAATGGCCCAATCACCACAAGCACTGTTTGATTCGGGCTTTCCCGACGTGGATTCGAGCGCGATTTTTTCTATTTAACCATATGTTTTTAAATGAAATAATAAATTTTTTCCTTTGGATTTCGGAAGCCAACCACTGTACCCTTCCAGGGCGATGGGGGAGTTTTAACTGCGTTGGTTCGTGTAACGCTTAGGGGGAAGAAATGTTCAAGAAGTTCGCTATGGCGGCAGTCACCGCCGCAATGCCTTTTGCTGCACATGCGGCAACTGTTACGGTTTCGGAATTTGAAATCGGTGCCTATGACACCCTGACGGCCGGGTACGTGATCGAGAATTTCGAAACCGGCTATACCAATGGTCAGCAGGGTCCGATCACCTCGTCGCTGGTTGGTACGTTCTCATCCACAGGCGGAACCGGCAGCGGGACAACCTGTGCGGCAAGTCCGGAGGGAGCCGCAAGTGCGGACAAAAAAACGTGTAACCACTTGGTCGTCTGGGACAAGGACATCAATGGCCAGGGCAATCTGGTGCCGGACGGTGGCAGCTGGTCACTGAACTCGAATGATACAACCGGCATCCTCTGGGATGTCGATATCGGAAAGATGTTCACAAGCCTCGTCATCGCCGTTCAGGATGCAGCCGATCAGAACGCCACACTCGAGATCAAGGTGGATGGCAACGATGAAGCAAGCATCACAAGCCTGAGTTCGGGGGCCGCGCGGACGATCCTGATTGATTTCGGCGTTGCAGTCAGCAGCGCGAAGATCAAGCTGGTGAACGCGAATGGAAAGACGAATGACGCGATCGCGATCGACGGCGCGGCCGTCGGCGTCGTCCCCCTCCCGGCCGCGGCCTGGCTGCTCATCGCGGGCCTGGGCGGCCTCTTCGCCTTGCGCAGACGCCAAACAGCCTGATCCGCCGCACGCTCGAACCTGAAACGGCTGCCCCTTGAGGGTGGCCGTTTTTTTGGGGTGGGGCGCGACCCCTACGAACCGCGTTTCTGATGAGTTCGTAAAGTCTGTCCGTTTCACCGCTCCTGAACTGGCTAAAGTGAGCATGCCAGATTTCGTGTGACACGATTTGATCAAGCGGACGAGTTTTGCACCGCCGGTTTCATTGCCCGCCAGTGCAGGCTTACTGGACACGCGGATTACTGGTGATCCCAATTCCGGGTTTTACAGTCCAAAAATGAAGGAGTGATACGAGAAGCAGCATGAGCAGTGCGGCCGATGCTAATGCGCTTCCGGCGAAGTAAGTCTCGGCGGGGAACGTAAGTCCCGTAAAGTTGGCAAGATTGCTGACACGAAACATAATCAAAAAAGACACAAGACTGCCGACCGTCACGAGATTCCATTTAAAGCGTGATAGGGCAGGCAAAAGTAGCAATGGCGCGGCGAGCAGGAGATCATAGGTATGAAGTGGTGTAAGGAACAACACACAAGCCACGAGCGCCAGAACCGCCGCCAGCCGCATACGATCTGATGACCGGTTCTTTGCTTCGACGGTTTTCAGCCAGAAGGCCAACGCAACGGCAGTAAGGATGGCCAAGCCAACCGGAATGAACCCGCCGAGGTTCAGCCCAAGCCCATTGTAGACTATGTTTACAAGACCAGTCAGGCTCGGTGGCTTGTTGACGGGATCACCGCCATAGTTCCCGAGCCCCTCCACATAGGCCTCAAGGACGGCTAGGGGCCCGTAGGGCAACAGTGCCATTGACGCGGCGATCAACGACACAGCTACAGCTGCAAACACTGCAGGCCAAGAACTTCGCCAGACAAACAGGAACGCTACAAAGGGCAAACCGAAATTCGGTTTCAGAATCAGGATAACCAACGCGGCGGCCAGCGCCAACTGTGATCTGGCGATAAATCCACGGAGGAACAATGCCAGCCCCACGGCCATGAGCGGGGCTGTTTGCCCCAGCGATAGGGCGATCGCTGTTGCGGATCCCATGCAGATGAACGTCCCGAAAGCCACAAAGGGCCAAATATCGTCGCGCTCACGAACTGACCAGACCGTTCGAGCCAT
>JANSYK010000089.1 GCA_024742485.1 Alphaproteobacteria bacterium | reverse complement strand
CGTGTTGGGGTCGCCTCGCCGCGCGGCGAACTCTTTCAAAAGGCGCGCCCGCTTCACCTTCGAGCGGCGCGGCTGAAACGGGGCCGGATCGCAATGCACCTGCACCGTGCCGTCATCGATCTTCACGCTCAGAACCCCAAGTCCCAGCCGGCGGCACAGGCCGATGTTGCCCTTGAACGCCCGCCAGCCCACTTTGCCTTTCCAACGTGGCACGGCGACATAGACCCGCTCGCTGATCGCCTGCCGCGCCACCGCCTGTTGCAGCAGGCTCAGCGAAAACCCGGTCTTCAACTCCACGATCACGGGTTCGGCCCCGTCGCGCAGGGCCACGATGTCAGCCGCGCCGATCTCGGATTTCACAGCGTAGCCCAAGCCTTCGAGCCACGCTTTCACCGGCGGGTAGAGGTCAGTTTCCTTGTTCCGGTCGTCCACTGTCACTGCCCATTGCGGAGATGCGTCGTACCCGTTGCCAATGTGAAAGGCTCCCGCCAAGCCGACTGCATGTCAACGCAACTTTGACGCGTCCCACTCGCGCATCGACTGTAGACGGGTTCAGCGTATGCCCGCAACGCAATCGGTGTAAACCTTGCTTGCAAGGATGTCCCTCACCGACAACGACGGAATGTCGTTTTCGATGAAACAATCAAGTTCCGAGAACCTGTTGAACGTGCCGTCATTTAGCAACGCACGCGAAAGGTCATTCAGAAGCACCTTTTCGTCACCGATGCTACCCTGCTTTTTCATCAGGTACCGCCTGAAGATAAATGCTCTGTACCACGCACCGCGATCCGCCTCGTCACCGTTGATGCCAGGAAGCGTACCCATGACCGCGAGCAGGGTCGCGTCCAGCCCGGCTGTCATCGATGCATCATCGGATAGCAAACGCCGCAGCACAGGCCGGATCAGATAGTAATATTGAATGCTGTCGTCCGATGGCAGCCTTTTCTGGTAAAGGGGAATATGTCCTTTACCGTAGAGATATGCAGCACCAGTCAAACTGCACGGGGATATTCCGGCCAACTGGGATTCGTCCCGCTCGATTATTTCGGCATCCGTCAGGCAAACCGCATCGTCCGCGCGTGCTACCGATACAGCAAAGGCAACTACGGCCAGCAAAATCCAATTCTTTTGTCTGATGATTCAGCCTCCATCCGGATCTGGAAGTATCCACTGGCACTACACAACACGTCGGGGCATCTGGCAATGAAAGAAGACTTTCGCTGCAACGCAGCATGACTAGTGACAAGCCTTCTTGCCCGCCCTATAAGGCGCGCAAACCAACTCAATTCAGTCACGAGGACGATACTCCGATGACCACGCTCGTTTTTGGCCACAAATCCCCCGACACCGACAGCACCGGCTCGCCCATCCTGTGGGCGTGGTACCTCAACGAGGTCAAGGGCGGCGACGCAGAGGCCGTGCTGCTCGGAGAGCCCAACACCGAGGCCGCGTTCATGCTGGAACGCTGGAACCTGCCCAAGCCGCGTATCATCTCGGATGTGGAAGACGGCCAACCCTGCGTCGTGGTCGACACCAACAACCCCGCAGAGCTGCCCGCGAACATCAACGGGGCCGACGTGCGCGCGATCATCGATCATCACAAGCTGGTCGGCGGACTGGAAACCGCCGGCCCAATCGATATCACGGTGCGCCCGCTGGCCTGTACCGCCACGATCATGATCGACCTGATGGGCGAAGATGCCGCAAGGATGCCAGACTGGGCCAAGGGCGCTGCCCTGACCTGCATCCTCTCGGACACGCTGGAATTCCGCAGCCCGACCACCACCGACCACGACCGCGCGGTGGCCGAGCAACTGGCGCGCGATCTGCGCATCGACATATCGGACTATGCGGCCGACATGTTCGCGGCCAAATCGGATGTTTCAGCCTTCTCGGAT
>JANSYK010000118.1 GCA_024742485.1 Alphaproteobacteria bacterium | reverse complement strand
AGACGTGGCGGCGCCTGAAGGGCGCGAACCAGTTGCCTTTGGTCATCGAAGGCGTCACATTTACCGACGGTGTTGCCACAAACGACACTGAAAACCGCGCCGCCTGATCAGGCCGCGTCACCCAAAATCCCGCATAGCTCGATCAAGCTTGCCCTTGCCGCGAGGCCGACCCTGAGGCATGGCCCTTGCCTGACCCGTCCGCCGGATCGCAAGCCCCCAACGCGCCCCGGTGGCCGGCGAAAGTTTCAGGCGTAGCGCTGCCGCCCGCCCGCTTAACCCTTCATCAATCAACTGCTGAAACCGCGCCCGCAGCGCATCCGGCAAAGGTGCTGACATGATCCATCCTCCCAGACAAGATGAACCACAGATCAGCGCTCAAGGGAATCCCAACGATTCAGGTTTCAGGTCGGACGCTTTAGGAAAAGGATATCGCCAAGAGGCTAGATCTGTCCCATCCATTATTGGGCAAATTCGATTTCTACCTCAATGCGGCGGTTTCTTTCCCGTCCCTCGGGTGTCTGGTTATCGGCAATCGGACGTGTCTCACCGAAGCTGACTGCTGACATCACGCGTTCCGGCACTTCGTTCAGTGCTTCGATTTCCTGCACTACGCTAGCGGCACGCGCTGCGGCGAGATCCCAGTTGTCTCGATAGAGCGCGCCGAAGGCGATTGGCACGTTGTCTGTATGTCCCGCTACCACGACATTGCTTGACGGATCGTTGGTGGCGTTTGCTAGTTCCGCAACAATGGATTGCGCCTGCTCGGTCAGCACCGCAGAGCCAGACGGGAACGCACCGCCAGTGCCAAGACTAACAAAGACCTTGCCATCTTTGCGTTCCACGGTAACCAACCCCTGTTCGATTTCATCACGTAGGTTGACCTTTAGCTGGGCCTCTGCTTCACGGGCTTTTTCGGCGGCTGCTGCGATGCGATTCATTTCTTCTTCCATGGACGCGCCACCAGTCGCTTCGTTTTGCTGTTGAATTTCTGACACCATGCTGATTAAGTCATTCAATGTCTGATCCAGGCCTCCAAAAAGGACTTCCTGTTCGGCCTTGCCGGTCGCGAGACCAGCGATTTCGACTGCCTGACCGACGCGCTGGAACTTCTCAATCAGTTCTTGTGGGGACGAATCTTCGGCATTCATGTTTACGGCGACTTTGCCATCGACCACCTGTGCCGAAATATTGACATCCTCGCCAATTTGTTCGAGTGCGGCAGCCAATTTTTCAGCATCTGACAAATTTTCGTTCTTGGCGATGCTTTGAGCATTTTCCCCGCCTAAGCCCTCAAGGTCTTGATTTCCCTCAAGCATCTTATCCTCACCATCCTTGTCGCGATTATCTGACGGAATTTTCAACTCCGGTTCGCGGACCTCAGTGGTTTCCTGTGTCAGCTCGTCAGTGACGGAAGGGGACGGCGACGGGCTAAAATTCATGTCCAGAACCGTTGTACCTTTTGGCTGT
>JANSYK010000150.1 GCA_024742485.1 Alphaproteobacteria bacterium | reverse complement strand
CTGATCGCGCTCAGCCGGAAATGGGGCGGGTCACGCAAGGGCGTCGGCTTCGTTCCGGCGGCCGAGGAATACAGGATTGCCGGCGAACTGAAGGACAACCCCAAGGCATGACCGAACTTACATGACAGAGCTATCGGGCAACCAGAAACGCAAGATGCGGTCGGCCGCGCGGCTTTATGCCGTCCAAGCGCTGTTCCAGATGGAGCATTCCGGCCAGGGCGTGGACGCGGTGCGCCGCGAGTTCCTCGAATTCCGCTTCGGCGCGGAGCTGGAGGACGGGGTCGACATGGCCGATGGCGATATTGACCTGTTTCGCAAGCTGCTGGAGGATGCGGTCAACTGGCAGGCCAGGATCGACCAGATGACAGACCGCGCGCTGGTGGCCAAGTGGCCCATTGCGCGGATCGACCCGACGCTGCGGGCACTCTTTCGGGCAGCGGGCGCCGAACTTCTGGAGGGGGACGCCCCGCCAAAGGTGGTGATCGTCGAATACGTGGATGTCGCCAAAAGCTTCTACCCCGAGGGCAAGGAAGCCAAGTTCGTCAATGCCGTGCTGGATCACATGGCGCGCGAGGCAAAGCCCGAAGCGTTCTGAACCCACCGGGCAACGGGCGCACACATAACGGGCTCGCCGCCCGTTTTCCGGTGAACCGCAAAGGGCAAACCCGGGCCGAAACCCGCGTTTGCCACGCAGCCGATGTGTCAGATCATTCCTGGATCGATTCCAGGTAGTAGACTACCGAAAGCGCCCGGCCGGCCGCGATCGTCATCGCATCGGACTTGTTCACACCACGATCCGTCAGGGCATCGGCCATGAAGTAATCGCCCCAGATCGGCATCTCCGAGCTGCCATGGCCGGGGGCTTCCATCCCCAGAATGACGACCTCATAGGCATCGGAGAATGGAAACTGACCATCATTCTGCGCCGCGAGCGTCGTCAGGTCGGGCGGCTTGACCTCGAACAGTTCTCCGACCTGACCACCCCCCTTGGCGTCAGGGCCATGGCAGACGGCACATAGTGACCCATAGATGGATTTGCCAAGCACAATCGCCGAGTCGTCAGCATGTCCAGCCCCCGAGCACACCGCCAGAACCGCCGCAGTCATCGCTGTTTTGAGTTTCATTTTTGTTACCCCCTAT
>JANSYK010000013.1 GCA_024742485.1 Alphaproteobacteria bacterium | reverse complement strand
CGGCCGCATACTCCTGCAGGATCCCGACAATCTGTTCTTCGGTGAAACGTGATTTACGCATCGTCTGTTCTCCTCGTTGCTTCGAACGTTACGAGAACAAACTCTCCTTTTGAATGGCTCGGATTTTGGGGGGCAGGTCACCCGGTATCAGAGACAGCCGACGCTTCGGACTCAAAAGAAGCCTCCACTGAATCCAATGGAAGCGATGCGTCAAAAACAATACGAGGCTCAAGAGAATAAAGCTTCATTTCAGCAACAACCTCGTTTCGACTATACGACGACCAATAGCACGCACGCCGCAAAGCGTCGGCGTTTGGCACATTTACCAACCTCAGGGTATCAGCTCACACTCTTTATACATCACTGAATTAGATCTTTTCCGCGAGCAAAATGCACTAGCGGACCCTTCGCTCCGTGTCCTTAACAAACTGAGAAACAGTAATAAACCGGGACGACTACTAAGTTCACCACCGGCGCATAGCAACATGCGAACGATACAATAGCGAAAGATGTATGGAAAAAACTTAAAATAGCACCCACGCAGATTTACCACCAGCCTGGACGCCGCTCGGCACCCGACGAAAACAATTAACCCACATCAAGCGAATTAATAGAACACGACGAAACAACCGGCGTCCGCCGCACTCAACCGACCTGGCACGCATACACATACGCATTGCCCGCAGGGCCTAATCAGTGACCCAGACTACCGGATCGACGCGGTTACGTTGAAAATATGAGAAATTCTTTGGCGCCAACTCAAGTGCAAGATCAAGAGCCGCAGATGTCGATGGCAGCCGAAGGCTGACATCGGCAAGATACATCCGCTCGGTCGAAAAATCACACCTCTTGAAGGAATGTGAAACGATGACGGTCGGAATAACTGGCGCGCGCCTACGGAAATTCATCAAAACCGTAACTGCCTCCGCGAGGTCATCAAACACATCGAGATCTATGAACAGCATAGAAGCTTCCTCGGATGCAGCCGCCAAACGCTCGACAGAAACAAACGAGGAAAAAATCGAAACCGGAATCCGACTATTGAGGAATGCTGCATGATCGAGCAACCCGCTCTGCATGCCTGCGATAAGATAAACCTCTTCACAAGACGAATAGGAACCGCGCTGCGGAGCTCGAACTGCATTTCCCTTCAAATAGTGATCCAGCATCATAGGGCCTCAAAGTGTAATGCGTGGCAGCGCTGAGATTATTGACGTGCACTAATGTCTCATACCTCAGTTCATCAAAAAATTTATATTAGGGTGGCCATAAAGATCTTACGATCAAAGAATGTGTCGTATGAATATTCCAGTGAGATCACAGAGGTTGAAGCGCAGAATCCTCAAAGAAAACGCTCGGTTAATCCCGATCGTCGTTCTGCCGCACTACGAATGGCCGTCGGCGATTATGACGAGTTGCGTCTAAGTCTGATTTCTGGGAGTCAGGCTAACCATTAATAACCTGGCCGATTGAATGGCAACATACTCAAGCCTTAAAGAAAAAGGCTTCAATAAAGCTAAGTACGGAGCAGCGCTTTTCCAAACCTCATATGGCAGAAAACAAAGACTTTGAAATTTATTAAGCAGCCAAGGGCGCGCCTACATGAAACAGTTATAATCCCTCGGGTGGGCGAGAATGTTAATCATGCCCTTTTCAACACAGCTTCCTTGATCTGGGATGCCCTGAAAGGGAACCGCCGTCGCCGATGTAAAAAAATCCAGTATCGAGTCCATCTTCGCCGCACCCCCGGTCAAGAATGCAAAGCCGTCAAGGATATCAGTACCGACGTCCGGTGAAACAGCCTCAAAGGCGTTGAATACTCTATCTGATATTCGCAAAAGAAGGGGCCGAATAGCCTGAGCCAACTCGTTCTTGGAGATTTTCACAGTTACAGCCCGTCTTGCTGCTAAACACTTTACTGCCGTGTCTATGGCTTGTGCCCCAAAGTTGTCAGACTGCACAGCGCATCCGAAACTTGTTTTGATGATCTCAACAGTGGCATCGCCTATCTCGATATTCTTCTTCTTTCGAAGAAAACGCTGGATGGACTTGTTGAAGTCGTCTCCGCCTATTTTAACCGAAGTATTGGCGAGGGTCGTGCCGAAAGAAGTGATGGCAATGTCAGTAGATCCGGCCCCGATGTTTACAACGAGCGTGCCGCCTCGGTTTGTGAAATTGACGCCAATCCCTGCAAGCGCTGCGTAGTGCTGGGGCAACACCCTTATGTTTGGTGAGCCGAGGTGTCTGAAAATGTCAATAAACGCCTTTCTGTCCAATTCTGTCGCCGCCGACGACACAACACAGACCACTGGGGGTTTCGCCAGCCAAAATCCCGGAATGGCATCGCACATTACAGATTTGATATATATCAAGGCTGCCTCAATATCTACGATGCTGCCATTGATGACCGGGCGCACGACCTCAACCGATGGTGGGGCGCGTCCAATCATCGTTTCTGCGTCTGCCCCAATTGCTATGACAGACCGGTTTATGTCCCCTTCGCCTTTCCGAAATGCAATAAGCGTGGGGGAGCTAAAAATTTGCCCGGCATTCTTGTGGAAGATCTTGGTTTGCGATGTTCCTATTTCTATCGCGACGGATGCCAAAATGTGTCGAGAAAACACTTTTGCTCCTCCGTCTTGTCGGACGTGCAATCCGTTGGATTAAATTCGCCTGGTGCGGAAGACACTGTCCATGAAGTATCCGTCTCTGTCTGCATGCGACCTGCCTCTCGCCTAACCACCAATTGTTGTTGTGTAGGTGGCAATACGTTGTGGCGGTTATCTTCCTGTTATTGCAACCATTTTATCTGTTAATGCGAAACGCGTAGGGGGCTGTGTAGGCCTATATTCTGATGCGCTATGTCCTGCAGGCGCCATATGTGCGAAACAGAACATTATGTGTTGCGATCAAACCGAGAACAAAACTGTGGAAATCTTTCGTTTAAGATTGCCAACCAATGGGTGTCAGTTGTTCGATGGGGCAGGTGAGCGTTGACCGAACAGTATTATGCTGAGGTTTTACGGTGTGTTGCTCCTGTAGGTGCGCGTGCGCGGTGTATCGCTCCGGCAATCTGGCGCGTCGTTTGGGGTGTCGCGTAACGAAGCCTCATGAAGCCTTGGGTGTTTGCGCCTGGAGTTATAGATCTGGGAAGAAACACACGCGTCGATGAGATTGGCTTTTCGCGGCGGATCGGAAGATCTTGCGGGGAACCCGATTAATCCAGGTGGTAACTGCTCGCCTGCTTTGCTCCGATTTTCGTTTTTGCGGTGAGATCTCTGAAGACAATGGCCTATTATTTATGAGGTCCGTGTGCTTGCCGACGTCAGTGTTACTCTGCCCTATTGTGGGCAATGATCTCGCAGGGCTTCGAGGAATGTGTGGATGGCGACGGCTCGGGCTGTCCTGTGGCGTTGAGAGAGGTTCCAAACGTTGTCTTGGGCCGTCCCGGAGAGTGGCGTTTTGCGTTGAAACGCGTTGCGCGGCAGGAAGAACGGCGGCGTCCCAACTTAAAGCGCATATCTATGATCTTAAGATACCTTGCGATGTGGGTGCGTTCTGTGATTCGTAATAGGGCGGCGGCCAAATCCCCCAGATGGTGGTATTCTGCTCATGCCATTTTCCAGCTAATCGCTTGGTCGGCTGGTATTGGCCGCCGCACCCGACCCCGGTGTTTTCGGGATTAACCCGATACACGCTCGTGCGTTCTGGGCGCCGTCGTGTCGTGCTGAGTGCTTTGTCTTTAGATGACGCGAAAGCACTTAAGCTTCTTTGATCCCGAGAGCGATATCTGGTCACGGTCAACGCCATACGAGAGGTTGGTATGTGGCGGTGGCTGAAATGAATAACAAGAGCTCATTTGGGCGGTTGGCCTCAACGTTCGGACCTAGACGGAATTTTGAATGTGACACCGAACAAACTGCTGCGGAGCATCTTCTTGGCCGTTTTGGTTCGGGCTCTGGGGTGGTGGCGGGCCGCAGGATCGTGATGTTGGCCGAGGCGCATTCTTCCATCTGGCGCCACGTTGCATGGTTGGATCGGTACACTCAAGGTGTGCAAACATTCCAGTCGTTGACATCGCTTATCGCTGCAGTACGCGATGTTGATGACGTCCTGATGCTCATTTCCCTCGATGCTTTTGGAGATCTTGGGACCGCCTTGGAGACCTTGGTCAATTTCAGGCTAGACGTGCCGGACTGTCCGATCGTGGTCGCGTCGCGTGACTTCGCGGGGCATGTCCTGTCCAGTGACCGGCGGGCAATTTCGGACACCAGTTTGCGGCTACCCGCATCACGAGCCGAGATTGCCATCTGTTGCGGAGCGGCAGTGGAAAACAATCGCGGGTTCAATACAGAAAGACTGGCTGGCAACAATCCGCGTCTGTCCCTTGTTCCGTGACACAAGCTGCTACAACTGATCAACCAACCCTACTCGGCTAATCCGATGCTGTGACCTTGGAATTTGCTTAGCGTGGGCTGCTGAATGAAGGTGTGGTTTCGGGCAATACGCGCTGCAGGTCGCAAAGAGCGGCGCACCCCAGCCGTGCAACGTTAAATAATTGCGCGGTCTCTGGCGATGATGCAGGCGTGTGCCCGGTTTCGTGCGCCGAGCTTCGCACATATGGTTCGCATGGTGAGTTTGATGCTGGACTCGCTCCCTCCGAGTCTTGCGGCGATTTCTTTGTTTGTCGCACCCTCAGACGACATGTTCAAAACGCTGATTTCGCGCCCGGTAAGATCCGTATCTGATGAGGTTGCGCCTGGCCGTGAGCCCAGTGGGTGAACGTCGGTCTGAGGTACAAATACTTGGCCACTTTCTATAAGGGTCAGCGCAGCGACGAAAGACTGAAGCCCGATGGTTTTGGGGATATAGCCTGCAATACCCAGAGCAAGTGCATCCCGGACGAACTGTGGGTCGATTTGGGCCGAAAACAACACGACGCGCGTTTTGCCCGCTTTCTCTGCCACCTTGGCGACGCTCAGCAGGCCATGCATTCCGGGCATCTTGAGATCGAGCAACAGAATATCTGGCTGGACCTCATTAACGATCCGCAAGGCCCCATCCAAGCTTTCGGTGATTTCCACATCAAAGCCACCGTTGTTCACCAAAGACCGCGCAACCGCCTGCGCAAGCAGGACATGATCATCCGCTATCAGTATCCGCACCGTGCCTGCTCCTCTTTGGCTTGACGCCATCTTGCTACGATTGTGGCTCCACCATCAGGTGGTTGTCAGTTGCAACAAACTTTTAGGCGATGCAACACACAGTTGGGTGCCCCTGCAAGCAGGCCGACTGCGATCAGCCCTAAGACATTCCACAATATCTTTAGATAGGCAGTAGCGACGCGTTGGACGAACTTTGGATAATCGTATTATCGTTCTGTCGAACATTCCAATCACTCAGCAGGCTTTGCGCCTTCAGGAGGTACTCGTGACACAGAACTCCGGATTTGACCTATCCACACTGGTCTTGAGCCTTGCCCTCTCAGTCACTCCCGCGACGGCTGAAACAGACGCCGTCTTAACGGTACGAAACGGGCAGGGTGACGTCCTGCGCAGCTTCACCGATGCTGACCTATCCGCTTTGCCTCAGGTGACCTTTGAGACTCAAACAATTTGGACTGCGCTTGCCCACCGCTTTGTCGGACCGACACTCGTTGCGGTGCTTGACGCCGCAGAAATCGAAGAACTGACGGATGAGTCGGTCATATCGCTTCATGCTCTCAATGACTATACCGCGTGGCTTCACAGCTCTTTGATTAGCGACTCGGCGCCGATCATCGCAAACCGCATTGACGATGCTCCGTTTTCCGTACGCGATAAGGGACCCCTTTTGGGTGATCTTTCCGTATGATCAGTCTCCCGACTATCAAACTGAAGTGATCTTTGGTGTGAGTGTTTGGCAATTGTATGAAATTACCGTGGATTAAGCATTCAATGCCCAATTTCCGAGCCCTAGAGGCGATCAGGTCGCTGCCGATTCAACGGCTGTATCAATGCGTCACTTTAGTACTGGCCGTAGCATTGATTGCATTGGCCGTGGTCATCTACATGCTGGTTGATGCCCGTAGCGAATTAGATGCCGCATCCAGCGATAACAAGACATGGACTATCACGCAATTCGAGATCGATTATCAAGATTTTCTCCTAAGTCTGCAAGAAGCCACATTCGCATTATCGCCGGTCACAGGCGATCTGTTTCAAAGCAATATCATGGAAATCCAGCAGCAATTTGACATTTTTTACAGCCGGATAACAGTTGTTATTTCAACACTTCGCAATTTTGGTATCATTGACCCAGTTCTCGACGAGGTCGGGCAGGTTTTGCGCTTGCGTGATGGGCTGGCGCTAAGGGTCGATAGTCTCAATCAGGGGATCGCCGACGCACGGACTCTAGAGACGCTCCTTACGGAAGTGCAGCAGATGGAAGGGCTCGTGCGTCAGGTCTCAGTCGGTGCATTGCACGCAATAGTGGAAATGCAGGAAACGGCACGCAAAAAGGAAAGGCGAACGCTTCTCGCTTTTCTGCTATTATGCCTGTTTTTGATTGCGCTGCTCATCTGGGCACTAGCGATGGCCAGATTTTTGGCCGCAAATCATTTGAAACAACAAAGTGAACTCGCTGAGAAAAATGCGCTCTCCGCTGCCTCTGTCGATATGACGTCTACCGCAATCATTGTAATAGACGAAAATGATAAGATTTTGTCCTTGAATTCATCGGCCGAAGATATGCTCGCCTTGGATTCAGCAAGTGTGCTCGGCAAGCAGTTCCAAAGCATTTTGAAACCTTTGAAACTGACGCGCCTTTATCGTGGCGTCTTGCGGGCCCTGCAACGCAGCACGGATCGCGATTTTTCGTTGGGCCCATTTCAGATGGAATTACAGAAAAGCGCTGGTGACGAATTCGTGGCGAATATTACCTTTCGTCAAACTCTGTTACCCGATGGCAAACGCCTCAGAGTTGTCTTCGTCCGCGATGTTACTTCCGAGGTGGTAGCAGAGCAACGTCTTACTAACGCTTTGGAGGCCGCCGAGACACATGCAAATGCGCAGAAGCGGTTTGTGGCAACCATGAGCCACGAAGTACGCACCCCATTACACGGGATGGGTATGGTGTTGGAATTGATGCTGCAGGAGCCTTTGCCTGCTCGGTTAACTGATCTTGTCCGTAAGGGTCAGACTTTTTGCAAGCATGCATTGTATCAGGCAGACTATGTTCTTGACACCGTTCGCATGGCAAATGCGAAAGAAAATTTGAGCCCAATCGAACCTGTGCAGCTGGTACGTGACATCCGAGACGGCCTCGTACTCACGGGCCAATGTAAAGATGATCAGATCCAGATCTTGGTAAATGGACCAGTGCCGGATGAGGGCTTGGTCGGACAACCAATGGCTTTCTCACGAGCCGTCTCAAATTTGATGGGCAACGCGGCGAAATATGCAGCAGGCAGCGAAATCACCGTTGCGTTGACGTTCACAGCAGCGACGGCAGGAAGAGGCGTCGATCTGCAAGTAGAGGTAACTGACCGTGGCCCGGGCTTTGCCGAGGCTGAGCTGGACCGCGTCTTCAAGCCATTTCAGCGGGGACACCAATCGTTCGGCACTCCGGGCTTCGGTTTAGGTCTTTTTATCGTAAAGAATGCAGTGGAGATGATGGGTGGGACGATTAGTTTGCGGACAACCCCGGGGGAAGGGTGCCGGTTTGTGTTGTTGTTGCCCCTCAAGCTTGCACCCGGTTCTGAAACAAATCGGCAATCCTCCGTTCGAGATCAGACCAATCTTCGGAACTCAACCGATGATTGCCGCAAGTTGTCAGCCGCCGGCCCGTGGCCACCTGAACCTGCGAAGACTAAGGGCCGGGCGCTGATTGTTGATGACGCTAAAATCATTTGTGAGCTTTCTGCAAAGATGTTCGCGAAGCTGGGATACGCAACTGACCTGGCTCATGATGGTAAAGCTGCTATCGAAATGGCGGCAGTTGACAAGTATGACGTCATATTGATGGATATTTTTATGCCTCAGGTGACGGGTACCGAAGCTGCTCTAGGAATTCGACGATCCGGGGCTTCCACGCAGGCTTGGATCATCGGTGCAACCGCACGCGTTGATGATGAAGCTTTAGTACAGCAGATTTTAGTACACATGGACGGCCATTTACTAAAGCCATTCGGCCTGAACGATCTCCAGTCGGCGCTGCCCGATTCCCGGTTACACACAGGACGTAGTAGCGCATCTGACAATAAATCCTTGTCCGATACCACAGATCTTGTCGCAGACCTGAGGAATGTTTTCGATCTGAGCGGTTGGGACATGGGTTTTGAACTTGTCGAGGAATCACTACGCGATGCGCGGCTGGCATTGTCGATTGGCCTCGATGAAAAAAACCTGTTCATTGAGCGTCTGCACCGCGTGGCGGGCGCAGCGTTGATGGGAGGAATGCGAGATCTTGGTCGTGCGCTTCTTAACCTTGAGACAGCATTACGAGATGAGAGATCAGTTGCCTTCGAAATTTCGCGCCTTCGCGATGAGGCCGGGGTGGAGCTTGCCCGCGGCGAAGGGGCACTAGAGGCCCTTCGGGAATACGGTGGCCAAGGTTCAGACACGGGATAGGTATTGAGCCAACCTCGTTCATTCGTGATAGTTGCATGCACCCGCGTCATTCCGACCATTTATCGGTAAGGCCAATCTCTCGTGAGGTTCGCGATAGAACAGGTCGTTTTGAAGGAAACTTTTAGGAGGCGTGTGAAAAAGGAATACCGCCTCATCCCTTCTAGAGACGACCAGAACCGCAGCAGACAATCGTTAGTGAACTCGTGGCACCGAAAGGAGCACGACCCTTCCCGCAGTATGATATGCTGATGGGTTGTCGACGCCTCCCGAGGGGGCGGCTCAAACATTTTGTTTGATTAGCGCATAGCCTGACGCAATAATTATTTAAACGTGTGGCATGGTTTCGAGCGCCAAGTATCGCGTCGGCGGCATTGCCCAACTATCAATCTGTTTCATCGTGACCGCGTCAATGAGCGGAGGTAAAGTGGCCCAATTGGGATCGATCACGGTCTTGGATTTGACGTCTCTATTTCAAGGTCAATTGAACTCGTCGAAGGCATTTTCGTCCGACGCTGATGGGAAACGCCGTGTAGTTGGGCACTTTTTCGTTAGCTTGGTCCAGGACCTGCGATACTGTGAAAATCAGCGCGGATCCGCTGAAGTGCAACCGCCCTTGATACCGTCCTGAGGCGCATCGTGATGGGCGCAGACCGCACCAGGGACGAAACTTGAATTTACGCCACTTTGTGCTGCACATCGTCGGTTTCGTGTGCGGCCATAAAATCAGCCACGGCTGCGATGAAACTCGTAGAATCTGTGCCTTTTCGCAGTGAAGGAACACCTCAGAAAATTTGGATGCCGGATCGTGTTGGCAAAGTCTTAGCGCTGCCGATTTCATCGTCGCGAATAAGCAAATTACACATTTCAATACTTTGAGCCTCGTGTCCACGCTCATTGCATAAAAAGGCAGATCGCGCTCGACTGGTGCATCGAGCGCTGCCCTTATCACTGCACTTGCTTGGAGAAGCAACGTCTACGGGTGTCATTCACGCTTACAGCAATCGCGCGTCTCCTAACTCCGTCAATTCATCTGACTGAAGCTTGTTTCAAGCAAACGCAAAGAAAAGTCAAAACAAGCACAGTCTGGGATTTGGCCAATTACATCCACGTCGCATCGAAATTTGAAGCAAGGCCTAGATCCAAAGATGATGAACAAGCCCCCATCGGTTGCCCAAGCAAGGGTTGTCGGTGGTTCAAAAACGAAATCACCAAGCTAAGCATCAGAACACGAACCGAGGACGCAGACCGGTAGCTAAAGTTATAAGGGATATTCTTAAGAAGCAAAAGTAGCGAAAGATACTAACAAGTTTGTTCCTGTTTTGGCCCAATTACATTTTGTGACATTATGAACATGTGGTGTGTGCTTGAATGAATCAATCAATATATGCATATGCCGAAGAAAGTTGCAGGAAAGTCGTGTGCGATAAAAACCTTGCTCCTGTCCTCCCGAATGGCACACATCATTATTCGAGACAATCACGACGCACGGTCATACCTCATTGCCCAGCTGATCACGCGCGCTGTTCGTGGAGTAATTAGCCAAATGAAAAAGTTGAAATCTGTTTCAGCATAGATACGATTTGACAGACGGGGCAGTTGAAATGTTTTCGCGAAACATCCTTTCTTCGATTGCGATTGAAGTGGGAACTTCCAAAACGAGTGTCTACCAGAACCGTGTAGGTGAAATCTTTTCTGCGCCGACGCTTATTGCATTTAAAAGTGGGCTTTCGAAGAACAGCCGGAACGCTATAGCAATTGGCGAAGAGGCTAAAACACTTATTGGCCGGGCACCTCCGTCTGTGGAAGTGGTTCGTCCTCTCGTCAACGGAAACATTGCAGACACACAAGCGGCCATCACTTACATCAAGTCCGTCTTGTCTACCGCTGTACCCGGTTTCTGGATAGCAAAACCGCGTATCATATGCGCCGTTCCCTCAGCATCTACACCTGTCACGAGAAAGGCATTCGCAGAGATTTTTCGTTATCTTGGCTGTTCCGACGTTTCAATAGTCCCACAGCATCTTGCTGCGCTTGTTGGAAGTGGGATCGATTTTTCGAAGAGGGGTGGCACACTGATTGTGAATATGGGAGCGGGCTCAACCGATGTAGCGATCACATCGTTTGGTACCACAGTTGCGAATACATCAATCAATCTTGGTGGCGACGAAATGAACAGAAGCATACAAAGCTATCTAAGGAATGTACGTGATCTCGAAATTGGTGACGCAACCGTTGAAAATTTAAAGTTGGACTTCGGGTGCGCTCTCTATTCTGACAATTATGGAAACATGACAACGACTACGCCTGCCAAATGCTTGGCCACGCGACGTGCAATTGTTGCACATATTTCGAAAAATGACATCGCGAAAGCTGTAAAGCCATTGCTCGACCGTATCGCAGATAGGGTCTTTGATGCATTTGAACGGGTTTCGCCTGATATCGGAGCTGATGTTTTAAACGGCTCTGCATTCCTGAGTGGAGGTGTGGCTCGCATGGAGTCGATTCAAGAGTATTTCACGGAAAATACAGCCGTTTTATTTCAGCGCGTTGATGGCGACGAAATAGTTTCGTCTGGCTTGTTATCAATTATTTCAAGCCCCCGGAAGTTCGCCACCTACCTAAGATAAGAAGCTTTGTTTTCTTGGCGGCATTGGATGATGCTGTTTATCAGTGTGGAAATTTTTAGTTCTGCGTTGTGGGGTACGTGGAGCCTCAGATAAAAAAGTGAGATCACCATGAATTTTTAGACAACATATATACCCCGTTTAACAACTATGCTACTCTCTACCGGTGGGAGCAGTGCTCGCAATACTGGTGGTTCGTTCTGTTCGCATTGACGGTTTCGCTGATCGTGTCGCTCGTTGATCGCGCCATCTTCGCGCACGCTGTCCCGGTTTTTCGGAACATGTGGCTAATCTCATATTGGTGTTTCCAAGTGCCGCCTTAGCGGTGCGCTGTCGTCATGACAGTGATAAGTCCGGCTAGTGGTATCTGATCGTTGTCATCCCGCTGATCGGTGTACTGGTTCAGATTTACTGGTTGATCCAGCTCTGCACTAAAGGGCCGAACGAATTCAGCCCCGACCCGGTGGCCTGAGGGGCGCCCATCGATTGGCCAATGAGGTCCAATAGCCAATGTCTACTTGCGCTGATCCTTTCGTATCGTCCCGCCGTCACGTTGTAAGAGCTTGTCCCGCCTCCCCTGCGGTTCTGTCAGAATCAGCCATTGGAAGCCGATGAAATATACGTTCGTCGCATCTTCCTATGCCTGCCAGGCTTTAAGAAGAGTGTTTGATGGAAAACCTGTTTGGCTATCCAGCCGAGGCGCGCACGATAGTCGCAACGTAGTTGGCCGAGAGACAACATTAATAGATCACACACATCGTTCAACGGGCAGACACCGACCGAGTTCGCCAAAACGCCAAGTTCCAACCAAACGGCTCCGCGTGAGCTCCGCTCATCCGTATTGACGGCACCCCAATCACAGGCGAGCGTTGCTGCATATTACCATTGACAATATGCGTTAATGCGCAGCTTTACCGGGTCGTTACCATGCCGATGCGCGCGGCCAAAGCCCCCCACCGGCGTCATACCGGTCATTGGCGACCTTCAGTATTGCTGGCGATAGAAGATATGCACACCGTATTGCGCGGTGCGCGGATAGACCCGGGCCCAGCGCGGATTGACCCAGGTGGCGTGGTAATGGGTGGCGCCACGGGTCAGGTCGCGCGGGGCGCCATCCATCATGATGCGCGAGACATGGCCAAGCCGGTGCCAGGCGGCGGTGTCGTGAATTTCTTCGGGGCGCCCGTCACAGGTATAGGTGAACTGGCAGGCATAGCGCCGCCCGGTGCCCTCGTTGACGACCTCGCATATGGTGTCGGGGTAATTGGCATGACCGACCCGGTTCAGGATCACCTCGGCCACGGCATACTGACCCGGCACATCCTCGCCACGGGCCTCGAAATACAGCGCCTCGGTCAGGCAGCGCCATTGCCGGTTGCCGCGCGAGGGGCCGAGCGCGGCGAGGCCGCTGGCCGTCATCACACGGGGGTCGCTGCCCTGACCCTGGCGGCCGCGCTGCGGCACGAAGGGCGCGGCAAGCCGTTGCAGCCGCCCGGCGGGCACCGAGGCGAGAGAGGCCGCCTCGACCCCCATGACGTGACCGAGCATCGGGGCCAGACCCGCGCCGCCGGTCGAGCTGCTATAAAGATCATCAGCCGATGCTGACAGCACGACGAAGACCCATGCTGAAATTGTTGTCAGCACCCGCAACGATAACTTCATTGCTATTTCCCAAGTGTCGGAAAACCGTCAAAGAGCATACACACAGGTTAATAAGGTTAATAAATGACGAGCGCAGTGGATGTGATGATCAAAAACAATATCTTTCGATATCCATCTTGGGAGAATACGCATGGCTTCATCAATCGAGACGTTGTGCGGCGCATCCTTTCGCGCGATTAATCACTTAAGTTCAATGCGCTGAGACAAAGGATTTCGAATTGTCTTGGACACCGAGCGCCGTAAATGGCTACCTTTTCGCATGACTGAGTTACAAGCTTTTTCCAAGAGATGGCTGCATGTCCCTCAGCCGTTTCTTAATCACGAGCAACGCATACTCGCAATAGTCCTCACGCTCCTTGTATATCTGCCTACCATCATATTTTTCGCTTTGTTCATTTTTTTGTGGGGCCGCGGTTACTTTCATCTTGGTCAGCCCTTCTTGCTGGCTGTTCTGTTTCAAGTTTCTTGTGTTTGCCACGCACGGCTTGAGTATGGAGTTTTTCCTAACGTAGAACGCCTTGCGCGCCGCGCAACTCTGCTGTTGATGTTTTTAACTGATCGGTTGTGTTTACACATAAGGCGCCTCTTGCGTTCTTGTTTTGGCGCTGTCCGAGATCCGATGGTGACCGGGTTTGCGTATGTCTGCTTATTCATTGTATTTACTGCGGTGTTTTCCATCTTGAGGCTCGGCTTCTGACTATTTGCAACTAGGCGTATACGACTTTCGCTGGTGAAGCATTAGCTTATGAAGATGCTTTTTCTGAGGTAAATGCTGGATCTACTGCCGAAATAGTGGGTGTCCAGAACGCGTGCACGAGATTGCTCTGGGAATTGGCAAGGCCATTCGCCGCGAATAGGGTGCATGCGGGTATGAACTTTCGCGGCGTATGTCCCCGCGTCACTGCATAGTTGAATAGTGTGCTGTATAATTCTGTCTTAATGCGACGCCCCTCGGCGGCCCGTCGTGTATGCGATGAAGTTCTTGATTTTCTCATAAACAGGCTCAGTCTATTCCAGAATGCATGCCGGTGCTCGGTTCGGTTTGGGGGGCGTGCTTGTGCTCGGGAGTTCATACGGTTCATGTTCCTAACATTTCGCACAAACATCGAAAAAAATATGTGGGGTGTCGTATCAAAAGAATTGACGCAACCTTCTTTAGGTTGGTTGCAATCGACGTGAGGGTTTGGCGTATTGATGTGCGGTGGCCGACACCCCTCAGACGGCGACACGCGGCACCTTTAACGTCGTGTACCAGTTTGATCCCAGGTCAAGCAAACTGGTTCGTCCACCGCATCCCTGCCAATACTTTCAGGAGCGACTTCTTGGCGCGTTATTCATCGATAAATCGTTCGGTGAAGGGCTGGTCCTATGTCGTTTCGCTCGAACGCCTGACCACAACGCGCAAAATGGCCACCCTCAACACAAGACGACGTTGAACCAACATAAGCGCCTTTGATTTCGCATCGCAGAACCTGCGCCACGTCCAAGAAACTCCCAACGACTGCCAACAACTCTATATGTTGATGCACTAGTCTACCTGCGCACAAACTAAAGATTTGTGGAGCATAGGAGCAGGACTTGGCATGAAAGTGTCACGGGGCTGATCCTGTAGCCCGTTCACTGAACTCGGTTGCTCAAACCACTTGGCCAGCTTTTATGCTGGCCATTTTTTTACGCTTGCTGCACTTGCCCTTATTTTGCCATGTCGGACACGCGCGCGTGCCGGTCGAAGGGCTAGAGGGGGTCAATCGACAGGCCAAGCGTAAAATCTGCGTCGGCTACTCCCACCGCAACCGCTGACCCTTGCTTGCCTAAAAGAAAGCATATCTTCAAATTGCGGGAAATTTTTCAATACGCGTGTTCTCATATAGCACAGGATCTCGGCCAACTCCGACGCGCATGGGTAGAACGGCTTGCCGCACCAGCGGTCAAGTTAGACGAGTGAATAAAGGCAACGAACGGGAACCAGACCTTCGTTGTGCAGTGCACGTACAAGCGCGATTCGGCCTATGCGTAAAACGAGATTTTGCCATAGGAAACTGTTGCTACGCCAATATTGGCTCCGCCAAAAGCAATGCTATATGCATGCTTCCGGCCACCGAACGCCAACCGACATCGTTTGTCGCGCCGTACCACTCAGTGCTAAAGCCTAATAAGATCCTTTTAATATAACCATCCGCGAACCGGGCTATGATGGTTCCGCGAACAAGTCGACGGAAACAGTCCGCCATGAGCTGCATGAGGGCCGATGAACGCTAGTATATCGCGGATGACCTGCCCCCGCGAAATCCCTCACCGTGATTTAGGGTCGGGATGCATTGATTTCCGTTGCGCTGCTTGATTCATGGCTCCGAAAAAGGAGCGGTGACATGAGCGACCTGTACTGACTGCGCGATACGCAGATGGCCAAGCTGAGACCCTTTTTCCCGTAGTCGCATGGCAAGCCCCATGCGATGGGGTTCATGGTGATATCAATAGGCTCAGAACCTCACTAAATCGATGTTTCCATAGCTTTGGAGCAATTGTTGACAGGCTCGGAACCTCATTATCCGTGCCCCCGCTAGCATTGGCTCGCCTTGGGGTGTTGTGTGTTGCAATCATTCGTTCACAAAAAATACGTGCTATCCATAGTGCGGGCGCCGCAGACCTGCGGCCTGGGCTTTGGGCTGTATCCTGACCCGACATACGTAGGGTCCATTGCCCGCGACCCTGATGTCCTTGGCGTCCACGACGACCATAGGGGGCCTCGGCTGTCTATCGCGGCGTTGCCGCGCCACCCTGCAAAGCTGACCCGTCTTTGCAATCGATACCAGTGTGATCTGCGGGCACACCGCAGACAGTGTGTCGGGCTGTCACCCATACCGCTTTGAAATAGGTGTTGGAAGGTGAGGCCCTCGATCTCACACACACATGGATAGGGGCGCCAATTAAGGATCGTTCTCAAAAGGCTCTTGTGATACTAAAAAATAGTTAGTGTCCGCGGACGTGGTGTAAATTCACCGGCGCGTTCGGTGTAATCCCGGGTGGCCATCGAGGTGTATGGTCGAGGTGGAGTTTGGCGACTTCAACCACGGACCACACGGAGACCCCGATGACCAAGACCAACATGGACCTGTCCGAGCTCCTGCAAAAGCACGATCAGGGTGATTTCCTCCGCACCATCGCAAAGGCCGTCCTTCAGCTGCTGATGGAGGCCGATGTCGAAGGCCTGATCGGCGCCGGCCGACACGAGAGGAGCGGCGAGCGCACGACCTGGCGCAATGGTTACCGCGATCGTTCCCTGGATACCCGACTGGGAACGCTGAACCTCAGGGTGCCGAAGCTCCGGCAGGGCAGTTACTTCCCGGGCTTCCTCGAGGCCCGCAAGACCTCGGAGCAGGCGCTGGTCGCGGTGATCCAGGAGGCGTGGATCAGCGGCGTTTCCACGCGCCGCGTCGATGACCTGGTGCAGGCCATGGGCCTGAGCGGCATCTCGAAGAGCACCGTGTCGAAGCTCTGCAAGGATATCGACGAGCGGGTCGGCGAGTTCCTGAACCGACCGCTCACCGGCGACTGGCCCTACGTCTGGCTCGACGCCACCTACCTCAAGCAGCGTCAGGGCGGCCGCATCGTCTCGGTCGCGGCCATAATAGCCGTGGCCGCCAACACCGAAGGCCGTCGCGAGATCATCGGTCTGGGTATCGGGCCCTCCGAGGCAGAGACCTTCTGGACGGAGTTCTTGCGCTCGCTGAAGGGGCCCGGGCTCGACGGGGTGAAGCTGGTCGAGAGTGTCAGGTCTTCTGTGTACGGCTGATTGGGTCCATGCTTCCTGAGAGGAGCAAGGACGATGACGATTTCGAACGAACTGCTGGACGAGTTGCTGAAGGGCTGCAAGCGGCCTGAGGATCTGCTGGGCGAAGCGGG
>JANSYK010000002.1 GCA_024742485.1 Alphaproteobacteria bacterium | reverse complement strand
CGCGTTCGTCGCTAAAAACACCAAATCGTTGGTGTTTTTTGGTGCTTCGCACCAATGCTCAAGCGCTTCGCTATGGCTCCGCGCGTTCGTCGCTAAAAACACCAAATCGTTGGTGTTTTTTGGTGCTTCGCACCAATGCTCCTCACTCCCACTCAATCGTGCCGGGGGGTTTGGAGGTGACATCGTAGACCACGCGGTTGATGCCGCGGACCTCGTTGATGATGCGGGTCGCTGCGCGGCCGAGGAACTCCATGTCGTAATGGTAGAAATCCGCCGTCATGCCATCGACAGATGTCACGGCGCGCAGGGCGCAGACAAATTCATACGTCCGGCCATCTCCCATGACGCCCACAGTCTGCACCGGCAACAGGACGGCAAAGGCCTGCCAGATCGTGTCGTACAGGCCGGCATTGCGGATTTCATCCAGATAGATGGCATCGGCCTCGCGCAAGATGTCGAGCTTCTCGCGGCTGATCCCGCCAGGACAACGAATGGCCAACCCCGGCCCCGGGAACGGATGGCGGCCGATGAAACTGTCCGGCAGGCCGAGTTCGCGGCCAAGCACCCTCACCTCATCCTTGAAGAGTTCGCGCAGCGGCTCGACCAACTGCATGTTCATGCGCTCAGGCAGGCCGCCAACATTGTGGTGCGACTTGATTGTGACCGATGGGCCACCAGTAAAGGACACGCTTTCGATGACATCGGGATAGAGCGTGCCCTGGGCCAGAAAATCGGCGCCGCCGATTTTCCTGGCTTCGCTTTCGAAGACTTCGATAAAGAGCCTGCCAATGATCTTGCGCTTGCTTTCGGGGTCGCTCTCCCCCTCCAGTTGCGAGATGAATGTCTCGGATGCATCCACCAGGGTGAGCGGGATATTGTAATGCTCCCGGAACATGGCAACGACCTCGTTCGCCTCGTTCTTTCGCATCAAACCATGGTCGACGAGAATACAGGTCAGTTGATCGCCAACCGCCTCATGGATCAACAGCGCGGCAACCGAGGAATCGACGCCGCCTGACAGGGCACAAATCACCTTCCTGTCGCCGACCTGTTCTCGGATTGCCTCGACCGCCTGGTCCTTGTAGGCAGCCATCGTCCAATCGGCCTTCAGACCGGCAATGTCACGGACAAAATTGGTCAGCAGCCGGGCGCCATCCGGCGTGTGAACCACTTCGGGATGGAACTGGACGGCATAGAATTGACGGGACTCGTCGGCGATCGCGGCAAAGGGAGCTCCGGTGGAGGTCGCAACCACCTTGAAGCCCGGCGGAATATCGGTGACGCGGTCTCCATGGCTCATCCAGACCTGATGGCGTGTGCCGCTGGCCCATATGTTGTCAAAGAGCGCGCATTCTTCCTCAACCTGCAGAAAGGCCCGGCCGAATTCGCGGTGATGACCGCCTTCCACCTTGCCGCCAAGCTGCTCGCACATGATCTGCTCGCCATAACAGATGCCAAGCACCGGAATGCCGGCCTCGAAGATCACCTGTGGTGCCCTGGGAGAGCCGATATCGGACGTCGAGGCCGGACCACCGGACAGGATCACCGCCTTTGGATGGATACGGGCAAAAGCGGCCTCGGCCGATTGGAACGGAACGATCTCGCAATAGACGCCCGCTTCGCGAACCCGCCGGGCAATCAGCTGGGTCACCTGCGAGCCGAAATCGATGATGAGGATGGTGTCGGGATGCGCCGTGGTGCTCATGAAAAGGCTTTAGTGATTCCTTTGCCGTCACGCAAGCACCGTCAGGCGCTCACCGCATGATCTCACCATCAATTATCGCCTGGTCGAGCCGATCGACCGCTTCAGCCAGGTTTTCATCGATGACGTGAAGGTACTCCGTCCAGTCACCGATACGGCGCAATTCATCGCGCCCATCTGAAATGCCCCGCAGACCCACGAGCGGAATATTGTAATGCTGGCAGACCCGCATCACCGCGAAGGTCTCCATGTCCACCATGTCGGCATCGATGTCGTCATAGCTGTTGCCCGACACGATGTTTGCCCCCGTCGAGAGCGACGCCGCCGGCAGGCCGTCGATCCGAAAGGGCATATCGAGGGTCACGGGCATATCGAGGAAGGGGGTTGCGCCTTTTTCGAAACCAAGCGCGGAGGCATCCATGTCACGATAGGACACGGACGCGACCTGGTAGATTTTGGTCTGTTCCAGATCGCGCGAGCCGGCGGAACCCAGCGAAACAATGAGATCGGGTCGATCCGCGTCCAACGCGCCGAGCGCAGCGGCCAATTGGACCGCGGCTTCGACCGGGCCGACCCCGGTGATGAGCGGTTTGAACCGGGATTGCAGGGCAGCGCCGTATTCCTGATCGGCAGCCATGACAAAGAGAACCTGCCGTCCTCCCATCTGTTTCAGGAGGTTTTTCATCCTTCAATTCCCTTCCGGTCAAGCATGGACATCAAGGTGCCGGTCATGGTCGCGATCAGTTTTTCTTCACCGTCGGGTCCGATTGCATAGGCGCGGCCATCGGCGACGGAAATGGTGCGTCCAGGCTTGGTTACCTCGGCACGAAAAATGAAACGCTCACCGCTTGCCGGCGCCAGGAGATTGATCTTGAATTCAATGGTCAGGATGCTCGCCTCTGCCGGCATGAGAGAATAGGCTGCGTAACCACAGGCCGAGTCGAGCGCCGTCGACACGATACCGGCATGCAGGAACCCGTGCTGCTGGGTCAGATCAGACCGATAGTCCATTTCCATCTCGACATGTCCGGCAGCAACGCTGATCATGCGAACTCCAAGCGTGGCCATCACCGCCTGGCGATCAAAACTGCCGATTGTTCGCGCTTCGAAATCCGGATCCTGGGGAATCAGTTTCGTCATGGCCTATCCTTCCGGCCGGCGTTGCATGACCGCAAAAAAGAAGCCATCGGTGCCGGTGGAGGCCGGCGTCATGGTGATGGTCTTCATGTCGGCCGACCATGGCTGTGGTTTGTCGGCGCCGAACAGATCCTGCCAGACCTCTCCGGCAGAAACCAATTCGAAATCGCCATCGTCTTCGCAGAAGCCGTAAATCTGTGCCTCATTTTCCTGCGGCAGTACGGAACAGGTGATGTAGATCAGAAATCCGCCCGGGCGCACATAGGCCGCAGCAGAGGCCAGCACCTCCTGCTGCTGGGTCAGCCGTTCCTCCAGGTTTTTCTGGGTGAGCTTCCACTTGGTCTCCGGGCGACGCCGCCAGGTTCCGGTGCCGGAGCACGGTGCATCGATTACCACCCGGTCCATCCGGCCGATCAACGGGCCGAGATCCGCATCGGCTTCGTGGACCTGAACATTGCGGGTTCCGGCGCGTTTGAGACGCTCAAATATGGGTGACAGTCGCGTGCGATCGATGTCCCAGGCATGAACCTGCCCCTTGTTTTCCATCATGGCGCACAGTGCCAGGGTCTTGCCGCCACCACCGGCGCAATAGTCCAGAACCTGCTCGCCGGGACGGGCATAAATCAGTTCGGACGCAATCTGGCTGCCCTCATCCTGAATCTCGAACCAGCCTTTCGCGAAGGCGGGCTCACTGGTGATGTTGGGGAGCCGCGCGGGACCATCACCCGGCGCGATCCGCAACCCGAAATTGGCAATCGTTGTTGGCACCGCACCGTTGCGGGCGAGTGCCTTCCGCACCTTGCCGCGATCAGCCTTCAACGTGTTGACGCGCAGGTCCAGCGGCGGCCGTTCCGCGAAGCCGCGCGCCTCGTCGATCCAGTCATCGCCAAAATTTTCCTCAAATGCGAACTCGATCCACTCCGGAATGTCCGCCTGCACGTGCTGCGGGGCGTCCTTGAGCCGTCGTGTCTGAAAGGCTTTCAAGTTTGATGGGGGCAAAGCTTCAGGTGCGAACCTGTCGCCGCTCAGCTGTTCCTGAAGCCGGTTAGCATCCATACCCCACTGGCGAAACAGCGTGGCATGGACCAGCGATGCCGGGCTGTCATCATCCATCAGATAGGCATGGGACAGTTTCTTGCGCAGCGCGTCGTAGACCAGTCCGCCAATCGCTGCCCGGTCGCCCGATCCGGCAAAGCGGTGCGACGATCCCCAGTCTTTCAGGACTTCGTTGACGGGCCGTTTTTGCCGACCGATCGTCTCGAGCACTTCGATTGCTGCTGCCATTCGACCGCCAAGCCGCATGCTGTTTTCCTCCCAATGTGGCGAGGCCGTTTCGATCTCGCCCCCGGCGTCATGCGCCGCGCGAGCCATATCGCGGCTGGGCCACAAAGGAAAGCCGGTTGCAGCTTTGTCGATCCGAAGCAGTCAGATCAGTTTCCAGGCAAGCCACAGCCAGAGGATCCCGTTGATCAGGAAACCAACGATGAAGAGCGGGCGCCGATGACGGATCCGGTTGCTGGTAATGTGGACCCAGGAATGCAGAATCCGACTGATCACAAAAGCCCAAGCCAGGAGTATGGTCGCATCATTCACACCATTGACCATGTAGAGGGCAAGGCAGACCGCATAGAACAAAAAGGGCAATTCGAACTGGTTGACGAGATTGCGGACAACCGTTGAACTTCCTTCCGGTTCGATTTGCGGGACCCGGAAATCCGAGGCCTGCGCCTCACCGCTGCGGATGGAGGCAAATCGGCGCCGGGACATGATGACATAGATTGTGTAGACCAGAGCGGTCTGGACGATCAAAGGCCAGAAAATTGCAGTGTTGCTCATGAGATACCCCGTGGTTTTGGCAGCGACGTTAATGCAAGTTTGCGACGGTTGGAACCGGATGCGATCTCATCGGCGGCAATTTCCTGATGTCGGTCCGCCGGCCTGCCTGCCGCCGGATCAAGTTCCGGCGGCGGACCGTTCGATGAAGTCTGGAACTACGCCGCCTTCAACGCATATTCCATCGTGACGACGCCGGAACCGTGTGGCACTGTCGAGACAGCCACCAGCTCCAACCTGCAATCCAGGTGTTCGCACAGTTTGACCCCACCAGGCAGCAGAATGGGCGCCACCTTCAGGTGCAGCCGATCGACAAGACCATTGGACAGCAATAGGCCGGCGAATTGGCCACCGCCACACAGATAGATGTCGCCACCGGCGGCCATCTTCAGCTGCTTGATCCGATTTATCCAATCGTCCCGAACGATGTCGACATCGCTGTCGGTTGGCAATTCCAGAGTCCGGGAAAAGACAAAATGCTGCATGTGGGGATAGGCCCGCTGGCCAGGTTGCAGACCGAAACGAAATCCGAATTCGTAGGTTCTGCGCCCCATGAGCACAGTGTCAAAGCCTGCCAGACGCCCGAGATAGGCCTCGACATGGTCGCCTTCCGCCGGAAATCCGGAGATGTCTTCATCGGGGCCGGCAATATAGCCGTTGAGCGACGTCGCAACGTCGTAGTGAATGGTTCGCATGGGAACTCCATAGCAAGGGTTTTTGGGTGCTTCCGATATCGGAAGCCGTGTCCGTTGCCGGTCTTACCGGTGACCCTTGATCACTGCTGGAGTGCTCCTCTTTGCGAATTCCGCCCCGAAAGTGACACGGCGATCTTTGACTTTCAAGCCCCGATTGCAGGAACAACGCTAAACGGCGCCCGGATAATTCGGGCTTTCACGGGTGATCGTCACATCATGAGTGTGACTTTCGCGCAATCCTGCGCCGGAAATCCGCACGAAACGGGCGCGCTCATGCATTTCATCCAGATTGGCCGCGCCGACATAGCCCATCGCCGCCCGAAGGCCACCGCCCAGCTGATGGAGGACTGCGGCGACAGGGCCCTTGTAGGGGACCTGCCCTTCAATGCCTTCCGGCACAAGTTTCAGCGTATCGCGTACTTCCGCCTGGAAATAGCGGTCCGCCGAACCGCGCGCCATGGCGCCGACCGACCCCATGCCGCGATAGGCCTTGAATGAGCGACCCTGATAGAGATAGACCTCGCCAGGGCTTTCATCCGTACCGGCAAGCAGGGATCCGACCATCACTGCCGAGGCGCCGGCGGCGATTGCCTTGGCCACATCACCCGAAAACTTGATGCCACCATCGGCAATCACCGGAACATCGTGCGCCTGGGCGGCCTCGACGGCGCTCATGATCGCCGAGAGCTGCGGCACGCCGACACCGGCAACAATGCGCGTCGTACAGATGGAGCCCGGACCGATGCCGACCTTGATGGCATCGGCGCCTGCATCGATCAGTGCCTTGGTACCATCGGCCGTGGCGACATTGCCGGCCATGATGCGCACGGAGTTGGACAGTTTCTTGACCCTTGCCACAGCGTCGAGAACCCCCTGCGAATGGCCATGCGCAGTATCGACGACCAGCATGTCAATGCCCGCATCGATCAGCCGCTCGGCGCGCTCAAAGCCATCATCGCCGACACTGGTTGCCGCAGCGACCCGCAAGCGGCCCTGAAGGTCTTTCGCGGCGTGCGGATTGAGCTGTGACTTTTCAATGTCCTTGACCGTTATCAGACCAACGCACTGACCTTCGGGATCGACCACCAGCAGTTTTTCGATCCGGTGGCGGTGCAGCAGTTTCTTGGCTTCGTGCTGCTCGACATTTTCATTGACCGTGACAAGGCCCTCGGCGGTCATCAACTCGTGGATTTTCTGTTGCGGATCGGAGGCAAAGCGCACGTCACGATTGGTCAGAATGCCGATCAGGCGACCGGTGTTGAAACCACCGGACCCACCGTTTTCGACCACGGGTATTCCGGAAATGCCGTGCGTTTTCATCAAATTATGAGCATCGGCCAGCGTCGCCTCGGGCCCGATCGTCACCGGATTGACGACCATGCCCGATTCGAACTTCTTGACCTGACGGACCTCTTCAGCCTGTTCTTCGGGTGACAGGTTTCGGTGGATCACGCCAATGCCGCCGGCCTGCGCCATGGCGATGGCCAGCCGCCCCTCGGTCACAGTATCCATGGCCGACGAGATGATCGGCAAATTCAGATCGATGCCGTCGGCGATGCGCGTGGTTATTTTGGTTTGTCCGGGCAATACGGTCGAATGGCCCGGCTGCAGCAAAACATCGTCGAAGGTCAGGGCTTCCTGCCCCGTTGCCGATTCAATTATGTGCGCCATTGCCAATCTCCGTCGGATAAGGATTGCGACGGGCCGTTGCTGGACGGTTCCGTTGCAAATCACGTGCTGATTCAGAAGTTGGCATCGGCAGGTAACATGGATGTGGCAGGAAGGAAAATAAAAAAACGCTGCAGTGTTCACAATGGCTGTGAATGCCGAATTTCGCCTCTGTATCAGTCCATTCGGCGATCAATCCACCTTTTCCGACTTCCCCTTGAAGCCCTTGGCAAGCAGATACATTTCGACCGATTCGGCCCGCGATGCCGGTGGTTTGATATGGATGATCGAGCTGAAGTTTTTCTTCAGCATGGTCAGCAGATCCGCTTCCGCACCGCCCTGGAAGGTCTTTGCCAGAAAGTGGCCGCCGGGGTTGAGCACGTCGACCGCAAACCAGGCGGCGACCTCGCAAAGATGCATGGTGCGCAGATGGTCGGTTCGCTTGTGTCCGGTTGTCGGCGCGGCCATATCCGACAGCACCACATCCGGCGCGCCGCCACAGGCTTCGATCAACGCATCCGGTGCCGCATCATCAAGGAAATCCATCTGCAGAAACGCGACGCCCGGCAACGGATCCATTTCGAGAAAATCGATGGCCGAGACCGTGGGCGCATCATCGGTCGATCCGGTGACCTTGGCTGCAATCTGCGACCAGCTGCCCGGGGCCGATCCCAGATCCACTATGCGTTTGGCGCCTTTCAGAATGCGATGCTTTTCATCGATTTCAAGGAGCTTGAATGCGGCCCGGGACCGGTAGCCTTCGAGTTGGGCGCGCTGCACATAGGGGTCGTTCAGATGCCGCTCGAGCCAACGGCGGGACGAGGCCTTGATCTTGCCGCGCTTGCGGACCCGTTGGCCGAGCTTGCGCCCGGTCCTGTTGCCGCCGGTTGGACGGTTCATTGTCCGCTTCCTTTGTGACCAGTCGGCGTGTTGCCTTGTGGCGACGGGTTGTTGAAGCCCGGCTTGCGTTTTGCAAAGGGCCGGCGGCCGCGGCCCCGGCGCCAGATGCCATCAGCCGCCATCATCTCGGTCAACAGACCCTCGCGCAGACCGCGGTCGGCAACCCTCAATCGTTCCGAGGGCCAACGGCGGCGAATGGCCTCGAGGATTGCGCAGCCCGCCAGCACCAGGTCCGCACGGTCGGCGCCGATGCAGGGATTGGAGGATCGGGCGTGAAAGTCCCAGGACAGGATTTTTTCCGTCATACGGTCGACTTCACTGCTGCTCAGCCACAGCCCGTCCACTTGCCGGCGGTCGTATCGGGGGAGTTCAAGATGAACGCCCGCCAGCGTGGTGACGGTCCCCGATGTACCGAGAAGATGGAAGCTTCCCTCGGCGGCTGGATCGCCGCACCCCGGGATATCGGGACAGGCAAACTGGTCAAGCAGACCGGCGACCTCATCCACCATGTCGGCAAAGATCCGCTGCGACACCTCACGCCCGCCATGGCGTTCGGACAAGGTAACGACACCGACGGGAAGCGAGGTCCAGGCGCTGATATGATTGGCCAGGCGGTTGGAACGGCTGCCGGAGAGATCAATTGCCGCGATTTCCGACGATCCCCCGCCAATATCAAAGAGAACGACACCGGTTGTTTCGCGTCCGACAAGCGAAGAACAGCCAGACACGGCCAGCCGGGCTTCCGTTTCCCGGTCGACGATCTCGAGGTCGAGACCGGTCTCGTTTTTTACGCGGTCCAGGAATTCCGCGCCATTGCCGGCTGACCGGCAAGCTTCCGTCGCAATCAGGCGGTGGCGGCGAACTGTGCGGTTTTCAAGCTTTGCGGCGCAGACTTTCAGCGCATCCACCGCGCGATCCATCGCGCCGTCTGACAGGCGCCCTGTTGCGCCGAGACCCTCTCCCAGCCGAACGATCCGTGAAAACGCATCGATGACCCGAAACTGGCCCGGGCGCGTCGGCAGTGCGATCAGCAGGCGGCAATTGTTCGTGCCCAGATCAAGGGCTGCGTAAAGTGGTGCATTCGCCCGGTCGCGGCGCTGTTTCCAGTTTTTTCGACCTTTCGGTTTTCCCGCGCGGCCTCGGTCGGGCTGGCGACCATCCGCAGGTTTGCTGCCGCGCGCCTCGGCTGGTCCGGTGCTGCCATTGAGCGATGCTGGAGCGTCAATCCTGGTATCTGGCCTGGTATCTGACCGGGTATCTGGCCGGGTATCTGGATTTGATCCTTGCGGCTCGCCACCCGCTTGTCCGGACCCCGTGGCGGTTTTCTGGCCGAAATAGTGATCGGCTGACCGCTTCTTGCCCCGCCTGGACCGGCGGCGGCGGCGCTTTTTCCCTGCATGGCGGTGCGGCACATCATCATCTGCGCCCGACGCAGGCGCGACCGGTGTCTTGCTGGTATCAGAGCGCCGGTCCTGCGTCCCTATTGGGCGTTCGGACCCATCAAAACCATTTGCGCCGGAAGCCTTCTGCCCCTTTGCGCTTTCGGCCGGCCGACCGTCATGCGGTCTTTGCAATGCCGAACTGCCAGTTTGCGGCGCCCCGTTATCGGTCGCTTTCGCGCCATCTGCGGGGTCAGTCACTTTAGTATCCTGCGGTGCCGCGCTTGCCCTCGGGGGCCGCTGCTGGCACTTCTCGAACCTAGGTTGCAGAAACAGTAACAGCGGTGTTGTCAATCGACAAACTGTTTTTCGGGGCGGCGATTGCGGCCACCAGATTATTTTTGCAACGGTGTTTGCATCACGCTATGATATTGACTATAACGCCGCCGCGCCGACACGGTGTTGCTGGGGAATAGGTTAACGGTAGACCCACGGACTCTGACTCCGTTAGTCCTGGTTCGAATCCAGGTTCCCCAGCCAAACTTTCCATGTTTCATTCATTCTCAAGAGCAAAGCCCCTTGGCGTACAGCGCATTTGAGGTGACGAGAGTCGGACGCCACCATGGATATCCGACCCATGCTCCTGATCGGCCTTTATGGTGATCGTCGCCTGTCAGATTATGTTTCAGGAAACCGTGAATTTTCCAAACCGCTGAAGCAACCAGCGGGCACCTCCAAAATACGCGTAAGCCAGCACTGCTGCTGCGCAGAAGAATGTAGTGCAAAACAGCAAGAGTTCGAACCATTCGACCGGTTTTGAAGGCGTTGTGTTTTCGACGGCAAACAGAAGGGTTCTATACCAACCTCCGGCTATGATGGTGACGAAGAGCGCGCAGACGATTGATAGCGTCCGTGTGATCATTCCTGTCCTGCGAACAATTTCATACATGATGGTGAAGCCAGCGATTGCCGAAAAAACCGCACCAAATCGAAACGGGAGCGTAGGATTGAGAGGGGCAAACATCTGCGGGAGCACCAGGGAAAACAAAAAACCGACAGTCCATCCAATCCGCCCGAACCATCTTGCAAGCCCGCCCTTACCGCGGTCTTCACTGGAACCTGGGCTCGTCATGGTGTGTAGGTGCTGATCTGGAAGTCGGTAATCATTGTCCTGGTTTCACCGTCGATAAGCGTCACGCTGGCGTTTCCGATCCCGAAAGTTTCTCGCGGTACAGTGACACGGAAAGATCTGTTGAGGCGGTCACTGTTGGTCAAGAACACTGCATCGGCAGCCAGTCTTTCTTCATCGAGGTAGCTTGTGTCAGAATCAGCAAGATAGTCACCCAACGTTGAAATCTGGGTGCTCAGGCCCGCTTCCTGCAGGCCTTCCACCGCCGGCGCCCTTGCTTCCTCTGAAAACACACCACCCGAAAGGGCAACGGTAACGGTCGGCGGATACCACGTGATCCTGTACTCGACCGAACCGTCCCTGCGTATTTCAATGTTGTTGAAATCCGCCAGTGTCGCCCCTGACGCAGGCGGCTTGATGAACGTCCTGAGTTGATTAGAGATAAATGATGGCAGATTTCCCAGAGACAGAGGAAGACTCGGCAGGTGAGCGGGCGCCGTGTGGCGACGACTTGCCTGTGTAAATCTGATAGTCGAATTGCGGCCATGTTCGACGGACGTAATTTCCCTCTTCAGAATATAGCATTTCCCACCCGGAAGTCTGCCGCCGTCACCAACAGTAATATTGGGTTCTACCCACTCAAAAATGAGGCCATCATTGTGAGAGAGGTTACATACAGCATACTCAACCTGCAAACGATCGGGATATTCGATGACCGCTGACCAATGGGAGAATTGGGCATACTGACTGCTATGAATATTTTCAAATGTGCGAGGATCGAGTTCATCAGCGCGCGCATTGGATGCTAACGAAGCAACAATAAACAGCGAAATACCTCTTATCGCTTGCCATAATGTCGACATTCTACAGCCCCCAATGAAATATTTGGAAATTGTAACGTCATCATTGTTGTGGCGAGATACTATCACATGCACCCAACTCGGCAAAATTTTTGCAACAAGATCAGGTTTTAATTCGACCTATACTGATCCAGGGAATATCGCTTCAACATCCCATCATGACAAAGCCGGTGGACGATGAAAGACGCCGATCGGCTTGAACCACCCACCGACCATGCAAGATCATGAACAGTTGGAAAAATATTGACCGAGATTTGTTGGCTCACCTGACATCGGATTGCACATCATGACGCGTGGCGATGGCCCGCAATCTGAATGAGACGCCGCGCTTTGCCCGCTTGAGCGATTGGGGGATGTGACGGCGCACCGTACCCGCGACGCGCATGGGAAGCGACCGGGGCGGCATTTTGGAAGCCGGCGCCATGGTTGGTCGCGGCAACCTGACGATCTCGGCGGAGAATTTGTCTGCCAGACGCTGTGCGAAGGTTTCGAACAGCTGACGATCGGGGATCGAATAATCGGGCGAAAACACAAGGAATGTGGTATCCGGAATAACCGAAAACTGCCTCGCCAGAAAACTATCGATCAGATGGCGGATCTTTGCCGCATCATATTCCTTCGATGCGATGGCATCCCAGTCAATATCAAGCACCTCGCCCGGTTCCAGCTGATTGTCCCAATGCTCGAAATACAGTTCTTCGAGTTCAACAGTGGCTTCATCGCCCCGCGACAGTCGATGTGCCCATTGGCGTGGCTGTGCCAGCACATCGCTTTCATATTTGACCACCCCGCCGTCATCATGGAGCCGCCCACCATGGGGATCGTGGATCCATTTCACGGACCTGACCATTCCTTGCATGATCGCATGTCCCAGGAAATTGCCGGGGTCGACAAAACTGGCTTCATGCCGGCTGATCCAATGGGCCCGGCGGTGCGTGCGGTCCACCATCAGGCCACGCATGTCGCAGTGAAAATCAACATGGGTCACCGCAAGATTGCGTTCGCCGCGCTCTACCCAGATTTCGTAGAGCTGATCATGTTCCTCTGCGATCAGGATTTCCGGCATATGCGGGGTCTTTCAGGTTTCTGTCGGCCTCGTGTGTCGAGGCACTTGGCGGCGCGGACACGAGAATTGCGGTTTCCTCAGTCGACGGTATGCTGCCAGCACGCGATCTTCGGTCGCAACAGGAGTGGCTTCCTAGAGATTAAAATACGCGCCAACATATTTGGCGGTGTTTTGTACCACCCGCTTCGGGTCACGTGTGAAGGCCCTGACATAGGCCTCTCCGGCCTTGTGATGAACCCCCATCCGGACTGCCTCCGTGCAAATATAGGTCAGGCAACTGGCCTCCGCTCGCTGGCGAAGACGTTTGCGGTCGGGTCGTTCGGCGATTATCGGGTTGGAAAATATCGCGTCCAGCACGGGATCGAACCGGCTGAAAGGAATGGGCTCATAGTGGGACATGCTTCTGGAATTCATCGTATAGCCGAGAACGATCAGGTCCGGCACAAATTCAAAATCCGCATGGCATGCCATGCGACACCAGAACTCCCAGTCCTCGGAGAACGGAATATCCGGATTGAAGCAACCGATGCGGCGGAACCATTCAGTCCGCACGATCTGTGCGCCGACAACCGTTTTGTTGCCTGTCAGGAATGCATCAAGCACGTTTCCGGAGGGTTTGCGCCCCTTTGGCAGAATTTCCCGGTTACCAATGCGGTTTCCGGCCTCGTCCAATCGGCAATAGTCGCCGTAAACCACCGCCGTTTCGGCTGATTGTTCTCCAACTTCAAGCAATCGTTCCAGGGCACCGGGCAGAAGGCGGTCATCCGCATCCAGAAAATAGAGCCATGGAGATGTCGCCTTTTCAGCCCCTATGTTCCGGCTCAGTGGCAAATTGGGTATCGGACTGTGCAGGAGCTGCACCCGCGGGTCGCGATATGCCTGCACGATTTCCGCCGTGCGGTCTGTTGACCCGTTGTTCACCACAAAAATTTCGGCAACAGCCTGACCGGGTCTGCACAGGCTATCAAGTGCTCCGGTTATGAAATCGGCTCCATCCTTGACGGGTATGACGGCACTTACAGACATGTTTATTTTTCTGGTTAATGGATGGTTTTCCGAAGAGACGAAGATATCCGAGGCGTGTTCACAATTCCATGATCGCTGTGCAGAGATGCGTTTTTAAGTTAACGCTAAGACACATTATCCGGATGAGCGGCACAAAATGGCGACAAAACCGGACTATTCCGTGCCACGCTAAGGATATGTTCTCTTCTTTCCACTAGCCTGTGTTTTCGAGCAATTCAGAAAACGACACAGTGTTGTGTCCAGAACGCGCAGTCACCAGTCCGGAACATGACAGACACCCTACGAAAAACATGGAAACACGCTCGAAGCTACGTGTTCATTCTCGGCGGTACCGGCGCCAGGATGGTCTCTGCGCTCATCTATTTCTTGTTGCTCGTCAATATTCTGTCCCTGTCGGACTACGGGCTTTTCGTGTCGATGATCGCCACGGCCCTTATGATTGGCAACAGCGGAACCTATGGATTTCTGGCTCCCACCTTCCGGGCGCAAACGGAAGATTCCGAACACGCCGGCGCCTATGTCGGAGCGTTGTTTATCTACATCATTGCCTGGATTCCCATCACTCTGATCACCGGGATCCTGCTGCATATCTTTCTGTTTCACGAATATATCGGGCTTGAGCCGTTTCTTGCCATTGTCGTCGCCGACGCGATCTTCATCCGGATCATCGATGCGGTTTACAATCTCAATATTGCCAAGGGTCGCTATGCGGCGGCGGCGACCGTCAATCTCTTTTCCATCCTGCCACGTGTTGTCGCCGTCCTGCTGTTTTCATTTGCCGCAGACCAGTCGCTGGACAATTGGGTGACCTATTTTTTCCTTGGTACATTGGCCGCATTGCTTTGTGCGCTTTGCCTTTACCCGCCGATCCGCCCGGTTTTTTCCCTTTTCGCCTTGCGGCACGGTCTGAAGGAGGCGTTCTCTCTGGAGGCGGTCAATTTCATCCAGTCGGTTCAAATGGAACTCGACAAGGTGCTTGTCCTGGTTTTGACCGGCCCGGCGGCCGCCGGCATTTACGGGCTGACAATGCGCATCATCTATGTCGTCAACGAGCCCGTGAGGAGCGTCTTCCCGCTGATCGCAAAATTCTTTATCGGCGATCCGAACAAGATCAGCTCCGTTCGCAATCAGGTCCTGTTCGAAGCAGGCCTTATCTCGGCGTCCCTTGCGGCGTATGGGACACTTATCGTGGTCTTGAGCATTCGTCCTGATCTACTCGGCGCCAATGTCGAGGCGGGCTTTCACTTCTTCTCGATGCTGCCCCTCGTCTTCGCGCTCAAGATTCTTCCCGAGTATCACAAGACGGTCATGTATGGGGCGAAGCGCCTGCACCGCGCTGTTGCGATCACGGCTTCGCTTACGATTACGAAATGTGCATTGATCGCATGGATTGCCAGCAGTCTGCCATTCGAGAGCGGCTGGCTGATTCCGCTCAATCTGCTGTTCTTGCTGCTGTACCTGCAATCGCTCGGATTGACATGGAGCTGGGGCGTCGAGCGAAAACTGCCGGCGGGTGTCTCGGGGACCGGATAGGATCTTCAGCGCAATCCGCGCAACGACTGAACGACGTTTCTCACACCATATGGAAGCGCGTCGAGTGACGCCTTGATGCCAGGCCTGATCTTGCGCAAATAGGCGTTGATATAAAGCGATCCGGTGCGATTGATCGGCAATGCGAAATCGAGCACTTCGTCCAGTTTGTTCGCCCAGTCCAGTTTGTAACCGGATGCCGGGGTCATCATGTCATAGCTGCTGTATCCGTCCTTGATCAGCTGCGCGAGTATTTCATGAGTCAGCACGTGCCCGGGGTTGAACTGCCCGAAATCCGGGTGAAAGGCGCCGACATGAGACACATACCGACCGAACGAAACAAAACCCAAATCATAGGCAATCGGGCGGCCATCAAGGGTCAGAGCAAAGAGCATACATTCGGAGTTGGATGCTGCATCATCGGCGAGATTGCTCAGCAGCGCGGTGCATTCCGGGCGGGAAAACGTTGAATCCACAAGGCCGCTCTTTTTGACCCATTGCGCCTTCAATTCCAGAACTTCAGGGATGGACCGCCTGGCGTCCTGGCCCGGCTCAATCCGTTTGAGTTCGATTTTTCCCTGTTCTTCCAGCCGGCGACGCTTGCGCCTCCAGTTTCGGATACTGTTCTTCTTGTGCCGGCTTTTGAACCAGTCCTCGAATCCCTGAAAGTTTTCAAATTGCGTCAAATCAACGGAAGCCGCCTGTTCCCGTGACATTTCCACGGCATGCCTTTCAAGCATTGCTGCAATGGTGGAATCCTCCCGGACGAACCGCAGCAGCGCCAGATCAAACTCGCCCGTTGCTTTCAATTCCCGCCAGAAAAGGTCGACGACAGGCTCACCTCGGGCGTCCGGCGAAACAAGCACATTCCCATACTGTGTCAAAGGATCTCCCAGCCACCTGGCAATTTTGAAGGGACCGTGGCGCGTTACCGCCAGAGGGCACAGCAATGCAAGATCGCGACTTTGCCACACCGTGATGACGCATAACGACCACGGTGTATTGGGACGACCGACAAAAACCTCAGCCCAATGCCGACACCAGGAGTAGGTCTGAAAGACATTTGTTCCGGTTGCAAGATCCTGTTCCAGCGAGAGCCATTGATCCTTGATCAGTTCCATTTCGGCAATCGTCCGGATGACGCGGACGGTCTGACCGGCGCCTGCCCTTGTCGCTGGTTCTGATTGCATCATGGAATTTGTGTCCTTGAATAACTCATTCGGACGTGAAGCGCTGTTCATGGGCGAGCTGCATCGGACTTTCTTCTGATGATGTCGAGGGTCGTGGCCACCGGCGCGATTTCACAACCTGCTTCGATCGCCTTTTCGACGGCAAAATTCATCAATCGTGTGGACGTTCCCTGATAACTCGCGTCATCCGCGACATCATGGGTATAGAAAATCAACCAACCACTGCGGGCCACGGCCTCATCGATAAATGTCACGATCTGCTCGTCGCTATAATCTGAATCATAAAGCGGAACGGCACGAAGCTGCCCCAGATCGATGACTCCGTGATTCAGGCCTGGCCGGACACCGCGGCACGCCGAAAAGCGGCGACTGGCGACTGTTTTCTGCACCAGGCCGACACTTCCATAGGGGTAGGCATGGGTTTCAATCTCCGGCAGGGCGCAAAGCTTGCCCCGAAAGTCGCGGCTGGCGGCGATTTCAGCGTCGTATCCGGCAGGATTGAGCAGCTGGACATCCGCGTGGGAATAGGTGTGACAGCCGATTTCATGTCCGCGCGCGGCCAGCTCAGCCACAGCCGCACCACTGGCAAAGACATCATGCCGAAATCGCCGACCGCAAAGCTCCCCGGCAACGTAGAACGTGCCGCGTTTACCGTGGGCCTCAAGAATGCCCGCGCCGTTTGTGGCCGCGTTGTCCGGAATGTCGTCAAAACTGAACGTGACCCTTGGATGATCGAGCGTCATTTTGACGGTGGACGGCCGGTGATACCGGGCAAGGAACCGATCCAGCCGCGGGAAAAAACCACGGCGCGAGCCATGCGCGATGACGATGGGTTCAGGAGATTCTGAACTCTGTTCAGCGATAGACATTTGCCACCCGCTCCGCTCTGTTGTGCATTCTATGCTTCACCGGTGTCGAAAGGCGGAGCTGCAAATCGCGATTTTCCAACAGATCGGCATAACGCGCGTCCTGCGATTGCGATGACAGGACGATACAGCCGATGACTTTATCCCTTGCACCGTTCAGCAAATCATGGGCTTCATCGAGCGCATCCAGCATCGAGGCACGCTCCTGCACGACCAGAACGATATCACTCGCCAGTTGTGAAAACGGTTTGAGGTGGGCCTGCTCATTGAGTTGACCGCCATCGAGAACAATCATGTTGTAGTCCGGCGACAGGTTCGCGAGACGGTTCATGACACTCGCATCCGAACGTGGCCTTCCCGGATTGCTGGACGCGGTCACCAGGCAATCCACTTCGATAGCAGCGTCGGCATCATGTCCGGCGGGATCATTCCTCAGGCGCGACAGTCTTGTCAGCATTGATTCCGTGCCGGGTGGAGCTTCTCCGCCATTGTCGCTGTTCCAGCGCTCCGTCCGGTTGAGCTGTTTCAAGGTGGCAACGCCATCGACAAGCAGGACGCTGCGACGGTCAAACACGCTGCATGCGGCGAAATTGGCTGCGTAGACGGATGTCGAAACACTACTGTCGATTCCCAGAAACAGAATGGTTTTGGCGTAGTGATCATCATTGGCAGGGACCCGACCGGCGTTGACGATTCCGTCATATACGGGTTCGAGCGAGAAGGCAGAAACCGCCGAATTTCTGGGCAAGTCAAACAATCTGGGCCCGGCCCATACACCACCGGCCCGGTGCGGTGGCGTTATGTCAGCGCTCCCGACAGGGAAACGCGCCAGGACAGGCAATCCGGTTGCCGAAATGTCGTTTTGCGGGGGCGCCACCCGCGTGCCGCCTGGCTGTGTGACAAGCCCGACAAAGGCGCCGAAACTCATCCCAAACAGCCCGCCAAGCATCGCAAGAAGGCTCTTGGAGATCCGCTCGTTCTTCGTGGGCAAGGTCGGATCGGAAACGACACGAACATTGGAGCTGTCCACATTCTGCTGCGCGCTGATTTCCCTGATCCTCGTCAACGTTGCCACATAGACGGACCGCGCGGCTTCGGCCTTTCGCTCGAGGTCGCGAAGAGGCACCAGCGTTTGATTGATATTGCCGGTTTTCTGTTGAAGCGCCGCCAATTCCTGCTGCAGTGCATTTTCCAATTCGGTCGCGCGGTTCAGTTCCTGTTGAACCGCGTTGAGATCCTTGTCGGCCTCCCCTCGAATGGCGTTCTTCAGCGAGGCGATCCGCTGATTGATCTCGACCATGCGCGGATGATTGCGCCCGAGGGATACGGCAAGTGCAGCCTGTTCGTCCTGTGTTTCGAGCAATCGGGTTCTCAGGGTCGCCATCACAGGTGACTGAAAAACGCCGCTGTCGGCTCCCCCTGCGGAACCGGACCGGATAATGTTGCGATACTGGTCATAGCGGGATTGAAGCCGGGCGGTTTCCAACTGTGCAGAGCTCAACTGATCAGTGATCGTGTTGATCTGCTGCTCATTGTTCAAACGCCCGTCGGCATCGATGATATTGTTCTCGATCTTGTACTGTTCTACGGCGCCTTCCGCCTGGGTTACGCGCTTCACCTGCTCATCCAGTTGGTTTTCCAATGCGGAGACAACACGCACCGACGACTGTTGAGCGCTTTGATCGCGGATGATCAGATAATTGTTCAAGATGGATTGGTTGATGCGCTGTGACAGTTGCGGATCCTGGGTCGAAACTGCAATCGTCAATATGACGGTGTCTTTCTTGCGCTGGACATCAAGTTTTTCGAGCAGGGCTTTTGCGGCAACTGCCCGAAGGTCCGACGTTGTCTGTCCCAGTCCAAACAACCCCTTGATCGATGCCTTGATCTTGCCGAGTGCGCTGCCGCCAACAAATTCCGGATTGTTTTCGAGGTCGTTCTCGATCACAACCCTGTCAAGAACACGATTTGAATAGAGAATGCTCTTTTCCGAATTCGCCAGTGTTTCCAGCACGGTCGCCGGCACTGTTGGCATCAACCCGTTCTGGGAGACCTCCAGCTCGCGCAGGTCGACCAGCAAGGTCGCTTTCGACACATATTTCGGCGCCATCGATGCGGTCATCAATATGGTGATGACAAGCCCAAGGACCGCTCCGGCAATCACATATCGGCGGCGCTGCCAGATGATCGACACGATGTCACGGATCGTATTCGTGCCGGCTTTGGCCGCTGCCTCAGCGCTGCTGGCACCTGAATTTCGGTTTTCGTTGTCTTTGTCCATGTCGTTCAAGCTCTTCAATCGCTGAGGCGTTCATTCAGGTGTCTGTGTCTGGATAATCGTGACATCATCGCCAACGCATCCGCTCGTGTGTTTCCGCAACCGCCGGCCCGGCAACTTTGTCCTGATTGTGCAATCCGAGGAAAAGGCCAATCGCCATGCCAGCAAACGCAACGCCGGCCGCTGGACCGTCCAGGTCCTCCGTCAGCCAGCTCAGCAGTGTTACAATGAGGCACCGCACCAGAATGATGTCGGGCAGCAGGGTTGCGAGCCTTGCGGTTGGTGCACCGGATTTTACCCGTTGCAGCGTCGTCCACATTTTGCCGAGCAGGAGAATTTGCGCCAGGGCAAATACGGCAAGCGCTGCAAATCCGCCGCGCACGAGAATGGACGTCCAGGATGAATGAGAGCCGATCGGTATATGAACGAGTTCCGGAATCATCGGCAAATAGCCGAGACCGGTCAATGGATTGCGGTCCAACACCATTTCGATGCCGACAAGATACGAAACGAGCCTGGCACCCGATGACGCCTGGCGCCACTCATACGCCTCGGCGATTTCGGCGCGCAGGAACTCCATTCCATAACCGATAAACAATGCGACTGCGCCGATTGCCAACGGTATGGCCAGCACGACCGCGAACCGCCAATAACGTCCCAGCAAAACCAGCCATACCCCCATCGACAGAGTATAGGCGGCGGAGCTCGTCCGGCTGCCGGCCAGGTGCAGGGCAATGAGAACCGCGATCTCCACGACGATGAGTCCAATGATTCCAAAACGCGAATGGGCGTAAATCATCGCGAACAGGCCGACGATGCTGGCAAGATACGCGCCCTCCGATGTCCAAAGACCGAATCCGATCAGTCGCCATTCGAAGCCGGAACTGATCGTGTTGACCTTGTTGACGGCGATCATCACATAGCCGCTCAATACGGAGATTTCGGAGGCGAACCTGCCGACGATGAGAGATGGAAACTGCACAGGGACCAGTGGATTCTTGGACACGTACCAGGCGACGATCAGCAGGTAGGCAACCATCAGGCACAGACAAAGGGCTGCCCCCTTCGACATCAATGCGAAAAGATCGTGGTTGCGTTCATCTGCCATGACGAAGCGGCCAATGTTTGCAAATGCCAGCAATACGAACCAGTGGCTGAGATGATAGATGGAACTGGTGGCGCGGTCCGAGGGAACGCCGATCATCTGACCGGCAAGGAGCCCCAGGACCAGCAACAATGCGGTCGCCACCAGCGCCCATTCAACAGCTGAGGGTCGTCGCCAGCAAAAACAATTGGCAAGCGCGACAATCAGAACCCAAAACAGAGTGGTCCCCGTAATCCATATGACAGGCAACAGGACTGGCGTCAGACAGGCCATGATCGCGACGATGCGGCCGACCTCCCAATTCAAGAATGGAAGTGTGACATAGCCCGGTGGTCCGTTTGCTACCTGTCTCCACATCGTATGCTGGTTGTCCTGTCTATTGATCCACCAGTGGAGCAATTTCTTGTTTGCATCGGCTGGCAGATGACGCCAACAGACCTGTCATTGTCCGGACCATGGTGCCGCCGCATGGAACAATTACAGTTGTGTTCCGCAATCGCGACGGCATGCAGGCAGTGGTCCAATGCATCACCACGGGAACTTGACGCCCGTCACCGATGAGCAAATCAGATGGATTCTGCCATTTGAGGGTTCAATAAACCGTTAATTTGCGCCGTGTTGACGGGCATCAAACGGACCGAATGCATCGAGGCTGCTCAGGCCAAGAGACCAGCAGGACCTTCTCCCTTCGTGCGGAATGATCCGAGGGTGGATGCCGGCGAACAGGTTGCGACCGTGTCCATCATCGGACGCGTCGACGGCTTCCGCCACAGGGGCCGGCGTTCACCATATTCCGACATATCCGACCCCGACGCTTGCAAGGCGGGATCATCTCAATCACATTTGTCGCGATTTCGGTGCTATCCACCCGGCTGATGCCGATGGTTATCGCCGCATCGCCGCACATCCGCAATCGGAACATCCGAACATGAAAATTCTGCAGGAAACCATAGGGATATTGAAGAACGGCGGACCGACGGTCTGGAAGGTGCTGATCGCGCTGTTGCTAATCGATATGCTTTTGATCGGGATTTACGTGGCGCTCGGCATGGCGGACATCTTTCTGGGGTTCGACAAGATGCCTGTGTTCTGGACCATTTCGGAAGATTTCAGTGCCGGTGAGATTTTCAACTACATGAAATGGATCTTTATGTGCGGTTCGCTCGCGGTCGTGTTCTATCGGACCCGGGTGGCACTATTTGCAAGTTTGTCACTTGTCTTCGCGCTCGTTTTTGCTGATGATTCGTTCCAAATCCACGAACGAGGTGGGGCATTCGCGGTCAATACACTCGGTTTCAATCCTGCCTTCGGACTGCGCGCACAGGATTTTGGAGAACTGACGGTCTGGGCGATGCTTGGGACCGTTGCACTGGCGGCTCTTGCCATTGGCTTCCTGAAAAGCCCCAGAGAATTCTATCGTTATGGCTACTTCTTTGTGGCGATCCTGTGTGGTCTCGTGGTGACGGGAATGGGTTTCGATATGCTCAATGCATGGGACGGCCTGGATGCCGAAACAGCGTTGAACAATAGCCTGACCGGCCTGATTACCATCGCGGAGGATGGCGGCGAAATGATCGTCGGTTCAGTTGGGTGTGCCGGCGCCCTGGCAGCATTGCTGGCCAGCCGGCAGGCCCAACCAGTTCACACCTATCAAAGCGCTTCCGGTCCAACGGGGCTCGGGTTTCGCGGATAGTCGCCTTCCGAAGACCAACAAAAACTCGTACGGTCGGTTCGGGGATAGCTCTCCGCACTTCTTTCCGTGTGCACATGGGAAACAAGAAACCGAAAACGGCTGTCTATCATCAGTATCACCCGCTTCAGCCCAACACGCAATGTCATGGTGAGCAGTGAATCGGGGCCCTGGTTTATTGGCCAAGTCCGCCGTAACCCGGTTCCCTTCCCAGTTCAAAAGCGGAAAGATCACAGATTCGAAAGGTTCTTTTTACGGCATCTCCCGCCACTTGCTCTGGCTGTCCCGAAGTTAGCTCCGACAGCAGCAATGTCTCTCTTTTCTTCCCACCAGCTGGCAGAGGATGCTAATCGAGTGTTGCTCACGTTCGGATCAGGAGACGGCTGGACACAACCCGGTGCGTGGGTTTTCTTCCGTAATGGCACTGACCTTCATTCCAGATCATTATCCGTTTCCAGAGGCCCGATTCCGGATATCTGATACCAGTAGGAATCTGCCATCTGAGGGTTCAATAGCCGATAATTCACGCGGCTTTGAAAGCCGCAACCGATGCACAGTTTGGCGCGTTTTGTGATCGTGAGCCACGTTCGGTTGCGACTGAAGGGCGCGCGAACCTGACGGCGTCCTGTTCACGTGAGAGCTGTCAATATGGAGTGATTGTTGCCGGCCCCGGCCGTACCGGTAAATTGCAACCCAACACCTAGTCACAGGTGCATCGAAATTATATCGTCTTGTCAGGCGCAAACCCCTTACGAATGGCGGCTGGCCGAACTACTTCCCAGATTTTTTCTCTTTTGTTTGGACGCAAAACACGAATTGCTGCTGGCCCAGCAATCAGATAGACGGACCAACATGGCATCAAACCTAGACACAAAAGGTTCTTTCGGTCACCTGGTGAGAAAGATCAGAACTGCGAATTCAGTGTTTAGAACCTATGGCTTGACCGGGCTGGTTTATGTGTTGCGAAAGAAGATCGGCGTGAGCGAAGTGGTTGTTGCCAACACGCAGGCACATGATGGTGAAATCAATGCCGCAAGACTGAAAATGTCTGAGTACCTTGCGGCAACCCATAATAACACAGTCGCATACGGGCCATTCAAAGGTATGACTTTGCCGGAAAACAACTGGTGGGGGCAACTTGATGTTGGTGGTCAAATTCTGGGAACCTATGAGCGTCACGTCCAGGAAAAAATTGCTGAATTGGCGGCGCCTGCTTCTGTTTTTGTCGATATTGGATCGGCTGACGGGTATTTCGCTGTTGGAGCAGTAAAGGCCGGGTTATTCGAGCACGCAATCTGTTTTGAAATGTCGGAAAAAGGCAGAGATGTCCTCAGGGACAGTGCTGCAAATAATGGTATTGCTGACAGGGTAACAATCTTTGGAGAAGTTGATCTGAAGTCTATAGTTTCATCGATCAGCGAATATCCATCCGGAGTGATACTCTGCGATATTGAAGGGGGTGAGTTTCAGCTGCTCACTGGCAAACTCCTCCAAAAAATACGACATATGCATGTTATCGTTGAGATTCACGCTCGATATCTCAAAGATGGAGAGAAGCTAAAATCCAAATTGGTGGACCGGGCATCACAGTATTTTGATGTCGAGTTCTTGAAGCGGGCGGATATCCAAATCAGCAAGTATCGAGAGCTGGAGTATTTCAACGATAATGACAGGATGCTTGTATTCAGTGAGGGACGAGGTTTCGCAGGAGAGTGGATGTTCCTGGCCCCAAAAGACAGCTCCGGGTCAGGTCAGCGGCTTAACACGCCCTTGCGCTGACAATTTGAGGAAGAAATTCTGGGCGCACAGCGTTCCTCACTTACACATAGACTGAAAATGAGATCTGGAAGATATCGGTAATGTGAAACGTGATACATTTCTGCGCTAACCAGCGACCTGACAATATGGATCCGGACAGCAGGCCTAGAGCAAGAGAATATCATCTGATCGAGAGCAACCGTGGCAATATCGCGGTGTCTATAGACGGGCTATCGGACACAATCGAACTCAATCAATCCGCACTAGACATATTGAGGCTTTGCAATGGCAAGAATGTTGTAAGCGACATCGCAAAACAACTTGCTGAAAATTACGGGATTCAAGTTGGATCAATCAGCCGGGACGTAGACCACTGCGTTGAAATCCTTGCTGCAATCGGGGCCATTGACCCCTTTGATGTTGTCTGCGTTGTTTCAGACCGATTCGAGTTCATCTGCTTGCTTCTTCCGAAAAATGCATCGAGCACCCTGCGCGAAGAATTGAGACGCGACATCTATGAAAGTCGCGAGCATAGATACACAACCATAAGTCCGGAGATCCGAAATCGGTACTACACATTTGCAGCTTTGCGGGAGCCAATTTCACGCCTTTTGTCCGCCTATCAAGAAGTCTCTTATCGATTTGAGTTAACCTCGATGGGGCAATCCGGGCGCGATTTTTTTACAATGAAGGATACGCCTGCAAGATTTAAAAGGTTTTTGAGCGAACTCGGCAGTGCTTGCTGGGACATCCACTTGCTCCCCCAGGCAAGGCTACTATCGGGTGTCCGCGTCGACCAGTTTTTTCATGTGGAGAGAATTCAGGACGGGATGAGCAACGTTTTCGAGCGATTGAATATGGGAAAGTGCCCCACCCTTCCTGTCAGCAGATCGCGCGGGGCTCGCGCAGAGGACCTGGGATATCGGCGGTATATGATTAAACCCGATGACCTTGATCAGAGTTCGTTGTCGTTCATTGAGCGCGTTTACGAAGCCGACATTCGCCTTCTTCGAGAATTGGAATATTCTCATGGGATACGCTGAATTTGGCGAACCTGACTCAAGACCGTCTTTGACTACCCAGATGAAAGTCGCATCGCATGGTTGAGCGGGAAACAGGTCCATGGTTCGGCTTAGCGGATGCGGAGAACGTTTCACAATTGATGGGTCGACAAAGATTGACCGGGATGGGTGATGCACCCTTCAGTCTTGACCGCCACCTCGCTCGCATCCGAGCCCCAGACAAAAGGGTGGTGAAAAACCTGTCAGAGGTCGATCCGGAAAAATATCTCTCAAAAGGATTTTCATCACGCTTGCATCCGGCTCGCGGGCTCAATCCGGCAGTAAACAAGTATTCTCCGCCCGTACAATTCGACCGCGTCTTCCTGTTGCATTTGCACGATGCCTATATGGGCGACAACGTGGTGTTTGACCGAGAATGTTACTACTCATTCGATCGCTGGTGGGCCGGTAACAATCCAGCACATTATGGGCAGACAACGACAATAGAACACATCGATACCGGCGTGCTCATTTCAGCCTGGGCCGGCGCTCATTTCCAACATTTCATACTGGATGCTCTGGCGCCCCTTTCTGCCGTTATCGATCTATTGGAAGCTCCGGGCTTCGAGCATGTGAAAATAGTCAGCCATCGGGAAGGCGCTGAATACGCACGTTGGTTCTGGCGCAAGTTGGGATTGCAGGATCGGATTGTCGAAAAGCCGACTAACGTGTTTGAACAACACATCGTGCATTGTGATCATGTCCTGTTTCCCCATTTTTCTCCCGGTTTCAACGTGCTGAGCAGATATCCGCGCAACGTTCTTCGTCCAATCCAGAGGCGTCTCGGTCTAACGGGCAACTCCAAGCAAGACCTGGTGATCTATGCTGACAGAACTGGTTTGAAACGATCGGTGGAGAACCAACAGAAGGTTCTGCCGCGATTGAAATCTCTTGTAGCGTCCCGTGGTATGAAATTTGTCATTTTTAACAGTGTCGGGGACTGGGACGCAGATCTTTCTCTGTTTCGACGAGCCAAAGTCATCATCGGGCCTCATGGTGCTGGGTTGGCCAACATGGTTTATTCTCCGCCCGGCACACATGTTGTTGAATTCGTTCCAATATCCAGAGCCACGCGAACCAGGCCCTATTACAAAGTGACTCATTTCTACGGTCTTGCCCAATCGGCCGGACATCAGCACTGGGTTGTCGAGCCGGAGAATTTCGATTTCGATCAGCCTGACATGCGGGTCGACGCCGATGAGATTGTTGGCCTTGTTGAAAAGATTCTATCGGACGCTCCGGTCCCCGCATTTTGAGGTTCGAATCCAAGTTCTTAGCTATTCGTCGTTGGAAATCATGGAATTCCTGACCGGAAACAGTGAGATGATCGAGACCTTCTACTTCGCTTGTCAGGATGATACAGCGGTCTGGAATAGCTGAAATCGGCACTGGGTTTCCGGGGGAGAGATCAATGGTAGCAGTAGTAGACGGCAGTTCCTTGAAATGACGGGTGGCAGGTCGGATCCATGGTTTTCCGAATGCGATGCCGGAAATCTCAAATCTGAGATGTTGCCCGGTTCCGCTTCAAAATGTGGATTTGATCTCGACCATCATCTTGCCGTTGTAAAAAATCCGAACAAGCGGGTCGTAGACACCCTGGGCGAGGTGGACTCTCAAAATCTCATCAAGAAGCGCCTCCTCACACCTCTTCGCCCCGCAAGAGGGTTGATTGCCGGAAAGGATCCGTTTTCGCCTCCAGTCCAGATCGACACGGCCTTTTTGCTGCATCTGGAAAACGCCTATGCGGGCGACAATGTGGTGTTCGATCAAGAGCGGTACTTTTCGTTTGGCCGGTGGTGGGCAGGCGATGACCCGGGGCTTTACAGCCAAACTGAAACGATCGAGCACATTGAAGCCGGTGTCCTTATCTCGGCCTGGGGTGGCTCGGCGTTTCAACTTTTCATTTTGGATGCATTGCCACCCCTTGCCGCTGTTATTGAATTGCTGGAAACGCCAGGTTTCGAACACATAAAGATCATCAGCCACAATAAGGATGCGGCCTTTGCGCGCTGGCTTTGGAAAAGACTGGGACTATCGGAAAGAGTGATCGAAAAGCCACTGAACGCTCAGGAGCGACATGTCGTTCACTGTGATCAGCTCCTGTTTCCGCATTACTCACCCGGCATGGGGGCAAAGAGTATTTATCCACGCCGTGTGCTGGCACCCATCCAAAAGCGGTTGGGGCTTATGGACGGCCAGACGCAGGATTTGATTGTCTACGCGGACCGATCCGGGCTGTTCCGTTCTGTGGAAAACCCGGACATGTTCCTGAAACCACTGGAAACCCTCGCAGCCAGTTATGGTCTTGAGTTGAGAATATTTGGCGGCAAGGGAAACTGGGACGAAGATCTGGCGCTGTTCCGGCGGGCAAAAATCGTATTGGGGCCGCACGGCGCCGGGCTTGCCAATATCGCATTTTGCGCACCCGGAACCCATGTCATCGAGTTTGTTCCGATTTCCGAGGCTGACTTTACCGCAGAGACATCAAGGTGGACGCCATTTTATGGTCTCTCTCAGGCTGCGGGCCATCATTTCTGGGTGGTTGAACCAGAGGTATTCGACTTTGATGACTACGGCATGCAGGTCGATGCGACTGAAGTTCTCTCACTGATACACCGTATCCTTGAAGAACCGGCAGACGCGGCATCCTCCCATCTTGAAGGCACAGCTCCACAACGTTTCTCATCTCAAATCTCGCCGGGTGCCAGTGCGCTGCCTCGAGACGTTGAACCAGATCATCATTCCCAGGGCCCGGTGCTGTCGGGGCCAAGAACGACAGATATCGCACGTGCTATTGGCGCCACAAGATCGTCGAACACCGGATCAAATGACGGGGCCAGCTTCGACTTTGATTTTCACCTGGCTCACATTCGCGATCCATACAAACAGGTGATTAATACTCTTGCCGAGGTGAACACCGAGGACGTCGTAAAAAGCCGCGTACTTTCTCCGCTTCATCCGGCAAGGGGTGTGGATGCCGCCCATGATCCATTTTCATCGCCCGTCCAAATCAACACGACATTCGTCCTGTATTTGAGGGACGCCTATATCGGTGACAATGTGGTATTTGATCGGAAGCGCTATTTTTGCTTCGGTCGCTGGTGGGCAGGTGATGACCCCGCCATTTACAACGAGACCGAAACGATCGAGCACATCGAGGCCGGGGTTCTTGTTTCCGGCTGGATGGGAAATGCCTTTCAACACTTTATCCTTGATGCCCTGGCGCCGCTGGCTTCGGTCATAGATATGATCGAATCCCCCGGGTTCGAGCGGGTCAAAATCGTAAGTCATGATCGAGATGCACCCTTCGCACGCTGGCTCTGGGGCAAGCTGGGTTTGCAGGACCGCATCGTGCAAAAGCCAATCAGTGCCCATGAACGTCATGTTGTTCATTGCGATCATGTCCTGTTTCCACATTTTTCGCCGAGCATCGGAGCGCCCAGCATCTATCCCCGGCACGCGCTGCGACCGGTTCAAAAACGCCTCGGCCTGCTGAAAAGGGACAGCCGGGAGCTGATAATTTATGCAGACCGCCAGGGATTCAATCGGTCCGTCAGAGATCAAGAGCGATTCCTGGCGCCCATCAGAGACCTCGCCGACCAGTATGGACTTGAGTTAGTCATATTTCGGAGCAACGGAGACTGGGATAGTGATCTGTCCCTGTTTGCCAGAGCAAGAATTGTCGTCGGCCCGCATGGTGCCGGTCTGTCCAACATGGCCTTTTGCCCACCGGGCACCCACGTTATCGAATTCGTGCCGATTTCCAGCGCGGATTATTCCACCGGAAATTTCCGCAGAAGCCATTTTTATGGGCTCTCACAGGCAGCCGGACATCACTATTGGGTTGTCGAACCGGAGTACTTTGATTTTGAAAAACCTGACATGCGGGTTGACGGCGAAGATGTTGTCAGCCTCGTCAGCCAAATTCTCGCAGACTCAGAAAAGCTGCCATATTGAGCTTTGTCTCCGCATCCTTCCTCGGTCTCTATTTGCTGGCGCTCATTGTTCGCTGGGGGACCGGCAGCAAAACCCAGCTCCGAATCATTGCCCTGCTCGCACTGAGTTGGGTTTTCTATGCTTGGCACGTTCCTCAGTATATCTTTCTGATCCTGTTCAGCACGGCCGTCGATTATATCGCTGGTCGCTTGATCGATGCGCAGCTACACGAAGACGCAAGCGAAACGCCCGCGCGTGCAGTGAAACGAAGAACGACGCAGATTGTCTTGATTTCAATCGTGCTGAATCTGGGTTTGCTGGCGTGGTTCAAATATGCCGGATTTCTTGTAACTTCGGCCAACCAGGCGGGGCATGCCGTTGCGTCCGCACAGGGCGCATCATTCACAGGTTGGAGCCTTCCTGACATTGTTCTGCCGATTGGTATCTCGTTTTATACGTTCCAGTCTCTGAGTTATACAATCGATGTTTATCGGGGTGACATCAGGGCCGAAAGGAATTTTCTTCGGTTCGCCTGCTACATCGCTTTCTTTCCTCAGCTGGTCGCTGGCCCGATTGTCCGGGCCAGAAGCTTTTTCTATCAGTTTGATCGCAAGCGGCGCTTTCACATCCGTGTCTTTTTGGAGGGAAGTTACCTGATCCTGCGGGGCTTGTTTTTGAAATTGGTCATTGCCGACAATCTGGGAACAATCGTCGATCAACATTGGGAACAGGCCGCCAGCGAACCAAATGGGTTGCTGGCGCTCTCGCTGATGGTGTTTTTTGCCTATCAGCTGTTCTGCGACTTCGCCGGATACTCCGATATCGCTCGCGGCCTTGCCTATCAAATGGGGTTCCGGCTCCCCATCAATTTCAATGCACCCTTTATCGCCACCAGTTTTTCAGACTTCTGGCGGCGGTGGCATATCACGCTGTCCCAATGGATGCGCGACTATGTCTACATCCCTTTAGGAGGTCACAAGTCAACAGCTGCCCGGGTGGCATTGAACCTGCTGTTGGTCATGATCCTGAGTGGCCTTTGGCACGGCGCAAACTGGACCTTTCTGGCGTGGGGTGGTGTGTTGGGTCTCGCTCTGTTGGCCGAACGGACACTGGGCCTCAACAAGCCGAAATCCATCGCACAAATGCTCGCCTGGTTTGCCGTCGTTCAACTGGTCTGGATTTTCAGCCTCAGCCTGTTTCGCTCAGAGAGCATTGTGCAGGCCATGCACATTGCCCAACATGCGCTGCTGATTTTGCCGCAGGCAATCGACGGATTTCACGGCCAAAACAAGATAGACGGCCTTCTTGTTTTTGGCTGGTGTTTGAGCATGGCGGTCTGGCTGTTTCACGCAAGGGCTCTGCTTGGCGAACGCACCCCGATTGGTCCAGCCGGGGCCTATGAAAAATCAATCTACGCAGGTGGTATGCTCGCTGCAGTTCTGATGATGTACTCGTCCGTTCAAACATTTATCTATTTCCAGTTTTAGGGACTTCACGAAGGATGGCTGCGAAAGGAAAGTTTGATGTTCGCTTGATCCTGCACTGGCTCGTTCCCGCTTTGATCTTTGCAACTTCCTTTGGTACCTCGGTATGGCTTTTACCGCAGCTGAATCTGCGCCCGGGCATACATCCCAAAATTCAGACTATGCCCGAATTTGGTGATCCCGGTGAGGATGCATTTTTTGTGTTCTCCGGCGAAAAGGAATTGTCCCATCCAATTCTCTATTACGGTTTGGGCGATTCCATAAAGCAAGCCAGAAAAGCGGACATCATTTTTGTCGGCAACTCGCGTACTCAACTCGGGCTGCGTGAAGAACCTATCACCCGTGCCGCAAAAAAACTGGGACTTACAACATTCAATCTCGCAGTTGGTCACGCCGACGGAGCACGATTTGCAACTGATCTGTTTCGGCGGCACGATCTGCGACCAAAAATCGTGGTCGTCAATGGCGGACCCTTTATCTTCAGCGGAAATTACTCGCGCTGGGCGCAGCAGGTCGTTGATATGGGCACCTGGAATGCCGTTAAGGCTGTGATAGAGGGGACGGCCAAGTGGTGGCTATCAATTGCATTACACCGAACTTTGCCGCGAATAGAATATTTTGACGGCAGATTGACCTCAAATTGGATCCACTATCGTTCGTCTCAAAGTGGGTGGTGGCGTAATGTTCTGGAGCCCAAATACCGATATGACATAGAGAGAGGCGAAGAGCGCGACAGTTTTCCGCGTGCCCTGGAATTTGCAACCGAATTCAAGCAGGAAATGGACGCACGCGGCACTTTGATCGTTCTGACCACAGCTCCATATTATCGGGTAGAAACAAATCATCTGTCCTGGTTGTCAGAACGGCTGGGTATGCCCTACATACTGCCTTCCTTTGAAGGACTGCAAACGGCTGACGGATCACATCTGTCACCCGAAAGTGCGGCGCGATTCTCAAGCGACTTTTTTGAAGGGTTCATCAAACTGCCGGAGGTCAGGGAGAAGCTGAATTTAAATGGTGCCTGATCAAATATTGAAAACAACGTCGTCAAATGGGCCTCAATCCAGATACCAAAGCCCAAATTTCTTCATGTTTACAATCTTCCGATCGATATCACTCGTCCAACTGGCATGCACAACGCTCCATTCCTTCGGCAGCTCAGCTTTGTTGCGCAGGAGCCGGCTAATAACATGACCGTTTATGTAGCGGAGTTCGGGTAGCCTTTCCATGCGCAATCCTCTTTCCCGCAGACAATGGGCGACCACATTGATAACCCGCTGCTCGGCACGCTCGGCGAGAATTTGGCCGTAATTGTCAAACACTGTTTTCCACATATGGCGGGAAAACGAATTGCTCCGGATGAAGATGAATCCCGAATTGTAATGTAGCGGCTGGTGTATAGCGCTGGGTCCATCATACATGAACTGCATATCCAGGCTCTGACGATCCATGCGCGTTGCAAGATCACCTCGTGGATCTTTCGCCCAGATCAGATCCACATCCTGGCGCAAAAAATCACCGCCAACATCGAGCATATCCATGGTCATAGCGATTTTGGCAAAAAGCATTTGTCCGAAAATCCGATCGCCAAAAGCACCAGCCGCTTCTGTCGGCAGGTCGCCATAGGAATTTCCGTCGAAGTAGGTCACAAATCCCAGGTCACGGGCAAGTGCATCCGCGCGCTCATCGGTGGGAAACAATAGTGTGAAATTGCGACTATCAATCTTGTGGTGATCGCATGATGCTGCCCAATTTTCAAACATCTGGCGGAAGCCCCAATTGAATGTGCTCACCACAATTGGTCCCGAATCCAGCTGTGCGCGCTTTTCACGCAGAACGCGCACCCGCTTTCGCCGGTGCTCTTCAAATGGCACCCGAAATCGCGAAGCGTGTTCCTTGTTTTCATCCTGTTCGCTTCCCAGTCTGATTCCAGGTGGGCCGACGAAGTGATCCAGTCTGCGGGCCTTTTTTAAAGATCTGTGGGGTACAAAGGTTTCCGATTGCTGAGAATCCAGCACATCTCTTGTTGCCGAGCGACAGATCGTGAATCCGTCGCCAACCTGCAACGCAAGATCAATCACCGCGTCATCGCCAGCCGCAGCAAGTTCGCTGTCGGTTGTAACCTCATCCGACTTATTGAACAGGCGTAGAATTGACGTTGGAAATCCAGCAGTTTCGAAGAGAAATTGATGCAGCTGTCCAATCGTCCTGATGCCGTCAGGAACCGGTACCCTTTCTTCCGACGGAAGGATTACAATCATGCTCGACGCCTATCGGGATGCCTGGCTGTACATGTGCCGGCAAAGCAGCGACCGTCCATCAGCGTTCCAGAAGAAGGTTGGGTAGGCGCGTTTTGATATCCGTTGTCGAGTGTACCGCCTGATACCAATCCATGGTTTGTGCAAGCCCATCTTCGAACTTGATTGCAGGGCGCCAGCCGGTCCTGTCAGCCAGTTTAGAATTATCGGCAATGCGGTAATACGGGCCCGTTGGCATTTCAGGAAGGGTCTGGATATTCGAAACGTGGCCTGAGCGCTTCAGGACCATTTTGGCCGCGTCCATGACCCTGGTTCCCTCCATTGTCCCGATATTATAGGCTTCGCCGTTATCGGCGAGTTCAGCAGCCCTTAAAGTCCCCTCGACTATATCGGAAATATAGGTCCAATTGCGGACCTGCTCACCCGTCCCCCAAACTTCAAACGGATCCTGCCTGACAAATGCTCTTGCAATCATGGCAATGACGGCATGGCTCTCTGTTGCACGAGGACCGTAGGCAGTGAAATAGCGGCAACTGACCGCCTTGATATCCTGTTCCCGCGCATAAGTGGCCAGCGCCATCTCACCCATCAGTTTTGCCCAACCATACATTCCGTCCGCATCATAGGGTGGACCGACATGGTTCTCATTCAATCTGACAATATTGTCTTTGTCGGCCTGCAAGTTTTTGGGATAAACACATCCGGATGATGCGTAGATCACCCGTTCCACGCCGCTCTCGACGCACGCCTTGAAGATCATTCCGTCTAGAAGAAGGTTCGCTGCGCAGGCCGCCTCATGTGTTTCAATATACCCTCGCCCTCCATGATCGGCAGCCAGATGAAACACGCTTTGATGGCCCGCCACCGCCGTTTCCGCAGCATCCTGTCGCCGCAAATCAACTTGAATGAACCGGATCCGGTCTGCTTCGAGATGGCCTTCCAAATTTGCGAGACGCCCACTGCTCAAATCATCTGCAACTGTAACTCGTGCACCTCGCCTAACAAGGGCGTCCACAAGATGCGACCCGATAAATGATGCGCCGCCCGTCACTAAAACGGCATGATCCCGCCAACTCAATATTTGACACTCACGACTTAAATCCCCTCAAAGCAGCCGTTTTGTTGGCAGTTTTCATCCGCATGGTCAAGATGATCGAGAGACGGAAATTCCCGTATTTGACTAAAATTCAGAAGAGGACAATTAGTAGTTGTCAAAATAAATCCAGCAATTGAGTTTTACCAGTGAGTTTACCGAATAATAATTGCCTGTTTCATATTATTAATGATATGGAGTTCTTTGGTAGATTGTCAGTTACGATGGGCAAATGGCACTCTGCAAATTGGTAGTGGGACAATAGGGCGACATAATTCATGACGAAAAAAGACCCCGATTCAGTGTCTAATGACAGCAATGATGAACTTGAGGCCCTGCGCAAGAGGGTCAACGAGCTTGAGCAGGCAGCGGATGCTGCTGAGCAGGATGATGATGGCATCACCAAGCGTGGTTTGGTCAAGGCTGCTTGGGCGGCACCGGTGATCATGTCAGTCAATCTTCCCAATGCTGTATTCGCCCAACCGGCCATGAGTCCCGGCAGTGTTCCCATGCCGACACTGGCGCCCGGCACTACGGCGGCGCCGACCCGTTCGCCAACCGGTGCACCGACGGCTCCGCCGACAAATACGCCGACAGCTTCGCCGACTCCGCTCCCTTCTGTTCCTGTAACGTAGCGCTATTATCATTTGCGGCCGATGTTGGTTGTCGGAACCGAAATGCTCATTGCCAAATGGTGCATCGTGTAGCACAGATTCTCCAATGGGAGCTGTGCGGTACATTACGAGCAGTTAGCAGTTGGAGTTTCTTGCCTATTTCAGTGACATTCTTGTATTTGGCTCACGGCTTAAATGATGGTTCTTCGGCCTTAGATGTATTGCAAGGTGGGACCACTTCATGACTACGGTGGATCGTCCGCAACGTCGTTCCCAGGTCAGACAATTTTCAGTTGGAAACGAAATCGTATTGGTTGCGCCGGATCACTCTGACGGTGCAGAAGGCGATGAATCCATCAATCAGGCGGTTACGCTCAATTCTTCCAGCAGCATAATCTGGAGCCTTTGCGATGGTAAGCGCTCCACTGATGAAGTTGTCGACGCGTTACTGGCACAGTTTCCCGTTGAACGCGATTTTCTGGTCCCGCAAGTTGGGCAGGTTCTATCCGAATTGTCTCGATTGGGTTTTTTGGAGAGGCGCGAGGCAGACCTGACTGCGCATGTGCCGACGACCTTCGTTATTGGCATTGAAGACAAGCCCTATTTCTGGTGGCAAACCGCAATATTTCTGGAATCCTTCCGGGGCAAACTACCGTTGGGTTGGAAAACCTATGTGGTGGTCTGCAACAACCGTCACCCGATATCACACGAGCTTCAAGCTATTTTCGACGCATATGAGACCGATTTCGACGTTGCGACAAATCATGCACAGACTAATCTCATTGATGTCGGAAACAAAGGCGGTGAGTGCCACGCCGCACTCAACAGGGTTGAGGCGCTGGCCGTTGCCGGACAAACTGTCGGAAAATCAGAGCTGATCGCTTTGCTCGACAGCGACATCTTTCTATATGGCGACCTTAATCTCGATATCATGCCAAACGGCTGTGCCATGCCACGCAACTGGCACATAGAAAAGGATATCTTTTTTTCCACCGTCGACATTAACAAAGGCAAGGGAATAGATCTTCACAAATTGCTTGATGCCATGGGATGCGAGCAACAATTCCTGCCTGGAGGCGTCAATGTTTTCATGACAGGCGAAGTTGCACAGAACGAAAAAGTCATCGCGGACTGTTTCCGGTTTGCCCACGCACTTTTTCTGTTGGCACGAGCAGCGGACGTTGAATTGGCGTGGATTGCGGAAATGCCCTGTTTTGCCCTGGCCCTGACGGCCAATAATATCAAATACGAATTGCGCGAGGAAAAAGAACTCCTGGTTTCGGATTGCGATGAGGAATCAATTCCTGCAGGAACCCTCTATCACTATTACAGCGATCCAGGTGATTTCGGTAGGGCAGCGTTTCGCGATTCAAAATGGCACAAACAGGCCTATAGAGACGTTGACTTTTTGCGCTCTGACCTCAGGCAATTGTCAAAGGAGGCAAGGACGGATCATGAAAGATACTTCTTCCAGCTCGCAAAAGCTGCGCGGGACCGGCTTGATGTATGAAACACCAAGTCGCCTGATCGAAGCTCAACGCGACGAATTGGAGCGGGTTCCGAATCTTGGCCTGGGGTTTGCCAAATCAAAACTGGATGCGGTGCTGTTCGAACGACTGCGCACGCACTTCCTGTCAAATATTCACAAATTTCACTATGAGGCGAGCGACGGATTCATCGAAACCGAGAATGAAAGGGCTTACCCTTCCCTGGTCTATCAGGACGAAACATTCAATCAGCAACTTTTGACCGACCTACAGCCGGCCCACGAAGAATGGAGTGGTCGGACGCTTCGCAAAGCAGCTTGTTACGGTATTCGGGTCTATCAACCGGGAAGTTACCTCTACAACCATGTGGACCGCTCGCGAACACATGCGGTAAGTGCAACGATTTGCGTCGATCATCGCCTCAACAGTGCCTGGCCCCTCTATATTGAGGATCACGATGGCGTGGCGCACGAAATCTCCATTGAACCTGGCGAAATGGTGTTCTTTGAGGGGGCAAAACTGAAGCATGGCCGTCCTTATGCTCTTGACGGCGAATACTACGCCAACATTTTTATCCACTATACTCCTCTGGACTGGGATCTGGACGCAAATTGACGACACCCACAACTCTCCCCAGCCAATCGCAACACGCATGAAGTCCATCATCCACAGCGTTTATCGAGGCGGTGCTGCCGGTCTTAGCAATCTGGTCATGTCCGTTGAACTGGGGGTTGTTGTCGCCAGCCTGACCGATCGACTATTGATTCTGAAAGGCAACAAAACTCCCGTTGCCAACGTTGTGCAATATAACGGTCTCGTCAGCAATGCGTATCCCAGCCGGGTAACGGATCTGATTGATTTGGGCATACCCTGGATCAATTGGGACGAAAGCATCGAACAGAAATACGCTGCCCAGGACATCTGTGATGTTCCACCGTGGGATGCAGTCTTCTATTTTCCGTCTCATATGTCTGTGGACAGTGACGATTTCAGGTCCTTTGCCAAAGGCCGCAAGCGCCTCGTTACCATTGATGACAAACTCGAGCACATTCCTGCCCTGTCTATCTCCGGCGGGAAAGAATCGCTGACGCTGGGATACTATTCTTCGTTTTTCTATCTCGGCCAATCAGCACAATTGCAGGCTTATGATGCTCTGCGCGGGATGAAGCCGAAGCCCGAGATATCCTTGTTTTCTGAAACTGTGGCCCAAGATATCGGATCATTCAACGCGGTTCACATCCGACGGGGTGATTTCAAGAAAACGCTTGGTGTCACGACTCTGGAGCGACAACCGTCCGAAGTCATTGAGGCTCTTGATCCTCATTTCAGCAGATCAGAGACACTCGTCATTGTGACGGATGAAGCTGATGACCCCTTTTTTGATGAAATCAAATCAGCGTTCCCGCAGCACATCTTCATCGACCATCACATACTTCAAAATCACCACTCCGAATTTCAGGATCTTCCGGCGCATGACAGCATCGCACTGGCATATATTTCCCAGCTTGTCGCTGCACAATCGCAAGATTTCATCGGCACCATGACGAGCACCTTTTCCGGTGCGATTCAGCGTATGCGGGGTAATTTGGGCAAAGAAGAATTGTTCAAATATCTGTGGAATGAATTGCCACCCCCTGGCGCAAAGCTGGAGCGCGGCCGACATGCCATCGGAGATGACATCCTGCTCGACAAGGGCACAATGGTGGAGGATGGTGAGGGACCCTACTCCTGGAACCGGGTCAACCAACGGCTGAACCAACTGTGGATGCGAGAGTGGCCAGAAAGCTTCCTTGACAAAGCCAAGATGCTTGAACGCGCAAGCGGCCGCGAGCTTGAATGCGATGCTGTTGAGCCAGAACCCGCCAATTCATCACGTGCAGTTCAACCTCTGCCTGGCGCGCACATGGCCTTGTTTCTTGGGAGCGCTGTCACGGTAAGTAGCGATGACGTCGAGATCACGAAGTCCATGGCCAATCTGTTCGCGATGATGTCTGAAAATTCGAATGCAGCCCCCCTCGGAGAGGTGCGTATCGAAACAGCTCATGATCCGGCAAAGCTTCTGGTAGATGGCAAATCTGTGAGCAGTGGTACCAACGGCGCCAAACTGCTGCGCAAGGGTTATCGGGAAGTGGTCCGACTATTCATCCACCAGCATCCTGATTTGATTTGGATTCATGCAGCCTGTGCATCCAGTGACAGGGGTGCGGTGGTCCTACCGGGGTCGTGGGGTCGTGGGAAAAGCTCATTGGTCCTTGAACTATGCGACCAGGGTTGGTCCTTTTTGTCCGATGATATTGTTCCAATTGAACCAATTGTCAGACGGGCATTGCCGTTTCCCTGCACCCCACAGGTTCGACCTGGCACAAAGAAAGCTCTTTCGCGCGACGAGCTTGGTGCGCTTTCGAAACGCGCTGTCCCGCTTGAAGCTGGTAGGGTCGCTGAGAGCCTGCAACCGGTTTCCATGGTGGTATTTCCAAATTTCGTTTCAAATGCAGAAGCGTCATTGTCGCCAATTTCACCGGCGCAGGCTGTTGGAGAACTGCTGGAAAACTGTTTGAGTTTTCCAAAGAATGACGATGCAACGATACAAGCACTTTGTGACATGGTTGAAAATTTGCCAGTATTCAGTTTGCGTTTTGGCAATATTGCGGAGGCAGCGCGTCTTGTAATTGAGGCAAATGATGCCGGCACGGTCGGCGTTTTGGAACATGCCGAAAATAGAGCTGAGCAATAGACTTGGGAAGATCGGATCGATATGCGAAATATTGAAGTCGAGGTGACACTCAAGGGAGGACAGAGCCACTCCTGTGTCTTGCCTTCCAATTCAGAATTGCTCCATGACCTTTATGTCTCCCTGGCGGCAGCGCAGCAGACCGGCGCACAACAGACCGGATCAATCATGCAATTGCCCCTGGATGATGGCAAAGCCGCCTGCACTTTCATGTCGAATACATTGGTTTCGGTCATCACCCGGCCTGCTGTTTTGATCCAACCCGCCGACCAGGGACATCCAACAGCATCCAGCCCACAATTGAGCGGCGTTCCGGCCCACGTCCAGATTGATGATTTTCTGACACCCGGCGAGAACGCCGAATTGCTGAAATATGCGCTGGAGAATGAGGATGATTTCGAGGGCAGCACTGTCTTGACGGATTCGAAAAAGCACGCGGATGACACGACTCGAAAATCAAGAGTCCTCTTCGCTGTCAAGGATTCGAAATGGAGCAGTGTTTTTATCAATCGGATAAAACTGCACATGGCACATATTGCGCCGGCCCTTGGTGTCGCTGATTTCAAGTCTGACGAAGAGGAGATCCAACTGACGGCGAGCAATGATGGTGATTTTTTCAAGCGGCACGCTGATTCTGATCGCAATGAGGCCGCGGTAGCAGGCCGGACGGTCACGTTCGTGTACTATTTTCACAAATTACCGAAGCCCTATTCAGGCGGCGATCTTTTGCTTTACGGAAGCGATGTCGGACAATCGGCCCATGACCGCGGTAGTTTTGCAACTGCGCTGCCGCCCAAAAACAACTGCCTCGTGGCATTCGCCAGTCATCAATGGCACGAGGTGGACATCGTGCATTGCCCCTCGGGAGAATTTGCCGATAGCCGCTTTACGATCAATGGGTGGCTGCGTCGCAAGAGCGCCTGATGCGCCTGCGGAGCAAGATGAGGTTCATGCGCGATGAACACTTCACAGCCCAAAATCTTCATTGCGATCGCCGCCTATAGTGATCCCGAGTTGCCTCAGACCCTGGATAGTTGTTTGGCAACAGCCCGCGCGCCACAAAACCTGCGCTTCGGTATTTGCTGGCAGTTTGATGACAATCAACCAATAGACCTAAGCCGCTTCAAGGGGGACAAGCGCTTCCGGTTTGTCGAACATCCCGTGCAAGAAAGCGGAGGCGGCTCATGGGCCCGATGCAAGGCACAAGAGCTTTGGGACGGCGAGACCTATTCAATGCAGATCGACTCGCACATGGTCTTTGCACCGGGATGGGATGCCAGTCTTATCCGCATGATGCAAACCTTCCCCTCCGACCAGCCCCTGATCACCATGATAGCTCCCCTATTTCAAAGTGACGAACACCATCGAATACACAGACACACTGACCAGGGAATTAGAGCGACAAAAATGGTTGAGTGGCAGGGCGCGATGGGCTGGTCGCCCTGGTTCGACTGGGGGATGCGAATAAGGCACAGCCAAAGCCGCAACCGTTTTCTTTCCGGGCAGTTCATCTTCACGCTTGGCTGCTGGACCGACGATGTCCGACAGGACCCTGATCACTATTATTGGGGTGAGGAATTTGCACTGAGCCTGCGCTCCTACACCCACGGGTACGATTTCTTTTTGCCCGATGAAATGATCATCTGGCACATGCTGCATACTGCGGCACCACCCAGACGCCATTGGGAGCACGGCGATCACGTGATATCCTCCAAAAATGCCACGGCTTTCGACCGGTTGCACAAGCTTGCCTACAGTGATGATCCAACGGACCAGGAGACGCTTGGTCGTTATTCACTGGGTCACAAGCGCACACTAGAGGACTACGAGCGGTTCGCTGGTATGGACCTTAAGAACAAGCGGGCCCATCCGGACGTTTACATCGGTCGCAGTCCTGATCCCCTGACGATAAAGACCGAAGAAGATTGGGCCGATTGTATTACAATGAAAGCCTCTTCAGGGGCGATTGCGTGATAGAGAACGAACCAGATCTCGGGCCAATTCATATCGGGCCAGAGTACTGAACAGAGAGAAATACGAGAATGTTTTATACGGTTTTCAGTACCAACGACAATCCGGCGATGCAGTGGCAATCCGAATTGCTGGAACACTCATGGAAGAGCGTTGGACAAGAAGGCGCTCTGATACGATTGGTCGCGACCAACACACCTGAAAGGCTACCACCACAGAAATACGCCCATAGTGTTGCAACCAGCCTTTGGGATGTTCATCACACCACTGGGGATTCCTATCCGATCTACAACAAACCGGCTTCCCTTCTCGAATGGGTATTCAGGGAAAAGCCTGAAGGGACTGTGCTTTTTCTTGATCCCGATTGTGTCTTTCGTAGCCCAGTGACACGGCGCGTTGCGCCAGGTTTTCCTGCCTCTCAGGCCTGGGTGGACCTTCCCACGGGCAATCCGTCAACCGACAACCCGTTTGGTTTGGGAACCGGGCTCTCATTTCTAGGTGACCACTGCACACGTGTGGGTGAGAGCATCAACCCGGTCATGATCCCGACACTCATCCACACACAGGATTTGAGGAAAATCTGTGCTCGTTGGTTGGAGCTTTGTGGTGTCGTTCGCGACAATTACCGCAATGCCGACGGGCATAAAATGTGGGAGGCCGATATGTTCGCCTATCTGGCCGCCTGCGCAGAATATGGCTTACAGCACGAGCCAATCTCACTTGGAATCTGCACCAATTGGGATCCAAAAGATGTGCCGGACGCGCCGATTATTCATTACTGTCAAACCATCTGCGCCAAGGACGGCACAACATTGTTTCACAAACACCAATATGAGCCCTGGACACGTATCGACGAGACGATCGAAATGCGGGAGGACTATGACCGTGATTTCATCAGAATACTGAACGATCACATCGATGAATTGACTGGCACTATTCGGCCACCGGCCATTACCAGTCGCCCCTTGTGGCGAGCGGAGGTGAAAGAGGGACGGGTTCACGACCAAATCCTGCTCGAAATCCAGAGGGAGGAAAAAAGTCTGTGGCTCAACCATTCGGGAAAGGCAATCTGGGAGCTTTGTGATGGCTCACGAAATCTGGAAGAAATAGTCTCGCAATTGGGCAAGCAATTTGAAGTCGATGAGCTGACACTCATTCCCGAAGTTCGGGCCACAGTGGGCCAACTGCGGGCAATTGGTTTTCTCGATTTACGATAATCAACAGCGCGTACGGGTCGCGAAGACACATTCACGAACACTTGTCAGCGTGTGCCCTTCCAGAAAATCGTTATGTGGCGCTGCCACCAAACTGGATCGATCATGTTGCGACGCAGACGTGCACGAAGTTCGGCCGCGGAGAGCTCGCGCGACAGCAGCAAGAATATCCGAATGAAGCGGAAACTGATCCTCTGCAAGGTGGGGTAACCCATGAGCGAAATCGACCGCCAAAACAGAAGTCTCGTCACCAGTTGAGGTTCCACGTTGCCGTCGCTCTCAACTCCGAGCAACTTCCTGGCTGCATGGAGGTGAAATTCCAAGGCGCGTGTATTTTGAGTTGTCGTGAACGCTCTTTTGATTTCTTGCCAATCGATCTCGTCCGAAGCTTTTCTCTGCAACCATGCGAGATCATGCAACAGTCGAATTGGCAAGTTCCCGTACCAATAGCCGCGATCATTGAGCTGAGCATGGCCGACATTGATCATCACCTGATGGGTCGCGCTGGGAACCGCAAACTCAGCATGGTGACAATTGTGCGTGACACAATCGCGCATGACGTCTTGGGCAGACAGTATCTTTTGATATTCATAGTCGAAGACCTGATGGTGCAAGTCTATTGGAGCAATGGATGAGGACCGCTCAAAAGTCTCAATAGCTTTGTTGCGCGGGTGCCGGATCATTGGAACAGATTTAAATCCCAGGCCAGTCAAATGGTGACGGCAATCATCTGCAGTATCCAGTGGCACCAGAACATCCAAATCGCTCATGATGCGGATGCCAGGCTCATCATAGAATCCGGTTAACAGGCCCGCGCTCCCCTTCATAAAAATCGGAACTATGTCGATTTCATTCAACGCGTCTGCAATTTCCAATGCCTCCTCGCGCAATTGCTGATTTCGGCTTCGGTTGAGGCGGAGCATTGCGTCCAGATGGCGGTTGACGAGCGATGGCAACTGATCGCCCAAGCTCTTCTGTTCCACGGCGCAGGCAAGTGCTGGTACCGCGAGGTGATCCATCGCAACATCCATCAAGTCGACCCAAAAGGGATGTGAGGTATCGTATTGACTGAAATCGGCATCGCACGGGTCGAGTGACAAGATCTCGCACACGGATCGAAATGCGTCTGTGCGGACCCCATGCCTCGTCTTTTGAATAATTCGCTTCATGCGTCCCTGCGGTTGCCTGGATTTGGTGCGATCCATTGCGATGCAATCCCGCTCAAATCACGCCCCTTTTTTCATGACCGCGATTTTTGACCAGAAGTGCAAATAATGAACATCTCCCCTGTTCATGTCCATGTCGAACAGTAATTTGCGGAACAGTTTCTCCAAATCTTCCCGATCGTTGTGGATCGAGATGCCTCTTTCCTGATGTGTTTTGAGAACACCTTCCATGTATGCCGGATCATCGGCATGCTCAGAGTAATCGACCCACGACATCCCCAGGTCCTCCATGATGTAAAATCCATGGGATTTCAATCGAGGAAACAGAATCTGGAACGATGCATGTGTCAGGTGATTTATGTGACTTGCATCATCCAGAATGATGTCAAACCCGCCTGCGCTGTCAGCAAGTGAGCCGAGCTGACTCTCATCGTCCTGGGACGCAATCAGAATCTCGATACGATCTTCTTCATGCTGTTTACACTGTGCGTTGAAATCCACACCAAATATCCGGGCATGTGGAAAATACTCCTTCCACATGCGCAGCGAATTGCCGTTGCGAACGCCGAGTTCAAGGAAGTTTAAACGCATCCCCCGCAACGGCTCCAGATAACGCTCATAAATATGCAGATAGCTCTCGCCCATAAACGTATGACTGTGGTCCCATTTATCCGTCTCATGCTTCTGTCCCAATTCATGAAGGGTCATTTGTTACGTTTCCGGCCCCGAGCCATCCAGATGTTGCGATAATCAAGGTATCCGCCAGCACCTTGTCCTCGACCACATTAGCGCAGTTTTGATGTCACGCGTAAAGCGCCATTCGATGTTTTAAATTTTCGGGGAATGGCGTTGTTGGCCCGTCAGAATCAGAGCGATTGCGGGTGTTGTGGCCAAAATTCCCGCCTCGGATGCGCACCGATTGAGTTTGCCGGTGCAAAGATTTCCCGGGAGCAAGACGTGGTGGTGATGTTCCCATATTTGACCCTGCTCAATTGGGATCTGCGCGCCGCCGCCATGTTGAGCGGACACGAAACACGGAGATCGCAGTATGCTCAATTTTGAAATGACCGATGTCGAGGAATTGCCTTATCTTTATGTGGAGCGTAGCTGCAGTATGGATCCGTCGGATATCAGCGCAGCCATGGGTGGCGCGTTTGATGACGTGATCAGCTTCATGCAGGACAGGCAGATCACGCCTGGCGCTGCTCTGTCGGTTTACACCACCTATGATCCGGAGGTGATGTCTTTCCGAGCAGGTTTTTCGGTATCGCCGGAAGATGCGGCCAAGGCGGACGCGGGAATCATGGCTGCCGCAACGCCGGCCGGGCGGGTTCTAACCTTCACCCATATCGGACCCTATTCCGAGCTGCGAAAAAGCTATGGGAAGATGATGGGCCATATGGACACCAAAGGGCTCAAACCCGTTGCTCCAAGCTGGGAGATTTACGTCAATGACCCAGCAACCACCCCACCGGACAAGCTTGAGACAAGGGCGTTTGTCTCGGTCACCGAAAGCAGCGCTGCATAGGCCAACCGGCCGCCCGATTCAACGGCCCCTGATCCGCGGGTCCAGCGCATCGCGTAGGCCGTCGCCGATATAGTTCACGCTGAGCACCGTCAGTGAAATGGCAAGACCGGGCCACAATACGCGCTCGGGATATTGCTGCAGATAGTCGGTGGAATCGAACAGCAGACGACCCCAGGTGGGAAAATCCGATGGAAATCCCAGCCCAAGGAACGACAAAGCGGATTCAGTAATGATGGCGTTGGCGATCCCGAGTGTCGCCGAAACCGTGATCGGTGACAAAACATTGGGCAGAATATGCCTTGAGATCATTCGCCGCGACGGGGTTCCGATCGAACGCGAAGCAATCACGAATTCCCGTTCTTTCAGCGCCAGCACGTCGCCGCGCACGATGCGGGCGGTCTGCATCCAGGACGTGATGCCGATAACAAAGACGATAAGGATGAAGATGCCGGTTTCCGGACCGAATGCGGAGCGCAATGTGTCGCGGAACAGCATGATGATGACGAGCAGCAGCGGCAGAAGCGGCAGTGCCAGGAACAGGTCCGTCAACCGCATCAACGGCCCGTCCAGGCGCTTGAAATAGCCGGCCACGACGCCGACGAGCGTTCCCAGCAACAGAGCCAGAAGCATGGCTGTCATCCCGACGAACATGGAGACGCGCCCACCCGACAGCATGCGTGCCAGCGTGTCTCGCCCCAATTGATCTGTTCCGAACGGATGAGAAAGACTTGGCCCCTGATTGCGGGCGCGAATGTCGATATACTGGGCATCGATGGTCCATAAATAGGGACCGAGCAGCACGGCCAGGACGACAAAGAGGAAAAAACCCATGCCCCAAAGCGCGCCGCGATGGGTCTTGTATTGATCCCAGACATTGCGCCACTGTGATTGCGGCGGACGGGCGGCCGCCAGGGAATCTGGAACGGTGTCAGTCATAGCGGATCCTCGGATCGAGAATGCCGTAAAGAACATCGGCAATCAGATTGAACAGAATGATCAGCACCGCAAAGATGAACGTCAGGGTTTGAACGGTCGGCAGGTCACCGCCCTGGATCGCAATGATGAGGAGCTGACCGAGACCATTTACCTTGAAGACCTGTTCGGTGATGATCGCGCCGCCAAAGACCTGGGGCACACCAAGTGCAATCACCGTAACGACGGGAATGAGCGAATTGCGCAAAACGTGAACGAGCAGGACCGTGCGTTCCTTCATGCCCTTGGCCCGCGCCGTTCGCACGTAATCGAGATTGAGATTGTCCAACATGGACGCGCGCATGAACCGGCTGATCTGCGCGGCGTTGAACAGTGCAAGGACAAAGACCGGCATGGCCATCTGCCTCACCTGAAAGACGAAACTCTGCCAGTCCGTCACCACATGCGTGGTGTCGTAAATGGAGGGAAACCAGCCAAGCCAGACGGAAAAGATGACGATCATCAGAACGCCGGTGAAAAAGGTCGGGACCGAAAAGCCCACCATCGAGACAAAGGTGCCGGCCTGGTCGAACCAGCTATATTGTTTGTAGGCTGAGTAAATGCCGATCGGCACAGCGATCAGCACCCCGACGATGTAGGACATTCCCACGACCCAGAGGGTTTGCGGCATGCGCTGAACGATCAGATCGACAACCGGGGACCGGGTCTGCCAGCTGAGAACCCGCAATCGGTCACCGCCAAAGTCCCAGCCAAAGACCTGTTCGAGGATGTTGAGTGGCTCGTTGACGAAAAACTGTTTGCACCACAAGAGATAGCGAATGTAGATCGGATCGCCAATGCCCAGAGACTGCCGGATTTTCTCGCGAACTTCGGGCGGTATCGTCAGCGGCAGGTTGGCCGTGGGATCGCTGGGCGCAAGATCAAGCAGCAGAAAGATGATCAGACTGATGGCGATCAGCGTGGGGATTGCCAGCAGCAATCGGCGTATTGTGTAATTCAGCATCGTTTCAACGACTCGGATCCACGCGTCTGGAAAGGCCGTCCCGGTTTCCCGGAACGGCCTGTTTTGCTACTGCGTGCGCGTGCGGCGCCAGTCTGCAGCGTTCCAAAGCTCGGAGTCCCATGTGTTCATGATGACTCCGCCGAGTGTGTTGGAATGGGCCGATACGCGGCCACGATCGACGAGCGGCAGGATGATGTAGTCCTGCATCAGCTTGTCGTTCATTTCCTTGGCCAGTTTGGCCCGCTCTTCAAGCGCACCGGTCTGGGCCATTTTTGCAACAAGTGCGTCATACTCCTCAGAGCAATAGCGCGGCATGTTGTTGCCCTGCCACTGTGTTTCGGGACGCGGTGCCTGTTTGCACTCCCAGTTGGCCATGTAGGATTCCGGATCCGTTCCATCGAAATTGTTGGCGTACATTTCAACGTCCGCGTAGAATTTCTGGAATGTATCCGGGCTTGCAGGGTCTCCACCGAAGAAGACCGACGCATCGATATTGCGCAGTTCGGTCTCGACGCCGATGTCAGCCCACCACTGCTTGATCAGTGCCTGGAAGTCCTGGCGAACAGCATTGGTGGACGTCTGATACAGCATGGATAGGCGAACACCATCCTTGGCGCGAACACCGTCGGCTCCAGGCACCCAACCTGCATCATCGAGCAGCTTCTTGGCGCCTTCAACATCCTGAACAAGACAGGCGTCATTGGCACTGGATTTGTAGATTTCCGGTGCGGGCAGAACGTTACAGGTCGGACGCCCGGCATCACCATATCCGATCTCAACCAGCAGGTTGCGATCGATGGCCATTGAAAGCGCCTTGCGCACATTAATGTCGGTCAGGAACGGATGCGGATGCTTGGCGGTTGCCCGCTCGTCACCCAATGCCGGATCCGGATTGGTCAGGTTGATCATGATCCGCTCGACAAGTGTGCCGAAGGACGAGACAACCTTGCCTTTGCCGGCGGCTTCCATATTGGCCAGCACATCCGGTGCCAACTGGAGGTTCCACGCATAGTCGAATTCGCCGGTTTCAAGCACCGCACGGCCAGCGGCCGCAGCGTCGCCGCCACCCTTGAGCGTTGCCGTCGCAAAGGCCGGTTTGGCCGGATCGCGATAGTTGGGGTTGGCATCGAAGGAGATCACGTCATTCGGGCGGAAATCCGTCACCTTGAACGGACCGGTGCCGATGGGCATGAAGTTGGCGTCCGTGCATTCGGGGGCCTTGGCACCGAGACAATCTGCAAACTGTGCTGCCTGAATCACGGGTGCCTGTGCACCGACGAATGGTCCATAGGGAAACGGCTTGGATACGCCGAATGTGACCGTGACCGTACGGTCATCGACCGCTTTGACGTCCGTCACATCATTGTATTTCTCGCTTTGGGCGCAACCGCCCGCCGGGTCCGTACAATATTTCCACGTGAAGACGAGGTCGGCGGAGGTGACGGGTGTTCCGTCTGCCCACATCATGCCCTCTTTCAGTTTCCAGGTAATGCTGGTCAGATCGTCCGAAACGCCGCCATTGTCCACGGTCGGAATGCTTTCCGCCAGATAGGGCACCATATTGCCGGCTTCGTCGTAGCGAGCCATCGGCTCCAGAACGAGCGAGGCAGCTTCAAGTTCCTTCGTGCCACCCGACAGATAGGGGTTCATGGTCGAAGGCGCCTGCCAGTAAATGATGTTGACATGACCGTCAGAGCCGCGTTCGGCCCATGCGGCCGGGACGACGGCCAGGGCAGCGATTGTCCCCAGCAAGATTGATTTTTTTAACATTTTTACCTCCGTTTTGATTAATGTTGAGCGATTGTGCCGGTGGTATTTTCCCCGGTCGATTTGGTTGTTTCCCCGACAAAGTGGCAAGCCACGAACTGACCCGGGGTGATTTCCCGGAATTCCGGATCGATTTGCCGGCAGATATCCTCGGCGATCGGACACCTTGTGCAAAAATTGCAGCCGGTGGGCGTGTTCGCGGGAGACGGAACATCCCCCTTCAAAATGATGTGCCTGCGATCTTTCTCACTGACCGGATCCGGTTCTGGAACAGCCGAAAGAAGCGCCTGGGTATAGGGGTGCAGCGGCTGTGAATAAAGCGTATCGCGCGGCGCCAGTTCGACGATCTTTCCAAGATACATGACGGCCACCCTGTCGGCGATGTGGCGCACCATCGACAAGTCATGGCTGATGAATAGATAGGTCAGGCCGAATTGTTTCTGCAGATCTTCCAACAGGTTGACGACCTGTGCCTGGATCGAAACGTCAAGTGCTGCAATGGGCTCATCGCAGACAATGAATTTCGGGTTCAATGCCAACGCACGTGCAATGCCGATACGCTGTCTTTGTCCGCCTGAAAATTCATGTGGAAAGCGTTCAGCAAAAGCGCGATTCAACCCGACTGCATCCATCAACTCATACACGCGGGCCAGCCGTTCCGATGAAGAGAGCGACATGTGTTCAACCAGCGGTTCGGCGATGATGCTGGCGACCGACATTCTGGGATTTAGGCTGGCCTGCGGATCCTGGAAAATCATCTGCATCTTGGGGCGCATGGCGCGCAGGCTGTTGCTGTCCAACTGGGCCAGGTCCACGCCGTCGATCTCCACGGACCCGTCGGTGATCGTGTAAAGGCTGATGATCGCCCGACCGGCCGTCGATTTGCCACAGCCGGATTCACCCACCAGCCCCAGTGTTTCGCTTTCAAATATATCAAGCGATATGTCGTCCACCGCCTTGATATCTCCAACATGCCGACGAAACAGACCCGCATGGATTGGAAAATGCATCTTGAGACCACGCACCTGAACAAGCGGAGCCTGAGCCGTATCACTCATCGCGCGGTTCCCCCGTTGCCGGATCCCAGAAACAGGCGACATCATGGCCCGGACTGATCGTCAGCCGTGCCGGATCGTGGCGCCGGCAACGGTCGAATGCGTGACTGCAGCGGGCCTGAAAGGAACATTGGCTCGGTGCTTCGAGCAGGATTGGCGGCTGTCCGTCAATCACCCTCAATCGATCGGAACGCCCGCCGCGTATACTGGGAACCGTTTGCAGCAGAGCACGAGTATAGGGGTGTTGAGGATTGGCGAACAACTCCTCAACCGGCGCATGTTCGACTATCTGGCCGCCATACATGACGATGACACGGTCGGCTATGCCCGCAATCACACCAAGGTCATGGGTGATCCAGACGATGGCCATATCAAGCTTGCGGCGCAGGTCCTTCATCAGGTCGATGATCTGCGCCTGGATGGTGACATCCAGCGCCGTGGTCGGCTCATCGGCAATCAGAACCTTGGGATCGCAGGCAAGCGCGATGGCAATCATCACCCTCTGGCGCATTCCGCCGGAAAACTGGTGCGGATAATCGGACAGGCGTTTGTGGGGATCGGCAATGCCGACCAGATCCAACAGCTCCGCCGCCCGCTTGCGAGCGGCGGCTTTCGACAGGCCCATATGCATCCGCAAGGGCTCCATCAACTGGAAACCGATGGTGAACACGGGATTGAGCGACGTCATCGGGTCCTGGAAAATGAACCCTATCCGGGCGCCGCGAATGGCACGCAGGTCGTCCTCATCGATATTGAGAAGGTCCAGGCCGTCGAAATTGACATGTCCGCCCTGTATGTCCGCCGGTGGCGACGGCAACAGACCAATCAGCGACATCATGGTCACTGATTTGCCGGACCCGCTTTCCCCGACCACCCCGAGCAGTTCGCCCGGCTTGAGATCGAAACTGACGGAATTGACTGCGTGAATTTCTCCCTGACCGGTCTGAAACACGGTTCTCAGGTCTTTAACGTCCAGTACGGTCGCCGCTCCGTCAGACATCAATTACACCGTACACAAACACGCGCATGCAGCGGCACACTCCCTCACTTATTTATTTTTTTTACATTCGTAACACGACAATTTGGGAGTGCAAATACAAATTAAGATTGCACTTTTGTATAAGCTTCGGGAGAGAATAGACAATAGGCCACCGGAGGGATCGTTTTCGGCGCTGAAAAAGCCGAGGCCACCGGTGTTGCGTGGTCAAGCCAGTGGATCGCGCCTGGCAGGACATCAGCACCAATTGCCCTTGTTCACATTCGGCAACACTGGTGCCTGAAGGGCGTTGTTTCAGTGGATCACTTCCGTATTTTCCGAAACACGCTGCTCAGTGGTAGGCCAGCCAGGGAAAGGCAATGAGCAAAATGAGCGCCATCACCTGCAATCCTATGAACGGGATGACGGCCCGGAACATTTCACCAAGGGAAATGTCGGCCGGTGCAACGCTTTTCAAATAGAATACAGCGGGTCCAAACGGCGGCGACAGGTACGACACCTGCATGTTCATGGCGAACACGACACCAAACCACACTGGATTATATCCCAGCGATATGACGATCGGGACGAAGATCGGCATGGTCAGCAGAGCGATCCCGACCCAATCGAGAAACATGCCGAGCAGGAACAGGATCACCATCATAAAGCCGATCACCACGACAGGATTTTCCGACACGCCCACGATCAACGTCGAAACAAAATCGACACCGCCCATCAAATTGAAAACACCCACCAGCGCGCTGGCGCCGACCCCGATCCAGACGATCATTCCGCAGGTACTCAGTGTCTGCAGGGCGGCTGACCGCAGCAATTCGAGCGTGAATTCCCCGCGGACAATTGTGGACAACAGAACACCGGCAACGCCGACGGCGGAAGCTTCGGTGACCGACGCAATGCCGCCATAGATCGACCCGAGAACCATGACCACCACCAGGAGTGGAACAATCAGCCCGCGCAACAGGCGGATCTTGTCGGCTCGGGAGATTTCATCCGGTTCGACAATGGGGGCGGCATCGGGATCAAAATAGACCCGCACGAGAACGTACAGCACGTAAAAGGCAGCCAGCATCAGGCCCGGGATGACCGCGGCAACGAACAAATCACCAATCGAAACATTGGCTGTGAGACCATAGATGATCAGAACAATCGATGGTGGCACCATCGTGCCCAGCGAACCGCCAGCGCAGACAACACCAATGGCCAGGCCTCGATTGTAACCGAGGCGAAGCATCTGCGGTAACGCGAGCAGCCCCAACAGGACGATTTCTCCCCCGATGATTCCACTCATCGCCGCAAGAATCACAGCAACAAATATGGTCTGAATGGCGACCGATCCGCGCAGGCGCCCGCCGACAAGCTTCATCGCATCAAAAAGATCACGCGCAATGCCGGAACGATCAAGAATCGAGGCCATCAACACGAACATCGGCACCGACACGAAGACAAAGGACGACACGAATGTGTAAACGCGGCTGGTTATCAGCGGAATGGCGGACGGGCCGAACCAGCCGACGGTGAAGAACAACGCAACCAGCAATGTGACGAATGCCAACGGCATGCCCGTAACCAGCAAGACCAGCAGCATTGCGAGCATCAGGAGGGTTCCGTACTCGATCCCCAGGCTCTGGAGTTCCAGCATGGTTTCAGCCTCTCCGGCGCAATTTGTCGATGAAAAGAAACAGAAACTGGAGGGAGATGAGTATCAACACGATAAACAGGAATAACTTCAGCAGCGCCGGATACGGCGCGTTAAAAGCGGTACCGCTGGTTTCCATTCGAAACGAACCGGACGGGGTGAACAGGGATTTTTCTGCCATCTTCCACGCGGCATAGGCAAATGCAGCTGCGGAAATGGCGCAAGCACTGTAGATGAACAGGTCGAGAATTCGCTTTACCCGCGGGCCGACGGCATCATACAGCACCACGATGCGAATATGCCGGTCGAGGGAAACGCAATAAAGTCCACCAAATATGAACCCGACCGCGCTGAGAAATGTTGTCGTTTCGTGGACCCAAAGCGTCGGTGCGTGAAACACATAGCGCATCACGATTTCATAGATCAGAATGACCATTGCCAGGACGTAGATCATCGAAAACGGCAGTCCTGTTGCGGCCACCGCCTTTCTCATCCAGCTGCGATCAGGGACATTACCGGTCTCTGCGGTCTTTGCGCCGTTTTCCGGTTCGGACTGTTGATGCATGCGTGTGCTGTCCCCGTTCGATGAGCCTTCGTGGCGGGGCCGGCTGTTCCGGCCCCGCACACACATCTACTTTAGCAGACCTTGGCTGTTCATGAACGAAATCAGAGAATCGTAGACCCGCTGTGCGTTCTCGCTCCTGGCCGCGACCACGGCCCATTGATTTTGAGCGATTTCACGGAACTTGCCGCGTTCTTCCTGCGACCAGTCATGGATTTCGATGCCCTGTGCGCGTGCTTCGGCGACCGCCTCGAGATCCTTGATGAACAGCTGAGACGTCATTTCCAGGGCCAGCGCATTGACCGACATAGTCATCAATGCCTTCAGGTCATCGGGCAAGGCATCCCATTTCGCCTGGTTCATCGAGACTTCAATGAGCGGCAGCGAGTGAAATCCAGGATAGACGGGGTGCCGGGCAATCTCGTTCAAGCCCTGATCCTGATTGGCTGAAAACACCGAATAGTCAGCGGCATCAATGACCTTCTTGTCCAGGGAAGTGAACACCTCGGAGGCCGGCAGATTGACCGGAGAGGCTCCGGCTGCCGCGAATATCTCCTGGACGAGACCTTCAGGCGCGCGCATCTTCAGTCCAGCCAAATCGTCTACGCCATTGAGGGGAACCGTCGAGACAAACGCCTCGAGCCCGCCGGAAGTTGCGCCCACGAAATACAGACCGTATTCGCCCAAAAGCTCCCGTAACAGCTCATTGCCGCCACCGTAGTTCATGTAGCGCAGCATTTCATAGGGCGATGACCAGGCTCCCGTTGTGCTGCCAATCAGCGCAAATGCGGGGTCCTTGCCTGAAATATAGGCGGTCGACGTAATGTGCCCATCCAGAATTCCAGCTGCGACTGTGTCATGGGTCTCGGAGTAACTGACGACGGCATTGACCGGCAGCATCGTGATATTGAGTCTTCCACCCGAGGCTTCCGAAAGCTGTTTTGCCCATGCTTCCTCAATTATGAAAGTCGGGTTACCGGCCGGGTCACTGGATTGAAACTTGAAATTGAATTCCTGCGCAACGGACGTGCCGGCAAGCGCCAATGTGGCCAGACCGGCAAACAGAGCGTTTCGTATGAATGACATCGTAATTTCCTTCCGTAATTGATTACACAGTATCGGGACTCGGGTTCAGGCACCGAGAGGCCGTCAATCTCATTCGCGCTCCTTTCCTTCCTGCCCAGTCAAAATCATTCGGTTTGGATGGCGACCGTTCTCATCGCCGACGGATCATTTGCACGTCATTTCAAACGGTGCCGTCACTTCCGCTCCGGTTGCCGTAACGCGCAGCATGAATTCACAGCGGAGTCCTCCGAGGCCCCGAACGTAGCTGCCCGGCTCGACCATGATGAACATGTTTTCCTCGAACAACGCCGTCTCATCGGGAACAAGGCGCGGGAATTCGTGAACCGACGTGCCGATCCCGTGGCCGGAATGATGCGGATATTCGTAGCCAAGCCCTTTCATGTGGGCCCGCAATTTCGCATCGAAATCACACACTCGAAGCCCCGGTCGCAATTCGGCTATGGCAAGTTCAAGAGTGTTCTTGGCAGCGTCGTACATGCGCTCATATTCCGCGGTCGGTTCGCCGCCGACAACAAAGGCACTGCAACTGTCACCCCAATAGCCCGCGACACGCGGAGCAAGATCACAGACCACCGGATCACCGGCCTCAATAATCCGGTCCGAAATCGGCAGCCCCAGCTGGCTGGTTCTGTCGACCCCGGTGATATACTCCCCCGCCAAGGCGCACCTGGCATTCGACATCACCTCCATCTTGCTGCGGATGCGACCGAAATTATCCATCTCGCACGCGCCCGGCACCGACAGGCGGCGAGCCTCGTTCTGTCCGGCTGCCGCTACCTTGGCCGCAAAGGCCATGTGCGTGACTTCGTCCTCATTCTTGACCGCCCGCAGCCGGGCCAGCGGCACATCCATCGGCCGCATGTCGTCCGGCAACAAGTCGCTCAGCGCGCGTGGAAAACTCGATGTCTCGATCGCCACGGAACCAGAGAGCCCGATGCGCGTGATCAATTCGGACACGGAAGCGCGGTAGTTTCCGACCTGATCGGTCACTGCATTGGCAAATCCGGCATATGCGATTTCCTCATAGTCGCCGCCTTGCCCGCCATCCGTGTTGGGGCAAACCACGCCAGCGCTACCATCCCGCCCGACAAATGCGACCGTCGGCCCACCGGAAAAGGGAGACTGCCCAATTTCAATCGGCACCACATGGCCCGTCGCAAAACACACGGAATCCGCCCCCGTCAAAACGGCCCAGTCGGCATCCATCTCCGCCAACATTGCGCCCAGTCTCTTGATGTTCGCCATAACCGTACCTCCTAGCCGGTGTTTTCCATGATGTCGGCGCACCGTGCGGCGGCTATTTCCGCCAATCCGCGACGACAGCATTCCTCTGAATCGAAAATGATCGGATCGTATCCCTGGTGCCGCAAGGCGGCTTGATAACGCTCTGCCATGCCACCGGCGGCAATGAGAACAATTCGTTTTGACCCGGCATTGTTCAGAACGGCCAGTTCCGTACCAATCAGCAGACCCGACAATTTGGCCGACAGTGCCTCGTTCCGCGTCTCCTGCGTCAATATTCCGGCGCGCAGAGAAAAAACCTGATGCAGGAGGCCGGAGGGCTCCGCTGCCATATCCACACCCGAGAGAAATGCGGATTGCGCGACCGGGCACCAGTCCTGGTCATCCTCACCCATCAGGGGGGACAGGATCGATTGTTCGCGCAGCAATGCGAACATTTCGCCCGTCAGGTAGGTGGAAAAACGGCAAATCCGGCCGTCCTTGAGGTCGACCCATTTCGAATGGGTTCCCGGCAGACAAAAGCAACCGCTTCGCGGAGCACCCATCGCCAAGGCGCCGACCAGCGTGGTTTCCTCGCCACGCATCACATCGGGGCCTCCTGAAAAATCACGCCCGGCCAGGCCGGGAACGACCTCGATATCGTATTTGGTGCCGGGCACACGCGTCAGGTCTGCGGAGAGTTCCGATACCCCTATGGCACCCGAAAGATATAGCGCCTCCTGCCAGCCCCCACGGCTGCCGATCATGCCGCACATCAGGATTTTGATGCCGGGCCAGGCGGTCAGCCAGGAGCCACAGGCATCCGTCAGCACCTTTGCAAAATCTCGATCCTGCACACGCAGGATGCCGGTCTGATCGCTGACCTGATCCAACAGCTGGCCACCCGCCGTCATCAAATAGGCCCGAAATGAGCTGGTTCCCCAGTCAATGCCGATCAATCCGGGGATCTGGACGTTTTCACCACTCCGCAATGGAACCATCCTCATGCCGCCAGACGGGGGCCCGCCATCGATGCCCTTTGCGCGCCTTTTCAATCACGGTTTCTTCCTCGACCCGGATGCCCAGTCCCGGACCGGTTGGTATCTTCAGATACCCGTCTTCCAGCTCGAATCCATGGCCTTCCATGAGATAGTCGGCCAAATCCGCTCCGGTGTTGTAGTGGATGCCAACGCTCTGCTCCTGAATGAAAGCGTTGTGGCAGACCGCATCAACCTGCAACGATGCCGCCAGAGCGATCGGCCCCAACGGACAATGGGGCGCCAGCGCCACGTCATAGGCCTCGGCCCAATTGCCGATGCGCACCATTTCAGAGATGCCGCCGACATGGGCCGTGTCCGGATTGATGACGCTGGCTGCCCGGGACTCAAACACGGATTTGAAGTCATAACGCGAATAGAGCCGCTCTCCGGTGGTGAGCGGAATCGTGGTTGACCGCGCAAGGTCCGCCATCGTGTCGATCTGGGTTGGCACCACCGGATCTTCGACAAAAAGCGGACGCAGGAACTGCAACTCATGCAGTAGGATTTTCGCCATCGGCGCATGAACACGGCCGTGAAAATCGAAGGCCAGATCCATCTCCATGCCGACCGCATCGCGCAATTGTGCCATTTGCGCCACGATGCCGTCGATTTTCTCGGCTCTGTCGACAATCTGCAACTCGCTGCAAATATTGAGTTTGACCGCATCAAAGCCTCTGGAACGCATCGCCTTGGCGCTTTCGACGAGATCAGACGGACGGTCGCCTCCAATCCAGGAATAGCTGCGCACCCGGTCGCGCACCGGGCCGCCGAGCAGGGCGTGGATCGGCGCATCATGGTATTGGCCCTTGATGTCCCATAACGCCATATCGACACCTGCCAGCGCGCTCATCAGAACCGGTCCGCCGCGATAACAGCCATTGCGATAGATCATCTGCCAGATGTCTTCGATCGGCAGCGGGTCACGGCCAATTAGAAAATCCTCCAATTCGGAGATTTTTGCCGCAAGCGTTTCAGCGTGTCCTTCAAGGATCGGCTCGCCCCAACCACTGATGCCTTCGTCCGTTTCAATCTTGAGGAAAAGCCATCGCGGTGGCACCACAAAGGTCTTGAGGGCGGTTATCTTCATCCCGGTACCACGCTGGCGGATGCCTCGCTCGAGTGGATCACACCATCACGGGCAAAGGCGTCCACTTCATCAGCAGAGAATCCGAATTCCTTCAGGATCTGACCGCTATTGGCGCCGTATAGCGGCGCTGCCGTCAATCGAGGATCCGGATTTTCAGAAAACCGGATGCCGGGTGACACCGCCGTATACTCGCCTCCAACCGGGTGTTGCAGTTTGACCAGGCTGTCCCGGGCCTGGGGATGTTGCAGAAATGCATCGTAATCATTGACGACAACACACCACACGCCGATTGCCGACAGAACCTCATCCCAATGGGCTGCGGTCTCGGTCTTCAGCAATTGCGACAGGGTGTCGTAAATCTCGTCCCGCCATCTCGCCACGGCACGATTGTCGGCCTGTGGCGGGCGACCCGCCTTGAGTTCCGACAATTGCGGCAATGACAGCGCATCCGCGAGATTATCGAGATCGGCCTGGGCTATCGCCAGATGTCCGTCCTTGCACTGATAGACCCCGTATGGCGGCTCCTGATAGACCGAAACCTGCGGTGTCGCGCCGCGAACCGGCGGCGCATCGGCTGCCAGGTAGGACGTGATCTCCTGGCACTGCATTTCCAGGATTGCGCCCATCATGGAGACTTTCACTTCCTGCCCGCGTCCGCTGGTGGCCCGCGCCAGCAAGGCCGCAAGGATACCCTCGCAAACCATATGGGAGGCCGTTACGTCGACCATGTAAAGAGGCGAGGGATGGGGAAGCCCGTCGACCGTGCCACCATTCATGGTCAGACCGGTAAAGGATTGCAGCAGCAGGTCCTGCCCGGGCCTGTCCTTCATCGGACCTTCATCGCCGTAGCCGCTGATGGCGCCGCAGACGAGGCGGGGATTGATCGCGCTCAGGGTCTTGTAGTCAATACCGAGCTTGACCGCGACACGGGGGCGGAAATTCTGCACCAGAACATCGGCCTGTTCGACCATCCGATACAGAATGGCCCTGCCCTCGTCCGACTTCAAATTCAGCACCAGAGAGCGTTTGTTCTGGTTGAGGGTCATATAACAGACGGCATCACCGAATTTGGTCACGCCGGCCATTGGTGCGTGACGCGAGAAGTCACCACCACCCGGCGCCTCTATCTTGATGATATCCGCGCCCATCTCTCCCAGGCGCTGGGTACATAACGGACCGGCCATGGCAATCGTCAGGTCCAGCACCTTCAGCCCCGCCAATGGCGCCTTTCCGGTTTGCACCCTGTCATTCATATCTTCATCCATTGCCATTACCGTCTTGTTGTGGATCGTCATCTGCCGCGAAAAACCGGATCACGCTTTTCCGCAAAGGCGCGCATGCCCTCCTGCGCGTCCTCGGTCGCCATGCAAAAGGTGTAGCCGTCATTTTCCCAGGCCAGGCCCTGGGCAATCGAGGTTCCCTGGCTCTGGCGGATAATGTTCTTGGCCGACTGCACCGCAATCGGCGGATTGAGCGCCAGCCTTTCGGCAATTTTCAGTGCCGCGTCGATCAGGTCCTCCGGCTCGACGAGTTTCTGCACGAATCCCACCCGGTGGGCTTCCTCGGCCGGAAAAATCTCTCCGGTCAGAACCCAGTATGCCGCGTTTCCATAGCCGACCAGCCGCGGCAGGATCGACGTATTGCCTGAACCGGCGTGCCAACCACGCTGTACTTCGGGCGCGCCGAAACTGGAGCGTGGTGTGGCCAGCCTGATGTCACAACAGGTCGCAACTTCCAGCCCGCCTCCGAGGCAGTACCCGTCAATGGCTGCGATCGCGGGTTTCCTGAGACCGAGAAGCGGCGCAATGTAGTCGCGATTGTATTGTGCGCGGTTGCGTCCTTCCCAGGGTGTGCCCAGATCATCGAGCATATTGACGTCGCTGCCGGCGGAAAAGGCGCGATCACCCGCACCGGAAATGATCAGGACCTTGATGGTGTCGTCAGTGTCGACTCGCCCCGCAAGTTCGGTGATCTCTCCGCCCATTGCTGCGGTGATGGCATTCATCTTCGCCGGTCTGTTGAGCGTCAGGTGGGCAACGCCGTCGGTTACCTCGAACAGAATGTGGTCGTCATTCGACATGTCGTTCTCCATTGTGCTTGGTGGCCGCAGCAAGGCGCATGGTGACCATCCAGCTGTGCGTTTCACCCGGGCTCAGCCAGCGGGCCAGATTGACCTTGTGTGCGGTCGCGAGATCGTCGGCTGGAGCCGTTGTCGGCTCGATGGCGATCTGATGAACCGGGCCGGATTGCGGCCAGCCTCCATAGTCAAGCCACAGTCCGAGATAGGGAATGTCGGCTTGTTTCCACGAGACGCTGATCGATCCCTCATCGCTCCCGACCGTTGCCGAAACATCCGTATCAATCGGTGCATAGGCCTTGATCCAGAAGCCCGCCGAGGCATCGCGCACGGACCGCAGATCAGGCATGATGCTCGACAATTCCGGCCAATCGAATTGGCCTGTCCCAACGGGTCCATCGGACGACCCCCCTCCGGTCACGGTCATCGGACCGATGCCCTGAAAGTCGATCCGGTCGCCCGGACCCGTCGCCAGCAAACAATGCTGGCTCCACAGATAGGGCAATGTGACATTGCCCGTGTTGGTGACGGCATAACGGGTCTCGATCCGATTGCCTGTCAGCTCGATGTCGCGAACAAACCGCCATCCGGAACCATCATAACGTGACCGGATTGCGTTGTTTTCGATATCGCAGTGCCACGGCCGGCCCCACAAATCACCATGATCGCGCAATGGGCGCCCGTGGGTCTCGTCCAGACATGGCGCAACGGTCGGAAAACATTCATCCCAACCCCGGGCTTCCCGGGCACCAAAGCCAGCATCGTCTCCGGCGCTGCCCTCCAGAGGACCGCCAATCAGCCAATCACGACCGCTTGACCGTTCCACCAGACTGGTAATCCGTGCGCCGAATTCCGGTTCAACCGAAAGCGCGACATGCTCATTCGCAAGGTGAAGCGGAGGCATCATCCCTCCCCGGCCGCTGTCAGCCGCGCCTGTTCACGCTCAGCCCGTGCCAAACGCCATTGACCTATGGCGACGGCCAGAACCAACAGGAGACCCTTGGCTACCAATTGATAGAATGTTGGAATGCCGAGCAGGTTCATGCCATTGGAAAGCGTGGCCAGCAGCAACACAGCAAGCATCGAACCGAAGATGGTGCCCTTTCCGCCAGACAGCAGTGCGCCGCCCAAGAAAACCGCGGTGATCGCCTCCAGTTCCAGACCCTGCGTACCGGATGCGGGCTGGCCGGAACTGGTTCTGGCCGTCACGATGACGCCTGCCAACCCGGACAGTGCACCCGATATTGCATAGATGTAATAGCGCATTTTCGTCAGGTTGATCCCGGCCAGCCGCGCGGCATCGGGATTGCCACCCATGGAATAGACCGACCGGCCAAACACTGTTGTCCGCATGACAAAATGGGCGCAAACCGCGACCACGGCCAGAATGACAAAGGCAATCGGGATGCCAGGAAACTCGCCGATCTGAAAGAACCGCCCGGACCCGAGCTGAGCAAGGGTCGGATCGAGCACACCAACGGGACGGCCGCCCGGCGCAATCAGGAAGGCAAGTCCTCTAAAGGCAGAAAATGTTGCCAGTGTCGCCACAACCGCATTGACCCTCAATATGCTGATGATCGTCGCGTTGACCAAGCCGAGCAGGATGCCGATGCCGATGCCGAAAGCGACGCCGCCGATCACGGTGCCGACCTGGCTGACCATGAGGGCGCACACCACCGAGGCGCAACCGGCAATCGAGCCGACCGAGATGTCGAGACCGGCGGAGACGATCACCAGCGTCATGCCAACCGCGATGAGGCCCACCACGGCCATGTTCTGTCCGATGTTCAGCAGGTTGCGGGCTGAAAAGAAGAATTCCGTCTGCGAGGCAATCAGCGCCACCATGACGACCAGCGCGATCATCAGCGACAGGTTTTCCGCGCCAACAGACTTTGTGAAACGCTTGAGGGGTCCGTTGTTCATTTTCATGCCTTGTGGTGGTGCGGTCTGCTCGTTGGCGGCCATGGGGATCCTCCTGTGGCGGCCATCATGCCATGCCCTTGCCGAGGGCAAGATTGACGATGGCTTCTTCAGTTGCGTCGGCCTTTTCGACCGGCCGTGAGATGGCGCCGTCGCTCATGACGATAATGCGATCCGACATGGACAGCAGTTCCGGCAATTCGGAGGAAATCATCATGATCGCCATTCCGCGGCGGGCCAGATCGTCCATCAGACGATAGATCTCCGCCTTGGCGCCCACATCGACCGCGCGTGTCGGTTCATCGAGGATCAGCAGCTTCGGCTTTGCGGCCAACCAGCGGGCCAGAACGACCTTCTGCTGATTGCCGCCCGACAATTTGCCAACTTCCTGATCGAGGGACGGCGTCTTGATGTCGAGATCGCGCACATAGGGCGAGACCGCATCATACATTTCGCGATTGCGCAGTACGCCGAAGCGGGCAAGCACCGAATAGATCGCCATGGAAACGTTTTCGATCACGGAACGCACCAGGATCAGGCCTTCAGCCTTCCTGTTCTCGGGTGCAAAACCGATATTGGCGGCAATGGCATCCGCAGGGCTCTTGATGTTCTTTTCCTCGCCGCAAATGCTGACCGTTCCGCCGGTGCGCTCGAATTCACCGAACAGAACCTTGGCGAGTTCGGTGCGTCCGGCGCCGACGAGACCGGCAAAACCGACAATTTCCCCGGCGCGGATGCGAAAACTGATATCCCGGTGCCAGCGGCTTGATAGATGTTCGACTTCCAGCACAACTTCGTCTGTGGTGGTTTCTTCACGCTGAAAGCCATGGGCCAGTTCCCGGCCGACCATCAGTTGTACGATTTCCTGTTCTGTGGTTTCGGCGGTCATCAGATCCCCGGTCGGAACGCCGTCCTTGAGTACCACCACACGCTCCGAGATTTCCATGACCTCATGCAGGCGATGCGAAACATAGATGACGCCGAGTCCTTCATCCCGCAGCAATCGAATGAGATCAAACAGCCTGTCGGTCTCTTCCTTGGTCAGGGACGAGGTTGGTTCATCAAACGCGATGACTTTCACCCCATCTTTCAGGGCCCGCAGTATTTCCACGATATGCATCTGCGCCGGCGACAGCGTCCGTCCCAGAGCTTCAATATCGACAAGGCCGGCAAATCCATAACGCTCGAGCAGGTCGTTGACCGTATTGCGCATGGCCGTGAAATCCACACGGCCGCCACCCAGTGTCGGGTACTCGCCGATAAAGATGTTTTCCGCAACGCTGATATGTGGGACGATTTCCGGTTCCTGACGCACCAGGCGAAAGCCGCCTCTTCGGGCATCCAGCGGTGTCGCGTGGGCGACTTCGACGCCATCCAGCAACACACTGCCCTCATCGAGATCGTAGTCACCGCTCAGAATTTTCAGCAGTGTGGACTTGCCGGCACCGTTCTCACCAACAAAGGCGACGATTTCTCCACGGTGAACCGTCATGCTCAGGCCAGACAGCGCCTTGACACCCGGAAAGGATTTTCCGACGCCCCGGACTTCCAGTATCGCGCTTTTCATAGGTTTGTCCTTCCAAAAACGGGCGGGGTCACGTTGGACCCCACCCGCCGGGAGGGTCAGCTGCAGGGCATGATGTCTGCGTAGGTCGTCGGATCGACAATCGTCGTGTTCGCCACCGTTTTCAATGGCAGAGCGTCGCCCGATTCGATGGACTTGATCAGCGCGCGCGCCGCTGCGTCACCAACGTCGACGCCACTGATGTAAAGCGCCGCCTTGAATCCGGTATCGATACCGGCCTTCCACGGACGACAGGCTTCATAGGCACCAAGGCCGACTGCGATCACGTCACCAGCTGCAAATCCGGCATTCTTCAGCGCGTTCGTGGCACCAAGGACGCCTTCGTCATTGCAGGCGAAAACCACCCATTTGTCGACAGCCGGGTTGGCTGTGATGACGGGACCGGAAGCCGCAAGCGAAGCATCCGCGGTGCCATCATAGGACACAGCCTTGATCTTGCCGGCATCCGCTCCGGCTGCGGTCACCTGTTCTCGCGACGCGTTGGTACGGTCATTGCAGACGGACAGGGTTTGAACTTCGACACTCAGAATGCCGTAATTGCCGGCTTCGAGCCAGCCGGACGCTTTCAGCAATTCACCGGCTTTTTCACCGACTTTCGTCCCCATGGCCACGCCATCAAATCCCACGAATGGAACAGGATTTCCATCCTTGTCCTTGAGCGGATCATCGGTGGCAACCATCAACACACCAGCGTCCGCGGCCGCGGTCGAAACGGCCGGGCCAAGGGCCTGGTCCGGCGCCGTTATCGCAATGCCTTTGGCCCCGGAGGCAATTGCATCCGAAACAGCACTGATCGCGAGGTTGGAATCCAGTTCCACATTGATGATCTTGGCGTTGTAGCCGAGTTCTTCGGCAGCGGCCTTGAAGCCGTCACCCTGGTCGATGAAGTATTGCTGGGTGCCACTCTTGTAGATCGCAACGATTTCCTTGTCGGCAGCCCACGCGGCTCCGGACGAGGCAACGACACCGGCGGCAGCTGCAAACGAGATCAGCCTTTTTGTGAATTTCATATTATCCTCCCACATAAATTGAAAAGTGTGTGTGTTTTAAGTTATTATCTGTTTATCTTATAAAGTCAATATGATCGGGAGGATGTGGAAAAATGAGGCGGCTTGAGGGCAAGGTGGCGGTCGTAACCGGGGCTGGACAGGGAATCGGCGCGGCCATCGCGCGGCGCTATTCGCAGGAAGGCGCAACCGTCGTCATTGCGGAAATCAACGAGGACCAGGGCCGTGAGACCACCAGAGCGATTGGCAGCGAAACCGGTGGAGCGGTTCTCTATGTCAGGACGGATGTTGCAGACCCCAAGAGTGTTCAAACCTTGCATGAACAGGTCCGCCGCACCCACGGATCAGTCGATATCCTGGTCAACAATGCTGGGATCGCGGTGTTTGACGAACCTCTGTCGATCTCCATGGATGACTGGCACAAATGCATGTCGGTCGATCTTGAAGGCGTCTGGCATTGTTGCCGGACGTTTCTGCCCGACATGCTTGACAAGCAACACGGCGCCATCGTCAACATCATCTCCAATCACGCCTTCTCGGTGATTAAATCCACCTTCCCCTATCCCGTTGCCAAGCATGGCTTGCTGGGCCTGACTCGGTCTCTGGCGCTGGAATATGCGGACAAGGGCATTGCGATCAATGCGATTTCGCCCGGCTATGTGGACACACCGATCGCCGATTGGGCGTTCAACCGCGAAGAAGACCCGGCTCGCGCCCGTCGGGAAACAGAAGCCAAACAACCTGTCGGACGATTGGGCAGGCCCGATGAAATCGCCGCCGTGGCGGCCCTTCTGGGCTCTGACGAGGCTCGCTTCATGATTGGCGAGAACATTGTCATCGACGGCGGCGTGACCATTCGCATGTATGAGTAGTGCCGTTCGGCCCCGTCAGGTCCAGCAGCTCACTTCTTCAGCCGGTACAGGCCTGCCGGGCCGCGGCGGCCGTCAGCACAGGCCCCTGCCCCCAGGGAACGATCTGGTTGATCGGGACGTGCCAGTAATGCTCCTCCACCAGGGCAGACATGACTGCGGCCGAAACACCGGTCAGATTGCCGTTACCGTCGAGGTTGGCCTTCATCGCGGCGAAGGCGCGCTCGGCTGGTTCCGCGAATTCGGAAACCGGCAGCAATCCGGATTTCATGCCACGGAAAAAGGCCGTCGCCATGAACGCAGCCGTCGAAGATTCCGGGCCGGATCTTGGTTCATGAACCAGAGAGTGCCAGTTTCCATCCGGCAGTTGATATCCCAACATGGTCCGCGCCAGCGCCAGAGCCTCGGCTTCGACATCCTCCCGGCCGTCCACCGACCGGTCCAGACACTCCGCGACATCCAACAGGCCTAGCAGTGCCCAGCCCTGCCCCCGCCCCCAACCATCAGTATAGGATCGGCCCACCTTTTCCAGCCAGAAATGCCGGTAGAGGCCGGTTTCCTCGTCAAAGAGGAGGTCCTTGTAGCCAAGGATTTCGGTGACGGCGGCCTGCGCCCAACCGCCATCCGGGTCAATATGGGCGAGGTGGGCGAAGAATGGCGGATCGAAATGCATGCAGTCCAGATAGATACCCGGTCCCGGATCCTGCATCTGAGCCTGTTCATCGGCTGAAAGCGCCACGCCACCATAGGGCTGCATCAGGGAGCGCAGCGTATCTTCAAATGTGATGCTGACGCCATTGACCTTGCGCCTTGACCGCAGATGGTTGGCAAGGTCCAGCACGGCCTCACGCAATACCGCGTCGTGCGTCCGCTGCACGACCGCACACATGACGTGACCGGGAGCCGTATTGTCATCGGGTTGAAACGGGCGCCGGCGGGTTCCCCAGGCACGGAAAAACCCGTGCGAGAAATTGATCCACCGCGGTTCATTCAGCAGGTCGGCCGCTGCGACCAAACCTTCAAACCCGATGGAATCTCCGTAGAACCATCCCTGAAACGCGTGTGCCTCAAGGCGCTCAGCAACGGCCTCGACCATCGACCGTTCAAGTGTCGTATCGTTTTCTTGCATCTGTGTTTACTCTTCGAGAAGTCGGAATCCGTCATGGGCGTCCGCTATCGCCCGGGCAATGAGGTTGCGCATGGCGATTTCGGCCGCTTCTGCATCGCGGCGGGCAAAAGCCAGATAAACCGCCTCATGCAACTCATGGCTTTCTTCCATGCCAATCATCTTGGTGGTGTAACCGCGCCCTTTCATCTGCAGGTCAAGCAGCAGGGCAAGGGCCGCCTCGATCACCGAAAACAGCTGGTCCAGCAGTTCCGATTCGACTGACTGGAGAAAGGCACGGTGAAACTCGAGATCGGTTTCAATGAAATTCTGCCGGCGCACCAGATGCGGCAGATCCTGATCTTCCATGACCGCCTTCTTGGCCGCCCATGCAGCATCGATTTTGGCGCGAGCCTCATCGCTGGCTTCCCGCGTTGCCGCAAAAACCATTCCCGGCTCGACGACAAGCCGCACCTTGAGCAAATCACGCAAGAGGCTCTCCGTGTCGCCGGCCTTGATGCGCCAGTCCATGACATCGGGATCCAGAAGCCGCCACTCCGATCGTGGCTGCACGCGCGTGCCATCGGATGTCCGGCTGCGAATAAGGCCTTTTGCGCCAAGGATACGAAAGGATTCGCGGATGACCGAGCGGCTGACGCCCAATTCATCAACCAGATCGGCTTCCTTTTTGACGGCATCGCCTTCAGCCCACTCGCCGCCGACGATCCGCGTCCCGAGATTGTTGACCGCAGAGCCCAGAATTCCGCGCAACTCGATCACTCCAGCCAATCCGGAACTCTGACTAAGCGGGCTGCGCCTGCTCATGCATGTGTCTCCAAAACATAAACTTTATATGATAATATGATTTACTTGAAAATTGGCCGCAACGCAATGACCACCCACCTCGGTCTTCCACACGACCAAGATCATGCGGCCATTGCCCCATAAATACGAAGGTGGGCAGCGCATTGGCACGCCTGTTGCACACCGTCACAAGAGGCAGCCCGGAGCCCGGACGTTGTCGGTCCGATCGTCGCAGTCACAGCGCCGATGGCGATGGAAAGGCGGCCCAGGGTTGTATCTGCGGCATTATCCTTTCAAACGGCCTTCAGCTATGCAACACTTCAATCACGACATACGTTGATCAATGAAAACAAGGTCGTTGAGCGCGTTTCATTGCGATGATGTCGCAATTTAACATGCGCAGATACACCACTGCTGCATGTCTACGGTGTTGATAGTGAATGCCATGAAGAACAAATCGGCATCGGGGGTTTGCGAATTTCCCTAGATTTTCAATGGGAGATGACTACCTTGTTGAATTGAACAACAAGACAATGAAGGACTACCACGGGAGAAACTATGAGCAATCGAGACACAGACGCCATCATTGCCGCCATTACGGAGGCAGCAAGAAAAAAGCGGCTTAATCGTCGCGGCTTCATGGAGGGTGCACTGGCAACCGGTGCCACTGTCGCCGCCGCATCAACCCTCTGGTCGACACAGGTCGCTGCACAGACACCCAAGCGTGGCGGAACGTTCCGCGTCGGCGTCCATGACGGCAACACAGCCGACAGTCTGGATCCGGGCACGACGGAAAGTGTCTACATGATCCAATTGTCCCACGCTACCCGCAGCTATCTGACCGAAATCACCAATACCAATGAGCTCGGACCGGATATCGCGACAAGCTGGAGCGCCTCGGACGACGCTTCCGAGTGGACCTTCAAGCTCGCATCCGGTGTGACCTTCCACAGTGGCAAGGCAATGACTGCCGACGACGTGGTCGCATCACTGAATTATCACCGTGGCGACACGACAACCTCGGCCGCCAAGGCGCTGTTGACAGATGTCGTCGATATCAAGGCCGACGGTCCCGACTCCATCGTCATCAAACTGATGGCCGGCAATGCGGATCTTCCCTATCTTCTGTCGGACTACCACCTTGTGATTCTGCCGTCCGACGGTTCCGGCAAGGTCGACTGGGAGAGCGGCGACGGAACCGGTCCCTACAAGATCGTCAACCATGAACCTGGCGTTCGGTCCGAATTGACCAAACATGATGGCTGGCATCGGGAAGGCGCTTATTTCGATGGCGTTCAGATGCTGGCACTGAACGACGCCAATGCACGTCAGACGGCGTTGATCACAGGCGATATCGATGCCATCACCGATGTTGACCTCAAAACCGTCGGGCTGCTCCAGAGAGCACCGGGCGTCAAAATCGATGACGTACCGAGCGGCTCGCATGTTACTCTGCCGATGTTCTGCGACACGGCGCCGTTCGACAATGTCGATGTCAGGCTCGCGCTGAAATATGCCATCAACCGCGAGGAAATCATTGAAAAAATCCTCTTCGGCTACGGCAGCATCGGCAACGACCACCCAATTGCACCTTCCCTGCCCTATTGGGCGGATCTGGAGCAACGGACCTATGATCCGGACAAGGCCAAGTTCCACATGGAAAAATCAGGCCTCGGCAGCATTGATGTCGACCTGTCGGCCGCCGACAGCGTGATGAGCGGCGCCGTCGATATGTGCGTGCTGTTTTCTGAACACGCAAAGGCCGCCGGCATCAACATCAATGTGATCCGTGAACCCAATGACGGGTACTGGTCGAACGTGTGGCTGAAGAAGCCGTTTGTCTTCGTTCAGTGGGGCGTCCGCCCGACGCCTGACGTCATGTTCTCGCTGGCGTATAAATCCGACGCGGCATGGAACGAGAGCCATTGGCAGAATGAGCGGTTCAACGAACTGCTCGTGATGGCCAAGTCGGAACTCGACGACACCAAGCGTGCTGAGATGTACAAGGAGATGCAACTCCTGTGTAGGGACGATGGCGGAACAATCGTGCCATTCTTCCGGAACCGTACAATGGCCCGCCGTGACAATGTCATGCACGGCGAATTCATTGCATCGAACTGGGAGCTGGATGGCGCCCGCGGTTATCAGCGCTGGTGGTTCAGCTAAGAAAAAGGCTCCGGGTCCTTTCGGATCCGGAGCCATTCGGTTTTCAGGAAACCTGGCGGCAGTGCTGAACAAGCGGCCGTCAGGTTTTCTTTTGGTGCGCCGCATCTCCAATATTGTCGACGCCGCGTTCCTCCAGCAGATTGGTCAGCCAGTCGGGATCCATTTCGGGAACCGATGACAGAAGCAGATCCGTATATTCGTGATGCGGTGGCTGGAACATCTCGTCCTTTGGCCCCATTTCCACGACCTTGCCTTCCTTCATCACCACCACGACGTCGGCAATCGAACGGACAGTCGCCAAATCATGGGTGATGAACATATAGGCCAGGTTCAGCTCCTTCTGCAGACGGTCGAGGAGGCGCAGAATGCCTTCCGCGACCAACTGATCCAGCGCACTGGTCACCTCGTCGCAGATAATGAAGCTTGGCTCGGCTGCCAGAGCGCGGGCGATGCCGACACGCTGTTTCTGTCCGCCTGAGAGCTCCGAGGGAAGCCGGTGGTAATAAAGTGACGGCTCCAGCTCGATCTGATCGAGCAACTGATCAACCGCCTTTTTCAGATCTGCGCCCCGCAGCCCGCCATAGAACTGCAGTGGCCGACCGATGATTTCACCGATGCTCTTCTTGGGATTGAGCGCCGTATCGGCCATCTGGTAGATCATCTGGGCCTGCCGCAACTGATCCTTCGTGCGGTCCTGGTATTTTGGCGGCATGACCTGGCCGTCATACAGGATTTCACCCTGTGTCGGCGGCAGCAGACCGGTGATGCAGCGTGCGGTGGTCGATTTACCGGAACCCGATTCCCCGACTACCGCCACGGTCTGCCCGCGGTAAATGTCAAAGGAAACACCATCCAGGACCTTGACCGGACCGTAGGAGGCGGAAACGTTCTTGACTGAAATCAGCGGCGTTTCATTGGCCGGCGGTGGCGGCTTCTGATCACGCTGGAAGCTGCGGACGGCCCAGAGCGACTTGGTATAGTCTTCCGACGGATCGGCCAGCATCTTGCGCGTCTCGGCCTCCTCAACCTCGTCGCCTTTCAGCAGAACCTTGATCCGGTCTGCCATCTGGGCCACGACCGCGAGATCGTGCGTGATGTAAAGCGCTGCGGTATTGAACTGATCGACAATGTCTCGAACAGCGGCAAGGACCTCGATTTGGGTGGTTACATCCAGGGCCGTCGTCGGCTCGTCGAATATGATCAGATCGGGCCGGCAACTCATGGCCATGGCGGTCATGGCCCGTTGCAACTGTCCTCCAGAGACCTGGTGAGGATAGCGGAAGCCGATTTCCTCCGGATTGGGGAGGCGCAATCGCCGGTAAAGCTCTATCGCATCGGCTTCACTTTCGTTCTTGCTGTTGACCTTGTGCAGAAGCGAAGATTCCGTGTGCTGGTCGATCAGCTTGTGCGCCGGGTTGAACGAAGCCGCTGCCGACTGCGCGACATAGGCAATGCGGGATCCCCGCAACGCACGGCGTTCACCCCGAGTCGCGGTCGTCAGGTCCATGCCGTCGAACAGAACGGTTCCATCGGAGATGCGGCACCCGTCTCTGGTGAATCCCATGGCGGCCAGACCGATCGTCGATTTGCCGGCACCCGATTCTCCAATCAGGCCCATGACTTCGCCACGGTGAAGGGTCAGGTCGATACCATGGACAATTTCGATCCATTGCTCGTCTGAATATCCCTCGATCTTCAGGTTCTTGATTTCGAGCAGTACGCTCTTCTCATCCGCCATGATCTACTCCTTCAGACCCGATGAAATGTGCAACATCCAGTCGACAACAAAGTTGACCGCAACCGTCAGCAGAGCGATGGCAGCAGCCGGTATCAGCGGCGTGACTTCGCCAAAGGAGATCAAGGTCGCATTCTCGCGTACCATCGATCCCCAGTCGGCTGTCGGAGGCTGAATACCAAGCCCCAGAAACGACAGGGCGGAAATGGCAAGGAAGACGAAGCAGAAACGCAGCCCGAATTCGGCCGCAAGCGGCGCTGTGATGTTGGGCAGCACTTCCTTCGTGATCAGATACCAGGTGGATTCACCGCGCAGCCGCGCCGCCTCGATATAGTCCATGACAACAATATTGCCGGCCACAGCCCGCGCCAAACGGAAGATCAACGGCGAATAGAGCAATGCGATGACCAGGGTCAGGTTCAGTACACTGGTTCCGACAATCGTCAGCAGCAGCAGCGCGAAGATGAGCTGCGGAATGGCCATCAGCGTATCGACGATCCGGCCAAGCACCTGATCGACCCAGCCACCCATCGATGCCGCCACGAGCCCCCCCAGGGTTCCGACAACAAAAGCAATGGCCGTGGTCATGACAGCAATGCCGACGGTGTTGCGCGCGCCGTAAATCAGGCGTGAGAACAGGTCGCGGCCAAGCTGGTCGCCACCCAACAGCATGACGTCATCGGGCGGAGCAAAGGAACTGCCAACCACTTCCGCCTCGCCAAACGGGGCGATGACGGGCGCAAACACGGCGGCGATTATGTAGGCGATGATCACCAGAAGTCCGAATGCAGCCGTCAATGGCGCGGTGCGCATCAGCTTGGCGGCTTCCGGTGGCAATATCTGGATCATTGCCTCGCGAAAGCTGTACGACAAGCCAGCTGCTGCCGCCAGCAATGCCACGCAGATCGTGATGTTGACCAGAACGGATGCACCGCCCAGCAGGCCAGAAATCAGCGAAACACAAAGAAGCGTGAACAGCAGAAGCAGCGCCGTGCGGTGCTTATAGTAAGCCGCCGCGCAGCACACCACGATGAGAAACACATAGTAGATAATGACAAATGTTAACATCTATCCGATCCTCACTTCGGGTGCCGCAAACGCGGGTTTGACAGGATCGCACCGACATCGGCGATCAGATTGAACAGGATGAAGGTTGCGGCGAAGATCAGGCAGCAGGCCTGCACCACCGGGAAATCCCGTTTCGTCACGCTGTCGACCAGCAACTGGCCGACACCCGGATAGACAAAAACAACCTCCACCAGCACGACCCCGGTGATCAGATAGGCAAGGTTCAGTGCAACAACGTTGATGATCGGTGCCAACGCGTTAGGCAGCGCGTGGCGGGTAATGACCCTGGAGTTCGGCACGCCCTTGAGCCGCGCCATTTCGATATAGGGTGAGGCCAGGAGGTTGATGATTGCAGCGCGTGTCATGCGCATCATATAGGCCGTCACAACCATGGCCATTGTGATGGCTGGCAGCATGACACGGTAAGCACGCTCTGCCAGGTCCGTGTCTGGCGTAACATTGGCAATCGCCGGGAAAATCGGGTTCTGAATGGCCAGAAAGACGATCAGAATATATCCAAGGAAGAATTCGGGAGAGGAAATCGCCACCAGACTGACAGCGTTGGTGACACGATCGAAAACCGAATTGCGATACAGCGCAGCCAGAACACCAAGGCCGATCGCGAGCGGAACCGATATCAAAGCCGCCATTCCCGCCAAAAACAGGGTGTTGGCAAATCGCGGCCCCAACTGCTCGGCAACTGAACGCTTGTTTGCCAGCGAAACTCCGAAGTCTCCCTGAATTGCACCGCCCAGCCATTCAAAATAGCGAACATAGGATGGTCGGTTGAGGCCCATTTCTTCGCGAAGAGCGGCAACGGTTTCATCCGTTGCCGATTGGCCCAGGACCTGCTGGGCAATGTCGCCCGGCAGCAATTCGACTGCGCCAAATATGATGATTGAAACGACCAGAAGCGTTCCAAGACCAAGCAACAGCCGCTTGCCAATTAATGGCAGCACACCTCCCATGATCCCCTCCCTGTTTGCGACCTCACCACGCCGGCATGGCCAATTTGTCTTTCTTGTTTACAATGTTCGCAATTGCTGCACTGCCAAGTCAACCGAAAACAATCCATTGGTGGATAAGTCAAATTTCCGCGGCGGATGTATGCCGCGCCCATTGCAACCATAACCATCTTTTCACTGCCGGGATGTTTCGGGTGTTCAAAATGCGACATCGTCACGGGAATTAGGGACTCGCACCTTCCGCTCTGGATCCGCGGCGTTGAATCAGGAACCTTGATCAGCGACGAGTAAGCTGTTCTCGCGGTGAAACGCCGAAGGCCGCGCGGTAGTCCCGGGAAAAACGACCCAGATGGGTAAATCCCCAGTCGAATGCGATCTGGGCAACCTTCGATCCGGGGTCCGCCCTCATCAATTCATAATGGGCGGCGAATAGGCGCTCGCACCGCACATATTGCAGTGGCGTCATGCCACAGGCCTTGCGAAAACCCAGTTGCAGACTGCGCGGTGTCGTACCGGTTGCCGCAGCGATTTTGCCAATCGTCATGGGAGAAGCGAGATTCTCATGGATGTACCGCTGTGCCCGTTTGACATAGGCCGGTGCCAGACCGGCGGGCTCGGCTTCCAAATAGTGACTGACATTGCTGGGCTGGTTGATGAAAAACGCTTCGATCAGTTCTTCCTCGACAAGCCGTTGCGACAGACCTTCCTGGTCAGAAAACAACCGCCCATCCTCGGCGGCGTGCACAACGGTCTGGACGCGCTGCCACCAGCGGCGCATCTCCTGGCGGCCGAAATCAATCTTTGGATCGAAGACAACTGAACCAGGAAGACGGCGACCGACCAGTCTTTCCGCCATGTGCTGCAGATTTTCGCGGTCGATCTGCAACAGCAGTTTCTCGCATCCAGTGAACCAGCGCATGGTCGTATGGCGGTCCGGATTGAGAATGCTCGGACTGGACAGGCTGGCGCTGACATCGTGCCGACCGTTTCGAATCCATGCCTTCCCCTTGATCGGGATCTGGATCAGGTAGAACGAACCGAGTTCACCGGGTTCGATTTCCACCTCGGCACCGTAGCGAATGTAGTTGACCGACATGCCGATGCCGGCGGCATGGTGATGACAGGCGTCGAACCGGTCGGTTGAATTGCGGCGTTCCAGGCGGTGGCGGCAAAACTTGCGGGCGACGAAATCCCGCGCCTCGTCCAGTTCGCTGCTGCGAAACAGCCGATGGCGACGAAGCGGTGCCGAACGATGTGACTGGACGCGCTGTTCCATCCGGCAAGTATCGTCCACGGGTGGTCTTTAATCAAATGGCACAAGGGCCGTGGCTCGCTGTCTCTGCGCTTTATTTCGTTTTTTGGATAAGAGCCGGGCCCGCTTGAGGCCTAGTCTGGGCTCCACTTTACCAAAAAGGGAACAAACACATGGCAAATTCACCGGGCATCACACCCGCCTCGGACGGCCTGGACGGAACGTCCTGGAACGTGGTGGGCCACACCTACACGCCAAAACTGCACAGCGAAAACGCCTTTGTCTGGCATGCGGTCATTCCGGACGAAACATTTGTGCCGCCTCACATTCACCCGACACAGGATGAATGGATCACCGTGCTCGATGGGGCGCTGGAGGTCGAATTCGGCGCCGATGTGCACAAGGCCGGTCCCGGCGACACGGTTCGCATGCCGATGGGCATCGCGCATGGTATCTTCAACCGCTCGGGCGCTACCGCTACCTGCGTCTTCGGAGTCGCTCCGTCCCGCAAACTCTTTGCCCTATTCGGCGCCCTCGACGGCGTCACTGACCCGGCCGAGCTGGTTCGCCTGTCTGCATTGCATGAAGTCGACTTCCTGCCGCCACCTGAAGACGGATAATGCAAGGGAAAAGAACCATGATTGCAAGAAAGAAAGTCGCCATCATCGGCGGCGGCGTCAGCGGTCTCGCTGCGGCCAAGGCGTTCAGGGAGCGTGGTCATGATGTGCACGGGATCGAACGCAGTCATGATTTCGGCGGTGTCTGGGAGCTGTCGCGCTCTTACCCGGGTGTCCAGACCCAATCCCCCAAGGATCTCTACCATTACACCGACCATCCCATGCCGGACGATTATCCCGAATGGCCGAAAGGCCCGCAGGTTCACGCCTATCTGCATTCCTATGCCGACAAGCACAAACTCAAGGATTGTTACCGGCTGAACACGAATGTCGCGGCCATGGAACGCCGGGCCGATGGTCAGCCCGGATGGACACTGACACTTGAAGCCGACGGAGAGACGGTGCAGGAGGATTTCGATTTCGTTTCCATCTGCACCGGTCAGTTCTCGGAAAAAAACATCATCACGCATCCCGGCCAGGAAATGTTCACCCTTGGCGGCGGCGAAGTGATGCATTCATCGGAATACACCGATCCGTCCCTGGTCAAGGACAAACGGGTGGTCGTGCTCGGTGGCTCGAAATCGGCAACCGACATCGCAGTGAACGCCGCCGCGAATGGCGCCGCCTCCGTGACAATGGTCTACCGCGAGCCGGTCTGGCGTGTTCCCTATTACGTCGGCGGCATCAACTTCAAGCGCCTGCTTTACATGCGGGCACAGGAACAGCAGTTCAACAGTTGGGACAGAAGTGTCGCAAAACGGTTGGTGGCGGCGCTGTTCAAGCCGTTGGTCTGGGCCAATTTTCGCGGTCTCGAAACCCTGCTGAAACTCCAGCTGGGCCTGAAGAAGTGGGATATGGTGCCCGACGTGCCGATCGAAAAGGATGTCTCCTGTTCGATTCCGATCGTGACGCCCGGGCTGTTTGAAGCGTTCAAGGACGGATCAGTGACGCCTGTCCGCGGTTCCTTTGAACGCTATGAAGGCAACGATATCGTGCTGACAAACGGCCAGAAAGTTAGCTGTGACCTGTCGATCCTGGCGGTCGGCTGGACGCTTGGCGTGCCCTATCTGCCGGAGGAATATCGCGCCAAGCTGATCGATCCGGACGGCCAATACCGGGTGTACCGGCTGGCGGTCAATCCTGACCTTCCCGATATGGGCTTTGTCGGCTTCAATTCCAGCTTCTGCTCGGTCCTGTCTTCGGAAATGATTGCAAACTGGCTGGTGCGCTTTGTCGATGGTCAGCTGGCCAATCAGCCCACAGATCAGGAGATGCGCGACAATATCGAGATGATGCTGAACTGGAAACGCAAGGAGCGCCCCGCCGCGCAAGTCTATGGCGGTCTGTGTTCAGCGCCCTTCCATTTCAGGCATTTCGATGAGCTTCTGGATGATATCGGCGTACGCCAACGCAAACGATCCAACCCGCTCGCCGAGCAATTTTCCTATCCCCATGCGCCGTCCTATGGTCGCTATCTTGCCTCGGCGCCGCAATATCAAGCCGGGTAGAAGCAGACAGTCCGGCCATCATTCGCGTCAGGCGACGTTTAACTTGTAAACGCCTGACGCATTTTTCCGGGCGATTTGTTCTGCCTCATTCGCGGACAAACCCTCCAAGATCGTCTGCGTGACCGAAATCCAGTCCGGCAGTCCGTTGGCGAGATTGACGACTGGCCAATCACTGCCCCACACAATGCGACCTGGTCCGAACACATCGAGCACGTGATCGACATAGGGCCTGATTGTGTCAAGCGAGGCTTCGCCCGGCGCGCAATAGGCCAGCAGGCCGGAGAGCTTGCAGGTTACATTCGACTGTGCGGCCAGATTCCGCATGTGACTGCGCCAGGGATCCGGATTCCCGCCGGCAATATCCGGAACGCCGCAATGGTTGAGAACCAGGCGTGTGTTTTCACAGGCGGCCGCCAGTTCAACAGCGATCGGCAATTGTCGCTCCAGGAAACAGATGTCGAAGACAAGATCCCGATTGCCGATCTCGCGCACATTGCGGCGGAATGTTTCCGACTGCGACAGTTCATCCGGCATGACATGCAAAATCCGCCGAAACCCGACAACATTCAACGACGCACATTCATCGAGCCAAGCCGAGAACCCCTCATCCGTTTCCGGTCGGCAGGAGGCAATCAAACCGGCAATCCGGCTGTTCGGGTTTCCAGCGAGCTTGGCTACGAAGCGCGCTTCGGCCTGATAATCGGCATCATCGACGCCCGTCTCCATGAAGAGTGTCCGGTCAACGGATTGCTCATCTGCCAGCCCCTGATAATCGTCCAGGGTGAAAGGCTGATTTGCCAGTGGCGGAATGCCGTCGGTCCAGCCATAGCCGGCAACGTCCGGATAGACCAGATGTTGGTGCGTGTCGATTAACGGTGTCATGACAGTCCTCCCTGTATGATTGTTCTTTCCGGCGGTTGTCCGATCAATCCCGCCGGCAGTTCGCAACGAACGCTTCGCTGATGTTCTCAAACATTTGACCAGCCGCCATCAATGACATGGGCCATACCGGTCGTGTAAGCGGATTCGTCTGATGCCAGGTAGACGACCAGAGCAGCGATTTCATCGGCCGTTCCGATGCGCCCCATGGGCTGACGGCTAACGAAGTCTGCATGCGCTTGCTCATAATCCCCGGTCGCACGCATCCGCTCCTGCAGAGACGGAGATTCAACGGTGCCGGGGCAAATGGCGTTGCAGCGAATCCCCTGTTCAACGAAGTCGGCCGCCACCGATTTGGTCATGCCGATGACCGCAGCCTTCGTCGTTCCATAGACAAACCGGTTGGGCGCGGCGATGACCGATGAGGCAACCGACGACATATTGACAATCGAGCCACCGCCATTGTCCGCCATGGATGGCAAAAATCTGCGGATCATGCGGTACATTGCCGTCACATTCAGCTGGAAGGAAAACTCCCATTGCGATTCATCGCACTCCAGAATGTTGCCACCGGCGACATATCCGGCGCAATTGAAGAGCACATCCGGTGCACCAACGACATTGGCGGCGGCATCAATCGATGCGGGGTCAAGGACATCCAGCTTGAAAGTCTGCAGACCGGCTTGCGACAAGTCCGACAATGCGTCCTCGTTGACGTCTGTTGCGTAAACCTCCGCGCCCTCCGCCTTCATCGCCAAGGCTGAGGCGCGTCCGATGCCCTGCCCTGCCGCCGTCAGGAGCACTTTTTTTCCCTGCAATCGATTCATTCCTGCCTGTCCTTGTCGTCCGCTGGTCCTGCCCCTGAAATCATACCGGCAAGCAGGCCGGTCCCAGTGGCTCAAATGTCTTATACGTCAAGATGAACTCCGTGTGCCCGAGTTCTTCCGATTTGGTTTTCTGCCCGGCTGCGACGGCACCCAGGAGGTCGAATATCTCCTTGCCCACCTCGTCAAGCGTGGCGTCGCCGGTGATGATGCGACCGGCATTGATGTCCATATCGTCTCTGAGCCGCTCATACATGGTCGGGTTTGCCGCAATCTTGATAACCGGCGCAAGTGCAGAGCCAACAACCGACCCCCTGCCGGTGACGAACAGGGTGAGGTGCGCACCGGACGCCATCATCTCGACAATTTCCGCATTGTCGGAAATGTTCGGAAAGCCGAACCGGACTTCGCCGTCAGGAACAACATCCATGAGATAGAGGCCTCCGGTCGGCGGCCTGTCACCCGGCTTGATCAATCCCGAAATGGGCGATGACCCGGATTTGGCATAGGCACCCATCGATTTTTCCTCGATTGTCGACAGGCCACCATCGGCATTGCCGGCGGCGAAGCTTCCGAAACCAAGCTCGGCATAATATTGCGCCGCCTTGTGAACCGACTTGCGCAGTTCTCTGCCCAATTCGGGTGTCGCCGCCCGGGCAGCCATGATCTCCTCGCAGCCGATCAATTCACCGGTTTCTTCGAAAATGCAGGTTGCTCCAGCGGCAATCAATCGGTCGAAGGCCAGACCAACCGCTGGATTGCCGGAGATTCCACTGGTGCCATCGGAACCGCCGCACACGGTGCCGATGACCAGATCCGAAATCGACATCGGACCACGTTCCGTGTCCTTCAACGCCGATACTGTCTGTTTAACCCAATCCTGCCCGGATTGAATGGACGAACGCGTGCCACCATCGCGCTGGATGACGATCGTCTTGACCGGTCGCCCGCTGTCGGCAATCGTCTTTTCCAGTTGATACCGGTTGAAACTTTCGCAGCCAAGGGAGACCAACAAAACAGCACCGACATTGGGGTGGGTGCACAGACTCTCCATCATCTGCTGCGCATAGGTATTGGGGAAACAACCGGGGAATCCTATGACATGCGCATCGTCCCGATGGGGATAGGTGATTTCCCGCGCCACATGATGGGCACACTCGACCAGATACGCCACGGCAACCACGTTGCGGATCCCCATGCGTCCGTCCCTGCGACGATAGCCTTCAAACGTCACGGGCGCGTCCTCTGCTGTTTTTCTCATGCCTGATTCTGGCCTCGTCGAGGGAATGGGTGTGCGTATAGTCGCTCTTGATATTGTGAAGATGCACATGATCGCCGATCCGGATCGGACAGGTTGCCGAGCCAATCGGCGCTCCGTATTTCAGGATCCGGTCGCCTTTGCCGATATCTTGTCGGGCAATCTTGTGACCGGCAGCGACACGGTCGGCCATGACAATCTGCCTGCCACTTACCGCCACGGTCTCTCCGGCGGAAATAGCTTCACGGACTACGGCAACATTGTCTTGCGGCGCCAGAACGATCAGCCGGTTATCGGTTTCCCGGTTGGCCTCGCTGGTTCCACTGCTTTTCATGGTCGCGCTCACAGCGTTGCAATTGTTGCGTTGTCGATGAGGTCCCAGTCGAGTTCAGCGCCAAGACCCGGTGCTTCAGGCATATATGCGATCCCGTCCTTAATCGGCAGGGGTGTGGTCAGGCCAAAATCAAATGTGGTGGTCGGCCATAGCAGTTCGAAATAGGTGCTGTTCGCCACCGCACCATTCACGTGAAGATTGACAAGTTCGAGCGGATGAAAAATCGTCGTGTGCAATTCACATTTCATATGGAAGGCATGCGCAAGATTAGCCGTTTTCAAGGCGCCGGTAATACCGCCTGTCCACGAAACATCAGCACGCACTGCATCGACCACCCGGCTGGAAATACACTCGGCGACCGAATAGGGATGCTTGGCCAGCACTTCGGTTCCGACCACCGGAATATCCAGGATCCGCGTCAGTTCCCTGAGGGCTGAAAAATTCTCATCGGGCATGGGTTCTTCCAGCCACAGATAGTCCAGTTCCTCCAGCGTTCGCCCGAAACGAACCGCCTCCTCCAGCGAATAGGGAGCGACCGGGTCAGACATCAGGTCGAATTCGGGTCCAACGGCCTGACGAACCGCCCTGTGAATCTCGATATCTTCGACCAAAGAGCGACCGGGCGGGTGAATCTTGTATGCCTTCAGGCCTGCATCGCGGACGTCGCATGCCTCCTTGGCATAGGCATTTGCATCCGGCAGTACCAGCGAAGAAGCGTAGACCGGCACCGTGCTTCTGGCACCACCCAGATAGCGCCATAGCGGCTGATCGGCGGCCTGTGCGCCCAGCAACCAGAGACAGCAGTCCATAGGTCCATAAAGATAGATTGGCAGGTGGTGCCACCAGCGGTCGGCAACCCGCCAGTCCTGCCAGGTTTTTTCGCGGTCGAGCGCATTGCGGCCCAGGAGGAACGGACGAAGCGATGCAGCGGCAAGATGTCCTGCCCCCAGCGCCGAGCGTCCGGCAAATCCGAACATTGACGCCGACATTCCACTGTCGACCTTCACGGTCATTACCAGAAACTCCATACCGTCCTGCGTGATGCCGTCACGCATGGCCTCACCGGCAATGGCGACCCGGTCAAGCTTGCAGCACCGTATGTCGAGTCCGGTGATTTTCATGAATCAGAATTTTCCATATTTGAGGTAGGCTTCCTGGGGATCGGTGCCATCGAGGATCGCCTTTCTGACCAGGCTTTCGGTTTGCATCGCTTCCTCGGATTTTCCGATAATATCGTCGAGATAGTTTTGGGGGATCCGCACCATGCCATCCCGATCACCGTGCAGCCAGTCACCCGGCTGGATCAGCACGTCCTCGATCATGATATCTTTCTCGACACCGGTTGGCAGCCACATGCCAACGATGTCACGCGGCGTATGATGCGTTCTCCAGCAGGCAAAGCCGAGATTCAAAATGAAGTCGGAATCGCGTAGCGCGCCATCAAGAACACATCCAAGAACACCCTTGCGATGCAGAGTCTCTGCAGAGAGCTCACCCATCTGCGCAATGACGTGATTGTGTGGCTGCGCGGTCCAGATGTGGTCCGCCGGGCATTTCGACAACAGTCCGGTCCATGCCAGCAGGGTTTCATGCGGATCCGCCGTATCGTCGAGCCGACCTTCAATCGTGTAGGCCGGGCCGCACAATGTTCTGTCGGACTGGAGCGGCGTAATGCGCGGCGGAAGGGTAAAATTGCGCAGGCCCTCGGCCCGCATGACATCGTGAATTACACTGGTATAGCAGGCGGAGAGGCGCGCAATACGGGGGTCAGTCATGATGGAAGACCTCTTCCATCATCGCCCACCATTCACCCTCCTTGCGGGTTTCAAGCGGAGTTTGACAGGGAATGCAGACATCCCACCATTTCTGGGTCATCGGGTCGGCGGCCATCAGCGCGGCATCCGCCTCGAAATCCTTGCCGGTATATTCCCAGTACCCAAACAGCAGATTTTCCGGCTCCTTGAGAAATATCGAATAGTTGGTGATGTTGCACTCGCTGATCTTGCTGAGAATTTCCGGCCAGACATCCGCATGCAATCGCTTGTATTCAGCCACCTTTTCGGCCTCCAGGCCAATCAGCATTCCCATTCTCTGCATTGCCGTTATCCTTTCGTGATTTCCACCGGATCCGTCGACCGGGCGCCGATCGCATCCCAGTCCCAATCGATCCCGATACCGGGTGCATCGGACGGATGGGCGCGACCATCCCGGATGTCCAGCCCGGCTGTTGTGATATCGTCAAGCTGCGGAATGTATTCCAGCATCGGCGCATTCGGCAGGGCGCAAACCAGACTGACATGCAACTCCATCAGGAAATGCGGACATACGGACATGTTGAATGCCTCAGCCATGTGAGCGACCTTGAGCCAGGGAGTAATCCCGCCAATCCGGGCGACATCGACCTGAACGATCGAACAACCGCCCTGCTGCATGTAATCCTTGAACTGGCTGATCGAATACAGGCTCTCGCCGACGGCGATCGGAACCGGCGAGTGGCGGCTGAGCGTGACATGGGCACCGATGTCGTCGGCCGGCATCGGTTCCTCGAACCAGCCGATCCCCAATTGGGCCAGCATGTCGGCGCGCCGGATTGCTTCCGACAGAGGAAATGACTGGTTGGCGTCGACGAGGATCTGGTATTTGTCGCCAACCGCCTGCCGCACGGCGGCAAGCCGTTCCTTGTCTTCGGCGACCGTTGGTTTGCCGATCTTGATCTTGGAACCGGTAAAACCTGCCGATTGCATCGCTTCGGCATCGGTGACCAGGTCCGCTGTATCGATCTGCAACCATCCGCCTTCGGTCGAATAAAGCGGAACCGACGATTTGGCACCGCCGGCCATTTTCCACAGTGGCAATCCGGCTTTGCGGCAACGCAGATCCCACAGTGCCGTGTCGATGGCGGCAAGTGCCAGCGATGTGATCGCCCCGACCGCCGTGGCGTGGGTCTTGAACAGCAGATCGCGCCAGATGGCCTCGATTTGCTCGGCATCGCGGCCGATCAGCTCCGGCGCCAGCGATTGTGCAAGCAGGCTGATGATGGCCGGACCACCGGTGCCGATGGTGTAGCAGTAGCCCGTTCCAATGGCTCCGTCGGAATCCGTGATGCGCAGGATTGGCGTTTCCTGGCTCACAAAGGACTGAATTGCATCGGTTCTCTCGACCTTTGGCGCCAGATCAACCATCAGCAATTCGATGCGTTCAATAAAGGCCATCAGCCGAGCCTCACGGATTTCTGTGTTTCGGCATCAAACAGGTGAACCTTGTCCAGCGAGATGTTGAAGCTCATGGATTCACCGGGTTCCACCTCGCGGGGGTCGAACATTTTTCCAAGCACCTCCTGCCCGTTGATCTGCGTGTAGAGGATCGTTTCGGTTCCCAGCAGTTCGGCAAGGTCGACCGTCAGTTGCATGGACGCCTTCTGGCCGCTTTCGATGATGCCATGTCCTTCAGGGGTCAGATCATCCGGACGCAGGCCCAAAATGACCTTCTGACCATCCGAAATATGGCTTTCAAGCCGCGCCGGAACCGGCAGCCGGGTGGTGTCGGCAAAGACGATTTCAGCGCCCTCCACGGTTGCCGGAATCAGGTTCATCGGCGGCGAACCGATGAAGCTGGCGACGAAGGTGTTGACCGGATGATTGAAGACCTCCATTGGCGTGCCGACCTGCTCGATCCAGCCATCCTTCATGACAACGATCCGGTCAGCCAATGTCATGGCCTCAACCTGGTCGTGGGTGACATAGACGACGGTCGTCTTGACCTTTTGATGAAGTTTTTTGATTTCCGTGCGCATCTGCACGCGCAGCTTGGCATCGAGATTGGACAGCGGCTCATCAAACAGAAAGGCTTCCGGGTGACGCACGATGGCGCGGCCCATGGCAACTCTCTGACGCTGCCCGCCGGACAATTCAGCCGGCGTGCGGTCCAGGAGTTCCTGAAGGCCCAGGATTTCGGCGGCTTCCCCTACACGTTCTTCAACCATCGCATCTGATTGCTTGGCAATCTTGAGGCCGAAACCGAGATTTTCGCGCACGCTCATATGCGGGTAGAGCGCATAGTTCTGAAACACCATCGAGATGTTACGCTTGCGCGGCGGAAGCTCATTGACCACCTGCGGCCCGATCGAGATTTCACCGTCGGTGATCTCCTCGAGACCCGCGATCATCCGCAGAGTTGTGGATTTGCCGCAGCCCGACGGCCCGACCAGAACCACAAATTCATTGTGGGCAATATCCAGATTGATGCCGTGCACCACCTCCAGCTTGCCGTAGTTCTTGACAACGTTTTCCAGCTTGATTTCAGCCATGATTTATCCCTTTACGCCGCCGAAGGTCAGGCCGCTGATCAAGTGTTTCTGGACGATGAAAGTCAGTATGAGCGCCGGGATGATGATGATCACCGCCATGGCCGACATGCCGGCCCAGTCAATGGTGAACTGGGCGGTGAAATCCATCAATCCGACCGGCAGGGTCTTGCTGTCTGTCGAGCGGGTCAGCTGGCTGGCCAGCGCATATTCGTTCCAGGATGTGAGAAAGGCGAATATGCCAGCGGAAGCGATGCCCGATTTGGCGAGCGGAAACTCGATTTTCCAGAAGGCCTGCCAGCGGGTGCAGCCATCGACTTGGGCCGCCTCCGACATTTCCTTGGGTATCTGGCGAAAGAAGCCGTCAATCAGCCATATGGTAAACGGCACGTTCAACGCGACATAGACGATGATCAGGCCCGGCTTGGTATCGATCAGTCCTATGCGGCTCCAGATCATGAACACCGGCAGGGACAGGGCAATTCCCGGCACCGTGCGCGACAGCATCAAGCCCAGAAACAAGGTGTCCTTATATTTGAACCGAAATCGCGCAAAGGCATAACCGCCGGACATGCCGACCAGCAGGGCAATCGCCGTGCTGGTCAACGCAATGATCAGGGAGTTGGTGAAATAGGCCGGCACGGGTATCGCAATCTGCTCGGCGCCGAACCCGAATATCTGCGCAAAATTGTTGAGCGTCAGTTCTTCGGGAATCCAGATGGCTGGCTTGGCCAGCACTTCCCGGTTGGGACGAAAGCCCGTGAGCACCACCCAAAGCCCCGGAATGCAGATGACCAGCATCAAAAGGAACGTCAGGAGCCAGGAGACGATCTTGCCGATCCGTTTTTTGAGCTTGGTGTCCATCAGTCGGCACCCCCCATATATCTTCGGGCGGCGATAAGCTTGCGGAAGAAATAATAGGTGAAAGCGATCGACAGCAGGATCGAGACATAGGCCATCGCGTTGGCCTGACCCATGCGGGAATTGTCGTAGCCGACGCGGGCGATCAGGGTCCACAGCAATTCCGTGCGACCGGCCGGGCCGCCACCGGTCATGACATCGACAATGTCATAGGCCCGGGCGACGTCGAGCGAGCGGATCGTCATGGCGATGAAGGCAAAGGGCATCAAGAAGGGCAACGTAATGTGTCGAAACACCTGCCAGGGATTGCAGCCATCGACCTTGGCGGCCTCCAGTGGATCACGCGGCATGGCAAACAGCCCGGCAAGCAGAAGGATGGCGAATATCGACGTGCTCATCCAGACTTCGGCAAATATGATCGAAAACATTGCCAGTTGCTTGTCGACCAGCCAGGGGATGGCGCCGTCGCTCAGGCCGAGCGCCTGAAGCGCATTGTTGAGAATGCCGATATTGTCGTTGAATATGAACTTGAACTGGTAGCCGACGAGGATCGGTGAGAACATCATCGGAAACATCATGATCGTTCGCAGGGTGCGCTGTCCCCAGGTGATCTTGTTGATCAACAGCGCAATGCCAAGCCCGAACAGGAATTCCAGATTAAGCGCGATCGTCAGGAACAGGACCGTGCGTCCGAAGGCATACCAGAAATTGGCATTGGTAAAGATTCGCTCGTAATTCCTGAAACCGACCCAATTGTAGAGACTGTCTGGACGGATCAGCCGGTAGCCGGTGAAGCTTGTATAGAGCGAAAACAACAGTGGCAGCAGCACGACAAGCAACAGGATCAAGATGGCCGGCATGAGCAAAAGGAACGGCGTGAATTGTTCACGCCGCCAGAATGGTATGGATTTGTTTATCCTGGACATGGACTGGCCGCTGCTGGAGCAAAAGGGTCGTCATGTGGCGGCCCGGAGGCCGCCACATGGGATTTCACAGGCTTAGAGGTAGCCGGCATCTTCCATGACTTCACGCGCAGACTCGGCAGCCTGATCAAGGGCTTCCTGAGGTGTCATTTCACCAAGAATGGCGGCCTGCAGGCGTGGCCACAATTCGTTGGAAACCTCAATCCACGGAGCGATAAGCGGCGGCGTGAACGCATCCTCTGCCATTGACTGGGAGTAGGTCTCGAACACTTCAACCATGAAGTCGTTATCGGCTGCCGCGAACTCCGCAATCGCCTCGTCCCACACCTTTCCGCGTGTCGGCAGAAGGCCCTTTCGCGCTTCGATCATCTGCCGCTCGTGGGAGGTCAGGAAGGATACGAAGGAAGCTGCAGCTTCCTTGTTGTCGCAGGTGTCGGTGATCGAGAAGGTATGGCTACCCGACCAGCCGGAACGTTTTCCGCCTGAACCGACCGGTGCCCGAACAAGACCGATGTCTCCGGCAACCTTGGAGTTGGCCGGATCGTTGAAGAAAGACGCCCATCCTGCCCAGTCGAGGTTCAATGCCACCGTGCCCGACGCAAAGCCGAGACCCGTATCGTCCCACAGATAGTTGAGCACACCGGCCGGAACGGCCTTGGCGTCATAGAGATCCTTGAACCACTGGACCGCGCGAACGCCCGCCTCGGAGTTGAAGGTCGGGTTCCAGTCCTCATCGAACAGGCTGCCGCCTTCGGCCACCAGCATTTCATAGAAGCGGCCGGTAATGGCCTCATCCTTGCCGACATATTGCGTGCCGTAGAATTCAGGCGCGTTGGCGAAGAAAATCGCCTGGTCCTTGAACTGTACCCAGGTTTCCGGCGGCGCCAGGTCGTAGCCGTGCTTTTCCTTGAACTTGTCCTTGTTCGCTTGATCTTCGTAAAGCGACTTCTTGTAGTACAGGTTCGAGATATCGGAATGGCGGGGCAGTTGCACAAGTCGGCCGTCAACCGTCGAGTTGGCCAGAGCCAATTCCTGGAATTCAGCCAGGGTTTCCGGTGCAATGACACCATTCAGATCGATATAGATGGAACCATATTGCGGCGCAAAGCTGGTGTGATTGGAACCAACGCACCAGTCCAGGGTTCCTGCAGCGATGTCCTGCTTGATTTCCCGGTCCAGCTCAAAGTGGTTCTTGCGGGACAGCACATCGACCTTCGCACCGGTCATTTTTTCCCAGTTTTCAATCTCGGCATATAGCGGCTCATATTGGGCGCCGCCAATCAGCTTGACGCGCAAAGTGTAGCCGTCGAATTTGCCGTAATCGATGTCTTCGGCAAAAGACACACCGGTCATCAATAGTGGCAGTGCCGTTGCGGCGGCCAGTATTCTCAAAGTTGTCTTCTTCATCTTTTCCTCCTTGGGGTTAGCCGTTTGTGTCTGTTTATGCTGCTATCTGGCGACGTCCTTTTCGCTGCCATCTGCATCCTCCGTCGGCTTCGATCCGGAGGGTAATTCTGCAAAAACGGATTCGGTATGCTGCCCGAGACCAGGTGCGGCCACAGGCGACTTCAGTGTCGCGGCATTGATGCGGATGGGCGCGCGGATCGCTGTCAGTTCCAGGTTGGCATGGCGACGAATTGTCTGCTCGAAATCCATTGTCCGATAGGCTTCGCTCTGCAGCATGTCCGACCAGTCCAACACTTCGGAACACCAGATATCTGCCGGTTGCAGCACGGCCAGCCAGTCCGCTGTTGTCCGGGTCTTGATGCGTTCAGCCAGTATGGATTTGATGTCATCACGCTGGGCCAGCAGCGCATTCTTGTCATCGTAGTAGGGCTCCAGGCCCTTGACGTCCAACAGCTCCGCCAGGACCTGCAGCGACGGTGTCATGGCCAGAGCCAGATGGCTGTCCGCTGTCTCATAAACGCCATATGGCGCTCCAAGATAGGCATGGGCACCGCTGACGCCACTCCGTTCCGGCGGACGGTTGCCGTCATTGAGGTGGGTTGTCAGAACTTCGAACTGAAAATCGATCATCGCTTCGAACAGGCTTGTCTCGACCTTTGCGCCGCGGCCGTGAATGCCGCGTCCGACCAAAGCGGCCAGTATGCCTTGCGCCAGGGCATTTCCTGCCATCATGTCTGCAACGGCAAGTCCCATTGGCATTGGCGGATCATCCAGACTGCCGGTCAACCACAAAAGACCCGAGCGGGCCTGGGCCAGCAGGTCCTGACCCGGCAAGTCCTTCCATGGACCGTCCTCGCCATAGCCGGATATGGAGCCGTAAACGATCCGGGGATTGATTTTCTGCACCGTTTCGTAACTGAAACCCTGCCGCTCGATCACGCCCGGCCGAAAGTTCTGGATCATCACGTCGGCCGTCGCCAGCAATTCTGTCAGCTTGTCACGATCTGCCGGATCCTTCAAATCTGCCGTTATGCTCTCCTTGTTGCGGTTGATGGCGTGAAACAGCGAGTTGTCCCCGTCAATATCAACATCGGACAGGTACAGATAACGGCACAAATCACCCACTTCGGGGCGTTCCACCTTAATCACCCGCGCGCCTAGATCAGCGAGTTTCAAACTGCAGACGGGCCCGGACAGGAACTGGCTGAAATCCACGACCGTCAGTCCGTTCAGCGGTCTCTCGTCTTGCGGAAGAACTCTCATGATCGGCTCTCCAGGTAGGATTGCTGCAGGCGATCCAATGCGGTTTCAATATCGAATTCGTTGCGCAGAAACTGATGAATGATGTTCCCTGCCGCGTCCTGCAGTCGCATATAGCCATCATATCGGGGGCGAAGCCAAGCGGATTCCATAGTGCGTCGCGTGTTGCGGAAGAAATCGCGGCTGGCGGCATTGCAAGCATCATCTTCCCAGGCGACCGCATTGCCGGGCTGGCCACCGGCCTCAAAGAACAGGCCGGACTGACACTTTGCACCGGCAACCCAGAATGCATAGTCAACGGCAATATCGCGATGTTCAGTTGTGCTGGAGATGGCAATCCCGGTTCCGCCGATCACCGTGCCACGCGGTCCGTTCTTGTCGATGCCCGGTGCATCGGCGAATGTGATCGGAAACCGGCAATAGCCGTCCCGGCTGTAATTGGTGTAGCCATAGCCAAAAGGTGAGTAGGCCGGTCCATCGGCTGACCGCCCCATCCAGTCAAGAACGCCAATGGGATCGAGGGACAGGCATCTCGGATCCACATGCAAGAAGAGCTCGCGCATCAGTTCAAGCACCTGATGACCTTCATTCCGCGCGATCAACTGATCGGGGTGCTCGGCAACCGTGAAATCCAGGTTGCGCGCCAGACCGAAGAAATTCGTCAGGCAATTGACAGGAACCAGTGCGACGGCGACCTCTCCTGCCCTTGCAAGCGTCAGAACCTCGCTCCAGGATTTCGGCGCCGTCTCGATCCGGTCCGCCCGAAACGCGGCAACCGGGGTTGCGGCATCAATGGCGAGTGCCCATTGGCGACCGTCGAATTCATAGGACCGGTGCGACACACCAACAGACTGATTGGCCAGCGCGGCCAGTTCGTCATCGCGCCCCAATCCGTCCAAAGCCATGAGATGTCCGGTGCGGGCCACCTCGCCGACATGCGGATGGTCTATCACCATCAGATCGTAACTGTCGGCCATGTCTTCGATCGGACGGTCCGCGAAGGCTTGCAGCGAGCGTTTTTCCCAATGTATCGCTACACCGGGATGCCGCTCGCCAAAGGCTTGGGAGGTCGCGACCATCGGATCGAAGCCACGGCTATGGTCCCAGGTCATGCCGCGCAATTGCACCTGGTCAGCCATTTTTTGGGGCGGCCTTGTGGGCCGCAACTTCATCTGCATAGAGCGCCGGATCGCGATACAGCGCGGTCATCAGGTGCTCACAGTACAAAACAATCTCGCCATCGCCCTTGAAGACAGAATAGCTGACCCGCACCTTGCCCATTTCCTCGCTCTTCACCTCCTTGGAGAGGTTTTCGCGAATGGTGTAGATCGTGTCGCCGATAAAAACCGGCGCGATGAAGCGAAGCCGGTCATAGCCGTAGGAAAATGAATTGAGACAATTGGTGGCTGCCAGGCCCAGCCCGTAAGAAAAGACCTGAGCGCCCGCGACGAGCCGCTTTCCGAAAACGCCTTCCTTTTCGGCAAAGCCCTGATCGGCCACATAGGGATGGAGATCCATGACCAGCGAGTTGAACAACATCGCCTCGCCTTCGGAGATGGTACGGCGGATTGACCGGATTTTGTCGCCGACCTCGAAGTCCTCGAAATACCAGTTTTCGGCATTCCAGACCGGAATCTGGGAATGCTCGTCCGGCAATCCCGGCAATGCACGCGCGTGAACACCAATCTCGGCCATTTGTCCTCCCCGGGATCTGTTTATGGCCCTAGCATCGACAATTTCCTTTCATTAGTCAAATAGTTTTGTATATATGAAAACATGCTGTGTATAATCAGCCATCCGAGAGGACGAAGCGACGCCATGACGGCGATTCGATACCGCCCTTTCGGGACCAAGAAGGGGAACCGAAGATGAGCGTTGACCTCAACCAGTCCTGGCCGGCACCGGCCTCACCCAAACCTGTCCTCATTGTGGGCGCCGGTGGCATCATTCGCGATGCCCATCTGCCGGCCTATCAAAAGGCTGACATTCTTGTTCAGGGGGTGACGGACCCCGACCAGTCACGGGCCATGAGCCTTGCCGCGGATCATGCGATTCCCGATGTCCATGAAGCGCTGAAGGATGCCGTCGCAAAGCATGGGACTGATGTGGTCTACGACATCGCAACCCCGCCCAATGTGATTTCGGATATCCTGCCTGACCTGCCCGACGGGGCAGCGGTCCTGATCCAAAAGCCCATGGGTGCGGACCAGGAGCAGGCGCGGACCATTCGGCATATCTGCCGCGACAAGGGGCTGAAAGCGGCCGTCAATTTTCAGCTGCGATTCTCGCCGATGATGATGGCTGCAAAAGACGCCATCAAAAAAGGCCTGATCGGCGAATTGCTGGAGATCGAGGTTCATCTCAACATCTTCACACCGTGGACGCTCTTTCCATTCCTCATTCCCATGGAACGGGTGGAAATCGCCGTTCATTCAATCCACTATCTCGACACGATCCGAGCACTGGCCGGTAATCCTCAGGGCGTATTTGCCCGCAGCATCGGCGATCCGAGGGCCGCGGATTTTGCCCAGACGCGCACATCCGTCATTCTCGATTATGGCGATCGCCTCCGGGCGCTGATGTCGATCAATCACAATCACCAATGTGGCCGAAAATTCCAGTCCGCCTGGTTTCGCATCGAAGGCACCGAGGGTACCATGATGGTCAAGCTCGGCGTCTGTTTCGACTATCCCAATGGCGAGGCAGATGAGCTGTGGCTGTGTCCAAATGGCGGCGAATGGGAACAGATCCCCCTGGAAGGCAGCTGGTTCATCGACGCCTTCATGGGAACCATGCGAAACGTCCAACGCTTCGATGCCGGCGAAGATGACCATCTCTATGCCTCGGTCGAGGATGCCTATGAGACAATGGCGCTGGTGGAGGCCTGTTTCAAATCGACGAAGGTGCCAGGCACAACGCTGGACCTTGATTAGGGCGAACCGGGCGGGTTCCTGCCCGTATGACGCCGTCGACCATTTCTGCGTTTGCTGACCGCATACGGCACCACGTGGCCGGATCATTGTCAGATGCGCTTGGGATCACCCATTCGCATTCAGCAATTGCTCCACATCGACCTGAATGGCGCTGTTGGAATGATCGATTTCCCGCAATCCGCTGAGGATGGCGCTTTGAAAGCGGCCCAAATCATCAACCAGATCGTTCAGGCTGGTCAGGGAGGCATCCAGCGCCGCACTTTCGATTTTTCCCATGACCCGGGTTACCTCCAGGCCGGACGTCAGTTTTCTCATCTCCCGACAGGCCGACTGGAACTGGTTCATTTGTGATGCGATGGCATGAAGGCCCTGGCCGGCTTTTTCGAAATAGGATTGTTGCTGAACCTCCAGATACTTCATCTCCTGATCACGCACTGCGCCATCATTCGGTTCGTCCTGCTGAAAGAACTCGAAAACTTCCCGTTGAATCCTGGAGGTGCCGACCAGGAACAAGCCTTCGTCGATGGTGCGCGCAACCTGCTTCCCGGCTTCCATGAAGTCCTGCATGTTCTCCTGAATTCTTTGCGAAATTGCGGAATAGTTGTTTGAAATCACGTACATCGGCGCACCAGAACTGCCCAGGTGCGAAGCCTGTATCTTCAGGTTCAGCGGAACATGGGCATTGGATTCATAGGCTTTGAAGATGCTCGCCGCGTGGTCCAGCAGATCTTTGGCCGAAGTCACCAACCGATCAAAAGAGGCAATGCGGGAATCCGCGTCCTGTTTGGTTCGCCGGTCCCGTTCCTTCATCTCCTGGCTCATCGCCTCGGACATGAAGGCGCCATAGTCTCGAAATCCGAGTTCTCTCAACCGGGACAACAATATTGCCGCACTTTCCTCCGGTTTGGGTTTGGTTTCCATCTCCACTGCCCGCAGTTCCGCGTAGGCCGCCTTGACCGTGTGAAACAGATCGCTCCCGGGCTTGAGCCGAACGGACAGATACCCGCCGTCAACAGGCGTGACCGTTGCAAAGACCCAGTAATGCCGCCCGTCCTTTGCCCGGTTCTTTACATAGGCCCCGATCGGTTGACCCTTCTTGATGGTATCCCACAGCAGCCAGAAAACGGCCTTCGGCATATCATCGTGTCGTATCAGCTTGTGCGGCTTGTTGAGGATCTCATCCCAGGAATAACAGCTGACGCGCTGGAAGACGCTGTTGCCGGAGAGAATGATCCCACGTTCGTCCGTACGGGAAAAAAACAATTCATCGAAAGAGAAATCGACTTCTTCACCCGTTGGAACCCGTTCAGCTTCAACCTCGGCCAGCAATGCGCTCATGACGACTCATTCCGATATTCGCGCCGCATGCACCACACCAGATCTCCGGGCAACCCGGAATGGCGAATCGCGGGCATAAAATTCTTCATTAGTGCAGCTTACGGAAATATTCGTAAGCATCGGTTAATAGGAATTATTTTGGTGTATTATCAATTATTCTTTTTATAGTTGATATTTTCTTCAATACACCACAAAGTCGAGCAACACTGTTTGATCAGCTAACTGGTAAGACACAATGCATCGGGATCGGATGAAACTGGTCTTGTTCCTGTGATATACACCGGGCCTTATTCCCGGTAGGCTAATGACTGAGCACTCGGGAGGAATTGGGACATGTCGGATGCGATAACGCTTCCGTTCTGGTTGGTTCTGTTCTTGGGGATTCTGGCGACCGTCGCGGTTTTTGACCGCATATTTGCGCCCGGGGTGCGGTGGTATTTCCGTCGCCGCGTCAATGATGCCATCGATGAACTGAACACTCGTCTTGATCTTCAGATCCAGCCGTTCAAGCTGGCGCGAAAACAAGGCTTGATCGACCAGTTGCTCTATGATCCCGATGTTATCGAGGCGGTAGATCAGGAACATCAGACCACCGGAAAACCGCGTGCTGTCATCATGAAGGAAGTGCGTCGATACGCGGCCGAGATCGTCCCGTCCTTTTCGCCTCTGACCTATTTCGGCATCGGGACCCGGGCTGCAAAATGGCTGTCGGAGTTCACCTATCGGGTCCATCTCGGTTATACGCATGATGAAGCATTCAAGAACATAGCGGGCAACGCATCGGTGGTGTTCGTGATGAACCACCGCTCCAACATGGACTACGTTCTTGTCACCTATCTGGCCTCCGGCAGGGCATCTCTATCCTATGCCGTGGGCGAATGGGCACAGGTGATTTTTCTTCATTCGCTCCTGCGATCCATGGGTGCCTATTTCATCCGGCGCAATTCGAAGAACCAACTCTATCGCCGCGTGCTGGCCGCCTATGTCCGCAAAGCGACCAAGGAGGGCGTTACACAGGCGGTTTTTCCGGAGGGCGGCTTGTCGCCGGACGGAACACTTCGCGAACCGAAGCTCGGACTGCTGTCCTACATGGTGTCCGGCTTCAAGGCCGATGGCAGCAAGGACATTGTCTTCATTCCCGTCGGCATCAATTACGACCGGGTGCTGGAGGATCGCATGCTGACCGCAAAGCAGGAGAAACAGGCCACCGGTCGGGATTTCCGATTTCGCATGTCGGGTGCAGTCGGCTTTTTGACACATCTGGTCAAACTGCGGTTGCAAGGTAAGCTATACCGGTACGGCCATGCCTGTGTTTCCTTTGGAGAACCGATATCGCTGACCGCATTCGCCAAACGCAACGGTATTGATTTTTCCACCTATATCGAAACCGGTGACCCGGTGGAACGCAAGGCCCGGGAAGCACGATTTGCAGGCGTGCAGAAACTGGGTGAGCAGTTGCTGGAAGAAATCGGGCGCATTATTCCGGTGCTTCCCGTCGCCCTTGTCGCCACCGTCCTGCTGGAAAATGAAGACCACTGGATGGGCGACCTGGAACTCAAATCAAAGGTGTTCGACCTGATGCAACGGATCGAACAGGCCGGATATTTTGTCTACATCCCACATGAAGACCGTGACTACACACTCGAAACGGGCATCCGCATGCTGAAGCTGCGCCACATCATGGAGTCCAATGAGGACGGACTTTACCGCGCCAATCTCAAGGAGCAGTTGCTGCTTGAATATTACGCAAATTCGATTGCTCACATTGTGGATGCCCTGGAGAAGCGGGCAACCCTCGAACGTGAAAATCCATGATGGCTTATCGCAACGAAACAGACTAAAAACTGCTCGAAAGAGACACTTAGGGCCAGGACCCATGACCGGCGCGACCGACGGAGCACTGTCCGAGATTGAAGGCACGAAGCGCACGGTCAAGGATGACTGGATCGGGCTTGCAACCAGCATTCTCGTGCGAGACGGTGTCGAGAGCGTCAAGGTCATGAACCTGGCGCAGAGGCTGAACGTGTCGCGTTCCAGCTTCTACTGGTTTTTCAAGGACCGACAGGAATTGCTCGATCACCTCCTGGACAACTGGGAAAACAGAAACACCATCAGCATTGTTGAGCGGGCCAGTCGCGACACCGGTTCGATCACGGCCGCCGTTCTCGGCGTTTTCGAATGCTGGGTTGATGAAAAGCTGTTTGACCCGGGACTTGATTTTGCCATTCGCGAATGGGCTCGACGATCGTCCGATGTCAGGCGGCTGGTTGATCGCGCCGACGAAGCGCGGATTGCGGCGATCACATCGATGTTTCGGCGCCACGGCTATGGCGATCCCGAAGCATTCATTCGTGCCCGCGTCCTTTATTACATGCAGGTGGGATATTACGCGCTCGACGTTCACGAACCGATGGATCGCCGCCTCTCCTTTCTCGATTCCTATGTGAAGAGCTTCACCGGAGAGGAAGCTGCCGACGCAGAACTGGATCGTTTTCGCCGCATGGCCGTCAAGCGGACGTCAAGCGGGCGCTAACGTTTGTGCTGCTGTCTCCGGTGCCATATCAGATACCGGTTCATCCCAGCACCGAAAAACTTGATTCCCTGTTGATTTCGCGTTTGCGAGAGTAGAAACCGACATCGATCTTCCGCGCGATATAAGGAAGAGTGTAGTGCAGCGGTGCGGTGTCATGGTCATTGCCGTTTTCACAATATTCGATCAGCTCGGCCATCATCTTTCCGGCAATCGGTGCGTTCTTGTACTGATTGCCGCTGCTGCCGCAGGCCATGTAGAAACCGGACAATTGTGACTTGTCATAAATTGGAATCCAGTCCGTTGACGCGTCGTACAAATCGACGACACCGCGGGCGTTCTGCGGAATGCCGAGGGACGGCACGCGCTGTCCGTACCGCATGGCCTGGGTGGTCCATTGATCGGTGAATTCGCGATCATAATCCGTGTCGCTGGCAACCCATTGGTGGGTGTCACAGGCCGGATCCTCGCTACCGACCAGAATATGATTTCCATGTTCGGGGCGGCAGTAACAGGCGATATCGCTGTCGGATACGATGGTGCCGTTTTTTTCGAAGTCGAAGCCATCCGGCGCCGGCACATGCACCACTTCCTGGCGCAAAGGCCGTGTCGTGATGGTCATGTCATCGAGGACGCCGGCCATTTCGTTGATGAAGGACGAACCGGGACCGGCGACATTGACCACGATCGGCGCGGCGATCTGCTCGCCCGAGGCCAGTTTCACACCGGTGACCCGGCCTCCGGCCGACAGGATACCGGTAATGGTCTCACCCATCCTGAAGGCCGCACCATTTTGCACGGCCGCCTCGGCCATGTTTTGTGCGGACAGCGCCGGATCCGTCACATAGCCGGCATTGGGCCAGAACACACCGCCCTTGAGCCTGCTGCCGTTGGGCTGACCGAATGCGGGATCGTCCCTGGTTCTTGCCGGTTGAAAACTTTCGAGTGAATAGATCGGCAGGCGCTCGACGATCGCCTCGCCGGACCATTCCTCGAAAGGACATCCAAGGGCAGCGCTGTTTTCCATGTGTTTGACGAGTTGACCGTTCCCATCGGTCTTCATGACCAGGCAACCGCACTCCACGAACTTGGCAAGATCCGCATTGCTTGAAAGCCCCAGATAGTCGGCCCAATCGCGCCAGTAATGGTAACCTTCGTAGGCAAAGGCCGTTCCGTCGAATGTGGAGTAGTGCATTCTGATGATGGCGCATGAGCCAGCGGTGGAACCGTGTCCTATCTGCGTATTGCGGTCGACGGACACGGTTTTCAAGCCCTTCCTGGAGAGTTCCAGGGCAATCGCCGTCCCGATGACACCGGTGCCGATGATGATTGCGTCAGTTGTTGTCGTCATAGGCCAAATCCTTCCGCATCAAATATCTAGGAGGCCGGAATGTCCCACCCGGCAATTGGGTTACAAGCGCACAGCTTTTCCGTCCGGATCATAGGGCGATGGCGCGATGACGCGGGCCGGACGTTCGACGCCAACCACATGCACAGTCAATTCCGTGCCTTCCACCGCATGGATTGTGTCCACCAGCGCCATTGCGAGCGACTTTTCAATCGTGTGTCCGTAGCCGCCGGATGTGACAAAACCGACGCAGTTTCCATCGCGCCAGACCGGTTCAAAACCGCTGGCATCGGCGTTGTCTGCATCCACTTCCAACGTCACCAGACGTTGTTCGGGTCCGTTGGAGTTGCGCTCCGTCTCAGCCGCCTCGCGGCCAATGAAGCCATTCTTCTGCCAATCAATCCAGCGGTCCATGCCTGTCATTGCGGCCGTGTATCCCTGCGTGAATTCCGTGGACCAAATGCCGAAGCTCTTCTCAAGCCGCAGGCTCAACAGAGCATTATAGCCAAACTCGGTGATTCCGGAATCAGCACCGGCCTCCAGCAGGATACGTCGGAGCGCAATGTGTTCAGCGGCGGTACAGTGAATTTCATAGCCAAGCTCTCCGGTGACCGATAGACGGCCGACCCTTGCCCGGATCAGGCCGATATCCATCGATGTGCACCCCATGAAAGGCAGGGCTTCGTGACTGACATCGGCATCCGTTGCCCGCTCCAGGACGTCGCGCGATTTGGGTCCAGCCAGCGCGAAGCCAACCATCCGGTCGGACACATCCTCGATTACAACCCCGTCATCCAGATGATCGCTGAACCAGCGCATGTGCCAAGCGCGAAGGTAGTAGCTGCCCATAATCCACCAGGTGCCGTCGCCCCAGTTGAAAACGGTCAGGTCGCCCTTCAATTTGCCCTGCGGCGACAACATCGGCGCCAGGCGCGCACGGCCAGGCCCGGGAAGCCGGGAGGCCATCAGGCGATCAAGCCAGACCTGTGCATTCGGCCCGCTCACCTCAAACCGGGAGAACCCTGAAATATCCACAAGGCCGACGCCGCCGCGTACGGCCCTGCACTCCCGAGCGACAATGTCGTGGGCGTTGGAGCGTTTCAGGCTGGGCGTTTCCGCAAAGCCGCTTTCGGCAAAATAGAGCGGTACTTCCAGGCCCCAGCTGACGCCCCATTTGCAACCCGCCTCGGTCATCGCGTCATGGGCGGGCGCCATTTTGAGCGGTCGGCCGGCCGGCAATTGTTCGTTCGGATAGGTCATCACGAACCGGCGGGTGTAGAACTGGCCGGTTGTTTCCTTGATGAATCGCTTGTTGTTGGCAAAATCGCCATAGCGGGCAACATCCATCCCGAAGACGTCGGCCTCGGGTTCACCGTGAATCATCCACTCGGCAAGGGATTTGCCGACCCCTCCGCCCTGCAGGAACCCGGCCATGACCGCGCAGGCACACCAGTAGTTGCGTTTGCCCCGCACCGGCCCGACCAGCGGATTTCCGTCGGGCGAGAAGGTAAATGCACCATTGACCCAATTCTTGACACCCGCAGTCTGCAGCACCGGATATCGCTCGAATCCCAGGGTCAGCTCATGCTCGATTCGGTCGATGTTTTCCTGCAGCAGTTCAATTCCATAGTCCCAGGGCGCACCATCCATCATCCAGTGCTGATGCTTGATCTCGTATATGCCAAGCAGCATGCCCTTCAGATCCTGCCGCATATAGGTGAAGCCTTCCAGGTCGACGACCAGCGGCAACTCCCTTTCCAGTGCCTCCACTTCCGGGATGGTTTCGGTCAGGAGGTAGTGATGTTCGAGCGGCGAGACGGGCAATTCGATGCCCGCCATGCGGCCTACCTGTTTCGCCCACAGACCGCCGGCATTGACCACATGCTCACAGGATATGGTGCCCTTTTCGGTGACGACCTGCCACCCTTCGGCGGTCGGATGCAATTCGAGTACGCGATTGTGCTCAATGATCGTGGCACCATTTTTGCGCGCGGCGCCGGCATAGGCATGAACCGTTCCGGTGGTGTCGATATAGCCTTCGCGATCGGCCCACATGCCGCCCAGAATGCCGTCGGTCGACATGATCGGACACAGCTCACCAGCCTCCTGCGGCGTGACCAGACGAACATCCTCGATACCGATGCTTTGAAACACGCGATAGGCCGACTGCAGCCACTCCCAGCGATCCGGCGTGCCGGCAAGTGTCAGACCACCTGTCATGTGCATACCGACGGAATGGCCGCTCTCGCGTTCGATTTCGCCAAGAAGGTCTATCGTATAGGCCTGGAGGGCGGCAATGTTCGGGTCTGCGTTCAGGGCGTGAAATCCGCCAGCGGCGTGCCAGCTGGATCCCGCAGTCAAAACGGATCGTTCGACCAGGGCCACATCATCCCAGCCAAACTTTGCCAGATGGTAGAGCACGGATGCTCCGACAACGCCGCCCCCGATGACCACGACACGATAGTGAGATTTCATCCGCTCGCTCCCGACTGAACCTGCCCAAATGAAGACTAGACATATGTGTACAGTCATGTCCAGCAGAAACCGACCAGCGATTCCGGCGTTCGAAATCGATGGTTCATGATCTCAGTGGATTGATGGGATCGCGGTTCCTGTCACCGCAGAAACTGTGCCACCGGACTCAGGTCTCGATGGTCCCGCCCCCGAGGCTCCGGGTCAGTTCCCGGGCCGTCGCGATCAGCTCCTTGCGACAGTCCTCAAAAGTGACCGGATCACGGTATTTTTCGATATGAGGGATCGTCAATGCAGCGACCGCGCGCCCTGAATGATCGATCACGGGCACCGACACATTGACCACGCCGCGCACCACGAAACTGTCGCGCACCTCATGTCCCTTTTCACGAATGAGCTGCAGGTCCTTGCGCACAGCCTCCTCATTCATGCCCGGAGGAAGCGGCACGTTGGCAAAATAGGAATCCACCTCCTCTTCGGGAATGTGTGCCAGGATCACCCGACCCGACGATGCCGACCACAGATCGATCTTGGCGCCCAGCCGAACGGCCATCGTGTTATTGCCGGGAGAATCCACCTGACCCACAACAAGGATGCTGTCATCATTGAGGATCGCCAGATGTGAGGACTGGTTGATGGTCTTGACCATTGCGCGCATCAACGGTCCAGCGAACGCCGTCAACCGACGGATTTTGGGAATGCGGTGGGAGATTTCGAAGAGATAGGTGGTCAGCACATAGCGGTCACTCAACGGCTCCAGCGCCACATAACCACGTTCCATCAGCACGACAAGCATCCGGAAGATCTCGCCAACGGACCGACCGAGCGCCCGCGCGATCTCCGATTGGCTCATGCCCGTTTCCTGATTCGACAGCAGCTCGATGATGTCGAGCCCCTTTTCCAGAGCCGGAGCCGAATAGGTCTGCTTTTTCACGGCCTTCTTCATGCCGTCTTTCTACAGGAAGCGAAATGGAATGCCAAAGGGCGTTGATCATCCCTCGGACAAAGATGTGTTTCCTGAAAGAACCGATGCCAGCCGTGGCTTGGGCGTGCGATCACCGACTGATTCAGCCCATGCCAGGAAACCACCGATCCGGCGCTCGATTTTTTCCGGATGATTTTGTGCGATGTCCGACAGCGGGTGTTCGAGGAAGGGATTCTCGAACCGCTCCAGAGTGGTCTCAACATAGGTTCGTGCCGAGGCATCGCGTCCGGCTGCGCCGAATGCCGGCAGCACCTCCCGATCGTACAGATTGACCAGTTCCGAACGAACCTGTGGCAAGGAAAGGAACGCGGCCACGGTTTGCGGCGGGTCGTGCCAGTGGTTCCAAAGATGCACCAGATAGCTGTGCCCAAGATTGAGGATAAAGAGTTTGAGGGATTCGGCCTCCTGCAAATCATCGACCAACTGGACGCAAGGGTGCTCGCACGGCGCGCTGAGCCCAGGCGTCCGCTCAATGGCCCAAAGGGCATAGGGCTCGGCAACGGCCCCGGCCGGCTGCAGCGGCTGCGAAACGATCCGGTCGACGAGCGAATTGGCCCAGATGACGCTGTCTTCCAGCCATTTACGGAACGCACTGTCCTGGTCCCCACACAGATCCAAAACACGGGATTTGAGAACGTTTCCGTTTTGCCGGATCAGTTCCGTCGGAAAGATGGCAAGTGGTCGTGCATCGTGTTCGAAGCGCGCGCGCAGCAGAAACTGGAGTTTTGCCGGAAACGACATGGATTGTTCGAATTGGGGGCGCTGGTCGGCCGGTTGTGGCGCAAACCCATTGTCACCGGTATTTGAGATCACATAGTCGGCCTGTTCACCAAATAAACGAACGAGGCGTACCCAATCGGTCGCCGTCGACAGAGTGCGTCGAACACTGCGCACCGATTGTACCCTGTCCATCACCTGGCCCTGATGCAGGCCGCTGATTCGTACCGGAAAACCCTCGGGCGACGCCAGAGCAGCGAGGCGACCCGCGCGTGATGAATCGCCTGAGCTTTGCACCACCGTTATCGGACCGGCCGCTGCATTTTCCCGCAAGGCCTCATCGATGAACAGGTCCGCATGGGCCTGCAGGAACCGGCTGGTTCCGAATTGGAAGATCGGTGTAACCGGTTCATTCGACATGGGCACCTCGACATAAAATTATGTCTTTTATGCAAAATAAACGGTTGACATCAAGTTGTTTTGTTTTTTATGCCTGAAAAACATTACGGGGAGGAACACGATACAATGAGCGGATCGGTCACGGATCAATATGTCCTTGAAGCCCGTGGTGTCACCAAGAGGTTCGGCGGCGTGACCGCCCTTGATTCGGTTGACCTTGAACTACGCGAGGGCGAGGTCCTGGCGCTGGTCGGGGACAATGGCGCCGGCAAGTCCACCCTGGTCAAAACGATCACCGGCGCGCTTGGTCGCGACGAAGGGGAGATTTTGTTCGACGGGCAGCCGGTTCATATCCAAACGCCGCTCGATGCCCGCAATATCGGCATCGAAACCGTTTATCAGGACTTGGCGCTGGTCAACGAGTTGAGCATAACCAAGAACATCTTTCTGGGACGCGAGATCGTCAAAGACAATCTTTTCGGCCGTCTCTTCGGCGCTCTCGATTTCAAGAAAATGGAGGCAAATGTCCGAGACCTGTTCGCCCGCCTGGATATCCGCATCAGCGACATCTACAGGGACGCGCAGGGCTTTTCCGGCGGGCAGCGCCAGGCGGTCGCCCTCAGCAAAACCATCATGTTCGGCAAACGCGTCGCCGTGCTTGACGAGCCGACAGCGGCGCTTGGCGTTCGCGAATCCAAGATGGCGATGGATCTGGTCCGCTCCCTGAAAGATCACGGCCTGTCGGTCATCATGATCACCCACAATATGCAGCACGTGCTGAACTATTGCGACCGTGTGATGGTCATGCGTCTCGGCAAGCGGGCGGCGGTCCGAAATGTGTCGGATGTCGATGGCGACATGCTGGTCGGGCTCATCACCGGTGCCATTGCGGCGAGGTCGGGCTGACATGTCGATAGCCGATAACGGGCCCGATGATCCGGCTGCAGCAACGCAGACGTCGTCCTGGGATTCAGTGGTGCACCAGCTCCGGCAAACCGCGCAGGTTCTTGCAGCGCTGGCGTTGATTTACGTGGTGTTTTTTGTCCTCTCGCCGCCTTTTAGAAATCTGGACACCCTGTTTTCGATCATGACCCAGGCATCGATCCTGGCGGTCCTGGCCTGTGGCACCACCGTGGTGCTGATCTCCGGCGGCCTCGACCTCTCGGTGGGCTCGATATTTGCCGTGGTCGGCGTCGTCGTGGGCATTTTGCTGGCCGAGTACCAGGTTCCCGTTCCAATCGCCATTGTCGCGGGTCTCCTGGCCGGGGCCTTATGCGGCGCCTTGAACGGGATTGTGCAGGTTACCACCGGTGTTCCAGCCTTCATTGTTACGCTTGGTGGTCTCACCGCCTACAAGGGCATTGCCGAACTGATGGCCAGCGGGCGCGATCTCTCACGGTTTCCGGAAAGCTACCAGATGCTGGGCTCGGGTTACGTGATGCCGATCTCCATCATGTTCGGAGCCGCCCTCCTGACCGGGCTGTTCCTGACCAAGACCCGGCTCGGCAATCACGCCTATGCCATCGGTGGCAATGAAGAGGTCGCGCGGCTGTCGGGTGTCAATGTCGCGCGCAGCCGGATCATCTACTACATGATCGGCGGCCTGCTGGCGGCGGTCGCGGCCATTCTCGAAGTTTCCAAACTCAATTTTGCCCAGAGCTCTCGCGGTCAGTCCTATGAACTCTTTGCCATCGCCGCGGTTGTGATCGGCGGCACCAGTCTTTTTGGCGGGCGCGGCGGCGTCGGCAAAACCATTATCGGCATGCTGATCATGCAAACCATCATCGTCGGCCTGGCCTATCTGGGCGTCGGCACATCAGTCCAGCGGATCGCCATCGGTGCGATCATCATTCTGGCTGTGTTCTGGGACGTCTGGCGACGGCGCAGCCGATGAAGAATTTCGTGGCAATCCATCGCAAACGCCACGGATGTATGGCCTGCGGGCCGCAATTGAACACCAGTGATCATTGGAGGAACATCATGAACATGAATGCGAACGGACTGAAGAACATGATTGCCGGGGTGGCATTCGCGGTCGCCTCGCTCGGCGGAACTGTCGCCCATGCCAACGACATCACCATCGCCTATACCGGCTATTCGACTGACCAGCCATTCTGGGTCGGTGTGGGTGATGCCGCTGCTGCCCAGGCCAAGGAACTCGGCGTTGAATTCATCGATCTGACCGCCACCCAGGCTGATGCCGCCGCGCAGAAAGACGCCGTGGACCGGGCCATCAACATGGGTGTTGACGGGATCATCATCGGCTCCGTCGACAATCGCGCCTTTGGCGATTCCCTTGACCGGGCGAAAGCCAAGGGCATCCCCGTGGTCGCCGTCGATACCGGAATCGATCACGATCACATCAGCAGCCTGGTGCAGACGGACAATCTGGCTGCCGCCGGCATTGCGGGCAAATACATCGCCGACAACGTGTCTGAAGGAACCGTCCTGATTCTTGGCGGCTCTGCAGGTCACCAGACGGGCAATGCCCGCCGTGACGGGGTGAAGGGCGCTGCAGAGGCGGCCGGTCTCGAGGTGATTTTCCAGATCTGCGACTGGCAGGAAGCCTGTGGTTATGACACCACCATCAATTTCCTGCAGTCGAACCCGGATATCAAGGCGATCTTTGCCGCGTCCGACCCGATGGCACTTGCCGCCGTTTCGGCAGCCAAGGAACTGGGCAAGCTTGATGGTCTGGTCATTGTCGGCTTTGACGGCAATCCAGGCAATCTGAAATCGATTGCCGCTGGTGAGCAAAAGGCCGACATCAAGCAGGACAATGTCAAGATGGGCAAGGAGAGCGTCAACAACATCGTCAGCGTCGTGAAGGGCGAAAGCGTTGCGGAGTTCATTCCGATCGACGGCATTCTCATCACCGCGGACAATGTGTCCGATTTCATGTAATCGCCTACGGATCCGCCGCCCCGGCGGCGGATCCGACCGCGCAGATACGGACGCATCATGGAAGCGCTGTTCATCTCCGAGATCGGCAGGACAGAAATCCGGCAGGTCGAGACACCGACGCCGGGGCCTGGCGAGGTCCTGCTGAATGTCCGCCATGTGGGGTTGTGCGGCAGCGACCTCAATACATTTCGCGGCCTTAATCCTCTGTCCTCCCTGCCCCGCATACCCGGACATGAAATCGGCGGCGTGATTGCCGAAACCGGCATCGGCGTCCCGCAGGCGTTAAAACCGGGGCAATCCGTCATCGTCATCCCCTACACCGCCTGTAGCGTCTGTTCATCCTGCCGTGCCGGCAGGGTCAATGCCTGTCGATACAACCAGACGCTCGGGGTCCAGAAGAATGGGGGGATGTCCGGCAAACTGGTCGTCCCGCATGACCGCCTGATCATCAATGAACAGCTGCCAAAGCGGCACCTTGCGCTGGTCGAGCCGCTCTCGGTTGGGTTCCACGCCGTTGCACGCGGGTCGGTCGCTCCAGGTGAAACGGTTGTTGTCCTTGGTGGTGGCATGATCGGTGTCGGCGCGATGCTCGGCGCGCGGGCGCGTGGCGCACGGGTCATTGCCATTGAAATCAGTGAAGCCAAGCGGGCAGATCTGCTGGCGCTCGGCGCGGAACGGATGATCAATCCGGACCAGGAAGATATCGAAACACAGATCGCTGACCTGACGAACAATCTGGGGCCACAGGTGGTCATTGAGGCGGTGGGTCTTTCGGAGACATTTCGATCGGCAATCGACTTGGCCAGTTTCGGCGGCCGTGTGGTCTATGTCGGTTATGCCAAGTCGGAGGTCAGCTACAACACATCGCTGTTCAATCTGAAGGAGTTGGACATACTGGGTTCGCGCAACGCGACGCGAGTCGATTTTGAAGCGGTGATCGATTTTCTGTCATCCGAACCAAACCTGGCTGAACGGCTGATTTCGAAAGTCTTTCCATGGCGTGATGCCGATCAGGCACTTGCCTATTGGGAACATCACCGCAACGCGACGTTCAAGGTGATGGTGGAATTGCCCGATGGCGGATAGAGCGATGTTAAAGACATTGCAGGATGCCTACGGGCTGAGCGGCAAGACAGCGCTTGTCACCGGTGGCGGTACCGGTCTCGGCCGGGCGATCGCGCAATGCCTGCATGCAAGCGGCGCCGAGGTGATCATAGCCGGACGCCGGACAGCGGTCCTCGAGGAGACATGCAACGCGGTTGGAGACGGATGTACCGGTGTCCAACTGGACATCAGCGACACTGCCGGCCTCGCCGAATTCGAGGCAACGCTCTTCGAGCGCTTCGGGACGATCGACATTCTTGTGAACAACGCCGGCAACACCGTCAAGAAACCCTTTGTCGACAACGAGCTGAGCGATCTGGACGCTGTGCTTGACGTTCAGGTTCGTGGTGCGCTGGAGTTGACCCGTTGCGTGGTTCGCAGGCAGCTTTCCGGCACCGGTGGTTCGATCATATTCACATCATCGATGGCTGCCTTCATAGGTCAGCAGGACACGCTGGGATATTGTGTTGCCAAGTCTGCTCTCGGTGGCGCCATACGCGGTCTCACCGCCGAAGTCGCCCGTCTCGGTATTCGTGTCAATGGTGTCGCACCGGGGTGGATCGATACCGATCTCTTTCGGACCGCCACGCAAGGCGACTCCGATCGCCTGGCCCGCATACATGATCGCATTCCGATGAACCGGCTCGGTCAACCGGAGGAAGTCGGCTGGGCTTGCGCATTTTTGGCCTCGCCGGCCGCCCGGTATATTACCGGTCAGGTCTTGCTGGTTGACGGTGGCGGCGCCATCGGCTTTTGAACGCCTACGCGCCGTCCCGGAAAACTGATGACTGACAGGTGCACAGCCGGCCCAATGTCTGTTAGGCATTGCGACAAACCCGCTTAGACGAGAATCAAGACCGTGTCCCGCAGCAACAGTGTCTACAAGGAAACCTACAATCTCGGCCTTGACCTCGTGAACACGCTTGGCATGGAAGCAAACCTGCCACCGGAAACCGAACTTGCAAAATCCTGGAACACCAGCCGAACCACGGTTCGCGCCGTTCTGGAGCAACTTGACCGCAGCGGCATCATCCGGTGGGATGGCCGGCGCAAGCGTATATTGAGATCCCCCCAACCGGATGATTACTTTGCCGATGACGAGACCCAATCGACCGGCAAGAAGGTCGAGACCGCCTTCATGGAATATATTCTCGGAGGCGATCTGGCGCCGGGCACCATCTTGCGCGAAAGCGAATTGGTACGAGCGTTCGGCGCGAGCACCTCGGCGGTGCGGGAATATCTTATTCGTTTTTCCCGTTTCGGACTGATCCGAAAGGAGCCGAACCGCCACTGGGTTCTGGTGGGTTTTACCAAGGATTTCGCCATGGAGCTGTTCGATGTGCGCGAAATGTTCGAAATGCGGGCGTTCAAGGCATTCCTGTCGGATCGTCCCGGACCGGCGGTCCGGGACACGCTCGATACGCTGGAAACCGATCACCTGAGGCTGATCGAGAATATCGATGCCGAATTCCTCAAATTCCCCCGTTTGGACGAGCGATTTCACAGCGTGTTCGTGACACGCCTGGAGAACCGGTTCATCAACGATTTTTTCGAGCTGGTCTCCCTGATATTCCATTTTCACTATCGCTGGAAAAAATCCGATGAAAAGGAAAGAAATCTGATGGCAGCAAGAGAGCATCTCGCCGTTATTCGCGCCATCAAGGACGGACGACGCAGCGAAGCCGAACAGGCCTTTACAAAACACCTGCAATCGGCCCGCCGAACATTGCTCAACTCAGTGACCTGGGACTAGACCGTTTCACGTTTTGTCAGAAACGGGACAACGGTGCCGGCCTTTGATTTTGTTGATACATTCAGCTTTTTGCCGATTCCGTCAAAACCTGATTTGCTCTAGAGTAACCCCGCGCCATCACCATCACAGGCTCCATCATGCATCCGACAAACAACCGTATTGCCGATCTTGTTCCCGAAATCCGAAGCTGGCGTCGCTGGCTTCACCAACATCCGGAAATGCTGTTCGATCTTCCGAAAACGTCCTCTTATATCGCCGAACGTCTGAAGGAGATCGGTGTCGATGCCCTGCATGAAAATGTCGGCCGCTCGGGACTTGTCGCGGTCATCAAGGGCACCGGAGACGGGCCGACGATTGCCCTGCGTGCCGACATGGACGGATTGCCGATCCATGAACCCTCTCAGGCGGACTATGCATCCAAAACACCTGGAGCAATGCATGCCTGTGGTCATGACGGTCACAGCGCGATGCTGCTGGGTGCCGCGAAAGTTCTGACCGAGACCCGCAATTTCTCCGGTACGGCCGTGCTGATTTTCCAACCGGCCGAAGAGGGTGGCGTCGGCGCAAAGGCAATGATTGATGACGGGGTGCTCGACACATTCGGCGTCAGTGAAGTCTATGGCATGCACAATATGCCATCCATGCCTGTCGGGCAGTTCGGCCTGTGCGCGGGACCGATCCTTGCGGCCACCGACTTCTTTTATATCGACATCGAAGGCAAGGGAGGCCATGCCTCCCAGCCGCATCTGTGCGCCGACCCCCTGGCCGCAGTCAATGTGATCTACAATGCCTTCCAGACGATCATTACCCGTAATGCCAATCCGATCCGTAATGGGCTAATCTCCATCACCTCCATACAGGCCGGCGAAGCCAACAATGTCATCCCGCAAACCGCGCATATGAAAGGCACCGCCCGCAATCTGTACGAAGACACCCGTGACATCATCGAACGGCGGATGAGGGAGATTGTCGATGGTGTATCGCAAACGCATGGTGTCCGGGCGAAACTGACCTACGACCGATTGTGCCCGGTTACCATCAATCATGAGGTGGAGGCGGACTATGCCGCAGATGCGGCTGAACGGGTCGTCGGTGCGGAGAATGTCGATCGCCATCAGCCGGCCCGTCTGGGCGGCGAGGATTTTGCCTATATGCTGCGGGAACGACCCGGCGCCATCATATTTGTCGGCAATGGCGATTCCGCAGGGTTGCATCACCCGGATTACGATTTCAATGACGATGCCCTTCCCTATGGTGTCGAATACTGGGCCCGCATTGTCGAGGAACGCTTGCCGATCCGCACTTGACGCATTCTGACTGGATCGTGTGACCGGATCGGTTAGACTGGCTTCTTCTGATATCGGGGCAGTATCATGCGGAATATGATCACGGGATTATTGTTGGCAGCCAGTCTGGTGACATCAGCAATGGCCAGCGATGATCCGGAGGATTTTTGTTATCCGGCGCCCAAAGATCTCGCCAAGCATGAGCGGCTCTCACTGTGGGGCACCTTCTATCACACCAAAATCGCGCCGTTCGACAAGGACGGCTATAACCTGATCGACGAGCACGACAAGCCAATCGGTCCGAAGCTCGGGCACCAGGACTGGTGCAAGGCGGCACTTGAGGGTGCGGCGCTGATCAAGATGCCCGATGGCAGCAATGTCGTCGTCAATGTACGCGATGCGGATGGCCCTTCGCAGGTCAATTGCGACAAGTTCTATCCGCACCTGCATGCGCGTGCCCGGATCGGAATGCGCCACACCCGCTTCTTCAAGATCACCTCGCCCAAAGTCAAATATGGCTATGGCATCCGCGATTGGCCGCTTGCCGCCTTTCGCACGATCGCTGTCGATCGCCGTGAACGACCGATCCGTTACCGTACCGTGCTGTTCATTCCCGAATTGCGTGGCCAGAAGCTGACCTTGGAAGACGGAACAAACATCGTGCATGATGGTTATGTCTTCGCCGCCGATACCGGAAGCGGAATCAGGGGCGACCACATCGATTTCTACACCGGCTTCGTCAATAAGAACCCGTTTCCCGATCTGGCGGCGGGACCGTCCAAACGCTTCAAGGCCTATGTCGTGAAGGACAAGGCCATCTATCAGCAACTTCTGGAACTCCACACACAGTAAGCCGCTGGCTTGTCAGCGCATTCGTCCCGGCTATAGTGCCGGCAATCAATCGGCCGCCTAACCCCGGAGCGCTCGCCCATGGCACCCATCCTGGAAATTTCCGACTTGAAAACTTTGGCCCGGCGGCGGGTGCCGAAAATGTTTTTCGATTATGCGGATTCGGGATCCTGGACCGAAAGCACCTATCGGGCCAATGAGGACGATTTCCAGGAAGTAACACTTCGCCAGCGCATTGCAGTCGACATGAGTGACCGTTCGACCGCCACCCAGATGATCGGTCAGGATGTGGCCATGCCGCTGGCCCTGGCGCCCACAGGGTTCTGCGGCATGCAGCATGCAGATGGAGAAATCCTGGCTGCTCAGGCCGCCGAAGAGGCCGGCATTCCCTTCACGCTCTCCACCATGAGCATCTGTTCGATCGAAGATGTGGCGGAAAACACCACCAAGCCGTTCTGGTTTCAGGTCTACATGTTGCGAGACCGCGATTTCATGGCCAACCTCATCGACCGTGCCAAGGCCGCCAATTGTTCAGCTCTCATGTTGACGCTGGACCTTCAGATCCTGGGACAACGGCACAAGGACCTGCGCAACGGCTTGAGCGCACCGCCAAAATTCACACCCAAACATGTCTGGCAGATGGCGACATCGCCCCTTTGGTGCCTCGGCATGGCCGGCACCAAGCGGCATACATTCGGCAATGTCGTGGGGCACGCCAAGAATGTGTCCGACCTGTCTTCGCTAAGTTCCTGGACCGCCGAGCAATTCGATCCGCGCCTGTCGTGGAAAGATGTCGAATGGGTCAAGGAACGCTGGGGCGGACCGATGATCCTGAAGGGAATCCTCGACACGGAGGATGCCAAAAGCTCACTAGACTGCGGTGCCGATGCAATCATTGTCTCCAACCATGGCGGCCGCCAGCTTGACGGCGCGCCTTCGGGCATTCGCGTTTTGAGCGACATCGTCAATGCCGTCGGGGACAAGGTAGAAATCCATATCGACGGCGGCATCCGCTCCGGTCAGGACATCTTGAAATCACTGTGTCTGGGTGCCAAGGGAACCTATGTGGGCCGGCCCTATCTCTATGGACTTGGCGCGATGGGCAAGAAAGGCGTCACCCGAATGATCGAGATCGTGCACAAGGAACTCGATATCACGATGGCGCTCTGCGGCGAGCGTCAGGTGAACGATCTCGACCGGTCGAACATCTACTCCGCCTTTGGAGAAAAATACGTCTGAACCTGCGAACGGCAAGGCTGGCGACGTCAACATTGAGGGCAGGAATTTTTCAAAAAAAATATCGATTTTTTTTGATTTTTCTCTTATTATCAATTTGGGAGGAAATATCATGAAATTATCGATACCATTATCCGCCGCAGCTTCCGTACTGTGTCTCGCCTTTGCCATGCCCGCAGCCATGGCCGAACCGTGCATGAAAGTAACCCTGACGGGCACACAGGGCGGGCCTCCGCTCTTCAATGGTCAGGCCGGGGCCGGCACGCTGGTTCAATATGGCGACGAGACCAATGGATGCGGTGCGGTCAAGCTGCAGTTCGACACCGGTCGTGGAACGAATATGCGCCTGTCGCAGATGAAAGTCCCGGTCGGCAAGCTTGATGCCATTTTCTTTACCCATATGCACTCCGACCATACGGAGGGCCTTGCCGATGTCCTGCAATTGCGCTGGCATTTCAACTCCGGTGGCCCAAAGGTTGACGTGGTCTGCAGCGAGGATGCCAAATCTCCGTTGGGTCACACCCTCAGCTGCACGCGCTATGTGAAGCATATCGGCGATTCACTCATCCAGTCCGGCGAGATTGCGCAACGGCTGGTGGAGAATAAAAAGCGCCTCGCCGGCGGACCGGCCGACTTGGTCAATGTCAGCACCTTTGCACCCGGACAGGAGCCTGTCAAAGTCTGGTCCAAGGGTGATGTCAAAGTGTCGGCAATCGGGTCACGCCATATTCCCGGCCATGCATCCTACCGCGTGGATACGCCGGCCGGCAGTGTGGTGGTCGGTGGTGACGCCGGCAATGATGCACCGAAACCGCCGCGCCCCTCCTCGACTTCAGAACGGGTTGAAGCCCTTGCACAGGGCGCTGATGTCCTGGTGCATTCGACCATTCATCCGGTCATGGGACCGGACAAGGATAGCGGCTTTCCGCCACCGATCTATTTCCGGCAAAGCAACGCGTCCGATCTCGGAGCCTTGTCGAAACGGGCCGGCGTCAAGCACCTGATGCTCACCCACCTCATTCCACCGATGGGTGCGGCGAAACAGGGCCCCTACCCGATCCCCGGCGGTGCCTTGACCGAAGATTCCTACAAGGCCGCCGTGGTCGATGGCGGGTTTGAAGGCAACACGATTGTCGGAACCGATCTGGTCACGCTGACCCTTCCGGCCAAATAGACCATTCAAACAAAACAACCCGGCTGGAAAACAGCCGGGTTGCCCGCACAGATATCAATTTAACAACAGCGCCTTCAAGCCATGTCGTTCAGGCGCATTTTGAGAAAATCGCCGGTGCTCGTGTAGTGGTCGATCAACAGATCCACGGCGCGATCGGCTTCACGCGCCAGCGCCGCATCACAGATCGCCTGATGTTCTGCCGCAACATTGCGGGAGGGGTAAGCCACAGACCCCGCCAGATTGCGATAACGGATGTTGAGATCATAGAGCTGGGCACAATAGCCGATGAGAAATTGCGACCGACAGGCCGAAAGCAGCGACATATGAAATGATTTGTGGGCCTTTTCCCATTCGGGCGTAGAGCGCTCGGACTTCTCTGCCGCCCGCGGGGTCCGCGTCAGACGATGATGGGCCAGCAGCACCGTTTCTTCCCAATCGCCGGACCCTCCGGATATCGACTCCCTGATTGCGCGATCTTCAAGCCAGCAGCGGGTCCGCAGCAATTCCTCGAACGCGCCCACGGACACTTCGGTTACACGAAATCCACGCTGATCGAGGCGCTGCACGAGACCCTCGGCGGTCAACATGCTCAATGCCTCGCGAACCGGGCTTGCACCCACTTCATAGTGCTCGCGGAGCGTTTCTATCTTCAGTTTCTGACCCGGTTGAAGGTTGCCGTTCAACACGTCATTGCGCAGCCGGTCAAAGAGTTGTGCGGTCATGGAAGAACCGCCGGACGATCGCGGCGCGGTTTGCAAACCGGGTTCAGCGGATATCACGATGGCACCTGCTCGGCCGGTGGCTGATCCATACCGCTCTTGAACTCCCCGTCATACCGATTTCGCAATTCATTTTTCTGCACCTTCCCCATCGTGTTGCGCGGTAGAGCATCAACAAAATGCACTGCCTTCGGCACCTTGAACTTTGCCAGGCTTCCCGCGAGGTGCTGCCGCACTGTTTCAGCTTCCAAGTCGGCATTCGCTTCGCGAACAACGACCGCGACAATGCCTTCTCCGAAATCATCATGGGGGACACCGACAACGGCACTTTCAACAACCCCGTTCATGTCATCGATCACCGCCTCGATCTCCTTCGGATAGACGTTCAAGCCGCCGGTTATGATAAGATCCTTGCCGCGCCCCACAATGACAAGATAGCCATCGGAATCGATCATGCCGAGATCACCGGTGATAAAAAAGCCGTCTGTCCGGAATTCCTCGCGGGTTTTTTCCGGCATGCGCCAATAGCCCTTGAAGACATTCGGCCCACGCACCTCGACCATTCCGACTTCGCCGGCGGCAAGCACGTCCTTTGATTGCTCGCCCGTCACCCGAACCTCCGTGCCAGGAAGAGGAAAGCCGACCGTGCCCGGCTTGCGGGCACCCTCATAGGGATTGGACGTGTTCATATTGGTTTCGGTCATCCCGTAGCGTTCGAGGATGGCCTGTCCGGTGCGCTCGCTGAAGGCACGGTGCGTTTCCGCCAGCAACGGCGCGGAACCGGAAATGAACAACCGCATCGCTCCGGCATTGGAGCGGTCGAGGCGCGGGTTGGCAAGCAATCGCGTGTAGAAGGTCGGAACCCCCATCAAAACCGTTGAATCCGGCATGGCATCGATGACCTTGTCGGGATCAAAGGCCGGGAAGAACCGCAGTGTCGCTCCGGCAAGCAGCACGACATTGGTGGCGACGAAAAGCCCATGGGTGTGAAAAATCGGCAGGGCGTGGATCAGAACATCATCGGCCGTAAACCGCCAGATGGTTTGCAATGCGACTGCATTCGACAGAAGATTGCCATGGCTGAGCATAGCCCCCTTCGAGCGTCCGGTCGTTCCGGATGTATAGAGGATCGAGGCAAGATCATCATTGTCCCGTGCAACATCCTCAAACCGGGTTGAAAATCCATCTGCGACATCTGTGACCGAAGCGGCATGGCCGGCGTCGAGCGTCATGACACGGGCTGTGCCCAGACGATCGCAAAGGATTTGCATGGTGCTGACCTGGTCGGCATCGACGATGACGAGTGCCGGCTCCGCGTCGGTGATGAAATACTCGACTTCGGCCATCGTATAGGCTGTATTCAGTGGCTGGTAGACCGCACCCGCGCGGACGACGGCCAGATAAAACAACAGGCATTCAACAGTCTTGGCGGCCTGCACGGTAACGCGGTCACCCGGCGCTACACCAGCGTCAATCAGAGCATGGGCATATTGTGCGGATCGTTCCAGCATGCCGCCATAGGTGACGGTTGCAGCATCGGACAGAATGAACGGGTGATCCGGATTTGTCACGGCGGCACGAATATTGCTGAAAAGTGTGTTGCTGTCGGCTTCTTCTGCCATAACGTTCGATTTCGTTTCTTTCAATTTGTGCGGTGCCGGGATGTCCTATGCCACAACGCCCGGCCAAATCCAACGGTTCGGCTTGCGGTGCGCCCGCCGCAAATCTGTTCAGCCGCTTGTTTCAACCGCGAGCACAAAGTCGAAATCGACCTTGAAATAGGGCGATGTCAGGCGATCAGCGGCCTCGAAGTCATCGGAAACCGAGGCAGATCCGCTCTGCTCGACATAATTCATGACCAGGTCCTCCCGCACCCCGAACACCGGGTCATCGTCGAGATAGGGATCGTCCGATGGAAACACCTCCGTGACCAGGGTCTGGTATCCCGGTGCCGAAACGATGAAATGCAGGTGAGATGGCCGCCACGGATGTCTGCCAGTTGCGTTCAGCAACTCGCCCACCGGTCCGTCATCCGGCACAGTATATGGTGCCGGTCTGACGGTCGTCACGGCATAGCGCCCGTCATCCGACACGTTGAGCCGGGCACGAAGATTGTATTCCGGCTGTGCTTCGTCCTGATTGGAATACAAACCATTGTCGGCGGTCTGCCACAGTTCGATCACCGCATCGCTCAACGGCTTTCCATCGGAACCGCTCACCTGTCCCTGGACGATCACCGTGGCGCCGTCATTGTCCTTTTTCAGGTCGCCGCCATATTTGAGTTCAGGCGCCCCCAGAATGTGAAACGGGCCCAGCACGCTCGACGATGTCGCGCCAGGCTTGGAATTGATCATGTCCACCAATGACGACAGACCGAGGACATCGGAAAACAGGACGAACTCGTTGCGCTCATCATCGGTGATCTCGCCCGCCTTGGTCAGCAATTCGATGGCCTTGCGCCATTCCGCATGAGTGAGCTCGGTCTCCCGGACAAAATCGTGCAGGTGATTGACCAGATGTTCAAGCAGGAACCGCAGCCGTGGCGAGGTTTCGGGGCCGCAATAGTCCAGAAAAACCTGTGTCAACGTCTCTTGATTGACATTGCGCATGGGGATTCTCCAATCAATTCAGCAGATAAGTCGATAACTCCGGGAAGCGGATCAGTATGATCAATATGACCAGCATCACCGCGGCGAAGGGCAAGGCCCCCAGAAACACATCTTTCAGTGATATTCGATCGTCGTTCAACGTTGCCTTGATCACGAAACAGGATATGCCGAGCGGCGGAGTCAGCAGACCGATTTCAGCTCCGATTACCGTGATGATCCCAAACCAGATGAGGCTCAGGCCCATGGGCTCGATGATATCGATGAAGAGCGGCACGACAATGAGGATGATCGATGCCGTATCGAGCAGCGTTCCGAGAAAAAGCATCAGGATCACATAGGCCACCATGATCCAGAAGAAGCTAAGATCATTGCCGGTCAGGAAATCGCTCAGCTGGTTCGGCAGGTCGACAAAACCAAGCATGCGGCTGTAGAGCGATGCAGTTGTAATAAGAAACAGAATGCTGGCGGTGATGTGCCCCGTCTCCAGCAAGGCTTCCCAAAAACTGCGCCCGGTCATCCTGCGGCGAAGCAATGCGATCACTAGCGCCGCAAGCGACCCGGCGGCACCGGCTTCGACCGGCGTCAGCCAGCCGGTGTAGATGCCACCCAGAACGATCGCGATCAGGACCACGATCGGAGCTGTCTTGTTGAAGATCTGCAATCCGCTCAGCAACTCGCTTTCATCGATCTTCTCCACACGACCGCCGATGGATTTTGGAGAGATTTTGCCCATGACGGCAATCGCCACAATATAGGCGATGGCAAGGACAACACCGGGAATGATGCCGGCGATGAACATGTCACCGACAGAAACTTCCGCAACGAAGGAGTAGATGATCAGCATCGCGCTGGGCGGAATGATCATGCCCAGAACCGATGAGCCTGCAACCACGCCGACGGCAAAGCGCTTGTTGTAGTCGAGCCGCAGCATTTCGGGGACCGAGATGCGGGTGAACACGGATGCCGATGCGATTGACGATCCCGTCACCGCGGCAAACACCGCATTGGCGCCGACCGTGGCCATTCCGATCCCGCCACGAACCTGGCGAAACCCCTGGTTCATGACATCATAGACATCCTTGCCGAGCCCTGCCTTGGACACGAGAAGCCCCATGAAGGTAAAGAGTGGAATGGTCGCGAATTCATATTCGGTGACGCTGTCTCCCACCGCCTGACGCAAAAAATTGACGGCCAGGATGGGCCGTTCACTGACGATCCAGATCGTCACGAAGGACACGCTGGCCAGCGCTATGGGAATATAGACGCCCAGATAGATCAGCGCGACAATGGCAATGACCGATATGGAACCAATTTCGACGGGACTCATGGGCTCTTGTCTCCATCGGCTGTCGGGTCCGTATCGGACGGATGTTCGGCCATGGACGGCCCTTCAACCGGTTCGGAACCAATCAGGACTTTCAAAAGGAACAGAACGGCGCAAACCGCTGTGCTGGCGGTGATGGCGAATTTGGCCGGCCACCAGGGCACGGTGAAAACACCAAGCGTGCCGAAATAGTGGCAGCGGGCGGTCGCCTGCCAGAAGTCCTCCCAGAAATCGCCGGTCTTCGCCGGTCCGAATTCCGGCGGCACGAAATAGTGGCACGATTCAAACGCCTCGGTAAATTCGGGAAATGTCGCATAGGCAATTGTCGCCATAACGACGCAGGCAAGAAGGTCAATGCAGCGTGACAGGACATTTGCGAAACGCGGCCGCAGATCCGTGATCAGGCCCAGAAATCCGTCTGATCTCGTCAGGCGGTTGACCCGGACAACGTCGGGCAATTGCAAAAAGACAATCAGGATCATCGAGAAGATGACAATCTCGACGACACCAAGGAATGGCGCGTGGAACACACCACGCGCCACAACATCGATATTCATGACGACCACGAGCACCAGCACCGTCAATGTTCCGATGGCATTGGCGCCGATCGCAGCATATTTGACAATGCTCGTGGCCTTGCGGGCGGCCTGCCCCAACGGGTTTCCCGTGCTCATGACCGGCCGCCTCTCTTGCGCCTATTGTGCCCAGTCGCGAACCGGAACTGCGCCCGATCCCTTGAGCTTGTCCATATAGGAACCCAGCATTGCCGTACCCGGCGCGCCCTTCTTGTCGAGGGCACCGGCCCATTCCTGGGCGATGTTCGGCATGGCATCGGCCCAAGCTGACCGCTGGTCTTCCGGCACAACAACAACTGTTCCACCGGCTTCCTTGAAGGCGTCCAGCGAGGATGCAGCACGATCCATGGCGACATTGGCCACTTGGTCGCGATACTCCACGGCGACCGTCTGCAGGACGTCCTTGACCTCATCGGGAAGCTTGTCCCAAACGGCCTTGTTGACGGTGACAGTCTTGGAATTCACAGCACCAAGATCGACTTTCAGCATATAGGGGGCGACTTCGAAGATCTTGAATGTCATGGCGGCTTCCGGCCACAGCATGGCAGCATCGACCACACCGGTCTGCAGCATGTTGTAGAAGTTTGGCAGACCGCCGCGCACGCCTGCAACATCCTTGAGACCCTCAAGGTAGCGCAGATTGTATCCGGCACCGGCCAGCTTCAGGCCGCTGAGTTCATCCAGCTTCGTGATCGGCGTTTTTGAAAAGATCTGGTAGCTGTCGAGCACCACACCGGTCGCCAGGTAAACCTGATCCTGGGCGGCGAATTCCGCTTGCATCTGCGGGTATTCCTTGGCGATTTCATCCACTGCCTTGGCGACAACCCTGGCATCGGTGGACACCATGGGTGTCGCTGCCGAAATGGCCTGGCTTGGAAGCGCCGAATTGTGGAATATCGTCGTTACGATGCCGATGTCGCCAAGGCCGAGTTTGATGCCGTCAAGGACACCGCGCGGCTTGACGATCTGGCCACCATAGGCCTGCTGCCAGTCGATCTTGTAATTGCCGGTTCTGGCCAGCTCCTCATCGACACGCGGGATGAAGAAATTGGCGAATTCCTTGACCCACATGGACCGTTCCGGATAGCCGTCGATGGCTATCATCTTGATGGTTTCCGTGGCGGCTGCCGGAACCGTTGCCAGGGGTGCCAACACACCCACGGCCGCCATTCCTGCCACAAAAGACCTGCGTAGCATTCTGCTCATTGGTTTTCCTCCTTCTCGGCGACCGACCTCCCGTCGGTCAAAAAGACAATCGGGCTAGTCTACCGATTGCCAAATCTCAGTAATGTCCGTCCCGGCGGCGCCAAACAGCTTGGAGAGGGGACAATATTTCCTCACCTCTGCCGCAACGAGCTGCAGGGCGCTGTCAGACGCGCTCCCATGGCTGCGGATCTGCAACTCGACACGGCGAAATGGAACGTCTATTTCCTCTTCCAGGGTCACGCCGCGCCGATCAAAATCGCAAGTGGCTGAAATTTCCAGATGGCCAATGTCGACACCCAGTTTCTGTGCACATTTGTGACCGATCACGTTGGTGCAGCCGATCAGCGCCGCAAGCGCCGTGTCGGTGGGTGTGGGTCCGGCATTGGTGCCGCCGCGCTCGGTCGGCTCGTCAATGGCAAAAACCAGATCGCGAATCGAAATATCCGCGCGTGAATGCGAGGGGCAATCGGCCTTGGCGCGTAGCTTCACTTCTGTCTTCATCTTAATGGCCATCACGGCATTCCTCAGGCAAAACTGCAAACATCGTCGAAGTCGAACCGGGGCAGCTTGTGAAACAGGGCCGTCTCGTCGGCATAACCAAGGTTGCACAAGAAATTGGATTTCAGTGTCGTTCCGGCAAAGAACTCCTGATCGATGATCTCATTCGAAAATCCCGACATGGCCCCGACATCAAGACCAAGTGCGCGCGCGGCGATCATGAAATAGGCGCCCTGCAGCGTTCCGTTGCGAAAGGCCGTGTCTTCGCTGTGCTCGGGCTTTCCGTCGAAATGATGCCGACGGTCCTCGTGGGGAAAAAGATACAGCAGCTCGCGCCAGAATTCGGTGTCGTGGGCGATGATCACCGTCACGGGCGCCGTCACAACCTTTGGCACGTTGGTCGGTTTCAGCGATTTCTTGAGCTTCTCGCGGCCCTCGTCAGTGCGCACGAAGACAAAGCGTGCCGGTGAGCTGTTCATGCTGGTCGGACCCATCTTGACGATGTCGTAAATCGCCCGCAGCGTTTCTTCCGTCACAGGCCTGTCGGTCCAGGCATAATGGGAACGGGCACCAGACAGGATCAATTCGATCCCATCCGGTCCCAAATGTGAGATTTTTTGCCGAAGGTCACGTATCTCGCGATGAGTCTTGGCACGGAGAGCCTCCAGCTCTTCACCCACTGGCGCGGATTGCGGAGGCTTGATCATGCTGCGGCCTCATCGCTGGATGCATCCTGTTCACTGACGACGGTGTTGCGGCAGATGCCAATGTTTTCAACCTCGACCTCGACGACATCCCCGGGAAACATGAAGACCGGCGGTGTCCTTGCATGGCCCACGCCGGGCGGTGTGCCCATGGCGATCAGATCACCAGGCTCGAGCGTCGTAAATTCCGAGATGGTCGCGATGGTCTTGGCAACTGGCCACATCATCTCCGATGTGTCGGCGCTTTGCATGACGTTGCCGTTGAGCCGCGACTCGATCTTCAGTCCCGTGGCGCCAGCAGGCAATTCGTCGGCGGTGACCACAACCGGACCTATAGCGCCGGTCGCGTCGAAATTCTTGCCCGGTGTCCATTGATGGGTTTTGCGCTGGTAATCGCGAACCGAACCATCATTGAACACCGTGTAACCGAAGACGTGATCAAGGGCATCTTGTTCGCTGATGTGCTTGCCGCCTTTGCCGATCACCAGCATCAATTCGACTTCATAGTCCAGGCGATCAGAACAATCCGGCTTGACCATCGGTTCACCGGCCGCCATCAGCGAATGCGGCAATCGGATAAAAATGGCCGGATAGGTCGGTATGTCGTACCCGCCCTCCTTGACATGATCGACATAGTTCAGGCCGAGGCAAAGCACTTTGCGAAATTCATTGAGAGGCAATGCCGGTTTGAGACCAGTCATGGAGACCGGCGAACCATCCCGTGCTGTACGAACCAACTGCGCCATGCGGTCCCGGCCGACCGCAATGATGGCGGCAATATCCGTGCCATCAAATCCGTCCTGTCCGGTGACGCGGAACGCACTGTCACCATCAACCACATACAGCGCGGTTGCGGGTCCATCCTGGGCTACCAAAAAACGCATCAAAATCTCCTCCCACGGGATGAAATAATCAATAATTTCTTGCTTTGTCAAATTTTATCGATATTTTTTTCTCGAGTGCACAAAAAAGGGAATGCGAAATGCCGAAATGGACTGATTACGCAAAGGAGGCCCGTGATCGCGGCTCATTGGCCGCTGAACTTTACATGGCCGTCAGCACACCGGTGGCACCTCCCGAGACCGTCAAGGAGATTCTGCCGCGGCATCTGGCCTATCAGTTGAAACTGCAGGGTGAACACAAGCTGGCTTTTGCCGGACCACTGTCGGACGATACCGGGGAAAACATGATGGGCGCCGGCATGATGATCTACAGTGCCGCCTCGCTTGATGAGGCGCGTGCCTTGGCGGATGCCGATCCGATGCATGTCGAAGGCGGGCGCAGCTACACGATCCGCCGATGGCTGATCAATGAGGGACATATTCCCGACATCCTCAAACCGTTGATGGAAAATTAGTCAGCCGCATTGCGTATACCGGGCCGCGCTCGCCATGCGCTCTTCGCCGATATCCACCAGGCCTTCCAGGCCGCGCTGTCATAGGCAAAGGGTTTCCCGGTGATGGCCGTCAGGGTTCCGGTCACCTGCGACGTCAACCAGTCGGGATCCGTCGGCTGGTCAAGCCGATCAATCAGCGCATTGACCGTTGCCCGGTCGTCCTGCCCGGTCACCTGAATCGCATAAATGGAAATCAGCAGAGGATCGAACCATTTCTGCGGCCGGTTCGACGGGCGGCTCCACGCGGCGCTGAGATAACCGGTCGGCACGGATTTTTCACCATTTCGGGCCATCGCCGCAAGGATATGCCATTTCGCCATTTCCGGCGCTGATACCGTTGTGCGGCCGCCGAATATTTCAATCTCCTGCTGCGGTGCGGGCACAGCCAGAAGAGATGTAAAAAAGCCCAGGCCAGGTCCTTCCTCCAGGGCCGCCTGGAGCGCTTCGCGCAAGGGGCGACCGTGTGACTGGTAGCTCTCCACGTTTTCCAATATCCGCGCAATCCGCTCCTTCTCAACCACGGCATCGAAGTTCGTTTCCGGCTCCGCTGCCTGTTGTGGCAATGGTGGAGGTGAGGCTGGCTTCGTGATCGCCTGCGCCGGCGGTCCCCATAATATGGACCGTCCGTCGATCCCCTCACCTGCCACGTAGATTGAACCAGGCGCCACCGCTACTGCACTGTGCGATATGCCACCGTGAAACCGGTCACCCGGCGTGAACACTGAGCTATCGGCGCTGGACCAGAGCTGACCGCCATCATTCGTGCCGGCGACAATCCACAAGCGATCGTTATCACTGACCAACTGGCGCATTGTCAGATCGGCGGGCTCGACATCGACCCGGGCCGGCCCTTCACCATCGATGCGCCACAGTTCGGTTTTCCGGCCTTCCCGGTCAAGGAGCACATAGAGCGCTTCGCCAAAGCGGGTGAAGCCGGAGAAGGAACTGTTGTCCGGCCACCCCTCGACCGGTACCACTTTTCCGTCACGGTACTCGGCGAGGGAAAGGCCGGTGGTCTGCCAGTGACGAACAAAGAGCCGGTCGCCGAGCGCGGCGATATCATTGTAGCGATGGAATGCACCGCTTTTCGGGGCGTCATTGACGAGGGGGCGCCAGCGCCTGCCGGCATCCTGCGACAACGCCAGGACACTGTTCCAGCCGGCCATGGCTGCGACCAGGTCTCCCTTCCACTCGGCAATCGCGTGGGTGTGCATCATGTGATCACCGGACGGAATCGCCAGATCGCGCCAATCTTGACCATTGGTCACACTGACGATGCCAGCGCCCAGTCCGATCCGCATATCCTCGTGCGGCCAATAGAGCAGACCGCCATGCACAACCGGATGCCCGGTGTCTTGCGAGAAAAGATAACGCTCAAAATGCAGCTTTCGCGTGCTTGGATCGAAACTCCAGATATCTGCCGAATTGTGGTCGACCCCTTTGACAGCTGTCGAAAACCAGACTTTGTTCCGATAGACGATCAACCGATCTGCAACGGGCCAGGGTCCGGGGCGCGCCAGAACCTGAAGTTTGGCTGCAAAAGATGGGAAGCTCCCGACAACACAAAGGAATAGGAGGGACAAGCCCAGAAGGGGTCGAAACATGGCGTGTTTTTGCATTGTCACAGGTCAGCTCAATCGTTCAGCCAACTATGACGCGAAGACACAGGCGGCCGAAATCACAAGCGCGTCATGCACCCGATCCCTGGTGCGAAAAACTCAGCCATCCGTTAAGATTCGGTTTACCAGTATTGTATTTTGCGTTACGCGGCCGGCATCTGTCACCGATCGTCCGCTGATCTGCCCGGAGCCAACAAACCCGGCCTTTGACGACCGATTCGGCGTGCTTGTTGTGGGCCGTAATGCGAAGAATCCTAATAGATGCCTTAAGGAGTTGTAAACCAGGCCCTTCCTAGCGTTCCGGTCATGTTTCAAAACGGGACGACGAGGACAATGAGCAAAAGAATCACAGCCGCGATCGTGGCAACACTGTCGGTATCCGTACCGGCCATGGCAGCAGACATCTATGTTCCGAGCGCTGACCCGGCTCCGCTGGTCAGCGGTGTTCCGGTCTATGACTGGTCAGGGCTCTATTTCGGTCTTGGCGCGGGCACCGCGCTGTCGAACAATCAGGTCACCACCGGTACCGTAACAAACTCGTTCGGCGGTATTGGCGGACGCGGCTATTTCGGTGAATTGACGGCCGGTTACGACTATGCCCTTGCCAATGGCATTGTTGTCGGCGGGTCGGTGAATGGCCGCTGGGGCGATATCGACGCCAACTGGTCAGGTGTCGCGAGCTGGTCCGGTCAGATCACCGCTGAATACGGGATCGATGTTGTCGGGCGGGTCGGTTATGCCCTGACCCCGCGAACCCTTGCCTATGCGCTTGCCGGTTATAGCTGGCAGCATTTCAAGCTGACCGGAACCACCCCTGCGGTCTCCACGAACTGGAACGAAAACGGCTACATCGTTGGTTTCGGCACCGAGTCGGCCATCCATGACAATTGGACGCTGTCGTCGGAATACCGCTATGCCAATTATGGTGGCCAGTCCATCGCCGCCTATGGTGGCAGTATCGATCCGGTGATTCACTCCTTTCACACACGCCTGAACTACCGGCTGAATGGCGGCCCGTCTGGTCAGACCGCGGCACCTGTCATCTATGACTGGAACGGTCTCAAGGTCGGCGGCGCTTTGGGTCTCGGTGTTGCGCTGAACGAAGTGACCGGTACGGTCGGTTTCGACAGCATGTCCAATGAGGCTTTCATTGCCGAAGCCAATGTTGGCTACGACCGGGTGTTCGGCGGTCATTGGTTGGGCGGTGTCGTCCTTGCGGCCCGATATGATGGCGGCAGAAGCGCGCTGGTATATGGGGGCACCGGTGCGGTGGCCAAGACCGAGAGCGCCGGGTTCGATGCGCTGGTCCGCGCCGGTCGGATTTTCGGTGACCGGACATTGGGATACGTGATCGGCGGCTATTCCTGGCAGAAGATGACCGGCACGATCGGCGCTGCTTCAAACAACACCGGCGTCAATGGTTTCACCATCGGAACGGGCCTCGAATTCGCCGTCAGCGAAAAGCTCACAGCCTATGTCGAAACCCGCTATACCGGATATGAGGACTATACAGTCGGAGCATTCAATGTCGATCCGTCCAGCCATTCGGTGCGCGTCGGTGCGAAATGGAAATTGTACTGACCCCAATTTCCTATCCGGCAATTGACAAGCGGCGATCTCCAGATCGCCGCTTTTTCGTTTGTGAAACACATGGGTTGCCAGGGCAGTTCGACGGTTGCATTAGCTGATCAAGTGCCCGAAAACAGACCGCCGATTTGTCTCCATTGTTGCTGCAACGCCACAGAGTTCGGTTTCCATTTGGTCATTCGCATCATATAATTGGAATCGAGTTTATATCATCTAATCGGGGACGACCGAACCAATGAGCAAGCGTATCACAGCCATCATCGCGGCATCACTGGCCGTTACAGTTCCAGCCACGGCGGCGGACCTTTATATCGCGCCGGAGCCGCCCGCACCGATTATCAGCGGAGAAAGCGTTTACAACTGGACCGGCTTCCGTGTTGGTATCGGCTTCGGAACGACCATGATGAACAATTACCTCCGCGCTCCGGCGCTGGCGGCGGGTTCAACAACAATTGGCGGCCTTGGGGACCGCGGGTTTGTCGGCACGCTTTCGGCGGGTTATGATCATGCCCTCGCCAATGGGGTGATCGTCGGCGCATCGGTTTTGGGCCGATACGGCGATGCAGATACTTCGGTAACCGGCGGTGGAACATCTGCCGAGATCAAGGCCGATTACGGTTTCGATGTGGTCGGTCGCCTGGGCTATTCGATTACGCCCAGGACAATGGCCTATCTGCTCGGTGGTTACAGTTGGCAACATTTCAAACTGTCCGGAACCGGACCGACGGTCTCACAGAATTGGGGCGCAAGCGGTTACGTGGTCGGGTTCGGAACCGAGACCGCAATTCGGGATAACTGGACGTGGTCATCGGAATATCGCTACGCGAATTACGGTAGCGAAGGTGTCACGCCCTGGCGTGGCAATATCGATCCGGTTATCCATTCCTTCTACACAAGTATTAATTACCGGCCCAACGGCGGCCCGTCGGGGCAGACCATGGCACCCGTCATTCATGACTGGAACGGCCTGAAGGTTGGTGGAGCGCTCGGCATCGGTGTCGCGCTTAACAAGATCACAACCACGGGCGGCACAGTCTTTGACAAAATGTCCAATGAAGCGTTTCTGGCGGATGTCAATATCGGTTACGACCGCGAATTTGGAGCCAAGTGGCTTGGTGGCGTTGTCCTGGCCGCGGGATATGACGGCGGAAGGAGCCAATTGGTCAGTACTGGTGGCGCTTCAATTGCGAAAACGGAAGATTTCGGATTCGACGCCATGCTTCGTGTCGGCCGCAAAATCAACAACCAGACACTTGCCTATGTCATCGGCGGTTATTCCTGGCAGAAGATGTCAACAACGATTGCCGGAACCGGAACGAACAGCACTGGCGTCAGCGGCTTTACCATCGGAACGGGTTCGGAATTCGCCCTGAGCGAAAAGCTGAGTGCCTTTGTTGAGTATCGCTACTCCGGTTATCAGGACTACAATGTCACACCGGCCATTACCGTTGACCCGTCCGATCATTCGGTTCGTGTTGGTGCAAAATGGAAGCTCTACTGATCGGGTTCGGTTGATCCGAAACAAAAGGGCGGTCATCTGACCGCCCTTTTTTGTGATTCTTATCAACTGTGATTGTCGATCAAAGAAAGACCAGTCGGGTCAGATTGATCACTGTGACTGTCCTTTGGAATTGCACCGGTTGTGGCTGCAACGCCACAGACGGCCATATCAATATGACAACCCGCGCGCTATAACTGAATGGGGAATCACAATACCAAATCGGGGACGACAGAAATCATGCGCTTTCAGATAACAGCTGCCACAATGGCATCGCTTGCAATATTGGTCCCGGCAACAGCCGCCGATCTTTACGTGGCGCCCGTACCATCCGCACCTCTAATCAGCGAAGATAGCATCTACGACTGGACCGGATTGCGTGTGGGACTCGGCTTTGGAACAACCATGATGAACAATCGGTTAAGCCTGCCGATTGTATTCGGCGGAGCCAGCTTCGGGGGCATAGGCGATCGCGGATATGTTGGTACTCTCACAGCCGGTTACGATCACACGCTTGCCAATGGTGTCGTCGTAGGCGCATCCGTACTCGGGCGGTATGGCGATGCTGATACTTCGATAGCCAGCGCAGGATCCAGTGTGGAGATCGAGGCCGATTATGGTTTCGATGTCGTTGCGCGATTGGGTTATTCCATCACACCCAAAACACTAGCCTATGTTCTCGGCGGGTACAGCTGGCAGCATTACAAGCTCTCTGGAACGGCGCCGGCGGTTTCCCAAAACTGGGGCTCAAGCGGTTACGTTGTCGGTATCGGGACTGAAACCGCATTTAGGGACAACTGGACCTGGTCATCGGAATATCGGTACGCGAATTATGGAAGCGAAGGAATTCCGACCTATCGCGGTAGCATCGATCCCGTTGTCCACTCCTTCTATTCAAGCCTGAACTACCGCCCCGGCGGTGGCCCATCGGGTCAGACCATGGCTCCGGTCATTCATGATTGGAACGGTCTCAAGGTTGGCGGTTCCCTGGGCCTTGGCGTAGCGCTTAACAAGGTCACAGGTGTGGGCACGGTCCTGGACAAAATGTCCAACGAAGCTTTTCTGGCGGAAGTCAATGTCGGATATGACCGCGAGTTCGGGGAAAAGTGGCTCGGCGGTATCGTCCTGGCGGCCGGATATGATGGCGGAAGAAGCCAGCTAGTGTCTGTAGGTTCGTTGGTGTCGAAGACAGAAGATTTCGGGTTTGACGCGATGCTGCGGATTGGCCGCAAAATCAACGACCAGACTGTCGGGTACGTGATCGGCGGTTATTCCTGGCAGAAGATGTCGACGACGATTACCGGTACAGGCTCCAATAGTACCGGTGTCAGCGGCTTTACCATTGGAACAGGTACGGAGTTTGCATTGAGCGAAAAACTGAGCGCCTTTGTGGAGTATCGCTACTCCGGCTATCAGGACTACAATGTCACGCCCGCCAACACCATTGATCCGTCGGATCATTCGGTTCGGGTCGGCGCGAAATGGAAGCTCTACTGATCGGATTCGGACAATCCGGGACAAAGGACGGCGGTCATCTGACCGCCGTTTTTTTTGTCGCAGTTTTTGCTTCACGAACTCAAACCGGCTTCCATTGTTGTGCCTCATGACTTATGAAGGAGTGGGTGACGGACGATATTCCAAGGCAGTTTATGGCAATGGTTTACAGGATTTTGACCGCCCTTATGGCTTCGATGGCCGTTTCAGGCCCGGTTGCCGCATCGGACTATTTTCAACCATTGAACAGCCAGGACGGACTCTATGACTGGAGCGGTGTCTGGATCGGGATTGGCGGCGGAACCGGGCTCATCATCGATGAGGTAACGGCCCCCATCCTTGGAACCACAATATCCGGAATTGGCGGTCGGGGCTATTTCGGCAAACTGACCGTGGGATACGACCATGCTTTTTCCAATGGCGTTGTCGTTGGCGCATCCGTCAGCGGGCGTTACGGCGATGTGGACACGTCCTGGTCTGTTCCCGGTATTCCGTTCAACGGGACCGTGACCGCCGATTACGGTGTCGATGTCATCGGGCGGCTTGGCTACGCAATCACACCGCGAACCCTGGCCTATGTGCTTGGCGGCTATAGCTGGCAGCATTTCAAGCTGTCATCCTCCTCTCATCTGGTTGCCGGAAGTTGGGACGACAATGGCTATGTTGTTGGAATCGGAACGGAAACCGCCTTTCGCAACAACTGGACCTGGGCATCGGAATACCGCTATTCGAGCTATTCGGGTGCCAGCATCGCCGGTTTCGGCGGCGCCAGCATCGATCCGGTCACCCACGCCTTTCATTCCAGCCTGAATTACCGGTTTGGCGGCGGACCTTCCGGGCAAAGCCGCGATCCGATTGCCTATGAATGGTCCGGCCTCAAGGTTGGCGCGGCCTTCAGTCTTGGTGTGGCCATCAACAAGTTCACCACCACCGGGGGCGCCACCTATGACGGTCTGGCGACGGAGGGATATCTCGGTGAAATCAATATCGGTTATGATCGTGAATTCGGTGAGCGATGGCTTGCCGGTGTTGTCCTTGCCGCTGAATATATCGAGGCATCCAGTTCAGCCACTGCCGCGGGCATCACCGTTTCAGCTGCGGCCGACGATTTCGGCTTTGATGCGTTGTTGCGTGTGGGACGCAAGTTCAACGACCACACGCTGGGCTATCTGATCGGTGGATATTCCTGGCAGAAATTGTCTGCATCCATTTCCGTACCGGCAATTTCGACCAGCGTCGGCGTCAACGGATTTTCGATCGGATCCGGCTCCGAATTCGTGCTCAGCGATACTATCACCGGCTATGTGGAATACCGCTATACCCGCTATGAAGATATCAATCTGGGTGCGTTGACGACGGTTGATCCGTCGAGCCACACGGTGCGGGTTGGTGCCAAGCTGAAGCTTTACTGAGGCAATTCGGTTTTATGCGGAAACAATAACGCGGCAATCGCCAGATTGCCGCGTTTTTCCATCCTGTGGCGGGGCGGCCTTATTCTGCCTCGTCGGCTGAGCCCGCATTGAGCTGTCCGTAGTGCTTTTCACCGAGATTGCCGAGCAGTTCGAGCTGGGTTTCGAGGAAGTCGATGTGCCCCTCCTCGTCGGCCACCAGTTCCTCAAACAGAGCCATCGTCACATAATCACCCTCTTCGCGGCAGATTTCACGCGATTTGATGTAGGAGGTCCGAGCATCATATTCACCGGCGAGATCGGCCTCGAGAACTTCCTTGACGTTCTGGCCAATACGCAGATCGCCGACGGTCTGCAGATTAGGGTGTCCTTCCAGAAAAATGATCCGCTCAATCAGTTTGTCAGCGTGGTGCATTTCCTCGATGGATTCGGCCTTTTCCTTGTCGGCAAGCTTCTTGTAACCCCAGTCATCCAGCAACCGGTAATGCAGCCAGTACTGGTTGACCGCACCAAGTTCCAGGAACAGCGCCTCGTTAAGCCGCTCGATGACCTTTGCGTTGCCTTTCATGAAATTCCCCTATGTAGCGGTTGCGCATCTGATGCAGTTTTTCGCGAAAAGGAAGCATCTCCGCCTCGCGCCGGTCAAAGCGCGCGTGGTATGCCTCGGTCGTGCGGATAATGATGTCTATGACATTGGGGAAACAACGGCAACATTTTCCACGCTTTTCCATGGCGTGGTAAAGCTTGACCGGGACGATCAACTGCCAGCAGTCCTCATCGAGCATCGCGATGATCTGCTGCTCGAGATCCTGTTCGGTGATGATGTTGCAATGACACGTGATCATCTTGGTTCAATTGCTTCATTCGTTGCGTTTGCCGGACCGGACACGGAAACCCGCATCCAGTGGTCCATCATTGGCGCTCGCCGAATGGTTTGTCAATCGTATTGTTCGAATTTTCTCAATAAAAACAATTGTTTAGAATAGTTCTAAACTGATTGAGGCTCCGATCCTATAGCGCCCCTGGCGGCTGATCACGTGTCACCAGCCGGAAAGAATTGGCCGGGTGGATCAGGCGCACATGGGTGACGGGATCGTCAGAGAGCCAGGTGGTGCGTTCAATCACGAAGACCGGTTCGCCTGGCTCCAGCGCAAGCTGTTGTGTTTCATCAGCCGTGGCCTGGGAGGCATAGAACACATGCTCCGCGCGGGTGTAGGGCACTTCCTGCAACAACCACTCATTGGGGCTGACCAGCTCGAAACTCTCCGTGCCGGCATTGGGTACGGCAGACAGGCTGATCCAGCGGTCTTCAAGCTGGTAGGGTTTTCCATCGGCAAAATGCAGGCTGATGACATGCAGCGCTGTCGTCGATCCGGTGACGCCCAGCTCGGCCCGCACCTTTTGCGGCGGCGGCGCTATTTCCCGTGAAATCAGCAGATAGCGGTAATGCCCCTCTCTTTCGGCGATCTCATGGCGGACGATCGGAATGTTCAATACGGCATCGCGGCTGCGCCGCTGGACCACGCGCGTGCCGGCCTTGCGCCGCCGTTCCAACAGACCCGCATCCGCCAGCGCCTGCATGGCACGGTTGACGGTGACCCGCGTGCAGCCGAATTCGGCGGCCAGATCGGCTTCGGCAGGTACGAGAACGCCCGGAGGCCACTCACCGCGGGTAATGCGTTCAAGCAGAATATTGTGAATATCCTTGTAGGATCGCATGATTCAAATCCGATCCATCAGCCCTTTCAACGTCATGCTGTAACACCGTTCAACGGCATCACGCGCCTTGTGGCGGCCGTCGCTCACACAATGACGTCCGGCAGACCAGACGTCTCGGACCAATCGGTCATCCGAGGCAAAGATCCATCCGTCGAGATATTGCTCGGGCCGCAAACCGCAAAGCGCCACTTGGTCCGCGTCAAGCACCACCATATCGGCGAGCTTTCCCGTTTCCAGCGCACCGCTGTTGCGCTGCAATGCCCGTGCACCGCCATTGAGTACCTTGTCATAGAGCAACGCACCGGTCGAAGCCTCCTGTGTTGCCATGACATTGCGGGCCTCGTGACGGAGCCTTTGGCTGTATTCGAGCTGGCGCAATTCCTCGGACAGCGAAACGCGGATATTGGAATCAGACCCGACACCAAGACATCCGCCGGCAACCAGATAGGTCGGACCGTTGAATACGCCATCGCCGAGATTGGCCTCGGTGATCGGGCACAGTCCGGCCGTGGCGCCGGATTTTGCCAGAGCGCGGGTTTCCCGCTCGGTCATATGTGTGGTGTGGATCAGGCACCAGTTCGCGCTGATATCCGCATGGTCGAGCAGCCACTGGACAGGCCGGGCACCAAGCCACGCCTCGATGTCCTGCACTTCTTTCTGCTGCTCGGCGGCGTGAATGTGGATCGGACCGTTGCCCCCGAGAACGGTAATATCGTCATATTGATCCGGCGCCGTCGCCCGCAACGAATGCGGAGCGATGCCAATGGCAAAATCCTGCGGCAAGCCCGCCATGGCAGCGCGCGCCGCCGCATGCAGTTGGGCAAATCGTTCCAGATCGCAGCCGAAGCGTTTCTGGCCGCCCGTCAGCGGGGCACGATCGGCTCCACCATAGCTGTAGAGCACCGGCAGATGGGTCAGTCCAATTCCGGTGGTTTCGGCTGCCGCAAAGATGCGTTCCGACAGTTCGGCGATGTTGTCATAGGAGCCGCCGCCCGGCTGGTGGTGCACGTAATGAAACTCCGCCACCGCCGCATAGCCGGACTCCAGCATTTCCAGATAGACAAGCGCCGCAATGGCCTCGATTTCATCCGGCTCGAGCACCTCCAGGAACCGGTACATCAATGTCCGCCAGGTCCAGAAATCATCCTTTTTGGCCGAGCGGTGCTCCGTCATGCCGGCCATGGCACGCTGAAAAGTATGACTGTGAAGATTGCTCGGCGCCGGCAGCAATACGCCCGATCCCAGTGTCAGGTCCTTTTCCTGGGGGTCGGTGTTCCTTTCGACCGAAGCAATCATACCGGCGGCGTCGATGCCGACGCGCACATTGTCGGCCCAGCCATCCGGCAGCAAAGCCCGGTTTGCAAAAATGCTCTTCATGGTCATGATCATCTCGTTGACATAAAATTATTATGCATATACATAATAATCCCCCTGAACGAAACCCGTAATCTGTGAAAACATGACCGACACAGCCCTTATCAATGCCAAAATTGCCACGATGAAACCAGATGGTGAAGCCTATGGTTTGATCGAAAACGGCGCCATCGCCATATCGGGCGAGACCATCGCATGGGTCGGGCCGATGGCCGATTTGCCAAACGCAGACAAGGGCAACACGGTCGATCTGGAGGGTCGGCTGGTCACGCCCGCCCTTGTCGATTGCCATACGCATATCGTCGCCGGCGGCAACCGCGCACGGGAATTCGAGATGCGGCTCAACGGCGCAAGCTACGAGGAAATCGCGCGCGCCGGCGGTGGCATCGTTTCAACCGTCAAGGCGACCCGCGCAGCCTCGGAAACCGAGCTGTTGAATGCGGCACTGCTGCGGGTCGATCAACTGATTGGTGAAGGCGTTGCCACGGTCGAGATCAAATCCGGTTACGGCCTGGATGTGGACACCGAATTGAAGATGCTGCGTGTTGCCCGAACAATCGGCGACATGCGCGATGTCCGGGTACGGACCAGCTTCCTGGGCGCCCACGCGGTACCGGCTGAATATGCCGGCCGCGCAGATGCCTATATCGACGATGTGTGTTTGCCGGCGCTCGATGCGGCCCATGAACAGGGTCTTGCCGATGCCGTCGATGGTTTTTGCGAGGGGATCGCCTTTTCACCGGAACAGATCGAACGCGTCTTCAAACGGGCGGCCGCGCTTGGACTGCCCGTCAAGCTGCATGCCGAGCAACTCTCCAATCTGGGCGGCACGGCCCTGGCGGCCCGCTACGGAGCGCTTTCCGCCGATCATCTGGAATATGTCGACGAGGCCGGTGTCGCAGCCATGGCCGAGGCCGGAAGCATCGCTGTCCTGCTGCCCGGCGCGTTCTACACATTGCGCGAAACAAAACTGCCGCCGATCGATCTCTTCCGCCAACGGGGCGTCGGCATGGCAATTGCCACCGATTGCAATCCCGGTTCCTCGCCGGTTTCCTCACTCCTGTTGTGCGTCAACATGGCCTGCACGCTGTTCCGGATGACGCCGGAGGAAGCGATGGCCGGTGTGACGCGCGAAGCAGCAAGGGCCCTGGGGCTCAGCGATCTCGGCATGGTCGATGCGGGGATGACCGCCGATCTGGCGATCTGGGACGTCGAACATCCCGCGGAACTTGCCTACCGAGTTGGCTTCAACCCGCTTTATCGTCGCATTTACAAGGGTCTGTCATGACAACGATCACGGTCCGGCCCGGCAATGTGTCACTGGATGAGCTGCAGGACATTTACTGGAACGATCTGGCCGTCACAGTCGATCGGTCTTGCAAAGCCGGTGTCGACGCCGCCGCAAATCTGATCGCCTCGGCGTCAATGGGTGACGAGGCCATTTACGGCGTCAATACCGGTTTCGGCAAACTGGCCAGCATCAAGATCAAGCCGGACGACACGGCAACGCTGCAGCGCAATCTCATCCTGTCACACAGCTGCGGTGTCGGCCCTGCCGTGCCGGAGCGCATTGTGCGCTACATGATGATCCTCAAGCTGCTGTCCCTGTGCCGAGGCGCATCGGGTGTTCGCTGGTCGCTGATCGAATTGCTGGAACAGATGCTGGAGCGCGGCGTCACCCCGGTTGTGCCCTCACAGGGTTCGGTCGGCGCCTCGGGCGATCTGGCGCCATTGGCGCATATGACCGCGGTCATTATCGGCGAAGGCTCCGCCAACTATCGGGGTAATCAATTGCCGGGCCGCGATGCGCTGGAAGCCGCCGGGTTGCAGCCGATCGCCCTTGGGCCCAAGGAGGGACTGGCATTCATCAACGGCACCCAGTTTTCAACCGCTTATGCACTTGCAGGGCTCTTTGAAACCTGGCGCTGCGCGCAGTCTGCCCTGGTTGCAAGCGCCCTTACCAAAGATGCGATCATGGGCTCGACCGCACCCACCCGCCCGGAGATTCACGCGCTTCGCGGTCATCGCGGGCAGATCGAAGCGGCCGCCGCCATTCGGGCAATGATGGAAGGATCGCAAATCCGCGAAAGCCACCGTGAAGACGATGAACGGGTTCAGGACCCCTATTGCATCCGTTGTCAGGCCCAGGTCACCGGCGCCTGCCTCGACCTGCTGCGCCAGGCTGCGACAACCCTGGAAATCGAGGCCAATGCGGTCACCGATAATCCGCTGGTCATCGTTGATACCGGTGACATCGTTTCGGGTGGAAATTTTCATGCCGAACCGGTTGCCTTCGCTGCCGACCAGATCGCCCTGGCGATCGCCGAGATCGGCGCCATTGCCCAGCGCCGGGTCGCACTGATGGTGGACCCGGCCCTCAACTATGATCTGCCGACCTTCCTGACACCCGAACCCGGCCTCAATTCAGGCTACATGATCGCCGAGGTTACCACTGCCGCATTGATGAGCGAAAACAAACATCTGGCCAATCCGTGCAGCACGGATTCCACGCCCACCAGTGCCAATCAGGAGGACCATGTCTCAATGGCCGCTCACGGTGCCCGGCGGCTGGAGCGCATGGTTGAAAACCTGTCCAACATCATCGCCGTGGAACTGCTCTGCGCTGCACAAGGCATCGAATTTCGCGCCCCGCTTCGCACCAGCGATACCCTCCAGCGGATTATCGACCGGTTGCGTGCCGACGTGCCGTCGCTGAAGGAGGACCGCTTTCTTGCAAATGATCTTGCCGGTGCGGGCACTCTGGTCCGCTCAGGGGTGTTGGTTCAACACAGCGGTGTTGCTGAACATGTGCATCTTGGAGCAACGGCATGAATCCCGTTGAGGTTCGCCATGGCGACGGCCCGGTCGTGCTGGGGCTTCCACATACGGGCTTGTTTGTCCCCGATTCCGTCCTGGCCGACCTGAACGAGACCGGCCACGCATTCGCCGATACGGACTGGAATATCCACACACTCTATGCCGGTCTTTTGCCCCATGCGACGACCGTGCGGGCGACGTTCCACCGTTATGTCATTGATGCCAATCGCGACCCCGCAGGTGTCAGCCTTTATCCGGGCCAGAACACGACGGGTCTTTGTCCGGTCACCGATTTCGACAACAAGCCGATCTATCGTGATGGCAAGCAGCCGGACGAGGTTGAGATACGGCGCCGGCTTGCATCATTTCACACGCCCTATCATGCCGCGCTCAGGGCTGAACTTGACCGCGTTCGGTCCCGGCATGGCATTGCCGTGCTTTATGATTGTCATTCGATCCGCTCGAATATCCCCTTTCTCTTCGAGGGAACATTGCCGGACTTCAATATCGGCACCAACGAAGGCACCACCTGCGCAGCGGAACTGGAATCCATTGTGGCCGCGTTGTGCGCGGAAGCCGACGGATATTCGAGTATCGTCAATGGCCGCTTCAAGGGCGGCTGGACCACCCGCCACTACGGCCAGCCGGACGAGAACATCCATGCTATCCAGATGGAGCTGTCCCAGCGTTCACATCTGGCAGCGGAGGCCCCGCCCTTCGATCTCGACCCGCAAAAGGCCGATCATCTGCGTGGCTCTCTCGGAGCCATTCTGACGGCCATCGAATCATGGGCTTTCGCCCGCGTTCACGGAGCGTGACATGCGGTGGCTGTTGATCCCGGCGGTTCTCTTTGCTTCCGTCTCCCATGCGCAGGAGCGGCGACTGACAGGCGACGAAATCGCCACATTGCTGCCTGACATCATCGCCATCGGCGAAACAACCCGCCAGACATTCGAAAGCGGTGGACATACGGACTTCGACGACGGGCGACGACGGGCGGTCGGACGCTGGCGAATCCAGAACGATAGCTATTGCTCCACATGGCCGCCCGGCAACAGCTGGCGCTGTTATCACGTGCTGCTTGACGACCGCGACGACGAACCCGACCTCATCATCTGGATCGATACCGAACTCGGTGATCGAACCGTCAATACGATCCTGCCGAAGGGACAATGATCATGCAAAACCCGCGCCACAACAAACGCGACGTCTATCCGCCAACCGGACCGGACCTCAATGCCAAATCCTGGCTGACGGAAGCTCCCATGCGAATGCTGATGAACAATTTGCATCCCGATGTCGCCGAAAATCCACACGAACTGACCGTCTATGGCGGTATTGGCCGGGCGGCGCGCAATTGGGACAGTTTTGACCGGATCGTTGCAAGTTTGAAAACGCTCGAGGATGACGAAACCCTGCTGGTTCAATCGGGTAAGCCGGTCGGCATCTTCAAGACCCATTCTGATGCACCGCGCGTCCTCATCGCCAACTCGAACCTTGTGCCCCACTGGGCCAACTGGGACCACTTCAACGAGCTCGATAAGAAGGGCCTGATGATGTACGGCCAGATGACCGCCGGCTCGTGGATCTACATTGGCAGTCAGGGCATCGTCCAGGGCACCTATGAAACCTTCGTCGAAGCCGGCCGTCAGCACTATGACGGCAATCTGCGGGGAAAATGGATCCTGACCGGTGGCCTTGGCGGCATGGGTGGCGCACAGCCGCTGGCGGCAACCATGGCCGGCGCATGTCTGCTCGCGGTCGAATGCAATCCCGACAGCATCGCTTTTCGCCTGCGGACCGGCTATCTGGACGAAAGCGCGGAAACGCTCGATGAAGCACTTGCCATGATCGAAGGCTGGACTGCTGCCGGAGAGGCCAAATCGGTCGGGCTGCTGGGCAACGCCGCCGATGTCTTTCCCGAACTCGTGCGCCGCGGCGTCAAGCCGGATATCGTGACCGACCAGACATCGGCTCACGATCCCATCAATGGCTATCTGCCGCAGGGCTGGTCCATGGCGACATGGCTGGAAAAGCGGGAAAGCGACCCCAAGGCAGTCGAAAAGGCAGCGCGCGCCTCCATGAAAGTTCATGTGGCGGCGATGGTCGACTTCTGGAACATGGGCATTCCAACCCTCGATTACGGCAACAATATCCGGCAGGTGGCGCTTGATGAAGGTCTGGAGGACGCCTTCGCCTTTCCGGGCTTCGTTCCCGCCTATATCAGGCCGCTCTTCTGCCGCGGTGTCGGACCCTTCCGCTGGGCCGCCCTTTCCGGCGACCCGGAGGACATCTACAAGACGGACCAGAAGGTCAAGGAGATCATTCCCGACGATCCGCATCTGCACAATTGGCTCGACATGGCCCGTGAACGCATTTCGTTTCAAGGCCTGCCGGCCCGCATCTGTTGGGTCGGGCTCGGCCAGCGCCACCGGCTGGGCCTGGCGTTTAACGAGATGGTGCGCAACGGGGAGCTTGCGGCACCGGTGGTCATCGGCCGCGATCACCTCGATTCGGGATCCGTCGCGTCACCGAACCGCGAAACAGAGGCCATGAAGGACGGCTCCGATGCCGTGTCCGACTGGCCATTGCTCAATGCGCTGCTCAATTGCGCTTCCGGCGCCACCTGGGTCAGTCTGCACCATGGCGGTGGTGTCGGCATGGGCTTCTCGCAACACTCGGGCATGGTCATCTGCTGTGACGGAACACAAGAGGCCGATCAGCGCATCGGCCGGGTTCTATGGAACGACCCGGCAAGCGGTGTGATGCGTCATGCCGATGCGGGCTACCAAATTGCATTGGATTGCGCCCGCGAAAGCGGCCTGAGACTGCCGGCCATTCTGGGCAATTGAGATTCGCCGAGACACACCATTTTCAATCAAATATTGGCGAGAGAGGCTAACTTAGAAGATTCAATTGAAAGTCTTTTTGCCGCGACCCCGGTTTTTTTTGGGAAATCCGCGCTAGGATAGATTGGAATAAAAACAATCTCAGCAGGGGTTCGAACCATGGGCATCGCCGTGCGCAGCGAAATACGCTTTATCCTCAATGGCGATGTCGTGCATCTCAGCGATGTTCCACCAGCACTGACATTGCTCGACTATCTGCGCCTGCAACGCCACATGACCGGTACTAAGGAAGGCTGCGCCGAGGGCGATTGCGGTGCCTGCACGGTTCTTGTCGGCCGTCTGACCGGCGACGGCCTTGTCTATGAGAGCGTCAATGCCTGCATCCGATTCATGGGTTCGCTCGACGCCTGCCATGTGGTCACGATCGAACATCTCGGCGGCCTCAATGACCGCCTTCATCCGGTGCAGCAGGCGATGGTGGATCACCACGGCTCGCAATGTGGATTCTGCACGCCGGGTATCGTCATGTCGCTCTACGGTCTTTGGCTGGAGACGCCGAAGGCCGATGCGCCGCTGATCGAAAAGACCCTGCAGGGCAATCTGTGCCGCTGCACAGGCTATGAAGCCATCTTGAATGCGGCGCGGGCCATGGGCGATACGGACAATGGCGGAGACAAACTTGTGGTGACCCATGAGGCTGTCCGCGACAGGCTCGCCCAATGGCGTGATGGAAGCCGGGTGGATATCGACACATCCGGCGGCAAGGTGCTCGTGCCCGGTTCGGTGGACGATCTTGCGTCTATTCTGGAAGCCCATCCGGAGGCAACGATCGTTGCCGGTTCGACCGATGTCGGGCTCTGGGTCACCAAGCACATGAAGGACATTGCACCAGCGGTGTTCATCAACCATCTGAACGAGCTGCAATCCATCACAGAAACCCCGGAAGGTTTTACATTCGGCGCCGGTGTGACCTATTCGGACGCCTTTTCGATCATGGCGCGGCACTACCCCACAATGGGCGCGTTCTGGGATCGTATCGGCGGTGCACAGGTGCGCAACATGGGAACAATCGGCGGCAACATAGCCAACGGATCGCCCATCGGAGACACACCACCGCCGCTGATTGCCCTTGGTGCCAGCCTGACCCTGCGCAAGGGCTCCGCCAGCCGGACACTGCCGCTGGAAGATTTCTTCATCGATTATGGCAAGCAGGACCGGCAGCCGGGCGAGTTCGTTGTCTCCGTGCATGTCCCGAAACTGCCGGAGGGTGAGGATTTCGCCGCCTACAAGATTTCCAAGCGTCGTGACGAAGACATCTCCGCGGTTTGCGGTGCTTTCCGCATCGCGCTGGATGACACCGGCACGGTGTCCACTGCCCGCATCGCTTTCGGCGGCATGGCCGCGACGCCGAAACGGGCCGTTGCGGTAGAGACCGCGCTGATCGGTCAGCCGTGGACCGAAGCAAGCGTCAAAGCTGCCATGGCGGCGTTCGACGACGACTATACACCGCTATCGGACTGGCGCGCATCGGCTGCGTACAGAATGCTGGCAAGCAAAAACCTTCTGATGCGATTCCATCTCGAAACACAGGGCGAGAAGGTGCAGGTTTCGCGCCATGACAACGCTCTGGCGGAGGTCTGATTCATGACCATTCAACAGCGCAGTTCGGTTGAAATATCCGGCGGTGTCCACACGCCCCGACAACACGACTCGGCCCATAAGCATGTCACGGGCTCGGCGGAATACATCGATGACATCAACGAGCCCGTCGGAACGTTGCATGCCTATCTCGGTCTGTCCGAGCGGGCCCTTGCAACGATCAAATCGATGGATCTGGAAGCCGTCCGCGCTGCGCCGGGCGTCGTGGGGGTTCTGACGGCCGCGGATATTCCCGGCGAAAACGACATCAGCCCGAGTGCTCGCCATGATGAGCCGGTTCTGGCCGATGGTCACAGTGCGTTTTACGGACAGCCTATTTTTGCCGTCATCGCCGAAACCCGAGACGCGGCGCGCAGGGCAACCCTTCTGGCCAAGGTCGACTATGAAGACCATCAACACCACGCGGATGTCGTCGACGCAATGGACGCCGATTATCCGCATGTCACCGATCCGCTGACGCTTCGCAATGGAGATGTGGAGGCCGCATTAAAGGGTGCAACCAACCGGTTGACCGGTGAGATGCGGATTGGTGGCCAGGATCACTTCTATCTTGAGGGCCACATCGCCATGGCCGTTCCCGGCGAGGATGACGAGGTTGCCGTCTATTCCTCCACCCAACACCCCAGCGAAGTGCAGCATATGGTTGCGCACGCACTGGGCACCGTCTCAAACGCCGTGACGGTTTTTACCCGGCGAATGGGCGGCGGGTTCGGCGGCAAGGAAACACAGGGCAACCAGTTTGCCGCAATCGCCGCAATCGCGGCGAAACGGTTCAACCGGGCGGTCAAAATTCGACCGGATCGTGACGACGACATGATTGCAACCGGGAAGCGCCACGACTTTCATGTCAAATACGACCTTGCCTATGATGATGACGGTCGGATCGAGGCGGTGGACGCGGTTTTTGCAGCCCGATGCGGGTTTTCCTCCGACCTTTCGGGACCCGTCACCGACCGGGCTCTGTTCCATGCAGACAATTGTTATTTTTTGCCGAATGTGCGCCTGTCCTCCAGGCCCATGAAAACGGATACGGTTTCCAACACGGCATTTCGCGGCTTTGGCGGCCCCCAGGGCATGCTGGGCGGCGAGCGGATGATCGAGGAGATCGCCTATGCGCTCGGCAAGGATCCGCTCGATATTCGCAAAGCCAATTTCTATGGCCATGAGGATCGCAATGTCACCCCCTACCATCAATTGGTGGAGGACAACATCATTGCCCGCATCGTCGATGAGCTGGAAAGCTCCACGGATTATCAGAACCGCCGCAAGGACATCATCGCGCACAACTCGGAAGCCCCGGTGCTGCGCAAGGGCATATCACTGACGCCCGTCAAATTCGGAATCTCCTTCACCGCCACCTGGTACAACCAAGCCGGCGCTCTGGTGCATGTCTACCAGGACGGATCGATTCACCTCAATCACGGCGGCACCGAAATGGGCCAGGGTCTCAACACCAAGGTTGCCCAGGTGCTGGCGGACGAATTCCAGGTCGATCTGGAGACCATCCGTATCACCGCGACCACAACGGGCAAAGTCCCCAATACTTCGGCCACCGCGGCTTCCTCGGGCACCGACCTCAATGGCATGGCTGCTGCCAACGCCGCCGAGCAGATCAAGACCCGCCTGATCACATTTGCCAGCGAACATTACGGTGTGCCGGAAGAGCAAGTCAGTTTCGTGCCCAATCATGTGCAGGTCGGCAATCAGCTCATTGCGTTTCCGGATTTCATCAAGAAAGCCTATTTCGCCCGGGTGCAACTGTCAGCGGCCGGCTTCTACAAGACGCCGAAAATTCATTGGGATCGTAGCAAGGGGCAAGGTCGACCGTTTTTCTATTATGCCTATGGCGCCTCGGTATCCGAGGTGACCATCGATACACTGACCGGCGAGTATCATGTCGACCGCGTCGATATCCTGCACGATGTCGGCAGTTCCCTGAACCCGGCGATAGATCTCGGACAGATTCAGGGTGGATTTGTACAGGGCATGGGCTGGTTGACCACCGAGGAGCTCTGGTGGGATGATAATGGCCGCCTGCGGACCCATGCGCCCTCGACCTACAAGATTCCCGTCGCATCCGACAAACCGGCGATCTTCAATGTGGAGCTTGCCCAATGGTCGACCAACAAGGAGCGAACCATACGCCGATCCAAGGCGGTCGGGGAGCCACCCTTCATGCTGGCCAATTCGGTCCTGGAAGCGCTGTCCATGGCCGTTGCGAGTGTTGCAGATTACCGCCAGTGCCCGAGACTGGACGCACCCGCAACACCGGAGTGCATTCTGATGGCGGTTGAGCGAATGAGGAAGGCCTGATCCGGCAATGGCACCGCGCGCCGCACAATTGTCGCGTTTTCTGAAACCAGCGGATGCGACCATCAAAATCGAGGTTTCCACGGCTCGCGGCTCAACCCCGCGCGAGGCCGGTACATGGATGCTCGTTTCGTCCGATGATATTTTTGGGACAATCGGCGGCGGCCGGCTCGAAATGATGGCCATTGACGAGGCGCGGTCCCTGCTTGCCACCGGCGACTCCAGTGGAACCATGACGGTCCCCTTGGGACCTGAAATCGGACAATGCTGCGGTGGCAATGTTGCCCTGACCCTTCGGCGGATGGACGACACAACGGCCCTTGCCCTGGTCTCGGAGCGCCGTCAACAGGATGCGATGCTGCCGGAAGCCTACGTTTTTGGTGCGGGCCATGTCGGCAAGGCGCTGGCCCGGGCCCTCAGCCCCTTACCGCTCACGACCGTGCTTGTCGAAACCCGCGCGGACGAGCTGGCCAAAGCCACGGCCGATGTCGACAAACGGCTTGTCGCGATGCCGGAAACGCTGATCAAAACCGCAAAAAACGGTTCCGCCTATGTGGTTCTGACCCATGATCATGCTCTCGATTTCCTGATCGTCCAGACCGCCCTCGCCCGCCCGGATGCGGCCTATGTCGGCATGATCGGATCGAAAACGAAGCGCGCCAGTTTTGCGAGCTGGTATACCAAGGAAGCGGGCGGAGAGCGTCAGAACCTTGAGCGGCTTGTCTGTCCGATCGGTGGCAGCACCGTCAGGGACAAGAGACCCGAGGTGATTGCGGCGCTGGCCGCAGCCGAGATCATGACAGCGGTCGCCTCTGCCTGAAATTCTCAGCCGGCCGAGCCCGCCAGTACGGGAATCATCGACCCGACGAGCAGTAGCGACATCACAATATTGAAGACCGCCAATCTTCGACCCTGCTGCAGGGTGGTTTGAAGCAGGTTCCCGGAAATCGCCCAGAGGCTGATGGACGGCAGGTTGACCACCGCAAAGAGCAGAATCGTCGTGAGCAGGCTGCGCATGTGATCGTTCGGATCCGTGTAGGAAACGGTGACGATCAATGCGACCGCCCAGGCCTTTGGGTTCAGCACTTGAAACAGGGCCGCTTGAACAAAGGATATTGGTGTCGACACTGCCTTGCCGTCGGCAGCGCCGAGGGTTCGGCTGCGTGCAATCTTCAGCGCCAGCCAAAGGACATACGCGGTACAGATCAGCTTCATCGTTGTCTCGATGACCGGCCAAGTTCGAAACAAGCCGCCCAGTCCAACTCCGACACACAAGACCATGGTCAGGAATCCCGTACCAATACCGAACATCAGTGGAAGGGAACGGCGAAAGCCGAAATTGGCCCCCGAAACCAGCAACAGGAGGTTCGCTGGCCCCGGGGAGACAGACATGACAAAAGCAAAGCCCATGAGAGCGAGAACTTTATCCAGCGTCATGAAAACAGACCATCCCGGTTGATTGGGAGCAATTCAGGCTTTGACGGAACCGGCAAACCTGAATGCATCAACAAAGTGAAAGGCCGACACCGTTGTCCCGTTTCCGACAAAACGTGACACAATTCGGCAGGCGCAATTGTTGACACGAACAATCACAACGATCACTCTTCAATCATGCTTATTTTTTATCAGATCGTCTCAAGTTCTAGAAGATATGCGCAATACTGACATAATTTCTGATGTTTTCTCGACTCTCAGGATCAGCGGCGATCTGTATTTCCGGGCAGATCTGCGTGGTGATTTTTCGATCGAAATTCCCGAGGAACATCGATGCATACGATTCCATCTGGTTCGTCAGGGTCGATGCCATGTCACCGTACCAAACAGCCCGACGTCGAAGATACAAGAAGGCGACCTCGCAATCATTCCGAATGGAGTGAAGCAGACCCTGGCATCAAATCCGGAATCGATTGGCAAAACGCTTGCCGAAATCCTTGCCGAAGGTGATCTGGCCGACGGGGTGCTGACCTATGGGAATGGCGACCGCCAAACCCGCCTGTTGTGCGGGTTTTGCAGCTTCGATCAATCCGTCGACCACCCGGTGCTGGCAAACCTCCCCAACCTGATAATCGTACGACCAGCGGATCTGGGACGTGAACCCTGGACCGCAGCCGCGATGCGGCTGCTCGCCCTCGAGGCTGACCTCGACACACAGGGCACAAGCGGAATTCTGGCCCGAATGCTTGAGATACTGTTCATCCAGACCGTCCGCCAAATGACATCCCATCACGGCGGATCCGGCAACGGCTTTATCGCAGCCCTTTCCGATATCCATCTGACCAAGGCGCTGAATGCCATCCACACGCGTTTGGACGAACCATGGACCGTTGCCAGCCTGGCGGCTGAAGCAGGTATGTCCCGTGCCCGCTTCGCCCGCAAATTTGCATCAGGCGTGGGCATTCCACCGGTGGACTATCTGACGCGCTGGCGACTTATCAAGGCGCGCTCACTGCTCAGCCATTCAGCGCTCGACATGAGCGAGATCGCCAACAGATGCGGCTATGCTTCGACACCGTCTTTTTCGCGCCGTTTCAAACAGACTTACGGAATAGGACCGGGTTCATATCGCCGATCCAAAATTGCGCCCTGAACAGGCCAACAGGCACAATCACGAGGCAATCTGTCGCCAAACTGGCAAAATCGGCCTCGCGACCCTAAATTCATATCATCGGAAACCGGAGCACCGACGCCGAGGACACTGGGGTCTGGGACGTCCTGACCGGAAACGGTCTTTCCGGCGCATCACGAAGATTCATGTGATACAAAGCGCCAATTGACCTGCCTCAATGTGCCGGTTCGTGTTCCATCGACAATGATGATTTGCGATGGAGGAGACCATGGAAGCGACAAAAATTGTAGAACATGCCCGCCAGTTGCTGGCGGCGCATGGTGACAAGGCAGAAGCCGAAGCCGCTCAAAAGGCGGGCGCGCGCGAGGCTGAAGGCAAGCTGGAAGAGGCCGAGAACTGGCGCAGGATTCGTTCGGCAATTCACGGCATGCGGCCACCGCATGTCAGCTAGATCGTTTCACGTTCTGTCAAAAACGGGACAACGGTGTCGGCCTTTGATTGTGTTGATGCATTCAGGTTTTGCCGAATGTATCAACAGCTTCTGAGGCTTAGCGCATCACCTTGTCAGCCTGCGCCGGCGCGCGGGCTGAAAGGACAAGCCGGGAAAGAATGAAGGCGGCGACAGCACAAAGCACGATGGCTGCAAGCATCGGCAGCGCCGTGCCGTCAAAAAACGGGCTGGCAACGACAATGGCGACCCCGCCGGCCAGCATTTGCAGCGTCCCGCCCAGCGATGACGCCAATCCGGCGATTTCGCCATGGGGATCGAGCGCCATGACCATGGTGGTCGGGATCACCAGGCCAAGGCCCGCATTGGCACCGAAGAGACAGGCTATGAGCACCGGCAAGGTGGCATAGCCGGCGAGTTCGATGATCAGCGCCAGTACGGCAAAGAACAGAAAGGCCGACACGCCGCCAGAGACCACACGCCTGGTGCCGAACCGTTCCCCCAGACCCGCGGCAAATTGCGAGGCAGCGAAAAACCCGATGGCATTGATGGCCAGTGCCAGGCTGAACTGCGTCGGTGTCAGCCCGAATTGCCCCGTATAGACAAAGGAGGAACTGGCGATGAACACGAAGAAGCTTGCCATGCCGAATCCGCCAATAAAAGTCAGCCCCATGAAGAACGGGTCTTTCAGCAAGGTGCGCGTGCCACGCAGCAGCGTTGCCGTGTTGACCGGCACACGGTGCTCGGGCTTCAGGGTCTCGGGTTGCAGATAGACCGTCATCAGAAGACTGAACACAGCGGCCAGGCACAGCGCGATGAATATCGCCCGCCAGCCGGTCAAAAGGATCAGGCCGCTTCCAGCGAGCGGGGCCAGCATCGGCGAGATGCTGATAACCAACATGATCAAGGCCATCAGGCGGGTCGCTTCGGTGCCCGTATGCATGTCGCGAATGATCGCGCGTGGAATGACCATCACAACAGCAGCGCCCAATCCCTGGACAAATCGAGAGACAATGAGCCAGCCGATGGATGGCGCCAACGCACAACCGAGCGATCCGATGATGAAAATCGTCAATCCGAGATAGAGTGGCGGCTTGCGACCGACCTGATCGGCCCATGGTCCATAGACGAGTTGAGCGATACCGAAGGCGACAAAAAACGTCGTCAACGTCATCTGCGTGGCAGCCACGCTGGCACCCAGATTGGCACCGATATCCGGCATTGCGGGCAAATACATGTCAATCGCGAATGGACCGACACAGGACAACAGGCCGAGAATGGCGGCCGACCGGAACATTCCAGAAGACATGACAAAATCTCTCAATACTTGGCGATTCCTGCGGACAGCGCAGGACAATCAGCAACATGCAAAGCAAAGAATCGGCTCAATACACCGGACATTGTGTGTATCCCAGTTCGGTGAATTGCGCAAAGGTTGCAAGCCCGGATCAAGCTTCGCACGCTGCGCAGCCCTGCTTGCCTGTTGCATCTGGCCACCTAAATCTGATGTTGTTTGGCACAGAAGCCCCACTCAGCTGGCGCCAACTGTGAACAAAGAGGAACGCGGCCATGTATCTGCACCCGGCATTCGAAATCGGGTTGGCTGAAGCCTTGCCGATCCTCCAGCAGCGGGCGTTCGGATTGCTGATTGTTCCAACGACCCATGCGCCCGTTGGTGTTCATGTGCCATTTCTCGTGGACGGCACGCCGGATGCCAATTTAACGATCTCGCTTCATGTTGCGCGCGCCAATCCGATCCACATGCATATTGGCAATGGTTGCAAGGTGCTTCTGGTCTGCAGCGGACCCGATGCCTATGTCAGCCCGGATTGGTATGGCAGCGAACAACAGGTTCCCAGCTGGCTCTATGCGTCTGTGCATGTCTCCGGCACCGCCGAAATCCTGGCGCCGGGAACCCATCTGGATCATGTCGACCGACTGGCAGCGCAGTTCGAGTCGCGTCTGGCGCCCAAACCACCCTGGACCAGCGGCAAAATGAACGCTGATAAGCGCGATGTGATGTTGAAAGCCATTGTGGCGATCACCATTCATGTGGAGCACATTCACGCCCAAAGGAAACTGGTCCAACACAAGAGCGAAGCCGAGCAGCGGGGCGCTGCGGCAGGCTTGCGTGACCGTGGCGACCGGGCGTCATGTGAGATTGCCGACATGATCGACGCCGATCTCAATGGCACCTGATTTCAGGGGTTGAAGAAATCGTTCTGAAAACGTTGCCAGATGAGCTCACCGATCAGGCAATTGTAATTGGCAGGTGCCTGAATTTCGAATGCGACGCGCCGGACCGGCAATCCTCTGTCGGCCAATTCGAGCACCAGCTTCCGGCGCACTGCCTCGGGAAACGCGTCCCATTCGAGGACCGGAATGACAAAGGAGCGCGGCCCGCCAATCACACAGTGCCGATAGTATTCGTCCAAATCCTCGAGATGAAACTGCGAGCCCATTCCCTCGCGCGTCATCAGCGGCAGGCCATTGATGGTTATGCCCTCGGCCAACGCGTCTTCCCGTGCCTGCAGCACAGGCCGGCCCTGGTTGTTGGGCCCGTCGCCGGAAACATCGATGACTTTACGGTAGGATGTGAATCCATTGGATTTGATGCTCTCAACCGCATGATCCAGGGCACCGGAGATCGACGTTCGCCGCATGGCCGGGTTGAATATCACGGTCAGTTGTGAGGCAAAGTCCTCCATTCCGGCACGGTCGCCCACCAGGGTCCAATCCACGATTGTGCGTTGCGAGTCCGAGCCGGCCCATTCCACATAGGTGATCGCAATTCGTCCCAGCAAACCGTTTTCGATCGCCTTGATCACCGCATCACTAACGAGCGCCTCCGCGTAGCCGCGCCGTTGAATCTCAAGCTCGCGCGGCGTCATGGACCTGGAAACATCGACGGCGAGAAAGAGCTGGATGTCGACTTCGATCTCATCTGCATGCGCAGCAACTCTGGACGCTACCAATGAGAGTGTGATGAGGACAATTGAAAACAGATATCGCATCAATGAATCGCGTTTCCGTCTGACGGGCACCCAAGGGAGAACCATGCCCGGTGTTCACATTATGGCAATTAGAACAGTTTCAACAGAAAACCAGTGCATCCCCATCCGGCCGTTTTGAACGGTTATGCTGACACATCCCGGTCACGCCTGTCGTGGCTGTGCCCGATCCATTGGTTGATCTTGGCCATCAGCTTGTCTGGCGAGACCGGCTTTGACACGTAATCGTCCATGCCAGCCTCCAGGCAGTTTTCCATATCGCCCTTGATGGCATGGGCCGTCACGCCGATGATCGGCGTGTGGGTGCCGGTTTTTGCTTCAAGGGCCCTGATGGCCCGTGTCGCCTCGTAACCGTTCATCACCGGCATGGATATATCCATCATGATGATCGACGGCTGCATGCGCTTGAAGCAGGATACCCCCTCACGGCCGTTTCGAGCGATATGGAAGGACAGATCCGTGTCGTTCAATATCTGCGTGAAGACAATCTGGTTGACGTCATTGTCCTCGCATACCAGAACATCGATGCCATCACGGTGTTCCGGTTCTTGCGCGCCAGGTCCCGTATGGCGAGCATCCCGGCGCCCCGGTTCACCTGCGCCTTCGCCGGCGCCGGCTCCCGCATCCACCCGCCGCGCCGGGTCTCCGTCCTGATCGGTCAACACGGCAATGATTGTCTCCAGAAGCCTCGACGAGCGGGCTGGCTTTGTCAGGTGCGCCTCGATCCCCAGGGAAGAGAATGTCTTACCGCCTTCCATCTGATCAACGGAGGTCAGCATGACGACGGGAATATCACGAAAACGTCGGTCGTGGCGCATGGATTTGACCAGTTCGGCCCCGTTCATGCCAGGCATGTGATAGTCCAGAACGATACAATCGATGGTGATGTCTCGCGCCGCCGCGGCCTCCAATACCTTCATGGCCTCGGCACCACTGACGGCTGCCGCACTGTCGAAACGCCATGCAGCCATCTGTTCGGTCAGAATGGACCGGTTGACCGCGTTGTCATCGACAACAAGGATGCGGGCACCCGTTACATCTTGCGGAACGGGAGCACCACGCATCTGTTGCTCTGAAACCGGTAGATCGATTTCGAACCAGAATGTCGATCCGACACCCTCTTCGCTTTTCAGTTCGATCCGGCCACCCATCATGCGAACCAGGGACGATGCAATCGCCAGGCCAAGACCCGTGCCCTCGTGCTTGCGCGTGCTGGACGTATCGATCTGTGAAAACTTCTCGAACACCCGTCGACACTTTTCCGGCGGAATACCGATCCCCGTGTCCTCGATGGAGATTTTGAGGCCGGCGTTCCCGGACCGGTCGATTTCTCGGGTCCGATTCTCGACATTGACGTAGACATGACCGCGATCGGTAAATTTGACCGCGTTGCCGATCAGATTCGTCACGACCTGGCGCAACCGTCCGGCATCGCCCACCAGCATGGTCGGCAGGTCGGGATCAATGCGGACGATCAGCTCGAGGTCTTTTTCCGCGGCGCCCGACAACATCAACGCGGCAACGTCCTCAATGGCCTCGGCAAGGCAGAACGGTTTGGGATCAAGTTTCAGCTGTCCGGCGTCGATCTTGGAAAAATCCAGGATGTCGTTGATGATCGTCAAGAGCGCTGCACCGGATTTGACGATGACGTTGGTAAACATCTTCTGCTTGTCATCCAGTTCGGTTCTGGCGAGCAGTTCAGCCATGCCCATGACACCGTTCATCGGCGTTCGAATCTCATGGCTCATATTCGCAAGGAATTCCGATTTGGCGCGATCCGCCGTCTCGGCCTGGTCTTTTGAATGTGCAAGCTCGCGGGCAATCCTGGCTGATTCCGTGATATCGGTGACAGTGACGATGGCGCCGCCATTCTTGCGCGGTGCATGATCCAGCAGGACCGTCTTGCCAGCTCCGGTCGGACGTTCCACCTTGGCGGCCAGTCCCTTCTCCAAACTGGCCTGGATCGTTTTCAACAGGCCTTGCGCATGACGGCCCATCTGGTGTTTGGACAGCTCCGATGGCGATTGGTGCAACGTCTTCCAATCCCGACCGATGGAAATGGTCGACGCCGGAAGCCCCAGAAGGTCGGGTGTTTTTTCTGACACGAACTCGATTTCATCCGCGCCAAAGACCAGCAGCCCCTGCGCCATGGCCGATGCCGATTCGTCCAGCAGCTCGGTTTGCGCCTCCCGTTCCCTGATCGCGCCTTTCAGCTCGGTCACATCCGTCACGGTGATACAGATGAAGCGCTTGCCACCTTTGACAGTGATCCGGTTGATCCGGGTCAGAAGATCGATCTCGTGGCCCTCGGCATGGCGAACCCGTTCTTCGAAACTGATGCTCTGCCCCGTGTCCAGAACCCGTTGTTCCCTGGCCTCGAAGTTCTGAACCATGTCATCGGTAAAGATTTCACGGGCTGTACGACCGATCAGATTCTGCGGCTCAACGCCGAGTATCGAACAGAAATTTTCGTTGATGCGGCAGTATTCAAGCTTATCGTTCTTGATGAGACAGGCCGCGGGCAAGGCCTGAAAAGCGAATTCCGCCAGGTCCCGGTCCACATCATCTGTGGACAGCATGCCCGAGTGAAACAGGCTTTGCGCCGGCACGGTTCCGCTTCGCCCGCGCCCACCGGTCACTGGTCCCCCTGCATTACGCGTCAACGAAACACTCCGACACTGAAATCGACCAATCCATAATTAAACGCATAGGGTTAACCAGCTTCTAACATGCAATCATGGATATGGGGTCGCGCCAGGGCTGCTCCAGGACCGTCGCAACTGCTCGCACTAGGCAGATATACCTAATAAATAGGCAGGTCTGACACTTCATTTCAGATGGTCTGTTTGTCACCCTAGCGATGACCGCCCACTCGCAAACATCTGTCGGTGTGTGGGGCCACACCAGCCGCATCCGCCAATGCGGCTGGTGTTTGCTTGGCCGGCGGTCAATCTCGGTACCGGGGTGGGGTAGATGTATATTTCAGCGGACCGGAAGTGATCTGGGCGGTTGGATAAACTGACCGCAATACTCTGTGCGCGGCCGCTTGTTTCCGGCGCGGCTCTCATCGTCACATTGCTGATTGCCATGGCCGGCATTTTTCAGGCGACATTCGTCGACAATCTTGAGGCTGCCTTCCGGTCCGACGCGCCCCGCTACCAGACCTATGCAGCCCTGAAAAAGCAATTCGCGCTGGGTGAGAACGACATTTTCGTTCTTGTCGAGGCCGATCACCCTGTCGACAGGCGGATATTGGACGCCGTGTCTGAGTTTTCCCTTGACGCGCAACTGATCGATCCTGTGGCCGGTGTCGTGTCGATCCTGTCGCTGCGGGACTTCGATCCGCAAACGGAGGATTTTGTTCCGGTGCTGGATCTGCAGAAAGCCGGCACGAACCTCCCAATCGAACAGCTCAGGGCAGCTTCGGCCCATCCGCTTAATATCAACAAGTCCCTGCTTTCAAACGATCTTCGGCAGCTCAGCCTGCGCATCCTGATCGCCGAGCCGGAGGACGGCAACCGCGAATTGAGTGCATATGCTGACATTGTTTCCGCTTTGCAGGGTGCTTTTGACAACACGATTGGCGCACTGCCTGTCGAAAGCCATTGGAGTGGCATCCCCCTGCTGCGGCTGGATGTCATCAAGCGACTGATCCGAGACCAGGCTGTATTGAACACCGTCGGCGGCCTTCTGGGAATGCTGGGGTGCATGGTCATGTTGGGCAGTTGGCGGCTTGCCGTGGTCACATCGGCTGCGCCGGCGGTTGCCGTGATCTGGCTGATCGGCGCGATGGGACATTTGTCGCTGAGTTTCAATGTCATCACCAATGTGTTGCCGGTTCTGGTGCTGGTGATCGGCTTCGCCGATGCCATGCACCTGAGCTCCAACTGGCGGCGTCAGGGCGCAACCGAACCCGGTGACCGATTACAAGCGATCAGAAAGACCATGGTGGAAGTCGGACCCGCCTGTATGCTGACGTCGGCAACGACGGCGGTTGCCTTTCTCTCTCTACTGATCAACGATTCGGAACTCATTCGCGGATTCGGTGTTGCCGGATTTGTGGCAGTCGGCCTGACATTGCTGGCTGTCATTGTCGTCCATCCAGTGGCCCTGACGATTGCTCTGCGCCTGGGTTTCATCGATGACCGCGTGTTTGCACCGCGCCGCGTCGACCGCGTGCTGAGCAACATTGTCTCCAGCGCCACCGGGTTCGTTTTCCGATATGCCAAAACCATCGCGGCCGGCAGCCTTGCTCTTGCACTTGTGGCCTTTGCCCTCTTTTCGCAAGTTGAATCCCGCTACACATTTCTGGAAAACATTCCAGCGAATGCGCCGATCGCCCAGGCAATCCGCAATCTTGATGCGGCGTTTGGCGGCACGCAGTCTCTCGATGTGATAATTCCATTCGACGAGACCAATGATGAGAGGCTCTCCCAGTCGCTCAGCCGTTTGCAGGATGTTCACGAGACATTGGAGCCGCTGGCCACACCCTATCCGGTGGTTTCGGCCTGGTCGCTTGTTCGCGCCATGGGAGACCCACTACCGCCGGATTACCGCGATCACTTTCGCGACACCCTGGAAACAATTCAGTCCCGTCAGCAATCTGCGCTGATATCCGCCGGACGGCGGCAGGCGATGCTGCAGATCATGATGCCGGATCTCGGCTCTCCCCAGACACGAACCCTGGCCGGTTCGGTCGAACGGGCCCTTAACGAACGCGGTCACGATCATTTCCTGAGCGGCATTTTGCTGGTGTCGGCCCACATCAGCGCGGACATGATCCGACAGCTCAACTGGAGCATTTTCGCGACCGGATTGTTTTCGGCATTTCTGCTCGCCGTTGCCTTTCGGCGTCCCACCTACATTGCGTTTGCCCTTTTGCCCAATGTCCTGCCGATCATTCTCGTGGGTGCCTTTCTTTTCATCACCGGCACGGGGCTGCAATTCAGTGGTGCGCTTGCCATGACCATCGCCCTGGGAATCGCCGTTGATGACACGATCCATCTTCTGAGCCGAATGAAACACCATGAGAAGGAAGCCGGCATCGGCGTTCCGATCATCGCGGCGCTCGGTGATGTCGGACCGGTGCTGATATCGACATCCGTCATACTGGTGCTCGGAATTGCCGTCACGGGCTTCAGCCAGATGCCCACCATCGCCAATTTCGGCCTGCTCTCCGGCCTTGTCATCATTCTGGCGCTCGTTGCCGACCTTGTCGTGTTGCCGGCGATCGTGCTGGCACTCGGGCGGAAGACGCCTGTCTATCAGGGCACGGACGGTCTGCCCGGTAGATAGGCAAAGGCGATGCCGCTGGAAATGGCACTCAATACGGCCGTGATCCAGGCGATGGCGACGAAGGCGGCATCCACGGCCATCCGGTGATCCCCCGCAACCGGATCCACCGGCTGCCCAAACCCGGCAGGTCCACCGGCCTGCACATAGGCGGCCGAAGCCACCCCGCCCATGGCGGCGACGGCAACCAGGCCGGCGATTCGGCTGACGGCATTGTTGATACCGGACGCCGCGCCCGCATCATCGGTCGAAACGGCACCCATGACGCTGGCCGACAGCGGCGCAACGACCATCGCCATGCCGAAACCCATCAGGCACATGCAGGGATAAAGATGCGACCAGAACCGGCCCCATCCGAATCCAATGGCAAGACCCGCATAGGCGATCGCCACAAGGGCACACCCACCGCCGATCAGCAGGGCAGGCCCCGTGCGGGCCACAAGACGACCGAATGTGCTGGACCCTGCCGCAATGGCCACCGTGATCGGCAGAAACACCAGACCGACCTGCGCCTCCGAAACACCCCATCCTGTAACCAGTGACATGGGCAGATAAAACAAGACCGCTGACAGTGCGAAATAGAGCAGGAATGTAACAATGTTGGCGGCGCTGAACGCGCGGACTGCGAACAGCCGCAGCGGCATCATCGGATGCGGGTTACGGTTCTGCGACCACAGGAAGGCGACAAGCGCCACAAGGCCCGGGATGCCGAAAGACAGCATGTGCGTGCCGCTCGGCAAGCCCTCCTCACCTTCCGGACCGGTCAGCGCCCAGGCCAGCAATCCCAGCGCCAGCGTCGCCAGAACAGCCCCCCACCGGTCGAGCGGCACATCCGACACCGGTGCATCCTGTGGCACACGCGCCAGCAACAGATAGAGAGCAATGGCTCCGACCGGAAGGTTGATCGCGAAGATCAGCCGCCAGACGTCCGGGTTGCCGATCGACAACAGGGCCCCGCCGAGCACTGGACCGATGGCCGTCATCAGGGCCGACGACGCCGCCCATATGCCAATGGCACGGGCACGGTCCTCGACCGGATAGGTCTTTGAAATGATGGCCAGCGATCCGGGCACCATGATCGCGGCACCGATGCCCTGGGCGGCCCGCGCAGCGATCAGCATATCGGAATCCGTGGCGAATGCGCAGGCAATCGACGCGACGACGAAGAATGCTATTCCGCCGGCGAAAACCCTCTTGAGACCATATTTGTCTCCCGCAGCCCCGCCGACGAGGATCAGCGCGGACAAGGCCAGCATATAGGCATTGTTGATCCATTGAACCTGCGTCAACGACGCATCAAGGCTTTGGCGGATGGCGGGGACGGCAATGGACACGACGGACCCGTCGATGAAGCCCATGGCCGACGCAAGGATGGCGGCGATCAGAACAAACCGACGGCGGCTCTTCGGACAATAATCCTGAAAAGCTGTCGAGGCCGGTTTGGCTGTAACCGGGAGAGACACGAGGCTCTTCGATCAGCCGCCGGGCTGTAACGGGGACCCGTCACGCCGGGTAAAGGTCTTGCCATCCTTCGTCTTGGTCAGCAGCATGTCCACATCCGAATAGTGGCAGCGATCCTCGCTGGCGCGGGTTCCGACAATCAGATAGGTGGCGTTCTTTTCTGTACGGTTATGCAGATGGTGGCCATTGGGATCGCCGGCCTTGAAACAGGCGGCATCGCCCGGCTGCATGACATGTTCGCCATGATCGTCGATCAGCGTCACCTCTCCCTCCAGCAGATAGAGAAACTCATCCTCGTTCTCGTGCCAGTGGCGCAGCGAGGAATAAGCGTCTGGATGAAGTGTTTCGAGCAGAGCGCCGAACTGTGTCAGTCCGCCGGCCCCACCCAGCGGCCACGCCTCGTAGCGACCGAGATCATGATCATTGGGTGCCGGATACCCGGATCCGGTCAGGGGTTGAACGTCTTTGCGGCGAACAATCGGCATGGCATCATCCTGAATTGTAGCGGCCTGATTTCTTGCGGCCGGTTGCGTGCAAACCGAATGCTACCCCAACGCCGGCGCTTGTGACACCGCCGATCGCCCCACACTGACAAGATCCGGGCATGAACAGTGAATTATGGAGTCAATTCAGTTTCTTCCGGGGAAAGTCTGTCAGATTGAATCATCCGGCTTCACTCTGCGAGAAATATTCCATAACCCTATTGGATCATTGAGTTTTTCGCCAGTATTCGAATTATTGTCGATCGTAACAATGGCGCGCCGGTGATCAGTCGCCCAACGCGGCACGAATCATTTTCTGACAGCGGGCCGCCATGAAATCAATGAACAGGCGCAGTTTCGGATCCTGGAAATCCTTGTGCGGGAATATGACCGCGAGCTTGGCCGGGATCGGCGGTATGTCCTCAAGGATCGGCACAAGCAGGCCCGAATTCAGATAGCCCTGAACTTCGAATCTCGGTTTGTTGACGATGCCATGTCCGGCCAAGGCCCACTCCATCAGAACATCGCCATCATCGGAATCGAAGACCCCACTGACTTCGATCTTGCGAATCCCGTCTTCGGTCTGCAGCGACCAGATGAATTCATTGGAGCCCGGAAACCGCAACACCAGACAATTGTGATCGCCCTTGACGAGGTCGTCCACGGTTTGCGGCGTGCCGGCCTTGCGCAGATATTCCGGCGACGCGCACAGCACACGCTCACAATCCATGATGCCGCGCATGCGTAGGCTGGAGTCCTCGATCACGCCCAGCCGGAAGGCAAGGTCGATGCTCTCCTTCAGGATGTCGACATTGTGATCCGACAGACGCAGCCTGACTTCGATTTCGGGATACTGGCTGTGGAATTCCGGAATGCCGGACGCGATGAAACGGCGGCCGAAACCGAGGGGCGCCGTGACCCTGATCGTGCCCTTGGGCTGGCCCGAAACCGACGCGATCGATGCCTCCGCATCCTCCACCGCCTGGATGATGCGCCCTGCCCCGCGATAGAAGATCTTGCCCTGTTCGGTTGCCGTCAATTGCCGGGTTGTGCGATTGAACAGGCGCACACCCAGATATTTTTCCAGTTCCTTGACCCGGTTGCTGGCCACCGCCGGGGAAATGCGCAAATCGCGTCCCGCCGCGGACAGGTTTCCCAGTTCCACGACCCGCAGGAAGACCCGTATGTTTTCAAAATATGACATCACAAGCCCGTTCAAATTCGCGCCCAGCGCACCTTAAGATTATTTAGAAATTTTTGAAAGTCATGCCCGGACTTATGACTTTCTTTAAAGCGTGCGGCGCTTCAAGATGAATCGAACACAAGGGGAATTCGGATGTATGAGTTTGCCATTGCCTGGGACTGGCTGTCCTTTGCGACGCGCTGGCTGCATGTGATCACTGCGATCGCATGGATCGGGTCATCCTTCTATTTCATCGCGTTGGATCTCGGATTGCGGCAAAGACCGGGCATGCCGGAGGGCTGCAGCGGTGAGGAATGGCAGGTCCATGGCGGCGGCTTCTACCATCTGCAGAAATATCTGGTGGCGCCGGCCGAAATGCCGGAACATCTGACCTGGTTCAAATGGGAATCCTATGCGACCTGGCTGTCGGGCTTCGCGCTTTTATGCATCGTCTACTATGTCGGCGCCGACCTCTATCTGATCAATCCGGAAGTTCTGGACATCTCGGCACCGGTTGCCATCCTGATCTCCATCGCCTCGATTGCCTTTGGCTGGATTGCCTATGATTTCATCTGCAAGATGTTTCTGGGCCGCAGCGACACGTTTTTGATGGTGTTTCTGTATGCGGTGCTGGTGGCGATGGCCTGGGGCTACACCCAGGTCTTCACCGGCCGTGCGTCCTTCGTGCATCTGGGTGCTTTCACGGCAACCATCATGTCGGCCAATGTGTTCATGGTGATCATCCCCAATCAGAAGATTGTCGTTGCCGACCTCGTTGCCGGACGCAAGCCGGACGCCAAATACGGCAAGATCGCCAAGCAGCGATCGACCCACAACAATTACCTTACCTTGCCGGTCATCTTCCTGATGTTGTCAAACCACTATCCGTTGGCCTTCGCAACGGAATATAACTGGGTCATCGCCTCGCTGGTGTTTCTGATGGGCGTGACGATCCGCCATTGGTTCAACACCCGCCATGCGAGAAAGGGCAACCCAACCTGGACCTGGCTTGCAACCATCGTTCTGTTCATCATCATCATGTGGTTGTCGACAGTACCGAAGGTGCTGACCGGCGAAAGCGACGAAACGGAAGCCGCCGTTCAGCCGGCCTTCGAGCAATTTGTCACGGATGCCCATTTTCCTGCAGCCCGTGACGTGGTGCTGTCCCGGTGTTCCATGTGCCATGCGCAGGAACCGGTGTGGGAAGGGATCATCGCCGCTCCCAATGGGGTGAAGCTGGAAAACGATGCCGAAATCGCAGCCCATGCGATGCAAATATACATACAGGCCGGCCGCAGCCACGCCATGCCGCCGGCCAATATCACAAAGATAGAACCGTCCGAACGCAAGATGCTCGTCGCCTGGTTCGAAAGTGCGGTTTCCGCAAAGAAAGAACCGGCCCAGTGACCCAGAGATTGCTCCGCGGGCGGCTTCTGTCCTTTTTGGACGCGCCGCAATCGATCGATGACGTAACCGCCTATCGGTTTGAGGAGGACGGCGCCGTCCTCATCGAAAACGGGGTGATCAAGGCCTCCGGTCCCTATGCGGATGTTTTCGCGCAAGCCAAGGACGATGTCGTTGTCAACGACCATCGGCCGCATCTGCTGTCGGCCGGCTTCATTGACACGCACATTCACTACACACAGGCCCAAATCATTGGCTCCTATGCCGCCGCGTTGCTGGAGTGGCTGAACACCTACACCTTTGTCGAGGAACAGCGCTTTGGCGATCCCGATCATGCAGCGCGCATCAGTTCGGCGTTTTTTGATGAGTTGATACGGCACGGAACGACGACGGCCGCCGCCTATTGCTCCGTGCACAAAGCGTCCGCCGATGCGTTTTTTGCTGAAAGCCACCGGCGCAACATGCGGATGATCGCCGGCAAGGTGATGATGGACCGCAACGCACCCGAGGCGCTGCGCGACACACCGCAATCGGGATATGATGATACCAAGGCCGTCATTGCCGAATGGCACGGCAAGGGGCGCCAGCATGTGGCGATCACGCCACGTTTTGCCATCACGTCGTCGCCCGAACAGATGGAAATGGCCCAGAGCCTGGTGCGCGAATATCCCGACCTGCACATGCAGACCCACCTGTCGGAGAACCATGCGGAAATCGCCTTCACCAAGGAGCTCTTTCCCTGGTGCAACGACTACACGGCCGTCTATGAGCATTACGGGCTGCTTGGACCGAAGAGCCTGTTCGGCCATTCGATCCATCTGAGCGAGCGGGAGGCCGATGCCATGGCTGCGTCCGGTTCGGTTGCCGTGTTCTGCCCGACCTCGAACCTGTTCCTCGGCAGCGGGTTGTTTGATCTGAAGACGCTCGACGAACGGGACAATCCGGTCCGCATCGCCATTGCCACCGATATTGGCGGCGGCACGAATTATTCGATGCTCAGAACAGTCGATGAGGGCTACAAGGTTCTGCAGCTGCAGGGCCAGCGCATGACCCCTCTGGAGAGTTTCTACCGCATCACCCTCGGCAATGCCCGGGCGTTGTCGCTGGATGCCCATATCGGCTCCCTGCAGCCAGGACGTGACGCCGACATTGTCGTGCTTGATGCCAGGGCAACGCCTGCCATGGCGCTGCGCATGGAAACGGTCGGCAAGCTGACCGAAGAGTTGTTCCTGCTGCAGACACTTGGAGATGACCGCGTCATTGCGGAGACCTATGTGGCTGGCGAGCCGGCAAAGAGCGGGATGGCGAAGTCCTGAAGCACACGGACAACGGCCGGGTTATACTCTTCCAACCCAAGGCCTGAAACCACCTCCAAGGCTCGACGGGTTCAGTGGATTCCTTGCTGTCCAGATGATCGCTCAAAAACGCAACGATTATTTCACTGCTCGGTCAGGCGGGTTTGCGACGGCAACTCGCCGAACTGGTTTTGATATTGCTGTGTAAACTGGCTCCAGTTCCAGAAACCATGTGCCGCGGCGATGTCTCCGATGGACAGGCCGGCTTGTCCGGGATCGGACAGGGCGCGTCTGGCCAGGTGCAGCCGCAAAACCCTGTGATAGGTCAATGGACCCAGCGCGATTTGCGATTTGAACAGCTGGTGCAATGAACGCCGCTTGATACCGGTCCGCGACAGGAGGCCTTCCATGTTCTCGATTGTGTCCCAGGCCTGGTAGATGGAGCCGCGGCATTTCATGAAGCGTTCATACGAAGACTGGCCGGCCGGCTCCTTGTGGTCGGCGCTGTTGCCCAACTCTAGTGAGAGTTTTGCTGCCATGCTGGCAAGCAGCGCATCGCCAATCATGCTGACCGTGTCGGTCATCTCATTTTCAAAACTGGCATTTTGGATGGCCTGGATGACATCCTCCCTGATCCGCCGGGTGAGTTGGGGGGCGTGCAAAACACGAATATTTTGCCCCGCATCGATCAACCATTCCGCGGCCCGTGCGGACATGCCGGCATTATGCAACAGCCGGTCCTGCTGAACCACGACCGCGAGCACGGTGCCGTTTACCGGGCTTTGCAGATGCAGGCTGCCTCTGGGCGGCAGCACCATCAGGTCTGCGGTCGAGAAGGCCTGTCCATTGGACCGAAACGGATCCGTCTGGTTGATCACGGCGCCGATCGTATAGGCGTCGGGATGCGCTGAAACGCACTGCTCAAGGGCCTGATTGCAATGTTCGATGTGAACGGACACATCGGGCCCCAGAAAACAAGACAAAAACCGGCCGGAAAACGCACCCGGTGTCAGTTGCAGGTAGGTCTGGTCGTGACCGACCAGTCTTTGAGACTGCTCGTCAAAGTCGTCATACTGAGCATCCAAAATCACCGACGGATCTGCACTGAGTAAACAATCGGGCAGGTAACCATCTGAATACACAGACATATTTTTGCTCCATTGAAACCGGTGCCCTGCGCTTAAGCTTTAACGGTCGAGCTGGCCATTTCGTAGAATTCGCAAGACTAGCACCGAACAGGCGTTGCACCAACGCACGCTTGGACACATTCAAGGGGAGTTTCGAATGTTCCGGATACTGGCCACAACCATTGTCATCATCTGTGCAACAGGCGCAGCGATAGCCAAGGATGCCTGGATGTCGATCCCGGCCCCGGCACCAATGCCCGAAGCGATTGAACAGGGCACAGCCGAGATAAACGGGATCAAGATGTACCACGCCGTTTATGGCACGGCGGACTCAACACCCATTTTGTTGATCCATGGCGGCCTTGCCCATGGTGATATCTGGTCTTCCCAGGTTGCCGACCTGGCAGCTGACCATCGGGTGATCGTGGCCGATACACGCGGCCATGGCCGTACGACCAATGATGGCAGTGACTATAGTATCGAATTGCTGGCGCGGGACTATATCGCCCTGCTGGATCATATCGGTGTCGACAAGGTGCATCTGGTCGGCTGGTCCGATGGTGCAAATATCGGCTACGAAATCTCGAAGACCGCGCCAGACCGGCTCAAAAGCCACTTTGCCCATGCCGGTAATGTCACTCTTGCGGGTGTCGACCCGTCCGTGGAAACCAATGAAGTGTTCGGCGGATATGTCGGCATGATGGCCGGCATGTATGGCGACATGTCGCCAACTCCCGATGATTTCGAAGCCTTTGTCGGCGCCGTGTCGAAAATGTGGTTCAGCGACAAGGCGGACGGACTGGAGCAGATCAAGGCCATAACCGTCCCGACCCTTGTCGTCCACAGTCAGTATGATGAGGCGATCCTGCTGGAGCATTCAAAGGCGATTGCCGCAGCGATCCCGGATGCCAAGCTCCTCGTTATGGACAATCTCAGCCATTTCGCCATGCTGCAGGACCCAGCGGCCTATACGGCTGCCATCCGGGATTTCGTATCCGCGCAATAGCGCGGTCATGACAGTGCCATCGGGTGCGTGGGGCAATCGCACCACGGCTAAAAGCCGAAGGACGGCCGGGATCCCGTGGGATTTGCCGGCCGTTCAGCTATTCAGATGTTCGAACAGCCTAGCCACGGCTTCCGCGCCGGGATCGATGTGCCCATCAAGCTGTTGCGCGTTGAGATAGGATGCACGGCCGGCCTTCGCCTTGACAATTGTTGCCGTATGTTCAGCCCCTGCCCGGGCGGCCCTTGCCGCATCACCCATACTCTCGTCGAGTGCGTCCAGCGCTGGATGGAGCGCATCAATCATGGTCCTGGCGCCGAGTTCGGCACCTCCGATTTCCTGCATCCTTGCCAAACCGGCCTTCAATGCGTCCGTCTTTGACAGACCACTGGATGCCGCATCACCGGCGGCGGTAAAAAAGATCGCCAGCAACACACCGGATGAGCCGCCCATCGTTTCGCTCAGTTCCTGACCGATGGCTCTATAGAGCTGTGTGTGGTCAGCCAGCGGCAGCCTGTCCATTCCATCAATCAGTGCCCTGGCGGCACCGGCCAGGGTTGAGCCCGTGTCCCCATCACCCGATTTTGCATCAAGTGCGTTGAGATCATCTTCGGATTCAATGAGCACCTTGCAGCACCGCGTGAGAAACAGCTCGGTTGCGGCATGTTTCGACGGCATCGGCCTGATCGGCTTCAGGCCATCGGGAAGGGCAACGATCTCGATGTCGGTTATCTGCGATAGTCCCGGCCAGGCGGATAATGGTGTACGGGTCGCCAGAAGGTCTATTTCCTGCCGTGAAGCCGGATAGACCGAAACCGAGAAACCGCGCATATCGAGGGATGTCATCAGGGAGGCCGGTCCGACAATCCATTTCAGTTTTGACCCGATTGAGGATTTGGCCAGCTCATTCGCCAGAAGCGACATTTCAAGAACCGTTGCACCACCGAGATTGTTCAGCAGGGCGACATGCGGCTTTTCATCCATTGTTGACGCCAGTTTCTTGGCCACTTCCTCCATGGCGGCCGCGGCCGTGGTGAAATCAATCTGCTCGATGCCTGCCTCACCATGGATCCCAAGTCCGAGTTCCACCTTGCCCAGAGGAATGCGGTCTTCCTTCGGTGACCCCGGCACGGCGCAGGTGTCAAGCGACATGCCGATCGAACGGGTTCCGGTAATGACCCTGGTCGCGGATCTGGTGACGGTTGCCAGGTCAGCGCCACTTTCGGCCAATGCGCCGGCGATCTTGTGAACAAAGAGCGTTCCGGCCACACCCCGCGCCTGCGGAAGATCGGGCAGTGCAATATCGTCGTCCACTATGACGATGTTGACATCCAGTCCAAATGCTCTCGCCCGTTCGGCGGCAAGACCAAAATTCAGGCGGTCGCCGGTGTAGTTCTTGACGATCAAAAGACATCCGGCCGGGCCGGTCACCGCCAATATTCCGGCAAGAACGGCATCCACGGATGGCGAGGCAAAGACATCGCCACAGACCGCAGCCGTCAGCATGCCTTCGCCGACAAACCCGGCATGGGCAGGCTCGTGTCCGGAGCCACCTCCGGAAACCAGTGCGACCTTCGTCTTGTCCCAGTCATTGCGAACCACCACACGGATATGCGGATATCCGTCCAGCCTGGCCAGATTTCCGCCGGAAGCCCTGACGATGCCGTCGACCGCATCCGTGACGATTTTGTCCCGTTCGTTTATGAACTGTTTCATTGCTTCTATCCCTGTGTCAGTCGGTTGCCGTCCGCATCAAAATAGGCCGGGTTGCTGGGCTGGATCCTGACCACATCGCCCGACCGCAATGGCGTATGCGCGTCGGTGACGGTGACCAGGTTATGATCCTTGTAGACCAGGTGCAGCCTGGTTTGATCGCCCAGATGCTCAACTCTCTTCACGAAACTCTCGACCCCCTCACCCTGGGCGATATGCTCCGGTCTCATTCCAATGAACCGCGCCCCGGTCGGCGCCCCCGGGAAGAGGTCGGCAGGCAGGATATTGATCCGCAACTGCCCCAGTCTGCTGGCCGCATAAATGCTCACCGGGTTTTCGTAAATCTCTCTGGGAGACCCGAACTGCACCAGTTTTCCCTCATCCAGGACACCAATGTGGGTTGCCATGGTCATCGCCTCGATCTGATCATGCGTGACGTAAAGCAGAGTGGCGCCCAGATCTGCCTGGATCTTTTTCAACTCGATCCGCAACTCACTTCTCAGTTTCGCATCGAGCGAGCTCAATGGTTCGTCCATCAGGTAGATCGAGGGATCACGGACGAGTGCCCGTCCGATCGACACACGCTGCATTTCTCCACCTGAAAGGGCGGTTGCGTTGTTGTCCAGCTTGTGGGTTATCTGCAGAATATCCGCAACGTGTTTGACTTTTTGATCAATCAACTCGCGAGGCGTTTTCAGAAGCGGGGATTTGAGCGGGAATTCAAGATTTTGTCGAACCGTCAGGTGCGGGTACAGCGAATATTGCTGAAATACCATGGCGACATTTCGTTGCGCGGGGGTGTGTCCAGTCATCGATTGACCGCCAATGGAAACGTCACCGCTATCGGGATTGTCCAGGCCCGACACCATTCGCAATATGGTTGTTTTGCCCGCGCCCGTCGGGCCGAGCAGAACAACAAATGATCCATCGGGCACGGTCAGGGAAATATTGTCCAGCGCCAGGACGTCACCAAAGGATTTTGTGACATTTTCGAGAACTACGTCAGCCATGGGCCAGAACCTTCTCATTGGCGCTGGAGCGAAGCGCATGTCCTTTCGGGCCGCTGAAAACCGTTAGTGTCCTGGAATCGAACTCCAGCCCGATGATTTCACCTGCGGCCACGGCCACCGATGACGCAATGCGCGCCTTGACCTCTCCGTTCGGCGTTTCAAGCGTTACAATCTGATCGGTTCCAAGATACTCCGTCGCGACGACCTGGCCGCGATACTCAGACGTATCGGAAAAGTGGATGTGCTCGGGACGAACGCCCAAAGTCAGGTCACCTTCAGCACCTTCTCGCATCTCCGGAATGCTGATTTTGCAACCTGCGAGATCGACGGCATCAAAGCCAGAACCGATAATCCCATGGAAATCGAGAAAGTTCATCGGAGGCGACCCGATGAAATTGGCGACGAATTTCGTGGCGGGCCAGTCATAGATGTCCTGGGGAACACCGAATTGCTCGACCACGCCATGGTTCATGACGACGATCTTGTCGCCCATCTGCATGGCTTCGAGCTGATCATGGGTGACATAAACCGTTGTCGCCCCCATCCGGTCATGCAACGCCCGGAGCTCTTCCGCCATGCGTTCGCGAAATTCTGCGTCCAGGGCGCCGAGCGGCTCATCCATCAAAAACGCCTTCGGCTCGCGAACAATCGCCCGACCCAGCGCAACACGTTGCCGATCTCCGCCGGACAAGCCGCCAACCGACTTATTGAGAATATGGTCGATCCCAAGGATCTGGGCGACTTCCAGCACCCGTTTCTTCACATCGGCCTTCGGCATGCCCTGGCTGATCAGCGGATAGGACATGTTCTTTCCGACATTCATGTGCGGGTAGAGGGCGAACATCTGAAACACGAAAGCAATATCGCGTTTCGAGGCAGGCTTCATGCCCACTTCCTCGCCATCAATATAGATCTTCCCGCTCGTGGGCAGTTCGAGGCCGGCCATCATGCGTAGGGTCGTGGTCTTGCCGCAACCGGATGGCCCGAGCAGCATGAAGAATTCGCCGTCCTCGACGGTGAAAGACGAGGATTGGACCGCCGTAAACGCCCCGAATTCCTTTCGCACATTTTCAATTCTGATCTGCGCCACGTTCTACTCCGGGAAATGACTGACGAAAATGAACATCACTGTGCCGATCAGAGTGACAATGAAGGAGTAAGTGAACAGCGAAAGAACAAATGGCTGCATCAGCATGACAACACCGGCGGCAATGAGAATGGATGCCACCATCTCCCAGGGGCCACGCCGGAACCGCAGCAATCCGTTGATGAAATTGCTCATTTGCGCACGGCCCCAAATGTGATGCCGCGCAGCAGATGTTTGCGCAACAGGATGGTGAAAACCATGACCGGCAAAAGGAACAGCGTCGCTCCGGCGGCGACTGCCGGCCAATCCTGGCCGCCTACGCCGATGATGGTCGGGATAAAGGGAGGCGCTGTTTGCGCCGTTCCCGACGTCAGGAGGACAGCGAAGGCATATTCGTTCCACGCAAAGATCAGGCAGAAGATTGCGGTGGAGGCTATTCCGGTGGCGGCCTGGGGCAAAACGACCTTGTAGAAAGCCTGGAAGCGCGTGTAGCCGTCGATGAGCGCGGCTTCCTCGTACTCTATCGGTATCTCGTCGATGAATCCGTTGATGAGCCAGACGGACAAGGACAGATTGACGGCCGTGTAGAGCAGAATCATACCGGCATGGGTGTCGTTCAAGCCGAGATTCCTGAACATCAGAAATATCGGTATCGCGACCGCGATCGGCGGCATCATGCGGGTCGACAAGATGAAAAACAGCAGATCGTCCTTCAAGGGCACCTTGAAGCGGGAAAACGCGTATGCAGCCGCAGTGCCCAGGACAATGGCAAAGAATGTCGAGCCGAACCCGATGATCACCGAGTTGAAAAACCGTTCGGAAAAGCGCGACGGGCCGACAATCGTATTGCCACGCTCACGCACAAGCTTCTCGTACCAGGGAAGATCCTCGACGGCCTCGGCGTTCCCATCGATCAATCGCGTCTGGGTCGTAAACAGGTTCACATATCCCTCGACCGTCGGATCGAAGACAATCTTCGGTGGATAGGCGATCGCGTCGGGCGACGATTTGAAGCCTGTTGCCACAATCCAGATCAATGGCAACAGGGTGATCAGCGCGTAGCCGATGACCAGAATGCCGGCGATCCATTTTTGCCGTGTGGATGGCGCTGTGACCGAAAAACTCATCGCTCTTTCACCTTGTTGAGCGCCTTGACATAGATGGATGCCAATCCGAACACTGTGACGAACAGAATGATCGCGTAGGCCGATGCATAGCCGGTGCGCCACTTTTCGAACGCTTCACGCTTGAGATTGATCGAGGTGAGTTCCGTGGTGGATCCCGGTCCACCGCCGGTCAGTTGCACCACCAGGTCGAACATCTTGAAATTTTCGATTCCGCGAAACAGAACAGCCAGCATCAGGAATGGAAGCACCATCGGAATGGTGATCGTCCAAAACTGCCGCCACTTACTGGCGCGATCACATTCAGCCGCCTCATATATGGAATCGGGGATTGAGCGCAGGCCGGCCAGGCAAATCAGCATCACGAAAGGTGTCCACATCCAGGTGTCGACGATAACAATCGCCCAGGGTGCAAGAGCCACCTCGCCGATCATGGAAAAGCTTGACGGATCCGCACCAGTGAGAAAACCGACGACATAGTTGAACAGGCCGATTTGCGGTTGATACAGAAAGGTCCAGAAGTTTCCGACAACGGCCGGGGAAAGCATCATTGGCAACACGATGATGGTCGTCCAAAGGTCATTGCCCTTGAATTTCTTGTTGATGAGATAGGCAAGCGTGAAGCCGATCAGCACCTGAAGCACGATGGTCCAGATCAGGAAATGCGCGGTCGCCTGCATGGTGATCCAGATGTCACTATCTGACAGTATGCGCTCATAATTGCGCAGGCCGATAAAGTCGACGTCGCGATTGGGCCGGTTGACCCGGTAATTGGTGAAACTGAGATAGATTGTCCAGATCAACGGAAAAATGTTGATGGCAAGCAGGATCACAATGGTCGGGGCCACGAATGTCCATGCCAGCGCACGGTCTGAAATGCCCCTGAACCGGGACGTCGATGGCTTGGGCGATATCGCGCCCGCCCGGTTTTCACTGGGGTCCGACATATCAATCTCGCACTGTTTCTAAAGCAATTTGAAGCTTGATTGCACCCTGTCGCCCTTGAGACGCGAAGCCGGAATTTCTGACCATCCGGCTTCGCGAACCCGCTGGGAGGCTGCGGGGCCCGGAGGGCTATTTCTTGCCTTCGTCCTCGAAGACTTCGTTCCAGTCTTCCACCAGACCGTCAAGCGCTTCCTTGGCGGTTCCCTGCCCGGCAACCACATAATTGTGGACCCGTGATTGCATCGCCAGAAGCAATGAGGCATAGGCAGGCTCAGCCCAGAAATCCTTCACGATTGCCATGGAGTCCAGGAATGTCTGGGCGTAAGGCTGACTGGATGCAAACCCCGGATCCTCGACGACGGCACTCAAGGCTGAATAGCCACCGGCCTTCCACCATTTCTGCTGAACTTCGGGCTGAGCGAACCACTTGATGTATTCAAGTGCCGCATCCTGCTTGTCCGAGTAGGCAACGACCGAGATACCCTGGCCACCAAGCTGGGCAAAATGTCCGCCCGGACCTGCAGGATTCGGGAAATAGCCGGATTTTCCTCCGCCGACATTCGGGTCCACTTCGACACCCGGCCAGATGAAGGCAAAGTTCATCTGCATGGCGACCTGCCCCGATTTATAGGCATCGATATTCTCGGACATATACCAGTCGGACGATCCTGGCGGGGTGCAGCAATCATACAGTTCCTTGTAGAATTCCAGCCCCTTGATGGCGCCTTCCGAATTCACGAAGCCTTCCAGGTCATAGGGACTGTCAGGATCGCCATATTGGAAACCGTAATTGTAGAGTGCATTGGTCACACCCATTGTAATGCCTTCGGACCCACGCTCGGTATAGATTGAGGCACCGTAGACCTTCTTGCCATCGATCTCCCGGTCCTGGAAGAATTCGGCAATGTCCTTCAACTCCTCCAGCGTGTTGGGTACGGCCAGATCGCGTCCATATTTTTCCTTGAACTCGGCCATCAGTTCAGGGCGCTCGAACCAGTCCTTGCGGTAGGTCCAGCCGACGACATCTCCGAAGGCCGGCAGGGCCCAGTAATTGGGCGATCCTTTCGGCCATTCGGAATATCCGGTGACCGTTGCCGGGATGAAGTCATCCATCGTAATGCCTTCCTTCTCAAAGAAGTCATTGAGCTTGATGTAGTGACCACTTTCGGCAGATCCGCCAATCCATTGACTATCGCCGATCATCAGGTCGCACAGCTTGCCGCCGGAATTGAGCTCATTGAGCATGCGATCGGCGAAATTCGGCCAGGGAACGAATTCAAAACTCATATTGTGGCCGGACTGTTCTTCAAAATCCTTGCTGAGTTCGACCAGCGCATTCGCCGGATCCCAGGCGGCCCAGCACAATGTCAGGTCTTCTGCCTGTGCGGATGTCGAGCCAAACACGGCAACGCCACTGACCAGTCCGGCCGTGGCGACGGAATTGAGAAACTTGGATTTCATCTAGGAAACCTCCCTTTTCATGTCTCGACCTCCATCGAGACGGGCCAGGCGCGATCTGCGCCGATTCGGTACAGAGACCGGTGACGGGAGGTGTTTCCTCCTTCTTGTCTCTGCAGTTGCTGCGAAAAGAACCAAGACGGGTGGTCCGATCGATTATCGCCTCACTTCAATATCTGAGGTACGTACCTCATGGCAAGCTCTTTTTGAGGTACGTACCTCAAAATTTGCTTGCATCATTGATTCAATTGTGAAAAATGGCATCGACGCCTCTTCATTTTTTTGCGGGAAAGCCAGCATGCGGCCAACGACCAAAGACCTTGCAGTCGCTGCCGGTGTCAGTCTGGCAACGGTTGATCGGGTTCTCAACGGCCGCCCGGGAGTCAAGCAACACACCATTGAAAAAGTATCAGAGGCGATCCGCAAGATCGGTTTTGAACGCAATATTTCAGCCGCGAACCTCGCCAAGCAGAAAACCTACACATTCCTCTTCCTGTTCCCGGAAACAGGTGACGAGTTCCTTGATGAACTCATTTTCAAGATCCGTGAGGTCAGCCAGGCCTTCACGGCCGACATGATTTCTGCCGATGTCAGGCGGATTGACGCCAGTGACCCGCACAAGGTTGCCAATTGTCTGGCCGGACTCGGTAACGACGAGGTTGACGGTGTAGCCGTGATGGCACCTGAAACCCCACCAGTGCGCGACGCGATGAACCGGTTGACCGAGCGCGGCATAAGAGCGGTCAGTTTTTTGTCAGGACGACCACAGAACTCCGATACCGATTATGTCGGGATCGACAATCATGCCGCCGGCGCCACATCTGCGCACCTCATGGGGCGCTTTATCGGTCCGAAAAAGGGGTCCATTCTGGTGGTCACCGAAACGATGCAGGCTCGGGACAGCATCGAACGCCGGCTGGGTTTCGACGCGGTGATGAACAGGGACTACCCGGACCTCCATCCTCTCCCGTCCCTGGAAACCTATGGGCATCAGGAGCGCACCCAACTGGTGGTCGCCAACGCGTTTTCCAACAATTCCGATATCGTTGGCGCCTATGTCCTCAGCGCCGAGGCCCGAACGCCGGTCGAGGCGATCATCGGGATGCCAGGCGCGAGTGATGTGGTCTGCATCGCCCATGAACGAACACCGTTCACCGAATCCGCTCTCAAAGCCAACCAACTGGATGCGATCATCGCACAAAATCCCGGACACCTTGTCCGCAGTGCGATCCGCATCTTGAGGGCTCGCTGCGATAGCCGTGAACCCTTGGCGTCGCAGGAAAAAATCCGCATCGAGATCCTGCTCAAAGACAATCTGTGAACTGGTAGCGAGAATGAGCCGGTTCCAAAGAAACGGGAACAGCCGGCGCTTTCATTGCGAAACCTCAATTGCAGTTGGACACAATACAGTGTGCGGGGGACCGAACGCACGCCACCCGGTTTGCGGCAAGGCGGCATTATCGATCCTTGCTGAAAATCCGTTACAATGCACTGATCGTCACGTCCCAGTCAGGAGGAGATGTGCGTTGGTCAAGAACGCCTCGCAAGCGGAACCCGAATCCGGACTCGGCTATGAGCACCTGTTCGTGCCAGCCCTCTTTGCACTATTGGAAAGGAAGGTTGGCAAAGCGGCTGGAGATGCCTTGCGATTGCCCTATTTTCTGGGCGATCCGGATCAGGTGATTGCGGCGCTCGACGACGCCGGACCGACCCGGATCACCGTTGAAACACGGCGGGAACAAGCGCGCTTTGCCAATGCCCGATCCATAGTGGAAGCCGAGCTGCGCGGTTGGCTACCGCTGTTCGACATCCATCTTGATGAAGAAAAGATCGCCAATGTGCTGGCCCCATCGGAAAACGCGCTTTCCGGGTTTGTCACCGCAACAGGGGAGGTTGCGTTCCCGACGTCCGCGCATATCGTGGCTGCCCGCAAGTCGTCAAAGAAAGCGCCGCCTCTTCCCGGCACGGCATATTCAAGCTGATTGCCGCCAGCAATATTGTATCGTGAGCCGTCAACACCTGTCCCGAATGCCATTGATGTGGCAGTGTCAGGTGCTTGGATCAAGCTGGGACAAACCTTGCAGCAAGGCTATGGCGAGAACGACATGGGTGCATCGAAAAAAAACCAGATTCGTGCATTGCTGAAAAGCATTGAAACCGGTGACACTGAAGCGGTCGCTGTTGTCGATGAAGCAAGATACATACAGCACAACCCGCAAACCCACGAAGGCAGCGAAGGTCTGGCTGTTCTCTTCAAACGACTGTCAGAGACCAACCCTCGGGTGAATATCGTGCGGGCCTTCGAGGATGGAGATTATGTCTTCGCCCATACGGAATATGATTTTTCCAGACGCAACATCGGCTTCGAAGTGTTTCGCTTTGAAGACGGGCGAGCCGTCGAGCATTGGGACAACATCCAGCCGAGACTGGGTCCCAACCCTGCCGGGCACAGCATGGTGGATGGGCCCACCGAGGCCTGCGATCACGGGTTGACCGAAGCCAACAGAGCCTTCGTCCGGTCCTTTGTCGAAACCGTGCTCATCGGCGAACAGCTTGAGCGGCTGGGAGACTTTCTCGACGAGAACAACTTCACCGATCACAATCCGGGATTGGCCGGTGGTGTGTCGGCGCTTTTGTCAGCACTGGAAGCCGGGGATGCCGGCAACAGGCGCATCGACTATCAAAAGCTTCATCGTGTCCTGGCGGAAGGCAACTTCGTCCTGACCGTCAGCGAGGGTAGAAACGAAGGCATCCACTGCGCGTATTACGACCTTTTCAGGATCGCCGACGGCAAGCTGGTGGAGCATTGGGACACGACTGAAAAAATCGCGCCCCGCAGCGAGTGGAAGAACGACAACGGCAAGTTCTGAAGCGAGCCTGTCAACTCCCCCGATAGGTCGAATATCCGTAGGGCGAGATCAGCAGCGGCACATGATAGTGGGCAGCAGCATCGGCAATGCCGAAGCGGATGGGAATAACGTCGAGAAATGGCGGTTCCGGCAACGGATTACCACCGGCACGCAGATAGTCTCCAGCGTGGAACACCAGTTCGTAGACACCGACCTGCAGATCGTCGCCCGCCAATAACGGTGCATCCACCCGGCCGTCATCATTGGTGACGACCGTTTTGATTGGGCGCCGTTCGTCCGCCTCCATTGCAAACAGATCGATGGACAGGCCGGCAGCGGGTTTGCCGGAGGCGGTGTCCAATACGTGTGTTGTCAGTCGTCCCGTTTCTGAGGTCATTTCCATCCCCGGTCTTCAATCACAAAGGGTTGTTGATAGGATCGTTCTTCCAGATTGGCGCCGGGCCCACCACGGTCGATCACCAGAAACTCGCTGACTTCATCCAAAGCGATCAGCGGGTGATGCCAGACATTTGCGTGATAATTGACGCCCTGGTTGCCGCCGGCGACAAAGGCCTGCGGCTCGGCCGGGCATCCGTCCCTGTCCTCGGCAGCCACGACGAGCCAGGGTTTCTGGGCCAATGGAAAGAACGCCTGACTGCCCAGCGGATGACGTTCCATCATATCAATGGCATAGGGAAATCTGCGCGGCTGACCGCGAAACACGCTGATGATGATCTGGCCCGCTGGATCGACCTCCGCCTGCGCCAACGCATGGAACCGTTCCGTGGTGCCGTTATTGATCATTCTGACCCCGGCGCCTTCGGTTTCGAGGACCTCGCCGAAAGGCGAAAAGCTCTCTTTGGTAAGCGGCCGGACCGCCAATCGGCTTGGCATATCAATCCTTTTTCGGTTGCACAAACAATCTACTGCGGCAGCAGCGCATCGAGCCTCAGCCGCGCGATCTTTTCAACCTGCCCGCAGGCGGTGACGAATTCCTCATCGACGCTGTTGGCAATTCTGGTGCGAAAGGCAGTCAAAATGGCGTCCTTGTCCAACCCCTTTACTGCAATGATGAACGGAAAGCCGAATTGGCGCATGTAGTGGGTGTTCAGGCGCGTGAATTCGGCATGTTCCTCTGCACTGAGCCGATCGAGCCCGGCACCGGATTGCTCCTGCCGGGACTCTTCTGTCAGTTCGCCGGCAAGCGCAAGCTTTCCCGCAAGGTCCGGATGCGCACAAAGAACAGCGACCCTTTCGTCGCGCGTGGCGGCGCGAAATGCGGCACACATCGCCGCGTGGACGGTCGCGCTGCGCAGAGGCTCGACAATGTCGCCCTTGTCAAAGGCCCGCTCGGCGACCCATGGCGAGTGCTCGAACACACCGCCGCAAAGATCCAGAAACCGGTTTCTGTCCGTCATCGCCTAGTCTCCTGCCGGAGCGTGATGGGCATGCCAATGGCGAGCAATGTCCACCCGCCGGGCGACCCAGGCATCGTCGTGGGATGCGACATAGTCGAGAAAGCGCGCGAGAGCAGCAGCACGGCCTGGCCGTCCGACCAGCCGACAATGGAGCCCAACGGACATCATTTTCGGCGCACCTTCCGCCCCCTCTGCCCGCAGAACGTCGAAACTGTCCTTGAGATAGGTGTAGAACTGATCCCCCGAATTGAAGCCCTGGGGGGTCGCAAAGCGCATGTCGTTTGCATCCAGCGTATAGGGAATGATCAAGTGCGGTTTTCGTGGGCCCGGCACCCAGTAGGGCAGGTCATCCGCATAGGCATCCGAACTGTAGAGAAAGCCGCCCTCTTCTATCGCCAGATCGACGGAATGCTCGGAGGATCGGCCGGTGTACCAGCCAAGGGGCCGCTCCCCGGTAACCTCTGTGTGGATGCGGATCGCCTCCTGCATGTGCGCGCGCTCTTCCTGCCGACTGAAGTCGCGATACTCGATCCAGCGCAGCCCATGCGATGCAATTTCCCAATCGGCTTCCTTCATGGCGGCCACAGCCTCGGGATTGCGCTGCAGCGCCATGGCGACACCGTACACAGTCACCGGCATGCCGCGTGTGGTGAACATACGCCAGAGGCGCCAGAACCCGGCTCTCGAACCGTATTCGTAGATGGATTCCATGTTCATGTGGCGTTGTCCGGGCCAGGATTGTGCCCCGACGATTTCCGACAGGAATGCTTCCGACCCTTCATCGCCGTGAAGTATATTGTTTTCGCCGCCCTCTTCGTAGTTGATCACGAATTGGACCGCGATATTGGCCTGCTCCGGCCAGTTTGGATGCGGCGTATGGCGGCCATAGCCGATCATGTCACGCGGATAGTCCGACAATCCCTGGTCTCCCTATTGGGCGCTCGTCACCAATTTGCGGCAAAGCGTATCATTGGCGACACAAAAACTCGACGCTTGAAAGCGACGCGTTTGCTTGAAACTGTTTCAGGGTTCCAACGCGCCCGTGCCATGCATCGACAATCAGTTGAGAATGACAATCGCCGCATTGAGAAGCGAAGCAAATGCGACCCACAGGGCATAGGGCATCATGAGCAACGCGACCAATCGATCACGCCTGATTGTCAGTCCTATGAGCGTGATGATGGCCAACAGCAGAACCAGGATGACAATCAGCGCCAGGTTGATCCGTTCCGCCGAGAAAAAGACCAATGGCCACAGAAAGTTCAACGCGAGTTGCACCCACCAGACCGCCATCGCCGGATCGGTCGCATTGTTCATCCAAAGCCGCCAGCCTGCGAAGGCGATCAGCAGATAAAGCACGGTCCAGACCGGTCCGAAAATCCAGTTCGGCGGATTGAAAAACGGCTTGTTGAGCTGTTCATACCATTCACCCGGCATGGCCCAGAAGCCGACGAGAAATCCGCCGCCAAGAACGAGAATCATAAAGCCGATCAACGGGATTGTGCGGGACATGGTCTGTCTTCTCCTTCATCGGCTTGCTGCCGTTTGCCAAAGTCGACCGGCTTCGTAATGGTCAGTCAATGAAGCGACAACACGCAGCATCAACAGTACCACAGGTCGATCCTCTCACCAGCCGATCGCCGATCCGTCATAGGCAAAAAACTGGCCGGTTTCCGACGCGCTCATGTTGTCCATGACCGTCAGCAGGTTTCTGGCAGACCGGGTCGCGGTGTGGGTGTAGCGACCGCGGGCAAAGGGCCGCGTCAGATCGGTTTCGATCGTGCCGGGATGCAGGGCGAGACAAACCGCCTCTGGACGCTTCCGCGCCACTTCGACAGATACCGATCGGACGATCTGGTTCAGTGCGGCCTTCGATGCTCGATAGCTGTACCACCCGCCCAAGCGGTTGTCTGAAATAGACCCGACCCGAGCACTCAAGACCGCAAAGACGCACTTTCCCGATGCGGGAAGAAGCGGCACGAAATGCTTGTACAAAAGCGCAGGCCCGATCGTGTTGACCGCCAGGACAGCTGCCATTCGTTCCGGATCGAGATCGGACACGGCTTTTTCCGGTCCCGCGCCTCCAGACGACAAAATCCCCGTGGCACAAATGATCAGATGAATTGTGCCATGGGCAGCGCGCAGACGGTCGGCCGCCGCCACCATGGTTGTTTCGTCCGTGAGTTCCAACGGGTCGGGCCCGGAGCGGGACAGGCCGGCGACATGTCCGCAACTTGCGACCGCGTTCAACTCTGCGGTCAGCGCGGCGCCAATGCCACCGGACGAACCAACGACAAGGGCATTGAAATTGTCAGGCAGTGATCGCATCTGGCCTCCTTCATGGCTCTGGCAGCAAAAACAGGACTTGTTTGTCGCCGCCCCTTTACGGATCAACCGTGAGAGCAGATCATTCGAAGACCGGTTTGATCAGGGTTGCCTGACGGGCAACCGCGCCAGAACAACACCACCGGCGATCACCAGCAGCGCACCGGCCATTTCTCTCAGTCCAACGGACTGATCAAAGGCTATGGCGCCGAGCAGCGCTGCAAACGGGATCGCTGCATAGCCGATCGGCACCACCAGGACAGCGTCACCGTACTGAAACGCCCGGATCCAGCAGAGCTGACCGAACAGGGCCAATGGACCCAGCAACACCAGCCAGAGAAGGTCCCAGCCACTGATCGGGTTCCAGACCCATAATGCGGGGATCAGAAGCATCAGGATGGCCAGAATATTGACATAGAGCATGATGGCTATCGGTCGTTCTCGCCCTGAAAGAAGCTTGATCAAGAAAAGCTCGGAACCGGAAAGAAGCGCCCCGAACACGGCCAGACCGAGACCGAAGGCCGGTGTTCCGGACGTCGCTGAACCGCTGTCGGCCCGGGCGATCAGCATGGCACCGGCAAGGCAGGTTGCCGACGCAATCCAGTGCATCGGGCGCGCCGCTTCCTTCAGCAAAACAATGGCCAGTATGATGGCAATCACGCCGTTGGTGAGGCCGATGGCCGTTGCGTCTTCATAGGCGATAAACAGCGGCGCGGAAATGATGCAGATTTCTCCAAAGACTCCACAGGCGGCGCGCGCCACGTGAAGCCCGGGATTCGGGCTCTTCTGGGCGGACAATCCACCTTGCCAGACGACGACAATAAATGTCACGACAATGGCCGCACCAAGATATCGCATGAACACGATCTGAATCGGGTCGGCCTGTGACCCGACAAATTTTGCCGACGCGAAGACCAGTGTGAAGACAAAAGCCGCACCCAGTGCCCAGGCAATCGCGCGCAATGCTTCCGTGTTTGATTTCAACCCGATGACCCAGATTCGTCCAACCGCTAACTGACGGCAGCATAGGAGACTGGGGGCTGATCACACAGTCAATGTCCTGAAAAATATTTAGATACTTCCGCAGGTAACGCAATCATTGCGCGACGCCCCGGATTACGCCTAGAAACGCGGCATTGATACGATCGGGATACCGCCCGGTCACTCCACCGCCACGTTCGACACAAGAACACGCAACGCACCAACCGTCTCGAATCCTGCCCCGCGGGCCAGTTCCAGGTCTCGTCCTGCCTCATATCCGACAAGCGGGCGACGGAGATTCATCGTGCCAATGACCGCCACCGCCTCGGCAAAAACAGTTGCGGAGTTTGCGAGGCTGAAAACGTTGGAAATGCCGATACAATCGGATGACACATTGGCAATGCAACCGGCTTCAAAGGCGCCACCGATTTTGCGTCCGAAAAAAGCAATATCAGTCCGCTGCAGCATTTGCGGCCTGAACATATGTTGTCTGGTTGCCGACCCTGCCTGTTTCCACGCGTTTTCCCACAAGGTCAGATCCGCACTGTCGCTCACCTGGGTCCAGTCTGTCGAACCTTCTGTGCCGGCTTGGTCGCGCCACATCCAGGATGCCCGGAACAGGACATCAAGTCCAAAGGCATGGGGATCCAGCTCACAGAAACTGTCCTTCACGCTAACCGCGACACCCTGCTTTGCCAAGGCATTGATCCTTTGAGCAATGTCATTTCCATTTCCGGGTGCCAGCACCGTGAGATTGGAATAATAGGGTGGTGTCTGCGACGCGACGAAGGCGACGGGTTCTCGGGTGTAGTCCAGATGATGGGCCGAGAACATCGCCTCATACAGGTCGGCATTGTTGTTTGCAGCAATCACCGCCCGTTCATCGATACCCAATACCCAATCCTCCTTGGGATCTCAATCGCGCCATCCGACCGCCTTGATCGCAGCAACCAGCGCATCGCCGGCCACCGTGACGGGGCCGCTATTGTCAATCTGCAGGGCATCATAATGGGCAGCATCGAAATGTGCGCTGCGATCGAGTCTTGCCAAAATCTGTTGACGGCTTTCCCGGCCGCGGGCCGCTAGGCGATTGGCCAGGACTTCGCGGTGTGCCGTGATACTGATCACAGAAAAATTGACGTAACGAGCCCGCAAACCGGCCAGCGCGGCCCTTGACCCGTTACACACGGCCGTCTGACCGCTGCGAATATTGTCATCGATACTCGCCGGCAGGCCGTATTCAAGTTCATGGGCCTGCCAGGTGAACGCGAAACGACCAGAGGCTTTCATGGCTTCGAACTCAGCCCGGGTGGCAGCTAGGTGCCGCTCCGTCTCACCATCTGCCGGCCTTGTGATCACCCGACGGACGAAAAACACCCGGTCGTCTTCAGCCAGCACCTGTCGGGCGTAGTTGAGCAAAGTGTCCTTTCCGGCGCCGCTGGGGCCGACAACAACAACAAGGGCTCCGCCGATGACCGGCAGGCCGAGATCCGGCACCATGGGCTGTTCGGTTTCGACGGACATCAGACCACGCGGCGACCTTCGCGCCATACGGTTCGAACCACCGGGATGTGGTGATCGGCACAGACCCGCACGAGGTCAGCGCGCTTGCCGATGGCAATTTCACCGCGGTCCTCGAGACCGGCAGCCATTGCCGGGTTTTTCGAAACCATCGCGACCGTCTGTGGCAGGGTGATGCCATCGACCAGTTCACCCAGCCCGAAGGCCGACTGAATCAGACTGAACGGAATGTAGTCGGAGGACAGAATGTCCAGAACGCCATTTTCAGCCAAATCGCGCGCCGCAACATTGCCGGAATGGGACCCGCCGCGGACCACATTGGGGGCGCCCATCAATACAAACATGCCGGCATCCTTCGATGCCTTGGCTGCTTCGAATGTCGTCGGAAATTCAGCCACATGAATGCCCTGCTCGATGGCTTCATCGACATGATCCAGTGTCGCATCATCATGGCTGGCCAGGACAATGCCCCGATCCTTGCACACGACCGACAGCGCCTGGCGGTTGCGTCCGGAATTGGCCTCGGACTGGGCAATCCGCTTTTCGCAGAAATTCCGGAAATCCTCGTCCGACATTTTCAGCTTGCCTTGATAATAACTGCTATAGGCCTCCATCTTGCGAAACTGTCGCTGACCAGGAGCGTGATCCATCAATGACACGAGGCGGACCCGCTCATCACCGTCGAAGGCGGTAAAACTGTCGAGACAATCAGGCGCTGAAACTTCGCACCGCAAATGCAGAAAATGGTCGGCACGAAGCCTGTCATTGCGTGAGGCGTCGTCGATTGCCTCGGCGAGGTTTTGCATATCGTCAGAGGACAAGTCGGCATCATCGTCCATGCCGACACGCAGAGCATCGAAGACGGTGGTGATGCCCGATGTGGTGATTTGCGCATCGTGGGCAAGCACCGCCGCCAGCGGATTCCACCGAACTTTCGGCCGCGGCGCATAATGGCCTTCCAGGTGATCGGTATGCAGCTCGACCAGACCCGGCAATATGTAATTGCCTTCCATGTCCTCACCGCCTCGGCCGGCCGGTCCGGTGTCGATGTCGGCGATCACTCCGTCGCGGACAAGGACCGCGCCCTTGACGACCTCGTCGGCCAAAACAAGATTGGCGTTTTTCAGATGCAGTTCAGACATGGTGTTCTTTCAAGACTGTGCACATTGATCCGGTTTTCATGCGCTGCGCCGGTGTTCGGCCGGTCCCAACGGATGCAGCGAGTGAACCCTGAAGGGCGAACCGCTTTCTTCCTCGACGAAGAGCGCGATATTCCTGACGTCCACAGGTTCGCTCAGAACAGGATCAAAGAAAATGTGAAGCGCCTGTTCCACCCGGTCTGAATCCGTCGCTTCAATCGGACCCGTGAGCGTCATGTGAAACCGGAACTCGTCGAGGACGTAAGGATACCCCCATTGGTGCAAATATGCGAGTTGGGCTGACGACAATTTGTCCGGGTTGCGCCGTTCGATGTCCGACTCGCTCAACGGCGCACGGAACATTTCGAATTCCCTGGTTGCGCGGGCTGCAAGATCGGCCAGATCCGGCACCGGTCCTTCAGGAACCAGAGCAAAGAAGGGCCCGATCCTGCCGATCACCATTTTCGGAATTTCAAACGCCTGCACGGTTGGGGCAAAGTTGTCGAGCGCACGGAGCAATGCGTCCTCGCCCCGACCGTCAGCAAGGCGAAATGGCGCCTTGAGCGTCCCGTGAAATCCGTACCGGCGCGGCGCCGCGGTGAAAAAGGCGATTTCGGCAGACGTCAGGCCGGTGATCGCCGGTGCCTCGATCATCTCGTCGGTAAAGGGATTGCGCCCCAGCCAGTTGGCGGCAACCCGGCTTATGGCATCATTCAGCGGCGGCGCAAAATAGATCGCATATCGCATGTGTAGCTCCCCGCACCCTTTCTATCAGGCTTTGTCACGTCCCATCAGGCGACCGCGTATGGCGTTTGAAATATCATCAAAGGGTACTCGGTCGCCAGAACCAATAACCCCATATAGGTGACATATTCCCAATCCGCAGTGTTGTGTATGTTTCAAGCAATTTCAGACAATCAGCATCGGCATCCCATCGACCGAAAACGCGGACCATCTGTCCCACGGGAATGGTCAGCCGGACATTCTTGAGGGCAGAAAACTCGTCAATTTCGGTATAGCGGCCAAACGAACAATCACGGGTCGCGGCCGTCGGATGAATCAGCGGATACTCGGACAGTTTCATCAGGCCGCATCCAGCGTTGCACGAAATGTCGAAACATCGATAATCCGATCGGCCACTTCGTCACGCACATCAGAATCGTGAAAGATGCCCAGGAGCGCGGTTCCGGTCGCTTTCTTGGAACGGATCAGTTCAACAACCACCGCACGGTTGGCCGCATCCAGCGATGCTGTCGGTTCATCGAGCAGCAACACCGGATGAGACGTGATGAAACCACGCGCTATGTTGACGCGCTGCTGCTCACCTCCGGAAAAGGTCGCTGGCGGTAGTGACCAGAGTTTTTCCGGCAGATTGAGCTGGTCCAGCAACTTTTCCGCCCGCCTCCGCGCCTCGCTTTGTTCAATGCCCTGCGACAGAAGCGGCTCAGCCACGACATCGACAGCAGCCACCCGCGGAACGGTCCGTAAAAACTGACTGACATAGCCAATCACATCGCGGCGGATGGTCAGCACCTCGCGCGGATCGGCACTGGCCAGATCCACTGTCCGGCCGTCATGGGTTACCAGAACCTGCCCGGCGTCGACCGAATAGTTTCCATACAGCATTTTCAGAATGGAACTCTTGCCAATGCCGGAAGGTCCGCCGAGTACGGCGCATTCCCCGGCGCTGAGCGCAAACGTGACATTGCTGACAACCGGCAGGCGGATTCCGTCCCGCAGATGCATGGTGAAACTTTTGGCGACTTCGGAAACGACGAGGGGTGTGGGCATGGCTGCGTCCTACACTTGCAGAATCGAGGAAACGAGAAGTTGCGTATAGGGTTCGTGCGGATCATCCAGCACCCGGTCGGTGAGACCGTGTTCGATCACCTGGCCATCTTTCATCACCATCATGTGGTGGGACAACAGTCGCGCGACCGCCAGATCATGGGTCACCACAATCGCCGCGAGGCCAAGATCATTGACGAGACCACGCACCAGATCGAGCAGCCGGGCCTGCACCGAGACATCGAGCCCTCCGGTCGGCTCATCCATGAACACAAGCCGCGGGCCGGTCACCAGATTGCGAGCGATCTGAAGGCGCTGTCGCATGCCGCCGGAAAAGGCGCGTGGCTGATCGTCAATGCGGTCTTCGTCAATCTCTACCCGCCCCAGCCAATCTGTTGCTGTCTGGCGTATGCGACCGTAGTGCCGGTCGCCAACCGCCATCAGCCTTTCACCGACATTGGCGCCGGCGGATACCGTCATGCGCAGTCCGTCGGCCGGATCCTGGTGAACAAACCCCCAATCGGTGCGCATGAGGAAACGCCGTTCGGCTTCTCCCATTTCGAAGAGATTGCGCATACTCCCATCGCGCATCCGGTACTCCACTGTGCCGGTGGTGGGCATCATGCGCGTCGAAATGCAGTTCAGCAAAGTGGTCTTTCCCGATCCGGATTCGCCGACGACCGCAAGAACCTCACCGGGCCACAACTCGAACGAAACGTCTCGGCACCCAATGCGATCGCCATAGCATTTGGTTACGCCGCCAACACACAGAAGCGATTGCTCACTCATTGCACCGTCTCCCCGGATTGGCCCGACATGGCTCCGACATGGCCGGACTCGCGGCGCTTTTCACAGAAATCCGTGTCCGAACAGACAAACATGCGCCCTCCCCGGTCATCGAGAACGACTTCATCAAGATAGACACCCGATGCCGCACATAATGCGCAAGGCTCATCAAAGGCCTGGACTTCAAACGGGTGGTCTTCGAAATCGAGACTGACCACCTGGGTGTAAGGCGGGATGGCATAGATTCGTTTCTCGCGTCCGGCCCCGAACAGTTGCAAGGCGGCGCATTGATGCATTTTGGGGTTATCGAATTTCGGGGTCGGCGATGGATCCATCACATATCGGCCCATGACCTTCACCGGATAGGCGTAGGTTGTAGCGATATGTCCGTTCCGGGCGATGTCCTCGTAGAGTTTGACGTGCATCAGGCCATATTCTTCCAGCGCGTGCATCTTGCGCGTCTCCGTTTCGCGCGGCTCGAGAAATCTCAGCGGTTCGGGAATCGGCACCTGATAGACCAGCACCTGGTTTTCACTCAGCGGTTCTTCTGGAATGCGATGCCGGGTCTGGATAATGGTCGCTTTGCCGGTCTGCGTTGTGACGGCCACATTGGCAACCTTCTGAAAGAAGGCACGGATCGAGACCGCATTGGTCGTATCGTCTGCGCCCTGATCAATGACCTTCAGCGTGTCATCGGGGCCAAGGACGGATGCGGTCACCTGCACGCCGCCGGTCCCCCAGCCATAGGGCATCGGCATTTCGCGGCTGGCGAACGGCACCTGATATCCAGGGATGGCGATCGCTTTCAAGATTGCCCGCCGGATCATGCGTTTGGTCTGTTCGTCGAGATAGGCGAAATTGTAGGTCGCCAAGTCCTGCTGGTGCTTCATTGCGCCGCCTCCACGCCGTTATCCGCAACGTCGTCGCCGGCCTGAGATGCAAGGAATTCGGCTCGCATGCGGCGAACCAGGTCAAGCTCCGCCTGAAAGTCGACATAGTGCGGGAGTTTCAGGTGCTCGACGAAACCGGTTGCCTGCACATTGTCGGCATGGGAAATGACAAACTCCTCATCCTGAGCGGGCGCCGTGATATCCTCGCCCAGTTCAGAGGCGCGCAGGGACCGGTCAACCAGCGACATGGCCATAGCCTTGCGTTCGCTCTGACCGAATACCAGCCCGTAGCCACGGGTGAATTGCGGCGGCGATTTCGAAGACCCCTGAAACTGATTGACCATCTGGCACTCGGTGACCTGGATGCGGCCGAGACAGACGGAAAATCCGAGTTCGGGAACATCGATCTCCACTTCGACTTCGCCGATCCGGATCTCTCCGGCAAAAGGATGGCTGCGTGCGAATCCGCGCTGGGTGGAGTAGCCGAGCGCCAGAAGAAAACCTTCATCGCCTCGCGACAGCGCCTGCAGACGGACATCGCGCGCCATCGGGAATTCGAGCGGTTCGCGCGTCAGATCTCCGGCCGGATGATCGTCAGGCAGATCGCTGTCATTCTCGATCAGTCCTTCATGGGCAAGAATGTCGGAGACGCGGGGTGCCTGCCGGTCACCCGCCTCTCTGCGAGGTGGTGTGCCCACCGCCTCATCTCCCATCAATCCGGGATCGAGCAGCCGATGCGTGTAGTCAAATGTGGGTCCAAGCAACTGACCACCCGGCAAATCCTTGTAGGTCGCCGATATGCGCCGTTCGATCTGCATGGTTCCGGAATCGACGGGTTCGCTGTATCCAAACCGCGGCAGGGTCGTGCGATAGGCCCGCAGGATAAAGATAGCCTCGATCATGTCACCGCGCGCCTGCTTGAACGCCAGCGCGGCCAGTTCCCGATCATAGAGCGACCCTTCGCTCATGACCCGATCAACGGCCAGGCCCAGTTGCTCGATGATCTGCTCGATCTGCATGGCCGGAACGGATCGGTCACCGCGCCGACGGTCGGCGAGCAGTCGGTGGGCATTGTCGATCGCGGCTTCGCCGCCCTTGACCGCTACATACATGTCAGGCCTCCTGTCCGTCAGTGGGCTCGATGCGTGTTGTGCGAGGCAGGCCGATCAGACCATCGTCCGCGACAAGGATGATGTCGACACCGCGGGGATAGTGGCTGTTGTTGGCAGCCCATTGCTCAACGAAACGTGGAGGCAGACCCACCGGTTCGATCACATGTCGATCCTTGATTCCGGGACCCGCCAGAACGAGCGGCACACCGCCTTCAAGACTGTCCAATTGAAGTATGATCGTGGTCGAACGATCCGGATATTCCTGCGTTCCCTGGGCAAAACGCTCCAGCGGCGGCAACAAATCGCCGCTGCTGACCAGCGCAAAGCGGGCGTCGAAACCCGTTTCAGCCAAAGGTGCCGCGGTTTGGAAGGTCAGCCAGCCGACAACCTCCTGCCGCTCCAGCAGCAGTGGATCGAGCCATATCTCCGTATCGGCGTCAAAAAGGGTTGCCGCAATGGCTCCGGTACACGGCGATAGAGGCGCCGGAGGTTCGGTGAAGGCATCGATCATGCAAACTGTGCCGGGGCGCGCGAGCGCATTCATGATCTGACGAAAGACCATTTGCGCATCAAAATCCGGATTCGCAAACCCACCGCGAAAAACATCCTGTGATGCGACGGCACTCATTCGTCTTCTCCGCGAACCATGGTGAAAAAGTCAACGCGGGTTGCGGCGGTTTCATCACGGCGCGTGCTGTCCTGGCGGTCAAGCCGCTGTCTGATTGGTTCAACGATCTGGTCTTCAACCGCTGGACGGCTTGTTTCGTCCTGCCACAGGGCGTCGATAATCGCAGCGTGACGGACCTTCTCCTTATCCGTGCCGAGAGCATGCGCGTGACCAACCTGTCCGTTGGACAATTCCACCGTGGCGCGGGTGACTGTCGCCTCACCGAGATTGAAAGGAGTTCCGCCGCCGCCAATCCGGCCGCGAACCATGACAAGGCCGGTTTCGGGGCCACGCAGGAGCTGAACGTCGGGCTGGTCAGGCCATTCATTCCAGGCCTTTTGCAACTCGCTGGCTTCGGCCCGCGCCAGCACAGCCATCGCGGCCCGGCGTGCATTCTGTAGGGTCACCTCGGCAGAGTCGGTTTCCGATTTCATTTTACCCTCATTTGTCTATTTATCTAGACAACTATACATCTTCAGATTATCAATAGGCCCGCAAGATGACAATCACATGACGGGAATTCACTTTCATGGGTCCCATGGAGCGCCAGAGCGGAGTTGCCCTATGGCGGCAGATTGCCGATCAGATCCGCATCGCCATCGGTACCGGAGAATTTGACGATCTGTCTGCATTGCCTGGAGAAGTGGCTCTGGCAAAGCGGTTCTCGGTCAATCGGCATACGGTTCGCAGCGCCATTGCCTCCCTGAAGAAGGAAGGGGTGCTGCGTGTCGAGCAGGGACGCGGCACTTTCATTGTTCAGCGTACGCGGCTTCGCTATCCGGTCGGGCGCCGCACCCGCTTCACTGACGGACTGGCCGATCAGGCGAGCACCCGCGAGGGGCTGTTGAAGTCACACGCGATGGAAAACGCGAACTCCGCCATTGCAGAGGCTCTTGAATTGCCCGTTGGAGCTGCGGTCATCCGACTGGACAGCATCGGCACAGCCGATGCTGTCCCCGTTTCACGCGGAACACGATGGCTGGATGCCGAGCGGTTTCCGGGATTTGTCAATATCTACAGAAAGCTGGGCTCCGTCACGGCGAGCATGAAAGTCTTCGGTATCGAGGATTATGTGCGCATCCGCACCCGGATTTCCGCGCATCATGCGGACCCGGAAACATTGGAAGACCTTCGCCTGTCACCAGGCGCCATTGTGCTGGTCACGGAAGCGGTGAATGCCGAGTTGAACGGTCGGCGACTTGAATACTCCAACACCAGCTTCGCCGCCGATCGGGTGGAGATCGATGTGGATCACAGTATTGGTCAACAGGGCGAGAAAGAACAGAGTCAGGACCATGTTGCCGGCGACGCACGCAAAGGGCCAGCTGGGTGATCCCAGGCATGGGTCACCGCGGCAAGTGTCATTGGAAACCGAATGCGTCGTGCCGGTCCCCAATGGGTGTCTTCGACCTGGGGATCAAGGTCCGCCGGCGTTTCCGGTGCGAGACCACCCGAGATTTCCGGACGTTTGCTGGCGCTGAGCATATGTGCGACGCGGGCCAGGGAGAGCCTTGCGGACACGATGCGACCGCCGATGGCGCGCTCATTCAATGCATGCAGGACCGCAGCAGCCAGAAGATAACCGGTTGCGTGGTCCAACGCCTGTACCGGCAAGGGTTGCGGCCGGTCGGCGCCGGACATTCGCATCCCGAATTCAGCAATGCCGCTGCTCATTTGAACAAGACTGTCAAATCCCCGCCGATTGACCCAGGGCCCGGTCCAACCATAGGCATTGAGTGAGACATCGATCACGCCCGGATTGATCGCGCGCAGTTGACCCGGGCCATAGCCCAGACCGGCCAGCGCATCGGCACGGTAACCGTGCAGCACGACATCAGCCGTCTCGAGCAGTCCCTCGAAAACTGCCCGGTCGTCGCGGGTCGTCAGATCCAGCATCGCGCAACGCTTGCCGAGCGTGACTTCGGGAACGACACCGGGTTCATCCCAGTCGGGCGGATCGATCCGCAGCATATCGGCGCCATAGGCCGCGAGAAACCGACCGGCGACAGGACCGGCAAGAACCCGCGTCAAATCGAGGATCCTGATCCCGCGAAGCGGCCGTGAAGGATCGTTGACCCCGGACCGGGGCTGGACCGGCTGATGTTCGTGCCAGTGAATGAGCGGTTCCCGGCTGACGGCGCGACCCTGGGGATGGATTGCCCAGGCGTCGAGACCGCGCATTGCGGCGGCACATCCACCTGCTTCCACGACCGCGCCCTCGAGGTCATCGGCATTCCAACTTGTCACTTTCAAAGCAATGTCACTGCGATCATCACAATTGCCCAATACTGCCAAGGCGGCGGCGCGATGATGGGGCGCATTGGTATGAAGGCGGATCCATCCATCCTTCGTCCGATAATCGCCGGCAATCGGATCCCATGGCGACGGAATCTGCCATCCCTCCGGTCGCAGGGTCATGTCGAACCACAGGGATGCCAGCCTGCGGTCAATGGCAACCACTTCAGGATTGGCAGGATCGACCCAACGGGCGAGCATTGCGCCGGCTGCGCCAATCGAAGCGGTCGCAAGATCCGTTACGCTGAACCAGGATTTCAGTTCGCCCTCTCCAGACACGGATATTTCCGACCCGCAAGCCGACTGCCCGGTCACTGAAAGCGCTGACAGAATTTCATCAAGGAACATTTTTGCCATGGATTCATCCTTATGTATTCCAATGTCACGAAATACATCGATCCGTTGACAATCCGTCAATCTTGATCAAGATAATCAATATGAAATATTCCAATGCGGGCGGTCATTGCACCCTCGGCTCGGGCGAAGTCTGCCGGATTCTCGGCATTTCCAGAGACACGCTTTATGCCTATGTGAGCCGTGGTCTTGTCCGCACTGCGGCCGACCCGAATGATGCCCGCCGTAGCCTTTATGACCGGCGCGATATCGACACATTGATGGCTCGACAAAGCCGGGGCCGCTCCCGCCGGTCGGTGGCTGAATCGACCATTCACTGGGGTGAACCGGTCCTCCGGTCGAACATCACACGGATTGCCGATGGTCAATTCAGCTACCGTGGCCAAAACGCCGTCACGCTGGCGCAGACACAGACTCTGGAGGATATCGCCAAACTGCTCGCCCGTGTTTCCTGCAAGCCGCTGGACAAGACGACGGCAATCGAACCGGCACGCAACCCGAGGCCCTATAACAGGATCATCACCATGATGACCGATCAGGTGACATCGCCGGAAAGCGGCGATGGACGGCCGCGGGCGGGGAAAATCATGCGATTAACGGCCATGAGCGCGGCAGGTGTAAACCGGGAAACCGACGCACCCATTCACCAATCGCTGGCGAATGCCTGGTCAACCGATCCGCGAGCGGCGGATCTTATCCGAAGGGCCCTGGTCCTGTGTGCTGACCATGAATTGAATGCTTCGGCCTATGCAGCCCGGGTTGCCGCATCCGCCGGCGCGTCACTTCCTGCCGCTCTGCTGGCAGGTCTGGCGACACTTTCGGGAAATCTGCATGGGGGCATTACCGCACAGTGCCGCGACTGGATGGATGACATTGACAGGATCAAGGCAAGTGGCAACTCTGTACCGATTGGCACGAATACGCCCCCCGGATTTGGTCATCCGCTTTACCCTGAAGGCGATCCCCGGACCAAGGCGCTGGTGCAGGCCAGTGGCATCTCCGAGTTCTGGAAGCAGCGCATTGCGCAAATCCATCAAACAACCGGACAACACCCGTCGCTGGACTTCGCGCTGGCTCATCTCGAACGCTGTTTGAAAATGCCGGTCGGATCGGGGCTTGGGATCTTCGCGGTCGGACGAACAGTCGGCTGGATTGCTCATATCTTCGAACAGCGCGAAACTGGTCGTCTGATCCGGCCACGCGCCGTAGTGGATGATCAAGTCACCGCCTGATATCGGAGCAAAGTCAGCGGCTGCTGACGCCGTTACAGCTTTCCTTTCATCAAAGGCAAGACGATTGATCCCGACACGATAGTACCTGCTTCAAGTTTCTGGTGGCACGATCTGCGCACTGGCCCGTTCCCGAAACACGATGTAAAGGCCGGCGCCCATAGTGATGGCAATTCCGACAGCCGCCAGCCCGTTCGGCAGGTCACCGAACAGCAGATAACCGATCACCGTGGCAAACGGGATTTCGATATATTGCAATGGAGCAAGGGTTGCCGAAGGAGCGAAGCGCAGAGCCCAGGTCATCAGCAGATGGGCCGAGGTTCCGATCACACCGATGGCCAGCAGCAGCCAGGCGTCAACGACGCTCGGCCAGGCCAGCTTCGCGAGCGGCACGTCCAGTGCCCACCCGATCAAGACCAACGGGATCAGACCCAGGGTGCCGACCACGCCACTGACTGCCTGCAGCGAAACGGGATCGACATCCTTGGCGATCTGCCGGGTAAACAGCATGAAAAGCGCGAAGAACACCGCAACCAGCAGCGGTAGTAGCGCGACGGGCCCCACCAGAGCAAAGCTCGGTTGAATCACGAAAAGCGTTCCGACAAAGCCAACCACGCAGGCTCCGAGTCGGCGGATTCCGACCACCTCATTGAGCACCATCCGGCCGAGAAGCAACATGATGAACGGCATCACAAAGGCGATGGCCAGCGCATCGGCGAGCGGCAGATAGCGCAATGCTGCGAAAAACGTCCCGATGCCCAAAATATGCAACACCGTGCGAATGATGGTCAGCCGGAACACCCTCGGTGTCACCCGGATCGACCGCCCGGTTGCCCATACAAGCGGCAACAGAAGCAAGGCCTGTATGGCAAACCGGATTGCCAGAATCTGGCCAATCGAAACCGTGTCGCCGAGATATTTGGCGATGCCGTCACCCAGCGGTGCAAACAGGCAAAACAGGATGATCAGCAACACCCCGAGATAGGGTTTGTCGCTGTGAACCGTGGTGCTGCCGACACTCATGCGGGCACGGGCCGGTTGGTTCTCGTTTTGACAAAAATCATGCCAATGATCGCAATATTCAAGAGGTTCCAGAGGATGCCATTGATGAATGCCATCTGGTAGGAGCCGGTCAGGTCATAGATCCATCCGGACATCCAGCCCCCGACAGCCATGCCGACAATCGTTGCCGTGATGACAACCCCGACCCGCGCTCCGGCTTCCTGCGGCGGCATGTATTCGCGTACAATCAACGCATAGCTTGGCACAATCCCGCCCTGCGACAACCCAAACACCACACTGACGATATAGAGCGACGCCAGCCCGTCATAGGGCAGATACAGAAACAGTGCGATACATTGCAGGCCGGACCCGATCAGCAATGTCATGACGCCGCCCAGACGGTCAGCGATGACACCGGAGACCAGGCGCGAAACGACACCGCCCAGCAACATCATCGACAGCATTTCCGCGCCGGCAGCCGGTCCATATCCAAGGTCGACACACAGCGACACGATGTGCACCTGCGGCATCGACATGGCAACACAACAGCCAATGCCGGCGATCACCAGCAGGATCTGCAGCAGGCGCGGCGAAAAATGTACGGCCCGCACATTGGCGTCTGCAAGGTCGCCCGCAATCTTGGTGGCTGCAGCCGAAACCCGCCGCCGCAGCAGCAGCGCCAGGGGAACCATTGTGCAAAGCGAAATGACAGCCAGAACCAGATAAATCGTTCGCCAGCCCGGATCACCGAGAACTGTGGTCAGCAAAATCGGCCAGATGACGCCCGACAGATAGTTGCCACAGGCGGTGATGGCGACAGCGATGCCCCTGCGACGCAAAAACCAGTGGGAGATGTCAGCCATCAGCGGACCGAAACTTGCCGCTGCGCCAAAGCCGACGAGCAATTGATAGGCTGACATGACGTAGATCGAGGGACTTGTGGCCGACAGCAGAAATCCCACCACGATACACGCGGTCGCGCCGACGAGAGACAGACACACGCCATATCGGTCGACAGCACGACCGATTACAAGATTGCCGGCGGCAAAGCCGATCATGGTCAGCGTATAGGGGAGCGACGCATCGGCGCGGTCGACCCCGAACTCCGCCTGGACGGACGGCATGATGACAATGATGGACCACATGCCGGCGCTGCCGACGGTGGCGATCAGCAGGGTTACGACCAGCCGCGCCCACGAATAGGCACTGTCGAGATTGTCGGGGTTCTTCATGCCCCAGACACCATGCGCCCATCACGAAATTGTCTATCGCATTGTTCGTACTGTTGTTTCATCTGTTTTACGACCGGTTAGTCTTTCGTGGCCGGCGCCGGCGGTGTGATCTGACGGCGCGCCGCCACCGCTTCCCGATGCGATATGAACGTAATTGCGGCAACGACGATGCCACCACCGATCAGAACGAAGGGATCCGCCGGCTCGCCGAAGACGATGATCCCGAGCATCGTTGCCCAAATCAGCTGCAAGAAACCGACCGGCTGGGTCACCGTCAAGGGCGCCGCCTGAATGGCGCGGGTCATGGTGTAGTGACCAAACGTTGCAATCCCCGCGGTCAAGGCCAGCCAGAGGACGTCAGCAAGACCGGGATTGGTCCAGTTCAGCAGCGCTCCGGGCAACAGAACCAGTGTGCAAACGACAGACAGCATCAACACGATAGTGGTCGGGTCCTCCTCGTCGGTGAGCCGTTTGGCGAACAGGAAGGACGCCGCAAAGAGCGGCGCTGCGACGAGTTGCGCAACCTGGCCAATCGAAATCTCGTGGAAGCCCGGGCGCAGGATAATCATGGTTCCGGCAAAGCCAACCAGTACGGCGGCCACACGCCTGAAATGCAATCGCTCACCGAAATAGATGGCAGCCCCGATCGTCACGAAAATGGGCGCCGTGTAGCCCAGTGCGGTGACCTCGGCAATCGGTATGCGGGCCATGGCATAAAACCAAAGCACCACCGCGACGCCGTGCAACAGCCCGCGCATCGCAAAGATCTTCAGAACCGGCACGGATGGCGGCTTGATCCATAGCCTGTGCATCATGGGCACAAAAAACAGAACACCAAAGGCATAGCGGATGAATGCCGCCTGGGACGACGGGATGTCAGTGCCGATGTATCGCACGATGCCGGTTACGGCGACAAAGCAGAAGGTCGTGAGCACCATCCAGCCAATGCCGGCAAGGACCGTGTCGGCGCTTCTGTTTTCGGCGACACTCATTGCTCAACCTGTTTCACGGCTGTCCAAACGGCGCCGTCGACCGAAGCCGGTCGTGTCAGACTCATGCATTGGGGCATGCCACACGCTGTCACAACCCTTCGGTTTGAACAAGAAAATTTTTCGCGCGATGGACGGAGCGATTGATCCGAGTTCAATTCAAATGGTGTTCGACGCGGAAGCTTTCGGGAATTGCCGCACCACTTCCGCCAAGCGCCAGATCGACGGCACAACGGGCCATTTCATGGGCGATCCCGAAGGTGATCTTGAAACCACCCGTGGCCACGATCAGGTGTCGATGGCCGGGTGCAAAGCCAATCATCGGATCGCGTTTGACGGCCTTAGGCCGAAGATTGGCCCAGCGCTCCAGAACCGGTGCACCGGCCAGCAGCGGACAAAGGGCCACCGCTCTGGAAATCACGGCGTCCAACTTTTCGTCCGTGTCGAAGGGCGCATCGAATTGACGTTCACTGGTACTGCCCACAGCCACAAGGCCATTGTCATGGGGCACCACATAAGTGCCATCCTGAAAGACCAGCGGCCAATCCGGATCGATGTCCGTTTCCAGAAGCGCGGCCTGTCCCTTGATCGCGGATCCAAAGGTCCGAGCCGGCCTCCGCACGATTTCTCCGAGAACATCGAAGCTCGCATGACCTGCGGACAGCACGGCGTGACCGGTCCTGATCGTGCGTCCAACGGACGTCGTCGCCATGCCGGTGGCATCGTCGAAACCGTCAAGTGCCTCGGTCTCCAGAAATGTGACACGCTCACCGAGACCCGCTTTCATCGCGGTCATGTAAAGACGCGGATTGACCCGCGCCGACAATGTTTCCAGAACCACGCCATGCGGCATGGCGTCTGCACCGGGCCAATTGTCAACGTTGAACTTCGGGTGAAGCCGCCAGGCATACCCGCTTGGCACACCGCCCCAACGAAGCTCGGCCTCCGCGTGTCGTTCAGCGGCCAGCCCGGCGTGATGCGGTTTGGCCAGCGGCAGCAACCGGCCACAGCGACGGTATCCACATGACAGGCCCGTTTCAGTTTCGATTTCGGCGATCCTGGTTTCAAGCGAAATCAGGGCGTCAAGCTGAAACTGCTTTTTCGGGTTCCATCGCTCCGGCATGTGCGGCATCAGCGCGCCAAGAAGGCCGCCGCTGGCGCCGCTGCCAATACGGTCCCTGTCCAACAGGACGGCTTTGAGGCCTGCCTCCTGCGCAAGCCGAGCGACCCAAAGCCCGACAATGCCCCCACCCGCAATCAGAATGTCGCAAGACAAGGCATCACTGGCCGGGCTATAGGATCGGGAACGGGTCATGGGTGCAAATTATGGTCGACGAAGACAGTGCGAAAGACAACCGGCTGAGATGGGATAATGATATGCCCTATTCGACGGTTTTTGGCGATCATTATTATTCCAAGGCCGATGGGCGCGCCGAGTGCAATCATGTGTTCCTGAATGGCAATGATCTGCCTGCCCGCTGGAGCAACGCGGAAACATTCACCATCGGCGAGCTCGGCTTCGGGACGGGGTTGAATTTTTTGGAAACCTGGCGGCAATGGCGGGAATGCCGACCACGGGGCGGCCGACTGAATTTCGTCAGTTTCGAACGCTTTCCCCTCACGGTGCGCGAGATGGAAAAGGCTCTCGGGGTGTGGTCCGACCTGGCACCGTTTGTCCGAAAACTGACGGAGGTCTGGCCCGCGCGACCGGACGACCTTGCTTCATTCGAACTGGGCGATGCGGTCACGCTCGACATTTTCTTTGGCGATGTGAAGGATCGTTTGCCGCAATGGTCCGGCAAGGCCGATGCCTGGTTTCTTGACGGATTTGCGCCTGCCCGCAACAGGCACATGTGGTCGGACATCCTGATGCAGTCCGTGTTCGAGCATACGGTTGCCCGCGGGACGTTCGCGACCTACACGGCCGCCGGCTGGGTGCGCCGGAACCTGTCAAATGCCGGATTTGTCGTGCGCAAGGTTCCCGGTTTTGCAGGAAAGCGCGACATGACACGTGGCTACCGTCCCGATTGAAACAGGGAGTGTCATGGATGAAGTCCTGCGCCCTTGGTGATCTTGTCGACGACCTTCCTGGCGGCACACAGTGCAAGGCCGACCACCTTTGCGTCCTGCTGACCATATTGTGAAAAAACCGCACGATTGGCGGCATCATGACCGGTTGAGAACATCTCCTCTGTGTAGAGCGAGACGGTGATCTGCCGTTCAAGAACACGTGCATGCATCGTCTTCATCAGCTTCGCAGGTGCCGACAGAACGATTATCGGCTGGCCGGACAGGGCATTGTATCGATTGCCATCCCGGTCCTCATAGGGTTCACCAATGATGCCAGGGTGCTGTGCAATGATGCCGCTGGTTAAAAAAGCGGTCACATTCAGCGCCTGCCAGGCGGCCAGATCGTCTCGCAATATGATGGCGATTTTGGTATCAAACATCTCGGATTGTCCTCATTCGGGAATCGATTTCATGCGTGGCTCACAAACAAACCCGGAGTGTTATCAGGGTCTTGAACGTTCGTGCGAAGACCCGGCAAGCAACCGCATTGTTTCGGCGCCCGCCGTGCCCGGCATGGAACGGATTGAAGCGCGTTTCGAAGGCAAGTTTTTTGAACCGCACCGGCATGACACCTATGCCATCGGGGTGACTCTCGATGGCATCCAGTCCTTCCACTATCGCGGCCGCCAGGAATACAGCCTGCCCGGCCGCCTCATCGTCCTGCATCCCGATGAAGTCCATGATGGCGCGGCCGCGACCGAAGACGGCCTGCGTTACCGGATGCTCTACATTGAACCGGCTCTTGTGCGGGAGGGCCTTTGCCCCAACACCGGCCCCCTGCCCTTTGTCGACACGCCTGTGATTGACGATCCGCACTTTCGGATTGCGTTGCTGTCCGCTCTTTCCAGACTGGATGACGGCCTCGATGAACTGGATATCCCTGACCTGGTCAGCCGGATTGCCGGTGGGCTCTCCCGCCATGCCCGGATTGAACGAACCCGCTCCGAACCAGTGTCCCCGCATCGTCTGATCCGGGCGCGCGATTACCTTCAGGACAATTCTGCGCGAACCGTTCACTCAGGCGAACTGGAACAGGTCACCGGACTTGACCGGTTTAACCTGTCCCGCCAGTTCCGGAAATTCTTCGGAACGAGTCCACATCGCTATCTGATCATGCGACGCCTGGATCAGGCGCGGCATCTGATCGCCTGTGGACGGCCCCTCGCCGACATCGCGGCGGCCGTCGGCTTTGCCGATCAAAGCCATCTGACCCGTCATTTCAAAAAGAGTTTCGGGGTCACGCCCGGGCGATGGGCCAATGCATCGCGACACAGCGAAATCGCCAGTCCCGCTTGACAATAGGTCAGCAATACTGACATAAATTTTGTATGTCGATGGAAACCAAATCACCGGACCCTGTCCGCGCCGGTTCCTGGGAGCCGCGTTATGCCGGTCGTGCCGAGCGGATGCAGGCCTCGGAGATTCGCGAACTGCTCAAGCTGCTGGAAAAACCGGATATCATCTCTTTTGCCGGCGGTATTCCCGACCCTGCCCTCTTCCCAACCGCAGCCGTCCGCGAGGCCTATGGAGCAGCACTGGGCAGCGACGACCAGGCCGGACGGATCCTGCAATACTCGATCAGTGAGGGCGATCCGCAATTGCGCGCCTGGATCGCGGATCACATGGCTTCGAAAGGCATTGCCTGTCAGACTGATAATATCCTGATTACCAGCGGTTCACAGCAGGCCCTGGAATTTCTGGGAAAACTGCTTCTGTCTGCTTCGGACACGGCGCTGGTCACCGCACCAACATATCTGGGAGCACTGCAGGCGTTTTCGGCAAGTGAACCGGCCTATGACCAATTGCAGCTGGCAATGGGCAACCGGACAGCACCCTCCTATCGCGAAGCCGCGCAGTCCGCCGGTGGATCGGTGAAAATGGCCTATGTCGTACCCGACTTTGCCAATCCAACCGGCGAAACGCTGTCTCTGGAAAGCCGACATGCCCTTCTGTCTTTGGCGCGCGAACTCGATATCCCGATTATCGAAGACGCTGCCTACACAGCGCTTCGCTACGATGGAGCCGAACTGCCGCCCGTTCAGGCCCTCGATGTCGCTGATGCCGGATCGATCGACGCATCGCGGGTGATCTATTGCGGGACATTCTCCAAGGTTTTCACGCCGGGCCTGCGGGTCGGATGGATCTGCGCATCACAGCCCATCATTCACCGGCTGACCCTGATCAAGCAGGCCAGCGACCTCAACAGCGCAGCCATAAACCAGGCAGTGATGCGGCACCTTGCCGAGACCATGTTCGACGCTCAGGTCACGCGCGCGCGGCAAAGCTACCGGGTCAAACGTGATGCGATGCTGGCAGCCCTGGAGCGGCACATGCCTTCAGCCACAAGCTGGACAAAGCCGGATGGCGGCCTGTTTGTGTGGGTCACACTGCCCGCATCGATCAACGCTGGCGACCTGTTGAAGCGTTCGGTCGCGGAAGCCGGTGTCGCCTTTGTGCCGGGCCACGCTTTTTTCACCGATGGTAGCGGCACCAACACGATGCGCCTGAGTTTCTCCCTTCCCGACATCACAGCGATCGAAAACGGCATCGAGCGCCTGGCAGGTCTTGTCAGAGCTCAGCACCTGAGCGCCTGAACCCGGATGCCCAGTTCGACGCGCTGCGCTCCGTGTCGGGTGAGAAAATCGCTTGCTTTTTTGGCGAATTGCTCCGGATCGCACCTCCCTCAGCCCCTGATTTTGCCAACCACCTTGGGATCGACGCTGGCAGCCGATAGAAGGCCACCCCACAGCGCACCCGGAATACCTGGGCTCGCCACATCCTGTCCGGCAAGGTAGAGGCCGGGTATTGGCGTCTTTGCGCGCAGTCCATCGCACATCACCCGATTCGGCGTTACGTCGAGACCATAGAATGCCCCCTCGCTATGCCCGGTGTAGGTGACGGTGGAAAGCGGTGTGGCGAGTTCGCGATAGACAACCAGCTTGGCGAGATCGGGGAAGTAGATCTCAAACTGCCTCATCAGCGTTTCCTCGACACGTCGCTTGAAGTCGGCATATTCCTCGCCACGCGCCCCGGCTGGCCGGTCCATCCATCGGGCAACGGAGTCCCAGTCAGTCCAAACGATGATCTGGCCCATATGTGTTTGCCGCGGGCCGGGATCATGAGCGGGATTCTTGAGTGAGCCAAAGGATGCAATCATGCAGGGCGTTGCTTCATCCGGCGATTTGGTCCAGACGACATCGGTCTCCCCGGTCGGGAAGAACCAGTGGTTGGCCTTCGTGGCACCGGCGGCCTCGATATCTCCCTCAAAGCCAAGAAACAGCGTGAAATGCGCGATACTGGACGGCAACGCCTGGATTTCCGCAACCCATTCGTGGTGCCTGTATCGATCCGGCATAAGCGTTTCGACGGTCTCGCGCGCACCAATGTCGGAGATCACGGCTTTGGCGTGGATTTCTGTCCCATCCTCGGTTCGCACCCCAGCAACTGCGTCGCCGTCAAACAAAAGACTATCGACGCGAACACCGGCGCGTACCTCACCCCCCTGATTGACGATGGTGGGAATCATGTGTTCCGCAAACGCCGCGCTGCCGCCGATCGGATACCAGGACCCACTCTGCAGATATGACGCGGAAATCAACGCATGCATGGCGAAGCTCGCCTTGCTCGGACGCCCGCCATGATCGCCCCATTGCGCAGCCATCACCGCGGCCAGTTCGGGATGGTCTGTGGTATCGTCGATGACCTCCTTGGTCGTTCGTGCACACCACCGGGAAATTGCGCTACGATTCCACCAATCGAGCATGTCGCCGGCGATCTCCGGCATTGCCCGGGTCGGGAATATCTTGTGCATCGCCTCGCGTCCCTCGCGCAGATCACGGGTCCACGTCTCGATGGCCTCCGCGTGATCCGGGAACCGGTCCTTCAGATCTCTTTCCTGCGCTTCGTAAGGCCGCGACAACGACAATGGCTCCGCGGATCCGATATGGACGATGTCGTAGATCGAACCCAACGATACGAAATCGATCGGCGTTTCGGTCAACCAGTCAAGCAGCTCGCGCTCCCGATCTCCCGGCGCCACTCCACTCAGATAGTGGATGCCCACATCCCAGGTGAACCCGTTGCGGGAGAAGCTGTGAGTCAGTCCACCCAAAGTGTGGTGTTGCTCAAGCAGCAGAACCTCGTGTCCGACACGGCTGAGTGCTGCCCCGGCAGCCATGCCACCCAAGCCAGAGCCGATGACAATGGCATCCCATCTTTCCCGTTCATCCTTGACCATTGTGCTACCCCCTGCCCTTGTCAATCACGCTGCTCCGGAGACGTTAAAGCTCAGCGTCCCGGCCATATTGACCTGCGTCAAAATCATTCGAATTCGCTGGCGAGCGCCATTCGGCCGTACGAATTCCGGCTGGTTTCGAACTGCGCCAAAGGAGACTGTCGCCCACGCCGGCAGGATCGGGAAAGTTCTTGACTACCAGCGACCGGCTTGATTGATCACCTTTGGCGACATTTCAAAATGACGTTACGCGCTGAACTTCTTTCCGGTGTAATCGACGCGATCCGCCAACGCGAGATGCCGGTACGAACTGAATCAGAACATTTGAGATGCATCGCGCCCGCGGGGATTCGTGAAAGACCTTGCTGTATTTTTTGAGAATCCACCGGGAATTTTGATTTAGCCTTGGCGCACACGAAATGTGTCGGTCAGGCTTTTCCCGCTTCTCATGGGATCAGCTTTCGTCGACGCAAAGGTCATCGGAATGGTCTTCCCTGGCCTGTGTATGCAGTGCGTGAGACCGGGAGCGGTGGTTGCTGCGTTTCCTGGCTGGAGTGGAGGGCAACGGCACCATGAATGACGGACCGAGCGAGACAATCCAAGTGCCGGATTACTATGCCCCGAAGGGGGGACTGCCACCGCAGTCACACCTTCTGACCGGACGCTCTGTTTTCACCGAGTCCTATGCGGTCATTCCAAAGGGCGTCATGACGGACATCGTGACCAGCAATCTGCCCTTCTGGAAGGGCACACGGGCATGGATTCTCTCGCGGCCGCTTTCAGGATTTGCCGAAACATTTTCCCAATACATCGTCGAGGTCGCGCCCGGCGGCGGCAGCGACAGGCCGGAAACCGATGGCGGTGCGGAAGCAGCATTGTTTGTCGTTGAAGGCACGCTGACACTCACACTCGAAGGAACGACCCACGCGATGCAGCCGGGAGGTTACGCCTTTGTGCCACCGGCCGCAGACTGGTCGATCCGCAATGATAGCGACCATCCGGTGCGATTTCACTGGATCCGCAAGGCTTATGAATTTGTCGAGGGGATCGATGTGCCGGACGGGTTCGTGACCAGCGAACTGGATGTGCCGCCAACCCCGATGCCCGATACGGACGGCAAATGGGCAACGACGCGCTTTGTCGATCCGCTTGATATGCGCCATGACATGCATGTCACCATCGTGACCTTCGAACCCGGCGCGGTGATCCCCTTTGCCGAGACCCATGTGATGGAGCATGGCCTCTATGTGCTCGAGGGAAAGGCGGTGTACCGCCTCAATCAGGACTGGGTCGAAGTGGAGGCCGGAGACTATATGTGGCTGCGCGCCTTTTGCCCGCAAGCCTGCTATGCGGGCGGCCCCGGCAAGTTTCGTTATCTGCTTTACAAGGACGTCAACCGTCACATGCGGCTGGACCGGTTCTAGAGGGCATCCTGTTCACAGGCTCAGGGCCTTGTTGACCAGTTGCTGCTTGTCCCGATAGTCCGACACATCAACTCCGCGTCCGATCAAGGCGTCCTTGAGTTCGTCTTCGGACAGTGCCTCGATTGCTTCGGTCGTCATGTTCATGAAATTCACCTTGCGCCTGACCGGCGGGTTTGTTTCTCCGAAACTCTCCTTGTTGGCAAAACTGAATTCCGTGGCGTATTTGCCAAAAAAATGCGTGAGAAACGTGTTGAGAGCGGGCCTGATCCTGGCATCTTGTGCCATAAGATCCGCAGACGCATCCAATGCCTCCACCATCAGCTTGACCCAGCGCGCCGCGCCTCTTTCATTCATAAGCGGCATGGCATTGTGGGTATGATGGAATGTGAGCCGGAACTCCGCACCGTGATAGGACGGGCCTCCGCCCATGGCATCGATCCACATGGCGGATTGGGTGTTGATGTGGTGGTTGACACCGCCAACGCGGGCGAACACGGAGCGGAACCACTCCTCGTCATCAAACACGCGTTGATAGAATTCCGTGACGATCTTCACGATCCGATCCGGTCCGAGAACGGAATAAAGTTGCCAGAATTGAATGGGTTTGCGGCTGTCATTGGATGCTTCCAGTGACACGATATCCGCCATACGGTGCGCATTGACCGGCAGCAGCCCGTTTTCGGCGGCAATCGCAATATAGTCCTGGCGTATCTTGCCGGTCAGATATCCCTCATGGGTGGGATAGTTCGGATAGGAAAACTCGCTCACGAAGCTGGTTCTTTCTCAGTGGTTGCGCCAATCGGGCTTTGGCATCGCCGGACGCTGGCCCAGCCCATCTGCATTTCGTACCATCAGGTAAGAACAATTTGAATTTTTCCAACCCGAACCCATCTTTATCCCATGAACGTTCAATCCAAGCCCGAGGCCGGGAAATACAGACTTGAGGTCAATCCCGTGAAGGGGACGGTCACCGCTCGCCATGACGGCAAGGTCTTGGCACAAAGCGATGCGGCCCGCGTCATGCTGGAAACACGGCTCGATCCGGTTGTCTATTTTCCTTTTGAAGATGTCAGAGCCACCTTGCTGGAGACTTCCGACCACCGCACGTTTTGCCCCTTCAAGGGAACGGCGACCTATTGGGATGTGAAGGTCGAAGACACAATCATCAAGAACGGCGCATGGACCTATCACAATGCCCTGCCCGAATCGCGCGACATCGAAGACTATGTCTCGTTCACACCCGAGGCCCTGAGTTCTCTTGAGATGCCCGGTCCGGATGGCGGGAAGATCAATCGCGGCAATATATCCGGCCCGACGGTGGACTGGATCATGCGCGAGGCGTGGCTTTGCACATCGCCGGATGAATTGACCGGCGCCATTGCCCGCAAGCTGATGGAAGACGGAATTGCCGTGTCCCGGATCAGTGTCATGATCTGGTCGCTGCACCCGATGATCGCCGGCAGGAACTATGTCTGGTCAAAGCGAACCGATGACGTTGAGGTCAACACGCCATCGCACGACATTCTCAATCACCCGGCCTTTGCCAACAGTCCGCTTCGACACGTGGCCAACGGGCTCGGCGGAGTGCGCCAGAGGCTGCAGGGCGAGCCGGAGGAGTTTCAGTTCCCCATCATTAATGATCTGAAGGCAGAAGGTGCGACGGACTATGTTGCCATGCCGCTGCATTTCTCCAATGGCCGGATCAATGTCATGACCCTGACCTGCGACCATCCCAAGGGCTTTACCACCGCCAATCTCGGCTTGATCTTTGAATGTTCGGCAGTGATCGGGAGGCTTTACGAGGTCTTCACGCTTCGCGACAATGCGGCGGCGCTTCTGGAAACCTATCTGGGCAAACGCACGGGCGCGCGGGTGCTGGGCGGCGAAATCCGTCGGGGCGACGGTGATCAAATCGACGCGGCGATCCTGTTTGCCGATCTGCGTAACTCCTCACGGCTGGCGGAAACGATGGACCGGGAATCCTATCTCGAATTGCTGAACGGATTCTTCGAAACGACGACCCAGATCATCAATGCACGGGATGGCGAAGTACTGAAATTCATCGGCGATGCCGTGCTGGCGATCTTTCCCGCCAATGAGGATTCGCGCCAGGCTTGCGAACAGGCACTGGCATCAGCCTGTGAGATTGCCAACAGTCTGGATCAGGACAAGGATTCGGAAACGGGCTGCGCCATCGGTCTCGCCTTCGGAGACGTGACCTATGGGAACGTCGGATCGCAGGAACGACTTGATTTCACGGTCATCGGGACGGCAGCCAACGTGGCGGCGCGCCTCAGCGATCTCGGCAAGAAGCTGGAACACCCGGTTGTTGCGACACCCGAGTTTGCACAGTCCACCGCTACCGACATGACCGCCCTGGGGCAATTCGACCTGCACAATGTGTCCACATCCGTCGAGGCTTTTGCGCCTGCCTAGGATTCCAGATCATTCCGAGGAAAAGACCGGACGGCTTTGACGCCCGTAGATCGTCACCAGAATGAGACCGAACGCGATCAGATAGGCAAAATAGAACCGATCGGGATAAAGCGGAAGAATAACGAACTTAGCCGGAATCGTCACCAGAACAGCGCTCAACGCTACGGATTCGCGCCGGGTGAAATCGAAATTCCGGCGCAGAAGAACTGCCGCCAGGAAGACCAGCAGAGCCAGCACGCCCAGCCACCTTTCCTCAACGATCGAGCGGACAATTGTCTGCACGAAGGCCTTGGCATAGACAACCGGTGAAAAGGGCGGATCGAATCCTTCCAGTGTCGGCACATATTCGACATTGGTGAACCAGAACTGGACCCACCAGCCCGGATGACCCGCGGCACGCGAGATCACCACATAGGCAAGCAATCCGAGCACAAAAGCCCCGATGGCCCCCTTGCTTACGGGCCTGATGGCGATCGATACCACCATCAAAACGCCAACGAGGGCCAGATGGTCGGGCCGAATCAGAATGGCCAGAAGAAGCGCCACGCCGCCGGCCAGGTCCTGCCCCCTGACATAAAGCAATAGACCCGCAACCACGAAGAGCCCGGAAAACAAATCCGGTGTCGCCTGCCGGGCAACATCACCGAAGCCGGTCAGGATCAACGCGATGACCGCCAGCGGCGCAACCGCAAGGCATTTCTGATCCATCAGCCAGAGCAACGTCAAAGCGCCAACGCCGATCACCGACAGGGCGGAGATGACCCGCAGTGCGCCAACCGGACCGAACCACGGTGCCAGTATCTGCCCGATCTCGATATAGAGCAGCTTGACCCGGTAAAATCCCAGCATGCTGGCAAATGCATCGGCATCGGCATATTGCGCGATCCGATAGGGCCGATCGGCAGTCAACACCAGGAACTCTCCCGGACTTGTGTTTTGCTGCACGGCCTCAAAGGCCTGCGCATGAAGCTGGTCCGGAGGTGTACCGGTCCCCTGCAGGACCCCTGCGACATAAGCGATCATATCCCAATTGGCCGTTGGAAAGACCAGCGCAACCGCGCAAACCGTGGCCGTGAAGAGCACAAGGATCAGCGCGCCAGCGACCGCGCCTGGGGTCATGGTGTGGGTGTTCAACGGTTTTCTCCCGTGTCGTCTGCGCACCATGATACAGACAGTTTATTGACGATTTGGAACCGATGTCGGGAATTCGCGACCGGGCACCAACAGGCAATCAGGCGGCAAGCCAACGCCTCATCCAATGGGCTGCCGCCACGACGATGGTGAGCAATCCGAGCGTAATGACTTCACCGCTGTCGAGAGAGACGTCAAACGACACCATTCCCAACACAATTCCAACGGGCAGAAACGCTGCAAGGGACAGGACGGGCCATGTCCGCCAGTCAAACGTGTGGATCGACCAATACCGACTGCACCCGAAGGCCAGGAGTGATGCGGCCAGAATGCCAAGCAGCGTGAATCCGCTCGCGTCGTTCACCTGAAACTGTGTCCATGCGGATGCCCCGGCCAAGGCGGCGAAAATCAACGCTGCGCCGGCGATCTGCAGGAGGACCTCTCGCAAGAATGGCTGTTTGCTGGATGTGCGAAGCGGATGACGGATGAAGCCGGAGGCCAGGAACAGGATTCCCGAAATCAGCAACAGGTCCCCGACAGCTGTTGCTTCGTGCCAGCGGACACGACCATACAATATTGGAAAGCTCCCCATCGCCGCCAAAACAAACAGAACGGGAAATCCGCTATCCAGTGGTTTTCGGCGACATAGCCACGCGAGTCCGGGAAGAACAAAGGCCGACAGTCCGCCGACCAGCACAACGCTGACAATATCGGTCCTCACAATGCCGCTGATGACCATTGCGGGCGCGGCTCCGAACATGGCCATGCCCCAGGCAACCCAAAGGAAATCCCGACGCCACAGTGTCGGACGGGTTGATGTGAAAGGGATACAGAGCAGCGAGACCAACAGCACCGCGGATGAAAGGGTGAACGCCAGAACCGATGCTGTGACTGCTGTTGCGAGGTATTTGAGCAGGACCGGGCCGAATACCCACGCCGATGCGGCTAAAAGAATGGCGGTACGGTCCCTGACTGTTCGTTTCAATGCGATGTCTCCGTCTTCACCGCATCGTTTTAAGTTCGGCCCACTATTCCGTCGATGAAATGTATTGTAATGATGCTTTCATGAATGAAACAAACGCCAATTGGGACGATCTGAGATTGTTTGCCGCTGTCGCGCGGGGCCACGGATTGGCAAAGGCCAGCAAAGCCACCGGCAAGAGTGCCCCGACGCTCTCGCGACGCATGGTTGATCTGGAAAAGTCGATCGGCCGCGAGCTGTTTCGAAGACTGCCCAAGGGCTACGAACTCACGGATCACGGCCAGGCATTGTTTGAGAAAATCGCCGGGCTGGAGGCTGGGATTTCCGACATCTGGAGCGCGCCGAAACGCGGCCAAAAAACACTGATCAAGGTTTCCGCCGGCACCTGGATGACCCGATATCTGTGCGCGCACATGGATGCGATCCTGAACCCGGATGATGCCATCATCATCCGGTTGATCTCGGCAGAAGAAAGGCTCGACATCAGCCGGCGGCAGACCGTCATTGGCATCCGGAATGAACGGCCGCATCAACGGGGGCTTGCGGGCCGCCGCGTCGGCCGCATCCGCTTTGCGGCCTATGCCACCGGCATCGGGGTCAATGTCTGGGCGCGATACACCGGCAACACTCCGTCGGCCGATTGGCTCAAAACGCACGCAATGGAGGAGGCGTGTATGGAGGTCACAAATCCCAGAAATGCACTTGATCTGGCACTTTCCGGCTCAGCCCGCGTCGTGCTTCCGACGTTTGTCGGCGACGCGCAAGACCAACTGATGAGGGTCAGTGAAACCATAAAGGAGCTGGACAGCGATCAATGGCTGGTCGTGCATGATGACGACCGGTTCAGGCCCGAGATCCGCAGAACCGTGGATCGAATTCACGAGATATTGCGTGAGTTGCATCGCAATCATTCCTGAGAACACACCCTTAGCGGATAGGGCGACCGTGGCGCCGGTTGGGCTTGCAATCAGCCAGCGCCTGCCGCGCGTTTGGTTTTGGAATGGCGGTGGCCTTGTGCCATAAAAGGACATGTCCGAGGTGAGCAATCCGTCATGCCCGATCGCCCCTGAGCAGCTATCCCCAACCGGGTGCCCTGTCTCGAAGGAAGCTGCTGCGTTCGACCCCTTTTGCGGCGACTATCAGCTCGATCCGGCGGAAGCATTGCGTTGGTCTCGCGACAATGAACCGGTCTTCTATTCCCCGAAGCTGGGCTATTGGGTCGTTACGCGCTACGAAGACGTGAAAACGGTGTTTCGTGATCCCATCCTGTTTTCCGCCTCCAATGCGCTGGAGAAGGTGACACCGGCTCCACCAGAGGCGCAGGCCATCCTCAAGAAATACGGCTTCAACCTGCAACGCACGATGGTCAATGAGGATGAGCCGCAGCACATGGAGCGTCGCCGGTTGCTGCTGGATGCTTTCCTGCCGGAAAATCTGGCGAAACACGAGCCGTCAGTGCGGCTCCTGGCCCGCAACTATATGGACCGTTTCATCGATCGCGGATACGCCGATCTGGTTGCGGACATGTTTTATGAAATCCCTCTGACCATCGCCCTCCATTTTCTCGGCGTGCCCGATGAGGGAGCGGAAGAGCTGAAGAAATTCGCGGTCGCCCACACGCTCAACACCTGGGGAAGACCAACGCCCGAGGAACAGCTGGAGATATCGGAGAAAGTTGGACAATTCTGGCAGACCGCCAATGGGATTCTGGACAGGATGTGGGCCGATCCGAGCGGCGAGGGCTGGATGTACGACACCATCCGTGCCCATATGGAGCATCCTGACGCGGTGCCCGAAGCCTATATGCGCTCCATGATGATGGCGATCCTCGCCGCCGCGCATGAGACCACTTCGAACGCTACCGCCAACGCGTTTTGGACGCTCCTGTCGGATCGAAGTGCCTGGGAAGACCTGTGCGAAAATCCGGCATTGATCCCCAGCGCGGTCGAAGAATGCCTGCGCGTTGCCGGATCAATCGTCGCCTGGCGTCGCGTCGCAACCGGCAACACCGAAGTGGGTGGCGTCGCGATTCCCAAGGGCGGCAAACTGATGATCGTGCAAGCCAGCGCCAACAAGGATCCGCGCCATTGGGAGAACCCGGACACCGTGGATATCTACCGCGACAACGCGGCCGAACACATGACATTCGGCTACGGCGCACATCAGTGCATGGGGAAAAATATCGGCCGAATGGAAATGCGCGTGTTTCTCGACGAATTCGTCCGACGCCTGCCGCATATGCGACTGGTGGAAGGGCAGAGCTTCAAAAACTTGCCCAATATGTCCTTTCGGGGCCCCGAGAAGCTCCTGGTCGAATGGGATCCGGCCCGGAACCCTGAACGCCTGGACCCATTGGTCCTTGAAGGTGCAATGTCTTTCAAAATCGGCGCGCCTGTCAAAGACGATATCCTGCGACAGGTCTTTGTTCGCGATGTGGTCAAGGAAGCCGAAGGAGTGATCCGCGTGGTGCTGACCGATCCGCATGGGCGTCCATTGCCGCGCTGGACGCCAGGCGCCCATATTGACGTCGTTTCCGGGGATATCAGACGAAAGTACTCGCTTTGCGGGGATCAAAACGACACGCAGGCCTGGCAGGTCGCCATTCTGCGAGACACGGAAGGCCGGGGCGGTTCAATTCATTTCCATGAAACGCTGGCGCCGGGTGTAAAGGTTCAGGTTGCCGGACCGAAAAACCACTTCAGACTGGCGGAACATGCCGAGCGCAGCGTTCTGATTGCCGGCGGTATCGGCATAACCCCAATACTTGCGATGGCCGACCGGCTGAAGGCGCAAGGCAAGCCCTACCAATTGCATTATTGCGGCATGGCGCGCCGGGCCATGGCGTTGCTCGATCGAGCCATCTGTGATCACGGGAACGCTCTTCACCTGCATGTTGGCGATGAAGGCACCCGATTGGATATCGCGGCCACAATTGAGGGGCTTGGCACGGGCGATCATGTCTATTGTTGCGGGCCGGAACGCATGCTCGAGGCGCTCGATGCGATGACCGCCAACCGACCCGAGGGTTCGATCCATGTGGAGCGGTTCACTGCCGGATCGACCGTGCTCGATCCGGCACGGGAACATGCCTTTACGGTGGAGCTTGAGGACAGTGGTCTGACAATTGCCGTTGGCAATGACCAGACCCTGCTCCATGCTCTGGGCGCGGCCGGCGTTGATGTCCCCTGCGATTGCAATGAGGGGCTGTGCGGCACATGCGAGGTCGAGGTTCTGGCCGGAGAGATCGACCATCGCGATAGCGTACTGACCCGCAACGAACGCCAACGCGGTCGGCGCATGATGGCCTGCTGCTCTCGCGCCAAGGGCAACACATTGCGGCTGGCGCTCTGACGTACAAGCCCATTAAAGCACTCCGTCGGTGATCCGACATATTCTTCAGAACTTCTTCAGATCATTTTCAGGTCTCTGAGCATGAAAAGCCATACGTCGTGTGGACACAAATCGTGCCCGACGGGCATGTGAACTGAAGGAATGACAATGCCACTTTCAATCAACAGCACTGCTCCCGATTTCGTCGCCGACACGACCGAGGGAGAAATTCGCTTCCACGACTGGCTCGGCGATGCCTGGGGCGTACTGTTTTCGCATCCGAAGGATTTCACCCCGGTTTGCACAACCGAGCTGGGCGTCGTGGCCGGGATGAAGCCGGAATTCGACCGTCGAGGCGTCAAACTAATCGGTGTGTCGATCGATCCGGTTGCCGATCACAACCGATGGTCCAAGGACATCAAGATTGCCGTCGGGCACGCGCCGAACTATCCGCTGATCGGCGATACGGATCTGAGGGTAGCCAAATTATATGGCATGCTGCCGGAAGATGCGGGCGACACAGCCGAAGGCCGCACGGCAGCCGACAACGCCACGGCACGTACCCTGTTTGTCATCGGGCCCGATAAGGCAATCAAGCTGACACTCTCATACCCCATGACGACGGGCCGGGATTTCAACGAGGTGCTTCGCACCATCGACAGTCTGCAACTGACCGCCAGCCATCAATTGGCCACCCCGGCCAATTGGTCGGCGGGTGAGGATGTCGTGATCGTTCCATCGGTCAGCGACGATGTTGCGCGAACACGCTACCCGAATGGCTGGAAAAGTCCGGTCCCCTATCTGCGCCTTGTCGCGGCACCCTCCCAATAGCCAGAACGAAGGATAATCCCAATGTCGACCAATCTTACACGGCGTCAGTTCGGCGCCCTGACCGTTGCGGCCGCATGCATCTGCGTGCCTCGGACCGGTTGGACCCAATCATCCACCTATGCCAATCCGCATCTCCTGATGGAGCCGGGCGAACTCATGGCTGTCGTATCGCCAACCGGGAGCTTGCAGCCAGAAAGCGGACCAGAAGGCCTTGTCATTGTTGACGTCCGTCCGCGCCCCGAATTCGACGCGGGCCATGTACCCGGTGCACGGCATCTTGATCCGAATGCCGTTGTTGCGCGTTTCAGCCCGATTGACGGAACCCTGCGATCGGTTGCCGAGATGGAAAAACTTCTTTCGGATCTGGGAGTTTCAGCCGATCGGAAGATTGTTTTCTACGATGACCGGGGCGGATTTCATGCGGCCCGCATGTTCTGGCTGATGGAATATCTCGGACACAGAGGCGTGGCTGTTCTGAACGGTGGATGGTCCGGCTGGCGCGCCGTCAACGGACCGGTTGCTGTGGGCGAGAACGAGTCCGACCCGGGAGCCTTCCAGGCAGCGGTCAGTCCGCGGCGCCATGCCGGTGCGGCAGACGTGCTCGACGCGCGGCAGGATCCCGATGGTGTGCTGATCGACGTTCGCTCCGGGAAAATGTACGCGGATGGTCACATTCCATGGGCGATCAATGTGCCATGGTCGCAAAACCTGGGTCCTGATGGCCGTTTCCTGGACGCTGATGCCCTGCAGGCACACTTTCTGGCGAGGGGAATTGCACCGGAGAACAATGTGATCATGCATTGCCAGAACGGGTTGGCATCCTCCCACAGCTACGTGGCACTGCGGCTGCTGGGATATCCGAGCGTTCGCGTATACCACCGATCCTGGGCGGAATGGGGCAGCGACCCTGCCCTGCCCAAATCGACATCGTAAAACCAATGACCAGCGCGTTTCCAAGCGCGCTGGTTACATTTCAACAGGCTGCCGTGCCTGTTCGGGACATTTTGATGAAACCGTGTCTGCCATTTGTCGGCGGTCAACTCCGCCCGATGCAAATTGCGCATCGTGACCACGTCACGCGGATTCTCCGCCACCGGGATGTCCGCCGCTTTCTGTGCGATGACCGGCAGGTGTCCCGCGAGGAGGTCACGGAGATGCTCAAATCCAGCGAAAATCTGGAGGATCGGGGCCTTGGCCTGTGGATTATCGAAACCGGACACACCACCGTGGCCGGCGTGATCGGCCTTGAGCCGGTGTCCGAAATACTTGCCACCATCCCGGGCATGGCAGGGCAGATCGAACCCGTCATCGCGCTTGATCCCCGACATACGGGTGGCGGACTGGCGACCCGGGCTCTGAACAGGCTGATCAGTCATGCGCGAACGTCGCTTCAATTGTCGGGGCTTGTCGCGGCGGTCGATGAACCCAATCATCGATCCCATCGGCTGATGCGTCGTTGCGGGTTCAAATCCACCGGACATGCCGACGGCCCCGCACACCGTCTTGCATTGTACGCATTTGAATTCGAGGATCCCGGAAACTGATTTCAGATGCAGACCGGTCCCGTTCGATTATCGGTGCATTTGGGAGGTGATCGAGTGGCTACCTATTCGGTCAGTCCATGCGGTCAACCGGGCGGGATTGGACACCATGGTCCCTGGTCTTCCTTCACCGGTGCGCAGGCTTTCCGTGCGGGTCAGGGGCTGCATTGCAACAGGAAAGCGCGCAAGCGTTCAAAGGCGGGCTTTGATCGTTGTTCCCTGCGGTATACCAGATAGTAGCCGAAGTTCTCGCGTGCGATCGGCGTTCCCGCGCGCACCAGTTTTCCGGCCTCTACGAGGGCATCCTCCAACCCCCAGTATCCAAGACCAATCCCCTCGCCGGCGCACACCATGTCCAGCATTGTGGGATAACTCAGAACCGTGGTCAGTCGCGCGGTCTCTTCCAGCGACCGACCATCCCGCCGGAAGAAATCCGCCCATGTCGTCCAGCCGATGGCGTGTGGGTCGCCGTGATCAAACATATATTTCAGATCGAGCGTTCGGGTCGGGTCTTCCGGGTCAAACTCCGGGTGTGCAGCCAGAAAGCCGGGGCTTGCGATGATCTGGCAGGTCTCCCGGAAAATCAGATCGCAACCATTCGAGCCGAAATCACCATTCCCAAACCTTATCGAAGCATCGACGGCCGGAGCGTCGAAGCCTCTATAGTCATCAGAGGTGATGAAATTGATGGTCGCATTGGCCGCCATACGCAATCCACCAATCCGCGGCATCAACCAGAGATGTGTCACACCAAAGGACGCGCCGAGCAAAAGCTCCTGATCATTGGCGGCAACCACGTCTCGGACACCCAATTCAAGCCGATCAAAGACCGTCGTCGCCAGTTCAGCAAGCGCCTGCCCCTGCTCTGTCAGATCCAGATTGCTACCCCGACGTTTGAACAGATCGGCTCCAACCCAATCCTCGATATTGGCGACGTGACGCGTCACGGCGGGTTGGGCAACGGAGAGTTCCTCGGCGGCGCGGGTGAAATTGCAATGTCTGGCTGCGGCCTCAAACGCCAACAAGGCATTCAATGGCGGGATCTTGCGGCGCATTTTGGTTTCCTATCATAACAAATTGTTATCACAGCATTCCCGTTTTTGACCTCGCCGGCAACTTCCTTTTTGGCCACAATCCGTCAACGGATTTTAGCGGTGCAAACAGTGAGGTCCCATGGAAAAGGTCAAATTCACCCAGATGAAAGACGGGACAACGGAAGAATATGCGTTCCTGACAGCCCATGAGATTGAACACACCAAGGGAACTGCAGGACGACTGCTGCAGGCTCTGGAGCAACTGGATGAAAGCCTTTCGGGTTACCAGGTCACGCGATTGGAACACTCCGTTCAATCGGCCACGCGAGCCTGGCGCGACGGGGCAGATATCGATTGGGTCGTTTCAACCCTGCTGCACGACATTGGCGATATTTTCGCCCCCTATAACCACGATGAATACGCTGCCACGATCCTGAAGCCCTTTGTCCGCGAACAGTGCCGATGGTGCGTCGAAACGCATGGTGATTTCCAGATGTTGTATTACGGGCACCATCTGGACGGGACCGATCAAAACAAGCGCGATCGCCATCGCGGGCACAAATATTTCAACGATTGCGCGACCTTCTGCGAGCGATGGGACCAGGCAAGTTTCGATCCTGAATACGACACGCTGCCGCTGTCCTTCTTTGCACCGATGGTTCACGAGGTCTTTGCGCGCCCGCCCTATGACCCCGCCGTTCTTCAGGCACGGGATCGCCCGCTTGTCGAGCCGGAAACGGCCGCCGAACGGGCAGGATCATCGCGATAATCGGAGGCGGAACAATTCGCAATCATCCCGGCCAGGCAGCGGGGAGCCGTCGCCGCATCTGGAACTATACGCCAACCCTGCCGCTGCAGGTTGCGCCCTATTGGGATTGGCCAGCCAAACCGGCTGCCTCTCTTTTGTATTTGCTGCGCAGCTGGAACCCCGTCGGTCTGCGCTGTCTCTTCCTGATCGGTGCGGTAGTCACCTGGCTGGTTTTCACGCCGGAGCTCGATCGCGCGCAAAAACTGGCATTTGACTGGATTGCCGAGGTCTGGATTCGCAATTTCATCATCCTGTTCAGCGTCGCCGGAGGACTGCACCTGTTGTTGTGGCGCCTTGGAACGCAGGGCGACGACATGCGCTATGACATGCGCCCGATGATGACCGGCGCCAGGGTGTTCTGGTTCAAGAACCAGGTCTGGGACAATGTGCTTTGGTCCTTCGTGGCAATGCAATTCTGGACCTTCTGGGAGTGCTTCATGTGGTACGCCTATGCCAATGGCTGGGCCACAATGATCACGCTGGACAGCCATCCGGTCTGGTTCGTGGCGTTGATCTTGATCATCCCGATCTGGGCCGGATTTTACTTCTATCTGCACCACCGTCTGCTGCACACGAGGTTCCTTTATCGCCACGTCCATTCATGGCATCATCGAAACATCAATACCGGCCCCTGGTCTGGCCTGGCGATGCATCCGGTTGAAAGCTTCATCTTGATGTCGGACACGCTGATGTTCCTGTTGGTCCCGGCACATCCGGTCCATGTGATCTTTCTCCTGTTTCACCACGGTGTCGGCGCACCGACGTCACATACCGGATTTGAAAAGCTGAAATTCGGATCCTTTGGAGGCATCGAGGTTGGTGACTTCTTCCACCAGTTGCATCACCGCTTTTTCGACTGCAATTACGGCACCTGGGAAACACCTTGGGACCGGTGGTTGGGTACATTTCACGATGGTACATCCGAGGGGGACGCGTTGATCAAGGAGCGCCGTCGCACAATTTGGGCACAGCAGCAGGACGGTGGCTGACGACACTATCCGAACGACAGTTGGATAGGCTGATGCGAGTTGGTTCAGGGCAGTCCCCGGACCCTCTTGTCACGAAATCCAGCGAGAAGACGCAGATCGCTCTACTTTTGACCGCCGCCGTAGTAAAGCGAAACAGCATGTTCGGCTTCTGCAAAGAACAGCCACCGTTCGACGAACAGGCCAGCCAGCAGGCCGGCAAAGGCCACGATGAGCCAGCCCGGTGACATGGCGAAAATCCATACCGCCAGAGTGATCACAAGCGGCAGGGCACCCCCCAGAAGAAGCGCGATCCGGCGCAGCTTGGCGGCATGTTTGCGACCGATGACATGAACCATTTCACGGGTCAGGTAATTCTCGCCCGAATGTGGGCTTTCCAGCAAACGAACCTTCCCCATGCTACCCAGACCCGTGGCCGATTCCGGTGTCGATCCAGCCGCCGCAAGATTGGTCGCCGCCGCACGGTTCCACCAGGCCAGTTTCAATCCCCAGGCAATCAAGATGGCAAGGACCGCAACGCCAACCGCACCCGAACCGCCGGATGGACCAAATGTGGTGGCGAGCAGATGGCCACAGGCCAGCGAGAATCCGAGGTAACAAAGCGGCGTCAACGCGGTATGCCAGTGGGGAACCGTCTTGAGCTGTGCATAGATCATTGCCGTCGTATAGACGGTCAGCAGCGCACCCAGTGCAATAATCAGTCCGAGCCAGAGAAGCCTGTCTCCCGTGATCATCCAGATCAGCGTGTAGAGACCGAAAAGGCAGAGGGTCAGGACCGCCATCACGCCTTCGCGCGACAGCCAGGATGAGCGCCACTGGGAAAAGGCGCGCCAGGCGCGTTCAGGATGACCGAGGTGAAAGGTCGAGGAGACAAGTCCGGCAACAGCCAGCCCACCAGCGAGCAGCGGCAGAAAGAACGCTGCGGCCAGGCCCTGCGGCAAAGGGACACCGGCACCGATCATTGCGATGAAACCGAAGCCGGCACCGGATGTAACCGTGAAGAATATGACTGAAATTGCAGGATGCATGCCGTCTTACCCCAGTTTTTCCAGCGCCTGGTCGAGCCAGCCCAGAAAGCCGTCCGCCTTGGCCGCTTCCGGTTCGATACGCCGTTCCGCTCCCGAATCCGGCTTCGTCTTCGGACGTGGCGGCAGATATTTGTTGACCGGCGCTGTTCCCATTTCCGGCATGAGGTCGAACCCTCCGCGCTCGGCAACCAGTTGCGAGACATCCGATTGCGGATCCGAGAAATCACCAAAATGCCTGGCGCCGGCGGGACAGGTGCGTACGCAGGCCGGCACCCGGTCTTCCTCGGGAATATTGTCGTTGTAGATCCGGTCGACACAGAGCGTGCATTTCTTCATGACGTTTTCGACCGGGTCCATCTCGCGCGCGCCGTAGGGACACGCCCAGGCACAAAGGCCGCAACCGATACACATGGATTCATCGACCAGCACGATGCCATCGTCCGAGCGCTTGTAGCTGGCTCCGGTCGGGCAGACGGTCACGCAGGGCGCATCCGAACAGTGGAGGCAGGATTTCGGAAAATGCACGATCGAGGCCGGCGCGTCGTCCGGGCTGACTTCGAATGTGTGGATGCGGTTCAACCAGGCGCCGACCGGTTCGGCGCCATAGGGATCGATATCACCCAGCGGTGCGCCATAGCCACCGGTATTCCATTCCTTGCAGTTCACGACACAGGCATGGCAGCCCACACAGGTGTCGAGATCAATGACAAGACCCAGCGCCTTGTCCGTCGAGGCAGGCAGGCTGGTCATGTCTTGATCTCCCACTCATGGCCATAGGCAAGGCTGTCCGCCGGCTTTTTCAGATTGTCCTTTTGCGGCTCGAATTGCGGCTGCGAGACGGGATGGTCCTCGGGCGGTGCTTTTTCGATCTTGACCCTGAGGTCAAACCATGCGGCCTGACCGGTGATGGGATCCGAGTTGGACCAGCGCAAGCCATCCGACTTCGGCGGCAGCAATTCATGGATGAGATGGTTCAGCAGAAAGCCCTTTCTGGCCTCCGGTGCATCATTATCGAGGTTCCATGCACCGGGCCGTTTGCCAATGGCGTTCCACGTCCACATGGTCTTGCCATTGACCGCCTCCATGCGGCGCACCGGCACCTTGATCTTGCCGTGATGCGAGGTCACCCAGGCCCAATCGCCATCCTCAAGACCGGCCTGGTCACAGATGGCCCCGGGAACATAGAGCGGGTTGGAGCCGTGAATCTGCCGCAACCAGGCATTTTGCGAGCCCCAGGAATGATACATTGCCGCCGGGCGTTGAGTCAGCGCATGGAAGGGAAACTCTTCCTCGTCGAGGCCTTCCCCCTCAAATGGCGGGTACCAGATCGGCAAGGGATCGAAACATCGTTTGATCCGCTCCCGGTGTGTATCGGGCGGCTGGCGGTCGCCGTGCCCTTCGGCGGCCAGTTGAAATTTGCGGAGCGGCTCCAGGTAGAGCTGAAAGACATTCTCGACCGGCCCGTCCTGCAAGCCCATCTCGATCGCCCAGTCGGTCCAGGCCTTGTTGGCGTGTTTGAAGTACTGCGCCTCTTCCGGCACATGCGCTTCAAAGAAACCACCATTGTCGATATAGCGCTGAATCTGGTCCGAATTGGGTTCGCCGCGACCGTTCTTTTCGCCGTCCTTGCCGCGCCAGCCGGCAAGTGGTCCGACGCCCGGTCTGCGCTGGTGGTTGACCATGTAGTCGGCATAATCCTTGTAGAGGTGCTTGCCGTCCCCATCCACCATCCCGGGCAAATTGAGCCGTCCCCCCAGATCAAGAAGGACCGACTGGAACCCACGCACATCACGGCCCTCGCCCTGGGTCGCCGGATCGACCACCGGCCAGCGCAGGGAATCGGCCAGTGCCTCGGGCTCGGAAATGGGCCGGTCGAGCAGTGAAATACAGTCGTGCCGCTCAAGATAGGTGGTGTCGGGCAGCACAAGGTCGGCGTAGGCAACCATCTCGGACTCATAGGAATCGGAATAGATGATCTTGGGTATCTTGTAATTGCCGTCGTCGTCTTTCGCCTCGAGCATCTTCATGACGCCGCCGGAATTCATCGACGAATTCCAGGACATGTTGGCCATGTACATGAAGAGCACGTCGACCGGATAGGGATCGCCGGCATGGGCGTTTGAGATCACCATATGCATCAGCCCGTGCGACGACATCGGCGCGTCCCAGCTGAACGCCTTGTCGATACGCTGCGGCGTCACACCGTCATCCTGCAGAAGAAGTTCCTCCGGTCCCCGCAGGAAACCCAGATGCGGCCCCGGCAGGGGTTCGCTCGGTTTGCTGCCGCCATGGGGCTTGGGCTGTCCGTCGATCGGGCGCGGATAGGGCGGCTTGAAGCGAAATCCGCCCGGGCAGTCGATCGAACCGACCAGAATCTGCAGCAGGTGAAGGGCTCGGCACGTCTGAAATCCGTTCGAATGGGCCGAAATTCCGCGCATGGCGTGGAACGAGACCGGTCGGCCGATCATCCTTTCGTGCCGCTCACCCTTCATATCCGTCCAGGGTTGATCGACCACGATCTCCTTGTCGAACGCGGCTTCCGCGATCTCGGCGGCCAGGCGTCTGATCTGCGCGGCCGGCACCCCGGTTCTTTCCGATACGGCGTCCGGTGCATAGTCATCGGCGCAATATTTTTCCGCCAGACGTTCAAAAGCCGGCCGCGCCTTGCGGCCATCCGGCAGTGTGACTTCACCTTTCAGCGCGGCTGATGTCCCGACCTGTTTGTAGGACGCACAGGCCTTGGCCTGCCGGTCATAGACCAGCGCCTCGCCATCATCGTTGCGGGCAAACAGACCGTGGTCCGCACGGCCCTCATCATCAATCACCAGCCAGGGCGCATTGGTGTAACGCAACAGATAATCGACATCGACCTTGCCGGCGCGAACGAGTTCGTGAACCAGCGACAGAATGAACAAGCCATCGGTGCCTGGCGTGATGCCGACCCATTCATCAGCGATCGCGTTGTAGCCGGTGCGTACCGGATTGATGCCAACGACCTTTACGCCGCGTGCCTTGAGCTTTCCGAGACCCATCTTGATCGGATTGGAATCATGATCCTCCGCCACGCCGAAGATCATGAACAATTCGGTCTTGTCCCAGTCGGGCGCGCCGAACTCCCAGAAGGCGCCGCCAAATGTGTAAATGCCACCGGCCGCCATATTGACAGAACAGAAACCGCCATGGGCGGCGAAATTCGGTGTGCCGAATTGCTGGGCCCACCAGCCGGTCAGGGACTGGCTCTGGTCCCGGCCGGTAAAAAAGGCCAGTTTCCTGGGATCGCGTTCGCGCACTTCTCCAAGCCAATCGGTGGCAAGGGAAAGCGCCTCCTCCCACTCGATTTCCTTGAATTCACCACGGCCGCGCTCACCCGTCCGCAGCAGGGGTTTTTTCAGCCGGGCCGGCGAGTAGTGTTGCATGATGCCGGCCGACCCCTTGGCACACAACACGCCCTTGTTGATCGGGTGATCACGATTTCCTTCGATGTAACGGATCTTCGGCTGGCCGTTTTCACCTGTGCGCAAATGAACGTTGATGCCACACCGGCAGGCGCACATGTAGCAGGTCGTCTTGCGGATTTCGTCGGAAACATGGGGCGAGAGGTCCACATCGTGCCTGTCTCCACCCATCGACCAACTCCCCATTTTGACTCAGGCGAACCACCCGCCTCGAGTCTTATATAAGATATGTTTTTTACACCCGGACCATCCGCGCCGCAATGCGTCGTCTATAGAAAAGGACAGGTGTTTCCGGGAGGGCCAGCGAGCGGCGAGTCAGGGGACCAATACGGTGCGGCTGTTCCTGACATGATCGTGAATATCAGTGTCTGGCATCCGGCCCATTCCCGTGGGAACAATGCGGCTCAATCGTGACCGACCGGTATCAAGCATTTTGACGGAAAACCATCTTGATTGACCTGCTTTTTGCCTATGGCGCCGGCCTTCTGACCTTGATCAACCCCTGCGTCCTGCCGGTACTTCCGATCGTCCTGGCCTCGGCACTGAGCGCGGATCGACGCGGCCCGGTCGCCCTGGCATTGGGCATGAGCCTGTCCTTTGTCACTTTCGGCATGTTTGTCGCGACGATCGGTCACACGATCGGATTGACCGAGGAAACGCTTTCGACAATCGCCGCCACCCTCATGATCTTTTTCGGACTGGTTCTTGTTGTTCCGGCCTTCAGCCGGCAATTCGAAACGGTCACGGCCGGCTTTGCCACCGGCGCTGACAGTACAATGCATGGATTGGACCTTTCCGGTTTCAGGGGCCAGTTTCTGGGTGGCGTGCTGCTTGGCGCGGTCTGGTCGCCCTGCATCGGGCCGACACTCGGCGGCGCTATCGCCCTTGCTTCGCAAGGTGACGACCTCATTCGGGCGGGTCTGATCATGATCGCCTTTGCAATGGGTGTGTCGACGCTGATCCTGGTGCTCGGTTATGGTGCAGGCAAGATGCTACGGTCCGAAACACTGCGAACCTTGTCACATCGGTCAAAACCGGTCATCGGCGTTCTGTTCATTGCGGTGGGTGCGATGATCCTATTGCGTGTCCATCATCTGGTTGAAGCATGGGCGGTCCGCGCCCTGCCCGTGTGGCTGCAAGACCTTTCCGTATCCCTGTAATTCTTCAAGAGGAGATCAAAATGTTACGACGCAGTTTTTTGGCCCTGGCCCTGGCGTTTTCGGCAGCCCCTGCCATGGCCAGCGAAACGCTCGACTATGCCCCGGGGTTGATCAAACAGGCACTCGCCGACGGAAAAACTGTATTCGTGGACTATGCCGCCGACTGGTGCTCGACCTGTGCCCGGCAGGAGCGGGTCATTTCGGCGTTACGCGAGCAGAACCCGCAATATGATCAGGCGATGGTTTTCGTCCGTGTGGACTGGGACGACTATCGCCGCCACGAGGTGTCGACCTCTCGCAACATTCCTCGGCGCTCAACCCTGATCGTGCTGCGCGGTGATCAGGAACTGGGCCGCATAGTTGCAGGCACCGCAACCGGCGCAATCAAGGCGTTGATGGATCAAGGTGTCAGCGCCACGAATTGAGTCTTGACCGGGTCGGCCGCCTAGAGCAATTCAGGTTTTGACGGAATCGGCAAAACCTGAATGCATCAACAAAATCAACAGCCGACACTGTTGTCCCGTTTCTGACAAAACGTGAAAAGGCCTAGTCAGGCGTGTTGCCTGGCGGCAGCCATGCGCGCTTGACCGTCTCGTGGGCATCGGGGCTCCGGTTCGACAGCGTGTCCTCGATTTCCTTTTCGATTTCGCGGGCCAGCTTCATGTAGGGCTCGTTTTCGAACACCGGTATGTCCGGATCGTAAAGTGCGGCGAGCCTGCGGATCGCCTGGCGATCATGGTCGACAAAGACCGTCACCAGCTTCTCCACCTCATGTGGGTGCACGCCAAAGGATTCCAGCGCATAGCGTGAGGCCCGCACCGCGCTGTCGAAGGTCTCACGGACGATGTCGTTGGCACCAGCCTTGTAGAGTTCGTAGACATGCTGTCGGTTTCGGGCACGGGCAATGATGTGCAAATCCGGCTGTTCGCGTCGCGCGTGCTTGACGATCTCGGTGGTCCGCTCAACGTCGTCGATCGCCACAACCAGCAGGCTGGCTTCGGCCAGTCCGGCGGAGTGCAGCAGGTCCGGACGGGACGCATCGCCGTAAAAGGCGCCAATGCCGAACCGCCGGAATCCCTCCACCATCTCGGCACTGACATCCAGCACCACGGTGTCGTATCCATTGCTTTTGAGCACCCGGTTGATCACCTGTCCGAACCGGCCCATGCCGGCAATGATTGCGGCGCCCTTCTCCGTGATCTCGTCTGCCTCACGCTCCTGATCCCGTGTCAGGCGTGGCAACACGACCTTGTCGAACAGAATGAAGAGGGCCGGTGTCAGCAGCATCGAAAGCGCAACCACCAGCAGGAGAAGAGCGGCGATGTCGGCCGGAATGACCGAATTCTGCACCGTGAAGGACAACAGAACAAATCCGAATTCTCCTGCCTGCGCCAGCGCCAGCGTGAACAGCCACTGATCGGCACCGCGCAGCTTGAACACGAGCGCCAGCCCCAGCAGGACCAGAGCCTTGAGAAGCATCAGACCGATGGTCAGTCCAAGGACCGCAAGGATGTTGTCGAACAGCAGTCCAAAATCGATCCCGGCCCCGACCGTGATGAAAAACAGGCCGAGCAGCAACCCCTTGAAGGGTTCGATGTCGCTTTCCAGCTCATGCCGGAACTCGCTGTTAGCAAGCACGACGCCGGCCAGGAAGGTCCCGAGTGCAGGTGATAGTCCGACCAAGGTCATCAGGAACGCGATAGCAACCACCAGCAGCAAAGCCGCTGCGGTGAAAATCTCGCGAAGTTTTGCCTTGGCGATGAAGCGAAACAGCGGGCGTGACAGGTAGTGACCGCCGCCGACCACGGCCGCCACGGCGGCAATGTTGACCAATGCCACCTGCCAGCCCACCAGCCCAGTGATCAGGCTCATCTCGGCGCCATGATCGCCGCCGCCGTGGCCGCCTCCCCCGTGACCATCGCCGTGGCCGGCAAGCTCCGGCAACGCCAGCAGCGGGATCAATGCCAGCATGGGAATGACGGCAATGTCCTGGAACAGCAGAACCGAAAAGCTCGACTGTCCGCCATCGCTTTTCATCAAACCCTTTTCATTGAGCGTTTGCAGGACGATGGCCGTGGATGAGAGGGAAAAGACCAGTCCGATCGCCAGCGCAATCGTCCAGGGCTGGCCAAGAGCCATGGCACCGGCCATGACCAGAAGGATTGTCAGGCCGACCTGAAGCCCGCCCAATCCAAGAAGCTTGCTGCGCATGTTCCAGAGATTGCGTGGCTCCAGTTCCAGGCCAACCAGGAACAGCATCATCACGACACCGAATTCGGCAATGTGCTGAATGCCCTGGGTCTCGGACCCGACAAGGCCCAACAACGGACCAATGACTATGCCCGCGATCAGGTATCCAAGAACCGAACCGAGACCAAGACGCTTGGCCACTGGGACGGCAATGACGGCTGCACACAGATAGACGAAAGCCTGAAATAGAAGGCCGGTCATGCTTTTGCTTCTTCGCGAATGGGCAAGGTTTCGGCGGTCAGCACAGGCAATTCAGCCGCGGCCTCAAGGTCCAATCGATCGTCGCGCAATGCCTGCAACAGTTTTTCATAGCCGGCGGAATGGCGCTCAAGCCGGCTATCGCCGGGCGCACGCAAGGCCGCAAACAGTGTATAGGGCGCAATGAAGCGCAGGCCGCACAGATTGGCTGTTTGTTCGAGAGGCGTCAGCAATTCGCGCAGGCGGAAATTGTTGCGACCGCCAGGCTGATAGAAATCTTCGGGTCCCCCGGCCGTCACCACCGGCAGAAACAGTTTGCCGGCGATCCGGTCGCCGCCTTCTCCATAGGCGAATCCGTATTCGAGAACCAGGTCCTGCCATTCCTTGAGCAGAGCGGGCGTCGAATACCAGAACAGGGGAAATTGAAAGATGATCACATCATGGGTCAGCAGGCGTTCCTGTTCCGTGGCAACATCGATCTTGAAACGCGGATATTCGGCGTAGAGATCCACAAAGGTAACGTCGCGAATGCCGTTGGCAACCCGCGTCAGCTGTTCGTTGGCTTTGGAGTAACGCTGCCCGGGATGAGCGTAGAGTACGAGCACCTTACTGGATTGATCCACGCCTGCTCCCTCTTTCATCCGACAGACGGTATCTTGCGCGGCCCGTGCGGCTTGTCAAGATAGACACCGACGGGCCGCCGCCCCCACCGATCCAACGAAAAACGGCGGGCCGTGACATGCCCGCCGGTCATTGATCTGGCTTGCTTTTTGCCGTCAAACGAGGCGTGGCCGGCGCTATCACACCATTTCAATCGAGGCCAGGGTCATGAGGAAAGCCGTCACGGTTGCGCCGACCGTTCTGAGGTGATTCCAGGCTGACCAGCGGGCGAAATAGTCTCGCCAGATGTCGACGGCATGCGGAGACGTGGGATTTGCCTTTGCGAGCCTGTTGTTCAGCGGAATGTTTCCGATCGCCGACACGCCCACAACCGTCCCAAGATAGAGCAGTCCGGCGGCGACCAGTAATCCCGACCCGGCACCGCGCCAGAAGGCCCCATATCCGATGAACAGGACGCTTGCCGCCATCAGCGCGAAAAGGCTCGTCAGGAAAACTGACCGGTAGACAACGCTGTTGATGTTTTGCATGGCCGGTATGGCCTGCTCTGGAGGCAGCTTGTTGAGTGATCTCATGACGAAGTCGGAAAAGGCGAAGAAAACGCCAGCGACAAGCCAACAGAACAGCGCTGCAATTGCAATCAGATAGACGGGCAGGTGTTCAAACATGGCAATACTCCCTGTGGTCCAGATTGATCAATAGGACAGGCCCGGCGCCTGGCGAAGATAGTCGTCGCTCTGCAACTGGGCGATCATGAAATCGGCGATATCGGCTCGGGATATCTTCAGTTCCAGTCCCCGCGGCGATGCGCCGGAGAAGCCGTGCTGATAGTTTCCCGTACGCGGGCCGTCGGTGAAGGCTGCCGGTCTCACAATGGTCCAATCGAGGCCGGATCCACGAAGATACTGCTCCTGGAGCTGATGGTCTTCATAGGCCGGGCGTAGCAGCAACCCGAACATGACATGCTTCCAGAAGAAGGTCAGATTGCCTTCACTGTCACCCGCTCCAAGCGTGGATTGACAAACAAGCCGTCGAACACCGTTCGCCTTCATTCCTGCGATGATGTTGGCTGTGCCCGGCGCCCTTACGCCACCCTTGCGTCCCGCACCCAGCGCGCAAAGCACCGCCTCATGACCGGCAATCGCCGTTGAAACACAAGTGGAATCAAGCACATCGCCTTTGACCACCTGCAAATTGTCGTTTTTCAGACCACCAAATCGACCACTGCGTGTGAATGCCGTGACCTGATGGCCTGCTGCCAGCGCCTGCTCGACAAGAACCTTACCAACTGTTCCGGTCGCGCCAAAAATTATCAGTTTCATGTTTTTCTCCTTTCACTTGACACCGTGTCAATTGACATGATGTCAAGTAGGCGGTACTTTACATAATGTCAAGTGGAAATCCTGAAACAAGAAAACGAATCCTCGAAGCCACCTGGAAACTGATGGAGGGCGGCAGCGGCAAGGCAGTTCGCATGTCCGATATCGCGCGGGCTGCCGGAATCTCCCGGCAGGCGCTCTATCTGCATTTCGATGCCCGGGCCGATCTGTTGATCGAAACCACACGCTACATGGATGAGGTCATGGGGGTCGGGGAACGGCTGCAGCCCTCGCGGCAGGCCACAACTGGATCTGAGAGATTGTCGGCCTTTGTTGCCTTTACCGGTGGACATTGGCCCAATGTTCAGGGGGTCGCAAGGGCGCTTCTGGCCATGCGCGAGACGGATCCGGAAGCCGAAGTGGCCTGGCAGAACCGAATGGATGCCATACGGGAGGGGTGCCAGGCTGCAATCGAGATGCTGGCGTCGGAACACCGGCTGGCCGATGGCTGGACTGTGGAAACCGCAACCGACCTGTTGTGCATGATGCTGTCGTTTGAAAGCTGGGATCAGTTGATCCGCCGCTATGGCTGGTCTTCGGAAGATTACACCAATAACCTTCAAAGGCAGGCGCGACAGACCTTCGTCAAGGTGCAATCGAGTTAGCGTCAGGACGCCTTTGGTTCAATCGGTATTCGCGGCACACATGATCATGCCGATCCAGCCGTCAAACCGGTGGGTAACATTGTGACCACTGTTCGTGCGTTGCAGCCTGTCTATAATCAAGACAAACCTTGGGGGACTTCATGGGCATTTTGCTAAGCGTTTTTCTGCCGCTTTCCTTGGCATTCATCATGTTTTCACTGGGTCTTGGTTTGACCATCGCCGACTTTGCCCGCGTGGTGGCAAAACCGAAAGCCTTTGTAGCCGGAGCAGTCTCCCAGATCATCATCTTGCCGGTCGTCGCGTTCCTCCTGCTTCAGATATTTGCTCTGTCGCCTGAATTGGCGGTCGGCGTGATGATCCTTGCCTTTTGCCCCGGTGGCGTCACGTCCAACATCATGACGAGACTTGCCGGGGGTTCGGTTGCACTTTCGGTCACACTGACTGGCGTCGTCAGCCTGATCTCCGTGATCACCGTGCCGTTTCTCGTGGCCTTCGCGGCCGATACGCTGATGGGCCGGGCGGCGCCAGATGTCGATGTTACGTCGCTGGCAATTGCAATGTTCGCCATTACCGCGGTACCGGTCGCGATCGGCGTCGCAGTCCGGCATTTCTCCCCATCTCTGGCGGACAGGATCGAGCCGTCCATCATCCGCGCCGCAATGGTTCTGTTCGTGATCATCGTCATTGGTGCACTGGCCGCCAACTGGACTGTTTTCGTCGAAAACATAGCGCTGCTTGGCCCACTGCTCGTGGTCCTCAACGTGGCATTGCTTCTGATCGGCTTCGGATTTGGCCGGCTCCTTGGCCTCGACCGTGCGGACAGGATCGCGGTCGCCATCGAGACCGGTATCCAGAACAGCACGCTGGGGATTACCGTCGGCAGTCTGATCGTCGAAGCTGCGAGCGGCCTCCCGCCGTTCAGCCTGCCGTCCGGTATTTACGGCATCACCATGTATTTCGTCTCACTGCCATTTGTCTTCTGGATGCGGCAGAGCGAACGGCATTAGTCCATCAGAAATTCAGCTTGCCACTTTCTCGGCGGGCGGCGCATCGAAGTCGCTGGCGGAATGCCGCTCGGGAAGCTGGCTTTCTTCCGGACCCCAGGCACGATTGACCCGTCGGCCCCGTTGGACCGGCTCACGTTCGGCAATTTCATCTGTCCAGCGATGGATGTGTTTGTAGCTCTCGGCATCCAGAAACTCCGCCGCCTCGTAAACCAGGTTCCTTACGAGCGCACCATACCAGGGCCAGACCGCCATATCGGCAATCGTATACTCGTCACCGGCGATAAACTGATTGGACGCAAGTTGTTGATCCAGTAAATCGAGCTGACGTTTGACCTCCATCGTATAGCGGTCAATCGGATACTCCATTTTTTCGGGCGCGTAGGCGTAGAAATGACCGAAGCCACCGCCCAGATAGGGCGTGGCACCTACCTGCCAGAACAGCCAGTTCAGCGCCTCGGTTCGCTTTGCCGGGTCCTTCGGCAAAAACGCCCCGAACTTGTCAGCGAGATAAAGGAGTATGGAACCGGATTCGAAGACACGTGTCGGAACCTTGGTACTGTGGTCGACGAGCGCCGGAATTTTCGAATTCGGATTGGCACCAACAAAACCGCTGCCGAACTGCTCACCATCGCCGATCTTGATCAACCAGGCATCATATTCGGCCCCGCTGTGACCGAGCGCGAGAAGCTCTTCCAACATCACCGTGACCTTCACGCCATTGGGTGTTCCGAGCGAATAGAGCTGGAGAGGGTGTTCGCCGACCGGCAAGTCCTTGTCATGGGTGGCGCCGGCTGTCGGTCGGTTGATATTGGCAAATTGCCCACCATTGCCTGCCTCATGAGTCCAAACTTTCGGGGGCGTGTATGTATCAGTCATTTCCGGAAATCCATTTCGATCATCGCAGTGTTTAATAGCTGCTTTTGGTCGCGCTTGCACACTGCAATCGCTGACAATGAATTGATGTAGGAATTTGAATGCACGGATCAACCGGCACAAAGAACCAAACACAGGCACGGCGGCGATGTTAGTCATCGTAAACCATCCGATGAAAGCCACCCGTCTATCACCCGTTCAGGGGATGTGCGGTCCGTCGCGACTGACTAAGTGTTGAGCTTCAAACTGAGCTGCCGGGCAGCGAAACGCGCCGGACCATCCATTGCCAAGCTGCAAAGTGGGGATCCATGTCATTTGAACGACAATCTGCACAGACCGTCCTAACCTCCCTCTCAAGGCGGCGATTCCTCATGATTCTCGGCGCAACGGCGCTTGTGCCGTCGGTCGCATATGCCAGGTCCGCAGAAAGCCTCATGTGTGGTGTGTCGCGCCCGGTCGTCGGTGGCAATCACCAGCTCGGCTATCACCTGGCCGATCGCCAGGCCATTGGTATTGAGGGAACGATGCGCATCGACCTGACGATTGACCGTGCAACGTCGACTGTGAAAAGAAGCCTTGCCGGCAAGAATGTGGCGCGCAGCACCTGGTCAAAACTGTCCCTGTCCGACGCAGACAGGCGCGCCGAAAACCTGCCCTCCATCACCGACATCGAGGTCCGCAAGCAAATCTCCGCAGACATTGACCGGATCCGGTCCGACGCAACCGGTCGTGCAAGGCGGGGATGGATGGAATTCAAGCTGGTGCCGGATACACGGCGAAAAAACGTTCTGATCCCTGTGCGGGTCACGCTGCAACTGCCGCCGCTCGGCAACCTGTTCCAGGCGCAGGGCCCCGGCGTGTCGGTCGAGGTCCTGGCTGATGACCAACCCGTGTTGACAGCCTTTCACAAATCGAATGAGCCGTCATTGGAGAAAGAAATAGGCGCCGCCCCCATGATCGTGATGGAGTGGGACCCGAAAGCAGCCGCACCGACCAGGGGTGATCTGATGGTTCGTTCACTCGCCCAGGCCCTGCTGCGAGACCAGGAGATCCGGGTGGAAGCGAGGATACCCGGCAGCGACAGCGTGGCCGGTTTCAAACCCGCCCGCCCCTTCCGATGGTCGAAGGAATATCCCGCAATCGTCAAATTGCAGCCCTTTGCATCCAAGGCGGCCAGCGCAGCAATCGGCGGAGACATTTCAAAGTGCGAGAAGATCGTCGTCTCCTGACGACTGCCGGCACCATCGAACGCAACAAATCTCCATCGGTTGACGGGTTCAGTGCGATCGCTTCCTGTCCGCCTGTTGCTGCAGCGCGTGATTGAATTGGTCGGCGGGCCAGTTTTCTCCAAGAGCGCGATGGAGCAACTCCTGCTGGCTTTCCGGCGCCATGCCTGTCAACGGTGAATCGATGTCCAGATTGGCGGGAAACGGATAGCCCTCCGCGCAGGCAGCAATCACATTGCCAAGCTCGGAGGCACCGATTGTTCCTGACTGTTTGAGATCGAGCAGAACCGGATACATGGCCTTGCTCATTCTCAATCGATCGACGATTTCAATGGATCGCCCATAACCCGATCCGATCTGCATCAGATTTGCAAAGCGGTGGATATCTGACGAACGATTTTCTCCGGCGGCGTGGAAGACGGCTGGATTGAAGAACAACGCATCGCCCTTTTCGAGCGGCAGTTGTACGCAGTTCGCCTCGAAATAGTCCCGATACTCTGTCTGAAGAGTTGCAATGAACCCCGGACGATAGGTCTGTGAGTATGGCAACAGTTTGGTAGGGCCTGACTCGATCGGCATATCACAATGGGCAATGGCGCCCTGCAGGGTCAACAGGGGTGTCAGTTCGTGAACCCGCGCAGGATAGCGGGCCAGATCGTCCGCCGTTTGAAATCCCATATGGTAGTCGCGATGGCAGGTCTGCGCCTTGCCGCCGGGCCGCACCACATTGACCTGCGTGGTGATCTGGTAATGTGGCCCCAGCCAGGCGCGACTGATCAGCGGGATGATCGGGTTGGCGTTATAGAGTGCAAACAGGCGTGGGTCCGCGATACAGAGTTTTTCATGGGCATTCCAGACCCGGCTATTTGCGCCCGCCGGTGCGAAGTGGTCACCGGAGCCTGCCGCCTGCGCTTCCTCCTCGGCAATGATCGTCTCCAGTACTGCCGTGACATCGTCAATCAAGGACGGATTGTCATGGGCTTGCCTGAAAACAACGATCCCCGGCCCCGAAGACAGGACCCGGTTCCATTCCGCCATCAAGGTCATCAGGCCATCCCGATCATCCAGGCTGTTTTTTACGGCAGCGGAATCATACAGCGGAATATTGGACGAAAGATCGCTGGCCAACGGGACCAGTTCGGTGGGGGTTTCGACCTCGACATGTCGCCGAAAATCATCCATCGAGCAGGAATCGACATCCAGCCAAACGGCATCATTCGCATTCAGTACCTGATCCATCGCATCCTCCCTTGAGCACTGTCCGGGCAGGATAGACCCGAGTGTTGATTGCCCATAAGATCGAAATCCATCAAAAATCCATCAAATTCGGATCGGACCCATGGCACACCGCTTTCTCGTCAAAGATATCGCCGTTCAGGCTGGTCTTGGCACTGCGACTGTCGATCGGGTGCTCAATGGGCGCGGCGGTGTCCGGCATCAGACCATGCGCCGGGTTGAACATGCAATCAGGGAGTTGGAGGAACAGGAACACAGCATCAGCAGCACCGGACGGAAATTCATCGTTGATTTCGTGATCGAAGCTCCGGACAGTTTCGGACGCGCGCTGAAGGAGGCCATCGCAGCGGAACTGCCGCTGATGGAACCGGTGAATTTCCGATCAAGAACGGATATCAGGCTGCTCTTTACCGAAACCGAAATCCAGCGGGTGTTGGAGCGCATACACAAGCGCGGCAGTCATGGCGTGATCGTCATGGCGCCCGATACGGCGGCCATCAACCGGCAGGTGGAACGACTGACCCAGGCCGGTATTCCGGTCATCGCGATCGCGACGGATCTGCCTCGGTCGGACCGTATCGGATATGTCGGTCTCGACAATCGCCGAGCGGGGCAAACCGCTGCCTATCTCATGCGCCAATGGCTGCCGGCGGACAATCCCCATGTCGTGGTAACGGTCCGAAACAACCGTTTTCGCGGAGAAGAAGAACGGGAGGCCGGCTTTCGGGCTCACATGCGTCAATTGTTTGCCGCGCCGGTCTTCACCGAGCTGGTTGAAGGGGCCCGGTCGGATGACCCCATCGGGCCGCAGGTTCTGCGTGTCCTGTCCGAAGCACCCGATATCGTGGCGATCTATTCGATTGGCGGAAGCAATCGACAGATCCTGCGGGCCATGGACCAATTGGGCTGGCACCCACGTGTCTTTGTAGCCCATGATTTTGACAGCGAAAATCGGGCTTTTCTGGAATCGGGGCGCATTCATGTCGTGCTCGATCACGATCTGCGGCAGGATGTCAGGCAGGCCTGCCAGATGATCATGGCCCATCACCGGGTCATCACACTGAGAGATGCTCCGGAGCAATCACCGCTCAGGGCCCTCTTTCCACCGATGATGCCCGGATATGGCGGGCAGACCGGTCAGAAATCGAAAGTCACGCCCTGAGCCAGCGGCAGTTCCACCGAATAGTTGATGGTGTTGGTCTGACGGCGCATGTAGCCTCGCCAGGCATCCGAGCCGCTCTCGCGCCCGCCACCGGTTTCCTTTTCACCACCAAATGCGCCGCCAATCTCAGCACCGGACGGGCCGATATTGACATTGGCGATACCGCAATCCGAACCGGCATCGGAAAGAAACTGCTCCGCCTCGCGCATGTTCATGGTGAAGATGCAGGACGACAATCCCTGCTGGACCGCATTGTGCATCGCCATGGCGTCTTCGAACTGTTCGTATCCCATCACATAGAGAATGGGTGCGAACGTTTCCTGACAGACAATCTCGGCCTGGTCCGGCATGTCAACGATGGCTGGTGCCGCGTAGGCGCCCCCGCCGGGAACACCTTCGGTGACCGGTTCGCCGCCATGGATGGTGCCGCCAGCCGCTCCCGCTGATTTGAGGGCAGCCTGCATCGTCTCCAGCGCCCTGGCGTCGATCAGGGGACCGACGAGCGTGCTGTCTTGCCTCGGGTCTCCAACCGGCAGGCTGGCATAGGCTTTGGCCAGGCGCGCCACGAGATCGGCCCGTATGCTTTCATGGACGATGAGACGGCGCAATGATGTGCATCTCTGTCCGGCCGTTCCGACTGCTGAAAAGACGATGGCCCGAACAGCCATTTCCAGATCGGCGCTGGGGGCGACGATCATGGCATTGTTGCCACCAAGTTCGAGGATGCAACGACCAAACCGCTCGGCAACCCTTGGACCGACCATCCGGCCCATGCGGGTCGATCCGGTCGCCGAGATAATCGGGACATCGGGTGAGGCAACCAGCGCCTCGCCGACAGACGGTCCACCGATCACCAGTTGAACCAGGCCATCGGGTGCATCCGTGCCGAACCGATCCAGCGCGCGTTCAAATATCTTCAGGCAAGCCATTGCCGTCAAAGGTGTCTTCTCCGACGGTTTCCAGATCACCGGATCACCGCAGACCAGGGCCAACGCGGAATTCCAGGCCCAGACGGCAACCGGGAAATTGAATGCCGTGATGACCCCGCAAGGTCCCATGGGATGCCAGGTTTCCATCATCCGGTGGCCGGGGCGCTCGGATGCGATTGTCAGGCCGTAAAGCTGCCTGGACAAACCAACCGCGAAATCGCAGATGTCGATCATTTCCTGAACTTCGCCGAGACCTTCGGAAACGATCTTGCCGGCTTCAATCGAAACAAGTGCGCCGAGATCGGATTTGGCAGCTCGCAGTTCTTCACCGAGCAGTCGCACCAGTTCGCCGCGGCGTGGTGCCGGAACGTCTCGCCACGATCGGAAAGCCGTCTGCGATGCTGTGATGATCTCATCCATCTGCGCGTCGGAGGTTTCGGCAACACGTGCGATTTCCGCCCCGTCGATTGGCGAGACCACTGAGAGCGAGCCGTTAGTGATTTGATCGCGGTTCAAACCGAGATTTGCGAGAATTGTTACCGTATCCATCTGTTCCACTCCCTTGCGTGCATAGGTGCGTTTCGGTGCGGTCATCCGTCAGCCACAGGATCGTTGCTGCTCTATCGCACAATGAAGGCAGAGGCGACAGGGGCGCCAAATTTGTGATCGCCATGACGGAAAGGAATGACCCTGTTACGGATCTGCATGGGGTTTTTGCTCGCGGCCGCGTTGCCAGAGGCGCCGTTGCAGCCGGTCGGCATCGGGATGTCCCGCTTCGAGCGCAAAAACAAAAGCATGGGTCAGGTAGAAACAGGCAGCCTCGGTCTTGCCGTCTGCCTCCTGACAATCAGCGGCTTCTTCATAGAGTGCGACCAGCGCGTCGAGATCGCAGCGTAGGTGGGCTGCGAGCAAGCGGTCCTCGAGCGCGGTCGGCTTCATGCAGCAGCCCGGCCCTTTTCGATCTGACTGGCCACCCAATGGTGGAACATCAAGGTCGGGGAATCCATCACCGGCGAAAACCTGCCACCATCAAAGAGCAATCCGTGGCGGCCTCTTTGCATGCCTTCCACGACAAAGACATCTTCTTCGAAGACCGCCTTCCAGAGCCTGGCGTTTTCTGCGCGCAATTCGTCCAATTCAGTCGAAACCGCCTCCTCGTTTGGATAATAGAGTTCGACGTGTTCGACCGTGTGATCCATCGCCAGCGGCTGAAGCACAATCGCAAAGGCATGATCCCGATGGACACCGAGCAGAACATTCGGATAAAGGGCAATATACTCGGCGCCCTCATCCCATTTGGCTGACAGGCCATCGAAATCGGGGAAGACTTCGCCCGCATCCCCTTTCAATTGGCGATAGACGAGCGTGCCCTGCCCCGAAAAACAGCCCGGCGCCTCGATGTTGTAGTGGTCCTCCAGCCGCGAATAGCTGTTGAGACCGGGATGCACCCAGGGAAGGTGATAGCTTTCGCAATAATTCTCGACCGCCAGTTTCCAGTTGGTCTTGACGTCCAGCTTGAAGGACGCGCTGCTGCCACCATGGATCAGTGGCGTGTCAAATTCCTTCCAGCGCTCCAGCAGATCAGACTTGTCGATTTCAAATTGCGGTGCGTCGCCCGATATATTGACGAAAATGATGTCGCGCCAGACATGGCTGCGAATGCGCAGAAGGCCCAACGCGTCACGGTCGACATCTTCATGGGTATTGTGCCCGGGCCCGCCAATATGTGGCGTGGTGCGCAGATCGCCGTTCAATGCGTAGCACCAACTGTGATAGGGACAGCGGATCGCGCCCCGGATTTTTCGGGGCTCCTCGACAAGGATCATACCCCGGTGGCGACAGGTGTTCTGAAACACACCGATGCTGCCATCACGATCTCGCACGATCAGCAACGGCATGCCGGCAAAATCAACCGGCATCGCATCTCCGGGTTCCGGTACATCCTTGCCGAATCCAATGCCCGCCCAGTTGGAAAACAGGACGGTGCGTCTTTCTTCCTCGAAAACGTCGGGAGAGACATAATGCTCGTTCGGCAGGCCACGTGCCTTGCCGGGCGGCGCCATGACGCCACTGAGATCTGAGTGCGTGCTCATGACATTGCCTCCCATAGAAACGCGTTCGAGCCTCGATTCTTGCGTTTTACCAGGATGCGTTCAATAGCAGAAATCTTCACCGACGGATGAATTGATCTCATCCGAGCCAGCCTCAAACATTTTCGAGCAGCCAGTCCCGCACGGTACGGGCATTTGCACTGATCAGCTCGTCGGGTTCCGACACGATGTAGAAAGAAGCCGGCGCCGGGAGCCGGTTGGTACCGAGCGGCACCAATACCTGCCGCTCGAGATAGGGCTTGACGAGGCGCTGCCAGCCGAGCACCACACCGACATCATCGCGTGCGGCCTGCAGGGCAATCGTATAATTGTTGACCTGCAATCCCTTGGCAATCTCGCCCCGGTAGCCGAGCGCCGTGAACCAGGCATGCCAGGTGGTCCAGCTGGTATTATCCGCATCCGGGTGGATCAGAGGCATTCGGGCAAGCGCCTCAAGCCCGGCCTCGCGATGGGCCGCAGCAAAATTGGGGCTGCAGACCGGAATGAGAACATCGCGGAACAACGGGAACTTGACGGCTTCGTCAGCATCGATGTCACCATACCGGATCTGCAGATCAGCATAGGGGCTGTTGTATTCGGTCCGATCCGACACCTGCTGATTGACCGGAATGCTGCCGTGGGATTTCCAGAAGCTGGTTAGCCGCGGCGTCAGCCAAAGAGAGGAGACCGCCGTGCTGGCCGCGATGGTCACGGCGGCATCGTCGGAGGACCGGCGCAGCCGTGTCAGTGTCGCCGATATCTTGCCGAAACTGCCCTGCAATACGGTGAACAGCGCCTGTCCCTGATCGGTCAGCGCAACACCGCGGTGGCGCCTGACAAAAAGGCCGACGCCGATCTCCTTTTCCAGCGCCTTGATCTGATGGCTGACTGCGCCGGGCGTTACGTTCAGTTCGCCGGCTGCATCCTTGAAACTGAGATGCCGCGCCGCTGCCTCGAACGACGCCAACGTTGTCAGCGGAGGTAAATTGTAGTGTTTGCGCGCCATCGGACCACACGGTTGAATGCAACTCACTCCAGTATGAGTATTATTGGTGTTGCAGGCCAGTCAAAATGGACGAATGTGACACCGGGTACGTAACAGGGATCATTTGACATGCGCAGTCACGCACAGGCGGTTGTCATCGGTGGCGGCGTCATTGGTTGCTCCATCCTCTATCACCTGACGAAACTCGGCTGGTCCGATGTCGTGTTGCTGGAACGCGATGAGCTGACCAGTGGGTCGACCTGGCATGCTGCGGCCAATATTCACGGACTGCATGACAGCACAAACATCTCGCGGCTCCAGCACTATACGATGCAGCTCTACAAGGAGCTTGAAGCTGAAACCGGCCAGGGGTGCGGTGTCTTTCAACCGGGATCGCTTTATCTCGCGCAGTCCCTGGAACGGGAACATCAATTGCGCCTGCAGGAAGCCAAGGCGCGGCTCTATGACATGAATTTTCACGAGATCAGCCGCGACGAAGCGGAACGGTTGCATCCGCTGGTCAATTTCGACGGCATACGCTGCATCATGTTCGAACCCGATGGCGGCAATGTCGATCCATCCGGCGTCACCCAGGCCTATGCCGCCGGCGCAAAGGCAAGGGGTGCGCAGATTCATCGCTTCACTCCGGTCACGGCCACTCAGCAGCAACCAGACGGAAGCTGGACAGTTGAAACGCCAAACGGCACGATCCATACACAATGGGTTGTCAACGCGGCCGGTCTTTGGGGACGCGAAGTTGCCGCGATGGCCGGGATCGGACTGCCGCTTCTGCCAACCGAACACCAGTACTTCGTCACCGAATCCATTGCAGAGATCACGGCTTTGGAACGGCGCCTGCCCTCGGTCGCCGACCGCGACGGTGAATACTATCTGCGCCAGGAGGGAAACGGACTGCTGGTTGGCGCCTATGAACGTGACATGCGTTTCTGGGCGGAGAACGGGACGCCACCAGGGTTCGGCCACGAGCTTTTCGACGATGATTTGGACCGAATCGAGGAAAACATCCTGCGCGCCATGGAGCGCGTTCCCGCCGTCGGTGAGGCCGGCATTCGCCGGGTCATCAACGGGCCCATGATCTGGTCGCCGGACAGTGCCGCGCTGCTGGGTCCCGTGCCGGAATTGAAAAACTATTTCTGCTGCAACGGGCTTATCCCCGGCTTCTCGCAAAGCGGTGGCCTCGGTCTGCATGTGGCACAGTGGATCATCGAACAGGAACCGAAGCTGGATCTGTTCAGCCTGGATCTCGCACGCTTCGGATCCTGGGCCGATCGGGATTTCACGAAAGCACGTGTCGCGGACCAATACGCCCATCGGTTCAAGATCCATTTTCCAAATGAGGAACGCGCGGCGGGCAGACCGGCGCGAACCCGTCCTGCCCACGAGCTGCAAACCGAGATGGGTGCTGTCTTCGGGCTCAATTATGGCTGGGAACACCCCCTCTGGTTCGCCGGTAGCAGGGGCGACGCATTTGAAACATACGGGTTCGAGCGGCAAAACTGGTTCGAGCCAGTCGGACGCGAATGCCGGATGCTGCGCGAGCGAGCCGGCATAATCGACATCTCCAATTTCGCCAAATATTCGGTCACGGGGCCGGGGGCCGCGGATTGGCTCAATGCGCTCTTTGCCAACCATATGCCACGCGAAACGGGACGCTCCTGCCTGACACCGCTGATCGGCAAACGCGGCGGGATCGCCGGAGATTTCACCGTGACCCGGTTGGACGATAATGAGTTCATGATTGTGGGTTCGGGCATGGCGGAGCGTTATCACCAGCGCTTCTTCAATGCCGTTCCCCTCAACGGCGACACGCAGTTCCGTTCGATGACCGAAGTGTTGTGCGGCTTCAACGTTGCCGGCCCACAGTCACGGGCGCTGTTGCAAGGGCTTACAAATGCCGACCTGACGACAGGTGCCTTCCCATTCATGCGCTCACGCCGGATCGAGATCGCCGGATTCCCGGTCATCGCCATCCGGGTGTCGTTTACCGGCGATCTTGGTTGGGAACTGCATTGCGCCGCACAGGATCAGCGTGCCCTCTACCAGGCGTTGCTGGAAGCCGGTCGTGAATTCGGCGCCGGACCGGTCGGCTCGCGAGCGCTCATGTCCTTGCGGATTGAAAAGGGCTATGGCAGCTGGGGCCGGGAATATTCACCCGAATACTGGCCACAGGAGGCCGCTCTCGACCGGCTGGTAAAGTTGGAGAAAGATGCGTTTCTCAACCGCGAAAGCTACGAAGCCGTCGCAGACAACGCGCCGCGTGAACGCCTGATGATGCTGGAGATCGAAGCCACCACCGCCGACGCCAATGGCGGCGAACCGATCTTTCTGTCCGACGGTTCGCCCGCCGGATATGTGACGTCCGGCGCTTTTGGGCACAGTGTCGGCAAATCTCTCGCCATTGGATATGTGAAAACCGGATATGCCAAACCCGGGACACCGGTCGATGTGGCGCTGCCGGGCAAACCGCACCGCGCGGTGCTGCTGGACCAACCACCTTTCGACCCGGCAGGTGACCGTTTGCGGGCTTGACGGGCCGGTCGGGCCGGCCATCAAGCTCGGCATTCTACATCAGATATTTCTTGAAGAATGCGATGGTCCGCTCTTCCGCCAGCTTCGCAGCCGCTTCGTCATATCTGGGGGTCGTGTCATTGTGGAACCCGTGATTGACGCCCGGATACATGTGGGCCTCGTAGGTCTTGCCGGCTGCTTTGAGCGCTTCCTCATAGGCCGGCCATCCGGCATTGATCCGGTCATCAAGCTCGGCATTTTGAACCAGCATTGGCGCCTGGATAGCCGCCACGTCCTCTGAAGGGGGCTGACGCCCATAGAAGGGCACACCGGCTGCCAGTTCCGGATAGGCAACCGCCAGTGCGTTGACGACACCGCCGCCATAACAAAATCCAACGGCGCCGACCTTTCCGGTGCTGTCTTCCCGGTTGAGCAGGTATTCAAATCCGGCAAAGAAATCATTGAGCAGTTTTTCGCGGTCAACGGTCCGCTGCAGCGTTCGACCCTCATCATCATTGCCCGGATATCCGCCGACGGATGTCAAACCGTCCGGCGCCATGGCCATGAATCCGGCCTTGCCGAGGCGCCGTGCGACATCCTCTATATAGGGATTGAGGCCGCGATTTTCGTGGATCACCAGGACCGCGGGCAATTTTGTCGTCACGCCCGCCGGACGAACGAGATAGGCGTTGACCTCCCCATGCCCATTGGAGGACGGATAGGTTATTCGGCTTGTCTGGATGTCCTCGTCGTCCGGCGCGACCTGTTGGGCCAGCGCATAGTCGGGCGACAATTGATCAAGCAGCATCGCCGCCGTGACACCGACGGCTGCAAATTTGGCGGCACCGTCAAGAAACTCACGCTTGGTGATCCTGCCATGGGCATAAAAATCATAAAGATCAAGCAGTTCCTGTGGAAAATCCTTGGCGGTCTTGCGACGGATGGGGGTCTGGTCTGTCATGGTGGACTCCTGTGTTGATCGTCCAAAAAGGAAATCTAGCTCGGGGCCGGCCAATTCCCATCCCGAAATGCTCTGCTGCGGTTATGACGAAATTATGATGAACACCGTTCCCGCAGACACCATTTTTTGGTTGCGGCAAGTTCAATGGCACACTTGACAGAGCCCGGCCATCGTTGAAGTGTCATGACTGCAGGGGGAGAAGGAGTCGGAGAATTGGGACGGTGCGCGTCGACCACGATGCGCCTTGCCTCGATGCCCGGCAGGGGACGACACCGGAATCCTCGATGACGGCGGCGTCGAACAGCGAGAGTTACTTTGGAGCGCAAACTACTTCCTTTCATCTGGCGTCATTCGCGCAAGCAGCAGATCTGGGTGTTCATCGTCGTTCTGGTTTCGATGCCGGTCTACTTCATGATGCTGCAATTGCCGAAGCTCGTCGTCAACGGACCGATTCAGGGCATCGGCTATGAAACCCCAGGGGCCACACAGCCCTTTTTGTCGATCGACCTTCCCTTTTCGGACTTCCTGTTCGGACAATCCATCAATCTGTTCGGTGGTTTCGAACTGGAACGCCAGACCATGCTGGTGTGTCTGTGTTTCGGGTTTCTGATTGCCGTTGCCCTGAACGGCTGGTTCAAGCTCTACATCAACACCTACAAGGGCAAGATGGGTGAGCGCCTGCTGCGCCGCCTTCGCTATGAGCTGTTCGACCGGGTGCTGCGATATCCGATCTCAACGGTCCGACAGGTCAAGCCCTCCGAAGTCACCAGCGCCATCAAGGATGAAGTCGAACCGCTGGGTCTGTTTTTCGGTGACGCGTTTTCCATCCCGGTCTTCCTGGGTGCGCAGGCCATCACCGGCATGCTGTTTCTGTTTCTGCAAAGCACCATGTTCGGCATCATCACCTTGGCCATCGTACTGTTTCAGGCCTGGATCATTCCGCGGCTGCGGCGGCGGCTGCTGGTACTTGGCCGAGCGCGACAGACCGCGGCGCGCAAATTGTCAGGCCGCATCGGTGAATATGTCCAGGGCATGGACGATGTTCATCTTCACGGCATTTCAAACCGGGCACGATCCAACATCTGGGACATGCTGCGAAACATCCTGGCCATCCGGTTCGAACTCTACCAGCGCAAGTTTCAGGTCAAATTCCTGAACAATTTTCTCATCCAACTGTTGGCGTTTCTGTTTTATCTGATCGGCGGATATCTGGTCATTACCGGCCAGATGGATCTCGGAGCACTGGTGGCGTCGATCGCCGCCTACAAGGATCTACCGGCGCCGATCAAGGGCATCATCGACTGGGACCAGCAGCGGTTGTTGAACCAGATCCGCTATGAACAGTCGATCGAGGACTTTGCCAATACGAAGGTCATACCGGCTGAACGGCAGGAAAGGCTCGAGCAGCCTCCGGCGCCGATCAAGGACGGGTATTCGGTCCACAATCTCACGGTTCTGGACTCCTCGGAACAACCGGTCATTCAGGATTTTACCGGGACCATTTCACGAGGCGAAGCCGTGGCGATTGTCGGGCCGGCGGATTCGGGTGCGGAACAGCTGGCGGAATCTCTTGCCCGGCTTCTGCAGTCGGCTTCCGGAAACATAATGCTCGATGACAAACCGCTTGAATCCCTGCCGGAACCGCTCACCGGCCAGCGGATCGGATATGCCGACAGCAGCATCTTTTTTTCCGGTGGATCGATCAAGACCATGCTGGCGGAAACGCTGCCCTTCGACGGCGATCTGGCACCGGTCCTGCGGACCCAGTCGTCCAATGCCGATTTCGTGGTTCACGAGGCGGAGCTGGGAAGCACACCTGACGTCAATGACGATTTCGACGATTTCAATGTCAAGGAACCGTGGCCCGACGAAGCACTGGCGCCTCGTGTCCTCAAAATCATGCGCTGCGTCGGCCTCTATGAGGATATTCTGGAATTCGGTCTGCTGCGGCGCATCGATAATGACACCGATGAAGACATCAAGACCAGCGTGATGGATGCACGGCGAAAATTTGCTGGTGACGAGACCAATGCACAGATCAGCAGTGCCGTAGAGTTTTTCGATCCGGATGCCTATAGCCATCAACTGACAATCGGCGAGAACCTGATTTTCGGCACGCCCATCGATGAGACTTTCAAGGCCGAGAATCTGCCGGCGAACAACCTTCTGCGGCAAACGCTGCAGGAGGCCGGTCTGTTGGCACCCCTGTTCGACATGGGGCTCGAAATCGCGCGCAACAATATCGAGTTGTTTGGCGACCTTGCAGAAGACAGCACGTTGCTGCAACGGGCAGGTGGACCATCGGCGGATCGGCTTGCCATGATGAAGTCAGCGGTGGAGAAACTGGCGGAAAAGAGTGCGGACACCGCCGATGCGGATGATGTGGATTCCATGCTGGGACTGGCATTCGACTATTGTGAGGCACAGACCCGTTTCGGCCTGCTTGATGATGATCTGCAGGAGCGGCTTCTGAAAACCCGCAAGACCGTGCGCGCTGCTCTCGAACAGGACAACAGCGGCGCTGTGGCGTTCCATGACCCAGACAGCTTCAATCCCTCGCTGACGCTGTTGGACAACATCCTGTTCGGACGTATCGACGCGCGCCGTGTCGGTGCTCGCGAACGCGTTCTGAAAGCGATCAAGACGCTGTTGGAGACCAGCGGCGTATCCGATGCCGTCTTCCTCATAGGCCTGTCCTTCGATGTCGGAACGGGCGGACGTAATCTCTCAACCAATCAGGCACAAAAACTGAAGCTGGCCCGGGCGCTGTTGAAAGAACCAGACATCGTGATCATCAACCGCGCGCTGTCAGCCCTTGATGCGGGAGAACGGAATCAGACCATCGAGAATGTGCTTGACCTTGGGATGGGTTCCGATGGACGGCAGATGGGTGTGATATGCGTGCCACTCGACACCACGATGCTGGATCATTTCGACCGGGTCATTGCCATGGCGGATGGGAGAATAACCGTAGAGGGGTCACCGGAAAAAGTTGCGGCGCGCCTTGAAACGGCGCAAATTACAGCGGGAGAACACTCATGAGTACCTTGAACGACGACGTTGCCATGCTGCGCAAGGTTCCGCTGTTTGAAAGTGTGGACCCGGCCAAACTCAAACTGATCGCCTACACGGCCAATCAAGTCCTTTTCGATGATGGTGAACAGGTCTTTGCACAAGGGTCCAACGGAACATCGGCCTATCTGATCGTACGCGGCGATGCCGATATTGTATCGGAAAGTGGCGGCCAGGAGGTGGTGGTCGCCAAACTCGGGACGAATGCTCTGTTCGGCGAGATTTCAGCGTTTTGCGATGTGCCGCGAACAGCGGCAGTGCGGGCCGTGGGTCAATTGACCGTTCTGGAACTCAAGAGGGAAAACCTGATGGAACTGATCGGTGAATTTCCCGACGTCGCCGTCGAGGTCATTCGTGAACTGGCCCGCCGCCTTGCCAGAACAACCTCGGATCTCGCCAATGAGCGAAAGGGCGCTTAGTGCCATTCAGGTTTTGACGGAATCGGCAAAACCTGAATGCATCAACAAAAATCAAAGGCCGGCACCTCTGTCCCGTTTCTGACAAAACGTGAAACGGTCAACAGCGACGGGAGCCGTGCATCCAGGCAACACCGTTCAGGGGATCGTATACATCATGATGACGGCAACGATGGCGGCATAGGTCAGCTGATGCACCAGTTGGTCCGCACCGTGCAAGACCCAATAGTGACGCGTATACATATCCGGTTTGTGGGCACAGTCGTAGCAGCCCTTGGCATAATCGGTCACGTAGTGAACCACGAACTCAAAGACCAGAACTGAAATCACGACGACTGCCGACAACCCGCACAAAACAAGTATTGGCAGCGTCAGGACGACGTGAATTCCGGAATGAATGTAACCGCCGGCGCGGTTGACATGGCATTTATCCGCAATCATCGAAGGCCACTGAAGTGTGTAGTCTGCCACGAAGTGTTTAAGCTGCAGGCCAATAAGCGCCCAAAGGAACACGTAGTCCATACCTTTAACTGACATCCTTCCAACGCCTGAGCCCGTATCCGGGGACAGCATGGATTGTCATACGTTCACGGTCAAACAAAATTGACCATGCCGGCACGACGAGCCCGTTCGTCCAAACTTCACTGCTTCCGCAACATCAAAACCCGGACAGGCTGCGTTCCTTACTCTCCCCTTAGATCACTATTTAGTGTTCCGGACACGCCTGTTAAACCCTATGCGGAAACAAAGCTCATCCGGGCAGCAGAAATCGGCCGTTTTCCCGGTCCGATTTCATCGCAAGGTCCAGTATTTCCTGCAGTTCTGCTCCGCGGTTGAAATCGGGTGCCGCCGTTACGCCATCGGTAACCGCACCTGAAAACCGCTGATAAATGCTGTCTGTCGGCGGAAAGGCGATATCGCGCCAGACCGGTTTTTCCAGATCCGCCGAACCACAGACCCGAAGATGTTCGACATTGTGCTCAAGTGACACCTCCAGCCCTCCCTGATCTCCCCAAACCCGCAAGTGTAGATCATTGAGGTGGCCGGATGCGAAGCGCGTCGCATGGATGACGCCGAGCGCGCCACCGCGAAGTTCCAACTGCATCGTGAAGCTGTCATTGGCATCAAGAACGAATTCTCCGATCCTGCCATCCGGCGCCTTGTCGAACGTCTTGAGGCGGCAGGAGACGCCGAGGGGCGCTTGGCCCGTCACATGAGTTGCATAATCGAGAATGTGGATTCCCACATCCCCCAGAACGCCCAGAGATCCGTGTTTCATCGACAGGCGCCAAAGCCAGGTTGGGTCGGTTCTCCAGTCGCCCCAGGCCGGCTGTGCGAGCCAGCTTTGCAGATAGGATGCCTCGAAGTGCCGGACCGTACCGATGTCACCGTTCTCGATAATCCGGCGCGCTTCCTGCATGGAAGCCAGGTTGCGGTAACTCAGATTGATCATGTTGACGAGACCCGCCTGACGGGCAGCTCGGGCCATTTCGGCCGCATGCGGGTAATTGTCTGCCAGCGGCTTTTCGCACAGGACATGCTTTCCAGCCGCCAACAATTGCATTGTCGTGGGGTGGTGAATCCGGTCAGGTGTCACATTGGAGGCCGCATCGAATTCGTTCCATTCGAGAGCGGCATCCAGTGACGTGAATTCATGACGAATGTCATGTTCCCGGGTGAATTCGCGCAACCGGTCGGGATCCGTATCCACGGCTGCGACGATGTCCACACCGTCAATCTTCTTGAATTCATCCGCATGGGCCCGCGCCATGGTGCCAGTTCCCAGGATCAGCAGGCGCGCTGGTGTCTTTGTCATATCATATCCATTGTGAAGTGGCAGACTCAGCGAAGACCTTCTTCGCCATCCTTGTGCAGCCGTGGGCCGCGCTCTTCGATCGGTTCCAGCGCTTCCTTGACGGGCCGATTGGGCGCGTCGATTGCACTGCCCTCAGCCCGACGGACCGAATGCGCCCATTTGACCGCGTTCTTCAAAACCCGTTGGACATTGGCGTCATGATAGGTCGGATAGGTCTCATGGCCGGGTCGGAAATAGAAAATGTTGCCGGCTCCACGACGATATGTCAGTCCCGAGCGGAAGGCTTCGCCACCCTGGAACCAACTGATGAAAATTGTCTCGAGCGGTTCAGGAACACCAAACGGCTCCCCGTACATTTCCTCGTTTTCCAGCTCGAAATGATCCGGCAAACCGGCGGCGATCGGATGGCCCGGTGCCGTCACCCACAGCCGTTCACGCTCGCCCGCTTCGCGCCAGGTCAAATTGCAGGGGGACCCCATCAGCCGCATGAACACCTTGGCAAAGTGAGCCGAATGCAACACGATCAGGCCCATTCCATGCCAGACCCGTTCAACCACGCGTTCGACAACGGCATCGTCGACCTCGCCATGGGCCGCATGTCCCCACCAGATCAGAACATCCGTGCCGTCGAGACGCTCGGCGGACAGGCCGTGCTCGGGATCCTGCAAAATGGCTGTTTCGGCAGAAATGTCCGGATCATCATTCAGCGCCGATGCGATGCAACCATGCATGCCCGAAGGGTAGATCCCGCGAACGGTCTCGCTTTTCTGCTCGTGGACGTTTTCACCCCACACGATAACTTTGGTCGTCATATCGATACCCCTTCGATCGACACACAATCTGGTGCACATTGTTTTCGGGTTTTTTGGAATGCCCAATACCCGCGCAGAACACGCCGGTCAGGACCTCTAACACACCACAGCCGAATTGCGGTTGCAAGACCAATGATTGCGGCATCAGGACCGGGTCCACATCCAAATTCTTCATACTGGTCATCCGGAGGTCTAGATCCATCCGTCTCAAGCAATGGCGCGCCTCAGAACAGATGACTTTGACGGGTCCTGATCCTACACTGCGCCGAGACCGTTTTTCGGCGTTCTGCAGATTGGATGATTGATGACGCTTCGTGTTCTGTTTGTCGGCGGTTCGGGCCAGATTTCCCTGCCATGTGTGATTCAGGCGGTGGCGGCCGGCCATGACGTCACGATTGTCAATCGGGGCATTTCGGATGTCGACCTGCCGACATCGGTCAGCAGAAAGATCGGTGACATGGATGACCATCAATCCTACGCTGCGGCTGTGGACGGCACTTATGATGTGGTGTGTCAGTTTCTTGTTTTTGAACCGGCACAGGCCATGCGGGACATCGCTCAATTCACCGGCAAGACAAAACAGTACATATTCATTTCATCCGCCTCGGCCTACCGAAAACCCGTGACGGATTTTCCGATTACCGAATCCGTCCCTCTGGACAATCCCTATTGGCACTACAGCCGACAGAAGGCGGCCTGCGAGAAACTGCTGTTGGAACAGGACCGCCTGCCGGTCACCATCGTGCGACCGAGCCACACGATCCGCACGAAATTCCCGACGGCCTTTGGCGAGGGCGACACCGCCGTTTCGCGCATGCTACGCGATCTGCCAATCATCGTTCCGGGCGACGGCAAGGCACTGTGGACATTGACACGCGCAGAAGATTTTGCGCCGCCATTTGTCGGCCTGTTCGGCAAATCGGAGGCCGTCGGCGAGGCCTTTCACCTGACCTCGGATCACGCCTATCCGTGGGACGCGATTTACCAGGCCATCGGCAGAGCGGTGGGAGCACGGCCTGACCTTGTTCACGTACCGACCGACAATCTGGTGCAGTTTCATCCTGACTGGGTGGGATTTCTGAAAGGGGACAAGGCCTATTCCGTCCAGTTCGACAATGCAAAAATCAAATCCGTTGTCGGTGAATTTTCCTGCGAGCATGATCTCGATACGCTCTTGCGGGAACCACGGGAACACTGGCTGGCCAAGGGCGGCCCGGAGGCGGCCAGACCGTCCGATGACTTTGACAATCTGTTCGATCAAATCATCGCCCTGCAGCGCCAGGTTCAGATATAGACCTCGATCAATTCGATTCCTGAAGAAACATCAGATAGGCAACAACGTCGAATCTTTCGCTGTCGAACAGGCGATATGTGGTCATCGGGAAATGATCTTCCCACAAGAATTTCTCGAAATAGGCGCGGTCGCGCCCCGGCCTTTGAACAATCGCCTCGAATGGCGGCGCCATGTCGGCATTTGCGCGATCCGTCGGTCGCACATGGCAGGTACGGCACCATTGTTCCACCACCGCCTGCCCTCTGATTGCCGAGTCATCAGCACCGGCTTCCGACATGATCAACAGGCTTGCAACAATGGCGATTAACCCGGCAAAATATGTCCGCATCAAGACTGTCCTCTATCCTTTTCCAGACTCTAACGACGTTTGCCATCGCGCCAATTGATCGGCATCAAGCCCGCCATGGCGGGCTTGCCCGAAAATGGTGAAGCTGCAAATCTGAATTTATCCTGATTGGAGGCTGCCGATGACCCGAGTGTTTGCCGACAGAACCGAAGCAGGCCGGTTACTCGCCCGACTCATTGCCGAGCGGCACTTCAAGGATCCGGTTGTCCTCGCCTTGCCACGCGGCGGCGTTCCGATCGCCGCTGAAGTGGCGCGGGTCATCAACGCACCAATGGACCTGATCCTCGTCAGAAAAATCGGTACACCGGGACAGCCGGAACTGGCTCTCGGCGCTGTTGTCGACGGCGAGACACCGCATTGCGTCGTCAATGAGAGCGTCAAAGAGCAGGCCGGTGTCAGCGACGTTGAACTGGAAAGGGCAAAGCAGGCTCAATTCGCTGAAATCGACCGGCGTCGCGCGCTCTATCTGCGCGGGAGGGAAAGGGTCCACATAGTGGGGAAAACGGCCATCGTTGTCGATGACGGTGTCGCAACCGGTGCGACCGCGCGCGTTGCCCTGCAGGCCTTGCGCAGTCTGCGCCCCGCCAAACTCGTGCTCGCCGTTCCGGTTGCACCCGCCGAGACACTCAAATCCCTCGGCGACGAGGTGGATGAACTCCTGTGCCTTCAAACACCGGAGCCCTTCTATGCTGTTGGCACTTTCTATCGGGATTTCGACCCGGTAAGCGATCAGGATGTGGCATCCATGGTTGCCGAACTCAACGGATAAGCGTCGGCTCAGCCGCTGAGCAAAACTTTGCTGTCGCCTCGCGCGGCCTCAATCTCCGATCGACCCATCAGGGCAAAACCGGTCGATAGCCCGTCCGCGTCAGTGGCCGACTGCGCAATGACAGTTACCGACGTCCATCGCCCTCCCGGATAACCGGACCGCGGATCGATAATATGGCCAACGGTTTCACCGGCATCGAAAGTGGTGCCGAGCGGTGCGGATGTCGCAATCGCCCGGTTACTCAACGGCAGTGTTTCCCCACTTTTGCCTTGAAGAGCCACTTGCCAGGGCGACCCGTCAGGCGCCATTCCCAGTGCATTGATTTCACCCGTGTTGACCAATACGTCCCGAACACCGGAAGCGCGCAAGAGGTCGGCAACCTTGTCGGCGATATAGCCCTGGGCGACCCCGTTGAAGGTCAAGGCCATACCGGTGCGGCGATAGGCAATTTTCTGCGGAGAATAGTCGACAAGGTTCCATCCGGTTTTTGATCTGGCTTTTTTTATCTGCTCAATATCCGGCCGTCGCCCCTTCGAATGGTGGTCGGCATAGAGCGCCCAAAGCGCCTGGACCGTTGGATCGAAGGCACCACCGGTCCGTTGATGCAGAACCGAGCATCGGGACATCAGTTCGACCAGCTCGAATGCCGGATCAACCAGCAGGCCTTCACGGTTGAGACGCGACAATTCACTGTCGGCCCGGTAGAGACTGAAAATGTTCTCCAGCCGTTTGATCTCGGCCACTGACCGGCGCAACAGACCGGCGGCATCCGGATGATCCAGAATGATCCGTGCCGATGCCCCCAATGCGATGCCACGCCACTGGGCCGGTGCGACGGCCGCGCGTGCACCGGCCACCGAGGAGGCTGCAGCTCCTGCCAAAACGGTCAAAACGCGACGGCGGGTGATCATGAATTGCCTCCTTGCGGCGACGGCATCAACTCGACGGGTGACAGAACGGTCTCGGCGGGAATGTCTTCCAGACGCAGGACCTTGCCACCGCGTCGGCCAGCGAACGCCTCGGCCTTTTCCTGATCGGAGAACGGTGCCAGTTCCGGAGCGCCCATGCCGCCGATGGCGTCGGACCCGACAACAAAATAGGCCGTTTGTGCGTCGATCCAATTGTCCTGGCCCGGATCGCTCCAGCTTTTGGCCTCACCCATGTCATTGACGTAGAGAACCAGCAGTTCAGCCGATTGCTCAGGCGATTTCAGATAGGCGATACCGTCACGAACCTGAGAGAACCAAAGCGGTTCCGGCAATCCGGCAAGATGCGCCTGGGCTTTCGGTCCGTCATGTTCCAGGATGACCATCTGGCAATAATGACCGGCTGCTTCTTCGGTCAAGGCAATCGCCTCGGGTTTTTCCGCCTGCGAGGTGTCCTGCGTGCACCCGGCTGCCAGGGCAAGTGATGCCCCCAGGACAATCAGCAAATTGGTTTTCATAGCTCGACCTTTCTGAAAGCCGTCCACGCGAACACAAGCGTCAGGACCGGCCAGCTCAGCAGTGAAACGAGTTGTCCGGTGGTTCCCGAAACGGATCCGGCGGCGCTGAGGCCCGATGCCAGAACCGCAACGGAAACATCGGGCATATTGAGCATGCGGAAGGCATCGGCCGGGTTGGCCACCAGCAGCCACGGGAAGACCGACCGGGTGAATGTCCCGCCATTGTCGGCCACCAGCGCGCCAAGAAGACCGAGATCATAAAGCACAACGCTGATCAGCCAGATGACGATCACCATACCGGTTGCGACCGACGGTTGCCGGACAAGGCCGGACACGCAGTAGCCCATGCCCAAAAAGGCCGCGCCCAGCGTCAGCGATGTCAAAAACAGCCGCAGTAGGGGTGGTATGGACAGTTCGGGAAGACCAAATCGAAAGGCAATCAGCGCCGCAGCGAGAACCAGGCCCACCGCAATGGCAAAAGCCAGGACAAGAAGATGGGCGAGAAACTTGCCAATCAGGATTTCCGCCCGGGACAGTGGATAGGACAGGCTCAGCGCCAAGGTTCCGCGCTCCACCTCGCCAGCGATGGCATCGTGGGACAACAGCAATGCGATCAGCGGAACCAGATAGACCGAAAGCGTTGTGATCGATGTGGTCGCAACCAGCACCGGCGCAACGCCCAGCGATCCCGTGGGAGCGCCGCCCGCCAGGGTCAACACGACGCTGAATATGGCCATCAGGATGACCGATGTCGCGACCCACCAATTGCGGCGCGCGATCATGAGCTCAAGTCGGGTTACATGGAAAACAGGCATCATAATCCCCCCCGATCAATCGCCGAATAGTGCCGGTAAAGCTCTTCCAGGCTCGGCGGTTCAACATCGAAGTCCGTGATCGCCTGCCCCAATGCCGCAATCCGGCCAAGCAGTTCGATCTTTTCGTTTTCCTGGCAGGTCAACGCCACGGAATGCCCGTTGACCCGCTTGCCCTGCAAATGCGCGGCGACGCTGTCGGCCATCTCCATGGTTGCCGTGACATTGAAACGAACCGGCAAGCGAGCTGCCTTGCGCAACCCTGCCAGATCGCCATCGGCAACCAGCTGACCGGCGCTGAGGATTGCAATCCGGTCGCACCGGGTTTCCAGTTCCGTCAGGGCGTGGGACGAAATCAGGACAGTTGTTCCCGATTGCGCAAGCTCATCGACAATATCGTAAAATTCGTGACGGGAGACAGGATCAAGCCCGCTTGTCGGCTCATCCAGAAGGGCAATTTGCGGGCGTCCGAGCAGTGCCTGCGCCAAACCTACCCGTTGTCGCATTCCCTTGGAATAGGTTCGAATCCTGCGGTCCGCCGCCGCTGCCAGTCCAACCCGTGTCAGCATGTCATCAGCGGCGCTGAGCGCAACGGATTTGAGGCGGGCAAAATGGTGCAGCTGTTCACGCCCGGTCAGGGCACCGTGAAAGGCCGCATTTTCAGGCAGAAAGCCCGTGGCCGTGCGGGCCGTGCGTGAGCCGGGCTGACTGCCCAGTACCTCTATGGATCCCGCTGACACCGGCGTCAGTCCAAGAACCATCTTCATCAAGGTGGTCTTGCCGGCGCCGTTGTGCCCCAGCAGCGCAACCCGTTGGCCCGCCTCCACCTCAAGACTGACGCCGCACACCGTTTCCGTGGCGCCGTATCGCTTGACGACATTGCTGATGGCAAGAGCAGTCATTGCGAAGCCTCCTGTGCGCTGGCCCAGAATGCCGCCGCCGGGATCGAAGGCCGCATCAGCGGCGCCTGATCCATCACGCCGCCCGGCAGCAGCGCCGGAAAGGCCGATTGGGACCAACGGATCAGCTGGACCGCCGGCGACCCCAAAAGCGTCTTGGCCGCCGGCTGGGTCCACAACACATGATCCATGACATCATTCGGCCGGTAGACCTGATCGGCAATGCCATTGCCGTCAAGATCGAAGGCGGCATGGTCAGACCAGTAATTGCCGCGACCGTCCACGCTCCAGTCCAGCCAGCGGGAGCCGACATATTTGACCTGCGTCCGGTTGCCGACAAAGGCATTGCCGACGATTTCATTTTTTTCTGAACCGGCGGTGAAATGCACGCCGATACGGCATCCCTCGAACAGATTGTCCCGCAGGCGGTTTTTGTGGGCGTTGTAGATAAACACACATTTATCGCCAACCGCTTCAATCCGGTTGCCGGAGACGAAGCTCTTGTTGGTGTAGTTCATCATGATGCCGTGGTCGCGGTCACCGCGGGACAGATTGCCTTCGATGCGCACATTGTCGGAATACATGATCGCATAGCCCAGATGATTGCCGAGCGAGATGTTGCCGGAAACCACACTGTCGTGGGCATACATGTAGTGGACGGCAAAGCGCAGATCGCGAAACCGGTTGCCGGAAAACACATTGTCCTTTGATGTGTTGACGAATATTCCGTCGCGTCCCCAGCGGATGTCGTTTCCGGTAACGGTCGCGCCGGGTGCGTTCCAGACATAAACGCCATTACCGCGGTCATTCATGCGGTGGCCACGACGGCCTTCGATCACATTGCCCGAAACGCGAGCACCCTTCGAGCCGCGAATGTCGACCCCGACGAGATTGCCGACGATGCGATTGTTCTCGACGACCGCCCCAGCAGCTTTCTTTCCCAAGGATATGCCGGCATCGCGCCCATCTCCCTTGGAGCCGGAACCGATGACGGTCAAGCCGCGGATGATGACATCGGGTACAGTTACATTGATCACCGAGCCAGTGCCGTCCCCTTCAATGGTCGCCTCACCCTGACCGTCGAGCGTAACAGCCTTGTCGATGAGAACCGGCCCCTTATGGGTGCCGGGCAGAAGGCGGAGGCGGTCTCCCGCCTCCGCCGATTTCAGTGCATCCGCAAGCGCTCCGTCCGCGGCCGGCACGACGCGTTCCTTTGCTCCGGCAAGGCAGGCCGGAAACAACAAAACGATCAACAGCAACAGGCGGAGCAACATGGCAGCGTCTCCTATGCAGGCTCAACCAGCATGCGGCCGCGCATTTCCATGTGCAGCGCATGGCAGAACCACTGGCAATAATACCAGTGGACACCTGGCCGGTCGGCGGTGAATGTCACCGATGCCGTGGCCTGCGGGCCGACTTCAAAGGCAATCCCATGATTGCCCAGAGTGAAGCCGTGGGTCAGGTCGTCGACATCGTCGATGTTGGTGAGATAGAGGGTCACCTCATCGCCCTGCTTGACGGTAAACTTCTCCAGGGAGAAGGTCGGCGCAGCAGAGTACATATAGACACGCACCTTGTTGCCATCGCGAATGACCTCGTCATGGCCATCTTCGAGATCGACCCCATCGGCAGCGGCCTGCTTGCGGGCATCTTCCCACATCGGGTCATTACGGTCCCAGACATTGACCGGATTGACCTTGGAACGATGCACAAGGATGCAGTCATGCGGCTCGGCAAAGGTCGGGCCATCATGAACCACCGCGGGCGTATCGGTGGAGATATCAAGCAGCTGTTCGTTCTCGGGCTTCAGCGGACCGACATTTAGGAACCGATCCTTCGAGAATTTATTGAGTGAAATCAACCACTTGCCATCGGCCTCCTTGGTTTCGCCCATGGTTGAGTGGTTGTGGCCGGGCTGATACTGGACATCGGTCTTGGAGATGATCGGATCGACATCCTCGCCATTGTATTTGCGAATGGCCTTGTCGATGTTCCATTTGCAGCTCTGGCTATCGAGGAACAACGTCGTGTGGGCGTTGCCCTTGCCGTCGAACGCCGTGTGGAGCGGCCCAAGACCGAGTTCCGGTTCGGCAACGATGCAGGACCGGGGGTCGGCGCCATTGAACACGGCTTCCAGCTTGTCATATTCGATCACTGACACGGTCGGCGACAATTTGCCGTTGACCATGACATATTTGCCGTCCGGCGAGGAGTTCACGCCATGCGGACTGTTCGGGATCGGAATATAGGCGGTCAGCTCAGATCCCTTGCGCCCGTCCAGAACCTTCACACCGTTGAGGGTCTGATAGTCGCCGGCTTCGACGGCAGCCTCGATGCGGGCAATGTTGAAGACCACCGCGTGATCCATTTCCGCCTCGGTCATGTCCGCCAGAGAGACGCCATTTTCCGAATTGTAGCAGGAGGACACGGCATATTTGCCCTGGTAGTCGGCATCGACATTGTCCAGATTGCCGTCGACAATCACCTGCCATGCGATTTCCATCGTGTCGCCGTCGATGGCGGTGAAGATCGCCACATAATCCTCCGGACTGTCCAGAATGGTGCCATCATTGACCAGCGGAATGCGATGCTCGCCATTGGCAAAGACATAGCCCGTGCGCGGATACTTCTGTGGCCGCAGGCCGTGGATATCCGACGCGTTCGGAATTTCGATGATCTTGTCACATTTCATGACATCGCAACGAACGCGGGCCACCCGCGTGTTGGCCTTGTCATTCATGAACAGGTAGCGGCCGTCATAGGTGCCATCGGTAAAGGACATATGCGGGTGATGGAGGTCGCCATTGTGATAGGTTTCCTGCCCCCGCTTTGCCAGAAACTCCTTGGACTCAGGAAGCAGACCTTCCGTCAGGACCTTCTTCGATTCATTGGTATCGCCCCAACCGGTCGCCGAGCAGCGGTTGAACACCGGAACGCGCATCAGTTCACGCATTGACGGAATGCCCAGAATACGCATTTCGCCCGCCTGTCCGGATGACCAGAAACCGTAATACTCGTCGAGCTCACCAGGTTTCAGAACACTGTTGCCGGCGGCTGCGGCCGGTGTGGCCACCACGGTGCTGCCACCAGCCACGACGGCTCCGGCCAGCACAGCCCCCGCCGCCGTACCCGCAAGAAGGTCCCGACGTGAGACCCCTTCCCTCTCATGATTGTCCTTGGACATGTGCATTCTCCTTTTCGCCTTGGGCCGGTTGGCCCATCATTCGGTCCATGGCAGCAGCCGATTGAGCTGTGCTACGGGCCAGTTTTTCCCGCCATTTGCGTTTCTTGATGCAGACGGGACATTTCTGGTCGTCCTGATAGAGAACCTGGCAATGCAGACAGGACAGACATTCATTGGGATTGATTTCGCCGGTCGGGTGGATGGCCTGGACCATGCATTCATTGGCACAGAGCTGACACGGATCACCGCATTGGCGGTAGCGCTTGAGCCAGTCGAACATGCGCATCCGGCCGGGGACGGCAAGCGCGGCACCCAGCGGGCACAGATAGCGACAGTAGAAACGTTCGATGAACAGGCCGGCACCCAGCAGGGCAACAGCAAACAGGATATAGGGCCAGCCACGCTGAAACTTGAGAATAATCGCTGTCTTGAACGGCTCGATTTCGGCGTAGCGTTCCGCCATCGGGATCGAGACCAGTGACAAGCCGAACAGGCTCAAAAAGATGACGTATTTCAGCGGCCAGAGCCTCTCGTGAAGCCCCCATGGCAGTGTCCATTGGGGCACCTTGAAAAACCGCGCGATGCGGTTTGAAAGCTCCTGCATGGCACCGAAGGGACACAACCAGCCGCAATAGGCACCGCGGCCCCAGAACAGCAATGCGGCGGCGACAGAGAACCAGAGAATGAAGACCAGCGGATCGAGCAGAAACGCGTCCCAGGTAAATCCATTGGTCATCGATGCGCCGAGCGCCATCAAATTGACGATCGACAATTGCGCGTTCTGGCTCCAACCGAGAAACACCAGCGTGACGGCCAGGAATGCCATGCGGAACCAGAAAAACGCCCGTTCATTGCGGGTCACCTGTTTCTGGAAGAAGAACACACCGCTCAAGACACCGAGCATCACCAGCAAGCCAGCGATCTCGATCTGTTTTTCACGCCAGATCCGCTGCCACAATTCGGCACGTGCTGCCGCATCGTCGTCCGATTGCGCCACGGCCATGGCCACCGGTTCAGGCGACACCAGCGTGCGGTAGCGTTCCGGCAGATTGTATCCCAGATCGAAGGTCAGGAAGGTCTTTTCGACCGGGCCGACCTCCCGATTGGCCAGAAGCTGGATTCGCCAGGGCTGTGTGGGATCGAACTCCGAATCCGCCGGCACCTTGAACAGATCCAGCTCGCTGAAAGTGGGCGCACCATCCGCGGCGATCTCGCCAAGCCTGCGATGTCCGCGATCGCGAAATCGGACCGAATTGTCACCGTGGATCAGCTGGATGCGATCGAATATGCCACCACGCACATAGCCCGAGCCCTTGAAGGAATACCGTCCGCGTCCGGCCAGCAAAATGGCGTGCTCCCCCTCGTCCAGCCATTTTTCAAGATTCTGGTATTCCGCTTCGCCCAGCAGGCTGCGGCCAATGGATGGCACGGACACAAGAGCGGCGTGCAGATCGATATAGGTCTCGTCCGGCTCACCCGGCTCGGGCCGCTTGATGGCTCGAGCGTCTCCGGCCTCTTCAAAGGCGCGATTGATCTGGCCGATATCGAGAGTCATCCTTCGCGTCGACCCGTCGCCGGCCATGGTCTGCCAGTCATTGATTTCATTCAGATCGCCGTTAAGAACATAGCGTGGACCGGTGTTGGCGGTGTCGGGCGCCAGACCACCAAGACCCAACGCGCGCGCGACCTTGATGCCGGACCGGACGATCGAGTCGTCAATGATCATGATCGTCACCGTTGCGCCGGATATGATATCGAGCTCATGGCCGGCACCGCCGGCGGCGGCTTCGGCAACAATATCCAACCCGGCATAACTCTCGGTCAGCGCCTTGATCTTGCTGTTGGGAATTCCGATCAGAACGATCGGCTCAGAGTGTTCCACCAATTCGGCGTACAACAGCTTCCCGTCGGACGCGATCGCCGCCATCACATGGATCGGCTTGCCGGAGTAGCCTGTGGTGCCGACAAAATCAGAGGTCACGAAGGCATAACCCATCACCGATCCGCCCTTCAGGACCGGTGCAACCGGGATATCCGTTCTGATGGGCCCATACGCCGTCGCGCCCTCAACCAACTCACCGGCCGGGATTTCCACCAGGAACTTCTGCAGGACGGGCGCCCTGGATTGCGCATAAGCCCGGTCAATGCCGCCTGCCACCAGCAACGCAAGCAGCAGGAAGGCATGGAACATTCCGGTTCTCACCAATCTTGAGTTGAATTTGGTCGTCATGAATACCCCGACCGGAAGACACATTCGTCGACCGGATTCTGATCAATGTCTGTTTGTATGGTTGCGCGCCGCTCGATGGTCCGGCGCGGGCTCTCGACTGCTTGTGACTATTCGGTTTTCGATCTTCCCCCATGTTGACCGACGGCAAAGATGCCGCCCGTTTCCCTGCAGATGACAGAGGGGGACGTCTATCCGGGTTGATCTGAATCAAGGATTTCGCGAAGGATGAAGAAACAAGCAGCGGGGCGAATGTGGTTGATCAAACCGGCTGCAGAGATCAAGCGACTAGCGAGGATCGGAGAAATCCAAACAAAAAATTTGTCAATTTACATATTGATATTTATCAATCAAATCCCGACCGGCTTCCTGCGCCGTCCGATGCTATCCTGTCGTGTGAATAGCGGCTGGTTCCTGCCGTAACCCGTTGATGCGGCCATGGCGATTCCTTTGGCGAATCGCAATTGAGGCCGAGAAAACTCCAGATCCAACAGTTCCCCGAATTCGTCATCGAATTCCAGTTTGAACAACTCGACCGATGCTATCTGACACCGTCGCTGCATAACTTCAAATGCGTTGGGCCGCAGATTAACTGCAGCCCGTCCGCTTCGCGATATCTGGCCTATGCCGCCACAACGCTGTTATCGGGCTGGTGCAATCCGACCACAGCAAGGACAGTGACGCCGAGCACCATGTAGTACCAGAACTCAATTCCCGTGAAGCCCAGCGCCAATGGTGCGACAACGAAAGCAACTCCAACGAGACCGTCCACGGCGAGGTGCACACTGTAGGGCAGAACCTTGAAGACACCGAGATGGTGGTCCGTGAGCACCGTCAACAGGAAGGCCGCGATGCCCGTCGCGATTGACAGCCAAAACGCCAGAATATTGCCCTGACCAAGACCAAACAAAACCGGCATTGCCACAAGGCCAATCGCAACCGGATAGTCGAGGTAGGCATGAATTGATTTTGTGATGAAACGTGGAAACATGATTTCTCTTCCCTTTGCAGTTGAGCTGGCTCGCAGCGATGAAAGAGAAATATGGAGTATTGTTCGTGCAAACTATGCGCACACGTTCCCAATTATGTGCAGATCGTTCACATGCTTGAATGAACAGCGCTGAATGACCTTCTGAAGCCGGCCGGGGTCATACCGGTCTCCTTTTTGAACACACGAGCAAAGGCTGAATCGGAGGCATAGCCGGCGCCTTCTGCCGCGTCTGTCAGTGTGTTCTTTGGAACCATGAGCAATTTCTTGGCGATTTCGATGCGCCATACGGTGACATATTCCATTGGGGTCATCGCCATTTTCTTTTGAAACAGAACCGCAAAACTGGTTCGCGACATGCCGGCAGCCCGTGCCAGAGCTTCCACAGTCCAGTGCTCGTTTGGTGATTTGTGAAAGGCATCCAGAGCCCATCTCAGATTGTCATGGGAGAACGCATCGAGCCCCCATTCGGGAGCCTCGTTGCTCTCAATGAAACTGCGAATGGCTTGTGCCAGGATCGCTTCAGACATCTTGAGGGCGATCAGATCGCCCCCCATCCGTTGACCACCGGCCTCATCACCGATGACCCGAAGTGTCGCCTCCATCCATTTGCCTGCGGCTTCACCATAGTTCTTGAGGTGAATGTATGGAGGCAATCGCTCCATCAGGACATGTTTTGCATGTGGTTCGAATGAGAAGTGACCACAAATGAGCTGAGTGTCGTGATCATCCTCATCGCCTCCATAGACCAAGACCCCTGATCCGGTGAACCCCGACCTTTCGATGACGGTATCGAGCGGAAGGACACTATCCCTTGTTTCAGGTGCGCAATAGAGTTTGTGCGAGGCGCCGTGCGGGATGAGAAGGAGGTCTCCTTGCGCCATTGCAATTGGCTTTTCGCTCCCCTCAACTTCAATGAGACAATTTCCGCGATGAGCAAAATGGAACCGTACGACATTTTCAAATGGCGGAACCTCGATTCCCCATGGTGTGGTGAGAGAGGTGCGGAAATAAAGTGTTCCACGCACGGAAAGATTGGTGAGGATGTCACTGAGAAGATCAAGCATGCAAAAGGAATATATAGAAATCTGTAATTGTACAGAGCCTTGAACGATCTGCACAAAAATCCGCATGATCTGACATATCTGACAATCTTGTCCGGTTGTATCCAGGAGTGGTCAAAATCAAACCGGAGAAAATCATGAGAAAGCTATTCGCTGGACTTGCCGTCATTGGAGTGTTGATTGCATCGCAAGCCGCTGCCAACGACCCCGCGGAATTGAGCGATGTGGAAATCGCGCACGTTGCCTACACCGCTGACAATCTCGACATCCGCTACGCCCATCTGGCGCTTGCGAAGTCGAAGAACCCCGAGATTCACAAATTCGCGAAAACCATGATCCGTGACCATGAAGCGGTCAATGTGCAAGCGTTGGCTTTGCTGGAGAAACTTGGAGTCGAAGCCAAGGACAATTTCCTGAGCCAACAACTGAACCAGGACGGCGATGCAATCATCGTTAAGTTCAGTGCGCTCAACGGTGCTGAGTTTGACAGGGCCTATGCCGAAAACGAACTCGCCTATCACCAGGCTGTCAACGCTCTCGTCGGCGATGTGTTCATTCCGAATATCGAAAATGCTGAGGTCAAGGCGCTTTTCGAAGAAGGGCTGAAAATCTTCAAGGCACACGAGGCGCATGCCGAGATGATGGTCAAGGCCCTGAACTGATGGCATCAAAAGTCATCCGTAGAGATGTTTTGGCCGGGGCGGCAGCATGTGCTGGCGCTCTGGCTATCAGCAGCAACACCGGTTTTGCGATATCACCAGAAAACCACGACATCACCATCAAGTCATTCAAGTTCGAGCCACAGCACATCGTCGTCAAAGTCGGCGATACGATAGGTTGGACCAATGAGGACCTGGCACCTCATACAGCAACAGCGATAAGCGCAGATTGGGATACCGGGAAGATTGTCAGAGGCGAAACACGGTCGGTGAAAGTTACCGAAGGAATGGATACCAGCTATTTTTGCGCGTTCCATCCGCATATGAAAGGCACAATAGAATTGAGCTGACGTGTCGGGTGCCATGAGAACGTGCTGCGGCGCCGTTTTAACGAGACCGCTCAGCGTCCCATGGTTATTCTACCGGTTCGCCGGTTTCAGTCTGGCCGCGCCAAAGGCAGGCTGACACGGATTGCTGAGCGTTCCATTGCGCGGTCGACCAGCGTCACCGAGCCGCCATGGGCCTCGGCAATCTGACGCACCAGCGGCAGACCGAGGCCATAGCCCTTGACGTTCTGTCGGTCGGATGCCCGGTAGAAGGGCTGAAACACCTTGTCACGATCCTTGTCGGCAATCCCAGCGCCCTGATCGCGTACGATCATTGTTGCCATACCGTCAGCGCACCCGATCTCGACCTCGACCGGCGGCGCTCCGTGTTTTTTGGCGTTTTCGAGGAGATTACGCAGCAGCCTGTGCAACAGCCGTGGATCACCGGGAACGTCCGGTGCTGAACCGGTCAGGCTGGCCTCTTCATAACGAACACATTCCTCGGCGGCCAAAGCCACCAGGTCGACGCATTGCGATCCGTCAACCCGCTCATTGGCATCCAGCCGGCTCATCAAAAGGATCTCGTCGATCAGTGCATCGAGTTCGGCGATATCCTGCTTTAGGGCAGCGCGTCTTTCGGGTGTCGGGCTGCCCTCGCTCATTTCCAGCCCGAGGCGGATACGTGAAAGCGGCGTGCGCAATTCATGCGATGCATTGGCCAGCAACAGCCGGTGTGCGCCCACCAGTTTCTCGATTTTTTCCGCCGCATTGTTGAAACTTTCGGCGAGTTGGGCAATCTCATCGCGTCCCTTGACGGCCACACGCGCAGAAAGATCACCCTCGCCGATGCGCTCCACGCCGCGCTGCAACTGTTCCAGACGCTTGGTCAGACGCCGTACCAGCGGCAACGCGGCAAGACCGACGCAGACAGCGACAAGACCCAGCATCAAAAGAAGACTGACCAGTGCTCCCGGTCCATCATTGTGGTGAGGATCGACGACCAGCCATCGGCCGTCCGGCAGAACCAGTGACAGAACCGGACCGTTGCGGGTTCGAATCCATCCCGGCTCTCCATATTTGCGCGGTGGAGGCATGGCCGCGTCTCCATGGGCGGCGATCTCCTGCCCGTCACTGTCAAACAGGCGGATATCGATATCGAGGTCCTGCCCAAGTCTGGTGATCATCTCGCTCTGTTCATCCGCCGGGGCCTCGGATGGCGGCAGAACAAGCGAAACGAAATTGCTGGCGGCCGACAAGTAGTCCCGGTCCACACGGCCGCGGCCGACCAAATCCCACAGCACGGCAGACAGGACGACCACCAGCACAAGACTGGCAATGATCGTCAGGTAGATCTGCAGATAGAGACGCCGTCGGAGCATTTGTCAGTCCTGCGACCGCGCAAACACGTAGCCGGCGCCGCGAACGGTGATCAGCCGGCGCGGATGATTGGGGTCCTCTTCGATTTCCGCCCGGATCCTCGATACATGGACATCGATGGACCGATCAAAGGCCGACAGGTTTTCGCCCTTCAGCGCATTCATGATGGTATCACGGCTAAGCACGCGACCGGCCCTGCCCGCAAACACTTCAAGCAGCTTGAACTGGTGGGCCGTCAGTGCGCACACACGGCCATCAACCCGCGCTTCCATGGCGTAGGGGTCGATTTCCAGAGTACCGAAGCGCATCAGGCCGGACTGGTCATCATCGCGCCCGCGGCGCAGGATCGCCCGCAGGCGGGCCAGCAACTCGCGCGGTTCGAATGGCTTCGGCAGATAATCATCGGCACCCAGTTCCAGACCAACGATGCGATCCAGCGGCTCACCCTTGGCCGTCAACATCATGATCGGCACCCGGTCCCGCGCGCGCAGTGTCCGGCAGACATCCAGCCCGTCAATATCGGGGAGCATAAGGTCGAGGAGCACGGCATCGAAATGGCCTTCCTGCTGCAAGGTCAGCCCCTGTTGGCCAGTTGGCGCGATGGTGACGGCAAAATCGGACTCGCCGAGATAGTCCCTGACCATCTCGGCGAGCCGGTTGTCATCTTCAATGAGAAGAATGCGCTGGGTCATGTCACCCCGCAATCCGGGTCAGCGGCGATGCCAGCCACCCCGCATCGACCGGAACTGCTCAATACGCTCATCAACCACCTTGCGTTGTTCCGCTGTCAGCACCATGGCCACATCGACAATGGCATCGACCCATTCTTTGCTGATCTCGTCAGCTTCCGCAAGCTTTTCGACGCGCAGTTCCTCGATTGCCGCGCGGTCGATTGTCGGCGCGGACAGCAACGCATGAAGCTCCTCGCCAGTGGCCCGCATCTCGCCGCGTTTCGCCTTCATGTTGAGTGCCACCGGCGTCAAAAGCGACACGATCTGTGCTTCCTGTTCGGGGGTCGCATCGATCTCGATGCCGGCATGGCGAACGAAGCGCGTGATCATGGCCTCGATCTCCGAGTCGCTCATTTTGGCAAAGCCGCCGCGTTTGTGGCCACGCCAGGACACATCATACACATTTCCACCGTTTTCACTGATCGACTCACTGGTATACAGTTTCAGATGGGCGTAGGTCTTGCTCTGGGCCACCGCCTGCACGGCGAAGGCGCTACCGGCAACGATACCGATCCCGACAACAAGTGCGGTCGCCTTGCGATTGCCCGTACTCAGCCAGCCGGTCTTCTTGGGATTCTTGTCTTCTGTCATCGTTCTTCTCCAATGTTCGTGGCGGCGGCCCGTTCCGCCTCCATCTCAATCTATGAATTGCTCGTTTCGGGCGTCTTTCAGCTCTGTAAAGAAAGGTAAAGTTGCCGGTCGACCTAGCGCATTCGTATCCGCTGCCGGCGGATCTGCCTGAATTCGCGCAATTGATCGGCCGTCAGGATGACCGACAATTGCTTATCCATAAGGCTCACGCTTTCCTGCACATCGGATCGAAGTGCGAAACGGACCGTCGGCGGTGGTCTGCTTTCGAAGGGATCAACTCCGTAGCGTTCCAGAATTGTTTCGACCGACATCTGAAACTCATCAACAATGCGCACAAATGCCTGTTGTTGAGCGGTGTTCAGGTGCAATTGCCCGGCAACCTGTTTGATCTCGGTTCTGTCCGGTGCCATCTGGGCTTCGGCCAGCGTTGTCATCACCGTCAGCGACAGGAGAAATATCCCTCCGGCAGACAAGGCTCGCACGAAGGGTTGTGAAAGGTTTGGTTTCATTTCCTGGCTCCCGTGTTGTCGTGTCGGTGCGCTGGACCGTTTTGAACATCTCCGGCGCCCCATAATTCATCATGTGGGGTCCTCTTGTTTCAGGCCGTTTTCGGGGACGTAAAGAAGTGTAAAGCTGCGGGGACGCATCCGGTTCCGACGAAACCAGAACGGTTTTGGATCTGCGAGATGAAACGTGAGCAAGTCCATGCGGGCGTCACAGCCGCGCATTCAATGCAGCCCGGATGGTCAGCTCCCAAGACGCACATCCATATGATTTACGGCAGAGACCTGATGCCCAAGCGTGAGGTGACAACCGCCTGTTTTTTGCGGTTCAGAGTTTCAGCTTCTCAAGACCTTCGAGAATGATGTGCCCGTCATCGCCGCGTTTTGCATCCGCCTCGTGGACGATGTCAGGGAACACGACCCCGGTCAGATCGGTGATCTGGGCGAGAGAGCGATGCTGTTCTTCGAATTCTCCAATCTCGAACCGTTTTTCGGGCCGCAGTCTTTCCAGCCCTCTGCGGTCGATTGTTGATTTCTGTTCCAGCAGAAATCCATAGGACTTGAGTTTCGGCGTGCGTCGCCGCCGGCTTCGCTCAGCAACGATGATCACTTTCCAGTAGTCGTAGGGCACATTGAAGGTCCCGCCACCGAAATCATGGGGAATGGCCCGGTTCTCATCAAGCACGGGGCCGGAGAAAATGGTCAGGCGGTTGCCCACCGATCTGGATTGCCGGGTAATGTGTTGTTCGAGCTTGCCCCAAATCCCCTTATAAGGACCGATCGCGCGATTGAAGTGCTCATGCTGCGGTGTGCAATTGGTCCAGTGGAACGTGTCCGAATTGGCATATTCCATTTCTTCCTGTGTCCGTCCCCAGGCATTGTCATCGCGCCGCACCACATGGCCGCGGTCAAATTTCCTGGCCGGTTTGTAGAGCTCCGGATCATCGATTTGGAGCGACCCCGGAATCCTCGGATCTTCAATCCACTCGTCCCGACCCAGTTCAGCCCGTGTCAGATCATACCGAACCTCCGGACTGTAATCGACATTAACCGCCGACCACATCTGCAACATCCAGTCCTGGTTCATCACCAGCGAAAAATGGTGATAATCCAGAATGAGCGGATTGCCATACCGGTCCCTGATCAGCTCATCCATCCGATCGCCGGACACCGTCGGCAGGGGGACGGAATATCCCGTCAGAAAATCTTCGTCATAGCCGCGGCGGCGGGCATAGTCGGCATCGCGCTTCAGTTTCCTTTCCAGCACCGCCGGTGTGCTTTCTGTCGCCAGCATCGGCTTCGATTCATGCAGACCGGCAGATGCCTGCTGGTGGACCGGGGCAAAATAGACATGAGCGTCACCGGCAACATTGATGACCGGTTGGCCGGCGCCTACACCCCTGGCGGCGGTTGTTTGCAAACCACCCGACGATGAGACGATGGTGCCCAGGCCGGCTGCCTCCTGCCCTGCGGGCTCAATGGGAACGCAATCCTGCGGATCCAGCAATTCGATATCCAGTATGTCGGTGGTGGTGCCGGTAATTGAATCCCGCAATGCGGCTTTTTCCGGTGTGTCGAATGCGGCATTGGCCAGATGGGTCAGGATGCGCGATATGCGCACACCCTCATTGGCAATCCATTGAATGGCATCATCGCCCTGATGACGGCGCCAGGGTTTGTTGTCGCGGTTCAAAACGACATCCCCATCCATTGCAGGAACACCGCTGTGGTGCAGCGCAACCACTTCAAACTCCGTATTGAATGCAGGAGATCCCGATGATCCGGGCTCCGTATCGGCCAGATAATGCAGATAGTCTTCCAGGATATCGACGATCTCATTGTTGACCCGGGCGTATTTCTTCGTTCCACCGCCGGGATGCTGGACGATCGTGACAGCATGTCCCTTCAGGACCTTGCCGGTCTGATCCACCAGCTTGTGATGCCCCCATTTGGCCAGATCGGTTTGCGACAGGCTTCTTGACCGGACGGCGACAACAGCATAGTCGAGCGCCTCGTCCGCCGTGAAGAACGTGTCGGCATCCAGTTCGAATGTTTCTCCCTCGGTCGCGCCTGGACCCAGCGTTTCATATCCGAATTGGATGCCGCAGCCCCGGGCATCCCCCGCGGTTTCCAAGACATGGTGATTGGTCATCAGCAGACCCGGAGCAATCATGAATCCGGTACCAAATCCTGATAGCCGGTTGGGCGTGTCCAGGTTCTCGACAACTCTTCCCACCGGCTGACCCGCCAGCATTTCTTCCGGCGTGACCGGGTCGTCTCGCAGATCGTTGGTCCCGATAATCCGCTCGGCAAACGATGCACGAACGACACCCAGGGTGCGCACGCGACCGGCACGCAGATGATTGCGCGCCAGGAAATCAGTCAGCGCTTCCGGAGAATTGCCGGCGCGGATGTCTCCCCTGTCTGTTGATCTCCTTGAGGCCTCCCGTTCGGCGCTTCTTTCGGCCCAGCGGGCTGCAGCCTTCTTGCCGAGCTCCAGGCGTTTTTCGGTGATTTCGTTCAAGCGGTTCATCACGGGGCCCTCCAAGTCTATTGTGCATTTTAACACATCCACGACACAGACAATTCTCCGGACGATGAAATTTTTGCAAAACAATTCAATAAAATTGATCCAGTCCGCAAACTATATTTGTTGTCCGGGCTCATTCTGCCTGACTGACACATTCCGGACTTTCACTGCCCCAAGCCCTTTCTGCCCCTATTTACCGGTGCCCGGAACAATCGATGGACATGCCGGTGGTTCATTCCGACGTAACGGGTGACCGACCACGGCGCCTCCCTGTGACTGGTGATTCAAGCAACCAGAGTGTATGTTGAACCACCCCTTAAGTTCTGAGGACGCCACCTTGAGATATATTCTTCTCGTTCTTGTTCTCCTTGGTTTTTACGGATCGCCTGGTGCTGTTCTGGCAGCCGATGACAACACATTGCTCACCGTGCGTGACGATCCCTACCTTTTCACGGCCGGCGAAAAGGAGGCCAAAACCCGTATCAGACTGGTCCCCGGAGCAAATGCCAAGAAAACGGAAACGATCGGACTTGCCGTGGCCGAGGTCAGCCATGACGGTGTGACCTTGTCGATCCCCAATGGTGGCATCACGATCGCCGAAAGTGTGAAGGCTGATGAAAACGGCCTGTACTTCATAGAGCCGGTTCTTGATACGTCCGCGATCACCGGACCCGTCTACGGCAGTTATGTTGTGACACTCATCGCATCAGCCAGTCTTCCCGGTGCCGAAGCCAACGACCCGCCGACAGAGATATCAGAGACTTTCGACGTCACGGTGACCTATCCGAAAGTCGAATTCGAGACCCCGCACGCCTTGTTCGTCGAGCAGACCTGTGTTTTCGGAATGAATTGCACAACGGCGGCGACAATGCTGAACCTGGAGACCAAGGGCAGCATCGGGCCGACAGATTTGCGCATCGTTCAAGCACGCAACGCCCTGCATGGCGACAAGCGCGTTTCAGGAACCTTGGAAGTCCAAACACCCAGCGGCCGCGATACACTTCACAAACTGGCCGTTAAGGTCTCTGTTCCGTTTCCGAAGGGCGAAACAACCGGAACGCTGAGGATTTCGTCACCGGAAATCGAGCGCATGAATGTGGACTACAAGGTCGTGCGACATGACGGGCTATTCGCTCTCGGTATTGTCGTGGTGATCGGGTTGATCGCAGGATTCGCGTTGCGGACCAATCTGGAGAAGGAGCTGCAGCGCGGGCGGCGTGAATTGAAGCTGAAAACTCTGCTGCAGCGGGTTATCGAGAGCGGCGAAGGTGTTGGCGATAAAGCACTTCAGAACAGTCTGAATGAAATCGCATCAGCCATCGAAAACCGAATCAGCGATCATGCCGGCGTAGACGATGATGCGCTCAAGACACTGGTGACGGGATGGGAAACAGCGCTGAAAGCCGCATTGGACAAATCCGCCGCGGATGCCGCCGCAACAGAAACCGCGCTGGAAACGCTGCAGGATCTTGCCCGTGCAAACTGGACGGTCCCACTGGATGTTCGGGATGCCCTGGAGTCCAGCCTGACAGATCTGGAAGTCATTCGGCAACAAATCCGCGATCGTCAATATGATGACGCCACACAGCAGCTTGAGACCGTCCAGATCGGTTTGCACCGGTCCATGGTCACGTCCATAGAGGCATGGCGCGTTGCGGTCGGCGATGCCATGGCGGCGCTTGAGCACAGCCTGGACAAGCCGCTTCCCGACGAGACGAATTCGGATTTCACGCCAATTGGGTCCGCCTTGCAAACAGCCGTTGGACCGGTTGAAACACAGGCCGGCGACGACCCCAATGAGAGTATGAAGACGATCCTCAAGGCGAGTCATGTCGCGCTGAATGCAGCCAACCGGTTGCTCTACAGCTTGCGCCGAGACATCGATGCAACTGCCGCACGCGTGACGCGCATTCTCGACACGAAACTGAGTTCCGATGCCGCGGCCGATCTGGAGACCGCGCGCGAGCAACTCGCCGCCATGAAACCGGAAAACTGGACCGAGCAGCCGGACAGTGGGAATGCCGAATTGGAGCAGGTTGTATCCGGCGTCACTGCGGCCATGACGCAAGCTGTTCGCTCCGTGCAAGAACCGGTTGCCGATGAGACAGAAGACCATCTGGCCAGGGGAGAGTATCGCAAAGCGGCTTTGGAAGCGGTCAAGCCACGGATCGAATTAACGGAGTCGCTGCGAACTGGCCCTCGGACCGCCGGCGCAGGCGGCGCTGATCTTCTACAGGATGGCGATGTAGCCGGGATGTATGTCGGATCACTGCACGCCAATTGGGTCGACACCCGCGAACCAGCGCTGCGCCGCGCTCATTCGGTTGATTACCGTGCGGCTCAGATTGCGCGGCTGAAGCTGGAGAAGGCTGAAACAGCTCTCCAGATCGCCCGGCGGGAAATGCTGCAGACGGGCGTTGCCTGGGTGGGCCTGACGGTGGTGGCCCTGTTCATTTTTGGCGACAGTTTTGTCGGCACCTATCAGGATTATATCAAGGTTTTCCTTTGGGGATTTACCACCGATGCCGGAGTCGGAACGCTGCTGGAGCGGGCAAAAGCCAAGGTTCAGTAGCAGCCACCTCCCCTTGCCGTCCCGGCGTCGGGCATCACTCACCCCAAGCTGCAAGCGACCTCACCCCGGCAGCGGGATCCTGGCGGTCGGATCACCCAGAAGGACAAGACTGCGCCAGTCCGACCACATCAGTCGGCACGCAAGCGCCTCGCCATTCAGGCTGGTGTCCCGGCGCCCATAGCGCCGGCGGGCCTCGGCAACCGTCGATCCCAGGCTGCTGGCGACATCACGGCAGGATTTCAACGCCATTCCCACCGGATTGCCCACAAAGAGGCCTTCATAGAGTGCAGCTTCAATGGCCTTCGTCATGGGTGTGCCGGCAAGGGGCGATTTCACGCTCCAGTCGAATGTCGGCTCGACATGACCGATGAAGGCGCGGATCGGGTTGGCCGTTCCAAGCAATCGGTCCGGCATGGGTGCGGTGCGTGCGCCGAGCCCGGCGACCGCCTTCAGCAGTCGATCCACATCGCCACCTTCCGGAAGCAGGCCGGAATAGGCGGTCTGGGCGTCACCGCCTGCCGAACAGCAGGCATGGGCGTACCAGATCGCACCGCCAGGCATGGCCGGGCCGAGCAGATCATCCATTGGGAGAAGCCCTTCAGCCTGATCCACGGGGATGCCCAGGGACGCCGACATGGCATCGGGATCCGCCAGCGGCCCCGTCATCCCGTGGCTGGTGCTGACGATCAGTGATGGGTGTGCCGCTTCCAACGCCTCCAGAAGTTTTCCGGCCGTGGCGGTCTCGGCCCGCCCGTCGATAAACCGGCAGCCACTGTTCAGATCACCATCCGCTGAAAAGCGCAGGTGAAGGGGTTTCGCGATGGCGTCACGCATCAGTTCAGTGATGTCATCACTGCCATGGTCAACCGCCCAGATCACCGTTTTGAGCGCTTCTGTCACTGTACCGGACCACCCATTCATCAGGGCTGTAACATAGTGGTCCAGACCGCTTCCAGACAGCGCCAGGCGGCCCACATATTGGGATGTCTGCAACTCATATTGCAGGCTCCAGGGAAGCCGGTCCGGCGATCCGAGCAACAGCAGGTATTTGGGTATGGCGCCGGATCCGGTGCCGTGGTGCAGATTGGCAAGCTGCAGCAACTCATCGGTGCCGTCCCGGCGATAGCAGCGCAAGGTGCCCAATGGCAATGCCGGGTCCCAGCGCAGCACGGGTGCGTTATCGCGGGCTTCGACAAGCTGCTGGACGATCAGTGGTGCATCGCCTGCGCGGGCCTTGGTCTCTGCCGGGACATCCGGATCGTCGCGCATCACCAGGCCCCAGCCCACCCGCGCATCGGCCCAATTGCGTTCGTCGGGTGGATCGCCAGGCAGAAGATGCTGCTCCGGCCGGTCGATCCGGTCGCGAAACAGCCACCTGCGCGTTTCGTCACCCACGGGCTCGGCGGCCGCCGTGCTGCCGGTCCAGCCATTGGTCTGGAGTTTGGCCGGCCAGTTCATCCGGCCGAAAATTCGGCTTCTCGTGCCGCGATCTCGGCCTCAACCATGGTGCGCATATTGGCCAGAATATGCTCCGGAAACCCCATCTGGTCTATGGCGTCCAGATGATGTCGCAGGTCGGCAATTGTCCTGCGCAATTGCAGAACCCTTTCATCCGATAGCTGCGAATCCTGCGCGAGCACAGGCGCGGTTGCCGGTCGATCTTGCATATAAAGCGCCGGCAGTGTCCAGATCTTGGCACGGTTGGCGGTGGATTTCACGGGACCGGGTGTGGTTGCACTGCACAGGGCAGCCCGCGCCTTGACCATTGCCTCGGCCCAGTCGAGCGCAATTTCACCCTGGTGCAGTTGGTCGTTCAGATGCCGAAAGACCTCCCGGTAGAGCGTCAATGTGAAGGCGTTGGCGGTTTCCGGTGTGACCCGTTCGCGCATGCCAATGGCTGCCGCAACGCCCTGTGCTACCAATTCATAGGCCAGCGAATTGGTGGCATTTGTTGCGCCGCCGGTCTGACAGGCATTGAGTGTGATCAGCCAGGTGCCGCGGAGCTTGATCGCCAGATCATCCGCCGCCAGATACATCGGATCCCCTCCAGCCTCATGGACGATCGGGTCCGTAACCTCCAGATAACCCTCATGATCCGACGAACCATGGGCGAAGAGATGGATCAGATGGGCTTTGTAATCCTTCAGGCTGTTCGTAAGAGCCTGCCCGTCGCTCGGAATCCAGTCGGCGCTGATCCGGTCTGGATCGGCCTGTGACACCTCGTCATGGACAGATTGCTCGCAGGTGAGCACCACCAGGTGGTAGTCGCATTGCAATTCGGCCAGCGATTCGCGCAGGGATCGCCATTCGTCCAGCGCAGAAACGCCTGCAGCACCGAGAACGGCGACAATGCGCAGGGGACCGCGCAGCGACCAGGTTTTCGGATCCTTTGCACAGCGCGCGGTGCGAACGATGGACAACCGGTTTTCCAGCCCGAGAAATCCTTCCTGAGGATGATACAGCGTCTCCCACGGCAGCATTTCGGCGTGCGGCGCCGATTCATCGATCTCTACGCGGATCGGGCTCGGTCGGTCCTCGGCCGCCGCTGCTACAGAGGTTGCAATGGCGTTGACAAAGGCAGGGTGCACCGTCAGCCGACCCCAGAGCTCCGCTCCGGACTGCTGAACGATCTGATCGCCGCCGATGGGGTCGCCAGCTGTCAGTCCAAGAAACGGTCCATCGGCAACGTCACAGTTCAGATCAGCCGACATTCCTCCATTCGGCACGCCGGGCGGAGCCGGAATTTCGAACCGTGCGACAATCGGGCTGTCATCTTCGATATTTGCAACTCCGCGGACGGCAATCAGGGTATGGCTCATGCCTCACTCTCCGCATCGTCAATGGCGACAGATGGCATGGCTGCGGAATCGCCCGGCGCGGTTGACGCCTCCAGTGCGTGCCGCATGAAACGGATGGCTTCCAGACTGCCCTCCTTCTCGGACGGGCTCGCCGCGGTATCCTGTTCGATCGCGCTCAGGCTGGCTTCATGAAGATCGAAATGACGGGTTGCAAGCTCTGCCCAGGATGTCTCGCCTTGCACCTTTACGCGCTCAAAGCTGCCCGGCGGATCGACAAGCATGTCCTGTTGATGCTCAGCCGGTTCCTGCGCCAGTGCCAGCATATCTCCCGAGACGCTGAGGCGATCCTCGAACGGCAGGTCCTGCCGATCGCCACTGACCGCCAGGGTCGGGTGGCAGTAGAATTCCGTTCGCAGTGCTGGAACCGGTTCATAATCCGGCAACCAACGAAAGAGAAAGGCGTAGTTGCGCGGTACATCGTCAAATGTTTCCGTTCCGCCGTCATGAACGATGATCGGACCAGGCCGCCTCCAGGACAGGTTGAAAGCAAGCAGCCGAAGGCCCATTGCCCACACGTCGACAAAGGGTGCGCTGAATCCGACCGTATGAGCGCCCAGCGCGTCGAGCAGCGCATGGATCTCTTCCGAACCGACAAAGCGCGACCAATGGGAATCATAGTTTTTCGCAGGCGTTTCAGCGAGCGCCAGCGAACCGCGATCGCCCTTGAAATAGCCGGGGCAGATGAAGTGAACAGCATCGACGGGGTTACCGCGCAATGTTTCCGCCATCCACAACATCCAAGGATTTTGAAGCCGGTGATCCCTCGCCTCCAGTTCACGGTCAATTGTGACCCTCTCGTCAAACGCATAGCCGGACGGATCGTGGACGACGACATTGCAATGACCACTGCCGGTCAGGCCGGAAAGATCGTAGTGGGAATCGAGATCGGCAAAGAGGTGCAGCGATACCGGGCGCGTTGCCAGAAACGAGAATGCTTCGACAAGCCTGCGGGCATATTCAGCCGCCGGGAACGGCATTTTGGCATTTGGAGACGATATACAAACCGCGACGGTGGTGCGTTCGCTCAGCGAGAATGGATCGGTTAGAAAATTGGGAATTCGAAGGATCGAGATCCCATCCAGAATCGGACGTTGGCGCAGCAGCAATTCCCATGGCAGGATGGCCAGGGTTCCGGCATCGCGGGCAATGTGGATCCACAAAGGCACATCCGGACCGATCCGAGCCATCGCTTCATGCAGCAATTTGTCCAGGATGTCAGGCAGTCTCAGACTGGCCCCGCGATAGACCCGCGGAGAAAGGTCCTCCTCAAATCCGAACTCAGTTGCCGGTACAATCAGTTCATCAACATGTTCGCGGCCATCCATCAGCCGGACCGACACCTGCGCGCCGGCCGATCCGGGATGCCAACCGCATCGCAGCGTGACGAGATTGTGTTGAATGCGAAGCTGCTGCGCCATGATTATCTCCTGACACCGAATAATCACGATACTGCGCGGTGACCGGTGGTTCAACCTCCACCCTGATCCGCGACGGTCCTGTCGCGGTCCGACGACAAGTGGCGCCAATAGCAATCAGCACTCGCCAATTTCGAGTGCTAACATATTGTTATCACTTGGGATTCAACTTGATATCATTTTGAGATTCCGCTCGAATCTGGCATCATTCCAACCGCAATGGAAAATGAGGATCGCATGAGAAAGAAAGACATCGAGTTGATGCTGGCTGGTCATGGCCTGACCACTGCACAGATTTACTATCGCATGCCGGATTTCAAAGGGATGCTGCAGACCTATCTTTGGCAGGATTACGATCTGGCGCCGGATTTTCCCAAACTGTTCGGATTTCTTGATTTCTGGCAGGAAAAACTCGATGGGCCGATCCATTCGGTCGCCTATACCCATCAGCACCTCATCAAACCCGGTGAGTGGCACAAGATTGACGGGGAGTTCCGGGTCAACTGACGCGTGACGAATTCTGTGCCGACCATTGGTGGTTCTTTGCCCCGGCGGCAGTGAAAGGCTTTGTTCAAGGCCAGGACCCAATCACTTTGCGCATCCTGGCCAGATAGAATTGCATGTCTTGAATGGGCCCGGCCTCCAGACCGCTGAAATATTGTCCTGGATGATCCAAAATCATCGCCAACAGCGTTAATGATAATCGGTAGTTTTAACGCCGCAAAAACGCATGGCATTGATTTTGAAACAAAAAACCTTATATAAAGGTACTCACTTCCATCAGTTTTAATAAAAAAGGGCCCTGAAAATATGGCCGAAGAAACCATTAGTATCTTGGACAAGTCACAAGCCCGCTTTCTTGCCACTCAGAAAAAGAACGCTGAGCGCAATGAGGCGATGAGCGAGTATCAGGCAGAAGCAAAGGCGCGCGACGCCAAGACTGCCAGATTGCGCGCCCTGCGCCTAGCGCGGGACGAAGCCGAACGTCTGGAAGCGGAAAAAGCCGCAAAAGCCGCCGCACCGAAGCCAAAAAAGAAACGCGCGCCCGCGAAGGTGGCCAAGGGCAAGGCGAAGGCCTAGGGTCAGTGCGCGACCGCGACCAGTCTGACGTCATTTTCAATCGACCGTCAAAATAGCAGCACGTTGCATCGCGCAATCCTGCGCGTGTTGAGCTTGTAAACAATGCAATCCGGTTTGTCGCCGGATTGCTTTGTGACCGGATCTGAAACCGGGCTCAGAGGTTCATTTGTATGGTACTATAGGCCAGTCCGTCAGCACCATGTCCCGCTTCGATCACGCGCTTGACCGACCAGCCCTCGGATTCGATCTCGACAACATTGCCACTTCTTTGCGCACCAACAAACAGCGATGCGCCATCGGGTGAGAACAGAAGCGAGGCCGGCGTTTGCGCGCCAATTGCATTGAGGTCGATTTCCGCGACCGGCTCGTGGGATTGGGAATCATAGACGACGATCCTGTCATTGCGCAGATCCGCAACCGCCACTGCCTTGCCATCGGGATGAAACCGGACCCGGATCGGCAGAAAGCCGACCTCGATCCGCGCCGATATGTCCATTGTGGCCGTATCGAAGACATAAATATCCTCGGATTGATTGTTGCCGACCCAAAGCGTCGCGCCGTCCGGGCTGACATCAACAGCTTCCGGCCCGGTACCGGCAGCAATCGTCTTTTTCAAGGTCATGGTATCGACATCGATCACGCTCAGTGTGTCGGATCCCCTGCTCGTCACATATCCGGTCCTGCTGTCCGGTGACAGCGCCAGCAAATGCGAACCGATCTGATCCGTTGATACCGCACCGGTTACAGAACCGCTCTCAATATCGACACGGGTGACATCGCGGGTTTCTTCCGTCGTGGTGATGACACTGTCGGTCTGCCCGATCCAACCTATGCCGTGTGGTGCCAGATGTGGCTCAATGGATATGGTTTTTGTCAGCGCGGCGGAAGCGACATCAAAGACATTCAGTTCCCTGCCAATATATCCGTCTTCCAGATAGGAGACGACAACAACCGTTTTCCCATCCGGGGATAGTGCCAGCTCATGGGGCGACCCGCCTGATTGCGGGCGGAACACTTCCTTGCCCGTGCCCAGATCAATGAAGCTCACCGTGCCCTCAAATTTGTTGCCAACCATGAGCGTGTCGGCCAAAGCGGGATAAGTGAAGCCCGCCAGGGCGGACAAGGTTACGAGCAGCAGGCGCATTGTGGTTCCTTTCATGGCTACCATCCATTGCATTGTCGCCCCCGCACATCCGCACCATGCGCAAGGTCTGTTGCACACCATGTGTGGTACCGTTTCAGGCTTTTCTGCGGCGGTCGGCGCCGCCGATAACTTGAACATATGGCCGGAGAAGCTATTTCATGGCCGAAAGGAGGCGCGAGGCTTTTGGACAGATCCACCGAAACCAATTCAACGGGGCCTGACAATGCCGGCGTCAAGGTGCCGCCGCCACTGGTCTTCCTCGTCGCCATGCTGATCGGTCTGTGGTGGGATTCGCCGTGGCTGTCGGGCAGTTCCGCCGGACCGGTACCGACGGTGGTCGGCGCGATCATCGCGCTGGCCGGTGTGGGTCTGATCATCATTGCCGCGCTCGGTCACCGGCGGGCGGGCACCAATCTGGAGCCCTGGCAGCCGACAACGGCCATCGTCAAAACCGGCGTATACGGTTATTCTCGCAACCCGATTTATCTCGGCATGGCGGTGACGCAACTCGGTCTGGCGATCTGCGCCGGCAGTCTGGGTGCACTAATGATGATCGTACCGGCGGTGCTGTTCATTCAGTTCCATGTGATCGCCCGCGAGGAGAACTATCTGGAAGCCAAGTTCGGTGCGGCCTACCTGGATTACAAATCCACCGTTCGCCCCTGGTTCTGACCCGCACTAGAATCTGAACCCAATCTTCGCGCCGGCGCGGTGTACACTGCTGCTGCCGGAGAAGGTTCCATCGTACCGCAGCCGACCGGACACATTCTTCGAAATCCTGAACGACACTCCGGCGCCCAATGAGAAGGCATCGCGGCCCTCGGCCACGCCGGCCGTGGTAAAGCTCGCGCCGGCGGCCACCGGGATCACCGAATTGGTCACCGACTGCGCATCGCCGAATGCATGGTCATACCGCAGTTCCAGTTCCGGCCGGATGGTGGCCCCGGACTGTGTGCGAATGGTCTTGACGAGCTTCACGCCGACACCGAACCAGGTGCGGTCCCAAGTGTCGCTGCCAACGGCTTGATTGAGAATACCCGCGCCGGTTTCCGTATACCCGTCCCTATGCACATTGACGTAATCCAGGCGGATCAGCGGCGACAGGCTGAGGCCGTGCGCCTGCATCAATCCGAGCCGTGGAGCGATATCATAATAGGCCACGGCGGACAGGGCGAACACACCGCCATCGGTCTTGCCGCTTGCGTTCATTGGAGTGGCTCCGAAGAGCGGAATCACCCGATTGATCGTGTAGTCCTGAAAGCCGTAGCTCATGGCTCCGGCAAGTTTCAGCGGCCCCTTGTGAAAGCGCCCATAGGCGCCGAGTGACCATGTGTCGATGTCAGCCGAGGACGGATTGTTGGTCACATTGGTAGCGCTGTAGCCAAAACCAAGACCGGCATCGATGGCAGCGGTGCCGTTCGTGTCAAAGCCGAATTGCGTGCCAGCGGCAATTCCGCTGGTGTCGGCATCATATCCTGTGACACCACCGGTGCTGTCCATATCAGCGGCGCTGCCCATCAGAGCAGCCCAACCCCGCCGTCGCCGACCGGTGTCGGATGCGGCGGCAAAAGCGAAACTGGCTTCATTGCCGGCAGGCGTTGGCGTTGATGATGCCTGGCCAAGAAGCGTACCGGCAAACAACCGGCCGGAATGGCCGCCCGCCTGCACCGCATTGGGCAGGATGGATTTGTCCGATTGCTCGCTGCCACGCTCATAGCCGATCACCACCGTTCCATCCTGGTTGGGAATGTCGTCATCCGGGCCGGTGGGCTGATTGATGGTGACGGTTGCATCCACATCGGGCAGATTGTCGGTGATGGTATCGAAATTGCCGGCAATTTCGTTGGGCGTTCTGATGACCACATAATCCTGCGCCAGCGGATAATTGGTCGGATAATTGATGGCATTGACGGCAACAGTGCCTGCGAGGGTCGTGTCGCCTTCGACGGTGACCAGATCGGATGTGCCGTCGGCTGCGATCTCGACTTCCAAGATGCCGGTGGACAGAAGGGTCAAATCCCCGGCGACGGCAAATGTCCCGATGGAGTTTCCGGGGGCGAATGTGCCGCCATTCGTCAGATCCAGAACGCCGCCTGTGCCTTCCAGGCGACCACCGGCCTCATTGACCAGGGTAAAGCCAGACAGGTTGGTGTTGACCACCAAAGTGCCTCCCGTAATGGTGCCGGGCAGGAAAGGCCTGGAGCTGTCTGTGCCGAACAGTGTCCAGATCGACTCATCTTCCTTCAGGAAATTCTCGAAATCATGGAACTGGGTGCCGATCAGGGCGTGGTCAAAGGCACCGGTGCCAGGGCCGCCCAGCACAAATGTATCGCTTCCATTGCCGGCATCGACATCCCCGAAAATGATGCCACCGGGCTGCAGTTCCACCCGGTTTTCCCGCGCCACATCGGCCGATGCGGGCACCGCATTGCTCAGCCTGAGTGTCGCGCCATTGTGGACGGTAAAACCGATCGCGATCGGATCGATCAGCTCGTTTTGAACCACCAATGTTCCCTCGATCACTTCCCAGAGCGGGAACATGGACAGGTTGGACAGCGTCCATGTGGAGCCGTCTTCCTTCTCGAAAATATCAAAGCCGTTATATTGCGTGCCGATCAGTGTCTGGTCGAAGGTCTGGATTCCCTCGCCGCCGAGAATGAAGGTGTCGCTGCCGAGCCCGGCATTGACCGTGCCCGTGACGGTGCCCATGGGCTGCAATTCGAATATGTCGGCCGTGTCGGCGGTTACATCATAGGTGATGGCTGTGCCGGCCGTTCCCTGAATCAATCCGTTGTTGGCGATATTGCCGACCAGTCCGAGTCCCGGCGTGAGAACCAACCCGGTCGACCCGCCGAGAATGGTGCCGTTGTTCTGGATCGACCGCCCACGAATGCCGGTCGCCACAAATCCGTCAAAACTGTCAAAGTTCACAACGGCGGTGCCATCGGTCGGCGCATCGCCGGCACCCGATGGATTGGTTGCGATTACATCGGCACCAATGACCAGCGCGTTCGAACGGGCGCCGGTGACGTTGGATGTCGTCGTCCGGACTTCACTGCCAGACCGGCCTGCGGTGGCATCGCCTGGCGTCACGCCGCTGAGGATCTCGATTCCATTGGCGTCATCGCCGGTGGTGGTCGCTTCAAGGCTCTCCAGCAGAAACACGTAGGTCGAGTTGTCCTCGGCGCCGAGATGGGTGCGCAGGCCGACCGAGTTGTCTCCCTCGGTTCGGATCTTGGAGGACTTCACCGATGCGCTGGTAACTGTATCATCCAGCGCCGCGGCATTGAACACCAGTGCATTGGATCCTTTGCCCCTGGTGGTAATGTCGAGACCGGTGGCGGCGATGGAATTGGCGGAGTCATTGCTGCCAACACCGACAACCTCAATGCCCGGCGACATGTCGCCTTCCGTTTCAACCGTCACCGTGTCGAGTGTCAGGGTGGATGTCGAGCTGTTGTTCAACTGGGCAACGCGGATACCGGGGCTGTTGTCCCCCATCGTGTTGAACTGGCTGTCCAGGATCGTCACGGTGTCAACGCCGTTTGTCCCCTTTTGCGCGCCCGCATCCACGGAGAAGTATGCGGGTGCATCCTTGCCTTTCGTGGTTACCGTCGTTTCAGACAGGAATGTCGTCATCACACCGGAATTGTTTGCGCTTTGCGTAAAAATGCCGGCGGAGCCGTCCTGCCCGGCCATGACGGTGAGTGACGTCGCAACAAAATTCTGGTTAGCGTTGTTTTCCGCGCTGCTGACACTGATCACGGTGGAATCCTTGCCAACCGAGCTTGCTGTCACTCCGTCAAAGAACGCCAGGGCGTCACCTTCGTCGCCATTTTTCAAATGGATAACCGGCGATTCGTCACCGCGGGTCTGGAAGGTCGAATTGGCAGCCGAAAAACTGCTGCTGGACATGTTGCCAAGATCGAGAAAGAAGAGCGGCGACTTCTTGCCAGCCGTCTGGAAACCGGGCCCGAATTCAGTGGTCACTGCATCGACAATGTCGATCGTGGCTGTCGAACCGCTATTGGTCCGATTGGCAATGACGCCAGCCGAATTATCGCCATGGGTGACAAGGGCCGGTCCTTCAAGATTTGTGGCGGTCACTTCCAGGTTGAAAACCGACGAGGCGCCCGGCGCAATGATTCCGGGTGAATCGTCGCCGGCTGTGAGGATACTTGATTCGTCAAGTTGAACCGAAACGGCCGCACCCGTGTTGCCGGACTCGATGCCGGGTGATCCGTCAAACAGTGTAAAGAGCGTCGTAAAATCGGTCAGCATGACGTCCAGGGCGGAGGCATCGCCGATACGGATGGCCGGTGCATTTGCCGTGAGCATCAAAAACGCGCTGTCAGCAAAATCGATCGTCAGCGCGCTGTTGTTACCCACGGAAACGCCTGCGGCCCCTGCCGAAAGAAAAAGCCCTTCCATGGCGTTGAAAATGCCACCGGTGCCGCCAAAACTCACGGTTGGATCGGACGGCGTTGCAAGCGGTGGGCTGATGGCCGCCAGGCGGTCGAACAGGGCATCGAAATCGCCCTGTGAGTTGACCTCATCGAAATCCAGCTGCAGCGCTTCGGCCAGCGCGAGTTCGATGGCGTTGAAATCAAAATCGGCAATGGCCGCGTCCTTGAGATTAATGGTCGAGCCGCCACCGAGGCTGATGGCCGGTGCACCGGGCACATTCAACGTGCCGCCGGAGATGACGCCGTCATTGTCCACATCGGTGCGCGGAATGGTGTCATCAATATTGACCGTGACATTGGTGGAGCCCGGCGCGATGATTGGTGTTGAGAGATCAATGCCATCGCCGGTCACCGGGTCGGTCAGGAAGAAGCAATTCACAATTTCATTGCTGGCCGGCGCCGTATTGGTACAGGCAGCCCCGGCAGGAGTTGCCGGGCTGAAGAAAAACACCGGACACGTGGCCATGAGAGCCCAGATGGATCCGGCCTGCCCCCATCGACGCCAGTCGATCATTCTGCGGCAGGAACCAGCCTTCCACATCACGCCACGCGGTTGCCGCGAAACCTTCCCCATGCACACTGCTCCCGGACTGCTGACAGGCTCCCGACAGCGCTCACACACACCGCTGGGAAACACAGAACAAACACCAATGGCGGAGTTTAGGGCAGCAGATTCCGGTTCTGTCAAAGTGGAAAATCGTCGTTTTTCGATATGAAAAAATAGAGAATTGACGAATACTTGGCGCGACACATTCGAGAGACGACATTACTCGTTTCGCGTGCATTTTATAGTTTTGAATTTGAACGGGAATTTACAACCAACAGAGGCATGACCCTACCAAGTCTTCAATATGGACCTGTGGATATCCAGCCCAAATTTTTCCATTTGAAAAATCAGTTTTCCGGACCTGCATTCCAGATTTTGACCTTGCCCTGTGCTGGTGCAGAATCAACACCATAGGATTCGATCAGCCGGTCAATGGCCCGGCGGGTCACATGCTTGTGGACTTCGTCCAGGCCAAGCGATGCGACCATCTTCCAGTGTCCATACATCAGGCAGACAAAGAGATAAGACAGTTCATCCGCCCCCTCACTGCCGATCTGCGGGTATTTGAGATGGATTTCATGGGCAACGACCTGACCGATCAGACCGTACTGTTTCTGCAGATTGGTGCGGACCACCGGACTCCCGGCCGCGAGAGACATCATGGCGTCATAGACCTGGTCGTCGCGCGGCTTGGGTGCGTTCTCCAGAAGGTCGAAGTAGAAATCGAAAAAGAACTTCAAGCGGTCTTCCGGCTGCACTTCCAGAACGCCATTGACCAGCCCATCGCGGTAAAGCGAGGCCAGATGATCGCAAAGGGCGACCATCAGGTCCTCGGGCTCGGCATAATAATAACGAATGAGCTGGCGCGAAACACCTGCCTTCCGCGCGATCGCATTGTAGGACAGCGTCGGCAGGCCGTGTTTCATCAGATATGAAAAGGCACCGTCCAGTATATCCTGCTTGCGCTTGTCTTCCTTGTCCATCCGCCCCCACAACCCCTGATGGCACGGCCCGAAACTCACTCCCCTTCGGTGTGTTTCATGTTTATCCGACTTTACGCTGTGCTTGCAACGAAACGCTGCTGACATATTTGGGAGGCGTTTCGTGATAGGATTTTCGGATCACCAGTGGCCCATGCCAAGGAGAAACGGAGAGCAACAGAGATTGACCAAACCACAAGAGGATGACGACGGGCGCCCGGAAATCGGAACCATCAACACGGGTGCTGAATTGCGGCGCTGGTATTGGCGCAAGGACGAGCTGACGGTCCACGCCAGGAATCTCGGACTCAAGGCGACATCGGGAAAATTCGAACTTCTCGACCGCATCGCGCATTATCTCGACAGCGGTGACAAGATTTTTCCCGGCGATCAGACAACCCGACCGCGCTCCTCATTCGACTGGCACAGCGAGCCGCTGTCGAAGGACACGGTTATCACAGACAGCTACAGGAATACGCAGAATGTACGTCGGTTTTTCAAGGCGGCTATCGGCGACGGCTTCAAATTCAACATCGCTTTCATGGAATGGATGCGCTCCAACACTGGCAAGACGCTGGAGGATGCCTGCACCGCCTATCGCACATTCCAGGATCAGGCGAAGACGCCGGGGTTTCAGACCACGATCAAGGACCACAATCAGTTCAACCAGTACACACGTGACTTTCTGGCGGACAATCCGGAACTCGGGATGGATGACGTCCGCCGGGTCTGGGCGCTGAAGATCCAGAAGCCTTCGGACACCGGACGACATGTCTATGATCCGGCTGACCTCATGCTGGGCCAGCCGGAATAGCGCAGGGGCCGCTTACGCCGCGCGATCAGGCGCGGCGCTTGTTTTGCGGCGAGCCTTGACTCGGCGGATGACCTCGCGGGCCTCCACCGGCGGCCGTTTTTCCTGACGCAGATAATCCGAACCGTCGCGTTTGCGCGTCACCAGGCCAAGCCCGACCAGGCTGCGCCGCAGGATCGCCGCGTCACCGAAAAGATGTGCCGCATCGAGCAGTGCATTGACCTGTTTCTCATGCAGCAGCGTGGCCGACGGCAATACCGACCAGAAACTCCACAGGCACAGCTCCTGCACCGGCCTGCGGGACGGCCATTGGGTCAGCCGGCCCTCTGAATCGAACTGGTTGAGCGTGCGTTCGACCAGCCGGAAATCGGCGGCCTGCGAACAAGGCTCTTTGGCCAGCCTTTCATGGGCCGCGTGAGCGGCCTTCATATGTTGATAGTTTCGAAACCCGGTCGCGCGGGCAAGCATATTCATGACGCTCAGATGAGAGGGCGGTTCGGCCTGGTTCCTCAATTGCCGGGTCAAGTTCCGGGCGAATTGGGAGAGATCCGGCGCGGTCAGCGGGATGGGTGTTTTCGACATGTCATGTCCTCAACGTGCCGCCGGAACTGTCGTTGGTCGCTGACTTACGACGCGGCACTGGACTGATCTGTCAAATGCTGTCGGTTTCAATGGCAGTTTTAGCTTCCCGTTCGGGACAGCGACGCCTCGGTGACTGCCAACCAGGCGCGGTTCTAGCGCATGGTTGGGGCGGCCACAATGACGCCAGGCAAAAAAAGCCTGTTCCGGACAGTGTTCGGGCCTAAAGTGCCGCCTGCAGGCGCCGTTCCAGACGCGTGAGTTTCTGGGCGGAATCGGTGAGTTCACTCTTCAGATCGCGCATCTCGGACAAAATGGTTCGAATGCTCTGATTGCTCTCATTGTCCGAAAGCGGAACCGTTATGCCTTCACTTTCCAGTTCGCTGCGCCCACTCAACAGCCAGCGCAGCGACACATTGAGCATCGCCGCCAGCATCTGCGTCTTGTTGGACCGCGGCATCGCGCGGTCGGCTTCCCAGCCGGCGATGGTTTTGGGCGTGACGCCGAGCTTGGTGGCCAGCCTCTCCCGGTCAAAACCCTGCGCCCTTCGCGCCGCGAGCACCCGGGCGCCAAATGTTGCCGGTGCGTCAAGGTCCCTGGCCGGTGATTGCGTGTTACTCATCGTTTCATTCCTCGTTTCTCTTTCACCGCATCGCATCTGTCCGCAAGTTCGCCGCGACTGCAGAGCGAATTGGGGCATGATTGATGACAGGCGCAATACATCCAACGACCCGCCGCGCGGCATCATCGGGACAGCGCTGTGCACTCTCAATGGGCGATCGGCGGTGGGGGTCGTGGATTGTCTGCCCGGTGGGCGTGAAGTCGCATGGGGTGCTTGTAACAGAGGCCCGGCGTATTGCAACAGCCACGGGTCGCTCGGCGCTGCGGCATTTCGCTCACTATGACATGTGTCAGCGTTTCGGCCGGAACCCGTCCAGCTGGATTTTCAGCAACCGTGCGCCCTCCCTGGCCAGATCGAAGTCACGGGCGTTGAGCGACCACCGCATTGCAAGGCCCTGAATGAGTGCCAGAACAAGCATTGCCGCGTCATCGGGATCAAGGTTTTCGTCGAATCGGCCAGCCTCAATTTCCGCTGCGATCAGGGCGGAAAAATGCTGGTGCAGATTTGCCATCAGTCCGACAAAAAAAGACCGCAACTCCTCATTATCCGCATGCAGCTCCCGGGAAAACAGGATGGCCGGTATCGCAGGTGTGGCTGCAAGGAACGTCAGTTGCCTGACGACCAGGTTTTGCACGCGTTCGGCCGGTTCCGCCTCGTCACCGGTATGACGCACAGCGTTTTCGCGCAGCATCTCGGCAATGTGCGCGGCCACCGCTTTCCAGATATCCGCCTTGGTGGGGAAATGGCGAAAGATGCCGGGCTGCGACAGGCCGATTTCGGCCGCCAGCCTTTCCGTCGTCAGCCGGTCCGGGCCGATCTCGGCCGTCAGGCGCAGCGCGGCATCGACGATTTCCACCCGTCGGGCCTCGGCGCTCTTTCGGGTTCGTGCTTGCTTCATTGGCCTGCCTGTTTTTTCCATGATGCCCGCGCAAGCAAGGCGATGATCACCCACAGGCCGCTTCGTAGAACCATGGCGCCGATGGTGCGCGGTTCGTAAGCCGCACCCATGAGTACCTGCAGGCCGAACACGGCGAAGGTCACCAACGTTGCCATGGCGATGATCATCGACAGGATCACCGCCCAGCGCCGCCACATGAAAAGCCCGATGCCGGCCAGAATATAGGCAAAGCCCGCAAGGAAGTTGAACCACACCACGAAGGGCAGATATTGACCAGCCGCCTGCTGCGCCTGGCCCAGGTTGAAAATCACCGCGCCGCCGGACATTACCGTGAGTGCACCGAACAGGAGGGCAATGATGGCGGCGGCTGTGGCCAGTCGCGGCCGGGCGCCGGATGGTTTGGTCAAGTCCGTCATTTCACCTCGCTTTCAACATCGAACCGGTAACCGGCGTGGCAGGTGGTGCATTTGTTCATCAGGCCGCCCAGCCCGGACAGAATGGCCTGCCGGTCGGCGCCCTGCTCGGCCTGTGCGGCAAGCGTATCGAAGGCCCGATGGGTGTCCATCGCCAGCGATTTGAAGGCCCATGGCAGCTTTGCAACGATCGATGCCGGTGCATCGCCCTCGTTCTCCAGGCCGCGGCTGCGCGCGCTGGTGGCCACTTTCGGCATATCCCGATCGGCGAGCCCGATGGTCATGGCCTCCAGGGTTTCCAGGGTTTCCAGAAAGCCCCGCATTTCGGCCAGGACAAAGTCCCGTTCCGAAGGTGCGAGCACGATGATGGCGCGTCCGTCTTCAGCCTTTTTGGTTCCGCCGGGCAAGACTAAGAAATAGGTCATCGCCGCAATGACCACAGCCAACACGCCGCTAAGCAACCAACCGAGCCTGTACATGATTGCATCCTTCTCACAATGATCTGTTAGTTAGTAATTAATCACTAACTAACGGTAGTCAAGCAATCAGACGCGTTTGGAGGCGCACATGGTTTCGGACGCCGGAAAACGAAAACACCGGCGACCCCTGCGGATCGCCGGCATACAAGACGGTACCAACCCCGTCAAACGTTACAAGTCAGGTCAGCACCGCCACACCAAAATGGCTTTTTGCATCGGTCCACAGCTCGGCCATGGTCCAGCCGGCGTCGGCGGCGAGCTTTTCAAAGCGCTCCGGCGTGTATTTGTGCGAATTCTCCGTGTGGATCGTCTCGCCCTCGGCAAAATCGATCGTTTCGCCGGCAATCGTCACCTGCTGACTGGTGCGGCTGACAAGATGCATCTCGATGCGGCTTTCGGGCTCCCGCCAGCGCGCCTTGTGGCGGAAACCGTCGAGATCGAAATCGGCACCGAGTTCACGGTTGATGCGGGTCAACAGGTTGAGGTTGAACGCCGCCGTCACGCCTTCGCTGTCATCATAGGCCTTGAGCAGCACATCGCGCTGCTTGACGAGATCAAAGCCGATAATGAACGCACTCACATTGTCGATGCGCCGCAACCGTTTCATCAATGCAATCCCCGCATCGACTTCGAAGTTGCCCAGGGTCGATCCGGGAAAGAACAGCAGTTTCGGCACGGCTCGCGTCGCCTCGGGCAAGGCGAAATCCTGCGTGAAATCAGCCACCAATGGCTGCACATCCAACGCGTCATAATCGTCTGCCAACCGACCGGCCGCCGCGTTCAGATGTTCGGCGGAGATATCGACCGGCACATAGGTGGACAGATGCGGCAGTGTATCGAGCAGCAGTCGTGTCTTGACCGACGAGCCGCTGCCAATCTCGACCAGCGCGGCTCCTTCCGGTGTTCGCTCCGCCAGTTCCGCCGCCCGGTTCTTCAAGATGCCGGTTTCCGTGCGGGTCGGGTAATATTCCTCCAGCGCGGTGATCCGGTCGAATAGCTGTGATCCGGCGGCGTCATAGAACCATTTGCTTTCGATGGTCTTCTGCTCGGCCTTCAGCCCGGCAAGGATCGATCCGGCGAAACCGCCCTCGCCTGTTGCCATTGCGCTCGCGGTGGCCTTGCCGCCACCGCCGCCCGGGCCGTCATCTGCCAGCCGCAGCCCCAGCATCTGCCAGCGCTGATGGGGGTAGAAAAAGGTGCGGTAGGAGGCACGCATCTGCGCCAGGGGCGTGGCGCACGACCCGCCGCGCAAAACGTACTGGTTGGCCATGAACTTGCCATTGTATTCGCCGATCGCCCCTTCCGGTGGACGGAACCCGGGATAGGGCGTGAACGGGCTCTGGGTCCATTCCCAGACGTCGCCCCAAAACTGTTCGCCGGTCTCGGCGTCAGCTTTCTTTGACCGGATGTCGGCAGGCATCGGACGGTAGTTTCCATCCTCAAGGAAATTGCCGCGAATCGGTCGCTCGCGCGCCACCACTTCCCATTCGGCTTCACTGGGCAGCCGCTTGCCGGCCCAGCGGGCGAAAGCATCGGCCTCGTAATAGCTGACATGAACGACCGGTGCGTCGAGATTGACTGGCTGCGGGCCGCGCAACGAATAGCTCCACCACTGGTCGTCCTGCCGCCACCAGTAAAGCGGCGCATCCCAGCCCTCGCGCTGGCTGCGGGACCAGCCATCGGAAAGCCAGAGTGTGGCGGTGTCATAACCGCCATCCTCGATGAAACCGATCCAGTCGCGATTGCTTACCGGCCGCGAGGCCAGCCGGAACGGATCGAGCCAGCTCTTGTGACGCGGTCCCTCGCAATCATAGGCAAAGCCATCGCCGCCATGACCGGTCTCAACCAGCCCGCCCTCATGGTCGATCCACCCTAGGGGTTGTTCGACCGAAAGCTTGATCGGCTCCGGTGCGCGATAGGCCGGCATCAGCGGATTATGGGACAACGCATGCAGCAGGTCCGTGACCAGCAATTCCTGATGCTGCATCTCGTGATGGCAACCGAGTTCGGCAAGGTCGCCGATCTCCTCAGCATCGTCCCGGATCTCCGCCAGCAGGCTGCGCATGGCCGAGTCCACATGAGTGCGATAGGCGTGCACCTCCGTGACATCCGGCCGCGAAATCATGCCGCGCTTGGAGCGCATGTGGCGCGGACCGGCCTGGACATAATAGGAGTTGAAGAGGAAGGCGAAGCGCTCGTCCGGCGAGACATAGCCGGCAACGCGCGGCTTCAAAATGAATTCCTCGAAGAACCAGCTCGTGTGGGCCAGGTGCCATTTTGCGGGGCTGGCATCCTCCATGGATTGCAGCGTCATGTCCTCGGGCGTCAGCCCTTTGACCAGCGCCTCGCTGCGGGCGCGGGTGACGTCATAAAATTCGATTTTGCCTTGAACGGCAGTGGCGGCATGTCGTTGGGGCGTCATGGGTTGATATCCTCGATCAAATTCCTGTTCAGGGTGTCAGGCCGTTTTGATTTGAATCACCTCTCCATATTTTTGGTTTTGACTCAGACGCTTACGCGTAGTGGCTGAGTCTTTGATTCATTTACATTAAGAACGATTTGCCGCGGATCAGCATGGGCAGGAAATAGGGCGCCCGCACGGCGGCGTCCCATCACTTCAATGTTATGCTCGTAACATTGAGGAAGCCGGGACGCGGGTAAAGGCACCATCCGAGGGTATCCTGACAACGTTCTGTCAGGAGGGTGTCAGGGAATAAATGCCCCATGCGTCTACACGTCCATTCTTGCGCATTTTGCAAACAGAACATGGCCTTGCCCATCGACAAGAGGAGACATCAGGCGTTCACCAGAGCACTTCAGGTTTTGACGGAATCGGCGAAATCTGTATGCATCAGCAAAAACAAAGGCCAACACCGTTTTCCCGTTTCTGACACAACGTGAAACGATCTGGAACGCCTGAATTCTGCGGCCAAAACCCGCCGCCGCGAATTGACCTTCGTCAAGCCGATGCCACTGCCGCCATGCCAGACTGGTGCATCATCACGAGAAAGGCTGACTGCTATGTTCGAACGTATTGTTGTTGCCGTGGACGGGTCAGAGCCTGCCAAGCACGCCTTGTCTTTGGCCTGTGATCTGGCGGGCAAATATGGATCCGAAATCCACCTGGTCCACTCGCCGCAACTTGAAACGACCGCCATTGCCGTCGGCTCTGGCGCTGTCGAGATCAAGCCGGATGCCGACAAGATCGCCGAGGCGGGTCGCAAAGTGATCGAGGAAGCGGAAAATATTGCGGCGGCTGAAGGTTGCAAACCGGCGCAGAGTGTTGTTGGCAGCCATGACCCTGCGACCGACATCCTGGATCTGATTGAAACCGTTAAGGCCGATATGGTGGTCATGGGCCGTCGCGGGTTGGGTAGCGTGGCCGGTCTGCTGATGGGCAGCGTTTCCCAAAAGGTCAGTCATCGGGCAATGTGCACCTGCATGACGGTAAAGTGAACCGGTGACGGACCAGATCTTCATTGCCGTATGATCAGACGGTCAGCCATCTGAGCGCCGAGACATCAACCTGCCGTGCGATCCAGTCGAAGACACTGTGCGGCGCCGGTCGCATGCTGTCCTGGTCCCGCGACATGATGTAACCGGCATCGCTGGCAACAACGTCTTCAGTGGCCTGAACCAGCGACCCTCGGGTCAACAGACCATCGATCAGTCCGAGCCACCCCAGTGCGACACCCTCGCCCGCGACCGCAGCCTGGGTTACCATGTCGTAGTTGTTGAAGCTCATGTAATTGTGGGTTCGATGGTCCTCAATACCAAGGCTGCCAAACCAGCCTTGCCAGGTTTGCCACTCCGCGGATGGCGGGCGAGACAGGCTGATCAGTTGCGTGTTCAGCAAATCCCTGGACGAGGAAAACGGACCATTTTTCTGCAGGAAATCAGGACTGCAAACGGCCACCACCTGCTCCTGCAACAACATGGTGTCTCCCTTCTTCAGGAGGTCACTGGGCCCGACATGAATGGTGATGTCACAATCATCGGCATTGTCCTGCGGCGGAACCAGTGAGGCCAAAATCTGAATCTCCACCTCGTCATTCAATTCGGATCGCAACTGGGACAGACGCGGCAGAAGCCAGAATGTGGAAAAGGCAAAATCCGCGGATATCCGCACTTTTGGCTTGAGTTTGCGATCGAGGAGAGCAGACACGGAATTCTGCATCTGTGCCATCGCCGGAGAAACGGTATTGAGCAAACGCATGCCCTCATTTGTCAGCGCCACGCCGCGATGTTCGCGCTTGAACAGAACGACCCCCAATTCCGTTTCCAGTCCCTTGATTCGTTGCGATATCGATGACTGTGTCTGACCCATTGCCTCGGCGGCATCGGTGAAATTGCCGTGACGGGCAACAAGATGAAAAACATAGAGCCCTGAAAGGTTTTGATAAAATTTGGCATTAGACACACTAATATCATTCATTACAAATCAGCCCCTGCAAACTTTGAGGAAACCATAACATACTGTGTCATCTGGGATTACTCTACCGAATGTCATCGCAAATTTGCGAATGGCACGAACTGCGCCTTGGGAGGGGCTGATGGCTGTCAAACCTGCATTAACAGAGCTACCTATCGCAACGGCGGATAGCGGATTCTATCGGGGATTCAGCCATATCGTGACCATCTGCTCGAAGGTCCTCATTGGGGGCCTCGTGGTCTGGGCCATCGCCTTTCCCGAACAATCCGGTGCGGTTCTGAACGGTATCAACAGCTTTATCCTGTCGTCCTTCGGCGCCTGGTACATCTGGACGGTCACACTGTTTGTTCTTGTGTGCATTGGTCTGGCGATCTGGCCGGCCGGCGGCCGATTGAAACTGGGTCTGGATTCGGACGAGCCGGAGTTTTCCAACTTTTCCTGGTTCTCCATGATGTTCGGAGCGGGTATCGGCGTCGGCATGCTGACATGGTCGGTTGCCGAACCTGTCTATCATTTCAACAACAATCCGGAGGTCATCCAGGGGATTACCAATGCGGGCAATATCGACAATATACGCATGGCGTATAAATGGTCGTTCCTTCATTGGGGCCTGGGTGCCTGGGCGTGCTACGCGATCGCCGGACTTGCGCTCGGCTTCTTCAGTTACCGCCGCGGACTGCCCCTGACGATGCGCTCTTCGCTGACGCCGTTGTTTGGCGACAAGCTCTCCGGGTCAACCGGCAACCTGGTCGACATCGTTGCTGTCGTCGCGACAATCCTGGGTGTCGCGCAGACGCTGGGATTCGGTGTCGAGCAGTTCGTGTCAGGCCTGACCCGTATCGGGATTGGCGGCCTGACCAACGAAGCCGGCACCGCAAACACGGCCGGGGTTCTTGTGGCGATTGTGGTCATCATGGTGGCTTCGACCCTGTCCGCCCTTTCAGGCGTCGGCAAGGGCATCAAATGGCTGTCCAATCTGAACATGGGGCTCAGCATCGCCCTGTTGACGTTCTTCCTGTTGTTCGGGTCGACCTTCTTTGGCCTGAAAGCACTGTTTGTCGGTCTGTGGGACTATGTGATCGCATTGCCGGAGATGAGTTTCCAGGTCTGGCGCGGCGACGGCAATCCCGACAGTGTCGCGACAAAACTGGAAGCCTGGCAGGGCGGCTGGTCGGTGTTCTACTGGGCCTGGTGGATCGCATTTGCGCCTTTCGTCGGGCTGTTCCTGGCCCGCATATCCAAAGGCCGGACCATCCGGGAGTTTGTCCTGGGCGCGATGATTGTTCCCTCGCTGATGTGTTTTGTCTGGTTCACATGGGCCGGTGGCACCGCCATTGACCTGACCCTGGGCCAGGTTGCATCCGGCGCAGTCGACACCGTCAAGGATGGCGAGATCTTCTCCGTTCCGGATGGCGACAAGATCTTCGCCATGACCAATCTGATGCTTGCTCCGATTGCAAGCTGGCTCGCCTGGGCCATGGCCTTCATGATTGTTGTCCTGTTGATGACCTATCTGGTGACAACCGCCGACTCGGCCGTGCTGATCGTCAATACGATCAACGCGGCGGGCGATGAAGGACCGAAGGCCCGTCCGCACATCATTTTCTGGGGCGTTGCCCTCGGTGCGGTTGTGGCGGCGCTTCTGCTGGTTGGCGGCCTGAAAGCCATCCAGACTGCGATGGTCATCGGTGCGCTACCGTTCTCGGTGGTGATGGTTCTGCAGTGTATCGCAATCATCAAAGCCATCTACAATGACGGACGACGCGTAAAGGCCGGAATGGCCACGACGTCTTCCCCGGAGGCGGCAGAGTGATCGCCCAGAAACGAACAACAGGTTCGGCCCTGTAGTGTGGGTTTGACCGGAAGAGCATCGATCAGCGTCGCCGAGCGGCTGTCATTGCTCATTCGCAAAGGAGACAGGCATGGTTTCAAAAAAGCTTCTGGCGCTGTGCTGCGCCACCGCAATGTCGGCATTCGGATCTGCGGCATCGGCGGCGGATATCGTTATCGGTGTCCCCAACTGGCCGTCCGTGCAGGCGACAGCACATATTTTGAAGGTCGCGCTCGAGAACAAGTTGGGTCTCGAGGTTGAACTGAAAGACGGATCGAACACGCAGGTGTTCGACGCAATGAATGCCGGAACGATGCATGTGCATCCGGAAGCCTGGCTGCCCAATGTGGATCATCTCAGACGCAAATATGTCATTGGCGCCAAATCGGTGAAAATGCACCCGAGCGGCGCGACCGGCGAGCAGGGAATGTGTGTCACCAAGGGCACCGCGGAGCGGACCGGCATCAAGGCGCTCAAGGATCTGCGCGATCCTGACATGGCCAAAAAATTCGACATCAACGGTGATGGCAAAGGCGACGTCTGGATCGGGGCGGAAGGGTGGGGCTCGACACCCATCGAGCAGGTGCGTGCCCGTTCCTACGGATATGACAAGACCATGAATCTGCGCGTCATGGAAGAAGTCGATGCACTTGCTGAAGTCGATGCTGCGGTGAAACAGGACAAGGACATCGTGTTCTTTTGTTATTCGCCGCACCACATCTTTGCGTCCCACGATCTGGTGGTTCTGGAGGAACCGGCCCATGACGCGACCAAGTGGATCATCGTGCCGCCCTCTCCGACACCGGGCTGGCTGGAAAAATCGAGCGCGCCCGTTGGCTGGGACACAGCGCATCTGCATGTCAGCTACGCGACGTCACTGGAAAAAGATCAGCCAAAGGCCGCAGCAGCCTTGGCAAATGTTACCCTGAGCACCGACACACTGACGGCCATGACCTATGCGCTTGCCGTCGAAAAGAAGGATCCGGCCGAATTTGCGGCAGAGTGGGTGGAACAGAACAAGGCGATTGTCGACGGCTGGTTCGAATAGGGCGAGTGGTGTTGCGCTGCGGTCTGCGCGTTTTGCACGGCGAATGCGCAGCACCCATTGTCCCCTGCCCCTACCCGTCCACCAACGTGAATATCTCCGTCATGCCACCAAGATCGGGCACCGGATATCGCCCGACCGATTGGAGGCTCTCCGGGTGGGCTGCGGCGAATTGAGGTGAGGCAAGCACTGACAAGGGCCAGTGGCTTGGTCAGCGCTTCCAGGCGTGTGACATGGTTGGCCGAGGGGCCGGTGACGGTCATGTCCAGGCGTTCGGGGATGCCCACATTGCCGAGCACAACTTTTCCCATATGCAGGCCGAAACCAAACTGGAGATGGGCAACAATGTCGTCATTGTCACCCAACTGAAGCGCCCTTGCCCGTGCCAGCGCTTCGCGCGTGGCGGACAAGGCATTGGCACAGGCCGTTGCTTCATGGCCCGGTTCGAACGGAAAGATCGCCATCACCGCGTCACCGATGAGTTTCAACACCTCGCCGCCCTTGGCGATCACCGCACCAGCCGTGCAGACGAAATAGTGATTGAGCAGGGCAAGATATTGCTCGCTCGGCAGGCTGGTGGACAACCGGGTGGAGCTTCTGAGATCGCAATACCACAGGGCGCAATTGATCGGTCGTCCGTCACCATGCTCGATCATGCCGGAGAGGATTTGCTCGGCCGGCAGTTTGCCGACATAGACCTCCAGCAGATTGGCCGACAGCATGCGCTCGGTCGAGCTTTTCAAAAACAGTGCAAAATGAGACCAGACCGATCGGATGGACTCAATATCAGCTTCGGAAAACCCGCCAGCCCGCCGGGTGGCAAAGGCGCCATAGACGCCCTCTGAACCCGAATTGAAATCCCCGCTTGACCATTTGTGGCCATAGGATTTCTTGAGAATGAAGTAATCGGTGAAACCACGCGCATGCAGGCCTTCCAGCATTTCAAAGCGGGTACGAACCCGTTCCTGCAAAAGATCGTGGCGCACAAATGTCTGTTCGTTCAGCGCCAACACGCCGACCGGTGTCGTGTGGATATTGACATTGGAGACAATGGCCTTGGGAACAAATTCGGTTTCCTGCACACCGGTGTCGGAGTCCCAGGTGGTGTCCACCGCGCCCATGATCTGATGGCGCTGAAAGGTGGAGCAGTTGATCCGGTCCACCGGGATACCCGTTTGCCGCAGTTTTTCGGCAAACTGACCGAGAATTTCGCCGATCGGCCGCTCGACCACCGCGCACTCAACCAGCCAGCCTGACATCGCCCGCAGGGATTCACTCGTTTCTGTCATGCCACATCCACCCAATTCGGTCGCATCATCGGCCAGTCGGCCCCGAAATGATAGAGTGGTCCCCATCGCTCACGAGTGGTGTGACCATCGGCTGAGGGTCGCTGCACCACGCTTTACGTGGCACCGGGGCGAGCAGAATGTACCGATCCGCCAGCCTGCCTGAATTCGGTCGGCGAGCAACCATGGACCCGCTGGAACTCGCGATAGAAATTCGAGCGGGTCAGAAAGCCGGATCGTTCGGCTATTTTGCTGACGCTGTCATCAGATTGCACCAGCAGATCGGCGGCATGGGCCAGGCGGAACGAATTGACATATTGCGAGACATTCATGCCGCGCGTTCGATTGATGGCACCCGACAGCGCGCGCGCCGGAACATGGAGGCGTCTGGCCAGGCGCTGGACGGTCAGGTCCGGATCAAGATACAGCCGGTCCTTTTCCATCAGCGCCCGAGTGGTTTCTTCCATTCGTGCGTCCTCCGCACCGAATTGTCCGGCCGGCGTTGCTGTTGGACGGGTGCGGACGAGCATGGCTGGCAGAGCGATGAGGACCGCCAGCAGAAGGAGGATCAGCGGAATCGTGCCATAGGAAATCAGCCGCGTAGCGTTGGCGCCCCGGTTGATGGCGAAGTCGAGCGCTATGGCGCTGTCGAGCAGCAGGATGAAGACCAGCAGGCCGATTGCGCGTAAAACCCAGGTAGACATACGGCGGGTGACATCGATCCGGGCAAAGGCCAACGCATCGGCGCCCTTTCGCCACAGCAGAAAAAGGGCGGCGATGTAGAGCAGATAGCTGGCGCTGATCAGCCAGTCGAGCAGCCGCAGATCATCCACCAGCCACCAGAACAGGGCCATGGCCAGAACAGGCGCCGCCAGATGGAACAGGAGCTGTCGACGGAAGGCGCGTGGCCCAACCGCCATGGCGGCAAAGCCCAGATACAGCACCGGACCGAGAAAGAGCGGCAGCACACGCTGCAACGGGATCAATGTGGTGACGCCGTAGCCAAAGCGCAGGCCGACGAGCAGCGCTTCAAGGGCGCAAAGCGCAAAGAGGGTGGAAAACATGGCTCCCGCCCGAGCCACGCCGAGATCCAACCGCCCGATCAGCACAGCAACCACACCGCACAAAAGCGCGGTCAGGATCGGCAGTGGAAAACTGACCAATGTCGGGGCACCCATTTTTTGCTCTGGCTTTCCTATGGCTGTCCGTTTTGCGGCGGATCTGTCCTGCATCAGGATCGAGGACAGGTATAGACAGGGCCGGTGCTTGTTTCAATTTCGCGGGCCGCCCACTGTCGAGAGACTATTCCCAATCATTGGAGCCTTCGATGAAAACACTTTTGTTCCTGCTTGCAACACTTCTTGTCGCCATCCCACTTGTCGCGCGCGCTGAAACATACCGGCCCGCGATGGCAGCACTTGCCGTTTCCGACCCGAGTGGCAACCGGAACCTCGAAGGGTTCGTCTGGTATCCCACGGAGGCCAACGGTCCGTTGCAACTGGATTTCGACAGCAAGGTTTGGCAGGGCACCCGGGTCGTGAAAAATGCGGAATTTGCGCATGGCCGGTTCCCGCTCGTGGTCTTGTCTCATGGCATGTTCGGCAACGCCTTTAACCAGGCGTGGCTTGCGGCCGCCCTGGCCGGGCGCGGCCATGTCGTCGTGGCAATCAACCATCCGGGCACCTCGACCTGGTCGCGGGATCCGGACCAGAGACGCGAATTGTGGGAGCGGCCAGGCGACATCTCCCGGGTCATCGACCATGCGCTGATCGCAACAGGGCTGGGTGAACACGTGGACCCGGACCGGATCTTCATGGCCGGGCATTCGCTGGGCGGGTTTACCGCTGTGGCGCTGGCCGGCGGGCGCTATGACGCAGCGAAACTGAAACGTTTCTGCAGCGTCGTGCCGGGAGAACTCGCCTGTGGCATCCTGAACGATTGGAAGATCGCGCAAACGCCCGCCGACCGGGCGAAAATGGAGGCTGACCTGTCCGACCCGCGCATCCGCGCCTTGGCGGTGTTCGATCTTGGCGGCACCCAGAGCTTTTCCGCCGAGAGCCTTGGCCAGATCGACCGGCCCATGCTGGTCTTCGGCGCGCCGATCATGAATTCGGGCCTGACACTGGACATTGAATCGCGCGCCCTTGTTGACACCCTGCCACAGGACAAGACTCTCTATATCGAGCCGCAGACCCTGTCGCATTTCGACTTTCTGGGTCAATGCAGGAAGGGCGGCCTGGAGATCCTGGCACGCGAAGAACCCGGCGATGAAATCATCTGTATGGGCGGTGGTGAGGAACGGGCGGCCAAGCACAGGATGATCATCGAGGCTGTCGTGGACTTCTTTTCGCGATCGTGATGCCGGGCGCAGACGGACGTCTCACCGGCGCAATGAATCCATCCCTCGGGTGCTCAGCCCCGCAGATACTCCAACGCAGCCGCGAGCGGTGGGTCCGATCCCGACTGGAGGTCAGACACGGTGATCTCGACGGAACGGTCAGGCATCAGCCCGCCGGCAGCCACAAGGTGTGGCACGATGTCGGACGGGGTCGAGGGTGCGGCGCGGCCATCGTGCCAGTCATGATAGGCCGTTGAATAGCGAACCGCCGCACCAGATTGCGGCAGCTCCCGGGTTCCGCCTTCGGCGTAAAAACGAGTTCCGTCTCCCATGGGCTCGCCGATGAGCTGGCCGCTGCCGCGCAGTCTGCGCTTCAGGATGGCGACAAAAACGATCGCCGCGGAGAATGTGAACTTGTCGACAAGGATGGCGTATCGTTCACCGCGCCATCGCGCCGCCAGCGTGTCGATCAATCCGATCGTGCGCAGGAAATCGCCGCCCCGATTGCCGCGCAGATCGAACACGAGGCCGATATCCGGCTCGTCAAGAATGGTGTCGGCCGCACGGGACAGATCAGACTCGAGAGCATCACTGTCCGGGCAATGGAAGTCAGGGAGCCTGACATGGATGGCCGCGGTGCCCGATTTCGTGCAGATCGCCCAGGCGTCTTTCTGTTTCGGATGCTGAGGAACACCATGTTCACGGTCCGGATAATACAGCCCGGCTCGAACACAATCCTTCTCGTCAAGTGCAAATTCAGCGTACCCGCAACCGGGTGTATTCACGGAGTAGGTCACGCGACCGGTCTGCGATCCTGCGCCAAACGCGCGCAATGCAGCAGGCCATGCAAACAGGATTGCGCCGACCGCCTTTTGCCGGGCAGGAACCCCGGCAAGATGCGTCCGCGCCCTGTTGAACATCTCCTCGACCGGAACACCATTGACCGCAATCAGCTTCGTGTTCCGGTTGGCGGCAGCCTCCATCGCGCCATTCGTGACTACAAAGGACGAACCGATGGCAACAATCCGCACCGGCAGGATGTTGATGGCCGCATTCGGAATCAGGCGGGTGTGACCGTTTCCCGGCAACGCCATCAGTTCCATGGCGGCCAACACATAGGCATCGATATCTGCGCGATCTTCCAGCGTCCGCAGCACGTCCAGTTTCGGCGTGATACGGCGCTGATCGACCACGGCAAACGCCGCATCCCTTCGCAGCACAATGTCTTCGATGATGTCCGTATCGCTCGAAAAACTCATCCGGGCAGTCTGGCAAGCCTGCGGGTCAGGTCAACCCGAATTCGTGCGCATACCCGCCCCGTGCCCCTTATACGGGCACGGCGTCTTCGCGGAACTGTGAAAGGAATGCTTCGCTGGGCGGGATCGGCTTGATCACGTCAATGAGCACACCATTGGGGTCCTGGGTGATGAAGTGGCGTTGGCCGAACTCTTCGTCGCGCACCGGCAGGAGGATCGGCAGGTCGTTCTGCCTGGCCTGGTCGTAAACGGCATCGACATCTTCAACCTCGAAATTCAAAATGAGGCCGGAGACCTTGCCGCGGGCCTGTGCAGGGACCGTTTCATGATCGCCCTGCAGGATAGCGACGTTGACCTTCGGGTCTTCCTCGGACTGCAGATGCACATACCAGTCGCTGTCAAAGGCCGGCGCGAAGCCGAAATGAGTGCGGTAGAAGGCGGCGGTTCCGGCGACGTCATCGGTCATGATGACCGGATAATACTGCGTGCATTTCATGGGTTTTCACTCCTCTCGAATCAACATACACTCTGTATGTATGTTGTTATAAACAAACAGGCTGTATGTATGCAAGTGAAAAATGAACGGCGTTCCAATGAAGAGCGCACCCGGCAAACGCGCGCCGCCCTGATCGTTGCGGCGCGGTCGCTGTTTCTTGAAAAGGGATTTGCCGAAACCAGCACGCCGGAGATCGTCAAGGCGGCGCAGGTGACGCGCGGCGCCCTCTACCATCATTTCGACGACAAGATCGATCTTTTCCGCTCCGTCATTCTTTCGGAGGCAGAAACCGTTGCCGACGAGATCGAGGCCAGAACGTCCACCGAAATGGCGCCACTTGAGGCAATGATCCAGGGCGCAGAGGCCTATTTCGACGCCATGTCGGCCCCCGGACGGGCGCAGCTCATGCTGATCGACGGTCCAGCCATTCTTGGCCATGCGGAAATCAGCGCAATCGACCAGCAGACAGGCGGCGAAGAATTGCGCCAGGGCCTTGCCCATGTCTTCGGGCCAGACGCCAACACCGCCCAGATATCGGCCACAGCCGATCTTCTGTCGGCGATGTTCGATCGCGCGGCGCTGGCCATCGCCATGGGCGCAAAGGCCGGGCCCTACAAGGCCGCCCTCACCACCCTGCTCAACGGACTGGCAAATGGGTGACGCGCGATTTCAACACCGTTTCCGGGCACGCTGCCCGCGCAACACAAATCTATCATTCATCTTTTTAGTTGATTGAAGGAGCAAGCCATGGTAATTCACCAATATGGTTGAACGAGGAGAGACCGACTGTCTGACCGAAATCCTGAAGGCCGTCAGCGATCCGACCCGCCGCGAACTGCTCACCCTGCTGGTGCAGCATGGCGCCACGCGGGTTACTGATCTGGCCGCGCATTTCGACATGAGCCTCAATGCCGTGTCGAAACACATCAAGATTTTGGAAAGGGCCGGCCTTGTCAGCCGCAGGACCGCCTGGCGCGAGCATCTGATCGAAGCCAATCTGGAACCGGTGAACGAAATCGACCGCTGGTTTTCCGAGCTTCGCTCGATCTGGGACATGCGTCTGGAGGTTCTCAATGAGGTTTTGAATAAGGAGACTGACCATGACTGACCTGTCCTTGACCGTATCGAGAAACATTTCCGCGCCGGTAGAAACCGTCTTCAACGCCTGGCTGGACCCGGCGATGCTGGCAAAATTCATGGCCCCCGGCCCCGGCATGACCGTACCGACCGCCAAGACCGACCCGGTGGAAGGTGGCCGGTTCGACATTGTCATGAAGGCCGGTGACAACGAAATCCCGCATTCAGGCACCTACAAGGAAATATCGCCTCATTCGCGACTGGTGTTTACCTGGGAAAGCCCGTTTTCTGTTCCGGACTCAACGGTGACGATCGACCTGGTCGAAGCCCATGGCGGCACCGATGTGACACTCACCCATGTGAAGTTTCCCGATGAAGAAAACCGAAACAATCATGAGGGTGGCTGGACCGCCATCCTGGCCAATCTGGAACAAATCGCGGCCTGAGAGGTGTGGGCCATGCGCAACCTTGGTGCGTATCGGCCCGCCTTACGACTTGACGTTGACGCAAGGAAACCGCGGACCGTCGCCCTCGCCCGTTCCGCGCCCCTACAAAACCTGCCTCCTACTGGCAGGCATGGAGATTGCCGTCGCACCGCAACTGACCACCCTGTGTGGCGCATTCGTGCTGGCGAATGGCCGCCGCATTTGCTGCTTCGAGATTGGTCAGTTCCGCTCTTTCCGGTTTGGCGACATACCAGCCGCCTGAACTCGAACGTTTCAAGGCGTCGAAGTGATTTTGCAGGCAGACGGATGATCGCTGCACAAATTGCCACCCCTTGCGCGCATAGATTTCATTTCGGGCGACATAGAGCTCCCAATCGGACAGTTTGCCAAGTTCTTCTGCGGTCAGCGGCCGGCTGGCGGACTCGGGCAGGACAAATCCTTCACCGGAAAGCGTCAGGGCACCATCGGGTATCGTCTCAAAGTAGGCCGCATTCCTGCCACTGTCTCTAAGAATGAGCATGAACACGATTGCTGTCACACACAGTGTGGCGAATCCCGCCATAACCCAATGCCGGGACAGAAGTGTCCGAGATGTCACCGGTGGTTCGGCGGCATCGCTCGTATTAGACCTGGTGCCACTCGAAAAAGTGGCCTCCAGTGCACGCCATTCCTCATCGGTCGGCTCAAGCGCCGCCATGACGAGCAGGAATTGCGGATCAGACAGGCTTCTTGGTGTGCTCCGGTTGTTTCGCCAATTGTTGATGGTCTTCCTTTGCACATTGATGCGCCGCCCGTCATGGGACTGACGGGCCATTGCCAACCTTGCGATCTGCTCATCTGATTTCAACAGCCGTCTTGCAATGATTGAATTCAATGCATCGCCAAAGGACAGCTCTTCGGATGGCTCCATTTCACCTGCACCCCACCACCAATAAGAATTTGATAATTAACATTAATAATTGGAAATTTGGAAATTGCGGCCAATTGGCCACCAATCTCCTGTGGAACACTTCCAACCCGCAAACCGTTATGCTCTTTATGCAACTTCTGATTAAACATGTGGGTCAATCAACAGGGCGTATTGAGATGACTGGAATCGAATTTTTGAATGCAATTGGTGGGCGCACCGCAACCAGGACAAAAACGATAACGCGTGCGTTTGCCAGTGCAATGATGGCAATCCCCTTGCTGGCCGGAGCCGCAACACCCGGCTCTGCAGAACAACGGTTCCAATCACCTTCGCAGAATATTCAGTGCGTTGCGGCAGTCGATCGCGGCACGAATATTGTCGAGTGCACAATATTCAAGAAGCGCGGTGCACCCGCTGTGTCCAAACCACGCACTTGCGCCGCGGGATGGGGTCATGTGTTTGCCCTTGCCGAGCGCGGTCCGGTTTCGATGGTGTGCGCCAACCCGCGATCGCGTGGCGGCTCTGCAACGATCATACAATATGACACCGCGACTGGGTTCGGCGCTATCCGTTGCTCCTCCTACAAACGCGGATTTGAATGCACCAATGCAGAAGGTAACGGCTTCTTCCTGTCAAGAGCCAGGCAATTGGCGTTCAACGATGTCACCATCGCTTCCTCGTCGGTTGTTGCCGGGATCGACAATAGTAAATCTGATCCCGGTCTCCTTGATATTCAGGAACGCCTTTCGGCACTCGGCTACTACAGGGGGGAATTGGACGGCGAATCCGGTCCGTTGACCCGGGAGGCCATCAAGGCGTTTCAAAGAGGCGTGGGACGACGCGCAACAGGCCGGTTGTCGAATCGTGATGTTGCTGAACTCAAAGCGGCGACAGACTTTACGCCCACCGCCAAGGCGGAAGGTTATGAAGAAGAACTGACCCGCCAGCGCACCCGTCGGAAGGAAATTATTGCCAGTCTGAACGTTCTCGGATTCAAGGTTCCAGACGGCCCTTTCAACCATGACGAACGAGCCGCCGCAATTGCCGCCTTTCAGAGTGCCTATGGTCTAACGCCGAGCGATGATCTGACCGACGAGCAGTTTAGTGTTCTGCGAGCGCTTGCGCAGGCCAAACGGGCGAGCAGCGGTGTTCAAGAGCCATCGGCAGGAGACACTACCGATAGCGCACGGTCAACAGGCACCGATGACCCAGTCGCTGTCGCGAGTTCACAAGCCGAACCGGTCTCAGTGGATCTGGTTGCCAATCAGAGTTTCGAGACACCATTCCCCGACCATCAGTTTGCAACAATCAGGGATCATGTCGTCATTTACGAACAACCTTATGCCGCACCGGTCTCCATGCAGGCGCATTTCTGGGCCTGGGTTGACTGGATGCGCAATCAGGTTCCCACGGCTGTCCCGTCGATGCTGGAACATTCGCTTGCCGGCAATCTCGTCTTTGCGCATTCCATGCTATCCGATGAAAGCAAGACCAGCCTGCAACGCGATACGGGTCTGAGTGCGCCTTTGTTTTACGACGACCGGGAGTCCGTCGCGACGGCACAGCGGAACCTGGACGCCGCAGACTACCAAAAGCGTCTCTCCATTGCTCTGCGGGAGCGCAACCGCGGCATCGCCGGGAGTGCAAATCAAGTAATTCACAAGGTTCTCGACGAGTTCACGCTGCCGAGTTTCGAGTCAGCCCTGAAAGGTGCCCTTGAGGACACAATTGCCAAGTCACGTTCACAGCTGCCCCTGAAGACAGTGCAAATCTATGAATTGTATCTCGGTGAATATGATTTCGAAAAGCAGGGCTTCGGTATCAACACCGTTTTGGGTGCCGGGGGTTCTCCTGTCACCAGTCCAGCTACAACGAACATCATCAAGGCCATTTACGAGAGCATGCCGACCATCAGACCAAAGGTTCGTGTCGTCAGCGATGTCGAGGAAATGCCACTGTTGCTGCCAATGGCACCCACCGATGCGAAGGCATTTGTCGAGCGACTGGCTGAACACCGGGGCGATGATCACCGTTCTATCTTCCTCGCCGTATTTGGCGGTCTGACAAAGATGTCAGGAACGGTCGGGGCCGGATCATCATCGGAATTGCTTGCGCATCTGGAGATCGACCGCTTCGAGTTCTGGCTGGACGCAATCGGCCAAACGGTTGTTTATAGCCAACCGGTTCAAAAAGTGTCGGCCGAGCAATTGGCCACCATCGAGACAAAGGCAGCCGGCAAGCCGGTGACGTTATTTGGCCAGGAATATCTGGTGGCGGCCTTGGCCAATGATTTTCCGAAGATTACCGAAAACTCGCGCTTCGTTGACTGGCTTTTCGAGCGGCGCGTCGCGATTGAGAATGCCGGAGCGGCACTTCATGCCCTGCCCGATGGAACCCTGAAGGAAGCAATCCGGCCTGAAATCAAGAGTGGCGAACGCAAGCCCACGTCTCAGGATCGGCAGCAGTTTCTATCCATTCTGAATGGGCAGGCCCGCGCAGGTGTCAGCGGCACGGTCGTCTTTCCGACCGGGATCAGCGTACGGTCTGCAAATGAACTCTATCCGAGCAAGCCGATCGAATTCATTGAAAATGTTCTGGCGGCTAGCACCGGTGACCGGGCGTTCAGCCAGTACTTTCGCACCAATGGCGCCGTGACCCACGGCAAGGACGGTGATGCGTCGATCAGCTACCAGATCGGCTCGCTGCCGACCGGAGCTGGCGATGAATTTGTCGAAGTCTATCTGTCGATCGCCAAAAAAGACATCGCTGACATCCCTCCCCTCACTGTCGCTGGCAATATTGTGACAGAGGGTCATGCGGATGCCTATCAGGTTGCGGCGCCTTTCCCGGATCATTTCCCTGAAAACATGATGCATGGTCATGTTGTCATGGAACTCAGCACTCCGCGAGAGGCGACCGACATCAAACCACGCCATAGTCGGACCACAAAGGTCGTCGTTTTTGACGCCAAACCGGTCAAGGCGGTTTTTTTGGATCAGGGAAGAACCATCGAAATCCCACTCGCGGGACCAACAGAAGTGAGCAGTTACGCCGGAATTGATGTGGTACCCGCCAATACCGCACCGGTCACGCTGAATGCAGAAGTGACCGACCTGATCCTCGTGCGGGAACTGGCAGACGGTTTGGGCACTGACGATTATCGCCGCATGCTGCTTGCCCGCTGGCACTACGAACAAAAATTTCAGGGCGTGGATCAGCGACCAGAGGGCGGACGGTTCTTCGAATTTGGACAAGCCAAACCTTCGGCAGATCTCGAATCCCTGACCGCGCGATATCGCGAATGGGTCGGCAAGCGCTCAAAAACACTTCCACGGCGCTTCGTTCTGGACAAGATGGCATTCCTGCTTCGTTCGCCCGGACGTTACCGCATTGGCCAACCCGGCGTTGATCCGGGCATGGTTCAGAATGTCGTAAACTCCTGCGGCTACCGCATTCAGCTTGCCCAGGGCAAGGTGCAGACACGCGAACATCAGTTGCAAATGCTGACCAATGCCTGCGCCTATCTTGATGCGGCCGCAAAGCACATGGGAGGCATCTCCCATTTCGGAGGCCCTGACCTGCTCGAGGCCAAGAACAGAAATTCGAACCATGGCGCCTACGAGATCCGCCAGCGATACTCCCCGGCCGGGACGGTCGGCATTCGTGCCGCATGCCGTACCCGCTCGGATTGGCGTGATGCCTATTGCGAGGGAATGCATGATGAGCTGGTTGGCGATGCCTTGTCCTCCGGAAACCACGTTCTGGACGATGTTTTTGCATTCGACAGCAGTGTCGAAATCAGCGAAGCAACAGCTGCAAAGATGGACAAACTGCTCAATCGCGGTTCGTTCTATACTCGATTGATTGTGGAGATTGAATCCGTGGAGCAACTGACGTCGGTTCCCACGCCCCATTTTCGTCAGGCTGTTGAGGATGTGGACGCTTTCCTGTTGTCACAGAACCTGATCAGTGAAAGAGACCGCAGCGAATGGTCGACTTCAAAGTACACCACCGGACCAGCCAACTTGTTCCGTTTGAATGTGATCTCGGCGGAAGTCTATGACAGCCGCACCGGTGAAATCCATCACACGCTGGATATTCAACCCCATTCGGCCCGTCCGGATCGCGCGTTGATCGAACCCGTCGAACCGGTCTCGATTGCGGCGCCAAAAGAGCCATATGGACCTGACATCATCGGCTTGCAGATCGGCATGACATTCGACGATGCCGACCGGATCATCCGCGAACACATGGATGTCGGTACGGTTCTGTATGCCAATCGGGATTGGTCCAGCTCATCGGCCTTCGGCGACCTGTTCCCCTTCTCATCCGGACGGCTCTATGAATCGGCGGATGGCGGAGAGCGGATTGTGCTGTTTGACGAAGCGCCGTCAGCCACGGATGTCGTCATCAGCATTACGCGCATGTCGAGCCTGAAGAAAGGAGCCGTCAAGCCGGCATCGCTCTATCAGAGCCTCGTCAAGAAGTATGGCCGCGCCGACGATCAATCCAACGGTGCTATAAGATGGGGCGAAACGGACATCAGTTGCTCATTGGTCAATATTCCCTATTCCAACAGAGACATCTGGCGTGACGCCAATGGCAAAAGCACCGACTGGGACATGCGCAAACTCGGATTTTACGGCATTCCGGTGCCCGACAACGATGAAAAACGCAGTGTTGAATTCGGCAAGGACTGTTCGGTCGGCGTCATGGCAATGTTTGACACCAGAAACAATGATGAGTGGGATCGCCTTTACCAGAGAATCTACGACAAGAGCCTCTATCAGACGCATTTCTATCAAAGTGAAGCCATGATCAAGGAAGGCGTCGGGACTGCTGGCGATGCCCCTGCGGACGATCAAAGTGATGTGAAGCTATGATCGGTGCGGCAATATTGAAACTGCGTTTTATTCACTCTCTGACGCGCAATACCGGCCCCGCAGTTCTCGGTGCCATCGGACTGGGTTTCCTGTGCGCCGTGGTGGTGCCAGCCCAGGCGCAAACCATCGTCCGTGACCCGATGATCTGCGGGGAGCGGGCCATCGCGTCTGTCTTTGTCGACTACAGCGAAAACTGGCAGGCGGAAGAGGAACGGGAAGAAGACCAGGATTCCTCGCTGACCCTGTCCGATGGGAGTATCGTGTCCACCGAGCAGATACAGCGCGGCGGTTCAAGTGGGGACAACTTTACCCGGCTCACACGTTTTCGCCCGGACGGGACAGTCCTTTCAAAAAAGGATTTTGTGGACCGAACTCCATTTTCAGCGTCAGCGCCGCTCCCTGACGGGAGATTCATGGCTCTGGGGGAAAACAGTGTCCTTGTCCTGACCGCCGATGGCGCCATTGAGCATGAGGATCCACGTCCCGGGTTGGAATATTGGGCGTCTATCGAAACCATTCTCGCTCTGTCAGATGGTTCGCAATTGCTGGTTGGAAATCAATCTCACAGCGAGAGGTCCGACGATTCAAGCGCATTTGCGATCAAAGTCACGGGGTCGGCCGGTGTATTGTGGCGAACGGAATTCAATGACGGCTTCCTGGACTATCCGGTTGCAGCGTTGGAACAACCGGATGGGACTGTCGTGATAATCGGAAATGGCTGGGTTCGGGAAAATGGTGGCCTCATCGATACCGCGGGCATTGCAAGGCTCGATACAGCCGGTGAGATCCTGCTCCTCGAGCGACTTGGCCACGATATTGGCGACAATTTCATTGCAATCACACCAACGCCGCCCGAGGGTTCGTTCATGGTATCGGGTACAAGCCGGGTGACGGGGAAAGACGGAAGCACCACAAATCGCTTTTGGCTGATACGATTTCATCAGGATGGCCGTGTGATTTGGGACCGCACCTATCTTAGCCCGCCCGTTACGGTCAGCACGCAGGAAGGATATGTAAGATCGGTCGGAGACGATCAGATTGAGGTGGTCTGGTTTTTGATGGACATGCAGATGAACGATCTGCAGCATCAGGAGTGCACTTATCTATTCGACCGAAATGGAAACATGATCGAAAGATAGTTGATGATGGTTATCACATCATCCTGGCGCGTGCCTTGTGGGCCAGGGTTTTGTCGATCAATTCAGGATGGTCTGCCGGGAACGCGGACGTTTCCGGGCGGATGATGCTCTTCACATTGATCTCGTCATAACCGAAGCGAAATTTTCGATGCCGTGACAGGTGGGTTTCGCAACGGGACCATGTCATTTGATCGGCCCTGTGGTCGCAGAAACATGTTCTGCGCGACAGAATCAAACTGTCCATGCGGCTGAAACAATTGAAACCGGAATTCGCGACTGCTGAAAACACTCTGAAACCTGCGGACCTCATATCCATCGCCAGCGGCATGCCATGCAGCGCCGCCGCGTCAAGTGAATGAGGAAAAGCGCAGTGACCGGGATCAAGCAATCCATTCTGGAAACCGTCGGACAGACGCCGATCGTCCGCATCAACAATCTCGGACCGAAGCACGTCGAGTTGTTTGTCAAGATCGAAGCCTTCAACCCGCTTGGATCGGTGAAAGACCGGCTGGCGCTCAATGTCATCGAAGCGGCGGAGCGCGATGGTTCCCTGAAACCTGGCCAGACGGTTATAGAAGCCACGTCTGGCAATACGGGCATCGGTCTTGCCATGGTTTGCGCCCAGAAGGGCTATCCGCTGGTCATCACAATGGCGGAAAATTTCAGTGTCGAGCGCCGTCGGATGATGCGCTTTTTGGGAGCAAAGGTTATTTTGACCCCGGCCTCCGAAAAGGGCAGCGGCATGGTCGCCAAGGCCGAGGAACTGGCTCGAGAACATGGTTGGTTCTTTACCCGCCAATTCGAAAATGAAGCCAACGCCGATGCGCATTCCGATACGACGGCGGTGGAAATCCTGGACGATTTTGCCGATGCACCGCTTGACTATTGGGTCACCGGTTTTGGTACGGGCGGCACGTTGAAAGGTGTCTCCCGGGTGTTGAAAGCGCGCAGCCCGCAAACGACCATTGTCGCGGTGGAACCGGACAATTCGCCATTGCTGTCGAGCGGCATCGAACAGCCGCGAAACGCCGATGGCGGCATCTCGGCGAGCCATCCGAATTTCCGGCCACATCTGATGCAGGGCTGGTCGCCGGATTTCATTCCAAAACTCGCCGATGACGTCCTCGCCGACGGCCTGATCGACATGTATCGGCCTGTTGCCGGCAACGCCGCGCTGGAATGCGCCCGGGATCTGGCGGCGAAGGAAGGCATTTTCTGCGGAATCACCAGCGGCGCAACCTTTGCCGCCGCCCTCGAGATCGCCGAGACAGCGCCCGAAGGTGCGCGTATCCTGGCCATGCTGCCCGATACCGGCGAGCGCTACATGTCCACCGTTCTTTTCGACAATGTGGCTACTGAAATGTCTGCCGAGGAAACCGCACTTGCTGCCACGACGCCGGGCTACCGCTTTGATGTCAGCGCCAAACCTGCTGCCGCGGCCAGGGCGACGGTTGATGACCTCCAGCCCAAAGCCGAGGCCTATGTAAAAGACGTGCTGGACAATCCGGAGCAACCCGTCGTCATGTTTGCCCTGGAATGGTGCGAATTCTGCTGGTCGGTGCGCAAGATGTTTGCCGAAGCCGGGATCGCATTCCAATCCATCGATCTTGATTCCGTTGCCTACCAAAAAGACAATCGCGGTGGGCATATCCGCACCGTTTTGCACCAGATGACCGGTGTCCCGACCATTCCGCAGATTTTCATCGGCGGCAAGCATGTTGGCGGTGCGACTGAAACATTCGATGCGTTCAATGACGGATCGCTGAAAACCATGTTGGCGCAAAGTGGTGTCGCATTCGATGCGACCATGAATCGCGATGCCTATAGTTTTCTTCCAACATGGCTGCACCCGCGATGAGTTCCGTCATGAAACCCAACGGATCCGGCGCTGGTGGCCGCCTATGACTATGCGGTCGATTTCCGCCAGCGGACCCGCGCGCTCGACGCAACGGCAACCGCTGGCGATCTGCGCCGAACATTCTGTCTTCCGACTCCCGAAAGGGGCCTGGACGGCGCTGCTGTGATCGGTGAACTGATCAGCGCCGCCGAGCCTGGCCTGGTCGCCACCACCAATCCGAATTTCTTCGCCTGGGTCATGGGCGGTTCCGATACCACCGGGGTCGCGGCGGACTGGCTGACCTCCATCTGGGGTCAAAATGCCGGAATCTTCCAGACCTCGCCCGCTGCTGCGATTGCAGAGGAAGCGGTCAGCGACTGGATTCTCGACCTTCTGGATCTGCCGCGAAATAGCTCTGTCGGGCTGGTGACCGGTGCGACAATGGCCGGATTTGTCGGACTCGCCGCCGCCCGCGGTGAGGTGCTGGCACGCGCCGGCCACGACATCGCACAACAGGGCCTGCAAGCCGCGCCCCTGATCCACATCTTCCTGGGGGAGGATGCTCACGCCACCAATTTTGCCGCCCTGCGTTATCTTGGTTTCGGCGAGGCCAATTTCATCCGCATCCCGTCTGACGATCAGGGGCTCATGCAAACCGACAGGCTGTATGACGCCATGGCAGCGCGGAGAGGTCCGAAAATCGTCATTGCCACCGCCGGACACATCAATTCCGGCGGATTTGACGATTTCGTCGCCCTCGGCCAGCTCTGCCGGGCGCATGATGCCTGGCTCCATGTGGACGGAGCCTTCGGTCTGTGGGCCAGGGTTCTGCCGGAAAAGGCGCATCTGACCAAGGCGCTTGATCAGGCCGACAGTTGGTCCGTCGACGGACACAAATGGTTGCAGATCCCCTATGATTCGGGCTTTTCCATTGTCCGGCACGAAACGGCTCACCGCAGGGCTATGGACATCACCGCCGACTATCTCAACCGCGCGCCCGGCGACGGTCGCAATCCGACCGAATTCAACCCGGAACTCTCCCGCCGGGCGCGCGGCTTCGCGGCATGGGCGGTAATCCGGTCTCTCGGTCGTGAGGGGGTCATTGAAACCGTGCGCCGGCACTGTCACTGTGCAGCCGAATTGCAAAACCGCCTGGCCGCCGTCCCCACGGTGGCGATCCGCAACCGTGTTGACCTCAATCAGGTCGTTCTGCGCGTCGATGAATGCGACCACGCCACCTGCATGCTCGCCGACCGGCTCAACGCGGAGTTTTCGACATTTGTGCGCACCACCGTCTGGCATGGCGAAACCGTGCTGCGCATATCAGCCATTGAAAAGGATACGGACCTGACAACCATCGCCCATCTTGCGGACAATATTCAGCACCTGGCGGGGGAACGAACATCCGCACTCGGACAGTGCCGTATCGCTCCACCACAGCGTTAACCGCTACGGCAATCGCCGCTTGAGCAAGTCTTTGAAAAAACAGTAAATTGCGCCGGCTCAAAAAAAGAGCTGGACCTCTCTATATAAAGAAGTTAAGGAACATGCAACCTGAAGATGAATTGATTTGGCATTTGGTGAAGCAGATCGTCGAAACCGTTTTTGACAATGAAACGCCGGCTGCCCGGCTGCAGCAGGTCGCGATTTTGTTGACGATCAATGCCCTTCAAAATCACGAAACGCCACTGACAACACAGCGCCTGGGCGACGTATTCGGGTTGGGAACGGCACAAACAAGCCGGCTGGTGCTGCGCCTGGTCGAACGCGGCCTGGTTGAGCGTCAACGGGTTCACAACAGGCAGGGCCGCGGCCACGCCTATGTGCTGAGGGTCAGGGAAACACCGGACATTGCAGCGCTACGTCAGGCGATATCCGGAGGCAATGGGGACAGTTAATCGCAATGGCGGACGCACCTTCAGACCCGGCGAAAATTCTGGCACTTTTCGATCATCTGAACCGGCCCACTGCTGCCGAACATCCGCGATGCAACACCAAAATCGCCGATCAGCTGTCGGTGCTGCTGGCCATTCGCCGTTTCAACCTTGAAGGGCATTGCGCGACCTGTGAAGCACTTGCCACGCATCTGGAACTGTCGATCGATCGGACCATCGCCGCAGCCAATGCGCTGGCCCTAAGCGGTTTTGTTGAAGCGTTCACCACGACGATCGAGTGTGCCGGCGGTTGCCGCACCGCAATTGCCTTCCGGATTCCAAACGATACCCAGGTCATTCATTTTCTTGAGCGCGGGGCCTGAGCACCCGCAGCCGACGGCATCCCCACATCACATCATCGTGTAGACAAATCCCAGAAGCGCCACGGGACGTATGGAGTTCGGAACCATAGAGCGCTGTACCGCCAATGAATACCTACACCATTCCCGTTCTGTCCCGATTTGCCGATGCGGCCGATCCGTCTCTATACGCACAACTGCCGGATGATTGGCTGGCCTGCCTGTCAGACGTGGTCGATTCGACAAGCGCCATCGCCGCCGGCCACTACAAGTCGGTCAATCTGGCTGGCGCTGCCACCATCAGCGCTGTCTCCAATGCGCTGGAGGGTGATCTGAAACTGTTCGTCTTCGGCGGCGATGGCGCCGGGTTCGCCATTCCACCGGAACATGCGGACAAAGCAGCCGAAGCGTTGTCTCGTGTCGCAGCCTGGTCACAACGCGACCTCGGACTGGAGCTGCGCACCGGCATGACCCGGGTGGCCGCCATTCGCAAGGCCGGGCATGATTTGCGCGTCGCCCTGTGGCGGGCATCCGATGATGTGCGCTACGCCATGTTCGCCGGCGGTGGCATGGCCTGGCTGGACGAACAGCTGAAGGCCGGCACGATCCGGCTGCCGGACGCGGCTGACCGTGAGCCGGACCTGACGGGCCTGTCCTGCCAATGGGGGCCCATCCGGGCAACGCGCGGCAAAATCGTCTCGCTGATCGTGAAACGGGCACCCGGTGGCAGCGATGCCGATTTCGCTGACATCGCCGAGGCCGTCATTGCCGACCTTGAAGACCAGGCCTCGTTCAATCCGGTTCCAGAGTCCGGGCCGCAGGCGGCCGTAAGAAGCGAGGCCCTGGCACTGCAGTTTCGCGTTGCCGGGCGTGGACTTTTGCAGCGCATCAGCGTCGTCGGCCTGGCAGCATTTGCCTGGGTTCTCTTTCGCAGCGGTCTACGGCTCGGAGGCTTTCACCCGGACCGCTATCGGCGTGAAATCGCCAGCAACACCGATTACCGAAAGTTTGACGATGGGCTGCTGATCACCGCCGATTGCTCGCTCGAGACCATCAAGAGGCTGGAAGCCACGCTCGAGGCTCCATCTCTCGATGGCCGGATCCATTACGGGTTGCATATGCAGGACGAGGCGTTGATGACCTGCATCGCACCGTCCGTTACCGCTTCCGACCATATGCATTTCGTCGATGGCGCCGGCGGCGGATACACGGCCGCCGCACGGCAGTTGCCGACATAGCCCGGCAGGCAACAGCCGGACCATTTCCGTGTGGTGTCATGCCGGTTGTTTTTTCAACTGCTCGGCTGCCTTGGCGTAACCGCCCGCCGCACCGTCGACAAAGTGCACGTGATCATCGCTCGTGACAGACGGAACAATGCAGGTCATGAGCGCCTGATCCTGTTCATGGATGGCAAAGCGGACGAGACCGTCCATTTCCCCTTTTGCCAGCAATTTTTCCAGCCCGTCACGGGTCTGTGCATCACAGTCGATGGTCATTTTGAGACCGTCATCGAACTTGCGAAAATCGGCGTTGATACCGGATGTGAAGACATAGTGCATCGGATCGAAAGAGCCGAGCTTGATTTTGGTCTTGAAGAATATCAACGCAACGAAGGTCTCGATCAGCAACTGGAATTTGCGCAATGCCAATGAGGTCTTGCCACGTGTCGCATGCGCCTCCAGTGCCAGTCCTTCCGGTGGCCAGACAAAGCCGGGTCCGTTTTCCGGCACCGGATGCCCGCCACGCTCCAGGCCACGCGCCAGGTCGATGATCTTGTGAAACAATTGCGCATGGGCCGCCGTGATCTCCGCCTTTTTCGGCAGAACCAGTACAGACAGGATCTTGCCGTGGCGGCTCTCCATGGGTGTCCAGCGGCAGGAAAGGCCGGTCAGATCGGGAAAGGCGCCCTCCGGAGCGGCTGGTATTGCATAGTTGCCCTCCTTCATCCGGTTGTCGGCCCAGTTCATGCCACCACCCCGGAACATGGCGTAGTTGACGCCGGCAGAAGCCCGATAGCGCGCAACCGCCACGTCGCAGCCGGCAGCGCGAATATCCTCGACCGGAACAACGGCGGCACGCAATTCCAGGTCAAATTCATCCTTCGCCCAGCGGATAACCTCGCCCAGCGCTCTTTCGCAGGGCTCCCGAAGGCCCGCCGGCAATGCGAATACCGCTCCATCTCCGCCAAATGCATAGGGCAGCGCCGCGCCTTTGACGGCGTTGATCTGAGCAGAAATGACGGCCGCGCCCACCGTGTTGATCACCTTGTACCGGCCCGCCGCAATGGCCGCAGTCGAGCCAACAATATCAGCCGCGCCGATGATCCAGCCTTCCGGCAAAGGCAGATAGGACTCAGCATCTGCCAGCGCATCGAACCGGTCCTGCAGCGGAATTTCGGAATAGAACTGCGAAAGCGCGTCAAGCGATTCCGTCATCGAAAATACCCCCTGTGACGATGTTCATTGTGCACATCGCGAAGAGCTGATCCAATTTTTTGTCCGATGCCGGAAATCCGACATTGATCCGGCCCCTTGCAAAAAACCGCTTGCTCTGTTCAATGGCGGTTGATGGAGGCCCGATGATCGTTTCAGACACAACGCTGCTCAATCGACGCACCAGTCGCCCGGTTGCGCTGTCCCGCATGGGATTTGGCGGCGCGCCATTGGGAAATCTTTATCGCAAGGTCGAGGACGATGTTGCGCAAGCGACCTTGCAGGCGGCCTATGATCACGGCATCCGCTATTTTGACACGGCGCCCCAATATGGTTTGGGCCGTTCCGAGCTGCGCCTTGCGCCGGCCATTGAGCGCTTCGGACGAGACACCATCCAGATATCCACCAAGATCGGCCGACTCTTGCTCGATTGCGAGCCGCACGAGGTTACACCGGAGGCGTTTGTCGATGTGCCGCAAAAGAGGATTGTCTTTGACTACTCCTATGACGGGGTGATGAAGAGTTATGAAGCCAGCCGGCAAAGGTTGGGGATCGACAACGCCGATATTCTTTTCATTCACGATGTCTGCGCATTTTCGCAAGGTTCTCAGGAGGCCAGCGACGCCCGTGTGCGGGAGTTGTTTGACGATGGCGGATATCGCGCACTGAGCGAACTTCGCGCCGCCGGTGACATCGCTGCAATCGGTGCTGGCGTCAATGAATGGCAGGTTTGCGAAAGGCTGCTCGGGCTCGGTGATTTCGATGGGTTTCTTTTGGCTGGCCGCTACACGCTGCTTGAACAGGAAGCACTGGAGAGTTTTCTGCCGCTGTGCGAAAAACGCGATGTCGGCATCGTGCTCGGCGGCCCTTATAATTCTGGCATCCTGGCGACTGGCGCGGTGCCGGGCGCCAAATACAATTACGCCGACGCCCCCGAATCCATTCTGATGCGCGTTCGCAAAATCGAGGCGGTCTGCGCCGCCCATGAAACGCCACTGATTGCCGCAGCACTGCAATTCGTTCTGGGCCATCCCGCCGTCAAATCCGTCATTCCGGGCGCCGTCTCGGCTGCCGAAGTCGCAGCCAATGTCAAATTGCTTCAAACCCCCATACCCGCATCGCTCTGGTCCGATCTGAAGGCCGAGGGTCTGGTGCATCCCGATGCCCCCATGCCAAAGGAACCATAATGCTACGCGGACTGGACCCGATTCTCTCACCCGATCTTCTGTATCTACTGGCGGCGATGGGTCATGGCGACGATATCGTCATTGCCGATGCCAATTTTCCGGCCGAGAGCTCCAGCGAACGTGTCGTACGGCTCGACGGGATTGATGCGACGGATACGCTCCGGGCCGTCCTTTCGATCATGCCGCTTGATTCATTCGTCGACGACCCTGCCCGCACGATGCAGGTGGTCGGAGACGCGGCGGCGGTTCCGCCTGTTGTCAAGGAATTCCAGCAAATCATCGATACCGTGGCAGACCACGCAGCACCCATCGCCTCGGTCGAACGATTTGCCTTCTATGACGTTGCCAAGAAGGCCTTTGCCGTCGTTCAAACGGGGGAGCGGAGATTGTATGGAAACATCATTTTGAAGAAAGGCGTCGTTGCGCCTTAAAGCACTCCGGGTCCATGCTCGGGATCAACCACACCGGTTCGTTGTGGCCAGTATGTGCGCGCGGTTGCCGATGTCCTGTTTGCCGATGCGCTCCACCGCCCCGTAAAACCGCTCAAAGTCGCTGCCGCAGATTTCAAACAACCTCAGGAACGCAGGCACCAGATCATTGTAGACCGCAACGGTTGCCAGTTTCGCGTTGTTGATCGGTTCGTTGAACCACTGATCATAGCCATCATATCCATTCCAGCGATCGGCTTTGGTGCGCTCATAGCGGGCGCGTAAGTCTTCAATCGCCGCAGCCTTTGCCGCGCGTTTCTCGCTGTCACCGGCCTCGCTGCCATAGATCCGTTGAAGCGCATTGCGGGTCTGTGCAATGAGAGCGAGGAAGTCTTCCTCACGACTGTGGGATGCCTGATAATGCGCCAGCGCTTCAGGTTCTGCCCGTTCCAACAGCCATTCGGTCGTTCCGATCTGCTCGACGGCAACGGCGAAGGCCTCATTGTACCGCGTGTCATTTTGCACATAGACGCGTTGATGGGACAGTTCGTGAAAGACCACACTGGCCAGATAGGTCTCACCGCGCAGAAACATCGTGTTCAACAACGGATCGTTGAACCAACCGAGGGTCGAATAGGCCGGGACACCGCCCACATAGACATCGAGCCCCTCTGCACGCAAACCATCGGCAAATGCCTGTGCCGCATCCCTTGAGAAGTAGCCCCGATAGGGTACGCATCCCACAACCGGAAAGCACCATGTGCGCACATTCAACGACAATTCCGGCGCGGCAAACACCGCCCAGGTCACATATTCGCGGCCCGTATCGACATAGCTGCGATAACTCCTGTTGTCGGGCAGCGCCAGCCTTTCGGTGGCAAAGGCGCGAATGTCACGCGCCAGTTCCAATTGCTGGCGAACGGCAGTTGGCTGGGACGGCTGTTTGAGCAGCCGGTCGACCGGTTTGGCGGAGGAAACCAGATTGAGATGGCCATTGATGGACTGGCTGTAATAGGCAAGATTGCTGCAGCCATGCAGGACAAAAAGGGCAAGTGCCAGGCTCAGAAGTTGCAACGGCCTCAGATTCATCGGCCCGAACCTGTCCAATATGCCCGACGAGAGTGCTCATTTGCATCGGGATCAAGGGGCTGCGTACCAGCCCGATCAATCAGGTATGCAAGCGTCACCAGCCAATCCTCTTTTCCTTTTCGACCCTCTCCTGTGCCATGCCTATGGGGGCGGGGCAAGCCTTGCACCGCAAAGCCGCAAAGACGGGGCAAAGCAATATCCACCCGCATGTGTCGGCAATGGTCCGCGTGGTGCGGCGAAAAGGCGCAAATGGGGGATCGACTGGTTTTCGATTCCGACGCAAGGTGACACATTGGTAAAGAACCAGATAACCGCCAGCAGGAGCATTGGACCCATGCCTTACGCAAAACCCGTCTTTTACCGTCCAATACATTCGCGCTTCTGAACCATGACCCGACGAACCTTTCAAGGTAGCTTCACACAGCAGGAGCCGATCCCTGAAGATGCAATCGAAGCCGCCAATGCGGTTTTGCGAAGCGGGCGGTTGCATCGCTACAATCTGGCCGATGACGAGCCCGGTGAAACGGCAATGCTCGAACAGGAGTTCGCTCGCTGGCAGGGCAGTTCCTACTGCCTGGCGACGGCATCGGGTGGTCAGGCGATGCAGATCGCGCTACGCGCCGCCGGGACAGGTGCTGGTGATCGCGTGTTGACCAACGCCTTCACCCTGGCTCCGGTACCGGGCGCTATCGCTGCAGTCGGCGCAACACCGTTTTTGGTCGAAATCGATGAAAATCTCTGCCTCGATCTCAAAGACCTGGAACGGGCGGCACGCGACAGCGGCGCTGGAACGCTTCTTGTCTCGCATATGCGCGGGCATCTGTGCGATATGGAACGGCTGATGGCCATTGCCGCCGATCATGGGATATGCGTGATCGAAGATTGTGCACACACGATGGGCGCCAGTTGGAACGGGACCCGATCCGGCAGTTTCGGGTTGGCCGGGTGTTTCTCCACTCAGACATACAAGCACATGAATTCAGGAGAAGGCGGTCTGCTGACATCCAATGATCCGGATTTCATGGCGCGTGCCACCATCCTCTCCGGCAGCTACATGCTCCATGACCGTCATGGCGCTGGACCCGATCAAAGCCATTTTCAGCTGCCGCGTTATCACATGCCCAATATGTCCGCCCGGATGGATGCCTTGCGCGCCGCCATTTTGCGGCCGCAACTGAAACGTTTGGACAACAATATCGCGCGCTGGAACGCCCGTTATGAAGCGGTGGCTTCGCACCTTGCCGAACGCCCTGCCCTGGCGCTGCCGCATCGGCCGCCGGCAGAGGCTTTTGTCGGTTCATCGATTCAGTTTCGCTGGCCCGGTTGCGGAGACGAGAATTGCCGCGCACTGCTGGCGGCTTGCGGGGCGCGGGGTGTCGAACTGAAATGGTTCGGCGGCACGGAGCCGACCGGCTTTACATCCTCCCATCATTCCTGGCGCTATGTCGAGGAGCAGGCCTTGCCATGCTCCGACGCGATCATGGCAGAGCTGTTCGATATGCGCCTGCCCTTGACCTTTTCAGTCGAGGACTGCCATTTGATTGCCACCATCATCACAGACTGCGCAAAAGAACTGTCTGCCTAAAGTTTATGTGCCTATCAATTCGCTTCAGCTTCCGTTTACCCCGCTGCGGTACAACCAAGGGTAACGTATTGTTACAGAGGCCGTTGGATCGGAATGTCATTTTCACAGGATGCCCCCGCAAAGCCCGACTCACGGCCATTCCACGCGTTCATGGGCATCGAGCTTGAACTCACGGAAGATGTTCTCGTGCCGCGCGAGGAGACGGAATTGCTTGGCAAAACGGCCGTCTCCCTGCTTCGCGCGCGGACGGAAGGCTGCGTGGTCATCGACATGTGCTGCGGCTCCGGGAACCTGGCTTTGGGAATTGCCAGCCAGATCATCACAGCCAGCGTGTGGGCGGCCGACCTGACAGAAGCAACCGTGGCACTGGCCGCCCGCAATGCCGAACGCCTTGGCCTGGCGGATCGCGTCAATACGAGACGGGGCGACCTCTTCGATGCATTTGCTGCGGACCACCTCGAGGGGACAGTCGATCTGGTCGTCTGCAATCCCCCCTATATCTCGACCGGCCGACTGGAGGGCGACAGTGCCCATCTCCTGGAGGGAGAGCCACGGGAGGCGTTCGATGGCGGCCCCTACGGCATTTCGATCCAGCAGCGGCTGATCCGCGAAGCGGTTGATTATCTCAAACCGGGCGGATGGCTGACCTTCGAATTCGGTGCCGGACAGGAGCGGCAGGCTGCCGCTTTGATCAAACGGACACGCGCCTATGACAAGGTCGAATTCCTGCCGGATGAAAGTGGAACGCCCCGTGTCGCGTCGGCGCGGCGCGGCGCCGCCACAGGCAACTCACCAACGTCACCGAAGCAAACACAATGAGCTCGATCCGACCATTCGAACCGGGCGACAGCGACGCCGTTGCGAAGCTGTTTCAAAAGCGGCTCCGACACCGGGACGGAGCACCGCCGTCTGAATTGGCGCCCTATCTTCGGTCCTTGTTTCTGGATTCGCCAGGCTGTGATCCGGAGATTTCCTCGCTGGTCCATCTCAATGCAGAGGGCAATCTGTCCGGATTTATCGGTGTCAATGCGCTACCGATGGTCTTTCAGGACAGGCCCATCCGTTCAGCGATTTGCGGCACACTCATGGTCGACGCACCGGAAAGCGATCCGATGGCCGGTGCACGTTTGATGCGTGGGTTCCTCTCCGGGCCGCAGGACATCTCGTTCAGCGAAACGGCCAATGAAATTGCCGGACAGATGTGGTCAAAGTTGCGCGGTGTCATTCTGCCGCAATACAGCCTGGAATGGATTCGTGTCATCCGTCCTTCGGCCTTTGCCGTCGACGTGGCCGCATCCCGCTACAAGCTCCTCAGATCGGTGCTGCCCGTCGCCAGCGGCATCGACTACCTGGCGCGCATGGGCATGAAGCCTGAAAAACGCGCCTGGACCAGGGTGGCGCCGGGGGTGAGCGCGCCCGACGGATTGACCGTGTCGCAAATCGACGCCGGCGCTTTTGCCGAACTGATGGCCCCGATGACCGAACAGTTTGCCTTGCGCCCGAATTGGTCGGATGAACAATTGGCCCATATTCTGGAGGATGCGACCGACAAGCCAGATGATGGCGAGCCCGTCATGGCATCCGTCTCGACGAAGAGTGGCGCTCCCATTGGCGCATTCTTCTACCATGTTCGGCAAGGTGGCATTGCCCGTGTCCTGCAGATCCTGGCCTTGCCCCGGCAAGCCGGGCCGGTGATCGACTGTCTCGTCGCCGATGCCACGGCGCGGGGGGCGGCTGGTCTGCGGGGACGCACACAGCCGGCCTTGCTGGCGGCAATGCTGACGCGCCGAATCGCTTTCGCACAGGCCTCTTCGACCGTTGTTCACACCGCCGACAAGGACCTTGTCAACGCTCTCAAAACCGCCGACGGCTTCTTCAATGGCTTGGCCGGTGAACAGTGGAGCCGGCTTTTCGGCGGCCGTTTCTGACGACAGTTACGCGGTAGAGATTTCCGGTACCGGCTCCACCAGTTTTGGGCCCTGGTGCAGATAGCGCGTCGCACGGCGCTTGGCGTCAATATCCGCCCACACATGCCGAACTTCATCAACCGTCAGGCCGGCAGTGCGGGCTGTTTGCTCTGCGGGCAGGCCATTGTTGATGCCGAACAGACAGATATCCATCCGATCATAGGGCAAAGAGAAGTAGAACTCTTCCTGCGTCTGTTCCAGCGTATAGGTATCGGTCGTCGGAGGTCGGCTTGTCACCTCTTTTGGTACACCCAGATAGGCAGCAAGGTCATAGACCTGCGATTTGTACAGATGCGCGATCGGCTTGACATCCGCCGCGCCGTCGCCGCCCTTGACGAAAAAGCCCTGATCATATTCGAGCCGGTTGGGGGTGCCGAGGACCGCGAAATTCAAACGGTCAGCGTGGTAATACTCGATCTGCTTGCGGGTCCGTTGTTTCATGTTGGTGGCCGCGACAATGCCAAGATAGACCGCAGGCGGCATGCGCAGCTTCGATTGCCGGCCAGCCGGATCCTCAACAACCAGCGACGAGATATTGTATCCTTCCCCCGACAGCGTGTTGCCGATAACGACTTTCGACGCCCAGCCCGCTGCATAGTCTGGGACCAATTGGCGAATGAATGCGTCGCGCCGCTCGTAGCAACCCATCGCTTCCAATGCGGGTCCGATGTCTTCGGTAACCGGTTCGCAGCCATAGGTTTCAGCCACCAATTGTCCAAGCTCCAGGCTTTGCGGATCGGAATCGGTTTCAGGCATGAAGATGCATTGGACCTTTTTCGGACCCACTGCACGAACGGCCAGGGCCAGACACACGCTGGAATCAACTCCGCCTGAAAGGCCAAGAACCAGTCCCCGCTTGCGCATGTCTCGCAGTTGCGCGCGCAATGACGAGACAATCGCTTCCGTTTCGGCGGTCGGATCGGTCTCCAGCAAATCGCTCAGCTGTCCGGGCCTTTCCGTTTCAAGGCAAATGCTCATTGTGCCATCTCCAAACTGTCCGCCGCCAGGTTGCGGCTGACCTTTCCGGTATCCGTTTTGGGAAGCGCGTCGCGGATTTTCACGACTTTCGGGACCATGAAATCCTCAAGATTTCCGGCGCAATAGCGGATGACCGCGCTTTCGCTTAGCGTCTTGTCGGAGGCCACCACAAGGGCTGCGATGGCATGACCGAGAACCGGATCATCAACCCCGGTCACCACCGCCTCGACGATCCCCGGATGTGCATGCAGTACGGCTTCGACTTCCTTTGGCGCAACCTTCTCACCGCGGGTCTTGATGATGTCATCCTTGCGGCCGACAAAGTAGAGAAACCCGTCCTCGTCCGTTCGAAAGAGGTCGCCGGTGTAAAGCACACGCTCCCAGGGATTTGGACCTGGGCGCAGGACCCGTGCCGTCGCGGCCTCATCGCGCCAGTATCCCTGCATGATATGCGGACCGCGAATGACCAATTCGCCCGTCTCACCAGCCGGCACGACGGCACCGTCGTCGTTGACAACAAAGGCTTCCGTATTGGGTATTGCAATGCCAACGGAATCGGGGCGGCGTGCAAGCTCATCCGGCGGCAGATAGGTGCAACGCTTGCATTCGGTCAGCCCATACATGGAATACAGATCAGCGTCCGGGAAAAGCTCGCCCAGCCTTCGAATATGCCCGGCCGGCAGGGCCGCGGCTGTGTTCGACAGGTAACGCAGCCCCGGCAGAAAACCGGGTTTGATGTCACGCATCTGGAGGATCATCGCAGCCATCGTCGGGACGATTGGAAACCCGGTGACACCTTCCTCTCTGATCCGGTCGAATATGGCCTGCGGAAAGGCAAAGGATTTTTCCAGAACAAGCGTTGCGCCGAGGCGTATTGCCATCAGCAATTGATAAAGGCCGTAGTCGAATGCCAGCGGCAGCACGTTCAAAATGACGTCGTCCGGTGTGTTCTGCAGATAGGTGGTGATCGATCCAGCGGCCGCGTCGATGTTGCGGTGTGTCATCATCACGCCCTTCGGCCGACCGGTCGAGCCTGACGTGTAGATCAGCATGGCGAGATCGCAATCAATGCCATGATGGGGAACCGGATCGCGGCCGTATTCAAGGCAGGTTTGCAGGTCGATTGCACCATCCGGCACACGACCATTGGGCGCGGCAGTCGAGGCCACGAATATTGATTTGTCCAGGTTGGCGCTATTGACGACCGGCATCAATCTGGCCGTGGTCAAAATCGCCGCCGCCTGGCAATTGTCGATGATGTAGGCCAGCTTGTCAGCCTTGGTCGATGCGTTGATCGGACTGAACACGGCGCCTGTCTTGAGCGCGGCGAAGATCGAAACAACCGCTTCCCAGCGATTGTCCATGAACACCAGAACCCGGTCGCCCCGCCGCACGCCGTTGGCGCCCAAGGCAGCGGCAAGCCGGTCGGTAAGGTCGTCAAGTTCGCTATAGGTCAGGCTTCTGCCCGACGTGACCAGGGCCCTCTTTGACCCTGACGAAGTGGCATGCCTGCTGAGTGTTTCCTCGATCCGCATCAATCCGACCCGATCCTACGCCGATTCCGATTGCCGCGTTTTCTGCTTGATGAACGAGACAATCCGTTCGACAGAATCCAGATTGGCCGGCACGATGTCGGCATCCGCCATGGTGACGGCAAAATCATCCTCTATGAAGGCCACCAGTTCCAGAACACCGGTGGAGTCAATGATGTCATTGTCGATCAATGATGCTGTTTCCGCCAGTTCATAGGACGTGTCACCAAAGAGAAAATTCTCAACGATGAAAGCCTTTACCCGGCTGCTGATCTCATCACTCATTTCATGCCCTTTCCATTTTCGTCATTCATGCTGCCCGTGTCACTTGGACACTGGTTCCGGCAAATTTCTCTAACCAAAGCTGAGTGGACAGAATCCCCACAAACGCTGCATTGTCGCGGAAACCTGAAGCGGCGTTCCGCTTGCATTTGTCATGCAGCTTCAAGACAGATTTCGGATTGAACAGGCCACCCTTGGCAATAGCGTCCGCGTTCATCAGACTGCCCACATAGTCGCAATCGCCAGCACCGGTGAATGACTGGCTGTCGGGCGCCCGATAAGGCTGTTTCGTCCGTGCGCCAATCGATGCCGGCAACAGGTCTTTCGTCGCTTCCCGCAAGATGTGCTTTTCCACAAGTCCCTTCAACGTCATGCCGGGCGGCAGTGTGGCCGCCAGTTCGACCAGACGATGGTCGAGAAAGGGAAATCGGCCTTCGATGCCGTGCGCCATTGCCATCCGGTCGCCCTGGCTCGACAGAATGTATCCGGGCAAGAGAAAACGGCTTTCCAGATATTGCGCCTGGTGCAGCGGGTTCCAACGTGAATAGTCGTCAGGCAGCCGGGAGATCAGGTCTTCGGCAGCGTCATATCCGGTGATTTCGGCCCGCAGATCATCTGAGAAGAACAGTTTCGCCGCCGCAGTGCTGCGCAGTCGCGGCCGGTGGGAAAAGAGCGGATCATCCAGTGAATCGGCCTGTGTGCCGAAGAAGGCTGCCAGATATTCCGCCGACTGCTTTTGCAGGCCCGGCAGATAGGGATACAGCCGCCGAAACAGATGCGGCCTGCGATCGGACATTGGCTGCCGTGCGCAAAATCGCCGGACTCGCGCCTCCTTGAAAATATCGTAACCAGCAAAGACCTCATCGGCGCCCTCGCCCGTCAGCACCACCTTCATGCCATTTTGCCGAACCAGCGCCGACAATTTGTAGAGCGGCGCAGGTGCGGTCCTTATGATGGGCCTTTCGGTGAAACGAATGACATCGGGAAAAACACCGGCAATGTCTCCATCGCGGCAGGCCACCACATGGTGGCGCGTCGCGAGAGCCGCAGCCATTTCGTTCTGAAAAGCACTTTCGTCGTGCTCGGCGCTGTCAAATGTCACTGAAAACGTTTCGAGACCCTGTGGCGCCATTCCGGCGGCCAGCGCCGACGTGATGGATGAATCGAGACCACCGGAGAGATAGCAGCCGACCGGAACATCGGCGCGCATCCGGATGCGGGTTGCATCGGTCAGCAACGCGCGCACTTCCTCAGCCGCTTGCCGTTCCGATACAGGTGCATGCGCCGCGCCGTGATCCGGATATTGAAGGCTCCAATAGGACCTGACCTTTCGGCCCGTCTCGCTCACCGTCATGAGGCTAGCGGGTTCGAGTTCGAAGACCCCCTGAAACGCCGTTCTTGGCGCAATTGGCGACCAAAGGGTAAAAATCTGATCGAGTGCGAATGGATCAATCTCTGCCGACAGGCCGGGAACCTGCAGCAATGCCTTGACCTCAGAGGAAAAATAGAGCGTTCCGCGGTGCACCGTGTAAAATAGCGGTCTGACGCCCATACGATCGCGAGCGAGGATCATTCGGCGGCGGCGACCGTCCCACAGGGCGAAGGCAAAATCACCATTGAGCTCCGAGATGCAATCTTCTCCCATCTCATCATAGAGCTGCAAGATGACTTCGGTGTCACTGGTTGTCCGAAACCGGCGGCCGCGCGCGCGAAGCTGCTCCCTCAATTCGACGTAGTTGAAAATCTCTCCGTTGAAGGCAATGGTCAGGTCGGCCGGAGAATAGGACATCGGCTGATGTCCACCTTCAAGGTCAACCACGGACAATCTTGCGTGGCCAAGGCCGAATCCCTGACCCACATGGATTCCCTGCCCATCGGGCCCGCGATGGGCAATCGCAGACACCATGGTGGGCAGCAATCTGCCCGCCTCCGCGACATCACCAAAATAGCCAACAAATCCGCACATGCATCAAGGCTCCTACCGGCCCGATTGCTACCACAATCATCCGTGCAAGAGATTAAGCCGGTGAGGTTGAGTGCTCTTATGGTAAATGGACTTGAAACGGTCAGTCAGCCATTGGCGGCCTGCACCGCCGTCACCGCCAGCATGGCATAGATATCGTCAATGCTGCACCCGCGTGACAGATCGTTCGCGGGTGCGGCCAGACCTTGCAGAATTGGGCCGATTGCTTCGGCACCTCCGACCCGGTGGGCAATCTTGTAGCCGATATTTCCGGCATGCAGATCGGGGAATATGAAGACATTGGCGTCCCCCTGCACTGAGGCACCAGAAGCCTTTTTTCCCGCGGTTTCCGGGTGATAGGCCGCATCGAACTGTATCTCGCCTTCAACGATCACGTCAGGGTCGATCTCACGCACAAGTGCCGTGGCCCGTCGAACTTTCTTGACCTCATTCGTGTGGGCGCTTCCCAGCGTCGAGTAACACAGCATCGCAATACGCGCCTTCTCGGCTGTCAGCATTTCAAATGAATCTTTGGAGGCCAGGGCGATGTGCGCCAGTTGCTCGGCTCCGGGTGTGGACACCAGAGCGCAATCGGAAAAAATGGCGATGCGTTTGGGGTCTCCGGGCAGCAACATCAGGAAAAAGCTCGACACCAATGAAGCGTCCGGCGCCTTTCCGACGATCTGCAACGCCGCCCGGACCGTGTCAGCGGTGGTGTGCACCGCCCCCCCAACTGTCCCGTCGGCCAACCCCTGGCGAACCATCATCGCGGAAAAACCGAGCGGTGTCGCAACGTCGTGACGAGCCTGATCGAGCGTTATGTTCTTGTGTTTTCTGAGTTCGGCATAGGCCTCGGCAAACTCGGCAATTTGTTCGCTGCCTTTCGGATCGATCACCTCGATCTCACCGGGAAGCGCCACACCGGCTGGTGGCCGACCGATCATAACAATGTCACAAATGCCATCATTCACGGCGCGGGCCGCAGCTGTGGCAACCCGTTCGTCCCAGCCCTCCGAGAGGACAATCTTCTTTCGCACCTGTTGTGCGGTTTCGAAAATGCGCTTGAGGATGGCCAAAGTCGGTTCCCGTCGTGAAGGTCAAACAGGCGCGATGCGCCGTCATGGTCAGACGTCTCCATACGGCTGACCCGCACTTTCAGTATTAACGGATGCGCTGGTCCCACACACCGACCAACGATCGCACAATTAGGATACCAGTGTTGGCCAACCCAAGATGGCCAAAACCGCCACTGTCTTTGCATTGCGGCGGTTGTCAGCGCGGACAAGTACCAGTCCGGTTGACAAATACCGCACAATCATGCGCTGACTTGTTCAATGCCTGCCAAACGAAATCAGCTGAGGAGGATCAGCATTGGCGTCGAGCGACATTGTTCACACCGCCGGGGTCTACCTCGAAACACCATTGGAGTTCGCTTTCGACCATCTCTGCGATCCACAGTTGCTGGGCCGCTGGGCGCTGGGGTGCATGGACCTGAAACCTGCAGGCACAGAGGGGGTATTTGTCGGACGGTCCCTGTTTGACGACGCGGCCGTGCATGTCGCCATTCATCCCAACCGGGCGCTCGGCCTGATCGACTATCTGGTCGGTGATCAGGACAAGCGCCAGCCACGCATATCCATACGTCTCGTGCCGGGCGCGCTTTGCGATCTGCCGGACGAACAATGTGCGGCGGCCATGACGGCGTGGCGTGTATCCGGCATGACCCAGGCGCGCTGGGACCAACTGACCAAAACCCACGAGGTCGAGGTCCTGCTGTTCAAGGCGCAGATCGAGACCCGATTTCAGCGGTTGCATGGGTAACCGCGTTCAAAATCCGATGACGCCAGGCAGCCAGAGGCTGATGGCCGGCACATAGGTTACGAGCAGCAAAGCAACGATACTGACGGTGAGGAATGGCAGCGTTTCCCACAACAGGGGTCGCAGACCACATCCGGCAATCCGCTCTGCCGCAAAAAGGCACACGCCGAGCGGCGGCGTCAAAAGCCCGATATTGAGATTCAATATGGCAATGGTGCCGAAATGGACCGGGTCGACCCCGACCGCTTGCGCCGCGGCAGCGAGGATCGGCACAAACAAAATGATCGACGCCGTCGGGTCGATGAACATACCCAGGATCAGCATCACGACATTGAGAATCAGCAGAAGCAGGACCGGTGGGATGTCATACTCGGCGACCGCGAATTCCACCATGGCCGGCACGTTTTCCATCCCCATCACCCAGGTGAAGATCGCGCCGCAGCCAACGATGATCAGCAATTGCGCGGAAAAATGGGCGGACTGGCTGAGAGCCGTCATGAAATTCGAAAGATTGATGGTCCGGTAGAGCAGAACACCGATCAGCAATGCATAAAAGGCGGCGATTCCGCCGGCTTCCGTCGGCGTCATCGCGCCGCCAAGAATACCGGCAAGGATGATGATCGGGATCATCAGCGGCGGCAGGGCGGCCAGTGCCGATCTGGCAATGACCGGTGGTGACCGATCCATGGCTATGGGCGTCAATCCACGGCGCTTCGACTGGATTAGGACGAGGATCATCTGGCTGAGGCCAATCAGAAGGCCCGGGCCGATGCAGGCGGCGAAGAGCGCACCGATCGACACGCCGGTGATCGAGCCGTAAATCACCACAATGAGCGATGGTGGCACCATCGGCCCGATGATCGAGGAGGAAGCGGTCACGGCCGCGGCGTAGGCTGGCGAATAGCCGTTCTTGGCCATGGACGGGATAAATATTTTTCCAAGCGCCGCAATGTCGCCAAGTGCGACGCCCGTTATGCCGGAAAAGAGGATCGAGGCGCCAATATTGACCTGTGCCAGGCCACCCGGCATCCAGCCGAAGATCACGTTGGCAAAGGTGATCAGACGGTCGGTAATCCTGCCGGCATTGATCAGTTCACCGGCCAGGATGAAGAGCGGAATCGCCATCAGAACGAACACATCAAGCCCCTGAAAGATGCGTTCGGGGAGCACCGGCAAAAACATGATCTGATCGCTGACAACCAGCCAGACCAGCGACGCGATCACCATGGTCCAGGCGATCGGCATGCCGATGACCAGAAGGATCAGAAATGTCGCGACGAACAGGCCGAGCGAAAATGTCATTCGGCGGATTTCCATGGCCTGGCGGCCCAGGTCATTTTCAATCGGACCAGATTGAAGACAAAAGCGCTGCCAAAGGCCACCGGCAGGATGGCGTAGGGATATTGAAGGGACAGCTGCAACCCGTCACTCGTTTGCCCCTCCGCGAAGCTGACGGATTCAAATGATGCGCGGGTCAGCACGGCAAAGACCACCAGACAGATCAACTCAAGCACAAATTGAATGACCCAGTACTTGCGAGAGGAAATCAGCTCCTGCAGGAACGTGACACGGATATGTTCGCCGCTGTGTACAGCAACGGCCGTTCCGATCAATACGCCCCAAACCAGGGCGTACCGACCGATTTCCTCGGTAAAGAACGGCGTGAAACTGAAACCGTAGCGCAGGACAACCTGCAGGACGATCAACACGAACAACACCAGCAGACAGGCTGCAGCCGCCATTCGCAGGGCTCGATCCAGCAGGTTGATCACAGCAGAGCGGCCCGGAATCAGCCGCCGTTTGACAGACGATCCACCTCTGCCACCACCTCATCGACGAGGGACGGCGTATCGACATTTTCCTTCAGCCATTTGACCGCTTCGGGACGAATGCGTTCGGCAAAGGCCTGCTTCATTTCCGGCGTGAATTCGACCACTTCAACGCCTTTTTCCTTTGCATAGGCGATGGCTTCGTCTTCCGCCGCACGCGATGCCTTGCGATTGAACTCCACCGCGGCACGACCGGCGTCCAATACGACCTTTTGATGGTCTTCGGAAAGGCTCTGGAACCACTTGTCATTGATGCCGAGGGGACCAAAGGAATAGATGTGGCCGTCCAGCATCAAGTGGCTCTGGACCTCATGCAGCTTGATCAGGTTGAACACCCACACCGCATTGTCCTGGCCATCGACGACACCGGTGCTCAGCGATGTGTAAAGTTCGGGGAAGGCAATCGGCGTCGCCGATCCGCCGAGAGTCAAAACGGGTATGCCGAATATCGGCGCCATGACCCGCATCTTCATGCCCGCCATATCGTCTGGTGTGCGGATTGCCTTGTTGGCGCTATAGTGCTTGAAGCCGCCGGACTCCCACCAGCCCAGCACCCGTATCCCGGTTTTTTCGCGCATGTCTTCGGCCATTGCCGTGCCGATCGGCCCATCGAGCAGTTTCCAGGCTGTCTCCTCATCCGGGAACAGATAAGGCATGGAGAGAATCTGGATGTCCTTGTAGATCGAGGCATAATTGCCTTCACTGGCATCCGACATCTGAATCACGCCGCGACGCATCTGATTGAGCCGCTCATTTGGCTTGCCCAAAGCACCACCATAGACGATATCCATGGTGATCTCGCCATTGGAATTCTTCTCAACCTCGTCCTTGAAAAATTCATACATCCCGTTGACAGGGCCCGCTCCGGGAAAATCCTTCTTCAACATCAGGCCGGCCTTGATGTCATCGGCGTAAGTTGGTGCGATGGTGCCGGCACACAGCATGAGGGCTGCTCCAACGGCGGCAAATCTTGTTGCTAACGCATTCATGTGTTTCTCCCTTTCGTACCTCGATGGTGGCTGAATTATTGTCATTGTTGGCAGACCTTGCGGATTTTGTCTGCGGATCAAGGTCCGGCAGAGGACGCCAGTTGCCCTGAGGATCATTCGTGACGACCGCGCACCCACACATCCAAGCAGTTTTGTCTCTGCACGATGGCTTCGGAGGTCTTCGATCAATTTGATACAAATATTTCAGATATGCAAGAAGTTTGCAAAAAACGAGGTATCGGGGGAAGCATGTGGCCTCACGCTGGCCCATTCGGGCGCATAGCCGGTTTCTGTCAGACGATGGGCAATGGCTCCGGTTCGGCAAAATGGAGTGCGTGGGGTGGCGCGACCACCCCCCTTGTCCGAAAACTCGACCGACTCGCGAACGGCTCCGCCGATCTTGCAATTTGCCGCTTGCATTGGTTACCGCTTTGACCGCACCATTCGCGCGTGGACTTCTTGATCATTGCCGGAGGGAACCGAATTGACCGACCTGCTTGCAAAGGGACTGGCACGGATTGACTGGATCCGGTCGCGAATGGCACTGCTTGCACAGACCCGCGATGCTTTTGCACGATCCCAGCCGTTTGCCGGTCAAACCATCGGTGTCTCACTTCACCTTGAACCGAAAACCGCGGTGCTTCTGGAGACGCTGGCGGCCGGTGGCGCAAAAATCGTCGGAACCGGAAATCTCGGCAGCACCCAGGATGATGTCGTTGAGGCCCTGCGCCATTGGGGTATGACGATTTACGGACAGCGCGAGGTGAGCCGGAACGAACACCTCGACAATGTCATGCGGGTCGTGCAATCCAAGCCGGATCTGCTGCTCGACAACGGCGCCGACCTGGTCGCGCTGGCGCTCAAGAACCATCTGGCCGGATCGATCCGTGGCGGCACCGAAGAGACAACGTCCGGTGACGACCGCCTGCGCTCAGACCTTGCCGGCGAGGTTTCGTTTCCGATTCTGGTCATCAATGACAGCCCCCTGAAGCGCATTGTCGAAAACCAGCATGCTGTTGGACAAGGCAATGTCGAGAGCATCATGCGCATGACCAATCTGATGATCAATGGACGGCGTTTCGTGGTGGTCGGATATGGCTGGTGCGGCCGGGGAATGGCGCAATACATCCGATCCTTCGGCGGTCAGGTCGCAATTGTCGAGACCGATCCGATCAAACAGCTCGAGGCAGTCATGGACGGATTTCGTGTCGGGTCGCTGGAAGCGCTGGCGCCCTGGGGGCAGTTCTTCTGCACGGCAACGGCACGCGAGGGTGTAGTCGGCCGAAAGGCGTTCGCCAAAATGCAATCGGGGGCGGTGCTTGCCAATAGCGGACACTTTCCGACCGAAATCGACACGGAGGCCCTGCGCGCCGATGCGGTCAATATTCGCCAGATGGGCCCGTCGATCGAGGAATTCGAGATGGCCGATGGCCGATGTCTCATCCTGCTTGCAGGTGGACAGATGATCGAACTGGCCGGTGTCGAACCGAAGGGCAATTCCATCGAAGCGATGGATCTGGGTTTCATGCTCCAGTCGCTTTGTCTGCAGCGCGTCAACGAACAGCCGGAATCCCTGACACCGGGTCCGCAAGCCGTGCCCGACGACATCAATCGCACAATTGCTGCCGCTATGGTCAGGGAGTTTGCACCGGATATCAGGGGAAGCAGCGCCTAGGCCGTTTCGCGTTTTGTCAGAAACGGGACAACCGTGTCGGCCATTGATTTTGTAGATGCATTCAGGTTTTGCCGATTCCGGCAAAACCTGAATTGCCTTAGTCGTCCATCAGACTCATCAGCGCATCCACCCCGAGCGGTTTTACGTCACGCTCGATCGCATGAACGGTGTCACACAGTTTGCGGAGACGCGGTACCGGGACTGCGTGTTTTTCGGCCAGTGCAACGATCGGAACCATCAGCCCGTCGATCTCGGTCGGGCGTTTATGGATGGCAAGATCGCGCCAGATACCGGTGCGGCCATTGTCAATGGCATCCCAATAGCGGCGCTGTGCATCCCATGAGGCGTCCTGTGCCGCGGTGTCGGTCACACCCGGACGAAAGGCTTTGGGATCAAATCCGTCACTGGTTTCCACGGCGACACCCAACGCATCGGCGACACTGACGACCTCGCCGCACAATGCGCCAAGGATGCCCCGCCGACCGGCATCATCATAGACATCGACCACATCCATGTCGGCAATGGCCGTGCCGAAATAGGACGCGCCAAGCGCCATTTTCGCCCAAAGATAGCCGAAGATATTGTTGGTGACATCGACCGGCTGTTGAACGCTCAGCATGTTCGCCAAGGCGGTTACACGCCTGGAGCGTGTCCCGTCGGGCTCACCGACCTTGAAACTGCCCCGCCCGCCATATTTGACATGGCCAGGCTCGACATAATAGCCACCGAACGTCAGATACGCACCGATGACCCTTTCCTCGCCCAGCGCTTCGATAAGGGCATATTCCTCCAGACCGTTTTGCAGGGACACAACATATCCCTCCGCCATCAGAAGTCTTGCCAGTGTCGGCAGCGTGTCAACCGTATGACGCGCTTTCACGGCCAGCAATATTTTCGAATACTGTCCTTCAGCTTCGTCCGGCAGCATGATGTTTGGCCGGACAGTGGCCTCCAATGCGCCGGACAGACGCAGACCGTTTCGTCGCACGGCATCGACATGGGCACGCTCGACATCGATGAAGTCCACGGTATGCCCGGCGCGGATCAAATGGCTTCCGGTGATGGCGCCTATGGCGCCCGCGCCGACAATGAGGATCCGATCCATCAGCGCAACTGCCTTGTGAAGGGCATATGGGTGCGTCCGCAATGTGTGCCACCGGTGACTTCCAAAATCGCGCCGGTCGTCCAGTCTGACCGGTTCGAGGCCAGGAACACTGCCGCTTCGGCGATATCGGCGGCGGCACCCGTTCGGCCCATGGGTGTGGCCTCGAGGGTCAGGTTGACATAGGGGTGCGCATCCTCGCTGGTTTCGTGCATCACCTCGTCGAGCACCAGGCCAGGCGCAATGGCGTTGACACGAATACCATGCTGGCCGAGTTCGGTTGCGAAGATATTAGTCAGGATTTCAACCGCAGCCTTCGAGCCGCTGTAATGCGCCCCGCCCGGTCGGCCGCTGCGCGCCGCGCCGGAGGAGATGTTGACGATCGCACCACGTGTGCCAGCATCGATCCAGCGCCGGGCGATGGCCTGACAGGTCAGCATCGTGCCTCTTGTGTTGACGGCAAATACGCTGTCCCATTCTTCAACGGTGACATCCAGCATCGGGCAATTGGGGAAAATTCCATGGGCATTGACCAGAATATCAGGCAGGCCAAGCGCGGTTTCGGCTTCGCTGACAAATCGGTTTGCATCCTCCTTTTTCGATTGATCGCCGCTTATGGCATGAACCCTTCCGGCATGGGTGGCCGACAAGTCTTCGGCAACGGCCTTGACGCGCGCTGTGTCGATGTCGGCGACCGCGACCGCCGCACCCTCTCCCAAAAACAATTCCGCCGTCGCGCGTCCAAGCCGCCCGGCCCCGCCGGTGACGAGGGCAATGCGGTTTTCCAGCAAGGCGCTCATTGGTAGGATTCCTTCTTGGTCATATCGATTGCGCGATCCAGGGCGCTGATCGCCTGATCGAGGCCGAATGCCAGTCGATTGCGGGCGCGCATCGCACCGACGCGGAGGAATTTTTCCTCGTCGCTGCCTGGTCGCACGGTGGCCATCTGGCGAACCGGGCGCAGGGACGGATAAATGGGTGCGGAGATTGCCGGGTCCTGTTCGAACCGGTCGCATTCCGTGTAGTCGAGCGGCACCAGGGCGCGCGAAACGGCAATCAGGGTCTCGTTCAGCAAACCCCATTGATCCGCGCCAGCCGTGGCCGCTGCTTCATTGAATCGTCCGGCGCTGTCTGTCAGCGCCTCAGCCCTCGCTATTAGTGTGGAAAGATCAAAGCGAGCGCCGACGTCATCGTCGAGGTGCTTCAGTTCCTCGCCCAGATAGCGGCCATGTTCCGCCCAGTCGAGCGGCAGAACCGGGTCTGTCATCAAGCGCCACACCGTGTGGAGATATATCTTGGTGTCGCGAACAAGATTGTCTTCATCCATCTTGTCCAGAAGGTCCTCCGGCGTATGCCACCACCAGCCGGTCCCGTGGCCGAGTCGTGCTCCGCCACCAAAAACCGCAGCTGAGGCATTGGTTTCGCCCGTCGCCGGCTGCTCGCTCATATTCCCGTAAATCGACGAGACGCCGATCCCCCAGAAGGACTGGTCCCCGGCCCGTGCCATGCGGCGATTCGTGAAGGTCTGGTCCGCCTGCTCCTGAATGGATTCAACAGCGAGACCACGCAATTCGGCGGCAGCGGTGGTGTCGGCAACAATCGTGTTGCCCTTGCCGCCGGTCGAATCGACATTGACGTGGACAAGGGCACGCTTTTCCAGTTCCTGCCAGTTTTCGTCGGCATACCATGTGGAGCCGGAATAGCGGCCCTGCGAATGGCCAGACCAGAACACGATGCGCATGGCGCGGCGCCATTTGTCGCGGTTCTGTGCGCACACGCGGCCGACTTCCATCATGGTGGCGTTGGCGCCGCCATTGTCCATGACGCCGTAATACCAGGTGTCGTGGTGGCCGGTGAAAAAGATGAACGGTTCGTCGTCATCGCCGGTATTGCTAACGAGGTCACACACCAGAATCGGCGTCTTGCGCCACCCTGTATCGACCTCGGCGAAAACCGTCAGCTCAAGGTTGCGCCGGTCACGCAGCCGATTGCGGATCGCGGTACCCTCGTCCAGTGGCACGGTCACGACCACCGTCGACGGAAGATTACCGACGGTATCTCCGGTTGGGCTGCCCCAGACCGGAGAGATACACATTTCATGGGTGTGTTCGTGCGGACTGACATGAACCTGGCCCGCGGCGCCTGCAAGGCTTGCCCGCCGCGACATCACCGGATTGGCAATGCCGTCCACCAGAACGAATTTGCCGCGCACATCGTGGCGGGCGAAGGCTTCCTCCGATCCGTCACCGAGATCGACGATGCCGGCAGTCCTGCCACCCTCCAATGCGGAGCATGAAAAGGAATGGGTGATGCAGCGGAGGGTGTCGCCCTCCATCTCCACTGCCGCTTTTCCTGGCAGGCTGATATAGGCGTCATGCAAAATCAGCTCTGTGGCATAGCCATATTCTTTCATCCGGGCTTCGACATAGGCCAGACTTTCGAGCTCTTCGGGCACACCGGATTCCTTCCGCCATCTGGCGAATTCCTCCATGTGCGCCATCATGCGGGGCCCGTCGACAGCGGCGATGATTTCGGGTGGAATGGTGGAGGTCATTTGTCGGTCTCCCTGTCCTGCTGCAATAGGGTTGCTTCCAGGTCCTTGTTGCGCATCACGAGGCTGAGCACGACGACGATCACCAGGGCAAAGGCGATCAGAACACTCGAAAGTGCGGCGATCGTCGGATCCTGCCATTTCTGCAGATACAGAAACATTTCAATCGGCAGTGTGTTGTCACCGGCCCGCACCAGGAAAAGCGTGGTTTCCACCTGGTCGAACGAAATCACGAAGGCGAACAATGATGAAATGATGATGCTGACGGAGATCTGCGGCATGGTGATCTTGAAAAAGGTGCGCAAGGGCCCGGCGCCCAGATCCATCGCTGCCTCTTGCAGGGACCAGTCGTAATTGGCGAGCGCCGCCGTCAGCACGGCAGTTACGAAGGGCAATATGACAACGACATGGGTCACCACGAGACTGAAATAGGTGCCGTAGGCGCCGGTGCGAATGAAAAACATGAAGACCGCGACACCCAGCACGATGTTGGGCAGAACAATTGGCGACAGGAGCGACGCCTTGACAAGATTGGCCCAGGGCCGCCGGTAGCGCACGATGGAATAGGCCGCCATCGTGCCGACCGTCATCGCGATGGCCGTTGCGATCAGCGCCAGGACGACACTGCGCACCGCCGCCAGATAAAAGTCTTGCTGTTCGAACAAATTGACATACCAGCGCAGAGAATATCCCTCCGGCGGAAACACGCTATAGGCGACTGAGGAAAACGAATTGAGCACCACCACCGCCAGCGGTGCGACCACGTAGATCGCACCCGCCACGGCGAACATGCCGAGCAGGATATAGCGATAATGGGGCAGCCTTCTTGCACGGGTCAACATCTCAAACCTCACTGAAGCGCAACAGGCGATTGGACAGAATGACTGTCAGCATTGCCAGAATCAGCAATGCGATGCCGCCGACGGCCGCCAGCGGCCAATTGATGTCCGACGTGGCGGTAAACACCTGAAGCGGCAGGACAATAACCCGACCGCCACCCAGGAGCGAAGGCGTGACGAAGGCGCCGAGAGACAAGGTGAAGCAGATTTGGGCCCCGGCAAGAAGGCCCGGCAGTGTCAGCGGAAAGGTTACCCGGCGAAACGTTGTCCACCAGCCGGCGCCCAGATCCATCGCGGCCTCGCGCAGGGTCGGGTCCAGCCGGGTCATGGTTGAGTAAATCGGAAAAACCACGAAGGGCAGGAAGACATGAGTGAGGCTGATCACAACACCGGTCAGGTTGAACACAAGCCTGATCGGCTCGGGAAATCCAAGAACCATCTGCAGGAACCAATTGATGGGCCCCTGATCGGCCAGCAGCACGGTCCAGCCATAGCTGCGGACGACGACACTGACCAGAATGGGCGAGAAGATAATCAGGCCCAGCCAACGCTTGGCTGCCGCAGATTTGACCCGCCACAGGGCATAGGCCAACGGATATCCGACCAGCACCGAGCATAATGTCGTGATCGACGCGACCTTCAGCGTATCGAATATGATCGTGTGGAAATAGGGATCGGTGAGAAACTCCCTGTAGGTGTCGAGCGAGAACTCATCGATCAGCTTGCCGCGTTCATAGGTGTAGACGCTGTAGCGAAAGAACACCAACATCGGAAGCACGAAGGCATAGGCCATGACGAGAAAGGCCGGCAGCAGCAGGAACCAGGGCGCGGAGGAACGCCGAAACGGAGCACGTGCAGGCTGCACCTTTGACGGCCTATGTCCGTCATCTGCGGTGTGTTCACTCATCCCTGTCGCCAAATGTTGTCGTCGCGTCGCCGTCCCAGCCCACCCGGACCGTTGTGCCGATACTTTGCGGAGCCGTCGTGCCATCATGCGGCGCGTCGACCGTGAGGATTGCATCACTCCCCTCGAGCCGTATCACATAGGTAATGGCGGCCCCTGAGAAAATCGCGTCCGTGATGGTGGCATTGGTTTTTATCTGGCTTGTGGCCGCTTCGTTGCCGATACGGATGCGTTCGTGACGCAGCGAGACGACACCGGACTTTCCGGAGAGCTTCCTGTTGACCATGGAGGCAAAGGTCACCCCGCCAAGAGACACTTTCGCGACCGTATCGCTGCAGTCCAGTATGTCGACGGGCAGAAAATTGGCATTGCCGATGAAGGAAGAAACGAACCGCGTCGCCGGTCGGTCATAGATTGCCTGCGGCGTGTCGAGCTGATCAATCCGGCCCTTGTTCATGACGGCGATTTGATCGGACATGGTCAGGGCCTCACCCTGATCATGTGTGACATAGATGAAGGTGGTTCCGATTTCGCGCTGAATGCGCTTCAATTCAAGCTGCATCTGCATACGCAGTTTCAGGTCGAGCGCGCCAAGCGGCTCATCAAGCAGCAGGACCTTTGGCGCCTTGACGAGCGCCCGGGCCAGCGCCACACGTTGCATTTGTCCGCCCGAGAGCTGGCGCGGCTTGCGTGTGGCCAGGTCCGTCAAACCCACAAGTTCGAGCGCCTCCGCGACCCTCCGGACAATTTCATCACGCGGACGGCGGTCCACTTCGAGGCCAAAAGCGACGTTCTGCGTGACCGTCATATGGGGAAACAGCGCCCAGCGCTGAAACACCATATTGGTCGGTCGCGCATAGGCGGGCACATTGTGCATGTTCTGTCCGTCGATCACCACATCGCCACGATCCGGCCACTCAAATCCACTGGCCATGCGAAGTGTGGTTGTCTTGCCGCACCCCGACGGACCGAGCAGTGAGAAGAAACTGCCCTGTGGTACCGAAAACGAAATATTGTCGACGGCAAGGAAACTACCGAAAACTTTGCTCACGTCGCGAAATTCAACGTCTGACGTCATTCCATCTGCCTGATTCAATTCCGGGCGCGTGTCCGGGGCTGGTGCGTCAACACCAGCCCCACTTGCCTGTTAGCGCAAAGTTATCAGCGCAGTTTGAACTTGACCTCGCGGTCCCACCGCTTGCGCCAGTCGGGAGTCATTTCCGCGATGAACGAATAGTCCGGCACAATCGCGTTCTTGGCCAGGTCCAGATTGAGTGTCGGATCGTTTTTCTGCTAATCGGTCATGGTGGCTCCTTCGACAACCGGGATCGAAAAGGTCAGTTCACCATAACGGCCCGCATTGTCCGCCGACAAAAGGCTGTTGACAAGGTCCGAGCAGACCTTGCGCTCCGCGTCGGTTACACCTTTGGCAATTGTCAGGAAAATCGGGAAGGCAATCGCGCCTTCCTTCGGCATAACGAAGCTTAGCGGGGCACCCTCATCGATCCAGACGCGCGCCAGCGAGGAGAACCAGGGTGCAGCCCAGGCATCGCCTGCCACCAGAAGGTTCTTGACCCCGTCATTGGAGTCCACCAGCGCCTTCAGATTCTCGGCGTTGTCGGCCCAGACCTTGAAGCCCGGATCCATATTGCGCTCATCGCCGCCGTTCAAACGCGACGCGATCACCATCATGCGGGTATCGTAGTCGAACATCGTTACCTTGTCGCGGTAGGCTTCGCTCCACAGATCCGTCCAGGAGGTTGGCGGTTGCGGGGCCGCATTGCTGTAGAGGATGCCAATCCCGGCCATCTGATAGCCGACACCCCTGTTATCCGGGCGGCGGAATTTCTCGATGACATTTTCCATGTTCGGCACCAACGCCGGGTCAAGGCTCTCCCACATGTCGTCGACATCACCCTTGCTCATGGAATCAACGTTGAAGAAGCCACAATGCACAAGCGGATCATCGGGCGTTGTGCGCCGCGAAGCGACCATCTTGGGATAGGTGATTGTGTTGTTGGATTCCAGGACGTTGATCGTGACGTGCGGATTGGCCTCACGATAGGCCTCTATAACCTCCATCGGCACGACGCCCTGGTTGGAACCTGCCCAAATAAAGAAGGTGATCTCCACAGGGTCTTCCGCCAGCGCGGCCGGCGTGCCAAAAGCTGCGGCGCACAAAAGCGCGGCGCCAATCGCGGCTTTGCGAATTGCGTTCTGTTGCATCATAAACTCCCTTTGCACCCGGATTGGGCGCTCATTTTTGTTCCAGGGGTATTGGCTTCGGTCATCCGTCGCCAGAATTCGTTATATGCGTAATATTCGAGAAAAGAAATACGCATTACGTAATATTTCATTCAGAATGTACGCAAATGAGAATATTTGGTTGCCTAAAACGTCGGCAACCGATAATCAGGAGTCATGAAGATGCCGACCAAAAAGACCACGCTCGACAAGGTCGACCGACAAATCATCACTGCTCTGGCCAGGGATGGCCGCCGCTCGTTCCGGGAGATCGGCAGGGCGCTCGACATCTCTGAAGGGACGGTGCGCAAGCGCGTCGGGCGGCTTCAGGATGATGGGCTGGTGCGGGTCACGCTGGTCGGCAACCCGCTCTCCATGGGTGTCGGTGTCGGTGCAATGATCCTGTTGCGGGTCAAGCCGGGCCACGTGCGCAGTACGGCGAACGCCCTGGTGAAATATCCGAATGTCCGATTTGTGAGCCTCTCCTTCGGCAAGGGTGATGTGATCCTGCAGACCCTCAACAAGGATGTCGCCGACCTGCACCATTTTGTCAGCGAAACCATTCCGCAGGCAGCGCCCAATGTCACCAGCACCGAAACGTTCCAACTGGCCGAGATCATGAAGAGCGCCTGGAGCTGGGGCGACTGGTTCGAATATCTCGAAGATGAGTCCGACTTGATTGAATATGATGACGACGCGCCCAGCGATCCGGTCGATACCGGGACGGCGCGTGGTTCACAGTGATCCCGTGATCGCCGAACCACGAAGGAATGAGGTTCCATGACTGCGGTTAACAACACGCCCTTCACGACACGGCCCGAGATCGAAGGAACGTTCGGTGTTGTGTCCACAACCCATTGGATTGCGACGTCCGTTGCCATGGGCGTTCTCGAACGGGGCGGCAATGCTTTCGATGCGGCCGTGACGGCGGGATTTACCCTGCAGGTGGTCGAACCGCATCTGAATGGACCAGCCGGTGAAGCACCCATCATGGCGATGCCGGCCGGCTGCGCGACACCGGATGTCATCTGCGGCCAGGGCGTTGCACCCGGCGCGGCAACCATCGAGCGATTCAACGCGCTTGGGTTGGATCTCATTCCCGGCACCGGTTTGCTGGCAGCCTGCGTGCCGGGGTCTTTCGACGCATGGATGATCCTGCTGCGCGACTACGGAACAATCGATCTGCGCGAAGCTCTGGAGCCGGCCATATATTATGCCACCGAGGGTGTACCGGTCCTGCCCCGCATATCGGCGACCCTGCAAAGCGTCAGCGGTATTTTCAACAGCCATTGGAAAGCGTCCGCCGCAACCTATCTGGCAGACGGCAAAGCGCATCAGCCCGGCGATCTTCTGCGCAATCCCAAACTGGCGGAGACCTATTTGCGCATCGTCAGGGAGAGCGACAGGGCGGCATCGGATCGCGGTGCACGGATCGAGGCGGCGCGGAACAGCTGGTATCGCGGATTTGTCGCCGAAGAAATCGATCTTTTTTGCCGCCGCACGGATATTCCGGACGGCGATGGCAACCCGCATATGGGACTTCTGACCGGTGAGGATATGGCGCAATGGCAGGCGCATCGGGAAGCTCCTGTTTCGGGCATGTTCCGGGACTATGAAGTGTTCAAGTTCGGTCCCTGGAGCCAGGGACCGGTGATGCTGCAGCAACTCGCCCTGCTCGAAAGTTATCCGCTCGAGGAGCTTGATCCCCTCGGACCGGATTTTGTGCATCTGGTGACCGAATGCGCCAAACTCGCTTTTGCCGATCGTGAGGCCTTTTATGGCGACCCGGACCACGTCGACGTACCGATGGAACGGCTCCTGTCAGAGGCCTACAACGCCGACCGGCGGGCTCTCGTCGGCACCCAGGCATCTTACGATCTTCGACCGGGCGCCGTGGAGAACGACGCGGCCTGGCGACTCCACGCGGCAGCCCTTGCCGCACGCGAGGACATGACCGCCGCCGGTGCAGGTGAACCCACCGCCGGCGATATTGTCGCGGAGCGCGGTGACACGGTGCATCTCGACATTATCGACAGGCACGGCAACATGGTGTCGGCAACACCAAGCGGCGGCTGGCTGCAGAGTTCCCCTGTCATTCCTTCCCTCGGATTTCCGCTGGGAACCCGGGCCCAGATGTTCTGGCTGGAACGGGGGCTTCCCAGCTCGCTCGCACCCGGAAAGCGGCCTCGGACGACCTTGTCGACATCCGTCGCGTTTCGCCAGGGAAAGCCCTATATGGCTTGGGGCACACCGGGCGGCGACCAGCAGGATCAGTGGAGCACGCAGCTCTTTTTGCGTCATGTCGTCGGCGGCATGAATCTGCAGGAGGCTCTGGAAGCGCCGAACTGGCACAGTGAGCATTTTCCAACATCATTCTGGCCGCGCGCCGGTCGGCCCGGAGCGATTGTCGTTGAGGAGCGGATGCCCGAGACAACAATTGCGGAGCTCCGAGCACGTGGACACGCGGTCGAGGTCGGGCCGCCCTGGTCGGAAGGACGGCTTTGTGCGGTTTCGCAGGTTGACGGCCGTTTTCGAGCGGCGGCCGATCCGCGTTCAATGCAGGGATATGCGGTGGGGCGATGATGACCATGCAGGCTGCTCAATACAACACATTTGGTCCGGCACGAGAGGTGCTTAAGATTGTCGACCGGCCATGCCCGGAACCGGGACGCGGAGAAGTGCTGGTCCGCATGGCGGCATCCGGGGTCAACCCGTCCGACGTTAAGAAACGCGCCGGTTGGGGGAACATGGTAACACCGCCGGATCCGGTCATCCCGCATGCGGACGGCGCGGGAGTTATCGATGCCGTCGGCACCGGTGTCGGTCAATCCTGGGTCGGACGTCGCGTCTGGGTATTTAACGCTCAAGGGAGCGCCGGTTATGGGATCTCCGGAGGACCGGAGGCCGGAACAGCGGCGGAATATGCCGCCTTGCCACTGTCGTCGATTGCTCACCTTCCCGAGGCGGCCTCTTTCGCAGTCGGCGCGTGCCTCGGCATTCCCGCGATCACAGCCCATTATGCGGTTTTTTCCGACGGTCCCGTCGTCCGGCAGACCGTGCTTGTGCAGGGCGGCGCAGGAGCGGTCGGAACGATGGCAATCCAGTTCGCAGCAAACGCAGGCGCAACCGTCATTGCGACAGTCAGTTCCGAGGAAAAGGCTGACCTGGCGCGCTCCTGCGGAGCGAGCCACTGCATCGACAGGCACGAAGGAAACGTTGCCGAACAGATTCTTGAAATCGCTCCGGACGGTGTCGATCACATCATCGAGGTGGATTTCGGCGCCAACGCGGCGCTGGATGCGAAGATCCTCAAGATCGGCGGTCGGATCGCTGGCTACTCCTCCCCCTCGGACCGGCATCCACCGATGCCCTATTACGAATTGCAGATGCGCGGCGCGTTGATCCGGCTGATTTCCAACGTGCGCATTCCCGCCTCGTCGATCGACAATGCGATAGAAGCCATCAATTGCGGCCTCATCGAAGGAACTCTCAATCCACCGATCGCGGCTGAATTCGGGCTCTCCGACATTGCGGCGGCGCATGAATTCCTGGAAAGCGGTGCAAGCATCGGCAACACCGTGGTCAAAGTGGCGGAAACCGCCTGAGCGCTTGTTCCCACCTGGCCACCTCAACCGTCCCCTCCATCGAAGCGATGGACCTGGGTTTCATGCGCCGTTGCCTTGTCTGCAGCGCGTCGACGAACAACCACAATCCCTGACACCGGGACCGCAAGCCGTACCCGACGACATCAACCGCACAATCATCGGTTGGCCGAAGCGGTGACCACATGAATTTGGGCAGGAAACCGGATTTGCCCCTTTTGCGCAAATTCCTGGCATGCGGCCGTCAGACGCTCTTCGATCTGAATCAAATCGGCATTGCCGATGTCGACGCCACGCAGCATCATTCCAGCCGTAACCTTCATGTGGAGCGCAGCAACCTGCCGGGCGGAACCTGGCGGCACAAGATGAAGATCGACTGTTGTCAAACTGGGTTTCCAGCCAGCCGTTTCCAGATCCGTCATCAGCCTGGTCGGATCACCAAACCGCATCGGCCCCGGTCCTGCCGGGTCCGGTTTTGGCAAGTCGGGTACGATCTCATCAAGGAGCTTTCTTGGCATCGAGAACCAGGGATTTTGCGAAGGCGGTCCCCAAACGGTGGCTGCCAACCGGCCCTCTGGGCGCACGGAGCGGCGCAAATTGGCAAAGGCTGATGCGCTATCCTCGAAGAACATGATCCCAAAGTTCGACAGAACGATATCAATATTCGCGTCAGGAAATTGATGCGTACCAGCGTCTGCAACAACCAGCTCCACATCGGCAGGGAGCTGTTCGGCGGCGCGCGCCAGCAAAGGCGGCGCGACATCCACCCCGGTCACCCGGCCGTTTGGACCAACGGACTGCACTGCCGCGACAAGACTTGGTCCTGTGCCCGAGCCGACATCCAGAACATGTTCACCCTCTGACAATTCAGCGGCGGCGAGGAGCGCCTCGAGGACCGGACGGTGGGTGATTTCCAGCTCGGACGCTGCATCAAGCCAGGGGCGCGCCATTTCATCCCAATCCATGGATCATCCTTCTCCCGCTTAGTTGCAGCGCAAGACTGTCATATTCAGGCAGTCAGTCAACATCCCTCTGGCGGGATCAGCCGTTCCAGTGCTCGCGAAGTGTCCGTGGCGTGTGCATGTTGCTGTAGAGATAGTGCCAGAATGCACAACGACGATCTCGCGGAACCGTCTTCCACACATCATGCACCGCCCTTTCACCACACCAGTAGGAGTAGACGAAGGGCGCTCGCAGACCATGACGCAAAAAGCCGAGTTGCGCGGCCGTCGTCTCGACATCCTGGTATCCGGCCTCGGCAATGATCCGCGCCACCGCCTCGGGCGGTCTTTTTTCCGCGTGCAACATCCACGCGGCATTGCAACGCAGCGCAGCGCGTAACCGTTGCAGGGCAACGGCAAGTTCGTCTTCCGGCGTTTCGACCCAATCGACAAAGAACAAACCATTGTCGGCTATGCCTTCAAACAGGGCACTGCTGGCTGAACTTGTCACGACCTGCGCGCCGTCAAGCGGCATGCTCCCCTCCTTCACATAACGTTCTCGCAGTGCCAGATGAACCAAATGTCCCGGGAACGCTTCGTGGCAGGCAAGATGTTTCAGCGCATAGGGTGTATAGGGGTGACTGAGATTCATCAGCAGCTTTCGACCGGGATAGTCGCAATAGGCTGAAAACGGGACGCCACGCAATTCGCCGGGCTCGATCCACTCATTGGCCATATCAAACATGGCAGCCGACACGCGCTCGCGGGCGGTTTCGCAATACCGCCGCAGTGTCTCGAGAACGGAATCGGCAGGAACAATAATGTCGGCCTCCCAACGGCTGACATCCGCACCGATATCACCGGTCCAGCGGCCAATCACTTCCAGTCTTTCGCGAATGATCGCACGATATTCGTCAAGGATGGCGTCATCGACGATCCGTGTGTCGACCCTGATCTGACGTGCCACCCGATCCGCATAGGAAATGTCGCCCTTCTCGAAAGTGGTGATCAATGCCAGCAGAGAGTCGCACATCTCGACGATGTAGTCTCTTCGCAGGTCACTTTCGGCCTCCCTTGATGCGCGGTCCTGCAGAGCAATGACCGCATCGCGCGCCGCGCTGTAATCGCGCAAGGGCTTCGGCTTGACGGCCGCGACAGCCACGGGAATGAGTCCCTCAGCGTCGAGAAAGCCGTCACTGCGCACTTCGTTTCGGTAGAGCATATCAAGGCCGGCAGTCAGTTCCGCCAATTCCTTTCCAAGTATCATGGCGATTCTCCTGGACCGTTGCTCCTACTGGTGGCCGGCAACCGGTTTGGGCCGGTAGGGAGCTTCCATTTGCGCAACATCCTCATCGGTCAGTTCAACCTCGAGTGCGGCAATGGCATCCTCAAACTGTTGCGGGCGGGAAATGCCGACTATCGGCGCCGCGATCCCCGGTCGTCCGGCAACCCAGGCATAGGCGATCTGGGCCATTGGTCGTCCGTGCCGCTCCGAAACCGACCGCACGGCAGCAATGACGGCATCATCCTGCGCTTTACTGGCATCGTACAGCGCCCGCGCCGCGCCATCGGTCTTGGCTCGCGTGGTGCGCTCACCGTCGTCGGTCCGCCTGCCCGCAAGTGCACCGCGTGCCAGCGGGCTCCATGGGATCACTCCAATGCCCTCTTCCATGCAGAGGGGCAACATTTCCCGCTCCTCCTCGCGGTAAATCAGATTGTAGTGCGGTTGCATCGAGATGAACGGCGCCCAGCCATGCTGGCGCTGCAATCCCAGCGCCTTCATGAACTGCCAGGCGTGCATGGAGGACGCACCGAGGTACCGGACCTTCCCGGCGCGCACCACATCATTGAGCGCGTCGAGCGTTTCCTCCAGTGGAGTCCCATAGTCGAAACGGTGCAGTTGGTAGAGATCGATGTAATCCGTGCCGAGCCGCAACAGGCTGGCATCGATGGCCTCGAATATGTGTTTGCGAGACAGTCCCCGATCATTCGGGTCCTCACTCATCGGATTGTAGAGCTTGCTGGCCAGGACGAGTTCATGGCGCGGCAAATGCCCGAGCACCCTGCCGACGATCTCCTCACTTGCGCCGCGTGAGTACATGTCAGCCGTATCGAAAAAATTGATCCCGAGTGCGACGGCCTGCTCGATGATGGGCCTTGATGCATCCTCGTCAAGAACCCACGGCGTCCAATCGGGTGAACCGAATGTCATGCACCCCAAGGCCAGCCGCGATACCTTGAGACCCGATCGACCAAGGTTGATATATTCCATTAGTACACCTCCAGCGCGCGTGACGCCCGGACTGGAGCGTTGAATCTCCACGCGAAACCCGACAATGATCGTCACAACTTTCCTTATAGAATAAGGGATAATTTCATGTTTGGATCGTTGGCACAAGGTCGAGAATTGGGATTCTGCTGATCCCCATTGCGTTTCCGTGAGGAGTCGTTAGGCTTAGGTGTACTAATGAGGTAGAACACATGTTTCGCATCGACGCCTCCAGTATCGACAAGTCCCTGCCGGTTCCTGTGGGTACGCAATTGCATGGTCTGTTGAGCTATGCGTTGGCCCATGGCGGCGTTCCCTATGGCAGCAAACTTCAATCAGTCCGCCGCCTGGCTGCCGAGCTTGGCATCGCTCCGATGACGGTCAGTCATGTCTATCAGCGGCTGCGCGACGACGGGTTGATCGAAATGCGCCAGGGCCTTGGCGCCTTTGCGATTCGCGATCCCAAAAAGACCAGCGCCGCAAATGCTCTGCCCGTCAATGCGTTGCGCGGCGATATCGAAATGCTGATCGGCAAGGCCGAGCGGCTCGGCGTGCCCACCATGGCACTGGTGTCGATGATCAATGCCCAGGCCCAGCTGCAGAAACCGCGGGTGGGACTGAAAATCGTGTTTGTCGCGATTTTCGAGGGGCCCGGGCGTGAATATCTGGCGCAGATCAAACCGGCCCTGGGGGCCAAGGACCAGGCACAGGTGCTGACGATCGATGCGCTGGAAGTCTCGAAAGAAGCACGGCAAATCTGCCTTGAAGCCGATGTTGTCCTGACGTTCGTCCATCGTCAGCGGGAAGTCGCGGCCTTGATACCCGACGCTCATATTCTGACATTGCGCTTCATTCCGTCGGAGCAAACCCGGCATGCCCTTGCCGGGCTGGACCCACGCATGCGGGTGGCTGCAATCACCTATTTCAAGGAGTATATTGCCATCATGCGCCCGAGCGTGCGTGAATTTGCGCCGCATATTGCCGATGTCAAGGTGACATGGTCTTCGGCACCCGATGTGGCCAGCGTGATCGCTCAATGTGATGCCGTCATCTACGCCACCGGCGCAGATCACATCGCTGAACTGGTGGAGCCTGGAAAACCCTGTTTCGAATATCGCCACGCGCCTGACCCGGGATCGCTCGAGAGCGTGCTTGTCCCGTATCTGGCCGAATTGCGGCGAGACAAGATCGCCGAGAAGGGGGCGGCAAGAGCCAACCCTCAGCTCGTCGAAACGAAGGATGTCGGCACTCGATAAGTGGATCAACCGGCAATCCGATGACTCACAACCAATCAAGGGGAGAGAAAATGAAGACATTTCTTTTAACGCTTGGAACGGTCGCCGCACTCGCGCTCATGCCGATGCAACCGGCGATGGCCCAGAGCAATGACACGCTTGTCGTTGGCGTGGATGTCGATGCCGGGACGCTCGATCCGCGTTTGGCACGCGATACAACGGCCTATCGTGCCAACGACCTCATCTATTCCGGCCTGGTTCACCTGACGCCCAATCTCGAGGCGGTACCGGATCTTGCGGAAAGCTGGGAATCACCGGACCCGACCACCTTCATCTTCAAACTGAGGGACGGTCTGACCTTCTCGGATGGATCGCCATTGACCGCGGATGATGTGGTATTCACCTATGAAACGATGACGGATCCGGATTTCAATTCCCCCATCCGCTCGCTCTATTCGCCGATCACCAAGATCGAAAAAATGGATGACAGGACCGTCAAATTCTCGCTGAGCGAGCCCTATGCGCCGCTCCTGTCCTATCTCGATATCGGGATCGTGCCGAAGAAACTGGTTGAAGGCGGCCGTGACATCGCTGCCGAACCTGTCGGCGCCGGTCCAATGAAATTCGCGGAATGGAAACGTGGTTCGGAAATCGTTCTCGAAGCCAATCCCGGTTTCTGGGGCGGTGAACCGACCATGAAAAAGGTCACGCTGAAGCTCATTCCCGACAATTCGGCCCGGGCGCAAGCCTTCGAGGCCGGTGATTTGAACGTCATACAGTCACCATTGTCGCCACAGGACATCAACCGCCTGGCGGCCGATGACCGGTTTGGCAATGTAATCATTCCGGGTCTCGCAGTGACCTATCTCAACTTCAATGCCGGCGACCCACTGCTGGCCGATCCGAAAATGCGTCAGGCCTTCGCCATGCTGGTCGACCAGGAAACCATCGTCAACGATATCTATCAGGGTGCCGATGCCATCGCCAACGCTGCGATCCTGCCATCATCATGGGCCTATTCAGCCGATATCAAGCAACCCGCATTTGACGTTGAGGGCGCCAAGGCCAAATTTGCCGAACTCGGTTGGACCGACAGCAATGGTGACGGCATTCTGGACAAGGACGGTGCACCACTGACGGTTACAATCGCAACCCATAGCGAGGATCCGAACCGGATACAGGCGGTTGAATACATACAGGCTATCTTCACCCAGGCAGGGATCGATGCGAAGACGCAGCTCAGCGACTGGCCGAGCTTCTCAACGGGATATGTCCTGAAAGGCGAGCATCAGATCGCGCTGTTGGGCTGGGTCAACATTGTCGATCCGGACCGGCTGCTGTTTTCCCAACTGACGACCGGGGGAGGCAGAAACTGGGGTGGATATTCCAATCCACAGGTCGATGAACTGCTGCAAACGGGCCGTTCATCGCTGGATACAGCCGATCGTATCGCTGCCTATCAGGCCGCCGCGACCACCATCGCCGAGGAAGTGCCCTATTACATCATTTCCTATCAGGGATATCAGATGTTCTATGACAAGGACCTTCCGGTCAAAGTCGAGGCCACACCACGCGGCAATCTGCGTGGCCTGATCGGCCTGAAAAGCGACTAGACACTGCTGGCAGGCCGGTGCTGAATTGCTCCGGCCTGCCGCCGTATACCCGGAAATCTGATTTGTTTCCAACCGACTGATCCCGGCTGGCGAGCCGGACGGATTTTGATTGCCGAACCGAGATAAGGTATCGAATTGACCGCTTACATCGCGCGCCGACTATTGTTGCTGATACCCACAGCCCTCGGAATCGTGGTGTTGACCTTCGGTCTGCTCCTGCTCATCCCGGGCGACCCGGCAGCCGTGCTGCTGGGCGAAAATTCCACGCCCGAATCCATTGCCCGACTGCGCCAGTCTCTCGGCCTCGATGATCCCTGGTACATACGGCTGTGGGACTACTTCCGAGCCCTTTTGACCGGAGACATGGGCACTTCCATTTTTCAGGGGCAACCGGTCACGGAAATCGTCTTTGGACGTCTGGGGGCGACTTTCGAACTGGCGATTGTCTCGCTCATCCTGTCCGTCATCATCGGCATGACATTGGGCGTTCTGGCCGCCATGAAACAGGGGTCATTGATCGATTCAGCCGCCATGCTGTTTGCGCAGCTCGGAATCTCCATGCCGATCTACTGGCTGGGCCTGCTGTTGATGCTGGCCTTTGCGGTGATCCTGGGATGGCTGCCGGCAATCGGTCGCGGAGAGCCCCTGCCCGAGGCCATCGCTGCGGCCTTGAGCGGTCGTCCACAGGTCCTCATGGACTCGCTTTCCCATCTTGTTTTGCCCGCACTTGCGCTGGCAGCGAATACAGCGGCCATCATTTCAAGGCTGGTACGCACGTCGATGCTGGAGGTTCTGCGCGAGGACTTTGTCCGCACGGCCTATGCCAAGGGCCTGCGCCGGCCACGCGTTGTCATTCGCCATGCGCTGCGCAATGCCTTGCTGCCGGTGATATCGGTCATCGGGCTGCGTTTCGGTGCGCTTCTGGGCGGTGCGGTGCTGGTCGAATCCATTTTCGCATGGCCGGGCCTCGGACAGCTCACGATCACCGCAATCTCGCAGCGTGACCTTCCACTGATCCAGGGGATCATACTGACATTTGCGATAATCTATGCCCTGGTCAATCTGGTCGTCGACCTTCTCTATGCAGCGGTTGACCCGCGCGTCAGGCTGGGGTGAGGCCATGCGCGTTCCGGCAATCCTTCGCAATTCATCTCTGGTGCTCGGCGCCGTGATCACCCTGTTCATCGTTTTCTGCGCCCTTTTTGCTCCTTACATTGCGACTTACGGGGTCAATGAAATGGACATGCGCAATCGTTTTGCCGGTCCAAGTCTGCAACACTGGCTCGGCACCGACAATTTCGGCAGGGATTTGTGGTCACGACTGGTGTTCGGGGCACGTGTTTCACTGTCTGTCGGATTGATTTCGGTTGGCGGAGCAGCATTGATCGGTACCACAGTTGGTCTGGTCGCCGGTTACCTGCGTGGCTGGGTCGATCTTCTCCTGATGCGGATAACGGATATCTTTCTGGGGTTCCCGGCCATTGTCCTGGCGCTGGCGCTGATTGCCGTTCTCGGCCCCGGTATCTTCAACATCTCGTTGGCGCTGATCGCCGTGTTCTGGACGGAATATGCAAGGGTGGTGCGTTCCACCACGCTTGTCCTGCGCGAACAGAATTATGTGCAGGCCGCCCAGGCGCTCGGGGCTTCGCCTCTGCGCATCATTTTCCGGGAAATCCTGCCCAACGCGCTCGGTCCGATCATCGTTCTGGCATCGCTTGGTCTCGGCACGGCTATCATTGCCGAATCCGCGCTGTCGTTCCTGGGCTTCGGTCTGCCGCCGCCAACGCCGACCTGGGGATGGACGCTGGCCTACGGCACTCGCTTCATTCGCGACGAACCCTGGCTTTCCATCATTTCAGGCGCGACGATCATGATCACCGTGCTCGGATTCAACCTGTTTGGCGATGGCCTGCGGGACATTCTCGATCCACGTCAACTGACCCGCTCCGCCGGAAAAAAGTAACCCAGCAAAACCAAAAGGACACTCCGATGGTCAAGACAATCAACAAGCTTCGAAGCAAATTCACCACACTTGCCGATGGCAGTGATGCTGTTTTGTCCATGGTCGAGCTTCTGGGTGAAGAGGATGGCCCCACCATCGGCATCTCCGCTTCGGTCCATGGCAATGAAAATGCCGGGTCCCAGGCGATTCTGGATCTCTATCGCGCCATCAAGGATCAGCCCTTGAAGGGCCGAATTGTCCTGCTGCCCGTTGCCAATCCACGAGCCTTTGCCGTCAATCACCGCTTCACACCGCTCGATGAGCTTAATCTCAATCGCGAGTTTCCCGGTGACCCGTCCGGAACCTATACCCAGCAACTGGCGCACGCCATGACGGAGGAATTCCTGTCGAAGATCGATGTCCATATCGACCTGCATTCGGGGACCGACAGACCGACCGTGGATTATGTCTATATCTGGAGCGACGAAGCGCTGTCTCGTGCCTTCGGGTCGAAGATTCTCTATCGACCGACATCCGGCAAGGGTGGGACGCTCTATGCCGGCACCACGAAAACTGTCACCATCGACCGACGCGACATGTCGATCGTCACCATCGAACTGGGTGGCGGCATTGTCGATCAAACCCCTTATGTCGAGAGGACGGTCGAAGGCATGCTGAACATGCTGCGACACCTGGGTGCCATTTCGGGGGAAGTAAAATCCGCACCCGAGCAAATCGTGGTCGGAGAAATGGTCGTCATTCGTCCAACCCACGGCGGTTGGCTCGAACCACTGTGCCCCGCCAATGGGGAAGCCATCAAGGGTGGAGAGCTGCTCTGCCGGATCGTCAGCCCCTATGATTTCGAGACTTTGGAGGAAATACCGACGCCCTACGAAAACGGCATCATGGTGATGCAGCATCTGTCGAGAAATCTGGTCGAGGCCGGGGACTACGGCTTCATCATCGGCAATATGGGCAGCGCCGAATAGGGGACCAACGGCTTGAACCAGCAACCACCTGTTCCCGGCAAAGAGCCCGCGCTGGCCGTTTCGAATCTGGAAATCCGGATCCGAGGCGATCACGACACGTTTACCGTGGTGTCGGACATGGCATTGTCAGTTCACCCGGGTGAAACGGTCTGCATTGTTGGCGAATCGGGCTGCGGCAAATCGATCACAGCCCTGTCGTTGCTGAGGCTGCTGCCGGAAGCTGCCCATGTGGAGGCCGGCACGGTCACCATCAATGGCGAGGATTTTCTCTCCATGGATCAACGGCGGGTTGAGGATTTCCGCGGTGAACAGATCGCCATGATCTTTCAGGAGCCGCTCACCGCGCTCAATCCGGTGCTGACCATTGGCGAGCAGATTGCAGAATCCGTCCGTCAGCACCGGCAGGTCAGCCGCCGGCAGGCCCGGGCCCGGGCGGTAGAAACCCTGCAACTCGTGCAAATGCCCGATCCGGAGCGGCGGTCAAGACAATATCCGCATCAATTGTCCGGCGGCATGCGCCAGCGCGCCATGATTGCCCTGGCCCTGGCCTGTGATCCGAAAATCATTGTCGCAGATGAACCGACCACGGCGCTTGATGTGACAATCCAGGCACAGATTCTCGGCCTGATTTCCGACCTCCAAAAGCGCATGGGAACTGCGCTGGTTCTGATCACCCACGATTTGGCCGTGGTCGCCGAGGTCGCGGACCGGGTTGTGGTGATGTATAGCGGGCGAAGGGTCGAGGAAGCCAGTGTCTATGACCTGTTCGACAATCCCGTTCACCCCTATACGCTCGGCCTGATGGGAGCCATTCCACGCTCTGCCGGCGGTCAGGTCGGCGGGCGGCTTGTCGACATCACGGGTACGGTTCCGCCGCTTTGGGATTTGCCAACCGGCTGTGCCTTTGCTCCCCGATGCCCGAGAGCCGACTCGCGGTGCCACTCGGAACAACCACCCTACGAGGAAAAGAGACCGGGCCATTTCGCTGCCTGTTGGGAGCCCGACAATGGCTGATGACCCGCTGCTTTCGGTCGAGGATCTCGAAGTCCATTTTCCGATCCGCTCGGGCGTCCTCCAGCGCCAGGTCGGTGTGGTCAAGGCCGTCGATGGAATCAGCTTTTCCATCGGCCGGCAGGAAACGCTCAGCCTGGTCGGTGAATCGGGCTGTGGGAAATCGACCACTGGTCTTGCCCTGATGGGCCTGATCAAGCCAACGGGCGGCCGGGTTCGGTTTGAAGGACAGGAAATCAAGTCATTCAGTCGTCCGGCGTTGAAAGCCTATCGGCGGCGCATGCAAATCGTCTTCCAGGATCCTTTTTCATCGCTCAATCCGCGCCAAAGAGTGCGTGACGCCATCCGTTCGGCGCTGGACATTCACCAGGTGGGCAGCCGCAAGCAAAGAGAGGACGAGGTCGCGCAGTTTATGGAACGGGTGGGCCTCCGCCCGGATCAGGCCAATAATTTTCCGCATCAGTTTTCCGGCGGTCAACGCCAGCGTATCGGGATTGCGCGCGCACTGGCGCTGAAGCCGGACATTATTGTCTGCGACGAGCCGGTTTCGGCGCTCGACGTCTCGGTCCAGGCGCAGATTCTCAATCTCCTGAGCGATCTTCAGCAGGAGCTGGGTGTGTCCTTTCTGTTCATTTCCCATGATCTCGGTGTCGTCGAGCATATTTCACAACGCGTGGCTGTGATGTATCTGGGCAAGATCGTGGAGATCGCCGACAAGACGTCGATTTTTTCAGAGGCGATCCACCCCTATACCGAGATGCTGCTGGCCTCGGAACCAACACTCGATCCCCGCAAACGCCACACATTCAGCGCCAGCTATGACGATGTGCCAAGCGCGATCAACAAGCCGACCGGCTGTCCCTTTCATACACGCTGCCCGCTGAGCACGGATCAGTGCCGCAGGGATGAGCCGCCGCTCTCCAGCCGACAGGATGGACGATTGGTGGCGTGTCATCACCGGTGAAGCCATGACTCTCGAAATGAGACGCGGCTTTTCATGCGCGAAACCAGGATGAGTGCACTTGCTTTGGGTGGATTACCCCCACCCTCGGTCTTCGGGCAACACACGGACCGCACCCTGCGCGGCGTTCGAGACTGTGTGGGCATATTGTCTGAGCGCTGCAGAAACTGTCCGGTCTCTTTCACACGGTGACCAGAGTGTGCGCCCATTGTCCCGATGGGTTTGACGGCGCTGATCCAATGTCTCTTCATCGACCAGCAATGCGATGATCCGGCGCGGGATGTCGATACGAATTCGGTCGTCATCCTCGATCAGCGCAATGATGCCGCCCTCCGCGGCCTCGGGTGAGACATGCCCGATTGACAGTCCCGCCGAGCCGCCGGAAAACCGGCCATCGGTCAACAGGGCGCAGTCACCGTCCAGCCCCATCGCTTTCAGATAGGCGCTCGGGTAGAGCATTTCCTGCATGCCCGGACCGCCCTTCGGGCCCTCATACCGCACCACGATGACCGCGCCGGGTGCAATGCGCCCGGCAAGGATTGCCGAAGCGGCCTCGTCCTGCGATTCGAAAATGATCGCTGGGCCTTCGAATTGCAGCATGTGCGGGCGCACAGCAGCAGTTTTGACGATGCATCCCGCCTGGGCAAGATTGCCATACAACACCGCCAGACCACCATCGGACGAATAGGCATGGACAATCTCGCGAATACAGCCGGCAGTCCGGTCGAGATCAAGATGGTCATGGCGCCTGTTCTGACTGAAGGGCTGCACCGTACGGACACCGCCCGGCGCAGCGCGAAAGAAATCCAGGACGGTTTGATCTTTCGTTCGCCGGACATCCCAGGCTTCGATGAACGCGCCAACGGATGGTGCATGAATCGTCGCCGCATCCAGATGCAAACGGCCGGCCCGTTCCAGCTCTCCCATGATGGCGACGATCCCGCCCGCCCGGTGGACATCCTCGATATGATAGCGAGATGTTGCCGGCGATACCTTGCACAAATTGGGAACCTGCCTCGACAAACGGTCGACATCGTCCATGGTGAACGGCACATCGCCTTCGTGAGCAATCGCCAGCAAATGCAAGACCGTGTTTGTGGAACCGCCCATGGCGATATCGACATTCATGGCGTTTTCGAATGCGGACATGGTGGCGATGCTGCGGGGGAGCGCCTGCGGGTCATCTTCATCATACCAGCGTCTGCACAGGTCGACGATGCAGCGCCCGGCCTCGGAAAACATCTGGCGTCGACGCTGATGCGTGGCCAATAATGTGCCATTGCCCGGCAAAGCCAAACCCAGCGCCTCGGCCAGGCAGTTCATGGAGTTGGCGGTGAACATTCCCGAGCAGGATCCGCAGGTCGGACAGGCGGAAACTTCCAAAGCATCGATGTCGTCATCCGAACGCTGTGGATCGGCACCGGCATAGACGGCATCGGTGAAGTCGGTCGCGTGAACGCCGTCATCCAGCTCCGTTTTGCCGGCTTCCATCGGTCCACCGGAAACGAACACCACCGGAATGTTCAATCGCATCGCAGCCATCAACATGCCGGGTGTGATCTTGTCGCAATTGGAGATGCAGACCATCGCATCGACGCAATGCGCATTGACCATGTATTCAACAGAGTCGGCAATGATTTCCCGGGACGGCAGACTGTACAACATGCCGTCATGCCCCATGGCGATGCCATCATCGACGGCAATCGTATTGAATTCGCGCGGCACCCCACCTGCTTCGCGAATGGCGCGCGCAACAAGTGACCCCGGTTCCCTGAGATGGATGTGCCCTGGCACGAATTCCGTAAAGGAATTCACGACCGCGACAATGGGCTTGCCGAAGTCGCTTCCGGTGAGGCCAGTTGCCCGCCACAGGGCGCGTGCCGCCACCATTCGTCGGCCAAAGGTCGATGTTCGTGAACGCAATTCCGGCATGGTTTTCCATTCTCCCTGTTTGCTCACCAGACGTGTGGCGGGTGCGCCAACGGTGAACCCGGTGACGGAAATGTGTAGTTTCGGGTCGGGATAACATTGATCATTTGTTCGAAAAATCAGATAATATTGATGAATTAGTTTGGATTTTTCGATATGTCTGCAAACCGGAATATTGATGTGGATCTGTTCCGGACCTTTCTGGCGGCGATCGACCTCGACGGTCTCAACAAGGCGGCAATTGCCGTGGGTCGTTCGCAATCGACGGTCAGCACACAAATCAAGCGCATGGAAGACATCGCCGGTTGCGCCCTGTTTCAACCGGACGGACGAAAGGTGTGCCTGACACCGGCCGGGGAAAAACTGGCCGGCTATGCACGCCGCCTGGTCGCTCTGCACGACGAGGCATTGCAAGCGCTGGCCGAAGACCCGTTGTCAGGACATGTCAGCCTGGCAGTCATGGGCGACTACGCGCATCACGTTCTGCCAAATTACCTTGCCGGCTTCATGGAGCGCCATCCGTCGATCATGATCGACGTGACGACCGGGTTTTCCGAAGACCTGCTCGCGCAGCTCGGCGGCAAGTTCGATCTCGTCCTGTCGACCCATCCGCTGGGAGAAGGCCGGGGCGAGCGGCTGCGGGTCGAGCGGACCCACTGGGTGTTTTCATCGAACCATGAGCTGCCAAAAACCGCCACAATGCCATTGGCGTTGCTGCCACCGGGAAACCTGTTTCGCAAATGGGCGATCGACGCGCTCGACGAAGCCGGGGTATCTTGGCACCTGTTGTTCACCAGTTCCAGCATAGCGGCGGTGGAAGCAGCCGCTGCCGCAGGCATTGCCGTCAGCGTCGCCAAGCAGGGATCGGCAGTGACCGGTCTGCGCTTTCTCGGGCCCCGACACGGGTTTCCCGAATTGCCGGAAACGGAAATCGTCCTGAACCGCTCAAGAGGACGTTTTCCGGATGCGACAACGGCCCTTGGCGATTACCTTGCCCGCGAAATGCGTGATACAAGGACAGACCCGTCGTGACGCCGTGACAGTGTCGCTCGCGTATTGTGGCCGTGGTTGCACTGGTTCACCAGGGTCAAATCAGGTCGAATGATCCGCAACCGCGAATGGATGGATTTCATGCAACCAGGAAAGAGGATCACATGGGCAGCCCCCCTCGTTTAACCCTGAGCAGGCATTTCAAAAGACCGACGCTTTGGCAGGCCATCGGCTTCTTTGCCGCACTGTTTGTCCTTTTTCTGCTGGTCTGGCTCATCCAGTTGCTGGGGTATTGGCCGGAGAGCTGGACCGTGAATCCGCAATTGGAGCCAGTGTGATCGTTTCGGGTAACGCTGCGGGCGATCGTACGCGTCAAAATTGAATTTTCTTTGCACTTGCTATCAGGATGTTCATAATTTCATGAACGGACACGATCGTCCGATCTTCCCCGGTGGCGACCCTTTGCAAACAGAGACGATGGGATCATGAAGAAACTCAGACTTTTGGGGTTATGGCTCGTTGGCCTCATCGCGTCGGCTTCAGGGCCCAATGCCCTGGCGCAAACGGAGGCGGAAGCGTCGGCCCTATCCCAGCGTCCGTTGACGGCCGCTGAAATCGGCCGAAGGGCAACCGATTGCGCGCTTCCGACCGCTGGCGAGGACCTGACCGACCTGCCTTCAGGCATCCCTGCCACCAAGATCGAAATGCCCGATCATGTATTGGTCGGGCTCTTTTTCTTCGACAGCATCATCGAAAACAGGACACTCAAGGCAGTGGAGGTGTTACCCGAACTGCCAATGGGCGGTATCGGTGAACGTGACATCTGTACGAGCGTTGTCGCCGGTCTCATGAACGGGAATCCATCCGACAAAGATTTGCTGCTAATGACTTGGCGCCTGCGGCCTGGCCTGGACCTTGCGGCGGATTATCCGACGGCAGCCGCGCAGATCCGGCAAAACGATCAAATACTGTTCATCCCCGCCTCCCCTTTTGCGGTGATCGAGATTGCCCATGCAACACAAGCCGGCGAGATTGTTGCGAAACTGGCGACCTGGGACAGGGTAAAAACCACCGGATTCTACCTGGTGACCAAAGACAAACTCTATGTTCCGATCCGTGATTAGAGCGACGGGCAAAGATTACGGCGCGGCAATCGTGTTGCTCAAGACACCGATCTCGTCGATTTCGCACTCAATTTCATCGCCGGGCAGGCAATAGCGTTTCGCCGGCGTCAACCCCGGGGGATGGGTCCAGGTGCCCCCAAGTTCCTCATCCACCGACCAGGCTGTCCCCGCCGGCGTCCCCGTCAGGATGACCATACCCGGTTTCAGGGTGAAATTGATCGAGAAGAAATGCACCAGATCAGCACAGGTCCAAATCATCTCGGCCGTGCTCGCATGCTGGCGCAATTCTCCGTTGACACGGCTGCGCAAGGTCAATTGCTGTGGGTCGGGAATCTCATCTGCGGTCACAATCACCGGCCCGAGCGGCAGGCTCGTGTCAAAGGCTTTGCCGCTGCCCAGTTCGTACCAGGTCAGCCCCTCCGCCGTCTGGCGGACCTGCCGGTCTCGGGCCGTTACATCATTGGCAACCGTGTAGCCAAAAACATGATCCAGAGCATCGGCCACCGGTATGTGTCGGCCCGGCTTGCCGATAATCACGGCCAGTTCGGCCTCACAGTCGAGTTTTTGTGTATGTACAGGATCACATATGATCATTTCGCCCGGACCGATTACGCAGTCCGACGTTTTGACAAAAAACTCAGGCTCCTTGCCGCTCAGTGGGGTGTTGGCCTTTTCGGCGTTGTGAGAATGGTAGTTGGAGCCCGAGCAAAGGACAGTCGAGGGCATAAGCGGGGCTTCGAGACGCACTGAGGACAGCGGAAACCGCGCGACCTGTGGCGCCGTGGAAGCGCGCCTTGCAGCCCCCTCGAGCGCTGGTGCACCCGCCTCAATCAACTTCCTCATGGTTGTGAACATGTCCGACGCATCCCCCGCCGCCAGGAGATCAATGACGGTATCGCCGGACAAAACACCCAACCGAAGAGCGCCGTCGCGGTCAAATCTGCAAAGTCGCATGGCATTTTTCCTGAGGTACTGTTTAGTGAGATCGGCAGATGGATGCGTAGACAATCGCCCTGAGGGCAATGGCTATCAGCCAGTGGATGCCTTTCGATCAGCCTCCAGCCGCGATGTTGCGTCCGACAGCAGAGAGGCGGTCAGCGCAAAATGCCGTTCAGTCAACGTGCAGGCAAGATCGACATTTCGTGCCAACGCCGCTTCGGCAATGGCCTGGTGTTCGGCGTTAAGATCCCGTTCGCCGCGTTTTCTGTATACCGACGCCCGGCGATAGCGCTCACATTGATCGTGCAATCCGCGACGCGCCCGCAGAAGCCACCGGGATCCACAGGCAGAGACAATTGCGGTGTGGAATGCGCTGTTGGCCTGTTCCCATGCATCTGTCACGCCACCGTTCGCCTGCAGAAGAGCGGCATCCTCCTTTTTCAACACGTAACTCGCGGCAACAACCCCGGCTTCCCAATCCGTTCCGCCATCGGCGATTGACAGGCGGAGCGCCGCTGTTTCAATGGCCGTTCGCGCCCTGTTGAGATCCTCGAACTCATTCAGATCGAGCGGCGCCACCGTAAAACCGCGATTTCCCTCCGCCAGAACCAGCTGATCGGCCGCAAGCATCTGCAAAGCCTCGCGCAGCGGCGTCGGGCCCACATTGTAGATCGTCTTGAGCTTTTCAATACGCAACCGTTCCCCTGGGCTGCGGACGCCACGGATAATATCCACGCGCAGCGCCTTGCAGGCGGCCTGTGCCAACGTGTTGCCGGCGTCGAGCGTCACATTGGTTGGTGAATATGGCGTGTCAGGCTGCCCGGCCGAATTCTCAGTCAATCTGTTTCCTCTTACGTCCAAATCGAAACCGCTCAATTCTAACATACTTTTCAAAACTGCATTTGACAGGCCTATTTCAATATGTATTCTATTTTTATCGATAAAAATAAATAATGTCGAGAAAAATGAAATTAGTCACCTTTGAATTGGCCGGAAAGCCGGCGGCGGGCTACGTGGATGGCGACCAGATTGTCGTGTGTGATGTCAGCCCGGACGCCATGTTTGCCGTGCGAACACTCATTGCTTCGGGCGCAAAAGGTGTGCTGTCGTGGTCGGAGGCTGGATCCGCCGGTGCGCGCCGCGTCGCCAGGACCGATGTCAAGTTGTTGCCACCCATTCCCGAGCCACGGCGCGACATATTCTGCGTTGGCAAGAATTATCACGCCCACGCGGCGGAGTTTCATTCCAGTGGATTTGATTCAGGCGCGAAGGAAGCGGTGCCGAGCGCGCCGGTCATATTCACCAAGGCAACCACCAGCGTGGTTGGTCCGGATGCAATCGTCATGGGGTCTTACGATCCGACCCACACTGTGGATTACGAAGGCGAATTGGCGGTTGTCATCGGCACCAGGGCGTTTCAGGTCAGCAGGGATGCGGCCCTTGAACACATCTTTGGCTATGTCATCGTGAACGATGTGACATCGCGGGAGTTGCAGCGGCACCACAATCAGTGGGTCATAGGCAAGGGTATCGACACCTTTTGCCCGATGGGCCCGTGGATCGCCACCGCCGATGAGATAGAGGATGTTGGCGCACTGGAACTGGTGACCCGCATCAACGGCGAAGTCCGGCAGAAGGCATCGGTTTCGGACCTCATTTTCGACATTCCGACACTGATTGAAACCATGTCACGCACCATGACGTTGTTACCGGGCGATATCATCGCCACGGGAACGCCCGTCGGCGTTGGGATCGGTTTTACCCCACCCAAATATCTGGTCGAGGGCGACCGGATGAGTGTCAGCATTACGGGTCTGGGGGAGTTGAACAACACAATCGGCTGATGAAATCACGGGCGGATTTTGTCAACACACCGACGTGCTCGCCCGATCACCTCAGGGAGGAAAAGATGATGAGAACACTTTCATTTGCAACGGCCGCTGCTGTTTTCATGGGCTTGAGTTTGGCACCGGCAAATGCGCAGGACGGATATTTCGCCGGCAAGACGATCGATGTAATCGTACCCTTCGGTCCCGGTGGCGCGACTTTCGTTTCGGCCAAGTTCCTTGAGCCGTTTTTCGAGAAGCATCTGCCGGGCAATCCTGAAATCAATGTGATTGACCGGCCAGGCGGAGGCTCGCTCCTGGGCGCCAACTGGTTTGAAAAGAATGCCAAGTCCGATGGCACCACAATCCTGTTCACGACATCCTCAACCGCCAATCCCTTCGTATTGGGTCAAAAGGGTGTCGAATACAAACTTGCCGACTACCGCGTTGCCTACAGCCACCCATTCAGTGCCGTCGCCTATGTATCCCCGTCGACAGGCGTTAAAAGCGCAGCTGAAATCAAGGACGCAAAGACACCCCTGATTTATGGCGGCATTGCCGCGGCCGCATCCGACCTGCCGGGTCTGTTGTCCTTCGAGGTTCTGGATCTCGATGTGAAGGCCGTGCTCGGGTTCAACGGTCGCGGACCTGTTCGGCTGGCCTTCGAACAGGGAGAGGTTAATCTCGACTACCAGTTCACGCCGGTTTATCTGACGCAGGTTGTGCCATCCGTGGCGGCGGGAACCGCAGTACCGCTGTGGACCGGTGGCAGCACGGATGCCGATGGGAAACTGACTCAGCGCGATCCGATTGCACCGGAATTGCCTTCTGTCTTCGAAGTCTATGAGGAATTGAACGGCTCCGCTCCGTCCGGCATCGAATGGGAGGCCTTTCAGGGCATTGCTTCGGTGACATATGCCTACGGTTTGACGGGTTACATGAAACCCGACACACCGCAGGAGGTGCTGGATATCTTCGCCGAAGCCGTGGCTGCCATCAATGCGGATCCGGAGTTCCAGGCCGAAAGCGAGAAAGTCACCAATGGCGCCCGCCTGAATGCCGGGCCTGCAACGGAAGCCGCAATCAAGGCGGCGCTGTCTCCATCGGAGGCGGTAAAAACCTATCTGCGGACTCTTCTCAGTGACAAATACGGCGTCAAATTCTGACCCACTCGAATTGCGCGGGCTCTCGGCATGTGACCCAGGGCCCGCACAATATCTCCGCCAAGGTCGCGTTCCGGCCGGACAGCGTGTAATCTGAAAGCGTGTAAAAGGTCGCGGTTATGCTCGAACACGCATTCACTGCCTTGGATGCTCTCTCCGATCCGGTTCGGCTCCTGGCACTGTTCGGCGGAATGCTTGTCGGCATGGTGTTCGGCATGCTGCCCGGACTGGGGGGTGTCGCAGCCGTATCGATCCTGCTGCCGTTCATCTATTACCTCGACGACTTTTCAGGCCTTGCGATGCTCCTTGGTGCTGTGTCCGTCGTTTACACATCCGATACGATCACGTCGGTGTTGCTCGGTGCGCCAGGTTCTCCAGCCTCCGCGCCGACAGCCATTGAGGGGCATGCGCTGGCCAAGGAAGGCCAGGCCGCCCGCGCGCTGGGCGTCGGCTTTCTCGCCTCGATGGTCGGTGGCCTCACGGGCGCGGTGATCCTCTTTTTCGCCATTCCAATCGCCGGTCCGGTCGTGCTGATGCTGGGCACACCTGAATTGTTCATGTTCGCTCTTGTCGGTCTCATCTTCGCCAGTTCGATGATTGGCAAGGATCTGGCAAAAGGTTTGGCTTCCGCCTGCCTCGGGCTGTTTCTCGGTGTCGTTGGCCCGGCGTCGGCCGCCGCCGACTTCCGATTTACATTCGATCAGGTCTATCTCCTGGACGGATTGTCCCTGACCATTGTGGCACTCGGATTGTTTGGTGTGGCCGAGGCGATCTCAATGCTGGCGTCCGGTGGCGGGATTTCGCATATCCCCATCGCCGTCAGCCATTGGAGTGAGGGCTTTCGCGACTTCTGGAAGAACAAGTGGTTGGTGCTCCGGGCGTCGATCATCGGTGTTTTTGGCGGATTTGTACCCGCCGTCGGCGCATCCGCGTCGACCTGGGTCGCCTATGGTCACTCGATCCGGTCCACAAATGACAAATCACGCTTCGGCAAGGGTGAAATTCGCGGTATTGCCGCCTCCGAGGGTGCCAACAACGCGACCGTCATTGCCGACCTCGTGCCGACGCTCCTGTTCAGCGTTCCCGGCGGGCCGGCAGCTGCTATCTTCCTCGGAGCGCTGTTTTCCTTCGGATATTATCCCGGTCCGAGAATGATAACCCAAAACCCTGATCTGATGTTCCTGATCGTCTGGAGTGTTGCCCTCTCGTCGGTTGTGGGAGCCGCCTTGTGTTTTGCGGTCACGCCGGCGTTGGCCCGATTGACCCGCATCCCTTTCGCCATCATCGCGGCACCCCTGATTCTGATCATGGTCATCGGTGCCTATCAGGCGACCAGCACGATGGGCGACATATTCATGCTGTTCGCGCTTGGTGCCCTGGGCTGGATGATGAAACATGCCGAGTGGCCACGTGCGCCGGCGCTGGTCGGCTTCGTTCTCGCCACACCGATGGAACAGTATTTCTGGTTGGCCAACCAGCTGCATGGCTGGTCGTGGCTGCTGCGACCGGGCGTTCTCATCATCGCCTCGTTCATCGTCATACCGGTGTTGCTGAATGTCTGGCGTCGGCTCCGTACACGCGGCGAACCGAAACGTGATGCCGCGGCCGAGGCGCTGGATTTGCCGGACAAGACCGACAACAAGACCGTTTCACTCATTCTGGCGGCACTTGTCACCCTGGTCTTTGCTTATGCCATCTGGGAGATGATGGGGTTCAATCCATCCTCACGTCTGATGCCGTCGCTGGCATTGTTGCCCGGTCTGCCGCTGGCGCTGTGGCTGCTCGTTCGCGCGGTCCGCAACTATTCGTCAACGGCAGACCCAACATTCAAAGAGCCGGTGATCCTGGTGGTGCTGATCGGCTATGCCATCGCGCTTTGGGCCATTGGCTTCACGGTCGCCACCATTGCCCTGCTCTGCTGGATGCTCTTCGTCCGTGCCAACATGCGACCGATGACAGGCGCGATCTATGGCGTGGTTGTTTTCGCCCTGGCCTGGCTGCTCTTCGATGTTCTGAGGGGCGATGCACCGGTGGGTGCATTGACCGGCATCGGCTAACACAAAGGAAAATTGAATGATCGACAGCGATATTATCGAACCCAGCATCGACCCGGCCACAAAGAAGATCGGCCTTCGCCATGTCAAGGCGACCAATGCGGCAGGAACACGCACCAAAATACAGGTGCGCGATTTCGACCCGGTCTACACCGACGAGCCGGCATCGCTGGGCGGCACGAATTCCGCGCCCAGTCCACTGGAAACGGTGCTGGTGGCTCTGGTCGGTTGCGATGGCGTCATCATAAACGGCGTTGCGAAGGCGATCGGATTTTCCTATGCCGGTGTCGACTTCGCCTGTGAGAGCCAGATCGACGTGCGCGGACCCAAGGGCGTTCCTGGAATCCGCCCCTATTTCGAGACCGCCAAACTGGACATCACCGTCTACACGGATGAAAGCGAAGCCCGATTTCAGCAGTTGCGGAAGAATGTCGAGTTTCGATGCCCTGTCATGAACCTGCTCCACGCGGCCAAGGTCGAGATGGACGTGAACTGGATCGCCCGCCCGGCTGCCGAATATGCCGGAAATGTCGACTAGAGCAATTCAGGTTTTGACGGAATCGGCAAAAGCTGATTGCATCATCAACAACAAAGGCCGACATCGTTTTCCCGCTTCTGACAAAACGTGAAACGGTTTGACAGATCCTGTGTGAACAGCGCGCATGACGCTGCATGGCAGATGCGACCATCGTCCCGGACCCCGTTCACCTGTGGGAAACGGCAGGGTGGGCGCATTGATGGTCAGACCTGTATTGCGTTACCCACAATCCCCTGCAATGATTTGACGTCGATCAAAGTGGCACCTTCCGGGGAGCCATAGTCTGGCACGTGGCCATGATGCCGTTGGTAATGCACAATGCGGCTGGCAAGAACGTGTCGTTCCCTTCCCGGAGGGAGCGACGTGGTGCTGGTCATCCTTGCGAAGTGGAGCACCGACCGTGCCATCGCGCCCCAGACAGTAAAAAACCGTTCGGAAGCTACTATTCATCGGCAAATCCGAATTTTGAGAACCAAAGGACGTGCCCATGGCACATGATCGCGCCATTGCGGCCGTGACTGGGTTGATGACCCTGTTGGCCGTTGTTTTAACCTTCAGTCCCGTCGTCGACCGGGTACATGCGGAATCACTGACGCTTGAACCGACCACAATTACCGAATGGAAGGCCGTCTACGGACGCGTCGAGGCCCGAGAGACCATTCCGGCACGCGCGCGCATTGGCGGACTGCTGGCAGAACTGACCGTGACCGAAGGTGACCTGGTAACGGCCGGGCAGCAGATCGCGCTGGTTCGTGATGACAAGATCGCCTTTGAAATCTCGGCCATAGATGCCCAGATCGAAGCGCTTCGGGCTCAGTTGACGACTGCCGAAACCGAGCTGAGGCGCGCCGAGGAACTGGTCAGACGCGGGGTCGCGACCGAACAGCGTGCCGATCAGCTGAGAACGACGGTCGATGTCACTCAGGGTCAGATCAAGTCCACAGAGGCGCAACGCGCCGTCATTACTCAAAGAGTCGCCGAGGGTGCGGTTCTGGCACCGGGTGCCGGCCGCGTCCTGGCTGTGCCGGTGACCCTGGGTGGTGTCATTCTTGCCGGCGAGCCGGTCGCGACCATCGGCGGCGGCGGCTTTTTCCTCAGGCTCGCCATTCCCGAACGCCATGCGCAGGCACTTCAGCAGGGTGCGGCGATCAGAATAACCACAGGCGGGTCCGAATCGGACGGACAAATAGCCAAGATCTATCCACAGATTCAAAATGGCCGGGTGATAGCCGATGTCGAGGTTGAAGACCTGGACACTGCCTTTGTCAACGCCCGTGTGCTGGTGGAGCTTCCGGTGGGTGAACGTCACGCCCTGCTGGTGCCGCGACAGGCGGTTGAAACACGGTCCGGTATCGACTTCATCACGGTCGAAGTGAACCAGCAACAGGCAGATCGTGCGGTCGTGCTGGGGCAATCCTCAATACGCGACGGATCTGACTGGGTGGAGGTTTTGACCGGACTTGCACCAGGTGATGTGGTGGTCATCCCGTGACGCAATCGCCATCCAGTCTGGGCATTGCCGGCGGCCTGACCAAGGCATCCATTACATCACCGCTCACGCCCCTGTTCCTGTTGGTGGCGATCGTATTCGGAACCGTGGCGTTGCTGTCGCTGCCACGGGAGGAAGAACCACAGATTTCGGTCCCGATGGTCGATATCCATGTGCGCGCTGACGGTCTTCGGGCCGATGATGCCGTCAAGCTGATCACCGAACCGCTGGAGACCATCGTCAAGGGCATTGACGGTGTGGAACATGTTTATTCGCAAACCGCGGATGACCGCGCCCTGGTCACAGCCCGATTTGTCGTGGGCACTTCGTCCGATGCGGCTGTTCTGCGCGTGCACGACAAGGTACGCGCCAATTACGACCGGATTCCCGTGGGCGTTCCCGAACCGATGATCGTCGGACGGGGTATCGACGACGTTGCAATCCTGGCTTTGACACTGTCACCGCAATCGGGGATTTCGGATGGTGTCACACCGAACGACCTGACCCGCATCGCCCGAGAGCTGCGCACCGAGATCTCGAAGATCGATGATGTCGGCCTGAGCTACCTCGTCGGCGAAACCGGAGAGTTGCTGCGGATTGCACCACAACCCGAACGACTTGCACTTCATGGTGTGACACTGCAACAATTGGCGGGCAAGCTAACCGGCGCAAACACCGCGTTTCCGGCCGGAAAAGTTCGCAGTCAGGGCGAACAGATCGAACTGGTCGCTGGCGAAACGCTTCGCTCTCCCGACGAGATCGGCAATCTGCTGCTGACCACGCGCGACGACAGACCGGTCTATGTGCGTGACGTCGCCGATGTCACCTTCTCCGCCGATGGTGGCGACCTGCTGGTCTCAACGGTCTTCAGGAATGATGACGGTATTCAGCGTGTACCGTCGGTGACCCTTGCAGTCGCCAAACGGGCTGGCTCCAATGCCGTGGAAGTCGCCGAGAATATTCTGGATCGGGTCGCGCTCCTGGAAGGCGCACTTATCCCGGACGGGATCGAAATCCAAGTGACGCGCAACTATGGCGAAAGCGCCAATGAAAAGGCCAATGAGCTGCTTTACCATCTGGCGCTCGCCACCATTTCCATTATTGCGCTGGTTTGGCTGGCGATCGGACGGCGTGAGGCGGTGGTCGTCGCGATCGTCATTCCAGTCACCATCCTGCTCACCCTTTTTGCCTCTTGGGTCATGGGCTACACGCTGAACCGCGTCTCATTGTTCGCCCTGATCTTCTCAATCGGCATCCTGGTTGATGATGCGATTGTGGTCATCGAAAACATAGCCAGGCATTGGGGGATGAATGATGGTCGACCGCGCCGGGAAGCGGCGATTGGCGCGGTGGCCGAAGTCGGCAATCCGACCATTGTCGCGACGCTCACGGTCGTAGCCGCGCTGCTGCCGATGCTCTTCGTCTCGGGCATGATGGGACCCTATATGAGCCCGATCCCGGCCAATGCATCAGCAGCCATGATCTTTTCTTTCTTCGTCGCAGTCACCGTTACACCATGGCTGATGCTGAAGCTTGCCGGTCGCTCGCCGGATTCTTCCGCACATCCTGGCCATCACGAACCGGCCCATGGCGGAGCGTTTGGCCGTGCCTATAGTGCGGTGGCAAGACCGATACTTGCGAGCAAAACAGCCAGTTGGCTGTTGCTCATTATTGTCGGCATCTTGACCCTGGGATCGCTTTCCCTGTTCTATACCCAGCATGTGACGGTCAAGCTGCTGCCATTCGACAACAAGTCGGAACTGTCCGTGGTCATTGACCTGCCCGAAGGTTCGTCTGTCGAGGCGACGGATGCGGTTGCACAATCGGTCGCGAACGCGGTTCTTGAATTCGAAGAAATCCACTCGGCGCAGACCCATGCAGGCACGGCAGCACCTTTCAATTTCAATGGCCTTGTACGCCATTCCTATCTCCGGACCCTGCCCGAACAGGGCGAAGTTGCGCTGAACCTGCTGCCGAAACATCTTCGCACCCGATCCAGCCATGATATCGCACTCGATATCCGGCGACGCCTCGCCGACATTGCAATGCCTGCCGGCACCAGCCTGAAGGTTGTCGAACCACCGCCCGGCCCTCCCGTCCTTGCAACACTCCTGGCCGAGATCTACGGTCCCGACGCCGAAACGCGCCGGCGGGTTGCCGCGAAGGTGGAAGACGCTTTTCGGTCCGTGCCGTTTATCGTTGATGTCGACAACTCCTACGGCGTGCGGCCGCGCCGGCTGGCCACAACCGTTTCAACCGACGATGCCGAGTTTTTCCAGGTGCAGGAATCGGACGTTCTCGACACCATCGCCATCCTCAATGGTGGCCGGACCGTGGGATATTCCCATCGCGGTGACGGACGTCAGCCCATCCCGATCCGTATCGAGCGGCCACGCGGCGAACGCACAATGGACGAAAATTTTCTGACAACGCCGATCCCCGCCAATGTTCTGCCAGGCAGCCGTGGCGTCGTGGAGCTCGGTGATGTGGTGCGTGTCGCCGAGCAGCGGGCATCCTACCCGATCTTCCGCCACAATGGACGAGCGGCAGAAATGGTGACGGCAGAACTTGCCGGTGCCTTCGAAGCACCATTATACGGCATGCTTGCGGTACACCAGGCGATCGATCGGCAAGACTGGTCGGATTTGCCAAAGCCGGTGATCAAATTACATGGCCAGCCGGAGGACGAAAGCAAGACCACCCTTCTGTGGGACGGGGAATGGGAGGTGACCTGGGTTACCTTCCGTGACATGGGCGCCGCCTTCGGAGTGGCATTGCTCGGAATTTACATTCTTGTTGTCGGTCAATTCGGATCGTTCAAGGTGCCGCTCGTCATCCTGACACCGATCCCGCTGACATTCATCGGCATTATCGGCGGTCACTGGTTGTTCAACGCACCATTCTCCGCCACGTCTATGATCGGTTTCATCGCGCTGGCAGGCATCATCGTGCGCAATTCGATCTTGCTGGTCGATTTCATCCGGCATGCGCAGCCGTCTGATCGCCCGTTGACGGATATCCTCCTGGAAGCCGGCGCCATCCGCTTCAAGCCGATCCTGCTGACCGCACTTGCCGCAATGATTGGCGCGGCGGTCATCCTGACCGATCCGATCTTTCAGGGACTGGCAATTTCGCTTCTGTTCGGTCTCGCCTCGTCCACCTTGTTAACGGTCCTGGTCATCCCGGCGGTTTATCGGGTGCTTCGGACCTAAAGACGTAAATACGGAGTTACACGCTGACCAGGCTTTCGTCCGGTTGCCAGGTAAGCCCGCGCGCAAGAAGCTGGCGTTGAACGCGGCCCGGATAATCGGTGATGATACCGTCCACATTCAGATCGATCATCCGGTCAATGTCGCGCGGTTCGTTCACGGTCCAGACATTGACGACAAGGTTTTTGGCACGGGCGGATGCCAGATCCTCTGCATTGAGGTCCTCGTGATAGGGGCTCCAGACCTGCCCGCCGCCGGCGGCGATGAGTGCGGGAAGGTTGTTGTCGTGAGCGGCCAGGCTGAGGCCATCCATCCAGGGCGATTCCTCGTAGATATTGTCGGCCATCGGGGCATCCGGCTTCGGTGCGTAGGTCAGATAGGATCGCGGGATATCGGGCGCCTTGCGAGCACATTCGTGCAAAATGCGCCAATCGAAGGATTGCAGGATGATCCGGTCGTCAATCCCGTTGTCAAAGATTACCGCCAGCACACTTTCGACATAGTCCCTGACCGGCGGCGTGTTTTCGGGATGACGCGGATCGGACTTGATCTCGACATTGAGCCAGGCGTCCCGGTTTTCCGGTTCGTTGATCAGGTCGCACACGGCATCGAAGTTCGGAATGGCAATGCCGCTCATGAAGGCCTGTTCCGGATAGCGGCGGGCATAGTCCGTGCCAGGCCGCAATCCGCCGACATCGAATTTGCTCAGCGCATGGGGGGTGCTGTCAACGATGCGCGGTCCAACACCGTCAAGCCAGTTGCCGTTTTCCGATCGGGTTGAATAGGGCATCAGATGGGGATTGTGTGTAACGACCGGTGTGCCATCCGAGGTCGCCAGCAGGTCCAGTTCGATGATGCGGATACCGATATCGAGCGTGAAGCGGAACCCGTCGATCGTGTTTTCCGGCAGAATCCCGCGCGCACCCCGATGCCCATGGATGTGAATGTGGCCGGGTCCGGAACGCAGCCCTTCAAAACTCAGCGCTCGTCGCATCAGCCTAAGCGCCCTTCGCTCCGACCCGCTGCCCGCTCTGCGCATCGAAAACATGGAGATTGTCCGGATCGACGGAAAGCCGGACGATTTCGTCATGGGCGGGAACGAAATGCACGCCCGGCAGACTGGCGGTAAATGCCGACGAGGATCCTTCCAACCGTCCGTGCAGAAGTGTGTTGGCACCAAGCGGTTCGGCGAAACTGACCTGCATCTTCAGCGGCCCCTCACCGCCTGCAATCACATGTTCGGGACGGATACCGATCTTTGCCTCATCGCGGTGGGGACTGTTGCAATCGAGCACCGCACCCCCTTCCAGCGTTGCCTTTCCCTCGGCGACGGTACCTTCGATCACATTCATGGAAGGGCTGCCAATGAACTGAGCGGCGAACAGGGTTTGCGGGCGCTCATAGACATCGAGCGGTGTGCCGATCTGTTCGGCGATGCCTGCATTCATCACGATCATCCGGTCCGCCATGGTCATGGCTTCGACCTGGTCGTGGGTCACATAAAGAGCAGTGACTCCGAGTTTTGATTGAAGTTCCTTGATCTCCAGGCGCATCTGCACCCGCAGCTTGGCGTCGAGATTGGACAGCGGCTCATCGAACAGGAAAACAGCGGGCTCGCGCACAATGGCCCGGCCCATGGCAACACGCTGGCGCTGGCCGCCCGAAAGCTGTTTCGGCTTGCGGTCGAGATAGGGTTCGAGTTGAAGCAACTTTGCCGCTTCCTGAACCTTGCGCTCGATCTCCGAAGAGGAAACAGAGGCGATTTTCAGGCTGTAGGCCATGTTTTGACGCACCGACATGTGCGGGTAGAGCGCATAATTCTGGAAAACCATCGCAATATCGCGGTCCATGGGCTCCTTTTCATTGACCCGCTGACCGCCAATTGCGACCTCGCCCTCACTCACAGTTTCCAACCCGGCAACCATACGCAACAGCGTGGATTTGCCGCAGCCCGATGGACCGACAATCACGATGAACTCGCCGTCCTCGATGGTGATGCTGACGCCATGGATGACCTCGTCACGGCCAAAGCGTTTCTTGATGTTTTTCAGTTCGACCGTTGCCATGTTCTATTTCTCGCTGTCGACCAGCCCGCGGATGAAGAGCTTCTGCATGGAGATGACGACAATCACCGGTGGGATCATCGCAAGAATAGACGTCGCCATGATCACCGGCCAGTCGGCCGTGTCATCACCGGAGGGGAACATCTGCTTGATGCCCATGACGATCGTGTTCATTTCCGGATCAGTGGTGATCAAGAGCGGCCACAAATACTGGTTCCAGCCATAGATGAACAAAATGACGAACAGTGCGGCAATGTTCGTGCGGCTCATCGGAATAATGATGTCGATGAAAAAGCGCATCGGACGCGCACCATCGACCCGCGCAGCCTCAGCAAGCTCGTCCGGTATGGTCATGAAGAACTGGCGAAAAAGAAACGTCGCCGTCGCCGAAGCGATCAGGGGGAAGATAAGGCCCGAATAGCTGTTCAGCATGCCGAAGCCCGCCACAACCTCATAGGTCGGCACGATCCGAACCTCCACCGGGAGCATCAGCGTGATGAAGATCAGCCAGAAGAATGTCGTGCGGCCCGGAAAGCGAAAATAGACGATTGCGAATGCGGAAAGCAAAGAAATGGCGATCTTGCCGATGGCGATGCCGAGAGCCATGACCAGAGAGTTCAACAACATGGTCGCCACCGGCACATTGACACCGGAAAACAGGGCGTTGCGGTAATTCTCGAAAAAGTGCGACCCGGGAAGCAGGGGCATCGGCGGTTTGACGATGTCCGGCTGGGTCACCGTCGAGGCGACAAAGGCGAGCCAGATGGGGAAAAAGATGACCAAAACCCCGAGAATCATCAGCACGTGGGTCAGCCACAGCGTGCTGCCCCGCTTTTCCACCATGCCGGGTGCCGGTTCGGCCACGGCCCGGTCGGTTCTGACGGCATCCGCGCTCAATAGTGAACCCTCTTTTCAACATATTTGAACTGCAGCACCGTCAGGGCGCCAACAACGATCAGCAGGATCACCGATTGCGCAGCGGACGATCCCAGGTCCTGGCCGACGAAGCCATCGGCATAAACCTTGTAGACAAGAATGGTGGTTGCCTGCTGCGGACCGCCCGACGTGATCGTATGGATGACCCCGAAGGTTTCGAAGAAGGAATAGACAATGTTGACCACCAGCAGGAAGAAAGTGGTTGGCGACAACAGCGGCAGGACGATGGTGAAGAAACGCCGCCAGAACCGCGCCCCATCAATGGCCGCTGCCTCGATGACTGACCGTGGAACGGCTTGCAAAGCGGCCAGAAAGAACAGGAAGTTATAGCTGATGCGCCCCCAGGCGGAGGCAACCACAACCAGCCCCATGGCCTCCTGACCGTTGAGCACATGGTTCCAGTCATATCCCAGTTGACCGAGATACCAGGAGACAACGCCCACCCGCGTGTTGAACATGAACAGCCACAACACGCCGGCCACTGCCGGCGCCACGGCATAGGGCCAGATCAACAGGGTCCGGTAGGTCCCTGCCCCCTTGATCAACCGATCGGCAAGGACCGCGAGAAACAGCGCCGGCACCATGGAAACCAGAGTGACCAGCGTGGAGAAGACCGCGGTCGTCAAAAATGACGCGCGGTAGAATCTATCGCTGAACAGAAATTCGAAATTGCCGAGCCCGACGAATTGTGCGGACAGACCAAACGGATCCGGGATGAAAAGAGACTGCCAGATTGCCTGGCCTGCCGGATAGAAGAAGAAGACGCCCGATATCAGGACTTGCGGAAACACCAGGCAAAGCGGCAACAGCCATCCTTTGAATGTGACCCGCTTTTCCATCTTTCCCCTCCCGCGCCGCAGCTGTGGCAGCGGGCCGGAACCCGCCACCGGATTTTCAAAGGAACAGGGCCCGTCATGTGACAGGCCCCGTGGAGGAAACTAGTTGTTGGCTTGTTCGAAGCGACGAACGAGCTGATTGCCCCGCTCCACCGCACTGTCGAGTGCAGTCTGGGCATCCTTGTCGCCGGACCAGACGGCTTCGAGTTCCTCGTCGATGATGCCGCGGACCTGGTCGAACGACCCGAGCCGCAGGCCCTTCGAATTGGCAGTCGGTTCCTTGGCGGTCATCTGGATCACCGCAATATCGGTGCCCGGATTGGCATCATAGAAGCCATCGGCCTTGGTTTTGTCGCCGGCCGCCGATGTGATCGGAAGGTAGCCGGTGTCCTGGTGCCACTTTGCCTGAATGTCGGTGGAAGACAGGAAGTTGAGGAAGGCCGCAACAGCCTTGTAATCTTCCGGGTCATGGCCTTCCATCACCCAGAGCGAGGCGCCGCCGATGATGGTGTTCTGCGGTGCACCGTCCACGCCTTCCCAATAGGGCAATGGCCGCACGGCGAATTCGAACTCGGCTTCGTTCTTGATTCCGGCATAACCGGCGGAACTTTCGGTAAACAGCGCGCATTCGCCGGAGCGGAAATTGGCACCGCCTTCGTTGCGGCGGCCGGCATAGATGAATTTACCATCCTTGGCCCAGTCACCCATCGTTTGAATATGCTTGACCTGAACCGGTCCGTTGAAGGCAAGTTCGGTATCAAGGCCGCCAAAACCATTGTCCTTGGTGGCAAATGGCGTGTTGTGATAGGCGGACATGTTTTCCAGATGAATCCAGCTCTGCCAGGCCGTGGTCAACGGGCATTCGTGACCGGAAGCCTTCAGCTTGTCGAGAACCTCACCAACTTTCTGCCAGGTGGATAGATCGGTATCGGGATCGATTCCGGCCGCTTTCAAGGCATCCTTGTTGACCCAGAGCACTGGTGTCGAGGAGTTGAACGGAAGCGACAGCATGTCTCCAGAGGCGCTGGTATAATATCCCTTGACCGAGCCGATATAGGCATTGGGATCAAATTCGGCGCCCGCCTCGGCCATCACCTGATGAACCGGCTTGACCGCACCTTCCGCCGACATCATGGTTGCCGTGCCGACCTCGAACACCATCAGGATTTCCGGCTGCTCCTTGGCGCGGAATGCGGCGATGCCAGCATTGAGCGTTTCGGAATAGTTGCCCTTGTGCGAGGCCACCACCTTGTAGTCGCTCTGGCTGTTGTTGAAGGTTTCAACCTGCTCGGCGACGAGGTCACCCAGCCGACCGGTGAAAGCGTGCCAGAACTGAATTTCGGTCGCCGCCAGTGCCGGCAGTGCAACTGACGTCAGCGCACCGGCAATCATCGATCCGATCAGAATATTTTTCATGATTTCTTCTCCCAAAAAGCGAAATTGTGCAGGGAATGCCGCATCGCGCCAAGGCGCCCGCGTCTACACATTCTTCTCCCACATCAATGCCATCACATCCATTTTCATAATTCAAGTGAAATTCCTGACCCAAAAATATAATATGATGTTATATTCTTGGGACTCTCGTGCCCGGTACACCGGTGTGCATCAAAGCGCCTGCACCATGGCAACAGATTGTTTCAGTTCTGTGACGCTCCGCAGTTCAATTGATCTGTTTTTCGGGAAGTTGGAACGTCGAAAGACAGGGGAACAAAATGTCGGTCCGGTTGCGTCAACTTGAAGCCTTTCGCGCAGTCTCCCAATCGGGAAGCATGACGAAGGCGGCAAAACAGCTCGGCATATCCCAGCCGGCCGTCAGCCGGCTCATCGGGAGTTTCGGCGACAATGTGGGCTTCCGGCTTTTTGAACGGGCCAATGGTCAATTGGTGCCAACCCAGGAATCGCGGTTTTTGCTGCGCGAGGTGTCTCGGCTGATCGACAGCCTCAATCACATCGACGAACTGACGCATAACATTACACACCGCATTGCCGGTCACTTGCGCATTGCGTGCCTGCCGGGCTTTGCCACCAGCCACATGCCGGGTGTTCTGTCGCGCTTTCTGGAGAACCGCCCGGGCGTCACTGTCACACTCGAACCGGACCGGCCAGAGCGTATCCTCGAATGGATCATCGGCGAGCAATATGACTGTGGCATCACCGACGATTTTTCGGACCATCCGGCCGTCGATAGCGAGCAGATTCCCATGCGCACCGTCTGTGTCATGGCCGACGGCAATCCGCTGGCCCGTTATGACGTCATCGAACCGGAGCACCTCAAGGACGAACCGATCATCCACACCAAGCGCGACAGCATGTTTTTCAAGGATCTCAATGAGGCGTTCACCGCGCGCAACGTAACCATCAACAGCTGGATCGAAACCCGCCAATTCACCGCTGCCTGCATGCTCATCGCGGAAGGCACCGGGGTCTCGATCATCAGCGAGTTGGATGCAAAAACCCACCAGGATCGTGGACTGATCATTCGCCCGTTTCGCCCGGTTGTTCCACACCGGCTGTCGCTGGTTCGACCGACCCATGGGCCGACATCCATGCTGACGCTGGAATTCCTGGAGTTCTTTGCCGACAGCCTGCAGCCGTTTCGCCATGATCCGGGCTAAAGTGGACCGATCCGGGCCCACGAGCGCCCATGCGTGTCCGGCCGGCCTCGGCGATCCTCGACAAAGCGGTATCGAGAAAATATCGTCCTGTTTGAGAATGCAGCAACCGGCTGGCACGGGGATGGGGGTCCATGAATCAAATCAGGAAATTCTGCCTTTTTTTGTGGCTGGTTTTGTTTGCCTTGGCGGGAAACGGCGATCTTTCCTTTGCATCGGACCTCTCAAAACCGGCCTATCGTTTTCCAAACCTCGGGGATTACGGGCTCAATTTCGATTTCGACAGTGAGAACAGATACCTGGCCGTATCCAATCTGGGCAGCGCCTCGATTTTCGATATCGAGAAGAACAAACTCGTCTTTACCAAAAAATTCGATGCCCTGGTAAAGGACGTTGCCTTTTCTCCGGATGGCTTGGAACTTGCGGTCGGGCTGGGTGACGCAGGCATTCAAATCCTGGATTATGATGACCCGGCCAACCCGGTAGAAATGAACACGTCGGGCAAATGGAATACTGTCAATTACACAGCGGACGGTGCCCATCTCGCGACACATGATTGGCAACATCTGAATTTTTCAAACAGAGATGACGCGGCACATTGGCAGGTTGAGGTGGACCGGTTCTGGCCACTGAATCTCTACTCTTCAGACAACGAGATTGTCGGCAATCTGGAAGGATCGAAAACCGTTTTTCAACGGGTCAGCCGGGCGCATTCGTCTGATGGAGACATACCAGAAGCTGAAATCGATGGAACGGCAATCCTCGCCTTCAGGCGACCACAGGCGGGCGATTTTCTGCTCATTTACAAGGACCTCGGCACACAGGAGATTCTCGGGCAGTTCACGGCGCCACTTGCCTTGAATATCAGGCTGAAAGATTTTCGAGAAGGTCCTGACGGACCCCGTGCTGTGTTGTGGATTACACAACCAAACGGCCCTCAGATTGTCATCTTTGATCCAAAATCCAATCAGGTAACATTCCGGTTGAACGTCGGTAGTGACGCATATTCGCAATACAGCGATATCGCCTTGTCACCCGATGGCCACTGGCTTGCATTAAACAGCAAGCTTGGTTCTGTTGATGTTTATTCGACAGCCCAATCGCATGATGGGGTCAAAGAGCCAGCAGATGCCTCTCCCGATCCCCCTGCTCTCAGCCTGTCTCTTGGTCACAACGCCTCCATCATTTCCATCGATGCCTCTTCAACCGGGGACCTCCTGGCAACGGCCGGGCGGGATCAACGAACCCTTGTCTGGGACCTGAATTCGGGACGCTTTCTGCGCAGGATTGCGGAGGGTGAACATGTTCACCACGTTTCGTTCTCACCCGATGGAGATTCCCTCGCCACCCTTTCCGTTGGTGTCGAACTGTCCATCTGGGATGTCGGGACGGGGGAGTTGAGGGAAAGATTTCCGGTTAACCAAACTTTGGCGGGTGGTTACATCGGTGGCGAAGGCAAATTGTTTTTGTGCGGAACAGTCGATTGCGCTTACGGGACAACGCTGGAATTTGCCGGAAACAAGCCCACTGTCTTTCCCCTTCCGATTGTCCTGCAATATGGCAATTTCAGAAACCTTGCTCTGTCCGAGGATGGCACGAAAGCCGCCCTGCTGGTGGATGGGGAGGGTCTGTATCTGTTCGACTTTCGAAACATGTCGATGCGCAAGATGTCAATTCCCCCGAAGGACCTTGGCTCGGACACATCGCAGTTTACGGCCGTCAACATCACGCATGACGGCCGTATCGTGGCCGGAAGCGATTTGGGGACGCTCTCGAAATTCAACTTTGATGACGGAACCAAGATATGGTCCAAACAAATCTCCAGCGATCCCATCGGAAACATCATCAATGCCGGCAACGGGCATATTGCTGCGTCCGTGCAGGGGAGCAAATCCGAACACGGGTATTATCTGATTGATGCACAAACCGGCGAAACGGTGCGGAGCCCAGACCGCAGCGCCGGGTCACAGGAGGGGATGACGCCCGGTCTTGGCGCCTATGTCAAAAAGCATGATCGTTTGGTGACGGTGTCTCAATCAAGCTGGCGAAACGAATATGAACTGGACGTCTGGTGGTTGCGTGAGGGACGGCACACGAACCTGCAAAACCATCGCAGTCTCTCACCAAACAGGATATTCTTTTCACACGACGGCAACAATCTGTATGTGGAAAACTCGTCCGGGTTTGGTGTTTGGGACATTCGGAGGGGCCGGCTAGCCGCTTACAGAGACGACGTTGCCGGCAGAACAACCTACCTCACGAATACCGGACTGCTCTATGCCGGCGACAATGACGATGGCCTCGTTCATGAAACGGTTCGAGGGGGTGCGAGGACGGTTCCGTTGGGCGATGAAAATCGACACTCGGACAAACGATCCGACGACAGTATTTTTCTGTTGGAAAGGGAAATCATCGCACGGTTTCATGATTTCAACCAAAATACGTATCTTGTCCGCTTTGACCGGGAATCAATTGAAGACGGATTTTGGCGTGCACCCAATGTCACGCGACTGACCGGAAAAATCGACTCCACAGATGTTCTGGCGATATCGCCCGATGGCGATCTTGTCCTTCCGCACGGGAATTACAGCACCGAAAAACTGACGGCGTATGATGCGCGCACGGGATTGGCAAAATGGGACATGTCGTTTGAGCGGACCCCGCAATTCGCCAGTTTCTCTCATGATGGCCAATGGGTTTTTGTATCAGGCGACAACAGGGATATCTGGGCCGAAGTTCTGGACGTTTCGACCGGAGACAAATTCGCGAAATATGCAGCGGAGTCCTATGCCGCTGAAGAATATCTGATCGCCACCGCGCCGAATGGGTTGGGTCAGTTGCTGGTCCACACCAAGGACGATCAAATCCAGCTCCTTTCGAATGACGGTCAGGAAGTCGTGGAAGAGGTCAGCGGAAACGGAATTTCGATGAACTACGCCATTTCGGATATTTCCGGTCAAATGACGCTGTTTGTCGGTTTTCAAGACGAGGTTCTCCTCTGGGATCGAAGAAGTGGATCCAGGGTCATCAAATTGGCCTCGACACCAGAGGGCCGCCAAAGCATTACATTTGCGCCTTCCGGCAATCTTCTGGCTATCGGCGAAAGCAGCGGTATTGTTTCGATCTGGAACGTCGAAACCGGCGAAAGACTGGCCAGGCTTTCAGCGTTTCCGGATGGCAGCTGGGCTGTTGTCGGAGAGGACGGACGGTATGATGCCTCCGATCCCGGAGACATGCCGCAAATCAGTTGGATCATGCCCGACGCTCCCAACGACGCCCTGCCAATCGAGATGTTCTATCGGGAATATTTCGAACCGGGTTTGCTGCCGCGTTTGATTGCCGGCGAAGCATTTGCGCCGCTGCCGTCACCGAAAGACCTCAATCGGCTGCAGCCGGACGTCATCATCGATGCAATTGTAACCGATCCCGATGACAAGACGGTCGTCACGGTCACGGTGACCGCGAAGAATACGGTTTCAGACAATCAGGGAAGCGGCCTTTCAGAACTCAAGCTGTTTCGCGATGGCCAATTGGTTGGTGTTGCGCGGGGCAATCAGACACTGTTGATTGAGGATAATGGATCCGACAGTTCCAGAACGTTCCAGTTTGACGGTGTCCACCTTCCAAACCGACCGGAGGGCGCTGAAGCCGGGGACGTTGTCTTTTCAGCCTACGGTTTTAACGCAGAGGGTATCAAAAGCAGGACGGAACGCGTCCGTTACGCACTGCCCAAATCTGAACAATCAGGTGGCCGCCGTGCCTATATCTTTGCGATTGGTATCGATCACCACCAGAACCCGTCCTGGAATCTGCGTTATGCGGGGGCCGACGCACATCTCTCGGCCAGGTTACTTGCTCAGGGACTGACACAGAGTGAGCAATTTGAAAAAGTCACGACAGTCAAATTGATAACCACCGGCAACAATGGACACAAAGAGGCTTCCCGGGCACAGATAGAAGCTGTTTTGCTGCTTTTGGCCGGCAAACCGGTCGATTCCGCGCTTCTTGCGGGTATCGAAGGGGCAGATGAGCTTCAAAAGGCGATGCCCGATGATGTCATTTACATCTCTTTTTCAGGGCATGGATTTGCAGCCGAAGACGGGCGTTTTCACCTGTTTCCGCAGGATATCGGCACTGCGTCTCACGGGCGTGTGGTGGACGCAAAAACTCTGACCCGCACGTTGAACAGCGACCGATTGGCTGACTTGATCCGTGATCTCCAGGCGCAGGACATTACCTTGGTCATCGATGCCTGCAATTCCGCGGCTTCCGTTGAAGGCAAGGCGTTCAAACCGGGACCGATGGGCAGCCGTGGCCTGGGACAACTTGCCTATGACAAGGCGATGCGCATTCTGACGGCCAGTCAGGCAGAGGAGTTTGCGATCGAGGCAGAGGTGCTGCGGCATGGCGTGCTGTCCTATTCGATGTACTGGGAGGGTGTTGTCGGCGAGAGTGCCGACATCAGCCCCAGTGACGGGAAGGTCAGCCTGTCCGAACTGTTTGACTATGCTGTTGATCGTGTACCAACTCTCTATGAGGAAATCACAAATGGCGACTTCAGACCGGCTGTTCGCGGAAGCATGGACATGAGTTTTGCGACCAGCGGAACCATGCCGGCTGCGAGCCGCCAGACCAGGATTTCACAAACACCTGCATTGTTCGATTTCCGACGCACTCAGAAAAGAGAACCGGTATTTCTGCATCTTCGATAGCAACATACCATTCAGCAGCCCGTGGCATTCCAAATGTGTCGGTTGGTATGTGATTTCATCCGGTGGGGTCGCGCATGGCGCCAGGGGTGCGATGCACCATGGTCCAGATACCATGCTGACGTTTCAATTTCCTGGGAAAACGGATTGCAGCCATTTCTGAACAGGCATTGACGTGTGGGGGTGAGCACAACGGAAAATGCGGAATGGAATGATCAGTGATCCCGAAGTCTTTTGGCATAGCCGGCCGTGGTATAGGATCGGCGTATGAACACCGAACCACATTTGCCGGCTCCCGACCAGCGCGGGCAGACGCCACAACCCATTTCGCCGCGCTGTTGCGCACCATCCAGATCGGGCGGCACGGCAGCCGCGCTTACTGTTCCCGGTCTGGTACAGCGCGTGTCCATCAACGCCGAAACGGTCGAAATTCCTGGCGGGGTTGGGGTTGTTGGCACCGACCAGCCGCAAATCGCCGATGATGGCGAGAACCCGTTGCGTCAGGTGCCGGTGAAACCCTTTCGCATGGGCACCACGAGCGTCACCAACGCCGCTTTTGCCGAGTTTGTTGCCGAAACCGGCCATGTCACGGAGGCCGAGCGGTTTGGCTGGTCTTTCGTGTTCTGGGCGCAGGTGCCGGAGACGGTGGGAGCGACACAGGGCGTCGTCGAGGTCGAATGGTGGCGCCGGGTCGATGGGGCCCTGTGGTCGGCGCCCAATGGGCCGGGAACAGAAGATGCCTGTCTTCCCGATCATCCTGTCGTCCACGTGTCCTGGAACGATGCCCGCGCCTATGCGGCCTGGGCCGGTGGACGCCTGCCGACCGAAGCGGAATGGGAGCATGCCGCCCGGGGCGGACAGGGCGATGTGCGCTTTCCCTGGGGCAATGAGGAGCCGGACGACACCAGCTTCCTGCCCTGCAATATCTGGCAGGGATCGTTCCCGAACGAAAACACCGCCGCCGACGGCTATGTAACCACCGCCCCGGCGAAATCCTTCGCGCCCAACCCATATGGTCTCTATAATATGGTCGGCAATGTCTGGGAGTGGACATCGGAGCCCTATCGGATCAAATCGCTCAAGAAGTCCGTCAGGAAGCGGCTTGACGCTATGAAAGGCTTCAAGCTCTCCAAGGGCGGCTCGTTCCTGTGCCACAAGAGCTATTGCTACCGCTACCGGATTGCGGCCCGCTCGGGAACATCACCCGACAGCACGACAAGCCATTTTGGATTTCGCCTGGTCTGGCCCGCTTGAGCCATCCGCAGAGCATTTTCATGACCACGTGAAGGCAAGGGCACCGACAGGCAGGAGTCTTTTGGGCATCACACCTTGAACTTGGCATTTCTTGCATCACATCCAGGCTTGACGGCTTCGATCAGTGAAGCGCCTGGAGTTCGAGTGCAGAGCCGCCCACCAAGTCGCGAATACGAGCACACGGGATCATAAGATGGCTTTGAAACGCGGAAAGAACGTCAATCTTGCCCTGCAGGGCGGCGGTGCGCATGGCGCGTTCACCTGGGGTGTCCTTGACTATCTGCTGGAGGACGGCAGGCTCGATGTTGACGCCATATCGGGCACGTCGGCGGGTGCGATGAATGCGGTGGCAATGGCATGCGGGCTTGTCAGCGGCGGCGCAGACGGAGCCCGTGAAAGCCTTGAGCTGTTCTGGAAGAAAATGAGCGACGTCGCCGGGTTCAGCCCGATCAAACGGGCGCCATTCGACATGTTCATGGGGAACTGGAACCTGGAGTATTCGCCCTCCTACCACATGATGGATGCCCTGACGCGGACGTTCTCGCCCTATCAGATGAACCCGCTCAATCTGAATCCCTTACTCGACGTGCTGGAAAGCACGGTGGATTTCGACAAGGTCCGGTCCTGTGACGATGTGAAACTCTTCGTTTCCGCGACCAATGTCGAGACGGGCCGGGTGCGGGTTTTCGACCGCAAGTCACTGACCGCCGACATGGTCATGGCCTCGGCCTGCCTGCCTTATCTCTACCAGGCGGTCGAGATTGACGGTGTGCCCTATTGGGACGGCGGATATATGGGCAATCCGGCGCTGTTCCCGTTTCACTATCACTCCAAATGTTCCGATATCGTGATTGTCCAGATCAATCCGGTCATCCGCAAAGGAGTGCCGAAAACGGCCCAGGAGATCCAGAACAGGATCAACGAAATCGCCTTCAATTCCAGCCTGCTCAAGGAACTGCGGTCCATCGATTTCGTCGCACGGCTGATCGAGGATGGCAAACTCGACCCGAAGACCTATCATTTGCAACGCATCCACATGATCGAGAATCAGGACGAGATGATCCCGTTGGGCGCATCGTCCAAGATCAATGCCGAATGGGCATTCCTGCAGCATCTCAAGGAGCTTGGACGCGAAACGGCAAAGGCCTGGATCGACCGGACCCTGCCATCGATCGGCAAGGAATCGACGATCGATCTGCGCGCCATGTTCCAGGGGTTAGGTGCCGAGCACCAGGGCTAAACCAGGTCATCTGGAGAAGACCTACACGGGTTACGGTGACCGGCGCCCCGTCACCTATTCCATGAACCAGCCATGGCTGACCACCAGACTCTGCCCGGTCAGCGCATTGGTCGGGAAGGCGGCAAAGAAGAGCGCCACTTCCGCCACATCCTCCACCGTCGTGAATTGCTGATCCACCGTATTGCCAAGCATGATGTCGTTGACGACCTCTTCCTCGGAAATGCCGAGGTCGCGCGCCTGCTCCGGGATTTGCTTTTCGACCAGCGGTGTTTTGACGAATCCGGGACAAATCACGTTGGTGCGCACACCCTTTCTGCCGCCTTCCTTGGCGATCACCCGAGCCAGGCCCAGTAGACCGTGTTTTGCCGAGACATAGGGTGATTTCAACTCGGATGCTTCCTTGGAGTGGACCGACCCCATGAAAATGATGGCCCCGCTTTGCCGTTCGTACATATGCGGCAACACGGCCTTGGACACCAGGAAACTGCCATCGAGATGGATGGCCATCACCTTGCGCCATTCGTCGAACGTCATGTCTTCAACACGGTGGACGATCTGCACGCCGGCATTCGACAACAGCACGTCGATGCGCCCGTATCGCTCAATCACCGCATCGACACCGGCCTGGACCGCATCCGGATCGGTGACATCCATCAGGACGGCCATGTGATCGTCACCGAGGTCGGCAGCGGCGGCCGTGGCGGCGTCAAGATTGATGTCGGCGATAACGAGCTTCGCGCCGGCATCGGCATAGCGTTTGGAAATCTCCAGGCCGATGCCGCTGGCGCCACCGGTCACGATACAGACTTTGTCATCAAGCCTCATGGAAACAATCCTCTCTGAAGAACCCATTGAACTTGTCCGGGTCTTAATAAACGGGACGGTCGGTAGCAATGCGACAAACGCAGCACATGCCCTTTTGTGATGTCTATCTGCACTTTCCGAAGGATATCGACGGACGATCTTTCCAAGCGACAGTGCGCTCACGATGCAGCGCGGCATGGCGCAATGACACGAACTCAAAAAGGTTGGGCTCGCGCACCGGCACCAGCTCGGAATGTCAGCAAATGCGGGGCAATTGTTCTCCGGACGGCCAATCGACCACCCGTGCGCCACCAAAACCGGTTTGCATGGTCACCATGCAATCGTCATCCTCGACAATGTCGCCGATTTTCGCGGCCTGCATCGCAAGCGGATGCGACCGCATGACGTCCAGCAGCCTGTCCGCATCACCGGCCTCGCAAATGCAGATCAGCTTGCCTTCATTGGCGACATAGAGCGGATCCAGCCCCAGAAGTTCGCAGGCCGCCTGCACATCGGGACGGACCGGAATGTCCTCCTCATGCAAGACGCAGCCCACCCGGGATGCATGGGCGATTTCATTGAGCGCCGTTGCCAGACCGCCGCGTGTCGGATCGCGCAGAACGGCAATGTGCGGTACCGCCGAAATCATGGCGTCGACAAGCCCGTGCAGCGCTGCGCTGTCGGACCTGATTTCGGTTTCAAATTCGAGGTTTTCGCGCTTTGACAGGATGGCGACGCCATGATCGCCAATTGGCCCGGAAAGCAGCACGACCTGCCCGGGCCTCGCCGCCGCCGGTGATATGGCAACATTTTCCGGCACGACACCGATTCCGGCCGTGGTGATGAAGACGCCGTCGCCCTTGCCTTTTTCGACAACCTTTGTGTCTCCGGCGATCACCGGCACCCCGGCTTCACGGGCAGCCTCGGCCATGGAGATGACAATCCGTTCCAGGTCGGATAGCGGGTACCCTTCCTCCAGAATGAATCCAGCCGTCATCGAAACCGGCTTTGCCCCGGCCATCGCCAAATCGTTCAATGTGCCATGAACGGCGAGCGAACCAATATTGCCGCCCGGGAAAAACAACGGCGAAACGACATGGGCGTCGGTCGACATCGCCAGCCGGCCTGGCGGCACATCGAAAACGCCGGCATCGTGACCCTGATCAAGGATCGGGTTGGTCAGGTGGCGTCGAAACAGGTCCTCGATCAGGTCCGTCATGGCGCGACCGCCGCCACCATGGGTCATGTCGACGGTACCAGGGTGGAGGCCCGAACGACCGCTCGGGCTGCTCATTCGGCTGCTTCCCGTTTGGAGAGCGCGGCTTCGCGCCTGCGGCCATAGGTCCAGTAGGCCGCACAGGCGCCTTCCGACGACACCATGCAGGCCCCCATCGGATTGTCGGGGGTGCAGACCGTGCCGAACAATTTGCATTCGGTTGGCTTCTTCACACCGCGCAGGACGGCCGGGCACTCGCAGGATTTGACCTCCCGGGATGCTTTGGGCGTCAAGGCAAACCGGTTCTCGGCGTCGAATTCACCGTATGCGCTGCGGATCCTCAAGGCACTGTGCGGCACCGTTCCAAGCCCACGCCACTCGAATTCCTCTCGGCACTCCAGAACATCAGCCACGATCTGCTGCGCCTTGCGGTTGCCGTGACGGGTCACGACACGGGTGTACTGGTTTTCCACCTCATGGCGGCCCTGATTGATCTGTCGGATCAACATCAGGGTCGACTGCATGACATCCAGAGGTTCAAAACCGGCAATGACGATCGGTTTACGATAGGATCGCGCGGCCGGCTCATAGGGCGCCGATCCGATGACGGAGCTGACATGGGACGGCCCAAGGAAGCCGTCGATCCGAACGGGCGTTTCACCGGGTTCGGCAGGGGCCTCGACAATATGGGCGATGGCGGGCGGCGTCAGGACATGGTTGCAGAAGACCGTGAAATTCGTCAGCCCTTCCGCCTTGGCCTGTTGAATGGCGACGGCGGTCGGTGGTGTCGTGGTTTCAAATCCGATGGCGAAACAGACGACCTGGCGATCCGGATTGTCCCTGGCAATATTCAGCGCGTCCTGGGTGGAATATACCATGCGGATATCCGCGCCTTCGGCCTTCGCCTTGATCAGGCTTTTCTGTTTCGTCCCCGGCACACGCATCATGTCGCCATAGGTGGTCAGGATCACGTCCTGCCGGAGCGCCAGCTCAACCGCATCGTCCAGGCGGCGAACCGGCAAAACGCAAACGGGACAGCCCGGACCATGGACGTATTCGACATTGTCCGGCACCAGATCCTGGACGCCATAGCGAAAGATCGCATGGGTATGACCACCGCAAAACTCCATCAGATGATAGCGGCGGTCTGCTTTGACCTCATTGGCAATGGCTGTGCCAAGCCTGCGCGCCAGTTTGCCGTCGCGAAACTCCCGGATGTATTTCATCCGCCCGTCTCCCCTTCGGTGGCGGTGTCCGGGCCATCGGCCATTTCGGCCAACTCTTCGGCCAGCACGCCGGTTTCGGCCATCAGTTTGAGGGTCCTTTCGGCCTCGTCCTCGGAAAGCTTGTGCAGGGCAAATCCCACATGCACGAGCAGATAGTCACCGACATTCACCGTATCCAGCAAGGCGGTGGAGACGGGTTTCCTGATGCCCTCCAGGGCGACGGTGGCCATGTCGCCGGCCTCAACGGAAACAACCCGGGCGGGGATGGCTAGACACATGATCAATGGCTCCTATTCGGCTGCCAGGTCGGACGGTTTTGCGGCCACCTGCATGGTGCGAAGGCCGTCCAGCCAGTTCAGCCAGCCCGCAAGCCCGTCGCCGGTCCGGGCGGACAATTGCAATACCTGTATCTTTCGGTTGACCCGCCTTGCGTGGGAGATTGCCGCTTCGACACTGAAATCGACATGCGGCAGCAGGTCCGCCTTGTTCAGGATCATGAGATCGGATTTGGCGAATATATCTGGATATTTCAGTGGTTTGTCGTCACCCTCCGTTACCGACAGGATCACCACCCTTGCCGATTCTCCAAGGTCGAATCCGGCCGGGCAGACCAGATTGCCGACATTCTCGATGAAGACAAAGCCGCCCTCCTCCATTGAAAGCCGATCCAGCGCGTGGCCAACCATGTGAGCATCGAGATGACACCCCTTGCCGGTATTGATCTGCACGGCTGGCGCACCGGTTGCCCGGATGCGGTCCGCATCATTCGATGTCTGCTGGTCTCCTTCGATGACCGACACCGGCACGGTCCCGGCCAGTCTTTTCAACGTCTCGACCAGCAGGGTCGTCTTGCCGGAACCCGGACTTGAGACCAGATTGAGCGCCAAAACGCCGTTGCCCGAAAGCCGTGCGCGATTTTGGTCGGCAAAGGCGTTGTTTTTACCGAGGATGTCTGTTTCCAGCCGGATCAGTCGGGACTGGCTCAATCCCGGCGCCGATGTGCCGGCCTCTCCAGCGCCGAAGTGCAGGTGACCGGTGTTGTCTCCATGGCCATGATCGTGGTGATGGCCGTGATCCTCATTCGTGTTGCCGCAGCCACAAATCGTGCACATCACACCACCTCCAATTCGCGTATCTTGAGCTCTTCGCCGCTGGTCACCTGCAACGCCTCGGAACCGCATAGCGGACAGGTGTCGAAGCGTTGCCGCACCGCAACCGTCTCGAGGCAGGACAGGCAAAGCGCTTCGGCCGGCGGGCGGGATATTTCAAGGGCCGCTCCCTCGGCAAGCGATCCCTTCATGACGACATCGAAGCCGAATTGCAGCGCCTCGGGTTCAACACAGGAGAGCGGGCCGACATCAACACACACCCGTTTGACACGGCTGAAATGATCGCGAGCAGCCTGATCCTTCAAGATGTCCAGCATGCTCTCGCAGAGCGACATTTCATGCATGAACCGTCTCCCTTGCCGCAGCCCTATCCTCTAGCCAGGTCAAAAAGAACTGTTCGGCCTCGGCGAGGTTGGCCGTTGCGGCCTTCGAAAGCCCTTCATTCATATCGCCAAAAGCGTGGCCGGTAATACCGAGCACATAGGCACGCGGTCTGGCATCATAGAGCGTTTCGCAAAGGGCCAGCACCGTTTCGGGAACCAGGCTGTGGCTTCCGAGCACCTCCGGCGCTCCGGGCCGAATCTGTCGAAAGGAATAGGCCGAGGTTCCGTTCATCTCGGCATCGGCAAAGACAACCAGATCATGGGTGGACACCGCCAGTGCATGCTCGGCGACCAATTGATAGTCGGTGTCCACCTCCCAACCGGGAAGCGCACGGTCGGCCATGGCCAGTGAAAAAGCCGGACCCAGCCCGTCATCTCCCCGTCCTGGATTGCCATAGCCGATCAACAGCATGTCATGGTCCTCAACTGCTTTGCGTTTTGCTGTCGAGCATGGAACCGTCCGCGCCGAACAGTTCCACCTGCAACGGCATCTGGCCAAGAGCATGGGTGGCGCAGGACAGGCAGGGATCGTAGGCACGGATCGCGACTTCGACATGGTTGAGCATGCCCTCGGTGATCTGTTCCTGGCCCGACAGATGTTTGACCGCAACATCCTTGACCGCCCTGTTCATGCCCTCATTGTTATGGGTCGTGGAGACGATCAGATTGCAATAGGTGACCTGGTCGTTTTCATCGACCCGATAGTGGTGGATGAGATTTCCGCGCGGTGCCTCGATGACACCGATCCCCTCTTCGCGCCGGTCTCCTCTGGTCACAAGATCCGTTCCCTGCAGGTCCGGATCATTCAGCAATTCGCGGATTTTCTCCACGCAATGCAGCACCTCGATCATCCGGGCCCAGTGATTGGCAAGGGTCGAGTGATTTGGCTTGCCGTCGCTAAAGGCCCTCAGATCCCGGTGCGCGGCATTTGCCAATGGCGTATCGATGAAGCTTGCGGTGTTCATGCGCGCCAGCGGCCCGACCCGGTACCAGCCGGCATCGGGCCCCAGCTCCGTGATGAAGGGGAATTTCATGTAGGACCAGGACCGCACATCCTCGACGATCAGCTCGTGATAGCGCGTATAGGGGATCTGGTCGAAGATCTCGTCGCCGCTGGAATTCAGGGCGCGCAGATTGCCATGATACAGATCCAGCGCGCCGTCGTCTTCACGCACAATCGACAGGTAATTTGACGGGAAGGACCCGAACCCGGCGACCAGGTCCTCATGCTCGAGCGTATAGTCGCGGGCCAGCTTGAGCGCATCCTGCGCCCAGGTGATCATCTCGTCGATCGTCGACAGGAAATGATCGCGCTTTTCGATGGACAGATTGGCGTTGATGCCACCAGGGATGGCGCCCGTTCCGTGGATTTTCTTGCCGGCGGTCGCTTCGATGATCTCCTGGCCGTATTTGCGCATCAAAACAGCCCGTTTGCCGAGTTCCGGCTTTTCCCTGATCACCTCGAAAATATTGCGTTTTTCAGCCGGCGCCCCGAAACCGAACAACAGATCCGGCGCGGCCAGGTGAAAGAAATGCAACACATGGCTCTGCATCACCTGGCCGTAATGCATCAATCGCCGCATTTTTTCCGCCGTCGGCGTCAGTCGATCGACTCCGGCGATCATGTCCATTGCCTTGGCCGCCGCAATATGGTGGCTGACCGGACAGATGCCGCAAAGGCGCTGGACGATGACCGGAACTTCCCACATCAGGCGGCCACGGATGAAGCGTTCGAAGCCACGGAATTCGACAATATGAAGCCGCGCTTCGTCGACCTGGTTGTCCGCATCCAGGTGGATGGTCACCTTGCCATGTCCCTCGACGCGGGTGACCGGTGAAATCTCTATCATTCTGGGTTCGGTCATTGTGCTCTCACCCTAATCGAATCTGATCTTGTCGCGCTCGAAACCATGAAACCGGCCTGCCAGCAGCTTGACCAACGTGTCGAAGATGACATCGCCCTCCGGTGCGCAACCGGGGATCTGATAGTCGATTTCAACAATCTGCGAGCAGGGATAAACCTCGTCGAGCAGCAGCGGCAGCGCCGGATCGTTCGGTACATTATGGGTCGTGTTGCGGATATAGCGGCCGGTGATATAGGCCTCGTCCAGGCATTCCCGGAGCGGTGCGTCAGAATGCATGATGGCATTGCGCATGGCCGGAAGCCCGCCCATGATTGCGCATTGTCCCAGCGCGATCAGCACATCGCAATTGCGCCGGAAATCATGCAGCACATGGACATTTTCCTCGTTGCAGCAACCGCCTTCGATGATGCCGATGTCGCAGCGTTGCGTGAAACGTTTCTTGTCGGTGAGCGGAGACCGGTCGACATTGACCAGTTTCATCAGTTCGATCAGACGCTCGTCGACATCAAGGATCGCCATGTGACAGCCGAAACAACCGGCGAGCGAGGCCGTCGCGATCCGCGCCTTGGGAAGCCCGCTCATTTGCGCTTCTCCTCGATTTCATGGCCGATCAGCCCCTTGTCGAATTTGCGCTCGCCAATCGGCGTGGCAAATCCGACGCGCTTGCGGATGATGCAGCCGACCGGGCAGACCTCGCTCGATATGGCGTGATCGGTCACCTCGGCATCCGTATCCGCCAGATTGTCGCCATTGACCGCGACCCGGCGGTGAATGCCGCGCCCGACATAACCGAAAACGCCCTTGCCATCGACATCCTGCGACGCGCGGATGCAACGGCCGCAACTGATGCAGCGATTGGTGTCGAGCGCAATGTCCGGATGGGTGGCATCCACCGCCCGGCAGGGCTCCAGATAGGGAAATCGCGTCGCATCGGTCATGTCGAGCCGGTAGGCCATGGCCTGCAATTCGCAATTGCCGCTGGCCTCGCAGATCGGGCAAAGGTGATTGCCCTCGTGGAACAGCATTTCAACCAGATCCCGGCGCATCTTGGTCAGGTGCGCCGTTTCGTTTTCAACCGTCTGGCCAGCTTCGGCCGGCTGTGTGCAGGCGGCGACGCTGCGGCCACCCGCCTTGACCGTGCAGACCCGGCAACTGCCCTGATGGCGAAGGCCCTCGTGATCGCACAGGCGCGGAATATAGATACCGGCCTCGTCGGCTGCCTCCAGGATCGTCTGGCCGGCCCGCGCGGTGACTTCGACCCCGTCGATGGTGAAGGTGAAACCGGCCTCGTTTTTCTGGTCAGGACTCATTTGGTGAAATCCCTGTCGTAGAGATAGGAGCGCCGCTTGGCGATCTTGCGCGCACTGTCAATCGCCGACTGAATGTCAAATGTATCACGAATGCCGTCCTTGGACGGTTTGGAAACCGCCGAATAGACGAGCGGAAAATTCTGCAGGGTGGACAAAATGGGATTGGGCGAAGTCATGCCCAGCCCGCACCGACTGGTTTCGATGATCGTTGCCGACAGATCCTTCAGGTAATCAATGTCGTCGGGATTGGCGAGGCCCTTGCGGAATTTGGCGATGGCCTTCTGCAAAAAGACATTGCCGACGCGGCAGGGCGTGCAATAGCCGCAGCTCTCATGCACGAAAAAGGACATGTAATACTCGACGATCTCCAGAATGTTGCGGTCGCCATTGAAGATGATGATCGCGCCACCGGTCGCCAGGTCGTCGAAGGTCAGCTTGCGGTCGAAACTGTCACGGGCGATCATCGTGCCGCTCGGCCCGCCGATCTGAACGGCGGCGGCCTCCTGACCGCTGGCCATTTCCAGAATGTCCCAGACGGAATGACCATAGGGCAGTTCATAGATACCGGGGTTCAGGCAATCGCCACAGATGGAAAAGAGCTTGGTTCCGTGGGAGCCTTCGGTTCCCATTGCATGGAACCATCCCGCGCCACGATCCAGTATGCGGGCGGCGTGACAGAAGGTCTCCACATTGTTGACGACGGTCGGAAAGCCGAGATAGCCGCGATTGACCGGAAAGGGCGGCCGGGTCTTCGGCTCTCCCGGCAAGCCTTCGCAGGAACTGATCAGCGCCCCCTCCTCGCCGCATATATAGGCGCCGGCGCCGAGCTGCAGACGGATGTCGAAATCAAAGCCCTCAATGCCGAGGATGCTTTCTCCCAACAGCCCGCGCCGGCGGCGCTGTTCCAGAACCTCCTCCAGCAAGGGGCGCAGATAGACATATTCACCGCGCAGATAAAGGATGCCCTCGCGCGCACCGACGGCCCGCGCCGCAATGGTCATGCCTTCGATCAGCAGATGCGGCCGTTCGGTCAACAGCACCCGGTCCTTGAAGGTGCCCGGTTCACCTTCATCGGCATTGCAGATCACATAGTGTTTTTCGGCTGTTTCGGCGGCGGCGAAGCGCCATTTGCGGCCGGTGGTGAAACCGGCGCCGCCACAGCCGCGCAGGCCGCTGTCTTCTATGGCGGTGATGATCTGGGCCGGTGCCATCTCCACCGCCTTGGCAAGACCGGCGTCCGCCGGCACCGGACCGAGCAGCACTTCGCCGGCGTGGCGGATGTTGTTTTCCACCATGCGATTGGCCCGTTCCTGTGGGCTCAGCTCATCAAAACGATCGCTGATCAGATGTTCGGGCGTCTTTCCGGCCATCAGGGCTTCAGCGGCGCTGCGGGCGCTTTGCGGGGTCAGACCCACCAGCAGGACATCGTTGATCATGGCCGCCGGTGCCTGATCGCACATGCCGATGCACGGCGTGTATTCCAATGAAAACGCCCCGTCCGCGGAGGTCTCGCCGATACCGATCCCCAAGACATCTTCAAATGCGGCTGTCACATCGGCCAGACCAGTGAACCGGTCGACAATATCGTCGCACAGGCGGATGGTGACCCGGCCGCGCGGTGTCAGGGAGAGGAAGGAATAGAAACTCGCAACCCCTTCCACCTCGATCCGGGTGAGACCGGTCTGCGCAGCGATTGCGTCCATGGTCGACGGCGCAATGCACCGAAAGCGATCCTGCACGGTCCGCAGGATATCCAGCATTCTGTGCGAATCGTTGTCGAAGGCGGCGCAAATGGCCGTGATGTCCGCCGCCGGAACCGCCGAAACCTCGCCCGTCGAGGCCGCATCCCTGCTCACAGAGGATTGCCCGTTTTCCAAAACCCACGCCTCGTCGTTGCTGATGGTTCAACCGGATTGGAGCCAAGCTCCCAGAATTGCAACCCATCGTCATTGACCCACGTCAATCAACAACAATAGGGCTTTGGGCTTGCCTGGCAATCAATCCCGCCCATTTCGACCGATGCTGCGGCGTGAACGAATGGCGACTTTGGCTGGACAGGGCCCGCCCAGCGCAGCGTTCCTCTTGGCTCCAGATCCCTCCCCAAGGCCGTTTCAAACAGCGAACCGGCCTTCCGGGAGTGGGAACAGCCCTCCCCGGCCTGCCCCGCCATGATGCACTTGCGCGGGACACGTGGATGGTCAATAACGACGCCTCCATGCAACCCGTGAGGCTCAGCCCGGTCGTCACGATCGGTGCGAGTTCAATAGACTTGTTCGCTCACTCCAGCAGTAGGACACCACCATGAGCATTCGCGTTGGCATTGTCGGGATCAGCGGTTTTGGCGGCGGCGAAGCCATGCGACTGGTCGCAAACCACCCGTCTTTCGAGTTGGTCTATGCCGCAGGCGAAAGCAGCGCTGGCAGCCGGCTGGTGGACCGCTTTCCCGGCCTGTCGGCCAAGCTGGCGGAGCTGGTGATCGAGAAGTGGGACCCTGAGACCCTGCCGGAGCTCGACGTGCTGTTTGCGTCGCTGCCCACGGGCACCTCGGCACAAGCGCTGGCGCGCGTTCCCAAGGGCGTCAAGATCGTCGACATCGGGGGCGACCACCGCCACGTCGCGGGTTGGGCGTATGGCCTGGCCGACGTCTGGCCGGACCAAATCAAGGGACAGGACCGGGTTGCGAACCCCGGTTGCTTCCCCGCAGCAACACTGAACGCGCTGGCCCCGCTTCTGGTCAACAAGCTGATCGAGCCAGCCAACATTGTCATCGACGCCAAAACCGGCATATCCGGCGCTGGCCGGGGCGCATCCGACAGCAAGTTTGGCTATGCCGAGAGCAACGAGAACCTGATCCCCTATGGTCTTCTCAAGCACGTCCACATGCCCGAGATGGTCGAGACAATCGAGCAACTGAACGGCGGCAGCGCAACCGGACTGGTGTTTACGCCACACCTGGTTCCGATGACCCGTGGTGTCCTTGTCACCATGTATTGCCGCGGCCGCGCCACCACGGACCAGTGTCTCGACGCGGCCCGGCGCTTCTACACCGGGCGGGCATTCGTCCGCGTGACCGACAAGCCGCCGCAGACCAAGTGGGCCACCGGCTCGAACCTTGCGTTCGTCAGCTACGCGGCCGACCCGGAGCGCAATCTGGTGATCGCGATGGGCGTTGTCGACAATCTCGGCAAGGGAGCGGCCGGTCAGGCCGTGCAGAATGCGAACCTGATCTGCGGCCTGCCGGAAACCGCGGGGCTGGACGGCGTCCCTGTTTGGCCGTGAAATCTTTGGTTCCACCGCAGGTTTTGCGGGTGCTGAAACCGGGAGGCCTCCGAAAGAACGTCTTGACCGGCGGTTATCTCCGCACAGTGTCCAAACGCACCACAGGCAGCGACTAACGGCGCAGGGTGGCGGTGTAACGCACTGTAGGCGACGCGGCGATAACGGCCTGTCCGAGCGCCAGCCCGCCATCATTTTCGGGGACCCGGCGGTGCGTCAAGACGCGAAATCCGGCCGCCGTACAGCGATCCTTCAATCCGTTGCGCAGGATCGCGTTTTGAAACACGCCGCCGGATAGAACAACCGTGTCTGGTCCGGATTTACGCAGAGGCATCAAAGCGCGGGCAAACACATCGATCAATCCCAGGTGGACACGGGCGGCGATCCGGCCGGGGTCGACCTGCCGGTCCAAATCGGCCAACAGGGCGCGCCAAAGCGGCTGAAACGAAAACCGGATGCCATCGGTTCGATCGATATCGATGCCGTATCCGGTTTCGTCGGCGAGAAACGGTCTTGCGAGGGATTCGATCGACATGGCGGCCTGCCCCTCATAGCTTTGCCGGTGGTAACAGGTTCGCAGCGCCGCCGCGACCGCGTCGAAGAACCGCCCGGCGGATGAGGAGAGCGGCGTGTTGACGCCATTCATCACCATCTGATCGAGCATTGCCGGTCCCGGCTCCTGGAGCGCGGCCAGCAGCGCGGCGCATGTGACGTGGCCTCGATAGTCCGAACCGAAGGCCGCATGCAGATGGGCGACAAGATTGCGCCAGGGCTCGCGAATGGCCGCTTCGCCACCCGGCAGGGCGATCTGCGGCAGGTGGCCGATGCGTTCGAACGATCGCAGATCCGCTTTCAGAATTTCGCCGCCCCAGACCGTTCCATCCGGGCCCCAGCCCGAACCATCCAGAACAATGCCCAGCACAGTGCGGTCGGCGTCGCCCTCCCCGCCCTGTTCGGCCAGACAGGACGCCAGATGGGCGTGATGGTGCTGGACCGCGATCAGTTGCGCGCCAAATTCCGCGGCGAGTTTCCTGCCGATGACGGATGACAGGTAATCCGGATGCCGGTCGACGGCGATGATGTCCGGCCTGAACCGGTACAGCGCAAGGAAATGACGGATTGTCTTCCTGTAGTCGGCCAATGTCGCGGCATTTTTCAGGTCGCCGATATGCTGCGACAGCACGGCGTCGCGGCCATTCAGCAGGCAAATCGTCGATTTCAGTTCGCCGCCCATCGCCAGCACTTTCGGCGCGGTCTCGAAATCCACAGCGCAGCGGATGGGCGCCGGCGCCAGACCGCGCGCCCGGCGCAGGACCGCGGGTCCGGCCCTGTCGAGACGCAATACACTGTCATCAACCCGATGCACGATCGCCCGGTCATGCATCAGGAACCCGTCCACCAGCGGCGCGAGGTGGTTGCGCGCATGGTCATTGTCGATCTCCTGCGGATTGTCGGACAGATTGCCCGACGTCAGGACAATCGGATGGTCGAGCTTTGACAGGAGAAGGTGATGCAGCGGTGTGTTCGGCAGCATGATGCCGAGGCTGTCCTGCTCCGGGGCAATGCTGTCAGCCAGGGGCGCACCGGCGGCACGCAGCAACATGATGGGCGCGGCGGCGCTTTGCAGACGCTCGGCTTCGGCGTCACTGACCCGGCAATGGCGTCTGATCTGTTCAATGTCCCGGGCCATCAGCGCCAGCGGCTTGCGCGGCCGATGCTTGCGGTGCCGCAGATCCGCGACCGCTGCCTCATTGGCCGCATCGGCAGCGATCTGGAAACCACCCAGGCCCTTGATTGCGATGATTTTCCCGGTGCGCATGTGCTCGGCGGCGACGGCTATGGGATCATCAACACTGTCCGGCTGGCCGGCCATCTCGAACCACAGGCGGGGACCGCAGGCCGGACAGGCAATCGGCTGGGCATGGAACCGGCGATCGGCCGGGTTTTCATATTCGGCACGGCAGTCCGCACACATGGCAAACGCCGCCATGGAGGTCGACCGGCGGTCATAGGGGATGGTCCGGACAATGGACAATCTCGGTCCGCAATGGGTGCAATTGGCAAACGCATGGCCGAAGCGCCGGTCGGCCGGGTTCCGGATGTCGTCAAGACAGGCCGGACAGGTCGCCGCGTCGGGCACAATGCCGGTCCCCTCGCCGCGGTTCTCACTTGCAAGAATCTCGAAACGCTCCGGCAATGCGTCGCGGACAATGTCACGCACATCCATGCGGTCAATGCGCGCCAGCGGCGGCAGATCGACTGTCAGGCGCCGGACAAAGGCATCGAGCACCGGCGCATCGCCGTGAATCTCGATGACGACACCATTGCCGTCGTTGCGGACAAAGCCGGTCACCGCTGTTTCCCGGGCGATCTGCCAGGCAAAGGGCCGAAACCCGACGCCCTGAACGCTGCCATTGATCCTTATGTGTTTGCCAATATGGGGCACAAGCCGTTTAGCCTATCTGATGGGGCCGATTGATTGCATCTGTCCGATTGCAACACGGGTCACGCGCCATGTGCCGCTCCGCCGAACATCGGTCTGCCCATCAGACTATAGCACCCGGAATGGCCTGTGTAGCAGGGCCCGTAGTGCCGCGCCCATGCGCCCTGAACCGCAGCCACAACAGCGCATGGATCTGCACCGCACCGCATTAAACGGTTGATAAGAAATGTGTATTGTTCAGCCAATCCGGTTCATCTGATAATATCGATAATTCAAACCGCCGGTCAAAAGAGCGGACACCAAACTCGTACAGACAAGAATTGGAGAGGGACGTGGACGCATTAACCGGCCTTTTTGGCCTCATCGAGGATCTGACCTGGGGATGGTCACTCATCCCGCTTCTGGTCATATTCGGCGTATTCATCACTGCACTGACGGGCTTCGTTCAGTTCGAGTTTTTTACCCGGATGTTCCGGGTATTGTCGGGCAAGAACCAGACCGGTGACCCCAATGCCATTTCGGCGCGCGAGGCGCTGCTGATCTCGGTCGGCGGACGGGTCGGCGGCGGCAATATCGCCGGCGTCGCGGTCGCCATCACACTGGGCGGGCCGGGTGCGGTCTTCTGGATGTGGGCGATTGCCCTTGTCGGCATGGCAACGAGCCTGGTGGAATGTTCGCTGGCGCAGCTCTACAAGCGCCGCCAGCCCGACGGCATGTTTCGCGGCGGGCCGGCACGGTCCATCATTCACGGGCTGGGTCAGGAATATCGCTGGCTGGCGATCGTCTATGCGGTCTGCCTGATCGCGGCCTTCGCCATCGGGTTCAACGCCTTCCAGGGCAACACGGTGGCCGGCGCCGTCAATGACAGCCTCGGCATCGGACGCCTTTGGACCGGCGGCCTGCTGGCCATTGTCTCCGGCTTCATCGTCTTCGGCGGCATTCACAGGATCGCCAAGGCGGCGGATGTGGTCGTGCCGGTCATGGCCCTTGGCTACATCATCATGGCGCTGGTGATCATCCTCCTCAATATCGGCTCGGTGCCTGGCGTCATCATCAGCATCGTGTCAAACGCCTTCGGTTTCGAGGAAGTTGTCGGCGGCGGCATGGGTGCCGCCATCGCTCAGGGCTTGCGCCGCGGGCTGTTTTCGAACGAAGCAGGTCTCGGCTCGGCGCCGAATGTGGCCGCAACGGCCGATGTGCGCCATCCGGTCAGCCAGGGCATCACCCAGGCCTTTTCGGTGTTCATCGACACGATCTTCATCTGCAGCTGCACGGCCTTCATCATCCTTCTGGGCGATGTCTATGTGCCGGGCGCCGAGGGTGTTGACGGGATCGTTCTGACCCAGCAATCGCTGGTGTCGCATCTGGGTGGCTGGGCGCAATATGCGCTGTCGCTGATGATCCTGCTTTTTGCCTTCAGCTCGATCATCTACAACTACTATCTGGGTGAAAACGCGCTGACGGTGATGACCAAGAACCCCATGGCGGTGAACGGCCTGCGCCTCATCGTTATCCTGATCGTGTTCCTGGGCGCCACGGCGCCGGGCGCCACATCGGTGTTCTTCTTTTCCGATCCGATGATGGGCATTCTCGCGGTGGTCAACCTCGTGGTCATCATGATGCTGCTGCCCACCTGCCTGCGCATCCTGAAAGATTTCCGGGCGCAGCTCAAACAGGGCGTGCAACGGCCGGTCTTCAATCCGGACGACTTTCCGGATCTCGACATCGACCGCACGGCCTGGACGGGCAAGGCCCCGGAATAGGCCACTGAGACGGCCTGAACAGACATTCGGGGGCTCTGCCCCCGTTTGTTTTCTGTGGGACTTGATCGAATATGTTTCCGGCAGGCCATTCCTGAACGCTGCGAAGGCATAAAATCGTCGAAATCAGCTCTGGTGAACGATACATCCATCACCGGACATTATTCGATCTCCGGAGTATTCAACGGTCTTGTCTGCGTCTGCCGGCCACTCAACGAGAATCGTCCTGCCGATCCCGTTTTTCTTCGATCAATGCAGACAACAGGCCGATCAGGCGTTCAACCGATTCACTGAACGAAACGGTCCGTTCAGGTCCCATCCAGTCCTCCAGATGTTCTGTCACGTGGTCCTTGTAGGCATCCAGGACCCGGTGCATCTCTTGTCCGGACGAGGTCAAGAAAATTTCATTGCGGCGGCGGTCACGTCGATTGGCATGGCGTTCCAGCAGTCCCTTTTTTTCCAACCGGCTGATAGCCCGGCTGACGGCCATCTTGTCGAAAGCCCAGAAATCTATGATTTCCTTGGCGATAACGCCAGGACAGTAGTAGGACGACTCGATAATCCGGGCTTCCACCATGTCAACACCCTGAGATGATCCGACCGTGGCGGTAAAATGGCGATGAAACAGGTTGGACAACACCTGAAAGCGGGCTCCCCGCCGACGCAATTCAACCGGCGGGAATTCTCTGCCCACGGATGACCCGGAGTGGTCATGAATGGCACCCGGCCTTTCGCTCTTCATCACCGAATTCATTTGGTCACTCATGTCTTAAGCTCGCGCAGAATAAATGAAATGAATAGGTCCTGCCGATTGCATGGATCCTATTCCGCGAATTTCTTCGAAGCCGCCAGGTAATACTCAAGAGACGGAGGCGGCGCCATCTTTGACTGCGCTTCCAAGATCCGTGCCTTGATGTCAGCAAAGGCGCCATCCTCCAATTCGATAATCTCGATGCCCTGCTCCTTCATCCGTTGCAAGTTGAGCGGTACATTTTCTTCTATCCACATATCGTTTGCACGCCGGGCAGCGACCACGGCGTCGCTGATAATATCACGCTGGTTCGGCGAAAGGCTTTGATAGTATTCTTCCGACATGATCATGGGCATCGATGCATATCCAAGGTTCAGCCGGGTGAAGTATTTGAAAATCTCGGTGTGGCGGAACATCAATGCCACCTGTGGGGCCTGGACATAGCCGTCAATAACGCCGGTCTGCAGTGATGTGAAGACTTCGGACCATGGAATGCCGACGCCCTTTGCACCAATGGCCTCGTAGAGGACCTTTTGCGGTGGCGCCAGAAAGCGCAGGCGCAAGTCGCTGACATCGGCCAGCGAGCGTACCGGTTTCTTGACAGTGAACAGCCCCATCGGACCGCTCACCAAAGGCCAGTCCAAAAGGCGAATCCCGGCATGTGTCGAGGTCTTGTTGACCTCTTCGACAAGCCCGCCAGGTGACCTCACAAACCGCCGTTGGTGGTCGGCATCCTTCCACATGAAGGGGACGAGGTCAGCCAAGACCACAGGTGCTGACTTGAACAGCGGAAACGGTCCGCACGCGCAGAATTCGAGCAAATTTTGAGACAGGAGATCCGTGGTTTCCCTCATTCCGCCCAATGTTCCGATGGGATAGACCTTGATCTTCATGCCATTTTTATCGAGGTGATTGGCAAAAGCATCAATCCAGACTGACACGCCGGTCACGACATTAGCCGGGCTGGCCGATGAAAACCGCACTTCCGCCCGGCTTCCGTTCGTAACCGCCAGGGTAAGTACAACCCCCATTAAGGTCGCTGCAAAGGCAATTTTCAGATTGCGCATTGTCATGATTCTCTCCTTGATATGTTTGGTGCTGTGCGTTCGGTTGGTTCGTTCGAAGGGCCCTGTGGAACCAGCAAGGCGGCCAGCGCGTGGATCAGGACCAGCATCATGAATGTCGGGACCGCACTGGTTGCCAAAACAACTGGCACACCGGCAAGACCGAAGAAATCCGTGTTCATGCCGCGAACCAGGAAGGACGGGCTGTGATAGAGAACGGTGCCGCAAAACGTTGCGACGGCGGCAAACCTTGCCAGTCTGGCGACCCACCGCCAGATGATGGGGAAGTGATCGGAAATGTTGGTCAGAACGATGTCCTGACGGGCGCGAAAGGCGGCAGATGCGCCTAGAAATCCACCCCAGACCATGAAGAGCCGGCCCAGTTCCTCCGTCCAGCTCGGTGGCGCAGCGAGCGCGTAGCGGGCGAAGACCTGATAAGCCAGAACCACCGTCATCATGAAGACGCAAAAGACGGCAGCACGGCGTGCCAGACCGTCCAGGATACGGCTGATTGTGGCCAGGCCGGCAGCCAACGGCGACATCATGGAATCAACTCGAGCCAACGCGGCAACGCCAGGGAAATCTGTGGCACGAATATCAGTATGCCGACGACAACAAATTTCGTCAGAATCAGTGGCAGCGCTGCCTTGACCACGCGGCCGAAGGGTTCGCCGGCCACCGATGAGGCAATCAAAAGCAGCGAGCCAACCGGCGGGGTCACCCCGCCGATAATCATCGTGACGGTGGCGACAATACCGACCTGGAGGGGGTGAAACCCTTGCGCTACGGCAATCGGCACGAGGATCGGCGCCAGTAGAAAGAGCGAAAGCCCAATATCGGCAACCGCTCCGGCGATGGCGAAGACGACGGCCATGGCAAGAAAATAGCTCAGCCCCGACAAGCCGACACCGTTCAGCCAGCGCGATATTTCCTCGGGCATGCCTTCAAGGGCAAACAGCCAGGCCAGTAACGAGAGCGCGGCGAGAATTCCGAAAACGGTTCCGTAGGTCAAGGCTGTGCGCTCCAGGCCGGCCATCACGCCCTGCCAGGTGATGCCACCATAGATTCTGCCGCAAATCAACGACGCGACAACCGCTATCGCACCAGCCTCGGTCGGAGTGGTCAGTCCGAACACGATGCCACCGACAATAATGACGGGCAGCGACAGAGCCGGCAGGGCGCGGAGCAGAGACGGCCAGAGTGGAGGACAGTCCGAAGCACTGCCACCGGGGTGGTTATGCTTCTTTGCGATCACGCCGTTGGCCACCATGAGACCTGCCGCCATAACCAATCCGGGCAGTACACCGGCAACAAACAGGGCTCCGATGGACAGTTGAAACAACGAGCCGTAAAGCACGAGAATAATGCTCGGTGGAATAATCGGGCCGATCACGGACGAGGCGGCCGTGATCGCTGCGGCATAGGCGCCGGGATAACCCCGTTCCTTCATCGCCGGCACCAGCGTGTTGCTCAGGGCGGCGGTGTCGGCGATGGCGGAACCTGAGATACCGGCAAAGAAAACACTGGCCAGAATGTTGACATAGCCCAGCCCGCCCCTCAGGCGGCCGAATATCGCCCGCGCGAGGTCGATCAGGACCCGTGTTACGCCCGAACGGTTCATGATCTCGCCGGCCAGGACAAACATCGGCAGGGCAAGGAAAACAAAGAGGTCGACCTGCGAAAACATTCGCTGCGGGAGAATTGCAAGGAATTCCTGTCGCCCTTGGGTGACAAAGGCCAAGATCGACGCCGCTCCGACAATCCAGGCCAGGGACGCCCCCGACAGGACCAGTATCCCGGCCAGTGGCAGGATGACCCACGTCATCAGGACAATTCGCTCCTCGTGAATTCTGGCTGCAGATGGCGCCCGTACAAATCGAACACGTCCCGCCAGGCCTTGGCCGCTGCCTGCGGATCGTAGACTGGTCTGTTCGTGTCGAGGAAACCATGTTTGGTGCCGGCATAGGTGCGAATTGTGTGATCGCAGGCGCTCTGTTCAAGGGCAGCCGCCAGCGCCTGGCGAACATTTGGCGGGGTCATGGGATCGATTTCCGCAAATCCCAGCAAAATTTCGGCTTTGACGGCCGCAGCCAGACGATGTGGCGAATTGGCCTCGCCGGTCATCAGCCGTGCCCCGTAGAAACAGGCAACCGCCGCTATTTTCCGATCGAGCATCGCGGCAGATGCCAGTGCGAAACCCGCTCCCAGACTCAGGCCAAGACTTGCCACGCTTTCCGCGTCGAGATTTTCATCATTGTCCGTCGTCGCCAGCAGCGCTTCGCTATCCGACATCGCCATATCGATGCTGACGCTTTCGGCGGCCCGGATCATTTGGCGATATTCGGCTTCGGCCTTCGAGCCACCACCCTGAAGGCGCGCCATATCGACGTGAAAGCCCGCGAGCCGATAATAGAGATTTGGCAGCAGGCAACGATACCCCCTTGCAGCAAATCGCCTGGCGATGAGCCGCGTATCGTCCTGGATTCCGGCTGCATTGGGGAAGAACAGCACCGTCGGAACCGGCCTATCGCGTTTGGGATGCGCAACATGGCAGGGCATCGTTCCATCCGGTGTTGTCACCTCAATCTGATATTCCGCGACTTGCAAGCCTTGGGTCATCACTGCCATTTCTTTTGTCAGATTGTTCGTCGCTAAGTGATATCATATGATACTATATAATATCAAGTGATAATATATTTGCCTTTGGAAATCGCAGCCTGAGGGTCGCGTGCGCCGTGTTTCCTGGCGCATCACGCCGACGGTGATGCAACATGGCTCTCGATGATCGCAAACAACCGGCAGACGATCGCATTGACGCCGAATCGGCGTTCATCCAATCGCCTCATTGTGATTCTGGCTCGGACGTCACGTGGCTGGTCCCTTCAATCCCTCCCGACCAACCGGAAACGCATGCTATGAATAGGCCTGCATATCGGAGTTTTCCCGCGGTGCATCGGGATCCATGAGCAACGAAAAAGCCATGTTTTGAAAGGAAAGGCTGTGACAGAAGCCAGCGTGACGTTCGAGGGGTCAATCGCCTTTGAGGCCCGGTATGTCTCCGAGGACCAGGCAACCGGCACGATGCCGGTTCAGGATGGCATTCTCAATCCGTTCGGGACCGTTCATGCCGGCGCGATGATCTGGTTTGCCGATGTTGTCGCCACCACCCTTGCCCTGCAGGGCACCAGGCCGGCGTCCGGCATGAGCGGTTTTCCGCTGGCAATCAATCTGTCGGCCAATCTCCTGTCCAATTGCCGCGACGGCGCGCTCCACGCGACAGCCAGCTTCGTGAAGAAAGGGCGGCGCGTCTCGACGGTCCGGACCATCGTGACATCGGATGAGGGAAAACAATTGCTGGACCTGACAACGACCCATATCGCATCCGGTTGAATCGAGATGCGGAGCGATATCTGTCGTCACGATGGGTGGTTCCGGCTCGTCTCCTGACTGTTTCCGTCAACCGGCGCGGCCGTTCAATCCGGCTCGTTCCGAAGCTCTAATCGCTCTTCGCGTTTTCCACGGCTCTTTGTATCGCCGGGCCGATCTGGCGTTTGCGCGAAACCACGCCGTCGGCGACCAGCATGTCATCCGCAACTGCACCGCCAAAGGCGGCAAGGACGATGTCGCGGTCGGCGTCATCGCCCCACAGCAGATAGGATTTCTGGTCCCGCGTATCGACGATGGCGAAGATCAGGTGGTCAAGGCCCCTCTTGCGTTTCAGCGCTTCGATAGCGGATTTCAGCTCATAGCGGCGGTCGATCAACTCCTGGCCCGTCAGGGTTTCGGCAACACCGATGCCGACCTTCTGGCCGCCGAAATCGAAATCCTTGTAGTCCAGCATGACGATGTCTTCGGCCGAAAATCCGCTCAGATCGGATTTCGCCAGAAGCATGCGCCCGGCAAATTCGTTGAAATCATCGATTCCGGCCTGCTGCGCCAGTTCATGGGCATAAGTCCGGTCATAATCGGTGGTGGTCGGCGAGGTCAGGTTGATCGTGTCGGACAGGATGGCGGCAAGACCCACGCACGCCAGAGCGGCCGGAAATTCAATGCCGAGCATCTTCGCCTGGTCGGCAAGGATCGTCGCCGTCGAACCCCAGGGTCTGATCTCGATGCTGATCACATCGGGAAGGTTGAGCGGCGAACCGCCGATCGCGTGATGATCGATGATGGCCGCAATCAGATCCGGATCGATGCCCGGCGGCAGCTGGGTGCTCTGATTGAAATCGACCAGTGCGACCGGCCTGCCCGAGAAATCAGCGATGACCTCCGGTTCATCGGCATTGCACTGGTCCAGCGCGAAACGCGATTCCGGGTTGAGCGGACCGGGCAGCCCCGACTGGCCACCATGAAGAAAGGCCGCCAGCAGGCTTGCGCCCAGCGAATCCGTGTCCGGATTGGTGTGTCCGGTCCAGATCAGGCCCTCGCGGCCCTGCAGTTCCTTCGCGAGATAATCCAGTGCAGCGGTTGCGGAAGAGCCGCTGGTTGTTGCGGCGCCTTGTTCGGATGCAATGGAATCCGAAATCGCCGGACCAGCAACAAGACAAAAGCCAATCAGACCGATTGCAATCGCCGCCATCCGGTTGGACCGGCCCTTCGCCGGGTGATTATCCGGTTCAGTCCGTTTCGCGTCGAGAAAACCCATTGACACCCTCCAACATGTCTGTCCGGCCGATTGGCGGAGGCCTCTTGTATTGAGGCATTGGGGCGCGATCAAGATTAATGAATCGTTGCGAAAGGCGGGCGTGGGTGGGTGCGCGGGGGTTGGATTTGTGCCTGTAGTAAAGTGAATGTAGGGGAGTGGCTAACGCCCGGACCCTCATGCAAAGTTGGCAGCGTCTTGCTCACTTTCATGACGGCTCACGCAATTGGGGATTTAGTAAACTGGCACCGTAATTCCATGTCAGCTCACCTTGCTCCAGATCGGCAATAATCCCGTCGGTCACTTTCTGATAAATACCTTTTTCCTTGGCTTTTTCCTTCCTTCAAAGCTCGGTTGCGCATGCAACCGGACTAGGCCCGCGCCAATGAGTGGGGGGACGGCCGTCCAGACCGAAAGCCATGGGGTGGTGCGGGCGCAGCCACAGGCGAGCCACGGCCATGGCTTTCGCCCGAAGCCATAGCGAAGGGCTTGGTCTTGACGGAGGGCGGGCCTGCAAGGCCCCAAACAAAAAGAAGTGTCAGCCATTCAAGGCTGGCCGAAGATCACGCAAGGGATGGAAGCCGAATGGCTGAGACCGCTGGCGGGCTCGGTTCACGATGGCCCGTCCGCGAAGCGGTGCGCAATTTTTGAACACGATTTGTGTATAGTCTAAATGTTCTTTTTCCATTGCATCAAAGATGATTGCGCAGAATTGTTGATTTACAAACACATCTTTTCAGTCACAAACTTCGAATGAAAAATTTCAATTGCAACAAGCATTTTGTATTAAAATGGGAAAAATCCAATATTGCTACCATCTAAAATTTTCCACCGACACCTTTAAATTTCTCAACGAAAGCAGAGATGCGCTGGAACACGTCGCGTTTCTTGGTCAGATACTGCGGATTGAGGGGGCTCATTTTTGGCAGGATCGAGTTCAGCTCCGTACCGTTCTCGCTCGCATACTCTCGCTTAATTGATGTCGCGATATAGCGCTTCGCAGCGTCCGGATTCAGCTTTTCGTCGACAATGAGCTCTTCCGCTTCCCGGCGTTGTTCCGCTTGTGCGAATGCAAAGAAGGCTTCGATCACCCCGGCTTTGTCCCCGAGTTCGTCGAGATTTGTCTGGTTTATGAAATCGACGATGAGGCTTTCTTTCGCACGGTTGCCGATACTCGCGCGGATGACGCGGCGAATTTCATCAACAAGCTCCGATTTGCTTTTCGTCTTTTTGTTATTCTCAAATATCAGCTCAAGAATGTAATCGAGATTGATTTCCTGCGATTTCAGCAGATCAACCTCGAAGATAACATCGTCCCAATCGATCTTCGAATCGACTTGCTCGGTGCTTGCCTTTTCTCGGCGAATCCAGTCCCGGATATCGTTGTAGGTCGAACGGTAGTCCTGGATCTTCCGGTCTGTGGGCATTTTGACAGTCTTCAGTTCTTCAACGTCATCATCGCTGAGATGATGCTTTTCTTTGAAGGCCGTCAGAACTTCGGCATCACTTTGATCAATCTCCTGAAGCTCTCTGAGGTTGGCAAATTCATCGTAGTTCTGAAGGATATTCTCGACACGGAGATACTCACCGAACAGCTTCGCAAAAGCCTTCTTGTCAGCCTCTTTTTCAATCGCCGCAGGGTCGGGGAAACGCTCTTCGAGCTCCTTCACAACATCCATGAAGCCGCGTCTTGCTTCTCCTGTCGCCTGGTCAGTGAAGCCCTCCATGTATTCCGAGTAGCTTTTTTCGAGGACGACGTTCTTAGTGTTCGCGTTGCCGAATAGCGTAATCGCTTTGACAGTCGGCTCTTCGAGGTCGCGGAATGTAACGATGTTTCCGAAAGATTTGGTCGCATCATAAATGCGGTTGGTACGGGAATAAGCCTGAATGAGACCGTGAAAACGCAGATTCTTGTCCACGAAAAGCGTGTTGAGCGTCGGCGCATCGAAGCCGGTCAGGAACATGCCCACCACGATGAGCAGATCCACTTCCTTGGACTTCACCCGCTTGGCTAGATCACGATAATAGTTCTGGAAGCCATTGCTATCGACACTGAAGTTCGTTTTGAAAAAGGCATTGTAGTCAGCGATGGCAGCGTTCAGGAACTCCTTAGCGCTGCTGTTTAGCGCGGAAACCTCAAAGCTCTCGTCGGGAATATCGCCAATCGCATCCTGCTCTTCATTTGCCGTGAATGAAAAGATCGTCGCAATCTTCAACGGTTTGCCGCTGCCCGCCTGCAGCTTGTTCAGGCTCTCATAATATAGCTTTGCCGCCTCGACACTACTCACAGCAAACATGGCATTGAAGCCCTTGTTGTCCCCATAAAGTCGATGCGTCTTGCGGCGAAAATTGTCCAGGATGTACTGGGAAATCTCTGCGATTCGTTCAGGGTGCTGAAGTGCCTGACGGTTTTCAGCGGTCGTCAGCTTCTTCTCATCCTTCTCGGTCTCGATGGCCTTAAACTGCGGCCGGACATCATTATAATCGACCTTGAACTTCAAAACCTTTTCGTCGCGGATGGCGTCGGTGATGACGTAGGAGTGGAGCTCACTCCCGAACACGCTGGCCGTTGTTTCCGCACCCGAAGCATTTTCAGGAAAGATCGGCGTGCCGGTGAAGCCAAACTGGCAGAAGTGCTTGAACTTGCGTTTGAGGTTCTTTTGCGCCTCACCGAACTGGCTACGATGGCATTCGTCAAAAATGAAGACGATGCGCTGGTTATAGACCGGCAGGTCGCCCTCACTCTTCATCAGATTGTTGAGCTTCTGAATCGTCGTGACAATGATCTTGTTGTCGTCCTTGGACAGATTCCGCTTCAATCCGGCGGTGCTGTCTGAGCCATTCACGCTGTCCGGAGAGAAGCGCTGATACTCTTTCATCGTCTGGTAATCGAGGTCTTTGCGGTCAACCACGAAAAAGACCTTGTCGATGAAATCAAGTTCGGTAGAGAGCCTGGCCGCCTTGAAGCTGGTCAGTGTCTTGCCTGAGCCCGTCGTGTGCCAGATGAAACCGCCACTATCCGGCTTGCCAAGCGTCTTGGCTTCGACGGAACTTCTGATCTTCCGCAGAATGCGTTCTGTTGCAGCGATCTGATAGGGTCGCATCACCAGTAGCGTATCGCTGACATCAAAGACGGAATAATCGAGCAACACCTTCAAGAGGGTGCGCTTCTCGAAAAAGGTCGCAGTGAAGTCCTTGAGGTCCCTGATCAGGCTGTTATCGGCCTGCGCCCAGTTCATCGTGAAGTCGAAGCTATTCTTGTCGCGCTTGGTCGTATTGGCGAAGTAGCGCGTATCCGTCCCATTGGAGATCACGAAGATCTGGAGATATTTGAAAAGCGAACTCTCGGAGTTGAAGCTCTCTTTGCTGTAGCGGTGAATCTGGTTGAAGGCCTCGCGGATGGCGACACCACGCTTTTTTAGCTCAACCTGCACCAGCGGCAGGCCGTTCACCAAGATCGTCACATCATAGCGGTTGGCATGTGTGCCAGCCTGCTCGAACTGCTTGATAACCTGAACCTTGTTTCGGCAGATATTGGCCTTATCGACGAGATAGATGTTCTGAATGCGTCCATCATCGAAGACGAAATCGAAGATGTAGTCGTCATGGAGCTTGCGGGCCTTGTCCGTGGCGTTGTCGCTGGGCTTGTCCAGATAGGTCTCAACAAAGCGCGCCCATTCCTTATCGTTGAATTGAACGTCATTGAGTGCTTGTAACTGGACACGCACATTGGCCAGCATGGCGTCTGTTGACTTCAGATCGGGCAGATACTCATAGCTCTGATTACGCAAATCCTGGACTAGCTCGCGCTCCAGATCGGCCTCGGACTGATAGCTGTCCGCCGCTTCCCAGTCGCGAACATATTTATCCAGTACGATGAAGCGGTTGGTCTCAGCGATGGGTGTTGTCTGGTCAGGCATCAGGCGATCCTTCGACAATCATCCGATATCGCTCAGCGAACTCGTACTTCTTGTTGGCTGTCTCACCGAGGAGGTATCCTAAGACGCGCTTTTCATCTTTTGAAAGCTGCGGCTGTTCGTCTCCAGCGTGCCTTGAATGGCTCGAGATATCTACTACTCGCTTCAAATAGGCGTCGTTGGTTCCATCCGCAGTCTGAGGCAACAGGTCTGCCCAATCCTCGTACCCCATGAAGGTCGCCGTCTTCTCCAGGATATTTCGGAGAAAGTTGTAGTGGTATTTCTCAAACTCACCGTTTTCAGATGCAGTTTTCAGTTTCTCGATCAAGTGCAGATGGTAGGAAAATGGACTATCGGTGTTCCAGCGGTCCAGTGAGAAAGTACCATCCTCGTTCTGAGACAACTGATACTTCAGCCCCTTTTTGAAAGCGTTGAAGAGGACGTTGAAAAAGAGGGGATTGTGGGTCGTGATGATGAATTTGGGGCCGTCTTGAGGCGCAGACTTGACCAATGTCGCCAGAGTCTGCGCTAGGTCTATGAGATGGTTATCGTCAAGAGAGCTCACCGGATCATCAATGAAAACATACTCAAGTTTGTCGAACTGGTTGGTGCTTCGATCTCCAGCCTCGGCAACGCTCAGGACCGAAACCACTTCTTCGATCAGCGTGTAGAAGATGCTCCAGACGAAGTTGCTTTCTTCGCCCTTTGAAATCTTGATGCCCGTTGTAGCTTCATCATCGCCCGTTGCTAACGAGAATGAGACCGAAGTATAGGTCTTTTCGCCTGCTTTTGACCCCTCTTCTTCGAAGAAGACCGGTGTCAGGTTGTTGTTGGTATAGCGTTGGAAGTTGTTAGTGACCTCATTGCCCTTGCCCTGCTCACCTATAACCCAGTCGGTAAAGGTATTGGGTTGAATCATCAGCTTGGGCTCACCATCACTCAAAAGGTCATTGTCCCAGTAGAATAGATCTTCAGTGAACGCGTTGTAGTATAAGATCTTTTCACGGGGCAGAATGGCTTCATCAGGCGCTCCCTCGTCTTCCTCATTTTTGGGAGCGACGAGTTCCTTGAACGCTCGTGACAGGCGCGTCTTGCCGGAAGCGTTGAACGCATAGATGATCTGCACCTTCTTTTCGGCGTCTCTCAGAGCCTCAGCTATCTCGGTCAGCGTCTGTCCCATTTAGGCCTCCACTTCGTCAGGCTTGGGAAAGCTCAGTAGTAGGTCACGGTAATAGGCATACTGCTTTTCGCGCAACTCGATTTCGCGCGGTAGGCCTTCGGTAAGCGAGGTTGTCAGGATGTCGAATTTATCGAGGATGGCGACAATGCGGGCTTGCTCGGCCAAACTCGGGACTGGCACGCCATATTGCTCTACTTCTTTGACACGAACGTGCGGCACACCGGCACCTTTCTTCATATCATGAAGCTGACTCTGCTTGTTCTGGAGTAGATAAAAAACGAACTTGGGCAGAAGCAGGTTCGGCTCGGGATGAACGCTAAAGGCGTCTGTAAGGAATATCGGCTGATTCCAGTAACTGACATATCCAGCGTAAGCGCCTGATCGAGCAACGACTACGGTTTCACCATCACGATTATGCTGACTGTGAGAGTAGGTCGAAGTCGGGCCATTCGCAACGACCGGGATTTCACCCTCCGTCGTCTGCCTCTTCGTGATCGCCGTCCCCCTGCGAAACTCGGCGACATCACCCAACGTCTTCCACTCCACCTCATCGTCATCGAAGGTTAGAAGCCCGTCGCGGTAGTGGTTGTATTGCTTTTTACGCTGGCTAAGCTCGGCAGTAAGCTCGGCAGTAAGTTGGGTGAATGTGTCGAGTATCCGGACAATTTCCCCCTGAATCGCCAACGACCTCTCCCGATCATCTGGGCATGGGATGGGGACTGCTATTTGTCCGATTTCACCTAAGTTGATCTTAATAGGAACCGCATAGATCAGTGTCCGCTGATACAGTTCCGATTTCCCAAAACTGCTCTCGATAAAATGCTTAAGATAATTCGCCGTAGTTTTGTTTCGATCAACACGGATCAGTGCAAGAGTGACATAATATGCAAGCGGATCATCATTATCGACCGCTGCGCACGTGCCAACGTCACCAATCCGAGTCATAAACAAGTCGCCCTTCCGGGGTTTGTGTCTAAATTTTCGGAAGTCCGACTCAGAAATAAACTTCTCCGCACCGCTAAGGTCGGAAATATTTTGGACGCTTACAAACGGTACACCCGCGTCGGTGTATTTTGGGGTTTGATGGGTTCCGTCGTTGATGTGTGCGAGCCTAGATAGAGGCATCCATTCAACATCAGCCCCATCAAGCAGCTTTTCCAAAAAACCACCTGCGCTCACGCTTCAATCTCCGCAATGATAGCTTCAATATCGGTTCGTAGCTGATCGATCCTTTCAACTGTTGTGTTGATCTGCCCATTGAGCTCACCAATATTGACGATCTCGCGGGTATCTTTGGGCTCAACATAGGAGCTAACAGAGAGATTATAGCCGCGCTCCACGATGGTCTCATACGGCACGGAGGCGGCGACATGCGGCACGTCTTCCCTCGCATCAAAGATGTCCATCACACGCGCGATATTATCATCCGTCATCAGATTAGTGTTGGTGGCTTTCCTGAAGAAGTCTTTGCCGGTCGCATCGATGAACTGGGTGGTGGTGTCGGTCTTGTTCTTGGCGAGCACCAAAATTGTCACCGCGATGGTTGTGCCGTAGAAGAGGTTTGAGGCGAGCGCGATCACCGTCTCAACGTAATTGTTATCGACCAGATATTGTCGGATCTTCTTCTCCGCCCCGTCGCGATAAAAAATGCCTGGAAAACACACGATCGCTGCACGGCCCTTGGCCGACAGATAGCTCAGCGCATGCAGCACAAAAGCAAAATCGGCCTTTGATTTGGGCGCAAGTACGCCCGCTGGCGCAAAGCGGTCATCATTGATCAGGGTCGGATCGTCCGAGCCGATCCATTTCACTGAATAAGGCGGGTTGGAGACGATGGCGTCGAACGGCTTGTCGTCCTGAAAGTGGGGCTGAGTGAGTGTATCGCCGCGCTGGATGTTGAACTTGTCGTAATTGATGTTGTGCAGGAACATGTTCATGCGGGCGAGGTTGTAGGTGGTGTGGTTGATCTCCTGCCCGAAAAAGCCCTCTTCGATGATGTGCGCGTCGAAGTGCTTCTTCGCCTGCAGCAGCAGCGAACCGGAGCCGCAGGCCGGGTCGTAAATCTTGTTGACCTTTTCCTGCCCGTGCATGGCGAGCTGCGCGATGAGCTTTGAGACATGCTGCGGAGTGAAAAACTCCCCGCCGGACTTGCCTGCATTGGCGGCGTAGTTCGAGATCAGGAATTCATAAGCGTCGCCGAATAGATCAATCTGGCTGTTGTGGAAGTCTCCGAAATCCAGTTCCGCTACACGTTTTAGGACCTTTGCTAATCGGCTGTTCTTTTCCGTGACGGTATTGCCAAGGCGCGTGCTGGTCGTGTCGAAATCGGCGAAAAGGTCTCTGATGTCCTGCTCGGAAGGGTAACCATTGGCCGATGATTCAATCGCCGCGAAAATCTGCGCCAGATCGGTGTTCAGGCTGTCATTCATGTTGGCGTTCTTCGCGACATTCACGAACAGCTGGCTGGGATAAATGAAGTAGCCCTTGGTCTTGATGGCGTCGTCCTTGATGTCATCATTGATGACGTCATCGGATAGAGACGCATAATCTATGCTCTCATCGTCAGCCTCGATGTAGGCTGCGAAGTTCTCGCTGATGAACCGATAGAAGAGTGTACCCAGGACATACTGCTTGAAGTCCCAGCCATCGACGGAGCCGCGCACATCGTTTGCGATGTCCCAGATTTTCCGTTGTAGCGTCGCGCGTTGCTCTTGCCCCGTCATGTCTTCTTATCCCTGTTCGCGCTGGCCCCTCGATTGATGCTGTCCTTAGTATTCACACGCCGAAACCGCCCGGTGTCGCCAACGATGAACCTGGGCTTTTTGTTGTCGTGAGCGGCTGAGTGGTGGCTTCGTGCTCGCGGCGCGTATGCATTGACATACGAGCGCATGAACTCGCGCAGGACTTGGGCGGCGGGTTTGTCTTCCGCCTTGCAAGCGGCAACGAATTGCTCCCGCAATTCTCGCTGCACTCTGATTCTGAGACCGACATCTTTCATGCGAAAGAGTGTAGCCAATGGATACACAGAAGTGAAATCTTTTTCGCACTACCACTGATGTCGGTCCGTCAGAATCTGGGCGGCGCAAAGCGCTCACGGACTGAACGTGTCTCTGCAACTCCTTCCAACCGCTCAGCGCATTCTTTCGCGACAAACCGATTCTTCAGGCCCAATAGCAAGGTATGCCCGTCAGTTTTTGTCGTAAATAAAAAAACGCTATCTATGCCGCCGAGACTTTCGATTGAAAAATGCGGAAATACGGTGACAGTGCACACAATCCCCAATTCCATCTGATATGGCGTTGGGAGGTCAACATCTGCGCATTAGGCAATGAACCCCGAACGAACGTGATCGCGCGAACCGTTGCCATCGTTCGATGAGTGAATCACCGCTGTCGATCAATATGGCAGTCATTCTATCCCACTCCGAAGATGCCACTCGCAGTAGGTCATAAGCTTTGGAATTGCCGTGGCGGTGTACACAATCCCTATTTGGCCCCACCAAGATAAACCGCCGATTCAGACTTTTCATAAATACTAATGGTCGCGCACCGCTGGCAACCATTGTTCTGCCAGGCATGTTGTGATCAAATTCTTCAGTTGTTTATTGGAAAGACAGCGTGACTGTCTCCGTTCAGGGGTTCAGCCCGAAACTGTAAACCATGTCCTCGGTATGGACCCTGAAATCATTGGCGCACCCGACAGGATTCGAACCTGTGACCTCTGCCTTCGGAGGGCAGCGCTCTATCCAGCTGAGCTACGGGTGCGTGATGCGCTGGTGGCGTTGATGACTGGGTGGATAAACCAAGTCGTCCTGGACCGCAATGTGAAAATGCGCCCTTCTCACGATGATCCGGGCCTCACGGTGCATCGGGCAGTGTGAGGCGCTGGCCGGTGAAGGCGTATTCGATGGGGTTTTGCAATTGGGTCTCGTCCATCGGGTCGCCGGCGAGCGGGGCGAAGCGGATGGTGGTCTTGCCGGTGAGCCGGTTGTCGGCGGCCTGAACCGTCGCCTCGATGTCGATCCGGGCGATCAGCGGGTCGGGAAATTTGTCGGTCGGAAAGGTAAAATCGAGGATCATGGCGCTGAAGGTCTCAACGCCGTCAGCGGCGCTTTGACAGCGCCACACGCCGCGCCCGTCGGAAAAGGGCTGGAAGCCCGAGACCCCGCCGCTGGCCGAATCCGTCAGGAAGGCGTGGCCGCCATTGGTCAGCGACAGGAGGCTGCGGCCCACGCGCTCGGGACCGGTCACAGTGGGGTTTTCGCGCTGCGTCAGATAGGTGCCGACGGCTTTGATGCACTGGGCGATCTGCGGGGCGGCATCATCCTGCGCGAGGGCGGGAGAGGTTGAGACCATGGCGATCACGGCAAGGGCTACCGCACTGGTGAAACCGGTCTTGTGCATCGAACATCTCCTTCTCGGTCTGCGGACCTTGTTGGACGGATTCCCGTCCGGCAAATGCGCGGTCAATTGACGGCGGGCAAGAACAACAGTTTCACATAGGAGCGAAACAGCAGGATCTGCTCGGCCAGGATTTTCGGCTGGCCCAGCGCCTTGGACATGACGATGCCGCCCTCCACCGTGCTGGAGACCATGTCGGCCAGCGCTTCCAGATTGACCTTGTCCTTCGGCGGATAGATCTCGGCGATGGCGCGCAGTTCTGTCAGAAACCGCTCGCGCCAGGCCAGCACGGCGCGCTCGTTGAGGTCGCGGATTTTCTGGTCGAAAAGCCGTTCATTGTAGCAGACCGTGGCCACCAGGCAGCCGGGATGGCCCGATGGCAGGTCAGCCATCATTTCGGCAAAGAGTTTCAGGCCGATGAGAAAGGCGTGCAGCGGATCGTCGTGCAGTTCGCGGGCGCGGTCGAAGATCTCGTCGAGCACCTTGTCCTCATTTTCGACATAGCGCAGCAACATTGCGCGGGCGAGCTCGTTCTTGTCACGGAAGTGATAGAAAAAACCGCTCTTGGTGATCTCCGCCTCGGCGATGATCTCGTCGATTGACGTCGCGCCAAACCCCTTGGTCAACACCGATGCCTCGGCGATGTCCATCAGGCGTTCGCGCGTTTGCTGCCCTTTTCCCATGACCACCCCGCATTTTACTGCACCGCCGGTACAGTTTTTGGTTGCCGCTGTGGGCGAGTTTCGGAAGATTGTCCATAACACACTGAAATCATACAGACAAATTATTCCGCAGCACCCTACCGCAAACCCGCTATCGCCGGCTGCCGGTGTTTGTCATGTTCCTGCCATACCCCACAGAGGACAGAACCATGTTGAACAATCCCCACACATTGCGCGCGGCAACACGCCAGGATGCGCGCCACCTTGCAGAACTGGTCAACCATGCCGGTGAAGGCCTGCCGCTCTTCTACTGGCAGAGCCTTGCCGGCCCCGGTGACGACCCCTGGGCCATCGGCATCGAGCGGGCCGGCCGCGACCAGGGCGCCTTTTCCTACACAAACGCCGTCATCGCGACTTGCGAAGGCGAAGTGGCCGGGGCGATGATCGCCTATCCGATCCGCTCGGTCGCCAAGCCGGAGGATTATGCGTCGATGCCGCCCATGTTCAAGCCGATCCAGGCGCTGGAGGACATCGCCGTCGGCACCCATTATGTCAGCGTGCTGGCCGTGCACCCGCAGTTTCGCGGGCGTGGCATCGGCAGCCAGTTGCTGCGCCGGGCCGACGATCAGGCCGCCGGCAGGACGCTGAGCATTGCCGTTTCCGATGGCAATCCCGGCGCCAGGCGTCTTTACGAACGCAATGGCTACCGCTTCAAGACCAGCCGCGGCATGGTCAAGAATGGCTGGTACAATGCCGGCAATATCTGGCAATTGCTGTTGAAGGAGAGCTGAGGCGACGGATCCCGGCGCCACACCCCTCCATCCATTATCCGCCCGCTACTCGCCCTTGGCCTTGTACATCAGGCTCAGGCCCTTGGCGGTGCGCGGCGCAAAGCCCTTCCAGTAATTGTGCTCGGGCTTCGGGGTGCCGTCTTCGTTGAGCGCGTGGACGGCATCGCGGCTATGCTCGACCAGATCGAAATAGGCGGCCATTTCATCATCGCCTTTCAACGCCTGTCCGAGAAAGGCGGTGACAAAATGCTGGGCGATGTTGTTCATGCGCACCGAATCCCACACCGCATCGGCGTAATGATCGAAGGGAATGAAATCGACCGCATCGGAAGGCTGCCAGGATTCGGCCGGCGCCGGCATGGGCGCGGCCGCATTGTGGTTGGCATATTCGAAGGTCAGCAGATAACGATCGGTGTTGACGCTGCCGTCGAAGATCGCCTTGGTGCCGTTCTCATAGCCGGAGACATCATCATCGCTGCCGGCGACAAAGAGGATCGGCTTGCGCACGCCGGCAAGACCGGCTGCATCCCAGAAACCGGTGTTCATGCCCCAGGGGGCGAAGGCAACAACCGCCTTGATACGCGGATCGATCAGCGCCTCATGGGTCTCGCTGCCGGCAAGGTGCACTTCCAGCGTGCCGGCCGGCGCGCCCCAGGGATATTCGGTGGAGGCCTGCGTGACACCACCGCCCGAGGTGATGACCGCGCCATAGCCGCCCATGGAATAGCCGATCAGCCCGGTGTCGGAGGCATCAACCAGCCCGTTGAGGAAATTGCCGGCCTCCTTCGACTGGCGGTCGATTTCGTTGAGCACGAAGGTCTGATCCAGCGAGCGGTTGACCAGCGTGCTGCCGAAGGCGGCACGGTTGTCATAGGTGCTGTCGGTATGATCGATCGACACGACCACATAGCCCTTGGTGGCAAGGTTCTCCCCAAGATGGCTCATCAGGAAGCGGTTGCCGGGATAGCCGTGGGAGATGATCACCAGCGGATAGGGTTCGGCGGGGGCTGCCGGCGCGGCATCGCGCACCGCCCTGCCCGTCAGTTCCACCGTCGTCACACCGTCGCGCAATTGCACGCCCGAATAGGTTCCCGAATTGCCGGTGCCGTCGGCGGCCGGATACCAAATCTCCAGCGTCAGCGGGCGATCGTAACGCGGCAGCGGCTTGTCGGCCTCGACCTTCAAAATGTCGATCTGGCCGGGATTGGTGACCGTCAGCGTGCGCACGCCGATGGCGGCGTCGCCATGGGCGGCTAGCTCCGGCGCATCCGGACGGATCTGGTCAATTCGGTTGGTTTCGGCCATGGCTGCGCCCTGCAGCGCCAGTCCGAAGAAAGCAATGGCGAAAAGTGTTTTCATGAATGTCTCCCTCAAAATTCAGTACCGGCACGCCGCAATGGACATGGTCACTGCGGCAAGTCTGTGACGGGACCGCAACAGACTTGTGCATCAAGTAGCGGCCCGCCGCTTCAGGTCAAATCTGCGGCGGGCAAAGAACAGGCTGCGGGGCGTGTCGATCGCGTCAGGCAAGGTGCTTCAGGCTGACCAGCGCATCGAGCACAAATTCGATCTGGTCGAAATAGTCATTTTCGACCAGTTCCTCCGCGTCGCCATTGAAGGAATGCTCGCCCGTCACCAGATTGCCGATGACGGCCAATGAGGCGCCCGCATAACAGCCGCGGCAGCCTGCAATCGTCAGGATGGCGGCAACCTCCTGCTCGACACTGAGCACGCCGAGATCATGGTAGCGTTCGACATATTTGTCGATGCGCTGCGAGGGGTAGAATCCATCGGTTGTGCGGATGATGCCCGTGTGTGTTGTTTTTCCAGCGGCCTGCGCCGCGTTCACCAGCGCGCCGACCACCCGGTAGTCGGAAATGGCGGGATATTGCTTCGGCGCATAATACCGGGTCACCCCCTCATCCCGGACGCTGCCGGTGGGAATGACCGTGTCGCCCATGGCGATGTTCTCCTGGATCGCGCCGGTCGCACCGATCTGGATAAATATCCTTCCCCCCAGATTGATCAGTTCCTCCATGACATTCGATGTCTGGCCGGAGCCGAAACCGGCGCTGCACACCGTGACGCTGGTGCCCTGGTGCTCACCGGTGATGGCGCTGATGTCCCAGCCCGCATCGCTGATGTGGCTGATATTGGCAAGCATCGGCTGTGCGCGATGGACATGCGCGCGAAAATTGGTGAGGACGACGAGCGGCGCGACATCGCCGGATTTCAGCCCGGTCACCGGACCGAGCCCGCCGCGCATTTCGACATATTTCGGCAATTTCAACAATCCACTCATCATTTTCTCCTTCGGATCAGGCCCCATTGATTCCACTCCTTGCAGGCAGCCGCAATGGCCCTTCGCACCAGCCGGGCCGGAGCGTGGGTGCGCTGCGGATCGGTGGGTGAGGCCTGTTCATCGCCGGACCACGCGAACGGGAATGGAGGCGTCATTCGCACAGCATCAATTTTTCTAATGTTTTTGAGAAAAATTCTTTATTATCATCACATCTGCGAATTATGGATTATAGTCGTCAGAGGTGGTGATGAGGCGCTGATTTTGACGGATCGATATTCTGTTCTTTCGCTTCTGGGCGAAGCCCTGCGCGGCAACAGGGGCTGGAAGCGGGCCTGGCGGGCGGCCGAACCGAAACCGCAATATGATGTGGTGATTGTCGGCGGCGGTGGCCATGGTCTGGCAACCGCTTATTATCTGGCCAGGGAACACGGCCTGCACCGGGTGGCCGTGGTCGAGCGGGGCTGGATCGGCGGCGGCAATGTCGGCCGCAACACCACCATCGTGCGCTCCAATTACCTGTTGCCGGAAAATTCCCGCTTCTATGAAAAGGGCATGACCCTGTGGGAGCAACTTTCCCGCGACCTGAATTTCAACGTAATGTTTTCACAGCGCGGCACGCTGAACCTTGCCCACACGCCCGGGCAGATGGACGGCTATGCGCGGCGCGGAAACGCGATGCGCCTGGAAGGGATCGATGCGGAGCTGCTGGGCCGCGAAGAGGTCCGGAAGATGGTGCCCGACATGGATTATTCCGACCAGGCACGGTTTCCGATCGCGGGCGGGCTGTTGCAGCCGCGCGCGGGCACGGCGCGCCACGACGCGGTGGCCTGGGGCTTTGCGCGGGCAGCCGACCGGCTGGGCGTCGACATTATCGAAAATTGCGAAGTCACCGGCTTTATCCGGTCCGGCGAGCGGATCACCGGCGTTGAAACGACGCGCGGCCGCATCCATGCGGGCAAGGTGGGCGTGGCGGTTGCCGGCAGCACCTCCGAGGTGATGCGCCGGGCCGGGATCGAGCGGTTGCCGATCGAAAGCCATGTGCTGCAGGCCTTTGTCTCCGAACCGCTGAAACCGCTGATCGACACGGTCATCACCTTTGGCGCCGGGCATCTCTACATCAGCCAGTCGGACAAGGGCGGGCTGGTGTTCGGCGGCGATATTGACGGCTACAATTCCTGGGCCCAGCGCGGCAACATGCCGGTCCATGAGGATGTCATTTCCAGCGCCGTCACGCTGTTTCCCAATCTGGCGCGGGTGCGGCTCTTGCGCAATTGGGGCGGCATCATGGATATGTCGATGGATGGCAGCCCGATCATCACGCCGGGCCCCCTGCCCGGCATGTACCTGAATTCGGGCTGGTGTTATGGCGGCTTCAAGGCGACGCCCGCCTCCGGCTGGTGTTTTGCCTGGACCATCGCCCGCGACGCGCCGCATGATCTCAATGCGGCCTTCACGCTGGACCGTTTCGCCAAAGGCCGGGTGCTCGATGAAAAGGGCGTCGGGCCGGCGCCGGAGTTGCACTGATGAGAATTGGCTGTCCCGTCTGCGGCGATCGCGACGCCCATGAATTCACCTATCAGGGCGACGGATCGCGCACGACGCCGCCGCTCGATGCCGATCAAGACCAGTGGTTCGCCCATGTCTATGAGCGCACCAATCCGATGGGCCGGCACACGGAGTGCTGGCTGCATACCGGCGGATGCCGGGCCGTGCTGATTGTCGAACGCGATACCGTGACCCATGAGATCTTTTCGGTCCGCCTTGCCGGCGCGCAGGCCGCGATCCACGATGAAGAGGCCGGACAATGAGCGCCTATCGCCTTGCCGAGAACGGCCATCTGATCGACCGTGACAAACCGGTCAGCTTTCGCTTCAACGGCCAGACCTATTCGGGCTTTGACGGCGACACGCTGGCCTCGGCGCTGCTGGCGCAGGATGTGCAGCACATTGCCGCCAGTTTCAAATATCACCGGCCGCGCGGCGTGATGACCGCAGGGTCGCAGGAGCCGAGCGGTGTCGTGACGCTGCGCAGCGGCGGACGGCAGGAGCCGAACTGCAAGGCCCCGGAAGTGGAGATCTGCGAGGGGCTCGACGCCCATCCGCAAAATGTCTGGCCGTCGCTCGGTTTCGACATCCAGGCGGTCAACGGCCTGCTGTCGCCGATCTTTGCCGCCGGTTTCTATTACAAGACGTTTTTCGAGGCCGGACAGACCGGCTGGCATTTCTTCGAACGGTTCATCCGCCGCGCCGCCGGCATGGGCGAAGCCTCCCGCCTGCCCGATCCGGACCGGTATGAACGGGCCAACGGTTTTGCCGATGTGCTTGTCGTCGGCAGCGGGGCCGCCGGCCTGGCAGCCGCGCTCACCGCGGCGCGGTCCGGCGCCAAGGTTCTGATGGCCGAGGAGGCGGCGCATTTCGGCGGCGGATTGCTGGCAAGTTCCGCCACGATCAACGGCGTCCCGGCCCGGCAATGGTGCCGCGAAACCGTGCTGGAACTGACGGGCCTGCCCAATGTCACTTTGATGGCGCGCACCGCCATTCACGGCCTGTTCGACGACAACACGGTGGGCGCGCTTGAACGGGTGGCCGATCACAAGGCGCAGCCCGAGCCCCATGAAGCCCGCCACCGGCACTGGACCATCCATGCCGGGCAGATCGTGCTGGCGACAGGTGCGTTCGAACGGCCGATGGTGTTTGACGGCAATGACCGTCCCGGTGTCATGCTGGCCAGTGCCGCCGTGCAATATGCGGCCTGTTACGGGGTCGCGATCGGTCGAGCGCCGGTGGTGATGACCAATAATGACAGCGGATACCAGTCGGCCTTCGACCTGCGGGCGCTCGGTGTCCCGATTGCTACCATCGTCGACCCGCGCGACACGGTCGACCCGGCGCTGCTGGAGCAGGCTGCGTCCCTTTCGGTCACCGTGCGAACCGGCCATGTGGTCGCCTCGGTATCGGGCCGCAAGGGCGTCAAAGGCGTCCGGATCGCACCATTCGATGTGCGTGGCGGACAGTTGACCGGTGCGGGCGAGCACCTCGAGGCAGACGCGGTGCTGGTCTCCGGAGGCTGGACGCCCAATATCAATCTGGCGAGCCAGGCCGGCGGCAAACCGGCGTTCGACGCCGAGCTGCAGGCTTTCCTGCCCGGCGCGCCGCGCCCCAATGTCTCCTTCGTCTCCTGCGGTTCGGCCGCCGGCGTGTTCGATCTTCAGTCCGCGCTCGCAAGCGGCCAGGAGGCCGGGCGCTCGGCAACTGAAAAGGCCGGGGTCAAACCCCTGACCACCCCTACCCCAACAGTCGAACCAACGTCGCCCGATGTTCGGCCCGCTGCCGTTTTCGACATTCCGCCACGGCGCGGCAAGGGCAAGTGTTTTGTCGATTTCCAGCACGATGTCACCGCGTCCGACATCGCCCTGGCGCATCGCGAAGGTTATGTGTCGGTCGAACATCTGAAGCGCTACACCACGCTCGGCATGGCGATCGACCAGGGCAAGAACGCCAATATGAATGCGCTGACCCTGATGGCGCGGGCGCAGGACAGGCCGATCGAAGAGGTCGGCACGACACGGTTCAGACCGCCCTATGTGCCGCTCAGTCTCGGCGCGATTGCCGGGCGCGAAACCGGACGGCAATTCCGGCCCGTACGGCGGTCGCCGATCCATGACTGGCATGTGTCCAACGATGCGGTGATGCTCAATACCGGACCATGGGAGCGGCCCCGCTATTATCCGAAATCCGGCGAGACGATCACCGAGGCCTATATCCGCGAGGCCACCACGGTCCGCAAGGGTGTGGGCATGGTCGATGTGTCGTTTCTCGGCAAGATCGACGTGCAGGGCCCGGATGCGGCGGAGTTCCTCAACCGGGTCTATTCCAACGCCTTTCTTAAACTGCCGGTCGGCAAGGCGCGCTACGGGCTGATGCTGCGCGAGGACGGGATCGTCTATGATGACGGCACGACCTGGCGGCTGTCGGAGCATCAATATCTGATGACGACGACCACGGCCAATGCCGCCCTGGTCCTTGCCAAGATGGAATATTGGCATGCCACTGCATGGCCCGAGCTGCGGGTCAAACTGACGTCGCTGACCGACCAGTGGGCAGGCATGGCGGTCGCCGGTCCCGACAGCCGCGCCGTTTTGCAGGCGGTGGTGACGGATCTTGCGCTCGGGGCAGAGGATTTCGGCTTCATGGCGGTCGGCAATGGCCGGATCGGCGATATCCCGGTGACGATCGCCCGTCTATCCTTTTCCGGAGAGCTGGCCTATGAGGTGTTTACCGCCAGCCATCACGGGCTGGCCGTCTGGGAGGCCATCATGGCGGCCGGCCAGGATTTCGATATCATCCCCTATGGCACGGAAGCGCTTGGCACACTGCGGATTGAAAAGGGCCATGTCACCGCCACGGAAATCGACGGACGCACCACGGCCGATGATCTTGGTCTTGGCGGACTGTGCTCGAAGAAGAAAAGCTTCATCGGCAGCGCCCTGCTCGGCCGCGAGGCCTTGCTGGAAAATAATCGACTGCAACTGGTCGGGCTCGTTTCCAAGGAAAGCCGCGCCCTTCTGCCGGGCGCCCATCTGACCGCATCCGGCAGCTCCGAAAGCGCCGGCCATGTGACCGCAACCACCTACAGCCCTGCCCTGGAGCGCTATATCGCGCTTGGCCTCTTGCGGCGCGGACGCGAGCGCCATGGCGAGACCTTGACCGCCCGCTTCCCGCTCAGGGGTGACACCCATGAGATCGAGGTTGTCAATCCGGTGTTTTTCGATCCCGACGGGAGCCGCATGCATGGCTGATCAATCCGCGCCAATCGAAGACGGTTGTTTCGACCGCAACAACGCCAAGCTCAGCCTGTCCGTCGAGCATCCGGACCACCTCGTGCAGATCGGCTTCTGGCCGCAGAGCGCTGCCAAGGTGCACAAGGCCGTGGCGACCCGGTTCAAATCAAAGAAGACCATGCCGCCCGGACAATTCGTCTCGAAGGGCGAGGCATTGTGCATTCGATCTGCCTTCGACGCCTATCTGCTGATCAATGTGGACCCCGTTGCCGCCCGGGGCGATCTTTCTCCGGACGCGTGTGCCGTCACCGATCTGTCCCATTCGCGCGCGGCCATTGCCATAGTGGGACCGGCCGTCGAACGGTTTCTCAACTGCGATATTGCGATCGACTTTTCGCTGGAAGCCTGCCCGGTTGGTTCAGCCGTGCAAACCAGCATGCACCATATTCCGGTGCTCCTGCTGCGCCATGCGCCCGAACGCTTCGTGCTTTATGTCTATCGAAGCTATGCCAGGGATCTGGCCGGCTGGATGGCGGATATGGCCTCGCCGTTCCAGGCCGGCTAGGGACGAAAAATCGACCGGTGCCCGTGGCGTTTGACCCCGTGAACAGGAGGCCCTCGTGCAGGACCTGCCCAGAGGCTTTGATCTGAAATCGCTTCGCGCCTTCGTTGCCGCGGTCGAGCTTGGCGGCATGACGCAGGCGGCGCGCCAGCTCGGCATGACGCAGTCCAACATGTCGCAGATCATCGGGCATCTCGAGGAGGCGGTGGATGCCGCGCTGTTCGACCGGTCGGCCCGGCCGATCACGCCGACATCCGCCGGGCACAGCTTCTATCATCAAGCCCGCGAAATCCTGATGCTGGCGGATGAAAGCCTGCGCAATGTCGGCCAGCGCCAGCGCGACACGATCTCGTCACTGACCATTGCCATGCCGGACAGCGTGGCCAATACGATCGGCGCGCAGCTTCTGCAGTCCCTGCGGCCGAAAGCAAGACGGCTGCAATTGTGGTCCGGGATTTCGCCGCATCAGCATGATGCCCTGCTTTCGCGCAGCGTCGACATGGTGATTACCGCCAGTGATGCGCTGGCCCAGACGGATGGGCTGATCCGCCTACCCCTGCTGCGCGAACCCTATGTGCTGGTCCTGCCGCATGATCACAGCGGGCCGACGGACATCAAGACCCTGGCGGCCAGCCTGCCCTTCATCCGCTACACGCTGCGCTCGCTGATCGGACGGCAGATCGAGGGTCAGCTCAACCGCATGAAAGTTCGGCCACCGGTGGAGATGGAATTCGACTCCGCTCCCAGTCAGCTGGCCGCGGTCGGCAGTGGCATGGGCTGGAGCCTGACCACGCCGCTTTGCCTGCGCCAGGACATGTCGCTGTTGTCCGGCCTCCGGGTCCTGGCGCTCGACCGCAACCGCTTCGGCCGGTCCTTGTCGCTGATCGCCCGGGAGGACTGGCATCCCGACATCGCGGATGTGACCGCCCAAAGCGCGACGGCAATCCTGCAGCGCGACGCCATCGCGCCGATCATCAAGGCCTATCCGTGGATGGAAGACAGTATCGAGATGGCTACATCCTGAATGGCACCGACGGGACGAATGTCAAAAACGCATCGATGCGGCGACGTTGGTCTTGCGGCAGGCCCGCACCGACCTGGCCTCCGGCAGCGATTTCAAGCCTGTACCGGTCGGCATGCTTCGAGTCATCACGGCGTGAGGCCTCTTCGTAGGCAGGATGGAGCATGGTCCAGGCAACGCCCGCCTTTGCCATTTTGACGCCAGGCTTGAGGCTCTTCCGGTCTTCTGGCCCCGTCGGGCTGCGGAAACCGGGATCGCGTGCCTGCGTCTCATCGCCAAGACCGTAGCCGGCTTTCCGGTAGGCTTCGATTGTCTGACCATCCCAAATCCAGTCGCCATTCATTTCGATCTGGTAGGTGGCCCAACGCCGCGTAAAGCGCTTTTCCTCCGCCTTCACCGCATCATCGCCGGGTGTCGGTCTGAGTGAGTGACTGCCGAAAAACCGCCCGCGTTTGTCCGTGTCCTTGATGGCATTGTTGTGGTGCTTCAATCGGCCCAGCTTCTGTTTGCGAAACGTCCGCTCTCCCTTGTTGAACAGCCAGGAATTGTTGAAGACATAGAAGTCGCCATCGTTCAACTGTGTTCCCTTGGTCTTGAATCCCGACCCGCTGAATCGGGTCTTCGATCCCGGCCTTTCCATGAGCCAATGATGATTGTCATAGATGTAGAACCAGCCACCGCGTTCGATCTCGAAGGAATACGGCGTGTAGCAATCGGCAAAGCGGTTGCCGCGAACAACCCAGTTCCAGGCATGGGCTTCCGGCTCGATGCAATTGTCGCGTACGCGTTCGAACCAGTTGTTTTCGATCAGAACAGTGTTGGCCGATTTCCTGTCCGAATTGTAACGCGGCGGCTTGGCTGGCTCGACCACTTCCAGCCGATCGACGCGATTGAAAAAGTGTATGCCGTTAAAGGCGTCACGGATCGTATTGCCGCGCAGTGTGACATGGCCGACAATGTCCCACGCCCTGAAAAAATCCCCATCGAGCGAATGGCGGCCATCACACAGATCAACGCTGTAATTGGCATTGTCAAAGGAACCATGGATGGATTCCCAGGTGATGTCATTCCACATTTCACCTGGCTCTGTCTGGGCGAATGTGCAGCCTTCGATCAGCAAATCGCGTGTTGTCCTGCCATTGGCGCCAATGGCAATCGTGCCGCGCTGGAATTCGCAATCCATCACTGCAATGTTCTGACACTCGTCCAGATAGAGCGCGGTCGGCCAGCAATCGACGAACTGCAGATCCCGGATCAAGACGAACTGACAGTTGCGCAAAATGAGCGCTGCATCATCGGCGTTCTGACCGACGCTGGGATAATAACCCGCTTCCTGTCGCTTGAACGCGATGGTGTTGAAATACCGTTCCAGATCGGGCTTCGTCAGCGTTATCACACCATCGGTTTTTCGGGTAACGACGATGGGGTGTTCATAGGTGCCGCGCAACCCGGAGAGCACGATGGGGCCTTCGCCACATTGCTCAACATAAATCGGATCAGCTCTTTCAGTGGCTCCAGCGGGCATGATCACATCTCCCTTGGCTGCGTGGATTTAGGCGAGCAGACTACGCTCATTCAGCGCCAAGTTGCAAAATATGCCCCTATCGGTTGGCAGCCAGCCCGTCACACGGTGCAGATCACCATTTGAAAGGCACAAAAAGCGCAAGGTCCGGCACCAGATACAGCGCAACAATGCTTGCCAGCAAGATCAGAAGGAAGGGAAGCACGCCGCGTGAAACCTCGCCGAGCGTCGTACGGGCAACGGACTGAATGACATACAAATTGAGACCGACAGGGGGCGTGATCAGAGCGCACTCGACCATGATGACGACATAGACGCCGAACCAGATCGGATCGAAGCCCAGCGCAAGGGCGGCGGGAAGCAGGACCGGAACCATGATCAGCACCATCGACAGGGCTTCGAAAACAAGGCCCATCAGCAACAGCACGATGCTGACCACCAGAATGAAGAGGATCGGACCGTCGATATTGGCGCCGATGAAGGCGGATATGTCCTGCGGGATACGGTAGAGGGCGATCGCCTTTCCGAATATTTTGGCGCCACCGATGATCAGCAGGATGGCGACCGTGGTCACCATGGACTCGAAAGCTGCCTCCTTGAAGCCTTGCCAGGTCAGGGTGCGCAAGACTGCAATGGTGATCACAAGAGCCGACGCAAACCCGACAGCGGCGGCTTCTGTCGGTGTGAACACGCCGGAATACAAGCCGCCGATGATGAATGCCGCCAGCAGGACGGACGGAAAGGCCCGCATGCTGGTCCGCCGGCGTTCGGGCCAGGTTGCAGCCCGGATGGCCTGTCGATCAAGCGCAAAACGGGCGTGGATCATGGCATAGGCCGTGAAGGCCGCCACCAACAGCAGCCCCGGGACAATGCCCGCCAGAAACAGCGCGATCACGCTTTCCTCGGTGATGAAGCCGTACACAATCATCGGAATCGAGGGCGGGATCAGAATGCCCAATGTGCCGCCGGCCGCAAGCAGCCCATAGACGAAGCGCGGGCGATAGCCACGGGCAATCATTTCGGGAATGGCTACCGTTCCGATGGTCGCCGCCGTTGCCACTGACGAACCGCTGATCGCGGCGAAGATGGCGCAGGAAAAAATGGTCGCCACGGCCAGCCCGCCGGGCCAGTGGCCAACCCAGGCCTGCACGGCGGCAAACAGATCGCGGCCGACGCCGCCCTTCAGCAGCACGTTGGACATCAGCAGGAAGAGCGGCACCGCCAGCAGGATGAATTCATCCAGTGTCGACAGGATCGTCTGCGGCGCCAACAGCGGTGAAAACCCGCCCGCGATCAGCATGGCCAGACCAACGGCGCCCAGAGCGAAGGCCACCGGCACACCGATCAGCAGCAAGACAAACAGGGCTGTCAGGATGATCAGGATTGTCATTCTGTCGGCCTATCGCGCGGAGACGCTCTTGACCTTGCCAGCCCCAGAACTTCCAGGCCAGCCTGTATCGCCAGGAGGCCAAAGCCGACCGGAACAGCAAGTTCGATGATCCAGACCGGCAGGTTGAGCAGACTGCCGGTTGTTCGTCCCCGAACGAAACTGTCATGGAAAATGTCCCAGCCCCAGATGGTCACAATCAGGGAAAAGACCAGGACGACGATCATCGCAGCGCCGTCGGCCAACCGTTTGTTCCGGGCGCTCAGCTTTGCCGTGATTGCCGTAACGGTGATATGCCGCCGGGCCGCCAGGATCCACGGCATCGCGATCAGCGAACCCCAGATCAAGGCCATCTGGCTGAGCTCCGCCGCCCAACTGGTCGGAGCCGCAAAGAAATAGCGGACGATGACCTCATAGGTCAGCATGACGCCCGTTGCGAGGAACAATCCAGCAGCGACCCATGCCAGGCCGCGGACAAAGGATTCCGCTTTAGCCACGTCCGATACCCAATGTGCGATGCACCCGTCCGGTATTGTCAGTTGAGCGCGGCTGCTTCATCCAGGAGCTTTTTACCAAGGTCGCCAGCCGATGCGCGATAGGCATCGTAGACCGGTTCCGAAGCGGCTTTCCAAGCCTCGATTTCCGTATCGGTGGGCAGATAGACGGTCATGCCGTTTTCTCTTGCCGCGTCAAATGCATCCGCCTCTATCTGCGCCATGGCGTCGCGAACGGCCATATCCGCAATCTCGGCCGCAGCCTCGATGGCTTGACGATTATCTTCCGAGAGGCTGTTCCACCAGTCCAGGTTCGCGACGACGACAAACTCAATGTCAGCATGATTGGTAACCGTGATCGTGTCCATCACCTCCCAAAGCCGGCGTGATTTCACACCCGAAACGCCCGTCATGCCCACATCCACCGTGCCGCGCTGATAGGCAAGATACTGTTCGGAGCCCGAAATCAGCGTCGGCGCGCCACCGGTGGCTGTAACGAAATCGCCGAGTGTCTTGCCGAACACACGCACTCTCAGGCCCTTGAGATCATCCGGCGTTCGGATCGGCTCGTCCTTGGACAGCAGAACAGCTCCGCCATAGGCCTGCCAATAGAGGATTTTGGCGCCGGTTTCTTCAACCGCGTCCTCGATGGCCGTTCGGATGGCCGCACCCTTGTGCACCGCGCCTCGCACCCTGTCCTCGGAATTCAACAGAAACGGCATGTAGAAAATATCGACAGCAGGGATATCTCCCACATAGCGTGTGAGCGAGGCCGCCCCAGCTTCAATTGCGCCCAGCCCCACTGCCTGGGGCACTTCCTTGTCCTTGTAGAGCTGAGCGGAATCATAGATTTCCACCAAGACTTCACCCTTGGTTCGCGCTTCCACCTCTTTCTTGAACAACAGCAGGTTCTGGCCGATATGCGACGCCAACGGCAGTTGAAGCGAAATGCGCATCGTCTCAGCGGCATGCGCCGAGGCGGCCAACATCATGGTCACGATGGCCGTCGCAAGAATGGTCCCGACACTCTTCATCATCTCTTTTTCCCTGTGACCGTACCCGGAGTGACGCACAGTGGGTTCATCTCCGCTCCATCCGCTGCGGCTACAATAACAATACGGCAATCACATGCCGACCATCGGCACGGCGGCAGGCCCGTTCACTCATCAACAATCCGATAGAGGCGCATGATGTATTCCGGGCCATTTGAATAGTTGATGCCGAAGAGGGCTTCGCCGCTCACCAGGTTCACGCCTTTCTGCTTGACGGCCGCAAGAAACGGTTCGGCATCTTCGTCGGGAACGGCGGCAACGGCGCATCGGGGGTTATCGAGCAGATGTCTCGCAGCGTTGTTCGCGTTGGTCATAACGGTATCCGTTCCAGCCAGGAACACCAGACTTGGCTCGTGATAGGTCACGGAGACCAGGACCGAATCCTCACAGGCCTTTTCCGCATGAAACTGGGTGGCGATCTGCCGGCTGAGCCACAATTGGTCGATCTGCGGCAGGATTCCGCCGAATATCAACCCATAGGACGTTGTCGCGGTCAGTGCGGCCACCAACACCCGCCGTATTGGCGTGACATGAACGCGCACGCCAAGACCGAGCCAGCCGGCCACCAGCAACAGAGCGGCCGCCGGCAGGCTCCAGATCGATGGCGATCCGGACAGGTATATCGGCGCAACAATGGCAATCGCCACAAATCCAATGGCAACGGCCACGACCCCAATACCGGCGAGACCATGGACGATCCGCTGCCAGACCAGTGCGATCGGCTGTTCTCCGGCCGGCAGCGTCAGGAACCAGCCCCCGAGCAGCAGGATCGCCGGATAGGCCGGCAGCACGTAATGCGGCAGCTTGGTGGGGATGAGTTCGAAAAACAGCCAGAATGGCAGGTACCAGGCCAGGCAGAACAGCAGGCGCGGATCGGTCGACATCCGCCGCAGAGCGTGGGTAACGCCGATGACCGCAATGAGACCAAACGGCCACATGTAAAGGGAGTAGGTGAACACATAATAGCCGGGCCAGGCGCCATGGGATTCCTGCCCGCTGGCAACCTTGCCCAACATGTCCCGACCCACAGCCTCCTGCCAGAAAGCACCTCCGGTTTTCCAGGTAATCAGGATCAGCCACGGCAGGGCGACCAGGGCCATCAGGGCAATGCCGCGCAGCGGTTTGAGGTCCGCAAGCCACTGGCGATCCCGGTTTCGGTCAAATATTAGCAGAAAGGCAATGGTCAATGCGCTGAGCAGCGGCGTTATCGGTCCCTTGATCAAAATGGCAGCGCCCTGGACGATCCAGAACAGCCAGGGCGTCAGCGACCCGGCGCTCTCCTCTCGCCTGTGGGACAGGTAAATGCGTGCCAGCAACCCCTGGGCAATGATGGAAAGGAGCAACAAAACGGCATCGGTCTTGGCCAGACGGCCTTCAAATCCCGCGCCGAACAGGCCGGCGAGCATCAGCGCCGCCAGGGCACCGGCGGTGGCCCCGAATAGGCCGACGCCCACCCAGTAGAGGGCCGCGAAACACAGGGCCATCGCAAATACGGAGACCAACCGATAGGCCCAGACGGACGTGGCCGCATCGCCACCGCTCAGCATCACACTGGCCGATTGCAGCCAATAGATGCCGATCGGCTTCTTGTAACGCGCCTGTTCCTGAAAGCGGATATCGACGAAATCGCCGCTCTCGACCATCTGTTTGGTTGCCTGGACATAGCGGGATTCGTCCCGGTCGATCGGCGGCAATTGCGACACACCGGGCAAAAGCACGGCGATACCGAACAGGAAAATGAGCAGGGTACGTACTGCAGGTATGTTCAGCCCGAGGGGCATCATTCAGCGTCCGCCATGGCCGCGCGTCTCTCATTGGCGATGAGCCAGAGGTTTCGAATGTAGATCACCAATCCCATTCCCTGACCGGCGATGAAGACCGGATCCTGGCGTTGAATCGCATAGATGAACAACAGACCGCCCCCGAACAAGGAGAAGAACCAGAAGGCGACCGGCACCACACTGCGTTTGGCTCGTTCCGAAGCGATCCACTGAACGACAAACCGCATGGTAAAACAGGCCTGGGCCAGAAATCCCAAAAGCACCCAGCCGTCCAGCTGCTCGATAAAGACAACGCGAAACCATTCGACAATCGGCATGACGACTTCAACCATGATGAATTTCCTCGACCTTCGGCATCACTCCGCGCCGTCTTTTCAGCCACCATACACCGAACAGATCGAGCGCGCCGCGCAAGCCGCGATCCATGATGCCGTAATTCGATGCTCCGAAGCGGCGGGGACGGTCGAGGACATCGATGGCGACGACGTCGTACCCTTCCTGAATGACCAGAGCCGGCAGAAACCGGTGGGTGCCGTTGAAAAACGGAAGACGCCGAAAAATATCCGCATGAAGCGCCTTGAGGCCACAGCCCGAATCCCGGGTCTTGTCATTGAGGATCGATCCGCGCAGCCAGTTGGCAAACCGCGATGACAACTGCTTGAGCTTTGTATCCTTGCGCTTGATGCGCTGGCCGCAGGCAATGCCGACGCCGGGGCCGGCGGCGACGAGCCTATCGACCAGTTGGCCAATATATTGCGGATCGTTCTGACCGTCCCCGTCGATGGTCGCGATGATGTCACCCTTTGCGGCCAGGACACCGGTTCTCAGCGACAGACTCTGCCCGACCGATTCTTCGTGGCGAAGATGGCGTACCGGAAAGGGTCGTGCTGCCGCCTGCGCTTCGAGAACCGCCGGCGTGTCGTCTGTCGACCCGTCATTGACGACGATGACCTCCATGTCACGACCATCCATATGTTCTGCGATTTCGTCCAGCAATGGCGGAATGTTCTCCGCTTCGTTCTTGCAAGGAATGACGATCGATATCATGGCACTGCCCTGTTTTTGCTGGTTTCAGCTGCCCGAATGCCTGCCTGCACACGGGCATCTGTCGGGCTGATGTCGTCGCTCCCGCCTTAACCAACTCGCCGGTCGGTTGGTGACAGTTCTTTGCCCAAAGACTGGCCGACGCATTACCAAGAGGGCGCGATTGAGGCAAGCTCTTTGACAAGCGGCGACGGCTCTCGCTTCACCCGGCAATAATTGAAAATCAGGACTTTTCCTGACCGGTTCCGGCGGTCATACTGCAACAAACCGGCGCAAGGATACGCCGATAAAAACAGGGAGAACTTGATGCTGGGACTGATGCAGGATTGGCCTCTGCTTTGCCACAAGGTAATCGATCACGCGGCGCAAAATCATGGTGGCCGGGAGATCGTGTCGCGCTCCATCGAAGGGCCGATCCATCGCACCGACTACAAAACCGTTCGCGGACGATCGATGCAGGTTTCCAAGCGCTTGGAGATGGACGGGATCGTGATCGGTGACCGGGTCGCCACCATGGCCTGGAACACCTGGCGGCATCTGGAAAGCTGGTACGGCATTCTTGGGGTTGGTGCGGTCTACCACACACTCAATCCGCGGCTCTTTGCAGAACAGATCATCTGGATCATGAATGACGCGGAAGACCGGTTCCTCTTTGTCGATCTGACTTTTGTTCCCCTGATCGAAACCATTGCCGACAAGGTTCCAAGCCTTGAAAAGGTGATCATACTGACCGACGAGGCGCACATGCCGGAAACGACGCTGCCAAATGCGGTGCCGTATGAAGCATGGATTGGCGAAGTGGATCAGGACTTTGCCTGGAAGGAATTCGACGAAAAAACGGCTGCCGGAATGTGTTACACATCGGGCACCACGGGCAATCCGAAAGGCGTGCTCTATTCACACCGGTCGAATGTGATCCATGCCATGGCCTGCGTACAGCCTGACATGCTCAATCTTTCGTCCAAGGACCGGATGATGCCCGTCGTTCCGCTGTTTCACGCCAATGGCTGGTCGACCGGATTTTCCTGCCCGATGGTGGGGTGCGGCATGGTCATGCCGGGTGCCGGCATGGACGGTGAATCGATCTACGACCTTCTTCGCCAGGAGCGTGTCACCATGAGCGCCGCCGTTCCGACGGTCTGGCTGATGCTCCTGCAGCATCTGGAAAAGACCGGCGAAAAGCTGCCGGATCTCAATCGGGTGGTGATCGGTGGATCGGCCTGCCCCAGGTCGATCACCCAAAGCTTCCAGGACACCTATGGGGTCGATGTCATCCATGCCTGGGGCATGACCGAGATGAGTCCGCTCGGCACCATCTGCACTCTCAAGCCGGAATATGAAGACCTTTCCGGCGACGCCAAACTCGATCTGCAGGCCAAACAGGGTCATCCGCCTTTCACGATCGAGATGAAAGTCACCGATGATGACAACAAGGAACAGCCTTGGGACGGGAAATCGTTCGGCCGGTTGAAGGTACGCGGACCGGCGATTTCAGCGTCTTATTACAAGGGACGGGGAGCAGAACAATTTGACGAGGACAACTGGTTCGATACCGGCGATGTGGCGCATATCGATCCGTATGGCTACATGGAAATCACCGACCGGGCAAAGGACGTCATCAAATCCGGCGGCGAGTGGATATCGACGATTGAGCTGGAGAATCTTGCCGTTGGCCATCAAGACGTTGCCGAAGCGGCCGTGATCGGCATTCATCATCCAAAATGGGATGAGCGACCATTGCTGGTGATCGTCAAAAAGGAGGGGTGCGACCCGTCAAAGGAAGAGATCCTCGGCTTCATGGCCGGCAAGATCGCGAAATGGTGGATGCCGGATGATGTTGTCTTCGTCGATGAAATCCCACATACGGCAACCGGCAAGATCCAGAAGATGGACCTGCGAGAGACGTTCAAGGACTATCGTTTTCCGGGCACCTGACGCCGTCTTGAGTCGTTCAGGTTTTACCGATTCCGACAAAACCTGAATTGCACTAGAAACGCACGACCAGGTAACCCACACCCGCGGAGATGCCGGTCAATGCCGCACCCCAGGCGATGTCGATCAGCACAATCGATACGGGCCAATCGCGCAACGTGGCATAATTGGTGATGTCGTATGTGCCGTAGGCCATGCACCCCAGAAGGGCGCCGAGGAGTACTGCCGTCAGCACCGAATCCGTTCGCAATGCCGGCAGAATGGCGAAAATCACAATGCCGACGACATAGAAAACATAGAACAGGGCGGCCACGCTGAGGCGCGGTTGCTCGAGCATCAAGGAGCCGAGGCGGTCCCGGTAAAAGGAACCGGCAACGCGGGTCAGCCAGACATAATCCAGCAGAAAGAAAATGGTGGCGGTGGCGATATAGGCCTTCAGATATATCATCAATACTGTGTTCTTTGTTGATCGGTGGGATTTACGTTGATACGGCACATTCGGATCACCGACGGGACAGTTCCGGTGCAATCGTCCCTGCATCTGTGATCCGCGGCCATTGCGAGTGCGTAATGAGTTAGCAATACAAGGCGCGTAACAGGAGCACCCCTTGAAGAAACATAACATCGCGGTCATCGGTAGCGGCGTGTCCGGCCTATCCGCCGCCTGGCTTTTAAGCAAGCGCCACAATGTAACACTCTTTGAAAAGGCCGATTATGCCGGGGGGCATGCCAATACAGTTACGGTTGAAACCCGCGACGGCACCGTTCCCGTCGATACGGGATTTATCGTATTCAACGACAAGAACTACCCCAATCTGAAAGCCCTGCTGGCGCATCTTCGCGTCTCGTGCCTCGACACCAAGATGAGCTTCTCCCTGACCCATGATTTCGGTCGGTACGAATATGCCGGATCCGGGAAGGGGTTCTTCGGTCAGCGCAGCAATCTGGTGAATGTCCATCACTGGATGATGCTGCGTGAAATCAACCGCTTTTTCCGCGATTCCAGCCGGCGCATTTCGCTCTACCACAAAGACACTGCTCTAGGTGCGTTCCTGGAGAAGGAGCACTATTCCCGCGATTTCATTGACGAGCACATCGTCCCGATGGGTGCAGCGATCTGGTCCACATCCGTACAGCAGATGCTCGAGTTTCCGGCGCGGTCCTTCATCGACTTTTATGCCAATCACGGCCTGCTTCAATTTCGAAATCGACCATTGTGGAAGACCGTTGCAGGCGGCAGCCGGACCTATGTGAAGAGGCTGATCGAGGATGGTGACTTCGATGTCCGCCTCAACTCCGATATTTCCCACATCCAGCGGCGCCCGGACAAGGTGCTGATCGAAACCGGTGATCGTGTTCTGCATCTCTTTGATCACGTGGTCTTTGCCACCCATGCGGACCAGGCTCTTAACCTGCTGGGTGACGCGGATCCCGTGGAAAAGGCGCTCTTGTCGGCCTTTCCCTATCAAAAAAACATTGCCGTGCTGCATCGCGACGAGCGATGGATGCCGAAACGTAGCCGATTGTGGTCCGCATGGAATTATATCAAGACGGGCGGCGGCGGTGACAGCGGTCTGTGCGTGAGCTACTGGATGAACCGGCTCCAGTCTCTTGACACAAACGAGAACATCTTCGTGACGCTCAATCCCTCGCAGGACATCCGTGCCGACAAGATCGACCGCGTTCTGGAATATGATCATCCGGTCTTTACGGCAGCAGCTTTTCGCGCTCAGGAAGAAATGCAAACGGTGCAGGGTTACCGCCGGACCTGGTATTGTGGCAGCTATCTTGGATTCGGTTTCCACGAGGATGGCCTTGCCAGCGGCCTTGCCGTCGCCGAGGAACTTGGTGGCATGGCGCGGCCTTGGGCCAGCGACGACACTTTTACCGGCAAACGGGACGTCGCGGAGCGATATCGTCAGGTGGCCGAGTGATGGAGCCGCATGAGGGCATCTATGCGGGCTCCGTCATGCATCGGCGGTTTCGGCCGAAGATGCATCATTTCAAATATTCGGTCTTTGCGGTGCTCGCCGATGTGGATGCCCTGAGCAAACTGGGAGGGCGACTTTGGCTATTCTCCCACAACCGGTTCAATCTTTTTTCCATGCATGACAAGGATTTTGGCAAAGGTGACAACCTGCGACTGCACCTCGACGGCATGGCTGAAACCGCTGTGGGTGCAGGAACCGTCAAACGCTTCATCATGTTGTGCTATCCGCGGGTTCTCGGCTATGTCTTCAATCCGCTCACCGTCTATTACGGCCTCGATGCCGAAGACGAGGTTGCCGTAACCATATACGAAGTTTCCAATACTTTTGGCGAGCGGCACAGCTACGTGATGGCGACCAGCGCCGAATCGGGCGGTGTCATCAGGCATAATTGCGAGAAGGTCTTTCACGTCTCACCGTTCAACCGGGTCAGCGGGCGCTACATGTTCCGGACGGCCCTTCCGGGTGACACTGCCGCGATCGGCATACGGTTGGACGATGATGATGGCCCGCTCCTGGCAGCGCATTTCGCCGGAAGCCGGCGTCCCATCACGGACCGGCAACTTCTCAAGCAATTCACTGTCAACACATTGCTGACGCAAAAGGTCTGGCTAACCATTCGATGGGAGGCCTTGCGACTCTGGATGCGAGCGCTGCCGATCTACAAGAAACCCTCACCGCCGCAAGAGCCGATGAGTGTGCACAAACTCGCCGAAAAGAGATTCCCGGACGACATTGCCGCCTGAATTTGACACCAGCCGAAGCGATTTGCCGACTATCGCCGCAACATCCGCCTGATTCCCCAGAAAAACAACCAATTTGGAACGAGGTTGGCCAGGCGGACAGTGTTGGCGAAGACGAAGGGAAACAGGACGGCAAATTTCTTTTGCCTGATGCCGGCGAGCATGCTTTGTGCCGCCTCCTCCACACTGATCATACCAGGCATTGTAAACTTGTTGGTTCGGGTCATCGGCGTATCGACAAAACCGGGATTGACGATGGAGACATCGATGCCGGAAGGCTCGAGATCGATTTTCAGTGTTTCAGCCAGATTCATCAGGGCAGCCTTGGTCGGTCCATAGGCCGCGGCCTGTGGCAATCCGCGGTATCCGGCGACAGATGAAACAATGACGATGCGGCCCCGTTTCCGGGCCTTCATGCCTGGCACGACCGCTGCGACCGTGTTGACGGCACCGAAGAAGTTGATCTCCATCGCCGTGTGCATCTTTTTCAGGTCCAGCTGATCGGCCCGCATCACGGCCCAATAACCGGAACAGACAACCACAAGATCGATGGAGCCGAATTGCGCTTCAATCGTATTGGCGGCCTCGGTCATGGCCTGTGCAGACGTCACGTCCACCGGGAACGGAGTCAGCTTTTCGGTCTCGGACCGAATTTTCTCGAGCTTGTCCGAAGAGCGCGCGGAAATCGCGACATTCTGGCATTTGTCTTCAATGAGGCGTGCAAACCCCTCTCCAATTCCGGAGCTCGCGCCAATGACCCAGACATTTCCGAAATTGTCATCGGAGGTTGGCATCGTGGATCAGATGCCAACAAATGGCTGCATCAAGCGGCTCACGATCCCCTTGAACTGCGTGGGCTCCTCGGTTGCCACCAGACAGATGCAAGGCTCGCTGGAATTGACTATGGGCTGATGCTCGACATGTTCATCAAGATCGGCGACATCACCTGCCCCGTAATGTCCGAGCGTATCACTGTATGATCCGCGCATCACAAGCGTCATCTCAGGTCCGCCATGGCCGTGTTCGGGCATCTTCCTGCCTTCGCCGATTTTCAGCATATACAGTGAAGACTGCGTGTCGGCGAGTTCGATGCGATGGCGATGAACACCGGGCACAATCATCCGCCAGCTCACATCGTCGAACGTATCACCGACAAAGGGCCTGAGCGGCAGCGGTACATCGGACGCATGCTGCGAGCCGATTTCCCGGGCGCGTGGCACGACAGGCGTGTCCCTGGTGACGCCGGCGTCAATGGCGTGCGAAAGGCGTGCAAATGCACCGTCCGACAGCATCGGAGCCGGCGCATCATCAAGGCATTGTCCGCCCATGGCCTCGGCAACGCGAACCGATTCACGGCAGGCATCGCACATGGCAAGGTGGGAGGCCACAACGACCGTGAAAGCGGTATCCAGATCGCCGCTCGCATAGCGCATGAGTGTTGCGGCATCCAGGTGATGATGAATGCTCATCGTAATTCCTCAAGGTGTTCTTTCAGTTTCTGATAGGCCAGCCGCATGCGCGACTTGACCGTGCCAATCGGAACGTTCAATTCCTTGGCAATGGTGCTTTGCGGCTTGAACCGCAGGAAAGCCAGTTCAATAACGGCTTTCTGTTCATCCGGTAGAAGTTCGACGGCTTCACGCACCCGTGCATCGCTCTGACTGCCGATGACCTGAGTCTCGGCGGTCGGCGCATCGCACTCGAGCGTGATGGTGTCCACATCCACATAGGGCTGGGTTGGCTGGCGACGAAGCCGGTCGATCCGGGCATTACGGGCAATGGTGAAAATCCATGTGCTGACATTGCCACGCTCGGGTGAATATAGCGCCGCCTTGCGCCAGATTGTCATCATCACATCCTGAACAAGGTCTTCGGCCATGTCGTCCGTTGCGCCGGAACTGATCATCATTCCCTTGATGCGTGGACCAAAACGGGCAAAAAGCGCTTCAAAGGCATCCCGGTCACCGGATTCGGCTATCGCCTTGATCAGCGATTGCATCATCTGCTGATCCGAACCCCGTTCCCGATCGCCCATCGGCTTTTCCACTCGCAAAACTTTCAGCATGGCCCGACCTTTATTGTGTCGGGAGGATTACGCATTGTCATTCCAAACAGATCACATTCGCAGAACAATTTTAAGCAGACTTCGGATTTTTCTTCGAAGGCGACTGCCGCAATGCGTTTTTCTGTCCACCTGGTGATCCGATTTCGGGTGGGCGCCGTAACCCCACCGCTAGCAAAAACCCATAACCATTTGTTGTAAATCAATCCTTGGAGGACGACCTAAATGAGAAAATCACTGATTGCTGCAGGCCTTGCAGCCGCGATGCTGGCGACCGTGCCGGCGAAAGCTTCGAACATTGTCGAGACAGCAAAGAGCGCCGGAAGTTTTGAAACCCTTCTGGCTGCTGCCACGGCTGCCGGGCTTGCCGATGCGCTCGCCACCGGCGAAAACCTGACCGTCTTTGCTCCGACGGACGAGGCGTTTGCAGCATTGCCGGCCGGAACGGTTGAGACACTGCTCAAGCCCGAGAACAAGGACCAGCTCATTGCTGTCCTGAGCTACCACGTTCTGCCGCGCAAGCTGATGTCCAACCAGTTGCCGGGTCGCGTGATTCACGTCAAGACAATCAAGTCCGGTGGCGACACGCTGCTCGCTGTGGAAAAGTCATCCAGCGGTGTTTCTGTCGATGAAGCGACCGTAATCAGCGCCGATATCGTGACCGACAATGGCGTCATTCACGTCATCGACAAGGTCATGCTTCCGTCAAGCTGACGACAAAAAGGGGCGCCTGACAGCGCCCCTTTGATCCATTTGATTTGGATCGTTTACCGAATGCGTTGTTCCGACTCTCGATCGAACAGCATGGCCCGGTTGGTATCGAATGAAATGCTGACCCGAGAGCCTTCCACCGAACGCTCGTCGCCATGTTCTTCGACGATGATTTTTTCCCCGGTATCCGACACGAGATAGTCATAGGACACGCCACCCAAGGCTTCCGTCAGATCAACCGCCAATGTGTCGCCACTTCTGTCGACCTCAATATGCTCCGGCCGTATGCCGAGTATGACCGGTGTACCCGCGGCCGGGATATTGACGGGCAATTTGTAGCTGGATTTGAGAGCCGGGACCTCGACTGAATCGCCCTTGCTTGTTCCTTCAAGAAAATTCATGGCGGGAGAGCCGATGAATCCAGCAACGAATTTGTTGTTCGGATCACTATAAAGATCCAGCGGTGCGCCGACCTGTTCAATATTGCCGGCACGCAGAACCACAATCTTGTCCGCCAATGTCATGGCTTCCACCTGATCGTGGGTCACGTAAATCATGGTGGCGCCGATTTCCTTGTGCAACCGCGCGATCTCGACGCGCATTTCAACGCGCAATTCCGCATCGAGGTTGGAAAGCGGCTCGTCGAACAGGAACACTTCCGGTCCGCGAACAATGGCGCGGCCAATGGAGACGCGCTGTCTCTGTCCACCCGACAATGCCGAGGGCTTGCGACTGAGATATTCTTCCAGCTTGAGGATTTTGGTTGCCTCGGCAACTTTCTTGTCAATCTCCGCCTTGGGATGGCCGTTCATCTTCAGGCCAAACCCCATATTATCCTTGACCGTCATATGCGGGTAGAGCGCATAGGTCTGAAACACCATGGCGACACCACGCTGCGCCGGATCCATGCGGGTTACATCGCGAGATCCGATGGAAATTTTGCCTTCGGTGGTTTCTTCCAGTCCCGCAACCATGCGCAGCAGTGTTGACTTGCCGCAACCGGACGGCCCGACAAAAACACAGAATTCACCATCCTCGATTTGCAGATCCACACCGTGGATCACCTGAACATCGCTGTATCGCTTGACGACTTCTTGAAGTGTTACACCTGACATTTCGTTAGATCTCCATTGCTTCCGGCGTTTTCTGGTTGTCGGGGAACCGCCAATATTCCGCCGCTGCCGCAATATCGCAGGCTGCTCCCTGCAAATCCGGCACAAACTTTTTCAGCTTGCCAAGAGAGGTCCTGGCTGAGGTGCTGGTGATTGAAATGGCACCCATCATCTGCCGGGTTCGTGACAGGATGGGAACCGCCACGCAGATAATTCCGGGCTCATGGTCTTCGCGATCGAGTGCAAAACCGTGCTGGCGTATCTGCCCGAGCTCGTCGGTCAATTCCTGCACGGAACACAGAGTTGATGGCGTGAACCGATGGTAGGACTGTTGCGGCAGGATGCGCTGCAACTCATCTTCGGGAAGAAAGGCCAACATTGCCTTACCGACCCCTGTGCAATAGGCCGGGCCGACCTTGCCGGCTTCCGAAAACATCGTAACGCGACGTTTCGCATCGCGCTTGTCGAGATAAAGCACGTGCGGCCCGTCAAGCTGTGCAAGGTGGATCGTCTCGCCCGTCTTTTCACTGAGCGATGTCAGGTGAGGTCGCGCAACGGGCGCCAGCGAAGATTGCTTCCAGGCCGAATGCGCAAGGCGAACGAGACGTACACCGAGGGCATAGGTCTGCCATTTGCGATCGAAGGTCAGCAAGTCTTCCGTCACGAGATTTTGCAGAATCCGGTAGAGCGTCGCCTTGGGAAAGGGCGAATCCGCCAGGACATCATTGAACCGCACCGGCCGCTCAAATGATGCCACCTGATCAAGCACGCTCAGTGCCTTCCCCACAGTCCCGCTCGACTTGTGCCCGGTGTGCAATGTCATTCCTCCCTATCCCCGTGTGGCTCCCAAGGCCGGCGAGGATATTCTTGACAAGCGTATGACAATCGTGCTCCAATTTCAATATGTAAATAATTGTTTCATTATTCGGAACCGAAAGGGAGGATACCATGCGTTCCATTTTGAAGGCGTCAGCTATGGCGCTTGTTACCAGCGCCGCATTGGCAACGGGGGCTTTTGCCGCCGACAAGCTGTCCGGCGACATGAAAATATTTCTCGACACTTCAAACCCCGCACCGCGTGCAACCTTCGAAGGCATCATTGCTCAATTCGATGAAATGCATCCGGATCTCAACATCGAAACAACCATCATCGATCGTGATGGTTACAAGACGCAGATCAGAAACTTCCTGACTGCAAACCCGCCAGATGTGGCGACATGGTACGCCGGCAACCGCATGCTTCCCTATGTGAAAACCGGTCTTTTTGAGGATGTGTCTGATCTCTGGCAGGGTGAACTGGCCGAGCAGTTGGCATCGACCAAAACCGCGCTGACGATCGACGGCAAACAGTGGGGCGTACCCTACACCTACTATCAGTGGGGCATGTACTACCGGAAAGACATTTTCGACAAGCTGGGTCTGAGCGAACCAAAGACCTGGGACGAAGAAAAAGCCAATTGCCAGAAGATCATCGATTCCGGCGCGAAGTGCTACACAATCGGTACGAAGTTCCTGTGGACCGCAGCCGGCTGGTTCGACTATCTGAACCTGCGCACCAACGGTTACGAGTTCCACATGGCTCTCACCGCCGGTGAAGTCAGCTGGACGGACGACCGGGTCAAGAAAACCATGGCGAATTGGCGTGAGCTGATCGACATGGGTGCTTTCATCGATGACCACACAGCCTATAGCTGGCAGGAAGCCATTCCTTTCCTGGTTGACGGAAAAGCAGCGGCTTACCTGATGGGCAACTTTGCCGTTGATCCGATCAAGGCTGCCGGATTGACGGATGATCAGCTTGATTTCTATCAGTTCCCGCTGATCACCGAGGGCATCCCGATGGCCGAGGAAGCTCCGACGGATACCCTGCACATCCCGTCAGGTGCACAAAACAAGGAAGCCGCTCGTGCGTTCCTGCAGTTTGTTGCCACTCCCGAAGTGCAGACATCAATGAATGCAAGCCTTGGTCAGTTGCCGGTCAACAACCAGGCCAGCGTCAATACGGACGACAAATTCGTGCAACAGGGTTTTGAGATGCTGAATGGTGCCTCTGCTCTTGCTCAGTTCTTCGACCGCGACGCGCCAGCAGAAATGGCGAAAGTCGGCATGGAGGGTTTCCAGGAGTTCATGGTTCGCCCTGACAATCTGGATCAAATCCTCCAGCGCCTGGAGAAAACACGCGAGCGTGTTTACAAGTAATCGTACCGGGGCGGGACTGCTAGTTCCGCCCCGTTTGCCTTTCGGACCATCCAATGTCCGCATTTGGATTCCAGCTTCGCTGGCCCCTCGGGACACGCGAATGCAATGAAGAATAGAGGTTCGCGATGTCGACTGCCAGCCTAGCCAAATCCGATTATGAAACGCCCAACAGATCCTGGTACAAGCGAAACGAAATCAGCGTTACGCCGTGGCTGTTCCTTGCACCGGCGATCCTGTTCTTTGCCGCCTATGTGATCATTCCCATTTTCCAGAGCTTCGAAATCTCCCTTTTTGCATGGGATGGTTTGGGCGCCCGTGAATATATCGGTACTGAAAACTACGTCGAACTGTGGGACGACCCGGCGTTCTATACGTCGCTGAAGAACAATGTGATCTGGTTGATCCTGTACCTGCTGGCCATTCCCGCCGGATTGTTCATCGCACTGTTTTTGAACCAGACCGTCATGGGCATCAGACTTTACAAGTCGCTCTTCTTTTTCCCGTTCGTCATCAGCCAGGTGGTTGTTGGCCTGGTGTTTACCTGGTTCTACGACCCGACATTCGGACTGCTGAATACGATCATCGGCTGGGTCGGGCTTGGTCCGATCAACGTCCTGGGTGACCCGACTTATGTGACATACGGCATCATTGCTGCCGGTCTCTGGCCACAGACAGCCTACTGCATGATCCTCTACCTGACCGGTCTCAACGCCGTTGATCCCGAACAGATCGAGGCCGCAAGACTTGATGGTGCCAAGGGCTGGAGGATGCTCTGGTACGTCATCGTCCCGCAGCTCAAGCCCGCAACCTTCATTGCCTTCGTGGTGACAATCGTCGGCGCGCTTCGCTCCTTCGACCTGATCTCGGTCATGACCAATGGCGGACCATTCGGCGAAAGCCGGGTTCTGAGCTTCTACATGTTCGAGGTCGCCCTGTCGGAATATGGCTTCCGCATGGGTTACGGCGCCGCCATCGCTGTGGTGCTGTTCTTCATCATGTTGTTCTTCATCGCGTATTTCCTTTACTCGATGTATCAAGACGAGAGGGGACGCTGATATGTTTCCGACACCTATTCAAAAATCACCACGCAGTTGGCAGATCACATATCAGTCCTTTCTGCCTGTTGCGTTGATCATGTGGCTGTTGCCGCTGCTTGCCGTTGCACTGTTTTCAGTCAAACCGGAAGGTGATTTTTCCGGGGGCAACTATTGGTCCCTGCCATCAAGCTTCGGCGGCTTCGAAAATTACGGAAGGGTATTTTTCGAATCTGACATGCCGCGCTATCTGCTCAACTCTCTGTTGATTACGGTGCCGACAGCGATTGGCGCCGTGGCTCTGTCCTGTATGGCCGGCTTTGCCCTGGGCATCTACAAATTCAAGCTGAATTTGTGGGTCTTTTTCCTGTTCGTCGCAGGAAACTTCGTGCCCTTCCAGATCCTCATGGTGCCGGTTCGTGATCTCACCCTCGATATGGGTCTCTACAACACCAAAACGGGCCTTGTGCTTTTCCACATTGCCTTCCAGTCGGGCTTCTGCACCTTGTTCATGCGCAACTTCATCAAGGGACTGCCCTTTGCACTGATCGAAGCCGCGCGGGTCGAGGGCATTGCCGAGTGGAGGATCTTCATCTACATCGTCCTGCCACTCATGAAACCGGCCATTGCCGCACTCAGCGTGCTGATCTTCACCTTCATCTGGAACGACTATTTCTGGGCGATCGTGTTGACCCAGGGCGTTGAATCCCAACCGGTGACAGCAGGCATCACTTCGTTCAACGCACAGTTCCGGGCCGCCTATCACCTGATGAGCGCCGGCGCCATCGTTGCGGCCCTGCCGCCGGTTGCGATGTTCTTCCTGATGCAGAAGCACTTTATTGCCGGCCTCACACTTGGAGCTGTCAAATGACTTCAAACACGATGCGAAATGTGCTGCCATGATCCAATGCTGGCGGCTGGATGACAGGCGTCAGACTCTGGTACTCGGCTCCCACAGAGATCACCTTGCCGAGGTGATCTATTGGGGGCCGAAGCTGCCGGACGACGAGGATCTGAGTACCCTATTTTCTGTCCATGCCATCGATGTCACCGGTGGCATGCTTGATTTGAACCCCGAGCTTTCCATTTCCCCCGAGGCAACACGGACCTTTCCCGGTCAGCCGGGCCTGATCGTGCGTGCCAAGGACGGAACGCAGCTGCTGACCAAGTTCTGCCTTGAAAAGGTTGACCAAGCCCCCGGCAAACTGCAGCTGATCTATGAGGACGTGGGGAACGGCCTGACCTATACGGCCCATTTTGCCATCAACGGGCAAACCCATGTGATCGAAGCGCAGTCGAAGCTTGAGTCCAGCCAGCCGGTTCATCTGCACTGGATGTCCGCTCCGGTGATCCCGGCGCCACAGCTATCGGACGAAATGATCGATTTTGCCGGTCGCTGGTGCGGAGAGTTCCAGCTCAACCGGACGGCCTGGTCTCCCGGCATGCGGTTCCGTGAAAACCGGACAGGCCGAACCGGACACGAGCATTTTCCGGGTCTGATCGTGCCGTGTCGCGGGGCAACGAACACGCAGGGTCAAGCCTATGCGTTTCACTACGGGTGGTCGGGCGGACACAAGATGATCGCCGAGGAACTGCCAGACGGACGGCGGCAGATTCAGTTTGGCCACGCCGAACGCATGGAGGTTGCGCCGCAGACCCATTTTGAAACTGCACCGCTCTACATCACGTTCTCTGATGACGGGCTGAATGGCTGTGCGGTGGCTTTCCAACGGCATCTGCGAGACGAAATTGTCCACATGCCCGATGAAAAGCGCGCCAGGCCCGTGCATTTCAATTGCTGGGAAGCGGTCTATTTCGACCACAATCTTCCGACCCTCAAGAAAATCGCCAGCCGCGCTGCGGAACTGGGCGCGGAACGTTTCGTTCTGGACGATGGCTGGTTCGGCCGGCGCGATGACGACACGCGCGCGCTTTCCGACTGGGAGGTCGATCCGCGCAAGTATCCCGATGGACTGGATCCGCTGATTGAGCACGTCCACAGCATCGGCATGACATTCGGCATCTGGTTCGAGCCGGAAATGATCAATCCGGATTCCGATATTCACCGGGCGCATCCCGATTGGGCACTTGGCGGCGAAGACCAGATATTGGGGCGCAACCAGAAAGCGCTCAACATGGCCCTGCCGGCGGTTCAGAGTTTTCTCTTCAACCGTATAGCCGCAGTGCTTCGTGACCACGCGATCGAATATATCAAGTGGGACCACAACCGTGTCCTGCCGATGCCCGATGCCGCGCAGACGCGCGGATCATACGCCCTGATCGACCGGCTGCGCAGGGAGTTTCCCCATGTGGAAATTGAGAGCTGTGCATCCGGTGGTGGCCGGATCGATTTCGGCATCCTCAAACGCACGCACCGGATATGGCTCAGCGATAGCAATGATGCCCACGAGCGATTGAAGATGCAGCACAACGCATCGCTGTTTCTGCCGGCTGCGGTCACAGGCAGCCATGTCGGCCCCCGCAAATGCCACACATCCGGGCGGGTCCTGGACATGCATTTCCGTGCCTGGGTTGCCGCGCAGCGGCATATGGGCATCGAGATGGACCCGCAGGAACTGACCGAAGACGAGGCCGATGTGCTGCAGCAGGTTATCGCCTGGTGGAAGAACAATCGCCACTGGATGATGACCGCCGATATTCTGCGCCTGGAAAGTGCCGACCCGGCGATTGTTGCAGAACAGCAGCTTGCCATCGATCATTCGCGGTTCGTGGCTTTTGTCGGCAAGGCGACGACCAGCAGCCAGATCGCCCCGAGACCATTGCGTCTGACGCGTCTGGATCCGAAAGCGCGCTACCAGATCAACCTGATCAACCGTGAAAGTGCCAGCACCCTTTCCCGCGGCACACAAACGCTGAAGTCAGAGGCGGTCACTCTCAGCGGTACCTATCTGATGAACCATGGCCTGACCCTGCCCTGGAGCTTTCCCGAGACCATGTGGGTCATCGAGGGCGTGCGCCAGTGATTACCGCCCATGTCCCGGGTGACAGCCATCCCGCCGTGACAAAAGCTGGTCAGCCGACCGATACTGGCACGTCCCTGGCCACAATCCGGTTGGCAAGCCGGTCTGCCAGCGTGACGGATACCCCGGTCCCGAAACCTTCGGGCCAAATTGAATTGGAGTAGAAGAAGATGAAACTTGACGCACATTTTGAAGATCTGAAAGGTCAGTCTGTTTTCATCACGGGTGGTGGATCGGGTATCGGCGCGTGGCTCACCGAGGGATTTGTCGCGCAGGGTGCCAAGGTTGCTTTCGTTCAACGCTCGGACGCGACCGAGCTTTGCGACCGGCTGGAAGCAAGCTACAAAAACCGCCCGCTCTTCATGGCTTGCGATATCACCGACGTCGATGCGCTTCGTGCAACGATCCGACAGGCCCGCGAGGCCCATGGCCCGATCACCGTTCTTGTCAACAATGCAGCATCCGACAACAGGCATGATCTGGATGCTTTCACGGTGGACGATTGGGACAAAGCCATCAACATCAATTTGCGCCCGCATTTTTTTACCGCCCAGGAAGTGGCCAGTGACATGCGCCAGGCGGGCTTTGGCTCCATCATCAATTTCTCGTCGATTTCGTACATGATGGGCAATGCCGGGTACCCGGCCTATGTAACGTCAAAGTCGGCCATCACCGGACTGACGCGTGGACTGGCCCGTGAACTCGGTCCGGACAATATTCGCGTCAATGCGCTGATGCCCGGCTGGGTCCTGACCGACCGGCAGCGGGAGCTGTGGGTGACGCCAGAGGCTCTGAAAGACCACATTGAACGGCAATGCCTGAAGGCCGAGATCCTGCCTGAAGATATCGTCGCGCCAACACTGTTCCTGGCATCATCCGCCTCCAGAATGATGACCAGCCAGGCGATGGTGGTGGATGGCGGTGTCGTGGTGACGGGGTAGAGCTTTGGTGTCCGAACCGCATTTTGCAGCTGTTGACTGGGGCACTAGCCGGCTTCGCATCTGGCTGATGTCGCATGACGGAACGAAGCTCGCTGAACGGCGCAGCGACGAGGGCATGGCAAAACTGACACAGGCCGGCTACGAGAGCGTGCTCGAAGGGCATCTCGACGCAATGGGGGCCCCCGAGGTGCTGCCGGTCGTTGTCTGCGGAATGGCAGGGTCGCGGCAGGGATGGCAGGAAGCGCGCTACCTGACCATTCCGGCGTCCCTGAACGACATCGTGAGCAGGGCCGTACAAGTCACCGGCACCCGGCGTGATATTCGCATATTGCCGGGCCTTGCCCAGCGTGATCAGGCCAGACCCGATGTCATGCGCGGCGAGGAAACGCAACTGCTCGGCGGCCTGACGGAAAGCGAACCGATCGGACTGGCTTGCCTGCCGGGGACCCATTCGAAATGGGCACGGTTCACCAATGGTCACATCAGCGGATTTTCCAGCCACATGACCGGCGAGCTTTTCGGTCTGTTGGCGACACAATCAATACTGCGCCATGCCGTCGGCGCCGGCGGAGATTTCGATCCGGCGAATGCGGATTTCGTCGACGCGGTGCGGGAGAGTTTTCATCATGCGGCAGAAATGCCACGGATGCTCTTTTCCCTGCGCGCTTCGCAATTGCTTTTTGATCGTTCGCAGATCGATTGTTATGCGCGGCTTTCGGGGCTTCTGATCGGCGGTGAAATCGCCGGTGCCGAACTTGAATTCGGGACATCTGACACGGTTCATCTCATCGCGTCGGGAAAATTGGCGGGCCTCTATCAATCCGCATTTGCTGCGCTCGACAAGACTATTCACATGGTGGATGCCGATCAGGCGGTCGTTGCCGGATTGGTGATCGCGGCGCGCCGGTTCTGGCCGATTGCGGACCAGCAGGCGCATTTTGGGACTATGAAAGCATGACACAGACAATTGCCTGGCCGGATTTGAAGCGGTCGATGGTTGCGATCCTGCGTGGCCTCAAGCCCGAAGAGACGGCAGACACTGTGTCGGTTCTGATCGAGGCCGGTTTTGAGGCGATCGAAATCCCCTTGAACTCACCCGAACCGTTTCAGTCCATTCGAATTGCCGTCGAAACTGCACCGGATCACTGCCTGATCGGCGCCGGAACCGTCCTGTCGACGAACGATGTTGACCGGCTGGCCGGCATTGGTGGCCGCTTGATGGTCAGTCCGAATGTCGATGCCGATGTGATACGGCGCGCGAGCGACCATGAAATGGTGACCATGCCCGGTGTCCTGACACCGACGGAAGCGCTGAGTGCGGTAAAGGCTGGTGCATCCGGACTGAAATTCTTTCCGGCCAGTGTCCTTGGGCCGTCCGGGATTTCCGCCATCCGCTCAGTTCTGCCACCAAACACGGAAATTGGCGCTGTAGGCGGTGTTTCGCATCGCGAATTTGCTGAATACCGTGCGGTGGGCATAAGGACTTTCGGTCTGGGCTCAAGCCTCTACAAGCCGGGCATGTCCCCGGACGACGTCGCAGAGCGCGCCAAGCTGACCGTGGAAACCTACGATAGTGTATTCGGAGACTGATCGGACATGAACGCCACACAGACGGTGTTTGACACCAATCCGTGTACCCTCGGTGAGGGACCGACCTTCGATCCTGAAAACAACAAGGCGTGGTGGTTCGATATTCTCGGCCGAAGACTGTTTGAAAAGAACCTTGATACCGCCACGACCACTACGCACGATCTGCCGATCATGGGCAGTGCATTGGCGGCGATCGATCCGGAACGCCAATTGCTTGTAGGCGAACATGGCCTCTATGTCAGAACCATTTCGGATGGAACATTGGCCCTGCATATGCCGCTGGAAGCGAACAATGGCACCACGCGCTCCAATGACTGCCGCGTCCATCCCTGCGGTGCTTTCTGGATTGGAACGATGAGCAAACAGGGCGAGCCGGCTGCCGGTTCCATCTACCACTATTTCCGCGGTGAACTGCGCCGGCTTTTTTCCGATATCACTGTTTCAAACGCAATCTGCTTTTCCGCCGATGGCGCCACAGGATATTATTCGGATACGGCAACCGGTCAGATCATGCGGATCGATCTCGATCCGGCCACGGGTTTGCCGACCGGAACCTCCCAGATCTTTCTGGACAAACAGGACCAGGTCGCCGGAAGCCCCGACGGCGCCGTGGTCGACGCCGATGGTTTGTTGTGGAACGCCCGCTGGGGCGGAGGCTGTGTTTCGGCTTTCGATGCGTCGGGAACCTGTGTGGAAACGATTGGGTTGCCTGTCAGCAATGTCACCTGCCCGGCCTTTATTGGCGGCGGCAAGATGATTGCAACGTCTGCGATATCGGGCCTCAGCGAGCAGCAAATTGCCGAGCAGCGGTTGGCCGGTCAGACTTTCCTGCTCGACCGGGAATTCAATACCCGTTATGAGCCCAAGGTCGTTCTTTAGAATCTTTTGAAACAGAGTTGGACCGATCGATGACCGCGACCCGCGCGCTAGGGGTTTGTTATTATCCGGAGCACTGGCCGGAAGCCATGTGGCCGGAAGATGCCCGCCGGATGACCGATATGGGAATCGCGTTTGTGCGGATCGGCGAATTTGCCTGGTCGCGCCTCGAGCCGGCGCGTGGTCGTCTTGAGTTCGACTGGCTCGAACGGGCGATCGATACACTGCACGACGCTGGCCTCAAGGTTGTTTTGGGAACCCCGACCGCCACGCCGCCAAAATGGCTGGTCGATGAAATGCCGGAGATGCTGCCGATAGATGTCGAGGGCCATGCACGTGGCTTCGGGTCCCGAAGGCACTGCTGTTTTTCCCATGAAGGATACCAGCGTGAGTGCGTGCGTATTGTCACCGCCCTGGCGGAACGTTTCGGCACCCATGATGCGGTCGTCGGCTGGCAGATCGACAATGAATATGCCTGCCATGATACGGCCCGCTCCTGGTCGGCCCCTGCCCTGCAGGGTTTTCGGTTATGGCTCGCGGAGAAATACGGCAATATCGACCGCCTGAACTTTGCCTGGGGCAACGTGTTCTGGTCGATGGACTATCCGGATTTCCATTCTGTCGAACTGCCCGGACTGACGCCAAGCGAACACAACCCGGCACATCGGATGGATTTTTATCGCTATTCCTCCGATCAGATTGCCCGATTCAACCGGCTGCAGGTGGACGTTGTCCGTCAGCTCTCACCCGGCCGCGATGTGATCCATAATTTCATGGGCCGCACCCTGACCTTCGACCATTTCAAAGTCGGATCCGATCTCGATATCTCCAGTTGGGATTGTTACCCGCTGGGTTTTCTTGAAGACCGGCTGGAGGTCGACGACGCATGGCGGCAGCGTTTCATGCGAACCGGCGATCCCGATCTTCAGGCGTTTCATCACGATCTTTACCGGGCGACCTCCAAGGGGCGCTGGTGGGTGATGGAGCTGCAACCGGGACCGGTCAATTGGGCCGACCACAATCCGGCACCACGCGACGGGATGATCCGGCTGTGGAGTTGGGAGGCCTTCGCTCACGGTGCAGAAGTCGTAAGCTATTTCCGATGGCGTCAGGCGCCATTTGCCCAGGAGCAAATGCATGCGGGGCTGCTGAGGCCGGACAGTGTCGAAGCCGATGGGGCCGATGCGGCCAAAACCATGTCCGAAGAGTTGGCGCGGCTGGATCTGCCGCCAACAGAAACGGCGCCGGTCGCCATCATCTTCGACTATGCATCGTCCTGGGCCTGGGAAACCCAACCACAGGGCCGCGAATTCGATTATTTCCGCCTGATCTTCGACTTCTATCGCGGATTGCGCGCGCGCGGCCTCTCGGTCGATTTCCTGCCGCCGGACACGAGTGATCTGTCCGCCTACCAGATGGTCATCATTCCGGGCCTGTTTGCCTGGAATGAAACGCTGGTTACGGCCCTACGGTCCTATACCGGCCTTGTTCTTGCCGGACCACGAACGGGTTCGAAAACCAGTTCGTTTTCAATTCCGGAAACAATGCCTCCCGATCTTCCGGCACCGATCATCGATGTGACGGTCAGCCAGGTCGAGAGCCTGCCAGCCAATTGTCCCGTGCCCATTGCCGGCGCTGACGGCACGCTCAAATTCTGGCGGGAGTTCCTGGAGCCCGGCGCTGACTGCAATGTGGTTGTCGAAAGTCAGGACGGACAGCCGGTTCTGGTGCGCCAGGGGAATTTCCATTATCTCGGCGGCTGGCCTGACAGCGCTTTGCTGGCGCGGATCATCAACGACCTGGGACAGCAAGCCGGGTTGTCTCTGCTTGCTCTGCCGGATGAGCTGCGCGTTCGTCGCGATGGCGCGGTGACATACGCCTTCAACTATGGAGAACGCGCAATCGATCTCGAAACGGTCGGCCTGAGCGGCACCTATTTGCTTGGCGAGTCGACCCTCAAACCGTCAGGCGTGGCGATCATCGAGGCCTGATTAGAGGATGTTGCATCTGGCTGGAGCATCGGGCGTATTGCCGCGCCGTGTGCCCTATCACGTGATGGTCGTGCGCGCGTCCTGACCGGACCCATCCGTTGTGATATGCCGGCCAATAATCCGGGCCAGCGGGAACAACATGACGGCGCCGACAAAGGCAATCAGCGCATAGATGGAAAATGAGTTTTCGTAGATTTGCCTCGTGACAAGCACGGAAGCGCCTTCGGGGACCGCGCTCAAACCTGCGATGAGGCCAGCAACGTAATCCGCGACCGCCTCCGCAAGAAACCACATGCCCATGGTGAAGCCAAGCAATCGCGGGGGAGCGAGTCGCGAGACAATCGACATGCCAACGGGTGCCACACAGATTTCCGCACAGGTCACCAGAAGAAAGAAAATGACGAGCCAGACCGGCGGAACCAGCGTCTGCGGGCCGGAAGTCGCTCCCCCCAGGTTCAGCGTATAAAATGCCAGCGCCAGCAGCACCAGGCCGAATGCGAATTTGACGGGCGCAGAGGGATTGAAGCGTGTTTGCGAAAGTCCCGTCCACAACAGCGCAAAGACGGGCGCCAGCAGAACAACAAAAAGTGGATTCAGGGACTCAAATGCGCTTGCTGAAAAGACGTGACCAAACACATTCCGGTCGACGCTCCGCTCCGTGTAAAGAAGAACGGATGTGTTATCCTGCCCGTAGATGCACCAGAACAGAATGGCGAATACGAAAAGGGTGAGCAGAGCAATCAGGGCATTGCGGCGTGGTGGGTCTTCTCGGATAAGTTCGATAACAAAATACCCGACGGCAATCGCCGACAGCACAGCGATTGCTATTCCGGCAAGACCCGCATTGTGCAGAAAAAAGGCGACCAGGATGGCTGCGGCTGCCATGCCGGCTACCAGGATGATCGCATCCGAATAAGCGGCCTTGTGTCGTCGGCGTTTCGATTGTGTCAATGGGGGCAATCCCCGGTCGGTCAAGGCTTTTCGGCCGGATATGAATATCGCCAGCGACGCGACCATGGCGACGGCGGCCAGGAGGAAGGCATATTCATACCCATATCTCGTTGCGACAAAGCTGGAGAGAAGACTGGCTGCGAACGAGCCAATATTGATCCCCATGTAATAAAGAGTGAAGCTGCTTTCACGTTGCGCCGTATCGTCATCGTGAAGGCTTCCTAGCAGACCGGTCATGTTGACCTTGAAAAGCCCGGTGCCCACCACCACGGCCGCAAGTCCCGCATGGAGCCCGGCATGGAATGTCAGCAATACATAACCGAGCGCCGACAGCACGCCTCCGAGGACAATGGCGCGGCGAAATCCGAGGATCCGGTCGGCGACAAATCCACCGACCACGGTTGCCAGATAGACAAAGGACATGAAGGTGCCAAAGAGCAGGGTTGTCCGGGCATCCGGCATGCCGAGTTCATTGGTCAGATAGAGCACCAGGAGGAAGATGAGCGTATAGAAGCCGAAACGCTCCATCATCTCCGAAAAAAAGAGGACAAAGAATCCTCTGGGATATCGTCCTGGCGCGCCTGCCTGCATGGAGACACTTATACGTGCGCGCGGGATCAGCCGTAAACCGCGAATTCAACTGCTTTCCAACACCATGGAACACACGGACAAGCATGACCCAATCGTGTGTCCCTGCCACTCCCTATGCACGGTGCATGGCGAAACAACATGCTGAACCGGGTTTTGCAACTGAAATGATCGACGGCCCTGACTTATTCCGGCAAATCCGCTTTGATGACCTTTCGATAGAGATGCCAGGTGGCATGGCCGAGAACAGGGATCGTGATGACAAGGCCGATCAGCAGCGGTATCGCACCGATCAGCAGGGCCAGCGAAACGATCAATCCCCAGACGGCCATCGGGCCAGGATTTGTTCTGACGGCGCGGACTGAGGTGGCGATGGCGGATAGGACTCCGACATTGCGGTCGAGCAGCAATGGAAACGCGATCACCGTCGTGCACAGCACAACAGCGGCGAAAACAAAGCCGGCCGCATTGCCAACAATTATTAACGCCCATCCGCGCCGTGTGGTCAGAACATCGCCGATGAAAGCGACGAGGGACTTTGGCTCTGCTGTTCCATACAGCCAGGAAAATATGGATTGGGCCACCAACATCCACGCGACAAACGCTGCCAGAAGCAACAATCCGAGAGCCAGGATGGATGGAATGGCCGGTGAATGCCTGACGTCGAGGGCGTGTCGCCACGAGGTATCGAGATTCAATTCGCGGCGCCGGCTGATCTCATAAAGACCAATGGCTGCGATGGGTCCCAAAAGTGCAAACCCCGTCAGCAGCGGGTAGACCAGTTGCACAACGCTACCGCCCGACGTCCAGGTCAAAAGCACGACGCCGATGATCGGATAGACGAGACAAATAAACGCGTAATGTGATGGTTTTACCCAGAAGTCAGCAAAGCCGAGACGCAGCGCGTCGAAGACATCGGAAACGCCTATCTCCCTGACATCCTGACTGAAATCCAAGCTTTCGGTGTGGCTGATTGAACCGGTATTGGCCATGACCTTCCCTTCCCTGTCGTATTGGGATGGCCATCAGGCGATATTGTTCGGTTCAAGCCGCAAACGGCTTGTGGTTCAGGCCTGCATGACCATCACCTCACTCCATATAGCGCGAAGTGCGGGCGCGGCAATAGGTCGCACCTCGCTCGATTGGACGGTTCAATCGGCAAATACAGGGAAAGACAGGCATCACGATGCAAACAGCGCTCTGCGGGTTGATCTGATGATCAGCAGGAGAAGCGCAAACACGCCCGCATAGGTGTTGAGCGGCGCAACAAGCGCGGCGAACAATCCGTCATGCAGCGGAAACAGCGGTTGAGACAGTCCAAATGTCACGGCCAATGCAGCCTCTTGCATGGGGCCGGCAGCGAACCATGCGCACAGAATCAACGCGAGCCCGATGCCGATCCACAACAGCCGGGCCAGTCTCACATGCCTGTCGACCTTTGACATCAACGTGGCCACAAAGGCATCGCCCGCCAGATCGTCCTGCGCCTCGGCAAACAGGGACTGAAGCATGGGATCGCGGTCATTCATCATGTGGTTCCTCCGAACGTGCTTTTTCATTGTAATCTGACAGCAAAGTCTGCAATTGCCGTGTGCCCCTGTTGATATGCGACTTGACGGTGCCCAACGGCAATTCGGTCAGGTCCGCAATCTCACTTTGGGTCATCCCCTCATGGTAAGACAGCACGATGCACAGGCGAACAGGTCCGGCCAGTGCCGCCAGGGCGCGATCCAGATCGGTGGCGATACCCGGTTCACGGCCGGCAATGGCGTGAGCCACTCCCCCTGCCCCGTCGATCTCATCGGCGTTCAACAGGGGGTCATGTTTGCGCAGGTGCTGCAACCAGACAGTGACGGCAAGGCGTTTCAGCCAGCCACCAAACCGACTTGGCTTTCGCAGTTGACTGATATTGCGCCAGGCTTGCAGAAAAACAGTCTGCGCCAGATCATCCGCCAGGACAGGATCTCCGCTGCAGCGCCGCATCAGATTGCGGATCCAGGATTGGCGGCGGCGGACAAGTTCCGCAAATGCATCACGATCACCATTGCACGCCAAGCCAACCACCAGGGCCTCCGGGCTATCATGGTATTGATGTTGTGCCTGCTGCACGGATCAGCCCGCCATGCGTTCAACCGCCCGGGACGCAATCAACAGGCCCACAGCAATGCACAAGACCAGCACCGCAACACCAAGAAGCGGCAGAAGGGCCCAAGCTGCCACATAGCTGAGCAGCCAAGCAAGCACGGCAATACCGGGTGCAAGCGCCAACAACACCAAACCTGCAACTTTCAGATTGCGGTCCAGATGCGTGTTGCCGCCGACAAGCTTGTCGATCAGTTCGCGATCGGCCGTCTGACCGCTTTCGATCATGCGGCGCAGAGTTTCGTGCCGGGCTTGACGTATCCGCATGTCGTACCACATACCGGCCACGACGATAGCGGCAACAAAACCCCAAAATCCAAAGGCTGCCAGGCCGCCGCCCAATGAGTTCAAATCCATCTCGATCTCCGTCAATCCAATTGCATCTACCAGGAGAGATGCGTAACCGCGGAGATTGGATGCACCAGCACAGAATTTTTTTGGCTGTTAAATCCGTTAATTCGATTCAATCGGCCATGCACAGGACTGTTCTCCAACATCCCTGCACGGTTCATACACCGCAATCTCACTTTCGCGCCCATCGTCCCAAACCACCTGGACCGCAACGAATTGGGCGGACTGTGCCGGAAGCCGAAGCGCTATTTCCTCGACCCCGGCATCGGGTGGCAGGGCGAAGGGATTCTGCAGATTGCAGGGGACAAGGGGAAATTGCGCGTCCAACGCCTGCGAATTGATTGAATATCGAATTTCCGACAACCGGCAATGCATGGTCTGCAGGGCGGTGAAATAGATCCATTGATGTCCACCATATTTGCGAAACTGAATCCATCCGCTCTGGCGATTTGCGTCCAGCATGGCTTGATAGACGGCAATGGGTAGCAGGCTTGATTTGTCCTGTGCAACAACGAAGGTCGGCGCGGCAATGAACATCAGCACCGCGAGCCGTATTGTGACGGGCAACCATTTGCAGTGGCGCCGGGGTCGATAACTCATAATGCCCCTCAAATCTACCATGGGTGGAGTCTGACCCCGCTGCACCGGAATATCAAGCGCGATGAATCATCGGACGCGGCGAATGCCCCTCGGATCAAAGGGAAGGTCGCCAAGCTGCCGCTGGGACATGCTTCGCAATTGTGGATGAGACAAGGGATCGCTCCACCAATCTTCATCCGACGGACCGGCCAATTCGACACGTCGAATATGTCTGATGAATGTTCTGATCATGTTTAGCATGACTAAATATTAATGATCGTAGATGCATATTTTAATCGAATCTTCCTGACGGATGATATAGTTTTTCTATATGAGAAACCTTGGGCGCATTCATCTCAGCGGGTTGCGGGCGATCGAAGCTGTCGGCCGCCTGGGCGGTTTGCGTGCGGCTGCTGACGAAATCGGCGTGACCGTGGGCGCGGTCAGCCAACAGGTGCAAAAAACCGAACAGCAGCTCGGCCGGGCTCTTTTCGAGCGGCACCCCAAAGGCCTGCAACTGACACCACATGGCGAGGCCGTCTTGCGCCACCTGTCCATTGGCATGTCGGAACTTTCAGCCGCCGTAACGCTTGCCGAACGGCGCCAGGATCGGGGGCTGACCGTGTCGGTTGCCCCGGTGTTTGCCAGCAAATGGCTTGTCTGGCGCCTGAAAAACTTTAACGAGCAACATCCGGGAACGCGGGTGCGGGTGGATGCGACCGACACCCTGGTGGACCCCAACACATCGGATGTGGACGTGTGCATCCGGGTCGGCACCGGCAATTGGCCAAATGTCAGCGCATCGAAACTGATCGACCAGTACATGTTTCCCGTTTGCAGCCCTTCCCTCGCCGCACAGATTTCCACTCCGATGGACCTTGCCAGGTTTCCAATCATTCGCGACCAGGGAGACGTATTCGGCTGGAACATCTGGCTCAAACCCAATGGCCTCGACGACGCGATCCTCGGTGACGGGCCCACATTTTCCGACGGATCCTTGTGCCTGGATGCGGCAATTGCCGGTCAGGGCATTTTCCTTGCCTGGGAGACGGTGGCCTGTGACGCATTGCGATTTGGACGCCTCGTTGCCCCCTTCCCGGACCGCTACCGCACCGATTACGCCCATTGGTTCGTCACCAGCCGACATGCCTCCAACTCGAGAAGCGTTCGTGATTTCGAGCAGTGGCTGAGACGAGAATTGGAGATCGCACTGGCTCCGGTCGACATGCCTGTCGAACCCGACGATTGCTGAGACCGGATTTGGATGATATCGCGCGTGTCAAACAACAAGGGATGGTTCGATCATGAATACCGCTTTCAAAGCCTATGATGTCCGCGGCGAGATCCCCGGGCAGATTAACACGCCCTTTGCCTATCGCTTTGGGCAGGCAGTGGCATTCGAACTCAAACCCACATCAGTGGTCGTCGGCCATGATATGCGTCAAGACAGCCCGGCTTTCGCCCACGCCATTGCCCAGGGTCTGCTGGACAGCGGGGTCGATGTGCTTCCGCTCGGCCAGTGCGGCACTGAAGAGGTTTATTTCCAGACCGATCATTGCCAAGCCGATGCCGGGCTCATGGTGACGGCGAGCCACAACCCGAACAATTATAACGGCATCAAAATGGTTCTGAAGGGATCGCGCGCGGCAACCCGTGACAATGCCCTGCAACCGCTGGAATCCCTGATTTATTCCGACAGGAAATTTCCCTCCGTCTCCGACTATTCCAAACGCGGAATGCTGGCACCGCAGCTTACCCGGGACCGCTATGTTGAGCGGTTGCTGCGGCAGGTTGCCGGAATGGATCTCAAACCCTTCAAGATCGTTTGTCATGCGGGCAATGGTTGTGCCGGACCGGTTATCGATCTGCTGGAGGAGCATTTGCCCTTCCAGTTCATCAAGGTTGACCATACGCCCGATCCAAGCCTGCCAAACGGTATTCCAAACCCGCTATTGCCCGAAAAACGGGCCCGGGCCAGCGAGGCTGTCCGGCAGCACGGTGCGGACCTCGGATTGGCCTGGGATGGCGATTTCGACCGCTGCTTCTTCTATGATGAGCAGGGCCGGTTTGTAGAAGGCTACTACCTGGTCGGCCTCATCGCCCAGACAATGCTACGCAGTCAGCCGGGCGGCACGGTCCTTTATGATCCACGGTTGACATGGAACACGATCGACGCGGTGGAATCCGCCGGTGGGATCGCGAAATTGTGTCGAACCGGCCATGCCTTCTTCAAGCAAATGCTGCGCGAAGAAGACGCCATCTACGGCGGTGAAATGAGTGCCCACCACTATTTCCGCGATTTCAGCTATTGCGACACCGGTATGCTGCCCTGGCTTGCAGTCGTCGCGGAGCTTTCGGCCTCGGGAAAACGGTTCAGCGAACTGGTCGAGGAACGCATCAGGGCATTCCCCTGCTCCGGGGAAATCAACTTCACCGTGTCCGACGCAAAATTGGTGCAGCAGGCGATCGCTGACCACTACAGTCCCGCTTACCCGACGGTTGAAACCATCGATGGGCTGAGCATGGCGTTTGATGACTGGCGGTTCAATGTGCGGGCTTCCAACACCGAACCGCTGTTGCGACTGAATGTCGAAGCACGCAACGATGCCGATCTGGTGGCTGCCAAGGTTGCCGAGATCACCGGGCTGATTCACAGCGTCTGACAGGGCAGCAGATCAGAGCAATTCAGACTTTGACGGCATCGGTCAATCCCGAATCCGTCAACGAAATCAACTGCGGCCCGGAAGGCAAAACAGCTGCCGATGTTTCAACTCGGATCGTTTGGTCGTGCGTTGGGAAAGAACAGCTGCATGCCATCCAGGCTGTATGCGGCAATCGCCTCCTGACCATCGGGTCCAAGCAGCCAGTTGATAAAGTGCTGTCCGGCTTCGGCCCGCGTATTGGGGCACTTTTCACTGCTTACCAGAATGACGCCATACTGATTGAACAGGTCCGGATCACCTTCCACGAGAACACTGTGCTCTGCCTTGTTGCCAAAACTGATCCACGTAGCCCGGTCGGTCATCGCATAGGCGTTCATGGCGACGGCGATGTTGAGGGTCGCTCCCATGCCCGAGCCGGTTTCGCGATACCATGTGCCGCTGTCGGCGATCGGGTCGACACCACCGTCGCGCCAGAGCTGCATTTCCTTTTGATGCGTACCGGAATCGTCAGCACGGGAGGCAAACGGCAAAGACAAGCTGGCAATCGCCTTCAGCGCCTCGGTGGCTTCGGACAGCCCCCTGATGCCGGCCGGATCATCACGCGGCCCGACAATCACGAAATCATTGTACATGACATCAAAACGCTGCTTGCCGTAGCCCTGACCGACGAACGCCTCTTCAGCCGATTTCGCATGAACCAGCAACACGTCACCATCGCAGTTTCTGGCATTCTTGATCGCCTGCCCCGTTCCGACCGCCACCACGCGCACCTGCACGCCCGCCGCCGCTTCGTAAATCGGCAATATATGGTCATACAGGCCAGAATTCTGAGTTGATGTTGTCGACTGCACGATTATGTGCCTGTCACCGGCAAGGGCGACTGTACACAGGGTCATCGCCACCGCCATAACCGACCTGAACATGGAGGTTCTGATTGCTGCTTTCATCATATCAGCTCCTAGGAAATGAGAATCTTGCCGGCAATGAATGCCGCTGCCTCTGCGCTTTTCGGCGCATCGAAAAACCGGTCGGTCGGAGCAGTCTCGATAATCCGACCGTTGTGCATCATCATGATCTCGTTGCTGACACGCCTGGCCTGCGCAAGGTCATGGGCAATCAAAACAATGCGCATGCCGCCATCGCTAGCCGCCTTCACCATGCGCTCAATGGCAAGAACCGAGGCAGGATCGAGACTTGATGTCGGCTCATCGAGAAACAGCACATCAGGCTGTACCGCCAGTGCGCGCGCCAGGGCAAGGCGTTGGCGCTCGCCACCGGACAGGACCCGTGCTGACGCTGACGCCAGTTTGGTCATTCCGGCGTCGGCCAATGCCCGATGGGCCCGGTTTCGTGCTTCAACCTTGTCATGTCCGACGGCCCTGAGGGCATATTCGATATTGGAGAGGGCCGGTCGGCGCAGCAACACCGCACTCTGAAGAACCATTCCGAAACGGCAATAGCGGGACCGCGACGGTGGAACACCATTCCACAGGACCGTACCCCTGTCGGGAGCCTTCAATCCGGCCAGAATATTGAGCATCAGCGACTTCCCAGCACCGTTTGGGCCGACGAGGACCGTCGTACCGCGGCCACCTATGGTGATGTCCTGAACATCCAGCAGATCGCGTCCTTTTCGCCGGACGAACAGACCCTTGCCGGTAATCGGCAGGATCGGCGTGGTGCCTGTCTGCAGTGCCGACGGACCATCGTCATGCATGGGCATATCTTTCGGCGGCAGCCCGAGACACAAAGACCAGCGCATTGACGGCAAATGCGATGGCAACGAGGATTATGCCAAGCCCCAATGCGAGCGCAAGATTGCCCTTGGAGGTTTCCAGAGCAATCGTGGTGGTCATGACCCGCGTTACATGGTTGATGTTGCCACCAACAATAATGACCGCGCCGACCTCGGCGATGGCCCGCCCGAATCCGGCAAGCAGCGCCGTTAACAGGCTGTAGCGGCCCTCCCACAAAAGGGTCCGCAATCGGGCCAGGCTGCCCAGACCAAACAGCATGAGCTGATCACGATACTCCACATGAAGATCTTCCAGGGTCTGGCGGGCCAGGGACGCAATGATGGGCAGGACCAGAATGGATTGTGCAATGATCATGGCCGTGGGTGTGTACAGGAGTTGCAGCGGACCCAAAGCACCGGCGCTCGACAACATCAGATACACCACCAGACCGACAACGACCGGTGGCAAACCCATCATGGCTGTCAATGTGACGATGATGACAGCACGACCGGGAAACCGGGAAACAGCAAGAAATGCGCCGAGCGGAAGACCGATCACCGCCGCGACCGCAACAGCCGTCAAGCTCACACGCAGAGAAAGCCAGACCACCTCCAGCAACCCGGAATTCAGGCCGAAAACCAATTGGAAGGCTTCGGCGAATGAGGCAGCGAAATCCTGCATGTCCTGAAATCAGCCCATTGTGTTGAAATAGGGTGTGATCGGCACCCGCAACGGTTCTACTACGAAAACCCCGGCCGAGTGCATACCCAAAACGGCAATTTGGACAGTGCCAGCGTCAAATCAGGCCCGGCGGACAAACCGAGGGGTGGCGTTTGGTTGGTTATAGCTGGCCAGGTAGTGTCGGACCGCTTCAGCGTCCATCGGCTTGCCGTAGAAATAACCCTGTCCGATCCGACAGCCAAGCTCGATCAGTTTGGCGGCTTGATCGTCGGTCTCTATTCCCTCCGCGATGACTTTCATGTCCAGGCCGTCGCACAGGGCGACAATGGCCTTGATGATGTGTTCAGAGGGTCGGTCACGGGTGATTTCGGATACAAAGGAACGGTCAATCTTGACCTTGTCGGGCGCGATTTCCCGAAGGCGCCCCAGACTGGACTGTCCGGTCCCAAAATCATCCAGTGAAATGCGAATACCAGCGCTGCGCAGCGCATCGACGATTCCGTAGGCCAATTTCGGATCGGCCATCATTGCCGTTTCCGTGATCTCCATTTCAACACGCCGCGGGTCGAGCCCCGCCTTTTCCAGTATCGACATGATTTTCAGGCTGGTCGACGGATCAACCAACTGCGCCGATGACAAATTGAAAGACAAAAAAAGCTCACGTGACCAGCTCCGGGCTGCCCGGGCTGCCTTCATCAAAAGCGTTTCCGTCAGCGCATCGATAAAACCGCGCTCTTCGGCAAGAGGAATAAAGACCGTCGGAGACACGGACCCCAGTTCCTGGTCTTCCCAGCGTGCCAACGCTTCAAAGCCGATCGGATGGCCATCGCGTAGATCCACGATTGGCTGGAAATGGACATCGACCTCATTGGCAATGGTCGCGCGGCGCAAGGCCTGTTCAAGCTGGGTTGCCCGCTTCATCTCGTCGGCTATGCGCGAAGAGTAGACGGTGACCTTGCCATGACCATGGCGCTTGGATCGATATAGCGCCGTATCGGCGCTCTCCATCAGTGGTGCGACGCCTTCACCCGCGTAGGGATAAATGGCAAATCCAAATGATGCGGACAGGCGAACCGTCCTGCCGCCCAGATCGTAAGGGGCAGACAGAACATCCTGGAATAGCTCGCTGATTCTGGTGGCGCCCCGCTCATCGAATACCAATGGCAGCACACATGCAAAGACGTCATTGTCCAGGCGCATTGCCGATGCGCCCTCCGGCATGGCGGCGCGCAGCCGGTGGGCAACCTGACACAGAATGATGTCACCTGCCGCATGACCGAAAAGGTCGTTGATCGGCCTGAAACCGTCAAGATTGATCAAGCCCAGAACAAATGGCGCCGGATCCTTTGACCGCTCGTCTATCAACTTGGCCAATTTGTCTTTCAGACGCGCACGGCTCCCCAATCCGGTCAGAGGATCGGAAAAGGAGGGCGGCTCCTCGCCTGCCGTCTTTTCAAGTCGTTCAGTCACCTGATGAACCGTCTTCATCCAATTGGTTGCGAACCGGGCAATGGGCCTGTCGATTGACAACAGGATGAACCGGCTTCGTTAAAGAATGGCTATTTTTGGACTCTGGATTTGACAAATCCCATGCTCAAACCATTGAAATTTAGTGGGAATGTGCGCCTTTTGTCACATTTCGAGCTCATCATCCTCACAAAAACTCCTGGGAGAGAAGACGGTCGGCGCCAACGGCTTCCTCCTCTCGGCGATGCAAGACCATCGGTTGCCGGCGAAAAGTCGACGGTTTTGCGATGCCCGACCTTTTCTTCATGCTTCGAATCCGGGATGATTGTTCCATGGCCGTCAAACAGCTCTCAGAAACACTCATCAACCAGATCGCGGCCGGCGAGGTCATCGAGCGCCCGGCCAGTGTGGTCAAGGAGCTTGTCGAAAACGCACTGGATGCAGGCGCGACACGGATCGAGATCGCAACGGCCGCGGGCGGCAAATCGCTGGTGCGCGTTTCCGACAATGGGCGTGGAATGCATGGCGAAGATCTTGCACTTGCCATCCAGCGGCATTGCACTTCGAAAATCTCAACGACCCTTGATGACATCGCAACGCTCGGATTTCGTGGGGAGGCATTGCCGTCCATTGGCTCCGTCGCGAAGCTGCGCATTCAAAGCCGCGCGCATGGTGACGACAGTGGATTTGAGATTCAGGTCAACGGCGGCAAAGTCGGCCCGCTTCGTCCCAGCGCCATGAATGCCGGCACCGTGGTAGAGGTGCGCGACATCTTTTTCGCCACCCCCGCTCGATTGAAATTTCTCAAGAGTGATCGCGCGGAAAGCGGTGCGATCACCGAAATCGTCAAGCGGATTGCAATCGCATTTCCGGCGGTCGGTTTCGTGTTGTCTGGTACCGATCGTACAACGCTCGATTATCCGGCAACCGGCGAGAACCAGCTTGCGCGTATCGGGCAGATCCTGGGGCGGGAATTCGAGGAAAACACGATATCGATCGATGCTGAGCGAGACGGTGTCCGCCTGACCGGTCACACGGGCGTACCGACCTTCAATCGCGCCAATTCACTCCGCCAGTTCGTCTATGTCAACGGACGGCCGGTGTTGGACAAATTGATCCTTTCGGCGCTGAGGGCGGCTTATGCGGACACGATCCCGCGCGGGCGCTATCCCATCGCGGTCCTGGTGATTGCCATCGATCCGGCACTGGTCGATATCAATGTGCATCCCGCAAAGGCGGATGTGCGTTTTCGAGACCCGGGACTGCTGCGCGGTCTGATCATCGGCGCCATTCGTGAAGCGTTGACCCGACAGGGGGATCGGGCAGCGACCACCGGCGGACGCGATCTGGTCGATGCCTTTCGGCCCGGCATTGGACCGTCAACCGGCTCTGGTACCGTTTCCCAACTGCACGAAGGCAGTGCCGCCTATCGAAACGGTTACTCCGGTGTGCCGTCGCAGAACCATCATCCGGCGTCGTCGCCCTTTCGCCCATTGGAGTCACGTCAATCCGGTGCCTTCGCAGAAAGTGGCCAATCAGATCTGTCAGGGATAGCATCACCGGCCGGACGGGCAATTCTGGCAACACAAGCCGATGAATCCGATACCGAATTTCCCCTGGGCGCGGCGCGGGCACAACTGCATGAAAACTATATTGTGGCACAGACGGTGGATGGTCTGGTCATAGTTGATCAGCATGCTGCCCATGAGCGGCTGGTTTATGAGTCACTCAAACAGTCCCTGCATGCGCGCCAGGTGCCCTCGCAAGCGCTGCTGATACCAGAGATTGTCGATCTGCCGGAAGAAGATTGCGATCGCCTGATGCCTCATACGGAGGCGTTGCAGGCGCTTGGGCTGGGTCTCGAGCGGTTCGGACCCGGTGCGGTCGCGATTCGGGAAACACCGGCCATTCTGGGTGAAATCGATGGAGCCGGACTTGTCCGGCAGTTGGTCGATGAGATAGCGGAATGGGGTGAAGCCAGCGGCCTTGCCGAGCGGATTGACTATGTTGCGGCCACTATGGCATGTCATGGGTCGGTTCGTTCGGGCCGCCGCCTGACGGCCGAGGAGATGAACGGATTGCTGCGGCGAATGGAAACAACTCCAGGATCCGGGCAGTGCAATCACGGCCGTCCGACCTATATTGAGCTGAAGCTTTCGGACATAGAAAGACTGTTTGGCCGGAGCTGACCAGCCAAGGTCCTGACAGAACAGTCGATGAACGGGACAAGGGTATGAACAGATTCGAGGGACACGGTTCGGGTGAAGCCAAGATACGCTATCTGGATGCGGACTTTCAGGTCATCGCACCCGGCTCCCATGTCCGATGTGCAATCACCGGCGACATCATCCCCATTGACGAATTGAAATATTGGAGCGTTGCAAGGCAGGAGCCCTATGTTGATGTTCTGGCTTCGGTCGAGGCCGACAAACGAGCAGGCGTTTTGCCGACACAGGCCCAACGGTAATATGGTCTGAAGCGTTTCACGTTTTGTCAAAAGCCGGACAATGGTATCGACCTTTGGCTATTTTGATGCATTCAGGTTTTGCCGCTTCCGCCAGAACCTGAATCTCTCCGGGTGCTGGCGGCCAAATCCCGTTTCTTGAACGCGATCACCGCCTGATCGATCATCTTCTTCAAAACATCCTGCTGTTCCAAGCGCAATTCCACCTCAAGCACATCGGCTTTACGAGCCAACTCCTGGGACTGGCCATGTCCGCTGGTCAGACGCACCATGTCCTTTCCAGTGGTGATGATTTCAAGATTCTGTTTTTGCGCCAGATCCAGCAATTCGGAAATTTCATCATTGGTGAACATGTGATGATCGCCGAAACTGCGGCGTTCGACTATTTGTGCACCGGTCGTCTCGAGGGTTTCAAAAAATTTGTTCGGGTTACCGATAGCTGCGAATGCGAGGAACCGCCTGTCCTTGAAACGGCCCGCGCCGGGAACGCCGAACCGTCCCCTGAAGATCGGCTTGGCAGCGCGGCCGGCGCTGCGAATGACCTCATCGGCGGCTGTCCCCTCTCCAATCACCAGCAATGACGTCGCGTGCCGCATCTGATCCAGCATCGGCGCCCGCAGTGGGCCACCCGGAATAACATGACCATTGCCGATACCTCGATCGGCATCAACCACCAGCAAGGCATAGTCGAAGCGGACGGATGCACTTTGAAATCCGTCATCCATGATGATCAGGTCGGCACCCTCTGTCAGGAGTTGGCGGGCACCTTGCAGTCGATCGGGCGACACAACCGTCGGCGCTTTGGCGGCCAGCAACATCGGCTCGTCACCGACATCGCGGGCATTGTGGCGAGCTGGATCCACCAGGGCTGTTGTCCGAAGGCTTCCGCGGTATCCGCGCGACAAGAAGCCGGGCTTGTGGCCGGCGGCAAATGCCGCCTCGGCGAGCGCCAGGGCTGTCGGAGTTTTACCGGCACCACCGACCGTGAAATTGCCGACGCAGATGACTGGCGCGTCAATGGGCACACGCGGCGCTCTTTCCAATCGCGTGCGGGCGACCGAACCGTAAAGCCAGGACAACGGGTACAACGCCCAAGCACGCCAATCCGGCTCACTCCACCAAAAGGGAGGCGCTTCGCTTACCATCGGCGTTTGCGACGACCGTCATGTTGCAATTCAGCCTTGACCGTCAGTGGCTTGATATACGGCTCGAGCGCCCGGACGGTGCGCGGCAGAGCACCACTCAGCTCATCGACGGTCTTGTGGGCAGCGATCTGCATTTTCTCGCGTGCCTTGCGGTTGCTGAACAGAAATTCGACGGATTTTGCCAGCGTATCACCATCATTGACAAGACGGGCGCCGCCATTCTTGAGCAGATTTCTATAGCTGTCGCGAAAATTCTGGACATTGCGGCCCGACAGGATGACACAGTCCAGCATGGCCGGCTCGAGTGGGTTCTGGCCGCCCGTCGCCGTCAGCGATCGGCCAACAAAACAGATATCGGCCAATTTCAAAAACAGCCCCATTTCACCGATCGTATCGGCAACATAAACCTCGGTTTCCTTGGTGATCGGGTCACCGCGAGAACGGCGCGCAACGATAAGGCCCCTGGCCGCCAACATCTCCTCAACCTCATCGGCACGCTCGGGATGCCGTGGCACCAGGATGGTCAGGGCGCGGTGGGCCGGATTGAGTGCCTGGTGCACATCAGCGGCGATTTCTTCTTCTCCGGCATGGGTGGAAACCGCAGCCCAAACCGCCCTGCGACCGATCTGATTGTGGAGATATTCATACTCCGAATGATCATAAGGCGGTGGCGCGGTGTCGACCTTCAGATTGCCCGAAACGGAGACGGGACGGGCACCAAGCGCCCGAAAACGCTCGGCATCCTCTTCCGATTGCGCAACCACGAGCGAGAGGTTCTCGAACAGCGCCTCCGCCAGGCTCGGGCGCTTGCGCCAATTGGTGAAGGAGCGGTCCGACAGGCGTCCGTTCACCAGAACCTGCGGCATTTTCCGAGCCCCGAGCTCGAGGATCGTCATTGGCCAGATCTCCGATTCCGCGATCAACGCCAAATCAGGTTTCCAGAAATCGAGGAACCGGCTGATGGCCGGCTTGAGGTCAAGCGGGACATATTGATGCACCACGGACTTACCGAGCCGTTCACCGGCGACGGATGCAGAGGTTACGGTACCGGTCGTCAAAACAACGAAGATGCCGCGCCGGCGAACTTCTTCGATCAATGGCACAACCGCAGTCGTCTCCCCAACGCTGGCTGCATGCACCCAGACGACCGGCCCGTTGGGACGTTCCGAACTGGCAAAACCATATCGTTCCCGACGACGCGCGTGCTCCTCCTTGCCCTTGGTTGCCCTGAATGCAAGGTATGATCCAAGAAACGGATAGATGGCGGCACCAAGCCAGCGATAGGCGGTCAATGTCACACGTGCCCACAGGAGACTCATGAAGAGGCTCCTACCGACCGATAGGCAATTTCCGTTACATGGTTCAACTCGTCGGTCACCCTCTGTCGCAATATCTGAAGATCCGCATCCGAAGTATCGCGCGGCACATGGATCGGATCTCCGAGCTTAAGGCAGGCCCGACCAAAAGGTAAATTGATCGTCGTCTTGTCCCACGATTTCTTGACCACATAATAGCGGCTTGTCGCAATGGCCATTGGAATGATCGGCCGCCCCGACAGACGCGCCAACGTCACGATGCCTTCACCGGCCTGGCGGGGTGTCCCTTTCGAGATATCGGCGATCGTGACGACATTGGTTCCCTGATCGAGGGCATCCTTCATCCCCTTCAGGGCACCGATGCCACCCTTGTGCGCGGTTTGGGATCGCTCCCGTCCACCCGATCCGCGAATGACGTGGACATTGCCCTTTTTCAGGATACGTGCATTGATTTCGGCGTCCGCGCTGCGGGAAACCACCGCTGCCACCGGCTGATCACCGGGTCTGACAAATTGCGCCAGCAATTGCTGGCCGTGCCACAACGCTACGATGACCGGCGTTTTCCCCTCAACGGCGGCTTCCAGATCATCCGAATCCTGAACATGTGGATTGGTGCGATACACAAGGGAAAGCAAGGCATGGAGCGTGGTCGCCGCAAAGGACTGAAAAACATCTGAAGCGAGCAGCGATTTACCCAGACGTTTCAATGTTTTCCTCAAATCTGCGCTCCATCCGACGGTCGCCATCTGGTCCGCACAGCCAAAACATCCAGCACGTAGCGTGGCATCCGGATCGCCCACGCCGATCAGGCGTCATCCTCCGGGCTCAGCAGCTTGTGCATATGCACGATGAAGTAGCGCATATGGGCATTGTCGACGGTCTTCTGCGCTTTTGCCCTCCAGGCCGCATGGGCGGTCTCGTAATTGGGAAAGATGCCGACGATGTCGAGGTCTTCCAGGTCCCTGAAACTAACCCCGCTCAAGTCTTCGAGTTCGCCGCCGAACACCAGGTGTAGGAGCTGCTTTTCGTCGTTTTCCATCGTCTGCTTCCTGTCGCTCAATTGAAGCCGGCTCACGCGGGTAATCGCTGCTGATACGGGATTGGAATTGCTTGTTCGCACCGGTCTTACGGGCTGTTGTCCATCGCGTCAATTGCCGTCAGATATCGATGTCGCCCAGCGCATCGCGCAATGAGGGCAGCTGTCTGACAGACGCCGCGACCAGGACACCATGGGTCGTGCTTTTCTGGTCATAGCGCAGGGATTCGCCATCCAGATTGACGATCGCACCGCCGGCCTTTGCCAGGATGAGATCGGCGGCGGCCAGATCCCAGTCATGGGCATTGGCCGTAATCAATGTCGCCGCTAGGCGGCCGTCGGCCACCATTGCCAGCCGGTAGGCGAGCGAGGGTATGTGATCCGACTTTTCCAACCCGGCCACGAACCGATCGGACAATTTTTTGAACACACTGCGCGAGGATGCGATCTTGCCGCCGGAGAGTTCCTCCGCTACCCGGATGGCGACGCCGTTCTTGAGGGCAGCAGTTGTTTGTCCGGCGGTGAACAATTCGCCGCGCGCCGGACAGGACAATGCAGCGGCAACAGACCTGCCGGCGTGCACAATCGCCACGCTCACGCACCAGACATCCTGACCGGCAACAAAGGCCCTCGTACCGTCGATGGGATCGACAACAAATGCCGTTTGATTGGCAAGACGCGATTGATCATCTTCGGATTCTTCGGAAAGCCAGCCATAGTGCGGCCGCGCTCCGACCAGGCGGCTGCGGAGAAATTCATTGACCTGAATGTCCGCTTCGGTGACCGGCGATGCGCCGTTCTTGTACCAGACCTTTGGATCCTTGCGAAAATAGTGCATCGCAATCTGCCCGGCCTCATGGGCGGTTTCGCTGACAAGCTCCAGGTCGTTCTGCGCGGCGTTACTTTCCGGCAAGAGTCATGCCCTCGACCGCCAAAGTGGGTGAGGCGGTACCGTACTTTCTGTCAATGTCGCTGGCCGGCGTCGTATTCAGGAACATTTCCTTGAGATTGGAAGCAATCGTGATCTCGGAGACAGGGTAGGTCAAAATGCCGTTTTCAATTCGAAATCCCGTCGCACCCCTGCTGTATTCTCCGGTGATCATATTCACGCCCTGACCAATGACTTCCGTAACGTATATCCCGGATCCGACATCCCGTATCAGTTCCTCGGCGCTCTTGTCGCCCGGTTCTAGGGCCAGATTGGTCGACGCCGGATTGACGTTGGACCCGCTACGCACGCCCCGTCCATTGGTCTGCAAACCCAGCTCCCTGGCGGTTCCGGTCGACAGGAACCAGGTCTTCAGGATCCCATCCTCGACCATGTTCAGCCTGGTACCCTTGACCCCTTCGCCATCGAAGGGGCGCGAAGCCGGTCCACGGACGATCTGCGGGTCATCCGTGATCGTTATGCCGCGTGCCATGACCTGTTTGCCCAACATGTCGCGCAGGAAACTGGTTTTGCGGGCGACCGCCGCCCCGTTGATGGCCGCGGCGAGATGGCCAACAAATCCGCGCGCGACACGTGGATCGAAAACGACCGTCACATCGGATCCGGTTTCCATCTGGCGTGGATTGAGACGCCGCACCGTGCGTTCGCCAGCGGATTGTCCGATGGCTTGCGGCGAGTCCAGATCGGCATAATAGAGGCGTGAATCGAAATCATAGTCACGCTCCATTCCGGTCCCCTCGCCTGCAATGACACTGACCGAGCGACCGAACCGGGTTCCCATATAGGCGCCCGAAAAACCCTCCGATGTCACCAGCACCAGCCCGCCCATGCCGGCCGAAGCACCGGCACCACCCGAATTGGTCACGCCCTTTACGGCCCGGGCCGCTTCTTCCGTTGCCAGAGCAGCATCCGTCAGAGCCTGGGAACCAACTTCCGCGGGATCGAACAGATCGAGATCCGCATGGTCGGCTGCAAGATCTGCCGGATCCGCCAGCGTGGCGAAGGGATCTTCTGGCGAGACACGGGCCATGGCGACGGCACGCTCCGCCAATTGAGCGGCATCAGACCCGGCATTGGCCGAAACACTGGCGACTTTGTTGCCGACAAAGACACGCAGGGAAAAGCTGTCGCTTTCCGAAGCCTCTGTTCCCTCGACCTTGCCCAGACGTACATTGACCGATGTCGAGCGCCCGCGCGCCACCACCGCATCACAACGATCGGCACCGGCCTTACCGGCTGCTTCCACAAGCTGGGCCGCCTTGTCGACAAGCTCCTCGGTTTTGTCCGCTTCAAACATCAATATGGCCTTTCTTCTGGCCACCATCTATTGTGGTGCCGGGGGATCATCAAGGTTCCGGTGCCAAAAATGAACGTGATTTGATCACACGGTCCCGACCGGCCGGCAACCGCTGCGATCACCGGACATGTATCACCATCTGCCGATCCAGCGGAGAACCGGTTCCTATTGATCCAGACAAGCTCTAAGAGCTAAATGGCGCACAAACAACAGTCTTTTCTCAAAGGGCACCGGAAATGGCCACTGACGGCATGTCTTTTTACGGCTACGCATTGCTGCTGCTCGCCGGGGCGGTGATCGCAGCACCGCTGGCCAAGAGAGTGGGCCTTGGAACGGTGCTCGGATACCTGGCCGCCGGGATCATCATCGGACCGATCATGCGCCTCATCACCAGTGGTGAGCGGATTCTGCATTTCGCGGAGCTGGGTGTGGTTTTCCTGCTGTTCATCATCGGCCTCGAACTCAAACCGTCCCGCCTCTGGTCCTTGCGCCGCGAGATATTCGGTCTCGGGCTGACTCAGGTCATGCTGACTGGCCTGGTTTTGATGGCGGCCGTCGTCGCGTTTGACAGGCAAACGGTCTCTGCAGCTGCGATCATCGGATATGGGCTGGCCCTGTCTTCCACCGCCTTTGCGCTGCAGATCCTCGAGGAACGGGGAGAGCGAAGCACCGAATACGGGCAACGTGCCTTCTCAATCCTGCTGTTTCAGGATCTTGCGATCGTGCCGATCCTGGCACTTGTCCCCCTGCTGACACCCTTCAGTGCCGATTCCGACGGTGATCCGATAAAGGATTTCGCAATTGCGCTCGCCGCAATCGGGTTCCTGGTGCTTGTTGGCAAATATCTGCTGAATCCGATTTTTCAGCTCATCGCCAGCACCGGTGCGCGCGAGGCGATGATCGCCGCCGCATTGCTCGTTGTTCTGGGAGCAGCAAGCCTGATGGAATATGCCGGGCTCTCCATGGCGATGGGTTCATTTCTGGCGGGTGTGTTGCTGGCCGAATCATCCTACCGCCATGAGCTGGAAGCCGATATCGAACCGTTCAGGGGAATATTGCTCGCCTTGTTCTTCATGGCTGTCGGCCTCTCGCTGGAGATCGACGTTATCGTCAAGAACATCCTGCTGATCTCGGTATCCGTACCGCTTCTCATGGTTGCCAAAAGCGCCATCGTCTACGCGCTTTGTCGGGTTTTCGGTTCCGCCCACAATGATTCCATCCGGATCGCCGGTCTGTTGCCGCAAAGCGGAGAATTCGGTTTCGTCATCTTCACGGCCGCGGCGGCGGCCGGGATCTTTTCCAATGCGACAGCTTCCCTGCTGATCGCGATCGTCACGGTTTCCATGGCGCTGACACCGCTTGCCTCCACGCTTGCCAATCGGCTGCTTCGTGATGGCGGACGCGAACAGCTTGAAGAAACCTTTGAGGGTGCCGGATCGGATGTACTGATGATCGGCTTTTCCCGTTTCGGTCAGATTGTATCGCAAACGCTGCTTGCCGGTGGTTCGGAAGTGACGATTATCGATCATTCCGCCGACCGCATCCGAAGTGCGACGAAGTTTGGATTCAAGATCTATTTCGGAGACGGAACCAGGCGCAATGTCCTTCAGGCGGCTGGGGTTGAGCGGGCCAAACTTGTTGCGGTCTGCACCCATGAAAAAGCAACGACAGACAAGATTGTCGATGTGCTACAATCGGAGTTTCCCGCCGCGAAGATATTTGCCCGCGCCTATGACCGGGCCCATACGCTGTCCCTGAGGGAGCGCGGAATCGAGTACGAACTGCGCGAGACACTCGAATCGAGCTTCGTCTTCAGCCGGGAGACTCTCAATGCACTGGGTCTTGATCCTCAGCGGGTACAGGCCATTTTGGACGAAACGCGCCGACGAGACGAAGAGCGTCTCCAGATCCAGGCGGTGGAAGGCATCTATGCCGGTGGCGACATGCTGCATGTCAAGCCGGTAACACCGGAACCGCTGATCAAACCCCGCAAGGAGGCGGAGCGACTTGACATCGACCAATCCGCCCCCTCCACTGAATGATGTGTTCCTTTCATCCAGTCCAGACTTCGGCCCCACAGTGAACTGCCCCTCGGGAGCAGTGCGGCTCATCAGATGCCCGATGGGGTCTGAAAGATGAGTGAATCAGCCAAATTCGTGACCGGCTCGACACTGCGTCACGTCATCGTCATGTCAGCGACCGGGTCAGTCGGCCTCATGGCCGTCTTTCTGGTCGATGCGCTCAATCTCTTCTATATTTCGCTGCTCGGGCAGGAGGAGCTGGCGGCGGCCATCGGCTATGCCGGAACGCTGCTGTTTTTTACCATCTCAATCAGCATCGGGCTGTCCATCGCCGGAACGGCAATCACCTCGCGGGCGCTGGGTGCCGGCGACCGGGCCAGGGCGCGGCAGCTGGCGGGTGCGTCCCTGTTCTATTCGGCGCTGATCATGATCGCGACCGTTGTCATTGCCTTCCCGATGCTGGACAGTCTAGTTGCCTTCATGGGTGCGCGCGGCAGCACGGCCAGACTAACAGTCGAATTCATGCAGATTGTCCTGCCATCGTTGCCGGTGCTCGGTATCGGCATGGTCATGTCGGGTCTGCTGCGGGCCGTTGGTGACGCCAAACGCGCCATGTATGTGACGCTTGTTGCCGGCGCCGCGACGGCCATCCTGGATCCGATATTCATATTCGCACTTGATCTGGGCATCCATGGCGCCGCCATATCAACGGTTCTGTCGCGTTTCGCGCTGATCATCGTCGGCTTTTACGGACTGCACCGGGTTCACAATATTCTGGCGCTGCCATCGGCGCGCGTCATCGCACAGACCGTTCGCCCCTTTTCCTATGTGGCGTTTCCGGCGGTCCTCACCCAGCTCGCAACACCGGTGGGCAATGGTTATGTGACGGTGGAGATCGCCGGCTATGGCGATGCCGCTGTTGCCGGTTGGGCCGTGGTCGGGCGGTTGATCCCGGTTGCGTTCGGTGCGCTGTTCGCAATGTCCGGCGCTGTCGGACCGATACTCGGACAAAATTACGGTGCCCGACGTTTCGACCGGCTGCGCAGCACAATGCGCAATTCCTTCCTGATCATTGCCATCTACACGCTGGTCGTATGGCTCCTGCTGGCCCTTGGACGCAATGTGGTCGCCGGCATATTCGGGATTGAGGGCGAAGCCCGCGAACTCGTGATCTTCTTCTGCCTCTATGTCAGTCTGAGCTTTCTGTTTAACGGAATGCTGTTTGTTGCCAATGCGGCTTTCAACAATCTCGGGTTTCCTCTGCTTTCCACCCTGTTCAACTGGGGCCGCTCGACACTCGGCGTCATTCCCTTTGTCTGGCTCGGTTCGCATTATTTCGGCGCCGTGGGTGTGCTCGCCGGCTATGGGCTTGGAGCTGTATTCTTCGGGACTGCGGCCGCCATCGTCTGTTTGCGTGTTATTGACCGGATTGCACTGAACCCGCCATCCGAACCACCCGAAGACGCCGGCATACAACTGCCGCCCGCTGCCAACTCACCATTCACGTCGGGCAAAGGCGCTGTTTGAACCGCATCAGACCGTTTCACGTATTGTCAGAAACGTGACGACAGTGTCGGTTGTTGATGATGTTGATGCATTCAGGATTTGCCAATTCCGTCAAAACCCGAACCGATCTAGCGATAGAATGCGAAAATGGCGTCCAGGGCATGTTTGAGCTCATCACGCACGCCGCTCGATGCTTCCAGCACCTCTTCGGCCTTGAAGAAATCCAGGACACGGAACTGGCTGACCTCGGGGCGAAGAAAGACATCGGGCGGTGCTGATTTCAACTTCATGGAGATGATCGACTGCATCATCAACTGGCTCGCCCCGAACAGCAAATCCGTGGTCGAGGGTCGGTCACCATCGTCGCCGCTCGGACCGCCGACCACGTCAATCCCGATCACAATATCGGCCTTGCCGGCCAGAAGCTCAAAAGGCACCGGATTGAAAATGCCGCCATCGATCATGTAGCGGCCGTCGCGAAGAACAGGTCGAAAGACAGCCGGAATGGCCGCAGAGGCGGCGATCGCATTGCGCAAATCACCGCTGGAACTGACCGCCCCCGTCTGCGCATAGAAATCAGTCATGACAATCTGGGTCGGAATGTCGAGATCTTCGAATCGTGCCGGAATGATTTCGGGCAAAAAGGCCGCCAGAATGCGCTCGATGTTGAATTGACCCAGCCTGAAACCACCGGACAGGACATCACCCACCTTGGATGGCCGCAGCCGCCAGACACGGCTGACAAGCTCCGCCCGCCGGCCAAGCGTGGCCATCGTGTAGTCACGAATATCCTTGCCGCTCATGCCGGCAGCCATGGCCGATCCCATGATCGCACCAATGGACGCTCCGGAAATCGCCACCGGCCGGATGCCAAGTTCATTGAGCACTTCTATGATGTGGATATGGGCAAAGCCACGCGCACCACCGCCGCCGAATGCGACGGCAACCGTCGGCTCGCCGGATGGCTTGTTCAAACTTGCGTCGCTGCCGTCCAGCAGCATCTGATCGCTCATGGTCGATCCATTGTGCATTGCCTGTAGCAGTAAGGCAAACGGGATTGTTCGCCATGATGATGAAACAGATTTCGGGCCTCAATCGGGCCTGTAAACCAAAAAATGCATCGATGTGCCAGCGAATGTGCGGCTTTCCAACGGTTCAAAATCCATTCCCGGTTCGACCTCGCAATCGGACTGCTCTTCGAGCATCACAAGGGCGCCGGGGCGCAACCAGCCAGCGGATGCAGCACTGCCGAGTGCACGGTCGCCCAGCCCTTTGCCGTACGGCGGATCCGCCAGAACCAAATCAAATGGCTCCACCGATCCACGTGCGCCGAGAGCAGTTGCGTCCCGCCGGAAAATCCTGCTGTGTCCCTGCACGCTGAGCGTTTCGATATTGGTGCGCAACAACGCTCGTCCCTCCACGGAGTTTTCGACAAAGAGGACGAATCGCGCGCCACGGGACAGCGCCTCCAGACCGAGCGCGCCGGTTCCGGCAAACAGGTCCAGCACCCTCGAACCGTTCAACTTTTCCGGATGGCTGTGTGCCAGTATGTTGAACAGCGATTCACGTGCCCGGTCGGTTGTCGGGCGTATTGCCGAGGATCGGGGAGCGGACAGGCTGCGGCCTCGAAATTTACCGCCGACGATCCGCATTGCCGCTTCGTCCCTTCTCACCGGGCTTTGACCGCGGCTTTTTGCCGGTCCCGCCCCTTTTTGCAAACCTGTCGCTTTTGCCTGCCTTGTCGGCTGCGGACGGGCGTTCGGAAGGTTTGGATTCCTGGTCAGACGCCTTACGCGCAACGACCGGCCGAGCACCCGGCGCCATCCAGACATTGGAGGCGCGGCTGCGACGCTGGAATCTGTTGGGCTTCTCGTCCGGTTTCTTTTTGGTATCCAGCCGGTCCAGTTGACGCTGGCGCTTGTCGCCGGCATCGGCTCCGCGGTCGGGTTTACCGTCTCGCGGCCGGGATTGCGAAGCTGCCTTTTCCCGCCGGGCTGGTTGTTTTCGGCCCGGTTCGGGATTCCCGGTCGAGGATTTGTCCTTTCCGGCAGATTCGGCACTTTGCCCGTGAAAAAGCGGTGCATCGAAATCAGCGCCGGCCTGTTCGATGAGCCGTGGGCCAAGCTGGTCGCGCAGGGTTCTTCCCTTGACCTCCAGAGTTTCGCCCTCCTTGAGATCGGCAAGCTGGAATGGACCATAGGAGATCCGGATCAGCCGATTGACTTCCAGGTCGAGGGCACCGAGAACGTTCTTGATCTCCCGGTTCTTGCCTTCCCGAAAGCCCATGGTGATCCAGACATTGGAGCCTTGCGTGCGGTCGAGCGTGGCCTCGATCGATCCGTAGAGCACGCCGTCGACAGCGATACCGTCGCGCAGCCGGTCCAGTGCCGCCTGGTCGGTCTTTCCGTGAGCGCGCACGCGATAGCGCCGCAACCAGCCGGTGGATGGCAGTTCCAGGACACGGGCCAACCCACCGTCATTGGTCAGAAGCAACAAACCTTCCGTGTTGATATCGAGGCGACCCACTGACAGCACGCGCGGCAGTTCGCGTGGCAATTTCTCGAAAACCGTCGGCCTTCCTTCAGGGTCCTTGTGGGTGCTGACCAGACCTGACGGCTTGTGATAGAGCCAAAGGCGCGTGCGCTCGATGCCACGCAGCGGTTCGCCGTCGACTTCGATCTGATCAGCGAGCGTCACATTGATCGCCGGCGAGTCCAGTATGACGCCGTTGAGCCTGACACGGCCCTCCTCGATCATCCGCTCCGATTCACGGCGTGACGCGATGCCAGCCCTCGCCAGCAGTTTGGCAATGCGCTCCGGCGCCATCGTGTCGGACGATTGCGCGGCGGGCATTTTCACATCCGTCACAGGCTTACCCGACGATACCGATTTTCGGGGCTTCACGGACCGTCCGTCCCGGTTGTCGCCCTGAACGCGACCCTTGCGCTGTGTCTTGCGTGGAGGCTTGCCACTGGTGTTCATCTGTTTTTTGCCTTTCGGGCCGATTGCCTGGATTGCTGTAACGATGAGGCAGGTCGCACACCGCTGCATCGCGTTTGTGCGAGGTTGCGGGCCGATTGATGGTTGCCTTGCAACAGGATTTACGCCAGCCTTTAACAGCTTGCGCCAATCGGGTTAAGCCTAATGTGTCAATTGGCCGGAGAATCTTGCCCGGCCCCCAGGGGTTCGTAAATCGCCGATGGCGGAAAAACAGAGTTTCATGGAACTGGCCCTGGAGGAAGCGCGGCTGGCGGCGGAGCGGGGCGAAGTTCCGGTGGGCGCCATCATCGTGAAGGACAGCCACGTCATCGCACGCAGCGGTAACGCCAACAGGCAGCGTTTCGATGTTACGGCGCATGCCGAGATTGTCGCCCTGCGGGCCGCATCGGCATCACTTGAAAGCGATCGGCTGCCTGATTGCGATCTCTATGTCACATTGGAACCGTGCACGATGTGCGCGGCGGCCATATCCTTTGCCCGTATTCGGCGGCTGTATTTCGGCGCCGAGGACGAAAAGGGCGGAGCGGTGATCAATGGCGTGCGTTTCTTCGAGCAGGCAACCTGCCATCACGCACCGGAGATTTATGCCGGTATCGGGGACCTGGCATCGGCTGAACTGCTGCAACGCTTTTTCAAGCAGCGGCGTTAGACAGTTTCACGTTTTTGCCAGAAACGGGACAACAGTGTCGGACGTTGATTATGCTGATGCATTCAGGTTTTGCCGATTCCGTCAAAACCTGAATTGCTCTAGAACGGCCAGATTCGGAAGCCACGCTTGGCCTTGCGCGCGGCGGCCTTGCGGCGTTTTTCCTTCTGGAATTCGGACTCGCCAAGCTCATCGGCTGGCGCCGTTTCAGCGGGTAATCTGTATTCGGGTGGTGGATCGCTCAGATAGCGCCGGCCCTCATAGGCTCCCTTTTGCTGTGCGCGGGCCTGCCGGAATTTTTCAAACTGTTCCTTCGACGTCGGATTCTTCGCCAGCGGCGATCCGTTGAAGCGCGTGTTGCCGGAATCGGCCTCTTCTATCAGGCGTTTTCGCGTTTCCTCCGGAGATTCCAGCCATTGCGGGTTGTCTGCTGATGCCACGCTTTGCTGCGGTACCGGCAATGCGGCCCCCTCCGGCGGCTCGACCAGAGCCGGACGCGGCACATAGGTCACTTCACTTTTCTTTTTCGGCGGAGCAATGGACACCATGCTGCCTATGCCGTCCATCAGGTGCGCATTGGCAGTTTTTTCCGTGCCGTATCTGGGGCTCACACAACCCGCAAGCATGGCGGAAACGGAGACCGCTCCCACCAGCACGAAAACTGTGCGGACCTTGACTTCAATGCTCATTCAGCAATTCCCAGTTTGGCCGGTCCCGTTCCTGCAGGACAATTCCGGCCATTTCTTGACGCTCTTTTACCTGAATTCGGTGGATTCGGCAATTTGTTCGTCCAAGGTGTGGATGTCATGCGTCAATTTGGCCGGTTCCGGCCGGTTGCTACAACCGGCCGAGTGCCTTCAATTCATGCAATGCTGCTGCATCGCGGGCCGAAACATCCGGAAATTCGGGATCCGATCCGACATCATCCGTCATGCGCCAGGAGCGTGCGCATTTGCGCCCGTCGGCCGATGCCGGCACCACGCTGACCCCCGCCACATCGGGCAGCCGAAATGCATCGGCCGGGCCTTCGGCTGCCACAAGGTCGAGACCGGAAGTGATGCAAATCTCGGCAAAGTCCTGCCCCTCGAGCGCCGCCATAAGACCGGCATCGGTGATGTGCACATGAGGTGCAGCCTCGAGCGAAGAGCCGATCCGTTTTTCGCGGCGCTCGATCTCCAGAGCACCGGTCACAACACGCCGAACAGTTCGAATTTTCGACCATCTGGCATTGAGTTCATCGTCGCGCCACTGTGCCGGAACCTCGGTGAACTGCTCGAGATGAATCGACTCCCGCGCCGGATAGCAGGTCAACCAGGCTTCCTCCATCGTGAAGGGCAGCATTGGAGCGAGCCATTTTGTCAGGCAATCAAAGACGGTGCGGACAACCTGAAGCGCCGCCTTGCGCCGCACGCTGGAAGGCGCATCGCAATAGAGTGCGTCCTTGCGGATATCGAAGTAGAAAGCCGACAGTTCCACATTGGCAAAATCGATCAACGCCCGTGTGACCCGCTTGAATTCAAACGCATCATACCCCTCGCGCACAACACTATCCAGCTCGACGAGCCGGTGCAGCATCAGGCGTTCAAGTTCTGGCATCGCCTGAAAATCGACGTCCTCGCCGGCATCATGGGAGAGCGTGCCCAGCATCCAGCGAAGGGTGTTTCGAAGTTTGCGGTAGGCATCGACATTGGTCTGGATATTGGTTCTGCCCAATCGCTGGTCTTCCCAGTAATCCGTGGTCATCGCCCACAGCCTCAGAATATCGGCACCCGATTGCGACATGATTTCCTGCGGCGTGACGGTGTTGCCCTTTGATTTGGACATTTTTTCACCCTTTTCATCCATGGTGAAACCATGGGTGATCACGGTGTCATAGGGAGCCCGTCCGCGTGTCGCGCACCCTTCCAGCAATGAAGAGTGGAACCAGCCGCGATGCTGATCCGAACCTTCCAGATAAACATCCGCTGGCCATTTGAGGTCGGGACGATCTTCGAGCGTGAATGTGTGGGTGCTGCCTGAATCAAACCAGACATCGAGGATATCCGTGACCTGCTGCCAGCGATTGGAGTCCGCACGACCAGCCAGAAAACGGTCGCGCGCTCCGTCGGCAAACCAGGCATCGGCGCCTTCCGTTTCGAACGCGTCGAGAATCCGCTGATTGACGGTTTCGTCCTGCAGGATTGCCCCGTCTTCATCAACAAAAACGGTGATCGGAACACCCCAGGCGCGTTGCCGGGACAAGACCCAATCGGGGCGCGTCTCGATCATGGTGCGCAGGCGGGTCTGTCCGGCGGCGGGGACAAAGCGCGTTGCATCGATGGCCTGCAGCGCCCGTTGCCGCAATGTCGTTCCATCTTCGAACGATTTGTCCATGTGGACGAACCATTGCGGCGTGTTGCGGAAAATGATCGGTTTTTTCGACCGCCATGAGTGCGGATAGGTGTGTTTGAGCCGACCGCGGGCAAACAGCGTATGGGTGTCAATCAGCGCTGCAATCACGCGTTTGTTGGCGTCGCCCTTTTTGCCCCGATCGTCGATAACCCGTGCTGCACCGTCTGCGGCATCCGGACCGAATCCGGGTGCATCTGCCGTATAGAAACCATCGTCGCCAACCGGAAAGGCGATGGCGGTGTCGATGCCGAGCTCCGTCAGATAAGCCACGCTGTCCATCCAGGCCTCGAAGTCCTCGCGGCCATGGCTTGGCGCCGTATGAACAAATCCAGTGCCCGCTTCATCGGTGACATGATCACCATCGAGCAAAGGCACCGTGAATTCATAGCCAAGACTGGCCAATGGATGGGCGCAGCGTGTCCCGGCCAGTTCATCCGTGGTCACATCGGCAAGTCGTTTGAGCGTTACTTTGGCCTTTTGCGCGCATTCATCCGCCAGGCTATCGGCAAAAAGCAGCTTTTCACCGGGCTGAGGACCAAAATCATTTTCCGCTTCCGTGATTTCGTAAAGCCCGTAGCCGATCCGGTTAGAGTAGCAAATTGCGCGATTGCCGGGGATCGTCCAGGGCGTTGTCGTCCAGATCACCACATGAGCGCCGGCCAGTGCATCGGGACCGTCGGTCACCGGGAACTTCACCCAGATCGTGTCACTTTCGTAATCCTGATATTCGACCTCAGCCTCGGCAAGCGCGGTGCGCTCGACGACCGACCACATGACCGGTTTGGAACCGCGATAGAGCTGGCCAAGAGCAGCAATTTTCATCAGTTCGCCGGCGATCCGCGCTTCCGCGTGAAAATTCATCGTCGTGTAAGGCCGGTCGAAATCACCCTCTATGCCAAGGCGCTTGAACTCCTCGGTCTGTACATCGATCCAGTGGGCCGCAAAATCCCGACACTCCTGACGGAATTCATTGATCGGAACCTCGTCCTTGTCCTTGCCGGCGGCGCGGTACTGCTCTTCGATCTTCCATTCGATCGGCAAACCATGGCAATCCCATCCCGGAACATAATTGCTGTCGTAGCCGCGCATCTGGAATGATCGGGTGATCACATCCTTCAACACCTTGTTCAGGGCATGACCGATATGGATATTTCCGTTGGCGTAGGGCGGCCCGTCATGCAATACGAATTTGGGCCGTCCGGCCGCAGACTCCCGCAATTTGCGATAGAGATCCATATCCTGCCACCGGGCGACAAGTTCCGGCTCCTTTTTCGGCAGGCCGGCCCGCATCGGAAAATCTGTCTTTGGCAGATTGAGGGTTTTCGAATAGTCGAGTTTTTCGGTCGTTTCGGTCATCGTTCAATCATGTTTCGCTGTTTTGCGACCGGCACAAAGCGGTCGGCTATGGTATCTGTCATCCGTCTTCAGGAGGTGTCGCGCCGGGCCGGCACGGCAGCACTCATTCCCGGACTTCCGACCGGCCGGACCCGGAGGTCGGTTGCGCTCAGGAAGCCGGGCCAATAATTCGAATGTCTTTGCCGATACCGAATATGACCATCATGGTGAGACGCCTTCTAGCAAGGCTACTTGCTGGAATAAAGCAATTTCTCAGTAAACATCGCGCTCGAGTTTTTCAAAAATGACGCGGCGCATGAAGGCCGTCATTCGGCCTGGTACAATGCCACCGAGCAAACGTCCCATCCGGGCGGTCAATCCCGGATAGAGAACCGTTTTGCCGCGGCGGGTTGCGCGGATAATTCTGGCGGCCAGATCGGCCGGATCCATGCGACGCTCGGCCTGCGCATCCGGCGGGGCGTGGCGCGATGCATGGTCGGTTCGAATGGGTCCGGGAAAAACGGTCGTGACCCTTATCTGGCGCCGTTTCAGCGTGGGTCGAATGCTTTTGGCATAGACGGCCAGCACATCTTTCGATGCACCGTAAACGGCCCCGCCGGGGTAACCTGTAAAGTGCGACAGCGACGAGATGAAAACGATCCGTCCACCGGCTGCGACCCTCCCACTACTGATCAATCCGGCCGTCATCAGCATCGGTGTTTCGCAGTTCACCCGCAACAGGCGCAGATAGGCATCATCCGGAATGCGCTCGAATTTCCCAGTTGCACTGATCCCTGCATTGTGAATGACCCAGTCAAATGGCGGTTCGTCTTCGAGTTCGCGGAGCATTCGGTCGACCGCTTCGCGATCCGCCAGATCGACCTTGCGCGGTTCCAGTCCCTCCAACGGATCAATTTCGGAGCGGTCAACCGCGGTCACATGAGCGCCCCCGGCCACAAGTTGGCTGGCAATTTCCCGGCCAAGACCGGCTGCTGCGCCCGTCACCAGCACCCTCATGATGATCGTTTCCCGACAAGGCGCCGCAGCCGCGCACCGAACGACACCGTTGCAGTCTTTTTCGATCCATCCATCAGCAACGCTATCTCATCGGCCATCCCGGCGGCGGAAAAAAACAAGCGCCGAAGTTTGCCGGCATCGTAGCCGGCCTTCTCGTGCATCTCGGTGGCGGTGGGTCCCGGGTGGATGATCTGGACGGCAGTCCGGTCCTGCCACTCCGATTCCAGAGACCGCGCAAAGCCCGCCAGGCCTGCCTTGCTGGCTGCATAGGTCGGCATATTTGCAGCGCCGCGGTGGGCAACCGAACCGATCAATACGAGTTTGCCACGGACCTTCTCCAGGAAAGGCGCCATGTGCCTGGCCAACACAATGGGCGCTGTCAGATTGACGTCCAGGGTTTCGCGGATCGTATCAGGCCGTTCTGATTCCACAGACCCGTAATACCCGGTGCCCGCATTGATGACCACACGGTGCAATGCCTCGATCCCCGCTTCGTCAAGCGCGGTTTCAATGGCTTCAACGGCGCCTAACGGGTCCTTGAAATCCGCCTGAATATAGAGCGCGCCGTCCGGCAATTCATCCGGGTATTCCGAGCCGGCACGACGGCCGCATAGCACCAGACGGTGTGTGCCTGCCAGCCGCTGTGCCAGGGCCAGACCAATTCCGGCTGTCGCTCCGGTGATCAGAACGATGGGCCGCGGGTCCATCGCGGTCAGCCAAACGCCAGATGATGGTCGAGCCGACCGAGAGGCGAAACATCTGTCAGAGCCGCCCGCGCTTCATCAGTATCAACTTCCATCTGTTTGATCAGTGGATCGAGACCGTCGAATTTCACCTCATCGCGCAAATGGGCGAAGAAGCTCACAGTACAGATTTCGCCGTAGAGATCGCCATCAAAATCAAAAATGAAGGTTTCCAGCAGGACCGGACCGTCTTCCTCCACTGTCGGTCGCCGGCCGAAACTTGCCACGCCATCATGCAGTGATCCATCCGCGCGTCGAAAGCGGACGGCGTAAATTCCGGGTTTCAAACCAGTCTGCGGCGGCAGTTCCATATTGGCAGTGGGAAATCCAAGTTCACGTCCCAATTGCTTGCCGCGGATGATCCGTGCCTCGACACTGTAGTGGTAGCCAAGAAGGCCCGCTGCCTCGACGACATCGCCAAGCCCCAGGCACTCACGTATGCGGCTGGAGGACACAAGCGTCGTGCTTTCGTCGCCAAACGGTTCGACAACGGTCACGCCAAAGCCGAATTGCCCTCCAACCTCCCGCAAAAAATCAGGGCTACCCTGCCGCGCCTTTCCGAAGTGAAAATTGAATCCGGTCACGATGTGTCGAATGCCAAGGCCGGCGACAAGCGTGTCTTCGACAAAATCGGCAGCGGTGTTTTGGGCAAATTCACGCGTAAAGGGCAACTCCACGATGGCTGCAAAACCCATGGCGCCGATCAATCGCGCCTTGAGCGGTGCGGGCGTCAGCCGAAAGACCGGATGATCCGGTTGAAAAACAGTGCGCGGATGGGGCTCGAAGGTCAGGGCCGTTGCCGGCATGCTGTCCGACGGGCGCTGACGCAGCGCCTCGCTCAGTACGGCCTGGTGACCGCGGTGGACACCGTCGAAATTGCCGATTGCCACGACGCCACCACGCATTGTGGTGGGGAAGTCGGCCAGGGACTGGATGCGCATGATCGGTTGCCTGTCCATTCCTATCCCAAACGCTGCATCCAGCCGACCGGAGCGGCGCCATGTTGACGCAGGAATGATTCCAGCCGTCCATCGTGAACTCTTGCGCCGTCGGTGTATTGCGTCGTGTGGATTCCGTCAGAAATATAGAGCAGATCGAGACCGAAATCCTGGGCGCCCCTGACATCGGTCGGCATGCCATCGCCAATCGCCAGTATACGGTCCTTGCCGATCTTGCCCTTCATTGCCGTCGCCAGTTCGAGCGCTGCCTCATAGATGGGCCTGTGCGGCTTGCCGGATATCAAAGTGGTGCCGCCCATCTGCTCGTAAAGAGCAGCAATCGCACCTGCACAGGGAATGAGCCGCGCCCCGCGTTCAACGACCAAATCAGGATTGGCACAAATGAATGACAGATCCCTGCTTTTGAAGTCCTCAAGCAGCGACACATACTGATCCGCCGTTTCATGCTCGTCATCATACAGACCGGTGCAGACCACGATGCCCGCATCGTCCAGGCCGACCTCCACGACGCCAAGTCCCTCAAACAGCGACCTGTCCCTGTCCGGACCAACAAAATAGATCTGGTTCGAACCGGCCGCGATCAGGTCACGGGTCACATCGCCCGATGTGACGATGCGATCATAGGCCTGCGGATCAACCCCGATCATGTCGAGTTGTTCAGCCACGGCGTCACGTCGGCGGGGCGAATTGGTGATGAGAATCACGGCTCCACCCTGTTGCCGAAAGGCACTGAGGGCTTCCCCGGCAAAGGGCCGGGCCTCGACGCCATTGTGAAGGACGCCCCAGACATCACAGAAAATCACATCGTAACGGTCATTGAGATCGGCGAGACGATCGACTTTGTGCAGCATGGTCGAACTTGGTTCCGTGGCAAGATGAAATCAGTTGGTCGGTTCGCACGGGTCATGATGATCCCGTCGGCGCAGACATTCACCATCGGCGTTCAGAAAACAAGCCCTAATCAGTTCTTGGTGCCCATCAATCAAAGCCGATCGAGACATTTGAGGATCCGTGTCACAGGTGCGATCGGCTGCCATGAGTGGGACCGTATGTGTGGCCAGAATATTTCCGGCCATAATCTTGACTCTGGATTACGAGATCACTATCTCGTGCGTCGGTTAGCACTCGTCGTTGGTGAGTGCTACTCAATCATAAGCCGGACATTCCGTTCGGTGTGTCATTCGATCGAGGGTATAGACAATGGCAAGCACTAAATTCCGTCCTTTGCACGACCGTGTTGTCGTGCGCCGCGTTGAGTCTGAAGAAAAGACCGCAGGCGGCATCATCATTCCAGACACCGCAAAGGAAAAGCCCTCCGAGGGCGAAGTCGTTGCAATCGGCAGCGGCGCACGTGACGACAACGGCAATGTTGTTGCCATGGACGTCAAGGCCGGCGACCGCATCCTTTTCGGCAAATGGTCCGGAACTGAAGTCAAGCTCGATGGCGAAGACCTTCTCATCATGAAGGAATCCGACATCATGGGCGTTATCGGTTAATCCGAAAACGAAAATCGTAACCTCTCCCTATGGAATTCGGGCGCAATGCCCAGAAATGAGGAATCATGTCAGCTAAAGAAGTAAAATTCAGCCGCGACGCACGGGAAAAAATGCTCCGTGGCGTCGATGTTCTGGCCGATGCCGTCAAGGTCACACTCGGCCCCAAAGGCCGCAATGTCGTTATCGACAAATCCTTCGGCGCACCGCGCATCACCAAAGACGGTGTCACGGTTGCCAAGGAAATCGAACTGGAAGACAAGTTCGAAAATATGGGCGCACAGATGGTGCGCGAAGTTGCCTCCAAGACCAATGACGAAGCCGGTGATGGAACAACCACCGCAACGGTTCTGGCCCAGGCCATCGTCCGGGAAGGCTCGAAGTCGGTTGCTGCCGGCATGAACCCGATGGACCTGAAGCGCGGCATCGACATCGCCGTGACCGAAGTCGTCGACAATCTTCTGAAACAGTCCAAGCCCATCAAGACCTCCGAAGAAGTTGCCCAGGTCGGCACGATTTCGGCCAATGGCGAGAAGCAGATCGGTGCCGATATTGCTGAAGCCATGCAGAAGGTCGGCAATGAAGGCGTCATTACGGTTGAAGAAGCCAAGACGGCTGAAACCGAACTGGAAGTCGTTGAAGGCATGCAGTTCGACCGCGGCTACCTGTCACCCTATTTCGTGACCAACCCGGAAAAGATGATTGCAGATTTGGAAGATTGCTACGTGCTGCTGCACGAAAAGAAGCTCTCCAACCTGCAGGCCATGCTGCCGGTTCTGGAATCAATCGTACAGTCCTCCAAGCCGCTTCTCATCATCGCTGAAGATGTGGAAGGCGAAGCCCTGGCAACTCTGGTTGTCAACAAGCTGCGCGGCGGATTGAAGATTGCTGCCGTCAAGGCACCGGGTTTCGGCGACCGCCGCAAGGCCATGCTGGAAGATATCGCTGTTCTGACCGGTGGTCAGGTCATTTCCGAAGATGTTGGCATCAAGCTCGAGAACGTTACCCTCGACATGCTCGGCACTGCCAAGCGCATCAACATCTCCAAGGAAAACACCACCATCGTTGACGGTGCCGGCAAGAAGGCCGAGATCGAAGGCCGTGTTGCCCAGATCAAGGCGCAGATCGAGGAAACCACCTCCGACTACGACCGTGAAAAACTGCAGGAACGCCTGGCCAAGCTCGCCGGTGGTGTTGCAGTGATCCGGGTCGGCGGTGCAACCGAGGTTGAAGTGAAGGAAAAGAAGGACCGCGTTGACGACGCTCTAAACGCGACACGTGCCGCCGTTCAGGAAGGCATCGTTGCCGGTGGTGGTTGTGCACTGCTGATCGCGGCTGCCAAACTTTCCGCCAAGGGTGAAAACGAAGATCAGGACACGGGCATCAATATTGTTCGCCGTGCACTGCAGGCACCGGCCCGCCAGATCGTCAGCAATGCTGGCGACGAAGCATCCGTCGTTGTCGGCAAGATCCTCGAGAAGAACGATGGCAATTACGGCTACAACGCCCAGACCGGTGAATATGGCGACATGGTTTCCATGGGTATCGTCGATCCGGTCAAGGTTGTCCGTACAGCCCTTCAGGACGCTGCCTCGGTTGCCGGCCTTCTGGTCACCACCGAAGCCATGGTTGCCGAGCTTCCGCAGAAAGAAGCTGCGGCTCCGGCCATGCCGGGTGGCGGCATGGGCGGCATGGGTGGCATGGACTTCTAAGTCACACGTCCCAATCATTATGGAAAAGGCGGCCTTCGGGCCGCCTTTTTTGTTATCGGCTGGCTGTTAAACCAACATTGCAACTACGAGAATCGCTGGCACCGGCAACCGGTCACTGCGGTCGCGCCGGAATGTTCGAGCCCTTGATCACCGCAGGCCGCTCCAGACAACGCGCGAGCCACGCCGCGATATTGGTGAATTCATCAAGACCCAACACCTCTCCGCCATCGTAGAAGTCGCGAACGGTGCGCACCCAGGGGAATGTGGCGATATCGGCGATCGTGTACATGTCAGCCACCAACCATTGGCGGCCTTCCAGCCGCTGATCAAGCACCTTGAGGAGGCGCTTCGTCTCATTGGTGTAGCGCTCTGTCGGATAGGTATCGGTGATCTTGTCCGCGGCAAATTTGTAGAAGTGGCCGAACTGGCCAAACATCGGACCGACACCGGCCATTTGAAAAAACAGCCACTGGATGCATTCGACTCGCCCGGCCGCATCAGCCGGGATCAGTCTGCCGGTCTTTTCCGTCAGATAGAGCAAAATGGCACCGGATTCAAAAATGCCGATCGGTGTGCCGTCCGGACCGTCCGGATCGATCAGCGCCGGTATTTTGCCATTGGGATTGAGCGACAGGAATGCCGGTGTTTTCTGGTCGTCCGCGCCGATGGAGACCAGATGGGGTTCATAGGGCAGGCCAAGTTCTTCCAGAGCAATCGACGCCTTGACGCCATTGGGCGTGGGGTAGGAATAGAGCTGGATGACGTGGTCATTGGAGGCCGGCCAATGCCGGGCAATCGGGAAATCTGAGAGAGCGCTCATGGATGGGTGTCCTGATGGGTTATCTTGCGAATGCGCCGAATTGGCGCTGGACAGCAGATAGGTTTGAGACAGCGGCAATGACAGGGTATCTTTTGTGCATAGGTTCACTGAATACGCGCCGCCGAGATCACCCGGCGATGATCCGGATCCGGGAGAAGCCCTTGTTTGCAGTGAGATTTTCCGCCTGTCAAAGCGATCGGATCACTCCACTGTTCCTGAAATACGAACAGTGTGTCTCTCAATTTGGTTGGGCTCGAACAACAAAAACCGCAGGGGACACGCGTCACCTGCGGTCTTGATCTGGAGACCAGCAACCGGTCTCGGATTTGCAATCCAGACCGTTTCACTCCCGTCAGAAACGGTCCAGCGGTGCCGGCCCTGATTTCGTTGGTGCATTCAGGCTTTGGCGTTTCCGTCAAAACCTGAATTGCTTTAGTTGCGGAACAGAGTTGCCAGTATGTCGATGCCTCTTTCATTGTAGATTCTCGAGGCATTGCGGCTGTTTGGTCCAATAACAATCACCTTGGCGCCGATCGGTGCGCGTTTGTAAAGGTGCTTGACGTCCTTGTTCATCATCCGAATGCAGCCGGACGACATGTTCAGACCGATGGTCCAAGGCTGGTTGGTGCCATGAATACGATAGATCGTGTCACGGCCACCCTTGTGAAGATAAAGCGCACGGGCACCCAACGGGTTGTTGATGCCGCCTTTGACATAGCGCGGAATGATCCGGCCTTTTCTCTTTTCGCGGGCGATCATGCTGGCTGGTGGGCGCCAGTCCGGCCATTCAGCCTTTCGCCCAACCTTGACCGTTCCGGCCCAGCCGAAACCTTCCCGTCCGACGCCAACACCGTAGCGGGTTGCCTTGCCATTGCCTTCGATGAAATAGAGAAACTTGCGCTGGGTATCAATGATGATCGTACCCGGCCGTTCGTTTGTTTCGATGCGAACCTTGCGACGCTGGAATTTGGCTTTCGGCTGTTTTTTCTGGGTTGCCACGGTGATCACGTTCGACGGCATGGCCTGCCGCGCCACGGTGTCATCGCGCATGAAAGCATGGGCTACATTGCTCGCCGCAAGCGATCCTACGATCAGTGCGGCGGCAAGCAATGGCGAAACGAGCTTGCTCACGGTTCAGTTCCTCTCCGGTTGTTCGACTCTCAGGGTAACATCAGTACACTGAGTTACAAGAATAGTGATCAAAGATAAAGAGAATGTGATCATCGAGAATCCATGCGAACTCTCCTCATACGTGTATTTGGCGTATTGTGACCCTTAAAATCAAAACCCTACTGAGAGGCGTCAAATCCGGCAAGATTCGACCACAACTACTGAGTGCAAAAAAGTGATCTCGTCCGGTCTTCGCCGGCAGTCGATTCGCCCTGATTGGCGGTTGACCGATCAAAAAACAGGGTCGGGGCCAAGGCCCCGACCCTGCTGATTCAGGTCAAACAAGCTGTTATCAGAGAGACCGTTGCCGGTCGCGTATATCCTTGATGCATTCAGTTTTAACGATTCCATCAAAACCTGAATGGCTCTAGATCACGATGACCTTGGTGCCGTTTCCGACCCGTTCATAAAGATCCACCACATCCTCATTGCGCATGCGAATGCACCCGGATGATACCGCACCGCCGATGCTCCAAGGCTGATTGGTTCCGTGGATCCGGTAGAGCGTCGAACCGAGATACAGGGCGCGGGCGCCCAGCGGATTGGATGGTCCACCAGCCATATAGGCCGGTAGAATTCGTCCCTTTCGTTTCTCCCGGGCAATCATCTCCGCCGGCGGACGCCAGTCCGGCCATTCCCTTTTCCGCGATACGCGATGCGTTCCGGCCCATTCAAAACCGGGTTTGCCGACACCGACGCCGTATCGTCTGGCCTGCCCGTTGCCGAGCACCAGGTAGAGGAAACGGTTGGGTGTATCAATGATGATGGTGCCGGGTTTTTGCGTGCTCTGATAGGAGACGATCTGCGGCAGGTAAATCGGGTTCATTGTCTGGGCGCGCGCCTGGTCCCGGCGCTGCACCGATACGCGTCGAGTGGCCTTCTTCCGCGAGACGGCCGCTCTGCGCGTGACACGCTTCTTGGACACGATCCGACCGGCACCATGAACCGATCCGGGTTGGCGCAATTGGGTTACCCAGGGAGCCGAAAGATCCGGGCTGAGGACCACGGGCGGCCGTTGCCCATAACGATCATTGGCCTGGGCTGCGCCCGACGCGACCCCAAGACAAACGGCAGCAAGAACAAGAAATTTGGTTTTCATCGGACGGATACACCCTTTCGTCAGACAACAAGGAACCGCACACGTTTCGGCAACGAAACACGCAGGCAGCGAACAATTTGTTCGTTGACAGTGGCCGGGTAAAAAGACTCAAAGGTGAATCGAAACCGATAAAATGCGAATCCGCGGAGAAAGCTTTTGGCAAGGTTATCGACCCGTTGAAAAAGCCGGTTAATCCTTCGATAAACAGGCCAGATTGCCCATTAACCATGACAGGAGAAGCAAAGTGTCGACATCCGGACTGATCGAAGGACCCGATGGAAAACCGCGTTGCTTCTGGTATGGCGGAAAAGACGACTATCTGACCTATCATGATGCGGAATGGGGCCGGCCGGTCTCAAATGATACGAGACTGTTTGAAAAGATCTGCCTGGAAGGCTTTCAATCGGGCCTGTCCTGGCTGACCATCTTGCGCAAGCGCGACAATTTTCGTGCAGCGTTTGCCGGGTTCGACATCGATGCGGTTGCCGCCTTCGGCGAGGATGACATTGAGCGGCTGGTCACCGATGCCGGCATCATCCGTCACCGTGGCAAAATCAGATCGACAATCAACAATGCGCATCGGGCCATCGAATTGCGCCGGGAGTTCGGTTCGCTTGCCGCCTATTTCTGGGATTTCGAACCGGGCCCTGACCAGCGTCCCCGGACCCTCGACTACGATACGCTGCGGACCCTTGCCACCACCGAAACATCGACGGCGATTTCAAAGGATCTGAAAAAACGCGGTTGGAGCTTTGTCGGGCCGACGACGGTCTATGCCTTCATGCAGGCGATGGGCATGGTCAATGACCATATAGAAGGATGTTGCGTGAGGGCGGTCTGTGAAAACGAACGCCGCGCCTTCGTTCGACCCTCGCGGAACTCTTAGCGCGCCGTCGCTTGCTGCGATGCGGCGGATGGTTTAGGAAGGCCGCGAAAACCCCAAAGGTATCGGGGTTGAGACCAAACACCAGCACTGCCGGAAATCAGAACATGGGCGAGAAGAAGAAAAAACAGCCAAGGCTGAAGGCGCGCCTGCCGCGCGGATTTGTCGACCGGTCACCGGACGACATCCGCGCAACCGATGCGATGATTGCCCAAATCCGTGCCGTGTTTGAACGTTACGGCTTCGATCCGGTGGAAACGCCGCTGTTTGAATATACGGATGCGCTGGGCAAATTCCTGCCCGACAGCGACCGGCCGAATGAAGGGGTCTTTTCGCTCACTGATGATGACGATCAGTGGATGAGCCTTCGCTATGATCTAACGGCACCGCTGGCCCGGCATGTCGCGGAAAATTACAACACCATCCAGTTGCCTTACCGGACCTATCGCAATGGCTGGGTGTTCCGCAATGAAAAGCCCGGTCCCGGACGGTTCCGCCAGTTCATGCAGTTCGACGCCGACACCGTTGGTGCGCCCGGTGTCCAGGCGGATGCCGAAATGTGCATGATGATGGCTGATACAATGGAAGCGCTTGGCATTGCCCGCGGCGACTATGTCATCCGGGTGAACAACCGAAAGGTACTCGATGGGGTGATGGCTTCCATCGGCATTGGCGGCGAGGAAGACGCCTTGACCCGGCTGACGGTGCTGCGCGCCATCGACAAGCTGGACAAGTTCGGTGTTGAGGGCGTTCGGCTTCTGCTCGGCGACGGGCGCAAGGATGACAGTGGCGATTTCACCAAGGGTGCGGGTCTTGACACGGCAGCGATCGATCGCGTCATCGCCTTTGTCGAAGCGGCGGGCACCGACAGCGGCAATACGATCTCCAATCTGGAGAATGTGATCGGCGAGGCGGACACCAAGGGCGCAGAAGGCGTTGGTGAACTGTCACTGATGGCCGGTCTGTTCGAGGCAGCCGGCTATGGCGACGGGCGCGTCAAGATCGATCCGTCGGTGGTCCGCGGCCTGGAGTATTACACCGGACCGGTCTACGAGGCCGAATTGCTGTTCGACGTAACCAATGAAAAGGGACAGACGGTGCAATTCGGATCGGTCGGCGGCGGCGGCCGCTATGACGGTCTGGTGTCGCGCTTCATGGGTCAGCCGGTTCCAGCGACCGGATTTTCCATCGGTGTGTCACGCCTGATGACCGCGCTGAAGAATCTCGGAAAGCTCGACCGGCAGGGCGCCACGGCACCGGTGGTTGTGTGTGTCATGGATCGCGATGCGCAGAGCATGGCCCAATACCAACGTTTCGTCTCACAATTGCGGGCCGCCGGGATTCGCGCCGAGATGTTTCAGGGCAATCCGAAGAATTTCGGCAATCAATTGAAATATGCCGACCGGCGCGGATGTCCGATCGCCATTATCCAGGGCTCGCAAGAACGTGAGGACGGCACGGTTCAGATCAAGGACCTGATCGAAGGAAAGCGCCTGTCCGAGGACATCGAGGACAATGCCGCCTGGCGGGCCAGCCGTCCGGCGCAGATTTCCGTCAAAGCGGATGACCTTGTAACCGAGGTCCAGAACGTGCTTGCGGCGCAGGCGGATGATCTCAAGGCGGATTGATCATGCTTGGCGAACCAGACTTTGCCGACGACATGCTGGCTCTGTTTGCGGCGCGTGCGGCTCCGAGGCTTGATATACCGGTCATTCAGCCGGCGGATCCCTTTCTTGACATGGCCGGTGAGGATCTGCGGCGGCGGATTTTCCTGACGGAAAGTGAAACCGGGCAAAGTCTGTGCCTGCGCCCGGAATTTACCATTCCGGTCTGCATGCGCCACATTGCCGTCAATTCGGGAACGCCAAAACGCTATGCCTATCTCGGCCAGGTGTTCCGCCAACGGCGGGACGGTGGAAACGAGTTCTTCCAATCGGGCATCGAGGATCTGGGTAACGCCGACATCGCCGCGGCGGATGCCCGTGCGGTGTCCGATGCCGCAGACACGCTCTCCATGGTTCTTCCCGGCGCCAGTCTCACGATTGTGCTTGGCGACCAGACGGTCTTCGAGGCAGTGGTGGCAGCGCTCGGCCTTCCCGGTGGCTGGCAAACACGTCTCATTCGCGCTTTCGGTGACCGGGACATGCTGGATACGCTGATGCGGTCCCTGTCGGAACCGACGGGGCGTGTCGCCGGTCTTGATGATCAGCTCGCTGAACTGGCCCGAAATGGCGACGCCGACGCGCTGACCGACCACCTTGAAACGCATATGCGGACAACCGGCTATCTCAGCCAGACCAGCCGCACGCCGGTTGAAATCGCCAACCGGCTGATCGCCAAGACACAATTGGCCGATGCCCATCTCGACGACAGAGCCTTGGCCGTACTGAAGGATTTCCTGGCGCTGGAAGCCAGGCTGTCAGACGCGCCGACGGCATTGCGGGATTTTGCCGCCAAGGCGGGCCTTGATCTGGATGTGGCTCTTGCCGGTTTTGATGCACGGGTGTCTGCCCTGAGGGAAAGTGACCGGGATGTTGCGGCCATGCACTATCGGGCGGCCTTCGGTCGGCCACTGGATTATTACACCGGGCTGGTGTTCGAAATCGCATCGGACGGCGCGGTCCTGGCCGGTGGCGGCCGCTATGACCAGTTGCTGACACTGCTTGGCGCAACGTCGGCTATTCCGGCTGTCGGATTCTCCCTGTGGCTCGACCGGATCGACCAGGCCCGCGAACGGGGGGCGGCGATATGAGCATCACCATTGCCCTGCCCTCCAAGGGCCGGATGAAGGAGGATGCGCTGGCGATCTTTGCGCGCGCCGGCTTGGAGATTACTTCCGTCGGGCATGATCGATCCTATCGCGGCCGGATCGATGGCGAGGACAGTGTGGACATCGCCTTTCTGTCAGCGTCGGAAATTGCCCGTGAACTTGGCCATGGCGGCGTGGATCTCGGCATAACCGGCGAAGATCTGGTGCGCGAGGATCTCGCCGATGCCGACCAAAAGGTGACGTTCTGCGCCCGGCTCGGTTTCGGAAAGGCTGATGTGGTTGTCGCCGTGCCGCAGGTCTGGATCGACGTCGACAGCATGGCGGACCTCGGTGACGTCGCCTCGGAGTTTCGATCGCGCCATGGCCGCCGCCTGCGCATTGCCACCAAATACTGGCGTCTGACGCAGCGGTTCTTTTCGGCGCAGCACGGCATCCAGGTCTATCGGATCGTCGAAAGCCTTGGGGCGACCGAGGGCGCACCCGCCTCCGGACAGGCGGATATCATTGTCGATATTACCTCGACCGGTTCGACGCTGAAGGCCAATCACCTGAAAATCCTGAGCGACGGAATCATATTGCGGTCGCAAGCTTGCCTGGTGCGCAGTGACGTTTCTGACCGCCCGGCAGATGATTTGGGAACACTGAACGGCGTGATCGATCGGCTGACCCGGGCCCTTTGACCCTTTCTGGCCCAATATCGGGTCATTTCGCACCAACACCTTAAACCACTGAAAACACTTTATTATCGCACCAGAAATGCGAGTGGTCACGCACGTCAGCCGTCAATAATTGAATGAATAGATATTTATCATACTATGAAAAAGGTTGACACATAATATCTAAAGGCGCTTATTTGGCACAGCTTTTGGAAAATGGGAGAGAACAATGAAGCTGACCAAAGCAACGACCGCCATTATTGCCGGTCTCATGATGATGGGCCCGGCCATGGCACAGGAGGAGCCGGTCGATATCACCATGATCATCTATGCCGCCGCCGGCGTGCCGTTTTTTCAGCCTCTGGAAAAGGGCGCGAACGAGGCCGCCAAAAACCTCAATGTGAATCTTGACATTCAGTATGCGGAAAACGATGTGGTGCGCCAAAACAACATCATGGAAACCGCATTGGCCAATGGCGTTGACGGATTGGCCGTTGAAATCTGGGATGACAACGCATTCGACGATGCCGTCTGCCAGACAATGGAAAAGGGCACGCCGGTCATTGGATTCAATATCGACGACAGCGAAGGCGCTGCCGGAAATTGCCGCATGGCCTTTGTCGGACAGAACTTCGTGGATGCCGGTTACGCGATCGGCAAGCGCATGGTCGAGGAACACAATCTGGGTGACGGCGACAAGGTCTTCACGCCGGTGGAATATCCCGAAGCCGCCTATGCGGTCCTGCGCCATCGCGGTGTGCAGAAGGCCCTCGGCGAAGTCGGCGCCAAGGCGGACCTGGTGGGTGTGACCGACCGCCTTCCCGAGGTGTTGACCGCAATGACCCAGTATCTGATCGGCAATTCCGACGCGAAAGCCATTATCGGACTTGGTCAACAGCCGATGATGATGGCGCAGCAGGCGCTTGATGAAGTGGGCATGGATATTCCGATCGGCGGATTTGACGTTGCGCCGGAAATTCTCGATGGCATCAAGAGCGGACGGATCACGGCCACGGTCGATCAGCAGCCCTATACGCAGGGGTTCTATGCCATCGCGCAGCTGGCCCACTACATCCGTTACGGTCTCTACCCGTCCGACATGGCGACCGGTGGAGCGGGCCTGATCGACGCTTCGAATTACACAACGGCCGTCGAATTCGCGGGTGATACGCGCTAGTCGTGCATAATCAAGTGGCCCGGCGACCTTGCCGGGCCATGACAGCGGGGACCCCGATGGCAGATACAAACGGAAATGCGCAGGCGGTTGCGCCGAGCAGGATCACCACCCGTGGCGGTCTGAGAGGCCTGCTGGACAAATTGCTGGCCACATCGGCAGGCAACATTATCGTGGCCTTTGTGCTGATACAGCTGGCCTGTATCATTGCCGGCCTCATCTGGTCGGAACAGTTTCGCTATCTCTCGCCATCCAACATCTCGATCATGCTGAAGGCCATTCCGACCCTCGGCATCATTGCCCTCGGCGTTGGCTTCCTGATGATCGCCGGCGAGTTCGATCTGTCCGTCGGTTCGATCTACGCCTTTACGGCCGTTGTGTGTTCCATGCTGATTGCGGCGGGCCTCAGCGCCTGGCTGGCGGCGCCACTGATGATTGTCGTCGGCGCCGCCATCAGCATGAGCAACGGTCTCATCGCCATGCGGTTCCTGTTGCCGTCATTCATCGTGTCGCTCGGCGCCATGTTGTTCTGGAAGGGCATGATCTTTTTCGTCCACGGCGCACAGGCCATACGGTTTTCCGGAAGCGAATCCTTCAAGGAGGCCTTTGCCGGGTCGCTGGGCCCGATACAAATGCCTTTCGTCTGGTTTTTCGTGCTGACGGTCCTGTTTCATTTCACCCTGCGCCATCACCGCTTCGGCAATCATGTCTTCGCTGTGGGCGGCAATGCCCCGGCCGCAACAGCCAACGGCGTCAGGCCGATGCAGGTCAAGCTGATCTGCTTTGCGCTTGCCGGTGCCTGCGCCGCCTTGTCGGGCATCATCTCGGCAGCACGGGTCGGCAGCGTGACCCCCGCACAGGGTGGCGGCCTTGAATTGCAGGCCATTGCCGCCGCCGTCATCGGCGGCGTTGCACTGACGGGCGGACGTGGCAGCATGATCGGCGTGTTCCTGGGCTCCGCGCTCATTTACACAATACAGGACGTGCTGCTGCTCATGCGAGCGCCCGGCTTCTATCTGGACATCTTCGTCGGCGCGCTCATCGTCTTTGCCGCCATTGCCAATCAACTTGTCGGCAGGGGAGCAGGCAAATGAACGCGCCTCTCCTGGAAACACGCGGTGTAACCAAACGCTACGGCAATCTCGAAGCCCTGCGCGGTGTGGATTTTCACATTTCTGCCAATGAGATTGTCGCCCTGCTCGGTGACAACGGGGCCGGCAAGTCAACACTGGTCAAACTGCTTTCCGGCATCAACCCGCCCACCTCCGGCGAGCTCTATGCCAGGGGCGAAAAGGTGACCATCAACACGCGCCAGGAATCGGAAGATATCGGCATCGAGACGATCTACCAGGACATGGCCGTCGTCGACGATATGGAAATCTGGCGCAACATGTTTCTCGGCCGGGAACTGCGCAACGCGCTCGGCTTCCTCAAGGAAGCCGAAATGAAGTCCATGACCATGAACGAATTGTCGTCGGGCGTCGACATTTCGGGCATCGACAGCGCCGACCAGTTGGTTGGTTCCCTTTCTGGCGGTCAGAAACAGGCCGTTGCGATTGCCCGCGCCGTTCACTTTCGAAAATCGATCCTGCTGCTGGATGAACCGACATCGGCCCTGTCAGTACGCGAAACCAACAAGCTTCTCGATTACATTTCCAATCTGCGAGGACGGGGAACATCAGCCGTGTTTGTCACCCACAACATCTACCATGCCTATGAAATCTGCGACCGTTTCGTCGTGATGAGCCACGGCACCAAGGTTCACGACATCACCAAGGCTGAAACCAGTGTCGACGACTTGACACAGATGGTGATCAACTCATGAGCGGCGCCGTCTTTCCTTCTCTCGTTGACCGCCATGTCATCGTGACCGGCGGCGCAAGCGGCATCGGTGCGGAAATCGTCGCCGAATTCACCCGACAGGGTTCAAAGGTCGGATTTGTCGACCTGGACGCAGATGGCGGCGAAGCACTCGCCGCAGACCTCGCCGATGCCCGACACAAACCCTTTTTCCGGCGCCTTGATCTGACCGATCTTGCCGCCCTGGAAACGACCATGGCCGAACTTGTCGCGGTTCTGGGCGGCGCCGACGTGCTGGTCAACAATGCCGCCAATGACGAACGCCATGCGCTCAGTGAGGTCACACCGGATTACTGGCGGGACCGCATGGCGGTCAATCTCGATCACCAGGTCTTCATGGCCAAGGCGGTGCTGCCCGCGATGGAAGCCGCCGGCAAGGGATCGATCATCAATATGGGGTCGTGCAGCTGGCGGCTCGGACTGGACGGAATGACCGCCTATGTGACGGCAAAGGCCGCCATCGAGGGCCTGACCAACGGGCTGGCGCGCGAGCTTGCGCCGCACAATATCCGTGTCAATTGCGTGATACCCGGCTTCATAAAGACGCAACGTCAGGTCGACCGCTGGCTGACGCCGGAGCTGGAACGGACCATCATGGATGGCCAGTGTCTGCAGGATTTCATCGATCCGGTCGATGTGGCGCGCATGGTTGCCTTCCTGGCCTCCGACGACGCGCGCATGTGCACGTCCGGGACCTACAATGTCGATGCCGGCTGGATCTGAGGAGGGCCACATGACCACTTTGGGAGATCGTCTGCGACAATGCTACAGCGGCGCAGTGTTCGATACGTTGCGCGAGCGCGGTCTGACGAAAACCGTCCTGCCAAAGGATATCCGGCCACTCGACCCGTCGCTGATCATGGCCGGCCCCGTCTTTACCGTTTCGGGCAGCCGCAAGGATGGTCTGACCGACCACGAAACCCTCGTCGCGTGGACGGAATTCCTGTCTGCCGCACCGGCCGATCATGTGGTCGTGTGCACCGGGCAGGACGATGACCGTGCCCTGATGGGCGAGCTGTCCGCCGAAGCGCTGCAGTTTCGCGGCGTCAAAGGTTATCTCAGCGATGGCGGCATTCGCGACAGCGATTTCATCCTGAAACTCGGCTTTCCGGTGTTCAGCCGCTATTTCACGCCCCGCGACGTCGTGGGCGCCTGGACACCGGACCGTTTCGACCACCCGGTCAGCATCGGCGATGTGACCATCCATCCGGGCGATTATCTGATTGGCGATATCGACGGGACTGTGATCATTCCACAAGCCATTGCCGAGGAGGTGGTCAGCGAGGTCGAGTTGGTGATGCAAACCGAAAACAAGGTTCGCGCCGCGATATTGCAGGGTGTGGATCCAAAAGAGGCATATTTGCAACATGGCCGTTTCTGAATCCGGACCAACGCCCAGCCTGGTCCTGCAGATTGTCGAACATCTGGGGCGACAGATCATTCGCGGCGAGGTGCAGCCAGGAAAGACCCTGCCTGTCGAGCAGGACATCTGCGACCAGTTCAACGCATCGCGCAATGCTGTGCGCGAGGCGGTCAAAACCCTGGCCGGCAAAAACCTCGTGCGTTCGGCCCGGCGGGCCGGCACCATTGTGGTGGAGACCAAGGACTGGAATCTCTTCGACCCACAGGTCATCGGCTGGATGCTCAGCGAGGACCCGACGCGCGAAACCCTGATGAATGCGCTGTCCGAGCTTCGCGAGATCATCGAACCGGAAGCAGCGGCGCTGGCCGCCGAACGCGCATCGACAACCCAGGTCTTGCGCATCTTCGAAATCTTCGAGGAGATGAAAGCCAATTCGCACAATCCCGAACGGGCCATCGAGATGGATGTCGCCTTTCACCGTGCGGTGCTGGAGGCCACCGGCAATGCCCTGCTGCAGATATTCGCGCACAGTTTCGGGCTCCTGCTGGCGGCAAATTTTCAGCTTTCCATCCAGGTGAACAATGCCTTCATCCGTAATCTGGACGACCATCGCTGGATCGCCGAAGCCATCCGGGACCGCGATCCGGAACGCGCCCGGGAAGCTGCAACCGGCCTCTTGAAGAAAAACAAGAAGGACATCCGGCAAATGAAGGAAGAGCAGCGGCGAGGCGATGACCAGTAGATGGCACATTACCGGGATTCGGCCCGCCTACAGCGCGGATCGGACACCATGAAGAAACTGCGGTCACAACAGTGGTTCGGTGGCACCGGAAAGGATGCGACTCTCCACCGCTCATGGATGCTCAATCAGGGCATTGCGCCTGACGCCTTCGATGGACGGCCGGTGATCGGGATCTGCAACAGCTGGTCCGAACTGACACCCTGCAATGCCCATCTGCGGGATCTGGCCGACCGGGTCAAACGCGGTGTTCTGGAAGCCGGCGGCATTCCGTTCGAGTTCCCGGCGATGTCGCTCGGTGAAAGCAATATGCGCCCCACCGCCATGCTGTTTCGCAATCTCGTGGCGATGGAGGTGGAGGAATCCATCCGCGCCAACCCCATTGATGGGGTCGTTCTCATGGTCGGATGCGACAAGACCACCCCGGCCCTCGTAATGGGCGCGTCGAGCTGCGATCTGCCGACAATTGTCGTGTCAGGCGGCCCCATGCTCAATGGCAAACATCGCGGATGCGATATCGGATCGGGCACGGCAGTCTGGCAGATGTCTGAAAATGTGCGCTCCGGCGACATGTCGATGGAGGATTTCATCGCAGCCGAACAGGACATGTCGCGCAGCCCCGGCCATTGCATGACCATGGGCACCGCCTCGACGATGGCGAGCATGATGGAAGCCCTTGGCCTGGCACTGCCGCAAAATGCCGCAACACCGGCAGTCGATGCACGTCGACGGGTGCTGGCCCAAATGGCCGGCCGACGCATCGTCGAACTGGTGAAACAGAACATCAAGCCGTCCGATATCGTGACACGGGCATCCTTCGAAAACGCCATCCTGGCCAATGCGGCCATCGGCGGCTCGACCAATGCGCTGATCCATCTGATCGCCATCGCCGGCCGCATGGATATTGAATTGACCCTTGAGGATTGGGACCGGATTGGCGGCGATGTGCCGACCATCGTCAATCTCCAGCCATCCGGCCGATATCTGATGGAGGATTTCTACTATGCGGGCGGCCTGCCGGTGGTGTTCAAATATCTTGAAGGCCTGGAACTGTTGCGCCCTGCCCTGACCGTCTCCGGCGCGACGCTCAGCGAGCAGATTTCACAGGCTGAAAACTTCAACCCCGATGTCATCCGCACGAAGGGTGATCCGCTGACCGCCAATGGCGGCCTGGCGGTTCTGCGCGGAAACCTGGCACCGCAGGGTGCGGTGATCAAGCCGTCGGCGGCAACGCCGGAACTGATGTGCCATCGCGGACCTGCCATCGTGTTCGAGACAATCGAGGACTACAAGGAGCGTGTCGACGATCCGGACCTGCCGGTCACCGCTGACAGCATTCTGGTTCTCAAACATTGCGGTCCGAAGGGCTATCCAGGCATGGCGGAGGTCGGCAATATGGGCATTCCGGCCAAGCTACTGGCGAAGGGCGTGCGGGACATGGTGCGCATTTCCGATGCCCGCATGTCCGGCACGGCCTACGGTACCGTGGTGCTGCATGCCGCGCCCGAGGCGGCGCTCGGCGGTCCGCTGGCGCTGGTGCGGGACGGCGATGAAATCACGCTTGACGTTGCGGCACGCAAGCTGGATCTGCACGTCAGCGAGGCCGAGCTCAAGCGCCGCCGCGCCGGCTGGAGACCGCCCGAGAGCCATCACCCGTCAGGATATCAATCGCTCTATGTGCACCACGTACTGCAGGCGGACAAAGGCGTTGATTTTGATTTCCTCGTGGGCCGCCGAGGCGCGGCCGTTCCAAGGGAATCGCACTGAGCGGACGGTGTCACGTTCTGGCGTAAACCGCTCTGCAGCATTGGATGAATGGTCGGGCAATGCATTCAGGTCCCGGCGTTTCGGCCAAAACCTGAACCGCCCCTACTGATGGGCCTCGAGCCACTCCAACGTCGTCGGGACCATCTTTTCATCGATCGTCGCAGGTCCAACAAATGCGTCCCAGACGTGATCGGTATCGAAAACGGCGAGCTTTTCGATGCCCGGATGATAGTCGAGCAGGATCTGTCCAGCGAAGGGCTGCGGGGCGACTGTGGTGTCCCTTGTCCCGACAATCACCAGCAGCGGGCCTTCATATTCGCCCATGGCCGCAGCCGGGCTGGTGGTCGGCAATTCCTGATAGAAGGCGCCCTTGAGGGTGGTCTCCACGCCCCAGGGCAGTTTGACCGTGTGCGGCGTTTCGGGTTCACCGGCGATGGCGGCGGCCACCGTTTCGCTGCCGAGCAATGCCGAAAAGGTTGCCAGCGGGTTGGTGACCGGTGCCCACAGGATGGTGGATTTGACCTCCGGGCGGGAGGCCGCGGCATGGGTCGCAACCAATCCGCCCTGGCTCCAGCCCAGTATCGAAATCTTCGAGCCGTCAATATCCTGGCTCGCCTTCAGCCAGTCGACAGCGGCGATGGCATCGGCGATCTGGCCGCTGAACGTGGTATCCTCCCAGGCACCCTCACTGTCGCCCGATCCGCGAAAATCGATCCGCAGGCTGGCATAGCCCGCATCGGACAATTGATGCGCAACGCGCTTGAAAACACCCTCATTGGTGTCCTTGACGGGAAGCTCGTCCCGGGTGCCGGTAAAACCGTGCAGCAGCAACACGACCGGAGACGGCCCGGTCTGCGCATCCGGGATTTCCAGTGTCCCGACGACCTTTTGCCCATTGACCGGAAACGACACCAGTTTCTCTGCCGCCGACACCGGCGCGGCAAGGAGGGAAAGCGCGAAAAGGCAGACGCCTGTCTTGGCAAGTCCGGTCTTGTATCCGGTCATCATGGGTGGTTCTCCTGAAGGTTGGTGAGTACGAGATTGCCCTCGCCGCAGGGGCAGAACAATGAAATGAGAAACGCGGCGACGGGAAGATTACCCCTGCGTACCCTTGGCCTGCGGCGCGGCGTCATCGAACTGGGTCCGCAGATTGACCACGACGCGGCGATTTTGCGCCTTGCAGGACACATCCGCGCAATCGCGCACCTTGCGTTTCGTGCCATAACCCTGAATCCACATGCGTTGCGGATTGACGCCCTTGGCCGCAAGATAATTCTTCACCGCTTCGGCACGCCGGTCTGACAGCGCGACATTGCGGTTGCCAGGATCATCGGCGTGACCCTGAATCTTGATCAGCCATCTGGGGTGCTTGTTGAGCCAGGTCGCCTGCAGATCAAGCGTCTCGCGCGCGACGTCGCTGAGGTCGGCCGAGCCGGATCTGAAATAGACGCGCCGGCCGACACTGAGGATGAAATCTTCCTCGGTACCACCGTTGATCTTGGCAAAACCGGAGGCCGGATCGTCCGTCGCTCCCGTTACGGCCGAGGAGAACGCAGACCCGCCGCTGCTGGTGCAGCCGGCGGCCAGAAGTCCAAGGGCCACCATTCCGGTGGCGGCGATAATCTGGCGCATGCCCATCATTGTCATTCCCCCGCATCCGCGGCTGTTTTCAGGCCAGTCAGGCCCGGTCGCTGATATGTTCCAGCACCAGAACTGCCGTGCCGATCGGCGCACGCCGGTAAAGATCGATCGCATCTTCATTGAACATGCGAATGCAGCCCGAAGAGGCATCGGTGCCAATTGACCAGGGTGCCGTGGTGCCGTGGAGCCGGTAACCGGTGTCTCCTCCGTTGCTGCTGTGCAGATAGAGGGCACGCGGGCCGAGCGGATTGTTCGGGCCGCCTTCCATGAACTCGGGCAATTCGGGCTGGCGCTTGCGCATTTCCGCCGGCGGCGTCCATTTCGGCCAGCGGGCCTTGCGGGCGATATTGGCCCGCCCGAACCACTGGAAGCCCTCGCGTCCGACGCCAACGCCGTAGCGCAGGGCTGTGTTGTTTTCCCAGATCCAGTAAAGATAATGATGGCGGGTATCGATCACGACGGTGCCTTCCGGCTCGTCGGAAAAATATTTCACCATCTGTCGCCGCCAGCGCGGGTCGATGGCGCTGAAATTGGTGCTCCTGAAACTGAATCCGTTATCGGTCGTCACGCCCTTGAAATATTTGTTATTGGTCTGTGCGTCTGCGCCGCCGGTCCACACAAATGGGGCCGCAAGCCCGGCCGTCACGGCCGCTGCGCCCGATAAAAATCCGCGCCTGTCCATCTCAACCTCCGCTGTTCAAGGCGAACCAAACCGCGCCCCATCACGCCGGCCCGCCCATTTCCGGCGATATTAACCCGAAAAGAGGTCGATTGGTCAACAGTCGGGCGGTAGAACCGGCGGACTGCAGAACACCCTATTCCTGCGTCGCCCGCAGCGCCGCGTGGGTGTCGAAATGTTCCATGAACTGGGTTGCCTTGCCGTTTTCCACGAGCCAGACATCGACTTTCGGCAGGGTGACGGTCTTGCCGGTTCGCCGGTAGGTCCAGGAGCATTCGCCGAGCGCGACGACGCGATGGCCCTGGGCCACAAACTCATTGACGTGGTAGAATTCCATGGACCAGTCCCGGGCCAGGCCCTCGAAATAGCCCATTACCTCGTCCCGCGTGGCCCGTGGCCTCGTGAATTCCATACCGGGCCGGCCATCGGCGAGGGAGCCCCAGGCAATCTCATCGGCCAGGATATCCAGCCAGACGGCAGCATCGCCTCGGGTTTCGTACCAGGCCGTGTAGGCGTCCTTCAAAAGCGCGACATTGCGTTCTTCCTCCGTCATGTCGATGCCTCTCACCAATTGAAGAGGCAATCATCATATACCCAATGTTGCAACGCGGTATTCGGACCCGCGCACCATGCTGAATGACCGGTTAAGACCACCAGCCCCGCAGGTTCAGCGTTTGGATCATCGACTCAGTGCGCCAGTTCTTCCGGTCTTGGTCCGCCATAGGCCCAGTCGAGCAGTTTGACGGTGTGAACCACCGGCAATTGGCTGCCGGTCCCGATCTGTGTGATGCAGCCGACATTGCCGGCGGCGACCAGATCGGCGCCGGTCGCTTCGATGTTGCGAACCTTGCGGTCGCGCAAAGTATCGGCGATGTCGGACTGCATGATATTGTAGGTACCGGCCGAACCGCAGCACAAATGGCCCTCGGCGGGCTCGGTAACGGCAAATCCGGCGGCCTTCAGCAGGTCCTTGGGCTGGCGGACAACCTTCTGACCATGTTGCAGGGAGCAGGCCGAATGATAGGCCACCGTCAGATCCGGCGCGATTGCGGGTTCCGGCAGTTCGAGCGTTGCCAGATATTCCGTCACATCCCTGGCCAGGGCCGAGACCGTGGCCGCCTTTTCGGCATAGGCCGGGTCGTCGCGCAGCATGTAACCGTAATCCTTGACGGTTGTGCCGCATCCGGATGCGGTAATGAGGATGGCATCAAGTCCCCCTTCTTCGATCTGCCGCATCCAAACATCGGTGTTCTGGCGCGCCGCTGCCAGCGCCTGTTCCTCGCGCCCCATATGGTGGACGAGCGAACCGCAGCACACCTCTCCGGGTGGAACGACGACGGCAATGCCCAGGCGGTTGAGCAGCCTGATGGCGGCCGCATTGGTCTGCGGCTCGAGAACCGGCTGGGCACAGCCCGTCAGGATGGCGACCCGGCCTTTCGGCGTAGCTTGCGGGGCATGGGTGGCCGGACCTGCGCCCGGGGGCGCGATTGTCTTCGGCGCCAGGGCCAGCATCGCACCCATCGGCTTCAAACCCGGCAGGGCCTTGAAAACCGGTGCCAGCGGTCGGGCCAACCGCGCCAGATGCAGCGCGGCGCGGAACCGTTTCGGAAAGGGCAGCACCAGCGCCAGCACGCCACGCGTCAGGCGGTTCATGAAAGGCCGCCGATAGGTCTTTTCGATATGGGTGCGGGCGTGATCGACCAGATGCATGTAGTGCACGCCCGACGGACAGGTGGTCATGCAGGCCAGACAGGACAGGCAGCGGTCGATATGGGTGACAATCTCCTCATCCGCCGGCCGGTCGTTTTCCAGCATGTCCTTGATCAGATAGATCCGGCCGCGCGGGCTGTCGAGTTCGTTGCCGAGCGTCACATAAGTCGGACAGGTTGCCGTGCAAAACCCGCAATGGACGCATTTGCGCAGGATCTTTTCGGCCTCGGCAACGCCGCTGTCGGCGAGCTGCTCGGCCGAGAATTGTGTCTGCATGCGAATGCGTCCTTCACGCTGGTCAGATCAGCCAGGTCTCGACATTGGAGATCGGCTCGTTGCGGGTGATGGCCTGCAGACCCTTGATGCAGCGGATGACGAACCACACAAGTGCAACGAACATCAGAAGAAATCCGATGCCGACAAAGGCGAGAATCAGGCAGATGAACGAATAGAGGACACCGATCCAGAAGGTCCGGATGGCATAGGTGTAATGGCTGTCGATCCAGTCTTCCGAATTGCCGCGGTTCATATAGGCAAAGACAAGCCCGACCAGCGCTGTCAGGCCGACGGCCAGGCTGACCAGATATAGGATATAGACAAGCTGCGCATTCTGACGGCCCGGTTCGATCCAGCCGGCCGTTTCGGACGACGATGCTTTTTGCGGCTCCTGATTGCTCATGGGTCACTCTCCTGAAGTTGGATGTCGATGGCGAATCCTAACATCAAGGTTCAATTCATACGACCGGGGTTGAGAATCTTTTCCGGATCGAATTGCGTTTTCAGCCTTTGTGACAATGCCGCCAGCGCGGCCTCCTGTGGCTGGAAGATGTCAACCGCATCACGTGTTGGACGATCTGCACGCACCAGCGTGGCGTGGCCGCCGCCCAGGGCCGCAATGGTCTGCCGGATCATCTGGGGTTCCGCCTCGGACTCCATGCGCAGCCAGACCAGCCCGCCCTGCCAGTCGTAATAGGCGTCGACACCGACCCGCAGGCGCAGCGCGGCCACCAATTGATGACCGGCGGACGGCGCGACAGATACCCGCCAGACGGGACGGTCGCCATCGTCGCAAAAGGGTGCGACATCACGGACCTCGCGCCACAGGCTGCGGGATGTCCCCGTCTCCAGCCGGGTGTGGGATCCAACGCCGGCAAACATCGCGATCAGCTTTTCGATCCGATAATCCACCGAGGGCGCGAATCCTTCGAGCCGCAGCGCTGTCGCGGCCCCACCGGGTAAGCCGCCATTGAGGAATCGGCCACGAACGCTTTCCGGCAGATGGGCTGCGGAAGACACTTCGGCATCCGAGCCCATGGCGGCGGCCATAAGGTCGGCAGCCTCGGCGTCGTTCAGACCGCTGACAATCAAAGTCGCCTCGGTTTCGGCACGCGGCAAGACCTTGAACGTCACCTCGGTAAACAGGGCCAGCGTTCCCCAGGATCCAGACAGGCCGCGCGACAGATCGTAACCCGTGACATTCTTGACCACCCGACCACCGGACTTGATCAGGTCGCCGCGACCGGTAACGGCGCGGATCCCAAGGACATGATCCCGCGCGGCGCCGGATTTGAGGCGCCGGGGTCCCGAAAGATTGGTGGCGAGTACAGCGCCGATGGTGCCGCGCCCGGCCTCCCGCGCGCCGAGCAGCGGCCGGTAATCCATCGGTTCGAATTGCAGTTCCTGATCATTCTCACCCAGTAGCTTTTCAATGTCGGAAAGCGGGGTGCCGGCTTTTGCCGTCAGGACCAGTTCCTCAGGTTCATAAAGCGTGATGCCCGAGAGGTCGGTCAGGTCGATGCTGTGGGCGACCTGCATCTGGCGGCCAATAGACCGCTTTGATCCGTGGCCAAGAACCTCCACGGGCGCGCGCTCGGACAACGCCCATTTGACGGCATCGAGAACCTGGCTTTCGTCGGCGGGTCGAAAGACCTCACTGCTGGCGGTGTCCGGCATTCGGTTTCCTGATCAAAAACGGGGTATGTCGGGGAACGGCAGTTGCCCCTTGGAGATATGCATGCGGCCCATCTCGGCACAGCGGCGCAATTGCGGGAACACCTTGCCCGGATTGAGCAGATGCTGCTCGTCAAAGGCACATTTGACGCGAATCTGCTGATCGAGATCCTCCGCATTGAACATGGTGCCCATCAGATCACGCTTCTCGACACCGACCCCGTGCTCACCGGTCAAAACACCGCCGACCTCCACACACAAACGCAATATGTCACTGCCGAAGTCCTCGGCCATCTGAAGTTGGCCCGGCTTGTTCGCGTCGTAAAGGATCAGGGGATGCAGATTGCCGTCGCCGGCATGAAAGACATTGGCGACCGCCAGGCCGTATTTCTCCGACAGGCGGCGCATGCCGGCCAGAACCTCCGGCAACGCCTTGCGGGGGATGGTTCCATCCATGCAGTAATAGTCGGGCGAAATGCGGCCAACGGCTGGAAAAGCCGCCTTGCGACCGGCCCAGAAGGTTTGCCGCTCCGCTTCGTCGGCGGAAACGCGGGACATGGCGGCACCATTGCGATCGGCGATTTGCGTTACCTCGGCAATCAGGTGGTCGACCTCGGCCTCCGGGCCGTCCAATTCGACGATCAGCAGAGCCTCGACATCCAACGGATAGCCGGCATGAACAAAGTCTTCAGCCGCCTTGATGGCAAGACCGTCCATCATTTCAATACCGCCCGGAATGATGCCGGCGCCAATGATCTCGGCAACACACTGGCCGGCCTGCTCGCTGGAGGGAAATCCGACAAGCATGGCACGGGCGGTTTCCGGCTTCTGCAGAATGCGGACCGTGACCTCGGTGACGACCCCGAGCAGACCTTCCGAACCGGTCATCAGGCCGAGAAAATCATATCCTTCCGCATCGAGATGCTTGCCGCCCAGCCGGACGACATCGCCATTGATCAGCACCATTTCGACACCGAGCACATTGTTCGTTGTCAGGCCGTATTTGAGGCAGTGCACGCCGCCGGCATTTTCCGCGACATTGCCCCCAATGGAGCAGGCGATCTGCGATGAGGGATCGGGAGCATAATAAAATCCCCTGCCCTCGACGGCATGGGTGATGCCGAGATTGGTGACACCCGGCTGGACGACCGCTGTGCGGTTGGCGTAGTCGATATCGAGAACCTTGTTGAAACGCGACATGACCAGAAGTACCGCATCTTCCAGCGGCAGCGCCCCACCGGACAGGGACGTTCCCGAGCCTCGCGGCACCACACGAATGCCGTTCGTTTCGCAATATTTGAGGACGCGTGAGACCTGGCGAACCGTTTCGGGCAGGACGACAACCAATGGCAATTGACGATAGGCCGTGAGGCCATCGGTCTCGAAGGCGCGCATCTGATTGGTGGCATCGACCACACCCTCGCCCGGAACAATGGTCTTGAGATCGGCGACAATGCGGTCGCGCCGCTGCATCACCTCGGCTTTCGGTTCCGGCATTTCAGGCGAAGTCATCGGCCTCTCCACTTCACGATCGATAATTGGTCAATTTTCTTTACCAGTCAAGCAAAACTGTCATTTTCCGTCGCTTTGGCAACAAATGTTGAGGCCAGCCCCAATAGGTTCTACAAGGCCGCAACCATCATTCGAAGGACGGCCCGGCATGGACAAACTTGGCGATCTGGAGGTTTTTGCACAGGTTGTTTCCGCCGGCAGCCTCTCGGCCGCCGGGCGCGAGCTCGGCCTGTCACCGGCAGTCGTGTCGAAGCGATTGCGACGCCTTGAGGACCGTATCGGCACCCGGCTGATCCAGCGCACGACGCGACAGATTTCGCTGACGGAGGCCGGTCAGGGTTATTATGAACGGGTGGTCGCCATTCTGGCCGGGCTGGATGAGGCCGAAGCCTTCGTGACGCGGCGGTCGCAACAGGCCCGTGGCATGTTGAAGGTTTCGGCACCGACCTCTTTCGGGCGGATGCATATTGCGCCGCATCTGAAAACCTTCATGGGTGCCAATCCCGATCTGTCGGTCAATCTGGTCCTCAGCGACCAATTGGTCGACATCGTGGCCGAAGGATTCGACATCGCCATCCGGATCGCCGCGCTCACCGATTCCAGCCTTGTGGCGCGGCGGCTGGCGCCGGTTCGGCGAATCCTTTGCGCGACGCCTGTTTATCTCGATGCCCATGGCGTGCCCGAGACCATCGACGATCTGGAAAATCATATCTGCCTCCCGCAGCACAACAATGACCCCTGGCATCTGCACGGGCCGGACGGTCCGTTCTTCTATCGTGCATCCGGGCGATTGCTGACCAATTCCAGCGAAGTGATCCGCGAATGCGTGATCGCCGGTTTCGGTATTGCGCTGCGGTCGACCTGGGACATCTCGGACGCCTTGCACAGCGGTCGGCTGGTGCGTGTCCTGCCGCATGTCGAAGGTTCACGGGATGTCGCAATTCATGCGGTCTATGCCAGCCGGCATTTCCTGCCGACGAAGATCCGGGTCTTTGTCGACTACCTGTCGGAACTGTTCGGCCCCCGGCCCTATTGGGAACGTTAGATCGGTACTCGGCACGATAACCACTTGACTCGCGGCATTGAATTTCGTCAAAAATATTGGAGATTTTCTGAAATAAGGCATGAAATGATTTTTGCTGGACGGAAAAGCGACGATGAAACCGTCGTCGCCATGCTGGCGGCAGCAATTCGCCGGGATATTTCCTTCGGTGTGTTGCGCCCGGATCAGAAACTGAAAATCGACGCCCTGCGGCAAAGCTATGGCGGTTCCAACCATTCGATGCGGGAGACGCTGCGCATGCTGTCGTCTGAAGGAATGGTCGAGGCGACCAGTCAGCGTGGCTTTCGCGTCACTTCAGCCACCGAAGAGGATCTGCGCGATATTGTCCTGATGCGGCTGGAAGTCGAAACGCTGGGTCTCCTGCGATCGCTTGAACGTGCAACCGTTGCGTGGGAATCGCGTGTCGTGGCCGCGCTGCATGGCGTCAGCCGGGCCGACGCCACCGTCGAGGCTACGCCCGATGATTCAACGGCGCTGGAATGGGACGAAGCGTGCCGCGAACTGACGATGTCCATCGTCGCGGCCTGCGAATCGCCGCGCCTGATGGAGTTGGTCGGGCAATTCTATAACCAGTCTCGGCGCTTTCGACTCGCCCTGCTCCGCGAGGGCCGGATCGATTTTCCGGCCCGTGGCGTGCGCCGGGATGCGTTGCGCGACGCCATATTGTCACGCAATGCGGAAAGTGCTGTCGCTTGCATTACGGATGACATCCACGCCGATCTCGGGCGAACAGACAAACGGGAAGCACTGCCACAGTTTTCCCATTCGTCGCCCGACCCCCGGCGCACCAATTCATAGGAAAACAATCACAGACCAATCAATCGGGAGGATATCATGGTCAAATTCAACAGACGTCAGACATTGGGGCTGATGGGTGCCGCGGCGGTTTCGGGGCTTGCGACCCCGGCCATTGCCATGAACAAGAAAATCGTCGTGGGCGCGCTGCGCTTCACTTCGCATTCCGGCAGTTTCGTTGCCGTCGAGCGGGGATATTTTGCGGATGCGGGGCTTGATGTGGAACTGCGGTTCTTCCAGGCCGCACAGCCCATGGCAGTGGCCATCGCGTCGGGCGATGTCGACTATGCCGTCACAGCAATTTCCGGTGGGCTGATCTCACTTGCCGACAAGGGCGCGATCAAGGTCATTGGCGGTGCGCTTTCCGAGGAGCCGGGCATTGACGGCCAGAAGATTCTGGCTTCGGATGCGGCCTTCAAGGCCGGCCTGACGTCGCCATCGCAGCTTGGCGGAAAGACCTTCGGGATGTCCACCGCCGGTTCGTCGTTCCACTATATGGGCTCAAAGGTGGCGAATGCCGAGGGCGTTGAAATGTCCTTCAAGCCGCTGCAAAAAGTCGGCGCGATCATCGGCGCTCTGAAATCGGGACAGATCGATGCCTGGTCCATCGTGCCGCATATCGCCAAGCCGCTGGCCGGGTCGGGCGCGGTTCACATCATCGGCGACATCTCCGATTACCTGCCGCAATACCAGGTGACAACAGTGTTTACCTCATCCGGCAATGCGGCGGATGAACGCCAACAGACCACCGATTTCCTGGCCGGGTTCGGCAAGGGCGTCAGCGATTACAATTCGACGATGATCGACAAGGCCGGCGGTGATGACGGCATCAATGAGATGGTCGATCTGATCCACAAATATGTCTATACGGACCGCCCGAGAGAAAAGGCGGCACCATCCATCATCAATGGCACGATGCGGATCAATGATGGCGCAAGGCTGAATGTCGCCTCTGTCCGCGATCAGCTCAACTGGTTCCAGTCCGAGGATCTGGTTGACGGCGGTGTGACCATGGATACGCTTGTCGATGCAAGCTATGTGGAAACCTTCGAAGCCTAGGCTTCCTTCCACGGGCGGGGGCGCTGTTCACGACGCCACCGGCCTGTTTCCAGACTTCCGAGGGCACGCGTCGATGGACATTCGCCTAGAATCGATCAGCCATTCCTATGGCGACACCGAAGTGCTGCGCGATATCAATCTGGAGATTCCGACCGGTCGGATCGTCTGTCTCGTGGGTCCCTCCGGCTGCGGCAAGTCGACATTGCTGCGTTTCATTGGAGGCCTGGAGCGGCCGTCGACCGGCCGTGTTCTGCAACTGGGCGAGCAACCTGAGGGATGCCTGAACCCGCTGACTTATGTTTTCCAGGATTTCGCGCTTTTGCCCTGGCGTTCGGTTCGCGGCAACATTTCACTGGTGCTCGAGGATCACGGCATTCGCGGTGCCCGCGCGAGGGAGATCACCGATGATGTCCTGGCGCGTACCAAGCTTGGTGATTTTGCCGAAGCCCTGCCGCGGCAATTGTCGGGCGGCATGAAACAGCGGGTGGCGATCGCCCGTGCCCTGGCGGTCAACCCGGCCGTGATGCTGATGGATGAACCGCTCTCGGCGCTCGACAGCCAGACGCGGGAATTGCTGATGGACGATCTCATCGCCCTTTGGACGCGCCAGCCCTTCACCGCAGTCTATGTGACGCACAATCTGGCGGAGGCCGTTCGCCTCGGTCACCAGATCATCGTCCTGTCGCGGCGTCCCGGTTCCATCCGTGAAGCCGTCGAGATCGACAAGCCGCTGGGTGAACGGGGCTATGCGGACCCGGATCTGGAATCGACCCAGAGATATCTATGGGAATTGATGCGCGAAGAAGCGCGCGCAGCCGACGAGGAATTGCTCGATGTCTGATATTGCCGCCAGGTCCGATCCGATCGAGGTCCGTTTTCGCGGTGGTGGATTCGCGCCAAAGTCCCATCGCTGGGTGGGTTTCGCCGTCTTTGTCCTGCTGATCGCCTTGATGGAATGGGGCACGCGAACCGGCTGGATTTCGGCACTCACCCTGCCAAAACCCTCGGACGTATTGGCGACCTTTCGCGAATTGTGGGACAGCGGACTGCTGTTCAAGCATCTCGGCCCTTCGCTGACGCGGCTGGTGGTGGGGGCGGCCCTGGGGGCCAGCCTCGGGATCGGCGTCGGTATCCTGATCGGACTGTTCTCCTATGTCAGGGCGGGCCTTGTGCCGCTCGTGGCAGCCATCTTTCCTGTTCCGAAGATCGCGCTGCTGCCGCTCTTTGTCATCTGGTTCGGCATTGACGAAGCATCCAAATATGCGCTGATCGCCTTCGGTACCTTCACGCCAACGGTCGTTGCGACCTACGGCGCCGTCGACAATGTCGATCGCTCGCTGATCCGGATGGGGCAAAGCTTTGGCTTGTCCTGGCTGTCAATCGTCCGCAAGATCGTTCTGCCCGGCGCAATGCCCGGCATTTTGTCGGGACTGCGCATCAGTCTCGCCATTGCCATCATTCTGCTCGTGGCCGCGGAAATGTTGGGGGCTGAATATGGCATCGGGGCCTATATTCTCGAAGCCGGCTCCCTCTATGACCTGGAACGGCTCTTTGCCGGCGTGGTCATCCTGTCCCTGCTTGGCGTTCTGGTGAGTGCGGCGATCAGCCTGATTGAAAAACGGCTGCTTGGCTGGCGATCCTAGAGCATCTGGCGACGGGAAGGTTGACTTTCGATGTCATCGCCATTAAGTCTGTCTTCCATACTAACTGGATGAAATGAATGACACCCGCACGCTCACTCGAAGCGCTTCACCGTCGTCTGCAGCAGGCCTGGTCCAATGCCCCAGCGGAAATCGGGCTGAGTTACAGCGAATTCGAGTATTTGTGCGCAGTCGAAGCGCAAGAGAATGTGGAGAACCATGGAAGCGACAGTCACGGGCAGCATCTTCAGGATGTCGTCGCCGCCATGGGAGTCCAGAAGGCGTCCGCCAGCGCGATGGTGATCAAGCTGGAAGGCCGCAAGCTGGTCAAACGGGTGCCTTGCCGTTTCGATGCCCGTGCGCAGCATATCCTGCTGACCCCACAAGGCCGCACCCTTCTTGCCAAGGGGCGGACCATCTACGAAAGGGCGGCGGCTGCGCAGGAGGCAACCCCGGAATCAGACACTGTTCGCGTTACAAAACAGATTTGACCACGACTGTTTGGCAAAACACGAAAAGACACGGAGATAGTCAGTATGCCTGACAAACATGATACCCACCCTGGCTTTCATGACCACCCGGAACCCGGCCAACCGTGGAGTGACCGGCTGGCGCAGTGGTATATCGAACAATACGGGGATGATCCGACCTACACCCTGGCCTTGCAAGTCGCTGATCTTGCTGGCACTGAAACACTTCTGGATATCGGTTGCGGTGGCGGCGCGGCGGTTTTTGCAGCAGCCGACATCCTGCCTCAGGGCAAGGCCATCGGCATCGACCCCACTCCGGCCATGATCCGGACGGCCTGTGCGAAATCATCGACATATCCTGCCAGGCAGCGCATCAGGTTCATTGAAGCGCCGGCCGAGACGCTGCCGCTCGAAGCCGGAAGCGTCGACGTCGCCATCACCATCTGCGCATTGCATCACTGGGGCGATATCAAGGGAAGCCTTCTGGAGATCGCCCGTGTGCTGAAACCGGGCGGTCGGCTGATCGTCGTGGAGCACATTTTCACCGATCCGGATATGGCCATGGATATCGAGGCCATTCGGACATTGATCGACAGCTCGCCCTTCACCGTCACCAATGTGAGCACGCAATCCCACGCCAATGGGCGTGCCCACATCCTCCAGGCCTCATCAGGAGATACACAATGAACCCGACACTCGCCCTTGTTGGCGTCGCCATATACATACTGATCTGGGAGAAACTGCCCGAATGGGGCACCTGGTTCAGGGCCGGCCTCAGCCGGCTTCCCGTTCCTTTGCAAACCCTCTACGAGCAATGGCGCTGTGCCTATTGTGTCGGCTTCTGGATCGCGCTGGCATTGCACGCGACAACGGGGATCTGGACCCTCCCGGCCCTTTCCAACCTGCCTGACTTCTGGGGTCCGGTCGCACCGCTGATCGGCTGGTTTCTGGACGCGCTTGCCACGGCGACATTGATCTATCTGGGCAAATTCATCGTTGACGCTGTCAGCTGGCCAGCCATGCGCGGATACCAGATGAAACAGGAATGGCTCAAAAACAGAAACCGCGAGCGCGACGCAAATGCCGCGACTGCCGACTGACTTCTGTCTCACCTGGAGGCTGAACAGCGAACCACACAAACATATATCCGGTGGAACCAAGGCCTGTGCATGGACCTGTTTCACCGGATTGCACCCATTCGGCAGATTGGTTACGGTAACCCATCGGATTCGGGGGGCTCCGGCAAATGACAGAATGTGAGAGTGCCCCCGGGGCAGTCTCTGTTTGTGTTGCGGGGTGCGTTTTCTGTTCGGATCAGACACCGAACAACGGGTCTCGGAACATTCGACAAACCTTGTCAATGGAAGGGGGAATTCCATGAAATATATCGCTAAGCTGTCGATGATTGCATTGTTGTCAACCAGTTTGACCAGTTGTGCCCTGCTGCACCAGATTCGTTCCTACTGCCAGGTCCAGCCGGGACTGTGCATTTTTGTATCCGTTGTCACCGCCGGTGTTATCATTTCCGCGCTGGCAAGCTCGTCCGCTGCTGCCGGAGTGTACTATCCCTATTACACCATGTCGGACCGACGGCTGAAAACCCATGTTCGCCGCGTCAAGACTCTGGACAATGGCATCGTCATCTACAGCTATCGCTACAAGGGCGATAACAGGAACTTTGTTGGCGTCATGGCTCAGGATGTCCAGAAGCTCAAGAAGTTCCGTCACGCCGTCCGGCGCAATGCGCAGGGCTACCTGGAAGTCAACTACGCCAAGCTGGGTCTGAAACTCTATGAACCCAAGCTGATGGCACAGGCCGGCCGCGCCGCCCAGAAGCGTGCAATCGCCGCTGCAAACTGATCTGACCGGCCCCGGCAGTCACATTGTCGGGGCCGTCGCAAACACAACGCGGATCCACCGGGATACGGGTTCGTGTGAAAGCTGCCAATTCAGACCGCTTTCCCTGCCATCCCATTTCCTGTTTTATGGCGTCAGAGGATTTTGGGAATGACTGCTCTTTTGTTGCGTAAAAACCGGAATTACCGCTTCCTGTTTACCGGAAGTGCGTTTTCCAACCTTGCCGATGGCATCTCGGCCCTCGCCTTTCCCTGGCTTGCCACCATGATCAGCCGGGATCCGTTGCACATTTCTCTCGTTGCTTTTGCAACCCGTCTTCCATGGCTTCTTTTTGCGCTGCCGGCCGGCGTCGTGATCGATCGAAGCAACCGACAGGCCGTGATGATCCGGGCCGATCTGCTGCGGCTGACCCTCAGTTTCGGAGTGGTCGCCCTGATCCTTGCCGCACCGGCTTTGCCGTTCGACGACGGAGCCGAGTGGGCGCTGCCTCTGATCCTTGCCCTGTCGGCCATCGCCTTCCTGCTGGGCGCTGCGGAGGTGTTTCGGGACAATGCAGCACAGACAGTTCTTCCGGTGCTGGTCGACAGTCGCGATCTTGAAAGCGCCAACGGTCAGATCTGGAGCATCGAACAGGTCATGGGCTCCTTCGTCGGCCCACCGCTGGCCGGACTGCTGATCGCACTGGCCGTTCCCCTGCCCTTTGGCTTCGACGCGGTGATGTTTGCCCTTTCGGCGTGGTGCATCTGGTGCATTGCCTTTCCGCCGCGCATCCGAACCAGGCTTCCCGACGGCTTCTGGCGCGAAATGAAGGCCGGCATCGTGTGGATCCTGGCCCACCGCCTCATCCTGCAACTGGCCATCATGCTGGGCGTGCTGAATGCCCTGACGATCATGGCAGTGACAATACTGGTCCTCTACGCCCAGGAAGTGCTCGGACTATCGGCATTCGATTACGGCTTCCTGCTGACGGCGGGAGCAGCCGGTGGTGTGCTCGGGGGATTGCTTTGTCCGGCCATTGCCGAGCGGATCGGCCCCGGACGCAGCCTCTTTGTTGCGCTCGCAGTGTTTCCCCTGCCCTATGCCCTGATCTTCATCACCACATCGCCGGTGCTGGTCGGGCTTGCCCTGTTTGTTGAAATGTTTGCAGCCTTGTTGTGGAATGTGGTGACCGTATCCTATCGACAGCGCGCCATTCCGGAGGACCTTTTGGGTCGGGTCAACAGCATCTATCGATTCTTTGGCTGGGGCATGATGCCGCTTGGCGCGCTGGCCGGCGGACTGATTGTCGGATGGAGCGAGACCACGCTTGGGCGCGAAGCTGCGCTGCGCCTGCCCTATCTGGTATCGGCGATCGGCGCAGCGGTTCTCTTCGTCTATGCCCTCATTGCGTTGCGCTTCAAACCAGCGACCTGACGATCCAGCTCATTTCGCGTCCTGTCAGAATTCCAGCAACAGTGTCGTCCGTTAATCTTGTCAGCGCAATCAGTTTTGCCGCAATCGGCCAATCGGAATGATCTCCGGCCGGTCGTCTCTCAACGGGTTTCCCTGCCAGTCCCCGTACCATTGATCGACGGCCAGATCGGCCGCATCAATCAGCTCTTCCACCCTGCGCTGCGCCGGAAACGCGATCTGTGATTCAGCCGTATGCGTTATTCCGGTATCCAAAACTCGATAATGGGTCTCGTAGGTCACAATTCCCGTCGCCGGATCATGGGCGGCATCGTTCCAAACCTCCACCGGCCCGTGGTCGGGGTGGTCGATCCGCTCCCGTGACTTTTCTGGAATCCAGTTTTTCCAGGCCTGCAATAGCGGGTTCCTGGTATCGAATACAAAGCGACCGCCAGGTGACAGATGGCAGGCTATGGTCTCGAGCACGGCGGTCTGATCTTCGCTTGTCAAAAACACCTGGAACGCATGCCCCGTCAGGAGAACAAGATCGAATTGCCGATCCAAACGCACCGTGCGGGCATCAGCCTCGATCCAGGTTACCCTGTCGCCGCCTGGCCGTTGCCTGGCAATGTCCAGCATAGCGCCCGCCGGGTCGACACCCGACATGACGCGTTCGCCAGACAATTGTGCCAGCAACGTGCCGGTTCCACAGCCCAAGTCCAGAACCGATGTGGCAGAGGAAGCCAATTGCCGGCAGAATATGAAATCATCGCGATCGGAGCGGAAATTGCAGTCGTAGAACTGCGCAAACACAGGATCGCGGTAGAACGTGTCCTCTGGAGAGGCCTTGTCATCCGTCATCAATACGACCCTCTCATATCGTGCGTGGTGGCCGGCTGTTGTTGCGGGCAACATAACCGCCCCATTCCAGGAGGTTCTTGCTGCAATCGTCGCGGCCGATGGTCACCTCGATCAGCACGGGGCCATCATGGCCAGTCGCCTTATCAATGGCGGCATCGAGCTCGCCAGGGGTCGTCGCCTTCAGGCCGAGACCATTGCCGTCCTGCGCATTGAAGACCGCCATCAGCCCCGCATAGTCCCAGTTCTTGATGGTGTTGTAGGGACCGTCATGGATTTCGACCTCAATCGTATATCCGCCATTGTTGATCAGGAACATGATCGGCCGAACACCGTAGCGGATCATGGTCGACACTTCCTGAGCGGTGAGCTGAAATGACCCGTCGCCGATCAGGGCGACAACCCGGCGGTCGCGATTGCCCAGCGCATACCCCAGTGTCGCACCAACGGACCAACCGATTGAGCCATATTGCATCTGTATCTCGAACCGGGACCCTTGCGGCAGGTCCAGTTGCATGCCGTTGAACCAGGAATCGCCCGTTTCCGCGATAACAGCACTGTCGGCATCCAGCATTTGCTGGATCCGGCTGAACATGGCGCGTGTGGTCAGTGGATCATCAGGCCTACCGAGGTCCGGAGCCTGTTTTTCATCGGCAATGCGCCGAAAGGCCGACAGTGATGCGTCATTGGTTTGCAGCTTCGGCGCCAGGGCCTGCAGGAATTCCGACAATGTAACGTCATTGTAGGTGCGTCCCGGCATCACCACGCTGTGGGGCCGCACCAGGATCATCTTTGCCGGATTGATCAGCGCGGAATGACCGACGGTCGAATAGTCGGTGAACGTCGTTCCTGCCCAAAGCCCGATATCGGCGGACGATACGATCTGACCGCACCCCGGAGAGCCGACCGAACCCCAGAAAATGCCCATATATTGGGGGTGGGTTTCGTCAAAGAACCCCTTGGCATTCGGCATTGCTGCAACGCCATAGCCGCAGTTGCGCGCCACATCGCCAAAGGCAGCTTCCGCTCCGCCCGACCGCAGCTGGACGCCGGCCACCAGAACCGGTTTTGCCGCAGCATTGAGCAATTTGGCGGCATGTTCGACCGCAGCCGCCAAAGATTGCGGGTCACTCTTCCAACCCGGCGTAAGCGCCATGGCGTGGGGCATCGATACCGGCGCGTTGGCGATATTGGCAGCCACTTCCAGATAGACCGGCTTGCGCAGCCGCAGCGCCGTGGATATGGCGTGATCGATCTGGGTTGGCGCGTCCAGAACATTGGTGATTTGAACCGACTCGGCTGTCACCCGCGCAAACATTTCACGCATATAGCCATAATCGATCTTGCCGAGCGTATGGTGCAGCAATTCGTGCTCGGCCTCGGAGTTGGTGTTGGTTCCGCCGGAGATGGCAATGACCGGCAGGTCTTCCGCATAGGCGCCGGCAACCGCGTTGATGAGGCTGAGGCCGCCGACCGAATAGGTCACACACACCGCCGAGGCACCATTTGTCGCCCTTGCGTAACCATCGGCCGCATAGCCGGCGTTCAGCTCGTTACAGCACGAGATCATCTGCAAATTGTCGTTGGAAAGGAGTTCGTCGAGCAACACCAGATTGTAGTCGCCCGGAACGGCAAAATAATGTTTCAGGCCGATTTGCTCCAATCGCGCGGCCAGATACCGCCCCACAGTCGATGTCTGCGTGTCCGCCATTGCCTGTCTCCGAATTTGATTTGCCCTGCGGAATCCTATTGAAGACCGGGCCCATTGACCAGCGTCGGCCGCGGCAAACGGCCATTCATACATTACAATGGAGGACCGTAAGCCGCACTTACCGCAATTGCAGCACAACTTTGCCGGCTTCCCCGGCATTGAGAACATCAAATCCACATTGAAAGTCCTCGAAGGCAAAGTGATGGGTAATCACTGGCGTGATATCGAGACCGCTTTCCAGCATCGCCAGCCCCTTGTGCCATGTGTCGAACATTTCGCGTCCGTAGACGCCCTTGAATTGCAACCCCTTGAAGATCGCCTTGTTCAGGTCGACGGTGATGGGACCGTGATAGAGGCCAAGAAGGCCGATATGGGCGCCATTGTTGGCTGATTCGATCATGTCGCCGAGCGCCGCGGGCGCCCCGGACATTTCAAGGCCGATATCGAACCCCTCCTTCATGCCCAGCTCATCCATCACCGCGACGAGATTTTGCTGACCGGCGGTCACACCACGGGATGCGCCCATGCGTGTCGCCAGCGCCAAACGTCTTTCATTGATGTCGGACACAACCACATGGCGTGCGCCGACATGCCGGCAGATTGCTGCTGCCATCAGGCCGATGGGGCCGGCGCCGGTAATCAGCACATCCTCTCCTGCAAGATCAAATCCGAGCGCGGTGTGCACAGCATTGCCGAATGGATCGAGGATCGATGCCTGGTCATCGGTGATCGCATCCGGGATCGGATAGACATTGTGCTCGGGGATGATGAGGTAGTCGGCAAAGGCACCGGGACGATTGACACCGATGCCCTCGGTGTTGCGGCACAGATGCTCGCGTCCTGCCCGGCAATTGCGGCAGGTACCGCAAACGATGTGCCCTTCACCGGATACGCGTTGGCCGATGGTCAGCGTCTCGACCCCCTCGCCGAGTGCATCGACCCGGCCGACAAATTCATGCCCGATCGTCAGGGGCGTCGGCACATTGGCAGCCGCCCATTCATCCCAGTTGTAGATATGCAGATCGGTGCCGCAGATGGACGCCCGAGTGACCTGGATCCGCACGTCTCCGGGGCCGGGTTCCGGGTCGGGCAATTCGCGCAGAACCAATCCCGGCTGAGGGCTTTCCTTGACCAGGGCGCGCATTACACGGTCTCCATCACGGGATCAGTCCGTGGGCGCGGCCAGCTTCTTCGAACGCCCGGACCGCCTGCTCGATCTGCTCGGGTGTATGGGCGGCCGACATTTGCGTGCGAATGCGCGCCTGACCCTGCGGCACGACCGGATAGGAAAACGCCACAACATAGATTCCGCGTGCCAGAAGATCATCGGCCAGACGGGCGGCCAATGCCGCGTCACCGATCATCACCGGTATGATCGGGTGGTCACCCGCAACAAGATCGAAACCGACGTCGCTCATGCCGCGGCGAAACTGCGCGGCATTGTCGCGCAAACTGGCACGCAACTCACCGGACGCTTCCGCAATGTCGATTGCGGCCAGTGCGGCAGCGCAGATGGGCGGTGCGACGGCATTGGAAAACAAATAGGGCCTGGCGCGCTGGCGCAGCAATTCGACAATGGGCCGCGGTCCGGCGACATAGCCGCCCGAGCCACCACCAAGCGCCTTGCCGAAGGTACCGGTGAGGATTTGCACGCGGCCCTCAACGCCATGAAATTCCGGCGTGCCGGCGCCCCGTTCGCCGACAAAACCCGTCGCGTGGCAATCGTCCACCATCACGGACGCATCATGTTTTTCCGCCAGATCACAGATGGACGGCAGATCGGCCATGATCCCGTCCATCGAGAAAACGCCATCGGTCACGATCAACCGTCTTTTGCACGCCTTTGCCGCGATCAGCTGACGTTCCAGCTCCTCCATGTCATTGTTGGCATAGCGAAAGCGCTGCGCCTTGCACAGCCGCACACCATCAATGATCGAGGCATGGTTCAGACTGTCCGATATGATCCCGTCATTCTCATCCAGCAGGGGTTCGAAAACACCACCATTGGCATCGAAACAGGAGGGAAAGACAATGGAGTCCTCGACTGCCAGATAGTCGGCAAGTCGGCGTTCGAGCTGCCGGTGCAGGTCCTGTGTCCCGCAGATGAACCGAACCGAGGCCATGCCAAATCCATGGGTATCGAGCGCCTCTTTGGCTGCATTGATCAATCGCGCATCATCGGCAAGACCGAGATAATTGTTGGCGCAAAAATTCAGGACTTCCCGGGTGCTGCCGGAACTGTCTTCCAGCTCTCCGTTTTCGGCAATCCGGGTCACAATCCTTGTCGATTGTGGTGAAACAATCAGCCTTTCATGTTTGCGCGTTCCGGCGGAATCAATGTCACGAAGAGCCCGTTCTGCGGCGTTGATCAGTGTCTCTGTCATATCAATTCCGATATATTATACTGTTTCCAGGATATTGGACTCGCGTTGTTTCTGTCAAGCGGAGGCACACCTTATCCGACCTCTGAGGACCTATTGTGGCTGCGCGACCAGCAGCAATGCCTGGGTCTCTCCACCATAGGTGTTGTCGATCCGGTGGGGCCGATCGGCCCGGTAGCGCAGCGTGTCACCGGCCTCGGCATGAACCGTCCGCTCATCGACCGTGACGGAAAGTGTGCCGCTCAAGCAGGTGAGATGCTCGAATGTGGCGTGCGCATGGGCTTTCGAATCCAGACAGCCACCAGACTGTATTTGTAGCCGGTACCATTCAACCGGCAGGACTGACCGGCGCGGGCTGAGCATGTATAGTTCACATTTACCATCGGCACTGCGGCGCACCGGTGTGGAATAGTGATGCACATGTTCGATCGGATCCTGCTGCCGGCCGCCATCAAAAGACGCAAGGTCCAATCCCAATGCCTGGGTCAGCGCCCAGACGATCGAGAAGGTCGGATTGACGGTGCCGCGCTCGATCGCCGACAGCATCGATCTGGACACGCCACTGCGCTCGGCCACACCCTCCAAGGTCAGCCCATGGGCCTTTCGAGCGCTTTTGACCAGTTGGCCGATATCAGGCGGCGACACAGCATCCATGCCACCATCTTCGTCCCGGAACACGGGTCGTGTCAAATGTTCAATGTAACTTCCACGATATCGGAATCCGAATGCAGCGTTGATGTTGCGAATGTCGTTCGGTGGTTTTTGATGGACGCCTTCCAGTCTTTTCGAGGATCGATTCAGCAGCCATCAAATTGTCGCGGAGTTGCGTCAATCTTGTCGGGCGACGGGAAAACGCTCCCAAGGAGAGGCGAAAATGAACATTGATATCCAGCAGCCCCAACCCTTTGATCTGGTTGGCAGCAACATCCTGATTGCCGGCAATGCCGTCGGCTTCGAAGCGCATCTGACCATCAAGGTCAGCGAGGGCCATGACGAAGTGACCGGTGCTGCCACGGTCGGCGCGACATCCATCCGGCAATTCCATGCAAGCATCACGATCCCCGGCGACACCGCATTCAAACTCAACCGCTTGTTTGTCACCCTGACCGACGACAGCGGCGGCGGCGAAGGTCCCATTCCCACGGTGACAGTGCCGGTGCTTTACGGACCGATGATCCTGCCGGGCTATACCGGTTATTTCGAGCATGAAGTCGTCGCTGGCGACACACTGACCGCCCTTGCGCAACACTACTATGAAGGCAGCAGCGACTGGCAGCCGATCCAGCAGGCAAACCAGCATGTGGTCTCGGATCCGAACCTCATTTTTCCGGGCCAGATCCTGCGGATACCGCGCAACGTTTAGAGCAATCCTGGGTTTGTCGGAGAGGCCAAAACCTGAAGCACGCACAAATCAACGACCAACATCGTTGTCACGCTCCTGACAGATCGCGGCAACGGTCCAGAGTCCTGCAACCGGGTTTTGCCGGCACTCTCATTCGGCGTATGATCTACAACAGGCCAGCCATATCTGGCCTGTTGTTCGTCTGATTGACCGGATCGCCGCATCATGTTAGATGAAACATGAATCATAATTCATGTTTTGAAATGAACGCACCGACCAAACCCAAGACCAAACGCGGCAAGACCCGCCGGGAGCAGATCCTCAGGGCGGCTGAACGGGTGATCGGCCAGCGTGGATTCACCGACGCCTCCATTGCCGAGATAACCCGCGAGGCGGGAACGGCGCTCGGCACATTCTACATCTATTTCAGCAGCAAGGAGGAGGTCTTTCGCGAACTGGTTGCCGAAATGGGACACATGACGCGTGCAGTGCTGGCGGAAGCAACGACGCCGGCCGACAGCCGTCTTCAAGCGGAGTATCTCGGGTTGAAGGCCTTTCTTCGATTCGTGGCAGACCATCCGGCTCTCTATCGGATCGTCGAAGAAGCACGGTTCGTCGATCCGGAAGCCTACAAGGATTATTTTACCTCGTTTGCCGAGGCCTACCGGCGCCAGTTGAATCGCGCCACCCAGACCGAGACCATCCGACCCGGCAATGCCGAGGTCAGGGCATGGGCCTTGATGGGCATGGCCAAAACCCTCGGCGAACGTTACGTGCTGTGGGGCGAATCCGACGATCTCGACCAGATAGCCGACGACGCATTCGATCTGATCCGGCACGGGCTGGAACCGTGACACGGCTGAAAGTCAAAACCAACGAAACGCTGATCAATGGCGCGTATCGGCATGTCGGCATCGTGCTGGCAGCGCCCGGGCGTGCCAACAGCCTGGAACCGGTAATTCTGGGGCAGCTATCTGATGCGCTTGATCTGGCAAGGGACCGGAAAGCCGTTTTCGTCACGCTGCGGGCAGAAGGGCGAAACTTCTCCACCGGTGGCGATGTATCTTCCTTCCTCGCAGCCTCAAAGGCGGGCGACGCCGAGCGCTTCAGTGACCAGGTGGTCGGACTGCTTCAGTCGATTATCCACCGCATGCTGGCTCTTCCGGCCATCATCGTGACCGGCGCTCAGGGAGCGATCACCGGCGGATCGGCGGGACTGATCTTTGCCTCCGACCTGGTAGTGCTTGCGGACAACGCATTTCTGCAACCCTATTTTTCACGGGTCGGGTTTTCTCCGGATGGTGGCTGGAGCGCTCTGTTGCCGGAACGCTTGGGTGCCGGCCGAGCGCTACAGATCCAGCTGACCAATGCGCGGATCAAGGCCGACGAAGCACGCCGGCTGGGGCTTGCCGAGCAGGTCACATCGGAACAGACCCTCAACCGGAGCCTCGATTCGCTACTGGCCGGTCTCGCAGAAGACCATGATCCGCCCGCCATGCTGGCAGCCAAGCGCCTCATCTGGAACGAGGCGCGACTGGGACAAATCCGAACCGGTCTTGAGGCTGAACTGACTTCCTTCAAGCAGCACATCGCAACGCCTGCCACGCGTCGGGGAATGCAGCGGTTTCTCGATCAACTGTCCGAGGCGGTGTGAATGTTCAACGCGGTTCCCGACATGGCGGCGAAACGGGCTGAACTGACGCCAGATCGCACGGCGTTCATCGACATTCAGGCGGACCGGCAATGGACTTTTGCTGACATTAATGCAGCCGCCTCACAGGTTGCGACCGGGCTAGTCGATACGGGATTGAAACCCGGTGACCGGCTAGCCATCCTGACGCTCAACCGCGTCGAGTTTTTCATTGCGCTCTTTGCCTGCCAGCGCACCGGGATCATTCTTGCGCCGCTGAACTGGCGGCAACCGATTGCCGAATTGACGGAGGTTGTCCGCAGCGTGGACGCCTCGGCGGTCTTGTTTGACGAACCCAATGCCGAGGTCGCGTTGGCACTGGCCGGTAAACTGGCCTTGAAAACCATCGCCATCGATCCCGGAACCGGAGCGCAGACGTGCTTTCCGGCCTATTACGACATGCCAGTCAGATCAGAGCCATCACGGGCAGCGGCCAACAGTCCCTGGTACCTTCTCTTCACTTCGGGGACAACAGGCCTGCCGAAGGCGGTCATTCAGACAGCCCAAATGGGCTGGGCCAATGCAGTGAACGTCGCCCAGGCCATCGACCTGACGTCCCAGGACAGCAGCATCAACTTCCTGCCACTCTTTCACACTGCGGGCATCAATCTTTACACATTGCCACTGTTTTTGTTTGGCGGCGTTTCAACGGTGCTGCCGAAATTCGAAATCGACCATGTTTTTGCACTTCTACGCAGCGGATCCGTTACGCAGTTTTTCGGTGTACCCGCCATCTATCAGGCACTAAGCCTGCATGATGCTGTCGACGATGTGAATTGGGGGGGCCTTCATTGTGGCTGTGGCGGTGCACCGTTGCCGGAGACCCAGATCCGGTTCTTTGCCGAACGCGGGTTGTACATCTGCAATGGCTTCGGCATGACCGAGACCGGCCCAACGGCCTTTCTGAATGATGAAGCAGCTGCAGCCCGCAAGATCGGATCGGTCGGCAAGGCACAAATGCTCACCGAGGCACGGCTTGACAATGTGCCGAGTATGGTGCCTGGCGAGGGCGAGTTGCTGTTGCGCGGACCGGCCGTCACACCGGGTTATTTCGACAATGCCGAAGCCACCCAAAAGGCGTTTGATGATGACGGGTGGCTGCGTACGGGCGATGTCGCCCGGCGTGACGAGGACGGCTATTATTTCATTGTCGACCGGATCAAGGACATGTTCATATCCGGGGGCGAGAATGTCTATCCCGCCGAGGTCGAGCGGGTGCTGGATGGCCATCCGGATATTCTCGAAGCGGCGGTCATTGGCGTTCCGGATGAACAATGGGGTGAGGTTGGCGCGGCCTTTTTGCTGGTTCGGCCAGCGCATGCCATCGACCTCAACGCCCTGCCCGAATGGTGTCGGGAAAGGCTTGCAGCCTACAAGGTCCCGAAGAGCTTTCACATTGTGGATGATTTTCCTCGCACAGCAGCCGGAAAAATACGCAAACCCGTTCTTCGAGACCAGATGACGTGAGCAACTCCGAGACGATCATGCGGGAATGGATCCCGACACAGGAGGAATTCGACCTGTTCGCCGACATCAGCGGCGACGACAATCCGATTCATGTTGACCCTGCATTCTCGGCGCGCACGCGCTTCGGACGAACGGTCTCCCATGGCATGCTGATCTACGGAAAGTTGTGGGGTCTGCTGACGGCGACCTATCCGGATTGCCGCCATGTCGACCAGACACTGATGTTCCCCAATCCCTGTTTTGTCGGAGACCGCGTTCGCCTGGAGGTTCGCCGCATAGACGCCTCCACATTCGGTGTCGAAGCCACGCGCCTCTCCGACGACGCCGTGCTGCTGACGGGAAAGACCACAATCGCATGATGAAGGTTGGGCAGATTGCCGAGACGGTCCGTAGCTACTCCCGACGGGAGTTGGAAGAGTTTTGTCGACTCTCTGGCCATCCCCTGGTCGAATCGGTGCCAGAACCGCTTGTTGCAGCGCTGTTTTCCTACCTGCTCGGGGTCAAGCTTCCAGGGCCGGGCACGAATTACCTCAAGCAGGACATGCGGTTTCACACACAGGCGCCGGTGGATGCACCCCTCACCGCGCGGGTGGAAATCACCCGGTTGCGGCCGGACAAGCATCTTGTCGATCTGCGATCAACCTGCCACCGACCGGACGGAACGCTGATTTGCGAGGGCCGCAGCCTGGTTCTGGCACGAGATATTGTTACGTAAGGGTACCGACTGTTTCGGCAAAACCGTTGATGGCCTCGGCGAACGCATCAGGCTCCTCCAGATGCGGTGAATGCCCGGCATTCTTGAATTCGAGGCTTTGGCCCTGCGGCGCAGTCTGTTCCAGCCAATAGGCCGTTTCGGCATTGTAAACACGGCTCGCACGGCCGTATATCGCCAGCAGCGGAACGGGCAGTTCGGCAATCATCTCGCGGGCATCGGCCATCAGCAGCGACTGCCACATGGAGATCATGGCGGAGCGGTCATTGGAGGCGATCTGTTCGACCGCTGACTTGAGGGGATAGTCGACCGCTCCCTGGCCTGTAGCAAACATGCCGGCCGCTATGGCGGGAACACTGGCGGTCCAGTGATCGCGCAACCGCGCTGTGGTGGCCAGGCAGCCACTCATGTCCTTGTCTTTCAGACCGAGGGACCAGCCCGGTGAATTGACGAGCTTCGGGCTCATGTCGACGGATATCATCCCTGCGATACGCCCGGAACCATGGTCTGCGATATGGCGCCAGGCGATCGCGGCGCCAAGGGACCAGCCGACAAGGATCGCACCCGACAGATCCAGACCCTCCAATACGGCATGCAGAACGCGCACCCCGCCCTCGATGGTCGGCTCACCATCGGCATTGTCGCCATGGCCCGGCAGATCCGGGGCAATACAACGAAACCGCGATTTAAGGCGCGCAAACTGATTGTCAAAGATCGAGCCCTGCATCGTCCAACCATGCAGGAAGACAACGGGCCGGCCTGTTCCGGCGTCGTGGAATGGCAATCCATCCATCTCCTACGATGTGCCACGCAATCGTCCGACCACACCGGACGGGAAGAAATAGACACTCAGCACGAACAGCACGCCGAGCCAAAGCAGCCAGCGGTCCGGATTGAGAAGGTCCGGCAACAATGGAACGGCCGAAACGGTTTCTGCTGCAACACCCATGAGGTTTTGAAGATAGTTCTGTGCGATGACGAAAAGTGTGGCACCGATGACCGCGCCGTACATCGTCCCCATGCCGCCGATGACGACCATCAACAATATATCGATCATGATCTCGAAGCTGAGTGTCGTGTCGGGACCGACATAGCGCAGCCAGATCGCAAACAGAGAACCGGCGATGGCAGCGACGGCGGCGGATATGCAGGTTGCAACGGTCCGATAAAGAACCACCCGATAGCCGATCGATTCGGCGCGAAAATCATTTTCCCGGATTGCCTGCAGAACACGGCCGAAGGGCGAATTGACGATCCGCAGAAGGAGCAGGAACAGAACGAATGACGCGATGAAGATCAGATAGTAGTTCAGCAACTTGCCATTCATGCGCACGCCCAGGAAGGACCCGTCGGCAAATTTGAAGGCCGGTGTCAGCGCGCGGGGGATCCGATAGTTCAACCCATCCTCACCGCCTGTCAGGCCCGAAAGCTGGCTGACCAGAACGGCGACCGCCGAAGCGACCGCCAGTGTGATCATGGCAAAGAAGATGGCGCGCACGCGCAGGCTGAACAGGCCGATGATCAGCGCCAGCAGCGCTGCAACCAGGGCACCGGCAACGGTGCCCGTCAGCAGCGCATCAAATCCCCGGCCCATATGGGTCGATGCCAGTGCGACCCCATAGGCGCCGATGCCAAAAAACATGGTGTGGGCAAAGCTGACAATGCCGCTATAGCCGAGCATCAGGTCATAGCTGGCGACAAGCACGATAAAGATACAGATGCGCGCTGCCGTTTCCAGAGACCGGGTTCCGGGAAAGAGAAACGGCGCAAAGGCCAGCCCGACAAGGATAGCCACAAGAACAAGGGTCAGCATCCGGCTGCGCGGCCTGTCGCCGGAGAGAAGATTGACCAACATCCTACTTCGCCTTCACAACCGGCATCATGCCCTGCGGACGCCACATGAGAATCGCGACCATCAGACCGATATTCGAAACAAGTGCGAGCTTCGGCTCCAAAAAAGCGGTGTAGTTCTGCATCAGGCCCACCAGCAGGGCACCGATGAAACAACCTTCGACGGAACCCAGCCCACCGATGATGACGACGATGAAAACGAGAATCATGATCTGCTGGCCCATATGGGCCGTGACGACTTCCTGATAGAGCCCCCACATGACGCCACCAAGACCGGCGAGCGCCGAGCCGGCAACGAAGACGGCGATGAAGACCAGCCGGAGCCGGTAGCCGAGCGCTTCGACCATTTCGCCATTTTCCACCCCGGCACGCACGATCAATCCGATTTTCGTGCTCTTCAATGTCCAGCGCATCACCAGGAACAGAACCAAGCCGATCGCCACGGCCAGAAGCCGGTATTTCTCGATGGCCGCTCCGGCAAATGTGACCGCTCCTTTCAGGGTCTCCGGCCGTGTCAGGAAGATTTCATCCGGCCCCCAGACCACATGGATCAGTTGTTCGACAATGATCAGTCCACCCATGGTGACGAGGATCTGTTTGAGGTGGGCGCCATAGACCGGTTTCACAATGACCCGCTCAAAGGCCCAGCCCATGATCGCCGTTCCGGCCATCGCACCGGTGACGGCGACCAGAACGGCAAGGAGATTGAGAAGGATCGAGGGCTGCTCGGTCATGCCGCCAAGGGCAAAGAGAATTGTCACGCCAATGAAGGCGCCAACCGAAACAAAAGCGCCATGACCGAAATTGATGACATCCATCAGACCGAAGACCAGCGTCAGGCCGGAGGCCATGATGAAAATCATCATGCCCATTGCCAGGCCTGAAACAGTCAGCGTCAGCCAGGACGAAGTGTTGGTGATAGACAGGAAACCGAGGATCATCAGCACCGGCACCAGCAACAGCGGTGCGTGGGGCGCCAGCCGCTCGCCCAGCGATGCGGTTTCCATTTTGGGTACATGTTCGGGTGCGATGCTCACGCGGCCTCCATGCTCAGGCCCATCAGGCGCTCCTGAAGGGCCGCGTCCTCGGCGAGTTCCACCATGGCGCCGGTCCATACGATCCGACCATCATCCATCACCGCGCAGCTGTCTCCGAGCGCCTTGGCGACGGCAAAATTCTGTTCGACCAGCAAGATGGTGGCCCCCTGCGCCTTGAGATCACGCAGCGCTCCGGCCAGTGTGCCGATGATCGCCGGCGCCAGCCCCTTTGTCGGTTCGTCAATCAGATAGAGCCGGCGCTCCTGCGCCATGGCCCTGGCGATGGACAGCATCTGCTTCTGGCCGCCTGACAGATTGCCTGCGGGATTTTTCCAAAACGTTCGGAGCGGCGGAAAGACCGTGAACAGCCAGTCGAGACGTTGTTTATCAATAGGGCCGTCCGCAGCGGCTAGGATCATGTTTTCCTCAACGCTCAGGTCGGAAAATATCCCCATATCCTCGGGGACAAATCCCACTCCCCGGCGTGCAATGGCTGGTGTCGGCGTGGCGGTGATGTCGGCTCCATCGAAGTCGATTGTGCCCTGATGCGCCCGCCACAGACCCATGATGGTTCGCAGCGTTGTCGTCTTGCCGACACCATTGCGGCCAAGCAGCATGGTCACACCGCCCGATGGAACCTCCAGATCAACCCCCTGAAGGATGTGATACTGGGCGATATTGGTGTGCACACCCGACAGTTTGAGGATCGGCTCAGACATCGGCAAGTTCCCTGCCCATATAGGCCTCCTGCACCACATCCGATGCGATCACTTCGGCCGGTGGCCCATCGGCGGCCAGTTCACCATTGTGCAGCACGATGATGCGGTCGGCCAGCGTTCGGATCACATCCATCTTGTGTTCGACAAGCAGGATTGTGCGGCTGGCGTCCTGTTTCAATTCGGCGATGAGGTCCAGCACCACCGGGGCTTCGTCCACCGACATTCCGGCGGTCGGCTCGTCGAACATGTAGACGAGCGGATCAAGCGCAATCAGCAGGGCGACTTCGAGTTTGCGCTGGTCGCCATGGGAAAGTTCCGTCACTTTCTGGCCCGCCAGTTCGGCAAGTCGCACCCTTTCAAGAATGGCCATGGCTGCATCGGTCAATTCGGTATGGCGATCGGCCATTGACCACAAATTCAGACCCATCTTGCTCTTTGCCTGGACGACCAGCCGAACATTTTCGACCACACTCAGATTGGGAAACAGATTGGTCAGTTGAAACGCCCTGCCAATGCCCCGACCGGTCCGGTCGGATACGGACAGGCGGGTGATATCCTCCCCGTTGAGTTCGACCGTGCCTTCGGACACTGGTATCTGACCGGAAATCAGGTTGAAATAGGTGGTCTTGCCGGCCCCGTTCGGGCCGACGATCGCCGTGGTTTCGCCTGTCGCGAAAGCGCAACTGACATGGTCGACCGCCACATGGCCGCCAAATCGCACGGTCAGGTCACGGGTCTGAAGAACGATATCCGCCATGGATCATTTCACCGGCTGGAGTGATGCAGGGGACGGCGTGAACCGCCCCCGGCCCTGCGTTCAGTTTCTGACCGGAATCGCCATGTCGTCAATGGTCAGCTCACGGACCAGTTCCGGAATGCCCCACTCGACATCCGGGTCGACCTTGATCCGGAAATGGTACATTGACTGCAGCGCCTGATGATCGTCGGCCCGGAATTTCATGGTGCCCTTGGGCGTTTCCCATTCCATGCCTTCCATCGCGGTGATCAGCGCCTCGGTGTCCGTCGAACCGGCCTTTTTGATCGCTTCGACCACGGCAATACCGGCCGCCATGCCGCCTGCGGTGAAGAAATCGGGCGGCGAGCCATAGCGATCCTGATGCTCCTTGACCAGCCAGTCATTGATGGGATTTTTCGGAATGTCGTAATAGTAGTAGGTTGCGCCTTCCATACCCGGCAGTTCCTTGTAAGCCTTCAGTGCGGCAAGGATGTTGCCGCCCGTGGCTATTTCGATGCCGTAGCGTGACGGGTCCATGGCGTTGATCTTGCCCATGGGGTTGCCTCCACCGGCCCAGATGATGAAGAGCTTCTTGGTGCCGTCCAGATCCTTCATCGCATTGAAGATCCGCTCGGCCGCCGCGGTGAAATCGGTCGTGTCCGTCGGGACATATTCCTCGTGGGCGATCTTCGCGCCGGTTCCGTCCAACGCATCACGAAAGGCTGCGACGCCATCGCGGCCGAAGGCGTAGTCCTGAGCCAGCGTGGCAATGTGAACATTCTCTCCGCCGAGCGCGACCGCATTGGCAATTGCGTCCTGGCTTGAGTTTCGGCCCGTACGGAAAATGTAGCGGTTCCAGTTCTTGCCGGTAATGGAATCAGCAACCGCCGGCTCGACGATCAGAATCTTTTCATACTCCTCGGCAACCGGCAGCATGGCCAGAGCAACGCCGGAACTCACCGGACCGACGGCCAAATCGACCTCATCATCACCATAGGCTTCCGCAAGCAGCGCCTTGCCGATATCCGGCTTGAGCTGGGTGTCCTTTTCGATGATGACGATCTTTTCGCCATTGATTTCATTGGATCCGCCGGTTGCGTATTCGATGCCCATCTGCAGCCCAACATGGGACTGCTTGGCATAGGCCTCGAATGGGCCGGTTTTTCCGTAGACATGGGCGATCTTGATGTCAGCGAATGCTGCGCTGCTCAACAACAGTGACGCGGCCAATCCTGCAACGAAAGTTCTCTTCAATTCTTCCTCCCTTGCGGCCATAACAGCCATCAATATGAAACATGAATCATAATTCATATTTAGAGAAGAATTATCACCCGGTCAACCGGATTCCGATATTTGAAACGACCGGATCATCCGCTGACGGTTGGCCATCAGTTGGATGATGCGCCTGAGGATCAGGCCTGATCCCCGCTGAAACGGGCGCACAGGTCCATAAGCGGCGGGATCAGGATGGTTCCATTGGGGGCGAGTGCATAGTGCGCGGTTTCGCCATCACGCCGGATCAAGGCCGCAGCCCCGAGATCGACCAGACTCTTCGACAGGGCGCGGGGGGTGATTGGACGCAAACGCCGGCGCAACAGCGCAAAGCTGCTTTGTCGTCCGTGGACCGCGCCCACAACCGGCAGCGACCATTTGCGCAGGGCAATAGCCTCGACACCGAGATGCCTGATACGGTCATCGAGATCGACGCAGGCCGGGCCAATCATGGAGCCATGACGGGTCGCAACGTATTCGGGCCGCAGCGGATGGCCATATCCGGAGTTGCGCTCCAGCAGACCGAGTTCCATGAGATAAGACAGCGTTGATGTCAGCGCGTCCCGGCTGATGCCCAGATGCCCGCGATAGGCGGCAAATCTTGCACCCCCCAGCCGGTGGGTTTCAGCAAGGATCGGAATACACCATCGGTGCTGAACGAGCGCTATAGGCACGTTTCTCAACGACTCTTCCAAAAGTTCAACCCTCCCGGCTTGACGGTCGTGTTTCGTAGATATACTTTTCGGACCTCATTGAGTATACTTTCCAGACCATATTAGGAATCCCATCGGAAAAAGGCAAACACAATGGCAACGATTGACTATGGCGACGAAATCAATTTCTCCATCGGTGTGACCGATCTGGAGCGGGCGGTTCGGTTCTTTTGCGATCATTTCGGTTTCCGCAAACTGTTCATCGATGAAAAGAACCGCTGGGCTGCCGTCGCGACATTCATAGAAGGCGTGACGCTCGGATTCTCAGAGGTTGAATCAGCACCGGGCCGCGGTGGGGCCACTCCAACCTTCGGCGTCGCAGACATTGAATCCGTGCGCAGCGAACTGGAAACGGAAGGGGTCCGGTTCGATGGTCCCACCGTCGAGATCCCGGGCGTCACAAAATTCGCCACGTTCTTTGATGATGACGGCAATGCCTTCATGATTGCGCAAAAGCTGATGAACCCGGACGCCTGGGCCTCCCAATAGCCGTCGAGTGTCGATCACCCATTTGGGCGATGACAGGGACGGTGCCCTGACGGTAACATCAAGATCAGATGCCGAATGGTTCGGCTGTTCCCAGGGGAGTCCATCATGATCAGGCTTTTGGCTGCCGTCTTGCTCTTGGTAATCGGGGCGATCGGCCCCGTTCTGGCACAGGACATTGCCGGCAGCGCAGACCATCCGCTGGTTGGCCGGTTCGACGGTGCAGTCATCTCCGCTTATGACTATCGCGAATTTGACGAATATGACTTTGCGCAGGCGCCCATCACCGTGCGGGAACCGGACAACCTCGAGCCGATCGAGGGAGTGGTCACCCGCATCGCCTATATCCTGGATGGCGATCAGTCACTGGCCGAAGTCGCCCGCAATTATGAACTTGCATTGACGGGCAAGGGTTTCGAACTTGTCTTTGAATGCGAGACAAAGGAATGCGGTGGTGGAAATTTTGCCTATGGTATTGAAACATTGCCGCTGCCGCAGATGGTCGTTGATCCCTTCAATTTTCGCTATATCGGCGTAAAAAGATCCGGCGATGCCGGGGAAACCTACGCAGCGGTCGTCATCAGCGTGGACGCCAACAGGAAGGTCCGGATCCAGGTTACGGTCGTAGAAACGGACACGCTGGCGTTCAAGATGGTCGACGCAAAGGCCATGCAGGATGCGTTTGCCGAGAAAGGCAGCGTTGCGCTTTACGGCATCTATTTCGATACGGACAAGGCTGACATCAAACCGGAATCCGCACCGACGCTGGAAGAAATAGCGCAGTTTTTGACCGGTGCCCCCGGACTGTCCGTCGTCGTTGTCGGGCACACCGACAATCAGGGCACGATGGATTACAACCTCGATTTGTCTCATCGTCGCGCGCAGGCGGTTGTCGATGCATTGGCTGCAAACCATGGCGTTGCCAAGGACCGGATGGTCGCCGCGGGCGCCGGCTTTCTGGCTCCGGTTGCACCGAATGACAGTGCCGATGGCCGCGCTAAAAACCGGCGCGTGGAACTGATACCGCGATAGGCCTGTAGCCCTACCCGGTTGGCTTGGCGCTATCCGCATGGCTGTGGCGAATGCGTCGCACCACGAGCCAGATGGCCAGGATCACGAAGGGAACAGATATTCCCTTCATCGCGGTGGCACTGACCGGAATTCCAGCATCCTGGATGGCCTTGAAGACAAATCCCAGAAGTCCGACGACATAGTAGGACACGGCAGCAACCGACAGCCCCTCGACGGTTTGCTGCAACCGCAATTGCAACCGCGCGCGGGCATTCATGGACGACAACAATTCGCTGTTCTGGCGCTGCAGCTGAAGATCGACCCAGCTTCTCAGAAGCGCCGTGGTACGGGCAAGTTTGCGTGAAAGATTGGCCTGTCGCTCCTCGATCGACCGGCAGGTCCGCATCGCCGGCGCCAGCCGCCGCTGCAGGAAAGCGCCCCAGGTTTCGTACCCCGCGACCGCCACTTCCTGCAGCGTCGCTATGCGCTCCTGCACGATGCCATCATAAGCGCGGCTGGCGCCGAACCGGTAAAGACTGGCCGCGGCCTCCGCTTCCAACTCCGCCGCCAGCGACGTGATTTCACCCAGCAGCTCGTCGCTGCCGGTTTTGACATCCTGCTGCATGCGCTGGGTGATCACGGCAAGACCGTCCTCGATACGCCGGGTTTGCGGAGACAGCGACTGTGCCAAAGGAAGCGCCAGCATTGCCAGGGTGCGATAGGTTTCGATCTCGATAAGCCGCTGGGCCAGCGCACCGACACGCGCCGGTGCCAGCCCTTTGTCGAGAAGCAGAATGCGTGTGAGCCCATCCTTGTCCTGGCGGAAATCCGTTACCGCCGCCGCCATACCGTTTTCGACTTCCGAGAAACACAGGCTTGCCGCGTCGAAGGACTGAGCCGCCCTTTCCGCCGCCTCGGTCCATTTGCGCACCTCCAGGCGTACACCGGCGATCAGATTGCCGGGCGGGCTGAACCCGTCCCCAAATGGATGATCGCCGATTTCGCCGCCAAAACGACGCGGCACCGGTCCCTCGTAAAAATAGGTGGAAAATTCCGTGTGCCGCTCCCAACGAAGCGACCCCTTGCCCCACGGCATCGTGTAGTAACGCGCATCCGCCTGGGGCGCAGCGACGCCGCGGGCCCGGCTGAGCTGAGCAAGCACGGCATTGTCGACCGTCGATCCACCATCCGTCATGAATGCCAGCTGGAGGATGACCCGGGGTGACGTGATCAAGGGATAAGGCCGAGCATGGACCTCACCCAGCGCCAGCGACCGGTCGGTGGCCACCGGAAATCCGAAACTGCCATTGGCCATGCGTTCCCCCTGAATTTCTTGATTTTGGGTTTGCAGCAGTTTGCACCGGATCAGGGCGCGCCACAAACCATTGGTTGCCATCTATCCGCGCGGCAATCTTGCATATCGGCCGATTTCTGGCATCCCGCCCGCACCGCGACGCCTTGACGCAGGAGCGGCAATGGCGAAATCTGCAAGTGGATAATTTTGTTGACCAATTTTGGCCGGCATTGATACCTTTGCCGAGAGTTGCAACGGCAATCGGGAGTCGCGACCGAATGGTCAGTGAGATATTTTCCAGCATCGATCAGGGCAGGACAGCCGATGCGGTTATCGACCAGATCGAAATGCTGATCCTGCAGGGCGTGCTGAAAGTGGCGGACCGGCTGCCGGGTGAACGCGAGCTGGCAAACCATCTGAAGGTCTCCCGGCCGATCGTGCGCGAGGCGATCAAAACCCTCGAGGAACGTGGTCTTTTGCTCAGCCGTCATGGAGGCGGCACATTTGTTGCGGACGTCATCGGCCAGATCTTCAGCCAGCCGATCCTCGATCTGATCGCGCGCCATCGAAGCGCCGCCTATGACTACCTTGAATATCGCCGAGAGATCGAAGGGGTCGCCGCGTCCTTCGCCGCCCAACGAGCGACCGCGGCCGACAAGGCACTCCTTGGCGGGATCATCGACCGCATGAAATCCGCCCATGGTGAGTCCGATTTCGATCATGAGGCGGCACTCGATGTGGAGTTTCACAGCACGATCGGCGAATGCGCTCACAACACGATCCTGTTGCACACGCTGCGATCCTGTTACCGCCTGTTGAGTGATGGCGTGTTTTTCAATCGCGCCCTGGTTTATGCTCAATCCGGCACACGGGAACAGCTGCTCAATCAACATCTGGCCATTTATGACGCCATCATCGACGGCGATGCTGACAAGGCCAAACAGGCTGCCGAATATCACATGGAATATGTTGCAGAAACGATGCAACAAGCCGAACGCGCCGATGACTGGGAACGCATTTCGGAGCTACGGCGCCGTCAACGGAGTTAGAAAGGCAACCCATGAAGAATATCATCGTCATCGGTCATGAAACGCCGGTTGACCGAGACAATGGGATCCGCCATCTCGAACGACGGGGATTTGCCGTCCGTTCATATCGTCCAGACCAGGGCGAGGACCTGCCGCCACTTGATGAGCAGACCGCCGGTGTGGTTGTTCTCGGCGGGCCGCAATATGTTTCCGATTTGGACCGTTTTCCCTATCTGCGCGATGAAATGGCCTATATCGGCGAGGTCCTGAAAGCCGATGTCCCCTTGCTCGGCATCTGCCTGGGAGGACAGCTCATCGCAGCACACCTTGGTGGCACGGTTGACTTTCATCCAAATGGCAATGTTGCATTCGGCTATTATCCTTTGCAGGTCACGGATGACGGGAAACACTGGATTCCGGACGATCTGACCGTTCTTGCCGGCAATGCCCAGGGATTTTCATGTCCCGGGAGCGCAACTTTGCTGGCCAGCGGCGATGTGTTCCCCAACCAGGCTTTCAGCTACGGCGCTGCCACCATCGCCCTGCAGTTCCATCCAGAGGTCACACGCCGCATTCTGGACCAGTGGCAGGACGAACTTGCAGGAAATATCGGCAAGCCGGGCACGCAGACACTGGACCAGCAGGATCGGGGTTTTGAGCGCCACAATGACCGGTTGACACAATGGTACCAAACATTGCTTGATCGGCTCTTCTGAACGCCAGTCTCGCGGAGCCGCATCATGTTTTCCTCCATCCCGGTCTCGATCGAAACCCTCGTGACATTTGCTGTCGCCAGTACGGTGTTACTCATCATTCCGGGGCCAACGATCATCATGGTCATTACGCAGGCGCTCTCGCATGGAAAGCGGGTGGCCTTCGCCAGCATCCTGGGCGTGGGGCTTGGTGACCTGATCGCGGCATCGCTGTCAATCATCGGCGTCGGGACCATTCTGGCCGCATCGGCGACCGTATTCCTGATCGTCAAATGGGCAGGCGCCGCCTATCTGATCTATGTCGGCGTCCGCCTCTGGATTGATCCGGTGAGTGTACCGGAGATGGAAACATCCCAGCGCGAACGAAGCCGCTGGTCGGTGTTTCGCGATTCCTTCCTGGTGACGCTGCTGAATCCGAAGGGCATCATATTCTTCATGGCCTTTGTGCCTCAGTTCATCTCGTCGAAGGCGGCATTCGCGCCGCAGGCGTCCGTATTCGTCGCAATTTTCGTGCTGCTTGGCATTCTCAATGCATGGGCCTACGCCATGCTGGCCAGTGGCGCCCGCCAATTCATCCGGCGTCCGTCGGTTCTGCGTGCTGCTACCCGCACCGGTGCCGTCTTTCTGATCGGTGCCGGTTTGGTATCCGCCGTGACCCGGCGCGGCAGTTAGAGCGACGGATTCACCGTGCCGCTTCAAAACCGCGTCACGCCTTTCGGCACGATTGAACGCGACTCGGCACGCGGGCTGCTCATGGGCAATCGCGGCGGCCGACTGCACGACCCGGCGACACGTACGCTGACGCGCCGGCGCTGGACCAGCCATCACTGGATCATCTGCGTGACGGAATTCCGCCAGCGCCGACGCACCGTCATGTCACCTTCCAGCTATACGGAACTGTTTTTCCTGGATGAGGTGACCGCGCTCGCCGCCGGGCATCGCCCCTGTTACGAGTGCCAGCGGCAAAGGGCGCTGGATTTTGCGAAAACATTTGCGGCGGGCCGCGGACAATCGCACATCAAGGCGGGCGAAATGGACCGGTACCTTCATAGCGAACGTCCCGTCCGAGGTCAGAAAGTATACTTGCTCGATGCAGAATCGGTGGCATTGTTGCCTGATGGTGTGGTGGTTGCAAAAGGTTCCGATTGCTTTGCAACGAAGGCGGGACAGCTTCTTCCATGGACCCATCGCGGCTATCGCGCGACTGTTCCAATCGACACCGGCCAGCAATATCTGCAATTGACGCCGCCCTCTACCGTCGCGGCAATCGCGGCGGGGTTCCTGCCGTGGTTTCACCCAACCGCCACCCCTTGAGTTTCGGCGCGGCGTGAGGCACACAGCAGCAATGCGCGCCAATTTCAAAATGCAGCGACTATTTTTCGATGCCCCCCTTGCGGCTGACATGTCCCTGAACGCCGACAGGGATCAGTTCAACTATCTGGTCAATGTGCTGCGCATGACGCAGGACAGTACCGTCCTGTTGTTCAATGGCCGCGATGGTGAGTGGTCGGCAGTGCTGGAACTAGAAGGCCGGAAGAAACTGTCGTTGCGGGTGGACCTGCAAACCAGGCCGCAACCGGCCGCCAGTGACCTTCATTATCTTTTTGCGCCGTTGAAGCAAGCACGGTTGGACTACACCGTGCAAAAGGCGGTTGAGATGGGCGCCGGGGTCATTCAACCCGTGCTGACCCATCACACGCAAACGACACGGATCAATGCAAAACGGCTTGAGCGAAATGCCATCGAGGCGGCCGAGCAATGTGGCATCCTGTCCATCCCGACTTGCCGCGAGCCGCTCAAACTTGCCAATGCGCTTGAAAACTGGGAGTCGGACCGGCGGCTGATCTATTGCGACGAGGCGGCCGACACACACAATCCGTTGCCCATCCTCAACAAAATCGAGGAGAGTAAGCTGGCATTGCTCATCGGGCCCGAAGGCGGGTTTTCCGATGAGGAGCGCGCCTTGCTGCGGTCGTGTGCATTCGTTACCGCCATACCGCTCGGGCCACGCATTCTGCGGGCCGATACCGCCGCCGTGGCGGCCATGGCCGTACTGCAGGCAACGGCCGGTGACTGGTAATGTGCGGTCCGCGCAAACCGCCCTGCACTTCAGTCAACTATTTCTGAACACATCGATCAATGATTTTCGCTTGCACCGCCGCACAAACAGGTCCAATCAGCTAGATTGAGCGCGGCAGCCTTGTTTGGGGGGAGGTCGCTGGTGTGACCACACAGCGAGAATTGGCGCATGGCCAGAGACACGACCGATCAGACACCGGTGACCTCGATTGACGAACTGGTGGCCTACCTTGCCGAAGGCTGCAAGCCGAAACATGATTTCCGCATCGGAACGGAACATGAAAAGTTCGCGTTCTTCATTGGCGACAATACACCCGTTCCCTATGAAGGGGCGCGCTCCATATCGTCCCTGCTGAATGGTATGCGTGATCTCCTGGGTTGGGAGCCGATCCTCGATGCCGGCAAGATCATCGGCCTTATCGAACCAACCGGAAAGGGCGCGATTTCGCTCGAACCCGGCGGCCAGTTCGAACTGTCCGGCGCACCTTTGCGCAATATCCACCAGACCTGCAGGGAATCGAACTCCCATCTGGCGCAGCTGCGCGAGATCGCCGAACCGCTGGGTATCGGATTTCTGGGGCTTGGCGGCAGTCCCAAATGGACCCGGGCCGAAACGCCACGCATGCCGAAATCGCGCTACGACATCATGACGAACTACATGCCCAAGGTGGGCAATCAGGGTTTGGACATGATGTACCGAACCTGCACAATCCAGGTGAATCTCGATTTTTCCTCGGAAGCCGACATGCGGCGCAAGATGCAGGTTTCATTGAAGTTGCAATCGCTTGCCACGGCGCTGTTTGCGTTGTCGCCATTCACCGAAGGCAAACCGAACGGCCTGGTTTCCTGGCGGTCGAATATCTGGCGCGACACAGACAATGCACGCACCGGCATATTGCCCTTCGCCTTCTCGGAACGTTTCGGATTTGCCGATTATGTCGATTGGGCACTCGACGTGCCGATGTATTTCGCCCTGCGTGACGGCCGCTACCATGACTGTACCCACGTCACGTTCCGACAGTTCATGGATGGAGCATTGAAAGACGATCTGCCCGACGGCACGGCAAATATGGGCGACTGGACCAACCACCTGTCGACGCTGTTTCCCGAAGTGCGCCTGAAGCGTTTTCTGGAGATGCGCGGCGCCGATGGCGGTCCCTGGCGGCGCATCTGCGCCCTGCCCGCCTTCTGGGTCGGACTGCTTTATGACGATACGGCGCTGGCGGCAGCAGACGACCTGACCCGTGATTGGGGGCCGGAAGCCGTCCAGGCACTGCGCGACAGCGTGCCAACTCTCGGACTGGATGCGGAGATCGGCGGGCGCAATCTGCATCAGATTTCAAGGGACGTCCTGGAAATCGCGCGGTCTGGCCTGCAGGCCCGAGAGCAGTACAATGAAGACGGCAATGACGAGGCGCATTTCCTGGCGCCGCTGGAAGAAACCGTTGCCCGGGGCAAGACGGCCGCCGGTGAGCTTCTTGACCTCTATCATGGCCGCTGGAACGGCTCGGTTGAACCGGTCTTCGATGAATATGCCTATTGATTGACGAAGGGTTCCAACCTGGCCAGAGCGCTGGGCCTACAGATCCCGATTGGCTGCAATGGTTTTCGAAACTTCCTCGTCAAGACTGCCGAGAATTGCCTTTTCATAATGAACGAATTCACTGTCGGTAACCGATCGTGGATGCGGCAGGTCGATCTTGAAAATTTCCTTAATGCGGGCCGGCCGTGCGGTGAAGAGGACGACCCGATCAGACAGGAGAATTGACTCTTCAACACTGTGGGTCACAAAAAGCGTTGTTTTGTGTGTCGCCTGGTGAATGCGGATGAGATCAGCGATCATGCGGCTGCGGGTTTGTGCATCCAGTGCGCCAAAGGGTTCATCCATCAGCAGAATATCTGGATCATAGGCCAGAGCCCGCGCAATCGCGACCCGCTGCTTCATGCCGCCTGACAGGGATTCCGGATAAGCCTCCTCAAATCCCTGGAGCCCAATCATGGCAATCAGTTCGGCAATACGGCGCTCCTGCTCGGGCTTGGGAACACCGGCAATCTTGAGACCATAGGCGATATTCGCCGAGACGCGCTGCCAGGGAAACAGCACATATTCCTGAAAGACAATTCCTCTGTCCGCGCCTGGTCCGCGGATGGTCTCACCGCTCATCATCAACGACCCTGCAGTCGGTTTTTCAAACCCGCCGACCATGAACAGAAAGGTCGATTTGCCACAACCGGACGGCCCCAGCAGTGAAACAAACTCGCCCTCCCTCACGTCAAGGTTCAGGTCTTCGATCGCCAGCACTTCATTCGTGTCGCCCGGATTGTAAACCTTTTGAATTCCACTGGCAGAAATCTTGACGCTTTTCACGGTTTGCCTCAAAGGTTCTTGGAGGTTGTTACACCCCATTTTTCGACCGTTCTACGCTCGATGAAGCCGAACAGTATGCGTTCGAGGGAAACGCCGATCAAACCCACGACGATCAGACCGGCAAACATAGCCTCCGTATCCAGAAAAGTCCGTGCGTCGTAAATCATGAACCCCACACCATATTTGGTAGCGGCGAAAATCTCGCCGGCAATTACCGCGCGCCAGGCCCGGCCCAGAGCCAGTTTGTGGCCGGCAATCAGATACGGCATGGTTGCACCCAGCAGCACGGTCGTCAGTATTTGCCAGCGGGTGGCACCCGCCGTCTGTGCGGCCCATATCATCCTGGTCGGTACATTCTGCACACCGGCCGCGGCCGTATAAATGATCGGGAAGCAAGAGCCGGTTATCACCACCACGATGACTGTGTGCATTCCGAGGCCGAGCCAGAGGATTAGAACCGGAACAACCGCAATGTTCGGAATAACCATAAATATTGAAATGATCGGATTGAGCCAGGCATAGACGGTTCTGTTCATGCCCATGACAAGTCCGATTGCCGATGACACCATTGCGGCCGCGAGAAAACCGACAATCAGCGCAAACATGGTCCATGCAATGTGCCGTATCATCAGGAAATCCGGGACGGCGCCTTCTCCCGGACCCAGCATTTCGAACAAACGAACAAGTACGGCAGAAGGCGGCGGCATCAAAAGCGTATTGACGCCGCCATAGAGGATGACGAGTTCCCATAGAATTCCAGCGCACAAAATGGACACGAAAGGTGTCCAGCGATTGCCCCGAGCCATATCCATGATCGGACTGTACAGCTGAGAAGGCAGCGCGTTCATTGCGTGCCCTCCAATTCAGGTGCGGGCGTTGCGCTTTTGCCTCCCTTCGAGACCACCATTTCACGCCCGCCATACTGCTCGATAAGGCGCGTTTGATCGACCTTTGCCGCGCGGTCCACAGCTTCCGGATCAAGGATCGCGCGCAGAGCAGCATCAAACTCGTCCAGCAATCCACCGAAGGATTGGTCCAGCGCCAGATTGACGAGTTCTTCCGCGTCCTCCTCCAGATCATAGAGTTCTGGCGGATACCCAACATAGTGAACATATTTGTAGCGACCACGCCTGATCATGAACTCCGCGGACTTTGCTGCGGTAGCGTGGTATTCGCTGAACACCGGACGGGCCAGATCGTCGGGAAGGTTTGCCAAATCCACCAGGGACCGCCCAGGCCTGTCCGAAGGTGTTTCAAGCCCTGCATTTTCAACAACGGTCGGATATATATCAACCAACGAGACCGGTGTGCGTCGAACCACCCGGTTCGGGATACCCGGACCTGCCGCGATCATCGGAACCGCGACCGATTCATTGTACATCGTGGATTTTCCCCACAATCCGCGGGCACCGAGATTTTCCCCGTGATCGGAGAGAAAAATCACCCGGGTTTTCTTATCAAGTCCAGTATCTTCAAGTGCCCGCAGAATGGTCCCGACATTGTCGTCTACAAAGCTGACCAGCCCGAAATAGGCGGCAATCGCAATCTGGCGCTGTTCATCGGTTTCAAAGAACTGGTCCCAAATATAACAGTTCTCAAATGCCTTCCACCATTCGGTATCGGCCGTGCCGTCCGCTGGTCGTTTCTTGGGAAGCGGCATGCGGGCCGGGTCGTAGAGATCGAAGAACTGCCGGGGTGCAATCAGCGGGTAATGGGGGCTGATGAAAGAAACGAAAGTCGTCCAAGGCTGGTCTGTCTGCGTCCTCGCCCGCTCACGTAACCACGCGCAAGCGGCGTCACGGATGTTGCGGTCATATTGGGTATATTCAGTCTCGCCAGGCCCAATGTTTTCGGCCAAATCGCGACATTGAGGGCGTGTCGGGGGATCATCTCTGACAAGTCCATGCGTGTCGCCGCCATCGTGGATGTGCATCGGCAGGATCTGCCGATCGAACCCGGTTGGTCGTTCATCATCAATATAATGAAGCTTACCGATCGACGTTGAATCCACTCCCGCACTCTGCAATGCGTGCCCCCAGCTTCGGGTGACGCCATCATAGGCCAGGCAATTGTCCCAATAGCCGGTCTGATGGGGATAAAGACCCGTCGCAAAAACGGCACGGGCCGGGACACAGATGGGAGAATTCGTATAGGCGTTTTCAAACCGGGTGCCGTTTTCAGCAAGGCGGTCAATGTTGGGCGTTTGCACAAAGGGATGCCCGGCACAGCCCAGCGCATCCGCGCGGTGCTCATCATCCATGATTATCAGCAGGTTCGGATGGTCCATGGCTCCCCCAAACGCAATATGATCAAAGGTTGTGAAAATTGGCCGCCCCGAAACAATGAGGCGGCCAGCCGGACGGTCAATTGGATTTGGCAACCATTGCAGCTGCCTTGTCATGATACTCGGGCATCAGCGCCGTTGAGAAATCGGGACGATCGCCCCGGAGTTTTCCAGCCGATTTGAGGCTGTCGAAAACACCATTGAAAACGCGCACCTTGCGATCGGCTTCCATGCTTGGTGCGTAGTCGAAGTCTGCCAGTCCCATTTTCAGAATATCCGCTGTCAGGTCGCGGCCACGCTTCTGCATGCCGACCTCCAACAGCCTGGCAGCTTCATCGTGGTCGTTTACCAGGATGTTCTGCGCATCCATTGTTGCAGCGAGGAATTTGACCACCACTTCGGGGTTTTCCTCGGCAAAGGCGCGGTTGACGACCCAACTGGCCTGGCCTTCATTGGCACCTTTGAAATTCATCATGATCCGGCCGAACCCCTTTGCCACCGCAATGGACGTCGTCGGCGCGAACCAGATTCCGGCATCAACAGATCCGGCTTCGATTGCAGCGAGGATTGCGTTGGGCGCCGTATTCAGGATCTCGAAATCGTTCAGCGAACAACCATTCTTTGCACACCAGTCATTCAGCGCCCGATAGGACCCCGAACCGATCTTGGTGGCGATTTTCTTGCCCTTCAGATCGTCAATGGACTGGATCGGTGACTCCTTCTGGACAACGACCTGTGCATAGCTGCCGTCCGTCGAGACGGCCGTGCCAACCACGCCGACCACATCTGTCTTGGTCAGGAGCGATGTCAATGGTGTTTCCCCAACACTGCCAATGTCGACGGCGCCACCGACCAGTGCCTCCGTTACTTCGGTGCCGGTTTTCATTGGCACGAGTTCGATCTCCAAACCGTATTTTTCGGCGACGCCGCTTTCGATGAGAACGATATCCCAGTTGGCAGATCGGGAACTCAACCGAATCTTGTCGGCTGCCTCCGCAGGCGGAATCGTTCCGCCGAAAACAAACGCAGCCAGTGCTGCGAACAAGACTCCGCGACGCGTTGAAAACATTTTCATCTATTGTCTCCTCCTGATAGTGGTTCGGATGACGACCTCACCCCTTGCTTTTCATTCGGTTTTCATCACGCAGAACCGTCAGACTGGCACGCAAGATGTGGTTCTTCATCCCGCGCTCTGCTGCTTCCCGATCCTGGGTGCAGATGGCGGACAGGATGTCGGCATGGTCTTCCTGAGACCGCCTGCGCTCCTCGACCGACTGAAACTGGGCTCTTTGAAACGGTGCCGTTTGTACCCGCACCAAACGGGTTGCCGCCTTGAGGCTTTCATTCTTGGCCAGGTCCGCAATTTTGTCGTGAAACACCCTGTTCGCCGCAGCAAACTCATCGGAGGTGGCCTCCTCAAGCGCCTCCTCGCATTTTTCATAGAGATCCATGAGCTCGCCCATTTCGACCAGCGTTGCGCGCACAGCGGCCCAACCTGCGGCCAATGCCTCCAATTCGGCAGCCGCCTCGAAGGCCTGCCCAATCTTGGCCGGATCAAGTGAAACAACCACCGCACCTCGGCGCGGCCTTATGTCAACGAGGCCAGCGGAGGCCAGCTGTCGGATCGCCTCTCTGACGGGTGTGCGAGAGACCGCGAATTTGTCAGCGAGTTCCTGCTCGTCGAGCTTGTGGTTGACCGGAAATCTCCCGGCGAGAATTTCATCGGCAAGCTGACGTCTGATCGAGTCACTCAGTGTGTCCGTCTCACCGACTTCAACCTCTGTGTTCTGATTGTGTATTTTTAATATGCTCATACATCTATTAAATATGCAAAATGGATATTTATGTCAAATCTCGTATACAAAAACTGGGGATTTCTGCATTTCGTATACAAGATGAATCGGCGGCCCTGATGGTTTTTCAGTGATGGACACTAGGTTTGAAGAGAATCCGCAACGGGATTGTGCCTCGCATTGCACCGATAGATTCTGATCCTATACTGGAGTTCGACGTCGTCCGGCCTGTTGTCGGCGACCGGCTCAGGAGTGTCCGAGAATGCTGCCACTATATGAAATGATGATGCAGGCCCAGCATGGTGAGGCGGCGAAGGCCATGTCGCGCCAGTTCGGTCTCGACACGGACCAGGTCAACGCCGCGATGGAAGCGCTGATGCCGGCTTTCTCGACCGGGCTGAAACGCAATACGGGCAGTCCGCAGGATATCGGCAATTTCATGCAGGCCCTCGCCGGCGGTCACCATGCACGCTATTTCGAAAACATGGCCGAAGCGTTCTCGCCGCAGGGCGTGGCGGAAGGAAACGGCATTCTGGGCCATCTGTTCGGCTCGAAGGAGGTCAGCCGCGCCGTCGCGCAGCAGGCCGCCCAGGCCACCGGTATCGGCCAGGACATCCTCAAGCAGATGCTTCCCGTTCTGGCGTCAACATTGATGGGCGGAATGTTCAAGCAGTCGACCAGCGGCGGCAGCGGCAATGTGTTCGCCGACATGATGGGCCAGATGATGGGTCAATCCGGCGGCGCCCAGCAAACCGGCATGACGCCGAACAATCCGCTCGGACAAATGATGGAGACGATGTTTGGCGGCGGCGGCAAACAAGCAGCCCCTTCGTCCGACAACCCCTTTGCCGACATGATGGGCCAGATGATGAAAATGGGATTTCCAGGCATGGCGGAAAACAAGGAGCCGGAACCGGAAGACAATCCCAATCCCTATGACAAGCTTTTTGGTGACATGTTCGACGCCGGCACGAAGGTGCAAAAGGACTATCAGGACAATATGGAGTCCATTTTCGATTCCTATCTCAAGGGCATGAAAAAGTCCTGATCAGCGGGCTCTATGCCGAATGCCGCCTCACGAAGGCCGCAGGGAATGTGATCGTCGATGCGGAGTGCCCGACATCTGCCATCGATGCCTCAAGCACATCCGCCGCTTGCCTGGCAAGACGATCCACCGGCAATGATATTGTCGATATGCCCTGATTGATCCAGGCATAGTGGGCCGGATCACCGTATCCGACAAAGGCAATGTCCTGCGGCATTTTCAGTCCGTTTTGCAGGCAGGCTTCCAGGGCACCGTTGGAGATCTCGAACCCGCCACACACCAGGGCGGTCGCGCGCCCGCCCTCCATGAGGGATTGCAGACTTTGATAACCCATGTCGAAAGACGGAGGCGCCATCCTCGTCAGGTCCGGCTCCAGCGGCCTGTCATTGCGTTTCATGGCATCGCTGAATGCAGCCAGGCGATGACGGCCGGACGACATGGCCGGGTCAGCACCAATATAGGCGATGAGAGAATGGCCCACGGATACAAGGTGATCGACGGCATCGCTGATTGCCGGTCCATCTCCGACGAGAAGGGCGGAGGCGCCCCTATCGGCGGGGCGCTCGCGAATGAGCTGAACAACACGAAGATTGCCGATGTCCCGACTGGCGGCTTCCGCAGCATCGGGAACAGGAACCATGATGACCGCGCCGGCCTGAACTTCCCGAAGCCGCAACAAAGCTCGGCTTTCCTTGGACGGCTCGTCATTGGTCAGATGAATGATCAGATGCAGCGCCTTGTCCTCACAGGCGGCCGCCAATGTGTCGGCAAAGCGGGCGTAGAATTCATTCACGAGATTGGGCAGGAGAAGGCCGACAATTCGGGTGCCGTCTCCACGCATTGCCTTCGCGGCCGCGCTTTTCACGTAACCCAGTTCTTCGGCCCTGGTCAGAACGGCTTTTCGCGTTTCGGCACTCACATTCGGGTGGCTGGTGAGCGCACGGGACACGGTCATGTGCGAGATCCCGAGATCCTGGGCAATGGACTTGATGGTGACCCGATCCGACAAAAATGTCTCCCTGCAGTGATTTCTGATTAGCCGAGTTGCCCTGCTATCTCCAGTGAATGTCTTGACAGGGTTTCGCCATAACTCTATTTGTTCACGTGAACAATACACTATTCTGTTGGGCCGTCGTGTCAAATTCTTTTGAAATCCGCTGCCGAAGGCTGATCGATGATCTCCATCTCGCATCCGCCGATGACGTGCTGTCGGTGCGCAGCTTGACCGGCGGTGTCGCCTCGGACATCGGTGTTGCTGACCTGGGTGACCGGCAGATCTGCGTCAAGTTCGCTCTCGAAAAACTCAAGGTGGAGGAAGACTGGTTCGCACCCCTGCATCGCAACAGGGCGGAGTATGACTGGCTGACCTTCGCCACTTCCGTCGATCCGCAATGTGTCCCGCTGCTTTACGGGCGGTCGGAACGCGAAAACGGATTTGCGATGGCGTTTCTGCCGCCTGATCAGGTCGACAACTGGAAAGATGTGCTGCTGCGGGCTGTGCCGCCGCAGGGCGAGGCGGCCAGTGTCGGCCGCGTGCTTGGACAAATCCACGCCGCCTCATCTTCTCCGTCATTCGACCGTTCCCTGTTCGAAAACCGCGACGATTTCCACGCACTGAGGATCGAGCCTTACCTGCTTTTTACAGCCACGCGGCATGATGCCGTCGCGAAGCAGTTGGGCCGGCTGGCCGACAGCCTCCATACGACGGACCCGGTGCTGATCCATGGCGATGTCAGCCCAAAGAACATCCTTTTTCGCTCTGGTCACCCGATCATTCTGGATGCCGAGTGTGCAACCATGGGCGATCCGGCATTCGACGTCGCCTTCTGTCTGAACCATCTGGTGCTCAAGGCTGCGCATGTGCCAGCCATCCGTGCCGCGCTGCTGGCGGCGATCGAGCAATTCTGGACCGCCTACAAACCCCATGTGCGCTGGGAGCATGAGGATTTGCTGGAAGATCGTGTCTGCCGTCTGCTGCCAGCGCTGATGCTGGCGCGCATCGATGGAAAATCTCCGGTCGAGTATCTTGATGACGGCGCCCGAATGCATCTGCGTTCCCTCTCCCTTTCCCTGATCAATGCGCCGACCGCAAACCTGCAGCAATTCATTGATCACTTTCGATCCAATCTGAGGTCCGAATGACAATGACTGACATCAAATCCGTCCTGGGCCGGCGCGTCTGGGATTCGCGCGGCAATCCCACGGTCGAAGTCGAGGTAAGGCTGGCCGGTGGGGCAACCGGACGGGCGATTGCTCCGGCCGGCGCGTCGCGCGGCACTCGTGAAGCCGTGGATCTGCGCGATGGCGGCCCAACCCTGCGCGGTATGGGAGTTGACCAAGCCCTTGCCGGGGTTAACGGGACAATCGGCCCTGCCCTCATCGGACAGGATGCAGCCGATCAGGCGGCGATCGACGCCATCATCAGGCAGCTGGATCCCTCGCCGCTGAAAGCGACACTGGGTGGCAATGCAACTGTGGCAACATCGCTTGCGGTCTTGCACGCCTCGGCCGCAGCCGCCGAAAAACCCCTGTGGCGCCATTTGGCCGATCACACCCGCAAGGCACCCACCATCCCCCTGCCCGAAATCCAGATCTTCGGCGGCGGTGCCCATGCCGGACGACGGGTGGACGTCCAGGATTTCATGGTCATGGTGCCCGGTGCCGACAGTTTCGATGCGGTCATGGAAATCACCAATGAGATCTATTTTGCCGCCGGGTCGATCATGGCGAAGAAGGGGCGATTGAGCGGCGTCGCCGATGAAGGCGGCTGGTGGCCGATCTTTGACAGCAATGAAGAAGCCCTGGAAACGCTGGTCGAGGCGATCGAACTGGCCGGTGAAACGCCGGGCGAGCGGGTTGTCATCTCGCTCGACATTGCCGCCTCGGAATTTGAAGACGCCGGTCGATACCGGCTTGCGTTGGAGGACAGGACACTCAGTTCGGATGAAATGATCGCCATGCTGGGACGCTGGATCGAGGACTATCCGATCGTTTCAATCGAAGACCCACTGGCCGAAAGTGATTCAGCAGGGATGCATGCCTTCACGCAGGACTTCGGAGAACGGGTGCAGATCATCGGCGATGACTATCTGGTCACCAACGCCGCTTTGGTTGATGAGGCCGCGGCAGCCGGCGCCTGCAATGCGGTTCTGATCAAGGTCAACCAGGTGGGGACGGTCAGCGAGGCGATCGAAACCTTCGAGGCCGCACAAAATGCTGGTTTTCGCAGCGTGGTGTCGGCCCGGTCCGGCGAGACGGAAGACGTCTCGATCAGCCATCTGGCCGTCGGACTGGGGGCCGGTCAGCTCAAGGTCGGATCGTTTACCCGGTCCGAGCGCATGGCCAAATGGAATGAATGCCTGCGTATCCAGGATGAGCTGGGCCCGGATTCCTTCGTCAAGGGCACGCCTCTCGCCAACACCTGGTGGGGCAGAAAACAACAGGGATGAAGATATGAAACTGATGAGACTGGGCGCCCGTGATGGCAGCAAAACACCTTGCGTGGTCGATGACGAAGGAAAGCTGCATGATGTATCGGCGATTGTCAGCGACTTTGGCCCCGCGACGCTGACGCCGGAATTGCTGACGACGCTGCGTGATGCCGATTGGTCCGCCCTGCCCATTGTCGAGGTGGGCAACAGGCGCATCGCACCGCCGGTCGCACAGCCGTTGAATATCTGGTGTATCGGATTGAACTATTCCGACCACGCCGCCGAAGCCGGCATGGAAATTCCGAAAGAACCGATCCTTTTCAACAAATCGACGGCAACCTATTGCGGACCGGACGACAACATCCTCTATTCGAGCCGGATGACAAAACTCGACTGGGAGGTCGAGCTCGGTATCATCATCGGCAAGCGGACATTGGGCATCAACAAGGATCAGGCGATGGACCACGTGGCCGGGTTTGTGGTGGTAAACGATGTGTCCGAGCGAAGCTGGCAATTGGAACGCGGTGGCCAGTGGGTCAAGGGAAAAAGCTATCCCAATTTTTGTCCAACCGGCCCCTGGCTGGTGACGCCGGACGAGATCGGCGATGTTCAAAACCTGTCGATGCGGCTCAGCGTCAATGGTGAACCGAAGCAAGCGGGCAACACGTCAAAAATGATATTCGATGTCAAAACCATCATTTCCTATATGAGCGAATTTTGCCAGCTGGAACCCGGCGATCTGATTTGCACCGGGACACCGCCAGGTGTCGGATCCGGAATGAAACCGCCGCAATTCCTGTCCATCGGCGACACGGTTGAACTGGGCATAGACGGCTTGGGGCAGCAAAAACAGAACGTGGTTGCCCATTCGGAGGAGAAGCAATGAGCACAGACGATTTCGCAGGCAAGACAGCGGTTGTCACGGGCGGTGCAAACGGTATCGGTGCCGGGGTCGTCGAGCGGCTTGTGACGGCCGGCGCCAATGCAGCCATATGGGATCTCGATGTCGCTTCGCCTGAGGCAAGACTGACGGCATTGCCGTCGGACAAGCTCCTTCAATGCACAGTCGATGTCAGTGATTTTGCAAGCGTGGAAGAAGCCGCTTCGGCCACGACAAAACAGTTCGGGGCGATTGACGTTCTGGTCAACAGTGCCGGCATCGCCGGACCGACGCACACGCTGGCCGATTATCCGGTGGAGATGTGGCGCAAGGTCCAGACCGTCAATCTCGACGGCACATTTCACTGCTGCAAGGCGGTCGTTCCCGGCATGATATCGAGAAACTATGGGCGGATCGTCAATGTCGCGTCCATCGCCGGCAAGGAGGGCAATCCGAACGCTTCTGCCTATTCCGCCTCGAAAGCAGCCGTCATTGCCCTGACCAAATCGCTCGGAAAAGAACTGGCCGAGTACGATATCGGCGTCAATTGCGTGACACCGGCCACGGCAAAGACGCGCATTCTCGACCAGGTGAGCCAGGAATTCATTGACTATATGCGGTCGAAAATCCCGCGTGGCCGGTTCGTTACCGTCGATGAAATTGCTGCTATGATCTGCTGGATGTGCTCGGCCGAAAATTCCTTCACGACCGGAGCGGTTTTCGATCTGTCAGGCGGCCGCGCCACCTATTGACGGCGGGCCCGACTATTTTGGAGTGACCACATGACACGAACGGATCTGAGTGGACGGCTTGCCGGCAAGGTTGCGCTGGTGACCGCGGCGGCACAGGGGATTGGCCGCGCCACCGCCGAGCGACTGGCTGATGAGGGTGCAACGGTGCACGCGTCCGATCTCAACGGTGATGGCCTTGCAGAAACGGATTTTGCATCGGCGACACAGCTTGACGCCACGGACCAGACCGCGGTCGATGAATATGTCAATCAGTTCGATCGGATCGATGTCCTGGTGCATGCCGTCGGCTACGTGCATCATGGAAATATTGAGGAATGTCCACCGGATGCATGGCGCCGCTCGATGACCATCACACTGGACAGTGCCTATATAGTCTTGGGGGCCTGTGTGCCGAAAATGAAGGAACATGGCGGTAGCATCATCACGATTGCTTCCCTCGCCTCTTCGATCAAGGGCTTTCCCAAAAGGGTCGCCTATGGGGCTGCCAAGGGGGGCGTTCTCGGCCTGACCAAGGCGATGGCGGCGGACTACCTGGATCAGAAAATCCGCTGCAATGCCGTGTGTCCGGGCACGGTCGCCTCCCCCTCGCTGGAGGGGCGCATTGCGGAAATGGCCAAGCAACTCGGCAGCCACGAGGCGGCCACCCAGTATTTCCTGGACCGCCAGCCGGCGGGACGTCTGGGCACGCCTGAAGAAATCGCCGCGCTCTGCGCATTTCTTGCCAGCGATGAGAGCAGTTTCGTCACCGGGCAGGCGATCAATGTGGATGGCGGGATTTCGATCTGATCTGACGGCGCTTTGGTGCAATTCAGGTTTTGACGGAATCGGCAAAGCCTGAACGCATCAACAAAGTCAAAGGCCGACACCGCTGTCCCGTTTCTGACAAAACGTGAAAGGGTCTGGATCAGTGACTCTCGCGCGGCACGTCATTTCCGCGACATCCAACGAGAAAGTCCAGATCGACACCCTTGTCGGCCTGCTGGACACGCTCAATGTACAATCCCTCATATCCGCTGATCCTGTGTGGTTGAGGCGGACGCCAAAGCGAGCGGCGAAGGCTCAGTTCGTCTTCGGAAACCATCAGCTCAAGACGGCGCGCGTGAACATCAAGCTCGATCATGTCACCATCTTGCACCAGCGCAATCGGGCCGCCAACGGTTGCCTCCGGGGCGGCGTGCAAAACCACCGTACCGAACGCCGTGCCGGACATGCGCGCATCGGAAATCCGGACCATATCGCGCACACCCTTTTTCAGAAGTTTTTGCGGCAGTGCCATGTTTCCGACTTCGGCCATGCCCGGATATCCCTTTGGACCGCAATTCTTCAGCACCATGATGCAGCTCTCGTCGATATCCAGATCCGGATCATCGATACGTGCCTTGTAATCCTCGATGGTTTCAAAAACCACGGCTCGGCCGCGATGGGACATGAGGTCCGGGGACGCTGCCGACGGCTTGATGATTGCACCATCGGGCGCGAGATTGCCGCGCAACACGGCGATGCCGCCCTGTCCGGTCAACGCCTTGTTTCTTGGTCGGATGACGTCACTGTTGAAGTTCTCGGCACCTGCGATGTTGTGGCCAAGTGAATGCCCGGACACTGTCAATGCATCGAGATCGAGCAAGTCCTCGATCTCCTTCATCACCGCCGGCAATCCGCCTGCATAGCAGAAATCCTCCATCAGGTATGTGCCCGACGGCATCAGGTTCAGGATCGTCGGCACGTCACGGCCCAGGCGGTCCCAGTCATCCAGCGACAGATCAGTTCCGATGCGCCCGGCGATCGCCAGCAGATGAACCACGGCATTGGTCGATCCTCCAATCGCGCCATTGACCCTGATCGCGTTGTCGAATGCGGTCTTTTTGAGAATGGCCGACATGCGCAGATCCGCATGAACCATTTCGACAATGCGCCTTCCGGTCATGCGGGCCAGTCGGGCCCGATGGGCATCGACGGCCGGATAGGCTGCGTTTCCGGGAAGTGCCAAGCCGAGCGCTTCGACCATGGATGCCATGGTCGAGGCCGTGCCCATGGTCATGCAGTGGCCCGGCGAACGCGCCATACCGCTTTCCGCAGCCGAGAATTCCTCGGGCGACATGACACCGGCGCGCACGTCATCGGTGAAATTCCAGACATCGGTTCCCGAACCGATTGATCGCCCCTTGAAACGGCCGTTCAGCATCGGACCACCGGAAATGGCAATGGTCGGCAGATCGCAGGATGCCGCCCCCATGACGAGGGCCGGTGTGGTCTTGTCGCAGCCGACCATCAACACCACGCCATCCATCGGATTGCCGCGAATGGATTCCTCGACATCCATGGAGGCAAGGTTGCGGAACAGCATTGCGGTCGGGCGCAGATTGGATTCGCCACAGGAAAAAACCGGAAATTCAAGCGGCAGACCACCAGCTTCTAGGACGCCGGCCTTGATGTGCTCCACCAAACCACGAAAATGCGCATTGCACGGCGTGAATTCGGAAAACGTGTTGCAGATGCCGATGACCGGACGGCCGTCAAACGCATCGTCGGGCAGGCCGTTGTTTTTCATCCAGCTGCGGTGGACAAACCCGTCCTTGGTGTTGCCGCCGAACCATTCCCGCGAACGAAGCTTGCGTGTCATGGGGACCTCACTTGATGGCGCCAAGTGTCAGGCCGCGGACAAGCTGGCGCTGGAACACGAAAACAAAGGCCAGCACGGGCGCCAGCATAATGACCGCCGATGCCGAGAGCTCACCCCAGGCAATCTGCTGATAGCCGACAAAACTGTAGAGCCCCACCGGAACGGTCTGGATCCGGTCGGCCAGCACGAGCGAAAACAGGAATTCATTCCAGGAAAACAGAAAGGCGAGGATCGCCACAGCGGCGATGCCCGGTAGGGTAACCGGAAGACAGATATGGAAAAATGCCTGGAAATGGGTGGCACCATCCATGAAGGCCGCTTCTTCCATCTCGCTCGGCAGGTCTTCGAAGAAACCCTTCATCAGCCAGACGACGATTGAAATGATGATGGCGACATGGGCCAGAATCAGCCCGATATAGGTGTCGAACAGCCCGGTCTGCACATAGACGACAAAAAATGGAATGAGCATCGCGACGGGTGGTGTCATGCGGGTCGACAGAATCCAGAAACCAAAATCGGCGTTTCCGGTAAACCGGTACCGGGCCAATACATAGGCCGTCGGTATCCCCAGAATCAGCGACAGAGCCGTCGCGCCGAGTGCAACGATCGCCGAGTTCTGAAAATATTGCCACACCTCGCCATTGGCCAGCACGCTCAGATAATTGTCCCAGATCGGTTCGAAGATGAATTTCGGCTTGCGCGAAATTGCATCGACCTGCCGTTTCAGGCTCATGGTGACCAGCCAGTAGATGGGGAAAAGGCACCACAGTGCGAAAATCCACAGAACCGCCCGGCGGATCCAGGGCATCAATGCCCTGCCGGCACGGACCCGCGTCGAAAGAGGTTGCAGGGGTTGTCTGCGGTCAGCCTTCATCATCCCGCTCCTACAGTGCGGCCTTCGGCCGGAAAAGGTTGATGCGACGCAAGAATGCCTGGCTGGCGATTATGGTGATAATCAACATTACGATCGCCAGGGCTGCCGCATATCCCATGGACAGAAATTCTATGCCCTGCTTGTAGGCCAGCAAATTGAGTGTTCGTGTCGCGATTCCCGGACCACCTCCCGTCAGAACAAAAATGATGTCGAATGTCTTGAATGCATCGATGCTGCGAAAGACGACAGCCACCGCGAGATATGGGAACAGCATTGGCAACGAATGATGGAAGAAACTGGTGATCGGCCCGGCGCCGTCCATCTGCGCCGCCTCAAGCGGTTCTTCATCCATCGCAGCCAGTCCACCGGCAGCAATCAGCATGATAAAGGGTGTCCACTGCCAGGCGTCGACGACCACCAGCGTGGCCAGCGCCATCCCCGGCGTTCCCAGCCAGTCCTGCGGTGGCAGTCCCACTTGCTTGAGCATGTAATTGAATATGCCAAGGCTGGGATTGAGCATGATGCGGAAGGTAAAGACGGCTGCGACCGGAGTGATGGCCAATGGCAACAGATAGACCAGCCGCAAAAACGGAACCGCCCGGGTTTCGAAATGCAGAAGCGCGGCAATCCCGACACCGAGCACCAGTTCAACCGCGACGGCGGCGATCGTGAAGATCACCGTAATCCGCAACGCATTCCAGAACTCCGGGCTGTCAAACATTTTGCCGTAGTTTTCAAACCAGCTGAATGCGAAGTCGTCCGGCGTGATCAGGGAAAAATTGGACAGGGAAAACAGAACACTCACGATGAACGGCACAAGCGTCAGGCCGATCAGCAACACGGTGGCGGGAGCCAGCATCAACAGAACAAATCGGCGGCGGTCGCGAGCGGCGGGTGAAATCATGAGTCAGTCGTTACCGATTCAGAGAGTGTGGGTCCGGTGTAGCAGATTATCGGGGCGCATACCCCCTCCGGCATTCGTCGGAGAGGGCATGGGAGGAGCATCAAATGATGCCCGTCGAGCAGATCAACCGAGATCCGCGTCGATTTTCGCCGCAGCGGCATCCATGGCGGATTTGGCGTCCATTGCGCCGGTCGCCACCTGATTGACGGCAATACCGAAGGCATCGAGGATCTGTGGCCCCTTCGGATGGAACCATGTCGCCTTGAAGAGATCACCGTCTCCTGCCTTGAGGCTGGCGAGTGCCGTGTCCGCGGCCTGCTTGCCGAACCGTTTCTGGAACCCGTCTGACGCCCAGGCCGATGCCCTTGGCGTCGCCAGACCGGCGGCCGAAGACAGGAGGCAGGTTGGTTTCGAAACAGCCCATTGCAGAAACAGCCAGGCGGCTTCCTTGTTGGCCGAGTTCGAATTGATGCCTGCCGTCCAGTGCCACATATTCGGCTTGATCGGATTGCTCCCGGCTTTGGGGATCGTTCCATAGGTTGTATGACCGGCGGCCTGGCTCTTGTCAGGGTTGGCGATGTCCGTGGCGAAATTGGATGAGTCGCAGCCCATTGCAATGGCTTCGGCCATGTAGTCATTGAGGCACTCAACCCATTGATAGCTGCTGATGCCCACGGGGCCTGCTTTGTTGAGCAGGCCGCCATACATTTCGATCGCGGCGACGGCTTCCGGCGAATTGATGACATTCTTGCCATCGAGATCGATGATCGCTCCACCATAGGAGAAGATGAAACCACCGGCCGGCCAGGTGCTGTCGCCGCTTGATTTGGCCCGCATGGCAATTCCGGCAACATCGTCGGACTTCAGTGCCACCGCGGTTTCCATCAGTTCTTCCATCGTGGACGGGGCAGACAATCCCTTTGAGTCAAGCATGGTCTGGTTCATGAACATGACCTGCGATTCGGCGGTAATCGGCATCAGGTAGCGAACGCCATCCGACCATTTCTGGAACGAACGGGCGGAGGGGAAAAGATCATCGCCATCCCACCAGGACGCATCGCTCAATTCGCTGTTGGCGTAGTACCCATCCAGATTCTCAAGCCATCCGGCCGTGATCGCCTGACCGATGGCCCAAACCATGTAAACGTCCGGGGACGCACTCTTGGCACCAAGCTTGACGGGCAGTTCTGCAGTGTACTCGGTTTCCGACTGTGTCTGAACATCAACGGTAATACCGGTGAGTTCGGTGAAGAGCGGGATCAATGGCGTGATGGCATCCGTCCAGGGGTGCTGAACCGCATTGAGCACGATCGTTTTGCCGGATTGCGATTTCCAATCGATATCTGCGGACGTCCACTGATCGCCAACTTCTTCGAAAGTTGCAGCCCAAAGCGGGCTGGCCGCCGATGACAGTACTCCGGCTCCTGCCAGAACCGTACCCGCCTGCAGCAGTCGCCGCCGTGACATTGGAAGGTGGAAGCCGCCCTGCGGCCAGTTGGGTGATTTGGTCATGATCTCCTCCTGACGTGAGCGGACCGGCGGCGTATCCCCCACGGCGTCGTTCGCTGATCTCTTCGAACCGCCTGACCTCCGTCACAGCCGGACATCAAATCCGGGCAACAAAGTTCAACATCCCTGCCGCTCTCGGGTCCGCCCACTTGCAGGCAACCCAGATTGGTAGGATGTTTCGAATTATTAATAGGATGTCTTGACATTTGCAGTCAAGTGAAACATTGGATGTTATCGAAAATTTGTGGGATGTTCCGTTGAAAGCGAGCGCGATGAATGAGAATCGCAGCGCCCCGCGAGGTGGACCACCCGCCTGAAAGACGGACTGACTGGGAGGTTGCGGCCATTGGCTGAAGTTGAATTGCGCCAGGTGGAAAAGCGTTGGGGATCCCTGACGGCGGTTCGGGATTTGACGCTGACGATCAGAGATCGTGAGTTTCTTGTGCTTCTGGGACCATCCGGCTGTGGAAAAACAACCACGATGCGGATGATAGCCGGTCTGGAGCCAGTGACATCGGGTGAAATCCTGATCGACGGCGTGCAGGTCAATGACCGCCCTGCCCGCGATCGGGATATTTCGATGGTCTTCCAGAACTATGGTTTGTACCCCCATCTCAATGTGCGGGAGAATATCGGCTACCCCCTGCGGCTCAGAAAGGTCGGCGAACCCGAACGGAGCAACCGGATCGCCGATGCGGCGCGCAAGGTGCACCTGGAGGATTACCTCGAACGTCGGCCTCGTGAATTGTCCGGAGGGCAACGGCAGCGTGTTGCCCTGGCTCGAGCCATCGTGCGGACGCCAAATCTGTTCTTGATGGATGAGCCTCTGTCGAACCTCGATGCCATCCTGCGGGTATCCATGCGCGCCGAGCTCAAACATCTGCACCACGAACTTGAAACCACCACAGTCTATGTCACGCATGATCAGATCGAGGCGATGACCCTGGCAACGCGGGTCGTCGTCATGAACAAGGGCGAAGTGGCGCAGATCGGGACACCTGAAGAAATCTATGGTGACCCAGAAACACTGTTCGTTGCGACCTTCATCGGATCACCTCCCATGAATTGCATCCGGGGCACGCTGTCCGGCGGAATTTTTGAGAATGCGGACGCGAAGATCTCAAAGCTCCAAGAGGCGATTTCCGGTGACGTCATCCTGGGCGTGCGCCCGGAACATGTTTCCATTGCTCCAGCTGAAGGGGCCGATATTACCGGAACGGTTTTTGCCGTCGAATATACCGGGTCCGGACTGCTCGTCGTGGTTCAGGTGGGTAACGCCATGGTGACGGCGATGGGGAACCCGGATATCCGGCCCAAATTCAATGACCACATCGGTCTCACGATCGACAGAGCAGGTATCTTCTTCTTCGATGCCGACAGCGAAAAACGGCGCCGAGCATGAACCGGGAGGTGGCCAGTGGCATATGACTATATCATTGCAGGCGGCGGATCGGCGGCCTGCGTCGCGGCAACCCGGCTGGTCCGTGACCACGGCGCCAGGGTTCTTCTGATCGAGCGGGGTCCGGCGCGGACCGCACGGATTATCAAGATGCCGGCCGGATACATGAAATATCTGGCCCGCGAAGATTATCTGGAAATGCACCAGACGGTGCCGCAGCCACAGCTGGACGGGCGTGCACCGATCATTCCCCAGGGTCGCGCGCTGGGCGGTGGAAGTGCCATCAATGCGATGGTCTATATGCGTGGCCAGGCCCAGGACTATGATGCATGGGACGCATTTCTGGGTGGGCAATCCGGCTGGTCCTATGCAGATCTCCTGCCGCATTTCAGATCGATGGAGCGCAACGCGAAATACAACAATGAATTTCACGGCGTATCCGGAAGCCTCTGGGTTTCCGACCCGGGATACACCGCTGAAATGACCGACGCGTTCGTTCTGGCCGCACAGGGTCAGGGGATCGCCTACAATCCCGATTTCAACGGCGCCCAACAGGCCGGCGTCGGCTTGATGCAGCACACGATTGGACACCACGAACGCTGCGACGCAGTCAGGGCATTTCTGTCTCAGGTGCAAGACCATGAAAATCTCGATATCGTGACCGGTGCGCTGGTGACCCGCATTCTTGTCGAAAACGGAACGGCGGTCGGTGTCGAATACCGAAAGGACGGCCAGATGGTGACCGCGAGGACCGATGGCGAAGTCCTGGTCGCAACCGGAACCTACAACACCGCCAAACTGCTGATGCTATCCGGTATCGGTGCCGCAGACCATTTGCGGGATCACGGAATTGATTGCGTCTCAGATCTGCCCGGCGTCGGTGAAAACCTCCAGGATCATCACGAAGTGCCGGTCATTTCGACGATCAACCGCCCAGCCGGCTACTACGGTGAGGATCGGGGCTGGCGCATGATCCGCAACGGACTGCAATATCTGGCCTTCCGGTCCGGCCCTGTGACCACGACCGGCGTGGAGGCCTGCGCATTTTATGATCCAGACGGCGGCGACCGGCCGACCATCCAACTCTACTGCGCTCCGATCATCTATCTGGATCGTGACATTTCCGGCTATAGCCCTACCCATGGCGTCACACTGACCTCTTGCCTTTTGCGTCCGAAGGCACGGGGCACAGTACGGTTACGGTCGGCCGACCCGGAAGACAAGCCGCTGGTGGACTGCCGGTTCTTCGGCCATGAGGACGATCTGCGTCTGACAATCAAGGCGCTGGCATTTGCGCGGCAGGTTCTTGCAACGGAGCCGGCTGCATCGCTGATATCAGGGGAAATGCTGCCCGGTGCCGAGGTCACGCGAGACGAGGACCTACACCAATACAGCAGCAAAATGGTCAAAACCAACTATCACCCTGTCGGTACGGCGCGTATGGGAAGGGATGACGACCCGATGACGGTTGTCAACAAGGAACTGCGGGTTCGCGGCATCGACTCCTTGCGTGTTATTGATTGTTCGGTGATGCCATTGTTACCGTCCGGAAACACTAATGCTCCGGCAATGGCCGTTGCCGACCGGGCAGTGTCCATCATTCGAGACAGCGCTGGACAACCAGCAGAACTTGCGAGCCTGTGACCGTGAATCGGCCTTTGAAAAAAAACCAGCAATCCTCTGGCCAGACGCGCAGCCCGTCGCTTGTCGAACAGACCATCGATGTGCTCGGTCGCGACATCATCAACGGCACCTATGCCCCAAACGAGTCGCTGCCACCGGAGGTCGAAATCGCCCGCGCCATCGGTGTCGGCCGAAACGTCGTGCGCGAAGCAACAAAAATTCTCACCTCGGTTGGACTTCTTCGCATTGCCCAGGGTTCCGGCACCAAGGTGCAACCGGTCGATCAATGGAATTATCTCGATCAACGCGTCATCGGATGGGCGATGGACTCCGACGATCTGAGAGATGACCTGATCGATGAATTGAGCACGCTACGGCTGATCGTGGAGCCGGAAGTGGCAGCGATTGCCGCGCAGACCGCGTCGACAACCGAGATCTTGCGGCTGTTCGAAGCCTTTGAGGAGATGGAGAAGAACCGCGACATTCCCGAGCAGGCGGTGGAAGCCGATATTCTCTTCCATCGACGCCTGTTTGCCGCCGCCCATAACAAGTTTCTCACTGCGATATTGCGTACGGTCGTCGTGGTGCTCCGGGCAAATTTCGCATTGGCGATCAAGGCCGATTACCACATCATCGAATTCCTGGAGGAGCACAGACAGGTTGCGGAAGCCATAAACAGACGTGATCCGGATGCCGCCCGCGCCGCCATGCGGCTGATGCTGACCAACAACGAGCAGCATCTGATCGATATGCGAAAGGCCGTCGCCGAACGTGGCATGGAAAAATGAGCGGCCCCCAGGTCAAAAAACCCGACGTCTGCTGTTGCAGGCGCCGGGCAGAGGGCGGGCTTCGGTCAGAGCCCGCTGGGGAGTGAAAGCCGGTCAACGCACCGGTCGAATTCTCATCAGCAGATACCGGTGAAGGTCCGGCTGATGAGGGCCGTGCGCGCCAGTTCCCGGGAATGATCGTCATCCAATCTGCCGCGCGACGAACGAGCAGGGTCCCTCGGGATCAGACCGATGTCTGCCAGCTGGAAGTCCGAGAGTTCACGCAGGTTTGCAACGTTGCGGCGGTTGCTGCGGCGTTTTGTCAGGATTGCGACGACCGACCGGAAAAGATCTCGCATGCCATACGCAACGGCACCAACAGGGTGATTTCGCGCAAAAACGGTCATGTCATGTCTCCTTTCCAGTCGTGATAATCAAATGGGTAACAGCGTGCGTTTGGAGCGGACGTTTCCGCGGTCGGGCACAGCCTGTCGGTCCGGATGCCGTGACGGCAACAACGCCGTCCCATCCGGAAGGCGATCCTTTCAAACATTGACTTATTTATCCAGTGAATGTTTTTAATGATAAGTATCATTTTTTTTGATGGACAGAATCATGGCCGCTCCTCTCGATATCGACCAACTCAAAACCTTTATCGCGATCATCGACAGCGGCAGCTTCACCCGGGCGGCCGATGAGGTGAACAAGACCCAGTCGGCCGTCTCCATGCAAATGCGGCGACTGGAGGAGCGCATCAACAGGAACCTGTTTCGCAAGGATGGTCGAATCAATCGCCTGACCGCCGACGGCGAACGGCTGCTGGCCTATGCGCGCCGCCTGGTGCGGCTCAACAACGAGACCCTGGCTGCCTTTGATGAGGAGGCCCTGGCGGGCACAATCCGGCTTGGCACGCCCGACGACTATGCCGACCGCTACATGCCCGACATCATTGCCCGGTTTGCCAAGACCAATCCCAATGTCGAATTGAGCATCACTTGCGAACCCTCTCGCGACCTCGTCGACAAACTGTCCCGCAACGAATTGGACATTGCGCTGGTCACCCACAACCCGAAGGTCCGCCACGCCCTGCTGTTGCGTTCCGAACCGCTTTTTTGGGTCACGTCGATGGCGCATTCGGTCCACAGCGACACACCGGTGCCATTGGCCGTCGGCCGGCAAAGTTGCGATTGGCGGCAACTGGGATGTGCGGCGCTCGACTCCGTCGGACGCGACTATTCGGTGTTGTTTACCAGCCGGTCATCGACGGTCGTGGCGTCAGCGGTGCTTTCCGGTCTCGCAGTATCGCTTTTGCCGGAATCGGCGCTGCGTCCGGGTATGCGCATTCTCACACCGAATGAGGGATTTCCCGATTTGCCACCGGCTGAAATCGGCATGATCCGCAGGCAGGGGGTTCCAACGGTGTTGATGGACGCTCTCACCGATCACATCGCCGCAAGTCTGGACAATCTGGCACCCGCCGGCGCCGATGATGCGTCGGATGGCCATCTGCCCAACCGAACCGGACTCAGCCGCGCACCAAACGGCCTGACGTTTCCCAGTTGGTAACCGCAGTCAGGCCCATCGGGGTTTTTCGATATCTGTCCAACGGTGCTTGACCCCAAGGCTCGAACCGGGCGCAATAGGCAAATGACACCATCATCCAAAGCCGATTCGGCCAGCAATATGACGGAATATTCCGTCAGCGAGATTTCGGGTTCCATCAAGCGAACCGTTGAAGATGCATTCGGACATGTCCGCATCCGCGGCGAGATCTCCGGCTATCGCGGCCCGCATTCCTCCGGCCACGCCTATTTTTCCCTGAAGGATGACCGGGCTCGCATCGAAGCGGTCATCTGGCGCGGTGTTTTCTCCCGGCTGAAATTCAAACCGGAAGAAGGCATGGAGATGATCGCGACCGGCAAGGTCACCACCTATCCGGGCTCGTCCAAATACCAGATCGTCATCGAGTCGCTGGAACCAGCCGGTGCCGGCGCTCTGATGGCCCTGCTGGAAGAGCGGCGCAAGAAGCTGGCGGCCGAGGGCCTGTTCGACGATGCGCGAAAGCAATTGTTGCCGCATATGCCGCGAGTCATCGGCGTCGTTACGTCACCGACGGGGGCTGTCATTCGCGACATTCTGCACCGAATTGGTGACCGGTTTCCGGTCCATGTCATGGTCTGGCCGGTGCGGGTACAGGGTGAAACCAGCGGTGATGAAGTCGCCGCCGCGATCAACGGCTTCAATGCCATTTCAATGGCTGGTCCGGACAGTGGGCCTTTGGCGCGGCCGGACGTGTTGATCGTTGCGCGCGGTGGCGGCAGCCTGGAGGACCTGTGGGGTTTCAATGACGAGGCGGTGGTGCGGGCGGCAGCCGACAGCGACATTCCGCTGATTTCAGCCGTTGGCCACGAAACGGACTGGACGCTGCTGGATTACGCCGCAGATGTTCGGGCACCAACACCCACTGGCGCTGCGGAAATGGCCGTTCCGGTCAAGGCGGAACTGGAGGCCAATCTGGCGGCACTTGCCGCTCGCCTTTCGGGCGCAACGTCGCGATCTGTGGACACCAACCGTCAGAGTTTGCGGGCACTGGCCCGCGCCCTGCCCTCGATCGATGCCCTGCTGGCACTGCCGCGACGCCGTTTCGACGAGGCGGCCGGCGGCCTCGGCAAGGCCTTGCAACTCAACACGGCCAACAAGAGACAGATTTTCGAACGACGCGCAGCCCTGCTTGCACCGGCCACATTGCAGCGGCGGGTGATGGAGAAGCGACAGCGCGTGCTTGAGCTCGCCGCGCAGAGCGAACGCCACAATGAAAGGCTGCGCGACCGCCTGTCGGCGCAGCTCTCCACTGTCGTGGCGCGGTTGACATTGCGCCCCGCCTCCGAACGGATCAGCCGGGGCCGGGAACGGTTGGCGGTGCTTGCCAGGCGGTCGGATGAAATCACGGCGTTGCACACGGAACGTCGACGGCGAAAGGTTCAGGAAGCTGCGCGTGTTCTCAACTCCATGTCCTATCGCAACGTTCTCAATCGCGGCTATGCGGTGGTTCGCAATGCGGGCGGCAAAGTGGTGGACCGGGCCACCCTTTTGACATCGGGCGATGCGGTATCGCTGGAATTTGCCGATGGCAAGGTTGACGCGGTGACCGCCGGCAGCGGTGCGGTCAAGGAGCCACGCAAGAGCGCGGCGAAACCGGCAAAAAAGGATGGTGGCGGCCAAGGTGATCTGTTTTGAGGTCAGTCAGTGCCTGACAGAAGCAAAGGTCTGAATTCGAAAGCGACATCAAACTATGGATCGCATCGCCTCATTTTCGGAACGTGTTTCCGTTCGACAAGGGACAAGGTGACCATGATGGAAGCTCGAACCAGCAAATTGTGCCTCGCTGTCCTGTGCGGCATGGCGACAATGGCACCGCTGCCTGCTCACGCAACAACCGAAGGCACGTGTTTTCAGGTGCGCAATGTGCAGCAGGACGATGTTCTCAATATCCGCCAGGAACGATCCGCAAGATCGTCCATCGTTGGAGTCATACCGCCAGAACAGCACGGAATAATCGCGCTGGAGGGGCGTTGCGAGCCGACTTCGGTTGCACTCGACAGCCGATGGTGCCGCATCGCATATTATGACGGCGATGCGACGGCGCGCGGTTACGTCAAACGCCGCTACCTGTATCCATCCGAATGTCCCTGAGCTCCGTCAAGGAACCAGAACAATCTTTCCGTAAGCGCCCGGTTCGAGCACCGCGACGTGCGCCGCAGCAGCTTCGGCCAGCGGCATTTCCCTACCGATAATCGGCCGTAGCGTGCCTTCGGCGATGCCAGCCACGATATCCTTCATGATCGGTGCAATCTGCTCAGCCGTGGCATTCCACAGTGCGATGCCCCGAATATCCAGTTCCTTCATCATCGCGACACGCGGTGAAATGGTGATCTCTCCCCGGTTGCCGATCACAACGATGCGTCCATATTTGGCGACCAGATCCAGATCGGCGGCAAGATTGACGTCGGCCAACATTTCCAGGATCAGATTTGGTCCCTTTCCATCGGTAAACTCTGTCACCTCGTCCAGGTAGCCTTGCCTGCTGTGATCCACCGCCAGATCGGCACCTTCAGCGTGGATCAGATCAAGACCCTTGTCCGTTCCGCCGCTGCCGATCACCCTCAGTCCGGCTCGTTTTGCCAATTGGATGGCGGCGGTACCAACGGACCCGCTTGCACCGTGGATGAACACCGTCTCACCGGCCTTGGCACCTCCGCGTTCGAAAAGTGCATAATGGGCTGTGGGATAAGACACGCCGAAGGCGGCTGCCTGGGCATGGCTGACACCCGTTGGCAGCGGCAATACTTCGCTCTCGGGGCGCAACACTTTTTCGGCATAGCAGCCCGTCAAGTCAAAGCTCAGCGCCGTGCCGACGAACACGTCATCACCGACCGACAGACCCGTGACATCCGCGCCCACCGCCGACACAACGCCACCGGCATCGCCACCGGGCGTATAGGGAAGGTCCGGAACGATCGCGTACGTCCCATTGCGCATATAGGTGTCCGCGGGATTGACCCCGGCCGCCCGCACATCGATCACCACTTCGCCGGGTCCAGGTACCGGGTCTTCGATTTCCTCATATTGCAGAACCTCCGGTCCGCCGAAGGAATGGGCACGGATTGCTTTCATGTCTCGCTCTTTCCTGAATGGGTCTTGCAGATCATTGGCTAAACCATATAGGACGACCGGGAGATGGACAAAGAAGATTTGCCGCCCTGCAGTGCAAATCCCTGACCAGAAATGGACTTGTCCAACCGTGGCGGGGCCCGCAAGATTTGCCGTTGGTGCAAATGATATTTGGTCCCGGAAGATCAAGATCGAGCGATGATGGATGCCGGAAATGCGACGCGTGATGATTATCGGCCAACCGGGTTCGGGAAAATCGACCCTTGCAAGAACGCTCGGCGGCATCACGCATCTTCCCGTCGTTCACATCGATCATATTCACTGGAAGCCGGGTTGGGTGGAACGGCCGGGACCGGAAAAAGACGCGCTCTGTGCCGAGGTGCACGCAAGGGAGACCTGGATATTCGAGGGCGGACGCTCTGTCACATGGCCGGAACGGCTGGCGCGCGCCGACAGCGTCATCTGGCTCGACCTTCCCCTGGCAAAGCGCCTTTGGCGGGTGCTTTGGAGGACCGTCCGCTACTGGGGCCGAACGCGCCCGGATCTGCCGGAAGGATGCCCGGAGAAACTGAGCTGGACGTTCTTGCGCTGGATCTGGGATACCCGCCACACGTCGCGCGATGCCATGCAGGCACTTTACCGGTCCGTGCCGGCAGACAAGTCGAAATTTCACCTGCGCGGCAATCGGGATGTCGAACAGTTTCTCAGCGGTCTTCGGATCGCGGCATCAACCGGGAACCTTGGCATTTCCCATCGCTGATGGGACCGTTATCGAAGGTCCAGCTTACGGACAAGGCGCTGACGCTTTTGCAGCCACCAGCCGGACTCGACCGGCCACAATGCATGCTCCAGGTCCAGCCCGAGTTTTGCGGCCGCGTGGTGCGGCCAGTTCGGATCGTCCAGCAGTTCGCGCGCCAGGGCAATCATGTCGGCCTTGCCGGAGGCCACCAGGTCGCTGCAATACTCGGCATCCCAGAGGAACCCAACGGCCATGGTCGAAATGTTGGCCTCGCGGCGAATATGCTCGGCTAAGGGTGCCTGAAATCCCTGCTCGATGACCATTCTCCCTGGTCGTTCCTTCCCACTGATGCCGCCGGATGAGCAGTCGATCATGTCGACACCAGCTTCCTTGAGCCGTCTTGCCGTTTCGACCGCGTCCTCGATTTCAATCCCATCATCCAGCCAGTCCGTCGCCGACAGGCGAAAGGCCAGCGGCAATGTCTCGGGCCAGTTGGCACGAATGGCCCGGGCGATCTCCACTGCAAAACGACAGCGATTTTCCGAGTTTCCTCCCCAATGGTCTGTTCGTTTGTTGGAGATGGGCGATAAAAACTGGTGAACGAGGAATCCGTGTGCAGCGTATACTTCAATGATCTTGAACCCGGCATCGCGAGACCGCCGCGCCGCTTCACCAAATGACGCAATCACCCGTTGAATATCCTGCTCGGACATCTCACGCGGACACGGCCAGCCATCCGCATAGGGGATCGCCGATGGCGCAACCGAAGCCCAGGGATGCTCGCCGCGTTCGGTGACATCTTCCTCATTTATCGGTGTTTCGCCATGCCACGGTCTTCGTTCCGATGCCTTTCGGCCGGCATGGCTCAACTGAATGCCGGGGACAGCGCCCTCTTGGCTCAAAAAGCTGGCAATAGCGCTCAGATTGTCCAGATGTGCGTCGCTCCAGATCCCAAGGTCGCCCGCCGTTCTCCTGCCATCAGCCTCAACGGCCGTTGCTTCGGCATAGACCAGACCGGCGCCACCCATGGCAAAACGACCGAGATGGACCTTGTGCCAGTCATTGGCAAAGCCGTCGCGGGCGCGATACTGGCTCATCGGGGAAACGGCGATCCGGTTCCTGAAGGTGAGTTGTCGAAGCGAAAAGGGTGAAAAGAGGTCCATTGGGTCAGAGCCTTCATTGATGCAGCCGGTGCTGGCGGCTGACTATCCGAAATTCGGGAATGACGAAAGCAAACGATGCGTGATCCGTTAAGATCGGAACAATTTCCTGCCGCCCGAAGCAGCCGTCATGAACAGTCGGAAAACAGTGCACTCGCGTATGTGGCGCGGGGATGAAAATTCGCTGAAAACACTTATCTATCAAAGGGTGAAATGTGCCCGGTTTGATGCGGTGAAAAAGGATGCGTTGATCATGCTTCAGCCTCCCAGAAATGTGGTCATTGTTGGAGCCGGATTCGCGGGCCTTTCGGCGGCCAGGGAATTGGCAAGAGCGCCGGTCACCGTTACGCTCATCGACCAGCAGAATCATCATCTCTTTCAACCGCTATTGTACCAGGTCGCTACGGCAGCTTTGACACCCGCCGAAATTGCCGTGCCGATCCGCCACGTATTGCGCAATCAGGAAAATCTGCAGGTTTTGATGGATCGCGTCGTCGGCATCGACACGGATCGTCAATTGGTTCTGCTAGAGACTGGAAAGAGCGCTTCCTATGACGCGCTGGTGGTCGCTACCGGCGCGCAGCACAGCTATTTTGGCAAGGATCAGTGGGCCGAGCATGCCCCAGGCCTCAAGACCCTAAACGACGCGCTGAGTCTGCGGGAAAAAATTCTGATGGCCTTCGAGCAGGCCGAAATGGTGGTTGAGCACGACCCCGTTGCTGCCCAACGGTTTCAGACATTTGTGGTCGTCGGAGGCGGGCCGACCGGTGTCGAGATGGCCGGTGCAATTGCGGAGTTGTCGCACTCCGTCATGCGCGACTTTCGGCGCATCGATGCAGCCCGGAACCGGATCATCCTGCTCGAAGGTGGACCGCGTGTCTTGCCCACATTCGCCGCCGACCTTTCATTGAGGGCATCCCGCGATTTGATCGATCTGGGGGTCGAGGTGCAAACCGACACCATGGTGACCGACATTGCCCGCGGCCGGGTCACCACGACTGGAGGCGAACTACAAACGGAAACGGTGGTCTGGGCAGCCGGCGTTCAGGCCTCGCCAGTTGGCCAATGGCTGTCCGTGCCGACAGGAAAGAGCGGCCATGTCGAAATTGACGAAACGCTGAGGCCAGCCGGGTTCGACAATGTTTATGTCATCGGCGATGCCGCCCTGCTTGAAGTTGAAGGAAGCGCGCTGCCGGGAATCGCGCCGGTTGCCAAGCAGATGGGAATCTATGTCGGTCGACGGTTGGCCCGAACGGCACGGGGCCTGGCACCGCCGGCAGGTTTTCGGTATTCCGATGCCGGGGCGCTTGCGACCATCGGGCGAAACCGCGCTGTTGCCCATATTTTTGGGCTGAAAGTCAAGGGTTTCCCGGGTTGGGTGCTGTGGGGCGCCGCTCATGTCTATTTTCTGATCGGTTTCCGAAACCGGTTGTTCGTGATGCTGCACTGGTTGTGGTCCTATTTGACATGGCAACGCGGCGTACGCCTGATCATGCATCGCGCGCCAAAAGATCAGGACGACAAAAAGGCAGAACCATGATTGATTGCTTCATCCCGTGGAGACCATCGCGTCGTCGCCCCATCCCTCTGCGGCACGTCGTCAGGTCAAAACACGCCCACAGGGCTGCGAGCCAACGATCGAAAGGCACCAGATGATGCAAATTTCCCTTAGTGAGGACAGGCGCGCCGAATTTCTCCGCGAGCTGGGCGCGTTGTTCGCCGATGAATTTGATGAACCGATATCAGAATTTCGCGCCGAAGCTGTGCTTGCCCTGTTTTTGAAAACGCTTGGCCCCGCTGTATACAACCAGGCCGTACAGGATGTGCGGGCGCATCTTCAGCTCAAGCTCGACGATCTGGATGGCGAGGTCTATGCTGACGGCTGATGCAGTGAGACTGCAATGGTGAACGATGGGAAACCGCGCTCCGAACCATTGGTGCGCCCGCTCGACCCCATCGCGGATCGCCAGGCCGTCTTGAGCGTGTTCAAGTCCTGCGCCGATTATGTTCTGCTTGAAACCGGGGAGGAGCCCGGCGAGGCCAACGTCACGGAGTTCTTCGAGGAGGTCGCGCCCGGATTGAGGGTGGCGGATGCATTGAAACTTGGTGTTTTCGATCACGACGAGCGTCTAGTCGGCCTGATTGACATAGGTCCGGGTTATCCGGAGGCCGGTGACTGGTATCTCGGGCTGATGATGATCGATGCCCGGTTTCGCAACAGGGGACTTGGCCGTCAGGCACTGAATTGGGTGCTCGATGCAGCCCGCAAAGCCGGCGCCGAAAGGCTGTTGTTGTGTGTTCTTGAAGAGAATCCCCAAGGTCGGGCTTTCTGGGAACGCGAAGGATTCGTGCTCCGACGAACAACACCGCCATGGACCGCCGGCACAAAAACGCACGTCCGGTTCGAACTGGAGCGGCCGGTGCAAATGACGCCTTTCTGATTCTGTCAGAAACGTGACAACGGTGTCGGTAGTTGATCCTGTTGACGCATTCTGGTTTTGCCGAACCCGTCAAAACCTGAATTGCCCTACCCGTGTGAGCCGGAGCAAAGCGGCAGGGTCAACATCAAAGCGCCCCGATCAGCCGGTCCGCGACGAGATCGGCATCGCGATTGTAGCGATGACCACCCGGCACCGTTTCAAATCTGTATTCGGTTGATGGCGCGCAGGCCATATCGTCTTCGTCCTCACCGATCAGGCAAAAAACCCGGTCCGCCGGCAGCGATGCAATCGCGGCACTGACATCGTGACTGCCGCGTATGATCCCCAGCATGCCGAGAAACGTGATCCTGAATTCCGTTTTCGGAAATGGGCTCAACAACCCGATCAGGCTGGTTGCCGCTCGTGTCTCTTCTGCCATCAGCGGCCAGGCAAAGGGCAGCACATCGGCACCAAATGAATAGCCGGCGAGGATGATTGTATCTGTCTCCCACAATGCCGCATAATGGGTCACAAGGCGGTCATTGTCGGTGGCCATGATCTGCGGCGCCTGCTCGTGCCAGAAGTAACGCAGCGAACTGATACCAACCACACCATAGCCTCGTTCTGCGAGCGCATCCGCGAGCGACTGCATGGTGCCGCTCCAGCCTGCATCCCCGGACCACAGGATCACCATTCCACGCACCTGGCCGTTCGGTTCGGTCACATTGAGTGGCAGATCGGCGAAGGCCGTATCCGCAGGAACCCTGCCAATGCCCAAGAGCAAAAGCAGAATGGTCAGAGCGACCCTCACCGCTTGGCGATCCCGAGCCGCCCGCCGGCGATCAGCGCGGTGATATCAAACAGCACGCGCGGCGCGGCCAGTCCGCCCGGACAGGCCAGATAATGCGGCGTCCAGACCGGACTGAACTTGTCCTTGAAGGAACGCAACCCTTCGAAATGATAGAAATCCTCGCCACGCCTGTAGATCATCGTGCCGATGCGGTTCCACGAGCTCGCAAGCGGATGATCGGTGAGACCGGCAAGTGGCGCCGCGCCGAGATTGAACCAGCGATACTCCTCCTGCTGGGCGTGGAGCAGCAGCTCGGCAAAAAGGAAATCCATCAAGACGTTGGAGATCTTTGGCCGATAGCGCATCAGGTCGATCGACATTTCCTCCTTGTCCGCGCCGGCCAGGATATTCGCAAAGGCCACGATCCGCCCCTCATGGCGCACGATGCCGCAGTCGAAACAGCGCATGTAGTCATCGTTGAAATTGGCAATCGCAAACTGTTTCTCATTGCCGGACTTGATTTCCAGCCAGCTATTGGACACCTCCCTGAGTTCCGGCAGAATGGCCGGCACATCCGTCCGTGGCACGATCTCGAACTGCAATCCGTCCTTGGCGGCACGCCGGCGGGCATAGCGAAAATCTTTCTGCTTCGGGCCTTCAAGGGAAAAGGCGGCCAGATCGACCCGCGCCACTTCTCCCATCTTGAGAACCGACAGCCCCATATCGAGATAAAGCGGCAGGTAGTCCGTGCCGATCGAATAGAACGCGGTGCGATAACCGCCCTGATCGGCCATTTCGCGAAACTGCCACGCCAGCGCGGCACCCTGCACCGGATCTCCGACAGGGTCGCACATGGAAATGTAGGTCCCGCCCATGACGCCGTACATCAAAAAGGCGCTTTCGTCCTCGGCGATCAGAAAATGCTTGTCTCCGAGCAGCGCGATCGTCGTGTCGGTGCTGGTGGACTTTTCAACGAGCGAGCGCACAACATCAGGAACAGGTCCGATCGGTGCGACATTCGCCGCCCGACGGTTGAGGATCAGATAGAGTCCGAGAGCAAACACCACTGCGACGATGGCTACGCTTGCCCGTAGAAAACGCGGAGCACCGTCCTGCCATGAAAACTGCCACCACAATTCGTTGGAATACTCAACGTGGCGATAGGCAAAGAAACCGAGCCAGACAGCCGCTGCCACGGTAATGGCGATGATGGCGAGCCAGGATGGCGTGACGGCAAAAAGCGGCTCTCCGGATTTGCGGTAAAATGCAGGGCGAAAAGGGATGAGAATGAGGCCAATAACGGCCAGGATACCGGCTTCCTCGAAATCCAGACCCTTGGCCAGGGAAAACACGGCGCCGGCAATCAGCAGGATGATCGCCATGTTGAAACCGGCAGCGCGACGCCTCAGCAGGGCATGGGCGACCACCAGGAGCGCCACGCCGATCAGACTGGCCAACAGGTGCGACGATTCAACAAAGGGCAGAGCCAGCACCGACCGGACCCAGGCATCATCCAGTGCGCTCATGGGAAGCGAGCCGGAAAACAGAAGGATCAGGCCACCAATGAAGGTCAGCCCGGCGGCAAGGGGAGGAACCAGCGGTTCGGATGCCTTTCCGATTTCCCGGACGGACTTTCGGATCGCCCTGTGTCCGCGCACCACTTCGAGAAAAAGCAGAATAAGGGCGACTGGAACGAGTGGCAGGAAATAGTAGATGACGCGGTAGAGAACGAGTGCACCCACCACATCCGACCGGCCAAGAACGCCGAGCCCGGCCATCATGGTGGCCTCGAAGACACCAATCCCACCCGGCGAATGGCTGACGGCACCCAGGATCACCGCCGAAATGTAGAGCACGAAGAATCCGCTCAGCGAACCGGCAACGTCAGCGGGCAGCAGAATATAGAGTGTGAATGCCGATGCGGCGATGTCGAGAACGCCGGATGCCAGTTGCTGCAGGCTGGTGCCGATCCCCGGTATCCGGGCCGACATGCCCCTTATCGAAATCGTCCGTTGCCCATTGGCACCCCAGATGAAATAGGCCGCGATCAGCAACAAAATCGCGATGCCCAGAGAGCGCACAATATCGGTCGGCAGCCATTGGAGCACGAGGATACCGCTCGGATGAACTGCCAACGCCGCGCTGATGAGGAAAAACATGCCAAGCCAGAGTGACATCCAGGAAAGGAAAACAATCTGGCTGATCAGCGGGAATTCCAACCCCTTCTGGCTGTAGATCCGATACCTCAGGGCGCCGCCGGTCAGAACATGGAAACCGGCAACATCCGATATCGCGAAACCGGCAATTCCAGTCCAGGCAGCGGTTGCGGTGGAGACCCGCCCCGGTGCGACGGTCCGCACCGCAAGAATTTCGTAGTAGGCAATCGCGGTGAAACTGACGATCGTCGCGCAAATGGCAAAGAGGACATGGCTGGTTGGCGTGTTTCGTATGTCGGTGACAACATCCGAAAACGAAATCTCAGCGGTCAGGTTGTGCAACAGATAGAGGGAGAAAACCGTGATGCCAATGGCGAAGACGGCGGTCAGAGAGGTTCGGATATTCAGTCGATTTTCAGATGCCGCCGTCGCCAATCCGCCTGCCCGTCCTGTGATCGAATCTGTACCCACAGGATTAGTAGAGCAAGTTTGTTTTGGATGGAACCACTCATGGGAACACATCCTGACCGACCGGAGGGTCAGCAAACACCAATTGTTATGATCGGCATCAATCCGTGTTTTGAAGATCGGCCGGCATGGACCGGTGAGCGATGGTACGGTTGGGTGGATTTGAACCACCGACCTCTGGATCCACAATCCAGCGCTCTAACCAACTGAGCTACAACCGCATGTCAGTGCATCGTCCTGAGGGCGTGACATACGGCGATGCGGTTCTTTTTGCAAGAGGGATTGTGTCCCCCACGCCTATCCACAGAAACAAAAAAGCCGGACCAAAGGTCCGGCTTTCGAAACATCCGTTGGCTTGCGCGCTCGGGTTAAGCGGCTTTGATGTTTTTGGATACTTTTTCGTATGCGGCCTTGCCGGGTTTCGAGACATCTTCGGCAACCTTGCGTGCTGCTTCCTGGATGTCTTTGGCCTGTTCGACAGCGGCTTCGGCCTGACTGCGGAAAAACGAGGACTGCAATTCAAACAGTTCGGCAACGGACTTGACGCCGAGAAGCGCTTCGGCATGCGACAGCGAGCTGTCGGCATTGGCGCGGACCGTGTCGATTGCCTTGAGGCTCAACGCAACGCTTCCGGCCTGTGCGCTTTCAAGTGTCTGTTCGACCGTCTTGGTTGCGTCTTCGGCAGCATCCTTCAGCTTTGCATAGGCATCCTTCGACTGAACCATGCCCTTTTCAGCAAATTCGCGATAGGACTCGGTCAGTTTTGCCGGATCGAAGGCGGCAAAGGAGAAAACGTCTTCTGCTGGTGTCTTTTTGGTAGCCATAATATGCACTCCTGATTGCGGGCCCTCTTCAAAGGCGCCCATTGTTTGTCGATGATTACAGGGTCTATATAAGGATGTTTTTGTGCATTGCAACATTTTTTTGCAGTGCACCATCCCATTAACCCTGTTGGCAGGAATCATCAGCCCAAAGAGCCCGCGTTCTGGACCAGGGGCCAGTTGCGATTTATTAACAATTTCTTAACAATGAAGGTCGTGTTCTAACCGGGTGTCCACGGATCCCGGGCAGTGCGACAAAACGCAAATGGCAGACGGTTAGAGTCACGGGACTGAACCGACCGGCCAGACTGACGCAGGAAGTGCCATGCCAACGGGGCAATACCCTTTCATCGATATTGCCGTTCATGAGAAGATACGGACGCGCTACGCCGCGGGTGACGCCGTTGTGGTGCTCTCCCTGTCACTCACCGATGTCCTGTGGGTCAATGGTCCGGGTGCGCGGCTGTTCGGCCACGCAGGCCTGTACGAGTTCATGGATTCGGGCTTGAGCCCTTCAACCGCGTCTTTTCGACAGATCGAGGCCGCGGCAAGCAGTGTTGTGAATGCGACCGATAATCCGCAGCAGACCTTCGTCATGCGTACCGGCTCAGGTTTCCGGCGCCCGCTGCTGCCCGCGGCGATGGAACGCATTCAACTTGCCGATGGCAATCATGCCCTTTTATTGACCGCCAGCATTGCCGATCCAGCCGAAACCCCCGAAGAACAGGCCGCATTCATTATCGACGGCTTCGAAGAAATGGACACCCACGCGGCCGTTCTGGACCGCGATGGCGCAATCCTGCAGGCCACCGGATCCTTTGACCGTCTGAACATGGATGCCGAAACACGCGCACAAATCGTCCGCGACGTGGCGTCGGAAAATGACCGATTGGTCAAACATCCGGTGCGAACTGCGCTTGGGTTTCTTCCGGCAGCAATTGCCAGAATTACCGATGATGCCCATTTGCTGATCGCCATAGAAATGTCGATCGGCAACCTCGACCCGGCACCGGGCGACCAACCAAAAACAATTGAACGCGCTGCCGTGCCGGCCGTTCAACCGGTCAAGGCTCCAGATCCGACGCCTTCGGTTCTCGATCTAGCATCATCGTCACGTGAGAGAGATGGCGGCGACCGTCAACGACCCGCGGATGCTGACAGTCGTGAACAGGATCTGGATGTTACGGAAGGACCGGCCGAGCAGCCGGCGCGGCAATCAGCCGCCAACGATCAGGATGACCGGGACGCAAACACTGCCGCAACTGCGAAAGCATCCGTGTCCAGCCCGGACATCGCGCACCCCGTCGATGATGACGGGAAAACAAGTTCGCCAGACGAGGATCAATTTGTCTTCAACCCAAGGAAACGCCCAGTGCGTTTCGTCTGGAAGATCGATGCCGAAGGCGTGTTCAGGGAAATATCCGATGAATTCGCCGAAACCGTCGGCCCGAACGCGGCGGATATCGAAGGTCGCAAATTCGCCGACGTGGCACAGGTTTTCAACACCGATCCGGACCATGCCATTTCAGATCTTCTGCGCCGACGCGATACCTGGTCCGGCAAGACGGTCCTGTGGCCGGTACAGGGCACCGATCTTCGCGTACCGGTGGATCTTGCAGCGCTCCCGACCTATTCGAGGGACCGCGAGTTTGATGGATTTCGCGGGTTTGGAATTGTCAGGGCCAGCGATGCACAATCCGACCCCGAGCGGATAGGCCTGGCCCTCGTCAATAATCCGGCAACACTGGACAGTATCGATCAAGCACCTGATCCGGTTGGACAACATGATGAGTCCGACTCGATCGACGGCCCCTCCCACGGGCCGCAACCAACCGAGAACGATGAAACTCCTCCGAGCGGCGAGCAACCACACAGTCGGGATGGGGCCCAGGAAGAGGGTGAAAAACCGGCTCTCGATATCGCCGATTCCCCTGGACGTCGGCAGTCAGACAAGGTGATCCGCCTTGAGGAGCGGCGGTCGAAACCACGGGACGGGCTGAGCACAGCAGAAAAGCAGGCTTTCCACGAAATAGCGAAGAGGCTGGGGCAAACACCCGATCAGGATACGCCGGAGCCGCCCGTTGCCTTCGGAAAACGACCTGTACCACCGCAATCTGCTGACGACGATGTTGCCCCGGGCTTGGCGAGTGAAGAGGACGAAACGGGCGGCCAGGATGAGGCAAATACGCCTGTCACCGCGGACACGCCTGATGATGCGGATGCTCCGCCACCGGCCGTCAAAACCGAAACCGAGGAGGAACCGACGCAGGAACTCCTGGGACGGGACGCCAGTGTCACGCCGGAACTGCTGGAAAACCTTCCGATACCCGTGATCGTACATGACGGCACGACCATCTTTCATATCAATGAAGAGTTCCGTCTGCTGACAGGTTATCTTTCCACCACCCAGCTCAATGAAGCCGGCGGACTGGATATTCTGTTTGACGGGCACAGTGCCATAGGGGACACGGTGGAAACCGCAAGCGGCGCGGGAACCTTGGCGCTGCATCTGGCAAACGGGCAATCGGTATCCGTGCGGGCCCGCCTTCGTTCGATCGCCTGGGATGACGGTCGCGCCTTGATGCTGGCGCTGTCGGAAGTCGTGCCGGCGGCCTCACAACCGGAAGCCGACGTCATTGACGGACCGGTCGAGGATACGGTCTCCGAAGAGGAACGGGTGGAATCAGCCGGTCGGATTTCGGCGTTGCAGGTTGAGGTCGATGAATTGCGCTCCATCCTGGAAACGGCCACCGATGGCGTCGTCCTGATTGACGATGACGGGATCATCCGCTCGATGAACCAGTCAGCCAGCGCACTGTTCGATTACGATGAAGAAGAGACAAGTGGTCAACCCTTTGCCATGTTGTTTGCCCATGAGAGCCAACGGGCCGTCCAGGACTATCTGGCGGGTTTGACCGGAAATGCCGTGGCCAGCGTCCTCAATGACGGGCGGGAAGTCATTGGCCGGGAGGCTTCCGGCGGCTTTCTTCCGCTGTTCATGACCATCGGACATCTATCGCGTTCGAACGGGTTTTGCGCCGTGATGCGCGATATCACGCAATGGAAACGAGCCGAGGAGGAATTGCGGACCGCAAAACGCGAAGCTGAAACGGCCAGCTCTCACAAGAGTGAATTTCTGGCGCGAGTGAGCCATGAAATCCGCACACCGCTCAATGCCATTATCGGATTTTCGGACCTGATGGCCGAAGAGCGGTTCGGGCCGATCGGCAGCCCGCGTTACGTTGAATATGCCCATGATATCGGCCGATCCGGCAAACATGTGCTGGATATCGTCAACGATCTGCTGGACATCTCGAAGATTGAGGCCGGAGAACAGGAACTGGACTTTCAGGCAGTGTCTCTCAACCAGGCACTGCTCGACGCCGTCTCGATCCTGCAACCGCAGGCCAACAGCCAGCGGGTCATCATTCGAACCAGCCTTTCATCATCGGTGCCAGACGTTGTTGCCGATCAGCGTTCCATCAAGCAGATTGCCATCAACATTCTGTCCAATGCGATCCGCTTTACACAGGCCGGCGGTCAGGTGGTGGTGTCCACATCCTATGAAGAGAGCGGCAATGTCAGCCTGCGCATACGCGATACGGGCGTCGGCATGACCCGCCATCAGCTGGAGCAGGCCATGAAACCGTTCCGGCAGGTGACAGGCGTGCCGCGCGAGCGCGGCGATGGAACGGGGCTCGGCCTGCCCCTCGCCAAAGCGATGGCCGAGGCCAACCGGGCGCAATTCGCAATGAACTCTCAACCCGGGCAGGGAACGCTGGTCGAGATCGTTTTTCCGTCCCAAAGGGTACTTGCGGAATGAACTGAAGGGGGTGGACCGGATCACGACACCGAGCGGGCCACGCCGCAGATTAGAATTATTCTAAATATTTGATTTTACAGATTTTCTTGACGCCGCCCGTCATATCTGCTTTGCGAATGGCAAGCGGCTATTGAACCAAAGACATGGCTCAAAGCGCCAGTGACCGTCTTGGTCAGCGTCGGGAAAATTCATATGGCGACTTTGCCACTGCGAACCTATCAAATGCGCTCCCGCAGCAGCTCCAACCCGTATTTGATGACATTCGCCGCATTCATCGCGGTTTTCGTGCTGATGCCGGTGGTTGCGCTGATCTATCTGGCCTTTTCCGGCGATACTGGCGAATGGCCCCATCTCATCCGCTATGTCATTCCCGGCGCCTTGTGGACCACAGTCCTTCTGCTGCTCGGTGTGGCGCTGTTGGCCGGCACGATGGGTGTGCTGTCGGCCTGGCTGGTCGTCTCCTTCGAGTTTCCCATGCGGCGTGTGTTTTCCTGGGCGCTGGTTCTACCCTTTGCGGTTCCGACCTATCTTGCGGCCTATGCCTATGGCGAGTTTCTCGACTTTACCGGGCCACCGCAATCGCTGATCCGCGGGCTGTTCGGCTTTGAGTCCGGACGGGAATACTGGTTCCCGCAGGTCCGCAGTTTGCCGGGCGCCATTCTGGTCCTGTCCGTCGTGCTCTATCCCTATATCTATCTGACAACCCGCGCATTGTTTCTCATGCAGAGCAAATCGGCTCAGGATGTCGCCCGCACATTGGGTGCCGGGCCTTTTTCGGTCTTCTGGCGCATTCAATTGCCGATGGCGCGGCCGGCGCTGGTCATCGGCCTGACCCTGGCCCTGATGGAAACACTCAATGATATCGGCGCCGTGGAATATCTCGGTGTCAACACGCTCACCTTCGCCATTTTCGACACCTGGCTCAACCGCGGCAATCTGGCGGGCGCCGCACAGATGGCCTGCGCGATGCTGTTCATCGCGTTGTGCGCGGTGCTGGCAGAGCGCTGGGGACGCAGGCGACAGCGTTTCGGCGCAAGCCGGACCACCGGTGCCGTTCATGACGCTGTGCCGTTGCCGCTTTTCGGTATCCGGCGATGGATCGCCTTCGTGTTGTGTTCCCTGCCGATCCTTCTCGGGTTCGGCGTACCGGCCTATGTGCTTGGGGGGTATGCGATCAAGCGGCTCGACCAGCTTTTGACGGATCGCATCTACTTTGCGCTGCTGGACAGCCTCATCGTATCCAGTGCGACGGCTCTTTGCACGGTGGCGCTTGCCTTTGTTCTGGCCTATGCGGCCCGTGTCTCAAGCGGTCCGCTGGTTGCCCTGACCGCGAGAATCGCATCCTTCGGTTATGCCATCCCCGGCACGGTCCTGGCCATTGGCGTGTTGATCCCATTGGCGGCAGCCGACAATTGGCTCAACACGATCACCCAGTCCTATCTGGGAATGACCGTGGGATTGCTGCTGACCGGATCAGGATTTGCAATTGTCTATGCCTGCAGCGTCCGCTTTCTGACGATGGCGGAAGGATCAATCGATTCCGGTTTCCAAAAACTATCGCCGCATCTTGATATGGCCGCCCGCACCCTCGGACGCAATGCGAGCCAGACCCTTCACGTCGTTTTGCTTCCGATGATGCGTCCCGCGGTCATTACTGCTGCACTTTTGGTGTTTGTCGACACATTGAAGGAACTGTCTGCAACGCTCCTGCTGCGGCCTTTCAATTTCAACACCTTGGCGACACTTGTCTACGAGGATGCATCGCGTGCCCGGGTTGAAGATGCTTCCGTCGCGGCGCTGATCATCGTGTTGGCGGGGATCATTCCCGTCATACTGGTCTCGCGCAGTTTCGTTAAAAACACCGGCAAGGCGCGCCATCTCCAGAGCGGGTATGGCGTACGGTAGTCGAATGCTGACAGAAAAAAAGGTGCGCCGGGGCGCACCTTTGAAATTGGAATGCTGTCTGACGGGCTAAAGGTCCGTATACTGCAATGCTCTAAATCTGCCGTGCGCAACCTATGAGATTACGTTAACGGAATATATCCTACGGAAGCGAATGCTAACGAAGCCTTAATAGAGGTTCACGAATTTTAAACATCGGGCTGTACCCGCAAAGACGGTAAATTTCCTGGTGACACTTCGTTAACCCTCTTGCTGTGCATTTGACGGACCCGCAGCCTATTTCAGCCCCTCCAGATCCGCAAAAAGCTTCAGGGCTTCCGGATTGGCCAGAGCCTCCTGGTTTTTGACCTGGCGACCGTGAACGACATCGCGCACGGCAAGCTCGGTGATCTTGCCTGACTTCGTGCGCGGAATATCGTCCACCGCAATGATCACCGCCGGAACATGGCGGGGTGATGCGCCCGTCCGGATGCGCATCTTAATCCTTTTCGTCAGGTCCTCATCGAGGGCGACGCCGTCTGCCAGACGCACAAACAGCACCACCCGGACATCATCCTGCCAATCCTGTCCGATGCAAATGGCCTCGAGGACCTCGTCCATCTGCTCCACCTGGTTGTAGATCTCTGCCGTTCCGATGCGCACACCACCCGGATTGAGCGTGGCGTCGGACCGGCCATGGATGATGATTCCATCGTGCTCGGTCCATTCGGCAAAGTCGCCGTGACACCAGATATTGTCGAACCGCTCGAAATAGGCCGCCTTGTATTTGGCGCCGTCCGGGTCGTTCCAGAAGCCAACCGGCATGCAGGGAAATGCGCGGGTGCAAACCAGCTCTCCCTTTTCCTGGCGCACGGGCTGGCCATCATCGTTCCACACATCGACATCCATGCCGAGCCCCGCTCCCTGTATCTCTCCACGCCAGACCGGCAATATCGGAACACCGAAAACGAAACAGGAAACGATGTCGGTTCCACCGGAAATGGAGGCCAGATGGATATCGGGCTTGATTCCCTCATAGACGAAGTTGAAACCTTCTGGAGAAAGTGGCGAACCGGTTGACGTCATCATCCGAACGGTCGAAAGATCATGGGTGACCCTTGGAACAAAACCGGACTTGCGCACGGCATCGATGTATTTTGCCGATGTTCCGAAAATGGCAAACCCTTCCGCCTGCGCATAATCGAACAGAACCTTTTCATCCGGATAGAACGGAGACCCGTCGAAAAGACACAGGGTCACGCCGCTGGCCAATCCCGACGCAAGCCAGTTCCACATCATCCAGCCACAGGTGGTGAAATAGAATAGCCGTTCACCAGGCCGTAATCCGCTGTGAATCTGCTGCTCCTTGAGATGCTGCAGCAAGGTCCCGCCGGCAGAATGAACGATGCATTTGGGAACACCCGTGGTTCCGGAGGAAAACAGTATATAGAGCGGGTGGTCGAACGGCAGGCGCGTATAGGTTACCGGACGGGGCTCGAAGGACGCGGTGAAATCCGCCAGGGACACCGCATTTTCGAGACGCGAGACCAGGGCCGGCGTGTCTCCAGCATAAGGGACAATAACGGTTTTCAAGGGATTGAGGGCAGCTTCAACGGCGACCAGTTTGTCTGCCACATCCTGCCGCTTGCCATTGTACCAGTAACCATCGCAAGCAATGAAGAGTTTCGGCTCGATCTGGCCAAACCGATCAAGCACGCCTTTGTCACCGAAGTCAGGCGAACAGGAGGACCAGATGGCTCCAATCGATGCTGCCGCCAGCATCGCGGCGATCGTCTCTGCAACATTCGGCATCATCGCGGCAACGCGGTCACCGGGACCAATTCCAAGATCAAGCATGGCCTGCTGCAATCTGGAGACAAGCGCGTGCAACGCGTTCCAGCTCATCCTGGCTTCGGCCTTGTCCTCACCCCGGAAAATGATGGCGTCATGATCGCCGACGGTTTTCAGCAGGTTTTCCGCAAAGTTCAGGCTTGCCTGTGGAAAAAACCGGGCACCGGGCATCGCGTCGCCATTTTCCAGAACGGTCTCGCCCTTGTTGCCAACCACACCGCAATAGTCCCAGACCGCCGACCAAAAGCCCTCACGATCGGACACCGACCACTGGTGAAGAGACTTGAAGTCCGACATTGTAACGCCGCTGCGTTCGCTGCCAAATCTGGCAAAATCGGTCATCACGGCACGATCAATTTCGTCTGCGTCCGGAGCCCACAAGGGTTGATCGTCTTGCATACTGTCCCTCCCAAGTCATGCGGTGCCGACCCTTTAGCATGCTGCGGTGCAACAAATAAAGCGTGGATCGCATATTGTCGTATGCAGCCGGAACCCGGGCAATGGAATCGCCGAACATGTTCACGCTACCGAACGAAAAGATCCGGTTCGAATTGCATTCAAGCCTGTGACACTTTACCCCTAGGGCCAATTGAGCTCAGAGCACGGGACCGACACCGGACTCCGGACCGTGGAGCTGATGGTAGCGAAGGGCAGAACGGGCTTGGAACGCAAAGGGGCAAACCGCAGGCGGTGGCTACGCTGGGCATTGGCCGGCGCGGTCGTGGCGGGACTGATCGCCGGCATTGCCGGAGTTGCCCTGCCTTTTGCCATCTCTACGGATCTGGTTCGCGACCGGCTCGAACGCGATATCTCCGAATGGACCGGACATGAGGTCGAACTGCTCGACAATCCGGAAATCCACTTCTGGCCGGTTCCGCGCATCGAACTGAACAGAATCAGCGTCTCGTCACGCCAGTACCCTGATGCAAAGCCAATCGTGTTCGCTGACGAAATGATTGTCGACTTTTCCATCCTGTCGGCGCTGACCGGTGAGCCGAGCTTTTCCAATTTCGTCCTGGTCAGACCGATCTTCACCGTGGAAAAATTCGCCGATGGAACAACAAGCTGGAACAGTGAAGCGGGCCGGATCGCAGAGGGCATGGCCATTTCCGTGCAGATTGCCGAGACATCCTCGGAGGACAGTAACAAACCAGGGCCGGTTCCTGCCTATCGCCTTGGCAATGTGACGGTTCAAAACGGCACATTTTCCTGGGTCGATCCAGGTGCCGGCATGGAAGAGAAAGTCACAGCGATCAACGGCACCATCGGGTGGCCTCGCCTCGATGGCGGTTTACGGGTCGACATTCGCGGCATTTTTCGCGGTGAAGCCGTGGCGCTGGACATCAACTCCGCCGATCCGCTCTTGCTGCTTGCAAAAAAGAGCGCCCAAACCCGTGTGAGCCTCGCATCGTCACCGATGACCGTGACCTTTGACGGTATGGCCAATCTCTCGGAAAATCCCTTTTTTGCCGGTGACCTGACCATGGCAAGCCCGTCCATGCGGCAAACACTCCAGTGGGCCGGCACCGAAATCAAGCCCGGCGAAGCGATAGGCGCTCTGTCTCTGGAAGCTGAAATTCAGATGCAGAATGGCCGCGCGATGCTCAATGACGTGATTATCGAGCTCGAGGGCAATCGCGGCATCGGCGTGCTCGATGTGCAAAATCCTGAGGACGGCACGCCCGGCATATCAGGGACGCTGGCCTTCAATTCCCTTGACGTGGGATCTTTCCTGCGCGCCTTTACACCACTGCCACAATCAGGCGAAGAGATTGCCGAAACGATCGACACTTCCTTTCTGCATCAGCTGACACTTGATATGCGCCTGTCGTCCCAGTCCGCGACCCTTGGCCCGCTCAATCTGACCAATCTGGCGGCCGCGGCACGCATTGTCGAAGGACGCGCAGTATTCGATATCGGTGATGCGGAGGCCTATGGCGGCGGCCTGGCGGGGCGTATCGTGTTGGCCGAAAGCGGTGCCCAGGGTGGCGGTGAGGTGAAGTTTTCGGCCCGCGACATCGACCTTGCTGCGGCACTCGGGGCACTGGAGGTCGGCGGGCCCCTGCCCCAGGGCAAGGCATCGCTGAATCTTGCCCTGTCGTCGCGCTATCCGACCTGGGCCACAGGGCTGCGGGATCTTGACGGCATGTTCGAGATCTCGATAGTCGACGGATCGATACCGTCCTTCGATATTGATCAGTTCCGGGAACTGGCAGCCAATCAGCGGTTTTTCGGATTGAGTGGCGTCGCGGACGGTTCTTTCGCCTTTGCCTCGGCTGAGTTCAAGGCCAGCTTTGCCAACGGGCTTGCCGAAATCGACACCGGCAAGATCGTCGGTGAAAATGCACTGATCGACATCACCGGGATCATTCCCTATCAGCGCGGCGGGCTGGCCCTGGTGGGCCTGCTATCGGACACTCCACCCGAAACGCAGGAAGGAACGGATGAAACCGAGGCACCTGAGACGACCAACAACGCCATACAGTTCTTTGTCGGCGGCTCATGGCCGACGCCGGTCATCTCTCCAATCCTGGGCAATTGAGGCAAAGCGCTTCCATTGTGATCAGGCGGGATCGCGATGACGATTGCCGAGACCGAAATCAGCCGATGCCGCGTGCTGGTGCTGGGTGCCTACGGGCTGATCGGCTCAGCCGTTGCGCGGCACCTTCAGGCAGACGGGTTTTCGATCACCGGGCTTGGCCGGAATGCAGCAACCGCACGACGGGTTTTGCCAGACACCCGGTGGATCATCAAAGACCTTTCCGAGCTTTGCAATGCAGCGTCCTGGGAGCCGCTGTTGCGTGACATCGACATGGTCGTGAATTGCGCGGGCGCTCTTCAGGACGGGGCAAATGACCATCTCACGATGATCCATTCCGACATGGTGGAGGCACTGGCTGAGGCGTGTCAGTATGCAGAGGTTGGTCTCGTGCAAATCTCCGCTGTTGGCGTCCGGCCCGATGCGACGACTGCCTTCATGCGCAGCAAATTCGCGGGTGACCAGGCCGTCAGGCAAGCCGATCTCCGATATTGGATCTTTCGTCCGGGACTGGTGCTGGCCTCGACGGCCTATGGCGGCACAGTGCTGCTGAGAATGCTGGCGGCCGTGCCGCTGATCACGCCCCTGGCCCATGCGAATACTCCCATACAGACCGTGTCTGTGGCGGACGTTGCCCGGACCGTTTCAAAGGCGTTGAATGGACAGATTCCACCCGGCACCGAATGCGATCTTGTCGAGGATGAAACCCACACGCTCCGCGACCTCATCATGGCATTTCGTTCCTGGCTTGGCTTCGCACCAGCCAGATGGGAGATGAATACACCGCCCTGGTTGCTGTGGCCGATCAGCAGAGTGGCAGACATGCTGGGCCATTTGGGCTGGCGCTCTCCGCTGAGGCGTTCCGCCATCCAGGTTCTCTCGGAGGGTGTCACCGGTGATCCGGCAATGCTCAAGGGTCTTGGACATGCCAGTCTTTCCAGCCTGAACGATACTTTGGCTGCGTCACCCGCAACCATCGAGGACAGAATCTTTGCGCGCATGGCGCTGCTGATGCCCTTCATCATCGGCACCCTGTTCTTCTTCTGGCTGATTTCGGGACTTGTGGGCCTTGCGAGAACCGATATGGCTGCGGGTGTGCTTGAAGCCGCCGGTTGGCCGCCCTCCTGGGCAATGGCAAGTGTGGTGTTCTGGTCGTTGGTCGATATCGCGATCGCCGGGCTGGTGCTTGTCCGCAAACATGCTGCCCGCGCCTGCGTTGCGATGGTTGCCGTAAGCGCCCTGTACCTCCTCTCCGCAAGCCTTGCGGTGCCCGACCTTTGGGCCGATCCGCTGGGCCCGCTCGTCAAGATCGTGCCAGGCGTGGTGCTGGCACTGGTGGCGCGTGTCACGTTGGATACCCGCTGATGGATCTTGTTCTTCTGGTCCGCTGGCTCCACGTAATCGGCGCGTGCGTCCTGTTGGGCACCGGTGCCGGGATTGCGTTTTTCATGCTGATGGCCCATCGCACAAGAAATCCCGCCATCATCGCCCACACGGCATCCGTCGTTGTGTTTGCGGACCTCCTGTTCACCGCGACGGCCGTCATTGCGCAACCGATTACCGGTCTTGCGTTGGCGCACATGGTGGGCTGGCCGCTCACGCAGGGCTGGCTCGTGTGGTCACTGGCTCTCTATGTCATGGTCGGCGTGTTCTGGCTGCCGGTCGTCTGGATCCAGATCAGGCTGAGAACCATCGCCCAACGGGCGCAAGCAAACGCTGCAGACCTACCCGACGCCTATGATCGGCTCTTCCGGATCTGGTTTGCCTGCGGCTTTCCGGCCTTTGCCGGTGTTCTCGCAATTTTGTGGTTGATGCTCGCCCGACCGGATATCTGATCGCCAATGGCGACGCCCTGAGACCCGGTGCCTGGCGCACAAAACACTCATCTGAATATCAACTGCGTGGATGCGGATGATCCCGGTCACCGAACACCTGCGCTACGCGGAGTTGTCTGGCCAATGGAGCCCGGCATGCAAATAATTTGCTTTTATATATTCTTTGTGCAAATATTTTTGCTTGATACCAACAATAGGGAACTTCATCATGAGAAAGTTTTTATCGATTGCCGCGTCAGCACTGCTGTTGCTGGCCGGCGCAGCCTCAGCCGCAGACAAGCTGATTGTGGCCACGGATACCGCGTTCGTTCCCTTCGAATTCAAGGATGGCGACACCTATACGGGCTTTGATATCGATATGTGGAACGCCATTGCCAAGGAGCTGGACTGGGAATTCGAGCTGCGGCCGATGGATTTCAACGGCATCATTCCAGCATTGCAGACTAACCAGGTCGACGTCGCCCTTGCCGGCATCACGATCAAGGACAGCCGCAAGGAAGTCATCGATTTTTCCGATGGATACTACGATAGCGGCTTTCTGCTCATGGTGCCCGCCGACAGCGACATCACCGGCCCGGCAGACCTTGCCGGCAAAACCATTGCCATGAAAACCGGCACATCGGCTGTCGACTATGCCAAGGAAAATCTGGGCGAGGCAAAACTTCGCCTGTTTCCCAATATCGACAATGCCTATCTCGAACTGCGCACCGGCCGTGTAGACGCCGCCATGCACGACACCCCCAACGTGCTCTACTACGTCGCCACCGCCGGCGACGGCCAGGTCAAGGCCGTCGGGGAACAGATGCAGGCCCATCAGTACGGCATCGGATTTCCCAAGGGCAGCGAACTGGTCGAACCGGTCAACAAGGCTCTCGCCAACATGCGCGCGGACGGTCGCTACGACGCGATCTTTGCCAAATGGTTCGGTGAAAAACCAACCAACTGATGACCCGGACAGGTCGCGTTATGCGGCCTGTCGCCTTTCCCTCTGATCGGTGGTGACGATATGCAGGTCGATTGGTCGATCATACTGGACTTTATTCCTCAACTGATGACCGGCGCAAAGGTCACCATCATCATTACGCTGCTTGGTCTGGTCGGCGGCACAATTCTGGGGACAATTGCAGGCCTCATGCGCTCCTATGGCGGTGTGCTTCTCAACGCGATCGCCTTTGTCTATGTCGAGATCATCCGCGGCACGCCGATCGTGGTGCAGGTCATGTTTTTGTATTTCGCGCTGCCTGTTCTTGCCGATATTCGCATCGACCCCTTCCTTGCAGCGGTGCTGGCCATTGTCCTGAACGCCGGCGCCTATATCGCCGAAATCGTCCGGGGCGCCTTTCTGTCGGTCAACAAGGGGCTGAGCGAGGCGGGCTATGCGCTTGGCCTGCCGACGTGGAAAGTTCTAGCCTATATTGTCGGGCCGGTGGCTTTTCGGCGACTGATCCCACCATTGGGCAACCAGTATATCGTCAGCCTCAAGGACACGTCCTTGTTCATCGTGATCGGCGTGGGCGAATTGACCCGCACCGGCCAGGAAATCATGGCCGCCAACTTCCGCGCCGTTGAAATCTGGACTGCCGTCGCGGTCTTTTACCTGATCATGACCGGCGCAATGACCCTCGCACTGCGGTTCATCGAAAAACGGATGAAAATCCTATGAGCATTATCGAATTTCAGCAGGTCACGAAAAAATTCGGGCCTCTCACCGTGCTCGACGAAGTCGATCTGGCCATCGAGAAAGGCGAGGTGGTGGTTTTGATCGGTCCGTCCGGCTCCGGAAAATCCACCTTGTTGCGCTGTATCAACGGCCTTGAGATGATTTCCGGAGGACACCTCCTGGTCGATGGCCGCAGTGTGACGGACGGCAAGGCGACCCTGCAGGATATCCGCCGGGAAGCCGGCATGGTCTTCCAGCAATTCAATCTGTTTCCACAGATGACCGCCGTTGAAAATGTCGCATTCGGACCCCGGCATTCACGCGGATCATCCAGGAGACAAGCCCGAACCGAAGCTCTGGCGCTGCTGGCGAAGGTCGGCCTGGGCGACAAGGCCGATCACAGTCCTGCCGAGCTTTCCGGTGGCCAGCAACAGCGCGTGGCAATCGCCCGTGCACTGGCCGTCAAACCGGAGGTCATGCTGTTCGACGAGCCGACTTCGGCCCTGGACCCGGAGCTGAAACAAGAGGTTCTCAGTGTCATGCAGCAACTGGCAGTCGAGGGCATGACCATGGTTGTCGTAACCCATGAAATGGGCTTTGCTCGGCAGGTCGGAACCCGGCTGATCTTCATGGAACACGGTAAGATTTCCGTTGATGGAAACCCCAGGGACATCATTGCCAACCCGCCCAATGACCGGCTGAAAGACTTCCTGGCTCATGTGCATTGATCACCCGAGCCTGGGTTGGGTTCGAATTGCAGGGACACCCTACGATATTGGTTATGCCCTCGGCCGGCGAGGCCAACAGGCAGTGCGCGACCATCTTTTGACCTGCGATGTGTGGGAGTCCGTCGTCGTGGCCGATCGGCAACCGGCAATTTCACGCATGGCGGCCACGACCAAATCACTGTTTCCCAATATTTACAGCGAGATCGAAGGCCTGGCCGACGGGCTGGACCTGCCATTTGACGATGTGTTCGCGTGGAATTGCCGGGGTGATCTGGCTGCCGACACATCCGACGGCTGCACCACCGTTCAACTGCCTGGCGATACTATTGTCATTGCCCACAATGAAGACGGCTTGCCCTTCTTTGACGGACATTGCTTCATTGCCGAAATTGCGGGACGGGATGATTTTACCTCCTTTTGCTATCCAGGTTCCATACCCGGACACACATTCGCAATGACGCGAGGCGGCCTTGTGATGACGGCCAACAATCTCAGGCTGACCGGAGTGATGCCGCACATACCGCGCATGGTTCTCGGTCGGGCGATGCTCGGTTGCCGCAGCGTTGATGAGGTTCGCGATCTTCTGCAACCGGCGCCGCCGAGCGGCGGGTTCCACTATACACTGGCTCACACCGGTCGACAGACACTGACCAGCCTCGAATTCGGCGGTGGCGGCTTTGTCGAAAGGGAAGTGACGCAACGATCCGTTCATGCGAACCATGCGGTTCTCGAACATCCGGTCCACAAGAACCAAATCATCACCAAATCCTCGCAGGACAGACAGGCGCGCGGCGAACAGCTTGTGACAGCGCGCAACCGGAACCCGATGGAGATTTTGCGTGACACGGGCGGTGACGGGTTGCCGATCTGGCGCCGGAGTCCTAATGATCCGGACAATGAAAACACCATCGCCTCCGCGAGATTTTGCGTCTCCAGATCCAGCCTGGACTGGACATTTTATGCCGGGGACTCAAAAGTAGAGCTCTATGACAGCAAAAACATCCCAAAACAGCGTTCCGACAACAGCACCGCGTTCAGCCGATGAATTGCGATCGCTCCTGGTTGCGATCAAGCAGGGCCGAAGTGACATCAATCTGGGTTCAAAGGCAGCGGATGCGCTGGGTCAGATTCTGGAACTCGGCGCCGATCAATCCCTGCTGACCATCACCACCCTTGCCGAACGGCTCGGTATCAACCCATCAACGCTCAGCCGCCTTGCCCGCAATCTGGGATATTCGGGTTTCACCGAGTTTCGCAGCATCCTTCTCAGCGAGAATCTCTCCCCGGCGATATCTTTCTATACGAGGCAGGCCCAACAGGCGCTGCAGGGTGGCGATTTCGGCCTGGATGAACGCATCAGCCAGTTGGCCTCCGAGAACACCAAAAACATCGACTATTTCACGGACAGCTTCGATCGCGGCGAATTTGCCGAGACCGTTGATCTGCTGGCGCGGTCACCCCGTATCCGGATTTTCGCCGTTCGCCAATTCCTGTCGATGGCCATGTTCCTGTCCTATGGGCTGGGCATGATCCGTTCGGATGTCAGTCTTCTGGACGCGCCGGGTCTCGGCACCGCCGAGGGACTGGCCGGAATGTCCTCGCAGGATGTTTTGGTCGTTTTCAGTTGCAGTCCCTACACGAAGCAGGTCATCGAAGTATGCAGGGCGGCTCATGAAACCGGCATTGAAACGGTGGTTATCACCGACCGGGCCAGCTCTCCTCTGGTCGAATTTGCCAGACACGCCATTTTCGTGCCCCACAAGACCAGCTTCCTGTCGAACAGCATCACGACATTCGCCTTTTGCGTTGAAAGCCTGATCAACGGAACGGCCACAGTTCTCGGCGACGCAGCCAAGGACGCACTGCAGCGCCGGGATGAATTGATCCACGCTCTCGATATCGAAACCTATTGAGCGGTCAACGCATCCCGGCGCCATGTGAAGCAACGCTGTAGACGATTACTGAAAATCAAACGCACTGAGGCCGGTGACCATTTCATCAAGGCCTGATGGCCTCGTCAACGGCGGTTCGGCGCGGGCAAGGCAACCATGACGCTCGCACAGGCGGCAGGCCGCGCCGATTGGTGTCGGCGCCTCCCCGGTTGCCGCGGCCGCATAGACAACCTCGTCGCGGAATCCGATATCACAAGCAAGCAACAGCGCCGTTCGGCGCACTCTTTCATTATAGGCGCCCTGCGGTCCTTCCAACGTGCGGGAAATCGTAAGAAACTCGGCGCCATCCGGCATTTCGACGGTCTCGACGAAAATCTGACCGGGTTGAGAAAAGGCCGCATGGATATTGAGCTTCGGACAGGCACCGCCAAACCGTGACTGCGGAAAACCCTTGGCACCGGCGCGGCGGAACCGGTTGCCGGCATTGTCCACTTCGAGCATGAAAAACGGGACACCTGCCGCACCCTGTCGCTGCAGCATGGTCAGACGGTTCGCCGCCTGTTCATAGGAGACATGAAACCGCGACCGCAGGACATCGACATCATATCTGGCCCGGGCAGCAGCAGTCTGAAATGGTCCGTAAGGCATCATCAGCGCATGGGCGGCATAGCGGGCAATCTCGAAACGGGCCAGTCGCCTTGCTTCGTCGGACGACAGATCCATTTGTGCCAGCTCATCGGCAATCGCGTCCCTGAGGGCCAGTTGGCAGACTTCCAGCGCAATTTCCCGCAACTGATCAAAGGGCGACAGCCGCTCTGACAGAAAGAGACGCATGGAATGCCGATCGAACCGCCGGCGCCAATTGGGCATGGTGTGGACAGGCAGGGACCGCACAACGATGCCGTGATCCTTGGCAAGCCATGCCTTGAGTGCGGCCGCCAGATCCTCGCCCGGCGCTATTTGATCGTAAAAGGTCTCGGCAGCGCTTTCGATCGCCGCACTGTGATTGGGCCTCTTCTCAAAAACGTCACGCACCTCGTCGACCGGCAGCCTTGTGCTCGACGCCTCGGTCGATCTGCCCTCCTGCGCCAGCAGGTCCGACAGATCGGTCAAACGCGACTGGGCTTCCTTGTAGGCCCTGTAGAGCTTCACGACACCGGCGGCCGCATTCGGTGCCGCATCGGCAACTTCCAGCAATTCCTGGTCCCCGGGCAGTTCTCCAACCAGCAGCGGGTCGGAAAACACTTCCTTGAGGGCGGATGCCGTTCCCGTGTTTTCCCCCTGCAGTTCATCAAGATCCAGTTTGTAGACGGAGGATAATTTGATCAGCAGCTGCACCGTCAAAGGACGTTGATTGCGCTCAATCAGATTGAGGTAGGACGGCGAGATCCCCAGTTCCTCAGCCATTGCGGTCTGCGTCAGATCAAGCTGCCGCCGAATGCGTCTCAAGCGCGGACCAGCGAAGATTTTTTGACTGCTCATCGATTTCTTTACACAAATTGACAAGGGGTTGCGTGTTTTTGGGTATTACATTTTTTACAAATTTACAAGTCCAATTTGTCAATCCTGAAACAGCATGACCTCTTTAACTCCCTATTTCACAATATTATTCTGTCAGATTTGTGCAGCGCATTGTAATGATAGTCATACAAAACGAGATGAACATGCGGCCATCGACAGATTGAGCCGCCACGAAAAGACACAATGGAGTTTGGTATGACAGATTTTTACAACCTCGTTCCCGGTGCACCGGAAGGCCGGTTCGACGGCGTCGAACGCCCCTATAGCGCCGATGATGCAAAACAGCTGCGCGGTTCCGTTCAGATCAAGCACTCCCTTGCTGAAATGGGCGCCAACCGGCTCTGGCAGCTCATCCATGAGGAAGACTATGTCAATTCGCTCGGCGCACTGTCCGGCAATCAGGCGATGCAGATGGTCCGGGCCGGCCTGAAGGCGATCTACCTTTCCGGCTGGCAGGTTGCGGCGGATGCCAATACCGCATCGGCCATGTACCCTGATCAATCCCTCTATCCGGCCAATGCCGGGCCAGAGCTTGCCAAGCGGATCAACAAGACCCTGCAGCGCGCCGATCAGATCGAGGTCTCGGAAGGCAATGGCCTGTCGGTCGACACATGGTTTGCACCAATCGTTGCTGATGCCGAGGCCGGGTTTGGCGGACCGCTCAACGCCTTCGAGCTGATGAAAGCCTATATCGAGGCGGGTGCAGCCGGTGTCCATTTCGAAGACCAGCTGGCATCCGAAAAGAAATGTGGCCATCTCGGCGGCAAGGTCCTGATCCCCACCGCCGCCCATATCCGCAACCTGAATGCGGCCCGGCTGGCCGCCGATGTCATGGGCACACCGACACTGATCATCTGCCGCACCGATGCGGAAGCCGCCAAGCTCCTGACATCTGATGTTGACGAGCGTGACCAGCCATTCGTCGACTATGATGCGGGTCGCACGGCCGAGGGTTTCTATCGTGTCAAAAACGGGTTGGAACCCTGCATTGCACGGGCCATCGCCTATGCGCCCTATTCGGATCTGGTGTGGTGCGAGACATCAAGGCCGGACCTGGATCAGGCGCGGCGCTTCGCCGAAGCCGTTCGACGCGAGCATCCCGATCAGCTGCTGGCCTATAATTGCTCACCCTCGTTCAACTGGAAGCAGAACCTGGACGATGCAACCATTGCCAAGTTCCAGCGTGAACTGGGTGCCATGGGCTACAAATTCCAGTTCATCACCCTGGCGGGTTTCCACCAGCTCAATTACGGCATGTTCGAACTGGCACGTGGCTACAAGGACCGTCAGATGGCCGCCTATTCGGAACTGCAGGAAGCCGAATTTGCCAGCGAGGCCAATGGCTATACTGCCACCAAGCATCAGCGTGAAGTGGGCACCGGATATTTCGATGCCGTTTCCATGGCCATTACCGGCGGACAATCCTCCACCACCGCCATGGGTGAATCGACCGAAACAGCACAGTTTCGACCCGCAGCCGAGTAAAACCAACTGCAAACGCCTGACAAGGAGATATGACAATGGCACCGCAGACACGCGTCAAGGAACGGGCAGAGGAGCAGTCCTCCGCCATGACCACGGAACAACAGGCCGCCATCCGCATGGTCGCCAATGATCTGCACAGGCTCAACCAGTCCGTGATGAAAGCCGTCGATGCGGGTGTCTCGGTGGAACTGGTCCGGTCCGCCCGTCACCATGGTGGCGAGGGCAATTGGGGCGACCTGCTGATCCCGGTCATCGTCACCCAGGGACGGTAGACGACGATCTGCACTCCATCAGAACAATTCAGGTTTTGACGGAATCGGAAAGACTTGAAGCGATCTGGAAAACCACCACGCGGCCCCGCGTGGTGGTATTGCCGGATTTAGTCAGGGGTCAATTGCCTATACGCCCAGACCGGCCTGGCGCAGGTCACCGCATCGACGATGGACTCAAATTCCAGAAGCAGGCCGTCGCCCATCGTCTTGACAATGCGTCCTCGATGTCTGGTAATCGACGGATCGACAAGTTCCGCGCGGTGCGCCCGCAAGAGATCCAATGTGCCGGTCTCATCTGCCTCTATGTGGCGCGAATAGGCGACAATATCCGCCGAGACAATTGCGACCAGCCTGCGTTGAACCACCTCACTCATTGCATGAGACTATCCGGTGGGTGCCGCAGACGCCAGCGCTCCCAAAGCGACGGTCGCTCTAAACCACCTGCCCGGCGGCCCAGCCGGAGGACCAGGCCCACTGAAAATTGTAGCCGCCGAGCCAGCCGGTCACATCAACCACCTCGCCGATGAAATAGAGGCCCGGAGCGATCTTTGCCTCCATCGTCTTGGAGTCGAGGCCACCGGTGTCGACGCCGCCCAGCGTCACCTCGGCGGTGCGATAACCCTCAGAACCTGTCGGCGTTACCTGCCAGCGCTGCACCGCGTCAGCGATATCCTTCAATCGCCTGTCATTGAAATCGGCCAGATTGCCGGTCGCATTTTCGCGTTCCGCCACCATCTGCGCCAGGCGTCGCGGCAAGTGCGCGGCCAGGGCGGTCTGAACCGATTGCCGGCCATTTCGTGATCGCGCCGTCTGCAATTCGCGCAAAATCTCAACCTGCGGCAGCATGCTGACCGTGATGCTGTCGCCCTCACGCCAATAGGACGAAATCTGCAGAATGGCCGGGCCGCTGAGGCCGCGATGGGTAAAGAGCATCGCCTCGTCAAACCGTACATTGCCATGGTGTATGACGGTGTCGACGGATACACCGGACAACGGAGCCGTTTGCGCCAGCATTTGCTTATCGAAGGTCAGCGGAACCAGCGCAGGGCGCGTTTCCGTAACCGCCAATCCGAATTGCTCCGCAATCCGGTATCCGAGGCCGGTCGCCCCCATTTTGGGGATGGACTTTCCACCGGTCGCCACGACCACCGACCGGCATGAAACCGGCCCATTGGTCAAATGCAGATGATAATCACCGCCGGACCTTTCCACGGATTCAATTGCCGTGTTCAGCATCAGGTCGACATTGGCCGCATTCATGGATCCCACCAACAGATCCACCACTTGGCGGGACGAGCCATCGCAGAACAACTGACCCCTGGTCTTTTCGTGATACCCGATACCAGCACCGGCAACCAGATCAACGAAATCATGCTGCGTGTAGCGCTTGAGGGCCGATTTGCAGAAATGCGCATTGGCTGACAGGAAATTTTCCGGCCCGGCATGCAGATTGGTGAAATTGCAGCGCCCGCCGCCGGAAATGCGGATCTTCTCGCCGGGATTCTTTGCATGTTCCACAACAAGAACGCGGCGTCCTCGCCGGCCCGCCTCAATGGCGCACATCATGCCGGCCGCACCGGCTCCAAGAACAATAACGTCGTACTTTTTCATGCGTGTACCTGACAATTTGAGCCATTCAGGTTTTGACCGAATCGACAAAAGCCGAATGCATCAACAAAATCCAAGGCCGGCACCGTTATCCCGTGCCTAACAAACGGGAAGCGGTCTAATCTTGCTGTAATGCACCATGCAATGGGGTAAGAGGAGCCAAATGTAAATTTGCGAATGAGCACTTGATGGCCGAAAAACCCAAAAAGAACCCGCATCCCAAAACCCGGGCGGGCAGAAAAACAGACAAGAGACCGGCCTATATCGACAATATCCGGGGCGTGGCAAGCTGGAAGCAGGTCAATGAATGGCTTGGTGCGCGCGGCATCGAGGATATCGAATGCGTGACGCCGGACCTGGCCGGCGTACCCCGCGGCAAGATGATGCCAAGTTCGAAATTCACCTCGAACACGTCGCTGTCACTGCCATCGGCCCTCTATCGGCAGACAATCTCCGGCGAATATCCGGATGAAACCGGCAATTTCCGATACGACCCGCGCGATGGCGATCTGAAACTGATGCCCGATCTGTCCACGCTTTCTGTGGTGCCATGGGAGAGCGATCCGACCGCCCAGGTGATTTGCGACATGGTGGACCCGGACGGTCAGAGTGTCGAATACGCGCCACGCACCGTGCTCAAGAGGGTTGTCTCGCTCTACGAACAACAGGGTTGGCGACCCGCCGTCGCACCGGAAATCGAATTTTATCTCATAGCGCTGAATGATGATCCCGATTACCCGCTGCAGCCGCCAGTTGGCCGATCGGGGCGACGCATTGTGCGCGGACAGTCCTACTCGATTGCGGGCGTCAACGAGTTCGATGAGCTGATCGACGACATTTATCATTTCTCCGAGGCCCAGGGCCTGGAAATCGACACGCTGATCCACGAGGAGGGCCCGGCGCAACTGGAAATCAACCTGCGACACGGCGATCCGCTGGAACTGGCCGACCAGGTCTTCATGTTCAAACGCACCCTGCGCGAGGCGGCGCTCAATCACGGCATCTACGCCACATTCATGGCCAAGCCGATGCAGGGTCAGGCCGGCTCGGCCCTGCATATCCATCAATCGGTCACGGATATCAAAACCGGCAAGAACATTTTCTGCAACCCGGACGGCTCGCCGTCGCCGCGTTTCTTTTCCTTTATCGGCGGCATGCAGCATTTCGTGCCGAAAGCGCTGGTCATGATGGCCCCTTACGTCAATTCCTACCGCCGCCTGACGCCCGATATGGCCTGTCCCGTCAACAATGCCTGGGGCTATGACAATCGCACGGTGGCGTTTCGCGTTCCCCATTCGGATCCTGAAGCAAGGCGACTGGAAAACCGGCTGCCATCATCAGACGCCAATCCCTATCTGGCCATCGCGGCATCGCTTGCCAGCGGCTGGCTCGGCATGATGCGCGACGTTGTTCCCGATGGTCCGACGGCGACAACCGCCAATGCCGGCGCAACGGTCGACCTGCCCCGCGGGCTGCTCGAAGCCGTATCGCTGCTTGAAAGCGAACCGGCATTTGCCGAGATGTTCGGCAACACATTCATCGACATCTATGGCGGCGTCAAACGGGGTGAATTCGAGACATTCATGCAGGTCATCAGCCCCTGGGAAAGGGAATTCCTGCTGCTGAATGTCTGACGGAGGCTCGCGCAGAAAGGACCCGCAACCTCACCGGAGGCATTCCGAGCGAAAAAAAATACACAGCGGCCAGCGACTGTCCCGACAAGGACCAACGAGAAACTTCTGCTTCGACAAATCGAAAAATCAAACGGGCAGCCTTTCCGTCATTTGCTGATTGCGCACCGTATCGGCCGATTGACGGACGACCTCGGATATCTGCATCAGCTGTTTGGCGAGCGGGCTGGTCTTGCGCCAGATCATGCCGATGGTCCGCGAGGGCTGGGGTTTTCTGAATCGCGTTACGGACACAGACGCGGAGCGTGTCTCCACGTCCACGGCCATCTCCGGAATCAATGTTACACCGATGCCGGCGCTGACCATCTGCACCAAAGTCGACAAGGAACTTCCATCCAGAAGTTCTCGCGGAAGCGCCGAGTGCATGTTGCAGAAAGATAGCGCCTGATCGCGAAAACAATGCCCTTCCTCCAGCAGCAGCAATCTCATTTCGCGCAGCATTTCCCGGCTGGGAACAGGCTTGCCGGCATCTTCCCCCGGCCGGACAAGGACAAAATTCTCGTCAAACAGGGCCACTTCACTCAGCGATGGTTCCGACACCGGCAGGGCGACGATGGCCGCGTCGATCCGACCTTCCGACAATTCCCGGATCAGCGTCGCCGTCAGCGTCTCGCGCAGCTGGAGTTCGACGCCGTCATAGCGATGGGTGAGCTGGCCGATAATTGTCGGCAGGAGATAAGGCGCAATGGTCGGGATGACGCCGAGCCGCAACCGCCCGACCAGCCGCTCCTGCGAGGCCCGCGCCAGGTCGCCCAGCTCGTTGACCGAGCGTAGGATGTCGCGAGCACGCACCGCGAACTCCTCGCCGAAATTGGTCAGTCGCACCTGCCGGGCACCTCTCTCGAAGAGTTCGGTACCAAGCGATTCCTCCAATTCCTTGATCTGCATCGACAGCGCCGGTTGCGATATGGCACAGGCATCCGCTGCCCGCCCGAAATGCCCGTGTCGCGCCAGCGCATCGAAATAGCGAAGCTGTCTGAGGGTCAGATTGTTCATAATCTCAACTTATCAGACCCATCAGTAAATCCAACTTAATCTAATCAAAAATATTTGGTATGAAATCTGGAACGATTATAAAACTCGGTCGGAACGTATTGATCCGCTGTGCGATCCGACAACAGGGCAATGCTTCGCCAAGGGATTGCCTGACCTATCGAAAGCCAACTCTATTCCAAGATGCCGGACCAATGTCTGTTTTGTTTTGAATCAAAGATGTTGCTGCCAGAACGCCTACACTTCACGCCTTTAAAGGGAGATAAAGATGCACGGAAATGATACTGAAAACGCAGGCAAATGCCCTGTGATGCACGCCCATACGTCAGTTGGTGTCCGGTCCAACCGCGATTGGTGGCCGAACCAGTTGAACCTGAAAATGCTGCACCAGAACTCCGCCAAGTCGGACCCGATGGATGCGGATTTCGACTATGCGGCAGAATTCAAGAGCCTTGATCTCGATGCGGTCAAGAAGGACCTCCATGCTCTGATGACGGATTCGCAGGATTGGTGGCCGGCGGACTACGGCCATTACGGACCGCTCTTCATCCGCATGGCGTGGCACAGTGCCGGTACGTATCGTACCGCAGACGGTCGTGGCGGCGGTGGGACCGGCAATCAGCGATTTGCCCCCCTCAACAGCTGGCCGGACAATGTCAATCTCGACAAGGCGCGACGTCTGCTGTGGCCGATCAAGCAGAAATATGGCCGCAAGATCTCCTGGGCCGATCTGATGATCCTGACGGGCAACGTCGCGCTGGAGTCCATGGGCTTCAAAACCTTCGGCTTTGCCGGCGGTCGTGAAGACATCTGGGAGCCCGAGGAAGACATCTACTGGGGTGCCGAAGACACCTGGCTTGACGACAAACGCTACTCCGGCGACCGCGACCTGGAAAATCCCCTGGCCGCCGTTCAGATGGGTCTCATCTATGTCAATCCCGAGGGCCCCAACGGAAAGCCCAGCGCAGTTGAGGCGGGGCGCGATATCCGCGAAACCTTTGCCCGCATGGCGATGAATGATGAGGAAACGGTTGCGCTGATTGCCGGCGGTCACACATTCGGCAAGACCCATGGCGCCGGCGATGCGTCACTGGTCGGTGCGGAACCCGAGGGTGCCAGCCTCGAGGAGCAGGGCCTTGGCTGGAAGAGCAGCTACGGAAGCGGCAAGGGTGGCGACGCCATCGGCAGCGGATTGGAGGGCGCCTGGACACCTACTCCGGTGGCCTGGGATAACAGCTTCTTCGACACGCTGTTCGATTATGACTGGGATCTGGAAAAGAGCCCTGCCGGCGCCTGGCAGTGGGTTCCGACCGATCCGGCGGCGGCGAATGCCGTACCGGACGCCCATGATCCTTCGAAGAGTCACCCTCCGGTGATGCTGACGACCGACCTTGCACTGCGCATGGATCCGATTTACGCACCAATTTCGAAGCGCTTCCATGAGAACCCCGACCAGTTTGCAGACGCCTTTGCGCGGGCCTGGTTCAAGCTGACACACCGCGACATGGGACCGATCACGCGTTATCTGGGTGCCGAGGTTCCCGATGAAGAACTGTTGTGGCAGGACCCGATCCCGGCGGTTGACCATCCCTTGGTCGATGAGCAGGACATCGCCGCCCTGAAGAGCGAAATTCTCGGTACGGGCCAGTCGGTCTCCGACCTGGTTACGACCGCCTGGGCGTCGGCTGCGACGTTCCGCGGCTCCGACAAGCGTGGCGGTGCAAATGGCGCCCGTATTCGCCTTGAGCCACAAAATGGTTGGGATGTGAACCAGCCTGCCAGGCTGACCAGTGTATTGCAGGCACTTGAAGGTGTTCAGACTGCGTTCAACAATGCACAGACAGGTGGCAAGAAGGTGTCGCTGGCCGACCTGATCGTTCTGGGTGGCTGCGCTGCCGTCGAGAAGGCGGCAAAGGATGCTGGGCATGACGTCAGGGTGCCGTTCACGCCGGGACGCGGCGATGCAACACAGGAGCAAACAGACATTGAATCTGTTGGTATGCTCGAACCGGTTGCCGATGGTTTCCGCAACTATCTCAAGCAGCAATATTCGGTATCAGCCGAGGAATTGCTGGTCGATCGTGCGCAATTGCTGACCCTTACAGCACCGGAAATGACCGTTCTGGTCGGCGGAATGCGGGCACTGAACGCCAATGCCGACGGTTCGGCGCATGGCATTCTGACGGATCGACCCGGAACACTGACCAACGACTTCTTTGCAAATCTTCTGGACATGGGAACCGTCTGGACCGAGTCCTCGGCTGAGGAAGGCGTGTTCGAAGGCCGCGACCGGGACAGCGGCGAGGCAAAATGGACCGGCACGCGCGTCGACCTCGTCTTCGGGTCGAATTCGCAACTCCGGGCTCTGGCAGAAGTCTATGCCAGCGACGATTACCGCGAATCCTTCGTGAAGGACTTCGTGGCAGCCTGGGACAAGGTGATGAATCTCGATCGGTTTGACATCGCCTGATCTGACAAAATGGGCGCCGCCGGTTACCGGCGGTGCTCACGCCAATTTGCGAGCCACTTTCTCAATGCGCCGTCGCTTGCTCGCCGGCAAATCCCCGGCCAGACGGTGCGACAGTATCGCACGAAATTCCGCATATTCCGCCGGGTTCAAAACCGCATAGGTTTGTTCGGCATACATTGGCAATTGATTGATCGCCGCAGTGTGCAGACGGGCAAACAATCGTCTTTTGGCATCATTGGCCATATCCGGTCTTGCCGCCAGCGCAATCAGGATTTGTACAAGCTGGTCCCGGGCAATCACCGAGTTGGCATCCGCGGCGGCCGTAATCTCATCAAGCCTGGCCGCGATCGGATCCGCATCAACTCTGGCGATTTGGGCAAGAGCGGTCAACGCCCCCCAGACCATCCGATTGTTGCGGCTATGGATCAGTTGAAGAAGAGATTGGGTATGCGGGCGCAGTAGATCGGCATTGCGCGCGCCCACTTCATAGAGAACCTTGATTGCGTCATTTTGCGCCGGTCTTCTGCCTGAAACTGCGAGGTTGATGAGCTGGGCTATGCCGTCTCTGTTCTTTTCCCGCACAAGCTCCTCGGCCAGCCCAACATTGGGCTCTTCATCCCGCCGTTCCATTGCATGGGCCAGCCTGGATGCGATTCCGTCGCTCATGCCGTCCAGCGACCGAGCTTCGGAATGCCGCGCGTAAAGACCCATGCCATGATTGCGGGCATTCCCCTCTCCCTGAGCTGTACCAGGCAATGCTCCTGCATCTCGGCAACGGTGAAGTCCGGATGAATGAAGGCACCATCGCGATAGCAGAATGAGCAGTAGGTTTGGCTGATGCTGCCATCCGCCTCGGTGCCGCCCTTTGACGGATCCTTGTTCAGTGGCATGCCGCAGCTCTGGCACTTGGCTCCCATGTCTTCCCTTTCGGCTTGCTGGAGGTTGCTGCCCCAAGCCATTTGCACTGGACAGCATGGCCATATCAATGCATAAACCATGGATCATAGTCAATGGTTTGGTCAGAATATGCGAATTGGCGAACTTGCAAAGCAAACTGCAGTGAGTCGGGATACCATCCGATTCTATGAACGGCATGGGCTGATCACGTCGCGCCCAAGCGCCAGCCCGTCCAACAATTACCGGATCTATTCCGAGGACGCTGCACTGACACTCGATCTCATTCGCGAAGCTCAGGCTGCAGGATTTACGTTGGCCGAACTGCGTCAGTTCATTACGACGTTACAGAATTCGTCCGATCCGGATTTCGACAGCGATGCATTCCTCGACCGGAAGATCGCGGAAGTGGAGCGCACCATCGCTCAGTCCCGGCGTTTTCTGCGAACGCTAAGGCAAACCAAGGATGCACTGAATATTACTGATTGAACCGTCACCCGGCCCCGGGCAGGCACAGAGCTGTCCATATCTGATAAGGTTTCGCAAAGCGCTCCGAATCGTGTGAGACATCTGAGGATCAACAATGGACATTTACAGATCAACCAGCCGCCCGACGGTTCAAGCCGGTTCCGAGTATTTCACCGGGACGGTCATGATGGATCCGATCGTTGAGGCCCCGGCTCCAGCGCGAGTTCGCGCTGTCCGGGTCAGTTTTTCACCTGGGGCGAGAACCAACTGGCACACCCATCCGCTCGGACAAACCCTTCATGTGGTCTCCGGAGTTGGTCGCATTCAAAAGTCCGGTGAACCGGTGCAGGAGATCATGGCGGGCGACACGGTCTGGATCGCACCTGGTGAAAAACACTGGCATGGCGCAGCGCCGGACCATGCAATGTGCCATATCGCAATCCAGGAAGCCCTGGACGGAGCCGCTGCCGACTGGCTTGAAGCGGTGACGGACGAGGAGTATCGGGACATGCGCTGAACATCGTTTCAGGCGCCACCTTGTTTTCGTCTCAAACGCAGAGTTTTGATGGTGGCGTTCCGGTTTGCCGGACAGGCGCGGAGCCATCCTTGCCTGTTCCGCATTCCCGATAGATCAACACGGCCATACTCAACAGGCAGGAGCAGGCACATGCCGAAAATCGTCATCGTTCTGACCAATGGTTATGCCGATTGGGAATGCAGCTTTCTCAACGGTATCGGACAGGCTTACTACAATGTCGAAACGACGAAGGTGACTCCCAATGGTGACAATGTCATCTCCATGGGCGGTCTAAAAACGATACCGGATGACGCGCTTGAGACCATCAGGCCGGACGCGTTCGACGCCATGGTTTTGTGCGGCGGCACGATTTGGGAAACGGCCGACGCGCCCGACACGGCTTCGCTGGCGCGATCATTTCTGGATGCGGACAAAACAGTTGCGGCCATATGTGGCGGAACGCTGGCGCTTGCCCGTGCGGGTCTACTCGACGACCGGCGTCACACGAGCAATGCGGCTGCGTTCCTGACCGGTAACGTCGATGCTTATCTCGGGCAGTCCCATTACGTTGACGCGGTAACCGCAATCGATGACCGGAACGTCATAACGGCACCCGGCCACGCCCCTGCCCGCTTTTCCGCCGCGGTCTTTCGGGCGGTCGGTGTTGATGAGCCGGCCGTGTCGGAATTTCTTGGCATGCTGTCGGCCGAACACAGTCAAACGTGACCGACCAATCCTCTCATCGCTCCGCGCGGGCGGTGTGCCAAAGCCTTTCTGGTTTAAATGGGATCGATTCTGTTTGTCGTCGGCGCGGTGATCGGCAAGCAAGGAGCGCAGCACGATGCCGGAGGCATCTTGCGAGCATCCTGACGCTGCCGGCGCGCCGACCGCAAACCCGATGGGCCGGGCGTATATACGCCAATGCCTTCACACAAAGCCTCGGTCGGGCCTAGGTCCAGATCGCCAGAATGCATGAAACGATCAGGATCACCACACATTGGCTGCCGATGGCGATCGCAGCCGCGTCCAGTTTTTTCAGAAACGCATAGCCGGGCAACGCGGTTGCGAGAGCAAAGAACAGCGCGACGAAAATGCCGGTTGCAAGGCCCCCGCCAAATGACTGAACGCCGACGCTTTGCTGAAAGAGGGCCAATCCCACAGTCAACAGGACCATGCATGCAACTCCGATGCCGTAGGTGTAGGCGGGAATGTCTTTTGTATGTTCAGCCTTGTCGGCCGCGCCATAGGCTCTTGCCCAGGGTTCCGCAAACAGCACTGCGAACCAGACCGTCAAGACGACCTGTCCGATCACGACCGACAGGAGGATTGCCAGCCAGTTCAGATTTCCAAAATCCAGGTCCATCACATCTTTCCTTTTTCGTTTGTCTGATGACCGGTTGGGCGGGGCTTTTCGCCCTCACCTACCCGGGTGAAATCACCAAGCGCTGCAAGGATGGCCGACCAGCCTTTGGAAAACAGCGCGACCTTTTCATCCCATTGAGGTCCCAACTCGCTGGCGCCTTCGGTATGGACAACACGCACCGTCGTCCGCCCGTCTTCTTGCGCAAAACTGATCGTCACCTCGGTCGGTTGACTGACCTTGCCGGGATGCCAGGTCATACGAATGCAGTTTGGCCTCTCAAAGACCAGCACGTCACCGAAAACCATCTCCGATCCATCAGCGGCACGCTCGACAAGCCGCCCGCCCGCCCTGGCCTCCATACTGAATGTCGAGTGTTCAAACCGGCGGTGGCTTCGCGGCCACCACAGATCGACCTTCGTTATGAAGACATCAAAGGCATGTTCAACGCTGCAGCGCAGCGTCACGGACGTCTCGAAGGGGCTACTCACGGTCATCCGCCACGAACGTGTTTTCGGCAACCATGCCAAACCGGTGGAGCGCATCCGTCCAGAAATGATCCAGCCAATGCCGGGCGTGGTCAAATCCCATTTGATCAAGTTGGTAGACGTTGCGGTTTCCAATGGTTTCGTGACTGACCATATTGGCTTGCTCCAGCAATCGGAGATGTTTGGAAATCGCCGGCCGGCTGATCGGAAATTGATCGGCAATTTCGCCGGCTGCACGCGGACCGTTGGACAGCATGCTGATGATCTCCCGCCTGACTTTGTTTCCCAAGGCGTCGAGCGCTGCCGAGGCATCAATGTCCGATCTTTGTTGTGGAGAGCGCTTCATACCGAAACTTTCAGGTTACCGTAACTTCAAAGTTACCAAACTTTCTCCATGATGCAATATCCGGCCTCACGATTGTTTCATCATCTGTTTCAAGCGGTTTCCACCCGCCGAGAAACGACGAATATGCATTTCCGCAACGATATTTCAGATTGGCACTGGTCTTTTTAAATCGATTAGATTATGACCGGGGAAAATTGAACCCATCGATGAGCGAAGCCCATGAGCAGCCAAACGATCCCTGTCGAACCGTTTGATTATGTTGTGTTCGGCGGCACCGGCGACCTTTCCGAACGCAAGTTGCTTCCTGCTCTTTATCACCGGCAAATCGCCGGCCAGTTGAGCGAACCGACCCGCATCATCGGAGCCTCACGCGCCGCGCTGGATGACAAGAGTTTCCGCGAATTCGCCGCCGAAGCCCTGTCGCGCCACCTCCGGGAGGGCGAGCATGATGCACAGGAAGTCGACCGGTTCCTGAACCGTCTCCACTATGTTTCCGTCGACGCACGGTCCGATCGCGGCTGGGACGACATGGCCAAGCTACTTTCTTCGGGCGAGGCCCAGGTTCGCGCCTTTTACCTGGCCGTCAGCCCGTCGATCTTCGGGGACATTTGCGGACAAATCCGCAGCCATGGCCTGATGACCGAAAACACACGGATCGTCGTTGAAAAGCCGATCGGGCGCGATCTGGCGTCTGCACAGGTATTGAATGACACGATCGGTCAGGCCTTTTCCGAGGACGAGATCTTTCGCATCGATCACTATCTTGGCAAGGAAACAGTCCAGAACCTGATGGCGCTGCGTTTTGCCAATGCGCTCTACGAGCCCCTCTGGAATTCCGCGCATATCGACCATATCCAGATCACCGTTGCGGAGTCGGTCGGACTCGAGGGCCGCACCACCTATTACGACCGGGCCGGTGCACTGCGCGACATGGTCCAGAACCATATGCTCCAACTTCTGTGCCTGGTGGCCATGGAGGCTCCGCCCTCCGCCGATGCCGAGGCGGTTCGCGATGAAAAACTCAAGGTCTTGCGGGCGCTCAGCCCGATTGATGGCGAAAATGCCGCTATGCGAACCGTGCGCGGCCAATATCGGGCCGGCGCCTCCGTCGGCGGCGCCGTCGACGGCTACCTGGAGGAACTCGGCGACGAGAACTCCACGACGGAGACCTTTGTCGCCATCAAGGCGGAAATCGAGAACTGGCGCTGGGCCGGCGTGCCGTTCTACCTGCGGACCGGCAAGCGGATGGCGGAACGGGTGTCAGAGATCGTCATCAATTTCAAGCCGATCCCGCATTCCATATTCGACAAGAGCGCCGGGCATGTGATCGCCAACCAGTTGGTTATCCGGCTGCAACCGGGCGAAGGGGTCAAGCAGTGGATCATGATCAAGGATCCGGGGCCCGGAGGCATGCGGTTGCGGCATGTTCCGCTCGATATGAGTTTCGCGGAAAGCTTCGGCGTGCGCAATCCGGACGCCTATGAGCGCCTGTTGATGGATGTCATTCGCTGCAATCAGACATTGTTCATGCGGCGCGACGAGGTCGAAGCGGCCTGGCAATGGATCGATCCGATCCTGACCGCATGGGAAGAAAGCGAGCAGCCCTGCCACGGATACACGGCCGGGACATCCGGTCCGGCCCAGGCAATCGCGCTGATCGAACGGGACGGCCGAACCTGGCATGAGAGCCACTAGACCGTTTCATGTTTGGTCAGAAACGGGACAACGGTATCGGCCTGTGATTTTGTCAATGCATTCAGGTTTTACCGAAACCGCCAAAGCCTGAATTGATCTAGCGCGAAGGGCGCCTGATTTGTAATGAGTGAACCGCGAATGATCGAATTCGAGACGGGCGATGCGCTGGCCGAGGCCCTCGCGAAACGTGTTGCCGACGTGCTTGCGCAAGCCGTCGAACGCGACGGCGCAGCCAGCCTCGCCGTATCAGGCGGATCCACGCCGCGCGGCTTCTTTCTCGCCCTCAGCAAACACGCACTCGCCTGGGACAAGGTCGCCATCGCACTGGTTGATGAGCGTTTTGTGCCATCGTCCCATGAACGGTCGAACCATCGCCTCGTCGCCACATTACTGCTGCAAAACGAAGCAGCCTTCGCACAATTCGTTCCGCTGTTCGCCGATGGGATCAGCGCTGCCGAAGCGGCGCGTCGGGCGGCGGGAAACATTGCCGCCATCAAACAGCCGTTCGATGCGGTCATACTCGGGATGGGCACGGATGGGCACACGGCATCCTGGTTTCCCCAAAGTGACCAATTGGATACCGTCACCGATCCGGCAACGGACGAGACAGTGATGGCAATCGACGCGCCAGGCGCCGGGGAGCCTCGCTTGACCCTGACCCTGCCGGTCATTGCACGGGCAGGACTTTGCATCCTTCACATCGAGGGAAGCGGCAAGAAGGACGTGCTCGACAAGGCTCTGCAACCGGGACCGGTCAGCGCGCTTCCCATTCGTGCCGCCTTGAAAAAGACCGGTAGCCCGCTGCAGATTTACTGGGCGCCATAGTGCCATTCAGGTTTTGACGGAACCGGCAAAACCTGAATGCATCAACAGAATCAACGGCCAACACCGTTGTCACGTTTCTGACGGAACGTGAAACGAACCAGAGCAAAGGGCTTAGCCGCCTTTGCCCGAACGGGCATCAAACGAAACCATTTGATCGGCAGGAACATCATGGCCGCACAATCATCTGTACAGACCATCACGCACCGCATCATCGAGCGGTCGAAACCGTCGCGCGAAATCTACCTTGATCGCGTCAACCGGGCGGCAGACCACGGTCCGCACCGTGGCACCCTTTCCTGCGGTAATCTTGCCCACGGATTTGCCGCTTGCGGTGTGCATGAAAAGGATGCCCTGGCCGGGGATACGGTCGCCAATCTCGGGATCATCACCTCCTATAATGACATGTTGTCCGCCCACCAGCCCTTTGAACGCTATCCGGATCTGATCCGGGCGGCCGCAAGGGAAGCGGGCGGTGTCGCGCAGGTTGCCGGTGGTGTGCCGGCCATGTGCGATGGTGTCACACAGGGGCAGCCGGGCATGGACCTTTCCCTGTTCTCCCGAGATGTCATCGCCCTGTCGGCAGCCGTCGGTCTTTCCCACAATATGTTCGATGCCGCAGCCTATCTGGGTGTCTGCGACAAGATCGTTCCGGGACTGCTGATCGCGGCGCTGACATTCGGCCATCTACCGGCCGTGTTCATTCCGGCGGGACCGATGACCTCCGGACTGCCCAACAATGAGAAGACGCGCATTCGCCAGCTCTTTGCCGAAGGCAAGGTCGGTCGCGCCGAACTGCTCGATGCGGAATCCAAGTCCTATCACGGGCCCGGAACCTGCACATTCTACGGAACCGCCAATTCCAACCAGATGCTGATGGAATTGATGGGTTTTCACACGCCCGGCGCGTCCTTTATCAATCCGGGCACACCGTTGCGTGACGCCCTGACACGGGAAGCTGCCAAACGGGCACTGGCCATCACTGCGCTCGGTAACGAGTTCACGCCTGCCGGGGTGATGTTCGACGAGCGCAGCGTGGTCAACGGCATTGTCGGCCTGCACGCAACCGGCGGCTCGACCAATCACACCATGCACCTCATTGCCATGGCCCGCGCGGCCGGCATTCATCTGACCTGGGAAGACATATCGGAGCTTTCCGATATCGTGCCGTTGCTGGCACGGGTCTATCCCAACGGACCATCCGATGTGAACCACTTCCATGCGGCCGGCGGCCTCGGCTTTCTCATTTCGCAGTTGCTGGCCAATGGCATGCTGCATGACGATGTGCGCACGGTTTGGGGCGACGGACTTGCCGCCTACGCCATCGACCCGAAACTCAACGCAGATGGCACGGTCGCCCGCGAACCGGTTCCTCCGGTCAGCGGTAACGCGAAAATCCTGTCGACCTTCGAGGCTCCGTTCCAGAAAAATGGCGGCCTGAAGATGCTGTCCGGCAATCTCGGCAAGTCGGTGATCAAGATTTCAGCCGTCAAGCCGGAGCACCGGATCGTCGAAGCACCGGCGCGAATCTTTCACTCGCAAAAGGCGTTTCAGGAAGCGTTCAAAGCCGATGCCCTGGACGGCGACTTCATCGCTGTCGTCCGTTTTCAAGGACCACGCGCCAATGGCATGCCGGAACTCCACAAGCTGACGCCGCCGCTCGGTGTGCTGCAGGATCGCGGCTGCAAGGTGGCGCTGGTAACCGATGGGCGCATGTCCGGTGCCTCGGGCAAGGTGCCTGCGGCCATCCATGTGACACCGGAAGCCATCGATGACAGCCCGCTTGCCCGGCTGCGCGAAGGCGACATGATCCGCCTCGACGCCGATGCCGGAACCCTGTCGGTACTGGTCGATGACAGTGAATTTTCGGCTCGCGAACCGGTCAAGGTCGACCTGTCGGACAATGAACACGGAATGGGCCGCGAAATCTTCGCCAATTTCCGGGCACTGGCCGGGCGCGCCGATGCCGGTGCGAGCGTGCTATACGGATAAGATCGGGCCACCCGTTCAACTGACGCCGGTGATCATCGAGACGATTTCGTTCTTGTCAGTGGCAGCCGTTTCGCGCACGCCGATCTGAACGCCGCGTCTCAAGACGCAGATCCGGTCGGACAGCCGGAAGACCTGATCAAGGCTGTGGCTGATGATCAGGATTGCAATGTCGCGTTCCTTGAGCGTGGTGATGATCTTTTCGACCTTGTCCGTTTCGGCAACGCCGAGCGCCGCTGTCGGTTCATCGAGCAATATGAGTTTCTTGGCCCAGCGGGTTGCACGGGCGATCGCGACACCCTGCCGCTGACCGCCGGACAGGTCGCGGATGATCGCGCGGGCAGAGGGGATGCGCACATCCAGTTCATCGACCAGCGTCTGGGTCTGTTCGATCATTGTCTTGCGATCCAGCAAATGCAACGGTCCGCGCACGGCTTCGCGCCCCAGAAACATGTTCATGTAAACCGGCTGCTGGTCGGCCAGAGCAAGATCCTGATAGACCACTTCGATGCCGCGCGAGCGGGCGACACTGGCATCGGCGAAGCTCACATCTTCACCATCCAGGCGGATCGTTCCCGATGTCGGTGCATGGACACCCGAAATCATTTTAACAAGGGTCGACTTGCCCGCACCATTGTCACCGACCAGGGCGACGATTTCCCCGGCGTGCAAGTCCAGCGAAAAGTCCTCGACGGCGACGAGGCCGGCAAAGGCCTTGTGAACGTTCTGGAGTTCCAGCACCGGCCGACGGTGTGATTGTTGATCCGTCACGATGGCTGCCCCCGTTCCGGCCAGGGCTCGGCGACGCCGAAAATGTTCTCGATCGTTTCAACCTTTGGCGTGCCCGCTGCAATCCCCGAAACACCGACCGTATAGGCGCGGGTGACGAAAGCCTGGCCGCGAAAGCCGAAGATGACGCTGTCGCCTGCCCGAGGCTTTACACTGCCGGCGCAGTCGATCATGCCGTAGTAATCGATGGCGGATGGTGGCGGAATTTCGACACTGGCCAGCGCTTGTTCCGATGTGGTGGGGCCAGCACCGACAATGGCCTTGACATCGTAGTCCGGAAACACCGGATCAATGTAGAGTCCTCCGCCAAAACAATAGGCGCGGCCACCATGCAGATGGGACACCTCGCTCAGATAGAGCACGGCCGGGCGTTCCGGCAGGTCCTTGATCGCGTGCAGAGGGGTCGTTCCGTGTAGTCCGTTGCCGGGTTCACACTGTGTTGCGCCGGCATCCGCCAAAGCATCCAGCACGATGGACGACGTCGTCCCCGGCGCGTTGATTTCGATATCGTCTCGCCCGGAAGCAGCAAGAGCCTCGGCTGCTCTTGAGAGGGTCGTCAGATTGTGGGTCGGCTCGACGGCACCGCTGTCATTGTCAAACAACAGGGCGGGAAAGGTTGTGATGCCGGCAAAACGACCACCGGCCAGCGCATCCAGCCTGTCGGCAACCGCGACAATCTCCTCGGCTGCGAAACCGCCCTCATGACCGCGATAAAAGATATCATCTTGGGTCTGGATTCGGGCGAGAAGATTTTGCATCCGCCCTGCATCAGCTGACGCTGCGGCCGCTTCCGCGGCTTTATCATCACTGAACACCGTCCAGTAATCCGGTGTCAGCGCGCGGGCCGCCATGGCCGCCTCGTGACGAGGCACCTGCACCAGATGGCCCAGATGACCGGTCTTCAATCCCGCCCGGTCACAGGCGATGGCGCAGGCCATATCGACGGCCACGGCGCGGTCGATACCGCCGCGCATCACTGCCCGGCAAAAGCCGCTGTTGCGGCCGACCTGCTTGGTCATGGCAAAGGTTTTCAAATCATGTTTTCGAGCGGCATCGGAAAAGATCCGCGCATTGTCTTCCACGGCGTCGAGATCGAGCACATAGGCGTTTGCCGGAATCCGACCTTCCTGGTGCAATTGTATCGCTGCCTCGATGAATTGCGGGTTTCTCCGCCTCAACACATCCAGAAACATTGATTTCTCCTTAGGCCGTTTCACGTTTTGTCAGAAACGTGACCCCGGCGCCTGTTGTTGACGCAACCAGGTTTTGCCGACTCCACCAAACCTGAATTGCCCTAGCGTCCCGTATCGCGCAGCGAGATCGCCACCGCGATAAGGATGATGAGACCGCGCACAATCATCTGATCGGACACAGACAGGCCCATCAGGATCAAACCGTTGTTGAGCATACCCATCAGCAGCGATCCGACCAGCGCGCCGACCACGGATCCCTTGCCGCCATTGAGTGCCGTGCCGCCGACGATGACGGCGGCGATGACGGTCATCAGATCGCTCTCGCCCAAAGTGTATTTGGCGGCCTGCAGGCGACCGGCATAAAGCAAACCGGCAAGTCCAGCACAGCCACCACTGATCATGAGGACGGCGAGCCGGATACGAGGCACCTTGATGCCGGAGACCCGTGCCGCCCCCGGATTGTCACCGGTTGCGATGACATGGGCGCCAAACCTGGTTTCCCGATAGATCAGATGCCCGATTATCACGGCTCCCAGGGTCCAGAGGATGAGGGAGGGAATGCCGAACAGGGCCCCGGAGCCGAAAAACCCGGTAAAGGCGTCATTGATGACCGGGATCGAACGCAAATTCGTCATGGACCGGGCGAGACCGGCAAAAAGGCCGAGTGTGGCCAGCGTTACCAGAAAGGACGGAAGGCGAAGATAGGCGACCAGCAAACCATTGAAGAAGCCGATGGCAAGTCCGGCGCCGAGCCCGGCGGCAATGCCAATAACCATCGGAAAGTCCTGCATGACCACCGCACCGGCCAGAGCCGAAACGGCGGTAATCGAACCAAATGACAGGTCGATCTCACCGGCTGAAAGCACAAACACGAAGCCGATGGCCATGATCGTTGCCGGCGCCGTTTGCAGGACGATGTTGGACAGGTTGCGGGTGGTCAGGAATCCGTCGCCGCTCAAGGTGATGGCGAAGAAGGCAAATATCGCCAGAAAGCCCAGATAGACAACATAGTGCTGCAAATCGAGCTTTCGTGTGATCGAACGCAGCCCTTCCATTCGTGCTTCCTCTCCGGCTTTGGTTGCGATCCACCCGGCCTTTGCCGGGTGGACCATGGGTCTGACTATTTCGTTGCCGACAGGACGCTGTCGGGTGCGGCACGCTTCAAGGATTGCATCCAGCCATCGGCCACGTTTTCGGTTTTGACCGTGATTGCAGGCGCAACGACAAAGGGTGGCGTTTCTTCGCCGACCAGGGCGCGTGCACCGGCTGCCGCCATCGCACGCCCGAGTTCATAGGCTTCATCGGCAATGATGGCCGCAACGGAGCCGCCTCCGACCATGTCAAGGGCAATCGGCTCGGACAGATCGAGCGTGACGATCTTCGTCGTCTTGTTGCCATTGGCGCGAAGCGCAGCAAGAACACCTTCTGCCGGTCCGGCCCAGGTCACGTAGATGCCGCTGAGATCCGGATTCTTCAGCAACATGGCATTGGCGATTTCTTCGGCACGAGCCGGATCGCTGATGCCCTGCTCAGAGACAATCTTGATGTCCGGGTAGTCGTTCTCAATCGTCGTCTTGAACGCGTTGTCACGCTGGTTGGTTACGTAATAGGTCGCATCGTGAAAGATCCAGCCAACCGTTCCCTTGCCGCCAATGGCTTCCGCAAGCGCATCTGCTGCCTGTTTGCCCATCTGGAACAGGTCGTCAGTGACGATCGCGGCATAATCTTCAGGGTGCTGGTAACCCTTCGGCAGGTTTGACAGAAACACCAGCTTCACACCATCGGCCTTGGCTTCCTTGAAAGCCGCTGCGGATGTGACCGGGTCCAGCGGCAGGGACAGGATGATGTTGGGCTTCTTGGCGAGCGCGGTTTCGATGTCACTGCGCTGTTTTGCGGCGTCAAACCCGGCACTCGTTGTGGCGACGACCTCAATGCCGAGCCGCTTGAATTCATCGGTTGCGCCCAGAGTGACAGCATTGACGAAATCCGACTGGTCATGCCACAGCAGCGCGGCCTTGTAGCCGCCTGCCTTCAGCTCGGCGACCTTGTCATCCGATACCTGGATCGTGGTTGACGGCGTTGCCGCCTCGCCCATCGGGCCAACCGTTTCAGCGTGAGCGGTGGTGCCCATCAACGCAGCCATGATGGATGCCGTTGCAATCAAATTCTTGAATTTCATAGCGGTTTCTCCCTTGACGATACGGCGTGTCAGTTTTCGACGGTACCGCAGTAGCTGGCGATGAAGGTTGCGAATGCGACGATGCCGGCTACATATTCGTCGACATTCACACGCTCTTCGAGCGTATGGCAGTTGGTGATGTCTCCCGGTGCGCAATAGACGGCCGGGCAGCGGATTGATTCAATCAGAAAGGGCGATTCAGACCAGTAGGGGGCGCCCTCGATACGGCCCCGGCCGGGCATGGCCTGATCCAGCGCGCCGGACAGCATTTCGATAGGCCGAAGACCGGGATCGATTTCGGCGGGCGATCCGCCCAATGGGTGGTCCCGGCCCGCCGGATAGGACAACTCGATTGTGATGGCATCCTGCGAAACGGCTCCGCGAATAACGGTTTCCAGATCGTGGACCGCTTCATCGAGGCCTTCACCGGGCAGCAATTTTCTGATCAGCGACAGCCGCGCCTCGCCCGGTACCGCAATATAACCACCGCCGGCAATTTCCGTGACGAGCACGAAGGCCCGACCCACCAGATCGTGGCTGGCCCGGGCGGATATGTCCTCGGAGTGCCGCCAGATGGCGGACAGGATCTCATGGGTTGCCTTGAGCGCATCGACACCCTGTTCGGGCACCCCAAAATAGGCCGATTTTCCGGTGATGGTCACATCGGCGATGAAGAAGCCCATTTGCGCCGGATAGACCGACAGCCGGGTCGGCTCAACATAAATGGCAAAGTCAGGACGGGCGATTTCACCGGCCAAGACACGATCGGTAAAATGCTTGGCGCCGGCGCTGACGCCACTGCCGGGTTCTCCGCTTTCCTCGTCGCCAACAAAGGCATAGGCAATATCGCCGCGCAATCTGATCCCGGCGCGGTCAAGCAGTTCGAGTGCGGCGAGACTGGCACAGATTCCGGCTTTCAGATCACCGGTCCCGCGGCCCCAGATCTCCCCGTCCACAATGGCGCCGCCAAAGGGATCTTCTCGCTCGGTTCCGGCCCATCGTTCGCTCCACCCACGCACATGGACCGTGTCGGTGTGGCCCATGAAAAGCAGACGGTCGCCACCGTCGGCTCCCTTTCTTTCGCCCCAGACGTTTGGGCGGCCCGGTTGAAACTCTGCCATTTGCGGGTCGAGCGACAGTCCCTGCATACGCTGATTCAGGAACGCAGCAAAATTGGCCTCATTGCCTGTTACACTTTCACGGGCGACCGCAGCCCTCAGCAGCGCGACGGCATCATTGCGGTCGACATGTGCCCTGAGCCGTTGTTCGAGATGGGCCTGATCGCTCATTGCCCGGCCCCGGCGAACTTGACGACGTCAGGTGGCGGCAGCGCGATTTCCGCACCCGGGACACCGCCTGAAAACAGGATGGCATGGAGGTGCCCCAGGCCGACAGCAGCGCCACCGGCAATGGCGGCGGCGGAGCCGAGCGCGGACGTCACGATGTCGACCGGGCGCGGTGTGCATTGCGGAACAAGGTCCCGGACACGATCGGCCATTTCAACGCGGCTGCCAATCGATCCTCCGAGCACCACCCTTCCCGGCCCGGTAATCACGCTGATCGCCGCGATCGCCCGTGCCACGTAGCGCGCTGTTTCATCAATCACGGTGAGCGCGTTGTCGTCGCCTTCCGCCGCGGCATCGAAAATGCCCGGCACATCCAGCTCTTTCCCGGCGAGCGCCCGGTAGCGGGACTGCATACCGGTCGTTGCCGTGACCCGCTCAAGTGCTCCGATACGACGAGACGCTGGCTCGAAGGGATCGGCCCCGAAAGGCAGGAAACCGAGTTCCCCGGCGGCATTGGCGGTGCCGCGCACCAATTCGCCATTGACGATGATGCCGGCACCAATGCCGGTCCCGAGCGCAATATAGGCCAGATCGTCAAAGCCGGCCCCGGTGCCGACCCAATGCTCCCCGAGAACCGCCAGGTTGACGTCATTTTCGACGATCACTTCCAGCTCGAGTTCCTGCTTGACGGCATCCGCAACATCGAATGTTTCGATGCCGGGTATGTTCGGTGCCATCAGCACATGGCCGGTTTTCGGATGCGGCACACCGGGAACGCCGACGACAGCCAGTCTTACCTTTTGGAAATCGATGGCATTGTGTTGCGCCACGGCCCGGCACATGCGGGCGATCTGATCGACTACATGCCGGCCGCCGCGCTTGTCGGTCGGCTCCACCAGTTCCGCCAGCACATTGCAGGACAGATCAGCAATGGCGGCGCGAACCTTGGTCCCGCCAAGATCGACGGCCGCGATGCAGGCAGCATTCGGGATGATCTCGTAGGTTACAGCCGTGCGCCCGACATGCCCGCTCGTCCGCCCGGTCTCACGAATCCAACCATCTTCTTCGAGCAGACGGGCGATTTCGGAGATGGTCTGTTTCGACAGTCCGGTCTGTTTGGCGATGCTGGCGCGGGATATCGGCCCACAATGTACGATGGTCTCCATAACCATGCACAAAGACAATTGCCTGGACTTGCGCGACGCATCACTCACGGGACGATCCTATTAGTTCGTTCTGTTACCGAACTAATTAGCGCAATCGCTGTACAGCGTCAAGCAGCCATCGCGAAAACTGACGTTCAACGCTATCGATTGGGTGCCATCAATCAGCCAAGGCGGCAGATTCAAGTCGCCGACCATCTTCGCTGACTCGTCGTTTGTCCAATGACAAGATGTCCGGCACCATGGCCTCAGCGGCATAAGCACCCGAAATGACCACGGCTTCGATTCCCGGGCCATGGGTGGCAGCGCCTGCAATAGCCAGATTGCGAAGCGGCAATTTCGTTGGCACTTTGTCATGGTCTGTCCCGACGCCGTAGATCGAGCCAAAGGCAGTCCTTGTGTAGCGGGCAAATGTGACCGGGCTTGAATCGGCACGATAGACGATGCGCTCATCCACGTCGGGAATGACTTGCCTGACGAACGCCAACAAGCGATCCCCGGCTTTCTTCTTGCGCCTCCGATAGGCGCTGGAACGGCGATGGCCAACGAGATCAAATTCAAAACTTTCCGCACAATCGGGAAACCAGCCAGGCGCGTCCGTGGATGGCACCAACTGGACGGCTTCGACGGTTGAATAGCCTTTCGGAGCACAACCCGGATCGACCGCGGAGGGAATAACCAGCCCCGCCTCCTCGCCGTCAAGGCCGACATGGATCACCGGAGGCAGGTCGAGTTCGCCGCGCAGGGCCAGATGGACCGATATTGCCGAGCAGGCGGGTTCAATCGGCCCGGATTGCGCTTCCAACCGTAAAACCATGGATCTGTCATCCACCAACTGATCCAGCATCACACGCAAATCGCCATTGCATATGACGGCACCGGCATGAACACGGCGTTGGTTTCCTTTCCGGTCCCGGACCAGAAGCCCGGTAGCGGCCCCGTTGTCCTCGGTGATTTTGAGAACCTCGGTTTTCAGATGAAGGTGGCCGCCGCGGCTCCGATGAGCCGACGCCAGGCTTTGTGCAATGACGCCGGAACCACCAACGGGATAATGGCCACCCTCGAAATAATACCCGAACAGTGGAACCATTTGGGCCACCTTGGCTCGTCCCGGATCATCGGTGACATAGCCGCTGAGCAATTCGATCCAACCAAGGACGCGTTCGTCCTTGATGTGCCTTGCGACAAACTCGGTCCACGGCTCCTGCATCCACTGGACAGCCAGCGGGTAGTCCTTGGCAAAGGTGAGAAGCTCATCCGGTGTTGTCGGTGCTCCGGGAATGCCGCCTCGCTTGTCCGAATTGGAATACATGGCCCGGTAAATGATATGGATGTCGTCAAACAGCGTCCTGATGCCGGCCGCTTCGCCCGGATAGTACCCCGCGAGGGTCTCCACATATTGGCGCCAGTCCCGCGGCACATTCACGGTTTTTCCGTCCAGCTCATAGCGGTGATCCAGCCGCTTCCATATACACTCGCCGGCAATGCCGAGACGTTCGAAAACACGCCGCACCGGCCCTCCGGGTTGCCAGCCCGAGACGTCGTGAACGCCGGAGTCAAAACGGAATACCAGCTTTTCGCCGGTCTTCTCATCGCGAATGCGAGCCCGCCGCAACCAGTTGTGGGCATATCCTCCGGGCACGACATGTTGTTCGAACACTGCCACTTTCAAGCCATGATCGGCCAACAGTGCCGCTGCCGTCAGACCGCCAATACCGGCACCGACAACCGCAACGTCACAGACCTCGTCATCGGCATGTGAATTCACAGCGACAGCAGGAAAGACGGGCGCATCCCAGTTGTTGCGTTGATCGCCTGCCGCCTCCTTTTTCAGGATGTAATTGACGATGGCATTGGGCAAAACCGCCGACACGACACCGCCCAACACGACCGGCCCCCAGGAAGCGATGGGCGGAACATCGGTCATCGCGGCAACACCCATCCAGGCGAACAGAATGGTCCACAGGCCGGACATGACCATGTTGATGGTCATGAAGAGCGGCGTTTCACTGGCCCCGCCATAGTCCGACGCGGAGAATTCCGCCGTCCAGGGTCGCCGTAACGCAATGCTCACGGCCGCGCCGGCGCTCAGGCACAGCAACACCACGCCATTGGGTGATCCCAACAGAGGCATGACATTGAACAGACGGTCCAGCAAAACCGCCGCCAGGCCAAGAATCAAGGCGCATTCGAAAACGGGCGGCACTTTCATCCCGCGTTCAAAAACCGACCAACACAGTGCATAGGCAAGTGCCACGCCGGCAGCGGCGACCGGAGAAACAAGCCATGAGACCATCAGGTATAACGGAAGTGGGAGCAGCGCGAGGTTAATGCGTATGTAGGTTCTCATCCCGTTTTCGGTCCTATCGATGCGACATCTGATTCGGTGAACCACCGGTTCAGGGTCGTCGGAATCCATGTTTACACTGTAAACTACATCGGCATGTTTACAGTGTAAACTCTATTTGCGACAATCGAGGGCCATGACGGAAACGCACAAGAAAAACCCACGCTCTGCTGGCGGCGGCCTGCGTTCGGAGTTGATCGATATTGCCGTACACATGATTGAGGCAGATGGCAGCGAAGCCTTGTCGCTGAGAAGGGTTGCGCGAAAGGCTGGAGTCTCCCACATGGCGCCCTACCGCCATTTCGACAGCAAGAACGCACTGCTTGCCGCCGTCGCGGAAACAGGATTTCGCGATCTGGTTTCCACGATGGATGCTGCCGTTATCAGCGAGAAATCAGATGGTCTCAAATCACGGGCAATCGGACTCGCCTATGTTCAGTTCGCCCGTCTGCGGCCTGCTCTCTTTCGGCTCATGTTTGGGCCCCTGTTTTCTGACGAAACCCGATTTCCGGACCTGACGGAAGCGATGCGACTTGCAAAGGACCGCAGTTTCGCTGCGGTCTCACTGTTGCAGGCTGCAAGTGACCGGCCGGATGGCAACCAGATCGAACTGACAGGCGTCGCGATCTGGTCCCTTGTTCACGGCCTTGCGAACCTGCTCATTGACGACCAGCTTGATTTGCCTGCCGGCAGGGAGGCGGAAGAAGCCTACATCGAAAATGTGCTCGACATTCTGGGCCGGATCGCCCCCGCGAACAAAACGGGATGACAGGTCCGCCACATCGGCCGAAACCCTCAACTTCACCTGGATGGGTGTCAATGGCACCGGTCGTCGATTTTGCAGATGCGGTCGGGTTTTAGCGGATCCGCTCAACCCTGAACGCCTTTAAAAGACCTCATCCACCGCCTCGACCGTTTTCTCGACGATCTGATCGGCTTCCGCCCGGTTCAGGCAAAGCGGCGGCGCAAAACCGAGAATATCACCTTGCGGCATGGCGCGGGCAATGACGCCGCGCTTCAGGAGCGCCGCGGCAACCTTCGCACCCATGCCTTTGGACGGATCAAAGAAACGTCTCGAATCGTGTTCCTCCACGAATTCAAGAGCACAGAGCAAACCTTCACCGCGAATGTCGCCGACATTCGGATGGTCCCGGAACGCCGATTTCATGGCAGCATTGAGGTATCGACCCATTTCGCCTGCATTGCCGACGAGGCCAAGATCGTCGATCAGTCTCAGGTTGGCGATCCCGGCCGCGGCTCCGATCGGGTGGGCCGAATAGGTCCAGCCGTGCCCGATGGCACCATTTTCATCCGTCCCCTTTTCCAGAACCTTCCAGACACGATCTGAAATGATCGATCCCGAAAGCGGCGCATAGGCTGACGTCAGTCCCTTGGCGATGGTGATGATATCGGCTTCAAAGCCATAGTGCGTGGATCCGAACATGCTGCCGAGCCGGCCAAACCCGGTTACCACCTCGTCGGCAATCATCAATATGTCGTGCTTGCGCAAAACGGCCTGGATGGCCTGCCAATAGCCCTCCGGCGGCGGCACAAGACCACCAGTGCCGAGGACAGGCTCGCCGATAAACGCAGCAATTGTCTCCGATCCTTCGCGCTCGATCATCGCCTCCAATTGTGAAACGCAATGGGCAACGAAGTCCGGTTCGCTCATGGAAAGATCGTCCCGCCGGTAATAGTAGGGCGCCTCGGTGTGGAGGATTCGGTCGAGCGGCAAGTCGAATTTGTTATGAAACAAGGTCAGTCCCGTCAGGGATCCGGTCGCCAGACCCGATCCGTGATACCCCCTCCAGCGGGAGATGATTTTCTTCTTCTGTGGAAGGCCGCGGATATTGTTGTAGTACCAGACCAGCTTCAGGTTGGTTTCATTGGCGTCAGATCCGCCGAGGCCAAAATAGACCTTCGACATGTTTTGCGGCGCCCGATCGAGAATCATTTTCGCAAGCGTGATCGACGCCTCGGTCCCATGTCCCACATAGGCATGGTAATAGGCAAGTTCGTGGGCTTGTTCGGCAATCGCATCGGCAATCTCGGATCGGCCATAGCCGACATTCACGCAATACAGGCCGGCAAAGGCATCAAGCAGGCGATTGCCGTCCCTGTCTTCGATAAACACACCGGAACCGCCGGTGACGATGCGGCCAGTGGTCTCGCCCCTCGCATGCTGTGCAAGATGGGTTGAAGGATGGAAGAAATTGTTCCGATCCCATTCAGCAAGTTGATCATTGGTGCGCATGGTGCATTTCCTTTCCCTGCCGGCTGTCAGTTCCAGTCCCGACATACATATTTGACATCCATAAAGGCCTCCATCCCGAGCCGGGCGCCTTCCCGGCCGAGTCCCGACTGCTTCATTCCGCCGAAGGGAATGGGCGCGCCAGTGACCTTTGTTCGGTTAATCGCAACCATGCCGAATTGCAGCGCGCGGCTGGCACGGTAAATTCGGCGGGGATCGCGCGTATGCACATAGGCAACGAGCCCATATTCGGTGCTGTTGGCAAGCGACAATGCCTCTTCTTCGGTCTCGAAGGCCGCAATTGCAGCAACGGGACCGAATGTTTCCTCCCGCATGATCATCGCGGTGTCAGGCGTGTCGGCCAGCACAGTCGGCTGAAAGAACAGCGGACCCTGATCATGCACGGCGCCGCCCGTCAGCAGCCTCGATCCCCTGGACAGCGCGTCGGCAACGTGTTCCTGCTGTTTCAGGATCGCCGTTTCGTTCATCAATGGCCCGATGTCACAATCGTCGACCCCTGGGCCGACCGTCAATCCCGCTGTGCGTTCAGCGAAACGACGACAAAAATCGTCATAGATCCGGCTCTGCACGTAAAACCTGTTGGCTCCCAGGCAATCCTGACCCGACGTGGCAAATTTCGCCTTTATGGCCTCATCCACTGCAAGCTCGATATCCGCATCGTCAAAGACCAGAAACGGCGCATGGCCGCCAAGTTCCAAGACCATGCGCTTGATGGTCTGTGCGCATTGGCGATAAAGAAGTTTGCCCACTGTCGTGGAGCCGGTAAAGGACAATGCCCGCACCCGCGAGTCGGCCATCCAGGCCGGTACGATCGATGACGCGCGTCCGGTCACCACATTGAAGACCCCCGCCGGAATACCGGCACGTTCCGACAATTCCGCCAGCGCGATCGCCGAATAGGGCGTTTCATGGGAAGGGTGCACGACCGTGGTGCAGCCGGCGGCCAGCGCTGCTGCAGCCTTGCGCGTAATCATGGCCGATGGGAAATTCCACGGCGTGACGAGAGCGGCCACTCCCACCGGTTCGCGCCAAACTTCGACTTCCGCATCAGCCAGGTGCGATGTCACGCCTTCAATGTTGGGACGTTTTGCTTCTTCGGCATAAAACTCCAGGAAGGACGCGGCATAATCGATTTCGCCGCGGGCTTCCGACAATGGCTTGCCCTGCTCCAGCGTCATCAGCATCGCGAGATCGTTCTTGTGAGACAGGATCAATTCGAACCATCGACGCAAACATGCGGAACGACCCTGAGGCAGCATGTGCGACCATGCGGCAAATGCGTTATCGGCCGCATCCACTGCCCGGACACCGTCCTCTGCCTCCAGCGATGCGACATGGCCGAGGGTTTGGCCGGACGCTGGATCGAGAACAGCACAGGTCCTGCCATTGGTCCCGGCAACCCATTGGCCGCCGACATAGCTGAATTCCCGTATGAGCTTTGGATCCTGCAGATGATCGGCCAGGGATAATTGCGACAACTGGGTTGCGGTTTCTTCCATCGGGCCCTCCTACCTGGTGCATTTGGAGCAAAACAGACGACCACTCCTCTCTAGGGGATTACGGTCCGAAGAGGCGTCGCATTGCGCGAACTATTCCGAAGATTCACCTGAATTTGCCCATGCATTCCGAAATTTCGTCGATAGGTCAATCCGGAAGCAGCGCCCACGCTGTCCGAGCCAAGTCGCCCATTCGGGGCGTTGCCTTGTCTTCAGTTCGAATGCTGGCCGGGTTCGAGAGAGGCCAGAGGTGATGCTGTCGATTTCACGGTTTTCGTGACGATAAAGGTGTAATACCGCTTCAGGCCGATGTTCCTGTCCAGCATGCGATCAACGAGTCGCTGATAGGAGTCGATATCGCGACAGACAAATTTCAGAAAATAGTCGACGCCCCCACCCACGGCCCAACATTCGACAATCTCGGATATCTGTTCAATCGTCTTTTCGAACCGGATGAAATCCGGCGAGCGGTGACTGTCCAGTTCGGCCTGCATGATGATGGTTGTCCGCGGACCGAACACACTGGCGGATACACGTGCACCATAGCCTTCGATCACGCCATGTGTTTCCAGGCGCTTGAGCCGCTCCCAACAGGCCGTCGAGGACAGATTTATCCGTTTTGCCAGATCGTTCTTGGTGATCCGCCCCTCTGCCTGAAGGACGGACAGGAGTTTGAGATCCCGTTCATCCAGCTTGATCATGGCTCCCGTCTCTTATCCATGGAATTCATACCGGCACGGCAATGACGGCAATGATATCGCCCATGGCAATCAGACCAGGAAAGTGGCGGCCAATGAAGATACCATCCAGTTGACTGTGATATTCAACCGGCAAGCCGCCAGTTTGATGAATATCATGAATGCGGGCCAAGCACTGACCGGCAGACACACGATCACCCAGTTCGACGCAAAGCTCCAGCAGACCCACGGATCGCGATTCCACAAAACAACGACCGTCGGGCATGTCCAGATCAATCGTTGCACTCTGCTCCAGCGCACCGCCGAGAATTCCGGCGTGCCTGAGAAAGTTTCGGGTTCCCTTCCTGGCGACCGCAACCGTCTCGGCCCTTGCGGTTCCGCCTCCGCCCAACTCGGTGGAGACAAAGACCTTGCCCATCTCCTCGGCTGCCGTGTCATACATGCCGACATTGTCGACTTCCAGCAACGTCACGGAATAGGGAGCATTGAATGCCCGCATCGCCAACGCGCAACGCTCCTCATTTGCCTTGTCGGCAAGGACGTGGGACGCGCAGAAGGGCACGAAGTCCAGCGTCTTGCCGCCGGAATGAAAGTCCAGGACATAGTCGGCCATGGGAAGCAATGTGCGTTGGAAATAATCGGCCAGCTTCTGTGTTGCGGTCCCGAGGGGATTGCCCGGAAAGGCGCGATTGAGATTGACGCCGTCAATCGGCGATGTGCGCCGCCCGGCGTGAAACGCGGGCACGTTCATGACCGGAACAACTATGACACGGCCGGTGACATCCCGATCTCCGATGGTGTTGACAAGATCGTAAAGGGCCAGCGGTCCTTCATATTCGTCACCATGGTTGCCGCCGGTCAACAGGGCCGTCGGACCATCGCCATTCTTGATGACCGTGACCGGGATCATGATGGACCCCCACGCCGAGCCGTCATGGGAGTGCGGCAATTTCAAAAAGCCATGTTGCACGCCGTCCCGTTCAAAATCGACAGTCGATGAAATCGGATTGCTGCTCATTTCGCTAGGCCTTTACAACGAGTTCGCGGGGAACGGATGCAAGGCATTGCGGTTCACCGTCGGTAATGACGATGCTTTCGGTTGTTTCGATGCCCCAATCATTCATCCACAGGCCGGTCATGAAGTGAAACGTCATGCCGGGTTGGAGTTCCGTTCGATCGCCGGCTCTCAGACTCATTGTCCGCTCGCCCCAGTCGGGCGGATAGCTGAGCCCGATGGGGTACCCGGCCCGGTTGTCCTTTGACAGGCCCCATTTTTCGAGCACACCGCCAAAAGCCAACGCGATGTCCTCGCATCGGTTGCCGGCCCTTGCGACGGCAAGACCGGCTTCGATGCCTTCACACACGGCGCTGCCCGCATCGAGATATTGTTGCGACGGCTGTCCCAGGTGGACCGTGCGCGACAAAGGGACGTGATACCGGCGATAACAGCCGGCGATCTCAAAGAAGGTCCCCTCTCCGGATTTCATTGGCCGGTCATTCCAGGTCAGGTGGGGAGCCGCCGCATCCGCCCCCGATGGAAGCAATGGGACTATGGCCGGATAGTCACCGCCATGGCCGTCCGTGCCACGGATTCCGGCATCATAAATCTCAGCCACAAGGTCACATTTGCGCATGCCCGGCTCGACCACGTCGACAATCCGTTCGTGCATGCGTTCAACAATCCTGGCCGCACGGCGCATGAATTCCAGCTCTTGGGGCGATTTGACGGCCCGGCACCAATTGACCAGTCCGGTCGCATCTCCGAAGCGGGCGTTGGGCAAATGCCTGACCAGCGAACCAAATGCGGCAGCGGAAAAATAGTAATTGTCCATCTCGACGCCGATCTGGCGGGCGCCCCATCCGCGATCCGTGATCATTGCGCTCAGGTAATCCATCGGGTGACGCTCCACCGACTGGACATATTCATCCGGATAGGAGGTGATATGGGCTTCATCCATATGCACCGTTCGCAACGCCCCATTGGCATCCTGGCGGCGGCCGAACCAGATGGGCTGGCCATCGGCCGTCAGAAGAACACACTGATGCACATAAAATGACCAGCCATCATAGCCGGTCAGCCAGGCCATATTTGACGGATCGCTGACGACCAGCAAGTCAAACCCGCGCTCGGCCATGGCCGTGTGGACCTTGTTTATCCGCTCGGCATATTCGGCGCGATCGAACGGCAGATCAATTTCAGGCATCATGCATCCTCGATTACTCATCGCTGGTGAAGGTGGTTCCGGTGCCGGCGGCCAAGGCACGGGAGCGTGCAAATGCCGCAATCGCTGTATCCTGGACACCGGTTCCCGTAAGATCGCACACCGTAATGTCAGAAGACCCGTCACGGCCTCCATCTTGCTGTTCAATCACCGCACCGATTTCCGAGTAATCAAGATCGGGCGACGCTGAACCAGCGGCAACCGCAGCGCGCAGCTCTCCCTGTTTCAGGCATTGGGCGTAATGATCGCAAACATACCGGTCGACGGCTGCAATGACGTCCGGCGCCAATTCCGTTTTGTAGTCCGCGTCGGACCCCATGGCCGTGATGTGCTGCCCCGGTCGCAGCTGCGACGCATCGATCAGTGGCTCAGACGACGGCGTGGTGGTGACCACAATGTCACTGGTGGCCATGACGTCGCCGACGGTCGCGACCGCCGTGACGTCAATCCCCAGTTCCGATGCACAGTCTTCAGCACATTTTCGGGCCCTTGCGTCATCTCTTCCCCAAATGACAGCGCGTTCAATGTTGCGCACAAGGCTGAGTGCCTTCAACTGCAATCGGGCCTGCGTGCCGCTGCCGATGATGCCGGCCTGCGTCGCGTCGGGCCGGGCCAGCCAACGCGCGGCGACGGCGCCGGCCGCCGCTGTGCGAACATCGGTCAGATAACCATTGTCGAGCAGCACGGCTTCAACCAGCCCGGTGGTCGCCGAGAACAGCACCATCAACCCGTTGACGCTCGGCAGCCCGTATTTCGGATTATCGAAAAATCCGGGGCTCATCTTGATGGCGAAGGAGTCGATGCCCGGCACATAGGCGGTTTTGACATCCACCTCACCATTGTGTTCTGCAATGTGCATGCTCAGAATCGGCGGCATGACCACCTCTTTCGTCGCCAGGGCGCGAAACGCCTCTTCGACACAGGCGATGGCATCCAGATCCAGGGGAACGGCATCCCGCAGATCTCTTTCCGTGTAAAGTTTGATGTCAGGCATCGAGTTTGCTCCGCATTTGGGGTCTGGCGGACAGATCGACATCGTCTCCGCCGATGATCCGGCTGTGCAATCCCATATCAATATTGCCACCGCTAAGCAGTGCGACGACCGTGCCGGCATCACGAACCTTTCCGGCCAGAAGGGCGGCGACGCCGACGCTGCCAGATCCCTCCACAATCTGTCTTTCCATCCAGTAGACATGGCGAATAGCGGCTGCGATTTCCGCTTCCGTAACGGTGATGAGTTCGTCGACCAATCCTTCGACCATCGAAAACGTATAGGTGTTGTCCAAACCGATACCGCCACCCAATGAATCGGCGAGCGTGGCCAGTTCCTCGACCGCAACCGGTTTGCCCGCCTTCTGGCTCTCCACCATCGCGGCACCACGCTCCATCGAGATTCCGATCACGGTAATGCCGGGATTGATCGCCTTCATGATGAGGGCTGCGCCCGATATCAGGCCGCCTCCGGATACGGGAATGAGAACCGTATCGACCATCGGGAGGTCCTCAACGATTTCCAGACCAACGGTTCCCTGCCCGCTGATAATGTCCTGATGATCAAAAGGCGGCAGCATGACCATCGCCTCATCGGACACCAGGCGGTCGACTTCCTCCTGGGCATCGTCCTGTGAACGTCCGATGATCCTTACATCCGCGCCCAGAGAACGGATTGCCTGCACCTTGTTGTCGGGAACCAATTCGGACATGCAGATCACACAGCGAATGCCTGCATTTGCAGCGGCATGGGCCAGGCCCCTGCCGTGGTTTCCGGTTGAAACGCCGACGACGCCTGCACGCTTCTGGTCCTCCGACAGGGACAGCACCGCATTGGTCGCCCCGCGGACCTTGAAACTGCCGGTGACCTGCAACTGTTCAAGTTTCAGATGGACACCGCTGTTCGACAGCTCGGAAAGCGTCGGCGATGACACTATCGGCGTTGATCGAATCAAGGACTGTATGCGGTGGCGCGCCAGATAGACGGCATTGGGGAGGATCGGACGGTTCATCGGGCTTCCTTGACGGCGCTGAGAAACTGTTGCGTCCGTTCTCTTTGAGGATGTTCGAAGACTTCCTCTGGAGATCCCTGCTCCTCGATCTTTCCTGCATAGAAGAAGCAGATGCGGTCGGAAATGTCGCGCGCAAACCCCATCTGATGGGTGACCATCAGCATCGTGAGGTTGAGTTCCTCGACCAGTTTGCGGATGACATTGGTCACTTCGCCGATGACCTCCGGATCGAGCGCCGAGGTCACTTCGTCGAACAACATCACCTTTGGTCTCATGGCCAAGGCCCTGGCGATCGCCACGCGCTGTTGCTGGCCGCCCGACAGACGGGATGGGTATTGGTCTCGCTTGTCGGCGACGCCGACAAGCGCCAACAAGTCTTCGGCGCGTTCCCGTGCATCACCGCGGCTCATGCCGAGGGAGTAAATCAGCCCCTCCATGCAGTTCTCAAGAGCCGTCATGTGCGGAAACAGGTTGAAATGCTGAAAACACATGCCGATATTCTGGCGCATGTCCCTGAGGTATTGCTGGTTCGACGGAACCAAAACACCATTCTTCTCCATGTGGGTCAGTGGCGCACCGTTGACATATATCACTCCGTCATCGATCGATTCCAATGTCATCAATACGCGCAGCACGGTCGTCTTGCCGGAGCCGGACGGGCCAATGATGCTCACCATCTCTCCTTCGGCGATATCGAGGTCAAGACCCTCCAGCACGGTCAGGGCACCATAGCGCTTGCTGACATTCTCAAATCGAACCATTGGAACGTCATCGCCTTGCAGCCGCAGAGGATGTTGGGAGGTTTTATCGAGCATTGTCATATCTCCAATTTCCACCGTTCCGGGTTCAAGCCGGGTCAAGCATTTTCTATCCGGTCATTCTGTCGAGGCTAACCTGTCCCATATCTATCTCGATATCGGATCCCGGCCGCGCGCAGCACAACAGCACCTCTGTTTGGGACGGCGCCGAGACGCTCGATGGATAGACCACTGAACCACGGGTCAGAATTGCCTTGCAGGTGCGACAGATGCCGGAACGGCAGGCAGCAGGTGGGCGAAGATCCGTATTCGTTTCAATCCAGTCCAACAGCGATCCATCATCCGGTGTCCAGACACCCGACATACCGCCCTGCCCGATTGTGATCTGGGCGCGCGGCGCGGGCTCGGTGTCAAATCCACCATCTGTCTGGTCGGTGAAACGCTCATAGAAAAGACAAGCATTCGATCGTCCCAGGCTGGCATGCACATTGCAGACATCGTCAATCAGCTCGCCCGGACCACAAACGAACAATTGCGCCGCATCATCGAGATCCGAAATCCAACTGGCCAGATCCGGCCGGCCGGATTGAACCAATGGTGACACTTCGGCGGTTCCGTCATCGCGTGTCACAAAAACTTGCAGGTCAAAGTGCTCGAGACCTGCAGCGGCCTCTGCCACCTCGTCCAGAAATGCCAGTTCCCGGCGTGACCGGGCAACGTATATCATCGCAACCGGAGCAGCATATCCAGTGGCTGCGAGCGCCTGCAGCTGAGGCAAAATCGGCGTGATGCCAATACCCCCGGCGACAAACGCCAATGGACCGGTTGGCTGTTGCGGCAAACAGAAGTCGCCTGTGGGAGGATAGACCGTACACACGGCACCAACCGTGATGTGATCATGCAACCAGTTGGAAACCGAAAAGCCTCCCCGGTCCGGTTTTTCACGCTTCACGGCGATCCGGCAGATTTTGTCGTCAGTCCCTGCAAAGGGGCCCTGGCTCAGCGAATAACATCGAAAATGCCGATTGCCCTGTCCATCTTCGACACCGAATGTGACGAATTGGCCGGGTCTGGGTATTTGGGTCGGCATGAGAGGCAGTTCGAATGTCAGGGATACGACGTTCGGCGTTTCCTGTGAGCGGGTGAGAATGCGCACCCGTTGCGGATCATGCGACTTCTCGAGACAAAGTGCGGCCAGGCGATCCTCTATCAGTTTTCGAACCTCCGGCAGGAGCGAAGGAGATTCGATAACGCGAGAGATGATGTCGGCGCGCGGCTTTCCTGCCGTCAAAACGGTGTTGAGTTCCGATATTGTCGCGTTGCGTGAATCTGATCTGATCACCGTCAGATCATCCGCAGGCGCCACCCGGCCGGGCGTGAGCACCCGCGCATAAACACCGGTGCGCCCTGTGCCGGAGAAGCGGCTGGGGAATCCGGGATCCGTGCCGACGAAATGCGCCATCTTGTAGCAGGGCACGCGTGGCAAAGTGAGTTCGATCAACGCGTCCCCGATGCGGATTTGATCACCTATGCGGAGCGCATTCTCGTCCGGGCCGTCATAGCTGACATTTTCCGCAAACCGGCCGGGCGAAATCGGTCGTCCGAGCAGATCGGAAAAGTAGGCATAGTGAGCCTGAGGAAACAGATAAACAGCGTGATTTTGCGCTCCGATTTTTCGCGGGGTACCCAAATCATTTCCGGACAATCCGGTCGGCGCCAGCCAAAGCGGCCGACTGCAAGACGAGCGGATATAGGCCGTTGGTTCGACATCACCTTGAATGCGGCTTTCCCGAACCTTGCCCGTGTAGAGGTGCAGGATCCGGCCGCCAGCTTTCTTGCTTTCATGCATATTCAGCACCGGACAAAATCGTAAGAGATATACATCTATATCACGTAACTGAAATTTTTGAACAAATAAACCGGTTTTTCTTTCAAAATTTTTGATGTTGTATCCATCTTGATGATTGGGTATCATTCTGATGGACCGCATCCCAAGCGGTTCTGGAATCTGTTGAGACGAAATCATTTCGAAACAGGAGAGATAAATGAACATCATCCAGAAAATCGGGGGGGCGATTGGTGTTGGCCTTCTCTTGATTGCAACATCGGTTTCCGCCGCCGATAACCCGCTTCTCGACAAGTACCGCGCGGAAGGCGCGACAATCGGCATCGCTGGATATGCCCCTTATGGCTACAAACAGGCGGATGGAAGTTTCAGTGGCGAACAGGTGGAATTGGTCAAGCACGTTCTCAACGAGATGGGCGTCACAGAACTGGAATTCGTGGCGATGGATTTCGGCGCGCTCATCCCGTCCCTTGTCGCAGGCCGGATCGATATGGGCGCGGCCGGCATCTACATCCGACCCAAGCGCTGTGAGCAGATCCTTTTTGCCGAACCCACCTGGGGCCAGGGAGCGGCCTATGTGGTGAAGAAGGGCAATCCCAAGAACCTGCACAATTTCAAAGATATCGCCAACACTGACGGCGCAGTGCTCGCCCTGCTGGCCGGTGGAACCGAAGAAACACTGGCCAAGAAAGACGGTGTCCCGGATTCAAAACTTCTCAAGGTCGGTGACAAGGCAGCCGGAATCTCGGCGGTCATTTCTGGCCGCGCTGACGGATTCGCGCTGTCGGCATTCGCCATCAATGACATTGTTCGAACAGCAGGCGACCTGATCGGCGTGGAGAGCTCCGGTTCGATCACCGAGATCGGAGGCGAGACCTATCAGGGTCACGGCGCCATCGGATTTCCGAAAGGGACCGGAGACGAATTGAAAGCCAATATGGCCTTCCGCGACGCCTTTCAGGCCGTACTGGATGACTATCTGGAGAGCGGCCAATATGCCGAAATGGCCGCCGCCTGGGGGTTTGGACCGGCCGATGCCCCATCCAAGACAATGAAAGAATTGTGCGGCGCAGGCCTTTGAACCAATATTCATCCCGCGCCGATTGCTCGAAACGGCGCGGGATCAACACTGAGCATAAGTGAGGGCCTTCAATCTCCATTCGCTCTTTGATCATCATCCTCCTCGTGACGGTCGCAACCGGAACGATCTATTTCATTCAGTCGCCCTTCGTTGACAGCGGCTGGGTCTTTCTCGACGCAGCATGGACGACCGTGAAGCTTGTGGTCGTTTCCGCCATCCTGACAATCTTCATTGCCTTCACCGCCGGTATCGGCCGGCTGTCGCCGTGGCTGCCGATCCGTTGGACCTGCATTGTCTATGTTGAGATTTTCAGGGGCACGTCTGCCCTCGTGCAACTGTTCTGGCTGTTTTACGTTCTGCCACTGTTCGGACCGAGGATCGACCCGTTTACCGCGGGCGTATTGGGGGTTTCGCTCAATGTCGGCGCCTATGCGGCAATCGTCGTCGAGGCATCCATTCGCGCGGTTCCGAAGGCGCAATACGAGGCCGCCATCGCAATCAATATGAGCAATTTCAACCGAATGCGGCGGATCATCCTGCCACAGGCCATTCGGATCATGATTCCGCCATTCGGCAATCTGGCCATACAGCTGTTCAAACTGACCGCATTGGTGTCGTTCATCGGCATTTCCGATCTGACCTACACCGCCTATCAACTCAACCAGACGACCTATCTCACCGTCCAGGTCTTCACGATTGTGCTGTTCATCTATTTTGCAATCGGGCTGTGCATCACCATCGGAATGAAACTGCTAGAGCAGCACTTCTCTCGCGGAATCCGGTTGGGAGGGGCAGCATGAACTGGGACTGGAACTACACGCTGGAGATCCTGCCATTGATGGCCCAGGCATCCCTCGTCACGCTGCAAGCCACTTTGATGGGCTTCGCGCTGGCGGCCATATTGGGACTGATATGGGCCATCATCAACCTGCTGGACATCCCCATCGTCAGCTTCGCCGTCAAGCTTTTCGTCGAGTTCATCCGAACGACGCCGCTGTTGATCCAGCTGTTTGCAATGTACTATTTCCTGCCGCTTGTGGGGATCGTATTGCCGGCCATGGTGTGCGGCGTATTGACCCTTGGCATGCACTACTCCGCCTATTGTGCGGAAGTCTATCGATCGGGTTTCGCGCAGGTCGATCGGGGACAGTGGGAAGCTGCCAGGGTCATCAATCTGACCACATTTCAGACCCTCAAGCGTATCATCCTTCCGCAGGCGGTGCCGCCGGTGATCCTGCCATTGGGCAATTATCTGGTCGCCATGTTCAAGGAAACGCCGGTGTTACTGGCGATCACGGTGATTGAACTGGTGGCAACCGCACGGATAATCGGTAATGATACCTTCCGCTACACGGAGCCAATAACCTTGGCCGGTGTTTTCTTCCTTGTCATGAGCCTCGTGGCAGCCAAACTCACACGAGTCATCAGCCGCAAGGCGGCTCTGCCCGGACAACAGGTTTTTTGATGCAGGATTCCCTCAAAGCTGCCATCCCCTCCGGGGTGGCACGCACACCACCCCAACAACGAATCGCCGCCATCTACCAGGAAATCCGGTATCGAATCTGCACAAACAGATATCCGCCGGACACCGTCTTGCGCGAGGAGGTTCTGGCGCAGGAATACGCTGTCAGCCGATCACCGATCCGGCGGGTGTTTTCCATGCTGGAGCATGAAGGGCTGGTGGAAATCAAACACGGAATCGGCACGCTTGTAACACGCATCGAACCGGATCAGCTGGAGGATGTCTATGCCGTTCGCATGATCCTTGCCGAAGCCATGGGACCATATATCAAGATGCCCATTTCTGCTGGAACCAGAGATTTCTTCGAAAAATGCGGGAACGAATTTCTGGCGCTGGAAAAGGGTGACACGATTGGTTTCGCTGAAACGAATATCCGCTACTTTACCGGCGTCATTGAACTCACCGACAACACGACATTGCGAGAGATACAACTCAAGCTGTTTTTCCAGACGTCTCGCATGTGGCTGTTGTTGCTGCCGTCCATGCCGTGGGAGACAACATTGAACACGGTTCATAATGAGACGATGGACCTCGTACGGCGGATTGATGCGGATGATCCGATCGGCATAAGCCATGCCATCAGAAGCCATATCTTCGAGAGCCAGCAATTGTTCAGATCTTCAGGCGGCACGAGGGTAATCTGAGGTCCAGCCACTTCAACTGGTCGTGCGGGCCGCAACGGCAAAGGCCCCACCGCACTCAAACGGTGCGTCATTCAAGCCAAGCCCACGCGGCTGCGGCGGTCACCCGGTGGGATGGTCGAACAGGTCGCCAGATCGTCAACAAAAAATAACAGGATCATTATGCAGCCGACATGTTTGGCGCACATGGTTTTGCTATTGTTGCCTTAGCGCGTTGCCGTCCGGATGATCAATCCGCCTCGAACCTGCATCGTGCCAATCGGAGATTCCCATGCCCAGAAGAATTGACCTCCCATCAACCCGCCGCAGATTTCTCACCGGCGCGGGCGCGGCGTCCATCCTCGCCGGATCCGGTGTGTTTCTGCCATCCTATTCAAGGGCCAACGGTCGACCGCAGTTTACCCACGGTGTTCAATCCGGTGACGTGGACATCAATTCCGGCATGGTCTGGACACGGACCGACCGTCCCAGCTCCATTGCCTTCGAGGTTTCCACGACCGACAGTTTCACGGACGCCAAAAGGCTGGCGCCGCTCAATGCGATTCCGAACGGCGATTTCACGGTCAAGCGATTGATTGACGATCTCCCATCCGACCAGACTATCTTCTGGCGGGCCACGGCAACGGATCTCGCTGACGGCAATGCGATATCCGAACCCATTATCGGATCTTTCAAAACCGCTCCATCCACGCGGCGCTCGATCAAGTTCGTCTGGTCAGGGGACACGGCCGGCCAGGGCTGGGGCATCGACAAGGCGCGGGGCGGCATGAAGACCTACGCAACGATGATGCGCCATGAACCGGATTTCTTCATTCATTCCGGCGACTCGGTCTATGCGGACGGCCCATTGAAAGCCGAGGTTGAACTGAAAGACGGATCCATCTGGAGGAACCTCGTGACGCCAGAAAAATCGAAGGTTGCCGAAACGCTGGACGAATTTCGCGGCCAGTGGAAATACAATCTGCTTGACCGGAATGTAAGAGCCTTCAATGAGCGGGTGCCGACATTTTTCCAGTGGGACGATCACGAGGTGGTTGACAACTGGTCCGGTTCCAAGGATCTGAGCGGTGACGACCGTTATACGGAAAAGAGTGTTCGTCTCCTGGCGGCCCGCAGCGCACAGGCTTTCCATGAGATGACGCCGATCCGCTTTCAGCCGACCGAACCCGGCCGGGTGTACAGAACCATCAATTACGGCCCTCTTCTGGATATCTTCTTTCTCGACCTGCGGTCCTATCGCGCCGACAATGATGACCTCCAACAGGAACAGCCCGGTCCTGAGACCATCCTCATGGGCGCCCGTCAGATTGCCTGGCTGAAGCGCGAACTGGCACGGTCAAGCGCCACCTGGAAAGTGATTGCGTGCGACATGCCGATCAGTCTCATTATCTGGGATTCCTGGCGCGACCAAAAGGGATCGGAGGCGGTTTCCAATGGCACGGGTGGCCGGCCAAGGGGACGGGAACATGAATTTGCGGATCTGCTGCGCTTCATCAAATCCGTCGGCATCGCCAATACGGTGTGGCTGACCGCTGATGTTCATTATACAGCCGCCCACTATTACGATCCTGACAAGGCCGCGTTTCAGGACTTCGATCCATTCTGGGAGTTCGTTACGGGACCGATCCACGCCGGCACATTCGGGCCCAACGCGACGGATGCGACATTCGGACCGCAGGTCAAATTCGTCAAAGCCCCCACCGCGGAACAGGGGGTCAATCTTCCGCCCTCCGACGGGCTGCAGTTCTTCGGGGCTGTCGAAATCGACGGTGAAACCGGCGCCATGACCGTCAGGCTGATGGACAGCGCCAATACGGAGCTTTGGACAACAACGCTGGAACCCGCGACCGCGTTGTGATCGACGGGGACCTGTCCGCCCGCAGGAGACTATCCCACGGGACGGCCCTGCCACGGATCGGATCCCCATCTTCCCAGTTCTTGTCGAAGAAAATCAATCGGAGCATCACATCAGCTCAACAAAAGACCAATCAAGCGGGTCAGAGATATTGATCGCGGCTCGTTTCCAACACCGGCGGCACGCTATACTGAGGCTGGTTGTGTACACTCGCGCGATGCCGTGCCGATGATCCCGAGCCATCTTCCTGCCGGGCCGCATCCGGAAACCAGGCGGAGACGATATGACCGAAAGTGCAGCCCACGCGGAATTGATGAACCGGATCTACCGACACCAACGGTGGATTTACAATCTGTCACGCAAGTTCTTTCTTCTCGGTCGTGACCGCCTGATCGGCGGGCTGGACGCGCAGCCGAATGGGACAATCCTGGAAGTCGCGTGCGGGACGGGCCGAAATCTGGCAAAAATCGCCGACCGTCACCCGGACGCCAGACTGTATGGTTTCGATCTGTCCGATGAAATGCTGAAATCCGCCCGGCGAGCGCTGAACGGACGCGCCGAGCTGGCGCAAGCGGACGCCTGCACTTTCGACGGCAAGGCAACCTTTGGTGTCGCAACGTTCGACCGGATCATCATATCCTATGGCCTGTCCATGATGCCCTGCTGGCGGACAGCACTTGCCACAGCCGCCAATCACCTTTCGCCTGGCGGTTCTCTTCATCTGGTCGATTTCGGAGGACAGACCGGGTTACCGAGGTGGGTCGACCGGCTGCTGCGAAGCTGGTTGGCAATGTTTCATGTTTCACCGCGCGAAGGGATCTCCGACGTTCTGAGACATCTGGCGGTCAAGCATGGCGGGACCGTCGAGCACAAGGAGCTTTATCGCGACTATGCTCAATATGGCGTCATGCGCGTCGGGAAACAGGCAAATTCGCAACAAAATTGCTGCACTGGCAGCCCCGGAGGCAGGTCATGAGGAAAAATCCTTGACGCGTGACCGTACATATTTGGCCGCCGACCTGAAATGGCTGGGTCCGGCAGCTTCCGCCCACCGTCCTGGTGTCCAGTTGTTGTTGGCGCCTTTCATCGGGCCGCCATAGAGTTCCCGTTCCGACCTGTCTTGCACGAAACCCACCAGCTTCCGGTGGGCTGCGTTGAGCCTGTTCCTTGCATCAGTCCAGGTCACATCTGCACAGCGTGATCTCAGGTCGGCATTGTATCGCTTCAGATCGTTCCATTTGTAACCCTTGGCCGGGAAAAACACCTCTTTTCCAGCCTGCCCGTCTTCATACCAACCCAAAAACAGGTCAATCCAATGAGCACGGTGGATGACAATATCCCTGATCGACGTGTCATCCTCATCCCCGATCAAGCTCCACTTTTCATCTACCTTGTCGAGTATAAGCGTGAGCTTCTCAAATTCCTTTTGCGTAATTTCCATCAATTCGGATTTGTTCGACGCCGCCATTGCTCACCCTCCGGTCGTCCAACACTATCCTTCTGACCAGCATGGGGATTTGACTCCGATCAATCGAAGCCGACCTATCGGCAAACCAGACTTCACAGCAGACGCCCAGCATGCATCCTGTTGACAGGGGATAATCGATCGCCCGACCCCGGAACTGGCAATGCCGACACGACAACAGGATGAATCGTTCAGCCGATTGTGCCCGGCCCATCAAAAACAGTTCAGTGTCGGCGGTCGGATTCCCGATGCGTGTGAAGATCGAGCAGATCGGCGAAATCACGTATGCTGACACAATCCACAACCTGATCATGGGTCAGGCGCTGGCCCATTTCATCCTGCAGCCTGAAAATGAGCGTCATGTGGAGAATATTGTCCCATCCGCGAATATGGCGAATGGGGATATCACAATTGATCTGATCAGCCGGTTTATCCAGAATGCCGGCAACAATTCTCTGAACCGAAAAAACAGTGTCATCGCAGGACATACCGACCCCGAATCTGCTTCCAATAATTTTACTGGATTTGGTGCCTGAATAAGTAAACTACAACCAATAAAAATATTACAATTTGGTAATCATATTACATATTAGTAAAAATTACACCTTGGTGGGGCAATTCCCACAGTTCATTGAATATCCAGGCGATCACGCATCGATGATGCGGGGGCAAAACTTATGCCTTTTCATATATAGACTGAGTGCAGCCAGAGTAGCGGGTGATATTTGCCGCGGTGCCATGAAACGGCGTCCATTACACCGCTGACAATGACAAAACCGGATTTTGCAAACTTAGGCCGGCGGTCAGAAAGCAGGCGGTGTTCTGCCTGCCGCGCGATAGGCGGAAACGACGGTGTTTGCCATCAGCATGGCGATGGTCATCGGTCCGACACCACCGGGGACGGGCGTTATGGCGCCGGCCACGGCTTCGCACTCCTCAAAGGCGACATCACCGACAAGGCGGCTCTTTCCCTCGCCCCGTTCGGGGGCCGGAATCCGGTTCATGCCGACATCGATGACCGTCGCGCCGGGTTTGATCCAGTCGCCCCTGACCATCTCAGGTTGGCCAACGGCAGCGACAACGATATCGGCATTGCGACAGACTGCCGGCAGATCCGATGTCCTGCTGTGGCTGATCGTGACCGTAGCATTGGCTGCCAGCAACAGACTGGCCATCGGCTTGCCGACGATATTGGACCGTCCGATCACCACAGCGTTGAGACCCGAAAGGTCCGCTCCGCGCACCCTTTCGATCAGCAACATCGAACCGGCCGGCGTGCACGGCACAAAAGCGCTTTTGGCATCACCGACCGAAAGCTTCCCGGCATTGATGACATGAAAACCGTCGACATCCTTGTCCGGGCTGATCGCCTGGATCACCTGATTGTCGTCGATGTGATCAGGCAGCGGTAACTGCACCAGTATTCCATGAATTTCCGGGTCCGCATTCAGGTCCTCCACCACCTGCAGCAAGTCAGCTTGCGTGGTGGTTTCCGCCAAAGTGTGCTGGACGGAATGAAAGCCACATTCCTTGGCTTTTCTGCCCTTAGAGGCCACATAGACCTGGCTGGCCGGATCCTCACCGACGATGACGACAGCAATTCCCGGCGTCACACCGGCGGCTGCCTTCAGCGCATCCGATGCCTTTCTTGCTGTCGCGACGACATCTTCCGCAACCGCTTTTCCGTCAATCCGTGTGGCCATGTTTGCTGCTCCGTCAATTCTTGTGTGCGGGATCATCAGAGCAAGAGATGCTCATCCACCACAGAGCCGTTAGACCAAATTCTTCAAAATTGAAATGGTCCAGATGCGGTGTTTTTCAAAAGATTTCGCAACATCTGGAAACGCAGCCCGGATTCAGCCAGGTTTTGTGCGCGTGTTTGGCGGTTCAGGCTCGCCGCGCGGTTTCACGCGCGGATCTGCGGGCGTCGCGGAGCCGTTCGACCATATCGCGCATCTCGCTGATTTGCGCACGAATGTCATCAGCTTCGCGATCCGGATCGTCGGCCCAACCTTCATTGTCGTCGGGCCAATCATCGTCTTCGTCATACCAGCCGTCATTGTCAGGCTGATCCCAGTCGCCCGACACTGCTGCCATGGTCTGCGCAGGCAGCGGTTCGTCCGTTTCATACGTTTCCGGTTCAACCGGTTCGTTTTGCTCGGGCAAGGAAACTGTTTCCTCTCGAAAGAGATCGCCGGTGTTCTGGCGGACACTTCTGTAAGCGCCTATCAGCATGGCGATGCCCAGTCCGACCAGAAATCCGATCAGCGTCCCGACCGTGGCAATTACCTTGCGGGATGGTCCTGACGGATTGATTGGTGGAGTCGCCTCGGAAATGACGCGGATGTTGCTGGTGTTCAGATTCTGCTGCTCACTTGTCTCCCGGGCGCGTCTGAGGAAGGACTGGTAAATCTGCGATGTGGCCGCGGCTTCTCGTTCCAGTTCCCGCAATCGAACAAGATCTGTCGACGTCGTTGCCTGCCGGGATTTCAGGACAGCCAGGTCGGAGGAGAGCTGCTGTTCGGACTGAATGATGCGTTTCAACTCCGTTTGTGTGGCTTCCACGATCCGCCTCAACTCGTTGCTGATCTCGGAGCGCGCGGTCGCCAGCGCCTGTTCGGCTGCGATACGTGAGGGATGCCGCGGACCCAGGCTGGTTGCCAGCGCGTCAAAGGACCGCTTGGCGCCGGCATATTCGGCACGCAATTCGCCAATGGTCGACGATTGCAGAATCTCCGGTGCTGTACCCGACAGCAGCGCATCCACATTCAGTTGGCGTGCTGTCTCGGCCCGCACCTGTATCTCAACCTTTTGGGCACGCACCTGGGCCAGTTGCTGGTTGAGCTCAAGCAATTGTGTGTCACTGATCAGATTGCCACCGGCATTCACCAGATCATTTTCAGCGCGATACTGCTCGACCCGGCGCTCGGCTGTTTCAACGTCCCGGCGCAATTCATCGAGTTGCGTGTTCAGGGAAGCGGCCGTTCGCTCAAAGAGCGCGGACTGCGATTCCTGCTGTTTCTTGATGTATTCATCGACCACCGTGTTGGCGATTTGTGCCGATTTGACCGGATCTTCTGTCTCAGCCGAGACATAGACGATGAATGTACGCTCCCCACGGGAGGCGCTCACGGCGCGTGACAGCGCTTGAACCGCCAGATAATTCCTGTCACTCGCGCCATCACTGCTGCCTGTCAGCAAATCGCGCAGGATAGCAATTGCGCTGCCAAAACCGCCGGTTGCATTGCCATTGAACTCCGGATCATCCGCCAGGTTCAGATCATTCACTACCGCTTGAAGGACAGGGCTTGAATCGACGATGGCCACCTGACTGTCGACAAGCGCCAGCGTGGAATCGGATGAATAGGATTGTGGAAGGAAGTCCGTATCGGTCAGGCGCAGTTCGCGCGGGTCAAGGACGAATTGGCTTTCCGCCTCATAGAGATGGGGCGTCGAGAGGGCAACCATCACGCCAACGGCGGCGCCCAGGACCGTGGTGAAGGCGACAAAAGAACGGAATCGCCACGCCGTTGCAACGAGGATGTGCGGATCGATCAACGGCTTTTCACCGTTGGCAGGCCGTGCGTCGACTGTTGCGTATCCGGCGCCTGCACCGCCCAGATGATCAGTCGCGGTGGATGCGTCATCCTCCGTGCCAGGCAATTGTTCGAATTGATTGTCGCCGGCCAGCGCCGCTTCGAATTTCCGGGTCATATCGGGCATCGGCCGACCGGAAACATCCAGAGCGTCCGTTCCGCCGGTCCGCCTCTTACGGTAACTCAGCAGGGAGCGGCGTTTGGCACCATATTTTTCCGTTTCCGGATCGAACATCTCAACCTTCCAAAGACTGTGACAGGCAATTGCCAAGCCTATAATTAACGCACCCTAAAGAGTTATGGAAAACAATTCGTAAACAAGGCGAAAGGACCTGCAACAGAAGCCTTTCCAACCCCTGTCGGGCTATCGGCGGCAAAACGGAACCGCGCGTTAAGACATTTGCTGTATCCAGTTGGCCTGCAACCAAACCGCGATTGTCGTGAGAGATGCGCATCCGACAGCGCTTTTTTGTAGGTGGGACGGTGTGCCACGATCCTGGCTAGAATTCCTTGCGCCGCACATGGGTGTTCTTCGCGGCTATGTCTGGGCGCTCAGCGGTTCCGCCGGACGCCTGATCATCTCACTGGCCTATTTCGTTGCCATCGCGAATGCGCTGTCGCTGGCTGATTTCGGATTGTTTGCAACGGCGTCCGCAACCGGGATCGTCATATCCCGCATCACGGCACTGGGATTTTCCTCTCCTCTCTACCGCATCGCCACCGTGAAGCACCGGCTGATCGGGACCTATACGGCCGGGTACCTGGCAGCGCTGCTGTTATCGCTACCCTTGGCCTTCGCCGCCTCAGCCATCGCCTATTTCCTGGTTTTTGCAACCGACATGGGAAGCGGCGTCTTTGCATTGATCATCATCACTGAAACACTCCTGTGGCGTTCCGTCGAGATGGTCATGATCGTGTCGAACGGGTTGGGGCGGTTCGGCCGCGCAGCACTGTTGGTCATCATCGGGTCAGCGATACGCGCATCGGCGGCCATCAGCTTTTCGTTGCTGGGTCATTCGAGCCTTGATGTTTGGGCGTGGTACTATCTAGCGGCAAACGGCATCGTCCTGATGATCGGCATCATTGGTTTCTATCCCAAATATGCGCTTCGCTGGCATCCAGCGCTCTATCTAAGGCGCTGGCGTGACAGCGTGGCCGTTGCCGGCGCCGAAATCCTTTTCTATCTGCAGTCGGAACTCGACAAATTGCTGGTTCTGGCAATCGGCGGCCCCGTCGCCGCCGGCCTGTATGCCATCATCATGCGTCTTGTTGATCTGACGGCCCTGCCCATTCGTTCGTTCAACATGCTTCTGGTTCAAATGATCATGCGATCCGGAGATGCCATCGGCTCCGTGCGAATGCGGGTGTTGATCGAAACGGGTATTGCAGCCGTTTCAACCGTGGCCTTGTTGTTTTTTGCCGGATTTCTGACCATTTATCCCACTGCGCTGGGCGAAAACGTCTCGACGGCCGCTCCCCTTTTGATTTTCGTCGCAGCGGTGCCGGCGCTCCGAAATCTGATCGAATATCATTCGGAACTGCTCTACGCGACCGGCCGAACCTTCATCCGAACCATCAACCTTGCGATTATCGGCCTTGCCAAGGCGGCGATGCTTGCGGCGCTTCTTGCTGCCTACAGCTCCGTCAGCGCCTGGACGCCGCCACTCAACGGTGTCTTTCTGCTCCTGTACCTCCTCTCCCTGCTCCTCACCTATCCCGCACTGCGCGGCAAGATGCGACGCGTCATCTAGGGTCAAAACCGTTGATGCATTCAGGATTTGCCGTTTCCGTCAAAACCTGAATTGCTCCAGGTCGGCACCTTTACGCCCGAAATAGCCAATCGGTTTCTTGACTCAGGTCAACGCGAACCGGGTCGGCCTCCCCTATGATGGACCATTCCGTACAGTAAAGGAGGGGTCCTTATGAATGAACATCCTGAAAATGCACCACTTCAGGACTCGGCAGCCGAAGCCGTTGCAGAGCCTGTTGGCATGCCCGACGCGCCGCCGCTCAAGCCAAAAAAAGAACCACGTGATCTGTCAGCGCTGAGACACGACACGGGTGCCATCCGCAAGCTGTTTGAAACTGGTGAATACCCGTACCGTAAGAAACTCAGCCGGCGGCAATATGAAAATCACAAAGCCGAATTGCAGGTTGAGCTGCTGAAGGTTCAGGATTGGGTCAAGTCGACCGGAAGCAAAGTCGTCCTTCTCTTCGAAGGTCGCGACGCAGCCGGCAAAGGCGGGACGATCAAACGTTTCACAGAACATTTGAACCCTCGCTCGACCCGCGTTGTCGCACTTGACAAGCCAACCGACAAGGAACGGACACAGTGGTTCTTTCAGCGCTATGTCCAACATCTACCCTCCGCCGGAGAAATGGTCCTTTTTGACCGCTCCTGGTACAACCGGGCCGGAGTGGAGCGGGTGATGGGATTTTGCGATCCCAGCGAATATCTGGAGTTCATGCGCCAGACACCCGAATTTGAGCGCATGCTGACACGCAGTGGTATATTGCTGTTCAAATACTGGTTTTCCGTTACGCGTAAGGAGCAGATCCGCCGCTTCAAGTCACGCGAACACGAGCCGCTGAAACGGTGGAAACTGTCACCCATTGACCGGCAATCCCTCGACAAATGGGAAGACTACACGGAAGCCAAGGAGGCGATGTTCTTTTACACTGACACCGCCGATGCCCCATGGACCATCATCAAGTCCAATGACAAGAAACGGGCGCGCCTGAACTGCATGAAGCATTTTCTGACTTCACTGCCTTATTCGGGGGCCAACGAAAAAGTCGTCGGTTATCCGGATCCGCTGATCGTCGGGGCCAGCGCGCATGTGGTCAACAACAGCCAGCATATTTTGGGTAAGAGTCTCCATCCGGAACTTCGGCGGAACCCGCCGAGCTGAACCGTTTCCTGTTTGTCAGTAACGTGAGAACGGTACCGGTTGTTGAATTCGCTGATGCATTAGGGTTTTGCCGAGCCCGGCAAAACCTGCTTGCTCAGGAAAATGGCTATCCCGCGGACGATCAGGATTGCGGCAGGACCAGTTTCCTGATGTCGGCCAGATTGTAGCCAATGAAGGACTGAATGCCGATGCCGACCTGATGGGCCTTCATGCCTCGGATGAAGGCAGCAAGGTCCTGCTGCGGTGTGCGGTCGCCTGCCTTACCGGTCCACATCACCAGACAAAGGGCTTCGTCGCTGTGGTAATGGCCGGCCCCGGCAAGCACCCTGTCGACATAGGTGCCGTAGAGGGTGCATTCGGAGATTGCGCGGCGGCGAGCAACGGCCCGCGCCCAGCCGCAACCGTTTTTTTGCTCGATATGATCCAGCATCGCATTGAGCGTATCGGTACGCCAGCCGATCAGGGTGTTGATGTAGTCGTGATAGGGAGGGCCGGTATCCGGTAGATCAGTCAGAGCGCGGTTTGCAGCTTCTGCCCAGCGTACATGATCCGGCATGTCCGCGGTTGTCGCAGAATCCCTGCGGTACAAGCTGAGATCATTGTTGCGCCAGAGCGCAGCCGGGTCGAATTCCCGCATCAGCACCACATCGGAATCGGCGGAGAATAGTGCCTCCTCCGACAACATCCTGCCAATTCCCAGTCGGCGTAATTGTTGAACGTGCCAACCGCGCAAGGGGGGCGCGAATGGGCTTAACCAGACCCTGCGCCGCCCCATTGAAAACGGGTCGGGAAAGGACCGCAACCAGGGCGGCAGAATGTCTCGTTCGTTGATGATATGGCGCCGGCTGCCGGCCAGAGAAGCAAATTGCCGCACATCCCGCGATTCCACCAGAATATAGTGCGTCCAGTCACCCAGCAAACGCTGGTCGAGGCTGTCGCACAGCAACCGGCAGCGCTCGAAATCCTGCAGGTAAGATGCCGTAATGACCGCGGTGCGCATCAAATGTCCCCGTGATGCTTTCCGTACCTGGCTGAGCAGTTCAAGTCCTGACGGAATCGGTAAAACCTGAATGCATCAATGAAATCAACGTTCAGCACCGTCGTCACGTTTCCGACCAAACAGAATTGCATGACATTCACGAGTCCTGACCCTAGGCAGCCCCCGCACGGCCCTTGGTACTGCCAGACATCTTGTAGCGCAGCACATGGTACAGAAACAGTGGGTTGCCGAGGATATAGCGCCGCCACATTCTGCGGGGCTCCTGGAACAATCGATAGATCCACTCGCTGCGCAATGTCCGCACCAGCTGCGGCGCACGCGGTGTGTTTTCGGAAACGAAATCGAACAGCCCACCGACGCTGAATACGACCTTTCCGTGCTCCGGCCGGATATTTTGCTGGATCCACAATTCCTGGGTCGGACTTCCCATTGCCACCAGCAGCACGTCCGGTTTCACCTCGGCAAGCTGCGACAGAACCGTCTCGCAGTCATCCTTGTCGAAGTACCCGTCGGAAACGGAAACGAAATTGTGCCAGGGCAGTTTCCGCCTGAACTCTGCCGTCGCCCCATGCAGAACATCCGGACGGGCGCCCAGCAGGGCCACCTTCAGCGGCCGGGTGACATAGGACAAGAGAGCGGGAATGAAATCCGTACCATTGAGATTGGCCGGAAACGGTTTGCCGTAAAGCGCCTTTGCAGCAATATCGACGCCGATCCCGTCCGGGAGAACCGTACAGGCCGACAGAGCCTCGCGAAAATTGGGGTCACGCATGGCAATATTGGCGTTGTTCGCGTTCAAAAAGGCGATGACTGTCTGCCCCTTTGCACCCAGCGCCTCATCGATGCGCTTGAACGCCGTCGGCCAGTCAAGCCAGGCCACGCTCACATCGAGAATGTCGCACTGGTCCAGGCCATCGGGTGAACGGCTCCCATCGTTCGTGGTTTCGCGACCTTCGATCATACGAAGACGTATCCTTGCAGTATTGAGTCGCGCGGCACATTCACCGCGTTCCCTGACTCCGCAACCTGTTCATCAACAGATCAATTCACAAATTGCTGTTGACCCACCCGCGCAACCGCTCTCTGTATTTCATTTTGCCCATAAAAATATGAAATTTAGCCATCGTTACAACTGACAAATGCAAGCATGGTAAACCAACACGATCGGCGATCAGTTGACGGTTCGCTCCTTGCCAAGTCGGACAAGACCACGTTCAATGGCTTCACTCAATCCGGCAATCTGATTGTTGTGAAACGGCCGCCCGTCCAACGCCGTAGCCGACGGCTTTCGCGCCGTTTTGACGGCACCGATCAAGGCTTCCGCAAATTGACCGGCATCCGCCGCGATCACGCAATTCGACGGCGTGGTCTTCACCCCCCGCAGGGCGCTTGGCGTCGCAACCGAGGGCAGGCCCATTTCGAACGTCTCGATGGTCTTGAGTTGAACACCGGTTCCGACGGTACTGGCAAGCGGAATGACTGCGCAGCCGGCTAGAAATGTTCGCGCGTCGGGGACGCGACCGACAAAGCGAATGCCCGGATGAAGGTGACCGGTTGGCGGATTGGGCAGGTCGCCGGCAATTGCAATGGTCAGGTTGTTCGGCAACAGCGGGGCCACATCATTCAAGAACCAATCGAGTCCGACACGGTTCGGTCTCCAGCTCCAGGTTCCGATCATGCCCAGATCATATCGTAGATCGCGCATGCCTTCAGGCGCGGAAGGTGGCTGTGGACCTGTTACCATCGGCAAGGCTGCGGATTTGTTGTCATCTTGAATGTTCAGTGTGCGTCGATCTTCCTCCGACAGGGTCCAGACAAAGCGTGATCCAAGACAAAGTTTCCGCTCCAGTTCCTCAAACAGCCGCGCTTCGCGTCGAAACAGCACACGTTCCAATGGTCCCGACGCATGTCGAGCATTTTCTGCAGCGGTTAGCGCCTCTACATTGTGGGCTATGAATATTGAATCATGTTCGGAAAAGACCGGCAGGAACGCACCCGCCAATTGCACCGAATTCAATACCAGCCCGTCAAAGGGTGCAAGGGATCGAAGTGCCGACTGCACCCTCTTGCGACCACACACCAACATCTTGGCTGATGAGATAGTGGTTCCGTTCGCAAAGGCACCGGCCAGCCACCGCATCTTGTCACCGGTTGATGCTCTGGCTGTCGTGACCTCCTGAACGCCGAGTGAAACAGTCCGCGCTGCCTCGGCCGGCTGCACATCCGGTGACAGGTAACCGAGCAAGCTGACCTGAGCACCTTGTGCCATCAGGGCGTCGAGGATGACGCGATTCGCGATATCAAATCCTGATACCGGTTTTTTGACCGGCAACAGGGATGAGACAAATACCAGATGCATTCGACCGTTCTTCATTTGACCGACAATTCGGCCTGTCCGCCACATGACCGACCATATCAGAAAAAGGTGAATGCACCGTATTCAGCCAAAATTCACCAAACGATGGTAGGAATTGGGCAAGAGGAATTGACGATGGCAAAGACCAGCAGTCTGGATATTTCCGTAGATTACCGATCGCCAGGACTGGTTCCGGCGGGCGTGGCATATGTCGTCACCTTGCCCACATTCCGGCGGCCGGAGCAATTGGTCCAGACACTGACCTCCCTGGCAAAACAGACATTCGCGAAGCCGTTTGCCGTTGTGGTTATCGAGAATGACGCCGACGGCATGGCGGGAGCCAGGGCCGCCGGAAAGTTCTTTGATGAGGCGCCGATCCCCGGACTGGTCGTCATCGCCCATCAACGGGGGAATTGCCATGCCTACAATGCGGGATGGCATGTGACACTTCAGACTTTTCCGGATCTTGAGGCCATCGCCGTCATTGATGATGATGAATTGGCCGACGAGGCATGGCTGGAAAATCTGGTGCGGGCCCGGTCTCGCTTCGACGCCGATGTGGTCGGTGCACCGCAAATTCCGGTATTCGAAAACAAAGACCATGAGAAATTGGCACTGCATCCCGTCTTCATGCCGGCCTATGATGTATCGGGACGCGTTCCAATCCTCTATTCCTCCGGAAATGTCCTGATCACACGCCGCGTGCTTGATGCCCTGCCTGAACCATTCCTGGAGCCGGCCTTCAACTTCATCGGCGGTGGCGATTCGGATTTTTACAGTCGAGCCCGCCTGTTGGGATTCTGTTTTGCCTGGTGCAGTGAAGCTCCGGTCTTCGAGGCCGTGCCGGAACGCCGGACAACTTCCAAGTGGCTGTCGGCCAGAAGCCAGCGGGAAGGCGCGATTTCTGCACTGATCGAAATGCGCCGCAGTCCCGGATTTGCGGGGCGCATGCGAATATTCGCCAAGTCGCTTGTCTTGCTCGGCCTGGCGCCGATCAGGTCACTACTATTGTGGATGAGAACCGGTTCAGCGGCGATCGGCCGCTATTTCCTGCATGTCGCAGTCGGCCGGCTGATTGCCGAATTTGGCCAGATCAACGAACAATACAGGAACCCGGAGGTCAACTGAGCCCGAACTCAATGCGCAAACGTCACTGGCTTTCCGGTGCTGTCGGCGTTGGCGGCAATCGGCGCTTTGCGGCATTGTTCCGAATTTCGTTCTTGGTCAGAAACTCCATCTGCTCGACAAGAACCTCGTGAAAAACCTTCTTGCCCAGTCGCTCGTTCATCCGGTCCCGAACAATTGTCCGGAAGGCATCCATATCGAACGTTTCCATATTGGTGAAATCGATGACGGAATTGCCAACAAGCAGGGAATAGAGTTCATCCGTAATCAGTACGTGAGGCGGCAGGGTCAGGGATTGCAGTACCTTCGGCTCCGCCGTGTAGACCAGTCTCGTGATGAAATATCCCTGAACCCGACCGTCGGCGAAGGCCGGAATCGACAGCATGTCGCTGCGGACATAATCCAGCCCCCCGAAAAAGTCGGAGTTTTGATCTCCATCAGACTTGGCTGATGTCATCTGCAGGGAAAAATAGACCGATGCCAGCGTTACACCGGCAATCCACAGACCGGAAATCACCAGCTTAATCATACCGCTTCACGCAGGTAGAACTGCTCCATCGTATAGGTACCGTCAGCCTCGGCGTCGATCGCCGCATCACGCAGCAATTCCGTCACTTCACGGACCGCATCCAGATGCGCTTTGACCTTGATGTTGTTTCTTTCCAACTTGCCATGCAGTGATCGAAGCGCATTGCCATGGGACCGCGCGATTGCTTCCGGCGAGATCTGTCTGGTGAGGGTTGTCAGTTCATAGAGACATCTGCTTTTGCTGACATTCGAGGCTGCAACATCGAATTGCGGGTCCCTCCCCAAAGCACTGTTTTCCGCCTCCAAAATGGCATCCAGCCGTCCGAGAACCTGAACAATCCTGCCATCGCTGCTGAAACCATTCATTGTCTCAGTGTCTCCTGTCGATGCAAACGAGCCCGGTTGTGTCATGTCGACGATCTCCCATCCTGCAGGGCTGCGGCGCCTTCAGCACCCGCTGCCGTATCGCGCAGGATGTCCATCTGAATCTGCTGGACAAGTCGGCTGGCAAAGTTGATGTCGCCTCCGGCTGCTTCAGCTGACTGCGCGGCCGCCTGAGCGCGTTTGGCATCCTCAGCCAATTGGCGGGCAATGCCGACACCACCGCCCTCCGCCACAGCGCGGCCAAGCTGTTCTGCCATCATGCCCTTCCACATGTCACCGGCGGTTCCTTCGCCAAATGTGTTCGTCGCATCCTCCGGCAGCATGGACTTGATAAAGGTCTGCAGGACCATTGCCTCGAATTCGCGGTAGCTCTGTGGCACGGAATCCCCGTCTACGGCCTGGACGGATGCACCAATCGGCCTCCCGGCCGCCAGATCAAAGGCCGTTTGTGCGCCTTCAGCGCTCTTTTCCAGCAAATTGCGATGCGCTTCCCTGACCTTTGCCGGATCGGCCGCGCGAACGACGTCCAATACAAGGTCACCGGGTGGAGAAATGGCCAATGCTTCGCTCCCGTTGTCGAATAGGCGTTATTATGCCCGCCGAAACTTACGGGAGGCTTGAGCGGAGGATCCGGTTTCAGCCATCGGTTTTGTTGACCCCGTCGAGCATGTCAAACAGAGCCTCATCGTCAAAGTGCCGCTCGGAGTCCTGATTGGCCTTGTCCAGCCTGTCTCCGACTCGGTCGCCTCGGGTCCGCTCGGTGTTGATGCGGGCCTTGTGCAGTTCTATTTGCCCCACCAACACTTGGTCCCGTGCCTTCAAAGTGCTGAGCTGACGGGCATAGAGATGAGGGAAGAGCCTGTGCGTGGCTGACATGCCGCTCATGGCCGCAACGAGGTTTTCAATGGCAATGCGCACGTCCTCACGTTCACGGTTGGCCTGTGCGAGGTCGGCTTCAGCAAGCTTTTGAAGCTGGCGCTGCAGCGTCACAAGCCGCTGCAGACCGGCGATCCGCTTGGTGCGAGGGTCAGCGACCATCGAACACCGGAGCAAAGCCCGCCGCAAATTCGTGGAAAAAATCGTTGGAACCGTAAAACAGCAAAATCAGTCCGCCGGTCAGGATGAATGGCAGGGAGATGAAGTAGACCGGAATCTGCGGCGCCAGTTTGTTGACCATGCCGACGGCGATATTGAAGGTCAGTCCGTAGACAACGAAGGGACTGATCAACCGCAGCATTGTCAGGAATGACGCCGACAGCGTATCGGCGAGTGTCACCAGCGCCATTTGCACATCGAAGCCGCCGCCCACCGGCATGAATTCATAGGACGCGGTCAGCGCCTCGATGACCAGGTGATGGAAATCCAGCATGAAAAGGATCAACAATCCGGTAAATCCAATCAGCGTGCCGATCTGCGGCTGCGATTCCCGCTCAACAATATCCATTCCGGGCATGGCGTTGAAACCGATCATCATGGCCGTGGCGGTGCCGGCAAATTGCAAGGCCAGTGTGTAGAAACGCGCGATAAGACCGAGCACTGCGCCGATGAGGATTTCGACAAAAATCAAGCTCACATAGGTGGATGCACCGGTGGCAACCTTCGGATAGATCGACGGCCACATCAGCGGCAACAGCGCGATGGACACGGCCACGGCGACAAACAGCCTGATCTGCGGGGGAATGCGATAGGAACCGATCCCCGGAATCAACATGAAACAGGCACCGATGCGGCAGAACGAGGCAAACAGCGCCAGCACTGTCCCCTCGGGATCCAGAATCATGAAATCGATCCGAGGATCTTGATCTCCACGCCCTTGGCAATCTCGACATGGGAAATGACGGGAAGCGTCGCAAACAAACGCTCGATGATCATCCGCACATAAGGTCTTGCATCCGGCGCCGTGACCAGCACGAAGCGTGTGCCGGCATCCAGGTGTTCGCGGATGACCTTGGTGGCCTGCTCGCTGAATTCTTCCAGCAATGCGGGTTCGATATCGAACTCGACCACATCGCCTTTCGGATCGCGCTTGAGTGCCTGGTGGAATGCAAGATCCCACCGATTGCCGAGACGCAGAACCCGCAAAACGCCATTGTCGGTCAGATCACCGCACAATTGCTGCGCCATGCGAATGCGGACATGTTCGACAATCTGCTCCGTCTTGCGAAGATGCGGTGCCAGCTCCGCCACCGCCTCGAGGATGAGATGCAGGTTGCGAATTGAGATCCGTTCCGCCAGCAGGAGTTTGAGGACCGCCTGAAGTCCCGAATAGGTCATGTGATTGGAGCAGATTTCATCCGCAAGCTTGCGGTATTCCGGATCAAGTCGGTCGAGCAGTGATTTCATGTCCTTGTAGGACAGTAGTTGTGGAAGATTGTTGCGGATCACTTCGCTCATGTGGGTCAGGACAACCGACACATTGTCGATCGGGTGAAAGCCTTCCCGCTTGAGATCCTCGGCGAAGCTCTCGACGATTGAGACCGCCGGAAGGCCGAATGCCGGTTCGCGCACTTCATCACCCGGGATGCTTGGCTTGCGGCCATTGCCGGTCACCACCATCACCTCACCGACCCGCATCTCGTTTGCGGCGATTGTCGTGCCGTGTATCCGGATCTGGTAGGATTTGTCCGGCACGTTGAAGTCGTCGGTGACCTTGATCTCCGGCACCACAAAACCGTATTGCGCGGCAAATTTCTTTCTGATCTTGCTGACACGGAACGCCAGTTCCTGATGGGAACCCAAAAGCTTGGCAGAAACCTGCTTGCCGAGACAGAGCTCTATTTCGGAGGTGTGCAGAACGTTTTTGACCGAGTCCTTTTCCTGCTGCTGGCTCTCCAACAGCTTCTGCTCCTCACCCTGACGAAGCGCCAGGTCACGCTGCGCCAGTTGGCGGGGAATGTACCAGCCCGCAAAGGCCATGGCGCTGCCGAGAATGACGAAGGGAAAGAACGGCAGACCGGGGACCACACCAAGCAGAACCATCAAGCCGGATGCAACGAACAGCGCGCGCGGGTATCCGCTGAGTTGATCGACGACTGCCTTGTCGGTGGAACCGATATTGCCGCCCCTGGACACCAGCAGGCCGGCGGCCAGCGAAACAATGAGCGCCGGGATCTGGGAAACCAGACCATCGCCGACCGACAATTTGGTGAAGATGTCAGCGGCCTGACCAATTTCCATGTCATGGCGCGTATAGCCGATGATGATGCCGCCGAAAATATTGATGCCGGTAATCAGAAGGCCGGCGATCGCGTCGCCGCGAACAAATTTCGAGGCACCATCCATCGACCCGAAAAACGAGCTTTCATCTTCCAGTTCGCGCCGCCGTTGCTGAGCGGTCTTTTCGTCGATGATGCCAGCCGACAGGTCGGCGTCGATCGACATCTGCTTGCCGGGTATGGCATCCAGCGTAAACCGCGCACCGACCTCGGCGATGCGGGTGGCGCCTTTCGTGATGACAATAAAATTCACCACGACCAATATCAGGAAGACGATAAGGCCGATGACAAAATCGCCCGACATGACCAATTGGGAAAATCCGCCGATGACATGGCCGGCGGCTGTCGGCCCCTCATGGCCCTCGGCAAGAATGACCCGTGTCGTTGCTATGTTCAACGACAGGCGCGTCATCGTGGCGATCAGCAGGATTGTCGGGAAGGACGAAAAATCAAGTGGCTTTTGAATCCACAGCGCCACCATCAGGATCAGCACCGAAAAGGCAATGGAAAATGCCAGGCCAATATCGATGAGAAATGGCGGTATCGGCAGAAACAGGATGGATAGGATAATGACGATGCCAATGGCGAAGGTGACATCGCGGCCCCGACCTTCGAGGGGTGGAATCACGATGGCCTGTGTCTGCGCCATAACTCGCCTTGCTCAAATGAAACCGGTAAGCAGGGCGCCCTGCGGCAAAATTCCCTGACAGGAGGTTACATTAGAGCGCGAAGCTTGCGCGAGGATGGCAGGTGAAACCAGATTGGCGTTTCCAAAAAGAAAGCAATCGGCCTGCTAGAATCCGCTTTCAATGCGCGAAAAGACCAAATTGGTGAAGGTCGAAATCTGGGCACCGACGAAAGGCGCCGACACGGCGACTGTCACCAGGATTGCGACAATCTTCGGGACAAATGTCAGGGTGATTTCCTGGACCTGTGTCAGGGCCTGTAAAAAAGCGATGCCGACACCAACGAACATGGCAACGAAAACGGCCGGCCCTGATGCGATGAGGATTGTCCAGATTGCCTTTTGGACGATATCGAGGGCGTCGGCCTCATTCATGTTCAGGACACCGTCAGTCCTGAGCTCACGACGACCTTCTGTCCATCCTGCAATATGGCAACCACACCGTCATCGAAGATTTCTACCTGCTGTACAACACCATTTATCGAACCGTCAGGTGACGTCACTGACCGGCCAATGAGTGAACCGGCCTGGGCAATAGATGATGATTTCAGCAATTCCTCAAGTCGCGCATTGGTCTGAATGGTCTGCTCGACATTGGAGAACGATGCCAGTTGCGAGATGTATTCTGTCGAATCCATCGGTTCCGTCGGATCCTGGTTTTTCATCTCCGCCACCAGCAGTTTCAAAAACGTGTCATAGTCGAGGGTCGCCTTGTCTGCCGCCGCGGCGGATGCCGTTTGTGCGACCGTGTTCGTTGCGCCCGATACCGGATCTACCGCCATGGTGCGATCTCCTTTGTGATCTGTTCCAGTGTTTCGACCGGCATTTGACGGTTGCTGAGGATTTCATCCTCAAGCTTGTAGAGGGTGCGGATGGTCTTGAGGGCCTCAAAGACACGTCCCTCTGTTACCATCGCGTCGATATGCTTGAGGTCCGTCAGGATCTGCTCATTTTGAAAACAGTTCAAAAGCATCACCACCGATTTGCGGAACATGGCCTGTGCCTGGTCTGCCCCGTCCGGATTGATCAGCATCATCTGGACGATGAAGTAGAGCTGACGCAGTGGCGTGGAGGCATCTTCCGGCTGGAGAACGTGGTTTTCCAGCAGGAACGTCACATCGTTCAAAAACTCCAGACCGACCTTGCGGTCCACTTTCAGGACAGCACCGTTGATGAAGATTTTCTCACCGGTTTTCAGGGATATTCTCAGCGAACTCTTCATTGCAGACCGTCCCGGATGATGGAGGAAATGTCGATGATGCCGTCGAAATTCTCCGACTCGCCGATCCGTATCTTTTCTGTTTCCCGAAGAACCCATATGCCGATCGATATGAGGTTGGCGCGCAGTTCCTGCTCCAATTCGTTTTCCGGTGAACCAAGATCCTCGATAAACCGCACCCAGACGCGATTGACGAAGAACAGGGCTTCGATCGATTCGCGCGAGCGCGGTCCGGCCTCTCGTGCGCTTTCCAGCATCTTGATCGATTTGTCGAGAACCTGCCGCTCACGGTCTTTGGAGTCAGCAACTGCATCTTGCTGCACTTCCGCATATGAGAACTGATACATTCAGCTGCCCTTCGTCATCATGGTTACGTCTTTCTGCGTGTCATTTACAGATAGTTGGTCAAACTCAACTGCTGGATTCTTGAGGTTAAGGTGTACGAGGTCTGGACTTGCGCCAGCAGCGTGTTCAACCGGGTCGAGGTTTCATAGACATCGACATTCTCAAGCTCGCCGATATGCAGCGAGACAAGGTCGATCTGTGCCGAAAGCGACTCATTGGACTGGGCGATCCGCTGTTCGGAAACACCGAGCTGCGCCCGCTGGAAATTGATTCCGGTGATCGCGGAACCGGAATAGTCGATAGCCCGTTCCACCAATTGCTGGCGGGTATCGGACGACAGTGAAACGGACAGCATTTCCATGACGATGACCGATGCCATCGCCATGTTTTTCGATCCGTCAGAGTTGATGCTGGTCGAACTGTCCACCACCTCGTTCCGGTTGATGCGACTGGACATATTGGTGCTGTCCGCATTGGACCAGTCGAGATCCCAACCGGCTCCCAGGATCAGAGGTTCGACGGTATTGGTCAGAAAATCGTCCATCTGCGCCGGTGTAATACCAGACGTCGCCGGATCGCTCTGCGCAAATCCGAAATAGGTCAGGAATGCCGTGTCAAAGCTGGCTTTTGCGGCTGATCCTGCCGGGTCATCATATGCAGAAAGAGGCTTAATGTCCGTATTGATGCCGGAAAAGAGATACTCGCCATTTGCTGAAATGTTGGCAGCCGATGTAAATCCGTCGAAAGCGTTTCTGACTGTTTCGTGGGCTATGTCCAGCCGACCCTGATCATCGGTTCCCGACACGCCGATGAGAGCATCCAGCACCAATTGCGCGTCTTCGGACATCTGCGTCAATGCGTTTTGCGACGCGGATATCCGGTGGGTGACGAGGGCGTTGCTGTCGATAATCGTCTTCATACGCTCGACATCCCGATTCAGCGAAATGTTGCGCGTGGTGGTGGCGCCCAGCTCCAGCCCGATATCGGCGTGGCGCCCCGTGACCGCTTCGGTCTGAGCCTGAACAATGTCGGCCTGGGCGCGCTGGATCGTCAACCGCATCGCGTTCTGGATAGCCTGAGTTGAGACGAAGGTTGTTTTCATGGCGTTATCGTGTCACCGCCAGCAAGGTGTTGATCATCTCGTCGATGGTCGAAAGCAGTTGCGCCGAGGCCTTGTAGGACTGTTCCAGGTCCAGCAGCATCGACATTTCCTCATCGAGATTGACACCGGTCGCGTTGGAATGTGCCTCCTGCGTTCTGGTGTAGATCGCGTCACGGTTTTCCGCTGCGATCGACGCCTCGGAACGGGTCATCTCGAGCCACCCGATTGAATTTCCTGCATAGTCGACAACACTGGCACTCGCACCGGCCAACGCCGACACATCAAATGCGATCGGCGCGTCGAGACCGGTCACAAAACTGTCCAGCAAAGTGGAGAACCCTTGCCCGCCACCGGTGTTCGCGACATAGGCGGCACCGTTGATGCCACCATCCCGCAGTAGCGCCGGATCGCCACCAAGCCCGGAAATCAATGCCGGATTGACAGCAAGCGTAGCCGCCATGCCGGGCTCAATGGTCCCACCTGGAGGCACCGATGCACCAACCCAGGTAAACAGGCCCGGCATATCGGGCAATGTGGCGGGGACAGACTGGTCCTGCTCAGCAAAAGCGGTCACCAGACTGCGGGCAATCTCATCAAGCTGGTTCTGATATGTCGGCGCATATTCGTCGCGTATCTGAAGATGAGCGGCCAGCTCACCCTGGGCCGTGGTTTGCGCACCCTGCCCGGCCTGCATCGGAACGCCGTCAACATAGATCGGATTGCCCGTGATCGTCGCATCGAAGCCATTGGTCGGTATGAACGACACCGGCCGGGGCACGGTTTCAAAAAGCGTTTGGCCACTATCGGTGTAAAGCACCAGGTCATTGTTGCCCCGGTCCAGTGTCTGGACACCCACCAGAGCGGAAATTTCCCGCAATATCTTGTCGCGCTGATCCAGTTCCTGAAGAACATCGGCGCCTGTTCGCGTACCGGCGACCACTTGATTGTTGGCGGTCTCGAATTGCGCCAGCAAACCATTCAACGTGTCGACGCCCCGACCAATTGCCTGGTCCGCTTCAAGCCGGATGGCCTGTGTTTCGGATGATGCCTGGTTGATGCTGTTGGCGACATCCTGCGCGCTTGAGATCGCCGATGTGAGAAGCGTCAGGTCGCCTGGTGCCGAGGACAGTGCCTGCAAGGCATCGCGCAGATCCGTTATATAGCGAGAGGGAGACAATTCGTAGTCGTTGCCCCCCAGCGTCGAACGGATGCGCTCCAGCCCGTCCGTGACCGTATTTTGCGCAGTGCTGATGGAATGGCTTTCCAGTGATTTCTTGAACAGCAGCTGGTCCTGGGCCCGGGATATGGTGATGACCTCGGCGCCACCGAGGGAGGTCTGCAGGACGGGGGAGCGGCGGGCATAATCCGGATTGCCGGCATTCGAGATATTTTGCGATACGATCTGGGTCTGCCGGGATGTGTTCGACAGGATTGACTGAGCGGTACTGATCGCAGATGACAAAGACATTTTGGGTTCTTACGAATTCCCTGGTCAGGTTTATCGTTTCAGATTGACAAGGACATCCATCAAATCTGACCCGGTCTGGAACACTTTCGAATTGGCGGTGTAGCTGCGCTGTGATTCAATCATGCTGGTCAATTCTTCAGCGATATCGACATTCGATGATTCCAGCGCGCCCGATATGACGCTTCCAAAATTGCCCGAACCCGCGAAGCCGGTGGTCACGACACCCGACTCGCTGTTCTGCGCATAGACATTGCCGGTCAGCGGCAGCAACTGGTCAGGGCTTTGCACATCGGCCAACGCGATCCTGTATTTCGGTTCGAGCGTGCCGTTTTCATATTTTGCAAAGACGGTACCGTCCGTGGTGATTTCGATGCTTTCGACCTTGCTCGGCGCATTGCCGTCCACATTGGCGTCACCAACGTTGAACTCATAGGCAAGCTGCGTCATGTCGGCCAGATCGATCACCAGGCTCTGGCCGTTCGGTACCGCGACAGTGATGTCGCTGGCGCTCAGCGCCGTCAGTTCGCCGGTTGTCGCATCAAAGTCCAGTGTGGTTGTCGACAAGGGCCCCGAGCCATAGGGGAAGGATGTGCCGGCAGTCGCAACGGACCGGTCGAAGACCGAAACTTCCCAGGTTTCCGCAGCCGTTTTGGTGTAGTAGAAATCAAGCAGAACTTCCTGGCCCAGATTGTCATAGACAACCAACGAACTCTTCGACGTGTGTTCGGACGCGGCGGTGTTGGCGGACGGCAATACTCCGGTCACGATCGGCGCATCGGAAGGCAGGTTGGCCTTGAACACACCAACGGTGGATGGCGTTGCCTGCAACTCACCCTGCGAGACATTGATCGGAACAAGACCATCGAAACCATTGACGACTGGTGTAGGCAGACCGTCGCCATAATCGTATCCCATGACGGTAAAGCCGGCGGCGTTGACCAGATTGCCGTCGCTGTCGGGTACAAAGGACCCCGCGCGGCTGAGGAACGACACGCCCGATGAATCCTGAACCACGAAGAAACCATCGCCATTGATGGCAAGGTCGGTGGTCGAGGTGGTGAACTGGAGCGCGCCTTCCTGCGAAATCGCATAGCGCACCGTCGTGTTGACCCCACCTGAATTGTAATTGCCACCGCCATTGGGAAGGATCAAGGAGGAAAACTCGGTTGAACTTCGCTTGTAGCCGGTGGTGTTCGCGTTTGCGATATTGTCGGCAACCGTTCCGAGCCGGGCGGCCTGTGCATTCATGCCCGAAACGCCGGTCCGCATCATTCCATAAAGACTCATTGCGCAATTCCTCGTTCGTGTCAGACGGCAGCGTAACGGTGCAGGCTTGCGCGAAACTGGCTTATGGCGGGTCCGCCTTCTAAAGCGACGTCTCCCGTGCTGAACCGTTTCGGTTCATTCCGATGTGTTTGACTGTTTGCAGGAGGGACGCGACGCAAGCAGGCGTCAGTTCCAGTCAATGCGATAGCCGAGAAAGCGTTTGGAATCGATGGGATCAAAGCCAAGGCGCATGCGCATTTTCTTGCGCAATTTGCTGATGTGACTCTCAACCACGTTTTCCTCGACATCATCATCGAAAATGCCGTAGATCGCGTTGAAAATCTGACCCTTTGTGACACGGCGCCCACGATTGGCGACGAGATATTCGAGGATCCGGCGTTCGCGCCTGGGAAGCGGAAAGGCCTCGTCATCGATTTCGGGATCACGGCCATCCGAATAGATTCGGATACGGCCAATTTGTGTGTACTCGGATTCCGGCTTCAGGCGTCGTCTGATCGCCGCCGCACGAGCCAGTATTTCACGCGGATGAATGGGCTTTCGAACGACATCGTCCGCCCCGCAATCGAAAAAGGCCAAGGTCGTATCAAGCGACGGCTTGTCGCTAACTGCAATCACCGGTGCTTTCGATCGGTCTCGGATCACGCGGGGCAAAACCATATTGTCACTGCCCTGGCCGATCAGAAACGCTTCCACCGCGTCAATATCGGAATCCGCCGCCGTATTCACCCATTCCCCGAATTCATCGGGATCGAATCCCGCAGAAGGAACACCTTCTCTTCCAAAGAGGGAGGTGTAGCCCTCCGTTACGAGCTCCCGCTCATCAACCACTACGATCATTAAATTGCCCCCGAATCACTGCCCCGCCGCATTAATCAATTGGTAACTGCACGCGAGATTCACCGACAATTACAGAAAGTTAAGGGTACTTTTTCGTAGTAGAATTGTTTTCGGATGGTGATTTGGCACAAGATATAGTGGCTGCCTGTGGATAAACCCATAATAGCTGTGGAAAAATTAACTGTTTTTCACGATCATTAACCAAATGTGTCTTGACAGATTGACTCACACTGGCCCGCTGTTCCAGATGTGCATCTGAGGGTGTTTATCAACCTCTAGTTGTTTTTACAGAACTTCCGGGCTGGTTGCGTCCACTGCCCATAGCCTGTCGCGACCAGGTTCGTGATGACCCGGCAGACATATTTTCGCTGCGCCGGATTGTTGTTTGGACCAGCATGATACCTTGCGACGGCCATGGTCCAGCTTTTGTGACGCCGCTTCAGATCGATCAGAAATCTCGCCGCGTAGTCGACGTTGAGACGCGGATCAAGCATCGACCTGGCATCAGAAAACTCCTGCCGATGATAGTGGTGATTGATCTGCATGCACCCCAGGTCAATCAGTTTGCGACCATTCCGCCGGGCTCGGTGGAAAACCTTCAATGCTTCTGAAAGGCTGCCGGCAAACACGGTCTTGCCTTCAATATTGAGGGCATAGGGCTGGAGCGATCCCTTGCGCCCGGTTTCTGTCAACCCCACCGAATAGAGAATCCCGACAGGAATCCCGTGTTTGCGGGAGGCTGCGACAATCTCCCGTTCGCACAATGTGGCCTTGGTCCGGGACGCTGCCCAGGCACCTGCGTCAAAGATAAACAGCGCCGTCAGCAGGACCACGGGAAGAATGGCCACCCGACAGATCTTCAGGGCCGCGACCCTCCTGCCCATAGGCGTCGTCATGACTGTTACCCCGCCCGGTTTGCCCACCGTTCGATTGTGTAAAGTTCTCATGGTTTTGCTGACCGGCAGCCCCATTTGCCATTTGTCCGTTACCCTGCTGGGAAACGGGGCGATCCACGGCCATCTGAAGGATGGAGATTTGCTCAATGGCATAGCCCTGCCCTTTCAGCGCCTTGACGATTGCGGTCTGGTTGTCGGAAAGCTGGCGGTATGCCTCGATCGTTTCGACTTTCATTTCGACAACGAGTTGATCTCCGGACAGGCGCAGAACCGCATTGACCGACCCCAGTTCGGCCGGGCGCAACTGAATCATCAATGTATTCAATGGTGTACCGGGCCGGCTGGCTGCTGGCGCAGCAATCGTATCACCGCCGCGCAACATCGCATGCCAGTTCTCATTTCCGGAAATGGCGCTGACAATTGCAGCGGTATTGGATTGTGATGGCGCGATTCCCGGGAATTGACGGGCTTCAACGACCGTGAGATTGGCTGTTGGCGCCGGTACCGGCTCCCGCACCATCGCCTGGTTCGATCGGTCGGCCGCAGTCGAACTGGATGCCAGCCGGTCCTCTGACAGGGCGCCCGGCGACCTGATTTCCGATTGTTCGGGGCCCGGCATGACATTCGAGGGCGCATCGTTCACTCGCGCCTGCGCGGATGGTCGGTCGACCGCGCGCACGAGATTCCGCAGTCCTTCGAACGGGTCTGCCCGAGGCTGCGTTGGGGCAGGCTGTTCACCCACCACTCGGGCGTCAGCTCCGGGTGCAACGCGTTTTGTCGAGGTTTCTCCGTCGATCACCGCCGCTGCAATTGTGTTTGTCGGTGGTTGGTCCTCCGTCACGGTGTTGGCCACCCTGGCAGAATTCGTGGCCACCGCCGGCGTGGCGGCCTCCGGTTCTGCCTCTGAAACCTCCGCCTTGCCGGCAATCATTGCAGTATCGTTTGCTTCAATCTTCGGCGATGGCCCCTGCCTGGCATCCAATCCGTGGGCATTGCCCTCAGGTGTCAGCGCTCCACCTGCCAAGAGCAAATCTCCGGCGGCCGGTGACCCATCTACACCATCAAGCAGCGTCCAGGCTGCATATTCTGCGTCGGATCGATCCAAATGGTCTGCCGATCCATCTGCCGGCGTCGGTTGAGCAGGTTGGGTGCTATCTGCCGCTTCCTTGCTGAACCGAATGATCGCTTCGAAAGCCGCCCCAAAGCTTTCCTCAGACAGGTTTTCACCGTCCATTGCAGGATCTTTGGATGCCTGCCTGTCAGGAGCGGGAGGTGCTTTGAGATTACCGACAAATGCTGCGGCAGAGGTCGCGCTACTGGTCATTGTTTCCATCCAGAAGTTGATCGATGTCATCCAGTGTGGATCGTTTGGCGGCCATGAAGGCCTTGATCGGATCGTTTTCAGGCAGCGTCATTTCGGTCACTGTTTGTTCAGACGGAGCGTCTTCCAAAACAACCGCCGGTTCGGCCACTTGTGACAGGACCGGTTGCCGCGTGACTTCCTCGGCGATAATGCGCGCCGCATCACGCAAAGCGCGGTCACGTTCGGACAGTCTTCCGTCCGGCACCGAAGCAATGGCTTCGACCGCTTCGCTCAGATTGTCGGTGGGCACGGATGCGACGCCGGCATAAAACTCGGCCAGATCGCGCACAATATCCCGTTTCTCCCCGGACAGGGCTTCGGCCCGCCTGGCGGCCAGCAACGCCAGTTGTTCCTTGCCGGCGATCGTGCTCATACGGGCCATGCGCAGGTAGATTTCGCGCTGCCGGGGTGCGTCCATCAAGGAAAGAATATACTCCATCCGCTGCGCATCCACTTCATCGGAATGTTCAACCACGGCATAGACAAATATATCGACGAACTGACTGGCATAGGGTGAATGGAGGTAACGCCGCACATAGCGCTCCGCATTGTCCATGGCCTGTTCGACAAGACCGGCCCGGGAGGCAATGTGGGTTGCCCGCCTTAGTGCGGATTCCTCGATGATCGTGCCGGGCGCCAACAGCCGGGCCCAATCGAATAGCTTAAGCGCACCCAAAGCATCCCTGGGCGCCGTGACATTGGCGGCTACCAATGTGAGATAGGATTCAATCCGGCTTCCCTTGTATTCATCCAGGAGGCTGATCAGCTTGACGCGCGCCTTTTCGGGATTTCCGGTAAAATAGGTGGTCAGCGTTTGCGCCAGATCCGCATTGAAATAGGTCCGTCCCTCGCTGCGCATCAGCAGCGCGAGGGTTTCCGGATTGCCTCCGCTCATCGAATAGATCAGCGCCGCGTCCACATTGCGTTTGTCACTGAAGACCGCTTTGTCAGAGGCCCGCAACCGCTCATCGATCAACGCCAGCAAATGCCGTTGCATTTCGCCGGCCGAATGATCTCCAAGCACCACTGAATCCTGCACGAACTGCAACGAGCGAACCATCTTGAACGGATCAATTCCGTCAAAGGCCCCGGCTGAAGGCTGTGCCGATAGAACCAGCAATGTCAGGGTCCAAACCGGCCCGAGGACAATCGCCGCCCAGCGGCGCCCGAGCCCCTTGAAACCTTGATCAACCTTTGTATTCGGCGCACCCATGCGGTTATCCGGCCGGTGTTTGAATCAGAATTTCGATGCGCCGGTTCGCGTCGTCGAACGGACGATCCTTGACCTTGAGGCGGCGATCGGCGAAGCCCGATACCTGCTCAATTCTGTCTTCGGCAAGCCCGCCACGCACCAGCATGAAATAGGCACTGCGTGCCCTGTCCATCGACAAGGTCCAATTGTCTTCTTCGGTGCCGGCGAAGGGGCGGGCGTCCGTGTGTCCGCGGATTGATACGCTGCCATCCTGCTCCGACAGCAATTTGCCGATTTCCTCCATCGCCAGGACCATGTCGCGTTTCGGCACAGCCGAACCCACATTGAACATGCCACCCTTCAATTCGCCGGTGAGTGAGATCATTAATCCACCTTCCGCCAGTTCGACGGACATGCCTTCTCCCAACTGAACATTGCGGCCGGTCAGCGAACTCTCGAGCTGCTCGCGCAATTTCGTCGCCTTGATAAGTTCGGCTGTCAGCGCCTCACCGTTGGCTGCGGCAGCAGCGGATGAGTCACCGCCAACCTTTTCGGCCATTTCCGCTACGGATTCCTTGGCCGATTGCTCTTCGGCCGTGGTTTCCGGCGCTGTCTCTGCGGCCTGACGTTCGGCTTCTTCTTCCCGCCCGGCTGCCAGTGCCTCCTCGATGGCCTCCCGACTGCCGGAATTTGCCAATGCCTCCAGCGATCCTTCACCCTCTTCTTCAGCGCCGGCCTTGATCTCGACGGCCTTGGACCAGAAGTCCGGGTCGAACGGGTCCCGGTAGGCTTCTCCACCAGACGCGCCGGTTGCCGGACCGGCAGTGCTCGCGCCCCCCTCGCCGGCGGCGCTGACATTGGTTTGCTGACCGGTTTCGAGCGCAATTTCGGCCAGAACCGAGTAAGGGTTCTCGAAATAGTCGGCATCCGAGAATTCAGAAACCTTGCCGGTCGACGAGTCTGGATCGTCACCGCCGCCTGATTGCGGACCGGCACTGAAACCGACTCCATCCGACGAACCCTGATTGTTGCCAACCACGCTGCCTTGCGTCGACTGATCGAGTTCGCGCAGACCACGGGTCGCCGGTTTGTTGTCGGTCAATCTGATCGGGTTGAAATAGCTGGCGACAGCTGCCCGCGTCTCGTCATTTGACGCATTGACCAGCCACATGACGAGAAAGAACGCCATCATCGCAGTCATGAAATCCGCATAGGCAATTTTCCAGGCGCCACCGTGGTGTCCGCCATGATCACCGCCTCTTTTCTTGACGATGACAATCTCATTGGACGTATGAAAAGTTGACTGGTTCTCGCTCATGCCAGAATCTCACGCAGCGTGTCGGCCCATTCGGTTAGCCTTGTGCTCAGTACCGTGTCCTCGAGCTTGACCGTCAGATCGAATATGTCTGCTTCGACGAAATCAAGCTGTGCTGCCTTGTCTCCAAGAACGGCTTGCAGCGAGTCGAACATGGATTGCGAACCGGACACCGTGATGTGCATTCCTTCCCGATCCGACAGGACAGGTGCGAGCGCCTCGGCAAGTTGAGCGATCATCTGTTCGCTCAGTGCCTGTTCCAGAAACGGGGCGATGACCCGTGCAACCTGTGCTCCGATCTGTTCGGACAACTCGCCGGCCAGCTGATCAAATCGCTCCGCGATGGTCGTCGAAATATCCTGCTCGAAACGGGTCCGCATTTCGTTGATTTCTTCAAGATGCCGGCTGCGCTCGGCTTCCATTTCAGCTTCATGGGTGGCGGCCAGAAGGTCCGCAGCCTCTTTTGATCCGCGTTCGAATGCAGCGGACCGTTCCGCCTCGATGTCGATAGCCGGCTCTTCGGGTATGACGGGTTCAACCGGTTCGGGTGCGAGGGATGGAAGAGGGTCGGAATCGGGCGCGAGATCTGCAGAGAGCACAAACTGGTCCGGCTGGCTGAAATCTTTCAGATAGCGTTCTATTGCCATCACCATTGATCGGCCTCCGCGCGGTGTCGGGATAATTCCCTGGCAGTCAGGACAAAACAGACATTCAACGACGTCCGCGCGCCGTCGACGCGGTGCATCCCATCCACCCCGACATTAGAAAGCGAAACTTGTGCGAAAGTGATGCAAGCTTGGAGCGAGCCGACCGTTCAACAGGCCAAATTGCAGTCGATCAAATGGACGCCTTCAGTGCGTCCGGTAACCTATCGCTGGAACAATGTCAGGATGTTCTGCGGATTCGAATTTGCGATCGACAGGGATTGAATACCCAGCTGCTGTTGCGTCTGAAGGGCCTGTAGCCGTGTCGATTCCTCGTTCATGTCGGCGTCAACAAGACGGCCGACGCCCTTGTCGATGGAATCCATCAGGTTGGTCACGAAACTTTCCTGCATGGCGACACGCTTGTTGATGGCGCCGAGATTTGAGGCCGCATCCGTCAGTTGGGTCAATATCGAGTCGACAACACGGATCATCGCATCGACCTCGGCGTCAGTCGTCGCAGCCGTCAGCGTGATCTCCTGTCCCGTTGCCGCGGTTGTGGATCCCGCATCCACAAGGAACCAGTTGTCCGGTGTTGTCGTCGGCGTTTCCAGCAGCAAATCCGCATCAATGTCCTTGGTCAGAATGCCGCCCAGCGCATCGTCCGTATCGATCAGAATTGTCTGGCTGACATCGATATCAAGCGTCGCAACCGACACATTACCGGCCGTCGACCGGTTGAAGGAGCCAACGATGGAGCGCGTTCCGGCACCGCCCGCCGCGGCGTTGAACAGCCAGTTCTCACCACTGAACGATGCCGATTCGGCGACCGATATCAGCTGGCTCTTCAACTGAACCAGCTCCTTGTCGATTTTCGTTTTGTCGACACCGGGTTCCCGCGCTGCCACCAGTTTGGCCTTCGCCTCGGTCACAACCTCGATGGCGCTGTTCATGCCGGTATAGGCCAGATCCACTTTCGAGGCCCCAAGACCAAGCGCATCGCTGACAGTGGACAGGGCCTTGTTGTCGGAACGCATGGTGGTTGCAATGGACCAATAAGCCGCATTGTCACCGGCTGTCTCGACACGATAACCCGATGAGATCCGTGCCTGTACCATCTCAAGATCATTGTTGATGCTGCGGAGGGTCTGCAGAGCAGCCATGGCGGCTGCGTTGGTCATAATGCTGGTCATCTGGCTGTCCCTGTAGACAGATATCTTGTTGGGACATGCCGGGTTTCAATCACCGGCAACGGTGATTGCGCATCATGCTTGCTGACCACTTGTCGAGAAGGGATCAACCCACCGTTCTGGCATCAGAGATACCGAAACTATGGTTAACAGACCCTTAACCGGGTTTGCAAGTTGTTAAATTTCGTCACCAAATCGTAAACGAATATCAGGTAAACTCTTGTTTTTAAACGGCGAATACCGCGCCAGCTTGCCGGCACGGTATCTTAACTTTTCAATTTGCCTCGCGGATCAACCGAAATGGGTGGATCCGATCGGGCCCTCAATTCCTGGCCCGATCAACTGCTCTTACCGGAAGAGCGAGAGAATGTTCTGCGAGCTGGAGTTGGCGATCGACAGGGCCTGGATGCCGAGCTGCTGCTGCGTCTGCAACGCGGTCAATCGGGTCGACTCCTCGCTCATATCGGCATCGACAAGTCTACCGACACCTTTGTTGATCGAGTCCATCAGGTTGGAAACGAAAGTCTCCTGCATACCGACCCGACTGTTGATCGCACCCAGATCCGATGCTGAATCGGTCAGTGTCGTCATGATCGAGTCGACCACACGGATCATTTCCTCAACCTCGACATCGGTTGTTGCGGCCGACAGGGCAATTTCAGTGCCTGTCGCCGCGACAGTCGAGCTGGCATTGATCAGGAAGTAGTTGGATGGCGTTGCCGTCGGAGAATCGAGCAACTGATCGGCGTCGATATCCGTGGTCAAGATACCCCGGTTGGCATCGGCCGTGTCGATCAGGATCGTGCTGGATATCGTCACATCCAACGTCGCGATAGAGACGTTGCCGGCGGATGATCGATTGAAAGATCCAACGATCGAGGCGGTTCCGGCCGCGGCCGTTGCCGTGTTGTACAGCCAGTTTTCACCACTGAAGGAAGCAGACTCCGTTATGGAGACCAGCTGGTTTTTCAGTTCCGTCAGTTCCGAGTTGATCTTGTCCTTGTCGACACCCGGTTCAGCGGCTGCGACCAGTTTCGATTTGATTTCATCAACCACATCGATTGCACTGTTCATGCCGGTATAGGCAACGTCGACCTTCGCTGCGCCAAGTCCGAGCGCATCGCTGACCGTTGAAAGTGCCTTGTTGTCGGAACGCATGGTCGTGGCAATGGACCAGTAGGCCGCATTGTCGGAAGCGGTTTCAACCCGGTATCCGGATGAAATACGCGCCTGTGTCATTTCCAGGTCCGAATTGATGGTCCGCAAGGTTTGGAGCGCCGCCATGGCGGCGGTGTTCGTCATAATGCTTGTCATTTGTCTGCCCCTTTTGACAGTTTACTTGAAGGGACATGCCGGAGTCTGTTACCGGCAACGACGGTGTCGCATCATGCTCACCTACGGCTTACCCCTACAAAAGGGCCAAAACCCGGTCCGTCATTCGATGACAACACAACACTATATTAAGGTTAATCAATCCTGAACAAGAAACACCATAACCACTTGTTTTATATAATTAATTTGTTGTTAAGATTAAACTCTTGTTAAGATTAGACCATCGCGGGGCGCAAAAAACCCGCTATTCCGGGAAAGCCGGCATCCAGAATGCGAAGGATCGCGCCCCGGATTAGGGATCGCGATCGTTCAAAGCACCGACAATTTTTTTTGAAATTGTGGGCAATGCACACAGAAAACGGGGCGATCCTTTCAGACCGCCCCGCCTGGAGGTGTGGATTTAAGAGCTGTGCCTGGCGCTTAACGGAAGAGCGACAGGATGCTCTGAGAGTTGGAGTTGGCGATCGACAGTGCCTGGATACCGAGCTGCTGCTGTGTCTGCAGGGCTGTCAGGCGGGTCGACTCTTCACTCATATCAGCATCGACCAGCCGGCCCACGCCCTTGTCGATGGAGTCCATCAGGCTCGAAACGAAGTCGTCCTGCATGGTGATGCGCGAGTTGACGGCACCAAGGTCCGCAGCGGCATCTGTCAGGCTGGTCATGATCGAATCGACGACCCGGATCATGGCTTCAACTTCTGCATCGGTCGTGGCAGCGGACAGCGATACTTCTGTACCGGTCGCAGCGACGGTCGAGCTGGCGTCGATCAGGAAGTAGTTGTCCGGCGTCGCCGTCGGTGTGTCGAGCAGCTGGTCGGCATCAATGTCGGTTGTCAGCAGGCCGCGATTGGCATCGGCGGTGTCGATCAGGATCGTGGCGCTGACGTCAACATCCAGTGTTGTTGTCGAAACGTTGCCGGCTGCCGAACGGTTGAACGAACCGATGATGGACGCGGTGCCAGCGGCAGCTGTAGCCGTGTTGTACAGCCAGTTTTCACCGGAGAAGGATGCCGATTCGGTGATCGAGACCAGCTGGTTCTTCAGTTCCGTCAGTTCTGAATCGATCTTTGTCTTGTCGACGCCCGGCTCAGCGGCGGCCACAAGCTTCGATTTGATTTCGTCCACAACATCGATGGCACTGTTCAAACCGGTGTAAGCAATGTCTGTTTTCGCGGCGCCCAGGCCGAGTGCGTCTTTGACAGTCCCCAAAGCCTTGTTGTCAGAACGCATGGTGGTCGCAATGGACCAGTAGGCGGCGTTGTCAGAAGCAGTTTCAACCTTCAGGCCGGACGAAATACGAGCCTGTGTCGTTTCCATGCCCGAGTTGATGCCCCGAAGGGTCTGAAGGGCCGCCATCGCGGCGGTATTGGTGTTAATGCTGGTCATCTATGTGTCCCCGAGATACGCATTACAGAAGGGACATACCGGGCTATATTCCGGTGATGGCGGTTTGGCGTCATGCCCTCCAGCGCCCAACATCGTGTCGAAAGCTTTTGCCGTCATGCAGGTGCGACACTCGCAGCCTCCCGTTACGAAATAGCTAACAGCAGGCCAGCGGCCCGAAATTGGGTGCCGCTTCACAAGATTATGGTAAACGAACTCTAAACACCTGGAAGACGCGGGTTTTTCAACGGCCCGGGAACAGTGCTTTGAAAGGACAGCCGTCCGTATGCATGCGGACCGGTGTTGCCAACCGACGATCCAACGCATTCCTGGGCACTGCGGGAATTGTGTTCAAACATTCGATTGCCACGGGAAGACAATCCAGGCCTGGACCCTATCGAACGCCGGTTCAGGCACACGCAAGCTTCATCCCCTAGCTATGGAGCGACAAGATTGAATTGGGATGATGGCCTTTCTCAAGATTGAACATCGCAGCGAAGCACCGCCCTCCTCGGCACGCCCCTTTCAAAACACAGTTTGGGTTTGCGAATGAAAACGATGCACGCGCCAAATCTACCGGACACTTCTTTGCCTCCGGGGAAACTGCTGAAGAAGGTCCACAGGCTGCAAAAAAAGGGCAAGTACAAGGAAAGCCTCGCGCTGTGTGAAAAACTCGCGACGCAAGGCTTCCAGAGCCCTGATCTGCTGCACTTTCATGGGTTGGCCCTGCGCGCCTGCAACGATCTGACCGGTGCCCTGGTCAAGATCAACGCGGCGGTCGAACAACGACCCAATGATGCCTTGATGCTGAACTCACTGGGCGTGGTCTTTCTTCAGTTGAAAGAACTTGAGGTCGCCATCGAAATTTTCAAGCGCGCGACCAAGGCCGATGAAAAACTCTACGATCCCTGGAAAAATCTCGGCATCGCCCTCAAGATGGCCGAACGGTATCAGGCAGCCCTGCTGGCGTTCACCTGCGCTCATCATATCGACAGCACCCGATTGGAGCCGCAGATCAATCTGATGCTGATGCTGATCGACCTGCGTTTGTACAAACAGGCCGAAGAGGTGATGGACAAGCTGCTTGCCGACAAAGGCAATGTCACGCCCAGCCTCTTGCTCAGGAGGATGTTTGTTGCATCACGCCTGGAGGACTTTGACTATATCGCCAGGCACCGCGATGCCGTCGATCGGTCACGCCTGAACCAGGATGAAGTGACCGAACTCGACAACATCTGGGCCTATTATCTCAGGATGCACGGTCGGATCGAAGACGCCGTCGATATCCTTGAGGATCTGGTCGAAAAGGAGACCTCTCAACAGGACCAGTGCATCACCCATCTTGGCTGGTGCTATGCTCAAATGGGCCGCCTGGCTGATGGCATAGCGCTCCACGAAGCCATGCTGGAGAAAAACCCGGAACACGTTTCCGGGCGATATAATCTGGCTTTCCTCCAGTTTCGGAACGGCGATGTCGCCGAGGGCTTCAAGAATTACGAGGCGCGCTGGCGCTGGCCTGAATTTCCCTCCAAGCGTCGACTGTTTGACCTGCCGCGTTGGCAGGGAGAATCCATCGGTGGCAAAAGGCTTCTCGTCTGGCGCGAGCAGGGAATCGGTGATGAAGTTCGCTTCGCCTCCGTCATCGCGGATTTGCAGGCGCTTGAATGCGACGTGACGTTCGAATGTTCCCCCAAGCTCCTGCCACTCTGGGAACATTCATTTCCCTGGGCGACGATTCGCTGCGAAGGTGAGCTCGATTGCCGCGGGGAAGAGGCTTACACGGAATTCGACTACCAGATTCCCGTCGGCTCGCTCGGGTCAATCTTTCGACCGACGGTCAGCGATTTTCACCAGAAGCAGACCCCCTGGATCCGACGATACGCAGCCGCGGAAAACCGGGTGCGCGCGCAGCTTCAGGTCAAACCGGATCAAATGGTGATCGGTGTGTGTTGGCGTTCGTCCTATCAGGTGACCTCGCGAGACCTCTACCTCATGGACAGCAAACAGATTGCGCCGCTCGGGGCCTTGCCGAATTGCACTTGGCTCAACGTGCAGTATGACTGCGCACAGGAAGAGGTCGAGGCGGTACGTGGTCTCGGACTTGATCTTCACCACTTCACTGACCTGGACCAGAAAAACGACCTGGTGGGAGCCTGCAGCCTTCTGGGCGCCTGCGACCTTGTCATATCCGTCGGTGTGTCTGTGGCGGATCTGGCAGCTGGGATGGGCGTTCCAGTCGTGCAGATATCCAGCAAACACGAAGAAATCTACCTTGGAACCGATCACGTTCCCTGGTTCCCGACCTGCAAATCGGTTCGCATGCCGCCACATGGCGGTGATGGCGCCATCGCAAGCATCGTGGATCAATGGCCGGCCATCCTCGCCTGGGCGAAAGACGTGACACCGGAGGATGCGAAACCACATCGCGTCGAGTCTGCTGTGTCCGATCAATCCGGACCCGATCGCCTGGACCACGAGTTTGGTTGCGCGACGGACTGATCCGTCAGCCGGCAAACACTGCTAATTGCTGACAACCCTGCCGACCATCACCACCGCAGACAACCGATCCGACGCGATCTGACTTCACCGGTAGCCAGAGCAATTCAGGTTTTGGCGGAATCGGCAAAGCCTGAATGCATCAACAAAACCAAAGACCGACACCGTTGTCCCGTTACTGACAAATCGTGAATCGGTCTAGATGAACGAGCGGACCAAGCTGCCGACAAGCAGGTTCCAACCGTCGATCAGCACGAAGAACAGAATCTTGAAGGGTAGCGAGATCGCCGTCGGCGGCAGCATCATCATGCCCATCGACATCGTGATGGTCGCCACGACCAGATCAATGACCAGGAACGGCAGGACAATCAGGAAGCCGATTTCAAAACCCCGGCGAATTTCCGAGATCATGAAGGATGGCACCAGAACACGCAAATCGACCTCGCCATCCGTCGCCACCTCCTGGCCGCGCTCGGCCGCGAGATCGATAAACAGGTTGAGATCCTTGTCCCGCGTGTTGGCGAGCATGAATTCTCGGAAGGGATCACTGACCCTGTCGAACGCTTCGGCTTCGCTGATCTGATTGTCTATGAGAGGCTGAATGCCGTTCTGCCACGCCCGGTCGAACGTCGGTGCCATGACGTAGAATGTCATGAACATGGCAAGGCTGATCAAAATGAGATTGGCCGGGGTCGTTTGCAGACCCATGCCGGCCCGCAGAATGGCAAATGCAATGACGAACCGCGGGAAGCTCGTCACCATGATCAGGATCCCAGGCGCCACGGACAAGACCGTCAGCAAACCAAAGGTGCGGATAATCCAGCTGGCCACGGATCCCTCGACGGGCTGTGTCAGCAATCCCGGGGCAAGTTCCTGCGCCGGGGCTGCGATGCTCATCGCCATCATGGCGACTATTGCCAGTATCAATCGTATCATTCGATCAAAAAGGTCCTGAACAGGAGGTCGGTGACACGTCCCTCGGATCGGATGGTTGCCCTCTCTGACAGATCATCGCGCAGGTGCTGAAATCCCCGCGCGCCTTCGATCTGCTGCAGCGAAACCGTGCGCATGTAGGAGAGCAGATCCTGGTGGATGGTTTCCGCCATGTTGAGATCGGCTTCACCTTCGAAGACCAATGCGATTTCGAGCCGGACCCAACTGTCCGACGGGAACGACAGATTTGTGGTGATGGGCGACAGGGGAACAATTTGCGGCGCTGCGTCAGCCTGTTCCAACCGCTCCCTGTTTGCCTCTTCTTCTGCCTTGAGTTCTTCCTCGGCCTTGTCCAGTTCGGTATAGGATGCGGCAGTTTGTGAGGTCACCGCCTCGGGTTCCGGCATTCGGTCACCGGCCGACATTCCAAGGAACCACCCGGCCCCACCACCCAGGGCAGACAGGACAAGCAGAACCGCACCGGTCATCGCCAGCGAGACTTCTGCAGGTTTCTTGATGTCTGTGTCAGGTGTCGTCATGTCACCTTTTTCACCGTGTCCGTTGATCGGAGCGCCCAATCACCTTCTTTGACTGCGTGGTTGCTCCGGGGTTTCCTGTTGCTTGTCGTTGCTCGTTCAATTGTCGGGTGGCCGTCCGTCCGGCCACGTTCATACGTCCATCTAGATCGGCGAGAAAATGTCGACGATCTGCTGACCCACTGGTGGTTGCTGAACCTCCATCAGTCGACCCCGTCCACCATAGGACACCCGCGCCTCTGCGATTTTTTCATAGGCAATCGTGTTGTAGGCATCGACATCGCGCGGCCGGACGATGCCCGCCAGGTTGAGGATGCGCATTTCAAAATTGACCCGAACCTCCTGGGATCCGCTGATCACAAGATTGCCATTGTCCAGGATGCCGGTGACAACGGCCGCGACCCGCAGTTCAAGTTTCTCTGAACGTGCTGTCGTTCCCTTGCCTTGGGTCTTGGTACTCGACCCGAATGTCAAACCAAGCCCGGCGGCAGGCCCGACACCACTCGAACCGTAATAGGTTCCGTCGGCATTAATGCCACTGGAGTTCTTGCGGTCGCGGTCCGTCTTGTTGTCGAAGGATGCCTTGTCATCGATGGCGATATTGACGGTCAGGATATCGCCAACCGACATCGCACGCGCGTCCTTGAACAGATCGCTTTGCGTGTCCGTCCAGAGCGAATAGGTGTTGCCGGCCTTCCGTGGCGCCTTGGGATAGAGTGCCATCTGGGGCGTCTGGCCATACCGCAGGCCACTGCCGACCGGGCTCATGGCCGGCGCCCGTCCGATGTCACTCAACGTCTTCGAACTGCACCCGACAATGAGCAGCAGTGGAATCACGGCCATCAGGCTTGTTTTCATGACGGTTCTTTCGGGATCGAACTGTCCGCTGCACTGGCAATGATGCCCGTCAGGTGCGCGGCGGTTTTGTTGTCCATCTCGTTGAGGATCTGGCTTGCAAGACGCGGTTTGAGTTTCATGACGATGGCCGCCGCGACATTGATGTCGACGAGTTCCAGTTTTTCGGCAGCGGAATCGGCGCGCATGTTCTTGTAAATCTCGACCAGTCCGTCCTCGGCTCTTTCGAGGAAGTCATTGCGAAGATTTAACCAGCGCTCATATTCGATTCGCCGTGTTTCCAGCTCTGCAATCCGCTTTTCAATGTCGGTCTGAAGTCCGTCCAGCTCTTTCTTTTGCAGAAGGTAGCGCTGGTCCCGGGCCGCATCGGCGATATTGCTGCAGAAGGCGCGGATTTCTTCGGATATCTCGCCCTTCATATCCAGTTTCGGTGATTTCTGGGCCGCGGTTTCGGTCACCGGTACCAGGCACAGGCCGACTGAAATGAGCGCCGCCAACCGCGCGGCTGGATGAGAAATCCGATTGGCAATTGACCTCAAATCTCTCATTGCAACACAAGCTCCGCGTGGAGGGCACCCGCCGATTTGATGCCCTGCAGGATTGAAATGATGCCGTCAGGCTGCACGCCGATACTGTTGAGACCGGCAACAAGGGTCTGCAGATTGGGGCCATCAAGAATGGCCACCGGCCCACCATCGGCCATGGCTTCTATATCCGTCAGAGGCTCTACCGCCGTCACGCCGTCACTGAACGGAAGCGGCTGTGAAATGATCGGGGACTCCGTGACGCGGATCGTCAGGGTTCCGTAGCTGACCGCAACCTTTGAGATGCGCACGTCATGCCCCATGACGATTGTTCCCGTCCGCTCATTGACCACCACGCGGGCGGGTGAATCGGTCGCGACGACCAGCCGCTCGATCTCGGCGACAAAGCGGGGCAGCGATATGTTTTTCGGCCGTTTCACATGTACTGTGGTCGAATCATTGGCACTGGCCATCACCTGGCCAAAGCGGCGGCCGGTATAGGTGTTGATGGCATCGGCAATTGAAATCGCCGTGGTAAAATCGGGATTGCGCAGTTGAAAGGTCAGATGGCTGCTCTGACTGAAGTGCATGGGGATTTCGCGCTCGATGATCGCACCGCCTGGAACGCGGCCAGCGGTGGTAACCCCCTGTGTCAGTGTTTCGGCATCCCCTGCCGCGGAAAACCCCGAAACGACGACCGAGCCCTGGGAGACGGCGTATATCTGTCCGTCCGCTGCGGTCAGTGGTGTCATGACCAATGTTCCGCCACGCAGGGATGTCGCATCGCCCATCGACGACACGTTCACATCGATCCGTGCGCCAACGCTGGCAAAGGCCGGCAAATTGGCCGTCACGATCACGGCGGCGACATTGTTGACCCGTGCCGCCGAACCGACGGTGGCAATCCCCAGATTCTCCAGCATCGCCCGTAGTGACTGCTCGGTGAAGGGTGCGCTTCGCAGACTGTCGCCGGTGCCCTGAAGACCGATGACAAGGCCGTATCCGATCAGTTGGTTTTCCCGCGCACTCTGCAGTGATGTTATGTCCTTGATGCGTGAAGTCGCACCGGAAGGCGCGACCATCGAAATGGACATCACTATGGCCAGAAGCCATCGGATCATCGGACCACCACCCTGACCGTGCCGTCAGCCATGACTGTGCCGGATACCATCACACCGGTGTTCAGATTGCGGACACGAACCAAATCGCCGACGGAACCGGGCTTCAGCGGACTGCCGGGCGCGGTGATCGTCAATCCGTCCTTGGAATACACCATGGTGACCGTCGAGCCGCGTTCGACCACATAGGGTTCACGAACGGAGGAAACCGGAATGACCCTGCCGGGCAAAAGCGTGCGCCGGGCCACCATGCCGGCGACCTGATCCACCGACGACGCATAGTCCCGTCGAATGCGCTTGTTGGTCACTTCGACTGTCTTCAGGAACCCGGCGTCGACCGTGTCACCCGGATAGATGATTTGTGTCGGTATGACCGCAACCGGTTCCGCCCAGGCCGGGCCGGTTACAGCCAGGTGCAGGAAGACTAAACAATAAAGAGCCGTGCGGATCATATCGACCTTATCCCAGATTGCGCGATATGACCGACGCCATGTCGTCGGCGGCCTGAATGATCTTGGAGTTCATCTCATAGGCACGCTGCGCTGAGATGAGATCAGTGATCTCCTTGACCGCATCCACATTGGATGCCTCAAGATATCCTTGCTGAATGGCAGCAAATCCCGGATCATCGGGCACACCGACGATCGACGGGCCGGACGCTTCGGTCTCGCGGAAGAGGCTGTCTCCCAGCGGTTCGAGACCGGCTTCATTGACGAAATTCGCAATGGTCATCTGGCCAATTTCCTGAAGATCGGGATCGTCACCCACACGGACGAAGACCTGGCCTGATTTGCTGATCACGATTTCGCTGGTGCCCTGTGGAATGGTGATCTGCGGCTCGAGCAGATAGCCGTCGGCAGTCACCACATCGCCATCGGCATTGGTGTTCAGCGCACCGGCCCTTGTGTAAAGCGTATCGCCTTCTGCACTTTGTACCTGGAGCCATCCTCGACCAACGAGAGCCAGGTCAAGCTTGTTGCCCGTGCTGACCAGCGAGCCTTGAACATGGACATTGCGAATGGCCATGGTCTGCACTCCCAGGCCGACATGCGCGCCCTCGGGCACGATGGATTGATTGGCCCTGCTGGGCACCCCTTGCGCCTTTTCAACCTGATAGAGAAGGTCCGAAAACTCCGCGCGGGCGCGCTTGAAGCCGGTCGTGTTGATATTCGCAATATTGTTTGCGATCACCTCCAGGTTCAGTTGCTGGGCATTCATTCCGGTCGCGGCTATGGCCAGTGCTTTCATCGACGTCTTTCCCTTACCCCGGCCCTCAGATGGCCATGCGGCTGATTTCGAGATAGGAGGTCACGATCTTGTCGCGAACCGCCAGCGCGGTCTGCAGGGTGCGCTCGGCATTCATGACGGCGCTGACCACTTCCTGAGTGGTGGCCTGACCGTTCAGTCCATCCATCGAGGCCTGCTCGCCGCGCTGAATTGCAGCAACCATGTCATTGGCGACATTGGACATGACGGTGCTGAAATCCGAACTTTGAACGTCCGGTGTCGGTGCAGGCACAATGCTGGCGCCAACAGATTCCTCGATGTTGCCCAACTGACGGGTGAAGGAGGAGGCCGTGGCGGTTTGAATGGTGTCGATCATGTTGACGACCTCAAGAGATCAATGGTCATGGAGATGAGTTCACGGGCCTGTTTGACCGTTTGCAGATTTGCTTCATAGGAGCGATTGGCTTCGCGCATGTCGGCCATTTCGACCAGCACGTTGACATTGGGCAGCTTGACCATTCCATTTGCATCAGCTGCAGAATTTCCCGGATCGTATTGAACCCCGAATTCGGAAGAATCGCGACCGATACCGTTCACCCGTACCATTGCCGCGTTGGACAATGAATCGAGTTCTGACATGAATTCGATCGTCTTGCGCTGATAGGGATCGCCGCCGGCGGTGTTCCCGGTTGACTGAGCATTGGCCATGTTTTCGGATACGATGCGCAGCCGCAGGGACTGGGCTTCAAGGCCCGAAGCCGCCACCTTGAGTGCGGTTGATAGAGGATCCACGGTCATTTGCGCACCGTCAGCAGCATCATGCGGTGGAATGATTTGACCAGGCCCGTATTGAGCTCATAGGCGCGACGTACTTCGCCGGCATTCATCAATTCCTGTTCCAGTGACACGGTGTTGCCGGACGGTGAGACACCAACATCGGGTCCACCCTGACCCGGCCGGACGCCACTGCTTGCTCCATCCTCGGTGAAATGCATCGGGTGTGTTGCGGCCTGGCGAGATCCAACGGCTTCCAGCACGGACTGAAACGGCTCGACGTCCATGGCGACAAAGCCCGGCGTATTGGCGTTGGCGATGTTTCCGGACACGACGCTCTGGCGAACCGACAGCCAGTGTGCCTGGCTCGATGCGAGTTGAAATAGCTGAATCGGCTGCATCCGAATCTCCCGTGGAGATCACAGGTTACGGATTCAATCTTGCGTGGGACTTGCGGCTGCCGGTCAGCCGTTGCCAATGCGCATCACCGTTCGATGACATCGCCATCGGATGTGACGATCACCCAACTGCCATTGCGCATTTCCAGTGTTGCAAGGCGGCTGTTGTCAGGAAGGATCGACCCGATGCGGACGACATACATGCCGCTGCCATCTTCAATCAGTGCCCGGCCGTTGACCACGTGCAGCAACCGGAAACTCGATTTCTGTCCGGGAAACTGTTGCTCGGGACCCGCGTCCGCATCGGTTTCCGGCTGGCGGCGCTCACCGTCGATATTGACCGTTGCGGTGCTGATCGTATCCAGCGTTTCTCCCGTCGAGTCCGTGTCGGAATCGGGAATTGCCAGAGGCGAAGCGGCTACCACGCTCCTGGCAGGAAGCTCGGGCAAATCTCTGTTCGATGCAAATCCCATGGGACGAACGCCGAATTGTTCCTGGTTGAGAAAAACATACCACGGAAAGAACGCCGCAAATCCCGCGATCAACAAGCCGGTTGCGAGCAACATGCGATCGGTTTTTTCGGGTCGTTTGCCCCCGATTTCCGGGACCAGCGGCTCTTTCAGGCCGTCTTCATCCTCTGACATGGTTCACATCATCCGTTCATTGCTGAGTAGCAGGATCGGCCTGCGCGGCGGCATGTTTCATTGCCTCCGCCAGATCGGCAAAGGCATCACGGGCAAGCTTGGCATCCGGTTGCTGCTTGAGCACCTCATAGATCACGGGAACCTGCCGAATGGCCATATCCAGGTCAGGGTCGGTGCCGGGACGATAGCCGCCGAGCAGGCGAAGGTCCTTGGTCTCCTCATAGCGCTGTATAAGGGACTTCAGTTTGATGACGAGGTTTTCCTCTTCCGGTTCCCAGGCCGCGCGGGCGAGTCGAGAGATCGAAGCGAGCGGGTTGATCGGCGGATACCGCCCTTCCTCAGCCAGTCCGCGTTCCAGCACAATATGACCATCGAGGATGCCGCGCGTTGCGTCGGCGACCGGATCGTTGTGATTATCGCCATCGACCAGGATCGACACGATCGCGGTGATCGAACCGGTGCCGGCCGCTCCGGGTCCGGCGCGTTCCAGCAGACGCGGGAGCTCCGTGAAAACGGATGCCGGATAACCGCGCGCCACTGGCAGTTCTCCGGATGCCACTCCAACCTCGCGGATGGCATGCGCGAACCTGGTGATGCTGTCGACAATCAAAAGGACATTTTCCCCGGCATCGCGAAAATGCTCGGCGATGGTCATGGCCGTCAGCGGCGCCATGCGCCGAATCATCGGACTCTCATCGCTGGTGGCGACAACCGCAACGGACTTGCTCATATGTTCGCCGAGTGTGTCCTCGATGAATTCGCGGACCTCACGCCCGCGTTCACCCACAAGGGCAATCACGGCCCGGTCAAAGGCGTCGGCCCGAGTCAGCATGGACAGCAGGGTGGATTTTCCGACACCGGATCCGGCAAAGACTCCAAGGCGTTGCCCAAGGCAAAGGGGTGAAAATATGTCGATGGCACGGACACCGGTCTTCAGCGGTGTCTTGACCCGTTGCCTCGTCATGGATGCCGGCGCCTGACCAGCAACCGACCGGCGCTGCTTGCCCGGCGCCATCGCCCCATGCCCATCGATGGGCTGCCCGAGGGCATTGATCGTTCGACCGCACCAGGCCGGATCAGGCGCAATGCGAAAGGCACCAAACCGTATGACGGGGTCACCAATTCCGATCGCCGCATTGCGTTCGATCGGACACACGATCACGGCTTCCGGTTCGACCTTGACGACCTCACCCAGAAACACCCCATTCCTGCCGTGATGTTCGACATAATCGCCCAGGCAAACATGGGCCGACAGACCTTTGACATGGTAATTGGCCGGCGTGATGGTTGTAACAACCCCGCCCCGGCGCACGAGATTATCCGGGTTCGAGAACCGGCCAGTCAGTGTCTCCAAGGCGCCGAGCGTGACGGATGCCATCCGCCTTTGCGGTTCATCGGGCATACCACATCATCCATTGGCACGTCGGAAAAACACTCTTTGCAAGGGTCTGCGGACGCGACACTAGCGTGTGCCACCCAGGGTTTGCACGGCCTTGTCCAAAGCCGTCTCGCCCTCCTTGATCAGGTTTGCGGCATTTTCAAAGGCCTTGGTCACCATGATCAGGCGGCTCATCTCGGACACCGCATTGACTCCGGATTGTTCGAGATAACCCTGGATAATCCCGGAATCGGCGCGATCGACAATTGGCTCCGGATCGCCCTTCGGCAAAATGGCACTGTTTTCAAGACGTACGAATGGGGCATCCGGATCCAGCTCGTATAATCCCAAAGACCCAACAACCGCACCTTCCTGCCGCAGCAGACCATCCCTGGATGCCACCGGTGGTTCGGCATTGCCATTGAGCTGAATTGGCGCGCCGCCCGGATCGAGCACCGGATATCCACCCAATGTCACCAGTTCGCCACCATCGGAGATGGTGAACCGCCCGTCTCGCGTCAAAGCCAGACCGGAAGGGGTTTCAATTGCAAACCAGCCGCTGCCCTGTACTGCAAAATCCAGCATGCTTCCGGTCTGGGTCAGGCCACCCCCGGTGGTCGACAGATAGGTTTCCCCCTCGGTCACATAGGCTGTGCCGTCGCCCACCAGCGACGAAAACCGGATTTCAGTCGGACGGAATCCAATGGTACTGCTGTTGGCGACATTGTCGGCGATCGTGTTGAGCCGGTTTTCCAATGCAATCTGCGAGGACAAGGCAACGTAGAGGGATGATTGCATGTCAGCCACCAAGTTTCAGGTTGTTGATGGAAAGCAGGAGATCGCCGGAGATGCCAAATCCGCTGGAACCGTTCAAAAGGACATTGGACGTGTCGACCGTCGGATTTGCGACTTCCCAGAGACTGGTGAATCTCTGCAGAAAGCGCTCGAGTTTTTCCGGGTCCTGAAAATCCGCAAAATCAAGGCTCTGCGTAAAGAACTCCGCCTGTTTGTCGACATCGGTGAGCGCGAATTCATCGGGCAGCGAAAGCGCCGTGCGGACAACGGTCGACAGAGCCGTGTCGGCCAGGATCTGATAGGGTTCGGTGATCTCCTCGGCCTTGCGCTGAAAATAGAGCGCCAGGCGGACGCCTTCGTTGTCATCGCCGGCATCTTCCTCCAGCGTCTGCCGCATATACTTGTCTATCGTGCCCTGCTGCGCCTTGGTAAAGATGGTGGTCGATTCACCGTTCCGAAAGAAATTGAAAGTCTCGACCAGGGCCTTGTACCGTTTGTCCGCCAGCTGATTGGCAAACGTACTATCGGTCTCTATCCCCTCGGTCAGGACCTTGCGGATAAACGCCTTGGCATAGCTCATCTCTTCCAGCCCGTGAGCCTTGAGCGCATATTCATAGATCCGGCGATCGGCCATGAAATCATCGATCGATTTCACATTGGCAATGTTGTCCCGGTAATATTCCGTTTCGCGGGCCACGAGCGGTTGCTCGCCCACCTGTTCTATGGATCTTGGTAGATCCGCCGTTATCTGCAGATAACTTGTATAGGTTGTCAGCATGCCGCTACCCCGGTGACGATATGCGCAGGCCTTCTGATCGCACCGCAGCGAGGGCGGACGATCCGGTGCCATTTTCGGCCGGACTGCTGCGAAAACGATGCTAAGGACGCATCCTTGCGCGAAGCTTTCGCCGGTCCGCCGCCAGTCCGCCCCGAAATCCCCACGAAATTCCGATCCGGTCCAGCTTCACGCAAGGCACGGACCGTACCAGTTAGACGGTAGATGGAAGGGAGCTGTACCAGCCCATGAACATTATCATCGGTCTCGTCGTCACATTCGGCTGTATCCTCGGCGGATACATGGCCATGGGCGGCTATCTCAGCGTCCTGATGCAACCCTGGGAGCTGGTGATTATCGGCGGCGCAGCATTTGGCGGGTTTCTGGTCGCCAACCCGATGAAAACCATCAAGGATTCCGGCAAGGCCATCGCCGAGGCATTCAAATTCGCCGTGCCCAAGGAACGTGATTATCTGGACACGCTATCCGTCCTGTACGGGTTGATGCGCGATCTGCGCTCCAAATCCCGCAACGAAATCGAAGCCCATATCGACAATCCCGAAGAATCATCGATCTTTCTGGCCTCTCCATCCGTCCTGAAGAACAAGGACCTCACCGCTTTTGTCTGTGACTATGTTCGGCTGATCATCATCGGCAATGCCAGACCGCATGAAATCGAAGCCTTGATGGATGAGGAAATAAACACGATTGAGCACGACAAGCTGAAATCCTATCACGCCATCGTCACCGTGTCGGACGCCTGTCCGGCCATCGGCATCGTGGCTGCCGTTCTCGGCGTGATCAAGGCAATGGGCGCGATCGATCAATCACCTGAAATTCTTGGGGGGCTGATCGGCGCCGCACTGGTAGGAACATTTTTGGGCATCTTTCTTTCATACTCGATCCTGGCGCCGATTGCGGCCCAGGTCAAAATCGTCCGTGACAAGCAAAACAGGCTCTATGTGATTGTCAAGCAGACCTTGCTTGCCTACATGAACGGCTCCGTTCCTCAAGTGGCGCTCGAGCATGGGCGCAAAACAATATCGTCCTACGAGCGGCCGTCGATCGATGCCGTCGAACAGGAAATGATGAACGCTGGCACTGGCGCAGAATCGCAAGCGGCCTGACCCGATGACGCAATCAAAATCCAAAATGGACAGCACTCTCCTGGCGCGGATGACCGGACAATCGGGAGACCGACAGACGCTCGAGGCGCTTGGGCTCGCCCTGGCCGAATGTGCCACACCGATTTTCCAGACGGCTGCGAGCAGCGCAACGGGGTTTGCGATCACCGCGGTGTTTGACGAGTTCGAGGACGGTAGCCAGTCCGAGTTGCTTGCTTCGCTGGATGTCAATGCGGTCACCTGCAAAGCCGGGATTGGCGGCTGGTGCGACACCATCTTTCTGAGCGGAAACACCGTGTTCATCATAGCTTTGCTTGAGGGCATGCTGGGTGGAAACCTGCCGGCGGCCGCAGACATCACACCGCGTGAACTCTCCGCTATCGAATGCGATGTTTCGTCTGTCATCTTCAAACGTTTTGTCGAGAGCCTGAAATCCGCCATTACCGATCCGCCGACCGGTGAGGTCACGACCGAGGCTATTCTTACCGAAACACCCGAGCCTCAGGACGAATCGGGTTCGACCCCGTCGGTTCTGCTGAAATTCACACTGACAGCAGGGGATCTTGACGCTCCATTCCAGGTCATCCTGCCACAGCGTACACTGTTGAAAACAAAAATAGCGGAACCCACGGATGAACAGCCCGTGGAGAAGCCGGAATGGATGGAGCAACTCAGCAATCAGGTTACAAATTCCCATGTGACGCTGGAGGCCAACATCGCGTTGGCCGATTCAACCCTGGGCGAAATCGCCCGGCTGCAATGTGGCGACATTCTTCCTTTCGCCGACGAGGGGACGGTTCGTGCGCTGCTGAAGGCCAGCGGCAAGGAACTCTTCTGGTGTGAATTCGGAAAGGCCGGGAATCGTTACACCGTACGGATTCTGGAAGCCCATGCCCCAGAGCAGGAAATGATGCGGGACCTGGTGTCGGGATGAGCAATTGAAGGACTCACAATAATGCCCAAGGAACAAGTGCTTGAGGACATCGACGCGGCAGAGCCGGACGGCAATCCCGACCTTGACGAGGCGATCAGCGATCTGCGCGGTGTTCTGGAAGAAGATGCCGCAGGCGCCGGTAGTGATACTCCGGGAGAACTCCCGGAAAATCCTGCCGGAGACTTTTCCCTTGATGACATGCCTGACAGTTCGCCCGACACGTTTTCAATGGACGATTTCCCCGACACATCCGACAACACGGATACCCCGCTGCAGGATTCAGACACACTCGACATGAACGATTTCGGTTCAAGCAATGCGGAAATGCCATCAACGACGGGTGCAACCGGCACCGTGGCCAATTCCGATATCATCATGGACATACCCGTCGAGGTGCAGATCGTTCTTGGCAAGACCCACATGAAGGTCTCAAGCCTGATGCAACTGGATGAGGGCGCGACCATTTCTCTTGACCGAAAGATCGGAGAATCCGTTGATATCATGGTCAATGGACGGATGATCGGCCATGGCGAGATCACCGTTCTGGAGGAAGACGAAACACGTTTCGGAATCAAGTTGACCAGCATACTCGGCACCAGCAAAACCTCGGGTAACGATTGATGTCCATCCTGGACGATTTCGGACCGGAGCAGGCACTCGGCTCGTCGCTAAGCAAGCCTGAAAAAGCGGCAGCCATCCTGATTGCCATGGGCAAGCCGGTGGCCGGCAAGCTGCTCAAGTTTTTCTCTCCTTCCGAACTGCAGACGATTATCGGCTGCGCCCAGTCTCTGCGAAGCGTCCCGCCGCAGGAGCTTGAGGAGGTCGTCAGCGAATTCGAGGATCTGTTCAGCGAAGGCGCCGGCCTGATGGACAACGCCCAGGCCATGGAGGGCATACTGGAAGAAGGCCTTCCGCCGGAAGAAGTCGACGGATTGCTTGGACGGCAGCAGGAGTTCCAGGCATCGGTCACAACCATATGGGATCGACTGCAGGACGCCGACCCTGCCTATGTCGGCCAGTTTTTGGCTGGCGAGCATCCGCAGACCATTGCCTATGTGGTGTCGATGCTGCCACCGCCCTTTGCCGCCAAGACACTCATCGAACTGCCCGCCGAACAGCGGGCGAATATCGTCCACCGGGTCGTCAACATGAAGGCGGTCAATCCCAACATTGCCGACATTATCGAGCAGCGTGTGGCGCAGATGCTGGATGATATGGATGGCGACCAGAATACGTCGGTTACCAATCGTGTCGCCGAGATGATGAACGAACTCGAAAAACCGGTTGTCGATGCGCTGATGGGTGAGCTGGAGTCGATCAGCTCAGAAGATGCGGCTCGGGTGAAACCTAAAGTCTTCCTTTTCGATGATATTCTGACGATGCCGGAGCGCAGTCGCGTCACGTTGTTCAACGATCTCAGCACCGACACTTTGACCCTTTCCCTGCGCGGCGCCGACGAAGAAATCAAGGAGGCCGCGCTGTCATCGATCAGTGCCCGACAGCGGCGCATGATCGAGGCCGATCTTTCTGATGGCGCCGGCAACGTGACCGCCCGAGATATTGCCGTCGCGCGCCGATCGATTGCCCAGGAAGCGATCCGCCTTGCCTCCCTCGGACAGCTCACGCTCAAGGAAGAAGAGCAGGAAGCGGCCTAGGCAATGGCAGACGATCAGGACAAGGAAAGCAAAACAGAGGAACCCACAGAGAAGAAAATCCGCGATGCGATCGACAAGGGCAATATTCCCTTTTCCAAAGAAGTCCCAATCTTCGCCTCGTCAGCAGCCATCCTTGTTTTCTTTGTCTTTTTCATGCCATCCGGGGCGTCCTATCTGGCACGTTCGCTGACTGATATCTTCGAGAAGGCCGACAAATGGTCGCTGGCTTCCGGTGACGATACGGTGTCTCTCTTCAACCACATTTTCTGGGAAACCAGCCATTTTCTGCTTCCGGCCTTTGCCCTGATGATGACATTCGGCGTGGCGGCGTCGGTCATGCAAAATATGCCGAAACCGGCATTGGACCGGATCCAGCCAAAATTCTCCAGGGTTTCCCTGTCGAAGGGCCTGCAGCGAATCTTTGGCGCGCAGGGGCTCGTCGAGTTTGCCAAATCGATCACCAAGATCATGGTCATATCCTCGATCATCGCTGTTTCGCTGACCGGAGACTTCTTCAACTCCCTAAACGGCATGTTCTCCGATCCGGGCACGATTCCGGACCATATGGAAGGCGCGACGCGGGAGATTTTTGTCATCATCCTGATCGCGACCGCATTGCTGGCCATCGTCGACCTGCTTTGGACGCGTTATCACTGGCGCACCGAACTGCGCATGACCCGTCAGGAACTGAAGGACGAACTCAAACAGTCCGACGGAGATCCGATCGTCAAGGCGCGGCAGCGTTCCCTGGCCCGCGACCGTGCGCGCAAACGCATGATGTCGGACGTGCCCAGGGCGACGCTTGTGATCGCCAATCCGACCCATTTCGCCGTGGCGCTGCGATATGTACGCGAAGAGAACGAGGCGCCTGTGGTCGTTGCAATGGGTCAGGATCTCATCGCTCTCAAGATTCGCGAAATCGCAGAACTCCATGATGTTCCGGTTTTCGAGGATCCACCGCTCGCGCGCTCCATTTTTGCACAAGCTTCGATTGGTAGTGTCATTCCAGCCGTTTTCTACAAGGCGGTCGCCGAACTGATACATGCCATCTATGCCAAGGGGAGCGGACATTGACACATCTCATCGTGTTGGTTTCAGATGCCGGATCTCATTGCCGAACCCATCCAATGGAAAGACAAGCTGCAATGGCACTGCTCCGGCGCCCGAGCAGTCCGGCTCTGCCCAACATCGAACACCTCTCCTGACCCAGATTCCTGAATTCCCATGAGACTTTGCCCCTATACCAAGCAACGTGAAGAGATTGTGGCCAACGCACTGCGTGCCGTCGCCAGCGAGCTTCGCCTGATCGATGCGGCCGACCTGATTGCTCTGCTGCGCCTTGAGTGCCACAGCAACCTGTCCGATCTGGTCGCCTCGGCCGCAGAGCTCTTCTTTCAACCGGGAACGGTCAATTTCGGCATTGGCGGCGATTACCGTCTGGATTGGGGCACGACACCCGAGGTGACGTTGGATCTTGAATTGAAACCGGATGGTATGACGGTTTTTGCCCGTCTTACCTTGCTGGAAAGTCACGGTGCACTCGAGATCAATCACATCGTCTTTGATGATCCGTCACCTGATCCCGACGAAAACACAGCCCTTCTTGCAAACAGCCTGCAGGCAAGCGCCTTTGCCGGAGGCGAGATGCCGCCAGCAGCGATGGCGTGAACAGCCCATGGCATCCTAATGGCGCATTCAGTGCCTTGCGAGCAACGATCTGGGCTGCGCCGACATCACACCCCTCAACCCCTGCAGACCTTAGCCGATCAATCCCAAACGAATGGCCTTGGCGATGGCCTGAACCCGATTGACGGCATTCAGCTTGCCCGCTGCAAATCCCAGATAGGCGTTGACGGTGTGGACGGACAATTGCAATTGCGCGGCGATCGCTTCGCTTTTGTAGCCGTCCGCCGCCAATTGCAGGCATTGCAATTCACGGTCGTTGAGGTTTTCCTGCGGCTCGGTGTTGTTCACATCGAGCCTCAAAACACCGCGCAGCAACCGATAGGCCGCACGGTGACATTCGACAATTCTGTCACCGGACAGGTCCAGCTGGGATCCGAAGAATGCAACAAAGCCATTGCCCACGACCCCCAGCCTGACGGGAAAGCCGACACCATCAGGACCGCCCGATGGAAGCTGCAAAGGCTGAATGAACCCCCCGGCCTGCCCACCGGACTCGGCATTTGACGGCCAGGAGAACGGCAATAGCGACTTTTCCATGTGCCGCTGCACCGCCGGGCCCAGAATTGACAGGGCGTCACGCATTGCTTCGTCCAGCGATGAGAGCACGATGGTGATGCGATCACTTTCTTCTCGGGCGTATCGCCTTGTGCGGCAAACCGCATAGCCGGACGCGCCAAGAAGCACACGCAGTTCGTCAAGATCGTTTTCAAGCTCGATGAGCGCCACAGGTGCCGCACTCAGCCTCGCTGATTTTCCGCCATGATCCCGATAGGTGTAATTGACCGGTTGATGTGTCGTTTCCAATTTCGCGCCCCCCGCGAATATGTCATCGGTTCCGTGTCGTGTCACACACACACTACGGATCAGGAACCGCGCTAGATCAGATTGTTTCGGACCGCATGCGCGATCGCCTCCGATCTGGTTTTGGTCGAGGTCTTTTTCATGATGCTTGTTATGTAGTTGTTGACCGTGTTGCGCGAGATCCCGATGATCAGCGATATCTCGTCGCTGGTTTTGCCCTCGGCGATCCACGACAGGCATTCGACCTCGCGCTCCGTCAGGTCCTGTCTTTTGTTGATTCCAAAAATATCGTCGCCAAAACAGGCAAGGTGATAGGCACAAATCGGTGCAACATCCTTCAGCCGGTTTTCGGAGAAGATCATCCCCTCTTCGAAGCAAAGCAGCAGTGCCATTCGGGCCGGACCAATGTCGAAGGGAATGACACAGAGCTGACGACTCAACCCCGACGGCATCACAACGGAGTCAGGACACGCGACGAAAGTGGGTTGCATTGCTGACATGCAACGCTCAATTTCGGTGATCTTCAGTTGCGCGCGCACGAGTGTCGTGCCGAGAAAACGGACCAGATTAAAAGGCCAGTTGGCCGAAATCGCAAATTCGAGACTACCTTCCGAATAGGCATCCCAGCGCGCCAGCAGGTAATTCAAAGCTCCGGCGTAGTCGACAATCAACGCCAGACCATCGGCAACATCGCCGGAATTTCCGGCGAGACTCACCTCCTCCAAGAGACGTGATCTGCTCAACATAGCTGCCGTTCCACACGGATGGCGGCAATTGCCCCCGTCATCCCAAAAAATGACATTTCGTCATCCACGGGCCTGGCTGCCCGATTTGCGACAGAGGTCGAATCACCAACTGCCTGCGTCATCATAAGACCGGCATGGCCAAGGGCAAATGATTACTCGATACCGCCCCGCTGCGTATCAATGCGCTCAGGACATTAGCAAGAATGGATATGAATGGATCTGCGCTCCAGGCGCCTGGGCGATTCAGGTTCTGACGGAAGCGGCAAAACGCGAACGCATCAACAAAATCAATCGCCGATGCCGATGTTCCGTATTCGACAAAACGGGAATCGGTCTAGGCGGCATCCTCAAGCGCCCACTTCCGCAAGATTTTTGCTGCCCGTTCTTCATTGATCTCGACCATCCGCGCCAGCCGTTTCTCAGGACCCTCCTTGACCCGGCTGCTGATGTCGGGGGTCGGATCGAGTGAGGGGAATGGCGCTGCTGCACCGGCAGCGGCAGGCGCAAAATCATCACCGGCGCCAGGCGCCGCGCCTGCGGCTTCCGACGGATCGTAGTCGAAATCCGAGCCGAACCCGGCCATCACGCCGGGCATCGCACCGCTGCTATCGGGGCTGAAGTCCGGCAGATCGGCTGTTTCATCATCCGTTCCCTCGGACGATTCCGTCAATGCCCGCGCCAGGGGCCGGAAACCGAACCAGATGACAAGGAGGGCGACCAGGATGAACGCGCCGGCATTGATCATGCTGCCGGCGTGGCGGCTGATGGATTGGCCGACACTCGGGCTCGCACCGGCCTCACTGAGCAACTCGGTATCGAGGAACTGGACGACCGTCAGTTTGATCCGATCGCCCCGCTCATCATCGAGACCGGATGCAGAAGAGACGATCTGTTCCAATTCCCCAAGCTGTTTGTCGATATCGGCCTGGGTGGCGTTTTCCCCCAGCATGGCTGCAATGCGGCTCTGGTTGATCACCACCGCGATCGACAACCGTTCAACCTGATAGCTGTTCTTGACCGTGGCAATTGTTCGTGAATTGATTTCGTAATTCGTCTGCTCTTCTTTGCGCTCATTCGACTCGGATGATTGCGGACCGGCCACCCCATCAGCCGGTGCATCGGGCAAGTTTTGCTCGACAGTCGCAGGCGTGTTGGCGTCGGAGCTGTTTGACGCCGTGTTTTCCCTGGTCACCCGCACCGAGCGTTCGACTCGTGATTCAGGGTCAAAAACCGTTTCCTGGATCTGTTGCGTATCCGTGTTGATCTGCGCCCGCACGCTGGCTCGAAAATTGTCGATGCCCAGAAATGGCGCCAGCGCCTTGTCGATATTGTTGACAACTTCGGCTTCAACCGTCTGAACGATGTTCAGCGACCGGCTCATTGTACTGTTGGCAAAATCATCGCCGGACGCCAGCAACTGCCCGGTCGAATCCAGCACCGTCACGTCATCGACGCTCAACCCGGGAACGGATGCGGCTACCAAATGGCGGACGGATTCGGCAGACCGGCGGCCATCATTGCCGGTGGCCCGCACCATGACCGATGCGGAAGGTTTCTGTTCACCGCGCCGGAAACTGCCGCGATCCGGCATGACGATATGGACCCGTGCGGCAGTTATGCCATTGATCGAACGGATTGTTCTGGCGATTTCGCCCTCAAGCGCCCGAACCCGAGTGACCTCCTGCATGAAGGAGGTCAGTCCCAGCGAGCCGACATTGTCGAAGAGCTCATAACCGGAGGTGGTGCTGTTGGGCAGACCGCGCTGGGCGAGAATCATTCTGGCCCGACTGGTCATTCCGACCGGAACGCTGACAGTTCCGCCGTCGGAACTGACATCGAACGAGATATTCATCTCGGCAAGCGCGATGGCTATCTGGTTGGAATCATTCGCGTCCAAACCGACATAGAGCGTTTCATAACTGGGACGATTGAGAAAGATTGCGGCCGCGACGATGAGAGCAAACGCCAAAGCTCCCACCCCGGCGAGCGCGGCTAGGCGCTTGTTTCCGAGATTGGCGAGATTCGCCGGAAGGCTGGACAATTGGTCCAACAGATTCATTCTGTCTCCACATCACGCTGGCGACGCCCTGAAAGGCATGACGCCGGCCACGCACCCGTCGCGCGCGCCCGATCATGAAGACACTAAAGGCCGAAACTTGCGCGAGGATGATGACCGACCGATGGACGAATTGCGCAACAGGGAACGCCGTGCCGGATTGCACCAATCGACACAGGAGACTTCGGATGGGAGATGGGAATCCAGTTCCCGGTGGTGGGTCAGAACAAGTCCACGTCACCGACGGCTTTGGCGAGGGGTTCATTTGCCTCTTGAGAGGCTCCCGGATGAAGCCGGTTTTGCAGCTCCGTCAATTTCAGGACATTGAGCGCCGTGGTTACATCAATCAGCCAATCCTGTGGCATGCCGGCACACAATTCAGCAAGAAAGTCGGCCAGACCGTGTGCCTTCTGGATCGCCAGATCCAGCCCTTGCATGGCTTCCACATCTGACCCGTCGACCGACAACGTGGATGCTGTTCCACCTTCGATCACGGGCTCTATCGCTTTCATCAAACCGGCGATTTCCGAAAGCTCCGCCTGGATTTTCGAGAGCAAAATGACCAGCGATTCAGCGGGCATGTCTTCTGGAGAAAGGTCTTGGATACTCAATTTACTCACCATACTCGATACTGGTTCGGCCTGTTTCCAGAACCGACCGGGACTCAATACGCATTCGACCAACCTTCTGGCCGGTCAGGCCGCAGCCTCAGAAAAACTCAACGTCATCAACGGGAACGGGTTTCGGCGGTGCAACCGGCACTTCACGCTCAACTGCCCGTACCGTCTCGGCGCCATTCAATGCACTCTGCCTGGCGCGACCGCTGACCGGCCAGAATTCAACCTTGCGTCCGAAATTCCCGCCAAGGCTCGAACCGATGAGAGAAATGCCTTCGTCGCTCAGAAATTGCTGCGCGAACTGTCCGTTTTGACGGCCGACATTGGAAATCTTGGTCATGGTTTGCGCACCACCAAAGATTTTGGCTTCCATCCGGTTCTTGCGGGCACCCTGCTTGAGGAGTGCATTGATGAGCAGTTCCATCAGATGAACGCCATAGCGGGTCGCCTCGGCGCCACCGGTCGCCGAACCCGGCAACAAAAAGTGGTTCATCCCGCCAACACCTGCAACCGGGTCGCGCAGGCATGCTGCGACACAGGAGCCAAGAATGGTCGTCATGACGACATCGTGCTGATTTGAAACTTCAAATCGGCCCTGAATCACATGCATGCGTTTTTGCTGCACAGCCAGACTAATTTAAGAGCCCCGAACACGGCCTCAATCGCTGCCTTCATCCTGTCGATCGTAAAGGGCTTCGCCAGCACATTATTCGCGCCGAGCGATGCTGCCTTCTGGACCAGCGCCTTGTCGCCCTGGGCCGTCAGAATGATCACCGCTGCTCTTTTCGTCGCCGCATTGGTCCGGATTGCTTGCAGCAGGCCCAAACCGTCCATTTTGGGCATGTTGAAATCCGAAATCACAAGGTGATGCGGCTCCTTTTGCATGATCTGGTATGCTTGCTCGCCATCATTGGCAACCGTGATCTGCGTGAACCCCAACTGTTGCAGTGCATCGCCCAGCAATAGTCGGCTTGTCACCTGATCATCAACAATTAGCGCTTTAATTTTTTGTGCTATAGACATTACGAGACCCTCTCCGCACGGATTGTGGTGCAGTTCAATATTTCCTCTCCAATGCGCCGAAGCGGAAGCTGTGTTTCCACCGCTCCGATTTCTTTCGCAACTTTCGGCATGCCGTATACGACACATGTATTTTCGTTCTGGCCGATTGTCGAAGCACCCGCTTTTCGCATTTTCAACAGGCCAGCAGCTCCGTCGCGCCCCATACCGGTCAAAATGACACCGGTCGCCTTTCGGCCACAGGTTGCAGCAACCGATTCAAACAGAACATCCACCGACGGACGGTGGCCGTTGACCGTGCCGCCTTCCCGCAACCTGCAGCGCATGTTCATCCCACCAGTGATTTCCAGATGTTGGCTGCCGCCGGGCGCCAGATAAACCTGACCTGGCCCAATGACAGCTCCATCGGTGGCCTCGGCAACCTTGGCTTTGCACAACCGATTGAGCCTGGCAGCAAAGCTCGACGTAAAAGTTTCAGGCATATGCTGCGTTATCAGCGTCGGCGGACAGTTTTCCGGGTAGCTCGAAAGGACGGTAATCAGGGCATCGACCCCACCCGTCGACGCACCAATGGCCACCACTTTCGTGCTTGGCCGGAAGTTTGCAGCAGCCGAGCTGGCTCCACCATTGGAAGACGGCCCGGCGCCGGCCACCGACGCAATTTTGGATTTCGAACTGGCGGCCTGCCTGACCTTTGCCGGAAGATCCGCAAACGGATTTGCATCGCTCATGGCGGGTTTGCCGACACAATCAAAGGCACCGAGTTCCAGTGCGGCAAGAGAAACTTCGGCTCCCCTGCTTGTCAATGTCGACACCATGATCACCGGCATCGGTCGCAACCGCATGATCTTTTCGAGAAATTCGAGCCCGTTCATATTGGGCATCTCGACGTCAAGTGTAATTACATCAGGATTCAACTGCTTGATCGCCGATCGAGCTTCGAGCGGATCTCCGGCAGAGCCGACCACATCGATATTGGGATCAGCGTTCAGGACGGATGTGATCATGCTCCGCATCGTGGCCGAGTCATCAACGACCAGAACCTTGACATTGCCATTTGTCATCATCAGTTCCCCCCGGTCTTTTCGAATGTGGTGATGCCCGCTGTCCTGAAGTGCTCCTTGGCATCGCCGGACAAACGTTCCGAATGGCCAATATAGAGCCAGCCGCCATCGGCGAGCATATCGCTGTAGCGACTCCATATTCGTGCCTGTGTCGGCTCATCGAAATAGATGACAACATTGCGGCAAAACAGAACATCGAATGGGCCTTTGAAGGGCCAATTGCCCATCAAATTGAGTTCGCGGAATGAAATCAGACGCCGAAGTGCAGGATCGACAACCCACTCACCATCCCGGTCCGCCGGCTTGAACCATTGCTTGCGCATCGACGGAGAAACCGTCTCGATTGCTGCAGTGTCGTAGATTCCGGCCTGGGCGTGAGCGATCACCATGGGATCGATATCGGTCGCCAACATCTTGAAGTCGTATCGTTCGACCTCCGGAAACATTGACAGGACAGTCAGCGCAATCGTGTAGGGTTCCTGGCCCTGGGAGCAACCGGCCGACCAGATGCGGACACGGCCACCGCTCTTTGCCCTTTTGATCAGCCCCGGCAGCACGGTATCGCGCAGATGATCGAAATGGTGCTCCTCGCGAAAGAACCGCGTGAAGTTGGTCGTCATCAGCGACAGCATCTGACGCCGTTCCTGCGCGCCGCTTTCGCTGGCAACCAGTTGGCAATAACTGCGAAAACTCTTCAGACCAATCTTGCGAATACGCTTGGCCAGCCGAGAATACACCAAAGAGGCCTTGGTCTCGTTGAGATAGATACCGGCATCCTCATAGATCATCGAGGCAACTTCCTGCAGATCCCTGCGGGTCATCGGAAATTCACCGTCCGACAGCAAATCATCCGGCGAGCCCGCTGGAGATTCAGTGCCCGGTAAGGCCAGCCCCTTCAATGCAAGCGACGAACTCATGCAGCTTCAACCTCGTCTTCCGGGAAGAGCGACTCCAGTTCGATCAGGCAGATCATCCGGCCCTCGATTGCCAGCACGCCCTTGGCAAATGATTTGTCCAACTCGGACGAAACTTCCGGTGTCGGCTGAATATTTTCATCCGTGACCGTCAGGATGTCGGAAACAGCGTCGACGAGAAGTCCCACGAACTTCTGATGGACCTGCGTGACGATAATGACATGCCGGGCCGACGGATCGGATTCCTTCATTCCCAAGCGGTTTGAAAGATCGATAATCGGAAGAACGGCACCGCGAAGATTGATAACACCGAGAACGAAGCCGGGAGAATGAGGAAGCGACGTTGCCGGCGTCCACCCCCGAATTTCGCGCACGGACATGATGTCCACGCAGAATTCCTGTTCACCGATCCTGAAGGCGATCAATTCGCGGGCGCCCTCGATGAGATTTTTGGATGTCTGGTTCATAGTCTTACCCCACAGCTGCTAGTGACATTTCGGATTTCAGCGCGCCCACTCGCGACGCTGACACAACCGCCTCGACATCAACGATCAGGGCAACCTGCCCGTCTCCCAATATCGTTGCCGCTGCAATTCCAGGTACATTGGAATAGTTGGCTTCCAGGCTCTTGATCACGACTTGGCGCTGACCCTGAATGGCATCGACCAGCAAGGCACTCTGGCCGCCGTCCTCGGAATCCACCAGCAAAGCAACACCGGTAAGCGGATCGCTTGGCGTCGTCGTGAAATTCAGGATCTGGCCGACGTCCACCAACGGGTTGAAGCCATCGCGAATGGAGATCAACCTTCCGCTTGCGCCAAACCCGTGCAAATGTTCCTGTTCTGGCTTGAGCGTCTCGATGATGGAAGACAGCGGCACGACAAGTGTTTGTCCAGCCACGGTGACAACCATACCATCCAGGACCGCCAGCGTCAGCGGCAGGCTGAGTGTAAACACCGAGCCCTTGCCCGGCGTCGACGAAATCGTTATTCGCCCGCCGAGCGCCTGTATCGAGCGTTTGACAACATCCATACCGACGCCGCGGCCGGAAATATCCGAAAGCTGTTCGGCGGTGGAAAACCCGGGATGGAAGATGAGATTATCGATCTCTTCATCGGTCAGGTTGGCCTCGCTGGATATCAAGCCATTGTCGATGGCCTTTTTCAGCACGACTTCCCGATTGATTCCCGCACCGTCATCGGCGATTTCAATGACAATGCGGCCGGAGCGGTGTTTGGCCGCCAATCGCAGAGTCCCTTCCGCCGGCTTGTTCGCAGCTTCGCGTATCTCAGGCAATTCGAGGCCGTGATCGACCGCATTGCGGATCATATGGGTCAAGGGTTCGGCAAGCTTGTCTATGACCGTCTTGTCCACTTCCGTGTTTTCGCCCTCGGTCACCAGCCTGACGTTCTTGCCAGTCATGTCGGCGATTTCCCGTACAGTACGGGACATGCGTTGGAAGATCGGTTTGACCGGTTGTGCGCGAATGGCCATCACGCTGTCCTGGATTTCACGGGTCAATTGCTGAAGCTCTTCCAGCCCCATTGTGACCGCGGATGATCCTTCGCCGGTCGATTCAACGACGCTCTGCGCCAACATGGCCTGGTTGATGACCAGTTCGCCAACGAGGTTGATCAGCTTGTCGACGCGATCGAGTTCCACGCGAATGGTCGATTGCGCGCTGGAGGCAGCCGATTTGGGACCGGATCTCGCAGTGGCTTTCTCCTTGGTTTCAGCCCTTTCGACCTCTGCCGCGGCCTTTTTGAGATCGATTACCTTATTGTCTGCGGAAGGCTCCGGGTCATTGGCCGGTTTCATCTCCTCCACGACGGAAGTGTCATCAACCACCGCATCGGACGAGGCCGTCATTGCCGGCTCATCAGCCTGTGCATCGACAACCGCGTCGTTGAGCGGGTCATCGCCCTCAACATCATCCAACTGGTCGCCTTCAACTTCATCCACCTGGTCGGCGACAATCTCCAGATCGCAGTCCCATTCGGCAAATTCAAATACCGAACGGATCGCTTCCTCACCCTGTGTTGTCGTCAGATTGATCACCCATGACAGGTAAGATCCTTCCGGATCGATCTGATCGATATTGGGGAGCTGGTCAAAAACGCAGCGGACCGACATGTCACCCAAAGTCTCAAGTTCACGAAGCAGCAGGAGTGTTTCGTTGCCCTTGTTGTAGAGATCGGGTTTGGGGTGAAAGCTGATGCGGAAGACATCGCCTTCGGCGGCCTCATCGGTTTCATCACTGTCGAATTCGTCGAATGAGAATGCGACCGGCATGAAGCCTTCATCGTTGGTATTGTCGCCATCTTCGTCATCAAGCGTCACCGGAATCGGTGTGAAACCGGTCTCATCATCCGCCGGTTGCGGCTCGGGCGTTGCCTCGGCATCATCCGCTTCATCAGCCGTCGAAACGGCTTCGCCATTGGCCAGCGCCTTCAATTCGACCACGAGGGCTTCGCAGCGCTCAGCTTCGACAACACCGCCATCGCGAGCGGCATTGGTCAGGTCTGCCAGGACATCGGATGATTTCAACAGGACCTTGATGACATCCTTGGTCGGCTCGAGCACGTTGGACCGCACGCAGTCCAATGTCGTTTCAAAGACGTGGGCGAACCCGACCAGATCGTCCAGGGCAAAGGCTCCGGCTCCGCCCTTGATGGAGTGAACGGCGCGGAATACCGCGTTGACCGTTTCCGGATCGTCGTCACCATCATTGAGGGCAAGGAGGCCTGTTTCCAGTTCTGCGAGCTGTTCCTCACATTCCTGGAAGAATATTTCCTTGATTTCATTCATGTCCATGACGCAATTCCCCCTCAGGCCGTAACGCGCTGGATAGCGTTGAGTAGCTTGTCCGGATCGAAGGGCTTGACAATCCAGCCGGTTGCGCCGGCCTGGCGTGCCCGATCCTTTTTCTCGGCATCACTTTCCGTGGTCAAAACCAGGATGGGAATTCCTCGGTGCTGCTCGCTGCTGCGAACATTTTCGATGAATCCGAAACCGTCCATTCTTGGCATATTGATGTCAGTGATGATGACATCCGGCGCTGAACCGCCGAGAACCTCAAGGCCATGCACTCCATCCTCAGCCTGCAGTGTGTCATAGCCAGCACCGCTCAATGTCATCAGCAGCATGTTGCGAATGGTTCGCGAGTCATCGACCGTCAGGACTGTGGTCTTTTTCATTGCAGAACCTCCGTCACATGCAGATCACCCGGTTCAACACCGAGAAGCGCAATGGCCGCCAGAAAGTTTTCCGACGCGTTTTCAATTTGAAATGAGGCATCGTCCTCAGCCCAGCTTTGATGGGCGGAAAGCAAAATCTGGACACATTGGCCGCCCAATCGCTCCACGGCCGATGCGTCAATCACCAAATCCTCGCCCCGCATGGACGTGAGGTTCTCATGCAGTGGTGCCACAGCCGTAAGATCAAGGTTCTCGGCCAGTTGAAGGTGCCGCGGCTCAGGCGGTTTGCTTGCGTTCATCTGAAATCCCATCCTATTTCAATGTTGATGAGGTGAAGTGACCGTTTGAAATCTGCGTCGCCTCTCCCGGATCGCCTTTCTCAAAAAACAGCCCGTTTGTCGCCAGAACGATTGGGCCAATTGCGAATGCGAAGAAAGCCATCGTCAGGCCCTCAACAATTGCTGCGGAACGGTCTGCCCGATTGCGGACAACTCCCCTTCAGCAGCGGTTCTTTCATGATAAGTGCGACCAGCCAGGTCGGCGCGGTGTCGGCGCACGACACTGCCCAGGTCGACAATCGTTTGATGAATATCGGCGGCTGCTTCACGTGCGCGCCCGGAGTTTTCTGCAACTGAAACGACGTCGCGGTCGATCACCTTGATCTGATCGTGTATGTCAGAAACACTGTCTGCCTGACCGGCCGTTGCGTCCGACAATTGGTCAACAACCTTGTTGACGTCTGACACCTGTTCGACGATCCGCTCGATGGCGGCGCCGGCACCACCCACAGCTTCGACCCCGCCTGAAATCCGGGATTTGGTGTCCGACACCAGGACCTCGATCTCCTTGGCAGCGTCGGCCGAGCGTTGCGCCAGTGCACGGACTTCCTGTGCAACAACTGCGAAACCGCGGCCTGCATCACCAGCACGCGCGGCCTCGATGCCAGCGTTCAACGCCAGAAGGTTGGTTTGAAATGCAATATCTTCGATCGTGGCCGTGATTTGTCCGATCTGTTCGGCCGAGCCTTCGATGCCACCCATACAGCTGGCCGCGTCATCCATGATCCGACCACCCTCTTGTGCTGTTTCGCGGGTGTTGCCGAGTGTCGTTTTCGCGCTTTCAGCGAGTGCGGCGACCGAACCGGCGGACTGCACCAGATCGTTCAGCTGTCCGCGAGCGACACTCAAACGCTCGGCCGCACCTGCAGAATGATCGGCAGTTTCTCCCAGGTGCCGGACAAGATCATCCGTGCCTTGATGGCTGCGGATAACATGTTCAGCGACGACCTTGAACGTATCCTGAAGCCGTTCCATGGCAACATTGAATGTTGCCGCCAATTCGTGATGGGCTGCGGGAACCGCCGCGTTGATGCGCGCGTTGAAATCGCCCACCATCAGGCCGCGAAACGCCTCGCCAAAACCGCTATTGATCCGGTCAGCGGCTTCATTTTGTGTTTTTGCAGCAGCGCGGTCCTTCAACAGGTCCCGTTCGTGCAGATATTCGGTCCAGATAAGATCGGTATTGTGCATGAGACAATTGATCATTGTCCCGATTGCTGCGGTCGCGGTACCGAGCGAGGACGGCGTCGATGTCGATCTGGAAAACATGCCGCGGGGCCAACACTCAGCCAATATTCGGGCAACGAGCTGTTCAGCAAATGTCGCCTGGGCCGTCAGGCTCCACTGCGCATCAAGATCATCATTGGCAAAAGCCCTCGCCGTCGTCCCGACGGCCTTCGTATGGCGGCTGTTGGTCGCGTCATCCATGCAATCCGAAACGGATCCCAGTTGACCGACAATTTCGGCCATCAGGCTTTTCAGCCTCTCGGCATGGGAATAATCAAGAGTGTCGTTCAGGGGAATGGTGCGTTGGGACAGAGCCGCATCCGTATCGCTTACGGCTTGCCGGCACAGGCTGGCCATGTCCGAGGTTACGGCCCGGTCATCATTTGCGGACACCATGAACTCACGGCGTTGGCGCAAGCCAGCGTGATCTGGTGTGTCCACTGATTTTGACTTCAATTCCGGCACGCGGTTCCCCTGGCCCCCGATATGGAAGACGCCCTCGCGTCTCCCCGCAGAGATATCAAAAGCACCCTCCACCTCCAGCCGGTGTCATCAAAACTGAGACTTGGCCGGACCTGAATGCCGCGGCGTTCCCCCACGCACGGCAATACCGGATTGCTTCCGAAATTCGATTTGAAAGAAAGATACCGGATTCGACCGGTTCAGCAGTACAGCATCATGCTTATGGCCTGTGCACCTGGTGGTGGACGTCCAACCTGCCGTCCCTAGACGCTATGGTTAATTCGTTTCCCAGAAGTTAACGAGACCGATAAATTCGTTGCAATCTGGTGGTTTGCGCAACCAGATATTGAGTACCGGCACAGGATTGAAACCTGCGATATTCGTCCCTGACCGCTTCTAGTGAATTTTGTGGTTTTTTTTGCACCGGCAGATTGGCGCAAGCTTCATGCAAGTTTTGTCTGCAAGGCTTTCACAAGAATGACGGCCATGATGACTGTTCTTGGGGTGATGTTATGATTGTATTCAGTGTCTCAGCGATTTTTATTGTTGGGTGTATGTCTGTTGCTTTTTCGCTACTCGCAATGCTTGAGGGTCAGCGAAACATCCGAAAATCGATGGGCTTCACAAGACCCCGATCAAGTCAGGTCACGACAGAAGCGCTTCCAACGCCGTCGTAACGTTAAGGCATAACGAAAGATCTCGTTATTGGCTGGATGATACTATCATCAACGACCGCCCAACATCGGTCTGCTCTGCCCTTTCGAAACGGCGTAGAGAACATACCCTTGAATGATCCGGTTCTGGTGAATGGGTGGCCAGGCTCGCTGCAGCAGGACCATACCGCCGGCTGTGCACCGCCGCGCGCTTGCCTCAAGAAGCAAACCCAGGTCCACGTTGTGACCTGGGTTCAGCATCTGATTTCGTCAAAGGTTCATCGGCAGTCAATGGAGTAGTACTCAACCATCGCTCTACCCTGCCTGCATGGTGCGGGTCAGAAATCTTCCCATTCTTGCGTGGACGCAGCATTGGCCCCCATGGCCTGCGCAACCTTGGCTGTCATTGCGCGAGCGGGCGAGACAACTGGCGCGGCATCGGCATTGGCCGGCACCGGCGCCGGGCGCTTTTGATCCGGCTGCACGTTGGCTGTTCCGCTGCCCATCTTGAATTGGCTCAACAGGGTGCTCAGAGCGTCCGCCTGGCTGGCGAGCGAGTGGCTGGCGGCGGTCGACTCCTCGACCATGGCCGCATTCTGCTGCGTGCCCTGGTCCATGGTGTTGACCGCAGTGTTGATTTCCTTAAGACCTGTACTCTGCTCTCTGGCCGCTTCGACGATTGCGGCAACATTGGTGTTGATGTCGACAACCTGGGTGACGATCTTGTCCAGGGCTTCACCGGTTCGTCCAACCAGGGAAACACCGCGTTTCACCTGCTCTCCGGACTTGGTGATCAGTTCCTTGATTTCCTTGGCTGCATTGGCCGAGCGATGCGCCAACTCACGAACTTCCTGCGCAACAACCGCAAAACCCTTGCCCGCATCTCCGGCCCTCGCGGCCTCGACGCCGGCGTTCAGCGCCAGCAGGTTGGTCTGGAAGGCAATATCATCGATAACGTCAATGATACTGTTGATTTCATTTGAAGAACCCTCGATTTCGCCCATGGCATCGATGGCTTCCTTCACAACCTTGCCGGAGTGCTCAGCGTTTTCGCGAGTCTGCGAGACCAGGTCCCCTGCTTCCTCGGCCCGCTGGGTCGAGTCCGCGACGGTCGTCGTTATCTCTTCCAATGCGGCCGCCGTTTCTTCAACCGATGCGGCCTGCTGCTCTGTCCGCTTTGACAAGTCATCCGCGGCAGACCTGATCTCTGCGGAGCTTGCTGCGATTTCGTTGGCGTTTGCACCAACGTTGCGCATCGCACCCTCAAGCTTCCTGACGGATCCGTTGAAGTCGGAGCGCAATCCCTCCAGGTTGTCCGGAAACTGCTCGTTTATGCTCTGGTCGAGATTTCCGTCCGCAAGTTGCTGGAGGCTTCCAGCCAGCGTCTCGACCGCGTGCACACGGGCAGTAATGTCGGTGGCAAACTTGACGACGCGAAAGACATTGCCCTGATCATCCAAGATCGGGTTGTAAGTCGCCTGGATCCAGATTTCATTACCGCCTTTTCCAAAGCGTTTGAATTCGTCTGACTTGAAAGTGCCCTGCGCCAGTTCTGTCCAGAACTGCTTGTAAGCATCGCTGGCCGTGTAGGCCGGATCACAGAACATGGAATGATGTTTGCCCTCGATTTCCGAGAGCTGATAGCCGACGGCGGCGCAAAAATTCTCATTTGCCGTGACGATTTCACCGTGAGGAAGAAACTCGATAACGGCCTGCGCCCGTGACAGTGCATCCAGCTTTCCGGCATCTTCCATCGATTTGATTCTGGCAGCGGTGATATCCGTCGCGAATTTGATGACCCGCGAGGGCTTGCCGCCCTTGAATACCGGGTTGTATGACGCCTCAATCCAGATTTCCCGACCACCATTACCGATGCGTCTGAACTGGCCGCTTTCAAATTCACCACGTCCCAGTTTTTCCCAGAAAGCCTTGTACTCGGCCGAGGCCGCATAGGCCGGCTCGACAAACATGGAATGGTGCTTACCCTGAATCTGAGAGAGCTGGTAACCAACGGCACTACAGAAATTCTCGTTGGCAGAAAGAATGTTCCCGGACAAATCGAATTCGATGATGGCCTGAGATTTGCTCATGGCGTCAAAAATCGCCTTAGCATTCGAATTGAAGCTAAACATGGTGGTGTCCCTTCCCCATCAAGTCTTTACACCGATGCAGGTCTGCCCCAAAAATCAATGACCGTCACACCAGTTTGCACGCCAGAAATCAGCGCACTGCACCAATAATCATGAGTGTGAGAGTGGTTAAATTATTGTGACTTGGCGCAAGATTCGTGATGAAAGGGGCGTGTGAGGTCAGCCCGATTGTCTGTGCGATATTGTGAAAACGAAGAACAATCAGCACGTTACCGGAGATCCATTTTCCCCCAAAATTTCACTAATTCTCCAAAATCAAGACGGGAATGGACCATGAGTATGGTCCGTCGGTGCGCTGATGCCGACCAACTCAAACGGGATTGCGCCTTTATCAAATGAGCGATGGGTCTGATCGGCCGCCCTCTCGCGCGAGTATTCTTCGTCTCCACACAAAGGCTCTTCGGGTCTTTCCGATACAGGCGGAACACTTCGGACACACCGATCACGAGGCGAACCTTTTGGATGGCAACCGACCTACCAGATTCTGCATCCGAACCCGTCGACCATCTTTGGCGGCAATAATTCTACTTTACAACACAATCTGAACCATGATTGCCGTTGGCTCTTTTGGAGCTGCGGTAAATCGATAGTGAACCTGCAATCCAGTTTGGGCTTCTGCCGACAATTCGCATTTGCTCAAGTTCAAGAAACGCTGTTCAGCCAGGTTTGGCTGGACGGTCCAGGAACCCCAGAATCAGACATTTGCAATAGACCTGATGGGGAGCTGATAACCCCACAGACTGATCTCAAGATTCCAGCAAGAGTTCTGCGGTTCTTTCATTGGTGATCAGGCCATTCAATATTTTCCCCTTGAGTGCTCCGAGGATCGCGGCGACTTTGGTTTCGCCTGCGGCAATCCCGATCACCGGATTTTCCTGCCCTGGACGCAATCCAGCGCCCACAACCCGGTCATTGGTCAGGCCTTCGATCAATTGCCCGTTTTCATCATAGGCCCAGCTTGTGATCTCCCCGACGGCGCCGGATTTTTCCAGGGCGCGCAACTCATCGCGCGTAACAAACCCGTCGAGAAGAATCGGCGCATCCTGGCCGAGCTGACCCACCCCGACAAATGTCACATCCGCGTGGCGCGCCAGTTCCAGCGTATTGTGAACGGCTTCCTGGCTGTGCAGGATCTCGCGTTCTTCCGGTGAGCGGGCAAATGCCGGCAACGGCATGGGAAAATGCCGCGCACCCGCGCGGTCGGCCAGACGAATGACGACGTTGAAGGGCGATGCTGAACCATCCGACATCATGTTGCCGAGAAGCGAAACGATCCTGTGCTGTGGGCAGTCCATTGGCGCAAGCTCCTCAACGCTGGACCGCAGCGCACGACCGGTTCCGATGGCAATGATTTTCGGCTTTTTGGATTTGAGGTGTCTCTCCATTTCCGCCGCGCCCGCCTGTGCAAGACCGACAATCGACGACGGTGACGAGGGATCACTGGGGACGATTTCGCAACGCTGGAGCTCGAACCGGTCCTTCAGCCGATGGCTCAACTCCATGCAATTCGCGATTGGATGATCAAGCCTGACCTTGATCAGGCGTTCGCTGACCGCCAATGACACCAGGCGCTGTGCCGATTGTCTGGATACGCCAAGCTTGCGGGCAATTTCGTCCTGTGTATTGCCCGCCACATAGTAGAGCCAGCCGGCTCGCGCAGCCTCATCCAGGCGACTCTTTTCACTGTCGGCTCTTGTGGCCATTTCCAGTCCGTTTCCTTTTCAGTTCGGGCGCCATATCAAGGAAATCCGACCAATTGTCAAAGGTAACCAGCCCGGAGAACCGGTCAGGAATATCGCCAGCCATGCCGGCAAGGTGGCTCCCTCCGGTGAAATGCCAGACCGTCATGCCGGCAGCATGTGCAGCGTCGAGCCCTGAAATGCTGTCCTCCACCACGAGGCAATTGGCCGGTGCCACGCCCATTTGCTCAGCCGCGTGGAGGAAAAGGTCGGGCGCCGGTTTGCCATTGGCGACCTGTGATGCGGTAAAGACCCGGTTCTGGAAATGGTCGATGAGGCCGGCAAGCTCAAGCGAGCGACGGACCCGCTTGGGACTGCTGCTCGTTGCCACACAATGGGCCACCGCCAATCCCTCGATCGCAGGCTCGATACCCGGCATTGCAACCAGACCGGTTTCGAAATTCCGCAGCAGCTCGGATCGATAATTGTCTTCGAAATCCGGCGGAAGGTGGACACCGAACTGTTCCCGGATCAAATTGACAACGCGCGGAAAACTGCGTCCCAGGAAATTTTGCTGAACATATTGAAAGTCGACATTCAATCCGAGGGCATTGATCTGTTCGACCAGTATGGTTGCGCTGATGATCTCACTGTCGATGAGAACGCCGTCGCAATCAAATATGACCAACTCCAATGTCTCTTCCGAAGGCAAGAGGTGCCTCTCCCTTTCTTGGTAGGATTCCTTGTAGCGCTCTTTGTTCGGATCATGAAACGCCTGTCGGGACAGAATTATCTCCTGTGCGCATTCTCAATTCTTGACGGTATTGTACTGTGACAAGTAAGCGACAGTTTAACGTTGTTCGATCCAGCCAACCCGTTAATCATTAAAACTGCCTTACACTTGCAAATTGTCACGACACGTTATAATCCGTTACCGGCGGCAGGAAGTGTATTGGGTTGGGCTGTTGGCTGTTTCTGTTTCTGATATATCGAGAATTCTCGAGCGCGTACCCGTGTGGCGTCAATTGGTGACGTTGCCTCAGCGGGTGAGTGAGCTCGAATCACGTCTTGCAGCAATGACCGCTAAAGATGACCTGCCCCCGGTTGTTCCGATGGAAACATCGGCCCGTGCTTCTAAATATATGTGTGACAGTTGTTTTGAACCGATGAACATCATCGGCGAGGAAAAGCTCGACAGGCTCGACGTGTTCGGTCAGGTCGTGCACACACTTCAATGTCCGGAATGCGCGCGTGTCACGCGGAAGATGTTCACACCCGATGACGGGTATATCTGACCCAGTTCCAGGTTCACTGATCTCATCTAGTAAGATGGGTCCGAAAGGGCGCAAGCCGTCAATGCTCGGCATCGCCGAAGGCCAGGTCTTGCGCTGGCTCTCCAGCATTCGTATTTCCTGATGAAAACATCGCAGGACGCGGTCTGGTCACAGTTCCAGGTTTTGGTGGAATTTCCCGATTACACTCGACGCTCCCGGACATTGTGGAAGATCGCGCTGGACTTTTGGTCCTGAATACGGATATTAATTCTGATAATTCGGATTTATTGATTTTTCGGTAGAATAAACAGAATTATGGATTCCGCGTGACCTGGTACGACAGATTGAACGATTGCCTCGAAAAACGGGGCTGGAGCAAGACCGAGATGAGCAAGCGGTCGGGCGTTCCGTACAGCAACCTTCTGAAATATTGCAGTGGCAAGGTGCAGCAACCCCGCGGACCGATCGTCGAACAGCTTGCAGAAGCGCTGGATGCCGACCCGGTGTGGTTACTGACGGGGCGGGGTGACAATAGTGGAGCCGAAATGCCAACGTCACCGGCAGAACCAACCGACAAGCAATCGGCATTCAACCTGGCGGTCAAGGTGGCGGATGAATGGGAATTGGAGCTATTTGGTGAGGCCAATATAGTTGCCCACACAACATTAGTCACACATCTATACCAATATATCGTAAAACACGGTATAAAGACTCAAGATGATGCCATTTCGGCAAATGTTTTTTCCTATCGGGAGACATGATGAGATTCATTTTTACCGTTTCGGCGAAAAAATGAAGAGACAAACGGGACGATATTGGTGACTTTTACAATAGAAGAAATCAGGGAAGAATTCCTATCCAACGGCCGGAGCTGCGACACCCGGACGGAGACTGAACAATATCTCGCGCTGATAAAGGCTTATGAGCTTGAAATTCCCTTCAGAATAGCGTGTATGAAACGCTTTCGGACACCGCACTACAACACACTGAGCGATGAACAGTGGCATGAGCTGGCGCGGGAATACCGATGCATTTTGCAGCAGGCAATTATTCAGGGACCAGAGCTGGATGGCGTCAAGAGTCGAAACAATTCCCATTAGTCACGCGGAACTGGCACCGCTTTCGCCGGCAGAGGGGATGCTGTTCAAGGCTTGGCGAGACCATGGGGGCATGCTGTGCGACGAGTTGGTCACTTTCGCGGACGACATCGTCATGCTGGAAAACTGCCGGGATCCTGAGACACCACCGAAACTTCTGGTCATCGGTCAGGACAGCCTGTGCGCAAGGGTGCTGGGCTCGAACTGGCAAAATGGCACCTCCAAAACCGCCAACAAGATGCCTGTGGCGGCACAATCTCTCGTTTCGGAAGGATATTGGCTTGCGGCCAATGCCAACGAACCGATACTGGATTATGTAACCTTTGTCGCTGGACTGCAGGATATCGGAGAGGTTCCGATCGAGTATCAGCGTCTGATACTGCCTTTCAAAAACGGACAGGGCATCCGGTTCATGGTGACCGTCTCGACTCCTCCAGACCCGAATGCTTTAAGTCGAAAATTAGATCTGCGATATCGGAACGCGAACAGCCCACAAACCAGAAATCGCCTCTTGCCCGGCTGATCGCTGAATCCGGTTCCGGGACCATTCTGTGCTGACGCACGAAACCGCCAAGCGTGCCAAGCCCTTTGGCAACGGATCGGGGCTCCATGAATGCATAGTAAAACGTGATGTCCCACTGCAGGACAGCACAGATTTGCGCATATTTGCACAACAGGTCAGCAATTCGAAGCTTTCGAGCAGCATCGGATACAAACAGCTCACCGCCATAGGCGACCGTTCCGCTGATATCCTGCAGGAACCCTCTTTGCCGTTCGGCAAACCTGCCCTCCAATTCCGATTCCGGTCCATAGATTTGCGGCCAATACCGCTGAATGAAACTGTCGAGCCTCTCGGAACCCAAGTGCTGTACTTTCACAGCATGGGTGGCGATGGGATCACCGCGATCATCAGAAATGCACAACCAGAAGGCCTCACCCGCAAAAAATGTATTTTGTTCCTGGCTGAAGTGTTCCGATACACTTGCACCGAGTGCCGACTTGATTTCCGCCAGCTCGCCAAAATCGACCCCGTAGCGAAGCGAAAGCCCTTTTGCTTTCAATCCATTGATCAGAACCGTTGTGGCAAGTGTTGCGTCCACCACATTGAGCGCGTCATCAGCCGGCATTCAAACCTCCAATCCTTTCGGAGCCGGTCACTTCAGATTCGAACCGAACCGATGCCAGGGATGGATCCATTCCCTCATATGCCCCGGTGTCGGCCGTTCCTTTTGGGTATGGCGCAAACATCAGGGCGGTTCAGGTCTTTTTGATATCGATAAAACCTGAATGCACCAATGGAATCAACGACCGACACCATTGTCACGTTCCTGACAAAACGGGACAACGGGCTAGTGGGAGAAGACCATTTATTGCATCATTTCTTTATTCCGGGTGCAACGCCGCTGATACCGTTTTGCCACAGATGATTCGCCATTGGAGCCTGTTCGGCAGCGGCGATTGAACCGCCACGGGCCGGTCGGCCAATGCTTGACCTGTGATTGATGATAGAGGGACCTTGCGGCAGGACCAGTCCTGTGTCTCGAAGTCCACTGCCGGTGGGGCATTTGTTGGATTTCATTGCTTGAGGTGACGTTCATGCCTTGACCTTGCGCGCCGGAGTTTCGATACTGGCCTGGGTTCGCCCGCTCGGCATGAACGCCCGGAGGGAATCTGCTCCAGTTGGCTTTAGCCATCCGCGGAGGGAACGGAATACAATTAGGAGTAATTCTATGAAGGCATTGGTTATTGCACTTCTCGCGGCTGCAACGCTGACAGCGTGCACCACGGCGGAAAAAACAGCATCTGGCGCGGGCGTCGGCGCAGCGATTGGCGCTGTTGCCACCGGAAGTGCAGGCGGGGCGGTTGCCGGCGCGGTCATCGGTGGTATTGGAACCTATCTGGTTGAGGTCGGCGACGGAAATTGCCAGTACAGAAATTCCAGAGGTCAGATTTACACCCGGCGTTGCCACTGGCTCTAAGGCCGAGTTGCAAATCAACGGGTGATCCCCATGGCGGTATTGCCTGTGAGCAACTGAATTCATGATCCGACCGGGCTACAATGACCCGGTGAGGATTTTTTGCTCAATCCCCGAAAACCAAGATGGTTTTCGGGGATTGTTTTTTTGTTTCGATCACTATCCTTCGCCAACAAATATGCCAAAACAGAATGTCCCGGTTTCCACTTTCCGCGTGACGAATTTGTGCGGCTTACCCGCCGGTACGTGAATGACATCAGGAGATGTATGCCGGGTCACAACCCCATCAATATGGACTTCAATCTCCGCTGCCCCTTCATTTGGTGAGATCAGCAGGTAATACTCGTCGACATTGTGGGAGTGAACATCGGCAACATCCTGGTTCAGGAGGTGATCGATCTTACCACCGGCGATTTCAAACCCGACATCACCGCAATTTTCCCTGCACAGGAAGAAGGGAACCGCATGATGGTGTCCCTCGACCGATTTGAAGATTGGCAATTTGCTCATGATATTGACCTCGCTGATCCGGCATCCGTAGTCTCGAAAATCATGGCATAGGTATCGGGCACATTGAGATAGCACTGCTGGACCAGCCGTGCCCCGGCATCTTCGAATGCGTCGATATAGGTTTCACGGCTAAAGAGATCGATTTTCTGGAAGGCGTGAACCAACTCGAATCCGCTGGTGAAGATCGGCAATGGCTGGCCGCAGCGCGGTTCCGACTTTACCGTATCGGCCACCCAGATATAGCGCGGATTGTTGAAATTGGAGATCACACGCCGGGCTGCCTCTCGTGGTCCATAAATGTTGAATATGTCATGCATGGACATGAATGACATGACCACATCGATCGGTCGCGCAATCCTCTGGCCGAGTTCGCTGCCCCGTTCCAACGCGTCACCATGGAGAATTTCAACACGGTCACGAAGATCATGCGAACGGATAGTGGCACTGGCCAGATCGGCAGCGTCCTTGTTGATGTCGATTCCATAGGCAAAACATTCGCGATCGTTGTGACACGCCGTGACCAGCCTCGCACCGCTTCCGCAACCCAGATCAACAAGACACTTCGGGTGATATTCGTCCAGCAGATCCAGAAATACATCTTTCATGAAGGACCGGTTGGCCATTTGAGAGCCAATCGCAACATATTCACCGTTGATGCTCTTGTGGGGGGCGGCATCATCGTTTTGCGAGTGCATGATGGTGTTTCTCAGATAGGCACCGTAACCCCCGATCATCCACACGGCAAAAGCCCGATTATCCAACCAGGAGACTCCCTTGTCACTCAGTCTGATGGACGATTGATCCGGACGTTCGAAAATGGAAAACCGCACACCGAAGTCAATCAGTTCGTTCGCGTGCAACGGCATTTTCCGATTTTTGCCCTCAACGAAGCGCACAAACCCCGCTTCACTAATTGTTTTTTCCTTGTTGGAAAATAAATCAAATATTTGTGCCTCATGCAGAAGAAAACAAAAATTTGTTACAACGTATCCATTGAACGCAGCTTCGGGTCTCATGATGTATACTCCGATATCTTGTTTCATTTCTTTCGCAATATTTTTGAACCACGAAACACGTACCGGAAAAAGCGTGCAGGCCTCCAAGGCCAGTACTAGCTGTTGATTAAGGCTGAACAGCACCAATTCGGGTCTGTTCAGGGTGCCTGGAGACTTGAGAACTACCATTTGCACATGCGGCGATTCGCTCGCCGGAACGATCATGTGAACCGGAGCTATTCAGGTTTTGGCGTCGCTGCCAAACACTGAATGCACCAACAAATCCGGCAACTGGCACAATTGTCACGTTTGTAACAAAACATGAAACGGTCGAGGGTGCCGTGGCCCCACCGCCGCAAGAGTAACCAAAACGAATCAGCCGAAAGCGGACGGATGTCCCATCATATCGACGCATTATGCCGCTTTCAGGTCCATACCAACCGCAATGCAAAGACGGGTCAAATCAACGCTGCTTTTTGAGATTCCTGCTGACGAGACACGCAGGCTGGAACCACTCAAGACGTCATTCGGGTCAAAAGTGTCACCTATGTGTCCAGAACGGACCGGTGAGAATTGGTGCCCAGAGGTGGATTCGAACCACCGACACACGGATTTTCAGTCCGTTGCTCTACCAACTGAGCTATCTGGGCATCCGGCCTTTTGATCGGCTGAAATAGTCAGACATATCAATGTCTATCCCGTTCAGAGCCGGTTCGGCATGGGTGTTGGCAACCCCCGTCAGGCGAGCGGGTTTATACCATGTCGGGAACTTGTGTCCAGACGAATAAGCCCGTCACAATCGCTTTTTTTGAGCGCTAATCTCCATCCTCCGCAGGGCGTTGGTTTTCCTCATCCTCCGACACGGGAATCGCATAGGATCCTGACAGCCACCTGTTGAGATCGATGTTCTTGCAGCGGTTCGAGCAAAATGGATAGAGCGTCCGCTCGGAGGGGCGCCCACACTCGGGACAAGGCCGCGCCTTGCGGAGCGGTTCGACATTGTTTGCGCTCAACGGCTTTTCGGTCATCACGCCTCGCTCTAGCCGGGCTCCAGCCAATGGGCATGCACATCATAGCCCTCACCCGTCAGAAGATTGACGGTCTCCTGCAACGGCAATCCAACGACATTGCTGTAGGAACCGACAAGCTTGGCAACAAAGGCGCCTGCCAGTCCCTGAATGGCATATCCGCCGGCCTTTCCGCGCCATTGGCCGGAGGCCAGATAGGCTTCGATCTCCACCCGCGAAAGGCGCTTGAAGCGGACTCTGGTTTCGACGAGTTTTTGACGTATCCGGTTGTTCGGCGTCACGACGCAGATGCCGGTATAGACACGGTGCGTGCGCCCCGAAAGCAGGTTCAGCGCGCTTGACGCCTCATTGGCCATTTCCGCCTTGTCAAGAATGCGCCGGCCGATGGCGACGACCGTATCGGCGGCCAGAACATAACGATTGGGCCATGCCGGATTGCCCTTCAACACCTTGACCGCCGCTTCGGCCTTCTCACGCGAAAGGCGTCGCGCCAGGGTCCGTGGATGTTCCGATTTGCCGGGTGTCTCGTCCAGCTCCATCGGCATCAGGTGGTCGGGCTCTATTCCAGCCTGATTCAGCAGATCGACCCGGCGCGGCGAACCGGATGCCAGAATGAGTTTGGGCGGAAGGACCATGGCGTTTGCGCAGAAGCAGGCCGGCTTACTTAAACCGGTATGTTATCCGGCCCTTTGTCAGATCATAGGGCGTCATCTCAACAAGAACCTTGTCGCCCGCAAGAACCCGAATGCGGTTCTTGCGCATGCGCCCGGCTGTGTGTGCAATGATTTCATGCTCGTTTTCCAGCTTCACACGGAATGTCGCATTGGGCAGCAGTTCCGTGACGACACCTGGAAACTCGAGGACTTCTTCCTTAGCCATATGGTCAAATTCATCCTGTTTTGGTGGGGATGCGGCTCCGAACCCCCGTTCGCGCGGGAAACTACACAATCGCTTCGGCTTTGTGAACCGAATTATCCGCAACCGGCCGGATAAGGACTGACGGCGACGCTGGTCCTAGCCGAAACGCTTCTTCAACATCATCTCCAGATGTTCGCGCACGCCCCGATAGGCATCGAGAATGCGATCCCGTGTGCCAATGGCGCCGGCCGGATCCGGTGTCGGCCAGTAGACCACATCGACGGCGCTCGAACGCGTCATCTCCAGGGCGCGGTGGTGGGCCTCCGGCGCCAATGTGATGATGAGATCGAAATAGTCGTCCTCCAGATCATCCAGGGTCTGTGGCTGTCGACGATCGAGATCAAGACCCACCTCCGCCAGAACCGCGTCGACGAACGGGTCCCTTTCTCCCTGCCGGACACCGGCCGAGGCTATATAGGTTCCTTCGGGAAGGTGGCGCCGGGCCAGCAATTCTGCCATCGGCGATCGAATGGCATTCAGCCCGCACAAAAACAGTACGGATGACGGCACGGCCGGTTTGTAGTCGTCGCCATCAGGCGACGGAAATCGATCGGTAGGGGTTGGGCCAACGGTCAAGTTCAGCCGCGCCAGTGGAGGACACAAACGAGGGTGAACAGCCGGCGGGCCGTGCTGAAATCGATGGTGATCTTGCCCGCCAGCCGATCCATCAGGGTCTGCGACCCTTCATTGTGAATGCCCCGCCGACCCATGTCGATGGCCTCGATCTGACTTGGTGTGGAGCTGCGGATCGCATCATAGTAGCTCTCGCAGATCATGAAGTAGTCCTTGACGATTCGCCGGAAGGGCGTCAGCGACAGAATATGGGTGGCGACGTCAGAATCATCTTCCAGCGTGACGGTAAAGACGAGTTTTGCATCCACGAGCGACAATTTCAGCTTGTAGGGACCGCCATCGTGGCCGACGGGGGCAAAGCTGTTTTCCTCGATAAGATCGAAAATGGCGACAGCACGCTCATGCTCGACGTCCGGCGTCGAGCGTCCGATGGATTCATCGAGCGACACGTCCGACAGTCTGAATGCATCGTCATGCGACATGACAAGGCGTTTCCTTCGCTCCTGCGCCAGCCTGTATCATCGGTGCCACCCGATGGTGGCGCTTTTAATCGGCAAACTAGCGATTCATCCGAATTGCAACAGAGCGGGCATGGGCGTCAAGGCCTTCGGCCCTGGCCAGGGTGATCGCCGCCGGACCAAGAGCAGCCAATTGCTCCGCATCCAGGCGCAGAACGGAACTGCGTTTGACGAAATCGAGGACGGAAAGACCGGACGAAAAGCGCGCCGAGCGCGCCGTTGGCAGCACGTGGTTCGAGCCACCGACATAATCGCCAATGACCTCGGGTGTATGACGACCGATGAAAATCGCACCGGCGTTTCGGATCATCGGCAGGAGGCTGTCGGCATCATTGACGGCAAGTTCCAGGTGCTCGGGCGCCAGCCGGTTGACGATTGTCATGGCGCCGGCAAAATCCGGGACCAGGATAATGGCGCCGTTGTCATGCCAGCTTGCAGCCGCCGTGTCGGCTCGCTCCAAGGTTTTCAATTGCCGTTCGACGGCCTCTTCCACCGCCTCGGCCATGGACGGGCTGTCCGTCATCAATACCGATTGCGCAGAGGCATCATGTTCGGCCTGCGCCAGCAGATCGGCGGCAATCCAGTCCGGATCGTTTTCCCCATCGGCAAGAACCAATACTTCGGAGGGACCGGCGATCATGTCGATGCCGACGGTCCCGAAGACCTGTTTCTTGGCGGCGGCGACATAGGCATTGCCCGGCCCGACGATCTTGGCAACGGGCGCAATTGTCTGCGTGCCATAGGCCAGCGCGGCAACGGCCTGAGCCCCGCCGATGCGATAGATTTCCGAAACACCGGAAAGTTTTGCGGCCGCCAGCACCAGCGGATTGAGCACGCCCCCCGGGGAAGGCACCACCATGACCACGCGCTCGACCCCGGCGACTTTCGCCGGAATGGCGTTCATCAGAACAGAGCTTGGATAACTGGCGCTGCCGCCCGGCACGTAAAGTCCAACCGCTTCGATCGCCGTCCAGCGCGAGCCGAGACCAATGCCAAGCTCATCCTCATAGAAGTCGTCCTTCGGCATTTGCCGGGCGTGATGCTTCTCGATGCGCGTGGCTGCGAGTTTCAGCGCATCGAGCGTGTCCCTGTCGACCGCATCATAGGCGTCATCGATCTGCCGACGGCTCACCGCAAGGCCATCAGTTCCCGTCACCAAGCCATCGAATTTGCCGGTGTATTCAATCAGGGCCGCGTCACCGCGCGCACGCACATCCGCCAGGATCGACGCAACCACTTCGTTGACGTCCTCCGACACTTCGCGTTTCATTGCGAGCAGTGTGGCAAAGGCGCTTTCGAAATCATCCGCGGACTGGTTCAGGCGTCGAACCACGAGGCATCCCCCTGATCTGGTACGAATTTGTCAGACATCGGACAGCGGATGGTGCGGACGGAAGTCCGTCTCCCAGGCCGCGCCCAGATCGCTCATCTGCGCCTCGATACATTCAACCGTCAACTCGATGGCGGCATCGGCAGAAAAGACCAACTCGATCGTGCCGGCAGGCGCTTCCGGACCCGGGACAAAATTGATCGTCAGCAGTGACAGGACCTCATCGCCGCCGCGACGGCTGAAGCCGCGCGAACGCACATTGCTCACGCGGTTGAAATGCAATGCCGAGCGACGTCGTTGAAAGGTTTTGCGGCGTTTGCCATTTGCTTCTTCCCAGGCAAATCGATTGCCAACAAGAAAAAACCGCATCTCGCCGGCGCGATAATCAAGATCGCTGGTCTTGAACACGGCATCCTGAAAATAGGCGGATACGATGGACAAATCTTCCTTGTCCATTGCCATCAGTTTGAGGATCTTCATGCGAGGCCTTTGTATTGTCGGTCGGAGCGGAGCATGGCCTTCGCATGAAGGCCGGTCGCGTTGTAGATAGTGATTTGCGATGGCTGGCGCAATTGCCGGAGCCGAAACAGCTGTGCTTATCGCGGCGGCATTCCGGAACTAGCCGCTGATTCGTTCCACCACGGCGCCGCAACGGGTGAGCTTTTCCTCCAGCCGCTCGAAGCCGCGATCAAGATGGTAGACCCGGTTGACAACCGTTTCGCCTTCCGCGGCGAGACCCGCAATCACCAGCGATACCGATGCTCTCAGATCGGTCGCCATCACCTGCGCGCCGTTGAGGGTCTCGACACCCTTGACCGTGGCCGTCTGGCCAGACAGCGCAATATCGGCGCCGAGGCGGGCCAACTCCTGCACATGCATGAAGCGGTTCTCGAAAATCGTCTCGGTGATTTTGGACGTGCCGCGCGCCCGGGTCATCAGGGCCATGAATTGCGCCTGCAGATCAGTCGGGAAGCCAGGGAACGGATCCGTCGCCACATCCACCGGGTCAAGTCCGGCTCCATTGCGGCGCACATGGAGACCGGAATTTGTGGGCGTGATGTCCGCACCGGCCGCTCTCAGACTGTCGAGCGCGGAATCCAGCAGATTGGCATTGGTGTCTTCCAGCGTGACGTCTCCGCCGGCCATCGCCACCGCCATGGCATAGGTTCCGGTTTCTATGCGATCCGGCAATACCCGGTGGCGGGCGCCGGAAAGGGCACTGACGCCCTCGATGATGATGGTTGAGGTCCCGGCGCCGGAAATTCGCGCACCCATGGCATTCAGGCAGTCGGCCAGATTGGTGACTTCGGGCTCCCGGGCGGCATTGCGGATCTCAACAGTGCCGTTGGCGAGCGAAGCCGCCATCATCAGCACATGGGTGGCGCCGACGGAGACTTTCGGAAACTCATAGGCCCCGGCCTGGATTCCGTTCGGGGCGCGCGCGTTCACATAGCCGCCCTCGATCTCGATTTCGACGCCCAGCGCCTTCAAACCGTCGATGAAAAGATCGACTGGCCGCGTGCCGATGGCGCAGCCGCCCGGCAGCGACACCCGCGCTTCGCCCATGCGGGCAATCAGCGGCCCAATGACCCAGAAGCTGGCCCGCATCTTGGACACCAGCTCATAGGGCGCCGTGGTGTCAACGATGTGCCGGGCGGTAAAATGAATGGTCCGCGAATAGCCCTCGCCCTGCCTTTCGCGCCGGCCATTGACGGAGTAGTCGACACCGTGATTGCCCAGAATACGGATCAATTGTTCGACATCGGCGAGGCGCGGCACATTTTCCAGCGTCAGCGTATCGTCGGTCAGCAACGATGCGATCATCAGCGGCAGGGCCGCATTCTTGGCACCGGATATCGGAATCACGCCATTGAGCGGGTTGCCGCCGACAATTCTGATACGATCCATGGTCAGTTACCTTTTGCGTTTTCCCCGGTCGACGCGGGCAGACCGGCCGTCTCATCCATGGCGCCACCGCGGCGGGCGCGAACCTGCTGCTTGCGGCGCTGAAGATTGGCGCGCAACTGCTCCGCCAGCCGCGCCTTTCGGATCTCGGCCGGGGTCTTGTCCTTGGCGCTGTCGCTGCCTTGTCCCATCACGCCGACATACCGTATTCGCCAGCCAGTGGCAAAGGGCAATTGCGTGGCGTAATTGGGGCAAGGACGGAAAGGCCGGGCGGCCGGGCGAACCGCCCCCGCCAAAAAGCCTCCGACCGATCCGCATTGGTCCTTGCGCTGGGCACGAGTCTATGGCAATAGGCTCCGCGTCTTTTGCGCGAGATCAAGGTGTGCTGCCCAAATGCACATGTCGGGTTGTATATCAACCGATCGGCCAAATGACAGGCTGCCGTAGCTCAGGGGTAGAGCACTCCCTTGGTAAGGGAGAGGTCGAGAGTTCAATTCTCTCCGGCAGCACCATTTATTCGGCAATGTAAGCGATCGATAGTCGGCAACCTGGCGGCTTTGTTCCCTACCGCCACACCGGATCGTCGCGCAGTTCATACCAGACTGCGCGTGCGAGCCGCGGCGGGAAATATTCAAGTCTGATGTGGCAGGCCTCAGGGCTCCGGATCGTGGCGACGATGTCGTCCGGTGGTTTATCATGTGTGACAATGGCCGAAAACCGATCCAGCTGTTCATGCCTCCTGAGCATCAGGCCGACTGACACATCATCGGCAATGTCGTAGCGGATGCGGTCCCTTTTCTCCACCAAACTGCGGGCCTCGTCTGAATTCAGGAAATAGCCGGCGCCGGAGACAAATGTGTTGCCCTCATAGTCATCCAGCTCCTCGAGGCTCTTGATGCTCTTTTCCGGTCCAATTTTGCCGTGATGAACGAGATCCTTTCTCAGACTGTCCGTCCAGGTCCAGGCACCGGAATAACAGATCGACTCACGCGATTCGACAAACTCCTCGAAGGCCGAGATCTTGATCATGCTGCTCAGATTGGTTCTGAAGAAAACATCATACCGGTCGTGCAGCACCTCGAGGGCAAAAATCGTCTTGCTGAGTATTCCCGGGATGAGTGGCGTCTGAAACTCCGGATCACAAAGTGCATCCAAATCGGAGTTCTCATCCATGATCACATTGTCGGCAATGTCCTTGAATACCTCCATCGCCATCCCGTTTTCGAGCAGCAGATAGACATCGATGTTCGGCTTTTGCGCATTGGTGTGGCGGATCACCGCTGTCCAATAGCTTTTGATGTAATGGACATAGACAGGTTTATTGATCGCGGCGATGACAAGGATGGCGATTTTTTTCATGAACTCATTTCCGACCGTCTGAATTGCCGGCTCGTCAACATGCAATCGGCCATGAACGCGATCAAGACAATTCTTTCCAGACACATCGTCCTGACGGTCCATAAAGAATGTTGAGATAGTGCGGGCCAACAAGACAGGTGGGGCCATGGGTGGAACTCGACCCGGTGTAACTCAGATCATCTTGTAGGAGAAGGCGCTGAAATCCCGCTCATATAACTCATTGACGATATCCAACTGATGCCGGGTGTAGTGATGGGTAATGTCCAATTCCGTGCCGTTTCTGAAGTTTGATGTCTCAATATTGCGGCCGGCGAACAATCTCTGGAGGTCCTCTTTCAGACATTCGAACTTCAGAATGTGCGTGACCCCCTCCAGCCGATCGTGATTCGAGACATACTGATATTGAGGTCGGACATGAATCAGGAAGTTCGCATCCGCCTGATCGGCATTGTTCATATAATCACGCCAACTGGTGTTGATGTCCCTGGGAATGGACTGGATGAACGCCTCAAAGGAATCGAATGCCGGTATGGCAGCATTCGGATAGGCCTTCCGAATCCGTCGGCGCCAGGCATAATCCGACAGGAGCCTGCGGTAAGGGTTCCGGACAACGGCAAAGGAATCGAAATCCGCATAGCGCGCGTTCGACAAGGTCTGCAGTTCGGTCATCGACAGGTGCTGAAATTCGTACCAGCGCCCGTCTCTTCGTTCCACACCAATCCAGCATTCGGGCCCCCAGGTCAGATCGCCGAGTGCCTCGAATTGTCCTTCAATGGCTGTTCCGCCGGTTTTGGGGATGTGAATGTGGATCAGTCGGTGCTTTTTGTAGACGGGCAAATCGACCTGTATTCAGCTGCAAGGAACCTGCCCACTTGGATTAACAGACAATAAGGCGTTATGAAAGCCGGTCCGTGCCGGCACCTGCCTGCGCGGAACCGTTTCGGTAATTGTCTTCAAGGGGCGCGCTGTGCCTATCATTCCGATCGCGACAGTCCAAAACAGCCGCGCCGGCGCAAGGCGTGAACTGGCAGGGGCCGGTGTACCGTGAAGCCCGTTTTCGTCCATATCAACAAGAATGCCGGAACAAGCATCATCGCCTCGGCAGCAGATCATATCACAGTGGCGGGGCACCAGCCGGCGGCGCGCTGGGTGGCGAGCCATGGGCACGCATCCCCAATCTTCGCTGTCATCCGCAATCCGTATGACCGTGTGTTTTCCGAGTATCATTATCGCAGAGGGCGATATGAAGCCGGTGAAAAAAATCCGCATCTTGCCATTCTGGATTACCCATTTGACGATTGGGTCATTGCCACCTATCGCGATGGCCTGTTTCGTACCCGCGCCTTTTTCGATGAGACGGGTGTTCGATACGAACCGCTCAACATGGTTGACGACACGTTGATCTGGTTCATTTCCCAATGCCGCTGGCTTTGCGACGAGACCGGTCAAAATCTGGCCGATGACTTGCTGCGGTTCGAAAGCCTGGCATTCGACTGGTCACGATTTTCGAAAAAACACGGTTTCGACCGTGCGCTACAGCAACACAATGTTTCGACAACACGTCCCGATTCCAGGCAACATTACAGCCCCGGAGCACGAGAGCTGATCTTCGAATATTACCGCGACGATTTCGATGCGTTTGGCTATCCCTCTTGAGCAATATCGGCGAATCGGCAATTGCAGGTGTTTCGAGCTGCTCAGCTACACAAGCTGGTAACGGTCAAATGCGGTCATCATGGTCCTGGTGAAATCCATAATCGTGCGTCCCTGCACAACATCGCCGGAACAGACTTCCTTGAAATCCGTCTTGATGCGAGCGTAGGACGGATCTTCCAGAACCGACCGGTGATCGATCATGTAAGTCTTCATCGTTACGCCGTTCAGTCCCGGACTGCTTGTCTGCTCATCAAGCAGAATGCGCAGCTTGCGGTGGCGCGTGTCAGCCTCGATTTTCTTGTAGAGATGTCTGACGGCATGATCTGGACCTTCTATCAGCTGATAGAAACGATGCTGATCATAAAACAGAACGGCGTTGATTCCGGACAGCTCATTGTATCCGATCGATTGAAGGGCGATTTCACACAGTGCCGGCTCGACCGTCATTTCAGATATCAGGCAATCGCTTGTATAGGCGATTGTCTTCAATCGGCTGCCGGTCACGATGTTATTGAAGGGGCTCATGACACTCCGATGTCTTCATGCCTGGGTTGATCCCCGACGAAACGGAACAATCATCGGCGCCAAAGGAAAGCTACCTGGCAAAACAGGCGAAAATACGGAGACCACAATTAGAGGCCCGTTACGTTGGATTGCCCGGTCCAACCTGGCCGGCATCGGACTTGTCAACCCACGGTTTCTGCGAAACCAAGATGCATCCCACCGAGGATCAACCACCGCCATTCGCACGGATCTCTGAGTTGTTTACCCGACTGACCATGACGCCATGGCTGGCGGGGATGTCGCGGCGTCTCGCACCCACGTGTCTCAACATAGCCAAATTTACGCCCTTCACTGGCCGCCGTTGCAACCCGGACGCGTTGACAACCTGTCGCGCGACCATGAGAATTAGGGACAAACATGCAAGCTCAAACAGTCAGGAACCAAAAAATGATGCGATACACCCCCATGGCGGTGCTGGCCCTTGGTCTGGCGTTTGCCAGTACCGTTTCGGCCTCGGCGCAAACGGCGACAGATGCCCAGAAGGAAGCGCTGCGGTCCGACTGCGTCGGCGACTTTCTGTCCCATTGCCGGGGCGTGCCCCGTGGTGGTGTCGAGGCATTCGAATGTCTTGTCAAGAATTATGACAGCCTGGATGCGAGTTGCCAGGCCGCGGTGAAAGCAGTCGACCCAAAAGTCGAGTAGACCGCAACTGGATCCGTTTTGGCCAAAAGTCCGTTGCCGGCTTCGGTCTTGATCAGGCCGTGTCGTAAAGTTGAATGGCTGCGGTCACCTTCGCAGCAACCCGCATGAGATCCGAACCGACCTTCGTCCGGTAGGCGTCCGTGAACCGGCGCACCGGCCCGGTGGCGCCGACGCTGAAGGTTGCGCCGACATTGCCCAATGTGATCGGCGCCGCGACGCTCGATACGCCGAGTTCAATCTCCTCGACACACTCCGCATAGCCGCGCTGCCGGATGTCCAGAAATTCCTGGCGCAGATGGTTCGGTGTGGTTTTCGTATGCTCCGTATAGGGTTTCAGTGGTCCCTTGAGGATATCATCACGAAACCCTTCCTCGGCAAAGGCGGCGATCGCCTTCGAACAGGAGCAGGCATGCATTGGGCGAAAGCCGAGGCCGGGATGGATATGGGCGCGGGCCGGGTCGGCCGGCGTTTCCACGTGAATGATCTCCACACCATTGTTTCGAAATCTTGACAGGAACACCGACTCCCCGAATTCGGTTGCGGCTTGCTTCATGGCCGGGGCGGCGGCGTGGCGAATGTCCACATCGGATTTGCCCATCAGGGCAATGCGGATCAACCGGTCCCCGATGAGATAGCGGGCATTGCCGTCCGGGTCGTCCAGCAGTCTGTGCTCCGCCAGCGTCTGCAACAATCGGTAACAGGTCGGCCGCGGCAATCCCGTCGCCTTTTGGAGCTCCGATGCCGAAACCGGACGACCGGCAATGGCAACGGTTTCCAGGACGGAAATGAGTCGATCAAGATGCATAATTTCTCATTCTATAGACATTTGTTTCATAAATTGATAGCACATGAGCAAAGAAAATCCGACCCCTGGATATTATGGACAGACATTCGGGGCAAAACACGAACCACTCTTGGGGAACTTCATGGCGCAAAACGGCTTATCGGAATGCTGCGGACCAGGTTACGCCTCGCCGGCGGAAGCAATGCAGGCGCCGCGCGAAAAACTGCTCTACACGATTGCCATCTATGTGGGCACGGGCATCCAGAAACCCGACTATCTGGCGACCATTGATGCCGATCCTGAAAGTCCGACCTATTCGACTGTCATATCCCGCTGCGAAATGCCCGGCATCGGTGACGAACTGCACCATATGGGCTGGAATGCCTGCTCATCCTGTCACGATGACAGCTCCATGGAGCGACGATTTCTGATCGTTCCGGGCGTGCGCAGTTCCAATCTGCACATTGTCGATTGCGGAACGGATCCGCGCAATCCGACACTCCACAAGGTCATTTCGGGCGACGAGATCAAGGAAAAGACAGACCTGTCCGCCCCGCACACGGTGCACTGTCTGGGATCGGATATCATCATCTCCATGCTTGGCGATGCCAAGGGCAATGCACCTGGCGGATTTCTGCATCTCAACAAGGATTTCGAGATTGTCGGCCGATGGGAAAACGATCTCGGCGGCATGAAGTTCAACTATGATTTCTGGTATCAGCCGCGGCACAATGTGATGGTGTCGAGCGAATGGGCGGCGCCCAACACCTTCATGCCAGGCTTCGATCTCGAGGAAGTCGGCCTGCTGAAATATGGCCGCGAACTGCACTTCTGGGACTTCGAGAAGCGCAAGGTCGAAAACACTGTCTATCTGGGTGAGGACGGGCTGGTGCCGCTGGAAGTCCGGTTTCACCATGAACCCTCGTCCACCCACGGCTTTGTGGGCGCGGCCCTGTCTTCAAATATCATTCACTGGTTCAAGAAGGACAAGGAATGGATCGTCGAGAAGATAATCGACGTCGAAAATGAAAAACATCCCGAATGGCCGATCCCGCTGCCGGGCATGATCACCGTGATCCTGTTGTCGATGGACGACCGGTTCCTGTATTTCTGCAACTGGCTGCATGGCGACATCCGCCAGTATGACATTGCTGACCCGCACAATCCCAAAATGACGGGCCAGGTCTGGATGGGCGGCATGCTGCAGAAGGCGCCACAGGTCAATGGTGTGGAGATTGCCGGCGGGCCGCAGATGATCCAGCTGAGCCTCGACGGCAAACGTCTTTATGTGACGACGTCATTGTTTTCGACCTGGGACAATCAGTTCTACCCTGACATTCGCCACAAGGGCGGCGTCATGCTGATGGTCGATTGCGATACGGACAATGGCGGCATGTCGATCAACAAGGATTTCATTGTCAATTTCGGCAAGGAACCAAACGGACCCTCCCGGTGCCATGAAACCCGATATCCAGGTGGCGACTGCACGTCGGATATCTGGCTTTAGGTCTGTTGCAGATGATCAAGGAACCAACGATGAATCATCAGGACGACTATCCACCCGAATATCTTGCTTCGATCCTGTCCGATGTCAAAACGATCGGCATGGTCGGGGCCAGCCCGGATCCGACCAAATTCAGCTATGGTGTTTTACGGGTGCTGCACGAGCAGGGCTACAATATGAAGCCGGTTAATCCCACCGAAGCCGGCAACGAAATTCGCGGCCTGAAGGTTTACGCGTCACTCGCCGATATCGACGAACCGGTCGATATGGTCCAGGTTTTTCGCGCCTCGGATGCCTTGAAGGGCATTGCACAGGAGGCGGTGGATATCGGCGCAAAAGTATTGTGGGGTCAGATCGGTGTCTATGACGAGGAAGCCGCACGCATTGCCGAAGATGCAGGGCTGCGGGTGGTGATGAACCGCTGCCCGAAAATCGAACTGTTTCGCCCGTTCTGGAAACCGAAACTGAACCAGGTGATCTGAGCATGAGCCCGTCGCCCAGCTTTCGGGTCGAACTGCGCAACAGTGGCGTCACACTCGACGTCGGCGCCGATCAACCGATCTACAAGGCGGCGCTTGAGGCCGGCATTCAGCTTCCGATCGGATGCGACTATGGCGGCTGTATCACCTGTGCGGCGAAACTGATTTCCGGCAAGGTTCGGCAACCGGGCGCAACGGCCCTGAACAAGCGGCAGTCCGCAGCCGGGTATGTGCTGCTGTGCGTCGCGCGGCCAAAATCGGATTGCGTCATCGAGGACGGCGTCGAGTCTCATGACGTGCTGTATCAAAATCCGTTTGCGGTCGGCGCCGCTGAGTAAAACAGCCCTTTGAAGGGCCACCTGAACCCCCACATTTTTGCAAGGCTCCCCTGCGATTTTTTCGCTGCAAATTCCAGTCAGCTGGGTCCATATGACGTTCAGAATTGACCTGCCGGATAATGATCCGCCATCAGAAAGGAACGAGCACATGACCTCTCTCTTGAGTGCCTGGAGACAGAACAGCAAACACCGCAAAGCCGAAAACGAACTGGCCCGCCTGTCGGACCGCGAACTGACCGACCTCGGTATATTCCGCGCCGACATCCCCAGCGTTGTTCGTGGCAATCGCCGCCCCAACTAAAGCCGTTCAGGTTTGAGGGTTCGGTCTGGAGGATCGAGCCGAAAACCGAACGAATGATTGATGCCAAAGCCGCCCAACCGGGCGGCTTTTTGTTGTTTGGCGGTCCGACACGGCCATTTTCATCACTTTTTGCTGCCCCGTTACGCGTCTGAGAGCCCGCTGAAACAGTTGAAACAGTTTTGGCGGCGACGCGAAATCCGACTGAAACAGCGGCCCCTCATATCTGTTTGCAACGAAGCACATATCGCTTCACCCAACAGAGGACGGGCCATGAACACCAGCCCTTCACATTCGAGATCGAACCCAGCCCTGCCGATGCCGTCAGGACAGGTCGCTTCCTCCCCTCCCCAACCGTCGGGACGTCCGGGCATTGCCCCAGGGCGAACCGACGCCGGGCGGAAGCATCACCGGCACAGCTTCGTGACCTCCTGAAGAGGTGCCACCCCGCGACCGGTCATCGTTGACCGGCCGCAATCCAAACCAAAAGCAGTATGAACCCGATTGGAGAGAACAATGATGGACAACAACACACAAACACCCGCCACCGTTAATAACGGCGTTAATGTCGAAGCACTGATCGGCGCACGCGAGGCTCTGGATGCCACGCCGGAAGCCGCCCAGTTCAAATGGCGCAGCCGGTGTGAGTGGGTCAATGGAACCCATAGCCGCTCGACCGTCGGCGGTTTCTTCGGCCTCGGCGAAGAGCAGAACCGCGGCAAGAGCTTCAACATCGACACTGATCATCCCGAAGTGTTCGCAGCGGGTGACCAGGGTGCAACACCGGTTGAGCTGATCCTGTCCGGCCTTGCCGGCTGCCTGACCGCGGGCGTCGCATCCGTTGCCCAGCACCGCGGCATCCAGCTGCACTCGGTGACCGCCACCATTGAGGGCGACATGGATCTGCAGGGCATTCTCGGGATCGATCCCGATGTTCGCAACGGCTTTCGGGCGATCCGCGTGCATTTCGAAATCGACGCCAATGCCAGTGATGAAGAAATCAAGGCGCTCGTTGCGCAGTCGCAGAAGCGGTCTGCCGTTTTCGACATCATCACCAACCCGACAAATGTCTATGTCGACGTGAACTGATCGTCACGCCAGAGCAATTCAGTTTTTGGCGGAAACGACAAAAACTGAATGCATCAACAAAATCAAAAGCCGATACCGTTGTCCCGTTTCTGACGAAACGTGAAACGGTCTAATCAAGGAGCAAGGACCGTGAGACAAGCCACAGCAATCATCATCGGCGCCGGCCAGGCCGGGCTTGCCATGAGCAAGCGTCTCACGGACCGCTCCATCGATCATGTGCTCCTGGAGCGGGGCACGGTCGCCAATTCCTGGCGCACAGAACGCTGGGATTCCCTGCGGCTCCTGACCCCCAATTGGCAAAGCCGGCTGCCGAGCTTTGAATATTCCGGCTCCGATCCAGACGGTTACATGACCATGCCGGACGTCAACAGCTTTCTTGGCCAATATGCGCGAACAATTGATGCGCCGGTCATGTCCAACACTACAGTGACCGCCGTTCGTCCCGCCGAAATCGGCTACACCGTAACGACCGATCAAGGTGACTGGTACAGCCCGAATGTCGTACTGGCCAGCGGCGCCTGCAATGTCGCCACCATGCCTGCCATTGCGCAAGAGGTGCCGACATCGGTCAAGACCGTGACACCCATGCAATACAAGAATCCGGACCAGCTCGAAGACGGGGGCGTCATGGTTGTCGGCGCGTCGGCGACCGGTGTCCAACTGGCACGAGAAATTCAGGCGTCAGGGCGGCAGGTCACACTAGCTGTTGGCGAACATGTGCGCATGCCCCGCATGTATCGCGGCCGCGACATCAAATGGTGGATGGACGTCACAGGAACGCTCGACACACGTTATGACGCTGTTGATGACCTGCCGCGTGCGCGCCGCGTCCCATCGCTGCAACTGGTCGGTTCACCGGACCGGGAAAGCCTCGACCTCAACACGTTGCAACAAACGGGTGTCGAACTTGTCGGCCGCTGCGCTGGTATGCGCGACGGGCGAATGCTGTTTTCCGGATCGCTGGCCAATCAATGCGCCCTTGCGGATCTGAAAATGAACCGGCTGCTGGATTCGATTGACCAATGGATCGGCGAACACGCTCCGCATGCGGTATTCGGCCCGGCCGAACGCCCGGAGCCAACCGTGATCAATGATGAACCGAAACTGGACATGGACCTGACCGACGGGTCCATCCGAACCATCATCTGGGCGACCGGATACCGGCCCGACTATTCCTGGCTCCATGTGCCGGTTCTCAACCGGAAGGGCCGCATTCGCCACGATGGTGGCGTGACGGAAGCGCCTGGACTCTATGTGCTCGGATTGCCGTTTCTGCGTCGCCGAAAGTCCTCTCTGATCGACGGTGTCGGTGATGATGCCCGCGACCTCGCTGATCACCTGGCCTTTGGCGTTCACCGCAAAGCGGCGTGACGGGAGATTGCATCATGACCGCGTCACCGTCCTATCGAGACACCTACGATGCCATTATCGTCGGCGCCCGTTGCGCCGGCGCCTCCACCGCCCTGCTCCTGGCGCGTGCCGGTGCCAGGGTGCTGGTCATCGACCGGCAGGCCCTGGGATCAGACCGGATATCGACTCATGCCTTGATGCGCGGCGGCGTTTTGCAACTGCTGCGCTGGGGGCTGCTCCCCAAGATCCTCGCAGCGCAAACACCGCGTATCACGCAGACGGTTTTCCACTATGGCGATGAAGATATTCGCATCGACATAAAGCCGGAACATGGTGTGGAGTTCCTGTGCGCACCACGGCGCACGGTTCTGGACCGCATTCTGGTAGAAGCGGCCGTGGAAGCCGGCGCCGACGTGCGTCACAATGTGTCGCTGGGCACGCTCATCAAGAGGCCGGACGGTCGTGTCACCGGTGTGACGTTGCAAGATCCCGCCTTCGGTTCAGTCACCGTTCGCGCCGGGATCGTGATCGGCGCCGATGGCCGGCAGTCCATGGTCGCGCGCCAGGTTGGCGCAAGCACCTATGCCGTTGGTCGTCACTTTGCCGGTGTCGCCTATCGCTACTTCGATGGAATTCACGATCAGGGTTCGCGCTGGTTCTTCAAACCGGGCGCGAGTGCCGGGGTCGTGCCGACCAATGACGGGCAACATTGCGTCTTCGTCTGCATTCCAAAATCGGAAATCGCCAGCAAAATCATGCACAATATCGCGGACGGATATCATGCCGCCCTCACCGAGAACTCCGAAACGCTCAGTCGCGAGATCGAAGGTGCCAGACCGTCAGGACGGATCACCGGCTTCGCCGGCGCGCCGGGGCATATGCGCACCTCTCAGGGCCGCGGCTGGGCACTGGTTGGTGATGCGGGATATTTCAAGGATCCGTTGACAGCCCATGGAATGACGGATGCCCTTCGGGATGCCGAGATTCTTGCGCGTGCGGTTCTGCAGGGAAATGAACGCGCCCTGGCGCTCTACCAGGAAGAGCGAGATGCCCTTTCCCACAAACTCTTCGCCATAACCGACAGGATTGCGTCCTTTCAATGGGACATGGCCGACATCAGATCTCTGCACATGGGCCTGCAGGCCGTGATGAAATCGGAAGTGGACCACATGGCCTCTGTCGCGCCGCGCATGCCCATCGCCGCTTGATCCGGTTGTCAGTCGCCCAAGCTTGTTTGCCCATTGGTGACCGCTGCCCTCGGTCGTCTGTTCGGTTAGATAATTTCATGTTATTTAATCGCATGATCATATAACCGGGAGGCAATCATGGTGGTGGTGCCATGAGGGAACGCCAGATCGAGGTTTTTCGCGCCGTCATGAATCATGGTGGCATCAACCGGGCGGCAGAGATGCTCAACATCTCCCAGCCCGCCGTCAGCCGCATGATTTCAGCGCTGGAGCTTGATACGGGGTTGACGCTGTTCGAGCGAAGCGGGCGGGCCGTCAAGCCGACTCCCGAAGCGCAGCAGTTCAAGCGCGAGGTCGACACCTTTTTCATTGGCATGGACCGCATTGCCGGCGCCGCCGAAGAAATCCGCGAACTCAGACGCGGTCATGTGCGCATGACCGTCATGCCCGCCCTTGCCCTTTCCGTCGCACCGACCATCATTCGTCAGGTAACCGAAAAACATCCGACGATAAAGACAACGCTGGATGTCCACACATCTCCGCGTATTGGGGATCTGATCGGATCAGGCCAGTTTGATCTGGGGATCGGTCATCTTTCCATTGACCGCCCCGAGATCGAGGTCCTGGGCACCTGGCATGTCGATTGTGTGTGCGTAATGGCGGCCGATCATCCTCTTTCGCACCGCACGGTTTTGCGGCCGGAGGATCTGGACGGCGAAGGTCTGGTCTCGCTCTCCTACCAGACCGACACGGCGCAATGGCTCGGCCAGGTGTTCCAGACCGCAGGTGTTCGTCCCAAGATCTTGGTGGAGGCGCAACCGTCCTATGCAGCCTGTCTTCTGGCGGCCAAGGGTCTCGGGATTACCATCATCGATGCGTTGACGGCAGAATTCTTTGCGTCGGACGCATTGTCGGTCGTCCCCTTTGGGCCCGGCATTCCATTCGAGTTCAAACTGATGAAACCGGCCGGCGCGCGGTCATCCGCACTGGCATCGGATTTTGCCGATATCGCGTTCCATGCGATGAATGACAATCATCTGACTCAGTAATAGATAACCAAATGACATTCAAAATTGCGCATTAGGCATTTGACAGCATGCGTTAATTTGCCAAGTTTTGGATCAGAACCACCTCAATCACAATGGGAGAACAGTCATGCGTGGATGGAATCTGATCGGGTCAGCCCTGGTCGCCTCGGTTATCGCGGCAAGCAGCGCTCTTGCGGCCGACGTCAATATGCGCCTGCACACATTGGTGAAATCGCCTCACCCTTACAATGACATGGCCAATTTCATGGCCGAGGAAGTGGCCAAGCGCTCGGACGGCGCCATCGAGATCAAGGTATTCGATGCGGGACAGTTGGGCAAAGATCCCGCGGTGATCGGCGAGATGGGGCTCGGCACCATCGACCTGATGATCAGCTCCACCAACAATGCCGTCAAGCAGGTGCCTGAATATCAAGTGTTTTCGATGCCTTACCTCTTTGCGGGTTTTGACGACCTGATGTCACGGGTCGGACCCGGCACACCGGCGGAGGCCTTCTTTCAGAAAGCCTATGGTGATCATTCACTGAATATGCGCCTCCTGGCGCTGGGTGGTTCGGGCACCCGAAATCTTTCCAATGCCAAGGGCCCGGTCAATGCTCTGGCGGATATCTCCGGCTTCAAGATGCGCACACCGCCCTCGCCGATGATCTCAAAAACCTGGGCCGAGCTCGGAACGTTGCCGGTCACCGTTGCTTGGGGTGAGCTCTACGCAGCCGTCCAGACCGGTGTCGCCGAGGCGCTTGAAAGCTCGATTCCGGGCTATACGGGTTCCAAGCTTTATGAAGTCGCCCCTTACCTTGCCCTGACCGGCCACACCATCCAGGTCAATCATGTTTCCATCAGCCAGAGGGCCTGGGACAAGCTCACGCCGGACCAGCAGAAAATGATCGAAGAGGTGGCTGCGGAAGCATCCGTGCTCGGCATCGAGATGGCGCAGAAATATGAGACCGAACTGGTGGAGAAGCTGAAGTCCGAGCATGGCGTGACGGTCACCAAGCCGGATGTGACCGAATTCAAATCGGCCCTCGCACCGCTTCAGGCGTCCCTGGCTACGGAATTGGGCCTGGAACCGGCAATGGGCGCGATCAACGGCAACTGATCAAGTCGATCAAACTGCGAGAGGGCGGTTTACCGCCCTCTCTTTTCGGCTTTCGGGCCGCGGGAATTCCTCAATGCTGAACCGCTTCAACAGCACGTTAGTGCGTGTCTTCGGCTATGCCCTGTCCGGCCTGTTCGCAGGACTGATCCTTGTCGTATTCATCCAGGTCGTGGCACGCAACATTTTGCAGGTCCCGATGATCTGGACGCTGGACATGGCGCAACTCCTGTTTTCCTGGTGCATCTTTCTCGGCGCCGCCCTGGCCTTTCGGCAGGGACAGCACTACGTCGTCGATATCTGGCCGCCGCACGGACGTTTCAATCTTCTGCCGGTCATCATACCGGTCGTCGCCTCGGCCATTGTGATTTATGTGCTCGTCTGGAACGGCTATCTGATGAGCCAGATCGGTCTTAACCGGACCTCGCCGGCGCTCGGCATCTCGGAATTCTGGTTCTTTGTCCCCATCCCGCTTGGCGGTGTGTGCATGGCCCTGTTCCTGATCGAAACCACCCTGGAAGGCTTGCGCAAATGAATCCGCTGGTGTTGCTGCTGGGCGGGTTTTTCGTGCTGGTTGCGTTCCGGGTCAATATCGGCTTTTCACTGATCCTGTCGTCGGTGGCGGTGATTCTGTGGGAAGACCTGCCGCTGACCTCCGTCATCAATCAGATGTATTCCAACATTGACAGTTTCACACTGCTCGCTGTTCCGTTTTTCATGTTTCTCGGCCGGATACTCAATGCCGGCTCGATCACCGGCCGCCTGCTCGATGTCGCCAACGCCTCGGTCGGTCACGTGCGCGGCGGTCTCGGACAGGTCAATGTCTTTGTCTCGATGGTTTTCGCCTCCCTCTCCGGCTCCGCGGCGGCCGACACGGCATCGGTTGGTTCGATCCTGATCCCGGCGATGAAGAAGGCAGGGTACAGTCCGGCATTTTCCGTTGCCCTGACCGCGGCCTCATCGACCCTGGGGGTCATCATTCCACCTTCGATCATCCTGATCGTCTACGGCGCTTTCGGAAACGTATCCATCGGTGCGCTTTTTCTCGGGGGCATCGTTCCGGGGGTCACCATCGGCCTGGCGATGATGGCCTATGCCTATGTAATGGCCGTGCGGGAAGGATACCCGTCCAACCCGTTTCCCGGCGTAAGAGCACTGGGACGGTCGCTGCTGCGCGGATCGGCCGCCATGCTGATCCCGGTATTTGTGCTCGGTGGTGTGATTGCCGGCTTTTTCACGCCGACGGAGGCGGCGATCAGCGCCGTTGCCTGGGCGCTGATCCTGACCTTTCTCGTCTACCGCGATGTGCCGCTGCGTGACCTTCCGGGGCACCTGACACGCGCGACACTGGAGTTTTCCGTGCCCCTCTTCACGGTGGCCGGCGCCGGAATCTTCGGCTGGCTCATCGCCTTTCTGGGCGCCGCCGATATCGTGGTCGGATTCATCACCAGCCAGACCAACGACCCGGTGGGGATCATGCTGTTGCTGATCGGGTTTCTGCTGCTGATCGGAACCGTTCTCAACCCCATTTCGGCGGTGTTGATCTTCCTGCCGATCATTCAGGGGCTCGGCGATACGGCCGGAATGAATCCGGTACATATGGGCGTTCTAGCCACGATTGTCCTGTCGGTCGGGCTGATCACCCCACCCTATGGAATTTGCCTGCTGATTGCCGCCCAGATCGGCGATGTGCCGCTCGGCAAGGCGATGCTCGCGGTCATCCCCATTGTCCTGTTGACGGTGATGATCGCCATATTGTCGATCTTCGTGCCGGATATCGTTCTCGGACTGCCGAAGCTCGCCTTTCCCAATATCTTTTGAATCCAAAGCACAATGAGGAGACGAAAATGACACATATCAAACCCAAGGGCAGTTTCGTCGCTCTGGTGACGCCGATGAATGCGGATGGCTCGATCGACATGGAAGGATTCCGTACCCTGCTGCAGTTTCATGCGGAGAACGGCACGGAAGCCGTGTTGATCATGGGGTCCACCGGCGAGGTATCGATGCTTTCGCCCGAGGAAAAAAGGCAGATCATCACCGAAACGGCAAAAATGGAATCCAAAGGCATTCTCAAATATTACGGCTGTTCGGGCAACAATACCCAGGCGACGATTGACATGGTCCGCTTCGCGCAGGGTGAAGGCGCGGATGGTGCCATCATTGCGGCACCCGCCTATATTTGCGCGTCCAATGATGACATCACCGACTATGTGGAGGAGGTTTGCGATAGCGCCGATTTTCCGATCGGCTTCTACAACAATCCGCCCCGGGTCAAAACCGATCTGCATTGGGATAATCTGTTGCGTCTGGCCAAACATCCCAACATGGTCGTGTTGAAGGAAAGCACCACGCGTGTGGGCCAGGTGGCGCAGATGTGTGCCGCCAAGCCGGACCTGTCGATCATGTGTTGCTGTTCACCCAATCTCGGCCTTGTCGTGCCCACCATGTCATTGGGTGGCGACGGTACGGCAAACATGACTGGAAACATCATTCCGCGAGAGTTCGCCACCATCTCGAAGCCGTGGGAAAACGCAGATGATGCGAAGAATTTTCAACACGCCTATCTGCACAATCTAGACATGCTGCACTACGCTTATTCGGCCATCAACCCGGTGGCGATCAAGAGCCTGATGCGGGCGGTGGGCCTGCCGTCCGGCCCTTTGCGCAAGCCCTTGAAGCCGTTTGAAGGCGCACAGTTGCAAAAGGGTCTCGACATTGTCGCCAAACTGGGTCTGGACCGGACCTATGGTTTCAAGGTCGACGGCCAGGCACGGGCGGCCTGACCTTGACGGAACAGCGCGTCACCCTGATTACCGGCGCATCGAGCGGCATCGGCGCCGCTACCGCCAGACGCATTGCGGCACAGGGCGAAAGTCTGGTCTTGCACGCGCGCGGCGGCAAGGAAGGTGAAAAAATCGCCCTGCTGGAACAGGTGGCACAACAGGCAAGGGAATCAGGCGCTGATGTTTCCGTACTGACTGGCGATCTGGGCGATACGGATGTGGCAACCGGTCTTGTCGATGAGGCCATTGAACAATTCGGCCATCTTGACCGGGTCGTTTCCAATGCTGGCTTTGCCCTCCACAAATCGGTCGGCGAAATGACGCGCGAAGACCTCGATCATTCCCACACCGTGATTACCGGTGCCTTTTTCGAACTCATAACGGCGGCGCTCCCGCATCTGATCGCATCGGATCATGGCAGGGTGGTTGCCATAACATCTTTCGTGGTCGATCAGGTGCCGGGGGGCCGGATGTTCCCGGCAACGGCAGCGGCAAAGGGCGCCATGGAGGCCATGGCACGAACCTTTGCCGCACAGGTTGCCGGCGAGGGCATCACGGTCAATTGCGTATCGCCGGGCTTTACCGAAAAGGAGACGTCCGGTCATTCGGCCCTGTCGACCAGCGCCTGGCAGTCAGCCGCCGACATGACACCGGACGGCCGACTTGCAAGGCCGGCTGACATCGCGGCTGCGGTGGCGTTCTTTCTCAGCGACGAGGCCGCCCACATCACCGGCCAGACACTCAGGGTCGATGGCGGCCTGTCCCTTATATGAAGGAGAATATCCATGCCAATCGTCAGGGTTACCATGGCCACGGGCAGGACATCGGCGCAAAAGAAAGCCGCTGCCGTCGAGATCACCGACACCATCGTGCGCCATTGCGGCGGGCACGCCGAACATGTCTATGTGGTGTTCGATGACGTGCCCGCCGACGACTGGACCGTTGGCGGTGAGACCATTACCGAACGCAAGGCCAAGCGCGGCGAAACCTGATCCATGGCCAAACCCATCAGCCTGTGCCATTGGGGCGCCTTCGAGGCGGAGGTTTCCAAGGGCCGCCTGACGGCTACATCTCCCTGGAAGGGCGGTGGCGCAGACGCTGACATGATCGGTGCGCTTCCCGAACTGGTCTATTCTGACCGCCGGGTGAGCCAACCCCATGCCCGCGAGAGCTGGTTGCGCCATAGGGATCGGTCGGATGGAGCCGCTCGCGGTCGGGACAAGATGATCCCCATCGATTGGGACCTGGCCCTGCAACTTGCCGCCGAGGAAGTGCAGCGGGTCCGCGACACATCAGGATACAGGTCGATTTTTGCCGGCTCGTATGGCTGGTCGAGTGCCGGGCGATTTCACCATGCACGCAGTCAGGTCCGCAGGTTTTTCGGCACATTTGGCGGCTTTACCGATCAGGTGGGAAATTACAGCTGGGGGGCTGCCCAGATCATCCTGCAGCATGTTGTGGGCGGGCACGAGGCGGTTTCGGGCGCCGCAACGAGCTGGGACAGCATTGCCGGCAATACCGACACCCTGGTGGCCTTTGGCGGTCTCAATCCGAAAAACTGGCGCGTGACGTCGGGCGGCGCCGGCTTCCATCACATGCCGGACCACATCGAAAGGGCGCACCGGAAGGGAACCAAATTCGTTATCGTCAGTCCGGTTGCCGACGACATTCCACCGCAATCCAATGCGGAGTGGATTGCACCGAGGCCGGGCACCGATACCGCGTTGATGCTGGGCCTGTGCCGCGAGATGCTCCGCCGCAATCGCGCGGATCTGGATTTTCTGGACCGTTTCTGTTCCGGCGGTGATACCCTGATTTCCTACCTCGAAGGAAAGAGTGACGGGCAGGAAAAATCCCTGGAATGGGCCGCCGGTATCGCCGACATTCCGGTCGAAACCCTGATGGCGCTCGCCGACCGTATCGAAACGGGCCGGGTGATGCTGACGGCGAGCTGGTCTCTGCAACGGGCGCATCACGGGGAGCAGACCCATTGGGCACTCATCGCGCTGGCGGCATTGCTGGGACAGATTGGTCTGCCAGGAGGCGGCTTCACATTCGGCTACGGTTCTCTCAATGCGGTCGGACAGGGTGCACGGAAGGGCCTGGTGCCCAGCCTGCCGATCCCGGGCAATCCCGCCAACATGGCGATACCGGTCGCACGGTTGGCCGACATGCTCGAAAATCCGGGGAAGACGATTGCCTTCAATGGCGGTCACGTCACGTTTCCCGACACAAAACTGATCTATTGGGCCGGCGGCAATCCCTTCCATCATGCACAGGATCTCTTCCGGCTCGAGCGCCTGTGGGCCCGTCCGGACACCATCATTGTGCATGAGCAATTCTGGACAGCGACCGCCAAACGCGCCGATCTGGTCTTTCCGGCAACCACCAGTCTCGAACGCTCCGACATCGGTGGTTCATCGCGCGATCCTCATGTGTTCTTCATGCCAAAACTGATCGATCCGGTCGGACAGGCGCGCAATGATTTCGATATCTTCAGTGACCTGGCAGATCTGACAGGCACCAGCAGTACCTTCACCGAAGGCCGGGACGAAGACGCCTGGCTAAAACATCTTTGGCGTGGCACTGAAGAGAAGGCCTCGCGGCAGGGCCTTGCCGCACCAGAATTCGAAACCCTGAAAGAGCAAAATATCTGGCACGTGGCGCCACCAGAAACGCCTGAAATCTACCTTGAAGCCTTTCGCCGGAACCCCGCCGAACATGCCCTGGAAACGCCAAGCGGGCGGATCGAACTGGCGTCTCCCCGCATCAGTTCCTTCGGCTATGACGACGTGCCGGGTCATCCGGCCTGGATGGCGCCAGCCGAATGGTTGGGGAATGCGCAAGGCCATGAGCTTGCGCTGCTGACACGCCAACCGAAGAAGTTCCTGCACAGCCAACTCGGGCAGACCAGCCTCGCCGAAGCGCCAACCATTTGTGTGCATCCATGCGAATTGGCGAAACGGACGCTTGCTGAAGGCGATCCGGTGCGCGTTTCCTCACCGCGCGGCGCCTGCCTTGCCAGCATTACCGTCTCGCAGATGGTTCGCCCGGGAGTCGCGATCATGGAAACAGGGCCGTGGTTTGTCGGCGGGCCAGCCGATGTGGACTCGGGCGGCAACCCGAATGCTCTGACGCCGGATATCGCCACATCGACGCTGGCTCAGGCAACTGCCGCCCAAACCTGTCTCGTGACGATTGAGCCGGTCGCTGATTAGGGCGCCTTGGCCTACGTCTCGTGTCGGTTGCGCCAGACCTCCTGGAACATTTCACGTTTTTTCACAAACGTGACGATGGTTCAAGAAATTGATTTTATTGATTCATTCACGTTTTTCCGATCCCGTCAAAACCTGAATTGCTTGTCGCATGATTTTTCCGGCCTATCAGACAAGATGGGCCGCCGCGCAAAGATCTCACAAATCGCAGCGCGGCGCCAAACGACGGATTTTCATATTCGCCCCTATTTGCCATTCCCGGATGCAAGGTTTTTCTTGAACGGATGAATACAATACCGTAGGCTTCCATACAACCCTGTATGGAAGCGATGCCATGACCCCGATCGCAGCCGAAAAGGCCGACTCCACACGATCCGTTCTCGGACGAAAAGACTGGATCAATGCCGCGCTGGAAATTCTCGCGCCGGAAGGGATCGACGCTGTTCAAATCACCCGCCTTGGCCGCGAACTGGATGCTACGCGTGGCAGTTTCTATTGGCATTTCAAGGACAGGGACGATCTTCTGGAGTGCATTATCGACCATTGGCAGGCCGCCAATTCCGGTGTCATTGCTGAAGTTCTCAAGGAGGCCGCTTCGCTGACCGAAGGCGTCCTGTCCCTGTTCTATCTGTGGGTCAATGACGAACAATTCAGCTCGCAAATCGACCAGGCAATCCGTGACTGGGCACGCCACAACGATGCAATCCGGGCGGTGGTTCAGCATGAAGAAAACAGCAGGGTCGAAGCCATAGCCGCCTTCTTTCGAAAGCACGGATTCACATCAGACGACGCGTTTGTGCGCGCCAGGGTGATCTATTTCACCCAGGTCGGATATTACGCACTTCATATCGAGGAAAGCATGACCAAAAGGCTTGATCTCACCGAGTCCTATTTCCGCACATTTACCGGCCGCGACATCGATGCCGGACAGGCCAAGGCCTTTCGCAGGCGCCTGGAAGAAGGAACAACGATATGAGCGCGCGTCGCGGCGGCAGAGGCCGCCCTTCGAACCCCGCCGGAGCCTCCGCCCCGGCCAGATCCACTGCCTATCGACAGCTGCGGCACCCATTTGAACCGCAACGGGTGTTTTCAGATGATGCCATAGCAAATATCCATGCGACGGCCCTTCGCGTCCTCGAAGAGCTGGGCATCAAGATATTGCATCAGGAAGCACGCGACCTGTTTGCAGCAGCCGGTGCGCTGGTCGACCATTCAGATGAAATGGTCAAGATCGGCCATGACCTGGTGGACGAAGCGCTTCGAACGGCGCCACGGTCCTTTCGGATGCGGGCCGCCAACCCGCAGCGCGAGCAGACATTCGAACTCGGCTCCATGTTGTTCATGGCGGGATCGGGCTGCCCGAACACCACGGACCTGGAGCGTGGCCGCCGCCCGGGATCGATCCAGGATTTCGAGGAAACGATCAAGCTCATACAGAGCTTCGATGTGCTGCACACGTTCGGTCCTTCGGCTGAACCGCAGGATGTTCCGGTTAATGTCCGCCATTATGCCATGACCCGAACCCAGCTTGTCTATGGCGACAAGCCAATGTTCATCTATGCCCGCGGCCGGGGCCAGGTGACAGAAAGTCTCGAACTCATCCAGTTGGGACTTGGTCTGAGCGATGATGATTTCACCGATGGCGTATGGGCGACGACCATCATCAACACCAATTCGCCGCGGCAGATCGACATTCCGATGGCCGAAGGGCTGATCGATTTTGCCCGGGCCGGGCAACTCAGCGTGATCACGCCCTTTTGCCTGGCCGGCGCCATGGCACCGGTCACGGTCGCCGGGGCGCTGGTGTTGCAGCATGCCGAAGCGCTGGCGTCGATCACCCTGGCACAACTGGCCAATCCCGGTGCGCCCGTCACCTATGGTGGATTTGCATCCAATGTCGACATGAAATCCGGCTCGCCGGCATTCGGCACGCCCGAGCATGTGAAACTGTCGATCGGGTCCGGCCAGCTCGCACGACACATCAATCTGCCCTGGCGCTCGGCCGCCGGTGCGGCCTCCTGTGCCGCCGATATGCAGGCTGCCGGTGAAACTCATATGGGCTTGTGGGCCGCCCTCCAGGCCAATGCGACCTTGACGGTGCACAGCGCCGGCTGGCTCGAGGGGGGACTGACCTTCGGGTATGAGAAGTTTATCAATGATGTCGAAGCCCTGCAGACCATTGCGGAATTGTGCCGACCGATCGAGGACGAGACGGACGACCTGGCATGGTCGGCCCTGGCGGATGTGCAGCCAGGCGGCCATTTTTTCGCCACTGACCACACGATGCAGCGTTACAGGGATGCTTTCTATGCACCGCTGGTCGCAGATCTCAGCAACTTCGGCAGTTGGAGCGAAGCCGGCGCACTGACCTCGACCCAACGGGCGACGGGACTGTGGAAGAAGACCCTTCAGGACTTCCAGCAGCCTGCGCAAGGTGCCGAGGCGGCAGATCGTATTGCCGGCTATATCGAGGAGCACACGGCGGCGGGCGGTGCTGCACCGGCCGGCTGATCGACCACTGACTGATGAACGGCAGTTAAACGCAGATTTCACAACTGGTTCAGCGGCGATTTGCCATTTTGTGCAGATCGAAACAAACTGGTCCAATCAGCGGAGAGAAATCATGGGCGTCAAGATACTTGCAGCAGCAGCGACAGCAGCACTCATCGGTCTTGCCGGCGTCGCAGAGGCCAAGGACTTTCAGGCGGGAGGTCAACCCAAGCTGAAAGTCACGAAACTGCAGATGGGCATCAAATCCCCGGCTACGAACACCTGCCCGGCAGAAGCCAAGCTGACCGCTTGGGTCTTTACCAACAAAGCGGGAAACGTACCGATTTACATTGCCCGTGACGGCGGTGGCAGTGTGTCCGGTCCCTATGTGGTCAAGACCAAGGCCACCGGAAATGGACAATTCATGGGCACCTATTCCCGGACCCTGCAGATCCACCAGCCGATCAACGCCAAATACCGGGCCTCAGCTCCGGGCTTCAAACAACTGAGCAACTGGGTGCCGTTGAAAGCCAGCTGCAAGATCGGACTGGGCGGAAACGATCAGCTCGGTGGCTGACGTTGCGGACCCGGCGACGGGTCCGTCTCAACCCTCGATCCAAGATGGCTTGAACGCTTTCGCGCACCGGATTACCGGTTCAAATTGACAGCGGCTTGGCCTGTCCGCTCTGCCCCTACGCGATCAGTTGTGCAAGGCATCGCGGGATACGGTTTGGCCAATGTTGATCCCGACCGCAATATTCCGGATGCAGCCATGTCAAACGCGTTGAACCTGCGCCATATTCATTGTCTATAGATCGGCGAGTGGAATCAGACCGGAAAACAAACCGAGACTTGGAGATCGGCAGCGTGACGGAAAACGGCCATCCGGATGCGGATGTGGTGTTCGTGGGTGGTGGTCTTGCCTGCTGCCTGGTCGCGCTTCGGCTTGCCGAAAAAGACATACGGGCCATCATCGTGGAAGGCGGCCCAAAAATTTGCGGCAACCACACCTGGTCCTTCCACCAGACGGATCTGCCACCTGCCGATCTGGATCGCCTGACACCGGTCATCGCCCACCGCTGGTCAGGCCAGAAGGTGATCTTTCCGCGGTTCGAACGAACCTTGTCGACGGGATATGCCAGTATCACATCAGACACGCTGCGCCAGGCCATCCACCAGTCCGACATGATCACAACGCGCGAAAACTGCCGAATCGAGACGCTGGCGGCAGACCATGTCTTATTGGAAAGCGGTGAGCGTATTGACGCTCCTTGCATCATCGATGGACGCGGCTACGAACCCGCCACATCCCTCAAGCAAGGCTTCCAGAAATTTGTCGGCCTCGAACTGGAACTTGACCGGCCCCATGGAGAACTGGTGCCGACCATTATGGACGCATCGGTCAGTCAACAGGACGGGTACCGGTTCATTTATGTCCTGCCATTGTCACCGACCCGGTTGCTGATCGAAGACACGCGCTACAGCGATGGTGGAGGACTGGATTTCGAAGCCCTGCATTCGGATGTGCTGGCCTATGCGGCCAATAGGGCCTGGGTGGTCAAAAAATCAATCCGGTCGGAAAAGGGCGTGCTTCCGGTGACACTTGCGCATGATGCCGAACGGTTCTGGCAGGATATCGCGCCCGATACGGCTCCCATCGGACTGCGCGCCGGGTTATGTCACCCAACGACGGGCTACAGCCTTCCGATGGCCGTCGAAGTCGCCAATCTGATTGCGGCTCTGGATGGACCCTTGACGACCCACGGGGTTCGCGACGCGGTTCAGGCATATGCCCTCAAGCGTAATCGGGATCACGCCTTCTTCCGGTTGCTGAACCGGATGCTTTTCGGTGCAGCAGAGCCGGACCGGCGCTATCTCGTTCTGCAGCGCTTCTACGGGTTGCGGCAGCCATTGATCGAACGATTTTATGCCGGTCGGGCCCATCTCGCAGACAAAATGCGTATTCTTGCCGGAAAACCACCCGTACCAATCCACAGGGCCCTTCCCTGCGTAAGTGAAGCGCGGGCCTTTGCACAGAAATAGAAAGTCATTCATGCCAGATCCAAAACGTGCAGCCATTATCGGGGCCGGTTTCGGTGGCCTGGCTCTGGCCATTCGACTACAGAGCGCCGGTGTGGACACCGTCCTGTTTGAAAAGAGGGACAAGCCCGGCGGTCGCGCCTATGTGTTTGAAGATGACGGGTTCATCTTCGACGCCGGTCCGACCGTCATTACCGACCCGGCCGCACTGCGCGCGCTTTGGACGCTGTCCGGCAGATTAATGGAAGACTATGTCACGCTGATTCCGGTCGATCCGTTCTACCAGCTGTGCTGGGAAGACGGATACCGCTTCGACTACGTCAATGATCAGGACGCTCTGGACCGGCAAATCGCAGAAAAATCACCACAGGATGTGGCTGGCTACCGGCGTTTCCTCGCCTACTCCGAGGACCTTTACCGGGAAGGATATGAGAAACTCGGCGCGGTTCCCTTTTTGCGGTTCTGGGACATGGTCAAGGCTGCTCCGCAGCTGATCCGGCTGCAAAGCCACAGAAGCGTCTATTCAAAGGTGGCCAGCTTCATCAAGGACGACCAGTTGCGTCAGGCCTTCTCCTTTCATTCCTTGCTGGTCGGCGGCAATCCCTTCGACACGTCATCCATCTATGCGTTGATCCATGCGCTGGAACGAAAAGGCGGGGTGTGGTTTGCAAAGGGCGGCACGGGCGCTCTGGTTCAGGGCATGATCCGGTTGTTCGAGGACCTGGGCGGAACCGTCAATCTGAATATGCCGGTTGACGAAATCATTGTCGAGGACGGGCGGGCGCGTGCGGTCAAGGCTGGTGGCGATCGCATACCGGTCGACATGGTCGCCAGCAATGCGGATGTCGTGCACACATACCAGAGACTGCTTCGCGGAGATCCGGGCAGTCAGAAACAGGCCAAGGCGTTGCAAAAGAAACGCTTTTCGATGTCACTCTTCGTCATCTATTTCGGCCTGAAAGGCAAACGCCCCGATTTGAAACACCACATGGTCCTGTTCGGACCGCGCTACCGAGACTTGATCGACGAAATCTTCAACGCCGATCACCTGGCCGATGATTTTTCGCTTTATCTGCATTGCCCATCGGTGACCGATGACAGCCTGGCGCCGGATGACCACAGTGCCTACTACGTGCTTTCGCCGGTGCCGCATCTGGGAACGGCCGATATTGACTGGTCGGTGGAAGGACCGAAATACCGCGATCGCATTTTGACCTATCTGGATGAGCACTACATTCCCGGATTGAAAGACGATCTTGTGACGTGCCGGATCTTCACGCCCTTTGATTTTCGCGACGAACTGAATGCGCATCAGGGCTCCGCCTTTTCTGTCGAACCTCTGTTGACACAAAGCGCCTGGTTCAGGCCCCATAACCGCGACAGCGCCATCGACAATCTGTATATCGTTGGTGCCGGCACGCATCCGGGCGCAGGCATTCCGGGCGTCGTCGGATCGGCAGAAGCAACGGCGGGCCTGATGCTCGGCAACACGCCTCGCGCATGATGAGATTGGGATGAAATTCCGTTGACGGTGCAATCGCAGAATGTGACCTCCCGTGACGAGGTGCTTCGCCTGAGCGAAGAGATGATCGCAAACGGGTCCAGGAGCTTTGCAGCCGCGGCGAAACTCTTTGCGCCGGCGACCCGAGCTGATGCGGTCATGCTCTATGCCTGGTGCCGTCACGCCGATGACCTGATCGATGGACAGGATCTCGGCCACCACCAGCAGGCTGATTTCGCCGAGGGGCAGGCTGAACGCCTCGAAGAACTGCGGCAACAGACACAGGCCGCACTGAATGGCAACGCGACGGACGATCCGGTGTTTGAAGCCCTGCAGCAGGTCGTCGCGCGCAACCACATTCCACACCGCCATCCGCTGGAGCTTATCCGCGGATTTGAAATGGATGTTGAGCAGCGAGTCTACCGCACGGCCGATGATATGCTGGACTATTGCTACCATGTGGCCGGCGTTGTCGGCGTGATGATGGCGATGATCATGGGGGTGCGGGACGATGCCGTGCTTGATCGCGCGTCGGACCTCGGTGTGGCGTTTCAACTGACTAACATCGCCCGTGATATCATCGATGATGCGCGGGTCGGGCGCGTCTATCTGCCATCGGAATGGCTGGCGGAGGCCGGTTTGGAGGACATTGATCCCTCCAACAGAAAACAATGGCCTGTCCTGCACAGCTTGGCGTTGCGCCTGCTCGACCGCGCCGAACCCCACTATGCTTCAGCCTATGCGGGCGTGAGCGCCCTGCCCTTTCGTTCGGCCTGGGCTATTGCCGCAGCCAGGCGCGTGTATCGCGACATCGGCCGGAAATTGCGGGAAGGCGGTCCGGAGGCTTGGGAAAAGCGTGTTTCGACTTCAACACGCCGAAAAATCTGGCTGATGATTCTGTCCTTCGGTGATGTATTGCTGACCCGGTTCAGCCCCTCCGGTCAGGGACCAGCCCGGGCCGGTCTTTATCAGCGTCCCTGATTGAAATGGAACGCCTGGAAGCATCAGTAGGAAATGCCGGTCATCTTCTCCGACACGTCCCATAGCTTCTGTGCCGCACCTGTGTCGTGGGATCTTGCATTCGATTTTGTCTTGACCGGGTAGCCGCGCATTTCGAAGAAATTGACGGGCCCGAAATAGTCACCCTGTCTGGCATTTTCGTCAAAGGCTGCACGCAAAGTCGGCAAGGTTCCCATTTCCACGCCCTGGGCAAAGAAATTGTTGAGAAAACCGGCAACACCCGAATGACGCTGCAAATCGGTTGCCGTCCATCCCGGATGAGCAGCCGTGACAAGAGGTCCATCCTCTCCATTGCCCAGTTTGCTTGCAAGGTGATAGCTGAAATAGAGATTGGCGAGTTTGCTGTCGCTATAGGCTTTCATGGTCTTGTATGGCCTGGTTTCCCAATTCAGATCGGAGAAATCCAGGTTGCCGCCCTTGTGGGCGATACTTGCCAGATTGACGATCCGGGAATCCCTGGTCTGTTTAAGAAACGGCAACAGGTGCCCGGTCAGGGCGAAGTGGCCAAGATGGTTGGTTCCCATCTGGATTTCGAAGCCATCCTTCGTCTTGGCGTAGGGACACATCATGATGCCGGCATTGTTGATCAGCACATCAAGCCGGTCATACTCCTTCGAGAACGCATCCGCGAAGGCGCTGACCGATTGAAGATCGGACAGATCGAGCTGGCGGACAGCGATCTCGGCGCCGGGAGACTGTCGGCGGATGTCTTCGGCGGCGCGGTTGGCCTTGTCCATGTTTCGGGCTGCAATGACGACCCGTCCGCCCTTGCCGGCGATAACTCGTGCAGCTTCCTTGCCAATCCCGCTGCTTGCCCCGGTGATCAGAACCACGCGCCCTGCCTGATCCGGGACATTGTCACTGTTCCAGTTTCCATTCGACATGCTGCTCACTCCCTCTACACCTTGAAATCGATCCATCTTTTGTCAATTTTTACAAACATTATATAAAATGTAAAAATTGCGCTTCAAGAGGTGCATTCATGAACGACACCACTATAAGAGCGTCATCGTAAATGAGGTTGTTTGATGGACGACGGAACGGTGTTTCAGAACGTTCTGGGCGTGTTCGCCCATTACGGATTCAGAAAGACATCAATGTCCGAACTGGCAGCTGCCGCAAACATCTCCCGGCAGACATTGTACAATCGTTTCGGGACAAAGGATGCAGTGCTGGAATGGGCCCTTGAAGGCTATGCGGCCAATGCCGGATCACTGGCCGAAGAACAGTTGAACGCAACGGATGTTCCGGTCAGGCAAAGGCTGTTGAACGCCTTCATGAGATGGATCGGAGACGGTGTATCCGTCATCCACAATTCGCCCCACGGCGCCGAAATCCTCGATCTTGGGATGGCCGCACTGAAGCGTTCGGACGCGGATCCGCATATTCGGTTCGAAAAATCTCTTAGCCAATTCCTGCTGAAAACCGGCATCTGCAAGACCGACCGGGAAGCCGATGACAAGACGTTCCTTCTGTTGACGGCAGCAAAGGGATTGCTCCTCAAATCCAACAGCAGCGAGGCATTCGGATCGGGAATGATGCGCATTATCGATTCCGCAATCGTGGTCGGCGATTGAACCGGGCGAAACGGCAGAGGACAGGCTATGCATATCGGACTTATTGGCGGCATCGGCCCCGCGGCAACCGAGTATTATTATCGAGGGCTCGTACGCGCCTACTCAAAGATGGGAAAGACCCTCGACCTGACCATCGTTCACGCCGATACCCGCGTTCTTCTGGACAATTTGTCCAAGGGAGATGCTGCCCGACAAGCGCAGATTTTCCTCGGGTTCGTTCAACGATTGAAGGCGGCCGGTGCAGATATCGCGGCTGTCACCTCCCTGGCCGGTCACTTCTGCATCAAGGAACTTGAAGCCATTTCCCCATTGCCACTGATCAGCGCGATCCCGGCGCTCAACACCCAATTTGACCAGCAGGGCTTCCAAACAGTCGGGCTGCTGGGCACACGGACGGTCCTTGAATCGCGGCTCTATGGCGGCATCACATCCGCCAATCTGATCGTGCCGGCAGGTGATGATCTTGAGAAAACGCACACCAATTATATCGAGATCGCTACGGCAGGCCGCGCCACATCGGAGCACCGCAGCTTTTTTCACCAAATGGGCCGCAAACTCTGTCATGAACAGGGGGCGGACGCCGTTGCTCTCGCCGGGACAGACCTGTTCATGGTCTTTGACCGAGGCGACGCCGACTTCCAGATTGTCGATTGCGCCCAGGTTCATGTCGATGCGTTGGTGGACGCCGCAGCGTAGCGTCTATTCCGCCAGCGTGTCTCTCTCGGACTCGTAGAGCGTCAAATCCTGTTCTTTCTGGTTTTGACGAAGTTGCTGCTTCAGCGTATCGAGCGCCGGCGCCCAGATGAATCCGAAGGAAACGCACCCGTCCTTCCCCTTGACCGCATGATGCAGCCGGTGGGCCTGGTAGAGCCGCTTGAAATAGCCGGATTTCGGAACGTAGCGAAACGGCCAGCGGTGGTGAACCAGACCGTCATGGGCGATGAAATACAAAGCGCCATAGGCGGTGATGCCGACGGCAATCCACCAGATCACCCAGTTGGTGGTTCCGACCCAAAACAGGACGATGGCGACACCGGCAAATACAACCGCGTAAAGATCGTTCTTCTCGAACGTCTCATCATGGGGTTCGTGATGAGAACGATGCCAGCCCCAACCCCAGCCATGCATGACATATTTGTGCGCCCACCAGGCGAACCCCTCCATGAAGGCCACGGTGGCAATGACAATGGCGAGCGCCAGCAGAAACGAAATCATGTTGTTGGCCCTGGACGATTTGAACGACGGAGCGTTTGTATAATGGCAGTGTATCTGATCTGGGGCAGCTCGGGCAGAGAAACAACCCTTTGCAGCGGCCCGAATAGGCCAATCCGTAATTTACCGTCCTTCATGGCGGGTTTATCCAAGTTGAAGCCGGTAGCGCGAAAGCAACAGCGCAGCCAGCAGACCGACGATTGCGGCCATTGCCAGCGGCCAGAAGGCCGGCAGCAATTGTCCGATGGTTTCGTCACGCCACAGAGCTCCGTGATAGGCTTCAATCGCCCACGCATTCGGCGTGAACCAGCCGACATCCTGCAGCCAGGGTGGCATCATGAAACGCGGCACCATCGATCCGCCAATCGCCGATGCGACCAGAACAAGAAAGCTCGATATCGTGTTGGCCTGTTGTTTTGTGGTACAGGCCGACGCCATGACCAGGGCGAGACCGGCCGCGGCCGTTGCGGCCAGCAATGTGGTGGCCAGCCAGGGCAAGATCCGGCCGGGCACATCCACCCCATAGGCGAGCCAGGCCACCAGGAAGATCAGCGTCACCTGCACCAGACCCTGGAGTGTCAGATACAAGAACTTCGCGATCACGATGACGTCCGTTCCGGCGGGTCCGACCGCCAGGCGGTCAATTATGCCGGAATTGCGCTCTTCAATCAGTGTTGCAGCGCCCTGCATGGCGGAAAAGAGCAGGAACATGACCGCCACTGCCCCGGCATAATAACTGACATTGGCGCCGCCACTGCGGCCTGCCAGCGTCTCAATCAGGACAAGCCCGCCATCTTCCGATTGCTGATCATTGTCGCCGCCGGACTCATCCATCGCCTGCATGCCTGCATCGAGTGCGGCATTTTGTTGTGGCGAAAGACCGCCGGCCAGTTCCTCTACCGCCGGCACCATGCGTCGCATGCTGACGCCGGGCAATTCGCGTGCGACCAGCCTTTGTACATGACCGGCCAGGATCGGACCGGTCATTGAGCGGCCGGCATCGGCAATCACCAGGATCGGCGGCCCTTCGGCTTGCCCGGCCAGCGCCTCGCGTATGATCAGGCCAACATCCGCCCGACCTGCAAGAACGGCGGCGCGAAGGCCCTGCTCGTCGGCACTTTCAAGCCTGTGACGCCGCAAGGCGGGCTCCTGGTCGATTGCCCGAACCAACCTATCGGTCTGGTTGGATCGCACCTCGTCAACAATGGCGACCTTGAGGCGCATCTCATCGCCGCTGACGCCGGACAGGATCGCCGCGAAGATGACGAAGATCAGCGGCGGCAGCAAAAAAGCCATTGCGAGGGCGCCGCGGTCACGCACGAGGCCCAGAACCATGACACGCAGCACCGCGGCAATCATGTCGACCGATCCTCGGTGGTCAGGCGAAGAAACAGGCTGTCGAGGCCTGGCTCGCGAAAACGAATTTCCTTGATCCGAAGATCGGTCTGGCGCAAAGCATTGGTCAGTTCGGTCTGCCGTTGCGCGGACGCATCGATCAACATGCTCCATTCCATTCCATTGGGATGATCGGAAAATCCGACGCGCTTCATTTTGCTCGCGGTTGCCCATTCCGCAGGCTCGAAAAGATCAACATGCAATTCGCGCTTTGTCCCGAACATGTCATGCAGCAATTCTGCCGGACCACCAACATGCGTGACCGAACCATCGCGCAGGAAGCCAACCCGCCCGCACAATGTCTGAGCCTGATCCAGGTCGTGGGTCGCAAGGAGAACAGCCAGACCCGTGCGGCTGAGGTCGCGGATGACCGTGTGCAGCGCGTTGCGGGCATCGATGTCGACACCGACCGTGGGTTCATCCAGAATGAGCAGCGACGGACGATGCAAAATCGCCGCGGCGATGTTGCACCGGCGTTTCCAACCGCCTGAAAGTGTGTGCACATACTCATCCGCGCGCTTGTTCAACCGGGTCGCCTTCATGGCAAAGGTCAGAGCGTTGGCGGCCTGGCGGGCTGACAATCCTGACAGCCGCCCGAAGGTCGTGAGGTTTTCGCGGACCGTCAGGTGCTGATAGAGCGCGATCTCCTGGGGCACCAGTCCGATGCGGCGCAACGACTGACGCTTCCTGTTTGATTGCCCAGCGATGTGGACGTGGCCCGATGCATGTTTCACTCGCCCGCAAATGGCCCGGATCAGCGTCGTCTTGCCAGCGCCGTTCGGTCCAAGGAGCCCAAAAATCTCGCCGCTGTCGATGGACAGGTTCAACCCGTTCAGAACCCGGCGCGCACCGTATTGGACCGACAATTGCCGAACGTCCAGCGCCGGCAATGGTGCAGCAGCCGGCACGTCGATCGCCGCGGCCTCGTTCGGTGGATCGGTTTGTAGCATTGCGTGATCCTGTCGGGCTACGCTCCTGAGCCCAGCGATGCCCCGAATATGCTGTCAACAAGCGCCGTCAGTCCGGCGGGGTGGAGACCACTCTCATTGAGCGCGTTGTGCGCCTGACGCAGATTGTCCTCACAGGACAGGCGTGCCGACTGGGTCCCCGAAATCGACGCCAGTGTGGGGATATCGGCGTCCTGCCCGACATCCTTTCCGATCGACTGGGCATCACCCATGCGATCGATCAGATCATCCGCCGTTTGAAAGGCAAGGCCCACATGTCGGGCAAAATCGTTCACGGAACCAATGATTTCGGGCCGCAAATCCGCTGCCAATGCACCAATATGGGCGGAGGCGACGAAAAGTACCCCTGTTTTGAGCCAGTTGACACTTTCAATCGGCGTTGCGTGATCATATTTCCTGCGCTCGTGGAGATCGATTTCCTGACCGGCGATCATTCCGTTGGATCCGACAGCCTCGCTCAACACTTCAAGCGCCCGACTCCTGATGGCCGGTGCGATATCATGCTGCTCGGAAATGACGCCAAAGGCACGGTTCAACAGACCAACGGATGCCAGGATCGACGTTGCCTGCCCAAATTCCCTGTGGGTCGTTGGCCGGCCACGGCGCATGCCGGCATCGTCCATGCAGGGCAGGTCGTCCAGAATCAGTGATGCCGTGTGGACCATTTCAACAGCACAGCCCGCATCCAGCGCAAATGACCGGCCGGCCCCATCCGCCGCTTCGCTCACCAGCACACACAAAAGCGGTCGCACCCGCTTGCCCGAGCCGAGCAGGCTGTATCGCATGGCCTCGTGAAGGCTGGCCGGATGATGATCACTGTCAGGCAAAAGCTGATCAAGGCGTGCATTGACTTCATCGCGCAATGCGGCGATTCCGTCATCCGATGTTCTTGTGTCTTCCCTGTTCAGGGTTTGAGCAAATGGATTGATGTGGTTGTTCCCCAAGTTCGCGACGTATTTTTTTGGTCATGCCCCGGTTCTTTGCCGAGCAGATGCCTCCAACCGGTTGCCGGAAGGATCTTTTTTACAACGCCCCGGCACAGACTGTACAACGACGCACCCCGGCGCAACCGAAAACATCTGCTTGACCGTCAAATATTTTTCTCCACCTAGTATATGGCCACATTAAGTTAGTCATCAATGAGGACCCATGCTGACCGACCGAAAAGATGAGCACCTTTCGGTGGTGCTTGGAAAGCTCCACAAGACGTCCGGCAAATCAACCGGTTTCGAAGCTTTGGATTTTGTTCATTGCGCCCTTCCGGAGATGCGGCTCGATGATGTTGACGTTACTACGTCATTTCTTGGCAAACGGATCAGTGCGCCGCTGCTGGTCAGTTCCATGACCGGTGGACCAAAACGCGCCGCATCCATCAATGAGAATCTGGCACGCGCCTGTGAGGTATTGAAACTGCCCTTCGCGGTCGGGTCGCAACGCGTGGCCATTGAGGAGGGCGGAATTGGAGGGTTGAATCTGAATCTGCGCACATTGGCGCCTTCGGTCCCCATTCTCGGCAATTTCGGCGCGGCACAGCTCAATCGCGGATTTGGCATTCAGGAGGCGCTGAAAGCGGTCGAAATGATCGATGCGGACGCTCTCTATATCCATCTGAACCCGCTTCAGGAGGCGGTGCAACCGGAAGGAGACGGCGACTGGTCCGGTCTGTTTGAAAAGATCGTGGCCGTGGCGGAGGCTCTTCCCGTTCCTGTCGCGATCAAGGAAGTCGGTTCCGGTATCTCCGCGTCCCTTGCAAGGCGGTTCGGCGAAGCCGGCATTGCGATCATTGATGTGGCCGGCGCCGGAGGGACCAACTGGGCCGCCGTCGAGGCGGCGCGGATCGAGGATCCGGATCGGGCGCGCCTGGCCAATGCCTTTGCGGATTGGGGCATACCAACCGCACAGGCCGTTTATGGCGCACGGGCCGCGTGCCCGGATGCGACCATCATCGCATCCGGCGGCATTCGCAACGGCATCGATATCGCCAAGGCCATTCGCTGCGGCGCGGACCTGGCGGGCCAGGCAGCGGCACTGCTGGATGCGGCCAATACCTCCCCCGACCTGCTGATCCGTCATTTCGAGACGACCATCCAGGAACTGCGCGTGACGTGTTTTTGCACCGGTTCAGCGGACCTCTTGGCCTTGAAGACGTCTGAACTGCAGCACCGCAACGGGTTGTAGGTCCGACCTTCTGCTGCTGACGGTCTGGCCGATGTGGCCCAATTACGTGGGCCGGTGCCCGCGACCGGTGAACCACATGCGGCGCAAGACCCCATCTTTCAGGGCAAAGTGGTGATAAAGCGCGGCACCGATGTGAGCCACCAACAAAACCAGCAGGATTCGCGCACCTATGGCATGAGGATAGCGTGGGAGAAAGTTCCAAAAGTCCGGCAAGGTGCCCTCAGCGCCTCCAAACAGAACGGGCCCGGCTCCGGACAGAATGAACATGCCGAGTCCACTTGCCACCATGCCAAGGATAACCACGTAGAACAACAGGTGGACGGCTCTTGCCGCCTGCTCCTGCCAGCGCGGGCTGTTGCCGAGCGGCTCCGGCTTGCTGTCGGCAAACAGCCACCACGCAATGCGCGCCAGGGTCAGTACCAGCAACAGGACGCCCGCCGGCGCATGGACCGTCAGCACGCCTGCCTTTGCAATCGCGTCCGACATGTTCGCCATCCGGAAGCCGCTGGCAAGCAAGATGACAATGAGTATGGCACTCAACCAGTGAATGGCAATGGCCACCGATCCGTAGGATTGGGATGTGCTCTTAACGGTCATGAGACCCTCCATCGATTCGAATGACTTGCTACAGGGGCAGGCAGTATTGAACGACAGTTCCGCAACTGCGCGATGCTGACCCATGAAGCACCGCGACAAGCACGACATTAACTGCTTTCATCACCTGTCTTTCCGGTTTCGGTCATTTTTATATAGCTTGCTATATAATATAAAATGGTGCGCCATGCAAGCAGATAATCAGAATCCGGCCGGATATGTCCTGCGCGCCAGGCCAGATTCCGGTGCATTTGGCGACTCGGGAGGAAGATGACCCGATCGGATGCAAACGCCCTCATCCTGTTCGATTTGCAACTTGGCGCCTAATGCAATAGCAGCGAAGACCTGTTCCACCATCTCCGGCGCGGTGACCCTTGCCCCGCGTCGCCCGCAAGGACCATGCAATCCGTGAACCAACCAAGCGATCCGAAACTGTCACTGGCTGAGTTCGTGCCGCTTCTGGCGCTGATGGTCTCGCTCGTCGCCCTGTCCATCGATGCGATGCTGCCGGTTCTCCCGCATATCGGCTCGGATCTGAAAGTAGGGACAGAAAACGATCAGCAACTGGTCGTCTCCGCATTGCTGTTGGGATTGGGGTTTGGTCAGTTGCTGTTCGGCCCGTTGTCTGACAGTCTTGGCCGCAAGCGAACCATTTATCTCGGCTATGTCGCCTTCGTCCTGGGATGCGTTCTGTCGATCATCGCGACAAATTTCGAGGTGATGTTGATCGGCAGGGTGCTGCAGGGGATCGGAGCAGCCAGTCCGCGCATCGTCAGCATTGCCGTGGTGCGCGATCAATATGAGGGTCGCGAGATGGCCCGAATCATGTCGTTCATCATGGGCGTTTTCATCATTGTTCCGGCTCTTGCCCCGGCGGTCGGGCAAGTCATTGTCATGTTGACACACTGGCGTGGCATCTTCGTTGTTTTCCTCTTGCTTGCCTGCATCACCTGGACCTGGTTTGCCCTGCGCCAACCGGAAACACTGCCGCGCAGCGCCCGCGTTGGCTTTTCACTTTCCATTGTATGGGCCGGTGTGAAGGAAGCCTGCAGTTACCGACAGACACTCGGCTACACCATCGTCGCCGGCCTGATTTTCGCAGCCTTCATTGCCTATCTTTCATCCGCTCAACAGATTTTCAGCGGCATCTATGGCGTGACCACCACCTTCCCGCTCTACTTCGCCGCGCTGGCGATTTCCATGGGTGTTTCGACAATCGCCAATGCCATGCTGGTTGAACGGCTGGGTATGCGTTTTCTGTCGGGTTATGCCCTGGCAATGGTGACCGTCATCTCCATCGGCTTTTTCGTGCATGCATCACTTGTGGGCGGCACGCCGGGTTTTTGGGCAACGATGGCCTATTTTGCGGTTATTTTTTTCCTCTTTGGTTTCCTGTTCGGCAACCTCAACGCCCTTGCGATGGTGCCGTTGGGCCATATCGCCGGTGTCGGAGCGGCTGTCGTCGGTTCCATTTCCACGCTGATATCCGTGCCCTTCGGCGCAACGCTCGGGCTTATGTATAACGGAACCGTTCTGCCGCTGGTCGGTGGATTTGCCCTTTTTGGACTGTTGGCGGCTTTGTTGATGATCTGGATCGAGCGTGGCCGAGCGGCAACTAGCGGCGCGACCTGAGACTCAAGGCAAGATCAGGCAGGGCGCTTGACCGCAGGGGCGACCGGCTCGACCGGCAAGGGAATGTCGGCGGATGGAGGCAGGGACAGGATCACGATTTCCTGCGGCTCCGCACCATCCGGACGAGCGGTCTGATGCTCGGCGTGAAGATGGCCGTCATAGCCGTTTTCAAGCGCCTCACGATAGGTGTTCGCCGCAACGATCAACCGGGAGCCCAGCACCCGATTGTGTTTTTCGAGCTTGGCCGAATTGTTGACCGCTGATCCGATGACCGTGATTTCCAGGCGGTTTTCCTGCCCAACGGCGCCAAAGGCGACCGGGCCCGATGCTATACCAATGCCAATGCCCGCATCGCAGATGGGGGCCAGGCCTGGTTCCTCGATCCGCCACCGGTCGAAGTCGCGCAGGATGCGTTCCGCCGCCTCGATTGCCCGCACCGGGCCGGCCCCGGCGTCACCGGCAATGCCGAATGTCGCCATGATGCCATCCCCCATGAATTTGTCGATAACCCCGCCGCATTCCTGGACGATCGGCACGATACGGCTCTGATAGCGCGACAGAATCTGCATGACATCCGATGCCGGCATCTTGGCCGCCATTGTCGTGAATCCGCGAATGTCGATAAATGCAATGGCCGCTTCCCGGCTCTCGCCCTTGCCGGCTTCCAGTTGATCGGCATTGTTACGGATGCCGCTGGCAATGCTGGTATCGAAAAACCGAGACAGGTTTTTCGCGGCGACTTCCTCGGTAATGGCGCTGACCAGAAGATTGTTCGACGCATTGACGACGAGAGTCAGCACCGCGGTGACCAGCAGGATAGACAGAATCTTGTCCATCTCGGCGCCGATCAGGATGGAGTTCGATGTCAGATAGTCCACGTAGGATCGCGTCAGCATATTGTCGCCGGGATCGATGCGCATGACATAGAAAATCATCGCCGCCCAACCGATCGCCGCAACAAGGCCGGAAGCGATGACAAAGCGCGATTCGAATCGGAGCGCGCGAATGGCAATGAAGATGAAGACATAAAGCAATGTCGGCGCCTTCAGGATGAAGGATGCCGGCTGCATATACTGAATGTGGAAACTGATCATCAGGCCGTACAGCAGGCCAAAGTCAAACAGGATGGAACCATAGACCGACCAGTGGGGCAGTTTTTGTCGAATGGACCAGACCAGACCGATAATGCTGACAACCATATAGGCTCCCAGTACATAGGGTACGGGCGAAAGGGCTTCGTCCGGGCTGGTTTTCGGACTGACGGCATAGATCAGTGAAAAGAGAATCACGATTGTCAGCTGGATGAGACGTGCCATGATTTCATTGGCCCGTTCGCGCTCTGAGAGCGCCGCCCGTACATGCATTGGCAGCTGGTCGCGACGGACGCCCCGACGGAAATGTTTTGTCACGAATTCTATCAGGGCCAATTCCAACTCCATGCCTGTGCCCGATTGCCGATACTGTCTTCGTTATTGCAGCGGCAAGGGAGGCAATTTCAGTTTAGCAGTTTCCGCTGGCGCTGCCGATCAAATCGCTTGAACCGCCTGTGATAGCCCAGTGAAGACGGCGTGAAGGCATCGCAAATCCTGTCAGACGATCCCGTAAACATCTGTTTCTACATGGGAACTTCAATAGCGCCTGCCCAATCTCCTGCCCATGGGATGAAGCGTCTACACAGGCCATCGGCACGCGAATATTTTGGTTTCCGTTCATTCAAGAGAAGGTTATGATCGATTCGTGTTCAATCAACGAGAGGAGGTGATCAGATGTCGAGTGAGTTTACCAGGAGTAACACCCGATTTGAGGGATGTTCGCGGACATCGGAGCAGCCTCTGGCGACCGCGTGAATCCTGACTGTCTCAAGCAGACTGAAATCGGTGTTATCCGGTCTCACGGGGGGTGCTCAGGCACCCCCTTTTTATTTTGCCCTGTCAGACGGGCAATCATTTGTGTTCGTCAGCGGAACGGGACCATTTGAATCCCGATATCTGGAGCAATTCAGATTTTGACGAAATCGGCAAAACCTCAATGCATCAACAAAATCAATGACCGAAACCGTTGTCACGTTTCCTACAAAACGCGACAACGGTCAGGAGCCCGGCTCAGGCAAGTCCTGCAGTTTTCAGCGCCGCACTCATACGCTCGCGATGTTCGGCGCTATAATATGGATAGCGTTCGTCATAGCGCAAGAAATTGTATCCGGGATCTATCGAGAGCAAATCGGCGATTTGCTCCCTTGCCTCTTCGATCCTGCCGCTTTCCACAAGAATGGCGGACATCACAATCCTGGCAGGCGGGAATGATGGCGCCATGCGGATCGCCCTTTGGTCGTATTCAGCCGCTTTTTCCAGTTCTCCCATGAGAAAATAGGCGTGGGCGATGTGGTGCAGGCAATTTGGTGGTGCAACCGGATCGAAGCGAAGGGATTTCTCCCCAATTTCCAATGCGCGCTGGGGTTGGCCAGCATAATTGAGCGCTTCGCAAAACCAAGTATGTGTGTCCGCATTGTTTGCATCAAGTTCGAGCGCCCGCTCGAAACTCTGAATTGAAAGTTTGGGTTCTTGCAAAAAAGTCTGGACCCAACCCAGCCTGCTGTGTGCCAAAGATGAATTGGGGCCGAGTTCGACTGCTCGCGTCGCCTTTTCCTCTGCGATATTCAGGCCATCATCATAACCGTTCCACGCAAATGACCAGCCGCTTTGGTAGGGAAACACCTGTTCTGCCCAGGCATTCGAGAAGGATGGATCAATGGCGATCGCCTGGTCCAGCAAGTGAATGCACTCGGCGTTTGTTTCCGGCGAAAACATGAAAAATTTCGCACGACCCTTCAGGCTCAATTCGTAGGCCTCAACACTGTGTGTGCTTCTGTCGCCACCGGTGGCGCCGGTGAGACTAATGTGAAGCGCCGCAATGATCTTTGCCGTGATTTCGTCCTGGACTTCGAAAATATCCTGAACATCACTGTCGTATCGCTCAGCCCAGACATGGCCACCCGTTTTTGCATCCACCAATTGTGCATTGATCCTGATGCGGTTGCCCGCTTTCCTGACACTTCCTTCCAGTACGCTCGCAACGCCCAGTTCCCGTCCGATTTCCGAGACATTCTTCGGAGAGTTCCGGTAGGAAAATGACGAATTTCGGGCGATGACGAAAAGGTCGCGGATTTTGGATAGGTCAGTGATGAGATCTTCGGTGAGCCCGTCTGCAAAATAGACCTGCTCCTGGTCGCCGCTGATGTTCACGAACGGCAAAACGGCGATCGAAGCCTGCTTTCGTTCGCGACCATCCTGTTCGTTATTGTCCTGCGATGTTGATCCGGAATCCAAAAGTTCACCGACAAACCGAAAGCCCTGCCGGGGCATCGTTCGTATCATGGACTGGGTCTGCCCGTCGTCACCCAAGGCACGGCGAATGGCATTGATGCGCGCGTTCAGTGTTCCATCGCCCACGATGCGACCCTGCCAGACATTTTCGATGATCTCATCCTTCGAGACCACCCGGTCACGGTTCTCGAGAAGAAAAACCATCAAGGCAAAGACCTGCGGCTGAACCGGCACCACTTCATCTGAACAGGTCAATTCCAGCCGCCCGGTATCGATTTGATAGGGCCCAAACCGATAATTCATAGGCAGGCAAGCCTTAGGCAAGTGAAATTCACGAATTGACAACGCATTGACTTTCCCCCGTTCAAGCCCTGCCGAGCGGAACTGGCTAGTCTGGAATCACCAAATCGACAGGAGGTTCCCATGGCCGCAACGACAGCTCATCTCAAGGCTAACACCAACAGCATGCTCAGCAAAACAGCAAAATCAGCGAGTGATGAAACATCACACACTCAGACAGGCTTCTGGCGGCTCTTCGCAAACGCCTTTTGGAAATACACGGAAAATCAAGGTGCCGCCGACACATCGTCGTACAGGGGTCTGCTGTGACAGAAAGTAATTTGACAGATCGTTGTCCGAACGATGTCGGTCTCTGAGAAAACGCATCTTCGGACGCCAAACGCAATTCACCGGGTGGCTTTGCCTTCAAGCCGTTCCCAAACGCAGTTTCCGGGCAGTCCGTTATCCGGGTCTGCCGACAGCGACGTGATCTTCCTTTCTCGAGACACAGTATCCGTCTTGATCAATACGGATACTCCAAGGTCTATATCGCCAGATATTCGTTTCGCAGATCCTCATCATCGAGCACATCCTGCGCCGATCCGCTGTAAACGATCTCGCCCATGTCCACGATGATGGCCCGGTCGGCAAGCTTCAGTGCGGCAACCGCGTTTTGCTCGACAATGATCGTCGTGATTCCGAGCTCCTTGATCTGGCGGACAATCTTTTCGATTTCCTGGACGATAACGGGCGCCAGTCCCTCATAGGGTTCATCCAGAAACAGCAATTTGACCTCACGGGCCAGGGCACGGGCGACGGCCAGCATCTGCTGTTCACCACCCGAGAGGGTGGTACCGATCTGGGTACGGCGTTCCGCCAGCCGTGGAAAATGCTCGTAAATGCGCTCCAGCTCCCAACCGCGAGGCTCCGATACCTGCGCCAGAATGAGGTTTTCCTCGACCGTCAATCCACCGATTATCCGTCGGTCCTCGGGCACAAGCTGGATGCCCATCTGTGCAGCCTGATAGGCTTTCTTGTCGTGAAGGCTTTCTCCGGCCAGGTAAATCTCGCCGCTTTTGAGTGCTGGATCATCGACCCGCGCGAGCGTTCTCAGTGTTGAGGTCTTGCCTGCTCCGTTGCGCCCCAGAAGGGCCAGGATTTCGCCTTCCTGCAAATCGAAGGAAATGCCCTGGACGATGTAGGATTCACCGTAATAGGCGTGAATGTCGCGAACGGAGAAAAAGGCGTCCTTTGATGGCCCCGTCTCCGTCGATTCGCCGGCTAGCTGCAAGTCACTCATGTCGGTTTTTTTCAGCATGTCAGTGTGCTCCACCAAGATATGCTTCCTGTACTTTCGGGTTTCCCTTGATTTCATCCGGTGTTCCCGACGCGATAATTTTCCCCTGCGCCAGAACCGAAATCTTATCGGCCAGTGAAAACACGACATGCATGTCGTGTTCGATGATCACCTTGGTCATACCACGGGCCTTGATGGTCTTCAAAAGATCAACCGTCCTGTTGGTGTCATGGCGCGACATTCCCGCCGTCGGTTCATCCAGCAGAAGCAGTTTGGGCTGTTGAATGAGGCACATTGCCAGTTCCAGCCGCCGCTTGTCGCCACGCGAGAGCGCCGCTGCCTCGCGATCCTTCAGGGCCGCAAGGCCGACATCGGCCAGCGCCTGTTCAGCGCGGTCGCGGATTTCGGTCTCCTTGCGCAGTTTCGAAAACGGCCGAAGGCTGAAAGACCCGTCGCGGCTGGCGAAGGCGGGGATGAGAACATTTTCGAGCAGTGTCAGATCCGGAAAGATCTCCGGTGTCTGGAACACCCTAGAGACACCAAGCTGGTTGATTTCATCCGGCGTGTGCTCATCCAGAACCTCGCCATTGAAAACAACATGGCCGTGGTCCGGCTTCAACCGGCCGACACATACATTGAGCAAGGTCGACTTGCCGGCACCGTTGGGGCCGATTATCGCGTGGGTCGTTCCCTCCTCAACATTCAGGTCGACATCGGAGAGCGCCTGCAATCCGCCAAAGCTCTTGTGGACGTCCGTGACATGAAGAACGCTGTTTTTCATGGCCGATGCTCCTATTCAGCTGCCTGGGGGACCGGGGCAGATTCCGGTGAACCGCCACCGCCACCGCTGAAGCGCTTCACGAGGCGACGCCAGCCTTCCATCACGCCGCCCGGAAGGAAGATCACGACCAACATGAACAGCAATCCGAGGGTCAGGTGCCAGCCCTCGCCAACAAAGAGGCTGGAGATATCGACCGCGAATGCCTGAAGGTTTTCGGGAAGGAAGGAGAAGATCTCCGACAATGTCGACTTGTTGAACGAGGAAAAGATGTTCTCGAAATATTTGATGATCCAGGCACCCAGCATCGGACCGATCAATGTTCCGACACCACCCAATATGGTCATCAGAACCACCTCACCCGATGCGGTCCACTGCAGGCGCTCGGCACCGGCGAGCGGATCGGTCACCGCGAGCAGCGAACCGGCCAGCCCCGCAAACATGCCTGATATCACGAAGGCCGCCAACGTGTAGGGTCGGGTGCTGTAGCCGGTATAGCCCATGCGTCCCTGATTGGATTTGATTCCACGCAAGGTCAGGCCGAAAGGTGATTTGAAGATCCGGCGCGTAATGAAGAAGCAGATGATGAGCACCACGGCGCAAAAATAAAAACCCGGATATCCGCTCATGTCGATGCCGAAGAGGTTGGTCTCCGGCAGCCCGGGACCCGGTTCAACAAATATCCTGTCAATGATGCGCGGATCCTGCAGGGTCAATTGCAGACCCGTCTCTCCATTGGTGATGGGTGTCAGCACGGAATAGGCCAGATTGTAGCACATCTGGGCGAAAGCAAGCGTCAGGATCGAAAAGTAGATTCCCGATCGGCGCAGGCTGACGTAACCGATCAAAAGCGCGAACAGACCTGAAAACGCCATGCCGAAGGCAATCGCCGGAAGCACGTTCATCGTGAACAGCTTGAACGACCAAACCGCTGCATAGGACCCGACACCAAGGAATGCCGCATGGCCGAAGGACAAGTATCCGGTCAGGCCGAACAGAATGTTGAAGCCCATCGCGAAAATCGCGAAAATCGCGAACTTCTGCAACAGGTCGGGATAGTTCGCACCCAGCGGCGTGAGCCAGAGCGGCATTGTCAGGATCACCACGGCGAAAGCCAGCAGCGCGAAGGGTTCCCGGGAAACGATCTGTTTCATGGCTCTATTCCTCCATCACGCCTTCGCGACCCAAAAGCCCGCGCGGCATCGTCAGCAAGATCACGACGGCAACCAGATAGATGATGATCTGATCGATCCCCGGGAAAATGCTCGTGATTTCATTCATTGATGCAAAGGATTGCAAAATGCCGAGCAGGAAACCGGCAAGGACCGCGCCCGGAAGGGAACCCATGCCACCGACCACAACAACGACAAAAGACAGGACGAGGAAGTCCATCCCCATATGGTAGTCAGGCGGCAAAATCGGTGTGTACATGACACCGGCCAGGCCGGCGACGACAGCAGCAAGGCCGAAAACAACCGTAAACCGCCTCTGGATATTGATACCGAGTAGTCCGACTGTTTCGCTGTCGCGCATCCCGGCGCGCACGACCATTCCGTAGGTCGTAAATTGCAGGAAAGAGAAGACCGCGGCGATGATGAACGCGGAAAATCCGAAATAGACCAGACGCCACCAAGGATAGACGATGTTGTCACTCAATCCGAACCAGGCCCCGATATTGGCGCTTCCGGCAACGATTTCCGGTGCCGACTGCGGGATCGGATTGGCGCCGAAATAGTGTTTGACGATTTCCTGAATGACGATGGCAAGACCGAAGGTCACCAGAATCTGGTCGGCGTGTGGTCGCTTGTAGAAATATTTGATCAGTCCCCGTTCCATGGCTATGCCGATCAGCAGCATCACAGGAATGGTGATCAGTATGGATATCGGAACCGAATAGTCGATCAGAAAGTGACCGAAATCGCCGAACAGGGTTTCGACATAGGGTGTGCGGATTTCCAACGCCGATCCCCAGGCCGTTTTCTGGGTCTCGTCCAGCACCACTTGCTCGAGATTGAGTAGCTTGTTGAATGTGACGGCGCAAAAGGCGCCCAGCATGAAGAGCGCGCCATGGGCGAAATTCACCACGCCCAGGGTTCCGAAAACCAGTGTCAGGCCAAGAGCGATCAGCGCGTAAGCGCCTCCCTTGTCCAGACCATTCAGAAATTGAAGAAGTATCGCGTCCATGATGAACCACCCTCCGCACGACCGGATATTCATGGGGACCGGCCGTTCGAGACGGCCGGTCCATCAGCTATTGCCTGACAGGATGACCTAGCAGGCCTTGACGTCTGCCGGTCCGAGATCCCCACCGAAGATGGACGGATCGTAGGTCACCTCTTCGCGCGGCACAATCTTGACGACTTCCAGCAGGTCGAACTGCGACGTCGGATTGGCGTTTCCGCGCACCACGAGTACGTCTTTCATGCACTGGTGGTCAGCGGCGCGGTAGAGTGTCTTGCCATTGCCCAGACCATCGAACTCGAATCCTTCGAGGGCAGCGATGACCTCCGGCGGTGCAAAGGTTCCGGCCCGCTCGACGGCATCCGCATAAAGCAGCGTCTGCACATAACAGGTCTGTGCGGCCTGGGATGGCGGTGCGCCATATTCCTGGCCGAAGGATTTGACGAAGGTTGCCGACGCATCATCCTTGAGCGACCAGTTCCAGTTGGTCGTGCCCAGGATTCCCTTGATGTTTTCGCCGGCACCCTGCGCCATGAGACGCGAGAACAGCGGAACAACAACCTCGAAGTCCTTGCCATTGACCTGCTTGGCCCGCATGCCGAACTGCACAGCCTGGGTCAGTGAGTTGACCATGTCCTTGCCGTAGTGGTTGAGCACCAGAACATCGGCGCCCGAGTTGAGCACGGGTGTCAGATACTGCGAGAAATCGCCGGCGCCGAGCGGTGTGCGTACGGCATTGACCGTCTGCCATCCGAGACCTTCGGTGGTGTTCTTGATCGACTCTTCCTGGGTCCAGCCCCAGTTGTAGTCGGCCGTGAGGTGGTAGGCACGCCTTTCCTTGCCAAGCTGTTCAGCGAGGATCGGGCCGAGGGCAAGGCCGGATTGATAGGCATTGAAGAAGTGCCGGAAACCGAACCGCTTCTTGTCCTTGCCCGTCGTGTCGTTGGAATGGGTCAGGCCAGCCATGAAGATGATACCGGTTTCCTGGCACAGGCCCTGCACCGCAACGGCAACACCGGAGGATGATCCGCCGGTGATCATGATGGCACCGTCCTTTTCGATCATCCGCTTGGCGGAAGCTCTGGCTGCATCTGATTTGGTCTGCGTGTCGCCGGTTACATATTCGACCTTCTTGCCGAGGATACCGTTGCCCTTCAGCGCCTTGGAACTGAATGTGCTCAACATTCCGCCATCGCCTTCACCGTTGAGGTGTTTGACGGCCAATTGGTAGGCGCGCAATTCGTCGGCGCCTTCATCGGCATAGGGGCCGGACTGCGGCACATTGAATCCGAGCGTCACACTGCTCCCGGTCGGCAGGTTGCAGAATTCCTCCGCATAGGCGCCGCGAACAAAGCTCATGGGCGCCGCAAGCGCCACACCTGATGCCGCACCCGCCTTGAGCAAGCCACGACGCGTCATGAATAGTTTGGACATTGATATCCTCCCGAATGTCACTGATCGAGCGTTCCGCCATTGAGGGCGAGACACGACCGGATGCTAACCGGGAGATTCCGAGGTGCAATAATCCATTCGTGTATAAGACTTTGGTATATTATACTTTTTTCCTAGAATGCGATGCCCCGCTTGGCTCGCATAACGCGGCAAAATGTCGTGAGAACTTGATCCAGGTCAGTGTTGCGGCATTTTTTCCTGTTTAGAGTGCGTCTAAAGTCTGATAGGGAATTTTCACTGAAAACGGGCACTGTGAAACCGGGGGTGCGGCCCTGCAAGACACACCTGATGACCGTTTCGCAAAGGGCCGGATTGTTCATGCGCGGCCAGCAGGAGAAGTGCCACAATGGATTACCGCAGCATCTTTCAGGACGCGGTCGATCAGCTGCATAGCGAAAAACGCTACCGGGTATTTGCCAATCTGGAACGCATCGTGGGCAAATTCCCCCGTGCCATCCATCGGTCCGGCGGCTCGGCGCGGGAGGTGACAGTCTGGTGTTCGAATGACTATCTGGGCATGGGACAGAACGAGAATGTCATCGCAGCGCTTTGCGAGGCGGCAGGGAAAATGGGATCCGGTGCCGGTGGCACACGGAATATTTCCGGGACCAATCATCCACTTGTCGAACTGGAACTCGAGCTGAGCGACCTGCACGGCAAGGAAGCGGCACTGGTCTTTACATCCGGCTTCATTTCCAATGAAGCATCCATTTCGACGATTGCCCGGCTGCTGCCCAATTGTCTTATCCTGTCCGATGAACTCAACCATTCCTCGATGATCGAGGGCGTGCGCCGGTCCGGCACCGAGAAAAAGATTTTTCGCCACAACGATCTTGAACATCTGGAGGAGTTGCTTCGTGCGGCTGATCCCGACCGGGCCAAGCTGATCGTCTTTGAATCCGTCTATTCGATGGATGGCGACATCGCTCCAATCGAGGCAATCGCGGATCTTGCCGACAAATATGGCGCCATGACCTATATAGACGAGGTTCACGCGGTCGGAATGTACGGCACACGAGGCGGCGGCATTTGCGACCGCGACGGCCTTGCTGACCGAATTGACATCATCGAGGGCACGCTGGCCAAGGCTTTCGGAGCACTTGGCGGCTACATCACCGGTCCGCGGGCCGTGATCGATGCTGTTCGTTCCTATGCGCCGGGTTTCATATTCACAACTGCGCTGCCGCCGGCGATGGCCGCCGCCGCAACAACATCCATCCGCCATCTCAAAACGTCACAGACTGAGCGCCAACAGCATCAACAGCAGGCCCAGAAAACAAAGGACGTGCTGCTGGATGCCGGCTTGCCGGTCATGCCATCGCAAACCCATATCGTTCCGATTCTGGTCGGTGATCCCGAGCTTTGCAAAAGGGCATCAGACCGGCTGATGGATGTGCATGGAATCTACATCCAGCCGATCAACTACCCCACCGTTCCGCGTGGAACCGAGCGGCTGCGTATCACGCCCTCTCCCTTCCATGACGACGCATTGATTCACGCGTTGCGCGACGCCTTGATCGAGGTCTGGGATACGCTGGGCATCGCCTTGACGACCGAGACCAGCACCAGCGTCGTCAACTCGGACCGTGTTGTTCAGTTGACCGTCAACAAATCCGGCGGCTGACCCGCCGGATGTTCTGACGTCGCCTATTTCTTCAATAGATCCCGAATTTCGGTCAACAACTGGACATCCGCCGGCGGCGGTGCCGGTTCAGCGGCTTTGGTTTCCTCTTCCTTGCGCCGCATGTTGTTGACGCCCTTGACCATCAGAAAGATGATCCATGCCAGGATCAGGAAATTGAGGGCAATGGTGATAAAGTTGCCGTAGGCCAGAACCGCGCCCTGCTCACGTGCCGCCTCCAGCGTGCTCGCCGTCACACTGTCGCTCAGCGGGATGAAGAAATCGGAGAAATCAAATCCTCCGAAAATCGCACCGACGATCGGCATGATAATGTCATCGGTCAATGATTTGACGATGAGACCGAACGCGCCTCCGATGATCACACCGACCGCCAGGTCCATCACATTGCCCTTGGCAATGAATTCCTTGAATTCTTTCAACACGTTTGTTCCCCCTTGTTTCGGATCCCTGCGGGACAGAAGAGCTACCCCATCCGGGAAAATGTCGACCCAGGCATCGGTTAAGTCAACCAACGGGCTCTGTTTTTCCCAACACATTCCGCAACAAGGCTCCGTGAAAGGTTTATCCCTGCCGGCTTCGCGATCCCGGCAGTGGCGGCCCCGGAAAGGGGGTGCGCCAGGCAAACGCGCACGTCAATGGATCACCACACCCTACCACTATGGCCCAATTTGCCCTGTTCAGCTTTGGGTTTATGCTGCGCGCTACGGAACAAACTTTGGACCTTTGGGAGGAGAAGGGTTCCATGCTGTCAGGCTGGGCTATCATCGGCACCACTCTGCTTTACCTGCTGCTGTTGTTCGCCGTTGCGAGCTACGGCGACCGTCAGGCCGCGACCAAGCGCAGCAAGCGGCGCGGGCGCCCGCTCATCTACGCGCTGAGCCTCGCCGTCTATTGCACATCCTGGACCTATTTCGGGGGTGTCGGCCTTGCGGCCGAGCGCGGGTTTGAGTTTCTGGCAATCTATATCGGTCCGATCATCATGTTCACGATCGGAATGCCGATCATTCGCCGTATCGTCAATCTGGCCAAAGCCGAACGGTTGACGTCAATTGCCGATTTTGTCGGCGCGCGTTATGGCAAGAATCCGACCATTGCAGGCGTTGTCGCACTCATCGCGGTCATCGGCACCATTCCCTATATTGCGTTGCAACTGAAGGCCGTTTCCTCCTCCGTTGCGATCATGGTTCCCGATGCAGCACTGGAAGGGCTCGGCCCCCTCTTCCCTTCGGATATTTCCCTGCTGCTGGCGCTGCTGCTGGCCGGCTTCGCAATCATGTTCGGGACACGGCACGCCGATGCAACAGAACATCAGGACGGTCTCATTCTGGCTGTGGCGGCCGAATCGGTCGTCAAGCTTGTCGCGTTCACGGCTGTTGGCCTGTTTGTGACATTCATTCTGTTTTCGGGGCCGGGCGATCTGATCGAGCAGGCTGGTCAAAGCGACCGGGTGTTGGCGGCGTTGACCTACGAGACCGCGCCGGCTCGCTGGATTGTGCTCACAATGATGTCGGCATTCGCCATCGTCATCCTGCCGCGGCAGTTTCATGTGACCGTCGTGGAAAACCGGACCGAGCGCGAATTGCGAACGGCTCGATACCTGTTTCCCCTCTATCTGGTTGCGATCAACCTGTTCGTCATACCGATTGCAATCGCGGGACTATTGGTTTTCGGGGACACGGGAAGCGGCGATCAGTTCGTTCTTCAGTTGCCGTTGGCAAACGACATGAGTTGGCTTTCGGTCGCAACATTTATCGGCGGCTTTTCCGCCGCCACGGCGATGGTGATTGTGGCGTCGGTCGCGGTGGCCATCATGATTTCCAACGATCTGGTCATGCCGATCCTGCTGCGGCGAAACGTCATCCGGCGGGATGCAGACTGGAGCGACTCTACCGGTACGATCCTGAACATAAGGCGCACTTCGATCTTCATTGTCCTGCTGCTCGGATATGCCTATTACCGGGCGGCCAGCGTCAATGCAGGCCTGGCCTCGATCGGCTTGCTGTCCTTTGCCAGCATCGCGCAAATCGCACCGGCCCTGTTTGGCGGCCTGATCTGGAAGCGGGCCAATGCCCGTGGCGCCGTTGCGGGTCTTTGTGGAGGAATGCTTGTCTGGGCCTACTTCCTGTTTCTCCCAAGTTTGGGTGGCCCGGAAAACACGGCGATCGCCTCCGCCACGCTGAGTTTCCTGGTTCCGTTTACCGATATCTTTTCAGGACCGCAGGCCGATCCGCTGGTCAACGGCGTCGTTCTCAGTCTGATCGTCAACACATCGCTCTATGTTCTCGGATCGCTCAGCCGCCCATCAAGATCGCTGGAGCGCATTCAGGCCGGCGTGTTCATCCTACAACGCTCGAAAACACTCCCGGTGCAGGATGACTGGCAGACCAGCATAACGGTCGAGCAGCTGCAGCAGGCGACGACAAAGTATCTCGGTGCGCAAAGAGCCGAACGCTCGTTCCGAACGTTCGAGACAACCCGCGGCCGGGCCCTCGAACCCGGCGCGCCGGCTGATATGGAGCTGGTGCGCTATTCGGAACAATTGCTCGGCAGCGCCATCGGATCGGCGTCAGCCCGTCTCGTTCTGTCCTTGCTGTTTCAGAAAGATGATGACCGATCATCCGATACGGCGCGCCTGCTGGATGAGGCCTCAGAAGCGCTGCACTATAATCGCGACCTCCTTCAGTCGGCTCTTGCACAGATGAACCAGGGCATTACCGTGTTCGACCGTTCGAACCGGCTGAGTGTCTGGAACCGGCGATTTCGTTCGCTTCTCGATCTGCCCGAATCCATTGGCCAAGTTGGCGTTCCGCTGGAGGATGTCATTACAATTCTGGCCGAACGCGGTGACATTGAACGCGGCCAGGTCAGGAAGACGATCGATAACTTCCTGACCATGGATGCGTCCTGGACACTGACCCTGGCGCAATCCCAGCGCATCATCGAAATCAGATCCAATCCGATGCCGGACAATGCCGTGGTGACCACCTATGCGGACATCACCGACCGGGTCGCATCCGCCAAGGCGCTCAGCCGGGTCAATGAGACACTGGAACAGCGGGTGGCGGCCCGAACAGCTGAGCTCGTTCGGGTCAATGAGGAGCTGGCACAGGCCCGGGCGATTGCAGAAGACGCCAATCTGGGCAAGACCCGCTTTCTGGCTGCCGCGGGGCACGATATTCTGCAGCCGCTCAACGCCGCCCGGCTCTATTCGTCCTCACTTGTTGAACGGCTTGGCGAATCGGAAAACCGCGGTCTGGTCAACAATATCGACTCATCGCTGGAATCGGTTGAATCGATACTCGGCGCCGTGCTCGACATCTCACGCCTCGATACGGGCGCAATGAAACCGCAAGTCTCCAGCTTCCCGCTCAACGAGGTGCTGCGCCGGATCGAGACCGATTTTCTGCCGGTAGCGGCCAACAGCAAGGTGGACCTGAAGGTTCTCTCAACTTCGGTCGTCGTGCGGTCCGATCCCAATCTGTTGCGCCGGCTGATACAGAACCTCGTTTCCAATGCGATCAAATACAGCCATCACGGCCGGGTTCTTGTCGGCATCCGCCACCGAGGCGACAAGGTTTCGGTTCAGGTGGTGGATACGGGTATCGGCATTCCCTCCGGCAGCCTGAAAACCGTCTTCAACGAGTTCACCAGGCTTGACGAGGGCACACGGGCGGCAGCCGGCCTCGGTCTCGGATTGTCCATCGTCGACCGGATCTCACATGTCCTCGACCATCCGGTCCATCTGGCCTCGATTGCCGGCAAGGGATCCGATTTCCGGGTGGAAATACCGGTCGAGACCAACATCAGTCGTGTGCTTGAATCCAAAACCGGGTCACCGCCGGTGCGCGTTTCGTCCAATCTTGACGGGCTGTCGGTCCTTTGTATCGACAACGAGTTGAAGATACTCGATGGGTTGAACCTGTTGATGACAGGCTGGGATTGCCGTGTCGAATCGGTTGAATCCGTGCGGGCGCTGGAAGCGGTTCTGACTGAGCAGGACGAACCGCCCCATGCCATCATCGCGGACTATCATCTGGATGATGGTGACGGTATCCAGGCCGTTGGGCTTGTACGCAAACGCTGGGGTTTTGATGTTCCAGCCATCCTCGCAACGGCCGACCGTTCACCCGGGGTCCGAAGCCGCGCGGAAGCGCAGTCCATTTCTATCTTCCACAAGCCCATGAAACCGGCGGCCCTCAGGGCCTTTCTCAATCAGATAGCAGCGGCCCGGCGGTCTGCGGCGGAATAGCGCAAAACTCGATCAGGTCATCGACCGGGATTCCTGATCGATGATTTCGGCTCCGATCTTCGTCAGCTGGATAACCGCCTGTGTTCGGCTGTCGACCCCGAGTTTTTGCAGCACCGCTGACACATGCGCCTTGATCGTTGCTTCCGATACACCCAATTCGTACGCAATCTGTTTGTTCAGGAGGCCTTCGCCCAACATGCCGAGAACACGGCTTTGCTGTGGTGTCAGAGTTTGCAGGCGGCCGATCAATTCCGCCATTTCCGGATCCTGTTCGGCACCCAGATCGAAGCCGGGCGGCGTCCACAGATCACCATCGAGAACCGCACGGACCGCCTGGCGGATGTCATCGATGCTGGCCGATTTCGAAATGAACCCCGAAGCGCCGAGATCGAGCGCTCGGCGAATTGTTGCGGGGTCATCGGACGCTGACACGATCACCACGGGAAGTTCCACATATTCGGCACGCAGTGCGATCAGGCCCGACAATCCGCTGACACCAGGCATTGTCAGGTCAAGCAACATCAATTCCGCTTCCTGATTTTCGGCCGCCGCCTTTCGGGCGTCGGAAAAATCACCGGCCTCGATAATCTGCAGACCGTCATCCATCCCGGCCAGAGCCTGCCGCAGGGCACCCCGGAACAGCGGATGGTCATCAGCAATAATAATCGTCTTCGTCAATTCGATCGTCCCCTCCCAGGGTCAGGTGCCACGAAGATCATGCGCATCCGAACACCTGAACAATCCGACCGGACCGGTTACGTCCGCCGGCACCCGCATTATGGGGTGCCCGCGAGACCGCAGCAGAGGGACGATAGGTCCATCTGATGGTCAACCGCCGGTTGGATAACAGTATTACCGATTTGACGCCCCTTTGACCATAAGGCGCTGTGGCGAATGTGGAGGAACCCGTTCAGGGCGCCTCGCGTGTTGGAATGCCATAATGAAAGCCGGATATCGGCACGGTGAGTCGTCCGGGCTCGGTGCCGGTTCGCTTGCTGCCAATTCGCCATTCACCGGTGTTGGTCAGGTCTTTTCGGGTTGCGCCTTGTCCGGGGTTTCGTCGCGCAATTCGCTTTCGAATTCCTCAATGACGCCCATGAAGCGCCGCATCATGTTTTCCATGATCCCCATGGTGCGATCGATTTCATCCTCGGTCGTCAGGCCGTCCCGGCGATCCGAACCCTCCGCCTCCAGACGGGCGATGCGTTCCTCAAGCAGGCCAATCTCGGCTTCCAATGCACGGCGGTCATCGGCCGACATGCGGCAAACGAACTGCTCATCCTGCTTGCGGCACAGCGACATTTCTCCCGTCTGGGTGTCAAGGCGCACAAAGCCGTCATCAGCGCGTTGCATGACATATCGGCCTTCCTGTGCCAGCGATGCTGGCCCACTGAGGGACACCAGCAAGGTGCTGGACGCAATCATTGCGACAAATCGGTTCATTGTCGTTCTTCCCCCGTGATTTCTTTCTACCAAGCGTGTAGGTATCGCAAAATCGTGCCGAAATTGCGATAGCGGGACCTGTTCTGCCCCTATACGGCACCCCGTCAACTGTCTGATGCCCCGGATCGAAAACATGTCCATCATCTATAAAATCGTCTCCCGATCCCTCTGGATGGAGGCCGAACAATCGGGTGTCTTCGAGGGCGCTCCGATCGATTTTACGGACGGCTATATCCATTTTTCAACCGCCGAACAGGTCGCCGAAACAGCCGCTCTGCATTTTGCAGGTCAGGACGATCTGCTTCTGATTGCAGTCGAAGGTTCCGGATTTGGCGACACGCTGAAATATGAGCCGTCACGCGGCGGCGATCTGTTCCCGCATCTCTATGCAAAACTGCCCGTCAATGCGGCATTGTGGGCCAAACCCATGCCGCTCGATGAGTCGGGCCGGCATGTGGTGCCGGATCTGGCGCCATGAAAAAACTGCTCCGGCAGGCCGGCCGACAAGCGCTGTTCGCGCTGGAGCCGGAAACGGCGCACCGCCTTTCCATCCAGGCGCTTCAATCGGGGTTGCTGCCGTCCTGGTCCTCCTCCCATGACAAAAGACTGGCGGTTCATGTCGCCGGGCTGGATTTCGACAATCCCGTCGGCGTTGCTGCGGGGTTCGACAAAAACGCCGAGGTTCCCGATGCCGTGTTGCGTCTCGGATTCGGCTTTACCGAAATCGGATCGGTCACGCCGCTGCCGCAGGAAGGCAACCCGAAGCGGCGAATATTTCGGTTGCGCGAAGATCGCGCCGTGATCAACAGGCTTGGCTTCAACAATGAAGGGCATCAGGCTGTCCTGTCGCGTTTGCGGTCCCGCACCCGGCAACCGGGACAACCCGTCGGCGTCAATATTGGTGCCAACAAGGACGCCGAAGACCGCATCGCTGATTATGTGCGTGGTGTGGAATGCTTCTACGACGTCGCCGACTATTTCACCGTCAATATTTCATCACCGAACACACCCGGCTTGCGCGATTTGCAGGCACGGTCCAGCCTGGCAGCATTGATGGAGGCCGTCTGCACCGCGCGCGCGCATCAAATCGACAAGGGCAAGGACAGCCGACCGATTTTCCTGAAGATCTCACCCGATCTGAGCGAAGGCGAGATGGACGATATCTGTGACGAGGTGAAATTGCACCCGTTGGATGGGCTTGCCATTTCCAACACAACGCTGTCGCGCACTGGTCTGAAGAGCCGCCATGCGCCTGAAACGGGAGGGCTGTCCGGCGAGCCCCTGTTCGAGCGGTCGACCGCGCTTCTGGCAAAGGTGCGCCAGCGGGTCGGTCCGTCGATGGCCCTTATCGGGATTGGCGGTATTGATGGCGCCACAAAGGCGATGGAAAAGATCCGTGCCGGCGCCGATCTGGTACAGCTCTATACAGGTTTCATCTATGAGGGGCCGGATCTGGCGCGAAAAATGCTGCTGGACTTCTCTGATCTGGTGACACTGGCCGGTGTCTCTTCCATTTCAGACCTGCGCGACACGAAGGTAGACCAGTGGGCTGCTAAGCCGCATCTGGACTAGCCGGGAACGTGGAACGGGCTCTGCGGTCAAGCAGCGCATAGAGGGTCAGACCGCGTATTCCAAGAAAGGCCAGCAAGGCGATCCAAAGCCCGTGATTGCCGAGCACCGGCACCAAAAGCCAGGACAGGACGGCAAAAAGGGCCAGCGAGGCCAGCATCATGTTGCGCATGTCGACCGACCAGGTGGCGCCGATATAGACGCCGTCCATCTCAAACGCCAAAACGCCGACCAACGCCGTCAAAGAGGCCCAGATGATATAATCTCTGGACGCGGCCCGCACTTCCTCTGACGTCGTCAGGAGATCGACCACCACAGTGCCAAAAATGAGAAAAAATGCCGTCGTTATGGCGGCAAGGCAAAAGCCCCAGATCAAGGTGAGGCGGACAGCACCGTCGAATGCCGGCCGGTATCTCGCTCCGATGGCACGGCCGGCCAACTGTTCTGCCGCCGTAGCAAATCCGTCAAGATAATAGCCCGCCACCATGAAAAAATTCATCAGGATCGCGTTGGCTGCCAGCGTGACGGCACCAAATTGAGCGCCCTGGCGCACAAACAGCGCAAAGGCCGTCAGCAATGCCAGTGATCGTATCATGATATCCCGGTTGAGCGTGAGGAGAGGTCGGATAGCGGATCGATCGAAAATCCTTTGCCATGATGGCGCATTCGACCTGCCGACCGTCAATCTGATAAAGGCAAAACCAACAATCAGACCGATGCACTCTCCGGTAACGGTTGCCCAGGCGACGCCTTCCAGGCCCCAACCAAAATGGAGCCCGAACAGGATCGAAAGAACGATGTTGGTGCCATTTATCACCGCCTGCAATCCAAGGCCGGCCAGCCCCTGCCCCCTGCCGAGCACGAATCCAAGAATGGCGTAATTTGCGAGGCTTGCCGGTGCCGATATCATGCGAATTGACGCATAGGTCTGTGTCGCGCCGCGCACCGCCTCACCGGGCGCCATCGCCCAGATACCAAACTGAATGATGAGCGTAGACAGGATCAGCAGGACAATACCACTGAAGAGACCGATCAGCAGCGAACGCCAGAAAACAGCTTGCTGCTCGGTTACATCATCGCGACCAAAGGCCTGGGCCACGAGGCCCGTAGTGGCAGAGCGCAGGAAATTGAAGGTTGCGAAGACGAGATCGAATATGATGGCCCCGACCGCCAATCCACCGATCAGGGCTGGATCGCCAAGCCGGCCGACCACGGCCATGTCGACCAGACCGAGCAGCGGGGTCGTCAGATAGGCCAGCGTCATCGGCACGGCGATCGAAAGCACCAGGCGGTGACTCACCGTAAATGGCCGCTGGCCGTTTCCGGCAGCCAGCGCTGCATCTGACTTCGACATGACGTAGAACCTGATCCACGGAAAGGGCGTAAGAATTAGCCGGCGTTTCGATGACGCCGAAACAACTGCCCGTTTCTAGCGCCGATAGCTCAAGATCCGCAAGACCAGAAAGACCGGAACCACGATGACGGCACCGAGGATCAGATAGTCGCCAAAGCGGCCGAGCGCTGCAAACCCAAGGTTCCAGACATTCATCAGGAAGTCGCGGACCGCATAAACAACGTCAAAGGGTGACCAGTGAAAGGCGCTCATGACAGCGCCGACGATGAATGAAATCACCACCAGCTTGACCAGTGTGCGTCCGGGTGTGTCACCCAGGAAACGCGTCATCTTGCCCGACATGCCGCCATTCTCCGTGAATCGATCGCCCCTTAGGTAATGATTTCGTGTTGGCTGTTCAACGTGTTCTTCCGAAATCCCGGTTCGGAACGGCCTGCGAATTGACCGACCGCACCGTGATCGCCGGTCCTGAATGATTGGCGTTTGTTGCTCCGGTCACATGGTTTACCCTTTGACGGTGAGCGATGATTCTAAAACAAAACGACCACCGGTGCTGCCCGAGCCCTTCAGCGGCTGGTTTCAGCAGCGCGGGTGGCAGCCCAGGCTCCATCAGCTGCAATTGCTCGACATGGCACAATCCGGTCTGTCATCACTGCTGATCGCGCCGACCGGTGCCGGCAAGACATTGGCCGGCTTTCTGCCGTCACTCATTGACCTGAGCGCGCCCAGGGCACGGCGCAAACCCGGCGCTGCACGGGCGGCTGCACGACGTGGAATCCATACGCTCTACATTTCTCCCTTGAAGGCACTGGCCGTCGACATTGAGCGCAACCTGGCCAAGCCGATTGATGAAATGGCCTTGCCGCTGCGCATCGAAACGCGCACCGGCGATACGCCGCAGCACAAGCGGCAACGTCAAAAACGCGATCCTCCGGATATTCTCCTGACAACGCCAGAACAAGTCGCGCTGCTGATCGCCAGCCGCGAGGCATCGACGCTGTTTGACGGGTTGCGCTATGTGATTCTGGACGAGCTGCACTCGCTCGTCAGTTCCAAGCGCGGGCACCTGTTGTCTCTGGGACTGGCGCGACTTCGCAAGCACCGCCCTGACCTGCAGACCATCGGTCTGTCGGCAACCGTGGCTGAACCCGAAGCCCTGCAGGCCTGGCTGGTGCCACAGTCGTCTGGCCCCAAGGCCGACCTGTCGCAATGCATCCAGATCGAAGGGGGCGCCAAGCCACAGATCCGCATATTGGAGACCGATGACCGGGTGCCATGGTCCGGCCACTCGGCACGTTACGCCATGCCCGATGTCTATGAGGCCATCAGAAAACACCAGACGACGCTGCTGTTCGTCAATACGCGAAGCCAGGCGGAAATGTTGTTTCAGGAGCTGTGGCGGATCAACGAAGACAGCCTGCCGATCGCGCTGCATCATGGGTCACTCGATGCCAGCCAGCGGCGCAAGGTCGAGGCGGCAATGGCCGCCAACCGTCTGCGCGCGGTGGTCGCCACGTCAACGCTGGATCTGGGGATCGACTGGGGCGACGTTGACCTCGTTGTTCACATCGGTGCGCCCAAGGGCGCCAGCCGGCTGGCGCAGCGTATCGGTCGCTCAAACCACCGCATGGACGAGCCAAGCCAGGCGATCCTGGTGCCGGCCAATCGCTTCGAGGTGCTGGAATGCCGGGCGGCTCTTGATGCCAACTATCTGGGCGCACAGGATACACCGCCGGTCGGCGAAGGAACCTATGATGTGCTGGCCCAGCACGTGCTCGGCATGGCTTGCGCCGAACCGTTCTCGGCCGATGATCTTTATGATGAAATCACCACCGCGTCACCCTATGCATCGCTGGAACGGGAACAGTTCGACCGGATACTGGATTTCGTCGCCACCGGTGGATATGCGCTAAAGACCTATGACCGTTACGCCCGGATCCGGTTGACGGCTGATGGGACCTGGCGGGTCAGCAATCCACGGATCGCGCAGCAGTACCGGCTCAATATCGGGACGATCATCGAAGCGCCCGAACTGAAGATCAGGCTGACAAGACACAGCGGCCGCGGCACCAATGTCCGTGGCGGGCCGATCCTTGGAAAGATCGAAGAAAGCTTTGTCGAGATGATGTCTCCGGGTGACACGTTCCTGTTTGCCGGGAAGGTGCTCCGTTTCGAAGGCATAAGGGAAAATGAATGCATCGTTTCAAAGGGCGGCGCCGGCAGTCCCAAAATTCCCGCCTATGCGGGCGGCAAATTTCCACTTTCAACCTACCTTGCCGATCAGGTTCGCTCGATGCTGGCCGAGCCCGAGCGATGGACCGACCTGCCCGACCAGGTGCGCGAATGGCTGGAAATCCAGAAACTGAAGTCCGTGCTGCCGTCGCGTTCCGATCTGCTTGTCGAAACTTTTCCCAATGCGAGCCGGTATTACATGGTGATGTATCCGTTCGAAGGCCGGCTGGCGCACCAGACGCTGGGCATGCTGCTGACCCGTCGGCTTGAGCGCGCGCGCGCACGGCCGCTGGGATTTGTGGCAACGGATTATGCCATGGCTATCTGGGGCCTGCGCGACATGGGGTTGATGATCGAACGGGGCGAAGTGTCCCTGGCCACGCTGTTCGACGAGGACATGCTGGGAGACGATCTGGAAGCCTGGCTCGCCGAATCTTGGATGCTGAAGCGGACCTTCCGCAACTGTGCTCTGATTTCCGGACTGATCGAGCGCCGCCACCCCGGCAAGGAAAAGACTGGCCGGCAGGTCACCGTGTCGGCCGATCTCATCTATGATGTCTTGCGCAGCCATGAGCCCGACCACATTCTCTTGCAGGCCACGCGCAACGACGCTGCCAGCGGATTGCTGGATATTCGCCGGCTCGGCGATATGCTGTTGCGGATCAAGGGCCGAATCATGTTGAATCGGCTGGATCAGATTTCACCGCTTGCCGTTCCCATCATGCTGGAAATCGGCAAGGAACCAGTGGTTGGCGAGGCGCAGGACGACATCCTTGCCGAAGCTGCGGATACCATCATCGCGGAGGCGATGGGATTGACGGAAGAGGCTGCCCGGGAATGAACAGGATGAACGCCGCCCGGGTCATGACCGAGGAAATGACGATCCAGACTGCCGATATCGAGATTTCAGGCGTCCCGGCGGTTTGCGATCCGCTCGGCGCACTTTTCCTTCCCGAAAGCCAAACCCTGGTGGTCTCCGACCTGCATCTTGAAAAGGGCGCGGCCTTTGCCCGGCGCGGCATGATGCTGCCGCCCTACGATACGGCGCTGACCCTGCAATTGCTGGAGCTGGTGATCGGCCGTTACGATCCGGTCCGCGTCATCAGTCTTGGCGACAGTTTTCATGACCGGCATGGTGCCGCCGGCCTGCCAAGCGCCAGCGACGGCAAATTGCGGGCACTCATTTCTGGCCGGGAGTGGTTCTGGATTGCCGGCAATCACGATCCGGACCAGCCTGCAGACCTTGAGGGGCACTGCGTCCAGGAATTGTATTTTGACGGTTTGTGCTTTCGCCATGAACCCGTCGCCGATCCGCAGACGGCCAATGGCGAGATTGCCGGTCATCTGCATCCGGCAGCACGGGTGGTCCGCCGCAACAAAGGCGTGCGGCGACCGTGTTTCGCAACAGACGGGTCACGTCTTGTCCTGCCTTCCTTTGGCGTCATGACAGGCGGCATGAATCTGCGCCACCCGGCTTTCAACGGCCTGTTCGACCGCAGAAAGCTGACGGCCCATCTGCTGGGCCGGGAACGCATCTATTCGGTTCCCTTCGATCGGCTGGTCGGTTAGACACTGCCATCTCACGTTTGATAACAAATTGTTACGACGCCGTGAGAAATGCTGACAGGCTGAATCGTGGTGATTAAGCTGTCCCCATGCGAAAGATTCGAACAAGGCTGGTGTTGTTGTTCTTGCTGCTGGCAGGCTTGCTTGCCGGACCGGCAAGCGCTGAGCTCATCAAGGTTGAAACGGGCACATCCTTGCGGGGTGTCTATCTGATCCCGGACACCAAATCCGACACGATCCGCGTCAGCGCCATCATTCTGGCCGGCGAAGCCGATTCGGACGGGCCGGAAGGTCTGGCGCATTATCTGGAACACCTGATGTTCTGGCACGCGGACAATGTAAGCAATCGAACGTTCCACAATCGCGGTGGCAATGCTTGGGTCAATGGTATCGTGACCAATTACTACAATGAGGGTGGAAAGGACGATCTGGACGATCTGTTCACTTTCGCCGGGCGATTGCTGACACCGTTGTCACTCGATGAGAAATTCATGCGCGACGAAAAGAAAATCGTTTCTCGTGAATATGATCTCCGCGTGTCGGAGAATTCGAAATGGCAGGTCCGCGAACAGATCAACAGGGCCCTTTATGGCGCAAATCCGGTCGGCCGCAGCCTGATCGGCACACCCGACAGCATCGCCGCGCTCAATCTCGAGCAGGTCGACCAATTTCGCAGGGCCCACTACAACGCAGCGAACATGGTGCTCCTGGCATCCGGCAATCTCAGCGAACCGGAGCTGCGCAAACATGTGCTCAAGACCTTCGGCAACGTTCCGGCCGGAATTCCCAATCCCCAAAGCTGGCGTGACAATCCGATTTCGGAGCCATTGCATAACACGCTCGACATTGCCGACGACCGGGCCAATTCCAATGCCTATCAATATGCTTCCCTGTCCGAATGGAAGGGTTCAGGCGATGGTCTGCAAGACATCTACACGACTCGCTTTCTTGCAGAGTTGCTCAGTTCAAACCTGCCGGGAAGCCTGGCCAAACCTTTGAAGATCGATAATTTCGTGGTCAGCGCCTACAATGTTCGGCTGGACCGGAAACTGCGCAACCAGATCCAGTTCTTTTTCCAGTCAAGACCCGATGAGGGTGTTGCCCCGCCAACGGTTGCCGAAAAGCTGCGCGCCAGCCTTGCTGAACTCGCCGGCAGGGGCGTGCCTGAAAAAAGCCTGGAACGGATCCGAAAACGGATGGCGCGGGAAGCGAGCCGGCGCGGTGACGAACCGGATTACATACTGAACCGTGCGCTTCGCAACCTGACGGCCGGTCTTGAGCCCAACACATCGGCGGATCATGTGGCGCGTATTGCGTCGGTGACCAAGGCCGAAGTGGACGCGCTGATCAGAGCCGTGGCGGACAGCCACAGAACTGTGGAGGTCAATCTGACAAATACGGGGTCCTGAAGACATGCGAAATTCGGTCAGGCTTATCGCGGCATCACTCCTTTCCCTCGCGTTGATCCCACAAACGGCGTTCAGTTCTCCAAAAATGACCGCACATGTCTCGCCGGCCGGACATCAGTTTTTTTATGTTCCGATGGACGATGCTCAGCGCACCGCCGTGGCCATCACGTGGGCATCGGGCCTGCCAACAGGGCCGGGTATTCACGAAGCCACAGCCCGGCTGGGCATTGAGCTGATGCTGAATGGTGGTGCCGGGGGACTGCCGCCGGATGAAATCTCGGCCGATTTCGAGGACCTCGATGCCGGATCCCGGCTGTGGGTTCAACCGGGGGAAATACGTGGCTTCGTCGTGGCACCGGACGACCAGCTGGACCGGGCGGCGGAAATCGCCAATCTGGTGCTGGCGCAGCCGGCGCTCGACAATAGATGGCTGGAACGACAAAAGCGCAACCTGCTTCGCGATACCCGGATCCGCAATGCGACGGCGACTGGCCTTGCCTGGTCATTGGCCCGCGAAATCATGCTGGAAGATCATCCGTTCAAGCGCTTCTGGACTGCCGCTCCAGTGGACGAAATACAAAGTATTTCCGCACCCCAGATCGATACCTGGCACAAGGGTGCCTTCGGAACCGCCGATCTGACAATTACAGCAGCCGGCACGGCCGGCCCAGAAACGGTGGCAAGGGCGATTGACCTCGCTCTGGCCGGCTTGCCAAAATCGGCAAACCCAAACCCTGTTGCTTTCCAGGGTCCCCGTATCAGGCCAGGCACAATTGTCTTGCATGATCCCGATTCGCCGAAATCACTGATCATGACGCTCGGCGAACTGCCAGGCGCTCCGGCGACCGATGACGATATCTACGGGATCGCCACCGCGGTTCTTGGGCTGGGCAAACAGTCACGTCTCTTCAAGGCCATTCGCTCTCAATTGCGCGCGGCCTACGGCTTCGGCGCGGGCATGGAATCCGTGGCTCGTCATCACCGATTGCTGAGGATGGGTGGAGAAGTCGACACGGCGCTCCTGCCGCAGGCACTCGACGCCATGCGCCAATCCTACGAGACCTTTCGAAGGGAGGGCATTGCTCGGGAGGAGTTTCCAATCGCGCGAAATTTTCATCTCCAGAGGATCGAGCAGAATCTCAGCCGGCCGGCCGGCATGGCAACCATGCTGATGGAAAACAGGTTGAATGCGGGGTCAGCGGAAGATTTCGAAACATTGGCAAACCGTATTGAAGCCCTGGAGCGAACCGCCGTGAACGATACGATCATGGCCAACTACCCGCCATTCGACGAAATGCTGACGATTGTCATCACCCCGGACGCGACCGCGATCGCGGATGCCTGTGTGATCACCGCGGTCGATGAATGGCGAAAGTGTTATTGAACCAGTGTCACGCCGCTTCCCTTTATCTCAGGGATAAGACAAGGCCAAGGGTCGTTAACTTCAACGTTTCATGCCGGTTTGACACTTCCAACAAATTCAGACTCGCTCTAATCCCGTCGGAACATGACACTTGCGGCCCAGCCGGTAAACATGGCCAAAAGCACGGCCAGAATTCCGTAGAGGAATGATTGTTCGTGGGCAAGTTCGTAGACAAACTGCTCGGCACCGGTTTTGACAACCCGCAGGGTCAATTCGCGCTCCATCACGAATTCATTGTTCTTGAAGAGGAAGGCCCGCAATTTGTGCTGCCCGACCGGTACATTGGCAGGCAGCCTGATGGTCGCGCGAAACAGGCTTGAACTGACGAATTCAACGCCCACCGGCTCGCTCTGGTAAAGTCCGTCATCGACCTTGAGCCGCAGCAGGGCCTCGCGAAACTCCGGGACACGGCTTCCGTCGCCGACCCGACCGGATGGCAGCAGGTGAATATGCTCGATGCCGATGGTCCGACCGCTCAGCTCTATTTCTCGGGCGATGCGGTCAATGGGCAGCGTGCTGGACAGGGAATAGGATACGGGCACCGGTTCGAACCGCATGGAAAACCGGTTGATCCAGATGCCGAAAACCCGTTCCTTCTTGCGCACGACGGTTTCGCGGGCGGGGCCTTCCAAGGCAACGATAATGTCGTATTGCCCCAGTTCCAGCAGGAACCGGTCCGCATTGTCGAGCGCACCGAAAACGGTCAGGTCGGCACCGGTGAAATTCGCGGTGATGGCGATTTCATTGGTCGATATGCCGATATCGAGGCGTTCATCGACCGCCAGCGCCGACGACATCATCGTCAGCAGAAACAGCAGGGCAGCACCGACCTGTGTTAATGAGCGCCGCATGATCAAAAGCCGATCCCGGTGACGACGACCGAATAGAACTCGTCCGGCGTCAACACCAGATCCAGCGCCAGCCGGACGCCGACCGCCAGTACAAGCAATGCCAGTAGAGCCCGCAACTGCTCGCCGCGTAACTTCTGGCCGACCCGGACACCGTATTGTGCACCGATCACACCGGCGATCATCAAAAGGCCTGCCAGAAAGATGTCCACTGACTGGTTGGCCGTTGCCTGAACGACAGTCGTAAACGCCGTTACGAAAATGATCTGAAACAGCGAGGTGCCGATGACCACATTGGTCGGTACGTGCAACAGATAGATCATCGCGGGCACCATGATGAACCCGCCGCCAACACCCATGATGGATGTCAACACGCCGATGCCGAAACCCAGCGCCAGTATCGGGATCACGCTGAGATAAATCTTCGAGCGCTTGAAGCGCATTTTGAAAGGCAGGCGATGGACCCAGATATGCTGCCCGGGCTTGCGCAAGGACACGGGTTTGTTGGCGGCCGCGCGCATCAGCGAATTGACACTTTCCACCAGCATCAACCCGCCAACGACGCTCAAGAAGATCACATAGAACAGCGAGATGATGAGATCGAGCTGGCCGAGGTCTCGGAGCAGCATGAATAGATAAATGCCGACTGACGCGCCGACCAGACCGCCGGCAAGCAGCATCCCTCCCAGCTTGATATCAAGTGTGCCGCGCCGGAAATGCGACAAGGCTCCGGAGAACGACGATGCGACGACCTGATTGGCACCTGTGGCGACTGCCACAGCGGGCGGAATATTGTAGAAAATCAGCAGTGGTGTGATCAGGAAACCGCCACCCACACCGAACATGCCCGACAGAAAACCGACTGCTGCGCCCATGCCCAAGATCAAAAATACATTGACCGAAATTTCGGCGATGGGCAGATAAATAGTCATCCCTGTCCCGACAAGGTGTTGGCGATGTGAATTGGAACGGGCGCGGACGCCCCCCTGCAGTCTGTCATGCGCCTTCTGTTTGGCCGTGTCAATTGCCGTCACCGGGGCCAAACTCACAAGTGTCGGTGTTCAGGCCGTCTTCCGGGATTTTCTTTGCAAACACAGCTTTGCAATGGCTTTCACCTCGGTCGCAATGGGGGTGCAGTTGGCACCTTTCCCTGACACGGGAACAACGATACGCTCGTACGGCAACCTCTCAATCCGACACACGGACACACCATGATTGCAATTGAGCAAATCCGACGGAAGTGGTGGGTCCTGGGCGCGATGGGCGCTGCGCTGGGAATGTTCCTGCTGGACGAAACAGTGGTGGGCGTGGCGCTGCCGACCATTCAACAGGACCTTGATCTGAGCACTGTCGGCAGCCATTGGGTGGTGAACATTTACTTGCTGGTGCTGACTTGCCTGGCGGCGGCCTGTGGCCGGCTCTGTGACGTCTTCGGGTTCAAACGACTGTTCCTGACCGGTATCGTGTTGTTTGGGCTGGCCTCAATCGGCTGCGGCCTGGCGACCAACCTGACTGAGCTGCTGGCCGCGCGCGCCTTGCAGGGATTCGGCGCGGCGATCATCTTTCCGGCCTCCATGGCGATGATCGCCATCATCTTTCCCGAGGAGGAGCGCGGCCGCGCACTTGGCATATACGGTGCAGTGGGCACCGTCTTTCTGGCATCAGGACCGTTTGTCGGCGGACTTTTGACCGACACCTTGTCGTGGCGATGGATCTTCTGGATCAATCCGGTTGTCGTGATCGCCGCCGTAGCCGTCATCTGGACCATGTGGTCGGATCCGCCACCAAACCCCAACCGTGAACGGTTTGATTTCGCCGGTCTCGTAACGCTGATCAGCGGGATTGGCCTTGTTATTTTTGCGACCATGCAGGGGCCGGAATGGGGCTGGTCCCAACCTTTAATCTGGGTGTTGCTGCTCGCCGGACTGCTGTTCCTTACCCTCTTCATTCGTTTGGAGTTGCCAGCCGGCAACCCGTTGATCGAAATCGATCTGTTGCGCACGCCTGCCTTTGCCGTTTGCAGCCTTATGGTATTTACCGGGCAATTCACCAAAATCGCCGTGCTCGTGATCTATTCCATTTTCCTGCAAAAGGAGATGGACATGAGCCCCCTCATGGCCGGTGTTGCGCTTCTGGCCGGTGTTGTGCCAGCCCCCTTGTCGGCGATAATCGGCGGCAACATGACCGACCGTCTGGGATCCCGCCGCCCGGCATTGTTGGGTTTGGGAGGCACTTTCATCGCCTTTGTCTGGCTGACCCTCGCGCTTGATGCGAAGAGTTACTGGTTGATGTTTGCACCTCTTGTTCTCTGGGGGATCGTGACGTCCATGGTCTTCCTGCCCGGGCTGCGCGGTGCTGCCAATAGCGTTCCGCTTGAAAATCAGGGGCAGGTTGGCGGCATCATGCTGACGGCACAGCTTGCCGGCGGCACCATCGGCATGACGGTGTGCGGGACGTTGCTTGCGGCCACCGGCAGCTATCAATTGCCATTGCTTGCGACCGCCATTCTCGCGGGAACGGTGTTCGTTCTGACGTGGCGCACGATCAAAGATGACCCGTCCAGCCAGGCGTCCACTGCATAGTCCCGTCAGGAAGTGTTCATGTTGCAGGCTTGTTTGAATGGCGGACGATCGAAAGCGGACCACCCGTCGGTTCCCGTCAGTGCTGCGGAAATCGCTGCTGATGCTGCGGCTGCAAGGGCTGCCGGCGCACAGGAGCTCCATATTCACCCCCGCAACGCAGATGGTTCGGAAAGTCTTGCACCGGAAGATGTAGCCCGATGTCTGGAGAACATCAGGCGCAAGGTGCCCAATATACCGATCGGTGTGGGCACCGGTGCCTGGATCGAGCCGCATCTGGCAACACGCCTGAAGCAGATCGAAGCCTGGGAGATCACGCCCGATTATGCTTCGGTCAATCTCAACGAGACAGGCGCCATCGATGTCATCGACGCGCTGCTCGCCAAGGGGATCGGCATCGAAGCCGGGCTGTGGAACACCAAGGACGTGCGGCAATTCATCAATCTGGGTCTTAGCGGCATGTGCCTGCGTATCCTCATTGAAATGATTTTCGACGACCCGGCCGATGCCGAACGGGAATATCTGGCATGCAAAACCCTGTTGGACGATGCCGGCATTGCCGCTCCCATCCTCCTGCATGGCGACGGTCCGAGCGCCTGGCGCATGGTGGAACTGGCGGCGCGGCAGGGCCACGATACGCGCATGGGTTTCGAAGACTGCCTGTTGCTGCCGACACGCCAAGCGGCCAGCAGCAATTCGGACCTGATTGTTGCCGCCCGCGAGATCATGCTGCGCGGATCGTGACAGCCCGAACCCAGATCGCAAATCAATGAAAACGGATGTTGACCCTGACGTAGCGTCAGGCGCTAAGAGGGGGTCATGTCAAAGCGAAAACACATTCAATCACGGGACTATTCAGTTGGCCAACTTGCCCGGATTTCTGGCGTGTCGGTGCGAACGCTGCATCACTATGACCATGTCGGACTGCTGAAACCGGCCCATTTGGCTGAAAACGGCTATCGCATCTATGGACACAAGGAAGCGCTTCGGTTGCAGGAAATCCTGTTTTACCGGGATGTCGGCATGTCACTGTCGGAGATCGTCGCCATTCTGGATGCCCCCGTCGATGCGGTCGACAGGCTGACGCGGCACCGCAACCGCCTGGCCGCCGAGGCGCAAAGAACAGCAAGGACCATTGAAACGCTCGATGCCACCATCGCGCATCTGAAGGGAATACAGGACATGACGACAGAGGAACTCTATCGCCCTTTTTCCACCGCCAAACAGTCCGAATATCAGGACTGGCTCATATCAACCTGTGGCGGCGACATTGCTGAACGGATCAAAACATCCAATGAGGCCATCCGTCACCTGCCCGATGGGATGGAAGGCGCCATGGCGCGCCTCAGGGATATCGAAGCTCGCCTCGTCGCGGCATTCGAAACGGCTACGGACCCGTCTTCGGACCAGATCCGTGAGACACTGGAAGACCACCGGAGGCTGATGGCCCAATTGTGGGGACAGGATTGCCCGCCCGAAGGGTATGACGGGCTGGCAAAACTGTACCGCTCACATCCTGATTTCGTGGCGCGTTATGAAACGCTGAGCCCGAAATTCTCCCATTGGCTTCCGCTGGCGATGGAGGCACACGTTGCGCGGTTGCTGACGGCTGATGACGCTTCGTAGACGTAGCCGCCTGTCAACAGTCGGGTTGAGAACGGTGTCGGCTCAACGGCAGGAATGCGGGCACGTGCTGGCGGTAACTCAGATAATTCTCCCCAAGAGCCTCGACCAGATCCGCCTCTTCGAAGCGTGTCGCGATCAGGATATAGGCAACCGTGCTGGCGGCAAAAACCAGATGGCCAACCGTCAAATGGGGTGTCAGCAGCGGCGTCACCATCCACCCCAGGCTGATCGGATGACGGACCAGGGCATAAAGATAACGAACGGTCATCGACGAGTTCTCCGGCGGTTCGTTTCGGAAATTCTCCCAGGCCTGTGCCAGACCAAGAAAGCGAAAATGGCCGAAGTGAAACGTCGCGGCAAACATCATCGCCCAGGTCAGACCATAGGCGACGTATATCGCGGTCGCCGAGACGACAGATCCCAAATGCCAGACCGTTAGGGGAATGGGTCGCCAGAACACGACAAGAACAGTGGTCAGGACGGCTGTTATGTAAAGATAGGTCGCACGCTCGATGGGGGCGGGTATGATCGTTGTCCACCAGCGCTTGAAGGACGACCTTGCGGTGATCGAGTGGAGCAGACCAAACAGGCCGACAAGGCTCGCATCGATGAACACAGCGATCCAGATAGGCGATTCCGGCCCGTCACCGATGCCTTTCGGGACGCCAATATCGGCAAGGAAGCCGATGATGTAGAGTATGTTGAAGGTCGCCAACAGGTAGGCACAGAAGGCATAGGCAAGCATCAGACCTTTGCGGATCATCGCAATCTCCAATCGTAATCATGGGGTTGTGTGGCCATCGATTCCGGGTCCAGCGTTACGCCTGAAAAGCGGAGGCGCTGGATCCGGAACCAAGATGCTGATCATGCCCAGTTTTTTTCGTGATCCGCATGGGTGCGAAGGTAGGCACCCGGGGTGAAAAACCGGTCATAAAAGCCCTTGTCGAGCTTATGGGCCTGGAGATAGGTCAGGCTGAAGATCGCCGGCACGGTCGCCGGGAAACGGCCGAACCGGTCATGGAGGTGCTGCGCCATGGTGGCAACGCAATCAATGAATTCATCGTCGATCGGTGCAGCGCGTGAGCGAATTGCATCGGTCTCCTTGTAGGGTCCGGCGGTCTTTGCATTGAAGGGACCGCCCGATCCGAACTTCCTGGAAACCACTGCTTCCACGGCAGCGCGCATATCCTTGAAGTGCGGTGGGCAATGGCCCTCAAAGACACCCTCCAGCCCCGTTACATGCGGCAAGGGTTGACCGGGAAGCATATCGAAGCGGAATCCAAGCCCCGGAACAGCCGGGTCGCCGCTGGCCCCCAACACGCTGAACTGGTTGATGCCGTCATACATCCAGCCGCCGAGGCCCATCGCCTGCAACATCAGAGCACCTGAATAGCACGACGTGGCCAATTCCACCGTGACCTCAGCCAGGCTGAACTGTTCCATGAAAGAAATCGGATAGGGGTTATCCACATCGACGCGGTTTGCGAATTTCTCGATTCCGGGGATCGCTTCGTCGTGCACATCATCATAGATGCAGGCACCGCTCTGAACCAGATAACACAGAACCAGGATCATGTGCTGGGCGAGATCGGCGACCGGGATGACAAATGTGCTGCCGGGTACGTTCCCACACCATTCATTGTGCAATTCCATGTGCTGCGGTTCAGCCGGAATGTGCAGCCGCTTGTCGGACAGTTTGATGATCCTTGCCCGGTGAAGATCGAGATAGGCTTTCAGGTCCGTTTCACCCTTGTCATTTCGGGCGCCGGTTCCCGGCATATCCTTGGTTGGCAGAAAATAGACTCCATCATCGTCCGTGTAGAAGAACTCGGTCGTGTGAAATCCCGCCGCGGAGGGAAATGTTCGTCCGCCGGCTGCGCCGGCGTAATTGGGGATGTTGGATCTGTACATGCGATTGTGAGGGATGAGGTTCGACCAGCCGGTGTTTCCGGCAACAGTGGTGAGCAGGATCAGTTGCTCAAGCTCCGAGAGGGGCTCCGGCTTTTGATCCGACGTATAGGCTAGCGGACCGTCTGGGATTGAGGCGCCCTTTGCGAACCGGCGTGAGCGCCGCCCATGGATGGCTTCGATCAGCGGGAAGTGTGCTGCCTCAACGAGTCCCCGGGGAAGATCCGGCATCCGGTTGAGCATGATATTGCCCTTGCTGTTCATCGTGGCCGCTGACGCGCGCGCGCCGACGGTGTTGAGCAATGCTCCGGCACCGATCATGGATGCGCCCAGCAATTTGCGTCTCGATGTCTCAAACATGATGAATTCCTCTGAATATACGGCGATTTCACACAGTGGCAGGCACGGTGCATTTCGACTGATTGTCGATCTGAAAACACTGTTTTCGGAGGTTGTTTGACAGCGCGCCGTGGTTACCAGCGTTGTCATGAGTGTTGTATTCTCGTTTCCGGCGCCTTTTTTGCGCCATCTGATCCGTCGGCAAAGACCGCCCCTGGTTCGTGGGGTCTGGTTTCCCCTAATTGGAACAGGTTTTTTCGGTTTTTGCCTTGACCCGAAATGATTCTTCGTCTTCCATGTAGTTAAATAAATTGTGCACCATGCAAATTCTGAACAAATAAAGAGGGCACAGGAACACAACATCCGAAGGAGATGAGGACCATGAATCAACGGAAAATGGGTGTATGGGCGCGTCCGGATCGCCGGACCTTCTTGAAATCGACGGCGGCTGCCGGCCTGCTAACGCTGGGACTGCCCAAAATCGCAGCGGCCGCGCCGCAATCCGGTGGCAGACTTGTCCTTGGAACCACCGGCGGTGGCGCCGGCGATTCTCTCGATCCGACCAAGCTGACATCAGTCGGACATGGTGTCATCGGATACACGCTGGCAAACGGGCTGACAGAGATCGAGAAAGACGGCGAACTGGTCGGAGAACTGGCCGAGAGCTGGGAATCGTCAGATGACGCCACCAAATGGAAATTCAATCTTCGCAAGGGTGTGACGTTTCACGACGGACGCGAGATGACGTCGGCGGACGTGATCTATTCGATCAATCTGCACCGGGGCGAAGACAGCGCATCGGGCGCAAAAGGTCTGCTCACCCCGATCACTGACCTGAGCGCGGACGGTCCCCACGCCATTACGGTGACACTGTCATCGGGCAATGCCGATCTGCCCTATCTGATGGGCGATTTTCATCTGCTGATTCTTCCCGACGGCACCACCGATTACGCCGCGGGCATGTTTACCGGGCCGTACATGCTGAAAGAATTCGTCCCCGGCGAAAAACTGGTGGCAGTGAAAAATCCGAATTACTGGAAGCCGGACCGCGCCCATGTGGACGAGGTCGAAATTCTCTTCATCGACGACACGACGTCGAGAATTTCCGCCCTGATCACCGGTGAAGTTCACGTGGCCGGCCGTGTCGACCCGCAATCGGCGGCACTGATTGCCAGCGCCCCCGGCGTCGGGATCGAGAACCATCCGGCCGCCGGACACAGGCCCCTGCTGATGCAGTCCGACAGTCCGCCTTTCGACAATGCCGATCTGCGCCTGGCTGTGAAATACTCACTCAACCGCGAGGAAATCCTGGACAAGGTGATGGCTGGCTTTGGATCGCTGGCCAATGACCATCCGATCCCGCCGTTCGACCCGTTCCACGCGGCGGACATTCCGCAACGGCAATACGATCCGGACAAGGCGGCACATCATCTGAAAAAATCCGGCTTTGACGGCAAACTCGAGCTGCACACATCGAACGTGACATTCGCCGGTGCCGAGGCCATGGCAGCGCTGTTTCAGCAAACTGCCGCCAAAGGTGGCCTGAACGTTGAAATCATCCGCGAGCCCTCGGACGGGTTCTGGTCGAATGTGTGGATGAAGAAACCGTTTATCAGCGGATCCTGGGGCGGACGCCCAACGGCCGATATCATGCTGTCGACCGCCTATGCGTCCGACGCCAAGTGGAACGACACGGCATGGCGCCGCGAGGCTTTCGATCAGAAACTCGCAATGGCGCGGGCGGAGACCGATTTCGACAAACGCAAGGCGATCTATCACGACCTGCAGATGATGATCCACGAGGATGGCGGTGCGGCCATTCCGTTCTTCACCAACAATGTCGACGGCGTGCGCGACGAGGTTCAGGGCTACTACCCGGCCGGCTCCTTCGAGATGTCAGGCATGCGGATAGCCGAACGGGTCTGGCTGACGGCGTAAGCCGCCATGGGTGGCGCATCGGTCACCACACTGGTCCTGAAACGTCTGGTTTCAGGACTGGTGACCCTGTTTCTCGTATCATTGATGGTCTTTGTCGGGACGGAAATCCTTCCCGGCGACGTCGCAGAAGCCATTCTCGGACAGCAGGCAACGCCTGATGCGGTCCAGGCGCTGCGTGACAAACTCGATCTCGACCGGCCGGCCATCGAGCGATACGGGCTGTGGCTGTGGGATTTCGCCCATGGCGACCTGGGACAGTCGCTCGCCAGCGGACGGGAGGTTTCGGATCTGATCGCCGGGCGATTGGGCAACACGCTCTTCCTGGCCTTGACGGCGGCCATCATTGCCATCCCTGTCTCGGTGGGGTTGGGCCTGCTGGCGGCTCTTTATGAAGACAAGCTGGCCGACAAGAGCATCACCATTTCCACCCTGATTTTCGTTTCAACGCCCGATTTCCTCATCGGGTATTTGCTGCTGCTATGGGGCGCCGTCACGCTCGGCTGGTTTCCGGCGCTCTCGCGGATTTCAGACTCCATGAGCTTCATCGAGCAACTGCACGCCATTGCCCTGCCCTGTCTGACCCTTGCTCTTGTGGTATCGGCCCACACGATGCGGCTGACCCGGGCGGCGATCCTGTCGGTGATGAACCAGCCCTATATCGAAATGGCCGAACTGAAGGGCGCGACCCGGCAGCGCATCATCCTGTACCACGCCTTTCCGAATGCACTCGCCCCGGTGTTGAACATCGTCATGCTGACCCTTGCCTATCTCATCGTAGGCGTGGTCGTGGTGGAGGCTGTGTTCAACTATTCGGGCATGGGGCGGCTGATGATCGACGCGGTCTCCAAACGTGACATGCCCCTTGTGCAGGCCTGCGGGCTGATCTTCGCCAGTGTCTATGTCGCCCTGAACCTGACCGCGGACATCTTGTCCCTGCTGGCAAATCCACGGCGGAGGCGTCCGAAATGATCGCCATGATACGGGATTTCGATATCGGCGCGAAAATCGGCCTGGCGATCGTCGTGTTTTTCCTGGCGGCGGTCATCTTCGGGCCCGTGCTGTCTCCCTATTCCGAGGTCGAGATCGTCGGCGGTGTGTGGGCGCCGCCAAGCGCCGCCAACTGGCTCGGCACGGATTACATCGGTCGTGACTTGCTGGTGCGCATCCTCACCGGTGGCCGGATGACGGTGATCGTCTCGCTGATTGCGACCTGCGGCGCCTTTGCGATTGGCTGCCCGTTGGGCATCGCTGCTGCTGTAATAGGCGGCTGGTTCGACCTGATCGTGACCCGCGCCGTGGACGCAGTGATGGCCTTTCCCGGGCTGATCCTTGCGCTGATTGTCCTTTCAGCGATCGGCACATCCATTCCGGCGCTGATCGCGATGATGTCGGTTTTGGCATCGACCATCGTGTTTCGGCTGACCCGCGCCGTCGCGGCGGATGTTGCCGCGATGGAATATATTGAAATCGCGCGGCTGCGCGGCGAGAGCATGCGCTGGTTCCTGTTCAAGGAAATCCTGCCCAATGTCGCGCCGACACTGGTTACCGAATTCGGCCTGCGCTTTGTCTATGCAGCCATCCTCATTTCGTCGCTTTCCTTTCTGGGACTGGGCATTCAGCCCCCGAATGCGGATCTCGGCGGCATGGTGAAGGAAAACGCGCTGGCAATCACTTTCGGCCGGGCTGCGCCGATCCTGCCGGCATTGGCCCTGGCGTTTCTGGCAATCGGTGTCAATCTGGTGGTGGACGGTCTGCTGCGCCACAATGCGAGACGGGACCGGCACAAATGAGCGCACCCCTGCTGGATATACGCGGCTTGCGCATTTCGACGGAGCCGGCGCGGAACAAGGCGCAGCTGGATATTCTCAAGGGCGTGGATCTCACCGTCCATCGCGGTGAAGTCGTCGGGCTGATCGGCGAGTCAGGCGCCGGCAAATCAACGCTCGGCCTTGCCGCCATGGGTTATGCCCGGCGCGGCCTGGTCCTGTCCGGTGGTGAGATTTATCTGGAAGGGCAGGAACTTCGTTCCGCCGGCGATGAGGGTCTGCGCCATTTGCGCGGCCGCAAAACGTCCTATGTGGCGCAAAGCGCAGCAGCTGCCTTCAATCCGGCACACAAGCTGATGCAGCAGGTGCTGGAGGTCACCCGCATTCATCACGACCTGAGCAACAGCGATGTTCGGTCCAAGGCGATCGACCTGTTTGACCGGATGAAACTGCCTGATCCGGAGCATTTCGGCGACCGTTATCCGCACGAGGTTTCGGGCGGACAGTTGCAACGGGCCATGACCGCCATGGCGCTGATCGGCGAGCCTGACCTGATCGTATTCGACGAACCAACAACGGCGCTGGACGTGACCACCCAGATCGATGTTCTGGCGATCATCAAGGCCGTCATTCGCGACTTGAAAACCGCAGCCATCTACATCACGCATGACATCGCGGTGGTTGCGCAGATCTCCGACCGGATCAAGGTGCTGCGCCACGGCGAAGAGGTCGAGGAACAGCCGACTCATGACCTGCTGAACAATCCGACGCAATCCTATACCAGGGAGTTGCTGAAGGCTCGCAGCAGACAGCAGCATGTGCCGTCGAAAAATCACCTGGAGCCGATTCTTTCCGTGCGCGATGTGACGGCCGGCTATGGCAATGCAACGATCCTGCATGATATCAGCGTCAACCTTCGTCAGGGAAGCAATCTGGCCATTGTCGGGGAATCGGGCAGCGGGAAATCAACGCTGGCGCGGCTGATCATGGGCCTGTTGCAGCCAAGCCAAGGCTCCGTCGCGTTCAAGGGTGAAACGCTTTCTCCCGGACTTGCAGGACGCTCCGCCGACCAGCGCCGGAACCTGCAAATGGTCTATCAGCTGCCCGATGTGGCCATGAACCCGCGCCAGACAATCAGCGAGATCATCGGCCGGGCCGCACAGGTGTTTCGAAGCCTCTCCAGATCCGCCGCCCGATCCCGCGCCGCCGAATTGCTGGACCTGGTGGATCTGTCTCCGGAACTGATCGACCGGTATCCGGGTCAGCTCTCCGGAGGTCAGAAGCAGAGGGTCTGTATTGCCCGGGCGCTCGCGGCCGATCCTGAACTGATCATCTGCGACGAGGTGACATCGGCGCTCGATCCGCTGGTGGCGGACGGGATCCTTGATCTGCTGATGCGCCTGCAGGAACAGCTTGGCGTATCCTACATCTTCATTACTCACGATATGGGCATGGTGCGGGCCATCGCCGATGATGTGGTGGTCATGCAGCACGGCCGGATCAGCGAACAGGGCCGCAAGGAAGCGGTCTTCTCTCCGCCATTTGCCGACTACACGCACCTGCTGATTTCGTCGACACCGGAAATCTCCGAAGGCTGGCTGGAGCGGGCGATATCGGAGCGAAAGATGGCGGCGGGAGGGCAGTGATGGTAGAGGAAAACTGGCAATCCGACCCACGCAAGGGCGCCCGGTCGCTGATCACCGAGGCCATCGGCGCAAGAAGCGGTGATACATTGGCGATCATTGCTGAAGATGCCGGACTGGGCATCTATGACGCCATGGTGCCGGTGTGCGTGGCCGATGTTGCGGGGGAACTCGGCATTGCGGCAACCATCATCCCCGTCGGCGACCATGCGGGACTGTCGGATATACCCAAACCGGTTCTCGACGCGCTGGAAACCGCCACACATGTCTTGTTTCACGCCCGATTGGGCGACACGTTGCGCTTCGACACCATTCCGGGCAAGGCCTCGGTAACCATGAGCTATGCACTGGATCTGTCTGTTCTTGGCGGACCGGCCTGCACGATCCCGCATGGCGTGATGCGTGAGATCCAGACGGCCTATGATGCGGTCGTCGACCGCGCGGAAACCTGGCGGATTTGCTGCCCATTGGGCACGGATATCAGCGGCACGCAGGATTTGGACAAAATCGCTGCAGGTGATGCGGAGGATTTTACGGTCATCCGCTATCCGGTTTGTGCACCACGCCCCATTTCCTGCAAGACTGCGAATGGTGTTGTCGCCGTCACTCACTGGCTGATGGCGTCCGGCAACCAGAAATATGATGATGACGAACTGCTCTTGCCCGAGATTGTGCTGGCCGAAATAGAAAATGGCCGCGTCGTCGATTTCAAGGGACCGGCCGAGCAGATTGCCCGGATGCGGACACATGGAGAACGGGTGGGACGACAGTTCGGGATCGATCCGTGGATCGTCCACTCATGGCATGCCGGGATCAATCCGGGTGCTTTCTATCCAGTCGAGGCGACGGTAGACCTGGAGCGCTGGGGCAAGGTGGCGTTCGCCAATCCGCGATATCTGCATTTTCACACCTGCGGCGCCTATGCCCCGGGCGAAATCGCCTGGACCCTCTTCGATGCCAGCGCCGAATTCGATGGCAGGCCGATCTGGATCGATGGAAATTTCGTCTTTGTCGATGACCCTGAAGTCAAGACGATCCTTTCTGCGCATCAATTGGCCAGCCTGCCGATCCGTCAGGATATCGGTATTCCCTAGTTTCAGCGGCCAGCGATGAGACCCCTGAACGACACAGACAAAGCGAGACGCAAGGTGGCACGAAAATCCGGACGAGCAAGAGCGCGGCGCAATGCCGATCAGAAACTGGATCAGATCGAGTGGTCGGAATTCGAAAATCCGTATCCGCCGATCGAGATTTTGCCGCCTGACGATCTGGACCGCATCCATGACGCGTCCATGCGTGTGTTGAAGGATATCGGCATCCGCATTCTGGATCCGCGCGCCCGGCGGTTGATGGAGGAGGCTGGATGCCTGGTCGATCACAGCGCGGAGATGGTTCGCTTCGATCCTGACTTTGTCATGGAAATGGTGGCCCTGGCGCCTTCGCAGGTCCGCCTGCATGCCCGCAATCCGAAATACGACCTGACGATGGGTGGCCGCAAGATCATCTTCTCGTCTGTCATGTGCCCGCCCTTTGCCAATGATCTTGATCGCGGCCGGCGGGCCGGCACTTTCTCTGAAATGTGCGACTATGTGAAAATCATTCACAGCCTGAATGCTGTCCACCAGGCCGGTGGCGGCGGTTTCGAGCCGCTCGACCTACCGGCGGAAACACGGCATCTGGATGTCGGTTACGCCCATGCCAAGCTGACGGACAAGACTTGGAAGGCGTGGAGCAACGGCCGAGAACGTGCTTGCGACGCCATCGAGATGGCAAAGATCATGATGGGCTACACCACGGAACAACTGATCGAAAAGCCCGTGCTGACCGCACCGATCAACACCAATTCGCCATTACAGATCGATCTTGCCATGTCGGAAGGCATTATCGAAATGGCACGGGTCGGCCAACCGCTTGTGATCGCCCCCTTTACCATGGCCGGTGCCATGAGCCCGGCGACGGAAGCCGGTGCCCTGACCGTGCAGAATGCCGAAGCGTTGGCCGGATGCGTGTTGGCGCAGGTTGCCCGCAGAGGGGCGCCTGTAGTGTACGGGTCCTATCTGACCAATGTCGACATGCGCACGGGTTCTCCGATCTTTGGCACTCCGGTCTTTGCCAAAACCACCTGGGCATCCGGCCAGTTGGCACGGCGCTACGGTCTACCGTTTCGCTCATCTCTCAATACCGGTTCCAACAAGGTGGATGCGCAGGCCGCCTATGAGACGGAGATGTGTCTTTGGGCTGCCGTGCTCGGTCACGCCAACATCCTGTTTGCCTCAGCCGGCTGGCTGGAGGGTGGCCTCTCAGGCTCGTTTGAAAAGCTGATCCTGGATGCCGAATTGCTGCAGTTGATGATGAAGAGCATGGAGCCGATTGCCGTCAATGAAGATACAATCGGCTTTGACGCAATCCGCGAAGTTGGCCCGGGCGGGCACTTCTTTGGGTCCAGCCACACGCTGCAGCGCTATGAGACGGCTTTTTACCATCCGATCCTGACCGATAATCGCAACTACGAAACATGGAGTGAGCAGGGGCGCGAGGATGCCGAGCAGCGGGCCAACACCATCTGGAAACGGGTGCTGCGCGAGTATGAGGAGCCGAAACTCGACGAGGCGGTCGATGAGGAATTGCGGGCCTATGTCGACCGGCGCAAAGGCGAGATCGTTTCCAGGACGGCCGCTTGAAGGTAAGGAGCGTATCGCGCCATCGTGCTGCGGCGAATGTTCCAATTGCCGGCGTAACACCTTATTCAGTCCGTTTCACATTTTGTCAGAAACGGGACAACGGTGTCGGCCCTTGATAATTGTTTCAGCATTCGGGTTTTGCCGATTCCGTCAAAACCTGAATTGCTCTAGATTGTAGCGCGTAACAGGACGGTCCGATCGGGCCGGGAGTGGGTTTTGTTGGGAACGGGAACAGACGAGGCAGGAAATCTTGATGTCTCGCTTGGACAGGCGGTCAAACGCTATCGAAAGAAGAACGGGCTGACCCTGGCGCAGCTCAGCCGTATCTCCGGCATTTCCTCGGCGATGATATCGCGCATCGAGAACGGCCAATCCTCGGCCTCGCTCTCTTCGCTGAACCAGCTTGCCAAAGCAATGTCGATCCCGATCATCTCCCTGTTCGAACGCACGCTGAACTCGACTGATATCAATGTGGTTCGGGCCGACAAGGGGCTGCACACGGTCCGAATTACGCCGGGGGACACCCATGCCTACAGTATCCTGGCGCAACACAGCGACGAGGATCTGAACTTTTCCGTGGCATTTGTGACCTTGAAAAAAGGAGAGAACCGGAAGCATCCGGTTTACAATGGCGAGGGATTTGTCTTTGTCCGCATCCATGAAGGCCGCGCCAAATATCGCTGTGGCGAAAACCTCTTCGAACTTGGAGAAGGCGATTCCATCAGTTTCGATGCCCGCATCACCAACGGATTCGACGACCTGCTGACCGACCGAGTCTCGTTCCTCAGTGTCGTGGCCAAAAAACTCTGATACCGCACCTGTCTGCAGCGACAATTCTCCGGTGACGATGGGGATGACGCCAGCCAACCTGGATTGCTCAAGGGACGCTGGAAATGCAATGCCGCCCACAGGTCATGAGCGGCATTCGGGTTTGAGGGATCTACGACGGCAGACTAATTGTTGCGGGCCAGAAGCTCCTTGACGAGGGCATCATTGACCTCACCCGTGGGCTCAAGGCCAACCGACGTCTGAAAGGCCTTGATGGCATTGATCGTGTTGTTGCCCATGATCCCGTCGACCCCGCCAGTGTCAAAACCGTTCTTGGTCAAAATGGCCTGGATATTGCGCACGGCCTTTTTCATGTCGACCGACGCCGTGCGGGTTTCCGAACCACGCCATTCAGGTGGGATCTTCACTGAATTTGCACTTTCGACGAGTGCGGCCGGCTTCCACAGTTCAACCTTTGCCCGTGCGCTTTCCAACTGCTCGGGACGAAGGGCATTGGCCACTTCGTCACGTTTCTTGGCCGCATCCTTGTCGCCGGACTGGGCAGCGATGGCGAACCATTTATAGGACTCTTCCAAATCCTGTGTCACGCCGCTGCCGCGGGCGTGGAGAATCGCCAGGTTGAACTGGCTGTCCTTGACACCGAGGTCGGCGGCCTTGGTGAACCAGCTTCCCGCCGAGTCATAGTCGCCGACACCATTTTCGCCCATCGCGTACAGCACGGCCAGATTGTGCATGGCGCTGGCATTGCCCTGCTCGGCAGCCATCTGATACCAGGTCTTGGCCTTTGCAAGGTCACGGTCGAGGCCGGTGCCCTTCTCGTAGAAATTCGCCAGCCGGTACTGCGCCGGCGCAAATCCGAGGTCGGCGGCGTATTGATACCATTTGGCGGCTTCACGTAGGTCCGGAGAAACACCGCGACCCTCAGTGTAGCGCGCGCCGATTTCGAACAGTGCGAGGCCATCGCCATTTGCGGCGGCTTCACGCAGCACCAGCGGGCCCGCCGCCTCGGGCGGCATTTCAATGGTCGTTGTCGCCAGTGTCGATTCAGGCATGGCTGACGGTGCCGGATCGACGGCATCCGGAGTAACCGATGCCTGCATGTTGTCCGGTGCGGCCGGTTCGCTCTGCGCAGGATTGGTCTGGCCGGCCATCGTATCCGGCGGCACGAAACTCGCGCTCGACTGGACCTCATTGCTGGTCGACAGCATCTGAGGCGGATTGTCGGTCACCGTTGCCTCGGTGCTTCTGGTGACCAGAATTCCGCCATCATCTGCAACTTCGGTCTCGGAGACACGGACATTCGGAAGATCGCTGTCCGTACCGGCAACGGGCTCGGTAACGGCCGGTGACTGGGGTTCCTGCGACTGTTCGAGCGCTGCCGTCTGTGTCGGCGTCTGACCACCACCCATATATCCGGAGATCAATGGATAGGACAGAACGGCCAGAAGGATCGCACCCGCCGCCAGGAGCAGCGGTCTGCGGCGGCGACTGATGGTTTCTTTCAGGGATCCGGGTTTCGCATCCTCTTCTTCAGCCTGTTCCAGATCGGCCGCCTCGGTGGCGGCAGCTCGCGCGGCGCGACGTGCCGCGGCGATGAAGTCCGCCTTGTCGGTGCGGGCCTGATCGGCTTCCTCCGCATAGGGATTGTCATCCTGTGCTTCCGTCTGCGCTTCCCGCACCTTTGCCATGATCCGTTTGATGTCGGGTGCGCCAGAACCTGGTTCCAACGGCATATTGGCAGTTTCGGGGTCGATGTCAGCCACCGGATCAATGGACGGCGCTGCGTCAATGTCACGACGCGCAGCTTCGACGTCGCCCGCGCGGGCCTTGCCCTTCGATCCTTTGACGCGGGACACCAAACCGGAGAGGAAAGGCTTGTCTCTGGATGTTTCCCCAGGCGAATCGTCGCGTCCTTCAGGCAAAATGGCATCGTCGGAAAAAGCCGGATCGGAAGAGGCGGCATAATCCGGTGACCCGGCAGCCATCATTTCGGCGCCGGCTGGATCCGCACGGTGCGTTTCGGGTGACCCTTCCAGCCGTTCCAGGCGGGTGGCTATCTTCATCAGGGTGTCGTGCACCGCGTCGATGGTGCGCGAATTGCGTTCTTCACTCTTGCGGCTGAGATCTTCCAGGGACCGAAGATCGGCGACAAGAGCCTCGATCGCCGACACATCGGCAGCCGTTCCGCCATTTTGCTGAAAATTCGCGACCGCCGCTTCAGCCGCCTGCCGGGCGGTTTCGATGACCAGATCCTGGTTGCCGCCCTGCCCGCTGAGCAAATGATCCTCGACGGCGGCCAGGCGTGGTTCCAGTTCGGCGTTTGCTCCGCCGGCAACACCGGGACTGGCTAGAAGCTGCGAGAGACCCGCGACCTGGCTTTCCAGATTGCGGATTGCATCATCGCTCGGGACCAGTTGCGACTGGCTGTCATCAAGCCGAGAAGCGATGTCGGCGAGACGTGCCTCGAGCGGCGCAAGCGTCATTGAGGCTTGTTGCGCAACGCTTTCCTCCACCCGTTCGGCCAGGTTTTCAAGACGACCGTAGAGCATGTCCTGATTGCTATTGGTGGCCACAAGGTCGCCATTGACGTGGTCGATCCTCATCGACAGGGATTTGAGTTGATCGGCCAGGTGCTGATTGACCGTATCAAGATCAAGCGAATCGACCTTGCGGGAAATGTCCTCAAGCTGACCGATCAAATGCGGATCGGGCGATGATGGCTGTTCGTTCAGCGAATCCGACAGGGCATCGAGACGATCCATCAAGGTCCCGTAAGTCTGATCACCGGCGATGTCCTCAACGCGGGAGCTCAGGAGTTCAATTCGGTGCGCAAGCTCATTGCTCTGATCTGCCTGGCTTAGCTGACCGATATGATCGACAACTGCATCCAGGCGACTTTCGAGCCGCTGGATATCAGCCGCATCGACACCCGATGGTTGAGAGACGCTCGTGGCAACAATGGCGCGGCTGATTTCATCCAGCCGCTCATCCAGCATGGCAAATTGTCGCGCGACTTCGGGGTCGGACGCACCGGGCTGGCGGGACATGGCGTCAATCGCCGCCACCAGCATTTTGATCTTGTCTTCAAGTGCATTCAGCGGCAGTGCCGACGGCAGCTGGCCAATGGAGGATTTGATGTCGTCAAGCCGGTAGGACAGCGTGATCAAATCCTCGCGAATCGACGCAGGATCCATGCCGGAAATCTGCTCTTCGAATCCATCCCAACGAGTTTCAAGTCTGCGCATGGAGTCTTCACGCGCCAGTTCATTGACCATGGCGCGCAAGTCGTCGAGTTCTGCCTGGAGGGCAGAACCCTGGCTTTCCGATCTACGCGTTTCGAGCATTTCGAGTTGATCGGCCAGATGCGCCAGGTCCTGACTCACGTCCGGACGTGTGGCCGCGGTCCCGCTCAGGGCCTTGATTTCATCGACATCGCGGCGCAGCGAACCGAACTCCCTGCTCATGCTCTCGGAAATGTCGTGGCGCAGATCATCACGCAATGAAACAAGCGCTTCGGCAATGTCGCGCATAGCGCCACTGGTTTCGCGCATGGCGCTTTGGGTCGCGGCGGCCTGTTGCGGCACGGCTTCGCGGCGCGGCCGTTGTGGCGGTGGCGGTGGTGGAGCCTGACGGCCGCGCTGCTCGCGCTCCAGGAGCCGCTGGCGCATGACCATTTCGGAGGCGGTGCCCATGGAATCGGCGCGGACATTGGGCCTGCGCGAACGCGCGTTGAGCCCTTCGATACGGGCTTCCAAATCCGCTATTGAGCGGTTCAGCGCATCGACGGACGATGTCTCCCGGTTCTGCTGCCAGTTCCTCGGTGTTCTCGATCTATTCATTATCTTATCCGTATCGACAGAAGTGACTTGGACTGGGCATTCCCGCCCTGGCCGTATCGGACATCCCGCACCTGTTCCGATACAAATGGCAATCCGTCGCAGACTCGATACAAATGATCGGGATTAACCGCCGTTACGACGCACATTCCGCGAAACGTGGTAAACAAGCCGTTAACCAATCTTACTTTTCTGCAAATTTTTTAAATGAATCGTTTCTTAACGCTCGGCGAGATACGGCGATGAAACCCGGAATCGGCTACCGAAAAACGGCAGCCCCATGCGGGAACCAGAGAACGGCGCACAGGGCTGGTGCCGGAGCAGTTCGGAACGACCCGCCATCATTTCGGCGGTTTGGGTAACGATGATCTTGCCAACCATAGGAAAAGCCGGATTGGGGTGCGCCATTTTGACGCAAAAACTTTGACGTTTACGCAAACGTCAATTATTTGTATAGCGGCACCCAATCATTCACGCTGAACCGATCAGGACAGAGAGCCCCCATGCCCAGTTATCAGGCCCCGGTACAAGACACACTGTTCATTCTCAACGATGTTCTTGGTTATGAACGTTACAACAATCTGCCAGGATTTTCGGACGCCACGCCCGACGTCGTCGAAGCCATACTCCAGGAGGGATCACGGCTCGCCGAAGAGGTGTTGTTACCACTGAACCAGGTCGGTGACCAAGAAGGTTGCGCGCGTCACGAAGACGGCTCCGTGACGACACCCAAGGGCTTCAAGGCAGCCTATGACCAATATCGTGAAGGCGGCTGGATGGGTCTGGCGGCTGATCCGGAATATGGCGGACAGGGCCTGCCACTGGTCTTGCACACGGCGATTGGCGAGTATTTCTCGGCGGCCAACATGGCGCTGATGATGTACCCCGGACTGACACAGGGCGCCATTGCCGCCATTTCCGAACATGGTAGCGACGACCAGAAAGCCAAATGGCTGCCGAAGATGATCGAAGGCGCCTGGACCGGAACGATGAACCTGACGGAACCCCATTGCGGCACCGATCTTGGTCTGTTGCGCACCAAGGCTGTGCCGCAGGATGACGGTTCCTACAAGATTTCGGGCCAGAAAATCTTCATCTCCGCCGGTGAACACGACATGTCGGAGAACATCATTCACCTTGTGCTTGCCCGCATCGAGGGCGCACCCGAGGGCGTCAAGGGCATTTCCCTTTTCATCGTGCCGAAACTGCGGGTCGATGAGAACGGCACGGTCGGCGACTCCAATGGTGTGTCGTGCGGATCGATCGAGGAAAAGATGGGCATTCACGGCAACGCCACCTGCGTCATGAATTATGACGATGCCGTCGGCTATCTGATCGGCGAAGAGCACAAGGGGCTGAAAGCCATGTTCGTGATGATGAACGAGGCGCGGCTCGGTGTCGGACTTCAGGGACTTTGCCAGTCGGAAATCGCCACCCAGAATGCGGTCGATTACGCCCGCGAACGCCTTCAGGGCCGTGCCCTGTCAGGGACCAAAAATCCGGACAAGAAGGCTGATCCGATTATCGTTCATCCCGATGTGCGCCGCACATTGATGACCAATCGCGCCTTTAACGAAGCCAGCCGGGCACTGTTCCTGTGGACGGCACTGAGAGCCGACCTGAAACATCGCGCTGAATCGGACGATGAAAAACAGGCCGCAGACGATTTGCTTGGGCTGATGACGCCGGTTCTCAAGGGCGCGTTGACCGATCGCGGTTTCGACAATGCCGTGGCTGCTCAGCAGATGTTCGGCGGACATGGCTATATCGAGGAATGGGGCATGAGCCAGTATGTGCGCGATGCCCGTATCGCCATGATCTATGAGGGCGCCAACGGCATCCAGGCGCTGGATCTTGTGGGCCGCAAACTGGCTGCAAATGGTGGTCGCGCCGTCACGGCCTTTTTCAAGGATGTTGGTGATTTCTGCGAAGAGAACCGCGACAACGAGGATTTGTCCTTCTTCACCAAGCATCTCAAGAAGGGCCTCAACGATTTGCAGGCCTCGACCATGTGGTTCATGCAGAACGCGATGTCGGAACCGGACAATGCCGGTGCCGGCTCGACCGACTACATGCACCTTTTCGGCCTGGTGGCCCTCGGTTACATGTGGGCCAAAATGGCAAAGGTCGCGACCGAAAAACTCGACGCAGGTGCCGGTGACGACAAGGAGTACCTGGAAAACAAGCTGGTCACAGCACGTTTCTTCATGGAACGGATCATGCCGGAAACCGCCCTTCGCCGCCAGCGGGTCGAAGCCGGTGCCGGCTCGATGATGGCGCTCGACGCGGCAGCATTTTAGCCTGATGGCGTCCCTGCCCTCTCAGGTTCTTGGTGTCCCGCAGCCGGACTGGATGAGCGATGATCTGGTTATGCTGCAGGACATGGCGAATCGTTTCCTGGAAGCGGAAATCGCTCCGCACTACGAACGCTATGAACAACAGCAGCAGGTCGACCGCGATGCCTGGGAACAGGCCGGGGCGGCAGGCCTGCTGTGCGCTGCGGTTCCCGAGGAATATGGCGGTTCGGGCGGCACCTATGCCCATGAGGCGGTGATTGCAGAGGCGCTCGGACATGTCGGGGTCGACGGCTTCGGCATTGCGCTGCACAATGCCATTGTTGCACCCTATATTCTCCATTGCGGCTCCGAAGAGCAGAAGCACAAATGGCTGCCGAAACTGGCGAGCGGTGAACTGATCGGCGCGATAGCGATGACAGAGCCGGGCGCCGGGTCGGACCTGCAGGGTATCAAGACGACCGCCCGAAAAGACGGCAACCATTATGTCGTCAATGGATCGAAGACATTCATCACCAACGGTCAGAATGCCAATCTGATCATTGTCGTCACCAAGACCGACCCGACAGCCGGTGCCCGCGGCACGTCATTGATGGTCATTGAAACCGATGAGGTCGAGGGTTTCGAACGGGGCCGCAATCTCGACAAGATCGGCCTGAAGGCCAATGACACATCGGAACTGTTCTTCAACGATGTCCGCATCCCGACAGCCAATCTGCTGGGTGCGGAAGAGGGACAGGGCTTTGTTCAATTGATGACCGAATTGCCGCAGGAGCGGCTGCTGATCGCCAACCAGGCGATCTCGATGATCGAACGCGCATTGGCACTGACGATTGACTATGTGCGTGAGCGCAAGGCGTTCGGCAAAGCCGTGATGGATTTTCAGAACACCCAGTTCAAACTGGCAGAGATGAAATCGGAAGCCACCATGGCCCGGATCTTCGTCAATCACTGTGTTGAGCAGCATCTCAAAAGTGAGTTGACGACTGACACCGCCTCCATGGCAAAGTACCTGCTGACCGAATTGCAGTGCAAGGTGATGGACGAGTGCCTTCAACTGCACGGTGGCTATGGCTATATGAATGAATATCCGATTGCCCGCATGTTCCGCGACGCGCGTGTTCAGCGCATCTACGGCGGAACCAACGAGATCATGAAACTGCTCATCGCCCGCAATCTGTAGAGCGATCTGAGACCAAGGAGAACAACCATGGCGGATGCCCTTATTTTCGATCATGTCCGTACGCCGCGAGGCCGCGGGAAAAAGGACGGCAGCCTGCACGAAGTGCCTTCAGTTCGTCTCGGCGCCCGGGTTCTGGATGCCCTGCGCGAGCGCAATGAAATCGACACATCGCAGGTCGACGATGTGGTCTTCGGCTGCGTCGATCCGGTGATGGAAGCCGGTGGCGACATCGCCCGCGCCTCGATCTTCGAAGCAGGTTACGCCACGGAAGCGCCCGGCATGCAGATCAACCGGTTCTGCGCATCCGGTCTCGATGCGGTCAATATGGGCGCAGCGAAAATTGCCCAGGGGGCAGACGACATCGTGATCTCGGGCGGGGTTGAATCCATGTCCAGGATCGGCCTCGGCATGTCGGGTGGCGCATGGTTCATGGATCCTTCCGTCAACATGCCGTCCTATTTCATGCCGCAGGGTGTTTCGGCTGACCTGATCGCCACCAAATACGGATTTTCGCGCGACGATGTGGATGCCTATGCCGTGGAAAGTCAAAAGCGGGCCGCACACGCCTGGGACAGCGGGTATTTCGCCAATGCCGTGATCCCCGTCAAGGACCAGAATGGCCTGACAATCCTCGACCATGACGAACATATGCGTCCCGAAACGAACATGCAGAGCCTTGCCTCATTGAACGCCTCTTTCGAAATGATCGGCGAAATGGGCGGCTTCAACGCGGTGGCCGTTCAGGCACACCCGGAAGTGGAATCGGTCAATCACGTCCACCATGCCGGCAATTCGTCCGGTATCGTCGACGGCGCAGCGGGCGTGTTGCTCGGTTCGGTCGAAGGCGGCAAGAAACTGGGGCAGACGCCACGCGCAAAAATACGCGCCTTTTCCAATATCGGATCCGATCCGGCGCTGATGCTGACCGGACCGGTGGATGTCAGCCGCAAACTGCTTGACCGTGCCGGCATGACCACCGCCGATATCGACCTGTTCGAATTGAATGAGGCCTTCGCTTCCGTGGTTTTGCGCTACATGCAAGCCTTGGAAATTCCCCACGACAAGATCAACGTCAATGGCGGGGCCATTGCCATGGGCCATCCGCTCGGCGCAACCGGCGCGATGATCCTCGGGACCGTGCTCGATGAGCTGGAGCGGCGCGATCTCAATACCGCGCTCGTAACTCTCTGCATCGGTTCCGGCATGGGTACCGCAACGATCATCGAACGCGTCTGAGACGAGGGAGACAGAAAATGAGCTACACGAATTTCACCGTCGACACGGATGCGGATGGCATTGCCCTGGTGACCTGGGACATGCCCGGCAAGAGCATGAATGTTTTCACCGAAGAGGTGATGGCGGAACTCGATGCCATCGTTGATGCGGTCACGGAAGACGACGCCATCAAGGGCGCGGTCATCACCTCCGGCAAGTCGAGCTTTTCCGGCGGTGCGGATCTGACCATGATCGGCGCGATGTTCGACCGGATTCACGAGGAAAAGACGCGCAATCCGGACGGAGCGGCACAGATCCTGTTCGATCAGGTCGGCCGCATGACGGGTCTGTTCCGCAAGCTGGAGACCTGCGGCAAACCATGGGTCTCCGCCATCAATGGCGTGTGCATGGGCGGTGCCTTCGAAATGTCGCTGGCCTGCCATGGCCGCGTCGCTGCGGATGCCGATGCGGTCAAGATGGCCCTGCCGGAAGTCAAAGTGGGGATCTTCCCCGGCGCCGGCGGAACCCAGCGCGTACCGCGCCTGACCAATCAGCAAGATGCGCTGATGATGATGACCACCGGTCAGAATCTCAATCCGAAGAAGGCAAAGTCACTCGGCCTCATTCACGAAATTGCCGAGCCGGACGCGCTTATCGACACAGCCCGGAAAATGATCCTGGATGGTCTCAAACCCGTTCAGCCCTGGGACGAAAAGGGCTTCAAACTGCCCGGCGGCAAGGTCTGGAGTCCGCAGGGCGCACAGCTCTGGCCGGCCGTTTCCGCGACACTCCGCAAACAGAGCTATGGCAATTACCCGGCCGCCTACGCAATTCTCAAATGTGTTTTTGAAGGCCTGCAGGTGCCGTTCGATACGGGTCTGCGGATCGAGCAACGCTATTTCACCGAGATTCTGCAGACGCCGGAAGCCTATGCGATGGTGCGCTCGCTCTTTGTCTCCCTGCAGGAGTTGGGCAAGGGTGCCCGGCGTCCGGACGGCGTGGAGAAAACCAGCTTCACCAAGGTTGGCGTCATCGGTGCCGGTTTCATGGGCGCCGGTATTGCCTATTCCACCGCAAAGGCCGGCATTCCGGTGGTGCTGATCGACCGGGACCAGGAGGCTGCCGACAAGGGCAAAGCGCATTCGGAAGGCCTTGTGGCGGCTGCGGTCAAGAAACGCCGCATGACCCAGGAGCAGGCCGATGCGCTGCTTTCGCTGATTACCCCGACCTCCGACTATGGTGCACTGGATGGTGCAGAGCTTGTGGTCGAGGCCGTTTTCGAGGATCGCGACATCAAGAAAACCGTGACCGAGGCAACCGAAGCGGTTTTGAAGCCGGGCGCTGTCTTCGCCTCCAATACATCGACCTTGCCGATCACTGGACTGGCCGAGAATTCCAGCCGCCCGGATGACTTTGTCGGAATCCACTTCTTTTCACCGGTCGACCGGATGATGCTGGTTGAAGTCATTCTCGGTGAGAAGACTGGCGACAAGGCACTGGCGGTGGCGCTTGATTATGTCCAGGCGATCAAGAAAACGCCGATCGTCGTCAACGATACACGCGGCTTCTACGTCAATCGCTGCGTCATGCGCTATATGAGCGAAGCCTACAGCATGCTTGTCGAAGGCATACCGCCGGCGATGATCGAAAATGTCGCCAAGATGACTGGCATGCCGGTCGGCCCACTGGCGCTCAATGATGAGGTGGCCATCGACCTGTCGCAAAAGATCAACCGCGCGACGATTGCCGATCTCGGCACCGATGCCATCGACCCGCGCCATGTGGAACTGATCGACACCATGGTCGACAAGCATGGCAGGCTGGGGCGCAAGAATGTCAGGGGCTTTTATGATTATCCGGAAAAACCCGCCAAGAAACACCTGTGGCCAGGGCTGAAAGAACTTTACCCGCAGCAGGATGCCGAGACGATCGATGTCGAGGAATTGAAGAAACGCTATCTCGCCACCATCGCCCTTGAAGCGGCGCGAACCATGGAAGAAGGCATCGTCACCGATCCGCGTGAAGCTGATGTCGGCTCCATCCTTGGCTTTGGATTTGCTCCCTATACGGGCGGGGCCGTGTCCTATATCGACGGTCTCGGGGTTCAGGCATTTGTCGACATGTGCGCGGATCTGGCAACCCGCCACGGCAATCATTTCAAGCCGACTCCCCTGCTTCTGGAAATGGCCAAAAACGGCGAGACGTTCTATGGGCGTTTCGGGGCTGGCGAGCGTATTGGCGAGGCGGCCTAGAGCAAGTCTGGCCCCGATCCAATCGGCAAGACCGGAATGGGCCGACAACACCAACGGCTGACAGGCGGCCCAAACGGATTGTATTGGGAAATGGGCTGGCGCCACAGGGATATACGCATGTGATCCCCGGCCCGTTTCCGGCAACCACCCAGACCGATTCACGTTTTGTCAAAAACGTGAATCGGTGTCGGCCTTTGATTTTATTGATACATTCAGGCTTTGCCGATTCCGTCAAAACCTGAATGACTCTCAAGCCTGTCTGGGTTCAATGGGATCGGTTCCGCCACCGGATCCCGACAGACACGACCGGACCTTTTGCCTCTCCTATTCGACAAGAACTACCCAGGCCGCGTAGGTGGAATTCGACCACTCAAACATGCCCGAAGTGTATGTTTTCCCGTTAAATTGCTGGTTCTCATAAGGCGGTTTTGGTGTGCCATCGCTACCGGGATTTCGTTGGCAATTGCTCCAGTTGGAGGTACAGCTGAATGCCAGCAATTCGTCACCCAGCATATAGAATTTTTTCCCGTCATCACCGCAAAGATAGCCACTATGTTCATAGTAGTTGCCGCGGGACAGCGAGTTGTTCGGATTGTAGAAATACCAGTTCCTGCCTGTTTCCAGATTGGCACTTCCACAGGCACGGGCAGCGTAAAGCGCAACTTTCGATTCATTGAGCGTTATCCCGGAGCCACTGCCTGAGCCCCCGCCTCCGCCAGAGCCGCTACTGCCACCTGAGCTGCTGCCAGTGCCAAATCCGCCGCCGCCTGTGTTGCCGCCCGCGCCGGAACCGCCGGCTACGCCCGTTCCACCAGCACGGGAACATAGTGGCCAACTGGCATATTGGCTGATTTCAAAAGCCATGTCCGCGAGGCCAAGATTGAAATACCTTTCCCGCAGCCAATCATCCCAATAGTTGATGGTACTGGCCACAGCCTGCACAACGTTCAACCGCCTGATCAGGCACTTGTTGTTGAAGTCGGTATTGAAGTGGAACACGTAATAGGTGTGATCGTATACTTGTATGAGTGCGTTTTGCATGTCCTGACAGATTCGCCATTCGTCCTGGCAGGTTGCGTCCTCCCCGGCGACATTGAACAGATCATCGCGCAAGCCCTCAACCGCACCAAGAAAGCCACCCGCTGCCGCGACGCTCCATCTGCCGTCCTCACCAAACATGGCAGGCGGCCCCCCGGTGGTCTGCGATCGGGCAGCCACCGCCGTCAGAAGTGCCACTGAAAGGCAAATGGCCATGACGACCAAAGCCCTGAATGTGATGGATTTATAGGCCAATTGAATTCTCCTTGATGCGCCGGGACCTATCTGAAGCGATATTCGATGATTGAACCGGGCTCCATCAATTGGATCCGGGGTGCTCTCACGGCCTCATCAAAAGATGGCGATTGCGCCCGGTTGGCGCCATGCGAAGAAGTACCGGTTTTTTAGGTATATTTACCGATAGGGACGGGTCACCGTCATTGCGACGCCGCCAGGCTCCGGACTGTTCTCCTCAACCCGCTGGAAATCCCACCGCATTTCATTCAGACAAACCTGACGACCACCGAAAAGGGAGCAGCGGTTCAGGCGCCTGCGCCCTTGCCTCACATTGCCGCAGCCATGGCAGTCACATCATTGGAGCGGATCGCAGCAATGTTTCGGGTGATCTTTTCAACCGTCCAATCCCACCATGCGATGCGCTGAAGGGCAGCAATGGTTTCTTCGTCAAATCGAAGACGCAGCAGCCGTGCCGGATTGCCGGCGACAATGCCGTAGGCTGGCACGTTCTTCGTGACAACTGCCTGTGTTGCCACGACTGCGCCATTGCCGATCCGCACGCCCGGCAGGATTGTCGCGCCGTTGCCGATCCACACATCGTGCCCGACAATGATGTCGCCACGCGCCAGCGGCAGCAGGCTGTCCTCATCGAAACTGTCCTGCCAGATTTGCGCCATCTGGTCGAAGGGGTAGCCTGAAAAGATGTCGAGCGGATGGTTGGCGCCACTCATGAAAAAGCGGATGCCGGTGGCCAAGGCGCAAAACCTGCCAATGACAAGTCTGTCGCCGAGCCGGTCGAAGTGCTGCAGAACGCAGCGCGCCTCAAAGTGCTCCGGACCATCCGGGTCGTTGTAATAGGTGAACTCTCCAACTTCGATGAACGGGCTGGTGACGATCGGCTTGAGAAAAGCGGTGTGTGGATCTCCCGGAATCGGGAAACGGACGGACGGATCTGGCTGTTGCATGGCTGCCCCATTCGAAAAGGATCGCCCTGAAGCCTTTCTGGTTTAAATGGGATCGGTTCTGTTTGTGGTCGGCGCGGTGATCGGCAAGGAAGGAGCGTGGCGCGATGCCGGAGGCATCTCGCGAGCATCCTGACGCCGCCGGCGCCCGCCGACCGCAAACCCGAAGGGTCGGGCGTATGTGCGCCAATGCCTTCGCACAAAGCCTCGGTCGGGCCACCAGCCCGACCTGTGTTTTATTTACTCGATCTTGACGCACATATACCTCGGCAGAACGATTCCATTTAATCCAGAAAGGCTTTCGGAGCTGACGATCCGAACCAAATGATGACGATGGCTCTCGCCATGACGCCCGGCAGCAGCTTACTGCCACATGCAATTATAGAACTGCCGGGTTCCGGTTTCAAATCACTGCCACTGCAGATCATGCGCGGCAGGCCATCGGGAATCCACCCTGGTTGATCGTCGCACCCGAAGCCGATATCTCTGGGTCGGGCCAGGGAGTAAGACCGGGATGTCGCACCCGCTTGATACCATCATCGAAAGCGCAATCCGCGAGGCACAGGCCCGGGGAGAATTCGACAATCTTGCGGGCGCCGGAAAACCGCTGGAAGACGTGACAAACCCGGCCGATGCCGTCATCGACCGATTGATGAAGGAGTCCAAAGCGGTGCCTCCCGCCGTTCTGCTGCAACGGGACATCGCCGCCTGCAAAGACCGCCTCAACCGTCAGGGCAGTGAGGCGGCCCGCCAGCGGGAGCTGAAGACGCTCTCGGATCTGCAAACCCGCCTGGCAATCGAGCTTGAGGCGGCGAATAAGTATCGCTGACAGGGCGTGATGCCCTCAGCGCATCTTTTCATGCCTGGCGAATGCGTCGGCGTAGTCAGGGTGCCAACGTGACAATGCCGGCCGGTTTTCAATGATATCGCCAAGCGCCCATTCGACCCGCCGCCGGTCCCGTTCGGGCGTGACGTCATTGTCGGGACACAGAATATAGAAATCACCTTCGCTCATGCGGCCGATGAAATGGTCAACGGTCTGTTCGCTGGTCCAGGCGGATGGCGGCTTTTCCGGTATGAATGCGGCGATCATGCCCGTATAGGCAAATCCCGGAACGAAGAGATGCACCGAAATCGGCGCTCCGGCTTCGCGCAGGTCGTGGGCAAGTGCCTCGGTCAGCACTTTGACGCCAGCCTTGGAAACATTGTAGCCAGGATTGCCGGGCGGTGTGGTGATGCCCTGTTTCGACCCGGTGTTGACGACGACGGCCGGTCGATCCGCCGCAACCATGCGTGGCATGAAAGCGTGTACGCCGTTCATGACGCCAAACAGGTTGACCTCGATGACGCGCCGCCAGTTTTCAGCCTGTTCCCAACTGCCGGTCGGAAGTCCGATCCCGGCATTGTTCATCAACACTGCCACTTCACCGGCAGCAAAGGCCCTGTCAGCCAGTTCGGCGACCGCTTGCGCATCCGTCACATCTGTGGGAACCGCCAAGACCGTGGCCCCCTCGTTGGCGGCGGACCGCACTTCCTGCTCCACCGTGTTCAGCGCGTCCCCCGGCAAATCCGCCAGAACCACGCCGAGACCGGCTTCGGCGAAACGCAGCGCTGACACGCGGCCGAGACCGCTGGCTGCGCCGGTGACCACGGCAAGACCGCCCCTTGCTACTGCTTCCCTGAACATCAACAGCTCCTTTCACTTTTGCACGAATTTGCCCGACTGAAACACGAAATGCCCATTTCCTAAAGGTTCATCTGCCGTTTCATGGCGCCGATGAAGGTCTCATCATCCTGGGATTTCCGGGCATTCAGAATGTCTTCCGCATCCGCGCCGGCACGATAGCGCAGCGTATTGGTCTCGTCGGTCACGGCTTCCCAGATTTTCTCGGCCACGACATCAGGCCCTGACGGTGCGGCAGCGGCGTTTTGCCAGTGGGCGAACAGTTTTCCGACAATCGGCTGATACTGGGGCATGGTGTCGCTGCTTTGAAAGTCAAAAGACCGGCCTCCGAAGTCGGTGGCGATCATGCCGGGCTGGATAATCTTCACTTTCACGCCGATGGCTTCCAACTCATAGTGCAGCGCTTCGGACAGCCCTTCGACGGCGAATTTGGTGCCATGGTAGAGCGCACCGAGCGGAAAGGTCATCTGCCCGCCAATGGAGCTGATATTGACGATTGTCCCGGCCCCGTTGGCCCGAAAATGCGGAAGCACGGCCTGTGTCGTCTCCAGCAATCCCAGGACATTGGTATCGAATTGCCGGCGGACACTCTCCATGGGAAAGGCTTCCAACGGCCCATAGGCGCCGTAGCCCGCATTGTTCACAAGAACATCGATGCGTCCGAAGTTCTCTATGCCCTGTTCAATGGCCGTGTGGATCGAAGGACTGTCAGTCACATCGAGGCGCGCGACCAGAACGTTGTCGACACCGGTCAGTTGCGTTTCCTTGTCCGGCGCCCGCATGGTGGCAATGACATTCCAGCCCTTCGATTGAAAGTGAACCGCCGTCTGCCGGCCAATGCCGCTGGATGCGCCCGTAATCAATATCGTCTTCGCCATCTGCGGTCCCCTGTGTCCGGTTTCATCCACCTGCACGGTGTCTTCTTATGGCTCCATATAGGGGCGTGATGCGGCGCGCCGCCTGCCGATTTCTCCGAAAGACCTGCCTGATCCTCCAGGAGTGTGTATTTTACGATGCATCGCCGCGAATTGCTGCTAGTGGTTGATCAAGGGTCAATGGAGAGAAGTGTGTCGAACCGGAATCTCATCGAGCGCATTTGTTCCTTTGTGGACAGGCAGTCGAATGGAAGCGATTACAGCCCAACGGAGATCGCGGGGTTTTCAGTGTTGCGCAGCCGTGCACCCTCTGATTTTGAAGCAGTTGTCTACAATCCACTGCTCTGCCTGATCCTGCAGGGCGAGAAAGAAACCTATTTCGGCGCCCGTCCCGTCAGCTTTGCAGCAGGCCAGTCTCTGATCGTCAGCCACGATCTGCCGATCGTTTCGCGGGTCACGCAAGCCAGCGACCAGACTCCCTATGTGGCAGTTGTGCTGGAGCTCGACATGACCGTTATCCGCAGCCTTTTCGACGAGATCGGCGAGGCGGAGTTCGAAGACAGACAGATCAAGGCGCTTGATATCGGAGAAACCGATGCCGCCTTGATGGACGCCGTTGATCGGCTATTCGGGCTGGTGGAGAAGCCATTCGAGGCAAAGGTCATGGCGCCGCTCATCAAGCGCGAGATCCACTTTCGCCTGTTGCTGGCGCAGCATGGTGCAACCCTGCGTCAGTTGCTGAGCCGCGAGAGCCACGCCAGCCGCATCGCCAAGGCAATCCAGCAGATCAGACGGGGCTATACGACACCGCTTGCCATCAGCGAACTGGCCGGAGCTGCAGGGATGAGCCCCTCATCCTTTCACCAGCATTTCAAGACGCTGACCGAAACAACCCCGCTGCAATATCAAAAGGACCTTCGACTGATGGAGGCGCGGCGCCTGCTGAGAGACAGACAGCTCTCGGTCTCCAGCACCGCATTCGAGGTCGGATACGAAAGCCCGACCCAGTTCAGTCGTGAGTATTCGCGAAAATTCGGCGTTCCGCCGCGTGCCGAATTGACCGGAACCGCCGGAACAGGCACCTGAGGCTCAGGTCTTGATCCGGTACCCGGTCTTGAATATCCACCAGATAATGCCGAGGCATATCGCCAGGAACAGGGCGATCATGGTGATACTCAGGCCGATGGCAACATCAGCGGTGCCATAGAAGCTCCAGCGAAAGCCGGAAATCAGATAGACGACCGGATTGAACAGGGTCACATTCTGCCAGAGCGGCGGCAGCATGGAAATCGAATAGAAACTGCCTCCCAGAAAGACCAGCGGTGTAATGACCAGCAGCGGAACAAGCTGTAACTGCTCGAAATTCTGCGCCCAGATTCCAAGAATGAAGCCGAATAGACTGAACGAGACGCAGGTCAGCACCAGGAATGTCAGCATCCAGAACGGATGGGCGATCTGGATATCCACGAAGAAGGCGGCCGTCAGCAGGATGATCAGTCCGATGGCAAGGGCCTTGGTGGCTGCAGCGCCGACATAGCCCATGACAATTTCCAGAAACGAGATCGGCGCCGACAGGAGTTCATATATCGTGCCGATGAATTTCGGGAAATAGATACCGAATGCAGCGTTGGAAGTGGCCTGCGTCAACACCGTCAGCATAATCAGACCGGGCACGATAAAGGCGCCGTAACTGACGCCATCGACCTCCTGAATGCGAGAGCCAATGGCAGCACCGAATACCACGAAATAAAGCGATGTCGACAGGACCGGCGAAACGATGCTTTGCAGCAGCGTACGAAATGTCCGCGACATCTCGAATATATAGATGGATTTAACGGCCTGAAGGTTCATGGTGTTTCCTTCACGAGATCGACAAAAATCTGCTCCAGCGAGCTCTGCTGCGTCTGTACATCGCGGATACGGATACCCGCATCACCAAGATCATTGAGGAGCGCAGTGATGCCTGTACGGTCCGCCTGCGTGTCGTAGACATAGGTCAGATAGGTTCCGTCTTCGGCACGCTCGAGTTCATAGTTCGAGAGATTCTCCGGAAGTTCATCCAGCGGCGCTTGCAGGTCGATCCGCATCTGTTTGCGGCCGAGCCGCCCCATGAGCGCCTCCTTGTCCTCGGCCAGCAGGAGCTGTCCATCGCTGATGATGCCAATGCGGTCGGCGATCGCCTCAGCCTCCTCGATATAGTGGGTGGTCAAAATGATGGTGACGCCGTTTTTCTTCAGGTCGCGGACGATGCTCCACATGCTCTTGCGCAGTTCCACATCGACACCTGCGGTCGGTTCATCAAGGAACAGAACACGCGGCTCGTGGGACAGCGCCTTGGCAATCAGCACCCGCCGCCGCATGCCGCCGGAAAGCTGATTGATGGCCGAGTCTTTCTTGTCAAGCAGGGATAGTTTTTCAAGGACGTCGCTGATCAGTTGCGAATTGGGCGGTTTGCCGAAGAGGCCGCGCGAAAAACTGACCGTGCGAAACACCTTTTCAAAGGGTTCAAGGGTTATTTCCTGCGGCACAAGGCCGATCAGCGTGCGCGCATGCCGATAGTCGTCGACAACGTCATGCCCGCCAACCGTCACCGTTCCACCGGTCGGAGACACAATCCCGCAGATGATGGAAATCAAAGTCGTCTTGCCGGCGCCATTGGGGCCGAGCAAGGCCAGAATCTCTCCTTCCTCAATGTCCAGCGAGACATCGCGCAATGCATGATGGCCGCCCTCATAGGTCTTCGACAGATTGTTGATCGATACGATCGGTGCCATGGGTCATCCTGTTCCTGGTCCGGCGATTCCCGCCGGACATGAGACTGTATTGCAAAGTGATCCCGACACACAAGGAGCCTCAATTGCCACGCCTTGATTGCCACGGTTGCTGGCCGTCATTCAGGGTGCCTGTCCATCGTCATCCATGTCAGATTCGCGACCGGGTGGAAGATGATACCGTTGCGGGTCACCAATCGGCCGCTGGTGCCCAACACTATCGAGAGTCTTGAACAGGCGCGCTGACGCAGGTAAATCTCAATCATGCTGTCCCATGCACAAATCTGGTCCGCCATTGACCGGCTGGCTGATCACAATGGCATGTCGGTGTCCGGGCTCGCGCGCCACGCCGGGCTGGACCCAACCAGCTTCAACAAATCCAAGCGCAAGAGTGCCGATGGGAGGCTGCGCTGGCCTTCGACGGAATCGCTGTCCAGAATTTTGGGTGCGATGGACTGTTCCATGGAGCGTTTCATGGCGCTGGTCGAACCGGCACGGACGCAATCGGTCGAAAAGCCTTCGGAAAGAAGCGCTTCGGTACCGCTTCTGGGCTTTGCGCAGGCAGGTGATGGCGGCTATTTCGATGATGGCGGCTATCCGGCCGGACATGGCTGGGATCTTGTCGATCTTCCGGCAGCCAGCGCCGGGCACACCTATGCGCTGAAAGTCCAGGGCGATTCGATGTTGCCGCTTTATCGCAATGGAGACACATTGATCGTCGAGCCGGAGGCGCAGATCCGGACGGGCGACCGGGTCGTGGTCAAAACGAAGCAAGGCGAAGTTCTGGCAAAGAAACTGCGCCGCCAGACCGTGGATGTCGTGGAACTGCAATCGCTCAATCCCGACCATCCCGACAGAACTTTCGATGCCGGTGAGATCGAGTGGATTGCCCGCATCGTCTGGGCAAGCCAATAGGTGCGGCCATGCGCATCCCGCTGATCCTTCTGGCCCTTTTGGTGCTTCTTCTCCTGCTCCTTTTCCGCTCGATCTCCAGTCAAGATGACTTGGCGCCCGGCTTCACGGCGGATGCATCCCGGTCCGGGTCAGTTCAAGACCGTGATGCGACCAGCAGCGGCACCGAAGAGGTCCGTGTCTCCGCGCCACGACCCATTTCGCCAGAACGGTTTGCGCAGCCTTTTGCGCAGAACGCCGTTCAACTGGAGCGCATAGCCCCGCGTCAGCCGCTGACGCCACCGAAACCCAAGGCGCCAAAACGGACATTGCTGTACCGACCCGATGTATCGGCCCCCGGTCTTATCACCTATGAGCGGGGACAGGTGCAATTGGCAGGGATCACCGTTCTCGATCCGCTGGAAACCTGCACCGACGAGACAGGCGACAACTGGCCCTGTGGCATTATTGCCAGAACCGCATTTCGCAATTTCCTGCGCGGACGCGCCCTTTCCTGCATTGTGCCGGAGGGGTCCTGGGACGAACCGGTGGTCAGCCAGTGTTTTGTCGGCACACAGGATCCGGCTGCCTGGCTGGTCAGCCAGGGATGGGCACGCACGGTCTCCGGATCCGGCTATCTGAAGATGGAGCAGAGCGCCCGGCAAAATCAGAAAGGTGTATTCGGCTCCGATCCCCGAAAAACCAGGGGTACCCAGTACTGACCACACCCATGGCTGTCATGGGTTGATCAGGCGGCTGCCAGTTTTCCCGCAAGGGCTTGAGCGATCAGCTCGCGGGTCTCGTCAATCCCGTAAAGCGCTACAAAGGATCCGAAACGCGGACCGCGATCCTGTCCCAACAGCACCTGATAGAGCATCTGGAAAAAGGTTCCCGAAACGCCCGGTCCACCATCGGGACTCTTTCTCTTCTGATCCTGGTAACGCTCAATCGCCCGCGCCACGTCGAGAATGGCATCCTGAATGACGGCACCATCGCTGCCGGGCGAAAGTGAGCCCAGCTTTTCGTCGAGTGAAGCCAGCGCCCGTCGCTCAACATCGTCGGGTGCGCGAAAGACCTTCGTCGGCTTGACGAAATCATTGAAATACCGAATGGCATAGCCAACCAGTTCATCGAGCTCGGGATGAGACTGGCGGGTCACACCCGGCGCATAACGCGAGATGAAGCCCCACAGGACATCGCTGTTTTGCGCGTTCGACGCGCTCACCAGGTTGAGCAGCATGGCAAATGGCACCGGATTTTCGATGGCTGGCGGCCGGCCGTCATGCATATGCCAGACAGGATTGCCGAGCCGGCTCTTCCAGTCCTGGCGCTGATAGGCCGACAGAAACGTGAAGTACTCGTCGACCGCCTTGGGGATCACATCGAAATGAAGTTTCTTGGCCGTCTTCGGCTTTTGATACATGTAGAGGCCAAGGCTCTCCGGCGACGCGTAGGTCAGCCATTCATCGATGGTCAGCCCGTTGCCCCGGGATTTCGAAATCTTCTGGCCGTTTTCATCCAGGAAAAGTTCGTAATTGAAGCCTTCCGGTGGGCGGCCGCCCAGTGCGCGACAGATTTTCGACGCCAGTGTCACGCTGTCGATCAGATCCTTTCCCGCCATTTCATAGTCAACGCCCAGCGCAAACCAGCGCAGCGCCCAGTCCGCTTTCCACTGGCACTTGACCTGCCCGCCAGTAACGCCGGTTTCAATTGATTCCCCGGTTTCGGGATCGACATAGGTGATCGTGCCGGCGGCCGCATCGATCGCCGTCATCGCCACCTGCAAAACCTTGCCGGTTCGCTTGCAGACCGGCAGAAACGGTGAATAGGTCGCCCGCCGCTCCTCTCCGAGGGTGGGAAGAATGATGGCCATGACATCGTCATAAACCTCCAGCATCCGCGTCAGGGCGCTGTCGAACCGGCCCGTTGTGTAATAGTCGGTGGACGAGGCGAATTCGTAGTCGAACTCGAACCGGTCGAGAAACGCCATCAGGCGGGCGTTGTTGGCGGCAGCGAAGGACGGATATTCGTTTGAAAACGGATCCGGTATGCGGCTCAACGGCTTGCCCAGATGGGCCCGCATCATCTCCTGATTGGGCAGGTTCTCCGGCACTTTGCGGAACCCGTCCATGTCGTCGGAGAAACACAGGATCTTGGTTTTGACAGCATCCCCGGTCAACACGCGATAGGCATGGCGGACCATCGATGTACGGGCCACTTCGCCGAATGTGCCGATATGCGGCAGACCGGACGGACCATAACCGGTTTCGAAAAGAACCGTGTCCGGCGTTCCGGTTTTCTCAAAACGCTTGATGAGTTTGCGCGCTTCCTCGAACGGCCAGGCCTTCGCCTCGGCGGCCGCTGCAATCATCTCGTCATCAAGATCGATTCTCATGGGGCGCTGGTTGCTCATCATCATGCTTTCGAACGGTTCTGGTGTTTGGTCGATCATGCCCGGCGGCCAATTGCCGCACGCTGGACCACAGCTTGGGCCATTTGCAGCCATGCATTATGCTGACGCAGCGGGCACGTCAACGTGGCGGCAGGTTCAGGACGTCAATTTGCTGCAATCACCATTCGGATCACGGCTCGTTGACCTCTGAAATCAGCGTTACGCTTGACCCTGCGTCAGCTTCGTTTTAGAGCGTGGCATGGTCCAATGGAAGCAGATGGCAAAGGATTTTGCATGACCTCCCCGATTACCGTTCAGGACGCCTTGATTTATGTGATGGTCACCATGTCGGCCGTTGACAGAACCATGACGGATGCCGAGCTGGCGCAAATCGGAAACATCACGCGGACATTGCCGATTTTCCATGATTTTCCGGAGGAGCGACTGCTTCGTGTCTCGCGTGATTGCGGCGCCATTTTGAGCGAACAGGACGGTCTCGACACGGTCATGCTGATCGCCCATGACGCGCTGCCGCCGGGCCTTTATGACACAGCTTATTCACTGGCCGTCGAGGTGGCCGCTGCCGACCTGCATGTCGAGCAGGAGGAATTGCGACTGCTGCAGATCCTGCGCGACCGGCTGGGGCTGGACAAGCTGACCTGTGCCGCCATTGAACGCGGTGCGATGGCTCGTTTTCGAACCCACTGATTTGCGATGCAAGTGTGGGGCCTGTCCGAACCGCTGATTCGCCTCCTGGCCTTTGCCGCGATCTTCCTGTCCATGGCTGCTTTCGAGCTGCTCAGCCCGCGGCTTGAGCGCGACGAAATGCTGGGCGCCCTCAAGGCGCGCCGCTGGCTGACCAATATCTCCATTCTTCTGCTGTCGTCCCTGGCCCTGCGTGTGGTGTTTCCGCTGGCGGCGGTCGGCACCGCACTTTGGGCTTCGGAAAACGGCTATGGGCTGTTTCACATCTTCGACGTGTCGCCATGGATTGCCGGCATTGCCGCCTTTGTCATCCTGGATTTCGCGGTCTGGCTGGAGCATGTGCTCAGCCACAAGATCTCGCTGCTGTGGCGAATCCACAGGATGCACCATGCCGACCCGGGTTTCGATCTGACGACGGCGCTGCGGTTCCATCCGCTTGAAATCGTCCTGTCCATGTTCTGGAAGGCACTGATCATTCTTTGCCTCGGTCCACCGGCGGTCGCCGTGCTGATCTTCGAGATCGTGCTCAACGGCACGGCCATGTTCAACCATTCGAACGCCAAACTGCCACTCGGTCTTGATCGCCTGCTTCGGCGTGTCCTGGTGACACCGGATATGCACCGGGTGCATCATTCGAGCTACCGTGCGGAAACCGACAGCAATTACGGCTTCAACTTTCCCTTCTGGGATTATCTGTTCCGGACCTATTGTGCCCAGCCACGGCTGGGTCACCAGGAGATGGAGATCGGGCTCGAGACCTATCGCGATCGTGCACCGACGCGCATTGTCTGGTCACTTCTGCTGCCCTTCAGGAAGCTTTAGAGCACGTCAGGTTTGACGGGTTTGGTTGGACCGGAAAGCATCAACAATATCAACGATCTGCAAAAGCTTCGGCTCAGTAGAGTCCGTTGGGAAAATACCGCAGATAGAGCTCCTTCAGCCGGCCATTCTTGCTGAGTGCCTGCAGCGCATGATCGAACGCCTGGACAAGATCCGGGCTGTCATTGCGTACAGCCACCGACAGGCCCTCACCCAGAAAGGCCGGGGCAAAATACGGCCCGTCAAAAAAGATGCAGCAATCATCGGCCCGGTTGCTGCCAAGCCAGAACGACAGTTGCACGCCATCGCCGAAGACGGCGTCCACTTCGCCGGTTTTGAGACCATCGAACATGAAATCGGCGGTGCCATAGGTTACCGGCTTGATATCGGGGAAATAGGTCCGCAGCAGCGCCTCATGGGCTGATTTTGCCAGCACACCCACACGGCGCTGGGCCAGGGCCTGGGAATCCTGCGTTGGCAATGATGTTGTTTTCAGCCGGATAAACCGTGCGGGAAGCTTCAAGAACGGGCGCGTGAACAGGAACTGTTTGCGGTTGTCGCTGTTGACGGCAAGCCCCGCTATGATCGCATCTCCCTGGCCGCTGGTGATGGCGCTGGTCAGCTCATTCCACGGCAACACCTGCAACTGGCATTTCTCGACAATGGCAAGTTCGCTGCAGATCGCTCGGGCCAGATCGACGTGAAAGCCGGCAACCCGATCCCGCTGGTCGATGAAGTTAAACGGCGGGAAGTCCGCCGTCGTCAGGAACCGAATTCGCGTCCGCGGCGTCAAATCGGGCAAAATGACTCGTTCACGCGGATCCCAGTAGTTGGGGATGGCGACCGGCTGCTGCCCATGGACGGCGCTCATGGTGCCCGGCAACAGCAGGAGGATGAGCACGAGGAAAAGGCGATGGACGGTCTGCAATGTCATAAACGGCTCGGTTCCCATCTGGCGCGGTGTTGACGTGTCGGGTGTGCTGTGCCTCAGCCCCAAGAGCTTGGCGATTCCTTACCCGCACCTTCTTACCAGAGCGTCATGCACCAATGGAACAGCCTATCGAACCATCGGCTGACAAAGCTGCACCGTTTCGCGCTGCCCACACCCCCCTTTCAAGGGTCAATGTGTCAAAAGTCACCATACCTTGACATAATTCAAACTGATGCATTTAGTGGTAACGGATCGAAGCAAAAGCCGATAACTCAATTGCCAAGAGACAGATCGGCAGCACAGCGGGGAAGCGCAATGACTGTCACCACACCGAAGGGGTATACGGCATTTTCCGCAGACACGATCAAGGGCTATATCAGCGGCATCGATGAGCTCGCCGAGCGGGTTGGCGGCGATCAGGATCAGATGGAAACCGTCGAGATCGGCGACGGCAATCTCAATCTGGTCTTTATCGTCAAGGGTCCGGTCGGCTCGATGATCATCAAACAGGCCCTGCCCTATGTGCGGCTTGTCGGTGAATCGTGGCCGCTGCCGCTAAAACGCTCCTACTTCGAATATCATGCTCTGACCCGACAGGCCCGCACCAGCACGAGCGGCGCACGCGTTCCGCAGGTCTACCGTTTCGACGAAGCCAAGGCGCTGATCGCGATGGAGTATCTGGCCGACCATATTATCCTGCGCAAAGGCCTGATCGCCGGCATCGAATATCCCAAAATTGCCAGGGATCTTGGTCTGTTCATGGCGGAAACGCTGTTTCGCACGTCCGACCTTCATATGGAAACCGCTCGAAAAAAGCAGGATGTCGCCCTGTTCAGTGACAATGTCGAGCTATGCGACATTACCGAGAACCTGGTCTTTACCGACCCCTATCACGACGCCGAAATGAACAGTTGGACCAGCCCGCAACTGGATCGGCTGGCATTGGCGCTTCGGCAGGACCGGGATCTCAAGGTGGCCGTGCAGGTCATGAAGCAGAAGTTCACCAGCAGCAGCCAGGCGCTCGTGCATGGCGACCTGCACAGCGGCTCGGTCATGGTCACGCAGGATGATACGCAGGTCATCGATCCCGAATTTGCTTTTTATGGACCGATGGGTTTCGACACCGGCGCGCTCTTTGCAAATTATCTCCTTGCCTATTTCTCCCAGGACGGGCATGCGGGCAAGCCCGGTGAGCGCGACGATTATCAGGAGTGGCTGCTGACCACGATCATCGACACGTGGCAGGTCTTCGAGGACCGGTTCCGGGCGCTCTGGCGGAGCGAGCGGGACGGCATCCTGTATCCGCGGGCGCTTTTCGAGGATCAGGACGATGCACCGGGGGCCGAGCAGGCCCTGACCCATACATTACGGGCACTGTTTTGCGATACGCTGGGCTTTGCCGGTGCGAAGATGATCCGGCGGCTGGTCGGTCTTGCCCATGTGGAAGACATGGGGTCGATCGAAGACCCGGATCTGCGCGCCCGATGTGAGGCCAATGCGCTTTCCATGGGGCGTGAGCTGCTGGTTGGTCGTGACCTTTTCTCGTCGATGAACGGTGTGTGCGAAGTGGCCCGACGGATCAGAATGGAGGGAACCAGGCTATGAAGATCGACGGCAAGGCTTATCGGTCCATCTGGGCAGAGGACGACGGAAAAACCGTCAGCATCATCGATCAGACACGCATGCCGCACAGTTTCGTCACGCATCAACTGACGACCCTGGAAGATGCAGCCATTGCCATCCGTGACATGCAGGTGCGCGGTGCCCCGCTGATCGGAGCAACGGCTGCCTATGGAGTGGCCATTGCCATGCGCAAGGACCCCTCCTCGCGGATGCTGGGTGACTCCTACGACCTGCTGCACGCGACACGGCCCACCGCTATCAATCTGAGATGGGCGCTGGACGAAACAGCCAATCTCTTGAGACCGTTGCCGGAGGCAGAACGTGCGGATGCGGCCTGGGCACACGCGGCGCGTATCTGTGAAGAAGACGTCGAAACAAATCATGCAATTGGCAAACACGGGCTGGGTCTGATCAAGGAGATTGCGGCCAAGAAGGCGCCAGGAGAACCGATCAGCATCTTGACGCACTGCAATGCCGGATGGCTGGCAACCGTCGACTGGGGAACGGCGACGTCTCCCGTCTATCAAGCCCATGATCTCGGCTTGCCGGTGCATGTCTGGGTCGACGAGACGCGTCCCCGCAATCAGGGCGCCTCCCTGACCGCCTGGGAACTCGGTCGCCATGGTGTCAACCACACGCTGATTGTCGACAATGCCGGCGGGCACGTCATGCAGCACGGCATGGTCGATTTGTGCATTGTCGGCTCGGACCGGACAACGGCCAGTGGCGATGTCTGCAACAAGATCGGCACCTATCTCAAGGCACTGGCAGCCAGGGACAATGGCGTCCCGTTCTATGTGGCCCTGCCTTCCACCACGGTCGACTGGACCGTCGATGACGGCATAAGGGAGATCCCGATCGAACAACGGGACGGCACCGAGATTTCATGGATGCCCGGCAAGGACGCACAGGGGCAGGAAACCAGCGTGCTGATCTGCCCCGAGGACACACCGGTCGCCAATTATGCGTTTGACGTGACACCGTCACACCTTATGTCCGGCCTGATCACCGAACGGGGCATCTGCGAGGCCAGCAAGGCCGGGCTGGCGGGTCTCTTTCCGGAAAAAGCCAAAGCGGCCTGACCGCCAGCGGCTGGAGCGGGCAGCGGGAATCGAAACCGCACGTCGAGCTTGGGAAGATCATACCCTCCCAGGGCCCCGCAGATAACAAAGGCAACACAGTGATTTCTGTCACGCGCGGCTTGACAGGCAGACGCCCCATTGCCATGTGCTGGTCATCCGGAATCCAAGCCGAAGCTGTCATGAACGCCCTGCAAAACCTTCTCGAAAACCGCAAGTTCGAATGGTTCATCACCATCATCATCGCCGTCAATGCGGTGACGCTGGGGCTCGAAACCGTACCGGCCGCGATCACGCATTTCGGCCCGGTGCTGTATTTCATCGACCGGCTGATCCTTTGGATCTTTGTCGCCGAACTTGCCGCCAAGATTGCGGTTTATCGCCAGAATTTTGTCAAGGATCCTTGGCGCATCTTCGACTTCGTCGTCGTTGGCATCGCACTTTTGCCGACGACAGGAAGCCTTTCGGTGCTGCGGGCACTGCGCATTCTGCGTGTGCTGCGGCTCGTCAGCATGGTGCCGTCGCTGCGCCGGGTCGTTGGCGGGCTGATGTCGGCATTGCCCGGCATGGGATCGATCGTACTGCTTTTGGGGCTGGTGTTTTACGTGTTCTCGGTGATGGCGACCAAGCTCTACGGCGCAGCGTTTCCCGAATGGTTCGGCTCGATCCCGGCCTCGGCCTATTCGCTGTTCCAGATCATGACGCTGGAAAGCTGGTCGATGGGCATCGTCCGTCCGGTCATGGAAGTGTTCCCGCTGTCCTGGGCGTTTTTCGTGCCGTTCATCATCGCCACCTCCTTTACGGTGCTCAACCTCTTTATCGGTATCATCGTTTCGGCCATGCAGGCCGAGCACGAGGCGGAGGCATCAGCCGACCGTGAAGCACTGCAGAGCGAACAGGAAATGATCCTGGGGGAAATCAAGGCGCTGCGCGCCGATATTGCCGAGCTGAAAAAACAGCAGGCCGGTTGACCGGAACCACGGCCTGATTACGATTTGAAGTGCTTGGAGAGTTTGAGGCCCTGTGCCTGATAGTTGGAGCCCAGATCGGTTCCATAAAGTGCTTCGGGCCGTTCCAGCATGTGCTCATAAACCAGCCTGCCGACGATCTGTCCGTGTTCGAGAATAAACGGCACTTCGTGACTGCGCACTTCCAGGACCGCCCGGCTGCCGGAACCGCCGGCGGTGCTGTGACCGAAGCCGGGGTCAAAAAAACCGGCATAGTGAACCCGAAACTCCCCGACCAGGGGATCGAAAGGCGTCATCTCCGCGGCATAGAGCGGCGGTACATGCACCGCCTCGCGCGAGACCAGAATATAGAACTCATCGGGATCCAGGATCAGTTCGGCCTTGCCGCGCCGCTCGATCGGTTCCCAGAAATCGAGAATGTCGTGTGCGGCCTTCCTGTCGACGTCGATGACCGCCGTGTGATGCTTGCCTCGATAGCCAGCAAGACCATCCGGGCCACCTTCGAGGTCAACCGACAATGCAATGCCGCCCCCGGATATGTTCGGACGGTCGGAGGCAACCAGAACGTCACTCTTGTGCAGTGCCGCCAATTCCGCCTCATCAAGTCCGGCGTACCCCTTTCGAAACCGGACCTGCGACAGGCGCGAGCCTGTCCGCGCAACGATCGGAAACGTGCGCGGGCTGACCTCCAGGAAAAGTGGCCCGCCATAGGCCTCCGGGATCTTGTCAAATTCCTGTGTATGGTCTGCCATGACCCGTGTGAAAATATCCAGTCGCCCGGTCGAGCTTTTCGGATTGGCCGACGCTGAAACGCCGGCCGGCAGATCAAGATGCTCCAGAAGCGGAACGATGTAGACACAGCCGGTCTCCAGAACCGCGCCATTGCTCAGATCGATTTCATGCAGTTTCAGGCGGTCGAGCTTGTCGGCGACAGCGTGATCGGGGCCGGGCAGAAAACTGGCACGTACCCTGTAGGCCGTCCTTCCGAGGCGCAGATCGAGACTGGCGGGTTGGATCTGGTCCGCATCCAGCGGCCTGGGTGCCAGAAGGCGCCCGGCATCGAACAGTGCCGCGATTTCCCGGTCCGCCAGAATGCCCGCCTCGCGCATACGATCTCCCCTGCCACGTTGTACTCAAAGGAACTGCGGTATCAAATACAGCGCGATGCGATTGACGCAAGGAAATCAGCCTTGTAAAGAAACCTTATCCCGTGGTGATTTGGCCGACCGGCTTGCTGCCACGTTAAACAAGTCGCTAAAAGGTCGGGTGCAAACCGGCTAGCGACATTCGCAGCCGGTTTTTTTGTTGGGTGAATGACATGACAGACAGGAATGAGAGCGGGCAGGCCGGGGATAACTGGAAGACGAGTTGGCGTCCGGCCACGCAGATGGTTCACAGCGGCACAACCCGCTCGCATCATGGCGAAACATCCGAGGCCATGTATCTGACCCAGGGCTTTATCTATGACAGCGCGGAAGCCGCCGAGGCGCGTTTCAAGGGTGAAGATGACGGTTTCATCTATTCGCGCTACGCCAATCCGACGGTCGACATGTTCGAACAACGCATGTGCGCCCTCGAAGGCGCAGAAGATGCAAGGGCAACGGCCTCTGGCATGGCAGCGGTGTCTGCGGCCCTGCTGTGCCAGGTCAAGGCCGGCGAGCATGTGGTGGCTGCCCGTGCGCTGTTCGGCTCCTGCCGATGGGTGGTCGAGACGCTGATGCCACGCTACGGGATTGAAACGACGCTGATCGACGGAACCGACCTTGACAACTGGCAGCGGGCGGTCCGACCGAACACAAAGGCGTTTTTCCTGGAAAGCCCGACCAACCCGACACTCGAGGTCATCGACATTCAGGGTGTTGCCGACATCGCCAATGCGGCAGGTGCCTGTCTCGTCGTGGACAATGTTTTTGCGACGCCGCTCTACCAGAAACCACTTCAATTCGGCGCCCATGTGGTGGTCTACTCGGCGACCAAACACATTGATGGTCAGGGCCGGTGTCTGGGCGGTATCATCCTGTCGTCAAAGGACTGGATCGACGAAAAACTGCACGATTACTACCGCCATACCGGACCATCGCTTTCTCCATTCAATGCCTGGACACTGCTCAAGGGCCTGGAGACCCTGCCCTTGCGGGTGCGTCAGCAAAGCGAAAGCGCGGCGACGATTGCCGACTTCATCGACCAGCAGGCGATGGTCCGTCGAGTGATCTATCCGGGCCGCGCCGATCATCCCCAGGCGGACATTGTCGCCAAACAGATGACCGGTGGCTCAACCCTGGTCGCCTTTGAAATCGATGGCGGCAAGGCAGCAGCCTTTGCGTTCGAAAATGCCCTTCGCACCGTGCAGATCTCCAACAATCTGGGCGATGCAAAGAGCCTGATCACCCATCCGGCGACCACAACTCACAAGAACCTTGCGGAAGATGCCCGGGCCGAACTCGGCATCACCGATGGCACGGTCCGCCTGTCGGCCGGACTGGAAGATGTGAACGACCTCATCGAGGACCTCGGGGCGGCGTTTGCGGCGATCCGATGAGATCGCTTGAGTTCTGTGGCTCAGGAATCCACGGCCCTGAGTTCGGCTGTGGCCGATTCCAGAAACCGCAGCACGACCGCACGCTCCGCCGGATCCAGCGATTTGACCAATGTGTGATCCCGGTCGATTGCGCTGGCTATGATCCTGTCATAGACTGCCCAACCGTTGTCGGTCAGAAACCATAGCCATTTCTTCTTGTCGTCCACCCCGGGCAAGCGCCGTGTGTATTCCTTCGATTTCATCGATCGAAGGCTGCGGCTGACATTCATGCGGTCCATGCCGATGCCATTGGCTGTATCCTGACCCGATGCACCGGGATGGGCCGCCAGCCACATCATGCAACGCCATTCCGACAGTGACAGGTTGTTTTCCACGCCAAACACCGCGTTGAAGGGTTTGACCACCAGATTCATCAACACGATCAACCTGAATGTCAGCGTGCTGACGGCTGTGCTGTCCGTTCGTTCCGTCTCGTCCATTGTCACTTCCCGCCACGCTGTTGGTCTCAAACGCCGGTCATCCTGACAAGGAAAAGGGTCAGGGGCTGCCAGTAAACCACGGAAAACAGAAGAATGATCAATGCGCACAGAAAAATCGCACTTTCCCGCACGACCTCGGCGATTGGAGCATCTGCCTGAGCGCTGGTGACAAACAAAAGGACGCCGACGGGCGGCGTCACCAGGCCGATGGCCGAGGCCAGCACGACCACCACGCCGAGTTGCGTGATATCGACACCGGCAAGGATCGCTGCCGGCGCGATGATGGGCGCAACGACAATGAGCAGTGTGACCGGTTCGAGCACCGTGCCCAGCAGAAGCAGGATGATTGCAATGGCAGCAAGAACGAGTGTCGGACCGACCTGCGACGCCGTCACCGCCTCCGCCAGTTGATTGGCAACCCCGGCCCGGGCGGAGATCCATACAAATGCGCCTGAAATGGCAATGATAATCAAGATCTTGGCACTGTCGCCGGCGGCTGCGATCAGGGCTCTCCAGAACGCCCGGATCGTTGTATCCCTGTAGACGAGCAGTGAAATTGCGGCAGCATAAAGCGCTGCAAGGGCACCGATTTCCGACACGGTCGCAAAGCCACCGATCAGGCCGGCCACCACAAGGATCGGCATCAACAGTGCCAGGAAGCTGCGACGAAAGGCAATCCAGACGCGCTTCCAGCCCTGCCAGCTATGGGCGGGATAGCCGCGGCGGATCGCGATGAAGACGGAGGTGATGAGCAGGAACACGCCCATCAGCAATCCGGGCAGAATGCCCGCTACGAACAGTTTCGATGCTTCCGCCGGTGTAAACAGCGCGAAGACGACCATTGGGATCGAAGGTGGAATGACCAGTCCAATGGTCGCCGAAGTCGCGGTAACGGCGGCCGAATAGGCGCCGCTATAGCCATCGCGCTTCATGGCCGGCACCATCACCGATCCGACCGCAGCCGCATCGGCAACGGCCGATCCCGATACGCCGGCAAACACCATGCTTGCGCCGATATTGGCGTGCGCGAGGCCGCCGCGAAATTGCGCAACCAGCGAGCGGGCAAGCTCCAGGAGCCGTTCGCTCATGCCACCGGCATTCATGATGGCGCCGGCTGCAAAGAAATACGCAATCGCGGTAAATGCGTTGCTGTCGAGGCCGCGCATGAAACTCTGCGCAATGACCATCGGCTGCATCATCGGGCTGAACACCGCCGCAAAGGCAAATGTTGCCAACGCCATGGCCAGGAAAACCGGGACGCGAAGCAGCATGAGGACCAGCATAACTGCGACGGTGAAGCCAATCTCAATCAACGGGAAGCCCGCTGGTCTGCGGCATCGGCTGCGAGATTAAGTATGGAGGCGAGGATAAGCAGCATTGTGCCAATGATGATCGGCACGAACTTGATGGCCGCCGGCACACCAAGCGAAGGCAGTTCGATCAACGAAAACGCCTCGATCGCCCGTATCGTCATCACCGAAAGGGCAATTGCGAACGCCATCATGAGGAGATTGAGAACCAGGCCCCTTCTTTGCCTGCCGGACCGACCGCTGCCGAAGAGATCGACTGCGATATGATTTCCGTTCAACCAGCCGAGCGATGCGCCGAACCAGGCAAGACAGAACAGCAGAAGCGTTGCAACATCGCGACCCCAGATGAGCCCCTCTGCAAGGAAATAGCGCAGAAAAACCTGCACCACCTCCAGCGAAATCAGCGCAGCAAGCACTGCGCCGAGAACCCTTTCCAGTCCTTTGATCAGGCCCTGCCGGATCCTGTCTGGATCAAAGGCGCTACCGACCATGGATCATAGGCCGCTGATGGTCGCGTAAAGGCCTTCCGGCCATGCCTTTCCGTCCATGCCGGTGACCATGGGTTCGATGGAACTGCGGAAGGCTTCGAGATCGGGTTCGGTCACGGTGACTCCCTCTTCCTGCAATGCCTCAAAGGCTGATTTCATCTGCTCGACATGGATGTCCCGGCCGGCAACACCAGCATATTCAGCTGCCTCCATCAACCAGGCCCGCTGCTGCTCCGTCATGGACGCCCATTTTTCCGGCGACATCCACAGGCCGATCCCGGAATGAATATAGTCGATCGGTGCAAAATACTTGTTGGCGTCGGCATATCCGGCACCGACAAAATCAATCACACCATTGTCCTGGCCGTCCACCACTCCGGTTTTCAATGATATCAGCAGTTCCGCGGCACCCAATGGTGTGGAAGCCGCCCCCCAGGTTTTGAACGTGTTGATGATGAAAGGGTGCTGTGGCGTCCTGATCTTCAATCCCTTGAGATCGTCCGGCGTGGTCACAGGCGTCCTGGACGTCACGACGCGCGGCGGCCGATCGCCGACATAACCGAGATAGACCACTCCGGTCTTTTCTTCGACATCCTTCATCATGCCCTTGAAAACATCGCTTTGGACATAGGAATGGAAATGGTCCTGATCCCGAAAGAGGTAGGGCGCGAAGAGAACGAGAAAGGGACTTGCTTCCTTCATCGCGATGAGGGCGCCGATATCAATCAGGTGAAGGTCAAGCGCATTGGTTCTCGTCTGTGCCCAAAGCTCACCCAATCCGCCAAGGGCGCCGCCGGGCACGATGTTGACGGACATTGTTCCGTCCGAAAGTTCCGAAAGCTTGTCGGCAAACCGCACGGCCGCATCCTGATAGGTGGTTTGCGGTGGCGCCACATGACCCAGTGTCAGTGACACATCGGCGGCGCTGGAGATTGCCGTTGGCAGCGCCAGCATGACGGCCAGTACCCCCGCGCAAATCGTCTTCAAATTCGATTTCATTGTCTTCCTCCCGGTTGTCCCAGCAACAGGTTTCTCAATGATGACCTATTGACAGTCGCCAGTTAATAACAAATGTTACAAAATGTCGATAGCCTTGGCTGGCTGTTTTCGACCGGAGGATTTCTTCAATGTTTCAACAGGTTGGCTGATTATCCCGTGAACGTGCCAGAAAAAGAATTCTCTATTCGGCCGCTTTCACCGGCTCAAAAACAGGCTGGGCGGTTCTTGTCTGCCAGTCAGGGCGAGGCCGTTTCGGTTACGATATTCGGAGACGCGCGGGTCTGCGATCTGATGGAATTCAGGGATCGCAACTATGACCGTTCGACACGGCCGACCCTGTCTCATTTCCTCGTTTCGGCACTGGCAAAATCGCTGGAGAAACACGAGGAACTCAATGCGCATTTTGACGATGCGGGCCTGAAGATCTTCCGCAATGTTCATCTCGGTCTGGCCGTCACCACATCCAATGGAGACCTTCTGACCCCGGTGGTGAGAAATCTTCGTGGTCAATCGCTCCAGCAGATTTCAGAGGCAACCGACGCTCTTGTCCGCAAGGCGCGGGCGGGCGATCTGAAGCTCACGGATATTCGCGGTGCGAGTTTCACCCTCTCCAATCTCGGACAATCGACGGCGGCCCGCTACGCTACGCCGATCGTTCCCCTGCCCCAGGTGGCCATATTGGCAACCCTGTCTGTCAGGCAGGTGCCCGTGGTCACGAACAACACGATCGCCGTTGGCCACATGCTGCCGCTCAGCCTGAGTTTTGACCACCGGGCGCTGAATGGCGCCGCCGCGACGGCGTTTCTGCAGACCGTCGCCGATTTGCTCAATCAACCCGAATTGCTGCTTTGACGGCGCAACCGCCTAGAGGAGACCGCATCATGATCGACTTCAAACTACCGGAAATCGGCGAAGGGGTGACCGAGGCGACCATCGTGCAGTGGAATTTCAGCGCGGGAGACCGCTTCACCGAGGGTGACGTTCTGGTGGAAATCATGACCGACAAGGTGAATGTGGAAGTCGAGGCCGAAATGAGCGGCACCCTGGATGCCATTCTGGCAAAGGCGGATGATGAGGTGCGCGTCGGGGCAGTAATCGCCCGCATCCAGCCCGAAAGCGGGGGTCCGCATTCATGAGCCGCTCCAACCGCACCCTGCTTGAGCTCTATGAACTGATGATGCTGACGCGCACCCTCGACGAGGTGCTCGGCAAGCATGACGGCCACTGGCATGGTCTGGAAGGTGAAGAGGCCATGATCGCCGGGATTTACCACGGCTTGAGAAAAAGCGACGTGGTCGCGCCGCATTATCGCGGCGCCGTTTCAGCCGCCCTTGCCAAGGGCGCCGATCTCAGAACCATCATGGCCGGCTGCCTTGGCCGCAGCACGTCCTATCATGCGGGCCGCCATCGCAGCGATATTTGCGGGCCACCGGAATACGGCTTGATCGGGCTCTATGCCGGATCGCTCGGCCCGCCGCTCGGTTATGCTGCCGGCGGAGCATTGGCGTCGAAACTGGACCGGCGCGATGATGTTGCGGTGGGTGTTTTCGGCGACGGGACCTCCAGCCGTGGAGACTGTCACGAGGCCATGAACATGGCAGCAGTGCTGAACCTGCCTATGGTTTTCGTGTGCCAGAACAACCAGATCGCCATTTCAACGGAGCTGAAGGCCGGCGTCGGCGGAAGGATCGTCGACCGCGGGCCGGCGACCGGCATGCCCGGTGTCCGTGTTGACGGGAATGATGTTCTGGCAGTGAAAGACGCGATGGACGAAGCGGTCGCCAGAGCTCGCACGGGCGGTGGTCCCACCCTGATCGAATGCCAGAGCTACCGTGTGGCCGGCCATTTTTACTCGGATGCCGAGGACTACCGTGATCCGCACGAGATCGAACGCTGGCGCGAGAAGGATCCCGTCACGCGTTTCAGAAGGCTGCTGGTCGAGCAGGGCGTCGAAACGGCCGATCTGCTTGCCCGAACCGATGCACGCATTGGGAAGGACGTTCAGGGCGCCTTTGATGCGGCGCTGCAAGACCCGGTTCCCGACCCCCGCGGCCTTGATCCGGGATCCGTCTATGCGGAGGCTGCGCCATGAGCCGGATGACCTTTCAGCAGGCTGTTGTCGCGGCCATTCACCGCGAAATGGTGCGCGACCGGAATGTCTTCGTCATGGGCGAGGATATCGGCAAATTCGGCGGTCCACTGCGCTCGAATGCCGGGCTTTGGGACGCGTTCGGCGCCGAGGGGCGGGTCATCGACGTGCCGATTTCAGAAAGCACATTTGTCGGTGCCGGCGTCGGGGCCGCCATGCAGGGCAAACGGCCGGTGGTCGACCTGATGTTCCTGGAGTTTCTTGCACTGGTCATGCAGCAGTTTCTGGATGCCGGCGCCATGCACTATTACTCGGGCGGCAGCCAGAGCGTGCCTCTGGTCGTGCGGGCAAAATTCGGCGTCGGTCCGTTTCACGGGCACGCCTATGACCACCATTCATGGCTCGCCAACATGCCCGGCGTGAAAATCGTCGCGCCCTCCAATCCGGCCGATGCGCACGGGCTGATGGTGTCGGCGATCCGTGACAACAATCCGGTTCTGTTTCTTGAGCACATGGCGCTCTATCACGCGGGAAAGGCAGAGGTCGATCCGGAAGCCGGTGAGGTCGTACCGCTTGGAAAGGCCGCCGTGGCACGAACCGGATCGGACGTTACGTTGGTTGCCTCCGGTCTGATGGTCAAACGGGCTCTCGCAGCCGCAACCACTTTGCAGGAGTCCGGATTTTCGGTCGAAGTTGTCGATCTGCGGACGATCTCTCCGCTCGACGAGGCAACCATTCTCGCCTCGGTCCGAAAAACCGGGCGCCTGGTGGTTCTGTCAGAGGCCATCGGACGCGGCAGTTCGGTCAATGATGTCATTGCTTTGGCTGCCGATCGGGCATTCACGGCCCTAAAAGCACCGATCAGAAAAATCGCGGCCCCGGATATTCCAACACCTTTCGCCCGTGAACTTGAGAAAGAATACCTTCCAAGCGAAGATCTCATCGTCCAGACCGTTCGCAACCTGCTCCACCCGGCATAGCAAACTCCGACGCCGATTGACGTTCGTTCATATTCGGGATATTTTCCCGAATATGAACGAACCCGAATCCCAGGCAACGTCGTTCGACCGCCAAATGGCTGTACGGCTCAAATCTCTTCGCACAGAGCGTCAATGGTCCCTTGATCTGCTGGCGGAACGCAGTGGTGTCAGCCGCGCATCCCTGTCGCGTCTCGAGAACGCCGACGTCAGCCCGACGGCGCACGTGCTTGGTAAGCTTTGTGCCGCTTACGGCCTGACACTGTCGCGGCTGATGCATCTGGTCGAGGATGATTTCACGCCGCTTGTCCGCCGGGACGATCAACCGGTGTGGACGGATCCCGAAACCGGGTTCCTCAGGCGCTCGGTTTCACCACCGGCGGGACCATTGAACGCCGAAGGGCTGGAATGTGTTCTCAAGGCCAATACAAGCATCACCTATGAACATCCGCCGCGCAGGGGTCTTGAGCATCATTTGTTGCTCGTGGAGGGATTGCTGACGGTCGAAATCGACGGGACCCGTCATCGCATTCAGCCAGGTGACTGCCTGCGCTACCAGCTTCATGGCCGCAGCGCTTTCACAACACCGTCACACAGCAGCGCCCGCTATTTTCTGTTTGTGGTCTAGGCAGCGATGAACAGTGATCCACAGATGAAGATTCAGCAATTGCAGCCCAATCTGGCCGAAAAGCAGATCATAGAGCTGGCGTCACTGCTGCATGATTGCGTGATCCAGGGCGCCAGCGTGAACTTCGTGCTGCCTTTCACGCTGGAAGATAGCGAAGCCTTCTGGCGGGAAAAGGTGATGCCCCGATTGCGGTCAGGTGTCCTGATCCTTCTCATCGCGCAGCATCATGATCGGATCATCGGCTCCGTACAGCTCGACCATGACACGCCGCCCAATCAGCCGCACCGGGCGGAAATCGCCAAGCTTCTGGTTCATCCGGACTTCAGGCGGCAGGGTATTGCCAGAGCACTTATGGCGGCCATCGAGGACCAGGCAAGAGGTCTGGAGCGGTCGCTCATTACGCTTGATACGCGCACTGGCGACAATGCCGAACCGCTCTACACGTCGCTTGGATACCACACCGCGGGTATCATCCCCGGCTATTGCGTTGACCCGGTGGACGCCCGTCTCGATTCGACGACGATCATGTACAAGATCCTGTGACCTCCCGTTGTAACGGCTATTCACGCATCATTGGGCCACCACACTTGCCTTATCCTGCCCTCCCATTGCTGTTCGCAAACTGTTCACCTGCCGACATGACGGCATCCGACAAGGGCCCGTAAAGCGTGCCGTGAAGCGAGCCGGGAATGGCAACCAATTGCGAGTGCGGCATGGCACGATGAACATTCCAGGCAGCGACAAACGGAACCGAAAGGTCAAGCCGACTGTTGATCAGAACCGCCGGTAGATGCGCGATGCGGTCCATTCGATCGAGTATCGGTGTATCGAGCCAGGCGAGATTGCGAAAATAATGTGTCACCACACGGGCAAACCCCAACCGGAATCGTGGATCTTCGTAGCGCGTCGCCGGCTCTGCCCGCGGGTCCACCGCGATCACTGATTCCTCCCACCGACACCAGGCTTTCGCGGCGTCGGATTGCACGATCGGATCGGCCGAAATCAGTCGATCGCCATAGGCGGCAGCCAGTCCGACTCCACTGGCTCCTTCCGGTGCGCCGGCCTGGAAGGCTTCGAACGCCTCCGGCAGAAACATGCCGGCGCCGCCATACAAAAAATCGATCTCCTTGCGGGTGGTTGTTGCTATGGCAGCCAGGATCAGGCCGGAGACATTCGCCGGATAGGCCTGTGCATAGGCCAGCGCCAACGTGGTGCCCCAGGACGATCCGAAAACATGCCATTGCCCTATGGACAGTCGGGCACGCAGCCGCTCGATGTCGTGAATGAGATGCGCCGTCGTGTTGTCAGTCAAGGCCGCAACATCATCGCCCGCATGCGGCCGCGACCGCCCGGCGCCCCTCTGATCCATCGCAATGATGTGCCAGCGGTCGGGATCAAACAGCCTTGGCATGCGTGGCCTGACACCCCCACCCGGCCCGCCGTGCAGAAGAAGCATCGCGGGGCGCGATGCTGTTCCGAATGTCTCCCAATGGACCAGATGGCCGTCTTCGGCGGGCAAATCTCCAGACTGTAATGGCTGTGTTTCAGGAAACAGGCTCATGATATTGCCTCCGAGAAGCCAGGATTTGATCCGTCAGCCCAGACCGACTGCGTCGATCACGGCGGCATAGTGGCAAGCCGCCCCGGCGAGCACGAAAACATGCCAGATCGCGTTTTGATAGCGCAGCGCCTTGCTGAGATGGAAGGCAACACCGACGGTGTAGAGTATCCCGCCGGCCAGCAGCAAAAGTAAGGTCTGGACGGTTAGCGCACCGAACAACGGGAAGAGGATCAGAACCCCACACCAACCGAGGGCCAGATAAAGCACATAGGACGTTCTGTTCAGGCGACCCGGAAAAAACAACTTGGTCGTCATCCCGAAGGTCGCCACCGACCAGATGACGGCCAGAAAGCCGGTAGCCGGCCATCCTGCCAGTTTGATGACCATGAAGGGCGTGTAGGTGGAGGCGATCTTGAAAAACACCGTCGCCTGGTCGATGCGTTTCAATAGGGCCTTGATAGGGGAAACGCCTGTCAAATTATAGGCGGCCGAAAAGCAGAAAACAGCAAACAGGCCAACGGCGTAGATCGACAGGCTGATGAGCGAGGCCGGGGGCACTGATCCGGCTGCCATCACATAGAGCGCGATTACTCCGGCCAGGCTGGCACCGATGCTAAGAACATGGACGACACCGTCGGCCATCCGCTCCGATACGCTGTATTGCGGGAAATCGTGATGTGTCATGATTGTCCGCACCCTATACGAATTGTCGGCCGGGAGCCATCAGGAAGGTCCGAGCACCTCAACGCTGCTCGAAGACGCGCCCCGCCAGGATGATGCGCGACAGGGCGGTGTAGAAGCAGATGGCGGCAAAGACATAGGCAATGACTGAAAAATGTGCCGGAAACAGGCAAAAGGCGCACAGGACCAGAATGGTTTCTGTGCCCTCGGCCAGTCCGGTGGTAAAATAGAGCGATTTCACGCCGCGTACCGTGCTTTGCATATTGTGACGCTCTGCCATGATGGCATAGGCCAGAAAGGTCGAGCCGGTGATGTAAAAAGAGAAGATCAGCACTCCACCGGCAACACCGTTGTTGATCGGATCGGCAAGGATAAATCCGAGCGGAATCGCGCCGTAAAAGACAAAATCCAGCACAATATCCAGATAGCCGCCAAAATCAGTGATTTCGGTTGCCCTGGCCACGGATCCATCAAGGCCGTCACACAGACGGCTGAGCAAAATCAGGAACAATCCGACAAGATAGGCCTGCTGCCAGATCGCGAATGCAGCGGCCAGACCGATCACGCATCCGGTGATCGTCACGGCATTGGCCGAAATACCGACCGCGGCAATCCGCCGTCCGGCGGCGTCAAGCGTCGGGTCGATCATTTTTCGAACGGCGCCATCAAGCATCGCTAACCCTCATATGGACCCAGGCCAGGTCTCCACGAATGCTCTCATACAACTTTCCCAGGCGTTCGAAAGCCATCATTTCTCACAATCGTGTCAGTATCACTTGAAACGCAACCCACCAATTGCGCCGGATTGACAGCGCAATGGGATGAAAACCGGATTCCCCTTTGTTTCAGTATGATTTATACAGGCGAAAGCGAACACTGCCGGCGACAAGGAACCAGACCATCATGTACCGAGCGCGGACACATGATATCGAGATCACGGTTGAACCCTTTTATCTTGAAGAGCAATCGGAGCCCGAAGACCGTCGCTATGTCTGGGGATACCGGATCGTCATTGTCAACGAGTCGGATGAAACGGTGCAGTTGCGCGATCGCTACTGGCACATCACCGATGCCACGGGACAGGTCGACGAGGTCAGGGGCGAAGGCGTGGTGGGCGAGCAACCGGTGCTCGATCCCGGCGAGAGTTTTTCCTATTCCTCGGGCTGTCCGCTTGATACGCCTTCCGGCGTCATGGTCGGCACATACCGGATGGAACGCCAGGACGGCGGATCATTCCTGGTCGACATTCCGGCATTCTCGCTGGATGTCCCGGGAATGGCGAGAACTCTTAATTGAACCGTGCCCTTGATTTCCGCCCGGTCATCCTGGTCGCGGGCATCCTGATTACAACGCTGGGCCTCGCGATGTTGTTGCCGGCGATCGTCGATCTGGCGGCCGGCAACCAGGACTGGATCGTTTTCGCCGCCTCGTCGATGCTGACCACGCTCATCGGGCTTTCCCTGTTTGCCGCCACGCGCGGCGTCCCCAAGGGGCTTTCGACCCGGCAGGCGCTTTTGATGACCGTCGTGTCCTGGGTCGCACTTGTGGCCTTTGGCGCCCTGCCGTTCATCTGGTCCGGTGTGGTGCCGAGCTACACCGACGCCTTCTTCGAATCCATGTCGGGTCTGACCACGACCGGAGCAACGGTGATCAGCAATCTCGATTCCACGCCGCCGGGAATTCTCTTCTGGCGCGGATTGCTGCAATGGCTCGGAGGCCTCGGTATCATCGTCATGGCCATTGCCGTCCTGCCGATGCTGCAGATCGGCGGCATGCAGCTGTTCAAGGCCGAAGCCTTTGATACGGCCGAGAAAATCCTGCCGCGTGCGACACAGATATCCAGCTCCATCACGCTGGTGTTCATCGGGTTTACCGGATTGTGCTGCATCCTGTTTCTGTCTGCCGGCATGCCGATTGATGATGCGGTCATCCATGCGATGACGACCGTTGCCACGGGCGGTTTTTCGACCAAGGACCAATCCATCGGATACTATAACAGCGCGGCCATCGACTGGATCACCACCGTGTTCATGATCCTCGGATCAATCCCGTTCATCCTCTATGTGCAGATGCTGCAGGGCCGGGTCCGGCCGATCTTCCTGGATTCCCAGGTGCGGGTCTTTATCGGCCTGTTGCTCATCGCGACCATTATCGCGTGGTTGATGGCCCATTCCGGCGATCATCATCTGGGCCTTGACGGTCTGCGCTTTGCCGCGTTCAACGTTGTCTCCATCACCACCGGAACAGGCTATGCGACGACCGATTACGGCCTGTGGGGACCGCATGCCATCTCCTTTTTCTTTGTGATCATGTTCATTGGCGGATGCGCCGGATCGACCTCCTGCGGCATCAAGATTTTCCGATTCCAGGTGCTGTTTCAGGCCGTTCGCCAGCACATCAGCCAGGTGATGTATCCGCACGGCATCTTCCGGCCGAAATTCAACGGGCGTCCGATCGACTATCGCGTCATCGCTTCGGTTATGAGCTTCATGTTTCTTTACGTGGTCAGTTTCGGCGCAATCGCCATGGCGTTGATCGTGATCGGTCTCGATACCACCACTGCACTGTCGGGCGCCGGATCGGCCATATCCAATGTCGGGCCGGGTCTTGGCACCGTCATCGGTCCGGCCGGCAATTACGCACCGCTGCCCGACGCGGCCAAATGGGTTCTGGCCGCCGGCATGCTGCTCGGCCGGTTGGAACTGTTCACCATTATGGTGTTGTTCCTGCCACGGTTCTGGCGAACGTAGAGCCATTCAGGTTTCAATGAACCCGGCAATTCCCAAATGCGCGAATGAAAACGGAAACCGGAGTTATCAAGCCGACCGCTGCCGAGGCTGGTGTCCGAAGACTGCGATGAAAGCATTTCGGATGTCGTTGCCGATGCCGACCAGCGCCGGCACGAGGAACAGGACCAGCAGCGTTGCCATCGCCAGGCCAAAGACAATCGTGACGGCCATTGGCATCAGGAATTGCGCCTGCAGGCTGCGTTCGAACAACAAGGGCAGCAGGCCGCCAATGGTTGTCAACGAGGTCAAAAGAACGGCTCTGAGGCGGTCACGGCTGGCACCCGTCGCGGCCTCCTGCAGGGTCTCGCCGCGTTTCAGGCGTTCATCCAGCCGGGTCACGAGAATAATGGAATCATTGACCAGAATTCCGGCCAGTCCGAGCAGGCCGATCAGGGACAAGATGGTCAGCTGAATGCCCAATATCCAGTGGCCGAAAACGGCTCCGACAATGCCAAATGGTATGATCAGCATGACCGCGATCGGCCGCCAATAGCTGGCAAAGACCCAGGCCAGAATGATGTAGATCACCGACAGAGCGACGATCAGTCCGAGTTGCAGATCGGCAAACGCCGTCTGCTGTTCCTGCGACCGGCCACCATATTCATAATCGACACTGTAACGGGTAGCGATTTCAGCAATCAATCCACCCTCTTCCAGCTGGTCGACCACACCATCTGTGGTGTTGACCTCATTGTCGATATCGCCGGTCACCGATATATTCGTTTTTCCGTCCTCGCGGGAAATATAGGCAAAACCCTGGCGCTCGGTCAGCTGCGCAACCTCGGTCAACGGCACGAACTCACCGGTCGGGCTCTTCAGCTCGAAGTTCCGCAACGCTCCGGTTCCGCCACTGCGCATGATCTGTGAAATACGCACGGTCACTTCGTCATCGCCACGAGCAAATCGGAACGGAATTTGGCCGTCAAATGCGTTTCGCAACTGGCGGCCGATGCTTTCGGCGGAAAATCCAAGCGCCGCACCGCGCGGCAGCATTTCGATGACCAGCTCCGGTTTGCCGTAGGGCAGATTGTCATCGACGCCTGATACACCCGATACGGATCCGAGAATCGGTATGATTTCGGAAGCAGCCGCCTTCAGGTCGGAAATCCGGTCACCGCTCAGTTCAACATCAATGTCGCGCCCGGGAGGGCCACCTCTGGACTGGAAGACAGAGAACCTTGAAACGCCGGGAATCCCGGGCACCGCACGCGACCACGCTCGTACGATATCCGGCGTACGGACTGTCCGCACTTCCGAAGATGTCAGTTGCACCTTGATGGTAGCGCTGGTGCCGCCAAAGCGGCTGGCCTTGCTGAACATGACGAAGATCGAATTGGCCAGTTCCTCGTCGCCGCCGGTCAGTTCCTGCTCGACCGTTCGAAACGCTCCTTCGATCCGGGAGATGGCCTCCAGCGCCTGTTCCTCGGGCAAGCCGGCCATGAAGGACACATTGCCCCGGATGTTTTCAGCTTCGGGCGATGGGAAGAAGACGAACTCGACGCGTTTTCCCTGGATGAGGCCCACAACAAGGATCAGCGTCAAACCGACTGCGATGCTGATGGTCACATAACGCCAGCGATAGGACAGCGTCACAAAGCGATTGAAGGGGCCATCGCGGAACCGGCCGAAATTACGATCGAACCAGATACGGAATCGGCTTTCCCGGACGTCCGTCGTGTCGCCCGCCGAGCCGCCGCTTGCAGCCTTGCGGCGCAGCCAGAGGATCGCTGCTTCAAGCGCCGTCGCGATCAGCAGGGCCAGCCCGGCCACGGCAATCATCTGCACCGGCATGGCCTGCGCGGTAAATCCGTCCAGCGCTGTGCGCAGAAATCCGTCGTCGGACAGTCTGGCTTCAATCGGAGAGAACGGTGCGGCCGCGGCTGTTGCAGCGACCACCAGCACGAAAGCGAAGAAGAACTGCCGCCAATAGGACCAGCGGGGCGATTTCTGGCCTTCGAGCGCATGGGCAAGATGGCCGGGCAAAACATAAAAACATTCCAAAAGGCTGGCGATGATGACCGCAATGACAACCAGTGGCAGAACACCCATGATCTGGCCGATGGTGCCAGTGATCAAAAGCATCGGTGCGAAAGCGGCAAGGGTCGTTGCCATGGCCGCCATGACCGGCTTGAGCATCATCCCGACCCCGTTTTCGGCCGCATCTGCAGGACTGTCGCCCATTTCGAGCCGGGTGTTGGTGTGTTCCCCGACAACGATCGCATCGTCAACGATGATGCCAAGCATCATGATCAGTCCGAAGAGCGAAATCATGTTGATCGACTGGCCGGAGATGAACATGAAGCCCACTGTCGCCAGCAGCGCGACGGGAATCCCCGCCGCCACCCAGAAGGCAATCCGGCTGTTGAGAAACACGAACAGGATCCCGATCACCAGGACAAGGCCGCCAACGCCGTTCTTGACCAGCAGCATGATCCGCTCGAACAGCGCATCGGATGCCACTTCATAGGTGTTGAGCTCGATATTGTCGGGCAGTTGTGGCCGGATTTCTTCCAGATAGTCGTCCAGGATCCGCGCCGTACGCAACGTATCGGCGGATGCTGCCCGCCTCACGTCGATTTCGATGGCAACATCGCCGCCAGCAAACCCCCGGGTCGCATCCTGGTCGAAACTGTCCTGAATGTCGGCGATGTCGCCGAGAAGCACCTTTTCACCGGTCGGAAAAGCAAGGACTTCGATGCTTCCCAACGTCTGCCGGGTCTCGGCATCGGCAAGCGAGCGCAATTGACGCTCGACCGCACCACCGATGCTGCCGGATGGCAGGTCCTTGCTGTTCGCCGTCACTGCGCCCGCGACATCCGAAATCGTCAGTCCGAGACGTCGCAGTTCGCGTTCCGGAACATCGACCTGCAATTCCTGGTCGCGCAGAGCGGTAAAATCGACCTTGTCGATACCACGGGCAATCAGATCATCGCGGATGCGCTTGGCCCAGTCACGCTTGACCTGTTCAGACGCCGTACCGCCGACCGACAGACTTGCCACGCGATCAAAAAAACTTGCTTTGGAAACAGTCGGCGTCTCGGCATCTTCGGGCAGCGTGCTGATCGACTTGACCGCCGTTTCGACTTCCGAGAGTGCCCGCTGCATGTCGGTGCCGTCTTCGAACTCCAGACGGATGGATCCCGACCCCTCGCGCGCGGTCGACGTCATCTCGTCGACACCTTCGGTAAAGCGCACCTCCGGTTCCACGATCGCCAGCATATTGCGTTCGATGTCTTCGGCGCTGGCACCCGACCAGCTCAGCGAAATATTGATGTTCGGCCGGTCGACAGAAGGAAAGAACTGGGTATTGATTTTCAGGATGCTGAAGACACCCATCAGGATCATCAGCATCATCAGCAGATTGGCAGCGTTGGGGTGGCGTATGAAGGTCCTGACGAGCCCTCCGGAGCCACTGATCGTGTCCGCGGCATTTTCCATCACCCGCCTGACGCCGCTCTCCGCCACTTCAGTTGCCTCCGGCCCCGCCGGCGGTACGGGCACCTGCGCGTTGCGCATCACCCTGCGGCCTTCCGCCGGTGCGCCCACCCGCCTGTTGCGGATTGCTCGCGTCGCTGCCGGCGGAACGCGGGCCTGAGCGTTGTGTTTCGCCGGAAAGCGGTCCGCGAACCCGCACGCCATTGTCGGCCTGTGTCAGATGGGTGGTCATCACCGCATCCCCTGGTTCGAGGCCGGATGCAATGATGACGTCTTCGCCATCAAACGCCGCCACCTCGACCTCACGACGGGCAAGTTGTCCATCTTCGATGACGAAAACCGCGGAACCGTCATACAGGGCTGTCTCGGGCACGCGATAGGATGCCGCATAGAGCCGATCGGGAACATCGATTTCGACAAAGGCTCCCGGTCGCAACTGGACCTGGGCGCGTGTCGGATCCAGCCGCGCAACCACCTCCACGCCGCCACGGGTCGATGCGATCTCCGCACCGATGCGGTCGATTTGGCCGAAATAGGTATAACTGCTTTGGCCGACCACCCAGATGACCTCGATGTCGCGCCCGATCAGGGGATCTGTATCGGCCGATATTCGTCCATATTGCGCATCGGTCAGCGTGAAGCGCACTTCAAGCGCCTCATCATCATAGACCGAGGCGACGACGTCACTGCTGCTGACATAGCGACCGACCTCGGCACCGGCGGAGTTGATCACGCCGGTAAAGGGTGATTTCAGAACCGTGTTTTCAAGATTGCGCTCCGCCTGCTGAACCTTCCAGGTCAGGCTGTCGAGATTGGCGATCTGCTGTTCGCGCCGGGCTTCCTCGATCAGCTGATTGTTGCGCCGCTGACTGACCGCCTGCTCGCGTTGCGAGACAATCAGGCGTCGGTCCTCGACCTGCTTTTCGGTCAGCGTTCCGCTGCTGACCAGGGATTCGGCGCGGCCCAGATCGCTCTCGGCCAGCGTCAGTTGCATTTCTGCTGCGGCAAGCTGGTCCCGCTCGGCAGTTATCCGCGCCTCGGTCTCGACCAGTGTGGCCTTTGCCTGAGCCAAATTGGCGCGGGCCTCGGCCAACGCGCCGCGATAGTTGAACGCGTCGATCTCGATCAGCACGTCGCCTTGTGACACATCGGAGCCGGCCTTGAGGGAGGGATTGACGGCGATGATCTCGCCATTGACCAGCGGCCGCAACTCGACAAACCGTGCCGCCTGGACCTCGCCGAAAAGCCGCAATTGCGGACGATTGCTCGCGGCATCAACGACGACCGATTCAACCGTGTAGGCGGTCGGCCGGAAGTTTCGTGCGGCCCGTTCGGGCTTTGTGTCGATCAGCCGGTTCATCACACCGTAGGAAGCACCCAGGACCGCCAGCATCAGGATGGTTTGAATCACAACACGTCCACCGCGCCTGACGCGCGACGGACTTTCGACCGGACGTTGAAGCTCCTCCGGTGCGGATGGCGTTTCCGCCTCCGTTTCGTCATGGATCGACTTCAGCATGTTCCCGCCTGTATCGGCCTGATTTTCCGGTTATAAAACAACCGGTAAACCAAAGTATTGGTGTTTCCTGTCATGATCACCTCCGATCATATAGTGAGCACGGCCACTCTTGCCAGATAATCTTGGTTTCCGAATTGTACCAAAATGTAACGATGGCAGCTCCGAACGGGTCAATTGAATCGGGCACAACTTCAATTGCCGTCCAGGTCACAGCGGCCCCAAGTGGATGGAGGCTCTATGGTTGTGGTCCCATCAGCGTGAAGTTCGCCGTGCTCAAATTGGAACTGCCATAGAGATCCGTTGCGATACGGAGCGTCATTTCGGCATTCTTCTGCGGCGTGCCTTCCAGGTCGCAAACCAAGACCTTTTCTCCGCCGGCCGCTTCAACCACGAATGGCAACAAATCCAACGCGGTCAGTACATTGAACGCTTCAGCCGTGCGGGCTTTTTGCTCCGGTGTGACCAGCGGGAAATCCAGCTGCATCACATTTTCCGCAAATGCGAACTGGAGGAAGTCGCCGCTGTCGGGAAGATCGATGATGATTTTGTCCCATGGTGTCGAAACATCCATCAGCATCTGGATCTGGTGCACCAGATCATTGAGCGTTCCAGTTTGTTCCTGGATGATCTCACCATTCACCACATCCGGCTCGGACGCGGATGCGGCCAGAACCTCGGTTCCGCATTCTCCGCAGAAGCGATCGTCCGGTCCCAGCGGCGCACCACAGTTCGCACAATTGTTGGCCATGTTATTGTTCCCGTTATGCAGTTTGGATATCGACCGGCGCACCGCACGCCGTGCAGAATTTTTTGCCGGTCGACAGGGCGTTGCCGCACTGGTTGCAGAATTTCGGAGCCGGATTACTGTTGCCTTTCTCGACAGCGGCTGCGGCGTTTTCGTCCGCTTTGTCATTCGCATCTGACACGGCTTCGCCGGTTCTCTGCAATTGCTGTGCGAGCACATCGGCAAGATCGTCACGAGACAAGGCCGCATGATCGACAAAGGCCTCACTCGCTGACCCGCTAACGCTGAACAGATGATTGCACAGGCTGGTTGGCGCCAGGAATGCACGTCCGGTTGACCGCCATCCACGTGATGTTCGCACGCTGGTTTCATACCCCGCCGCCGACAGCCAGCTGCGGTGAAATTCGATACCGAGCGACCGGCCGACATCGCCATATGTCAGTGTTTCGGTTGGTGTGCCGTCTTCCTCTTCAACATAAAGCACGTCCCGCCGGGTCAGTTCCTCCACATGGGTGATATCGCCTTGAAAGGCGTATTGATCGAGACCCGGTGTCAGGGCCAGGAAACAGGGAACCAGCCAGCGAAGGTCACCACTTTTTGTCGAGCTGCCCAGCGAGCCGGTGAATTCATCAACCGATATTGTGGGAGATGTGTCGGCACTGTGCTGCAGCAGATTTTGCATCGTTGTGCGCCGGTACAGATCGATCGCATGAAATATGTAGACCAGCGATTCATATCGCATCTTTGATGAAATCAGATTGACAACGGCTGTATCTGCGGCAGATGCATTTGCCGCAATCCATGCGGTCAGAAATTGCTGCTGATCCTCAAAGAGGGTCACCATGAACGCGCGTTCGAATGATGGCGTCACAACAGCAAAGGCATCCGGATTGACCGATTTTGCATGGCAGGCGCTGAGATATCCGGTGGGCACGCCCCCTCCCGTTCTGCAATTCATGATCAGATCGGGTGCCGCCAGAATGTTCACGGCAGTGGCAACCTGTTCACTAACCGTCAGTCCGGACAATTGTGCCGAAGCCGTCCCGCTTTGCCGACCCCGCTCGGTTGTGATGGATGCAATCGGCGATTTCGGGTCGATGGCGCCATTGAAAAGCTCATGAACCAGATGCGGGAAATCGCTCTCGCTGACCTGAAAGCGAAAATATGTGTCATTGGCGCCTGTTTCGCTGGTCATTTCTAGTGCCTCGACTGGAATAAAAAAAGCAAATTCAATAGCATATGTTTCTACTTTGCGTCCTGCACGGGGTCATGCGCTGACCAGATAGCTGTTCCACCAATTGACCCTCAACCGGCCGGCTTGGGTCGGAATGACATTTCCGGCGGCGTCCTTCAGAGAGGGGCCGCCGTCAATAGATGACATCGGAACCCTCATCCTTGTGCCCAGGCTCGGTTCCCGGATGTGAAGATAGTAGACTTCTTCCAGCCCATTGAGCCCCTCGGTCATCACCGTTTCAACGGTATCGATCACGCCTGAATGCGCTTCGGTCATTCCCGGCATGCCCAAATCGACTACAATTCTCGAATTCGGTCTTGCCTCCAGAATCCGCCCCAACGCTTCCACCTTCTGTTTGGCGGTCCCCGTGTCATGAACGGGCAATTTTCGCGTCTGAAAACCCAGCTCTGAGAAGAAGCTTTCATATCGCGCACCGGCGATACCGCCGGTTGCGCCGCGGTTCTGGGCAACGGCAGCACCGATGATGTCGTCATTGACGCCGACACCGAGTTCCATCATGAGCCGGCGCCCGACCGTTTCAGCGCAATCCATTCCCCCCAGTTGCAACATTCCAGTCGGATGATTGGTCTGCCAGGTTGTCGGGATGAGTTCAGGCGCCGGACCCGGCGCACCCCCTGCCGCATCATCCGCACCTCCTGCCGCTTCATCAGCCCCACCGGCGATTTCATCTGCACCCTGTGCAGCTTCATCGGCACCTTCCGCAACTTCATCAGCGGCTTCTGCAGTATCATCAGCACCAGCCGCGGCATCATCGGCGTGCTCAACGATCTCGTCAGCCGGTCCAGCCGGCGGCAGATCGTCAGCCGGGTTCACTGGTGGCGGGTCATCCAATGGGGGATTGGCGGGGAAATCATTTCCATCCGGTGGCACCATGCCATCGTCGAGGTTTGTGACGCCAACCGTCTCATCAGCAGAGCCCGCCACCTGTCCGCCCACATTCAATTCATCATCGACCAGAGCAGCCCCGGCGCCACCCGCCAGGTCATCCGTGGCGGTCACGGACTGAAGGCCTTCGTCGAGAGTACCCGCCAGTTCGTCGGCAGAGCCGGATACGGCCGCTGCGAGCTCATCACCACTTTGCGCGCCCGCTCGGGCCGCATCATCAAACATGGATGAGCCGGCGCCCGCCACTCGATTCACGACACCTGATGCCCCACCACGTACCCATTGCGCGCCGCCCTGCAAACCGGACAGCGTGCCGTAGAGTCCGGCCAACCCCATTCCAAGCTCACCCATTCGCTGAAGCACAGATCGCTCATGATCCAGGGCGTTTCCGAGATTTTCCGCACCGGTGACAATCTTCAGTCCGTCGACAACCTTGTCCGGATCGGAAAGGGTGTCACCGATGGTCTGACTGATGTCATTGACTGTTTGGTTCATGCCGTCCAGCATGTCGTTGCGCAAATCCGGATCGTTCCAGATGTCGCGTCCGGCCCGCGCAGTTGCACTCGTAACATCCAGTGCGCTTTCACCAAGATTGCGCAGGCCAGTTCCGGTTCCCGCCATCGTTTCGCCAATTATACGCGGGTCCTTCAGTGCATCACCCAGAGCGCTGGTGGCAGATTTTCCTGTTTCGATGATCGTTTCGCCCAGAATCCTCCCTGCATCTCCCGGGGCCTTGAGCAAACCATGGACATCCTGGCTCATCCCACCGATCCAAGAGCCGGCCCAATACAGGTTGGCATCCCACGGGTTGTTGTTCGCGTCGGTCACGACTTGGCCAATTTCGGACCCCACATCCGCGATACCCTGTCCGAAACGTTCCCAGATACGGCCAGCGAAGCCAGGCTGTGCTTGGTCCGGCGCAGGCTTCTCGGGTTCGGGTTCGGGTTCGGGTTCGGGTTCGGGTTCGGGTTCGGGTTCGGGTTCGGGTTCGGGTTCGGGTTCGGAGTGAGCGGTGGCCGCTTCGGTCTGTCCAGGTTTATCTGCGTTTTCTTCTTCATTTTGATCGGATTGCGCGGTTTCTCCTTGTGGTGATTCTGCTTCTGGTTCGCTTTCCTGTTGCTGATTCTGCTGGGCGGTCTGCGCCCGATGGGTTGCGGCTTCATCAGCCTGTGCCTTTGAACGCCAATCCCAGTTTCCGTTTTCGTCCGGAACCCAATATTCACCCTTTTCATTGGTCCTGAAGGCGGTGCCATCGGAATCGTAGACAGGAGTTGGTGGTCTCACACGATCCGAAAAACTGACATTCGGAGGTGCATTCGGTTCCGTGTCGGTCTGGTCCGATGTCGGCTCACGCGCCTCTGGATGCGATTGTGCAGAGTCTCGGCCGGTCTGTGACGGTCGCACGCGTTCCGTCATCGTTACATTGGGGGGCCGATTGATATCCGGATCGTCGGCGCTGTGCGCATCGCCGGTATCCCGACTACCGGGTCCATCCTTGTCGGACCGGCTGAGCAGCGCGTCGGTGACCGCCCGCTGAATCTCCTCGGCGGTGAGCTGGACTCCGGATTGCAGCGCATTGGCAATCGCAATGGCGATCGCCTGCGCCACGTGAACCGCGATCCCGGCGGCAACCAGAACCGTCGCGACAATCGCGGTGGCTCTTGCAACATCATCAATTTCGGCTTCGCCGCCAGACTGCACAATGCCGGTCTGCGCATTGCCCAATTGGGAACAGATGCCCTCCTCCAAACTCCAACGGCTCACATTGCCGGTATTTGGGTTGCGCAGGTCAACGCCAAGGTCTGATCCGGTACGACCAATGACCTCGCGGCAGGAACCGACAAAGTCGCAACCGGGGTCATCGGTTGATCTGTCGATAGCCGGGCCAATGTAGCCGTCTGAAATGCCCATCCAGCAAAGCGGTGTGTTGACCGTCAGTCCACCACCGCTTCGGCTGGGCGTTGGTTGATTTTGAGCGACCGGCTGAAACTGTGACCTGATCACCTTGCAGATATGGTTCGAAATGTCAGCACGAGACAAAGAACCGTTGCTGCCTGCACTTCGGCCGATTGTCACCATAAAAGACGCGTTTGGCAGCCGGCCACCAGTCTCGCAGCTGCCCGAATTGAGACAGGCATGCAGATTGACATTGTCCCCGATATGCACGGCGTATTTCGGGCCGGGCACGCGTTCCCAGCAAAACCGTTCAGCAGCCTGCGCATCCGCAACCAAAAACCCAGTACATATGTAGATGACGGCGATCCCGGATACGGCTTTCAGGATCGTGTAACGACGCCATATGACCACACTCACCATCACCAGCATGGCCGTCGAAAAGGCACCGGTGATGAGACCACCACGGATTGCCAGCTCATTCAGCGCGACCAGTCCCATCGCCTGCGTGATCCCGTAGGCCACCACCCAGACGATGAGATAGCCGATTGTCCGCTCGGCGACGATCCCACCGGAATCCGGTTTGACTTCATGGGTTTGCGCCCGCCAGTAACCAATGGCAATACCAATGGCGACGGCGGCTGCAATCAGCAAACCCGGCGGAGCGGCGTCTCCAAATAGAGTGAGCTGGACGGCATAGCAGGCCGCGGCGGCAAGCGGCGGCGTCAGGCAACTGATCATTCCAAGACGCCAGGGTCGTCGATAGGTCCAGGCCATCAGCCCAAAGGAGCCACAGAACAACCAGATCATGCCCGGTATGGTGATCCCCATGACCAACAGTATGAATCCGGGACCGAGGACCGCCGCGCTCAGAGCAACGCTTTTGGCGATTGCTTTCGCTGCTGATCTGGCGACGCTTCTGATGACGTCGGCGCGTGTTTGTCCCTCTGAATGGGTTGACGAGGTCGGTCTCTGGTCGGTTCCCGAAACGGAATTCTGCGTGTTTTCCGCCTGGCCTGCATCAGGGCGATCGGGCTTGTTCGTCTCCCTCTGACGGCCGTTTGCAACGCCTGCAAACATGTCCGAGAAGATATCATCCTGCGCGAAATCGCCCGTCTTGGCATCCGACGAGGCCGGCTTCGGCTTTTTCCGGCCGGCGGACAGGACTCGTCCGCATTTCGTACAGAACTGAACGCCAGCAGCGTTATTGCTCCCGCAACCTTCGCATTCAGCCATTGTGTGCCTGAACGTCAGTCATAATTTGTCTGCCCCCACCTGCCTCCAGTGTTGGACGTATTGGACGACAAATCAACACAATAACTCTTTATCGCGGTATAGGCGGTGTGACAGGCCGTTCTGTCCCAAGCGGACCTGAACGGCGTATTGCTCATGGACATGTTCCGTTGCATTGTGTCCGATGATGGGAATTCAAGGAAAAAGAGACACCGGTCTCAATCGGAGAGCAAGCGAAATCATGGGTGACGCGCTGTCCCCACACCTTGCGATTACCGCCGGTGTGGTGATCGGCGCTGCCATTGTCTTGCTTGGAACGACCGGCCAAGCCGTGTCTGCTGAAGAATGCCCTGCGGGATACCGGCTTCATTATCAGGGATTTTGCATCCATCAGGCTGATGAACAGGCGGACGATCCGGACAAGGGCGTTCGGACCGTCCTGCCCTCCAATTTGCTCGACGAAGACCGGACTTCAATCTTCGCTCGACTGGCAACGACTGGATACAAGTTCAGCAACATGGAAGATGGCGAATACTGCAAAACAGCGTACGTGCGCATGTCGCGCGGCGAAGTTCAACAGCCGGTGGCGTTCGCGCTTGGTGAACAAAGCTGTGGCTTCAGCAATGCAAGCCATGATGTGCTGGAAGACGCAATCCGTCACGCCATGTCAGAGTGTGAAAAAAACACTGAAAACTGCCGCATCATCGTTCCCGAAGAGAGATGATCCGGGCCGCATTCCTGTTGCCCTCGCCCCTTGGGAGACCCTGTAATACATGAGCTTTTCAAATCTCGAAATCCCGCCGGAACGTTTTGAAACACCTGCGGCAAGAGCATCCCTTTCTCGTCGGCTGGGATTGTCCGACCATCCCGACATCCAGGATTGGGAACGGAGATTTCAGGACTTTGACCGGATTGCTGAATTCCTCGAACTCTATGACAACGCTGAACTGGATGATGATGAGAAGTTCCTTTTGATGGAACTGATCCTTGCGTCAGCCGGCGATGGTGATCCGGATTATCTGGCGACCCCGATTTGGCAAAAAGTCGAAGACCGATTGAAAGCGCACTGGTACTTGCATGCCTGGTCAGTCTGGGCCTGGTCCTGCATCGATGACGAGAGCTTCATTCCCTATAATGATTTCGTGATATCGCCGCGCATGCAGGCACTTCTGCTTGAAGCTGCCAAGAGCCGGAACCTTGCGGCCCAACCGGATCAGGCAGACGCCCAAACCGCCATCGCGTTCGGCACGTTCTGGTGGCGTCATTTTGGTGGACACGAACCGACGGCCGATTTTTTGCGGCAGATCTTTGCCGAGCGCTGGGTTCGGTTTCATTCCCTTCCCGAATCCAAGCGGTATGCCGAGACGGACGAAGAAAACCGGGAGATTGTCCGTCGTAGCATCAGACTGGCCGAAGAGGTTCTCGGGTCAGGAACGCCTTGCTGGATGATTGCCAACAGATACCTGGAAGCGCCGCCGATAGAAGATGATGCGGTCGAAACATATTCACTCAAGCCCGGTCTTGCCTGGTTCCGCCAAGACGAACCCATAGAGCCGGCCGAAATCGTAGCCTATGTAAAGCGGTGCAACTGGGAGCCCCCGCTGTTTGAGGATTTGCTCGCCAAAATCGCCGCTGACGCTGATACCGGTGTCTTGTGGGTATCGGCCAACGAGGCTCCGTCAATATTCGCGCCCTATGATGGTGGCGTCGACCTCATCCTGGCGGACAGCGGACGAGCACAACAACTGGCCGACAAATACGCCGACTGGCTCTCACCCTACGCGAGCGGCCTATGAGCAGGTAGCAATTGCCAAAGGCGCGAACGTAAAATTCCGATCAGGAGGCGCGCGCCATCTCAGCGCCAACTTTTATCAAAAGGCCGCCAAGCTGATCGACCGTCGGGAAGCGTGTGTTCCGGTCTGAGAAACGATCAGTACCCTGTTCCGAAGGGGTTCTTGATATCCAAAGATATGTAGCCGCCTACCTCGGTTCGTGAAGCCATGGCGGCATTGACGCCTGGCCCGGCAGAGACGTTGAATCCGTCGAACCAGTTCACAAACCCATTGACCCCGACACTGACGCGTTCATTGACGGGAAATTTGATACCTCCCGCAAATGTCACCATCGCAGTCGTCTTGTTGCCGCTCAACACGGTTGCGCCACTATTCGTGGCATTGAGATCCTGAAATGCGACGCCAGCGCCCACCATGGCCCACGGAACCATGCGTGTTTTCCCGTTCCGCACAACGTCGTAGGACAGTCCGATGCGCGGTGCCAGGCTCCATGTTTCGATGTCTCCGCCCAGCGGCAGGGAACCGACAGCCGGCGGGTTGTTGCCAAGGCTTTTGATATCGACAGCGTTGCGCTGCAAGGTGAAGGAGCCGATCAGGTTGAGGTGACCGGAGAGCCGCTTTTCAATCCCGAATTCCAACGCAGCATATTCTGCGGTCCCGGTTTTGAGAAATTGGTTGAATCCGTTGAGTTGAATGACATCCCGCGCCAACAGGTCGAATCCTGCGCCAACACCAATCCAGGTCTTGACGGGTGCCGGTTGCGGTCCGAACTCCTCATCCCGAATTCCTATGTTGGCCGACCACTTTTTGAATTCCCATTTGTCTTGAACAAAGAAGTTTTCTGCACCTGGTTCAAGGCCGGTGCCTGGACCCCTTGTCACCGTGACATCCGTCGTACCGATATCAAACCCGACCGCCGTACCGTTGTTGACCAATTTCGGGTCGCCCGAGATATCTCCAAATGGCGGTGCTGTTTTTGGGCGAACATCACCCAGAACGATCCCTGTTTTCAGCAGTTCCCGGTCAATCTCCCGAACCTGTCTTTCACGGTCCAATGCGCGGCGGCACATCTTGGCAAAGTCCTCTGCCGACATTCGTCCGCCGAGAAAACTGATAAATTCGGCCTGTGCATTGTTGGTCTGCGGCCGGTCTCGACACCGATTTTCAATGCTTCTGACAGCGAAGGCCTTGTCGGCATAATGTTCGCCGGAAACATGGCCAAACTGAAATACTGTCGACACCGCATCGGTTGTTATCAGCCGGCTTTCGGCCATTGCGGGCTCGGCAGGATAATACAATGCCGAAGCGGCCAACAGTCCAACAACAAATGCAGAGGAGGCCGCGGGCTTCACCACCCCCATAGCTGCGGCGCGCAGCCGTTCAACTTCAATGCAACACATACTGACTGATACCCCAACGCGATGTGGCCGATCCCCACGACCAGAAACACTGACAGGTTACAGATCATCGACCCTGGCTTCAACCGGGGCTGGCCATTTCGACCGCTACGAGGCTCTTCAGCACATGGTGATCGGCGTTTCAGCTGTCCAATTCACCCGGATCGAAGACGTAGTCAGTGGAGCAGAATTCGCATTTGACGGAGATTTTTCCGTCCTCGATGCTCTCTTCGATTTCCTGTTCGTCAAATCCATCCAGAACCGAGCGGATCTTTTCGCGAGAGCAGGTGCAATTGTCCTGCACGGCAACCGGATCGAACACCCGGACGCCGCGTTCATGGAACAGACGGTACAGCAGCCTCTCGGAGCCGACCTGGGGATCTGTCAGCTCATCGTCACCGATGGTTTCCATCAGTGCCTTGGCTTCCACCCAATCCTCATCTTCGTCGTCGCCGTCATCATCCTCATCGAGATCGTCCGGAATATCACCGCCCGGAAGGTCGGTCTGCCGTATACGCTCCTCGGATTCGGGCAAAAACTGCAACACCACCCCGCCGGCCCTCCAATGATGACCGGTCGTGCCGGCGGCATCGCGCGCGTAAAGCTGGGCCGCCGCAAGGCGCACTTCGGTTGGGATCTGCTCGGATTGCCGGAAATAGGCGCGGGCGATTTCTTCCAAAGTCGCTCCGGTGAGCTCAACAATGCCCTGATAGCGCTGCATGTGACTGCCCTGGTCGATGGTGAAGGCCAGAACGCCGGTACCGAGCAATTCATGTGGCTCCAGCCGGCCTTCGGCCACGGCTTCAGCCAATAATTTGTCATCAAAACGGGCATAGGCGCGCAGACTGTCGGGTGTCGTGAAATCGGCGACCAGCAGATCGACGGGCCCGTCACCCTGTGTCTGCACGATGAATTTGCCATCGAATTTAAGGGAGGTCCCAAGCAGTACCGTCAGCGTGATTGCTTCCGCCAACAGCCGAGCCACCGGCTCGGGATAATCGTGACGGCCCAAAATGGTGTCGAGCATGGGTCCAAGCTGAACGGCGCGGCCTCGTGCATCGAGGCCTTCCACCTGAAACGGAACGACCTGATCGTCGCCTGCATAGCCTATCTCGCCAAGATTGTAGTCTTCAGTCGTCATGGATGCGGCAGCCCGTATATGCGCTTGCGATGCCCGAAGCGCTAAATTTTGTCAAAACACCAGGCCAGGATGGCCTTTTGCGCGTGGAGCCGGTTTTCCGCCTCATCGAAAACGACCGATTGCGGCCCGTCTATCACCTCATCTGTCACTTCCTCGCCGCGATGGGCGGGAAGGCAATGCATGAACAATGCCTGCGGATCGGCCTTTTCCATCAGTTGCGTATTGACCTGATAGGGCTTGAAAACATTGTGCCCTCGAGCCCGCTGTTCCTGGCCCATGGACACCCAGGTATCCGTCACCACGCAATCGGACCCGGTAACCGCCGTATCGGGATCCCTTGTGACCATCACCTCAGCACCCTGCTCTCGCGCCCAGCGCAGATAGGATTCCGCCGGTTCAGAGCCCTCCGGCACGGCGATATTGATGCCATAGCCGAACCGCCCGGCTCCTTCCAAAAGGGAATGCAGCACATTGTTGCCGTCGCCAACCCAGGAAACCCTCTTTCCGGTCATCGAGCCGCGATGCTGCTCGAAGGTCATGACATCGGCCATGATCTGGCAGGGATGGGTATCATCTGTCAGACCGTTGATTACCGGCACCGTTGCGTGTTCGGCCAGTTCGGTCAGCCGGCGATGATCGGTCGTGCGGATCATGATGGCGTCGACATAGCGTGACAGCACGCGCGCCGTATCGGCGATGGATTCAGCCCGACCGAGCTGCATTTCGCGGCCGGAGAGCAGAATGGTCTCACCGCCCAGTTGCCGCATGCCGACATCGAAGGACACACGGGTGCGTGTCGACGGCTTTTCGAAAATCATCGCCAGCATCTTGCCCGAAAGAGGCCGGTCGGCGCTGCCATCCTTTGTTGCAGCCTTGCGCGTGTGGGCATGGTCCATGATGGCGCGCAATTCATCCGACGCAACGGCCGATAGATCGAGAAAATGACGAGGCCCGCCATTCGAAGTCATCTGGAATTTCCTTGTTGTTGCGACGGGATCAGAAAGTCCGGCCGCTTGTCCTTTGCATCAACCGGAGCGCGCCGACACATCAGCGGCCGCAGCTTCCAATCGGCTCAATCCCTCACGGGCTTCTTCGGCGGTGGTCATCAATGGCGGCAGCAGACGCACCACATTGTCGCCGGCCGGCGCGCCGAGAAGCTGCTGATCACGCATGGCGACCAATAGGTCGATATTGGGGCATTTGCATCTGACGCCGAGCATGAGGCCAGTGCCGCGCACTTCCTCGATAACGTCCGGATACTGATCGGCAATGGCCGCTAGGCCCTGCGCAAAGACGAGACCGACATCACGAACATGCTGCAGGAAGCCCTCTTCCAGAATGACATCGAGCACTGCGTTGCCGACGGACATGGCCAGCGGATTGCCGCCATAGGTGGTGCCGTGGGTACCGGGAGTCATGCCCTTTGCCGCCTCTTCGGTGGCAAGGCAAACGCCGAAGGGAAAGCCTCCGCCGATGCCCTTTGCCACCGCCATGATGTCGGGCGTGATGCCCGCCCATTCATGGGCAAACAGCCTACCGGTGCGGCCGACGCCACACTGAACCTCGTCCAATAGCAGCAACACCCCATGATCGTCACACAGTGCGCGGAGATTTTTCAGCCACTCGACGGACAGTTCGCGAATGCCGCCTTCGCCCTGCAGAGGCTCGACCAGTATGGCGGCCGTCTGTTCGTCGACGGCCTCTTTCATCGCGTCGAGATCGGCGAAGGGCACCTGTTTGAAGCCCGGCGCTTTCGGCCCGAAACCCTCCAGGTATTTCTCCTGGCCTCCGGCAGCGATGGTTGCCAGGGTCCGGCCGTGAAAGGCCCCTTCGATCGTGATGATATCGACCCGCGCCCCGTCACCGTTCACATAGTGATAACGACGCGCTGTCTTGATCGCGCATTCCAGGGCCTCGGCTCCGGAATTGGTAAAGAAGGCCCGGTCAGCAAATGTCGCCTCCGTGAGCCGGTCTCCCAGTCTGGATTGTCCGGGTATCTCGTAGAGATTGGAGACATGCCACAGCTTGTCGGCCTGGTCCTTCAGCGCCTCGACCAAATGCGGATGGGCATGGCCAAGGGAGTTTACGGCAATGCCGGCGGCGAAATCCAGATATCGGTTCCCGTCCTCGTCAACCAACCATACGCCTTCGCCGCGTTCGAACCGAAGCGGGATGCGGTTGTAGGTTCCATAGAGTGATGCACCTTTGGACATCGCTGTTCTCCCAACTGTCGTGGCTTGGCGACGGAGATGGATGACCCGGTTAATCCGGGCCAAAAAAATAAATAGCCGCCCCAAAAGGCAGCCATTGTCCGCTATCCATATACCGACAGCCTTTGTCAATCAACATCCGGCACCAATCGGCGAGACCGATCGAATTAGGCCCCGATTTCCAGGAAAAGTGGAAATTTCCCTTCAAGTTGGGGAAAAACTCGAAAAAGGATTCCGGTTGAATCCCGCGACTCTTGTCACCGAGTCCCGCGAACACTACGTTACAGGCACATATTGGACTGCATGCGGCGGACCTAGTAACCTTTAGCTCTTTGAGAAGACCGGTTTCGATTGAACATTCGGAACCCGTTGAAGGAGTCCGCCGCCCCGCATTTGAATGACAGGGGTTTTGGACTATGAGCTGGACTGATGAGCGCGTCGAAAGGTTGACCAAGCTTTGGGCCGATGGACTGAGCGCGAGCCAGATTGCAGCGGAACTGGGCGGCGTCAGCCGTAACGCAGTTATTGGAAAAGTGCACCGCCTCAATCTCCCGGGCCGGGCAAAATCCGGCGGCTCCAGTGGCGGGCGCAGCAAGCGGGTCGCATCGGCACCACGCAGCGGCGGATATGGCGGGCGCAGTTCCGCACCGCGTTCGACACCGCGCAGCAGCGGCGCGACAGCACTGAAGCATGACGTGCTGGCCGATGCCATCGCAGAAATCGACATGCGCCCGATCGAGGACGTTGTCGTGCCGATTTCGCGTCGGTTGCCGCTGACCGAACTGACGGAAAAAACATGCAAATGGCCGATTGGCGATCCGATGCAGGAGGACTTCTATTTTTGCGGCGTCGATTGCGACGACACGGATCCCTATTGCACCTATCATTCGAAGTTGGCCTTTCAGCCGACCGCCGAGCGAAAGCGTTCTCGCTAGGGCAAATCAGGTCACCACGACATCTGCATTGATACCGATGCCGGCATGACTGTCGGCATCAAATCGGGTCGATTGCCGGTGTCTCGGATTTCAATACATTGACAAATTCATCGACAGCGCGGTTCGTCGGGGCGCTGGTACGGCGTATCGCGCCGATGGGGCGGTGGAATTGAGGGTGGTCGAATGCCAGGAATGTCAGCCTGTCGGCCAGATAGGGGCGGGTCGTTTCACGCGGCATGGTCGATATCAGGTCCGTTGACCCGACGATTTCAAGCACGGATTGAATGGAATCCGTCTCGACGGTGATATTGATCCTTTCCAATCCCAAGGCAATCAGTGCCCCTTCCGTCTGTTGGCGCAGCATGCTGCCGCGCGAATGGGCGACCCAATGCTGCTGTTCAAGATCCGTCAGTTGAATTGTCTCCCGCGCCAGCAGGTCATGATCGGCTCGGCAGAGGATCCCCACGCGATCATCGGCCAATGGAACGAAATGCGATTCAGCAACACGGTCCGCCAGATCGCGCGGTCCGATGACCAGATCGATCTGCGCCCGCTCCAGCATGGTGCGCAATTCATGCACAAGGCCCACCCGGACATCGACCTTGCAATCCGGCCGATCGATCAGAAACCGGCAAATGCGACTGGTCAGGAATTGCCCGGCAATGATGGGTGGGGCACCGATGCGCAATTGCCCGGCAGCTCCCGACGAGACCCGTTCGGAGTATTTTCCGGCCTGTTCCTCCGCCACCCTGATCGCGAGACCGTTTTGGGCCAATCTCAGTCCGAGATCGGTTGGCATGGCCCGTCGGCTGCTGCGGTCAAAGACAGGTGCACCGATGCGATGTTCCAGGGTGCGCATGTTTCTGCTGAGCGCCGGCTGGCTGAGACCGATCCGGTCGGCGGCCGCCTGGAAGGACCCCGCCTCCACAATCATGGATAGCTGGGCGAGATGTCGGGGATCGATATACATACCAGATTGTAATCTATGCAGAGAAAGATTGCATTATATTTTATATGAATTGCTGCATAGATTGGAGCGATCAAGCTGGGAGGATCACATGATTGATTTAAAAACAGCGGCGCTGGCCGCATTCACAAGCGTTTCGCTCTGCATCAGCAGCGTAGCGGGTGCCGAGGTCTTCAAGGGTGAAACAGCCGGGGTCGGCGATCCTGTGCACACAATGTTCGTGGCCTTCGCCAATCAGGCCGGGAAGGAAAATGTCACCATCCAGGTGAACGCCGGACAGACTTTGACCAAATCGATGCTCAAGGGCGCAAAGGGCGAGATCGCTTTCTTCTCGTCCGTTCCGTCTCTGGTTAATCTGATGGCCGGTCGCAAACGCATGTATGAGAAGATCGAGGACGCGCCGGAACTTGCCAAGAACCTGCGGGCCATTTTGGGTTTCAAGGCCGGTGCCTACCATCCGGTGACCTTGTCGGGCTCCGGGATCGAGAGCTGGGACGACATCAAGGGAAAGACCGTCTTCACCGGTCCTCCTGCTGGCTCCGCCTCCGCGACATCCGAAGCCTTGATCAAGATCATCACCGGCTATGAGGCCGGCAAGGACTACACGGCGGTTCGGCTGTCCTGGGGTGAAGGCTATGCGGCGCTTGCCGATGGCAAGATCGACATGATGGTCCGTCCGGCAGAAGTGGGTTCGGCCAATATCGAACAATTCGGCCTTTCAGGCGAGTTCCGTGTTCTTTCCATTCCGGACGAAGCACGCGACAGCGAAGCAATGAAGGCGCTGTTCGGACGTCCGGGCCGCGGCATGGCGGTCTTTGATGGTGGCCTCTACAAGGGACAAATGACGGAAGGCGATATCACCGCGCTTGGGTTCTTCCAGTTCGTGGGCACCCATGCAGGTGCGGATGAGGACGTCGTCTACCGCGCGACAAAGGCCTTCTGGGAAAACATCGATGATGTCCAGGCCACTGCTTTCTTCCTGCGGGATGTCACCAAGGATACGGCTTTTACCGCCGTCAACGTTCCGCTGCATCCTGGCGCGCTGCGCTACTATGATGAAGCCGGCTTTGACGTACCGGACGCCATTCGACCCTGACTGTGAGCCGGACCCGGCATGATCCATGACGTGCCAGGTCCCATACACGCTTTTTTGAGGGGCCGACATGACCGACACCGTTCGCGCATCCATTTTCACGACCAAAGTCCTGACATGGGCATCGGTGCTTGCCTGCGCCATGCTTGGAGCGATGGCACTCTACAGTTCCGGAATCGGCCTGCTGGACCCCAAGCTGCATCGGGCCGGCGGATTCACGCTGGCGCTCATTGTCGGCGTTGCGGTCGCACGCAAGACCCGCAGCTCGAAACAGATGAGCCAAACGCTGGCGCTGGGACACGTGTTTCTGGATGCTGCCCTCATTATCGCCGGTGTCTGGTCAATCTGGTCCTTTCTTTATGTGCAGACGGAAATGGAAACGGCGCTCTATGACGTGACCAATGCGGACGCCTGGCCGGCATTGGCAGGGCTCATTGTCTTCCTTGAGTTGACGCGTCGGCTCTGGGGCTGGGGGCTGTTCTCGGTTGGGACGCTGGCTGTCCTGTATCTCCTGTTCGGACAGGACTTGCCCGGCATTCTTCAGCATTCCGGCTTTTCCCTCAGGGAAATCGCCGAGGCTCTCTGGTACAATACCAACAAGGGCGTATTCGGCTCGATTACCAATATCGTGTTGTCGACCGTTTTCATTTTCATCATCTTCGGCGCCCTCCTCGAAGGCACGGGCGCCGGGGATACGCTGCTGAAATTCGCCTTTCTGGCAACCAGGCGGACGCGCGGCGGTCCCGCCCACGCGGCCATCCTGGCCTCGTCGCTCTTCGGCACCATGTCCGGCAGCACGGTCGCCAATATTGTCGGCACCGGCACGTTCACCATTCCGATGATCAAGAAACGCGGCTTTTCCCCGACCTTCGCCGCCGGGATCGAAGCAACAGCCTCTTCCGGCGGACAGATCATGCCGCCCATCATGGGGGCTGCGGCCCTGGTCATGGCCGATCTGACCGGTGCCGGATATCTGAACATCATCGTTGCGGCTTTGTTGCCGGCGCTCTTTTACTATTTCAGCCTGTTTGCCGCCGTGACCGTCGAAGCGCGACGGCAAGGCATCGAAGTCCAGCCGATGACCACAGACGACAAGATTACGCCGGTCGACCTGATCAACTCGGTATTGTTTCTGGGCCCGATCGCGACTGTGGTCATTTCACTGCTGATGGGTCTTTCGACATCCGCCGCCGGTTTCTACGCCGTGGTCATCCTGCTGGTTCTGTCCGTGATCAATCCCAAGGTTCGTTCCAACCCGATGCGGGTCTGGCGTTCCTTCATCGGGGGAAGCAGTTCGGGCGCAACGCTGCTGATCGCCATTGCGGCCATCGGAATCCTTGTGGGCTCGCTGGACACGACCGGACTCGGTCTGAAACTGGCGAATGTCATTGCATCCGTGCGCGGCGAGAGCCTGTTTTCAGCGCTGCTGGTCGCAATGATCGGAGCGCTGGTGCTCGGCATGGGCATGCCCACATTGCCGGCCTATCTCATCATCATTCTGGTCATGGGACCGGCCATCCAGGCGCTGGGGATCTCCATGCTGACGGCTCACATGTTCGTCTTCTATTATGGAGTTGCCTCGTCCCTGACGCCACCGGTTGCGATCGCCGCCTATGCGGCCGCGCCGATAGCCGGGGCAAATCCGCTGATGACGTCATTCATGGCGTTCCGGCTCGGCATGTCGAAATTCATCATTCCGTTCATCTTCGCATTCTATCCGACAATCCTGATCGTCGAAGAGTTTCACCTCTGGCCCTTCGTTTGGATCATCGCACGCACCCTGTTCTGTATCTGGCTGTTTTCATCGGCACTTTCGGCCCATGACCGTGGTCGGTTGAGCTGGGCCGAGGTGATTTTGCGCTTCGCCTGTGCCATTGCGATGCTCACTATCAGCCCAGTGATCCAACTCCCGGCGATCGCACTTGGTATCGCCCTGATCGCGTGGGATGTTAGACGAGGCGCGCCGCAGCAGCCGGTCGGAGGGACCGCATTGTGAACAAGCAACCGAACTTCCTCTTCATCATCACCGATCAACACCGCGCAGATCACCTTGGATGCTACGGAAACACGATCGTGCAGACGCCGCATATCGACCGTATCGCCGGCACCGGTACGCGCTGGGACCGATTCTATGTGGCCAACCCGATCTGCATGCCAAACCGCGCATCCATCATGACCGGACGAATGTCGTCGGTGCATGGCGCCCGTCACAACGGCATTCCGCTGTCGCGTGACCACACCACATTTGTTGAGTTGCTGAAGGACGCGGGCTACCGCACCGGGCTGATCGGAAAATCACATCTGCAGGGGTTCACCGGCCTGCCGGCAACGAATCAATATCAGCCGGACCCGAAACTTAGGACGCCACGCCGCGAATTGCGCGATGCTCATAAACGCAACCGACATTCGAGCGATTATGATCTTGAGCTTGTCTCAAAATGGGACCGACCGCTGGCAGAGCGAATAGACGATGATTTTTACGGTTTCGAGCATGTGGAAGTTGCCGCCGATCATGGGGATGCCGCCTCCGGCGATTACTTGCTGTGGGCTCGCGAACAGGACCCCGGTTTCGACGGGCTGATCGGACCGGAAAATGCCCTTCCCGACAACCGGATCTCCGCTCCACAGGCCTGGCGAACTGCCGTACCGGAGGCGCTTTATTCAACAAGCTGGATTGCAGAGCGTGCACAGGACTGGCTGAGGGATCAAGCATCGGGAGACGCGCCATTCTTCCTGCAGATGTCCTTTCCCGATCCGCATCATCCCTTTACGCCACCGGGTCGTTACTGGGACATGTACGACCCGAGTGACATTCCCCTGCCTGCATCGTTCGGCAAAGGCGACCTGCCCCCGATCCATGCCATGCACAAGGCGATGACGGACGGGACCGATCCACGCGACAACCAGAATCCCTTTACCGTGACGGAGGACGAGGCGCGAGCGTTGACCGCCCTCACCTACGGATCGATCACCATGATCGATGATGCTATCGGCCGGGTTCTTGCTCAGCTGGAAGCATCAGGATTGGCGGACAATACGGTGGTGGTCTTCACCACCGATCACGGCGACTACATGGGCGATCATGGTCTCATGCTCAAGTTGCTGCTGCATTATCAGGGCGTTATTCGAGTTCCGTTCATCTGGAACGATCCGACCCGCCAAAGAGCAGGCGCGGTTGAAGCGGGCCTTGGATCGAGCATTGATATCTCGGCCACGATCCTGGCGCGGGCGGGTATCCAGCCATTCAATGGGTTACAGGGACGGGACCTCCTGTCCACAAAAGCACCCGAGGCGATTATCGTCGAAGAGGACAGCCAGCGTGCCATGACCGGCTTCGACAGGCCGCAACGAATCCGCACAATTGTCACGGATCAATACCGCATGTCATTGCGGGAAGGAGAGGACTGGCATGAGTTCTATGATCTCCAGGCCGATCCGCTCGAACTGGATAATCTCTACGGTGAACCATCAGTCGCTGATGCCCAGCACCGCGTGACGGATCTCATGCTTCGACGCATGATTGCCTTGCAGGACCGGTCTCCACTACCGGCCTATCGCGCGTGAACCGAATATGGTCGGTCAATGCCTCCGCGGGACATCCCGTCACCGGAGGTGACGCACAAAAACAAGACACGGCCCAAAGACCGGATCATCAAATTCGGTCAGTTGTGTGCAGCGGGCTTTTTTGAACGCTGCATGGGCGCGATGATTGTTGACCGACGTGCACAGTCCCGCAAGCGGCGCGTCCGTTGTTTCACGCAGGCGCGCAAACAGCAGTTCCAATGCTGCGGGACCAGCGCCCCGGCCGGCCTCCGCCGGCTCCCCGATAAAGATATCAATGTCGATCGACCGGGCTGGAATGGCGTGCAGCCCCACGGACGCCAATGCTGCCGGGTCGACCATTTCCCATCGCAGATATCCGATCGGTTTGCCGTCCAGGGCGATCATGGCGTGATTGTCCGAACCGGTAGCCCTGAGGTCGTCCAGTCTTCCATCGGGATCACCCCACCATTTTGACACATGGGCACTCGCCATCCATTGGCCGATGCGTGCACCATGGACAGTAGGGTCGACAGGCAACAATGTGATCATGACCTCTTCCTTCGATTTCACATTCGGCCGATGTCGCGGTGCAAACAGCGTTGATCGCGCCGTGCGCGCTCCGGATCGAGGCCGATATCCCTGAGCGTGTGCTCCGGCAATTCGCGCAACAGGAAGCGTCGCCGACGGGTCTGTCCGATTCCGGCGATCCGGTCCCATATTTTCATCGTACTGGTTTCCTTATGATCGGGCCAACCCTCGTGCCCCGCAGCCGGGGCACGAGGGCAGGTCTCATTCAAGCGGTTCAAAAATTGCGGCCTGGATGTTGGCGCAGGGATAGTCACCCTCATGCCCATTGCCGCGGGCTGTACCGGGAAGCGTGTCCGGCACGCTTTCGGCATTGCAGCCTTCGCGGAATGTGGCAAGCATGTCGGCTTCCCGGCCCTCGACAAGTGGACCATGGTCGCGAATGACCAGATGGATTTCACCGGCGAGATTCGTCAGACCACGACCGAACCACGAATGCGGCATCGCGCCGGCCGGTTGAAAGGCTGCGAACCGGGCCTTGCCGTCATCGCCGGCGACAGCGCCATCGCCGTAACCAAGATCGGCCTCGACATGGTCAGCCTTCTGCATGACATCCGAGCCGGGGCAGGGATCGGCGCTGCACCTGTTCGGCGCATTGATCGCAACGACCCACATTGTGTAGGCGTGGTTCGGCTTCAGCTGCTCGGCCTCCAGATTGACGAAAATTCCATCAGCCGAGCGAACCAGCCGTGCACCACCTTCCTTCACGAGTTTGACTTCCCCTTGCGAAGCATGGGTCATGACATCGACATGCTGCATCTGCGCTGCTTCCGCACAGATCGAGCCAAGGCCGAGCGTCACGGCCGCGATCATGGATCGCCGCGCAACCCGGCGGCGCCACGGCAGTTTCAGCGGTGCAACCCGCCGGGCAGGCGCAATGATTTTCGGGCTGGTGGCCGACCGATTAAATGGTGTTCCTGGTTTCATGATTTTTTCTCCAAGTTTGCAACTGAATTGAGCGGTGGTCAGGAGGGCTGTTCGACGATCCGCAAATAGGGTTTGGGTGCGAGCCAACCGTCGGGGAATCGCGTTCTGGCCTCCTCGTCGGAAACCGACGGCAGGATCATCACCTCATCACCCGGATGCCACCCGGCCGGTGTGCCGACCTTGTGGAGAGCCGTCAGCATGATGGAATCGATGACACGCAGCAATTCCTCGATGCTGCGGCCCGAACTCATCGGATAGGTCATCATCAGTTGGATCCGTTTGTCGGGCGAGATGATGAAGACACTGCGTACAGTGTAATTGTCCGAGGCCGTGCGACCGTCGGAACTGTCACCGGCATCGGCCGGCAGCATGTTGTAGAGTTTGGCGATCGACAGATCCGTATCGGCGATAATCGGATAGGTCGGTGCCGCACCCTGGGTCTCCTCGATATCGGCCGACCAGGCGATGTGGTCGGCGACCGGGTCCATACCGAGCCCGATAACCTTGACGCCCCGGCGCTCGAATTCCGGCAGAGCCCGCGCCATCGCGCCCAGTTCGGTGGTGCAGACCGGCGTGAAGTCCTTCGGGTGGCTGAAGAACAGACACCAGGACTCACCGCACCATTCATGGAACGAGATACGTCCCTGTGTGGTGTCTGCGGAAAAGTCGGGAGCAATATCTCCAAGTCTCATGATCATTTTTCCTTTTTTGTTGTGCTATAGGAACAAGCCGCTATGGGATGACGCACGAAGACCCCGGCGACATGTCCATCCCTAATTCGAAGCGGCATGCGCAGACCTGAAGGAAATCGACCGTTTTTCTGAAGGAGATGTAATTCATGTTCAAATTGGGTGCCTGGTGTATCGATCCGCTGTCCCGCGAGGTCAGCGACGGCACATCCACAACCCGCCTGTCGCCGAAGGCGATGGGTGTTTTGACGGCGCTTGATCAGGCCAGTGGCCAGGTGGTCAGCCGAACGGAACTGCTCGACCAGGTGTGGGCTGGTGTAACGGTTGGCGAGGAAGTTCTGACCCACGCCATCGCCGAATTGCGCCGGGCATTCAAGGACAGTGCGCGGGCGCCAAAAATCGTCGAGACGGTGCATCGGGCCGGATACCGGCTTCGAGTCCGCTCGGAACCTGTTGTGTCGCACGAGGTCCCCACCGAGGAGCCGGTCGAACCGGAACCACTCCCATCGGCCACATTGGTTGCGCGAGCGGAAGTCAAACGAGTCACAATTTTGATGGTTGATATGGGGCCAGCAGTCGCCGAGGTGGCGCGTGACGGTCCGGAAGCGACCGAACGCATAATCGATGCACTGGCGGAGCGCACAGCCGCAGTGACGGGACGGTTTGGCGGCACGGTTACGGACCGTTTGAATGATTTGATGGTTGTTGCCTTCGGCGTGCCGACTTCCATCGAAAATCCTGCCCCTCGTGCAGCCGCAGCGGCGCTGGCGCTCCTGGCCGAAGCGGACATTGGTCATACTCTGAGAGCCGCGTTGAGCAGCGGTGAGGTGGTGCAGCGCCCCAGCGGTGGCGACCACCCTCCCAATCTGTCAGGACTGCCGCTGTCGACTGCTGCCGAAATTCTCGCGGCAACGCCGCCAGGCCGTGTCTGGCTGGATGATACAACACGTTTGCGCGCCGCCGGCGCGGTGCAGGTTGAGCTGCTTGGCCCGGACACCGCTCCGGCCTCCATCGCCCATCAAACCGTGTATGAACTCGAGGAAATCGTCCAGGACGAAGCGCGGCTGCGCCAGATCGCCGAACGAGGATTGAGCCATTATGTCAGCCGTCGGCTCGAATTGGCCCTGCTGCGCGAAAGTGCCGAAGAAGTTCGCGCCGGCCACGGGCGCATTCTCGCTTTTTCCGGGGAAGCCGGGATTGGAAAGTCGAGGCTGTTTCACGAGTTCCTGACCGAACTGCCATCGGATGAATGGCTGATCCTGAAGGCCGCCGCCCCGCGAGGTGAGGCCACGCCTTTCCGCGGTGCAACACGCATGCTGAGCGAGCATTTTTCGATTGCCGCCGACGATGATGCCGACCACGCTAAGTCAAAACTGATCGACCGTCTGTCCGAATTCGGCGACGCACAAGACCTGATCGCGCCACTTTCCACGCTCCTGTACCTGCCGATCGAAGACGATCAGTTTCGCGCGCTGGCACCGGCACGGCGGCTCAGCCGTATTGAAGACGCATTGCGACGTTTGCTGGCACTGGAAGCTGCGCGCAGGCCGGTCGCCCTGGTGATCGAGGACCTGCATTGGATCGATCCGCGCAGCGAAGGCGCGCTCAATGCGATACTGCCGGCCGTGCCATCGAGCCGCATCCTCGCCTTGCTGAATTACCGGCCGGAATACAGCGCGGCATTCCAGGGCCTCCCGGCCTTTACCCATCGCAGGCTCGACGCGCTGTCAGCCGATGCGGAAAGCGAAATGCTGGACGGATTGATCGGTTCGTCTCCGGACCTCGATCCGATCCGGCGGGCTGTCGCAGAGCGCGCCGGCGGTAATCCCCTCTTCGTGGAAGAGTACGTCACCTCATTGGTCGAAAGCGGCGCTCTCGAGGGCACGCGCGGGGTGTATCGATTGGGCAAGTCGCCGGTCGCTGAGACGCCGAAAGTTCCCGAATCCATCCAGGAAATCCTGGCGGCGCGGATTGACCGAATGGAACCGCGCGAAAAGGACGTGCTGGAAACCTGCGCGGCCATTGGTCCGGAAACGCGCCTCCGCCTTTTGACCGCCCTGTCCGATTTGCCGGAGGAGGCGCTGCAATCGGCACTCGAGAAGCTGCTGGCGGCCGATCTCCTGCGGCAGGATTCGCTTGAACCGGAAACCCGGATCTTCTTCAAACATGCCGTGACCCACGAGGTTGCCTATGCGGGCTTGCACAGCGACCGACGGCGCGAAATCCACAAGCGCATCGCCGAAGCCCTCGAGGCCGATGGCATGAAGACCGGTGCCGACAACGCGGCAAGGCTTGCCGAGCACTGGACGAAGGCAGCGGCGCCGGCTCGCGCCATTCCCTATTGGCAGGAAACCGGCCGTGCAGCCATCTTCCGCGCGGCAAACCGCTCGGCTGTCCGCTATTTCGAAGCTGCGCTGGAATTGATTCCCGAAGTGCCGGACAGCATCGACCGACAGTGGCGAGAGCTGGAACTGTCTCTCGCCCTCGGCGTTGCCCTGGTTGCCGCCGAAGGAATCGGCTCGGACCGGGTCCGCGCAATCTATGCCCGTGCCGAAGCGCTGGCGGTATGGCTTGGCGCCAAGCGTGACAAATTCATTGCCCAATGGGGCCTGCACCACAATTCCGAAACCCGGGACGCCTTTCCACAGGCTGTCGAGCTGACCCACAGAATGGCCGAAACCGCACGCGAATCCGGCGAACCGACACTTTTGTTGCAGGCCGATCATGCCTGCTGGGCGACGCGGCTCGCCCAAGGCCGCCTCGACGACGTGCTGACGCTGACCACTGCGAGCGATGCGCTTTATCGGCAATGTCCCGACCATGGCGACGCCGCCCAGTTCGCCGGTCACGACCCCCGTGCCTGCGCCATCAGCCATGGCGCAATCGCCCATTGGATCAAGGGCGATGCCGAAACTGCGCTGACCGAAGCGCAGCTGGCTCTGGACCATGCACGCGCTGTAAACCATCCGACAAGCATCGCCCACGCCCAGATGTTTCTGGCCAAAGTCCGGTTTCTGCGTGACGAGCCAGAGGCGCTGGCCGAATTGTGCGATCAGCTTTCGGGCCTCGCCGATGAGCACGGATTTGTGGACTATGCGGACATTGCCACCTTCCTTCGCAGTTGGGCAGGGTGGCGACTGGCCGGAAGGGGCGCACCGCAAAACGATTTCACCGCGGCCCTCGACGCAGCCGACCGGCTGACCAAAACGACGGCTGAGGTTTTGCTGGTGCCGGCCGCTGCCGAGATGCGGGCCGCGACCGGCAACATCGATGGCGGCCTCGCCATGATCGAACAGGCCTTGACTGTTTCAAGAAAGAAGGGCGTGGCGCTAAGCGATGCGGAACTGCTGCGGACAAAGGCCCGACTGCTGCTTGCCAAAGGCGGCGAACATGCGGAGACCGCCGCAGATTGCCTAGAAAGGGCATCTGATATCGCGGAAGGGCAGAATGCCTGGGCGTTTGCCCGACAGGCCCGGCAGGATCTGGTATCAGCCGGATTCGGTTAGTGCCTTGCCCGCCAACCAGCCAAGCACGGCTGCACTCAGCAGGCCATTACCGGAAAGATATCCGCCGTCGGACCGGCCGGATACACCGCAGGCAGCCCCTCCGCCGGCAAACAGGTTTGCAAACGGCGCGCCGGTCTTGTCCAGAACACGTGCCTCAGCATCCGTTCTCAGGCCACCTTGCGTGTGAAACAGCGCACCGGTTACCCGCACACCGCAATAGGGCGCCTGCAGGCCTCCATTGGAAAATGCGCGTCCGAACGCATCCCGTCCTTCTGCCGGAATTCCGGCAATGGTTTGCATCAGATTGTCCGCGGGCAACCCGAGATCGCGCGCCAGTCCACTGATCGTGTCGTTCGTGCGGATCGCTCCAGCGGCCTCGGCACGCTTGAAATCCTCGAATTGGCGGGCTGTATCGGCCATGCGGGCATCGAAGATGGCGAAGGCTTCACCACCCGGCTGCGACAGCACCGCCCGTGCGGCCTCTGAGTAGCCCTGGGATTCATTCCAGAACCTCTGCCCCAGACGGTTGACCTGAATCCCGCCCTCGGTGATCACCGCCCAACTGATCAAGATGCCGTGTGGATGGGCCACATTACCATGGCCCTGATAGGCGCCGAGATGACGCAATTCGGCACCAAGGGCCTGTCCCCAATGCACAGCCTCTCCACGATTGCCGTCATGTCCGAACCAGAGCCCGCCTTTGATGTCGGGCATGTGCTCACTGACGAGTTCACGGTTGCCACCAAAACCATTGCACGCCAGGATCAGTTTCCTGCAGCCGATGGTTTCGCGGACACCGTCCGGGCGCAGGACGCCAACACCGCGAACGACGCCGTTCTCATGAAAGAGCAACCCGGCGCGGCGCTCGCAGATGATGTCTATCTGCTCCTCTTCACAGGCCGCACGCAGCGCGTCAATCAGTTCGGCGCCCGATCGGCTCGGCAGACCATGCATGCGCCGCCGGCTGTGGCCGGGATAGTCGAAATCACTGACCAGAGAGAAGGGCAGTCCGTGATGGTCCATCAACCAGTCTATGAGCGGCGCTGCATTTTCGGTCAGGGTGTCGACCAGAGCCTGTTCGTTTTCGTTGTGGGCCTTGGCCTGGATATCCTGTGCAAACAGCCGGGCATCGTCCGTGATGCCGGCCGACTTCTGGATTTTCGTGCCCGCAGCCGGAATCAGGCCGGCCGATAGTGCCGTCGAGCCGCTGGGAACCGGATCGGCTTCGATGACCAGCACTTCCTGTCCGCTTTCCCTTGCAGAAAGCGCGGCAATCAATCCGCAAGCGCCAGCGCCGATGATGAGCGTTTCACTGTCGAGATCGAAACACTCGGGCGGAGGCGCGACCGGGCTATTCCTTTGCGTCATATTCAGCGCCCTTGGCGAGCATTTCCTTCGTTCCGATCACTTCGTTCAGTCCGGGAAAGTCGAACATCCGGTCAGCGAAGGGCCGATTGCTGCCATGCGCATGCAGGCTTTGATAATAGGCCTGTGCAGTATGGGCCAGGGCCCGGACAATACCGCCAGGGAAAATGACGATGGAAAACCCCTGATCCTGCAAATCCGCAGCGCTGCTGATCGGTGTCGCACCACCTTCCACCATATTGGCGAGCAGCGGCGCACGACCATCGAATTGCATGCTGATGGCGTTCATCTGCTCGCGCGATTGCGGTGCCTCGATGAACAGGACATCGGCACCGGCTTCCAGATAGGATTCCGCCCGATCGATCGCCGCCTGAAAACCTTCAACGGCCACGGCATCGGTGCGAGCGATGATCAGCGTGTCCTCAGAGTGACGGGCATCTGCCATCGCCCGGACCTTGCCGGTCATTTCGCCTGTCGAAATCAGCGACTTGTCGGCAAGGTGACCGCAGCGCTTCGGATAGGTCTGATCCTCGACCTGCAGGGCGGAGGCACCGGCACGCTCGTAAAGGCGCATTGTGCGCTGGGCGTTCAACGCATTGCCAAATCCCGTATCCGCATCGATGATCACCGGCAGCGCTGTCCGGTCGGCGATCAGCGTCATCGTTTCTGCCATTTCGGTAACCGATGTCAGCCCGATATCCGGCCGTCCCAACCGGGTATAGGCGACCGCCGCCCCGCTCAGATAGAGCGACTCGAATCCTGCCGCTTCGGCCAGCGAGGCTGTCAGACCGTCATAGACGCCGGGGGCAATCAGAATATCTCTTTTGGCAATGCGCTCGCGAATGCTCATGCCGAATCCTCCAACCATGTCAATGCGTCGTTGCATTGCATTTGACGGGTCACCGTCCCCAGCGAAAGGAGGGTCGCATCATGCACATCCTGCCGGAAGGCAGCGCATCCGTCGGTGAGCATGACGGTTTCGATGTTCCGCAGATGCGCATCCCGCAGCGTCGAGGCCACACCGCCATTGGTGACAATCCCACCGACGATCAGCCGGTCAATGTCGACGGCCCGCATGATGTACTCCAGCCGGGTTTGGTAGAAGGCCGAATAGGCGACCTTTTCGATCACGAAATCAGCCGGTTGAAGCGAATCGACAAGTGCATGTCCGAAACTGCCGGGAGCAAAATCGCCGCGGCCAAGGAACGGTCGAAGCTGCTTGAGATGCGGCGCAATCAACGGTTCGCCATCGGGACCCGGAACAAGCGTGAATTGGGCCGAAACATATGTTCCACCCCTTGCCCGTAATGCAGCGGCGATCGGCGCTACCCGGGTCGGCAATGCCGCTATGTTCTCGGCTGTCTGACCGGCCCTCCCATAGGCGCCTTCCGGATGGATAAAATCATTCTGCAGATCAATCGTCAGCAAGGCGGTGCGTGTGAGATCCCAGTCTTTCGGATCGCTCATCGGACGTCCTCCGAGGGTTCGATTATCGTGTTGCCGAAACGGTCGACGCGTCCGGTCAGCCCAGGCTCGATGAGAACCGTCGTGTCGGGTTGCTCCAGTATGGCCGGACCATCTATTTGCGTCCCGACCGGAAGAGCAAGGCGGTCATGGATCGCCGTTTCATGCCAACGGTCGTCAAAATGCACCGAACGTGTTGATTTTGGTGCAACCGGGCCACTTGTTGCCGGTGCAAGGGTCCGAAGGTCGAATTTCGGACGCAATCCGGTCACCGCGCTGCGCAAGTTGATGATCCGCCGGACGCCATTTTTGAGGAGCCGCCCGAAGGTTGCCTCGTAGGCCCGGTCGAAGGCGACCTCGATCTCGGATTTCGACGGCACGGACACCGTGTTCCCCTCCATCTGGACCGATAGCGGAACGGAGACGGTGTGCGTCTGTCCAATATAGGCCATGTCGAGTTCGAAACTGACTTTCCGCGTCTCGAAACTGGTCCGTGCCGCATCCAGCAGCGCCATGCCCTGGTCCGTGTGGGTCTGCATATGTTGACCGAGCACCTCTTCGTCCAGACCGCTGACAAGCGTGTTGATCGTCTGCACAAAGTCCTGACGCATGTCGGCGATCACGCATCCCATGGCCGAGGTCACACCCGGATATCGCGGTACGATGGCGCGGGCAATCCCGACCTCGGCGAGCATCGCGCCGGCATGCAGCGCACCGCCGCCGCCGAATGGCATGAAGGCAAAGCGCTTGGGATCGTACCCGCGTTCGATGCTAACAAGCCGGATGGCCCCGGCCATGCGTGAATTCGCCACGCGCAATATCGCTTCCGCCGCCGACAGCGTGTCCAGGTCAAGCGGCCTACCGACATGGGTGTCGATGGCCCTTGCTGCCGCCTCGACATCAAGGCGTTCCAGCTGACCGCCAATGGGATTGTCCGGATCGATCCGGCCCAGAACGACATTCGCGTCGGTAACCGTTGGCCGATCATTGCCCAGCCCATAGGCGACCGGGCCGGGATCGGAGCCGGCACTTTCAGGCCCGATATTGAGCAAGCCGCCCTTGTCGACCCAGGCGATGGAACCGCCACCGGCACCGATGGTGGTGATTTCGATCATCGGTGCACGGACAACCATGCCAAAATCAATGGAGGTTTGCGGCGAGAGCATCGACTGCCCCTCGGCAATCAGAGAGACATCGAAACTGGTGCCGCCCATATCGCCGGTAATCACATTGTCGAAACCGGCCGATGATGCAATGTAACCGGCGGCAATGACACCGGCTGCCGGCCCCGACAACGCCGTGCGCACCGGCAGGCGGCATGCCGTGTCCACGGCCATGACCCCGCCATTGGACTGGACGATCATGAATTCGCCGTCAAAGCCCCCGGATTTAAGTGCAGCTTCGAGGCGGCCGAGATAGCCAGATACCTCGGGTTGCAGATAGGCGTTGAGCGCCGTGGTGGAAAACCGTTCGAACTCGCGAATTTCAGGCAGAATCTCCGAGGACGCCGAGACATGCGGATTGGGCCACATGTCGCGAACCGCCGCCACGGCGGCGGCCTCGTTTTCCGGATTGGCATAGGCGTTGGCAAACAGGATGGAAACCGCGGCGCAATCCTGGCTCAACAGTTGCGTAGCGGCAGCCCGAACGGCATCAAGATCAACGGGCGTTCGGATGGTGCCGTCCGCCAGGGTGCGTTCCGGAACCTCCAGCCGGTTGCGGCGGTCGACAACCGGTTCGAAATCACCGCGCAGGCCCCAGGTGCGGGGCCGATCGCGGCGACGCATTTCCAGAACGTCGCGCAGGCCCGCGGTACAGATGACCCCGGTCCTGGCACCCTTGCGCTCCAGCAACGCATTGGTGCCGGCAGTCGTGCCATGGACCACGACGGCAATCTGCGACAGATCGGACACTTCGCGCCCGATCCCGTCGAGAAATCCGCCTGACTGATCCGGCCGCGTGGTGGGAACCTTGGCAACCGATGCTGTGCCATCGGCCTCGTTGAGCACAAAAACATCGGTAAATGTGCCACCGACATCAACACCAATCATACGCCCGCTCATGACGAGATCTCCCGCCAGTCTGGTCCATAGGCGCGGTCGGCTTCTTCGGCGCTGACGAGACCACGGGCAACATCCAGTGCCACGTCGGCCGCCTGGCGCTGCTCGGCTGCACCGTAACCGCCGCCGCCCGGCGTTTCGAGCCGAACCGCCTGGCCCTGCTTCAACTGTATGCCGCGAATCTTGGAAGCAAGCGGAGGCTGTTTCCAGCCATCATCCTGTTCATAGGAAAAGACATTGAGCGCGGCGTCTCCTCCATCGGCTATGCCCTTGGGCGAAAAGCGTCCGCGCTCGCCGAAAAGAAACGCCTCCGCGCCATTTTCCTCCAGCACCTCGATCTCGTAAATCGCACCCATGCCGCCGCGATGGGTGCCAATGCCGGCACTGTCGGCACGTAGGGCCCACTGCCGGAACATCACCGGATAGGCCGCCTCCAGAATTTCCATTGGCGGAATGGTTGCGGTTGAAATGGGAGCATTTCCGTGGTTCAGCCCGTCCGTTTCGGGCGAACCGCCATGTCCGCCGCCGTAAAAACTGAACATGACCCAGGGCTGACCATTGCTGCGCTTGCCGGCGATCGACAGCGCGTTGATCGTGCCGTAGGCATTGGCCACCACCCGTTCGGGCGCCGCCTTTGCAAAGGCCGAGAAAATCACGTCGATCATCCGCAAGATGGTTTCTGTATAGCCACCGGTCGGGGCAGGAAATTGCGCCGACAGCAACGAACCTCCCGGCACTTCGACCTCAATCGGCCGCATCACACCGGCATTGGCAGGCAATGCGGGAAAGATATGCTTGATCGCCACATAGGCGGTCGCCACCGTGGTGGGCAGCGCAATGTTCACCGGGCCTGCGCACTGCGCCGCTGTGCCGGTGAAATCGAGGCGCATGGTGTCATCCTTTATTTCCAGTCCGACTCGGATCGTCAGCGGGTCATCGGTAATGCCGTCATTGTCGAGGAAATCTTCGGCTTCCCAGCGCCCGTTTGGCAGAGCCTCCAGTTCGGACCGCATCAATGCTTCGGCCCGGTGTCCCAGCGCATCCAGCGCGGACCGGATGGTGTCCGCACCGTATTCATCCAGCAATTCGTCCATTCGCCTGACGCCGAGATCAAGAGCCCCCATCTGCCCGTTCAGGTCACCCATGGCCGATTGCGGCAGGCGGGTGTTGCGAAGCAGGATGTCGATGATGTCCTGATTGACTTCGCCGCCCCGGGCCAGCTTGACCGGCGGCAGAACGAAAGCCTCCTGAAACACTTCGGTGGCGGCGGGATTGTAATTGCCCGGAACGGCGCCGCCGACGTCGTGCCAGTGCCCCACCGACGCCAGATAGCAAAACAGCCGGCCATCGCGGAAATAGGGTCTGACAAGCCGCATGTCGCTGAGATGAGTCCCGCCAATATGGGCGTCGTTGAAAATATAGATGTCACCATCCGCTAGGTCGCCATCAATGGCAGCCTTTTCGATGACCGCCTGAACGGCAAAGGACATGACTCCGACAAAGATCGGCAGGCCGGATTTGCCCTGCACCAGCGTGTCGCCGGTTTCAGCGTGGTACAAACCATGGCTCGCATCATGAGCTTCGGCAATGATGGGGTTGAACGCGGCCCGGAACAGCGTTGCATCCATTTCGTCGGCAATCTGCTCCATGCGCCCGGCCAGAACCGATAGGGTGATGGGATCAATGTCACTCATGTCGAACTAACCACCACTCGTTCTGGTTTCAGCAATATCGTTCCAGACGTCCTGTCTGGTGATTTTCCCGCCAACCAACTCGAACCGGTCAATGAAGCGGATGCCATCGAAACCCGTCCCATCCGGCCATTCACCGGAGAGAGTTCCCCGGCAATAGACAACGGAGGCGGGACCGGCTGTCTGCAGCGCATCAAATCCCTCATAGGTCTTGGTCACAAAACGGTAGCGCGGTCCGGCCCAATCAAGCAATTCAACAAGCCGGGTCATGGGACCGGTTCCGGGAAACTGCATCGTGAAATTGTCATCCAGCATGGCTTCGGCCCTGTCCAGGTCCCGCTGCTCCATGGCCTGCAGGAACGTTTTGACCGCGGTCGCCGGTTCAGGATGCGCCGATGCAGGGTTGCGCGGCCTGCGGCCGCGGTAATAGGCATCGGGCTGCATTTCGTGGATCATGATGGTGACAGCGTCAGGATCGGCCGGCAAAACAAAGCGCACCGCATCGGTCAACGCCTCGCCGAGGCGGCGCTTTACATCCGATCCATAGCCTTCCAGGAGATGCAATTCGACAATTGGCATCTCATCCTCCCATGATCAACCTGTATTATCTATAATACATGTTATGGTCATTTGTTAAGACAAAAAATTACGACCAAAAAATACATTAGCTTGATTTTTTCAAAAGCCGAGCTACCATATGGGCGATTTTTGGGAGGATTTCGAGACGTGGAAAGACGTGGGACTGCCATGCTTCCTGAGGGTGCCAAGGCGCGACGCGTCTATCTGTCCCTGCGCGATCAGATCGCCGACGGGCAGCTTGGTGTTGGGGAAAGCCTGCCCGGAGAGCAGCGCCTTGCGGAGAGTTTCGGTGTCTCGCGCGTCACGGTTCGCAGGGCGCTCGATGTCCTGGCGGATAGCGGTCTGATCGTCCGGCGCGCCGGCAGTGGCTCGACCGTCCGCAGAACCGACCAGCAGGAAAAACCGGTGGCGATGGATTTCACCACCCTGATGCCGCAGCTTGCGGAGATGGGACAGAGCACCACTGCGCGCCTGCTGTCTTTCTCCTACGGGCCAGCGCCGGAATTCGTGACGCGGGCCATGGACCTTTCGAAACAGGAAAAGGTTCAGATCGCCACCCGGGTCCGGATCGCCGAAAACGCTCCCTTTTCGCATCTGACGACCTATGTCCCGGCGTCGATTGCCCAGAATTATTCAGAGGACGATCTGGCCACGACGCCATTGTTCAAACTGCTTGAGCGCAGCGGCGTGCAGATCAAGGAAGCCCATCAATCCGTGTCGGCCACCCTAGCAGGCCCGGACGTCGCGGAGGCATTGGGTGTCGCCGTCGGCTCCGCCCTCTTGTCGCTCAAACGGGTCGTCAGGGATGTGGACAACAATGGCGTGGAATATCTGTCGGCACTCTACCGCCCCGACATGTTCCGGCTGGACATGTCGCTGTCGCGGGTTGGCAGCGGCAACACCCGCCATTGGGAACCGGCCATCGGCCAGCATGATGACGGTGGCGCATGACAATGCCCGCCACCCTTCTCGACAGACTCTGGTCGGCCCATGAGATCCTGCAGCGCGACGACGGCACGTCATTGCTGTGGGTCGACCGCCACCTGGTGCATGAGGGATCCCATCACGCCTTTGCCAATTTGGCGGCGCGCGGTGCCTCCGTTAGCGCGCCGTCGTTGACTTTCGGCGTCGTCGATCACTACGCGCCGACCCGGAACCGCGATCGGGGCATGCCTCCCCAGATCAGCCGGATGATCGAAACACTGAGAACCAACACGAAACAGCACGGGCTGCAGCTCTTCGATCTGGACGATCCGCGGCAAGGCATTGTCCATGTGATCGGGCCGGAACAGGGCCTGACCCTGCCGGGTCTCCTGATCAATTGTGGCGACAGCCACACATCAACCCATGGCGCCTTCGGTGCGCTGGCATTCGGGATCGGCGCCACCCAGGTGGCCCACGTTCTGGCGACCCAGACCATCTGGCAGCGGAAACCGTTGGCCATGCGGATCATGGTCGAGGGCACCCTTGGCCCGGGCGTGACTGCAAAAGACATCGCCCTGAACTGGATCGCCACCCTCGGTACCGGCGGCGCACAGGGACATGCGGTGGAATATGCCGGCAGCGCGATCACCGGCCTGTCGATGGAAGGGCGCATGACCCTTTGCAACCTGTCCATCGAGGGCGGTGCGCGATTTGGCATGATCGCGCCGGATGAAACGACAATGGCCTATGTCAAAGGCCGGCCCTTCGCGCCACGTGGCGATGCCTGGGAAAAGGCCGTGGAGGCATGGGCCACGCTCAAATCCGACGATCAGGCGGAATTTGCGCGCACCGCGCATTTCGATGCGGCCGACATAGCGCCGACCGTGACATGGGGCACCAGCCCGGAACAGGCCGTGCCCGTCAATGCCAGCATTCCCGATCCCGCACACCTGCCGGATCAAAGGGCCGAAGCCGCGAAGACGGCGCTCGACTATATGGGGCTCTCGGCCGGACAGCCGATTGCCGGAACGCCTGTCGATCAAGTGTTCATCGGATCCTGCACCAATGGCCGGATCGAGGACCTTCGTGCCGCAAGTGCGGTACTCGCCGGACGCCGCGCCAAGGTGCCCGGACTGGTTTCGCCCGGTTCGGCGCGCGTCAAGGCACAGGCGGAACAGGAAGGTCTTGACCGGATTTTCACCGAGGCCGGTCTCGAATGGGCCGAGTCCGGTTGTTCACTATGCGTCGGCATGAATGGCGATGTGGTTGCACCGGGAGAGCGCTGCGCCTCGTCGACAAACCGTAATTTCCGTGGCCGGCAGGGTCGCGGCGCCCGCACCCATCTGATGTCGCCTGCCATGGTTGCCGCGGCCGCCGTCACCGGCCAGATTTCGGATGTCCGGCAACTGCTCGACAGGAGGGCTGCATGATGGCCGGCTGGACACGCCACAAGGGGAGAACTGTCGTCCTGCCGCTCGATCACGTGGACACCGACCAGTTGATCCCTGCCCGATTCATGTCGGTCCCGCGCAGTGAAGGCTATGGGGACTACCTGCTTCACGACCTTCGCCGTGACGAAACGGGCGACCTTCATCCGGCCTTTCCGCTCAACCGGGAAGACGGGATCAGCATATTGGTCGCCGGACACCATTTCGGCACCGGTTCGTCACGGGAAGCGGCGGTTTACGCGCTTGTCGATGCCGGAATCCGGGCGGTTGTCGCCCCGAGCTTCGGGGACATCTTTGCCGGCAATGCGGTTAATAATGGCCTTCTGCCGGCTCGTATCGATCCGGAACACGCGGCGCTTCTTGCCGAATTGCTGGGTGATGGTGCGGCCGACACACATATCGATCTTGAACGCCGGCAGATTGCCCATGGGGAAACGGTGCTGCCCTTCGAACTCGATGAGAGCTGGCGCACCAAGCTGATCAATGGATGGGACGACATAGACCTGACGCTGCAGCACGCTGCGGCCATCGACAGGTTTCGGAACAATCGAAGTCAAACCGCGTCGTGGGCATGGCCCGCAGCGGCGGATTGAGAGGCGCCGGCAAGCCGGCGCAGTTGGGCATCTGAAAAGAGCCTTTAAACCGGGGAATGACGGTCAACGCATTCCCAGCAATGGAGGAAGACAATGAGAAACATCGTTCTGGGCGGCATCGTCGCCGGATCAACCCTCATCGCCGGCGTCGCGCTGGCAGAAGACAGGATTTCGGCGGTACACGCCTTTCCGGAAACCCTGATCTACACCAAGAGTTTCCTATCCTTCGTGGACAAGGTGAACGAAGCGGGCAAGGGCGTGGTGCAAATCGACGTGCGCGGCGGACCGGAAGCCATCGGCATGTTCCAACAACCTGACGCGGTGCGCGACGGAATTGTCGACATGGTCTACACGCCCGGATCATTCTATGGCGGCGCCCTGCCGGAAAAGGATGCCATGGTGGCATCGAACCTGACGGCCGTCGAAACCCGCGAAAATGGTGGCATCGAACTGATCGACAAGATTCACCAGGAGAAAATGGGCCTGAAATATCTCGGCTGGTTCGACAGCGGTGTCTGCTACAACCTGTGGACCCGTGAAGCGCCGACCTTCGATTCAGACGGCAATCTGGAAGTCGAGGGTCTGAAGCTGCGCGGCAACAATGTCTACAACGCCTTCTTTACCAACTATCTGGGTGCTCAGGTGATCGACCTGCCGACCGGTGAGGTCTACTCCGCGTTGCAGCGTGGCGTCGTCGATGCCACCGGCTGGACACAGATCGGCCTGATCGACCTCAAATGGAACGAGTTCCTGAACTACCGCATCGAGCCGTGCTTCTTCTCGACCGATCTGGGCGTCATCGTCAATCTGGAAAAATGGAACAGCCTGAGCGACGAATCCAAGAAGATCCTGCAGGATGTCGCCATTCAGCATGAAAAGGACAGCGTTGCAGCCTTGCGGGCCAAGCGCGACGAAGACTTTGCAGCCCTTGATGCCGCCGGCATGAAGGTCGTGTCGCTGGAAGGCGAAGCCAAGGCCAACTACCTTGCCGCAGCCCGGGAAAAGACCTGGGAACGGATGAAGGGCCTGATGGCTGAACAGCCGGGCGGAACCGCCAATTACGACACGCTGATCGAGCATTTCTACGATCTCGACGCAAACTGATTGCCAAGCGGGCCCGCCAATCGAGGCGGGCCCGAAGCTTTTACGGCGGAACAGATGAAGGCAATCGAAAAAGCCTATACGGCCCTGCTCTACGCCATGGCGTTTGCCGCCGGCGCGACGTTGGTGTGGCTCATGGTGTCCGTCATCACATCGGTGATGATGCGCAATTTCGGTTTGCAGCCCTTTGCCTGGCTGTTCACATCCGCTGAATACGGATTGCTTTACATGACCATGCTCGGCGCGCCATGGCTCGTGCGGGAGAAAGGCCATGTTCACATCGAGCTGGTGACGTCCGCCCTGCCGGAATATCCGCGCCGGATTTTGAGCCGGACGGTCGCACTGGCCTGTGTTGCCGTTTGCGTCATCCTTGCCTGGAAGGGCGCCGAACTGTTTTTGACCAATATCGAGCGCGGCGATGTCGATACGCGGGCCTATTACTATCCGCGGTGGCTGCTGACATTTGCCTTCCCGCTCAGCTTTGGCCTGATGGCGATCGAGTTCTTGCGATTTGTCACCGGCTCGGAGCTGATGCACACCGGCGAAGCGGGAATTCACGAATAATGGAATGGTATGAGGCACTCGCCCTTCTGGTGGGCACGATCGTTGTCCTGATGGCGGTGGGCATGCCGGTGGCCCTGGCCTTTCTGGCCGCCAATATCATTGGCGCATGGGTCTTCATGGGTGGCGACCGCGGTGTCGGCCAACTTCTGAACAACGGCCTGGGCGCGCTGACCAAATACGCATTGGTGCCCATCCCGCTGTTTCTGCTGATGGGTGAAATCTTCTTCCATACCGGGCTCGGGGCCCGGATGTTCAATGCGATCGACAAGCTGCTGGGCCGGCTTCCCGGACGGCTGAGCTATGTCACGGTGCTCGGCGGCACGGGATTTTCCACCCTGTCGGGCTCTTCGATGGGATCCACCGCCCTGCTCGGCTCACTGATGGTGCCGGAGATGAGCCGCCGCGGCTACAAGTCCCATATGAGCATCGGGCCGATTTTGGGCACCGGCGGATTGGCGATCATCATTCCACCATCGGCGCTTGCCGTGCTGCTGGCGACGCTGGCGCAGATCGATGTGGGCGCCCTGCTGATTGCCGGCGTCATTCCCGGGCTGATCCTGGCGGCGTTCTATATCGGCACGATCTGGCTGCAGACCAGGATCGATCCCGATGCCGCGCCGGCCTATGATGTGGAACCGCTGTCGCTCGCGCAAAAACTGCTGCTGCTCTTGCGCGATGTGGTACCGATGGTCGGGGTGATGGTGGTGATCATCGCCCTGATGATCAACGGTTTCGTGACGCCGTCCGAGGCCGCCGCGTTCGGCGCGCTGGGTGTGCTGATCCTTGCGGCGGTCTTTCGCTGCCTGAGCTGGATGGCGATGCGCAAATCGGTGACGGGCGCGTTGCGGGTCACGCTGATGGCCTATCTGATCGTCTTCGGCTCCGCGACCTTCAGCCAGCTTCTGGCCTTTTCCGGCGCCTCGCGGGGCCTTGTTACCTGGGCCACATCCTATGACCTCGCGCCGCTTGCCATGCTGTTGGTGATGTTTGCCGTCCTGTTGTTGCTCGGCATGTTCATGGAACAGATTTCCATGATGCTGCTGACGGTGCCGATTTTCTTTCCGCTGGCGCTGACGCTCGGATTCGATCCGATCTGGTTCGGGCTCATCATGCTTCTGGCGCTGGAGATCAGCTTCACGACACCACCCTTCGGGCTTTTATTATTCGTCATGAAAGGGGTGTCGCCACCGGGCACGACCATGCGCGAAATCTATACGTCGGCCTTCCCGTTCATCGGCTGTTCACTGCTGCTCGTCGCCCTGTTGATCGCGTTTCCGCAACTGGCACTGTGGCTTCCATCCCAATAAGCAGTGCCTGCTCCGACCCAACTTATTTCAGGTGTTCAAGTACGGTCTTGGCTTCCGACCGGCAGGTCTGACTGACCTTGTGACCAAACGCATAGAGACAAGCCAGGAGACGATCATCGCCCGCCGCGACCGTTGAACACAGGGACTTGATGTCAGAATTGCAGGCATTTCTCAGTTCGGCCTCATATGGCGTGTTGTTCAAATTGCGGATGCCGGCCGGGATCATGCGCTTGAACATCGAACCGGTCGTCACCTTGGCCACTTCCGGTTTGCAGGCCGGTGACAACTTGTCATCATGCCCGTACAGGCACGCGGAAATCCGGCCCCGACCTTCGGACACGCCCTTGCATTGGGATGCGATATCCGCTGAACAGGCGGTCATGAGTTCACTGGCGCGAACGGCGGAGGGTTCGCCCAGCGCCGGCAGAACAATTAGGCCACAGGCAAGCGTGGCAATCCGGGGCATATTCATCATCAATTCTCACCGTTTCCCGATATCCTGAGCGTCAACGAATCTGACGCGAAGCAATGAAACCCTACTGCAATTATTCAGCACACAAAACCACTGGTTTGAATGCGATCCGCCTTGGCTGTGCAAAGGGTATCGCTGACGACACGCGGCTAATCCCGGCCCATCGCCAGGATCGGCTCGAAGCCGCCCATAATCAGCCGTTTGCCGTCAAAAGGGATATCATCGGGAACAGCAAAGCGATCATCATCGCGCATGGTTGCCTCGGCGGCATCGACCGTCGCGCGATCGGGCCAGATCTGCCAGGACAGGACAATTTTCTCACCGGCTTTTGCAGCAACGGCACGCCGGAAGTCGGTCAACTTGCCATCCGGCACGTCGTCTTCCCAGGATTCGACGATTTCGATGCACCCAAGCTCCCGAAAGAGCTTTGCGGATTTAACCGCCCACTGGCGATAGGTTTCCCGTTTGTCCTCCGGCACGGGAATGACAAATCCTGCGACATACATATCCTTGCTCCTTTGGCGTTGCGCCCAATACGTCTCTCCACATATCCCCGGCAGGTGTTTATAACCGCGATGAGACCAGACATTACAGGAGTTCAATGATGATCGGCCAGTTCCTGTCGGGCGTTCCGATCTTGATTTCGAATGATTTCGACCGGACCGCAGCGTTCTATCATCAGTTCGGGTTCCATGAAGTCGACCGATATGATCAGGGCTATCTGATCATTCGCCGCGATGGCCTGGAACTCCATTTCGTGCCGCGCCCAGACCAAAAACCTGAAGACCCGTGGCACAGCGCCTATGTGCGCATCCTCAATATCAGCGCGCTGACCCGCGAATGGCAAAACCTGTCTCTTCCGGCCGTGGGCATCCCGCGCTATGTTCCGGCGAGCCTGAAACCCTGGGGCATGATCGAAGCGCATATCGTTGATCCGGATGGCAACCTGCTTAATCTGGGTGCGGCGGATGAGGCAATTGCGCCACCTGATTGAGATACCGGGAGGAAGGGCGCGCAAGGAAGCAGGAAGATCAGACCCATGAGCAATCGTTTGCTGGAAGTGTTTACCGACCCGCTGGACATGATCAAGGGCATCCGAACGCAGGCACGAGGTGGCCTGAGACTATGGGGACCTGCCCTGATCCTTCCGCAGGCGATTGGTGGGCTCGTTTTCATCAACAGGCCTGCTGGATTTGTCGTGTTTGCCGGCCTGATCGCCATGTTGCTTTCAGCCGGATACATCCACCGTCATGCCCCACTCAGTCGCCTCATCGGCATCTGTCAGGTGTGGTGGCTGCTGACGATCCCATGGTTGTTCCGGCAAGCGCTTGATCAGGAAATGCTCTCGGTGTTTTCGATCTGGCTTTGGTATGTGGTGACGACGATGATCATCAGTCTTCTTCTCGATGTCTATGGCTTCCACCAGTATTTGACATCGCAGAACAGGACATACAGTCAGACCGGTTGACACTTGCCGCCAAAGACGCGGCATAGTGATATTGTCTTGACATAATGGTGCGCCAAACAATCGGTGGCGGTTAACAGGGGTGCAACGGCATGGGCCTACGCTTTATCTTCATGCTCACTCGAAACGACATGACGGTCGAGGATGCTGAACAGCATCTGGAAACCGCCCTGTCGGCCGGTGTGCATCACATCGGGTTCAAGGATGTCGGGCTGCCCTTCGAGCGTCTGAAAAAGCTCAACGCGGCCATCAAGGCCGGCGGAGCGACAAGTTACCTTGAAGTGGTTTCACTCGACCGGGGCAGCGAAATCACCTCGGCAAAGGCGGCGGTCGAGATCGGCATCGATATTCTTCTCGGCGGCACGAATGTCGATGCTGTCCTGCCAATCCTCGATGGATCGGGCATTCACTATTATCCCTTCCCCGGCCGCATCGAGGGGCATCCGAGTGTTCTCGCCGGATCGATTGACGAAATTGTCGCGAGCGCGGAGCAACTGGCCGCGCATGAGGGTGTGCACGGCCTCGACCTGCTGGCGTTTCGATCCTCCGAAAATGTCACCGGTCTCATGGCTGCCGTCTGCGCCGCGGTCGACAAACCGGTCATCATGGCCGGTTCCATCGGGAGTAAGGAGCGCATCGAAAAAGTGCGCAAGACAGGGGCCGCCGGGTTCACCATCGGCACCGCCGCGCTTGATGGCGACTACCCCGCCGACAGCCCGGAACTGGAAACGCAGTTGCGCGCCATCCAGCGGGATGTGGCGGGGGTGAACAATCATATCTCGCCCCATGGGCCAAAGAACCTCGACCGTTCCTTTGCAACCTTTCACGACACATGGAGCCCGCGCATCGCCGGCCGGGTGAACGACATGCATGTCAAGCTGGTCAAGCTCGAGGGGACCTTCACCTGGCACTATCACACGGACGAAGACGAGCTTTTCTTCGTGCACAAGGGGAAGCTGCTGATGAAGTTTCGCGACCGGGACGAGACCGTCAATGAGGGCGAGTTCATCATCGTCCCGCACGGCGTCGAACATTGCCCCGTTGCCGTCGAGGGCGTTTGTGAGGTCATGCTGTTCGAGCCGGTCTCAACCGTCAACACCGGCAACGCCACCGATGATCGCCGGGTCACCGATCTCGCACCTGTCTAACTGCCTCGGGGTGCCCAATGGACCGCAAACCGATCCTGCGCTAACACTTTACCTCAACCTGCGTGGCCGCACCGCGCTTCCAAAAACAAAACTAACTCTGCTTCAATCGAAAGACTGACACGATGCTGACACTGTACCATGGCGATTCGAGTGTGTGTTCCTCCAAGGTTCGCATCGGGCTCGCAGAAAAAGGGATTGAATGGGAAAGCCGCCCCATCAATCTGCCGAAAGGCGAGCAAAATGATCCGGCCTATCTGAAGCTCAATCCGAACGGTGTCGTGCCGACCCTGGTCGATGGCGATCTGGTGGTCGTCGAATCCAGCGTCATTCTTGAATATGTCGATGAGCTGCGCCCCGAAAACCCGCTCATGCCGACCGAAACGGCGGCCAAAACGATCGCGCGCATCTGGCTGACCCGTTGCATCGACATTCATGCGGCGATCAACACTATGACATTTTCAACGGTCAATCGGCAGCGCACATTGGCAACGAAAACGCCAGAACAGATCGAGGCTTCGATTGCCAAAATGGCCAATCCCGCCACGGCCTCAAAACGGCGTGACGTGATGAAACATGGCCTCGCCTCGGTCCATGTTGATGCTGCCTTTTTCACCCTGTGGCGCATGTTCGACGACATGCAGACGGCGCTGGCAGGGTCCGAATGGTTGCTGGGCGACGATTACAGCATCGCCGACACGGCGATCCTGTCCTATGTGGACCGGCTGGACCGTCTCGGCTTTGCGGGTCTGTGGACCGACCGCACGCCGTTGGTCGGGCGTTGGTTCGACGCGTCAAAGGCACGACCGAGCTACAGCGCCATCAGCGACTATATCGATGCCGGAGGCGCTGAAAAAATGCGCGAGGAAGGCCTGAACATCTGGCCGGAGGTCGAGAGCAAATGGAATGCGTTTCTGGCCGCTCACACGGCATAGAGTCGTGCCCGGCGCGCCTCGAATTGCCCTAGAATAGACTGATAACCAGATAGCTGACGGAGCCGTACAGCGCCAGCAAACTCATGCTCATGAAAAGGCCCCGGGTGCCGTCCTTGCCGTGAAGGTAGCTATAGGTGTGACCCAATCGCCCGATCGCGAACACCGCAATCCATACCTGCAGTGCAATAACCGTTGGTGTCACCACGCTCATCAGCAGAATCGCGAAGGCAAAATAGACCGTGTTTTCGGTCGCGTTTCTGTGCGCATTGTGCCGCCTTTCCAGTTCCCGGACGCCCTGGGCTGACGCCTCATCGGGGCTGGTTCCGCTGGCTTTCCATTCTTCGGGCGTTGCATGCAGGCCGTATCTGAGACGGGTCAGTTCGGTGCTGGTAATCAGCCAGGTATGGTTGGCCACCAGCAAAACCGCCGCAACGACCAAAGCAACGACTATGTCTTTCGACGGCAGGGAGATTTCGGCGGGGGATACTCCGAACAGCGCGGCATTGATGGCGAGGCCAACCAGAATGAGCGCGAACGGATAGGCCAGAATGATCCGGGTGAAGCGTTGCTTGCGGGCTGTATCGGTGGTCATGGGCGGGGTGTTCCAATCTGAATGCGAAGGGCCGGTGTATGACAGAATCCGTCCGGGGAAAACACCCAATGCGGCCGCCCTCACCGCCCTTCACAGACCGGCATTCCGGTTGACGCCGCCATCCGCCACGAGGGTCTGACCGGTGATGTATCCAGCTTCCGGTGACAGAAGAAACGCAACCGTGGCGGCAATCTCGCTAACCGCGCCATAGCGGCCCGCCGGCACCATTTCCTTCCAGCCATCGGGAAATTCATCAGCGGCATTTTCCATCAAACCGGGCGCGACGCAATTGATGCGGATGCCGTCACCGGCAAAACGGTCCGATAGCAATTTGGCGAAACCGTGCAGGGCCAGACGGTTGGGGCCCAGCGGATAGGGCATGCGCGGCTGCAGCGCCTCGATCCCTGATAGGGCAACGAATGCACCGGCGCCCTGGGCTCGCATGGGCGGCAGAACGGCCTTCAGCAATCGCATCGGCCCCAGAACATTCATGTCGTAATTGGCGTGCCAGGCCTCGAACGGAATGTCGAAGGGTTCGCGCAGATAGGCTGGATCAAAGGAGAAACTTTCTCCGCTGGCCGGCGGCGCGGGCGCAATATCATAGGCTTTCAGAATATCGGCCTGCCGTCCGCCGCTAAAGACCGCACAATCGAGGCGTCCGTGTCTTTCGATTGCCAGCGCAGCCGCCGCCTCCATATCGGCTTCGACCAGAACGGATCCCGCAATGCCGGTCTGATCCAGCTCTTCAGCCAGATCACCGCAACCGCTGCGGGACAGCAGAATCAGACGATAGTCCCGGGCGCTCAATTCGCGGGCAATGCCGGAGGCGATGCCGCCGCTGGCACCGGTGATGATGCAGACCGGACCGGTTTTCATCGAATACCTTTCCTCAGTGCGGATACGTGCACTGTTGTTGCTGGGCCATGGACACCCTATGGCCGTTGACCGGAACAAGCCGGGTTTCGGCCATGCTGCTGCCCTTGGTTTCGGAGGCCGACCATAGCGCAATCCGTACCGATTGATACAGGACGGGCCTTCCATGCCAAAGCGGACTTTTTCATCTCAAACCGTTTGACATCCGACGCCCGGAAGACGAGGCTCCGGCCGAAGAAGACGGAGAATCCAGCGTGATTTCACAAGCCGACATCAAGACCGCCCATGACCGCATTCAACCCCACATCCGTCGCACACCGGTGCTGGATATCGAGGCCGGCACCCTCAGCGCCACCGGTCCGGTGTCGCTCAAACTCGAACAGTTTCAGCACACCGGCTCCTTCAAGGTGCGCGGCGCCTTCAACACGCTCCTGTCCAGCGATCTTCAATCCGGTGGCGTGGTGGCCTTTTCCGGCGGCAATCATGGCGCGGCGCTCGCCTATGCGGCAACCAAGCTGGGTGTGCGCTCGACCATTTTTGCACCGGATTTCGCCGGACCAGTCAAAATCGAACGGATGCGCCGTTTCGGGGCGGAGGTGATTGTCGCCGGCACCGACATGACGGCCATCTGGAACCGGTGCGTTGCCCATGCGGAAGAAATCGGCGCGCGGCTGGTGCATCCCTATGATGATCCGCTGGTTCTGACCGGCCAGGGCACATTGGGGCTGGAGATCGAGGACCAGCTTCCCGGGCTCGACACGCTGGTGGTGTCGGTCGGCGGCGGCGGCCTGATTGGCGGCATTGCAAGCTGGTTTGCCGGGCGGGTCAGGATTGTTGCGGTCGAATCGGAAGGCACTGCGACACTGGCAACAGCGTTCTCGAAGGGTCGCGAGATCGAGATTTCCGGCACCGGCATTGCTGCCAGTGCGCTGGGTGCGGCAACGCTCGGCGAATGGGCGTTCCGGATCCTTGGCGAAGCGCCGGCGCATTCGGTCCTGGTGTCCGATGCGGACATCACGCAGGCTCAACAGCGCCTTTGGGATGATGTGCGGATTGTCGGTGAACCGGGAGCAGCGACGGCCCTGGCGGCGCTGACCTCCGGCGCCTACACACCGGCGCCGGAAGAGCGGGTGGCTGTTCTGGTCTGCGGCGCCAATGCGCAGCCGGATTGGTTCATTCCGAAATCGGAGGGTGTGTGATGGCGGACAGGGAAACAATCGGCGTTTATGATGCACGGGTCGCGGAATATGCCGGACACACCGGCCGCAAATCGCCCGATCCGACGCTGATGGCCTTTATTGGGCGCATAGAGCCAGGCGGCCTGGTTCTGGATCTTGGATGCGGACCGGCCGATTCATCCGTCATCATGCGCGACCACGGCCTGCGGGTCGACCCGGTCGATGGATCGGAGGAGATGGTGCGCTGGGCCAATGACACCCATGGGATCGGCGCAAGGCACCTGACCTTCGACGCGTTGGATGCGGTGAACCGCTATCAGGGCGTATGGGCCAATTTCAGCTTGCTGCACGCCGCTGCGGAGGATTTGCCGCGCCATCTGGGCGCCATTCACCGGGCGCTTTTGCCCAAGGGCCTGTTGCATATCGGGATGAAGCTCGGAGAGGGCAGCCGGCGGGACAGTCTCGGGCGCTATTACAGCTTCTATTCAAGGGAGGCATTGCTGGATCATCTGGCCGATGCCGGATTTGCCGCTGACACGACGGATACGGGCGAATCGCGCGGGCTGGCCGGCGATGTCGAACCCTGGATCACGATCAGCGCGGTGGCCAATTGACATCAGGCGAAGCGGGCTGCGGAACGCGCCTTGGCCTTGGCCGCCTCCACTACCCGATTATGCGGCGGCTGCGCCGTTTCAGGCAATCCCGGCAATTGGTGAATCGAAGCAGCAACCTGGTTCACCGCCCGGTCGAACGCCGCCTGATTGCGCTTTGACGGGCGCCGCGATGCGATTGGATGTCGGCTAACCCGATGACAGGGTTTCCGCTTATTGGGCGGCGGCGCGGGACAGCGCATTGCGAATCGCCTTGATCGTCAACCGAACCGATTTTGGGACCAAAACATCGTAGGCATGGACCGCATAGATCGGGGTCGGGTTTGGTGCCAGCGATCCGCATAGATTGACCAGACGTCCGGCCTTCAGGTCGGCAGCAACGGCGATATCGGGCAGCAAAGCAACTCCAAGACCTGTTCGGGCAAGTGCGGCGATTGCCTCAATGGTATTGCCTCGCATGTGTGGCTCGAATGTCAGGGTGATCGGTCTTGCGCTGTCAGTTTTGGGAACCCTGTGGGTCACCACAGCGGGTTCCCGGACATGCGCCACATATGGCAGGGATTGGGCCCATGAAGCAAACGCGGGGTCATCCGAGGACGGCGCCGTGTTTGCGAGATCAGGCGACACACAAAGAATGTCCCGCAGTTCGCCGACGCGAAGCGCCTTCAGACTGCTGTCAGGCAGGTCTCCGACAAACAGGGACAGGTCGATGCCCTCGGCAACCAGGTCAAGGCGTGCATCGTCCGCGATAATACGAGGACGGAGCAACGGAAAGGCCTGTGCGACCTCGGCAACCGCCGGAGCGACGACCGGCGTGACCAGCGCATGCGGGGCAGTAATGGACAGCGGGCCGGACGGGGTGGCGCCATAGGCCTCCATTTCCGTCTTGGCGCTTTCTGAAAGCGCGATGATATCCTTGCACTTCCGGTAGTACCTCTCCCCTGCTGGCGTCAGCGAAAATCTGCGGGTTGTGCGTACGGCCAACTTGACGCCCAATTGCTCTTCGAGCCGCTTCAGATTTTGGCTGACCGCCGACTTCGCAAGGTTCAGCGCGTCTGCGGCTCCGGTGATGGACCCGCTTTCGACAATGGTGACGAAGGTCTGCGGCAAGAGTGAGAGCAAGATCCAGATTGTTCTCTATTTGTGAATTTACATTTCGATCTTACCCTCTTTTTTAAACAATAGAAAGGCGTCACCTTGATCCCGTTAACCACTCAGACGGAGCATTCCAATGAAACTCACCCATACCCTTCCCCTGGTCATTGCACTGACGGCGAGCACGGCCGCACCGGTTTTGGCAAAAGAGGCTGAAACCCGCGCCGCCAACGAATATGCACTCAGCACAGCAGTCGCCACCGCCAGCCGCGCCTGGCGCGATGCCTTCAATGCGGGTGACGCGGCGGCGGCTGCGGCGCTCTATGAAGAAGACGCGATCATGGTGGCAAAGCCCTTTGGCACCTTTGAGGGCCGCGACGCCATCCAAGCGTTTTGGGAAAACCTCATCAAGGGCGGCTTTGACGATGTTGTTTACTACAATACTTCCACGACCATCGTGGATCAGACCCTGACGGCGGCGAAGGTTTCGGCGGAATGGAAAATGAACAATGCCCACGGCATCATTACCAATGAACATTGGGTCCTGCAGCCCGATGGCACCGCTCTGCTGCGCGAAGATCACTTCGAAGTCGCACAATAAGGACCGCAGCATTGCAGCATGCGCAACCGGCGAAAGGACATCCTGAGGCCAGAATAGAAACTCCGACCGTGCGCGACACTGACCCGGTAGCGCAGTGCACCTTCCGGCGCACGGTTCTCGGGATGTCCGATCTGACCTCACGGCGAGCCGGGGTTTCCGAGTGCGAGGCAGCCATTCGCTTCGTTCAGGCGAAGCGGGCTGGGAACGCGCTTTGGCCTTGGCCGCTTCCACCTCCCGATTGCGCGGCGGCTGCGCCGTTTCAAGCGACTGCAGCAATTCGTGAACCGTGGCGGAAATCTCACCAACCGCTCTGTCGAACGCCGCCTCATTGCGCTTTGACGGGCGCCGCGTGCCGCTCAGCTTACGGACGAACTGCAAGGCGGCATCATGTACTTCGTCCGCCGTGGCGGGCGGTTCGAAATTGAAGAGGGTCTTGATGTTGCGGCACATGTTTTGTCTCCTGGCAGGGGCGTGGAGCTGATTTACTGCATTGCGTGGTTTTGTTGCACAGGATACATCAACTGGCCAATTCCGCGGTGGAATCATATGGCTATTGGATTGATCCCGTATGTTTGGGCGATAATCGCTGCCAGGCGCCTATTGATCGATGGCAGATAGCCTGCGTCGAGCCGATTTTTCTCCACTCCGGACTATTGGGGTTTGATCATGTGTCACCGTCATTCAAACACACATAGAGGATTGCCAATCGCGAAGGTGTCGAGATGGGGCGGTCGGCGTAAAGCCCGACCGACAAAGCCCCTATGAAACTGCAGGACATGTTGGATAAGGGCTCAACGGATTACTCGTTGATCCTTGTTGGCGCGCATGATGGGCGGAAGACCGAAGACCTTGTCAAAATCGCGTCCGAATTGGGAAAGGTCATCCTGGTTGAGCCCGTACCCTGGCTCTTCGAGGCATTGTCGCAGCGCCATGCCGGCTTGGATAATGTCATCTTCGTCAACAAATGCGTGACGGAGAAAGACGCTGAATCGGTTTCTTTTTATGCTCCCAAACCATCGGCACGGGAAGTCTTGTACTACGGCGATCAGTTGGGTTCCATCAAGCCGCAACATGCGGTGGATCACAGCAAGGAGCTGGAATCGCATATTGAGGAAATCACCTGCGAGGGAATCAGTTTCCCGACGCTTCTGGCGCGATACGACGTTCAGGAGATCGGGCTGCTGTTCACGGATACCGAAGGGATGGACGCGACATTGTTGCTCGAATTTCCCTTTGACGTAATCAAGCCGCACAGGATCCTGTTCGAACACATGCACAGCGATGGCACGTTCCATATCGGCACACAGTTTGGTGCGGTTCTCACCCTGTTGGACCAGCACGGCTACCGGACCGCGGTCAAAGATCATGAAAATTGCGCGGCTATTCTTCGTTGAACCGCCGGCATGGATCCATGGGCTGCAGACCCGTCAAGGAGACTGTCTGGACCCACAGGATTGCGGTCACACGTTTCAGAAACGGATCACTTCGGCGAATTGCGACACACAATGCCTCGCGATCTGATATACTGAATCGCATGATGCGTGTTCTGGCGATCCTTTTGCTGACCACTGTGCCTGGGCTGGCCTGGGAGGCCAAATTGGGGCGTATTTGCGAACTGACCTATGACGGTGTGAATGCCTCGGTGCGGGTCACCTTCGATCCGGCGATCCCGGAATATTCCATAGCCATCACATCGCAACGCTCGTGGCCGAATGACCCGATATTTGCCATGCGTTTCGATGGGCCGCGGGGAAATACGATCTCGACCAACCGGCAGGTCATTTCGCCGGATGGCGGAACCGTTACGGTCACCGACAGCGGCTTCGGCAATGTGCTGAACGGTCTCGAGTTCAACCAGACTGCCACGGCCCTCCTTGGAGACCAGGCCGTCACCGTGCCACTGGACGACGCAGCACCTGCCGTACGCGCCTTTCGCGCCTGCGCTTCTGGTCTGAACGCCTGACCGCCGGACGTCGAGCCGACGCTTCTGGAATTGGCAGAGGGTTTAATCCTCCGCAGACATGGCTTTTGCCAACGCAGTTTCCTTTGCGCCGCGCATCCTTTGGACCGTCAGATAAACCATCGCCAACAAAAGCAGCACATTGATCGAAACAAGTACCGCCGAGACAGGACGGTCGAGAAATATCCAGTATCCTTCGCGTGAAATCAGCAGGGAACGGCGCAGGTTCGCCTCCAGGATCGGGCCTAGGATCATGCCGATCACGACCGGAGCCAGTGGATAATCGGCCGACCGGAAGAGGATCCCGATCAACCCGAAAACCAGCATGATCTGAAGATCGAAGACCGAAGCCTGAAGCGCAAAGGTGCCGATCGAGCACAAGAGCAGGATGCTCGGGATCAGATAGACCTTCGGAATGCGCAAAACGTAGACGAAGAGAGGTGTGGCCAGGATCCCGGCAACCAAAAGGAAGATGTTGGACGCCAGATAGACCATGAAGATGCCGCCAACGACGTCCGGGTTGTTTTCGAACATGGCCGGTCCAGGGATAAAACCCAATATGAGGAGAGCGCCCAGAAGCATGGCCGAGGATGCATCTCCGGGAATGCCGAGAGACAGGGTCGGCACCAACGTCCCGCCGACAGTGGAATTGTTCGCGGACTCGGTCGCGACGACGCCACCTTCCGCACCCTCACCATATACTTCGCCCGGTTTTGCCGCCGCCTTGGCAACTGCATAGCTGGTAAAGGAACTGATCACCCCGCCGGCGCCGGGGATGGCGCCGAAGAACGTACCTATCGCGGACGAACGGATCAGGTTGACCCAGTGCTTCAGCGTCAAGGTTATGGTGTGCAGGCCGGGCCTCGCCACCTTGACGTCCGGTATCTTCAACAGATCCCGTTTCATCATCTGGGCGGCCATTTCGGAAATCGCGAACAGACCGACGACGACAGCGACGATGTGAAATCCGTTCAACAGGTTATGCGACCCGAAGGTGAAACGAAGGCCGGTCGAAAACGAGTCCGTTCCGACCGTGGAGATGAGCAATCCGAAACTTCCGGCCAGAAGGCCCTTGATGATCGAGCCACCCGAAATCACCACGATGGCGAACAACCCCATGATTGCCAGCATCGCATATTCGGGCGGTGCGAAGTTAGCGGCAAAGCTGGCCAGAATCGGGGCGCAGAAGACCAGAACGACCCCGCCAATCAGGCCTCCTATGGCCGAGCTGGTAATGGCGATGCCGATGGCATCGGATGCGCGGCCCTTTTGCGCCATCGGGTAGCCATCATAGAGCGTCGCCGCGGCCAATGGCGTGCCCGGGATGCGCAGCAATATCGCCGAAATCGACCCGCCGCATGAGCCGCCCACGAAAATGGCAATGAGGAAGCCCATGGCAGCGACCGGGGGCAATCCGATGGCCACGGGCAGGAGAAGAATAATTCCCATCAGCGGTCCAAGACCGGGCATGGCACCGACAACCAGGCCCACGACGATCCCGGCAAAAGTCAGGCCCAGAGCAATCGGTGACAAAAAAACATCAAGCCCGGCAGACAGAAAGTCGAAAATCACGGCGCACCTACCACGGGATAAAGATGTTCCAGATGCCGAGCGGCAGCACGACATTCAGGAAAACCTCAAAGACAAAGGCAAAGCCCGTGGCGATGGCGACGGAAGCAAGCACCAGTTTCAGGACATTGCGCATCCCGCAGATCCACATGATGGCGCAGATCATCGGGGCGGTTGCAAGATGGTAGCCGATGGTTGTCAGGACCATCAGATAGACGGCAAAGACCACAAGCATCATTCCGGCGCGGGCAAGATCCGATCGCTCGAAATGGACCGCCTGTGCGGCGGGCTTGCCCTTCAGCAATTCGACCACCAGCTGGAGACCAACAAGCACCCCGATGAAAATCGCGATGGCGCGCGGATAGGAGGCTGCGTTGTCATAGGGACCGCCACTGGCGATCCCCTGTTCCTGGAAGTCCGTCCCGATTTGCCAAAAGACAATAACGACGACAGCGAAAAGAAATCCAAGCGTGGCAAGGTTCAACGTTCTTGACGAAATCATCGCGCGGTCTCCCTCGGGCATTCAGGCTTTGACTGAAGCAGCAAGACCTGAATGTGTGAACAAATTCAATGCGGACACCATTGTCCCGTTTTGACAAAGCGTGAAACGGTCTAGTTGAGCTTTTTCAGCTCTTCTTCTTCCCAAGCCAAGGCGTTACCCATCGAATTGAGCTGTGAATCCACACCGCCGACGATTTCTTCGTATTTCGTATGATCCCACTCGAGCGGGACAAACCCGATCGCTTCGACGGCATCTTTCACGTCCTGGCGGGCCATTGCGCGCTCCATGGCGCCCCGCAATTTCTCGGTCACATCATCGGGCGTGTCCGGATTGACGATCCACCAGGTCCACCCCATCGGGCCGAGATTCGAGAGGCCCAGATCGACGCCAAGTTCGCCAATGGTCGGCGCACCATGAAAGGCCTTTTTCGAGCTTGGCAGTTCGGAAAGGACCAGCAGTATCTTCACCTTGTCGGGGTTCGACCGGAAGTTGCCCACATTGACAAAGGCAAAGTCCAGAACCTTCGAGCCGAGGTCCTTGAAGACATTTCCGTCCTGAGTGTAGGGCACATTCTGCGCAACACAGTCGTAGGATTGCAGCGCCTTGGCGATGACCATGTGAGGCAGGTTGTTGCGCGAACCGGACGAATAACGCAACTCGCCACGATTATCCTTGCAATAGGCCATCATCTCTTCGAAATTGGACCACCTTGTCTCGCCTACCTGGCCCGCGATTGCAAACGCGTTCGCCACAGCCGCGCTGAGCGGCTTGAAATCCTTGAAATTCCAGTCCGCATTGCCAAGGATCGGTTGCAGAACGAGCGGAGCCACATAACCGTCAAAGACCGTATAGCCATCGGCCGGTTTTCCCATGGCCGTTGTCTGCGCCTTGGTTCCGGCGGCTCCCGGCAGCGAGATAACCGGCATGTCCGTGCCCAGTTCCTCACCCATGGCCTTGGCCACGACCTGGCTCATGGCCATGGCGTTTCCGGGACCCCACGGATGGATGACTTCAATGTTGCGCTCGGGAAATTCGGCCAACGCCGTGGTGGCCGAAGCCGCCACGAACGCCCCAGCCAAAAGGCTGCCCTTCAGTAATTTTCTCAGTTCCATGTTATCCTCCCATATGATTTCGGTTCGAGTTGGGTTCTATTCCCCGGCCAGCGCAACATCCGGCTGTGCCAGATCGAAATGCGTGAACAGTTCGGGCGGGGCATCGTGTAGCGCGAAGTGATGCGCAATCTCTGCCTCCAGACGTTTTTCAACGGCCGGATCGCTCAGCGGTTTCTCCTGGCGGGGGTCAGCCGCGATGTCGTAGAGAGCTGTTACACAATCCTCCAAAGTGTCGCCGTCCTGGCCCACCTGTGTGTTCTTCGGATCAAGCTTCATCCGAAGCGTCGGCGCACCCTTGGTGAAATTGAACGGCGGGGACAGCTCGCTCGATTGCAATTCTCCGATATCGAAGAGATCAATCATGTGGGCGGGCATCAGCGTGTAGAGGTGCAGGTTCTCGCCAGACAGGTCCTCGGGGTAGCGGTAATATGTGTAGGTCCCATCGGTCACTCCGACCGGGCCACCGAACATGCCGAAGATCTGACTGCGGCGATTGGGTGTTTCATCCTTGAGCATCGGCAGGATGGAACGTCCGGTCACCGTCTTCGGGATCGCACAGCCATGCATATCCAGAAAAGTCGGCATCAGATCCGTGGTCTGGGTCAAGGAGCGGCGACGTTCGCCAGACTGATCACCATGGCCGGGATGCCAGACCATCATCGGGATGTGGCTGATCTCCTCATAATAGGGCATCCGGTTCTTTGCCCACCAATCGTGTTCGGAAAGCAGGAAACCGTGATCGGTGGTCAGGACCAACGCGGTATCCGTCCATAGATCGTGCTCGTCGAAATAGTCCAGAAGCCGTCCAAAATATTCGTCGCACATGGCGACAAGCGCAGCATAGTTGCCGCGAATGGCCGCGACCTCTTCAGGCGAATTGGCATTCTTCTCGTAAACCGGCCAATCGAGAATCTTGCCATTGTAGCCCGTATCGTAAGCCGCCTTGAACCGCTCTGGTGTGACGAAGGGCTCGTGTGGATCAAAGCACTCAAGCTGCAGGAACCAGTCATCCTCGTCCCGATTGGTGTCGAGGAAATCGAAGGCCTTGCCAAAGCACCTGGCGGTCGGAAAATTGTCCTCCGTGGTCAGGGCTTCCTGGGTCATCGCCCCCCGCAGCCTCTTGAAAGCCGTCTTGTCGGAATTTCCCCGTGTGATCGCACCCTTTTCGGGAAGCGCATGCAGTGGATACTGCCTGTCATCGAAACGCTCGCGATAACGCTCCACTGGCGGACGCACCATGACCTTGAGCGCGTCATATTCCTGACCGCGCACGAAATCCCAGCTGTCAAAGGCATTGGCATAGCCCCAGCCGCCGTTTTCGAAATAGTGCAGATGGTCGGAGATCAGGTGTGTATAGATGCTGTTCTTGCTCAATATCCGGGCAAAGCTCTCATCAAAAGGCTCCAGCGGGCCCCAGTTTCGGTGTGTAAAATTGAGCCGGCCCGTATGCATGTCGCGGCGAGCGGGCATGCATGGCAGCGAGCCGACATAGTGCTTGTCGAAGGTCACGGCTTTCCTTGCGAACCGGTCAAAGTGGGGCGTTGCGATCGACGCGCCGCCATAGGCGCCAAGCGCCAGGCGGTTCAGGGAATCGAACAAAACAAAGACCGTTTTCATGCGCTTTTGTGCCCCCGTTGGTTGCCCTTACGGTGGCACGGGAACAGAAATTCTGTAAAGTGAGATTAAGTGCGGTATGATTTCGAAAAAGGAATACCATGGACAAGGGCCTGAAAGCGTTTCTGGCGGTGGCCCGGGGAGGATCGATCACTGCGGCGGCCTCCACCATCCATCTCGCTCAGTCCTCGGTCACCAAACGCATTGCCACCCTGGAAGCCGACTTGGGGACTGCGCTTTTCCACCGCGACCGCCGAGGCATGTCGCTGACCGAGGCGGGCGAGAAGTTTTTTTTGCGGGCGAAGCGCATCGAACGAGAATATCATGACGGGCTGGAAGAAATCGCTGTTATCTCCTCAGCCGGCTTGTCGAAATTGAAGATAGGCGCGGGTCCCGTTTTTCACCTCAACTGGGTTGCCGGTTTGTTTGTCGATCTGCTCCAGCAATATCCGGACCTAAAACTCGACCTGAAGACGGAACACCGCGAGAGCATGGGAAAACTGCTGCGGTTCGGGGAAATTGATGTGTATCTCGGCATACTCGCCAAAGACGAGATCGACTCGTCGATCTCCACAAGGCACGTCACGCGGGTTGAACACGGGATCGTCCTTCGAAAAGACGACCCCGTATCACAAACCGACACGATCAATCCGGCCGATCTTGCGGGATACCGTTGGGTGAGCTTCACCATCGATCCGGTAACAGAACAGCGAATCGAGCAGTACACGCTTCCCAAGGGTTCGAAGCAAACGCTTATCGATATTCGAACGACATCGCTGGCTACCGGTGTCCGACTGGTCAAAACCGGACACTTCGTCATGTCCGCTCCGCTGCAACTTGCCGATGTCGTCGAAAAGGAGGGATTGGTCATTCGGCCGGTTCTGCATCGGATGCACCCTCGCGACGCGGGTGTTCATGTGAGAAAGAGTTCCCTGGGATACGGTGCCATCAAGACCGTGATCTCTTACTTCGATCGTATCCGGGTTCAGAATTGAAGGAGTGCCGCGCCCGCTCAAACCCCCTACAGCGGCAATCCCCAGGGTCGATATCGATGCAATCTCTGCATGGCAATTCGAGGCGGTTGCCCGCTCAGCGGCACAAACACAATGGGTGTATTGACCGCTTCGCAATGAATTTCCTATTCTCCAAATGTCGTCAGGGCGACACTCGGTCCGCGAAAAGGGTTGAACCCACCTTCAGCAACTGACCACAGATGCTTTTTTCCTGCCTGTCATGCGGACACCGGGCCTGATGGAAAGAAGAATCCTGATGACACATTCCCTACCTGACAATGCCAATCTCGGCTGGTTGAAGAAATCGGCAAAACAGTTGCTGCGCCAATGGCGGGAAGAAGGCCGTGAGGCGAAACTCGCAGACGCCCAATTTTTCCTGGCCCGCGAATATGGTTTTCCAAGTTGGCGAAGCATGCGGCAAACCATCGAAGCCGGTGCGTCTCAATCATCGCAGAGCCATCCCGACGATGCCGTGGATCCGAATGTCCACTTTCTGCAATTGGTCGGACGGGGAGACCTGGACGACATCAGGCAGGCCGTGCGGAAAACGCCGGGCCTTGTCAATGTGGTCACCGCCCATCCCTTCTGGGGCGGACGACCGCAGCCACTGCACGTTGCCGTGGAGACAAACAGGCATGACGTCTTCGAATTCCTTTTGGAGGCCGGCGCCGATCCCGATGGCAGCAACCGTGACTACGACAACTGGTCGCCTTTGATGCTGGCCTCCTCAAGGCGACGATCGGCAATGATCGACCGGCTGGTGGCCAAAGGTGCGACCATCGGACTGTGCGAGGCGCTGCTGATGGCAGATGACGAAAAGGTGGAAACCCTGCTCGCTGACGAGCGTCTTCCTCCGATGATTGCCAGGCCTTCGGGTTCGCTGCTTGCGCTCGCGCGCACAGAAATGGCAATCGAACGCCTGCTTGCACTTGGCGTCTCGCCCGACGGGAAGGATCGCTGGGGCGCCGACGCCATGGAGGCGCTGAGCCGTCTTGGGACAAGAGGGCAACCGCTTCTTGAGGCGATGGTCCGCCACGGAAAGCAGATCAAGCCGGAGGAACTGGCGAGGATGGGCAATCACGAAGCGCTGGAACGCCGCGCGCAGTCGTCTCCAAGCCAGGTGTTTGCGGATCCGGTTTTCAAGGCAGCAGTGGATTTCAAACACACCGAACTCGTCACATGGATGTTGTCGAATGGCGCCAATCCGAATGCCCGGTCATCTTCCGGATCACGTGAAACGGCCCTGCATTCGGCGGCCTGGAACGGGAACCTTGCCATGGTCCGGATCCTGGTTGGCGCCGGAGCCGATGTCAGCCTGCTGGATGAGGAACATGCCAATACGCCGCTCGGCTGGTCGGAGGTTTCCCGGACCGTGACCAACAATCCCGACTGCGATCTGGTAACGGCTTACCTGGCAAAGCTCGAATGACGCCAAGGCAATTCAGGATTTGACGGAATCGGCAAAACCTGAATGCACCAACACAATCAAGGGCCGACACCGCTGTCCCGTTTCTGACAAAACGTAAAACGGTCTAATGGACGGCGGTGAATTTGGCCTGAACTCGGCCCTTCTCGTCGAGCAGGAACAGTGTTTCTCCTTCGATCCTGAAGCTTGCAACCTCCGCAAGCGACTGCGAGAAGGCCTGTTCCAATGTCCCCAGGGGTTCCGGGCAGGCCATCATTGTCGTCGCGCCCGGCGAAAAAGTCAGGGCTGCGCCATCAATTGCCACTTGACCACGCATCTGATTGCACCCCACTGTCGCACTGAAAGCGCCCTCAGCACCGGCCTCCAGGATCAGATGAGGTTCGGTTTGCGTGACACCGCCGGGAACCGGTGCCTGCCCGATCTGATCCAGTCGCCAGAAGGTGTTGCGCAACGCCGCCGCTTTATCAGCGGGTCGTTTCATGATGAGCATGAGTCCATCTTGATTCGGACTGTCCAGTGCGCGTTCAGCGACAAATTGGGGACGATCCTTGAGAATGACCTCCGCGCGTATGGTCAAACGGGCGTTCTGCGAAATCCGAGCGTCATCCAGTGCGATGGAGAATTCGTAAGGCGGTCCGGCGTCTCCGACGCCTTCATGACGGCCCAACTCCGTCAGGTCGTTGTCTGAAACATCGAACACGCGGGCCAAAAATAGTGCCTCTGGCGGCATCGCAATTCGCTCGCGATACAGGGCGGACCCTTTGATTTCTGCTGCGATGGCACCGAACGGAACCATCACGAGCAAGACAACGAGGATCAGGATTCTCCACACCATAATAAACTCCGTTTTCCGGGACCGATACCAGATAAGACGTAATTCAGACGATAATCCTTGGCAGCGCAAACTTTTTTCCTGCGTTGCTTGTTCATGTGGTGATCCGATTGACGGCAGTGGAAGGATTGTCCGAACGCGACCGTCACCTGTGCATCATCCAATCCGACAATCCGCTGACTTTGCGCCCTTTGCGCTGCTAGGATCAGGACTCATTGATCGACCCTCGGGCCGGCGCGTGTTTAGTCCTTGCGGCCAACTGCGTACTGGATATCTAATGTCCATATGAGTGAAGTGAACCTGTCCCCGGAAGAGCTGAGCGAACTCATTGGCTTGGTCTATGATTCCGCTTTTGAACCGCGACCCTGGCAATCTCTGCAGGATCGCCTGACCACACTGTTTCCGGGCGTTGGCGCGAATGTTTATGCCTATGATGAAAATGGCCTCTTGCCGGAATACACCCATTCGGGGGGCACGAGTTCTATCGCGATCAGACACCGGTTGATCTTATGGAGCAGGGCCTGAATGTTCCGGATTATCTCAATCTTGCCACGCCCGTCTCGATGGCCGTAGCCGAAGGCATGCGACATATGCAGAACGGGTTTGTCGCGCGCACCAAGAACTTTTTCGAAGAATCAATCTGGGTCCAGACGCCGATTTACAAGGAGCTGCTGGAACCCGCCGGTTTCAAACACGCTTTGCAGATGAAGATCGAGCATTTGGGCGACAAGGGCGTAATGATCGGTTTTGCCCTGCCGGCCGACCCGTAGCAGGAGGAACAGATCCATGACCCGCTCTTCAATCTGCTGAAGCTTCTGTCACCCCACGTGCTGCGGGCAACCAAACTGGCGCGGGCAATTGCCCTGTCGAAACGGGCCAATGAGGTTTTTGCCGGGTTCATTGACGGGATTGTCCTGCCCCTGATCGTCACCGATGCGGCCGGAAAATACCTGCTTGGCAATGCTGCCGGGAGACGAATGATCGACCGAAACGCACCGTTCAAGGTCAGTGCAGCCGGCATCCTGAACCTGTCGGATCCGCTCGACACCAGGGCGCTCCACAACAAGCCGAAGCAGCTTGCGGCACATCAGGCACCGGGGGGTATGCGGCTGGAGGGGGAAGCGGATCCGCTGTCGCTTGTCATCGCTCCCTTTCGCCCGGCCCTGCGCGAAGCCAGCGCCATCGATCGCCACCTGCTGGCGGAAGAGCGTCTGTACGCCATTGTGGTTGGACAGACATCGAATGATGCCATTTCGACAGCATTGCTGGAGGATGTGTTCGACCTGACAGCCCGTGAGGCCGAAGTCTGCAAGGAGCTCTTAAAGGGCCGGAAGGTGCCTCAAATCGCCGAGGCGTTCGGGCGTTCGCCCAAGACCATCCGCAACCAGATTCAGACAATCTACGACAAGACCGGTGTCGCCTCGAATACCAGCCTGTTGGACGCGCTCTTGGTGTTTCGCACCGTCGGCACCTTGTTCGAGGGCGACGAGGTCAGGGCCGGGACGACCAACCGGCTGCCCCAAAAAAGAACCCGGAATAGGCAAATTTGCCCATGCGGGCGGCGCTCGTAGCCGCCATACCTGTCTTTGCACCATGGATTTGACGCAAGGCGGGTTGGACGACGTCCAGACACCGCACGCGTGTTCAGGATCCTGATGCTCATTGAAACAGAAGGAGACAGACAGTGTTTACCCGCATGACCGCCTGGAAGGCGAACGACACAACGGCCGTACGATCGAACGTGGAAGCCAAACGCGAGCAAATCATGGCCGTGCCTGGTATTGTCTCGTGCCACGTCGTCTGGAATGCAGATGGCTCGGGTGTCACATTCGCGGTTTACGAATCTCAAACCGCCGCAACCGCTGCCACGGAACAGATCCAGGCGATCTGGAGCGATCTCGCGACACTTTTCACCGCATCGCCCGAAACGATGACATACCTGGAATCGATTGACATGCGCTGAGGGCACGGGCCGATCGCCCATTGGGAGACGGCTACCGGCTTGCCCGGGACACCCGGAACCAAGGATATCCTTCAAGAGCACGTGCCAACTCGCGTCTCTTGAAGGGAGCGTTCGCAGGGACCAGCCGCATGCCCCGCAAGCTGAAAGAGCAGGCTCCTCGTTGCAGACTGCCCCCTATCGAACAGTTTCACATGGATGGTCGTCAGCTTTCGCAGCTTGATCTGGCCCCATTGGAGAGCGCGCAGCGCTTGGAGCGCGATATTGCCCGGCAAAGCACCCTATCGCGGCGGCGCCTCGGCAATCGGGTTTTTCGTGTTCAACCGCCGCATGATTTCCGAAAGACGCGACCAGCTCTGCAGCGTAAACGGCAGCGCCAAGGCGCTTTCAACAAATTCCCATGAGTAGCTGATGATCGAGAAGATCGTACCGAATGTGATCTTGAGTTCGGTCGCGGCAAACCAGAGATTGAACAAGATCAGGCCAAGCAGAACGATGAAGATCGCGCCATAAAGCACGGCTTCTGTATCGGACAGTCGAACTTCATGATGACGCAGCCGCATCAGATGTGCCCGCACCGGCCGCGCCTTGCGTTGTTCAAGCACATGTACCTGCTTTTCGGTCTGTTGGTTGAGAGCGCCGTTCAAGTGAAAGAAACGTCGGTGAAACAGGGCGTAGATGGCCAACATGACCAACGCCGCGACACCACCGGCCAAGGCCAGCACGGGCGCAAAGGCGTAGAGCACAATGAGGGCGATGGTCAGTTGAACCGCCGCCGCCATGGCCTCAGGCAGGGTCTGTTCCAAAAAATCGACGAGCTCGCGCCCCATGCCGAGACGCGCGTTCAGCGCTGAGACCGGCAGGTCGGCGGATCGCGCTGCCTGTTCCTTGCCCAATTCGACCCGAATCGCGGCGTAGACCCGGGTGTCATAAACCCGGCGTATGACAGCGACGACGACCAGCGCCAACATGATTGCGGCAAGTGTCCATAGCTCCCGGCTGGTCCCTGCCAGCAAGCCATCAATGGCAAACCCGATAAACAACGGGATGAGCGCCATCAGGCTCGTTTCGGCGAGGACCATAGCCCAGGGCAGCAGGATTCGCAGGCGAAAGACGTGCAGAAGCGTCCCAATGGTCAGATCTTTGTTGGTCAGCATGGATGCCTACTGATCGTAATGGACGCGCACCGTCACCTTGCCGGGCCTGACCGCAGCCTGGCTGAAGCTCGGATAGGGTGCGGATGTTGTGGCGCCGGTAGCGCCAATGCCCTCCAACAGGTTCTGCCCTTCGTAGTTCAGGTCCTGATCGTCATTTTCGTCATGGAGGACAACTACCGCATAGGGGTCGCCGGTCAGTTCGGCGAAGCGGCGTGAGACACGGCCGGCGCGCGCCGGCAGGGCGGCGACCAGGACGGCATTCGCCCAATCGAGTTGTTCAAACGCGGTCGCATCGTCGAAAACCAGCACGAGAACCGAACCATTGGCATTGCGAACGCCGTCAATGGTCAGGTTCAGTCCTTCGGCGACGGCCGGGGATGCCGTGATGATGGCCGCAAAGGTGGCCAATGCGGCTGCAAGATATGGATTCATGGCGCTGCGATCTGTCCTTTTTTGATCTGAATGGTGGGGCGGAACAATGCGATGACGTCTTCGGCAATGGCGACCAGAACCGGCACCAGGATCAACATGAGCGCCGTGCCGAACAGCTCGCCAAAGGCCAGCGAGACCGCGGCCGGAATGAGATACTGCGCCTGTTCAGAGGTTTCGGTGAGCAGCGGCATCAGACCGATGACAGTGGTGGCCGTGGTCAGGAAGATGGCGCGGAAGCGGCCGGTGCCGGCGGTGCGCAACGCCTCGGCAACAGCCTCGCCATCGTCGCGCGCCTGATTGTACCGGGTGATCATGACCAGGCTGTCATTGACGATGACGCCGGTGAGCGCGAGCATGCCGAAAAAGGACAGGAGCGAAAGCGAGACGCCCATGATGACATGGCCGACGGCGGCGGCGATGAAGCCGAACGGCACAATGGCGAGGATCACGAAAGGCTGCCAATAGCTTTTCAGCGGGACGGCCATCAGCACATAGATCAGCACAGCCGCCAGGATCAACGCGTTGATCAGACCGCCCCTGATCTCACCCATTTCCTCCAGTTCGCCGGCGGCGATCACGTCGACACCGGGGTGTCTGGCTTTCAGTTCCGGTACAAGCTGTTCGAACACGGCCTGTCCCACCTCTTCAGGTGCGACACGGCTGCGATCAATGGTGGCCGAGACCAGGTTCATGCGCTTGCCGTCTCGGCGCGTCACCGCTCCCGAGGCATAGGCGCCTTCGATTTCCGCAACAGTTGCCAGCGGAACCCAGGAACCGGTCGTGCTGCGCAGCCGGCTTCGCATCAGATCGTCGATCGTATCGCGGGCGGCGCGGGCATTTTGAACGACCACGCGCACTTCCGCACCGTCGCGGCGCACGCGCGTGACCTCCGAGCCACCGAAGCCGAAGCCGATCTGGCTTGCCAGAGTTTCGGCGGTGAAACCGAGATTGCGGGCCTCCGGTCGCAGACGCAGCCGCAATTCAGGCTGACCGCCCTGAAGGCTATCGCGGATATTCGAAACGCCCCGGAGCGTCGCGAGGAAGCCACGCATTTCACCGCTCGCCCGGCGCAGGCGATCCGTGTCTCTTGAAACGAGCCTGATCTGAAATCCGCCAGCCAGCGATTCCGAACCCGTGAATTCAAGCTCCGTCGCGCCTTCAACCTGGCCAACGCGTTCGCGCCATTGACGCACGACATCAAGGATCGGCACGCCCGGCCGCTCTGCGACGGGCAGCATTTCGGCAAACATCTGCGCGCCGTCCGCACCCTCAATGATGGTAAAGAAGGTCTCGATCGGCGGCATCTCCATGCCGGCGCTCCGTTGCAGCTCTTCGTTCAGGTCACGTCCGACCTGTTCGATCCGGTCGATATTGGCCCGGGTCAGTGCAAATGGAGCACGCGCATCCATCTCCAGGTTGACCGTGATGATCTGACCCGGCACCTCGGGAAAGAACACCGTCTGAACCTTGCCCTTGAACATCAGTCCCAGCCCACCAAAGGCGGCGGCCGCAAACAGGATCAGCACGGCAAATCGGTGGTGAACCGAGCGGACGAGCACGGGCTGGTAGATGGTATCACGAAACCATGTCAGACCGGATCGCGCAGCATCCTGAACCACGCCCCAAAGCCGCGCCGGCAGATGCGGTCGGTCGATATCGAGCCGCACGCGAGCCAGATGCGCCGGCAGGATGAGTTTGCTCTCGATCAGCGAGAAGATCAGGGCCAGGACGACGATACCGGAAAAGCCGGCCAGAACCTTGCCCAGAGGATTGTCGATCAGCAACATCGGATAGAAGGCGGCAATAGTGGTCAGGACACCGAACACCGTGGCAACGGACACGCGTTCGACCCCGATTTCGGTGCCTTTGACGGGATCGGCGACCTTGCGCCGTTCCTCGAACACACTCTCGCCGACCACCACAGCGTCGTCGACCAGAATGCCCAGCGCGATGATCAGGCCGAACGTGGTCACATCGTTGAGCGAATAATCGACCCATTTCGAACCCGACACGGCAATGGCGCCGGCAACCGAAACCGGAATGCCCATCGCCACCCAGAAGGCCAGCCGGACATTCAGGAAGATCGACAGCATCAGCGTGACGAGCAACAGGCCCTGCACGCCATTGGAACGCAGAAGCGCCAGTCGGTCGGAAATATAGCCGGCACTGTCGCCCCAGACCGAAATGCTGACCGATGGCGGCAGCTGCGCCTCGAAGTCCTCGACGACAGTTCGCACAACACGGCTTATGTCGAGGAGATTTTCTTTCTGTCCGACAAGGACCTCCATGCCAACAGTTGGTTCACCATTGAGGCGGAACAGGAAATCGCCTTCGGCAAATCCGTCCTCGATCGTTGCCAGATCGCCCAGCGGCACCTTTGATCCGCCGGGCCGCTCGACAATCGGCAGCACGGCGTAGTCCGGCGCATAGAGCGCCCGATCATCGGCGCGCAGGAAAATCGTTCCGCCTTGGGTGCGCAATCGGCCGGACTGGAAGTCGAGCGAGTTCGCCTGGATGGCAGCGGTCACGTCGGCAATCGTCATGTCGAACTGGCGCAACTGGTCGGGATCGATCTCGATGCGCAGATCGCGCGGGATGAGCCCCCAGATCTGCAAACGCGACAGCTCCGGCTCGGCCAAAAGTTCTTCCTTCAGGCGTTGCGCAAGAGTCTGAAGGGTCGCCGGGTCGGTTGGACCGTGAAGATTCACATACAGGGCCGGAAAGTTGAAGGCTGACGTCTGGATCACCGGGCGGCGCGCCTGTTTGGGCAAGTCAGTCAGACCGTCGATACGCAGGCGCACGCGATCAAGCACCGCCTGAAGCGCTTCGCCGCCGGCCCGGCGCACCGAGATACTGGCCAACCCGTTGGACGATACGGATGTGATCGAGCGCACACCTTCCAGCCCCTCAAGCGCCTGCTCGATCTTCTGCGTGACCAATTGGTCGACCTGCTCGGCCGTGGCGTTCGGGTATTCGACGGCAATCTCGACCGTTTCGGCCGGAATGCGCGGAAAGCCCTCGACCCGGATCGAAAGCGCCGTCTGGATGCCTAGAAACAGGATCAGCGCCATCAGAAGATTGGCGGCGACGGGATTGCGGATGAACCAACCGGTGAGCGCGTGCATGGTCTACCCTTCCGCGCCTTGCGGTGAAACGCGCTGACCTGGAAGGAACGACGCCAACGGTGCAATCACAATCTGGCTGGCATCTGCTCCGTCCGGAGCCGCGATCGTCACTGCGTCACCGACACGGAAAAGGATGTCCGGCTGCAACCGGACGAGCAGGTTGTCGGCATCGACCATCCAGACATGGCCTGCCCGCGTCAGAGCAGATTCCGGAATGGTCAAGGTGTTTGCAATCGTGCGACCGTCGAGCACCACTTGCACAAAGTCACCTGCGAGAACAGTGTCGGCAGGATCGATTGCATCGAGAAACAGGCGCCGCTGCCGGGTCTGCGGGTCCAGGAAACCGCCTCCCCGGCGGATATTGGCCTCGCCAAGCGGCGTCCCGTCACGGTGTGTGAGCCTGGCCTTTTTGCCGGCGACCGGATGATCGAGCAGCGCCCAGTCGGCCTGGCTCAATTCGACCGTCAACTCGTATCGACGATCGTCGGACAGATGCAACAGCGGTTCACCGGTGGAGACGGTTTGGCCGGGGCTCGCCATCCTGCGGGTGACAAAACCGGAAAACGGCGCCACCACTTCCGTGTCGGCCAATTTGTGTCGTGCTGCCGCCAATTGTGCCTCGACAGCCGCCAGGGAGCGCTTTGCGATATGCAGCTGCGGCAGGCGCAGTGCCAGCTCGTTGGGCGGTTCGGTGCCCGTGCGTTCAAATTCCCGGCGCGCCAGCACCACGGCATTTTTCGCGCGCCAAAGCGACAGCTCTGCTTCTGCGACACTCAACTCGTTTGCGGCCACAGCGGTTTCATACTGGTTTCTTTCGATGGCAAATAAAGGCGTGCCGGCGGAGACCCTTTCACCGGTCAGCGCTGCATCGTGAACCCGCGTGATTCGACCGGACACCGCAGCGCGAATCTCGGCATCCCAACGCGGCCGCAATTCGGCAAAGACGGTGATCGTGGCGACTGCATCGCCCGGGGTCACGTCCACAATCGTGACGACCGGCGCGGGCAAAGGGGCGTCGGCCACTGTCACATTGGCGATGTCTTCGGCTTCCCATACAAGCAAAACGATCGCCGCCAGCGCGGTCAGGGACAACCCGATCCACAGCCATCGCCGTTGAGGTACGAAAGGAGTTTTGGTAGATGCGTTTGCCATGCCAACTCGCTCTTCGACCTGCAAACCATTTCAGAACACAGGATTGCACTGTTCGGTGTCACTATATATTTATGAACGATCGTTCGTTCAATATTGAAAGCGAGAAAATGTCCGACGGCTCATCCAAGACCCCATCCAAGCGCAGCAGGACTGCCGCCAAGCGCCGGCAGGTCATTCTCGAAGCGGCGATGATATGCTTTCTTGAAAGCGGTTATCACCAGACTGGCGTGCGCGACATTGCCAAGCGTGCCGGCATCAGTCTGGGCAATCTCTACAATCACTTCCCCGGCAAGCACGACGTGTTGGCTGAAATCGCGGTGCTGGAGCGCGCAGAGCTGGAACCATTCATTGAACTTCTGGCCCATTCCGACGCTGCACCCCTGGTACTGGACAGGTTCATCACCGCCTATGCGCGCTACCTGTCCCAACCGGACAACGTCATCCTGACGATTGAAATCGCCAGCGAAGCCATCCGCAAGCCGGACATTGGTGCCTTGTTTTTGTCAAACCATGAGGTCCTTGCCACAGCGTTGGGATCGGTCGTCAAGCGCGGCATCGACGACGGCGCGTTCCGTGAGAATCTCGATCCGCAAGAAGCTGCACAACTGATCATCGAGCTTGTTGATGCCAGTGCCTATCGCACCGTTCTCGGCGAGGCACCAATGCACAACATCGTCGATGGACTAAAGGATTTCATCATGGCTGCGGTCCTGCGTCGATGAACCGTTTTCAGGCAGGCTATGCTGAATTTCCGCGGTATCTTTTCTCGCGGAGACCAGGATCAGGACTCATTAATCCACCAGACGGGAAATCCACAAGGGCTACCGGTCAGCCAAAAACCACCATTTGAAAATGCCTCACCATCCACTCCAGTGTCTCAAGCGGTCTCGCCCTCAATCAACTCGAACCCCAGATCGACCTTCTTCTCCACCTCCTGCCCCACAAGCTGATTGAGTACACTTCTTGCCGCCAGCCGTCCCGTATCAAACCGTTTCGTCCGAATGGTCGTCAGTTTGCGCGGCATGATCTGGCCCAATTGAAGACCGCTGAAACCGGCAAGGGCGATTTCCTCGGGCATGGCAATATTGTTTTCCAAGCAGTGGATCACACCACCCGAAGCGGCGGTGTCGTTCGAAAACATCACGGCGTCGAGGTCCGGGTGGTCGCTCAAGAGCGTTGCGAGCCCCTCCTTGCCGTCCCGGTGGTCAGGTGGGCGATCGTAGAGATCCGGGGCAACGAGGCCCAGGCCCTCCTCGGCCAGCCGGTCGCGGATCGCGGCGTAGCGCGTGGCCGCGGCGAAGTCATTGTTGCTCCATCCCAGATAACCGAAGCGGCGGTAGCCTTTCCGCAACAGATAGTCGACCATCACGCGGCCGACCTTTCTGTGGTCCAGCCCGACGCAGATATCAATCGGTGTACCCGAGATATCCATCATCTCGACCACCGGCACGCTGGCATTTGCCAATATGTTGCGGGTGCGTTTCGAATGGACGAGGTTGGTGGTGATGAACCCGGCCGGACGCCAGGAGATCATCGAGGTCACCAGGCTTTCTTCCTTTTCCAGGTCATAGTCGGATATGCCGATCACCGCATTGTAGCCGGCCTTTTCGAGTTCACCGGTGATCCCGGCCAGAACCTGCGGAAAGACATTGTTGATCAGTGACGGGATGATGACGGCCACCTGATTGGAGCGCGAAGTGGCCAGCGAGCCGGCCAGATGGTTCTGCACATATCCGAGTTCTTCGACCACGCCCATGACGTGCCGGCGCGTTCCGGCCGCGACGACACCAGTGCCACGCAGGACTCGCGACACGGTCATTTCCGAGACATTGGCGATTTGCGCCACATCCTTGAGCGTCCGGCGCCGACGGCGATATGTCATGATGACTGACCTAATAGTTAGCGTCTGACAATCTAACAATAGATAATCCCGAACCGTTTGGATAGCCTTCCTGCAATCAACGGTTCTTGGGAGGAATTCATGCGACATTCACTGGCAATTCTGACGGCCCTGGCGCTCGGACTTACGGGCGGTGCGGCGCTCGCCGACTATCCGGAACGGGCCATTTCGGTCATGGTACCCTTCGGCGCCGGCGGCGGCACCGATGTGCCGGCCCGGTTTTTCGCCGCCGAGATGGAAAAGATCCTCGGCCAGAACATCATCGTTTCCAACGTGGAAGGGGCTGGCGGTACGGTCGGGGCGACACAGCTCTCGCGGGCCGATGCGGACGGATACAATCTCGGCTTCATGCCGGTCGGAACCACCACCACACAGCCGCATCTCAAGCGCACCAAATACAATGCCGACAGCTGGACGCCGATCTGCATGGTCAGCCAGGGTCCGTTCTACCTGGTGGTCAAGGAGGACAGTCCGATCAAGACGGTCGACGATCTGATTGCCAAGACCAAGGCGGACGGGTTGAAATTTGCCGGAGCGGGTCCGGGCTCCATGGCCCATGTGGCGCAACTGACGCTCAACAACAAGCTCGGGATCAATACCCAGTACATACCGACCAAGGGCGGCGGCGACATTGCAACGGAGATCGATGGCGGTCGGGCGGACGCAACCGCCTGGTTCTCCGACTTCAACACCAAATTCGGCTGGCGGGCTCTGGCGGTCATGGACAGCCAGCGTTCCGAACAGCATCCCGACGTGCCGACACTGGCCGAACTGGGCTACGACACGCAGGTTTCTGTGTGGTTTGGCTTTTTCGCGCCAGCCGGCACGCCGGATGAGGTGATCGGTACATTGTCGGACGCCTGCGCAAAAGCCGTGGCGACCAAAACCTTCGCCGACAATATGGCTGGCGCCAATCGCCTGGTCCGCTACATGCCGACCGATGAATTCGGTCCCTTCTTCAGGGAAGCATTCGAGCTGAATGGGCAATTGCTGGAAGAAGCCGGTTTGATCAAGAAATAGATGCAGGAGTCAGATAACTGACTATAGTATCTGTTTCCGGCGTGGCCCTGATCCTCAGGGGCCGCGCTGTTCCGCCGATGGAGGTTTACGACCATGAACCGCGTTCTTGATATCTGTGTTTCAGGCGTCCTGCTGATGGCGGCCATCGGGCTTTTTGCACTAACCTTTACCGATCAGTTCGATGTCCCGACCTTCGGTGGCGATGTCGGCCCGGCCTTTGCGCCGCGCGGTTTCCTGCTGGTCTGGATGGGCCTGGCCGCGGTCGCGACCTTTCTGGCAGTCCGCCGCAAAGCCGGAGAGCCAGGCGAGCCGGTGCGTTTCGGGCAACTGTTCGTCGTGGTGCTGATCGCCGCCGGCACGGGTGTCGCAATGATCAATATCGGCTTCCTGTTCGCCATGGTGCCGGGATTTTTCCTGTTCTGCTGGGCGTTCGGATATCGCGAGGTGCTGCAACTCGCTGTGATCAGCATTGTTGGTCCGGTCGCCGTATGGGCGCTGTTCACCTTCGGCTTTGAACTGCTGCTGCCCCGCTCCCCCTGGTTTCACATCCTTTAGGATCTGTCGGTCGATATGGAAAACCTTGCCACCGCCATCGCCCAATTCGCCGGCCTGGAAGTCCTGGTGGCCATCGCCATTGGCTGCGTCTGGGGCACGCTGGCCGGCGCCCTGCCCGGCATGGGCACAGTGGCCGCGCTGATTGTCGCCCTGCCCTTTACCTTCTCGATGACGACCGAAGCCTCGCTGGCGCTCTTTTTGGGTATCTATGTCACCTCCGTCTATGGCGGCTCGATTTCCGCCATCCTGATCAATACGCCCGGCACGCCGCAATCGGCCGCGACGGTGTTGGACGGCTATCCGATGGCAAAAGCCGGCAAGGCCGACCTGGCGATCGGCTGGGCCACCATATCATCGCTGATCGGGGGCATTTTCTCCCTGATCGTGCTGATCATCGCAGCCCCGGCGCTGGCACGGGTTTCCGTCGCCTTTGGACCGGCAGCCATCTTCGCCCTGATCCTGTTTGCCCTGACCTGCATTGCCTGGGTATCAACCGGCAGCGCGATCAAGGGCCTGATGGGCGGCATGATCGGCCTGTGGCTGACAACCATCGGTCCGGATGACCTGACCGGCTATACACGGTTCGATTTCGGCCTGGAAGCACTGGCGGGCGGTTTGTCGCTCATTCCGGTTCTGATCGGGCTGTTCGCCCTGTCCGAAGTGTTCCAGCGTGCCGCCTACTACTTCGCGGCCAAGCCGCCGGATGTGACCAATGTCGGCTTCCGGCTTCCGCCCTTTTCCGAAATGCGCCAGAGGGTCTGGCAGTTCCTGCAAAGCAGTGTCATCGGTACCTTTATCGGCATCTTGCCGGGCACGGGCGCAACGGCCGCCACCTTTATCAGCTATTCGCAATTGCGGCGGACATCGCCGCGCAAGGAGAATTTCGGCAAGGGCGAACCCGACGGTCTGATCGCCTCCGAGGCCTCGAACAATGCGGTAACCGGCGGCGCCTTGATCCCGACATTGGCGCTCGGCATTCCGGGCGATGGCGGCACAGTCGTGCTGCTCGGGGTCCTGACGATCCAGGGCGTGGTGCCCGGTTTCGACCTGATCAACAACAACCCGCAGCTTCTGACCGGCTCCTTCCTGATCATCCTGATCGCCAATCTGATCATGTTCGGCATCGGCGTCATCGGCGCACGCATCTTCGCCCGCATCCTATCGGCGCCCGAACCGCTGCTGATGGGGATGATCCTGATCTTTTCCCTGGTCGGAGCATTCGTGGTGCGCGGCAATCCGGTGGATGTTCTGGTTGCCGTGATTGCCGGTATTGCCGGATTGATCCTGCGCTTTGCCGGTTATCCGATCGCACCCATCGTCATCGGCATGGCGCTCGGCACGACGTTTGAAGGCAAGCTGCGCCAGGGCATGATCAGCGCCCAGGGCAATTTCGTCGAATTCATCTTCGACCCCATCGCACTGTTCATCCTGGCCGTGACGATTGCCGTCGTCACCGTGCCGGTCATCAGCAAGCGTCGCTCAAAGGCGTCCTAGGAGGGTCCTTCGATGGAAAAACCGAATATCTTGATGATCGTGACGGACCATTGGTCGGCCGGGCTTCTGGGCGCTGCCGGGCATACGGCCATTCACACGCCGACCCTCAATCAATTGTGCAGGAACGGTGTCCGCTTCACCAATTGCTATTCGGAACATCCGGTCTGCATCCCGGCCCGGCGATCACTGATGACCGGAACACCGGCCAGGGTCCACGGCGACCGGCGGTTTCAGCCGCGCCTCGAAATGCCCGACCTGCCCACATTGGCACAGACGTTTCGCGATGCCGGATACCAGGCGCAGGCTGTGGGCAAGACCCATACCTATCCGCAGCGGGATCGCCTTGGCTTCGACGATGTGCATCTGGATGATGAAGGGCGGACGCTTTACGGCGTCACCGATGATTACGAAATCTATCTTGGTGACAAGGGCTATCTGGGCCAGCAATTCGGCCACGGGATGAGCAACAACGCCTATCAGACGACGCCATGGCACCTGCCCGAGGAGGCTCATGCAACCAATTGGGCGACCGACACGCTGGCCCGGCAAATCCGCCGCCGTGATCCGAAACGGCCGGGTCTGTGGTATCTGGGCTACCGGCACCCGCACCCGCCGCTCGTGCCGCCGCAACGGTTTCTCGATCACTATCAGGGCGTGGATCTGGATGAGCCTTTCATTGGAGAGTGGGCCCGCGACCCCGCCATGCTGCCCTATCACCTGCAAGCCATTGCCGCGCGGGGCGGCTATTCCGAGAGGGAATCGCGGGCTGCAAGACGCGCCTTCTATGCACTGTGCACCCATATCGACCAGCAGATCGGCGCCTTGATCGGAACGATCCGCGAGGAAGGAATTCTCGACAACACCATCATTTTGTTCACCTCCGACCATGGCGACATGCTGGGCAACCACAATATGTGGGCCAAACAGACCTTCTATGAATGGTCCGCCGGCATTCCGATGATCCTGGTCGGTACCGAAAACTGCCGGAGGACCGGTTTCAATCGTACCGATGACCGGCTCGTGGCACTGCAGGATGTCATGCCGACACTGCTGGATCTTGCCGGCATCGACATTCCGGACAGCGTGGTGGGCCGGTCCATGGTGTCGGATGACCGCCGTGAAACGCTGTATGGAGAGTTTGGCGAGGTCGGGCACTGTTCACGCATGCTGCGCGATCGGACCCACAAGCTGATCTATTATCCGGTGGGCAACATTTTCCACCTGTTCGATCTCGAAAAAGATCCCGATGAAATGGTGAACCTTGCCGACGACCCGGCCAATGCACAGACCCTCGAACGGATGAAGGTGCAATTGCTGGCCGAACTCTATGGATCCGACGAGGAATGGATCAAGGATGACGCCTTTGTCGGTTCGCCGGCCCGTACCTTCCATCCGGGTCCGAACCGCGGACTGTCACTGACCCGGGGGCATCAGTGGCCGGTACCGCCGGTCAATCCGAAAGGTGACATGAATTTCTTCCCCGAAGCGCCGGAGGATTGGGACGGCAGCGTCTGACCGGAGTGCCGGCGTCCAAGCCGCACCAACGGGCAGCCCGACTCAATCCGGCGCACGGCCCAAAATCATCGGCGCCAGGAAGGTCAGGATGACCAGACGCCAGACATGGTGCGCGGCCACGAAGGTCGGATCGGCATTCATGATGACCGCCATCGCGGCCATCGATTCCACACCGCCTGGAGCAAAGGCGATCAGCACCTGCGGAAGCGGCAGGTCCACGAACTGCACCAGCAGCACCGCAAAGATGATGGTCACGAGGAAAGCGACCAAGGTCACCCCCAACCCCGCACCAAGTGCCCGCCGAAGCGTCGCCATGTTCACACCGGAAAACCGCGTTCCGATCAGGCTGCCCATCACGATGAAGGCCGGAATGGAGGCATAGAGCGGGACATGGCCGACCACCATGCCGCTCATATGGGTCGCCGTTGAAAATACCATTCCACCGAGCAACAGGGCAGCCGGCACCCGCAGGCGATTGAGAAAGAGCCCCAGAACCAGCGCCACACCGACACTGACGAGAAGCGGGCCAAGCGTCATCTGTGCACCGGGCAGGGCCATTTTCGATGTGTCGTAGCCCATCAGACTGACGGCGAAGGGAACCAGAAGCGTCAGCGCCAGGACACGGGTGCTCTGGATCACGCTGATGCTCGCGAGATCCCCCTTGATGGTCGTCGACAGGCCCAGAATGTAACTGAGATGGCCGGGCGTCGATGACAGGATGGCAGTGTTCCGGTCCTGCTTCCAACCACGCTGCAGCAGCAGGCGGCAACTGAAGAAGATCGTCACGACGCTGGCACCGAGAAACAGAAAACTCAACGGCCACTGGCGCGCCGTCTCGATGACCTCCGGCGTCACCCCGGTGCCCATCGACAGCCCGATGACCACGAAACAGGCATGGCGCAATAGCAATGGGACAGACAGGGTGAGACCGGCGACGGCCAGCAGGCTGACCGAAAGCGCCGGGCCGGTCAGCGCCGGCGCCGGAAATTGCACCAGCCAGGCCAGGGCGGCGCCGGCTATGCCGATGCCAAGTGTCAGGGCGGCGTTCAAATAGGCGTTGGTTGTCAGGTTCATTGCGGCCCGGTCGGCGGTGCGTCCTCGCCGTGACAATAGAAGCTCAAGTCGCACTCAACCGGATCGGTTTGCCGACCGATAGTCCCTCGGTGAAACATCGAAATGCGCGCGGAAGATTGTCGAGAAATTCTGGAAATTCTCAAATCCGTATTTCAGCGCGATCTCACTGATCGACAGTGCCGCAAAGCGGGCATCGCGCAATTCGTTGGCAACAGCATCCAGACGGGATTCGCGGATAAAGCTGCTGAGCGACGTTCCTTCCTTGGAAAAGATCGCGTTAAGCCTGCGAACCGACATGCCCATTTCATCTGCCACAAGATTACGATCCAAAGCCGGATCGCCCATCCTGTTTCTGATAAAGGATTTCGCCCGGAGCATTACATGCTGCTCGGGCGAAGAAAGCTCGAATGTGCTGCCGTCCTGCGCTGCCAGTCCCGTTGCGATCAGGTCAATCAGCGTTTCCTGCACCAAGGCCTGAAGGGTCGCATTGGACGTGCTCGCATGATCGGAAAATGCCAGAATGTTCTGCCGGACCAGCGCCCCGATGCCCGACTGTCCATCAATCTTGCGGGCGGTCATCATTTCCGCATTGGGCAATCTGGCCAGGAGTTTCTCCTTGGGCAGTTGAACAACCATCTGGCTGAAGTCATCGGTCAGTTCCAACTGGTAAGGATCGGAACTGCTGTAGAGCGCCATGTCGCCGACGCCGAGTGCGGCGGTCTGGCCAAATTGGGTGATGCGCGAGCCGCGTGCGGTTTGCAGGCTCAAAAGGAAATAGGGTTCCGTTGCCATGCGGATATCCCGCTTGCGCCGCCGCACCAGGTGGGCCTTTCCGCCGACCCACGAAATGGACAGGGCCGAGTGGCGGGAGATTTCAATCAAGCCACTGAAATTGCTTCGCTCTTTTGCGTCACAGCCCAATCGGACATAGCTGTCGCATACCGCTTCCTGCCAGTAGGAAAACCGGTCTTTGAGTGGCACGTCGGCCGTGTCGTAGCGTGTTTGAACGTCCATGGAATGCTGACCCTGACGATGGCGAATATGTTGCATTTGTACCAAAAACACAAGTTTTCCGGCCCAAATCCAAAAGCGGTGCGATGACGAATTGGCCAGACTCACTCCATCAACTCACGGAGGAGTTCCATGTCAGAACCGTTCAAGGTGGCCGCTGTTCAGGCGGCACCGTCCTTTCTCAATCTGCAGGACGGAATCGATAGAGCCGTCAAGTACATCGAGCAGGCGGCCAATGAAGGCTGCAAGCTCGTTGTGTTCCCGGAAACATGGTTGCCGGGCTATCCGAACCACATCTGGCTGGGACCTGTCGCATGGTCCATCCAGTTTGTCGCACCCTATTTTCAAAATTCGGTCGAGGCCGGATCCACGGAAGACGAAACACTGGCCAAGGCGGCCCGAGACAACAGGATTCAGGTCTCGATGGGTTTGTCCGAGCGGGCCGGCGGAAGCCTCTACATCGCCCAGTGGCACTATGATGAAAGCGGCGACATCATCAAGCGGCGCCGAAAACTGAAGCCGACCCATGTGGAGCGCACGGTCTTTGGCGAGGGCGATGGCAGCGATCTCGTCGTCAATGAAACCGCCATTGGCCGCGTGGGTCAGTTGTCCTGTTGGGAGCATCTGCAACCGCTTTCGAAATACGCCATGTACAGCCAAGACGAACAAATTCACTGCGCCGCCTGGCCAAATCTTGCGCTTTATGAAGGCGGGGCCTACGCGCTGGGTCACCAGGTCAACAATGCGGCCAGCCGTGTCTATGCGGTGGAGGGTGGCTGCTATGTGATTGCCGCCTGTGCCCTGGTCTCCCCAGAACAGCAGGCCGTCCTTTGCGAGGGCGATCCGCTTCGCGAGCAGCTCTGTCCCGTTGGTGGTGGTTACACAAAGATCTACGCACCGGATGGCCAGTCAATCGGAACAGAGCTGGCACACACGGAAGAAGGACTGGTCACGGCCGAGGTCGATCTGGCGATGATCGCCGTGGCCAAGGCCGCCGCTGATCCGGCCGGCCACTATTCCCGCCCCGACGTCACGCGCCTGATGCTCAATTCCAAACCTCAGCGACCGGTCATGGCCTTTGACGAAACGGCCGGCATTGCGACCGAAGCGGATGTCAGCGATGCCGATGAGGTCGTGGAAGCGGCCGAATAGGAAATCGGCTGCCTACCGAAACAGTCCAAGCCGGAGGATCGAATCCTCCGGTGCCATTACCAGACACAGATCCCGCAACGCGGTTCCGCCAATCAGGGCTGATAACCGACTGGAGGATGATATGAACACCGAAACCGAGCCGGTGACACCGGATCCCGATGACTTCTACTCAGCCGCCCAACGCCGGCTGCAGAAGGAACTTCAGACCGACAGGCTGGCCAATGCCGTGGTGCAGGCCATCGTCCGCGATGAACTTTTGCCGGAGATGATCGGCTTTGTGTCCAGCCGGGACTATTTTTTCCTGTCATCGGTGGATGCGGAAGGCATGCCGACGGTCTCCTACAAGGGTGGGAAAACCGGGGTTGCCCATGTGGTCAATCCGAAGAAGATCGTGTTTCCGAGTTTCAACGGCAATGGAATGTATTTTTCCATGGGCAATATCTCGGAAGCTGGCAAGGTCGGCATGCTGTTCATCGACATGTGCACGCCGCTACGGGTGCGTGTTCAGGGCCAGGCGAAACTCAGCCAGAACGAAGCGTATATGAAGCTCTTTCCCGGCGCCGAGTTCGTCGTGGAGGTCGATGTCACGCGGGCCTTCTTCAATTGCGCCCGCTACATCCACAAACACGAACGGGTCGAGGAAACAAGCAAATATGTTCCCGACGACAAGGGCGACGCACCGTTTCCGGCCTGGAAGCGGATCGACATGCTGCAGGACCATCTGCATCCCGACGACATCGGCAAGGCCAATGCAGCCGGCGGCACGATCACAGAAGATCAATACAACCAGAAGGTCATGGATGGCACGTCCTGACGCGGCGGCCCTGCGACCCCGAACCATCAACACACGATCACTGTGACCTGTCCTCATCGGGGCAGCCACATCACAGATACGGACTCCGGTTTCCAATCAAAAAGACGCGGCGAAAAACGCTCAACCGACGAGTTCCGAACGACCATCAATTGGGAGACGAACAATGAAAAATCTTATGAAAATTGTGCCCGCGCTGGCATTCGCCGCCGGCGTCCAGGCTTTCAGTCCGGCGCTCGCCGACAGCCATTCCGAAATGAGCTGCGGCATGAACACCGGCAAAGCGGCGACCGGTGAGCCGATCAAGGTTGGCGGCATCAACGGAAACGCACCGCCCGGCGATTTCTCCGGTGGCACCGATGCGGCCGCCGCCTATTTTGCCTGCGTCAACGCCAATGGCGGAATCAACGGCCGCCCCATTGAGTACATTGTCGAGAACGACCAGTGGAACCCTGAGCTGGCCGGTCAGGTCGGCACCAAACTGGTGAAGGACGAAGGAGTGGTCGCGCTTGTCGGCAATGGATCGGTGGTTTCCATGGCCGTGAACGCGAAGCTCTATGCCGATGAGGGCGTCATGGCGATGGCATCGGCCTGTGCGATTTCCGAGTGCTATGAGAGCTCCAACATTGTTTCGACCAATCAGGGCCCGCTTCCCTCCGGCATCGGTGCACTCAAATTCGCCATCGAGGAGCTGGGAACGGAACACGCGGCCTGCATCGGATTCAACATCCCGAACAATGGCGGCTGGGCCTGCGACTGGATGAACAGATACATGGAAAGCAAAGGCAAGAAAGGGACGTCCATCTTGATGGACCCGACCGCGGTGGACCTCAACTCGGTTTATCTGCAAGCCCTCGCCGAGCGCGTCGACACCATTTTGCTGATGTTGCCTGCCGGTCCGGCGATCGGACTGTTGAAAGTCGCCGAGGAGCAGGGCGGACGCGATCTGTTCAAATGGGTCTCGCCAACGCCAATCTATGAACCCGGCGTCGGTGAGGTTCTCGGCGATTACTGGAGCGGGCACCTGTATGTGAATATCGAACTCGCCCAATATGACAGCGATGGCGCGGACAACAGGAACTGGGCGGCCGTGACGGCGAAATACGGCAAGGAAGGCGACCGGCTGGACACGTTTTCCCAATCCGGATTCATCTCGGCCAAGTTCTTTACGGATGCGCTGTTGACGCTTGACCCCGACAAGATCGACCGCGCCACCGTGACCGAGGCAATCAAGGGCATTGTCGGCGTGGAATCCGACCTTCTGTGTGGTCCCTATTATGTCGGTGACGCCGATCGCCATATGCCCAATCACGCCGGCCGCATGGTTGTCTACAAGGATGGCGGCTTTGAAACCGTCCGCGATTGTTACGATATCGACACAGCCTATCTTGACCCGATCAGGGAACAGGAAAAGGCGCTCGGCCTGTCGCAGTGATTTGAAACGTGAACAGGCCGGCCCCTTTCCGGCCTGTAATCCTGCGGGCGCTCTGTCATGTTGAACGTTTACGGCTTGTTTCTGGTCTCCGGTCTGGCTGTCGGATCGCTCTACGCGCTCGGTGGCATAGGCCTGGTGATCCTGCGGCGCTCGACCGGCGTCCTGAATTTCGCCTATGGCGCCATTGCCGCCGCCAGCGCCATGATCTGCTGGCAAGTGGTCCAGTGGGGCATGCCCGGCCCGATTGCCTGGATTGTCACGATCCTGACAGGCATCTCTCTTTCTGTCCTTTATGGGCGAATGATCGCGCCGTCCCTGGCCTGGCGCGCACCGACGGTCAAGGCGGTGGCGACTCTGGGCTATACGCTCATCTTGCTCGGCCTGATCGGCTTTGTCTGGGATGACAGTCCCAGGAAACTCGAACTGCCGACAGACAAGATCGGCGTCTGGATCCTGGGCGTCAGGGTGACCGTGACCCGACTGATCGCCTTCGCCAGTTCCATCGTCATCGTGATCGGCGTGATCCTGTTCTTCAACCGCACGCGAATCGGCCTCAACATGCGGGCCCTGGCGGACAATCGCGATCATGCCGCCTTGCTGGGAATACCCGTGATCCGGGTCGAAACCATGGCCTGGACGCTTTCCGGTGCTTTGGCCGGCTATACCGGCCTGTTGTTCGGTGATCTGGTGCGCCTTGACCCGACCGTCATCACATTCATGGTCATTCCGGCGACTGCCGCAGCCATTTGCGGGCGACTGGAATCCCTGCCCCTGACCCTTGTCGGCGGATTGGCCATCGGGGTCATTGAAGCGATGTTGGCGCTGTACAAGCCTCTGGCGCCCCTGCGCTCCATGACACCTTTCATCGTTGCCGGCTGCGTGATCCTGTGGATGCAGCGCGGACAACATCTCACATTCGTGCAAGGCGATTAGGGTCCGTGATGATACAGACGCTTTCCAGAAACAATCTGATCATCCTGGTGGTGATTGTCGCCGCCATCTGGCTGCTGCCCTTGGTCCTCAATTCCCTGTGGATCAAAGTGGTGACATCGGCTGTGATTTTCGGGCTTGCGGCCGCCGGCATTTCCGTTCTTTTCGCACAGCTTGGCCTGATCAATCTGAGCCAGATCGCACTGGTCGGCATCGGCGGCTGGGTGCTGCTCAGATTGAATTACGCAACCGGACTTCCGTTCACGATCAGCCTGGTCGCGGGTGGGATCATCACTGCAATCATCAGTTCAATTCTTGCCCTTCCGGCCCTGAGAATGCGCGGTCTTTATCTGGCGCTTGTCACGCTGATGACCGCGGGCGCGTTTCAGATCATCTTCAACGCTTTCCAATTTCCAAACGGCGGCGAGGGCTTTTGGGGCGTGGCACAGCAATCCGCCGGAGCGTTCCGCCGGCCACTCATCGCGCAATCCGATGTTTCCTATCTTCGCTATGTACTGACCGTGGCGGCTTTGTGCATTGCTGTCGCCGGTGTTCATCGGCTGACAACACCCGGGCGGGCGTGGGCCATGATCCGGCAATCGGAAGCCAATGCCATGGCGGCCGGCATCGATGTCACATTCTTCAAGATGTGGGCCTTCGCGCTGTCCGGCTTCATGGCCGGAATTGCCGGCGGACTTCTGGCGGGCGCACTGCAGCAGCTTGATGCGCGTACTTTCGTTGCCAGCGATTCCATCCTTCTCTTCGCCCTGGCCATCGTAGGCGGTGTCTATCACTGGCTGGGCGCCCTCATCGCCGGCCTGTTGTTCAAACTTCTGCCTGCCCTGTTCAACGATTTCGGCGTCAGCGCTGATCTCACCCTCGTGATCTTCGGTGCCGCCCTTCTGCACGCCATCATGACGGCGCCCAGGGGAATCGCGGGACAGATCCTGAGCGGTTTTGCCGGTTTGGTGAAACACCGGGAGACATCCCATGATTGATGTGAAAAATCTCACCGTCAGATTTGGCGGCGTGGTGGCGCTGAACCAGCTGACCCTGAAAATAACCGATGATGTTGTAGGCCTGATCGGCCCAAACGGCGCCGGCAAGACCACTCTTACCAATGCGCTCTCCGGATTCGTCACCGTCGCCTCGGGCAGCGCGTCGGTCAACGGGCTGAACCTGATCGACATGGCCCCGCACCAACGCAGCCGTTGGGGACTGGCCCGGTCGTTCCAGAAGGTGCAAATCGTCTCCGATCTGACCGTTGAAGATCATCTTGCAACCGTTCTGGATGCCAAGGGGGCGAACCGGTCCCTGCGGGACAAGGCGATTGTCCGGGCGCTTGATTACGCCGGTATCCTTTCGGTCCGCAGGGTGCGTGGTGTCGATCTCAATCCCTTTCAAAGGCGCTTGACCGAAATCGCCAAATGCCTGGTCGGTGCGCCCCGCGTGATCCTGCTCGACGAACCCGGCGGCGGACTGTCGGAAACAGAGATGAAAGAATTGCGCAAAGTCATCCTGGGCATACATCCGGAGTTCGGCGCCCAAATCCTGCTCGTCGACCACGATGTCGAACTCATTCGGGATGTTTGCACATCAACCGCCGTTCTGGATTTTGGCAAGCTGATTGCCTACGGCCCGACGGCGGAGGTCCTGGAGGACGAAGTTGTCAAGGCTGCCTATCTGGGTCGCATGGGAGCCGCCAATGACTGAGACACTGAAGATCAGGGGCATGTCCATCCAATCGGCGACCCGAAGGGTCGTCGATGGGATCAGTATCGATGTTCCCGCCGGCCAGATCGTCGCCCTGCTCGGCCCCAACGGAGCGGGAAAGAGCGAGCTGATTTTGGGCATTGCGGGTGCGATGGCGGCAACAGGCACTGTTTCAATCGGATCGCAGACCGTCAGCGGCAACGGCATTCAGGGCATCAGGGAGGCCGGGATCGCAGCCGTTCCTGAAGGGCACCAGGTGCTTTCCGGCATGAGCGTGCGCGACAATCTGAGAGCCTCCGGCCCGATGCTGTCCGACGACGACCTGGCCGTTGAGGTGGCCAATGCTCTTGAGATTTTCCCGGAACTCCGCAAGCTGATCGATCAAATCGCCGGCTCGATGTCCGGCGGACAGCAACAGATGCTTTCCATTGCACAGGCGCTCATCTCCAGGCCCAAATTCCTGCTGATCGATGAGATGTCCCTGGGACTCGCGCCGGTTATCATCGATCGGCTGGTTGGCGTTATTCAGGGTTTGCGAAGCCGGGGCATCGGCATCCTGTTGATCGAACAATTCACGCAATTGGCGCTGGATGTCTCCGACCACGCCTATGTGATGGCGCGGGGAAAGCTGCAATTTTCCGGCAGTCCCGGAGAATTGAAACACGATCCCGGTATACTCGAAAAGGCCTATCTCGGCTGATAAAACGCGTTCAGGACTCTTTCATGGAACGACCTGAAGAGTGCACATGTCCACGCCAGCCAGCCAATGCCGGGTGAATAGCGCAACCATTTGGTCTGTTCCGCTTTCGATAATTCAATTATGAGCTATGCATCGGGAACACGGAACACCCAATGCACCACCGGCAATATATCGAGTTTCTGCGCCATGCCAGACGAGTGACCAGACGCGCCGATGAAGCAGAAGACCTGCTGCAGAGCGTACTGTTGTCGGCCGTTGAGGCTGGCCGGTCCGACCTTACGCTCGCCGAGAACCGCCGGTGGCTGGTTGGTGCTCTGCGCAAACGGGCGCTGTTCGACGCGCGCTCGGCTATTCGCCGCCGCCGTCGTGAAGCGGCCGTCGTCCCGAACGAACCGGGCTCCGGCGGCGACAGCGAGCCTCCACCGGTGCGTTTTGTCGCCACCCTTCCGCCGCGTCTTCGAACAACGGCACTGTTGGCGCTGACCGGACACACCAGACAGGAGATCGCCTGGTTGCTGAGCCTGTCCGATGCGACCCTTCGCCAGCGCTTCACCCAGCTGAGGCGGCGCTGGCGAAACTTCGGCGGCGGGGACCTAACGGAATTGCCGGGCCTGGATGGATCATTGGCCTTTGGCCGCATCCGCCAGGCCCTCATCAAACCGGTCCGAGGACATGATGCCATACTGGCCAGTCACGATCCGGATGGACATTTGTTTATCGTAAACTCACAAAACGGCAGGTCACGGCAACTAAGCCATGTTGACAAATAGGATTCCAAAGGAGTGACCCATGCTTGGACAATGTAAAATCGGAAGTATCTGCTACTACGTCTCCGACATCGCAAAGACGGAGAGTTTTTATCGAGACGTGATCGGCCTGGACGTCCAGCGCATGGGCGATGATGGCGAGGGCAATGATTGGCTGATGGCCAAGACCGCCAATGATATCGAAGTGATTTTCTTTCAGCTGGAGTCACGGCCAGGCAATTCTCCGATCATCGTGTTCGACCTGGCAGAAGGCGGAATCGACGATATCGTGGCGGAGCTGGCGGAAAAGGGCGTCACCATTGTCACGCCGGTTAGCCACGCCCCCGGTGGGTGGTCTGCGGATGTTGCCGATCCGGACGGGCACGCGATTTCGATGTATCAGACCGAAGAAGTCCCTCGAAAACGCGGATAGAAGGTTATCAGTCGCTGATTTCGCTCAGTTCCAGATCGACAATCAGCGCCTGCGCGATTTCTTCCAGTTTTCCGTGCAGGGCATCCTGGTCGATATCAACCGGGCCTCTGACATCCAGGCGGGCCCGAAACAGGGTGCCGCCGCCCATGGGTGCCTGTTCGGTCTCCGTGTCCATCGTTTCGATGCTGACCCGATGTCGCGCCAGGCAGTGGGTAATTTCCTGGACGATGCCCGGTTGATCGGGTCCGACAAGATTGATTACCAACCCGGTACCGGCAGGCTCCTGTTCATCCCGCGCTTCGGTCACGGTCACATGAAATCCATCGGCCTCGAGTGCGGCGAGGCGGGCTTTCAGCGTATCCAGTTGGCCGTGGTCCGGCAGTTCGACCCGGACAATTCCGGCAAACTTTTCAGCCAGATGCGCCATGCGGCTTTCGTGCCAGTTGCCGCCGGCATCCGTGATTGCCTGTGACAGCGCATCGACAAGACCCGGCCGATCATCGGCAATGAAACTGAGAACAAGATGTATGGCCATTCGGCGATTCCACGGTTGATTGCTGCGGGAAAATTCGACATCGAGCATAGGTCATTGTGGGACACCTGCCAAACACACGATCAAATGCCAGACCCAACCCGCCACGCCTCCAGCAAACACACTTCAAACCGGTATTTGATCGGGCCGGAAAGATAATCCATGCTATTGCTATGGTGATTGGATCGATGGGTGCTTCGGTTCAGGACCGAGCACTTTCTCTCACACGCGGAGACGACGTTGGATCTCACTGCACTTGTCATTTTCGCCGGGGCGCTTCTGGTTGCAGCCGGTTCACCGGGACCCAGTATTGCGGCGCTTGTGGCACGTGTGCTCACGCGCGGGCACCGCGATGTCGTGCCGTTTCTCGCTGCCATGTGGATCGGTGAAGCAATCTGGCTGACCTTTGCGGTCTGGGGACTGGCCTCGATTGCGGCAACCTTTCAACTGTTGTTTGTTGCGATCAAATGGGCGGGCGTCGCCTATCTTCTGTTTCTGGCGTGGAAAATGTGGAACGCGCCGGCTGACATTGCCCGCGACGATCTGCCGGCCGCTGGATCAGCCGCAAGGATGTTTGCCGCCGGATTGGCGGTTACGCTCGGCAATCCCAAGATCATGGTGTTCTATCTGGCACTGCTGCCGACGATAATCGACCTTGGCCACGTGACGCTGCTGGGTTGGGGTGAGCTGGTCGCCACCATGCTGTTTGTGCTGATTGCAATCGATCTGGCCTGGGTGGCCCTGGCGGCCCGGGCACGATTGCTGTTGAAGAGCAGCCGGGCCGTTCGGATCGCCAATCGATTCAGTGCAGGCATGATGGCCGCTGCGGCTTCGGCCATTATGGCCCGGCAATGAACGGTTGAAGTCAGCCAGCCGAGCGTTCGGCAAACTGCGTGGACTCCCTTTGAATCAGTGTTGGGACCAGCGCCAGTTTTTCGGCACTCTCATCGTCATCGGCGATGGCTGCCATGATCAGCCGGACGGCATTTGAAACCATCTGATTGATCGGCTGGCGCAGGGTCGTCAATGAAAATTCCGGCATGGCGGCAAGGGGAATATCGTCGAATCCGATTACCGACACATCCTGCGGAATGCGCAGATGCAATTGATGACGGATAAGGCTCATCGCCTCGATCGCCATGTAGTCATTGACCGCGAAAATCGCGTCCGGCCGGGGTCCCGATGACGGCTGCATGAGCTGTTGTGCCGCCTCGCGTGTCCGCTCCAGATCGAAATGCCCCACCTGTTCAGCCACAAGCTCAACGCCCTGAGCCTGCAATTCGGCGCGAAATCCGAATTCCCGGTCGCGGCTGGTGGATGCTCCCTGCCAGCCTGAGATCAGCGAAATGCGCCGCCGGCCGGTTTCCAGGAGATGACGGGCCGCCATCCTGCCGCCGGCGACATTGTCGGTTGTCACGCTGGTCAATCGATCGTCATCCTGAACGCGGTTGAACATGACCACCGGAATCGTGTGCGCAATACAGAATTCACACAGGGAAGACGAAAGCTCGACGGACGCGGTGATGATCCCGTCAACCTGGTATTCAAGGAGTTCCGAAACAGTCTGTTCGACACCCTCATTGGTGTCGGGCATCATGAAGACAAGCGCGTGGAGGCCCTGCCGTTGCAACTCGATGCAGAGCTTTTCGAGCGCCAGGGCGTAGAACTGATTGTCAAGATAGCTGAACAGAAGCGCGATGATGTTGGAACGCCGGGTGATCAGCGAGCGGGCAATCGCATTGGGGCGATAGCCGAGCTCAGCGGCGGCTTTCATGATGCGCTCGCGTGCCTCCGCCGAGACGCCGGATTGTGTGGGGACCCGCGAAAATGCGCGGCTGACGGCTGACTGCGATACGCCGGCATGGCGTGCGACATCGACCGACGTTACCTTTGATCGTTTTGACACGAATCCCGATCCGTCCCTGGTTTGATCCAACACCCTGTCTTGCGGACAATGGCCATCAGGTCAACATCAGGCACAGGGAATGTGTCGCGACCATCGCCGGATCCGGTTTTCCCCTTGGCAAAGCGGTAGTCAGCCATCACCCATGATCTGCATCAGGATCCCGAACTCATTGAAGACGGTCCATTCCTTGACCACCCGATTGTCCTCCACCAACCATTGGGTGATACCCCAGATATGGGCTTCCTTTCCGGTGGGTGCACCATAGGCGCCATTGCCGCGATGGGCACCTATTCCGCCCCAGCGAATGGAAATGAGATAACCATCGCGGCTGTTGCCCATCCAATAGATGTCATCGACGGAGATGCGGATGTCGGGAAACATCGCAATGATCGACATGACATGGGATCTGAGCTGACCGACGCCACGATAGACGCGACTGGTCGATCCCTCAAAGACGATATCAGGCGCATAGACCCGGTCCATGGCGTTGAACGACCGCCGGTTCCAGATGCACTCGAAGGCAGCGTGCACAAACTCGCGAACATTGCCATCCAGCGTGTCGGGGATTTCCGGGCGCGCGGGAAAGTGTTGGCCGGATAGTCGATTGGTGTCGCTTGCCGCGAAATTTGGTGCGAACGGGCCCTGGACGCGCTCTGCGGCAAATGCCCTGGCAGTTTCTGCGACATCCAGACCCATCTGCTGAATGAGCGCTGCGGTGTCATAGGCAACGTGTTCATCATAGATCTCGTTGTCGCGGGCCACGCAATTGGCGATGCAGAGCAATCTGAGCGGCCGATTGCTCGGCGGACCGAAACGGGAATATCCGGTGTTGGTCCCCAGAATCATCGTGCGGTGCGACGTGTGAAAACTGACGTCCTCATTGCCTGCCCAGATCACTTCATCGGCGACCAGGCGGATATCAGGAATGGCATTGTTGGTGTGCACCGTATCGGCAACGATCTTGTCACGGCCATATTGCAGGCCGACATCGTCCCAAACCCTGCAATCATGGCTATAAGTGTCATAAATATAGCCGATGTCCTTTTCTTCCCAGATCCTGTGCGTAATGCGGACGATGTAATCGACGATGTTCTTGTACTTCGACTCGAAGCCCCTCATCGGCTGGCTCACAAGATGATCCGGTTCCCTGGCCAGAAACTCCCGTGTCCCACCCCGCCGATAGGCCTCCAGTGAAATGGAAAAGTCGGCCGGCATATGATCGTCACCCAGCGGATCGAACCGCAATTGTGCCGGTGACGTCTTGGCCGCCGAGGTGGCGGACGATTTCGATCCGGCTGAAGACGCCGCCTTCGCTGAGACTTCCGTTTGCGAATTCATTCGTGAACTCCAATAACAATCTGACGCATACGTATTCTTACCGAATGCGCCAAATTATGCAACCGGAATGTTTTCTCATTCGATCCGGACCATCACGGCAGCCGCCTAATGTGCGAATACCTCACCAGGTTGGCATGTTCCACACGGTTTCGAGCGTTCGTCCAATCAAAGTCAAGAATACCGCCTTGTTCGCATACGTAGTCTATGAAATGTCAATTATCCGGATATAAATGGGTCAGGGTTTTCTCTCACTTGGTGCCTCGATCTGATATGTCGATCAGCCGGCGGCGCCGGATAATGGTTGGCGAGGCAACCTCCCATCGACTGGACGCATTATCCGTGATTGTCGCCGAGCACTGTCACCGCTCGACATGTGCATCTTCAACCGGCCGGTTTTCCGGGCGGCAGGCTTGATACGAACTTGATCCCCCGAGTCAGCCATGCCGCCAGTTGTTGCTCCGTTTCATGGCCGTCGGGCTCCACTCGGATGAAGGCGCGGGGTTTGCGCCCGCCACCGATTTCCATGGGGCGCACATGCGGTTCGGTCAAGGCTGAGCGGTAAGCCTCCGGACCGATACGGACCATCAGATCCTTGCCGACGACACCGCAGCACATGTTTCCGTTCACCATGAAAACGAGCCCGCCCATCATTTTGATCTCTTTGACATCGAGATTTGACGGCAGGGCATTGCGCACGCGTCGCGCCGTGAATTCGTCATAGGCCATGGAGCAAACCTAACCAAAAGCGCACCTGGACAATTCAGTTTTTGACGGAATCCACAAAAACTGAATGCATCAAGAAAATCAGAGGCCGATGCCGTTGTCCCGTTTCTGACATAACGTGAAACGGTCTATCAGCCGATCTCGTCATCCCGGATCCCTGGTTCAGGCATTGTCGGCTGGAATTTTTTGGTGGGTTGCCTAGTTGGTGTTGAAACACAGCGGATACATCAAGGATTCCCATGAGCGCAGAACGTGAAAATGACCTTCCACCATGGGTCGCCGGCGTCGAAACCAGGATGCACGAGCTCGATCCCGAACTGACCGATGCACAAATCGACATTGTTCGAGGATATGGCGAGGAAACCGAATTCAATGACGGCGATATGCTGTGGTCTGCGGGCCAACGCGATGCGGGACTTTACGTGGTTCTTGAAGGCCAGGTGGAAATCGTCGACAAGAGAGGCGAGGCCGAGCAGGTCATTATCACCCATGGCCGTGGACATTATGGCGGCGAGATCGCCACGATGGCCGGCCGTGCCGCTCTTGTTGGCGGGCGCGCCCGAGGACCGACGCGCGCCATAGCGATTTCGACCGCACGGCTGAAAGACCTCATCGCGCTGGAATCCGAACTGGGCGAAATCGTTCTGACCAGCTTCATCGTGCGGCGCATGCGCATGATTGCCGAGAATCACGGCGAAGTGGTTCTCTACGGCGTCGCGGAGGAGGCGGGAACCGCCAAAATCCGTACATTTCTAACGCGGCAGGGCGTTCCCCATCAGATGGTGGAAACGCTGAAGGCGATTGATCTGCCCAATCATTTGAAGTGCGAAGACCCGGACCTGCCGGTCCTGATGATTGGTGGCGAGACGCTGTGCAATCCAACAATACGCCAGGTCGCTGAAACGCTGGGCATCTCGGCCGAAATCGAAAGCGGAAAATCCTATGATGTGGCGGTGATCGGCGGCGGGCCCGCAGGGCTGGCGGCTGCGGTTTACGGCGCATCGGAAGGCCTGAGCGTCATTGTTATCGAAATGCTCGTCACAGGCGGGCAAGCGGGTACGAGCTCCCGCATCGAAAACTACCTCGGCTTTCCAACCGGCATTTCCGGGCAGGGTCTTGCCGGGCGCGCCTTTCTGCAGGCCACGAAATTCGGCGCCGAAATCGCCGTCGCCCGGGAGGTCAGGAAGCTTGATTGCCGTGACGGACACATCATTCATCTCGATGGCGGCGATACGGTCAGGGCCGGTGCGATCGTTCTTGCGTCCGGTGCCGTCTATCGCCAACCGCCGATCGAAAACCTGGAAGTCTTCACAGGCGGCGGCGTTCACTATGGCGCCAGCTATCTGGAGGCGCAGCTTTGCCGGCAAAAGGACGTGGCTGTTGTCGGAGGCGGAAATTCTGCCGGTCAGGCGGCAATCTTTCTGTCCGGCTTTGCGCGCCACGTGAAAATCCTGATCCGGGGCGGCGGGCTCGAGAGCAGCATGTCGAGCTACCTGATCGACAGGATCAATCGAACCGACAATATCGAGGTCGTGCCGCACACCACTGTGCAACGCGCCAATGGCGATACAAAATTGAAATCACTGTCCTTGAAAAACAGCGTGGACGGCCGCAGTGAAGAGATCAATATCGCCCATCTGTTTGTCTTTATCGGGGCCGTGCCGGCGACCGACTTTCTCCCGGACAGCGTGAAACTCGATGACCGCGGCTTTGTTCTGACCGGTGACAATCTGGATGCCGAGACACTGAAGACGATCGGATGGAAAGGCGACCGCCCGCCTTTCCACCTCGAAACGACCCGTCCAGGAATCTTCGCCGTGGGTGACGTCAGATCCGGTTCGGTCAAACGGGTGGCGTCTGCTGTTGGTGAAGGATCCGTCTGCATTCAATATGTCCACCAGATACTCGCCCACGCGGATTAAAACGCAGTCCCCGGGCAGATCGGTGCAGGAGAGGATCCCCGTTGCACATGACGGATCAATGCCGATGGGGCATGAATACAGACAGTTTTTGAACCACTATTGTCCTGATGGTCCTCTGCGTGATGCCAACGGCGATCAGTCAGGGTACAGGCCCTGCAGCAGGGCTTGTGTCAGCATGATGTCCTTTTCGAGTTCTGCCGTTGCTCGCGCCTTGTCTCGGGCAATGATTGCTTCGATGATCGCCTTGTGACCGCGCAGGAACGGTTCATGTTCACTCATGTCCCGCTCGACCTCTTTGGACAGCACCCGCATGTAGGGGCCATAGCGTAGCCACAGGCTGTCGATCAGCGCCGGTAGAACATCCGACCGCGCGGCATTGTAGATCGCGAAATGAAAATCGCGATTCTTCTGCAACATCTGATAGACATCCTGGCGGCCGGTTGTCGCCTCGTGATCGGCCTCAAGCCGAACCAGTGCATCGATCTCGGCGTCGCTGATATGTTCCACCGCCAGCTCGGTCGCCAGGGATTCCAGCGCAATGCGGGCGCGGCAAATATCGTCGAGGCGGGCGCGGCTGACTTCGGGAACATAGGACGATCCATTGGGCCTGGCTTCAAGCGCCCCTTCAGCACCCAGCCGGCGCAACGCTTCGCGCACGGGCATTTGGCTGGTCTGAAACATCTTGGCAAGGGCTGCAATGGTCATCATCTGACCCGGCTCGAACCGCCCGACGATCAAGGCACGCCGTAAATTCTGATACACCGTATCGGCCACGGTGGCGCGGCCCATGACAGGTTCCAGCTCAACTCCGAGAGATGACACGGCACGCCTCCCTTCGGCGGATTGGGGCAATTCAGTTCCTGATGGAATTGGCAAAAACTGAATGTATAAACTATCTCAAAGGCCGTCACCCTTGTCCTGTTTCGGACAACGCGTGAAACGATCCGGTTCTTGCGTCTAGATAGACCGTATCGCAGTGCAAAACCAGTTGGAATTCAGACCAGATCGTTGAAAAACCGGCTCATCCGATCCATCGCTTCATCCAGCCGTTCTGCATTTTGCGAGCCGAAGCAGACCCGTAAATGCCCCTCGCCCGATGCGCCGTAGAAACTGCCGGCTTCGACCACCACATCTGCCTCGTCCAGCAGGCGGTCGGCAGCTTCCTGCGCGCTCAGGCCGGTCGCGCGGATATCGGGGAACGCATAAATCGTTCCCTCCGGTGACTTGCAGATCACACCCGGCATCTGATTGAGCCGCGAGACCACCAGATCACGTCGCATGCGATCATCGTCGACCATCTCGTCAAGAACCTCGGCCGGGCCGGTCAATGCAGCCAGCGCGCCATACTGAATGAAGGTGTTCACGTGGGTGACTTCGTTGGCGGTGATTTTCAGGAGCGCTTCCATCATTGCTCCGTCAGCCGCCAGGTATCCGAGCCGCCAGCCATCCATCGCATAGGCCTTGGTGAAGGCAAAGGTTGATATGGTCCGTTCCTTCATGCCCGGCAGCGAAGCAATGCTGATGTGACGCGCGCCATCATAAGTGATCTGTTCATAGACCTCGTCCGAGACGACGATAAGGTCATGCTCAATCGCCAGATCCGCGACAACCTGGAGTTCCTCGCGACTGTAGACACGGCCCGTCGGATTGCACGGATTGACGATGTTGATCATCTTGGTGCGCGGCGTGATCTTCGGTTCAATCAATTCTCGACGAATTGAAAAATTGTCAGCCGCATCAAGAGCAGCAACCACCACCTTGGCCCCGGCCATTTCAACCTTGCCGATATGCTGCGGATAGTAGGGTTCGAGCAGGATGGCCTCATCGCCATCGTCGAGCCAGGCCATGAAGGCGGCGAAGGATGCCTGTGTCAGCCCATTGGTGACGAGTATCTCATCGGCATCGACATCCATCCCGTTCAGGCGCTGCAGCTTCCGAGCCATGGCTTCACGCAGGGGCGCAATACCCTGCAGGTCGCTGTAGTGCACATGTCCGTCGCGCAGCGCCTTGATCGTCGCCTCCTTGATATGGGCGGGCGTGTCATGAACCGGCATGCCGAGTTCCAGGTGTATGAGGTCGCCCTCCCTGCCCAATGCCTTGACGAACATTCCAAAATTCTTTTTCGATGTATCGGTTATGCGGCGTGCGAGCTTGGGCATGAATGTTCCTGTCTTTTTGTGCGGTCACAGGGGAGGATCGAATGTTCCGATCGCTCTATGTGACGTATCGATACGGAGGTCTTATGGGTCGGTATGATGCGGCTTTTCGCCTGGACATGATCACGGACCTGCTGGCGGTCTTTGCCCGGCGTGAGGCAGCCGCCAAGGCCGCACTTGCGGAATTTCCGGTTCAACGAGGGGTGGAATACGGTCCAGATGCCGCGCATCGTCTCAATCTGTTCGTGCCGGACCGCGTCAGCGGGGCGCCGGTTCAGATGTTCATTCATGGCGGCTTCTGGAAATCGCTCGACGCGGATTTGTTCAGTTTCCTGGCGCCGGGCTTCGTGCCGCAGGGGGTGATCCTGGCCGTGATCGACTATCCGCTGATGCCGGAAACGCGCATGGACGGAGTGGTAGAGGCGTGCCGCCTGGCGGCGCAATGGCTGCACGGCCATATTGCCCGATATGGCGGCGATCCTGGGCGCATTCATCTTTCGGGAAATTCGGCCGGCGGTCATCTGGTCGCTGAACTTGTGGTTGATCCCGCATTGCAGGGTCTGGTCCGCGGCGGCACCGCGATCAGTGGCATCTATGATCTGGCGCCGGTCGCCGACAGTTTCCAAAATGATGATTTGCGCCTGACGTCGCGGGAGGTTGCGACCTTCAGCCCGCTTGTGCGGCCGGAGGCGCCTGACGTGCCTATGGTCGTTGCGGTCGGCGGACACGAAACAGCAGAGTTCAAGCGGCAGTCCGCCGCCTATGCGAGCAAGGCGGGCACAACGAGCATGGTGATTGCCGAAACCGATCATCTGACCATCCTTCTTGATGCGGTGGCTGACCCCGCCTCCAACCTGAACCGTGCCATGCACGACCAGATGAAGGCGGGGTAGGCGTTCCTACTTCTCGGTCTTGGCCATGAGTTCCGACACGCGGGTCATGTCCCACTTGTCCTCGACCGTCAGTTCACCGTCCTCACTAACGCCCCAGATAAGGTAGGGACCTGTGACATCGCCATTGGCATCGAAGGTGATCGGGCCGGTGGCGCCGACATATTTGACGGCCTTGCCGTCGGCGATCAGCGCCTTGGCCTGCTTGAAGCCATCGACACCGGGGAAGACGATCTCACCGTCGCCACCGGTAACCTTGCGCACTTCATCGCGGATTGCGGTGCCATCCGGCTTGCCGGCCTGTTCCATTGCCAGCAGACCGACGGCCGCCGCGTCATACATGACGTGCAGGCCCGGACCATTGGGATCCTCGCCATATTTTTCCTTCCAGGCTGCGTTGAACGCTTCAACGCTATCGCCTTCGGTTTGCGCATTGTCGATCCCGAGCGCCTTGGTCAGGAACTTGGCACCCACCGATTCCACGAATTCATCAGCGCGCAATGCATTGGAGAGCAACATATTCTGGCTGCCACCAAAGGATATCCATTCGCGCGCGGCGGTTGCCCCATCGGCCGGGAATGCCACGAGGAAGAGGCTGTCGGGATCGCCCTGTAGCGCCGCATTGACTTCGGCACGGTAGCTGGCCTGTTCCTGGTTATAGGCAACGGAGTTAACCACTTCGACGCCCATGCCTTCGGCAGCTTCCTGGAAGTTCTTCGCCAACGAATTTCCGTAGTCCGAATTCACATAGATGATCGCAATGCGCTTGTAGCCTTTCTGCGCGGCGATGCTGGCCAGCACGACCGCCTGCGGCTTGTCGGTCGGCAAGGTGCGGAAAAAATATCCGTCCGTGCCACCCTCTTCGGAAAGCGCCGTGAAGCTCGGTGCCGATGAACAGCAGGAGATTTGTGTGACTTTCGAGGGCACCGATACGGATGTGAGAATCGGCAGCGATATGCCGGACTGGATGGCACCGAGCAGAAGCGGCGCCTTTTCGATTTCAACAAGGGTCTTGGCCGCATCGACACCGACATTGGGTGTGCCCTGATCATCGCGCAGCACAAAATTGACCTTGCAGCCGGCGACGCCGCCCGCCTCATTGAAGTGATCGACCGCAAGCGCAGCCGCATTGCCGATGGACGAGCCGATCGCAGCCATCGATCCGGTGATCGACAGCACCGATCCGACATTGATCTCGCAGTCCTGCGCGGCGGCATTGTGCGCACCGAACATCAATGCGCTCACCGACAGGGCAAGGGCAAGAAGTGTCTTTTTCATCTTTCGTACTCCACGTGTTGGCGGGCCGCGGAGTGCGACCCGTTCGATTGACGAATTTCGGCCCTGTCGCGCAGCATACCCTGCACGAGAAAGGCCGACGGGGCTGCCCGGGCGAATGCCCGGAAAGGAATGGTCCGCGCCGGAGCCAGCGGAACGGCGGTTTGATCCGGCGCAACCTCGCCGCGCAACATCGGGGCGAGCGCCGCGCCAAGCATCGTGGTCATCGCGACGCCTCGCCCATTGCACGCGGTTACGGCATGGAAGCCATCGCCGAGGGAATATAGATGCGGCAGGAAATCACGTGTGACGGCAGCTGTGCCCGTCCAGATATGCTCGACCGGCGGAATATCGGGAAGGCTCAGTTCCAAGGCCAGGCGCTGCGAAATGCGCCGCGCCATTCTTGCTTCGGCGCCGAAAGGCAGAATTGCCATACCGCCGGAGATCAGCCGGTTGTCGGCATCGAGGCGGTAGGTGAAGATATTGGCCCGCGTATCGGATACCGCCTCGCGTCGCGGCGAGAAAACGGCAATGCGTTCGGCTGGCAGCGGCGCCGTCGCGATCTGATAGACCCGCAGCGGAACGACCAGCCGCGCCAATTGCCCGGCCGCGCCCAGCGTTTCCGCATTGGTTGCAAGCAACACCCGGCGCGCGCGCAGGCTTACGCCCTTCCGCGTGACAACACGCCAGCCGGCTCCGTCGGGCACAATGTCGGCTGCCGCAGTTTCCTCGTGGATCACGGCGCCATTTGAAACGGCGGTTTCTGCCATGGCCCGCGCATAGGCGACCGGGTTGATCACACCGCCCGAGGCATCGGCCAGGGCGCCGTGATAGATTTGCACACCGGTGCGCGCCACCGTTTCCTCGGGACCGATCCAGGTTACGGGCCGTCCAAGTGCCTGCCAGTCGACGGCACGCTGCTGCAAAGCCGCCGCCATCTGCGCTGAATGAGCCGGCTGCAACCACCCGGACCGGTCGGCGTGCGGCCCGAGTGAAAATTCCGCCGCATGGTCGAAGACCGTGTCGGCCCCTCGCCCGACAAGATTCAGTAATTTCCCGCCCCGTTCCGCACCCAATCGGGCGATCACAGTAGCCGGATCGGCCCTTGAGAAATTCGGCACGACAAACCCGGCATTGCGGCCGCTGGCTCCGGAGGCAATGCGGCGGGCCTCGATCAGCGTGACGTCGGTGCCGGATCTGGCCAGTTCCAGCGCCACCGAAAGGCCCGCAAAGCCACCGCCGACAACGACAACATCCGTCGCAACGTCGGACGTTGCACCCGGATATGTCTTTGCGTGCGGTGTAACCGCATGCCAGAGAGTCGGCGGTTCGCTCATGAGCCCCCCGTCTTCTCGCCGATCAATCCGCGCGGTCGGAAGATCAGCATCGCAACGATCAGCAGGCCGATCAGCATGACCTGAATGGCGCCAGCCTGGCTTTGAAGTTCAACCGGTGCGACGCGGCTGATCGCCAGCCCGCTCATGGTCCACAGCGCCCAAACGACCACGGCGCCCAGAACCGCGCCGGCATTGTTGCCGCTTCCACCGACAATCAGCATCGCCCAGACCTGAAAGGTCAGCAATGGCAGGAAATCCGTCGGGCTGACAAAGCCGATGAAGGCCACATAGAGGCCGCCGGACAGCCCGATCAGGGAACAGCCGAGCACGAACACCTGAAGGCGGATCAGGGTGATGTTCTTGCCAAGGGACCGCGCCGCGCTTTCGTCCTCGCGCACGGCCCGCAAAAGCCGCCCCCAGGGAGAGCGAACCGCCAGCTCCAGTCCGAACCAGACGATACCGAGAATGACTATCACCAGGCCCAGGAAAAACAGATTATAGGTGGTGGAATCCTCGAACAGGTGAAACAGCGGGCGCGGCAGGCCAACAAGCCCATTGGCGCCGCCGGTCAGACTTTCGAAATTCAGCGCAACCAGCTGCAGCGACAGGGCAATGCCGAAGGTCGCAATGGCCAGATACTCTTCCCGCAGACGCAGCGTCGCCAAACCGACGATCAATGCGGCCAGCGCGGCCAGCGCCATGCCGCCCAGGATCGCCACTGGCCATGGCAGGTCAAATCCGCCGATCAGGTAATCACGGTCAGGCCCCACAAGGATGGCTGCGCCATAGGCGCCGATGGCGTAAAACCCGACGACACCGGCATTGAAAAGGCCGGTGTATCCCCATTGGAGATTGAGGCCGAGACCCATGATCCCGTAGTTGAGCGCGATGATCAGGAAGAAGATCAGATAGATGGAAAATCCGCTCATTTCGCACCTCCCGCGCTGCCCGAAAACAGGCCCGTCGGTTTCAGATAAAGCACCAGCAAAAGGATCAGGAACGGCACCGCCAGCTTGTAGCCTGCCGGTATGAACAGGACCGAGAGGCTTTCGGCCATGCCGACGATCAATCCGCCGATCACCGCGCCGATGACGTTGCCGGTTCCGCCGAGAATGGCGGCGGCAAAAAGCGGCAATATCAGGTGAAAGCCGATTTCCGGACGGAGCTGGATCGTCAGGCCGTAGAACACACCGGCAATGGTCGCCAGCGACGCGCCGATGATCCAGGTCCAGCGGATGACCCGGTTGGTGTCGACACCGTTGACGCGGGTCAGTTCGGGATTTTCCGCAAGCGCCCGCATGGAAAGGCCGAGCCGCGTTCGCTGCAGGAAGAAATGCAGGGCCACGACGATCACCACGGTCAGCCCAAGAACAAAAAGCTGGTCGGGCATGATCCGAAGTCCCGGAACCACACGCATGGCGATTTGCAATTCGTTGGAATAGTACGTCGCCGCTCCCCCAAAAATCAGAAGAATGATCATCCGCACCACAAGCGAAACGCCGAACGATCCGAAGACCAGGGTCATGTGGCCGCTCCGGTCGCGCAGTCTCCGAAAGACCAAATGATCGATTGTCAGCGCGAGAACCGATGTGCCCGCCATGGCGACCACCATGGCCAGCAACATCGGAATGCCAAAGGAAAACGGTCCAATGGGGCCCATGAAGGCGCCGGTCAACCATAGAACCGCCAGGGCGATATAAGCGCCGGCGGTGACCAGCTCCGCATGGGCGAAATTGGCGAAGCGCAAAATGCCCATCGTCAGGGTCAGCCCGATGGCCCCCAACGCGATGATCGCACCGCTCATGAATCCGTCAGCTATCGCCTGAAGCACTGTTGCCCGCCCCCGCATTTCCAAAGTAAATCGCCCTGATTTCCTGATTTTGCGTCAGTTCCTCGGACGTTCCATCGATCCGGTTCTGCCCTTCCGCGAACACATAGGTCCGGTCGGAAATCGCCAGCGCGGCCTTGACGTTCTGCTCCACCATCAAAATGGTGAGGCCGGATTTCATCAGCGCGCGGAGTTCGGTGAACACCTCCTGAACAATCAGCGGCGACAGGCCGGCGCTCGGCTCATCGAGCATCAGCAGGCGTGGCGCGCACAAGAGAGAGCGGGCAAAGGCCAGCATCTGCCGCTGGCCGCCGGACAGAGCCCGCGCCTTGTGGTTCCTGTGGGACTTCAGCGCCGGGAACCGTTGATAGGCTTCTTCGATCCGGCGAGCCGCGAGCGGTCTGTCCAGCGCCGCAGCACCCAGCCGCAGATTCTCGTCTATCGTCAGCGTTGTGAAGACATTGGCGACCTGCGGGACATAGGCAATGCCGGCCTCTCCGAGTTTTTCCGTCGGGACCTTTGTGATGTCGTGACCCATCGCCTCAACATGGCCACCGGTGATTGTCAAAAGCCCGGCAACGGCCTTGATCAGGGTCGATTTTCCAGCGCCATTCGGGCCGACAATCGTGACCATCTCGCCGGCACCCACATGCAGATTGATGCCATGGAGAATGGGCAGATCGGGCCGGTAGCCCGCGACAAGATCGGTGACCCGTAGCAGAACCTCGCTCATGCCGCATTCCCGCCGAGATAGGCGTCGATCACATCATCGCGCGCCATCACGTCCGACACCGTTCCCTCGGCGATATTGGCGCCCTCGGCCATGACCACCAGATGGTCGCACAGGGACGAAACGAAATCGATATTGTGTTCGATGATCAGGAAGGTCATGCCGCCGCGATTGAGTTCACGAATCCGGTCGACAATGATGTCGAGCAGTACCGGATTGACGCCGGCGCCCGGTTCATCCAGCAAGATGATGCGGGGATCCGACATCAGCGCCCGGGCGATCTCAACCAGTTTCTGCTGACCGCCGGAGATCGCGCCCGCCTGCTGGTTCTCCACCGCCGAAAGACGACAGAACTCGATCACGCCACGGGCCTTCTCGCGAAGCGCCGCCTCCTGCCGCGCCACATCTGCGCGACGGATCCAGGCGTTCCAGAACCGCTCGCCGTGCTGGTCCATGGGCACGACCATCAGATTTTCCAGCACGGTCATCTTCGGGAAAGGGCGCGGTATCTGAAAGGTGCGGGCCAGCCCATGGCGGAAGACAGCATGGGGTGGCTGACCGTCAATCCGCATGCCGTCAAGGGTGACGGTGCCCGCATCGAGCAACTGCTCGCCGGCGATTGAATCGAACAAGGTGGTCTTGCCCGCGCCGTTCGGTCCGATCAATCCGGTGATCTCACCGGCCTGTGCCGTGAAGCTGACATTGTCGACCGCGGCAACCGAGCCGAAGGACTTCGCGACATTGGCAATCTCCAGACGACCGCGCAATGCGTTCATCCCGGCTGTTTCGGTGCTGGGGTCCGCCATGCGGCAACCTCGCGGATAATTGACGCTCCCGATCATATGTGATCATATGATCAAATCAAGCTCAAATTCGAGGATGCAGCATGACAGAGCCCCGCAGCGCGATCAGTTCCGGTTCGAAATTCGAGGAAATGGCGGGCTATTCCCGGGCGGTTATCGACGGAGAATGGGTCTTCATTTCAGGCACCGCCGGCTATGATTTCGAAACCCACGAAATATCCGATGACGCCGAGGAACAGGCTCGCCAGTCCATGCGAACCATCCAGCACACGCTTGAACAGGCCAATGCCAGCTTTGCCGATGTGGTGCGTGTACGGGTTTATCTGGCCGACCGGGCCGACGTCATGGCCGTGTCCAAGGTTCTCGGCGAAACGTTCAGCGATCCGCGGCCGACCAACACCACGATCATATGCGGATTTGCCATGCCCGAGATGAAGGTCGAGATCGAGATGACGGCGCTCTGCCGGCGCTGACGGGCGCCCTTGCGGGTCGCAAACCTTGTTTGCTTCCATACTCTGGATCGAGGGTCGCAATAATTCGACTCTTTGACCCCGACCATCGGGATTAAGCCGGCCCTTTCAGGACATCAGAGTCAGTCCTCACAGGACATTGATGCGGTTTTGATTGGCCGCTCATCGCGTAGGGGCCGTATGGTCGCGACGCATGGCTGGTCGCATCCTGATGGATCGACCCGCGGCATGATCGCCCGCATTGGAACGGGCAAGCGAAAGGCTCTCAAAATGGTGGCAGTGCTTGGTTTTCAGTCTCGTTTGATACCCATTGCAGCCGTGATGGCTGTCCTGTCCCTCATCGGAGCCACGACGCTGGCGGCCAAGGAGGCCTCCCCGTTGCCCGACTACGTGATCGAAGCCTATGGCGACCGGCCATCCATACCGGATGGACCGCTCTCCGCGGAACTGCAGGCTGCCGTGCAGGTGGCGTTTGTCGACGCTGTCACCCAATCGGTCTGGGGCAAGGATCAAACGGATGCCCTGAGCAAGATTGCGGCTTCAAAGGACCCCCGGATTGGCTGGATCATCAGCGACCTGATGCGGTTTGCGACGTCCGCTCAATTGAATGCGATCCTCTCCTCCGCCGCATCGGAGCTGCTGGGCAAGAACCTGCGCACGCAAAATGCATGGGGTACGGTGACCGACCATCTCATCGCCTGGGACATACCGGCACCGCCTGGCTATCTGGCCGTCAAACGGGCGATCTTCACGGAAATCATTCCCGGCTGGGACAGGATTTTCGTTGAAGGGGACATCGACTGGCGGATGGTATCCTGGGGCGGCGTGCTGATCGACAACCGTCCGCACGACAAGACCGACGACCTTTGCAACTGTATCCCCGCCGCGGACAACCCCGAAGTGACCGGCGCGGACGAAGCCGACTGGCTCAAGGATGATGATGTCATCTTCGGGATCACGGTGAACGGGGAGTCGCGTGCCTATCCCAGGCGCATCATGGAAGTGCGCGAGATGGTCAATGACACGCTCGGCGGGCGGGATCTGGGGATCCCCTATTGCACCTTGTGCGGTTCTGCACAGGCCTATTTTACCGACCGGCTGCCGGAGGGCATCGAACGGCCGATCCTGCGCACCTCGGGGCTGCTGATCCGGTCCAACAAGGTGATGTATGACCTCACCACCTATTCGGTGTTTGATACGTTTCTGGGCCGTGCGGTTACCGGGCCGCTGGCGGAGCAAGGTGTACAGCTTGAACAGGCAACGGTCGTGACGACCGACTGGGGGCGATGGAAGAAAGACCACCCCGACACAACGGTTCTGAAAGAGCGCTACGCCCTTGGCCGCGATCCCGACTTTCGCAACACCCGGGACGCAAATGGTCCGATCTTTCCTGTTGGCAATGTCGATCCGCGCCTGCCGGTCCATGAGGACGTCATCGGGGCAATCACCGCCTCAGGCAAGCCGGTGGCCTTTCAGCGCAGCAAGGCCTTTGTGGCGCTCCAGAATGGCGAGGAGATCGGTTTCGAGAATGTCCGTCTTGAGATCGATGCGGGCGGCATTCGTGCCGTCGACGCCGATGGCTCCGATCTGGGGAGCCACCAGGCGTTCTGGTTTGCCTGGTCGCAGTTCCATCCCGATACGGCGCTGTGGCCTTGAAGCGTTTCCGGCTCAAATGGGATCGGCCAATTTCAGCGTCGATATGCCGGAAACGGAACAACAGCGTGACTGCGTCAGGCAATCACTTCGAACCGATCGACATCGACCATGCCGTGATCGGTGATCTTCAGATGCGGGATGACGGGTAGCGCCAGAAAGGCGAGTTGCAGGAAGGGTTCATCCAGAACCACACCCAGCTCCTTTGCCGCGGCACGCAAGGCGATCAGGTCCTTGTGAACGTCCTCAAACGACTTCAGGCTCATCAGGCCGGCTATGGGCAAGGCCAGTTCAGCCTTGATTTCGCCGCCGTCGGCCACCACGAACCCGCCTTCGATTTGCGACAGCCTGTTGGTTGCCACGGCGATATCGTCGGGGTCGATGCCGACGACCGCGATATTGTGGTGATCGTGGCAGACGGTGGACGCAATGGCGCCTGACTTCAGCCCGAAGCCCTGGACAAAGCCGGTTGCGATATTGCCGTTTTTGCCGTGCCTTTCAACAATCGCGATTTTGATGATGTCCCGTGAGGGGTCGGCCCGCTTGTCGCCGCGTTCCGGCTCGATATCGAACTCCAGATGCTGGGTGATGATCTTGCCCGGCTCGATGCCGATGACCGGTGTCTTTGTCTGGTTGCCCGCCGTACGGAACGATCTTGCCGTCACTTCAGGCGCCCTGACGCTTTGACGCGCCACCGGGGGAATGGTCCTGACCCTGGCGAACACATCGTCATCGACGACCACGCCTCCGCAGATAACATTCTGCGCACGGCAGGACTCCAGGGAATCGAGCACCACAATATCGGCGCGTTTGCCCGGCGCAATCAGCCCGCGATCCTTCAGGCCAAACGCCTCGGCCGCCGAAAAGCTGGCCGTACGATAGACGGCGAGCGGTTCGGCACCCATCTTGATCGCGGTGCGGATCATGTGGTCGAGATGCCCTTCTTCGGCAATATCCAGAGGATTGCGATCATCGGTGCAGAACGCAATATAGGGGGAGTTGCGCTCGGTGATAATTGGTGCCAGAGCCGCAAGATCCTTGGAAACCGACCCTTCGCGGATGAGAATGCGCATCCCCTTTTGCAGCTTCTCAATGGCCTCTGCGGCGGTTGTGGTCTCATGGTCGGTCCGAATTCCGGCCGCCAGATAGGCATTCAGATCGGTTCCGCGGACAAGTGGCGCATGGCCATCGATATGCCGGTCCCGGAACGCCTCGAGCTTGTCCATGACCTGCGGGTCCTTGTGGATGACGCCGGGATAATTCATGAATTCCGCCAGGCCGATCACCCGCGGATGATCCCTGTAGGGTGTCAGGTCATCTGCCAGCAACTCGGCCCCGGCCGTTTCCATGCGCGTCGACGGCACGCAGCTTGAAAGTTGCACAAACAGGTCCATCACCGTGTGGGTCGCGGCCTCCAGGAAGTAGCGGATGCCGTCCATGCCCGCGACATTGGCAATTTCATGCGGATCGCAGATGGCCGTCGTCACACCGCGCGGCGTCACACATCGGTCGAACTCGAACGGTGTGACCAGGGAGCTTTCAATGTGCAGATGCGTGTCGATGAATCCCGGCGCCAGGATGCGATCGCTCACATCCATCACCTGCCGCCCGTCATAGCTGCCGCAGGTGCCGACGATGGTATCGCCGCAAATCGCGACATCACCGGACAATGTCTCTCCCGTCACCAGATCCAGCACCCGCCCGCCACGCAGAACCAGATCGGCCGGAACCCTTCCCGCACCCTGATCGATCCGACTGTCCAATGTGGCCTTGTTCATTCCGCAAGCTCCTGTTCAATCTGTTGCCCGAGAATATGGGTCAAGTTGCGCCTTTCGATCGCATGAACAGGATATCAAATGCAATGGACAGCACGCTGTGCGCTGCAAATGCCGCACCACCGCAGGCTTTGCGTTCAGTGCCTCACGAATGGAACAAAACCGGGCAGCAATTGTCCGATAACCGGTCCCGACCTGCGCTGCAGGCCGCCCCGGCGGACCGGGGCAGCGCTACTCTTTCAGCCTATTTGATCAGTCCGGCATCTTTCAGAAGCTGGCCGTTGAGCTCGAAGGCTTCGTTGAAAAACGGACCGAACGTGGCCGTGTCCATGTAGCGGATCAACCGGTTCGCGCCGGCCATATTTTCCTTGAACCGGTCTTTCGATACGGCCTCCGCGCAGGCTTCCGACAGTGTCTTGATGACATTATCGGGCGTGCCCGCCTGGGTGAAGAAGCCGAACCAGACGGACACCTGAATGTCGTGACCGAGCTCTGCCATGGTCGGAACGTCCGGGTGTTCTTCCGATCTCTGGTCGGACAGGATGGCCAATGCGCGCCAGCCGAACCGTGTGCCGAAATCGGCAAACCAGGACGTTGCCTCGGCCCTGCCGCCATTGATTTCGGTTGCTATGTCACCGCCACCCTTTGTCGGAATGTACTGGGTTGTCACACCCAGCTTCTTGTCCAGCGTGAGCTGGGCAACATGGGCAATGGAGCCTGGCCCGGCACCGGCGAAGCGCAATTTGCCGTCATTGGCAGCCGCGACATAATCCTCGATGGTCTTGATCGGGCTGTCCTTTGCCACGACAAGATAATAGGGACCCTGGCTGACCATGCAGATCGGCGCCCAACTTTCGGCATTGTAGCTGGTCTTTTTCAGATGGGGCTGGGTCGTCATGGTGCCGACAGGGGCAAAGCCCAGATTATAACCATCGGCCGGTGCGCGGCTGAGCTGCGTGGCGCCGATGGTTCCGCCGGCGCCCTCGACATTGCTGACCACGATGTTCTGGCCGAGGATTTCCTCCAGCTCGGCGGCAAAGAAACGCGCCGGCACATCGGTTCCGCCACCAGCGCCGAAGGGCACCAGAATATTGATCGTGCGATCGGGATAGTCGGCCAGAGCCGCCCCCGTGCTCAAGGCGAGCGCTGCAGCGCCCAGTAGTGTCGCTATGTATTTCATGCCTATTCCCTCCCAATGGTTGGTTTGTCGTATGGTGGTCGTCAGGTTCTCGCCGTGCGCACCAGAGCCGGTTGGCGCGGCTTCGGTGTCCGTTCGGCTATCTTCGCCAGCATTTCGTTCTTTGTGTCGGCGTGGTCCGGATTGTCCCAGAGATTGACCCATTGCCGCGGGTCGTCCTGCAGATTGTAGAGCTCGCCCTCGGTTCCGCTGTAATATCCGGTCTTTGCGTAGGCGGTGCAGACAAAGCCATTGCTGTCGTAGATGCTCTTCATGTTGATCTCGATGCCGTTCTTTTCCGCATCCCATTGGCAGAACACGGCATCGCGTTCGGGCGCGCTGGTGCGCGGAAGTTCGTGCCCCTCGATCCAGGCCGGGCATGGCAGGCCGGCAATGCTGGTAAATGTCGGCGCCAGATCGACCTGACCCACCGGATCATCGATCGTGACGCCTCCCGGTAACCCGCCTGAGGGAGCGGGTCGCCAGATGAGTGGAATGCGCATCAGCCCGTCGACATGGAACGGACCCTTGAACATCAGGCCGAAATCACCCTGCGTGGTGCCGTGGTCGGTGGAGAAGATGATATCGACATCATCATCCCAGCCGCGGTCACGGACATAGTCGAGAATGCGCCCCATGGCCTCGTCGACCAGTTCGTTCTGAACATGGACCATGGCATTGATTTCGCGGACATTGTCCTGGCTCATCCGGCAGGGAACGAAATCGTCCGGCGTCTCTTCGGCGATGTCGGCCTTGCCGAGATAGAAGTCCAGCCAGTGCCGCGGCTTCTGCGCCAGCACCTTCTGGATGTCCTGCGGACTTCCGGGGTGGCCGTCCGGCAGGTCGAGTTCGCGCCAGTTGACGCGATCCTTTTCGGCAACCGGCGGATCGAAGGGGTGATGCGGGTCCGGAAAGCTGACCCACAGGAACCAGTCATCCTCCTGACCGAGCGACCGCAGCCAGTCTATCGATCGGTCGGCGACCCAGTCCGTGTGATAGAATTCCTTCGGACAATCATTGAAATGGACCTGAATCGCCCCCGTGTCGCCACCCCGCTGATTGTTGGGTCCGAATTTCGGGCCGACGGGCGGGTAAAAGCACTCGACATATTCGCGGTGATTGTCGATCAGCCAGCGATTGTAATGCATCATGCAGCGGTACGGGATGCCGCTATGGGCGGCCAGCGACAGATATTCAAAGCCGCGATAGGGCCCGGTGTCGCCGCGATTGGCGGCGGACGCTTCCCAGCTGTCATGGTCGGTCATCGGCTGCCAATGGGCCTTGCCGATCAGCGCCGTGCGGTAATTGCCCTTCTCGCGCAGATAACGCGCTACGCAGGGATCATCCTCCGGCAGCGAATAGCCATTGCGATAGACTCCATGGGTGGAGACATGTTGCCCGGTGATGATGGTGGACCGCGCCGGCATGCAGGTCACGTTCTGATTATAGGCGCGCGTGTAGCGAATGCCGGTTGATGCCAGTCGGTCGGCCACCGGCGTCCTGGCAATCCGGCCGCCATAGCAACCCAGTCCGTCATATCTCTGTTCATCGGTCGTGATGAAGAGAATTTTGCGCCCCATGATTGCTCCCGATCCAAATTGCATCCGGATGCAAAAATGCATCTTTGCAGGATCGTGTCAATATGCTCAATAGTATTTCCGTGGACGGGAAAGGGTTCGATGCGCGGAAAAAGAGCAACCTCCTATGATGTGGCCAAGCTTGCCGGGGTGAGCCAATCGGCTGTTTCCAGGACCTTTTCACCCAACAAGAGCGCTTCGAAAAAAACCCGGGCGAAGGTCCTGGCCGCCGCGCAGGAACTCGGCTTTGTCCCCGACCCCATCGCCAAATCGCTCAGTCTCGGACGCAGCCGCCTTGCCGGCCTGGTGGTGACGCAATACGCGCAACAGAACTATCCGGTCGCGCTGAAATCCGCCGTCGACGTGATGACGGAAACCGGCGACTCCATCCTGCTTCAGATTGTCGATGCCACGGATGACGGTGATACGGCGATTGCCCGCCTGCTGCGCCGGCGTGTGGACGTCATCCTGTGTGCAGCCGGGGTCAGCGAGGCAGCAGCGCGGACCTGCGCAGAGGCCAGTGTTCCGCTGGTGCTGATCAATCGCCGGCTGAATTTTGCCGGGGTCGACCAGGTCGGATCAAACCATGCAATGGTGATGCGGGGCGTTGCGCAACACCTCAAGGACACCGGTACGCGACGCACCGTGTTTCTGGACGCGGGCGAAGGAAACTGGGTCGCCGCCGAACGCCGCCGGGGATATGTCGCGGCCTGCGCCCATGTTGGCCTGCCCGAACCGGATATCCTGGTCGGTGATTTCGACTATGAGGGTGGATTTAAAGCCGTTGCGCAAATGGGTGACGCGGCCCGCAATTTCGATGCCTTCGTCGCGGCCAATGATCCGATGGCCATCGGTGCCATAGATGCGCTCACACTCGAGCTGGGGCTTTCCATCCCGGCGGACGTCCAGGTGATCGGCCATGACGATACGGCAATGGCGCGATTGCGCGGCTATCGCCTGACGTCGATCCGCCAGGACATGCGAACCATTCTCTCCAAGGCCATCGAAATGGCCTATGGACGCCTCGAGGAGCCGCAGCGGGAGGATGCCGATCTCCTGATCGACAGCACATTTGTTCCGCGCGGTTCGACACGGGATTGAGGGGTCGGAATTGCCCGATCACGAAACCGTGAACGCAGTTTGTTGCGCCTGTCAGCACCGCAATCTCGGAAATTGCCGCAATCGCACTATACTTCAGCATGGAAAATGTCAGAACCCACTGGATTGGCTGAGCACTATCCAGTCCCACAGGAGACTTCGACATGGCACCTGACCTGCTCACCCGCCGAACTCTGCTTGCCACCGGCAGTGCCGCCGTGGTGACCGGGGCGTCCGGGTTCCTCGTTCCGGCCCGTGCCAAGAATCTCGCGCCAACGCCCTCCATGCGTGGCGGAGCCAACAATTACCGGGCCGGTGCACCAATCGTCGAACGGATCGGCGGCGGCGGTTTCTGGATGAGCGGCACCGTGCGCCGCGCCGGCGACGGTGCACCCCTTGAGGGTCAGCGCATCCAGATCTGGGCACACACCACCGAAGGCCACGAACGTGATCCACACAGCCATGGGGCAACACTGACGGACGCGAACGGCGTCTTTCGCCTGGAAATGCCGCAGATCGTGCCGGCCTTCGGCCAGGCTCACGGGCACCTTGCCTATGACAGCGGCGATTTCGAAACGGTCTTCCTTCGCCCGCTCATGGCAAGTTCCAAGGACACCAGCCTGGAGGCGCATTTCGTCCTTCGTCCGGCTTGAGCCCATTGGCCCCGAAAGAGACGCAGCGGTTCCGCGCGACCCTGATCTGGGCCGCGCTGGCGATTGCCGTTGCCGTGCCGATCGGTGCGGCGGCAACAAGCCCGCTGCTGGCGTGGCGTGAACCGGTCTATATCGCCGCCGGACTTGCGGGTGTGATCGCCATGGCGTTCCTGCTTTTCCAGCCCCTTCTGGTGGGTGGATATCTGCCCGGAATATCGGCCCTTCAGGGGCGGCGTCTGCACCGCTGGCTCGGCAGCCTTCTGGTAGCGGCGGTCGTGATCCATGTGGCGGCCCTGTGGATCACCAGCCCGCCGGATGTGGTGGATGCCCTGCTCTTCCGATCGCCGACACCTTTCTCGGCCTGGGGCGTGACGGCCATGTGGGCCGTCTTCGCCGCCGCGCTGCTGGCCGCCCTGCGGCGCCGGTTACGCCTGCGGCCACGAATCTGGCGCCTCGCCCACACCACTCTGGCGCTGCTCACCGTCATTGGCAGCGTGGTTCATGCCCTGCTGATCGAGGGGACCATGGAAACGGTGACGAAATGGGCATTGTGTGCGCTGGTGCTTGTGGCCACGCTGAAGGTTCTTTCTGACTTCAAGGTCTGGGCCGTCAATCCGCGCCGGGACTGAGCCGATGACGCTGCGTAACGGTGATCATCTGGGTACCCTTGGGCCGGGGGGACAACCAGGCATCCATTGAGAGGAATCTCGGTGGAACAATGGCGGCCACAACGACAATGGGCCGCGCGAAAATCTTGACAATGTACGTACAATAACCGTATATACGGATCAACGCAGAGGACTGGTGAAAAGGGCAGAATGCAGAAACACGCGCCCTACCGGTTCATGAGGACAAGAAGATGATCCAATATAGCGACGCGACGGCGCTGGTCGCCGAAACAAAGAGCACCCGCAAGGAATTGCGGATGAAGCCCACCGTGGCTGCCAAGATCAGAGACATGGCGGCAATGGTCGGTATGGATGAGAGCACATTTATCACCTCAGCGGCGTTCCAGAAGGCCCAGGAGGTAGAGAAAGAGCAGTTTGTAACAACGCTGGACGAAAGCCAATTCGATGCTTTTGCCGAGGCGGCTGTTGCGCCGGGTGAGCGCAATGATGCTCTGAGCGAGGTCATCAGGCATAGCCATGACCTTCTCGTTGATGGCTGACGCCAGACATGCAATTAAAACATTCGATAAGGCGCTGCACGACCGCAGCGCCTTTTCTTGCGGTGTCGATAAAATTGACAACTGGTTCAAAACCGCAATATCCGAACAGATCAAACAGAAACGCATTGTTGTCTGGTGTGCCACGAACCCGGAAGGTGTTCTGAGTGGATTCTACGCGCTGAACACACACTCAATTGTCCCGAAAGACGCCGGGGCACTTGCGCGACGCGGTGACCAATTTCCGATTCCCGTCATATATCTGCCCGCAACCGCGGTAGCGTCCGACTTGCAAGGGCAGGGTCTTGGAAAGGCATTGATGGGCCACGCCATCCGGCAGAGCGTTGATATATCCAATAGGGCCGGCGCTGCAGCGCTCGTTTTGGATGTGCTCCAGGACGACAATTTTGAAAAACGGAGAGCATTCTATTCGCGCATTGGTTTTGTTCAACTGGGCAGCGCACCCGTGAGAATGTTCCTCCCGCTGAAAACCGCGCTCGTGTCCATGAATTGACGACCAGATCGCTTCTCCGCCTCCGATCGACACTGTTGTTTTACCATTCCGCCCCTTATGATGGCCGAATGAAGGATTCCGTCACGGACAAACCATTACCACCGGACCCGCGGCGACCGAATCATTGGTGCCGAAACCCATGAGAATTCGTTGGACACACGCGCTGGCTTGCGCCGCCCTGCTCCTGACCGCGCTTCCCACCCGGGCCGACATCCGGGCCACGGAGGTTGAAAAGACCTATTCGATTTCGGGAACGACCGGCATGGCGCTCTACCAGTCGATTGGCGCGCGCGGTCCGATCCTGCGCGGCGGCGCATCCAGCGCCATCGCCAAGACCGATTTCGACCTGAAATGGGGACGCGATTACAAGCGCGACGGCAATGACTGCGTGCTGGCGGTGGTGCGGCCGTTCCTGACCATCACCTACACGCTGCCGAAACCGGCAAACACACTGCCGCCGGATGTGGCCGCGCGCTGGCGCGATTTCATCGCCGGCATCCGGGCCCATGAGGCCGTCCATGGCCAGTATGTCACCGAAATGGCGCAGCAGATCTACGACACGACACTGGGTTTCCGGCAGGACAACGATCCGAACTGCAAGACCATCCGCAACGCCATCCAGACCCCGCTAAAGGCTGCCTTTGCCCGCTACAAGGCGCGCAACCGCGCTTTCGAACAGGCGGAGATGGCCGCCGGCGGCAATGTGCAGCAGCTGATCCTCAAACTGATCAACGGGCGTTAGAGCGCATTCGAGGATTTCGCCGCTTCAACCGCCCTGACGAATGAGTTCTACGGAAAACGAGACTCCCATGCCGGCGCCCAAATAGTTGAGGTAGAGATTTCCATCATCATATTCGCCGATGAAACTGCCGACATTGACGCCTTCTTGCGGTGCGGGACCTTCTTCCGAAATCACCAGCTCATCGGAATCTTCCTGGTCGAAACTTCCGGTTCCGTATTCGGTGATCCAGTCCTCAGTGCCGACCCGCCGCCACTTGTTTGTCACCCAGATCAGATTGCCTTCCTGTTTGTAGACATCGAGCTCCATCATGGTGTCGAGCGCCTGGTTGGCGTGGGTGGCATGCCCGGCCGGAAACGCCACCTTGTAGGTGCCGACCCACTTGCCGGTGATATCGGGGAAATCATCGGCCAGGGCAGGCGCGCCATAGCCGCCACCCAAAACCAGCAGCGCGAACGCCAGGATACGGATCTGCGATCGAAACAGTGAAGCGGTCATTGTGTCATGCACCTTTGCGGATAATGGCGTTGGTCGGCCCGTGGCCTATGGCGTCGAAACGCGGTGGAAAATCAGCGGCCGACGGTCATCGGAGGCCCCATAGCGAACAATCCCGGTTTGCGCATCGCGCTCCAGCATCCTGTCCTCCAGGGCGACGGGTTCGGCGCCGTCACAAATCACCTGCGCATTGGTGCGATGCAGCCTGCCGTCGTCGGTCAATTTGCCCTCGGCGACAATCCAGCCGCGGCCGCTTTCACACAGTGAGATCACCGAGGGCATGACCCGAATATCGAACGTGCCCTGGCCGGATGGCGCAATCGACAGATAGTCGATCGAGCCGTCAAGGCCATCGAGCCCCTTGTACAGCCCTGCCCAGTCGTTTTCATCGGCCATTGCGGGGCTGACCCATGCCAGCGCTGCGGCCATCATTCCCGTCACAAGAGGGTGTCTCACGGCAAGTCGTCTCCGGATGTTGAAAAAGTGTCTGGGGATACGAAAGGCGAGCGGGCGCGAGAAATCAAGTCGGAACCGGGCAATGTCATCAAACTTGGTGACGGATTGTTTAACTGGAGTCAGGCGCCATTCAACCCGTGGGGCGGTCAATCCGGCGCGGGCGTCTGGTCCGCGTCGATCAATTCCCGGCGCAACTCGCCGGTCAGCCGGTCGATCCGCCTGGCGTCAAAGACATTCGTGGTGACCGCAAGAACCAGATCATGCTCGGGCAGGAGCACCAGCATGGCATACCACATGGAGTTCGAACCGTTGTGCCACAGCAGCGGCGTGCCGTCCTCCGCGCTGGAGACAACCCAGCCGAGACCATAATCATCGGCGATGACGGTTCGCATCTCCCGGCAACTTGCGGCGGTCAGAAAACCCGGCATCTCACCCCTGCAGGCCGACAGATGGGCCTGTCCCCAGCGCACCAGGTCGGCAAGGCTCAGGTGAATGGTGCCCGCGGGTCCAAGCCAGGGCGGGTTGTCGGAATCCTTTGTATCAGGCGACACCGGTCGTTTGAGGACGACGAAATTTCGATGCCCCCTTGGCGCATCCGGCTCGGTCGGCGCGCCGAACCCCAGGGAACCCAGACCGAGCGTGTCGGCGATCTCGGACCGGATTAACGCTTCCCAGGTCCTGCCGGTGACCTCCTCGGCAACAAAGCCTGCCAGCACATAGCCCAGATTGGAATAGAGATAGGTTCCCGCCGCACCCGTTGGTGCCGTGCCCCACACGGTGCCGAGCACATCCCGCCTTATGGCATGGAGGTTGTCCCGGGTCCGGACGAGGAAGGTCGGCGTCGGCGCATTGGCCTGCAGGCCGGACGTGTGCGACAGCAGCGACCGCAGCGTCATTGACCGCCAGTCTTCATGCATGTCCGCCCGGTCGTCTGGCAGGTATTGCGCAATCGGCGCGTCCAGGGCAAGGAGCTCGCGCTCGGCCAGGCGCATGATCAGGCTGGCGGTAAACGACTTGCTGATCGAGCCGATATGCCAGGATGCATCCGCCGAGACGGGCCGGTCGCTGTTCCGGCTGACCGTGCCGAATGTTCGGGTGACAGGGGTCTCAGCTCCCCTGGCATGGGCCACGCCGAGCGCATAATCGGGTGCGGCCAATGCCGCCCGTTGGGCGCGGCTTTCAAAATCGCCGGCCTCTGCGGCAAACGCGCCCGTGGCGGCAAATAACGCATTGAAAATCATGCGGAACATGTCCAGCGATATGGACCCTTAAACGCTGGCATACAAGATGCGTGGTGGCCAAGGGTCGTTCAAAGCTGCGCCTGCCGAGTTTACCTGTCAGGTTCGAACCGGCAAACTAGCAGCGTGCAGGGCAGGTTCGCCTGTTGACGGTTCGGGAGTTCAAACTCTCGGACCAGCCAAGGCCCGATTTCGGAATGCTGCACCTCGACGCTGAAGACTGTCCTGAAGGCGCTGGACATCTGCAAGGTCGGCAAACAGGGAGATCGTCCTATGCCGGATTGAGCACGAAGTCGAAACGTGACCGGAATTCTGTTTCGCCATTTTCGACGGGTTCGAATTGCGCAATCAGCGATTCCTTCACGCCGAATACCGCATCGGATGTCAGGTAGGGATCATCGTCAACGAAAGTATGAGTGACGACCCTGTCGAACCCGTCGGCGCTGACGATGAAGTGCATGTGAGCCGGTCTGTTTGGGTGTCGGCCCAGATGGCCAAGCAATTGCCCCACCGGTCCGTCATCGGGAATCGGATAGGACACCGGCTTCTGCCCGCAGAAATGATAGGCTCCATCCGCCCCGGTACGAAAGACGCCGCGGTTATTATGAAGCGGCTGAATGTCGGGTTGCTGGACGTCGTAGTAGCCTTCCTCATTATCCGACCAGACGTCGATTTTCGCTCCTTCGATCGGATTTCCTTCAATGTCGAGAACGCGCCCAACAAACTGACAGGTCGCACCTTTGCCCTGCAGCGTGATGTTGGCGCCCATTTCATATTCCGGCGCGCCCTCGATGTGGAATGGACCCATCACAGTGTTCTCCGTTGCACCTTTTGGACGACGGGAATTGATGGCATCGACCAGCATGGACAAGCCGACAATGTCACTCAGCAGAATGAATTCCTGCCGGTATTCGTCGCACATATGACCGGTGCGGGTGAAGAAATCGATGGCCAAGTTCCACTCGTCCTGAGAGATCTCCACTTCCTTGGTGAAGGCGTGGAGATGTTTTACAAGCGAAGTCATGACTTCTTTCAGGCGCGGGTCCATCGACTCGGCATTGCGTGCATTGACGGCCTCGACGGAGCCATCTTCCGTGAAATAGTCGATCCTGGAACGGTCAATCATGGCTGGCCTCACTTTGCGAGAATTGTGGAGAAGACACGGGTGAGTTCAGCCCTCGGGTCAGCGGCCAGATCCTCGCTGCGCCATGCGACATGGTGGTCGGGACGCACAAGTACACAGCCGGCATCATTGATCTCGCGGGCGCGGAACCAGTCCCCCGTGCGATCGACGATTTGGCGGCGTGGGCCGATGAGGTGGGTGCGAATGTCGATGCCCAATTCCTCGCCGAGGCATTTCGCAGCCTCTTCCCACGCTTCGCCACCAATGCCGGTGATGAGTGTGAACTTGCCCTTGCCACAGAGATCGAGAGTCGAAAGCTGACCACCCTCGGCATCGAACACGAATACATGGGGTAGACGCGCGCCGGGCCATGTTGTCGGCTGGTAGTGCAATTCGGCGTCCAGTTCGAAGGCAGGCTCCATCTGGCCATCCGTAACGACCGCGTCGGACTTGTAGCGCTGGTTCATCTCCACGCCATGGGCGTCGAACTCGTATTTCTTGAACGCGATGGCTTCGTTGAGTGCGACACGCTGCTTTTCAGCTTCCGCGTTGTCTGCACAGCGGGCATCCATGTTGGCCTGCATTTTCGCCGGGTCGGACGCATCTTCCAGACCAAGCGCCTCAATGATCGGGCCGAACTCAGTGATGGATTGGTTCGCGCGGGTAACAATCTGCTTTGCAATCGGAGCACGCTCCGTGCTGTAGGTCTCCAGCAGCCGCTCGCCTGCCTGACCTTTCAAAACGGCGGCGAGTTTCCAGGCAAGATTGAACGAATCCTGTATCGAGGTGTTCGAGCCGAGACCATTCGACGGCGGGTGGCGGTGGATAGCGTCACCCAGGCAGAATACTCGGTTCCGTTGCAGATGCGTGGCGTACATGTTGTTGACCGTCCACACGTTTGCGGAAATCAGGTCAATCTCAAGTTCGGGATCGCCTACCAGTTGCCGGGCAACGCCGGTGGCGAATTCCTCGTCGACTTCCGGCGCGGGTTCGTTGATGTCGTATCCCCACACGATCAACCATTCGTTCCACGGCCGGATCATGCGCACTAGGCCAAGCCCGATGCCGCCAACATCAGCGCCAGGTTGCAGAACCCAGTAGAGAACGCTCGGGCGGTGCGCGACATATTTGGACAGATCCGCACGGAAATAGATGTTCATCGAACCGCCGACGCCCATCTTGCCCTCGAAAGGCAAATCGAGCTGTTCGGCAACAAGCGAATTGCCGCCATCGGCACCGACCAGATATTTGGAACGCACGGTGAAGTTCTTTGAGGTCAAGCGGTCGCGAACGGTGGTGGTCACCCCTTCCGCGTCCTGTTCATGGGACAGATATTCACAGGACATTCGCGCCTGCGTGCCGCGCGAACAGGCCGTTTTGAACAGGAGCGGTTCCATGAATGTCTGCGGCAGGTCGTTCATGAAGGTCGGCGAAGAAAGCAGATGCTCGGCTTTCGAAAGCGGGTGCGTGCCCCAACTTTTCATGCGTCCCAATTCTTCGCCCGCAAGGCTTTCGCAGAAGACATTTTCACCCATCAGCTCCTGCTCTGTTGCCTGTTCGTATGCCTCGCCCTCGACTGCGTCCCCCAGGTCGCGCAGCACTTCCATGGTGCGCTGATTGGTAATGTGGGCGCGCGGCGTATTGGCGAGCCAGCGGTAGCGGTTGATGGCCATGTTCTCCACACCGTAGCTGGAAAGCAGCGCGGCCATGGAGGAGCCCGCAGGGCCTGTGCCGATGATGAGAACGTCTGTTGTGATGTCGGCCATGAACTAGCCCTCCCGTTTGTCGTTTGAAATCATTGGCCTGACGAGACGTCGGCGAATCGGGAAAAGCTGAATCCCGGTGCGGTCGGAAAACAGGCCCCAAAGACCACGTGGTGCAAACAGCATGACGGCGATGCCGATGACGCCCAGGATCATCAGATACCAGGAGCCGAAGTCAGCCAGCAGTGCCTGCAGAATGAAGAAAACCAGAACGCCGATGATCGGTCCCTCGATCGTGCCGATGCCGCCGATCACCACGATGAAAATGACATAGGCTGTCCAGTCCTGAACGGAGAACGCCGCGTCAGGTGAAATGCGCGCTTTCTGCATGTAAATCAGCGCGCCGATCATGCCGGTGCCGAAAGCGGCCGAAATGAACACGAACCATCGCATCCGCAACGCATCGACGCCCACAGAACGGGCGGCCTGAAGGTTGTCGCGCACTGCGGAAAGCGCCAGCCCTCGCCTGGAGCGCAGCAGCCAGTAAATGCCGCCAATGACGGACAGCACCAGTATCAGCGCCAGCCAATAGGCCAAAATATCGCGCGAAGCGGCGGCGCGAACACCGAACAGGTCCTGAATGGTCTCGGTGAACCAAAATTCGCGACGGATCGAATTGGGCAGCGACGTCCCCGTACCGCCGCCCAGCATTTTCCACTGGGCGACCAGAAGTCGAACGATTTCGGCAATCACCCAGGTGCCGATGGCAAAGTAGGCGCCCGCCAGACGAAAGGCGAAAAAGGCTGTCGGAATGGCAAGGAGCGCGGCAACAACGCCGCCGATGAGAATGGCCGGAACCGGATTGACGCCCAGCAGAATGGATGTCCCGAAGAGCGCATAGGCGCCGATGCCGACGAACGCCTGTTGACCGATGGAAACCAGCCCGCCATAGCCGGCCAGCAGATTCCAGCATTGGGCGAGGCCGAGCATGGTAAGAATGAAAAAGAGGTCCTGAAGCAGGCGTCGGCTGACGAAGGCCGGAGCAGCAAACAGCAGCACGACAATCACGAAACCTGCAATTGCCGCCAGACGCGATGCCGAGGTTGCGATCTCGACGCGGTGGCTTGAAGCGTTGATTAAGGTCATCGCGTCAATCCACCGCCCTTGGGAACAGACCGCGCGGGCGCACCAGCAGCACCAGCAGAAATGCGATGTGGCCCGACAATATTTGCCATTCCGGATTGATTGCAGCGCCAAGTGTTTGCGCCAGTCCGATGATGATGCCGCCCAGAAGCGTGCCCCACAGCGAGCCCAACCCACCGATTATCACCGCCTCGAAAGCATAGATCAGCCGCGCGGGACCGACGCTCGGGTCGAAATTTGCCCGAGTGCCGAGATAGAGTGCGGCGATGGTCACGATGATCATGGCAATGCCCGTTGCAACGGCGAAGATGTTCGCCGGTTTGATGCCCATCAGGCTCGCCGTCACCGCATCGTCAGACGTCGCGCGGAACGCACGGCCAAGACGTGTGCGGTAGAAAATCTGGTTCAGGACGACAATGACGAGTACAGCCGTGACCAAGGTCATGAGCGGCAACACGCCGACATTGATCGCTCCCAATTCGATGGAGGCAGAAGCAAGACCCGCCGTCGGCAGCCGCTGGCTGTCGGCCGAGAATCCTTCCAGAAGCGCGTTTTGCAGCACAATGGACAGGCCAAACGTGACCAGCAGGGGAGGCAGGATGTCATCGCCCAGAACGCGGTTGAGCATGTATCTCTGCAGCGCCCAGCCCAGCGCGAACATGGCCGGCGCAGCAACAAGTACGGCGACAAACGGCGAAAGGCCGAGCAGCGTGACGAGCAGCAAAATCAGATATGCGCCCAGCACGATCAGATCGCCATGGGCAAGATTGACCAGCCGCATGATGCCGAAAACGAGGCTCAATCCGGCGGCGAACAGTGCATAGAGGCCGCCCAGCAATATTCCCTGCACAATGGTGTTTACCCAGATCATGCCGCTTCGACTTTCCCGAAATAGGCGTCGTGAATGGCCTCGCGCGACAACGCCTCCGGCGTGCCGGACAGCGTGATGCGCCCCTCCATCATGCAGTAAACCCGGTCGGCAACTTTCAGCGCCTGCCCAATATCCTGCTCCACGATCACCATCGAGGCACCCGATGCCTTGATCCTGGGAATCGCGGCATAGATGTCTTTGATGACCACCGGCGCAAGGCCGAGACTGATTTCGTCGCACAGCAACAGGCGCGGGTTGGACATCAGCGCGCGACCGATGGCGACCATTTGCTGCTGTCCACCGGAAAGCGCCGTCCCGGGATTGTTGCGCCGCTCCTGAAGGACTGGGAAGAGTTTGTACACCGCGTCAAGCGACCAGGCGCCTTTGATCTGCCGTCCGTAGGATCCGATCATCAGGTTCTCCTCCACCGATAGAGATGGAAAGAGTTTGCGTCCCTCCGGAACCATGGCGATGCCCCGGGTCATCACGGCATCGGCAGGCAAATCACCGATCGCCTGCCCCTCGAAAGTGATGGCATCCGGTACATTTTTCAGCACGCCGGAAAGCGAGCGCATCAGCGTCGTCTTGCCCGCGCCATTCGCCCCGATAATGGCGATTGTCTCGCCCTCCTCGACGCGGATATCGACACCAAACAGCGCTTGAAAATCGCCGTAGAAGGCCGTGAGGTTGCGGGTTTCCAAAAGCGCCATCACACGTCGATCCCCAAATAGATTTCACGCACTTCTTTCGACTCCATGATCGTGTCCGGCTCGCCGATGGCGACGAGTTTGCCGAAATCGAGCACCAGAAGACGCTCCACCACAGCCGTCAACGCGTGAAGGACATGCTCGATCCAGATAATGGTCGTGCCGCTGGAATGGATGGACTTGATCGTGCCGATCAGTGTCTGGCATTCGCCTTCAGTCAGCCCGCCCGCAATCTCGTCCAGCAACAGGAGCTTCGGCTGTGTCGCCATGGCCCGGGCCAGTTCCAACCGTTTGCGTTCCAGCAGTGAGAGCGATCCTGCAACGGCGTTGGCCCGGGGCATCATTTCCGTCTGTTCCAGTATGGCAGCGCAATCTTCGATCACCGCCTGCTCCGAGGCATTTCGCCCAAAGGTGGCTGCGACGAGCAGGTTTTCGTAGACGGTAAGCTTTTCAAAGGGTTGTGGGATCTGGAACGATCGTCCCATGCCGTTCAGGCATCGTTGCATGGCCGAAGAGCGGGTCACGTCTTCACCAATGTAATGCACCGTTCCCGCATCGCACTTCAGATTGCCCGTGATGAGGTTGAACAGCGTGGATTTGCCTGCACCGTTCGGCCCGATAATGCCCAAGGCCTCGCCCTGCACCACGTCGAAGGTGATGCTGTCGGCAACTCTAAGTGCACCGAAACTCTTGGACACATTGTTGAGGGAGAGAATGGTCATGGTCTTTCCAAAGCGTCCGCCCGTCGCCGCGTTTTGCGGCGGCGGGCTTTACAGATCGGCCTAGGTGATCGGTTCCATCGTGCCGCCCGTGGGGATCGACGGGTGGTCGCTGTTGTCGACAATGACGAGGTCGTAACCACCGCCGTCCTTCAGGCGCCACTGACCACCCACAAGCGGCGTTTTGGACACGTTTCTGGCGGCAAATGGCGGCAGGCCCTTGCCGTCGAACGCCACGGGACCCACGATCGTGTCGAGCTTGGTGGCCGCGAGAGCGTCCGTGATCATGTCACCATCAGCGCCGGATCCGGCCCGCGCCATGACATCGGCTGCCATTTCGAACAATGCGTGGACGAAGCCGATGGGCTGTGTCCATTGCTTGCCCGTCTCGGCCGTATAGGCTTGCGCCACTTCGCCTGCGCTCAAGCCGTTGATCGACGATTGGAAAGGATGGGACGGCGACCACCACACTTCTGACGACAGATTGTTTCCGGCATTTCCGAGCGCTTCGACGGCTTGCGGGAACAGGATCGCCTTGCCGATGCTTGCAGCTTTCGGGGTGAAGCCCTGCTGTTTGGCCTGGTTCCAGAATGTCGTGAAATCCGGCGGGATCGGCACGCCGGTCACGATCTCCACATCGGCGCCCTTGAAGGCGTTGATCTGGGCGGAGAAATCGTCCGTCAAATTCTGATAGCGCCCCGGATCCGTGAGCCTGTAGCCGCCCTTTTCAAGAACCGGCGGGAAGCCGACATTTGGGTCACCCCAGGCGTTGCCATCGCCGTCATTGGGGAAAAGCGCGCCCACGGATTTGTTGGAGTCCAGCTGACCCCACATGGCGGTGAATACGGAGATGACATCCTCGAGCCCCCAGAAGAAATGGTAGGAGTAATCAAAGGGTCTCCAGGAAGCCGGATCGCCGGGATTGCCCTGCTGGCCGATGAAATACGGTTGCCATGGCGCGACCGTCGAAATGCATGGTACGCCTTCGCCTTCGCAGGTCGTCGCCACGGGATTGGTGGTCTCCGGAGTGGAGGCCACGAGCATCAATTCGACCTCGTCATCGACAATCAGTTCCTTTGCCACTTCCGCCGCGCGGTTGGGGTTTGACTGGCTGTCCTTGACGATCACCTCGAAGTTCTTGCCCGCATCGCTGGTGGCGAAATTATTGAGAATGAAAGTATCGGCTTCGGAAAACGCAGCGAGCGGCCCCGATTGCGGGCTGACATAGCCGAGCTTCATTTTCGCGCCTTGCGCAAGCGCCGGCATGGCAACCCCGCCGGTTGCAGCAAGTGCGCCGGTGGCGGCGGTCGCCTGCAAGAGTTTACGACGTGTGATCATGGTTTTTCCTCCCAGATAGATAAATTCAGTTTGGCCGATGTGCGAAACTCGCATCGCGCAGGAGTTGGGTCAGGTCGTCTGAGTCGAAGGGGCGCGGGTTCCAATAGGGCCTGGACGTCGCGATTTCGGCTGCCCTGGCAATGTTCTCTTCGTCAAAGCCAATGTCGGTAAGGCGCATCGGCGCGCCGAGGGATTGCGCAAAATCGTAGAATGCCGCACCCGGCGTCCTGCCGCCCAGAATATCGCTCAATGGTGCCAGCTCATTGCCCGCCGCCTTCTCATTGAAGGCAATGGCGTGCGGCAGGATGATGGCGTGAGTCTCGGCATGGGGCAGATCAAACGAACCACCAAGCGTGTGGCACAGCTTGTGGTGCAGCGCCATGCCGACCTGTCCCAGCACAGTGCCGCAAAGCCAGGCGCCATAAAGGGATTCGCCGCGCGCCTGCAAATCGTCCGGATTGGCAACGACCTTCGGCAGGGCGCTCACGAAGGCGCGCAGGCCCTCGATGGCCAGCGCCGTTGAAAGCGGGTTGCGGTTCTGCGCGTAGAGCGCCTCGGCGGCATGGGCCATCGCGTTCAGCCCGCTCGTCACGCTCATTTCCACAGGCAGCGACACGACCAGTTCGGCATCATAAAGAATGACTTCCGGCTGCACGCGACTGTCGGTAATCGTTGTTTTCGTGCCACTTTCCGTCTGGCCCAGTATCGCTGTCGCCTCGCTGCCGGCATAGGTGGTCGGGATGACGATCTGGGGCAGGTCGGTGTGCAGTGCTATGGCCTTGCCCAGGCCGATGGTGGAGCCACCGCCCACGGAAACGAGACAGTCGGCATTGATGTCTGTGACGTGCTCCAGCGCCTCCTGCGTTATTTCGACGGGCGTGTGTTGCGTGGCCCTGGTAAATACGCCTGCGGCATGCCCATTGATCGATCCCGCCACTTCCATGGCCGTGTCGGATTGTGGTGGAGTGGACAGGACAACAGCCCGCTCGCAGCCCAGCCGCTCAATCTCAGCCTTGATGTCGTGGCGAACGGCCTTGCCGAACCGCACGCGGACGGCGGCAAACTGGGCTTCGAATACAGGCTGGAAATACGACATTGTTGCTCCCCTGGCCACGAGGTTAGCAAACAGAAAAAACAACTTGATTGAATTTTCGAGAAACAACATAACTTAAAGCTATGAAGTTAGACCCCCGCCATCTGGAAATCCTGGCCGCCATTGTCGATGAAGGAGGCCTGACGGAAGGGGCAGTGCGTTTGGGCCGTTCGCAACCCAGCGTCTCGCGCAGCCTTGCCCTGCTTGAAGAACGCGTCGGTGAGCCCTTGTTCGAGAAAGGCAAACGCCCGCTGCGCCCGACAGAGCTCGGCCATGCGCTCGCGCATGAAGGCCGGATGGTGCTTGCAGCGGGAGCCAGCGCCAGCTCCATCGTCAGTGCATATGCCAGCGGAAAACAGGGTCTGATCCGGCTGGCCGGCCCACCGATTTTCATGGACGGCGTGATTTCACCGATGCTTGCGGCCTTCCAGACCCGCTTTCCCGACATTCGCATCGAACAAAGCTATGGATACGTGCCCGAAGCGTTGCAAAACACGCGCACCGGCGGGCTGGATATCGTCATTGGCCCGATCAATCCCGGTGCCGTGCCCGATGACGCGGATTTCGAGGAATTGCTGCCGGGCAGAAACGTCATCGCCTGCGGGGCTTTGCACCCGCTGGCCGGGCGCACCTCCATCCGCCTCTCGGATATCGCGGAATATCCCTGGATTGCGCCACCGCCTGAAAGCCCGCTCTACCAGGATTTGAGGGCGACGCTGGTCAGCATCGGTATCCACGATATCAAGGTCAGTTTTTCGGGAGGATCGCTGGCATCCATCATCAATGTTCTGTCCCAAACCAGCGCACTGACGGTTCTTCCTCAATCCGTTCTGGATGCCCAGAAGAGGGAAAAACAGGTCTATTCCCTGCCGGTCCGCATCAATCATCCCAAGCGTAGTCTTGGAATCCTGCAGCTGAAGAGCACCCGGCGCCGCCGCTCAATTGAACGCCTGACCCGCTTCCTCAAGAATGAATGCGAGATGCACCTGTCTTCATCAGCCATGAAGGGTGCCAATCAGGTGTGGAGAGGGTAAGACCGCGGCTGATGACGAAGCGGCTCAGAGCGTATCGAGAAAACCCTCTATTTCAGCCAGGGCTTTCGGCCATGCCGGATCATATTCCGGCATGGTGTTGTTGATGGTATCCAGGCCGATCAGCCGGGCGTTCCCGATGCCGGAGGCAAGCCGCCTGCCCTGTTCGACATTGTGCATCCGGTCCTTGTTGGCGTGCAGGACGATCGCCGGACAGGTGATGTCGGGTAGAAGGTCGACAATATCGACATTGGCCACCACAGGCCCGATCCTCAGATAGTCCTGATGGTCCATGGCCACTTTCATGAATTCAGCATAGGTGCGCTGGTCGTGCGGGCTTGCCCCCGGCGCAAAGGATTGTGCCATCAGGTCTCTGGCCGACGGATAGTCGTCATTCCATCCATCCAGGCCCATTTCCATCATGGCCCGTCCATGGGCGGCGATACCCGGCTGTTGCCGCTCTTGCAGGCCCTGGGCAAAGCCCCCCAGCAACACAAGCCCGGCAACGCGGTCCGGGTGGCGCGCGGCAAATGCCGCCGCAATGGTTGCGCCAAAGGAAATGCCGAACAATGGAATGCGCTCGATCCCGGCGGAATCCAGGACGGCTTCGATATCCTCCACCAGACGTTCCAGCGAGACATCCGCAACGCCCCGTTCGGAAAGCCCGTTGTTGCGGCCATCATAGCGCAGCAGACTGTATCGTTCCGAAAGCAGAGGAATCCAGCCGGCGATGGTGTTCATGGTCCAGTCATATTCAAGGTGCCGGATCCAGTTTGCCGTCGCCAGAATCCTCCGGCCCTCGCCGGTTGAGGTCCAGGCCAGGGTTGTTCCGTCCTTCGACGTTGCAAAGCGGATGTCCTGGGTTGACGACTGGCGCATGTTTTTCGCCCGCCGTTTGTCACCGTCCAGATCGATGGAATAGGCCTCGACGGGGTTGGGAACGCCCTTGAGGCGCATCGAACTTTCCGGCCGCAGGGAAACGCCCAGCGATGTGCCGGCGACTTCAACGGCGGTCTTGCTGACAAGGCAGGTGCCGGGCTGGGCCGATGTCTGAAGCCGGGCGGCGACATTCACCGCCTCGCCAAAGAGGTCATCGCCGTTGACCATCACGTCGCCCGCATGAATCCCCGCACGCAGGGACATGCTGTCATCGTGCATTTTCTGAAGGATGGTCCCGGCGGCGGCGATGGCGGCAGCGGCGGTGTCGAATTCGACCAGCGCGCCGTCGCCCATCAGCTTGAATATGCGGCCACTATTGGCTTGCACCGCCGGGCGCACAACACGGCTCAACAGCCTTTGCAGCTCCTTGAGCGTCGCATCCTCATCCTCGGCCATGCGGCGGGTGTAATCGACGACATCAAGACTCAGCACTGCAGATATTTTCCGAGCCATCCGGTCGTCCCAATTCCATCCAGGCCGAAGCCGGTCTTCATCAATCCGGCCACCTTAATCAATTATGCGGTGGAGCCAAACCCGGAATGCCATGCGGGCGCGGGCGGGACCATAAAGACTGACATCCTTGCCAAACTGGTGTCGAATGATCGCGTGCTATCCGGCCTCAACCGGATCGGGGTGCGTGACGGGCCGGACCAAAACCCCTGATTGCGAAAATGGCGGAATCGGGTAGGCTTGCACACTCACCAACGAGGTCTTCATCCGTGACCGGCTTGATACTCCACCCGCGCGCTGCTCCCGAAGACAAGGCGCGCCTGTGGCTGTGTGTCGAAAACAGCGGCAAGGCGGACCCGGCCGATCCCGTTGTGTGGAAGCTGAACGGCGCGGTGGTCGAGGCGGAAACAGTGCGGCCGCTTTCCGCCGCCCATGTTCACAGCGCTGCCCTGCTCACCGGCATCTTCGAACTCTCCCTGCCGGCGGCGAATGCCTTCAACCGGATCGAGGCAAAAGTGTTCGGCCAATCGGCCGAGGTGCAGATCCGGCGATTTCCGCAGGCCATGGCGGACAATGGCTGGTTCCGGCTTCTGCTGTGCTCCTGCTACCACCAGGCCGAGGACCGGCAGGCGCTGGTCTCCCAGTCCTTTCTGAATATCCCGGCCGCGGAACGCCAGGACCTTTCCCTGTTCATGGGCGATCAGGTGTACCTGGACCTGCCGACGCTCAACAATTATCCGGACAATGAAGCCCGGCTGGCCGAGCGGTTCGAACAGTATTACCGAACCAACTGGACCACCTATGTGGGGCTCGACGCGGTGCTGAAGACCGCGCCTTCGGTCTTTTGCCCGGATGACCATGAATACTGGAACAACTTTCCGCACTGGTCGCCGATCATCCAGAATTCGTGGACACCGGGCTCGCGAATGCGCTGGAAGAGCGCGGCGGACCAGCTCTATGACGCCTTTCAATGCGCCGCGCCGGCCGTGCGCGGCGACAATATCGAAATCGATGTCGATCCGCTTTCGGTCCTCGTTCTCGATCAACGGTCGCAGCGCAAGGACGACCGCAGCGCCACATTGGGGCCCGATGGGCTTGCGCAGCTGAACAATTGGGTCAACCGGCTGATCAAGGAGAAGAAATTCGGCGCGGTGGTGACCGGACAGTCCCTGCTCGACAAGCCGGTCGGCGCTTTCAAGGGCGCCGTGGCGGACTGGATGCTGCCGAATTACGAAGACTACGCGCCCATTGTCAAAGCGCTCAGCCGGCTGTCCGACCACGGGCGTCCGGTCCTGCTCCTGACGGGCGATGTCCATTGGGGACGGGTCACTCGGATCAAGGAAGGCGGGCGCACGCGGTTCATCGAAATCATCTGCTCGCCCTCGTCCCTGGTCTCGACCATTGGCGGCGATCAGCTCAGCACGATTGGCGCGGGGTTTCGCCGGTTTTTCAGGGGAGAAAAGACGCGCTGGCCCCGGCATGCCGACGCACCGGACGCCGAGCCCTTCTTTGCCCAGACCGTCTTCGGCAAGCGCTACCGGACGGAAGTGGTCTACCGGCACAAGGGCGATCAACTCGCCATGCTCGCCTTGCGCAGGGCAGCCGATACGCTCGAAGCGAAGGTCACCTATTACGAAATTCACAAACGCCCGAACAATCCAAGGCAAGTCCCGCTGGGGCTCTTGCGGTAACCGGCTCACAGGAGAAATCAGATGCTGAACATCATGGCCTCGACAGCCCAGGAGCTCAATCCGGACTTCGTGCAGGCCGCCCGGCGCGGCAGCGAAGACAATGTCAAATGGGTCAAGCGGCACCTCAAGACCCTCAGCACCGAAGAGGGCGCCAGGGGCCTGTCCTATCTCGTGCTGATCGGCGGCAGGCAGAAATCCTATTTCCACACCCGCGTCGCGCAGGGTCATTTGCGCAACGACATGAGCCCGAGCCACTGGTCCCACGTTGCGCTGCTGCAGGGCTCAAGCCCGACAAAGGCCAGCGCGATCTGGGAAATTGCGCTGGAACCGGCCGAGGGGTTCGGCTATCCGCCCTCCGACAATGCGGTGGAGGAAGCGCATCTGTCCAACTATGCCAGCAAGAACATGTATCCGAATATCGCGGTCATGCGGTTGCCGGTGAAGCTGAGCGCCATGAAGAAGACCATCGTGCAATTCAAGCGGCAGCGTGTCGACCTTGATTGCGTGGAACTGCTGCTGTTGTGGCTCGGTTATGTGTGGGGTGTCGGGCGGGCCGACAATCCCCTGTTCGACGGGTACGGGATGCCGTCCGCGGCCTTTGTCGAGGCGCTCTGCTCGGCCAATGGCTATGATCTGACGCCTGGCCTTGAAAGCCGCGCCAGTTGCCCCGAAGCCATCTGGCAGTCCGCCCGGTGGTGGCACGAATTCCAGATCAACCAGCAGGGCGCCGCGCCGATCCGGGGCATGTGGCACACGGAACATTTTCTCGGGGACTAGGATTGGGGCAACAGGGGAACCATCCAATGCGCATCACCGCCAGTCATTTCCTGCTGATCAACATCCTGTTGACCGGCGCCTTCTATGTTTTCAGCTTCATCGCCCTCGGCGGTTCCGTTCCGACGGTTGGTTCGACCGGTTCGCAGGTTCTGACCTGGTTTTCCGACAATGGCGCAAACGCCCGAACCTACGCCTGGGCCTCGACCTTCGTGTCATTGGGCTTGATGATTTTCGCTGGCCAGGTCGCCGCTCTCCTGCCGGCGCCCCATCGCTATGTGTTTTTTGCCGGTGTCCTGGGCTTTGCCTTCACCGCGCAGGTTCAGGCGTGGATCTGGGCGGGCCTGGCGTTTCACCCCGCCGGCCTGAACGAAGAGACGGCCCGGGTGATCTTCACCATCGCCGCCTTCTGGGGCCCCGCCGTCAACGCCTCCACCACGGCCATGGCCGTGGCGGTTGCGGTGCTGGGCTTTGGTGCGAAAAAGATCATCCCGTCCTGGCTTGCCTGGCTGAGCGTCATTTTCGGCCTCGAACAGGCGATTGAAACCGTCACCATCTTCGGACAGTCGGGCTTCATCGCACCGGGCGGCACCATGAATGTCTACCTCGGCGGCCTGCTCGGCTTCATCTGGATCGGCGGGGTTGTCCGCTGGTCGATGCTGCGGCTTGATGAGGGGTGAGGTGGGGAGTAGACTTTGGGGGGTGGGAGCCGATCCCATCACGGTATGTTATTTTTCGGTAATTTGGAGAGCCGTGTCGGTTCAAAATCTGATTTCTATCGGTTTCCACAAACGACGAGATCATCAAACAACGGGCATCCATTCATACAGCTCGAGCGATGTGCACATCCGCCGCAACGCTCGGAAGCAAAGTAGCTTCGAAACGAAGACATGTTTTTCGATTTTGTCCAAATTTCCAACAGTGACGTGCGTTCATTGAGTTGATCTCCGTCAGCGAGACCACTCTGAAAGGAACACGGGTGAACAGAGAGGTCTTCTGACACATACATAGAAAACCTTCCGGCGTCGCATGCGTCGACCATTGTCGGATTAGCGTTGGTTCGAGCGAAAACACCACTGACGCAACAGGCATCGAAGCCTACCTTCAGTTTACGTCGGCTCGAAGTTGCTAGCTCGAAGAATTCATCCAACCTGTCGCTATTACGCAGCATTTTCTTCTCAAAAACTTTCCGGCCAGAAGGTTTGTAGTTTAAGAAGATTATGGCGTTGATACTTCTTACGAAACTCGGAGGTTCCTTGAGCCATGCTATCGCCGTGTCGATGCTTTCGGCATCCAGAATAAAGTGCACATTGATCTTTATTCCCGACGAAGCCAGCGTACATATAGTTTCTTCGGTTTCATTGTATGGAGCGTAGGCAGAAACAGCCACGGCTCCGCAATGCTTGCGTGTTGCTTCAAGAATCTCGCTACTGAGCCCCCTACCGTTTGTCGTATAGTTTGGCACTATTCCCTTAGACGCGGTGTATTGGAGGATCTCAACGAAGTCCGGGTGCTGGTTCGGGTTGCCGCCACCCAGAGCAACTTGGAATGTTGCCATTTCGGCTGCTTGGTCGATAATCTTTTTGTAATCGGCTAGCGCCATATGCTTTCCGCGCTTGGTTGAAGACTTATAACAAAATGCGCAACCTTTATCGCACCAGTTGGTTATTGAGATGTCCATGAGCTCTGGACCGTGAGGTGACCAAAACGGATCTTTTTCACCTTTGTCCGGAACTCGCGCGAAGAAGCCAGTGGCCGAGTTAAAGAAGGATGTGTAACCAAGATTTTTGTAATGGATGGCTTTAAGCAAACGGAGTTACCAATAGTTGTTATAAGCGTTGATATAGAATTTGTCTGAATCGATCTCGAACATTGCCATGCAAAGAAGAGACTCAGCAAGCGGTCCATCGCTATTAAGTGTCCCTGTAAAAACATTCTTCCCTTGATCAACAGCCTCCTTCATCCTCTGGACAACCTGAGGAGTATACTCATGCGATCCCGCGAGGTCATCGGCAGCCTCCTTGGTTGTGACAACAGTCCCGCTGCGCATCGCAGCTGTCAACTCTCGATGCATTTGTAAAAACAAATCCCCCACAGGTCCGTCTCGCTCCACTCCGGCAGCTTCTAGGAAAATGTCCTCAGTCAAATCGATGTCAGAGATGTACACGAACGACGTTGACGAGCTATTCGAAACAAAATCAAGCTTGATCTTCATATTGCGCCCTTTCCAGGCCCTCAATGCACTCAAGCACGGTGTCCAGTTTGTTGTCACCGCAAATGTCGTCAACGACTTGAGGTAGCCAAGTCACGAAGAAAACCCGGTCTTGCTCCAAGTCGTCGTCGCTGAGGATTTCACCATAAACGATTTCAACATAGTCCGCTAAATTGGCATATTCGACAGAATAGTATTTCTCGAACTCCTGCTTAATTTCAATGGAGTGGACAAAGAACGCGTCATACACCTTGCCAAAAAAGTGCTCGCCAAGACGCCCGCGGGACACACCCAATTTTGCTAGGAATGCCTCTTTGTTCGGCTCCCATGATGTTGGAAGAATCAGTTTTATCTCATCTCTCATACTGCTGTCCGCTCTTCTGAAATCTCGGCTATGCAGCTTTGAACTCGAGCAGCTCTCGCGCTTCCACACAAACTTATTGCGTCACGGAACTCTGGAATATGGGCTCTGTCTGTATATAGATTCTTAGTAGATTCCCGCTCATCCCAATGTGCAAAGGGCGCAAAACACAGCGTTACCGCGAGTGCAGGGGCGTGCATGCTAGCTTGTTGATCTATATTCAGTTCTATGAGGTCTTTTAGCAAGCGGCTTACGCGGTCCTTCCATTCGCCACCCTGATAGTCCACTGAACGCGAAAACATCACCTTTGTGAATTCTTCCAAGGCGTCGTCATCCAGTTTGTTTAGATGATCGAGGAGGATTTGAACATTTAGGTGGTCCGAGTTATCTCGCCTCCTGAATAAGAACCACACTAGGTGGCGAAGATCGCGCGCGGCCGTGAGATTGACCAACATCGATTTCACACGTGTTACATCATCCGTTGTCTGAATATCGGCTGACAATAGCGTCAAATTGTTGAGGTAGTGCCGTTCAAAATCATCAAATGCTTCGCATGTTGCAACAACACGTTCGCAACTTTGCTTCCTTGCCAGAACATATGCGTATCGAAAGAATCCTTCGTAGATGGGCCAATTACGAACGCTCTCAAACAATGTTTTGACCTTATTCGGGCTTGATTGAGCCAATTCAACAACCGTAAAATACGCGAGCAAGAAATCCCTCATTTCATCGTATGTGAAGGAGATGTTCTCGACGCCGAGCGACGCAAGGCCTGTAGTAGGGACCTCCCTTCTGAGGATGATATCTTCGCCAATCAGCCTTTCGATAATTGCTCTTTCTACGTTATCAAATCCTTCGACGGGAAGTTGCACAAAGTCTTCGTTTTCCAGCATGCGTGCACATATTTTAAAGATCGAATTCAATGCCATCCGTTGCTCTTGGAGCGGAAACTCCCCAATCTTCATCGTCAAGTACCCTTCGAAAACATCCCCTTTGTAGATGTTAGACACGTAACCGATGCTTTTTCCCTCATGGATATCGCAGAAAATCCTGAGCAAAATTAGGTCATTCTTCAGGAACTCTGCTGCTGAGGTCGAAAGCCTTGCATCAATCTGAAAATGACCGAGATAAGAGCCTAACAGCCGATCCTTGTTATCCTCAGACATACCATTTCGGAGATCTTGGACCCTATAGAGATATTCAGCGAACTCAGGTTCAAACAATTCAGCGAACTTGTGATCAAAAAATTCGTTGCGACAGGTTATGATGATCTTCACGAAGTCATACTGGCATAAAGCGTCCAGAAGCACCCGTAACTCAGAAACAAAACCGTCTAAGTCTCCAACCTCGTTGATCCCATCGATAGCAATGACAAACGGCTTCCCGAACTCCTCCGCTACGCCGTTGAACAAAGTCAACAGTTCATGGACGTCGCGGACATCAGGCGCGAAACGGTTGTTTGTAATGTACGTTTGTACCCGGTTTGGACCCGGGAAATCGTTTAGCTTCCTAGCAGGGATGAAAATCGTTGGAATTTCAAATTGTCTGAATTGGTTTTCTACTAAATCGCAAACGAAATTTGTTTTTCCTTGCCCTGCCATGCCAGTTACGAGAAAGATCTTCGCCTGTGCAATTCTAATTTTTTCTGAGATGTCGTCGAGGGCGTGATACACTCCGCTGCCAATAGACTCAATGTTGTGGCGAAACACTGTCCAATATGCAGTGAGATCGTCGGTCGGCACGTACCTTTCAGCGCGTTCGCCGTACCATGAAAACATCGAAACTTGGTTTTTGATTTTTAAGATCTCGCCACACTGGTGAGCTAGGCGGCGTCGCAATTCAAACAAATTGTCTGGGGATTCGAGACTACATAACTCACCAATGTCGCAGTCTATTTCTTCAATCTGCGCCATTCTCAGCTGTTTGTTTAATTGCTCTAAACTGATGCGCCGGAGTTTGTCATCTATCTTTCTGTGGAAGAACAACGGGTTTGCGAAAAACCGCATTTCTTCCTTTGTTTCAGTGGTCTCCACGAACACAGACGGGATGTATTTCTTTGTCCGTTTTTCGTCTTCAATTTTTTGAGCACTCACGCGCAAAAATGCATTCAGCTCTGAGCGAAACTTAGTATTGGCATCTGCCTTGCTAAACTCCGCCTCAAGGTGATCAACGATTGTTCGAATTTTTTCATTTGAAAGTTCGCCAAGTTGCTGGGCCAAGTCTTGAAAATCAAGGATGTCGCGCAATGGATCGAACTCGATTGGGAATTCAGCAACAGTCGTTTCAAGTTTCTTGGACGTATAGGTCCTTTGCCTCTCAGCCAGCACATAGACCAAAAGCCGGTCAAAATCTTTAACAAGTCCATGGGACTCGAACTTGTTTAGCGTCTCGTTGATCTTGCCACTTGAAGCATCAGAAGTAACTTGAATCGAGATTCGACTGGTGGCGCATCCCAAATCCACAGCGGGGAAGTTCATTTGAATGCGGTTCTGATTGCACAGATCGGGACAGTCCAACGCAGTTGCAAAAATTGGGATTAACAGGTCCTCCGCAACGGTGTTGATGTCAAACATGCCCATGGCATTTGATACGCGCACTTCGTAAGCAAAGCGAGCGAGTAGAGAGCCAGATTTTCGTAAGAGTTCCTGTCTTGTCATTTGCTCCGATACCGTTTCTGCTCACAGTTGGACTAAACTGAATCGTTCAGGATTCTTTTCGCCCAACGCCCAGATTTCCCGCATACCATAGATGAAGCACAAGTCTGACAGTATATTCGACGGTGTCCAGTGGATGCTGTCGCTGTATCCAGCGCCATCCTGTTTTTAGATTGCCACATTCCGCGTGAGCGGCAGTATTTTGATTCTCCTTGGAACGCCATCGAGCGCCCGCCATAGGCCGATTTCGCCAATTCGTTTGACGTCCCATTAAGTCTCATCCTGACTATCTCCACAATCAGCCTACGCCCACCACTTGCATATAATACGATATCGCACTATATAGTACGAAATCGTATCAATTGGAGAGCACCATGACCATCAGCAGACGCAAGGCACTTGGCATCATCAGCGGCGGGACCATTCTGGCGGCGGCGGGTGGGGGAGCGTTGTTTGCCACCACGCGCACACCCACCAAGGCACTCGCCCCATGGGCTGAGGCCGGCGGCTATTCAGAGCCGCGGCGGCGGGCGCTGTCCTATGCGATCCTGGCGCCGAATCCGCATAACCGGCAGCCCTGGCAGGTGGATCTCGGCACCGACGACATGGTGACGCTCTATCGCGACAAGACGCGCGACCTGCCGCATACGGACCCCCATGCGCGGCAGCTCACCATCGGGCTGGGCTGTTTCCTGGAACTGATGGTCATTGCCGCCTCGCAGACCGGCCACAGGGTCGATCTGGACCTTTATCCCGAGGGCGAGGACGGGCCGGTGGCCCATGCACGGTTTTCCGAAGGCGCCGCGGCCGATCCGCTGTTTGCCCATGTGATGGCGCGCCGGTCCTGCAAGGAACCGTACGAAGACAAGCCCGTTCCGGCGGCGATGGTCGACCAGCTTGCCGCCCATGCGGCGATCATCACCGATCCGCAAGCCGTGGCGGATCTGCGCACGCTGACCTGGGATGCCTGGCTGGTGGAAACCAACACGCCGCGCACCATGAAGGAAAGCGTCGACCTGATGCGGTTCGGCAAGGCCGAGATCAATGCCAATCCGGACGGGATCGACCTCGGCGGGGCGTTTCTGGAAACGCTGATGCTCGCCGGCGTCGTGGGCCGGGAGGCGCAGCTCGACCCGCAATCGACCGGCTTTCAGGAGGGCGTGCGGATCTATGAGGCAATGCTCATGGCGACGCCCGCCTATGCGGTTCTGACGACACCTGGCAATGCGCGGACCGACCAGATCGAGGCCGGCCGGCGCTGGCTGCGGCTGAACCTGATGACCACGTCGCTGGGCCTGGCGCTGCAGCCGGTCAGCCAGGCGCTGCAGGAGTTTCCCGAAATGGCGGAACACTATGCAACGGCGCACCGGATGCTTGCAAAGGACGGCGAAACGGTGCAGATGCTGGGCAGGCTCGGTTTCGGGCCCACCGTTGACCGTTCACCGAGATGGCCGCTGGAGACCCGCATCATTTGACAAAATCCGACAGCGAGACGCTCGCCCTTTACTTCTCCTTCTTCAACGAAGTGGGCATTATCGAGCAGCTCAGCCGCGCCCTGTTCGAGGCGCGGTTGCCGGACGGTTTTCTCGCCTCGCATTTTGCCGTGCTCAACCATCTGATCCGGGTGCGCGACGGCCAGACACCGCTGGTTCTGGCGCGCGCCTTCCAGGTGCCGAAAACCACCATGACCCACACGCTGTCAGTGCTGGAAAAACACCGGCTGATCGAAATGCGCCCGAACCCGAAGGACGGGCGCAGCAAATGTGTCTGGCTGACGGCGGCCGGCCGCGATTTCCGCAACAATGCCATTGCATCCCTCGGCCCGGATATTGCCGAATTTGCCAAGCAATTTCCGCCGGACCGCATCGAGGCGCTTGTTCCGGGCCTGACGGACATCCGCCAGATGCTCGACGCGGCGCGGGACGAGGACTGAGCGGGCGGTTTCCGCGATCCATGATTGCCCCGTGAGGGCAAATCGGATTGTATCGGCCGCGCAACGCAACAACGGACGGGCCCGATGATCGATCTCTATACCTGGACAACGCCGAATGGCCGCAAGGTCTCCATCCTGCTGGAGGAGCTGGGCGTGCCCTACACGGCCCATGCGATCAATATCGGCGATGGCGACCAGTACACGGAGGACTTCCTGGCGATCAGCCCGAACAACAAGATTCCGGCCATTGTCGACCGGGACAATGGCCTGACGCTGATGGAATCGGGCGCCATCATGATCTATCTGGCGGAAAAGCACGGGGCCTTCCTGCCGACCGAGACGATCGCCCGGGCAAAGGTGCTGGAATGGCTGATGTGGCAGATGGGCGGGCTCGGGCCGATGCTCGGCCAGGCGCATCACTTCGTGCATTTCAACCCGGACAAATCGGACTATGCGCGGGAGCGCTATGGCGCGGAAGCGGCGCGGCTCTATGGCGTTCTGGACAGCCGGCTGGAGGGGCGCGACTTCATCGTCGATGATTATTCCATCGCCGACATGGCCTGCTGGCCCTGGGTGTCGCGCCATGAGTGGCAGGATATCGACCTCAAAGACTATCCCAATGTGCGGCGCTGGTATCAGGCCATAGCCGGGCGCGACGCCGTGCAGCGCGGCTATGATGTGCCCAGGAAGGTCAATGCCATTCCCGCCGGGTAGCGCCCGTTCAACGCTCGCAGTTCACCGCGTCAAGCAACCCCATTATCAGCCCGTCGGCAATCTCCGGCGGAAAATCGGCGGTGCCGGAAAACGATCCCAGCACCGTGCGCGCCACGGCGGCGGCCCGCACTGGTTCGAGCGGCGCCAGCGCTTCGGACACATCCCGGCTGGTGACGGCATTCAGATCGACCGAAAGCGGGCGGTCGGAACAGCCAAGATCCAGTGTCGCCATGTCAAGAAGATGGACCGCGTTGCGACCCCTGATCCGGAACACGATCCGCTGCGCAAGGGGGTCAAATACAATCTGCCAGCGGGTTTCCCGGTTGGCCACATCGCCCAGCGTGTCGAGCGCGGAGTCGATGGTCGATCCGGCCCGACGGGACGCGGAGGCACCGACGGCAAAACGTCGGAGGCTGTCGGGGTCCTCGCTTCGGTCGCCGGTGGGCACCGGCCGGTTGCCGCCGAAGCCCTCGAAATCGGCGAGCCTTTCCAGCAATTCCGAATAGCTCGTATTGGTCAGCGCCGGAACGGGCATGCCCTCGCCCCTGTGGGTCGCAAATCCGGCGGGTGTCGGCAGGATGGCCGCCGTTTTTCCGAACCGGTCGGCCAGCAGGTAATGAATGGGCACCATGCCCTCGATGGCGATTTCGGGCAGTGTGTCCAGGGCTTCCTCGACCGATCCGGTGGTGTCCAGCAGGCGCTGGATGAACTCCAGCTCATTGACGACCGGGCTTTGTGCGTCGCTTCGATAGGCCGCCTGGCTGTTCCACATCAGCGACACGACCAGGCCCGCCGTGTTCATGCCCGCCGCCGGCATGCCCGGTCCGATCTGGTTGAAGGTGACGCTGGCATGGCGCACGGGCCATTGCGCCGGCCGGTCATCCATGATGGATCGGCGGGCGGCATCCCCCGGATTGACGACCAGGAAGCCCGCGCCGGTCGCGTCGAAATCGAAACTGTAGGCAACAAGCGGCCGGTCCGGAAGCCCGAGCACCATGGTGGTGCAGGCCAGTGCGGCCGAGGTGGTCAGGGGCACAAGGGCCGCCGCCGGCCATGTGAAAAGGCGCGCGGCACGGCGCAGGGATCGGGCAAAGATCATTGATCACTCCAGTCTAGACCGTTTCGCGTTTTGTCAGAAACGGGACAACGGTGTCGGCCGTTGATATTGTTGATGCATTCAGATTTTGCCGATTCCGTCAAAACCTGAATTGCGCTAGTGTCCTATTTTCGATGGACGCAACAGGACGCGCATCCCGGTGCGCACCAATCAGGATTTCGTCAAATGCCGGATACATTCGTGAACGACCCGCTGTCCCGCAATCTCAAGCATGAGATCGCGGCACTCTTCGGCTCGGCGCGCAATGTCGGCCTGCTCGCTTTGCTCGCCCTGCTGGCCGGTTTGTCCGGCCCGTTCGGGACCTATGAGGCCCTGTCGCCGCTGGACCGGCATCTCTACTGGCTGCTCGTGGTCATCGGAACGGCCACCGCCGGACATCTCACCGGGACGGCGGTCGAACACGGGCTCGGCCGTCTCGACTGGCCTGCTCCCTGGCGGGTGGCAATGGCATCGGTCCTGACCACGCTTCCGGTGTTTGCGGTGATCGCATTGGTGCTTCTTGGCTTCGGCTTCCGGCCCGACGCCAGCGAACTGCTCGTGCTCCTAGCCCAATGCGCCGCGGTCGTCGGGGGCGTTACAGTTGTCCAGCATCTGGTGGCGCGGGCGAACCGCCCAACCGCCCTGCCCGCTGTGCCCCGGCTGATGGCGCGCCTGCCGCATGCGAAGCGCGGGCGCATCATCCGCCTTGCCGCGCAGGATCACTATGTCGAGGTGGTCACCGCGAAGGGACGTTCGCTGATCGCCATGCGATTTGGCGACGCCATGGCCGAAGCATCACCGGAACCCGGACTGCAGGTGCACCGGTCGCACTGGGTCGCGCTGCATGCGATTGCCGGCCGTGCACGGTCCGGTGACCGCAGCGGCATCCGCCTCAGCGACCATTCCATCATTCCGATCGGCCGGACATTCCGGTCCGCCGTGCGGCAGAAGGGAATCTGACGCGCCCCGCCGGTTTGATGTTGACCCGTCAGTCTTCGTCGAACGGAATGACCGCGGTCGCCTCGATTTCCACCTTGGCCCGGTCCTCGACCAGCGCCGTCACCTGGACAACGGCCATTGCCGGAAAGTGGCGGCCGAAGGCATTGCGATAGGCCTGTCCGAGTTCGCGCTGGCGGGCCAGATATTCCGTCTTGTCGGTGACATACCAGGTCAGGCGCACCAGATGCTCGGGGCCTGCGCCCGCTTCTTTCAGCACGGCGACGATGTTGGCGAAGGTCTGTTCGCACTGGCCGATGAAATCATCGGTCTCGAACACCTGATCCTTGTTCCAGCCGGTCAGGCCGCCGGTCATCACCAGATGGCCCGTGGCCTTGACGCCATTGGCATAGCCTTTTGCCGGTTTCCAGCCTTCCGGTTGCAGGAATTTCATCGCATCGCCTTTTTCATCATGGGGGTTCGTTGCGAACCGTTTGGGTGGAATATCATGAATTGCCCGCTGACGACCATCCTTGTCAGGGGCTTGCGGACGGCGCGGCCCGGAAAGCCGCGATCTTCTCGCGCAGATCGTCGGGGAAGGATTCGGCGCGCGGCGGATCAAGGGTGAAATTGCTGTGCACCAGGGTCGGCTCCGCCCGCAGCATGTCCTTGCCGTTCTCATGGGCGCCGATGATGGACAGCGTCATCGAGGCCCGGCTCAGCGTCTTGACGGTCAGCCGCCAGTCAATGGCGTCGCCCAGCGCACCGGGGCGCAAGAACTTGACCTGGATCTCGACCGTCGGCACGCCCCGTTCGCGGACGAAATGAAGCTCATGGAACGAACAGTCCAGCGGGCCGGCGAACCAGTCCTCCACCACGTTGTTCACATGCTCCAGCAGCCTTGGATAGAAGGCGATGCCCGCCGGGTCGCAATCGGCGAACCGCAGATTGCGGGTCACCGTGAAAACCGCGCCCATGGCGCTCACTCCGCCGCCTGCGCCATCGGCTTTTCATGTCTTTGCGGGCGGGCCTTTTTCTGCAATTCCATGGCGCTTTCACGGGCCTTTGCCTGTTCGCGATAGGCCTGGTCGCGGCCCGACAGATATTGCGGCGGCCAGTGGCCGACCTCGGCGCCATAGCTGGCGGCCGCCCGTCGGGTGAAATAGGGATCCCAAAGATGCGGACGGGCCAGCGCCACCAGATCGGCGCGCCGTGTGTGCAGGATCGTGTTGACCTGCGCCGCCTCGGTGATGCTGCCGACCGCCATGGTGGCGATCTTGGGCACATTGCGCACGGCCTCGGCCAGATGGGCCTGGAACATGCGGCCATAGACCGGCTCCTGATCGGGCACCGTCTGGCCGGCGGACACATCGATCAGATCGCAGCCGGCATCGCGGAAGGCATTGGCGATGGCGAACAGATCTTCCTCGCTCAATCCGCCTTCCTTCCAGTCCGTGCCCGAGACGCGCACCGACATGGGTTTTTCCCTTGGCCAGACCGCGCGCATGGCGTCGAAGACCTCAAGCGGGAAACGCAGCCGGTTTTCGACCGATCCGCCGTAGTCGTCCGAGCGGCGGTTGGTCAAAGGCGACAGGAAGGAGGCGAGCAGATAGCCGTGGGCACAGTGCAGTTCGAGCATGTCGAAGCCGGCGCGGGCGGCCCGCTCGGTTGCCTGGACAAAATCCGCGCAGATGCGCGTCATGCCGGCACGGTCGAGCTCCGCCGGCACCTGGCTGATGCCGTCGAAATAGGCAATGGGGGATGCGGAAAAGAGCGGCCAGTTGTCCGGTGCATTGGCAATCGGGTGATCCGCCTCCTCCCAGCCGAGCTGGGTCGAACCCTTGCGGCCGGCATGTCCCAACTGCATGCAGATCCTGGTGTCGGAATTGGCATGGATGAAGTCGACGATCCGCTTCCATTGGGCCTCGTGATCATCGGTCCACAGGCCCGGACAGCCCATGGTGATGCGCGCATCGGGCGTCGGGCAGGTCATCTCGGCATAGATCATGCCCATGCCGCCCAGCCCGTGGGAGGTGTAATGCACAAAGTGCCAGTCGGTCAGATTGCCCTGAGCATCGGCGGAATATTGCGCCATGGGCGACATGACCACCCGGTTGGGGATGGTCAGGTCACGCAGCTTGAACGGCGTGAACATCGGGGTCGGGCGGGTCTGGCGCACATCGATGCCGGTCTCGCGGTAGTAACGCTCATACCAGGCGGTATCGACCTTTTCGACGAATCCCGCATCGCGCACGATCAGATTGTCATAGGTGATCGACTTGGCCCGGCACATGACCACCATGGCGAACTGCATGGGGTCCATGTCCCAGGACCGGTTCATGTGTTCGAACCAGGCGAGCGACACATCGGCATTGTGCTGGATGATCTGGCACGGGGTACGGCGCGCCTCGTCATAGGCCTTGAAGGCCTCCTCGACGGAGTTTTCAGCATGGGCAAGCACGGCTTCCGACAGGGCGATGCCGCACTCCATGGCAAGCTTGGTGCCCGAGCCGATGGAGAAATGCGCGGAGGCCTTGGCGTCGCCCAGGATCACGATGTTCTTGTGGTACCAGTTTTCGCAGAAGATGCGCGGGAACTGCCGCCAGTTGGAGCGGTTGAGCAGCAGGTCATGGCCTTCCAGCTCCCCGGCGAAGATGGCGGCCAGCTTGACCTTCGACCCTTCCTCGTCGAACTCCTCGAAACCGTGGCCCTGCCAGCAGGCCTCGTCCATCTCGAACACCCAGGTCGAGGCATCGGCCTGGTACTGATAGGTGTGGGCGCAAATGATGCCGTGCTCGGTTTCCCGGAAGAAATAGTTGAACTCGTCCATCGGCCGGGTCGACCCCATCCAGCAGAAGCGGTTGGACTTAACGGTGATGCTGGGCTGAAAGGCATCGGAAAAATGCTCGCGGATGGCCGAATTGATGCCGTCGGAGGCCAGGATGATATCGGAATCGGCAAACCGTGTGTCGAGCGTTGCCGGATCGATCTGCTCGGAAAAGATCAGCTCGACATCGAGTTCCCGGCAGCGCTCATGCAGGATTTCCAGCAGCTTGAAACGGGAGGTGCCGCAAAAGCCGTTGCCGCCGCAGCGGATTTCCTCGCCCTTGAAATGGATGGCGATGTCATCCCAATAGGCAAAATGATCGCGGATCTTTTCATAGGTTTCGGGGTCGCAGGACAGGAATTCATCCAGCGTGTCGTCGGAAAACACGACGCCGAATCCGAATGTGTCATCCGGACGGTTCTGCTCATAGACCTCGATCTGCCAGTCCGGCCGCGCCTTCTTGGTCAAAAGAGCGAAATAGAGCCCGCCCGGGCCACCGCCGACAACAGTGATTTTCATGCTGCTCTCCCGTATTGCCTTGTCCGAAAGGCCCAAAATTGCTTTATACCTTAATATTTCATATGTAAGATAAATGCAAGCGGCGGAATTGCCGCATGACCGTCGGATGTGACGGACAAACCGGCTGGCCGGACCGGCGGCGAGGTGGTATGGCCATGCCATGAACAAGGAGACCGACAGCATCGAAACAGCCGGTGATCTGACGATTGAAGAGGGCTATACGGAGCGGCAGCGCCGCGTCCTGCGCCTCTGGCTGCGTCTGGTGCGGACATCGCGGCGCATCGAGGCCGATGTCAGCGCCCAGATGCACCGGTCCTTCGGCGCGCGCTTCGTCCGGTTCGATGTCCTGTCGCAGCTCTATCGCGCACCGCAGCGCAGCCTTTCGGTCGGTGATCTGGGGGCCAGCCTGCTGGCGCCCTCCGGCAATATCTCCTCGTTGCTCGACCGGATGGAGGCCGATGGCCTGGTGCGCCGGGTGGCCGATCCCGACGACCGGCGGCGCTACCTGATACGGCTGACCGATCGCGGTCTTGACCAGTTCGGCGAGATGGCGCTGGCCAATGCCCAATGGGTCACCAGTGCCTTTTCAGCCATCGATGACGACACGCTTGATCGCCTGCATGACGAACTTGGTTCGATTGCCGCAATCTGCGATTAATAACTACCCCCCCCCTTTCTGGAGCGACAGTGGCATGAGCCCATCAAATCCCGAAACGATCCGCCTGCACGACACCGACAATATCGTCATCGCGCTGAAGGATTTTGCCGCTGGTGACCAGCCGGTTCCGCTGGAGGCACCCCTGAAATCGGGCATCATGCGTGGTCACAAGATCGCCATTGCCGCCATCGCGCCCGGACAGAACGTCATTCGCTACGGCCAGATCATCGGCCAGGCGACCACGGCCATTGCGCCGGGCGATCATGTGCATGTGCACAATCTCGGCATGTCGGACCAGACGCTCGACCATGCCTATGCCTCCGCCAATGCGCCGCTGCCGCCGATATCGGACGAGCGCAGCTTCATGGGCTATCACCGCGAGGACGGGCGGGTGGGAACCCGCAACTATCTGGGCATCCTGACAACGGTGAACTGTTCGGGATCGGTAGCCCGGTTCATTGCCGAAGCGGCGGAGCGGTCCGGGCTGCTCGACCCGTTCGACAATGTCGATGGGATCGTTCCCATTGTGCACGGATCCGGCTGCGGCATGTCGGCGAGCGATGAAGGCTACGACACGCTGTTCCGCACCCTGTCGGGCTATGCGCAGCATCCGAATTTTGCCGGTGTGCTGCTGGTCGGTCTTGGCTGCGAGGTCATGCAGATCGCCGATCTCGTCGGCGGCCGCAAGATCCGTAGCGACGGCAATCTGCGCTACATGACCATTCAGCAATCGGGCGGAACGAAGCGCACCATCGATATGGGGCTGAGCCAGCTTGGCGAAATGGCGATCATCGCCAATCAAAGCGTTCGCGCACCGGCCCCGGTATCGGCACTGACGGTCGGCATGCAATGCGGCGGATCGGACGGTTATTCGGGCATCACCGCCAATCCGGCGCTCGGCCACGCCTCCGACCTTCTGGTGCGCCATGGCGGCACGACGATCCTTTCCGAAACACCCGAGATCTATGGCGCGGAACATCTGCTCACGCGGCGTGCGGCCAGCCCGGAGATTGCCCGTCAGCTTGTCGAGCGCATCGGCTGGTGGGAGGATCTGTGCGCCCGCACCGGCGGCGAGATGAACAACAACCCATCACCCGGCAACAAGCGCGGCGGGTTGACCACCATCCTGGAGAAGTCCCTGGGCGCCGTGGCAAAGGGCGGCACGGCGCCGCTCAGCGGCTTCTACAAATTCGCCGAGCCGATCAACCGGAAGGGCTTTGTCTATATGGACAGTCCCGGATACGACCCGTGCTCGGTGACCGGACAGATCGCCTCCGGCGCCAATCTGATCGTCTTTACCACCGGACGCGGATCGGTGTCCGGCTACAAGCCGACGCCCTGCATCAAGCTCGCCACCAACAGCGAAATGTATCTGCGCATGGCCGATGACATGGACATGAATTGCGGCGACATCGTTTCCGAAGGGGTGCTGGTGGAAGACAAGGGCGCGCAGATCTTCGAGACATTCATCCGGATCGCGTCGGGCGAAAAAACCAGGAGCGAGGAACTGGGCTTCGGCGGTGCCGAATTCGTGCCCTGGCAAATCGGCGCGGTGATGTAGGCGCCAGAGCAATTCAGGTTTTGTCAAAACCTGAATTGCATGAAGCGAAGTCTATCGCACAAGGTCGCGAATCGTCGGCAGGGCGCGGCGGAACGCCTCCGTATCGGCCTGTTCCAGCCATTCGAAAATCACCATTTCGGTGGTCATGCCAATCGCCCCCGCATCGCACAGGCGCGCTATGCCGGCGTCCCGGTCAGCCGGCCGCCGCGACCCGACCGCATCGGTCACCAGCCGCACGTCCAGGCCGTGGCGCAAAAGGCTCATCGCGGTCTGCAGCACACAGACATGCGCTTCGGTTCCGGTGACGATGATCTGGCTGCGGCCCTGTGCTTCGATCACCGGAAGCAGTGTGTCGGCGGCCGTCGCGTCGAAATGGATCTTTTCAACCACCTTGCCGCCGGGCGCGCGGGTCAGCAGGTCCGGATAGGTGCCGCCAAGGCCCTTCGGATATTGTTCGGTGAAGACAACCGGGACGTCCAGTTGACCGGCCATATCCAGCAGGACGCGGTTGCGCATCAGGACTTCGTCGATGCCGTCGATCTTCGGTCCGAGCTTTTCCTGCATGTCGATGACCAGCAGCAGCGATCGCGCGCGATGGGTCAGCACCTGTCGGGGATTGTCGGTCAAGAGCGGTCCTTTCGCCATTCCGGTTGCGCCTCTCCATGGTGCAACGGGCCCCGCGGTCCGGTCAAATCCATGTGGTTTTCTTCACCGCCGGATGGTCAGCTTTCCAGCGAATATCCTGCCCCGCGCACGGTGCGGATCACATCGCGCATATTGGCCAGATTGAGCGCCTTGCGAAGCCGGCCGATATGAACATCGACGGTTCGTTCGTCCACATAGATATCGTGACCCCAGACCCCGTCGAGCAATTGCGAGCGTGAAAAGACCCGTGTCGGCGAACGCATGAAGAATTCCAGCAGACGGAATTCCGTCGGCCCGAGATTGATTTCGCGGCCCTTGCGGTAGACCCGGTGGGTCTGGCGGTCGAGCTCGATGTCGCCCGATTTGAGCAGGGTGGAAATGGATTCCGGGCTTGCCCGGCGCAACAGCGCCCGCACCCGGGCCATCAGTTCAGGAGTGGAAAACGGCTTGACCACATAATCGTCCGCGCCGGTGGCAAGACCGCGAACCCGCTCGCTTTCCTCGCCCCGGGCGGTCAGCAGGATGATCGGCAGTTTTTCCGATTCCGGACGCGCCCGCAAACGCCGGCACAGTTCGATGCCCGACACGCCGGGCAGCATCCAGTCGAGAATCAGGAGATCGGGCTGGCGTTCGCGCAGCGTCAGCTCCGCATCGTCGCCACGCTGCACGATATCCACCTCATAACCCTCGGCTTCGAGATTGTAGCGCAGGAGAACGCCAAGCGCTTCTTCGTCTTCAACGACCATTATGTTCGGTGACATGCCCATCGAAATCTACTGCCCGTTTACAATTGCCAATCTCGTTCCGGATCGCGAGCACATCCGGAGGGTTATTTCTGCTCCACCGTGACGGTGGCCGATTCATCGTCCTTGGGACGGTCGGTGCTCAGTTCGTTGCCGGTGGCGGTGTAATAGACCGTTTCGGCGATATTCGTCGCGTGGTCACCAATGCGTTCGATGTTCTTCGCGCAGAACAGCAAATGGGTGCAGGCGGTGATGTTGCGCGGATCTTCCATCATGTAGGTCAGCAACTCGCGGAACAGCGAGGTGTAGATCGCGTCGATTTCCTCGTCGCGGTCGCGAATGGCCTGGGCCAGAGAGGGCGACCGGGCCGAATAGGCGTCCAGCACCTCGGTCAACTGGGTCAGGGCGAGTTCCGACAAATGCTCCAGGCCGTAGACCAGCTTTTTCGGCTGGGCCATGCCCTGCACGGCAATCACCCGCTTGGCGATGTTCTTGGCCATGTCCCCGACGCGTTCGAGATCGGCGGCAATGCGGATCGAACCGATAATGTCGCGCAAATCCGACGCCATGGGCTGGCGCTTGGCGATAATCAGAACGGCCTTTTCGCCGATCTGCCGTTCCGCCTCATCGAGGACAACGTCGTCCGACACGACCTTTTGCGACAGGGCGATGTCGGAATTGACCAGCGCAGTGACGGATTCGGACACCATGCGTTCGGCAATGCCGCCCATTTCCGCGATGCGCCGGATCAGGAATTGCAATTCATCATCATAGGCCGAGACCGTGTGGGAAGCGGGCATCGCCTGTTCATTGTTGTCTGTCATCGGATTTCCTCACGCTCTCTCCGGAGCGGGTTATCGGTCACTTGCTTGCATCAGCCAAAACGGCCGGTGATGTAATCCTGCGTTCGCTGGTCATCGGGATTGGTGAACATCTTATCGGTGGCGCCCTCTTCCACCAGCTTGCCGAGATGGAACATCGCCGTGCGCTGGGACACACGGGCCGCCTGCTGCATGGAGTGCGTGACAATCACGATCGTGTATTTCTGGCGCAATTCGTCGATCAGTTCCTCGACCCGCGCCGTGGCGATGGGGTCGAGCGCCGAGCACGGCTCGTCCATCAGGATGACCTGCGGACCGACGGCAATGGCGCGCGCAATGCACAGGCGCTGCTGCTGCCCGCCGGACAATCCCGTTCCCGGCGATTGCAACCGGTCCTTGACCTCTTCGAACAGACCCGCCCTTGTCAGGCTCTTTTCGACGATTTCGTCGAATTCGGCCTTGCTGCTGGCAAGACCATGGATCCGCGGGCCATAGGCAACATTTTCGTAGATCGACTTTGGAAACGGATTGGGCTTTTGAAACACCATGCCGACATTGGCGCGAAGCTCCACGACATCGATCGAAGGGGAATAGATATCCTCGCCATCGAGGCGGATGTCGCCGGACACCTTGCAGATATCGATTGTGTCGTTCATGCGATTGAGGCAGCGCAGGAAGGTCGACTTGCCGCAACCGGACGGGCCGATCAGGGCCGTGACCTGATGTTCGCCGACATCGAGGTCAACATCATACAGGGCCTGATCGGCGCCATAGTGGACGGAGACATTGCGACAGAGCATTTTCACGGGTGCCTGCTCTTCGGCGACGCGGTTGGCGAGGGTCTCTTCGACTGCGGCTTCAGACATTATGTTCATTCCTTAACGCCTCACACTTGGGGGCCTTTATCGGCCTACGCCATCGGGTTTGCTTTGCCAATGTCCGGCAAGGATATTCATTTTCTACCAGCGCCGTTCGAAGCGTCGCCGCAACAGGATCGCGGTGATGTTCATCACCGCCAGGAAACCCAGCAGAATGATGATGGCGCCGGATGTCCGCTCGACAAAGCCGCGTTCGGCCTCGTTGGCCCACATGAAGATCTGCACCGGCAAGGCCGTTGCCGGATCCATCGGGCTGGACGGATATCCGACCACAAACGCCACCATGCCGATCAGCAGCAGCGGCGCGGTTTCTCCCAGCGCCTGTGCCAGTCCGATAATGGTTCCGGTCAGGATGCCGGGCGCTGCGAGCGGCAGGACATGGTGAAACACCATCTGCGTGCGCGACGCACCGACCCCGAGCGCTGCGGCGCGTATGGATGGCGGCACCGCCTTCAGCGCGGCCCGTGTTGCGATGATGATGGTGGGCAGGGTCATCAGGGTCAGAACCAGCCCACCCACGAGGGACGCTGACCGGGGCAGTCCGGCGAAATTGATGAACACCGCCAGGCCAAGCAGGCCGAACACGATGGACGGAACCGCCGCGAGATTGTTGATGTTGACCTCGATCATGTCGGTCCAGCGGTTTTTCGGCGCGAACTCCTCAAGATAGATGGAGGCCGCAACGCCTATCGGCAGCGCCAGAACCAGCACGATGAGCATCATGTAGAGCGAGCCGATGATCGCAACGCCGACACCGGCCGTTTCCGGTCGGCTGGAGGCACCGAATGTGAACAATCCGGTGTTGAACCGCTTGACCAGCGTGCCGTCCTCCGCCAGCTGGTTCATCCAGGCGACCTGCTGGTCGCTGATCTTGCGGCGCTTTTCTTCGACACTCAGATCGACCTGCCCCTTGAAGGCTGAATCCACATCGCCGCTCGCCAGAACCCAGACCGGGATTGTCTTGCCGATCAGGCTGGGATCGGCAACGACCAGCTCGCGCAATTGCACCCGCGAGCCGGCGGACACCATCTTGCCGGCGGCACGGACCAGTTTCCTGTTTTTCTTGTCGGTCGGGTCGATGCCCAGCTCGGCCAGGAGCCCGTCGCGCGCCAGCCGTGGATAATTGGCCATCATCAGCACCTGCGGGTTTGTCGCCCGCTCCTTCTTCGGGTCGATAATGTCTTCCGAAAAGGTGATCGGCAGGTTGATCGCGGTCTGCTGAAAGGCCGTATAGCCCTTGGAGATCACCGACCACATCAAGAGAAGCAGAAACAGGATGCCGATCGAGATGGCCAGCAGGCCGTAAAGCTTGAAACGGCGCTCCGCGGCATAGCGTTTCTTGATGCCGATATCGCGTTTGGGCTGGGTGGTGCCGGAGACCAGGCCGGGTGTCGTCGTGACGTCGCTCATTCGTACTCTTCCCGGTATTTGCGCACGATGTAGAGTGCGTAGACATTCAGACCCAGCGTGATGAAGAACAGGGTGAGGCCAAGCGCGAAGGCGACCAGCGTCTGCGGCGAGGTGAATTCCAGGTCGCCGGTGAGCTGGTTGACGATCTTCACCGTCACCGTGGTCATCGGTTCGAACGGGTTGATCGACAGACGGGCGGCCACGCCGGCGGCCAGCACCACGATCATGGTTTCCCCGATGGCCCGCGAACCGGTCAGGAGCAAGGCGCCGACAATGCCCGGCAGCGCCGCGGGTATGATCACCCGGCGCACCGTCTCAGACTGGGTGGCGCCGAGACCGAGCGAACCGTCACGCAAGGAACGCGGCACGGCCGTGATGATGTCGTCGGACAGAGAGGAAACAAAGGGGATCAGCATGATCCCCATCACCACACCGGCCGTCAGAACGCTTTGCGCCTGGATGAAGGATGATACTTCGCCGAGCACCAGCCCGTTGATCTGGGCGCTGATGTCACGCAGGAACGGTCCGACCGTCACCAGTGCGAAGAAACCGTAGACAATGGTTGGAATTCCGGCCAGCACCTCCAGAAGCGGTTTGGCGACCGAACGCAGCCGGGGGCTGGCATATTCCGACATGAAGATGGCGGCATAGAGCCCGATCGGAACGGCCACCACCATCGCCACGAGGGCGATATAGAGCGTTCCGGCAAGCAGTGGAACAAGACCGAACTGGCCGACTGAATCGGTATCTCCGGCAGCGGCAAAACGCGGATCCCAGACAGTGCCGAAGAAGAACTCCATCGGCGGCACGCTGGAAAAAAACCGCCAGGTCTCCGAAATCATCGACAGGACAATGCCGACCGTCGTTAGAATGGCGATGCTGGATGCAATGATCAACATACCGAGCACCACCGCCTCGACACGGTTGCGCGCCCGCATTTGCGGCCCGACCTGAATCCAGGCATAGCAAAAGCCGGCCACCGCCAGAACGAGAACCAGAAGCGTACGGTAATTCGCGCTGGCCGCTCGCTGCTCAAGCAGCAACGTGGCGGCAGCGGGCATGTAACTTTCGATATCGCCGGCAACGGCCACACCGGTCTGAGCCATCAGCTCGCGCAGATCTTCTGATCCGCTTTCGAAGCTCTGGCGCTGCTCGGCGGTCAACCGGCTCAGCCCCTGCGCAACGGCATTCACCTTGCTCATCTGCAGCGCATGGTCCGAATCCGGCAGGGTTTGCACGGCATCGGGAAGCGTATCGAACACCCGGTTGTCGATGATTGCGGGGCTGATCGACACCCAGGCGGTCAGCAAAAGGAGAGCCGGCATCGTGGCGCAGATCGCGACAAACCATCCATAATAGCCGGGTCGCGAATGCAGGCTCTGCGGCGTCCCACTGGACAGTTTCACCGACCGGAAGCGACCGGCCAGGTACCCCACAAGGCCGAGACACAGAACGATCAGAATTGTGGTTGCCGTACTCACTGGCCTGTCCCCCGGCGCTACGCAAAATCAAGAGGGCGAGACGGTGGTCACGCCCCCTTGAGGATTACTCTGTCAGAGCAATTTTCCGTCAGCGAAATTCTCGCGAATTTCGTCGCGCTCTTCATCGGGAGCGGAAACCAGTCCGTATTCGGCGAGCGGCGAATCCGGGCCGATCATCTGATCGGACGTGAAGAATTCAACATATTCCTTGAGGCCCGGAATAACACCCAGATGAGCCTTCTTCACGTAGAAGAACAGCGGCCGCGAAACCGGATACTCGCCCGCGGCGATGGTTTCGGTGTCCGGGGTAACGTCGTTGACCGTGGCAACCTTCAGCTTGTCGGCATTGTTTTCATAAAATGCCAGGCCGAACACACCAACGCCGGTCTTGTTGGAGTCGACGCGCGCCAGGGTTTCCGTGTAGTCACCGTCTATATCGACCGCACGACCATCCTTGCGAACGGCGATGCAGGCCTTGCCGGCGGCTTTCTTGTCCATGCCGCCATCCATGTGGACCTGCTTGTCGCCAGCTTCTTCACAGCCGATTTCCAGCAGCTTGTCTTCAAAGACTTCGCGCGTGCCGTGCTTTTCACCAGGGATGTAAGCGGTGATGTCCCAATCGGGCAGGTCGGGATTGACGTCGGACCACTTGACGTTCGGATTGGCGACCGCCTTGCCGTCGACCACAATCTGTGACGCCAGCGCCAGATAGACATCCTTCGGCGTCAACTCGAAGTCCGGGCCGTCTATGTCGGTGGCAAATACGATGCCGTCGTATCCAATGCGGATTTCCTGGATTTCAGTCACGCCGTTTTCCGCACAGGCGGCAATTTCGGACTCGCGAATGGAACGCGATGAATTGGCAATGTCGATGGTCTGGGGGCCGACACCGCGGCAAAACTCCTTCAGGCCTCCCGAGGAACCGCCGGATTCAACGATTGGTGTCTTGAAGGACGGGAAAACCTCACCGAAGGACTCGGCGACAATTTTCGCGTAAGGCAGCACGGTGGACGAACCCGCGATCTGAACCTGATCGCGCGCGGATGCAGCGCCCGTCAGGGCTGCGGAAGCGACCAGCATGGCGGCCGTGTATGTGAGGGTTTTCATCACTCTCTCCGTTGATGCGGTGTGTCTGATTGCGTCATGTCGGACGCAGCCGGTCTCCTGCCGACGCCGCCGTTTTAACAGTCGGCCCACAGCAGTTTTACGACGGTTCTGTTACATGTTTGTGACAGGTTAATCCGTTGGTTTTAATTGATATTTTTAAGTTTTCCAGATTTCACGTCGGCGGAAGCGGTGAAGCTGACGGCAAATTCGGCGCCGGCCCCGGGCTCGGATTTCACGATCAGCCTGGCACGGTGCCTGGTCAATATGTGCTTGACGATCGCAAGACCAAGACCGGTTCCCTTGTTGGACCGGCTCGCCTCGACATCGACGCGGTAAAACCGCTCCGTCAGGCGTGGTACATGTTCCTCGGCAATGCCGGGACCATAATCGCGAACCCGGACCTGGGGTCCCGTTTCAACGTCGTGCGCAGCCTCAACCACGACCTCAATCCGCTTGCCGCTCTGGCCGTATTTACAGGCATTTTCGATGAGGTTCTCGAAGACCTGAATCAGTTCATCGCGATCTGCAGACACCTGAACCGGCGCCTGTGGCGCTACAATGTCGATCTCGACGCCGAGCTCATCGGCAAGTGGCTGGAGCGTGTCGCAGACATGGCCGACCAGCGGAACCAGATCGACCGTTTCAGTCGGTGCGATATGCGCCTTCATTTCCAGCCGCGACAGGGACAGAAGATCGTCCAGCAATCGGGTCATGCGGCCCGCCTGTTCCTGCATGATGCCGAGAAACTGATCGCGCGCCTCAGGATCATTGCGGGCCGGTCCCTGCAATGTTTCGACAAACCCGGAAAGGGAGGCGAGCGGGGTGCGCAGTTCATGACTCGCATTGGCGATGAAATCGGTGCGCATCTTGTCGATACGCTTGGCTTCGCTCTGGTCGCGCAGGGTCAAAAGATAAAGTTCGCTGCCACCCGTTATGGCGGAAATCTCCTTCATCGGCGCGATGCGGACCCGGTACCAGCGCTCCGACGGCACCTTTTCGACATAGTCGATCGTTGCTTCCTGCCCGGCGGCGATCGCCCGATCGACCATCTGAAGGATTTCCGGAGACCGCAGGCGGGACGACAGATGCCCGTCGGCGACCATCGGACCGAAGGTTTCCACCGCGACACGGTTTTGATATTTCAACGCGCTGCCGGCCGTCAGGATGAATGCGGGATCCTTGAGCGCCTCGCAGGTGTTGAAGACAATTTTTTCCAGTTGGGCGCGTGATTCCTGGCGCCGCCTGCTTTCGTGGTTTCCTCCCGCCTGGGCCCGGCCGGACAAGAGCACAGCTGCAACCAGAACAGCAAAGCCAGTCCAGATGATCCACAGCGCCAATTCACCGGACAGCGACAGGAAGACAGCCATCAGGCCGGCGGCCGCCAGCACGAATCGGGCATTGTAGAGGGCTTGCGCCATGCGGCGCCCGACATCACCCGTCTCCGGCGGGCCGCGATGGTGGGGTTCGTCTGTCATGGATCCAAAACCAGATCTGCGTCGACCGATCTGTCGCGCACAATGCGCCAATGCGCAAGGGCCACGGATGCATCGGACAGCAATGGTCAAGGGATTGTCACATTTACCAACAAGTGATTTCGGCGCGTGCGGGGCTGTAAATCCGAACCGCAAACATGTTTATTGTGACGGAGACACCCGGCGACGCGCCGTGGATCACCGAACGGGAAAGTACGGATGAGCGACACCAACAAAGACAGGGCTGTGGAAATCATGGTCGACGGACAAAGCCGGCTGTTCGACATTGACGACCCGGTTTTGCCCAAATGGGTGGAAGATGAGGCCTTCGGGTCCGAAAACTATCCCTATGAAAAAAAGCTCAAACGCAGCCACTATGAAGAGCAGATCACGGCGCTGCAGATCGAACTGGTCAAGGTTCAATTCTGGCTTCAGGCCAGTGGCGAACGGATCATCATCGTTTTCGAAGGGCGTGACGCCGCCGGAAAGGGCGGCTCGATCAGCGCGACCCGGGCCTATATGAATCCGCGCACCGCACGGATTGTTGCCCTGCCCAAGCCGACCGAAAAGGAACGGGGCCAATGGTACTATCAGCGCTATGTGGATCATTTTCCAACGACAGGTGAAATGGTCCTGTTCGACCGGTCCTGGTACAATCGGGCCGGTGTCGAACCGGTGATGGGTTTTTGCACGCCCGATCAGCACGCGCACTTTCTGGACGAAACCCCCGACTTCGAAAACATGCCGGTCCGCGCCGGTATTCATCTGTTCAAGTTCTGGCTCAATATCGGCCGGGAAATGCAACTGAAGCGATTTCACGACCGGCGACATGATCCGTTAAAGGTCTGGAAGCTCTCGCCCATGGACCTGGCGAGCCTCAACAAATGGGACGATTACACCGAAAAACGCGACATGATGCTGGAGCGGACGCACACGGAGCACGCACCGTGGGCGGTTGTTCGCGCCAATGACAAGCGCCGCGCCCGTATCAATCTCATCCGTCACCTGTTGAGCAGACTGCCCTATGATGGCAAGGATCTGAAAGCAATCGGCGAAATCGACGACAAGATATTGGGGCTTGGCCCGGGTTTCGTCGAAGGCTGACCGAAAACGTCCGTAGCCTTTCGATTATTGCCGGCGGATGCGAATGCCGTAGACGTCCACGCCGTTACCGGCACCTGCGACATCGCTGTTGATGGCAAGAAAAGCCGGCCTGGAACCGATGCTTCCCGACAGGTCGAGGCTGAATATGATATCGCCGGCCTCATAGGTCACATCGAAGCGCCGCCGCCCGCAATCACCATCACCGGGCAATTCACAGCGGATATAAATCTGAGTCGGTGTCTCCGTTGCCGAGCGCAGCGTCATGGCCACCATGGCCTGCCCCCCACCCAGACTCTGCAGAATCCCGGGTCCGACTTCGAACAGGGCTTCCCCGTCAGCTTCCGCACTTCTGGAGACGATCCTCAAGGCTTCCCGGTTGTCGGTTTCGACCAGATCGACCTGCGCTGCGCCACGGCCGGTGACGCGGGCGATATCGCGCGGCGCAAACACCTCGATCCAGTCACCGCTAAAGGCGCCATCGGGAGACGGCAGCCCGGCAAAATCCTCGCTGTCGATCTTGGCTGGAGGATTGGGAACGCTGGTGTCGCGCTGCGCCGGTGTTTCCAGCACGCCGCCCACCACGACCCAGACAATGCCGATGCCGAGAAACGCGACGGCCAATGCGGAGACAAGAATGAGCGAGAATATCGGAAAGCGCCGTTTCTTCTTTACCGGCGGCGGGCCCGGCTGGCGAAGATTGCCGCGTTCACCGGCGCCGAAATCGGCACCCAGATGATCGGATATTGGTGCCGTCTCAAGGCGGTCGGCGTGTCGAGCGGGCGGCTTGGGTCGGCCACGCATACGCTGGCGGCCCCCGGGGTCACGCTGGGGCGGGTCCGGCACGATCGCGTCGAGGCTGGGCGAGCCTCGGCGAGTCGACAAATCCGGCTCGCGCCTTCGCGGCTCATCGAATTGCGGTTCACGCATTTGGGGTTCGGCGCGCATACGCGGCTCACCCCTTTGCGGCGCGGCCCGTGGTTCGGCCCGCATGCGCGAATTGTTGTCCGAAGGTGGGGCACGGCGCGGCGCGGCAGCGCGAATCTCGCCGCCCATGACCGGGGCCGGCGCCTGATATTCGCTTTCGATCGCGTGAATGAGCTGCTCCAGGCCGCGGCGCTGCGATTTGGCTTTTTCCGAGCCTTCCTGGCCCTGTTTCGCCAGGCCATTGACCAAAGCGCGGCGGGCAGACGCATAGACACGCTGCCGTTGCTGGGGGTTCGAACCTCCCGGCCCGCTCAGGGCCTTTCGCAAGGCCTCTTCCAAACCTTTCACCGCATGTCCCCATTGGTTATGCGCCATCCCGATCCCAGGATCAGGACCCAGCCACTCATAACAGCTTCGTTCTGTGTGCCAAAGCAGGCCGGGCTGCTTTCAACAGGATCAATGAGGCGTTTTGCGGGCGGCGGGTGCGAATGCACAAACACCGGCTTGCGGCGAAAAGGACCATGGTTGCCGCAATCTTTTGATCCGGGTTGGGATTTTCAGTCCTTTCGGCGTGGACACGGTCGGCTAAGTCCATATATTGCAACCGAAACATGATCTAACGTTTGCGTAAACGTCAATTGAAAGGCTCAGACTTCATGGCGCGCCCCGATATCCTGAAAGACAACCTTCGGCTGCCGGTGATCGGCGCTCCATTGTTCATCATTTCGCACCCGCCACTGGTGCTTGCCCAATGCAAGGCGGGGGTTGTCGGTTCCTTTCCGGCCCTCAATGCCCGTCCGGAAGCGCAGCTGGATGAATGGCTGGCTGAAATCACCGAATCACTGGCGAGCCACAACGCCAAACATCCGGACCGGCCGGCAGCGCCCTTTGCCGTCAATCAGATCGTGCACCGGTCCAACACCCGCCTTCAGCACGACCTGCAGATGTGTGAAAAGTACAAGGTGCCGATCGTCATTTCATCATTGGGCGCGGTTCCGGAAGTCAACGAAGCGGTGCATGCCTATGGCGGCATCGTCCTCCATGACATCATCAATAATCGTCACGCCAATTCGGCCATCCGCAAGGGAGCCGACGGGCTGATCGCGGTTGCCGCCGGCGCCGGCGGCCATGCCGGCCCGCTCTCGCCCTTCGCACTGGTCCAGGAAATCCGTGAATGGTTCGATGGGCCACTGGCCCTTTCCGGCGCCATAGCCAATGGCCGTTCGGTGCTTGCGGCCGAAGCGATGGGCGCGGATCTGGCCTATATCGGCACGCCATTTATCGCGACACCGGAGGCCCGCGCGGTCGATGAATACAAGACCATGATCGTCGAGAGCGGCGCTTCTGACATCGTCTATTCCAATTATTTTACCGGCATTCATGGCAATTATCTCAAACCATCCATCGCCCGCAGCGGCATGGATCCCGACGACCTTCCGCAAGCCGATGCCAGCAAGATGAATTTCGGCGACAATCGCAGCGGCGCCAAGGCCTGGAAGGATATCTGGGGATCGGGCCAGGGCATCGGTGCGGTCAAGGAGGTCCGTCCGGTCGCAGCGTTTGTCGATCAGCTGGAGGATGAATATCAGTCGGCCCGCAAAGCACTGTGCGCCGGCGGATAGAACGGCTGGCGCATAACCGCAGTTTATTTCCCTCCAGCCGTCACAATTCCGGCCCGGATCGACTTGAATTTCCCGCAATTTGCCTGTATCTGCGCCGCAACCACTCCTTCGCCGCGACGGCGATGGGCCGCTGTAGCTCAGTTGGTAGAGCACGTCATTCGTAATGATGGGGTCGGAGGTTCGAGTCCTCTCAGCGGCACCACATCTCAAAGGTCCCTACCGAGGACATCGTTTACAGTTTATTCCGGGCACATGGTTTACACTTGCTCCGGGGTGAATGGGTTTGGGACCGGTTCGACCCGGCCCTCATTGGCATCGAAGAATCCTAGATCATAGTCGAGAAAACTGACAAGCCATATCTGGTCGTCAACTTCCGTGATGCCGAGGATCTGGCTGAGATTGAACTTGCGCTCTACAAAACACCCTTGCGGCGGCACGGCGCAGCAAGGCTTTCCTCGCCACACAAGCCGGCAACGGCCTGATATACTCTCCTACCGAATATTGCTTGGGCGTGTTGCGCTTGAAACCGCTGACCAGATTGTCATCGAGGTTCCTGGATCTCCCGGGCTTCTTGTTCACGCTCGTTGCCGGCCTCATCATGGTCCTGACCCTGGACACCGCGCCAGAAGAAGCCGAACTTCGTCGGCTTTTTTAGCTATGGCGCCGGCTGCAACTGTTCATTTCACGCTGTTGACCCAGTTTTGAAATTGCGTCGCTTCAAGCAGGCCTTTGTTTGAAACGGGCTGCCGTGACAGCGTGCTATCGGCGCTCCCGCTCGCCAGCGCCTCTCCCGGCGTGATCCCAAAGCGCTGACGGAACAGCCTGCTGAAATGGGCGGGTTCATTGAAGCCGAGACGATTGGCGATCTCCTTGATACGTCCTTGAGCCGGGGATGCGGATGCAAGTTGATAGAAGGCTCGGTCAAGCCGACGGTCGTTGATGTATCCGGCAACCCCGCCGACATCGGCAAAGTCGCGATAGATCGTTGGCCGGGACACGCCGAAGATGCGCAACAAATCATCAACGCCGAGGTCGGGAGACGACAGGCGCCTGTCAAGATAGGACCGCATGGCGATACGTCGTTCAAGCCGCGTCCTCTGCGTATCACTTGAGTCTTCCGTCGGCTCATCCAGTGTCAGCGCACGCACCAGGCTACAGAATCCTTCTGCCAAGGGTGTTGCTTCATCTTGCTGAAAGTCTGGCAGTTGGTTTTTCAAAGCAAAGAACGTGTCCATCAGAAACCGGCCGATTGCCGAGTTTCCGCTGAAACTGATGTGCGCGGGGTGCTTGCCGGGATCATAACCGATGGCTTCGTGAGGAATTATGACGCCTGCAACGATCGATTCCTGGGCAATTGAGTGAAACTGCCGGGAAAAATCGAAGATATGAACTTCACCAGGCTCAACCGTGAAGGACTGATCTCCGAGAACACCTGACATGGCGCCGGACCTGTAGATCTGGAGCGATAGGTAATTTGCGTCCTGCGCAAGCTTGATATGATGGCTGAACGCCTGTTGTGAAAAGCCGACCTCGGTGAACACCAAGTTGTCGACCAGCCATGCTTCCAGGTACTCTCGGACACTGCTGCTGCCTGCCAGAGGTTTGACATCGTAGATATCGCGAACCGTTTCACGCCAAGCGTCGAAACAATGCTTCGGCCCGACCGACTCGGCATCAATTCGAACGGATGGAATTAAGCCGTCACTTGCCATTGTGACCATCGATTTATCGCTCCCGGAGTCTGGATCAAGGCACAGTGCACCTGCCAGGGCCGCCTGTTGCGGAAACGCGCGGTGATCACGGCATGCGATGTGTTTCACCCGCACGAGCCCTTTCCGGCAGATTCGCCCCGACCCATTAGACGACAAAGACCTCGATTCTGTCGATAGATCAGAGTCTCAATCTTATCGATCCAATTCTATCACTTTGGCAGCCGGGAAGCAATTTTCCCCATTTCGAGCGTAATAACTCATAGCCCAATTGATGTATAATTCCATATGTGAGTCTCATATTGCGTTATATATATATCTCATATTGAAATATTGATGAATTAATAATCCATTTAATTCATAATGATTACATGATATATATTAAATATTTCTGATTAATAATTGCAAATGATATTTCTTTCTGTCAAAAGATTGCAAATCTCGCGCCCGATTTTCCGTGAATGGGCTTGTTTGACAGAGGCCAAGGTCAGATTTCTATGTCGGTCAGATCGCGTTGCCATTCGTCTGTAGCGTCAGCAGCAACAGCATTATCGATAACGACATCCAATCATCGCAGGCCATGTTGCCCCTGCAGATCGTCGCGACAGCTTGCGAACGGGAGTTGGAGTTTTGCTTAAAGCCAGCCATCACGATCGCGCTTGTCGGCTGAGGGCTGATCCCGATCGGCCGGTCACGTCAATTGCGACCGGTCTTACGGCGCTGATCGTTGCAACGGCGGCCATCGCCCCATCGCAGACGGTCGCGCAGACTTGGAATGGCACCGGCAGTGATTACGGCACCGCCGGGAACTGGACGCCAAACAACGTGCCAGACGCGACGGGCGAAAATGCGGTGCTGGACGACACGGGTGCGACAGAGCCCATTGTCGATCTTGGCGCCGGGACATTTTCTCCTGACAGCGTGACGATCAACGGGGCCACCAGTTACACGATACAGAACGGCACGCTTGATCTTGCCAACGGATTGACCAACAACTCGAGCGCCGATCAGACCATTTCGGCGATCATCTCCGGCGCGGGCGGTTTGAGCCAGGACGGCGACGGCACGCTGACACTTTTGGGCACCAACACCTACACCGGCACGACAACGGTGAGCGCTGGTACGGTTGCGGTGACGGGCGCGGGCACACTCGCCTCAACCGCCGTGACGGTCACCGGTGGAACCCTCCAGACCGATGGCGGCGCGCTGTCGGCGACAGCCAATGTCACGGTCAATGACGGCACCTTTGCCATTGAGGGCGACGAGACCATCAATCTGCTGACGAATAATGCCGATGCGATCACCACGGTTGCTGCAGGCACCACGCTGTCGGCTGATGTCATTGGTAACAATTTTGGTGCCACGTTCACGGTCTCGGGAACTCTTGACGCGACGACGCGCGTTGAAAACGCTTTCGGGTCGGTTATCGATTTCCGGGGCGACGGCACACTCGGCGCCAGCACTTTGCTCAATGATAACGGGATCGTCGAATTCTTCGACAGCAGCTCTGCCGGAACGGGCGTGATCAACAATGGTGGCTTTACGCAGTTCTTTGACGACAGCACGGCGGACAATGCCACCATTACCAGCAATGCCGGCTTTATTCAGTTCTTTAACAACAGCACGGCGGGCAGTGCCACTATCACCGTCAATGTTGGCTTTGCGCAGTTCTCCGACAACAGCACGGCGGGCACTAGCACAATTACAGTCGATGGCGGCCGTGTTCAGTTCCGCGACAACAGCACGGCGGGCAGTGCCACCATTACTAACAACAACTTGGTGCAGTTCGTCGATGACGGCACGGCGGGCAGTGGCACAATTACCAACAACAGCATCACGCAGTTCCACGACAACAGCACCGCGGGCACTGCGACCATTACCAACACTGCTGGCAGCACAACGACATTCATCGACAACAGCACTGCGGGCGATGCCCGGCTGATCAACTTGGCTGGCGGCACGATCGATTTCTCGGGCACAACGGGTCCGCTGGACGACAACCGGATCAGCGCGGGATCGATTGCCGGGGGCGGCGCTTATGTTCTCGGGGCCAACGCGCTGACCGTTGGCGGCAATAATGACACGACCGAGGTGAGCGGAGAGATTTCCGGCGCCGGCGGTTCGCTGGTCAAGCAAGGCACCGGCACGCTGACACTTTCGGGCGTCAACACCCATACCGGCGGTACGACGATATCCGGTGGTACACTGACGGTTTCTTCCGGAGGCAGCCTGGTTTCCGACACAACCGTCAATGCGGGCAGCACATTCAACATTGACAACGGCGCAATGGTGGCGGGCATCAACAATGCCGGCACCACCAACGCTTCGGGCGTGATCAACGGCTCCGTTGCCAATGCCGGCATCTTTGGGCCGGGCGGCAGGGGAGCGATTGGGACGGTGTCGGTCAATGGCGATTTCGTGCAGACCGCGTCCGGTTCTCTTGCCGTTGACGTCGATGGCACGGGCGGCACCAGTGACCTCATTTCGGTTGCCGGCACCGCTGATCTTGCCGGCACCGTGGATGTTATCCTGACCGGCGCCGATCCCGTCGGCCCGCTTACGATATTGAGCGCTCAGGGTGGCGTCACCGACAGCGGGCTGATGCTCGGGGGTGTCCCGGTCTTTGCCAACCCCCTGACCAACATTGCTCTGGTCTTTCCGAACACCAATGATGTGGCGCTGAGCTTTACTCTGGATGCCATCGCGGGCACCTTCAATCCGAACCAGACCGCCATCCTCAATACCATCAACACCATCAACACCACCGATGTCGGCGATACCGGTCCAATGATCTCGGCGCTCTTTGCTCTTGGCTCGATTGAGGAGACGGCTTCTGCGCTGGATCAGCTCTCGCCGGAGATTGCTCTCAACACCGAGACGGCCACGCAATTGTCTGCGGCAAATTTTGCCGACAGCCTGTTGTCATGCCCGGTCACCGGGGGCGCTCATGCGGCCATCCGCGAGGGTGACTGCCTTTGGGTTCGCCCGCACGGACGGTTCCTTGATGCCGATGGCACAGCCAACCGGATCGGCTTTGAAGAAACCGCGGGCGGCATCTCCATCGGCGGTCAGTATGAGGCCTGGACCAACTGGCATGCGGGACTTGCGCTTGGATATGAGCACGGCGATCTTGACACCAACAGCGGCGCCGGCGCCACCAGCGACCGGTTCCATGCCGGCGGCACGCTGAAGTATCAACACGGTGCGATGGTGATCGCAGGCGCCATCTACGGCGGTGTCGACACCTATGACACGACAAGAACCATAGGCTTTGGCGGCTTTAGCGCGGTCAATACCGCAGATTACAACATCGCCCATGTCGGCGCAAAGCTGCGTGCTGCCTATCTCATGGAGCATGGCGGATTTTACGCCAAGCCGCTTGTCGATGTGAACTTTACCCATCTGGATCGCGACGGATTCACCGAGGACGGAAATCCGGCCGCAACACTCACCGTCCATGGTGGCAGCGATACCTATTTCTCGGTGTCGCCCGCCATCGAAGTCGGCAGCGATCACGCCATGGCCGAAGGCTGGAGGCTTCACACGCATCTGAAAGCCGGCGTCACCGTCTATTCGCAGGATCAGAACACGCTGACGGCACGCTTTGCCGGCGCACCGGCAGCAGCACCAAGCTTTCAGATCACCTCCGAGCTCGACGATGTGTTTGCCGATTTCGAAGCAGGCGCACTTTTGCAGGGCGAAAAAGCCGCCATCGAGCTTGGTTATCAGGGTCGTATCTCGTCCGACGCAAGCCAGCATGGTGGCTTCATCAAGGGGTCACTGAAGTTTTGAAACGAGGCCCGAGATCGTGGGCAGGCATGGTTCTCATTGGGAGCGACACGATGAAAACACAACGACGCGGTGGTCGTGTTACGAGACATAAGGGCGGGGTCGCTGGTATTGCGCTGGGTGCGGTGCTGTTTACCCTGCCGTTTCCCGCATACGCGCAATGCATAACCGACGGCACGACGGTCACATGCACCGGCAACGTTCTCGACGGCGTGATCGACGGAGTGGATTTCTTTGCGCCGCCGGTCAGCATCATCGAGATATTTGACATCACAGGCAACATCACACCGGCGGTCGGCGTCAATGGTCTTTTGGCACAAACGTCCGGCGCAAATGAACCGCTTGTGATTGCCATCGACATCGCACCGTTTTCGATTGTAACGCAAGGTTCAATGACCGAGGGCATCCGTGCGGAGACGGACGGCGACAACAGCGATCTGACACTCACGAACCGGTCGGCGATCATCACGGACGGCATTGAATCTCCCGGCATCTTTGCGCAGACGAACGGCAACAACAGCGATCTAACACTCACGAACCGGGGGGCGATCGCCACCCAGGGCGAATTTACCCTCGGCATCGTTGCCCGCTCACAAGGCACCGACGGCTCAGTAGCTGTCGACAATTGGGGGGCGATCACAACGGACGGCTTTGAGGGATCTGGCATTCTGGGGCGAAGTCTCGGCGCCAACAGCCCGGTTGCCATCACAAACTTTGGCGCAATCACAACCCATGACTATTTGTCCCGGGGCATCCTCGCGCAGAGCAACAAGTCCAACAGCGGCGTCACGGTTATCAATCGCGGTGTGATCACAACCCTGAGAGCCGAATCAAGAGGCATCGATGCGACCATCGAAGGAACTGCCAACAACAGCCCGATCACCATCGAGAACTGGGCGCGAATCGCCACGGCAGGTGACGGTGCCGATGGCATCTTCACGTTGTCAGAAGGTGGCTTCAACCCGATCACAGTCACCAACCTGGGCGGGATCACCACCTGGGGCGATAATTCGGAAGGGATCGTTAGCGATTCCGTTGGCAACAACAGCCCCGTCGCCATCAACAATTTGGGGGTGATCACCACCCGGGGAGAACTGGCCCACGGTATCTTAACGGAAGCGTATAGCGCCGACAGTCCGATCATCGTCAACAATCGGGCCGACGTGATTGCCAATGGCCCGGATGCCGATGGCATCCGCGCGATCGTTCTTGACGCATCCTCACCCGTCATGATCAACCTTGATGGTGGTATCGTTCGGGGCGGCACCGGCGACGGCAGCGGTGTGGACCTGGAGGCTGTCGTGGGATTGAGCACGGTCAACGTGTTTGCGGGGACCACAGTCACCACGCTCGGCAACAACGCAATCGAGGGCGGCGGCGGCGATACGATCAACAACTGGGGCATCGTGACCGGCAATGTCGATCTCGGCGGCGGCACCAACATCTTCAACAACAGGATCGGTGGTCTTTTCAACGCCGGCACAACGGTCAATCTCGGCGGCGTCCATCTGTTGACCAATGACGGCATCTTCGCGCCGGACGGCGTCGGCACGCTCGGCACCGCGAATGTGACCGGCAATTTTGTACAGTCGGGCAGCGGCAATCTTGCCACCGACATCCGATTCGGCTCGCTGTTCGCCGATCTGACCAATGTCAGCGGTACGTCGAGCCTTGCCGGTCAGGTGGTGCCGAACGTCGTCGACCCGATTTCGGTACAGGCCGGCACCGAGCAGGCGATCATCTTCACGTCGGCGGGCGGGGTCACCAATGCCGGACTGTCGGTCGTGGACACTGCCGTCATCGACTATGAGCTGCTGTTTCCCGACGGCTTTTCCATCGTCTTGGGGGCGACGGTGGACTTCGTGCCCACCGGCCTCAATCCGAACCAGACCTCGGTGGCGCAGGCGGTCAATGCCATCCAGACCACGGGTGGCTCGGCGGCCGTTGCGCCGGTGGTCGGCGGGCTGGTTCGGGTGCCCGATCTTTCCGGTCTTGCCGATGCCTATGACCAGCTCGGCCCGGAGATCTATCTCGCCAACGGCGTCACCACCTTGTTCGCAGGCCTCGACTTCACGGACAATCTGATGAGCTGCGAGACGCGCCAGACCGGCAATGTGTTCATCGCCGAGGGCCAGTGCCTGTGGGCCCAGTTCGCCGGCCACTGGTTCGATCAGGACCAGACCGGCCAGACCATCGGCTTCGACCAGTCGGCGGCACGCCTTTCGGGCGGCGTCCAGGCGGAGCTGACACCCGACTGGCGCATCGGCATGGCGTTCGGATATGAGCACGGTAATCTCGATACGCAGGGCGGCCGGCAGACCAGCCAGTCCGACACGGTCCATGGCGGTGCCGCGATCAAATACACCCGGGGAAACGCGCTGCTTGCCGCCGCTGTCAGCGCCGGCCATGGCTGGTATGACACGACCCGCGATCTGGCCTTTGGCAACTTTGCCGGACAGGCCACCGCCTCGCATGAGATCAGCCATGTCAGCAGCCGCCTGCGCGGCGCCTTTGCCTTCACCCATGGTGCGGGCTATATCAAGCCGATGGTCGATCTCAATGTCAGCTGGATCGACATGGGCGGCATCAGCGAAAGTGGCGGCAACGGCGCAGGCTTGACCGTAAACGGCACCGAGGAGACCGTGCTCAGCGTCTCTCCGGCGGTCGCGTTCGGCTGGCAACACGAGACCGCAGACGGTACGCTGGTGCGGCCGCATCTGCAGGTCGGCGTGACAGTGTTCGATGATCCGGAATTTGCCGCGGTCTCAAGCTTCTCGGCCGCGCCGGCCGGCACGCCGGCCATCCGTACGACGATGGATACCGACCGTGTGATCGGCGAGATCGCCGCAGGCCTTGATCTTCTGGCCGCAAACGACACCGTGGTCAAAGTCTTGTACGAAGGCCAGGTCGGCCAAACCACCCTCCAGCATTCGGGCAGTGTTAGACTCGGCAAGCCGTTCTAGGTGGATCGACAGACCGAGCTGGCGCTATTCCAGCGACAAGCGCCACACCATGCTTTGAGCAATCGATTGGATCCAGGTTTCTCCCGGCAGGTGCATCAGTTCACAGATGTCCAGCCCAAAGATCATGTGCGTTCCATGTGCGAGGAACGCCCTTCGCCCACAAGGCTCATCAGTTCGCGCACCCGCTCGGCATTGTCGGCGGCCACCGATCCATCGCGGTTCCACAGGCTATTTTCGAAACCGATGCGGGTTTTTCCGCCGCGGCGGATGGCCTCGACGAGGCAGTCGGTCTCGGCTGTCCCGAATGCGCAGAGAGCCCAATCCAGCTTGCCTATGTGGCCGGGCGGCTCCGTCACGGCCTCCAGAAACGGATCAAGGTCGGTCACCCGGCTTTGCTGGCCCTCCGCGTAACGCCCGAGAACGAACAGAAGCTGCAGGTCGCCGCGTGGAACAATGCCATGATCGACGCAGTGAAACAGCCGAGTGATCTCTTCCGGCTCATAAAGAATATGCTGCACAGCAATGCCCGCATCGGCGGACCGGTGATAGAACTGACCGGCGGCCCTGATCTCGCTTTCGTCGGGCAGCATTTCCCGGAGGGCGACGGAGACGGCTTTTGGCGCTACCTCGTCCACCAGCCGGCGCTGCAGCTCTGGCGTGTAGCGGCCAACGGCTTCCGTCGTGATCTGCACAAGCATTTGCGGAACCAAGCGGTCCATTTCGGCGATCAGCTCACGATAGAGCCCGGCATCGAGGACGTGATTGCCCGCCTTGTCGCGAACATGCGCGTGTATGGCGCCGGCCCCCTCTGCAAAGCAAGCCTTCGCGGTGGCCACTGTTTCCGCAATAGACAATGGAATGGCTGGATGATCGGCCTTGGTACGGCGCGCGCCATTGGGTGCAACCATAATCTCAGGAAGTGATTGCAATCGGGAAACCTTTCCATATGCTTGGGGTTGATAGAGTGTCTTTCCACGTGTGCAAGAGAACGTTGATTGTTCATGGGCCGCCCTGCAAAGGCCGCAATTCAAATGTTAGTGCCGATGGGTGTTTGACAGGTATTGTTACAAATGTTTCAATGATCGGCAACAAAGGATTTGTTTGATACAAATTTGTTTCGATGTCCGCATTTCTGGGAGGTAGGGCTGGACAATCGCGTAACGATCAATGATTTGATCGCACAGAATTATGAACAACTCAGCCCACAACTGAGAATTGCAGCCGACTATGTCGTGAACCATTTCCACGACGTCGCCAGCCGCTCTTTGCGCGCCATCGCCGCCGGCAGCAACCTCAACCCGCCGACCTATTCCCGTCTGGCCCGCGCGCTCGGATTGAATTCCTATGAGGAAATGCGCGAACTGTGCCGACACGAAATCATGAATCGCAATCTCGGTTATGCGCAAAAGGCCAGCCTCCTGCAGGCATCCAACAGCAATGAGCGCGACGAGGACCGAATACCTTTCGCGCTGCGACAATCCACTTCGGCCATCCGCAACATCGATGAATTTGCCCGCGAGCTGGACGTTGCACGGCTCGATGCGGTTGCCGACCGCCTGATCGCCTCGAAACGCGTGTTCATTGCCGGATCGCTGGCGTCCACCGGATTCGCCCAATATTTCGGATATCTGGCCAATCTGGCCTTTACCCACTGGCAGGTCATCGACCGCCAGGGCACATCCATGACCACAACACTCACCGGCGCGACCCCGGATGACGCGCTGCTCATCATCATGAAAGATCCCTATGCGCGTCGCTCGGTCGATGCAACGCAAATGGCCCATGAAGCAGGTGCATTTGTGGTGGTTATTTCCGATTCAATCTTATGTCCGGCGTCCCGTTACGCCGCACACTCATTCGTCGTACCGACGGATAGTCCGCAATTTTTCTCGTCCTACGTGACCACGTTGGTCCTGCTGGAGTCCCTGATGGGAATGGTCATCCAGCGATCCGGTATTGAGTCAAGTACCCGGATCAAGCAGGTGGAAGTGAACAACCACCGGGCGGGAGAATATTGGAGGGGCCTCAACCAACATCAAGCAAGGAGCAAAGATGATGTTTAGTCGAAATGTGTTAGCCGGCTCGGCCTTGGTTTTGACCATGGCCATGGGCAGTTCTGCGCTGGCGGAAGAAAAATTCGTGACCATTGGAACAGGCGGCCAGACCGGCGTCTATTACCAGGTCGGTGGCGCCATCTGCCGCCTCGTCAACCGAGGCAGCAAGGACCACGAGATCAAATGCACCCACACAACCGGTGGATCCGTTGCCAATATCAACGGCATTCGCACCGGAGACCTGGACCTCGGCGTTGCCCAGTCCGACTGGCAGTATCATGCCTATAACGGCACTGCACCGGACAAGTTCCCGGACGGCAAGTTCGACGGTCTGCGGGCTGTGTTTTCAGTTCACCCCGAGCCGTTCACGGTTGTTGCCCGGGCCGATTCCGGCATCAACAGCATCGAAGACCTGAAGGGAAAGCGGGTCAACATCGGCAACCCCGGCTCCGGTCAGCGCGGCACGATGGAAGTGCTGATGGACAAGATGGGCTGGACGATGGATGATTTCGCGCTCGCTTCAGAGCTGAAGTCGTCCGAACAGTCTGCCGCCCTTTGCGATAACAAGGTCGATGCGATCGTCTTCACGGTCGGGCATCCGAACGGTTCGATCAAGGAAGCCACGACATCGTGCGAGTCCAAGCTGATCAATGTCGACAATGATGCTGCAAAGTCCCTCGCCAGCGACAATGATTTCTATGCCATGGCGACCATTCCGGGCGGCATGTATACGGGTACGGACGGCGATGTGACCACATTCGGTGTTGGTGCGACCTTCGTATCATCCGATGGAACGCCTGAAGAAGTGGTGTATGAAATCACCAAGGCGGTCTTTGAGAATTTCGACCGGTTCAAAAAAATGCATCCGGCCTTTGCAAATCTCAAAGAAGAGGACATGATCAAGAACAATCTGTCGGCGCCGCTGCATGATGGTGCCGTCAAATACTACAAGGAACGCGGCTGGATGTAATCCGGACCGTCATCGGGGGCGGATGAATGTCCGCCCCCGAACCAAAACTGAGAAATTCGGGCGGCTTTGACGACTCTGGGAGGGGGCGGTCATATGACACAAGATGATACAAGCCAGACAAAACTGAGCGACGATGAATTAGAAGATCTGGTCGCGTCTTCAGACACCGGTGGTCGTGCGCCGAGCAATCATTCGATTGCCATGCTGATTGCCGGAACGGCGTTATTGTGGTCGATCTTTCAGGTCTGGATCGCATCTCCCCTGCCCTACACCACCGGATTTGGCGTTTTCTCCAGCGGAGAAGCCCGTCCCATCCATCTGGCCTTTGCGCTGTTTCTGGCCTTTCTGGCCTATCCGGCCTTCAAATCCTCTCCGAGAAAAACGATCCCGATCGCCGATTGGGTGCTCGGTATCGGCGCTGCCTGCTGCGCGCTGTACCTTTTTGTCTTCGACACCGACCTCATCAAGACAATCATGGGGACACGCCTTTCGGACCGGCCCAACAATCCGGACCAGCTTGACGTCGTGGTTTCCGTCCTCGGCATCATCCTGCTGCTGGAAGCCACACGGCGGGCCCTCGGCCCACCGCTGATGATCGTCGCCATTGTCTTCCTTGGATATACATTCCTGGGACCCTATGCGCCGGGTTTCCTGGCCTGGAAGGGCGCGAGCTTCAATGCCGTTGCCTATCACCAGTGGCTGTCGACCGAAGGGGTGTTCGGCATTGCGCTCGGCGTCTCCACCGATCTGGTGTTCCTGTTCGTGCTCTTCGGCGCGCTGCTCGACAAGGCCGGGGCCGGCAATTACTTCATCAAGGTCGCGTTTTCGCTGATGGGCCATTTCAGCGGCGGACCGGCCAAGGCCGCCGTCGTTGCATCGGGCATGACCGGCCTCATCTCCGGTTCATCAATCGCCAATGTGGTCACCACCGGCACCTTCACCATTCCGATGATGCGCCGTGTCGGTTTCACCCCGGAAAAAGCGGGTGCGGTTGAAGTTGCGTCATCTGTCAACGGCCAGATCATGCCGCCTGTCATGGGGGCCGCGGCCTTCCTGATGGTCGAATATATCGGCATTTCCTATTTCGAGGTCGTCAAGCACGCCTTCGTTCCAGCCATCATTTCCTATATCGCGCTGGTCTACATCGTTCACCTGGAAGCCATGAAACAGGGCATGGCGGGCCTCGAGCGGCCGACCAAGCCCAAGCCGCTGAAATGGGGGCTGATCTCCTTCGGCATCACCATGGCCGTGATCCTGGCGGCGGCCAGCGGCATCTATTATCTGTTCGAAGCGTTCCAGGCTCTGCAAACGGCCAACAACCGGCTGTTGGCTGTCGCCATCGTTCTGGGCATCATCTTCACCGTCTTCGCGGTTCTGGGACGACGCCTGGCGGAGAACCGCAAGTCACAGATCATCTCCACAGGGGCGATCGTGCTGGGCACAACGGTCATCATGGCCTTCGGCGCCTTCTACCTCATACAGACCATCAGCGCATTGTTCGGCGAGGCAACACCCTGGGTGATCGCGGCGCTGCTGGCGGTGGTCTATATCGGGCTGGCGCGGTTCTGTGCCGCCTTTCCAGAACTGGAACTGGACGATCCCAACGAGCCGGTCATCCGGCTGCCCGAGCCCGGTCCGACTGTCAAATCCGGGCTGCATTTTCTTCTGCCGGTCCTGGTGCTGATCTGGTGCCTGATGGTGGAACGGCTGTCGCCGTCGCTGTCGGCTTTCTGGGCGACCGCCTTCATGATCTTCATCCTGCTGACACAGCGACAGCTGTTTGCCCTGTTCCGTGGCGAAAGCATGAATGGCACGATGTCGCGCGGATTCTCCGAACTGATTGACGGCATGATCGCCGGTGCCCGCAACATGATCGGTATCGGCATTGCGACGGCGGCAGCCGGTATCATTGTCGGTGCGGTCTCTCAAACCGGTGTCGGTGCGGTTCTGGCGGCACTGGTGGAGTTCTTGTCGCAAGGGCAGATCATGCTGATCCTGATCTTCACGGCAATCCTCAGCCTGATCCTGGGCATGGGCCTGCCAACGACGGCCAACTACATCGTGGTGTCGTCGCTGCTTGCACCGGTCATTGTCGCACTGGGTCAACAGAACGGTCTGATCGTGCCTCTGATCGCGGTGCATCTGTTCGTCTTCTACTTCGGCATCATGGCGGATGTGACGCCGCCCGTGGGGCTGGCGTCCTTTGCGGCGGCGGCGGTGTCGGGTGGCGACCCGATCCGCACCGGTTTCGTCGCATTCTTCTATTCGCTCAGAACAGCGTTGCTGCCGTTCCTCTTCATCTTCAACACCGATCTGTTGCTGATCGATGTCACATTCGCGGAGGGCATCTTCGTCTTCATTGTCGCGACGGTGGCCATGCTCATATTTACGGCCGGGTCGCAGGGATTCTTCATCGCCCGTTCGCGGATCTGGGAATCCATCGCGTTGATTCTCATCGCCTTCACGCTGTTCCGGCCGGGTTTTTGGATGGATTACATCTCTCCGCCTTTTCAGAATGTCGAACCCGCCACGCTGGCCGACGTGATGGAACAGGCCGAGCCAGGAACGCAGCTACGGGCAATCGTCGACGGACAAAATGATGTCGGCGATCCGATCACCCTGACCATGGTGATCGATGTCGGTGACGAACCGACCGGTGCGGAAAGGCTGGAGGGATTCGGGCTGGAACTGTTCGATGATGACGGCAAGGTTCTGGTTGACAACGCCATCTTCGATTCCAAAGCGCAGGCTGCCGGATTCGATTTTGATCAGGTGATCACCCAGCTCCTGGTTCCGGCGTCGCAGCCATCGAAGTTCCTGTTCTTCATTCCGGCGCTTGCGCTGCTCGCGCTGATCTTCGTGCTGCAGCGCCGGCGACGCGATACGCAGACCCCCGCAACAGCCGAACAGGGAGCCTGACCGATGAACATGTTCAAACACATCCTCGCCACCATCGATCTCGGTGACGAGGATTCCGCCAGCCGGGTGATCCACGCGGCATTGGAAGTCACGGCCGAGCAGGACACCGTTCATGTGCTCTGTGTGGTTCCCGATTACGGGCGAAGCGTGGTCGCCAGCTTCTTTTCCGAGGAACACGAACGGGAAATGATCGAACACGCCACGGAGGCACTGCACGCATTCACCAAGAAGCACGTGCCGAAAGGCACGCGCGTCCAACACGTGATTGCCCATGGCAGCATTTACGAGGAAATCCTGGAGACGGCCGACAATCTCAATGTCGATCTGATTGTCATCGGATCACATCGGCCGGCCCTGAAGGACTATCTTCTGGGTCCCAACGCTTCGCGTGTCGTGCGCCATGCCCGCCAGTCGGTGCTCGTGGTGCGCAGCGAAGGATTGGGACCGCTTGAAGAGGAATAAACCTTACACCTCACGCCAGCCATCGGGTGTTTTCATCCGGTGGTGAATGGTGTTCTGCACGCCCAGTGTCTGTTCGATGAAACAGCCCTTCTTGGCGGCCTCGATCAGTTCCACGACATTTTCCTCCGGCGAAGAGCTGTCGATCATCACATCGATCTCGAAACTTTTCGGCGCCGTCTCATAGACCCGGCCAACAGCCCGCCATTGCCATTCAATCCGGGTCTCCACCTTGAGGTCATTCAGATCGACTTTCAGCCGTTTCGCGAATGCGCGGATCTGGGTCATGATGCAGCCGGTCATTGAACCGATGAAATGCGCCAACGGCGGCGGCGCGGTGGCGTCTCCACCATGAAACGCCCCCTCATCCGTCGCCATCTCGAATTCCTCGCGAAACGGCTCGACCATGGTGATATCGAGTTCGTTGCGCATCTTGCCGACTACAGTTCCGATACAATTGAAGCGCACAACCGCTTCTTCGGGCCAATCGCTCATTCATCACACTCCCTACAGCAATTCAGGTTTTGACGGAATCGGCAAAGCCTGAATGCATCAACAAAATCAAAGGCCGACACCGTTGTCACGTTTCTGACAAAACGAGAAACGGTCTGGTTGCCGCGTTCAAAATTTGACCCGATCGCCGCCCTTCAGATCAAGGATCTGACGCGCATCGTCCGGAGAGGCGATCTCGATGCCCAGTTCCTCCAGGATCGTCCGGATCTTGGTGACCTGCTGCGCATTGGATATGGCCAGTTTTCCACGGCCGATATTGAGGGAATCCTCCAATCCGACGCGCACATTGCCGCCGAGCATGGCGGCCTGTGTCACGAAGGGCATCTGGAACCGGCCGGCGGCCAGGACCGACCAGACATAATCGTCGCCGAACAGACGGTCCGCCGTCTGTTTCATGAACATGACATTTTCCATGTCGGCGCCGATACCGCCGAGAATTCCGAATATCGACTGGATCAGGAAAGGCGGCTTGATCAAACCGGCATCGACGAAATGGGCCAGATTGTAGAGATGGCCGATATCGTAGCATTCATGTTCGAAGCGCGTGCCGCAGCCTTCACCGAGACGTTCCAGAATGGTGCGGATATCGCGGAAGGTATTGCGGAAGATGAAATCCTCGCTGCCCTCCAGAAAGGGTTTTTCCCAGGCATGCTTGAAGTCCGGATACTTCGCCGCCAGAGGATGCAGGGAAAAATTCATCGACCCCATATTGAGTGAGCACATTTCCGGTTCGGCGCGCAGTGGCGCCGCCAGCCGCTCTTCGACGGTCATACCGAGGCCGCCACCCGTGGTGATGTTGATGACGGCATTCGTCGCCTGCTTGATACGCGGGAGGAACTGCATGAAGACATCGGGATCCGGTGTCGGTCGGCCGTCTTCCGGATTGCGTGCGTGCAAGTGGAGGATCGATGCCCCGGCCTCTGCGGCTTCGATCGACTGGGTGGCGATTTCATCGGGAGTCAACGGAAGCGCGTCCGACATGGTCGGCGTATGCACACCGCCGGTCACCGCACAGGTGATGATGATCTTCTTCATTTTGCGGGCCATGATATGACTTACTCCTCGAAAATTGCGACGGCGCGGATGAAGCCCGCAGATGCCGCCTTGATCTTGAACGGGAAACAGGAAATGTCGTAGCCGCTGGGCGGCAGGCTCTCCAGATTGGTGAGCTTTTCCATGTGGCAATAGCCGATCTCCATACCGGCCCGGTGACCCTCCCAGATGAGAGCGGCGTCGCAGGTGCGCTCATACTCCTTTGCCGTATGGGCGAAGGGCGCATCCCAGCTCCAGGCATCTGTACCGGTTACCCTAACCCCGCGTTCCAGCAAGTAGAGTGTCGCCTCACGCCCCATGCCGCAGCCCTTGAGCAGATAATCGGGCTGGCCGTAGCAGGCACCTGCCGACGTGTTGACGACAACAATGTCGAGCGGTTGCAATGTATGGCCGATGCGTTTCAATTCAGCCTCGACATCGGCGGCCGTTGCCACATAGCCATCGTCGAAATGGCGAAAATCCAGTTTGACACCGGGCTGGAAGCACCATTCGAGCGGCACCTCGTCAATGGTGATCGCGCGCTCGCCATTGTTCATGGTGGAGTGGTAGTGATAGGGCGCATCCAGATGGGTCCCGTTATGGGTCGCGATTCGCAGCATTTCGACCGCCCAGCCCTCTCCGCCCGGCAGATCTTCCTTCTTCAGACCCGGGAAAAAACCCATCACCTGCTCGGCCGTTGCCTGATGATCAAGATAGGTGATTTCGGGCAGCATGACGGGCGGGTCCGAGGCAATATCGGCCTCAAGGGGAACGGAAAGATCGACTATTCTGCGGGGCATTTTCTGATCTCCATCAGTAACCAAGCGGCAGGGTGGCAAGAACCGGAAAGGCAAGAACGAGCGCCAGCACGAAGAGCATCATCAGCGCGAAGGGCGCCGCACCGGCAAAAATGTCGCCGAGGGTGATCGTGCTGTCGTTGAGGGAGGATTTTATGACGAAAACCGATATGCCGAAGGGCGGGGTCAGGAGGCCGATTTCGACAGCCAGAACGGTCACGATGCCGAACCATATGAGGTCGATGTTCATCGGCTGGATGACCGGCAGCATCAACGGCACCAGGATCAGCATGATCGAAGAGGAATCCAGGATCGTTCCCATCACGATGACCAGCAGGACATAGGCGAGAACAACACCCCAAAACCCGATATCGGCTGTGGCAACGAATTGCCCGAACTCCATCGGAGCGCCGGACAGGGCCAGCATGCGCGAATACATCTGCGCGGCGATGATGAGAAAGCAGACCGACGCGGTCACGAGCCCCGTATCGGTGAGCACGCTCCAGAAATCCTTCCAGCTCAGGGACCGCCGAAGCAACCCGATCACGATCGCGCCAAGGCACCCGACCGCACCGGCTTCAATCGGCGTGAACCAGCCGCCATAGATGCCACCGAGCACCACGGCAATCAGTGCAACGATGGGTAGGCCTTTTTTCGCCATTTCAGCGGATGTGAGCAGCGGTTCGCCACTGTCGGAGAGATTCTCGCCGACAAAGCCCGGCCAGAAGCGGGCCATGGCATAGACCCCGATGCCAAACGTCAGGGCGAGCAGCAGGCCCGGTATTATGCCGGCGATGAACAGATCGCCAACCGATTGTTCCGTCAGCAGACCATAGAGGATCAGCAACAGACTTGGCGGGATGAGCATGCCCAGCACCGACGAGCCGGCCACCACACCGACCGAGAAACGTTTGGTATAGCCGTGGCGCACCATTTCGGGCACCGCCAGCCGCGTGAAGACCGCCGCAGAGGCGATGGATATCCCGGTGATGGCGGCAAAGATGGCATTGGCGCCAACGGTTCCAATGCCCAGACCGCCGCGAAAACGGCGGAACATCTGATTGGCAACATCGAACGCATCTCGGCCCATGCCGGTCACCGAGACGACATAACCCATCAGAACAAAAAGCGGCACGACCCCGAAGAAGTAACTGGAGATGGTTTCCGAGGCAGCCAGGGCCAGCAACTTGCCGGCCAGCAGCGGCGAACCCTTCATCATCCAGACCGCGCCATAGGACACGACCATAAGCGCCAGCGGCACATACATGCCGATATAGACCAGGAATACCATGACGGCGAGCGCCGCAAGGCCGATCTCAAACGGGGTCATGGCCGCCTTCCACCGGGTCTGCCCGGGTGCCGGTCCAAAGGCCGGTTGCCGCCCGAATGGCCGACAGGGCGAGTTGCAGGATCAACATCGCGCAACCAATCACGATGACCAGTTTGACCGGCCAGACCGGGGCGATGAAATCACCGACGGTCCCGACAAAGGTGCCCCGCTCAAAAGCCTTGGTGAAGAGCGGATAGCTGGCGGACAGCAGGACGGCGATAATGTAAAGGCCGGCGGCACAAAAGATCAGTTCGAGCCCGGCACGAACACGCGGAACTCTTCGTTCCAGGGCGTTGAGCAACGCATCGGTCCGGGTAAAGCGCCCCATGCGAAAGGCCTGTGCGACCTGCAGAAAAACAATAGCGACGATCGACAGGCTGACAAGCTCCGGCACGCCGGAGATTGGCGACAGGAAGATGCTCCGGCCGATCACGTCGGCATTGATGAGCACCATCAGCGCCAGGATCAGCACAGTGCCGATCACATTGAACGCCATCGTCAGGCGGTCAATCAGACGTTCGATGTATTTGAAGGCGTTGCGCATCGGCACCATCAGACAGGGCCTCCGGCGTCCCGAACCGGGACGCCGAAGGGAATTTTCGATCAGGGTACGGCGTCTATTCCTTGTCCCAGTCGCGAACCGGCTTGGCACCGGCGGCACGCATCTCATCCATATAGGCCTTGAGCACCTTGGTGCCTTCCTTGCCCTCCTCATCGAGTTTGGCAGCCCAGGATTTGGCGACATTGTCCATGCCGGCGGCCCACTTCATCCGAAACTCCGGACCGACATCCTTGATGGTCGCGCCATTGGATTTCATTACATCAAAGGCGTTGGCAACGGCGGCCTCAAGGTCCTCATGATAGGCCTTGCGCTGCGCGACACCACCACGGCGGAGTGCCGTCTGCACGGCTTCGGGCTGGGCGTCGAACCAGTCCTTGTTGGCGGCGATACCACCGGCATATTGTGCGCCAAAGCCCACCCGGGTGATGTTGGGTGCGACCTCATAGAGCTTGCCCGGCAGCGCTGCCGTCGCAAACACGATCACACCGTCATAGACGCCGGTTTTCAGCTCATTGTAATAGGTCGTCAGATTGCCGGATACGCCGATGGCGCCGGTGCCCTTGAGCCAATTGACCGCAGGTCCGGGCGCACCGATTTTCTTGCCTTTCAGATCATCGAGCGAGTTGACCGGAAAATTGGTCATCAGCAGGTAATCATCAATGCCAATGGCGGCGCCGAGATATTCCAGATTGTTGTCTTCCCAAGCCTTGCGCAGTTCCTGGTTTTCTTCATGCATGGCATCGATCAGGTTGGACACCGCCATGGCGTTGCTGGACACGAAAGGTGTGAAGTAGGTCACGTTCTGCGGGGAGAGTTTGGCAGCTTCAAACAGGCTGGATACCAGCCCGACCTCGGCAAGCCCTTCCTCGACAGCTTCCAGCACGCCACCAACCTTGGCAAGCGAGCCACCATATTGCTCGCTCCAGTTGATCTTGATATCCGTCCCTTCCAACGCCTTGTTGACCGTCGGAATAAAGGTCTCGCTGGCATGCTTGACCCAGCGGAAAACCGGTGGGTGGCCCGCTGCCATGGTGACGTTGATCGTTGTTTCGGCCTGAACCGAGCCTGAGAATCCGGCCAAAATCGCCGTTGTCATCAGGGTTGCAATGAGTCGTTTCATGCTTTTCCTCCTTGTATGGATCGTCACTTGCTTCATGTTCCTTTCACCAGCGCCCGAATGCCCGCACAGGTAAACGCCACAGCGCTGGCAACAGTTTCGTCGGTATCGAAATCGTCCAGCAATCCATCGGAAAGCCGGCTGGCCCGACCGGTTTTCGCCATTACAGACAGGGCCACACTGATGGAGAAGAGATAACCGCGAACCGCAGCGGCGTGATCGAGTTCCGGCAGCACACGCCGAATGGCATCAATCGAACGCCGTGCAATGGGATCGTAATTGTCCGCGGTGACGCGCCGCGATCGCTCGTCGGCAGCATTGTTGAAGGATGCGATCAATCGCGCATAGGCGGCTCCGCCGCGCGCATCGTCATGGCCGATCTCGATCGTCGGCCGCAACAGCGCCTCAATCAGCACTTCGAGCGTGGGCACTCCGTCTTCGAACAGGCGTTCCAGGGCCGCGTCGCGCCGCGCATTGATCTCGCCGGCGCGTCGTTCGATGACCGCCGTGAAAAGCTGATCCTTGTTTTGATAGTAGTAGTGAATCATTGCCTGATTCACCTTGGCCTCGCGGGCGATCGCACGGATCGACGCGCCGCCATAGCCAAGTTCGGCAAAGGCTGCTTCCGCCGAGTCGAGTATTGCGGCCCGGCTGTCCTTGTGATGTGCCGTTGCTGCTTGCTGCGGCTGCATCAACCCTCCCCATGCATTCTTTGCCGGCCGTTGGTACCGTTTCGCTGACAGTGTTAATTAAACGTTTGATTAATTTTTCCGCCTTGTCAAGACCACGGATGGGTACCTTCGAGGCGCGACCAATCTGAAGGGCAATTTTCTTACCTTTACGTAAAATGACACTTGCGCCGGTGATCCGCTGCCAATACATCAAAGGAGCGCGAAAGCGCGGCAACAATCATATTCGACGGTGCCGGCTCAGGAGGGGAATGCGGGCGCCGCCTGGGAGGAATACATGACAACTGTCTCTGAGAGTGAAAGCGCCGCAAAGGGTTCAGGCGAAAAGATCTGGCTCAAATCCTATCCGCCGGGTACGCCCGCCGAAATTCCGCCCCTTGAGTACAGTTCGGTTGGAGAGCTGATCAAGAGCGCCTGCCAGAAATATGCCGACCGCTCCGCCTTCACCTGCATGGGCAAAACGATCACCTATCGTGAGCTGGATGGTCATGCGCAAAAAATCGGCGCCTGGCTGCAATCCCTCGGACTGGAAAAGGGCGACCGCGTTGCCCTGATGATGCCAAACATCCTGCAATATCCGATTGTCGCCGCAGCCGTGCTGCAGGCTGGATATGTGGTGGTGAATGTCAATCCCCTCTATACACCGCGGGAACTGCAGCACCAGCTCAAGGATTCCGGTGCCAAGGCCATTTTCATCCTGGAGAACTTTGCAACGACGCTGCAACACGTCATTGGCAATACGGATGTCAAACATGTGTGTGTCGCGACGATGGGCGACATGCTCGGAATAAAGGGCCATATCGTCAATTTCGTCGTCCGCCGGGTACGCAAAATGGTTCCCGAATGGTCGTTGCCCGGTCATGTTTCCTTCAAACAGGCCCTTGGATATAGCGGTTCAGCCTTCCAGCCAGCCAAATGCGAAGCCGATGATCCGGCTTTTCTGCAATATACCGGGGGAACCACAGGCCTTTCCAAGGGCGCGACATTGTCAAACGGGAATGTCCTGTCCAATGCCGAGCAGAATGATGTTTGGCTTGATTCCCTGCGCCGCACGACGCAACTGCCGGAACCGCTGATCTATATCTGCTGCCTGCCGCTCTACCATATTTTTGCCCTGACAGTGAACGCGATCATGGGGATGAAACTGGGCGCACACAATATCCTGATCCCCAACCCGCGCGACATTCCCGGCTTCGTGAAGGAGCTGGGCCAATATGAATACAATGTGCTTCCCGGCCTCAACACGCTGTTCAATGCATTACTGGCCAACGAGGATTTCCAAAAGCTGAATTTTTCGTCCCTGAAGTTGACGCTGGGTGGCGGGATGGCGGTGCAACGGCCGGTGGCGGAACGCTGGATGGAGCTGACTGGTTGCAAGATTTCGGAAGGATATGGACTGTCCGAAACATCGCCGGTGGCCACGGCCAACCGGTTTGACGATCCCGAATTCAGCGGCTCGATCGGATTGCCGCTGCCATCCACCGACATTGATATCCGCGACGAAAATGGCACATCGATGCCGATTGGTGAAATCGGAGAAATCTGCATCCGCGGACCGCAGGTCATGTCCGGATACTGGAACCAGCCCGAAGAAACGGCGCGCGTCATGAGCGATGACGGTTTTTTTCGCTCCGGTGATCTGGGCTTCATGGACGAGCACGGATTTACCCGGATCGTCGACCGGAAGAAAGACATGGTGCTGGTTTCCGGTTTCAATGTCTTTCCAACGGAAATCGAGGAAGTCGCGGCCAGCCATGAGGGCATTCTGGAAGCCGCGGCCATCGGCGTTCCCGATGAGCAGTCCGGCGAGCGAATCAAGCTGTTCGTGGTCAAATCCGACCCCGACCTTACCGAGGCGGATGTTACCGCGTGGTGCAAGGACAGATTGACCAACTACAAGCGCCCAAAGGACATCGAGTTTCGCGACGAGTTGCCAAAATCGAATATCGGCAAGATCTTGCGGCGGGAATTGCGCGACTAGACCATTTTACGTTTCGTCAGAAACGGGACAGCGGTGTCGGCCTTTGAAAGTGCTGATGCATTCGCGCGACTGCCAATCCTAAGGCCCCATTCTCCGGGGCCTTTTTCAATTCCCATGAGGGATCTCGACCATCTGACGGTCCGTCTCCTCCTCCGTTCTCGCAATCAGCGCGACGAAATTCACGAACAGTGTTCGCAGCGCGTTGGTACCGGCATTGTCCGGCCAGACGGCATAGATGCCGAAGGTCGGGGCACGCCATTCGGGCAATACTTCCACCAGGCTGCCATCGGTAATGGATTCTCGGACAAAGAAATCCGGCAGCATGACAAGGCCACAACCTTCCACCGCCATGCGCTTGGCAGCAAAGCCGGAATCGACCGTGATACGATGGGACATCCGCACCGCCCTTTCGGTCTTTCTACCCTTCCTGGCCTGTAGCCGAATGGTGGTTGGCGTGCCCACAAGATTGATCATATCCAATTGAGCAAGGTCTTCCGGGCCGTGCAGTACAGGCTGTTGCCCAAGGTAATGTGGGGATGCGCACACTATCAGACCTCCATCAGCCAACTTGCGAGCCTTCAGTGATGAATCCTGCAGCCAGCCGATCCGAAGCGCCAGGTCCAGCCCCTCCTCCACAATGTTGTGCTGACGGTCACTGAAATTGATCGACAATTCCACCTTCGGATAGTGCTTCATGAAGGTGGAGACGCGGGTCACGAAACGAGCATATTGCAGGATAGCCGGCGCCGTTATGCGAAGACGACCGGTCGGACTGGCGCTCTCCCGGCTGATGCGTCCGAACCCTTCTCGCGCGGAATCCAGCATGGTCCGCGCCGACTGCGCCAGTTGCTGTCCGGCAGCCGTCAGGCTGAGTTTGCGGGTCGACCGGTAGATCAGCGGCGTATCGAGATAGCGCTCAAGAGATGTCACGTGGTGGCTGACAACTGATGCCGAAATCCCGAGCCGACGTGCGGCACCGCGAAACGATCCCGCATCGGCAACCGTTGCAAACACCGCCAGAGCGCGTAGCTGATCCAACATCTATTCCGTCATCCTATCGAACAATCAAATCGAATTAAGACACCTTATGCCGCAAATGGCAATGCACCATATTTCATGGAGCGGCAGATCACTGCCGTTTGAATTGGAGTTACAGCCCATGAACATTCTTAAAAGTGCCGCCCTTGCAGCAGCCCTTCTGACACCATCTGCGTCCACTTTCGCCGCGGAAACGGGTGAGGTTGTCAAACAGGCCATGACCGCATTGATGATCGAAAAGAATATCAATGCCATCGATCGCAATTTCGCCGAACCTTACATTCAGCACAATCAGACGGTTCCAACCGGACTGGAGGCTTTCAAAGGTCTCGCGGCGGCGGTCATCGCCGGCAATCCGGCCTTCAACTATCAGATGATCCGTGTCTTCGCCGATGGCGATATCGGCATCACACATGGCATCTATCAAGGCTTCGGCGAGATGCCGCTGGTGGCCTTCGACATCTTCCGCGTCGAGGATAGCAAGATCGTCGAACACTGGGACAATCTTGCTCCGGTGGCACCAGCCAATCCCTCCGGGCGGTCACAGACCGACGGTCCCGTCGAAATTGGCGACCGCGAAAAGACAGATGCCAACAAGGCGCTGGTGGCGAATTTTTACGACACCGTTCTGATTGGCGGCGCCTTCGACACAATCGGAGACTATTTCGATGGGGATACTTACATCCAGCACAACAGCAATATTGCCGATGGTGTGAGTGGTCTTGGTGCCGGCCTCAAGGCCCTGGCCGATGCCGGCATCAGTATGCGGATCAGCAAACGACACGCCCTTTATGGCGAAGGCAACTTCGTGCTGGTGCTGTCCGAAGGCGACATCAGCGGGACACCGACTGCCTTTTACGACCTGTTCCGCGTGGAAAACGGAAAGATCGCCGAGCACTGGGATGTGATATCGCCGATCCTGCCGGACAGCGAGGCGGCCAACACAAACGGAAAATTCTAGGCTGTGGCGGCCGGCTCTACCGGCCGCCGCAACTTGCCGGATAGCGCCCTGCGAGAGCTGTTCCTGTTTGGCGGAATTGGCAAAGCCCGGATGCGTAAACGACATCGACAACCGGCTAGTTCGTGCACTCCCAGTCCAGCACATCGACGGTTTCCCGTCTCAGCTTCTCCGCTTCCTCATGGCTGTTGCCGACGCAGACCATTCCGACTTTGCCGAATTCCGACAAAGCGCCGATCAGGTGAAACACAACGCCTCGCTGCGCGGCACCGTGGAAATGGATATTGCGTCTAACCGCAATATCGATCAGGTCCTCGGGTGTCAGACCGCGATAGTGGTCGGCTTCCAGATTGTCCGTCGCGTAATAGTACCGCGCCTGGCCGTTCGGCGTCCGGAAAAGGCCGCTTTCCTGATCGTAATGACCCTCGGTCAGAAATTGCAGCATGATAAAGGGGTGTGTGGTTCCGCCCTTGCGCAGATTGACCTCCGTTGCGTAATGATTCCAGCTATCGCCCTGGCGCACCGATATGAAATCGACACCGAACCGGCCAAGAACACCCTGCTCTTTCAACAGGCGTGCGGCCTTCATGCCGTCGCGCTGAATATCCAGGCGATAATCGCTGTCGGCGGGAAACCGGCAACCCAGAAAAACCTGGCCATCCGCACCGCCCAGCACCTGATCATGGGTGGATATGGGGTCAACGGATCCGGACGGATCGACACGGCACTGAAGAGAGGGTGAGCGCTTGTCGTCTCCTTCGATGAAGGTCTCCACAATGCCGCCCATTTCCCGCATCTTGGCGCGAAACATCTCCCAGTTCATCCCATCGGCCGCGAAACTCAATTGGGGCAGGCGCTGGGCAATCCAATCCTTTGTTGCCCGTCCGTCCAGTGAACCTCCAAACCGGAAGACCGCGTTTCCCTCGCCGGAAAAACCCTCATTGAGTTTGACCACCGCCTTGTCCAGCGCAGGATTGCGGTTCTTCAGGTCGGCCAGCGCCTGGGCAAGATCGTCCTCATCGGTCAGATCCTCAAAACCATCGGCAAGCAAAAGGCCCGCTTCACGGAAGAGTTTGCGGCTGCCGCTTTTCGAACCCAGGTGCTCCAGTGCAGGATCGCACCCGTAGATCGGGATGCCGAGTCGTTCCGCCAGCCGCCGTTCCTGTTCGGTGACATTGAAGCACATCATATGCGCCAGGCTCTTGTCCCCCAGGGCCTCGTCGATGCGCGAAAGCAGCCGCGGCCGGTCAAGAATCTTGGCGGTCAGGGTGCGATCGGATCCATCGTGACAGGACAGCAGGGTGAGCCGGTCACGAGCGTGCTGGTGCGGTATGCCCGGCAGGAGGTGCAGATAGTAATCTATGATCGACCGGGCAATCGGCTGACTGCTGACATAGACCACACGGGTGCGCGGCATGCGCAGGAGGAGCAGCATGCACAACAGCCGCTCCTCGTAGTGATGGACACCCGAAATTCTGGACAGCACCGCCGAGTCGAGCGAGAGGCTTGGAACGACCATCACCGCTCGCGGATGCAGGTCATCGGGAAAAACCCGTTCGAACATGTCGGACAGCCGGGATTGCAGCACGTCGAAGGCTTCCGTTTGGTCGCCCGTTTCGAGGAATGTCTGGCTGTCCGTCACACCAACCTCGCTCTATTGTCGATTGCGCAGACCCGACACCACTTTGGATCCTGCTCATTTCTATCGTTAAAGGGTCGATGACGGGGCCGCAAGCCGAACAGGAGATGACTGGGTCGCGCTGAACCAATCCGGCGTGCTTCAAAGCCTCTTCCGGGGATATGGGACAACAAGGGTTGCGCCTTGAAACCCGGCCCGGCCAGTGGCATGTATGCGGTCGATTCCCGCCAGCCGACAGGACCCATCATGACGCCTTCTTTCGAGCAAACACTCCAAGCGCTGCGCGCGCATTGGCAAACACAGGCACCGAAAGACATGCGGGCGGCATTCGAGAGCGACCCCAACCGGTTCGAACGCTTCTCGGTCACGCTGGACGATTTGCTGTTCGACTATTCAAAATGCGCGGTCGATGATGTGACCATGGGTCTGCTGGTCAAACTCGGCGAGGAATGCCAGTTGCCGGCACGGCGCGAAGCCATGTTTTCCGGCGACCACATCAATCTGACAGAAGACCGCGCGGTCCTGCACACGGCGCTGCGCAACCTGTCCGAAAATCCGGTGCTCGATCAGGGTCACGATGTGATGCCCGATATTCGGGCGGTGCTGGGCGCCATGTCGGCATTTTGCGCGGCGGTGCGAAACGGCGAGATCAGCGGATCGACCGGCAAGAAAATCACCGATGTTGTCAATATCGGCATCGGCGGATCGGATCTGGGGCCGGCCATGGCCTGTCTGGCGCTGGCTCCCTATTGCGACGGACCGCGCACGCATTTCGTCTCCAATATCGACGGGGCCCATATTGCCGACATCTTGATCGGCCTTGATCCATCGACGACGCTGATCGTGGTGGCGTCCAAGACCTTTACCACCATCGAGACCATGACGAATGCGGCCACTGCCAGGCGCTGGATAGCCGAAACACTCGGCGAAGAGGCGGTCAAAGCGCATTTCGTGGCCGTCTCAACCGCCCTCGACAAGGTGGCGGCCTTCGGTGTCAGCCAGGATCGGGTTTTTGGATTCTGGGACTTTGTCGGCGGCCGCTATTCGATCTGGTCGGCGATCGGACTGCCGCTGATGCTGGCAATCGGCACGGACCGCTTCGTCCGATTTCTGGCGGGTGCCCATGATCTCGATATCCATTTTCGCAACGCCCCGGCGCTGGAAAACCTGCCGGTCCTACTCGGGTTGATCGGCTATTTTCATCGTGCGGTCTGTGATTATCCCTCGCGTGCCGTAATTCCCTACGACCAGCGACTGTCGCGGCTGCCCGCCTATCTGCAGCAGCTCGACATGGAATCCAACGGAAAGCGTGTGGACCTGGACGGGAACGCCCTTCAGGGGCCGTCCGGACCGATTGTATGGGGGGAACCGGGCACCAACAGTCAGCATGCTTTCTTCCAGCTCATTCATCAGGGCACCGATGTCATACCGGTCGAATTCATCGCCGCCGCACAGGGGCATGAACCGGGCCTTGCCCATCAACATACCTTATTGCTCGCCAATTGCCTGGCGCAGTCCGAGGCCCTGATGCGAGGGCGCACGCTGGAAGAAGCACAGGCGCGGACCAATCCCGCCAGCGGCGGTCCGGACCTGTCGCAACACCGGGTGTTTGCCGGAAACCGGCCGTCGATCACCATGATCCACAAACAATTGACGCCCTACGCGCTCGGGCGCCTCATTGCGCTCTACGAACACCGCGTCTTCGTCGAAGCACAGCTCTTCGGCATCAACGCTTTCGACCAATGGGGCGTGGAACTCGGCAAGGAACTGGCAACCGCCCTGCTTCCGATCGTGCAGGGCAAGAAGAGCGCCGAAAACCACGACAGCTCGACGGCCGGCCTGGTGGCCTATGTTGCGCAGGCGCGGCAAGGCTAGCGCTAAGCCGGCATTGCAATGATCGATGGCCTGGCCATCGACCCTTGATTCCACAGAGCCGCGGATTAGCTATCCTCAATAGATCCGGTCCCTCTGGAGGGCGGGATGACGACAGGGGGTTGCTTGATCCGCGTTTTCACTATTCTGGCCTGTTCGCTGCTGCTTTATGCGTGCAGTGCGGCAACGCCGCTCAATCTGCTGTCGGGGTTCGGACAACAATTTGAGGTCCGCACCATCAGCTATGGTGAAGACCGTCGTCAGGCTGTCGATATTTATGTGCCCGATAGGGTCGATACGGACACGCCCGTCGTGCTCTTTTTCTACGGGGGTGCATGGGATAGCGGGGACCGGGCGGACTATCGCTTTGTGGGCGGCGCACTGGCGAACCAGGGCATCATCACTGCCGTCGCCGACTACCGCGTGTATCCACAGGTCACATTTCCGCTTTTCGTCAACGATGCGGCAAAGGCCTTTGCTGCCGTCAAGCGCGACACCGGTACCAGCGGACCCATTTTCGTCATGGGCCATTCCGCCGGCGCACAGATCGCTGCCTTGCTGGTGCTCGACCCGCGGTATCTCGAGCGCGAGGGTTACAATAATTGCGCGGATGTTGCCGGCCTGATCGGCCTGGCCGGCGCCTATGATTTCCTGCCCTTGCCCTTTGCCAGCCTCGCACCGATCTTTCCGGAAGATACGCGGCGGCAGAGCCAACCCGTATTGTTCGCAAAAGGCAAAAAACCACCAAGCCTGCTGTTGCACGGCGCGGATGACAAGATTGTCGAATCCGTCGACACGAAAATCCTGGCAGACCGGCTTCGGGCGGGCGGCAACCGGGTTGATGCCATCTTCTATGAGAATGTGTCCCATGCCGGGATTCTCGGTGCATTGTCTCCCGCACTGACGAAGACGGCATCGACGCGATCCGATATTCTGGCGTTTGTCGCCGCGACACAGCAGGCGCAGTACTCCGGATGCGAAAGGACCTGACCATGGGCCATACGAGCTTTACCAAGGAAACCTATCTTGCCTTCAAGGCCGATAACCGGCCGGGGCCGATCCACATGCTGAATCTGGTCCGGCTACGCGACAGGGCGGCCTATGAGGACGGTCGCGATGTCTCCGGTGAGGAGGCCTATCAACAATACAGCACCCTCAGTGCGCCAGTGTTTCAGCGCCTTGGCGGGGCCATCGTGTGGCGCGGTGCGCTCGAATTGATGATGATCGGACCGCAAGACGAAGCTTGGGACATCAGTTTCATTGCCCAATATCCGAGCCCCGGGGCTTTTCTGGACATGCTCAAGGACCCGACCTATCGCGAGGCAATGGTGCACCGGCAGGCCGGTGTTGCCGATTCCCGGCTGATCCGATTCGCATCGATGGATTCAGGACCGGCCTTTGCAGGTTAGTCGTACGGCTCCTCATCCGCGATCAATTCTGCAGAAATAGCAATTGTTCTGAACGGACCGGACGTGGATGAAAGAGACCTCCGGATCGGCAAAAATCGCTTCGCAAGCTTCCGGGACGTCCGCCGTCTCGACGACGTCGCCGGTGCCGTAACGAATGCGCTCGTCGGACGTGTAGCCACGGATGATAAAACGCGGACGGACGGTCATGACCAGCGGCAGGGCGCTTGAGCGACCGAATGGCTCACACGCATCGGCGCAGATGAAAATGGGGCCGCATTCGGCGTAGGGCTGAAGCCTTTCGAATGGGCGATGACCGAAGACGAGAGAAGCCTGCCCCGCCTCGATATCTCGTAGACAGTTGCGGCAGGGAAGCCCTCCTCCTGATGTGTGCGGCTCCGGTGGTTGGCCGTTGGAATCGGCACCACCGGCCCGCAAGGCCTGAACGGCGGATTTGTCGAGAGAACTGAAAATGATGGCCATGGCAAATCTCCTTCCAGGGCGTATTGCCCGGTGGATCGATCGCATGACATCCGATTGTTGCTCTTGAAATGAAATCGCCCGCCAAGAGGCGGGCGATTTGAAGATCGTTCGAAACACGCTCCCGGGATCTCTACAGAGACCGGCAGCGTTATATCCATTCCGGCAAAGCAGGAACTGGTCTAATTCATTGTCGGAATGACGAATTCCGCACCATCCTTGACGCCGGATGGCCAGCGCGATGTGACGGTCTTGGTCTTTGTGTAGAAACGGAACGCATCCGGCCCATGCTGGTTGAGATCGCCGAAGGACGAACCCTTCCAGCCACCGAATGTATAATAGGCAATCGGCACGGGGATCGGCACATTGACGCCGACCATGCCGACCTGAACCCGGGCGGAGAAATCACGGGCGGCATCGCCATCGCGGGTGAAGATCGCGACACCATTGCCATATTCGTGTTCGCTCGGCAGGCGCAGGGCTTCCTCATAGTTCTGGGCGCGCACCACCGACAGGACAGGACCGAAGATCTCTTCCTTGTAGATGCGCATATCCGGCGTAACATTGTCGAACAGGCAACCGCCCATATAGTAGCCGTTTTCATAGCCCTGCATGGAAAAATCACGGCCGTCGACCACCAGCTTTGCGCCCTCCTCGACACCGAGATCGACATAGCCCTTGACCCGGTCCAGGGCTTGCTGGGTCACCAGCGGGCCAAAATCGGCCGAAGGGTCGGTCGATGGACCAACCTTCAGGCTTTCAACCCGCGGCGCCAATGCCTCGACCAGGCGGTCCGCTGTCTGCTCTCCGACCGGCACAGCAACGGAAATCGCCATGCAGCGTTCACCGGCGGACCCGTAACCAGCGCCGACCAAAGCATCGACGGCCTGGTCCATATCGGCATCGGGCATGATGATCATGTGGTTCTTCGCACCGCCGAAACACTGCACCCGTTTGCCGTTGGCGCAGCCGCGGCTGTAGATATATTGCGCGATCGGCGTCGAGCCGACAAATCCGATCGCCTTGATGTCGGGATCATCCAGAATGGCATCGACCGATTCCTTGTCGCCATTGACGACGTTGAGAATGCCGTCGGGCAGGCCGGCCTCGGTGAACAATTCCGCGATCCGCATCGGTACGCCCGGATCGCGCTCCGACGGCTTGAGAATGAAGGCGTTGCCACAGGCAATCGCCGGTGCGATCTTCCACAACGGGATCATTGCGGGAAAGTTGAACGGGGTAATTCCGGCAACAACACCCAACGCCTGGCGCATGGAATAGACGTCGATACCGGCTCCGGCGCCGTCGGTGAATTCGCCCTTCATGAGATGCGGAGCGCCGATGCAAAATTCGACGACTTCGAGACCGCGCTGAATGTCGCCCTTGGCATCGGGGATGGTCTTGCCGTGTTCCTTGGCCAGCAGTTCGGCAAGGGAATCGAATTCCGCGTGAACCAGGTCCAGAAACTTCATCAGGATGCGCGCACGGCGTTGCGGATTGGTTGCCGCCCAGGCCGGCTGTGCCGCCTTGGCATTTTCCACCGCTGCACGGACTTCGCCGGCCGCTGCAAGTGCGACATTGCCCTGAACAGTGCCATCCATGGGCATCAGCACCTCGGCGGTGCGCCCGCTTGTTCCGGCAACCGTCTTGCCGCCGATATAATGACCAATTTCTCGCATTGACTTCCTCCATTGCGTTTTGCCAGCATTGTGCGCTTTAATTTGTGAAAATCAACGCGCAGTCCAGCGCATCTGTTGTGCACGAATTGATGCTCACAACAGTCCAACCATCAGAACATGAGGGCCGGCATGAACTGGGATGATGTTCGCATATTTCTGGCGGTGGCGCGATCAGGTCAGATCCTTGCAGCCTCTCGTCGGCTTGACCTCAATCACGCCACTGTCAGCCGGCGCATAACAGCACTGGAGACCGACCTGCAGTGCAAACTGCTCATCCGGCGAACCAATGGCTGCGATCTGACCCAGGAAGGCGAAGCCTTCATGAATGCCGCCGAGCGGATGGAGGCCGAAATGCTGGCGGCGCGTGCCGAGGTCGGCATGACCGACAGCGAGGTCACCGGTACAGTGCGCATCGGTGCGACGGACGGTTTCGGCATTTCGTTTCTGGCACCCCGACTGGGTACTTTGACCGAACGCTATCCGGGACTGAAGATTCAATTGGTGCCCGTACCCCAGAGCTTCTCCCTATCGCGGCGTGAGGCCGATATTCTTGTTACGGTAGACAGGCCGGATGCGGGCCGGTTGATCACCCGCAAGCTGGTGGATTATGCGCTTTGTCTCTACGCCTCGAAATCGTATCTTGCAAAGAACGGTATGCCGGACAGCCCTGAGGCGCTTTCAGCCCACCGGTTGATCGGCTACGTAGAAGATCTCATCATATCGCCGCAGCTGAATTATCGCTCCCACTTTGCCCGCAACTGGAATTCCGACTTTGAAATCTCTGCGGTGCTTGGCCAGGTCGAGGCGGTGCGTGCCGGCGCCGGGATTGGAATCCTGCACAAATTCCTGGCGCGGCCCCATGACGACCTCGTTCAGGTCCTGCCATCGCTGCAGGTGGACCGCTCCTATTGGATCGTCTACCACGAAAACCTCCGCAACATACGCCGCATCAATACCGTCACGGAATTCATTGCGCAGCAATCGGAACTGGAACGCAGGCTTTTCGCTTGATTTATCTGATGGTTAGCGGAATTCACATCCGATATTTGTTGCAGTGCAGCATATTTTTGCTGCAACAAATGCTGCGCAGCATTTTTGCGCCAATTGCTGCAGCATTTTTACAAACGCCCCTCGAAATCGTCGTAGGAAAACTGACGGACCACGTCCAGCTCGTCGGTCCTGCTGTCCCAGAGGGCGAGTGCCGGAAGGGGGGTACCGTTGAACGTGCTGGCCTTGACCATGGTGTAGTAACCCAGATCGAGAAGCAACAGCCGGTCGCCGACCTGCAGCGGCGCATCGAACCGGTATGTGCCGATCATATCACCGGCCAGACAGGTCGGTCCCCCAAGCCGGATCACCCGTTCCTGCCCGGTAGCGGCCACGCTGTCGCGGGGTAGCGTGACGGCGCCAAGAATGTCCGGCGTGAACGGCGCCTCGATGACATCTGGCATGTGACAGGTGGCTGACGCATCCATGATGGCAAACTCGCCGACATTGCGGCCGCGATCCAGGACCTCGCAGACCAGCGCGCCGGCATGAAGCGCCACTGCGGTCCCGGGCTCCAGATAAACGGTGAGCCCGGTCCGATTGCGAAACTCGGTCAGTCGGGCAATGAGACCATCAACCGGAAACCCGGCTTCCGTGATCAGCAGTCCGCCTCCGAGATTGATCCAGTCGATGGCGCCAAACAAATGCCCGCAATTTTTTTCAATGGCCGCCAGCATCCGGTCGAACGCCTCATAGGGATGATCGCACAGCGCGTGAACATGAATGCCGGAGAGACCACCAAGATCCTCGGCGTGCAATTGAGTGGCCGGCACACCAAGGCGCGACCACGGTGCACAGGGATCATAGAGCGGATTGTCCACCTCGTTGTGACCGGGATTGACCCGCAGGCCGACCGACAGACCCGGCTTGTTACTTAGCCGGCTCTGAAAACGCTTCCACTGGTTCAACGAATTGAAAATGAGATGATCGGCGTAGGAGCGTATCTCGTCCAGATCATCGTCCTTCAGACCCGGCACATAGGCGTGGACCTCTCCGCCAAAGCGGGACTTTCCGAGCCGCGCTTCATAGAGGCCGCTGGCCGCTGTCCCCGTCAGGTAGCGCCGGACGAGACCGGCAACCGCAAAGCATGAGAACGCCTTGAGCGCCAGCAGGACCTTGACGCCACTTTCGTCGCCGACGCGTTTGAGCAGGCTCAGATTGTCTTCCAGGCGCGCGAGATCGAGCACATGACAGGGGCTTGGCACCCTGGCCGTATCAAAGCGTTCAAAGGGCGTCGGCACGTCCCGTCAGGCCTCGGCCGGATAGGGCCAGCCGCCATTGAGCGGCAGTTCCTCGACCTGCCAATCAATGCCGACCTCGGGCATCATCGCCAGGAACGGGTCCGGATCCAGTTCCTCGACGTGAACCATTGTTTGCGGGTTCCATTTGCCGGCGGCCACCAATCGGGCCGCGGTGATGACGGGAACGCCGGTTGAATAGGAGATCGCCTGGCTGCCGACTTCACGATAATTGTCCTCATGATCGCAATTGGACCACAGGAAATACCGTCTCGGCTCACCGTTTTTCCGGCCGCGGATATCAACACCGATGCAGATCTTGCCGGTATACCCCTGCGCCAGCGAAGCCGGATCCGGCAAGAGCGCCTTGATCAACCGGTTTGGCGCAACTTTGACGCCATCGACATCGACTGGCATTGACGAGGTCAGACCAAGATTGTCCAACACATCGAAGACTTTCAGATAATGGTCTCCGAATCCCATCCAGAATGTAATCCGGTCGGTTCCGGGGAAGTTCACGGCGAGTGACTGCAGTTCGTCATGCCCCATGGAATAAACCCGGTGCGTGCCGACATGCGGCAGGGATACATCCATCCATTCGGAATGGCGCGGAATGGTTTTCCAGGCGCCGTCTTCCCAGGTAATGACATCCTCCTTGATCTCGCGCAGATTGACATCGGCATCAAAGTTAGTGGCAAAATATCGGCCGTGGCTGCCGGCATTGACATCAATAATGTCAATGGATGCGATTTCGTCCAGCAGGTGTTTGCGGGCGTAGGCGCAGAAGATATTGACGACTCCGGGATCGAACCCCATGCCCAGAAGCGCGCTGATCTTGCGCTCGGCAAAACGCTGACGCCTCGGCCACTCCACATAGGCATACCAGGGCGGCTTGATGTCTTCCGTGAATTCACTCTCGGCAAGCGCCGTATCCAGATAGGCTGCACCCGTTTCGATGCAGGCATCGAGGATTGTCGCATTGCAGTAGGGCGCGGCCACATTGAGAACAAGGGCGATGTCGCGCGCTCGAATCAGAGCCGCCAGCTCCTGTTGGTCACGGGCATTGACAGGCTGGGTATCGAGAAGAGCGGCATCGCCGTGCTGGCCCCACCGTTCCTGGATGTCCGCGGCAATGCGTTCGAGTTTCGGCGCCGTCCTTGCTGTCAGCGTGATGGTTCCGAAATCCTCACGAAACTGGACCGCCTTGTTGGCCGTGACCTGACCGACACCACCAGCACCGACAATCAGCAGGTTCGGCTTCGCCATTGCCTTCCCTCCCATCGCATTGTTTATATTGCCGGCTCAGGGATTTTCCGGCAGTTTCGAAATGCCGCCATTGCGGCTTGACCAATCCAGCGGCGCATTCAGAAACGCCTCCACTTCGGCCAGGGTCTGTTCGTCAAAATATTTGTTTTTGCGGGACAGCGCCAGAACATCCCACCACGTGGCCAGATAGTGCAACGTCATGCCGTGGCTTTTCAGCCGGTCCGGCGCGTCCTTGAAAATATCATAGTAGAAGATAGCGAATGTGTGATTGATTTCGGCGCCGGCGGTTCGAATGGCCTCGGCAAATTTGATCTTGCTGCCGCCGTCGGTGGTCAGGTCTTCAACCAAAATCACCCGGCTGTCCTCTGGCATGTCTCCCTCAATCTGGGCATCCCGGCCAAAACCCTTCGGTTTCTTGCGAATATACTGCATCGGCAGGCCCATACGTTCCGAAATCCATGCGGCAAACGGAATACCAGCCGTTTCACCACCGGCAATGCTGTCGAACCGCTCAAAGCCGGCTTCACGCTGTATTGTGGCGACTGCAAAATCCATGATTGCGGACCGGACACGCGGATAGGAAATGAGCTTGCGGCAATCGATATAGACCGGGCTGGCAAGGCCCGATGTGAATGTGTAGGGCTCGTCGGCACGAAAGTGTACCGCCTTGATTTCGACCAGCATCTTGGCAACGAGTTCGGCGACCAGCTCCCGGTCCGGATAGGTGTTTGAGAACATCTCTTTTCCTCTTTTTGCGACTTCGCGCCCTATGCCACCGCGACATCCCAGTGGATCGGGAACATCGGATCGAAAACCGTCACCGATCCCGATGGGGTATCAATCTTGTCCGGCAGCGTAACCGGTGCATCCCGCCGCACCAGCCGGATCATCTCCTCATTGACCGGGAGACCGTAAAATGCCGGTCCATGCAACGAGGCGAATCCTTCCAACCGGTCCAGGGCGCCTTCCTCTTCAAAAACATGGGCCAGGCAGGCCATGGTATTGATCGAGGAGAACACACCCGCGCAGCCGCACGGGCTTTCCTTGTCCGCATCGAGATGCGGGGCGGAATCCGTCCCGAGAAAATAGCGCGGATTGCCGGAGGTGGCAGCCTTGCGAAGCGCCAGCCGATGGCGTTCGCGCTTGGCCACCGGCAGGCAGTAGTAATGCGGTTTGATTCCGCCGACCAATATCGCGTTCCGATTGATGATCAAGTGATGGGTGGTGATCGTTGCGGCAATGCCGTCGCCCGATTCACCCACATAGTCGACACCATCTGCGGTGGTCAGATGCTCCAATATGATTTTGAGACCGGGGACCGAGTCCCGCAAAGGGCTGAGGACCCGTTCAATAAACACTGCTTCGCGATCAAATATGTCGACATCGGGGTCCGTGACCTCGCCATGAATGCACAGAGGCACGCCGGCCTTTGCCATTTTCTCCAACACCGGATAGACGGCGTGAATGTCGCGTACGCCGCTATGGGAGTTGGTGGTCGCTCCGGCCGGATAGAGCTTGACCGCTGTTATCAGGCCCTCTTGAAAGCCGGCAACGACATCATCGGCTACGGTATCTTCCGTCAGGTAGAGCGTCATCAACGGCGTAAACGAGTGGTCCTGCGGAGCGGCGCGCATGATCCGGTCGTGGTAGGCCTTTGCCATGGTCGTGTCGATGATCGGCGGCACCAGATTCGGCATGATGATGGCACGCTCAAAATGCGCGGCGCTGAATGGCAATACGGCCTCCAACATATCGCCATCGCGAAGATGAAGGTGCCAATCGTCAGGACGGCGCAATATGATTTCCTGCATGGATGGACCCATTGTCTTGGTCAGCTTGCCCGGTGCCGCTCAGGACCGCGCAGGTGTTGCGGCTTGCATATAGAGATTTTTTGCCAAGAACCAGTGCCACCCGCAGCTACGGTGTGAATATCCGGTAATTTTCATGATGGCACGAGGACGCAAAACGCCATGTGCAGGTCGCGATTGAAAGCGCATCCGGAACCTGTTGCTGTAACCTCAGGGCGATACGGAACGGGTGGGGACAGGGATGAGCGTCTTTTCAGTTTCGAACCAGAAAATCGATCCAACACGCCGCCGCGCAGTGCCGACGAAACCGGATGGATCGCCCGACGACAATGACCGGGTTGAAATCGGCCCGACGGCCCTGGCATTCAACGAATGGGCGGAAGCGGGGCTGACCGCACCCAATCTGGAACGGATGCGCCAATATCGGCTGGACCGGTTGGTGGGTCAGCTCAGGCAACATGATTATGCCGGGCTTTTGTGTTTCGACCCGCTGAATATCCGTTACGCGACCGACACGACCAATATGCAGTTGTGGATCACCCACAATCCGGTCCGCGCCTGCTTCATTTCCGCTGACGGGTACATCGTGCTGTGGGACTTTCATGCCTGCGACCACCTCTCGGCGCATGCGCCTCTGGTTCGCGAAGTCCGACACGGCGCCAGTTTCTTCTTTTTTGAAAGCGGCGACCGGCTGGAGGAACATGCCGGCCTGTTTGCCGCGCAGGTCGACGAATTGTTGCGCGCCCATGGCGGCGATAACCGTCGGCTGGCGATCGACCGGATCGAAAACCCCGGACTGCTTGCTCTCCAGGCGCTGGGGGTCGACGTGTTCGACGGACAGGAGGTCACCGAATTTGCGCGCTCCATCAAGGGGCAGGACGATCTGGCCGCCATGCGCTGCGCTATCCATGCCTGTGAAGCGGCGATCGGCAAGATGCAGAATGCCGTTGCGCCCGGGCTCACGGAAAACGACGTCTGGTCGGTTCTGCATGCGGAAAATATCCGGCGCGGTGGCGAGTGGATCGAGACACGCCTTCTTTCATCCGGGCCGCGCACCAATCCCTGGTTCCAGGAATGCGGGCCGCGGATCATACAGCATGGAGAATTGCTGGCGTTCGATACGGACCTGATCGGTTGCTATGGCAGCTGCGTGGACATTTCCCGCACCTGGATGGTCGGAGATTTCGAGCCGACGGCCGAGCAGAAAAGCCTCTACCAAACGGCATATGATCACATCATGACCAATATGGAACTGATGAAACCGGGCATGGGCTTCGAGGAAATCACGCAGAAGGCGCAACGGTTGCCGGAAGCCTTTCGCGCCCAACGCTATGGGGTGATCGCCCATGGCGTGGGGCTATGCGATGAATATCCGAGCATCCGCTACCCGGAGGACTATGAAGAAGCGGGTTATGACGGTCAGTTGGTGCCCGGCATGGTGATGTGCGTTGAAGCCTATATCGGCGCCGTCGGCGGCAGGGAGGGCGTCAAGCTCGAAGAGCAGGTGCTGATTACCGACACGGGTTATGAGATCCTGACCTACTACCCCTATGAACAGCGGCTTCTCGACGGCTGAACCACGATTCGCCCGTGTCGGATGTGCCTATTTCCGCGATTGCAGCAGCGCACGCGCAAAATCCAGGGCAGCCTGCTCGCCTTGCCGCATTTCCGGCAGGCCCACAAGGTCGGTGAAGGCATCAAAGGTCATCATCCGATCCCGCGCTCCACTTGACGTCCCATCCACTTTCATTTGCGCGTAAAGATCGGCCATGGCTTTTGCGGCGGTGAAAATCGGGCTCAACCCCCAGCATCCGGCGGCGTATCCGATCTCGTGAAGCTCGGCGGCCGTCAGGTCCGGTGTCATGCCGAAATCGATCATGTTGGCCATGTGCAACCCGCCAAGCTCACCGATGATGCGTCGCATTTGGTCAACCGTTCGCGGCGCTTCGATGAACAAAGTGTCCGCGCCGGCCTCGCGATACAGCGCGGCCCGTTCGAGAGTGGCATCCAGCCCCTCGACGGCCAGCGCATCGGTACGGGCCATCAGCACGAGGTCGGAATCGGTCCGTGCATCGGTTGCAGCCTTGATCTTGGCGACCATCTCTTCGGTCGGGATGACAGCCTTGCCGGGCGTGTGGCCGCAGCGCTTTGGAAAGACCTGATCTTCCATGAAGAATCCGGCGACACCGGCTTGCTCCAGTTGCTGCGTGGTCCGACGAACATTGGTCACATTGCCAAAACCGGTATCGGCATCGACAAGCACCGGCACATCGATGGCATCGCAGATTCGGCGATAGTGTTCCGTCATTTCGCCCAGCCCCAATTGGGAACTGTCCGGAGCGGCCAGCAACGCGCCGGTCACCGAATATCCTCCGACGATGATGGCATCGAAACCGGCGCGCTCTGCAAGTTTTGCCGACAGCGCATCATAGGCTCCGGGCAGGAAGAGAAAGTCGGGTGCCTCGAACAGCGCGCGAAATCGGGTCGTGGTTCTCATGATGTGTGGTCCGTGTTCGTCGTCACTCAGAAAAGTGCTGCGAAGAGCGCATAGACCGCCATGACGACGACGGCAATCGAACCGACGGCAAACAGGGCTGCTCGCATTTCATGACGTTGCCCCGTTGCGTAGGCCAGCGAATGCGCCAGCCGGGCAATGACAAACCCGTACATCAAGATGCCGGCGAGAACCGCCGGCGGCGCCACAGCCACGAAGATGAGACCGCAGGCAAGGAATCCCGGGATGCTTTCAAGATCGTTGCGCTGCATGCGCCGGGACCGTTCGACATAGTCGTTCGGTTCAAGTTGTTCCGGCCGCGGATTGCGGTTGGCAGGCCCCGCCGTGAGGTCCTCCGGATTCAACAATCCGGCATCCGCCTTGATCATTCTGTATACCGTCATCCAGCCCTGCCCCATGAGTTTCAAAATCATGATGGCGGCGGTGATCACATAGGTGACGAAGACGGGATTTTCCATGCTCAGTAAGTTCATCAGTGCCCCTCCGGTCGGTCATGGTATGCGTGAACCGTGTCAAACATCACCCACTGCATAGCCGTTTTTGCCGGATGAAACTATGACTGATTGATCTGCCGGTAGGCCGAGAGCGCATCCTCGCGTGATCGTCTGAGATCGACAATCGGCCTGGGATAGGTCGTTCCCAGTTGAACACCCGCCGTCTCGCGAACATCCTCGGGCGCGCCCCAGGGACTGAACAGATGGGCGTCGGGCATATTGGCGAGTTCGGGAACGAAGCGTCGTGTATAACGCCCATCGGGATCGAATTTCTTGCCCTGAAGCACCGGGTTGAAGATCCTGAAAAATGGCGCCGCATCGGCCCCGCATCCGGCAATCCACTGCCAACTTGCGCTGTTGTTGGCCAGATCCGCATCGACAAGGCAATCCCAGAACCAGCGGGCACCATCACGCCAATGCAGCAGCAGGTTTTTCACCAGAAACGAACCGACAATCATGCGGACACGGTTGTGCATATAGCCCGTTTGCCAGAGTTCCCGCATACCGGCATCGACGATCGGAACCCCGGTTTGCCCACGCTGCCAACATCGCAGGCGGTCCGGATCCGAGCGCCACGCAAAACGATCGAAAGAAGACTGGAGATTGGCGGTGGGCAGGTCGGGAAAATGATAAAGTAGCGCGTGGGAAAACTCACGCCAGCCCAGTTCGCTCCTGAAATGATCAAGATCTGCCGACGGTTCCATTGTCGCCGCTGCATGCCAGACCTGGTGGGGGGAGATGGCACCCCAATGCAAATGGGGTGACAGGCGCGAAACATTCTCCCGCGCGGGAAAATTTCGCCCCTCCTTGTAGTTGGAAAGGCCATCACTCAGGAAAGCATCGAGCTGCCGCCGCGCGCCATCTTCACCGATCGTCCAGTGGGGTTCGAGAGGCCTGTCCCATCGGATTTCAGGCAGCAGCTCCAAATCGTCCAGTGGCACTGCCATTGCATCTCGTGCGTCGACCAGTTTCATCGATTGCGGAGCCGGCAAGGGTTTTCTGGGTGGTGCGGCCCCAAGGCAGCCACGGCGGTAGAACGGCGTGAAAACGCGATAGGGCGTTCCGTCCTTCTTGAGCACCTCCCAAGGTTCCCAAAGCAGCGAACCATTGTCGCTATCCACCACAACACCGTCATTGACCAGCGCCGTTTTGATGTCCTTGTCCCGCGCTATGCGCCAGGGTTCGTAACACCGGTTCCAGCACACAAGACTGGCACCATGGGTGTCGATCAATCGCGGCAATATGTCGTCGGCCCGTCCCCGATAGAAGCGCAGGGCACCGTGGAGGTCACTGTTCAGTTTGTCGAGAGCATGGTGGAGCCACCATCGGCTGGCAGCACCCATAGCCTGGCTCGCTGCGTTCTCATCATCGAGAATATAGATCGGCAGGACGCTACCGTTGCGCGCAGCACGGCTCAGCGCCGGATTGTCGGCAAGACGCAAATCCTGCCGGAACCACATAATCGCAACGGGATCGCTCACAACCGGACTCCCTCCCCCGTCCTCTTACGCAAGCGCCGGGAAACCGGATCACGTTACCTGGATGGAAGGGTCTGCAAAATGTCGATCAAACAGGAGATGGTGCTAGCGTGTCGCCCATCAGTTCCTCGACAAACAGGCTTATGAGTTGGGGGCGTCCGGTAACATCCGCCTTCTTGTAGATTGCGTTGAGTTGCGCCTTGATCGTGCCGGCCTTGGTCTTTCTCAAATCGGCGATCTCGGCGATTCCGAATCCCTTGATCGCCAGGAGGGCAACCTCCCGTTCGGACGCTGTCAGGTTCCAGTTCTCGAAATGCAACTCAAGCAACTCGCAAAAAGCACCGGAGGCGGCCATAAGTTGATTTTCCACGAGCCTGTTGCGCAACAGGACGCGGCGCATCCTGTAACCGGTCGCGGCCATGCTCATGATCAGGGCTATCACAACAGCATATTCAAAACTGTCGCTGTCCTTGATGAAACTCAGGCTTTCAAGTTTGAATACATCCGCCACCGCATCGGCAAGAAGAAACAAAACACAAAAGAACTGGAGCAGAAACAGCGCCGGCAGACCAAATCTTCTGACGAAATCCGAATTCAACATTGCGTTCCCGTTCATTACATCCCTGCATGCGCAAAGCACAATTGCAGCTAATGCGAGAAAAATGAACTCCTTTTCGTTTGCCGCGCTGGAGGTCATCCGCGGCAAACGACATTTAAACGATCATTCCCGCCACCGACCTTGAACCGCTAGGGGGGCAGGAGCGCGGCCAGGTCGGTGGCGGGAAGCCAGTTCCAGCGAAGATGATTTAGTCGTCTTCGACTTCCAGAACCTGACCTGTAGTCTTGTCCACTTCGATCTCCATCTCGCTGCCCTGCGCGATGAACTCAGCTTCGATCACACCGTCTTCGATTTCGATCTCCTGGACCGTGTATCCCTTTTGCTCAAGGGCTGCCCTGACCGCCTGCTCGGTGGTGCCCAAAACATCGCCTTTGGACACGGCCGCCGATGCCGCAACCGGGGAAAGCAGCAGCATCGCCACACAAACGCCTGTCAGAGCCGGACCGTTGTTCTTCAGTATATTCATCATTTTCAATTTCTCCTTTGGTTGGGTCTCCGACATCTGGGGAAGCGTGACGCCGAAGCCATAGACCGAAAGATCAAATCGCGAGGGATTTAACTGGGGATTATACGGCACGCAGGGGCCTTCCTTTCGGGTGTCCAGCACTCCCGTGGCGCGCCGCCAACCAGGAGAACAGGCGCCTCAGCCCGATGCCGGACCGGATCTCGAATTCCTCGAAATGAAACGCTGATGCCCGCAGACCGAGACGACACAGCCCGGAGCGGATGGCGTTCCGCATCGGTATGGGTCCACAGAAATAGGCTTGTGCACCAATAAGATCATCATCCAAGGCATGGGAGATGAACTGTGGCGTCAGGCGCTTGCCTGCCGACGAATCGACAAAGTGGAGATGGAAATCGGAATCCTGTTTGGCAATCGTTTCCAATTCCCCGAGATGGGGCGCGGCACCGCGGGTTCTTGCGCTATAGAAAAAATGGATGGGCGCATGGCCTGGCTGAAGGGACTGTGCCCAGGCCACGAATGGTGTAACGCCGATGCCACCGGCAATCCAGATCTCTCTCGTCGCGCCGAATTTTCTTGTGAACCGACCCAATGGGGCAGATACAACAGCCTCGGTACCGGCTGAAAGGATGCCCGGCAATTTTCCGGTATGATCACCCAGCGAAGCGATGGTGAAGCGCAGCATGCCGGACGGGTCCGGAGCCTTGCTGATCGTATAGGGATGGGTCTCCCTGCAACCGGGAACATCAAATTGAACGAAGGCAAACTGACCAGGTCGGTGACGCGGTCCGCGTCCACGCGGAGTGAGCGTGACGGCGAGTGCTTTACCCTGCGGTTCGATAGCGGTTACGCGATAGCGGTTCCGCACGTAGCGCCGATTGTACGGGATCAAGGTCAGTAGATAGGAAACCACCCCGATGACACAGAACGCCAGAATGTAAAGGCCAGCCGGATCAAGTGTTGCAAACGGCTTCTCAATGAAAGCGAAGTGCAGTGCCGCCAATGAGAACACCAGGCCCATTAGCTTGTGTGTCCAGCGCCACCAGTGATAAGGAATCAGTGTCAGAAGAGTGACGGCAAGCAACGCCAGAAGGCCGTAATAGCCGATTTCACCGAGTGATTCCGCAATCTCCGACAGTGCTGTTTCGCCGCCAAGGCCAGACACTTCAGCATCGATGCTCTCATGCAACAAAACTGCAGCGACGGCACCAATGCCCAGCCACTTGTGCTGAACATAGATGCGATCCTGTCCGCCAAACACGGTCTGTAGCGCCGGGATCCGGGTTACCAACAATTGCGAAAAGGCCATGGCGATCAACGCCGAGGCACCCAGATACTCGCTTGCAATGGCGGCCGGATCATGTTCCGCCGCAAGGGGAACAAACCAGAACAGCGGTATGAGCAGCGCGATGAATACGACAGCAATTCCTGTACGGCGCACGCGCGCCTCCCACGGTTTGACCCGAAACCTGCGCTTGGATATCGAATCAGCTGAATCACTGACGATTTGCACGGACGGGTTGCAAATCCGCGTCTAGCGGGACGAGGAAAGGGGTGTCAACGCGTGCAGAGTCGGCAATTGCGGATATAAACCTAAGTTCAATGAAATAGGGTGCGTGACCAGGATTGAATCAGGCGACCGGTTGTGCTCGCTCCACCAGCGTTGCGAAAAAAGACGCTCCTACCGGTGCGACGTCGTCGTTGAAATCGAACGTCGGATGGTGAAGATGCGGTCCATCACCCTGGCCCAGGAACAGATAGGCACCTGGCCTTCTTTCCAGCATATAGGCAAAATCCTCGGCACCCATTTCTGGTTGCGCGTCGGTCGACACCCTGTCGGTGCCGGCAATTTCCCGCGCCACGCCGGCTGCGAAGTCCGCTTGCTCCGGACTGTTTTTCGTTGCCGGGTAGTTGCGCTGATACTTCAGCCGGACATTTACATTCATCGCCGCAGCAACGCCGTCACAAATCTCCTGTAGCCGTGTCTGCATCCTGTCGCGCATCTCGCCGCGAAATGTGCGAACCGTGCCGCCAAGTTCAGCGCCTGCCGGTATGATGTTGTGCGCCGTGCCGGTCTGGATGCTGGTCAGGGATACGACGACATGGTCGAGAGCCGGTACATTGCGCGAGACAATGGTCTGGATTGCCTGGCCAAGCTGCAGGGCGGCCGCAACCGGATCACTCGTCTGATGAGGATAGGCGCCATGGCCACCGTCACCCGTTATGACGATATCAAAATCGTCCACCGCAGCCATCAGGTAACCGGAATTGGTGGCAAAGGAGCCGAATTCCAAATCAGGCACGGTGTGGAGGGCATAGACCTGGGCGATGTCGAACCGTTCCATCACACCTTCGTCGCACATCACTCCACCGCCGCCGCCCTCTTCCTCGGCAGGCTGAAAGATCAGCGCGACCTTGCCGGCAAAATTGCGCGTTTCGGCGAGATAGCGAGCCGCACCCAGCAACATGACCGTGTGGCCGTCATGACCGCAGGCGTGCATTTTGTCCGCATGGCGCGAGGCATGCTCCAGCCCTGTCATTTCCTGCATCGGCAGGGCGTCCATGTCGGCCCGAAGGCCAATAACCGGCCCATCGCCTTTCCCGTTGATGACAGCGACAACACCGCTTGTGGCGATCCCCTCGTGGATTTCGTCCACACCGAATTCTCGCAGCCGTTCGGCAACGAAGGCGGCTGTTTCATGACACTCGAACCCAAGTTCGGGATGCTGGTGCAGATGGCGACGCCAGGCGGTCAGATCATCCGCATAGGCTGAAATCCGATTGATGATGGGCATGGACGGTTGCTCCGCGGTCGCAAGGATCATCCGGGACCATTGCCCAATCATCGATACTTTGCAATGGGGTCGACAGCGGTTGAAGGAACGGAGAGCAGCCCAGGATCAGGAGGCCAGCTCAGCAGGATCCGGACGCCCGGCGGAGATGACACCTGGTTTTTCGGTCAGCGCTTCGATGGCCTCGAAGTGAGACAGGAAAACCTGTCCCGAAAGCGCATCGAGGAAATCGGAACGCTGAAGGCGGTCCAGGACCGGACCCTTGACCTCGGACAGGTGCAGTTTGACGCCCATGCTGGCCAGCCGGTGGTTGATCGCCTCCAGCGATTCAAGCGCGCTCAGGTCTATTTCGTTGATCGCCGAGCAAAGAAGGACGACGTGTTTGATTGGCGCATTGCCGACGACCCGTTCGAACAGGTGATTTTCCAGAAAACGGGCATTGGCGAAATAGAGGCTCTCATCGACACGGAGCGACAGCACCCTCGGATCGGTTATCACCTTGTGTCGCTTGACGTTTCGAAAATGCTGGGTACCCGGCACCAATCCGACGTCCGCGATATGCGGACGCGAGGTCTTGTGGAGGTACAGGAGAACCGACAGCAGGACGCCTGCCGAAATGCCAATTGATACGCCAAGTCCGAGCGTGAGAAGGACCGTCGTGACGACGGCGAAAAAATCCGCCTTGGAATAGGCCCAGCTTCGCTTGAGGATCGAAAAATCGATCAGCGACAGGACGGCCACGATGATGGTTGCGGCGAGCGTTGCCTTCGGCAGAAAAAACAGGAGCGGTGTCAGGGCCAGCGCGGCGAGGGTGATGCCGATTGCCGTGAACGCACCGGCGGCAGGCGATTCGGCACCGGCATCAAAGTTGACCACCGACCGTGCGAAGCCGCCGGTGACCGGATATCCGCCCGACATGGCCGATGCGATGTTGGATGCACCAAGGCCGACCAGTTCCTGATCGGGTACGATACGCTGTCGGCGTTTGGCCGCCAGTGTCTGAGCCACCGATACGGACTCGACAAAGCCGATGATCGAGATCAGAAGTGCCGGCCCGGCGAGGCTTGTCCACAGATCGAGATCGAAGGACGGAACCGTCAGCGGAGGCAATCCGCCCGGTACCACTCCGACCAGAGCGACACCCCGGTCGCCAAGATGCAGGCCCCAGGCCGCCAGCGTGGTCAGGGCAACCGCCGCCACCGGACCGGTCTTGGCAAGAACATCGGCAAGACGCGGCTTCAATCCGATCCGCAGCAATAGCGGCTTCAGTCCGGACCGAACCCAAAAGAGAAACAACGTGGCTCCCACACCGATAACGATGGACGGAAGGTTCGCCAGCGGCAAATGTTCGATCAGAGACCTGGCAAGGTCGGGCAATGTGTGGCCAGAAGCGTCTATTCCCAAAATGTGCTTGAGCTGGCTGAGGGCAATCAGCAATCCGGTCGCGGTGATGAAACCGGCAATGACCGGATGGCTGAGAAAATTCGCCAGAAAGCCCAGTTTGAACAAACCCATCGCGAGCAGCATCAGGCCGGACATGAAGGCCAGCGTGATGGCCGCCAGGATGTACTCACCGGTCCCCTGAAGCGCCAGATTGCCAACGCTCGCCGCTGTCATCAGCGAAACGACCGCCACCGGTCCGACGGCAAGAACCCGACTGGTGCCGAAAATGGCATAGGCAAGCAGCGGAACGATCGAGGCATAGAGGCCCATCTCGGGCGGAAGTCCCGCGAGCAGCGCATAGGCCAGCGATTGCGGCACCAGCATGATCGTCACGATCATCGCCGCGACCAGATCGCTGGCCAATGCACCGGTATCGTAGCGCCGCCCCCAATCCAGGATCGGCAGATATCGTGACAGGGTATGGGGGCGAATGTCTTTTAACGACACGGAGATTCACTCGATAACAGCTCCAAACGGAATTCTGTCCGGATGGGATTGCAGATACAGGATGGCCGGCAAATCAATGGGCGACGATCTTTTCCGGTTTCGCCATCCACTCGCGACCACGCAACATCGCCCTCCAGTAGATCGGCGGCAGCATGCGCTCCTTGAGCAGCCAGGCCAGGCTGCTCGGCTTCGTGCCGTCGATCAGCCATTTGGGGAAACTCGGCAGAAGTTTGCCGCCATAGCCGAATTCGGCGAGCACGATCTTGCCCCGTTCGACAGTTAGCGGACAAGATCCATAGCCATCATAATGGGCAGTCGGTGCGCGGTTGTTGATATCGGCGACCACATTCGCGGCCACCACCGGCGCCTGAATGCGGGCGGCAGCAGCCGTCTTCGCATTGGGCGCATTCATCACGTCGCCCAACGACCAGATGTTGTCATGGGTCTTGTGACGCAACGTTGCCTGATCGACATCCACCCAGCCGGCCTGATCGGCAAGTGGCGATACGCGGATGAAATCGGGGGCTGTTTGCGGCGGACAGACATGGATCATGTCAAAGTCTTTTTCGACACGGCGTACCGGCTTTTCCGGCTCCTTGACGTCGAACCAGGCCTTTTTCCCGGCACCGTCTATGGCGACCAGATTGTGGAAATACGCCAGTGACGCATCATAGCGATCCACATATTCCATGAGGGCCGGGACATAATCCTTGACGCCAAACAGCACACCGCCAGCATTGCAAAAAGTCACATCGATGTCCTTCAGCAGACCCTTTCGATGCCAGTGATCGGCTGACAGATACATTGCCTTTTGCGGGGCGCCAGCGCATTTGATCGGCATGGGCGGCTGGGTGAAGATCGCCTGGCCACCCGTCATCTGCTTGACGAGGCTCCAGGTATAGGGCGCCAGGTCATAACGATAGTTGGAGGTTACTCCGTTCTTGCCGAGGGTCTGGACCAGCCCTTCCACGCCATTCCAGTCAAGCTTCAAGCCAGGACAGACAATCAGCCGCTGATACTGCACGACCCGGCAACCATCGAGAATGACCGCATTGTTTTTCGGCTCAAAAGCGGCGACGGCGGATTTGATCCAATGCACACCCTTTGGGATCAGCGATCCAAGGGTCCTGGCGGTTGTCTGCGCGTCGAATATGCCGGCACCTACCATGGTCCAACCTGGCTGGTAATAGTGGATATCGGCCGGATCGATGATGGCGATGTCGAGATCATCCTCGCGGGCCTTCAGGCTCGACGCAACGGAAATTCCGGCCGCACCGCCGCCAACGATCACCACATCGAAGGACCGGTCGGCCTTTTCGGTCGGCGTTTTGCCGCCATTGGCGATGCGTCGGGCAACGCCCGCCATGTCATATCCCGCATCCTTTGTGGCTGCCAGGATCTCTGCCAGCGGCTGCTGGTCAGCCTGGGATAGCGACCAGAGGGTTGCGGACCGCGTACCGGTTCGGCAGAAGGCCAATACCGGCTTGGGCAGTTCACGCATGGCGGTGGCAAATGCCTCCACGTCATCATCATTGACCTTGCCGGCCGAGACCGGAATATAACGCGTCTGCAAGCCCAGCCCTTCCGCCGCGTTTTCGAGTTCCTTGAAAACGGGCTGATCCGCGCCTTCGCCGTCGGGCCTGTTGCAGATCAGGGCGCGAAACCCCTGGTCGGCAAGCGTTTTGACATCATCGACCAGTATCTGCGGGCTGACGGACAATTCGTCCGATACTTTTTTGGCTTCCATGGTGCTCTCCCGAACGGGGTTGGTTGAGGCCGATCTGGTCCGTTTCACGTTTCGTCAGAAACGGAACAATTGTATCGGCCCCCGATTTTGTTGTGGCATTCAGGTCTTGCCGTTTCCGCCAAACCTGAACCGGTCTAAATTGCGTTGACCGGCACCTTCAGAAACTGCCTGCCGTCCTTGTCCTTCGGCGGCATCTCACCGGCCCGCATATTGACCTGCAGGGATGGGATGATGAGTTTGGGCATGTCGAGCTGGGCATCGCGCTCCGTGCGGATGCGCACGAACTCTTCCCGACTTGTGCCGCCGCCGACGTGAATATTGTGCGCCTTTTCGTCGCCGACACTGGTCTCCCACGCAATGTCACGGCCGTTCGGCCCGTAATCGTGACACATGAACAGGCGCATGGCGTCGGGTAGCGCAAGAACCTTCTGGATCGAATCATACAGGACACCGGCATCGCCACCGGGAAAATCAGCGCGGGCCGAACCGCCATCGGGCATGAACAGCGTGTCGCCGACAAAGGCAGCATCGCCGATGACGTGAGTCATGCAGGCAGGCGTGTGGCCGGGCGTATGCATGGCAAAGGCCGTCACGCCACCAATCTGATAGGTATCGCCCTCATCGAACAGACGGTCGAACTGGCTGCCGTCACGCTGAAATTCCGTCCCTTCGTTGAACACCTTTCCGAATGTGTCCTGAACAATGGTGATGTTCCTGCCAATGCCGATCCGACCACCCAGTTTTTCCTGAATATAGGGCGCGGCAGACAGGTGATCGGCGTGGACATGGCTCTCGATCAGCCATTCCAGTGACAGATCATTGGCGGTGACGTAGTTGATCAACTCATCCGCATGATCGTAGGTGATGCGGCCCGCCGCATAGTCGATGTCCATGACGGAATCGATGATCGCGCAGGCCTTTGAGGACGGATCCTTGACCACATAGCTGATGGTATTGGTCGCCGGATCGAAGAACGCCTTGACCTCGGGATGAACATCCATGTTGATCGGATAATCGGTCATTTCACTTCTCCTCTTTCAATACATCTATGGTTTTTGCATTACCGGCATGGCCGGTCGATTGAACAGTCGGGCCACGAGCATTCCGGCGATCAGCGACGCGACAAAGACAAGCACGTCCGGTCGGCCGGTGCCGATCACAGGCAGCACGCCACCCGGACAAAATCCGGCGATCCCCCAGCCAATGCCGAAAACCGCCGAACCGCCCAGCAGCCGCAAATCCACCCGCTTGCTTTTGGGCACAATGAATGCTGTCTCAAAGACCGGTGCAGATTGCCTGAACACGAAGCGATAGCCGAAATATGTGACCAGCAGGCCACCGCCCATGACAAAGGCAAGACTAGGGTCCCATGTACCGAACAGGTCAAAGAAATTGAGGACCTTGGCCGGATCCGCCATGCCGGAAATCGAAATGCCGATGCCGAAAACGAGGCCGATGAGATAGGTTGAGATCAATCGCATGGTGTTAACTCCCAAAACCGTGGCGCACCACGAACACCGTGATGAAAGTGGTGAGCATGAAGGTCAGGGTTGCGGCAACCGACCGCGGTGACAATCGCGCCATGCCGCACACGCCATGACCGGACGTGCATCCGCTTCCGATGGTCACACCGATACCGACGATAAACCCGCCGACAATGAGCATCGGCATGGAAACCGGTACATTGATTGCCGGGAAGGAACCGACCGCAAGCAAATAGGCAAGCGGGGCGGAAATCATGCCGCCGATCAGCGCCGCCCGCCATTGCCAGTCCGCACTGCTTGCAGGCACGAGCAAGCCGGCCAGGATGCCGGTGGCGCCCATGATCCTGCCATGCATCAGCATCAGGAGGACGGAGGCGATGCCGATCAGGACACCGCCCGCAAGTGAAAGCCAGGGGGTGAATTCTGTCTCGAACGCCGTCATGCCCGACAGGTCTTCCAGCCGAATACACGATAGATGGGGCAGAAACGAAAGAGCGCCGTCACCACCAGAATGGCACCGATGGCAATGGCGCCATAGGTCAAGACAGTATTGCCGGCGAATGCGCCAGTCGCCAAGAACGGTGCTACCAACAGGATAATACCAATGACCAGCCGCAACAGGCGATCAAAGCTTCCAAGATTTGCAGTCATTCCAATGTCTCCAATTGCATCTGTTGAGACGCATCATGGCGATGACGATTGGTTGTGTCGGTGATTAAGTCACAAAGGGCTGATTGATATTTGAGCGGGATCAAACAAGTGAGCCGCGCGGCTTCCTCGGCCCACTTGCTCCCGGCTCTCAACGGACAGGTCCAGCCAGGTCGGTCGTTCAAACTGCTGCGGCGTTTGATTGAGAGGCGCGAAACACCATGATAGCATCCGGCGTGCGATCAAACCTCAACCGGGATCCCAACATGCGCTGGATCATATTGACATTCACTCATACCGTCGTGCTCGTTGTTGGCGTTGCACTCGGCATTTATCTGCTGCCTATCCTCACGGCGCCGGAGGGGCCGGACCAGGCGTTGCTGGAAACGACAGCCGAGAGCGCACTGTTCAAGGCCAGTTTCAACCGGGATCTGAAAGGCAGCGATTTCCTTCATTGGGGTGAGGGCGAAGTCAGCGTCACGCCGACAAAAATTGCCCATGAGGGCGCCTTGGCGCCTGGGCCGAATTACAAGCTCTATCTCCTCAACGAATTCGTTGAAGACGAGGCGCAGTTCGAGGCGGCAAGGTCGGGTGCGCAACTGATCGGTGATGTGAAGACATTTGATGGCTTCATCGTGGATGTGCCGTCGGGAGTTGATGTCGCATCCTACTCCACCGTCGTCGTCTGGTGCGAGGCATTCAGTGAGTTCATCACGGCAGCCAAGTATCAGTAGCAGCACCCTGGAGCAATTCAGGATTCTGACGGAAGCGGTAAAACCATAATGCACCAGCAAAATGACAGGCCGGTACCGCTGTGACGTTTCTGATAAAACGCCAACCGGTCTAGTCAGCGTCCGAAAGCGTCTGCAATCCGGGCTGGTCGACAAGTTCAACCGAGCCACGCGACAGCACAACCCAGCCGCGCCGCTGAAACTCCTGCAGCAGCCGTGAGACGACCTCTCGGGCCGTCCCGAGCTCCGTCGCCAATTGCTGATGCGTCGCATGAACACCACCTTCACGACCGGCAAGTTCCAGAAGCTTCTGCGCCAGCCGAATGTCGACCCGGCGGAAGGCAACTTCCTCGATAACCAGGAAAAGGTCGGTGATCCGCCTTGAATATGCGGTAAAGACGAATCGGCGAAATTCGGCCGATTGGGCAATCAAATCGTCGAACACGGTCTTGGGGATTGCCACGGCCTGAACATCGGTTTCGGTGATGCCCTCGGCGCTGTATTCCTCGTAGGCCAGAAGACAGGCGGTGGTCAGAACGCAACTTTCACCGGCGTGAACCCGGTAGAGCACAATTTCCCTGCCACTTTCGGAGACCTGTTGCACCCGCAATGTCCCGTCCAGCAACAAGAGCAGGTTGTCCGGCGCTTTCCCCGGACCGAAGACGACCGTGTCTTTTGGTACCTTGATGATCCGGCTGCGGTCGACCAGTGTCCGACGCACAGATTCCTCAAGCTGGCCAAGGCCGGAAAAGTTCTCGATCCAATCCATGGGTCCCACTACACTCGACAGATGCAAGCTCTTCCTTACCCCGTTGACCGGCGGAGCGCCAACAAAAAGGGTATGCCAAATCAGCCAGTACCCGCTGCGCGATCAATTGGCGCGGGCCGCCATGCCGATCCGGCCAAGCGCCGGAAACTTCAACGCCGGACGCAGAAAGTCAATCCCCAGCGTCTGGCCGAGAACATGCAATTCCAATCCCTCAACCCTGCCAATGCCGATACCTCCATATCCGGCCAGCGATACCTGCCAGCCGGTGTTCGACGGCGTCGGCAGGACCGAAAGCCATCCAGGAGCAAAGTCCTTGCCGACGGCATTGGGTGGCAGCGTCACGTCAAGCTCCGGGACCGCGCGCGCGATGCCGGCGACAAAACTGTTGGAATTGGGGCCAGGCCACACGGTGTACCCGCCCGGCCCCGAATGGGGATAGGCGGCGATCGCCGCTTCGATTTTCGGGATCATGGATCCGGCTTCCGCACCGCGGCTTTCGAACAGCAGTTCCGGCTCGTTGCCAACCCATCGGCCGTCCGGATGGCCGGCCGTCACACGCAGCGGCCGCCCCCAACCGGTGACTTCGTACCGAGTATAGCGTCCGGCGCCCTCCGGTTTGATCGCTATCCATGTATGTACGGCGAATATTCCGCGCCATCGATACGCCCTTGCTGCATAGATCTGGACAACCGCTGCGGGTTCACTTTGCGGATCGGGTGCGAGACCTACCGGCGAGCGGTCGGCCTGGCTCCAGTGGGCTTGCGGGTCGCTTGCCGCATAGACGGCAACCCGCAACAATATCGGGCCGAACAGCAATATGAGCAGGACTATGATGAATCGATACATTGATCGGAAACATATGTCCTTGGGGCCGGCTGGCAACTGAACCTTTCGTGAGGCGATCTCCCTGGGATCGAACGGCAATTTTACACCGGCCGCGTTGACATAGCGCAATGCCGGACCAATGCCCGACCGATAGTCTGGCCTGACGATTGGCAACGATCCGCCGTCCGAAATCAGGAGACAGCCGATGAACATTCTTCTCGTCTATGGCAGCACGGAAGGGCAAACCCGCAAGATTGCCGAGTTCTGCGCGGAGCGCCTCGGCGCAGCAGGGCACGTGGTCGATCTGCGCGACAGCCGCCGCCGCATGGTCGATCTCGAACTGTCGGCATTCGACATGGTCATTCTGGCCGGTTCTGTCCATCAGAAAACGCACCAGGAAAGCCTGGCCAATTTCACCATCGCCCACCGCAAGGCGTTGAAATCCGTTCCGACATTGTTGATTTCCGTCAGTCTTGCCATTGCCTTCGAAAACGGCGAGGCAGAGGCCCGCGGATACACCGACTCATTTGCCGAATATGTCGGCTTCGAACCGACCGGTGTGGTGCTGGTCGCCGGCGCACTGAAATTCGACGAGTATGATTACTACATGAACCAGATTGTCGAACATGTCGTGCTGGAAAACCGGGGCGAGATCGAGGGCGACCGCGAATTCACCGACTGGGACAAACTGGGCGACGCGCTGGACTCCTTTGTCACCGGGAACCGGTAGAAGCAGAGGAACCTCAATTGCAAACCACCGGCACCATCCCTAACGTGCCGGCATGGTTGCACGCTACCTCAGTCATCCACAGGTCCAAATCGATGCCACCGTTCCCGTTCCCCAGTGGGGCCTGAGCGACATCGGAAAAGACCGCGTCAAATCGCTCTGCGAAGCCGGCTGGCTGTCGGCAACAACACAGATCGTATCCAGTTCGGAATGCAAGGCTGTCGAGACCGCCGAACCGATTGCCGAAGCTCTGGATATCGCTGTGGAGATTCGCGCCGCCATGCATGAAAACGACCGGTCGGCGACCGGATTTCTCTCCCCCGACATCTTCGAGCAGGTCGCTGACCGGTTCTTTGCCGAACCCGAGCAAAGTGTTCGCGGATGGGAGCGGGCGATCGATGCTCAACGGCGCATTGTGCGTGAGGTTGAAACGGTCCTGAACCGCAAGCAGCCGGGTGACGTGCTCTTTGTCGGTCATGGCGGTGTCGGCACTCTGCTGCTTTGCCATCTTGCCGGATATCCCATCGACAGAACCCACGACCAACCGGCCGGCGGCGGCAACTTTTTCTCATTCGAACAGAGCCCACAGCGCCTTCTGCACCCCTGGCAGCCAATGGAGCAGGCGCCTTGAACCGGATGTCACGACAGCACTAATTCTGTTAAAAAACCCGATTCTTAACCATAAACATCGCATTTCCTGCCCGAATTCGGGCAAAATTATTGCGTTTTCGGAAATTTCTGTTCATTCACGGGACATGGATGATCTCGAAGAGTTGATCAATCACCTTGTTCAGACAACCAGGCTGGACCGCGATGAGGCGCGACGCGTGGTCCGGGAAGTAACGGCCTATTGTTCGGAAACCGCCGAACAATTCGTTGTGCGCCGGCATCTGGAATTACAGGCGGATCGGCTCACAAACCCGGTCATATTCGAGCGTCTGTCGAAAGAAATCGAGGCGCGGCGATTCCGCGCCAATCCTTTTAGTGCGCGGCAGTTGCGGCGCATTGTTTATGGTTGAGCGGAGCAAAGCGCATGTGTGGAATTGTCGGATATGTCGGGCGCCAGGATGCTGCGCCAATCCTGATGGAGGGCCTCAAGCGGCTTGAGTATCGCGGTTACGATTCTGCCGGAATCGCGCTGGCCCGCTCCAAAAAACTGAAGCTCTTCAAGGCACAGGGCAAGGTCCAGGCGCTCGAGGCAATCCTGCCGGAGCAACCGAAGGGACAGATCGGCATCGCTCACACACGCTGGGCGACCCATGGCGAGCCATCCGATGTCAACGCTCATCCGCACCCGGACGGAGCCGAGCGGATCGCCGTCGTCCACAACGGCATTATCGAAAACGCTCCGGCTCTGAAGGCGGAGCTCGAAGCCTCCGGCGTCGTCTTTCGTTCGGATACCGACACCGAAGTCCTTGCTCACCTCATCGCCCAATCGGACGCCCCGAACCTGGCAGACGCAGTCCGCAGCGCTTTGCGGCGCATTCAGGGCGCCTATGGCGTCGCCGTTATCGCCGGCGACCAGCCGGACCAGATCATCGTGGCCCGCAATGGCAGCCCGGTGATTGTCGGGGTCGGCAATCGTGAAATGTTCGTCGCCTCGGATGCCGCAGCTCTGGTGCGGCATACCCAGCAGGTGGTCTATCTGAACGACGGTGAAGTCGCCACGGTGACGGCGGAAGGATTTGAAACCAGCACACTGGATGCCGCACCTGTGCACAAGACACCGGTGACCGCGCCGGTCGCGCAGGATGACTACGACAAGGGCGCCCATGAACACTTCATGGTCAAGGAAATTGCCGAACAGCCCGACGCCGTCGAGCGGATGCTACAGGGGAGGCTCGACCTGCGGTTCAACAGCGCCCATTTCGGTGGCCTGAACCTGACCCCGCGTGAACTGATCGACATTGAGAGGATCAAGATCCTGGGCTGCGGATCGGCCTATATCTCCGCCTGCAACGGCGCCTATGTCATCGAACAGCTGGCGCGCATTCCGGCATCGGCGGAACCGGCTTCGGAGTTTCGCTATCGCAATCCGGTGATCGAACCGGGCACGCTCTACATTGCCGTCAGCCAGTCCGGCGAAACGCTCGACACGCTGATGGCGGTCGAGGAGATCAAGCGCAAGGGCGGGCGTGTCATCGGCATCATCAATGCGGTGGGATCCACAATCGCCCGTGCCTGCGATGGCGGTCTGTATCTGCATGCCGGACCGGAGATCTCGGTCGTATCAACCAAAACCTTCACGTCGACCCTCGTCGGATTTGCGCTGCTGGGCCTTTACTTCGGACGCATACGGGATCTGGCGCCGACCGCGGGTGAAAAACTGATCAAGGCCCTGCAGGCGCTGCCGGAGCAGATTCGACAAATCCTCGATGACACGGCTGCCATCGAAACCGCCGCCACGTTCTGCGCCAAAGCGCGCGACATGTATTTCATCGGCCGAGGTCTTGGCTTTCCCGTGGCCCAGGAAGGGGCACTGAAATTGAAAGAGGTCAGCTATATCCATGCGGAAGCCTATCCGGCTTCCGAGCTCAAACACGGTCCGCTGGCGCTGGTGACTCCGGAGACACCGGTGGTCGCCGTGCTGCCCGATGACGCGCTGCTCGACAAGAATCTGTCATCCATCGCCGAGGTCCACGCCCGCAAGGGTCCGGTGATTGCACTGACCCATCCGGGGGTGGTTTGCGCGGCGGCGGACCATCACGTGGTCGTGCCGAAAAGCGTGCCTGAACTCGATCCCATCCTTTTGGGTGTCGCCCTGCAGATCATGGCCTATCGCTGCGCCCTTATTCTTGAGCGTGATATCGATCAGCCGCGCAATCTGGCGAAAAGTGTCACGGTGGAATGAGGTTCAGCAATCACGCGCAGCAAGGACGGCCGCAACAAGGTCCTCCGGCACCTTTTGCAGCACCGCGGCCTCATCGCTGCCGCAGGCCTTCGCAAGTTCCAACGCCTTTCTGTAGGCATCTAGGTAGTCCCGGCACTCACGACACAGTTTGAGATGCAGTTCGAAAACGAATGTCTGCCGCGCGTTCAGGTCTCCCTCCAGATACGCCAGAATGAAATCCTCGAAGGCCTCACAGGTGATCATCAACGGCAATCTGAACATCATGCCGTGCAGCCGGCGCCTGCGGCGGATCGGTTCTTGCCCGGCTTTGCTCATAGGCCCTGCCCTTTCACCAGCGGTTCCAACAACCGTTTCAATGCGGCGCGCGCCCGGTGCAATCGCACCTTCACATTGGCTTCGCTGATCTCCAGCGCCTCGGCCACCTCCCGCGTCGTCAGCTCTTCGATGTCCCGCAGCACCAGAATGATACGATAGGTGTCGGGCAAGAGATCGATCTGTCCCATTACCTGGGCGCGCATGTCGGATTGAAGCAGCAGGGCTTCGGGTGTATTCGGAGCCGCCCAATGGTCTTCGAACCGGCACCCGTTGGCATCGAATTCCGGCTGAAGGTCATCGATGGAGACCGTATCCGTCCGTTTGATCTTGCGTAGCAGCATCAGGCTCTCATTGACGACGATCCGATGCATCCAGGTCTTCAGCGCCGAGCGGCCGCCAAACTCATCGATCTTGTCGAATATGTTCGCGAAGGCGTTCTGCACTGCGTCTTCCGCATGGTGGGGATCGCGGACAATCCTGGTCGCGACAGCAAGCATCCAGCCGACATGGAGGCGCACAAACCGTTCCGTCGAACGCGGCTCCCCGGCTTTCAAGGTAATCACGGCATCATCGTCGATGGTCGTTCCGATTGATGATTTGCCGTCAGCTTCCAATCCGCATCCCATGAATGAGTGTTTCGGTATTCGGTCAACCGGTTGTAACCTTATTGGGGCCCTTGGCATCTGACAAGAAGTCGCCACCCTCTGGCGAAAGGGTGTCGGTGCGCAAGAATGCCGGCGCTGGAACGAAACAAAGATGGGAACATGATGGGCCTGCTGCTGCTTGCATTGTTTACCGTGGCCTTTTCGATGGTCGCGAATCGCCTGTCGTCAACGGTCCTGACCGCTCCAATGCTGTTCATCGGATTCGGATTTTTGCTGTCCGAAACTGGTCTCATGTCGAGCGAGGGCGCCGAAAGTACCCTGCATCTGGTCGCTGAAATCGCCTTGATCGTCCTGTTGTTTCTTGATGCAGCCCAGATCGACCTGGCCACCTTGCGCAAGAGACATGTCTGGCCCGTGCGAATGCTGGTGATCGGCCTGCCCCTGTCGCTGCTCTTCGGAACGATCGCGCTTGCCCCACTGCTTCCTGGCTGGCCGATCTTCGCCGTCGTGCTGGTGGCGGCCATTCTGGCACCGACGGACGCGGCGCTCGGACAGGCAGTGGTGACGAATCCAGCAGTGCCGGAACGGCCACGGCGGGCCCTGACGGTGGAAAGCGGACTCAATGACGGGTTGGCGCTTCCGGCGGTCCTGCTGTTTGCGAGCCTTGCCGCCGAATCGATGGATCGCAGCAATGCCGGATGGCTCGCATTCGGCGCGAAGCAACTGCTGCTTGGACCGCTTGCCGGAGTTATCGCCGGATATGTCGGCGGCACGATCCTGATCTGGGCAAAGCGAAAACAGTCCACATCCGATACGTTCGAGGGTGTTGGCGCCATTGCACTTGCCGGCGCATCCTATCTGGCTGCAACGCTGATAGACGGCAACGGATTCATTGCCGCTTTTGTTGCCGGGCTGTCCTTCGGCCATGTGGTCAAGGGCCGGTGCAAATTCGTCTACGAATTTACCGAGAGCGAAGGGCAATTGCTGACCTGGGGCGCGTTCTTTCTGCTGGGGCTCGCCCTGGTGCCGGAAGCACTGGACCATCTCGACCTGCGAAGCCTGGCAATAATCGGTCTCAGCCTGCTGGTGGTGCGGCCATTGGCAATCTGGATTTCGCTGATCGGAACCGATGCCTCGCCGATGACCCGGTTGTTCTTTGGATGGTTCGGCCCGCGCGGTCTGGCGACAGCGCTGTTCGCACTGCTCGTCGTGCCGAAGATCGATCACGCTCTGGCCGAACCCATCCTGATGCTGGCGATCAATGCGGTGTGGATCAGCGCGCTCGTCCACGGCATCTCAGCCGCGCCGGGTGCCCGCTGGTACGCCGCTCGCGTGAGCGAAATGGGAGACTGCGCAGAGATCGAGCCTGTCGAAGCTTCGGCCAAGCCGCTGAGGACCCACGAAACATTCCAATCATCACAGACCGGGGACAAGAGATGAAGAAAACAGCCATTGCCGATTACGATGCCATTGCCGACCGCAAACCGGAACATGCACTGGTGGGCGAAGTGGACCTGGTCATCGTCCGCATTGACGACGAGATTTCCGTTTTTTATGGGCGGTGTCTGCATCGCGGTGCGCTGATGGCCGATGGATTTGTGCGCGGAAAAAACCTCATCTGCGGCGTCCACTATTGGGATTATCGTCTGGATTCGGGCGTTTCCCAATACGCGAATGAAGAGGCACTTCCGAAATTCTCCAGTTGGGTCGACGACGGCAAGATTCTGGTCGATGAAGATGAAATCGGCGCCTGGGCACTGAAAAATCCGCAACCCTTCAACCGTAAAGCCTATCTGGGTGTCTATGCCGATACGGGCCATGGCACGGAAGAAGAACCCTATAACGGGCTGATCCAGGGATATGCGCGTTCCGGTCTGAAAAGAACGGGCCATCACGGCCAGGTCGATGCCATGGGCGTTCCCAGAACACAATTGCCGGATTGGGATGATATTCAGCTATTGACTGCGCAACTTGACCGGATGCCGCTGCTTGATGACGATCCGGTCGGCACGGATGTGGTGATCGGGCCCAATGCACAGAAACCGCTGACGCTGAAAATCCCCCTGTTCGTTTCCGACATGAGTTTTGGCGCTCTGTCAGAACCCGCCAAAGTGGCGCTGGCGCGCGGGGCCGAGCTCGCCGGCACGGGCATCTGTTCTGGAGAAGGCGGCATGCTGCCGGAGGAACAGGCCGAAAATTCGCGTTACTTCTACGAACTCGCGTCGGCCCGTTTCGGTTTCGAATGGGAGAAGCTGGCGAGTGTCCAGGCTTTCCATTTCAAAGGCGGTCAGGGGGCAAAGACCGGCACCGGCGGGCATCTGCCTGGCCCGAAGGTCAAGGGCAAGATCGCAGCAGTGCGTGGTCTTGAGGAAGGCGAGGCCGCCATCTCGCCGCCGCGTTTTCCCGACTGGACCAAGGCCAGCCAGATCAGGGAATTCGCCGATGAGGTCCGCGATCGCACGGGCGGCATTCCCATCGGCTACAAGCTCTCTGCCCAGCACGTGGAAAGGGACATCGACGCCGCACTGGCCGTCGGTGTCGACTATATCATCCTTGATGGCCGCGGCGGCGGCACCGGTGCCGCGCCGATCATCTTTCGCGACAACATCTCGGTTCCAACCATCCCGGCCCTTGCCCGTGCACGGCGCCATCTCGATTCGGCCGACCGGTCGGATGTGACGCTGGTGATCACCGGCGGGCTGAGAAAACCGGCGGATTTCATCAAGGCCCTGGCACTTGGCGCCGACGCCGTCGCCGTGTCCAATGCGGCAATGCAGGCGATCGGCTGCATTGCCATGCGCGCCTGTCACACCAACAATTGTCCGGTGGGCATCGCCACGCAGAAACCCCACCTCATCAGCCGTATCGTGGTCGAAAAGTCCGCTGAACGTCTCACCAACTTCTTTGAGGCGTCGGTCGAACTCATGCAGGTGATGGCCCGTGCCTGCGGCCACGATCACCTCTCGAAGTTCAACATCGACGATCTGACAACCTGGAAAAAGGAGATGGCCGCCCTGTCAGGCATCTCCTTTGGCGGCGTCGCCTGATCACAAACACTGCATTCGGAGATTTGAAAATGAGCAATGACACACTGGAATGGGTGAATGTCGGGGTCACGGCGGACCTTCCCGAAGGGCGCGTCAAAACAGTTACCGCGCGCAACATCTCGATCTGCCTTTCGCATTTCGATGGTCAGTGGGCGGCCATGGACAATCACTGTCCGCATCAGGGCGGTCCGCTTGGTGAGGGTTCCATCGAACGGGGTGTGGAAGGTCAGTGCTGGATCCGCTGCCCATGGCACGGCTGGGATTTCGATCCGCTGACCGGCGCACCCCCCGGCGGCCATAAGGATACCGGCCAGACGCTCTATCCCGTAGAGATTCGCGGAGAAGATATCTTCATCGGGGTTGAACCGGAGCCGGAGCGCGAACGGACAGTGACCGATGCGATGACGGACACCATGATCAATTGGGGCGTCAAGAGCATATTCGGCATGGTCGGCCATTCCAATCTGGGGCTCGCGGATTCCCTTCGCCTGGCGGCACAGGACGGCAAGCTCTCCTACTATGGCATCCGTCATGAGGGGGCCGCTGCCTTTGCCGCATCCGCCTATGGCAAGCTAACCGGACAGCCGGCGGCCTGCGTCACTATCGCCGGGCCGGGTGCAACCAATCTCTTGACGGGAATGTGGGACGCCAAGGTCGACCGGGCACCCGTGCTTGCACTGACCGGTCAGGTCCAAACCCAGGTTTTCGGCCCCGGCGCTTTTCAGGACATCGATCTGAAATCGGCCTTTGATGCGGTTTCCCGCTTTTCACAGACCGTCCTGTCGACCTCAAAACACACCGAGTTGATGTCCCTGGCCTGCAAGAATGCAATTGTCGAGCGGGATGTCGCCCATCTGATTTTCCCCGACGATGTTCAGACGCAGCCGAGCAAGGCCAAACCGCGTGGTCCGAAGGGGCGCATGGGTGACACTGCCATCAAGCCGTCCGATGGTGACATCGATGCGGCCACCGACATGATCAATCGTGCAAGGCGACCCATTATCATCATCGGTCACGGCGCCGTACATGCGCGCGATGACGTGATTGCTTTTGCCGAAAAAATCGGCGCCCCTGTGCTCACCACATTCAAGGCCAAGGGACTGATCGCCGACTCCCACCCCAATGCGGCCGGTGTGCTTGGCCGATCGGGAACGCCGATCGCCAGCTGGTGTGTTGCAACGTCCGATCTTCTCATCACGCTTGGCACATCCTTTTCCAATCATACGGGTATCGAACCGTCAAAACGCATCATTCAGGTCGATTTCGAGCGAATGCAACTTGGCAAATTTCATCGGGTCACGCTGCCGGTCTGGGGTGATATCGGTGCCTTCTGCAAAGTCATGATGGACGCGGTGCGAAAACCGGCAGATGCGGACGACCAGATCACCGAATTGGCGGGACGGTGGGCCATGTGGCGCGACGAGAAGCGTTCGCGGCTTGCCGAAGAAAAAGGCAACGGCATTCATTCCTTTGCAGTGTTCGATGCCTTGACAAAACTGTGTCCGGACGATGCGATCATTGCCGTCGATGTGGGCAACAACACCTACTCTTTTGGCCGCTACTTTGAAACCAAGGGCCAGCGTGTGCTAATGTCAGGCTATCTCGGCTCCATCGGCTTCGGCCTGCCCGCGGCAATGGGTGCCTGGGCCGCCACGCAGGATCTTGACGCATTCAAGGGCCGCAAGGTGATCTCCATTTCCGGAGATGGCGGGTTCGGACAATATGCCATGGAGTTCACAACCGCCGTCAAATACGGAATGGATATCACCCATATCCTTTTGAACAACGGTCAGCTCGGCAAGATTTCAAAGGAACAGCAGGCCGGACAATGGCCAGTCTGGGAAACGCAGCTGACCAACCCGTCGTTCGCAGCCTTCGCGCGACTTTGCGGTGGTCATGGCAGCCGGGTTACGGAAACCGCCAATATCGAACAGGCGATGGCGGAAGCACTGGCCCATGATGGTCCGGCGCTCATCGAGATCATGACCGACGCAGAACTTGTTTGATCTCGTATCAATCTCTCAAGGAGGACATCAATGCCCCCAGCAGCTGACCTTACAATTGCAACGCCTGAATTACTGAAGGATGCGCGGATCATGGCGCACAATGCGGCGCAGATTGCGGCGTTGGCAGCACTTGCCAATATTCCGGCGCGCCCCGATTACAGCCACACAGCACTGCACTGGGAAGCCGCCAGCGGCGGGTTCCAGACCGGTGTGATGGACAGTGCGGACGGCCCTGTCCTCATTCGCGTCACCCTGGCTCCGCTGGCGATGTGGCTGGTCAGGGGCGGTGAAACGGTCGACATGATTGCGCTTAATGACACCGACGAGGCGGATTGTCTCGGCTGGCTTGATGTCGGCCTGACGGAGCGCGGTCTCAGGGCGGCCTCCGGCGTCAAACATCCATTCAAGCTGCCGGCGGATGTTGTGGCAATCACCCGGTTCAAGACGGCCGGGTTGGAGACGGGTCTGCAATTGCTGGCCCGCTGGTACGATCTTGCCAACCATCAATTGCTGACCTTCGCGGCAAAACACAGTAACATCACACCGGGGCCGAGCCCGGTCTATTGCTGGCCGCATCATTTCGATATCGCCACCTATGTCAGTCTCGATGCGGAGGGAACCAAAAACGCCCGCGGAATTGGGACGGGCCTGTCTCCGGGCGATCAAAACTACGGTGAACCTTACATCTATATCAATCCATGGCCCCATCTGGATGCAAGCGCGCTGCCACAATTGCCGGCGCCGGGCCATTGGCACACCGACGGATTTGTCGGCGCAATCGCGACTGCATCGGAGTTGGTGACACTGACGGATATGGAGGCCGGACTGGCCGAATTCATCGAGGGCTCCTTTTCGCTTGGCCGTACGGCACTGGAGGGCTGACGAACGATGGGAGCTGCTCTTACGATCGCCCTGTTGCTGGCATTGTCGGTCTCGGTCGTCAGAATAGCCTCGGTTGCGATGCGACTGACCGGTCTGCCGGAAAACATTGCGCGCTTTCAGTGCGTCTCGGCACTGACGGGTACAGGCTTTACCACCCATGAGGCCGAGATGATCGCCAACTATCCTGTCCGTCGCAAGATCGTCATCGCCTTGATGGTGCTCGGCAATCTCGGGCTGGTCTCGGTGGCCTCGACTTTCATCGTTGCCTTTGTCAGAACCGGTCCGGATGCCCAGCATCTGGCCGTACAGGCGGTCATGCTGCTGGCGGCTGTTGGCATCATCTTTCTCGTCTCGACCAACAAGACGCTTGACCGCGGCATGTGTGGATTGATCGGCCATGTGCTGTTGCGCGCAACATCGCTCGGCCAGACCGGTTACCATCGCATTTTGCAACTCGGCGAGGATCTCAGCATTGCCGAGCATGAATATTTTGGCACTGTCGCACGACCGCTCAAGTCGCTTGAGCTGCATGGCCAGATATTGCTGGCCATTCGTCCCGCCGGATCAGCGATGACAAAACCACCAGGCAGCGACACCATGATTCATCCCGGAGACACGCTGGTCTTGAGTGGCAGCGAAGCCGCGCACGGGGCGCTCGCGGCGGCGCTTGGCCCTGTTAGCGGAGGAACGGCAGATGGTGAAAAATGACGGCATTTGAGAGCCAAATCAGGCTTTCGAAGCGGATTTTGCGCGCGCTGTGAAAATAATTTCGGGCGATTGCCCGTTAACCGAACAAATGGTCGGAAGGAGTTAAGACGCGCACTGGTTGTATTTTTCGGTGGCGCACCCACGACACCGCAATCAACCGCGCAAAACCCAAAGTAGAATCCTGTTTTGCGCGCCTGATTGGATTGGCCAATTGAATTGTCAACGTCCCTGGCCGGAACGGGTCCTGTCGCGACACACGATAAGCTGTCGCTTTTTTCAATAATGCGTTGTTGTTACGCCATAATCCAGGTCGATATTCATGCGGGTGCACCTAATGCAATAGCTTTCATCAGGCGTTGCAACCATACCTCGAATACGGAATCCACACCGCTGGATCCCGCACCAAAGGCCCGAAATCCGATGACCTGAAACACCGCCAAGGCTAACCGTTAACGGCACTGCTGACAACCGGACAGCCGGCTCCTCACACCCCGTTTACGTTAACCAAATCGAAACGGCGAATATCGATATTTGCTTCACGGTTACTTGGAAATCCATGTTCCAACGGCATGACGCCACGCAACCGTGTCGGTTTCAATCCAACATGTTCTGCTTTTGCACGAGAATTTGGCTCGCCCGATTTTTTTGGGGCGTGACGTCGTCATGGCGATCACTTTCGGGAAATGAGCATTCAATGAACGCAGCGACAATCGCTGCGATGGTTGGGGTACAGAACAGTGAATAAACTCAGCATCAAAATTCAAAGCGCGATCTCGGTGGGAGTCGTGCTGTTTCTACTGGCGATCCTTGCCGTGGTTGGATTTCTTTCCAATCTCAGCGTCGGAAACGTCTTCAATGAATATCGCGAGACCGCTCAACAGACGGTCGAGGTGGAAGGTCTCGTGGAGCATCTCTACGAGACCCGGCTGGCCTCCTTGCGCTACCGGATCAATCCGCAACCTGCGGAAACGAACGAGGTTCATAATCACCTCGAAGCGATTCACAAATCCCAAACCGGCATTTCGGAGCTTTTCGCCAACTATCCCGACAAGCTCGAAGTGCTCACGCGGGTGGAACAACAGGCGACGTCATACGAGGAAGCCTTCATGGAAACGGTCTCCCTGCAGGAGACCTCCGACAAGCTTGTAGATGAAATCCACACGCTTGGTCAGTCCATCCGCGAAAGAACTGGCTCGCTACTGGAAACCGCGATTGAAACATCCAATGCCCAGAAGACCATCAAGATGGTGCATGGCGAGGAAAGTCTTCTGCTGGGCCGGTTGAATTTCGAAAAATTTCTGTTGAGCAATTCCGCCACACAGCTTGCGGATTCCAAATCGCGGCTTGCTGAAGCCCAATCGCTTCTGACAGATGTTTCGGAACATGCGCCAGTGGGCTTTGTCCGCAACGAATCTGCGGAAATTGCAGCAGAAATCGGGCGTTATCACTCCCTGGTCGATCAGGTTGCAACCACCATCGAAAAGCGCAATGCCATTCGGCAAGGCACACTCGACGTCCTCGGTCCGCAAATGCAGGAGTCCTATGTCTCACTCGTTCACGCGATCATCGCTTGGCAGAACGGACTGGGAGCCGACGGCTCGTCGACGGTCTCCACCACCAAGTGGTTCATGCTCGTCTTCTCAATTGCGGCGATTGTTCTGGGTGCCATTGTCGCACTCGTCCTCTCGAATCGCTTGTCCTCCAGTGTGCAAAACATGGCGTCGGTCATGGGTGACATGTCCGACGGCAATTATGAGGCAGAAGTCGAGGGCGCGGACAATCAGAACGAAATCGGTCTGATGGCGCGCGCGCTCAAGAAATTCAAGGAGGCAGCGACCGAGCGGCTTCGCCTTGAAGAAGAAAATGCTGAAGGCCGCAGAAAGGCGGACGAAGCACGCCGCGAACGAGAAGCCATTGGCGAAAGTCTCAATCATGCGGTTGAACTTCTGGGAGACGGTCTGACCCGTCTCGCGGAGGGTGATCTCACCGTGAAGCTGGAAGAGCCGTTCATGGACAGCATCGACCAGCTCCGCGTGAACTTCAATGCCTCCGTCGAGAAGCTGCAGCACACGATGAACGAGATCCGCACCAACACCGTGTCGATCGACGAAAGCGCCAGTGAAATGCAAACCGCCGTCGATGAACTCTCACGGCGGACGGAGCAGCAGGCTGCGTCGCTTGAAGAGACATCGGCAGCGCTGGAGCAGGTGACAGCCACGGTCAAGAGCACGTCGGAACGCTCGGCCGAAGCCTCCGGCATGGCGTCAACCGCGCGGGGCAGTGCGCAGGAATCCAGCCGGATCGTTTCGGAAGCGGTCGAAGCGATGGGACGGATCGAAGGTGCATCCTCGGAGATTTCCAACATCATCAACGTGATCGAGGAAATCGCTTTCCAGACCAACCTCCTGGCCCTGAATGCAGGTGTCGAGGCTGCCCGCGCAGGCGATGCCGGCAAGGGTTTCGCCGTGGTGGCCCAGGAAGTGCGCGAATTGGCGCAACGGTCGGCAGGCGCCGCCAAGGACATCAAGACCCTGATCACCAAATCGGGCGAAGAGGTCGGAAGCGGTGTCGAGCTTGTCTCGGCAACGGGCACGGCGCTCGAGACAATCACCGGTCACGTCAACGAGATCGCCAGCCATATCGAATCGATTGCAACAGCCGCCAAGGAGCAGTCGTCCGGTCTTCAGGAGATCAATATGGCGGTCAACCAGATGGACCAGGCCACCCAGAACAATGCCGCGATGGTGGAAGAAACAACTGCCGTCACGCACCGGGTTGCCGAGGATGTCAGAAACCTCTCCGGTCAGGTTGGCCAGTTCAACGTGGGCAGCGTCGCGGCTCTTGCCGCGACAGCAAAAGCCGCCATGGAAATGTCCGGGCCGGCCGTTCCGGTTGCCGACAATACATCGACCAAACCTGCCGAACAGAAGCCGGTCGCGGTTGCCGGCAACACGGCACTGAAAGCCGATAATTGGGACGAATTCTGATCCAACCCAGTTCAACCAGGGGCGCGCCATCCCGCGATGGCGCGCCTTTTTTTGTGCCTGATTTCAGTCCATTTTGTCGAGCCGCGCCAATTGCGTCTCCAGAGCGCCGGTGCCTTCTTCAGACAAGGCGGCGTCACGCAGAAGGCGCAACTGCTCAGCTCCATCGGGTCTGCCTTCCAGCCGATCAAGCGCCGACAGAACCATGTCATATTTGGAATACCCACGCATATGGGTGTCCGAATAGCCTTTGATCAAACGCCGACTGACGAGCACTTCAATGCCCAGTTCATAGTCTCTTGCACGGGTGGAGATGGCCAGTTCCAGCCAGCTCTTCACATGGGCATCTTCCACCGCATGGCGACGCAACTTCCGCCGCACCGGCCGCAGGGCACCAAGCACCCAGAGGCTGAAATAGCCGAACATCGTATCGGTCCTGATGCGTCGTCCGCGGTTGACCATCCGATCCAGAAGGGCAAATAGTCGCGGACTGTTTTCAATCCACCGACCGAGCCCGGATGGCAACGTTCCGCACACCTCCTGGGCCCGCGGGTGAAAATACTCGGTGACGTGCAACACGGCTTCAGGATCCGCTGCAACCTCATCACGCACGCGCACCGATCGGGCTGTGCGCAGTTTCAGGTCTGCGACACGAATGATGTCGTCATAAACCATCGCATTGGCGATATATTTCGCTGCTTCGATGCTGAAGCGCCAATTGTTGTTTTCCGTGTCCACTTCAATCGCCTGTTCGAGGCGCTCAAGATAGGTCTCCCCATAGGCAACGTCCTGGTAGTCAACCACCTTGCGCAAGCCGGCCAGTGCCATCTCGTGGATTCGCTCTGGCATCTGTTCAGTTCGCGCCGTCAACGCGTTCCAAATTTCAAGAAGCGCCGGCGGTCCGTCGACCCGCAGCGTTTTTCTGGCAGCGCCGGAAGGAGCCTCATCACCGACTCCAACCCTTTCGCCGGCCGCGGCCCGTTCGAAACAGGCTGAAAAGGCCCGAAGGCTTGCGTCGACGCCGCGCCCCGATTCACGGACAATGTCCTCATAGCTCTGGCGGGGGAAAGGCAGAGCTCCTGAACCGGCCAGAGCGCCAAACAGACTGGCGGAAATCACGGTCCCCGCCGCGACAGCCTCACTTTCCATATCGAAGGCGACAACCCTTTTTGCCGCCGTCGCAGCCCGTTCAATCACTTTGCCGGCGTCGCGGCGGCCATCCCCGGGCACGGTTTTTTCCGACACCGCCAGAATGCGGTGGGACGACATGATCAATGTCGTACGGTCCGGCGTCACGAACCCCCTGATGATGGCGCGGCCCGCCTCCATCAGTTCCGCGGCTATCATGATGTCGACGTCACCCGAAGAGGGTGTTAGCGAGAAGACCGGCTCCCGCCCGGTGTCCGGCGTCATCTCGACATAATAGATCGTTGCGCCTGTGCGCTGGGCAACGCCGGCAACAGAGGTGGATTGCGCCCGGTAGCCATTGGCTTCTGCAACGCCGATGATCCAGTCGGTCAACACGCCCCCACCCTGGCCACCGACGGCCAGCATCGCCAGCTTGATAATGTCACCGGTCGTATCGGTGCCATGTCCCTTGTCAGCTGTCAGCTCCGCAACACCCATCTGGCTATTGCTCCTGAAAAGTCAGGATACGGGCCTCACGGCGGGATTGCATCCAGCCGGTCACCCGGCGGCGCAGGCGATCGGAAAATCGCTCGAACCTGCCTGGATTGAACACTGTATCGGCGCGGTAAAAGGACGGGCACAACACTGCGGCGTCCGCCACTTCGCCGCAATTTCCACATCCAACACAGCTCTGATCGATATGGGCGACCGGGTCATCACGGAGCGGATCATCAAGCTTCTTGACCGAAAGCGACGGGCAGCCCGACAGGCGGATGCAGGCATGGTCACCCGTGCACACATCTTCATCGACGCCGAATCGCGGCTTGACCACCCTGCCGCCTTCGTCGATTTTGGCCTTGACCAATGGACGTTCCCGGCGTTGCCGATTCAGCATGCATTCCGAAGACGCGACAATGACCTTCGGACCGTCCTGTTTTGTTGTCAGCGCCTCCTTCAGCGTATCGGCCATCTTGCCGACATCGTAGGTCCAGTCGATCTGACGGACCCAGTTCACGCCGATTCCCTTCACGGCGTCCGCAATCGGATGCTTGGTCGATTTCGACCGGTTGTCGGCACGGGAAGACAGGATATCCTGCCCGCCGGTCGCTGCGGAATAATAATTATCGACGATAACGATGACACCATCATTCTGATTGAACACGGCATTGCCGATCGAAGAGGTCAAGCCATTGTGCCAGAAGCCGCCATCGCCGACGAAGGAAATGGACCGGCGACTGGCATCCGGCGTATTGAATGCCGAGGCGGACGCCGGTCCAAGTCCATAGCCCATGGTGGTCGCGCCCAGTCCGAAGGGCGGCATGATGGAAAACAAATGACAGCCAATATCCGAGGCGATGTGGTGTTCGCCAAGCTCATTTTCGACAAGTTTGGTGGCCGCGAAAATCGGCCGCTCCGGGCAACCGGTACAAAAACCGGGCGGTCGGGCGGGCACAGTCGCGGCAAGATCGCCTGAAATGTCGGCCTGCGGCACGTTGGGTGCACGGTCGCGGTCTGACAACAGGCCGGGTTCATGGTCCCGGATAAAAGCTCGAAGACCATCCAGCATGATCTGGCCGGTATATTCGCCGGCTTCCGGTAACGGGCCCTTGCCGGTCAGGCGGGTGGTCGCACCGGCCTTGTAGAGCATCGCGCCGATGGCCTCTTCGATATAGTTTGGCTGCCCTTCCTCGACCACCAGGACGGCATCCTTGTCGGCACAAAAGTCTGTAATCTCATTGTCTATCAGCGGATAGGTAACGTTGAGGACATAAAGCGGCACTTGCGTTTCGCCGTGGATATCGGCAAGCCCGAGGCGCTGCAGGGCGCGGATGACGCCATTATACATGCCGCCCTGCAGGACAATGCCGATCTTCGCGTCACTCGGACCGAAGAGCTCATTGAGTTCATTTTCGCGGATATAATCGACAGCCGCCGGCATACGCTTGGTGATCTTTTCCTGTTCGTGCAGGAAAGAAGCAGGTGGCAGGACAATGCGGTTCAGATCGCGCCGGGGATTGTCGAGCGCATCTGCGACATTCATCTGTGGCCGTTTGTTGGCTTTTGCCTCGAACTGGCCGTGCACATGGCAGCAGCGGATCCTGACCTGCAACATCACCGGCGTGTTGGAGGCCTCGGAAAGTTCGAAGCCATTCTCTACCGCCTTGACGATCGAGGGCAGATTTGGACGAGGGTCAAGCAACCAGACCTGGCTTTTGGTTGCGAAGGAATGGCTCCTTTCCTGCATGATCGATGAGCCTTCCCCGTAATCCTCGCCAACGATAATCAAGGCACCGCCTGTCACGCCACCGGAGGACAGGTTGGCCAGCGCGTCCGAGGCAACATTGAGGCCAACGGTCGATTTGAATGTCACAGCGCCGCGGATCGGATAGTGAACGGAGGCCGCCAGCATGGCGGTTGCCGTTGCTTCCGAGGCACTGGCTTCAAAATGAACGCCGAGTTCGGACAGGATGTCCTGAGCGTCTGCCAGCACATCCATCAGATGGCTGATCGGCGCGCCCTGATACCCACCGACATAACCGACGCCATTTTCCAGCAGCGCCTTCGTGATGGCCAGAATGCCTTCTCCGCGAAAGGTCTCCCCTTCTCCCATTTTCAGTTTTTGAACCTCTTTGGCGAAAGAGCGTTCAGCCATCTGTGCCTCCTGCTGTCATGTCCGATCCGCCGGCGCCGGATGCTGCTTCATTTTATCACCGGCCCCTAGCATGACCGTGCGCCGGTTCCGACAGCTGTAATCATAACGTTCCACCTTCGCAGTATTATTTGCATTTGCAATTATAAGGCGTCGCGTCGATACGAATTGGTGATGCTGGAACCGTGATCCTGCGGGTTTATCATCCACAAACAGGGGGATATTTCAAGAAACAACGTGGCAACAGATGTCGAAAAATATATGCATTCAAATTATTATAAGCTTAAAATACCTAACCGAACCCTTGACATTGACCACCGGAACAGGCCCGGCAATCGACCATTGCGATCATCTGCCGGAAGAAATCGGCCCGACCGCGCCCGCATTCCTTTGGTGTTGTTATTGACAATACGGCGTTTACCGGTGATCCGACTCTTGATATCAACAGGCCTTCGGGACCCGGCGATGCTGTGCGCATGAAAACCGCGACCCTTACTGCGACGTGCGCCTGTTCGAGGATCATTGTGGTTAAGTCTTCCGGGTTAAACCAGTTTTTTTGGCAGCATTATCATGGCAGCGATGTGCGGGCTTCGCGTCGCTGGATGATGACGTTGTTCGCAACATTTGTGCTGTTCCCCGGTGTGGGAAGCGGTGGCTCGATCCTGTTCGCCGGCATATGGCTCTTCTCGTTGCCCTATTGGCTCTTCGACCGGGATGCCCGGTCTTTCAATCGCCGCGAGACCATTCTGGTAAGCGTTTTTGCGGCCTATTTCCTCATCATGGCTGGATTTGCATTCTTGCATGCCATGAGACTGGATCAGACGTCGGGGTTCGGTGCCATTTACTCCAACCTGCCCTTTTTGCTGATCGGTCCGGTCCTTCCCGTCCTGCGCCGGGCTGCGCAACCTGACTGGATCAACCGGGTATTTGCCGGTGTCGCCTGGGGTGCTATCCTGGCTGCCGCGATCGTCACGATTGGCGCCTTCTTCTATCCGGAGGTCGGACGCAAAGCTCTAAGCGGCAACCCCCTGGTTCTGGCCCTTGGTGTGCTGGTCTCCGGTCTGCTGTGCCTGCACGGCGCCCTGTTTTTTGGTGGCCGCATGCGGTGGCTGTTGGTGGCCGGTGCACTGGCCTCAGTCGGCGTGCTGCTGATTACCGCCAGCCGGGGGCCTCTCATTGCCTATGGCGCCGCCACCACCACTTATGCCGCGATCATGGGGTTCAGGCATTTTGGCCTCCGCTGGATGCTCAGCCGCATGGCAGCCTGGCTGGTGTTGCTCGCGGCGATTATCGGGGTAATGGCCAAATATGATCCGTTGCTCGCGGAGCGATACGCCGCCGCTGTGGAACGCCTGACAAATCCGGACAGTACGAGCCTTCAAGAAAACAGCGTCCACACACGACTTGTGCTTTACGAGGCGGGGGCACTGGCCTTTCTGGAGCGGCCGTTGACAGGATATGGCCGCCAGAATGCGGTACGGGCCGCGAAAGAGCACAGCAATGGCGCACCTGACAAACACTTCCGGTTTTCCCATTTGCACAACGGGTATCTGACCGACCTCGTATCATCGGGGATTGCGGGCCTGGTGTCGCTCCTGGCGGTTCTGCTGGTGCCATTGGCATTGCTGCGGAACGCGCCGCCGATTGTTTTCGGGGGCGTTCTGTGCGTCACGCTTGCCTATGTTTTTTATGGCGCCACAAATCTGTTGTTTTATCACGACGTTGTAACCCTCCTGTTTCTCGCTCTGATCTGCGTCTTCAATGCCGTGTCCTCTGTCCAGTCAGACAACTGACCGATTGGGATGCCGGGGTCGGATAAGCCGATCAACGGAACCCGGAACAATCAAGGGGCGATTGAACGGCCCAGCCTTGCAGCCCTGCAATGCCGAAATCTGGGTATTGGACAAAGCAAGATTGCGCGGCAATGATCTATTCGATATGCATCGTGCTCGGGCATTCCATCTGAAGGTATTTTCGTGAAAATTTCGGTTTTAGGCTGCGGCTATGTCGGTCTGGTTTCCGGCGCCTGTTTTGCGGATTTCGGCGACACGGTTGTCTGCGCCGACCTGGACGAGACAAAGATTGAAGCGCTGAACCGTGGCGAAATTCCCATTTTTGAGCCCGGGCTCGAGCAGATTGTCGAATCGAATGTGCAAAGTGGCCGGTTGTCGTTCACGACACAGGTGGAACAGGCCATCGCCGATGCCGATGTGATTTTCATCGCCGTCGGCACTCCGGCGCGGCGCGGCGACGGCCATGCGGATTTGTCCTATGTCTACGCGGTCGCCCGGACAATTTCGACCTCGCTCGATGGATATACGGTCATCGTCACGAAATCGACGGTGCCCGTCGGCACCGGCGACGAGGTCGAACGGATCATCCGCGAAGGCAATTCGCAGGCGGATTTTTCGGTTGTCTCCAATCCGGAATTCCTGCGCGAAGGTGCGGCCATCGAAGATTTCAAACGGCCGGATCGCATCATCGTCGGAACCGACGATCCAAGGGCCCGCGATGTGATGAACGAAGTTTACCGGCCCCTTTTTCTCAATCATTCGCCGATCCTGTTTGTCTCGCGTCGCACGGCGGAACTGACAAAATATGCGTCCAATGGCTTTCTGGCGATGAAGATCACTTTCATCAATGAGCTGGCCGATTTGTGTGATGCCGTCGGTGCCAATGTACAGGATGTTGCCCGTGGAATCGGACTGGACAATCGCATCGGCCCCAAATTCCTCAACGCCGGGCCGGGTTTTGGCGGCTCGTGCTTTCCGAAAGACACGATTGCACTTGTCAAAACCGCGCAGGACCATGACAGTCCGGTGCGGCTTGTGGAGACAACCGTCGACATCAACAATCGACGTAAACCGGCGATGGCGGAAAAGATCATCGCGGCCTGTGGCGGCAATGTACGCGACCGGGTAATCGCGATCCTTGGCCTGACGTTCAAGCCCAATACCGATGATATGCGGGAGGCCCCTTCGATCGCAATCATACGATCCTTGCAGAATGGTGGAGCCAAAATTCGTGCCTTCGACCCTCAGGGAATGAAATCAGCAGCCGAGATGCTTGACGACATCCACTATGCAGAGGATGCCTATGACGCCGCCGTCGGTGCTGATGCCATTGTCATCGTGACCGAATGGGAGGCCTTTCGCGCGCTGGACCTCGAACGGATCAAAGAGCTGTTGAAATCCCCGGTGATGATCGATCTGCGCAACATCTACCGCCCGGCCGAAATGAAACAGCTGGGTTTCGACTATTGGAGCATCGGCCGCACGGAAAGCGAACCGGGCTGATTTTTCATGGAATGCAACACCGCCCTGCCATTGGCGTGACATTGCCGGCCAGACCGGCAGACACAATTGAGCTGGAAGTTTCTCGAGTGGGACAATCGAAAATGTGGAAGGTCAAAATCATCGGCGCCGGTTCGATCGGCAATCATCTGGCGCACGCGTCGCGTCAGATGGGCTGGCATGTCGACATGTGCGATGTGGACAAGGAGGCCCTGCGCCGCACCAAAGAGGAAATCTATCCGGCACGCTATGGCCACTGGGACGACGCCATCACGCTCTACGAAGCCGACGAGGCGCCGCGCAAAGGCTACGACCTGGTTGTTGTCGGCACCCCGCCGGACAGCCATATCGCGCTGGCCCGCGATGCTGTTGCCGGCGGCGCCCGATCGGTTCTTATCGAAAAACCGGCCTGCCCGCCCGACCTTGGCGGCGCCCAGGCCCTGTTCGAGGAAGCAGCTGCCGCCAATTGCCGCGCCTTTGTCGGATACAATCACACGGTCAGCCCGTCCGCCCAGAAAATGCTTGGCACCGTGCAGAGTGGCGAACTGGGAGGCATCGAGACTCTGGATGTCGAGTTTCGTGAGTATTGGGGCGGTATTTTTGCCGCTCACCCCTGGTTGAGCGGCCCAGCCGACAGCTATCTTGGCTACTGGAACCGTGGCGGCGGTGCTGCGGGGGAGCACTCCCATGCCATCAATATGTGGCAATGCATCGCACGATCGGCGGGTGCCGGCAGAATTCGCGAAGTATCGGCGACACTCGAATATGTCCGGGATGGAGAGGTCGACTATGATTCGATCTGCGCTGCCCAATTCCGCACCGAACAGGACATGATCGGCCGCGCCGTTCAGGACGTCATCACCAAGCCGACCCGTAAATGGGCCAGGGCGCAATGCGCCGGTGGTTTTGCCGAGTGGATCTGTGACAGCGAAGCCGGGAAAGACAGCCTTGTCATGGCCGACAAGACGCTGCAAAGCGAAACACTGGCCTTTCCCAAGACGCGCCCGGACGATTTTCTGGCGGAGGTGAAACACATTCTTGCCGCTGTCGAGGATCCGACCATGGATTCACCGCTTGCTCTGCATTATGGACTGGACACAATGCTGGTTGTCGCCGCCACTCATCTGTCGGCGCAAAACCGGTGTTCAGTTGCAATCGACTATACCAAGGGATATGTCCCGGACGCACTGGGACTCATGAAATAGACGATCAACCGCGAAAAGATGTGCGTATGAAAGACTTTGATTTCAGCGACCTGTTTGTTCTCGATCTTGCCAACAATCATCAGGGCAGTGTCGAACACGCCCTCAAGATCATTGATGCCTGCGGGCAAAAGGCGCGGGCGCACAATATCCGCGCGGCGATGAAGTTTCAGTTTCGCCAGCTGGACAGCTTCGTCCATCCGGACCACAAGAGCGACAGTGACAACAAGCACATTCCGCGTTTCCTGGCGACCCGCCTGACCCGTGGCGACTGGGATACGCTTGTCTCCGCCGTCAGGGATGCCGGCATGCTGACCATGTGCACTCCGTTTGACGAAGAGTCCGTCGATGTCATTCTCGACATGGGCTTCGATATTATGAAAGTGGCCAGCTGCTCGGCTAAGGACTGGCCGCTGCTGGAGGCGGTGGCCGGAGCGGCGATGCCGGTGGTTGCCTCGACCGGCGGTCTGGAGATTTCGAATATCGACAATCTCGTCAGTTTTTTCGATCACCGTGCGGTACCGCTGGCGCTGATGCATTGTGTGTCGATCTATCCGACACCGGACGAGGATTTCAACCTCAACCGCATCGATACGTTGCGCCGCCGCTACCCGGACATCACCGTCGGATGGTCGACCCATGAGGATCCGGACGAGCAGGCCGCCGTTGCCATCGCGGTGGCCAAGGGTGCGGGCATGTTCGAGCGGCATGTGGGGCTGGTCACCGAAGACATCAAACTCAATGCCTATTCATCGACACCCGAACAGCTCGACCGCTGGATGGCCAGCTACCGCCGCGCCGTGACACTGTGCGGAAACGGCTTTCGGCAATCGGCCAATCCTGTTGAAGCCAAATCCCTGGCAGACCTGCAGCGCGGAATCTTTGCGCGACGTCCGATCAAGCAAGGTGAGACACTGACACGCGATGATGTCTTTTTTGCCATGCCGCTTGGCGACGGGCAGCTTTCGAGCGAACACTGGACCGAAGGCCTGGTTGCCGAAGAGAGCATTGCGAAGGACGGTGCCGCGCTGACCGCGCAGGTGCGCCGGCCGCCGCCTTCCGATGTGCAGATCCTCAAATCCTCCATTCACGAGGTCAAGGCGATGCTGAATGAAGCGTCGATCGTGCTGGACAGCGAGTTCAAGATCGAATTCTCGCATCATCAGGGCATCGCCAACTTCCGAAAGGTCGGCGCCCTGATTGTCGATTGCGTCAACCGGGAATATTGCAAGAAACTGATCGTCGTGCTGCCGGGACAAAATCATCCCCTGCACTATCACAAACGCAAGGAAGAAACCTTCCAGGTGCTCAGCGGCATCTTCGAGTGTGAGATTGACGGTCACCGGAGAACACTGCACCCCGGCCAGACCGCCGTGGTTCAGCCCGGTGTCTGGCACAAATTCTGGTCCGATACAGGATGCATTGTCGAAGAAATCTCGACAACCCACTACAACAATGACTCCGTCTACAATGATCACCAAATCAACAAGCTGGCCCGAAACGAACGCAAAACGGTCGTCAGCCATTGGGGCCGGTTCGAGCTCGAGGACAAGGCTCCGGCGAATCCAGGCCCGTAGGTTTTGTCGTGTGGCGGATTCGATGCGTCCCATCGGCCGGTCGGTCAGATCCGGTGACGTCACGCAGCGAAAAGCCATTGTGACAAGCAAAGGTCAGAATCACCAAGATTGCGCCGGCTGCCCATGATCCAGGGTGCGATTTTCGATTTTGACGGGACGCTGGTGGATTCGAATGCCATCAAACAGGCGTGTTTCTTCGAAGTCGCCCGGCACCTGCCGGACGCCGGCAGGCATCTGAGCAACATATTGTCGGATCCCGATGCCGGTGACCGCTATGCTGTTTTCAGGAAACTCGAGGAGCACTATGCTGATCGCTCCGATCACCAGGCCAATGCGGATATTCTGGCGGAACAGTATACCCATTTGTGCGAGCTGCGTGTCTCCCAGGCACCGCAAATCAGCGGTGCGCAAGGCCTTCTGGAAACCCTCCTCAAATCAGGCCTTCATCTGGCAATCAGTTCCGCAACGCCACAACCGACCCTGCAACGAATCGTCGCTACCCGCGGCATGTCACGATACTTTTCCGACATACTGGGAAGTCCCGAGGAAAAAACAGCGCACATCGACCATGTCCGGAAACGATTGAATGTTGATACGAGCAATCTGGTCTATATCGGCGACAGTGAAATCGACCAGCAATCTGCCCACATGCGAGGGTGTGCCTTCATTGGTGTGGGTAAGAACGCTGACCGATTCCATACGGTGCCGGATCATATGGTCGAGGATCTGATGGAGGTTCCGTCTGTGCTTGCGCATATTCGTGCCGTGTGAAGGCGTTTCGCGATGTGCTGGTATGTGGGGCAGACTATCCCCATATGCTGGATAGTTCGATTGGCCTGTTGTATAGAGGGGAATGGGTTTGCGCGACGTCCAAAGCGTGCTGACGTTTGAATATTTCCAAACAAAATCAGACGGTACGTGAGGGGAAGGCCATATTGTGATCAATGATCTGTCTGTCCTGGCGGTGGTTCCCGCAAGAGGCGGAAGCAAAGGTGTGCCTCTCAAGAACCTGCGTCCCGTCCGGAACGTTCCGATTGTCGAGCTTGCTGGCCGTGTCGCCGGTCAGGTCGACTGCATCGACCGGGCCATTGTCTCCACTGACCACGAGGAAATTGCCAGGGCGGCCGTCGCCGGTGGTCTGAGCGATGCCATCCGTCGTCCAGAGGAGCTCTCCGGAGATGTGATATCGGATGTGCAGGTTCTCACCCACGCACTGCTTGCCATGGAGGAGCTGGACGCACGGCAATATGACATTGTCGTCATGCTGCAGCCAACCTCGCCGCTGCGCCGGCCGCAGCATGTGGTCGACACGATCGAGATGCTTGTTTCCGGTCAATATGATGCAGTCTGGACTGTCTCGGAAACCGACAGCAAAAGTCACCCGTTCAAACAGCTGACCGTCGAGGATGGCAAACTCGATCTCTTTGATGAACGGGGGGCCCAAATCATTGCCCGGCAGCAATTGCAGCCGGTTTATCATCGCAACGGCCTGGCCTATGCGATGACACGCGAATGCCTTTTGGACCAAAAGACTATTGCCGGGGAAAAAACCGGGGCGCTAATTTGCGAAGGCTTTTTCGTCAGCATCGACACGGAATGGGATTTCAAGCTTGTGGATTTCATATTGAAAAGCGGTGTCAACGCGTCGTGAACATTCCAGTGCCTCCCTCAAACATAGACCTTGAGCCATGTGCGGCATAGCCGGATTTCTTGACGCCGGCACCGGTCAGGGTGATGGCTCACTGGCGATCTGCCACAAAATGGCCGATGCGCTGGCGCATCGCGGTCCGGATGATTCAGGGGTCTGGCACGACCACGAGGCCGGGATTTTTCTGGCCTTCAGGCGGCTGTCGATCATCGATCTGTCGGCAGCCGGCCACCAGCCGATGATGTCGGCCAATGGCCGATATGTGATGATCTACAATGGCGAGATCTACAATCATCGTGACCTGCGCCGGCAGTTGGATGCGCAGTGCTCAAACAGCTGGCGGGGCTCATCGGATAGTGAAACGCTGCTCGCGGCGATCGAGAACTGGGGGTTCGACGAAGCGCTTGAGCGGAGCAACGGAATGTTTGCGCTCGCACTGTGGGACAGAGAAAAACGCCAACTCACTCTGGCCCGGGACCGGTTTGGCGAAAAACCACTCTACTACGGTTGGCAGGGTGACGTTTTTCTCTTCGGTTCCGAACTGAAGGCCTTTCGTCAACATCCGCAATTCGAAGGGATCATCGATCGCGAATCCCTGTGTCTTTATCTGCGATACAATTGCATTCCTGCCCCGAACTCCATCTATCGGCAGATCCACAAACTGCCGCCCGGCAGCAAGGCGGAAATCGACCTTCGGTTACGCGAGCCGGTGATCACCCAATATTGGTCGCCTGCAGATCATGTGCGCCAGGACCTGCCGGATGCAACCGATCACGAACAGGACGATTCAGTTGTCGAGCAGTTTTCTGCGCTATTGGACAAGTCCGTTTCGCGCCAGATGATCGCCGACGTTCCGCTCGGCGCAATGTTGTCCGGTGGTATCGACTCTTCTCTCATCGTGTCCTGCATGCAGGCGCAGTCGCAGCGGCCGGTCAACACATTCACGATCGGCTTCGATGATGACGGTTTCAGCGAAGCAAAATTTGCGCGTCGCATTGCAGCCCATCTTGGAACCCATCACGAGGAGCTTGTAATCCGTCCCCTGGATGCGCGTGATGTGATTCCGTCCCTGCCTCATATTTATGATGAACCATTTTCCGATTCCTCCCAGATTCCGACTTACCTCGTTTCCCGTCTCGCACGGCAACATGTTACCGTGGCGCTGACCGGTGACGGTGCGGACGAGTTGTTTGGTGGTTACAACCGTTATCGGATTTCGGAGGGTCTCTGGCCGAAAATCGGGCGCATTCCCTTTCCGATCCGATCACTGTCGGCAAACCTGTTGAACATGGTTCCCGCCAGCGCACTGAACCGCGCCGGTGGAATGCTCGGAACGGTCGACAGCAACTCCTACCGATGGGGCAACCTTGCCTACAAGAGCAGCAAACTCAGCGGCGCATTGAGCAGCAAGACCATCGACGACTATTATTTGAGCCTTCTGTCACACTGGCGTGATCCGGCTGCGATTGTTGTTGATGGGACAGAGCCCCGACGAACCGGTATAGATTCCAATGACATGCCAGCTCAACTTTCCGACACGGAGAGGATGATGCTGGGCGACATGACGGGCTATCTGCCCGACGATATACTGGTGAAGGTTGATCGCGCATCCATGGCCGTATCCCTGGAAACACGGGCACCTTACCTCGATCGAGAGCTTGCGGAGTTTGCGCTTGGCCTGCCTTTTCCGTACAAGATCCGCGAGGGACGGAGCAAGTGGATCATGCGCGAGGCGCTGACCCGCTATGTACCGGCAAATTTGCTCGAGCGACCCAAGATGGGTTTCGCCGTGCCAATCGGGGACTGGTTGCGCGGCCCGCTCCGCGAATGGGCAGAAGAGCTTCTGGATGAGAACCGGTTGAGACGTGAGGCGTTTTTCGATCCGGTTCCGATCCGGGAAAAATGGGGGGAACACTTGGCCGGAAAGTCCGACTGGCAATACCACCTATGGGATGTCCTGATGTTTCAGGCCTGGCTGGAAAGTCTGGACTGATGCGCAAAAAACTTCTGTTTGTGGTCAATGTCGACTGGTTCTTTGTGTCTCACCGTCTGCCGATTGCGGTGGAGGCGATGCGCGAAGGTTACGAGGTCCATCTGGCAACACAGATGACCGACCTGGAAGACAGACTGCGCGATCTGGGAATCATCTGCCACCCCATGAAGATCGATCGAAGCTATGGCGGTGCGTTGCACATCATCCATTTCCTGTGGTCCCTGTTTCAGCTCTTCCGAACATTGCGCCCCGATATCGTTCATCTGGTCAGCATCAAGCCGGTGATTTTCGGCGGGATCGCAGCGCGCCTGACCGGAACGAAGAATGTCGTGGCTTCGATTTCCGGATTGGGTTTCGTGTTCATCGCAAAGGGCGTGAAGGCAACGCTGCGGCGCTGGCTGGTCCGCTTCCTGTACCGGTTGTCCCTTGGGAACGGCTCGGCGATAATCATTGTCCAGAACACCACGGACCGTGAAGAGTTCCTGAAGATGATCGGGAAGCCGAAGATGAAAACCGTCCTGGTCAACGGTTCCGGCGTCGACATGAACGAATATACGGTTTCACCCTTGCCGGACGGACCGTGCCGGGTTCTGATGGGCGCGCGGCTTCTTCGTGACAAGGGCCTGATGGAATATATGGAGGCAGCACAAACGCTGCGTGCCAAACGACCCGACATGACTTTTCTGATCGCCGGTGACGTCGACCCCGGGAACCCGGCAACCATCGATCAGGACGAGTTGGCAAACCTGAAAGCCGACGGCAGCGTCGAATTCCTGGGTCATGTCTCAGACATGGCTTCGCTGATGGCGTCGTGCCATCTGGTGGTGCTGCCATCCTATCGCGAGGGTCTGCCCAGGGTCCTGATCGAAGCTGCAGCCTGTGGGCGGGCGGTCGTCACGACGGATGTGCCCGGATGCCGCGATGCCATCGTTCCTGGCAAGACGGGACTACTGGCCAAATCCCATGACGCGCAATCCCTCACGGCTGCCATCGAGCAGGCGAGCAGCGACCGGCAATTGCTGGAGGATATGGGCAAGGCCGGGCGTCAATTTGCCGAAACAACGTTCGACGTCCAACAGGTGGTGGACCGCCACATGGATGTTTACAAGAACCTGTCCGCAGTCTGACAAATCGTTTTTGACAACATTGAATCCGGCCTAAACGACAGGTTTCTCTGCTGTTGAAGGACCAGCCGGTCAATCCAATCTCGATGGATCTCACCGCTTTGCACAAGGCAATTGCATGACCGTTGCGCCGGCAATGGCGATGGCGACACCTGGTTTGATTGCCAAAGCAATGGAAATCGTTCGCCGGTCGTGGTTGCATTCCGGATTTTTCCTTCAGTGCACGCGTCGTTGATCCGTCGGCCCAACTTTTCTGATAGGTCCGAACAAACACAAGACAAGCAATTCAGCTTTTAACGGAGCAGGCAAAACCTGAGTGCATCAGCAGAATCAGAGGCCGACACCGTTGTCCCGCTTCTGACACGATGTGAAACAGTCCGGCCGGAATATTGCTCCGCAACTGCAAACGACAGCGGATGCGCCCGCGGCTGTCCGGACTTGCCATGCCCTCCGCCAAACCCGAATGTGCTGCAGGCGGAGCGCTCGTCGGGTTTCCTGTGCGTCAAACATTTTGCAGTGGAATCAGCTCGTCCGGCCGCCAGCCAATCTGCGTCTCAATTCTGTCTGTTTCGGTTTTGTCGGAATCGGTGACGGCAATGATTTCGATGCCACCCGCACGGATGAGCGAACGCGTTTGTCCGCCCAGATAGTTCTGGGTCTGGATGGTGCCGGTGATCGTGGACATCGACTGTTCCGGATCAAACGTGACGGCCTCCTTGCGCAACATGAACTGGCATTTGCCGGGCTCAAGGTCGGACGATACGGCAAGGTCCACCCTTGATCCATCCGGGAAGCTACCGCTCCAGACCCCGTCGGATTCGGAAACCTCAAGTTCGAAGATATTGGCACCGCCCAGGAAGTCCGCAGCGAATACGGTGCGTGGCCGCCGGTATATCTCTTCAGGCGTCCCCTGCTGCTCGATCGAGCCACGGTTCATCAGGGTGATCCGGTTGGCAAGCCCAAGAGCCTCGTTCTGATCATGTGTAACGAAGATTGTAGTCAGACCCAAATTCTCATGCAGGCGCTTGAGTTCGATCTGCATTTCCTCGCGCAGACGGGCGTCGAGATTGGACAGGGGCTCATCCAGCAGCAGCAAATCGGGTTCGCCAACAATGGAACGGGCCAGCGCAACGCGCTGTTGCTGGCCACCGGAAAGCTGTCGGGGATACCGCTCCGCAAGATGACCCAGTTGGACGAGTGACATGGCCTCCCGCGCCTTTCGCAACTGATCGGCACGGCTCAGCTGGCCACGCATACGCAGTGGAAAACGTACATTTTCGATCGCGGACATGTGCGGCAACAAAGCGTAACTCTGGAACATCAGCGCGATATTCCGGTGCTCGGGCGCCAAGGCCGTGACGCTGCGGCCGGCGATGTGGATTTCGCCCGAATCCGGTGTTTCCAACCCAGCGATTATTCGCAGCAACGTTGATTTGCCGCATCCGCTTGGCCCGAGAAGGGCCACGAATTCTCCCTTGGCAACGTCCAGGTCAAATTCGTCGAGAACTTTCAGGTCCGCGAAATGCTTGACGATCGATCGGACAGACATTTGGTGCATTGGCGGCTCTCAGACGATTTTTGACAATCCGAAAATTCGGTTCAACATCACAACCAACACGATGGTCATGAGGATCATGATGGTCGAGACGGCGGCGACTGAGGGATCCGGGCTGAATTCCAGTGTCGAATAGATTCGCATCGGCAGGGTTTCGACATTCGGCGCTCTCATGAAAAGAGCGATGACCGCATCATCGAAGGATATGTTGAATGCGAAAAAGGCCCCTGCCGCCATGCCCGTTCGGCATTGTGGCAGGATCACCAGCGCGTAGCGCTGCCACCAGCGCGCACCCATGATACGGGCAGCCTCATCGAGATGCGGATCCAGATCAGCCAGGTTGGCCGATACCGTCCGGATAACATAGGGTATGGTGATCACCGTATGTCCTATGACCAGTCCCAAGAATGACGGACCCGTCGCATAGCGGCTGAAGACGATGAGCAAACCGATCGCGAATATGAGCGAGGGAAGGATAAGCGGTGAAAGGAACAGCGCTGCAATGGTCGCCTGCCCCCTGAACCGGAATCTTGATAGGGCGATCGCCGCTGGCGTTCCCAGTGTCAACGCCAAAACCACTGTCGCGAGCGCCAGTTTCAAACTGGTCCAACCGGCCTCGATATAGGCTTGTGATCCCAATATTTCGCCATACCATTGCAACGACAGACCCGGTGGAGGGAACACCAGAAACGAGCTGCTCGAAAGCGAGCTCGCGATGACGACAAGCAATGGAAGAAGCATGAACACGCCCATTGCAAGCAGGAACATGGCTGTGGCAAATGGCACCAATCGGGGTGTCGATGCAATCATTTTCGCCCCCCGATGCGGGACGTTATGACCATATAGGGAACGATCAACAGCAACGTGCTAAGAAGCAGGATCATCGACAATGCCGCGCCGAATCCCCAATCGAATGAACCAGTCATCTGCTGGTAAATGCTGCCGGCCATGACCTGCAGACGCACACCGCCGACCAGGGTCGGCGTGATGAAGGAACTGATCGACAGCGCGAAGACGAGGAGCGATCCGGAGGCGAGACCCGGAACGGCCAAGGGCAGTGTGACGTGAAAGATGCCACGGAAGAAACCGGCACCCATGACCCTGGCCGCTTCTTCAAGCGACGGCGGAATCTGACCAAGGCTCCCAAGGGTCGTCAGAACCAGAAACGGCAGCAAAACCTGCACCATGGCGATGACAATTCCGGCCTCCGTATGCATGAGGGAAATGCCGCGATCGATCACGCCCAATTGCTGCAGCGTCCAACTGAGCACGCCACCGGGACCCAGAATGACCAACCAGCCGAACGTGCGAATGACGACGCTGGTCATGAGCGGAAGAATGATCAGAACGATCAGCACCGTCCGTAAAGCTGGGCCGACACGGGTGATTATCACGGCAAGCGGAAAACCGATCAGCAGGCACAATGCGGTAATGATCATGGCGAGCCTGAACGTTCGCACACCAACACCGGCATAGAAATCGTCAACGGCCGCCTTGGCGTAGTGTTCAAGCGTAAATCGGGCAGGCTCTGTCCCAAAAGTCAGGAAGCTCTGCGCGAGCAGCTGGAGCGCTGGGAAGAAAAAGGCCAGAAGCAGAAAAAGCAGACCTGGCGTCAGCAGTATCGCGGGTTCGCGATACGGTTGCGCCGATCCTGCTGACATTCACCGGTCCTTCCCGACGCTAAGGCGCAACCTGCCCAGGCAATGAGGGCGAGCCGGGAGCGGCTCGCCGCTGGCTATTTGGCGATCGCACGCGACCAGGCCTCATTCCAGCCCGCACGTTTCTTGGCGATTTCATTGGCATCGAATGTCACCAGCTTTGCGACTTCATCTTCGCCAAATACCACCTGGGAAGCAACCTCGTCGGACAGCTCCACTGTTTTGTTGGTCGGTGTGTAACGCAACCCTTCAGCCCAGCCTTTCGACGCTTCGGCGCGGATGGAGAAGTCAATGAACTTCAAAGCCAGATCGCGTTTATCGGTTCCGGCGACGAGATTAACGGTGATGGGTGCCAGCACGCCGCCTTCTTCGGGCTGCACAAATTTGACCGGAAGCCCCGCCTTGGTCAGCGTGTAGGCATAATCCTGTGCGTAGGGGGCGATCCAGGCATTCCCCTGGGCAAAGTTCTGCTGAATCTCCGGCGACTTGGAGACCACGGTCGAGGTCGGCAAGATTCCCTTTACAAAATCAAGGCCGGGTTCGATATCATCAAGGGTGCCTCCCGCCACCTTGTTGATCATGAGGAACCCAAGCAACCCGTATGTATTGCTTGCGGCGTCCGTCAGCAGAACATTGTTTTGAAATGCCGGGTCAGCGATGGCGTTCCAGGAGGTCGGCTGTTCCTTGATCTGTTCGGTGTTATAGAGAAGGCCGATGACGGCAGTCGAATAGGTGGGGCCAACACCCTTTTCTATTCCAGCGACGGCAAAGGGATACATCTGGTCGTAGTTTGACAGTTCGCCTGGCTTGATTGGCGAGAGCAGGCCTTCGGCTGCGGCAGCATGTTCCAGACCGCCGGAAAAATGGGCAACGTCGAACCTTGGACTGTCTTTCTGCGCGCGCAGCTGTGCAAGCGTGTCACCCGAGTAGGCCGTCACCACCTCGACTTTCACATCATACATTTCTTCAAAGGGCGTTATGACGAGGTCGCGATGCAGCTTTTCATAGGCTCCACCGAATGAGTTGATTGTCAGGGTTTCCTGTGCCGCGGCGCCATGTGTCGCCACCGCCGCCAGGGCAACCGCACCGAACATGCTCAACAGTTTGCTTGATGGTTTCATCCGACTGATATCCTTTTCCTGATTGTTACCGCCGGTCATCGTTGCAGACGGCCGATTTCAACGGTTTTGATGCCTTCTGTCCGAGTCAGCGCGCAGGCCTCTGCGAACTCTTCCAACCCTTCGGTAATTTTTCCGAACAGGTTGCATGGAGTCCAACCAAGCGGACCGTTTATGCGGGCACCGGGCGAGTAGAAAATCCCGAACTCCCAGAGCTCGTCAGACAAGCCCTTCATCACGTTCTTGCCCTGGTAAAACCACAGGCACTCGCCGGCTTCCGGGTAACAGGTCTGATTTTCTGCCGGAATCGCGTTTGGATCGAAGTTCTGACCTTCTTCGGGAAGACCCATCATGATTTCCGGTCCGGCAAACATTGCGTGAATGGCGGGCATGCGCAACGGCTTCTCGAAGGCGTCCCAGATTGTGCGGCTGGTTACCGGCGCATTTTCTTCGTAAAGCGTGATGATGGCTCTTGTGCCAAGCTCGACGAATTCCGCATAAAGCTGTTTTGCCTGTGACATGCTGTCCCTTTGCCGCACGAGAATGGTGGTAGAAGGTCCAAAGCTTGCACCGGGTCAATAAAATGTCTAATTAAAAAAAATGTTCTTTTGATAAAAAAAATTTATCAGGACCCCAATGGAAATCACGCCAAATCCGGTCGAAACCGGCGGTCTTACCATCAAGAACATGCGCACTTTTTTCTGGCTCGCGCGCCTTCGCAGTTTTCATGCGGTGGCAAAACAGGTCGGCGTGACACAACCGGCTGTAACCTCTCGGATCGCAAGCCTTGAGGACGAGTTGGGCGTGCAGCTCTTTTCTCGAGAACGGCAGTTGGTCACACTCACCCCGGAAGGCCAGGATGCGCTGCGACTTTGTGAAAGTGTGCTCGATCGCGTGGACGATATCGTCAGGCGCTATTCCGGAACGGCAGAGCAGGCCGGCATTGTTCGAATTGGTGTCATCGATACAGTTGCGCGGACCTGGTTGCCAACGGTCCTGAACCGGGTACAGGCCGAGTTCCCCAACATCATTCTGGAGATTACGAATGAGAGCACCGTGGCGTTGCACTCAATGTTGCGGTCGGGCGCGCTGTCGATGAGCATCACCATCAGCGGGTGCGACGAAATAGACGTCACCAACACCGAGATTGGGCAATACGCCATCAAATGGGTGGCGAGCCGCGAACTTGTCGACGAGGATCACCTCTACACCATAGAAGAATTGAAACAGTTCCCATTGATCGGTTACCTGGCCAACAGTCCACCGGCGCAGCTGATGCAACGCTATTTCGGCAATGCCAAACACACCAGTGCCATACGAAACACGACCAACTCCATGTCTACCATGATCTGGCTGGCCGAAAACGGCCTGGGTATCGCTGCGATTCCTCCCCACGCGATCCTCCAGCACTTGCAGGATCGCCGATTGGTAGTCGTGAAGGCTGAACGCAGTTTTGACCCGATGCCGTTCTTTTTGAATTGTAGAAGTCGTCCCTACTCTCCAGTTGTCCAGACCGTGGAGGCACTCGTCCGCGAAGTGGCGGCACAATTTGCCAGGGATCATTTCAAGACGGTATCCGGATAGAACCGCGACGAACACATTTCGACAATTGACCGTCGCCGGCGATTCCACCACGCGCCACAGGTCTGCGCCGTTCTTTCGATCGTTGCGAGACTTTTGGCGGATCACCGCGAAAAGCAATCCGCTATCGTGATTTCGGATGCCAGTTTTGGCGATTCTAATCTGAAGCGACCATCCAATCCCTTCATGCCCTTGCGCCAAAATGCGACCGGCATCCATTCGGCCGCGACCGCACTGTTGTCGGTAGCATGAACCATCCAGCAATCCCGCCGGCAGGCCAGTGCCCCGATCTTCAATGTGATTGCAAGTGAACCGATGTCGACATCTCGATTGTTGCAAACATATTGACTATGCAAACATCATATGTTTAAAAGGCCACCATGAGCGAGTTGATTTATTATGACCTGAAGCAGATTGCCGGCCTTGCGCCGAGTCTTGCCACGCAGGTTGCCCGTGAAATCGGACGCAGGATCGTGTCCAATTCCTATGCACCCGGCGATCTGATCGAGGACGAGGCGGCCCTGGCCGATCGCTACCAGGTCAGCCGGTCCGTCATCCGCGACGCGGTCAAGATTCTTGTTGGCAAGGGACTTTTGGAAGTGCGTCGCGGCATCGGCACCCGGGTCCGCTCCCGTGGAAGCTGGGGCCTGCTCGATGATGATGTTCTGGCCTGGTACCAATCCGCACCACCCAACCCAGAAATACTGCGCCAGCTGCGCGATGTCCGGCAGATTTTTGAACCGAAGGCGGCACGCTGGGCGGCGGAGCGCGGCAGCGAGGACTCCCACGAACAGATCCGGCTGGCCGTGGAACGCATGGAGGCCGAAAAGGGATCGGTCGAGGACTTCGTGATGGCTGATGCCGTCTTTCACCGATCCATCTTGCGGGCAACGCAGAACGAGTTTCTGGTGGCTCTGGAGGGAATCATCTTCTCCGCGCTTTTGAGCAGCATTCGACTGACGAATGTCGATCCGCGTTCGAATGAAGCATCGCTGCCATTTCACAGGAAGGTTTATGAGTCCATCGCGGCGCGCGATGGAGACAAGGCCGAAACGGTCATGGAACAATTGCTGGCCGACGCAGGACGCCGGCTGGGGAACAAGCTCTACGAAACCTAGTTTGAATTCCGCCTGCCAGCAGGCAGGCGGGCAGTGACACAGCACCAACAGCGTTTTGGCACCCCGATTGTTCGCGGGTGAAGGACAAGCTGTGTCCAATTGCGGGCAACCAAGGAGGAAACCATGCTCACAACATATCGCAAGTCCACAAACGCCAAGCGTCTCGGCAGGGCCGTGACACTGGCAGCTGCCGGGGCCGTCCTGATGGCCGGTACGGCTTTCAGCACCAGCCAGGCCTCGGCGTCCGATGTCGCATTGCTCCTGCCGGAAAATGTCAATCCTCGCTGGGAAAGCCAGGATGCTGCTGCATTCGTTGCAACCATGAAGGAAATTGCACCGGACATTTCGGTTGAAGTTTACAATGCCAACAATGATACGGCCGCACAGCAACGCCAGGCCGAACAGGCGCTGACCAAGGGTGCGAAGGTTCTCGTTGTCATCCCGATCGACGGTGAATCGTCCGCTGTAATCGCCGACGCCGCCGCCGAAGCCGGTGTGCCGACCATCGCCTATGACCGGATGATCAATTCCAAGAACACCACCTTCTGGGTCCAGGCGGACCTGGAAGGCATGGGATATGATCAGGCCATGCATGTCATCGAAAACACCAAGGATGGCGATACGCTGGTCATGCTGAAGGGATCTCCCACGGATCCGAATGCTGCGGTCATTCACAATGGCCAGCTGCGGGCGCTGACACCCCTTTATGATTCTGGCAAGCGCATCATGGGATATGAAAACTGGACACAGGGCTGGGATCCGGCCATCGCGCGCCGTTCGATGGACCAGGCATTAACCAAGCTGAACAACAACGTTCAGGGTGTCGTCTCATCCAATGACGGAAATGCTGGCGCCGCGATTGCATCGATGGAAGAACAGGGTATGGCCGGCAAGGTGCCAGTCTCCGGTCTCGATTGCACGGTTGCTGCGCAGCAGCTCATGCTGCTGGGCAAACAGACCCAGTGCGGCTGGCGTCCATTGGCCGACATGGCCGCCACGACGGCCAAGGTCACCGCAAAGATCGTTGCGGGTGAAGATTGGAAATCCCTGGCTCCGGACACCGTCAAAAACGGCGTTGGCGCTGACGTGAATTTTGTTTCCGTGGCATCCTACTCGGCGGTTGGTGAAGAAGGAGTCGCCTATGTCATCGAGAACGATCCGTCGATTTCAAAGGATGATGTCTGCAAAGGACCGGCAGCAGAGACCGCCTTTTGCAAGAAATGAGCTGATTGAATGACTTCAGCAGTCACAAATACGGTGGGGCCTGGTGCCCCATCGCCTTCCGCGCACTTGACCGCCAGCGGGATCAAGAAACGTTTCGGGGGCGTCGAAGCGCTCCGCGGAGTGGATTTCGATGTCCGTCGCGGCGAAGTGATGGCGCTTGTCGGCGACAATGGTGCGGGGAAATCCACTTTGATGAAAGCGCTGGCAGGCGCTCACACCACCGATGGTGGAACCTTTCATCTTGACGGCAGGGAAGTGATCCTGAACACACCGCACGATGCGGCCGAACAGGGAATTCAAATTGTCTATCAGGATCTTGCGCTATGCGAGAACCTCGATGTATCCGCCAATCTTTCACTCGGCGATGAACCGACCAAGTCCGGCTGGTGGTTTCTGCCACATCAGTTGCGCCCCATCGATGATCTTGAGATGGAGCGCAAGGCACGCGCGGCCATCGACAAGCTGCAGGTGCGGACGCTTCAGTCCGTGCGAGCCAAGGTCGGTGGTCTTTCCGGCGGTCAAAGGCAGGCGATCGCCATTGCGCGGGCGGTCGGAGCGGACTCGACCGTCGTCCTGCTGGACGAACCAACAGCCGCTCTCGGCGTCGCCCAGACGCGCCAGGTCCTCGATGCCGTCATACGCCTGCGCGATACCAACCATGCGGTGGTCTATATCTCCCACAATATGCGTGACATTTTCGAAGTCAGTGACCGTATCACGGTTTTGCGTCACGGCAGCAATGTCGCTGTTTACGAAACATCACAGACCACGCCGGATGAAATTGTTGTCGCCATGACCCGTGGCCTCGATACGGAGGCGACATAATGTCCGCAGAAATCTCACTGACGATTGTCGATCGATTTCGGGCGCTTCGGGAAACCCGGTTTGGCTCGTTTGTCCCCGTGCTGCTCGCGCTGATTGCCATTTGGGCCTATTTCGGCATCACCGAACCGGTGTTTCTGAGCCCTCGCAATTTCTACAATCTCTTCATGCAAAGCGCCGTTGTCGGCACGCTTGCCGTCGGCATCACCATGGTTCTGCTGCTGGGCGATATCGACCTTTCGGCGGCTGCCAATTCGGGTGTTTGCGCGGCCATCGTCGCTGTCCTGATTGCCAATTTCGGATTTTCCGGACCCGTCGCCTGTCTGGTCGCCATTCTTGCGGGGATCGTCTTGAGCGCCGGTCAGGGTGCACTTGTCGCCTATGTGGGCATTCCCTCCTTTGTCGTCACGCTCGCCGGACTCCTGGGGTTTCAGGGCTTGATGCTGAAAGTCCTGGGCCAGCATGGCGCGATCAATGTCAGCGACGAATTCGTTCGCGGACTGACCAAGATCACCTTCTCGCCCGAGCTCGGCTGGGCAATTGCGGTGGCGGCCATCGCTGCCTTCACGTTTTTCACGCTCCGCCGCCAGTCCCGCCGAAGATCGGCGTCCCTCGAACTGGAAAGTCCTGGTGCGCTCTATGGCCAGATCGTGTTCTTCTCCGCGCTGCTGGTCGGCGCGGTTGCGACACTCAATGCCTATCGCGGTGTGCCGCTGCTTGTGGTGTTGCTGGTTGCCCTTACCGGCCTGCTGGGGTGGGTCACAACCTCCACACCGTTCGGCCGTTCCATTTTCGCTGTCGGTGGAAATCAGGAATCGGCGCGGCGTGTCGGCATGAACGTCAAACGCATTCGGGTCGCCGCATTCGGCATTGTCGGCATGATGGCGGCCGTTGGTGGCATCGTCGGGGCGTCGCGCTACGCATCGGTTTCGTTCAACGCATTTGCGGGTGGCCCCCTGCTTCTCGAAGCCATCGGCGCCGCGGTCATCGGCGGCACGTCGCTGTTTGGTGGTCGTGGCTCCGTCTGGAATGCGATACTTGGTGCACTTGTCATAGGGTCACTTGGCAATGGGCTCGATCTTTCGGGGGCCAGCGCGGCCGACAAGCTGATGTTCTCGGGGGCCATCTTGCTCCTGGCCGTCGCGATTGATGCCATATCGCGATCCGGCTCAGGTCAATCACGCTGAGGTCCTGCAATGGAAACTGACCAAAAAGGAAAATGGAACGGCGCCGAACTGAAGGTGCTGACCAGTCTGCTGGAACAGATCATTCCGGCGAATCCGGACAGGAACATCCCTTCCGCAGGGACGGCCGAGACCCTGTCCTATCTGTCCGATATCGCTGCAACCGACGGGTCATTCCAACAAGCGGCAAGGCGCGGTCTTGCGCGCGCTGCAGACCTTGCAGCCAATGCCGGCGGCGAACTTGACCAGCTTGATGCCGATCAGCGGGTGGCGCTGGTTCGACAGCTTGAAACCATCGAACCGGCCTTCTTCGAGACGCTGCTTCGGCACACTTATATGGGCTATTACAGCCGGCCCGAAATCCGCGCATTGTTCGGCCTTTCGGCGAAGCCAACGCAACCCGAGGGCTATTCCGTCGCTGCCGAGAGCATCGAATTCATGTCGGAAATGACCGAACCCGTCGTCAGACGGGGCCGGATCTTTCGCCCCTGCTGACGATTGGATGGGATCCAACCATGACCAAAGAACCAGTTGACGTTCTGATCATCGGGGCCGGCGCCTCAGGCGCCGCCATCGCCTGGTCGCTGGTCGAGACAAGGATGCGCATATTGTGCCTCGAGCAAGGCCCACATGTGCATGACCAGGATTACCCGAGCCGCAACACGAGCTACGAGCTCAACCGCTATTCGGACTTCAGCTGTGACCCCAATGTCAGGCAGCTTCCGCAGGATTACCCGATCAATTCCACCGGATCGGAGATCACACCGGTCAATTTCAATGGTGTTGGCGGGTCGACGATCAATTTTCTGGGGCATTGGCCCCGCCTGCATCCTTCCGACTTCCGTGCGCGCGCGCTGGACGGTGTGGCGGAAGACTGGCCGATCGACTATGCGACCCTGGCACCATTCTATGACATGAACGACCGCATCACCGGGGTGTCGGGCCTGGGTGGTAACCCGGCCTATCCACACTATACACCGCCCTTGCCGCCGATACCGATCGGCAAGCTGGGCCAGACCCTGGCCAGGGGATTCAACGAATTGGGCTGGCATTGGTGGCCGTCGGACGTCGCGATCCTGAGCGAAGACTATGATGGCCGCGCGAAATGCGTGAATGCCGGCACCTGTGACCTGGGTTGTGCTGCCGGCGCGAAAGGCGGAACGAATTTTACCTATTGGCCAATGCTGGAAAATGCCGGCGTTGAACTCAGGACCGAGTGCCGGGTACGGGAAATACTGATCGACGAGGAAACCGGCTTTGCAACCGGCGTACTGTATCATGGACCGGACGGACAGGTTCATGAACAAAGGGCCGAGATTGTCGTGGTCGCCTGCAACGGTGTCGGCACGCCCCGCCTGCTGCTGAATTCGAAATCGAAGCTGTTTCCCGATGGTCTGGCCAATCGTTCGGGCCAGGTGGGAAAAAACCTCATGTTCCATCCGTTGACCGGTGTGACGGCGACGTTCGACGAACCCATGGAAGGCTTCAAGGGTCCGATGGCATGTTCGATCCTCAGCCAGGAATTTTACGAATCTGATCCTAATCGGGATTTCGTTCGGGGCTACGGCCTGCACAGCGGTCGCTACACGACACCCATGACCTACGCACTGGGGGGATATGGAACAGACAGCCTGCTGCCCTGGGGCAAGGAACACCGGCAGGTCTTCGACCAGCAATATCCCTATTCTGCAGGCTTGACCGTGGTTACCGAAGACCTGCCGGAAGAAACAAACACCGTGACACTGGATCCCGATCTGACCGATAGCGACGGCATCCCGGCACCAAAAATCGACTATACGGTCAGCGAAAACACCTGGAACATGATCCGCCATGGCGAGGCCCGCGCGGAGGAAGCTTTGCTGGCGGCCGGTGCCAGAAAGATCGTGGCCAAGGGCAGCGACAAGGTCTGGTGGCGCGCCGGTTGGCATCAGATGGGCACCTGCCGGATGGGCAATGATCCGGAGCGGTCGGTCGTGAATGGATGGGGAAGAAGCCACGACGTCAAGAACCTGTTCATTGTCGATGGCAGTATTTTCGTCACCGCCGGAGCCGTCAATCCGACCTCTACCATTCAGGCGCTGGCGCTCTATGTCGGCGACTGCATCAAGAACAACATCGCCAATCTGTTTGACTGATGGGAGCGCAATGAGCTTTTCAAAACAAATGTATGTGGGTGGCGACCTCGTTGACGGACAAGGCAGCGCGGACGTTGTCAATCCCGCCACGGACGAGATCATCGGCACCGTTGCGACGGCTGGGATGGAAGATGTTCAACGCGCATTGGTCTGCGCGCAGGAAGCATTTGCCGGATGGTCGGCAACTTCGATCGCCGAGCGTCAGGAATGGATGCACAAGCTGCGCGACGAAGTGATCCGCAGCGAGCAACATTTGCGCGACTGCATCCACCACGAGATGGGCAAACCCTGGGCGGCAACACAGGAGGATTTCGACAGTCTGAAGAACTCACTGGCTTTCTATGCGGAGGAAATTGCCCGGGTACGCGATGAAAGTCTGCCGGATCGTGCCGGTACCCATACCCATCGGCTCGTGCACGAACCGGTGGGCGTCGCCGTGGCATTCATCGCCTGGAACTTCCCGTTGTTGAACCTGGCATTCAAGATTGGCCCTGCCATGGCTGCCGGGTGCCCGATCATCATTCGGCCATCTGTTGCTACACCTGTGTCTGCCTACGCGGTGGGCGAATTGTCCAAGAAAATCGGTTTGCCGGACGGCGTTGTTCAAATTCTGTGCACCGACGGCTATGACGCGGCGGACGCCCTTTCCGCATCACCGATACCTGCACTCATCACCTTGATCGGGTCGACCGCCACCGGCCGGCACATCATGCGCACGGGCGCGACCACCATCAAACGATACTCGATGGAATTGGGCGGCAACGCTCCGGCGTTGATATTCGCAGATGCCGATCTCGATCTTGCGGCAGATATTGTCTGCGCCGTCAAATTCAACAATTCCGGGCAGATTTGCGTGACCCCCAACCGGGTGTTCATCGAATCGTCGGTCGCTGATGAATTCGAACGGAAAGTAGTCGAGCGCGCAAAGGCCGTCACGCTGGGCTGGGACAAGACTGCCGATATCGACATGGGGCCGATGATTGACGCGCGGGCCTGGAAACGCGTCAAGGGGTTGATCGATGCGGCAGTGCAGGACGGCGCAAGATTGCTGACGGGCGGAGGCCGGCCAGAATATCTGACCCGCGGCCATTATCTGAGCCCAACAGTTTTGAGCCAGGTCACGGAATCGATGGATATCTACCGAAACGAGATATTCGGGCCGGTTGTCAGCCTGATACCTTTCCAATCCGAGGACGGATTGCTGGCCAAGGCAAATGATTGCGAGGATGGTGGTTTATCCGCCTACGTCTTTTCCGGAAATCACGCCAGGGCGGAACATTATGCGTCGGCATTGCGCTACGGCGAGATACAGATCAATGGTGTGAAATATGACATCGATCTGCCGCATGGCGGAATCGGTCAGTCCGGTATTGGGCATGATTGCTCGCATCTGGCCCTTCACGACTATCAGGCAATCAAACGCATCACCCGAGCGATCGACGCGTAGGACGAGGCATCAATCCATGAAAATCACTGAAATCGTCAGCCATGTCCTGTCCTACGATCTGCCCGATGAGTTGGGCTATTCGCAGCAATTCTATGCGCGCCGCACCGCCCATCTGGTTGAGATCAAGACCGATGAAGGGTTGACCGGCTGGGGCGAGTGTTTTGGCCCGGGCAATGTCGCACTGGCCAACAAGACCATTGTCGAAAAGGTCATCCAGCCGATGATCATCGGGATGGATCCGGTCGATCGTGAAGTGATCTGGCACAAGGTCTACAATCTACTGCGCGACCATGGACAGAAGGGCATGCCGATCCAGGCACTGTCGGGCGTTGATATTGCCCTGTGGGATCTGACCGGAAAGATCGCGGGTTTGCCGGTCTACAAGCTGATTGGTGGCCGGCACAGGGATAGCATCCCTGTCTATGGTTACGGGCTGATGCTGATGCGCCAGGATATCGATTCACATCTTTCAAGATTTGCGAACGAAGCGGCCGCGATCAAGGAGGCGGGATTTGTCGCCGCCAAGATGAAAGTCGGGCTGGGTGCAAAGGACGACATACGACTGGCCCAGGCGGTGCGCCAGAGCCTCGGTGAGGATTACCCATTCATGGTCGACGCAAACCATTGCTACTCGGCGGATGAAGCATTCTATGTCGGCCGCGCGCTGGATGAGCTCGAACCGCTGTGGTTCGAAGAGCCAGTTGCTCCTGAAGACCGTGCGGGCTACCGGAGTCTTCGGAACAGGCTCAATACCAGCATCTCCGGCGGTGAGGCCGAATTTACCCGTTGGGGTTGGCGTGATCTGCTTGAAGGACAATGTCTTGATATTGCTCAGCCGGAAGTCTGTGCACTTGGCGGCATCTCGGAATATCTGAAGGTTCTGGCGCTGGCACAGACCCATTTTGTGCCGGTGATCAACCATGTCTGGGGTTCGGCCATTGCTGTCGCCACCAATATCCAGTTGCTGGCCACGATTCCACCAACGCCCGGCGGAATGTTTCAGCGGGAGCCGATGCTGGAATTCGATACCACCGACAACCGATTTCGCGATCAATTGTTGCTGGAGCCACTCGATATTCAAGGACAGGTCAGACGCCAAAACGGCCATGTGACAATTCCAGATCGCCCTGGTCTTGGCGTCGAACCGGACATGGAATTTGTTGCCAGATACACCGTTGATTGACCGCGAAAGGCCGACTGAAGGCACATTGTCATCCCGAACCGGGAGCCTGGAGGGACCAGCATTGACTGCACAGCAAGCGAGTTGGATTGGCGTGGATTGGGGCACCACCAATCTGCGTGCGTTTTTGGTCGACGCCTCCGGCAATGTGATTGCGGAACTGGATTCAGACCGTGGCATGGCAAGCCTCAAGCCGGATGAATTTGAGAATACACTGGTTACCCTGATCGCGCCCTGGCTCAGCGATGGTGTCACAATCCCGGTCTTTGCCTGTGGCATGGTGGGCGCCAGACAGGGATGGACCGAGGCAAAATACCGGCCGGTGCCTTGCCGTCTGCTGCGAATGTCCGAGTTCACGCGGGTTGCCACCAACGACCAGCGAATTGACGTGTATATCCTGCCGGGCCTGTCACAGGCGTCTCCGGCTGATGTCATGCGAGGAGAGGAAACGCAGATTGCCGGTTTTCTGGCGTCCGAGCCCAACTATTGCGGTACGGTTTGCCTGCCCGGCACCCATACGAAATGGGTCGAGATCCAGGACGGTGTCATCGGCGCCTTTCACACCTTCATGACCGGCGAGTTGTTCTCCCTTCTGTCGCAGCATTCCATCTTGCGGCACAGTATTCGCGAGGGCGACGAAGACCCCGAGGCCTTCATGCAGGCTGCTCTGGCGGCGGCTGACGAGCCCGGCAGTGTTGCCCTGGAATTGTTTGGTCTTCGGGCCGGATCGTTGCTCAATGACCCACAACAGCAACGGGTCCGCCCGAGGCTGTCGGGTATGGTCATCGGACATGAAATCGGGATCGCCAGCGCCTTCTGGGCCGGCAGTCCAATCGCACTGATCGGTGCGCCGGAACTCACATCCCTGTATGCAAAGGTTCTTGTCGCAAAGGGCGCTGATATCCGGATAGTGGATGCGAGGATGGCGACCCTGTCCGGGCTTGCCATGGCCGCCCGGCAAATCAGTGCAGCCGCTGCGTGAATTCCCGAACGAACACGCGGATATCTCGAGCGGCTGGAGCGCAGGCGACCAGCAACCGGAAGACACTCCTGGAATTTGGGGAAGCCGGCAGTCAATTTGCCGAGACAACTTTCGATATCCGGCAGGTTGTTTCGCGAAACATGGATGTGTACAAGACTCTGTCCGTGGACTGACAAGTCGATGTTTGAATTCCCCGAAAGCCATGCCTTCGAGTTCAGTGCAACCTCCTTTGCGAAAGGCTGCCGTATCCTTTTGGATCAAACTCGGAACACGGTGGATCCAGCCCGGAATGCTGGATCACAAATAGGAGGTTGTAAAGGTCGTGGCATTCAGACATTTCCTTGCGGAACACCGGCACCTGGTGCCGGGAGAAATGCAGGTTTATCCGCTGTTCAAGGACTATCTGGTCAACCCAATTTCGAGAGACCTTACCGCCTTACAAAAGGCAATTTGCACCATTGTGGCGCTGGTAGTGGCGATGGCGACGCTTGGTTTGTTGCCATTCATTGTTGTTTTACGACGCCATATCTTTTCGCTTACACACATGGGTGGTTTTAGCGAAGAAGGCGGTGATCTGGTTCGATCGCCAAGGCAATGGAAATCGTTTGCCGGCCTCGGTTGCCTTCCGGATTTTTCCTACACTGAACCCGTCGTTGATCCGTCGGCCCTGGAGTTGGTTCCTGCAATCCATCGTGAAGAGCTTAACAATCGCTGCCTCCAGGGCATGCGGGAGGCGATGCAGGTGCTAGACGGTGCCGTCGCTGTTGCGATGGATGCCGTCATGCGATCGGGCGAACAATCCGAAATTGTGGAATCTGTCAATCTGTTCGCGACTCGAGTTCTGCAGGTGCAGGAGGCCTATTGCGCTGTTCAGCTCAAAGGATCAGTTCCCCCGTTAACGCTCGATGTTGGCGCCATCAAATGTGCGGGTTTTACACATGTGGAAATTCTCGATCTGGTCTTTGTCTGCCGGCAATATTGCGAGATCTTCGACCGGGCTGGAATCGCTGAAGACAATCCACTTCTCGCACACCTTGCGAGCAGGGCGTATCGCTGGGACAGGCGACAAACGATCACATCGGATGCCGAGCATATCCGTTCCGCGCGTGAGCTGTGTCGCATGATGACTGGAAACCGCAATCTTGTCCTTAGGATCAGAGAGTTGGAAACCCGTTCCATCTGGGGCAAACCGCTCCGACAGTGGCAGCTTGAAAGGTTGAAGCGTACAATAGCGGAGTTCAAACCGGGTACAATATCGCCACATGCGGGGTTTGATCTTGAAAGCAGAATACTGGCCGATACGGAACAACGCTTTTGTTGGCGCGATAACGAACCGGGGTTTGTCAAGTCGCCATCCGAGTTCCTGGACATCGTCTGCGGGCACCACGACAACGAGGATGAGGCCGACCACTTTCGTACAAAGCTGTTTTACAGCTACGGGATGAAGGGCCTGATCAATGAGATATGCGCCGATCCGAATCTCCTGGAGTTGGTGAATTGCGAGCTTGGCGACCGATACGGTTGGGTACTGGATCAAAAACTCGCAGCGCAGCTCCAGAGGGAGTTCCCTCAACAGCCCATCTACTTTGGTGGCATCTACGCCATGGAAAACCTGATGGGCGGCAGGCTGCGCCGTTGGGCAACTCCGGATGAGATTGAAAGCAGCATGAATGACGCGGCAGGCGATGACTTTCGTGATGGCCAACCCGTGTGCGAACGGCCGACGCAGCGGAAGATTTCCGGCCGGCATATGTTCAAGCTGACCGACGGATCCCATCCAGGTTCGCGCTATCTTGATGCTGTCCGGGCTCTTGGTTTGCCGCGTTGTTCGGGAATTTCCGTCAGCGCAGATCAAATGCTCACAATGGCAGGTGTTGTCGGCCTGAAATCAAAAAGTCATCTCGTTCGGCTCCGCGCGGCATTCTTGCCCTGGATGGTTGGCAATGACGACCACTCTGTCGACGAGATCATGATTTCTGCCAAGTCATTTGGTCTGAATTACCAACCGTCTCCGGACTACTACAAACAGATTTATCCAGGTTCCAGGGCCTTCCTCCGCAGTCTTGAACAGTGTCAGGCATCGAGGGGATTCAATCTACCCGACCATTATCTGACACGCAGACATGTGCTGGATCTGCTGGCAGCCGACAGTCATGTGAGTGGTGAAAGGGAACTTGTCCGGGATCGTGCCCTTAGCGGTCTCCTGGCCTCCTCGAACTTGCTTCTTCAGTCCTACCGGTCCTATCCTTATCACTATCTGCCCCATGATCTGTTTGCTACGCGGAAGTGGCGGCGCAATCTGGCGGAATTCGCCCCCAATCGCAATTGCGCGGACAGGGCGCCTGCGGGGGTACCCAATCCGCAAGGCAAGCTATTGTTTGTCCTCAATCCGGAACGCGAAACCTTTGAGGAAGTGACGGATTGGGAGCCCGCGACCCAAGACGGGGATTTGACGTCATTCACGCTTGTCCCACCCCATGGGAAGGTCATTCCTTATGTCCCTTTTGACTGGCCCGCCCTCAATCGTACGGGTGTACTGCTTGATCGACGAAAGTGCCATCTGGACGAGCGGTATGCCTTTCGTGGTGACGCAAATATCGATCTTTTTTCGGCGTGGCGTCGGGAATTCACGAGAGAAGAAACCATGGCCGCCGACTTTGGCAAGAAATTGCAATCAGACGCGAAACGGGCTGCCAGATTTCTCCGGGAAAAATCACGCTTCCTTCCGCTGAGAGAACTCGAGAAGGAACTGGCCGCATCTGCCGACAAATTCATTCCCTACAATGAAGTCGTCGGCCGCGCCCAGGCGGATGCGGTTGTCGGGGTTTTCGTATTTTCGCGTGGTTTGCCGAAATCTTCTGAAAAACTTGCTTACCGGCATCAGAGTGAGAAATTCGACTGGGAGCCGTTGCAACACGAATCACTCACCGATTTTCAGGACAACCCGGATTACGACCTCTACATGCGCCTTTTGGGTGCAAGTCAAATCGCCTGTATCCGGTCTGAATTGGGCATCGATTTGCCACTTTACGAAATCCGGGAGAAAGCAGGTGTCGGCTTGCAGCTTGTGCCGAAACATCAAATACTCAAAGATATCAGCAATACGTTGGACAACCTTAATGGTCTGCTCGATAGAATCCTTCGCATAATCAAGCATCAGAGCCACTTGAGATTCATGCCGAACACCCTCCTTCGGCGCACACTGATCCGCACACTGACGAAGCTCAAGGCTGAAATGCAAAATGGGTGATGCAATCATTTCACCACGCCGGATCCGAATGGATTTGAGCACCAACTGCCAACTTCGCTGTCCAGGTTGCTCAACAACCGCGGGAATTGTTCAAGACCACCTCGGAACCGGAACACTTGGCGCGTCGGTTTTTGCAAGTTTTCTGGACGCCAATCCGCAAATCAAATCAGTCGAGGTGGCAAACTGGGGTGAAATCTTCCTCAACAAGGACCTGCCAAAGATCGCCCGCAGTGCCTTCGATCGCGGCGTAAGACTCTCGGCGGAAACCGGTGTGAACTTGAATTATCTGTCCGATGAGGCTGCCGACGCGATTGTGCGGTATCGGTTCGGCACTATCGTCGTATCCATCGACGGTGCAAGCCCTGAAACTTACGCACAATATCGCATTGCGGGTGATCTGGATCAGGTTTTTGAGAATATCAAGCGCATCAATGCGATCAAGGAGCGGTTGAACAGCCCGCTTCCGATGTTGATCTGGCAGTTCATCGTTTTCAATCATAACCGGCACGAAATCGAACAGGCCAGGCAAATGGCCGAGCAACTCGGCATGGGATTCTACCTCAAACCAAACCAATCTGAATGGGAAACCGCTCCGCCTGAAGAACCTGGTCGGACTGAGGATGCCCGCCAAACCCCAATTCGAGGGCCGCTCGCAAGAATGCGCAAACGTATCCAGGGAACAGCTTGCCTGCAAATGTGGGAACAACCGCAAATCACCTGGGATGGCACCCTGACCGGCTGTAACTGCAATACGGGTGCGCTGGGCAATTATGGAAATGCATTCGAGGACGGTCTCAATGAGATAGTCAATGGGGAACGGATGCGGACTGCGCGCAGCATGCTGATGGGTAAAATTGGTCCCAGGTCAGACATCCCCTGCACGTCGTGCAGCAAATTTCAGGTCCGGTTGCGGGAAAACAACTGGGTGACGCCACTCGATATCGGGATCAGGCGTATCATCGGCCTGATCGGACCGAGGATGCTGAGTGCGCCGAGATTATACGTGCGGGCAAAAACCGCCTTCCTTCGCCATACACGCTGGGGAATTTGATCGGCGATCATCTTGAACTCCGTTTGCTGGCAGGCGGGTAGGCGGTGCCACAGCACCAGCAGAAATCCCGTACCTCGATCGTTCGCGGGCGAAGGACGAGCTGAGCATGCCACCAATGACACGCCTGCGCAGCAACACCAGTCCGAGCAGACGCAGACCAGGTGTGCACAGATACTTTTTGCCATTCCGATCAACAGTGTGAAATTCGAAATCAGAATTGCCGTCCGGTTCTGGTTCGGTTGTTCGGAGCGGCCGGATCGCAGGCGCCATTCGCGCTTTCCAAAATCACAAGCCGCTATCGTGATTTCGGATAGCAGTTTTAGCAATTTTAATTTGAAGCGAATATCCAAACCGTATCTAATCCGGCGCACGGGCCGGGTTGGAAAAAATCAACATTGAAATTGATTTGGTGCACAAAGATTGCAAGGATCGGCGCTTGACGGCGCCCGACCTGCAGGACGCGCCTGCCAATGCAAAGAAACGACACCGGTTTGACAGTGTCCAGACCAACAGGGAGAGATTTATGAAGACCAACAGGATGATTGCGGCAGCAGCCGTTGCCTTGATGCTCGGTGGTGCAACGACCACCTTCGCCGCCGATCCGGTGAAGATAGGCATGATCACCACATTGTCGACCGGTGCCGGTTACCTGGGCGAAGACGTCCGCGACGGCTTCCTGCTCGCTGTCGCTGAAGAGGGCGGCAAACTCGGCGGCACGGACGTCGAGGTGCTGGTGGAAGATGATGGTCGCAAGCCGGGCAATGGCAAGCAGATTGCCGACAAGTTCCTTGAAAAGGACAAGGTCGAAATCATGACCGGCGTGATATTCTCGAACATCACGCCCGTTGTCGTTCCGCTCACGATGAAGGCCGGCGTCTTCTATATTTCACCCAATTCCGCGCCATCGATTTTTGCCGGCGAGGGATGCAACGAGGATTACTTTGTCGCTTCCTGGCAAAATGACAGCCTGCACGAAAGCGCCGGGGTCTATGCCAATGAACTGGGCTACAAGAACGCCTATATTCTTGCGCCCAACTACCAGGCCGGAAAGGATTCCCTGGCCGGATTCAAACGGTATTTCAAAGGCGATATTGCCGGTGAAACCTACACCAAGCTCGGTCCGACAGATTACGCGGCCGAAATCGCGAAAATCCGCGCGGCCAATCCGGACATGGTGTTTCACTTTCTACCGGGTGGCATGGGCATCAACTTCCTGAAGCAGTATTCCCAGGCCGGACTGAAAGACACCTACCCGCTGGTGGTTTCCACGGCATCGATGGATGAGCGCATCATGGGCGCCGTCAAGGACGCTGCGGTCGGCGTGCGCAGCACCTCCCACTGGAATCTGGCCCAGGACAATGCGGCAAACAAGAAATTCGTCGACGGCTTCAAGGAAGCCTATGGCCGCAACCCGACCGTATACGCGTCGCAGGGTTACGATACGGCCAAGCTGATCGCCAGCGCCCTGAAAGCGACCGGCGGCAAGGTCCTCGATGCCAAGGACGAGTTCCGGGCGGCGCTCAAAAAGGCGGATTTCGAGTCCGTCCGCGGCGAGTTCAAGTTCGCCAACAACAACCACCCGATCAACAACTGGATCGGCCAGGTTGTCGAGAAAGATGCCGATGGCAACATCGTCAACTCCATCGTGGAGGTGGTTTCTCCAAACCACAAGGATGCCTATGCCGACAAGTGCGCATTGAAATAGGATTCAACGCACAGAAGCAAAGTGTTATGCAGAGGTGAACGGGTTTCACCTCTGCTTTTCTTTGGGACATCCATGCTCCTTTTCTTCGAACAGCTCCTGAATGGCATTCAGCTCGGCGTCTTCCTGTTTCTGATCGCCGCCGGCCTCACCCTGATTTTCGGCATTATGGGGGTGATCAATCTCGCCCATGGTTCACTCTTCATGGTCGGCGCCTATGCCGCCGCCGCCGCAACCGAGTGGACAGGCTCCTTCGCACTGGGGATCGTGATCGCACTGATCGTTTCGGGCCTCGTCGGCATTCTCATGGAACTGGTCGTCATGCGGCGGCTCTATGACCGGGATCACCTCGATCAGGTCCTGGCAACCTTCGGTCTGATCCTCTTTGCCAACGAGTTGATGACCATCCTGTTCGGCCGCACGCCACTTTTCCTGAATGTGCCGGCCATCTTGAACGGCGCCGTGGAAATCCTGCCCGGCGTGCAATACCCGCTCTATCGCCTTGCCATTATTGCCATGGGCATTCTGGTCGCCCTCATTCTCTATGTCATCATCACCAAGACCCGGGCCGGAATGCTGATCCGCGCAGGCTCCACCAATCGCGACATGGTCGCCGTTCTGGGGGTCGACATTGCGTTGATGTTTACCCTCCTGTTCGGGCTCGGCGCGGTGTTCGCGGGATTTGCCGGGGCCATGGCCGGCCCGCTCATCTCGGTTGAAGTCGGCATGGGCGAACAGCAACTGATCCTTGCCTTTGTCGTTATCGTGATCGGCGGCATCGGCTCGGTGAGAGGCGCGCTGGTGGGTGCATTGCTGGTCGGCGTGGTCGATACGCTTGGACGCGCTTTCCTGCCGGACCTTCTGAAGCTGTTCATGGATCCGGCATCGGCCGATGGCATCGGCGCCGGATTGTCGTCCATGTCGATCTACATCGTGATGGCGATCGTTCTGGTGTTCAAACCAAGCGGCCTCTTTCCGGTTGCGGCGGCGGGGCGCTGAGCATGGGCAGCATTCGCACATCAGTCCTCGCCCTGGCCGCGCTCGTATTCGCGCTGCTGGTTCCACAAATCCTGAGCTATTATGGCGAGGACTACCTGATCGGTTCGGCCAGCCGGATTGCCATCTATGCGCTCGCGGCCATGAGCCTCAACCTGATCCTCGGCTATGGCGGCATGATCAGTTTTGGCCATGCCGCCTATTTCGGTGTCGGCGCCTATGTTGTCGGCATTGCCTCCTTCCATCTGTTCGACGGCAGCACGATCTTCGGTTTCGGCGGCACCGATGCGGCATTGCTGTCCTGGACGCTCGCCGTCATCGTGTCGGCGCTGGTGGCGCTGGTTCTTGGCGCCCTGTCGCTGCGCACCAGCGGTGTCTATTTCATCATGATCACGCTTGCCTTTGCGCAGATGCTGTATTTCCTCTTTGTTTCACTGGAGCAATATGGCGGTGATGACGGGGTGATCATGTATAATGGCCGCAACACCCTGCCTGGCCTGGATCTGTCGGACGACACGACATTCTACTATGTCTGCCTGGCGTTTCTCGTCGCCTTCACGGTGCTGGTTGCGCTGCTCATCCGATCCCGGTTCGGTAAGGTGCTGCAAGCCTGCCGGCAAAACGAAGACCGCATGCGGGCGCTCGGCTGCAAGGTGGAGCACTACAAACTGGCAACTTTCGTGCTGGCCGGTGCCGCCGCCGGCCTTGCGGGAGCTCTCAACGGCAACCATGCCGAATATGTCAGTCCCGACTACCTGCACTGGACCAAATCCGGCGACCTGATGATCATGGTCATCCTCGGCGGAATCGGAACGCTTTTCGGGCCGATCGTCGGCGCGGCCGCGTTTCTCTTGCTGGAAGAGTTTCTGCCGGTTCTCTTCGATACGGCCAATCTGACCGAATACAAGGAACATTGGCGCATCGTGTTTGGCCCGCTGTTGATCCTGGTGGTGCTGTTTGCCCGCGGCGGATTGCTCGGAACTCTGGCGACCATCGGAGGCCGCAATGAGCGATAGTCCGGTCCTGCAGATCGTTGATCTGCGCAAATCCTTTGGCGCCCTGTCAGCCAGCGACAATGTGAATCTGGAGATCAATGCAGGCGAGATCCATGCGGTCATCGGCCCCAATGGCGCGGGAAAGACCACCCTTGTGGCACAGATCTGCGGCCAGCTGCGCCCCGATGCCGGCACGATTCATTTCAACGGGCAGGACATCACCGCCGTTCCGCAGGAAAAGCGTCCGGCGCTCGGTCTTGTACGGTCTTTTCAGATCACGTCGATTTTTCCCGATTTCACGGCGCTGGAAAATGTCATGATGGCCGTCCAACTGCATTCGGGACACAGCTTCCATTTCTTTGCCGATGCCGGAAAGGAACCGACGCTCACCGGCCCGGCTCTGGATTTTCTGCGCGTTGTCGGGCTTGAGGATGCGGCCGGAAACGCCGCCTATGCTCTCTCCCATGGGCAACAAAGGCGGCTGGAACTGGCGATGGCGCTGGCGCTGCAACCGAAAATGCTGGTGCTGGATGAGCCGATGGCGGGCATGGGAACGGAGGAAACGAACCATGTGATTGCCCTGCTCAGCCAGTTGAAGGAGAGCGTGACGATGATGCTGGTGGAACACGACATGGACGCCGTATTTGCGCTCGCCGACCGCATCTCCGTCCTCGTCTATGGCCAGATCATCGCCACCGGGTCACCGGACGAGATCAGGAACAATGCGAAAGTGCGCGAAGCCTATCTCGGTGACGAAAGTCTGGCCGATGCTTGAACTGGAGAAAGTCGAGGCATCCTATGGCCGCAGCCAGGCGCTGTTCGGGGTCGATCTTTCCGTCGAGGATGGATCGGTCGTTACCCTGCTGGGCCGCAACGGCATGGGCAAGACGACAACCATTCGTTCCATCGTCGGCCTGTTGAGCGCACAGGCTGGCACAATTGCCTTTCGCGGACAGCAGATTGCCGGGCTCAGACCCCACCAGATAGGCCGCCTGGGCATTGCGCTGGTACCGGAAGGCCGGCAGATCTTTCCAACGCTCTCGGTGCGGGAAAACCTGGTCGCCACGGCGGCGGACCGCCATCGGCGAGAAAAACCCTGGACCCTGGACCGGGTCAACGAATTGTTTCCGCGCCTGCAGGAACGGGCCGATCAGCTGGGCGGATCCCTGTCGGGCGGCGAACAGCAGATGCTGGCCATCGGCCGGGCCTTGATGACCAATCCGCACCTGCTCATCCTGGACGAGGCGACAGAGGGCCTGGCACCGCTGATCCGGCAGGAGATCTATGATTGCCTGGCCGGACTGAAGGCGGATGGCGAATCCATTCTCATCATCGACAAGAACATCCACGAATTGTCACGCATTGCCGATCGACATGTCATCATCGAAAAGGGCCAGACCCGGTGGACGGGCACCCATTCCGACTTCATGGCGGACCCGGACCTTCGACACCGGTATCTGGGGGTTTAGGTTCGATGGGCAATGATGCTGTGTATCGGGGCATGAGCCAGCGGGAACTGGACCGCCAATATGACGCCCGGGCCACGGTCGATGATATCACACCCTTTCTGGACCAATATGCAGCACTGACCACGACAGCGAAGAAGGAGCTGGAGGTTCTCGTGGACGTCCCGTTCGGTCCGCGCCCGGACGAGGTGCTTGATATTTATCCGGCGGGAGCGAACGCGCCGGTCTTTGTCTTCATTCACGGTGGGTACTGGCGCCTTTTGTCAAAGGACGAGTCGGCATTCTTCGCACGCTGTTTTGTCGAACAGGGCATTGCGGTTGCCGCAGTCAATTACAGCCTTGCCCCTATGGTGAGCCTCGATGAGATTACGCGCCAGGTGCGATCCGCCATCGCCCATGTCTGGCACGATGCCGATCGATACGGGCTTGATCGCTCGCGCATTCACGTCGGCGGAACGTCTGCCGGCGGCCACCTTGTCGGCATGGTCCTTGCCGGGGGTTGGCGGTCGCGGTTCGGATTGCCGGACACGGCCATCGCCGGCGCATTGGCGATCAACGGCCTGTTCGACCTGGAACCGGTAAGGCTCTCTTTCCCCAATGAATGGGTCAAGCTCGATGCGGCGGCAGCTCACCGCAACAGCCCGATCCACCATCTTCCGGAAATCGGCTGCCCTTTGCTGGTCAGCTGGGCGGGTCTCGATACCGATGAGTTCAAACGCCAGAGCAGGGACTATGCCCGCGCATGGCAAGAAGCCGGCTTCCCGGTCTCCTGTTTTGAAATAAGCGACCGAAATCATTTCGATATCATTCTCGACCTCGCCGATCCCGGCCGCGAGTTAACCCGGCAGGTCTTTGACTTGATTGATGAGGCCATGAATTGACCGGGTTCAACCGCATCGTCATCCTCACCGGAGCAGGCCTTTCGGCTGAATCCGGGCTAAGCACATTCCGCGACAAGGACGGCATCTGGGCCCGTTACAGGATTGAGGACGTGGCAACGCCGGAGGCCTTTGCCCGCAATCCCACTCTGGTGCAGGACTTCTACAATGCCCGCCGCAAGGGCGCGCGGGATGTTGCACCAAACGCGGCCCATGCGGCACTGGCGCGGCTTGAGTCCGATCACCCCGGCAATGTGTTGACGGTTACACAGAACATCGATCCATTGCATGAACGTGCGGGATCGAAGAACCTCATTCACATGCATGGCGAGATTCTCCGGGCGCTCTGCGCCCATTGTGGCGGGCGAACCCCGTGGGAGGATGATCTGACCGCCGATCTCGATTGTGGCCGATGCGGCAGGACCGGCGGCATGCGGCCCGATGTCGTCTGGTTCGGCGAAATGCCCTACCAGATGGAAACCATCTATGCGGCATTGGCTGATTGCGACCTGTTTGTGTCGATCGGAACCAGCGGCAATGTCTATCCGGCTGCCGGCTTCGTTGCTGAAGCCAATGCTGCCGGCGCCCACACGGTCGAGCTCAATCTGGAACCCTCCGAAGGCATCTCGCACTTCGCCGAAGCGATCCACGGAAAGGCCACCGAGATTGTTCCCGCCTATGTCGACCGGTTGCTGAAAGGCTGAGCGGCGCTCTGATGGCCGCCAATATCTTCGGTCGCAACGCCACATTGCGATCACCGTCTGGTTTTGCTTCTATGGTTCCCGGATGTGGACCAACTCGGACCCTTGGGAGCAAACCATGACCCCAACACCCTACCTGTTCTTCAATGGCCAGTGTGCCGAGGCCCTGGCGGCCTATGCGGACATATTCGGCGGTGAAATCATGGAAACGATGCCGGCGTCGCAGATGCCGCCTGATTTTCCCGTGCCTGATGACCGCAAGGACTGGATCATGCATGCACGGTTAAGAATTGCCGATGGCTATCTGATGGCCTCCGACAACATCATGGGCAACAGCGAGGCCATGGCAGGCGCTTCGGTCATGATGAGCTTTCCGACCGCTGCTGAAGGCAAATCCGTTTTTGACCGGCTTTGCGAGGGCGGCGACGTGCAGATGGCCTGGGCGCCCACCTTCTGGAGTGCCGGCTTTGGGACCCTGACAGATCGTTTCGGCGTCAAATGGATGATCGGCTGCGACGAAGAGCAGAACACCTGAGCAAGCCAATATCAAAGACCCTTGTAGTTACAAGTCGATTTCCAGCGACTTGCAGCCCTTGGCGGGAACCGCACAGCAGATGAGAACTTCGTCATCGGCGTGATCGGCGGTTGGCGTGGTCCGGTAGGCAACGCGACCCGAAATGCGCTTTGTTGCGCAGGTTCCGCAACTACCGCCCCGGCAGGAAAATGCCGGGCTGAGGCCATGGGTTTCGGCAAGCTCCAGCACGGTTGGGCCGCCGCTCTCCCACTGCTGCTCGAAATCGGATCGGCCAAAACGAACCACAGCGCCATCGGCTTCTTCGCCACCCGCTGGGTGCGGGGCAGCCACATCCAGCCTTCTGTCCAAAGAAGCCGGCCCGAACGCTTCGGTAAAAATGCGAACATCACGCACTCCGAGATCGCGCAGCATGTCGTAGAGCGACTGCATGAACGAGGGAGGACCGCACAGGAAAAAGTCGTAATCGTCCAGCGGCAAAATCTGCTGCAAAGCCTTGGCGGAAATGCGCCCGGCTCCATTGAAGGCATCGCCGGGTTGTTCGTCTGGTGAGGGATTGCTGACCAATGAGATGTAGCGGATCTGTCCGCTGGTTCCTTGTTCCAGTTCCCGGAAAGTTTCGGCAAATGCCCTCTGACGGGTCGTCTTGGCCGCATGAATGACTGTCAGCCGCCGCAGGTGCTTGGTGCGCAGCCCCTCCATCGCAACGTGACGGGCCATCGAGACCATTGGCGTGATGCCGATCCCGCCAGCAATCAGGACCGCCGGCCTGGTTTCCGCCGGATCGATATGGAATGCGCCACTCGGCGCCTTGATGTCGATCCGGTCTCCTGTCGAAAGCCAGTCGTGCAGATGCAGCGAGACGGTTCCGCGGACCTCCCGTTTGACAGAGATTCGATAAAAGGGGTCCGCCGGTGCCGACGATACGGTGTAGGTCCGGACGGTCGGTTTGCCTTCCAGCGTCACACGGACACTCAAGAACTGCCCGGCCCGGAACGGCAGCAACGGGTCTCCATCATCCGGCACCAGATAGAAAGAGCGAATGCCTGCGCTTTCGTCTTCGACACGGTCAATCCGAAACCGGCGCCATGTCTGCCGTCTGGCTTCGGCGGCTGTTCTAGCTGCGGCATCGGCCCACGTATCGGTCAACAGGGTGTTGGGTGAATAGTCGCCAAGCGTTGAGCGGAACGGCAATGCATCTTCGAGCCAGACACCATGATCCAGCGTGAAGCGCCAGGCACGCAGTGCGCCCTGGAAGCCCACCACGTCGTCATGGTCGTCCGGCAGGATTTCCACCGTGCCGGTCAGCGACAACAGATCACCCTTTGCAAAATCGACGAAAACCAGCCCGGCCTTCGCGTTCATCAGGAAGTTTCCCAATGTGTTGAAGATATTGTTGCCGGCAAAATCCGGTATGGTCAGCACATTGCCGTCAACACGCACGAAACCCGGCCGGCCGCCCCGGTGCGATACATCAACCCCCTCGATGGCTGGATCATCCCGCGCGGGAATATAACTCGAAACGAAGAACGCGTCCGAACCGGCGATTAGAGATCGCGCCCGGTTATCGAGTTCGACCAGCGGATCAGCCCTGCCGGATCGGCCGGGTTCACCCGGTGCACGCACGAATGTGACATCGCGATGCTGAATATATTGCGGACAATTGCCAAAGGATTGATCGACCGTAACAGTGAACCCGCCATCATCCTTGCCCGTCACGCGCCCGTTCAGCCGGTTTCGGCGGCGTGTGTGCATCTCGATGCCGAGCAGACCCAGCGCCGCACCCGGCATGATGGCCTTGCCCACCGGATCGCCCGGAGCCACGGCGGCAGCGATGGTGAGGGTTTTGCTGTCGGGCGATTGCATGAAACCCGGCCTTCCAGGCAGCAGGCTTGCCCATGGCCAGCCCTGCGCATCCACGGCGCCGACCACGACAAAGGGAAGCTGGCTAAAGAACTCCCGATGCTGATCCGGCATGAAGGGGCGGAATGCGCGACGGCCAAAGCTCTCGATGGCTTCGCGCTTGCCGGCGAGGTCCTGAAGCTTCTGCTCGCCGGCATGGAAAGGCGACCCATGGTCCGTTTCACGCGTCGATTTCAGCATGACAATCTCCTGCATCGAAAAGTCCGGCCAATCGGTCGACCCGGCTGGCCGGTGGTGTGTCAGAGTATCGGTGAACCAGATCAAACGGTTCAATATCGTCGCCCGATACTCTAGGCGGCAGCCAGGCCAACCTTGGTGGCCGGCATCGGCACAAAGCCGTCCAGTGCCTCGATATTGGCCAGCAGCCGTCGCACATTCGGATAGGGCTCCAGCGACACATCGCCTTCGGGCGCGTGAGCCGTGTAGGAGTAGATGGCCGCATCCGCGATGGTCGGCGAATTGCCGACCAGAAACTGCCGGCCTTCCATTTGCGCTTCCAGTTTCCCGAGGACCTTTGCCGCCGTTGCCTTGCAAAAGTCCGCATCAAGCGGCGCGTTGAACACGTTGATCAGGCGCGCCGCGGCGGGACCGAACGCCAGTTCACCGGCAGCCAGTGTCAGGAACTTCTGAACCTCGGCTTCGCCAACGGGATCGGCCGGCATGAAAGCCGGAGCGTATTTGCGGGCGAGATAGACCAGGATCGCATTGGAATCACTGATGACGGTTTCCCCATCTTCGATGACGGGAACCTGACCGGCCGGATTGAGCGCCAGAAAGGGCGGCTTCTTGTGCTCGCCATTGGCAAGGTCGACGACCACCACGTCGTGTTCAATGCCCGCCAGATTGGCGAACAGCACGACACGATGGGCGTGGCCGGAAAGGGGAAAGCCATGAATTCGGATGGGATCGGACATTGGTCAATTCCTTTGATTGATGGCGCCTGCAACGCCGCGATTGATCAGGAGACCATCCATATCCAATTCTGAACCGGTGATAATCTACCCAGAACGGGAATGATTATGTATGATTTGGCGATAATCAATCTGTCGTTCGGGAGATATTTGCGAAATGGATACCATCGAGTGCATGCGCACCTTTGTTGCCGTCGCCACGCAGGAATCGTTCACCGGTGGCGCCCGGCAACTTGGCATCAGCACCAAACTGGCGAGCAAATATATTGCGCGCCTGGAGAAACGACTCGACGTGCAGCTTTTCAACCGCACCACCCGCAGCGTGTCCCTCACGGATACCGGCGAGGCCTATCTGCAGCGCTGTGGTCCCTGGCTCGATCAGCTCGATGAGATGGAAAGCGTGATACAGGCGCGTCACGGGGAACTGGCCGGACCGATCCGTCTGACCGCCCCAACCGGCTTCGGAAGCCGGGAACTGGTTCGCGCGCTCCGCCTATTTCAGAAATCCCATCCGAAGGTGCAGATTGAAATGCATCTGTCGGATCAGCACGTCGCCATCATCGACGAGGGCTTTGATCTGGCAATCCGGTTTGGTGCACTGCAGGATTCTACACTGGTTGCACGCAAACTCATGGAGATGCGCATTGTCGTCGTCGCATCGCCCGCATATCTCGAGGCGCATGGCGCCCCAACACATCCACTGGACCTGGCCGATCACAATTGTCTGATGCAACTGACGACGGCGGAACCCAACATCTGGAGGTTCCTGATTGACGGGGAGATCACCGCTGTTCGGGTCAATGGCGCATTCCGCGCCAATTCACCACGCGCCATTGTGCACATGGCCGAGGGTGGCATGGGAATCGGTCGATGTCCGCATTACACGGCCCTTCCCTTTTTGCAGAGTGGCACACTTAAACTGTTGTTTGAAAGTCAGGAATCGGCCGTATCTTCTCTTTATGCCGTGTATCCCCCGAGCCGGCATCTGACGGCGCGCATTCGCGCCCTGATCGATCACCTTGCCGACTGGTTTTCAGATGGCGGGGGTTATTCGTAAATTGTCAGCGTCAGGGTCTCAAGGAAAGTCAGCATCAAGCAATCCCGTCTCTTTGAGCAGGTGAACGGCGAAGTCCTTTCGAAAGTCGCGGAGCGAATTGAAGCTCGGCGCGGTGACGAACAGGGAAAAGACGACGGGTTTTTGTCCTGGCCGCAGGACAAATCCGCTGTACCAGCCTTCAAATGCGCCGTTGAACCGACCTGGAATGGCGGGGCCGGATCCGGTCTTGCCGTGCAGGCTCGAACCCTCGAACCGACCAGCCAGGCTGGCCTCGGAAAGGGCGTCGATGGAAGCGCCGGAAACGACGAGTTCACCGTGAAGCAGCCGATCGAGAAATTCCACCTGTTCTCTCACCGAGACCTGCAAGGATCGGTCCAGCCAGAACCGGTCGGAGCCGTCCGCGGCAACCGCATTGCCATAGTGCCAGTCCCGCAGTGTTGCGCGATAATGCTCTGCACCTATTTCCAGCGAAAGATCCTGAAAATACCAGACGGCCGACCGGCGGAACGCGGTCCGAAGTGTCTGGTCGCCGCGCCAATCGCGTGGCCAGTAGGATGCAGCCGGACGGCGGGCCGGATCCCATTGCCGCTCGGCCTCAAGGGATGGTGCGATACCGGTTTCCAACGCGATCAGCAGATTGGGTATCTTGAAGGTCGACCAGGGCGCATGGCGTCCATCCAGATCGCTGCCTTCGAGCACATAGTCAACGGACGTCTCCAGATCGCGCGCCAGGAACGAGACCATTCGATCGCCAAGCCGTGATGCATGTGGGTCCCGCGGGATCGTCCGGGAGGTTTCGGCAAAGGACGAATTCGACGTGCCCAGCAGCCAGATCGCCACAAGTGTGAACCACACCAGCCGTCTGACATTGTCCACCACAATCATTGAAATCATCCTCTTCCATTGGAATGGGAAGCCGATAACAGGAAGGGATGGCGGATACAATCGGCAGATCGCATCGGCGCGATGGGCATATGTGCCCTGCGCCGCTGCGGTCGATGCGTCAGCTTTTCCAGAAATTATTGGCCTGGGCGACCGTCCGGAAATTCGTGGCGACCACGTGCGAGGCCATCGTCAGGCTGTCTGCATTGTTGGCGTAATCCGGCCGCATCCGGGCACGCGCATCATCATCGGGCTGTGTCTTCTTGACAGCCATCCGCGACAGCTTGATGGCAAGGTCAAATCCCTCTTCCGGCGTGTGGGTGATGAGGCTTGGCAACCATGACATGGCACTCTCCTTTTTATATCGTGCACGATTATTTATTGTGACCAATTACATTGCGTTGTATTTCCTGTCAAGACGATTATATCGTGCACGATAGGAACTTCAGGAGGCCGATGAAGATGAGTGCCAAGCCCAAACCGGCGAAGCTGCCCAGCCGGGCGGACGACATGTTCTGTTTTTCAGTCTATTCGGCATCCCATGTCATCAACCGGGCCTATGCCCCGCTGCTGCGCCCCCTTGGGCTGACATACCCGCAATACATTGCACTGACATTCCTATGGGAACAGGATGGTCTTGGCGTTGGCGACCTCTCCAGGCGCCTGAAGATGGAATCCAGCACGGTGACCCCGTTGCTGAAGCGGCTGCAGCAATTAGGCCATATCGAGCGGAAACGGGGCACTGAAGATGAGCGCCAGGTGTTCGTCACCCTGACGGAAAGCGGCAAGGCATTGAAAGACAAGGCCCCGCGGATTACGGCTTGCGTGGTTGAATCCACCGGGCTTGAACCGACGGTGCTGGAAGACCTGGTTACCACCCTTAGCCGCCTGACCGACAATCTCATGCAGGATGCCTAGAACGACAACCTGCTCCCATTCAAGCCGACGGGTGAGCAACCTCGAGGGTGGCCGGATCAATCCTCAATGGCGTGCCTGTGCGCGCGGTCACGAAGGGAGCACCCAACCGGCTCCGGTCATGCGGCGCCCGCCAGTCAATATCCGGTGCGATTGCAACGACTGGGTTTTTGTCACTGCTGTCCGCGAGGTAGCTCGCTTCACGCATCTGGCGAAAATCAACTGTGCTCTCGATACCGCGCCAGCCATAAAGGTCGCGGGCATAGGCCCACAGGTTTTCGTAATCGACCAGCCGTCGCAGACAGCATTTGAACAGGATGGCGTAAATGGCGTCAAAGCGAACCAGTGTCGGAAACAGACGCATGTCCGTTTCGGTGAGGCGGTTGCCAAAGTAGAACCGCGACAGGGAAAGCCGCTCTTCAAGTGAATCCAGAGTCTGGAACACCGTGGCAACGGCCGTATCATAGGCTGCCTGACTCTGCGCAAAACCGGCCTGATAGACGGCATTGTTCAGCCCGCGATGGATCCCGTCATTTGCCTCATCGATGCGTCTTGCAAGATTGTCCGGGCGCAGGGTGAAATCTGTATCCGTCTGCGGGACAGCATCGAGTATCTGCACGATATTGGCGGAATCGTTCGACAGGATGGTCTGTGTTTTGCCGTCCCAGAGGATCGGGACCGTCACCCTGCCCGTAAACTCCGGGTCATGCACCGTATAGAGTTCATGCATGTGCCGGGCGGTCCTGTCACTCCCGGGTATTCGCCAGGGCACACCACCATCAAGCGCATATCCCTCGATGCGTGCCCCATGGGCCAGATGCAATGGCACGCTGCCGCGAATCGATCTCAGAGTGCGCACCAGCATCGCCCGATGCGACCAGGGACAGCTTGATGACCCGATGAGCCAACAGCGACCCGGCTCCATCGCGATGTTCGAGGCATATTTGGCGATTGTGCGACCGACGATTGCGCTGCCCGGTCGCCTGTAGACGCCATCGTGGGATGCTGTTTCGTGAGAACACCATTGACCGGAGTGAAGCATGCCCATTGTTCTGCGCCCTTTGCTCATTATCGGTACACCGTAGCGCCGATTGCCTGAAGATTCTGGTTCAAAATTAGACCGAAATGGTCTAATAAACTGACCATGAAGTCCTTACCCTTGACGGCGCTACGCGCCCTGGCCGCGGTTTACGACAGCGGTGGCATTCGACCCGCAGGACGGAATCTGGCGGTCACCCATTCAGCGATCAGTCGCCATCTACGGGAACTGGAGGCCCTATTGAATGCGCCGCTGTTTGAAAGGCGCAGCGGCACAAACCGGCTGATCTTCACGACCCAGGGGGAAGTCCTGGCGCAGGCCTCGCTGGCAGCGCTCAATGAACTGGATTCAGCTTTCAATGCCGCGCGGGAAGCGCGCCATGGCAACACGGTATCCATCGCCACCACCCCGTCATTTGCCGTGCGGTGGCTGTTGCCGCGCCTGTCTCGCCTGCAGGCGTCCCATCCAACCATCGAAGCATCGGTGATTGTCGATCAGGCCTTGAAATCACCATCCGAACAGGGCGCCGACATCAACATCAGAATGGGCGTCCGGCCAACGGGCTCGGGTGTGGTGCAGCACTTTGCAGATGACCAGCTCTATCCGGTTGCCCAGGCCAATTGGCTGAGCCGATCCCGCGCGAATCAACGCACAACCGACCTTGCGAAACTACCGCTCCTGCACGACCGCGATCCCCATGCGTCCTGGGCCCATTGGAAAAACAAATTTGGCCCGGCAAATCTCGACATCCGCCGCGGGGCGCGCTTTACCTCCTCCGACCTTGTGTTGCGGGCGGCCGAACAGGGCCTCGGGGTCGCTCTTGCCCGCCACCGGCTCGCGCAGGACGCCATCCGCAGCGGATCACTGTCCCGCCTGTTTGAATCCCGATCCCTGTCGCTGCCCGATGCCTATTGGCTGATCGCCAACGAGGACAGCATGCGGCGTCACTCGGTCGGTGCTGTTGTTGAATGGCTGCACGCGGAAATCGAAGAGGATGGAGAGCTTCCCGCAACATAAGATCACGGTCGCGGCCGTCTCGACGCCTTACTGTTTTTGTGCTGACCATTGGAGCGGGTATCGGGCAATCGGACAGGGTGCGTCCTCGCCGTCATCATCGTCGGAGAAAACACCCAGTGCTCCGGCGGCCACCCCGCCCGCCATCTCACCGATGGCGTTTGCCAGGCAATTGATCTCTGGCAGCGTCAGATACCCATCCCCGTCGATACTGGTATCGGACACGAAGCGCCCCTTGAAGGAATTACGGATATTCAGCTCTTCATAAACCCAAAGGTCCTCGTGAAAAATCCGGCTTCCATCAAAGGTGCCGGCAATCGGGAACCGCGCTAGGAACTCCCCTTCGTTAAAAAAACCAACCTGGCCACTGGAGCGACCATTGGATAGTGTCAGATCAAGCCGCAAGTCCAGAACCAGACGCTGCCCAGCGGCTGTCAGGGCAAACTGGCCGGTTCCGACCCAGCTGCCATCACGGCTCGTCTCAGATTGTGGAGCCGGGCGATTGGGTTCGCCCGTTCCGGCTGAAGGATCGGCTGTCGAGGGCGAGTCCGACGTCCGGTTTTCCTCCAGGTCCGGGTCGTCGCTTTCGTCAGACCCGGAAACCATTGATCCGCTTGGCTCCGCCTCTTCGTCCGTGGCGCTGCAGCTGTCACGCGCAGCCGTCAGCCGCGCCATGGCCTGCAATGCCTGATCGATCGGATGCCTTGCCAGCTTTTCCTCCAGGCCCTCAAACGCGGCAACGTCACACCGGTCGATCGCCCGTTGGACACCTGATACAAGAGCGATGGCCTCCGCGATGTGCCGCGACCACTGGACTGCCTCGCCGGCAACGTCTTCACAGCCTGTCAGCAGCGCGGCATCCGGCATGACCCTTACCATGGTCGCGAAGATGTCGCGCGCCGATCCAAGCCGGCCATCGCGATAGGCGGATTCGCCACGCGCCAGCATCTCCCGCATGGCGGCGCATTCATACTCCGCTTGTGTTTGTCCATCATCAGGCTCCGGTTGCCGGGCTTCGGTGTTCTGAAGCCTGGCTCGCAAGGTGTCGCAATTGGATGACGAAAGGGGACCGTCTAGAATGCTCCTCGCATCAGCAATGAACAATGCTGCACTTTCCACCTCGCCGCGTCCCTGCGCCTGGTCGGCGAGCGTGATCAGGCTTCTTACGCGCGAAACATTGCCGCGTGCCTCCGCCAGTGTCGCCGCCTTCGCGGCAATAAGGACATGCTGCTCGGCCAGCTCGGAAAAGCGGCCTTCAAAGGCGCTGATTGTGCCAACGTCGCAACTGACGATTGCCTCATCGGCACGGTTCAAAGCCGTTTCCAGCCTGTCGATCTTGTCGATACCGGTTGCGATGCGATCCAGATAGCGCGAACAGTCGGGCGTGCCCGAAAGCTGTTCGAAAAGACCACGCGCCTCGATCAGTCCTGCGCGGGCACTGGCCAGATAACCGGCCTTGTAACCATTGCGCGCCTCCTCGAAGACGCCGATCGCTGACGTCAGTGCAGGGATGCGGGCACTGATTTCGGCCTGCAAGGAGCGCGCACCCGGATCATCCAGGGCGTCGAGCGATTCGGCGGCCGCGTGAAGAGCGGCCGGCTCGCATTGCGCGGCCGTGACCCGCGCCCGGTCCATGGCTTCGTCGACGATCAAGGTGATTTCGTTCCCAAGGCCGACTGCCTCGGCGGCAATCTCTGCGCACGGCGTCGTTGCCAGGGTTTCCAGAAGCGCTCGCGCGGCGGTGAACTGTCCCTCTCCGGCAAGACGCAGCGCTTCATCCAGGCTATTTTGGGCGGCCTGGCAGAGTGCGGCCCGTGCCACATCGTCATCCGTCGACGGGTCATCGCCGTCGCCCGATGCGCCCTCGCCCTTGTCCTCCGGCTCTGGAGGATCTTCACTCGGATCCGGGTCCACCTTGATTTGCAGGATGATTTCTCCCGGTGCACGGGCAAACAGAGCACCCTGTTCCTCGACGATCCTTCGGCTGGTCAAACGAAAATGGGCGATGTCGAATGTCTCGGACCGGTCGGCCGCATCGGTGCTTGAGGCGCGGACATCAATGGCAAGACCCGGCGCCTCACCGATCGCGTACACGAACAACCGGCCATTCTCGTCCGCTGTCCAGGTCTCGCAACCGCGCGCCTCTTCACCCGCCCTCACCCGTACATCAAGCCCGGCATTGGCAACCGGCCGCCGGTTCTGATCAAGCACCAGCCCTTCCAGGATCAGAAAGGAAAGAGAACCTAGCCGTTCTTCCGCTTCGAAATAGGTTTGAAAGGCCTCGGTCCGGCGGCCCGTGCCGATGGTGCCTTCCATCGCCAGAAACGAAGCCGCAATGGCATCGATCAGGCGAGACGTACCATTTTGCTTCAATTCAGTCCGGAAGTTGGACAGGGAAAAATCGGCCCGGTCGCCGGCGGTCTGCAAAACCTGTTCGGGAGAGCACATGTCTGCCAACGACAGCGCGCGGGTGAACCGATCAGCGGATGCGTCGAGCCCGCCGACGATCCGGTCCGCTTCCGTCAACAGCCCGGGTACCCCGCCGGGATGAGCGGTATTGGTAACTGCTGCCAGCAGTTTCACATGGTCCGGCGGATCTTTCTGCAATTGATAGCCGAGATCACCGGCAGCATTGATCAGGCGCAGCGCCGCCAGAACCGCAGGACGACCGCCACCATTTTCACCCGGTATGAAGGTCGATCCATCCCAGAAGAAGAGCTGCCCGGATTGTTTTTCCTGGGCCTCGTAGATATGCCGGAACGGCCATGTCTTGAGGGCCATCGGGCAGGCAAGAATTCCTTGGTCGGAGAAATAGCCGCTGCGCGAGTCGTCCGTTGCAACGCCAAGGCCCAGACAAAATCCGTGTCGCTGCTTGATCTTCTCGCCAAGCGCCAATACGGCATCCAGAGTCTGATTGGCGATCTGTGCATAGCTGCCAATGATATCTCCGACCAGCGATACCAGCGGAATGCTGGAGTCCGAGGCCACTGAACTCATCGTGTTCATAAGGTCGAAAAAGGCACGCACTTTGTCATGCGGCACATCGGTGGCAAAGGCGCCCTGCATGATGCCGAGCGCTTCCTGCACTTTCCAGTTCTTGTCAAAGTCGCGAATCTGGCCCTCATAGGATTTGAAATTGTCGATCCACTCGCCCGACAGCCCGACATTTTCCAGAATCTCGGTGGTCGGCGTGTCCGGAGCCGCGGATTCGGCCGCACGATTGGCATTCAGAACCTGGGACAGGCGTGCCTTTGCCCGATCCAGCACACCGTTGAGGTCGTCCAGAATGGCTTTCGATTCCCCATTGGTCACATCGATATAGGCCTTGTAAGCCTCATAGAGACGTGACCCGTTGCCCGGCTGGGAGAAATAGGCGTCCACATACAGGCCGAACTCCGCCGACGGGTCATTGAGCCATTCATGGGCCAGCGCCAGAGCTTCGTCCGACCCGGGGGCATATTTCTGTCTTTCGCCTGCCGGGAGCTGTTCCAGCATCATCTGCGATGCAAAGGCCCAAAATCCGCCCGTCAGGTCGTTGCGCACCCGGTCGATCTCGCTTTGCACCGCCCCTTGTGCCTTGCTCTTCAGTTCCTCGATCGGTCCGGTGATCGTTTCGATCAGTTCGTCCTTCTTTTCATTGCATTTGAGAAGAAAGAGCGTCTTTGTATCGAGATCGACAGGGCCGAATTGAAGCGTCAGATTGCGATAGCGCGGTGGCATGTTGGCCAGGAAAGCGCCACAGGGGTCCGGATTGCGCGGCAGTTCAAGAAACACCGCATTGGGGCGGCCCACGTTGGACGAAACGGATGCCTTTCCCTGGGCGTTGGTCTCGCCGGCAAGGAACAACATCACCATCACAGCGAAATAAAGAACCCGCATTGGAAATCTCGGTTGAGAGGGTGATCCTGTTTTCATGGGCGCCTATAGATCCCTGACATCTTCGAGCCCGCTCAGCGCCCGGATGTCCTGCGTATCAAGGTGGTTGGCGACCGGATCCTGCCGATCCGCCGAATTCTTCCGGCTGGCGACCGCTCTCAAACGCTCCAGAACAGCAGTGCTCGGCTTACCATCTGCTGCCAGTCCTTCGGATTGTTGAAAGGCGCGGATAGCGGCGCGCGTGCGCTTGCCCGGCTTTCCATCGACGGGGCCGGGATCATAGCCCAGCTCTGCGAGCAGTTGCTGGATCGCCTCCGGATCGAAAACCTCTGCCCCCATGAGTTTCAACTGGTCGACGGCACGGCTGTCATGTTCGGCGGCAAGGCGATACATCCGGATGGCCTCACGGCGGTTCTTGCGCATGCCCTGTCCATGCTCATAGAGGAAACCCAGATTGAACTGGCATGAAGCCATGCCCTCATCGACCCCTTTTCGATAGGTCTCTGCGGCCTTTTTGTAACTCTGCCGATACCCAGCAGCGCCGTAGTAGTAGAGATCGCCGAGACCACAATGTCCGTCGGCATTGCCATCCCGCACCGCGCGGTTGAACCAGTGTTCCGCCGATTTTGCGTCCTTTGTCGTGCCATGCCCGTTCATGTAGCGGTAAGCCAGATTGACCATCGCATCGGTATCGCCAAGTTCTGCGGCCTTGAGAAAATGGGTGACGGCAGTCTGTTGGTTTTCGGTTGTGCCCATGCCACGGCCGGCCATGTATGCCACATAGAAGTGACCCAGAACGTTGTCGTCCTGCGCGGCAGCCTCAAACCATTGATAGGCCTTTTCAAGGTTTTTCGGCGTACCGGTTCCACGAAAGTGTGCAAGCCCTATTTTCGTCCGCGCTTGTCCGCGTATCGCGCCGAAACCGTTCGCTGCCGACTGACGGAACCAGGTCAGCGCGGCCTCGGGATCTGCAATTGTGCCGGCTCCCTGTCGATACCGTTCGCCGAGTTCAAGCTGCGCGCGGGCATGACCCCAGACGGCAGCGCGGCGGATCAGACCGAAGGACTGGCGCGGAGACAGGCCGGCCCCGGCTGCGCCCATGCCAATGCGCAGGAGCGCCTCGGTATTGCCGGATTCCGCAGCTTCGATCAGCAGGTCATCACGGCTGATGCCCCCATGGTTTAGTCGCTTCTGTTCTTCCATCCGGTCGAACAGTGCTATGGCACCCTTGCCCGGATCGAGTTGATAGGCCCGCCAGGCAAGCCCCAGTGCCCTGTCCTCTTTGTTGCCTGCCAGCAGCCGCGATGCTGCAATAAAGGCATCGATCTCGCCGATTTTGGCCGCCCGCAAATATAGATCGAGCGCCAATGCTCGCGCCTCGGTATCGGACCACTCGTCGTATCGATCGAGCTCCGTGTAGTAACCCGCAGCAAACAGAACATAGGGATCACCCGAAGGAAGAGCCTTTTCCATCCAATGGGCAGCGCGGCTCCTGTCCACATCCACCGTTTCGCCGCGCCTGTATTCATCGGCCAGAAAGCTCATGGCCAGACTGTTCCCCGCATGGGCCGCCTTCCATAGCAGCGCAAACCTGTCCGCGGATTCCATGCTGATATCGACGGTCTCGCTGTCCCGCTCGATCCGAAAATCAATGGTGTCACCCGGAGCGACCGCTTTTAGTTTTGCCACGGCGTCGCTGACGGAAACAGGCCGGTAACCGTTGATCGTGACGATCCGGTCACCGGCCAGAAAACCAGCCTTTGCTGCAGCACCAAAGGAAAATACGCGTGGAATCAGCAGCTTCGGCCGGAAGGATGGTGATGCCAGGTCTACGAGATCAGCTTTGGCGAGGCGGATTTCAAATCCCGCATAACCGGTTGGCCGATGCGGGGGAACTGAAGGCACTGATCCCGCTGCCGCCACGGCGTCACCCTGATCAGCATCCGGCAGCAGGCGCCGAAGGCGCAGCTTGGCAAGCGGTGCAAATCGCGAATTGGGATAGGCTTCGAGGAAAAGCTGCAGTTCGGCCGAGGAATCACTGTCGCGAACCGTCTCCCAGAGTGTTATCTCCGCAGGCTCCGCCGCCCGTGCCGGTAGTGCTGGTCCGGCACAGGCAATCAGCAGCAGGACAAGACCTGTCAACAGTTTCAATGTCACGGTGGCCATGGGCTCAGTCTGGCTGAACATTGGCGCTCCGGGGAATTGTCAGACCTGCTGCTTCTTTAGGTAGATGTGCCTATGGGCCTAGCCGGACGGGTCGCCACCGGCCCTTGCCGGTCCCAGCAGCAGTACACGCACATCGCCGCGGGCAGCACCGATCGCAACGATCAGATAGATCGAAAAGACCGGCATGCCACCCACCCCGGCCAGCAGGCCAAGACCAATGCCGAACGCTGAAAACTGATGACGCCACGCCACCCAAAGGGCTGACAACACGAGATAGGTGGTGAAATCGAGAACAAATTGCCCGGTCCAGGTGACCGAGAAAAGATCGGCGAAGTAGACCGGCAAAAGATTTGCGCCATGATTGGCGACAACAATGACAGTATAGATCGCAACGATTGCAAAGAGTGCGATGCAAAGGGTCCGAAGGATGGTCATTGGACTTGCTCCATTTGCGTGGTGTTGCGTGCCGGAAACCAAAGCGGGCCGACGGCGATCAACAGGACGATGATGTTGAAGCCGGCATTGGAAGCGTTGCCGGAGGTGATCGATCCGGCACTGTCGAGAAAGAACCAGGCAAGGATCCCTGTCAGGACCGCCTTGCGAACACCTTCGGGCGCTGCGTCGTAGACAGTCGCCGACAGGCGCCAGATCATCACGCCCCAGCCAAGCAGAAATCCGCCCGTCAACGCGGACAGAAACCGCGTATCGGCGTGCTCATAGGTCTGCTGGCCATCGACCGGCCAGCTCAGAAGATCGATTGTAAAACGGATCGGCTCGGTTGTGGGTTCCATCGTGCCCAGAAAGAAGACCGGCCCGAAGGATCCGACAACGATGGCGGTAATTTTCAGCCAGAATTTGTGAAAATCATGCGTCATGCTTTTGCTCCATGGGATGTTTCGTCCCAACCGAGCGCAAAGCCGATTTGAAAACAATTACCTCACAGGTAACTGACGGAACCCCGGCAAGTTGTTATGATCCGGACATGACCCATTTCCCGGACGCCTTGAAAACCTGGCGCAAAGCCCGCCGATTCAGCCAGCTTGACCTGGCCCTGGAAGCTGACGTTTCCTCGCGCCATATCTCCTTTCTGGAAACGGGACGCGCGCAGCCCAGCCGCGAAATGGTGGCACGGCTGGGAGATGCGTTGAATCTGCCGCTTGAGACCCGCAACCAGTTGCTGACCCATGCCGGTTATGCTGTGCGGTATCCCGGACGCAGCTGGGATGAAGAGGAGATGGCGCCCATTCGCGCCGCCCTCGATCATACGCTGACGCAACACGCGCCCTATCCGGCCTTCGCGGTGGACCGGCTTTGGACCATCGTGCGGATGAACGAGCCGGCGGAAAAACTCTTCGGCCTGCTGGGTGTCTCCCCGGGCGCCAGCCTGTTGGAGCTGATCACATCCGATGCCATGCCGGCGGTGATTGAGAACTGGCCGGAAGTTGCCCATCATTCGGCGCAGCGGCTGCGCACGGAAAGCGCCGCGCAGGGCGGTGTCGAGAAACTGGACGAGGCGGCAAGCATTCTGGCTGCTGTTCCGGGCGGCGGTGATGATGTTCGCGGTCCGATCATCCCGACCATCTACCGGGCCGGTGATCTGAGGCTTTCGCTGTTTTCCACGGTCGCCCAGTTCGGCACACCCGTCGATCTCACCCTTGATGATCTGAAGATCGAACTGTTTTTTCCGGCGGATTCCATCACGGAACAGACATTGCGCGCCATGGGTTAGAAGCAGAATAGGACTTCAATCGGATCGCTCGGTAAAGACTTCCGACAATGCGGCGGAAGCAGCGATTGCCCGTGGAAATCCGGCATGAACGGTCGTCAGATAGATCACCTCTTTCAATTCCTCCTCACTGACCCCGACATTGAGCGCGTATCCTGCGTGAATTTTCATGAAGTCCGTCACGCCAAGCGCCGCAAAGGCGGCAACAGTAGCGATCTGGCGAGTCCGATCGTCAAGCACAGTCCGCGACCAGACATCGCCGAGGGCATAGCTTTCCGTTGCCTCGGCCAGGAACGGAAATGTTTCGCGCATGTTTTCAAGCGCCTTTTGCGGCTTTCCGCCGTTGAGTTTGTCGACAACTTGCGCACCGCGCTGGGCGCGGCTTGGGGATGAATCACTGGTCATGGGAGGCCTTTCGATTTTCCATTGAATTGTCCGTTCGGGTGGGACAAGTGCTCCGCGGCGGGATTGCAGCGTCCTTCGCCGCAATCCAGCAAAACCAAGTCCGATCATGTTGCGATATCCAGGCAAAATATCCGCCTGGCCGCAGAGATTCAACGCTTAACCGTTTCGGCTATACCAACGACGGACACACCAGATTGTGGCTGAAGGGATAGTTTTCCGGCTAAGATTCAGACGCGTCGCCCGCCAACATTTCGACAAGGGCTGTCAGTTCCTTCTTGGCATAGCCCTCGTCCACGCCGCGCTTGGCCAGGTCGCGCATGAGACGAGGAAAATCGTCGGTCGTCCCGGTTTCCTCGAACGTTGCCATGACATCGTCAAGAGCCGCCAGATAGACCGCAGTGGTTGCGCCCGGATCATCATAATCGCCGGCGGGCACCGTGCGCGTGAAGAGGTCAGCGTAGTTGCCAGCCATGCCAAGCGTGACAGGAACCTGATCGGCAAAGACCTGCAATGGCAACCCGGCCCTCTTGCAAACTGCACCCCCATAGATGAGTCCGAACATGAAACCCTGCCGTGCCGTGAACATGGCGGCAAACAGTCCCGGGATCGCGGCCGGCTCGGTACCGACATGCGTCGACGCGCCGCCCAGCGTGCGGATCACATCGCCCCATCGGCCCCAAACCTCTGGCGGACCGGCGCAAAGAATCGCAGTTTCCTCTTTGCCGATGCCGGACGGGTAGGCATTGATCATGCCGATTTGCCATAGCGCACCAGCATCAGTCAGCATCGCCACCAGTTCGACGGCCTCTTCCGCGCCTCCGGTCGACAGATCAATGATCGTCTTGCCATCCAGATGCTCCGCAATCGGTCGCAGCACTTCGGTCGTGGTTTTGTGAGTCTTGATGCAGACGATGGTCGCGTCGCTGGCGGCCACTGCTTCCTCGGGTGAGGATACCAGAATCGCTCCTGCATCCACCAAGGGCGCTGCCTTTTCGGCGGCCCGGTTCCATACGGTCACCGACCTGCCGCTTGCCATCAGTGCTGCAGCGAGCGAAGCACCCATTTTTCCCAGCCCGATTACCGATATGTCTGACATTGTGGCTCCCCCTTTTGCGAAAAGCGTAGGGTTCGGCGCAATGAGCGTCCAGACAATTCGAACCAGACCCGTGCAATAATCCTGTACAGGGCGATTGAGCATCCCCAGATGCCGATCTTCAGCCTAACGGGGAGCATCGAGAAACCAGGCGCTCTCGGTTGCTGACACCTTGCCCTTCAAGCCGCCAGGAACCTCGACACGTGTGAGATGGGTCAATTCATACGCTGCGGCATAAAGTCGGCGTATTTCGTCATCGGTAACACAAAAGGGCGGTCCGGCCATCTGCGACTGATCATACTCAAACGTGATCACCAATTGCTTCGCGTGCGCCGCTATTTCAATCAGATGACGAGCGTAGTTCTTGCGCATCTCATCGGGCAAAGCCACAAGTGCAGCCCGGTCCACAATCGCATCGACCGGCCCGAGCAGGTCCACCGTCAGATCGAAGATATCACCGACATGGATGTCGAGGTCCGGCGCCGAATAGCGGATCATCTTACCCTCGTTTGTGAGGGTCGGTTCCACGTCCAGTTCAGTGAACAATTGATCGATTGCCGTCTGGCTCAACTCGGCGCCGGCGACCCGATGGCCTTTCGCCAACAACCAGGCAATATCGCGCGTCTTGCCGCACAGCGGCACAAACACGCGAGCGCCTCTCGAAAGGGCGAGCGCATCGAAATGGGCGACGAGCAGGGCATTGGCCTTGCCTTCATGAAAGTTGATCTGATTGGCCTTCCACCGCTCATGCCAGAAATCAGCGTCCATTAGAGCGACGGGCGCTTAAATTGGTTCATTTGATCGCTCATTTTTTGTCGTCTGCCTAGGCGAACCGGCCGCCGTGGTGTTCCTCCACCACAGGGCCGGTTCAACGACGGCAGGGGGCAAAACGAGCGGCCCATGCTTCTACCGGTTTCCAATGTCTTCTCCCTCTCTGGGGTGGGGTAAATCGGCTCATCGACTGTGTTGCGTCGCTTGCCCGATGCTCTGCATCGCGCTGCGCGACGCGCCTTGCCGAATGAACCGATTTCCCGCCATCAAATGATCCAATTTAAGCGCCCGTCGCTCTGAAACATCCCTTGAAACTGTTTGAACGCAACACCGATAGCACCTCAATCGAGGTTGAGGTCAAGTGGCACCTGTCATCGTTCGGATTTGCCGTGACGTTCCCGAATGGATGACACCAAAGGCCAGGCAGGCGGTATTGATCCTCGCAGTCCGTAGGCCGCCGGATATTGCCGGCGCGTTGTTACTCGTAGCCGGTCATTTCCAGATAGCCGCTTCCGGGGTGGCTGCCCTCGGCCCTGACCGGCCCTTCCCAATAGGGCACTAGCGTTTTCATCCAGCTGTCGGGATTGAGGGCGGTCACGGTGATGTCGAGATCACGTTCGGCAAGCCGTAGCCGCCACTTTACCGGGATGTCACGCTCCAAGACCCGGTGCGTTTCCTCCGGTATCATCATCAACGTACCATCACCATAGGCGGTCGTCTGCCCATCCGGCGCGATCCACGTGGCCGAACTGAAAAAAGCTGAGCTGCGGCTGCGCAGCCGGAATCCCATCAGTTTCGCGCCGTCATCAAAATGTATCGACAACCAGTCCCAGCCGGTCTGGTCCGCATCGAGCGGCTGCGATGACCATTCGCGGTCGAGCCAGGCCTGACCACTGACGTCCACCGGGCCGGAGGGCAAGGTGATTGTGCCGGTGAGGCTGTAAAAGGGCTGCGAGTAATAGTAGCTCGCCTGGCCCGAGCCCGATTTGACCGAATAGCCGCGCTCGCCATGCAGAACCAACGGTCCCGATGCCGTCAGTTCAATGTCATAGGAAAAATCAATCCCCCTTGCTGTCACCTGCAGCGCGGACAGTTCATCTTCGCCCGGTGCAGCTTTTCCGGTCATCTGCCAGTCGTCGATCCAGGCGGCAAAGGGGCGCGCCGTCACGCCGGCCTGGCCAATGCCGCCGCGGGCAAAGCGCTCGGTCGCGTAATGACGGTCCGCTGTCGTCAGTCCGGCATGGCCCATATAGGTCTGGCTGGCCGACCAGCCTTCGGCCGGCTCCGGCTTCGTTGCGGCACGAAAGAGGGTCCATTGCAGACCATAGGGCGTGCCCTTCGCGTCCTGGAGATTGGCCGTCAGGTACCACCATTCGATACGGTAATCGGGATGGGGACCATGATCATCCGGAAAGGTCAGGACCCGCCCGCGCTCCGGCACCGCAAACCCCTCACTGTCCGTTCCCAGTCCGGCAAAGCCCTGTGCCAGTGCGCCGGTCGCAATCAGGATGAACAGACCTGCAAAATATGAATGTGTCCCAACCCTAGCGCTCATGGACGAAAACCTTCAGGAAACTTGCCGGCCGCGTACGCGCCAGACGCCAGACCGGAATGACAGCCGCCAGGCCTGCAGCCAGGAGGGCCAGCGCCAGCAGTCGAAACCAGTCTGCCGGGAAGACGAACATTGGCAGCCGCCAGCCGAACGCCTCGACATTGACGATTGTGAGCAGTACCCACGCCAGCAGCAGGCCGACGGGAAGCGCCACCAGCCAGGTCAGGCTTGCCAATGCCAATGTCCGCAGCATCTCCAGCCAGGCCAGCCCGGCGCGCGTCGTTCCGACTGCCCAGACCGGCGCAACCTGTGACAGGCGCATGGCCGACAGCGTCAACAGATTGGCCAGAATGGCAAATCCGGCAACGCCCAGGGTCAGCGTGTTGAGGGCACCGGTTACCAGAAAGGTCCGGTCGAATACTCCTAGTGAAAACTGCTTTACCTCGGCCTGGTTGAGGATATTACCAGGAGGAAGACCAAATGTGTTGACCAGCGCTTCGCTGAGCGCCGTTGCCTGTTGCGGTGCGATGCGCACGGCATGACGCAGTCTGGGGGTGTCCGGAAAGGCCGCCACCAGCCGGTCATGATCGACGATCGCCTGACCGGTCGGATTGCCGTAGTCGGAATAGACACCGATAATGTCGTCGCTCCAGCCAGGCACAAGCGTCAGCCGGTCTCCAAGTCGGTAAACGCCACGGCGGAAGAACTGTTCATTGACCAGCACGCCCTCTCCCGCCGCCAACCGATCCCAAACGTCGTCCACGCCTTCGAGCAGCGGCCAGTTCTCCCGATAGGTGGGGTGATCGACAATGCCGTAGAGGAAAACCGGCTGTCCGCCGATTTCGATTTCGGCGGTGCGAATGGGCAACACGGCCTGTGCCCGCTCACCCAGAAAGGCACGCAGCTCTGCGGCCTGGGATTCATTTTGGGCCGTCACATACAGTTCGGAGGCCAGGCGCTGGTCCAGCCAACCCGTAAATGTCGCGCGGAACGAGTTGACCATGGTGCTGACGCCGATAGTTGTCGCAAGCGCCAGCATCAGCGCCATCAGCGCCAGTGACAGGCCGGGCACCTGCTGGCGCATGTCGGCCCAAACCCATTCGGCCATGGCAGAGCGTGCCGTGCGCCCGCCAAATTGCAGAGCTGCAATCAGCAATGCCGGCAGCAGCAGCGCGGCACCAAGCAAAAGGGCGCCAAGGGTCGCAAAGCCCATGACAAGGCCGCCGCCGCGCCAGCCGGTCGCAAGGGCAAGCACCAGCAAAACAGCGCCGGCAAGGCTCGCCCAACGCTGGGTCTTCAGGCTGGCAATGGCCCAGGCCCGTGGGTGGGCCGGCGCCAGCAGCGGCATGCGGGCTATGCGCCACAACCCCTGGCACACCGCCAGCAATGCGCCGCCAAAGGCCATTGCGATGCCGGCCAGGACCCAGTCAGGCCGCAGAGTCAGCGAGCCGGCGACGGAGGCGCCGTACAGCCCCTGAAGCGTTGCCGCCACATCCGGCAGCAACAGCGCGGCAATGCCATATCCGAGCGCCACGCCAAACAGCCCGGCCACCAGCGCCAGCACCAGTGTCTCGGTCAGGAGCAGCGCGACAACCGCACGGTTCGGAAGGCCGAGCGCCCGCAGCGTGCGGATCATCGTGCGGCGCTGCTCGAAGGCCAGACCGATTGTCGCGTGCACGATGAAGAGACCAACGGCAAAAGACAGAAAGCCAAAGGCCGTCAGATTGAGATGGAAACTGTCCGTCAAACGCGCGATGTCGCCCTGCGGATCGGGGTCGATGCGCGCGAGTTCGGGCGCGAGGACGGCAAGCGGTACCAACCCGGCCGGTTGCTCTGCAGCCAACAGCAGAGAATCGAAATCCTGCCGATCCAACAGGCGCCAGGCGGTGGCGATATCGGTGACCAGATCACCCGGTGCAACCTGTGGCGCGGCGCGTAGATTGAGTTCGGACCCGGTGAGCCTTGCCGCTGTGTCGGGATGGGCCAGCACCAGTTCGTCGTCCCCGGTAAAAGCCGCAAAACCGGTCTCGCCCGACACCTCGAACGGCGTTGCCTCTCGCGGCAGTGTGAAGATGTCGATGCCGCGCACGCGCGCGCGAATCCGTCCCAGCCGCAATGGGCCGTCAACCAGAGGCGAGACCAGCCAGCCGGCGCGTCGCAATGCCACGAAATGTTCCGGGGCGATCGGCCCACCAGACGCCGATTGCAGCCGTGCCAGCGTGTCCTGTCCAAGCACCGCTGCCGCCCGGTCATAGCTCGATCGGGCTTCGCTGTTGATCGCCTGAACACCGGTCCAGAGGCCGGTCGCCAATGCCAGGCCGACAATCAGCGTTGCCAATTGCAGCGGCTTGCTGCGCCAATGCGACAACAGGGCTGACAGGCCGGCTCCGATCATCACCACATCCTCATTGCAGCAACCCGTGCGACAGATGCAACCGCCGGTCCAGCAGGCCCGCCAGGCGGGTCGAATGGGTGACAAGAATGAAACCGGCGTCGACATCGGCTACAAGCTGCAGCATCAGCGCAATCACCGCATCGCTGGTGTCCTCATCGAGATTGCCGGTCGGCTCATCCGCCAGGATCAGCGCCGGCCGCGCCGCCAGCGTCCGACCGATTGCCACGCGCTGCTGCTGGCCGCCCGACAATTGTTCGGGATAGCGGGACAGGCAGTCGGACAGTCCCAGCCGCTCCGTCAGATCGGCATTCCAGTCGGCATCGAGTCGTCCGGCAAGCCGGGCATGAAAGGCAAGATTCTGCTCCACGGTCAGCGACGGAATGAGGTTGAACTGCTGGAACACCAGCCCAATCGTCGTGCGCCGAAGGGCCGCCAGATGCCCGTCATCCATCGCGGTGATGTCATGCCCGCCAACGATGATTTCACCGGTATCGGGTGTGTCAAGCCCGGCAACCAGATGCAGCAATGTGCTCTTGCCCGAGCCGGATTCACCGGTCAGCGCCAGACGCTGTCCGGCATCAAGCTCCAGCGACACACCCTTGAGCACATCGACCGGTCCTTCTTCGGTAAAATAGGATTTCCTGACATCGTGCAAGGCAAGCAGCATGGGGACCCCGTTTGGAACAGGGTGCAGTCTAGAAGGTTTGGCGGGTTGTTGGGAATGAAAAACGTGGTGGCGTTTGGTCGCTGGTGGGGGTGATGGTGTTTCCGTCGAACCACCCTTGCGGCGGGTACGTATCAATCACTCGACATGAGCCTCGATGAGCCGAACCCGATCCGTCACAGCAATCTCATTGCAAACCTGGCATCGGGACGTCAATGTCCACCAAAGGAGATTGGGAAAGGATCAAATTCGGTGCCGTTCAACACACCAGAAATCCCTGTGCCGGAAGGGGTGCAGAACGATGAGTTCCTGCTTCGCCCCATAGGCGTCACCGATGCCGCGCTTGACTATGAGGCGGTGATGGAAAGCAGGGTTTTTCTGCGAAAATGGGAGCAATCGAACTGGCCAGCGGATGACTTCACGGTGGACGAGAATCGAGAGGATTTGCGAAAGCTCGAACAGCGTCATGCGGCGCGGGAATCATTCGCTTACACCATGTTGAATCCGGCTGAGACGCAGTGCCTTGGCTGCGTCTACATTTTTTCGACCGCCGCAACCATGTTCACGCGTTCAAAGATCAGGTCGATGGATGGCACCCAATGGCCAGTCCGGGCCGCAGCGTTGTATTTCTGGGTCCGAAAGATCCGATTGGCCGATGGTTTGGACCGACGGCTTCTCGAGGTGCTCGGCCCGTGGATGGAGCGGGATTGGCGATTTGGCAATCACCTTGTCATCACCAATGAACAGTTCGAACAGCAGGTCGCCATGATCGAGAACGCCGGCATGCAGTTGAGATTCCGCATCGATGATCCCAAGGCGAATGGACATTTCCTGGCTTATGGCAACCGGTAATCGAGCAAAGGGCTGGTGCCGCGTCAAAGAACTTCGGCCAATGCCATGCTGGCGCTTGCCCGCGCCCGGCCGATGATTGCACAACGCAATTGCGCCCTGCGTGTGAATTCAATGTTGTTGAAAACCAAAGGGTGACGACAATTGATGGAGCTTTCGAACCAGGCCGGATTGGCTGGTAACATCCAGTTTTTGCAGCAGTGCACTCATCTGGTTGCGAACCGTATGGCGGCTCAGTTGACGGGCATCGGCGTATTCATAGGCGGACTGGCCCGCCATTATCGCTTCGGCCAAACGCACTTCAGCAGGCGTCGCACCAAACAGTTCGGCCAGCTGGCCGAATTCGCCGCCTCGGCTGGAACCGGCGGCACCGGCAACAACCACCAAACCGACGATCGGGTCAAGCCAGGCGGATGCCGGAAACACGCACCCATTGTCTGATGGGATGATGTGGGCATGGAGGACACATTGGCCCAGCCCGGCCACTTCGAGGCGCAGAGGACGGGGCAAATCGCCACCTGCATTTTGGGCCATCGAACAATGGGCAGCCGCTACAAATGCCTGCACCTCTTCATCTTTTCCGACCAGGCGATCGCGCCAGTCGATGCTGAAGGTCTGTGATCGCGCCATGAACGCTTCCGCCGCTGCATTGACCATCGCGGCCCGGCCACTGCGGCACAGGACGATAATGCCGAAGGGGCTCTTCTGGAAATGCCCGAACGATGCCTGCCCGCCGTCTGCCAGCACGGAAGACAGGGAAATCGACCGCGCCATATGCGGCGCAAGGGCGGTGAACAGGTTGACAGTTTTTGGCAGCGTTTCGTCAACGCCGCGCGCCCGACACGCGGCAGCCATGCCGACAAAAGTCTCCTTGCCGCGGTGGCACATCATGAAGGGTCCGGCAACCACATTCTCCTGATGCCGAAGCCAATCATTGTAAAACTCGGTCTTGAACAATTCCTCGCGTTGCAGTGCCTGATCCGACGTTCCAACCGTGCCCATGGGCATGATTGCATTCATGTGCATCCAGGGATTCAAGACTGCGAAATGCGACTGATAGCGATCGAGTTCGACCGGATCCAACCCACCGGCGATGATGCCGAGGCCGCTATTGATTTTCAAATTGTGCCCGAACATCAGGATCGGCGTGTCGGCAACCCTGTTCAATGAATCGCAAAAATCCTGCCACCTGGAGTGATCCAAAGATGCGGCATAGAGGTGCGAAAGCACTTCCGGAGGAATATTCCCTGCTTCTACGGTCATGGCTTCTTTTGGTCGACACGAGACTGGAACGCTAGCACTTCGGTCGCAATATGCAAATCAACGGGCAATTGCATTTCGTCCCGACACGGGTCTGGTGATGGATGGACCCCGGACCTTTTCCCTGCGGGCCGAAGACCCGCAACGGCCTCGATGCCGACACTCACTCAGTGCGGCGCCAGACACGGACGGAGTCGATCAAAAAATCAGCAGGGAACCGTGTGCTGCTGTCCGGCGGACCCGGCCAATCTCCGCCAACAGCCAGGTTCATCAGCAGATACATCGGTTCACTCGGAACAACCAAAGCATCATCGAAACGCCATTTTTCAACACCGTCGAGATACCAGATAATCGCACCGGGTTCCCATCGCAGGCCATAAACATGCCAATTCTTCGACAGATCCTGGACCGTAACCGTATCGCCATCGCTGCGCTCTTCGCCGGCAGGGTCGATGACGTGCAAATGCATCCGCAGCTTGTCCGGCGTGTCGCCAAGGACCTCAAGAATATCGATTTCCGGCCGGGACTCGCGGTCATCGGGCAACAGCCACAGCGCCGGCCAAAGGCCTTGTCCGGAGGGCACCTTGGCCCTGATTTCGAAATGTCCGTAGAGAAAACGGACACGCGACGGCCGCGGCAGCTCGCTGTAATCGCGGCCGGTGGTCACCATCCCCGACGTATAGGGGAAGATCCGGCCCTCATGCCCGACAACCGGTTCGGGACGCGCTCTCAACCGCAACAATCCGTCGGAAACGGTAACATTGCCGGGCAGGTACCACTGCAAATTGTTGTTGCTGGAATTGGTGCAGCCATTGTTGTTCCACCAATAGCATGTCGTCCACTTCGTCAGATCAAGGCTGGTCCCGTTGAACTCCTCGACAAAGACCGGCGTCCAGCCGCCATCACTCCCCAAGGGTCCATCCTTGCCGGGCTCCGTTGCGAACGACAAGGGCGCGGCGAGCGACCAGATCAGGGCCGCGACGAGCACCAGTGTGATGATCAAGGCGCCGGATCGAAAGAGAGCCATGGAGATATCCCTCCCTGTTTCAGAAAGGCAGTCTTTGAGACGATTGCGTCACACCGAGCATGGTCAGTGTCCATTGAAAAGGTTCCAACGATCATAACGGATTCACGTTAAGGAAGTTGGAATGGCGGTGCTGAACCTGCATCGTCGGATTCGATCAATGCTCTTTCGTTCGTTAAGACCGCCATGCACAGCGCACGCGAGAGGCGTCCGATCCGTCGCTCCGTTCAATGCCAGCTAGGGTGTAATCAAATCCATCAGCAGCGCCCGTGTTGCTGCCTGCGCATTTGTTTTTGCACCAAGTTTGGCGCGAACATTGGCCAATTGTTTTTCAACCGTCTTTGGGTGGGTGCCCATTTGGTGCGCAATTTGCTGAACGCGCAGGCCCTTCATCACCCAGTTGAGACACTCCAGCTCCCGCCGGGACGGGTGGCGCGATTCATCCAGCATCTGCGGACGACTTACGTTGCTGTGAAACAATTCTGCCAAGCTCTTGAGCTCTGGCAGGACGTGTTTGAGGTGCCGTCGGAACTCCTTCGCGGTCATTGCACGGTCCGCTTCCATTGAAATTCCGCCGAGTGCGATCGGATTGCGCTCGCGGATAGGCAGTGCGACACCATTGACCATTCCCACATCGCGCCCAATCGCATGATTTTTTTTCTGCTGCGGCGTTAGTTGGCCGGAATCCATCAATTGATAGACACGTGAAAACGTAAGCGGCGTTTCCCGTCGCAGCAGGTGATCCGCAATATAGTCGTTTTCGATCCAGTTCAGCTGTTTGAGCTGAGCCCCTTCCCATTCCTCGCAAAACTGACCTGCAATCACCAGGTCGTCGCGCCGGAAGCGTTCCGGAGCCGCGATCAAAAAACCATATTTCGCATGAATGAACCCCAAACGGCCAAGCTCCGTCAGCAGGCAATTCCACGACGCATCCAGATTCGGTGACTGGCGAATTGTGGTGGCAAAATCGAGCAGGTTGGTTTGCATATTACATCGGTTGTTCATGCAGTCCTGCTCCAGGAACAGGGCAATTGGGCGCGCTCTTGTTATCCCTGGAAACACGGCGTTCGTGGGGGAAATCCCCCAATTGTTCGCACATCCACACATCCGTATATCACAGTGAACGCCTGTGAACCAGCAATGCAATCGGCCATGGCGAGCCCTGGCCCTTGAGTTTTCACCGCGGTTCAAGCCAGGCCATTCAAACGCAAGAACCGCATTTGGAGGTCCCGTGCTCAATACCAATCCTCTCGGATTCATCATTACCACCGTTGCGGCCTCCATGTGGCTGGTATCAAGTCCGCTTGCCAGTGCTGAACAGTCAAATGTCATGGTTATCCTTGATGCCTCCAACTCCATGTGGGGTCAGATCGATGGGCAGAGAAAGATCGATGTGGCGAAAGACGTTCTGGTCGATATGGTGCGTGCTCTTCCAGACCGTACCAGTGTCGGGCTGGTTGCCTACGGCCATGGCCACCATCACAAAGAGAAGAACTGCAAAGACATCGCCCTGATCGCCGGCTATGACGACGCCCAATCAGGTCAGTTCGAACGCCTGCTTGAAACAATAACCCCCCGGGGTCAGACGCCCATTGCGGCAGCCTTGGAACGCAGCGCAGATTGGGTCGTCGCTGACGGTATTGAGCGCCCAACGGTCGTTCTCATTACGGACGGTGTCGAATCCTGCAATGGCGACCCCTGTGCTGCTGCCGGCAAACTCGCTTCTGCCGGCATCAAGACCACCATCCATGTCGTCGGGTATGATCTGAAGGACGACCAGCGCGCCGCGGTCGACTGCATCTCCCGCGAGGGCGGCGGTTCCTATTTTGACGCACGGGATACCAAGGGGCTGCGAACGGCTCTGGAACAGGTCACGATCGATATCGCGCAGGTCACAACAGCACCGCAGCAAGAGGAGGCACCCAAACTCATCTTTGAAGACGATTTTGATGGGGATACGCTTTCTCATGCGTGGACCGTCCTCAACGAGAACGAAGACGCTTTTATCGTCGAGGGTGGTCAACTTCTGATGGTCGGATCAGGCGAACAGGGGCTTTGGGTCGAGCAGTCAGCCAACATCTTCCGGCTCGACAACGCGCTGCCCACGGGGGATTGGGATATCAATGTCGATCTCAAAATCGACCTGCAGACGGGCGAGGACAGTTTTGAACTTGGGTTGTTCAGGGACGATCAGAATTACCTGGCAGCCAATGTCTACCACCACCGTGGCGACTGGTGTCACAAGCTGGAAATTGCGCTGTTCAAGCGAGTGAAGGGAAAACAAACCTCCGCCTCCAGCCTCATTTCCAGCAATAGCGGTCACTGTGGACAAAGGGTTCATGGGGATGTCGATCCTGTGGTCGCGGCCCTGAATAAAGAGGGCCTGCGCCTCACCCTTTCAAAACGGGCCCGGGAATATTATGCGACCGTGATCCTCAAGGGGGTCTTGGATGACGGCGACCCACGGTTGGTTCAAACACCATCCCTGACGTCTCTGCGTGCGCCCGGGCAGCCCGTGATCACAATCGGAAACTACAAGGACGTTGATGGCGAGGTTCCAGGATATGTGGACCGGATCGAAATCGTGGCGGTCCGTTGACAGGGAGAATGTGATGCGCTGCCCTTCGAGATGGCTGGTGTCGGCAGCGCTTTCGGTTGGCATGCTGGCAGCCATCCTTGCCCCGGCGAGCGCAGCATCTCAAGAGCCTTTCCTGAAGGCTGAGAAAATCCGGGAACTCGTGACCTATTTCCGCCAGCAGGCAGAGCTTGCCCGCATGGTGAAGAACCAGACGTCCGCCGACTACTATGTCTCGGCCTTTGAGACCGAATATTTCGACAATCTGATTGCGGTTTTCGAGGAAAACGCCGCAACCCTGGAAAAACGGGAAAGGATCAGCGAAGAAAAACTCACTGATTACTTCGCCTCCATTAATGAAGACCTGAAGGCGTTTGTGTGGATACCGGAGTTGAAGAAGACGGTGGCCGATCATCTGAAACTGATCGGAACACCCGGATTGGATCAGGAACGGATCGAGACATTCTACCGGCAGCAGCGCATTGATGGCGAGGATCCGCAGCTGTTTTATGACCGCGTCGCAAGGTTCAGCCGGCCGAAGGCCATTGAGCTCGACGAAACTGTGTTAATTATCACCGGCGGCGACGCGATCGATCCACGCATGGACTACTGGATCGACCGATCCGCACCCATACCCTTCACCGTGACCAACACCGGGGACAATGACGCCAACGGGTTGACGCTCGACATTCAAACCGGATCAGGGGCACTGGACGGCGTTCTGGGCAGCGGCCTTTCCTGCAACACTATCGACCTGCGGATGGGCACCGCAACCTGTGTGCGTGATGTGCTGGAAACGGGCGCGAAAGCTGACGTCAGAGCTGAAATCCGAACCGACCCAGGCAACAGGCGGTTGGATGAACAATGGCGGGCGGAACTCGATGTGTCCGTTCGAGCGGCCAGCCGCGATCCTGAATTTCAAACCGAAAAACGATTGACGCTTACCATGCGTGCGTGTGTCCGGGCCTACGATGCCGCACTCGATCCGCCATTACAGACCTTTGTCGGGAGGCTTGACGAAGCAATCGCGCCCAATCGCGATTTACCGGGCAAGGCTCTGTACGAGCTGCCGGCTGACAAACAATATCTGTCCAATCCCAGGGACACTCATCTCAACGGTGAGATTTTTGCGCTGATCACCAACCTCCAGATCAATCGGGGGATTGATTCGGATCTGAGGTGGCTGGACATCAGCTACGGCCCCTACGCGTCCCTAAAAACCGTTGCGTTGCAGTTGCCGCGCACCTTGATTGAGCGATCACGGCCAAGTCGGTATTGTCAGGATCCAGCGCCGGAACTTGCTGCTCTGCGTGGCGACATTCTGCCTGCCCTGCGGACCAGAGCCGACGAAATCCGACATTATCATCGTCTGCTGGTTCTGGCTGCCAATCAGAGGATGCAGGATCTCCGGTTCGCTCTCGAGGTCGGGCAGGAAGGAACGGCCGAGGGTGAAACATTGGAGGGCGCAACACAGGAACTCATATTCCAGACCCTCGAGACAGCCATGAAGGACCTGGCACCCTATTCGGGTAATCTGTCAACATTTCTCAAGATGAACGCGATTGCGCGCACGGCAAGCCGTGGGTCAACCTTGCTGTCTTTCATCGAGATTTTCCGTGCTTCGCGGGCGCTCTACTATGTTTTGCCTGAATGGTGGGAGCCGGAATACTCCCTGGCCATGCTTGAAGCCCTTCCCTATATGGTCGAGCTTGCCGAGCGGTATGAGGACCTTTCGGCGGCCCTTGAGGACTATCTGAATGCGATTGAAACGGCCCATCATCAGGCTTGCACCTGTCAGGACCCCTTTTGAGCGGGCAACAATGTTTCACCAAAATCGGTGCAGGCTAATGGTAAGAGGAATATCGTCTCACTCTTCAGCACTTGAGTGATCACAGCAGATTGGTGACTCAATATGCCATTTCGTCGAAGGATGCCGTACGAAGGTTCGTTGGTGGGCCCGCAGAACAACATTCCCATTTCCTATTATGTCTAAATATCAATTAGGTATGGATTATCTGAAAAAGGATCTGGGAAACCTGCCTTATAGATTTTGCGCTCTTCCGGATGCAATTCTGGTCTTGCTCAAACCGGCTCGATCAGCTCCGCGCCGCTTGACCGGCTGTTGTTGACCTCCCGGCCGACCCGGTAGCTCACCAGTTCGCCGCCGCGATTGTCGGGCAGGATCTCCCGCGCATCGCTGACGCTGGTCTCCGGATTCAGCCATTCCTGGAAACGCGCCGGGTTGAGGATGATCGGCATGCGGTGATGCAGATGCTCGATTTCCGGCGCGGCGGGTGCCGTGAGGATGGTGCAGCTGGTGATGCCGAGATGATCGTTCTGCGCCCAAAGGCCGGCAAAGGCGAAAGGCTGCCAGTCCGGCAGCGTGATGCACCAGGGATCCTTCTTTCCGTCTTCCGCGTTCTTGGTCCATTCATAGTAGCCATCGGCCGGTATGAGGCAGCGCTTCGATTTGAAGGCGTCGCGGAAAGCACCGGATTTGTAGGCCGTCTCGGAGCGAGCATTGAATGCCGCGAATTTGGTCTTTTCCTTGGCCCACCAGGGCACAAGCCACCATTGACCCTCAAGCGTGCGGTTTCCGTCTTCCTGCCGGGCGATGAACTTGACGTCCTGTGTCGGTGCCACATTGTATCGCGGCGCGGTGTTCAGGCCCCGATCCGCCTCGCCAATGATCATCAGCGCGTTGTAATATTCCGCCCAGCTTCCCTTGATGATGAACCGTCCGCACATGCGAATACGGTACCACCCCGTGGTGCTGCGGCAAGACCGCTATGGTTGCAAAATCGGATCATGATTGCGGACAGCAACACGAAGAGTTGCCGCTGCACAACACGTCAAATGAACAGGGCTGTCAGCGCAATGCGTTCAGGCGGTCTTTTGCACCTGCAGACCCAGCTCTTCGATCATCGCGTCGCGCATGATGAACTTCTGCGGCTTGCCGGTGACCGTCATCGGCAATTCGTCCTTGAACCGAATATGGGCCGGCACCTTGAAGTGAGCGATCTGCCCCTTGCAGAAGTCAATGATGTCCTGCTCGCCGAGTGTTGCATCGGGTTTGAGGATGACCCAGGCGCAGGTGATTTCGCCAAATTTCTCATCGGGAAGGCCAAAGACCTGGACCTGTGACACCAATGGGTGCGTATAAAGGAACTCCTCGATTTCCCGCGGGTAGATATTCTCGCCGCCGCGGCAGATCATGTCCTTTACCCGCCCGGTGATGTTGCAATAGCCTTCAGCATCGATGGTCGCGAGATCGCCAGTATGCATCCACCCGTCCGAATCGACAGCATTGGCCGTTTGCTCTTCATCGTCCCAATAGCAAAGCATGACGGAATAGCCGCGTGTCAGCAGCTCTCCCTGTTGGCCGACCACTACAATGTCCCCGGCCTCGTCTACGATCTTGACGTCCACATGCGGATGAATGCGCCCCACCGATGAAACCCGCTTTTCCAGCGGGTCGTCGACATTGCTCTGGAACGAGACAGGACTGGTTTCCGTCATGCCGTAGGCGATGGTGACCTGGTTCATGTTCATCAGTGCCTGGACCTTTTTCATCACCTCGATCGGACAGGGCGCACCGGCCATGATGCCGGTCCGCAAATGGCTGAAATCGTAGCTGTCGAGATCAGGCTGATCGAGCATGGCAACGAACATGGTCGGCACGCCATAAAGCGCGGTGCATTTTTCTTCCGTAACCGCCCGCAGGGTCGAAGCGGGCTCGAACCCCTCGCCCGGAACGACCATGGTCGCTCCCTTGGTCACGCAGCCGAGGGTTCCCATTACCATACCGAAACAGTGATAGAACGGCACGGGGATGCAAAGCCGGTCGGCGTCGGTAAATTCCATGGCCGCGGTGACGAAATTCGCGTTGTTGACGATGTTGCGATGGGTCAGGCAGGCGCCCTTGGGCAGCCCCGTCGTGCCGCTGGTGAACTGGATGTTGATCGGATCGTTGCAATGAAGCGTTTCGGTGACCGCATCCAGCCGGGCGGCAGAGATCGATCTTCCGGCCGCCATCACATCCTTGAAAGCCAACATTCCCGCAGGCGTTTCGTCGCCCATGCAGATGATGGTTTCGAGATGCGGCAGTTTGCTTGCCTGCAGACGGCCCGGTCGGCATTCGGCCAGTTCAGGCGCCAGCTCCTGCAGCATGCCCACATAGTCCGACGTCTTGAAGTTCGGCGCCACAATCAGCCCGCGACAGCCGACTTTGTTGAGGGCATATTCCAGCTCGAAGACGCGATAGGCCGGATTGATATTGACCAGAATCAGTCCCAACCGGGCGGTGGCGAACTGGGCCAGCAGCCACTCGGATCGGTTGGGAGACCAGACACCGATCCGATCGCCCTTGTTATAGCCGCGTTCCAACAGGCCACCTGCCAGCGCATCGACGGCGTCATCAAACTCAGCATAGGTCCAGCGTATCGCCTGGTCGCAAAAGACCGCAGCCTGATTGTCGGCGAATGTGCTGACGGTCTCCTTGAGCAAGGCCGGTATTGTCTTTTCCAGCAGCGGAACGTCCCGGCGGCCGGCGACGCTGGACAGGTTGTTTTCCGGCGCAACATGGTCTCCAACGGCGCGCGTCAAGGTTCCCTCCCACGGAAATGAACTCTTACCATTGCCCTTTTACATGGCCCGATTTGCCAAAACAACGACACATGCCATCGACAAGCCAACGGTCAAAGAGTGACACCGCATCAAGAAAATAGGCTACAACATTCCGGACACCAAAGCACACGCTATGGGAGGAGAGACCATGCGCCGGACCCTGATTTCCAATGCCCTGATTTTTGACAGTGCGGAAGGCAAGGCAAAACCCGGCAGCGTGCTGGTCGAGGGCAACCGCATCTCGGCGGTCAGCACCGGCCATGATGTCATGGCGGCGGATGGCGCGGAAAAGATCGATGCGGACGGTGCCTTCCTGATGCCCGGCATGATCGAAGGCCATGGTCACATCAGCTTCATCGACCAGGCGGACATGATGGAACTGGCGGTAATCGGTGCCGAAGAACACACGCTCGCCACCATGCACAATGCGCGCACGCTGCTCGAGGCCGGCTTCACCAGCGTCAACAGTGCTGCCTCCGCAAAAGTGCGCCTCGATGCCGTCATTCGCAATGAAATCAACAGTGGCCGCATCCCCGGCCCCCGGCTGCGGGCGGCAAGCCCGGAAATCACGGTGACCAGCGGCCTGGGCGATGCCAACAAGATGCATGTGAAATTGCACACATTCGGTCTTGTTGCCGATGGCGTCGACGAGATCGCGTCGACGGTGCGCCTGTGTATCCGTGAAGGAGTCGACACGATCAAGCTGAACATTTCCGGCGATGTCTTCATGCCCAATGCCGATTCCTTTTCCACCGTCATGAAGGACGAGGAAGTGCGGGTCGCGGTGGAAACCGCCCATGCCCATGGCAAGCGGGTGGCTGCTCATTGCCGCGCAGCCGATTCCGTCAAGCGCGCGGTTCGCAACCATGTCGACATGATCTATCATTGCGATCATGCCGATGCGGAAGCATTGGACATGCTGGAAGCGGCAAAGGACTGGGTGCTGACCGGCCCGGCCATCGGTGTCATCATCAGTTCGATCGCGGCTCTGGAGGCGGCGGACGATCCGGCCAACGGCCCGGCGCTGGACGAATTGAAGAAGCTGTTCGAGGACAATTGCTGGACCCACAATGAAATGCGCAGGCGAGGCATTCCAGTGGTCATCGGCGGCGATTACGGGTTCTCCGTCAATCCACAGGGAACCAATGCCAGGGATCTGGAGCATTTTGTGCGCCATTACGGATTTACGGAAGCCGAGACCCTGCGCTGCGCCACCATGGTGGGGGCGCGCGCAATGGACATGGCCGACGAACTCGGACAAATCCGCGAGGACTATCTGGCCGACATGCTGCTCGTCGATGGCAATCCGCTGGAGGACATCACGATCCTGCAGGACCGCCAGCGGCTGAAGATGATCATGAAGGATGGCGCCATCCACCAACACGGCGGTATCGCCGGCTCGGACAGCCGTTCGGCGCAGGACGTCAATTGGCTGGCCGCTTCCTGATCGCACCTTGCCCGAACCGCCGGAGTTGACCATGTCTGATTTCAAGCATCTTCTTCAAAGCGACACGGTGCCGATCGGTACCTATCTCGGCGAGTTCGCGACACCGGGGATCGGCAAGATTCTCAAGGCGGCGGGCTGCGAATTCGTCTTCATCGACATGGAGCATTCGGGCTTCGGCTTCGAGACGGTCAAGCAGCTCCTCAACAATCTGCGGGCCGAAGGAATCGCAACACTGTTGCGGCCGCCGTCGAAGGCCGGGCACCATCTTCAGCGCGCGGCCGATATCGGCGCTGCGGGCATCATCGCACCGATGGTCAATACCGCCGCCGAGGCGCGCGATGCGGTTTCAGCGGTCAAATATCCGCCGGAGGGCGGGCGCGGCGTTGCGCTCAACATCGCCCATGATGATTACAACAGCGCCGATGTGGGGGCTGCCCTTGCGGCCGCAAATGACGGGACAGGACTGATCGCCCTGATCGAGACGGCGTCGGGTGTCCATCATGTTCACGAGATTGCCGCCCTGGACGGTGTCGACTGCCTGTGGATCGGCCATCTCGACCTCAGCGCATCGCTCGGCATAGCCGGCCAGTTCGACAATCCGGTGTTCCGCGACGCCATTGACCGCGTCATGACCGCTGCGCGGGAACATCAGGTTCCGGTCGGGCAACTGGTTGGCAGTGCGTCGGACGCAAGGAACTGTATCAAGGAGGGCTGCCGCCTGATTTGCTATTCCGGCGATATCTGGCTGCTGCAGAAGGCGCTGCGGGACGGCATTTCGGAGATCAGAAACGGATCGGCCTAAACCAGGCGCGACATGGTCATGGGCTGGAAGCCACACCCTCCCACGGGAGATGATGCCGGTCAAAGCCGCGCGGCTGGCAACATGGACAGGTGGAATCCTGTTCACACCGCGCCGCCGAAGACGTGACCTCACACCGGGTGGTAACCCACGTTTTGAGGTTTTCAAGGGCCATCGAGCGCAAATACTCGCGAGGAACCGGCCTCCGACAGGAATCATGTCCCTTCAAACTGTTCTTAAAAGGTTTAGATGCCCGCCCGTCGTCTCGCAGGGATGCCACGGTATAACCTGCTGCCTGTTCCGCTCAGCCTATCATCGGCACGCATCCCTGACAGTTCCTGTTGAAAGTCAATGTTTCGGCAGCGGTGGTCGTGCATTGAGGCACGATACTCTGTTTCACCACGGAGCATATCGCACGGGTATCGGGTGCATTTCCGACGGCATCACGATGGACCCCACCGGCACCGATCGATCGGCAGCAATTCTCCTAACGGTCGGTCAGGTCCGTGCCGGCCGGAATTTCGCCAAGAAGCCGTCTGAAGGACGGCTGGAGACGATTTATCCAATCTGTCCATCCGACAGGCGCCCGCTGTTCAGCCGACTTCCGGCTAGTTCAAGTGGCACATCGCAACCGCCTGCCTGAGACGGATATCGAAAGGAGCTGCTGACGGGTCACGTTTCGAACGCCGTGCGTTTTGACTTTTATCAAGGTGAAACCTTTGCCTGTCGATACCGTCTCATATGTAGTGATTACTTAGTGCATCGGGAACCAACAGATGTGTGCTGCGAGCTGTAAAGCACATTGGCAAGACGTGTCAGACAACCAAAAAACCGATATACAATCAGATCGTTGTACATGGTGCGTTGTGCGCTATTCGATCTGGCTGGCGGCCTTGGTTTACCTTTTCGTTACAGTCGCAGGTTCTGATCCGGCACAGGCATCTACCAACGCACATGCAAGCGTGGAACGGCTTATGGAAGCGCTCGATAAGCTTTCTGCGCGCCAGGATCTCTCCGATGAGGTTCTCGCTGCCCGCTTCGACGTCCTCGCTGCTCGGCATTTCGATCTTGTTACCATGGCGCGCGCAACACTTGGTGCCGATGTCGGTGCGATCTCCAGGCCGCTATGGCCGAAATTCGTCAGCGCCTACCGCAAACACCTGCAAACCGCTTTTGTCACCGGCATGCGCCGCCACGGCGCGTCGACGTCAAGGGTCCTTGGCAATCGCACCGCGCCAAACGGTCTGCCGGTCATTGTCACCCGGATCAAGATCGACGGCCATACCCGTGACACAGTCTGGTTCATGTGCCGTCAGAAAACCGCACGCATATGCGATATTGAAGTCGATGGCGTTCGCGCCTCGGCACGGCAGAGATCCGTGTTTCGGCCCGTTCTCATGCGTCAGGGACCGGACGCCTTTATCAGCCAACTGGCCGCCGGAAGATTTGCAACACAGGGTGAACTGCAGCCATGACCAGGGCAGGGTCCGGCAACCTGCCAGCCGCGGTTGATGCGCGCGGATTGGTCAAGCGGTTTCCAGCGCAGCAGACGCCCGCACTTGATCATCTCGACTTTTGCGTCGGTTCCGGGGAAATGGTGGCGATTGTCGGGCCATCCGGCAGTGGTAAATCGACACTGCTTTATGCCCTGTCGGGGCTGATCGCGCTCGATGCGGGCACTGTTTCCGTCAATGGGCAAACACCCGATAGACCTGCCGCATGGACCCTCCTTCGCCGGACCGCCATCGGTCTGGTCTTTCAGGAAGACTGGTTGATTCCGACACTGACCGCCGGCCAGAACATCGAACTTCCCATGCTCGGTGCAGCGATCGACAAGAGTGCGCGGGTCAGACGGGTGCGTTCACTGCTTGCGGATGTCAATGGGTCAGAACTGTTCGACCGTCGCCCCGCAAGCCTGTCCGGTGGGGAGCGTCAGCGGGTCGCAGTGGCTCGGGGGCTTGCCAACATGCCCCGCATTCTGCTCGCGGATGAGCCGACTGGTGAACTGGATACAGCCAACTCACGGGCTATTATTGACCTTTTGAAAAGATTAAGGGCCAAAAAGGGCCTGACGGTCATAATCGTCACCCACGATCTTCAGGTGGCGGAAGCATGCGATCGGCAATTCCTGGTCGTTGATGGCCGTGGTACGGACCAGGTGATCGTAAAAGAGCACGCGGGTTGAAAATGACACCTATATCGCTTGCTCTCGTCAATCTGCGCTCGCGTCCCATGCGGACGCTGGCAACGCTGGCCAGCGTCATTTTGGCGATCGGATCCTTCATTGCGCTCGTCGGTCTCGCTCGAGGGGTTGAGAGCTCTCTTCTGTCAGCACTGAACGACCGTGGAACCGACGCCATCGTGAGTGAGGCGGGAGCGGCGGACCTGGTTTCATCGATAGTCTCCGAGAGCCTGGCGGAACGGCTCGCGGAGGCTCCGGGAGTCTCTGCAGCGGCTGCCGAACTGTCGCGCCTCACATCTCTGGAAAATGGCGGATCGGTAATCGTTGTGGCCTGGCCAGTAGGGAGCTTTCCCTGGGCAACACTCAATCTGACAGCTGGTCGTCTTCCGGCTTCAGATACTGCGCTGGAAGTCGTGCTTGGCACAGGCTCGGCTGCCCGGTTTGGTGTTACCGTGGGCGATAGTATAACCGTCTTTCAGACGCCGTTCGAAGTGGTTGGAATCGTTCAGTCGGACTCTATTCTAATCCGTAATCTCTCAATGGTTCCGTTGAAGGTCGCACAGAGATTGACCTTTCGCGAGGGGCAGGCAACGTCGATCAATCTGCGTCTGAGCCCGGATCAAGGGCCATCGGAGCGTGACGAAACCGTTGCGGCGTTGCGTGTCCAGTTTCCCATGACGTCGATAGAAGTCACCTCCGCCCTTGTGAACAGCCACACTTTCGCCCGGATCGCCGATGCCCTGTCCCGCTCGATCGCAATCGTAGCTCTTTTCGGCGCTGTTTTGGCGATCTTCAACACCATGTCGACAGCGGTTCGCGAGCGTCGCGGCGAAATTGCCATCATGAGCGCTGTTGGCTGGGCTCGCTCACGCATTGTCGGATTGATCCTCTTCGAGGCCCTGATCATTTCCGTCTGCGGCGGAATTCTTGGATGCGTCGCGGGGATTGCCGTCGCCGAGAGCGTCTCCAGATCAGCTATCGTAGCCGGGATTGTGAATCCAACCATCAGTCCGCTGCTTCTCGTCCAAGCGGTTTCGCTGTCCTTGCTGATCGGACTGGCGGGCGCCGTTTTCCCCGCCCTTCAAACGGTGTCCCTTTCACCGGCTTCGGTGTTGCGCGGCAAATGAGTGTTGGGCATTATGGCGCGCCAAACCTTGCGCGCAAGGAACTGAGGAAGCGTTACGGTATATCCGTAACCGAAAAGCTCCAATCGCCCATGCCCCCTAACCGCACGGCCTCCGGAACGCCCTGAGACACGGACAGCTCCCTCCCAGATCGCCGGTGCGCCGAACACTGAAACCTCCTGATCCAGGGCGATTGGCTCGATGCGCAGATTGGCCCCGAGGGCCGGAACGACGAGTTTGCGTCCGATGGGATAGGCGATGCCGTTTCGTGGACTTGTCCAGCTTTCTGTGTTGATGAGTTCGAAACTACCCTGAACACGTTCCGCTAACATGTCCCGAAACACCACAACGGAGCTCTGGCCGATTGGTTTTCCATTGTCGACGGTTTGCTGGTGGGCAATTATGTCTTCGCCGTTGTCGAGGCTAACGCCGAGCCAGTCCCAGCCTAGCGGCTGCAGATGTGTGCCCGTTTCTCCGATAAACCAGTTGTCGAACGTGCCAGACCACTGCCGCTCGATCCAAGCGGTTCCAGAGACCGGGTGATTGTTGAGCGTCCCGGTGAGTTCAGCGCGTGGACAAGAACGATAGGCATAAGGCTGCGGCCGGTCCGGGGACAGATTTGGTCCGGTCTCGTCCAGCCAGGACCGCTTGGGTGTGAGCGCAAGGTCTACAGCAAGGTCGCCATTCCGCCCGATCTCCGAAGACAGGTGCAAGCGTAAGTGATCGCCCTGCTGATGAAGCTCGAACCCATCCCAACAAATAGCCATCCGGTCACTTGCAAGGCTGGCGTGCGAATTCAGGATGTGCGGGCCGTTCTCGCACCGGATTTTTTCCGATTCTTCCATATGACGCTGTAAAACAAATTTGGCCAGCTTGGGGGAAAAGCGGTTTGCAAGAAGGCGCTCGGCAATTTCACGATGTGTTTGAACGATCCCGTGCGAGATTTCACTGCGTGCAAGTCGTTGCGCACCCCTGTCGTCAACGGCGTTGGCCAGGAGCATGTGACCCACCGAACCGCGCCCGGAGTTTTGGCGCACCTGGAAGAATGCAACCATGAAGTGAACCGGTGTTTCGACGCCCTTGTCGATGCGTCCCTGCACGAACCACCACTCGATGGGCGCACCGGGTTGAGGCCGCAAATCCGGTGTTGAAGCCACGGTTCGCAGATAGTCGCGCTTCACACGCCCCTCCATATACTTTCGAATTCTTCAGGTAATGCATCTGCGGCGCGCGTCCATGAGATAGATCAAGTCCTGCTGCCCCGGATGCGGATAGACTTACTTCTAAATACAACGGAACCTGTTTCGTCGGACGCATGAACTGGCTACGGCAAAATTTAGCATGGCTGCTGCTCTTCCTGGCGCTCGGTGCGTGTGCAAATGGTGTGGAAGAGGGAAAATCATCGCTATCGGATCTTTCGACCTGCTGTGCAAACACGGAGCGCTATCCTCCGGTTCTTGTTCACACCGCCAGCATTGGCGCCCCCATTCTTGGCCGGATGGCGGCGCGGGTCAGTTTCCGACCAGGCTATCTTAGCGACCAGCCGGAGGCCCAAGCCTATCTCGTTGAGCAGATGCAACCTCTCGATATCATCATCGTACGCTCAAGGGCAAAGCTGACACATCGACTCATTCACGGCGCCTTTGCCCATGTCGCGGTTTATCTTGGAAATGAGGACGACTATCGAAAATTGGGACTTCTGGATAATCCGGCTGTTGCCGATCACAGGACTGCCATCGCGGCTGGAGAGACGATCATCGAGTCGGATTATCGTGGTGTGCATCTATCGCCGCCGTCACGCGTGTTTCGTACCGATGCCGTTGTCGTTTTACGTCCAAAAACAGTTGGAACAGCCGAACGTCGACGGTTGATTCTGGCGTTCCTGAGCCATGTTGGCACACCATTTGATTTCCATTTTCGAACCATGGATGATCGCTGTCTCTACTGCGCGGAACTCGCCAATCATATTCTGCCGGATCTCGGAGTGCCACTACGCTCGGCCTATGGACGTTCAATCATATTGCCGGACGATTTCATTGCGCGGACCCTTGAGGGACGCACGAATATGCGGCTGTTGAGCTTTGTGCAGGGCGATCGCAATGGTTGGCATATCGGCACGCGCGATGAGCTTATTTCCGTGATCAATGCCGCCTGGTGACAGTCCACTTGAGTCGCATCGGGTTCGTACGACCTCGGCACTGCCGCCGGAATTCGGGTAACCATCGGCTGCCGGTGAACCGGATTCGTCCTATGCCAGATCCCAAGACGCCGTGAGCGTTTCGGGTCCCCGGAACGCAACATTGGGCGGAAAGGTGTAACCGTCGCCGTCCAACCGCAGGACGTCGAACCGGTCGAGCATCTGGTTCAGCACAATGCTGATTTCCATGCGCGCGAGATGGGCGCCGAGGCACAGGTGAATGCCTTTGCCGAAGGAGAGATGGGCGCGGGCATTGTCGCGCTGCGGATCGAAGCGGTCCGGATCGGCAAAGAGCGCAGGATCACGGTTGGCGCTACCCAGGGACAACAGCAGCTTGGCGCCCTCCGGCACCGGCGTTCCGCCAATTGTCGTGGCTTGTGTGGTGATGCGTCGCCAGGCAATGACGGACGAGACCTGCCGCAGGGATTCTTCGGTGACCGCCGCAATCAGCGAGCGGTCGTACCTCAGGCGCGTCCACAGATCGTTTTCCACCACCGCGCGGATGCAATTGGCCAGCTGGTTTGTGGTCGTCTCGTGGCCGGCAAAACTCAGACCGAAGACGATGCTGGCGATCTCGCGGTCTGTCAGCGGTTCGGGAATATCGGCATCCTGCATCAGGTCCGTGGTCAGGTCGTCACCGGGTTCACGCCTGCGCCGTTCGACAAAGGACAGGCAGTATTTCCAGAAGGCAACCATCGTGCGGGCCGCATTGATCTGCTGCTCCGCGCTCGGCCGTCCCCAATTGACCACCAGCTTGTCGGCGCACCAGGCCTTGATCCGGTCGGCATCTTCATCGGGAAAGCCGATCATCGTGAAGATGGTCAATGCCGGCAGCGGGTAACACAGCTCGCGGGCGAGATCGGCAGATCCGTCGGCGGCAAAACCATCCAGAATCTCCGCGCAGCGCCGTTCGATGACAGGTTCCAGCATGCGCATGCGCCGGGTCGAAAAGGCCCGCGCCAGCGGTCGGCGAATTCGGCTGTGACCGGGCGGGTCGAAGTTGGACATGACCGGCTGAATGCCGAAATCGGCTTTCAGGATCGCCATCGCCTCGTCGCAAAGAGGCATCAGCGGCGCCTGGGCAATCGCAGCCGAAAAGCGCTTGGGGTCAAGAAACACTTCTTCCACATCCGCGTGCCGCGTCACGATCCACATGTCGATGGCCTCGCTATAGACCACCGGCGTTTCTTCGCGAATCCGCGCCAGAAACGGATAGGGGTCGGCCAGAACGTCACTGGCGAGCGGATCGAGCGCATGGTTCATGGGGCGCCTCATCGGGGTTTCGGTGTTGCTGAAACCGTAACGAAAGGCAGGCTATCGTGGAACGGCCAAAGTTGGGAATTTGCTATCGCCAAACGCGATAGCCATCCGGTCGATTGCAATTCAGCCTTTTACCGGTCTGGCCAATCGGGAAACCATTGACGCAATCAATTGCAGGTGCCGGCCACAAACAGAACCGACCCATTTGAACCAGAATGGCTTCAGGTGTGCGAACCGAGCGACCGTATCACCTGACGCGCGGCTGCCTGGAGCGGTTCCTCGACCTCACCGAGAATGGTGACCCGATCGAACCGATCATTATCGGCGGCGATTGCGTCCCGCAATGCGGCCCCAAAGGCCATGCGCAATTCGGTGCCGATATTGAATTTGCAGATCGCCGTCCCGCCGGCAAGCTTCGCCCGCTGGTCATGGGGAACACCCGATCCGCCATGAATGACCAGCGGCACGTCGGTCACCGCTTCGATGGCCGCTGTCCGGTCCTCGTCGAGACCGCCCGTGCGGTCCTGCTGAAGATGCACGTTGCCAACGGATATCGCCATGGCGTCGACACCGGTCTCCCGCGCGAAACGACTGGCTTCTTCGGGGTCCGTGCCGGCTGAATCCTCGCCACCGGAATAGCCGACAAAGCCGATTTCCCCCTCACAGGAAATGCCCGCGCCATGGGCCATTTCCGCGACCCTTGCCGTCTCCTCGATATTCTGCGCCAGTGGATGGCGCGACCCATCATACATCAGCGAGGTAAAGCCGGCTTCAAGCGCCTGCCGGCACTCCTCGATGGAATAGCCGTGATCGAGATGGGCGACGACGGGAACACTTGCCGCATCGGCAAGATTGCGAAACATCGCGCCGAGAACCGGCAGCGGCGTGTGCTTTCGGCAGGACGGGCCCGCCTGCAGGATGACCGGGCGACCTTCCGCCTCGGCAGCGCGCACATAGGCCCGCATATCCTCCCAGCCCAGACACACCATGCCGGCGACCGCGCCGCCCTCACGATAGGCCGGCTGCAGCACCTGTGCCAATGTCGCCAGTGTCATTTGAACTTGGCCACCATATCCAGGATGCCGGGGATGGTGTGCAGTTGCGCAGCATGGGTCGGCTGAAAATATTGCACGAGCGAGCGCTGGCTCAACCCGCCCAGAATGGTGAAATAGTACATTTCATAGCCGGGCATGACCGCACAGGGGTGGTAGCCCTTGTCGATGCAGACCGTCGATCCATCGACAATGTGATAGGCGTCACCCGGCTCGTTATCGACCCGCTGCAGCATTTGCAGGCCGGAGCCGTAATTGGGACGGAAGCGGAAATTATAGGTCTCGTCGTGGCGCGTTTCCTCGGGCAACCGATCCGTATCGTGCTTGTGACTTGGGAAGCCTGACCAACCGCCCTGGCCCACCGTGTAGAGTTCACTGACCAGCAGGCGGCCCACCTTGCCATGCTGCTTCTGACCGAGAATATGCTTGATCTTGCGGTGGGTCTTGGTGTCGTCGCTGCCATACTGAACCTTGTCCAGCTCGTCGGAGCGGACCGCGAAGGCCTCCAGGACCTCGTCATATTTCGCTCCGGCGACAAACACCTCCGCATCATCCGAAGTGCAGACCATTTCAGCCCGCGCGGCGGTGGGTACATAAACGCCCTCGGGTTCGCCGTCCCAGACATCGACACCACGACCGCCAAGACCAGCGGCCTTGAATCCTTCGACATTGACATCGATCGTGCCGGTCGCCGGGACAATGCATGTCTCGTAACCGGGCACGGCATATTCAAAAGCATCGCCCTTTTTCAGCTTGACGATGTTGAAATAGTTGAGCGGGACCCGGCTGTCTTCCACATCCACGATCGGCTTGTTCTTGTTGTCAAAGGGCGCGATGTGCATAGCTGTTCCTTTCAGGCGGCCGTCGTCGGGCCCGGATGGGTTTTGAGAAAAGTGTCGAGCGTTTCGGGATCCGGCATGGCTGGAGCACAGCCGGGCCTGGACACAGTGATCGCAGCGCAGGCCGAGCCTCGCTGCACGCTGTCTTCCAGATTGTATCCCGTTGCCAGGGAAGCCATCATGCCAGCCATGAAACTGTCGCCCGCACCGGTGGGCTTGAGCGCCTCAGTGCGATAGATGCCGGACCGGTGTTCTTCACCGCCCGTCAGTGTGATGGCGCCGTGTTCGCCCATCTTGTAGATCACGATCGTGGCCGAAGTCGCGGCGAGCTCACGGGCCTTGTCCAACCCCCTGTCCACCGATCCGGCCATGAAGCCGAACTCTTCATCATTGCCGACAATCATGTCGGCTTCGCTGCCGGCCCGTGACAGCACCTCCTCGGCCACCTTGGCGGAAGGCCAGGAATAGGGGCGGTAGTCGACATCGAATATGATCGGCAATCCGACCTTTTTTGCCCGTTCGAAAGCATGGAAGGCAGCACTGCGAGAGGGCTCGGCGGCAAACACCGTGCCGGCGGTGATCAGCGCGCCAAAGCGACCGAAATCGACCGCCTCGACATCATCTGTCGTCATCTGAAAATCGGCGGCGCCATTGCGATAAATGACCGTCTGGTGATCCTTGACCCGGCTTTCATATACGGCCAGCGAATTGCGGGCCTCGCCGCCGACGGATTTCACATGGGTGCGGTCGACACCATAGTGATCGAGCTGATTGAGACAGTAGCGGCCGATGGAATCGTCGGAAACCGATGTGACCAGCGCCGCCTTGCCACCCAGCTTGCAGATGCCGGCGGCCGTGTTGGCCGCGGACCCGCCCAGCGCGCTGACAAAATGTGTCGCCTCTTCGGTCCTGGTGCCGGGTGGATCGGGAAACATGTCCATCCCGGCCCGGCCGACAATGACAAAGTCGTTCTTCTTGATACCGTCGATCAAAGCACTCATGGGCAGCCCTGCCCGCTGGCGCGTCCCGTACAGCCGGTGTGCAGATCCATGTCAGACACCCCGCCGCTGCCGCAGGCGGCCTTCCTCGACCTCGGCATGCCCGGCACGGACGCTTTCGCGTTCGGAAACACTCGGCGTTCCCACTTCCCACCAGGTATGGCCTTCCGTCGTCCAGCCCTCATAGGCATCGACCGTCATGACAATGATGCTTGTGGTTTCACTTTCCTTGGCGCGCTTGAAGGCCTCCGCCAGTTCGGCCGGATTGGCCACCGTCTCGGCATTGGCGCCCATCGACCTGGCGTGGCTTTCAAAATCGACCGTGACCTGGTTGACCGCCGTCGGCGTGTCGGAGATGAGATTGTTGTAGCTCTCGTTGCCGGTGTTGTTCTGCAGCTTGTTGATCACCGCAAAGCCGCCATTGTCGAGCACCAGCACGATCATCTTCTTGCCGGTCAGCACCGATGAATAGATGTCGGAATTCATCAGCAGATATGCACCATCGCCGACCAGCACGATCGTATCGGCGTCAGGTTCGTTTTCCGATTGCGCGATGCGCGCGCCCCATCCGCCGGCAATCTCGTAGCCCATACAGGAAAAACCGAACTCCACATCGACTGTGCCGATATCGAGCGTGCGCCAGTTGGCGGTGACCTCCGCCGGCAATCCGCCGGCCGCCGCCACGACCCGGTCGCGCTTGTCGCACAGCTCATTGACCACACCGATTGCCTGCGCATAGGAGTTCGGGCGGTTACCCGGCCGCACATTGTCGGCGACATAGGTGTCCCACTTCTTGCGTTCCGCCTTTGCATCATCAACCCAGCCGGCTGGCGCCTCATAGCCCGACATCCGTTCGGCGATGGCCTGAATGCCGAGCTTCGCGTCACCAACGACCGGCAGGGAAAGATGTTTGCCGGCGTCATGGCGGGCAGCATTGAGAGAAATGATGCGCGCCTGCTTGTCGAAGGCCGTCCACGATCCGGTGGTGAAATCCTGCAGGCGCGAGCCGATCGACAGGATCACGTCGGCGCGTTCGGCGACCCAATTGGCGCTGTCGGAGCCGGTCACGCCAACCGGGCCGCAATTGAGCCCGTGGGTTGCCAACAGATTGGCGCGCCCGGCTATGGTTTCGATCACCGGGATGTTGTGCGTTTCGGCAAATTGCGTGAGTTCGCTGACGGCGCGGGAATATTGCACGCCGCCGCCGGCGATGATCACGGGCCGCTCCGCGGATGACAGAAGATCGGCCGCTGCGGCCACTTCGTCGGCATCCGGCGCCTGGCGGCGAATGTGATGGGTGCGCTCCTCGAAAAGCGCGGTCGGATAATCATAGGCCCAACCCTGAACATCCTGCGGAAGGCCGATAAAGGCAGGACCGCAATCGGCGGGATCGAGCATGGTCGCCAGCGCCGCCGGAAGCGTCTGAATGATCTGCGCCGGGTGCGTGATGCGATCCCAGTAACGCGACACGGATTTGAAGCCGTCATTGAGTCCGAATGCCGGATTTCCGTAATGTTCGATCTGTTGAAGCACCGGGTCCGGCAGCCGGGTCAGGAAGGTGTCGCCGCACAGCATCAGCATGGGCAGCCGGTTCGCGTGCGCCAGTGCCGATGCAGTCAGCAGATTGGCAGTGCCGGGTCCCGCAGACGCGGTGCAGAACATGAAGCGCTGGCGCAAATGATATTTGGCATAGGCAGCCGCTGCGAACCCCATGCCCTGCTCGTTCTGTCCGCGATAGAGCGGCAGAACATCCTGATGGTCATACAGCGCCTCGCCCAGGCAGGTCACATTGCCATGGCCGAATATGCCATAGCCGCCGCCACAGATCCGGGTTCGTTTGCCGTCAATTTCAATGAATTGCGCGGCAAGATAGCGGATAATCGCCTGTGCTGTTGTCAGCCGGATGGTGGCATCGCTCTGTGTCACGTTATTCACCCCGTCTTTTCATTCTTTCGGGTCCCTGCAATTTAGCCATTGACTAGCGCGGACACTTGAAGATACTCATTTTGCAACCGGTTGCAAACAACTTTTCTGGGAGGTCGATGCGAATGCCCGATTTAGGCATCGGAATAGTGGGCGGCGGCTATATGGGCAAGGCGCATTCCGTCGCCATGAGTGCCGTCGGCGCCATTTTCAACACGTCGTTGCGGCCACGCCTGGAAATGATCAGCGGGTCTTCACCGCAATCATCCGAGACCTATCGGCAGGCCTATGGATTCCGGCGTGCGGCAGCTGACTGGCGCACGCTGGTTGCCGACGACGCGGTCGAGGCGGTTGTGATCGCTTCGCCGCAGCACACCCATCGGGAAATCGCAGAAGCGGCCTTTGCTCTCGGCAAACCGGTCTTTTGCGAAAAACCGCTGGGCGCGTCGATCGAAGACAGCCGGGCCATGGTTGCCGCCGCCGAGGATAGCGGTGTCGTCAACATGGTCGGATTCAACTATATCCGGACACCCGCTTCGCAATTTGCCCGGCAGCTGATCGCCGATGGTGAAATCGGCGACATCACCTGGTTTCGCGGTGAACATACGGAAGATTTCTTCAGTGACGTGAATTCAGAGGCGACCTGGAGAACCAAGGGCGAAGCGAATGGCTGCATGGGCGATCTGGCGCCCCACATCATCAATGGCGCGCTGGCGCTGATGGGACCGATCGAAAGCCTGATCGCCGATATCGAGACCGTGCATGAAACACGTGGAGGGGTGACGGTCACCAATGACGACCAGGCGCAAATCATGTGCCGGTTCGAAAACGGTGTGATGGGTCATCTTTTTGCATCACGCACGGCAACAGGCCGCAAGATGGGCTATGCCTATGACATCTCCGGCACGACAGGTGCGATCCGGTTTGACCAGGAGGATCAGAACGCCATCTGGCTTTACAAGGCCTCCGGCCCGGAAAGCCAGCGTGGCTTCAAAAAGATATTGACCGGCCCGGCCCATCCGGACTACCTGCCGTTCTGCCAGGGACCAGGCCACGGCACCGGTTACCAGGATCAGATCATCATCGAAGCCAAGGATTTTCTTGGAGCCATCGAAGCGGGTACGTCGCGCTGGCCAACCTTCCGGGACGGGCTGGATGTCTCGCGGGTGGTTGCCGCGGCCCGAGCGGCGAGCCAGGCGAAAAGCTGGCAGATGGTCGATGCATTTTAGGAGCACTTACCGATGACAATTCAGATTGGAAACGCCCCCTGTTCCTGGGGTGTCGAGTTTGCAGGCGATCCGCGCAATCCGCATTGGCTGGATGTGCTGCGCGAGAATGCCGAGGCCGGCTATCGCGGCATCGAACTGGGACCCGTGGGTTTCATGCCTGAAGACCCGCCTCAGGTATCGGATGCGCTGGCACAGCACGGTCTGACACTGATTGGCGGCGTTGTTTTCAGGCCCTTTCACGATCCATCCCAATGGGACGATGTTCTGGACGGCTCGGTCCGCACCTGCAAAGCGCTGAGGGACCACGGCGCCCGGCATCTGGTTCTCATCGATTCCATTTCCGAACGTCGGGCTCCGACGGCCGGCCGCGTCGATGCGGCCGAACAGATGGAGCCGGCCGAATGGTCAGCCTATCGCGACAGGATCGCCACCATCGCCAAAATGGCGACCGAAGAGTATGGGCTGGTTGCCGGTATTCACGCTCATGCTGCGGGTTTCATGGACTTTGAGCCCGAGCTGGAACGCCTTCTTGACGAAGTCGACGAGCGCTATCTCAAGATTTGCTTCGACACGGGCCATCACTCCTATGCCGGCTTTGACCCGGTCGCCTTCATGAAGCGGAACATGGACCGCATCTCCTACATGCATTTCAAGGATATCCATCCGGCGGTCAAGGCGGATGTCATCGCAAACAGCACCGATTTCTATACGGCCTGCGGCCAGGGCATCTTCTGCAATCTTGGCGAAGGCGATGTGGATTTTCCGCAGGTGCGGCAGGTTTTGCTGGATGCCGGATATGACGGCTGGTGCACAGTCGAGCAGGATTGCGATCCGACCATTGAGGGCACCGACCCGCTGGGCGATGCCAGGAAAAACCGGGCCTATCTGAATTCCATCGGGTTTTGAGGACACTGACATGAGCAAACTGGCTTGGGGAATGGTCGGCGGCGGGGAAGGCAGCCAGATCGGACCGGCGCATCGTCTGGGGTCCGGTCTCGACGGAGAGTTTGCCTTCACGGCGGGCGCCCTTGATCACAATCCCGACGCCGGACGGGACTATGCGCAGCGCCTTGGCGTGGCGGCGGACAGGGCCTATGGCGACTGGCGAGAAATGCTGGCGGGTGAATCGGCCCGTGAGGACCGGGTCGATCTGGTTACCGTCGCTACGCCAAACGCCACGCACTTCGAGATCGCCCGGGAATTTCTGAAGGCGGGTTTCCATGTTCTGTGCGAAAAACCGATGACGATGACCGTCGAGGAAGGCGAAGAAATCGTTCGTGTATCGCGCGATGCAAACCGCATCTGCGCGGTCAATTACGGCTATACGGGCTATTCGCTCGTTCGGCACATGCGGGCCATGATTGCCCGCGGCGATCTCGGTGCGGTCCGGCTGGTGGTCGCCGAATTTGCCCATGGCCATCACGCCGATGCGGCGGATGCCGACAATCCACGGGTGCGTTGGCGCTATGATCCGAGCCAGGCAGGTGTTTCGGCACAATTTGCCGACTGCGGCATTCACGCGCTGCACATGGCCTCTTTCGTGACCGGCCAGGAGGTTTCGAAACTCTCCGCCGATTTCGCGTCGACCATCGCGTCGCGCGAATTGGAGGACGACGCCATGGTCAATTTCAGAATGAGCGCGGGAACCGTCGGCCGGCTGTGGACCAGTTCCGTTGCCATTGGCCGGATGCATGGGTTGGGCATCCAGGTGTTTGGCGAGCGCGGCGGATTGCGATGGGCGCAGGAGCAGCCCAATCAGTTGTTCTGGACCCCTGTCGGCGGCCGCAACCAGATAATCGAGCGCGGCGAAGGCGACCTTAGCCCGGAAGCCGACCGCGCCAGTCGCGTCACCATCGGTCATGCCGAGGGCATGCCGCTGGCCTTCGCCAATATCTATTCCGATCTTGCCGCCGCTATCCGGGCGCAAAAGGACGGAACGGACCTGCACCCGGCAAGCAATCTTTTCCCGAAAGCAGAAGACGGGTTGCGATCAATGGCGGCCGTGCATGCAGCCGTCGAGTCGGCCGGGGCGGAAGGCGCCTGGGTGGACGCCAGGCCGCCAATGTTCCGATAGCAGGAACGGGGCTGCCTGTTCTTACCGGTGCCGGAGCGTTCCGCGTTCGACAACCCGGCACGAAAACAGGCGCGCTTCCGGTATGCGATCGGGGTCCGCCAACATGGCGACAATCAATTCGATCGATGAGGAAATGATCTGTTCGACCGGCTGGTGAATGGTCGTCAGATTGATGTTTTGCCAACGTGCGATTTCCATGTCGTTCAACCCGATGAGCCCGATATTGTCCGGCACACGCAGTCCGGCGGCCTGGATCGCCGACAAAGCACCGATGGACAGAACATCGTCACCGCAGAAATAGGCTTCGGCGGGTGTTTGCGCCAGGAGGCGGTTCATCTCGTCCCAACCGGCGTCGAAGGAATAGGCCGCGGCAAAACTGAAACTGGATTCGATATCGGGACAGTCCCGCAGATAGGTCTGAAATCCGCTGTACCGGTCCTGGGTCGACGTTGCCGATTTGGGGCCGCCGAGAAAGGCAACCCTCTTGTAGCCGCGTTCCACCAGCTCCCGGGCCGCCATTTTCCCGCAGGTCACATTGTCGATCCCCACCACATGGACATCCGGTGAGGTCGAGTGACGGCCGAAGGAATGGACGACCGGCATTTGTGCGTCGCGAAAGGCCTTTGCAAAACTGGCCGGCAGGGTCGATGAGGCCACAATGACACCGTCAACCGAGTATTGCCGCAGCATATTGACCGAATTTTCGGGATCAACTTCGTCGGTGAGATTGACCAGCAATGGCCGCAACCCGCGGTCCTGCAACCCCTTTGTGAAGAGGTCGAACACTTCCAGAAAGATCGGGTTGTGAAAGTTGTTGCTCACCAGCCCGATCAGCTTTGTCCGACCGGTGGTCAAGGACGAGGCCAGCGCATTCGGCCGGTAGCCAAGTTCCTTGGAGGCCTTCATGACCTTTCGTCTGGTCTTTTCGGAAACCGATGCGCCCTGGGTAAAGGCGCGGGAAACGGCAGAGCGCGAAACACCGGCGCGGTGGGCTACGTCCTTGAGGGTTATCGCCATGGATTTCGGCGCCCCTGTCTTTCAAGGTGCGGTCCTGCCATCGAGCTACATCGCGCCGTGCAAGTTTTATCGTTTTGAGACAAAGAAACTCCACGCGGCGACAAGGCCGAAGCCGCCAAACAATATGCCCCAGAACGGCTCGGCGATCGTGAACTCGAACACCGCCCAGCCCAGGCAAAACACAACAATCGCGATACGCCGCCACAGCGGCTCAAAAAAGGGATGATCGAAATCAATCAGTTTCATGGGGACCCGATATCTCGCTGACGCGAACACGCCTTCCTTCCTTGACCGAACGCAGAGCGGCTTCCGCCAGCACCAGGGCTTGCAATCCGTCTGCTCCGGTTGTCGGCATCGGTCGACCATCGTGCAACGCACCCACGAAGGCTTCGATTTCAGCCGCATAGGCGGCGGTATAGCGGGTCATGAAGAAATCAAGCAAGGGAGGACGGTGAGATCCGTCCTGATCCGCGATCTCGATTCGTGATTGGCGCGTGTTCTCGGCGGTCAGCATGCCCCTCGAACCATGGACTTCGATCCGCTGATCGTAGCCGTAAGTGGCGCGCCGCGAATTGGTGATGGTGCACTGGCGACCCGTGCCGGTGGTCATGATGATGTTGACACTGTCGAAATCACCCAGCGTGCCGATTTTGGGGTCCACAAGGACACTGGCCGCAGCCTGAACCGTCTCGATTTCGTCGGGCAACAGCCAGCGGGCGACATCGAAATCGTGGATCGTCATGTCACGAAAGATCCCGCCCGACCGTTCGATATAGTCATAAGGCGGGGGCCCGGGATCGCGACTTGTCAGGCTGATCATTTCGACCTCGCCGATCCGACCTTCATCGATCGCCGTTTTCAGCGCGTTGAAATCCGGATCGAACCGCCGCTGAAATCCGACCATCAGGCGACCATTGCTCTCGCGAACATTTGCCAGGCATTGCTTGACCCGATCCACATCCAAATGGATGGGCTTTTCGCAGAACACGGCCTTTCCGGCGGCACAGAACCGTTCGATCAGATCAGCGTGGGTGTCGGTGGGCGTACAGATGATGACGGCATCAATGTCGTCGGCTTCCGCCATCTGGTCGATGGATCGGATAGCGCAGCCATAATCGGCCTGGACCTGGTGGGCCACCTCAGCGGCCGGTTCGGCGATCGCGACGAGTTCGGCTGCCGGCACGGTCGAGACCGCCCTTGCATGGACCTGCCCGATCCGGCCGGCCCCGAGGATTCCAAACCGTATGTTCATGGCCTGTTGTTCCTGAACATCAGAGGCCGCTACGCGGCCCCTTCATATTCCGCCCCGGTCTTGGCACCGGTGATATAGGCGACGATATCCTGCCCGTCGGTCTCATCCTTGTTCAGATTGGCAACGATGCGCCCCCGGCGAAACACAACAATCCGATCCACCAGATCCATGACCTGCCGCATATTGTGGCTGACAAGGATCAAGGGTTCACCGGCCTCTTTCAGGGTGCGGATGATGTTTTCCACCTGAGCCGTCTCCTGCACGCCCAAAGCGGCCGTCGGTTCGTCCATGATGGTCAGGCGCGAATGGAACGTGGCAGTCCGCGCAATCGCGACACACTGCCGCTGTCCGCCCGACATTTTCTCGATCGAGTTGCGGATGTTGGGGATTTTGACCGCGGTCTTTTCCAATCCGGCCAACGTCGCCTCGCGCATGCCCTTGTAGTCCAGGAGGCGAAAGGGTCCAAGCCAGTCGAGCTTGGTCATCTCGCGTCCCAGAAACAGGTTGTCGGGCACATCCAGGTCGTCCGCAAGGGCGAGGGTCTGGAACACCGTCTCGATGCCGGCTTCACGGGCATCCAGCGGCCCGGCGAATTCCACGTCCTCGCCATAGAACGTGATCTTGCCGCGCGTCCGCTGCTCCACCCCTGTTATCTGGCGGACAAAGGTCGACTTGCCCGCACCGTTGTCACCCATGATGGCGATATGCTCGCCCTTTTTCATCTCGAAATTGGCGCCTTCCAGCGCATGGACCCCACCGTAGTGCTTGGTCAGGTCTTCCGTTTTCAGAACAACCTCGTCGGTCATCGTGTCGTCTCCTGACTTAAGCTCGGTTGCGTTGTCGGTATTGGTCAAGGATCACCGCGGCGATGATGATACCGCCCATGGCCATCAACTGATAGGACCCGTCCAGCTTGACGAATGTGAATCCTGAGCGAATGACGCCGAGCACCATCGCACCCAGAACCGTGCCGATGATCGACCCGCGGCCGCCCGTCAGACTGATACCGCCGATCACGGCCATGGCGATGGCAAAGAGCTCGTAGAACTCACCCATGCCTGCCTGCGCCGTTGACGCCTTGGCACTCAGGACAACACCGGCAAAAGCGGCGAGCATCGATGCGATCATGTAGACCATGACCTTGTGCCGCTTGACGTTGATACCCGACATTCGCGCAGCTTCTTCGTTTGAGCCGATCGCGTAGGTATGCTTGCCGTAGACGGTGTATCGAAGGATACAGTGGAAAAGCACCGCCAGGGCCAGAAACCAGACCACCGGCATCATACCGGCCCCGAGAGCCTTGTAGCTGTCGGTGGGGAAGGAAACAGGCCGACCCGAAGACCACCACAGGGCTATGCCTCGGCAGATCAGGAACATGCCAAGCGTCGCGATGAACGGCGGAATGCGGAAAAAGGCGACGAAGGTGCCATTGATCGCGCCGATCATTGCCCCGAATAACAGCCCCACGAGAACCGGCACCATAACCGGTAGATCCATGGCCCAGAGCCCGAAGATCGCCTTTGGGTTGGGATTGCCGTTGACCAGTTCGGTCTGTGCGAAGCTCATCGCGATCATGGCTGTGGCTGCGACAAGGGGACCTGAACTCAAGTCAATACCGGCCGTGATGATCACCTGGGTCACGCCAAGTGCGATGATGCCGATGATCGCAACCTGCAGGATGATGATCTGCAACCGCGCTTCGTTGAAGATTGTATCAAAGCGACCTTTCGTATCGAACAGGAAGCTCTGATTGTTCATATAGGGCAAGACCTGCCCGAGCACCTCAAAGATCACGATGATGATAATCAGCGCGAAGAGGATGTTCATTTCGTTGGGCCAGGACCTTTTGCTCTTGTCGAAGGTCAGCCCACCGGTGCCGTGGCTGGTATCACTCATAGAAGAAGACCTCGGTGATGCGTTTCAAAAGATGCATGAACATACAGGGCGGCAACGGTATCGCCGCCCTGCGTATTCTGAACCGGTCAGACCCTAGTTCTTGTCGAGGAACTGATCCATGTTGGCCGGTGTCACCAGAACGAACGGAATGTAGACTTTCTGATCGACTTTCTTGCCGGCAGCAAGCGCAAGTGCCGTGTCAACGGAGCCGGCACCCTGACCGAACGCATCCTGGAAGACGGTGACGTCATAGTCGCCGGCCTGCATGGCAACCAGGGCATCCTGGCTGGCATCAACACCACCGACCTGTACGTCGGCCATGTCCATTCCGGCAGCCTTCATGGCCTGGATTGCGCCGATTGCCATTTCGTCGTTGTTGGCAAGAACAAAGTCAAATGGCTCGCCGGAAGACATCCAGTTGGTCATCAAATCCTGGGCTTCATCACGCGACCAGTTTGCGGTCTGTTCGTCGATGATCTCCATGAATTTGCACATGTCCATGCCGATGACGTCGTGGACGTCTTTCGAACGCTGAACAGCGGCCTGGTTCGACAGTTGACCGTTCATCAGGTAGCCGCGTGCACCGCCAGCCTTGCCGTCTGCGCGCAGATTGTTGCAGATCTGGAAAGCCGACAATGTACCGGATTCGATTTCGTTCGATGCAACGAAGGCCTGAGTCGGGGGCAGTTCGTTGACATTGTCGGGCTCGCGGTTGACGAAGACCAGCGGGGTATTGCCGGCAGCTTCGGTGATCGCAGCGCCTGCCGATGTGTCGACAATGTTCACGATGATTGCATCAACGCCCGATGCAACGAAGTTCCGCACCTGGTCGATCTGCTTGGCAAGATCGTCGGTTGCGTCTTCCATCTGCAGGTTGACGCCGTCGAGACCGGCAGCGTGCTCGGTCATGCCGTTGCGCATGACTGTCAGCCAGTTGTCGTCAAACCTTGAAATCGTTGCGCCGATTTCCTGAGCCATCACAGAGGTGGACATCAGGACTGTCAGCCCCAGTGCTACAAGAGTCTTTTGCATTTAGGATCCTCCCAAATGGTGCCGGCACACCTGGATAAACTCGCCGGATGTCTCCGAAGAGACGTTTAATTCATCGCGTCCGCGTCAGGCTGCCGGGCAGCCAATTCGGTCGTGATGAAGTGAATTGACCGCGAAAGCGCCGCTTCCGGGTCGGTGAATGCGTGCACCTGCGGTGCAAAGGGTTCAAATGAAACCGGTCCCTTAAATCCTCCCTTTTGAAGACCAATCAGCTGATTGACGGTGCCGAGACGATCATTCCCGTCGACCAGGGCCCGATGCGCATCGCGCATGGAAGACCGGTCGATTGTCGGATCGGTGACGCCCGAAATATGCACAATGCCGGTTTCGTGCGGAAACAGTTCCTCCTCGCCGGCAAGGTGATGATGAAACGTGTCGTGGACCAGCTGAAATGTGTCAGCCGCATCCAACTCCCTTATCGCGTGCACAGCATCAGATTTGCGGCGCAGCGATGACGATTGGAAGCCGAGCGGTTCAATCAATCCGGTCAGACCATGGTCGTCCAGCAATGGCTTCAGCCTGCCCAGCGCGTGGTGCAGATCGGCCTGTTCGGACGACCGTTGAGGACCGGCTGTGCTGTTATCGGGGATGAGGGCAATGGCCTGCGCACCGCAGGCCACGGCAAGCCGTGCCAGGTCTCTCGCCTGATCCAGCGTTTCATCGGTGCACCGATTGAAGGCTCTCAGTTCCGCAAGTGCATGGATTGTCAGCCCGGCCTTCCTGCAGAATTCTCCGGCTGCCGCACCGGAATCATCTCCGAAAACAGGTCGCTGCAGATCGTTGCGGAACTCAACGCCGCCGCATCCGGTATCCTGTGCCAAAGCGATGAAATCACGATAGCCCATGGCCGGTGCGCAGATACTGTTAAGCGCAAAATGCAGCATTTTTCCCCAAGGTATTGCTTTGTTCGTCGTCTGCAATTGGCATGACAGTATCGGGAGTCATTTCATTTTGCAACCGGTTGCATAAATCCGCATGTCGAATGGCGCAAGTTGACCGATTGATGAAGGTTTGTTGCCATTGACCGGAACCTGCCGACCCGGCCATGGTTCGGCTCGGATGGATTTACCGTTGCGTGATTTTTCCGCAGCAGCTCTTGCACCGGTGTATAATCTTCGCGAATATAGCAAATAAGAACAATGTGTTCTTATTTGAACAATATTGAGGCTTGCCATGCAGGATCCGGCACTGAAAAACCAATCATTGGGTCGCCCGTTGACGGAGACCGAACGGGACCTGGCATCGGCACTGGAGTCGATTTACGCCAAGGGAACCCATGATTTTTCCGCGGTTGTGGCTGAACTGAACGCGCTTGGTACGCGCCGGCCATCGGGTGAGACAGGGCCGTGGACACTGGCCAATTTCGAAAATGAGCTGAAGGCCATCAATGCATCGCATGACGCTGCCTATGATGCCGATGGGATCGGTGCCTGACAAATTGGGCCTGCAGGAGAAAAAAGATGACGCAAGCCATTCACGACGCAGTCGATGACTATCTCAACAAGGGTCTCGGCGGATTGTGGCACCCGGTGTGCAAATCGGTCCAGGTCAAGGCCAACAAACCTTTCGCCCGGCTGATTGCAGGTGAGAGACTTGTCCTGTGGCGCGACACGAAGGGAAAGGTTCATTGCGTCGAGGACTATTGTCCGCATCGTGGGGCGAAACTCTCACTTGGGGAAGTCCATGAGGACAATCTGGCCTGCCGGTATCATGGGGTCACCGTTGACGGCACCGGAACGATCGTACGGGTACCAGCCATGCCCGAATGCGCGCTCGAGGGGCGCCGGCCGCTCACGAGTTATGCCGCCGAAGAGGCCGGCGATGCCGTGTTCATCTATCTGCCCAGCGCGGATCAACCGGAGCCAACACCATTCAATCCACCGGAAGAACTCATTAATGGCGAATGGGAGGTCTTTTGCTGCATGACCCAGTGGGATTGCAGCTACCGTCTCAGCCTCGACAATGGCGCCGACCCGATGCATGCCAGTTACCTGCACGCCGACAGCTTCACGCTTGCCTATGGCAGCAAGCAGGACACAATGAAACTGACCAAAACCGGTGACGGTTTCATCATCGAACGGGTGTCGCAGCAGGGCGTGAATTTCGACTATTCTCATATTGTCGGCAATGGCGACATGATGTTCATGCGGCTTGATATCCCCTATCCGGATGGCGCCGGGCCGGGCGGTCCGTTTCGGATCATCGGCTTTGCAACACCAATTGACCGGGACACCCACCACAGTTTCTTCTGGCGATGCCGGAAGGTCAGCGGGCTGGCCGCCGATTCCTGGCGGTTCCTGTATCGCGCATTTCTGGAAGACCGCCATTGGCATGTACTCGAACAGGATCGCGTGATGCTGGAGTCGATCCCCGTCGATGCGCGCAAGCGCGAAATGCTTTATCAGCATGATTCCGGCGTATCGCAACTGCGCCGCATGATGGTTCGCAAAGCCAAGGCCCACCTGGAAGCGAGCGAGCAGATGGCGCACCGGGAAACCGGTTGACCATGGATCGACCAGATCGCAGTGCACCGCAATCCATCGAGGCAGGTGCGCTAAGGGAATTGCTTGGTCAGCCCTTCAGGGCCGGCGAGAAACACGATCTGGCCGGCGCAGCAATTCTCGGAACACTCGACCTCTCCGGCATGGCGATCTGCGGCTTTGATCTGACTGGTGCGGTGTTCAATGATCCGGTCATTGCGCGCGGGGCACAGTTTGACGGGCTGACATGGTTTCGCCGGTGCCGGTTTCTGTCGGGTGTCGATTTTTCAAACGTTCTGTTTGCTCATGATGCGCGGTTTGACGGCGCAGCGTTTCAGCGAGATGCCATTTTTTCAAAAGCGGAATTTCGCGGCATCGGGTGTTTTGACGAAGCCACGTTCCGAGCAGCGGCGTTTCTGGACCACATGCAGGTCTCCGGCAGTTTTTCGGCAGACCACGCCCGATTTCTCGGCACCGCTTCCCTGGAACAGTCGGAATGCATGGGCGGGTTGTGGTGGGCCGACACGCGCTTTGATGGCCGATGCAATTTACGCGGCCTTGAGGTGCATGGCCGCACGTGGCTACGCGGCGCGACTGCGGGCGACCGCAACGCCAATGCGCTGGCCAGAAGCATCGCCAGCTACGGGTATAGCTGGACCTGAACCGATGGGACGATTCAGATCGGCTCAGCCAGGGTCATATAGAGCTCATCGATCAACGGTTGGGCCGTATTGCGCAGATGCTGCATGCGGGGGCTGATTGTACCGTCAGCACTTTCATATGTGCCGCCCTGGTAGCGCAGCCGGTTTCGCTCCAGGGACGTCTTCTTGATGAATTCAGCCCGCGGCACGCGGCGCGCCATGTAGTCTTCGACGATCCGGTCAAACGGCAAATCTGAGCCGATCAGCTCCGCCAGCACGATCGCATCCTCGATCGCCATGGCCGCACCCTGCGCCAGATAGGGCGGCGAAGCATGGACCGCATCGCCCATGAAGATCATGCGTCCGTGGTGCCATGGCGGCGGTTGATCAACCAATTCGATGGAGGTGTAGGTCACTTGGCCCGCATCAGTGATCCGGTCGTGATACCAGGGCGCCAGCCCGCCAAATACCGGGCGAAACCTGTCCTGCAGAAGAGTATGCAGCAAGTCGCGATCGTAGCGCTTGTGCTCAGATTCAGCGAAGCCGGCAATCAGATAGACGGAGTCGCCGCTGACAGGCACGATGCCGAACATCTGGCCGGCACCGGCAAACATGATTTTCGGATCGACCGAATCAGGATGACGCGGCAGAACCGCACGCATGATCGCCTGGCCGGAGTAAATGAGATTGCTTCGACTCAGATATTTTTCGCGCATCGGGGAATAGATACCGTCAGCGGCCACGATCAGATCATGGCGTTCGGTCTGGCCATTGCTCAACGTAATCAGTACGTCACCATCTTCAGAACCGGAACCTTCCGTCATGTCCGCAACGGTCGTTGCAAGACGAATCCGGGCACCGGCCTGTTGCGCAGATGTGACCAGAATCGTGTGGAGTGCCTGTCGGGTGATGGTCGCCAGGGCCGGCAGTTCCTCTCCGGCCAGACGCGGATAGCGAACGCGGACCCGGTGTTCATCGCGCGGGTCGGAATAATCATAAAAGTCGTGGGCCGATCCAGCCGCCACGATCTCCTGCGCAAGTCCGATGGAATCGAGTGCACGGAGCGCATTGGAATAGAGGTGAATGCCCGAGCCCTTCGGTGTCCACTCCGGCGAAATCTCCACGACCGTCACATCGATCCGCTTCCGCCGCAACGCAATCGCTAGGACGAGGCCAGAGATACCGCCGCCTACGATGAGGATCGATTTTTGCTGATTCAACACCGCAAAGTGTCTCCGTTGAAATTCGAACTTGCATCATAGGGAGCGCACAGTTATTGTCAAAATAAGAACACTATGTTCATATTTGAACTTATTCTAACAGTGGCTGAATGATCGAAATCGAATCTTCTGTTATCAAAGAGCACAGCGTTTGCGGCGAGGTCAGACATGGCGCTTGAATTTCGCTCGGTAACAAAAGGCTTCGGGCAAAACGGTACCGGCACGGCACTGACAGCGCTCAAGGACATCACTTTCAAAACGGACGAAGCGGAGTTTGTCGCGGTCGTTGGACCGTCCGGCTGCGGCAAGAGCACCATGCTGAACATGACAGCGGGTCTGTATCAGCCCACCGAGGGAGAAGTTCTGGTTTCAGGTGACATCGTTTCGGGTCCCAATTCCCATGTCGGCTTCATGCTTCAAAAGGATTTGCTCCTGCCCTGGCGCAAGATCGAGGCCAATGTCGCATTCGGACTGGAATCGCGCGGCTTTTCCCGCAAGGAGTGCCGAGAGCGTGCGCATCTGCAGCTTGAAAAATGTCAGTTGGGTGGATTCGGAGACTACTACCCCTATCAGTTGTCTGGCGGCATGCGCCAGCGGGCCGCACTGGCTCGGACCCTGGCAATCGATCCCGAAGTCATTTTGCTGGACGAGCCGTTTTCCGCTCTGGACGCGCAGACGAAAATCATCATTCAGAAGAATTTTGCCGAAACAATCGAAGACGAGAAGATCACAACGCTGCTGATCACCCATGACCTGGCAGAGGCCGTGTTCATGGCTGACAGGATTCTCGTTCTAAGCGAAAGACCCGGCCGGGTTATCGAGGAAATCAAGGTCGATATTCCAGATCGCGGCAACCCGACCGCCCGCCGCCAGCATCCTCGTGTGACTGAATATATCAGCCACATGTTCGATCTGCTGAAACTGCAGGACCGACAGGTCGTGAATTAGAGCGAAGGGCGCTTAGATTGGATCATTTGATGGAGGGAAATCGGTTCATTCGGCAAGGCGCGTCGCACAGCGCGATGCAGAGCATCGGGCAAGCGGCACAACGCGGCCGATGGGCCGATTTACCCCACCCCAGAGAGGGAGAAGACTTTGGAAACGTGTAGCAACATGGGCCGTTCATTTTTGCCCCCTGCCGTCGTTGAACCGGCCTTGTGGTGGAGGAACACCACGGCGGCCGGTTCGCCAAGACCGTTTCACGTTTTGTCAGAAACGTGACAACGGTGTCGGCTTTTAATTTTGTTGGTGCATTCAGGCTTTGCCGATTCCGTCAAAACCTGAATTGCTCTAGGCAGGAAACAAAAATGAGTGGTCAAATGAACCAATCTAAGAACCCTTCGCTCTAACAAAAACCAGGGAGATACACCATGACAAAGACAAGTTTGAAACTGGCGATGGCCTTTGGCCTTTCGCTGATGGCTGCGAGCGCGTTCGCGGCCGAGAAAATGACCTATCTCTTCCCCGCGCCGGATTTCCTGCCGGCCTTTGCGCCGTTTCAATTGGCCAAGGCAAAGGGATATTTCGATGAAGCCGGTCTCGATGTCACCTTTCAGGTGGGCAAGGGCGGCGCCGATGTGGCCAAGCAGGTTGCCGTAGGCAATGCCGATCTTGGCGGCGGCATTGGCGATACACCGCTGATCGTTCGCGCCAACGGCCTGGCGGTCAAGGGTGTGGCACTGCTCGGTTCGGAAGCGCTGACACAGATCACCTGGCGCAAGGATGCCGGGATCAACTCCATTGCCGACCTCAAGGGTAAATCCGTCGGCGTTCTCTCCTTCAAGGATACGACCTACTACAATCTTCTTGCCGTGCTCGCCGATGCGGGGATCAGCAAGGATGATGTCAATATCCAGGCCGTCGGCCCCGGCGGAATGATCAAGCTGATGATTTCCGGCGACCTTCAGGCGATCTCCGGTGTGCCGGAATGGACTGCGGCTATCCGTGGTGCCGGCGTCGAGGTTGAGGTCACGCCCATCAACGAGATCTTTCCGGCCATGGCCCAGGCCATCCTGACGTCGGAAGACACCATCAAGAACCGTCCGGACGTGGTCGGCGGCTTCGTGGGTGCTGTTGTCAAGGGCTACAAGGACATCATCGCGGACCCCGAACAGGCATCGAAAGACTATGTTGCCGCCGTGCCCCAGCACGCCGGCAAGGAAAAGATCATGGAAGGCATCATGCGCGACTATGTTCGACTGGTTTATGGGTCCGATGTCGACAATTTCGGCAAGTTCGATGAAAGCCGCCTGAAGGCCGTCCAGGACTTCTATGTCGCCAACGAGATCGTTCGCGAGGCCGTACCGATCGGCGACACCTATACCAACGAGTTTGTTGCCCAATAGGCTACATGCAATCGGGAGCCGGCAGGAATGCTGCCGGCTCCCCAAATGAGCCGACCAATGGCTGATCCCGTCAACACCCTCGAGCAAGCGGCCCGATGAAGAACAGCATTCTCATCACGACGATACTGGTGGCACTGGCCTTCCTGGCTCTGTGGGAGATCCTGCCGCCGCTGTTTGGAATTCCGCGCTATATCATTCCGACGGCCAGTCAGTGTTTTGCGGAATTGCTGCGCATGTTCCGCCTCGACAACCTTGTCAACCACACCATCTCGACCTTCGTGATGACATTGGTCGGATTTGCGATCGGCAGCCTGCTCGGTGCCTTTATCGGCTACATGCTGGGCATGTCACGGTTCTGGGAGCAGGTCCTGTCGCCCTATATCCTTGCCCTGCAGATCGCGCCGAAAGTGGCCTTTGCACCGCTGTTCATCATGTGGTTCGGCTATACGTTCTGGCCGAAGCTGCTGGTGACAATCCTGATCGTGTTTTTCCCGATCCTGGTCAACGTGCTGCAGGCCATGAAAACGGTTGACCGCGACCTGATCAATCTGGCCCGGGCCTATAATCTGAGCCGCTTCGAAATCTTCCTCAAGGTCGAATTTCCATCGACACTGCCAGCGTTGCTGGCCGGTCTGCGTATCGGCTCGACGCTGGCCGTGATCGGTGTCACGGTTGGCGAGCTTGTCGGCGGCAATACCGGGCTCGGCTACCTGATTTCCTACGGCGAAGGACAGGCCAATGCCGCCATGGTCTTCAATGCCATCGCCGTTCTGACCATCATAGGCATCGTCCTTTATTCGGCCGTCACCTACGCCGAGACGCGGCTTCTTCACTACATTCCAAAATCGGAGAATTGAGAGATGAACATGCAGGCAAATATCCCCGAGACGAAGCCGGAAGATGTTGTCGTGCCCGAAGGCAAGACGCTGGAAAGTTGGGTCGAGAGCCGCATTGCACGATACGACACGCGCAAACTCGATTGGAACGCGCTGAAATTCCAGGCTGACTACGACCCGAAATACAAGCGCGCCCAGATGCGCTACATGGGCACCGGCGCCACCGGGGTTGCCAGTGACTCCAATGTCATCCAGGCAGAGAATTTCACCTTTTCCACCATGGTGCTGCCGGCGGGATGCGAAGGTCCGGCGCATCTGCACACGGATGCCGAAGAGGTGTTCTTTATCCTGAAGGGACGCAACATTCGCATCATTGTCGATCATCTCGGCGAGCGGGTCGAAACGGTGCTTAACGAGCGTGATCTGATTTCCGTACCGCCCGGTGTCTATCGGGGCCTCGTCAATGAGGGCATGGAAGAGGCGCTGATGTGTGTGATGATCGGCAACCCCAAGCCAGTGACACCCACCTATCCGCCGGACCACCCGCTGGCCGGCATCAAACGCGACAAGAAATAGGAACCACCCCGTGCTCGACGGCCGCATCATTCTGGTTACCGGCTCTGCCCGCGGTCTCGGGCGCCTGACTGCGCTTGCCTGTGCGGCCGGCGGCGCGACGGTGATTGCGGCGGATATCGAAGAAGATGGAGGCAGTGAGACCGTCGCGCAGATCGAATCCGAAGGCGGTTCAGCGCGCTTCGTCGGTCTCGACCTTGCCGACCCGGCGTCCATTGCAGCGCTGGCGAAGGACATCGCGGACCGGGAAGGTCGCCTGCATGGTCTCGTCAACAATGGCGCCATCGCCACCGGCATTGGCGGCAAGCGGTTTGATGAAATCGACATCGAGACCTGGGACCGGGTGATGGATGTCAATATCCGCAGTGTCTGGCTGATGGTGCGCGCCTGTGCGCCGCTTCTGATTCAGTCAGGCTCCGGCCGGGTCGTCAATCTGGCGTCGGATACGGCCCTGTGGGGCGCTCCGAACCTGCTCTCCTATGTTGCCAGCAAAGGCGCCGTCATGGCCATGACACGGTCGCTGGCCAGGGAACTGGGTCCTGACGGTATCGGGATCACGGCCGTGGCGCCGGGCATCCTGACCACCGAGTCAACCGAATATGTACCGGCGGAACGCCACGCCCACTACGCCGACAACAGCGCCGTGCCGGGCCCGCAGGCACCTGAAGATGTGGTTGGCACGATTGCGTTCCTGCTTGGTGAAGCCGCCCTGACCCTTTCCGGACAGGTGCTCCCGACCAATCGGGGCTTTGTGTTCTCATGAGCGATTCCGACATGCGCTATCTGGAAACATGCGGCATCGAATACCGGCACCGGCGGGGAAGCGGCCCGCATGTGGTCATGCTTCATGGCATCGGCTCCGATGCCACATCCTTCAACCGGTTGCTCCCTTATCTTCCGACCGATTGGGACATCCTCGTCTGGAACGCACCGGGTTATGGGGGCTCCGGAGCGCTGGCGCCGGCTGAACCCGATGCCACTGATTATGCGGAACGGCTGGAACAGGTCGTCGAGGCCCTGGGTATCGGCCCGCTGATCCTTGTTGGCCATTCGCTCGGAACCCTGATCGCTGCCGCCTATGCGCAAAGGCACCCGGAACGGGTCTCCGGGCTGGTGCTGATGGCCTGTGCAGAAGGGTACGGCATCGATCAGGGCGAGGCGCTGCCGGACAAGGCCGCTGATCGTCTAGCCGCGCTTGCCCGGCTGGGTGCCCGGGCCTTTGCGGAGCAGCGCGCGCCCAGACTGATGGTGCGGCCCGATGCCCAACCGGACGTTCTGGCCGATGCGATCGCCGCCATGAGCCGTATTGATCCGACCGGTTACGGCCAGGCGGTTCATGCCTTGAGCAAGGGTCACCTCGCCGCTTCGGTAGGGCAATTGTCTGTTGCCAGCCTCGTGCTGGTCGGCCGCGACGATGTGATCACCCCGCCTGAACAGAGCCTCCAGGCACATCAGGCCCTGTCGACCCATGCGTCCGACCTCACCCATGAATGGCTCGAAATCGACGATGCCGGACATATCGTGCATCAGCAGCGGCCGGAGGCCGTTGCACAGGCGCTTCGCGACTTTGTCGTGCGCCTGCAACCGAAACTGGAAAATGTCTGACGATGATCGGAAACGGAAAAGCCAGTTACAGCGTCCCTCCCGTGCAGCGGGCCATCAAGCTGCTGCACTATATCGGTGACGGCCACAATTGCGCCAATACCAGCAAGGCCGCGAAGGATGTCGGGATCAATCGCACGACCCTTTTGCGGCTGCTCCACACCCTGCTTGATGAACGGATGATCGAGCGGACAGAGGACGGCGGCGGTTTTCGGCTTGGCACCGGTCTGGTGACACTGGCCGCCGGCGCTGTTTTCTCACGGGACATTGTTCAGGTGTCGCAACCGGTTCTCAGACAATTGGCCGCCGATCTCGGCCTGTCGGCGCATCTCGGCGTTTTGGAAGATCGCAGCATCGTCTATCTGGTTCGGGAAACCCCGAACCTGCATCTGGTCAGCAATGTCCGGGTCGGAAGCCGGCTGCCGGCCCACGCAACAACGATCGGCCGGATCATCCTTGCCCATATGGAACCGGCGTCCGTTGAAAATCTGATCGGCGGCGCCGACCTGCCGGCTTCAACCGACAAGACCGCCACATCGCTGGAACAGCTTCAGGCACAGCTTGCGGAGGACCGGGCGATCGGCGCCGCGTGGAGCGTCGGTAATTTCGAAGAGGGTATTGGTTCCTGTGCCGTCGTCATTCGAGACAATGCCAGTGATTTCGCCGGTGCGATCAACGTCACCGGACCGGATCATCACTTCGCGGCGGATCAGGGACGGCGAGACGAAATATTTTCCGCCATCAGTGCCGCCGGCAAGGCCATTTCGACCCAGCTTGGCCACATGTCGGCAACCCATCAGGCGACCGGGAGGTCATTATGAGCGAAGCATTGGGCGTTGATTTTCTGCGTGGCATCGTGATGCGTGCACCCGGCATGACAGACAGCGTCGCCTTCTACGAGCAGACCTGGGGGCTTGCGGTCGCGCACCGGGATGACGGAACAATCTATCTGCGCGGGACCGGCAGGGAACCCTTCATATACGGTCTGAGCGATGGCGATGATTTTGGCATCGATTATATCAATTTCGGCATGACCAGCCGCGACCGGCTCGACGCGCTTTTTGCGAGATTGCGTGACCACGACGTTGCAATCCTTGAAGAACCTCACGCGTTTGACACACCCGGAGGCGGTTTCGGATTCTCGTTGCTGGATCCCGACAATCGCAAGCTGCGCATCGTGTGCGACGTTGAGGAAAATACCGATACAGAGCCCGTGCACGCCATGCCGGTCAAGGTCTCTCACGTTGTGCTCAACACGCCCGACCTGCAAAGGACCGAGGCTTTCTACACCGACACGCTCGGCTTTCGTCTCAGCGACTATTACGTCGATCAGATGTCGTTTCTTCGATGCAGCACGGATCATCATTCGATCGGTTTGTTCAAAAATGCCCATGCCAGCGCCAATCATGTGGCTTTCGAAATGCCGGACATTGACGGCTTCATGCGCGGAATCGGCCGCCTGAAACAAATGGGACAGGTTCCAAGCTGGGGACCCGGCAGGCATGGGCCGGGAAACAACCCCTTTGCCTATTTCGTTTCACCATCCGGATTCGTGATCGAATTCACCACCGAATTGCAGCAGATCGACGAAGCAACGCATGTTGCCCAGGAATGGCCATGGGGTGATCCCGAAAAAAGTGATCGCTGGATGACGGCCGGACCGCCGACTCCCGCCATGCGCGCCGTGATGCTGGGCCGCCCCGATCGCGGCTGGCGGACAGAAGCGGAGGCCTGAACCCTTGGACCTTGGCCTTACCGGCAAAACAGCGGTGGTGACCGGCGGGTCATCAGGGATCGGCCTGGCAACGGTCAGCCTGTTGCTGGAGGAAGGCTGCAGGGTGGCGTTGTGCGCCCGCAATGCAGATCGGCTGGATTCGGTTCGCGACAGGTTGGCGGAGCGCTTTGGCGCACAGGCCATCCTGGCCCGCGCCTGTTCCGTTCTGGACGCAGAAGAAATGGCAGCTTTCGCCGGAGAGGTCGAGGACACGTTCGGTGGTGCGGATCTATTGATCAACAATGCAGGTCAGGGACGGGTTTCGACATTTGCCGACACCAGCGACGAAGCCTGGCGCACCGAACTGGATCTGAAGTTCTTTAGCCAGATCTATCCGACCCGGGCTTTTCAACCGATGCTGCAAAGCAGCGATTGCGGGGCCATCGTCGGCGTCAATTCATTGCTTGCCTATCAGCCCGAGATACACATGGTCTGTACATCGGCGGCACGCGCAGGGGTACAAAACCTCCTGAAAAGCCTGGCCGTGGAACTGGCACCCGACATTCGCGTGAATTCCCTGCTTCTCGGTGTGGTGATTTCGGGGCAGTGGGAGCGGCGCTTTGAGGCGCGACCCGACCAGAACCAATCCCGGCAGGACTGGTTTCGCGAGCAGGCCCTGTCCAAGAACATTCCGCTTGGCCGGTTCGGCGAGCCCGAAGAGGCGGCACGAGCCATCGTTTTTCTTGGCTCGCCGGCTGCCAGCTATATCACAGGTGCCAGACTCGAGCTTTCCGGCGGTGTTTCGAGATTTGTATGAGCAGGACAGTGCGATGAAACAGGACGCGGCAGCACAAATCGAAACGGTTGGCGATGCCATTGCCGGTCATCTGGCCGATATCGGCGTTGCGACGATCTTCGGTGTCATTTCGATCCACAACATGCCCATCATCGACGCCATTGCGCGTCAGGGCCGTATTCGTTTCGTCCCGGCGCGCGGAGAAGCAGGCGCCATGAACATGGCGGACGCCTATGCGCGGGTTTCGCGTGGCCTCGGGGTGGTGCTGACCTCGACGGGGACCGCGGCCGGGAATGCGGCCGGGGCACAGGTCGAAGCGCTGACAGCCGGTTCGCCGGTGCTGCATATCACAACCCAGGTCGACCGCGAGTTCATGGACCGCGATCGCGCCGCGATCCATGATGTGCCGAAACAGGCGGATATGCTGAAGGCGATTTCCAAGTCCTATTTCCGTCTGTGGGAACCGGCTGCCGTTCATTCCGTGCTGTCGGCCGCCGCATCAGCCGCGCTCAGCGCCCCCAGCGGACCGGTCAGTCTGGAGATACCGGTTGATGTCCAGCGGCTCAAAGTCCCCCGCGCTGCTCCGCAATCCGTCCCCGCGCTGGCAAGCATCCATGCGCCGCAGAGTGAAATCGAACGACTGTCTGCAATCGTCAAAGCCGCGAAACGGCCGGTGCTCTGGCTGGGAGGCGGTGCAAACAAGGCCAAAGCCCAGGCGAATGAACTGGTCGAAAGGGGTTTTTGCGCGGTCACGAGCACCAATGGACGGGCCAGCGTGGATGAGGATCACCCGGCGACGCTTGGCGCCTTCAACATGACGCCGGAGGCCATGGCGCTTTACGAAGCTGCGGATCTGATGATCGTGGTCGGGTCGCGGCTGCGGGGCAACGAGACACGCGACAATCGCATGGCGCTGCCGGCACCGCTGGTCCAGATCGACTGTGACGCCGCCCAGGGCGGGCGCAACTATGCGGTCGACAGCTTCATTCACGGCGATGCAACCGATACGCTACAGCGGCTGCTGGATTGCCTGCCGAAATCCCTCGAGGTGGATGAAGCCTTCAGGCATGAATTCGCGATTGCCCGCGTCAAGGGAGAAGGACGGTTGCGCGATGTGCTCGGCCCCTATCGCGTCATTGCCGATGTGTTGCAGCAGCGCGTCGCTGCGGGGCGCCACCCTTTCGTGCGCGATGTCACCATCGCCAACTCCACCTTCGGCAACCGTTACGTGCAGATCGCCGAACCACATCACGGTGTGCACGCACTTGGTGGCGGGATTGGACAGGGCCTTGCCATGGGCATCGGTGCCGGTCTCGTCGAAGGCGAAAACAAGGTTGTCGGACTGGTCGGCGATGGCGGTGCACAGCTTGGGCTTGCGGAACTGATCACGGCGGTCGAGGAAAAGGCCGACATTGTCTACATCCTGATGAATGATGAGGCCTATGGCGTCATCGAAAACATTCAGGATGCCCAGTATGACGGGCGACGGGTCTACTCGGCGCTCAAGACACCGGATTTCGGCTCGCTTTGCACGGCGGTCGGCCTGACCCATGAAAAGATTGGCGACGTCGCCGACTTCGAGACGGCCCTGGATGGTGCGTTGGAACGGTCCGGACCCGTATTGATCGAGATCGACATGAAGGCCATCGGCCCCTTTGGAGAGGCGTTCGGCGGTCCGCCGGCCGGTGCGGCGGGGCGCGCTACATGATGCTCAAACGCCTTGGCATCATCGGATTTGGGAGCATTGCACAGGAATTGCTGGGCGTGCTGGCTAGTACACTTGAAGAGCCATTGGACGGGATTGTCCTTTTGGTCCGTCCCGGAACCGAAAACGGCAGGCTGGGCCTGCTGGAAAGCACGGCAACGGGAACGGCTCGCGAATTCGACTGTGTCGGCACGATTGGCGATCTGGTTTCCGCTGAGCCGGACCTGGTCATCGAATGCGCCGGACATCAGGCTGTTATTGACAATGCACAGGAGGTTCTGTCGAGCGGCATTGACCTGGTGATCGCCTCCACCGGGGCGTTGAATGACCCGTCACTCTGTCAGCGTCTTCAGGATGCAGCACGCGAAGCAGGTAGCCAACTGACCATTCCGGCCGGTGCTGTGGGCGGTATCGATATTCTTGCCGGCATGCGCCACGCCGACATCAGCGAGGTGACCTACACATCGCGAAAACCACCGGCATCGTGGAAGGGCACGCCGGCTGAAGACACCATCGATCTTTCCGCTCTGAATGAGGCTGCCGTCTTCTATGAAGGATCAGCGCGGCAGGCATCGGCCGACTACCCAAAAAACGCCAACACGGCGGCGACGATCGCCCTTGCCGGTGCCGGGTTCGACGATACCCGTGTGCGGTTGATCGCAGATCCGGACGTTACGGCCAATATTCACCAGATCGAGGTGACATCCTCAGCAGCGACGGTCTCGATCCGCGTGGAGGGGAAACCCTCCCCGGCCAATCCGAAAACATCCCTGCCAACGGTCTACAGCCTGGTGCGCGAAGTAATACGCCGCACCGCACCCGTGGCGATTTGAGCGCGCCATCATGAGCCTTTCCCTGGATCAGCTGCCACCCGACCGCATTTTCGTTGGCGGACAATGGCGGCGCGGCGGTGGCGCTGAGATCGAGTCTCGTTTTTCAGCCGACAATTCGATGAACCGCATCATCAAAGGCGCCTCAAATCAGGATGGGCTGGACGCGATTGAAGCGGCAAAGTTGGCTCAGGCCGATCCTGCCTGGCGGAACATGAAACCGCATGAACGGGCCGGTCTGCTTGACGCCATATCACGCGGCATTGCAGGCAACATCGAGCGCATCGCCTTCATCCAGAGCCGCGATACCGGCAAAACGCTCACTGAAACCCGTGCCCTCGCACAGTCTGCCGCCGGGACCTTTCGTTATTATGCCAGTGTCTGCGAAACGGCGGACGAGGCACTGACGGTCCCGCGCGGAGACTATCTGACGTTTTCGCTACACGAACCGCTTGGGGTCGTTGCTGCGATTACCCCCTGGAATTCGCCGATTGCCAGCGACGCGCAGAAGATCGCACCGGCGCTGGCTGCCGGCAATGCGGTGCTGCTGAAGCCGGCGTCCTGGAGCCCGTTGGTGGCGCTGGAGCTTGCCCGGATCATGGATGAGGCCGGGATCCCAAAGGGTCTGTTTTCCGTTCTGCCCGGCAGCGGCGGCACCATTGGTAATCTGCTGGTGGACCACCCTGACATCGACAAGGTCTCCTTTACCGGCGGCACGGCCACGGGACGCCATATCGCCGGCAGGGCCGCGCAGAAGCTGATGCCCGTGTCACTGGAACTGGGTGGCAAATCGCCCAGCATCGTTTTTGAGGATTGCGACCCGGATCTGGCCATCGCAGGCATCCTTTTTGGAATTTTTTCATCTTCCGGCCAGTCCTGCATCGCCGGTTCGCGCCTGTTTGTTCAAAGAAGCCTCTATCCGGGATTTGTCGACCGGCTGGTCGAGGCGACACGCAAGCTTGTCGTCGGGCACCCGTTTTCAGCCCGGACACAAGTTGCCCCGCTGGTCCATCCCGACCACCGCCGGTCGGTCGAGGAATGGGTCGCAACAGCAAGGAAGGAGGGCGGGGAGGTTCTGACCGGCGGTGCCCGCCCGGACGATCCCGCACTTCGCGAAGGCGCCTACTACAACCCGACGATCATCGCAGGCCTTGCCAATGACAGCGAAACCTGCCGGCAGGAGATTTTCGGACCGGTGCTGGCGGTGATGCCCTTTGACGATGAAGATGAGGTCGTCGCGCTCGCCAACGACAATGCCTATGGCCTCGCCTGCGGCATCTGGTCCCGTGATTTCCAAAAGTCCTGGCGGGTCGGGCGGGCGATCCGGGCCGGCACGGTGTGGGTCAATACCTACAAGCAGTTTTCCATATCAACCCCCTTTGGCGGCGACGGGGAAAGCGGGATTGGCCGAGAAAAGGGGCGCGACGGCATGCGGGCCTGTATGCGGCAAAAATCGCTCTACCAGGACATGAGTGGTGCACCACATCCCTGGGCCCGATGGCCGACCGACCAGGAACCGTCGCCAGACACCGGAAAGTGAGCCACGATGGACAAGTTGAAGATCGCAATCAATGGCGGCGGCGTCGGCGGCCTGTCGGCGGCCATTGCCTTGCGGCAATTCGGTCATGATGTAACGGTGTTTGAACAGACAGCCCGATTCACGCGGGTCGGCGCCGACGTCAATCTCACGCCCAATGCGGTGCATGCCGCAGACGGTCTCGGTGTTGGCAACGCGCTACGCGCAGTTTCCGCCCGCCCGGATTTTCGCATCAGTCGCATGTGGGACACCGGAGAGGAAACCTCCCGGCTCGCCATGTCCGACACCGCAGACGAAAAATATGGTGCACCACAGCTGACCGTGCATCGGGCGGATTTGCTCAAGGCGCTGGAAGAGCGTCTGGACGGCTCCGTATTTGCCATGGGCAGGCAGGGGCGTTCCGTGTCCGAGGATGAAAACACCGTCTTTCTGGAGTTTGCTGACGGCGATCGCATGTCTTTCGATGTGTTGATCGGTGCGGATGGCATTCATTCCGCTGTCAGAACGTCGGTGTTCGGCCCTGAATCACCGGAATTTACGGGTGTCGTTTCCTACCGTGCCACGTTTCCGATTGAGGCGGCGGAGGGCCTTTCCGATGTCGGCTCCTTCACCAAATGGTGGGGACCGGAACCCAGCCGCCAGATCGTGACATTCCCTTTGAGCGGCGGCCGTGAGATCTTTGTTTTCGCGACGACGCCGCAGGATGACTGGCTGGAGGAAAGCTGGACATCGCCCGGTGATGTTCAGGAATTGCGGGAGGCCTATGCGGATTTCCATCCCAAGGCCCGCGCCCTGCTTGCCGCCTGCAGCGACGTTACAAAGTCGGCGCTCTATGTGCGTGAACCGATGCCCCGATGGTCGAAAGGACGCGTCACACTGTTGGGTGACGCAGCCCATCCGATGACGCCGTTCATGGCGCAGGGTGCTGGCCAGGCCATTGAAGACGCGGTGGTTCTTGCCCGTTGTCTCGCAGGGGTCGGTCCCGATGCCGTCGAGGCGGCGCTCCGACGCTACGAAGCGGCCCGGCAAACCCGCACAGCGCAGATCCAGCGCGCCTCCCGCGGCAATGAGTGGCTCAAAAAGGGCGGCGACGCCGACTGGGTCTATGGCTACCGGGCGTGGGACGTCAAGATTTGAGACGCATGCCTCGAAATTGAGGCCCGGGACAGACAGCGCGCAACACACCGGCTGGTAATACAAGCCAAACTGTGCTTGAAACCCGCCAGCGCATTCCCACGGACCGACTTGAATCATGCAAGACAATCAAGATGTTCGCATTTCCGTCATTGGCACCGGATATGTCGGCCTGCCCGTGGCGGTGGCGTTTGCCCAGCATTATCCGGTGGTGGCCTTCGATATCTCAACCGCGCGCATTGAAGAACTCCGCAACGGGATCGATTCGACACGTGAAGTGACGAGTGAGGAACTGCAGGCGGCCAATCGATTGTCCTTTGTTGATTCCGAGGCCGATCTGACAGAATGCAATGTCCATATCGTCACGGTACCGACACCGGTGGATCAGCACAAAAGGCCGGACTTCACCGCGCTTGTAAAAGCCAGTGAAACCGTCGGACGTGTACTGTCGAAAGGCGATATCGTCATCTACGAATCGACCGTGTATCCGGGTGCCACGGAAGAGATCTGCGTGCCCGTCGTCGAGCGGGTATCAGGCCTGACCTTCAACGCCGACTTCACGGTTGGCTACAGTCCGGAGCGGATCAATCCGAGTGACAAGGTCCACAGGCTTGCCGATATCGTGAAAGTGACATCGGGTTCCACACAGCAGGCAGCCGCTTTCGTGGACATGCTCTATGGCAGGATCGTTTCGGTCGGCACCCATCAGGCGCCGTCAATCCGCGCGGCGGAAGCGGCAAAGGTCATCGAGAACATTCAGCGAGACGTGAACATCGCGTTGATCAACGAGCTGACCATCCTGTTCAACCGGATGGATATCGATGCCAAATCCGTGCTGGAGGCCGCTGGCACCAAATGGAATTTTCTCGGCTTCCGACCGGGTCTCGTCGGTGGACATTGCGTCGGTGTCGATCCCTATTACCTGACGCACAAGGCACAGGAACTGGGCTTTCATCCCGAGATGATCCTGGCCGGCCGCCGCATAAATGACGGCATGGCAGATCACGCCGCCGGGATGGCGCTGGACGCGCTGATGAAGCGCGGCATTGCGGTGAAGGGTGCGCGGGCCCTGGTGCTCGGCCTGACCTTCAAGGAAAACTGTCCGGATCTGCGCAACACGAAGGTTTCCGAACTGGTCGAAGCCTTTTGCAAGGTCGGGATGGATGTGGATGTCCATGATCCGGTTGCCGATGCGCAAGCCGCCCGCGCCGAATGTGCCATTGACCTTGTTGCCGATCCGCAGGAGGGTATTTACGATCTTGTGGTGCTTGCCGTATCGCATCGGGAATTCGCGGCCATGGGCGCGCCGGCCATCCGCGCCCTGCTGAATGCGGACGGTGTGTTGTTCGACCTGAAATGGATGCTGCCCGACGGCGTGGCTGATCTGCGCCTTTGACACGAAAATTCTGATTGGGATCCGACCTGGATTAAAGAAACGAGAACGATGACTATTCTCATTACCGGCGCAGCCGGATTTATCGGTTACCACACTGCCCAGCATTTTCTGGCGCGCGGCGAAGAGGTCATTGGCTTCGATGTGCTCAACGACTATTACAGCGTCGATCTGAAAAAAGCGCGGTTGGCCCTGCTGGAAAAGCAGCCCGGCTTCAAGAATTACGTGGCTGATCTGGCGAATGCCGAGGACGTCAACCGCGTCTTTGCGGAGCACAAGCCCGATATTGTGGTCAATCTTGCTGCCCAGGCCGGCGTCCGTTACTCCATTGAAAATCCGCAGGCCTATATCCAGGCCAATCTGGTCGGATTTGGCAATATTCTCGAAGCCTGTCGGCATCACCCGGTGAAGCACCTGGTCTATGCCTCATCAAGCTCGGTTTACGGCTCCAACGGACGCATGCCGTTTTCCGTCAGCGACAATGTCGACCATCCGCTCAGCCTTTACGCGGCGACCAAGAAATCCAATGAGTTGACGGCCCATTGCTATTCGCATCTCTACGGTATTCCGGCGACCGGGCTCCGGTTTTTCACCGTCTACGGCCCCTGGGGGCGCCCAGACATGGCGCTGTTCATCTTCACACGCAAGATTCTCGCCGGCGAGCCGATCGACGTCTTCAACCATGGCAAGCATCGTCGCGATTTCACCTATATTGACGATATTGTCGATGGCGTGGTGCGGGTCTGCGATTCACCCGTAAAGCCCAATCCGACATGGGATCATGATCATCCCGATCCGGGCACATCCAGTGCCCCTCACCGGGTCTTCAACATCGGCAACAACAATCCGGCATCGTTGATGGAATATATCGCCATTCTGGAAAAGACCCTGGGGCGTGAAGCAAAGAAGAATTTTCTGCCCCTGCAGCCCGGCGACGTGCCGGCTACGGCGGCCGATATCACGGCCATCGTCGACGCCGTAGGATATCAGCCCCGAACGGGGATCGATCAGGGGATCCCGCGTTTCGTGGAGTGGTACCGGGACTATTACAGCCTCTGAAATCGAAACCACACCGCCGGCGATCGTGGCCTGGGTGAAACGTCTTGAATTCCATGTCGTGGCACTTCAACCAATTGACATTCACGCTGTGAACACACTAGTGTTCATCGCATGAACGCAAATTCCGTCGACAAACTACCCAAATGCGAACCCTCTGCGGTTCAGGCATCAAAAGAGGCGCTGGAGAGTGAGCTCTCCTTGCGGCTTCTGAGCGCAATCGAGGGCGATCAATCGGTGACCCAGCGCTCCCTCGCCTTGCGTTTCGGCGTGGCTGTCGGTCTCGTCAATGGCTATGTCAAACGCTGCATGCGCAAAGGCCTGGTCAAGGCTCAGCAGGTGCCGACAAAACGCTATGCCTATTTTCTGACGCCCAAGGGTTTTGCGGAAAAGAGCCGATTGATTGCGGAGTATCTGTCCAATTCTCTTGCCTTCTATCGCCGAGCCCGTGCCCAGTACGCCGAATGCCTGGCTATCTGCGACGCCCATGGCTGGACGAAGGTGGCTCTGGTGGGCGACGGCGATCTGGCCGAGATCGCCACATTGGCAGCCATTGACGCACAGGTGAAACCGGTGGCAGTCATCGCGCCGGGCAGCAACAGGGAATCGGTTGTCGGGCTTCCGGCTGCGGGTAGCCTGACAGAAGCACGTGATTTCGATGCCGTTCTGTTGACCGATATGGAAAATGCACAGGCGACCTATGAGGCGCTGTTGTATCTGCTCCCCGATGAGCGAATTCTTGCGCCGCAATTGCTTCGCCTGACGCGCCACCAGCCGGCGCATGCCAGCGGAGATGCAGCATGAAGCGCTGGTACGTCGTGTACACCAAACCATCGGCGGAACAGACCGCCGTTGCACATTTGCGACGGCAAGGTTTTGATGCCTATCTGCCGCGATGCCGAAAAGTTGTGCGCCATGCCCGCCGGCAGTCCAATGTGCTGCGACCGCTTTTCCCACGCTATCTGTTCGTCGGATTCGATTGTGATGTCGACCGCTGGCGGTCCATCAACGGCACTGTTGGGGTGAGCCGGCTGGTGTGCCACAGCGAACGCCCGACAGCGCTGCCCGATGGTGTTGTTGACGATTTGCGCGACAGTGAAATTGATGACGGCGCTGTGCCGTTGAGCCAACTTGTCCTGTTTGATTCGGGTGCCCGCTTGCGTGTGCTCGACGGAGCCTTTAATGGTCAGACCGGAACCTATCATGGCATGACCGAAGCCGAGCGGGTGGTCCTTCTTTTCGATATGATCGGCCGCCAGGTAAAAGTCGCGCTCCCCATACACGCCGTCGAAGCCGTTTAGAGCTTTACCTGCCGGAAAGAGCGGGTTTTCCGGGCGTGGTTTGATTGTTTGCAGTCTGGTGTGATTTCACCCGGACTGCGGTAGCATGGAAAATGTGAATGACGGCAATAGACCGCAGTTTCGAAGAGCCGGCCGCGGATTTGAACGGCAAGACGATCCTCATCACCGGCGGGACCGGTTCATTCGGTCGGGCACTGGTACGGACCGTTCTTTCCAGGTACCAGCCGACGAAACTGATCGTCTTTTCGCGCGACGAAATGAAGCAATATGAAATGGCGCAGGAGTTCAGCGATACCGACTATCCCTGCATGCGCTATTTCATCGGCGATGTACGCGACGTCGATCGACTGGAAATGGCCATGCGCGACGTCGACATTGTGGTCCACGCTGCAGCGCTCAAACATGTCGGTGCCGCCGAATACAATCCCTTTGAATGCATCCACACCAACGTGATGGGCGCTGAAAACGTCGTCAAGGCCGCGATCCGGACAGGGGTGTCAAAGGTGATCGCCCTTTCGACGGACAAGGCCGCAAGTCCGGTCAATCTCTATGGTGCGAGCAAACTGGCCTCGGACAAGATTTTCGTTGCAGCCAATCATCTGAGTGCCGGAAAAACCAGTTTCGCTGTCGTTCGATATGGCAACGTCGTCGGCTCACGGGGCAGCGTGGTGCCACATTTCCGCCGCCTGATAGCAGAGGGAGCAGACCATCTGCCGATCACTGACGAGCGCATGACACGGTTCTGGATCACCCTGAGACAGGGTGTCAGCTTTGTCCTGTCGTCCCTTTCGACCATGAAGGGTGGCGAGATCTTCATTCCGAGAATTCCGAGCACGAAGATCACTGATATTGCCCGTGTCATGGCTCCGGACCTGCCGATCAAGGTGATCGGCATTCGGCCCGGGGAGAAGCTGCATGAGGCGATGATCACACAGGATGACTCGCGCAATACGGTGGCCTTGTCCGACCGCTATGTCATTCTTCCCTCCCTTGGAATCTGGAAGACCGAAACGGACACTTTCGGATCGCCTCTGCCGGATGGGTTCAGCTACGCGTCCAACACCAATGATGAGTGGCTGGATGACACGGCGCTTGACCGATTGCTGAAGGAAGCCGCCCTTTGAACACTGATGCACAGCCCTTCCTGCCCTATGGCAGGCAGTGCATTGATGATGACGATGTAGCGGCAGTGGTCTCGGTCTTGAAGAGTGACTGGTTGACCACGGGGCCGGTTGTCGAGCAGTTCGAGAGCGCCTTTGCAAAGGCAACCGGCGCCGAGCATGCCGTGGTGTGCAACAGCGGCACAGCCGGGCTGCACCTCGCCATGATGGCGCTGGGGATCGGCGAAGGCGATGTGGTCATCGTGCCATCGCTGACCTTTCTGGCGACAGCCAATGCGGCGCGCTATGTCGGTGCAGACGTCGAGTTCGCCGATGTCGAAGCTGAAACGGGATTAATGTCCGAAGACAGCCTGCGGGACGCCACAAAACGCGCCGGCAGCAAAGCCAAAGCCGTGGCACCGGTCCATCTCAACGGTCCGTGTGTCGATATGGCGATGGTGGCGCGTTTGGCCGAGGAGCACGGTCTCCATGTCGTGGAAGATGCTTGCCATGCTTTGGGTGGAACCTACAGCAGCAATGGCATCCAGGTGCCCGTGGGTTCCTGCCGGCATTCGGATATGGCCGTCTTTTCCCTGCATCCGGTCAAGACCATCACCATGGGCGAAGGCGGTGTCGTCACCACCAACGATCCGGAAACCGACCGGATACTGAAAAAATTCCGCAGTCACGGCATGACCCGCGACGCCGATGATTTTCAAAATGCCGATCTGGCGTTTGACGGTGCAGGAAAGGCCAATCCCTGGTATTACGAAATGGCGGAGCCCGGCTACAATTACCGGGCCAGCGACATCAACTGCGCCCTCGGATTGAGCCAGCTTGCCCGCCTGGAACAGTTCGTGGAAAAGCGCCGTCATCTGACAGCCTTCTATGATCAGGAGCTGGCTCCCCTCGCCCCGCTCGTTCAGCCTGCTCGTCGCCCATCCGATTGTTCTCCTGCACTTCATCTCTATGCCGTGCTCATCGATTTCGATGCCGTGGATGTCGACCGGGCCGCGCTGATGCAGCGGCTGCGGGCGCTGGGCATCGGAACGCAGGTGCATTACCTTCCGGTGCACCGGCAGCCCTACTATCGGCGGCACTATGGTGATGTCGTGCTTCCGGGCGCCGATGCGTATTATCGCCGATGCCTTTCACTGCCCCTGTTTCCGGACATGACGGAAACCGATGTGTCCCGCGTCGTGAACGGCCTGGAAACGTGCCTCAATACAAAAGAGATGATCGAGTAACATGCTTCGCTACTGCACACGGTGCCTCTATCCCGATACCAAACCGGATCTTCACTTCGACGATGAGGGTGTCTGCAGCGCCTGCCGGTCGTTTGAAAACAGGGCCAAGGTCGATTGGGACGAGCGCCGGCAGGAATTCCTGAATGTCGTTGAGCGCTACCGGTCAAAGGACGGCAGCAATTATGATTGTCTGGTGCCGGTCAGCGGTGGCAAGGACAGCACCTGTCAGGTTCTCAGGCTGCTGGAAAACGGGCTCAATCCGCTCTGCGTGACGGCGACCACGGATTCACTAAGTCCTATCGGCCGACGGAACATCGAAAACCTGAAAAGCCTGGGTGTTGACTATGTCGAAGTCACGATGAACCCGACCGTTCGGCGGCGGATCAACAACCTGGCGCTGCGTCAGGTTGGTGACATCTCCTGGCCCGAACATGTGGCCATCTTTACCGTTCCCATCCGCATCGCGGTTCAGCACAATATTCAATTGATCGTTTGGGGTGAAAATTCGCAGAATGAGTATGGCGGTCCGGCGGCGGCAACGGAGGCCCATATTCTCAATCGCCGATGGCTGGAGGAATTTGGTGGCTTGCTGGGAATGCGTGTCACTGACCTGATCGATCAGGAAGGCATAGAAAGGCGCCATCTGATTCAATACTTCTACCCCAGCGACGAAGAACTCAATCGGGTTGGGGTTACCGGCGTATTCCTTGGCTACTACTTTCCCTGGGACGGCTACACCAACGCCCTTGTCGCCCAGGGTCACGGTTTTGAAACGCTGCCCCACACGGTTGAAGGCTCATTGGCCGATTATGAGAATCTGGACAATTATCAGACCGGCATCCACGACTACTTCAAGTATCTGAAATTCGGCTTTGGCCGTGCCACGGATATAGCCAACAATCATATTCGCCGCGGTCGACTGTCGAGAGAAGATGGTCTTCGACTCACGCGCATTCACGATGGCAAGTTCCCAAACACCTATCTGGGACGGCCCATTGAAGACATCCTTGCAGAGATTGACATGACCGTGAGCGAGTTCACGACAATCTGTGACCGCTTTACAAACAAAAAACTCTTTCGTCGCGCCAATGACGGTGCCTTGATCAAGGATGCCGACGGCAACCTGACCAAAATAAACGATGACAACGCGTGACCAGAATCGCCATCATTGACTACGGCCTGTGCAATCTGGATTCCATTGCACGTGCCCTGGCCGAATGCGGTGCAGATCCCTTTGTCACGTCGGACCCTTCTGCCTTGGACGAAGCGGAGAAAATCGTGCTGCCGGGCGTCGGCGCTTTCGCAAAGGCGATGGAAAACCTTCGGACCACGGGAATGGATGTCGCGCTGAACCATCATGTTGTCGATGGCGGCAAGTCCTTTCTCGGAATTTGCCTGGGTATGCAACTGATGGCCAATGGCAGCGAAGAGGGTCAGCAAGCCGCCGGCCTGGGATGGGTTGATGCGACGGTTGTCAAGCTGGAGGCCCAGTCGCCGGGCGACCGGGTCCCGCATGTCGGTTGGAATGAAGTGGACGCGCAGGAAGGTGCGGCACTGTTCAGTGACATCGATCACGGAACGGATTTTTATTTTGTGCACAGCTATCACATGCGATGCAATGATGAGGGGATTGTCGTGAGCCGCACACCCTATTGCGGCGAATTTGTCTCTGCTGTCGCTCGCGACAACATCCAGGGTGTGCAATTTCATCCTGAAAAGAGCCAGAAAATGGGTTTCCGGCTCCTCAAGAACTTCCTGGAACTTTAGCCCGTCGTGCTCAAAACCCGGATCATGCCGACATTGCTCTACAAGGACACGACCCTGGTCAAGGGCGTCGGCTTTGAATCCTGGCGGCGCGTCGGCAGCGCCATGCAGGCGGTCAAGGTCTACAATATGCGCGAGGTCGACGAACTGGTCTTCGTCGACATCACCGCAACCAATGACAAGAGGCAACCCGATTTCGATCTGATCGATGATCTTGCCGATGAGTGCTTCATGCCCATTGCGGTGGGTGGCGGCATCAGGAGCGCGGAGGACGTTCGGCGGTTGCTGATGGTTGGCGCCGACAAGGTTGTCGTCAACACTGCCGCGGTGGATCGACCTGAAATCGTGACGGAAATTGCCGAACGCCACGGCCGTCAGAGCCTGGTCGTTTCCATTGACGCAAAAAAAGAAGCTGAGGGTGGTTATCAGGCCTATGTGAATGCCGGCACACGACCGACTGGCCTGGACCCCGTCGCACTGGCGCAACGGGCCGAAGCAGACGGTGCGGGTGAAATCCTCATTACGTCGATTGAACGCGATGGCACGATGGAAGGTTACGATCTCGATTTGGTGTCGGCTGTTGCCCGCGCGGTCTCCGTACCGGTCATAGCGTCCGGCGGCGCCGGCAACTATCAGCACCTGGCGGAAGCGCTGGAGGTCGGCTCGTCAGCTTTGGCTGCCGCCAGCATCTTTCACTTTACCGAGCAGACGCCGCGCGAAGCCAAGCGCCATCTGCATGAGCAGGGTTATCCGGTGCGCCTGTGAACGAGCGGATTGCAGTAATCGTTCAAGCGCGCATGACGTCAACGCGCCTGCCCGGCAAAGTGCTGGAAGCGTTGGCTGGAGAGACCGTTCTTGCTCATGTCTTGCGTCGATGCGGGATGATTGATGGCGCGGACATCGTGTGTTGTGCCGTTCCAGCGGGGGCAGAGAGCAATCCCGTTGCCACCGAGGCCGAACGGTGTGGCGTCCATGTGTTTCGAGGGTCCGAAACCGACGTGCTCGACCGGTACTATCATGCCGCTCTTGATTGCAGGGCGGATGTTGTCATGCGGGTGACAAGCGATTGCCCGTTGATCGATCCTGCAGTTTGCAGCCGGTTGATCACGCTGTTCCGGGCACAAAGTGTCGACTATGCCTGCAACAACATGCCGCCAAGCTGGCCACACGGGCTGGATTGCGAAATCTTCAGCTTCGATGCATTGGCCTTGGCCGCAGAGAATGCGACGGCGGCAGATGAACGTGAACATGTCACACCGTGGCTGCGCAGCAATCCCGACATGAGGCGGGCCAATCTGGCCGGTCCGGGCGGTGATTACACTGCCATGCGCTGGACCCTGGACTATCCGGAGGATTTGACCTTTTTCAGGTCGGTCTTCGAACTGCTCCCGGATATGCCGGAGAACCATGGATATGAAAAAACAGCTCAATTGCTGAGAGACCACCCCGAGATAGCGGCAATCAATGCGGATTGTCGCCAAAGGAGAAGTGCGTGAACCAGAAACAGCAGCCGACATCCCATCAACTGGACGCCTGGCGTGGCGACTTCGGCGATGACTACCGCGACCGCAATGTTGCCGACGAAACCATGATTGCGGCCAGAACAGCCATGTGGAAGCGCATTCTGGAACCCCTGGCGGATCAGCCACCACACAGCATCCTCGAAATCGGAGCCAATATCGGGTTCAATCTGAGGGCCTTGTCGCGGCTGACGGACAGTGACCTTCTGGCGCTGGAGCCGAATGAAGGCGCGCGAACACGGCTGGTGGACGATGCCGTGGTTTCGGCCGACAAGGTTTTTGACGGAGCAGCAAATCAGATACCGCTCGAAGACGGATCTGTGGACCTGGCCTTTACCAGCGGTGTGCTGATCCACATCGCACCTGATGATCTTGGGCCCTCCTGCGACGAAATCCACCGGGTCTCGAACCGCTATATTGCCTGTGCGGAATATTTTGCCGATTCACCGCAGGAAATTCGCTATCGCGGACAGGATGGACTTCTCTTCAAGAGGGATTTCGGTGCTTTCTGGATGGACCGGCACCCCGATCTGCGGTTGGTCGATTATGGATTTTTCTGGCGGCGGGCCACGGGTCTGGACAATCTGACCTGGTGGCTGTTCGCCAAGGATAACGGATAAACACCATCAAAACTGCCATCTTCAGAGCCGATGCCGGTATTGAAATTGGGGCTGGGCATGTCATGCGCTGTCTGACACTGGCCAAAGCCCTGGAGGCAACCGGCGGCTGGCGGTGCGGCTTTGCGAGTTCCAGCGAGACCGAAAGTATGGTGCCGTCGATCAATGAACTTGCGATCAGACCGCTGGAAATCGACGGCTCACCGGAACTCGAAGCTCAAATGATGGCAACGGAAACTCCGGATGGGTGTGATCTCCTGGTGGTGGACCACTACTGGAGAGATGAGCAATTCGAAAAGATCTGCCGGCCCTGGGCAAAGCGCATCATGGTGATTGATGATCTGGCCGATCGAAAGCACAAATGCGACTTGCTGCTGGATCAGACTTTGGGTCGAGAGCCCAACGCGTATCAATCGCTTGTTCCAGATGAGTGCCGCCTGCTGATGGGTGCTCAATATACACTCCTGCGCCCCGAATTTGCGGCGGCCAGGGGCAAGGCGCTGGAAAGGCGACAGACGAGCAGGTTGATTGAACGGATTCTTGTCACACTTGGCGCGAGCGACCCGGACAATGTCACATCGGTGGTGCTGGACGGGATTGGTCAAAGTGGTGTCGAAGCGCATATCGAAGTTGTGATGGGCCGAAACGCACCACACATTGCCAAAGTGCAGGAACACATGGCTCGCCTGCCACAGCCAGCCACCCTGCACGAAGCACCGACGAATATGGCGGAACTGATGGGTCGTGCGGACATTGCGATTGGCGCTGCGGGCACCACCTCATGGGAGCGGTGCTGCCTGGGTTTGCCGACGTTAATGGTCGTGACCGCCGACAACCAGTCCTTTGTTGCGGAGCAACTGGAACGGGCCGGCGCAGCGGCTTCGCTCGGTAGTGCCCAAGGACTGACAGCGGCGACGGTCAGGGACGCGCTGGACAGCTTGTTGCGGGACGAAGACCGGCGCCATGCACTATCAGTTCGGGCGTTTGAAATCTGCGATGGTCGGGGCATCGACCGCGTCATGCTGGCGCTGGCGGCCGATGGTGACAAATCTCTGTGGCTGCGGCTGGCCACATCAGACGACAGCGCGTTGATGTTCGAGTGGCAAAACCATCCGGATACACGCCGGTTCGCCCGCGATCCGCATGTGCCGGCCTGGGATGAACACCGCTCCTGGATGGAAAGGACCCTTTACGATGCCGCGGTTCTGTTGATGGTCATCATGACCGGTGATCATCCGGTCGGCATCCTGCGCCTTGATCAAATCGAGAATCCGGGAACACGAGAGATATCAATCTATATCGCGCCGGACCGTTACGGACAGGGCATTGCAAGGCGTGCGCTGGATTGGGCCAGAGGCGTGTTCCCGGGTTGGACCTTTTTTGCCGAAGTGATGCCCGGCAACAAGGCATCGCACGCCCTGTTTCAATCCGCTGGATTCAGCCCGATATCCGAAACCCGATATGTCAACCAGCCCGGGGAGCCAATGAATTGACCGATACGATGGATGTGACGATTGCCGGTCGAACGATCGGTCCGGGGCACCCGCCTTATGTGATCGCCGAAATGTCAGGCAACCACAATGGCGATATCGGGCGGGCACTGGCGATTATCGAGGCTGCGGCGGAGGCCGGCGCGGATGCGGTCAAGCTCCAGACCTATACGGCGGACACCATCACGATCGATTCCGACGGCCCTGACTTTCGCATCAAGGGTGGCCTTTGGGACGGCTATACCCTGCATCAATTGTACCAGGAAGCGCACACGCCCTGGGAATGGCACGAGGCCCTTTTTGCAAAGGGCCGGGAGCTTGGTGTGACGGTGTTTTCCGCGCCCTTCGACCCAACGGCCGTTGATTTTCTCGCAAAAATCGGTGCGCCGGCATACAAGATCGCGTCGTTTGAAGCCGTCGATACACCGCTGATTGCAAAGGCCGCATCTGCAGGAAAACCGCTGATCATCTCCACCGGGATGGCCAATCTCGATGAAATCGGCGAAGCCGTCAAAACAGCGCGCGGCGCAGGCTGTGATCAGCTTGTCCTGCTGCATTGCGTCAGCGGCTATCCGACGCCGGCGGAAGAATCCAATCTCGCGACGATCGCCGATATGGCGCGGCGTTTTGGCGTGGTGGTCGGACTGTCTGACCACAGCCCGGGTGTCGAGGTGGCTGTCGCTGCGGTCGCGCTCGGCGCGGCCGTGATCGAAAAACATGTCACGTTGCGCCGGGCCGATGGCGGGCCGGACGCGGCGTTCTCTCTCGAGCCCGCGGAATTGCGCGAGCTGGTTCGCGGCTGCCGCAATGCCCATCTTGCATTGGGCACGCCAAGCTATGAACGAACGGCCAGCGAGCTGGGCAACGTGCAGTTCAGACGGTCACTCTATGTGGTGGCCGATATGGAGGCGGGGGAGATCTTTACAGAGCAAAATGTGCGGTCAATCAGACCCGGATACGGTCTTCCTCCGAACCAGAAAGAGGAAATTCTCGGATGTGTTGCCGCTGCGCCGCTAAAACGCGGGACAGCTCTGAAAGCTGATTTTGTTTCCAGGCGCGGCACTACCTGACGGCATGCATTTCGCACTGTCCAAGATCACCGACCCACAGTCCTGGCGTCGCGTTGGCCGTCGAGTTGCCTTGCGCTGGTATGGAGAATGGTACCGAAAGAGAGTTCAAAAGCTGAATGTAAGCATGGGGAAAATCTCCAACGGGAAGGGGCCGGTCTCCATTGTTGCAGACGGATTGTGGGATAATCCCAATCACTTCTTCCGCCTAAGGCTTTTTCTCGAATCGGTTCCAGATGTAGGGTCGATGAGATTGATCGGAGTTATCGCGCAGTCCGACGACCCAGGCCGGTCGATGCTTGAAAGCCTTGGATTCACAGAGTTTGTCTCCATCGAGAATCACACCAGACATCGAATGGAAGACTTTCTTTCGCGTGCCGAAGCGATGCTCGAAGGAGTGACCAGTCACAGCGATATCCTAAAGCTGGAATTGCCGGGCGGTTTGCCGCCCTATACCTACTATGACACGGTGCTCAAACGTGCCCGGCATCCACATCCTGCTCTGGATGATCCGATTTGGACCAGGGTCCTGGCGGAGTGTTTGCGCAATTGTGCCATCTATGCGGATTTGCTGCAGGACGCGATGGTTGGCCATGTCGTGTTAAGCCATCCCTGGCAAAACCAATACTCGACTTTGGTTTGGGCGGCGCTGTCCAGGGATATCCCGACCTACCATCTCACCGGATATTGTGAGGGCATTCGCATCCGCCGTTTCTTCAAAAAAGAAGACTATGCGACGCCGGTCGAACATATGAGCTTGGAGCAATATCTCGATCTGCCTCCAAGAGTTCAGGACAGGTTGGTCCAGGAGGGACGCGACTATCTCCAGGTGCGTGAAAGCGGAAAGAGCTCGGACATCAACGCCAGCTTTGCTTTCCGGTCGGATAATCGGACCGATTCGCGCACCGGGGCGCGCCGGGTCTTCGGGGTGTCGGATGATCGGAAACTTGCCGTCATATATGCGCATGTGTGGTTTGATTTTCCCCACACTTTTGCAATGGGCAATTTTGTCGATTTCTATGACTGGATGCGATTTACGCTCGATCAGCTGCGTGACATAGACGATATCGACTGGCTCTTGAAACCGCACCCGACCGAGAGCTGGTATGGGGGCTTTCAGTTGGAGGACATGATTGCCGATTTACCCGATCACATTCGGATCGCGCCGGAGAAAACGGATTCTCTGACGGCCATGACCGCTGCCGACGCGGTTGTCACCGTCCATGGCACCGTCGGATTGGAGGCCACGGCGCATGGACTGCCCGTGATCGCCGGCGACCGAAGCTTTTACACTGGGTGGGGATTAACGCATGTGGCCAAGTCACGCGACCACTATGGCGAACTGCTTCGATCCACGAGTCGATTGAAGAAGCCGGATCAAACCGATCAAGAACGGGCTTTGGCGCTCATCGCTCTCACGCTTGCGCCGACGCCGGTCGATGCGGGTGTTCTGAATATGCGCTGCGACTCGAGCGGCCCCACCCTGTATCGAGACATTATCCGACATTACAGCGGCAGCAGGGATGTCATCGAAGCCGAGCAGACCCACATGACGAAATGGATCCAGGAACAATCGTCAAGCTACTCCACAAGTGTCAAAACAGCGCATTTCTCGACATGAACCCGGACGGGATCGAATGACGCTGCTCCAGAAAACGATGCGCCTGCTGCGCCAGCGGATCGAAGCCGTTCCAGGCTCCTACTATGCGCATCGCCACCCGGGACCCGTAGCGCGAAAGGTGATTTCGGCGCTGTCACCCTTGATCGTGCACCTCACCCCAAACGACAAGTGGTCGCTGGGTGCGCATCTGCCTTACTGGCTGGCCGCCCTGGATGTACCGGCGATCAAGCCTCTGCCGGAACCCAAACGTGTGTTTATGTTTTGCGCCTATCGAATCCAGTTCACACTTGACTTCACAGTGGCGATCCTTCTGGCTTGGCGCGGCCACACCGTTACCATCGGCTATTTGCCGAAATTACAAAGCCCCATCAAGTCACCTTTGATTGATGACCCCAGCGCAAAGCCCTATCTGGCGGCGGTCCTTGCACAGGTGGAAAGCTGGAGCAGAGGTCGTATTCGATGTGTCGATTTGTCTGATTTCCCGGTTGCGAAGCATGACGTGGATGCAAAGGCCCTGCGTGAACAGGTCCTCAGCGATATCATCATGTGCACCCGCCGCGAGACAATCGATAGGGACGATCCCGAGGTGGCAACGGCTTGGGACTATTATGAAAGTCAGGCACGCCAAAGCCACGCGCTGGCGATGTCCTATCTGACACGTCACAAGAGTGACTACGACCTGGTCCTGCTTGCAAACGGGACGACCTTCGAGCCGGCTCAATTTTGCCAGAGCGCCCGGCGTCTGGGTATCCCGGTCAACACATTCGAAAAATTCGACTTCAAGCAGATCCGGGTCATGAATCACGGAGATCACTTCCTGGCGTTTGACGATCTGGATGCGGTTTGGCAAGCGCGAAAAGAACTCGGATATATGGACGATCCGTTTTATAGTTTTGCTGTGGAGAGTGCACTCGGACTGCTCGATGAGCGCCGCCGCGCGTCAACGGCACATTGGGGCCTTGCCTTACAAAAATCGCCCAACCAGCCGATGCAGGATACACTCCGCACCGCTGGGGTCGATGATGGCCGGCGCTTTGTGCTGGTTTGCACCAATGTTCCCTATGATGCGGGATATGCCATCCTGCTGGGACTGTTTCCCAGCATGCGGGCGTGGCTGCTGGCCACGGTGCAGTATCTGCTGGATGAAACCGATATCCATGTCGTCGTGCGCGCCCATCCCGGGGAGGCTGCCCACTATGGCGGCAAGGAACGCAGTGAGGATATCCTGGCTGGTGTTCTGGGACATGAACGTCTGACAGTGATATCCGGGCAGGAAACGGCCAATACCTACAATCTGATAGAAAAGTGCCACTTCGGTGTTGTGTTCTCATCAACAACAGGTGTCGAAATGGCAATGCTGGGCAAGACGGCGCTGGTTGGAGCAACGGTCTATTACGGCCGGCGGGGCTTTACCGTCGATAGCGATTATCAGGAAGCCTATTTCAATCAGCTAAGCCGCCTGGCCGGTCTCGAGGATGCGCCTCTGTTGGGTAGAGATGAATCCGGACAGGCAGCCCTGTTTCATTTCATCTTTCACCGCGTCATGCTGTGGCCCTACCCCTACGACAAGCCCTCCGGGGTGCGGGCCAGGCCACCGCAGGACCTGCTCTCTTCGGCTGACATCGGACGCTATATCTCCTTCATTGATGCTCTGTGTTGCGAGCGCGACGAATGGGTCACGCGTCTGGGAGAGTTTCTTACTCCGGATGGAAGCAATCATATTCCGGTTCCACCCAACGGTTCGCCAACATCAATTTGAATTGTAACAAGCATGCTAGGCGCTGGGTAGTTGAGAACATGGAGAGCATGGCAGGTGCTTATTCGACAGATGCTGAGTTATTGCACAGCTAATCCTTCGCTGTCTTTCCGCCAGTGGCAACGCTCGCACAACTGTATCGGTGCTGAGCAAACCAGCTGCTCGTCAACCATCTTATTGGGATTATGGGAATCAAGTGCAGTTTGCTGTCCCAAGTTGGTCAAGGTCAGGAATGAGCCTTGGAGCAACCCGGCCCAAGCCGATGCTCCAAATGTGTTCGATTGCATGCGATTTTCCCAATGTGCGACCGACTCAGTTACTTGATTCTCAAGTTTGGTTTGAACCTCAAAGCCGATGGGCAAGGTTAGCAGGTGCCGGCTTGGGTAGCACCGATGAGCGATCGGACACATTGGGCCCGAAAGCTTGCGCTTCTGAGCGGGGTGAGATCGGTCGCAAAGATGGTTGAACAGAAAATTACAACGCGAACGTCGCATCTTGTTGACGGACTAGTAGCTGGATTTTTCTAATTTCACCTTCTGAGCCTCGCAGGCAGCTATGTTGCTGCTTTCATCCCTTATCAATGAGTTCTTACAAACGGCAGTCCCAATGTCGATCATACCGGTCGTTATGTTAATGATCGACCCAAACAGTTTGCCAGAAACCTTTGTATTTCTGCCATGACTGGATTTCGGAGTGCCTTGCAGAACTTGACGAAGGCATCAAAGGCGAATTGACAAAGATTCCCGAGGCTCGTCGTGAGGCCTTGAAAGCTGCGTTTGAGTTAATGGAGCGAACCATTCGCCGTGACGTGAGGTTTTCCACTGTGAATGGTGATACGGCGCCGGAATCCGTCTGCTTCCAAACCAAACTACCCGCACATCAGCAGCTATGAATAGCTCCAAAGACAAGGCAAAAGAAATGCACCGAAGCCAGTTGGCTCTGATCTACATAGAACGGGAACAGCGATGGAGAGATTTCAGAAGCAAGAACTTACCTGAATCGGAACTTCTGCGCTGGGGCGAAGAGCATCGTGTTTTTCGCAGTGTGAATGAAGTATGGAAAGTTGAGTGGGGGCCAGCAACAAGTATTGATCCGGAACTCAGACTGGAATACGAACACAGCCTGATTGCATCTATAGAAGGCGGTGCGCAGTCAGTTAATCCATCATTTTCGGTGATTGATGGAAAATGGCAGGTCCTGAAGATGGATTGGATTGACGGCGTTGACGTAGATTGCCTTAAGGATCAGGGGCGCCTGCGTGAGCTACCAATATTTAAACTCTTTTATAGAGTGCTCCAAATCAGTTTGGCTGGTGTTGTCTACAAACAACTCAGAGCAAGGCATACATTCGTTCGCGAAGATGGTGGACTTGCTTTTGTCGATTTTGGCGGATCCTATCGAACAAAACCAATAATAGCGTTCTGGTGGAATTTCTTGCCTTTTCACAAGTCCAATGGGGCTTGGCAAACAGGACGGCTCGCTGGAATAGTCATTGCGTGGCTCAAAAATGAAAGTCCGAAATCAACTAACTTGAAAGGCGTCCACGCGTCGCCTGATCCATTTCGTTCCAGTGCCTGGCTAGGCTGGATGGAAAACGAGAATCGACCGGATCGTTTCAAACCACAGAATGTAGCCATCGAATTGGATGACCAAGCTTCTGCTGAACACCTTATCTCTATGGAAAAATACCTTTCGATTGCGGTCAGTCAGGACCCAGGTTTTTGCCATGAAATTATTGGAATACAAACTAAGTGTTATTCACTTACCGGTGCACGCGATTGGGATTTCATTTGGGACAACATAAGGCAACATGTTTCTTTTTCTAACAAAAATGTTGTTGACCTAATGTGTGGCATGGGGGGAGTTGCAGCCTTTGCGCGGCTTTCAGGTGCTAACAGAGTCTATTCGTATGATGACCGCAATAGCCCCTTAGATGCTGCCCGCCATCTTTCAGAAGCATATGGTTATAGCGATAACGAGTTTCATTCGGCTAATCTGAACAGAACAATGCCGCGCCCGGCTGAGATGGTTACCGCTTTGTCACAACGCCTGACAAAGATTCCTCGCGAACAGGTACTCGATATCGTTTCCAACTATTTGGAAGTCATTTGGCAAGTGTCTGACGTAGCATGGGCGACCAAACAGCTTGTTGCACGCGGATACGCCACAGTGGTTACAATCATGCAAGTCACCAAGGATCAGCACATCCTGTATGCCAGTGACAGGAATGCAAGGATGTCCCGATAATGGAGAACCACGAAATCTTGTCAGGTGATGCTGGTCACGCTCGGTTTTCACATTTGGCCCCTTCGGATAATGATCCAATGCGGCATGTCTTTTCGCACAACAACTCAATCTATCGGGGCGTTGAGCAAAAGCAGATTTTGGCAGTGAGGCGGTTCTTCGAGAGTGGAATGGCCACAGAGCTTATTGAAGCCGGGCTATTGACCCCTTCAAACCTGGTCGAAGGAGCATTGCCCGGCTATGATCTGGCAGTGGAACAGCCGGAGTTGACTGCGCCTACCGCCATATCTGAAATGCCTCCTTCCATGCGACGGGATGTCAGCATCGCCCTAATTCACATTGCGCGTACGCTTGACAGCAAGGGTCTTTGCCTGCGTGATTTTGATGCATCCGGATTTGTGATTGACCAGGCTGGTCAGCCTCGATTCCACAATATTTCCGCCATCAGACCAAAAGGCTCAACCAAATTTGGCTATGCTGAATTTCACGCAAATTATACCGGCCCATTGCGACTCATTGATCAACGACCGGAACTAGCGGCCCTGGTGATGCGAACCGGGACCATCAGTACTGACGAAGATCTATCTCTTCATCGGCCACTCCTCCGTGGCGCGATGCGATGGATCTCGCAAAGAGGTCCTCTTGGAAAAAGGGCGTTTCATATCTACCGAAGACTGTTTATTATGTCACCCTTTGGTGGCTTGCTTCACAACCACATGTACATCACTTTTGTTCGCGCTATTTTTCAAGAATTGCTAAATAATTCAGACAAGGAAAATCAAGAGTATAGTTCGTGGCAATACTCACTGTTTTCCAAGATGGAAAAAGTACTGCTATCCATGAATTTCGACAAAATTTCACAAAAATGGAGTGACTACCACGGCAGCTTCCAGCTAATCGAAGCCATCAACGCGGGTGAAAGATGGGATAAATACTATGATGGAGATCGCGAAAAACAGATTATCCGCTTGCTAACCGAAGCAAGAGGTAAAACGCTGCTGGATGTTGGCGCTAACATCGGTCATTTTTCGATTCTTGGTACCAAACTCGGATATCAGACTACGGCCGTGGATAACGATATCGGCGCAATTGAAAGGCTTTATAACATTGTCCGCAATGCTGAGAAACCTGTTTCACTGCGTCCCTTTGTTCTAGATTTTGTGGGCCTAGATTCAGGCCATTTACGGCGCTTCCGATCCGACGCGGTTTTGGCACTTGGATTTGTGCACCACATGCGCTTGGTCGAGTTCTTACCCTGGTCGATTATCGCCGAGAAGCTATCAGCTCTAACAGGTCAGATTCTCATAACGGAATTCAAGCCTGGCACCGGGGCCAGCAGTTCCAACTCGTCAATGACAGCAACCGTTTCTGATGATTACTGTCTTGAAAACTTCATCAATGCTTTAGAACCACTCTTTCAGTCAGTTGAAGTCATTAAGGACCACACGGCGATGAACAGCGCCAGTCCTCGTACAATGCTGGTTTGTCGACGTTGAAAATCAAAGAATCAAAGATATCCCCAAACCAAACAAAGAGGTCGGTTTGGTGGGCCGTTCAATTGACGTGGCGACTAATGTCAAAATCGGAAAGGCGTCAAGCTTGCTGGATCGCGGCGGTAACGGTGTTTTCTAGTCTGTTGGACACGGTAGCGCTCATTGGAGTTATGCCTCTGGTCAGCCTACTGGTGGATCCGGACGTCCTGAACACCAATCAATCAATTGGCTTGATCCACCAGTTCATGGGAGCGCCCGGTTTTGAGACATTTGTCAAGTTAACGGGTTCCGCTGCGATTTCACTGATTATTTTCAGTTTGGTAATGAACTATATTGTTTTGGATTTGAGCAGACGTTTTCGAGTATCGTGCCAAACAAGACTGGCTAACAGAATAATGAAAATGTGTGTCGGAGCACCGTACGATTGGTTGGTTCGCCAGAACACTTCCACTCTGACGCACTATGTATTTACTGATGTTCAACATTGGGGCGTCTCGATTCAGCGCATATCTACAATGGTTGGACAATGCAGCTTGTTGTTTTTGGTCGCTGGAGTTGTGCTTTCCACTGCTGCCCTGACGGGTCTGTTTGCTATGATAGTTGTGGGCGCACTGTCCGGGTTTGTTGTATTTCTGACACGGTCTCATATCCGCCTGCTTTCCGAAAACCATCGCGCTGCCTCAGCAAAATCATTCGCAATAGCAAGTGAATTTTTAAGCGGGATAAAGGATGTAAAGTTGAGCAGCCGACAAAGTGCCTTTGTCGACTCCTATTGCAAATCTTTCAAAGGAGCGACTCAGGCCATGGGTGTATTGAAGTTGTTCCAGGCCGCACCTCCGATGTTGATGATCGCGCTTGGCCAGACTGGTATTATTCTCATAGCAATGATGCTTTGGGGGCTTGGAAAAAGTAGCGGCGAAATAGCAACGACTATGGCGCTTGTATTATTGGTGACGGCACGCGTAATTCCAGCCATTACAAGGCTGAGCGGAGAATTTGGCGCCATCTGGAGCATCATTCCGGCTATAGAGGGAATCAACTCGCTGGTGAACAGGCTATCCGACCCAATCGAGTGGAACGTAAAGGATCCTAATCGAACCAGCCATAGAGGTTGGAAGTGTGTCGAAATTGCCGACCTCAGCTATAGCTACGATCACGAAAAATCGGGCGCGATTCGCAATCTTTCGCTCACTATAGAACGGGGTAAATCCTACGGCATCGCCGGCCCAACCGGTGCGGGTAAAACGACTTTGGTCGATTTGCTCCTTGGTCTCCTCCTGCCTGTTCGTGGAGAAATCACCATAGATGGCTGCCACCTCCAGGACGCTGAAATAGGAGCATGGCAAAGGGACATCGCATATGTACCTCAGAATCCGCTGATAATCGATGATACGTTGCGCGCAAATATTGCATTTGGAGTACGGCCTGAAGATGTTGACGAGGCGAGAATAGAAGAGTGCGTCAATATGGCGAACTTAGAAGATGTTGCCGCTGCCGTAACCCTGGATGGAAACCTTGGCGAACGAGGAAATCGTATTTCCGGCGGGCAGCGCCAACGAGTAGCGATTGCAAGGGCGCTTTACGACAGGCCCAACCTCATCATTTTTGATGAAGCAACCAGTGCACTTGATAACCTGAGTGCTCAAGCCGTGGATCGGGCGCTGGAAAAATTAAAAGGAAGTGTTACAATGATAACCGTCGCACACCGATTACCGACAATAGAAAAGTGCGACCAAATCTTCGTGTTAGAGAATGGAGCGCTGATTTCCCAAGGAAATTACGAGCAGTTGCTTCATGAATCGCCTTTGTTTTCGAGCATGGTTTCCTCAGGCATGGGCAATCATGCTAATAATATTGAAAAATCCTAGATAATATCGTCAGATTTATTTTCCCATATTACATTTATTTTTTATATATATATTAGATTATTTTAAATAATAATTCAATATTTAAATAAAGAAATTGCCTATATTTTTGAATAGGAGAAACAGTTGACGCTATCTGGATTTGATCAATGCGAAGTCTGTAACGCAGAACAATGGCGTATGATCTATGAAGGTACTGTTCGCGATGGTTTCCACGGGTCATTTTGCGATGGGGCTGCAGTCGCGCGTTGCGGGCAGTGCGGAGTGGACAGGTTAGCCGAAGAGATTTGTCCAGATGAGCAGTTTTATGAGACCGATGCGTATCGACAGAAACTTGGGCAGGGACTTACAACCGGTGCATATTTCGCCACCGCTGATGAGCTACAAAGATTTGCTATCGAGGCCATCGGGCATGGAACTCTTCGCGATAAGACAATAGCGGATGTGGGCTGTGCCGGTGGTAGTTTTCTAGACCATGTTACCGGGATCGCACGTCGGAAACTGGCAATCGAACCCAGCGTAATTTATCAAGACTCATTGCGCAAAAGAGGCTACACTGTCTTCCCCTATTCCTTGGACGCCAAACCTAAGTTCGGTGGTGAAGTAGACTACGCGGTCAGTCTGCAAGTCATAGAGCATGTGCGAAATCCGCGGAAGTTTCTAGCGGACATCAAACCATTGTTGGCCCCGGGTGGACGCTTGCTAATCTCCACTCCAAATCGGCGCGATATTCTGATGGACCTGCTACCGGACGAATTCCCGTCATTTTTCTATCGTGTGGTTCATCGTTGGTACTTTGACATTGATGCTCTGGCGGATTGCGCGGAGCGTGCTGGTTTCACGGTTGAAAACGCACGCACTATCCATCGTTATGGTCTGTCAAATGCTCTCGGTTGGCTGCGCGACCGCCGCCCCAGTGGACACACTCGCTTGCATGGCATTGAACCACCAGCCGATCGATTGTGGCGCGGATATCTTGAGGACAACGACCGCGCAGACTGCATCTTCATGATGCTCAAAGTTAGCTAGAGGAATAGACAGGGTGCTTGATGCCGAGGATGAGCTTTGCTTGCGCATCCATTTCGAAAAACCATCTTTATCAATCCGCCTGAGAGATTGGAGGCTAATGGCTGCTGCCTAATCCAAATGTTGCTTCTTTGAGCTCATTGTTCACTTCGATCGCAGGCCGATCATTGCAATGATCTTGCGGTAATTCGAGTGACTCGGGAAGAATTCAACTGTGACAGCGGGCGAGTTCCTTAATCAGCCGCATCTGCACTCTTTGCCAAAACCATTTTCCGAAAAGACGTTTAACCAACTTAAAACGGGAATTTGCGACGATCCCGAAGCATACGCATTTGTCAACGAGACGGGAGATTTCGCATTACTCGAACCACGGAGAGAAATCGCGTACGGTCACAATAATCCGCGCGTCAGCCAGCTCGGTTTGGAGAGCTATTAAGCACCAACACAAACAACTGATCTGCGATATCAGAAATTCGAGTCGCATCTTGGCAGTGTTGGGTCACCGCTGGAAGTCGGTGCCGGAAATGCCGATTTTCTTGATTATATTCAGTACCGGCATAGTGGATTGCGCTACGCTTGCATCGAGCCGGATCGGGAAAGCAGAAACGGCCAGGAACAACAAAGCATGGCTTGCAGATTATAGCAATTTCGCCGACATCACGGAAAACCGTTTCGACATCGTCTGTCTTTTCCACGTTCTGGAACACATCATCAATCCCAAGCCCTTTTTGAAATCATGTGCGCAAATGCTCTCGCCGCGTGGCCGCCTGATCATTGAGGTTCCCTCCTTCGATGATCCGCTACTGACGCTTTATGACGTGCCGAACTACCATAATTTTTTCTTTCAAAAACAACATCCCTATTACTATTCAGCCTCATCCCTCAATCGACTGTTGACCTCTCATAGCTTGACGGTTGAAAAAATGATTCCCCATCAAAGATACGGTTTGGAGAATCATCTGAAATGGTTGCGAGACGGATCGCCAGGCGGTGATGACAAGTTGAAGGAAATATTCAGTGGCACGGAGAAATCCTATCAGACGAGTCTTGAACGCCACGGGAAATGTGACGCCGTCATAGCGGTGGCTCGAAATTCATAAATTTGCATCGATCTGCCTTTCGACCAGATCGCAGGCAGAATAGCCGTCCAGTGAAAGTCTTGATTTTCATCGAACATGATGTGGTTGTTCGCCACTTCTTGCATAGTGCAGCATTTGCCGATCTGATTGCACGACATGACGTAAAATTCGTCTTTCCAGAACCCGGCTTCAAGCGCGTCAAGTCAGATATTTCGAGGCTTAAACTTGCGGCTCCGTTTCGGCATCTCACCGTGCATCAGGAGCGTCTTGTCATCTGGAAGCGACTGTTCCAGGTTAATCTTTTGCGCTGGCGACCCGGCGCATCGGCGGCAGGCTTGCGCAGACTGAATCGAAAAATGATCGGCCCCAAAGCGGCAGCCTATTACACGTTCCTGGCACTGCCGGGGATTTTCGGGTTGTTTCGTCGACGCTCCTTTGCATATGCAAGTAAAATCCCGAACACTGCGCTGGACGATCTGATCTCGGAAGAAAAGCCGGACCTGATACTGCACCCCAGTGTGCTTGAGGGCGCCTATATCAATGATCTGGTGGCATCTTCGAAAACCACAGGTATTCCTCTAGCGGTCATCATGAACTCCTGGGACAATCCCTCCACCAAACAGGCCATGGTCGGTCAGCCGGAATGGCTGCTTGTCTGGGGCCCACAGACCAGGCAACATGCCATTGATTTTGTCAAAATGTCACCGAAACAGGTGGTCAATTTCGGTGCCGCTCAGTTTGACGTCTATCGTCATCCGCCGCGCATTGATCGCGAAACATTCTGCGCGCGGCATGGTATCGACCCAGCAAAGAAGGTCCTGCTTTATGCAGGTTCAAGCAAGGAGACCGATGAATACAGCCATCTCGAGGCATTGGAAAATGCAATCGAGGACGCAAGGCTGAAGGATCTGGCTGTGGTTTATCGTCCCCATCCCTGGGGAAACGGCGGCAAGGATGGTGGCCGGATCATCGAACGGGAGTGGCGCCACATTCGCATTGAAGAAACGATGCGAACTTATCTAGAAGGCGTGCGAGACGGCAATACGGCGATGAGCCTGCCGGATTATCGCGATACCCATGACGTCCTGTCGTCGATCGATGCTTTGGTTTCACCGCTTTCAACCATCATTCTGGAAGGCGCACTGCACGGAAAACCGACCCTTTGTTTCCTCCCGGTGGAAGAGGAAGACGCTCATCATCTCCAACTTGTTTTGCCGCTTAAACATTTCGAGGACATGTTCAACAGCCCCGAGTTCCCGACAGCCCGCGGCTTGCCCGAACTCGTTCCCGGCATCGCGGCGCTTTTGGACCGGATTGATGATGACGCCCATTGCGCACGCCTCGCAGAAGCCTGCGCGCATTTCGTCACCCCGTTCGATCGTCCCTATGGCGAACGTCTGACGGAGTTTTGCGAAGCTGTTGCGCGCAAGACGCCGAAGGATACAGCCACCATCAATGCCTGATGTGATGTTTCTTTTCAAAGCGGGTCGCCGGGAGCGACTGGCCATGGAGAGCAAAGGGCCAACCGAGTTCTTCTATGGCTATGTCGAGTTGCGGAATTCGGGACTGTCGGTCGACATGATCGATGAAAACGCCTTTGGATTCGACCGACCCATGGGTCCCGTCTGGAAGGCGCTGTCGCTGGCGAGCATCGCCATATCAGGCGTTCATGCCTGGGCAGTCCACAGGTTCAACCGAAGGCGCGATCTGCTGAACGCCACAGGTACGATTGTGACGGTCAACAACAGCTATGGCATCGCTCTTGCCTATCTGAAGATGCGCGGCAGGTTGCCCAGCGATGTGGTCTTTCTGGCCATGGGTCTGACCGAAATGAACCCGCGGCCACTGGTGCGGATGATCTACAAGCGGATCCTTCCCCACGTCAAACTCGCAGCCATCTCAAGGGCCGAGCAGCAGCACCTTGCGGCCATGTTTCCTCGCGCCAAGCCGCACTATGTTCCGTTCGGTGTCGATCACCGGTTCTGGATTCCGGGTTCCCGGGATCAACTCGGCGACTACGTGCTCAGCGTCGGCAATGATCCGCATCGTGACTATGGTACACTCGTCAACGCCTGGAAGACGGAATTTCCGCAGTTGAAGATTGTCACCAAACTTGCCGTTCCCGAACATACATCAAAAAATATCGAAATTGTTGCCGGTGACTGGACAACCCAGCGCCTGAACGACAGCGAACTGCGCACCATGGTGCAGTGTAGCCGTCTGGTTGTGATTCCCGTGCGCGAAACGCTGCAGCCATCGGGACAAAGTGCATGCCTGCAGGCCATGGCATGCGGCAAGGCGGTGATATTGTCCGACATCGCCGGCCTGTGGGACCGGAAACTCATGCGCAGTGGCGAGAATTGCATTTTGGTGCCACCGGGCGACACGGATGCTCTCAGTCAGTCTATCCGGTCGCTGCTCGATGATCCTGATCGTGCGGCAATGATCGGCGATGCGGCGCGGTCAACGGTTGAGCAGCACTTCAATGTGGACATCATGACTGCGGCGATGGAAACGCTCTGCTTCGATGAGTTGCCAAGATGACCGAAATCGAATTCAAGAAGTATCACCAGAAGGGGGCTTATCACTGGAACGAGTATTTCGGCGGTCTCCGGCAGATCAATGCCTATACAAAGGCGCGCTATGATATCGTGGCTCAGTGTCTGATCGATGGCGGGCTCGGGCGCGATTCTCACGTGCTGGATGTTGGTTGCGGCGACGGCGCGCTCGCCGGTGTTCTGGTGTCGCGTCTGGGCTGCCGGTTGAGCGGTGTCGACAACAATGCCCTGGCCATCGAGTTCGCGTTGGTGGAGTTTGCCAAGCGCGGCTTTGCCGGTGATTTTCAAATGGTGGACGGATATCAATACGCGTTCGAGGATGGAACATTTGATGCAATCGTGTGTTCCGAGGTCATCGAACATGTGGGAGAGCCGGAAACCATGCTGCGCGAGATTTGGCGTCTGCTCAAACCGGATGGCATCCTGATCCTGACGACGCCTATCCGCTTCACGGAGCTGCCGCTTGACCCCATGCATGTTCAGGAGTGGTTTGTCGATGAGTTTGTCGCGTTCAGCAGCGGCATTTTCGGCGCGCCGGAAAGGATACTCAGGACACATCCCGTCATCTGGTATGAGGCCTATTCGCACGCGGGACCGATCTTGGGCCGGGTGGGCCGGCTGACCATCAACGCCGTAACCAAGCTTGGCTTCAATCCCTTCGTGTCCTTCGCCAAAGGTTGGCGCTGTTATACCACCCAGGCTCTGGTTCTTCGAAAGCGCGCGTGCGTTGGCGCTCACGAATGAAGATCGCCATTGGTTTCAGGACACATGATGGCCCATGGGGTGGCGGCAACCGGTTTGCCATTGCGCTGTCCCAGGCGCTTGAAAAACGCGGGCATCTGGTGGTCAATGCCCTTCGGGATGATGATATCGACCTGGCCCTGTTGCTGGATCCGCGAGCGCGGCATCCTTCCGCGACATTCAATGCGGCTACCGTTCTGCGCTACCGGTGTTTCAAGAACCCGAACCTCATCACGGTCCATCGTATCAACGAATGCGACGAGCGCAAGGGGACGCGCGGGATGAATGGCCTGTTGAAACGGGCCAATCATCTGGCCGATCACACCGTCTTTGTCGGCGAATGGCTCAGGCACCTGGATCTGTGGCAGAACGGTGCCGAGGCCTCCTGGTCCACCATTCACAATGGCGCTGATACGGCGATATTCAACGCTGAAGGATGGCAACCCTGGTCGGGCGATGACCCGCTGAAACTGGTCACTCATCACTGGGGTGGCAACTGGATGAAGGGCTTTGATGTCTATCAGAAAATCGATTCCATGCTCGATGAGGTTGAATGGGCTGGTAAAATCGAATTCACCTATGTCGGCAATCTTCCCGACGGGTTTGCATTTCAGCGCACCCGACATGTCCCGCCGTTGGACGGGCATGCGCTGGCCGATGAACTGCGCCGGCATCACGTCTATCTGACGGCGTCCATCAACGAACCGGGCGGCAATCATCAGAACGAGGGCGCGCTCTGCGGTTTGCCGCTCCTCTACCGGGAAAGCGGATGCATGCCGGAATATTGCCGGGGATTTGGTTTGTCTTTCGATTCTCCCGATAATTTTGTCGACGCGCTCGGTGCGTATCTGGTACATCGCGACTACATGGACGCGGCCTCCCGGATGCCGGACTACCCGCATACGGCAGACCGGACGACCGCAGCCTATATCGACCTTTTCGAAAGTCTGCTTGAAAAGCGGTCGGGTCTGCTGCAAAGCCGCAAACGCCGTCGCAATCTTGCCAAGACCGCCGCCGCCCTTTGGCCCTACTGACCGGAATTCTTCATGCGTAAAGACTACATGATCGTGAGCGACACCGAGGTCGATGAGACGGCGTTTGTGGCGGATTACTGGACCAAGGTCTGGGAAAAGCAGGGTGGGCCCAAATCGCAGGTGGACCAGATTCCGAACAAGGCGGAATATCGGATCATGAAACCCTATCTGGACCGGCTGCAGAAACCGGCGCGCATTCTCGATGGCGGGTGTGGATTGGGTGACTGGACAGCGCGCCTGACACAGGAAGGTTTTTCGGTCGTCGGTCTTGATCTCAGCGTCAAGACGGTCGCCCAGTTGGAGGATATCTTTCCCGATTGCGACTTTCAGGTCGGTGACATCCGCGAAACCGGCGCGGCGGACAACAGTTTCGATGCCTATTTTTCCTGGGGTGTATTCGAGCATTTCGAGAACGGTCCGCAGGACTGTATCGCGGAGGCGTTGCGCGTTCTCAAACCCGGCGGCTATCTCTTCATGTCGACGCCGCTCGACAATCTGCGCCACGCGCTGCGCGGGACATTTGCCGGCAAACGGGCGTTCGAGGGCGAGTCGCGCTTTTACCAGTATCGCTTTACACGGGCGGAATTGTCGACAGAGCTGTCAAAGGGCGGCTTCGATGTCCTCAAACTGCATCCGATCCACAAGCGCCAGGGTGTGCTGCGCAGTCTGCATCATGAGTTCAAGATGCCCTATGAATGGTTCCTGACCAAGGGGATGAGTGCGGCCCTGGCGCCCTTCGTGCCGGGCGTGTTCATTGCCCACATGGTTCTGGCGGTCGCCCGCAAACCCGAATGATCGCAGCGCCAGAAATCAATGGCGACCTTCGCCTCGGCTTTGCCGACCGGCTCAAATATATTTGGTCCAATTTCCGGCGAAACCTGACGCGACGCCCGCCGTCGGTAAACACGCGGTCCTGGCAACCACCGGCAGACACCAATCTTGGCATCTTTTCGCCGGGGCGCTGCCTCACGGAGGCGTTCATCAAAGTCCAGCTCCCCACCATCCTGCCACCGCAAGCCTTGCGGGTTCTGGATGTGGGATGCGGAAGCGGCCGAACGAGCAACCTCCTGGCCACGGCGGGCTATTCGGGACACTATACCGGCGTCGATGTTGATGATCGCTTCGATGCAAAGGACGCATCATCCGATGCCTTCGATCGGACCTTCATCCACGGTGATGCGCATGATCTGTCGGATCTCGATCCGTTCGATCTCATCATTTCCATTTCAGCCCTGGAGCATGTCGACAATGACGCCGCGCTGATCGACCATCTCGGCACCATGCAGGCTGATGGGGGATATCAGATCCACTTCGTGCCGGCGCCGGCGGGACTGCCGGTCTATCTGTGGCATGGTTTCCGGCAATACAGCCTGCAGGCCATTGCACAGCGCTTTGGTCAGGACGACGTCGAGGTCTATCGCCTGGGCGGCCTGGCAAGCTTCCTGTTGCACCTTGTTGTCATCACATTGCCCGAGATCCTTCTGTCCACCTCCCTGCGAAAGCGATGGCCGGCGCAATACCGTTTCCTGCTGGCTAAATGTCTGCGGTGGGACCGGTGGATACCGGTTTTGCCGGTGTGTCATGTGGTGTGTTGCCACAGCCGGAAGACAGCGGACTGAGGGCATGACCAAACCGAACAAATCCGCGCTCATTTTCGGTGTGTCCGGCCAGGATGGAGCCTATCTGAGCGAACTGCTCCTGCAAAAGGGCTATGATGTCCACGGAACGTCACGGGACAGTGAAACCGCATCCTTTTCCGGCCTGAAGGCTCTGGGCATCCGCGATCGGATCACTGTCCATTCGACGGCACCAAATGATTTTCGCAGTGTCGTGCAGACCATCTCCCGCGTCAGTCCGGACGAAATCTACAACCTTTCCGGCCAGAGCTCGGTCGGATTGTCCTTCCAGCAGCCGGTCGAGACGCTGGAGAGCATTGCGACCGGGACGCTCAATATCCTCGAGGCGGTGCGGTTTCTTGATTGCCCGACACGGTTCTACAATGCGGCCTCCAGTGAATGCTTCGGCGACACCGGCCAGGTGGGAGCGAATGAGAGCACCCTGTTCCGGCCGAAGAGCCCCTATGCGGTGGCAAAGGCGGCGGCCTTCTGGTCGGTTGCAACCTATCGGCAGAGCTATGACCTCTTTGCCTGCTCCGGTATCCTGTTCAATCATGAATCCCCGCTGCGCCATCCGCGTTTCGTGACCCGAAAGATCGCAGCGTCGGTTGCCAGGGCCGCCCTGGGCGGAAAGGAAAAACTCGTTCTTGGAGATCTCAGCGTGCGTCGCGACTGGGGCTGGGCGCCGGAATATGTGGAAGCCATGTGGCTGATGCTGCAACAGGACAGCCCACAGGATATTGTCATTGCCACGGGGCAGGTCCACAGCCTTGAGGCATTCGTAGCCGCCGCTTTTGGAGAGGTCGGCCTCGACTGGCGCGATTTTGTCACGCAGGACGAGGCGTTTTTTCGCCCTGCCGAGATACGGTCGGGCTATGGCGATGCGCGGCATGCCCGTGATGTTCTCGGCTGGACGGCAAAAACCCATATGCCTGAAGTCGCCAGCAAGATGGTTCGCATCGAGATTGACCGTCTGCAATCCTTGGCAGGCCATCCGCCGCAATGATGATTGTCGAGGAACTGCGCTACATTCGGCACGCAAGCCGGGCGCGTCCCTGGCGGATCGCGGCCAAGGCAGGTCTGGTCAGCGGTGATCGGCACCCTGTCCAGTTCGTCATTGAAAATGCCGATTGGGCCATCCGCTGGGTCGGTGAAAACATTCGCGACGCAATCGAACCGACGGCACCGGGCCTCATCACCACCACGACCGATCCCTTTCGGCACACCAATCGCGTGGTGCATTACGGTTCGCAGTATATGTGGCTGGCCTGGGCGCCGCATGTGTCACGCAGCAACCGGTTCGTGACGTCCTTCTTCCATGGAAAGCGCGAAGATGGTGCCGCCGTATCCCGTCACATCGACCAGTTTTTGGCGAGTGTGCCGCGCCTGTCCAAGGTGGTAACGGCGTCCTCGCTGATTGAGCAGCGTCTCGTCGACTGGGGCGTGCCGAAAGACAAGATCGAGCGCATTCCCATTGGCGTGGACACCAATCTGTTCAAACCGCCAACCAGTGCGCAGCGCGATGCCGCCCGCGCAGCCCATGAGATTTCAACCGACGCAATTGTCATCGGATCCTTTCAGAAGGACGGCGTGGGCTGGGGCGACGGCATGGAACCCAAGCGGATCAAGGGCCCCGACATCTTTCTGGATGTCATTGCCGACCTGAAGCGCGATCTCCCCGTTCATGTGTTCCTGACCGGGCCGGCCCGCGGCTATGTCAAAAAGGGGCTTGAGGACATGGGGGTGCCGTTTACCCATGTCTACGCCGACAGCCACGCAGAGCTGACCCGTTGCTATCACGCACTCGATCTCTATCTGGTGACGTCAAGGGAGGAAGGCGGCCCCATGGGACTGATGGAATCCATGGCCAGTGGGGTGCCGGTTGTTTCATCCCTCGTCGGAATGGCGCCGGATCTGATCGAACCGACCGTGACCGGCGGGCTGGTCGCGCCGGAAGACGTAGAGGCGTTTTCCCGGCAAGCACGCAACATCCTGTCCCTGCCCGATCGTGCCACGACCCTGCGTGACAAAGCATGCCAGGCCGTCAAAATTGCCGACTGGAAAGTGGTGGGCAGCCAGCATCACGAGAGGGTCTACAAACCCTTGCTCGGTCGATGACCAACCCGCAGCAAGATCGTCCGGCAAAGCGACTGCTCCGTGCCGGGTGGCAGATGGCCCTCGCAGTGACGACCATGGTTTCAGCCAAACGGCCTTTCGGCACGACGGAACCCAAGGTGTTTTACGGCGGTGTGCGGGCCGGTGATCTTGGTGGCACTCTGGTCAAGATTGCGAATCTGAACAAATGTTTTCCGCAACACATTGTCGGTTACAACACGGTCTACCTGCTCAGCAACGCACCCTATCTTTCGGCGCGATCACTCGACCGGCTGAAACGGCGCGGCGTGACCTGCCTGCACAATCAGAACGGCGTGTTTTATGCAGGTTGGTTCGCCGGCGACTGGGAGGGCGAGAACAGACGGATGGCGGTGTCGTATCACCGCGCCGATTTCGTCTTCTGGCAGAGTGAGTTCTGCCGCCGCTGCGCCGATCGATTTCTCGGCAAACGTGCCGGGCCCGGCGCCATCCTGTTCAATGCAACCGACATTGATCGCTATTCACCGCGATCAAAGCCGCTGCCGCAAGCGCCCTTTCGGTTTCTGACCACCGGGAAGTTCACCGCCCATCTGGTCTACCGGCTGGTTTCGGCCATCCAATCGCTGGCCTATTGCGTGGATCGAGGACATGACTTCGAATTGCAGGTCGCGGGCTGGGTGGACGAGACGGCGCTCGTGGAGGCACAACAGGTGGCCGATGCCGCCGGTGTTGCCGACCGGGTGCATTTTTCCGGCGCCTACTCCCAGTCTTCCGCGCCGGATATCTACCGTTCGTGCCACGCCTATGTCATGACAAAATATATGGATCCCTGCCCCAATACGGTGATCGAGGCCTTGGCCTGCGGATTGCCGGTCGCCTATTCCGCCAGCGGTGGTGTTCCGGAACTGGTCGGTCCCGACGCGGGAGTGGGCGTGGACGTGCCCGAGGACTTTGCCGCGATTCACATGCCAGCGACCGACCGGTTCGCCGAGGCGATGATCGCCCTATCAAAAAACCATCTGCCCATGGCGCAGGCCGCCCGAAGCCGCGCCGAGACGGCATTCAACCTCACGAACTGGATCGAACGCCATGCCGACATTATGCGCTCTCATCTGGAAGCCCGAAACTGATCATGCGTAAATTTCTGCTGGCATTGGCCGATGTGATCGCGGCGGTTTGGCGCCTTATTCCGGCCAGTTGGCGCCGTGGCCTGTTTACCGGATTGCTGGTGCTGGAATCGCGGGACAGCGATCCGAATGCCGGGCTCTCGCGGCTGTTCGCCATTCGCGACCGGCTTGACCTGGTGGTCAATGAACGCGCGATGGTGCTGGGCAAGGGCGTTCATCCAAAGCACCGTCTCACCGACTATCACCGGTTCTTCATCGATCGGCTGGCAACCGATGCGCGGGTTCTCGATATCGGCTGCGGGTATGGCGCCGTCGCGCGCAGCATTGCCAGGGCCCATCCAAACGCAACGGTCGTGGGACTGGATTACGACGAGGGCCGCATGGCACAGGCGCGGGCAGCCGACAATCCGCCGAACCTGCAATTCCTGTTCGGCGACGCCACGCAGGAGGTTCCGGATGGCCCCTGGGATGCCATCGTCCTGTCCAATGTACTGGAACATATCGTTGACCGCGTCGGGTTTCTCAAAGCCATCATCGCGCGCACCGGCGCGCCACAATTCCTGATCCGCGTACCTCATTTCGAACGTGACTGGCAGATGGCCATGCGCAAGGAGATCGGCAGCTACTACTATTCCGACCCCGATCACGAGATCGAGCCGACCCTGGATGAATTCACATCCGAGACAAGCGCGGCCGGACTGAATATCCGGGAAGTGATAACGCCCTGGGGCGAAATCTGGGCCGAGCTCGAAGTGGTACGATCAGCCTAGAAATGACCATGCCCGCGCAGCCAGAAGTCACCGTTATCCTGCCCTGCTACAATGCTCACCGCCATCTCGAGCAGGCGGTCGACAGCGTTCGGCGGCAGACGATTGAAGGCGTGGAAATCATTGTCATAAATGATGGATCCGATAATCCGGAAACCCTTACGCTTCTGGAAACGCTTGGGCCCGATATACAGGTTATCCATCAGGAAAACCGGGGCCTGCCCGGAGCCCGCAACACCGGGTTTCGTGCGGCCAGCGGGCGCTATGTCCTGCCGCTCGACTGCGATGACTGGATCGAGCCCGACTTTCTCGAAACCTCCCTGAAAGTTTTGCACGATACCCCGGAGGCCGCCTTTGTCTTTTCCAATCTGGCGCTGGAGGACGAGTTGAGCGGTGAGCTCGACAAATCCTACAATTTTTTCGAACAGCTATTCCTCAATCAATTGCCCTATGCGCTGCTGCTGCCGAAGGCGTTATGGGAGGAGGTCGGTCATTATGACGAAACCATGCGCGACGGTTACGAGGATTGGGATTTCAACATCCGGCTGAGCCGACACGGCTTTCACGGGGTCAGCACCCATCGTCCGCTGATGCATTACCGCGTATCGGTGCACGGCATGCTGAAGAAAAGGTCGTCGGCCCTGCACTCGGCCCTGTGGCGCAAGATCCAGCGCAAAAACCCCGAACTGTTTCGGCTGCAGGCCCTGTTTCGGACGTGGCGACAGTGGCGCGGCCGGCCATCGACCTACCCGTTGTGGATCTACTTTTTCTGGTTTCTGCTCTACAAAGTCCTGCCGCTACCGGCGTTCAACGGCGTCTTTCGGCAGGTTCTCAAGATGTCACAATCGCGCCGGGTGGGAACCACCAACCGGACTTGAGGCGCGAGTATTCGGTCGGTTCATTGTCGGCTTCGGGATTTGTGACATCAGGGCGTTTACTTCACCAACCGAGCTGACTGGAAAAATCGGCCGTGAAAGGCACTGATTCACATTTTGAGGGAAATGGCGCGCTCGGGAAGATTCGAACTCCCGACCCCTAGATTCGTAGTCTAGTGCTCTATCCAGCTGAGCTACGAGCGCGCAGGCGGACAAAGGCTGTCCGCGAGGCGTGTACCTAATCCTTTCGGCGCAGGAATGCAAGCGCCGCGGCTGGAATAATTACCATTGAAAGAAGTTTGATCGTCGCGGCAACCGCCCGCCATGGCGCGACCCGATCCGTTTCAAATTTTGCCAGAAACGTGACGATGGTGTCGGCGGTCAATATCGTAAATGCACTCGAGCTGATCCAACCCCTTCAAAAGCGGTATCGCGCTATTCGCCCGGCTCTTTGAGGCGGATCGGTTCGATGGTTGCCGCGGGTCGCGCCTGGGTGGGTTGTGCCGGCTGGCAGGGCAGCGTGATGCGAAACATCGTGCCGCTTCCGGGTTTTTCAACCAGCTCGATCGAGCCGCCATGGGCCCGTACCAATTCATGGGCGATTGCCAGGCCAAGGCCGGTGCCGCCCGCACGCGCCGACCCGTGGAAGGCGGTGAAGAGATTTTCGCGCGCCTTCGGCGGCATGCCGGGCCCCGTATCGTCAATCTCGATGGCTGCAACCCCGTCATTCACGCGGGCCGACACCGTGACACGCCTGATGATCGCAGGGTCATCATCATCTTCGGCGTGCAGTGCCTGGATGGCATTGCGGCAAAGATTGTGTATCACGCGGAAAAGCTGCTCACTGTCGGCCTCGAGCTCCAGACCATCCGGTACATCGATCACAAAATCGATTGGCGGTTCATCGGCCGCGTCGGCGGCCTGCGGATTGATTTCCGGGTCGATGATCAGCATGTCGCGAACGTCAGCGACCAGGGCATCGAATTGAACGCGCCTGCGCGTCGGCTCCGCCTCCTGCGCCCGCCCATAGGCGAGCACCTCCCGCGTATAGGCCGCCGCGCGATCCATGGTGCGGATCAGTTTCGGCGCAAAGCGCTTGACCACCGGATCGTCGACCATCGCCAGACGGTCCGACATCAACTGGGCCGAAGCCAGGATGTTGCGCATGTCGTGATTGATCTTGGAAACGGCAAGACCAAGGTCGGCCAGGTGCTGCTGTTCCTTGAGCGTGTTCTGCAATTCACGCTGCATGGCCTCCAGATGGCGCTCCGCAATGCCCAGCTCATCACCATTGTCGCGCGGTTCGATAATCCGGTCCGGGTTGTTCGGCTCCGCCGAGAAGGCCTGCATGCTGGCGGTCATGCGCCGGATCGGACGGATCATGATGGAGTTGATGGCAACAAAGACGAGGCCGGCGGTGATGAAGGAAATCAGCAGGGACAGGAAGAAGACGTTGCGGCCATAGACCAGCATGGCGCGGTAGAGAGGGCCCTCCTCCATGACGACGTCGATCATCATCTTGTCGCCCTCGACCGGTCCGTAAACCCGGATGATCCGGTCACCGCCCGAAAACATGGTGACAAAGGCATCGTGGATCGCAACAAGCGGCGACACCGATGTCAGGTCGTATTGCTGATCGACCGTGTGCGGCATGTCGGTGGAGGCGATCAGCCGCGACATGCCGTCCGTTTTCAGCGCGATTGACTTGGTGCCCGTGGCCATCAGGGCATCGTTCTGGATCGGCCGCGGGAGTTCCATATCCTCCCACCCCTCAACCACAAGGCTTGCGGCTGCGGCGGTTCTGAGCCGATCCTCCAGCCAGCGCATGCGGGTATTGGCGACCGAGGGAACGAAGATCAGCACCTCTGCGATCATCACGAAGAGGATCGTCAGCAGCAGCAGCTTGCCGGACAGGCTCTTTTCCGGCTTTTCACCACCGATCGTCCGCCGTGAACCGCGCGTCTTTCCGTTTTGTGCCGAATCCATCGCTTTCGACCCCTTCCGGGACTGACTTTCCCGCCTGCCGCATTCATTGCGATCACAATATCAGATCACGCTTGCGGTATTGCCAGTCAAATATTGCACCGCGCCACGACAAGTAAAGTCTCAGGCGACAGATTGTGCTGGAACAAAAGGGCAGGCCGCCGGTCTTTTCCAGTTCGAACGCACAATTCACCGTTCAGCCAAATCGGCGCAGAAATGTAATCAGTTTGCGGACAAACGGCTTTCTTGTGATCGGCGCATAATAGGTAATTGCGGCGCGCTTGCCGATTTCGCCCATGGTCGGATAGGCAGGCACAAAGCCGCGGACGTCAGACAGTTTCATCTTGTTGGCAATCGCCAACGCCCACATATTGATCATCTCACCGGCCCCGGCTCCGGCAATCGAAACACCGAGTATCCGGCCTTTCTTGTCGGTGACCATCTTGATCAGGCCATCCGTCTTGCCTTCGGCCTGCGCCCGGTCGTTTTCGTCATAAGGCCAGCGCAGAACGTGAATGTCGCCGGCCCGCTTGCGCGCAGCCTCTTCGTTCAGGCCAACATGGGCGAGTTCTGGGTCGGTAAAGGTTGCCCAGGGAATGATATCGCGGTTTTCCTTTGCCGGCAGGCGAAACAGGATCTGTTGGACAACCAGCCCGGCATGATAGCCGGCCACATGGGTAAACTGCAGCCCTCCGGCGACATCGCCAATGGCATAGACGCGCTGATTGCTGGTGCGCAGGTTGGCACCGACCTTGATGCCGCCGCGCTCATATTTGATGCCGGCCTCATCCAGACCCAATCCTTCGACATTGGCCTTGCGACCTGTTGCAACGAGAATCTCGGTGCCGTCGATCCGGGCTTCGCCATCTTCCGATTCCACCGTTACACGCACCCCGGTCTTGCCACGCTTCTCGACGGCCGTGACTTTGGCGCCTTCGAGGATTTCGATACCCTCCGCTCGGATTCGCCGCAAAACGATCGCCGCCAATTCGGGGTCGTCCTTTCCGAGCGCTTTCAGTCCCTCGATTACGGTGACTTCTGAACCCAGCCGGCGATGGGCCTGCGCCATCTCCATGCCGATCGGTCCACCGCCTATGACGATCAGATGGCGCGATTTTCGCGTGCGGTCGAACAGGGTTTCATTGGTCAGATAGTCAACCGTATCCAGTCCCGGAATCGGCGGCACGAAGGCCGATGACCCGGTAGCCACCACAAATCGCCGTGCCTTGATTTCATAATCGCCGGCGATGACGGTCTCCCGGTCCGTGAAGGCCGCACTCTCCTGGATGACCCGGACACCCAGCGCCGTGAAGCGCTCGACGGAGTCATTGGGTGCAATGGCTCCGATGACCGAGTGGATATGCTGGTGAACCTTCTTGTAGTCGACCTTGACCTCACCGGCCGAGACGCCAAAGGACGGCGCTTCCTCGATTGCATGGGCGTGTTTGCCAGCGGCGATGATCGCCTTTGACGGAACACAGCCGTAATTCAGGCAGTCGCCGCCCATCTTGCCCTTTTCGACAAGCACGACCTCGACGCCGAAGGACGCAGCGGCGGCCGCGACGGTCAGTCCACCGGATCCGGCACCGATGACGCAAATATCCGGACGAAGCGTTTCGCTCATGGCGACCCCCTTGGGTAGTGTCGAGTTTGTCTTGATGTAAAGGGATAACAGACCCGGGGTCTATTGGTGAATAGACCGGATCACTTGACCCAATCTATTCATACATCGCCCTTGCGGTTCGCCTTCAATTTCTTGACGACGAAGGGGATGGCCGCAACGACCGCGAGCGCGGCGAATGCAATGGTCAATTCGGTCGTGACGAGATCGGCCAGGGCCACATCACGCCCGGCTTCACGGGCCGAAAGGATGACACTGTCCAGACCCTGCCCGAGATAGGCATAGGCATAGGTGCCCGGGAGAATGCCGATAAAGGTTGCGATGACATATGTCCGGACCGGAACGTTGAACAGGGCCGGCGCGATGTTCATGGCAAAGAAGGGAAAGACGGGCGCAAGCCGAAGAACCAGCAGAAAGCTGAATGCATTGTCGCGGAAACCATCGGCCAGCTTGGCAACGCCTGGACCGGCCATCTTCTTCAGGAAATCGCCCATCGCAGTGCGCGCGGCAAGGTAGATGATTGTCGCACCAATCGTTGCGCCGATGGCCGTCAGAGTTCCACCCAGGAACCAGCCGAACAGGAATCCGCCGATGATGGTCAACAAAGAGGCCGCAGGAAAGGAAAAGGCAACCGCCAGAATATAGATGCCCACATAGATCAGACTGGACAGATAGATATTGTTCATGACCCGCTGCATCAGCGAGTCTCGATGTTCGACGAGCGATTCGAAGGAAAGGAATTCATGCAGTCCGAAGAAGTAGCCTGCGCCAAGACCGGCGAGAATGACCAGGATCGGCGCAAAACGCTTCGCCTTTCCGAACGGGGAGGCGCCCTGTTGCGGTTGCTCGTCGGCCTGACCGTCGTGGTTCATCGGCATGGTTGTTCCCGCATCGGCGGTCTTGGTGTCAAAGCTCATCGGTGTGCTCCCGCTTGTCGCGCCGAACCGTCAATCGGGTTCTGCCCTCCAAATCTAGGTATCACTGGCAAGCACAGCCAATGACTTTAACCTCCCGTCTCTAAAACAGTCCGTGATCGGTCCCGTGACACCGCTCACGCGCACGTGACAGGTCATGAGACATCGTTGAGTTTCCAGTCATAGACGAAACGGCCGATAGATGCAGCACTGATCGCGGCACCGTGATCGGGTCCGGCAAATTGCCCCCAATGGGTTTTGAGCCGGCGCCGGCCACCGAAATCGCCCGCGTACCAGGAGTAGATTTTCGAGGCGACGATGCGGCGGGCCTGCACCGACACTCCGCGTGGGTGATTGACATAGTCCACCGCACTCTGGTTCAGCAACTGCCTGATATTGGCACTCGTATAAGCCCGCGTGACCAGATTGGGGCATGAGTAAGAGGCGCAGTTGAGGCCATAGTGGGACATCGGATCGTTAAACAATGGCCGGACGATGCGATGCTCGATATCATCCAGTGACAAATCAGCACCTTCGACCGTCATCAGCTTCTTCGACCACGGGCCGCTGCCGAACAGGCCACCACCCCCGAGATTGATTTTCTTGATGGAAGTGACGGGGTAGCGGTCCAGGACCACGTCAAGCGTCTTGGCATTGTAGAAATTGATCCAGTAGGCCTGCGCCTCGGCTGCGGACATGGAGGACGGGCGCGCATTTTCGAGCGTTGCGACATAGGCCTTCAGCTCTCCTTGCCCGCGCGCCTTCAGCGCCCGATAGTCAACGCGGTTGTAGCCTTGCGCATCCGGCTTGACATAGGTCTGCACCAGAGCATCAAACGCCGCATGGTCGAAGCCACCGCTGCCGCCTGGCTTGAATTGACGCAGCGGAGTAGCGGCCAGGACCGGCTGGCCGCCGATGGCGACAAACGCCGCGGTGGCGGTCGCGCCGCACAAAAGCTGGCGGCGGGTCAATTGCGACATGGAAATCTCCTTGCGTGGCCGGGACGGAAAATTCTACGAACCCGAAAATTGCGCGCAAATGGTTTCGAAACAATGGGCACATGGAAGTTCTCACCCGCATGTGATTCAAGGTGATCCGGATGCGATCCGGTACGGTGTCGCGATTGACTTGATCGGGCCTTTCTGCGTATAAGCCGCCCACGTTCGGATTTGGTCGTCCGGCGCGTGAGATTTTGCGCCGTTGCCCCGAACGTCAATCGCAACGCAACTGTTATACAACAGTCCAAAGAAGGGCCGCACACCGCGGCATTTAAACAAATGACAAAGCGTACCTTTCAACCCTCCAAACTCGTGCGCAAACGCCGCCATGGCTTCCGTGCACGCCTCGCAACCAAGGGCGGCCGCAAGGTTCTTGCAAACCGCCGCGCCCGTGGACGCAAGCGTCTGTCGGCCTGAGCCGAAACCCGTATCACGATGTGAAGAAGGGCCAAGGGTGCCGAACAGGCCATCGCCAGCAACCGGACGGCTGACAAAGCGCTCCGAGTTTCTCGCCGCCCGCCGTGGTGAACGGCGGCGGGGGCCCTATTTTCTGCTGGAAGTTCTGGATCGCGGTGTTGCCGATCAGCCACCACGGGTCGGCTACACCGTCACCAAACGCCAGGGCAATTCGGTGGAACGCAACAGAATGCGCCGCCGCCTGCGGGAGGCCGTGCGCCTTACGGCCGGATTTGATATGAAGCCCGGACATGACTATGTGGTGGTGGCACGGCGCGACGCGCTGCATGCGCCGTTCAACGCGCTTGCTCAGGCCCTCGCGCGGCGGATCAACCAGCAGGGCCAGACCGGCAAGACCGGCACCGCAGTCAGCGCGCGATAACAGGAACAGACAATGGAACAGAACCGCAACTATATCCTGGCCATAGCCCTTTCGGTCCTGGTCCTGATCGCGTGGCAGTTTCTTTATCTGAGCCCGAAGATGGAACAGGAACGGGCAGCTCAGGAAGCGTTGCGGGCTCAGCAGGCCGCCCAGCAAACCCAGCAATCCGGCACTTCGGCGCAAACCCCACAAGCGACAACGGGCTCATCCGATCTGCCGCAATCGGGCAGCGGGTCTGCAACGACGGGATTGCCGGGGTCCGGCGCGGTGGCCAGCGGATCGAGCGGCGTCAGCCGGGAAGCCTCGCTCAGCCAGTCCGGCCGTGTCGCCATCGATACGCCCGCCCTGACGGGGTCGATCAATCTCAACGGCACCCGTTTTGACGATCTGAGCCTGAAGAACTATCGCGAAACGATCGATCCGACGAGCCCGATCATCGAGCTCCTGTCGCCCGCATCGATGCAGGAAGGCTACTTTGCCGAGTTCGGTTATGCCGGAAACGAATTCAGCGGCACGGTGCCGGGTCCCGATACACCGTGGACGGTCGACGGCAATCCGACCCTGACCCAGGCCTCACCGGTGGTGTTCTCCTGGACCAATGACAAGGACATCACCTTCCAGCGCACAATCAGTGTCGACGACAGCTACATGTTCGAGATCATCGACACGATCACCAATGAGTCCAGCGGCGCTGTATCCCTTTCGCCCTATGGCCGTATCACCCGTCTCTACAAGCCAAATACGACCGGTATCTACGTCCTGCATGAGGGCCTGCTGGGTGTCATCGGCGATGACGGGCTGCAGGAAGTCGACTATGACGACGTCGAGGAAGACCGCACCATCACGCCGGCAAAGGTCAGCAAGGGCTGGATGGGCATCACGGACAAATATTGGGCGACCGCTCTGATACCGTCGCAGGTGCAACCCTTCCAGGCGCGATTCTCCTATTTCGATGATGGCCGCCCTCGCTACCAGACGGACTTCCTGAGCGATCCGATCACCATTCAGCCCGGACAATCGCAGACGGTGGAAAAACACCTGTTCGCCGGCGCCAAGGAAGTGCCGATCATCGACTCCTACGAAGAGACCTACAATATCGAGCGCTTCGAGTTGATGATCGACTGGGGCTGGTTCTATTTCATCACCAAACCCATGTTCTACGTGCTCGACTATTTCTTCAAGCTCATCGGAAATTTCGGCGTTGCCATCCTGATCACCACGGTGATCATCAAGCTGTTCTTCTTTCCGCTGGCCAACAAATCCTACGTTTCCATGGCCAACATGAAAAAAGTCCAGCCGAAGATGGAGGAGATCAAGGCCAAATATGGCGATGATCGTCAGGCCCAGCAGCAGGCGATGATGAAGCTCTACAAGGAAGAGAAGATCAATCCGATCGCCGGTTGCTGGCCAGTGCTGCTGCAGATCCCGGTCTTTTTCGCTCTCTACAAGGTCCTGTATATCACGATCGAAATGCGCCATGCGCCGTTTTTCGGATGGATCCAGGATCTGTCGGCGCCCGATCCAACCACCATCTTCAACCTGTTCGGACTGATCCCCTTTGATCCGCCGACCTTCCTGATGATCGGAATATGGCCGCTCATCATGGGCATCACGATGTTCCTGCAGATGCGCATGAACCCGACGCCACCCGATCCCACACAGGCCATGATCTTTACCTGGATGCCGGTGATCTTCACCTTCATGCTGGCGACCTTCCCGGCCGGTCTGGTGATCTACTGGGCCTGGAACAACACGCTGTCGATCCTCCAGCAGGGCGTTATCATGAAGCGGCAGGGCGTGAAGATCGAGTTGTGGGACAATCTTATCGGCATGTTCAAGAAGAAACCGAAGCCGGCGGAATAGCACCGCCGGCGGGATCGACATGACCGCAGAACCAACGATCTTTGCGAGACCCTGGACCTTCATCCGCGGCGTTCCGGCGATGACGTTCCTGCCGCCCGAGGGGCCGCCGGAGATTGCCTTTGCCGGGCGATCCAATGTCGGCAAGTCTTCCCTGATCAATGCTCTGGTGCGCCAGAAGGGACTGGCGCGCACGTCCAACACGCCCGGCAGAACCCAGGAGCTTAATTATTTTGTGCCGGACGGCTATTCGGGCCAGGAGGGTGACCTGCCACCGATGGCGCTGGTCGACATGCCGGGCTATGGCTATGCCAAAGCGCCCAAGGAACAGGTGGACCAGTGGACACGGCTGGTGTTCGATTATCTGCGTGGCCGGGCAACCCTGAAGCGCGTTTATGTGCTCATCGATGCCCGTCACGGCATCAAACCCAACGATGAAGATGTCCTGAAGCTGCTCGATCAAGCCGCCGTCTCTTATCAGATCGTCCTGACGAAAATCGACAAGATCAAGGCAGCCGGCGTGCCGAAGCTGGTCGAGCGTACCAGCACGGCGATCAGCAAACGCCCCGCAGCCTTCCCCGGTATCCTGTCGACTTCGTCGGAAAAGGCGGCAGGACTTGACGATCTGCGCGATGCCATCCTTACTGCCATTCGCAGTTGACAGGCGAACAGCGTGGACAGGAGCAATTGGCGGTGGGCGACGGATGAGCGACAAGGACAAGCATGAACCGCAGCAGGTTGCCATGGCGTGGGCTGTTCATGCCTTCACTGCCTCAGGCATCGTGCTCGGATTTCTTGCTTTTGTCGCGATTTTGGAAAACGACAAGACGGCCGTCTTTTTGTGGCTTGGCCTCGCGCTTTTTGTTGACGGAATAGACGGCACGCTCGCACGCAAGGTCAGGGTGCGTGAAATCACGCCGCAGATGGATGGCACGACCCTCGACAATGTAATCGACTATTTCAACTACGTCGCGGTTCCGGCGATGATGGTCTACTGGTTCGGCTTCGTTCCAGATGGCTGGGCGACAGTGACCGCCGCCGCCATCATGGCAGTGTCCTGCTACACATTTGCCAATACGGGCATGAAAACCTCGGATTACTATTTTTCGGGATTTCCAGCCCTTTGGAATGTTCCGGTTCTCTATTTCCACATTCTCGAAACAGGCCCGTGGACCAATCTCATCGTGCTCGCCATCTGCGGAGTGCTGACATTCATTCCGGTGAAATTCGTTCACCCTTTCCGCGTTAACGACTGGCGTGGCGTGACCATTCCAATGACCGTTTTGTGGGCAGCGACAACCCTTCGCCTCGTGCTGATCCCGCCGGACACCGAAAATGCACATGAAGCTTCGCCGGTGTTCTTCTGGTTATGGGTTCTTTCAACGGTCTATTTTGCCGCCCTGTCCCTGTGGCGGACATTCAGGCCAAAGCCGCCCGAAGAAGAGAGTGGCTAGCGCCATCCAGGTTTCGGCGGATTCGGTAAAAGCTGAATGCACCAACAGATGAGCAGCCGACACCGTTTTGATGTTTCTGACAAAACGTAAAACGATCTGGGGTCAGGCCGTGCGTTCATGGAAGGTCATTGCCACACCGTTTATGCAGTGGCGCAGACCGGTCGGCGGCGGACCGTCATTGAAGACATGTCCCAGATGGCCGCCACAGCGGCGGCAATGGACCTCGGTGCGCGGCACGATGAGCTTGAAATCCCGGCGGGTCCCCACGGCATCGTCCAGTGCCTGGTAGAAACTCGGCCAGCCCGTGCGGCTGTCGAATTTCGTTTCGGAGGCGTAGAGCGGCAGGTCACAACCGGCGCAATGATAGTCGCCCGTCCGCTTTTCATCGAGCAGCGGGCTCGTGTATGGACGCTCCGTCGCTTCCTCACGAAGCACGGCGTATTGATCCGGTGTCAGCATCTGGCGCCATTGTTCTTCCGTGTAGGTCACCTCGAATTCACCGGCCTCGGCAGATGAAGCTCCCGGTCTCAAGGTGTAAATGGCGCCAAGAGCTGCAAGGCCGGCACCAGACAGCAAAAATGCACGACGGTTCATGACAGTTATTCCTTCGCTTCTGTTCGACCTCAATATAGCGATTGCTTCGTTGACGCGCCCATGAACTTTTCGCGAGGATCGGTGTCCGTGCGATCGTCGCAGGGCAATTGCCCTGTTCCGTCAGACCCGCTACAAGGCGACAAATCAGATCTCCTTCGGAATATGACCATGTCCAGCCCCGATCCCGGCACGCTTGAAAAGAGCGAAATTCAGGCCAAACTTCTGTCCGAAGCGCTGCCCTACATGCAGCGTTACGAAAACCGCACGATCGTCGTCAAATATGGCGGCCACGCCATGGGCGATCCGGAACTGGGCCAGGCCTTCGCCCGTGACATCGCCCTGCTCAAGCAGTCGGGTGTAAACCCGATCGTGGTGCATGGCGGCGGCCCGCAAATCGGCGCCATGCTCTCGCAGATGGGCATCGAATCGAAATTCGAGGGCGGCCTTCGGGTGACCGATGAAAAGACGGTTGAGATTGTTGAAATGGTGCTGGCCGGATCGATCAACAAGGAAATCGTCGCGATGATCAATGCCGAGGGAGAGTGGGCGATCGGCCTGTGCGGCAAGGACGGCAACATGGTGTTCGCCGAAAAGGCGAAAAAGACGGTTGTCGATGCCGGTTCCAACATCGAGCGTATTCTGGATCTCGGCTTTGTCGGCGATATTGTCGAGGTTGACCGGACACTGATCGATCTGCTGGCCAAATCGGAAATGATCCCGGTAATCGCGCCGGTGGCCCCGGGCCGGGATGGACACACCTACAATATCAATGCCGACACATTTGCCGGTGCAATTGCCGGTGCGCTCTCCGCCACGCGACTGCTGTTTCTGACAGACGTGCCCGGTGTTCTCGATAAACAAGGCAATCTGATCAAGAAACTGACGGTCGCCGAGGCACGGTCACTGATGGAAGACGGCACGATATCGGGCGGCATGATCCCCAAGGTCGAAACGTGCATCAGCGCGATCGAATCCGGTGTGGAGGGCGTCGTGATCCTGAACGGCAAGACTGCCCACGCGGTGCTGCTGGAGATCTTCACGCAACATGGCGCCGGTACGCTGATCGTTCATTAGACTGTGGCCACAGCCTGACGACAATGCGCTCGATGCTGGCGAGGAAGTTTGTCGCGTATTTCTCGTCGCGCATTGCAATGCGATGGCGATCGCCGGAAGTGCTTCCCGGCAGGCAATATGTCAGCACGACAACAATTGCGTCGCGGAACACAGAGTGGCCAACTTGCGAAGAGATCCCCACCCGGCTTTCTCATGAAAACGCATCGCCACCGGGTCCGGCAGCGATGCGTCCTGTCTTGCCTCGGGTTCGTTACGGTTTGACCCACTTTCCGTCTTCCAGCTTCATGACAATGCCACCCATGGACGGGATACGGTTTTCGTCAAAGCTGAGCATGCCCTGGCCCATCACGACCGGAAGGTCCTTGGTGGCCGCCATGGCTTCACGCAGGCTTTCCCGATTCACATCGTCACCGGCGTTGCGGATGGCATTTGCAACGGTGTTCATCATCGTGTAGCCGGTTGCCGCCCACAAATCGGGCGCTTTGCCAAACTCAGCCTCATAGGCTTCCGAAAAAGCCTTGGAGCTATCCGATGCGGATGCAACGAAACTGGCCGGGAACAGAATGCCATCCACTGCGGAACCACCTGCGTCGATCAGTTTTTGCGATCCAGCGCCCGAATCTCCCGCCAGGATCGTATCACCATCAAGCCCGGCCTGACGGGCCTGAATGATGATATTGGCGGCTTGCTCCGGCGGGGCCGTCACGAACAGACAATCAGGTTCGTTCGACACGATCTTGGTCGACAGCGCGGTAAAATCCGTGTCCGCTGCCAGAATGCTCTCATCGCCGACAATCTCGACACCGGCACCCGTCAGAATATCACGGATGACATTGCGCTGGCGGATATAGCCTTCATTGTCACGGATCGAGACGAGAAAGCAGTTGGAAGGCTTGAGGCTGACGATATGCTCACCCACAGGCGCCATGTAAGCGTCGGCGGTTTCTGTCGACTTGAAGATGTAGGGTCCTGCCTCGAGCACTGCCGGGGACGTTGCGGTGGTGAACATGGGGATCTTCAGATCGACAGCCACGGGACCGGTTGCCATGGCTTCAGACGTGGCAATCGGGCCGACCACGATATCGGCATTTTCGGATTGGGCCATGCGGGTGATCAGCGCAATGGCCTCCTGCTTGTCCGAGCGGTTGTCCTGATAGATGATCTCGACATTATGCCCGCCCCAATTGTCGGCGGCCGATATTTCATCGGCGGCCAGCTTCATGCCATTCACCAACGGCTCACCGACGAAAGCGTAGGTCGACGTGGTGGACACCACGACGCCAACCTTGACATCATCGGCCAGCGCCGGAACCGCCAGCGCGATCGCCGAGGCTGCAGCGAGATATTTGAAATGTTTCATGTCTAGTCCTCCTTTTTGATTCAATTATTCCTGCCCAAGGTAAAGCGCTGTCACCTCGGGATCCTTTGCAAGGTCCATACTGGCCCCGCTTTTCATGATCCGACCCTGTTCGATGACATAGGCCCGGTCGGATGCTGTCAGGGCCAAATGTGCGTTTTGTTCCACCAGAAGAATGGTCAGTCCCTGCGCCTTCAGTTCGGCCAGCGCGTCGAACACCTGGCTGATGATGACGGGTGCAAGGCCGAGACTGGGTTCGTCCAACAGCAGTAGCCGTGGTCCCCCCATCAGCGCGCGCGCAATGACCAGCATTTGTTGTTGTCCGCCAGACAAAGAGCCCGCGCGCTGTTCGCGACGTTCTTGCAGAATGGGAAATACGTCGAAAACATCCTGAAGGCGGTATGTCGGCGCGCGGCCATGCAGAGCAGTTTCTCCGACCTGCAGGTTTTCCAGCACCGTCATCTCGCCGAACACCTTGCGGCCCTCGGGCACCTGCAAGACACCCGCCTTCGTTACGACCCAGGCGCGCGCGCCAGTAATGTCGCCGGCCTCGAACATCACCGAACCGGATTCAGGCCGCACTATTCCGGATATTGTGTTCAGCAGGCTGGACTTGCCGGCACCATTGGGACCGATGAGGGCCACCGTCTCTCCGCTGGAAACGTTCATGGACACGCCGCGCAAGGCCTGAATCCCGGAATAGCTGACCTTCAGATCGCGGACCTCAAGCATGATGCGCATCCCCGAGATAGGCCGAGATCACCTCGGGATCATTGAGAACGTGATCGGATGTGCCTTCGGAGATCAGCTTTCCTCCGTCGAGCACGTATATGTAGGAACACAGCTTGGCGACAAAGCGTACATTGTGTTCAATCAGCAGCACGCCCTTGCCGGAACTGGCAAGGCCCATGAAGATCTCCGCCAGCGCGTTGCTTTCCACATCGTTCATGCCGGCAATCGGCTCGTCCAGCAGCACAAAATCCGGCTCCGAGGCCATGGCGCGCGCCATTTCGACCTTGCGTTGATGTCCATAGGACAGGCCGCTGGCCGGGTAGTCGGCAAATGCCTGCAGGTCGAATTCCCCAAGGAGGCTGAAAGCCCTTTCTTTCAAGGTGGCAGTTTCACGACCTGCTTCCGGCAATCCAAGCAGGGCAGCAAAGGTCGATGAGGTCTCGTGGCGATGAAAACCGATCATCACGTTTTCCAGCACGGTCGCTTCGCCCAGAAGGCGGATGTTCTGGAATGTCCGCGCCAGCCCGGCCCGACAAATCTCGTGAGCCGGGGCATGGGTGATGTCAGCGTTGCCCACATGGATGGTGCCACTTGTGACGGGGAGCAAGCCGGTGATCATGTTCACGATCGTCGTCTTGCCTGCGCCATTTGGTCCGATCAGCCCAATCACCTTTCCCGCAGGCACCTCGATATTGACGTCTTCCGAGGCCACGACGCCACCGAACCGCTTGGACAGATTGGTCAGTTTCAACGTGCTCAAGACACTGTCTCCTCGCGCATCTTCAGACGTCGCGCCCGGATCGCATCCAGCGCGGTATCCACGATACCCTTGGGGACGTAGTTGATCACGACAATCAGCATCACGCCGTATATGACCATGCGGTTTTCGGCCAGGGGACGCGCAAGTTCGGGCAGAATGATCAAAATTGCACAGCCGACCAGGGGGCCAAGAACCGTGTTCCGGCCACCCAGAATGACATAGCTGAGGATCGTGATCAGCAGATGGAAGCCGAACTGGTTCGGGTCGAGCGCATAGGCGTGATAGGCTTCCAACCCACCAAACAGGCCAGCAAGCGCGCCCGAGATCGCAAAGGCCAGCATCTGGTGACGCGTGATCGAAATACCCAAGGAGGCCGCAACCGCTTCGTCCTGACGGATGGCGTTGAAGGCGCGCCCAAGCCGACCACGCTCGATGGCCCAGATCATATAGGTGGCCAACGCAGCGAAGACGAACAACGTCCCGGTGCCGACGGTTTTGGGTATGTTGTTGAGCCCCATGGCGCCACCCGTCAGACTTTCGGAATAGACATTCAGGGACAGACAGATTTGAATGAACGCAACCGTTGCGATGGCCTGATAAACGCCTCGCAAACGCGCCAGCGGTATGGACAGGAAAATCGCCGCCCCCATACCGGTCAGTGTCCCGGCAAGCAATCCGATTGCAGGATGCAGGCCAAGATTGACCGCAAAGATGCCCGCGGTATAGGCACCGATGCCCGCAAATGCCGCAGTCGCCAGAGAAAAGACCCCGGCACGCAGCACAATATACTGGCTGAAGGCCAGACCGACATGGATCAGATACAGATCGAAAAGAGGAAGATAGCCCGCGATAATGCCGCTCATCTGCGCCCCCTCAGATTGCCGGCATCTTCTTTGCCCAGGATACCGTGGGGCCGCACAAGCAGAATCAGAAAGAGCGACGCGAATATGATCGTATCCGTCAGACCGGAGGGCAGATAGGCGATTGTCAGTGTCTGCACCATGCCAAACACCAGGCTGGCCAGCAGCGCGCCGGGGATCGACCCAAGCCCGCCGAGTATGATGATCGCGAAGGCGAACATCAGGTAGGGTTCGCCCATCAGAAAGGTGATGGAGTTGAAGGCCAGCCCGACCAGAACACCGGCGGCCCCCGCCAGCGCACCGGCAAGGAAATAGGTTTGCGAATATACGAAGTTCGGATTGATCCCCATCAGCATCGCGGCATGCTCATTGTCCGTCACCGCGCGGATCCTGCGGCCAAAGGCTGTCCTGTAGACGTAGTAGCCCAATATCAGCACCAGAATGATCGCCGCCCCGGCCATGAAGAGTTGCAGCATCGAAACCCGCAGGCCCCAGAATTTGAAGATCACCACCGGGAAGGTTTCGAATGGAAATCGCAGAACCTGGGTGCTCGACACCTGTTGCGCGATGGTGGTGATGACAAGACCGGCACCAATCGATGAAATGATTCCGCCGAATTCCTCGTCGCCGGTTTTGCGCAAACGGCGGAAGCAAACAATTTCGACCAGCACGGAAAGGGCACCCGAGGCAAGGATGGCCAGAATGAACCCCAACCACAAGGGACCGCCCCCTTTGACGGTGTAGAAGGCGACCATGGCCCCGGTCATGAATATCGCACCGTGAGCCAGATTCAGGATGCGCTGAATACCGAAGACCAGGGTGAAGCCGAGCGAAAACAGGGCATAGACGCCGCTGACAACAAGCCCGTTCAACAATTGCTGTGCCAGCATCGTCTAGAAACACTCCGGTCTAGTTGAGGTCATGTACCCCCGCATCATGTCGCCCTACCTTTTCTCACTGTTCGACAAAACTCCACCAAATTCAATAGTATTCATATTGATATAACCAATTTCGACCTAAACCGACGATTTGAATATCGGCTCTGGCAAGAAGCCGGTCGGCAATGAATTCTGGAGATCTGCACCCGCAAAAACGCGGGAAATCGGCTGAAAATCTGACGCCAGAACACATCCAAAGCCAGTGCGGCCGATCGACCAGCTGTTTCCTTGTCACACTCCGTCGAATTGCGAAATGCACCGGAGCAAAGGCCAGAAATTCGCCGTGCATGGATCACCGGACACTCCTCATTTGTGCGACACGCCAAGCGCCAGCCCGCCATCAACCACCACCGAGGTGCCTGTCGTCCATTCGGCGCGCAGCAGATAGTCGGCGGCCTCGGCAATCTCCTCGGGCGAGCCAATCCGGCCCAGCGGGTGGTCACCGGCCATCGATTGCAGTCGAGCCAGATTGTCGGCGTGGCTGTCGGCAATGCCCGCGCGCACATTAATCTCGGTTGGCACTGCCCCGGGCAGCAGGCAATTGACGCGAATGCCTTTCGGGCCCAGTTCTGCCGCCAAAACCCGTGAAAGCGTCTCAACCGCGCCCTTGGTTGCCGCATAGGGTGAAGCACCCGGAAAGGCGCGACGGGCGTGAACCGAACCGATGAAAAGGACTGCGCCGCCATCTCGCGCAAGATGCGGCGTGGCAAGGCCGGTGAGCGCCATTCCTGCCACCACATTGGTGTTCATCAGTTCAAGGATTGCCACCGGATCCAGATCGGTGATCGGACCACGCAGCATGTTGCCCGCAACATTGGCAAGGCCCTGAAGGCCACCGCCATGGGCGATCGCCATATCCACCATGCGCCGGCGATCCTCGCCGTCCGACACATCTCCGACGCAGATCTTGCAGTTCGGGCCGATCTCGTCGGCGACCGCTCGCAATTTCCCTTCCGTTCGGCCAGTGATCGTGACCCTCGCGCCAGCGTGGGCCATATGCCGTGCGATCCCGGCACCAAGACCCGATCCGCCACCGGTAATCAAAACGGAATAGCCTTTTGCGTCCTGCATCATGTAACCTTTCCAGTTGGGGACATGGCACGCCTTGCCGCCAATCGCAGCAATTCGGCATAGTCACTGGACATGACGGATGTCAGGTCGTGGCCAAGCGCAAAGTAGACTGCGTTTTCCTTGGCAGTCAGGATCGGTTGATCTTCACCACCAGATGCTGGACGGGCGGTGGCGAGTACCCGGGTTTCCGGTTGCAGTTGCAATCCGCAATAGAGCTCGTCCCAGACCTGAAATGACCGTGCCCCATGCGTTACAGTCAGGTAGCCGGGTGCGGGGTGGTTCGACTGCCCCCAAATCCATGCGGCCCCAAGGAGGTCACCCCATTCGGGCCAGGTGTCAAAGCAGATTGCCGCAGTGTGCAGGCCCAGAAGACCACGTCTGGCGTTCAGGTGCTCGCGCAGCGCCCGTTTGCCCTGTTCGTCGATGTCGAATGCGAATTCTGCACGCAAGGGAGCATATTTGTCTGCCTGCGTCATCGTGAACGCCAAGGCGTTGATGGTGACCAGATCGAAGGCTTCATTTTGCATTCGCCGCAAGCCCTCAGCGACGCCTGTGATCTCTGACGTGATCTCGAGCGCCGCCAGCTGATCGGCCACCGCGGTCGAGGTTTCTGTGAAAGGATGATAAATCCCCCCGGACAGGATCAGGTTCCGGGTCACTTTTTGACCGCGCGCGGCAGTTGTGTCAGCAGACTGACCGACACCCCGCCATCAACAACCATATGATGCCCGTTGATGTAGCTCGCCTTGTCGCTGGCAAGGAAACTGACGGCATTTGCGATGTCTTCCGCCAAACCAAGGCGTTTGGATGGTACGGCCTCGCCGCGCAGCGACCGCACTTCTGGATCGGCATAAAACGGCGTCGAGATACCCGCGTCGATGAAACCCGGAGCGACAGCGTTTGCACGCACGCCGGACGGACCCCATTCCAACGCCATCATTTCCGTCAGTTTTGCCAGGCCTGCCTTGGACGCCGGATAACTGCCAGTGCCGGGTCCCGTGGTGATGGCATTGATCGATGTCACATTCACGATACAGCCTGAGCCACGTTCGACCATGCCTTTGGCCGCCGCACGCGCAACAATGAAGGCGCCCACAAGATTGACATCGAGCTGATGGCGAAACATCTCGATCGGCATATCCAGAAGCGAGGCAAAACGACCAACGCCTGCATTGTTCACCACAAGATCAGGCACGGCGCCGAATTTCGCCATCGCACGTTCAACGCCCGGCTCATCCGTCACATCAACACTCAAGGGCGTGGCCCCGATCGTCTCGGCCACCTCGGCCAGCCGGTCGGACTCCAGATCCAGCAGCCCGACCCGGAATCCGTCGGAAATCAAGGTCTGTGCGCAGGCACGCCCGATGTCGCCGCTGCCGCCCGTGACGATTGCCGTTTTCATGCCCATGCGAGCCTTTCATCGAAGATAACCGGGTAGTGGCCCCAATTGGGCCTGGCCGTGTTGGTCGCCATTTGCGGCGGAGCAACCGGATCCTGTCGCGCGCCGCGGGCAAAGAGATCGCGCAGAAACAGGGTGATCGTGCCGTATTGATGGGTTTCCGGGTCGACGTCACCGCGTGGCACAACACCACCGTCCAGATCGCGGCCAAGGCAGGTGTGAACACCGGTGCCGAATGTATGCCCAAAGGGCAGGTTCGGCAGTGCGACGGCGCGTTCCGGGTTGAACGCATCCGCATCGGCGCCGAAAATCTCGGGATCACGATTGGCCTCTGCCAGACGAAACTCAACCGTCGCGCCCGCCTCGACGGCTCCCGCACCATCCAGGTGCATCGGACACATTGCCTGTCGCCACGCCACCGGGCTGGCGGGATGCAGGCGCAGGCTTTCGTGGACGGCGCGTTGGAAAAACAGCCGATCGTGGCGCAAACGATCCCAACGGACGGGGTCCTGTTCAGCCCAGACATGAATGTCGTGGAACGCATGGATTGTCGAATTGGCTGTCGAGTGGGCGCCGGCCTGAAGGTAAAATGCAATCTCGCGGGTCAGAACATCGGGCGTGAATTCCCCGGGATCTCCCTTGCGCAAGATCACCGTCAGGACATCGCGCGGCAGATCGCTTTCGGCAATCTCGCCCGCTTCCAACCGTGCGAGCAGATCGCGCCGCCGTGCAACAGAGGGGGCAAGGAACCGCGGCTCGAACTCGGCAATCGCCGAGCGGACCTCTTCGCGCAATTCGTCCTTGGGACGGGTGGAATGAATGATCGTGGCGCCCTGGGAAAAGATCTCAACCAGGCGCAAGAGATCTGCGGTTTCGGCCTCGGATTGATCCGGGCGGTCTATGCCGGCAAAATCAGCCGTCAGGTTCATCGTCACGCGATATCCCAGATCGACAAGTTCCGTTCGACCGGCCGAAAGATCGCCCGCCATCGAGTTTTTCAGTGTTGCGGGAAAAACCGTCTGCTCATACCAGCGAAAGAAATCCTTGCGAAAGACACCGAATTCGAGAATGCGCCTCTTGCGATGGCGTTCGCCGTGCAATGTGAGCAGCGTGTCGGCCATAATGACCGCACCCTCATCATAAAGCGCCTGCTTCAATTCCGGGTGCTTCAACCCAGCAGCAATCTGGGCCGAGTTCGAGATGATATGTGGTTGTGCCACTCAATTCCCCCCGACTTGCATGTTCAGGAATATTTATATTCATATCGAACCTATTTACAACAATACAATTTTCAGAACTTGGTTTCCGGTGTCACAATCGGCGTCGACAGAGGACCGTCTCACAAGAGTCGCACCGGAACCGGACGAATCCATCCCGATTGCGAAACGCCCATCGCCTCAAGCCGCATGTCACCGCCAATCTTGACGAAACGACCGACCTGCCCCGCCAATGCGGTGTTTCTGTCAGGGACAGTGATTCAGTGATTTCCGATATGTGGTGGGGAGGTTCGGCGCGGTGCCGGCCATCGACGGCCAGGGTCCTGGCCCGTCCGGGAGGACGGAAACCTGGTGATCAGGATACCGGACCCGTCAAAGCGTGACGTCGCCGACCTTGGGAAGGCTGGAAAACACGCGCTGCAATAGCGCCGTCAGCAGTTTGATCTCCTCGGGAGACAATTCCTTTGACACATGCGCCAAGATGATATCGCTGAGCTGATTGTTGACTTCGGCCACGTCCTGGCCCTTTTGAGTCAGGGTGATGACAACGGTACGGTTATCGGTGTCCGACCGGGTTCGCAGCACATATTCGTCCCTTTCCAGGCGCTTTAGCTGATGCGACATGGTCGATTGCGGCAGGGCCATCAACTCGACCAGCTCGCCAACTTTCATGGGCCCCTTTTCCGCAATGGCAACGATGATGCGTGAACTGTAGAGATCGAGTTGAAGCGGCGCGATCAACGGGTTGCAGACCTGCTGCAAATGCGCGTTGATCCTGTGAGTCAAAAACGAAACGCGGTCTTCTAGCGGGCGCCGGTTTTTCGGCGATATGGACGATGCGTCGTTCAATCTACAGTCTCCTGCCTGTCTTCACTGATTTGGTTTTGTACTGCATTGGTCCATCTCGATAAAATTGTCCATATCATTGACATGATAGATCGATACCGATCATATTGAAATGAATTCTTTGGAGCAAAGCCAACGTGTCACCCAAATTCGAATCGGCAAAGGTTCTTGATGTGCATGCGCATGTCGTTCTGTCGGAAACGTTCGGCGCCCTGGGTGATTTTGGCCCGGAAATGGGCGGACAGGATGGGGATGCACCATGGTTCCGTGTTGGGGACTATCGTCTGGACGGGGTCCGCTATCAGGGCTCGGCATTCATGGACACCAATCTGCGCCTGTCCCGAATGGATGCGGCCGGCATAGATGCCCAGGTTCTTTCACCGAATCCCTTGACGTTCCTGCATTTTGTTGCCGCTGACCAGGCGACGGCGTTCTGCCGGCTGCACAATGATGCGCTGGCGAAGCTGCTGGTCAGCAATACTGGTCGATTGGCCGGTCTCGCCGCCTTGCCGATGCAGGATATCGGCGCGGCGAAGGCGGAGCTTGAACGCGCGGTGACACAGCTCGGTCTGTTGGGCGGTTACATCGGCACGGACATGCCGCATCGCCTTGATGACCCCGTCATGGACCCCCTTTATGCCGCATGCACCCGGCTGAACGTGCCCTTGTTCATTCATCCATCACCGGCCGGCATAGACGGTCCGAAGGGCGATCCGAATCTTGCCGATTTCGATCTGGACGTGGTTGTCGGCTTTGCTGCGCAGGAAACCCTTGCGGTTGCACGCCTGATTTATGGCGGTGTGGTGGACCGTCACCCTGACCTGGATATCTGCCTCAGCCATGGGGGTGGTTCGACCGGCTATTTGTTCGGTCGGTTGGCCATGGCCGCAAGAAAGCGCCCCTGGTCATCATCTGAATTGCGCGCAGATGGCGCGTTCGAAGAGCGGCTTTCGCGCATCTGGTTTGACAACCATCTCAACAGCGAAACGTCGCTGGACCTTTTCACCGGCATCGTCGGCGACGACCGGCTGGTTTTCGGCACGAATTTCTCGGGATGGGACGCACCGGACGATCTCGCAGATCACCGCCCGCCGCCGAAGCTGGCCGAAAACGCGCGCAGACTGCTGCGCCTGACCGATTAGGACGACACCACCATGACCGACACGCTGATCAAGAATGGCAGCATTATTGATGGCACAGGACGTGCGCCCCTGGATGGCTCGGTGCTGTTGAAAGATGGCAGGATCTGCGCACTGGGAGATGAGGCGGACCAACAGGCCACACCGGATGCAAAAGTGATCGATGCAACCGGACAGACCGTGATGCCCGGACTGATCGACACCCATTGTCACCTGGCATTTGATGATGCCGGATCAAATTCCGAAATCTTCTTTCAGCGCCGCAATGCGCTCTCGGCCCTGGTGGCCTCCTACAATGCGCGCAAATTGCTCCGGGCGGGAGTGACAGGCATTCTGGACCCGGACAGCACGTTCGAAAACATGATCGACCTGCGCGATGCGATTGACGCCAATATTGTCGAAGGCCCACGCATGTCCTGTGGCTCATACGCACTGATCACCGGCGTCGGCGGAACGGCTGGGCGGCTGATCAACGATGAGGGCACGACCGGCTATTACATGGCAGTCAATTCCAAGGATGAAATCGTCAGCGAAGTTCGGCGCCAGATCAAATACGGCGCCGACTGGATCAAGGTTCATGTCACCGGCATCATCCCGCGTCAGGCCCACAAGGGAGAGCTGTGCGTGTGGACGATGGATGAGTTGAAGCTGATCTGCGACACCGCCCATGATCTGGAAACCCCGGTGATGGGCCACTGCCGCGGTGCAGGCGCCACGCGCAAGGCAGCCGAAGCCGGATTCGATCTGATCTTTCACGGCACCGCGATGGATGACGATGCCCTGCAGGCGATCATCGATCGCAAGATCCCCATCGCGCCTGCCTTGACGTTTCAGTACAACATGGTCGAATTCGGCGAGAAGATCGGCACTTCCGAAAGCCTGATGGCGCTGTTCGAGCGCGAAATCACCGACAGCATCGAGACGATGATTGCCGCCCACAAGGCCGGCGTGCCGCTGCTGACCGGTTCCGAAGCCGGCTTTTCCCTGGTCCCCTACGGCGACTGGCACTACCGCGAGATGGAAGTGTTCGTGAAATACTTCGGAATGACGACACTGGAAGCCATCCAATGTGGCACACAGAAAAGCGCCATGGGCCTGAAAATGGAAGGCGAGGTTGGTGTCATAGCGCCGGGCTATCGCGCCGACATCATTTGTGTCACCGGCAAGGTGGAAGAGGATCTGAGCCTGTTGGGCAACCCCGACAATATCACCAATGTGATGATCGAGGGCGTCGAAAAGGACCTCTCGCCACTGCCCAAACGCAACCCCATTCCAGGCTGGCGGCTGGCGTCGATCGGCTCAACCAAACTGACCCGTGAGATTGCCTTTGGGCCGGAGCAACCGCCTGAACCGCTCAATGTCGAAGAACTGCATTAGGGAGAGCGCCAATGCCCGAACATTTTGTGATCGACTATCGCGAAGCAGAGGAAACATTGCGTCTGCCGGACTTGCATCAGGCGCTGTACGATGCGGATACGGTGTTTCTGCCCCGAACGGTGGTTTGCCTGCATGGCGAGGACCACACAAAGAAAAAGCGCATCTTTGCGGGCGTTTTCAACCGGCGTTTCTTCAAGCACTACCAGAACCATGTTTTCCCCAAGGCCATCCGCGAGACCATGGATCCGGCCATCGCAGCGGGTGGTGGCGACATGGCGAAATTCGCCTACCGCGTGCTGATCAATCTGACAGCAGACAGCGCTGGCATTGACCGGCGCAACACCGAAGCCGACACGGACAGGCTGCTTGCCCTGCTCAGCAAACTGGGTCACGCGCCGACCATGGGGCAACTGACCGATCCGTCCGACCGCGACCGGCTTCTGGCGGAGTTGGAAGAGGCGTTGACAACCTTCCGCGACGAGTTTTTTGAACCGTCACTGGCGCGACGCAAAGCCATTGTCGAGCGCTTCAATGCCGGAGAAATCACCAGGACCGATCTGCCGCAGGACGCGATTACCGCACAGCTGCTCTCCGATCCCACCGATGACGACCTGCCTTATGACGAGCGGATGAAGGACGCGGCGTTCTTTATCCTTGCAGGAGCCTTCACCACGGCCAATGTGCTGATGAACATGGTCAACAATGTACTGGATTGGTTCGAGGACCACCCCGAAGATCGCCAGAACCTGCTGCGCGATCCCATCCTGATGCAGAAATTCATCTGGGAAAACACGCGCCTGCACCCGGCCAGCCCGATCACCAAGCGCCGTGCCCTGTGTCCGATGCATCTGCCCGACGGCCACGACGCGGTGCAGGACGAATATGTGACGGTGGATCTCACCAAAACCAACCGCCTTCAGGCGTTGTTCGGAGAGGACGCCGAACAGTTCAATCCGCACCGCGATCTGTCGGACAATCTGCCACTTCATGGGCTGTCCTTTGGCAGCGGCCCCCATGTCTGCCTTGGCAAATTGCTCGCTGTGGGTGTGAAGGTCACGGAAGAAAACAAGGACGCGGAGGAAACCGAAGTGGGCACCATCGCGCTTGTGATGCGTGAATTGCTGCGTCACGGCATCGCCCGGGACCCCGCTCACCCGTCCGAAATAGACGAAAGCACGGCCCGGCGGCATTTCAAAACCCTGCCATTTGTGTTCGACTCGCAACTGGCGATTGAGGTGTCAGACTAATCCAATCGGCATCCAGAGCCGGCCGAGATCGGGCAGAACAATGTATCGACCGCGAAGCCATATTGTTTCCCAGTTACATGCGATCCGCCTGCGGTGTGCGATGGTTCAGGCGAAATCGACTCAATCCTGACGCCTGCCAGAACTAACGCGCGTCCCCACCATGTCTGACAATGTTGAAGCCTTCGCTGTCCGCTGGTGCTTCAAAGTGAGACGATACCTTGTCGAACTGTTCGTCGGTGGCGGCAAATTCATGCGTGCCGGCCGCATTGCGTTTGCGCAGGCGCGCCTTGCAGACCTCATCTGGAACATCAAGAAAGTGCAGTGCGTGCCGACATGCCGCTTCGTCGATGATTGCGCGCATCCATGCCCGACTGGACCGGGTGTTCGCCGGGTAATCCAGAACGATGGAAACACCGGTACGCAGGAGCGCCACAAGATGCGGTTTCATCGCGGTTCGCAACCGCGCGGAGTAACGGACATAGTCGCCTAGCGTGCTCATCTCGTCACCGAAGAGTGACGCCAGCCACTGATCCTCACCAATGAGGACGGTCCCGGGATCGCGGCCGAGTTCCTCGGCCAGTGAGGATTTGCCGGCGCATATCTTGCCGGCCAACAGATGAAGGGTTGCCTGGTCTTCTGGCATGGAAATAAGCCTCTTTGGATCGCGAAATCGCGCGCAGTCGTCAACAAAATGCTCCGGTTCCCGGCCTGGATATTCAGACCGGGCGAAGAATTCGGGTGCCAGGGATGGCGGCAGGCATGTGACGACGAGGGCTCATGATGTGTCCCATAACACCGGCCACGGAGCGCGACAAGCCGGACACACTGTCAAAAATTCTGGCTTGCTTCACGCAAAAAGCACCAGCGCAACAACACCGGCGACAATCAGCACCGTGCCGATGATCTCCAGCCGGTTGACGGCCTCGCGGAAGATGAAGACCGACGAGGCATAGGTGAAGATGATCTCGACCTGCGCCAGAACCTTGACATAGGCGGCCTGTTGCAGGGTCATGGCCATGAACCAGCCGAAGGATGCCGTCACGCCGGCAAGGCCGACGACCAGCGCAGGTTTCCAGGCCCTTGCGATATGGCCAATCTCGCTGCGGTCGCGCAAGATCATCCAGATCAGCATGATGGCGGTCTGGAACACAATGACAAAGGCCAGAGTCACCGCTGCCTGCATGACGAAATTCGGACCGCCAAGCGACAATGACGCTGCGCGGTAGGACACGGCGGAAATCCCGAAGGCGGTGCCCGATCCCAGCCCGATCAGCGCTGTTCGGCTGAATATGGACGTCACGAGACCGGCCCAGCTCATCGGACTGCGCGCCACTGAAATCAGCATGACTCCAACCACCGAAATGGCGATGGCAAAGAGGCTGCCCCTTGTGACGGTTTCGCCCAGAAATATCAGTCCGAAAAACGCTGCCTGCGCCGGTTCTGTACGTGAATAGGCCGTTCCGACAGTGAAATTGCGGAACGAAAACAGATAGACAAGGAGCAGCGTCGCAGTGATCTGGGATACGCCGCCGACGATTGCCCAAAGGAAAAACGTGCCATTGAGCACCGGCAGGCTCATGCCGACACCCCAATGCAGCCCCGCAACGAACAACAGGGCGAAAGGAAAACCGAAACCAAAGCGGACAAAGGTTGCGCCGGTGGTGCCCATCACCCCCTTGAGGTGCTTTTGCATGGCTGAACGGATGTTCTGCAAAAAGGCGGCGACGAGCGTGATCGGGATCCATAATTCCATCGCCGCGCCGTATCATGATTCAGAGCCCCGGGCCAATGAATTTGGCCGTGCAGACAAACGGCTTCTGTGTCATAAGGCTTGGATGTCCAATCACCTGCCGCGCCATGACGATTTTCACCCGGTCACCAATTGGGTTTTCGATCTCGACAACACACTATATCCCCGCCACACCGATCTTTTTTCGCAGATCGACCAGAAGATGACGTCCTATGTGGCAGAGCTGTTGCGGCTGCCACGCGATGAGGCGAGGCGCCTGCAAAAGGCCTATTACCGCGATCATGGAACGACCATGAACGGGTTGATCAAGGAACACGGTATCGATGCGAATGATTTCCTGGAGAAGGTCCACGATATCGACTATTCCTGGGTTAAACCGGACCCGGCGCTCGGGGCGGCCATCCGGGCCCTGCCGGGGCGCAAATTCATCTTTACCAATGGTGATGTTGGCCATGCGGAGCGAACTGCCACGGCGCTGGGCATCCTCGACCATTTTGACGAGATCTTCGACATTCTGGCCGCTGATCTGATGCCCAAACCGGCAGCCGAAACCTATGACCGGTTTCTGTCCCTGCACCGGATCGACAGCAGGGATGCGGTGATGTTCGAGGATTTACCGCGCAATCTGGCGGTTCCCAAAACCCTTGGTATGCGCACCGTCCTGATCGTGCCGAACAATATCGATACGGTCATGAGTGAGGACTGGGAACAGATTGGTGATGATGGTGACCATATCGACTATGTCACCGACGATCTTGCCGGGTTTCTGGAGCACTATCTGGAAAATGCCGCGGCCGCTTCGCAGATGAAATCTGGCAATTGAGAGCTGCTGGACCATCCACTCAACATCAGGGTCGGCATCAATTGCGGCCGGCGAGATCCAGGTTGGCCAGTCAACCCATGACCTTCTGGCCGGCAAATTCCGTTTCGAAGACCGCGGAGAAACCGAAATGAAGGGCAAAGGCAAGATGCAGGCCTATTTGCTGAAAGGCCGCCTGGACAGCTGATTCGACCGGCCCGCATTTGTCGCATGCCCGACCGTCAAACCGATTTCATCCCGCCCCGGCTCCGCCGCCCTGCGAATGCGCAGCAGTTGGGCGATGGCCAGGAGCGCCACCGGCACCATGGTTGCACCGGTCAACAGAGCGATATCCGTGTGAACGACTTTCACGGGAACAAGCACGCCATTGACGCTGACATTTTGACCGGCGCCTGCCGTCACCAGGGGATTGAGAAGATATTCAACCGGAAATGCCAGATACATCAGCGGCGCAGCCATCCAGAAATTATCCGATATCACCGCAGACCGTTCGTTTTTCGGCAACCGGTCACGCAGGAGCGCATAGGCCTGGAACATCAGGAATGTGACCATGAACCATCCGGCGAAATTGAGCAGCGGCACGCCAAAATGCGGACCGCCGTCACGCCACACCCACCTGGCCTCGACCGTCGCGCGCAATGGATCCATCGAAGCATCCCACATCACCATGAGAGCAGCGGCGACAACCGGAACACCGAAACGCATGATGGAGCCGGAGTCCTGTCGGGTTCGCGAGACAATGACCCGTGCTGTCGCCCAGGAAATGTAACCCATGACGCAATAGGCCGGCATCACCGACACGGGGACGTGTCCCAGAAAAGGGCCCATTACGGATGTGTAGTGATAGTGGCCGAAGGGAAAGCCGGTATGAATGCTGATGGTCTCGAATGACCAGCCGATCAGGAAAATCGTGATAACAAAGGTGAAGACGGCATGACGCCCCTCGGCACGACTTCCGTGATAGAAAAGAAATGTCAGCATCGCACCGGCAACCAACGCCGGCGACCAGTATTTCAGCAGCCCGTCCGGCGTTCCCACGGCATAGAGAGCATTGCCGAACCATGCCACGGCCACCAGGCTGATGCAGATGATCGATTGTTTTCGGTGCGAGACTATCATATCCGACACGTATTCCCCCTTCAGCGTCTTCTTGTCATAACAACCGGGATGCCGTTGCTCGAACGCAACGTGCCTTTCCAGACCGGTTCCGGCGGCCGTTTCCCGGCATAACGAAAGTCGAAATCTCTCAGCAGGATTGCGAGTGTGATGACACATTCGAGTTCTGCGAACTGACGCCCGATACAGGTGCGCGGCCCAATGCCGAACGGCATGTAGCAATCGGTCTTCCGGCTGGCCTCCCCGCCCGGCAGGAAGCGTTCGATCCGGAACCGGGCACCGTCATTCCAGTGGCGTTCGGACCGGTGCAGGAGCCAGATGCTGGCGACAACATAATCACCCTTCTTGATTGGTTGAGAACCGATGCTGGCGTTCTGCAGCGCATGACGGACCATGCCCGGAATGGCCGGATACAGTCTCAGCGCTTCGCGGACCGTCGCCAGAGTTACCGGTAGGGCATCCGGCCATCGGTCGGGTGGCAAATGATCGTGCTCGCCCCCGTCCAGCTCCTTGAGAATCGCATCTGACGCTGCCGGCGATTGCGACAGCAGGTAAATTGCCCAGGCTATCACCTTGCTGGTCGTGTCGTAGGACGCGCCGAACATTGTGCCGATATTGTCCAGGGCCGCGGGACATTCACCACCGGACACCGCGCTTGGAGCGTAGTGGCGGCAGATGCCGGTCAGCAGATCGTCGGGCGCGCCGCTTCCTGAATTCATGCGGCCGATCCGCGCGTGATACAACGCCCTTACGATGGATCTGTGCCGCCGCTGGATGACACCCATGGATTTCTTCATGGCCCGCGGCAAGGCGGCAGGAGCGCGCATGACATCCATGACGTCAAGCGACATGCCGTGTTCCAAATAGGCGGAATTGGTGTCCATCATCGGTTCGAACTGGCGGTCACGGTCCAACGAGAAGAGGCATTTCATGCCATTGTCCATCGCAAGTCTCGTGACCCAGCGAGACGCGGAGATATGTTGCTGTTGCGGCTGACCAAGGCAACAGCGCCTAACCACCGCCGCGATTTCGGCACCATAGCGCTGCAACTTGGGATGGGTGAACTGGGTCGCAGCGACCTTGCGGATTCCACGCCATTCCTCACCTTCCACCGAGGCCATGCCTCTCCCGAAGTTTCTCTTGAGCAGGAGCTTGCGGATCGGATCGATGCCATATTTTTGCCGATCGGTGACGAAGACCTGACGAATGTGATCGGGATCGTTCAACGACACGGCTCGCAATCCGAACATCCGGTCGATGACAATCCCGTTTTTGTAATGTTCCTCAGTCAGCAGGGTGATCGGGTTCGCGTACAGGCCGCGGATCGTCGCAATAATGCCGGGCTTACGGCGGCGGATTGCCGGATAGAGCGGTTCGAAGCATCCGGAGCGATCAGTCGCAGCACAGTCCGCGGTCATTCCGACGATGCGGCTCCGGCGATACTCCGGCATGGCAAGTCCAGCGATTTGGTCGAACGGCAAGCCACCCCTCCCGACGTCCATGACAAAAGAATTTGGTCGCATCATTTGATGGCGAGACGCCGCCAGACGGCTATTGTCAAAGCTGCTGTTTCTCTAGGCACATATGCCTATTTTCCGTTGGTGATGGGTTCAAATCCGAGTTCCCCAGGCTGCATGCCTGCTCACCAACACGGTAGAGTTGTGACTATTTTAACCAAATCAATTCAAGGTTTTTTATCTTTGTTCCGTCAGGGTCATTGGGACTAGACGCGCAATTCCAGGGTGCGACACTTTCGGAACCATCGGATTTCGTCGTTTGTCACCAGGTGGGGACTCGGTCCGGCCCGTAATGCTCGGATCGATGGTTGGAACAAATGGACTCCGAACTGAAACCGACACAAAGGCAGTCTACGGCCAGCAAGCTGGGCTTCAGTCCGCTGCTTGTGGTTGCCTTTGTTCTGATCGCCATGGTCGGAACCCTTGTTGACAGGCAGAACCGGGAAGCGGCGCAACAGGAATTGCGGATTTCGGTGGGTGAACGCATCGGCCTCATCCGCGCAAAACTCGAAGGCAACATCAACGGAAACATCCAGTTGGTCCGAGGGCTCATTTCCACTTTGAAAACAGAGCCCGAAATGCCACAGGGCCGGTTCGCCGAATTGTCCAGCCACCTGTTCACGGGCAACTCGCAACTGCGCAATATTGCTGCCGCGCCCGATCTCATTGTCTCCCTGATGTATCCTATGGCAGGCAATGAGCGGGCGATTGGCCTGGACTATCGCCAGAACGCGGCGCAACGCGCCATGGCGATGGCCGTTCGTGATGGCGCGGAAATCGTAATCGCCGGGCCGGTCGATCTGGTCCAGGGTGGCGAGGGGATCATCGGCCGTTTTCCCGTCTTCACCGGGGAAGCCGGCGAAAGCGGTTTTTGGGGTATTGTTTCGGCAGTGATCGACACGGAACGCCTTTACCGGGACAGCGGTCTGCTCGATCCCGATTTGCCGATCGATGTGGCAATCATCGGGCAGGATGCTTCCGGCGGTTCCGGGGCGCAATTCTTCGGACCTGTCAGCGTATTGGCTTCATCGCCCGTGACCGCTGAAGTTGCTCTGCCAAACGGCTCATGGCTGCTGGCCGCAGTTCCCAAGAATGGTTGGAACCAACCGTCTGCAGCAGTCTGGTGGCAGCGCCTCCTCATCATCATTGCCGGAATTCTGGTCCTGCTGCCGATCGCGATTGCCGAACGCCTGTCCGAACAGCGCAAGACGAGCATGCGGGACCTGCGGATTCGTGAGGAACACCTGCAACGCCTGTCGCGACGACTGGAACTCGCCCTTGACGCGTCAAATGTGGGCGTCTGGGAACTCAATCTCGAAACCGATGAACTGGTTTGGGATGACCGGATGCGCGAGCTTTACGACCTGCCGCCGGACATCGAAACACCCAATGTCGATGTCTGGAGCAGTACGCTGCATCCCGACGATGCGCAGCGCGCGCTGGATGAATTCGATGAGGCGCTGCAATCACGCGGACAATACCAATCCAATTTTCGTGTCATCCTGCGCAATGGCGATATCCGGCACATCAGAGCCAAGGCCGCCGTTCACAATGTTGGCAATGCTCCGCGCATCATCGGCCTGAACTGGGATGTAACCGCCGATGTGAAACTGCATGATGCGTTGACACAGGCCAAGTCCCAGATGGAGCACCGGAATGCGGAACTTGAGGCCACCAAGGCGAAAATCGAACATATGGCCCTGCATGACAGTCTGACGGGGCTTCCGAATCGCCGCTTCCTGGACAGCGAGCTTTCCCGGCCGGAGACGGGTGAGCAGCCGGAGACATTGTCCCATGCGCTGCTGATCGTTGACCTCGATCGGTTCAAGCAGATCAACGACACATTTGGCCACGCCGCCGGTGACGCACTGCTTGTTCATGTTTCCGCTATCCTGAGAACACTGGCCCGGCCATCGGATTTCGTAGCCCGTATCGGTGGCGATGAATTTGTCATCGTGTGCCGACAGGATGCAGATGAAAAACAACTGACGGCCTTGGCAGAATCCATCGTCGACCAGATGCGCGCACCGATGCAATACCATGGCAAAGAATGCCGATTTGGGGTCAGCATCGGTATCTCAACCTCTGAATATGGTACCAGCGAGGCTTCGCATTTGCTGGTCAATGCCGACCTGGCGCTTTATCAAGCCAAAAGCACGGGGCGCAACCGGTTTGCCTTCTTCACGCCGGAACTGCAGGCCAATACGTTGCGCGCGAAAACGCTTGCGGACGATATCATGCGCGGCATCGAGGAGCGCGAATTCAGACCGTACTATCAATTGCAGTTCGACGCGAGCAGCCACCGGATCACCGGCGTTGAAGCCCTGGCACGCTGGCACCATCCGAAGCATGGAATATTGACACCGGACCGGTTTCTTGACGCTTCCGAGGAGTTCAACCTGACGGCGGCAATCGACCGGGAGGTTCTGAAACAGACCCTGGCAGACGTCAAGACATGGACCCTGCACGGTCTTGATATACCGAGAGCATCGGTCAATGTTTCCGCGCAACGCCTGCTGGACCCGACACTTCCCGAACGGCTCGCAACGCTGGATATCGAGCCGGGCACCCTTTCCTTCGAGCTGGTCGAATCAATTTTTCTCGATGATTGCGATGACATCGTGCTACGCAATATCGAGAGCATCAAGGCGATGGGCATCGATATCGAGATCGACGATTTCGGCACCGGTCGAACCTCGATCGTCAGCCTTATGAAACTCAATCCGCGCCGGTTGAAAATCGACCGCCAATTGATCATTCCGATGACGGAGTCGCGGGCATCACGCAAGCTGGCGAAATCAGTCATAGAAATCGGCAAATCGCTGAATATCGAGGTGGTGGCCGAAGGTGTGGAGACGATGCGTCACGCCGAACTTCTGAAGAAACTTGGCTGCGATATCCTCCAGGGATATGCATTCGCCCAGCCCATGCCGGCTGCCGAACTGATGCGTCGCGCCGGAAATTCAGCGGAATTGTCAGCCTAGGGCAATTCGGGTTTTGACAGAATCGGCAAGACCTGAACGCATCAACCAAATCAACGACCGATCGTAACCGACTAACAAACATCTGTTTCGGTCAAATCGGTGTTGCCTTAGATATTCCGTCAGCCTCGATCAGTACCATTGCAAGCTCGACGAGCTTTCGCAATGATGGCTGTCTCCGAGAGTGTTTGGGGATCTTTGCGCGATGATCAAGGCCCGGCATGTGTGATTGCGATCAGGATTGGAGCGGATCGCACTGTCATCCCTGAGTCGGCCAGGCCCGGTGTTCATCGTCAATGACAAAAACATGGCTGTGGCGTTTGCCGCTGCTGGCGAATTGCCGCAGATGCGGATGATCGGATGGCAGATCATCATGATCATGAACCAATTCCGCGGTGCTCTCCGGCGACCAGACCATCAGCGCCACGGCGGACGCGACCAACGCCAACAAGCCAAGCACAGCCAAGGTCGGCGACAGGCCGATCACCTCACCCGCCCAGCCGGCAATCGGATATGTCAGCAGCCAACAGCAATGGGAAAGCGCGAACTGCGCGGTAAACAAAGCCGGACGGTCTTCCGCACGGGCCGAATGGCGCAGCAGGCGCCCGGCCGGCGTCAATACAGCTGAATAGAACAGACCGAACAGCCCCCATGCCAGGAGCAGCGCGCCGAGGGTGCCGGTCGGTGGCAGAAACAAGGAAGAGGGCAATGCAAGGGCCCCCAGCAAGAATGCTGCGGCGATCATCAGCGTTCGGTCGGAGATCGCTTCCAACAAGCGCGGCAGCGCCAGCGCCGCAACCATTGAACCGGCGCCGAAGGCCGCCAGGGCAAAGGCGACATGGGTTTGCGTCAGGTCATCATTCCCCATCACGATGACCACCGTATTGACGATGACGAACGCTCCCACCGAGGCGGCGGCAAGATTGAGCGCCAGCAGACCTCGCAGCCGCGGCGTAGCCAGGTAGATCCGCGTCCCGCGTGTAACCCGCTCCTTGAAGGAGCGAATCTTGCGCTCCGGTCGGCGCGCCGGAATGGCCGACAGGGACACCAAAATGGCAGACGCCGCAAAGCCGATGGCCGTGCCGCCGAACAGCCAGTGATAACTCACGAGTGCGAGCAACAGACCCGCAAGGGCCGGACTGATCAGGTTTTCCAGATCATAGGCCAGGCGCGACAGGGACAGCGCCTTCGTGTAGTCCTTCTCGTCGCTCAAGACATCGGGAATTACCGCCTGAAAAGCCGGTGTGAAAACCGCGGAGGCGGCTTGCAGGATGAAAATCAGCACATAAATCTGCCATACGGCATCAATGAATGGCATCAGCAGTGCCACGGCCACCCTGACAAGGTCGGCCCCAATGAGCACAGCCTTGCGCGATACCCGCTCGACTGCGGCATTGGCGATCGGCGCCAGCCCGATATAGGCTATCATCTTGATGGTGAACGCCGTGCCCAGGACCGCGCCGGCCTCGTCTCCGGCCAGATCGAAAGCCAGCAGGGCAAGAGCCACTGTCAGGAGACCGGTCCCAAGGAGTGCAACGACTTGCGCTGAGAAAAGGCGTGCAAAGGCTGGATGTTTGAGAACATCGATCATCGGCTGTTCTTGTCCGCGCGCTGCATGGTCCGATACAACCGCACGCAAGGCCGGCTTGCAACAGCGGTCCGTTATCGCCGACGCAGTGATTGCCGCCTATCCGGCTCCCGACTGATCATTATACCATCAAACACATTGCTTCAGCAGAGACACCACCGCGGACACAGCGATCTCCTCGCCGGCGGTGCATTTGACATATCGGCCCGACGGACCGCGACCTTTCAAAATGCCGTCCGGATCTTTCAGTTCCGCACCATGGACAAATCCGAGGTGGGCATGGTTCTTTCCGCCGTAGAGGTAGATAATGGCCTCTCCCTTCCCGTCAAAGAACACTGGCGCTCCCCATTTCATCCCCTCCGTCACGTCCGGCACGGTCTGCCGGACAAGGTCACGAAGCGCCTGCAAGACGGCTCGCACCGGCTCGCTTCTTGCAGCAACATAGTCCTCCACAGTCCTGTCCGCCCGAGCCAAATCGCCCTCCATCGCGATGTCCAACGAGACCATAGCGGTGAGCAACGGCCTGGATTTTGATCTGTATCACTCTCGGTCAGAACGTCTCAAACCGCTGCCACTGCGCATCGTTCATGGCATAGCGGGCGTAGCGGAAATCGCGGATTGCGGTCACATCGTCGCCGCTAAACTGAAGCAGGACGAAATAGAGCGGCGGTGCGGACGGATCGGCACGATCAAAGGCCAGCATCGCCGGCCTGCCCTCCACCGCACCCGGCGCCATCAGCCAGTCATCGCTCTTCTGGTAATTGCTGTAATAGCCTCCCACGCCCTTGCGACCCGTGCGGCGGTCCAGGGCAACGAGTTCAAGACGCACTTCCTCCGACAGCATGTCCCGCAACCGGTCGAATTCATGGGCGTTGAAACAGCGCACATAGACCGCGAGCTTACGGCGCTCATCGGCGGGCAGCGGCTCGGGATCCTCGACATGGTGGTCTTTAAGCAGGCGACGCCCGCGATGCAGCGCGGACTTGACCGACGGGACCGAGCTTTCGGTCATTTCAGCGACCTCGGCAGCTGAATAGCCAAGCACGTCACGCAGAATACAGGTGCTGCGCTGACGGGGCGTGAGCGCCAGAAACGGCCGCAGGTGATCGGAAACGTCACTGTGCGTGGGCATCACCTGGAAGGGTGGAGCGTCACGGCCGAGTTCATCTTTCATGGCCATTTCTCTTTGTTGCGATCGAAACAGGGACATGGCCACATTGTGGGCGATGCGGAACAGCCAAGCGCGCAGATCGTCCACCACGACACCGCCGCGCAAGGCCCGTGTCGCCTTGAACAGCGCCTCCTGCAACACATCCTCTCCATCGACAACTGACCCCGTCATGCGGGCACAGTAACGGTGCAGTTCGGGGCGAAGCGCCGGCAGGGCCGCTTCGAGCGCCTCCTGCCCGCTGCGCTGTTCCTCGCCATTGGTCATGTCAGTTCATGATCTCCCTGCCGGAGGCGGTGATGCCATAGGTGGCCGATCCTGCATTTTCCCGCAAAAGTTCAATTACCTGATCGCCAATGAATTGCGGCGTCAAGGGCTTGTCCCACTGGCTCATGAACTGTTCCGGCGACATGGACCGCGCAGCCGCATAGGCCGTTGACGCCTTCTCGGCGATGCCGGTGCCGGCAACCAGCTGTTTGGGGTAGATGGTCATGAAGGTCAGACCAAGGCCTCGTTGCTCGGCTTCCCATTGGCCGTAATTGGCCACAAGATGCTGCATTCGTTTCGCCCCGGCATACCCCCCGGAAAGCGGCGAGCCGCCTATGGCCGCACCGCTGGCAAAGCTGACGATGGCTCCTCCTTCCGCCATCGGTTCACGCAGCGCGGCGCGGATAAACTGGAAAGCGATTTTGGTATCGGTTTCCCATGCTGCGCTGAAATCGGACCAACTCATATCGGCAATCGACTGCATTTTGGGGCTGTGTCCGCCCACCAGCAGCAACAGATCGGGATCGTGATCGGCCAGAAGCGATTCTGCTACGCCTTCTCCAGCGGCATCGATCGCGATGATGTCGATCGCCGGGGCTTCGGCTTTCAGTTTTTCAAGATCAGCGCTGTTTCGTGCAACCGAAACCGTCGCAATATCCCTTTCCGCCAGCTTGATGGAGAGATCACGGCCAACGCCCCGGCTGCCGCCGATGACCAGAGCTTTTTTGTATTGAAACGTCATGTGCATCTTCCTCTTTCTGTGATTGTCTCGAAAGAGAGACGCTTAACGCCGCAAAAAGGGTTCGCGCCGCTTCAAATAATTTTGTTTCTCACGATCTGCCGCATGGAAAACAATCTGCGGTTCCGGTGCAGATTTGCGGAAAAAGCGGTTTGGATCGTTGTTGCTGCGGGTTAAAAGGACGCACGCATCAATTTTCGAGGAGAACTCATGCAGCGCTGGTGGATTGCCCTGCTCCTGATCGCCCTGACCGGGCCCGTCAAGGCCGTGGATAGCCAGTCCGCCATTGGCCGGTCGATCGACGGTTATGTGATTCCGAATGTCGAACGGTTCGCGGAAACCGCCGATATTCTCGTCAGTGACATCGGCGCACTGTGCGACACGGGATCGCCGGACATGTTGGCTGCAGTGCATGACACCTTCCGCAATGCCGTGCTCAGTCACGCCCGGATCGACTTTCTGCGCATTGGGCCTTTGGAGGAGGCCAACCGGCGCGATGCCCTGCTGTTCTGGCCGGACAGGCGCTCAACGGGACTCAAACAGGTTCAGCGTATCATTGCGCTGGAGGACGAAAGCGTTCTGGATTCCGAAGCACTGCGCAACAAGAGTGTTGCCCTCCAGGGATTCGGGGCGCTGGAGTTCCTTCTCCACGGGACCGGATCGCAGATACTGGTCGAGGAAACCGGCGGGTTCCGTTGTCTCTACGCGCTCAGTATCGCCAACAACATTGCCGCAATAGCCGATGCCATCGCACAAGGCTGGCAAGACGAGGATGGATTTGCGCGGCAATGGTCGGAGCCGGGTCCCGACAACATCCTTTACCGCAACACCGGAGAATCCGTTGCAGCGCTGGTCGGGATGATCTCCAATGCGCTTGAGATCATACGCGACCAGAGACTGAAGCCGATTGCACCCTTCGGACTCGACAAGAAACCCTACAAGCGAGCCCTGTTCTGGCGCAGCGGCCTGACCCGGGACATGCTAGCGGCCTCGTTGGCCGGCCTTCGCGACATGATCCAGATATCCGCGCTGCTGAAGGCATTGCCTGAAGACCGGCACTGGATCGCCGGATCGGTTGCCTTCGAATTCGACAACGCCCTGGCTGCCCTCAGCAAGTTGGACGGCACCGTTCAGTCGATTGTCGAGGATCCCGAGAAATCCTCGAACCTGGCCTATCTCGTCGTGGTCACGCGATCGCTGCAAAATCTCCTGGGAGAACAGGTGGCCGAAGCGCTTGGCCTGCCAACCACTTTCTCGCCGCTCGACGGAGACTAACCATGGGTCCGATGGATCGGCGCACATTCATCCGATCAGCCGGCGCGGCCTTCGTCGCAGCGCTTTTGCCACGGGCTGCCGAGGCGATTGACCAGACTGATGTCGTGTTCGGCACGGCCTACATGACCGGTGACGGGGCCTTCGGCGCAGCGCTATTGGACGACAAGGGGCGTACGCTTACCAGAATCAGGCTCCCGGCGCGCGGGCACGAGGTGGTTTTTTCCACCGCCGACCGGGCCGTGGTCTTCGCCCGGCGCCCGGGCACATTTGCCATGGCATTTTCAACGATCGGAAAAGACGAACCTCTTGTTTTCTCATCACCCGCCGACCGGCACTTCTATGGCCATGGTGCGTTTTCCCCTGACGGGAAACTGCTCTATGCAACGGAAAATGATTTCGAACAGGCGCGCGGAGCCATCGGGATCTATGATGCAACCGACCGGTTTCGCCGGATCGGTGAATATTCATCATACGGCACCGGACCACACGACATTCACGTGTCGGGTGACACGCTTGCCGTCGCCAATGGCGGGCTCGAAACACATCCGGATTTCGGGCGTACGAAACTCAATGTCGCTGCCATGCAGCCTTCACTGGCGTTTGTGGATCGACATGACGGATCATTGATTGCGCGTCATTTTCTGGCCAGCGACCTGTCAAAGGTCTCCATCCGCCACATGGTCGGTGACAAGAGCGGTCGTCTCTTTATCGCCGGTCAGCACGAAGGCAATCCGGCACGTATCGTCCCTTTGCTTGCCCGCTGGCACCCTGACACCGGCCTGTCACCCCTGCCGGTTGCCGACAATGCCATCGCCCGCATGAAGGGGTATATCGGCTCAATCGCGATCAATGGGGACCAACTGGCCGTCACGTCACCGAAGAGTGGCGTCATGCTGCGGTTTGACCCCGGCGATCCGTCGCGGGTCGAGATCACGGAGCAACCAAAGATCTGCGGACTTGCGGCGATGGGCCCGGATTTTGCGGCAACGTCAATGGTCGGAACGATGCAATTGGCCGATGGCGAAACACGCAAGACCGAGCTGTTGTGGGACAATCACCTTTCCGGTGTGTGACCGCAACGACCGTTACCGGCACTCGAAGTCGTCACCGTCAAGCGGTCGGCAACGCTCGGGCCAACCCCGCTCGCGCCAATAGGCGGCGATGCCCTGCTCCTCAATCAGGCTTTTGAACTCTCCGGTATCACCGATGCTTTCGATGACGGTCCAGGGCACTCTGAAGATCAGGGTCTGCGTATCAGCGAACTCCATGTGATAGCGAAAGGCCTTGAGCACGAGATCCGGCCCGCCGATCGCCTGAAGGAACTGGTAGCCGAGGATGTTGTCGTCCTTGTGGGTGTCGAAGACCGTATCGGGCGGTTCGGTCGCCGCCGCGTCGACAATTGTCAAAATGCGATCGCGCATCGTGGAACTGCAGTTTTGGCAGTCCTCGACCATTTTTTTCAGCCGCTCCACCTGACCGGTGGAAAACATGTAGCCGATGATTGGCCGGACCGTCATCACCTGAAATTCAGGGTATTTGCTGAACAGGGCGATCATGGCTTCGACACTGTTGATGCTTTGATTGGCGAGCCAGCCGATCTGCGAGATGCGGAAGACGTAGAGCGGATTGAGCGGATCCAGTTCGAGGGCCTGTTCGGCCATATCGAGGGCCTGTGCATGTCGCCCCAGAACAGTCAAAAGTTCGGAATAGTCTTCCATGACCGAGTGATTGTCCGGCTCGGCATCAAGGGCCTTTCGGTAATGGTCCTCGGCAGCCATCCATCGGCCGTCGCGCCGATTGACGTTGCCGAGCGCGTGTTGAACGATGGGGGCATCGGGCGCCAGGGCCTGTGCCTTGAGCGCCGCATCACGCGCGAGCCGATAATAGGTGGCCGGCAGGCGGGTTCGCACGCCGCTGTCGACAAAGGTCGGGTAGACCTCGTAGACCAGCGACAATGCGGCCCAGCCGGCGGCGAAGTTCGGATCAAGTGTGACGGCTTCGACCAGCGCATCTGCGGCATGGCGGACCGAGGGTCCGCGAAGTTGCAGCAGCGCTATCCCTTTCAGGTAGAGGTCATAGGCTTCGGGGACATCGGTACGGCTGGTCTGCAGCGTCGTTGCCTCAATACCCATGGGTGTCTTGAGCGCGCCGCCGATCGCATTGGCGATCTTTTCCTGAACCACGAAGATATCGCTGATCTCGTCGACGAAGACATCCGACCATACGAGAAAACCATCATCGGCCTGCACAAGCTGCGCCTCGACACGCAATTCGTCATCATTGCGCCGAACACTGCCTTCGAGAATATAGTCAACTCCAAGGGCCTGACCGATCTCCCGCAAATCAACAGAGGTGTTCTTGTAGCTGAAGGACGAGCTTTGGCCGGGAACGCGAAATTCACCCGACCGCGCCAGCGTGCCCATGATCTCCATGGTCAGCCCGTCGCTGAAACGGTCGTCGTCGCCATTCATGCTCAAATTCCGAAATGGCAGAACGGCTACCGATTTGCGCTCTTCGGCACTCTGGAGCAACCCGGTATTGCTGGTGAAATCATCGAGCACATGGCGGCTCAGCGACACCGCCAAGATAGCCAGGACACAGGTTGCGACCAGCAGATCCCGCAGCGCTCGCCCGCCCCCCTGCCGGCTGGGTGAGTCGCGCCCCGCACTCCAGGCGACGACGCAGGCGACAGGAAGGCCAATCAGCAGCAACCCAATAACCGCGGTATCGGTCCAGTATGGCATGCCGAGCCTGGTTTCCAGTGCGCCGACGGCCTCGATGCACAGCCAGGCGGCAATGCCGTAGAGGCCCGCAACCGTGATCACCCGGCGGCGGTGCAATTCCGACAGCAACGAGCCGGTCGGCGCCGGATTGGCACCGGCTGTTTTTTCAGCCGGGTGCTGCGATTGTTCATCGAAGGTTGATGGCTCCAGCGGCTCTGCCTTCGTGGCCTTGTCGTCGGCTTGCAATGAGAAAGACGGACCGTGTTTCGGCCAGTCCACGCGATTCAATTTCAGGTAGTCCTTCAGGGCAGTTGCGGCATACATAAACGCCATGCGTCGCATCTCTTGTGATACGCGCTTGTGCGTGAAGTTCAGCCCCGCGGCGACACGGGCAAGCAAAACCTGGCTTTCCATGTAGGATAATCGGTCGGCCTGATGGCGTTCGATCCACGCCGTCACCTCGCCGCGCAGCGCATCAACGATCTCGATAACCCCGAGATCGTCGGCCCGAAGACCGCCTTCCTCCGGATGTTCGAAACGACTGAGCCGGGCAAGGATCGTTTCCCAGTTCGCGGTGGCGGCGGCACTGCGCACCGTCAGCAAATAGGCGAGCTCAAAATAGGCGTGGTCGAAAAACAGGAACCGCCGGCTCTGATAGTCGGCAAGATCGATAAGATGGTAGTTTGGCTCCGACGAGGCGGAAGGGCTGACCAACAGGTTGAGTCCATGCAGATCGCCATGGCTGTGGCCAGTGACGGTCCGCAACTGAAGCCGCTCGGGTATATCACCGGCACCATATGCGAAGGCCATCGGATTGGGGTACCACTGTCCCTCGAAAACGATGGTGGCAGTATCGGGGGCCAGACCGCAATCGTCTTGAAGGAAGCCATGGATGCGGCCCTCGGTCGGGTCGAGGCGGTAATCGAGCCAGCCGCTGAGGAGTTGCTGTGGCATATGCATGCCATCGGCCAGCCGGTAGTCGGCGTTCCAGTCCTCCAGCAACTCTCGCGACATGCGGCGGACCGCCGGCAATTGCTGCTCAAAGGGACAGGTGGTCCAGGGTTCGGCATATTCCAGGCCGCGGCCGGCAATGGTCGACAGGATCGCAAACTGGGTTCCCTGATGCAGGGCGTTCAACAGTTTTGGCAGATGGTTCTCAGCAAAAGCCGGCGCGTCCTTGATCGCGTCTCCGTGCAGGCTCGCCTCATGGGCTTCCTGCTGCGCAGAATCGGTAGCGTGGTCGAGCTTGAGAATGGCCTGTCCGGTAAAGCCGGCACTCTGGATATCCGCCACATAGACCAAGGCGCCCGATTTACCGCCGCTGAGGTGCCGGCTGAGATAAATCTCACCCTCGACGCCCCATTGCGCCCGAATCGCCGGTAGAAGGGCTCCGTAAGCCTCCGGCCAGGGCAACCCCCGGCGGGCGGTTTCATCATGATCCTCTGTCGACACCATCCGCGGCGGCAACCCCACTCATTGCTTCAGTCTAACGGCCTCCGAGGAAATCGACTTTGCCGATTTCCACGCCATTGTGACGCAGGATATTGTAGGCGGTGGCCATATGGAAATAGAAGTTCGGCGTGGCGAAAACCGAAAGGTAGTTGGCGCCCGTAAAGGTCAAATCGCGCGCACCGGCCTTCATGTTGACGATGCGGTCCTCGGCGCCTTCAAAGGCCGAATCCGGGACGGTCGCCATGAAATCGAGCGTCTTTTGAATGCGGGCCTGCAATTCGGCGAAGCTGGTTTCATTGTCCTCGAAGCGGGGATTGTCCGTCTCCGAGAGCCGCGCGGCCGCTCCCTTGGCGGTGTCGCAGGCCGCCAGCACATTTCGAATGAAATTCATCATGTCGGGGAAAAGACGCGCCGTCAAAAGCACTGATGGTTCGATATTGCGGTCCGCACAATGCGCCTCGGCTTTCGCCAGGATTGCCGAGAGTGCTTTCAGTGAATGGGTAAAGGCGGGGAGCGGGGATTGCATGATAAGTCTCCTGATTGGGCTGACAGATATGTTCTGCGCTGCGCCAAGGCAAGCCTCTCAATCGATCGACCATCTCCCTGCCATGGCTTCAGGTGTGAACAGCCGCGGGACAATCCAGTTGGCGTTCCGAACTGCCGTGAACACGATTTGACTCATCCGGCGATTGTGGATCGGTGGGCTGATGGCTCGGCATGAAGACGCGATGATGACATGGCGCGGCTCAGGAATTGGGAGATCGGCGTGCTGTGCACATGCAAATTCCGACCCGTTGTCTAAATTGAAGACACGCCGCCGGCGAATCTGCCAAAGTGGATCTATGCCATTGTCATGCCCGTTAGGAACCGGATCGAGAAAACACAATGCGGCATAGCCAATCTCCCACATTCCGATCTCTGGGATCGATTCTGGCGACGTTGATGCTGGCGTCTCCCATGTCAGCGCTGGCGCAGGATATCACCATTCCTTCAGGCACCACCGCAACGACCACCCAGGTGGTCACCGCAGATGGAGAATCCGTCACCATCGAGGAAGGCGGAACGATCGATACGGTTGCAAGCAGCGTCAGGGCCGTCGAAGGAACGGCGAGCAATCAGACCATCACCAACCGCGGATTGATCGATAGCGGAGACACCGGAATCCGCTCGAACGGGGATGATGCCGGGATCAGCAACAGCGGAACGATCAATGCAGAAAACTTCGGCATCCGGTCCGAAGGCAATCGGGCGTCAATCAACAATAGCGGCACGATCAATTCGATCGGAATTGCTATTCGTTCGGATGGAGACCATGCGGTGATCACCAACACCGGGACGGTGAATGGCGACTCCCAGGGCACGGTGGTGCAGATCCATGGCATTCGCCTCGGCGGCGCCTATGCCACCATGATCAATCGCGGCACGATCATCGCGGAAGAGGATGGCATCTTTGTCGAAGGCGATCACGCGCTGGTCATCAACAGCGGCAGCACCAGAGGCGGCGTTGCGGGGATCGGTTCGCAAGGAGACTATGCGACGATCATCAATGCCGGCCGCGCGGTGACCGGTGACGGATCCGGCGCCATCAAGCTGGCGGGTATCAACGACCATCTGATCCTGCTGAACGGCTCCGTGCTCGAGGGCATCGTCCGGTTTGATGGCATCGATCAAAGCCTGACGGTCGGTTCCGGACTCAACCTCTTCCTCAATTATGCCGGTGCGTTCTCCACACTCAGTTCTGACTCGCCATTGGTGCATGATGCGGCAAATTCACGGGTCATAGCGGTCGATCCGACGGGATTCGCGACGGCCGGGCTCTGGCTGCAAACCATCGGCAATGTGACACGGAACGCGGTGACCGATGCGCTGGCGAAGGATACCCGGATCGGTTTTACCGATGGCGGTCGCTTCGCCTATGGCACTGATCGCCCGACCGGCACCGGCGGATGGGCTGTTGCCTATGGTGGTGCCCAGAGCCTGTCGGGAAGCGGCGGCGTCACCGGGGCGCGCCAGGCCTATGGAGGGGTCGTATCCGGCGGAACCCTTGTTTCGGATGAACGGCTTTACGGCGTTTTCGGTGGCGGCGGCTACAGTCACATCGAAACGGATGGCGACCAGCAGACCATTGCCGTCTCCTCGGCCTATGGCGGCCTCTACGCCAGCATGAACCACGGCCATTGGCGTCTGGATACTTTGCTGACCGCCGGCTATGCGTATCACAGGTCCGAGCGGCAGGTGGCCAATAATGGCGTTGTGGGTGGATTGGAAACGGCATCCGCTACCTATGGCGGACTATTCATCTCACCGGCTGTGACTCTGACCCGACCGGTCAATGACCGAACAGATCTCAGCCTTGCCGGATCCTATGGGGCGCTGTTTTTGGACGGCTATCAGGAGGCCGGTTCGGCTGCCAGCCTGGCCGTTGCTCGGCGGACCGTTCAGGTGGCGACCTTGCAAGCAAAGGTGACCAGGCTCGCCGTCGAGCGCAGAATGGAAAACGGCATTCTTTCGGTCGAGACCTGGATCGGTGCGGACGGCGCCTTCAATCTTGGGGACAACAATATCGACACGTCCGTCGCCGGCCTGCCTCTGGAATTTACATCAGCGTTTGCGGATGCCACGGCCATCGGATTTGCCGGCATCGGCATCAGCCATCGTCCGGATGGTGGCGCGTGGTCGTTTGAAGCCACCTTGGAGGGTCGGCTCGGCACCCATGACTATCGGGAAATCAGAGCAACCGCCTTGGCGGCAAGACCGTTTTGAGCTGAGTTTTGTGACGGCAAGCTCATCCGCCGTCGCCGAACAGTGCATCGCAATGGGCCGGGAGTAATATCCATGAGACACAGCGCAATGGATGACCATGACATGGACCCGTTCGAAATCAGCGGCGGGCACCCTTGTCACGTTCCTTGCCAAACGTGAAACGGTCTAAACCGGCACCCGCACCACGAGCCCGGCATTCACGATTATCACCGGATCGCCTGTTGTCTCATCAACCACGTTCAGTCCACCATGCACCGCCTTCGGTTTCACCGATCCGAAAGGCAGGGTTTCAAGCACCTTGGCCAGGTCGATTTTCTCCGGCTCCTGTGCGGCAAGCGTCAGGTCGATGGTGGCGGTTGCCGGATCAATGCCAAGGCTTCGAAATACCGTCAGGGAAGAATGATGCATGGCATCCTGGACAGCGCGGATCGCGGCTTTGGTATAATCTGCGGAGTGAAGGGCATTGCCGGTGCCCATTTCAAGCATGATGCGCTTCATCGCCGTCATCACTGCCCTCCCTGCGGAAGGTCGAGAAACACCGTTAAGGCCGCATTGGCGAGAATGGTCGCGCCGGGTCCGGTTTCGCACTCGATGGTCATGCCCCCGTCGACAACCGTTACCTCGGCCGTTCCGTAAGGCAGAAGGGCCGCCACAGCTTCCCGATCGACGTCACCCGGGTTCGGCACGCCGATGACGATCTTCACGGATATGGTTTCCTTGGGTACGCCGAATGCCTGTGCAAAGGTGATCGAGTTGTGCCGGAGCGCGGCATGAACGGCGCGAACGGCAGCCTTGGTGGCATCACCGCCGCGAATATCGGTGCCCGATCCGAACTCCATGACCATGCTTTTGAGCGCCATTGCCTGTTCCTTACATTCCGTCACCTGATAGCGTGCCCTCGACGCAGGGTAAACGTTGTTCGACCGATTTCGAGCGCAAAGAAGCGTGACACGAAGGGTCTGTCAGTGGTGACTTCCGTGGGCATGGGACGATCATGGCTTGGCAACCACTTCGCCTTCGAGCACGCGGCGTTTGCCATCGACCCAGACATGTTCGATACAGGAACGATCGGAGGTCAGCACGAGCTTTTCAAAGACATCAACCGGACTGTCCAGGGATGCATTGACCCTGAAGGCGCTTTGCGGGCTGTTTGAGCGGATGCACAGCGCGTCGAAGTGATAGCCGGAGCGAAAAAGTCCGATGGGCGATGACAGGGACCGACCGCCTCCGGCCGTTGCCAGCCAAAAGGAATCCGCAGCGCTGAGCGGTTCAGAAGCTGTCCCGCGGTCGTCCGGTGTCAGTAACGGGTCCGTGCCGCTGCAGGCGTGGCGGGAGGCAACCAGTGCGCAGCGGACGGCATCGAATATGGACGGGCTGAATCCACCCGAGATGTCCGTTCCAAGGCCGACATCGACGCCCTTGTCCAGGGCATCGCGAACCGGAAAGACCGCATTGGCAAAATAGGCGTTGGAAAGCGGGCAGTGGGCGACGGCAGAGCCCCGGTTTGCCAACAACCTCATGTCGCTCCCCGTGATATAGTTGGAATGGGCAAGGATGGTCCGGTCGGTCAGCAGACCGAAACCATCGAGCGCTTCTGCATCGGTCTGCCCAAGCCGCTCGCGCACATGGGCCACCTCCCAATCGCTCTCGGAACAGTGGGTCTGTACATGGCATCCGGTCTGTGCCGCCAGAGCGCCGAGGCTTTGCAGCAATGTGTCCGTGCAGCTTGGAATGAAGCGCGGTGTGATGGCGGGACGAACCAGCGGGTGATCACCCTGCTTCATCTGCCGGACCGTTTCAATGAAGCGCCTTGTCTCTTCCAGGGCCGAAACGGCACTCTCATCACGATAATAATCGGGGCACTGATCGACATGGTCCATGGCCACCTTGCCGACAAGCGCCCGCTGGCCGTGGCGCAGACAAGTCTGTGCGAGAATCACATTGGCCTGAAAGTCGACCGAACCGAAATAGACGGCCGTGGTCGTGCCATGGGCCAGAAGCGTCCGGACAAGATCATCATAAACGACCCGGGCAAATTCGAGATCCGCGAATTTCGCTTCCAGCGGGAATGTGTATGTCTGCAGCCACTCTTCCAGCGGTGCATCCAGCGCCTTGCCAAGCTGCGGCCATTGCGGGGCATGGATATGCAGATCGATCAGGCCGGGGATGAGATAGCTCTCCGGGTCGAGCCGCATCAGCACGCCGCGCGAACCAGCCGCGTCGATCAGTGCCTGATACTCTCCGGCCTCAGGGTGAAGAACGGTCTCAATCGTCCCGTCCGGCGCAACGGCGATGGCGCCGTTTTCGATCACGTCGATCCGGCCCCTTTCAGGGGTATGAAACGCGGTGCCCTGAATGACGAGAGAGGGGAAGATCATGCGGCGCCTGATGCTCCGTGCCGGTTGAATGGACTATCGTCAGGCGATGAATGCGGACCCTGCCGATGACACTCTTATACCGGTTTTCCCTGCTCTGTCTGCCGGCGATAGAACGGCTCGGCTCAGTTCCGTGTCGCCGAACCGCACAGATTTCGGCGGGCCGGCAGGCCCTGCGCACCAAAATTGATCTGATAATAGCGGGACGTGGTGAACAGGACAGAAAGCTGCTCGGTCCGAACGCGTTTGCGCAGCGCAAGCTGGATAATGTCCGGCGCCTCGTAATAAATGGCGTAGTTGAGCACGCCGTCGCCATAGAGATTGACCGCCTGTATGTCCGCTCCAAGATCGATCAGCAGGGCCGCAATGTCGTTGCGCCCCGCCTGTATTGCGGCCTGGACCGGCGACAGGCCGGCGCCCGATGGGGCATTGATGTCCGCGCCGGCGGCAACAAGCATGCGCACAATCTGCGGATCGACACGGCAACTGCGCACCGCAACCGCCAGCGGTGTCAGACCCATGGCAACGGGACCATCAGCATCCGCACCGGCTTCCAGCAGGGCGCGCACAAATTCCGTTTCGCCGCGCACGGCCGCCAGCGCCAACGGCGTGAAAGACAGCCGGTCACGGGTCGAATCCGGATCGGCGCCTTCATTCAGCATGGTGCGAAAATCCTGCTGATTGCCCCGCTCCATGGCGTCCAGCAGGTCCGCCGTTTGAGCCGTTGCGGCGCTCAGCGTCATGGCCGCCAGGGGGGCCGCCAGCGGGGTCGCCAGCATGGCCGCGATCACCATTCGTTTCATCATGGCTGGTCCTCATTCCTTTGCCCGAAAGAGCCTGATCGTGACAGATTTCAGATTCTGGATAAATGCAGCAAATTCGATTACATTCATTTGAAATATGGAGTAATAAACCTGGACAAGCTGAAAGCAATCCGGACTTTCATCGCCATTGCCGAACAGGGGTCGTTGACACAGGCTGCCAAACGGCTGGACACATCCCTTCCCACGGTCGTGCGCACATTGGCTGCGCTCGAGGATGATATCGGCAGCCGGCTGTTCAACCGGTCCACCCGGGTTGTCGATCTGACGGAGGAAGGCCAACGCTATCTTGGACATGTCCGGCAAATGATCGATGGCCTTGCACAGGTCGAGGGTGAAATGAGCGGAACCCTGTCCAAACCGACAGGCCCTGTCACGGTCACCGCACCGCAGACCTTCGGCAGCCGCTATGTCGCGCCTGGCCTGCTGGCGATCAAGTCGGAGCATCCCGCCATCATCCCCCGGCTGATGCTGGCAGACCGCATCGTCAATATTCTGGAAGATCACGTGGATGTGGCCGTGCGCATCGGTCATCTGCGCGACAGCAGCCTGAAGGCGCGCACCATCGGCCATGTGCGGCAAGTCCTGTGCGCGACGCCAGACTGCATTGCCGCCAACAAACCGGTCCTGACGCCCGAAGATCTGCGCGGCCTGCCCTGTATTCTCAATGACGGCAACACGTCCGGCCAAAGCTGGCCTTTTCTGTCCGACAGCGGCCGCGTGACGCCGGTGCCGGTTTCGGCAGCGTTTACATCCAATGCCGTGGGGCCAACCCTGGACGCCTGTCTCGCCGGGACTGGGTTCGGACTGTTCCTGAGCTACCAGGTCGACGACGCCATCCGGGACGGCTCGCTCGTGACGTTGCTTGACGCCTTCCAGCCACCGCCCTTGCCCGTCCGGATCGTGCGCCCCGATACACCGGTGACACCGGGGCGGATCAAGGTGGTGGCGGACGGGCTGCAGGATTACATTCGGGAATGCTTGCCAGCGAATTGAGTGAGCACTCAAAAATCAGATTGCAACGGGACTTTGTTCAGCGCGGCAGCACGGTTCGCACGGCAGCCGGTTCAATCCACGTCACCCCATCCGCCACCATTGGCTGTTTCGATCCGGATCTCGTCGCCCGGTTCCAGTGTCAGGCCGCTGACAAACGCGTGGGCTTTGCTGCTTCCATCAGAGCGCCGCACGGTGAGCCCGTTCGTGCCGCCATTGTAGCCGCCCTTGGAGCCCCAGACGGGCTGTTTGTTTCGGCTGTAGCCGGCTGACAGCACCGCCCGGCCCCTTGGCCGATAACACACTTCCAGGCCCTTGCCGCCGCTGTGCAGGCCCTTGCCTTCCGGTCCGTCGTTCAATCGTTTCCAGCCGACATCGATGCCGTAGCGGGCCTCGCAGATTTCCACCGGACAGTTGAAGGTTTCGCCGTGGCTGGTGGAGTACATGGCGTTGAGGCCGTCACGGTCCTTTGTGGCGCCCCAGCCGCCCATCTGCGGTTCGACCATGGTGTATCCCTGGCCGGTATCGGGGTGGATGCCGGCGATGACGGTGCCGCAGATGGAGGCAAAATGCCCGGCCGGCAGGCGTTCCGGCAAGGCCCTTGCCATGCAGTGCCACAGCATGTCGTAGAGGCGGATGCGGGTCTCGAAATAATAGCCGTGCGGAGCGGTGCCGGTGGCATGGAAGATCGTGCCGGGTACGGTGATCACCTCCAATGGTATGAACGAACCGGCATTGGCGAAGAGCTCAGGGTCACTGAGCGCCTTGAAGATCATCTGGGCCGAGATCACCGCGCCGTCGCGGCTGGTGTTATAGGGCGCGCAGCGCTGGGCCGGATTGCCGCTCAGATCGACGGTGAAACGGTCATCGGTGATGCGAATCTCGGCCTGCCAGACCGCACCGTCATCCTGTTCTTCCTCGATCCGGAAGGTGCCTTTGGGCAGAGCCGCCAGGCCCTTTCGGGCGCGGGCCTCGCCTTCCGCGAAGACGGCGGCAAGCGCGGCTTCATAATTGTCGAGCCCATAGGTTTCGACCAGCTGCGCAACGCGGCGCGCCGCGCGGCGACTGGCGGCAACCTGCGCCCATAAATCGCCCCGGGCAAAATCCGGCAAACGGGAATTGGCGGCGATGATGTCAAAAACGCTGTCCACTGCATCGCCGGCGTCAAAGAGGCGAATGGCCGGCAGGCGCAATCCCTCCTGGAAAATCTCGTCGACATCGGTCGACATGGAGCCGGGTGTCTTGCCGCCCACATCGTTCCAATGGGCAATGGATGCTGTCCAGGCGACACATTTGCCCGCCGCGAAGACCGGCATGGCAATGACAACGTCATTGAGGTGGGTCACACCGCCATAGTAGGGGTCGTTTGTGACAAAGAGATCGCCTTCACGCACCGTGTCGAGACCGTGCAGTTCAACGATTTTCATCACCGCCTTGTCGAGTACGCCCACAAAGGTCGGGATGCCTGCACCGGAACTGACAAGACGGCCTGTCGGATCGGTGATGCCCGTGCCGGCATCCAGCACCTCATAGATGATCGGGCTCATGGCCGTTTTCTTGAGCACGGCAAACATTTCGTCGGCAGAGGCGACCAGGGCCGACTGGATGACGGACAGTGTTACGGGGTCATGGGACATTTTGGAGTGCCTGGTGGTTCCTCAATTGGTCGCTCTTTTTTGTTTGGTCCTTCAGCCTCATCCGAAAACCGCTTCGCACTTTTCGGGGCGGCTCTTTTGTTTGGCCCTTCGACCTTGTCCGAAAACCGCTTCGCACTTTTCGGGGCTCAGGGTGATCATGCTCCAGATCCCGTTTGGACGGAAATCAAGGCGCCTTGCCAAGCCGGCAACGATCCACACTGACACCAGCGTCAGGTGTGATCACACTTGGATTCACCTCAGCACCAGTATTGATGCACGCATCAGGCCACAAGCGGGGCCCGGCGCGTGCTCCGCGCCCGCGCAGGGCCAGCACGTAAGCGCGGTGCGGCCGGTGAGCGAAAAGGGCGCCGCCATCTCGCCCTACACCTCCACAACATGTGTTGTTCGCGGTAGCTCCGAGAAGATCTCCGGTCCGTGGTCCCGCAATATGACAATTTCCTCAAGGCGTATGCCGAAGCGGCCGGGAAGGTAAATCCCGGGCTCAATGGAGAAGACCATACCGTTCTCCAGAACCGTTTCCGACGAGGCGGAGATATAGGGTGGTTCGTGGATATCGATGCCGAGACCGTGGCCTGTTCGGTGGACGAAATATTCTCCATAGCCGGCTTCGGTTATCACGCGGCGAGCGGCCGCGTCGACCTCATATGCCTTGACGCCCGGCTTGCAGGCGGCCAGTGCGGCCTTGACGGCGCTGTCAACGATAGCGTGAACCTCCTCATATCCCTCCGGCGGCACACCGATAACTGCCATACGGGTCATGTCGCTCGGATAGCCGTCCTTGCGGCCACCAATATCGATCACCACGGCGTCACCCTTTTGCAGCTTGCGGTCGCCAGTCTGATGATGCGGGAATGCTCCGTTGGGACCGCCACCGACAATGGAGAATTCGGGCGCCGCCCCTTCCGATTTGAAATGATCGCGGACGGCGGCTGCGACCTCCAATTCGCTGACACCGGGCTTGGCCGTGGCGAATGCGGCCTGCATGGCGCGATCGTTGATCAGCGCGTTTTCCTTCAGGAAGGTGAATTCAACATTGTCCTTGCACATGCGCAGGGCACCCAGCGTCGCATCGGTGAACTGGTGCGATGCACCGGGCAGCCGGTCCATCAGCAACAGGGCGAAATCGGCGCGCATGGTTTCGTCAAGCACGACCATCTTGGCATTGGCACCCCCGACATCGGCCAGCGCCGCGGTCAGCGCTTCATCGGGACCATCGGCATCACCCCATTGATGGAACGTGATGGCCGTGTGTTCGCGGCTGCCTTCGGCGTTGAGCGCCGGCATCAGGAAGGCTTCTCCACCGGCGGTGACCAGCAACAGACACGGCCGCTCATCGGCATGGGGGTGAAACCCGAGAAGCCAGTGCATGTGGTTGCCGGGTCCGAGCGCCAGAAGATCGGCTCCGGCTTGCTTCATCCTGCCCCGCAGGGCCTCCAGACGATCAGTTACAGCATCAGGCATGGTAACGCATTTCCTCTTCTTCATGGCGGCCGACAACCAGCCGGTTTCCAAACGCTTCGCCTTCATCGAAGCCGCCGAACCGGGCAATTTCTTCCTCGGGTGGCGGCTCGCAGGACCATTTCCGGCTGGGCTTCCAACCGCACTGTTTTTTAAGAAGCGCCGCATATTCCGCCCGCTTGAGAACCGCGATGGACGGATCGATCACCGGAACGCCAAGGGCGTCTTCCAGTTCATTGTAAAACCCGACCTCCAGCGTGCAGCCGAGGATCAATGCCTCGGCGTGATCCTCTTCCACGGCCTTGCGACCTGCAGCAATCAGCCGGCGGCGTGTCTCATCATGATCGCGCTGGAAGTCATTGACGCCAAGTTCCACATGGTAGAATCCCGACAGCCGCTCCTGGTGCCCGTGATCCCGCACCGTGGCCGCCATCTGGTTGACCCATTTGCGGCGTCCGACAATGATCCCGAAACGGTTGGCCAGGCTGGCAGCAATTTCACAACTGGCAGCACAGGGGGCCGTTACGACCATATCGCCCGATATCTCGCGCGCGTCATGCAACGCCGTATCGTAGAAGCAGCCAATGGCAAAGCCGTCAAATCCTTCCCGCGCCGCGCGACGGGCCGCGCGAATGATGCCGCGCGTGACGATCCCCTCATAGGCACGGTATTCGATATGGGTAAAACCGCCATCCTCGTCCGGCAGACAGGTGATGTGGACCTCCGTGCCAGGCATTCGGTAGGTGTCGGCCATGGAGGCAAAGATTCCGTCATCCTCGCCGCGGTTTCCGACCGGGCTCAGATACATTATTTTCAGTGGGATATCCGTGTTCATCACATCCTCCTCTTTTTTTTCTGGCCCTTCGGCCTTATCCGAAAACCGCTACGCACTTTTCGGGGCGGCTTTTTTGTTTGGCCCTTCGGCCTTATCCGAAAACCGCTACGCACTTTTCGGGGCTCAGGGCGATCAAAAACCCCGTCTGAAGCAAGCGGCAGTCTCCTCGCCTAATTCGCCCGATTGGTACCGCTTTGTACTTGTCACGGCTCAGGGTGATCAGACGCACCGTCTGCTGGGTTGTAAGGGCTGTTCGGGGCCCCGGGCAGGACAGGTGTGCCTGTGATCACACTTACGGCTGAAAGTTTGCCGGCTCATGATTGGGCATGAGCGTCGTCTTCGAACCGGCTTACACCTCCAATCCATAGACTTCCTTTGCTCTCTGCGGGCTGATCAGGCCATTCTTGACATCCTTTCGAACGGCATCGGGATCGCGCTCCTTCGGATCACCAAGACCGCCGCCATTGCCGGTGACGACGCGAATGACATCGTCGCGTTTCGTGGTAAGGCCGGAGACGAAGGCGAAGCGTTCAGGCTCGCCTCCATGGGGTCGGAACTCGACATAGTTGGGCGAGCCTTCCCGGCCACCATCAACGGCCCAGGCGGGGAATTTCGAGCGCGTGTAGCCGACGGTCAGAAAGCCGTTGTCGGCACGCACCCGGTAATCCATCACAATACCGCGTCCGCCCGTGTGCTTGCCTTCGCCGCCCGGCTCCATATTGAGTTCCATGCGATCGACATAAAGACCATTGCGGGCTTCGTTGATCTCGGCGGGGCAATTGTAGGTTTCCCCGTGAAAGCCACAGAAAACAGCGCTGTTGCCGTCGCTTTCCCGGCTCGCCCCCCAGCCGCCGAGCTGCGGCTCGATGATGGTATATTGCCGGCCGGTATCGGGATGGATGCCGCCGATGAAGGTGCCGCAGACAGAGGCGAAATGCCCGGCGGCCAGACGGTCCGGCATATGCGGTGCAAGACAACGCCACATGATGTCATAGACACGCAATTCGATCTCGTAATAGAAGCCGATCGGCGCCGGTTCCCTGGCGTGGAAGACCGAACCCTCGCGGGTCAGCAGGTTGATGGGACGGAACGAGCCACCATTGGCCGGCGAATGGGCATCGGTCAGTGATTTGAAAATCATCTGACAGGCGACCATGACACCATCGCGGCTGGTGTTGACGGGATTGTCCGCCTGGTCGGGATTGTCCCGCAAATCGACCGTGAACTCGTCATCGCCGATGGTGATCTTGACGTTGAAGATACGCCCGTCATCCTGTTCTTCCGACAGTTCGAACGTCCCCTTGGGCAGATCGGCCAGTGCCTTGCGGGAGACGTTCTCGCCAAAATCCATGAAGGACGTCATGGCATTTTCGAATGTCTCGGCGCCGTATTTGGCGGCAATTTCACGCAGCCGCCGATCGCCGACCCGCACCGATGCGATCGCGGCCCAGACATCGCCTTCCAGCACATCGGGCATGCGCGAATTGACCTTGATGATGTCCATGACCGATCGGATCGGCTCGCCTTCGGAGATAATCTTGATGGCTGGCAGACGGATGCCTTCCTGGAAGATCTCCGTCGCCTCCCCGGACAGTGATCCTGGCGCCATACCGCCGACATCTGAATTGTGGGCGATGTTGGCGGTCCAGGCGATGATCCGGCCATCGGCGAAAACGGGCATGCCAACGACAATATCGTTGAGATGGGTAACGCCGCCATAATAGGGGTCATTGGTGGCGAAAACATCGCCGGGTTTGATATCACCGGGCTTGTCATATTTGGCGATGAAAACCTTGACCGCCTTGTCGAGCACGCCGATAAAAGCTGGAATGCCGGCACCTGAAGAGGCCAGTTCGCCGTCGGCATCCATGATGCCGGTTCCCATATCCAATACTTCGTAAATGATCGAGCTCATGGAGGTCTTCTTCATAGCCGCGAACATTTCGTCGGCCGTCGCCTGCAGGGAGTTCTGAATGATTTCCAGGGTAATCGGATCGTTGGATAAATCTGCCATGTCGTTTCCCCAATCCTATGTGCGAATTTCGATGTGAATGTTGCCATAGCCGTCGCATGTCACCTTGTCGCCGGGGTGAACCACTATGGTGGTGCCCGAATCCTCTACGACCGCCGGACCGTCGAACGCCATTCCGGGGCGCAGGAGATCACCATTGTAGATCGCCGCGTCATGCACGCCCTCCAGCGCGAAATCGACCTTGCGTGTGGCCTTCTGCGCAGACGTGGCATCCGCCTCGCCCAGTTCCTCGCGGGTCATGGTGAGCTTGCCGACTTCAGCGGACGCCACCAGATGAATGCCCACAACCTCGACCGGCGCGTCGAGCCGGTAGGTGTATTCGCGCTCATAGGTTTCATGGAAATCGGCTTCGATGGCGGCGACACGTTCCGGTGTCAGTTCGCCGGCTTCAAGCAGCACCTCGGTCGTGTGCTCCTGGTTCTGGTATCGGAACTTGCCGAAACGCAGGAATTTGACCTTGGCCGGATCGACATGTTCGGCGGCAAATTGATCGCGCGCCAGCGCCTCGGTCTCCGCAAAAACGGCCTCGAGCTGCCCAACACCATCGGCATTCAGATCCACCAACCGGGTGACGAAATAGTCCCGCCTGAGATCCGACATCATCATGCCCCAGGCTGAAAAGACCGGTGCGCCGGCGGGGATGACAACCTTCTTGACCCCCAGCTCATGGGCCAGCGCAGCCGCATGCATTCCGCCGCCGCCGCCAAAGGCGACAAGGGTGAAGTCGCGCGGATCGAACCCGCGATTGAGCGAGACCAGTTTCAACGCATTGACCATATTGTTGTTGGCGATGCGCACAATGCCGCGCGCCGCCTCATCGGCGTCGGTGCCAAGTTTTTCGCCGACGGCTTCGATGGCCGAACGGGTGGCATCCATGTCGGTTTCCACCTCGCCACCACAGAAATAATCGGCATTGATGCGGCCAAGCCAGATATTGGCATCCGTTGCCGTGGCTTCGGTTCCACCCTTGCCATAGGCCGCCGGCCCCGGCACGGCGCCGGCCGATTGCGGGCCGACATGCAGTTTGCCGAAATCGTCCACCCAGGCAATCGAACCGCCGCCATTGCCGATTTCCACGAGATCGACCACCGGCACCATGATGGGATAGCCGGCCGAAGTGCGGTCGCGCTCGATCCAGTAATCGGTCATGATCTTGACCTGGCCATTTTCGATCAACGAGCATTTGGCGGTGGTACCGCCAATGTCCAGCGCCAGGACGTTGGGTTCGCCAATCAGCTTGCCGAGTTCGGCGGCGCCCCAGAAGCCCGAAGCCGGACCCGATTCAACCATGGTGATCGGGATGCGGGAGACGGCTTCCAGTGAATCGACACCGCAATTGGACTGCATGACATACATGCTGCCACGATAACCGTCGCCTTTCAGGCCGTCGCTCAGGCGCTGCAGATAGCGCTCCGCGACCGGTTGCACATAGGCTGACAGAACGGCTGTGTTGGTGCGTTCATATTCGCGCCACTCACGGGTGATCTGGTGGGAGGCGACAACGGCCGTTTCAGGCCACAGGCGCTGAATTTCCTCTACTGCGGCCTTCTCATGCGCCGGATTGGCATAGGAATGAAGGAAGCAGACGGCAATCGCCTCGACGCTCTCCTTGCGAAAATCATCAAGGATGGCCGGCAGGCCCGCAAGATCAAGCGGCGCCCGCTCCTCGCCGCGATAGGTCATGCGGCCCGGCAGTTCACGGCGCAGATAGCGCGGCACGAAGGGTTCGGGTTTTTGATAGTGGAGATTGAAGAAATCCGGACGGTTGCCGCGGGCGATTTCCAGCGTGTCACGAAATCCTTCAGTGGTGATGAGCCCGACGCGCACGCCCTTGCGTTCGGTCAGGGCATTGATCACCACGGTTGTGCCATGGGCAAGAAAGTTGACGGTCGACGAATCGACATCACCTTTCTTGAGCACATTGAGCACGCCCTTCTCGAAATCCGGCGGTGTGGTGTCGGATTTTGCGGTGCGCACCGAAGACTGGCCGGTTTCGAGATCGGTTTCAAAACAGACGAGATCGGTGAAGGTACCGCCGACATCCGTCGCAACGCGGATGGATTTGCTGGACATTACTGGTCTCCCTGATGGTCTTTGGCATTCAGCATGAAGCAGGCGGCGCCGGGGACCTTCAGGTCCTCCGAAGCGGCGACACGCTCAGGCGTGTAGTGGCCGGCCTCATGCAGGCAATTGATCGTTCCAAGTATTTTTCCGGCCACAACAACCGGCACGTTGATCACCGATTCGCAACCGAGCGAACGGATCAGTTCGTGATCAAAGAAAACCTCGGCGATCCCTTCAATCGTGTTGGCAACGAAGGTCTCGTGGCGGTCGAGCACATGGCCTGTCCAGTGGGTTTCATTGACAGGCTTGGTCCCGAGCACCGGATAGACGTCGGGCATGTTGGAAAAAATCCTGCTGGCTTCGCGGGTTTGCGGGTCGAAGGTCATCAGCGTGAACAGCCGGACACCGACCAGGGCATCGGTCAGGTGCGCCATGGCCCGGAAAGCCGACTCGGGCTGGTTTCCGGCGGCTGCAAGCTCCATGGAAAATCTACGCATCTCGGACATTGGCAGCCTCCCGGATTGAACAATCAACCACCGCGTCGCGGATCATCGAGGTTCGACGGATGTCACACGCACGCGCAGCGTGGACCAACGGGTGGATGACGTCGGTCGATGTGGCTGGCACAGCCGGGTTCATTTGGACGGCTTCTTGTTGGTTTCGGACCGCCCCGTGTCGTGCCCTGCCCGGTTTCCCGGCTTGTCGGTGTCCGCCGCATTGTCGCCAAACACATCCATCGTGCAGACATGGAGAATGGATGTCGGCTGGTCGGTGTGGTTCCAGGATGAATGACGTCGTGTCGAGGCAAAATGGATGGAGTCGCCCGCCCCCATCACGGTTGCTTCGCCCTCCACTTCAACGGTGATCGCGCCGCTGAGAACGAAGAACAGCTCCTCGCCTTCGTGCTGAATCGGCTCAGAACGGTAGCCGGGCGGTTCGTGAACAATGACGCTGTTGAGCACGCTGCCTTTGAAGCTGGCTGACAGGCGTTCATAGTTCAGCGAATCATTGTTGACAGCATAAACGGGGCGCTCATTGTGCCGCGTCGTCGGGGAACGGCCTTCGGGCTGAGACAGGAATTCCGTCACATGAGTCTCGAGAACCCTGGAGATCGACGCCAGGGAGGAGAGCGACGGAACCGTCAGTTCACGTTCGGCCTGGGAGATAAATCCGACCGAAAGGCCGGCGCCATCGGCAACGTCCTTGAGCGTCAGACCAAGCGCTTGCCGCCGCCGGCGCAACCGTTCACCCAAGGGAACAGCATCCGGTTCCAGCACCTGCGCACGCGATGTCCCCGCCGAAGCCAATCCTTCCTCCCGTTTTAGTATTGGTAAAACTCTGACGGGCACCTTTCCGGATGTCAAGAAAATTTTACCAATACTAAAATTCACGATTGAGCACGCGTTCCATTTTCGGTTTCACCCGAGCCGAAAGATTGCGTGCGACGAAAAATTCCGAATCCGGGGAATAAACAATGCAGGCTGTCGTTTCTCCTGTGTTCCGCTCCTGCAGCGGATTGATCAGAAAGGAAACAGGAATGGAAATTCTCGATCACAGCCGCCTTCTCAAAACAAAGAGAGCATTCTCGACCCGCCGTGTCCCGGAGGACAGGATGATAACCCTGTTGAGCGGACCACGCCGCCCCCGTTCCGGCGACCTGGTGCTTGCTCGTGTGGAGACCGTCGGATCGCACAAGCGGATTGAATTGCCCAATGGCCGGCGGGCCCTACTCTCCGAGGGCGATGAGATCATTCTCGCCTATGGCGACCGCTATGCACCGGACCAGTATGAGGCCTATGTGCCCGAGGATATCGACGCCTGCCATATGGTGGCGGCGGGCGGCATCGCGGCACGGGCGGCATCGTGGCATGACCGCCTTTCCGGGCCGACTGAAATCGAACCACTCGGACTTGTCGGTGACGGTACCGGCCAGCCTGTCAATCTGATGGATTTCGCGCTACCGGCGTTTAACGGTCCGATGCCGGTGTGCATTTTCGCCGTCTTCGGGACATCCATGAACGCCGGCAAGACGACGACGGCAGCCGCGCTGGTCAAGGGATTTTCCGAAGCCGGCTGCCGGGTCGGTGCGGCAAAGGTAACCGGCACCGGCGCCGGTGGCGATCTTTGGATGATGCGCGATTTTGGCGCCGCCGAGGTGCTGGACTTCACCGACGCGGGGTATCCGACGACATTCGGAACGGACCACCAGGCACTGCTGACAGCCAGCCGAAACCTGATCGGTGCGCTTGGCGCCCGCGGCTGCGGTGTCGCCGTCATCGAGATCGCCGACGGTCTTTACCAGGATGAGACAGCTGCGCTGGCCGCGTCGACCGATTTCCGTTCGCTGCTTTCCGGCACATTCTTTGCCGCCGGAGATGCCATGGGAGCGGTCGCCGGCAGCCGCCATCTTGCCGAACTCGGTCATGAAGTTCTTGGTATATCGGGTTCATTGACACGGTCTCCGCTTTCAATGCGGGAAGCAGTTGCTGCGGCACAAGCGCCGGTTCTCACGCTGCCGGACCTCATCAATCCGGCAATTGCGGCCAAGTGGCTGGCGGGTTCCAACGCCTTGCTGGCCGCTGGAGAGTAAGGCCAATGCCGAAACTGTGGACCTTCAAACGCCTGGCCAGCATTGCCATTCTCCTGGCAATCGGCCTGTTCCAGGCGATGGCGGCAATCGCCGCCGCCCTCGCGGCCGTGCGGTTTCTGACCGAGCCCGAGGCGGCGGACGGCGTGATGATCGGCATTGTATTCGGCGGCGCGATCACGGTCGTCGCCTTGCGGATTTTGCAACGCAGGCTGGCCGAACAATTTGCCCTTGCTTATGTGAAGGAGCTTCGACTGGCCTTGATGAGCCATGTCCTGCGCATGCCGGTCGATGGCGATACGTTGCGCTTCGGTCTCGTCATGACCCGCGTGGTCAATGATTTTTCCTCTGTCCGGCTATGGCTTGCCAGTGGATTGGTCGCCACGCTTGTGGCCGGATCGGTACTCGGTACGCTGTGCCTCTATCTGGCATTGACACAAATGAGCGCGCTGGCGGCGCTGATACCGGCGCTCGGCCTGTGGCTTGGTATTCTGCTGATTTTCTGGGAGCCCCTCAACCGGCAGGTTGTCGAAAGTCGTCGAAGGCGCGGGCGGATTGCCGCGACGGCCGGGTCCATACTCAACGGCCGTGTGACCTATCTGGCGTTCGGACGTCATGGACAACTCATGCGTAAACTCAGCCGGCAAACAGACAAGATGAACCGCGCCCTGATCGCGCGCGCAACCCTGTCCGGATTGCTGCGCTCGCACAGCGATCTGGTTCTTCCAGTCACTGCTGTTTGTCTTGGCCTCGCGACAGCCGGCGGCGGGGCATCCGATCCCGAAACGCTCGGCCTGATGATCCTGGTGACGGGCATTGTCATCACGCAACTCAATGCCGTCGCCATGGCCGTCGAATACCGCCTGGCGAACAATATCGCAGTGGCCCGGCTGAAAACGATCTTCGACCGTCCGACCATGGCGCTCTCGTCCGGCACAAACCGACTGAAGCGGACAGGCCGCGGCCGCTCACTCGACCTTGACGGGCTGGTGATGCCTGGTGGCAGTGACATCTCGTTCAAGGTCAAAGCCGGCGACCAAGCGCAGCTCACCGGTCTTTCCGCGGAAGAAACCCGCGTGGTCTTTCTCAGGATCGCAGGCCTTTCCGACGATCCAAGCGGTGCGGTGTGCCTTGACGGCGCGCCGTCCACCACCTTCAGCCGACGTGACTGGTGGCGCAGCGTATGCCTGGTTTCCAGATCTCTGCCATCGATCAGCGGGACGCTGCTGAACAGTGTAGCGCTGGGCAATCACAGCAGAATTGCTGCGGGTGAGCGCGAGCGGATCTGCCGCCGCCTTGGTCTCACTCCGGCGATCCTGGACCAGAACATGCGCGAGGGCGACCACCCTGCCATACAGACCGCCGCGGCCATCCGGGCGGTCCGCTGTCTGTTGCGGGGTGCTTCCGTCGTGCTCGTGGATGATCCCGATCTTCTGGGCAACCGCGAGCAGCTCGGCAGTTTCCTGGAGGAACTTGCCTTGCTGGGCACGACGGTGCTGCTTTCAGAAGAGGGTTTGGGCACCACCGTGCGCGACACTATCCGCACTGTCCCGGTTTGCCGCTCCGCACGACGGGCCGCGTGAAACAATCCGGAGTGTAGACTGTAAACGCCAAACCCATGTCTACGGGTGTGCCATCACCGATCAAAAGCGACCTTCGTGCTTGGCTTTTCTGCAGGCCACTTCAGTGCGACAGGGCAATTCAGGTTTTGACGGTATCGACAAAACCTGAATGCCTCAACAAAATCAAAGGCCGGCACCGTTGACCCGTTTCTGACAAACCGTAAAACGGTTTGTGTTGAAAGAGTGACGCGAAATGGCCGTTGGGCGCTGATTCCGTTTTCCAAATGAATTGGGAGGCTGGATGCGTCCCCTATTGGCGATGTAAGCGCGGTAAAGTGTTTTCGCTTCAATCCTGCTCTATTGCGAAAGCCTGCAAAAAACGGTCGATCGCGTTTTCAATTGCCGGGCCGTGATCCTCCGGGCAAGGCATTCGGTAAATGTGCTGGCGGATTCCTATGTAGACGATTCCCCCATGCAAATTCCAAAGATCTTCCATGTCGGGCATCATCGACTTAGACGATGCTGCGTGAATCTCGTTGAGTAGAGGGTGCAGAATCATCTTGTTCAGATGTTCAAGATAACGGCGGTTAAGCTCTGCTCCGGCAAGGCCCGAAAACATAAAAATCCGCATCCATTCATATTCGAAAATCAGCGTGCTGTAGTCTTTGTAGAAGGCCAGCAATCGAGACCTTAGCGGGACACTTCGGTCGGCCAGTCGGTGGGGCCACTCCGGCGAAAGCCGGTCAATATAGACCTGATCATAGACGGCTTCGATCAGGGACTCCTTGTTTTCGAAGTAGTTGAAAAGCAGGGACTGCGTGATTCCCAGACGCCTGGCCAAATCACGGGTTTTGCCCTCAAGCCCGACTTCGGCAAAGAACGCCACAGCCCCATCGACAATCTGCTGGCGTCGCTCGACCGGTGGCAGGCGCCGCCGTTTTGCTTTGGGGTCGACGGTTTCGGCATTGTCCATATCCATGTCCCTGTTTGTGATCAGAAAAGATTCTCCTTGCAATCTTTTTCTTTTACAGATCATATGATCAATAAGAATGATCGTTTGATCAACAACCGTTGCGGAGGGAGCGATGGCGGCGAGGGAGGAAAGCCAATGAAAGCTTCGGCGGGTGGGTATGCCCGAGCAAATGACCTGTCGCATGCAATGGAGCTTTTGGCGTCATCCAAGGGCATGGGACGCGTGCTTGCCGGTGGCCAGAGCCTTGTCGCGGCGATGAACATGCGGCTGTCGACCGACGACATGCTCGTTGATATTTCGCGGATCTCTGAGCTTTCGGGCGTGACAGATGACGGCGAAACCCTGCGCATTGGCGCGCTCACGAAGCATGTCGAGATTGGCGCCAACCCATTGATCCAGACGTACGCTCCGTTGCTTGCCGAGGCTGTTTCATGCATCGCGCACGCTGCTATTCGCAATCGAGGCACCATTGGTGGGGCCCTGGCCCATGCCGACCCGGCGGCAGAGTTTCCGGCCTGTATGCTGGCCCTCGGGGCGACGCTGCATATTTGCGGACCGGACGGGGAGCGAAGTGTCGAAATCGAAGATTTCTTTCAGGATCTGTTCGAGACCTCACTTGAAGAAGATGAGATTTTGACGGCGATCACCATTCCCAAGGCAGCGACAGACGAACAGCAGGTTTTGCTGGAGGTCGCGCGTCGGTCTGGGGATTACGCCCTTGTGGGTCTATGTCTTGTGGTGCGCAGCACCGGGCACCGGATTTCCTTGCTTTCAGTTGGATCGACGCCGGTTTTGGCGCGAAATGCGATGGCGCAGCTTGATCAAGGCGATGTTGACGGCGCCGTTGCGGCGCTGCGTGACGAAATTGACCCAACTTCTGACACGCAGGCCAGCGCGAGCTATCGCCGCCATATCGCAGGAATTCTGCTGCGCCGTGCCGTGGCGCAGGCGATTGGAGACATCGCGTGACCAGGATATTCGACGACAAGGTTGATATTGATTTGACGGTCAACGGCGAGCCGGTTGAGGCGCGAGTGCCTGCCGGACAGCACGTCATTGATTTTCTGCGTCAGGATCTCGGCCTGACGGGAGCGCATGCCAGTTGTGAGCACGGCGTTTGCGGGGCTTGCACAGTGCAGGTGGACGGCACGTCGGTACGTGGTTGTCTGATGTTGGCCGCACAGTTGGACGGTGCGGATGTCTGGACCATCGAAGGGCTATCGGACAGCGAGACTATTCGCGACCTGCAAGAGGCGTTCATCGCACGCAACGCATTGCAGTGCGGGTTCTGCACGCCCGGAATGTTGGTCGCAGCAGAAGAACTTTTGGCGCTGGGCGGAGTGCCCGAACGGGCAGCGATCCGTGAGCATCTGTCAGGCAATTACTGCCGCTGCACAGGATACGAGGCCATTGTCGATGCGATTGAGACTGTGGCACGGCAACGGGCTGGAAAGGTACAGGCATGACCGTACGGTTTGGCAACCCTGACCGCCCGAATTCCTACATAGGCAAGACCGTCCCGCGCCCCAACGCCGGGCGATTGGTTGAGGGTCGGGGCAGATATGTGGACGACATCAGCCTGCCGCGCATGGTGCATGTGGTCTTTGTGCGATCGCAATTTGCCCATGCCAAAATCCTGGGCATCGATGCGGAGGAGGCCAAATCGGTCAAAGGCGTCCTGCGGATTTTCACCGGGACCGATCTGGCCGAGGTTTGCACGCCCTGGGTTGCTGTCCTGGAACATCTCAAGGGGCTGAAATCTCCACCCGAGCATCCGATGGCCATGGACCGATCCTGTTGGGTTGGCGAACCGGTAGCTGCTGTGGTTGCTACGTCTCGCGCTGCGGCCGAAGATGGCGCGGTGCTGGTTGAGGTGGATTATGATCCGCTCCCGGTTGTCGCAGACATGATGACCGCCCTGGATGCGGCCACGCCGGTTCTCCATCCGGAAATGGGTGACAATCTGGCCTTTCAACGGCTGCATGAACAGGGCGACGTAGACAGCGTATTCGAGACCGCCCACAAGGTCGTGTCTGCGAACTTTAAGACAGCGCGGCACACGGGTGTCACACTGGAACCCCGGTCAATTCTGGTCGATTGGAACCCCTCCGAAGGACAGATGACGGCGTATCATGCAACGCAAGCGCCACACATGATGCAGACCGTTCTGGCCGAACATCTGGACGTGCCGGAATCCCGTGTGCGGGTCATCTGTGGCGATGTCGGTGGGTCTTACGGGATCAAGGTGCATGTCTATCCTGACGAGGTTGCGACAGCGGCGATTGCAAAAATCATGGCGCGCCCCGTTAAATTCATCGCCGACCGTCTGGAGAGCTTTACCACCGATATTCACGCCCGTGACCACGAGATCGATGCGAAAATCGCGGTGGATGCCGAGGGTAAGATCCTGGCGTTGGATGTGGACGACTGGACGGCCATTGGCGCGTATTCGGTCTACCCCCGGACATCGGCGATCGAAGGAAATCAGGTCGTGAACCTGTGCGGCGGACCCTACGATTTCCCCAATTACCGCGCCAAGACGACCGTGGTGTTCCAGAACAAGACACCAACCTGCCAATACCGGGCCGTCGGGCATCCAATTGCGGTGGCCGTGACCGAAGGCTTGGTCGATATGGCAGCGGCTGAGCTCGGCATGGACCCCGTCGAGATTCGACGCCGCAATATGTATGCCGATGACACCTATCCGGTCACCTCGCCGGCAAATATGCGGTTCGAGGGACTGTCGCATCACCAAAGCATGGACAAGCTGCTGGAACTGATGGATTACGACGCGCTGCGTGCGGATCAGGCGGAGGCACGTGGGCGCGGTGTTCATCGTGGCATCGGCATTGCGAGTTTCATCGAACTGACCAACCCGTCGCCCTTTATGTACGGCATCGGTGGTGCACGCATCTCGGCGCAAGATGGCTGTACGGTGCGGATGGACCCGGACGGTTCAATCGTGGCAATGTCCGGTGTGACAGAACAGGGGCAGGGCACCGAAGCGATGCTGTCGCAGATCGTTGCCGAAGGCGTGGGTGTGCTGCCAAGCAATGTGCGGGTGATCACCGGCGACACTCAGGTCACGCCTTATGGTGGAGGCACCTGGGCGTCTCGCGGCGCAGGCATTGGCGGAGAAGCGGCCTTGCGGTCCGCGCGGGCCCTGCGGGACTCAATCCTCGAAGTAGCAGCGTCCATGTTGCAGGCCGTTCAAGCGTCTTTGGATATTCGCGATGGTCACGTCGTGGACGCCGAAACCGGTGCAAAGCGAATGCCCCTCGAAGAGCTTGGGCGCATTGTCTATTTTCGCGGCGATACATTGCCCAAGGGTTTGCCGCGCGAGTTGGTGCAGACCCGGCACTACATCACGTCCGAATACCCGTTTGCGTTCACCAATGGAGTGCAGGCCAGCTACCTTGAAGTCGATACCGAGACCGGAATCGTTACACTTCTGAAGCATTGGTGCGTGGAGGATTGCGGACGGATCATCAACCCACAGTTGGTGGACGAACAGATTCGAGGCGGCATCGTCCAAGGGCTAGGTGGCGCGCTTTTCGAAGAAATTCATTACGACGACGACGGCCAGCTGCTCAACGGGTCGATGGCTGATTATCTGGTCCCGATGGCGAGCGAGATGCCCGACATGGTCGTGGGCCATATTGAGACCCCGACCCAGGAGAGCGCGCTTGGCGCCAAGGGAGCGGGCGAGGCTGGAACTGCCGGCGCGCCTGCAGCTGTGATGAATGCAATCAATGATGCCTTGCGACCCTTGGGTGCGCAGGTGACGGAAATGCCCTTCACTCCAGAGCGCATCTTGCGTGCGCTTGGTGTGATTGAAGAGTGAGACCAAGAGGGATGTGCAAGAGCATCCGTGTTCAGGAAGGAACGAACATGAAATATATGATATTCAGCGCAGTTGCCGCACTCGGGATCAGTGCCGCAGGGTGGGCCACGGCCCAGGAGCAGATCACGGTCAATATCGGCTCGTCACACCCGGAGGCCAACATCTGGGTCTACGCAATGAAGAACACCTTTCAACCTGAGGTGAACCGCATCCTGGCCGAGGCAGGCGAGTACCAGGTCAACTGGAACGAGGCCTATGCCGGAACGCTTTACAAGTTTACCGACACCCGCGAAGCGGTGATGGATGGGATTGTCGATGTCGGCATGGTGGGCACGGTCTGGGAAGGGGCAAACATGCCGCTTCAGAACGTCACCTATTTCACGCCTTTCGCAACATCCGATCACAAGATGATCATCGAAATTTTCGACGACCTGAGCCAGAACCTGCCCGAACTGGCCAACAGTTGGTCCGAGAACGGCATGGTCCATCTGTCATCGCTGATCACAGACAGCTATGACATTTACGCCACCTTCCCGGTGGCCACGATGGCCGACCTGCAAAACCGCAAGCTGAATGCACCGGGCACGTCGGCCAACTGGCTGCAGAAAACCGGTGCGACGCCCGTTGATGGCGCGCTGACCACCTACTACACCAACATCCAGACCGGTGTGACCGAAGGCACATTGTCGTTTGCATCGGGCATCCTGCCCACCCGCGTCTACGAGGTCGCGCCCGAGTTGACCCGTGTGGGGATCGGTTCGATGTATTTTGGCGGGATCGCTGCAAATGAAGACTTCTTCAACGGATTGCCCGAGCCCGTCCAGCAGGCGTTTCGCGATGCGGCCAAGGCCACCTCTGCCGCACATGGCGACTATGTTGCCGATCTGGCCGAACGTGCGATGACCGAAATGCAGGCTGCGGGCCTGACGGTTCACGAACTGCCTGAGGCCGAGAAGACGGCGTGGGTCGAGGGTCTGCCTGACATCGTAGCGCCGTGGCTTGAGCAAACAGGCGACGCAGGCCAAGTGGTCCTCAAGGCATATTTCGACGCGCTGCGTGAGCGTGGTGCCACACCATTGCGCAACTGGGACGAAGGTCGCTAAATCCGATCTTGGGCAAAAGGCTTCCGGCCGGATAAAATCTGGGCGGAACCTTTTGCACGGTTTGCCCCTCAAGAAAGCCATGGTCGCGCCGAGATGAGCCAAGACTATCCCAACAACGAACCAGACCGATTTGTCCCCAGCTTTGCCGAGGCACCGGTGGGGGCCATTCTGGGCAGCGTGGCGGCGATCATGTTCTCGGTTGGAACGCTTTGTATTGGCGGGCTCATGGGGTTGGTCGTGGCTGACGTTCTGGGGCGCAACTTCTTTGACGCACCCATCACGGGTGTGTCCGAGATTGCAGCACGCACAGTCGTTGCCATCGTGTTCTTGCAGGTTGCTGCGGCGATCCAGCAGAAGCGGCTGACACGGGCGGACTTTCTGGTGCGCAGGTTAGAGCGGGTTTCCCCCCGCACAGTGTGTTTTCTCGAGGCATTTTTTGCGCTGACCGGGGCCATCGTGTTCGCCCTGATCTTCTGGGCTTCGTGGCCCAAGATGATGGATGCCTGGACCGGGGCCGAGTTCTTTGGTGTGCAGGGCGTTTTCACCATCCCCACCTTTCCCTTCCGAGCGATCACCGTGCTCGGTTCCGCCGTGGCGTCGCTTTCGGCGCTCTATCGCATGACCGATGAAGTGCGCAGTTTTCGGAGCCGCACCACATGACCACGCTTGCCATCGGAATCATTCTGATCATTGTCCTTGTCGGGCTGGTTCTGCTGGGCATGCAGATCGCCTACGCTCTCTTTGCGGTGGCGTTTGTCGGAATCTGGGTCATTCGCGACAACATGGATCTGGCATTCAAGATGCTGGAACTGACGGCCTATAGCGGGATTGCGGATTACCTTTTTGCAACGATCCCGCTGTTTGTGCTCATGGGACTTCTGGTGAGCGTCTCCAATGTGGGGCGCGACACTTTCGAGGTTGCGGAGGAGCTGTTGCGTCGAATGATCTGCGGACTTGGCGTCGCCACTGTTGCAGCGAACACGATCTTTGCAGCGGTCACAGGCGTTTCCATTGCGTCGGCTGCCGTGTTCACGCGGGTCGCCGTGCCGGAAATGACGCGCCATGGGTATCGACCGGCGTTCTCTGCCGGAACGGTGGCGGGGTCGTCAGTTCTGGGGATGTTGATCCCTCCGAGCCTCTTGCTCATTATCTACGGCGTGCTGGCTGAGGTATCGATCGGCGGCATGTTCCTGGCCGGTATCCTACCGGGGCTGATGCTTGCGGGCGGATTTGTTGCGATGTTGATCGGCATCACGATCCTGTTTCCGGGCTTTGTGCTGAAGGATCCAGACGCCACCAAGGTGCGGCGACAGGATGGCGATGCCGACAGGATGCGGCTTTCCACGATGCTGGGCAAGCTGGTGCCGATCGTCCTTCTGGTCGTTTTGGTGCTGGGCGGGCTTTATACCGGATACTTTACCCCAACCGAGGCAGGTGGCATCGGCGCGTTTGGTGCGCTGATCGTCGCGCTGTCGCGCAAGTCGCTGGATCGGAAGCGGCTTTGGGAGGTGATGAAGCAAACGGCGATAATTTCTGTGTCGATCCTGTTGCTGTTGATCGCAGCCAGCTTCTATTCCCGCATGTTGTCGATTGCCGGGCTGCCCAATGCAATTGCAGGCCTTGTTCAGGGGTCCGGTTTTGGACCGGTGGGGTTCTTGTTCTTTTATGCGGTTATCATCCTGCTGATGGGGATGATTCTGGACAGCACATCGATCCTGCTGATCATGGTGCCGATTGCGGCCCCGATTGCGCAAGGCATGGGCATTGACCTGAGCCATTTTGGGATTGTCACGGTACTTGCCGTGGAGATTGGGTTGCTGACACCGCCATTCGGGATATCGGTCTTTACCGTCCACAATACGCTCAATGACCCGAGTATCTCGGTCGAACAAATCTTTGCGGCGACCCTGCCGTTCATCGGTGTGATGTTGCTTGTCTTGCTTGTGGTCGCGTTGTTTCCAATCACCGCGACAGCATTCTTGTAGACATTGGATCAGATCCGCGCATGGCCGACAAGATCGAAACAAATTTTCCTATGTTCGGGGCGTTGAATACTCAGCGTTAAGACGGTACCAGCGCGCGGCTTCCGCCAGGCCCCTTTCACCCCCCCTCGGCATATTCATTTCGATTGCGCGGTCGCATCGCCCTGCTGGGCAGCAAGGCGATACCAGCGCGGCCTCCGCCAGGTCGTTCGGAATACCCAAGGCGTTCTCGTTCAAGACGCCAACGATGTATTGTGCGGTCACGTGACCGTTTTCGGCAAGCGGCCTCAACTCTTTCAAGGCAGTATCGAAACCGCCGACATCTGCCGCTGCAAAGCCCCTGTCAAAATCCTGCGCAACGGATGCCGAACCCAAGGTAATCAACACGACGGCGGCGCGAAGAATCTGCAGCATTTTGGTCCCCCCAAGACCTATTGTGCCGGCCAATATGAAAGATCGATGCTGATCAGGCCAGCTTCAACCGAGCAACCGGGGCCAGTTTTGCAGAATTAGACATTTCCGTCAGGCTTGCCCGGCCGCTGTCTGTTGTGTCTTGAAGGCAGGTTCGTGTCTTTCGCGATCGGAAATGCCTTTCCACAAAAGATCAACAGCACCTCCCAGGAAGAGGTAATTCGATCTACTCTTGATTTATTCGTTCGAACGATTTAATTAATGGCTCGGAGGATTTGAAATGGCCAGAGTGACGGCGCAACAGGTCGAACAGACCAAGCACGATCTGCTGGAAGCAGCGCGTTTCGTATTGACCACGGAGGGATTTGCGGGGCTGTCCACGCGGCGGGTTGCCGATGCAGCCAAGACCCAGATGAGTCAGATTCAATATCATTTTGGCTCCAAGGAAGGCATGATTCTTGCCCTGTTTCAGCACCTGGACGCGGGACTTATCCAGCGGCAGAGCCTGATTTTCGACAATCCCGACCTGAGCATATCCGAGAAATGGTCTCTTGCCTGCGACTATCTCGATAAGGACCTGGACGATGGCTATGTGTGTGTCCTGCAAGAGCTGATCGCCGCCGGCTGGTCCAACGACAATATCGGCACTGCGGTTCGGTCGGCGCTTGGCAAGTGGCACAGCCTTCTCAGCGGCCTTGCCCGCGAGGCCGCCGAGAAACACGGAACACTCGGCCCCTTTACACCTGCGAGCCTTGCAGCGCTTATCGCCTGCGCTTTCATCGGCGCCGAAGCGCTGATCCTCGTCGGTTACGAGGATCGGTCCCGGCCTGTACGCGAGGCCCTTCGCCAGGTCGGACACCTGATCGCTCTTCTCGAGGGACAGTCCAACAAGGAGTAAACGCGATGCGTGCCAAGTTCCCCGACCAGGAAGGCCAGATCGACCGTGACGGAGTGAAGCTGCACTACGAGGTCTATGGAAACGGGCCGGAGACCATCGTTTTCGTGCCCACATGGGCGCTTGTCCATTCCCGTGTCTACAAGGCGCAGGTGCCGCATTTCAGCGACCGTTACCGGGTCATTGTCTACGATCCGCGGGGCAACGGAAAATCCGACCGGCCAAAGACCGTTGATGGATACACGCTGGACGCCATTCTCGGCGATCTGGATGCAATCCTGTCCGCCACGCAAACCGACCGGGCGGTGCTTGTCGGCTACTCCTTCAGCAGCTTCGTCTCCTTTGTGTACGCGGCCGAAAATCCCGAGCGTGTCTCGGCCATTGTTTCCATCGGCGCATGGGCGCCCTTTGTCCACGGATTTGACCGCACCGGCACCGAGGAAACAGATGAGAATGGACGACCGATGGGCTGGGCGAAGGATTCTCCCGATTACTGGCGTCGAGACTACCAGGACTTTGCCAGGTTCTTTCTCAACGAGATCAACAACGAGCCTCACTCGACGAAGCAATTCGAGGACAGCCTGGAATGGTCGGCTTCCGGCGACGGCGACATGCTGGCAATGACCATGGAGGCACGCAGCGAACGGATCGTTACGGAGGAAACCTATCGATCCGTACGCTGCCCCATCCTGCTGGTGCATTCCGAAACCGACGTGATCTGCCCCATTGAAGGCTCCCGAAAAATCGCCGAACTGACCGGTGGTCAACTGGTGCCGTTCGCGCGTGGCGGCCACGCGCCGCATGGGCGCTTTCCGGCGCGGTTCAACATGGTCATGCGCGACTTTCTGGAGAAACACCTGACGACGAACCGACCGAATCCTCATACCCGCCCTGCCAGAGAAAAAAGGGCACTCTACCTGTCCTCCCCGATCGGTCTCGGACACGCCCGGCGAGACCTTGCGGTGACAAAGGAACTGCGCAAGCTGCATCCGGGCCTACAGGTCAATTGGCTGGCCCAGGACCCGGTGACACGGTTCCTCACGGCCAATGGTGAGCGCATCCACCCTGCCAGTCGGCGCCTTGCCAATGAAAGCGCCCATATCGAGGCCGTCTGTGGCGACCACGACCTGCATGCTTTTCAGGCCATCCGTTCGATGGACGAAATCCTGATCAGGAATTTCATGGTCTTTCAGGAGCTGCTGGAGGAAGAGGCCTATGATCTCGTCATTGCCGACGAGGCATGGGACGTCGATCACTACTGGCATGAGCACCCGGATCTGAAAAAGGCGCCCGTTGCCTGGTTCACCGATTTCGTCGGATGGGTCCCGTTCCAGGAGAACGGACCGTACGAAGCCTACCTGACATCCGACTACAACGCCGAAATGATCGAGCATGTGGAAAATCATCCCGATGTGCGCGACCGCGCAATCTTCGTTGGCACGGCGGATGACATCATCGATGAGAGTTTTGGTGCAGGGCTGCCCGACATGCGGTCATGGGTGCCGCGTCACTTTGAATTTTCCGACTATATTCTCGGGGTCCACCCGTCGAGCTTCGGAACCCGCGACGATTTGCGATCCGAGTTCGGTTACGATGACGGACGCAGCACATGCATCGTGTCGGTAGGCGGATCCGGCGTCGGAGCAACTCTGATCCGGCGCATTCTGTCGGCCTATCCGGCGGCAAAGGCGAAAATACCCGATCTGCGCATGATCGTCGTTACCGGGCCACGTATCGATCCGGCGATGTTTCAGGTGCCGGAGGGTGTCGAGATGCGGTCATTTGTCCCCGACCTCGACCGACACCTGGCCGCCTGCGATCTGGCACTGGTGCAGGGCGGCTTGACAACCTGCATGGAGCTGACAGCCGCCGGCACCCCGTTTCTCTATTTTCCGCTCCGCAATCACTTCGAACAGAATTTTCACGTCGCCAGCCGGCTCGACAGATACAATGCGGGGCGCAGGATGGTTTTCTCAGAATGTGATCCCGACAGGATTGCCGATGCAATGTTGGCGGAACTCAAGACACCTCGTGCATCCCTGCCCGTCGCGGCAGACGGGGCTGCGAGGGCGGCGCGCATGCTGTCCGATCTCCTGTGATGTTCCGGGCGGCTGAAGTGGCGTTCGCAGCGTGACCAGACGGCAGCCATGGGCACCAGTCCGATTTCGGCCCCAATTTGTGCTAAGGATCGACCGGTGCTCAGATTGGATCATTTGATGGGGGTTGGAATGAAGAGTTTTGTCGCATTTGTGATTGCAGTGTCGATGCTGGTCTCCACGGCCCGGGCACAAATGACCGCAGACGTCAAATTCGCTCCCGGAAACTTCGGCACCATGGTCAGTGGCACAATTTCCGGTGACGAATATTTCGATTACAGGCTGGGTGCCAATGCCGGACAGCAAATGTTCGTCGAGCTGACTGTTGACGGCACCAATGGCAACGGAACGGTTTATTTCAACATCTTGCCGCCCGGCAGTGATGGTGTTGCCATCTACAATGGCTCCATTGAGGGGAATTCCACAACCGTCGACCTGCCGGATACCGGCGATTACACAATCCGGGTCTACCTGATGGGAAATGACCGCGACAGCGGAAAGACGGTGGGTTACAACGTCGATCTGTCAATCCAGTAGGCCGGTGGTTTTACGAACAATTCTGCCCTGAAGCGCCGGGACCGGCCCTGTCAATATTTGCCCGTCACCCGGTGACAGTGCCCCGGCACGGGCCGAAAACATCGACAGCAGGGTCGGATAAGCAATTTCGAAAGGCGCGATGATCGAAATCACCAGCACAAATGCAGCGCGACAGGCTCTCGATTCACGAAAAGAAGATGGGACCAAGCACATAGCTGAGTGCAACGCAGACCAAGATGCCAATGACATCAAGTGGCGCGCCCGCACGGAGCATGTCGACCCTTGTTACAGACGGATCGCTGAACACAATCGCGTTGGGCGGCGTCGCGACCGGCAACATGAAGCCGATGGATGAGGCCATTGCCACCGGTACCAGGAAGATCACCGGATCGACGTTCAGGGAGGTGGCCACCGCGCCTGCAATGGGCAGGAAAATGGCTGCCATCGCGGTGTTGCTCGCCAACTCACCTATATAGACGATGATTGCGGCAATCATCAGGAGAAAAATGATCTCAGGCAGGTGATCGAGCGTCTGGATGCTCCCCGCGATCCATGCGGCCAGACCGGTCTCATCCAGGATTCCCGCCAATGCCAAACCGCCCCCGAATAGAATGAGTACATCCCAGCGTATGGTTGCCGCAGTGTCCCAATCAAGCAACCGGCCTCCCGCACCATCCGATACAAGAAACAGGGTCAATACAGCCACCATTACAATGCCTGCATCCGTCAGCGAGAGCGACGGGAACATCCAATCCAGCAATGGCTGGAGAATCCAGGCCAGTGCCGTCAGCCCGGCAATAATGGCCACGCGGCGCTCCGAGACCCGGATGGCCTCCAGACCAAGGCCAAAGGACCTGGTCAGTGGCCGCCCATGCGGAGCAGGCGTGAGGCGTGTCAGACCGAACCATGCGAATGCGAGCAGGACAACGGCAACCGGAATGCCAATCGCCGCCCATTGCGCAAACCCGATCGTGATCCCATAGGTTTTGCTGACATGCGCAGCAAAGATCGCGTTCGGCGGCGTTCCAATCAAGGATCCAATCCCACCAATCGTGGCGGAGAATGCGACACCAAGCATCAAAGCTGTTCCAAACCTTGGCCGATCCGCCTGCGTAGCCGCTATAGCGGCCGCGATCGGAGTGACCACCATAGCTGACGCAGTATTGCTGATCCAGAGGCTCAAAAAACCCGTCGTCACCATGATCGCGGCAAGTATGCGGCCCGGGTCTTTCCCGGCGATACCCAACATTGCAAATGCCAGCCTGCGATGCAGGCCCGACCTCTCAATGGCCTTCGCCAGCAGAAATCCCCCGAGAAAGAGAATGATCAGCGGATGACTGAAGGAAACAGCAATGTCACCGATGTCCGCAATCCCCAACAAAGGCGCCGCCGCCAGCGGAAGAAGTGCGGTGGCTGCAAGGGGAATCGCCTCAGTCAACCACCAAAGCGCCATTGTCAGAGCAAGACCGCAGGCCAACCAGGCCAAATCGGGGAGTCCGTCAGGGGCTGGCAACAGGGCTGGCACTGCCAAAAACACCAGTCCAGCGGCGATGGCTGGGTGTTTGAGTTCCATGATCGCACTCTAGGATAATTCAGGTTTTGACGGAATGAGCAAAACCCGAATGCTTAAACGAAATCAACGGCCGACATCGTTGTCTCATGATTTTCGGTGCTGATCCGGCACGGTTGGTTCTGTCGCAGACGAATAACCGCCGGCGTGCCACGGCTGCGGGTGGATCGTTGAAATCATGACTGTTTGAAGGTCCGAGCCAGAGTGTGATCACGCCCGTCCTAACCAATGCCATGGACGGATACCCGAGCATTTTGGTTCGGATGACAAGATTTACCGATCATTCAGATCCTGATTCCGGACCTTGACCGGATTGAGTGTTTCGATTTCCGGATTGCCCCGCCACAACAGGGCAATCAGCATCAGTGCGACGAGACAACTGGCGATGCCGATGAACAGCGGCAGCCCCGGGTTGAACGCCATGAGGCGGCCGCCGGCAATCGACACGGATCCGGATCCGGCCGTGTAAAGGGCAACGCACACGCCCATGACCCAGCCCTGACGGCTGGGATCGACACTGGCCGAAAACATCGACAGCAGGGTCGGATAGGCAATTCCGAAAGACGCGATGATCGGAATCACCAGTACATAGGCAAGTGCGGCGAGCGGATTGAAGACGAAAGCCGCGATGAAGACGGCCATGATGGAAATCGTGACGGTCATGATGGTGACCTGCCTGTAGCGGGCAAAGACCGGGCCGACCAGATAAAGGCTGATGGATCCCATGGTCACGCCAAGAATCACCATGACCAGGCTGTTTTGAACCGTCCCGAAACTGAAGCGTGTGATGAGGAAGTCACCGAGAAAAAGGATGAAACCGTTGAATCCAAGAACAGCAAAGAAGAAGACGGGGGCCAGCCGCAAGGCGGTCCGGTGATTGCGGATGCGAAGCAGCGTCAGAAAAACCTCGCTCAATCCGAAATCGATCCGTCGGCGGCTGGCCAATGTTTCGCGAAAATACAGGATGATCAACGCGATGTTGAGGAGCACAAGTGCGTTGGCGGCGTAGATCGGCAGACTGAGCGAGGCTGCATTGCCCATGAGAAATCTGCTGCTCAGGGTCGCCGTCAGCAGCGGTCCCGTGATGAGGCCGAGGGAAACCGCTGCAACCATCTGTCCCATGAACTGCGCCTTCTGCTGATCGTCCTTTGCCTGATCAATGAGCGCCGCCTGGGCGATTGGCTGGTTACCAGCGGTAAAACCCCCAATGAACCGCCCGACAATGAGCAGGATGAAGCTGGAATTGCCGATCGCGGCAATGGTGAGCGCGTAGCCGACAAACCCGCCGAACAGGCAAATGAGGATCGCGGTCTTTCGCCCGATATAGTCCGACAATTTGGAAATGAACGCAGCACCAAAGAACCAGGCGAGAAAAAACAGCCCCAGCACAATTCCGTATCGCAATTCCCGGCCGGCCTGCGAAAGTTCCTTCGGCAGGAAATCCTGCGCCGGATCAAGCATCAGCGTGCTGAGTATGGGAAGGAGCAGCCCCAGGCCCAGAACATCTATGAAGACGACGAAGAGAAGCGAAATCCGTGCCACGATCATCACCTTCCACCAGCGGCCATCCGGGGCGAATCAGTGGCGGCACTATGGCACGAACAGACCTTCAACCCCACATTGCGGCCGGCGGAAAGTCCACTAAAGGCGAAGTTGTGCGGCTTCCTGATGTCTACTGAAGCGCAGTAAGGGCGGTCTTTTCATCCGCTTCGGACAGGGGCTGGCCGGCGCCGATCGCCGACAGGTAGGCGTCAAGCGATTCCAGCGACGATGCGGGTGCATATCCATCCGACGACCCGCTGGCCGCCGCTACGGCAAAACGGACCTCCCAGGTATCGTCCATTCGGCAAGCCACCGACACAAAGGTGGAACGATCGGACCGGTCGACCTCGAATTCCCGGCAGAGCGCATCCTCGGAATCCCGGAACGTGGCGATGAGCCGCATTCGATCACCTGTCCGCGACAGGGTGATGTCGGAACCGGACGGCACGGTACGCAACGCATCAATCAGTCCGGGCTGGTCGAATTGGGCGATCCGCAGACCATCAGGTGCGCCGTCGCCTGGCATATTGGCAAGGTAGAATCCGGCGAGACCGCCAATGACCACTGCGACCGATGCCGCCAACGGCAAAGCCCAGCGCGAGGAGCTCGCCTGCCATGGCGTCCGCGGCGTGGCGGCAAGCTGGATCACATTTTCGTCCTGGGTCGCATTTTCTGCTTCCGCGCGCGCAGATTCCTCGACCATCGCCTTTACGTCAGCAAGAAGTGCCTCCGGCACCGGTTCGGCCGATAGCGGGCCGATGGCCTGTTTGCTGAGCACACCGGTCCTGGCAAACACCGCCACCCGGTCGACAAGAGTGTCATCGGTTTCCATTGCCCTTTCGACGGCCAGACGTGTCTCTTCGTCCAGTTCACCATCGGCAAATGCCATCAATGTCTCGTCGTCAAAATTTGAATCGCTCATTTTTCAACCCTTCCCCTTGTTAGAACGCGGGGGATCACGATTTATTCCCAGTTGCTCACCAATGTGTTTTCGGGCACGGGCCAAACGGCTCATGACGGTGCCGATCGGTATATCGAGAATGTCTGCCGTTTCCTTGTAGGAAAGCTCTTCGACACACACCAGGAGCAGCACTTCACGCTGTTCGTCCGGCAGGGCATGGATCGTTTCCAGGGTCTGGGCAAGCATCAGGCGGGTGTCCGCATCCTCTGCCCCCGCCTGACCGGGCAGATCATAGGCATCGTCAATGTCGACCGGCTGCCCTTCGTTCTTGCGCTTGCGCACGAGGTCGATCCAGCTGTTCCTCAATATTCTGAACAACCAGGCATCCATACGGGTTCCAGGTGTGAAGCCGTCGCGGCTGATCAGCGCCTTTTGACAGGTCAATTGCACCAGATCGTCGGCAATATCGCTCGATCGGCACAACGAAATGGCAAAACGGCGCAAATTCGGTAGCAGGCCAATAAGGTCGCGGCTGAACGTGTCCGGCAATTGAGGCTCCACCAAATCGAAACCATTTCGTTACGGGGAATAAAGGGCGTCTGGCGACGTTATCCCCGATGATGATAAGGATCACACCCGGAGACAGCAATGACGGACACGACAAAATTTCCAGGTAAATTTCCAACGACCGCGATGCGCGCGCTTTGCCGGTGGGTCGGCATACTCACTCTCAGTTTCGCCGTTTTGGCCCTGCCCGTGCATGCTCCCGGCGATGCCGGACCGATCTCAGGTCCGGCGCTGGCCGATGAGGATGATGACGGGGACGATGGAGATGGCGGTGACGACAGCGATGACGGAGACGACGGGTATGATGGCGATGACAGTGGCGGCGGTGGCAGCCGTGGAAGCGTTTCGGGGGCCGGAACCGGCGGAAACAAGGGTGTCGGCAGTTTTTTGCGACGGCTCGGGATTGGCAAGCGACCATCGTCCGCCAGGACGCGGAGCCGGGGACAAGCGGCAATCCCGCGACCGGCACGTGCAGAAAACGAAATCGTCGCCCTTGGTCTGAGCGAAGCGCAAATCGCCGCGCTTTCGGACCAGGGATTTCAGGTGCTGGAACGGCAGACTGTTGAACTGATTGATCTGGACGCCATTCGCCTGCAGGTGCCGACAGGCCTTTCGCTGGAGGACGCTCGTGAGGCCGTGCGCACGCTCAACCCTCAGGCTGTGGTTGATTTCAATCATTTCTATAGGACGGGTGGCGAAACCGCCGATGGCGTGACTCATCCCTGTAGTGAGCCTGCCTGCGCTGCGGCCGAAATGATCAACTGGCCGAGTCAACCCGGCAATGCGTGTACAGTGAATGCGCGGATCGGCATGATCGATACCGGGATCAACGGTGAACACACGGCCTTTGCCAATAGCGGGCTGGAACTCATCGATATTGTCGGCGAAGACCGACAAAAATCGAGCCGGCAGCATGGCACCGCAGTCGCGGCCATTTTGCTTGGATCCGCCGACAGCCGCAGTCCCGGACTGATACCAGGTGCTACCGTCATTGCAGTGGATGCCTTTCATCGCGACCGCCGGAAGGACGAGCGCAGTGATATATATACACTCGTCAGGGCGATGGATGTTCTCGCCGGGCGGGCCGTTTCCGTTATCAATTTCAGCCTGGCCGGGCCGCCCAATGACATCCTCGAAGAGATGGTCAATCGGCTGCATGCCGCCGATATCGTGCTGGTGGCCGCAGCCGGCAATGGTGGCCCGCGCGCCGAACCGGCCTACCCGGCAGCCTACCGGCATGTTCTTGCCGTTACAGCCATCGACAGGAACAAAAGGTCCTATCGGCGAGCCGGACGCGGTGAACATATCGATCTGGCAGCACCGGGCGTGGACGTATGGACCGCAGCATCCATTCGCGGAGCCCGAACAAAGACCGGAACCTCCTTTGCCACGCCGTTCGTGACCGCCGCCGTGGCGCTCGCGCAGCACCGGCTGGAGCTCACCGGTCATGATGACATTGCCGCGGCTCTGACGGAAAACGCCATGGACCTTGGTGAACCGGGCCGTGATGACATCTTCGGTTTTGGTTTGGTCCAGGCGGTCGGGACATGTCCGGACCCGACCGCACGGGGCAATCCGTGAAGACGCAAGGCGAAGATGCGCTCAACGGACCGCCGAAAAGCGGCCGCCGTTTCAATCGGTCATGCGGCGGCCCCAACTCTGCACTGTTTCAACGTTCTGTTTGAACCGGGACACCGGTGCGGGCCGTTGTCCCGTTTCAATCAAAACCTGAAAGCTCACAACTAGACCGTTTCACGTTTTGTCAGAAGCGTGACAACGGTGACGGACTTTGATTTTGTTGATGCATTCAGGTTTTGCCGATTCCGTCAAAACCTGAATTGCTCTAGTTGCTGTGGGCACCGTGATCCATTTTCTTTGATCCAGCCGGCATGACCGGCAGCATCAGCTCCACATCGCCAGCTCTTTCGAATGTCACCGTAACAGGCACCATTTCGCCCTCCTTGAACGGTGTTTCGACAGCCATGAACATCAGGTGGAAGCCGCCAGGTTCAAGCACCACGGATTCTCCGGCGGGGATTTTCAATCCCTCATCCAGGCGCCGCATTTTCATGACATCATCGACCACGGCCATTTCGTGGATCTCGGCACGGTCCGTGTGCGGCGTGGCGACCGCAACGAGTCGGTCATCCGCCGCGCCCTTGTTGGCGATGACGAGAAAACCACCGCCAACCTTCTGGCCAGGCAGCATGGCGCGCGTCCAGTAGCCGGACAAGTGAAGATCACCGGCCATCTTGGTTTTTGTCATGGCGTCATGCGCCTTGTCATCGGCCTGTGCCGTGGGCGCAAGGATTGTGCCGGCGGCGATCAGTGCAGCCGCGACAATGGATTTGGTTCCAAACATTGGTTGTTCCATTCGTTCTGAGAAATGTCCTGACGGACGGAAGCCGCTGGAGCCTGGTCCGCCGTTGGCTGATCGTCAGATCGAATGAGGAGGCCCACGAATGCCGGTCTTTCCCGAAAACACGTTCGAGCGGACCGCGTCCTGGTGGTTGTGAACGCGCGCATGCACCCAAACCGGATAACGCAGAAGCGGTTCGGAATAGGTCGGCATGAGAGCCTTGGCGTTCTTGCCGCCGGCCATGCCGGCGCACAGGATGACGCACGGCCCATCATCGGCCGCACCGATCGGGACGCCATCACCGGCGTCTTTTGCAATTCCGAATTGCGTGCAGATGATGCCTGAAAGGCCATTTTGCGCGGCGCGTGCCTCAGCCAGCGGATGCAAAAACGGCAAGGCCAGCACCATGATGCACAGACACACAAATTGTGTGGCATCAGCCCGAAGGGCTTTCAGGGTCAAAGGCTGGCGTTGCCGGATCATGCTATCGTTATAGACAGCAGGCCGAAAGACTCCAATGGTCAAATTGTAGCAGGTCCATATACGGATCCCTGTTCTAAACCAGGGGGCCGGATGTCTCGCTCAAATCATAATGGTTGGATATGTGCTGCCAGGCTTCATCGGCCGTCTCGACAAATTTGATCAGATCGAGATCCTCCGGCGAAATCGTACCGAAATCCGCCAGTTCCTGGAAGTTGACGACCTTGTGCCAGAATTCGGCGCCGAACAATATGAGGGGAACGGCTTCCATCCGACCGGTCTGAATCAGCGTCAGCGATTCAAACAGTTCGTCCATCGTGCCGAAACCGCCCGGGAACACCGTGACCGCCTTGGCACGCATCAGAAAATGCATCTTCCGAATGGCGAAATAGTGGAAGTTGAAGCAAAGATCAGGGGTGACATATTCGTTCGGTGCCTGTTCATGAGGCAATATGATGTTCAGCCCGATGGAGGGCACCGATTCGTCGGCTGCTCCGCGATTGCCTGCCTCCATGACGCCCGGCCCACCGCCGGTGACGACCACATATTCGCTATTGCCGGTGGCCGCGGAATGGCGTGAGCAAATCTGGGCAAACTGGCGGGCTTCCTCATAGTATTTTGCGGCCGTAGACAGATTCTTGCGCTGGGTCGGATTCTTGGCGGCCCACGGGTCCTTTCCAGGCTCGGGAATGCGCGCACCGCCGAACATGACAACCGTCGATTTGACGCCCCGCTCCGCCAGCAGCATTTCCGGTTTCAGGAGTTCCAGTTGAAGCCGAACGGGACGAAGCTCCTCACGGCACATGAAATCATCATCGGCAAAAGCCAGCCGATAGGCCGGCGCCTCGGTCTGCGGTGTTGTGGGTACTTCCCGTGCCCGGATGCGATCCGTACCTGAATTCGGGAGCGGATCCCAGACATCATCGCTGCGTTTTGCACTCATTGAACCACTTTCACTGTTTCACACACCTTGCGTCATCCCCTTAGGGTCCGCCATCTGATTGACGCCCCGTCATTCCTCGCTTAGAGCATGTCCAAACAGTTGCATGATGATGTTCAACGTCTCATCGCGAGGGCGAATCCACGAGAATATGCCATCATTGGAGGGCAACAAGGCTTTCCACTACAATAATGCGTGACCGTTAAAGAATAACTCCAAGGACAAACTGATGAACAAACCCGACCTGGCCAGCCTGGAAAAAACCATTGATGGGGCCTTCGACGACCGCGACACCATCAACACCGGCACACGCGGTGAGGTTCGAGACGCCGTTGACGAAGCGCTCAATCTGCTTGACCTGGGAACCGTTCGGGTCGCGCAGAAGGATGCGAGCGGGGACTGGAAGGTCAACCAGTGGCTGAAAAAAGCCGTTCTTCTTTCCTTCCGCCTCAACCCGATGAGCATCATCAAGGGCGGACCCGGCGAGGCTTCCTGGTGGGACAAGGTGCCATCCAAATTCGACGGCTGGAGCCCGCATGAGTTTGAACGGGCAGGCCTTCGCGCCGTACCAGGCAGTATCGTGCGCCGTTCGGCCTTCGTGGCGCCGAATGTCGTGCTGATGCCGTCTTTCGTCAATCTGGGCGCCTATGTGGATGAAGGAACCATGGTCGACACCTGGGCCTCCGTCGGATCCTGTGCGCAGATCGGCAAGAACGTGCACCTTTCGGGTGGAGTCGGGATCGGCGGCGTGCTGGAACCCCTGCAGGCCGGGCCGGTGGTGATCGAGGATAATTGTTTCATCGGTGCCCGGTCCGAAGTGGTCGAAGGCTGTATCGTGCGCGAAGGATCGGTCCTCGGTATGGGCGTGTTTATCGGCCAATCCACCAAGATCGTCGATCGCGCCACCGGCGATGTGTTTTATGGCGAAGTCCCACCCTATTCCGTGGTGGTGGCGGGTTCGATGCCCGGCAGTGTCGAAAACAGCGGCAACGGGCCGACACCCAATCTCTATTGCGCTGTGATCGTCAAGCGTGTGGACGAAAAGACGCGCTCAAAGACAGCCATCAACGATTTGTTGCGCGACTAGAGCGATGGCCGAACAGCAGCCAGACCGAGAGGATCAGCAGCATGCCGCGGGCGGTCCGGGCATGCGCTGGCTGTTTTTTGGCCTTTCCGGACGCATAAGTCGCGGACCCTACGTTCTCGGAATGCTGTTTTTCATGGCTTTGTCCTCGGCCGTCTTCAGTCGCCTGATGGTCTTGCCGGAGGAGAGCGGCCAGTTTGCGATGTGGAGTCTGGCATTCGTCCTGCTCATTCCCGTTATCATCTGGACGACGATCGCGCTGGCTGTCAAACGACTGCATGACATCAATATCCCTGGACCGGTATCGATCTGCCTTTTCGTGCCCGCCGTCTCCCTGTTGGCGATGCTTGTTCTGGCGCTTTGGCCGGGAACACGCGGTGGCAATGATTACGGCGATGAAACCAATCAACCGAAGAGGCCGCGCCTGGCATGAGTGACGATCCGGTCAAAAACCTCTCCGCTTTGATCCGGTGTGCTTCGGTCACGCCGGCCGATGCGGGTGCCCTGTCGGCGCTGGAGACGATGCTGCAGGCGCTGGGTTTTCAGGTCGACCGCATCGTTTTCGAGGAAGAAGGCACGCCGCCGATCGAAAACCTCTATGCCCGGATCGGAACAAAGGGCCCGCATCTGATGTTTGCCGGCCACACGGATGTGGTTCCGGCCGGCGATCCGGCGGATTGGTCCCACCCGCCCTTTGCCGCCGAGATCGAGAACGGCCGAGTGTACGGCCGCGGTGCCGTCGATATGAAGGGTGGTATCGCCTGTTTCGTGGCAGCCATTGCCCGATATATCGGGACCAATGGCCAACCGGACGGATCGGTTTCGATGCTGATCACGGGCGACGAAGAAGGCCCGTCCGTCAACGGAACCGTGAAACTCGTCGAATGGGCCGCGCAAACGGGTGAGGTCTGGGATGGCTGCATTGTTGGCGAGCCAACCAATCCGGATCAACTCGGTGACATGATCAAGATCGGCCGGCGCGGCTCACTGAGCGGCCGGCTGACCGTGACGGGCACGCAGGGCCATGTTGCCTATCCGCACCGCGCCGACAATCCGGTGCGCGCCTTGCTGCCGCTTCTGGATAACCTGCTTCATCCGCCGCTGGACACCGGCTCGGATCGATTCCAGCCCAGCAACCTGGAAATCACGAGCATCGATATCGGCAATCCTGCCGTCAATGTTATCCCGGCAAAGGCAATGGCGACCTTCAATATCCGCTTCAACGATCACTGGTCGGTGGATACTTTGAAAGCGGAACTCACACGCCGCCTCGATGAAGCCGCGCGGGATGAGCGCCACCGCGCCGGGCGCGACCCGGCATCCTATCGCGTCGACTGGGTCGAACGGCCATCGGAGTCCTTTTTGACCCATGACGATCGGTTAATCGAAACCGTCAGCGCATCGATAGAGGCCGTAACAGGCCGGAAACCGACGCTTTCGACCACTGGCGGAACCTCCGATGCCCGGTTCATCAAGAATTACTGCCCGGTGGTCGAATTCGGGCTGGTCGGGCAAACAATGCACATGACGGACGAACATGTAGTCATTGATGATCTCACCGGCCTGACGGATATCTACACGGACATCCTCGAACGCTGGTTCGCAGGCGCATGAGCGTTCCCGCCCCTGCACAGGTGCGCGGCTATCTGACCGGCATTGTGGAAATGGCCCGCGGAGAAGCACAGGGTCTCAACAAGCTCGACTTGTCGACCGGTGGGTTCTGGCGCTCCTTTTGGGCCCTGCTCTATTCGCTCCCGGCTTATCTTTTTTTCTGGTTCGCTGACCGGAGAAGCTATCTCATCGACAATCCGGATGCAGAGGCGGGCGCCGCCTATCTCGCAAGGGCCGCCCTGTCCGATCTCATCGGTATCGCTGCATCGCTGGGGGCAATTGCCCTGCTCGCCAAACCGCTGAACATGACCGACCGTTTTGCACAATGGGTCATCAGTGCGAACTGGCTGTCACTGCCGGTGTCTTATCTGAGTGCGCTGGTGGTGATGCTGACCATCAATCTGGCGTTGCCGGACGGCATGACTTTTCTGACCATGATGATCCTGCTTGTCGCCGTGCTGGTGATCTCCTACCGCGTGTACAAGGTGGCGTTGAAGGGTGACGGAATGCTGGCTTTCGGCATCATTGTCATTACCCATATCATTGCGGTGATGTCGGTGCTGGCACTGGGCTGATTACTGGAAGCAAACCGGCCTTACCTGTTGCCGGTCACCGCTTCACCATCCTCCTTGGTGAAGGTGCCGACATCGTCGAGCAGCTCCAGAACCTTCTCCGAGGGTCGGCACAGTACCGTTCCCTTGTCGGAGACAACCACCGGGCGGTTCATCAGGATCGGATGTTCAACCATGAAGTCAATCAGCTGATCGTCGGTCCACCGGTCACTGCCGAGGTCCAGGTCGTTGTAGGGCGTGCCCTTCTGGCGCAGCAAATCGCGTACCGGGATGTCCATCGCGGCGATAAGTTCCACCAGCCTGTCCCTCCCGGGAGGCGATTTGAGATATTCGATGATGTCCGGTTCGACACCTGATTGCCGGATCATGGCCAGCGTGTTGCGTGACGTTCCGCAGGCGGGATTGTGGTAGATGGTAATGGTCATTTCATGTGTCCTCTTCCGGATAGTCAACTTTCACGAAGTAGAGGCCCTGGGGCATGGCGACCGGCCCGCAGCGGGAGCGGTCGGCAGCGGCGAGTGCCGCGGCGACATCGCCCACCGCCCAGGCACCTTCTCCAACCATGCGCAAGGTTCCGGCAAAGGACCGGATCTGGTTGTGGAGAAAGGATTGAGCCGTAGCGTGGATTTCGATCAATTCGTCCTTGCGTCGGACATCGAGCCGGTCGAGGGTGCGCACCGGACTTTTGGCCTGGCATTGTGCGGACCGAAAAGTGGTGAAATCGTGCCGCCCGACAAGGGTTTGTGCCGCGGCATCCATGGCATCCGCATCCAGTGATTTGGGCACCCAAAGCGCCCGGTTGCGTTCCAGCGCCAACGGGGTGCGGCGATTGACAATCCGGTAAAGATAGTGACGGCGCAGGGCCGAAAATCGCGCATCGAAGGATGCATCGACTTCTGACGCATACAGAATGACGATTCGCTCGCCAGCCTTGCCGAGATGCGCGTTGAGGGCATCGCGCACCGTGTCAGCCGGCCAGGGCTTTTCAAAATCGACATGGGCAACCTGGCCAAAGGCATGCACACCGGTGTCGGTGCGCCCGGCACCCTTGACCGAAATGTCATGGCCGCACAGTTTGCGGCCTGCATCCTCGATCGCCCCCTGAACGGACGGACCATTGTCCTGCCGTTGCCAGCCCACATAGGGCGTGCCGTCATATTCGATGATCAATTTGTAGCGTGGCATCAGGACAGAACCGACCCGGGCCCGATCGGATTACCGCGCAGAAATTCATCGACCGCAAGCGCCTTGCCCCCGGCCTTCTGCAAGTGCAGCAGATCAACGCTGCCCGTGGCGCAGGCGATGCAAAGCCGATCGTCCAGAACCGTCCCGGGCGAACCCTGCCCATCACTCTTCCGGGATCTAAGGATCTTGACCCGCTCGGCCTTGCCATTGAACGTCATTTCGCACCAGGCGCCGGGAAAGGGTGATAGCCCCCTGATATGGTTGTGAACCTCGGCAGCCGGGCGGGTAAAGTCGATCCGGGTCTCCGCCTTGCTGATTTTCGACGCGTAGGCCACCCCTTCGGAGGGTTGCGGCGTCAGGCTCAGGGAATCGCGCTGCAGGGCGGCCATGGCACGCTGCATGAGGTCTCCGCCAATCACCATCAGCCGGTCATGCAGCTCACCGGCGGTCATGTCGGGGTCGATCGCAACGCGCTCTTCCATGGCAATTGGACCGGTATCCAGCCCGGCATCCATCTTCATCACCATGATCCCGGTCTCGGTATCACCGGCCATGATGGCTCGCTGGATCGGCGCCGCACCGCGCCAGCGGGGCAACAATGACGCATGTCCGTTGTAACAGCCAAGCCGCGTGCCGCTCAAAATGGCCTCAGGCAGAAGCTGGCCATAGGCGACCACAACGGCAACGTCAGCGTCGAGCGCGCGAAAGGCCTCCTGCTCCTCCTTATCCTTGAGCGAATGGGGTGTGCGGATGGGAAATCCGAGGATTTCGGCCTGCTGATGAACCGGCGACTTGATGATTTCGAGCCCGCGCCGACCGGCCGGACGGGGTGGCTGGGTATAGACCGCAACGATGTCGTGTCCGAAACCGGCCAGGGCAGCCAGGGTCGGAACCGCAAAATCGGGCGTTCCCATGAAAATGATGCGCACAGGCTCTCTCCGGAACGGCGGTTCGGTGATGGCCTAAAGCCGCTCCGAATTACGGGCTTTGGCCAGTTTGGTGAATTTCTTGACCACCATATCGCGTTTCAGCTTCGAAATGTGGTCGATGAACAGCACGCCGTTCAAATGATCGATCTCGTGCTGCAGGCATGTTGCCAGCAATCCGTCGGCCTCGATCTGCTGTGCCTTGCCGTCCCGGTCAATGAATTCCACCTTGACCTCTGCCGGTCGCTCGACTTCGGCATAATAATCGGGAATCGACAGGCAGCCTTCTTCATAGACGGCTCGTTCGTCGGAACTATCGACAATTTCCGGGTTGATGAAAACAATCGGCGCCTTGTCTTCGTCTTCCTTGGAGCAGTCGATCACCAGCATGCGATGCGGGATGCCGATCTGAATGGCCGCCAACCCGATACCGGGCGCGTCATACATGGTTTCCAGCATGTCATCGGCCAGAGCGCGAATCTCGTCATCGACCCGTTCCAGCGGATCGGATTTCTTGCGCAAAACGGGATCGGGCAGAAGAACAAGCGGTTTTATCGTCATGGCATGCAATTAAGCATTCAGACCCGGCAGGTCAATTGATCCGCTGCTGTATGTTCCTGTTTTGATCTGGAATAAATCGAAGAATCAGATAAGCTTGGCGGATGGATCCTGTACAGCTCTCTCTTGACCTGCCGGTGGCGCAGGTCGGCCAGACCGTGGTGACCCTTGGCGGCCTGCTGGCGGGTGTGGCCGGATTGCTGTGTCTTGTCGTCGCCGCCAGCGTTGTTGTTGCGCGCCGCAGCACCGCAAAGCGCACGGCAGCCGCGATGGAAGCTGAAGAACAGATCGCGCAGCGCAGCCGGGACATGGAGGCCCGGTTTTCCGAAGTGTTGAGTTCGCAGGCCGAAATGCAGGGACGGATGGCGACGATTGCCGAGGTGTTCGGATCGCGTCAGGGTGAAATCAACAAAACGATCAATGAGCGCCTCGACGGCATGAGCCAGCGGCTTGGCACGACGCTGAGCGAACAGACCAAGGCGACACAGGAGAACCTGGCGCGCCTGCAGGAACGGTTGGCCGTGATCGATACGGCGCAAAACAACATTCAGGCGCTGGCAAAGGATGTCGTCGGCCTTCAGGCCATCCTGTCGAACAAGCAGACGCGCGGCGCCTTCGGGCAGGCGCGGATGGAGGCGGTGATTGCAGACGGGTTGCCGTCCAACGCCTATGCCTTCCAACCAACCCTTTCCAACGGAAGCCGGCCCGATTGCGTGGTCTATATGCCAAATGATGCACCGGCCCTGGTGATTGACGCGAAATTTCCCCTGGAGGCATGGAACGCCATTCGCGATGCGGAAGGAGACGAGGTCGCCAAGCGGGTGACCCAGCAATTCAAGCGGGACATCGAGGTCCATATCAAGGACATTTCGGACAAATATCTGCTGCGTGGCGAAACCCAGGAAACGGCCTTCATGTTCGTGCCGTCGGAATCCATTTTTGCCGAGATCCACGAGAACTTCGAAGCCCTGGTACAGAAAGCCCATCGCGCCAGGGTGGTGATCGTCTCGCCATCGCTGCTGATGCTGTCGGTGCAGGTCATCCAGGCGGTTCTGAAAGATGCGCGCATGCGCGAACAGGCGCATCTCATTCAAGGTGAAGTGGTGCGGCTGGTCGAGGACGTCGTTCGACTGGACGACCGGGTCCGCAAGCTGCAATCCCATTTCGGACAGGCTCAACGTGACATCGACCAGATCCTGACATCCACCGACAAGGTGACGAAGCGCGGCGCACGCATCGAGGCGCTGGAAATCGAGGCACCGGACTCAAGTTTGCCCGAGACCGGGAAAGAGACCGGAGACGATCAGAGGATCGTTTCTGTCCCGGATCATACCGGCCCCCTGAAGTTGCACGCCAGCAAGGGTGGCTAGTGCAATTCAGGTTTTGACGGAATCAGCAAAACCTGAATGCATCAACAAAATCAAAGGCCGACACCGTTGTTCCGTTTCCGACAAAACGTGAAACGGTCTAAACAGTCGGCGCCTGCAATCGCACCAATATCCAGTCCAGTCCGCGAAGATAATCATCGGCGTTCGGAGTTTGGGCGTTCACCGTGTGATTTGCCGCCGCCGAAATCGCGAATCCATGGGTGTAGTCGACAATGAGATCGACAAGCAGGTCAACCTCCTGTGGATCAGACACCAGGGCTGCGATGTTTGTTCTGACTACATCCGTGAGCGCCACCACATGGCCCGCGAAAAGAGACTGATCGGCGAAAATCAGCTGCGCAATTTGAGGATGCGCCACCACGCGACCGCAATAGCGCTCCAGCATCAACCGCACACAGGCCTCCGGTGCGACATCTCCCTCTGGCGGGACAGCGATACCATCATAGACCTGGGCGATCAGTCCGGTCAGCATCTGGTGTCGCGAACCGACATGGTGGGCGATTGCCATGGGTGTGACACCCAGCCGCTTCGCCAAAATGCGGAAGGAAAGCGCCTCCTGGCCACCCTCGTCCAGAACCGCAAGCGCCGTGGCAAGAATACGGTCTTTCGAAAGGGTGCTGTCGCTTTTTGGCGGGCGGCCGGCGGTCATCCCTGTTGTTGCTCCTGCCGGATCCTGTAGCGGGTCTGGACGAGACCGGATGGAAAGGATTTCGAGGCGAGCAGTTCAAGGTCGATGTCGCGATCGAGTTGTCCGAACAGTCGGCGCCCGCTTCCGATCAGGATCGGGATCAGGGTAATGGTCATATCGCCGACAAGACCGGCCCGAAGGAAGGACTGAACAACAAGCCCACCGTCCACATAGGCCCGCCTCCAACCCTTTTTTGCAAGGGAGGCCATAACACCGCCTGGATCCAGCGGTGTGATGCTGACCTTGTCGCGCACGTCCAGGGGGATATCACCTGTCGTCAAAGACCGGCTCATGACGATGACCGGCTTTCGATAGGGCCAGTCGCCGAATGTCAGCACATTGCGAAACGATCCGCTCCCCATGATCAGACCGTCAACACTGGCCATGAACTCATCGTACCCGTGATCCTCGCCCTCGGTTTTCTGTTTCATCAGCCAATCGAGGCGGTGATCTTGGCGGGCAACAAACCCGTCAATGCTCATCGCCATGAAGACATGCCCGGTCGTCACATCACTTTCTCCAAATTTTTTATACACCGTATAATTCTCAATTGCGTAGTGTCAAGATGAGTGACTATGGATCGCAAACAGGCGCTCCTCATCGCAGTGAAATCAACTGTCGGCGCCGGGATTGTGATTGGTTCTATCGCTCTTCAGCTGCAAACGCCCACTCTGCCATCTGCAATTGGCAGTCGGCCCGGCATCACTTGGGATCGTGTCAAAAACGCCGAAAGGCAGGAATTGGTTGCCGCTGGTCTTTCAGCCGTTATTTATGGTGTTGAAATCGTCCCACTCCAGAACTTCCACGCCGGTCTGGGTTCGGTCCGTGTTCAGGGCCATGGCGCGGCCCAGACGATCGACGCTGATGCCTCTGAATTTACGCAGGGGCCCCGAAAGAAGTGGCTTGAGCCACGGCCAGACCACCAGGGTCAGGCCCTGCAGGGGGCCATATCTGTTTTTCGGGGTCAGGATCATGGATGGGTGGAACAGGCTGAGACGATCAAATTTCAGATCCTTCAGGCCCTGCTCCAGCTCTCCCTTGCCGCGCAGATAATAGGCTGCTGATGCCGGATCGGCACCCACAGAGCTCAATAGCTGGAAATGGCCGATGCCGGCCTTCTTGCATACTGCGGCAAAATCCAGGACCGCATCCCGGTCAACTTTCAGAAAATCCTCTTTCGTCACCTTTGAAGGCTGGCCGACACCCAGCGTGCATATTGCCGTCGAGTGGCCGGTCGCAAATTGTTTGTAGGTCACGGGATTGAGGACATCGACAATGTGTTGTTCGATCTTTTCACTGTCCGGATGCGTCAGCGGATTTCGGCCCAACAGTGTGATGCGCTCGACGGACGGCATCTGAACAAGAACCTGCACCACCTGTCCGCCCACGGCGCCGGTCGCTCCGATCATGAGTATGGATTTTCGTTCGGACGTGTTCTGCATGCGGCCGGTTCCGATTGGCTCTCTCACCCTTGATTGCATAGGAGACCGACAAAGGACAGCTCAGTCATGAGCCCGACTGTTCGCTGTCACCATTTCCAGCAGCAAAGCCGGCCTGGCCATGCAAGCCGCAAGCCTTGCGTCAGGTCGTCCTGTCACCGGTTTCCGATCGGATTTGCCAACCTATTGCCTAAAATGACCGGTTGTCCGGGTACCGTGATGCAAGGCGATTATTCGCGGCAAGATCAGGGATTATCGGAAAGGCCGCATGACCAACCCAACTGCGGCAGCCAGCAAAGACAGGTGATTGACCCGTTCAGCTTCGTTTGCGCCGCAGACGAATGACGACGTCGATATGGGCGATTTCCATGCCCTCGGGCAATTGCGGCAAGCCATTGACCGACATGTCGCCATCGGGAATGTCCATCACCTTGTTTTCGCCTTCCAGATAGAAGTGCTGGTGATCGGAAACATTGGTATCAAAATAGGTTTTCGACGATTCGATCGCCAATACCCGCAACATTCCCGCATCGGTAAACTGGTGCAGCGTATTATAGACCGTGGCCAGCGATACGGGCACATTGGCAATGACGGCTTCGCCATGCAGTTCTTCCGCCGTCAGATGCCTGTCTCCCTTGGAAAACAGAAGCCCCGCAAGGGCGACCCTTTGCCGGGTGGGGCGCAAACCTGCCGCACGCAGCCGGTTTCCGGCATCGCGCGTCGGGCAGGGTTTTTGTTCTGTATTGCTGTGCATGGCTTTTCTTGATTGACAATCCGGAAATGGCATTTGTCCCTATATATCCGCTGATCGGGTATGTTTCAATAGTGGAGTTTGATTGTCCTATTTGCCCGCAATGCCACGAATACGTTGTGGTTTCGGCAGTGCCATATTGTAACGCAGCGTCCAAACTCATATTTAAAGCGGGTGCTTTTCGGCACCAAACAAGCTGTGCTACTGTCTGCCCGCACCAGCGCTGGCGGCGCATCGTTTTCGGGAGTTTTTTTTATTGATGAATACCAGGCAGTCTAGCTTCAGCTATGAGGACATCTTGACCTGCGGTCGCGGCGAAATGTTCGGACCGGGCAATGCGCAACTCCCGCTTCCTCCGATGCTCATGTTCCATCGGATCACCGAAGTATCCGAAACCGGCGGCGAATATGGCAAAGGTCATATCCGTGCCGAGTTTGACGTGACGCCCGACACCTGGTTTTTCGCCTGCCATTTCGAAGGCGATCCGGTGATGCCGGGATGTCTGGGCCTGGACGCGCTTTGGCAATTGACCGGCTTTTATCTGGGCTGGCTGGGCGAGCCCGGGAAGGGCCGCGCGATCTCCTGCGGTGAAATCAGGCTGACCGGGATGGTCACGCCTGACACGAAGCTTGTCGAATTCGGCGTGGATTTCAAGCGCGTCATGCGCGGACGGCTGGTGCTTGGAACCGGAGATGGCTGGGCAACCGCCGATGGTGAACCGGCTTATAAGGCGAGTGATTTGCGGGTCGGCCTGTTTCAGGAAAAATCGTAATTCCATTTGACTGACCGGCCGCATGGTGTCATCCGAATGGCACGCAAAAACCACACTCCCTGTGGAAAGGAAACCGCATGAAACGTGTTGTCGTCACCGGAATGGGGATCGTGTCTTCCATTGGCAATGATACGCAGGAGGTCACGGAATCGCTGCGAGAAGCGAAATCGGGCATTTCGTTCTCCGAAGAGTTCGCCGAACACGGATTCCGCTGCCAGGTCTGGGGCGCACCGACGCTTGATCCGACGGATATGGTCGACCGGCGCGCCATGCGGTTTCTCAGCAAGGGCGGCGCCTGGAACCATGTCGCCATGCAGCAGGCAATTGCTGATTCAGGCCTCGAGGAAAGCGATATCTCAAATGAGCGGACCGGTATCGTCATGGGATCGGGCGGCCCATCAACGCGCACGATCGTCGATGCCGCCGATACCACACGGGAAAAGGGAAGCCCCCGGCGCATCGGGCCGTTTGCGGTTCCAAAGGCCATGTCGTCGACGGCTTCGGCAACTCTTGCAACCTGGTTCAAGATCCATGGCGTCAATTACTCCATATCGTCCGCCTGCTCGACCTCGGCCCATTGTATCGGCAATGGCTACGAGCTGATTCAGATGGGCAAGCAGGACGTTGTCTTTGCCGGCGGACACGAAGATCTCGACTGGACCATGTCCAACCTGTTCGACGCCATGGGTGCGATGTCATCGAAGTACAATGACTCCGCATCGACTGCCTCCAGGGCCTATGACGTCAGTCGCGACGGATTCGTCATTGCCGGTGGCGCGGGTGTTCTGGTGCTCGAAGAACTGGAGCATGCAAAGGCACGCGGTGCGACAATTTATGGCGAAGTGATCGGCTACGGCGCGACGTCGGATGGCTATGACATGGTGCAACCGTCCGGAGAGGGTGCCGTGCGCTGTATGCGCCTGGCATTGTCGGGCATCGAGGAACCCATCGACTACATCAACACCCATGGAACATCGACACCGGTTGGAGACAGCCGGGAGATCGGAGCGATCCGGGAAGTGTTCGGCGACGCCATTCCCCATGTCGCATCGACAAAGTCGCTGACGGGCCACTCCCTCGGTGCGACGGGTGTGCAGGAATCCATCTATTCCCTGTTGATGATGAACAAGCGCTTTATCGGGGAAAGCGCTCACATCAATGATGTCGATCCGGAGTTCGAAGGTGTCCCAATCGTCCGGCAACGAATTGATGATGCAAAAATCGACACGGTATTGTCGAATTCGTTCGGGTTCGGCGGAACGAACGCCACGCTCGTGTTCCGCCGGTATGAGGGGTAATAGGACCAATGGGTGAATTGATGAAGGGCAAGCGCGGCCTGATCATGGGCGTTGCCAATGATCACTCCCTTGCCTGGGGAATAGCCAAGGCTCTGCACGGAGCGGGTGCCGAACTGGCGTTTACCTATCAGGGTGAAGGTTTCGGAAAACGTGTGCGCCCCCTCGCCGAGCAGGTGGGGTCGGATCTCGTCATCCCCTGTGATGTCGAGGAGATCGAAACGGTCGACGCGGCTTTCAACACCATCAAGGATCAATGGGGCACGATTGATTTTGTGGTTCATGCCATCGGGTTTTCGGACCGCAATGAGCTGAAGGGCCTGTATGCCGACACCACCCGGGACAATTTTTCCCGCACGATGGTGATCTCGTGTTTCTCTTTCACGGAAATATCCAAACGCGCGGCGGCGCTGATGAATGACGGTGGATCGATCATTACGCTGACCTATGCGGGTTCCACACGGGTTCTGCCGAACTACAATGTCATGGGCGTGGCCAAGGCTGCCCTCGAGGCCAGCGTCCGCTACCTGGCGGCCGACTACGGTCCGCGCGACATACGTGTCAACGCCATTTCCGCCGGACCGGTACGCACGCTTGCCGGCGCTGGCGTGGCCGATGCCCGTGAGATGTACAATTACCAGCAACGAAACTCGCCGATGCGGCGCAATGTCACGATCGACGATGTCGGCGGTTCGGCGCTCTATCTGCTTTCGGACATGTCACGGGGAGTCACCGGCGAAGTCCATTTCGTCGATTCGGGCTACCACGTGACCTCCATGCCGGTGCTGGACGAACTGAAGGGTCAGTGGTCGAACGGAAAATAGCACTCAACTGCTGACCATCCGTCCCGGACCAGTATCGAACAGACAAAAAAACCCGCTGTCACAAGACAGCGGGTTTCTTCATGTTCAGTCGTCGGAAATTACTTGGCGGGTTCGCGCGGAATTTCCTGACCATTTTCCTGATCGACAACCTTCATGGACAGGCGCACCTTGCCGCGATCGTCAAAGCCGAGCAGCTTGACGAAGACCTTGTCGCCTTCCTTGACCACGTCCGATGTCTTGCCAACCCGCTCCTGCGCGAGCTGGGAGATGTGAACCAGGCCGTCGCGCGGACCGAAAAAATTCACGAAAGCGCCAAAATCGGCAACCTTGACGACGGTGCCCTCATAGATGACGCCGACTTCCGGCTCATCGACAATGGAATGAACCCATTTCTTGGCCGCTTCGATTTCCTTGGCCGATGCGGATGCGAATTTGATGGTCCCGTCATCATCGATATTGATCTTGGCACCGGTCTTTTCAACGATTTCGCGAATGACCTTCCCGCCGGAACCGATCACATCACGGATCTTGTCGACCGGGATATTCATCACTTCGATGCGCGGAGCAAATTCACCGAGCTCTTCACGGCTCTCATTGATGGCGTTGCCCATCTCGTCGAGAATGTGAACGCGGCCACCCTTGGCCTGGTCCAGCGCCACCTGCATGATCTCCTCGGTAATCCCGGTGATCTTGATGTCCATCTGAAGGGAGGTGATGCCGTCACGGGTGCCGGCAACCTTGAAGTCCATGTCGCCCAGATGATCTTCATCACCCAGAATATCCGACAGAACGGCAAAGCGCTCGTCTTCCTTGATCAGGCCCATGGCGATGCCGGCAACCGGCTTGGCAAGAGGCACACCGGCATCCATCAGCGCCAGCGATGTGCCGCAGACGGTCGCCATCGAAGACGAGCCGTTGGATTCGGTGATTTCGGAGACCACGCGCAATGTGTATGGGAACTGCTCACCGGACGGCAGCATGGGATGGATTGCCCGCCAGGCAAGCTTTCCATGTCCGATTTCGCGACGGCCGGGTGAGCCCGTCCGTCCCGTCTCGCCCACCGAGAATGGCGGAAAGTTGTAGTGCAGAAGGAACTTTTCCTTGTACATGCCGGTCAGGTGATCGACATATTGCTCATCCTCACCGGTTCCAAGCGTTGCCACCACGATGGCCTGTGTCTCACCACGCGTGAATACCGCAGACCCGTGGGTACGGGGCAGAACACCAACCTCGGAAGATATGGCACGCACGGTTGACAGGTCGCGGCCGTCAATACGGCTCTTGGTGTCGAGAATGTTCCAGCGAACGATCTTGGCCTGCAACGATTTGAAAACCGCCCCGATCTGTTCGGATGTGTATTCGGGTGCCTCTTCGCCTTCGGGCAGGAAGTGCGCAGTAACCTTGGCCTTGACCGCGTCGACGGCAGCATATCTGTCTGCCTTGTCGATGATCTTGTAGGCATCGCGCAGTTCAGCCTCGACCAGCTTCAGCATGGCCTCTTCCAGGGCGGAATGATCTTCCGGCTCGAATTCGCGCGGTTCCTTGGCTGCCACTTCGGCAAGCTTGATGATTGCATCGATGACCGGCTGAAAGCCTTTTTGACCGAACATCACGGCGCCCAGCATGACATCTTCGGCGAGCTCAGCAGCTTCCGATTCCACCATCAGCACGGCGTCCTGCGTTCCGGCCACGACGAGATCGAGCGACGATTCGTCCATTTCGTCGACATGCGGGTTGAGCACATATTCGCCATCGATATAGCCGACGCGCGCGCCGCCGATGGGACCCATGAAAGGAATTCCCGAAAGGGTCAGCGCCGCCGAGGAGGCGATCAGAGCCAGAATGTCAGGATTGTTTTCCAGATCATGTTGCATGACGGTAATGATGATCTGGGTGTCGAATTTGTAGCCATCGGGAAACAGCGGACGAATGGGCCGGTCAATCAGCCGCGACGTCAGGGTTTCGTTTTCGCTCGGTCGGCCTTCGCGCTTGAAATAGCCGCCGGGAATCTTGCCCGCCGCATAGGTCTTTTCCTGATAATTGACGGTCAGCGGAAAGAAATCCTGGCCAGGCTTGGCTTTCTTTGCCGAAACGACGGTCGCCAGAACGACGCTTTCGCCGTAAGTGGCAAGCACAGCACCGTCAGCCTGACGGGCGATCTTGCCGGTTTCCAGAATGAGCGGACGTCCGCCCCATTCGATTTCTACCTTGTGGGTATTGAACATATCTTGTCCTTCGTGGGGAGACGGTCGTCAGACATGACGCAACCGTCTCCGGTTTGCAGCAACCGGTCCCGAATGTCGGGCCGGATGATCATTTCGCCACGGGCAAGACAACGGGGTGTTTGACGAGCAGTGGATCTTCCACAGCAAACAACCTGCAATCCTGCCCCGTGACGGTTCCACCGGATGGCTACTCCATCCGGAATCGAAAACGGCGGCGTGCCGGAAGCACCCCGCCGAAAAACCTAACGGCGAATTCCGAGACTCGCGATAAGCTTCTTGTAGCGTTCCTCGTCCTTCCTCTTGACGTAGTCGAGAAGAGAACGGCGGCTTGAAACCATCTTCAACAGACCACGGCGGGAATGGTTATCCTTCTTGTGGCCTTTGAAATGTTCGGTCAGATTTGTGATACGCTCCGTCAGGATCGCGACCTGGACCTCGGGAGATCCGGTATCACCGTCCTTTGTTGCGTATTTCTTCATCAGTTCTGCCTTGCGTTCAGCAGTAATCGACATCGTACCTTCCTTTCAATCTGGAGGGAGTGGTCGCCCACGGCCGGGATGTCGTCCAGCGGGGGCCGTTGATACGTGGCGATCGCCCGTATTGCGGTGCATATAGGCCAGAAATTCATGAATTGCCAGCATTATTTACGGACCTCGGGCGCCTTGCCGCAATAATGGTGACCGGTGGCGTTTCATGCACCGAAAACGCGCCGTGGCCGAAATTCTCCTTCGGTGATTTCTCCGATCGCAATCAATCTGCCATTCCATGTCGCATAGGCCTCATCTGCCGGCAGCGGCGCGTCGCGGCCACGTAGAATGATCGGGTTGCCGCTCCGAAGACGGCGCGACTGATCGTCATTGACGGCAATATGCGGTAAATTGGTCAGCGCCTCGCTGGTCTCGACAAGATGCGCGTCCAGCGCGGCCATGCGATCAGCTTCATCTTCCATCGCATCCAGCGCGGTCAAAGCCTCCAAAGGGACCAGATCCTGCTCGTCAAATGGCGCGACGAGGGTTCGCCGCAAAGAGGCAATATGGCCATGACAGCCAAGATCCCGGCCCATATCGCGGGCCAGGGACCGCACATAGGTTCCCTTGCCGCACTCAACCTCGAAGAGGGCTGTGTCCTGATCCGGCAGACCAATGAGGTCGAGCCTGTGAATTTCGACTTCACGGGGCGGAATGTCCAGCACCTCACCCTCCCGGGCCAAATCATAGGCGCGGTTGCCATCGATCTTGATCGCCGAAAACTGTGGCGGCACCTGCTCGATGACGCCGGTATAGCGCGGGAGCAATGCCCTGATGTCGTCTTCCGTCGGACGTTTGTCACTGACTGCAGACACCGTACCTTCCAGGTCATCCGTTGTCCGTTCCTCGCCCCAACGGACCGAAAACCGGTAAATCTTGCGGCCATCCATGACATAGGGAACCGTTTTGGTCGCATCGCCCAGCGCTATCGGCAACATGCCCGATGCCAGAGGATCGAGCGTTCCGGCATGGCCGGCCTTTTGTGCCTTGAACAACCATCGAATCTTCGAAACCGCCTCTGTCGATCCGAAGTCGCAGGGCTTGTCGAGGATCAGCCAGCCGGAAACCGCCCGGCCCTTTTTCTTGCCGCGCCGCCCCATCAGGGATTTCCGTTTTCGTCGCCGCCATCATCATCGTGAAGATCACGCTGCACCTGCGGCGAGCGCAGCAATTCATCAATGCGCTGATAATTGTCGAAGCTTGTATCGTCACGAAACCGGATTTCGGGCATGTATTTCATCTGGCGCAGCGCCGGGGTCACTTTCTTGCGGATGTAACGGGCATTCCTGTTAAGCGCCTCGACGATGGAGGCGTGATCGGCCTGACCGAGCGGCGTCACATAGGCCGTGGCAATTTTGAGGTCCGGTGACATCTGCACCTCCGAGATGGCAATGACGGTGTTTTCGATCAGCGAATCACGAATTTCGCCACGCTGCAGCACCGTCGTGATGGCAGCACGAACCTGTTCGCCAACGCGCAACTGGCGTTGCGACGGCCCTGAGGACGCAAATCTGGACATGGAAACTGGCCTTTGTTCGGTTCGCGGCGGGTTTGGACCGCCCGCGAACGATTGTCTCAAGAGATCACGGGCGCATCGGCTGCGCCCGTCTGCTCAATCTGTTTCAATACCGGTTAGAGCGTGCGCGTTACATGCTCGACGCGGAAACACTCGATGACATCGCCGGCGCGAATATCCTCATAGTTTTCAAAAGCCATGCCGCATTCCTGCCCGGCATTGACTTCCGCAACCTCGTCCTTGAACCGTTTGAGCGTTTTCAGGCTGCCTTCGTGGATCACAACACTGTCACGGATCAGGCGGACACCCGAACCTCGCTCGACCTTGCCTTCCGTAATCCGGCAACCGGCGACCCGGCCGACCTTGGTGATGTTGAAGACTTCCAGGATTTCGGCATTGCCCAGGAACGTCTCGCGGCGTTCCGGTGACAGCATGCCGGACATGGCGGCCTTCACGTCATCGACAAGATCATAAATGATGTTGTAGTAGCGGATCTCGATACCGTTGGCCGCGGCAGCCTCGCGCGCCTGTGAATTGGCACGAACATTGAACCCCATGATCGCGGCGTTGGAGGCCTCGGCAAGCGAAACATCCGATTCGGTGATGCCACCGGCACCCGAATGCACGACACGAGCGCGGACCTCGTCGGTTCCCAGATTGTCGAGAGCGCCAATGATCGCCTCGATGGATCCCTGCACGTCGCCCTTGATGAGGAGCGGGAACTCCTGCACGCCGGAAACCTGCAACTGGGTCATCATCTGCTCGAGAGAGCCGCGTGTTCCAGCCTGCCGCGCAACCGCCATCTCGCGGGCCTTGCGCTGCCGGTATTCGGCTATTTCGCGGGCCCTGGCCTCGTTCTCGACAACCGCCATGCGATCACCGGCCTGTGGCGTGCCCTGCAATCCAAGCACCTCCACCGGCATTGCGGGACCGGCTTCCTTGACCTGATTGCCATGATCATCCACCAGTGCGCGCACCCGGCCCCATTCGTCGCCGGCAACAACAATGTCGCCCGTTCTCAATGTTCCGGCCTCGATCAACACGGTGGCGACGGATCCACGGCCGCGGTCGAGTTGCGCCTCGATAACGGCGCCTTCGGCCGTGCGGTCCGGGTTGGCCTTCAGATCCAGAATTTCCGCCTGAAGCAGAATGGCTTCGAGCAGCTTGTCGAGATTAGTTCCCTTGACCGCGGAAACCTCGACATCCAGAACCTCACCGCCCATGGATTCAACAAAGACTTCGTGCTGAAGCAACTCGGTGCGAACCTTGTTCACATCAGCCTCCGGCTTGTCGATCTTGTTGATGGCAACAATGATCGGAACGCCGGCTTCCTTGGCGTGATTGATCGATTCGATTGTTTGCGGCATCACACTGTCATCGGCCGCGACGACCAGAATGGCAATGTCGGTCGCCTGCGCGCCACGGGCGCGCATGGCCGTAAAGGCTGCGTGGCCCGGCGTATCGATAAAGGTGATCTTCTGGCCGTTCTGCTCGACCTGATAGGCACCGATATGCTGGGTGATTCCGCCCGCTTCCCCGCTGACCACATTGGCCTCACGGATGGCATCGAGCAGCGACGTCTTGCCGTGATCGACATGACCCATGATGGTGACGATCGGCGGGCGTGCTTTCAATGAGCCTTCATCGTCCTTGATATCGAAGATCCCCTCTTCAATATCGGATTCGGATACCCGCTTGACCGTATGCCCGAATTCGCTGGCGATCAGCTCGGCCAGGTCGGCATCGATGACGTCGCCCGGCTTCATCATCTGGCCTTCCTTCATGAGGAACTTGATCACGTCGACAGAGCGTTCCGCCATGCGCTGCGACAATTCCTGAATGGTGATGGTTTCCGGCAATGTCACTTCGCGTGCAATCTTTTCTCTGGGTTCCTGCGACTGCGCCCGCTTCAGTTTTTCCTGGCGGCGACGCATGGCCGACAGCGACCGGCCGCGCTGGGAGCCGTCCTCATTCAGCGCCGCGTTCAATGTCAGTTTTCCGCGACGGCGATTTTCCTCGCCACGGGGGCGGGTTGGTTTGGGTGTTTCCGGACGCGCGGGCTTGCCACGTTGCAACGCCGGCTTTCCGCCGCGCGGTGCCTCGCCTTCCGTATGGCGCGGCGAGCGCGTCGGCCGATCGACCACTGGAGGTTCCGGCGGCGGCTCGACAACCATCTCGGGCGCTTCGGGCTCAATTCCCGCAGCTTCATCGGCTTTACGCTTTTCTTCCTGTTCGGCTTTCAGACGCGCTTCTTCTTCCGCCTGCCGGCGGGCCTCTTCCTCGGCATCCTTCTGACGCTGCGCTTCCTGTTCGGCGCGGACCTTGGCGTCCTTTTCAGCCTGTTCAGCTTCCTGCGCATCGCGAACCTTGGCGTTGGCCAGGGCACGCTTGCGTGCATCCATTTCACTGGCCGAAAGTTCCTTGAGCACGACAGCCGGTTTGGCGGCGTCAGCCGCCGGTTCCTGGCTGGGGGCCGGTGTCGGCTTTTCGGGCGCAGCAGCCGGAGCAGGCTTCAGGCCAGCGGCCAAATTGGCCGGTTTTTCATCGTCGGGACGGGTAATCCGCCGTTTGCGCGTTTCCACCACAACAGCTTTTGTCCGGCCGCGGCCCATATCCTGGCGCACGGTCCCGTGCTCAACCCCGGAACGTTTCAACGTCAGGGTTTTCTTGCTGGACACGCTGATGGTCTTGTCGTCCTTGGTGTCGCTCATTCCGTTTCCGTTTCCTTGGCGGGATTACCCGCTATCTGACCGTTTTCCGCTCCATTGCGAAATCGGTCAAGCATCTTTGCGCGTTTCACTACACCCTCACCGGCCTGCCCTGCAAGCACCGCGACGTGAATTACCTGACCGCCAGCCGAAAGAACGGCCATATCATCGGCTGACAGCAATTGAAATGCCATAATCTGCCCGTCGCCGGCCATTCCAACCGCGTGGCGGGCCTGATCGATCTTTCTGATACCATCAGGCGCGGCATCTGTCGCATGCAGCACTGCAATCGCCTGCCCCGATCTGATGGCGGCATCAGCCTTGGTGGCGCCTACCACCAGTTGGCCGGCCTTGCGCGCCAGGCTCATCATGCCCGTCAGCGCCGATTGCAGCAGCACGTCAATGCCGCCAGCGAGATCCTCCGGCACACTGACCTTCATTTTCAGCGCCCGGGCGAACAGGTTTTTGTCCACCGCCTGCTGCACAAGCGCCCGTTCAGCAGTTACCCAGCACCCCCGGCCGGGAAGCCGCCCTTTCAGGTCGGCGACAATCACACCCTGCGGGTCAGCCACGAATCGGATCATGGTGTCGGCCGGACCGCTTTGTCGACTGGCTATGCAGGTCCGGTCATTCATCCGGGGCACCAATCACTGCGCAGCCGACGGAGCGCAACGCTCAGACCTGCGCAACCTCCTCAGCAGCTTCCGCACCTTCTTCCGGTGCTTCGTCTCCCGCCTCGGCTTCGGCCAGATCCTCTTCGGTGATCCAGCCCGCCGCCAGCCGGGCCGTCACGATCATCTGTTCGGCATCGGCGCGGGACACATCCAAAGCGGAGAAAAGGCCATCATACTTGGTCGTTTCGCCATCCTTGCGTTCGGTCCACCCGACCAGATCGTCAGCGGCACAGCCAGCGAAATCATCCATGGATTTGATGCCGTCCTCACCCACGGCGACCATCATCGCGGTCGTCATGCCCGGGATATTGCGCAATTCGTCCAGAACACCGAGTTCGACCCGTTTTGCCTCCAGTTCCGCCTCAATCGCATCGAGATGCTCCTGAGCGCGGCTTTGAATCTCCTGTGCGGTGTCCTCGTCAAAGCCTTCGATCGATGCGACTTCCTCCAGATCCACATAGGCCACTTCCTCCACCTGTGAGAATCCTTCAGAAGCCAGAACCTGCCCGACCATTTCATCGACATTGAGAGCATTCATGAACAGTTCGGTGCGCTCGTTGAATTCTTTCTGGCGCCGTTCGGATTCTTCCTGCTCGGTCAGGATATCAATGTCCCACCCGGTCAATTGTGAAGCAAGACGCACATTCTGGCCACGCCGGCCGATCGCCAGGGAAAGCTGGTCATCGGGCACGACAACCTCAATCCGTTCGGCATCCTCGTCCAGCACCACCTTGGCGACTTCTGCCGGCTGCAAGGCGTTGACGATGAAGGAGGCCGGGTCCATTGACCACGGAATGATGTCGATCTTCTCACCCTGAAGTTCACCGACAACCGCCTGGACGCGACTGCCGCGCATGCCGACACAGGCGCCAACCGGATCGATCGAACTGTCGTTCGAAATCACCGCAATCTTGGCACGGGACCCGGGATCACGGGCGACTGAACGAATTTCGATGATCCCGTCATAAATTTCCGGAACCTCCATGGTGAAGAGCTTGACCATGAACTGGGGATGCGTACGCGACAGGAATATCTGTGGTCCGCGCTGTTCGCGGCGAACATCGTACACAAAGGCCCGAACGCGGTCGCCATAGCGGAAGTTCTCGCGTGGTATCAATTCATCACGACGAATAATGGCTTCGCCGCGACCAAGATCGACGATAACATTGCCATATTCGACACGCTTGACGGTTCCGTTGACGATCTCCCCGACCCGGTCCTTGAATTCCTCGAACTGGCGGTCACGCTCGGCCTCGCGCACTTTCTGCACGATAACCTGTTTGGCCGATTGTGCGGCAATGCGACCAAAATCCATTGGTGGCAATGGTTCGGCAATGAAATCCCCGAGCTGCGCTTCAGGATTGCGGTCACGGGCGAGCTCAATTGCAATCTGTGTCGAATAATCCTCAACGGCTTCAACAACTTCCAGCAACCGCTGCAATTTGATTTCGCCGGTTTTGGCATTGATATCGGCCCGAATATTGGACTCCGACCCGTAACGTGACCGCGCGGCCTTTTGAATGGCATCGGCCATTGCATCGATCACTATGTCACGGTCGATCGCCTTCTCGCGTGCCACGGCATCCGCGATCTGAAGAAGTTCGAGCCTGTTCGCACTCACCGCCATTTTGCTCTCCATATGATGGCATGGCGCGGTTCCAACCGCCGCCTTTGATCGTTAGGTTTCGTCAGTTTCGTCTTTCGCCGCGCGCGCTGCCTTTGCGGCCTTGTCGGCAGCCAGCGCGTCACGGATGAGTTCATCCGTCAAAATCAGTTTGGCTTCGGCAAGCGCGTCGAACGGAATACGCACCGCCGGTTCGTCACCATAACTTGCCTGATCGCGCTGCAGGGTGAACGCGTCCTTGTCCACGCCGGTGATCGTGCCGCGAAAACGCTTGCGGCCATCGACCATCACAGAGGTTTCGCACTTGATCAGGTGGCCTGCCCATCGTTCGAAGTCGGAACGGCGAACCATCGGCCGGTCGATCCCCGGCGATGACACTTCCAGATGATAGGCCTTATCGATCGGGTCCTCAACATCGAGGGCAGGCGACAAGGCCCGTGAAAGAGCCTCACAGTCCTCAACCGTCATGGTTCCATCATTGCGCTCGGCCATGATCTGCAGGGTCATTCCGTTCTGACCGGACACACGCACACGAACCAGCCGCGCATCCATGGACGCGATAACCGGCTCAACAATCGCGGCGACCCGGGCATCAAGGCCCGTTTCTACGATAAGTCGGGACTCATCCCCTTGTGCCTCGTTTTCGGCGTCGTTCAAATGCGCTATCCCAGCCAATATGGTTTCCGCTGCTGTTTCATGACCCCAATCAACAAAAAAGAGCGGGTCCGGGGGGCCCACTCTTGCTCAGGATGATCAAGATTTGAGGCTGATATACGCCTGCGGGCGCACAATTGCAAGCCATCTGCGACGGCGCGCCGCAGCAATTGATTGTCTCGTGGCCAACCGGTGATCCCGATACGCTTCAGTGGCGCAGGAATGTCAGATAGGCAGGGGTTCGGCCCTCCCGTATCGCCTTTGCCTCGTAGCGTGTGCCAGGCCAGCCGTCGAAGGGCGTTCGCCAGTCGGACGCGGAATTCGCCTGCCAGCCAAAGTTCGGGTGCGCCCGGCAACGCAGCAAAGTCCAGTTCACATAGCTGTCGATGTCGGAGGCGAAGCAGAAATGGCCGCCGGACCGAAGCACCCGGGCCATGCGATCAAGATTGGGCGTCGAAACAAAGCGTCGCTTCCAATGTTTCTTCTTCGGCCACGGATCGGGATAAAGAAGATCGATGTGATCGATCGACGCAGACGGCAACCAATCCAGAAGCCGCGTTGCATCATCATCATGAAGCCGCACATTGGGACGCGGCTCCGCGGCGAGCACGCTGACGCATTTGGCCATTCCATTGACAAAGGGTTCGACACCGATGAACCCTGTCTGCGGTTGTTGTGACGATCGGAAAAGAAAATGCTCACCGCCACCAAATCCGATTTCCAGCCGGATCGATGTGACACCGGTCTTGAACACCGAGCGCAAATCCGCCGGAGCGGCAGCCTCCAGGTCCAACCGGTACCCTGGCAGCTGCGTGCGCATGCATTCAGCCTGAGAGGCGCTTAGCGACTTGCCTTTTCTGCGGCCATAAAACGCTTCGGCCGCCCGCTGCCGGTGTTCTGTTGGCATGGATCTTCTTCCAGCTTGTCAGCCGAAACAACGACCCGCAATCAAGCCTTGACGGCTTCCTTGAGTGGCTTGACCAGGTCGGTCTTTTCCCAGGAAAACGATCCGTCGCGTCCGCCCTTGCGACCGAAATGGCCATAGGCGGCCGTCTTCGCATAAATCGGCTTGTTCAGGTCAAGGTGCCGGCGGATTCCGGTCGGTGAAAGATCGATGATCTTGCGGATGGCGCCTTCGATCTGCTCTTCGCTGACCTTGCCGGTCTTGTGCAGGTTCACATAAATCGACAGAGGCTGGGCCACACCGATCGCATAGGAGAGCTGGATGGTGCATCGGTCCGCCAGCTTGGCCGCGACGATGTTCTTGGCAAGATAGCGTGCCATGTAGGCGGCCGAACGGTCGACCTTGGTCGTGTCCTTGCCGGAAAACGCACCGCCGCCATGCGGTGCGGCTCCGCCATAGGTGTCGACGATGATCTTGCGGCCGGTCAGGCCCGCATCACCATCGGGACCGCCGATGACGAATTTGCCGGTCGGGTTGATGTACCAATTGCAATCGGCAGCGATCGGTAGATCTCCCAGTGCCTCGCGAATATAGGGTTCGACAACCTCACGCACCTTGTGTGACTCCCAGCTGTCATCAAGGTGCTGTGTCGAAAGCACGATCTGCGTTACTTCGGCGGGCTTGCCGTCGACATACCGCACGGTAACCTGGCTCTTGCTGTCGGGGCCGAGCCTCGCGACGTCGCCTTCGCCACTTTTGCGGGCGTCGGCCAGAAGCCGCAGAATCTGATGAGAATAGTAAATCGGTGCAGGCATGAGATCCGGCGTTTCGTTGCAGGCATAGCCGAACATGATGCCCTGATCACCGGCGCCTTCGTCGCCCTGCTGGTCGGCGGCATTGTCGACACCTTGTGCGATGTCGGCCGATTGCGAGTGCAGCAGCACATCGACCTTGGCGTTTTTCCAGTGAAATCCGTCCTGCTCATAGCCAATATCGCGGATGGCCCGCCTGGCAGCGGACCGAAACCGTGTCGGATTGATGACATCCTTACCAGCCTTGTCCTTCTTCAACAAGGTAGGCGGAACGCGCACTTCCCCCGCGATGACCACACGGTTGGTGGTCGCCAGGGTTTCCGCGGCAATTCTGACGCTCCACGGATCCACCCCGGTCTTGCGGGCTTCCTTGTAAACCAGATCGACGATCTCGTCGGATATGCGATCGCATACCTTGTCCGGGTGCCCTTCGGACACCGATTCACTTGTGAAATAGTAGTTGCTACGCGACATGGCCCGCCTCTCAGGAATCAAACTGACGCGGACTTGTTATTTAAATCAGCACCGGAAAACAAGCGTAGAACGATATAAATATATCTTGATATGGCCAGAGCAATTCATGTTTTGACGGAATCTGTAAAAACCTGAATGCATCAACAAAATCGAAATCCGTCACCGTTGTGCCGTTTCTGACAACAGGTAAAACGGAGCAAACGTGACAATCGGGCGCTCGAGAATGACAAGCGACAGCAGCAATCGACACCGTTGACCTTAACCGGCCGACGGGTTGAAGGCGGTGCTGCCGCGATCACCATTCAGGATGAGGAACTGTCCGCTTCGGCGGCAAGCGCCTTGACCAGATCGACCAGTTTGCGGCGGACCTTTGGATCCTCAATCTTCACGAATGCCCGATTGAGCTGAAGACCTTCCGATGAAGAAAGAAAGTCCACGACATAGTTCGAGCTCGACGATTCAGCCATGCCCGGTTGACCGGTTGCCGGGTCACCCGGTGCATCTTCGAAAAAAAAGGACACCGGAACATTAAGGATCGAGGATATGTTCTGCAGACGACTGGCTCCGACGCGATTGGTGCCTTTCTCGTATTTCTGGATCTGCTGAAAGGTTATGCCAAGACTGTCGCCCAGTTTTTCCTGGCTCATGCCGAGCATCGTGCGGCGCAGCCTGATACGCGAGCCAACATGAATATCAATAGGATTCGGTTTCTTCTTGTTTACAATAGTAGACATGGTTTTCTTTCCACGGACGATCTGATTGACCGCAATAGGTTGACGATGTCGCCGCTGTCGCCCATCTCCCTCCCCACCCGGAAGAAGTTTTTGTTATGGTAGAACACCAGCTATTTTTGCTTCACACCCCATCTATGCAATTTTAGGGGTTTTACGTCAATTGGGTCCTTAGTATAAAACCGTAGCGTGAATAGACAGCACCTACCAAAAGTAAAGCGATTATCGACCAGAAAAATACTTCCGACCTCCAAATATTTCTATTTTTTTCTATTTTTCCGGGAAGCGGTACATCAATATAGCCGACCACATCCTGAGACAAACCATCTATTACGCGTCCTCTTCCATCTGTAACCGCAGAAATACCATTGTTTGCCGCGCGGACCAGTGGAAGACCGGTTTCCGCCGCCCTGACCTGCGCCTGACGAAAGTGTTGATAAGGTCCTGGCGTCGCCCCATACCAGGCATCATTAGTCACATTGATGATGAAATCGGCCGGCGGACCGGCAGCTGCCATCCCATCAGGAAAGATCGCCTCGTAACAAATCAACGGCAGGAAATGTTTGTTGCCCGGCACCGAAACTGTCTGCCGGCGCGACCCCGCCGTGAAGCTGCCCGGAGCATTGACGATGATCCCCAACCCAAGTCCCTCGAAAAGTGACTTCATGGGAAGATACTCACCGAAGGGAACGAGGTGCTGTTTATCGGCGGCTGCAATGATTTGCCCGGTGTGATCGATCACCAGGATCGAATTGTAGTAACGGGTGGGTTGTGAGGCACCGGCCGTCTCCTGTCTAACGGCGCCGGTGATGAGGGTCTGTCCTTCCTCGAGGGCGTCACCGATACGGGTCAGTGCGTCGGGGTTGCTTGTCAGCAAATACGGAACGGCGGTTTCCGGCCACAAAATATGAGTTGGCCTGTCATCTTCCCCCGGTTCGCGGCTGAGACTTAACAGAGATTCAAAAATTCGGTTGCGCTCGGCGTCATCCCACTTCTTTGACTGGTCGACCGATGGCTGAACAACGCGAACCACGAGACCGCTTTCGCCGGCGGAGCCGGTGCGCGACAGAATCCAATATCCAAAGCCGACATGAACCAGAAGCAAGATCAATGCGATGGAAAGACCAGCCACCGCGCCGCGCCGCGTCGCGATGAGCGCCGGCGTGGAAAATACGAACACCGCCAGGGCCGAAACGCCGTAAAGACCGATAATACCCGCACTTTGCATCAAGGCAGGAACCGGCATTGCGCCATAGCCGATGGCATTCCAGGGAAACCCTGTCAAAACGAAACTGCGGAGCCACTCAGCCAGCCCGAAACCCAATGCCAGCGCACAAACCCGGCCCAGCCCGTCGGACCACAGGGCGCGGGCCAATGCAGCCGCCAGACCGTAGAAAATCGCAAGGACCGCCGGCAGTCCGAACACGGCGAATGGCAGAGCCCAGGCGAAGTCAGCCGCCTCAATGAGCAATGCATTGCCGAGCCACCACATTCCACCGACGAAATAGCCAAAGCCAAACCACCAGCCGGTCCAGAATGCCGGGAAATGACGCCGGACAACACCAGCATCCGGTCGGCCGTTGGCACCATCGAGGAGCCACACCAAAATCGTGAACGAGACGAACAGAACCGCAAAGAAATCAAATGGCGGCAGCGAGAACACAGCCACCGCGCCGGCCAGAAATGCAGCAAGCCATCGCTTCGGACCCCAAAGCAGCATTATCCTGCCGGCCAGTCGCTCCATGTTCTCTCCCCCACAGCAACAAGGCCTGCAGGCCCTGACGTGTGCTGCCAATTCATAGGCCCCTGGACCGTTTCACGTTTTGTCAGAAACGTGACAATGGTGTCGGTCGTTGCATTCATTGATACATTCAGGTTTTGCCGATTCCGTCAAAACCCGAATTGACCTAAGGCGAATCATCGGCGTTCGAATCCCGTTGGGGCGCGACATTACTCCAGAGCGGTGTGAGTTCAAACACGCCCGCAATCGCGTCCCGTCAGCTCTTGTCCGATGGATCGTCGCCTCAGCTTTTGTCCGCTGCCTTTGCCGGTTTCCTGCGCGTTGAGGACGAGGGTTTTGATTCATCCTGTTTGCGCCCGCCAGGTGCCTCCGTGGCATCGTTTTCGGATTTTGCGGAGCGCCTGCGCGCCACGGCACGGCGACGTACCAGGCGAACGCGCCGGATGCGCCGGGGATCGGCGTCGAGAACATGAAATTCAAATCGCGGCACGGCCTGCACCACTTCACCTCGCGCCGGAATTCGACCGAGAGCCGAGAAAATGAGACCGCCCAACGTGTCGACATCCTCACCCTTGTCGCCGACAACAAAATCGCTACCGATCACCTTGGCGATATCCTCCAGCTCGGCGCGTGCATCGGCGACGAAGACATCCTCGGAGACCCGGCTGACCATATCCGCCTCATCATCGTGCTCGTCCTCGATATCGCCGAATACGGTTTCGATGATGTCCTCAAGCGAGACAAGTCCGTCGGTTCCGCCATATTCATCGATCACCAGCGCCATCTGCGTTCGCATGGCCTGCATGCGCTGCATCAGATCCGAGGCCAGCATGGAGGGCGGAACGAACAGAACTTCACGGATAAGACCGGCTTCCTTGACCGTCTTGCTCAAATCGATCCGTTCGAGATCCGGACTGGAGGCCTTTGTCGAACGCTCCTTCTTGACCGGCGCCGCCCCGTTTTCCGCCTTGCCGCCTGCCGTACTCTTGGCGGCACCGCGGCGGCGATTGCGGGCCTGCCGGGTAAAATGGGCGACCAGGTCGCGAATGTGTACCATTCCGCGCGGATCATCCAGCGTATCGTCATAGACGGGCATGCGCGAGTGGCCCGACTCTTCGAACAGCACCATCAATTCGCCCAATGTTATACCCAAATCAACAGCCTGGACATCAGCCCGCGGCACCATCACGTCCTCGACTCGCACCTCGCGCAGCCGCAGGATGTTGTGCAACATCGCCCTTTCTTCGGGCGTGAAAGCCGTCCCTGAAGCGCTCTCCGTCGCCAGCGCATCGGTGAGGTCCTCGCGAAGACTGTGTTCGTCGGACGATCGAAAGAAGCGCAGGATACGCGACCAGAGCGAATGGCCGTTTCTTTCTTCAGTTGAGACGGGAACGGGAAGCTGCCGACTCCCGGGGTCTTCGCTGGATTCGGAACTTTGCGAATCGCTGCCCTGGTCTGTCGTCGGCGCGGCGCTGGTATGCTCGTTCATATCAATTCAGACCGGGTCGGAGTTTTCATAGGGGTCAGATAGGTCGAGTGCCGACAAAATGCGAGTCTCCAGACTTTCCATAACGTCCGCGTCTCGCTCTTTTTCATGATCATACCCGATCAGATGCAGAAATCCATGCACCAGAAGATGGGTCAGATGATCATCAAAGGGTATGTCCAGTGACACCGCCTCGCTGCTGATCGTCTCCAGAGCGAAAACAATGTCGCCGAGCATCGGGCCGGGCGTGTCCCCCGGACGGAGCGGCATGACGGGAAACGACAGAACATTCGTCGGCTTGTCTTGATCGCGCCATTGCCGGTTGACCGTCCGAACCGCCGCATCGTCGGTAAACAGGAGCGACAATTCGCTTCCCTCAACCGGAAAAGGCTGGCCTTGGGTCCGGGCCAGAAAGCCGGCTGTTGCGGATACGGTCTCCTGACAGAAACCCCTAAGCAATGCTTCGGCCGGCCACCCATCACTGTCAATCGCCAGTTCTATGCGAATCACCGGCGGCATCTTGCTGTTCATCCCGAATCCGGTTCCGGGTCCATCTTGCCCTGGTCCGAAGGAGGCGCGATTTCCGCGTCATATGCCTTGACGATGCGACCGACCAGCGGGTGGCGCACAACATCCGTATCACGGAAGCGCACGGTCACAACACCTTCGACTTCCCTTAAAATATGCAAGGCTTCGACGAGCCCCGATTTGACACCACGGGGCAGATCGACCTGGCTCGGATCGCCGGTCACGATCATCCGCGCATTTTCGCCAAGCCGGGTCAAAAACATTTTCATCTGCATCGATGTCGTGTTTTGCGCTTCGTCGAGAATCACTGCCGCATTGGACAATGTGCGGCCACGCATAAAGGCCAGCGGCGCGATTTCGATGACGCCCGCTGCAATGGCACGCTCGACCTTCTCGCCAGGGATCATGTCGTAAAGCGCATCGTAAAGCGGTCTCAAATAGGGATCGACCTTTTCCTTCATGTCACCGGGCAGATATCCAAGGCGCTCACCGGCCTCCACCGCCGGGCGCGACAGTATGATCTTCTCGATCAGGCCGCGTTCCAGCATCTGGGCAGCACTGGCGACGGCCAGATAGGTTTTGCCGGTTCCGGCGGGTCCGGCGCCAAAAACCAGTTCGGCGCGTCCCATGGCGCGGATATAGGCATCCTGTGTCGGCGTACGGGCGACGATCGTCCGTTTGCGCGTCGCGATCTGCGCAAGCGCCATCTTGCCTCGCCGCTCCATTGTCGGCAAGGTCAGCTGGTCGTCGGCCGCCACCGACATGCGGATGGCACCTTCGACATCGGAAGCCTCGACGTCGTCGCCTCCCTGAAGCCTCTCATAAAGGTAGTCCAGCGCCCGGCGTGCCTGATTGGTGGCAACCTCGTCACCCTGAATGGAAACCTGATTGCCCCGTGCCCGCGCATCGACGCCAAGTTTTTGTTCGATCAGCGCAAGGTTCTGGTCGAATTGCCCGAACAGTTCACCGGCAAGACGGTTGTTTTCGAATGTCAAAACAATATGGGTTGTGTCGGACGCGCCCGCAGGCATTTTTCCGGGTTTCCGTTTGACCTTCTCCGTCGTGTTCAAGTGGTTGAACTCCTGACTGTCTCGATGGGCGCAATGTCCTGCCAATGATCCGCGAACAGCGAATTCGTTCCTGCCCGCGTGATTCTCACGCGTACAATGTCACCTATTTGCGACGATTTTGCATCAACTATTACCGGCTGCAACCAGGGCGAACGCCCGATCAGCTGCCCTTCCTTGCGGCCCGGCTTTTCCAGCAGAATATCCATCACCGTGCCAACACATTGCTCGGCGAATTGCTGCTGGTGACTGCGCAGCATGGATTGCAGCCGCTCCAAGCGCCGCGATTTGACGTCCTCCGGCACATGGTCGGAGCGGTCGGCGCCCGGTGTGCCCGGTCGCGGCGAATATTTGAACGAGAACGCCTGGGCATAGCGCACCGTGTCGACAAGCCGCAGCGTGGCCTCGAAATCGTCTTCGGTCTCACCGGGAAATCCGACGATGAAATCTCCCGACAGAGCAATATCGGGTCGGGCTTGTCGGATTCGGTCGATCAGCCGCAGATAATCCTCCGACGTGTGGCGCCGATTCATTGCCTTGAGGACATTGTCCGAGCCGGACTGAACCGGCAAATGAAGATAGGGCATCAGTTTTTCAAGGTCGCGATGGGCGGCAATCAGCCCGTCATCCATGTCACGTGGATGACTGGTCGTGTAGCGTAGCCGTTCCAGCCCATCCATTTGCGCCAAGCGATACAGCAGTTCCCCGAGGCCCCATTCTCGGCCATCATCACCGACGCCATGCCAGGCATTCACATTCTGGCCGAGCAAGGTGATTTCACGCACCCCTCCGGCAACCAGGCGGCGCGCCTCGTCGACAATACGGGACACCGGACGCGAGACCTCGGATCCGCGCGTGTAGGGCACGACGCAAAAGGTGCAAAACTTGTCACACCCCTCCTGCACGGTCAAAAATGCGGTAACGCCACGCGCTGCGACAATTTTCGTGTCGGGTGCCGGCAAATGATCGAATTTATCCTCTATCGCATATTCGGTCTCGACGACCTTTTCGCCGCTCCGCGCCCGGGCAATGGCCTGCGGCAGCCGGTGATAGGTTTGCGGCCCGATGACCAGATCAACGATCGGGGCGCGACGGATGATTTCCTGACCCTCGGCCTGAGCAACACATCCGGCAACGCCAACCATGAGCGTGCGGCCTTCGGCGGCGCGTGCCTCCTTGAGCTGGCGGATGCGCCCCAATTCCGAATAGACCTTTTCAGCCGCTTTCTCGCGGATGTGGCAGGTGTTCAAAAGGAGCAGATCAGCATCGTCGGGGCTTTCGGTCGTCCGATAGCCCTCGCCAGCGAGCGCATCGGCCATGCGTTCGGAGTCGTAGACATTCATCTGGCAGCCATAGGTCTTGACAAATACCCTGCGGATACCGCCCTGACCGGCGGATTCAGCGAGCAAGTGGTCAGCCTCGATCAACGGCTCTTCCTGCATCAATCTCTTTTCCATTTCAGCACAATTGCCGGATTCGAACGGCAAGGCAACGCGGCGCCACGGGCAGCGTCACACAAAAGAAAACCCAATCGCGGGTGTTTGTCCGCGAGTCAAGCCCATTTGCGCATCACGGCGACGTCGGATCGTCACCGTTTTTCGCCATAGAGCTGCGTTTGAAGCATCTTTCGGACCTGATCCTCGACCTGTCTGGTAACCTGTTTTCGGTTGCTGTTTTTGTCGTAGATGATGGTCTGGCCGAAACACACCTGCACATCCATGGCACCTTCCTTCAGAACGCCCAACAGATGGGGTGTCAAAGTGGTATCCCCAGGCCAGGCGGCCAGCGGACGGGAATATCTGCCAAGCGGCAGACCATGGGTATGCGTATAGGCAATGGCGACCGGCTGGATCGCGACGTCTCCTGTGGGGGACGCCTCAACCGCCGAGGCTGCCGCGCCGAACAGCGAGCTCTTGAAATCCAAAATCCGATTGCCGTCGGACGTGGTTCCTTCCGCAAACAGGACGACGATTTCGCCGTCGGCAAGCCGTTTGGCAACCTCATTGACCTGCGCTCCGGTGTCTCTGCGGCGTTCCCTTTCGATAAATACAGAGCGCTGCCAACGGGCAAGCCAACCGAAGACCGGCCAAGTCTTGACCTCCGATTTGGCAATGAAAACCACGTCGGCCACAGCCGCCAGGACAATGATGTCCTTCCAACTGCTGTGATTGGCTGCAATCAAAAGTGGACGGTGCCTTTCAATGGATCCATGAACATGGATTCGCAGACCCAGAAGCCGGTGCGCCACCTGATGCCACCAGCGCGGCAGACAGCGCGACAAACGCCAGCCAAAATGATTGGAGATCAACTGCACGGGAAGAAGCAGAACAGTCAGCAGGACAATGAGAAGGAGAGCCAGGCTGATGCGTATCCAAGCAATCATGGGTGATCAAATCCAGCGCTCAAAGGGCCCGACAGCAATAGTTATTCATCGCTCTTTTTCAGCGCAATTCCATAGAGCTCCAACCGATGGTCGACAAGCTGAAAACCGTGTTCACGCGCTATGCGCTCCTGCAGCGCTTCGATTTCCTTTGACTGGAACTCGATGACCCGACCGGATTTGACATCAATCAGGTGATCATGATGCTCATCGGGGACCGTTTCATAGCGCGATCGGCCATCACGAAAATCATGCCGTTCGATGATTCCGGCGTCTTCAAACAACTTTACGGTGCGATAGACCGTGGAAATGGAAATGTTCGGATCCACCTTGATCGAACGGCGATAGAGTTCCTCGACGTCGGGATGATCGGCCGACTGCTCCAGCACCCGCGCGATCACACGCCGCTGCTCCGTCATCCGCATGCCGCGATCAACGCATTGCTGTTCCAGTGATTTCAGTTCATCCGTCACATGCCACCTCTAAAGCAGCCTGAATTGCGTGTTGCCGCATGGCCTAGAGCATCGGGCGACAATATTGAACCATTTGATGTACCAAATCAGGTCGCTCGGCCAGGCGAACGGCGCCGCGCGATGTGGCGCATCGGGCAAGCCGTTCAACAACGCCGACGGGCTGAATTGGTTCACCGAAGGCCGGCTTGTCAGGCCTCCTGGACGTCGTTGCGACCGCCTTGTGGTCACCCGACCACGGCGGCGACCGCGTCTCGCCAGAAGGCCTGACAAACCGGTCAAATGGTCCAATATTGTCGCCCGATGCTCTAGCCAAGTTTCAGCCTCATGACAAGCGCAGCGCTTTTTGATCCACCATCATGGTGATAATAGGCCGCCCGCTCGGCAACCGCGTCGAAGCCAAGCTTGCGGTAAAGGGCCACCGCTTCGAGATTGGATTCATCCACCTCAAGAAAAAGCGACCGGGCGCCCTCCGTCCGCAACTGCCGCAATACTGCACCCATCAATCGCCATCCGAGACCGCCACGACGGTTTTTCGGGCGAACCGAGATTGTCAGAATTTCCGCTTCATCTTCCACCAGGCGCGCCAGCACAAATCCGCCCGGCGCCTTGTTCCAGGCATTGTCCGGCCGGCGTGCGATAAACCCGAAAACGGGCTCCTGATGGATCAGTGCGCTGATCTCACCATCACTCCAGGCCCGGCTGAAACCCAGCGCATGGAGCTCCGATGCATCGGCACAATCCTGGACCGTGAGTGGTACGATTTCGAAATCGGCTGCACGCCGGAACAGAGACGGCGCACTCATGGCGCGGCCTGTCGTCTTGGCAGGGCAAATCCGGTTTGCGGTTTGGCGTCGGGCGCCCGCAGATAAAGCGGAACGGGCTGTTGCTGTCCGGGCTCGCGGTCTGCCGCAATGCGTGCAAGACCGATCAGGTCAATAACGCTTTCCTCGCCCAAGACCGCCGGACTTTCCGGACCAGACGGCAGGAATGGCCGCAGCGCTGCAACACCGGATCCGATCAGGGCCGCACCGGATTGTACTGCCAGCGCACCGGCCGCCTCAGGCGACATGACCTGCGGAGATTGCACCGCCTTATCGCCGGCTGCGGACAATTGCACATAGACCTCGTTCCGCCGGGCATCGATTGCCACGAGAACCGGCTGGTCCCTGCCTGCAGGTCGCCTGATCGCATCGAATACGCTGATGCCGACCAAGGGGATCTCCAGAGCCAGCGACAATCCGCGCATGGCCGCGACGCCAACTCGGACACCGGTAAACGAACCTGGCCCGATGCAGACGGCGAGGCGATCCAGATCCGCGTAGGAACGGCCGGCCAAGCTCAGCACCTGATCAACAACCGGAAAGAGTCGTTCCGCGTGGCCACGTCCGATATCCTCCTGCACTTGCACAGGTTCTGCGTCCGCCGCAGTGTCGTAAAGACAGGCTGCACAAAGATGACCGGATGTATCGACGGCGAGGAGGATCATCAGATTTCGACCCCACCGCGTCCGAGAGTTTCCGTTTCCAGAAAGGACTGCAACAGGCTGTTGAATTTGTCCGGACGGGTCAAAAACGGCGCGTGCCCTGCCTGGTCAATGGTCAGCACGCCATCACGGCAGCCGGGGATTCGTTCGGCCATGAATGTGCTGGCCGCGGGGTTACAGACCTGATCATTTTCTCCGCTGATTATGGCGGTGGGCAGTGTGATGGACGGCAACAGATCGATCTGGGAGCGGGCGTCTGTGCTGACATAATCGTTGATGGCGACATCCTGTCGGGCTCGCCGGGCAATGTCGGCGATGAACAGCGCGATATCGTCGTCTTCCGGTGAAATTCGCCTGCCGAAACCGTCACAGGTGGCCGCGTAGTCGTCTTCAAGCGCCTTTTTGGTCTTCGGTGTGCTCGCAGGATCCTGACCATAGGGAAAACGGTCGTCGCTCAACCGCTGGGGAATCGTGTCAACCAGAACAAGTCGGGCCACCTTGCCGGCATACCGTGTCACGAAAACCTGACAAAGACAGCCGGCCATCGACCACCCGATCAAGGTGATGTCGTGCAAATTCAACCGATCGATGATCTCCGCGAGATCGTCACAATGATCCTCGAAACTGATCTGCGCGGAGGCGGCGCTCGATTTGCCGTGGCCTCTCAGGTCAGGACAGACGCAACGATTGGTTTGCTGGAAATGCGCGACCTGCTTGTACCAGACCGTGTGATCCATCATCGCACCGTGAACAAACAGAAGGGCCGGACGGTCACTTCCGCTGTCGGAAACGAAAATCCGTTCCCGGACGATATCCATCATCACGTGACTGATTGCCATGATAGCGGCCCCGGTTCGGACGTTATCTTTGGTGTGTCAAACACTCCAACACCAGTTCTTCCGCCGAAACGGACATCAGGCAGCAGCCGTCAAACGGCCTCAACCTCCTGCACTTCCGGGATGAAATGGCGCAGCAGGTTCTGAATCCCGTGTTTCAACGTCGCCGTTGATGACGGACACCCGGCGCAAGCGCCCTTCATGTGCAAAAAGACACGGCCATCGCGATACCCCTTGAAGGTGATGTCACCGCCATCTTGAGCGACAGCAGGACGAACCCGGGTTTCCAGAAGTTCCTTGATGGTCGCGACGATGGTCTCGTCCGCCTCGTCGAAAAATTCGGTTTCATCGCCCATGGCCTGTCCGTCGGCGCCGGCATTCATGACCGGTACGCCGGACATGAAGTGTTCCATGATTGCGCCAAGAATCGCCGGCTTCAGATGCTGCCAATCGGCGTCATCTTTGGTGATGGTGATGAAATCGTAGCCGTAGAAAACACCGGTTACGCCGGGGACGGCGAACAGCCTTGCCGCCAGCGGAGAAACATCGGCGGCTGCCTCCGGATCACGAAAATCCGCGGTCCCCTCTTCCAGGACGACTTTGCCCGGCAGAAATTTCAGCGTTGCCGGATTCGGGGTCGCCTCGGTCTGAATAAACATCGGTTTTTCTCCTGTCCGCCATTTCGGCGACCGCGTTCGGTCACCCCGGTAGAGGACGGTTGCCTGTCAATTTGGGCCGTTTGGCCGGGTTTTCCTGTCGGCTACGGGCTCTTGCTCATCGAAAGGAACCCGGTTTTCCTGACCTAATTTGTGTAGCCGAAAATAAGGTACCGGCCAGTAAACTTCAAGCGCCGCAGATCTCCCGCCAACACCGTTGCCCGCTTTGCAAGAAGAGATGAAACGATTTAACAAAGCGCGTCGATATCCTCGTCGCTGAGGGAAGCTGGTATGACCGTCACGGGTATCGGAAACGCGGCACTTCGCCCTGCAATCGACGAGACCAGTGGACCTGGACCATCCTTGGCAGAGCCTGCGGCCAGAACCAGAATGGCAATATCCTGATCTTCCTCGATCAGTGCATAGATTTCCTCGACCGTCTTTCCCATCCGGATGGCCGTTTCCGGCTCGATGCCGACCCGTTCGCGCACATCGGCGGCGAATTTGGCGATGGTTGCCTCCGCCTGCTCCTGGGATTCTGCCTTCATGATCTCCTCAACACCGAGCCAGTGCTGGAAATCACCCGGCTCGATGACAAACATCATCAGCAACACACCGTTCGTGGTGCGGGCGCGATTTGCGGCATAGTGAACCGCACGTTCGCATTCGGGCGTATCATCGATTATCACAAGAAACTTGCGCCGATGGCCTTCTTCTCTGGACAGTCGTTTCGATACCATGGGCGGAGTGTGCCATTCGATTTGGCGGCGGGCAAGCCTTACTTTGTCGCTAGAATAAGCGTGTGATCAACAGTCGTTCAGGCGCGCATTCAAGCCAAAAGACCGATGATTGCCTTGACATCCTTCATGGTTTTTTCGGCTATTTCGCCGGCACGTTCACCACCATCGGCAAGCACGCCATCAATATAGGCCGGATCATCCAGAAGGCTGCGCATTTGAGTGCTGATCGGAGAAAGAACGGATACAGCCAGCTCGCTCAATGCCGGCTTGAAGGCGGAAAACTGGCGACCACCGAACTCCGCGATCACATCGGCCTTGCTGCGATCCGACAGGGCCGCATAGATACCGACGAGATTGTCCGCCTCCGGTCGGTCGACCAAGCCCTCCAGATCACTCGGCAACGGTTCCGGATCCGTCTTGGCCTTGCGGATTTTCTTGGAGATCGTGTCGGCATCGTCTGTCAGATTGATGCGTGAAAGATCCGACACATCGGATTTCGACATCTTCTTCGTGCCGTCCCGAAGGCTCATGACGCGGGGCGCGGGTCCCTCGATCAACGGTTCGGTCAGCGGGAAATACCCATTGACCCTTTCTTCACCGACCATCATTTCGACGCCCAGGCCGAGTTTCTCGATGCGCTCTGAAAAGTCGCTGTTGAATTTCTGCGCTATGTCGCGGGTCAGCTCCAGATGCTGTTTCTGGTCATCGCCGACGGGAACGTGGGTCGCGCGGTAGAGCAGAATATCGGCCGCCATAAGGGACGGATAGGCGAGCAAACCCAGTGAGGCGTTTTCGCGGTCTTTCCCGGCCTTGTCCTTGAATTGCGTCATCCGGTTCATCCAGCCGATCCGGGCGACGCAGTTGAAGATCCAGGCGAGCTCCGCGTGTTGTGGAACGCGGCTCTGATTGAAAACGATATGTGCCTTGGGATCGATGCCGGCCGCCAGAAAAGCAGCCGTAATGGAACGAATCTGCTCCTCCAGATCCTCATGAACGAGTTGCGCGGTCATGGCATGCAGATCAACCACGCAATAGACGCAATTGTGGCTTTCCTGGAGCGCCACGAATTTGCGGATTGCGCCAAGGTAGTTTCCAAGGTGAAGATTGCCGGTGGGTTGCACACCGGAGAAGACGCGCGGACTGAATTCGGACATGTAATTTCCTGAAACGCTTAGAAACGACACGCTCTATGCACGGGGCGGGGTTCTCGATCAAGAAAATTCGACCGTTACGGCGCCCGCGTTCCCTTTCGGCGCAGGGCCGCCGTCAATTGCTGGCGGTCAATCGCACCCGTCACGATCGCGAAGGAAAAATAGGCCCCCGTTGCCACAACAATGACCGCGGTCATCAAAACAAGCCGCAACATGAAAGATCCATCGAGAAGCTGTGAGCCGAACCAGACCATTGCCGCGTAAAGCAAAGTCCCCATCAACAGGCTGCCCATGACAATGAGCGCCAGCCGTCGGGCCGTTTCCGCCGAGGGGCGGAACTGATCCATACGATAGAGGGCGATCGCCAGCATGAGTGCGTTGACCCAGCCGGCAATCGATGTGGCAATGGCGACACCGATGACGCCGACAAGCGGAAACAGAATCAGGCTGCCCGCGATATTTATGGCGGCATTGGCGGCCGCGAACCACATCGGCGAGCGCATGTCTTCACGGGCATAGAAGGAGGGTGTCAGGATCTTGTTGAGGACAAAGGCCGGCAGTCCGACGGCAAAACCGCCGAGAACGGCTGCCGTGATATCTGTTGTCTGACGATCAAACGCTCCACGCTCGAACAGCAGGGCAACGATGGGGGCGGGGATGACAAGCAGTGCCACGGCCGCCGGAATGGTCAGGCCAAGCCCGAATTCAAGGCTGCGATTTTGCAACTGAACGACCGAAGTGCGGTCACCCTCCTTGAGGGCGCGGGACAATTCGGGCAGCAAAACCACACCGATGGCAATGCCGATGACCCCAAGTGGCAACTGGTTGATGCGATCGGCAAAGTTGATGACGGCAATCGCGCCATTGTCGCCGGACACAATGATCTGACCCACCAGAAGGTTGAGCTGGGTGATACCGCCTGTAATGCCCGCCGGCAGGGCAAGCCACAGCAGCCGCCTGACGGGTGGTGAAACCTTCGGCATGCCGATGCTGATCCGGAATCCGGTCTGCCGCACACCATATATGAGAAGACCCAATTGCAGGGCACCTGAAACGGTGACACCGACGGCCATGGCAACGCCGATTTGGGCCGTGTCGGCACCACGCAAGGCTGCGACCAGCAAAACGATGACAAGCACGACGTTGAGAAGGACCGGACTGAGCGCCGCCAGAAAATAATGCCGGTAGGAATTGAGGATACCCGACAGCATGGCAACCAGCGACATGGCAGCCAGGTAGGGGAACATGATCCGCGCCAGCTGGACGGTCAAATCGAACTTGTCGGGAATCTCGACGAATTTCGGCGCGATGATCGTGGCGACAAGCGGTCCCATGAAAATCATCGCCACCGCCGACAGGGCGATCAACAGGACCAGCAGAACCGAGAGAACCTGCCTGGCAAAGATCTCGGCGGCTGATGGTCCGCCACCTTCCAGTTCCTTGGCAAAAAGGGGGATAAAGGCAGAGTTGAAAGCCCCTTCGGCAAACAGTCTCCGAAACATGTTCGGAAAACGGAACGCCGCGTAAAAGGCATCGGCAACCGGCCCGGCACCCAGCAAAGATGCGATCATCGCCTCGCGGACAAAACCCAGAACGCGGCTCGCCATGGTCGCGGCACCGACACTGGCGAATTTTCCAAACAGGCTCATGCTTGCTTTTCGCGCTTTCGCGGAGCGGCCCTTTGCGGTGCGATGATGCCCGATGGCATATTGTGCCGAACATCATCGCGGAGATCCGCCATGACCGCCTTCAATCGTTCGGCGATGTTGCCATGCCGATTCTCATTGGTAATCTTGTGACCGAACAGGTCGGTTACGTAGAATGTGTCGATCACCTTTTCGCCGAACGTCGTGATATGAGCCGACGCGATGTCCAGCGAAAGGTCGGACAGGACAGCGGTAATATCCGACAGCAAACCGGCGCGGTCGAGGCCTTCCAGCTCGATCACCGTGAACCGGTTCGACAGGCTGTTGTTGATGCTGACCCGCGGCTTGACCTTGAACGGCTTCATTTTACGGCGTTGTTTCTTCTTTTTGTATTCAATCACCTCCGGCAGGTGCTTGCGGCCGGCAAGGACATCCTCGATCATCGCCCCGATCCGCTCCGCGCGCCGCAATTCATCGTCATCATCATCGAATTCGCGGTTGATCATGATCGTATCCAGCGCCCGCCCGTCGGTGGTGGTAAAAACCTGCGCATCGGCAATATTGGCACCCGCGGCAGAACAGGCGCCCGCCACTACGGTCAGCAGCCTTGGGTGATCGGGCGCCAGGACGGTGATTTCGGTGATGGCGTGAAAGGAATGGGTGCGAACCGTGGTCGCCAGCGGCTTGCCGGATTCCTTTGTGCGCCGAATGAATTCTGCATGGCGTATCTGATCGTCCAGCTGCACGGTCAGCAGATAGGACGGGTAATGAAGCTTCAGGTAGGAATTGCGGGTTTTCTCCGGCCAATGTTGCAATGCATCCGCCAGCTTCTGCTTTGCCTCAGCCGTCCTGACCTTGTTCGTTGCGGCAGAAAAGCCGCCCGACAACATCAATTCGGTCTCAGCATAGAGCGTACGCAGCAATTGGCCCTTCCAGCCGTTCCACACGCCCGGTCCGACCGCCCTGATGTCACATATGGTCAGGACCAGCAACAAACGCAGCCGATCGAGCGACTGGACGGTTTCGGCAAAGTCCTCAATTGTCTTGCGGTCGTTCAGGTCACGTGACTGAGCGATCATCGACATAGTCAAATGTTCCTGCACCAACCAGGCCACCAGCTCCGCCTGGTCGTCGCTGAAACCGAACCGGCGGCACAGTTTTCGCGCGATGGCAGCGCCTGCGATCGAATGATCCTGCGGCCGGCCCTTGGCGATATCATGCAGCAAAATGGCCACATACAAGACCTCGCGCTGATGGATCTCCGGCAGAATGCTGGCGGTGAGCGGATGGGCGTCATCCTCCATGCCCTGTTCGATCCGGGACATGATTTCCACAGCCCGGAGCAGATGCTCGTCAACCGTATAATGGTGGTACATGTTGAACTGCATCATGGAAACGATCTTGCCGAACTCGCGGATGAACCGGCCAAGAACGCCAGCTTCATTCATGCGGCGCAAAATGAAGCCGGGGCGTTTCTTCGACGTCAGGACGGACAGAAACAGGCGGTTGGCCTCCTCATCATCGCGCACCGCAGCCTTGATCAGGCCGAGGGACCGGCTGGCCAACCGCAGGGCATCGGGATGAAAGGCAAGCTCATGGATATCGGCCAGGTGAAACAGGCGGATGAGATTGACGGGATCGCGGCGGAATACCTCCTCGTCCGCAACGGTAATGCGGCCCTGATCCTGTAGGAAATCCAGCGTTCCGGGTATTTTCCGGCGGCGGCTGGCAAAGCGGCGGATGGCCGCCGAGAAACCGGGAGCGTCCTTGGCCTGCTCGTCCTCGAGCGCCGCACACAATATGCGGGTCAGATCGCCAACATCCTTGGCGACGAGAAAATAGTGCTTCATGAAACGCTCGACCGCCGACAGGCCAGGATGATCCTGATAGCCAAGATCGGCGGCGATCTCCCCCTGGATGTCGAATGAGAGACGCTCTTCGGCTTTGCCTGTCAAGAAATGCATATGGCAGCGCACGGCCCAGAGAAAGTCTTCGGATTTGCGAAAGGTCTGCGCTTCGCGCCGCGACAGCACGCCGCGCTTGACCAGTTCTCCGGAGGAGTTGATGCGATAGTAATATTTGGCAATCCAGAACAGGGTCTGCAGATCGCGCAAACCGCCTTTCCCCTCCTTGACATTGGGTTCAACGAGATAACGCGTGTCGCCGGCCTTGCGATGCCGCACATCACGTTCTGCGAGTTTGGCGGCGATGAATTCCTTTGCCGTATTGCGAATGACATCCGCCTCGAAGCGCTTCTCCATTTCGTCGAAGAGCGGTTTTGCGCCACAGAGGAAACGGGCGTCCAGAATGGCGGTGCAGATCGTCGTGTCATTTTGCGACAGACGAATGCACTCATCGATATTGCGCGTAGCATGCCCCACCTTGAATCCCATGTCCCACAGCATGTAGAGGACATATTCGACCACCTGCTCGGTCCAGGGGGTTTGCTTGTAAGGCAGTATGAACAGCAGATCGATATCCGAACCGGGCGCCAGAGCACCGCGTCCGTATCCGCCAACGGCAACCATCGCGATGTGTTCCGATGTCGACGGATTGTCGACCGGATAGACATGATTGGCCGCAAAATCATGTATGGCGATAACGACTTTATCCTGCAGCGCCGACAGACGCCTGACGCATGAGAGACCGCTTCCGTCTTCGCGAAGGAGTTCGCGGATTTTCGCGCGTCCATCCTTGATCGTCTGCTTCATCAGAGAAAAGACCGCATTGCGGGCGGCCAGGGATGTGGGGTCCTGATGTTCCGCGACAATCGCATCGCAGCCTTGGCGCAACACGTCGCTGTCAAGAATTCGATCCATCTGAAGGCTTTTTGACGCCATATGTGCGGGTCTTCGGTCGGGCTGGTTTCAGAACGGCACTGCTGTAGCGTGTTTTCAGACAAAGAACCACACCCGGAAAATTGCTGCCGCAATTGAATTTGCGCGAGGGAAAACCCCGAATGTCGTTTTTCCCGGCCGACTGGCTTGCCCGCCGGGTGTCCGACTGCGTAAAACGCCTGAAACGAGAGGAAAAGCGCGTCATGATAACAGTTCTGGGATCGATCAACATGGATCTGGTCGCGACCGTCGACCGGCTGCCGAGTTCAGGCGAAACGGTCGCAGGCCGAAATTTCGCGACCGCCGCGGGCGGAAAGGGCGCGAATCAGGCACTCGCAGCCCGGCGCGCCGGCGCCCATGTGCTGTTTCGCGGAGCCGTCGGCACCGACAATTTCGCCGAGGCGGCCCTTCACCTCTTGCGCGACGCGGGTTCCGATCTGTCCGGGGTCCGCACGGTAGATGGTCCGACGGGGACAGCGCTGATCATGGTCGATGCCCATGGTGAGAACATCATAGCCGTGGTGCCGGGTGCAAACGGTGCGGTTAATGAAAGCGACGCAGCGGAAGCGATTGCCGCCATGTCGGCGGGCGATCACCTGCTGTTGCAGCTGGAAGTTCCATCCAAGGCGATCGATGCCGCGCTCAAGGCGGCCCGTGCGGCGGGCGTTGTTTCCGTGATCAATATTGCGCCGCTCACCGATGACGCCGCAGCGCTGGCGGCGCAGGGCGATATCGTGGTGGCCAACGAGACCGAATTCGAACGGCTGGCCGACCGGCCCCTCCAGGACCATGAAGAGCGCAAGGACGAACTTATGCGTCTGCATGGACTATCGGGCCAAACGCTGATCGTGACGCTTGGTGCCGATGGTGTGATCGCGGCGCATGACGGTGCTTTCACCAGTGTTCAGGGCCTTGCCATCGAACCGGTCGACACGGTTGGTGCCGGGGATACATTTTGCGGATATCTGGCCGCCGGGCTGGACGCGGGGCTGATCTTCAAAACAGCGCTGCAACGGGCCGCGGTCGCCGGCAGTCTGGCCTGTCTGACAGCCGGTGCGCAGCCATCCATTCCAACTGCAAAGGCGGTCGATCAGGCTCTTGGGTAGGCCGTGATGTGCAATCCGACGCCGGTAGCCTGCCCTACAGTCGGGCCAGGTGATCTGCCAGAAGCTTGAAAAAGCCGTCTGCGTCGACATCCCCGATGACAAGGGCATTGTGCGGCCGGTCCGTCACCTGCCACCAGTCGATAACGGTCATTCCTTCGGTCAGCGGCGACACGGTTTCAATCTCGACATTGCAATAACGTCCTGAAAACAAATCGGGTTTCAGCAGCCAGGCAATGACAGTCGGGTCGTGCAGAGGACCGCCATCGGTCCCATATTTTTCTTCGTCATATCGCTCGAAAAACTCCAGCATCTCCACCACGGCCCTGGCAACGGGTGTGCCAAGCTGTGCAATGTCGGCAACACGTTGCCTGGTCGTCAACACCTTGTGGGTCACATCCAACGGCATCATCACGATCGGAATTCCGGAGGCAAAGACCGCCTGGGCCGCCTGCGGGTCGACATAGATGTTGAATTCGGCAGCCGGCGTGACATTGCCGCCCTCGAAGAGGCCGCCCCCCATCATGACGATTTGCTTGATGCGCTCGCTCAATTGGGGAGCCTGCTGCAATGCCAGACCAATATTGGTCAGCGGCCCCAACGTACAAAGCGTTACGTCGCCCGGTGGTTCCCTGAGGATCGTATCGACAATGAAATCAACGCCGTGCTGGGGCTGCAGCGGCATTTGAGGGTCAGGCAGGACCGGACCGTCCAGGCCGGACTTTCCATGCAGATATTCGGCCGTTATCAGGGGTTTGTTCATGGGAGCCCTGGAACCGGCAAAGACCTTGACGCCGGGTTTTTGCGCCAACTCGCAGACAATGCGAACATTCTTTTGCGTCAACGGCAGCGGAACATTACCGGCAACGGCGGTAATACCCAGAATATCCAGCCTGTCGCTCGCCAGGGCCAGCAATAGGGCAACCGCATCGTCCTGGCCCGGATCGGTATCGATTATGATTTTCATCGGTTCTTCGGCGGGACCGGTCATGTTTTTCTCCAGTCGGCTGAGCCCGGGTGGCATCACCGGTGACCATGGGGATCAAGTCGTTCCGCACAGCGTATGCGCAACAGACGTCGGATTCAAACCCCTGGCCGGATGACCTCAAACGCTTGCGAAACGATTTACAGACACCATATTAGGACCAGTACGGGTGCTGCAATCAGGCCCGGGACATTGTCGCTTGAAAACAAGGACAGGATTGGACCATGTCACGTATGACACCTTTTTCGAGCCCGCTTCTGCTTGGCTTCGACGCAATGGAAAAGACCCTTGAGCGCATTGCCAAGGGGAGCGATGGGTACCCGCCCTACAATATCGAACGTGTCACGTCGGGTGACACCGAAAAACTGCGCATCACGCTTGCTGTGGCCGGATTTACACAATCCGACCTTGATGTCACCGTTCAGGACGGACAGTTGACCATCAGAGGCCGTCAGGTCGACGCGGAAGACCGCGATTACCTGCACCGCGGGATTGCGGCACGGCAGTTTCAGCGCAGTTTCATGCTGGCGGACGGCATGCGGGTGCTGGGTGCGGATCTCAAGAACGGCATGCTCGCCATTGATCTTGCGAAACCGCAGCCGCAGATGGAAGCCAAGACAATCAATATTTCCGTCGATGAATAGAGTGGCGGGAAACCAGGCCGCAGGTGAGGCCCTGGCAACCTCGAAGGAGGATGTAGACCATGAATGACAATCAGATTTACGTCAGCAAGGACGCCTTGGCCGATTTGGGGGCGGGGAAAATCGGTTACATTCGCAAAATCACCTCAGACGAGGTCACAGAGCGCTTTCCAGGTGCGCCGAAGATTGAATCAGGTATTGATTTGTGGGCGCTGTTTGGCGCCGATGGAACGCCGATTCTGCTCAGCGATGACCTTTCAACGGCCTATGGAAAAGCCATTGAGGACGAGCTCAGCACAGTGAGCATTCACTAGACCGTTTCACATTTTGTCATGAGCGGGAAAACGGCGCCAGCCTCTGATCTTGTTGAGGCATTCAGCTTTCGCCGATTCCGTCAAAACCTGAATTGCTCCAGGTTGGTGTTACGCGGCGTTGGACGCCGGGGTATCGGTCAAAAACGCGTATATCGCTGACGCTGAATCAGTCTGCCGAAGCTTCATGACCATGTCCCCGTCACGCAGGACACGGGCGATGCGCGACAGAGCCTTGAGATGGTCTGCACCGGATCCTTCCGGTGCCAGCAGCAAGAACACAAGATCCACCGGCTGATCATCCAACGCCTCGAAATCTACCGGCGCATCAAGCCGCGCAAACACACCGACAATATGGTTGATCGAATTGAGCTTGCCGTGCGGAATGGCAATTCCGTTGCCGACGCCGGTCGAGCCCAACCGTTCGCGCTGCAAAATGACATCAAAAATCTCGCGCTCGGAAAGATCGGTCACCTGTGCCGCCTTGGCAGACAGCTCCTGGAGAAGCTGCTTTTTCGAATTGACTTTAAGCGCCGGGAGTACTGCGTCCTGCACGATCAAATCCGCAAGTGACATTATCAAATCCCCAAAATGTCGTTCGTCTGTTTCACGGGCTGCCTGGGCGTCCCGCTTGAATATTCCGGTCGTCAGTTCTTGATATCGGCGGTGTCGATCCAACCGATATTGCCGTCGGCGCGCCGGTACACAACATTGACCTCGTTGTTTCCGGCATTGCGAAAAACCAGAACCGGATTGTCCGTCATGTCCAAAGCCATCACGGCGCCGGCAACGGTCATCGTCCGCACGATCTTGGACGATTCGGCAACGATCGCCGGTGCGTAATCCTCCGGAACTTCCTCTTCCTCATCGGGTACCGAATCCATAACCCGATAGGCTACTTCGGCCCCATTGGCATGGCTGCCGGCATGGTGATCCTTCAGCCGGCGCTTGTACCGCCGCAGACGCTTTTCAACCCGTTCGGCGGCAGCATCAAAACTGGCCTGCGGGTCAAGTGCCTCTCCTGTCGCCTGCAGTGACGCGCCGGTGTCCAGATGAACCAGGCAATCGGTCGCAAATCGGGAGCCGGACTTTTCGACGGTGACCTGACCGGAGAATCCACCATCAAAATATTTGGTGACGGCGTCACCAATTCGGTCCTCTATTCGCGTGCGGAACGTCGTTCCAATTTCCATATGTTTGCCCGATACGCGCACGCTCATGGTACAACCCTTCTTTTTAGATTATTTATGTCAGTTTATGCGAGTCTGCCACACCATCCAAGCAGAATGGCATTCAAATCTGCGCTTCCGTGCTTCGGCTGTGCAAAACGTTCCAACCCGCCAATGAGCGAACGCCGGGGCTTTACGGCCTCCCGGCAGGAATGTCAACGCGGCGATGACGACAAAAACCACTGACCGGATTTTTTTCGGTGCGTGGCATCGCGCCGTTTCAAAAACTCTTGCAGGCCTTCGGTTTGATGCGCTGCAATCACACGAGAATTCAGAGGCCGGCGCGATCCATGGCGCCCTTTTCACGGCGCCTTTGTACCGATGAGGCAATGTTCATGGCTTCCCGGTATTTGGCCACAGTTCGACGCGCAATATCGATGCCATCCTGTTTGAGAGCACGGACAATCACATCGTCAGACAGGACCCTGGTGGGCTTCTCGGCGTCGATCATCTGGCGGATGCGATGGCGCACCGCCTCTGACGAGTGACCCGCGCCGCCGCTAGCGGCTGCTATTGCCGCCGTGAAGAAGAATTTCAGTTCGAAGATGCCGCGTGGTGTCAGCATATATTTGTTCGACGTGACACGGCTGACGGTCGATTCATGCATCTGGATTGCATCGGCGACCGACTTCAGGGTCATCGGGCGCAAATTCTCAACGCCATGTGTCAGGAAATCGGATTGCCGCAGAACGATTTCGGCCGCAACCTTCATGATTGTCTTGGCCCTCTGATCGAGACTGCGCGTCAGCCAATTGGCATTGCGCATGCATTCGTTGAGATATTCGCGGTCTTCTTCGCTGTTGCCAGGCTGTGACGAAACCTCCAGATAGTAAGCCTGGTCAAAAAGGACCCTTGGCAAGGTTTCGGCGTTCAGTTCAACCGACCATGTCCCATCAGCGGCGGGTCGAACAAGGATATCGGGAACGATCGCCTGAATATTGGCGTTGTCGAAGCGATTTCCGGGCTTCGGATCGAGCGTCCGGATTTCCGCCATCATGTCGAGCAGATCGGCCTCCTGGACGCCGCAAAGCCGCCGCAAGGTCTTGAAATCCCGCCGTGCCAGCAATTCCAGGTTGCCAACCAGGCATTCCATTGCGGGATCCAACCGTTCTTTCCGCCGCAACTGAATCGCCAGACATTCGGATAGATTGCGTGCAAAAAGCCCCGGCGGGTCGAATTCCTGCAGTGTTTGCAGAACTTGCTCGACAAGTTTGACATCGACATTCAGACGATCTGCGGTCTCCATCACATCGACCGGAAGATAGCCGGCTTCATCCAGATGGTCAGCCAGATCCGCCGCAACAAGACGGCTCACGCTGTCCGAAAAAGCAAATATGAGCTGCTCTGCAACATGGTCGCGCAGGGTGTCGGATTTTGCGGCAAATCCATCCAGATCGGAAAAGGTGTCGTTGGACAGTGACGCGGTGCCCGGCATCGACTTCCATTGTGCAGCAAGCTCCGGTGAATCGGGACGTGCCGCTCCACTGTCCTCCGGAAACATGTCCTCCTGCGCCGTGTCCATTTGCGCGGAAATCTCTTTGCCGGTGTGATCGAGTTCGTTGCGGAACCAATCCGTGCCATGGGTGTTTTCGTCGTCCGCGGAGGTCAATATGCCTTCAGCACCTGGTTCCGTCGGCAAATCCAGGGTCGGACCGTCTCCACGGTCCGTTTCATGGTTCAACAGGGGGTTCTTTTCCACCTCCTGCTCAATATATTGAAGGAGTTCGGCATGTGTCAGTTGCAGCAACCGGATCGATTGCATCAACTGTGGTGTCATCACCACAGATTGGTTCTGTCGCAATTGCAACTGGGCCGATAACGCCATACTTTTTGATCCGCTCCTCTCGCGCAAACGCCAAATTATCGTCAATTGGCGTCGACTGGCCCAAAAATTGCTTTTTGAGTGCCATTGTCAAGATGGGCGTTTCATTTATGCCGGCGACAGGCCGGAATTCTGCAATTTAAACTGATTTAGAGCAAATTTTGTCCTAATACGCCTTCAGAGCGTGAAACCTTCGCCCAGATAAAGCCGCCGGACGTCAGCATTGGAAACAATGTCGGAAGGCCGGCCGTGAGTCAGCACCTTTCCGGCATGTATGATATAGGCGCGGTCGATCAGACCCAGTGTTTCGCGCACATTGTGATCGGTGATCAGCACGCCGATGCCGCGCTTGGTCAAATGGCGCACCAGTGCCTGAATATCCGACACGGCGATCGGGTCGACGCCGGCAAAGGGTTCGTCAAGCAGCATGAATGTCGGATCTGAGGCCAGGGAACGGGCGATTTCCAGGCGTCGCCGCTCGCCACCGGAGAGCGATATGGACGGCGCTTTTCTGAGATGGCCGATGGTGAATTCATCAAGCAGTTCTTCAAGCTTGCGCTCGCGTTCGGCGCGGTTCCGTTCGACGATCTCCAGCACCGCTCGAATATTGTTTTCAACGCTCAGCCCCCGAAATATGGACGCTTCCTGGGGCAGATAGCCGACCCCCAGACGCGCCCGGCGATACATCGGCATCTTGCTGACATTGTTGCCATCGATGAGGATGGTGCCCTCATCCACCGGCACCAGGCCGGTGATCATATAGAAACAGGTTGTCTTGCCGGCACCGTTTGGGCCGAGCAGCCCCACCGCCTCGCCCCGTCTTACACCGAGGGAGACTCCATTGACCACGCGGCGCGATTTATAGGTCTTGGTCAGATTGCGGGCAATCAACGTGCCGTCATAACGCTCCGGATCCGTCTGCATCTCCGGTACGTTTTGAGAGATCGCCTCACTGTTCGCCATGCTTGTCCTGTCCCCGAGACGTCCTGAATTCGCGGCTGGATTGGTTCCCGCCAGTCCTAATTATTGGATTTCGGGTCGAGTTGGATACGCACCCGGCCACCGCAGCTATCGAGCTTGGCCTCACCCGATTCCATCAGAACGGTCAATCTGCATCCGACAAAAACGTTGCTGCCATCGGTCAGCACCACTTTTTCGCCCGTCAAAATCACAGTGTCAGTCTTCATGTTGAAGACGCCATTGTCGGCCGTGGCTTCCTGTTCTTCGGTCTTGATATAGACCTTTCCACCAACAAGAATGCGGTCGATTTGTGACGTCCCGGAAGAAGGGGACCCGCCATCCTTTGCGTAAAAGACCGTCATATTACCGGACTGCATCGTGGTTTTGCCCTGCACAACCTTGACATTGCCGGTGAAGATGGCCTTGCCTTCCTCGTCTTTGACGCTGAGCTTGTCACTTTCAATCTGTATCGGCTCATCGCCCGAAAGGGCCAGTCCCGACATGGTCTGCTGGGCCAAAGACGGCGTGCCGACACCAAGGACCATCGCCAGGAGCGCCAACCCGACGATCCGTGACAGGCCGGTCTTTCCACCAAATTGCCAGATCATCGGGCTCTTTCCTTCCTATTCATTGCCGGCTGCTGGTGCCACGGGCTGCCGCATTGCTCCCGGATTCAGGGTCATATGCACATCGCGTTCGAAAATAATTTCGGCGCCGTTATCGATCATTACCAACGATTCGGCAACAATATTGCCCTGCACCGTTTCAATGTTGACCGGCTTTTCCGTTTTCAAGGACCCTTTATTGATGTCAATACTGGCGTCCATCAGATGAGCTGTCATGCCACTTTCTGTTGTGACCGTGAACGGCTGGTCCAGCACCAGAAAATCCTCATCACGGTTGTAGATTCCACTGAGTGCATCCAGCAGTGCGGTATCGGTGCCATTGACCGGAAAATCCGCAACGATCTCCTCCAGTCGGATCACCGAGGGCACCGAAAGGTCCTGGATGGCGCGCGCCGCGGTCACAGAATAGCTGTCCGTTTCACCTACAGGCCCGGTCATCACCGGATTGTTCATGATCAGCTTCCCGCCCGAAATTACGGTATCGCCGATCGCCGCACCTTCGGGAAGCGCCCGCGAGATCATGGTCGTGGCAACAAATCCGGCGATTGCGATGACCGCCGCAATCGGAAATGCCAGCTTCATCGTCCATACCCATCTGGAGTGCCGCACGGCCCGGGCATAGTCCTTTTTTGCCATGCCACGATCTTGCGGGTGTTTTTCTTGCGTTGCCATCAAATCCCGTTGTCGCCCCACCGACTGCTCATGCTAACGAAATGTTTCAGGAAGTCTCGGAAACTTACCATAGCGCGCACACGCCTTACAGGCGTAATATGGCGTTTTGTGTCCAGAACCAAACAGATAGTGAAAATTTTTTGTTACTGTGCCTCTTTGCAGACACGCCCGGAGCTTGCAACGGTCGCCCCCATCGTCATGTCACCCTAGGAAATCAACCGCCAATCTGATAATTGCCGGATGGTATTTTCATGTTCCGGAACTGCTCGATGGATCAAAACGGCATAGCAGATCGGCGCCGGCTGCGTCGAAAACTGACATTCTGGCGCGTCGCAGCGTTTTTGATCGTCCTGATCGGCGTTGCGGGACTCGTGGCCAATACCGGTGGACCCGACCCGCTGGGCGGCAAGTCATCCGACCATGTGGCGCGCGTTACGATCTCCGGGGTGATCACCGACAATGACGAGTTGCTCCAGCGACTGGAGGACATTCGCAAAAACAGCCGGGTCAAGGCCCTGATCGTCCGCCTCGAATCGCCCGGAGGCACATCCTATGGAGGCGAGACGCTCTATCGGGCCGTTCGCCGCGTGGCGGCGGAAAAACCAACGGTTGCCGAAGTGCGAACGCTTGCTGCATCCGCCGCATACATGGTCGCGTGCGGCACGGATTATATCATTGCCGGAGACACCTCGCTTGTCGGCTCCATCGGCGTGATTTTTCAATATGCTCAAGTCTCTGTTCTCCTTGAGAAAATTGGGGTTTCAGTGGAAGAAATCAAATCGGCGCCGCTGAAAGCCGAACCGTCACCGTTCCACGAAGCCAGCGATGAGGCCAAGGCGATGATCCGGTCCATGATCAATGATTCCTATGGATGGTTCGTCGATCTGGTGGCCGAACGACGCGGACTGTCGCACAGCGATGCATTGACGCTCGCCGATGGCAGTATCTTTACCGGCCGGCAGGCACAGAGAAATGGCCTGGTGGATGAGATCGGCGGCGAAATGGAAATCCGTGCCCATTTGAGCAAGAAAGGCGTTGACGAATCGCTTGGAGTCATCGACTGGGAGCGGCGCAAATCCCGCGGCGAGTTGCTGTTCGGAGATGCCATGGTTCGGCTGATCGGCGCTCTTGAAGACAGGGCATTTCCGTTCGCACGGGAATTGCGCGGTTTGGCGGATCGCAAGTTGTTCCTTGACGGCCTTGTTTCTGTTTGGCAATTTGGCCCAGCCGATCAATAGAGCGGATGAGGGGATCAACCGTGATCAAGTCTGAGCTGGTTCATATGATTGCCGCCCGCAATCCGCATTTGTACCACCGCGATGTGGAAAATATCGTCAACGCGATCCTTGACGAGATCACAGATGCGCTGGCGAATGGCAATCGGGTCGAGCTGCGCGGCTTCGGCGCGTTTTCGGTCAAGAACCGCCCCTCTCGATCCGGCCGCAATCCCCGCACGGGCGAATCGGTTTTTGTCGAGGAAAAGTGGGTGCCCTTCTTCAAGACAGGCAAGGAACTGCGTGAACGGCTCAATCCGGGAAGCGACGCCTGATCCGAATTTGAGCTTTTTCTTTCGTGGTCTCAAGCAATTCAGGTTTTGACGGAAGCGGCGAATCCCGCGTGCATTATCGCGATCAACGTCCGGCACCGTGGTCAGGTCTGCGACAACAGGTGAAACGGACCGATCGCCGTTTCAAACCCACTGGCGTCAAAACCGGGGCGGTGTTATGCGTGACGGGAGTGAACGGGTTCGGATGTCATGACCAGAAAACTTATCAACATTCTCATTCTTCTGCCCATCGCGATCGTGTTGATCGTTCTGTCGGTTGCCAATCGCGACTCGGTGACGCTGGCGCTCAACCCCTTTGATCCGTCGGACACATTGCTGTCGGTCAGCGCACCCTTCTTTGTCTTCCTTTTTGCCGCGGTTATTGTCGGCATGATCATCGGATCGCTGGCCACCTGGTTCCGGCAGGGCAAATATCGCAAGAAAGCGCGAACGGAAGCCAGGGAAGCCGTCAGGTGGCACACCGAGGCCGACAAGCAGCGCGAACGGGCCGAAACGGTAATTGGCCACAAGACGCTGCCCTCGTCCTAGGCTGTGGTGGCCAATTCGCCCAAGTGTACGGTCCCCATCAACCGCTCCCCAGAGCCGACAAACCGCTTTGCCCGACGATAGGTGCAATGCTATTGGCTTGATCCTGCCGGGCCGGACCCGGTGTGCAGGGTATGGAACGGTTTCTTGAAAGAACGACACGGCCGCAACAGACCGCGACGGGCGGGCAGGCAGGACACGGACCGGGACCGTTCCACACGGCCGGTCTCTGCGCGCGATGGCGCAAATGCAGCCGGCAAGCCCGCCAAACAATCCGCTGTCGCTGCGTCGACCACCCCGCCCCGCGAACGACGAACCGGCAAACGTCCGGAGCAACGCATTCCCGTCATATTGGAGACCGCCGGCAGCGACGGATTTCAGCTCATTGACAGCGGACAGGGTGAGAAGCTGGAACAATACGGCCCCTACCGTATCGTTCGGCCGGAGGCGCAGGCATTGTGGCCCCGGCAGCTCAGCGAGGCCGAATGGGCCCGCGCGGACGCGATTTTTTCAGGCGAACAGGATGATGAGGCGACCGGAAGGTGGAGATTTCCCACAACGCCGCTGGGTGAAACCTGGCCCATGCGCCTTCTGGATATCGACTTTCATGGCCGCTTCACCGCCTTCCGCCATGTCGGCGTGTTTCCCGAACAACTTGCCCACTGGACGTTCCTGCGCGAGCAGATTGCCAATGCGGGACGGCCGGTTCGGGTGCTCAATCTGTTCGGCTATACCGGTGTGGCCTCGTTGGTCGCCGCAAAGGCCGGCGCTGAAGTCACTCATGTCGACGCATCAAAGAAGGCCATCGGCTGGGCGCGTGAGAACCAGGCACTGGCCGGTCTTGAAGATCGGCCGATCCGATGGATTTGCGACGACGCCATGAAATTTATCGCCCGTGAGGAAAGACGCGACAGTCGTTACGATATCATCCTGACCGATCCACCGAAATTCGGCCGCGGTCCGAATGGCGAGGTCTGGCAGTTGTTCGATCACCTTCCGGTCATGCTTGATATCTGCCGCTCGATCCTCAGCGATGATGCCATAGCGCTCGTTCTGACGGCCTATTCCATCCGGGCATCCTTCTATTCGATCCACGAATTGATGCGGGAAACCATGCGCGGTGCCGGGGGATTGGTGGAATCGGGAGAACTTGTGCTGCGTGAAGCATCGGGTGACCGGGCGCTTTCCACCTCGCTCTTCAGCCGGTGGATCGGCACATGAAACCGGACTCCAGGGAACAAAAGCCCCGGGTCGGCCGGGTCAAGGAGATCACCAGTCTCAGCAACCCGATCATCAAGGACATTCGCGCCCTCGGACTGAAGAAGAACAGGGACCGAAGCGGTCGTTTCATGGCCGAAGGCCTGAAACTGATTATCGATGCGGTGGATCTGGGCTGGCAGATTGACACGTTGATTTACGCGGCATCCGCGCGAACCAACCCCGCCATCGAGACGATCGCTGCCCGGACGGTTGCCCAAGGTGGCCTGGTTCTGGTCGTCAGCGAGAAGGTTCTTGGTGCGATCACGCGCCGGGACAATCCGCAGATGGTGTGTGGGCTTTTCGCACAGCAATATACGGACCTCGGTGCGTTCACACCGGTCGCGGAGCAGACCTATGTGGCGCTTGACCGGGTGCGCGATCCGGGCAATCTCGGAACAATCATTCGAACCGCCGACGCCGCGGGCGCGAGCGGTATCATCCTTGTCGGCGATTCGACAGATCCCTACTCCCTGGAAACCATTCGGGCGACGATGGGGTCGATCTTCGCCATGCCGATTGCCCGTACCGATAGTGCCGGTTTCCTCGCATGGAAAAGGGATACCGGCGCATTTGTCGTCGGGACCCACCTGGCGGGCGCCGAAGATTACCGGTCCATCGACTATACCGGCAAAGCATCCGTTCTGTTGATGGGTAATGAACAGGCCGGGCTTCCCGCAACACTCGCAGATGCCTGCGATGCTCTGGCGTTGATCCCGCAGGCGGGACGAGCCGACTCCCTCAATCTGGCGGTTGCCACCGGCATCATGCTATTTGAGGCGCGGCGCCATCAATTGGAGTTGCGGCGATGAGCATGAAGCGATCCCTGTTTTCCCGTCCACGTTACGCCATGGCTCTGGTTGCCATACTGGTGGGCATCGATCAGTTCGCAAAATGGCTGACGGAAACCTACCTGCCCTTTCAGCAGCAGGTCGTGGTGCTTCCGGTGTTTTCGCTGTACCGAACCTATAATGAGGGCATCGCCTTTTCGATGTTGACCGGGCTTGGCGACAAGTGGCTGTTGGCGCTGACACTCATCGTCATCGCCTTCGTTGCCTTCTTGTGGGCGCGGAGCACACCGGAACGATGGATCAGCCAGCTCGGCTTTGCATTGGTTGTTGCCGGAGCCGTGGGTAATCTCATCGACCGGGCAATGCTTGGCCATGTGATCGATTATCTTCTGTTTCATGCCGGCAATTGGTATTTTGCCGTCTTCAATCTCGCCGATGCCCTGATCAGTGTCGGCGCGGCGGCGATCATCATTGACGAATTGTTCGGCAAATGGCTCTATCGGAGCACGTCGGACCGGACCGGATAAGTCTTTTTCACACAGGAAGGCACAAACATGCAGGAGCCATTCAAGGCGATCGTCGTTTCCCGCGATGAGGACAAGCAACAATCGGTCGATATTCGCGACCTGATGCTGGACGATCTGATGGACGGGGATGTGGTCGTCGAAGTGGCCGCGACGACCGTCAATTACAAGGACGGGCTGGCCATAACCGGCAAAGCACCGGTTATCCGCCATTGGCCGTTGGTGCCTGGAATCGATTGTGCCGGGACGGTCGTCAGTTCGCAGAACGCCGGCTTCAAACCGGGCGACTCGGTCATCCTCAATGGCTGGGGCGTCGGAGAAACCCATATGGGCGCCTATGCGCGCTATGCACGACTTAATGGCGATTGGCTGATCCATCGTCCCGAGGGTATCAGCGTCCATGATGCAATGGCTGTCGGCACGGCCGGCTATACATCAATGCTGAGCGTGATGGCACTTGAACGGCATGGGCTGACGCCGAATGATGGCCCGATCGTGGTAACCGGGGCCAATGGCGGTGTCGGCACGGTAGCGATCTCAATCCTGTCGAAGCTTGGCTACCAGGTTATCGCCTCCACGGGGCGGCCACAGGAATCGGAGTTCCTGAAGGAACTCGGCGCCCATGAGATCATCGACCGCGCAACTCTATCCGAGCCTGGACGGCCTCTTGGCAAGGAACGCTGGGCGGGCGGGATTGACGCTGTCGGCAGTCATACGCTTGCCAATGTCCTGGCGCAGACCAGCTATGGAGGCGCAGTGGCAGCCTGTGGACTGGCACAGGGCTTCGACCTGCCAGCCACCGTGATGCCGTTCATCCTGCGCGGTGTTTGCCTGCTTGGCATCGATTCCGTCATGGCACCGAAATCGCTGCGGGAAGAAGCCTGGAATCGCATTGTATCCGATCTTGATATGAACAAGTTGCATAGTCTGTCGAAAACAATCGGGTTTGATGATATCATCGACACGGCTCACGCGATGATGGATGGACAGGTACGCGGACGCGTTGTCGTCGATATGACGATTTAGATTGAAAGGCGGTTAGATTGAAACCTTCGACCGCCACCAGTTCGCATATGACCAGCCAGGCGCTGCAACAGGCCCTTGCTGTCTCCTGCAAGGACGCTGACGCCCCTGTGTCACGGCATCGTTGCAAAGTTCTGATCTATGGGCGTCGATGCGGAAACACAGGGATGACTTGCGATGACGTGGAACATGCGCGAAAGACCGGAAAATGCCGGACATTCGGCCGGACCGACTGCTGAGATGATGTGCCGCGACAGTGACAGCTATGGCCGAATCGGCGATCTGGAGACCAGGCTCGCCCGTTCACCAGCCGAAATAGACGCTGCACAGGCTGTCCGGTTCGACGTTTTTGCGCGGGAAATGGGCGCCGCAATGCCACCAGAAGCCATGCGCCTTGGCCGTGACATCGACGCCTTTGATGCGGTCTGCGATCACCTGCTGGTGCTCGACCGTTCCATTGCCGGTGGCCCAAGTGACCAGATTGTCGGCACGTACCGGCTGCTGCGCCAGGAGGTGGCGCGGGCCAATGACGGTTTTTATTCAACTTCCGAATTTGCCATCGACGACATGCTGGCCCGCCATCCGCAAAAGCGGTTCATGGAGCTGGGTCGCTCCTGCGTCCTGCCGAAATACCGGACGCGCCGCACCGTCGAGCTTCTGTGGCAGGGCAATTGGGCCTATGCACGCGAATACGGTATCGACGCGATGTTCGGCTGCGCCTCCATTCCGGGTGTCATGCCCGAGGCCCATGCGCTGTCGCTGTCCTTTCTCTATCACAATTGCCTGGCCACCGGCGAATGGGCGGTCAGCGCAAGACCCGAGCTTTATCAGATGATGGATCTGATGCCGCGAGAGGCCATTAACGTCAAGGGCGCAGTGTCTGGACTTCCGCCATTGATCAAGGGCTATCTCAGGTTGGGTGCGCTGGTCGGCGATGGTGCCGTCGTGGACCGCGCCTTCGGCACGACCGACGTCATGATCGTCTTGCCGACGGAACGGATCAGCGACCGTTACATCAACTATTATGGCGCCAGCTCCCGGCAACCCGCGGCCTAGGGCAATTCAGGTTTTGATGAAATCGGGAAAACCTGAAAGCATCAACGAATTCAACAACCAAAACCGTTTCATGTTTCCAGCATAACGTGAAACGGTTCGGTTACCGTCAACTGCCGACATTGAATGCCGCCAGCGCAGCCAGATTGACAATATCGGAATCCTTGGCACCCATCGAGGTGATCTGGATGGACTTGTCGAGACCGACGAGGAGTGGTCCGATGACGGTCGAACCTCCGAGCTCCTGCAGCATTTTGGTGGAGATCGAGGCCGAGTGAAAGGCCGGCATGACCAGCACATTGGCCGGGCCGGACAGGCGGCAGAACGGATATTGGGCCATGATGTCCGGATTCAACGCGACATCAGCGGCCATTTCGCCGTCATACTCGAAATCGACCCGCCGCTTGTCGAGAATGCCGACGGCTTCACGAACCTTCTCGGCCCGCTCTCCCGGCGGGTGCCCGAATGTCGAATAGGCAAGCATGGCGACCCGCGGCTCATAGCCCATGCGGCGTGCTACACCGGCAGCCTCCTCGGCAATATCGGCCAATTCCTGAGAGGTCGGCATGTCGATCACCGCAGTGTCGGCAACCAGAACCGTGCGCCCGCGGCACAGGACCAGCGAAACGCCGATCACCCGATGCCCCGGCTTGACATCGACGCATCTGCGGATGTCCTCCAGGGACGTCGAGTAATTTCGGGTGGTGCCCGTCACCATGGCGTCGGCATCGCCGAGCGCGACCATGCAGGACGCAAAATGGTTGCGGTCATTATTGACCAGGCGCAGGCAGTCACGGTGAAGATACCCGTTGCGCTGCAGGCGGGCGTAGAGATGTTCGACATAGGCATCACGCCGTTTCGAAAGACGGGCATTGGTCAGTTCGATGCCGGGTTTGTGCAGGTCGATCCCGGCCTGTTTGGCCGTTTCCTGCATCTCATCCGTTCGGCCGAGCAGGATCGCCGTTCCCAGACGCTGGTTGACGAAGGACACGGCGGCGCGCATCACATGCGGCTCCTCACCCTCGGCAAAGACAACCCGGCGCGGCTGACGGCGGACGCGCTGATAGATGCGTTGCAGTGTCGAGGCGATCGGATCACGCCGTGCCGACAGCTCGCGGCCATAGGCTTCCAGGTCAATGATCGGCCGGCGCGCAACACCTGACTCCATGGCGGCCTTTGCCACGGCACTCGGAACATCTGTCAGAAGACGGGCATCAAAGGGCACCGGAATGATGTATTTCGGGCCGAATCGCGGCCTGTTGCCGCCATAGGCCGCCGTCACCTCATCTGGTACGTCCTCGCGCGCCAGTGCCGCCAACGCCTCGGCGGCGGCAATCTTCATCTCGTCATTGATGGTCGATGCTCGAACATCCAGAGCGCCACGAAAGATGTAGGGAAATCCCAGAACATTGTTGACCTGATTGGGATAGTCGGACCGACCGGTCGCGACAATCGCATCATCACGGATCCTGGCCACTTCCTCCGGCGTGATTTCCGGATCAGGATTGGCCATGGCAAAAATGATCGGATTGGGCGCCATCGAGCGCACCATATCCTCGGTCAGCGCACCCTTGACCGACAGGCCAAAGATAACATCGGCGCCGTCGACGGCTTCAGCGAGGGAGCGGGCCTGCGTCTTGACGGCATGGGCGGACTTCCACTGGTTCATGCCCTCTTCCCGGCCGACATAGATCACACCCTTGGTGTCGCACAGGGTGATGTTCTCTCCGGCAAATCCCATCGACTTGATCAATTCGATGCAGGCAATCGCCGCGGCGCCGGCGCCGTTGCACACCAGCTTCGTCGATTTCAGATCACGCCCGGTCAGGTGCAGCGCGTTGATCAACCCGGCAACGGCAATGATCGCCGTGCCATGCTGATCGTCATGAAAGACGGGAATGTCCATCAGTTCGCGCAGACGCTGCTCGATGATGAAACAATCCGGCGCCTTGATGTCTTCCAGGTTGATGCCGCCAAAAGATGGTCCGAGGTGGCGCACGCAATTGACGAATTCGTCAATGTCCTCGGTGCCGACTTCCAGGTCTATGGAATCGACATCGGCAAACCGCTTGAACAGGACCGCCTTGCCCTCCATCACCGGCTTCGACGCCAGTGCACCGAGATTGCCGAGACCCAGGATCGCGGTTCCGTTCGAGATCACCGCCACCATATTGCCGCGGGCAGTGTAGTCGAAGGCACGCGACTCATCTTCCGCAATCGCATTGACCGGAACCGCCACACCGGGCGAATAGGCCAGCGACAGATCACGCTGTGTGGCCATCGGCTTCGTCGGGTTGATTTCCAGCTTCCCCGGCCGGCCCCGTGCATGGAAGTCAAGAGCTTCCTGTTCCGTCACAGTGGACATGGATTGGGTTGATTTGTCAGTTCCGGGCATATTTTCCAACCTGTTGTGGGTGAGCGTTCAAAGCGGCTCGCCATATGTTGTTTTTCTTGTCGGATCACCGTTAGGGTGCCCGTGGCGCAGTGTAAAGTTCGACAGCATTGATGCAGCTTAGCGATTTGCTTGAAAGTGCCAAACGATTATTACAAAAGCGGAAACCTCCGGGACCACCACAATGCTCAGCTCCGCAAAGCTTGCTTCCGATGAAAGCCGTGCGTCGGCAACGCCGATGATGGAGCAATTCATTGCCATCAAGGCGGATCACCCGGACGCTCTGCTGTTCTATCGGATGGGCGATTTTTACGAGCTGTTCTTCTCCGACGCGGTCGATGCATCCAAGGCGTTGGGCATCACGCTGACGAAACGCGGGCAGCATCTGGGTGAAGATATTCCGATGTGCGGCGTTCCGGTGCATGCGGCGGACGATTACCTGCAGAAACTGATCGCCAGCGGCTTCCGGGTCGCGGTCTGCGAACAGACCGAGGATCCGGCGGAGGCCCGCAAACGGGGATCGAAATCGGTGGTCCGGCGTGAGGTTGTGCGTCTTGTTACGCCCGGAACGCTGACCGAAGAAAAACTGCTTTCTCCGGCGCAGTCCAACTATCTGATGGCGTTGGCGCGGGTCAAAGGCGCCGGTGATGGCGGTTTTGCACTGGCCTGGGTCGACATCTCGACAGGCACTTTCCGGTTGAGCGAAACCACCGCCGACAGGCTCGCCGCCGACGTCATGCGCATCGATCCACAGGAACTGATCGTTGCCGACACGGTCTTTTACGACGATACGCTGCGCGAGGCGTTCGACGTGCTGGGTCCGATCGTCGTCCCGCAGCCGGCCGTCCTGTTCGATAGCGGCAGCGCCGAGGGCAGGATCTCCCGCTTCTTCGACGTCTCGACGCTGGACGGGTTCGGAGATTTTTCCCGCGCCGAACTGGCGGCCGCAGCGGCGGCCATCGCCTATGTCGAAAAAACCCAGCTCTCGGAACGTCCGGCACTGGCACGCCCGGAGCGGGAAACGTCCGATTCGACCCTGTTTATCGACCCGGCAACGCGGATCAATCTCGAACTGCTCAAGACATTGTCCGGAGACCGGAAGGGCGGACTCCTGAAGACGATCGACCGGACCGTGACCGGTGGCGGAGGACGGCTCCTGTCCGAGCGACTGATGTCTCCCCTTACCGATCCGGAAGCAATCGACTGGCGACTGGACTCCGTTGCCTGGTTCCTGGCACAGTCGGTTTTGAGGGACGATTTGCGCGCAACCCTGAGGGCTGCGCCGGATATGCCACGGGCTCTTTCCCGGCTGGCGCTCAACCGCGGTGGTCCGCGCGATCTCGGCGCCATTCGTCAGGGCATCAAGACATCGGATATATTGATCGAACAGCTGTCGGGTGCCGAACCGCCGGCTGAAGTAGCGACGGCCATCGCTGACCTGGCCAATCTTCCCGATGCTCTCGGCGAACTGCTCGACAGCGCCCTGGATGACGAGTTGCCCCTGCTGCGCAGGGATGGCGGTTTTGTGCGTCCCGGTTATCGCGAAGAGCTGGATGAAATGCGGGCGCTACGCGACGAGTCGCGCCGGGTGATAGCGGGGCTGCAATTGCAGTATTCCGAGGAGACCGGTGTCAAATCCCTGAAGATCAAGCATAACAATGTTCTGGGTTATTTCATCGAGGTCACGGCCGGTAACGCGGCGTCCCTGACGGAAACGGATGACGCCAAATCGCGGTTCATTCACCGGCAAACCATGGCCAATGCCATGCGCTTCACCACGACCGAACTTGCTGATCTGGAAAGCGGTATCGCCAATGCCGCCGATCGCGCGCTGACGATCGAATCGGAGATCTACGATACATTGACGGCCGCCGTAACGGAGACTGCGGAGGCGATCAGCAGAGCCGCACGGGCCATCGCCGTTCTCGATGTGTCCGGCGCCCTCGCAAGGCTGGCGGAAGAGCAGGGTTATTGCCGCCCGCGTGTCGACAGATCGACGGATTTCCGCATTGTCGCCGGCCGGCATCCGGTGGTCGAGCAGGCCCTGCGGCGCCAGGCAGAGGGGCCGTTTGTCGCCAATGATTGCGATCTGTCACCGGCATCGGGTGACGAGGAAGGCGCCATCTGGCTGCTGACCGGACCAAATATGGGCGGCAAGTCAACCTTCCTGCGTCAGAACGCGTTGATCGCGATCATGGCACAGATGGGGTCTTTTGTGCCGGCGGGCAGTGCCGACATCGGCGTCGTCGACCGGTTGTTTTCGCGGGTCGGTGCATCCGACGATCTGGCGCGCGGTCGCTCGACCTTCATGGTGGAGATGGTGGAAACCGCCGCCATCCTCAATCAGGCCAGCGCCCGTTCGCTTGTGATCCTGGATGAAATCGGGCGGGGAACCGCAACCTTTGACGGCCTGTCAATTGCCTGGGCGGCCGTGGAGCATCTGCACGCGGTCAACCGATGCCGGGGCCTGTTTGCCACGCATTTTCACGAGCTCACCGTCCTGTCGGAGAAACTCGACCGGCTTGCCAATGCAACCATGCGGGTCAAGGAGTGGGAAGGTGACGTCGTCTTCCTGCATGAGGTGGGACCGGGCGCGGCCGACCGTTCCTATGGCATTCAGGTGGCGCGACTGGCCGGACTGCCCGAATCCGTCGTGGCCCGGGCGCGGGATGTCCTGAGCCAATTGGAAGAGGGTGAACGCAAGAGCCCTGCTCACCAACTCGTCGACGACCTGCCGCTGTTCAACGCGGACATCAGGCGGGAGCCTCTGCGCGGCAAGGGGCCTTCACAAATTGAAACAGACCTCGGTGAGCTCAATCCGGACGACCTGACGCCGCGCGAGGCACTGGAAGCACTCTATACGCTGCGGGCCAAACTGTCCAAAGGGTCCGATTGAGCGTCGAGCGACGGGCACTTGGATTGAATCATCCACCTGCGTCATGCGGAATTCGTCCTTCCGTCTCGATCTGTATCGTCGCATGCGCAACACCATGCTTTTCCATCAGTGCGGTGCGGATCATCTGCAAAAACGCATCGTGATCAGCGCCGGACGGAACCACCGCATGCATCGTCAGGACGGGTTTTTCACCGGTCAGCGACCAGATGTGAACGTGATGAATCTCGACCAGACCCGGAACCTGTTTCAACAATTGGGCGGACAGATCGGCCGGATCAACATTTTCCGGGGTTCCCTCCAGGAGGATATGGCCGGATCGTCGAATGATTGAAAAGGCTGCCCTGAGAACAAGCAGCGAGACCAGGATCGACAGGATCGGATCGATCGGATTCCAGCCGGTCATCATGATGACCAACGCCGCGATGATCGCGGCGACCGAGCCAAGCATGTCGCCCATGACATGCAGGGCGGCACCCCGGATGTTGAGATTTTCCCGATTGCCGGACTGAAGAATGGCAAAGGACACGATATTGACCACCAGACCGAGCACGGCGATGACGAGCATCGGGCCGGCAAGAACATGCACAGGTTCGGCAATCCGACCGATCGCCTCATAGGTGATCCAGATCGCGATCAGGAACAGGCTGATCCCGTTGACGAACGCGGCCAGAACCTGAAATCGCTGGTAGCCGTAGGATCGTTTCAGATCCGGCTTCCGGTCGGCGATCCGAAAAGCGAACCAGGCAAGGGCCAGCGACACGCAGTCGGTCAACATATGGCCGGCATCGGCTATCAGCGCCAGCGAACCGGACAAAACGCCGCCGACGGCTTCGGCAACCATGAAAGTCGCGGTCAGGATCAGCGCCCACAGGACCCGGCCCTTGTTGGCCGAGTGGTCATGGTCATCTGCCATCGTGTGCTCCCGGTTGTCCGACCCGGTCCATCAATTGGCCGCGCACATGAATTTGACGAGCGAGGAAGTCCGGTTTTCGATATCAACCCGCGACCCCAACAACGCCCGCAGGGGAGAGACCACCGACTGCGTTCGATCGAGATCGACCGACAGACATCCCGTAAACGGCCGGCAGTTCGACAGGATATCCAACGTCATGCCAGGTGCCTCGGACCCGTTAAAGGCCGTGCTTGAAAGCCGCTTCAGGCAAGCCACGGCCCCTGACTGGCTGCCGGGCCCCGGCCCGGCCGGATCCTCGCTTGCTGCGCGCGACCGGAGCATGTCAGCACTCGTGCGCTGCGATTCAGCGGAGACCTGAAGGCTGGCTATGGCCCAGGCCAGATTAGACCCCACGTCCAGTATTGCCTGTTCCAGAGGTCGCCGCTCGCCCGCCTGCATAATCCCAGTGCCCGTCAGCGCTGCCGTCAATTGTTCGCGCAGGAACGATAACTGCGTGGCGGCGCGTTCGAGCATCATCTCAAGCTGTTGTGTGTCGCCTTCGATCAGTGAAAAATCCACAAGCAAGGCAACGGCGTCGAACAGGGCGGACATTTCCGTCGAGCTGGCCTGCCAACGCAGCTCCGGCAAACGGTAGGGATCGCCAGAAACCAACGCCTCCAAGGCATCTGCCAGCACGCTCAGGGATTCTCCGCCATAAAGGGTCATATCCGCCGACAGGACTTCCAGTGGCAGCCGATCCTCACTGCCGGCCCGCTCATAGATTTCGGCCAGGTCCGTCAGACGCAGGGCAATCGCCCCAAGCCGATAGCGGTTCTCAATCAGGCGGTCGCGATAGGCACAATATTCTGCTTCGCTGACCGAAGGCGCACAGGTCTGCGGACATTCTTTCGACCGGCGGAGGACATTCTGGGTCTGCGAGAACTGACGGTCGGCAGCGGTTGTCAATTCATCCGCGGCGGTACCGCCAATGCCGTTGTCACAAAATGCACCCTGATTGAGAGACACCATCGCCAGCGGACGGTTTTCAAGCCGCGACATGGATCGGGTAAAGTCTTTTGATTCATCCGCCGTTTCAAGCGCTTCGAAATACCGGCAGGCGATACAGGATTCGGCCGCAACCGGGCCGGCCGACCCGATCAACGCCAGCACCAAACACCAACCGACGATCTCTTGACGCAAACCCGGATCCCCATTTGACTTGACCGGTTTCGGCCTGATCAATGCGCCCGATGCAGCGCAACAAAACTATACAAGATATGCGGTCATTGTCGAATTGCGAACCCAGCCACCGTCGCGGCTATCCGGTTCAGCCCGCCCTGGAGCCGGGGATCAGGGATGCGATTTTCGCACCGAGCTTCAGCATCAGTTCCCGCTTGGGTTTGGGAACGGACAACATCTGGACATACCATTGATCGACGGCGTCGGTGAATTCCATCATGTCACGCAGGCGTTGACGGGTGGCCGGGGCAATGTCCGGATCGCCGTCAGCCTGACTGACACAGTCGCGCAGGGTGGAAAGTGCCGGGTCGATTTCACGCGCTTTTCGGCCGTCAGCGATCCGGGCGGCAATTTCCCAAATATCGGTCTCCGCAGCGAAGTGCTCTCGGCGATCATGACGCATGGGCACGCGGTGAATGAGGCGCCAACCCAGAAGCTCCTTGATCGAGTTCGAGACATTGGAGCGGGCCATTCCAAGGCTGGCGGCAATGTATTCGGCCGTGACCGGTTGTTCGGCCAGATAGAGGAAGGCATGGATCTGACCGATTGAGCGATTAACGCCCCATTGGCCTGCGAGGTTGCCCCATTGAAGGATGAATGTTTCCACCGCCTCCGGCATCGGACCGCTGCCGGCGAAACTGGCAGAATCATCAGTGCGTTCAGATCTTTCTGTCATAACAGAAAGATACGAATCCTGGACGGAATGTATATATTTGCGGCGTTATTGGCTGTTGATAGGCTTTGCCAAGCCAAGCAAATTTTGATGCGGCCATCCTTGCCCAGGACTACCGGAAGGCTTCACCGGGATAGGCGCCCCATATCTCATCCTGCGCCAACCAGCCTTTGGCATCGCTGATTTCTGCCTCACACCACTGGCCATTGCATTCCTGTATCTTGACGATCACGCCGGGTTCGAGCCTGGCAAGCAGCTTGCCGCTCTTGTGCGGTCGGGCACGAAGCTCAACATAGACATTTTCAATGCCGCGTTTCCAGGGTGCGACGGCAGCCGTGCGTTCGCCGGTCAGAAGTGATTTGTGAATCCAGCCTTCCGTACCGTCGAGATCACGAACCCTGCGCCAGTGATCATATTCCTGGATGATTTCCATGGGAATGCCGGACCGTGTGTACAGCCATTCAACCGCATAGTCGCGGCTGGGTCCGATCCGCAGATTGACGCGCCGCGCCTTGAGACTGACGAAACGCGGCAGCGGAAGCCCGCTTGCACCCTTCGCGGATTGGGAATGGGCGGGCGGCACCATGCCGATGGTGCTGACCGTAACAATCACCGCGGCGATCGCGGTCAGCAATGATTTCGTGACGGGTCTGGCGTTCAAATCTGCCTTCATCCTGTTCACCCCTCGGTGCGGCATGTGTGTAACTGTGCCGGCCGGACAATCAAAACCTTTCGCCCTCGGCCCGCACGAGTTCTCTTTGTCATCGTGCAATCGTCTGGTAGAACCATCCGGTGTGCATCGGGCTTAGGAATGGTCGCAGAATTGCACAACTTGGTTAAAGAGCTCTCAACAAGGGGCCGATTGAGGAAATGCCGAACAGGAAAAAACCGAAGGTCTTCATCACCCGAAAACTGCCTGAATCCGTCGAGACGCGGATGCGCGAGCTGTTTGAAGCGGAGCTGAACATCGAAGACACGCCGCGCACGCAACCTGAACTGGTGGCGGCCATGCAAATGGTCGATGTGCTGGTTCCCACGGTGACCGACAACATTGATGCGGCAATGATCGAACAGGCGGGGGACAATCTCAAGCTGATCGCAAATTTCGGCAACGGGACGGACAATATCGACGTCGACGCGGCAGCCCGAAAGGGTATAGCCGTGACCAATACGCCCAATGTACTCAGTGAAGACACGGCCGACATGACAATGGCGCTGATCCTGGCCGTGCCGCGCCGATTGACGGAAGGCGCCAAGGTCCTGACAGATGACGGACAGTGGAACGGCTGGTCGCCCACATGGATGCTCGGTCACCGGATCTGGGGCAAGCGCCTGGGCATTGTCGGCATGGGGCGCATCGGCACTGCCGTCGCACGCCGTGCCCGGGCCTTCGGATTGTCGATCCACTATCACAACCGCAACAGGGTCGATGCGGGCACGGAAGAAGCGCTGGAAGCGACCTATTGGGACAGCCTCGATCAGATGCTGGCGCGGGTCGATATCGTTTCGGTCAATTGTCCGTCGACACCGGCGACGTTTCATCTGCTCTCGGCGCGGCGGTTGTCACTGTTGCGCAGCGAAGCCTATATCGTCAACACGGCGCGCGGCGGCATTATCGACGAGGCGGCGCTTATCAAGAACCTCCAGGATGGGAAACTGGCTGGCGCGGGACTGGATGTTTTCGAGCACGAGCCGGCGGTCAATCCGAAACTCGTCAAGCTGGCCAATGCCGGCAAGGTGGTGATCCTGCCGCATATGGGATCGGCGACGATCGAAGGTCGGATCGACATGGGCGAAAAGGTGATCATCAATATTCGCGCCCTGTTCGATGGTCACCGGCCACCTGACCGCGTCCTGCCGGGCCAAACGTAAATTCAGTAGCGGATCGTTTCGAACCGGGCCGCCAGGGCATCATAGAGCAGCAGACGGCCGACCAGCGGCTCGCCGATGCCGCAGACGAGCTTGATCACTTCCATCGCCTGAAGCGTGCCCAGAATGCCGGTCAATGCTCCGATGATCCCGGCTTCCGCGCAGCTCGGCACGAGGCCGTCAGGTGGCGGTGCCGGAAACAAGTCGCGATAGGATGGATTGGCCTTGCCGTCAGCGTCACGCTCATAGGGTTTGAGCACGGTGAGAGAACCATCGAACCGCCCCACCGCAGCCGAAACCAAGGGTATCTTGGCCGCTGCGCACATATCTGCGGCCAGATAGCGGGTGGAGAAATTGTCCGAGCCATCGACCACCACATCATAGTGTCCGATCAGAGCGGCGGCGTTGTCCGCGGTCATCCTGACCGCATGGGTTTCAACGACAACATGCGGATTGATGGCAATGATGGAATCTTCGGCGCTTTTCGTTTTGGGCGTGCCGACCGACGCTGTGGTGTGGATGATCTGGCGCTGCAGATTGGACAATGAAACGATATCGTCATCGATGATCCCCAGCGTGCCGACGCCCGCAGCCGCCAGATATTGCAGCACCGGCGACCCAAGGCCACCGGCGCCGATCACCAGCACGCGCGCCTTTTTCAACGCCTGCTGGCCGGGGCCGCCGATTTCCGGCAGCACGATGTGGCGGGCATAACGCTGCAATTCAGATGCAGAAAGGACCGGTGTGTTCATGGACATTCCTTATCAGCAATGGGGCCTGAAATCAGGTCAATTCGACATTGCCCGCATCAACCCGAAAATGCTGTGCCCGATCACCCAGAGCCGCAAACATATGGGCGTCCGTACCGGTCATGAAGGCCTGGCCGCCGAGGCCGTCCACCAGATCGAAAAGCGCCGCCCGCCGGCCCTCGTCCAGATGCGCGGCTATTTCGTCCAGCAGCATGATTGGCGCGAAGCCACAGATCGTTCCCGTCAGCCTGGCATGGGCCAGTACAAGACCGACCAGCAGGGCCTTCTGTTCTCCGGTGGAGCAACGGGCGGCCTCCATGTCCTTGGCAATGTGACGGATCAGCAGGTCCGAACGGTGCGGCCCCGTCAATGTTCGTCCGGCAGCCGCGTCACGGTGACGGGTTTCCCGCAGCAATTCGGCGAAAGCTTCCTCCTGCGCCGCGGCCGTATCGCCGGTCAGGTCCGACAGAAAATCCTCAATGGCAATCCCGGCATGCGGAAACGGCCCGTCCTGCTGGCCACTCTCGATGAGGTTTGCCAGCATGGCCACCAATTCGCCGCGCGCAAGAGCGATTGCGGTGCCCAGCTCGGCCATCTGCATTTCAATGCCGTCAAGCCATGCCGGATCCGTACGGCCTTCGCCGAGCAGCCGGTTTCGACTGCGCATGGCCCGTTCATAATCGAGGACCCGGCGCCCATGACCCGGATCGATTGCCAACACTTGCCGGTCCAGAAAACGACGCCGGTCGGACGCCGGGCCCGAAAACAGGCCATCCATGGAGGGTGTCAGCCAGACGAGCCGCAAATGGTCAAGCAGATCGTCGGCAGAACGTGCATTGGCGCCATTGATCCTGAGTTTTCGACCGGTGCCGCCATTGACCACGGCTTCACCGGCCGCCGTGCCGATTTCGACCGGGCCGGCCATGCCCTGCAATGCAGCGAAGATGGTGAAACCCGCTTCGCTGCCGACACGGCCGACATCTCCATAGGTTGCCCTGCGCAATCCGCGCCCCGGCGAAAGAAAGGAAACAGCTTCCAGAAGATTTGTCTTTCCAGCGCCGTTTTCTCCGGTCAGCACCACATGGCGCGGGTCCAGATCAAGCGAGAGCTGTTCGTAATTGCGAAAATCCGTCAGTTTGAGACGGGTCAGATGGATGCCGTTTCCCGTGCTCACGGTCTGGTCCGCATGGCATCAGACGCGCATGGGCATCAGAACATAGAGCGCGTCTCTTTCGGCATCATCGCGGACAACGGTTGGCGATCCGGGATCAGCCAGCATGAACACCGCCTCTGGGCCGCTCAACTGGCCGGTTATGTCCAGCAGGTATTTGGCATTGAAACCAATTTCTAGGGTTTCGTTTTCATAGCCGACGGCCAGCTCTTCCGTGGCGCTCCCGCTGTCCGGATTATTGACCGTCAGGGTCAACAGGCCATCCGACAGCGCCAGTTTGACGGCGCGCCCCCGCTCGGACGAGATGGTTGAAACCCGGTCAACCGCAGCCGCGAACGGCGCGCACTCGATCTTCAGTTCCTTGTCATTGCCAGAGGGAATAACGCGCTGATAGTCGGGAAACGTGCCGTCGATCAGTTTGGATGTCAGCAGGACGCCGCCGATCGTGAAGCGAATCTTGGCCTCCGACAGCTCAACCGTGACCGCAACATCGGGATCATCAACCAGCTTCTGCAGTTCACCAACGGTCTTACGCGGGATGATCAAACCGGGCATGCCTTCCGATCCGGACGGTGCATCGATATCGGCCCGGGCAAGCCGGTGACCGTCGGTTGCCACGGCGCGCAGTTTGAGTGACCCCTCATCTTCGATCGTGTGCATGAAGATCCCGTTGAGGTAGTAACGTGTCTCCTCGGTCGAGATGGCAAACTGCGTTCGGTGAATGAGCATCTTCAGATCGGTCGACTGCAATCGGAATGTGTGGCTGAATTCGCCGGCCGTCAGATCGGGAAAATCGGATTCCGGCAGGCATTGCAGTGAAAATTTCGAGCGACCCGAAGCCACCGTCATGGTGCCACTGTCCGGTTCGACGGCCAACAGAACCTCGGCGCCATCAGGCAATTTGCGCACGATATCGTAAAGCAGGTGAGCCGGGACGGTCGTCGACCCGGCCTGTTCGACATTGGCTGCTGTGGCCTCCGTCACCTCAAGGTCCAGGTCCGTCGCCTTCATATCTAGGGTGGCTCCATCGGCCTTCAGCAGCACATTCGACAGGATCGGGATCGTATTGCGCCGTTCGACCACACGATGCACGTGGTTCAGGGACTTCAGAAGATTGGAACGCTCAATTGTCACACGCATGGATTTTTACACCGAATTCCTGTTTGCAAATCCTGATGGCCGAAGTGACTGTGGGTTCCCGGCGACAGGCTTGGAGTCCCGCGACGACTCGCCTGCCCCGGATTTACCGGGACATCGGGGGCGGGACAAGCAAAATGACAGATTTACCTGCCGTTAAGCAAGAGCCTGCCATGCGGTAGGGACCGGCAAGCTGCTCTTTCTGGGGATAACGACCATCCCGCGACCAGAAGACAGGATGGGTCGCGGGTCAACTCCGTGCCAAGCCAGACGGCGCGTGAGGCGCTACTCGCTGATTAACCGGCGAAGCAGCTCAACCTCATGGGCGAGCTTGGTGTCTTCATCGAGAAGATTTTCGATCTTGCGTACCGCATGCAGCACGGTCGTGTGATCGCGGCCGCCAAACCGTCGGCCGATTTCCGGGAAGGACCGCGGTGTCATGGTCTTAGCCAGGAACATGGCGATTTGCCGCGGCTTGACGATCGTGCGTGTGCGACGGTTGGAAACCATCTCCTGGCGAGACACATTGTAGTGTCGCGACACCACACGCTGGATATCCTCGATGCGTACACGTTTGGGTTCACCGGCATTGACCAGATGGCCCAGAAGTTCGTCGACCCGGTCGATCGACAGGGATGGTTCGAAAGACCGGCGGAACAAGAGCTGGTTGAAAGCGCCCTCCAGCTCCCGCCCGCTGGATGTGATGTGCTTGGCGACATGGACGAGAATGTCGTCCGGAATGTCGATCGAGGTATCTTCCTGCTGGGCAACGGCCAGCCGCCGCTTGAGGATTTCGAGGCGCATTTCATAGTCGGGCGCCTCGATCTCGATGGCGACACCGCCCTGGAGCCTGGACCGGACGCGGGCGTCCAGCGATTCCAGTTCCCAGGGGGCGCGGTCCGCCGCAACGACAACCTGTCGGGCCGAATCGAGCAACATATTCAGCAGGTGGCAAAATTCATGCTGGATCGACTTGCCCTGCAAAAACTGCATGTCGTCGATGACCAGCAGGTCAATATTGCGCAGGGATTCCTTGAAGGACAGCGCATCATTGTCGCGGATCGCGGTGGCAAAACGCCACATGAAGTATTCAGCCGTCAGATAAACCACGCGCGGCTTGCGCTCGCTCTGGGTGGCCGCCAGTGCGACGGCCTGGAGCAGATGCGTCTTGCCGAGGCCGACATTGGAGTGAACGAACAGCGGATTGAAACGGACGGCGCTGCTTCCGGCTTCGGCAATCGTTTTCGCTGCGGCAAGCGCAACACGGTTGGACGACCCTTCGACGAAGGCATTGAAAGAGTATCGCGGATCAAGCGGGGATCCGCTGACGGAGCTGGTGTCGGCCGGACGGGCAGCCGGTTTTCGCGCCTTGGCGACCGAATGTGGCAATCCAGGCAGCTGTGCCTGGGGCTGACCGGACTTCGGGGCAGGTTCGGCATCGGAAAATTCGGAGGACTGGATCAGGCGGTTGCCGCGCGTTGCGGAGCGAACAACAATCTCGACCCGCAAAATATCGGAGTCTTCTTCTTTGAACAGCTGGGTCAGAAGATCCAGGTAGCGGTTGTTGATCCAGGATCGCAAAAATGTGGTGGGGACCGAGAGCCGCACGATGCTTTTGGAAACCGTATCCAGTTTCAATCGGCCGAACCAGCTTGCAAAGACATCCGGACCGACCTGTGCCTTCAGTCGGGTCTGTACCCGGCCAAAGAGTGCATTGTGTGACATTTCTGAATTCCCCGCCGCTTTTATTGGGTCCGCCGTTTTGTTCTGACTGGGTGTGTCACGTTTCGTCTTTCGTCGATCGGCATGCAAATGCCCTGCTGACAAACCCTGCATTTTCGGCTTTCCCCTGAAGTTCACAATTTATTGCCGGCCCAAATGGCCGAAGTATTCGATCTGCTTTGAAATACCGCCGCAAGCCAGCGACGACGCCTCCTCCTTTGTAGTCCACCCGCAGTGCCGATCGACCTGACAAGCGCTGCGGCGCCCGTCATGGTTTTGCCCCCAGAAAAGACGCCGACCATCCAAATCGGCGCACAAATGTCCCCACGCCCGGGAGCCAACCCGGATCGCAACCAAGGGTTTTAGCTGATAGTGTGCCGTAGAAAACGGGCACCGCCTGAAGGATGAAAACAACGTGGTATCCGCCAAAAAAACCGACACCATCAAATGCAATACAAACTTGCTGTCTGCGACCTCCAAGCAGGCGCATTAAGGCAGTTTGTGCGGGTTCCGGTCAAGGCGTATCGGGCGAAGAAATTGAGACTGTCGGGCAGTGGTCACGCCGGACTTACGGTGCCTGGACTGCGGCCATGGCCGTAACGCATTTGGATTCAACGGCTTTTTTAATGAAGGGCGCTTTGCCTAAGCCGCTCCCAAAAAAAAAAGAAAAAACAACTTGACTCGTTATCGGGGCCACGAGACCTGACGGGTCCTGTTGAACAATTTTCGACCTCCCGCAAACTATTGTTTTGAATGTATTTTTCTTGTTTTTTCAGAATCCGGCATTAACAGTTTGTGACAGAGTTGTTACAGGCAATTGTACTGAATCAGAAAAGCCCGGCGACACGCCAGGCTCGTCGAAATTCTGCTAAATTATTGCAATTAGGCGGTGATTGCTTTTACGCGCTTCGCCAACCGCGACACTTTTCGCGATGCAGTGTTGCGATGAACCACACCTTTTGTGGCTGCGCGCATCAGTTCGGGCTGCGCGGCTTTCAGTGCGGCAGCCGCGGCGGCCTGATCACCCGACGCGATCGCTTCCTCAACTTTGCGCACAAAACCGCGAACACGCGAGCGGCGATTTTTGTTCACTTCCGTCCGTCGGGCGATCTTGCGTGTCGCCTTTTTCGCTGAAGTTGTATTGGCCATCCGTTTCTCTCTTCAAAATCTGGCGTCGCTCCACGTCTGCGCGTTGGGCTCGTCGGCCCGTTTGTCCTGTTGCGGGAGCTGAAAAAAATGTGGCGGCCATCAAGACCACCAAATCCGTGCGGGGCATATAGCCGGAAAGCGCGGTGTCGTCAACGGTTCTTGAACTGGGCTTTGCGTTTATCGGCAAAGGCCGCCATGCCCTCTTTCTGATCGTCCGTGGCAAAAAGCGAATGGAACACGCGCCGCTCAAATCGAATGCCTTCCGACAGGGTCGTTTCGAAGGCGCGATTGACCGTTTCCTTCGTCATCAGGACAGACGGCATGGAATAGGCTGCGATCTTGCCAGCGGCTTCCAGCGCCGTCTCCAGCAAGTCGGCGAGTGGAACGACCCGGGCAACCAGACCTGCGCGTTCCGCTTCTTCCGCGTCCATCATGCGGCCCGTAAGGCAAAGATCCATGGCCTTGGCCTTGCCAACGGCACGGGTCAGCCTTTGCGTTCCGCCCATGCCGGGCATCACACCAAGCGTGATTTCCGGTTGCCCGAATTTCGCATTGTCCGCGGCAATGATGAAGTCGCACAACATGGCGATTTCGCATCCGCCGCCAAGTGCATATCCGGCAACGGCGGCGATCATGGGTTTGCGGGTCAGGCCAACCTTGTCCCAGCCTCCGATAAAGTCACCCATATAGGCTTCGACGAAGCCGAGATCCTGCATTTCCTTGATGTCGGCACCGGCGGCAAACGCCTTGTCCGATCCAGTGATGACAATTGCACCGACCTTGGCGTCCTGATCAAAACTCTGCGTGGCCTCAAGCAATTCCTTCATCACTGCCGCGTTGAGCGCGTTCAATGCCTCCGGCCGGTCCAGGGTGATTAATCCAACCCGGCCACGGGTTTCCACCTTGATCATTTCATACGCCATGCGCCGCCGTCTCCTGCTGTCAGACATTCATATCCGTTCCGCACCCGTTGATATGCAGGTTTGTCGTCATTCGCAATATCCGGCGCAAGATCCGCTGACCGCGTCGGGTCTGATCCCGGTGGCTCAGCCGCTGTCTACCGCTGGCATGCGGAGCAAAAAAATGTCGATCGTCCGCTCTGCACGATGCGCCGGACCGTACCCGTGCAACCATCGCGACGGCAGGGCTCCCCTTCGCGATCATAGACATCGAACCTGTGTTGGAAATATCCAAGGGTTCCGTCAGTCTGGCGATGATCGCGCAGCGAAGATCCCCCGGCATCAATGGCATCGGCAATGACCTGGCGCACCGACCCGACGAGCGGTTCAAGCCGCGCGGCCGGCCGGCCGGCCGAGGTCACCAGTGTCGACGCCCGGCGCCGTGGTGACAATCGGGCACGCCAAAGTGCTTCGCACACATAAATGTTGCCGAGACCGGCGATGATCTTCTGATCCAGAAGTGCCGCCTTGAGAGGCGCTGTCTTTGCGGCAAACCGCCCGGCCAGCCAATCGGCGCTGAGGGCATTGCCGGTCGGTTCAATTCCCAGATCTCGAATAAAGGGATGATCGTCCAGCACGTCTCGGCGGGTCATCAGCATGAACCCAAAGCGACGCGGGTCGTTGTAGATGACCCTGACCTTGCCCATGGGCCCGTCCATATGAAACACCACGTGATCATGTCGCGCCAATTTGCTGCGTTCATGGTGAAACTTGCCCGGTGTGTCGGCGCCTTCGGGCTTTTCAATCTGGAACGAACCGGACATGCCCAGATGGGCGATCAGCACGGCGTCGTCGTCCATTTCAAACAGCAGATATTTGGCCCTGCGCCGCAGCGACCGCACTGTCCGGCCCTGCAGGCGCTCGGGGAAGCTGTCCGGAAAGGGAAAACGCAGATCGGCACGGCGTTGCTCGAGTTTCTCGATCCGGCCCCCTTGCATCGCCGGCGCCAGGCCACGGCGGACAGTTTCGACTTCTGGTAGTTCAGGCATTGCGGCTCTGGTTCACGGTGACGTATAAGCGGCTGAGCGGCGTGACTTTGCCGCAGCCGGAAGTGATGAAGGCTGATAGCGCATCTTTTCACCATAGGCTATTGTCCGCGGCGAATTGTTCTTCGGAGAGCACCATGTCTGAAATGCGCATATCCGCTGATGGCGGGATGGAAACATCCTACGGATATCAGGATGTCGGCGAGGGCCAAAAGCAAGGCCTCGTCAACGAAGTGTTTCACGATGTCGCCCGGCGCTATGACATCATGAACGACATCATGTCCTTTGGCATGCACCGGCTCTGGAAAGACGCCATGGTCAGCGCGCTCAATCCGCAAAGGCCTTCCGGACTGTCGGTGCTGGATGTCGCCGGCGGCACCGGGGACATTGCCTTCCGCATCGCCGAGGCGTCAGCCGGACGGGCACAGGCCACCATATTGGACATCAACGGATCGATGCTGGAGGTTGGCCGTGCACGGGCAGCCAAAAAGGGCCTTGAGAACCAACTGACCTTTGTCGAGGCGAATGCCGAAGACCTGCCTTTCGAAGATGGAACATTCGACGCCTACACGATTGCCTTCGGCATTCGCAATGTGCCGCAGATCGACGTCGCCCTGCGCGAAGCGCACCGGGTGTTGCGCCGCGGGGGACGGTTTCTGTGCCTGGAGTTTTCCGAGGTCGACCTGCCCTTGCTGGAACAGGCCTATGAGAAGTGGTCGTTCAATGCCATTCCGCAGATCGGACAGGTGATCACCGGAAAGCGCGAACCCTATCAGTACCTGGTCGAATCGATCCGAAAGTTTCCGAACCAGCGGGATTTTGCCGCCATGATCTCGGCGGCCGGATTCTCACGGGCGAAATGGACCAATTATTCGGGCGGGATCGCGGCGCTTCATTCCGGCTGGAAGCTATAATGCACCAGGCGTCCGGATAATGACGATGGTGATTGCCTATCTCAGACTGGCGCGCGCTGCGTGGGTCATGGCCCGTGAAGGGGTCATTGCATCATTGCCCTCGGACGGGCTTCGCGGCCCCGCCTTGTTTGCCTACCGTGTTGCGGGCTGGCTGGCTCGCGGCTCGCTGCAGACAGCCGACCGCGCATCGCGTCTGACACGCGCGGTCGAACGGCTCGGCCCCTCCTACGTCAAATTGTGCCAGTTTCTGGCGACCCGCCCGGATGTGGTCGGGCGCGCACTGGCGCATGATCTGTCCCTGTTGCAGGATCGCATGGATACCTTTGCGACAGCGGAAGCCAAACAGCGGATTGCCGATTCGATCGGCATTCCCGTCGAGACGCTCTACAGCCGCTTTGACGACGCCATCGCCGCCGCCTCCATTGCACAGGTTCATCCGGCGGAAATCACCAATGCGCAGGGGACACGCAAGGTCGCCGTCAAGGTTGTCCGACCGGGCATCCGGGGTCGCTTCTACCGGGACCTGGATTCCTTCTTCCTGATTGCCGAGATGGCCGAGAAACTGGTTCCCGCCTCGCGCCGGCTGCGGCCGGTCGAGATCGCCCGAACGCTCGAGCAGACGACCAAAATCGAAATGGACATGCGGCTCGAAGCGGCGGCGCTGTCGGAACTGGCGGAGAACACGCAGGATGACCCCAGCTTCCGGGTTCCGGCGGTCGACTGGGAGCGGACAGGACGCGACGTCGTTACCATGGCGTGGGTCGACGGAATCAAAATCTCGGAACTGGAGGCATTGAAGGCTGCCGGTCACGATCCCGTCCGGCTGTCGGAGGTTTTGATTCAGTCCTTCCTGCGACACACGTTGCGGGACGGGTTTTTCCATGCGGACATGCATCAGGGCAATCTGTTCGTCGATGCCTCCGGGTGCATCGTCGCGGTTGATATGGGGATCGTCGGGCGGCTTGGGAAAAAGGAGCGCCGTTTCCTCGCCGAAATTCTCTACGGGTTCATCAAGCGTGACTACCGACGGGTTGCGGAGGTCCATTTCGAAGCCGGCTATGTGCCGGCGCACCACGATGTCGCCAGCTTTGCGCAGGCGATCCGGGCCATCGGTGAACCGATCCATGGCCAGTCGGCGGAAACCATCTCGATGGCCAAGCTTCTGACGCTGCTGTTTGAGGTCACCGAACTCTTCGACATGGAGACGCGCCCGGAACTGATCATGCTGCAAAAGACCATGGTGGTTGTCGAGGGCGTTTCACGGCTGCTCAACCCGAATTTCAACATGTGGAAGGCCGCCGAGCCGGTCGTCGGTGACTGGATTGCCCGCAATCTCGGTCCCGCCCGTGTCGTGACGGACCTGAAGGACGGTCTGACCGCCGCCGCCAGGCTTGCGGAGCAGGCACCGCAACTGGCAGCCCGCGCCGAACGGCTTTCCCGGGAGATCGACGAGATGAGCACCAGCGGGCTTCGTTTCGATGCCGAAACGGCCGAGTCCATTGGCAAGGCGGAAGCGCGTCATTCACGTTCCGGCCGTATCGCCCTTTGGGTGATTGCATTGACAGCAATCTATATCGCATTTCAGCTCTAGTTTGATTTCATTGATTGCAGATGCTATTTTGGGGCCGGGGAGACTGTCATGGCCAGCATCACAATCCGCAATCTCGATGAGCAGACCAAGCAATTGCTGCGTGAGCAGGCGGCACGCCATGGCCGGTCCATGGAAGAAGAAGTGCGGCATATGCTGCGCGATGCAACCACACCACCATCGGTTTCTGCCGATGACCCGCCGCCCCAACCGGCAGAGGCCGGCGGATCACTCTCCGGCAAGCGCATTCTGCTGGTGATCACCGGCGGCATTGCCGCCTATAAAAGCCTTGATCTGATCCGCCGGCTGCGCGAACGCGGCGCTGCCGTCCGGCCGGTAATGACGGAGGCCGCCAAACAATTTGTCAGCCCCTTGGCGGTCGGCGCACTCGCCGCCGACAAGGTCTTCGAGGATCTGTTTTCCCGTGAAGATGAGCAGGATGTCGGCCACATTCGCCTGGCACGCAGCTGTGAGCTGGTGCTTGTTGCGCCGGCAACCGCCGACTTTATCGGCAAGATGGCCCTGGGTATCGCCAACGACCTTGCATCGACCATCGTGCTTGCCACCAACAGCAAGGTGCTGATCGCGCCAGCGATGAATCCGGCGATGTGGAACCACCTGGCGGTGCAGCGCAATGTCGAAACCGTGAAACGGGACCGCGTGGAGGTTGTCGGGCCGATGCGCGGTGAAATGGCCGAAAGCGGTGAAGCTGGCCTTGGCAGGATGGCCGAACCGCTGGATATCGTGGCTGTGGTTGAGGCGCTGCTCGACGATGGACCAAAACCGCTGGCCGGCAAAACCGCCATCGTCACCTCCGGCCCAACCCATGAACCGATCGATCCGGTGCGCTATATCGCCAATCGGTCATCAGGAAAACAGGGGCACGCGATTGCCGCAGCCCTGGCCAGGCTGGGCGCTGATGTCACGCTTGTCTCCGGTCCGGTGACCATCGCCGATCCGCAAGGGACCAAAACCATTCATGTGGAGAGCGCACGCGACATGCTGAATGCGGTCGAGGGGCAATTGCCGGCCGACATTGCCGTCATGGTCGCCGCCGTTGCCGACTGGCGGGCCGCCGGTCAGTCGGGCGAAAAGATCAAGAAGAAACCGGGTGAGGCGCCTCCGCCCCTGATGCTGACGGAAAATCCCGACATCCTGAAAACCGTCGGGCACCATGCCAAGCGCCCCACACTTGTCGTCGGCTTTGCTGCTGAAACCCAAAATCTGGAAGACAATGCGCGCGCGAAGCTGCAACGCAAGGGCGCCGACTGGATTGTTGCAAATGATGTGTCCCCCGACACCGGAATCATGGGCGGCGATCACAACCGGGTCCGGATCGTCACACATTCGGGTATCGAGGATTGGCCGAAAATGGACAAGCAATCGGTCGCCGAGCGCCTCGCCCGGGAAATCGTCAAATCACTGACCGGCTCTTCAAAGACCGGATAGGCCGGGCCGATCCGGTCAACCGGCGACGGCGCGAAGTCCGTCTTCTTCATTCGCCTGCGAGGGCACAAAGGAGCTCACGTCCAGCCCGCTATCGGACACGGCGACGAAGCTTCCGGCCGGTATTTCCGTGAATGCCCACAAACTGTCTTCAAAAGGCTCGGACACAAGACACTGGCTGCCGTCCGGACAAGCCTGGCTCAGCGGACCTGAATAAAGAGTCGGCGCGTGGCGGTCGGTCGCATACCGCACGGCATAGAGCGTGCGTCCGTCGGAAAAGGCAGCCGTAAACCGGATCTGGGGATCGATGCCGACCTCTGCAGCCTGTGCCAATACAAAGCCGATGGTTCTTTCCATGGCAGACTTCGGGTCGGCTTCAAGACCAAAGGTGTGCGCAAGAAGAAACAGCAATTCGGCATCGGTGCTGCCCGCCCGCTCATGATAGAGCCGGTCGCTCAGGCGCATTTCCATGCGGCGTTCGAGCGGTTCGAACGGCTTGATCTGGCCATTGTGCATGAAGGACCAATTGCCCAGAACGAAGGGATGACAATTGTCTCGGGCCGTACGGCCGGCAGTCGACGCGCGTACATGGGCCAGAAACAGTCTGGAACGGATCTGCCGCGACAGGGACTGAAGGTTCTCGTCCGACCATGCCGGCAGAATGTCGCGGTAATGGCCGGGCTCTTCCCGTTCGCCATACCAGGCAAATCCAAAGCCATCACCATTGGTCGATGTCTTTGCTTCAGAGGCGCAATGGGATTGCTCAATGAGAGAATGATCCGGCGCGAGGATGAGATCCTCAAGGAATCGCGGCGCGCCGCGATAGGCCACCCAACGACACATCAGATTCAGCCGTTTCGGTTGTGCATGCGATAATGCATGTCGTTGATCATGCGGCTTGCCGTTTTTTCAAAGAGGAATGGCAAAACGGCGTGGACGATGGCGGCACATCCGGCGCCCAACAGCTTCACGGCAAAGCCCGCTGCAAACCGCATATGCTGAAAATAGGTTTCATCGACTGTCTGCGGGTGCTCGGTAAACAATCTGGACAGGGATCGGGTCATGGGTCAGCTCCTGTTCTCGGCTCAAACGATACTCATTACAATGATATCCCTGCCTGAAGTGGAATTGTTCCCAATATTCCTGGATTTTCGATCAATCATGAGATACTTATCCCATGAATGCGTAAAATCGATGAAATTGATCACAATATTCTGCGGGAATTGCAAAAAGACGGCAGCCTGTCCATCGATTCGCTGGCCGAACGGGTGCATTTGTCCCGCAATGCCTGCTGGCGTCGCGTCAAATCCCTGGAAGAAACCGGGATCATTCGCGGCCGCGTGGCGCTGGTCGATCCGGAAAGCATTGGGTGCGGGCTGCTGGTCTTCATCTTTGTCCGAACGGCCAATCATGACCCCGACTGGCTGGAAACGTTTCGAAATGCGGTCACCAGCCTGCCCGAAATCATCGGTGTTCACCGAACCAGCGGCGAACTGGATTACGTGCTGCGGGCACGGGTCGCCGACGTCAAAGCCTATGACCGGCTCTATCAGAGACTGATTGCCCGTGTTCCTCTTTCGGATGTCAGCGCGTCCTTTGTGATGGAAGACATCAAGGACACCACAGCATTGCCGGTGGGGACCACCGGCTGAAACATGCCGATCTGAAGCGATCACACATTGTCAGCCAGTTGAAAACCGCATGGGCTTCGGAATTCCTTTGTCAGCCAGCCGTCGTTCATTGTCGCCCCTTTGTGAACGGTGCGTCTTCGCCGGTTTTTCTTCTCCCGCCGGTCGCGATTGCTATATGCGTTGCCAACACAGGAGAACCGCCATGTCGATCCGTCCGGTCAAACATTTGTCTTCCGCTGTTCCGACCATGGAGGGTGCCGGCGTCAAGCTGCACCGCGCCTTCGGCTTTGATGCGCCGGAACTGGCCGACCCCTTTTTGCTGTTCGATGATTTTCGCAATGACGATCCACGTGATTACATGCCCGGATTTCCGTGGCACCCGCATCGCGGCATAGAGACCATCACCTATGTGCTGGCCGGGACCGTCGATCACGGCGACAGCCTTGGCAATCGCGGCACGCTCGGGGCCGGCGATGTGCAATGGATGACAGCCGGCAGCGGTATCATGCATCAGGAAATGCCGCAGGGAGATACCCATGGACGCATGCACGGCTTTCAGCTCTGGGCCAATCTGCCGTCTTCGTTGAAGATGACGGATCCGCGCTATCAGGATATCAAGGGCGCCGATATTCCAGAAGTCATTGATGATGACGGAACGGTGGTGCGTGTCGTTTGCGGTGACTTCTGGGGCAAATCCGGCCCGGTGGACGGTGTCTCCGCCGATCCGCTTTATCTTGACATCTCGGTGCCGCCAGGCAAACGCAAATCACTGCCGATCGATACCTACCGGTCGGCGTTTGCCTATATCTTTGCTGGCTCCGGCTCGTTCTCCGGCGCTTCGAGACCGGTCGGTGTATTGACCGAGAAGGAGTTGGGGGGAGAGGAGATCCTGTTGCGCGACCAGTCCGGAAACCGGACTTTGGTGGTCTTCGACACGGGTGATGAAGTCTGCGTCCAGGCGGGTGACGAGGGCATGCGGTTTCTGCTGGTCTGCGGCAAGCCGATCCAGGAGCCGGTTGCCTGGCATGGTCCGATCGTCATGAACACCCGTGAAGAGCTGATGCAGGCGGTTCGCGAGCTGCAGAGCGGAACCTTCATCAAGAGTTAGAGGCGGCATCATTGCGTCCGGACGGCCAACGGGATAGGTCGGTGGTCCCATTGCAAGAACAGTGAACGGACGACATGTCGCTCAACCCAACGGAAATCGACCGCCGGCTTTTTGCGATGTTGCACCACCGCGCCCATCAAATCGGGCCGGGGGACAGCATCGCCGAACCGTTGGTGCCGGCCAGCATCTTTCATTTGCCTGACGATCCGGAACCGGACCGGGTTTATGGCCGAGTAGCCAATCCGACCGTCCAGGCCGCAGAGGCGCGGCTCGCCCTTCTGGAGGATGCTCGAACGCACCTCTTCTCGTCCGGTATGGCCGCCTACAGCGCCACCATCCTGGCCACAATCAAATCAGGCGACACGGTGCTGGTGCTCGGCGACGGATACTACGCGGTCAGACACATGCTGGCCGAGATTTTTTCGGCCTACAATGTGGAAATGGTGACCTGCCCGGCCGCACAGATCATGGATGCGGCCCTTGATGGCGTCCGGCTGGCAATTCTCGAAACGCCGACAAATCCCAATCTCGATGTCATCGATCTGGCAGCGTTTGCCAGGCGTTGCCAAAAGGCCGATTGCCTTCTTGCGGTCGACAATACCGTCTGTACCGCCCTGACCCAGCAGCCGCTTGATCTTGGCGCCGACATCGTCATCTCTTCCGATACCAAGGCGGCGGCCGGTCACTCGGACCTGTTGCTCGGGCATGTGTCTTCACGCGATGATGACCTCATGGACCGTGTTCACCGGGCACGGACGCTGGCCGGTGCCATTCCCGGGGCGTTTGATGCCTGGCTGCTGGTGCGCGGGCTCGAGACGCTGGACATCAGGCTGGAGCGAATGGCTGCCAATGCCGGTCGGGTGGCAGCGCTGCTGAAAGACCATGCATCCGTCGTGTCCGTTCGCTATCCCGGTCTTGCAGATGATCCAGCCTTTGCCCTGGCGGGGCAACAAATGTCCAGCCCCGGCTTTTTGATCGGCGTCACATTTGCCGATGCGGGACGTGCCAGCCGCTTTGTCGAAACGTCAGGCGTTTTCATTCCAACCACCAGTTTTGGCGGGCTGCACAGCTCGGCTGACCGGCGGGCAAGATGGGGCGACGATGTGCCGGACGGGTTCTTGCGTCTGTCGCTCGGATGCGAGCCCAGCGCACCGTTGTTGCAATCGGTCGAAAAAGGGCTTGCCGCCCTCTCGTGATGCTTTTTGGTCCGGGCTTGGCGCGCCCCGCCACTCTGGCGATCCGCGGCGAGAGGCCTTGGACCTATTTGCTGTCCAGGCGCCAGACACCGTCCCAATCGGCCGGCGCACCATGGCGCTTGATCAAGGCCAGCCGCCGGACATAGGTTTCCGTTGCCCGGTCCCTGTCATTGGCCTTTCGGCATTCGATGAATCCGGACGCGGCACGACTCCAATCGCCGGCATGAAAGGCGGCTAGCGCCTGCTCGAACTGATCCCGATAGGCGATCTGTTGATCCGGAACGGCACCGACGGCTCCGAGCGGCTCGTAGATCGATACCGGTTCGGTTTTGCCGGCAACAATCAGATCATCGATCTTTCGAAACTCGAATGATGCCGACGCCATTTCATAGGTGCGCTTGCAGACCAGAATGTCGGTCCCATAGACCTTGTTGGCACCTTCCAGTCGCGAGCCGAGATTCACGGTGTCACCGATCACGGTGTAGTTCTTGGTCCTTTCCGATCCGATGGATCCGACCACCGCTTCACCAGTCGCGATGCCGATGCGCATGCCGATTTCGGGCAGGTCCTTGCGCAGCCCCATCAAATCGGGCAATTCGGCGCGGAACTGTTCGATGAGAGCATTATCCTCCAGCGCCGCCGTGACGGCCAGCGATGCCTGATCGCCATCTGTGCAGAATGGCGGCGCCCAGAAGGCCATGATGGCGTCGCCGATATATTTGTCGATCAGACCATGATGGCGTGTCACCGGTTCCGACATGATGGCAAGATAGCGGTTGATGAGCTTGACCAGCCCGCCAGGTGTGAAACGTTCGGATATCCCGGTGAAATTGGCAAAATCCGCAAAGAAAACCGAAGCGACCTTCTTTTCACCATTGACCAGTTCCATGTTCGGATCGCCGATCAGGCCGGAAACCACCCGCGGATCGACATATTGACCGAATTTGTCCTTGATCTCCTCGGTTTTGCGCAGCTCCAGTACCATGTTGTTGAAGCTGCGGGTGAGATCTCCGATCTCGTCGCGGGTTCCGGCAATGATCTCCCCGGAAAGGTCCCCGGCCTCGACCTCGCTTGTGCCGTCCATCAGGCGTCGCAGCGGTTGAAGCATGCCCCTGATGACCAGCCCGGAAAGCAGCAGGGCCAGAACGCCTGACACGGCAGCCAGAACAATATTGACGATCAGCGCCTGGCGCTCATGTTCTTCTGCCTGAAGCGCGGCGTTCTCCGTGAAATGGGCAATGCGCTCCCAGGTTGCCTTCATGTTTTGCGCCAGCTGATCCTCTTCTTCCTCGATCAGCTGCTCCAACTCGAACAGCATCGGGCTGTCCTGCCTGAACGCGGTGATCAGAAGGGTCATCTGGGCGTGGAGATTGGAGTGCTGCTGGTCGACGGATTGCAGCAACGGAAGGAGGGTTTTCAGCGTGTTTTGCCCCTCGATGGTGGCGGACGCGTCAACCGCTTCGGCGACAATCGCCTCGGCGCTCTTGATCGCCGCGTCGACATTGGCCTCGCGGCTCACGAAATCTTCTTCCTCCCTGGCAATCTTTTCCCGGAGCGCTGTTCGCTCGGTCTCCAGCCGCTTGCGCTTGACGGACAAGGGCTCTGATCCGGTCGACAGATGTTCGGGAACGAGCCCGCTATCGAGTTCTCGCAACTCTTCGTCGATCAGCTTGACGGTGGTCAGGTGTTTTTCGAGCCGCTCGACATGCAACTCCTGTTGGGCAATCTGCAGGTCGATTTCGGCAATCTGATCGGATAGCGGTATGAAGATTTCCGCCAGGTCGGTGACCTCTTTGCTCACCTGATAGAGCTTGTAGGTCGAATAGAGAATGGATGAACCCATCAAGACGAAGACCAAAATGGCGACGCCGAAGATCTTGTGTGGAATTTTCATGGAATTATCATCCCCGTTTCCGCACACCCCCTGATATGATCATCCTAACGCGAAAGCGCATGACCGAATGTTAAAAATAAGTAGGATTCAATTCGCTAGCCTGTAAAACGACTGGCGCATCCGGGTCAGGCCGCCTTTGCAGCGTGATATTCCTTCACGTGGGCAAATTTGATTGCCGGCCAGCGCTCCGCCTCGTAATTGAGCGAAAATCCGTCGGAAGCCATGAAGACCGCATCCCCGTCAAGATCGCGCGCAATATCGCCGCGCTTGGCGTCGATGAATTTGTCGACATCAGCCTCCGCATCGGCCGATATCCAGCGACACAGGTTGAACCGTGCGGTCTCGAAGCTGACCGGCAGACCGTATTCACTGCGCAGGCGTTCTTTCAGCACGTCGAGCTGCAAGGCACCGATAACGCCAACAATCGCCGGTGAGCCGTCCTCCGGGGAAAACAGCTGAACAACACCCTCCTCCGCCATCTGCTGGAGCGCTTCCTTCAGCTTCTTGGCCTTCATCGCGTCTTCCAGGCGAACCCGGCGCAAAATCTCCGGCGCGAAGTTCGGCACGCCCTGAAAGACGATGTCTTCGCCTTCGGTCAATGTATCGCCGATCCGCAACGTGCCGTGATTGGGAATGCCGACGACATCGCCGGCATAGGCATCATCGGCCAGCTGGCGCTGATGGGCAAAGAAGAACTGCGGTGCCGAAAGGCCCAGCGTCTTGCCGGTGCGGGACAGGCGCGCCTTCATGCCCCGCTGCAGGCGGCCCGAACAGACACGGACAAAGGCGATGCGGTCTCGGTGATTGGGGTCCATATTGGCCTGTATCTTGAAAACGAAGGCGGTCATCTTGTCGTCGGTCGCGCTGACAAGCCGGGTGTCGGCCTGCTGGGCACGCGGAGACGGTGCATATTTGCCCAGCGCATTGATCAGATCGCGTACACCGTAATTGCGCAGGGCCGATCCGAAATAGACCGGTGAAAGATGGCCTTCCCGAAAGGCCTCCAGGTCAAACGGCCGGCAGGCTTCGATCGCCAGTGATACTTCCTCGATGAAGGCCTCGCGGTCATTTTCCGGCAACAGACCACTGGCGTGTTCCGATTGCGGTCCGTTCACCGGCGTGGCGGTCTCCTCGCTGTCCTGTCGGCGCACGGCATTGTCGGCCAGATGATAGGTGCCGGCAAAGGTGCGGCCCTGTCCGATGGGCCACGTCATCGGCGCAGTATCCAGCGCCAGCTTGTCCTCGATCTCGTCGAGAATTTCGAACGGATCGCGGGCCTCACGGTCCATCTTGTTGACGAAGGTGACAATCGGAATGTCGCGCAGGCGGCAGACCTCAAAGAGCTTGAGAGTGCGCGGTTCGATTCCCTTGGCGGCGTCAATGACCATGATCGCCGCATCAACGGCGGTCAATGTGCGATAGGTATCATCTGCAAAGTCCTCATGGCCCGGCGTATCCAGCAGATTGAAAACGTGACCGTCATATTCAAAGGTCATCACCGAGGTGACGACGGAAATGCCGCGATCGCGCTCGATTTTCATCCAGTCTGAGCGGGTCTGGATCCGGTCCTTCTTGGCCTTGACTTCACCGGCGAGCTGGATGGCGCCGCCGAACAGCAACAGCTTTTCAGTCAGCGTCGTCTTGCCCGCATCCGGATGCGAGATGATTGCAAAGGTACGGCGGCGGGATACCGCCTCGGCCAGATTTTCTGCCATCGGGATGAGAATCCTGTTGAATTGCAGGTCTTCTAGCCGCTGTTTCTGCCGCTTGCAATTGACCCGCGTGCGAAAGCCCTCAAGAGTAGGGCATGAGCAATGAAACTGGACGTATCAGCTTCGGACAGATTGCCGGGTCATCGCCAGTGATCGGCCTTGTTCGACTGCCCAATGGCAGCGAACTGCCGCTTCCGGCCTATGAGACCGAGGGGGCAGCCGGCATGGACCTGCGGGCCGCCAATGGCCAGGACAGACCGGTCATGCTCGCACCGGGAAAGCGGATCCTCGTTCCAACCGGGTTCGTTTTCGAGATTCCGGAGGGCTATGAGGCGCAAATCCGACCCCGCTCGGGGCTGGCGCTGAAACACGGCATCACCTGTCTGAACACACCCGGCACCATCGACAGCGACTATCGCGGAGAGGTACAGGTGCTGCTGGTCAATCTTGGCGAAGAGACATTTGTCATCAAACGCGGCATGCGGATCGCTCAGATGATCGTTGCGCCGGTTGTTCAGGCGACGATCGAGGAACGGGCGCTTGCCGATGATACGGCACGCGGCTCGGGTGGATTTGGATCCACCGGACAGTCCTGACACGTCAACATCAGGGGCGATTTTTCTGGCTGCTCTCCGATTTTGATCATCTGATAGTATTTTATTTCCTGATTTTCCCTGTTTCGGATATTTTTCCTAAGAAAAGTGCGGTTGCATATGGTGGTGCACTGGTGAAGCGAACGCCACATCCCTATCTTTGATCAAGCCCTGCAATGTTCACCTCTTCGGATCACGTGACATTGCGATTTCTTGGACTCCGTTCAGCGAACCCATTAGGAGCAGACCAATGTCCACAACCCCACAGCCCGCCGGACGCGGGCGTATCTTCGGATCAATCACGGAAACCATCGGCGACACACCGATCGTCCGGCTCGACAAGCTGGCTGCGGCTAAGGGCGTCAAGGCGCAATTGCTCGCAAAACTGGAATTCTTCAATCCGATTGCCAGTGTCAAGGATCGAATCGGTGTTGCCATGATCGAAGCCCTGGAGGCGGACGGGCGGATCGAACCCGGTAAATCCGTCCTGGTTGAGCCGACCTCCGGCAATACCGGTATTGCGCTGGCGTTCGCGGCAGCGGCGAAGGGGTATCGTCTGATCCTGACCATGCCAGACTCCATGTCGGTCGAACGCCGCAAGATGCTGGCGCTTCTGGGTGCGGAGCTGGTGCTGACGGAAGCGGCAAAGGGCATGAAGGGCGCGATTGCGAGGGCCGAGCAGCTGGCGGCGGAGATCCCAGGCGCCGTTATCCCGCAGCAATTCGAAAACCCGGCCAATCCGCAGATTCACAGGGACACCACCGCCGAAGAAATCTGGAACGACACAAAGGGCCAGGTCGATATCCTGGTTTCAGGTATCGGGACGGGCGGTACGATCACCGGCACCGGGCAGGTGTTGAAGGCCCGCAAGCCAGGTGTTCGGGTTGTCGCGGTCGAACCGGCCGACTCACCCATCCTGTCGGGCGGAGAACACTCACCGCACAAGATCCAGGGGATCGGCGCCGGATTCGCACCGGCCATTCTCGACCGGGATGTTTACGATGAAGTGGTGACCGCAACCAACGAAGCATCCTTCGAAACGGCACGGCTCGTTGCCCGCCTTGAGGGGCTGCCGGTCGGCATATCCTCCGGCGCGGCACTCAGCGCCGCCATTGAAGTCGGACAGCGCGAGGAAAATGCCGGCAAGATGATCGTTGTGATCATCCCTTCCTTCGCCGAGCGGTACCTCTCGACGGCGCTGTTCGAAGGGCTCGGCGCGTAGAGCAATTCAGGTTTTGACGGAATCGGCAAAACCTGAATGTATCCACGCAATCAAGGTCCGGCACCGTTGTCCCGTTTCTGACATGACGCGAAACGGTCCAGAATACCCGATCAGATGGACTGTCCACCGGGGACGGGCGCCGAGACTTTCGTGGTCAACCAGGCGCCCTGATCCGGACCTTCGAGGACCCGCTTGACCTCCCAGAGATATTGCAGGGTCTTGCCGTTCGGCAGGTCAACAACCACCTTGAACTGCACGACGGATTCATCGCCGGCAAGGCGCTCGATCTCATGGGCCACATGCCCGATCAGCGGCGCATAGGCCGGGGTCCGGATCATCCGTTCAAACCGCGGCAGGGGCCCGGTCACCCGTTTGTTCGACGGATGAGCCAGGGCAAATGTCTGGGCAATACCGGCATTCGGTGTCGGGCTGTCATTGAATTGCAGCGCCTGAAGCTGGATATCGACAACCTGTTCCGGTGTCAGCGCAGGGTCGGGTCCACGTGTTTCGGCATTGGCGGCAAAGCCTGTCAGAAACAGCATGAAAACGGCAGCGAACCCTGCCAGTGAAAAATGCGATCGTGTCATGGACCCCTCCTTCTACCAGACATGAAAGCATATACGCGTCGGATCTGCGAACGGATCACCGGACCGTCAGGCAGCAATCGCCATCCCGTCGCCGACAACCCGGTAGGAAATGGCTTCGGCCAGATGCAGGCGACCGATACGGTCGGCGCCATCGAGATCGGCAAGCGTGCGGGCAACCTTGAGAATCCGGTGATAACCGCGTGCCGAAAACTTCATCTGTTCTGCAGCGCTTTGCAACAGTGCCGCACCCGCAGCATCCGGCGTGGCGACCTCCTCGATGACCGCCGTTGGGCAATGGGCATTGGCGACGATGGCCGGAAGACCAAGGCGCATGTAGCGATCCTTCTGGCGTTCACGGGCCATGGCCACACGCGCCGCCACGGCATCGCTGGATTCGCTGGCGCCAGGCCGGATAAGGTCCGTGGCGGTCACGGCGGGAACGGTGATGCGCAGATCGATGCGATCCAGCAACGGTCCCGAAATGCGCGCCTGGTAATCCGCCTGACAGCGCCGGCCGCGGGCGCAAACATGACCCGGTTCTCCCGCCCGACCGCAGCGGCACGGATTCATCGCCGCAACAAGCTGAATATTGGCTGGGTAACTGACGTGGTGATTGGCGCGGGCGATAACACTTTCGGCGCTCTCCAGCGGCTGGCGCAGGGAATCGAGCACCTGCGGCGTGAACTCGGCGAATTCATCCAGAAAGAGCACGCCGTTGTGGGCCAGTGACACCTCGCCGGGCCTTGCGCGAAATCCGCCCCCGACCATCGCTGCCATGGACGCTGAATGATGGGGTGCACGATAGGGGCGTCGATCCGACAACTCACCACCGGACAGAAGCCCGGCCACGGAATGGATCATCGAGACTTCCAGCAATTCGGGCGGCGAAAGTGGCGGCAGGATCGAAGGCAATCTGGCCGCCAGCATGGATTTGCCGGATCCGGGCGGACCCGACATGAGAAGATTGTGCGCGCCGGCTGCTGCAACTTCCAGCGCCCGGCGGGCGGATTCCTGCCCCTTGATATCGGCGAGGTCGGGAAATGGCTCGGCGGCCTTTCGCATCGCCGGCTCGGGCCGCGACAGGACCTGATTTCCGCGAAAATGATTGGCCATGGCAATCAGGCTGCGTGGTGCCAGAATATCAAGATCAGCACTTGCCCAGGCCGCTTCGGAACCGCAATCTGCCGGGCAGATCAGGCCCTTGCCTTCCGCATTCGCAGCAATCGCGGCCGGCAGGATACCGGCCACCGGCGCGATGGTGCCATCCAGCGAAAGCTCGCCCAGCACCACATATCCGGCCAATGCGTCGGCTGGAACGGCGCCCAGTGCCGCCATCAGGCCAAGAGCAATGGGCAAGTCGAAATGACTGCCCTCCTTCGGCAAGTCAGCCGGCGCCAGATTGACCGTCACCTTCTTGGGCGGCAGGGACAGGCCGGACGCGTGTAGTGCGGCCTGAACCCGTTCGCGGCTTTCGGCAACTGCCTTGTCCGGCAAGCCGACGATCTGCATCCCGATCTTGCCGGGCGCAACCATCACCTGCACATCCACAGGCACGGCGCTGATCCCCTGAAACGAAACCGTGCGGACACGCGATACCATCTGCAACTCCCGTCCTCAGCCCACAGCCACAGCCTATGGGTGTTCTTGTTTCTTCATACACCATGGGCGATCAGGCCACAAGAACAAAAACGGAACGAAATGCCGGGCGCTGGACGGATACGCTTTCAGCCATTATGTCGAAGCCGGCAGCACAAGAGCAGACGGGAATCACCATGACCATCCGGTTTCACAAAGGCGACATCAGCGAGGCCGATGCGGGCCGATACGGTGGCGACATCGCCATCGATACGGAAACGCTCGGACTGAAACCGCATCGCGACCGGTTGTGCGTTGTCCAGCTTTCGCCGGGTGACGGTAGCGCTGATGTCATTCAGATTGGCAAGGGACAGAAGAAGGCGCCGAACCTGACGGCTCTGTTGAAAAACCGCAAGAGCACGAAGATCTTCCACTACGGCCGCTTCGACATCGCGGTCCTGTTTCACAGTTTCGGAATTACCTGCGAACCGGTGTTCTGCACCAAGATCGCATCGCGCCTGACACGCACCTATACGGACCGGCACGGCCTGAAGGACAATCTTCGCGAGTTGCTGGACATCGACATATCCAAACAGCAACAATCCTCAGACTGGGCGGCCGAGGAGCTGACGCAGGCACAGCTGGAATATGCGGCCTCCGATGTTCTGTATCTGCACGCACTGCGCGACAAGCTGCAATTCCGACTCGATCGGGACGGCCGCGTCAAACAGGCAGAAGCCTGTTTCAAATTTCTGCCGACCCGCGCCAAACTCGACCTGATGGGCTGGGATGAAACGGATATATTCGCCCACAGCTGACAGCCGGCTGTCGTGTTGCGCGACCAAGCAACTCTTTCTTATTCCGTTGCAGAGGCCATCCGCACCAGCATCGCGGTCAACGGTGCGGCCTTGACAAGCCTGCCAATCCTTCGCTCTCTAGATCCACGGCTACTCCACCACTTTCGTGAGCGAAGGAAAGTCATATGGGATGGGATTTCAGCCTCGGCGCTGCCATGGGTGCGATGGTCAAGACCGCGCCATTCATTGTCTTGCGGATGCTCGTCTATTTCGGGATTGCCATTTTGTACCTCATCAGTGTCGGGGCCGGCGGCGCCATCGGGTACGGCTTTACATCCTTCGGCGATGGAGAGGGTGGCGGCGCGATATTCGGTGCGCTGATCGGGTTTGTCGGCGCTTCAGGCCTTCTCTACTGGGCACGGGAATATCTGCTTTATCTGGTGAAAGCGGGACATATCGCCGTCCTGACCCGCTGTTATGACGGACAGTCCATTCCCGGAGGTCAGGGGCAGATCAGCTACGCCACGGATGTGGTGAAGGACCGGTTTGTCGAAGCCTCGACCCTTTTTGCCCTCGACCAGCTCATCAAGGGTGTTTTGCGGTTTCTGACCGGCACGCTCAACATGGTCGCATCCATTCTTCCGATCCCCGGCCTTGGCAACCTGGTCAGGCTCATCAATGCGGTGATCCGCATGTCCCTGACCTATGTCGACGAGATCATTCTGGCGCACAATATCCGCACCGCCTCGCAAAATCCCTGGGAGACCAGTTGCGATGCGCTGGTGCTCTATGCCCAGAACATCAAAACCATGATCAGGAACGCGGTGTGGCTGACGCTGATGATGTGGGCCCTCACCTTCGTGATCTTTCTCATCCTGCTTGGCCCGGTGCTTGGCTTCATGGCCCTTTTCCCGGGCAATGCCGGGTTCTTCGCCTTCATTGTGGCGTTCATTTTTGCCTGGTCCTTCAAGGCGGCCCTGATCGAACCGCTTGCCATCTATGCCTTGATGCAGGTCTATTTCAAAACCATCGAAGGGCAGCAGCCGGATGCGGAATGGAGAGCCCAACTGCAGAGCACATCCAGACAGTTTCAGGAAATGACGGAAAGAGCTGCAAACTTTGTCACGGCCAGATCAACGAAGCCGGATACAACGGATCAGACAAACAACCCGTAGGCATCGGGTTGCGCAGCCCAACCAAACCGCAACGGTGCTCGACCGGTTCCGCCCGGCGCAGATGCATTCCGGCTTAGGCCGGGCCCTGACATTCGAAGACCGGATCACCGAGCACGTCAGCAATCGGATCAACGCCCAGTCCGGGTTCATCAGAAGCCGTCATACAGCCGTCAATGCGCTGCGGCGCACCACGGGCGATCTCCTGCGTGCCATAGCTGTTGAAATCGGTGGCTGAGAAAACAAATTCTTCGGGGGTTGATCGCGCCAGATGGGCGATGGTCGCCGTCACGATGTCGCCACCCCAGGTGTCTTCGATCGTCATCGGGATACCACTCGCCACGCAGACATCCCGGATCGCCCGAGCCCTGGTCAACCCGCCAACCTTCGAGATCTTCAGATTGATGATATCCATCGCACCATCGGCAAGGGCGCGCAAAAGCGTATCCATGCCAAAGATGACCTCATCCAGAACAAAGGGCAGCGGCGTGCGGCGACGCACCGAGAGGCATTCCTCATAGGTCGGACAGGGCTGTTCGATGTAGACATCGATATCCCGGACCGCCGTGACGACCCGTGCCGCCTCATGCATGGTCCAACCGGTGTTGGCATCGGCCACCAGAATATCCCCGGTCTGCATCTCGCGGGCACAATGGCGGATTCTTTCAATATCCGTATCCGCGTCACCACCGACCTTGAGCTGGAATTTCGTGTATCCTTCCCCACGGTAGCCGGACACCTTGGCCGCCATCTCCTGTGGGCTCTGTTGCGAGATCGCCCGGTAAAGCTTTACGTCATCCTGTTCGGCACCCCCAAGCAGGCGATGCAGCGGCATGCCGGTTGCCTTTCCCAGAATGTCCCAGCACGCAATATCAATCGGTGCCTTGATGTAAGGGTGCCCGCGCAGGATGGAATCCATGTGCCGGTTCAGCGGACCAAGATCGGTCGGATCCCTGTCGATCAGCTGCGGCGCGATTTCCGCCAGGCCGGACCGGACACCGGCGGCATAAGCGGGAAGGTAGGCCGAACCGAGCGGACAGCACTCGCCGTAGCCCGTCAAACCGGCATCGGTCTCAATCGCCACAACGGTCGAATCGAACACTTCGACAAAATTGTCGTTCGACCAATTGTAGCGGCCCTCTTTCAGCGGGAGGTCCACCTGATAGGCGCGAATAGCGGTTATCTTCATTTCATCTGAACCTCGTTCAACTCAATCACATGGCCTGTTTAGTATCGCAGCTTTCGCTGTGACACATCAATCGCTTGATCAATTTTGGTCGTTGCCGACCTCCACTCGTCATGTCAGATTGTCATCAATGCCGTATTGTGCAGCCATAAGCCCTTCTCCGTTTGACCCGCGAAATCGAATTTCAAATCCTCGACCCAAGCGAATACGTGAAACATGACACACAAACCGAAAACCCTGACGCTGACCAATGCCAATGTCCTGGATGTGCGCCGTGGTGAGATTGCCGGTAGCCGAAACCTGTTCATCGAGAATGGCCGTATCCGGGAAATCTCCCCATCGCCGGTGAGCGAGGGGGATGTCCTGATCGATCTGAATGGCGCAACGCTGATGCCGGGATTGTGTGACGCACATGTTCATGTTGTCGCGGCGACCGCAAGTTTCCCCGACCTGATGCGATGGTCCCCGATGTATGTGACGGCCCGCGCCGGCCAGATTCTATCCGGTATGCTGATGCGCGGCTTTACCACCGTGCGCGACTGTGGCGGTGCGGATTTCGGTCTCGCTCAATCGGTCGAAGAGGGTTATCTCATCGGGCCCCGTCTGCTTTTCAGCGGCCACGCCATTTCGCAGACAGGCGGCCATGCCGACATGCGCGAAAAGGGCGAACATTGGGAATCCTGTACCTGCTGCGCCGGGCTTGGCCGCATCGCCGATGGCGTGCCGGAGATGCGCAAAGCCTGCCGTGAGGAATTGCGGCAAGGTGCCCATTTTATCAAGATCATGGCGTCTGGCGGCGTCGCCTCGCCAACCGACAGGATTGGCAACACACAGTTTGCCCGCGAGGAAATCATCGCAGCGGTGGAGGAAGCCGAGGCGGCGGAGACCTATGTGGCAGCCCATGTCTACACGGCCAGGGCAGCCAATCGAGCGCTCGAATGTGGCGTCAAATCGATCGAACACGGCAATCTGATCGACGACACAACCATCGATCTGCTTCTCGAGAAAGACGCCTTCCTGGTGCCGACGATGTCAACGCACGAGGTCCTCGGCGCCGAGGGCGTTGCGGGCGGCATGCCCAAACACATGTGCGACAAGGTGATAGAAGTGGCAGAGGCGGGCCACAAGACCCATGCCCACGCCCATGCCAGGGGTGTCAAAATGGTTTTTGGAACCGATCTTCTTGGCCCCATGCACCGGCACCAGTTGCTGGAATTCAAGATCCGGAGCGCTTTTCAGACACCGGCCGAGATCATTCGCTCGGCGACGCTGACAGCTGCAGAGTTGTTCCAGATGGAAGGAGAACTCGGTGAGATCACAATCGGTGCACGCGCTGACCTGATAGGCGTCGAAGGCAACCCACTGGACGACATCGGCATTCTTCAGGATCCAGACAGGTTTCTCAAATTCATCTGCAAGGATGGCGAGATCTTCAAAAACGCGCTCTAAGAACGCACCCGAGACTATCGACTACCAGATTGATCGCAAAGCAGATCCCGCATCCTCATATGTGCATGGTCCCGAGACGCCGGATGCGCCGAAGAGGTCGTTCCACAGGTTGCTTCCCATATTCATCACGAACCCGTTTTCAGGCGATGCGCTGCCCGCCAGAATAATATCGAAGCCGGTGCCTGTTGCCGAAAGCGCCTGATCAAAACTGCCAATGGCGAGGCCATCGCTGGTGATGTCATTTCCAGCACGCATGGCGTCCGCAATGTTGCGGTTCATGACCAGTGCCAGCGCTGGGCCGGAACGTCCGATTTCAACGGAATCGCCAGAAAAATCCCCCAACAACAGCCGCAATGGAACAGAGGGACACCACGCCCGCCCGGATTCCCGAAAGGTGATTCGGGCTCGACCGATGGCGCCGCGCAACATGAGCAGTGACCCGCGGCGCATCTCAGGTGCATAGACAACAGCCCACGCCCGATTGACCAGGATTCGTTCCAGCGGCGTGGCGAGAAGTGCCAATGATCCCTTGTCGCTGGACACGGCAATTGTTGCGGTCGTCATCGTCAGAGTGATTAGGATGCTGAGCATGGTCAGGAAACGGGAATGAAAGCAGGTCATGGATAGCTCGCGAAATCTGTTCAAATGGGTCTGTGGAGAAATGAACCTGATGCACCAGCCGACAACGCGCGTCCTCAATCGCGATTGAGGTCGAACTGAATCGCGATCCGGGCCATGGTCCCGGACCCCAGACTCGGCAAAGACCTGTTGAGTCGGTAATGTACAGAACCTACAGTCATTCACCCTTGCCCGCAGAAACAGGGCAATACAGCCACCTGAACATTTATAGAGCCATGCAGTTTATCGCCATTCCGCTTCCATTTTCGGCCGCCCTGCTTGCCGGAATTGTCGCCACCCGGGTTCTGATTCTTGATCATCGGCGCGGCGGCCTGTTCATTGGCATGTTCTTCGCCCTGCTGGCTGTGCAGGGACTGCTGTCCGGAATGAAATTCGGCTATTCGATTTCCCTGGCCGTCTATTTGCAACCGGTGTTGGCTATGCTCGCCGGGCCGCTGGCATATCTTGCTTTCAGGGTGCTCCAGGGCAGCCAAGGCCACACAAGGGGATCAGCAGACCTGATCCATCTTATCGCGCCAGGGGTTGTTGCTGCGATTCAATGGTTCAATCTCAATATTCCAGTGCCGGTCGACGCGCTGATCTGGTGCAGTTTTGTTGTCTACGCTCTTTTGCTGCTGTGGATGGCGAAGGAGGGACCGGATGCCTTTCAGGACTTCAACACGGATGACATGCGAACGCTGACAGGGGCGCAATTGATCACAGCCTTCATTCTCATCCTGATTTCATCCATCGATGCGCTGATCTACTTTGATTTGACCTACCGGCAGGGTTCCAACACGGGCTTGCTTCTTTCCGCTGGAAGCTTGTTGCTCATGGTTGTTTCCATCGGCGCATTGCTGCTTCCCGCCAGTATCTACCCGGATTTTCCCGGACCATTGCGCAGGAGCAGGACTGATCAGGGTTCCTGCCTTGCGACCACCGAGGACAAGAATGTCTTGATACGCCTGGACCGGATGATGATGGAGACGAAGCCGTTTCTTGATGCCAACCTTAACCTTGCCCGGACAGGCCGACGGCTGAGTTTGCCGGCACGTTCAATTTCCGTCGCCGTCAATCGCTGCCTTGGCCAGAATTTTTCTCAATATGTCAATCACCACCGAATCCGGGAAGCCTGTCGTCTGCTGGAGGAGACCGATCTGCCGGTGACCGAAATCCTTTATGAAGCCGGATTCCAGACAAAATCGAATTTCAATCGCGAATTTCGCCGGACCACGGGTGTTTCACCATCCGACTATCGCGATTCCCGCAAGGCCAATGTATCTGCGTGACAACAAACCGCGCTTGTCGCCGGCCCTGAATTGACCCGGTAGGCGATTGTAATTTGCAACCAGGTCGTGCAGCATCCACGAACAGGTCAATTGAACCGGAGGTGGCACAGTAATGCTGGACGTTGTTGATCAACTCTTCAAAGCGGCGCCATTGCTGGCTCTTTTTGTCACTGTATCGCTCGGCTACACGCTCGGTCGACTGACCATTGGACAGTTCGTCCTCGGCGGCGTCGCCGGGTCGTTGCTGATGGGTGTGCTGATCGGCCAGCTGGATATCGATATCGACACCTCGATCAAGAATATCTTCTTTGCCCTTTTCATCTATGCCGTCGGCTATCAGGGCGGGCCACAGTTTTTCCGATCGATCAACAAGCGCTCCCTCAACCAGTTGGTCTCGGCCTTCGTGATGTGTCTGGTCGGCCTGATCTGCGTGCTCATCAGCGCCTGGTCATTCGATCTGGACCGCGGCACAGCGGCGGGCCTGGCCGCAGGCGGCTTGACCCAATCGGCCATTATCGGAACGGCGGGTGACGCTGTCGCCAAGCTGGCGGGCGTGACCGCCGAGCAGGTCAAGACCATGCAGACCAACATCGCGGTCGGCTATGCGGTCTGCTACATCTTCGGCAATCTCGGACCGATCATCGTGGTGACCTGGTTCCTGCCCATGGTGATGAAATGGGATATTCGGCAGGAAGCCCTCAAGCTGGCGAAAACCATGTCGGGCGGAAAGGCGGAGCTCGAACCCGGCCAGTTCAATGCCATCCGCCCGGTCGTCACGCGGGTCTATCAGGTGACCGACGGCAGCAAGGCCGTTGCAAAGAAGGTCATCGACATCGACCGGGAACTGACCGACGCCGCGGTGGAAAGCGTGATGCGCGATGGCACGGCCCTGGCCACGAGTGACGACACACTGGTCCAGGCGGGCGACAGCGTGGCGGTCACCGGCAAGGTCGGTCTGATGGTCAACGCGTCCGATTATTTCGGGCCGGAAACCGCGGCGCCCGATTCCCTTCAGCTGGTCGAGGAGCAGCGCGAAATCATCCTGACGAAGAAAGACCTCGTCGGAAAGACCATCGGTCAGATCAATGATCAACTGGATATCGAAACCCAGCACGGGGTCTATCTTGTCGCGATCAAGCGGATGGGCCGCGATCTGCCGATGCTGTCCAACCTGGAACTGCACAAGGGTGATGAGCTTCTGTTCACCGGCGCGGCCAAGGACCTCGACCGGGTTCAGGCGCTGATCGGCTACAAGATCACCGCAGCGGCGGTGACCGATTTCATCTTTTTCGGGATCGGCATGGCACTCGGCATTCTGATCGGCCTTTTCCAATTCAAGATCGCCGGCATCCCGGTCACCATCGGAACCGGCGGCGGCTGCCTGTTGTCCGGCCTGTTGTTCGGCTGGCTGCGCAGCACCCATCCGCGCTTTGCCGCCCTGCCGACCGGCGCATCAAATTTCCTGCGAGATTTCGGCCTTGCCGTTTTCGTGGCAATTGTGGGCATATCGGCTGGTCCGCAGGCCGTGTCGACCATCCAGCAGTATGGGCTGACGCTGTTTTTCCTCGGAATCGGCGTGACGATCATCCCGCAGATCGTCACCTTCTATTTTTCCTACTACGTTCTGCGCATCCGCAATCCGATCGAGGCATTGGCCTGTGTGGTCGGCGGGCGCAGCGCCAATCCGGGATTTGCCGCCCTGCTGGCCAAGGCCGGAAACGCCACACCGGTGGTATCCTTCACCGTCACCTATGCGGTCGCCAATGTTTTCCTCACAATCTGGGGACCGCTGGTTGTCGGCATCATCACAAAAAACCCATGAGCACGCGCGAAGGTGCCCGTGAAACGCACATCATCAGGGAAATAGCGCCATGAAAGATGCCGATTTGAGTGCCTTTGCCGATCTGAGCCCTTTCGAGCTGAAGGACAAATTGATCGAGGTCGCCAGTTCCGATGCCGAACGGGTGATGCTGAATGCCGGACGCGGCAATCCCAATTTCCTCGCAACGCTGCCACGCCGTGCGTTCCTGCGACTTGGCGAATTCGCCATGCTGGAGGCCGAACGGTCCTATGCCTATCTCAATAGTGGCTTTGGCGGCCTTCCGGAAAAGGAAGGCGTGGTTGAACGCTTCGAAATCTTTGCCTCCGGCAAGGAAGAGGATGCCGGCATCGGTTTCCTGCGGTCCGCGATTTCCTATGTCCGGGACCAACTCGAGCTGGAGCGGCAGGACTTCCTGTCGGAATTGGTCGGCGCCTTTCTGGGCTGCAATTATCCGGTGCCGCCACGCATGCTTCACCACGCCGAAGATATCGTGAAGGCCTATATCGCCCAGGAAATGTTCGGCCCACTGCCGCAGAGCGGCGCATTCTCGCTTTTCGCCACTGAGGGCGGCACGGCCGCCATGACCTATCTGTTCCAGAGCCTGCAGATCAATGGATTGATCGAACCGGGCGACAAGGTCGCACTCGGAACCCCGATCTTCTCACCCTATCTGGAGATCCCGCCACTGCCGCAATATGACATGGAGGTGGTGGATATCCGCATGGATGAAGGCGCCGACTGGCAGTTTCCCGCTGACGAGCTTGCCAAGCTGGAAGACCCGGCGATCAAGGTTTTTTGCGTGGTCAATCCGAGCAACCCGCCCTCATTCAAACTGTCGAACGCCTGTCTCGAGCAGATCGCCGACCTGATCAAGACGAAACGCCCGGACCTGATCGTCATCACCGATGATGTCTACGGCACCTTCGCCGATGATTTCGTGTCGCTGTTTGCGATGTGTCCGCGCAACACGCTGTGCGTCTATTCCTTCTCGAAATATTTCGGCGCCACGGGCTGGCGGCTCGGCGTGATCGGGCTGCATGAGGACAATATCATCGACGAGATGATGGCCAAATTGCCGGCGGACACAAAGAAGCGGCTCGACAGGCGCTACGGATCGCTGACCACTGATATTGCCGGCCTTCGTTTCATCGACCGGCTGGTGGCCGACAGCCGGGCCGTGGCGCTCAACCACACGGCCGGTCTTTCATTGCCACAGCAATTGCAGATGACCCTTTTCGCCCTGCACGGGCTGATGGATATCGACAGCACCTATAAGTCGGCCGCGAAGCATCTGATCCGTCACCGCTTCCAGACGCTGTGCCAGAACATGGGTATCGACAATGCGTCCGGTGCGCTGGATGTCAATTACTACTATCTGATCGACCTGGAAAAGCTCGGAGAACAGCTCTATGGCAAGGCATTCTCCGACTGGTTTGCCGCCGGCAATCGCGGCACGGATTTTCTTTTCCGCCTGGCCGATGAAACGGGCGTCGTTTTGCTGCCCGGGAAGGGCTTCGAAGTGGTTGATGCGTCGGTTCGGGTCTCGCTGGCCAATCTCACCGAAGCCGAATATGCCGATATCGGCAAATTCACCCGGCAGGTTCTCGACGAACTCCATGCGGATTTTCAGAAGGACAATCCGTAGAGCAATTCAGGATTTGACGGAACCGGCAATCCGGGATCATCTCTTTGCCATGCCCAGGCGCGCCACAATCTCGGTGGGAATGCGATAGCGCTGAACAAGATTTTTCTGGCTTGAAAGACCGCAAAGCTCATATTGAATGATCAGCGCCCAGGCCTTGGTCGCCGCGTCCTGTAAAACGGCTTCGCGTTGCTGCACATCCTCTGGCCGGTCGGGATCGGCGGAGAGCGATTCAAGCTTTGTGAGTGCTGCTTCCAATGCTCGGCCGGCCCGTCCGAGAGACGAGGCCATTTCAGCCATGATCTCGCCGTCGAGAACGCTCGCGCCGGTTTCAACCGGTGACTTTGGCTTCAGGAGATTGGGCGGTCGAACGCTCATGGTTTGTCGGTATTGCCCGGCCATTGATTGCTGAGGCACTCAATTTTTCTGATTCTGCCATAACTTTAGCGCACAGCAATTCATAGCAAAGGCTTTGCCAACAAAAAACCCGCGGTGCAGACGCACCGCGGGCTTTGGATTGCAATAGTGCAATTCAGGTTTTGACGGAATCGGCAAAACCTGAATGCCTCAACAAAATCAAAGTCCGACACCGTTGTCCCGTTTCTGACAAAACGTGAAACGGTCTAGGAGAAAGACGCGTTCTATTCGTCGTCGTTCTGCTTCTTGAGGGCCGCACCCAGGATATCGCCAAGCGAAGCGCCGCTGTCGCTGGAGCCGAACTGCGCGACCGCCTGCTTTTCTTCGGCGATTTCCAGCGCCTTGATCGACAGGGTGATCTTGCGGTCCTTCTTGGAGAAGTTGGTGACCCGCGCATCGATGGTCTGACCGACCGTGAAGCGCTCGGGACGCTGCTCGTCGCGGTCACGGGACAGATCGGAACGACGGACAAAGGCCGTGACGTCCTCATGATCGACCAACTTGACCTCGATCCCGCCATCGGTGATGCCGGTGACTTCAGCTGACACAACGGCGTTCTTGCGCAGTTCGCCGGAGGCAGCCGCCTCGCCGACCGCATCCTTGCCCAGCTGCTTGATGCCAAGCGAGATGCGTTCCTTTTCGGTGTCGACATCAAGAACAACGGCCTTGACCATGTCGCCCTTGTTGTACTCCTCGATCACCTGTTCGCCGGGACGGTTCCAGTCGAGATCGGACAGGTGGACCATGCCGTCGACATCGCCTTCCAGGCCGATGAACAATCCGAATTCGGTCTTGTTCTTGACCTCGCCTTCGACTTCCGTGCCAACCGAATGACTCTGGGCAAAGACTTCCCATGGATTGTCGAGGGTCTGCTTGAGACCAAGCGAAATACGGCGCTTGGCGGGGTCGACCTCGAGAACCACCACTTCGACTTCCTGCGTCGTCGACAGGATCTTGCCGGGATGGACATTCTTCTTGGTCCAAGACATTTCCGAAATGTGGATCAGGCCTTCGATGCCGGCTTCCAGCTCAACGAACGCACCGTAATCGGTGATGTTTGTGACGGTGCCCTTGATCTTCTTGCCTTCCGGATATTTCACACCGATGCCATCCCACGGATCGGCCTCGAGCTGCTTCATGCCGAGCGAAATCCGGTGGGTTTCCTGGTTGATGCGGATAATCTGGATCTTGACCGTCTGACCGATCGTCAGGATTTCCGACGGATGGTTGACGCGCCGCCAGGCCATGTCGGTGACATGCAGCAGGCCGTCAATGCCGCCCAGGTCAACAAACGCACCATAATCGGTGATGTTCTTGACGACGCCTTCGACAACCTGACCTTCCTCAAGATTCTGGACGATTTCGGACCGCTGCTCGGCGCGGCTTTCTTCCAGAACGGTGCGGCGCGAAACAACGATGTTGCCGCGGCGCTTGTCCATCTTGAGAATTTCAAAGGGCTGCGGATTGTGCATCAGCGGGGTGACGTCGCGGATCGGACGGATGTCGACCTGCGAGCGCGGCAGGAACGCCACGGCGCCATCGAGATCGACCGTGAAGCCGCCCTTGACCTGGTTGAAGATGACACCTTCAACGCGCTCATTGGCTTCGAACTTGGCTTCGAGGCGAACCCAGCTTTCTTCGCGGCGGGCTTTCTCACGGGACAGAACAGCCTCACCCAGCGCGTTTTCGATGCGCTCGACATAAACTTCAACTTCGTCGCCCGGCTTCATCGAGCCGTCTTTCGACTTGGCGCCGAATTCCTTCAGCGGCACGCGGCCTTCAACCTTGAGGCCGACATCGACAATCGCGACGTCTTTTTCGATCGCGGTGATGATGCCCTTGGCGACATAGCCTTCGGCAAGATCCTGGGTGGCAAAGGATTCCTCGAGGAGGGACGCGAAGTCCTCCATGGACGATTGTGCAGACATATATACTCCTGAAAAGTCCGGGCCGGGATTCTGCGTCGGCCGGACATGGCGCCGATGGTTCGTGGTTCAAGGGTTTTCGATGCTGTCCGGCAGCGGTGTTGTGCGCTGCCAATTCGGCGCTTGGACGGCCTCGAAAACGTGGGGCTCAATGCTGTTCCGGTCTATCGTGCGGCTTCAATCAGCGCGCGCGCTGCCCGGAACGCCGTTTCTATATCCATTTCACTCGTGTCTAGCAAGTGGGCATCGTCCGCCGGCCGCAGAGGCGAGTCATCACGATTCATGTCACGGGCGTCTCGGCGCTTGAGATCAGCCAGGACATCATCATAGCTGGCGGTGCTGCCGGCGGCCTGCATTTCCGAGTGGCGGCGGCGTGCCCGTACCGGTGGCGCCGCCACGACATAGAGCTTGATGTCGGCATCCGGGCAAACGACGGTCCCGATATCACGGCCATCCAGAACGGCACCGGGCTGGCGCGCGGCAAAGCGCCGCTGCGCCTCGACCAGTGCCTGGCGCACCGAGGGCATGACCGCGACCTTCGACGCGGCCTCTCCAATTCCGTGGGCTGCGAGGACCGCGCGGTCAAGCCCGGCAAATTCCACTTCGAGCGCTGTCCTTGCCGCCGCGGCTTCATCATCGAGCGGAACATTACCATCCAGAAGCGCTTTGGCCACGGCGCGGTAGGTCAATCCTGTGTCGAGGTGATGAAAGCCGAACGTCTCGGCGATCCGACGCGCAAGGGTTCCCTTGCCGGATGCCGCCGGCCCGTCGATTGCAACAACAAATCCCATATCAGATGGCCTCTTCCACCAGCCGTATATCGGCACCGAGCCCGGTCATCATATCCATGAATTCGGGAAAGCTCGTGGCGATCATAGCGCTGTCGTCGATGGTGACGGGATGTTCGGTGGCTAGACCCATGACCACGAAGGCCATGGCGATCCGGTGATCGAGATGGGTTTTCACAATCGCCGAGGCCTGATCGGATCCAAGCCCCTTTCCGCCCGGCGCACCGCGCACGCGCAACGATGCCTCGCCTTCCGTGCAATCGACGCCATTGGCCTTCAGGCCGTTGGTGACGGCAGACAGGCGGTCGGACTCCTTGACCCGTAATTCCTCAAGCCCCTCCATGACGGTTTCGCCATCGGCAAAGGCGGCCGCCACGGCAAGCGCCGGATATTCATCGATCATGGACGGCGCCCGTTCGGGCGGCACGATGACCCCCGTCAGTTTCGAAGCCGTGACACGCAGATCGGCGACATCCTCACCCCCGGACACACGGGGATTGATGATCTCGATTTCGGCGCCCATTTCGGTCAGGGTGGTGATCAGCCCAGTCCGCGTCGGGTTCATCAGGACATTCTCGATGACCACGCAAGAGCCGGGCACCAGCAGGGCCGCGACAAGCGGAAAGGCCGTTGAAGACGGATCGCCGGGCACATCAATGGTTTGCCCCTGAAGCTGGCCCTGGCCCTCAAGGCGGATCGTCCGCACGCCGTCAGCATCGGTTTCGACATCGAGCCGGGCGCCAAAACCGGTGAGCATCTTTTCGGTGTGGTCACGGGTCATGACCGGTTCGATGACGGTTGTGATGCCCGGCGCATTGAGACCGGCCAGCAGCACGGCCGACTTGACCTGCGCCGAGGCCATCGGCACCCGGTAGGTAATCGGCGGTGCGATTGTCGGACCGAACAGGGTCACCGGCAAGCGGTCACCATCGGCGGCTTCGACCTGCACGCCCATTTGCCGGAGCGGATCGAGCACCCGCCCCATGGGCCGGGCGGAGAGCGATGCATCGCCGGTGAAGGTCGCCTTGAAATTGTACGGGCCCACCAGGCCCATGGTCAGCCGGACACCGGTGCCGGCATTGCCGAAATCAAGCGGCGCCTCGGGCTCCAGCAGACAGCCATTGCCGACGCCGTCAATGATCCATTCATCATTCTGCTTTTCGATGCGGGCGCCCATGGCCTGCATGGCGCGTCCGGTGGCCAGCACATCTTCGCCTTCCAGCAGGCCGGTGATGTGCGTGCGGCCACTGGCAAGACCGCCAAACATGAAGGCGCGATGGGAGATGGATTTGTCGCCCGGGATCCTGATCGTCCCCTCAAGCCGATCGGATTTGTGCGCAACGGCCGGCCTCGGCTCCGCACTGTTTGCCATGTGGTCACACCCTTAAATTCTGTCGTTTGGCGGAAGCAAATTGCCTGGCGGCGCGCTCCCCGCGGACGCTCTATCACATGGATTTTTGCCGGTCACCCGTTTTGCCGCCGGACGGCCACGCTTTTTGCGCAGATAAGCTTTGACAGAGCGCGCCAAGATTAGTATGGGGTCCGGCACATCAAACCCCTGCTGATCGGTCTGGCCCAACTGGCAATCCGCTCGGCCGTGGCGGTGACAAATTCAGGCAATTCCGGATCGGTTTTCCCGCTCCTTTATTGTTCATTCGCCGGCAGCGCCTGCCGACGACCCGACCAGACAAGAGGCCCACGCAGTGTCAAAACCTGAACTCGGTACCAAGCGCACCTGTCCGGAGACGGAACGCAAATTCTACGACCTCAATCGCGATCCGATCGTTTCGCCCTATACCGGCAAATCCTATCCGCTGTCCTTTTTCGAAGTCGGGGAAACACCCGTCGCGCCGCCTAAGGTCGAGCCGGAGAAAAAGGAAGAGGCAGAGACACCGGAAGCCGAAACCGAGACTGATGATGTCGAAATCGTGTCGCTGGAGGATGCCGATGACGAGGCGTCTGATACCGGCGAAACCATTCCCGATATCGATGGCGATGATGATGATGACGTCGATCTCGGGGATGATGACGACAACACCTTCCTCGAAACGGACGATGATGACGATGACGATGTCACCGGCATCGTCAATGTCGGCGACGACAGCGAGGAAACCTGAGGCAACCCGGTCATCACCTCGCAATCCGATTTTACGGTTCGCCGCGCATTTTGACCTTGATCTCCAGGACAAGCGGATTTAGAAAGCCGCACGACACGCAGGTCTCCCATGGCCTGCGATATCCGGAAAACCGGAACAAGGGGCCATAGCTCAGTTGGGAGAGCGCTTGCATGGCATGCAAGAGGTCAGGGGTTCGACTCCCCTTGGCTCCACCAAATTTTCCCGTTTTTTCAGATTCGAATTCAGTAGAAGACTGTCACGAAGTTCCTGCCTGAACATTGATTTTCAGCCCTGCATTCCGCTCGGTGCTGCTCGCGCAGAGGATACCCAAACGGGATTGTGTGCACTGTCACGGGAATTGAACGGTTTGACATATCGCTGTGGGATCAATCGCACTTCTTGTCCTGATCCCAGCAATGGCCGTGCCCAATGATGAGCACTGACGCAGACGTCCAACCCATCACCATAACTTTTGCAACCAGCGCCGGATGGCAGAGAGCTGGACGAAAGCGAGGAAGCAGTCACAGAAGCAAGTTTCAATGCTAATGATGTTGCACGGGTATTGATCTGTCAGATTCCTCATTGATGGTTGTTTCGAGATGGTAGATTCAATTGACTACTATAGCAGTGGACTTGCGGTAACCGCCTATGACCTATTCACAGGCCAAGGTCTGCTGGCGGGCGACGTCGACTTTTATCTCGATTGCGCAAAACAATTTGGCAGTCCGGTGTTGGAGTTGGGCGCAGGGACCGGGCGCGTCCTCCTTCCATTTGCTCGGGCAGGGTATGAGATTGTCGGTCTCGACAGTTCTCCCGCTATGCTCCAGGTGGCCGAAGAGAAGCTTGCAGACAACCCGGAGATTGCCGCTCAAGCTCAGCTTGTTGAAGGAAATATGATCGATTTTGATCTTGGACGACAATTTGCCATGGTCATGATCACAGCGCGCAGTTTTCAGCATTTGGTCACACCTGTTGAGCAAAGAGCGGCACTAAGGTGCACACACCAACATCTCGCTCCGGGCGGCCACCTCATACTTGACCTGTTCGATCCGTATTTTGAGCTGCTGTTTGCCGATGGCGAAGAGCCTGCCGCTCCGCGCGTCATTGATGATCCGCGTTCTGGCCACCAAATTCGGCGAGCGGTTCTCTCAAGAAAGAACAATCCAATGCAACAAACTGTCCGAGAGGTTTTGCAATTCGAGGCAATCGATGGAGGTGGCAACCTCATCGCCAAAGAAGAAACCTTCTGGACACTTCGGTGGAGTGTGCGCCAGGAAATTGCATACTTGCTGGAGCTCTGCGGTTTTGAGGTGTTGAAGCAATACTCCGATTTCTCCCGATCACCACCAGCCTATGCGCGCGAACAACTCTGGATCGCGCGCGCGATATGAAAATCTCCATGGCGCTGTTAACTTCAATTGCATGTTTGCTCGCGGCGACGCTGGCGAGTTCCGCTGCAGGAGCGTCCGAGGTCGTGGTGGTCGGTGGCGACGCCTTGATCGTCGACGGCATGACCTATCGCCTCTATGGGATCGACACGCCGGAGCCGGGCCAAAAATGTGATGGAAAGCTCAGGGATTGGACCTGCGGGGAACGTGCGATCGACAGATTGATCGAGCTGACGGATGGCAGGACGGTAACTTGTGATCATCGCGGCACCGATGAACTCGATCGTGTTTTGGCGGTTTGCCACGCGGACGGCGTCGAACTGAACGCCACCATGGTGCGGGAAGGTTTCGCGTGGGCTTACGTTGAACATTCGACCGATTATGTCGACACGGAAGTTGATGCGCGCGTGGCGGAGATCGGCATATGGACGGCACCGACCGAGACGGCCTGGGACTTCCGTTCTCGCCGCTGGGATGAAGCAGCGCAGGATGCGTCCGATGGCTGCCCAATCAAAGGCGATATCTCGGATAATGGGCGAATTTATCATGCGCCCTGGTCACCATGGTACAGCCGAACGACGATCGTCGAGAGCAAGGGCGAGCGATGGTTTTGCTCAGAGCGCGAGGCGCTGGATGCCGGATGGCGGGCGCCTGTCTGGGTAAGATAACCGACTCTGTGGCTTTCCCTTCCCGTTCTCCCAAAACATCCGGCAGTCACCCCTCAAATCTTCGACCGGATTGTCACCGGCCCTGTGACTGCCATTGCCTTCCCATGGTGGTTGTTAAGATGCGGCGACCCTGCCTTGATGTTCGCCGCGCTATTGCCATACGACTGAACCACTCAAAAGCTTCTTCCGTGATGCAGGTGGATCGCTTTCCAAGTGACAAGAATGTCACCTTTCAAACGAACAGGAGTGATTGAAGTAAACCACGAAGAAATCAATAGTGGTTCAGACTTCACTGTAAGGGGCGTTTCGTGTGTGGAGAAATCTTGATCAGAGGAGACTAAGCGAATGGACCTGAAAGAGTGTGAAAACAGATTTGCAATTCTGGATTTGATGGCGAGATACACATTAGCCGTCGATGCGCATGATCCCGAGGGATGGGCCGCTACATTTACTGAAGATGGCATTTTCCAGAACGAAACAACACAGATCATAGGTCGGGAAAAAATCGCGGCTTACGCTCGAATACACGCGAAATTGGGCACACGGCATATCACTGCGTCGCCTTTGTTCACAATTACCGAGGATGGGCTCGGCGCCCATGGCCAATGCACGACCGTCGTGACCGTGGCAACGCAAAAGGGGTATCGCGTCATCATGACGGGCCTCTATCGAGACACGCTCGTGAAGCAAAATGGCGAATGGCTGATACAGCGCCGATGCGCCGATGCACAGCCATTGTCCGACGATCCGCATTATCCCGTGCTGACGTCGGACCCGGATACACGGGAGTATGTCACCATATTGCTCGACGCCTGGAAAGATCTCTCCGTTCCGGTTTGACGTTGCTTGGACCCCAATTTGTCTATCCGCAGTATTTCGTTCACTGTCCCTACAATCTTTCAAAACACCGAACAGAGAGGTTGCGACTCAGGATACTGCAGCCCGCTACAGACGGGATAGACACCGCTAAAATACAATTCACCGGCCCTTTCGGGTGGTAAACACAACCGGCGGCTCCACACCCATCGCAGCCGTTCAGCTCCCGCCCGCCAGCTCGTCCAGTGCCTCGACGAACCGGTCGGCGAAGGCGTGGGCGTGGGCGCGGCTGGTCAGGGGTTCGGCGAAGCCGAAGGTCAGGCAGGTGTCCTGGGATGTCGAAACGACGGTGACGAGCATGGGGTGAACGCCGTGATTTTGTGACGGCATCATCAGGATGCGGTTGATGCCGACCTGACGGCCCGAAAGGCGATTGAGATCGCCGACATCCGACAGGCCGGTGCCGACGACAAACAGATCGTTCGACCTGGCAAATCGCTCCGCCTCTTCACGGATCTCACCGGGCGGAATGGAAGGGTTCATGCGAAGCGCCGAGGGCCTGTTGTCCCTCAACTGGCCGTCGAGCATCCGGGCGATCTCGATCAGGCTCCTGTTCGTTTCGTCCGGCCCGAGTTCAAGACCGATACTGGAAATATAGAGACCCACCGCATCGCCTGAAATGGCCGGCTTGCCATCGGCCCGCAGGTCCGTCGGCGCGACCAGCCGCATCACGGGTGCCTGACCGGCCAGAGCCTCTGAGGCGCGAACCGTGGCCGCACAAAAGGCGCCGGCCAGATGAATGTCGTCGCGGTGCAGCCTTGTGTGCAGCCTGTCAAAATCCTCTTGCGCGTAGATCCGGTGGAGGGCCTGCGGCCGCCGCCGGGTGCTGTCCGCCGGATGCTCAACCCGGCACATCGCTTCCTTCGGCAGAGCCGGTTCCACGCGCTGCTCACCGGCAAGGCCAGCCGCCGCCAGACCGGTCTCTGCCGACGGGTTGAGCGCAAGCGGCGCCAGGTCCACCTCATCTCCGTTGTCCGACGCCCGGTCGAAATCATTGAGAATGACGAGCATCGAACGCCCGTCGACCGCTGCATGGCTGGCCGTCATCGCAATCCACGCTACCTTTCCGGACGGATCGGTCAAAAGGGTGGCCCGCCAGGACATCGTCATCACATCGATCGGGATTTCCGCTTCGCTCGCATAAAGCCGTTCGAGATCAAAGTCCGCACCCATTGGCCGCGTCGAGATGGAAATGGTTTCGAACGGCACGTCGCAGACCCACCATAGCTGATCGCGATCTTCCACACGGGCGTGCAACAGGGGATGGCGTTGGTGGACAACCTTCAGGCGGGAGCGAACGTCGTCAATCGAAAGCGGGGTCGCCAGTTCCGCCAGGGTGACCAGTTGAACACCGCCACTGGATTGTCGAACCAGTTCGGTGAACATCGCTTCCTGGGGACCGAGCGGCCGCTCCTTTGCGCCTTTCATGATTGCCTCACTTTGATGTATTGCGGGCCTTTGCGGCCATCGTGACAACGATGACGACCCATCGCATCAGGGTGGTTTCTGGCCGGCACCATCGTTTCGCGCAACGGTCCTTCCCGCATGCATCGACCGCCTTGCTCAGGCATTGGCATATTTATCGCCGACCTCTTCGCGCAGGGGATGGGTGTCGTAGAAGATCGACATGGATTTGAAGTCGCCGGCCTGATCAAAGGTAAAATAGTCAATCCCCTGAAAGGTGACCTGATCGCCATTGGCGAGGGTCCAGTCATATTCGAAATGGGCGGCGGCGCTGTTGCCGTTGACGCCCACCAGAACATCAAAAACGGTCAAGCGGCTGGCATTGGACGCCTTGCCGAGCTTCCGGAAAAATGACGGTGCGTCGACGCGGCCGAGAAATGGTGAGTTGACATGGGCGCCGGAGCCGAAAAGATCGATGATCCCGTCAATGTCGGCGGCATTCATGCGTTCGAAATACCGATGCACCCGGTCCAACATGTGCTGTTCGTTCATCGCTGCGGCTTTCTGGTTCGAGGAAGAACGAAGACTATGATGAACAGGGCCAAAGGTACAATTCCTTTGTGCCGCAGGGCGATCCCGGAAAGCATGCCTTGCGAGCCCCGCCTCATCGGGCGGACTGACGACCGGCCGTCAGCACCGTGACCAGTTCATCGAGCTGCTTCTGGTTGTTCTGGACGAAATCCATGCCCGACCGGCGGATCAGCGCGATGTTGTCAGGCGACGCGTCAAAGCTGCTCGTATGAGCCGGCACGCTCGGCGACAGTACCGTCAGTGAGACGTCGACATCGGAATCGAAATCCGCATGGCGCTTCAAGGCATCCTGGCTGGCACTCGTTTCCCCGCGATAGAGCAAACGGAAAGCCGGCGTAAACCACTCGACCATTCCGCCCCTTATGACGATGTCTTCCGTAATCGTGAAGTCCCGCACAGTGCCGAGCGAGACGATCACAAAATCGGCCACATCCGGCAGGTGGGTGCGTGCGTGCAGATAGGCCAGATCGGCCGGTTCATTGGAAATCAGCGCGGGGTCGCCGTAGAAATGCTCTTCGGCGTCGTCCCCCAGAAGCACGACCGCCGGGAAAACACTGGGAACGCTGGTCACGGCGGTTACCAGCGACCATAGGTAGAGATTCGCTTCCGTCCTGTCCCAGTTTCGAAACACCTTCAATCCGCCGGTCTTTTGCGAATAGGCGGGAAACATCACCGGACGCATCAAGTCCCTGAATCGGGCATCGCCGATCACTTCATGGGCGGTTGCGACGCGGCGCTTATTGGTCATTGGCGGGCCCAGAACGCCAAACCCGGTAAGGATTTCGTGAAAGAACGGACTGTCGAGAATCTGACCGGCAAATGCCTCATAGGTCTCGGCGGCGTCCTGGGCGGCCATCGGCTTGCCCGATTTTTCTTCCGGGCGCAGAAGCAGCGTCGAAATGATTGCCCCGGTCGACGAGCCGGCGACGAAGTCAAACAATTCGTGGATGGGCTTGCCGGACTTCTCCTCCAGGGCCTTGAGAACTTCAAGGTCGGCAAGCCCGAACAGCGCACCACCCTCGATGGCCAGAATGCGGACGCGTCCCGGCACATCCGTCTTGATCTCCATCGGCGGCTCAAATTCCGACTCGGCCGGCCAGGCGGTCAGCCGGTAATCGTATTCCGCAATGTGCCGGCTGTAGACATAGACTATGCCCCCATAGATCGCCAGCACCAGAACCAGCAGTCCGAGCAAGGACAGCAACAGTTGAAATGGTCTTCTCAATTGATGTCTCCTGCCCCGTCATGACCGTCAAGGGATATCCATCAAGCGACAGTTTCGCGCGAAAACCGCGCAGCGTCGAGATCGAATTTTGCCTTGCTCAGCGCGCACCACCCACACGAATTTGTTGTTCGCACAGAACTGTAAACCGCCCCTTTCAACATGAAATCGGCTCCGTGGTGTCTTTGGATCATTTGCTGTTGAATGTGTTGATCTTGTGTGCATTTTGAACCGCACGCAGATTCTTCGAATCAGGTTCCAACCGTCGCTGATCTCTGTGACTTTTGACCATCAAGGACGTGGAGTACAATGGCAGACCGGGGGCGGCGTCTTTTGATGCTCGGACTGGATGGTGCCGATCTGCACTTCATCCAGAGAAACGCTGACGCATTACCGCAGCTCAAGAAGGCACTGTCCTTTGGACAGCTCTACCAGCCTGCTGCTCCGACAGCGTTGAGCGGTTCGGTCTGGCCGACATTCTATTCCGGATCAAATCCAGGCCAGCACGGCATCTATCAGCATCTCGTGTGGGACAGCGAGCGCATGGGACTTCGGCGAATCGGCGATGACTGGTGCCCCTACGATCCATTCTGGAAGAACCTGGAAGATCAGGGCAAGCGCGTTGTCGTCCTGGATGTTCCGTACAGTTTCGGAACCTCCCTGCAGCGCGGTGTTGAAATCACCGATTGGGCAACCCACGGCCAGACGCTGCCGTTCCGCTACAATCGTCCGGATATCGAGGCACGCATCAGGCGGTTCGGCCGCAGCCCGATCGGCCGCGAAACACCGGTTCGCAAATCCCGCGGCCAGCTGAATTCGATCTGTCGGGAATTGAAGGCCAGTGCTGCGCGAAAGGCGGATCTGGTCAGGCAGCTGATGGGCGAGATGGAATGGGATTTCTTCCTGGCCATCTTCGCGGAAACCCATCGTGGCGGCCATCTTTTCTTTGATGAATCGGATATTTCATCGACGACACCGGACAATGATGGATCGCTTATGCTGCAGGTCTATCAGGCGGTTGACACGGCGCTAGCCGACATACTGAAAGATTGCGATCAAGGCACCGCCATCCTGATTTTTTCGGTACACGGCATGATGCTCAATCCGGCGCAGGAACATGTCGTCAAACCGATGATGGACCGGCTGAACGCCGCTTTTCTACGTGAGCATTGCGGTCATGCTTCGGCCAAACCGCAATCGAGCGGCGGAATGGTGGGGGCCCTGCGCCGAATGGTGCCCTCGCGGCTTCAGCATGCCGTGGGTTCGGCTGCGCCCGACAGTGTCCGGCAGTGGGTGGTTGAACAGGAAATCATCGGCGGCCTCGACTGGTCCGCAACACCCGGCTTTGCGCTGCGTACGGATATCAGAACCGAACTTCGACTCAATCTGATCGGACGTGAAGCGGAGGGAATTCTAGAACGCGGATCACAGCGGCATCACGACTATGTCGCGTTCATACGTTCGGCATTCATGCAGCTGACGGATGCCGACAGCGGCGTCCGCCTCGTTGAGGATATGGTTGATATCCACGCTCAATGCCCGGGCCCGATGGTGGACCGATTGCCGGATTATGCCATCACCTGGAACGAGGCTCCGGCCGCGCGCCGTGTGCATACGCCACTTTTGGGAACCCTTGAGGTCAACAGACCTGGTGTGCGGGGCGGGGATCACACGGATTTCGGGTTTGCACTCTTGATGAACCGTCAAGCCTATGCTGTGCCGGACCTGCCACCGCTGGACAAACTCGTCGACTTTGCCGGATATGTCGAAGCCTTGCTGGTGAAGCCGGTCCCGACATGATCACGCGCACTTGCCTGCTTCCGGTTCAGATTCGGTCGTGGCAGAGTTCCGGTAGATATGACCGGCAGCTTGCCGAATTGATTGCGGGGTGGAAGGAAATGTTTGCAATTGTGCAGGAAACCGCCATATCCCGTTAGCTGCCGGTTTCGTTCATGCGATCCGTCGTGCGTGATCAGGTAACTTGAAATGGATGCCTGTCTGGACGAAAACGGCATCAGGCAAACCGGATAGTCCGATCATTTCAGTCGGATCACAATTGTTGGATCTCCCATGGCAGACGAACCAGCGAAGCCAACTGATGACAAAGCAACGGTTCCAGCGAAACCGGCTGCTGCCAGTCCGACTCGTGCAAATCCAACCTTTGCAAAACCGGCCTCCACAAAACCTGCTCCTGCAAGTCCGGCCCCCGCCAAACCGACTCTGACAAAACCAGCCTTTGTAAAACCAGCTCTCTCAAAACCGACCTCAGTAGATCCGACCCTCGCAAGACCGGCTCCTGCGGGCTCGACATCCGTAAATCCGACCTCTGTAAAACCAGCTCCTGCAGATCCGACTCCCGCTAAGCCGACTCTCGCCAAACCGACCTCTGTAAAACCAGCTCCCGCCAAACCGACCTCTATAGATCAAACCCTCGCAAGACCTGCTCCTGCGGGCTCGACATCCGTAAATCCGACCTCTGTAAAACCAGCTCCTGCAGGTCCGACCCCCGCTAAACCGGCTCTCTCAAAACCGACCTCTGTAAAACCAGCTCCCGCCAAACCGACCTCTGTAGATCCGACCCTCGCAAGATCGGCTCCTGCGGGCTCGACATCCGTAAATCTGACCTCCGCAAAACCAGCTCCTGCAGGTCCGACCCCCGCTAAACCGACTCTCTCAAAACCGACCTCTGTAAAACCAGCTCCCGCCAAACCGACCTCAATAGGTCAACCCCCTGCAAGACCGGCTCCTGCGAGCCCGCCATCTGTAAATCCGACCCTCGCAAAACCAGCTCCTGCAGGTCCGACCCCCGCTAAACCGACTCTCTCAAAACCGACCTCTGTAAAACCAGCTCCCGCCAAACCGACCTCAGTGGATCCGACCCTTGCAAAACCGGCGCCCAAAGATCCGACTTCCGCAAAACCAACTCCTGCAATTCCAGCCCCTGCAAAACCGACTCCTGTAGATCCTACCCTCGCAAAACCGGCCCTCGAGAGTCCGGCTATCAATCAATCGCTTCTGTCATCGATACCCTTTTCCGGCAGCACGGTCGCAATGGCCATTGTTTTGGGTCTTATTGTTGCTGTCACCTATTGGCGCCTTTCCGGTTTGCAGGCCGAGGTGGATGCGCTGAGCGGCGCCCTCGAGGCGGAGCGGGCCAATTCCGTGTCCCTGTCCGAACAGGTCGCGTCGCATCAACAGGCCCTCACCGGCCTTTCTGCAGCCTTGAGATCAGCCAGGGCTGGAGCGATTTCGGAGCTGGAACAACAATATATCGGCGCGGCTTCGGCACGTCTGGAGGCGGCAGTCGCACGTGAAATTGCGGCGCTCGGAACATCCGGTTTTCGGTTCAACATGGTTGAATTCGACCGGCGCTCCTGTGCCCAGGGCGGCATCTTCACCGGCGAACACCCCGACGGCTATCAGCAGAACGAGCCCTTCGAACCCAACCATCTCGTCGAGGTGTTGGAGACGACGGAAGATGTCCGCGGCATTCCGTTCTACCGGGTGAAGATCAACGGTACAACCATTCAATGGCAGGACGGCCCGGCCATCTTCAGGCATGGCCGCATGCGGATTGAGTGCAACTGAAACGCTTCAGGTTTCATCGAAACAATACGATGGCGCCGGCAGCCTGATTTCCAGACATCTCCAGATTTGCCGATCGTGACCGGCGCTGACCTCGTTCGGCCTGTCTTGAGCCGGACATTCAGGGATCGGTTCGATTGTGTCGCCTCATCAGGAACCATCCGATGGCCAGCAGAAATACAATCGCGCCGACAACAAACAGGGCAATCACCGAAAGGTGCCGGAAAAAATGCGGCAGGACCGATGCATCCTTGCCAAAATGAAAGGCAAGGGTCGTCCAGAACCCCACCCAGAGCGCAGCGCCAATAGCGTTGGCAACGAGAAATTTCAGCCAGTGCATGCCGGCACTCCCGGCGGCGATGCCATTCAATTGACGCAGCACGACAAAGAAGCGCGCCGAGGCGACAAGAAGTGGTCCACGCTTCTGGATGAGATCCTCAACCTTGGCGAGCCTTTCCTGGGTCACTCCGAAACGAGCGCCATATCTGACGATCAACGGACGCCCCAGCTTGCGTCCGATCAGGTAGCCGACATTGTCACCGGCGACAGCGGCAATGAACACGGTGACCGCAATGGCGTAGATGTTGAGCTGTCCCATGCCTGCGAGACCGGAAGCGATGATGATCAATGTTTCCCCGGGCAGCGGCAGCCCCAGTGCTTCCAGGAAGACGTCGATAAACAATCCCGGCAGTCCGAAATGACGGACCAGCGGTTCGATCTGTGAAAGCAGAAGCAGCATTGGACCATCCAGCCTCGTTGTTGCACCGCCGGAAGGCGACACAAGCCGGATATAGATGAATCACATTAACGGTTCGGAATCCAGTTGCGGCCGGCGCCACGCACCCAAACCTTTTGCTAACTTTTGTGTACGACTATCGCCAGATAGGTGGCGTTTGCGCGCATAGGCCCGCACTCAGACATGATGTCGTCCACGTATTCCGGTCAAATCCGGCATTCTTCGAGCCAGTATTCGCTTGCTGCCAACGGATTGGCACCTCCGGCTCCCTGTGGGGCGGGTTCCCAGATTCGTGACGGCTGGCAATGTGAGCACTCCGAGTGGTCACAAATGGCTCAGAGCATCGCTATTGACCGGCAAATGTATTGAACTGATCGACTGAGTTTTTGAGAGTGTGTATGCGCCCAGCAATTGCAAATTTCTTCCGCCGGATACTTCATTTTCCGGGCAAGATTTTGAAGGTGGAAGAAATCTCCATGGCGCAGTTGCCATCCAGCGCCGCCAATCGCATGCGCCAAAGCCAGATACGCGGCGCGATCGAGCAGATGCGGGTGTTCCTGGCCGGCAATACATTCTTTGCCCCGGTCATGTCCTTTCAAGCCTGGAATACCGGGATCAACAGCATCGTCATTGTGTGGACCATGATGATCCTGACGTTTTCGTGGTGGCTGTTCTTTCGCTGGAACAAGAGCTACACGACCAATGGTTCTGAAAGCGACATGGCCTCGTTCGTCGCGGAAACACGTGTCAATGCCGGGCTTTGGTGCCTCGGCATGATCCTGTTCTATCCCCACGTGTCCGGCAATGAAAAAACCATTCTCACAACGGTCATGACCGGTAGTCTGGCCCTGGGCACCGTCGGCTTTTCGCAAGCCCCTCGGGCGGCATTCTGGTATCTCGGCATCCAGACAACAACACTGACCCTGGTCCCCCTTGTCTACGGCCTGCGGACGGGCAGTGTGCCCGACCTGGTGATTGCCGGCCTGGCGCTGCTGGCCGGCATGGCCATATTCAATGCGGCACTGGAGCGCGCCAAATCCCAATTCAAGGCCTTCGTCAATCACGAGTCCCTGCTGCAGAAAGGTGAGGTCATCGACCTCCTTCTCAAGGACTATGAAGAACAGGGCGTGGAATGGGTTTGGCGGACGGATAGCGACGGGCACATTCTCAATTGCCCTCAGCAGGTGCTGGAACTCATCTCGGATGGGGACGACAATGGCGCACGTCTGGTCATGCTCGACGCTCTGACGACCCATGTCGATCAACAGGGAACCAGCGATCTGGAAAGGGTCCGTGCCGCCTTTGACGCCAGACGGGAGTTCCACAACGTCACATTGCCCCTCTATTCTGCATCAAAGGGTACGCTGCGGTGGATCATGATGCGCGGCCGTCCCCAATTTGACGGAAACGAGTTCGTCGGCTTTCGCGGTATTTTTGCCGATGCAACGACGGGTGTCGAAGCTCAAAAGCAAGTCGAGTATCTGGCCGAGAACGACCCCCTGACCGGAACCCTCAATCGGAATTTTGTCCAGACCCACCTGGAGGGCCTTGATCCGGCCGACGACAAATTGACGGCCTATCTCATCGATCTGGACGGGTTCAAGCAGGTCAATGACAGCTATGGACACACGGTCGGCGACCAACTTCTCGGGCAGGTCGCACAACGGCTCAAGGGAATGGCCGGCAACACCGACATTGTCGCCCGTCTGGGCGGTGATGAATTTCTCATCCTGACCGAAGGGAACTTTGCGTTTGAACATCTTGATGACGGGGCGCTCAGCGTCCGGTTGCTGGCCCGGCTTTCCGAGCCATACCAGATCGACCAATATGTCGTTTCGCTTACGGCATCCATCGGGACCGCGAACTTTCCCGACGATACGGCCTGCGGACCAAACCTGCTGAACTATGCAGATCTTGCACTTTACTCCGCAAAGAAAGGCGGTCGAAACAAATGTATCGCCTTTGAGCAAAGCATGCAGGATGCGCTTCAGAAGCGCATGGTTGTGACCGACCGCCTACGACAGGCCGTCGGAACCGATCAGATCGTTCCATACTATCAGCCTCAATATTGTGCCAGGTCGCTCAAACTGATTGGTTTTGAAGCGCTCGCGCGGTGGAAGGACCCCGAACTGGGTTTTGTCGCCCCCGATGTCTTCATCCCGATCGCCGAGGAGACCGGGCTGATTCATGCGATCGGTGAAACATTGCTCCTTGCCGCCTGCCGTGATGCCTTGACCTGGACATCATCGGATGAAACGCCCTTGCCAACGATTTCCGTCAATCTTTCACCCGTCCAGGTCATGCGCGGCAATGTTGTCAAAATGGTTCAGTCCGCACTGCGGCAGACCGGATTGCCGCCGGAGCGGCTTGAAATCGAAGTGACCGAGGGTGTGTTGATTGACGACATTGCCGGCACCAGCGAAGTTCTCACCATCCTTTCCCAAATGGGTGTCAAAATTGCACTTGATGATTTTGGGACCGGCTACTCTTCGCTGAGCTATCTGCGGGCATTGCCACTGGATCGGGTCAAGATTGATCGGTCGTTTATCGCAGACATCAATGATCCCGAAGCGCAATCGATCGTGCAGTCGATTATCGATCTATGCCGCCATCTCAATCTTGAAGTTGTCGCCGAGGGTGTCGAGACAAAGCACAATGTGGAAACGCTTCGCGACATGCGCTGTGCTGTCCTGCAGGGATATTTCTTCTCCCGTCCCGTGCCCGCATCCGAAATCAGGCAGCTTTCGGAGAGCCCGACACAATCAGCGGCCTGATCCACTCTTGTGTCACGGCATCTCAAGGTGCCCAACTGCCGGCATTCCAGCTGAAATGTGCCCGAGACCGTCAAAGAGCATTGTGCGGTTCCCGGCCGACTTGTACATCGAGGAACCGGTTGGACAGAGGATACGGCCATGAACACATCACGTAATCGGCTAACCGTTCTGTGTTACGGGGATTCAAACACATTCGGAGCGTCGACCGCCGATGACCCCGACGGCCGCTACGCACCTGATGAACGCTGGACGGGCGTGCTGCAAAGGAAACTGGGCAATGGCTGGACCGTGATCGAGGAAGGGCTCGGCGGACGCACGACGATCAGCGACGATCCGGTCGACGGCGCCGACAAGAACGGGCAGACTTATCTTCGCCCCTGTCTGATGTCACACAGGCCACTGGACTGGGTGATCATCATGCTGGGTACGAACGATCTGAAGACCTATTTCGACAAGTCTGCCCCGGAAATCGCGGACGGGATCGGCACATTGGTGGATGACATTCGAGCCTTGAAACCCGGGCGCAATGAAGACATTCCAAATATCCTCGTGGTTGCACCGCCGGTGACCCTGGACAAAGCGGATCAATGGACTGGATTGTTTGAGGGTGGCAGCGAGAAATCGCGTCTGTTTGCCGTGGAATATGCCCGTATTGCGAAGGACCGCGGAACCCATTTCTTCGACGCGGGCAGTGTTGTCCAGTCCAGTACCGTCGATGCGATCCATCTGGACAGGTCTGCCCATGAACGGCTTGGTGCAGCTCTTGCGGAAGCGATCGCAATTTTGAATTGAAGCCGGCGGCCGGCCTGCCATCCGTCGGAACGGAGCAGAAATGAGCACACCGAATAACGCGGCAACCGCTTTTTTTCGCAAAACCATCCGGACCGTCTTCTGGGTTTGCCTGACCGTTGCCGGACTTGTGATGGTTTATCTTGCTGCCGCGGTCATCGGAACCGTCTGGACCACCAACGGCACGGCCAGAGCGGCTGCCGGCGGATCGAATACCATCTATGTTCTTTCCAATGGATTTCACAGCGATATCGCACTGCCGGTCGAGGCCGGCAGGCCGCCGTCCGGACTTCCCGTAAGCCCGGATGATTTGCCGGGTGGATTGGCCGATACACGCTATCTGATCATCGGATGGGGATCCCAAACGGCCTATACCAGTCTGCTGGCGCTTTCTGATCTGACGGCCCGGATCGCTTTCAAGGCATTGCTCTTTGATCGGTCCGTCATGCATGTCTTGCCCTATTCGGGAGAATTTCACGGTGAACGGGTCTATCGGCTGGATCTTGATGAAGTCCAATACGGCCGATTGGTCGAGTTCATATCGCGCACCTTTTCGACCGATGCGAACGACAATGCGAACCTCCTGATGGGCATCACACAGGGCTTCGGCGATGTGTTCTATCGAGCAGAGCCCCGGTTCAGCCTGTTTTACGGCTGCAATGCCTGGACCGGCCAAGCGCTTCGACAGGCGGGTGTTTCGATCGGGCGCTGGACGCCTTTCGCACAATCGATCGAATGGAATATGGGCCGGATCACCGGACAGACTCATTTCGATTCCGAAATGTGAACACCATCCCAGTTTTGCGGCGGATCAATCATGAATTTCTGCAGCCGTTCCAGAAAGGCCTGATACAGACCATGCAGCGCCGGCGGCGCCTTGCCTAGGAGCGACTGAGCCGCCCGGTCGGCCTCCTCGAATTCACCACGGCGATAGGTTTCAAGGAAGGCATTGTGTGCTGCAACCAGTCCGGCCCGCTCGGCCTCCTTCACAATTCCCGTATCGAGAATGGTGTAGAGCACCAGCGGTTCGGCACGCCCGACGACGCGAACGCGATCGACTTCCAGCGTGAAGTGCTGAGGATCCTCGTCGAGATCGTCGTCCAGCACGGTATCGGCAAAAAGGATCGGCAAACCATAGGCCTTGGTGATGCCCTCGATCCTGGCGGCGACATTGACCGCATCGCCAATTGCCGAATAGTTGAACCGCTGAAGGGATCCAAGATTGCCGACACAGCATTCGCCCGTGTTCAGGCCGATGCCGATTTTGATGTTCGCTCCGGTCTCGGCATTCAACTTGTCCAGCCTTTGCATCATGCCCAGCGCCGCGCGCCGCGCCGCTGCCCGATGATCGGCGACCGGCAAAGGCGCATTCCAGAACGCCATGATGGCGTCGCCCATATATTTGTCGATGGTGGCACCCGATTGCAGCAGTTCATCGGTCATCGGGGTCAGAAAGTCGTTCAGCAACTTGGTCAGACCTTCGGGGTCCAGGCCCTCGGACAAGGAGGTAAACCCGCGAATGTCGCAGAACAAGAGGGTCAATTCCTTCAATTCGCCGCCCAGTTTGAGAGCAGACGGTTCGTCCGATAGCCGGTTAACGAGTGCCGGCGCCAGATAGTGACCGAAGGCATTTCGAATATACCGTTTCTCCCGTTCGCTGCTGAGATATTGGGCAACCGTCACCGCGACATAGACCAGAATTGCCGCCAATGCGGGCAATAGGGGATCCAGCAACATCTGGCGCTGTGAAAACAAATACCAGGACAGACCAACGACAAGACCGAGCAAGACGAGGGCGATCAGGCCGCCGGAGGCCGGTTTTCCCGGCGACAGCGAAAAGGTCAGCAAAACCGTGACCAATGCGGCCAGGAAGTATTCGAGCCCGGGCATGTAATCGGGCCGGTGGAGATAGGTTTCGGTCAGGATCTGGTCGATCGCCTCACCATGCACTTCCACACCCGGCACACCATGGCCAAGCGGTGTGACCACAAGGTCCCGCAGGCCAAGCGCACTGGTGCCGACCAGAACGATGCGGCCTGCAACGGTTTCTTCCAGCGCTGCCATGTCAACCGGCTCGGCCAGCAAAGCGGCCGCCGAAATCGTCCGGTCCGCCAATTGCCCGGAATAGTAAATCCAGAGCTTCCCGGTCCCGTCGGTCGGCACTTCGATGGCGCCGACACGCATGCTGATCACAGCCGGCGCACCGGCCTCTGTTTCTCCGCTTGCCCCGGTGCTCTTGACGACAAAATTCGCGGCCTGTTGAGCGACCCTCAGGGCTTCCATGCCAAGGGATGGATAGAGCTTGCCGCCGGCACCCGCCACCAGCGGAATCTTCCGGACAACACCATCGGATGTCGGCGGAAAGCTGAAAAATCCCATGCCGCCCGCCGGATCATAGAATTCGGAAAGATTGTTGAGGCTGCCAGAGTAGGATTGCAGTATCTCCTGCGGGTTACGTCCGGCAAAGGCAAAGCCGGCTTTCGGCGGCGGCACCGGTCCGCTGATTTCATTGGTCAGGGCAAATCCCAACACCGTGGAATTGTCGCCCAACGATTGCGCGAATACCGCATCATTGTCGAGATTTGGAACGCCTTCAGGGAAATTGACCTCGGCACCCACCTCCCGCAGCTCCGTCAGGGTTCTGATCAGCGAAGTGCGGTCCGGCTCGGAAAATGCGATATCAAAGGCAACGGTCGCCGCGCCCAATTGGCCCAACCGGTCGACCAGGCGTGCCATCCGGGATCGCGGCCATGGCCATTGGCCAAGAGCGCCGAGTGCTTCCTCATCGATATCAACGATCAGAACCGGCGTGTCGACAGCGGGGCGCGGTTTGAGACGCTGATACTCGTCGAACACCAGGGAAGACAGCCGATCGAAGAAAACACCGCCCAGCGATGCGGCGGCAAACAGCACGATCAGAGACACCAACCCGGCATAAATTGCCATAAGCCGGGGGGATCGAGTGTGCCAAAAATGCAAGATGTGCCCCCAAATGAGTCAAAATCGCAGCCCAAGGCGCCATAAAACTGTTTCCTGATTACCAAAAGTATGCTGATTGTCTAACCGTAATGTTTAGATGGGCTTTGACATTCGAACGGTCGCGGTGGCTCCGGTGGCCTGCAAGTTTTCTGGTTGGTGCGCTGCTGACGATGGTTCTCGCGGCGCCGACAACCGCGGAAACCGTAAGCTATGAAGACATCCTGGCCAATCCAGATGACGTCAAGCTGAGTTATCTCTACGCTCAGCAGCAAGTGATCAAGGGTGATCTCGAACAGGCGTCCGCCTCGCTTGAACGGGTTCTTCTGCTGCAGCCCAACTGGGACACGGCCCGACTTTTTTATGCCGCGGTGCTGTTTCGCATGGACGACATGCTGGGAGCCAAGCGGGAGTTGAAGCTGCTGCTCGATCGGCCGCTCAATGCGGCGCAGGAGCGGGAGGTCAAGAAATATCTCGCTTTGACGACTGCCCGGTCGAAACAGACCCGATTGACAGCCCGGATCACGGGCGGGTTCAAGGTGGACAGCAATCCGGACCTGACAACCAGTTCGTCGAATGATCTGAACGGCGGTGTTCTTGACACCAATTCGCGGGTGGACGGCGCTTTCATGGCCGGTTCGCGCGTCCGGCTGGAGCACACCATTCCGAACGGGACAGGCAGTTTCGGATTCATCGAACTCAACAGCAATCTGAACGAACAGTTTTCGGTCAGCGAGGCAGACAATATCAACGCGCGGCTGCGTGCCGGTGCAAGCCTGTTCCACAATGATCTGCAGGTCACCCCCTATGCGGTGGGCGCATTGCTGGCGCTGCGGGGTGATCTTTACCGATCGGAATATGGCGGCGGCGTAGCCTCACGCTATGTTATCAATCCGCAATTGTCGGTTTTCGGTGGAATCGAAGGAATCTATCAGGATTACAGCGTGGTTTCAGAGGATTCTGTCGGCAGTGCGCGCAATGGTTGGCTTGGAGAAGCAAGCGGCGGCTTTACCTATCGCAGCAGCGAGAAGAACCGCCTGACAGCGCGGATCAAGGGTTATCAGAAGGATGCCCGGAACGACAGCTACAGCTATGATGCCATCGAAGTCATGGTGCGCGACGTGCTGCTTCTTGGGCGCGGACAATATGTTTCGGGTACAGCGTCCTATCGATGGACCAATTATGACCAACCCGACCCGACCTATTCGGCGACCGTGACCCGCAAGGATCGTATCTTCAAGGCACGCCTTGCCTATGGCCTTCCGCTCGGTACTTTGTTCGAGTGGTTCAACATGACTACGGGTGATGCGGTCGCGGACGTCAATTTCCAGGTCGGGGTCAACTACTTGAATTGGGAATCAAACATCCCCAATTTTGATGCGAACAGTGTTTCAGCGGATGTTCTGTTCACCAAGAACTTCACATATTAAGTTCGCACCCCGCAGGGTCACGGAGAAAACTATGAAGCTCCACCGGTGTTTGATCTTTTCGATAGCCGTTGCCGGCCTCCTTTTGGTTCAGGCGTTTTCGGCCGGTGAAGCGCAGGCGGAAGCAAAAATCGGCGTAAGCGCCGCCATCCGTGGCAACGTGTTCGTCAAGAGCGGATCCAGTGCACAGCGCCGGGCGCAGCAGGATCAGAGCATCCGGCTTCAGGACGAAGTCTTGACCAAACGCCAGAGCGCCCTGCAGATATTGTTGCTTGATGAATCGGTTTTCACCGTCGGCGAGAATTGCGAGATGGTCATTGACCGGTTCGTCTACGATCCGGACAAAAAAGCCGGTGAGATGAGCAGCACCATCGTCAAGGGCGCGTTCCGGTTCATGAGCGGACGCATCGGCAAGTCCAATCCGACCAAGGCCAGCGTTGTGACGCCATCGGCGACAATCGGAATTCGCGGTACGTTTTTTGAAGGTGCCGTGGGGCTCGATGCGATTACGCTGGCACGGCTGCTTGGACTGCCAACGGCGAATGCCGACAATGACAAGGCCCTGTTCGTGGTTCTGCGCGGTGAAGGCAGAAACAAGAACACGCTTGGCAATACCGGCATCATCACAGTCGGAAACAGTGCCGGTTCGAAAACAATATCGTCGCCGGGATATGCGGTATTCGTGCCAGGTCCGGGTCTGCCACCCATCGGCCCCATTCCGATCACCGATGAAATCCTGGCATATTTTGACCATTATCTGCGCACGCTTCCCTTTGGCCCCTCAGAGGGCGGCGGAGAACAGACCGGCGGCAGCCAGTCAGGCCAGGAGAATTTCAATGAGCCGGGCAGCGGCTTCCAAGGGTTCAATGATGCGTTCTTTGACGAGCTCTTCGACAATCAGAATGATCCGATGCCTATGGATGACGACGATTATGACCCGTATTCATATAGAGGCAGTTACTGATCCGGGTCATTTGAGAAATGTCCAGCGACCGTAGAAGATACCGCTGAAATTGTTGAACGCCACCTGAACGATTTTCATGATGACGTTCTGCAATCGGGTAAAGGATGATGGCCGCAGAACATCCACAAACACACAATAGCGTTCATTGTCCTCGCCATTGATCGAGCGATGGAGCAGCGTGTCATCGAAGATGAAGAGCGGGTCGTCATGCCAGTAGTGCTTCTGTCCGTCCACCTCGATGAAGACATTGTCACTCTTCAGCGGCGTCAGATTGTAGAGCACACGCAGGGTCAGCCTGAGCGGACCAAAATGCAGTGACGTTGATTCCTTTTTGTTGAAGACCGATACACCGATGGTCTTGATGTAGGTCATCTCCTTGTTGAACGCCGCGATGGAATCGTTGGTGTTCTTGTCGTACCATTTGTAAAACAGCATGCCGCGCTGGCTGTCGCCCATTTTCTTACGGATGTCGGCGATAATCTCATCGCGATCGTCATCAAACACTTTCAGAACATGTTCGATCTCCGCACGGTGCTGTGGCGGAAAATCCGCCAGTGCGTAAACATATTTGTTGCGCTCGGAAATGAGGTCAAGAAAGACATTGACTGGCGACAGCAGCCAGGTGACCAGGCCATTTCCGACAAAATACTTTGTCATCAGATCCGCCGTCACAACGCGATGGCGGGAAATATCGAAGACACCGCACGCGACCAGGATAATGGCGATAACCGGTGCAAAATAGAACAGGATGGTCAGCGGGATGATGATCCGCAAATACCGGCTGGATTGTTTGAGCATTGCGTCAGTCCTTCTCCCGCCGCTGACCGTCCGAGCGATACGAGGTTAGAGGGTCGGGCGTCCGTCTTCGACGGGGCGGGCCAATATCATGACCCAGAAATTTCGCCATTTGCCGTCGGCCCGTTTGACCCTTGCAAAGCCAACGCGCGTGACGTGTTTGTTCAGCAGATTCCGGTTGTGATCGGGTGATCCGACCCAACCGGAAAAAGCCTTGTTGAAGGACGTGTAACCGGAGCCCAGATTTTCAGCTCCGGCATAGGTCGCCACACCGGACCTGCCAAGCCGGCCGGACAGGCCGCGCGCACTGTGGGTGCGCGGATTGGAATTGTCCGTGCGCGCCATGAGCCTCGCCATGTCGAGGGATGCCTGGTTGAGGCGCGGATCGAGTGTGAGGCGCGGCAAGCCCTGCCCGGCGCGATAGGCATTGGTCTTGGCAAGCGCTGCCTGTGTGTTGACCGGGATATCGGTGATATCGGCCGATTGCCGGCTGATCAGATTGCACCCTGCGAGCAGCAGCATCGACAGACAGATCGCGATCAGGCGCCCGGTATGCATAGAGAAAACTTCCTTGATTGTCTGATGATGCAAGCCGAAGGGTCAGGAGCCATCCACGGCCCGGGGCCCTGTTTGCTGCAATTCGAGCCAGGATGCAAGATCAGCCGTGGCTGTTTCGATATCGGCGACCACTGCAGCCCGCGCGGCCCCGGCATCATTTTGCACAAAGGCGAGGACAATTTCCCGGTGAATGGCCATGGCAGTGTGGACATGCCCGCGATCGCCGGCAACCATCCGGAAATAGGGTCCCATGCGCAGCCACAGGCTTTCGATCGCCGACATCAGTATTTCACCCGGTGCGGATTGGTAGATCTGACTGTGAAACGCCCAGTTGGCCTGAAGATAGGCATCGCTGTCTTCGTTCCGGATGCCTTCGTCCATGGTTGCGCAGAGGCTCTCGAGCATGCGGATATCCGTTGGCCGGATGGCGCTGGCGGCCCGTTCCACCGCAAGCCCTTCCAGAGCAACGCGCATCTGGCAGATTTCATGCAGTGTGTCACTGGTCAGCCTTGGAACTTCGAGGGTTCTGTTGTGGCCAACCACCAGCGCTTTTTCCACCTCCAGCCGCCGCAGGGCGTCACGCACGGGCATGACCGACACGCCAACGGCCTCGGCGACAGCCCGTGTGCTCAAGGGCTGGCCGGGTTTGAAAAACCCGGACATGATGGAATTGCGCAATTGCTGATAAATCTGTTCCTGAAGCGTATTCCGTTCGACGGTCTCAAGCCGGCCCGTCTCGGCGGCGACCCTACTCGCCATAGGGAATCCAGATATTCTTCACCTGAACGGCGTTGCGCAGGAAATGTCGTCCTTCCGCGATTTTCGGATCATACCAGTCCATGGCACGGCCATTGTCGACAAATGTCCGTTTCATGTTGCCCACCGAAAGCGCCTCGGCCTGCTTCGAAAGCTCACGCGCACCGAAGGCCCAGATCACATCCACATCATCATGGTCAGCCAGTGTCTTGCCGAGTTCCGCCGTGCGACCGGTGATGATGTTGAGCGCACCGGCGGGGAGGTCCGATGTTTCGAGCACCTGGTAGAAGTCCGTGGCAACAAGGCCAAAACGTTCGCTGGGTACCGCAACAACACGGTTGCCCATTGCCAGGAGCGGTGCGACCAGACTGACGAAACTCAGCAGGGGCGCTTCGTCGGGGCACAGAACACCGGCGACGCCGATCGGTTCGTTCATGGCTAGCGCGACACCGCGCAGTGGCGGGCTGTGCACGGCGCCATCAAACTTGTCGGCCCAGGCACCATAGGCAAACAGACGGTTGATGGAAGCTGCAACCTCCTTTTGCGCCGCTGCCGGTTTGACGCCGGTCACGGCCACCAGCCGCCGGGCAAATTCATCGCCGCGCGCCGACAGGTTCTCCGCCATGTAGTAAAGGATCTGCGCCCGCAAATGGGTCGAAGCAGTGGACCAGGCCGCAGCCTTTCGGGCGACTTCGATCGCATTGCGGACGTCCTTGCGGTTGCCTTCTCCGACTTCACCGATCAACTTGCCTTTCGGCGACAGGACCGGCAGTGAATAATTGCCGTCGGGACGTGCCTGTTTGCCGCCGATATAGAGTTTGGCCGTCCGGTCGACCGGCATCGCTTCAAAGGAATCGGTCGGTCCGGCGGCCGGCAAGGGAGGCAAATCCTTTCGCGGCTTGCGTGCTGCCCAGGCCCGCGGTTTGAGATATTCGTAGGCGCCCTCAAGACCGCCTTCGCGGCCAAAGCCGGATTCCCGATAGCCGCCAAATCCCACACCGGCGTCGAAAAGGTTGGTGGCATTGACCCAGACAACACCGGCCTTGAGTTGCGGCGCGACATCAAGAGCCAGGCTGATGTTTTCGCTCCAGACACTGGCCGCAAGGCCGTATCTGGTGTTGTTGGCGAGCGCCACGGCTTCATCCGGCGTGCGGAACGACATGGCCACCATGACCGGTCCGAAGATTTCTTCCGTCGCGACGGTCGAGGCCGGCTCGACACCGGTCAGGAGCGTCGGCGGGTAAAAGCAACCCTTCTCCGGAACGGCAATATCGGGAGCGTAGGCCTCGGCGCCCTCTTCAACACCCTTTGCAACAAGACCGCGGATCCGTTCAAGCTGCCCCTTTTCAATGATGGCGCCCATGTCGATGGCCTTGTCCAGCGGATGGCCGACCCGCAAGCTGTCCATGCGTTGTTTCAGTCGCGCAATGAACCGGTCGTGGATCCCCTCATGGACCAGAAGGCGCGATCCGGCACAGCACACCTGACCCTGGTTGAACCAGATGGCATCGACGACGCCCTCGATGGCGCTGTCCATGTCCGCATCATCGAACACGATGAAAGGCGATTTGCCGCCGAGTTCCAGTGTCAGTGACTTGCCGCTGCCCGCTGTTTCGGCCCGAATGATGCGGCCGACTTCCGTGGATCCGGTAAACGCGATCTTGCCGATGTCCGGATGTTTGACAAGCGCGGTTCCGGTCGCACCGTCACCGGTAACGATGTTGAGCACACCGGCGGGCAAACCGGCGCGGGAGGCGAGTTCGGCAAACAGCAGGGCGGTCAGCGGCGTTGCTTCCGCCGGCTTCATGACAACCGTATTGCCGAGCGCCAGCGCCGGCGCCACCTTCCAGGCAAGCATCAGAAGCGGGAAATTCCATGGAATGATCTGTCCAACCACACCAATGGCCTGCTGATCGGAAAGCTCGGTGTCCTGCAACGCGGCCCAGCCCGCATGATGGTAAAAGTGCCGGGCAACCAGCGGGATATCAAGATCACGCGTCTCACGGATCGGCTTGCCATTGTCCAGAGCCTCGAGCACGGCAAACAGCCGGCCGTGGCGCTGAACCATGCGGGCCAACGCATAAAGATGGCGCGCCCGCGCCTGACCGCTCAGAGCTTCCCAGGCCCCTTGTGCCTTGGCAGCTGCCTTGACGGCAGCGTCGACATCATCGGCAGACCCTTGCGCAATGTCGGCCAGTTTCTTGCCGGTCGCCGGTTCAGACGTGGTGAAATGTCCGCCATCAGCGGGTGCAACGAAGCCACCATCAATGAAATGACCGAATGACGCTTCATGGGCATCCAGCCAGTCCCGCACATTGCCGTCAGATTCCGGGGCCGGTCCGTATTCCATCGATTCGAAGTAGGTTGCAACGGTCATTTTGTTTGCCTCGTTCTCATGGTGCGCCGCGCTCTCAAGCCATCGGATGGCGGTTCAGGGCCGAGTAGCGGCCGGTGACGTGATGCTCAAGCTGCCGTTCGATGTCAGCAAGCAGCGAAGAGGCGCCGAAACGCAGGAGATCGGGCTCCAGCCAGCGGCGGCCGAGCTCCTCTTTCATCAGAACCTGATAGGCCAGAACGTCCTTGGCCGTTGAGATGCCACCGGCCGGTTTGAATCCGACAATGTTGCCGGTCCGCTCGTTGAACAGGCGGATCATGCGCAGCATGACCAGGCTGACGGGGAGCGTGGCGTTTGCGCTTTCCTTGCCGGTCGAGGTCTTGATGAAGTCGGCGCCCGCCATCATGCAGACCATCGATGCTCGAGCCACATTGCGCAATGTCCGCAAGTCACCAGTCGCCAGGATCGCCTTGACATGGGCCTCTCCGCACGCATCGCGAAAGTCCCGCATCTCGTCATAGAGCGCCTGCCAGTTGCCGGTCAGAACATGTTCGCGTGTGACGACGATATCAATCTCGGACGCACCATCGGCGACCGACGCCTCGATCTCGCGAATCTTCGTATCGTGAGGTGAAAGGCCGGCCGGAAAACCGGTCGACACGGCAGCAACCGGAATGAACGTCCCATCGAGCGCCTCGACCGCCTCGCGGACGAACCGGTGGTAGACACACACGGCACCGGTGGTGATATTGCGGTCGGCAACGCCCAGAGCCTCCAGCAGATCCGGCCTCACGGGCTGGCGGGCCTTTGCACATAGCCGGCGCACCCGGGCGGCGGTGTCGTCACCATTGAGGGTTGTCAGATCGATACAGGTTATGGCTTTGAGCAGCCAGCCGGCCTGGGCATCCTTCTTGACCGATCGCCGTCCACCAAGCGTGGTACAGCGCCTTTCGACGGCAGACCGGTTGACCTGAATGTCGTTGATCCAGTCCAGCTCCAGCGAGTGACCAATGTTACGGGCAAGGGCATTGCCATGAAGTCCGGGGGCGTCTGATCCGGTTTCGCCCAACGCAAGATTATGAGCCATTGTTGGGTGATATGTGTGATCACACTTGGAGTCAATCCCTGTCCGGAACCGCCATCTCTGGATTAGGGGTTCTGACACCCAATTGTCCAAATCCGGCCGACGCCACGCTGTCGCATTTGCGCATGTCTGGCATGCAGGGCCAATTAACACTGGCTTTTTGGATTGTGCAGTGCAATAAACCCCGAGAATACCCCATGACATCTACCTGTAAATCGGAATCTTCATTTTGCTGAAACCCGCCATTGCAGCCATCAGCGGTGCGTTGCCGCTTGTTCGGCCGTCCGCCGACGATCGCGTGCCCATGACACCGGATCGCATTCGCATCGAAACACTGTCCGGATTGACGGTCGCCCTGGCGCTGGTACCCGAGGCCGTCGCCTTTGCGTTCGTTGCCGGTGTCAATCCGCTGGTCGGGCTTTATGCGGCCTTTATCGTGTGCCTCATCACATCGGTTTTTGGCGGCCGGCCCGGCATGATTTCAGGCGCAACGGGCGCCCTGGCGGTTGTCATGGTCGCATTGGTGGCAAGCCACGGCGTGCAGTATCTCTTTGCCGCCGTCGTTCTGATGGGCGTGATGCAGGTTGCGGCCGGTATTTTCAAACTCGGCCGTTTCATCCGCCTTGTGCCTCACCCGGTGATGCTGGGCTTTGTCAACGGCCTGGCGATCGTCATTTTTCTGGCGCAGTTCAACCAGTTCAAGGTGGCGACACCCGATGGCGGCAAGGAATGGATATCCGGTTTGCCGCTGCTCTACATGATCGGTCTTGTTGCGCTGACTATGCTGGTCATCGCCGTCGTGCCGAAACTCACCAGGATCATACCGGCGCCCCTGGCGGCCATTCTGGTGGTTGCCGGCGCCGTGATTGTGTTCGACATACCCGTCCCCCGCGTGGGTGACATGGCTTCGATCAGCGGCGGCCTGCCGGAATTTTCCATCCCGATGGTCCCGATGACGCTTGAAACCCTGCAGATCATCCTTCCCTATTCCCTGATTTTCGCGGCCATCGGGCTGATCGAAAGCCTGCTGACGTTCAACCTGGTGGGTGAGAAAACCGGAACCCGAGGTGGTGCGTCACAGGAATGCATGGCCCAGGGCGCCGCCAATGTGGTGACCGGGTTTTTCGGCGGCATGGGTGGTTGCGCGATGATCGGCCAGTCGATGATCAATGTGGAATCAGGCGCCCGGACCCGTCTGTCCGGAATCACTGCAGCGCTGTTGCTGCTGAGCTTCATCCTGTTTGCATCGGCCCTGATCGAGCAAATCCCGCTGGCGGCGCTGATCGGCGTCATGTTCATGGTGGTGATCGGGACCTTTGCGTGGAAAAGCTTTTCGATCATTGCCCGGGTGCCGCGCACCGATGCCACGGTGATCGTTCTGGTTACCATCATCACGGTGCTGACGGACCTTGCCATTGCAGTGGTTGCCGGCGTCATCATATCGGCACTCGCCTATGCCTGGAGCAACGCAACACGCATCCGCGCCACGACGGAAACAGATGAAAAGGGTGCCAAGGTCTATCGGGTTGAAGGTCCCCTTTTCTTCGGCTCGGTTGCGGGTTTTCTGGAACTGTTCGACCCCAAGAACGATCCGAAATTGGTGATCGTCGACTTCATGAATTCGCGTGTCGCGGACCAGTCGGCACTGCAGGCGATCGAAGCTCTGGCCGGCAAATACCAGGCCCGCGGCACCCGTCTGGAGTTGCGGCACCTTTCGCGCGACTGCCACACCCTGCTTGCCCGGGCGGGCCAGTTGATGGTCGATTCGGATGATGACCCCGACTACGGCGTCGCCGTGCACTATGGCGTTCGCATTGGCCGGTTTGGTGGCGCGCACTAAGCCTGATCGGCGACTGGAACTGCTGTCACGTTTCCGGCAACCCGCACAACGGTGCGGTTCACACGTGCTGGCCGCCATTGATGTGGATTTCACCACCGGTGACATAGGACGCGCTGTCGCTGCACAGAAAAAAGATCGTCTCGGCGACCTCTGCCGTGGTGCCGACTCGGCGAAGCGGAATGTTTTCGACAATCTTGTCCGTGCCGGCTGACAGGATCGCGGTTTCGATCTCACCCGGTGCGATGGCATTGACGCGTATGCCATGGGGTCCGAAATCGGCTGCCATCTCGCGGGTCAGGGAAGCCAGAGCGGCTTTCGATGTAGCATAGGCGGTACCGGCAAACGGATGCACACGGGAGCCCGCGATCGATGTGACATTGACCACCGATCCCCCGGCAGACGCCAGTTCCTGGAACAGCCCGCGCGCCAGCATGATCGGCGCAAAGAAATTCACCTGAAACACATCGCGCCAGACATGCATGGGCGTTTCCATCGAATCAAGCCGCTTGCCCTCCGATGTTTTCGGGGAAATGCCGGCATTGTTGACCAATGCATGCAGTTGCCCGCCATCCTTTTCCAGCCGATGGCGAATTTCCGCGACGGCACTGCCGACATCCTCGGGATCCGACAGGTCGATCTTGATATGATCCTCGGGACCGGCCGGCCATGGGCAGTTCTCGGCGAAATCCTGGCGGGAACAGGTGATGACCCGCCAGCCCTCACGGGAAAACCGTTTGACCGTTGCGTGACCGATTCCACGGCTTGCACCGGTCAATACCAATGTTTTCCGGCCTGACTGGTCACTCATTGTCCGCTCCCGGATCGATTGACAGGGTGATGTCCGATCACCCTATGTAACGCAGGCCATCACCGATAGCGAGTGGCGAACACGATATTTGCAGGTGCCGATTGCCGCCCGAGGCGCGGGGATGTAGAGCAGTTTGTTGACAACCAAATCGGATGGCCATGATCGAAGATCTACCCAAACTTCCCGTCACCGAAGTGGTTCCGGCGCTGCTGTCGGCTCTGGATGGCCATCCCAATGCGGTGCTCGCCGCACCGCCGGGCGCCGGAAAGACGACGCTTGTTCCTCTCCACCTTCTGTCCGCCGACTGGCTGGGGGAAGGCCGCATCCTGGTGTTGGAGCCCCGACGCCTGGCCGCCCGCGCCGGAGCCCGGCAGATGGCGCGCCTGATCGGCGAGGATGTCGGTGGCACGGTGGGCTACCGCACGCGCCTGGACACGCGAATCACGACCCGAACCCGCATCGAGGTCATCACCGAGGGGATCTTTACCCGCATGGTGCTGGACGACCCGGACCTGCCCGGCATCGCGGCGGTCCTGTTCGACGAGTTTCACGAGCGGACACTCGAGTCCGATTTCGGCCTGGCGCTGGCACTGGATGTCCAGTCCGGTCTTCGGGACGATCTGCGACTGGTCGTCATGTCGGCAACGCTTGATGTTGCCCGCGTAGCGACATTGCTTGAGGGCGCCCCGGTGATTGAAAGCACCGGCCGTTCTTATCCTGTCGAAATCCGATATGATGCCAGACCTGCGGGCGAGCGGATCGAACACACCATGGCAAACGCCATCCGTTCTGTCCTGGAGAGCGAAGACGGGTCTATACTGGGCTTTTTGCCGGGCCAGGCCGAAATCAAGCGTACGGCTGCGCTGCTGGAGAACACACTGCCTGACGGGACTGTGTTGACCATGCTCTACGGTGATCTTCCCGGCGGCGCACAAGACGCAGCCATCCAGCCCGCGAAAGCCGGTACAAGGAAAATCGTGCTGGCGACAGCCATCGCGGAAACATCGATCACCATTGACGGTGTACGCATTGTGATCGATAGCGGTCTGCAGCGATTGCCCGTCTTTGAACCCTCAACCGGCATTACGCGCCTTGAAACCGTCCGTGCCTCACGCGCGTCGGCCGACCAGCGGGCCGGACGTGCGGGTCGAACAGAACCGGGCATCGCGCTTCGGCTATGGCGAGAAGAACAAAACCTTTCACTTCCGGCCTTCACGCCACCTCAAATCAAGGCGAGCGACCTGAGTGGCCTGCTTCTTGACTGCGCGGCCTGGGGTGTTTCGGATCCGACCACTTTGCGGTTCATTGACCCGCCTCCCGACGCAGCGCTGTCGGAGGCAACCGAATTGCTTCGCCGGCTAACCGCCATGGATGATCATGGACATTTGACGTCGACCGGCAAGAAGATGCGGTCGCTTGGACTTCCTGTGCGGCTGGCGGCAATGGTGATTGCCGCGGCCGGCTCCGGTCAGGGCGTTGCCGCCGCTCAGCTTGCGGTCCTGATCGGCGAAAAGGGCCTTGGCGGACCATCCATCGATCTCGACGCACGGCTTCAGAATTTCCGGCGGGACAAGGGCGGCCGGGCCAAAAAGGCCCAATCTCTTACGGACCGTCTGATCCGCACACTCAAGATCTCACCCGGGGACGACCCGGATGATGGCGCTCAACCGGCAGGTGCCCTCCTGCTGCACGGGTTTTCAGACCGCGTGGCGAAGCGGCAGGGTTCGACGGATCATGGACAACGCCGTTATCGCCTGGCCAATGGCCGGGGCGCGTTTGTCGATGAGCACGACGCGCTGGCGCGTGAACCGTTTCTGGTGGTCTGCGACCTGACGGGAAATCCGCAATCGCAGCGCATCCTGGCGGCAGCACCCGTTGACCTGGAGACCCTTTTGCATGACCTTGCACGGGAGATCACGGAACAGGACGCCATCACGTTCGACAGCACAACCAAGCGGGTCAGGGCGCGACGACAACAAAAGCTCGGCAGCCTTGTCCTGGTGGAATCCGAACTGGCCAATCCGGGCGATGAGGCCATCGTGCAGGCTCTTTGTTCGGGTGTGCGCGGCGCCGGTCTCGCCGTTCTGCCGTGGAATGCAAAGAGTCGCCAGTTGCGGGACCGATTGGACTGGCTGCACCGGACGCTGAAAAACTCATGGCCGGATATGAGCGATGGTGCTCTCTTGTCGGGACTTGAAACCTGGTTCGCGCCGTTTCAGCACGGTGTGAAAGCACTCGCCCGGATCGAGCCATCGAGCCTCTCCGATGGCCTGCTTTCACTGGTGCGATACGACCTGCAGCGGGATCTCGATCGCCTGGCGCCCACGCATTTCCAAACGCCGGCCGGTTCGAACCTGCCTATCCGCTATGACGGCGAGGTGCCGGTCCTGTCCGTTCGCGTTCAGGAATTGTTTGGTCTCGAGCAGCACCCGGTCATTGGCGATGGCGCGCAGCCCCTGTTACTTGAACTCTTGTCCCCCGCGCAAAGACCGATTCAGACCACACGCGACTTGCCGGGCTTCTGGGCCGGCAGCTGGGCGGATGTGCGCGGTGAAATGCGGGGCCGCTATCCCAAGCATCCGTGGCCCGACGACCCGGCTGCGGCGGATGCGACGCGGCGTGTCAAATATCCCAAAAAGAGATAGAACCTGCGCAATGGATGTCTCTAAACAGCTCTCGGAAACCCGCAACGCCAATCATTTGAGGCTTCGCACGCTCATTCGGTTGCGCACATTGGCGATTATCGGTCAATGCATCGCGGTTGTCGTGGTCGGGTACGGCTTCGAATTTCCCATGCCGATTGCCTCCTGTTTTCTGCTGATCGCGTGTCTGGCGTTGCTGAACCTTGCCCTGCGGCTGGTCTATCCGGCCAATCACCGGCTCAGCCCCACCATGTCGACGATCGTGCTGGGGCTCGACATCCTGCAATTGGCTGCGCTTCTTTACATGACCGGCGGGCTGGAGAATCCGTTTTCCATTCTGATCAGCGTGCCGGTGATCATCGCGTCGGCCTCATTGCCCGTCCGCAACATCATCGCCCTGGGCGTCATTGCCGTGGCTGCCGTGACCGCACTTGCCTTTTATCACCTGCCATTGCCCTGGTATCCCGGCGTCACGTTCGACGCGCCGTTATTGCTGGTGATCGGAATGTGGATTGCCATCGTCTCGACATCGGCGTTTGCCGCCTTTTATGCCTATCGGGTTTCGGCTGAAGCGGGCGAACTGGCCGATGCGCTGGTTGCCACCGAATTTGCGTTGCAACGGGAACAGCATCTGTCGGCACTCGACGGCCTTGCCGCAGCGGCAGCCCATGAGCTGGGAACACCGCTTGCCACCATCACGGTTGTCGCCCGAGAAATGGAACGGGCACTTGGCGATGATGAACGGTTCGGCGAGGATGTGCAGTTGCTGCGGTCGCAGAGCGAACGGTGCCGCGATATCATGCGCCGGCTGGCAACCCTGTCTTCCACCGAGGAGGCCCATATGCGGCAATTGCCGCTTTCCTCTCTCATCGAGGAGGTTATTGCACCGCACCGGGAGTTTGGCGTGGACATTTCGGTGAAACATGAGGAAAGAACTGGCACCGAGCCTATCGGCCACCGCAATGCCGGAATCGTCTATGGCCTTGGAAATCTCGTCGAAAATGCCGTGGATTTCGCTCGCTCCGCGATCAGTCTCCACACGGTCAGCGACGCGGATACCGTCTCGATCACAATCGAGGATGACGGGCCTGGCTTTGCCGCCGATATTCTGCCGCGAATCGGCGATCCCTATGTTGCCGGTCGTCCGCGTGGTGGAAAACCCAGTGCCGGTGGCCTCGGACTGGGCCTGTTCATTGCCAAGACATTGCTCGAACGGTCGGGTGCGGAACTGAAATTCTCCAACCAGCCCGGCGGCGGCGCCCATATCGAAGTCGTCTGGCCGCGCGTCGCCATGGAAATGCGCGAGGGTTGACCGACCGAACGGCATCGGGAAGCATCTATTTTGCACTGCGGCATTAGCGCGCGTCTGGCCACCGATGATTGGGTTTTGCGGATGACCGCGCTATGTCGTACGGTTGAAGACCCTACCAATGAAATTGGGACCAGTTCGGACAATGACCATGACACCGGACGCCATGAATGGCGAAGATCTCATTGGCGACGACCCGTCGCTGCTCATCGTTGACGATGACGGACCCTTCCTGCGGCGCCTGGGGCGCGCGCTGGAAAGCCGTGGCTTTGCCGTTGAACTGGCAGAGTCGGTGGCGGCCGGACGGGCCGCCATCACCAAAGCAACACCGAAATACGCCGTCATCGACCTGCGCCTTGCCGATGGCAATGGCCTCGAACTAATCGAAGCCATCCGCAGCCGACGCGAGGATACCCGCATCATCATGCTGACCGGCTATGGCAACATCGCCACGGCTGTGAATGCGGTCAAGCTGGGGGCAATCGACTATCTGGCGAAACCGGCCGACGCCGATGATGTGTTTACGGCACTGACCCGCAAATCCGACGAAAAGGTTGCCCCGCCGGAGAACCCGATGTCAGCAGACCGGGTGCGCTGGGAACATATTCAGCGCGTCTATGAAATGTGCGATCGCAACGTTTCGGAAACGGCACGCCGACTCAACATGCACCGGCGAACCCTGCAGCGCATCCTCGCCAAGCGCGCACCGCGCTGACGGCGCATGCGCTCTCAACCCCTTGCTCGCTAATCTGGCAGGAGGTGACGCGATATCAGCCCTAAGCCGATCTCGGCCAGCCTGGCGGAATGCGTACCACTCATAAGCAGCGCAACGCGGAATTGACTGAAAGTCCATCTCGCACATCGGTCATCGTCGCGGTTTCAGCCGGCCTGATTTTGTTGATAAGCCATTTGCTCGGCGACCAGCAGGCGATCCGCGCTGGCCCTGGCAAATCGCAGGGTCAGGGCCTTGCGTGTCGCCGGCGCAAGCTTGTGTTCGGGGGCCTCGCGCATGATCTCGGCGCCATAGCCATCTGACAGGATCATGCCGCAGTCCTGCGGAAAGATGTCGATTGGCACGCCCGGATGGGTGGCGAAATACAGTCGGTCACAATGCTGGCGATAATCCGGCCATTTGTTGTCGACACGAAAGTCCTCGATCGATGATTTGATCTCGATGATGCAGACCTGTCCCTTTTCCGACAAGGTGATCAGATCGGCGCGGCGGCCGCTTGCCAGGCTGAGTTCCGGAAGAATGGCGTGGCGCAGTTCACCAAACAGGCGCTGCACGCCCCGCCGCACCAGCAATGCACGCTCGGATTGCCGGCCATCGACCAGGCTGGGTTCGGGATGCGGTGATACAATCGGCATTTCGAAATCTTACATGAGTCGCCTGACCAGAGCGAGTTGTTCATTGGCGTTGCAAGAAAGCCATAGTACGGAATGGATTGACGCCATTGTGACAGCAGAGCGCGCAACAAGACTTGCCATCCGGCAGTAATAAAAAATAAACCATAATCATCGAATGTCCGGTCAGCAAGAAACGGCCTTCGGGGACTCAAGGGGACGCACATGACGATACGCTTGGCATTGATGGGGTTGGCGGCCGCACTTTTTCTAACCGGTTGCCAGACGGGCGGTCCGGAAATCACCAAAGAAATTTTCACCAGCACATATGGCAGTGTGAGTGACGGCGGATACAAGATTCCGGCCGTTCCGATCAACCGCGTCGACAAACAGTATCACCGGCAAATCGTGACCTACTTCACGCCCGAAAAACCGGGAACGGTGATCGTCAATACCCGCAAACGTTTCCTCTATTATGTTTTGCCGGGCAACAAGGCAGTCCGCTATGGAATCGGCGTCGGCCGCGCCGGATTTGCCTGGGAGGGTGAGGCCTATATCGCGTGGAAACGCCCATGGCCGCGCTGGACGCCACCAGCGGAAATGGTCGCGCGGCAGCCAAGCCTCAAACGGTATGCCGAAGACGGACAACGCCCCGGCCTGAAAAACCCGCTGGGAGCCCGTGCGCTCTACCTGTTTGACAAGGACGGAAACGACACGCTCTATCGTCTGCATGGGACACCGGAATGGAAATCCATCGGAACGGCGGCGTCATCCGGTTGCATCCGCCTGATGAACCAGGACATCATTGACCTCTATTCCCGTGTCAAACCGGGCCGTAAATCGAAAGTGGTCGTTATCCAGTAGGCGAACCCGCCATTCGAATGAAATCCTGAAACGCCCGGATCATGATCCGGGCGTTTTTGTTGAATTACACAGCGGCCACTACCGCGCGTTTGGCCAGCACCTTGACCAGATTGGCCCGGTAGTCGGGTGCGCCATGCAGATCGGACATCATCAGGCCTGTGTCCACTTCGACGCCGTCCAGCGAACCGGCTGCGAATTCGCCATCGAGTGCCGTTTCCATATCGGAAGCCCGGAAGACGCCGTCCGAACCGGCGCCTGTCACACCGACCCTTGCTCCCGCCGAACCATCGGCGACAAAAACACCCACCAAGGCATATCGGGACGCCGGATTGGGGAATTTCTGATAGGCGGCTTTTTTGGGCGCAGCGAACGAAACGGCAACAATGATCTCATCTTCTTCAAGCGCCGTCTCGAAGAGACCGACAAAGAAGTCACCGGCCGCAATGTCGCGATTGTTGGTGTGGACCGTGGCCTCAAGCGCCACCAGCGCAGCCGGGTAGTCCGCCGCGGGGTCGTTGTTGGCAACGGAGCCGCCGATCGTCCCCATGTGACGCACATGCGGATCTCCGATCAGCGACGCAAGGTCGGCAAAGGCGGCGCAGACATTGCGCACATCCTCGGACTCGGCGATTTGCGCATGGGTGGTTGCAGCGCCGATCCGAACCGTTTCGCCGGACACTGAAATACCTTGCAGATCATCGACATGCCGAAGGTCGACCACATCGCTGGGTGCGGCAAGCCTTTGTTTCATCGTTGAGATCAGTGTCTGGCCACCGGCCAGAAACTTGCCGTCTTCGGCCGCCGAAACGAGGCTGGTCGCTTCGGCCACTGAGGATGCGCGGTGATATTTGGTTGAATACATGGTCTTTCCTTTCCTTGCCGTTCCTCAGGCTTCGTTCAGCGCTTTCCAGACATTCTGGGATGTCGCCGGCATGGACAGATCATTGTTGCCGATCGCGTCGGTAATCGCATTGATCACGGCCGGTGGTGAGCCGATTGCTCCCGCTTCGCCGCAGCCCTTGACGCCGAGCGGATTGGATGGACATTCGGTGACCGTTGTCGAAACCTCGAAATTCGGCAGATCATCGGCCCGCGGCATGGTGTAATCCATGTAGCTCGCCGTCAGCAGTTGACCGGTTTCAGGATCGTAGGCGCAACCTTCCAGCAGCGCCTGGCCAATGCCTTGCGCCAAGCCGCCATGGACCTGGCCCTCGACAATCATCGGATTGATGATATTGCCGAAATCGTCCGCGGCAACAAATTGGATGATATCCGTCTTTCCGGTATCCGGATCGACTTCCACCTCGCAGACATAGCAGCCGGACGGGAAGGTGAAATTGGCGGGATCGAAAAAGGCCGTTTCCTTCAGCCCGGGTTCCATTCCCTCGGGCAAATCATGGGCGGTGTAGCAGGCGAGCGCCATTTGCGACCAGGGTATCCCCTTGTTCGTGCCGGCCACTTTCAGATGGCCTTCATCGATGACTATATCCGCTTCATCCGCTTCCATCAGATGGGCGGCGACCTTCCTGGCTTTGGACTCGACCTTGTCGAGCGCCTTGGCGACGGCTGACATGCCGACGGCTCCGGAGCGCGAACCATAGGTGCCCATGCCCATCTGGACCTTATCGGTATCGCCGTGCACGACAGAGATCGTGTCAAGGCCAATACCCAGCCGGTCGGCGACCACCTGCGCAAACGTCGTCTCGTGACCCTGGCCATGACTGTGTGAACCGGTCAGGACCTCGATGGTTCCAACGGCATTGACCCGCACTTCAGCCGATTCCCATAATCCGACGCCGGCACCGAGCGAACCTACGGCCTGGGAGGGGGCAATCCCGCACGCTTCGATGTAGCAGCTCAAGCCGATGCCACGCAGCTTGCCGCGTGCCTGCGCTTCGGCCTTGCGGTCCGGGAACCCGGCATAGTCGGATGCCTGCATTGCCGCATCCAGCGAGGCTTCGAAGTCTCCGGTATCGTAGTTCATGATGACCGGCGTCTGGTGGGGGAACTCCTTGACAAAATTGATCCGCCTGAGTTCAGCCGGATCAACGCCGAGCTGCCGGGCGGCGGTTTCCATGGCCCGTTCCACCAGGTAGCAGGCTTCGGGTCGGCCGGCGCCGCGATAGGCATCAACCGGAGCAGTGTTCGTGTAGACTGTGCGCACATTGGCATGGACATTGGGCACGTTGTATTGGCCAGACAACAATGTGGCATAGAGATAGGTCGGCGTGACCGATGAAAACAACGACATATAGGCGCCCAGATTGGCCAATGTATCGACCTTGATACCGGTCATACGGTTGTTGGCGTCAAAAGCGATCTTGATCGTTGAAACATGATCGCGGCCATGGGCGTCGGTCAGGAACGACTCGCTGCGGTCGGCGGTCCACTTGACCGGCACGCCGGTGCGTTTCGACGCCCAAAGGCAGACAATCTCCTCCGGGTAGATATAGATCTTGGAACCGAATCCACCGCCGACATCCGGAGCGATCACCCGCAGCTTGTTTTCAGGCGCGACATTGTAAAAGGCGCTCATCACAAGGCGCGCAAGGTGCGGGTTCTGCGACGTTGTCCAGCAGGTGTAGTGCTCTTCGGCGGAATCATACAAGCCGAGCGCGGCCCGCGGTTCCATCGCATTGGGAATGAGGCGGTTGTTGGAGACCTCCAGTTCGACAATATTCGCCGCATCCGAAATCGCTTCCTCGACGGCGAGGCTTTCGCCGATTTCCCAATCAAAAATGAGATTTTTCTCGGCGGCTTCATGGATCTGAGGCGCGCCGGGCTCGATGGCGGAGACGGCATCCGTCACGGCGGGAAGTTCCTCATAGTCGACCTGGACGGCTTCGGCGGCCTCCTGTGCCAGAGCGCGTGTTTCCGCCACGACGACCACGACGGCATCTCCGACATACCGAACCTTGTCCTCAGCCAGAGGGCGCCAGACGCCCATATTCATCGGCGAACCGTCGGTTGAGTGGATCATCCAGCCGCAGATTATGTTGCCGATGCCATCCTCGGTCAGCTGCTTGCCGTCCAGAACGCCAAGCACACCGGGCATGGATTCGGCGGCGCTCTTGTCAATGCCCTTGATCCTGGCATGTGCGTGCGGGCTTCTGACGAAGGCCGCGTGTTTCATGCCCGCGACCACCATGTCGTCGGTGTAGCGGCCCTGGCCGGTGATGAACCGGCGGTCTTCCTTGCGTGCCGCCCGGGCACCAATACCTTCAACTCCCATGGAAATTCTCCTCCCGTTTCCGGCGATCGATCGGAAAGGCGTCCGTCATCCCGTGCGGGCAACGTCGACGCTCAGGCCACTGGACCCGCGGTCCGGTGACTCCGATGCCGCCTGTTGCCTGACTATTCGGCAGCCTGTTGTGTGCCGTTCATTTCCGCTGCTGCGGCAAGGATCGACCGGACGATGTTGTGGTAGCCGGTACACCGGCAGATATTGCCTTCCAGCTCCGTGCGCACCGTTGCTTCATCCAGCGCGGCGCCGTGGCGGGCGATCATATCGGTTGCCGCCATGATCATGCCTGGCGTGCAGAAGCCGCATTGAAGGCCGTGATGTTCACGGAATGCCCTTTGGACCGGGTGCAGTTCCCCGTCCGACATCAGGCCTTCGACTGTGGTTATGTCAGACCCTGCCGCCTGGGCGGCGAGCATGGTACAGGATTTGACCGCCTTGCCGTCGAGATGCACCACGCAGGCGCCGCATTGCGACGTGTCGCAACCCACATGGGTGCCGGTCAGCACCAGATTGTTTCGAAGAAAGTCTACAAGAAGTGTTCGGTCCTCGACATCCGCGTCGACCTCACGACCGTTCACCCGCATTGATATGCCTGCCATTCAGTTCCTCCCGGTTGTCTGCCCCCCGGGGCTTTAACATACGCCGTAGCGTTCCCTTTTCCCTCGCCTATTATTTGTCACAAGACGACAAAATAGCAACCGTGTCGAATGGCACAATTTTTGAAACATGGTTTGATACCGAGATTTGAACCATTAGCCGACAGACCCTTATGGTCTCTTTCTGTGCGACGGTGGAAGCCGGAACCGGTCTTCCCGATCCGGCACCCAGTCAGATGCAGCGGCCGCCATCGACCTCCATGGCGACCCCGGTGACCATCGAGGCTTCGTCCGAGCACAGATAGCAGGCCGCGTTGCCCATATCTTCCGGCGTCGAAAAACGCCCGATCGGGATCGTTGACAGAAACTTTGCGCGGATTTCGGGCGTGTCCTCGCCCATGAATGTCTTGAGCAGCGGTGTTTCGCCGGCCACGGGATTGATTGCATTGACACGGATACCCGCCGGGGCCAGTTCGACCGCCATGGTTTTCGTGGCCGTGATCATCCAGCCTTTCGAAGCGTTGTACCAGTTCAGCCGTGGCCGCGGGCTGACACCGGCGGTCGATGCGACATTGAGGATGCAGCCCGCACCCTTTTCCTTCATGGATGGCACCAGATGTCTGGCGGTCAGATAGACCGACTTCACATTGACCGCCAGGACCCGATCGAAATCCGCTTCGCTGACCTCTTCAAGGGCGGTCGGCAGGTGCGACACACCGGCATTGTTCACCAGAATGTCAACATTGCCAAATGCGGCGAGTGCCGTATCGGCCATTTGCCGGACGCTGTCGCCGCTGGAGACATCAACTGTCTGGGCCATCGCTCCGTCGCCCACTTCCGCAGCAAAGGCAGCGGCGGCATCGCCATTGATATCAGCCACCATCACCCGGGCGCCTTCGCTGATGAACTTCCTGACAATACCGGCACCGAAGCCGGAGGCTCCGCCCGTGACGATTGCCGTTTTTCCTTCAAGCCGCATATTCAGGTTCTCCTTGGCGGTCAGCCATGATGCGCAGCAACGGTTTTCAGGACGGAAAATCCATAGAGCGCCTCGAACCCCTTTTCCCGTCCGTGGCCGGATTTGCCGATTCCGCCGAAGGGCAGCTCAACCCCGCCGCCAGCGCCATAATTGTTGATGAAGACCTGGCCGGAGCGGATGGCACGCGCCATCCGCATCTGCCGGTCGCCATCGCGTGTCCAGATACCGGCAACAAGCCCGTAGTCGGTGCCGTTGGCGATCGATACGGCTTCTTCATCCGTATCAAACGGGATGACAACTTGCACCGGGCCGAAAATCTCGTCCTGGGCGAGGCGGTGGTCGTGATCGACGCCGGCAAACAATGTCGGTTCCACATAGTACCCGCCGGCCGGCGCATCCTCGACCAGCACACCCGTTGCCGCAACGGTCAGGTTATCGTGCTGCGCAAGGTCCAGAAATCCGTCGACGATCTCCTTCTGCTTTGCCGATATCAACGGTCCGACATCGAGATCCGCACCCGCCGGGCCAACACGCAGTGCCTGATAGCGTTCGGACATCCGGTCCAGCAGCTCAAAATAGATCGAACGATGCACCAGTATCCTCGACGCGGCCGAACAGGTCTGTCCCGCATTCTGAATGCCGGCATTGACCAAAAACGGCAATGCCCGGTCGATATCGGCATCCTTGAAGACAATCTGCGGCGACTTGCCGCCCAACTCCAGTGTGACCGGCACGACGTTGCGCGCCGCGGCCCCCTGAACCAGCGCGCCAACACCAACCGATCCGGTAAAGGAAATGTGGTTGACACCGGGGTGATCCGTCAGTGCGGCACCCGCCTCTTCACCGAGACCGGGAACAACATTGAGCGCCCCTGACGGCAGCCCGGCATCATGGGCGATCTGGGCAAAGGCAAGAGCGGTTAGACAGGCTTCCTCAGCCGGCTTGAGAACGGCTGCATTGCCCATGGTCAGAGCCGCACCGACCGAACGTCCGATGATCTGCATCGGATAGTTCCACGGGACGATATGGCCGGTTACCCCATGCGGTTCACGCAGCGTGTAGACCGTGTAGCCATCCAGATAGGGAATGGTCTCGCCGTGGATCTTGTCGGCAGCCCCACCGTAGAACTCCATGTAGCGGGCGAGTGCAATGGCATCATTGCGTGCCTGGGTCAGCGGCTTGCCGACGTCGGCGGCCTCGAGCTCGGCAAGCAGATCGACAGTGTCGAGGACGCGCTGGCCGATGCGGGTGAGAATTCTGCCCCGTTCGACCGCCGTTGTGCGGCCCCATATGCCGTCAAGCGCTCCGTGTGCAGCGTCCGCTGCAGCGTCGATATCACCCGCTGTTCCCCTCGCGATTTCACCGATCACGGTGCCGGTCGAGGGGTCTTCCAGTTCCAGGCTGTCATCATTTTCCGGTGCAACCCACTGCCCGTTGATGAAACAGGCCGATGGGTCGACGCCCAGTTTTTCGAGTGCATCCATCATTTTGTCTTTCATTCAGCGGTCGCGCGCGCCTCGCGTGCCCGCAGCGCTTCGTCCAGGATCGGCGTGGCAGCCAGCAATTCCCTCGTGTAGCTGTGCTGCGGATTTCGAAACACCTCTTCCGTCCTGCCTTCCTCGACGATTTTCCCGGCTTTCATGACGAGGACACGATCGGTGATCGCCCGGACCACCGACAGATCGTGCGATATAAACAGATATGACACCGCAAGGCGATCCGAAAGGTCGGCCAGGAGATCGAGAATCTGCGCCCGGATCGACACATCGAGTGCCGAAACCGCTTCATCAAGAATGATCAGAGATGGTTCGATAATCAAGGCGCGGGCAATGGCGATGCGCTGCCGCTGTCCACCGGAAAATTCATGAATATATTTGTGGGCGTCCGACGGCTGCAGACCAACATTGCTCAGCGCCGTGGCGATACGGGCATCGCGTTCCTCGGCATCCGGCTGTTTTTCCAGCAGGAAAAACGGCTCCGTTATCAGACGGTCCACGCGGTGCCGGGGATTGAAAGAGCTGTAGGGATCCTGAAAGACCACCTGCACGCGCCGCCGCATCTGACGGTCGGGTCCTTCGCCGGTGGTCGAAAAGAGCTTGCCGTCGAGCCTGATCTCGCCGCCCTGAACGGCATCAAGCGCCAATATCGCCCGTGTGAGGGTCGACTTGCCGCAACCGCTTTCACCGACCAGGCCGACATTTTCACCATGCATGATGGCCAGTGAAACACGATCCACGGCACGAAAGTGGTCGGGTGCCGAAAAAAGCGACCGCCGCGGCAGGGCATAGTCTCGCACAACGGAATCAATCTCGATCACCGGCTTGGACCCGTCCGCACCATGGTCCGGATTACGGGTCGGCACGTGATTGGACGCCTCGAAAAGCGCCCGTGTATAGGGGTGGCTCATTTGACGAAAGAGCGACACCGTTTCACCGGCCTCGACTATGACGCCGTCCTTCATGATGGCAATGTGATCGGCCATGTCGGCCACAACGGCCAGATCATGGGTGATCAATATGAGCCCCATATCGTCTTCTTCGACGAGTGATTTGAGCAATTTCAGGATCTGTGCCTGGGTGGTGACATCAAGCGCCGTGGTCGGTTCATCGGCGATCAGCAATTTGGGCCTGAGCGCAATGGCCATGGCGATCACCACGCGCTGGCGCTGGCCGCCGGAAAGATCGTGCGGATAGCGGTCGAGCGGGAATTGCTCGGGCGGCAGACCGACGCGGTTGAGCGCCTCGCGCGCAATGCGTCTTGCCTCCCGGCGCGATGAACCGCTGTGCACCAGTATGGTCTCGGCCACCTGATCGCCGATGGTCTGAACCGGATTGAGGGCCGTCATGGGCTCCTGAAACACCATGCCGATATCGTTGCCGCGCAAGGCGCACATCTGTTTTTCGGAGTAGGTCTCCAGCGCATTACCGTCCAGGCGGATGGACCCTTTCCAGGCGGAGCCAACAGGCAGCAATTGCATGACCGCCAGGGCGGTGATGGATTTGCCGGAACCCGACTCTCCGACAACACCAAGCACCTCACCGGCCTCGATCTTCAGATCGACATCGTGCAGGATCGGCATATCCCGGATGCTCAGCGAGAGATTTTCGACCTCGAGCAGCGACATTATCGGGCCCGCCGCAATTTCGGGTCGAATATGTCGCGCATACCGTCGCCCATCAGGTTGAGCCCGAGGACCGTCAGGACAATGGCCAGACCCGGAAAGATCGCCAGGTTCGGCGCGATGTAGATCATGGTCTGTGCGTCGGACAGCATGCGTCCCCAGCTGGGCAGGGGCGGCTGTGTTCCGAGCCCGACATAGGCCAGGCCCGCTTCGGCCAGAATCCCGAGCGAAAACTGGATCGTGCCCTGCACGATCAGAAGATTGGTGATGTTGGGCAGTATATGTTCCGCCGAGATGAGGGTTCGGCCCTTGCCCGCGACCCGGGCCGCCAACACGTAGTCCCGTGTCCAAAGCGACAGGGCCGCGCCGCGGGCGAGCCGCGCAAAGACCGGTATGTTGAAGATACCGATTGCGATGATGGCGTTCAACGCACTCGGCCCGAACACGGCAGTGATCATGATTGCCATCAACAGTGCGGGAAAAGCGAAGATCAGATCATTTGTCCGCATGACAAATTCATCGATCAGGCTGCCATGACGCGCGGCTGCAAGCAGGCCGAGCGGAACACCGACGACAATGCCGATGCCAACGGCGACAATCGCCACCGCGATCGATGTGCGGGCACCCACCATCAGCATGGAGAAAATATCCCGGCCGAAGGCATCGGTTCCTAGCCAATGGGTCGCCGAGGGCGATTTGAGCTTGTTGGCGATATTGAGCTGCGTGACGTCAAACGGTGTCCAGACAAAGGACAGCAGGGCAGCGACCGTGAACAGCAATGTCAGCACCAGCCCGATCATGAAGCTGGGTGAGCGCAGGGCCGCGTGCACCATGCCCGCGGGTCGCTCCATGATGATCTGCGGATCGCTCATGCGCTTCTCCTGCGCAAGCGCGGGTCGACCACCGCATAGGTGATATCGACCAGGAATGTGACGAGGATCACCGCAAAGACCAGCAGGAAAATCACGCTTTTGACGACAATGAGATCACGTTGGGTGATGCCCTGGAACACCAGGCGGCCAAGGCCGGGCAGAAAAAACACGTTTTCGATGATGATCGCGCCGGCGAGCAGAAACGAGAACTGCAATCCGATGATGGTCAGAACGGGGATCAGGGCGTTGCGCAGCGCGTGTTTCCAAAGGGCCTGTCGGTGCGTCAGCCCCTTGGCCCGCGCCGTTCGGACGAAATCCTCCCCCAAAGTGTCGAGCAGGGAGGACCGCATGACGCGCGCCAGGATCGAGGCCTGCGGCAGTGCCAGGGCGATGGCCGGCAGGGTCAGCGCCTTCATGCCGGCCCAGAAACCGGCCTCCCAGCCGGGAAACCCGCCAGCCGAAAACCAGCGCAGCGACACGGCGAAGAACAGCACCAGCAGCATGGCGAACCAGAAATTCGGAACGGCAATGCCGAGTTGTGTCACGCCCATGATGGAAACGTCAGCGGGTGAATTGCGCCGCGCGGCGGCGATCACGCCCACCGGAAAGGCGATCAGCGTCGACAGGGTCAGGGCATAGATGGACAGGGGCATCGACACCCAGAACCGGTCGGCGATCAATTCACCAACGGGAACCTTGTAGGTGTAGCTGATACCGAATTCGCCCTGCACCAGACCGGTGATCCACTGCCAGTAGCGCAGCGGAACGGACGCATTCAGTCCAAGGCTTTCGCGCAGGGCGGCAACCGTGTCGGGTGACGCGTTGAGGCCCAGCATGAAGGATGCCGGGTCGCCGGGCACGACTTCAATGACAAAGAAGATGACGAGGCTTGCCGCAAGCAGGCTCAATGTCAGGGAGATCAGCCGTTTGATCAGGAAGGGCAGCATGAAACCGCGTCGGGTCTTTATTCAATATGAAGGCGGGGCCGCATTGGCAGCCCCGCCATTGTCATTTCACCGGTTCAGTCTTCCCAGTAAACGGCTGTCATGTCCGCTGCCTGGGTCGGGGCATTTTCCCAGATTCCCCGCAGCTTGGCATTGACGACACCGGTATTGGCAAGCTGGAAGAGGTAGCCATTGACATAGTCATCGGCAATCTTCTGCTGCGCGGCCTTCAACAGCTTGTCGCGTTCGGCCGGATCGGTGGCATTGTTGAGGTCTGCCATGATCTTCTGGAAGTCCGCGTCATCATACTGGAAATAGTAGTCCGGGCGGGCATAGATGCCGATATCCAGGGGCTCGGTGTGGGAGACGATCGTCAGGCCGTAATCCTTGCCCTTGAACACCTGCTCCAGCCACTGCGCCCATTCCAGATTGCTGATCTCGGTCTGAATGCCGACATCGCGAAGCTGCGAGGCAATGATTTCACCGCCACGGCGGGCATAGGAGGGCGGCGGCAGTTTCAATGTCGTGGTAAAGCCATCCGGGAAACCGGCTTCCGCCAACATCGCCTTGGCCTTCTCGGGATCGTAATTCGACTGGCCCGTCAGATCGACATAGGCCGGATGATGGGGCGCAAAATGGGTTCCGATCGGCGTGCCATAGCCAAACATGGCGCCATCGATTATGGCCTGGCGGTCGATCGCATGGGCCATTGCCTGGCGTACCTTCGGATTGTCGAACGGCGCCATCTTGTTGTTGGTCGACAGGATGGTCTCGCCTTCCGTCGAGCCGGCAATCACCCGGAACCGTGGATCCGCATCGAATTGCGGCAGGTTTTCCGGAGCCGGAAACGGCATGAAGGTATCGACGTCGCCGGCCATGACCGCAGCAAAGGCGGCATTCGGGTCGGAGATGAATTTGAAGGTCACCTTGTCCAACTTGGCGGGCTCACCCCAGTATTCGGCGTATTTTTCCAGCTCGACGCGGTCGCCCTGCACCCAGTCCTTGAACATGAAGGCGCCGGTTCCGATCGGGTTGGTGGCATTGTTGGCAGCCGATTCAGGGGCAACGATTACAGCATCGCCCCAGGCCAGATTGAACAGCATGTTGCCGTTGGGCTTCGACAGGGTGATTTTCACGGTTTGCGGATCGACGACATCGACGGAGGCAATATCGGCAAACAATGCTTTCTGTGCATTGGTCGACCCTTCGGCGGTGGTGCGTTCCAGCGAGAATTTGACATCGTCGGCATCCATGGCGGTACCGTCGTGGAACATCACGCCTTCGCGCAATTTGAACGTATAGACCTTGCCATCATCGGAAATCGTCCAGGATTCAGCCAGGCCCGGATTGATGCTGCCGTCGGAGCCGAATCGGGTCAATCCCTCAAAGATATTGGAATAGGTGACCTGGTCGATGGCTCCGGCCGCGCCGGAAGTCGGGTCCAGATTTGGCGGCTCAAGCTGCGCACCGACCGTAATGTCGGTTTTGGCTGCAAATGCAGCCGGTGTCAGAGCGGTTGTCGCCGCCAGCACTCCCGCAATGGCCAGCGCCTTAATGAATGGCGTCATGATTGTTTCCTCCTGTTATTGCTCCTGGAAGCGTTTTTTCCCTCATCAAGCATAGCTTGTTGCAGTGCGGCATTTCAAGCGCACAACAAATCTCGCGACCGGTGCGTGACTCTTTGCCGGATTCCTGACAATTGGTGCCGCGCGGACCGAAGAAGAGTGCAGAAATCCCCTCATCATTTCCCCTGAGGTGCCCCTTGCGAAATGCCGCCAAACATCAATCTGTCAGCCGGAGAGTGAGTATTCGGGCATTGCGGCCTTCCCGCAATACCGTAGGACTACGCATCCTGTACCGTATGCCCCGCGCCTGCCTCTAAACGCGTAGCCCGCAGTTTTCGAATGCACCCCTTGTCCGGGCTTTCTCTTCATTCGTCAATTGAAGGAGCGGGCGGCGTACCGGCCCGCCCGCCTGGCCAAGCAATTCCTGCCAGTATTTCTGGTGGGCCTGTGGCTTGCCGCCTGGACGGGTGCCCTTCAGCGCACGGCGCACCGGGTCCAGGCTGTCGCTGACCTGCCGCGCCTCCTCGATCCGCCCGGAAAAGGCGAGAGACGTGTATTCGTTCATGCGCCGGTCGTTTTTCGTCTGCAGCAGATAGGGCGGCGACGAACACAGATAGAGCTGCCAATCAAGCTCGATGATATTGTCGAGCCACTCGTCTTCCGACGCGGTGCTCACAAGGATCCGGTCACCGGCCAATTCCGTCAGCCGGATATACATCTCACGCGGAACGGAATATTTGATGGCCATGATATTGGGCAGTTCGGCGATCCGTGCACACAGTTCCGGACTCATCAGATAGCCGGAATCAGGATGGCTCCACATGGCGATCCCGATATCGACCTCATCGCAGATGGTCTTGTAATAATTGTAGACCGTCTCGTCGCGGTCATGGATGAAATGCAGCATGGGTGCATGAACGACGATATAGTCCGCACCGACATTTTGAGCGTGTCGGGCCAGTTCGATCACAGTATCGAAATTCTGGTCGGAACAGGACATGATCGTACCGGCCCTGCCATTGACGGCCTCGACCGCCAGCTCGAAATTGCGCTTGCGTTCGGCCAGCGACATGGAGAAGAATTCGCCCTGTTTGCCGGCTATGAACAATCCCTGGATATCAAGATCGTCAATCCAGTGGTCGATATTGCGCCGCATCCCGCCCTCGTCGATGACCCCGTCCGGCATCATCGGATTGAGGGCGGCGGCCCAGATCCCCTTCATGTGTTCACGCGAATATTCCTTCGCCTCGTTTTTCCTGTATTTCATGGGTTCCGGTTTCCGTCGGTTGGATTGGTGGCAGACTGTATCGCCCGCCAGATGGCCTGGCCGGTCAGTGGCAATGGGAGGGATGCGACACCGAGCGGTGCAAGTGCATCCAGAGCGGCGTTGTAGATGGCAACCGGTGCGCCGATCGTCCCGGCTTCACCAATGCCTTTCGCACCGAGCAGATTGGCGGGTGAGGGTGTTTGCAGGTGAAGGATCTCGATCTCCGGCATGTCGTCCGCCCGCGGCAGCGCATAATCCATCAGCGAGCCCGTGATCAACTGGCCGTCCTCGTCATAGACCAGCCGTTCCAGCAGCGCCTCTCCCAGCCCCTGCGCAACACCGCCACGGATTTGTCCCTCGGCCAGTTCAGGATTGATGATCACACCGGCATCGTCGAGACATGTCAGTTTTTCAATCCGGAGCGCACCGGTCTCAGGGTCAATGGACAGTTGCGCCAGATAACAGCCATACCCCCAGGCTTCGCCATCGGCCTCATAGCGCACCGACGCCTCGACAGGCCGGGGCGGCGTGAGGGCTCCGCCTGATTTGGCCAGTGCCTCCCGCGTTGCCTGGACCACCGCGCTGCCGCCGATGGCGGTGCTGCGACTGGCCAGCGCGCCGATGCCCTCCGGGCAGTTCCTGGTATCGCCAAACTGCACGCTAACCTGTTCTATCCCGCATCCCAGTTCCCGTGCGGCGATCTGGGCATAGGCCGTTTCACGGCCGTGACCCTGGGCGCTGCCGCCGCTGCGGACCAGAACTCTTCCGTCCGGATTGAGGCTGACCGTCGCGCTTTCCCAGCCGGTGCCACAGGGCTCCACGAAAAATCCCGCACCGATGCCGACAATCTCACCGCGCTGCCGCCGCTGTTGTTGCTCCTTGCGCGCATCATCATAGGCAGCGGAACCGACAAGAAGGGCCAGCGCCCTCGGGTAGTCGCCCGAATCCAGAGTGGTGCCGGTCGCTCGCCGGCAGGGAAGATCGTGGGCAGACAGGAGATTGATGCGTCGTAGCGCCATGGGATCGACGCCAAGGTGGCGTGCCGCCTTTTCCACCAGCTGCTCCATCAGCATGGCGGCTTCGGGGCGCCCGGCGCCCCGATAGATGCCGACGGGGGCCGTGTTTGTCCAAACCCCCCTTGTTTGCAGGTCATAGGCGGGGATCCGGTAGGGGCCGGGCAGTATTCTGGCTGCATTCCAGGCGGGTATTGCGCTGCTGCTGGTGAGCCAGCATCCGACCGGTGCGCTGATCTCTGCCTGCAATCCCAAAAACAAGCCATCATCCGACAGCGCCAGTCGCCCACGCGTCGCCAGGCCGCGGCCATGGGCTGCAGACAGCAGATCTTCATTTCGAGATGCCGTCCAGCGAACCGAGCGGCGCAGTTCAAAAGCGGCCCAGACCGCAAAAACCTCTTCCGGGTAGAGGGACGCCTTGAGACCGAAAGCCCCGCCCGTGTCGGGCGCCACCACGCGGATCAGCGCTGCGTCCCGGCCGAGAATCCTGGCCAATTCCGCGCGGGCGCGATGCGGTGTCTGGGTGGAGAGCCATATGGTGACGCTTCCATGGTCCGGTTCGAAACGAACCGCAATCGCGCGGTTTTCCATCGGAGACGGCGCCAGCCGTGGATGCCGCACTTCTGTTTCAATGATGTGGTCGGCTTGTGCAAAGACACTATCAGGCTCTCCCTGACACCATTGCCGCGAAAAAGGCGCCGAGGCGTTTTCATCTGCGGGATCAAGCACGGGCCCATGTTCCGCGTCATCGAAATCAACACCGACCTGTTCACCGGCATCCTGTGCCAAAAGCGCGCTCCTTGCCAAAACCGCCGCGACCGGTTGGCCAACGGCCAGCAATTGCCTTGCGGCCAAAACGGGAAATTCGCCGCCGGCCACCGGTCCCAGCACCGGATTGACAGAAAGATCCGCGAGATGGGTCACATGAGACCCGTCAAAAGCCGCAATGACGCCCGGAGCGGCAAGAGCGGCATCCAGGTCGCAACCGATGATCCTGCCGGTTGCAACGGGGCTTCGAGCGAAGGCGACATGCAGCGCATCCGCCAAGGCAACATCAGCGACAAACGCACCGCTACCGGTGACGAGGCGTTCATCCTCACGGCGCAGCGGTGACCGGCTGGCCGGGTCCGATCCGACCGCGCCGTCAGCGTCTGAATGTGCAAAACTGGCCAAGTATCGCGCCCTGAATTTCAACCTCTGCCGTGAATGACGTGGCTGTTTCCCGGCGGGCGACATATTGCACAATCATCAGCGTAGCGCCCATTTCGTTTTTCGGAAATCTGATATTGGGGAACGCAATAACCATCCCTGTGGTTCCGGTGGTCAGTTCCCCTGCGCCCGTTTATCGCCGCCATCATGGGCGGCGATGTCTCCAGCCAGATGCCTGAGCTCCTGCAGGAACTGAAGGGCGGCCGGCGACAGCAGATCAAGGCTCCGATAGGAGACGCCCACCGGACCGTTCGATATGTTCAACGGGCAGGAAACGGTCGCCAGCAAACCTTGGGCGATCTCGTGTTCAACCACGTGATAGGGCAGGATACACAGCATGTCGGTCGAGGCCAGCAGGGCCCGGTTGGTCAGGAATGAGACACATTCAACCGCATTGGAGGGCGGCGGGTAGCCGCGATCGAAAAACTCCTTGTCGATCTGCCGGCGCAATGTCGTCTGGACGGGCGGCAAGATCCAGTTTCGGCCGCTGAGATCGCCAAACTCCACCTGGTCCGGCGCGGCCAGAGGATGATCTTTAGCGCAGACTATAACCACCTTTTCGCGATAGAGCAGTTCCTGGGTCAGATCCTCGCGATGCCGGTACTCGGGCAGGCGACCAACCACCATGTCCAGATCGCCGGTGTGCAGCAGCGGCATCAGAAAATCATTGGCACCGTCCCTGACGACGATGCTGACATTGGGCCGCAGGCGATGAACCCGTTCGATGGTTCTGGGCAACAGAACGGCCGAGGCCGTCAGCAGGGTGCCGACCACCACGCGGCCGCCCAGCCCCTCATTGAGATCATCCAGCTCCTGCGCCGCATGCGAGACCTGGGCAAGGATGAGCTTGCCATGGCGGACCAGTGCTTCGCCGAACTCGGTTGCAATCACCCCCCGGTTTGTGCGGTCAAAGAGCTGGACGGCAAAATCGATTTCCAGGTCCTTGAGCAGTTTGGTTGCCGCCGGTTGCGAGATATTGAGCTCGTCGGCGGCATGCAGAATGCTCTTGTGTTCCGAAATCGCCACAAGAAGGCGCAACTGCTTGAGTTTGAGGCGCGTCGAAACGCGTTCGACGATCTTGACGTGCCGGTTCCGGGTGACCATCGGTCAGCTATAGCGTTTTGGAATATCCATTTCAACAAGCATGGCTCGTTGAAATAGCTGACACCTCATGAAGCGCCATCAGCCAATAGCCGCGTCTCAGGCGGGGGCGGATCTACCGACCATGATTCGGAACCCCGTAGACCATCCATATTGTCCGAGTTTCCAGAGGCAAAAAAAGTTTTGAACCATTTCGTCGGGTCCCGCGTCGAAGGGTTGTGGCAGCGATCACGTTGCCGGTCACCGCGACGCCAACCAAAGAGGAACCCGACATGAAACCCGTCTCTTATCTCACAGCACTTCTGACCGGGGCAGCCATCCTGGTTCCCCTGTGGTCAACCGACGCGCTGGCTGTCGATATCAAGATCCGTCCGGCCGTTAAGGTTCACCCCAAAGTCACCGCCAAGCCGAAAGTCAAGATCGCACCGAAAGTCGTCGTGAGGCCGAAGGTAAAACTGGCGCCAAAGGTTGCCGTCAAACCGAGGATCAAGATCGCGCCGAAGGTTGCGGCCGTCCCCGGAGTCAAGGCCGTACCGGATCCGGCGACCAGACCAATCGCACCGCGTGTAAAGCCCAAAGTCACCATCGCCCGCGTGCCTGTGCCCAAGCCAAGAAACAGACCGGGAAATCCGGAGCCATCATCCGACGCCACCACAGGCGTGCCAATCGGGGCACCGGACTTTGCCCGCGATGGCAAATTCGAATTCGGTGCCAGGGAAGCAGCAAATGCCGCTGAAGCCGCCCGCAATCTTGTTGGAATGAATGACATACGCGCCGGTGCGACGGCTGAATTCACCTTGGATATGCCGGATCTTGGAGGAGACGAAACGCCTGGCAACCAGGAGCGTCTTGGCGGCCTGTCCGGGCGCAACGGAAGTGGTTTCGGCTTCGGCGATGATCTGGGAAGCGGCACAAGCCTGCCGGGCGGGTTGAATGACACACACAGCGGCAAAACCCCGAACAATCCCTTTGCCGTGACGCCGGAAAGCATTGCACAGGGCATGGGCGGCATTGCAGGCCAGCGGTCCGTGAGGCTGCCGCTGCGCAAGGAAGTCAATCACAGCAATGACATACCCAGTTATTCCTCCAATGGCCAGGTCAGTACGTTTGACAGTTTCAAGCGCCGTCCGGATGGCACAACAACACTGGTGCATGAAGAGCATGACGTGCTGGCAGATACGCATACAACGCGGCACATTGAACGCGACCGTGACGGAAACATAACCGAGGATAGCGGCACGCAACCCATCGAAAACGAGAGTGCGGGCACGTCGGCGACGGAACTGCGAAATCCCAACCATGCAGGCGGCAATCCCGATTGCTGGGGCATCGACTGCGTCGTCGGCACATCGGCGCCAAAGGGCCTGATCACCAAGAAGACCAGCAACAACCAGGTTCTGACCGCGGCGCCTGACCAAGCCAATCCGAACAGTACCAGTGGAAGTCCCGTCCTGTCGCAGGAACAATTGCTGTCCCGATATGATACCGAACGCACAGGTGGATCGACACCGACGCCAATCGACAGCACGGGCGCTTGCCAGGACTGCTAGGCTGGTTGTCGGCCCACATTATCCGGACTGGCCCCGCTGCTTCGGCGGGGCCTTCTTGTTTTGGCCCAGGGTGTCCAACGGCACGTTCCGGTCCGCACAAGCGCTCTGCATTGTGTTTCTGACCAGACCAAAGATCTGGACAGGCATCCCGGAAGAACAACTTTCCGGCAATTTCCGACCAGACGGTGTGCCCACTAAGGACGAATAGCCTGCGTCCGCTTTCGGACCGACTTGCAAGGCCGATATGTTTGGCACTGATGCCAGCTCTTAGGACTTTTCTGACATCGCACATGTTCGGTGATATCTTGGCGCTGAACGAAGCCAGCTATCTAATCATTGTTAGCATTTGAAAATGAGATAGGACCAACATGGCGAACTTTAGTGGCCTCTCATCTGACAGTGGGCTTTCCGATGTCTTAAAAATATTCCCGAAGAATTCGGAGCGGCTTCTCCAGCTTCTGAATGACATCATGTGTGACAATGGAAAACTATCGAGAGGTGAGCGCGAAGCCATCGCAGTGTTCATATCGAAACTGAACACAACTCCTTACTGTATTTTCTATCATTCTGTATTTTCAGAGGTTTTTTCAGGCCCTATAGACACGACCAATGCACGTATACAGCCTCTCTTGGACTATGCTCGTTGCCTGCATGGCAGAAATAGCACCGAAGTCATGGCTGCATTCAATGCGGCATTGGACGCGGGATGGAGTGAACCTGCGATCTATGAAGTTGTGGAAGTTACGGGCATCTTCAACTTTGTCAATACCATCGTGATTGCGGCAGGGCTTGCGAAACCAGAAGAAGAGTTGAATCCCTTGCCAACGGCAGTTGGGCTCAAAAATTCCTACGCAGAAATGGCAAAAGCGGTAAAAACCTGACGGTCATTTTGGGCTCGAAGCGGTCAATTCGTCTTGCGGACAATCTTTGCCTTTACAGGCAAGGCAGACCTTGAACATTGGCATATCGGCGTGATTCAAGCTCCAAAAAAGAGCCTTGAACATGAGACATGCCCTCTCCGACGCCGAATGACGGCTGATTCTCCCGATCCTTCCAAACCGCGAGGTCTGTCAGGTGTGGATGACCGTCTGCCCGCCGGCGATCTTCTGACGGGGCTTCACCGCAACTGAGTGCTTCTTTCCGACAGGGGCAATGACTTTGATTCGATTGATGAACGTGCACGAAAGCCAGGAGCATGGGCAAACATCCCAACGAAACGAAATCGAAGAATTCCGATCTGCTTCAGCCCGCATCTCCGTCGCGACCGCAATCACGTGGAGTGGTTCTTCAACAGGATCAAACATTGCAGGCGGTTCGCTGCGCGTTTATCAGTCCACGGCCTGGCGGATTGACGCGAGAGCCTTGACGGGATCCACCAGGCCGGCGCCATAGGCCGGATCCCGTCCCTCGCTGCCGATGTCGACCGCCGTCGACATCAGGATGGCTCGAAACTCCGCGGTCGTCAGGTCGGGCTGCCGCTCCAGCAGAAGGGCGGCCACGCCGGATATGTGCGCCGTCGCCATGGAGGTGCCCGACGGCATGTCATATTTTTCGCCGGGCGCCGGTGCCAGTATGGCGACGCCTGGTGCGGCGATTTCCACATAGTCGCCCTGATTGGCCCCGTCGAAAACCCTCCCGGCACTGTCGATTGCCGTAACCGCGATGGTTTCCGGATGGGCGCCCGGGTAGACCGGTTTTGCCTTTGGGCCGTTGTTGCCCGCCGCCGCAATCATCAATGTGTTGCGAAGGCTCAACGCATCAAGCGAACGGACAAGGACCGGGTCGCGGGGGCCGGCAAAGCTCATATTGATGACCCTTGCGCCGGCAGAGGCAGCCTGGTCCAGTGCCTTGGCAATCATGAAACTTGTCGAAAAGGGCTTGCCGTCCTCGTCGAATGCAAAGGCCTGGATGGACAGGATATGGGCATCGGGGGAAACCCCCACCAGAGTCGATCCTGCGGCAAGAATGCCGGCAATGGCGGTACCATGCGATCCGGGCACTGGATCGAAGCCTGACACATTGATGCTTGCGGTCTCCGTCTCGCCGAATTCGGAATGCTGAAAATCGGCTGCCGTGTCGATGATGGCGACGGGAATCTGTTTGCCGGTGCTGATCCGGTGGGCCTTTGGCAATCCGAGCCGGGCAACGGAATATTGAAGCCCAACTGTTTCAGCCCGGGCGGACGGCCCCGATTCCTCCTGCAAAACGTAGAGATAGACAGGCTGCACGGCGATGATATCCGGGTCGATCGACATGGCACGCACAACCTCGTCCCGCGAGACCCCGTCGGCAACGGCGACCCGAAGCGCCCGCGCCGAAATCAGCGGCAGCGGGGCTTCATCGAGCAGATCAACTGAAAAGCGGTCTGCGATGACCGCAGCAAGATCAACGGCATCTTCTGGAATGACGGCAAGGATTGTTCGCTCCTCTGTCGGTGCATCGATGATGGCAGGCAAACCAAAACTGAGGACCGGACGGGGGATGGGCAAGGGAACCGCAGCGCCGGAGGCCGGGAGATCCGGTTGTCTTCGTACTGTCCCGGACCTTTTTGCGCTCGGTTCCGTCGACTTTGAAGGTGCGGAACGCTCGGCCGTGCCGAATCGCCCGGGGCTGGTTTTCGGAACCTTGATGACCGGCCGTTGCGGCTTGATGACCGTTTTGGGCTTCAGATTGTTCTGGGCCGCCGCCACGGAAAGGCCAGCCTCGCGGAGGTCGATGGCGGAAACTGCGAGGAATGCGCACAGCGCGAGCGTCAGGGTGGCGGGTTTCTTCCATCTGTTCGTCGACTGCATTGGTCAGTCTCCAATGACCCTATGGGGCTTCCGCGAAAAACCGGACAATCTGCGCCGTTGCAAGCGTCTTCAGCGATGCTTCAGCGACCCCGCCGTCCGGCACAAGCACCCGGTAGATGCCGGCGGGGTCCGGCCCGCCAATAATCACGGCCTTCGAGCCGTTCATCAAGGCGCTCACCTGCTCGATCGTCGCTGACGGATGGAATGCCATGAGCACGACCGTACCGCCGGACACCGGTTCGGCTGGTGCCGACGCCGTTTCAAAGACCGGGGCATCCTTCTGCAACAAGACACCGATCGTGGCGGTCTGGACGAGAAGGACCGCAATCGCCAAGGCAGCGGCGTAAGCCAGCATTCTGGGCGAGAAGAAATCCGTGACCCTTTCCATCCAGTTCGGCCTTGCCAGCGCTGCAGGCTTCTCGACCGCGATACGGGCCATCAACGACGAAAGAGCTTCGGGACGCGGCGCACCAAGCGACTCGCTGTCGCCAATGGTCAGATCCATCTCCTCCCGGCTTCGCTGCAAATGTTCCCTTGCATCTTCGTTTTCGGCAAGCCAGGCTTCCACAAGGGCGGTTTCAGTTTCTGACAGCCGGCCGGTGGCATACCAGGGCAACAGCAGTTCCGGATCCGTCGTTTCGGGGTCTTGTTCGGCAGGTTTCATCATGGCCACCCTCGATCAATTCCAGCCGCAGCAAAAAAATGTGACAGTTGTTTGCGCGCATGAAACATGCGTGTCTTGACCGTGTTCACCGGTATTTCGAGTATTTCGCTCACCTCACCCGCCGTCTTTTCCTGATAATAGACCAGATCGATGATCTCCCGGTGGGCCAGAGAAAGCCTTTCCATACAAGCGCGCATCACCGTTGCCTTGTCCTGTTTGGTCACCGTCATTTCGGGCGAATCTGTTTCGTCCTCCACTTGTTCGGCAAAGTCTTCATCCAGCGCCACAGTGCTTTTCTTCCTCAGATAGCTCAATGCCAGGTTCCGGGCGATCGTGAACATCCAGGTTGAAACGGTCGAACCGCCACGAAATCCGTCAGCGTTGCGCCAGACCTGCAGATACACTTCATTGGTCAGCTCCTCCGCAATGGCTTCGACAGTGACCAGTCGCAGGATAAACCTGAAGATCCTGACATTGTGGCGTGCAAAAAGGGCCTGCAAAGCAGCGTCATCGTGTTTTGCAACACGCACAATGAGATCACTATCAGCATCGCCTGAATCGATCATGTTGTAACTGTCTGCCTGTCAGACGCGATTTCGCGACAAAGGGTTCAAATAAAGTCCTGCATGGATCCGGAACGTCAAGATTAGGGTCAGGGCTCAGGAATGTCATACAATTCCATTTGTCTGCCGTCCCGATGGATGAGAATAACGAGTCGTGACCATTGGATATAAAGTGTTGTTACAACCGTTTACTTGCCGGCTCAGCAACGCGAGGATATGATTTGGCCGAACAGAGGGCGTTTCATTCATGGCAGGGTTTTCTGGCTGCAGTAAACTTCTGTGTGGCGTGGCAATTCTTGCCGGGCCGTTGCTTCCCATGAGCGCGTCGGCCGACGAAATCATGGTCCACCATCAGATCGTCGTGACACCTCAACTGATGATCGAAAACGCCCACCAGCTGCAAAAATCTGTCTCCTCGGCCGCGCGGCTTGCGCTGGTTCCGGACGGAGATGAATTGGTGTCGGTCTCGTCCTACGGATCCACATCCGATTCGCAGGATGGCACGGCACCGGCCGCCGATCCGCGGTGGAATCTCTGGATCAACGGCAGTTTCACCAGGCTGGACGACAAACAGCCGATCAGCGGGTATGACAGCGATCAGACCGTCGGCCTGGCGGGAATCGACTTCAAGCTGACGGAGTATTTTATTCTCGGTGCTCTCATCAACGGCACCTGGTCCGACACGACAAATACCGGGTCCGGGTTTCCGGGAAACTCAAGCTCCGACGGTTGGGGAGCAGGTATCTATGGCGCAGCCATCATAGCAAGCAAGCTGGTCGCCGACGCATCCTGGATCTATACCGAGACCGACAATACATCCTTTGATGGCACAGATACGGCCAGCTATTCGTCGGACGGCTGGATCGCTGCCGGCAATCTGACACTGTATCACTATGTGGACAATTGGCGATTTTCACCATCGATCGGCGTCAACTACGCCTACAACAGCGATGACGCCTATACCGACAGTGGAGGATTTGTGTTTCCTTCGCAAAAACAGGAAACGGGTGTTGTCGAATTCGGCGGTCAGATCGGTTACACGCATCAAACTCAGGATTCCGGCACGGTGGAATTCTGGACCGGTCTTTTGGGCGAGTGGACGTTCAAACGCGAGGTTTCACCGTCATTCGGAACAGTTACCCCCATTCCGACGCGCGGAGATGATCTGGACGCCCGTGTCAGCGCTGGCGTCGATTTCCAGTTCAATGACAGTTTTTCGCTTTCTCTCTCCGGAGAAATCGGCGGCCTCGCCATCAACGATTTCAACTCTGCCGGCGGCAGTGCACGGGCTGCCTTGACCTTCTGACAGACAGTCTTGCAACGCCGTCTCGAAGCCGTGTCAGTGTCAACTGGCAACCAGCTTTGGCGCAGGATTCTCATGTCCCGTCTCCTGCGCATGCTCTCCGCCATCCCACAGGGCCGTCGGGATCACAGCCACTCTCCCTGAATTTGCATTGCGATACGCGCTTGTCTGTTGACCGTCTTTAGTGCCAGTTTGTCGACATAACAGCGGGAGGACATCTCTGTGTTACACGGCAAGGTACTGGTCGCCCAAGGGGGTGGTCCGACAGCGGTCATCAACCAGTCGATGATTGGGGCGGTCCTGGAATCACGCAAGTTCCGGGCCGTTGAGTTGATCTATGGCGCCGTGCATGGCGTGCGTGGGATCGTGGACGAAGATTTCTGCGATCTGACTCAGGAGACCACCCATAATCTGGAGATGGTCGCCAATACACCATCTTCGGCGCTTGGCTCGACACGCGAAAAGCCGGACCTGAAGTACTGCCAGGAAATCTTCAAGGTCCTGCGCGCGCACAGGATCGGATATTTCTTTTATATCGGCGGCAACGATTCCTCAGACACCGTTCGCATCGTGAATGATGAAGCGCGCAAGGCTGAATACGATCTGCGCTGCATCCACATTCCAAAAACAATCGACAATGACCTGGTCGAGAACGACCACACACCGGGCTTCCCTTCGGCTGCGCGATATGTGGCTCAGGCGTTTATGGGTATCAATCTCGACAATGCGGCATTGCCCGGCATCTATGTCGGCGTTGTCATGGGGCGCCATGCGGGCTTTCTGACCGCCGCCTCAGCCTTGGGCAAGAAATTCTCCGATGATGGTCCACATCTCATCTACATGCCGGAGCGCACCTTCGAGATCGATCGTTTTTTAAAGGACGTGAAGCAAATCTACGATCGGCACGGGCGCTGCGTGGTTGCGGTCAGTGAAGGCATCCATGACGGCTCCGGCAAACCGATCATCGCCAAACTGGCCAAGGAGATCGAACATGACGCGCATGGCAATGTGCAATTGTCCGGCAGCGGCGCCCTGGCTGATTTGTTGACACAGACGATCAAGGAAGACCTGCAAATCGCGCGGGTCCGGGGCGATACGCTCGGCTACATCCAGCGCAGTTTTGTCGGATGTGTTTCCGATGTCGACCAAAATGAAGCCCGCGAAGTCGGCGAGAAAGCTGTCCAGTACGGGATGTTCGGCGATCGCGACGGTTCGGTGACGATCAAACGCACCGGCCACTATTCGGTCGACTATGAACTCGTCCCGCTGGAACGGGTTGCCGGAAAGACCCGCACCATGCCCGACGCGTTCATCAGCGATTCCGGTCACGACGTTACCGATGAATTTCGGATGTATCTTCGCCCCCTGCTGGGCAAAGGCATGCCGGACGCCCATCGCCTTCGGCCGAACAAGGTGCCGAAGATCCTGGCGGTTTGATCCGGGCGGCAATGGTCGAGCCTTGCTGAGGTTTTGTCAGGGGACATGGCTCCTGATTACGGTAGTTGTTCCGAGCAATTTCATGTTTTGACGGCATCGGCGAGAGCTAAGAGCATGACCAAAGCTCAAGGTCGCGCAGCTGTTCCGTATCTGACAAAACATAAAACGGCCTGGTCGCCGTTTCATGACGGAATCGGTCCAGTCGACCAATACAGTGGCGGATTACTGCATTGAGCCCATTCGCGAACATCGGGCTGGGTTTCGAAACCGTCGCTTTTGGTCCAAAGCTGCCGTTCACTCTTCGCCTCGGATGTTGCTTTGCATTCGTCGATGTAGACATTCGCTGTGCTTGCGAAATCGAGCCCAATCTGAATTCACACATCGCGGAACAACGCTGACGATGGATCATTGAATGCTTTGCGACGCTCAAAGCAAATGGGCTGGCTTCCATCTGTACAGGTTTCTTTCATACTCGGTCATTGATTGAGAAAGCCATCGCATGAAGTGTTTTGATGCCGGTCGAAATGTTCCAGGCAGCGTGACCATATAATAGCCGATTTCAGGAATGGGATCGTCGAACAAAGCCACGAGATCTCCTGATTTCAATTCATCTGCAATAAACGCGGGTACCGTTGCACCAATACCGTCGCCTCGGCGAATGCCATCCAGCAGCATATTGCCCGGCAAGCGGATGACCTTTCGTTTGGTTTTCGGCGAAATGCCCACTTTCTCAAGCCACAGATCAAACTCGACCGAGGCGTGTTCCTGTAGCAATGGAAAGTCCAGAAGCTCAGATGGGTTTGAGAATACTCGATCGCCAACCAGGTTCCTCGAGGCGACAACCGTCAAACAGCCTGGTAGCAAAAGCTGCGATTGAAGCCCGGGCCAATCCCCGGTTCCGTAGCGGATCGCCAAATCAACGCCTCCGGGCTTTAGGTCGACCGCTTCGATTGTCGACTCGATCCTCAGCTCGATATCTGGGTTATCGTCCATGAAATCAGATAAGCGGGGCATCAGGAAGGCACTGGCAAACATTGGCGTGGCAGACACCAGAAGTGGTTTGACCGCTTCTGCCTCTGACAGATTCTCGGTCAAGGTGACCATTGCGGCAAAGGCCTCAAGCAGCCCTGATGAAAGGTATTCACCCTGCGAGGTCAATGAGATTCCGTGTTGAGTGCGAATGATGAGCCGGGTTCCAAGGCGCCGCTCCAATCCTCGGATTTGTTGGCTGACTGCAGAATGCGTGACATTCAACGCTGTGGCGGCCTTGGTCAAATTTCGATGCTCGGCAGCGGCGGCAAAAGCCCTGAGTGACGTTAGCGAGGGGAGTGCATGCCAATCCATACGTTAGATCATCTTACAGCTAATTAAAATTAACAACTACAATATGTCCTCGTTCCGTCTCATGCTTGGCAGAACATACGTTACCAGCTGATGGAGGAGAGAATGACGAAACTTGCTGTGCTGGGTCTGGGTTCCATGGGATCTGCGTTGGCGCGCTGTCTGCTCGAGAAAGGCTATGAAGTCAGTGTCTGGAACCGCACGCCGGGCAAGTCCGACGCGCTGGCCACTGTAGGTGCACAAGTCTGCAATACGGCGGACGATGCTGTCCGCGCCAGTGATTTCACGATCACCTGTATCAAGAGCCACAAGGAAACAGTGGAGTTGGTGGAAGGGTTAAGCACTTCACTTGAGGGCAAGACTATCTGCGACATGAGCACTGGCGATACATCCGATGCTGATTCGTTGGTATCGATTCTTGGTGAGCGGGGAGCCTATTACATGTTGGGCATGATCAACGCTTACCCATCCGGAGTTGGAAAGGAGGACTCGACAATTCTAACGGTCGGGAGCGCCGGTACCTGGAAGCGATATGGTGACATCATTCGAGTTTTGGGTGGAAAGTCCGCCAATGTGGGTGAACGGCCATCCGCTCTGGCTGCTCTGTTCGCCGGTCTGTTCACCGTGCGCCAGGGATTCATGTTCGGGATGATCTATGGCGCGCTTGTCTGTCAAAAGGCAGGTATTCCCATGCAAGTCTATTCGGACCGGCTTCCCGCGACACTAAAGTTGGTCAATGACTATCACGATCTGTTTGCCAGGACTGTTCCCTCCGAAGACTATGACAATGCCGAAGCATCAATGAAGGTCTATGCTTTGGCGCAAGAAGATGCCTTGAAGACCTTTGAATCCCTCGACGCCCCCGCGGAGTTTATGCAGCTAATGTTCAACCAGACAAAAGACGCTTGGGACAAAGGCTTTGGCGATAAGCAATTGACTGCGCTCGTTCGATACATGGCGGACCAGTGATTTCAGCACCCTCAAAATCAACCGTCGGCAAGGCCAGGCCTTGCCGACACAAAGCGGCCACTAGTGGTGTCTCGTGGGTGTCGGAAAAGGGCTCTGTCCGGCCGAATCCTGCACCGCACCAGTCTCTCTCTCTTGAAGCTTCGTGTAGCGGTCATTCGCGGCCCGTTGCTGCCACTCAGTGGCGTCTACGCCGACGTCCGCTTCGAGCCACCGCATCGGTCATTCGAGAACAGAATTTAGCGCTCCGAACTCGGTCATTCTCTACCGCTGAATCGAATGTCTAGGACGGATAGAAAGCACGCACGCGGCCCCTCATTGAGACCCGGTTTGGTGTCGGATGGAGACTGATAAACTTTAAATCGAGAGCTAGCGGGGGTAACTTACTTGCCAGACAATCTCAAAACTCCGTGAACGCGCCAGAGCCGTTCGAGTACGAGCCCGGACGCTGTTGCTGAACCTGTCGAAACGCACACGGCTTGCCCGTTCAATCCGATATTCTCGTAGACGCGGTTGCCGGGACTGACTTCCAATCCGAGGCGCTTGAGGTAGCCGAAACTCTCGCTCCCGCTACGAGCCGTCAGGGCAACGATACGTCCCTCCAGCTTGTTCATAGCCGCTTCGGAGTGGTTGGTAATCGCTTCCAGTATTACCATGTCGCCGTCGCGGACGATCGGATAAGCACTATCCTCGACAATATGCGCCACCGCAAGGGTGCGCGACAGGACGTCACTTGATTGGACGGCCGCGGCTTCGTCCTGCCCTCCTGGCTTTTGCGCATCATACAATATGCCGATGACAGGCATGGCGCGTGTGGCGGCAGTTGGGACGATCTTAACGGGCGGCACCCGCTCCGTTCCGGAAAGGTCGGCGGCAAGGACCGTCCGGGAAGGTTCTTTCCTGTCGCGGTGAAAGCGGCGGGCGAACGTCTTGCCCTTGTAGAGCGCGATCACCGGCTCGCCTTCCGTGGGCTCGCGGTCCAGCGAGACGATTACGACTTGTCCTGCCAACGCGAGAGAGCCAAGCGACGGCCCGCGCACAGCATACAAAGCGACCGCGCCAAGCGATTCCAGCGAGAACTGCTCGTGGTCCTCCGCGATCGCAAGAATATCGGCGCTGCTTCGCGCAGCGAGACTGCCGAGCACCGGCAGTTTCCTTTCGAATAGCTGCAAGGCACTTGGTGCCGCAGGTGCGTCCGCAAGGATGAAATCGCGGTCTTCGTTTGTAAGGCGGCCCATAAACCGCGCATATGAGGCGCTACAACTCCTTAGCGTACTGTGCACGTTTTTATAGGCTTCGTTCACATCGGCGGCATCTTGCGGCGTGACATCCATCGGCCGGTGATGCGCTTTATTAATGATTTTGTAGAACAACGCTTTGTCACGCAGTGCCTCGTGCGTAACAAGCATTTCGAAGGGCGGCTCCTCAAAAGGGCGTTCTCCACCGTTTCGAGCGTGCCGAAGCTGTCCGAGCAAATCGCCAAGCGTCGGCGCGTGCATAACCAGCGGATCGGTTGCCAGCAGATTCCATAGCCGGTTCTCGATATCCACCCGCACGCATTTTACGAATTCCTGCGCTTTTACGGTATCGTTTTCATCCTCGCGCCAGCGATCCCGCTTTTCCCGAATTTCTTCGAGTGCCGGGCTAAGAGTGGCTGTGAGCTTGGAGGACGAGACGGGATCGAGCCGGAGCGCCGTCCAGGTCGGCGCGTCGGTGGCGCGGGACGGGAGCTTATCCTGGATCGCAGCGACAAACCGAACGTCGTTGGAGGCGATCAGGGCACGCATGTTGTGGCCGGGCATCAAGGGTATTGCAGCAGCCAGGTTCTCGCTATTGATCGGGTCAAAGTGAGTCTGGGGATCGTCGAGCAGGACGCAACTTAGGCCGCCGGCCTGCTTACTGATATGTTCCCAAAGAGCGAACAAGAAGGCCCATACGCATGCGCGCAGCAGGGACGCATTCATGACCTGGTGGGCGGGAACGCGCATGTCTCCAAGCTCTGCGCGCAAACCGAAACCGCTATCCTCTCCGGGTTCGAAGCCGCCGTATGAAGGACCGCCGTTGTAATGCGAACGATAAAGCTTTCCGAGCCACGCTAGTGTATCCCGATTGAGTGTTTCGATCAGACCCGAAACGCGTTCGTAGACAAGGCCGGGGAACTCCAGAAACGGTTCCGCTGCATCGGCAGCGCGCGCAAGCATCTTGAGACGATCCTCTTCGGACTGCCAGCCCTGCCGAACCAGCTCCAGCTCGTCAAGTTGGCGTATAAGGGAGACCAGAGGGATGGCATTCTGGACCGCGCGCCGGATCGCCCCTATCTGCTCGCGCAGCGGCTCTTCGGCGGGCTTGGGTCGATCTTCAGCCAGTGATACGGATTCGTTTTCGGAGGATTCGGCGGGGTCATCAGGCGAGCCCGCTTTGCCGATATAGCGTCCCATGAGCGACTGAAGCGCTTCCGTTGCAGCCAATCTGTGCTGACGCAGTGCTATGGTGCAGGCGATCGCCTCCAACCGCTCCTGCAGTTTGCCGGAAGCGAATAGCGCGGGGAGCGCGCTGCTCTCTTTCTTTGGTGCCTCCGGCAGAGGATGCTCGCCGGAGGCGAGGTCCCACACCTTCTGTCCGTTCTTCCGCAACTGCTCCAGTCGCCCTGAGAACGACTTGTGCGCCAGCAGTTCGTCCACATACCCTTTCCGGCAGATATCGAGCAGCGCGTTCTGCTGCGCCTTGTCAGCGAAGCCGCGCAGGTTTTCCGGCAGGACGTTCAGGAACGCGGCCGCCTCGTCGCGTTCCCATTCCGCTGCGGTCTTTGCAATGTCGCTGTCGGCCTCCCGGCACTGATCCAGCGCCGCTTTTACGGAGAGATCAAGCAAGGCATCGGATGGCACCTCGTCGAGATCGGTGCCGCACACTGGGCAGTTCGAGATATCCTGATCCGGGTGGTGGTCGCGGTGCCATGCCGAAACCCGCGAATACAGGCGCCACCGCGCAGCCTGCCGTTCGTCTTCCAGTCTTCGGGACAGCGCTTGCGCGCGCTCGACTATCTCTTTCACCGCCTTCAGGGCAGCGTCCGCTTCCTCGTCGGTGATCTTGCCAAGGTTCCCCAGGAGCACGACCGATGGAAGTTCCCGTAGAGCGCTGCCTTTCAGCCGGTCCGCGGCCTCGTCTAGCGCGCGCGTGAAAGCATCTACTTCCTGTTGCGTCGTGAGTTCGATCCGGCGGCCGAGAATCGCTTCCATCGCCGCCGACATGCCGGTTTGGAGTTCCCGCAGTCTCTGTCTGGCTGCAGCTATCGAAGATCGGCAATCGGTCTTTTGCTGCTGATCGTCTGCGCCGCCGCCGGCATCGTTCTCCTGTTCTTCACCCGGCAGAAGGATCGCCGGCATCCGACCGAGATCGGCGTGTTCCTGCCAGCCTTCCTGCAGGGTCTGCAACGCCTTCCTGAAAACTGCGGATTTCTTATCGCGCGCTTCTTCCGTCGTGCGCTTCTCCGTGGTGCGCAGGCGGTTCACAAGCCTTTCCGTGCGTTGCCCCAGTTCTTCCAGAGGCTTCAAACCCGTGAGTAGCGCCACCGCCTGCGTGAAATCCGACTTTTCATCGAAGCGCATGTGAGCGGCGACGCCTGGCATTAGTGTTCCGGCCTCGATCGCGAGCGCCGAAAGGCCAAGACCTTCGAGCCCTTCGACCGGGGCAACGAGCTTCCGGCCAGTTGTGTCGAGCCGCCGCGAAACGCGCTTGATTTCGCCTGTGTCTGCCTGCCTGAACGTAAGATCGACGCGCGTGTCGAGCTTTGGGACGTCTCCCAGCTTTGCCAGGTTTTCCGCAGAAGGAATCGGCACTATCGGCGGAATCGCAATCTCCGGCTGACTGTCGGTATCCGGTGCTCCGTCCGTTTCGGCCGACCATTCGATAGCCATCGGTTCATGCACTTCGCGGGGCATATGCTGCGAGCGCAGAGCTTTTCCGGTCAGACACCAAATGATCGCACTCAGCAGCGCAGTTTTGCCTGCACCGTTAAATCCGCTGATGAGGGTGATTTCCTTTCCAAGGTCAAACACGAAAGGATCGGGGTCTTCACCGTTGGGCCCCAGATGGCGCTGTAGGCCACCGAACCGATGGGCTTCCACGCGTTCAAGGTGCCATAGCGGCTTATACCCTCCCGCGCGCGGCGTGATTTCGACAGCGGCCGGTTCCTGCCCGTCGAGTGCTTTCAAGACACTTTCTACTTCCTTGGACTGGACCGATTTATTGCGCGGCCAGAGATCGCGATTACGGCCATAAAAGGCAAAAACTTTGCGCTTGTCCGCAGTATCAAGACTAAATGCGCCGCCCTTTGTCCGATGAACCGGTCTACCGGCCGTCAGCAACTGGATGATTTCATCCAGGCTGTGATCTTCCAAACGGACCGGTTCCGGTTGTTCGTCCATAGTATCAGCCAATCATTATTGCCGCGATTCCCGCAATACTTGAAACTTCGTCAGACTATCCGGATTCGACATGGGAACAAAGAGGCAACTGCGTCCTCAGGCTCCTATCGGAAAAATCATGCCCTTCGGCGGTGCGTAGAGCAGGGAGTGCAGAATCTTCCCCTTGAACCCGGTGCGTCTGTGGATTTCGTCCCTCTTAGCGTTAAAGTCATTCCGCTGGAGGCGGGGGTCGAGCATCACCTGGTCGATGAGAGCGTGAGGATTGATGTGATAGGCGTAGATGTCCTTCTGCGCCTTGTCCTTCTCGAAGTAGAGAAGGCGTATTTCACGCTCGTGCCGGAACGCGATGCGTTTGACGAGCAGGGTTTCAGCCAGCGCGCGACTATTCAAACCGTCGCGAAACACCTCATTCCCAAAAGCCACCAGCTTCTTATCGCCGAGATAGAGCACCTTGCCGATGAATGCCTGTTCGTGCGCCCATTCGCCGTGCGGGGCCTGTAGCGTCGTCAGCAGCTTGCGCACCGTGGTCCGCACCCGCACGCCGGTCTTGTCTGGTGAGTATATGCGCCAGAGCGCATCCGAGCTTGTCAGCTTCGTCCAGCACTGGCCGTAGAAGTCATTATTGAAGCCGAACGAGACGGTGGTTCCATCGGGAAGCCGGGCAGGCGCGTTGAGGATAAAATTTTCAAAGGGGTCTTCCCACTTGGAGGGCCTGACCAGCACATTCTGCTTTTTGCTGAAAAGCTCATAAAAGCGGTTAAGCGGCATCACGCGATAGACGTAAGCGTTTAAGTCTTTATCGGTGAGATTGATGATGTTTTTGTGTGTCATGATCCATCCACAACAAAGCATCCAGACGCTACTGTATTGAGGCGACAGCATCCAACTTGATAGAGTTGGACAAAATAATGATGAGCCTATCTACATCAACTATAATAAGATGCGAAGATCTCGTTTCTCGTCCGTCTATGTAGCGACTGAGGCCAGGCAGGCACAGAGCGAGTTTCTTGGAGGTGGCTTGTAAAGTCAGCGAAGTGCCGGCAGTGACCAACCCGAAATTGTCGACAGACGTCAGCTTTGATAGGTGAATGCCCTAAAGCTGACCGTCCGCCGTCGGCCCCATTTCGGTCGTTCGTTTAAAGCGCAGCGAACGGCCGCTTTCCCCCCTTTTGGACAAAGCCCAATCACCTTGTGAAACTTCGAAGTGTCCGGCACAGCGGCTGTTTGATCTTCCATGGATGCAATAGCTGAATCGAAATTCAACCTGCGGACCGTGGCAGGCTTGAGTGAAAATCAACCCTCTTCTCTCACGGCACATTTCCCCACCTATCCCGCCCCCTCGCCGCTCTCCCACAGGGCGGTCAGCGCCGCCCGGTAATCCGGATAGCGCAAATCATAGCCACTCGCCCTCAGCTTGGCGTTCGAAACGCGCTTGTTTTCTCCGTAGAAGGACCGCGCCATGGGGGTCAGGTCAGCCGTCTCGAAATCGATCTCCGGCGGCGGGGTCACGCCCATCAACTGACTGCCGAAGGCAATCACATCCTGAGGCGGCGCCGGTTCATTGTCGGTGACGTTCCAGATTCCGTTCGCCTGTTTCGCCGCAAGATGGGCCGTCGCACCGGCAATATCGTCAACATGGATGCGGTTGAAGACCTGGCCGGGCTTGATCAGCCGCCTTGCCGTGCCTGATTGCAGCCGGATCAGGGCATTGCGGCCCGGGCCGTAGATACCCGAAAGGCGCAGCAGGGCAATGGGCAATCCGGTTTGTTCCGCCAACGTGATCCAGCTCCGCTCCGCTGCGTCGCGCCAACGGGAACGCTTTGAGACCGGCCTGCACACCGTCTCCTCGTCCACCCAGTTTCCCTGGTGATCGCCATAGACACCGACCGTCGAAAGGTAGCCGACCCACTGGAGGTGCGGCATCCAGTCCGATACGGCCTCACCGATCAGGCGCAACAGGGGATCGCCCGCCTCGCCGGGTGCGATGGATTGCAGCAGATGGGTGGTCTCGCGAAGCGCTTGCCTGACGGCGTGTGTCGGCTCGATGCCATCGAACAATAGCGGCTGGATTCCATCGGAGGTCAGAGCGGAAAACCGTTCGGTTGTGCGTGTTGTGCCGATGATTGTGCTTGCTTGACCGCCGAGTTCCCGGGCAATGGTCCGGCCCGAATATCCCGCTCCCGATATGAAAAGCCGCATGGCCTACCCCGATCCTTTCACTGCCTCTTCCCGATCATCAAACCCCCTCTGCCATTCGGCAAGGACGGTGTCATCGGTTTCATGGCCGTTTTGCTGGAACACGTCACGGAATGTGTGTGCGTCGACAAGGTTTGACAGCGCCCATACTGCGGCACCGCGGATCAACGCCGATGAATCATCAAGCGCGGCACGGCAGACCGGTACGAGCGCGGCATCGGCGGAGTTGCCGCAGGCAATCAGGACATTGCGGACAAACCGCTCGCGGCCGATGCGCTTGACGGGCGAACCTGAAAACAGCGCCCGGAAGCCCGCATCATCCAGTTTCGCAAGATCCTTGAGTTGGGGCGATATGAGATCGTCACGGGCCTGCAGTTTCGCCTCGCGCGCATTGCTGGCGAATTTGTTCCAGGGACAGACCGCCAGGCAGTCGTCACAGCCATAGATGCGGTTGCCGATGGCCGGGCGGAACGCATGCGGTATGGGGCCCTTGTGCTCGATGGTCAGATAGGAAATGCAGCGCCGCGCATCCAGCTGATAGGGCGCCGGAAAAGCCGCTGTCGGGCAGATATCCAGACAGGCCCGGCATGAGCCGCAATGATCGACCTCCGGCGGATCGGCCGGCAGCGGTTCACTGGTGAATATCGATCCGAGGAACAGCCAGGAACCATAGTCGCGGCTGACGAGATTGCTGTGCTTTCCCTGCCAGCCGAGGCCAGCTTCGGCGGCCATCGGTTTCTCCATGACCGGCGCTGTGTCGACAAACACCTTGACCGCGCCACCGGTCCGCGCGGCAAATCGTCCGGCAATGCCCTTCAATCGTCCCTTTATGAGATCGTGGTAGTCGCGGTGCTGCGCATAAACGGAAATCGCCGCGCGGTCTCTTTGTTCCAGCACCCGCAGCGGATCATGCCGGGGACCGTAGTTCATAGCCACCATCAGAACCGACCGGACATCCGGCCACAGGACCCTGGGATCGCTCCGGCGGTCTCGCGTTTCCTCCATCCAATGCATGGTGGCATGGCGACCGGCCTCCAGATAGGCGTCAAGCCCGGCTGGCGCATAGGCCTCGATTGAGGCGGGATCGACGATCCGCGCCATGTCGAACCCCTCGGCCAGGGCATCGGCCACCAGGGATGCCTTCAACCGCTGCTGCCTGGACCGTTTCATGTTTTGTCAGAAACGTGACAACGGTGACGGCCGTTGATTTTGTTGATGCATTCAGGTTTTGCCGATTCCGTCAAAACCTGAATTGCTCTGTCGGGCCTGAGGATTGCCGGCGGCATCGGTCAAAAATCCAGATCCGCATAATGCGATACGGGCGACATGTTGCGCACGCGGTCACCGAGCAGCGGTCTGAAGGACGGCCGCGACTTGACGCGCTGGTACCAGTCCTTGGCTTGCGAGGCATCGCTCCAGGTGATCTCGCCGAGATAATCCAGGACCGACAATGCACCCGCAGCAGCGAAATCCGCATAGCTCAGCGTGTCGCCGGCCATCCATTTGCGATTGGCCGTCAGCCAGTCAATATACCGCAAATGCTGATTGATGTTGGTTCGGCCGGCGCGAAGGGCTTTGGAGTCGGGCGCGCCGCCTCCCAGATCCTTGGGCATCAGCAGCTTGAAGACGCGCTCGCGAACAAGATGGCGTGTCACATCATGTTCGAGCTTTACCAAAAACCAATCCGTCAACCGGCGAACTTCCGCCCGCGCAACCGGGTCCTCGGGCAGGAGTCGGCGCTGTTTTTGAAACACGCCCTGCGTTTCGTCCAGAAATTCGGCGATTACACCGGATCCGCAAAAGGCGTGAAGGGATTCATCGACATAGACAGGCAGCGTCAGAGCCGGATTGAGCGCCAGAAAATCCCGGCGGCGCTCCCAGGTCCGTTCCTCGATCAAATCCGTTTCGAGTTCATATTCGTTCAGCACGAGACGAATGAAACGCGATGCGGCGGACATCGGATGGTGGTAGAGACTCGGCATTCGGCAACAGTCTTTCCAGGAGTGTTAATGGGCGCCCGAATTGTCTGGAAAAATCCGGCAAAAGAGCTATAGGGTTTCGCATCGAGTGAAACAAGCGCAGCAACGGCGGCTGAAAGACCCCAAGCACACGAACTGGACCGTTTGATGGCTGAACAGACGATTATCGGCGCGCTGCTGCTCGGGATCCTGGAGGGGCTCACGGAGTTTCTTCCGGTTTCGTCCACCGGTCACGTGCTGCTGGCCGGCCACTTTCTGGGCTTCAAATCACCCGGCAACACATTTGAAGTGCTCATCCAACTGGGCGCCATACTGGCCATTCTATCGGTTTACCTGTCACGGCTGCTCACGCTGGCACGCGATCTGCCGACCAGCAGCAAGGCGCGTCGCTTCGTCATTGGTGTGTTGCTCGCTTTCCTGCCGGCAGCCTTTATCGGCGTCATGGCCCATGGCTTCATCAAGACGGTGCTGTTCGAGACACCGGTCCTGATCTGTGTGGTGCTGATCCTGGGCGGTATCGTCCTGCTGCTGGTCGATCGGCTGTCAGCCGAGCCGAAATACACCGATGTCATGGACTTTCCCGTTTCGCTGTCGTTTCGCATTGGCCTGTTCCAGTGCCTTGCCATGATTCCGGGCACGTCACGGTCCGGCGCGACCATTGCGGGTGCGTTGCTGATGGGCACTGACAAGAGGTCTGCGGCAGAGTTTTCGTTTTTCCTGGCAATGCCCACCATGGCCGGCGCTTTTACCTATGATCTCTACAAGAATTACGACCGGCTCTCGGCTGATGATTTCTCCTTCATCGCCATTGGCTTCATTGCGGCGTTCGTGAGTGCCGTGTTTGTCGTGCGCAGCCTGTTGAGCTTCGTCGCAACACATGGATTCGCGGTGTTCGCCTGGTGGCGCATCCTTGTCGGCACAGCCGGTCTTATCGGCCTGATGGTCCAGGGCGTGTCGTGAGCAGCCCGCTTTATCTGGGCATCGACACCGGCGGCACCTATACGGACGCGGTGCTTTTCAACGACACCGATGGCGTCATTGCCAAGGCTAAATCGCTGACGACACGCCACGATCTCGCGGTTGGCATCGGCGGCGCTGTGTCAAATGTCCTGCAGGAAAGCCGCGCACCGGCCAGCGCCATCGCCCTGGTATCGCTGTCAACGACACTGGCCACCAACGCTCTTGTCGAGGGCCAGGGTGGCCGGGCGGCTCTGGTGATGATCGGGTTTGGGCCGAATGATCTCAAACGCGACGGTCTCGGCGATGCGCTTGGCCGCGATCCTGTCATCTTCCTGGCTGGCGGTCACAACGTCCATGGCCAGGAAAACAGCCTTGACCTTGGCCCGTTGGTTACCGGGCTGGACGCTCTGAAAACCGATGTGGACGCGATTGCCATTGCCGGCTATTTCGCCGTGCGCAATCCATCCCATGAAATGGCCGCCCGGGATCTGATTCGGGACCGCACCGGGCTGCCGGTCACCTGCAGCCACGAGCTTTCGTCGAAACTTGGCGGTCCAAGGCGCGCCCTGACAACGTTGCTCAATGCGCGCCTGGTTGCGATGATCGACAGGCTGATCGGGGCGACCGAGAGCTATCTGAAAACATGCGGCATCGACGCCCCGCTGATGGTGGTGCGCGGCGACGGTGCGCTCATCGCGTCGCAAATGTCGCGGTCGCGACCGATCGAAACCATCCTGTCGGGACCCGCGGCGAGCCTTGTCGGCGCGCATCATCTGACCGGCGCTGAAAACGGTGTTGTTTCCGACATCGGCGGTACGACCACCGATGTCGCCGTTTTGGAGGGCGGTCGACCGCAACTCGATCCGGACGGGGCGATCGTCGGTGGATTTCGCACCATGGTCGAAGCGGTTGCCATGCGGACATTTGGTCTTGGCGGCGATTCCGAAGTCCATGTCGACGAATCGGGTCTGGAAACCAGGCTTTCGCTGGGTCCGCGGCGGCTCGTGCCACTCAGCCTCGCAGCGCATCATGATCCGGACTCGGTCCTGGAGGCGCTCAGCCGACAACAACAGGGTCAGCAACCGGGCCGGCTTGATGCCCGGTTTGTCCGGCTGACGGGTCTTCCCGAACAGGCGGCGGCGGGACTTCAGCCACAGGAGGCAGCCCTTCTTGGCACGCTGGGAACAGGATTCCTGCCGCTCGACCAAATTCTCGGCGCTGCTTCACAACGGGCCACGCTGGACCGGTTGGTGGCACGCGGTCTTGCGCAGATTGCCGGATTCACACCCACCGACGCGATGCATGTTCTGAACCGGCAAAACAACTGGAACCGGGACGCCGCGATGGCCGGCGCGGCCTTGTTGGCACGGCGCAAGAACGGTGCGGGAAAGCGCGTCGCGAACCGTCCCGAGACGCTGGCACAGATGACCATTGACCGGTTGACTCGCCAATCCGCCGAGATGATCCTGACGGCCTGTCTGGCCGAGGATGGACAGGCATCCATTGATCCTGGGCGCTCACAACCAATTGCCAGCGCACTGACACGGCGCGCGGGCATCGTGCAATTCTCCCTGTCCCTGGACCGACCGCTGATTGGTCTTGGTGCGTCAGCCGCCGCCTATTATCCGGACATTGCCGATATGCTGTCATCCGACAGCGCTGTCCCGACCCATGCGGATGTCGCCAATGCCATCGGCGCCGTGGTCGGACAGGTCCGGGTCACCATCGACGTCGTCGTCTCGCAGCCGGAGGATGATATCTTCGCGGTCAATGGTGCACAGTTGAGCGAACGTCATCTCGAGGAATCAAAGGCCATGGACCGTGCCCGCGAAATCGCTCGAGCCGCGGCACTGGACGCATCAATGGCAGCGGGTGCTATGGATCCGATTGTCACTTTGAGCGAGACGATCGACGCACCGGAAATAGGAGGCACTCGACAATTCGTGGAAGCGAGGGTGTCGGCAACCGCCTCCGGGCGACCCAGGATAGCCCACCGATAGATAGCGGCACATTGGGGCGACGATCGATCGCCGCCCGCTGTTGAATCAAAATCAGATCACAATGACAGTGGTTCCGAGCGGGACACGCCGGAACAGGTCGATGACATGCTCATTGACCATGCGAATGCAGCCATTCGAAACCGACCGGCCGATGGAATCAGGCTGGGTCGTTCCATGAATCCGGTAGTAGGTGTCACGTCCACCCCTGTAGAGATAAAGGGCCCGCGCACCGAGTGGATTGTTCGGCCCGCCGGGAACACCCTTCGCATAGCGGGCATATTTCCTCGGCTCCCGTCGGATCATGTTGTCGGTCGGCCGCCAACTGGGCCATTCGGCCTTGCGGGCAATCGTCGCCTTGCCTTTTAAGGAGCGACCGGCCCTGCCGACGCCAACACCGTAGCGACGGGCGCGAAAGCGGGTTTCGACGAGGTAGAGGAAATGGTTGTCCGGGTCGACAACGATGGTGCCGGGCGGATAGCCGGAAAAACGCACGGATTGCGGCTCATAGCGTGGATCGAGTTTGAAATTCTTGTACTTCTTGGTGTGATGCGCCAGTGCACCGGTCGATGGCTGCATGGCCAGCATCGCGATGCCACCGAGCAATATGTTTCGTCTGGAAATCATGGGTGCTACCCCCTGTCAGATATTGGATTGTGGTGTGCCCGGTCTTGGGCACCGGTTCAATCGGCTCTGCCGACCGGATCAGACGATGGGTGGGCGCAACAATGTGTGGCAGGAAATGACAGCTCGCCAGTCCCGGTCGTGCGAATCATGCCGTTCCGGACAACCGGAAAACAACATTTCGACGTCAATCAACAGATAGGTGCAATCGGTGCTGCAGGGCGATTGGGAAGTCGACTTTTTGATCAACTCCTCCATGCAGCATTTATCCGATGCTTCGCCGGCTCGATGTTGGGTGAACGTATTCCCGTATTCCGTGTGCAACAGCACCGGCGCGCGTGCGCTTTCGATATCAGGCAACCCGGATGCCAGGCTGCGGGTGGCGGCCAAAAAAACCAGCAATATCACCAGAAGCACGTGTCTCATGCGGCAAAAAATACGGCAAAGTGTTAAAGCTTTCCATACCGAAACGATCACGCCTCGGTGAGCGCAATAGGCCCTAACCGGCTGGCGTATGCGCAAAATGGGTCTGATAGACCTGAATTCCACCATTGATGATCATTTCGACGGCCACGGCCGTCAATATCAACGCCATGATACGGGTGACCACGCTGATGACCGTTTCACCCAATAGCCGGGAAATCGAATCGGCAAAATAGAGACCGGCCCAGAGCAGAAGACAGATCAGCACGACAGCCGGAAGCATCGTGACGATTTCGCTGCCGTCGTCCATCAGATGGGCAAACAGAATAATCGTGGCGAAACAGCCCGGACCGATGGTCAGAGGGATCGACAGCGGCACGATGGCAATATTGCTTTTCTTTTCCGCACCCGCTTCATGGGCTTTCGCATCGCCGCTGCTTCGCGGCTCGTCATTGAGCATCGACAGGCCGATCCCGAGCACGATGATGCCGCCGGCGATCTGAAACGAAGGGACGTTGATCCCGAAAAAAGCGAGAATCTCTTCACCGACAAGCGTCGCAACCGTGGCGGCAATAAACACCGTCAGGGTAATGATATTGGCGGTTCGGGAGCGCTCGGCGGGCGTGTAGCCCTTTGTCAGGCCCAGAAAGATCGGAATCCCATAGAGGGGATTGAGCAGTGCCACCAATGCCACGGCGAATTTGAGAAAATGCTCTGAATCGAACAGTCCCGTAAGTGATTCCATGGTGGCACCTGGTTCCGGCTATTGGAATGACAACAGGCCGAACTGGATGGCAATCCACCGGCGATGGCGGTCATATCGCGCAACGGTGCAACTTACCAGCGGCATTCGATTCAATTCGCGTGAAACTCGATCACGCTGCTGCGGCGCGTCGGCAATAGCACGAGGCCCGGATCGGCACATCCGCCCGCGCCGCCGCAAGATCGAGTAGCTGGCGGACATGAAGAATCTCGACCGCCTCGCCCCGCTGGCTCAGGCATTCGTGCAGTCCGTGAAGGCTCCAGACATTTCTCGGATGCTGGCAGGCCCGGCTGAGTGTTGCGTCGAGCCCGAGATCTGCGCGATAGACCAATTCGGCCTCGTCATGGCGTTGCTGCTCAAGCAGGAGTGCGCCCAGCGCGTGGCGGGCCGGCTGCATCCAGCCCCAGGGTTCGTCATAGGGCAGTGTATCATCCAGTTCGACTGACCTGCGTAGGTGGCCAAAGGCCGCATCGTGGTTGCCCTTGTGATACTCCAGTTCACCCATCAGCATCTGTTCAGCCACCTGCAGAATGTCGAGGCAGGTGTTGTTGAACAGCATCCGTGTTTCCGGCACCCGGTCACGGGCGACAAGAAACTGGTCACGTTCTGCCTCGGCACCGGCAATATCGCCGGTATTCGACAGGGCCACCGCCCGCGCATAGCGCATCATGGCCGTTGTCACACTGTAAAGCTCGGAGTCCTCCGGCATATCCTGGGTCAGGATGGTCTGCCACTGCCCAAAGCGCACCAGCACATGCTGCTTCATCGGCACGAATGCCTCAAACCAGTCGGCAAGTGGACGCAGCACGTCGTCGGAAAGGTCGGCAATGAGCGCGTCTGCCGTTTCGAGCGCCACCTGTTTCTGGGCCAGGAACATCGCCCCGTAGATCTTGAAGTGATAATTGTGGCAGCGATAGAGCGTGTAGAAATTGTCCGCTCCGTCGCGGTCTCGATATTTTCGGTCCGCTTCGATGGCCGCGGCGTTGCGGGAGACAACGTTCTCATATTCACCGCAGAGCACATCAATATGGGTTGCCATGTGGAGCAGATGCCCGGCATCGGGAACCAGCGTGGACAGACGGTCGCCCTGGCGCAACGCCTTTTCCGGCGTCGGCGACATTTCCATCAGGTGGATATACATGTGCAGCAGACCCGGATGATCCCAGGCACCATCGATGCGCTGGAACGCCGTCTCCAGCACCGCGACCGCCTCCAATGTATCGGCGCCTTCGGCAGGTTCACCTGTTGGCAAATCCCACAATTGCCATGGCGTACGGTTCATCATGGCTTCCGCGAACAGCGCAGAAACATCTGGATCAGCGGGATGGGCAGAATGGACGTCGCGCATGGCGTTCGCATAGGCGTCGTTCCACGCGCTGAAATCCTCAATTTCGGTTTCGCCCGCATAGCGGCTGGACAACGCCTCGATCAGTGCCTGCTCGACCTGGCTGGTGGCAGCTGCATTTTCGCGGGCCGCGGCAATGGACCGCCTGGCCTGCGCCAGTGCAACAGGTTTTTCGTCATCCTCAAACGCTTCCCAGGGTTTGTTGTAGTTGGGGCCGATGGCGTAGGCGATGCCCCAATGGGCCATGGCGCAGGCCGGATCGTTTTCCAGTGCCCGTTCGAAACAGGCGATGGCCTCTTCATGATGATACGCATAGATCCAGACCAGCCCGCGCTGAAACCATTGAACGGCTTGTGTGGATTGGCTTGTGATGTCGCGTCGATAGTTGCCCAGATCGTAGTAGTCCATCTTATTGCCCCGGCTGTCGTCTGAATTACCGCCGATCAGTTTACCATTTCCGGCCATCGCGAACCACTGTTCGATGCCGAAACGGGGTTGTGCAATGAGTGGCGGCTTGATTTGAATTTGTCTGCGGGCGTAGACTGATGGCAGGCTGAAAGCGAAACAATCCGGGTAAACTGACACCGGGTGCGGAGGACATTCAATGACGTTCACACAAGCCGTTTCGACCGTTCTTTCCAAATATGCAACCTTTTCCGGCCGGGCCACACGACCGGAATTTTGGTGGTACGCGCTCTTCCTTGTCATTTTGCTGGCGATCACCCAGATCATCGATGCGTTTCTTGTCGGGCCAATGCTGGGTTTTGGCATGGGCGAGGGCGATGCCGGTCAACCACTGACAATGCTGGTCTCGCTCGGCCTTCTGCTGCCGAATATCGCGGTGGCCGTTCGCCGGTTGCACGATATCGGCCGAACCGGATGGTGGGTCCTGATCAGCCTTGTTCCGATCATCGGATTCCTTTTGCTTCTCTACTGGTATGTACAGCCCAGCGAGGAAGGCCAAAATCAATACGGCTAGCCTGGTCAGGATGAATTCTTTCCATTTTGGAAAAAATCCTTGTTACTTTTGACAAATTGACATGAAATCGGCTCCTGTGGGATGGAAGCGCACTCTTTCTCCCACTCCAGTGTTCCAGGAGCCACCATGTCCATGCGCACCGTTTCCGGCCTCACAATCGATCAGGACCTGCATGATTTCATCATTCGGGAGGCCCTTCCGGGCACAGGAATCGGTGCTGAAGATTTCTTTGATGGTTTTTCGGCGCTGATCCATGACTTTGCACCCAGGAACCGTGCGCTTCTGGACCGACGTGATGCGCTGCAGGACCAGATCGACCAATGGTATCGGGACAATGGTGCACCGACGGATCTGGCGGTCTATGAAACATTCCTGCGCGACATCGGCTATCTTCTGCCGGAAGGAGGCGCTTTTTCCATATCAACATCCAATGTGGATGCGGAAATAGCCACCATTGCGGGCCCGCAATTGGTGGTGCCGGTGATGAATGCGCGCTACGCGCTGAATGCAGCCAATGCGCGCTGGGGTTCGCTCTACGATGCGCTCTACGGAACCGATGCGATTGCCGAGACGGACGGCGCTGAGAAGGGCACTGGATACAATCCCGTGCGCGGTGCCAAAGTCATTGCGTGGGCGCGCCGTTTTCTCAACGAATCCGCGCCCATCGACGGAGCATGGGAAGACATCAAGAGCCTCGCCGTCAACGAGGGCGAACTCGTGGTGACGCGCCTGGACGGTGGCCGCAGCGGGCTCAAGAATCCAGCGCAGTTCGCCGGCTATCGAGGAGATCCGTCGGCGCCCTCGGCGGTGCTGCTGAAGAAAAACGGACTGCATCTGGAAATCGTCATCGACGGCGAGAGCGCAGTCGGACGGGACGATGCAGCCCAGATTGCGGATATCATTCTGGAATCGGCGCTGACGACCATTGTCGATTGTGAAGACAGCGTTGCCGCTGTCGATGCGCCGGACAAGATCATCGTCTACCGCAACTGGCTTGGACTGATGAAAGGTGACTTGACCGAAGAGGTTTCAAAGGGCCGCCAATCCTTTACCCGTCGTCTTGCAGAAGACCGTGCCTATCTCGATCGCAAGGGAGCAGACATGACGCTTCCCGGCCGGGCCTTGATGCTCGTGCGCAATGTCGGTCACCTGATGACCAATCCGGCCATTCTCGACCGTGACGGACAGGAAGTGCCTGAAGGGCTGATGGACGCCATGCTGACCGGTCTGATCGCCCTGCACGATATCGGCTCCGCAGGTTTGCGGCGCAATTCGCGCGAAGGGTCGATGTATGTGGTCAAACCGAAGATGCACGGTCCGGAAGAAGTGTCCTTCGCGTCGGATGTGTTTGCCCGGGTCGAGGACATTCTGGGCATGGCGCGCAACACCATGAAAATGGGAATCATGGATGAGGAGCGCCGGACCACCATCAATCTGAAGGAGTGCATTCGCGCCGCAAAGGACCGTGTTGTCTTCATCAATACGGGCTTTCTCGACCGCACCGGCGATGAAATCCACACGTCAATGGAAGCCGGTCCGATGATCCGCAAGGGCGACATGAAACAGGCCGCCTGGATTTCCGCCTATGAGGCATGGAATGTCGATATCGGCCTTGAATGCGGACTGTCCGGCCACGCACAGATCGGCAAGGGCATGTGGGCGATGCCCGATCTGATGGCCGCCATGCTGGAACAGAAGATCGGTCACCCGAAGGCCGGCGCCAACACCGCCTGGGTGCCTTCACCGACCGCCGCAACACTGCATGCCACCCATTATCACGTGGTTGACGTTGCAGATGTTCAGGCCCACCTCAAAAACCGCCCCCGGGCAAAACTGGATGACATCCTGTCCGTTCCGATTGCCGAAAGGCCGAACTGGACACCGGAGGACATACAACTCGAACTCGACAACAATGCCCAGGGAATCCTCGGCTATGTGGTCCGCTGGGTCGATCAGGGTGTCGGCTGTTCGAAGGTTCCCGACATCAATGATGTCGGGCTGATGGAAGACCGTGCCACATTGCGCATTTCAGCGCAGCATATGACCAACTGGCTGCATCATGGCGTTGTCAGTGAGGCACAGATCATCGAAACCATGAAGCGGATGGCCGCCATTGTCGACGGACAGAATGCCGGTGATCCAGCCTATCGGAAGATGGCCGACAATTTCGACCGTTCGGTTGCGTTTCAGGCCGCCCTGGAACTGGTGCTCAAGGGACGTGAACAACCCAATGGTTACACGGAGCCGATCCTGCACCGTCGTCGTCAGGAGCTGAAGGCGCAGGTCGGCTAGAGCTGCGACGCGACCAGACTGGCACAGGTCCCATATCGGTCATTCACGCATCAGCCAGAAGCGCCTCGCTCATCTCCCAGAGGCGCTCGGCGCTTTCATCGCTGCAGGCGTGGGCGTTGACACCCATATACCGTGCCATGGGGCTATCGGGATCGGTGGGAGCCGCGATATCGCAATCCTCGCAATAGACACCGGCCTTGCCCTCAAGGCTTGACGAAGTGGCCGCCCAAAGTGTGGTCGACGCACCCTGCTGCGGGGATTTGAAACCGGCTTTCGCCAACTCCGATGGCTCGCCATCTTCGTTCAGCCAGCCCAGGGCAATCATCTCTTCCTGGGGCAGGTGTCGCTGCAGCGGCGTGAAGATTCCGCCTGGATGGACGGAAAAAGCCAGACCGCCGGTGTCACGCAGCCGGCGGGACAAGGCATTGGCAAAAAGGGCATTCGCGGTTTTGGCCTGCCCATAGGCGCGCCATTTGTCGTATTCGGTGTTCTCGAATTGGGGATCGTCCCACAGAATGTCGGAAACCTTGTGAGCGGTCGACGACAGCGCGACCACACGGGCGCCGGGGGTTGCGGAAAGAAGCGGCATGAGTGCCCGGGCCAGCGCAAAATGCCCCATGTGATTGACGCCAAATTGCGATTCCCATCCCGGACCGACACGGGCTTCGGGGCAGGCCATGATCCCGGCATTGTTGATCAGGATATCCAGCTTCGATTGGGCGCCCATGACGGATTCGGCAAATTGCCGAACCGATGCCAGGTCCGACAGATCCATCGCCGCTGTCGTGACATCCCCTTCGATTCCGGCAAGATTTGCAGCCGCTTTCTCCGGCGTGCGTACCGGGACGATGACCTTGGCGCCCCTGGAGGCAAGTCCCTTGACTTTTTCCAAGCCGATGCCGCTGTAACCGCCGGTTACGATGGCCGTCTTGCCGGCAAGGTCGACGCCTTCAAGAACCTCTGCCGCTGTGCTCTTGGCATGAAATCCGGACTGTACCGGAACCTGATCGGAAACTGCCATGGTCCTGTTCCTTCTTCTGATTCGGGCCGATTGCTGCAGCCTGGTGAAAAATTGAATCCTGGTTCGGTTTTGACGGAGAGGACGTTCCATGTCAAGTAAACCGAATCAGAATTCAATTTTGAGACCGAGATGTCCGAGAATCGATGGATCTCCGATCTGCACTGGCGTCGGGAGAGCCGGCAATCGCGCAGCGAAAAGACGCAGGCGGCACTTCTGGATGCCACCGAAGCCCTGATTGTCGAAAAGGGAACGGACGAGACGTCAATGGCGGAGATCGCAAAGCGCGCCGGTTGCTCGGTCGGTACGGTCTATCACCATTTCAAGAACAAGCAGGCGCTCTTCTTTGCCCTGTTTCACCGCATGACGGAGACCTATGCGGAGCTCACGCTGCAGGCGTCGGACCCACTGCGCTGGGAGGGAGCAGGCGTGATGGACCTGGTGAAGGGCTATATCGACTTCATGCTTCAGTTGAGCAACGAAGCGGCTGCCTCAAAGGCCGCAGCCGCGCTTGTCGTCGCCGATCATCCGGAGTTGCGCGTGCATATTGCCGAACTTCAGAGCGACGGCCGCAAGGCGATGGCGGATTTGATCCTTGCACGAAAAGAGGAAATTCGCCGCCCCAATCCGCAACAGGCCACCGCATTTTTCATCGATCAACTGGGAGCGATGCTGCATGCCCGCATTGATCCGACACAACGCAAGGCCGCCATTGCCGCGGCCAGCGACGCGCAGTTCACGCAGGAGGTCCTGCATCTGGCTGAAGCCTATCTCGATCTCGACCCCTGTCGTCGGTAGCCCGCCGCCGACCAAATCGCTGCTGTCTACCGCAGGCCCTCATTGATGCTGTTGAGCACGCGGCTGCCGGGACAAAGCTCCACCTTGCCCAAATCGTTCAGGGGCCTTGAAGCCAGGTTCAGCGTCTGGTTGAGGTCCTGCGAATTGGGATCCAGATATAAAAGCCCTGTCAGGAATTTGGCATTTTCCTTCGATTCCTGCAGCGACGCCAAAGCCGCCATCCGGTCATCCGTTCGATAGTCATCGCGGGCCTTGTGCAGGTGGATCACCGAACCGTCATGCAGGGTGACGGCCTGACTTGTTCCGGCGTCGAATTGAGTGCGAATTTCCTCGCGCATCGGCACGAAATCAAGCGGCATGGCATCGAGTTGCGTGCGGGTTGCGGAATAGCTTTTGGTCGAGCCGACATGGTTCGCAAAGGTAACGCAAGGCGATACGACATCGATGAATGCGAAGCCTTTGTGGGCAATGGCCGCCCGTATCATCGGCTCCAATTGCTCCTTGTCGCCGGAAAAACTCCGGCCGACGAAACTCGCGCCCTGCAGCAGGGCAAGACTCGCCAGGTCGATCCCCTCGAACTGGTTGGCCGCTCCATATTTGCTGAGCGAACCGAGATCGGCGGTGGCACTGTCCTGCCCCTTGGTCAGGCCATAACAGCCATTGTTGGCCACGATATAGGTCATGTTCACATTGCGCCGGATCAGATGGACAAACTGGCCCATGCCGATCGATGCCGTGTCCCCATCGCCGGAAATCCCGATATAGGTGAGATCACGATTGGCCACACTGGCGCCAGTCGCGACCGACGGCATTCGCCCGTGGACCGAATTGAAGCCATGGCTCTTGCCCAGGAAGTAAGTCGGCGTTTTTGATGAGCAGCCGATCCCCGACAGTTTTGCAATCCGGTGTGGCTGAATGGACGACAGGAAACAGGCGTTGCGGATAGCCGCTGATATGCTGTCATGACCGCAGCCCGCACACAGTGTCGAGATCGCGCCGTCATAATCGCTCACCGTGTAACCCAGGGCATTCTTCGGCAGGCGCGGATGGCGGAAATTGGGTTTGGCGTAGGACATCAGGCGGTCTCCGGATGCAGTTTGACGACGTTGGAGCCTTGTGTATCAAGCGCCTTGCGGATCTGCGCAGCGATTGTGCGGGCGGTGATGGGCGTACCGGAATAATTCAAAACGGAGGCCAACTTGTCCGGTGCGATGTGGCATTCGTTCATGATGAGCTGGCGCATCTGGCCATCGCGGTTCTGCTCGATCACAAAGACCATCTCGTGATCATGGACAAAAGCATCCAGACTTTCATGGAACGGGAAAGCCCGGATGCGCATCACGTCGATCGGATAGCCCTCGGCAGCCAGAATTTCGACCGCCTCATAGGACGGCGAAGCGGAGGTGCCAAAGAACAGCGCACCGAGTTTCAGGTCGGTCTTCGGCTTTTTCACCGGGATCGGGTCATGAACCTTGGGCTTGGGAACATAGGATTTCGCCGTCTCGAACTTGCGCAGAAGCCGGTCGACATTCTGCACATAGTCTTCGCCCTTCTCGGAATAGACCGCCATCTCGTTCTTGGACGACCCGCGGGTGAAAAAGGCTCCTTTGCTTGGATGGGTTCCCGGCAGTGTCCGGTAGCAGATACCATCGCCATCAATATCCAGATAGCGACCCCAGGTCTCGATGGAATCGAGACCTTCCGCGTCCAAAATCTTGCCGCGATTCATTTCATAGTCGTCGTCCCACTCCAGAGGTGGCGACATCCAGTCATTCATGCTCAGGTCGAGGTCCGACATCATGATGACGGGGGTCTGCAATTGCTCCGCCAGGTCAAATGCCTGCACGGTCATGTCGAAACATTCCCGCGGCGTGGCCGGGAAAAGCAGAACATGTTTGGTGTCGCCGTGACTGGCATAGGCTGCGGCGAGGATGTCGGATTGCTGGCTGCGGGTCGGCATTCCGGTCGACGGGCCGGAGCGTTGTACATCGATCAGGACAACCGGAACTTCGGCAAAATAGGCCAGACCCAGAAATTCGCTCATCAGTGACAGGCCCGGACCGGAGGTCGCAGTGAAAGCCCGTGCGCCGTTCCAGCTGGCGCCGACCACCATGCCCATTGCGGCCAGTTCGTCCTCGGCCTGCAATATGGCGAAGTTCTTCTTGCCGGTCCCGGGGTCGATGCGCATGCGTTCGGCGTATTTCGAGAATGCATCCACCACCGAGGTTGAGGGCGTGATCGGGTACCACGCCGCCACGGTCGCACCACCGTAAATTGCCCCCAGTGCCGCAGCGGTGTTGCCATTCATCAGAATATGCTCGCTTTCGCGGATATGCGGTGCGTCATTGACGCCCTGCTGCAGCCGGATCGGCAGGGGGCATTTGAAATTCTCGGTCACATATTGATAGCCCATCTCCAGCGCGTGAACATTGGGCGAAATCAGCTTCTCCTTGCCTTTGAACTGATCGCTCAAAAGGTCCTTGAGGATGGAAAAATTGATGTCCAGCAATGCAGCAAGCGCGCCCACATAGACCACGTTCTTCAAAAGCTGCTGCAGCCGCGCGGCCTTGAACTCGCGCATGCACATCTCGGTCAAAGGGATACCCAGAAAGGTGACGTCGTCACGTTTGAGATGCGGAGCAAGTGGCTTGGTGGAATCATGGACGAAATACCCGCCCGGTTCGACGCTGGCGAGATCATCTTCAATCGTTTGCGGATTCACGCACAGCATCAGGTCGACGCCGCCGCGCCGCCCCAGATAGCCCTTGGAACTGACCCGCACCTCATACCAGGTCGGCAGGCCCTGGATGTTGGACGGGAAGATGTTACGCGGGCTGACGGGAATGCCCATACGGAATATCGCCTTGGCGAACAGATGGTTCGCCGAGGCGGAGCCGGTGCCGTTCACATTGGCGAATTTGACAACAAAATCGTTGACGCCCTTGATCTGTTTCATCTGACATCCACCAGGTTTGGGGTCGCCTTGGTCACGTTGTAGAAAAACATCTGCATGTCCCAGGCCGCTGTCGGGCAGCGTTCGGCGCATAGACCGCAATGCAGGCAGACATCCTCGTCCTTCACCATGACGCGGCCCGTCGGAAGAGTGCCGGAAACATAGAGATCCTGTTCCATGTTTTCAGCCGGTACCAGAATATTCTGTCGCAGCTCTTCCTCCGGTGCGTTGGCTATGAAGGTTATGCAGTTTGTCGGGCAGATATCGCTGCAGGCGTCGCATTCGATGCAATTGACGTCGGTGAATACCGTCTGCGCGTCGCAGTTGAGGCAACGCTCGGCTTCGACGAAGGCCGCGTCCAGATCAAATCCCAGTTCGACCTCAACCTTGCGATCGTTCAGCGCCTTCTTCAGGTCTTCAAGCGGCACAATCTCGCGCTCGTCGACGGTCGGTATGGAATCATAGCTCCATTCGTGGATGCCCATCTTCTGGCTGACCAGATTGACATAGGGCGGCGGCCGCACCGCAGGGTCCTTGCCCTGGCAATACAGGTCTATGGAGACGGCTGCCTTGTGGCCATGGGCAACCGCGGTGATGATATTTGAAGGCCCGAAGGCGGAATCCCCTCCAAAAAACACTTCCTTGCGTGTCGACTGAAAGGTCTCGTCGTCATTGATGATGGGCGTTCCCCAGCCGGTGAAGCGAATGCCGGTGTCCTTCTCGATCCAGGGGAAAGCGTTTTCCTGGCCGATGGCGATCAGCACGTCATCGCAGGGAACGAATTCCGGATCCGCACCGGTCGACACCAGTTCCCGGCGGCCGTCATCGTGATAAACCGCCGCCACCTTGTCGAAGGTCATACCCACGAGCTTGCCTTTCTCGACAACGAATTCACGCGGCACGTGGTTGTCGAGGATCGGGATACCCTCGTGCAGGGCGTCTTCTTTTTCCCAGGGGCTGGCCTTCATATCGGCGAAGGGGCTGCGGACGATGACCTTGACGTCCTCACCGCCCAAACGGCGAGAGGTCCGGCAGCAATCCATCGCCGTGTTCCCGCCGCCGAGAACGATGACGCGCTTGCCGATTTCCTTCGTGTGCTCGAAGGCGACATTGGCCAGCCAGTTGATGCCGATATGGATATTGGCATCAGCCTCCTTGCGACCTGGAAGCTTCGGCAAATCGCGTCCACGCGGCGCACCCGAGCCGACGAAGATTGCGTCATAGCCTTTGTTCAGCAGCGCCGCCATGCTGTCGACATAGGTGTCGAAAAAGGTCGTGACACCCATATCCAATACATATCCGATTTCTTCGTCCAACACGGTTTCCGGCAGCCGAAAGGATGGGATCTGGCTGCGCATGAACCCGCCGCCCTTGGCTTGTGCATCATAAATGTGCAACTCGTAGCCCAAGGGAGCCAGGTCTCGCGCCACGGTCAAGGATGCCGGACCTGCACCGACCAGTGCGATCTTCTTGCCGTTCGGCGGCCCGGCCTTGGGCAGGTGTTTTGCAACATCGTCCTTGTGATCGGCCGCGACCCGTTTCAGCCGGCAGATCGCCACCGGTTCTTCCTCGACCCGGCCGCGACGACAGGCGGGTTCGCATGGCCGGTCGCATGTCCGTCCGAGCACACCGGGGAAGACATTGCTCTCCCAATTGATCAGATAAGCGTCGGTGTACCGCTTCTGGGCGATGAGCCGGATATAGGCAGGCACCGGAGTGTGCGCCGGACAGGCATATTGGCAATCGACAACTTTGTGAAAGTACTCCGGGTTCGCGACATCAGTCTGTTTCAACTCAGCATCCCCATCTACTCCCAACGACCTGCAACGCTGCAAACATATGAAAGACCCAGAATTTGCCGGCGTAAAGCCAATGTTGCACAAGCTTGCACATTATTGTGCATCGGTGTCACAATTTATCAAGGATGCTGATTGGGGTTTGGTTACGGGCAGTGGCCAGAAATTGCAGGAAAGGCATCTGCCTTCGACGGCCATGATGCCTGCATTCACCGCCCGATACGGTGCTGCCGTTGAAGTCGGCATCATCGAAAAATTCCGGATTTGGCACGCTGATCAGGCCTGCCAGCAGGCACGATACCGGCAGTTTGACTGCCTTGGACCACTTCAGGGCAGGCTCAATACCCTCGTCGCGAGCACTGAATGTTTGCCTCGCCCGACGCATGATGCACACGCGCTGGGGCGGCGGGCCGCGAAGTTAACCGTAGTCAGAGTTTTCAGCCGTTTCACGTTTTAGTCAGAAACGGAACAACGGTGTCGGCACTTGATTTTGTTGATGCATTCAGGTTTTGCCGAACCGGTCAAAGCCTAGAATGGCAGCTTCATGCCAGGCGGAATCGGCAGGCCGGCGGTCAGTTCCTGGGTCTTTTCCTGTACCGCGGCCTCGACCTTGCCCTTGGCATCATTGTGCGCTGCGACAATGAGGTCTTCTAGGATTTCAGCTTCATCGTCCTTGATAAGGCTCGGGTCGACGGTCAGCCCGAGCATCATGCCCTTGCCGTTGAGGCGAACGGTCACCAGGCCGCCGCCGGAGGTCCCCTCCTGCTCAAGCGCCTCGATTTCTTCCTGCAGACCGGCCATCTTCTCCTGCATTTCCTTGACCTTGCCCATCATGCCCATCAGATCGCGCATATGTGTCTCCATTGCTTTCAGCGCACCGGCATCGGTCACGCATGTGTTGATTTGTTTGTGTTTCGCGGAGCCGGGTCGTTACCCATCGTCATCCGGTTCATCCGGTAGTATATCCCCGTCTTCGCTTTGAACTGCCGGCGGCAGGTCTTGCAGATCGTCAGCACGAATGCGCACGTCTCTGATGCGCGCGCCGGGATATTGCGCCAGAATAGCGGCAACATCGGGGTCCTCGGTCGCATCGCTGACGACTTCAGCGCGATGGGCATTGTCGATCTCTTCAAGGGTGCGACCGCCTTCTTCACGGCTGATGGCAATAACCCAGCGCCTGCCGGTCCATTGCTTGAGCTTGGCATCGAGTTCGCCAATGAGTGTTTTGGGCGCATCTTCGTGGAGCCCGATTTCGAGCCGACCCGGTTCGATTTTCACCGGTCGCAAATATTTTCGAATGAGTGCCTTGAGCTTGAGGTCACGATGTTTGCCCGCCAGTTGCGCCAGATCGGTCAGCCCTTCAATCGAGACATTTGGCCTTGGCTGCTCCATCTGCGCCGGCTGCGGCGGCGCTGCCATTTCGCTGTCATCGACCGGACGCAACATCGCCACCGGTCCGCCACCATTGCCGGACGGCATCGTCATCGGACCCGGCCCGAGATCTGTTGGACCGGTCGCATTCACGGTCGGCTGTGCATCGCCACCAGTCCCGGCGCCACGGGGAGACCGTGTCGCTTGGGATGGGGCATCCGCCAAGGCCTTGATCGCCTCGTCAGGGGTCGGCAGATTGGCCGCATGGGTCAGGCGGATCAACACCATTTCGCAGGCGCTGACCGGCCTGTTCGATTGCTCGGTTTCCGGAACGCCCTTGAGCAGCATCTGCCACAGGCGCGACAGAACCGGGACGGACAGGGTTTCAGAAAAGGCTGCACCGCGGGTGCGTTCTGATTCCGTCAGCGCTGCATCATTGATCGCCTCGGGAACGAATTTCAGCCGGGTGACCAGATGGGTGAAATCTGCCAGATCGGTCAGGATGACCGTCGGATTGGCACCAGAATCATATTGTTCGCGAAAGGCCGCAAGGGCGCTGGCGATATCGCCCTTTGCGATCATCTCGAACAGATCGACGACCCGGCCCCGGTCGGCCAGGCCAAGCATCGAGCGAACAGCGGCCGCCTCAACCGTGCCACCACCATGGGCAATGGCCTGGTCGAGCAATGACAGGCCGTCACGGGCCGAACCCTCGGCCGCGCGTGCAATCATTGACAGTGATTCATCGTCGATCGCGACGTTTTCCTTGCCCGCAATGGAACGGAAATGATCGACAAGGGCAGCCGCTTCGATGCGCCGCAGATCGAAGCGCTGACACCTGGACAACACCGTGACAGGCACCTTGCGTATCTCGGTTGTCGCAAAAATGAACTTCACATGCTGCGGCGGCTCTTCAAGTGTCTTCAACAGGCCGTTGAAAGCCTGGGTCGACAACATGTGAACCTCGTCGATGATATAGACCTTGTAGCGTGCCGACACGGGCCGGTAGCGGACCTGTTCGATGATCTCGCGGATATCGTCGATGCCGGTATGGGATGCGGCATCCATTTCGATGACATCCACGTGGCTGCCGGCCATGATGGCTTCACAATGCGCGCCGGGCTGTTGGAGATCGATGGTCGGCCTGTCCACCACATCGGTCTGGTAATTGAGCGCCCGGGCAAGGATACGGGCTGTCGTTGTTTTGCCGACTCCGCGTACGCCCGTCAGCATATAGGCCTGGGCAATCCGTTCTGTTTCAAACGCATTGGTCAGCGTGCGCACCATCGGTTCCTGACCAATGAGATCGCTGAAATCCGATGGCCGGTATTTGCGTGCGAGGACGCGATAATCGCTGACTTGCGCTTGTTCGCTCAATGGATCGATTTGGGGTTCAGTTGCATCATGTGACCGCTGTCGCTGCCGATCCATTCGGTTTACAGAGTGAGCAATCAAAAAGCTAGAGCGCGAAGCCCGCCGACAGGATCATTCGAGCAGCGAAACACGGCGCGCCGTCGATCGGCACCGTATCAAGGATCGATCGCGTAGATGCCGGGTTGTTCGCCATATATGCGTATCTTGTCGATCCGCGAGCCATCCCAGTAATAGGACAGGTGCCGTCCCTGTACCGGGATGGACACGACGTCCGGATAGAACGCCGCAAAACACTCGCCACCCCTGTGGCGCACGCTGGGATAAACAACACCGTCATGACCGTCACCAATCAACTGACGGGCGAAAGCCTGCGGCTGGGCATAATCGGTTTTGTGCAACAAATGGCTGTAATCGCCGCCGCGGATATCGACCAGCCTGGTGTCGATCGCACCGACAAGCTCCCGCATGTCCGCAATCCATCCCGGTCGCTCACCGGTTGCCGAACAAAAGGCCTGCCGGTGATGGACGGTTTCAAACAGTGCGGTTTCAAAGGATCGCGCGCCGTAATAGGCACCATAGGTGCCGTCGTGGAACCGTCCCTGACGGTCGGTGCTGAAATGGGTAAAACAGGCCATCACCCAGGATGCGCCCTCGCCACCGACCCGACGGGAAACCGGCACGAGGTCGAGATTGCCAATCGTTTCGGCAAGGCGCGGATTGGTTTTCTCTTCCGCGCCGGCCAGCAGGTCCCAGTCCGCAGGGTCCGCAATATCTTCGAACACATCGATCGGCGGGTAGGCAGAATTGATCAGTCTGTGGGTTTTCGGCCAGGCGACATGCGCAATCGGCGGTGTCACCATGCGCCCCGTTGCGCATCAAGATAGCGCCGCACCCGCATCAGATCCGTCAGCTGGCCACCGAGCATCACCTCAAGCGCCGACCGTCCACCAAAATGAGCGTTGGGCTTCTTGATCCATTGATAACCGCGCCGCCTGTCCTTGAAGAGCAGGCGAAGCGCCTTGTGGATGCCCATCAGGTTGGACAGACGCGCCGCAAGATCAATGTTGCCGCGGCCAAGGTCACCGGATTTCCAGCGCTGGAATGTGCGGATCGCGATATCACCCAGAAGTGTCGCCGCCTGATCATCGGTGAGGCCCCAGCGATCAAACAGATTGATCACGGCACGCTGCATGGCGCGTATTTCGGTCGATGATACGCGCGGTCCCTCAACGGGAGGCGTTGCTTCTATGGGACGCAATTCAGGCATGGGTCAATATCCGACTTTTGTCATAATATGGATATTATCATGACATTTGTCAACAATCAGTCACCGTCACACACCATGGTTCACGGCATGGGAATCAATGCCATTCGTTCGCCAGCGGAAAAAAATCGCCGGATCATCTTGTGAGTTGAAGGGTGGGAGGCTGGCACGGTGACCCGTGCCGTGGCTCGTTAGGGCTGCTTCCTTCCGGACCTGACCCGGTTGGCGAGTGGCTCGTCCACCACCAACCTCCCGGCCTCCATATCGTCAATCGCGGGCGGAAATGCAAGCCACTGGAGAAAAAAACTGCTAGACTTGAACTCCGAACGGGACATGCCAGCAGTGGGCGTCCTTATCCGGCAGGAAGCAGAACAGGTTGAGCGGCATGGGCAGTTTCGAACTCAACGACCGAATCCGCAGCGACAGCCAGATGGCGTCGGTGCTGGGTCTGTGTCAGTTGAGGCTGATGAACGACCGGCGGTGGCCATGGCTGTTGCTCATCCCGCAGAGGCCGGAGATTGAGGAAGTCTATCAACTGACACCACTGGACCAGACCCTGCTGACGTTTGAAATGTGTGAAACAGCCCGTGCACTCAAGCAGGTCACGGGTTGCGAAAAAGTCAATATTGGCGCCCTGGGCAACCATGTGCGCCAGCTGCATATGCACGTCATCGCCAGAAACCCCGGCGACCCGGCCTGGCCCGGTCCAGCCTGGGGGGTTGGAAATGCCGAACCTTATGATACCAATGACGCCGCCGATTTGATTGCGGCCATACTCGACGCTTTGTAGGACATCAAACACTTGTCAATTTTCGACACAACCGGCTCCGCACAGGAGCCGAGCAGCCGGGTGGCTTTTGCCGGTAACCGTCTCGACCGGCAGTCCGAATTCAGAGATGATGACTGTCTCGCCGAGGCACTGGCATCGGACACGATGCGCGCATTCGCCATCTCCCGTGGCCGCGCATATCTTCGGGCCAACGGCGCCGGGTTCGAGGCACTCCACCACGCCGAACAGCTGGCGGCGTTCGATCCCGACCTGGACAATGCGATCCTGCTCGGCTTCTCAGAGACCAACCAGCCGCGGCTGGCCGTTCCCGTGCGCCTCGATCCGGAGGAGCTACCGGACACGGTCAAAGCCATCGACCCGCGGTCGATCTACATTCAGGGCCTGGTTTCGGTCAGCCTGCTTGGCGAGCTGGCCCAGGCCACCAGCCTGGTGGCCTGGTCGAAAACACACCAATACTGCGGTCGCTGTGGCCATCCAACAAGACCCCGTGCCGGCGGATACCGCCGGGAGTGCACGGCTTGCGACCAGATGCTCTTTCCACGAACCGATCCGGTGGTCATCATGCTGGCGGTCGATACGCAAAGCGACCTTTGCCTGCTCGGTCGAAGTCCGCATTTTCCGCCCGGCATGTATTCCTGCCTGGCTGGTTTTCTTGAACCTGGCGAAACGATCGAGGAGGCCGTACGCCGCGAAACCCATGAGGAATCGGGAATTCGGATCGGCCGCGTCAGTTATCACGCCTCACAGCCCTGGCCGATGCCCCACACGCTGATGATCGGCTGCTATGGCGAGGCGATCAGCACAAAAATCGCCATGGACAGCCGCGAACTTGAAGACTGCCGGTGGTTCAACCGGGCCGAAGCGGCTGCTTTGATTGGCCGGCAAATCGAAGGTGGCGACATGCGCTCACCACCTCCGGGCGCAATTGCCCATCATCTGATCCACGACTGGCTCACGCACGGTTCCTGACGGATCAACTGGCTTCAGCAATCCGCGCGCAACGGCAGTAGACCGCTTCACGTTTTGTCAGAAACGGGACAACGGTGTCGGCCTTTGATTTTGTTGATGCGTTCAGGCTTTGCCGATTCCGTCAAAACCTGAATTGCACTAGATCAGAGATTTCCGCCTTCCGATCGCAACCGCTTCGCTGCGATTGTTTGCTTCCAGTTTTCTGAGAATATTCTCAAAGTGAAATTTGACCGTGCGTTCCGTAATGCTGAGCCTCTCACCGATGGCCTTGTTCTGCAATCCTTCACCGGCAGCCCGCAAACATTCCAGCTCCCTGGCGGTTAATCGCACCGCGTTGCCGACCGTCACTTGGCCCACATCCAATATGGCTTGCGACACAAATTGATTTCCGGCCATAACGTGGCGAATTGCATTCAGCAATTCGCCGACGGCTGCATCCTTGATGATGTATCCGGAAAAACCGGTGGCGAGCAGCAATTCGGCGAATCCGCGTTCAAGGTGCATGGTCAAGGCAATCAGTTTCGGCCCATTCGGCTTCTGGCCCACTTCCCTTGCAATGGCGCGCGCGCCGGTCCCGGGCATCGATATGTCAACGAGAGCAACGTCCGGTCGCTGGCGATTGATGAGCTTCAACAGATCGTCACCATCGTTTGCGGTCCCGACCACCTCGAATCCCGGGTTGCTTTCCACAATATGACGCATCGCCTCGGCAAACATCTGGTGATCGTCCGCGATGGCGATTCGAATGGCTGCGTCCTCAATCAAACCATGCCCTCACCCAACAGGTTAGGGTCATCCATCGGGTGCGGAATGCGCAGACGTATTGTCGTGCCTTGCGCGGGACTGGACAGTACCTTCAGCGACGCGCCCATGAGTTGCGCTCGATCGCGCATGGATTTCAGCCCCATTCCGGCGGTGGAAGGAACTGTTTCCGATCTGTCTTCATCTTGCGGGAATCCACACCCGTCATCACTGACTTCAAGGACAAAGTTGGATTTATCCTGCGTCACCCGGATGGAAATTTCGCTGGCGTCACCGTGCCGCTTTGCATTGTTCAAAGCTTCCTGAAAAATCCGATAGGTGTGATTTCTCTGGTCATCCGGCAGACGGATGTTTCCCGATACATCAAAATGAATGAGCGGCTTGTCGTTGAAAACTGCACGCTCCGCGTGGGATCTCATGGCAACCAGAAGCCCCAGTTCCTCGAGCATCGCAGGGGACAGATCGTGGGCTATGCGGCGCGTATCCTCAATTGCCTGGCTGACATCCGATACCAGGTTTCGCACCCGTCTGTCGCCCAGATTCAGCTTTTCCTCACTTTCCCTTTGAATCAGGTCAAGGCGAACCTTGATGGTTGATAGCCAGTGCCCGACACCGTCATGAATATCGCGAGCCAACCGCGCGCGCTCCTGTTCGTGCAGATGCACGACATCACGATTGGCCTGACGCAAGGCATTTTCGTTCGACATGATGCGTTGAACGACAACAAACGCGAAGGACAGGAACAGCAGGAGCACACCGGCTTCAGCAGCTCTGAACCCGTATCGTATTTCCAGATGATTGGCTGGAAGCAGAAGGTCTACCACCATGCAGAGTGCAACAATTGAGAGCCCAACCAACAGTGGGATGGCGTTCGGCCTTTGACGGACAGCCGCCTTGAGGGACCATCCCACCATCACGAAAATACCCAACAGCATGATCGCGTGCCAGACCCGCGTGCTCTCAATGGCCCACCAGTCGAGGGCGGCAATTCCGGTTTGGGGAATGGCAACCAGCGCAAGGAGCGATCCGATTTGGACCGAACGCCCAAGCCAGCCTATTGGTTGTTTCAGGATGCGGGCGACAAATTCGAGATAGACAGGAACAGCCATTGCGCCAAACACATTGACCGCGAATTGCAGCGCCGGGTTGTCATACCCCATTAGGGCAAGAATACCACGCCGTTCAAACTGAAAGACAAAATACGGAACGTAGAGTGCCAGGAATAGCCAGACAAACCAGCTGCGCTGACCCAGAACCAGAGCAATGATCACGCAAAACAGGATCATCGTTTCGATCCCGAAATACAGGTAATTGAACCCGAGGAAACGTTGCTGGGTTTCCAGAAAAGCCGGCAAGATCTTGGGCATGCTGACCAGCGCAACCGGACCGGCAATGATTCCGCCGTCATCAATGTACGGCTCGCGCGCTCCCTTTATCGCCAGCACATTCATTTCGCCGGGCCTCAGCAAGGACGGGTCAAACGGATAGAGGCGGGGTGCAATTGTTGCATAGGCATGCCAGTCCGAATTTCGCGGACCGATCTGACCCATGCCACCAATCCTGACACCATTGAGATAGGTGACATCTGACCGATTTATGATACCCAGTCGAATTGCCGGGGCGGCGTCCACCCAGGCTGATGGCACATGGAACTTGATCCGATACCAGTAGACATCCGGACGGGCATCGATCCCGGCCGAACGTAGGCTCGAAGGAACATGGATACGTTGCCATGCACTGTCGTCGAAGGCCGGATCAGCAAAGCTGACGTCGTCTCCGCTGACGTTGACCGCATGCTCGCCATGAAAACTGATCTCGGAAGAGCGCACCGTTTGCAGCGGAAGTACTGCCGACAACAGGGCACAGAAAATTAGCAGCCGCCGGAAGACTGCCAACAAATCCAACCGTATTGGTCCAAACCCCAAACCTTCGTTATGCCGACAGGGTCATCCCCAATCCGGCCCCCTCTGAACTCCAGCGCCATTATGCGGTCGACAAACAGCCGACGGAAACTGGTCTTTCGACCAGTATACCCGGCAGCACGGCAAGTATAACATTTCTCAGGGTTGGGTGACGGTCGATATGCACACAGCACGCCGGCAGATAACCAGTAGCCGGGCAGGTTCATACACGGAACCGTGCAATGCCCGAGGCCTGATTTCATTTAGGGGGGACACTAATGGCAAACCTGAACTTGAGCTTTTCTTTCCGGCAAGCATTTATCGGACGGCTTCATCAGGCCGCAGGATCCTGCGTGAAGATTGCCGGCGCAGGGCTGTTGTGTGCGCTGATTGCGTTGGGTGGATTTGCGACGACTGCGGTAGCCAAGACCAAACGGACGGCCTGGGTCGTGGTGGACAACCAGACCGGTGAAGATATTCTTTCACTGACCATCAATCACAAATACAGCGATGAGTACAAAAACTCGTACACATTCGACAAGGTCCTGAAGCACCAGAGAAAATCGAAGAAAGTCGAGGTCGAATACAACACCGGTGCGTTTACGACAGGCAAAGACTGGTGGCGCGTCAGTTGGGTCCAGATGGACGGAACACCGCGACTTTTCTATTCGGATCCGCAGAATTTAAGAGGGTTCGTTGATTTCATGGAGGGGGCCGGTGATTACTTGATTCCGGCGGCTTTCGCCGCCGCCGGAGCAGCCGCCGGCACCGCCTGTACGGGCGCGACGGGCGGTGCATGCGCGCCAGCGGGCATCGCGGCGACTGCAGGAGCGATTGCGGCTGGTCAGGCGCTCTCCAACAAAATGATGAACGATGAATCCACCAAGGGTTTCAAACAGCACATATTGCGCAAAGCAGATGAAGGCAAAACAGTCACCATAACCCTCTATCGTCGCAGAAAGGGGTCCGAGATCGTCATCAAGTCGCCTTCCGGCACATCTCGGACGAAATACTCTTACGAGGATGTTGAACTGACTGGTAAGCAGAAAGACCTGCTAGACGACCTGACGGCCGAGCAAGAGCAGAAGTTACAGACTGCGAAGGATGTTCGGGTCAACAGGAGGGGTCAATATGACTATGCGCTGATCATCGATTGCTATGCCGGCGTGAAAAACGGCGGATCCGCCAATACCTTGACCGCATCCTTTCATAACAGCGCCGGCGAACAGATCGGTGAAGGCTCGGTCGTGCCGCAAATGGAAAAGGGGCGATGCTATCGCTTTGCCATGTATGCAAATGTCGCAGACGGTTCGACTCCCGCAAAAGTTCGATTGACAACCGATGGTCAGGACGCCGTCATGGTCGACAAGATCACCGTCTACAACAGCCGTGGCCTGCCGATATCTTCGTCCGGTAGCGACAACAAATCCGGCTGGTGCCTGTCAACGGATCCATCTGACAGCCAGGGATCGTGGAAACGGCACGTTTACCAGGGTGTGTGCCAGCCTTCCGTAGAATTCGACATCGACTCATAGGCTGATTGCAATCATTGCCACGGATTGGCGACAAACGTATCGCCAATCCGCTCATGCGAGGGTGCTTCTGGCGCAGCACTTGCCAATATAGCTAAGGGCCGAAACGATACGAACGGCCGCTTATGCACGCCGCTCTTCGATGGCATCCCACAGCAGCGCAGCAATATCCGCGCCGCCGAACTTTCTGACTTCGCGAATGCCGGTCGGCGACGTCACGTTGATTTCGGTCATCACGTCGCCGATGACGTCGATCCCGACGAGCAGAAATCCCCGCTCCCGCAATGACGGGCCAATGCGGGCACAGATTTCCCGCTCGCGGTCGGTCAGGCCGATCGGTTCGGCGCGACCGCCGACATGCATGTTGGATCGGGCATCGGTCTCGGACGGGATCCTGTTGATGGCGCCGACCGGTTCGCCATCCACAAGGATGATCCGCTTGTCCCCGCTGCGCACCGCCGGCAGGTAACGTTGTGCGATGAGCGGCTCGCGAAACATCTGTTCGAACATTTCCAGAAGGGACGACAGGTTGCGGTCGTCGCTGCGAAGATGGAAAACACCGGCCCCACCATTTCCATAGAGCGGCTTGAGAATAATGTCGCCCATTTCGCGGCGAAAGGCTTCAATTTCCACCGGATCGCTGGTGATCAGCGTCTCCGGCATCAGGTCGGGAAACTCGGTGACGAAAATCTTCTCCGGCGAGTTGCGGACCCAGGCCGGATCGTTGACGACCAGGGTCTTTGGATGAACCCGTTCGAGAAGGTGGGTCGAGGTGATGTAGGACATGTCAAAGGGTGGATCCTGGCGCAGCAACACGACGTCCATTTCGGCAAGATCGATACGTGTCTGCGAGCCGAGTGTATAATGATCCATCGCCTCGTCGCGCAGGGTCATCGGCTCCATTCGGGCCGAGACGACACCGTCACGCAGCGTCAGTTGCGCCGGCGTGTAGTGGAAAAGACTGTGCCCGCGGTCCTGGGCTTCCAGGCACATGGCGAAGGTCGAATCCCCCTCGATCTGTATGGTTGAGACATGGTCCATCTGGACCGCCACCTTGAGCTTTTGTGCCATTTCGCCTTCCTGTTCCGGCGCCGGTAATCATGCGCTCCACACACATAAACCCGACAGGCGCAAATGCAACCTCGGCCCACAACGGCCGCCGCCACCATTGACCGGTGGCAAGCCGCTCAGTAGGACGCGTGCATGAGCGATTCGATTGTCAGTCATCTCATCACGGTGATCGGGCCGGTGTTCCTGTGTGCGGGTGCGGGGTATGCCATTGCCCGGTTCAAACAGCCCTATGACACGAAAATCATCACCTCGGTTGTCACCAATATCACCATGCCGGCGCTGGTGGTTTCGCATCTGGCCGCCAAGCATGTGGCGTTCTCCGCCTTTGCCGACCTGATGCTGGCGGCGGTGCTGGCCGTGGCGTCGATGGGTATCATCGCCTCCATCATTTTGCACTTTCTGAATCTGCCGTTGCGCGTCTATAGCGGCGCGATGATGCTGTCGAATGTCGGCAATATCGGTCTGCCGGTTTGCACGCTCGCCTTCGGTGCAGAAGGGTTGGCCTATGCGCTGGCCTTCTGGATCGTGGTGGTTGTGGGCGTGTTCACCATCGGAGAATGGATCCCGCAGGGCACATTGAGCATCCGCCGGCTGGTGACGTCTCCATCCATCTATTCGGTGGTCATCGGTCTTGCCCTGATGATCACCGATACACCGCTGCCGACCATACTCGACGATTCTCTGACTTTGCTGGGCGGCGCCACCATTCCCCTGATGCTGCTGACGCTGGGTTACACGATCGCGTTGTTGGAACCCAAACACATCACGGTTGGGGCGATGCTCGCCCTATTGCACATCGTCATTGTCGCATTGGTTGCCTTCGTTCTGACGCAGCTCTTCGGATTTACCGGGGTGGAGCGCGGTGTCTTCATCCTGCAATGCCTGATGCCCTGTTCCATATTCGCCTATCTCATGGCCTCCAAGCACATGCCCGAGCGTGCCCATGAGGTGGCCAGCCTGGTGCTGTTTTCAACCGGACTGACCATCATCGTGCTGCCCCTGGCACTGGCTTACTGGATTTGAATGGGACTGACGGAAATCACCCTCCCTCAACACAGCCGCTTCAGTGGTTCCCATCGGTCGCAAAGCTGATTAGAAGAGGTCCATGGCAAAGAGCATTTCCGGACCCGAAATCGAAAAACTGATCCAGCTTCTGGCACGGGTTCCCGGGCTGGGGCCACGCTCGGCACGGCGGGCCGCATTGCATATGATCAAGAAAAAAGACCAGCTTCTCGGACCGCTGTCGGAAGCCATGGCGGAGGCGCATGAGAAGGTCACGGTGTGCCTACGATGCGGCAATGTCGACACCGCCGACCCCTGTTCCATCTGCACCGATACGCGCCGCGATTCCAGCGTCATCATCGTTGTCGAGGATGTTGCCGACCTTTGGGCACTTGAAAGGGCGGCCGCGATGAACTGTACCTATCACGTGCTGGGAGGCACGCTGTCTCCATTGGACGGCATCGGCCCGGATGACCTCAACATCAAAACTCTGGTGGACCGAGTATCAAATGGCGGTATCAAGGAACTGGTCATTGCGGTCAACGCCACCGTCGAGGGGCAGACCACCGCCCACTATATCACCGACCAGCTGGATGGATTCGACGTTTCGATCACCCGGCTGGCCCACGGCGTGCCGGTCGGCGGGGAACTCGACTACCTTGACGAGGGCACGCTGACAGCAGCCCTTCGATCACGCACGAAGCTGTAGCGGCCTCAGCGCCTTTGCTGGGAGCGGAAGGGATGCGCCTTGTAGGCACCCAAAATGCGCACCTCGGTCGAGAAGAACTGCAATTCCTCCAGCGCGCGCGCGACACCCTCATCGGCCGGATGGCCTTCGATGTCGGCATAAAACTGGGTTGCCGTGAACTTGCCTTCCAGCTGGTAGCTTTCCAGCTTGGTCATGTTGACACCATTGGTGGCAAATCCGCCCATCGCCTTGTAGAGAGCGGCCGGCAGGTTGCGCACATTGAAGACAAATGTGGTGACAATCAGTGTATCGGGATCACCGGGTGCAGCCGGCCGATTGTCGCGTGACAGGATCACGAAACGCGTGACGTTGGTGTCTGTGTCCTCGACATCCTCCTCGATGATATCAAGGCCATAGAGATCCGCAGCCAGCCGCGGCGCAAGCGCCGCCATGGTGGAATCGCCCGCCTCGGCGACGATCTTTGCGGCGCCGGCAGTGTCACCGGCGACAACCGGCTGCCATCCCCGGTCGCGGACGATCTTGCGGCATTGACCAAGCGCGTGGATATGGCTGTGTACGCTCCTGATCTGAGCGGCCTTTGTGCCGGGTGTCACCATCAACTGAAAATGGATCGGCATGAAATACTCGCCGATGATGAACAGCTTCGATTCGGGTAGAAGATAGTGAATGTCCGCCACTCGACCGGCGATGGTGTTCTCGATCGGGATCATTGCCAGATCGGCCTGGCCACTCTCGAGCGCGTTGAACGCGTCCTCAAAGGTACGGCAGGGCATTGGATCCATCTGGGGAAAAACATCCCGACAGGCCATGTCGGAGTTGGCGCCGAATTCGCCCTGGAAGGCGATTCTGTTGGTAGGCTGCGGCATCACGGATCCAATTTCGGTGAAAGGTGTGCGGGTCGAACCGGAGCATCGACGATCATGTCAGTGCGACAATATCTGTCTCGCCCGATCCAGATCGGCGGGAGTATCGACACCGAGCGGGACAGTGTCAACGAGCGCAACATCGATTCGCATGCCGGCCTCGATCGCCCGCAACTGCTCCAGGGATTCGCGCCGTTCGAGCGTCGACGGCGGCAAATCGACAAAGCGAGACAAAGCGTCGCGGCGATAGGCATAGAGACCGATGTGATGGTAGAGCGGGCCGTCGCCATAGGGTGCCGTTGCCCTCGTGAAGTAGAGCGCGCGAAGGCGGTCCGCCGAAAGCGGCGACCCAACAATCTTGGTGACGTTGGGATTGGTCTTTTCCTGCTCATCCGCAATGGCACAGGCGAGCGTTCCGATATCGGGACCCTCCGTATTCAGCAAGGCAAGGGCGGCCCGTATCGAGTGCGGGTCGATGGTTGGCAGGTCGCCCTGCAGATTGATCACGGTTTCCGCCTGACCATTTGGGTCAAGCAATTGAAGTGCCTCATGAATTCGGTCCGAACCGGACGGATGCCCGGCGTCGGTCATCACGGCCTCGCGACCGGCACTGCTGACCGCAGCGAAAACGTCGGCACTGTCCGTCGCCACCACGACCCGGCCGATATCGGCTTCGCGCGCCCGGTTGGCGACGTGAACGATCATCGGCAAGCCGGCAATATCGGCAAGAACCTTGCCGGGCAGCCTGCTGGACGCCATGCGGGCGGGAATGAGGATGATATTGTTTTGTCGGGCCACGGTGGAATCCAAATGTGAACAGGAAAGATCAAGGATGCTCGCCGCACGTCATAATCGGTGTTGCAACGGCAAAGCAAAAGACATAGGTTCCGCGCGAAATCAAGATGTTTGCCGGTTCCGGGGATGGACCGCATGGACAGGAGCCCGTGAGAATGAACTCCTCATATTTCAACGCAATGGCTGGCGCATTTCTGGCCGTCGTCTTCGTTGTGATGACCGTATCCATTGCCGGTGATGCCATTTTCCACTCCGAAGCACCGGAAACGGAAGGCTATCAGCTGGTCGCTCTCGAGGGTGGCGCCGCTCCTGCCGGAGGTTCGAGTGCTGATGATGCGCTTCCGTCAATCGCACCGCTTCTTGCCAGTGCGGATGTCGAAGGTGGTCAAAGAGCGTTCAGGAAATGCATTGCCTGCCACACGGTCGAGGATGGTGGCGCCAACAAGGTTGGTCCGAATTTGTGGGATATTGTTGACCGACCCATCGCAGCGGCCGACGGCTTTGGATACTCCTCCGCCATGACCGCCTATGCGGACGGTGGTCAGACCCTATGGGATTATGAGCATCTGAACGGTTTTCTTGCGGCGCCCAAAAGATACATCAAAGGCACGGCAATGGGCTTTGCCGGCCTGAAAAAGGAAGACGAGCGCGCCAATGTAATTGCCTATCTGCGCTCCCTGTCGGCCGATCCGGCGCCGCTTCCGGATCCGAATGCGGCCGAGGAGGCCGCACCAGCAGCCAGTGACGGCGAACAGATGGATGCCCAACCGGCAGCTGACACGTCTACCGATGCGGCCACCGACACGGATACAAATTCCGACACAATGACGGACTCGGAGACAACGGCTGACGAACCCGCAGCAACCGATGCGGCCCCGTCCACTGACGATTCCAGCACCACGGATGCGCCCGCATCAACCGATGCCCCGGCCTCAACGGATAATTCCGACACGACCGCTACGGAATAAGCCACACGGAAATGTGACCATGCGGACCGGGCGCAAGCCCGGTTTTTGCGTTTTGCTGGCCATGCTGCCTGTTCTTTGTCACAATTGGCCTTATTGTCGACGTCAACGCGGCTCGGATGACCGTTTTTCCTGGTCCTGGGCCCTTGAGGTAGCAATCAGGAGACACTTGTTGACGTTTCGTATCGTGATCAAACCGCCCGCCGTCGCAGCGGCCCTCGCCACCACCCTTCTCACCTTTGCCTTCACCCCATTTTCAGCCACCTCCACGTTGGCCGACGAATCAAAATGGTATGTTGGCACCTCCCTGATCGGACCGCCGAAATACACTGACGGATTCAAGCGCTTCGACTATGTCAATCCGGACGCGCCAAAGGGCGGCCGGGTCAATCTGTCCGAGACCGGATCGTTCGATACGCTCAATCCGATCCTGGCAAAGGGTGAGGAGGCCGCCGGCCTCGCGCTGGTCTTTGAAACGCTGATGACGCCGTCGATGGATGAAATCTCGGCCGAATATGGCCTTCTGGCCGAAGCCGTTCGCTATCCCGATGACTACGGATCGGTGACCTATCGGCTCCGGGAAGAGGCGCGATGGCATGATGGAAAGCCGGTGACCGCGGACGATGTCATCTGGAGTTTCGAAAAGGCTGTCGAACTCGATCCCCAGCGGCAGTTCTATTTCCAGCACGTGGTCGGTGCCGAAAAGACCGCCGAACGCGAAGTCACGTTCACCTTTGACGAAAAGAACAATCGGGAATTGCCGAAAATCGTGGGTCAGCTGCAGATATTGCCCAAACACTGGTGGGAGGGAAAGGACCCTTCCAATCGTCAGCGATCGATCGAGGAAACGACCCTGGAACCGCCCATGGGCTCGGGACCTTACAGGATCAGCACCCTGTCGCCCGGATCCACCATCCGCTTCGAGCGTGTCGAGGACTACTGGGGAGAAAGGCTGCCGGTGAATGTCGGCAGCAACAATTTTGACGTCATCCATTATACCTATTTTGCCGATCGCAACGTCGAATTCGAAGCGTTCAAGGCCGGCCAGATCGATTTCTGGGTCGAAAATGCCGCCAAACGCTGGGCCAACGAATATGATTTTCCGGCTGCCAGGGACGGCAGAATCGTGCGCGAGGAGCTGGAAAATCCCTACCGCTCCTCCGGTGTACTGGTTGGCTTCATCCCCAATCTGCGCCGGGAAAAATTCCAGGACCCACGGGTTCGAAAGGCACTGAACCATGCCTTTGACTTCGAGGATCTGAACCGGACAATCTTCTTCGATCAGTATAAACGGATCGACAGTTTCTTTTTCGGCAGCGAGCTGGCTGCCGAGGGATTGCCCGAGGGACGCGTGCTCGAGATTCTGGAATCCGTGCGCGACCAGATACCGGCAGACGTCTTCACGACACCCTATACCAATCCGGTTGGCGGCAACCCGCAAAATCAACGTCGCAATCTCGGCGAGGCGGTCAAACTGTTCAAGGCCGCCGGATACGAAATCCGAAACGGCTCCATGGTCAATGCCGAGACCGGCGAGCCCTTCACCTTTGAAATCCTCCTGAACGGCCCGATCATTGAACGGGTGGCGCTGCCCTTTACGGAAAGCCTGAAAAAAATCGGCGTCGACGCGACGGTGCGCAGCATCGACGCCGCGCAATATGCCAATCGCTACCGCAGTCGCGATTTCGACGTCATCTACAATGGCTGGGCACAGTCATTGTCACCGGGCAATGAACAATTCGAATATTGGGGTTCCGAAGCGGCCGCCCGGGATGGTTCGGCCAATTATGCCGGCATCGCCGATCCCGGTGTCGACGCCCTGATCGAGAAAGTCGTCTTTGCATCCGATCGGGACGAACTGATTGCTGCAACCGAAGCTCTGGACCGCGTCCTCCTGGCGCACCAATTCGTCATTCCAAGCTACACCAGCCGCGTGGCGAGGGTGGCCTATTCCAGCCGGCTGGCCTATCCGGAGCCACTGCCGACCTATTCCATCGGGTTTCCAACGATCTGGTGGTCCAAGGATGCGATGAATCAATGACGATGCGCGCACGCTACCGGCCGACGCGTCGGGACTTCCTGACAATGTCTGCCGCCACTGCCGGCAGCCTGTCCATACCGGCACGATTGGCCTTCGCGAACACGCCGTTCGGGGAGAAGGTCCACGGCCTGTCTGCCTTTGGCGACCTCAATTACGGACCGGACTATTCCCATTTCAACTATGTTGATCCGGATGCACCCAAGGGTGGCACATTTTCCTTCCTGCCGCCCTACTGGTTCTACAATCAGAATGTTCAGACATTCAACACACTGAACACGTTCATCCTGCGGGGCGATTCACCGCCACGCATGGAAATCTGTTTTGACAAGCTCATGGTCCGGGCGCTCGATGAACCCGATGCCATCTATTGTCACCTTGCCGAATGGGTTGAGGCATCGCAGGACCGCAACACCTGGCGTTTCGGAATCAGGCCGGAGGCGCGGTTCCATGACGGTACGCCGGTGACGGCCCATGACGCTGCTTTCAGCATGATGATCCTCAAGAAAGAGGGACATCCGAATATTGCCACGCTGCTGCGCGAAGTCAGCGAGGCCGAGGCCATCAGTGATGACGTCCTCGAGGTGCGCTTTTCGGGCAATCAGTCCGCTCAAGCCATTCTGGCGGCCGCCACCACGGAAGTCCTTTCGAAGACCTATTATGAAAACAATGATTTTACGGCCGGCAATCTGAACATACCTCTGTCGTCGGGCCCTTACAGGCCAGGGAGGTTCGAACCCGGCAGTTTTATAGAATTCGCCCGTGTCGACGATTACTGGGCCCGTGACCTGCCCACCATGGTGGGCACCAACAATTTCGATACGATCCGCATCGAGTTCTTTATCGAACGCCAGGCCGGTTTCGAGGCTTTCAAGAAGGGAGCCGTTCTCTTTCGCGAAGAGTTCACCTCCAAGACCTGGGCGACGGAATACGGTTTTCCGGCCGTTTCCAGCGGTCGCGTCATCAAGCGAACCTTTCCGGAAGAGAAAAACCCGCGATTGCAGGCATGGGCGCTGAACCAGCGCCGCTCGAAGTTCAAGGACAGGCGGGTGCGTGAAGCGGTCAATCTTTGCTTCGATTTCGAGTGGACCAATTCCAAGATTTTCTATGACGCCTATACCCGTGCCCAATCGCTGTTCGAATCGTCGGACTATATTGCAACAGGACTGCCCGATGCGGCCGAACTGGCCCTGCTTGAACCGGTGCGGGACATGGTACCGGAATCGGCCTTCGGGGAAGCTGTTCTGCAGCCGGTCACCGATGGAAGCGGACGCGACAGGGTCCTGCTGCGCAAAGCCGTGCAGCTTTTGCAGGACGCAGGCTGGGAACGCAGTGGCACGGTAATGGTCAAGGATGGCGAGACACTTTCACTCGAAGTCCTGATTCGCTCTCCGGTGTTTGAGCGGCTGCTGGCCGGGTTTGTGGAAAACATGCGACGCATCGGGATCGATGCATCGATCCGGCTGGTTGATCCGGTGCAGTTTCAAGCGCGGCTTGATGTCTTCGATTTCGACATGGTCGGATTTGCGCTGTCCTGGACAGCGACACCGACGGAAGAAAGCCTTAAATCGTTGTTTTCACCGCAATATGCAGCGATTGACGGGTCAAACAATTATCCCGGCGTCGAGGCCGAGGTCTATGATATTCTGCTGGCGAATGTCGGCAAGGCCGAGACCCGTGAGGACCTGGTCACAGCCATGCGTGTGCTGGACCGGGTTTTGCGGGCACGTCTGGACTGGATACCCAACTGGTATTCGGCTACGCATCGTGTGGCCTATTGGGACATGTTCGGCTTTGTTGACCCGAAGCCCGACTATCAATGGCCGGTGGAAGCGCTGTGGTGGTTCGATGAAGAAAAGGCAAAAGCCATTGGCAAGGCCTGAATACCAACAGACCGTGATGCGAGCATAAACCCATGGGCGCCTATATACTGCGGCGGCTGCTCTTGATGATCCCCACCATTGTCGGGATCATGGGCATCTCGTTTCTGGTTATTCAGTTTGCGCCGGGCGGCCCGGTGGAGCAGGTGATCGCCGAGTTGACCGGTCAGGGCAACTCGACCACCGAGCGGATTTCAGGTGGAGGCGACCAGCAGGTCCAACCGGGCGGCGGCGCGGATTTTTCGTCCAAATATCGCGGTGCGCAAGGACTGGACCCGGCATTCATTGCGAAATTGGAACAGCAGTTTGGCTTCGACAAACCACCGGTCGAACGGTTTCTTCGGATGATGTGGAATTATATCCGCTTCGATTTCGGGGAGAGCTACTTCCGCGATGTGACGGTGATCGATCTGATTATCGAAAAAATGCCTGTATCAATCTCCCTGGGCATCTGGATCCTGCTGATTTCGTACATCATTTCCATTCCGCTGGGCATCAAGAAGGCCGTGTCGGACGGTTCGCGGTTCGATATCTGGACATCGGGCGTGATCATCATCGCCTATGCCGTCCCCGGGTTCCTGTTTGGTATCATGCTGATCGTCGTTTTTGCCGGCGGCTCCTTTTTTGACTGGTTTCCGCTACGCGGGCTGACCTCCGACAATTTCAGCGAGCTGTCCTGGTGGGAGAAGATCGTCGACTATTTCTGGCACCTGACCTTGCCGCTGATCTCGCTTTCGCTCGCCGCCTTCGCAACGACGACCCTGCTGACCAAAAACTCCTTCATCGACGAAATCCGCAAGCAATATGTCACAACGGCGCGGGCCAAGGGGCTCACCGAGAACCAGGTGCTGTACGGACACGTGTTCCGCAATGCCATGCTGATCATCATTGCCGGCTTTCCAGCAGCGTTCATTACCGCCTTCTTTTCGGGATCGCTGCTCATAGAAACGATCTTTTCGCTTGATGGTCTCGGCCGGCTGGGTTTTGAATCGGTCGTCAAACGCGACTATCCGGTGGTTTTCGGAACGCTCTTCATTTTCTCATTGATGGGTCTGGTGGTCGGCCTTTTGTCTGACCTGGTCTACACCTGGGTGGACCCGCGGATCGATTTCGAACGGCGGGATGTCTGACATGGATCAGACGGTTCACACGATACCGACAGAGGCCGGTCCACCGCGCGGCTTTTTCTCCCCGACCGCCAAACGCCGGTGGCGAAACTTCAAGGCCAACCGGCGCGGCTACTGGTCCCTGTGGGTCTTTCTGGTGATCTTCATTCTCAGCCTGTTTTCCGAACTGATCGCCAATGACCGGCCAATCCTCGCCTCCTACAAGGGCGAATTGCTGGCGCCGGTTCTGATCGACTATCCGGAGGAAAAATTCGGCGGGTTCCTGGCGCGGACGGATTATCGCGATCCCTTCATTCGCGATGAAATCGAAGCCAATGGCTGGATGCTGTGGCCGCCGATCCGCTATTCCTACCGGACTGCCAACTCCTATATCCCCTATTCGGCGCCAACACCGCCTTTCTGGACCATGGACAAGGAGCAACGCTGCTCGGCCTATCCGATGGGCAGCGAGGATCCCGATTGCATCATCGGCAACATGAACTGGCTGGGCACGGACGACCAGGCACGCGATGTGATGGCGCGCATGATTTACGGGTTCCGCATTTCTGTCCTGTTCGGATTGCTATTGACCGGATTTTCGGCGGTTGTCGGCGTTTCCATGGGCGCCATACAGGGCTATTTCGGCGGCTGGACCGATTTGACACTGCAACGACTGATCGAAATCTGGTCATCGATGCCGGTGCTCTACATCCTGCTGATCATTGCGGCAATCCTGCCACCCGGTTTCTGGATATTGCTGTTCATCATGCTGCTGTTTTCCTGGGTGGCCTTTGTCGGTGTTGTGCGGGCGGAGTTCCTGAGAGCCCGCAACTTCGAATATGTCAGCGCCGCGCGGGCCCTGGGTGTCGGCAATTCAACGATCATTTTCCGCCATCTGCTGCCCAATGCCATGGTGGCCACTCTGACCTTTTTGCCCTTCATCCTGTCGGGTTCGATCACCACGCTGACCTCCCTCGATTTCCTTGGTTTTGGCCTGCCGCCGGGCTCGCCGTCACTCGGCGAGCTGATCGCCCAGGGCAAGCGTAACCTGCAGGCACCATGGCTGGGACTCACCGCCTTTTTCGTCATATCGATCATGTTGTCGTTGCTGATCTTTGTCGGGGAAGCGACGCGGGACGCCTTTGACCCGAGAAAGACGTTTCGATGAGCGATCCCCTTCTGTCGATCCGCGATCTGTCTGTCGCCTTCCATCAGGATGGGCAGGAAAACCTGGCGGTCAACAGGGTTTCGTTCGACATCAAGCGCGGCGAGAGCGTCGCGCTGGTCGGGGAATCGGGTTCGGGAAAGTCCGTCACCGCCCTTTCCGTTCTCAAACTGCTACCCTATCCGGCGGCGAGCCATCCGAGCGGTCAGGTGTTATTCAACGGCAAGGATCTCCTGACCGCAAATGAACCGGACCTGCGCGATGTGCGCGGCAACGATGTCACGATGATCTTCCAGGAACCGATGACGTCCCTCAATCCGCTGCACACGATCGAGCGGCAGATTGGCGAAATCCTGGGATTGCATCAGGGTCTCTTCGACAATGCCGCCCGCGACCGCACGCTTGAATTGCTGAATCAGGTGGGTATTCGCGACCCGGAACAGCGTCTTCAGTCCTATCCGCACCAACTGTCTGGCGGACAGCGTCAGCGTGTCATGATTGCCATGGCATTGGCCAACCGGCCCGATTTGCTCATTGCGGACGAGCCGACAACGGCACTGGATGTCACGGTCCAGGCGCAAATCCTGAAGCTGCTTGAAACGCTCAAATCCGACCATGGCATGTCCATGTTGTTCATTACCCATGATCTGGGCATCGTGCGAAAAATATCCGACCGGGTTTGCGTCATGACGCAAGGGAAGATCGTCGAGAGTGGACCGACGAAAGAGATCTTCGATTCACCGAAACATGACTACACCAAGCACCTCCTGGCGGCTGAACCCACCGGACAGCCGCCAAAGTCGGACGAACGATCGCCCATCATCGTCGAGGGGCGGGACATCAAGGTATGGTTTCCGATCAAGAAGGGGTTTTTGCGCCGAACTGCCGGCTATATCAAGGCTGTCGACGGCATCGACGTCACCTTGCGGGCCGGACAAACCCTCGGAATCGTCGGCGAATCGGGATCCGGAAAGACGACGCTTGGACTGGCGCTTACGCGACTGATCTCATCCAAGGGGAAGATCGCCTTTGTCGGCAAGTCGATCGACAGCTATTCCTTTTCCGACATGAAGCCTCTGCGCAATGAGATGCAGGTGGTGTTTCAGGACCCGTTCGGCTCGCTGTCACCGCGCATGTCGATCTCCGAGATCGTTGCCGAGGGCCTGCGGGTGCATGAACCGCGACTGAGCCCGGACGAACGCGATCACAAGGTTGCCAGCGTTCTGGAGGAGGTCGGCCTTGATGCCTCGACCCGGTGGCGCTATCCGCATGAATTCTCCGGGGGCCAGCGTCAACGCATCGCCATCGCGCGCGCCATGGTACTCAATCCGCGCTTCGTGATGCTCGATGAGCCGACATCGGCGCTTGATATGAGTGTTCAGGCGCAGGTCGTCGACCTCCTTCGCAAATTGCAGCGCGATCACAATCTGGCCTATCTTTTCATCAGCCATGACCTGAAAGTCGTGCGGGCATTGGCGAACAATGTGATCGTCATGCGCCAGGGCCGGGTCGTCGAACAGGGGCCATCCGAACAGATCTTTGACGCACCGCAGACCGACTATACCAAGGCGCTGATGGCGGCGGCCTTCGATCTGGAAGCCTCCTCAGCCGATATCGTGTCGGACTAGACCATTTCACGTTTTGTCAGAAACGGGACAACGGTGTCGGCCTTTGATTGAGTTGATGCATTCAGGTTTTGCCGATTCCGTCAAAACCTGAATTGCTCCAATACCCGCTGCACCCAATCTTGAGGAATTTTGGGTGACCGTTATGGGCGCCGGTAGGCCGTTGGCATGCCATAGAGATGGGCGATGCGGTCAATGGCATCGGACAGGTTTTCACGCACGACCCGCATCGCATGGCCGCTGGCGTGGATCATTATATCGGCATCTTCCATAATGCCGACATGGCCGGACCAAAACACCAGATCGCCCCGCTGAAGCTCCTTGGATCCTGCTTCGACCGGTTTACCAATGGATGTTGCCTGCATGTCAGAATCGCGGGCGGTGGATTGGCCGCACATCAGCATGGAGAGTTGGACAAGGCCTGAACAATCAAAGCCGAAGCCAGATTTTCCGGCCCACAAATAGGGCGTTTCCAGAAACATCGCGGCCACGGCGACATAGTCATCGAAGTGGAACCCCAGCGGGCGAAGATGGGACGCGATCAATGAGGATCCATCCGGCAAGACCGCATAGGCGGTGCCCCTCGTTTCCGTTATATCCGTTACTGTTAGCCGGCTTCCCATCGAACAGCTGTACCTGACCGGACTGCGGAGGTCAGCCAGAGAATAGGCAAAGGTGCGCGGAACGGTCACGATGTGGGTCGCCGAGGCAGCCATGTCGCCAAGTCCGGCCGCAGCGACGTAACCGACATAACGGTCCCGGTCGGCCTGTACCCAGCTCCAACCATCGGCATTGTCAAAAACAGTGACGGTTTCTCCGAGCAGAAGCTGGCTAACCGCTTCGGCGCTGTGCTGTGGCGACGCCTTCAAATCCATGACGGGGTCGCAAACAACAGCCGGGGTCCCTGACACGAATTGCTCGGCCGGCACCTGTCCCTTCAGCGCCAAATCGGCACGGTCAGATCGATAGGCATGAAGCCTCTTGTCGAGTTGCGGTTTCACAATGGAAGCCCTCTTGCCTCCTCGACAACGATATCGCCGAGGTTTTCCAGAAAGAGCGCACCATCAACGGTCCGCTGAATGATGACATTGCGCCGGTCGCGCTCATCGCGGGTCCTGCGGACCAGCCCGAGTGAACCCATTGAATCGAGCGCCCGGGTGATCACGGGCTTCGTGACGCCCAGAACAGCGGCAAGACCGCGCACTGTGTGCGGTGGTGGCACGAGATAGATATGAAGAAGGATGCTCATCTGGCGCAGTGTCAGGTCCGGACCATCGGAATGAACCAGTTTCAACGCCGTATTGTGCCATAAATGCAAGGCCTGCGAGGCCGTCATTCCAACGCTCATGATTCTCGCCAATGACAGCATTTTCAACGATTGTTTCGCTACCGTATCATTCGGAGCTCATGGCGTCAAAATCGACCCGGCAGGTGCAATCGCTCTGCCGCGCATCAGTAACGCTCCGACACCAGCTGAAAGAGCGCGCGGATGGCCTGAGCCTCGCCGCCCTGCGGAGACCAGGGCTTGGTTTTGGGATTCCACGCATAGATATCCAGATGCAGCCAATTGTCGGCCTTTTCGACAAACCGGTTGAGAAACAGCGCAGCGGTGATGGAACCTGCCATGCCGCCGGACGGCGCGTTGTTGATATCGGCCAGCGGCGATGACAGGCTCGGATCGTAGCCCATATGCAGCGGCATGCGCCACAGCGGATCATGCATGATGCGGCCCGCCGCCATCAGCTCCTCCGCCAGCGTATCCCCGTGGCAATAGAACGGTGCAAGATCCGGACCCAAGGCAACCCGCGCGGCGCCGGTCAGTGTTGCCATGTCGATGAGCAGATTGGGTTCCTCCTCATCACCATAGGCCAACGCATCGGCCAGTATCAGGCGGCCTTCGGCATCGGTATTGCCAATCTCCACCGTCGGACCCTTGCGGCTTGCCAGGATGTCACCCGGCCGAAATGCATTGCCGGCGATGGAATTCTCCACGGCCGGGATCAGGACTCGCAGGCGCACGGGCACTGCCGCCTCCATGATCATGGAGGCAAGCCCCAGCACATTGGCGGCGCCACCCATGTCCTTTTTCATCAGCAGCATGCCGGCCGGCGGCTTGATGTCGAGGCCCCCGGTGTCGAAGCAGACTCCCTTGCCGACCAGCGTCACTTTCGGTGCATCGGCTGCGCCCCATCGCATGTCCAGCAGGCGCGGCGCCGACGCGCTTGCCCGTCCAACGGCGTGGATCATCGGGAAATTCTGATCGAGAAGCGCGTCCCCCTCGATCGTCGACACACTGGCATCATGTCGTTCGGCAAGGGTGCGAAATGCGACCTCCAATTCGGCCGGCCCCATGTCGTTGACCGGCGTATTGACGAGATCGCGCGCCAGAAAACAACCTTCGACGAGCCGCTCCAAAGACGCCCGATCGACATTTTGCGGCAGTACAAGCTGCGCCTTTACCGGATTCGGTTTTTTGTAGTGATCGAACCGGTAGCTGCCGAGACCAAAGCCCAGTGCAAGGGCATTGGCGGACCCACCGGCATTTACCAGATGCCAAACCCCCTTGGGGAGCCGCGTGGCCAGGGTGCCTGATATCAACGGCGCTTCGTCGACAGAAGGCCCCATTCCGAACAGGGCTCCGGCCAGCGTGCCATCCGGTGCCGGCAACAATTGAAACTCTCCGGCTGAGGCCGCAAAGCCGCTTTGTTCAATCCACTTGCGGATTGCGGGGTCGGCAACGCCCTGTTCCAGATCGGGTTTGCTGAGGAGATAGACCGGTCGGGAAGGGTCCGTCGGGTCGGCAAAACAGGAGACAGTCATCATGCACCTTGGTTATGGGCGTTAACGATCCATTAGGGTTAACAGAATATTGATTATAGGACGGAGCGCGCGAAGCAACAGGCTATTTATGCCCCAGAGATTGGGCGGAATCATTGGCCAATGGATCGTGACAGCCCGATATGCCCTTGGCGAACCGAGACGAGGTCGGGAAATGAGCAGCACTGGTTTGGCATCTTTGTGTCTGGCACGGTTATCTAAAACAGTCTGCGCCGTAGCCCTTTCGGCAGGCCTGGCCGCATGCGCCAATGTATCCAACATGAAAACCGGATCAATCCCGACCGGCGGCAAACCCATTGCGCAAATGAATGCTTCAGAACTGGTGGGCGCGGAGCGAAAATTCGCCGCCGCCTATGAAGCCAACCCGAAAGACAAGGCAACGGGCATACAATATGCCACGATCCTGCGCATGACCGGACGCGATTCCCAGGCCCTGGCGGTCATGCAGCAGGTCGCGATCAATCATCCGACGGACCGGACCGTCCTGGCGAGCTACGGCAAGGCACAGGCTGCCGCCGGCCAGCTTGAGCCGGCGCTCGAAACAGTGCGGCGCGCCCAAAGGCCTGATCAGCCGGATTGGAAACTCTATTCGGCCGAAGGCGCCATTCTCGATCAGCTGGGACGGTCGAAGGAAGCCCGCCAGAGCTATCGCAAGGCATTGGACATGATGCCGGGCGAGCCGTCCATACTTTCGAACATCGGAATGTCCTATGTGCTGAGTGGCGATCTCAGAACCGCCGAAACCTATCTCGGCAAGGCGGCAGCTGCTCCTGGAGCCGACAGCCGCGTAAGACAGAATCTGGCACTGGTTGTCGGATTGCAGGGGCGTTTCGCCGAGGCGGAAAAGATCGCCCGCGCTGAGCTTTCAAAGGACCAGGCGGAAGCCAACGTCACCTATCTGCGGTCCATTCTTTCCCAACAAAATGCCTGGTCGAAGCTCAACGACAAGAAAAGCTGATCCGGCGTCAGAACACATTTCATTCGCAACAACGCCCGGCCGCCTGATCTATCATTTGTACAGGGCAGGTCCCAATCGGATCAAAGCTGAACCCAGCCATCCGGTGCGTCCTTGCCCGGATGGACGGTCTGACAGGCGGGGCAGGTTCTGGCTTCCTGCGACTTGTAGAACGCCTCATAGATCGGCGGCAGATCATCGACAATCGATTCCAGATCCACCTCGGCGCGATGCACCAGATTTTGGCATTCAAAACAATACCATTCGATGGCATCCAGCTCGCCTTCGGGCCGGGCCGGCTCGATAACCAGCCCGATGGAGCCTTCCATCGGGCGTTGTGGTGAATGACGCACATGGGCCGGGAGCAGGAAAATCTCTCCTTCCCGAATGGGTACATCATAGAATTCCGTACCATCATAGAGCTTCAGGAGCATGTCGCCCTTCATCTGGTAGAAGAATTCTTCCACCGGATCGTCATGATAGTCCGTTCGCTTGTTTGGTCCGCCGACGACGGTCACCATCAGATCGGCATCTTTCCAGATTTGTTGATTGCCGACCGGCGGCTTCAACAGATGTTTGTGTTCATCGATCCATTTTTGAAAATTGAATGTCGTCAGGCGGCCCATTGATCATATCCTCCGTCATATGTGTATGGCGGCGACAGGGGACCGGATCCCGCCGGGCACCGGCCGGACACCTGCACATGTCGGCTCAGACCCATCGCGCCCCTGAAACAGTAGTGCGCATTGGTATCACGATCAAATGAAGTATCTGGAAGCAGATATCGCATTGGCGGATAGCCAAGCACGATCCGGTAGTCACCCCTTGCGACCCCATGGACGAGTCGGTGCGCCTGGGTTATCGGACGTAGTTGTCCATGACCTTCATGATCGCCGGCCCGAGGATCACTCCGAAGATAACCGGCAGGAAGAACAAAATCATCGGAACCGTGAGCTTGGGCGGCAGGGCTGCCGCCTTCTTTTCCGCCTCGGTCATGCGTATATCCCGGCTTTCCTGCGCAAGAACCCGCAGGGCCTGTGCTATGGGCGTGCCGTAGCGTTCGGCCTGTATCAGCGCCTGACTCACGGATTTCACCGCTTCAAGGCCCGTTCGCTCTCCAAGGTTTTCAAAGGCCTTGCGCCGCTCATCAAGATAGGACAGTTCGGCCGTTGTCAGCACAAGCTCTTCGGCCAGGGGCGCTGATTGTGTGGCGATCTCATTGGCCACGCGCTGAAAGGCCGCCTCAATCGAGATGCCCGATTCGACACAGATCAGCATGAGGTCGAGCGCATCCGGCCAGGCTCGCTTGATCGAAAGCTGCCGCTTCGAGGTGCGGTTGGAGATGAAGATGTTCGGTGCGTAAAAGCCAAGATAACCGGCCCCGATACAGGCGAAGACCCGTATCATCATCGGCTTGTCTTCCAGTGCGCCGACTATGAAAACGTAAAAAACCGCCGCGGCCAGGAAGATCAACGGCAACATCAATCGGGCGACGAGGAAGACATTGAGCGCGTTCTGGGTCCGGAAACCGGCCATCTTCAGGCGTTTTTCGGTTCCGGTGTCAACCAGGGCCTGGCGCAGATTGAGCCGCTCCACCAATCGCCGTGCCGAGGTATTGCTCTCGTGGCGCAAACTGCCGCGTGAACCCGATTCGGCATTCAGTCGTGCCCGTTCACGGGCGCGGATTTCATCCCGTTCCAGCGCCACCGCCTTCATCCGCGTATTCAGATCGCCGCGGTCGAGCATCGGCATGAAAACCGTAAAGAGCGTCGCAAAGACGGCAATACCAACGAGGATTGCCATAACGAATGTCGGATCTGTCAGCGTCTGGACCATTATTATCGTCTTTCACACATACAGTTTGGGCCTATCAGATGTCGAAATTGATCATGTTTCTCATGACCAGCACGCCAATGCTCATCCAAACTGCGGACACACCGAGGATCAAATGTCCCCTGGGGTCGGTGAACAGCAGGACAATATAGTCGGGTGTCGTCAGATAGACCAAAAGGGTGATGATGAATGGCAGCGCCCCAATGATCGCCGCGGAAGCCTTGGCCTCCATGGACAGGGCATTGACCTTCGCCCGCATCTTGCGGCGATCTCGCAAGACACGCGACAAATTGCCGAGCGCTTCGGACAGGTTGCCGCCCGCCTGCGCCTGAATGGCGATGACAATTGCGAAAAAATTGGTTTCCGGCACCGGAATGTTTTCATGCAGCCTTTCGCAGGCCTCAGGAACGGTCAATCCGATCTGCTGCGCCTGGACGACTTTCTGGAACTCACTGCGCAGGGGCTCCTGTGCATCAGATGCAATCAGCCTGAGCGCATCGTTGATCGGCAAGCCTGACTTGATGGATCGGACCATGACATCCAGCGCATTCGGAAACTCCTGAAGGAACGCCTTCATGCGACGGGAGCGCACAAAGGAGACGAACCATCTGGGCACACCAAGACCGCCCACCACCGCGGCACCGGCTGTCATAAGCAATGGCGCATTGGAGAAGAACGCCAGGCCGGCAAACAGAACGGCCGATACCAGGCTTCCAAGATAGAAATGGGTGAGGGTGAGGTTCCATCCGGTCTGCTGAAGGGCAACCTTGAGCGGAGGCGAAGACAGATTGCCCTTGCTCTGCTGCTTCTTCTCGATGTCCTTGAGCGATTCCTGAACCGACTTGCGCCGCTTTGCGGCCTCGGATACCCGGTCACGTGCCGCCTTGACGGCATCACCGTCGGTTTCCGCCCGCTTGACGCGCTGTATGCGCGATTCGGCTTTCTTCTGGGTCTCAATCGAGGGGAAGAGCACAGCGTAAGCCACAGCGCCCGCCGATATGGCGACGAGAGCTACAACCAGCAGGATTGTCGCATCTATTCCGAACACAGCGTTTGCCTCCTTTCCTCTCGATCGACCCTCTAGGCCGTCACCTGATCCATGCTGTCGAGCGCTTCGGCAAGACGACGTTCCTCACCGAAATAGCGTGCGCGCTCCCAGAAATTCGGCTTGCCGATTCCGGTCGAGCAGTGACGGCCAATGATCTTGCCATTGGCATCCTCACCCTCATATTCGTAGGTCATGAGGTCCTGGGTGATGATCACGTCACCCTCCATCCCGATCACTTCCGTAATGTGCGTGATGCGCCGGGAACCATCGCGCTGCCGTGTTGCCTGAACGATCACATCCACCGAACCGCTGATGATTTCGCGGACGGTTCTGGCCGGCAGAGAAAAGCCGCCCATGGCGATCATCGATTCCATACGGCTCAGACATTCTCTGGGTGAATTGGAGTGAATCGTGCCCATGGAACCGTCATGGCCGGTGTTCATTGCCTGCAGAAGGTCAAAGACTTCGGGTCCACGCACTTCGCCGACGATGATCCGCTCGGGGCGCATACGCAGGCAGTTCTTGACCAGATCGCGCATGGTCACCTCGCCCTCGCCCTCGATATTCGGCGGCCGCGTCTCCAGGCGAACCACATGGGGTTGCTGAAGCTGCAATTCGGCAGAGTCTTCGCAGGTGATAACCCGCTCCGTGGTGTCAATGTAGCGGGTCAGACAGTTGAGCAGCGTGGTCTTTCCGGAACCGGTGCCGCCGGAGATGACCACATTGCAGCGAACGCGCCCGATGATCTGCAGGATGTCCGCGCCGGCCGGCGTAATCGTTCCGAAGCTGACCAGCTGATCCAGCGTCAGCTTGTCCTTCTTGAATTTACGAATTGTCAGTGACGTGCCATCAATCGCCAATGGCGGGGCAATCACGTTGACGCGTGAGCCGTCGGGCAGACGCGCGTCACAGATCGGGCTGGATTCGTCGACCCGCCGGCCAACCTGACTGACAATGCGCTGGCAGATGGACAGAAGCTGGCTTTCGTCGCGGAACCGAATATCGGTTTCCTCGACCTTGCCGTCGACCTCGATATAGCTGCTGGACGATCCGTTGATCATGATATCGGCAATGTCGTCGCGCGCCAGGAGCGGCTCGAGCGGACCATAGCCCAGCACGTCATTGCAGATGTCCTCCAGCAGCTCCTCCTGCTCGGAGATCGACATCGCAAAATTCTTGATCGTGATGATGTCATTGACAATGTCGCGGATTTCCTCGCGCGCACTTTCCGTGTCGAGCTTGGAAAGCTGCGAAAGATCAATCGTGTCGATCAGCGCCGAAAAGACCTGCGATTTGGTGGAATAATATCCCTCCGATTTCTTTGAACGCTTCTTCTCCGGCCGGCTGGCGCCCGGTGCCAATGGCGTATTCTTCTGCACCACAGATTCCGCCGGTCTTGGTTCGGCTGCTTTCTCGGACTTCGATTCTTCGGCAAGTTCCGGCGCAAGCGGCGGCGCGCTGACAACCTCGTCAGCTACACTGCCGAACCCCTGTTTTCCCCGTTTCCCAAACATGCACTAACCTCGGATCATTCTTGAGTGGAGTTCCCGCCTAGAGCTCGCTCTAGCTGCGCCGAAGCAGCGAACGAAGGTTGGACAGCCCTGATTTCTTCTTGCTCTTGACCTCGGCCCGGCCCGTCAGAATATGGGCCAGTTGAGAAAAGGTCTCGGCAGTGGGCGCCTTTGCATCGGTCTCGGCAATCATCCGTCCGCTGTTGGACGCCGTACCAAACAGCAGTGCGTCAAACGGGATGATAGCGGTCGGTTCGATCTCCAGCGGCTCGCAGAAATCATCAAGTGAGATTTCCGGACGTTTCGGCATTCCGACCTGGTTGAGGATGATGCGTGGTGTCTTGTCATTGGGTCGAAGCTTGATGAGCGTGTCCAGCAGATTCTTGGTGTTACGCAGATTGGCAAGATCGGGCGTAGCGGTGATGATGACGTCATCCACTTCCTTCATCACCGACTGTGTCCAGTCGGTCCACTGATGGGGAACATCCAGCACCGTCAATGGCGCACTGCGCTGTACCACCTCAAGAAGCGGCTCGAACGTGCTGGTGCTGAAGTCATAGGTCCGGTCCAGCATCGACGGCGCAGCCAGCATCGAAAGATGCGAAGCGCATTTTGCCAGCAGCCGATCCAGGAACACATCGTCCAGGCGCTCCGGCGAATACACCGCCTCGGCGATGCCCTGGGGCGGATCCTGGTCGAAATTGATGTTGGCCGTACCGAATGCGAGATCCATGTCGGCGAGGATGACTTCCGTCGAAAAGAGGTTTGAAATGCCCCAGGCACAATTATGGGCAATGGTCGACGAACCGACGCCGCCCTTGGCGCCGACAAAGGCGATCGTACGGCCGAGCGGCTCGGATTCCGGATCAACAAATATCGTCGACACGACATTGATCATGTCGGTCAGGGAGACCGGAGCGAGGATATATTCCGAAATTCCCTGGCGTATCAGGTCACGATAGAGGTGCACATCATTGTCATGGCCGACGATGACGACCTTGGTGGTCGGATCGCAGACTTCTGCAAGATCACCCAGTTGATCCATCAACTGTGCCGCGGGCGCCCGATTCTCTAGAATGATCAGGTTTGGCGTCGGGGAGGACGCGAACATGTTGCTGGCGGTCTCGATATTACCGCTGGCGGTGCGAAAATGAACCCGCGCCATTCGCCGATCATCCGCAAGGCTGTTCATGACCTCCAGCAGATCGTCCGACTCACAGAATGCCTGGATCGAAATGCGTGGCAGCGGGCGCATCTGCTCAAGTTCGCTGCGCCTTTCGCCGCTATCAATCAGGCTTTCCCCACCCCGTTGGCTGTGTGCTACCTCACTCATCGTGTCTTCCTGCCTTGCTTTGTGCAGTTCATGCCTGCCGGAACCGTATGGCGAATTGTCTATTCCTGGAGCGACGCGCCATTTTCTCTGTATTTGTCGATGACCGTATCGCGACGTTGCGCGTCGATCGGTGTCATGCCACGCGGTGCAATCAGATCCGATGGATTGGCAATTTGGGCAGCCAGGTTGTTTTGCGTGGCGCATCCGAAGTTTTCGTAGTTTTTGTTTTCCATCGTGTTGGTGACCAGGTCCTTCGGCCAGCGGCCACAGGGTCCCGTGGAGGCTCCGATGGCGCTGAAGCTCAGCCGGATCGGCGCGGCATCATTTTCCGCTGCTGCCTGGTAGGATGTGATCTGAATGCGTCCGCGCGGGATGCCCTCTTCAACAAGAACCTTGCGGATCTGATCGGCGACGTGTGACGCCGATCCCGTGTTGGGTGATCCAACGGGAGTCATGATGTGCAGCGCGCCGGTGGAGTTGCGGCTATATTGCCGCGCAAATCCACGTACGATGCTTGTCGTTCCGTAGTTCATCTTGCTGTCGGTGCTGGCCACGGGAATATCCACCACCTCTTCCTTTTCAGAGATGATGATGGGATGGCGTGTCCGATAGTCGTCCGGAATCGATCCCACTTCAATATCGTGGACCTTGGCACATCCGCCGAGCAATGCGCCCGTCAACAGGATGGCAGCGACAGACCTGAGATTGAGGTGACCGGCGAGGGTCCGTTGCTGATCATGTTTCATTGAAACCGTGTCCTTGTATGTCATGATTTGGCTCCAACCCTTCATTACTTGTAGATAAAGCCAACGACGCCGTGGTAACGGCCTTTCGGCAAGTCCGTTTCCATCTGCCCGTAAACCCTGTTGACGCGACCCAGAAAATTGGCGGCTCCATCGCTGGCGGCATTCAGATTGTCATCGGGTCTTGCCAGCTTGTTGCGTGCAACCGGGCGCACCAGATAGGGCGTCGCGATAATCACCAATTCCGTTTCACTGCGCACGAAGTCGCGGCTGCGGAACAATGTGCCCAGCACCGGTATCTTCGATATGCCCGGGAAACCGCCCATGACCTGACGGACATCGTCGCGCACCAGGCCGGCAATGACGATCGAGCCGCCCGAAGGCAGTTCCACGGCGGTATCGGCTTCTCGCCGCCGAATGCCGTTGACGGTCACCCCGCCCAGCGTGTTGGCACCGCTCAACGTAACACTCCCGTCAAAGGTCGGCTCGGAAACTTCCGTACGGACCTTCAGGCTGATCCGGCCGGCTGAAAGCACAACCGGCGTGAACTCGAGACCGATTCCGTATTCCTTGGTCTCATAATCATAGGTAATCTGTCCGTCAGCAAAGCTCTGACCGGTGACCAGCTGAAACTCGCCACCGACGAAGAAATTCGCCGCTTCGCCGGATATGGCAGTCAATGTCGGTTCAGCGAGTGTTCTCATGACACCCGCCTGCTCCATGGCCCGGATATAGGCCTGGACATTGTAGCTTCCGAGATCGAACTGGGAGAGACCGGCGGTCTGGCTCAATGCCTTACCGAGGCCCACCGGATTGACCGAGCTGAACGCTGCCTGGCCGCTGGCACCCTGGAAATAGGTGTTGAATCCGAGCTGCTTGAGAATCTGGCGGCTAACTTCGGCGACAGTCACCTTCAAGGTGACCTGATCTTCGCCCTCAATATCGAGAAGATTCACGATCTGCGAGACCTGGCGATCTTCAGCGAAAATTGCGGCGTCACCGCCATCGCCGATCGCCGTGATGTTGCGCGTCGTGGCTTCACCACCCTTCAGGAATATGCCGGCAAGCTGATTGGCCCGTGCAGCGTCCTGGGGGGTGCGAACGGTGCCTGTCAGCACAATGTTGTCACTGATGATCTCGACCATGATATTCGAATCGGGAATGAAGCGGCTCAATTGCCGTTGCAGCCCGGTAATGTCACGCTCGATGGCCAGATCCAGGCTGACGATCGGATTCCCGTCTGCGCCGAAAACAAAGATATTGGTCTGCCCGACGGCCTTTCCGAACAGATAAATCCGGCGGGACGAACGGGTAACCGCATCGGCAACCGACGGATCAGCCACCAGGATGTCATGGGCGTCTTCGGGCAGGTCGACAACAATGGCCTTGTTGAGACCAAGGGAAACCTCTCGGCTGACGCCGGGTCCGGATTTCTGAACCTTTATCGTCTGCTCATTGGCTGCAGCCGAACCGGCCATGGGACCGATGAGCGCTCCGGCGGACAGCACCGCCGTCGTTCCTGCAATCAGGGCCCATTGACAGATGCCCGACGCAAAAGCTGATTTTGTTGATCTACGCACTGAATTGTCCCCGGTCTACTTTGCTGCGCCAATATTGGTGATTTCGCCCGATCGGATCAGCTGAATGGTTGATCCGCCATCGCCGCTGAGAAGGTAGTCGGCTCCTCCCGTATCGGGATCCTGCACATCAGCGACACTTCTGAGCGCCAGCGTCAGGCGCGAGGCCATTTGCTGCGCAACGGCGATGATCTGCGCCTGTTCAGGCGTCAGCTCCAGGGTCGCGGTCGATCCGACGGCGGTCTTGTTGCCCTCGTCGTCTTCCTGAATGCGCTGGTCGATCGCCAGAACACGGATGTTGGACAGGATGGTCTCGGTCAGAAAGGAGCTGTCCTCGGATGTGCGCACCATGATGACGTCAACACGGTCATTGGGGAGGATGAAGCCACCAGCGCCTGTTTCGACCGTGATCTCCGTCGATACAGCGCGTTTTCCCGACGGAAGGATCGACGACATGATGCGGGTGTTGGAATCAACGACCTTTTCGCTGCGGATTGGTTCGCCCTCGAAGACGGGCAGACGGACGATCGAACCTGTCAGTTCTTCAACCGCATCCGGCCGGGTCGAACGGGTGATGAAACCGTCGGCTACGGCGTTTTCCGGCCATTCCTGCCAGTCGAGATTGTCTTCATTGAGCCGTGAACCGATCGGCAGACTGCTCGAAGCGACCAGAACCCTGTCGGTCGTGACGTCCTTGACGACCGTGCGAACCGGTTGATCACTGTTTTGGCTGGTTATCTTCAACATGAGATAACCGGCCGAGACGGCGGCGACCAGCGCGATGGACATGACGATGAGGCGTGCAGGTTTCATACTGTTATCCCGGGGCACATAATTGCTTGTGTTCCCGACAATGCCGCACCAATCGTGTAATTATGGTTAATACGCCGCTTACGATCGTGCTTAACGACCGATTAATCGAAATATCCGTCGAGAACCCCCGGGACCACTGAGGGCGATCAGAACCAATCGAACAGGAGTAAACCGCCGGCCAGGAGGACAGACCAGCTTGGGCGGACTGTTGAAGCGGGTAACGTCAGACCAGATGGGCCAAGGCGTATTGTACCATGGAACTGGCCGGAAAGCAGATGAAGCCGGCAACGGCAATGGCCACGCCATAGGGCACACCGAGCTTAGAATCCGTCAGATGACTGATGATGCCGACGCGGTTGACGACGACCGAAAACCTGTCGGATCGCGCCAGCAGGATCATCAGTGTCAGCAGACCGCCGATCAGGGCGACATAGGTCAGAAATGCAAAAAGCTGCATCGACAGGCCGAACCACAGGGATGTGGCTGTCAGCAATTTCGCGTCACCGCCACCCATGACCCCAATCCCGAAAAGCGCAAAGCACACGGAAAAAACCAGCAGCGCGGCCGCGAAGTGTTTCGCAAAGACGATCCAGTCCATACCGGTGAATGGCGCGATCAGGGCGAATGAAACAATCAGAATGACCGAAACGCGATTCGGAATGGTCATCGTGAACATGTCGGAAAACGCTGCGTAGGCAAGGCAGAGCGGAAATATCACGGTGATCGCTGCCAGCAGCATGTTCATTCTCCATCAAACCGACACTGGGCGTTCCCGAACCGGGAACGGGCTGCAATCCATTAGAACCGCGAAACCATGCCAATTGGTTAAAGAAAAGCCCGGCCATAAGAGACCGGGCGTTCCCATTCTTCTGCCCTGGCTTAAATCGCCGGGGTGCGACCGTAACGTGGCAACAACGCTGTCGGAAACCGACTTTGGATGTCACCCGATCCTTAGAGGATCTTAGTTGGCCGACTTCAGCTGTGTGCCGATTTCGTTGAAGACGTCTTCCAGCTCGTTACCAACGAGCGTGGCGCCGGCAATCAGCGCAACGGAAATGAGAGCAGCAATCAAACCATATTCGATGGCAGTTGCGCCGGACTCGTCTTTCAGAAAGCGTGCAAAAGTCTTTGTCATTGGAATACTCCTTAGCTCCACGTACGTTCAGCACTCCCGTCAACTTGTTCATCGTTGATCGGATGGGAGCAAACTATCGGGCATGATTTGAAATCTGCTTAAGAAACAGGGTTACCAATTCCTTGACCGAAAATGCGCCGCATTGTGGTGAACGCTTGATTAAGAACCACCCCATCGCAAATTGCCGGTGCCGAACGGAATGACAGGGTGCAAATTCCGGGTTCCCACAAGGGTATATATATAAATGTGTATTTCCCGAATGACGATTGGGGATGTTGTTTCCCACGGTCCTAGCAAGAACGCAAACAATTCAGCGAGCGTCAAACATGATCGCAGTCGGGAACGCCAAGAGCAGACCCTTGACGTATCGACTGGATTTTCCCAGGAAATTTCAACTCAAACGTCGCAATGCCAATCGGTTTTGGCACGCATTCTGCGAGCCCTCCCTTAGCGATCACGGACGCTTGGTGGGGTCGTCGGGTGCTTCGGTACAAGGCCCCACTGTTGGAAATAGCTTATTGTGACAAGACCCGATGGAGACACAATCGGACCCATTCATTTGATGACCGCCAAGGCACCTGATGTGGTGATAGTTGAGATCGTGCTCAATACTTGGATCGCGGCCTCATGCGCGGCTTGCGTGTCAGAGGCGCAGGCGTCCTCGATCACCAGCACTGGATAATTATGATCAAAACCCGCCCAAACAGTGGAGGATACGCAAAAATTGGTGGTTACACCGCACATCTACCAAGACTCCCCTGGCGCGACATGGTTGGCCAAGGCCGACTGGAAGGCTGAAATGCCTGCGATTGCTCAAGATACGACCGACGCGCGCTGTCGACGGGCATACAGCTTTCATCCAAGCCCAAATTCGCAAAAGTGACCTTCCAGCACCGGCTACGGGCGGTTTGCGTGCTCGGGTTCAAGGCCGAGATCACCTGTCGACGAGATACCTCCGCAAAGGCCATTGCAGCTTTACCGTGCTCTGTAAATTTGTCGTTGACGTCGTCCATCGCGATAAATGGCGAACGGCACGCTGATTTGATCTGCCATGATTTTGGCTCCAACAATCCGTCAAGCCGAACGGCAATATACGATGCCAGCAGCATTCAGCGCATCGATACGCGCATCGTCCAAGCCGGCTTGCTGCAATATTTCGCGCGTGTTTTCCCCGTAGTATGGAGCGACCTTGAAATCCATGTCCGGTGTATCGGCAAAGGAGAACGGCGCACCGATGTATTTTACATCCCTGCGGGTCTGGCTGCGCGTATACGGCGTATTGATGATCTTACCATTGTCTCGCACAAACGCGTTATCCAAAGCTTGCGCGATGTCATAGACTGGCGCGCAGGGAATCTTGCCACTCATTTGGCCAAACCAGGCATCAGTTGTTCTGCGCTGGAACAAGTTGTCCAGGACGACGGTCAAGGTGTCTCGGTTCTGGGTTCGATCCGTATTGGTTAGAAACCTGGCATCCGTCGTCAACTCGCTGGCGTTCAACTCGTCGCACAGCATTTCCCAGAATTTCTGCGTAAGACAGGCAACATAGAACCATCCGTCAGCCGTCTTGACCAATTGCGAGGGCGTTTGAGACGCATGGGCAGAGCGTGGCTGCTTGCCCGGCACCACGCCGTCATTCAGGAACCAGAGCCCTTGATAGCAAAGGCAGTTCAAGGCGATATCGAAAAGATTTGTGTCGACATCGCCGCCCTTTCCAGTCAGTTCGGAGCGAAGCAACCCCGATACGGTACACAGGGCCGCATAGACACTGCCCATCAGATCCACGACCGACACGCCAACCTTGGTCGGCATCGAGCCAGGTTCGCCCGTAACAGCCATCCAACCTGTTTCCGCCTGCATCAGGAAATCATAGCCCGGCCAATCGGCACGCTCGTTGTCGCGCCCGTAGCCTGAAAGATGTGTACACACCAGCTTGGGATTCAGCTCTTTCAGATCTTCATATGTGACACCCAATTTCGCGGGAAGCGAGCCGCGGAAATTATCGATCACTGCGTCCGAGGACTTGACCAGTTCAAAAAAAACACGTTTGCCGTCGTTGCTACGAATGTCCAGCGCCAAGCTTTTCTTGTTGTGCAGGGTTGATTCAGCACTTTCATTGTCCTGCCTGGCCTCGTCCAGGAACAGCGCCCCCATGTTGCGCAGGGGGTTACCATCTTGACGCGGATCTTCTACGTTTATTACCTCAGCGCCCAGTAAAGCTAAAAGCGTGCCATGAAACGACCCGGCGCCCCAGGTTTCAAATGACAATACTCTCTTGTTTTCCAACGGTAACACGTTCACACCTCTATTTCTCAATGATGTCTACGTCGTCGATCGACGTTGGCTAAATTGTCCGCGCTGAACAGTGTTTCCAGCCGACATTTCCCAAGTACCTCCCCTATGAGCTTATCCTGCTGCCCAAGTGTGTCATTGGCTGGGCGTCTCAATCGGTGAACGGTTCGTGAGAAAGCATTGGCCCAGGATCGGTGCGCTGCAGAAAGCTGCCGAGGTTGCAGGGAGATGTCAGAATATCGGTCTGGAACCGATTCATCCGGCTGGTCGAGGCCGCCTACCCATCAACAGCACGACCACCGATGATCTGACTCATCATCGGATCACGAGAAAGGCGGTCAGCATCATTGACGTCCGGGTATCCTGCAGCAAACAGCCTGCCAGATCTTGCAGCCCGTGTGTCTCATCAAACTCCTGAAACAGAAACAAGCCATCATAACCGCCTCTGGAGCCAACTAACATGCTGTAATGCAACATGAAAAATCCCAAGGCCGAAGCAAGGTCAGCCGATTATGCGGGAAATCCGGGTTAAAATGTCCGCAGCGGGTCACTCTCGCCGGTCGGACGGTCTCCCAGCTTGTGCCCGCGCGGCAAAATGGAACAAATTCCACAATCGAACCGACAATATCCGAGATTCCCGCAGCGCGTTAAATGTTCATTCACCATTCCGAGCGAGTTTTAGGGACGTCGTAATTGTCGCGGCCCAAGGAGCGAAGCATGACCCGCCAGTCCGGATTGAAAACCCTATCCCATTCATTGCGTCTGCTGGTCATCGCAGGAACGTTGGCAGCCGCCGCCACAACTGGTGTGATCGCGGAAGACACCATCAAGGTCGAGCTCGACTATGCACGTGTTATCAAACTTGACCGGCCCGTCAGCCGCGTCATTATCGGCAATTCGGACATAGCGGACGCAGCCGTCAGCGATTCACAAACCATCATCCTGACCGGAAAGAAATTCGGTACGACCAACCTGGTCATTCTGGATAACGATGGCTCGGCCATTGTCGACGAGCGAATTCTGGTGTCTTTGGAAAACAAGAATACGCTGCAGATTTATCGTCAGGCTGATCGTCAAATCATGTCCTGCACGCCCAATTGCGAAGTGTTCGAACTGCCTGAGTAAATCTCCGGGCATGTTGCCGATGCAGTGTTTTCCACCGCAATGCGCTCCGTGATGTCCTTGGTAAACACCACCCAAACAAGTCCAAATTGATCCAATTCATTTCGGATACGGATTGGTAACGCATATTCGCTATCATTGCCGGACAGGTTTTGAATGTGGGGAAACATGGCGAACCACCGACACAACATAGACCCGCGAGCGGGCAGCGCGCAACCCGGCAACTGGACACGGCGCTTCAGGCGTGACCGCGACGGCGGTGTGGCGATCGAGTTCGCGATCCTGGCGATCCCGTTCTTTCTGCTGGTCTTCGCAATCATCGAAACCTGCGTCGCATTTGCGGCCGAACAGACCCTCAATTACGCCGTCGACAAGCTCGGCCGTCAGCTGAGGACAGGGCAGATTACCTTCAATACCGGCGAATCCACCGATATCACTGAACAAGAATTCAAGACGGAGTTCTGCAAGGAACTGTCGATCATGATCGCCTGCGGCAAGGATGTCGATACACGCCTGTTCATCGATCTCAAATCCTATGCCTCATTTGGTGCGATGCCGACGAAAGTGCCACGTAAGGCCGGAACCTGGGGTGACCTGGATACGACCGGATTCACGTTCAATCCGGGCGGGTCGGCTTCGATCAACATGTTTCGCGCCTTCTACAAGTGGAAGGTGACAGCCGATCTGGTCCGTCCCTACATCACCAATATTCGTGAGGATGGTTCGACACCGGAATATTACCTGATCGTATCGACCACCGCCTATCGAAACGAAGCGTATGAATAGTCAGCGGTTGGTTCGCATGGACCACGGCAAAGGCACATTCGAGATGGGGCAACCACATGTACTGGGTGCGTAAATTCCTTCATAAACAGGCCGGCCGAACAGCCGACAAAACGGCCGTTCTGCTGCGCGACCGCGAGGGCGCCGGCGCCGTTGAATTTGCCTTCGTGGCGCCGCTTCTCGTGCTGATCTACATGGGCGCCGTAGAAATCTCCGTGGCGCTGTCTGTCGACACGAAAGTGTCCCGTGCCGGCAACATCACGCTCGACCTGATTACCCAGGGCACGAGCATCACGAAGTCCGAGATGAAGGATCTGGTGGATGTGGCCGCCGGCATCATGGCGCCTTTCGACGCCAGCGATATCGAACTGAAATTCACCGGTATCACGGTCGACGGTTCAAAGAATGCCAAGATCGACTGGTCCTGGGGCAGCAAGACGACGAAGCCATACACCAAAGGTGCGGTTGTCGATATTCCGTCGGGACTCAAGATCGCCAACTCCTATTATATCCGCAGCGAAATCGTCAATACGCACCAGTTTTTGACCTCTTATCCGTTCATGGGCAGTGCCTCGGCCTCCATCGACATGAACGAGACCTATTACATGCGGCCACGACTGGGTACCGACCTCGACTGTACCGACTGCTGACGACGGTCGGCCAGTCGATATCCGTTTGATTCAGCCTGCTCTTTCCAGAAAGTGACGCGCCAATTGGTTTGAGCCGGTTTTTCCTCTTGTGAACCTCAAAGCCAAGCCATAATTTGAGCGGCAACCAGTCGGATCTCGGCTGTGAGCAACAGGACAAGACATGGCTCGTGCAATCATATTGCTGCTGGACTCATTTGGTGTCGGCGGCGCTCCGGATGCTGCGGATTTTGGCGATGCGGGCGCCGATACGCTAGGGCATATCGCAGAACATTGCGCCGCCGGTCTCGGCGACCGGGAAGGGCTGCGCAGCGGACCTTTGAACCTGCCCAACCTGACTTCACTGGGGCTGGTGCAGGCCGCGCGGCTGGCAACCGGGCAAACACCCCCGGGGATGGATGACAGCACACTGCCGATTGGCCGCTATGCGTGCGCCAATGAAATCTCCCACGGCAAGGATACGCCTTCCGGGCACTGGGAGATTGCCGGCGTACCGGTGACGTTCGATTGGGGATATTTTCCGGACGAGGAGGAATGCTTCCCAGCAGATCTGTTGGCGCAAATCTATGAAAAGGCCGAGATCGAGGGCAGCCTGGCCAATTGCCATGCGTCCGGCACAAAAGTCATCGCCGATTTCGGTGCCGAACATATCGCCAGCGGCAAACCCATTTTCTATACATCGGCGGACAGCGTGTTTCAGATCGCGGCGCATGAAAGCCATTTTGGCCTCGAAAGGCTCTATCACCTGTGTGAGGTGGTCCGTGGCCTGGTTGATTCGCTGAACATCGGTCGGGTTATCGCCCGGCCCTTCGTCGGTGAGACACCGATCGATTTTGAACGTACTGGAAACAGGCGCGACTATTCCGTTCTCCCTCCCGAACCAACCTTGCTGGACAGGGCCTGCAAGGCAGGGCGCATGGTGATTGCGGTCGGCAAGATCAGCGACATATTCGCCCATCGCGGGATCAGCGAACTGCGCAAGGCCAATGGCAACATGGCGCTGTTCAACACCACACTCGAAGCGCTCGACTATGCCGGCGACGGCGACATCGTCTTCACCAACTTCATCGATTTCGACATGCTGTACGGCCATCGTCGCGATGTTGCGGGCTATGCCGCAGCTCTGGAGGCGTTCGACACCAGATTACCGGAAATAGCCCGAAAGCTGAAGCGGGAGGATCTTGTGGTGATTACTGCCGATCACGGGTGCGATCCCACCTGGCGCGGCAATGATCACACCCGGGAACGTGTGCCTGTACTTTGTTTCGGATCCGGCGTCACGTCAGGATCTGCCGGCATAAGAGAGACATTCGCCGATATCGGTGAGGGGATCGCAGAGCATCTGGGTCTTGAACCGGGACCACACGGAAGGAGTTTTCTTTGACCACGCATATCCCCAAGGCGGAACTTCATTGTCACATTGAAGGCGCCGCATCGACCGAGCTTGCCCTGCGGCAAGCCGAGAAATACGGCGTCGATATCAGCGGGCTTATCGACGGCAACCGGTTCCAGTGGGACGATTTTACCAGTTTTCTGGCTGCCTATGACCAGACGGCGGCTCTGTTTCGCACCGAGGAAGACTATGCCTTGCTGTCGCAGACCTATCTGGAATCGATCGCCGAAGAGGGTGCGATCTACAGTGAGATCTTCACATCACCCGATCATGCGCGTGGCGCCGGACTGTCGCCGGACGCCTATTTGAACGGTCTGGGAGAAGGCATACGCCGGGCTCGGGAATCCCATGGTATTGAAGGACGGATCATCATCACCTGCGTTCGCCACTATGGCGGTGAACAGGCAGTCGATGTCGCACGCTATGCCGCCGGCAAGCCGCATGAACTGGTCACCGGTTTCGGCATGGGTGGTGAGGAGCGTATGGGATCGCATGCGGATTTTGCGGCGGCCTTCGATATTGCCCGCGACGCTGGGCTCGGCATTACCACCCATGCCGGCGAACTGGTCGGTCCCGAAAGCGTGCTCGACGCAATCGACCATGTACGGCCCACCCGCATCGGGCATGGTGTCCGCGCAATCGAAGATCCGGCTCTTGTGGATCGGCTTGCCGAAGAAGGTATCGTGCTGGAATGCTGCCCCGGTTCGAATGTCTCGCTTTCCGTTTTCAAGGATTTCGATTCCCATCCGTTTCGCGACCTTCTCGATGCGGGCGTGAAAGTCACACTGAATTCGGATGACCCACCCTTTTTTGCAACGACCCTGGGCAGGGAATATGCCATGGCGCAATCCGCTTTCGGCATGAGCGACGACGAACTCAGACAGACAACCCGGACCGCGCTTGAAGCCGCGTTCGTGGATGAAGATACCAGGCGCGCTTTGATCGCAAAGCTGTGACAAACGGTGGGCCGGGTGCCATTTCGCATGCCGGGCGGCTTGCCGCGGTGGAGTGCAAAAGGCAAGATGGCGACGCCGATACCCCAGGGTCATGACCCTAGGCCCAAAGCCCAAGAAACCGTTTGGAAGGAACCGCTGACATGGACGGCGTAACTGTCATCAACCACCCGCTTGTCCAGCACAAGCTCACGATCATGCGGAAGAAGGAAACGTCGACGGCGGGGTTCCGGCGTTTGCTGCGCGAAATCTCGACCCTTCTTTGCTACGAGGTCACGCGGGAACTCGACCTGACGCATGAAATGATCGAAACGCCGATGACGTCGATGGATGCGCCCGTGCTGGCCGGTAAGAAGCTGGTCTTTGCCTCGATCCTTCGGGCCGGAAACGGCCTGCTTGAGGGCATGCTGGATCTGGTACCGTCGGCAAGGGTTGCCCATATCGGCCTCTATCGCGACCATGAAACCCTGCAGGCGATCGAGTATTACTTCAAGGCACCGGACGACATCAGCAACCGGCTGGTGATTGTCGTCGACCCCATGCTGGCGACGGCCAACTCCTCAATCTCCGCGGTTGAAAAGCTGAAGGAACGTGGCGCCCATAATCTGCGGTTCTTGTGTCTGCTGGCGGCGCCGGAAGGGATCAAGGCATTTCGCGAGGCCCATCCCGATGTGCCGATCTTCACCGCATCGATTGACAGCCATCTCAATGAAAACGGTTATATTGTTCCGGGGCTCGGTGATGCGGGAGATCGCATGTACGGGACCAAGTAGCAAGCTCCATCCCCGTGTCCGCGGTGCTGTTGACGATATGCTAACCAAGCCGACCATCGGGTTGGTTTGGTTACAACCCGTTCAGCATTGACGTGGTTTAATCCGCCGGTCGAAACCGGAACCGGAATCCATGCAGCGCGCTTTGGTGTTTGTTGTTCTTGCCGTAGGCGCGGCACTGACTGTGCCGCAACTGGCCGAACGGACTCTTGACGATGCGGCCCCGGCCGCACAGCCGGCCGCGAAAACCGTCGCGCCGGCCAAGCGACAGACTTCAACAACCGGTTCCGCACGACGCAGTGTGATCCTCAGTTCAGATTCGCGCGGTCATTTTCAAGGCAGTTTCCGAATCAATGGCCGCACGGTCGATGGCCTGATCGATACCGGCGCAAGCGTCATCGCGCTCAACCGCTCAACCGCTCGCAAACTGGGCTTGTCGGTCAAGGCCAGTGATTTTACTTACAAAGTGAATACGGCCAATGGAATCGCCAAGGCGGCCCATGCGGTCCTCAAACGGGTCGAAATTCAGTCGATTCGCGTCGACAATGTCGATGCCCTGATTCTGGACGACAAATCGCTGTCCGGAACACTGATCGGCATGAGTTTTCTGAACAAGCTCGGCTCCTACCAGGCGCGGGACGGCAAGCTGGTGCTGAAGGCCAGATAGATTCAAGTCCGCTCGATCCGCAACAGGATGGAGCCTGTTTCCGGCGGCGGCTCTCTTCCGAAGTCATAGGCTTCAAGAACCGCATGCGTCGCGGCATCCGCAGCATCGGCGTCACGCGCGTGCACCATTGCCACCGTGTCACCGGCCGACAGACTGGCTCCGTGACCCGCCAGATCAGTCAGGCCGACTGCCGGATCCACATTGTCCTGCGGCCGCGTGCGACCACCACCAAGCGCCACCACCGCAAGACCGACGCCACGCGTGTCGATCGATTGAACAATGCAGTCCTCGGGGACCGTGACGGGCCGTGTCACGGGCGCCTTTGGAAGATAGGCCGCATGTCTTTCGACAAAATCGGCAGGACCTCCGAGCGCTGCCACCATCCGGGCAAATCGCTCAGCCGCCCGCCCGTCATCGAGGACGCTCTGTGACATCTGACGGGCCGTGGCCCGGTTCCTCGCAACAGCCGATGAGATCAGCATCTCGTCGGCCAGCGAAAGCGTGACTTCCTTGAGGCGCGGATCCTGATGGTGGCCGGTCAGGAAATCAACAGCATTTGTGACCTCGACCGCGTTTCCGGCCGCACTTGCCAAGGGTTCGCTCATGTCGGTGATGATCGCCGAGGTCGGCAGACCTGCGCCATTGGCGACAGCCACAAGACTTTCAGCCAATGTTGTGGCCGATTCCACATCCGACATGAATGCGCCGTTGCCGGCCTTGACGTCCAGTACCAGCGCCTGTAACCCCGCCGCCAGTTTTTTGGACAGGATCGAAGCCGTGATCAGCGGTACTGACTCAACCGTCGCCGTGACATCCCGGACACCGTAGATTCGGCGATCAGCCGGTGCGAGATCACCGGTCTGGCCTATGATCGCGCAACCGACATCTGCCACCGTCTTGCGAAAGAGCGCATTTGTCGGAACCACCTGGTAGCCGGGTATGGTCTCCATCTTGTCGAGCGTTCCGCCAGTATGACCAAGACCGCGTCCCGAAATCATCGGCACGGCAACACCGCAGGCGGCGACGATCGGCGCCAGCATCAGCGAAACATTGTCCCCGACGCCGCCGGTGGAATGTTTGTCGGCAATGGGGCAATCGAGATCGGGCCAGGCGAGAACATCACCGGAATCGCGCATGGCCACGGTCAGGTCAACCACCTCCCGCAGCGTCATGCCGTTGAAATAGACCGCCATGGCAAAGGCGGCGATCTGCCCCTCCGTGACGCGGTCGTCGGTCACGCCTCGGATGAAATCGGCGATCTCGTCGGTTTCCAGTTCAGCGCCGTCGCGTTTCCGGCGAACCGTTTCCTGCGGCAATTGTGCCATCGACATTCCTTTCGCTGGCCTCCATCCGGTCGGTCGATCCGTGTTTGAAAGCGGCCGTTATCGACTGGTCAGCATCTCCCGCAGGATCGCGGCAAGCCGCTTGCCGCCCAATGGCGCCATATCCTTGGTTTCTTGGTGCGAGATTTCTTCACCGCTCATCCCCGCCGCCAGATTCGTAATGACGGAGGCGGCCGCAACATCAAGACCGAGAAAACGCGCGAGGATGACCTCAGGCACGGTCGACATGCCGACCGCATCGGCACCGAATGTTCTGGCCATGCCAATCTCTGCCGGTGTTTCGAAACTCGGACCCGAAAACCACATATAGACGCCCTGGTGCAACTCTAGGCCGGCACGCGCGGCCGCGGCCCGCATCTCATCGCGCATGGTTGCGTCATAGGCATTGGTGAGACCGACAAACCGCCGGTCGCTGGGTTCGCCGAACAGTGGATTGGTGCCCGAAAAATTGATGTGGTCGGTGATCTGCATCACCGATCCCGGTGGCATGTCGGAGCGCAGCGACCCGGCGGCATTGGTCAGGATCAGCCGCTTGATTCCCAAACCATGGAGCGTCTCGAGCGGCGCCCGCATGACCGAAGCGTCACCGTTTTCGTAATAATGGGCACGGCCGGACAGAAACAGCACGGGCGTGCCGTCCCACTTGCCGGCAACGACCTGTGCAGCATGTCCGGAAACGCCGCTGTGGGGAAAGCCTTCCAGATCCTCATAGGGAACGTGGGCGGCATCGCTGACTTCATCAACCACCGCGCCCAGACCGGAACCGAGCACAATTGCGGTTTTGGGCGCAAGACCCTCCAGCTTGTTGACGAGCACAGATATTGCCTGGTTCATTTCAGCACCTCCGCGTCAAAGGCATAGGGAAGCAGATCGGTCATCGTGATGGTTTTAACCACACCATCATGATCGCAAAGATGGATGAGCGTATCCGGGTCGGCAAATTCTGCGATGCGCTGACGGCAGCCGCCGCAAGGCGTGCAGGCGTCGAGCTTTTCGGCAATGACGGCGATTTCCCGTATCTTGCGGCCGCCGCCCATCACCATGTGGCTGATCGCGGTGGTTTCGGCACACCAGCCTTCGGGATAGGCAATCACCTCGATATTGGCACCGCTATAGATCTGTCCGTCGTCAGCCCTGATCGCGGCGCCGACCGGAAAGTGCGAATAGGGCGCATGGCATTTGCCCATCGCGGTTTGGGCGGCCTCGTGCAGATCCCGGCTCATCAATCCTTACCGTTCCTTGACATAGGGCTGGCCTCCAGCCTTCGGCGGTATCGCCTTGCCGATGAAGCCGGCCAGCAGGATCACCGTCAGTATGTAGGGCAGGGCCTGCATGAACTGAACCGGAACCTCGCCAATCAGCGGCAGCGCATGGCCCTGCATGAGAATTGCCGTGGCATCGAGAAATCCGAACAGCAAACAGGCCAGCATGACATTGAGCGGCTTCCATTTGGCAAAAATCAGAGCGGCCAGGGCAATGAAGCCCTTGCCGGCCGTCATGCCTTTGACAAATCCGGCGGCCACGGCCATCGACAGATAGGCCCCGGCAAATCCACACAATATGCCGCAGCAGATCACGGCCATGTACCGCATGCGGGGTACCGAGATGCCCGCTGTGTCGACGGCGCCCGGATTCTCGCCAACGGCACGCAGTCGCAGACCGAAGCGGGTTCGATACAGAACCCACCACGTGATCGGCACCATGGCGAAAGCAAAATAGGTCAGGAGGAAATGGCCGGAGATCAGGTTTTCATAGATTGGGCCGAGGATTGGTACGGATTGCAGCGTCTCGGCAAAAGGCAGTGTTACTGCCTGGAAACGACTGTCACCATCCAATTGCGGGGTCCGTCCCCCCTGCCGGAACCAGGCCTGACCGAGAATGACCGTGGCGCCAAGGGCAATGAAGTTGATCGCAACACCGGAGACGATCTGGTTGCCGCGCTGGGTGATCGAAGCGAAGGCATGGACCAGGGCGAGCCCCACCGAGACGGCGATGGCGGCCAGCAGGCCGATAAACGCCGAATCATACACGGCCGCTGCCGCACCGCCCGCAAAGGCCGCCGCCAGCATCTTTCCCTCAAGTCCGATATCGAAAATGCCCGAACGCTCCGAATACAGACCGGCAAGGGCCGCCAGAATCAGAGGCACGGACAGGCGAATGGTCGCTTCAAGCGTTACCAGGGCAATCTGAAAATAGTCCATCCCGTCAGCCCCCCGCCGCCGGCGCTTCAGCCGGATCGCGCGTCCCGCGCAAGGTTGCAAAAAATGCGATCAGTGTCGGGCGGAACATGTGCTCCAGCGCACCGGCAAAGAGAATGACCAGTCCCTGAATGATGGTGATCATGTCGCGCGAGATATTCGGCATCTCGAACGAGATTTCCGCCCCACCCTGATAGAGCATCCCGAACAGGATCGCGGCCGGTATGATGCCGACCGGATGGGACCGCCCCATCAACGCCACGGCGATACCGACAAATCCGGCACCCGTAACAAAGTCCAGTTGCAGCCGGTGCTGGTCACCCATGATCGGATTGAGCGCCATCATCCCGGCGAGTCCGCCTGATATCAGCATCGTGATGATGATCACTCGCGCATCCTTGATACCGGCATAGCGCGCCGCGCTGGGACTCGCACCCATGGTGCGGATTTCATAGCCAAGGCGGGTGCGCCAGATCAGCAGCCAGACCAGAAACGCCGCGACCAGGGCAACGATGAAGGACAGGTTGAACGGTGCGCCACCGATGTCCAGCCCGAAGGTGGACAACAGCCAATCGAGCCGGGGCAATTGTCCGCCATCAGCAAATGTGCGTGTTTGCGGCGCCATGGACCCCAGAGGCTTGAGCACCTCGACCAGCATGTAGACCATCAGGCTTGAGGCAATGAAATTGAACATGATCGTCGTGATGACGATGTGGCTGCCGCGCTTGGCCTGGAGGTAACCCGGTATGAAGGCCCAGGCAGCACCAAACAATGCCGCAGCCAGAACAGCGATCGGAAAGGTCACGAACCAGGGGACGATATTGTCGAACCACAGACACGCGAGCGCCACGCCAAGGCCGCCGATGTAGGCCTGACCCTCGCCCCCGATATTGAACAGACCACAGTGAAACGCCACGGCGACCGCCAGTCCGGTGAAGATGAAATTGGTCGCATAATACAGCGTAAAACCAATGCCTTCACCATAACCGAACGCTCCCTGCACAAGAAGGGTTGCGGCCCGCAGTGGGCTTTCGCCGACAATCAGAACCACCAGTCCGGCCACGAGAAAGGCGACCACCAGATTGATCAGCGGGATCAGCGCGTATTCGACCCACAGGGGCAGTTTTGCATAGGGAGCACTCATTGCGCCGCCTCCTGAGCTTCTTCGACGCCGGCCATCAACAGTCCCAACTCCCCTTCTGTCGCATCAGGCGTCCGTTCGCCCACCACACGGCCGGCAAACATCACCAGGATGCGATCCGACAGCGCCCGTATCTCGTCAAGTTCAACCGAGACAAGCAAAACCGCCTTGCCGGCATCTCTCATTTCAATGATCCGGCGATGAATGAATTCGATGGCGCCGACATCGACGCCACGGGTGGGCTGACCGATAACCAGCACCGTCGGGTCGCGCCCCATCTCACGTGCAAGAACGATCTTCTGCTGGTTGCCGCCCGAAAAATTGGCCGTTTTCAACCGCACATCCGGCGGGCGGATGTCATATTCCTCGGCCTTTTTGGCTGCTTCCTGCCGAATATTGTTCAGATTGAGCATCGGACCATTCAGGAATTGCTCATCATAGTGGTAGCCGAGTATGGCGTTCTCGTTTTCTTCGAAACTGAGAACGAGGCCCATGTGATGGCGATCCTCCGGTACATGGGCGAGGCCACGCTTGCGCAACTCGGCCGGATCGGCCTCGCCGGTCACGCGGATGGGTTCGCCATCAAGCATGACGGTTCCGTTTTCGGCCTGACGAATGCCGGTGATCGCTTCCAGCAATTCCGATTGGCCATTGCCGGCAACACCAGCGATTCCAACGATTTCACCGGCCCGCACATCGAGTGAGACATTGTCCACCATAACCACGCCGCGGCTGTCCCTGACCGTCAGATCCTTGACAGCAAGCTTGACGTCCTGGGGGTTGGCTTCGCCCTTTTCGACCCGCAGCAGAACACGGCGGCCGACCATCAGTTCGGCCAACTCCTCGACCGATGTTTTGCCCGTCTCGCGCGTTGCGACGATCTCGCCGCGGCGCATGACAGACACCTCATCGGTGATCGCCATGATTTCGCGCAGCTTGTGGGTGATCAGAAGGATCGTCTTGCCCTGGTCGCGCAACTGTTCGAGGATTCTGAAAAGATGGTCCGCCTCTGCCGGCGTGAGAACGCCCGTCGGCTCGTCAAGAATGAGAATTTCAGCGCCCCGGAACAGTGCCTTGAGGATCTCCACGCGCTGTTGCAATCCAACGGGTAGCTCTTCGATCACGGCGTCGGGATCGACTTCCAGCGCGTATTCATCTTCCAGCCGCTTGAGCTCGGCGCGTGCCTTGGTGATGCCCCGGTTGAGCACGGCATTTTCCTCAGCGCCCAGCATGACATTTTCCAGCACGGTAAAATTGTCGACGAGCATGAAGTGCTGATGCACCATGCCGATGCCCAATGAAATTGCGGTGTTCGGATCACGAATGATCGTTGGCGCACCATTGACCTGAATGTCACCCTTATCGGCCTGGTAAAACCCGTAGAGGATCGACATCAATGTCGATTTTCCGGCACCGTTTTCCCCGATGATGCCGTGGATTGTCCCCTTGCGCACTTGCAGATTGATATTCTTGTTGGCATGAACGGCACCGAAACTCTTGTCGATCCCCCTCAATTCGATAGCAAGATCTCCCATATGCCATCCATTTGCTTCTCGATTGGTTTGACCGACAACACTAGGCATGTGCTTGCCGCGAAGCCAGCCCAAATCCGCGTTTTTCATGAATTGCCCTGTTCCTGAGCGCCCAAGGTGTTGATAAGCTGGCCTTTTGCCGGTTGATCGGAGCCTCAAGCGAGATGATATCTGACTTCACATTCAACACGACACCGCGTCTCGTCATGCGCGCCGGCGCAGCACAAATGCTGGCCGAAAGTGCCGGTGTGTGCCTTGGACCACGCATCCTATTCGTGACCGACAAGGGGATTCGCGATGCCGGTCTGGAGCGGCCCGCCGTTGGATCGCTTGAAGCGGCCGGACATCAGGTTACCCTGTTTGATGATGTCGAGGCCGACCCCAGTGAGGCCACACTGATACGGGCCGTTGAGGCTGCACGATCATGCAAGGCAACCGGCGTTGTCGCTCTTGGCGGCGGCTCCTCCCTCGACATTGCCAAACTCGCGGCGCTGCTGGCGGGTTCGGGCGAAGCGCTGGATGAGGCGTGGGGCGTCGGCAATGCCAAGGGACCGCGTCTGCCCCTGGTTCTCGTGCCAACCACGGCCGGGACCGGTTCGGAAGCAACGCCGGTTTCCATCATCACCGTGTCAGGCGATGAAAAGCGGGGCGTGTCCTCACCGCTTATCTTGCCCGACATGGCGGTGCTGGATGCGACACTGACGGTCAGTCTGCCCGCCCCTGCGACCGCAGCCACGGGAATCGACGCGATGGTCCATGCCATCGAAGCCTATGCGTCGCGCAATGCCAACAACAATCCCATGTCGCGCATGCTGGCCATCGAAGCCCTCACATTGCTGGGCACACATATCCACAAGGCCGTGTCGGAACCGGATAATCTCGAAGCGCGTAGCGCCATGTTGTTGGGCTCGACCCTTGCAGGCATGGCCTTTGCCAATTCTCCGGTTGCCGCCGTTCATGCTCTGGCCTATCCGATCGGCGGCACGTTTCATATACCGCACGGGCTTTCAAATGCGCTCGTCCTGACCGATGTTCTTCGCTTCAATGCCGCCGACAACAGCAACGGATCGGCAGAGCTCTACGCCCAGCTCGGCCCGCATGCCTTTGCCGATTTCGCCGATGAAGGCGGCAGCCAGGCCAATTGTGCCGCCTTCATCAATCGGCTGGATACACTGGCGGTCGAGATCGGTTTGCCGTCGCGATTGCGCGATGTCGGAATTGGCGAAGACGCCTTGCCGAAGATGGCCAGCGATGCGATGAAGCAAACCCGCCTCCTGGTCAATAATCCGCGCCCGGTCAGCGAAGCCGACGCCCTGGCCATCTACCGCGCAGCATGGTGAGCCGATGAGCCGACCGACAGCCTATTTCAAGAGCCATTTTCCATTGTTCCGGTCATTGCAGACCCGGTGGGCGGACAATGATGTTTATGGCCACATGAACAATGTCGTCCACTACGGATTGTTCGACACAGCCATCAATGGCTGGTTGCTCGAAAAGGGACTGCTGGATTTCAAGGCCGGGTCCACGATTGGCCTGGTTGTGGAAACCGGTTGTCACTATTTCGCGGAGATGGCGTTTCCGGACCGCGTGGAGGCGGGAATCGGGGTGGAGCGCATCGGCTCGTCCTCGGTGACCTACCGCATTGCACTGTTTCGCAATGATGAAACGAGCGCGTCTGCGCAAGGCCGCTTTGTCCATGTTTATGTCGACCGACAGACACGACGGCCGAAACCGCTCGGTTCCGACTGGCGCCAGGTCCTTGGGGAGGCCCAATTATGAGCAAACATCCCGATGCCGCCGAGCGGCTGGATATTCTCGAAGAACATGTGGCGCATCAGGCGCGGATGATCGACGACCTGTCGGAGCAGTTGAGCAATCAGTGGTCGACGATCGATGCGCTGCGCCGAAGGCAAAAACAGTTGATTGACCGACTGTTGGCGATCGAGGAACAGTCGCATGACGCGCCGTCGGTCACCAAGCCACCACATTATTGAATCTAACGGACATTCATCACGCATGGCTGAATTTACTGGAATCACACCCCTTGTCCGGTCTTTGCCGGCAACCGTCCCATTTGTCGGGCCGGAAACCCAGGAACGAGCCACCGGAAAGCGCTTCTGGGCCCGCATCGGCGCCAATGAGAACGGGTTCGGTCCCGCTCCGTCGGTTCAGAAGGCGTTGTGTGGCGCGGCGGCAGATGTGTGGAAATATTGCGATCCGGAAAATCACGATTTGCGAGAGGCACTTGCCACCCATATGGGGCTGAAGCCGGCGAACATCATGATCGGCGAAGGCATCGACGGCCTTCAGGCGCTGACCGTTCGTCAGATCATGACGCCCGAAAAATCGGTAGTCACCTCCCTTGGCGCCTATCCGACCTTCAATTTCCATGTTGCCGGCCATGGTGGCCGTCTGGTCACCGTGCCCTATCGCAACGACCGGGAAGACCTGGACGCATTGCTCGACGCTGTCCGGAGCGAAAGCGCTTCCATGGTCTATTTGTCCAATCCCGACAATCCGATGGGAAGCTGGCACAGCGGTGCGGATATCGAGGCGTTCGCCCGGGCGCTGCCTGATACAACGATGCTGGTGCTCGACGAGGCCTATATCGAAACCGCGCCCGCCGACGCAGCGCCCTCATCAGCCGCGCTGATCGACCGACCAAACGTGTTGCGCATGCGTACCTTCTCGAAGGCCTATGGTCTGGCCGGCTTGCGTTGTGGTTTCACCTTCGGCCATGAGGACACGATCGTATCATTCGACAAGGTGCGCAATCACTTCGGCGTCAATATCATGGCGCAGGTGGCGGGCCTTGCGGCGCTCAAGGATCAAACCTACCTGGCAACGGTCTGCGAGAAGATCGGTAATGCGCGTCGGCGCATCGCCGCGATCGGACGGCAAAACGGGCTGGAGCCGTTGCCCTCGGCAACCAATTTCGTGGCGCTTGATTGTGGTCGCGACGCCGGTTTTTCGACTGCCTTGCTGCAAAACCTTTCTGAGCGCGGCGTGTTTGTGCGCATGCCCGGTGTTGCACCGCTTAACCGGTGTATCCGCATCAGCTGCGCACCGGATGATGTGCTCGACATTTTCGAGCAGGAGCTGCCTGTCGCATTAGCGGCGATCGGCTAGGCTTGGAACCCATTGACCGCCGGTGACGGCGACGGCTGCTTTCACCGATAGCGGTCGTTACCCGAAAACAGGGCAATGACCGGGATGCGGACGAAGCGGAGTTTCAGTTTCGGTATAATCTTGTCTGTCCTAAGTCCTTGGTATTGAATGGCTTATGAAGGCAATCAGGCAGAAAGATCTAATGTGACCTTTTCAAGAAGAAACATCATCGTTGCTGGGGCGGCATACCTTTGCGGGTTTCCGGCATTAGCTCATGCATCAAACGATTCAATCGAAACAATGTTGGACGAAGTTAGAAAGCATCTTCTTGGTCGCTTCAATGACAAGCCGGATATTGATGACACGAACCGGATGCCCGCCGGTGTTCTGCGCAATCTCGTGCCGGGCAAATCTGCCTACGGCACAACATGCAGCGGGAAGGCATATGTTCTGGCTTTTCAGCCTGAAGGCAGAGGTCTTTTACAAATAGAAGGCGAGCCGCTTGAGGTTGGGAGATGGTGGATTTCAGATAGCGCGCATACCATTCACTCACAATGGCCCAGCGCTGCAGACGGCGAGGCATTGAATCTGTATTACCGCCAGCTTGATGACGACCTTTTCGCGGCCCGCACCTTGGATGATCGTCGCTGTTCATTCTTCTTCATTGGCGAAACACCGCCAGAACTTGAGTCAGCTTGAGGAACTCTGTCCGAGCCACTTTTTTGGATGGTTATTGGATGCTCGCGGCCTGGGGATCTGACGCTGATTGGTTCCGCGAAGAATTGTTGGAAAGAAACATCGAACCCTGCACACCATCGCGTCGGAACCACAAAGAAATCACGTCACATGACGAAGAGGTCTATCCGACGCGCCACAAGTTTGAGAACATAATCGGTCGTCTGAAGGACTGGCGCAGGGTCGCTACCCGCATGACAGATGCCCTGCGATGGTCCTGCTGGCCATTCGTCTCGCGGTAACCGTTTGTTTGGTTTTGTATTCAGGATCTGACCACTCAGCCGCGTATGCGTGCTCCATTGGCATCATAGACCGGATGCGCTGTCACGGTTGCCTTGTACAGTTCGCCAAGAATTTCGATTTCGAGTTCGGTGCCGTCCCCGGAAAGCACCGGTGGCACATAGCCCAGCGCCATGGAACGCCCGCTATGGTGCGCAAAGCCGCCTGAACTGACAGAACCGACGCAATTGCCGTCCAGCAATATGGCCTCGTCATTGCTCACATCCACTTCGTTGCCATCGATAACCATGGTCACCAGTTTCTTGTCTGGGCCGGTTTCACGTTCGGCCTGCGCCGCCGCCTTGCCGATAAAATCCTTGTTCCAGTCGATAAAGACATCGAGCCCGGACTGCGCGGCGGTGAAATCGGGGCGGTAATCCAGTGTCCAGGCGCCCCAGTTTTTCTCCAGGCGCAACGACATCAATGCCCGGTTGCCATAGAGTTTGAGACCGAGCCCGGCACCGGCGTCCTCGATCCCCTCAAAGAGCCGGAGCTGAAACTGCGGTGCACAGTAGATCTCGAAGCCAAGTTCGCCGGAAAAGGAAATCCGGGCCAGAATGACCGGCACTCCGGCCACATAGGTGCGACGGACATCGCGGAATTTCAGCTTGTCGCCAGACACGTCGTCGCGGCAGATTCGAGCCAGCAATTCACGGGAGTTGGGTCCGGAAATCGCCATGCCATGATAGGCATCGGACAGGTTCTGATAGTTCACCCCGTCCTCGGGAAGATGGTGCTCAATCCAGCGGCGATGCATTTCCTGCGCAGCGCCGGATCCAAACAGCAGGAATTCATCTTCCGTCAGGCAGGCGATCGTCATGTCGCCATAGAGCTTGCCCTTTTCGGTCAGCAATGGTGTGAGACACAGTCTTCCGGGTTTCGGAATCCGGCCGGCGCACAGGCGGTTCAGGAACGAGCGGGCACCGGGGCCCTGCACGACGTGTTTGGCATAGTTGGCGATTTCAATGGCCCCAACCGCCGTGCGCACGGCGCGCACTTCTTCAGCGACATAATCATGGGCGCGCGACCGTTTGAAGGTTGGTTCCTCATGGGCATCGCCGGGCGCACCGGCGAACCACAGAGCATGTTCCAGCCCGAAGCTCGCATCCATTACCGCACCACGCGCCACAAATCGATCATAGAGCGCCGTTGTCTTCTGCCGGCGACCCTTTGGCAGGGTCTCGTTGGGGAATGTCATGACGAAACGGCGCTCGTAATTCTCCGTGGATTTGACCGTTCCATATTGCGGTGTGGCAAATTCACCGAAACGGGCGACATCCATCGCCCACACATCAATGCCAGGCTCCCCATCGATCAGCCATTCGGCAAGACACAGCCCGACACCACCGCCCTGACAGAAACCGGCCATCACGCCCACCGCAACCCAGTAGTTGTGCATGCCGGGTACGGGACCGATCATCGGATTGCCGTCCGGTCCGAAAGTGAACGGGCCGTTGATCATGTCCTTGATGCCGGCCCGGCCAAGCGCCGGGATGCGTTCAAATCCAAGTTCCAGCCTTTCGGCGATGCGGTCGAGGTCAGGCGCCAGCAGCTCATGGCCGAAGTCCTGCGGCGTGCCGGCGATTTTCCAGGGCGTTGCCACCGGCTCATAGGTCCCCAGCAGCATGCCCTGCCGCTCCTGCCGGAAATAGATGTTGCCCTCATAGTCGATGCCGGCCGGCAGGCGGTCTTTCGGATCCCGCGCGACGATCTCGGGGATCGGTTCGGTGATCAGATAGTGATGCTCCATCGGCTGCACCGGCAGGTCGAGCCCCGAGAGGTGTCCGACTTCGCGCGCCCACAATCCGCCGGCGTTGAGGATGATTTCCGCATGGACCGTCCCGTTGGGTGTGACAACATCCCAGGTTCCATCAGGCCGCTGGTTCGTTTCCACGACAGGTGTGTGGGTGTGGTAGGCGGCCCCGTAATGGCGCGCCGCCTTGGCATAGGCATAGGTGACGCCGGACGGATCGATATCCCCGTCCAGCGGATCCCAGAGCGCTGCAACATAGCGGCTCGGATCGATCAACGGATGCCGGCGCGCCGCCTCCTCCACGGATATGAATTCCTGATCCAGACCCATCGTCCGGGCCTTGGAGCGCTCGCGCTTGAGATAATCATACCAATCCTGATTGGATGCCAGATAGAAACCGCCGGTGCTGTGCATGCCGCAGGAATGGCCGGACAGTTCCTCGATCTCCTTGTAGAGATTGATCGTGTAGCCCTGCAGTCGCGAGATGTTCGGATCCGAACTGATTGTGTGGATCTGGCCGGCGGCGTGCCAACTCGATCCGGAGGTCAGCTCGTTGCGCTCCAGAAGCAGGACATCCTTCCATCCGAACTTCGCCAGATGAAACAGGATGGAACATCCGACGACTCCACCGCCGATGATGACAAGTTTCGCATGGGTCTGCATTGTGCGCTCCTTACTTCACGGAATCAGTACCAGGCATCCGGCATGTCGGCCTTCTTGCGTTCGACATAGGCCTTGAGTGCTTCGTCCACGGCCTCATCGATGGGTGGCGCCACATAATCGCGCAACAGGTCATTCCACCGTTCGAAGGCGCGCTGGGCGCAGTCTTTCCCACCTCTTTCCGTCCATTGTTCGAAGCTTTCCGAATCGGACAGAACCGCGTCGTAATAGGCTGTTTCATAGTTTTGCATCGTATGGGCCGATCCAAGGAAATGGCCCGCCGGCTCAACATCACCGTAAGCGTCAACGCCAAGGGCATTGTCGTCAATGTCGATGCCCGCCAGCAATTTGTGATAGGCGCCGAGCCGGTCTGCATCGATCACCAGCTTTTCGAACCCGGTGACCAAGCCGCCTTCCAGCCAGCCGGCCGAATGCAAAACGAAATTGGCGCCGCCCATGACCGTCGAGTGCATGCTGTCGGCACTTTCGGCCAACGCCTGGGCATCCGGCAGTTTGGACGCCGTCAATGATCCGCCGCAACGCAGCGGCACACCAAGCCGACGCGCCAGCTGGCCGATAATGTAGTTGGACGCGACCGGCTCCGGCATGCCGAATGTCGGAGCGCCGCTCTTGAGGCTCATGGAGGACAGAAAATTTCCCATGACGAAGGGCGCACCGGGGCAAACGAGCTGGCTGAACGCACCGCAGGCCATTGCTTCGGCGAGCGCCTGGGCAATCGAGGCCGCAGTGGTGACCGGTCCCATCGCTCCGCCCAGAATGAATGGCGCGACCACAATGCCCTGACCCGCACCGCAATAGACCTGAATGGCTTCGGTGACGACCTTGTCAATGAGCAATGGCGAGTTGGTGTTGACGTTGCCCATGATGACGCAGTTGTCCCGGACAAAATCGGCGCCGAACAATATCCGCGCCATGGCGACGGAATCCTCGGCGCGGGACTTTTCGGTTATCGCACCCAGGAAGGGTTTGTCGGCATAGCGCATGTGAGTGTAGAGCATATCCAGATGGCGCTTGTTCACCGGAATGTCGCAGGGCTCGCAGATCACCAGCCCCATATGGTGGAGTGATGGCAGCATGGAGACGATGCGCGCCAGTTTCTCGAAATCCTCGAAACTGCCATAACGTCGACCCTTCTCCAGGCAGCGGACAAAGGGTGCACCGTAAATTGGCGCGAAGACCGCATGTGAACCGCCAATTTCGACCGACCGCTCCGGATTGCGGGCTCTCTGAATGAAGGATGCGGGAACCGTTTCGCACAATTTTCGCGCCATTCCTGCCGGCAGTCGCACGCGTGTGCCCTTCACATCGGCACCCGCCTGGTTCCAAATTCGCAACGCCTCGGGGTCCTCCCGAAATTCCAGCCCGACTTCCTGAAGCAGGCGGTCGGCCTGCTGTTCGATGCGTGTGAGTCCCTCTTCACCGAGATATTCGACGAATGGTATTTTCCGGGTGATATAGGCCGGAAGGGCCGGTGTCGCTCGGCTCCGCCGGTTCGAACGTCGCGATGCGGATCTCATTTGCACCTCTTCCTGACGGGAACCGGAACAGTGTGCCAGACATTTGCCGGCATGTGACGATTGAAATTATTGAGGATTGGCATAAGGTTGATTTATGCGAAAACTCCATCAGAGAATCCAGTCTCCAGCCGCTTTGTTTGCCTTCGAAGCGGCTGCGCGGCTTCGATCCTTTACGGCGGCGGCCAAGGAATTGAATGTCTCGCAACCGGCTGTCAGCCTTTCGGTCAAGAAACTGGAAACCGCCTTGGGGTCGGCGCTTTTCGAACGCGGCCACCGGGCCATTACACTGACGGAAGCCGGCGAGCGCTTCTTTGCCGATGTATCATTTGGTTTAATGCATATTCTCAATTCCGCCGAAGCCGTCGCCAGCCGTCCGACCGAAGAATATGTCTCCCTCTCCTGCTCGACCGCCTTCGCGCATTACTGGATGCTGCCGCGTCTGACGACATTTCGCCGGGACAATCCGGATATCGATATCCGCCTGCAGACCACCGACAAGGACATCGATATTGCCGACGAGGCCCTGTCCTTTGCCATTCGCCTGGGCTCCGGAAACTGGCCTGGCTATCGCTGTCTACGGCTTGGTCCCGAGCAGATCTATCCGGTGTGCAGCCCGGCCTATCTCGCAGGCAATGGCACGCCGGAAAGCGACACGGACTTGATGTCCCACCGGCTGATCCATCTGGATGAGCCTCATCGACCGCGCGCCGGATGGCGGGAGTGGTTCGCCGAGCAGGGTCTTGAATTTGCCGATACGGGCGGCGGGTTGCGTTTCAATGACTATGCGCTGGTGATTCAGGCCGCCATTGCCGGGGAGGGCGTCGCTTGCGGCTGGCATCATATTGTCGAGATTCTTGTAAAACAGGGATTGTTGCTGCGTGTCGGCACCGGTCTCTATGACATCGGACAGGGGCACTACGTTCTTTGGCCGGCCCATGGTCCACTGGGTCCGAAAGCGTCACGGGTCCTGGAGTGGCTTAGAGCGACAGTGAACTGAATTTCGGCACATTTGCCCTTCACGGTTGCTGAGCTAACCATGTAGCCTTCGATCAGGCCGAATCATGCCGGTCTCCGTTCGTCCAGCATAATCACACCCAATTATCGGATTTGATTGCCTTGTTGAAAAAGAGCCTCATTCTTCTTGGATTGGCGTTTCTTTTGATTGCTGCAACCGGGATCTACCTGGTCAGGCCAATCGCTGAAAGCCACCCCGCGCTTACACGTTCCGATCTGCCGCCGCTCATTCCGCTGCGCGAATTCTATGCTAATGCCGATGAAAGGTGGAGATACAGATTGTCTCCGAATGGGCAGAAGCTGGCATGGCTGGAGGCAAAATGGCTGCGTCCGGCATTGTGGGTCAGGCCATTGGACGACGAGAACACCGACATCTTCCATACCGATGACCGCGTGCGCTGGTATCGCTGGTCAAGCGATTCACGATTCCTGCTTTACCTGGCCGACCGTGACGGGTGGGAAAATGATGTGCTCGTTTCGGTCGACACAACGACACCCGGCGCACAACCCCGGACCTTTGACTTCGGCAAGAATGTCAGAACCTATCTGGAGCATATCCCGACGGATGGCGGAGCGGACATTATCGTCGCGCACAATGCCCGTGACCGGTCCCGCTTCGACCTTTATCGGCTGAATCTGGATTCGGGCGAAACCGAACCGCTGGATCTCAGCCTTGATCAGGGCACCCATTGGAGTTTTGATCGCTCCGGCGAGATCTTTGCTCGCAAGCGTTTCCTGAGCGGTTCACAGTGGCAGCAGGAAATACGCGACGGTGAGGACTGGCGCGTCTTGCTGAGCGGCGGAATGGAAGATGCGTTTTATCTCATTACCGGCCCTGATGACACCAATTCGGCGCTGGCCTACTCCAATCTGGGGCGCGATACCACCGCGCTCGTCAGGGTCGATTTGACAACAGGCCGCTTCACGGAAATCAGCGCCCGGCCAGATGTGGACTTCGGCGGTGTCGTGCTTCACCCGGAAGACGATCGCCCATTGATCGCGCTCAACAGTCCGGGTTACCAGCAACGTGTCTTTTTCGACGAGACCATGCGCGAGCATGTGGAGGCGCTGAACCTTCCTGAAAGATCCGCTCTGCATTTCCGGTCCTATGCCGATGACTTCTCGAAAGTCCTGGTTTCTGTCGAAGAGGCCGAGGCCGGTTTCCACACCAAGCTCATCGATACGCAGAATCAAACCGTCGAATCCATTTCCGAACCGGCGATCGCGCAATTCCGGAACCATTTGTCGCCGGTCGAACCCGTTTTCATTCCCGCGTCCGACGGGCTGACGATTCCGGGTTTTGTTTCAAAACCGGTTGGCGTGACCGGGCCGGCTCCGATGGTGATGCTGATCCATGGCGGTCCCGTTGCACGGTCATTCTGGGGCTATCAGGACCTCAGAGCCTGGCTCAACAATCGAGGATATGCTGTTCTCGACGTCAATTATCGCGGGTCGGCCGGCTATGGCCGCGCGTTTCGTGAGGCGGCCATTCGCGAGGTCTCCCGGAAGATGCACCAGGATATTGTCGACGCCCGTCAATGGGCCATCGATCAAGGCGTGGCCGATCCGCAGAACGTTGCGGTTGTCGGAGGAAGTTTCGGCGGCCTGAAAGTTCTGACCGCGTTAACGCAGACCCCGGAGCTCTTTGCCGCCGGTGTCGATATCAACGGTATCAGCGACCTGACGACCATGTTGCAGGAGGTTCCGGTCTACTGGCGCGGCTGGCCGGACTGGTACCGCAAATATATCGGCGATCCGGACGATGCGACGCAATTGGAAGACATTATCGATCGCTCCCCAATTGCCCATGTCGACAAAATTTCCAGCCCGCTTTTGATCATTCAGGGATCGAATGACGTGCGGGTCGTTCGCGACCAGGCCGACCGGCTGGTTGACGCGCTCAAGGCGCAGGGAAAACCGCATGAGTTGCTGCTTGTCGACGGGGCAGGACACCAGTTCGCCAATTGGAGCTGGCAGCAGCGCCTTCTGGCGATGCGGCGGATCGAACGCTTTCTGGCGGCCCATATCGGCGGACGGGCAGATGGCTTCGACTATGCGGTTCTGGGTGCCCACATCATCCCGCAATGACACCCGAAGGGTCATTTATTGTGATGGCACGATAAAGGACGCGGCACGGGAAACAACGTCTTCACTCATCTGACGCCGGTCCTGCTCAACCTTTTCTGTCGGCTTCTGTTCATCCGTAAAGAGAAGAAGGGTGTAAACAATGATGCCGTCGAGCAGCACTTTCGAGACAATGTTTTCGTGTGTGACTTTTCCGACCGTGCAAATCCCACGCACTTCCCTTGTCGGATGCTCAGCGGATTCAACCTTGCGGGCGCCGGTCAGAATGTCACCCTTGCACGCCGTTGCCATTTGTTGGAGATCGGCCGCATCTGTCTCCCGCAATTCCTTTATGTTTCCGGCAGGCCTCACATAGACACCGCCGACCAGATTGACCGATGGCGCGTTCCAGAAAACCGCCTCGTCACGGGTGAAATTGCGGGTTTGCTCCTCGCTCCAGAACTGGAAATCCCTGACGCCGATTTCCGCAATCATGCCCGTTGCGATCTGGTACAGCAGCGATTTGTCGATGCCGGTCGCTGCGGCATGGCGGGGCGCCGCCGGATCGGGCGCCTGACTGTGGTCAAAATAGGTCAGGGCACATTTTCCAGCCAATTCAAGTGCCCGAAATGTGCCTTCCAGACCATACACACCCTCGCGATTGCCCGAATCCACCCGAAGCACATAACCCTTGCGAAAGGCTGACAGCGCACGATCGAAATTTTCGATGGTCAGGATGGCAAAGTCGGTGTCCAACGCATAAGCCTGGCCACGAAAGGGCGCGCGCCGGTCAACCTTCAAAGTAACGGGGAATGTTTCACCCTTGATCAGTCTGAAGCCGGGATTTTGTATCGCTACCGTGATTGTGGAGTCCCGGTTGACCGAAAAATAGAGCCGGTCGCCTCCCTTATAGGCTGCTGAAACCGTACAATTGGCGAACGTGCCTGCGGAATCGGTGTAGGCGCCCCCAGTCCAATTGCCGAACTTGAACTCCGAGCCGGCGATGTTGCCGGCAAAGGCTGATAGAGAATAAAAGAAGGCGAACAGGCTGCCAATCAATAAGCGCATCTGTCAGATTCCCGTTTTGAACCACTACCCGTTCGGGTTGAACAGATAATCGCAAAAACAATCTAAAAGCGCAACTGGAATTAAGCGGCGATTTATGCGTGTATTTGAATTCTCGGCAAATGCGGAACCTGGACAATATGAAGTTCAGACTAGAAAAGTCGCGATATCAATAGTTTTGAGATAGTGCAGCGTGTCCGAAAGCCTGCCTGATCGCTGCGCACATTGCTTTTCCAGCCGGTCCCGCAGACAAACCGCCTTGGTCCAGGACAAGTTTTGAGTGCGGCATGTGGTTGAAGACATCGGGCTCATTGAGAATCCGAAATTCTTTTCCAATTCCCGCTTCACCAAGCAGACCGATTGCAATGCCGGCCTCAATCGCGGCCGCGACCCCGCCAACACTCTCGCTTGAATAGACGATGCGATAGTTTCGCTCACTGCGGCGCAGGGTCTGCAGGGCAACATCCCGCCACCAGCAGGCGCGATCGAAAAGAGCAATCGGCAAGGGATCCAGACGATCGGGAAAATGAAAACGCGACGCGACCCAGAATGTCCGCTCGTCGCTCAGAACCTCATGGCGCGGTTCGGCGGCTTCAACCTCATACAAGGCGAGGTCAAGCCTGCCATCGGCAACGGCCTCGGCAAAACCGGCACCTGCGGCACAATGAACTTCAAGCTCCACCTGCGGATGCCGTTTGGAAAATTCAGCCACGATACCGGCCAGGATCGTTCTGCTGCGGTCATCCGGAATGCCAATCCGAAGCGTACCGGCCAGGTCATCCGACCTGATCTGCGCCAGTGAGGCGTCCAGCAATGAAATCGTGTGCCGGGCGACCGGTTCCAGCGCCTCTCCGGCTGGGCTTGGCACAACTCCGCGCCCATGGCGCTCAAATACCGGCTTGCCGATGATGGATTCGAGGCGCTTGACCTGCAGGCTCACCGCCGATTGCGACCGCCCGATCTTCGCGGCACCGGCACTGATGCTGCCGGTGTCAATGATCGCCAGGAAGGTTCGTAGCAGCTCACTTTCCAGTTTGGGCATGGCGTTTACTATCAGATTTACTCATATCTGTCATTGAAACTATTCGTTTTTCATCTGGCTTGGGAGTCCCTAGATTGGGTCCGGTCAATGGAGAACGGCAATGGCTGCACCGACAACCAGACGCATTCCAGCTTCCCTTTTGCCGGCAATCCTGTTGGTCGGCGCAATGGGTATCGCGGCGCTGTTCCTGTGGATCCCCGAGACAATCGGCGGGGCAGGCCTGTTTGTCGTCAACAGCCTGATCAGCGTCGCGCCGATGGTCGTGCCCGGGGTGTTGCTGGCCGCCTGGATCACCGCCAGCGGTTTTGCAGACAATATCGCCAGAACGTTTGACGGCCATCTGATCCCCACGGTTCTGGCCGCCTCACTGATCGGCGCCATCACACCGGTTTGCGGGGTCACCGTACTCCCCCTGATGGCGGGGCTGCTCGGCGCGGGCGTTCCATTGGCGCCTATTATGGCCTTCTGGCTGTCATCACCCATCACCGACCCGGCCATGCTCGCCACCACTGCCGCAACCCTTGGCCTATCCTTCGCGGTCGGTAAGACCATTGCCGCCTTCCTGTTGGGCTTGCTCGGCGGCCTGGCGACGGCTCTATTTGCCAAACGCCCTTGGTACCACCAGGCGCTCCGCCGCAACCGGCTGGTAGGAAATCTTGGCAGCGCATCATGCGCAACGGCGAGCGGATTCGACCCGGCCGTCTGGAAGTCGGCGGACCGGCGCAGGCGGTTCCGCAACGAGAGCTGGTCGATCACCCGGCTCATTCTGATCTGCCTCATTCCAGCCTTTGCCGCTGAATACGCCCTCAACGCGATGCTACAGCCACAATCGCTGACGCCATTCATCGGCGCGGAAAACTGGTGGGCCGTGCCGGTGGCGGTATTTGTCGGCGCACCGGCCTATCTGGACGGCTACGCCGCGCTGCCATTGACCCGCAGCCTTATAGATCATGGCATGTCGCCGGGTGCGGCGATGGCCTTCCTGATTTCGGGTGGCGTGGTCAGTATCTGGGGTGCGATGGCCATCTTCCCGGTGCTCAAGATCAAGCCGTTTCTTCTCTATCTGGGCCTGGCACTTGCCGGCTCGCTGGCTTCGGGCTGGCTGTTCGACTGGCTAGCCTGAAGGGTCCGAGGCCGCACGCCCGGCACCTGTTGTCTCCCGTGGGACATTCGCCGTGCGTGTGGTCTCGACCTCGTTCAGAAAATCTCGCAACATTGCATTGAAGGTCTCCGGGTCTTCCAGAAACGGCGCATGACCGGCGTCACCGACATTTTGTGGCGTTCCACCCCAGATATCGCCGTAGGCCAGCGAGCGGCAATAGTCGTGATTGATGAAGGGATCACGGGGACCGTTGATCATGGCAAATGGCAGGGTTCCATCGCGCATCAGCCTGGTCTGTCGCGGCCAGTCGATGGTCTTGAGCTTGGCGAAGGCCTGCTCGCGCGCCTGACCGTCTGTTCGCCACACCGCCTGCCACAATAGCGGCTCCAGTCCCTTTTTCATGCCGATCGTGTGGGTCGCATAGGCTGTCTTTTCACTTGGCGAATGAAAGCGTTTTCCGGCCAGTTCCATATGGGGCGTGGCGATGTATCCGCGTGGCATGTCATCGGGATATTTGTTGACCGGCGATGTTCCGCAGATCGCCAGCGCCGTGATGGGTCCGCCACTTGCGGCATATTCCAGCCCGACATATCCGCCGAGCGACCAGCCGAACACCACCGGTTCACCGAGCTTGAGATGCTCGACCAGGTCAGCGACGATCTCTGCATAGGCTTCGACATTGTAGTCGTCCTCGGGATCCGCATTCGGCGACACGCCATGGCCGGGCAAATCAAACGCCACAACCCGATAGTCTCCGCGAAAGGCCTCGAACTGGTGGCGAAAAACCTCCTTCGCCGACGAGTTGCCGTGGATGAACAGGATGGCCTTGTCGCCCGTCTGCGTATCGCACACCGATACCCTGCCGTGGCGGGTTTCGACGAGCCGGTCCTCCACCCCCATCGCCGCGGCCCGAACAGACGCCTGCGCCCGTCGCCGGTAGCCGGCCAACATGTTGGTTTTCAGGCGATTGGCCCCGCCCCATGCTTCCTGCAGGGCCGCAAAGAGGCCGCCGGGATAGACCACCACCACCGCGATGATGAGCAGGGCGATGATAATGCTGCGCCACGAGCCGTAATCGCCCAGAAGTTGCGCCAGTATGGTGATGACAAAGGCCGCGATCAGCGACCCCCAGATGGTCGAAATGCCGCCCAGAAGCAGGATCGAGAGGGTCATGGTCAGGAAGCCCAGACCGAACACATCGGGGGAGGCGACGCGCAGGTAGGCGCCGTAGAAACCTCCGGCCAAGCCCGGAAAGAGCGCTGAGGCACACAGGGTCAGCAGCCGGACCCGGCCTTCGGATACACCGCGCGCAATGGCGTAGTACTTGTTGTCCCTCAAAGCCTTGATGGCGCGCCCAAGCGCCGATCGTTCCAGCTTGTAGAGGAAGATTGTCGAGGCGGCCAGCAGCAGCAGTGCCAGGTAGAAATAGCCGATCCGGCCATCGCTGCTCAGCCGGTAGTCGCCCAGGGTCAATCTGGGAAGCAGCACCATGCCGCTGGTGCCGCCAGTATAGTCCGACTGGCTGACGACGATCTGCAGGAGCAATTGCGCCGCCGCAATGGTGACAAGGATGACATAAATGCCTTCCAGCCGAAGGATTGGTATGGCAAGCAATGCGGCGAAGACGATCGCCAGAACCGGCGCAAGTGCGAGCGCGATCCAGGGATCGACCCCAAATATCTTGACTGTGATCCCATAGCTGTAGAGGCCAATGGCAAAGAAGGCCATATGGGCAAAATTGACGACACCGCCGAGCCCCAGGGAAATATCCCAGTTGGAGGCAAGGATGGCATAGATGAACACAAGGATCAGTGTGTGACGTATGTAGGTGTCGGTGAAGACCAGTGGGATTACGGCCAGAGCAAAAAGCGCCAAAAGGACGGGCAGGAAGCCGTTTGTGCGGTGGAATGGGGGTGCGTATTTCAAGTTTGCCCCCGGCTACAGTGTCTTTGACCGGTGGCCGAAGAGGCCTTCCGGCTTGATCAACAGAACGGCGATCATCATGGCGAACAACACAGCGGGCGCCCAATAAAGGCCCAGAAAATAGGCCGAGAAGGATTCGGCAATCCCGACAATGAAGGCGGCGTAGATCGGACTTGTGAAGCGTGCCACACCGCCCAGGATCACGACCACAAGCGCCTTCATCAACGGGTCCGCCCCGAAGGTCGGGCTGATGAACCTCAGCGAGCCGGTGAACACGCCGGCCAGGGCAGCCGTTGCAGCCGACAGCCCGATGGTGATGGCGAACAGCATCGACACATTCAGGCCCATCAGTTCGGCGGCTTCTCGGTTCTGCGCCGCTGCCCGCATGGCACGCCCGAGGGACGTGCGCCGCAGGAACAGTGCAAGGGCCAGCAGGGTGAGCAGCGCGACCAGCAGGATGACGATGTCGTAGAGATTGATGCTGGCCCCGAAAAACCCGACGGATCCTTCGATGGGCGGTGTGATCTGCTTGTCTCGCGGACCCCAGCCAATCAGGATGCCATTTTCGATGATCGAAGCGGCGGCGAGTGTCGTGATCACTGCCAGCAAAACCAGGTTGGTGTTGCGCTCAAAGGGTTTGACCAGCACATAGTGCAGGACAAATCCAATGCCGAACATGACAATCACCGACAGGGCAGCGGCCAGAAGGAAGCCCGCTCCACCGCCGATGCTCTGGGTTACCTGCCAGGCCACATAGGCACCCAGAGCCACAAAGGTGCCATGGGCAAAGTTGAAGACGCCCAGCGTGGTCCATACCACCGCCAGTCCGGTGGCCATCAGCGCATAGAGACCGCCCAGCAAGATACCCGACGCCAGGATGAAGAAAAACGTGTCCAGCGAAATCACAGCGTCTCTCCAAACATCATGGTCATGATTTCGTCATGGCTCGGCATGGAGCCGGCATCGATTTCCCGGGTGATCGATCCGTGGTCAAACAGGAACAGGCGATCGACAAGGCTGGTCAGAAATTCGACATTCTGATCGACGATGACCAATGGCACATTGCTTTCGCGGATCCTGCGGACCGCCTGCGACAGTTCGATCCGCAGCTTCGGCGACAGGCCGAGGGTCGGCTCGTCCAGAATCAGCATTCGCGGCAAGGCCAGCAATCCGACCGCAATCGACACCATTTGCCGTTCGCCACCCGACAGATAGCGGATCTTGGAATCGCGGCGCTCACACAAGCGCGGGAAAAGATCGTCGACCAGCAAGCGCATCTCTGCAACGCCCTGACGGCCCTCGGCTGCGCGCGGCGCAATGTCGAGAACCTCTTCGACGGTCATCTCGGGAAACAGAAGATTGCCTTGCATGACATAGATCAGCCCCGCACGCACAACTGTTTCCGCCCTGATTCTTCGCCGGCGAAACAAATCATAATTGAGATTTCGGGAGGTTCGGGCCCTCATCCTGCCCTCGGCATTCAGCCTGGTGCCGGCAAACAGGATATCACCTTCCCAGGGGTCAAGAAGCCCCGCGACGGTTTTGAGCAATGTGGTCTTGCCATGACCATTGGGACCGAAGAAGCCGACGGACTCCCGGTTGCCAATCGAAAGACTGATGTTCCGAAACACGGATATAGGTGGGTAGCCACCACCCAGATTGCGCAATTCCAGCAGGGGTGTGCTCACGCCGGCTCACCCAGATAGGCTTCAATCACCTGCTTTTCGCGGATCACCTTGGCCGGGTCGCCGAGCGCGATGATGCGCCCCTGCTCCATGACCAGCAGGCGGGTGGACACCGACATCAGAAGCGGCAGCACATGCTCGATGAGCAAAATTGTTATCCCCCGCCGGTTCAGGTTCAAGATGGTCTCTCGAACCCATTCGATCTCGCTTTCCACCAGCGAAGAGGCCGGTTCATCGAGCAGGAGAATCCTGGGGTTCTGAGCCACCGCCGTCGCCATCATCAACTGCTTTTGGTAAAAGACCGGCATGGTTGCGGCATGCATGTTGTGAAAGTTGCGTGGAAATCCGACTAGTTCCGACGCCTCGTCGGCCAGCCGTTCGGCTTCCCGCCCGCGCTTGCCGAGGGTCTGTTCGATGGCCACCAGGATGTTGTCGATGCAGGACATCGAGGCAAAGACAGCTTCCCTTTGAAAGGTCCGGATGACCCCATGCCGGGTGATCTGATGATCGGACCAGCGCTCGATCGCCTGGCCGTCAAAAACGACAGTGCCCCGATCGGCCCCAAAGGGAATGCGGCTGATCAGGTTGAACATTGTGGACTTGCCGGACCCGTTGGGCCCGGCAATTCCCAGAATTTCTCCGGATTGCACCTCAAAGGACAGGTCATTGACCGCCACGAGTGCGCCAAATGACTTTGTCAATCCGGCGACCTTCAGCAAGGACGACATGGTCGACGTGCCGTCGGGCTTACTTGCTCATCCAGTCCGGTGTCTTGAAGTCACCGGCCTTGTACTTTTCCGGCCCGATCATGACACCCTTGCCATCCTGGATCTGAAAGAACGTGACCGGGATGTGGTCATTGCCCTGCCGGGCTACGTGGGTCTTCGGGTCGAACTCCAAATGGCCCGATGTGACGGCACGCCGGGTCTCGCCAATCGCCTTGCCGATGGCCGTGTGGTCCTTGGGGTCGCCAACCTTTTCAAGCGCTTCGAAATAGACATTCGCCATCTCATAAAGACCCGTGCCATAGGCACCCGAATCTACGCCATATTCATTGCGGTAGGTGGCGGCGACCTCCTGGCCGCGCGGGTGGCCGGGTACATCCAGCGTCGCCCCGATCGCGTTGTACAGGATGCCATTGGAGTTTTCCTTGGTCAGTTCGACAAATTCAGGCACCAGGGGCGCATATTGCAGGAAGACAACCGAATTGGTGGGGTTTTCCCGGAACTGATTGGTAAAGAGCGCCGCGTTGGATGGAATATAGTCCGTGTTGATGACGACATCGGGTGCGTTTTCGCGGACTTTCGCCAAAATGGGACGCCAGTCGCTGACCGGTCCGAAGGGCACAAGCTCGTCCGTGGTGATGGTCCACCCGGCGTCGGTAAAGGCGGTTTTCATGCCCTCTGATATGGTCTTGGAATAGGGATTGTCGGAAGAGATGATGGCAACAGTCTTGTTGTCGATGGAGAAGTGGCCGGCCTCGGCCAGGGATTCGATCATCGGCGTCACGTCGGTTTCATAGCCTTTGAAATCGGCGGTAAAGGACCAGCAACACGTATAGGCGTCGGGGTCCTGTGAAACGATGGCCGCAAATTGCGGCGATGGCCCGGCCGGAATGTAGGGCATATTGGCCTCCGCCATCAGTTCCACCTCGAACATGGACAGGCTGGCATAGCCGGTCAGGATCACTTCGACACCGTCGGTGGACAGGAGCCGCTCGGCAGCCGATGAAACATTGGCGGCCGAATGATCGACCACATCGGCGGTCACCACTTCGAAGGTGTGACCGGCCACACCGCCCTTGGCATTGGCTTCCTTCACGGCCAGCTCCACGCCCTTGACGAACTCTTCGCCATCGGAGGCCGTGGGGCCCGTCAGCGGCGCCAGAACCCCTATCTTGACCACGTCCGCAAAGGAAGCGATCGATGTGAAGGCCGTCATGGCCGTGGCCAGTGCCAGTATGCGTGTCAGTTTGCTCATGCGAGCCTCCCGGTTCTCTTGAAATGCAATTCCGTCCAGCCTCCAAATCTACAGGCCTTGCCGATTGCGGCTCAATTGCAAAGGTTTGCTAAAATCGAGCCGCGTGGTGTAGATTTTGCACCCATGCGGGTCCATGTGCCGGTTGAAACCGGCTCTAGGAGACCCACAGGTTGCAAGGGCTGACTGCCCGCGCTGGGGACGACACCGATGACACCGTGGCTGACGGAAAGTGATTATCAAAGCGAAGATGGCGGCGCCCATATCCACACGCGGATGGGCGCCATGGTCGATGAGCTTGGCCTCGATCACTATTCGTTCCTGGTGCTTCGTCCGCCCCGAAGCAAACCCTTCGAGATCGGCGACACATTTCGGACCAGCTATCCGGATGCATGGATCAACCGGTACATGGCTTTGCGCTATTTCGAGGTCGACCCGGTGGCAACCCTGGCGCTGAAGACCATCCGACCCTTCTATTGGGGGCAGGGGCGTTTCCTGCGCGGTTTCAAGAAACCGCAAAGGCTGGTCTTCGACGAGGCGCGCGCGTTTCGCATTACCTATGGCCTGTCGATCCCCGTGCGCGGCACCGACGGAGAACTATCCGTCTTTACCGTGGTATCTTCCGACAAACGCCATCTTCGCGATGTCACACGGGGCGCCCACAGCCGGATCTTTGCCGCTGCTTTCGATACGCATGACCGGGTGCTGCAGGACATGGCCGAGCGTCACGGGGCCCCTGAGGGCGCTGTCACCCTTTCCATTCGCGAGCGCGAGTGCCTTGCCTGGACCCTCGAAGGCAAGACAGCCGGCGAGATTGCGACGATCCTCAGTCTGTCCGTGTCGACCGTCAATCATCATGCCTCGTCGGCGTCGCGCAAACTTGGCAGTCTCAACAAGCACCATGCCGCAGTGAAAGCACTGCGCAATGGGCTGATCCAATAAGCCGGCGCCCATGCTGACAGAGTCCTGCCGGAAACTTCGATGAGCGACGCACCGCAACAGATCATCCAATTGCTCAACGAAGGTGCAATTGGCGAGGCGGAAGCAATGCTGGAGGCAAATGGCGGGCCGCTTTTCAGCTTCGTGCATGGCTATGAAGCGTTGAACCAACTGGTCATGTCAGCCACCGAGGATGCACTCAACAACAACCAGATGCTGCTGTCCTGCTATTGTTTTTCATTGGTGAAGGCAGGTCGGGCAAGGCGAGCCAGCGCCCTGTTGGCAAGCAAACGGGAGATTTACAGCTCGGTTTTCCTGCGAGACCTCATGGAACTGGTTGTTTTCATTCACATGAGCGATCCGGTCACAGATGAACAGTTCGAACGCTGGAAACACCTTGAGGTTCTGCTGCCTATCGACCAGCCGCTCTATGACGGTCTTTACTACAATTGCATGGCCATTGTTCTGGTCCGGCTCAACCGGCTGTCCCAGGCACGCATCATCGCGCTGCGGTCGCTTGAAAGCTACCGTCAGGCCAAGCACACGGCACTGGAATTCTTCATTCACCTGCATCTTGCGCATATCGATATTCTGGAGGGCAATATCCGCAGCGCGCACCGGGCAACCGACATGGCGCGTGCGATGCTGGCCGAGGAAGATGCCGCGCATATTTCCGGTGCTGCACTTGTTGAAATTCTGGATTGTGCCATCGCCTGGGAGACCGGCCGATTTGATTCCGTTCCCGAGAGGGTGGTCTACCTGCGACGCCAGTTGCTGTCGGGTGACAGCTGGGCGGAGATCTTTGTCGAATTGTGCCGGGTCGGCGCCCTGTCGATCTATTTTGCACAGGGGCTGGAAAGCGCAATGGCATTTCTGGAAGACAGCCAGACCGATTTCCACCGCCGCCATGGCGAGTTTTCGGAGGCACTGGATGTCATTGGCGCAGCGGTTGAACTGCTCGACGGTCGGCATGAGCGGGCACAACTCTACGCGACGATAACCGAGACCAGCCGGAAAGCGTTGGGCGCCACGGGCGCGATCGTTCTCGGCGGCGTGTTGGGGAAACTCGAATCCGACGCGGAATGGTTGCCGTTGCCGGATGCGGGTGTCTCGACGCGTCATGCCGTCGTGGGTGAGCTGAGCAAAGCGACACAGGCCAAACTGGAGCGCGACAAGGTGCGCCAGCGGCGACATGTGCAGAACGCGATGCGCCATGCGGTGCGGGAGGGCTTGGTCGGCCTGTTTCTGGAACATCGTGATCTGGTCATCGGGGTCTCCTCTCAGCTGGCCTCCGGCAAGTTCGCGCGCGGTCACATCCAGCTCGGCCGCATGGCAAGACGAATTCACAACCTTGTTCGAACCAGTTATCTGACGCCCGTCTCGCTGTCCGATCGCGGCGTTTCGGCACAACAATTGCGCGTGCTGTCCGCCTTGAGGGAAGGCGCAAGCAACAAACAGATCGCCCGCAAATTGGGGCTTTCCGAGGCCGCCATCAAGTATCACCTTGGACGACTTTTTGTCTCGTTCGAGGTATCCAAACGAGGGCAATTGATTGAAAAATTTGAAGAATCTATAAATTCTTGAAAATACTATACGCTAAAATCCGAATTTATACCCTTTAAGAGTCGGGAATCGATTTGCGTTCTGCCAGCATGCGCGCGGGGAGTACGGAATGGCGTTTTACCTGACCAAGCGAGCCCTGTCGCTCCTGATGGTGCTGCTGGGACTGGCGGTGATGATTTTCGTGATTGCGAGAATTGTTCCCGGTGATCCCGCGCGGATCGCCCTCGGGCCCCTGGCTACGGCCAATCAGGTCGCCGAACTGCGGCAGGAAATGGGTTTGAACGACCCCATCTACGTTCAACTCTGGCACTATCTGGTCGGCCTGGCACAGGGTGATCTGGGAAAGTCGCTTCTGACGAGCAGACCCGTCATGAGCGACATTCTGCAAGCGCTGCCCGCGACGTTCGAACTGGTCCTGGCGACAGTCATCCTGCAAATCAGCATATCCATACCGCTCGGCGTGCTTGCCGCCTATTATCGTGACAGCTGGATCGACAACATCACCCGCATCCTGTCGCTGTTGGGCGTCGTCATCCCGGGGTTCGTTCTGGCGATTATCCTGCAGCTTCTGGCAAGCTACTATTTCACCAGTTTCCCGGTGACGGGCCGGCTCGATCCGAGTCTGGATTTTCAGGCCAACACGACCGGTCTCCTGTTGATCGATTCGGTGATCGCCGGCCGTCCGGACGTGTTTATCGATGCGCTGCGCTACCTGTTTCTGCCGGCCATCGCACTCGCGGCCGGTGGCATCGGTCAGGTGATGCGGATCACCCGTTCGGCGATGATTGAAGTGGGATCGCGGGATTTCATCGAGGCCGCCCGCGCCTATGGCATTCCTGAACGGGTCATCACGTTTCGCTACATGCTGCGCGTCGCCAGTGTCGCGCCCCTGACCATTCTCGGTCTCGAATTTGCCTCGCTGATCGGCAATGCCTTTGTGGTCGAGTTCGTCTTCAGCTGGCCCGGTATTGCCAGCTACGGCGTGCGCACGATCCTGCAGAAGGATCTCAACGCCGTCATTGGTGTGGTGCTGGTCTCCGGCGTCTTTTTCGTGATTGCCAATCTGACCATCGATGTGCTGCTTGGCATCATCGATCCGCGTCACCGGATCCGCGGGGCGCAGAAGGCATGAGCAGCCACACGCAACTGGACGACGCCCGACAGCAGCGAACACTCACCAGCCGCCAGATGGCCTGGTACCGCTTCACCCGCAATCCGTCGGCGATCATCGGATCGCTGATCGTCATCTCGGTTTTCGTCGCCGCGATTTTCGCGCCCTATCTCGCCACCCATCCCGAATCGGCCGGCGCCCATGTGGACTTCATCAACCGGCATTCACCGCCGAGCTGGGAGTTCTGGTTCGGGACCGACAATGTCGGGCGAGACATCTTCAGCCGGTCGCTCTTTGGCTATCGCATCTCACTCGGCCTGGTGGTCGGCGTGCTCGGTGTCGCCGTGCCCTTCGGCATCACACTCGGCCTGATGGCAGGCTATTTTGGCGGCCGTGTGGAGTTCATCATCATGCGGTTCACCGACATCATGCTGGCCGTTCCGCCGCTTGCCATGGCTCTGGCCATCACCGCTGTCCTGTCACCCAATCTGATCAATGCGATGATCGCGATCACGCTTCTGTGGTGGACCTGGCACACGCGGCTGATCTACCGCATCGTCAAGGCGCAGATGAGCGAAGACTATGTGGAGGCGGCGAAGGTGGCCGGCGCCAGTCATTTTCACATCATGTTCCGGGAATTGCTGCCCAACTGTGTCTCGGCGATCTCGGTCAAGGTTTCCCTCGACGCGGGCTTCGTCATCCTTTTCGGCGCGGCCCTGTCGTTTCTCGGGCTTGGCGTGCAGCCGCCGACACCGGACCTCGGCACCATGGTCAGCACCGGATCGGAATATCTGCCGGAATTCTGGTGGGAAGCCGTCATGCCGGGCATGGCGATCCTCTACGCGATATTGGGATTCAACCTGCTGGGTGACGGGCTGCGCGACATGATGGATGTCGAGTTATGACCGGCGAACCCATTCTCGGCATATCCGGCCTGGACATCTCGTTTACCAGCTACGGCCAGAAGAGCCAGATCCTGCATGACGTGTCCATGCATATCGATCAGGGTGAGCGCGTCTCGCTGATCGGACAATCGGGATCCGGCAAAACTGTCACGATGCGAACGATTATCGGCACGCTGCCCATGCCGCCCGCCATCATCGAACGCGGATCCATCCGGTTCGAAGGCACCGAGTTGCTGACACTGGACAAGCGGGCGCGCAACCGCCTGAAGGGCACTGGAATATCGATCGTTCTTCAGGATCCGATGCTGTCCTTCAACCCGTTGCTCACTATTGGCCGGCAGATGGACGATGTGGTGCGGTTTGCCGATATCAGGCTGAACATATCAAGACGCCGCGCTGATCGCACGGCCCGCATCCACGAGGTGTTGCGCAACGTGCAACTGGCCGACCCTGAACGGATCTGCTCTGCCTATCCCATGATGTTGTCGGGTGGCATGCGCCAGCGGGTGCTGATCGGCATGGCCCTGCTCAACAGCCCGCGCCTGTTGATCGCGGATGAACCGGGTACGGCGCTCGATGTGACGACCCAGCAGGAAATCCTGGTGCTGCTCAACAGGCTGGTGGACGAAACCGGCATGTCGCTGATGCTGATCACGCACAATCTCGGGGTCGTGCGGGAAATGGCCGATCGTGTCTATGTCATGGAGCGCGGCCGCATTGTCGAGACCGGCACCCGCGCCGAGATTTTCAATAACCCGCAGCACGGATACACCAGGCGCCTGATGGAGGCCGTTCCCTCGCTCTACGGGTCCCGAGTGACAGATGTCACGAATGAACGGGCCGAAGATGCCATGATCAAAGTCCGGGACATCAGCAAGGATTTCCCGCTGCGCAGTGGTTTGTTCAATCGACAGGTGGGCATCACACGCGCCGTCAAGGATGTGGAACTGACCATCAATCGCGGCGATATTTTCGGCATTGCCGGTGAATCGGGTTCCGGCAAAACGACCCTTGCCAAAATGATGCTCGGCCTGTTCGACGCCACTGATGGCGCCATCACAATGGACAAACTGAATGTGCATGATGCCGCAGGAAGCCGCGACTTCAGGAAACTGGTCCAGATCGTTTATCAGAATCCCGGATCGTCGCTCAATCCGAAGCGAACGGTGGCCGATCAATTGTCCGTGCCGCTGATCTTTGCCGATTTCGACCGATCGACCATTGCCGCGCGGATTCGTGAATTGCTCGAACTGGTGGATCTGCCGGCGCGTTACGCCTCGATGTATCCACACGAGCTTTCGGGCGGACAGAAACAGCGCGTCGCCATTGCCCGGGCCTTGTCGGTCGATCCGAAAATACTGGTGCTGGACGAACCAACCTCGGCACTCGATGTGCTGATCCAAAACGTGGTAATCGATCTTTTGCAGCGCCTGCGGTCGGAACTCGATCTGACCTATGTGTTCATCAGCCATGATTTGAGCCTGATGCGCAATTTCTGCAACCGCGTGGCCATCATGTTCCGGGGTGAAATCTGCGAACAGGGGGAGACGCCGGATGTCTTTGCCAATCCGCAACACCCGTATACGCGCGCGCTTTTGAGCGCGATTCCCGTTCTGACAGACGAGGAAGCTGCGCAAAAACCCATTATCGAGGCCAGTGAGAGAAACGCTGTCCTGTTATCAACGACAACGCTGAATTGAGAGGCATCGGATGTACCGGATAGGAATAGACGTCGGCGGAACCAATACGGATGCGGTTGTTATGGACGGCGACACGCTTGTGCTCGGCGTGAAGTCTCCGACAACGGAAGATGTGACCGGCGGCATCATTGCCAGCCTGACACGGGTTCTTGACGAAAGCGGGATCGGTGCCGATCAGATCAGCGCCGTGATGATTGGCACCACGCACTTCACCAATGCCGTCGTCGAACGCCGGCGGATGTCAAAGACTGCGGCGGTTCGCCTGTGTCTTCCCGCGGCTGAATGCCTGCCCCCAATGGTCGACTGGCCCGATGATATCCGTGAGACAGTCGGCGGCCATTTCTGGCTGGCCAAGGGCGGAAATGAATTCGACGGACGCGATATTTCAGCCATCGACGAAGATGAATTGCGCGGCATTGCCGATGAAATCGGCAAGAAGGACATCGACACGATTGCCCTGTGTTCGGTGTTCAGCCCGGTCAACAACGAGATGGAAAGCCGGGCACACAAGATCATGGCCGAACGACTGCCGCATGCCAATTTCACCCTGTCGAGCGATATCGGCCGCCTGGGAATTTTGGAGCGGGAAAACGCCGCGATCATGAATGCGTCCCTGCGCAAGCTCAGCGGGGAAACCGTGGAGGCCTTCGGCAAGGCTCTGGCATCGGCGGGACTTTCCTGTCCCTGCTACATTACCCAGAACGACGGTACCTTGATGAGCGCCGATTTCGTCCGCGCCTATCCGGTCCTGACCTTCGCCAGCGGCCCGACCAATTCGATGCGCGGCGCGTCGTTTCTGACCGGCGAGCAGGATGCGGTGGTCGTCGATATCGGCGGTACGTCGACCGATGTCGGCTCGATCATCAAGGGATTTCCGCGGCAGGCCAGCACCTCGGTGGACATTGGCGGCGTGCGGACGAACTTCCGCATGCCGGACGTCTATTCGATCGCGCTGGGGGGCGGATCGATTGTCGATCTTGGTGACCCGATAACGGTCGGACCCAAATCCGTCGGGTACCGCATCCATACGGAGGGCCTGCTGTTCGGCGGCAAAACGACCACAACGACAGATATTGCCGCGGGCCTGGGCTTTGCCGATTTCGGCGATCCGGCACCGGCACGTGCCATTGGCGAAGACCGCCTCAAAACGGTGTGGGCGATGATCGATGAAATGATTGTCAATTCGGTGGAACGCATGCGCGTATCTCCGGACAAAATCCCGGTCCTGGCGGTTGGCGGCGGCAGCATTCTGATGCGCGATACGGTTGGTGAACTGCCGGTCGTCAAGCCCGAAAACTTCGCGGTGGCCAACGCCGTTGGCGCGGCGATCGGACAGATCAGCGGCGAGGTCGACCGCATCTTCAGTCTGGAAAAGATCTCCCGCGACGAGGCGCTGGAAAGCGCCCGCAAGGAGGCCACCGAAAAGGCGATCGCCGCCGGCGCCAAGGCCGACACGATCGAAATCCTCGATCAGGAAGACGTTCCTCTGGCCTACCTGCCCGGCAATGCCACCCGTATTCGTCTCAAGGTCGTTGGTGATCTCAATGGATAGTCTGAGACATGTTAGAGAGCCCGAACTCGATGCCATCGAAGTCGGCGCCGGTATCCTGGGAACCGGCGGCGGCGGCAATCCCTATATCGGCAAGCTGCGTTGCCGCGAGGAGTTGCGCAAGGGCCGGCGCATCGACGTCATTCCGCTGCGCGAACTCGATGACAATGCCCTGGTGGTCTCGCTCGGCGGTATTGGCGCACCTGTTGTCGGCGTTGAAAAGATCGAACAGGGCGAAGAATGTCTTCGGGCCCTGCAGGCGCTCGAGGAAGAGCTCGGACAGAAAATCGATGCAACGATTTCATCCGAGATCGGCGGCGCCAACTCCATGGAGCCGATGTTGACGGCGGCTCAGGCCGGCATTCCCGTTGTCGACGGCGACGGCATGGGCCGGGCGTTCCCCGAGATGCAGATGTGCACATGGTCGATCTACGGACACAAATCCTCGCCCTCTGCGATGGCCGACGAGAAAGGCAATGTGGTGGTCTTCCGCAACACGGCATCGGAAGTCTGGCTGGAACGGCTGGCCCGCGCTTCCGTCGTTGCCATGGGCGCGGCGGCTGGCATAGCCCTGGCACCAATGCGTGGGGACTTCATAAAGAAATACGCCGTTCCGGACACCGTGACGCAGGCATGGTCGCTCGGCAAAGCAGTGTTCGAAGCCCAGGCCGAGCACCGCGATCCTGTCGCTGCCATTCTTGAGCACGAGGACGGCCGGCTGCTGATGACAGCCAAGATCGTCGACCTCAAACGGCATCTGAAGGGCGGCTTCGCCGTTGGCGAGGTCAAGGTCGAAGGGTTCGGTCCCAATCAGGGCGAAACAGGCCTGATCGACCTGCAGAACGAGTTCCTGGTGTTTCGGCGCAACGGCGTGATGGAGACCTGTGTACCCGACCTGATCGTGGTGCTTGATTCCGACACGGGCCTGCCGATCACCACGGAGCTTTTGAGATACGGCCAGCGAATCGCCATTCTGGCACTGCCCTGCCACGACCTTCTTCGGTCCGAGGAAGCACTGAAGGTCATCGGACCCGCAGCGTTCGGCTACACGGATCTTGTCTATTCACCCATGCCCCGGAACAACAAGGCGGGAGGCGTCCAATGACAATCGACCCACTCCAGATCATTCACACATCCGACATGGCCGACATCGCGCTCGGCGGTGCGTTCCTGGGGACCGGTGGTGGGGGCGATCCCTATATCGGCAAACTGATGGCAGAGCAGGCGATCGAGGCAAACGGTCCGGTACGGGTCGTGGACGTCGACACGCTCGACGATGATGCGCTCATCATTCCGGTGGCCATGATGGGTGCACCGACGGTGATGCTCGAGAAACTGCCCAATGGCAAGGAGGCCGGAAACGCGCTGAAAGCCCTGGAAGCCTATCTCGGCAAGACCGCCGACGCGGTGTTTTGCATTGAAGCCGGCGGCCTGAACTCGACCATACCGATCGCGGTTGCTGCGGCTGCGGGTTTGCCGATTGTCGACGGCGACGGCATGGGCCGGGCGTTTCCGGAGCTTCAGATGGTCTCCCTGACCATGCATGACCTGCAGGCGACACCCATGGTCATGGCAGACGAGAAGGGCAATTCCCTTGTCATCAACACGGTGGACAATCTGTCGACGGAAAAATTTGCGCGGGTGGCCACCGTGGAGATGGGCGGCGCCGCATTGATTGCACTCTATCCGATGCGCGGCCGGGACGCCAAGAAGGCCATCCTGAAAGGCTCGATGTCGCTGATCAAGTCGATCGGCCGAATCATCGAAGCCGAGCAGAAGGCCAATCGCAACCCCGTCCATGAATTGTCGACACAATTGAACGGCCACCGGCTTTTCGAGGGCCGCGTGCATGATGTCGACCGGCGCACCGAGGGTGGTTTTGCCCGCGGAACCTGTACGCTGTCCGGCCTCGGTCCCGATGAGGGCGCCAGCATTACGCTGGAGTTTCAAAACGAATTTCTGATCGCCAGACGGCCCGATGGCGCGCCGCTGGCCATGACACCTGATCTGATCTGCCTGCTCGATCTGGAAACCGGGCAACCCATTACAACGGAGCAGATCCGATACGGATTCCGTGTCATTGTCTTCGGTCTTCCCTGCAATCCGCAGTGGCGATCGAAACACGGGCTGGAATTGGTGGGTCCACGATATTTCGGCTACGAGCTGGATTATCAGCCAATCGAGACCCTCAATGGTTAGGCACGCCGCCTGACCGATAACTAAGGGAGCTACAAGCATGCTTAAGACCAGAAATCGACTTCGACAAAGCCTGGCAGGCGCCGGCCTCGGTGCTGCACTGGCACTCGGCGCCATTGGCGGGTTGACCGGAACGGCAGCGGCCGAAAATGTCGCCACCGTCAATGTGGTGCAGATCTTCGGGACGATCGATCCGGCCAAGATCAACGACTACACCGAGTATATGGCTGGGGTGAACCTTTACGAGGCACTGACCACGCTCGATTCAAAGGGCAATATTCTGCCGTTGATCGCCGAGAAATGGGATGTGTCGGACGACACACTCACCTATACGTTTCACCTCAAGGACGGCGTGACCTTTCAGGACGGCTCTCCGGTGGAAGCCAAGGACGTCGTCTATTCCGTCAAGAGGCTGCTTTCGCTCAATGAGGGGCCAGCCTTTCTGTTCGAAGGTGTTCTCGACACCGAATCCGTGTCGGCCATTGACGACAAGACGGTCCAGTTCAAGCTGAACAAGGTCTATTCGCCGTTTTTGACGAATACGCCGATCCTCTTTGTCGTCAACAGCGATCTGGCCGAAGCGAACAATACCGATGCGGATCCCTGGGCCGCCGAATATCTCGCCAATAACAGCGCCGGCGCCGGCGCCTATATGCTGGATAGCTGGAACCGTGGCGCCAACATGACGATCAAGCGCTATGACGGCTACCATCTCGGCTGGACCGACGAGGCGATCGACACGGTTCGGTTCGTCGTGACCAATGAAGAAGCCACCGTGAAGGCGCTGGCGGCATCCGGTGAACTTTCCATGTCCAGTGATGCGCAGGCGCAGGAAACCTACGATTCGATTGGCAAGCTGCCGGATTATCGGATCATATCCTATCCGACCGCGACGAATTTCTATCTCAAGCTCAATCACCAGGTTGCGCCGACGGATGACGTGAACATTCGCCGCGCCATCGCCAGCGCAACGGATTACAACACGATCCGCTCAGCCCTGCTGCCGGGAGAACCGCTTGCCGGTCCGATGCCGTCGGTTTTCGCCGACGCCTACAACAATGATCTGGCCGAGCCGACATTCGATCTGGAAGCCGCGCGTGCCCATGTGGCGAAAAGCAAATATGCCGGCGGTGATCCCATCCCGGTCGAAATCATGTTCGTCGCCGGACTGGCCTTCGAGGAAGAGATCGCGCTTTTGATGAAATCCAATCTCGACCAGATCGGCTTCAACACCATCCTGAAGCCCGAGCCATGGAACCGGATGACCGAGCTTGCCGGCAAGCCGGAGACGACACCGGCCATCAACGAGGTGTTCTACGGCGCCACCTATCCTTCACCGGACAGCTTCTTCTATACCCAGTATCATTCCAATGCGAAGGGAACCTGGGCATCGATGGAGTGGGTTCTGGATCCGGAACTTGATGCCATGATCGATGCGGCACGCGGCACTGCCGACATTGCCGAGCAGAACCGGATCTACAAGGAAATTCAGGCTCGCCTCGTCGACCAGCAATCGGATGTCTTCCTGCTGACACAGCGCAGCCAGCAGGCCTTCAACAAGTGTCTGGACGGCTTTTCATGGGTTCCCATGCAGAGCTTCGAGTTCAATTTCTACAACATGAAATGGGTCTGCAAGTAACCTTGTGATCCAACCGGAGGCCGCAAGCCCGGCCTCCGGTCAACCATCTGCCTTTCCTCAATTTCCAAATTTGATGATCTCCGCGGAGCTGATTTGCGGCACGTCGGTCAAGGTCGATCTTGGACATGAGCCCGGTATCGATGCAATCTCGGCCGTTGACCCGAAAGCCAGCGCTGCCATTGCCTGGGGTCAGGAGTAGACTGCTCACTGGCTCGCCAATTTCGATCAGCAGATCATCGGACCCGACCCGGATCATGCCTGCCCGGACATAATCCCAATCGAGCATCCTTTCGGAGCCGGCCTCGTGAGCCTTGTGAGACGGCGAGGGATGCCGTCATTGCCTGTCAAAGTGTCGACCGATAGCTCACGGGAAGGGAAAACTGCCGAGGCGGGAACAGGCCCAAGGCGGCTCTTGTGTTATGGTCTTTACCGCGTTCGCCTGAGAACGTGTTCGAGACCGCGCTTTTTACCGGTCTCCAGGCTAGCATATAAGAGGGGTACACCATCATGCCGAAAGTGGCGCAGTATTATTTCAAGACCGCAATCGTCTTTCTGATCATCGGCATCTGCATGGGACTGCAGATGTCAATCGGCGGAAATCACAATGTCATCGGCGCCCATGCCCACGTCAATCTTCTCGGCTGGGTCACCATGGCGCTGTTTGGATCCTATCTTGCCATAGCGCCCGCCAAAGCCGAGGGGCGGCTCGCCATGATCCAGTATTACGTCTACACGGCCGGAGTGGTGATCATTACCCCGTCACTGTATTTCATGCTGCTTGGAAACGAGGCCCTCGAGCCGCTCGTTGCCATCGGGTCCCTCATCAGTTTCGCCGGCGTGCTGCTGTTCGCCTACATGATTTTTTCTGGCGAAACCTCCGCATCAAGGCGGGAAGCTGCCGCCGGATCCTGAATGCAGGCGGACTATACCTCGCTGCGCCGGCTGGGCTGGGCGACGATTCCATTGTCGACGAGATGTTCGAGGAATGCGCTTTCGGCCGGCGTTAAATGCCGGTCCGCGTCGATCACCGCATAGACATCGACGCATGGCGCCGCCTCTTCCAGCGGAATCTGCCAAAGGTCCGAGCCGTAGTCGCGGGCCAACGGGATCGGGACCGCACCCACCGCATCGCCATGCCGGATGATGTTGAGCAGGTCGACTATGCCGGTGGTTGCGGCGACCATCTGGTCGCCGATCCCGTTGCGCACCCGATAGACCGTCACCGCTGACAGGGCTCCGGCGATGTGATCTTCCTCGAACCCGACAATATCAGTGCGTGCCAGGGCCTCGGCATCCGGACGATCGATGCCGAAGAGTGAGCAATTGGGGCCACAATAGAAACCGAATTCCAGCGGCTCCAGCGCCTTTTGCTGAAGCCGCGGCGAGGGCTCGACCCGGGTACAGAACCCGATTGACGAAACCCGCTGCAACAGGGCCTGATTGACCTCGAAACAGGGTGATGAGCGGATAGCATAGGTGACGCCGGGATAGCGGCGGCGAAAATCCGAGAGCAATGTGTTGAGAAATCCGGTATCGAGGTGATTGGAGCGATGCAGAACGAGATTACCGGTGATGGCTTTTTCCGCATGGGCGGCCAGATCATTGAGACGCAGGACGCCGCCATAGATTTCCACTGCCTCGCGATAGACCGCTTCGCCGGCGCGGGTAATGGCGAATCCCTGGCCGGACCCGCGCTCGATCAGCCGATGGCCGAGGCGCTCTTCCAGCCGCCGCAGTGCCGCGCTGACGGAAGGCTGGGTCACATTGAGCCGCTGCGAGGCGCCGGTGATCGAACGCTCCTGAACGATGACCATGAAGGTGCGCAGCAGGTTCCAGTCGAGCTGGTTGGCCAGCCGGTCGAGACGGACGCTCATGCCGCGTTCCGTGTCAGCAAGTGGCACCGCACGGAGGTTCCCGCGCCCGATTGTTCAAAGACCGGCTCCATCACGTCGCAAACGCCGGCGATTGCCTCCGGACAGCGCGGATGAAAAGGACAGCCGGAGGGCGGATTGGCCGGGCTCGGAATGTCGCCGGTCAGACGAATGCGGTTGCCCGATTGCCTGCCCTGCGGCAGCGGAACGGCACTCAGCAATGCCCGCGTATAGGGATGTTGCGGCGCGGCGAATACCTGCTCGGTTGTGCCTTCCTCGACAATCCGCCCGAGATACATGACCGCCACCCGGCTGCACAGAAAGCGGACGACAGCAAGATCGTGGGAGATGAACAGCGAGGTCATGTCGGGCCTTTGCCCATGCAGCTCCTTCAGGAATTCAAGGATCTGGGCCTGAACCGAAACATCGAGTGCCGAGGTCGGTTCATCAAGCACCAGCAGGGTCGGATCGAGGGCCAGGGCCCGAGCGATACAGACCCGCTGTTTTTGGCCGCCGGACAGTTCATGCGGGAAACGATGCAGGAACTGCCCGGGCAGGCCGACGCGCTCAAGGAGAGCGGCAACCTGGCCGTTCAGCGCGCGACCTCGAATTCTGGTGTGCAGAATCAACGGCTCGGCGACGGACCGAAAGATCGTCATACGCGGATTGAGCGAGGAGTGCGGATCCTGGAAAATCATCTGGGCCTTGCGGCGGACGTGCCGAAGCGCCTTGCCCTGTGCCTTCGTGATGTCGACGCCGGCAATTTTGATCCGGCCGGATGTGGGGCTCAACAGGCGTAGCGCCGCCTTGCCGACGGTCGATTTGCCGGAGCCTGATTCGCCCACCAGTCCGACTCTTTCACCAGCCCCCAGAGATAGCGATATGCCGTCCACGGCCCGCACGGCCGAGTCCCGGCCGATCGGGAAGTGCACCTTCAAGTCCTCGATTTCAAGCATCGACGTGCTCCTTCCGGTACAAGGTACAGGCAACCCGATGGCCGGCGCCAAGATCCATCAGCGGTGGTTTGCCATCGGTGCAGACCGGAACCGCATGGGAACACCGGTCGGCGAACCGGCAGCCGGTCGGCGGAGTATACAGATTCGGCAGGGAACCGGGAATCCCGGCCAGATGCTCCACTGGTCTGAGCGGATGCGGAATGGCCTTCAGCAGGCCGAGCGTATAGGGATGCTTCGGATTGTCGAATATGTCGGCAACCGGTGCGTCCTCGACAATCTGTCCGGCATACATGACGGCAACGCGGTTGCAGACCTGGGCGACGACGCCAAGATCGTGCGAAATCATGATAACCGACAGACCCAGCTCGCTGACCAGTTCGGCGATCAGATCGAGGATCTGTGCCTGCACCGTGACGTCCAGTGCTGTTGTCGGTTCGTCGGCAATCAACAGTTTCGGTTTTGCTGCCAGCGCCATGGCGATCAGCACACGCTGGCGCATGCCGCCGGAAAGCTCATGCGGATAGCTGTCGAATTGCCGCTGCGGGTTCGGAAGGTGCACCTTGTCGAGCATTTCAAGCGCCAGATCACGTGCCGCCCGCCGTGCGATGGCCCCTTTCTGCTGGGCGATGATGGCATCGACCAGTTGGGTTCCGACCTTGAAAACCGGGTTGAGATAGGTCATCGGATCCTGGAAGATCATCGCCACCTGCGCACCGCGAATGGAGCGCAGCTGTTTTTCGCGGAGTGACAGAAGATCGCGGCCACCGAACAGGACCTCTCCCGAGGTGATCCGCGCCGGCGGGCTGGGAACCAGCCCGAAGGCGGCCCGGGTCAGCACGGACTTTCCGCAACCGGTCTCGCCGACAAGCCCCAGCGCCTCGCCGGGCGCAACATTCAGGCTGACCCCGTCGATGGCCTTGTAGACGCCGTCGAACGTGTCGAACTCCAGCCGCATATCGCGGATCGAGAGGATGGGATCGCTCATGAGCGCTGCCTCGGGTCGAGCACGTCACGCAGCCCGTCTCCAAGAAGATTGAAGCCGAGAACGGTCAGATAAATCGCCAGGCCCGGGAAAAACGAGTACCACCACCAATCCGGCATATAGTTGCGCCCGATGGAGATCATCGCGCCCCATTCGGGATAGGGCGGCTGGGCGCCGAGGCCAAGGAAACCGAGGCTCGCCGCGCCAAGGATCGCCATGCCCATATCCATGCTCGCCTTGACGACGATGGGCGACAGGCAGTTGGGCAGGATATGGACAAACAGGATCCGGTGCATCGGCGCGCCCAGCGCGCGCGCCGCATCCACATAGGTCTCGTTTCTCAACGACAGCGTCTTGGCCTCGACCAGCCGGACATAGCCGGGCCACCAGACAAGCGAGAGCGCGATCATCGCATTGATGATGCCGGGCCCGAGCGCCCCGACGATGGCAATCGCCAGGATCAGACCCGGAATCGACAGAAAAATATCCGTTACCCGCATGATCGTCTCTCGCATCCAGCCGCCCGACATGCCCGCCAGCATGCCCAACGGCACGCCGATCAACATGGCAACGCCGGTGACGATCAGGCCGATCTGAAGCGAGACACGGGCACCGATCAGGACCCGGGAAAAGATATCGAGACCCACCTCGTCGGTCCCGAACCAGTGCGCGGCGCTCGGCGGTTGGAGTTTGTTGTCCAGATGGACCGCACCGAGCGCGTCCTCCGGGAAGGGGGCGATCCATGGGCCGATCAGGGCCATTAATAAAAAGACAAGGACAATGACCAGCCCGAACATGGCCGACGAGGACCGTCGGAACGTGGCTGCCATTCGCCTGTATTCGCGGATCGAGCTTTCGTGTCGTTCAGAGAATGTCACGTCCGTCATGGCTGCCTCACACTTGCGCCCGCACGCGCGGATCCAGCGCGGCATAGGTCAGATCGATGAGCAGATTCGCCAGCATGAAGCTTGCGCCGAGGACCAGGGTAACGGCCATGATCGGCTCGAAATCGGAACTGATTGCCGCCTTGGCGGCATAAAGACCAACACCGGGCCAGTCGAAGACACCCTCCACCAGAACGGTGCCGCCGAGCATCCAGCCAAAGCGCAATCCGATCATCGCGAGCGTCGGCAGCAGGGCATTTTTCAGCGCGTAAGCGGCGACGATGCGCAACGGGCCGATCCCCTGCGCCCGGGCATTGGTGATGTAATCGCGGTTGAGCGTTTCCAGCATCTCGGCCCGGTTGACGCGGATGATCGAGGCAAGCGCCGGAAAGCTCAAAGACAGGGCCGGCAGGAACAGATGCGCCACCGCCCCGAGAAAGATCGCGAAATTGCCGGTCAGCAGCGCATCCACCGTGAGCATGCCGGTGATGCGGGTCGGCGGGTCGCTCATCAGATCAAGCTGCCCGCCCAGGGGGAACCAGTTCAACTCCAGCGCCAGGTACCATTGCAGCATGAGGCCGAGCCAGAACATCGGCATGGCGACGCCTGATACGGCGAAAATGCGGATGATGTGATCGGCCAGTTGGTTGTGATTGACGGCGGCGATGACCCCGAGCGGAATGCCCAGAACAATGGCCAGGCCGATCGAGAACAGAACCAGCTCCAATGTGGCCGGAAAATAGATCGCAAGGTCGTGCAGCACTGCCCGGCCGGTATGGATCGATGTTCCAAGATCGCCTGTGACGACACTGCCCAGATAAATCACGAAGCGCTGCGGAAGCGGCTTGTCGAGACCACGCTCGACGCGAATGGTTTCCACCATGTCGCGGGTCGCATCGGGGCCGGCAGCGAGGCGGGCCGGATCTCCAGGCGCCACATTGGCAACTACAAACATGATCGCCAGCAGGCCGAGCAGCATCACGACCATCATCAGCAGGCGGCGGTAGATCAACTTGAGCATCGGCCCATCCGTTCAGTCGAGGAAAGGGCGACCGGCAGAAAGAGCCCGCCGGTCGCCGGTTTCGCGCTACTTCGCGATATGGAGAGGATAGAGGTCGATCTCCTCGGTCATGCGGATCGGACTGTCCTGGAACCCCTTGACCCAATCACGGAACGCAAAGCGGCGATTGCGCATCATGCCGAAAATTTCCGGCTGGAGCTCGACGATGCGTTCCTGGATCTCGGCGTAAATCGGCTGCCGCTTCGACCAGTCCGTCTCATTGCGCGCCTTTTCGATCATCCCCTTCAATTCTTCGTCTTCGAGGAAATGAGAGCCGTAATATTTGCCGAAGGATGTCGGGTGATACTGGATCGCAACGGCATCGGGATCGGTCGAGACAGGTGTCGCGAAGATCGCGATGATGTCCGGTGCAGTGTCGACCTCGGCTGCTCTGCCGACCATATTGGGCCAGGTCAGGGGCGTCATCTTGACGTCGATGTTGAGATCCTTGAGGGCATCGATCAGAAGCAGACCCATCTGGCGCTCTTCTTCGAAACCCTGGACATAGACATATTCAACATCGAATCCGCCATCCGGCCATGCGGATTTCGCCAGATAGTCCTTGGCCATTTGCAGATCGCGGCGCGGAATGCCGGCGACATCGATCTTGCCTTTGATGGCATCGCCAAAGGGACTTGTCTGCAGTTTGGCTTCACCGTTGAAGATCTTGACAAGGCCGTCATAGTCGAATGCGTGCGCGATGGCCTTGCGCACATTGATGTCGGACATGTGCTCGTTCTGGGTGTTGAATTTGAGGCCAAACGCCGTGAGCGCCGGCAAGGTTGTGGTGTGGATGCCCTCACGCTCGGCAATCTTTTCCATCTCCTCGGGCGTCAGACCACCGACGATGTCTGCCTCACCCTTGATCAGGGCGGCGCGCTGTCCGGCACTCTCACGAACGAGCTTGTAGATAATCCCGCCGAAATTGTCAGCCTCATAGGGGAAGCCCTTCCAGTAGTCCTTGTTGACCTCGAGCCAGTAGGCTTTGCCTTGTTCGAATTTGGCGAGTTTGAACGGGCCCGAGCCGGCGGCATTTTCGTTCAGCCAGGTCTGAGCGCGGTCGCCATCCACGGAATTGGCCTCGACAATCGCCGGATTGACGATGAACCACCAGGGCAGAAAGGACAGGAACGGCGCATAGGGCTTTTTGAGGGTAAAGCGCACAGTCCGGTCATCGACGGCTTCGATGCCCTCGGGTGCCAGGAAATCCTGCAACATCCAGGCCGGACCCTTGTTCAGTTCCAATGTCCGCACGAAAGAATAGCGGACAGCCTCTGCATTCACCGGATCGCCATTGTGGAATTTGGCGTTGTCGACGAGATGGAATGTCCACACGAGACCATCGTCGGACACCTCCCAACTCTCGGCGAGCCAGGGTTTGACCTCGGGCGGATTGCCTTCATATTTGACCAGACCGTCATAGAGCGCCTGCTCCATCATACGGATGGCGTAATCGTATTTCTGCGCCGGATCGAGCGTCGAGACCGGCTGACGCCCGGCTATTACGAGATAAAGTTTGCCGTCGAGCTTCTCGACCGCCCCGGCACCGGCGATGGCGGTCACCGCCAGCACAACGCCCAGCACCGCTGATCGCAACCAGTTCCAGTCAATACGCATTGCCGTTCTCCTCTTTCGTCTTTGTCATGCCCAACCGGGCCTTATGGGTCGTGACAAAATTGCAGGCATGCGCGGCGGTGGAAATTCGTTATTGTCAATGGTTGATATTGGCTGAAACTATCTTTGCGCCAGAACCCCCATAGAGGTTATTCATGGGGTTTATAACGCGACGCTATTTCGGTTGTAATCTGTTATTTTTCAATGCTTTAAGACCATTTTTCCGGCATAGGCACGGATTATTCGGGACATTTGATAATTCTATTTGCCAATTGCTGTCCCGGCGTCGAAATTCTGGCGCACACCACTCCCACCGGCCCGTCCAGACGCGCCGTGTGACCGCTACAGGATGACAGTATGACGACATTGGCACAGAGGACTCCAAGCCAAACGACGCGGACCCTGACTGGCGAAGACATCGAGGCGCTCGCCAAGGGCGCCTGGATCCTCGGCACCGGTGGCGGGGGCGACCCCTATCACAAACTGCTCAATATGCGGCAGCTCTACGCGGCGGGTCACACGGTCTCCCTGATCGATCCGATGGCCCTTGCCGATGACGCGCTGGTGGCTGTGCTGTCCAATATGGGCGCCCCGCTGGTCGGCCAGGAACGTCTCGCCGATCCGCGATTCGCAATCAAGCCGGTGCGAATGATGGAAGAATATATCGGCCGCAAATTCGATGCGGTCATGGCGCTGGAGATCGGCGGCGGCAATGGCGTGCATCCCATGCAGGTGGGTGCCCTGACCGGGTATCCGGTGGTCGATGCCGACACGATGGGCCGCGCCTATCCGGAAGCCCAGATGACATCCGTAGCCATCGCCAATCTTCGCTGTTATCCGCTGACCATGGCCGATATCCGCGACAATGAACTGATTGTCCCACGGGCCGCAAGCTGGCGGTGGATGGAGCGGATCAGCCGCAAGGCGTGCACCGAATTCGGATCGATCGCGGCCACCTGCAAGGCGCCGCGCAGCGGCGCCGAAATAAAGCAGCACGGCATTCTCTATTCCGTCAGCAAGGCAATCCGGCTGGGCGAGACCATCCTTCAGGCCAAGCGCGACCACGCAGACCCGATTGATGCGGTTTTGCAGGCGGGGCGCGGCAAGAAAATCTTCACCGGAAAGGTCATCGATGTGGAACGGCGGGCCGCTGAAGGTTTCCTGCGCGGCAAATCGATCATCGAGGGGCTGGACGATGACCTGGGAGCCGAGATGATCGTGCATTTCCAGAATGAATATTCCGTCGCCTATCGTAACGCAGATCCGGTGGTGATGACGCCGGACCTGATCTGCGTGCTCGATTCGGTCAGCGGCGAGGGGATCGGAACCGATATTCTGCGCTTCGGCCAGCGGGTGTCGGTGGTGGCGCTGCCGGCGCCGCCGGTCTTCCTGTCGGAGTTGGGCTTGGCCAATGTCGGTCCACGGGCTTTCGGGTTCGATCTCGACTTCAAATCGGTCTTCGGGGAGCATTCGTCATGAGGCGCATTGGCATCGATGTCGGCGGCACCAACACCGACGCGGTTTTGATTGACGGCAACAAAGTGGTCGCGGCGGTCAAGACGTTCACAACGGAGGATGTCACTTCCGGCGTGCGCGCCGCGCTGAAAGAGATCGTCACGCAGGCCGGTGACGCCGCCCGCATTGTCGAGGCGGTGATGATCGGCACGACCCATTATACCAATGCGGTGGTGCAGCGCCGCAATCTCGGGCGCGCGGCGGCAATCCGGATATCGTTGCCGGCCTCCGCGAGCCTGCTGCCGTTTTGCGACTGGCCGTCTGATCTGGCCGCCGAGGTCAATGGCGGCGTTCACATGGTCCATGGCGGGCATGAATATGACGGACGTCCGCTGGTGCCGATGAATGGCCGGGAAATCGCACAGGCAGCGCGCAGCATCAGGCAAAACGGTGTCGATGCCATTGCCATCTCAGCGACGTTTTCACCGCTGACGTCAGAGTGCGAACAACAGGCGGCGGACATTGTGCGCAACGAACATCCCGATGCCCGCATCACGCTGTCAAGCAAGCTTGGCCGCATCGGCCTGCTGGAGCGTGAAAATGTCGCGCTGATGAACGCATCTCTGGTCGGCCTTGCCGATGAAATCACCCAGTCCTTTGTCGATGCGGTGGCCGAAAGCGGCCTGAAGGCCAAACTGTTCATTACCCAAAATGACGGCACCGTGGTGGTTGCGGAGGAAGCGCGCGACTATCCGGTCTATTCATTCGCTTCCGGCCCGACCAACTCGATGCGTGGCGCCGCTCTTCTGGCAGGCATTGACGATGCTATGGTTTGCGATGTCGGTGGCACGACGGCCGATATAGGCTGCCTGATCCAGGGCTTTCCTCGCGAAGCCAACAATGTTGTTGAAGTCGGTGGCGTGCGCACCCTGTTTCGCATGCCCGACTTGCTGTCGATCGCCATCGGCGGCGGCACCATCGTGCAGCGCGAACCGCATAAGGTCGGACCTGTCAGTGTCGGCTACCGGCTTGCGGACGAGGCGATGGTGTTTGGCGGCTCGACCGTCACCTGCACCGATATCGCGGTCGCCGCCGGCCTGATCGATCTCGGCGACAGAGCCCGGGTGGCCGGGCTCGACCGGCACTTCATCGATTCAACGCTGACCACAATATATGGCGAGATCGCCGACAGCGTCGACCGGATGAAGACCGATGCCGAACCGGTGCCGCTGCTCGCCGTCGGCGGCGGCGCCATGCTGATCCCCGACACGATCCCCGGAATCTCCGAGGTTGTCCATGTGGAGCATGAGGCCGTCGCCAATGCCGTCGGTGCGGCCATCGCGCAAATCAGCGGTGAGACCGACAAAATCTATCGGGATATGTCACGAGAGGATGCGATCGAAGCGGCCAAGGCCGGGGCGATCGAAAGCGCCGTCCGATCCGGCGCCGACAGGGAAACGATCAAGGTCATCGAAGTGGAGGACCTGCCATTGAGCTACCTGCCTGGACACGCCATCAGGACCCGGGTCCGGGTTGTCGGTGAGGCGTCCATCGGAAACGCGTCATGACCCGCAAACCACTCATCGGCCTGATGGTTATCGGCCGATCGCCACGCGAGGATCTGGAAACCGAGTTCCGCCGTGTGCTTGGCAATCGCTGCGAGATCCGCATGGTTGGCGCGCTCGATGGCGTGCCGGACGAAGAGGTCGGTGCAAACAGGCCGCTGTCGGATGCCGATACGCTTTTCAGCATCATGCCGGACGGTCGGTCCACCTTGCTGTCGAAAGCGTTCGTGACCGGGAAACTGAGCAGCCGGATATCCGAGCTGCGCGCAGATGGGGGCCACGTCAACGTGATGTGCTGCACCGGATATTTTCCGGAACTCGCGGAACAGCAGATCATCACGGCCTCCAGCGTCATGTTGAATTTCGCGCGTGCCGCCGGCGCTCCCGACAAGACACTCGGTGTTTTCATCCCGAAACGGCAACAGGTCGCACATGCAACCGAACGCTGGCGCAAGAACGGTTTTGAGCCGGCTGTCGTACCCTTGGCGCCGGATGCCTCCGATTCACAAATCGATGGTGCCGCCCGGCAAATGAGTCAGCACGCACCGGTCCTCGTGGTCTATGACTGCATCAGCTACCGGCATTCCACTCGGAAGCGGGTTGCCGACGCCTGTGACGCGCCGACCATCGTTGCTTCCAGCGCAACCGCGCATGTGGTGGCCGAGATGGTTGGCGCTTAGATCCGATGAGGGTCTATTGAGATCCTGAATGCAGGCGCACGTTGCGGTTGTCTGAAGACGCCGCTTCATGGCCGGGTCCATGACGCAGGATGTAGTTGCTGAAGACGGATGCTGACATGGGTTGCGATATGTAAAAACCCTGCGCAGAGATACAGTTTGTTTCAGCCAGAAAATCCAGCTGGTCGGCGCACTCGACACCCTTTGCCAGCGTCTTCAGTTCAAGCGCCTCACACATGCTCAGGATCGAATTCACCATTCTGTGGCCTCGCGGCAGTTCACGAAGCTTGCTGAGGAAGGTGCTGTCGATCTTGATGCGATCGATCGCCATTTCGGCCACGCCGGCAAGGTCCGTATGACCGGTGCCGAAATCATCCAGTGCGATGCTGACACCGAGACGCCTGATTTGCGCCAGCGTGGTTTCAACTGTCTCCGTTCCCTGAGCAAACACATGCTGGGTCACATCAAGTTCAAGGGCCTTTGCGGGCAGGCCCGTCTCCTTCAGCAGTCCGGCCAGTTGGGCGCAGAGATTTTGATCCTCCAGTTGCCGGTCGGATATGTTCACACTGATCGAGAACCCATCCGGGAAATGGGGCATCCAGCCGGCCGCCTGCTGGCAGGCCTTGCGGAGAACCATCCTGTCGATTTCGACAATCAGATCGGACTTCCGGGCCACCGGCAGGAATTCAGGCGGCTGTATTGTCGATGCAGATTGGCGGTCATTCCACCGCAGGAGTGCTTCGGCACCGGTCAGTCGACCGGTCGAAACGGACAATTGCGGTTGCCAGACCAATGAAAATTCATCGTTCTCGAGCCCCTTGCGGATGCGTTCCTCCATCTCGAGACGGGTGTCCGAGTGGGCCTTGAGCGCCGATGAATAGGTCACCATGCGTTGCCGACCATCGGCTTTCGCGGCATAAAGCGCCAGATCGGCACGTTTCAGCAACAGACTGATATCCTGACCATGATCGGGGTACCAGGACAGGCCGATGCTGGCGGCCAATCTGACCGGATGCCCGTCAAGTTCGAGATAACCCGACAGCTCGCGGCAGAGGGTTTCACCAAGTTCTACAAATTCTTCAGGGCTATCGGCGGCCTTGACGAATGCGAACTCATCACCGCCCAGACGAACAGCAGCGGCCGAGCGGTGCAGGTTATGCGCTTTCAAGCGCTCGGAGACCACCTGCAGCATCCTGTCGCCAACGTGATGGCCGAACGTGTCATTAACCTGTTTGAAGTGATCGAGATCGATGAGATACATCCCGAGATACTTGTTCGCTGCCTTGGCATCGAGAATGAACTTCCCACTCTTTTCCATCAACCATGCACGGTTCTTCAGATCCGTCACCGAATCGTGCCAGGCAAGTCTCCTGAGATTCTTTGCAGCACGCTGGCGCTGCACGAGAAGCAGAGCAACGCCAATGAGCAATGTCGAAAGGATCAACAGAATGGCGAGCACCTGTGCATTCAAGGTCCCCAGCGCCCTCTGGGCCGCATAAAGGCCTTCATTGGATTCTTCACCGACACTGTAATATTGCCGGTTCAACTCGATCTCGACTTCTTCCAGTTCCGCCGTCAGCGCCCTCAATACGGTCTGGTCGGGCGTGTTTGTGCCTGACAGCATGTCATCAATTGTTCGGACAATGGTCAGGACCCGGTCACGTAGCCCGGCATAAACCTCCAGCTCCGCCGTGATACGGCTTCGGTCCACCTTGGCAAAGCGGATATAGGCAAGGTCCGCGGCCTCCGAAAGAAAGGCGCGACCTTCGGCGCTCCCCGGATCGGCGCGAACCAGGAGCACCATGTCCCTGAGCCGGTCAACATCTCTGATATGCGCGTGAAGTTCGCGAAAGGACAGAAATCCGAACCGGGGAAGCGCCTCTTCGACCGACCGGATATTGCTGTAGATCGTGGTGATGATCACAGCCGAAAGGCTGACGGCCACCAACACCGCAAGCGTTTCACGGGCGCGGGCCCGCGAGATCAGCTTTATCATCTTCTTGAAACCCGGGCGCCGGGCGACGTCACTAATCGACCCGTTCCACGGTCTCGATCAGCCAGACCCAACGGTTCTTGTGCACCGGATTGTCAAGTTCGGGATGATCGAGGACCGGATAGACCAATCGTGTCGGTCCCTGTTCACGGCGCCCGAGGAAGGCACCGTCCGCCCGCAGCGCCAGAAGCGTCGGGTAATCCTGCCAATCTTCGCGCGGAATGCGTTGTGAGTAATTGTCGACGGCATGTATGATGACAGCGCTGGCATCAGACATTTTCAGCATGTCCAGAACATCGCGCAAAAGCACGCCCTCGAATTCCTGCCGTCCTTCCTCCCACGGGCTGTCGGTCAACAGCCTGTAACGCGGCAAGGTGCTGAGTTCCGCCAGGTCCACTTCAATCTTGCCGGCATCACGCACCACTGAAAATGCCCGTCCAGAGGTGACTGGCTGATCCTGCAATCGTTCCACGGCACCAGCGGGCACGATCGTGGCAATCAATGCAAGTGCGGCCGCGAACAGGAAAATCAAACGGTATGAAGCGTGTGTTTGGCAGTTGGTCATCGGTTCCCCCAGGTCCGTTTCAGGCGGAATCGAGTCCCCGCCTGAAATCCGGCAACACTTTGCTTTCAAAGCGTTTACGAAGCTTTAACGATCGAATCCGCCGACTGGGTTTTCGCACGCACCCACAGCCATTCAACGCTGGCCTGTGTCCGATGATTCAAGCGCGATCATGCAACTTCAGATCGCGGCATATCCCGGCTGAGATTAACCCCACAAAGACTGAATTTTGGGATGCATCGAAACGAACCCTTAACCGTGCTCCTCAACGGATTCGAAGGGTTCGCGCACTAATCTGCAACCGATGAGGGTGGGGGCCGCTCATGATTCGCTGACACAACTAGCCAGTTGGTGGGATTGATCATGGTTGCAAAAAATCCAGAAAATCATGTGCACGACAAAAATCCGGCAGCAGAATTGGCGGAAGCCATGTTCGATCTGCGCCTGACGGACATCATCGAGAGCCTTCCGGTCGGGTTTTTGATATGCGACAGCGATGATTGCGTCCTTGCGTGCAATTCGCTCTACAAGGCCTGGTTTTTTCCCGATCACGGAAACATCGTCGTCCCGGGTCTTGCCTATGCCGATCTTCTCCGCGCCTTTGTCGCAAGTGGCCTGAGCGTCGACGGTTGTGACGATCCCGAGTGGATTGAGAAGCGGCTGCACTGCCACAGCAATCCGGGAGAACCCTTTCGGCACCGTCTTCAGGATGGGCGCATCCTGCGCACGGTCGAAAGCCGCACCAGCGACGGATGCATCATCAGCGTCCACACGGACATCACGGAGCTCGATCGACAGCGGGTCGCCGCGCAGCAAAAATCCGATGAACTGCAAGTGGTGCTGGAATCCATCGATCAGGGCGTCAGTATGGTCGACAACGACCTCAACGCCGTCGCATTCAACCAGCATTTCATGGACCTGTTGGAGTTTCCGGAAAAACTCGGCCAACCCGGGACGCCCTTTGCGGAATTCGTGCGCCACAACGCAGAACGTGGCGAGTATGGCGAGGGCGAAATAGAAACACTCGTGCAGGAACGGGTGGAACTGGCATCGCGTTTCGAACCCCACCGCTTCGAACGGACGCGCCCCGATGGAACAATCATGGAGATTGTCGGCAAGCCCATCCCCAATGGCGGGATTGTCACGACCTACACGGACATCACCGAACGCAAGAAAGCCGAAGAGGCCGTCCTCGCGCGGGACCGTGAACTGACGGAACAGAACCAGCGTTTCAACGCAGCGCTCGACAACATGTCACAGGGCCTTTCCATGTTCGACAAGGACCGGCGGCTTCTGGTCTGCAACAGGCGTTATCTGGAGATTTACAAACTGCCCGCACAATTTGCCCTGCCGGGAACCCGCCATCAGGACATCGTGCAATTGCTTCTGGAGCGGGGCGACTATGCCGGGGAGCATCCGGAAACACTTCTGGAAGGACGGCTGGCGATGATCGTTCGGAACGAACCGGCGAGCAAAATCCAGTCTCTTTCGGATGGACGTTCGATCGCGGTCGTCCACCAACCGATGGCCAATGGCGGCTGGGTGGCAACCCATGAAGATGTAACGGAGCTTCAGCGCGTTCAGGCCCTTGTCGCCCATATGGCGCACCATGACGATCTGACCGGGCTGCCGAACAGGACCCTGTTGCGTGAGCGGATGGAACAAGTCGTTTGCAAGCGAAACAGCCAACAGCCATTCGCCATTCTGTGTATCGATCTTGACCGGTTCAAAAACGTCAACGACACAATCGGCCACCCGATGGGTGACAAACTCCTGCAAGCGGCGGCTGAAAGATTGACCAACTGCGTCCGCGAGACGGATACGATTGCCCGCCTGGGCGGCGACGAATTCGCCGTATTGCAGGTAAGCGGCCATCAGCCGAAAGCAGCCACCGTGACAGCGGCACGCATCTGTGACGTTCTTTCGCAACCCTTCGACCTGGACGGCCACCAAGTGGTCGTCGGGGCCAGTGTCGGCATTGCCATCGCACCCGAGAATGGCGCCGACACCGACGTGTTGCTCAAAAACGCCGACCTGGCGCTCTACAGGGCGAAGGATGAAGGTCGCGGTATCTACCGCTCGTTCGAGACCGACATGGACACGAAGATCCAGGCGCGGCGCAGCCTGGAAGAGGAATTGCGCGCGGCCTTTGAACGGAACGAATTCGAGCTTCACTATCAACCGCTCGTCAGCCTTACCGACAATGAAATCACCGGTTTCGAAGCGCTGCTGCGATGGTCTCATCCCAAGCGGGGCTTCGTCTCACCGGCGGACTTCATTCCGGTTACCGAGGAGATCGGCCTGATCATGCCACTCGGTGAGTGGATCATCAATCAAGCCTGTCTGGATGCTGCACGATGGCCATCGCATATCCGCGTCGCCGTCAATCTTTCACCGGTTCAGTTTCATGGCGGAAATCTTGTTCAGACTGTTTTCAATGCACTGGCGTCGTCGCGATTGAGTGCGCAGCGTCTCGAACTGGAAATCACAGAACGGGTTCTGCTTCAGCACAGCGAAACCACGATTGAGACCCTGCATGCCCTGCGAGACATGGGGGTTCGCATTGCCATGGATGACTTCGGAACCGGATATTCGTCGCTCAGCTATTTGCGCAGCTTTCCGTTCGACAAAATCAAGATCGACCGGTCATTCATCAACGATCTGTCCGAACAGGAGGAAGCGGCCATTATCGTCAATGCCGTTGCCAGCCTCAGCCAGAATCTCGGCATGACGGCCACCGCCGAAGGCGTGGAGACGGAAATTCAGCGCACCCGGGTGCGTGCCGCCGGCTATACCGAGATGCAGGGATTCCTGTTCAGTCCGGCCCGGCCGGCAACCGATATTCACGACACTTTCTTTGCCGAGGCAAAGGGCACCGGAACCGCATAGTCACGCAGTGCCCTGGCCCCCTCACGCGGGCGACGGGAATTGTCGTCGTCATGCGCTCTTCTGAATTTCGACCTGATGCGGATAGGGAATGGACACCCCTTCCTTGTCAAAGCTCTCCTTGACGACCTTGGTCATGGCAAATTTGAGTTCCCAGTAATCGGCGGACTTGCACCACAGGCGCACACCGAGATCAACCGAAGAATCGTTCAGATTGACCACCCGAACCCAGGGTTCGGGATCCGACAGGACACGGTCATCCTTTTGAGCACAACCGAGGATCAGGGCAATGGCCTTGTCTGCGTCATCGCCGTAGTCGATCCCGAAAGTCAGATCCAGACGACGTGTATCATGCGCCGAGTAATTGGTGATGATCGCGCCCCATACCTTGCCATTGGGCGCAACGATCTGGACATTGTCCGGCGTGACCAGTTCGGTGACAAACAGGTTGAGCAGCCGCACTGTCCCTGACGTGCCGTCGATATCAACATAGTCACCAAGCTTGAACGGCCGGAAGACGATGAGCATGACGCCGGCGGCGATATCGGCCAAAGTGCCCTGCAGCGCCAGCCCGATGGCGAGGGTGGCCGCGCCGAGAACGGCGACCAGGCTCGTGGCCTGGAAACCGAAAACCTGCAGGACAGCGATGACGACCACCGCCAGGATCAGCCATTTGGCAATCGATGCGAAGAAATTGCCGAGCGTGTTGTCCAGTGTTTCACTGGCGTTGACGCGCCGGCGCACATAGCGCTCGACGACCCCGGCGACCATATATCCGACAACCAGAAAGATCAGCGCCTTGATCGCGCTATAGATCAACGGGCCGAATGCGCCCATCTGGGTGACCATCTCGTTCATAAATCCACTCCTCGCATCATCCAGTGTGTCGATTGCCCTTGATGCAAGCAGAAAACGGTACAAATTGCCATCCACCGTACAAGGATTGGCAGGTTGTACACCGATTGGAGCGCTGTGGACCGGATGGCCCGTGGAACTGACGCCGAAATTTCGATAGGGATGCCGTAAAGAGCCAGCCAGCGAGGAAATACCGCATGTCGCGCATCGAAGCGAAAATGAACGAATTGGGCCTGATTCTGCCGCAGCCCCCGATCCTGCCCCCCGGCGTGCGCCTGCCCTTTGCAACGGTCAATATACGCGGCAAACGCGCCTTCATCTCCGGACACGGACCGCAGGAGGAGGATGGTTCACTGTCGGCCCCGTTCGGCCGCCTGGGCGACACGATAAGCGTCGAGGAGGGTTATGCGCTGGCGCGCAAGACCGGCCTTTCCATCCTGGCAAGCCTCAAGCGGGAGCTTGGCGATCTCGATCGGATCAGCGGCTGGGGAAAACTGTTCGGCATGGTCAATTCCACACCCGATTTCACCGAGCAACCAGCCGTGATCAACGGGTGTTCGGATCTCATATTGGAGGTCTTCGGTCCGGATACCGGGCGACACGCCCGGTCCGCCGTCGGCATGGCGGCCCTGCCGTTCGGCGCCGGCATTGCGGTCGAAATCGAAGGCGAGGTTCTGATCGATTGATCGCCGGGTGGCCCGTCAGGATGGGGAGGAGCCGTTGCCACCCAAGCGCTCCAGCAGACGGCAATAGGCCTGCTGTCCGCGGCGGAAATTGGCCAACCGGAAAAACTCGTTCGGGGCGTGCAGGTTCTCGTCGCCAACCGAAAAGCCGAACATGGTTGTGTGCACCCCAAGCTCCTTGAGAAACACCGACATGACCGGAATTGACCCGCCCAACCGGGTCACGTAGGGCGCTTTGCCGTAGATTTCTCTCAACGTCTCGCCGGCGACCTGGCTGGCATTGTGGCCACGAGGCATCAGATAGGGGTCGGCGCTGCCCTGCAATCGGTCGACGCTTGCCCGCACGCCGGGTGGCAAATGCCGTTGAATATGGTCGCGGATGCAGTCGAAAATCGCATCGGGCTGCTGATTGGCGACCAACCGGCAGGTGATCTTGGCGCTGGCCTTTGCCGGCAGGACGGTTTTCGACCCACCGCCCTGATAGCCTCCGGTGATGCCGTTGATCTCCAGTGTCGGCCGTGCCCATAGCCGTTCGCGTGTCGTATATCCGGCTTCGCCGAAGACGTCTGGCACACCAAGCTCCGCGACATAGGCCGCCTCGTCCCACGGGACTTTTGCAATCTCGGCGCGGTCTTCTTCGGTCAGCTCGACCACCGGATCGTAGAAACCATCGACCGTGATGCGGCCATCAGTATCTTTAAGGGACGACAGCAGCTGGCTCAACGCCTGGAGCGGATTGGCGATCCCACCGCCATGCAGACCCGAATGCTGGTCGGCGGTCGGTCCGGTGACGGTTACCTCCAGGCCAACCAGCCCCTTCAGGCCGGTGACAAGGTTGGCCTCGTCGGCGCTCCATTGCAGCCCGTCCGAGGAAAAGATCATATCGCAGGACAGCAGCGCGCGATTGGCGGCAACGAAGTCCGGCAGTTCGGGGGAACCGATTTCCTCCTGCCCCTCAAACAGGAATTTGACATTGACCGGGACAGAGGACTGTCCCTTCAACAGCGCTTCAAAGGCCACGATCGGGATCAGCATGCCGCCCTTGTCATCCGACGCGCCGCGTCCGAACACGCATCCATCGCGAATTTCCGGTTCAAAGGCCGGACTTTGCCAAAGCTCGAAAGGCTCCGCGGGTTGGACATCGAAATGGCCGTAAATCAGCACTGTGGGCTTGTCGGGCCCGGCATGCAGCCAGTCACCATAGACGACCGGATGCCCGCCGGTGGGCATGACCGCAACAGTCTGCGCGCCGGCAGACTGCAGACGACCGGCAACCCATTCAGCGGCCCTTTGCACATCCGCAGCGTATTTCCCGGCGGCGGAGACCGATGGAATACTTATGAACTCCAGCAGCTCGTCGACAAATCGCTGTTGTTGATCGTCCAGATAGGTTTGCCATGTCATGATGAGGCTCCACTGTGGTGTCTGATCCCGGTCGGCAACGTAACATGGGACGGGTACGAAAGGGATGAGCACCATTGATGCGGCAACCCGAATCGTCTCACTTCGCGTGGGTATGCACGATGTTTACAATTGTGTTCCATTTGGTCATCTTTCGGCGAACCACGCGCCATCGGCGTTCGAATTCTCCACATTTCACAGGGACAAATGCTGTTGCGGAAACATGTGCTCCATAATTTCTGGGTGGCTGAAGAATATCGAGCGATTTTCTGTCGCATTCCCAAATCCGCATCCAGCGTATTTCAACAACTGTTTCTCAAGTTTTCCGGTGATCCGGATTATGATGCAGACCCGTGGCACAAGCCGGGAATTGTGAGCCTGTCAGAATACTCATTGGATCAGGCACAGAAGCTCCTTGAAGATCCCGATTGGGTCCGCGCGATCGTACTTCGCGATCCATTCGAACGCCTGATTTCGGCCTATCTGCATAAAATCGACGCCGACCCACCCTATCGGATCAAGGTGAAGGGCGAAGTTGAGGGACATTATCCGCGGGACCTTGGCTCCTTTCTGGACCTGATCACAAATTCCGACGGCATTTGTCAGGGAAACCCTCATTGGAATCCACAGGTCGAGTTTTTCCCCTCCATCGATGTGTTCAACCATGTTATCGACTTCAGACAATTGAGAAGTCAGGGTCAGATGTTTGTGAAAAAAATCGGAGCCTGGGAAGAGCACGGCGCATCGGGTTGGGGACCTGACCGGGCCGGAGAATTCCTTGCGACAAACGGAATGCGGCATGCCACAAATGCAAAGGATCGACTGTGGGAATTCAGACAATATGAAAGCAGGGTGAGAGACATTTACCGGGAGGACTACGCCTTGCTTTCGCAGTTGGGTCTTCAATCCAGGCGACCAATTGACCAAAATGGAAAACCTGCGCAAACCAGCCCGGCTTCCAGTTCGTCATTTCGCAGCGCCATCGGTGCAATGCTTTCTCGGATCAAAGGAAGGTTCTGAAGACCCCCAGCAATCTCGAAGAATTCCGCTGATGAGATGGATGCGCCCAATGCTCCAGATGATGTTCAGGTTGTTGAAATGCCAACCCTTTGGCTAGAGCAATTCAACAAAATCAAATACCGACACCGTTGTCACGTTTCTGACAAAACGTGAAACGATCCAGTCACCCGGAACGTTACCTCGTATTACCGATTTGCGAGTGTTTGGGACATCAGGTAGAGAGGCTGGTCAAAATGTCTGTGTTGCTCCGGTGCAATCGATCCCACCATCTCAAATCCATCCCGCTCGCAAATGGTAACGCGCCAAGGCACGGCTGTCAGAACGGCTGTTCTTGCGCCCGTCTGTCGGGCATGGTCGTTGCGCCAAGCTGTTGGCAATCTCGAAAGTGGCAGCGAAACATCGGCGCATCGGCAGGAGTTCCAGTGTATCGAACCAAGCCACACTTGCACCCACCTTGAACCTGGTCAACCATCTCGTAACCACCCTGCCGGGAGCTTAATTCAAACGACCGGTGATGTCAGCATTGGCCGGACTTTGGCAAAAATGTCTGTGGCTGGCACTGAAGGGAGGAACTCGAAGAAGTCCGCTCCAGGAAAGCATCCACACGCAATCCCTGTTTGCGGTCTGGTCGCTCTTGTATAGTAAATCTGATTGTGCGCAGAAAATATTGGCTATTCGACTTTTTGGACAATCTGGTCCCAAACCTGCCCGACACTATGGGCATTGCCGCGTTGCCGCGCAAAACGTCAAAGTCGTCGAAATTCCAACCGACGAAAGGCGCCGTTACTGGCTGCAATATCTCTTCACGAAGGGCTCGAGAAGCGAGATCGCGCGTTTGTACGCTTTTATCTCGTCATTGGCCAAGTGAAACGCATTGCGTGTTCGCGCCTTGTAGCCAAAACACTGGTGCACATTTTGCTCCTGCGCCTTTTTGGCCAGCTGACTTGACATGAGCCTCGAATTCTCCGGAATTCTGCCGGCCACGACATGGTCTTTGATGAGCTTGAACATCTTCTCTGCGGTCGTCTTGTCCTGAACACATGTGGCGCTGTGAACGGCTTCGTGTTTTGCAATCGCCTCGCGAACGACGTCCGGATACTTGCAGATGTCGGTGCTGTCGCCCAAATCAACCGTACATTTGCCCGGATGTGTAAAGGCCGCCGCCGCAGTCCGGCGTCCCGTGTTTTCATCCGGTTTGACTTTGGTGGATTCGGCCCCCTGCTCCGCGTCCTCGGTCAAGTGAAGATAGCGTTTATCGACTTCCGCCTGAATGGCGGCGACATCAACCTTTTCAATGAACTCCACATAGGCGACACCGGCCTCTTTGACCTTCCGGCCATCCGCAACACAGGGCCAGTTCGTCTGTTCACCGGCAGTGCCCGGTTCCACCCAATTTTGCGTCGGATCAAAACCTTGTGACATCATCAAATTGTTCTCAGGATTGTCGTCCGTCGCTTCCTGCGCGACCGTATTTCCCTGACCGACACGCTGCATGCCAGGCCCGCGCGTGGCATCCGCCATCAACTGCATCTGGCGGAGCGCAGATCGATAGGTTCCCAGCTGGTATTCGACTTCGTTGCACCGGCAAACTCGCTCCACATACACCTGTGACACGTTGTTCGAGCCCACTCTCTCGAATTTCGCCTTGCCGGTGCGAGCCCAGAACGTAAAGCCCTGGAACGGACCCAGCTTGATGGTGAGCGAAGCGGCGCCCCTGTCGTGCGTACCGGAATAGGAAAACAGCATTGTTGCAGGCATCGGCTGGCCTTGCACGGTCAGTATTTGATTGCCTGTAAAGAATAGATTGTCCTCTGCGAATTCTTCCAACTCAGGACTTATGGCTTTGAATTCGTCCCAGACGTCGTTCTGAATTTCCTCAAGGTACAGTTCGTCAACGAATGGCGTCACGGAGGTCGGCTGCTTGCTGACCCGGTTTAAATGCCATTCAATCGGGCCGACCTCCTGGTCTGTGTAACGAATGTACAACCGACCATCGCAATAGCCGGCGATATCCAACGGGCCTTCTCCCGCATTGAGAGGAAACACAGTGCCTGAACTGCTTTGAAAGACCCCGGGCTCCACGGTCGCTACCCAGGCGCCGTTTTGCAGGTGGCCACCTTCTGCAGCACATTCACAGTCGCTTTTCGTGTAACAGGCATCTCCCGACTGAGCATGCGCCGCGCCAGTCAACAGTCCGAGAGCGAAGATCAGAGAAATGGCCGCATTTTTGGAAGCTTTCATAAAGCCCTTCCCTGAATCTGTATCAACACCAAAGCCTCGCCACTGGTTCAAATCTCATTCGGCCTCGGAAATCATCACTAAGCAGATGCCAGAAATCCCGCAGGCCGTCGCATCAAAAACCGGTCCTGTCATTTCGTCAACATGCTCGGCTGGCGCCAGGGGTCTCCCGCCAGATTGAGGCCAGATATCCCGTCATCAACCCGTTTGAGATCCGTCAGCTGATCGGGAGTCCGTATCAATATCGGCTGCAAGGAATTTGCCGGGACCACTCACTTCCGGTGGCGTTTCAGCGAGGACTTATCCGCCGGATGCGGAGAGTTCGATTGAGACGCGAATTTCCAAGGTGAAGGCTCTCGTCGTTTCCCTGAAACGACTGCCGCTGCTGACTTCTTCCAGTTTTGCCGGCTCTGATGACATTTCGCTTTGCGAAATGTCTATGGCGGAGAGAGAGGGATTCGAACCCTCGAGACGGTCTCCCGCCTACACACTTTCCAGGCGTGCGCCTTCGACCACTCGGCCACCTCTCCGTCAACAGTCGGGCGCTGCAAAGAGGCCCGAACCGGCGCGCACTATAGTCAAGACCGTTGCGGGATCAACCACAAACTGACGGATCGGCGAGAAAGCTGCGCGCACCCTGCCCACGGCCGGATGAGCCGGCTTTCACTCAAGTGATTTCCCCGTGAGGCGTATATGCGCTATGAAGGGTATCTGCCGCCTCTTGGGGAACGGTTTGTCGGTGTGGATCCCGAAACGAACCGTGAGGGACGGTGCAAATTTTTTGCATGGGCCGGGAGTGCAAGGTCACCATGAGATTCCTGTTGCGCGCGATCAGCATGATTGCGCTTGCCTTGGCCGTGATCGCCGGTGTCATTGATGCGATCAAATCGGTTGCCGCTTCGGAAGTGGTGATTTCGCCGCTTGGTGCCGTCTGGTTCGGACTCAGCCCCGACTCGCTCAATCTGGCGCAAGCGGTCATCCAGCGTAATGTGCACCCCTATCTCTGGGACCCGATCATGCAGTGGATTCTGCTGCAGCCGGCCTGGGCCGTGTTCCTGGTGCTGTCGCTGTTTTTCTATCTGATCGCCTGGCGCCGGCCAAAACCGGCCGGTCGCTTTGCTGCCCGCTAAAGGGTGATTGCAGGACCGCCTCAGCGCCCTATCTACCATTCGAACGCAAGGATCCGAATGATCCGAATGAGCCAACCACAGGGGAGAATTGACGATGTTCGGTCTCGACATGTTTTCCAAAAAGACACAGATGCCAAGCATCGATGAAGCGCTTCCTGGCCGCAGCGAGGCACTGGCAACCGCCACTGATCATTTCGTCAATGGCAATCCGCTGAAGGGACCCTATCCCGATGGCCACGCCAAGGCACTGTTTGCCATGGGCTGTTTCTGGGGTGTCGAGCGGCTGTTCTGGCAACGTCAGGGCGTATGGGTGACGGCGGCCGGCTATGCCGGTGGCTTCACGCCCAACCCGACCTATGAGGAAACCGTGACCGGGCGGACGGGGCATGCCGAGGTCGTGCTCGTCGTCTATGATCCGAACGTCGTGTCCTATGGCGACCTGCTGACGATCTTCTGGGAGGGGCATGATCCGACCCAGGGCATGCGGCAGGGCAATGATGTCGGCACGACGTATCGCTCCGCGATCTACGCTTTTGACGATATCCAGCTTGCCGAAGCGAAACACAGCAGAAGCATCTATCAACAGGCGCTCGACAAGGCCGGTCTCGGCCAGGCCATTACCACCGAGATCGCACGGGCACCGGAGTTTTACTTTGCCGAGGATTATCATCAGCAATATCTGGCCAAGAACCCGAATGGCTATTGCGGAATCAAGGGCACCGGCGTTGCTTGTGCGATTGCCTAGGACCTTTTGACCTGTTGCGTTCCCGCGCAAGGCTTTCATTTTATGCGTGATATTTGCAATGAGCCGTGCAAGGATATCGCCAAGCCTTGCCGTATCCGGTAAAAAGGCTTTCAAAACGCTGCCAATCCATTGCAGCGTAAAGGACAAAAACGAAACAAACACAGGGTTGTGAATATGAAGCGTACACTCCTCAGCATTCTTGCCATGGCCGCCATGACGGCGACATCGCTGGCTGCAGATATCAAGCCGGCGATCATCTATGACCTCGGCGGAAAGTTCGACAAATCATTCAATGAATCCGCCTATAATGGCGCCGAGAAATTCAAGGCCGACACCGGCATTGAATATCGTGATTTCGAGATTCAGAACGACGCACAGCGCGAGCAGGCTCTGCGCAAATTCGCCCGTGACGGCAACAATCCGATCGTGATGGCCGGATTCTCCTGGGCCGCCGCTCTGGAAAAGGTTGGCGCCGAGTATCCGGACACCGATTTCGCCATCATCGACATGGTCGTTGACCTGCCGAATGTGCGTTCGGTTGTCTACAAGGAACAGGAAGGCTCGTTCCTGGTCGGTGCGATGGCTGCCAAGGCCTCCGAATCCGGAACCGTCAGCTTTGTCGGCGGCATGGACATTCCGCTGATCCGCAAATTTTCCTGCGGCTATGCCGGTGGCGTGAAGGCCGTCAACCCGGATGCCACGGTTCTTGAAGCCATGACCGGCACAACGCCGGATGCCTGGAACGACCCGGTCAAAGGCGGTGAAATCGCCAAATCACAGATCGCTCAGGGCTCCGATGTTGTCTATGCAGCAGCCGGCGGCACCGGCATTGGCGTGCTTCAGGCCGCGGCCGATGAAGGCAAATTGAGCATTGGTGTCGATTCAAACCAGAACGGCATTCAGCCGGGCTCGGTTCTGACCTCCATGCTGAAGCGCGTGGATGTTGCCGTGTACAATGCATTCAAGGATGCCCAAGACGGCAAGTTCACCTATGGCTTCAATTCGCTGGGTCTTGCCGAAAACGGCGTCGACTATGCGATGGATGACAACAACGCCAAGCTGGTCGATCAGGACATGCGCGATACGGTCGAACAGCTGAAAGCCGACATCATTGCCGGCAAGATCGTCGTTCATGACTATATGTCCGACGAAAACTGCCCTTACTGATACCGTCGATCATTCACCCATACCAGCCGCCGGGTTTTTCACCCGGCGGTTTTTTTGTGCCGGCAATCCAGGTGCCCGTCGTCCCATATCAAAACGCATCGGGGTAGTGTTTCGGCCAGCGCCAGGGTATCACGGCCACAATATCCCGCCTGATCGACAACACCTCGCGATCCTTTTGCCGGGCAAGCCAGATGTCACCGGCTGCCGAGATGCGCATGGCGGCGGTTCCGGTCACCGCGTCGAGCGCAGCAGCCTCTGTGCCGCGTGCCTTGACTTCAATCAGCGCCACCAGGTTTGCCTTGCGGGCAATCAGGTCGATTTCCCCGGTTTTCGTCTTGAACCGGCGGGCGACGATCCGATAGCCCTTCAATGTCAGGGCGATGGCGGCGAGCCATTCCGCCGAATGGCCACGGCGTTCGGCACGCTGTCGTGCGATGCGGTCGCTGCCTTTCACTTCTCGTCCGCCTTCATGGCAAGGAGCCGCTGATAGAGCTCCTTGCGCGGCAAACCGGTCCGTCTGGCCGCTTCGGTCGCGGCCTTTGCCGGCGATTGACTTTGTACAAGGGTGCGCAGCAGGTCCTCCGCATCCTCCTGACTGGCCGGACCGTTGGACGGCGGCGCGATGGCCAGAACGATCTCACCCTTGAGATTGTCCCGCCCGTCGAAATGCTGCGCCAGATCACGCAGTGATCCGCGTCGGACTTCCTCATAGCGTTTGGTCATTTCGCGGCAGACAGCAGCCCGCCGATCCGGCCCCAATTGATCACAGCAGGCGTGCAGGCTCTTTTGCAGGCGGCGCGGCGATTCAAAAAACAGCAAAGTCGCCGGAACGCCGCTCAACCGGGACAGACGGTCTTGCCGGGCCTTGTCCCGATTGGGCAGAAAACCGGCAAAGAAAAAACTGTCGCTGGGAAGACCGGACGCCACAAGCGCCGCCATCGGCGCCGAAGCACCCGGAATGGGAATGATCCGGATGCCGGCTTCGACGGCCTGCTCGACCAGCCGAAATCCCGGATCGGAGATCAGCGGGGTCCCCGCATCGCTCACCAATGCCACACTCTTGCCCTCCGCAAGCGCATCCAGCAGCGTGGGCCCGGCGCGATTCGCATTGTGCTCATGATAGGCAAAGGGCCGCGACTGAATGCCGAAGCGCGACAACAGAACCCGGGTGACCCGCGTATCCTCGCAGGCAAGAATGTCGGCGGCGGCCAGCGTTTCGAGGCCACGAATGGTCATATCGGACAGATTGCCAATGGGGGTCGCGACCAGATACAGCGCCGACTCAAGGGGGCCGGCGTCGAACTTCGTCCTGCCGATCTGATAGGTTTTGTCCATGGGCATTCGGCCGCGCGTTGTTCGTGAATCGGGCGATCTGCACCCACTCTATTGCATTCGCCTGCCGGGTTCATCCCGCAATTTTGTGGAGCGCTGAAGGCTGGCCAAACCCTTTACGGATGCGTCATTTGGCAATATGAACGCCAAGGAGCGCGAGTCGCGCCGCGGCAGGGCCGTCGGGGGACGCCATGTGGCAGGAGATGGGCTGAGTATGGCAGGATTTATTGCAAAGGGACGGCGCGCTTTCGCGACGACCGTCCTGTTGACCGGACTATCGGTCCTGTCAGCCTGCCAGTCGGTCAATTACGGCCTGCCGAATCAAGGAAACACCGGAACCATCCAACCGGTGCCGACCAGTCTTCCGGTCAAGACCGGACCGGCGGCTGGCGAAGTCCTGGGCACCGGCCAGACACGGGTTGCGCTGCTGCTGCCGCTGACAGCGCCTGGCAATGGCGGCACCATCGCGGCGGAATACCGGAATGCGGCGGAACTGGCGCTTGAAATGCGCGGCCCGTCGGCAATGGAACTCGTCATCAAGGACACCGGCGGCACGGCTGCCGGCGCGATTGCCCGTTCCGAGGAAGCCGTGCGGGAAGGATCTGCGGTCATTTTGGGCCCGGTCTTTTCCGGCAGTGTCACCTCGGCCGCATCGGTTGCGCGCCCGAACAACCGGTCGATCATCGCGTTCTCATCGGATCAGTCCGCGGCGTCCGACGGGGTCTTTTTGATGTCGTTCCTGCCGGACCAGGTCGTCGATCGTACCATTTCCTATGCGACCGGGATCGGGCTGAGCTCCTTTTCGGCGATCTTGCCGCAGGGTGCCTATGGTGCCCTTGTGGAACGTCAGTTGCGCCTCACACTCGCCGCCCGCGGCGCGACATTGAATGGCGTTTCCCGTTATCAGTATTCCAATGATTCGGTGGTGGCCGCGGTCCAGGAAATCCTTCCCGCGATACAGGAATCGGACGCGATATTCATCCCCGATGGCGGAACTGCACCAACCGCGATTGCACGGGTCATGCAAAGCGAGGGCATCAAGTTGCGGGACAAGCGGCTGATCGGCACCGGACAATGGCGATCGTCGAAACTGTCTTCGGCCTATCTGCAGGGCGCCATTTTCGCGGATATGGACCAGACCCGGTTCGAAACGTTCAAATCTCTTTATAAAGCCCGGTACAATGCCGATCCGACCGTGAATGGCGGCCTTGGCTTTGACGCCGTCAACATGACCGCAGAACTGCTATCCACCGGCAATCCCGCCGCGTTCACCAAGAAGAGCCTGGAGAACCCGACGGGTTTCAAGGGGGTGACAGGCAATTACCGTTTCCTTCCCGACGGCAAGACGCAGCGCGGCCTGGCAGTCTACCAGATTCAAGAGGGTCAGGTGGTCGTTCTGGAGCCGGCACCGCAATATTTCGAACCGGTTTCGAACGCTCGATTCTGAGTCGTCTATCGGCGTCGAACGGTCGCCAGCGCTCCGGAAAAGGCCCTGGCAAAGCTTTCGCGATCATCCGGATTCAAGAAACCGCCAATATCAGTCGATCGGCCGCCACCCGATATGTTCATGCGCGTGATCCCGATCTCATCGTGCCTGGACACACGGAAACGCGCCCAGAAGGGGTTGAAGCGGTAATCCCGGGTTTGCCCGGATGGCGCAATCTTTGATATCGACAGCCTGGTTCGCGATACGCTGACAATTTCCCGGGCGCGGGCGGCACGGTAATTAAGCGCGAATGCCCCGAACAGGAGGATCAGGTCGAGACCAAAAAAACCGGCGACCGGCCAGGCTCCGGCCATGGCAAAGACCACACCATGGGCAATGGTAACAACTGAAGCAATACATATGAGAACCACGAAGCCATTGCGACCAAGCGAACGATGCGGCGTCAAAAGTGCTTCGAAAACAGGCGATTCATTGGTCGCCTGATTATCCTCATGGGAAGCGATCGCGGCATTGCTTTGTTTCATACGCACAGAATATAGAGATGTTATGCAAAAGGCCCAATCAAAAACCACAAACCCATCTTCGGAAAAGACGCCGGCGAAGCGCCCAGCCAAAAAACGCAAACGGCTGCCAAAAAGCGCCTACACGCCGGACGAACTGAACGAGATCTTTCAACGCCTCTCCATTCTTCGACCCGAGCCGAAGGGTGAATTGGAACATGTCAACGCCTATACATTGCTGGTCGCGGTGGTGCTTTCAGCGCAAGCCACTGATGCGGGTGTCAACAAGGCGACCCGCGTATTGTTTGCCAAGGCGGATACACCACAGAAGATGCTCGCCCTCGGCGAAGACCGGGTTCGAGAGCATATCCGGACCATCGGCCTCTACCGCAACAAGGCCAAAAACGTCATTTTGCTGTCGCAGGCACTGCTGGAAAATCATGGCGGAGAGGTGCCGGGGGACCGCGACGCGCTGGTTGCCCTGCCCGGTGTCGGGCGCAAGACGGCCAATGTGGTTCTCAACATGGCCTTTGGCCAATCGACCATGGCAGTCGACACCCATATCTACCGGATCGCCAATCGAATGCGTCTGGCGCCGGGTAAAACGGTCGACGATGTCGAAGCCAATCTGCTGCGCACGATTCCGGAAAACCACCTGTTTCATGCCCATCACTGGCTGATTCTGCATGGACGCTATGTGTGCAAGGCACGAAAGCCGGATTGCCCGGCCTGTGTGCTGGCCGATATCTGCAAATCGCCCGAAAAGACCTGCGATATCCCAGCCGCCCTGGTGCCGCTGGACTGATCAGCCGCCCGTGGCGGCAACCGGATTGGCGGCTTCCGAATCAGACAGGCTGACGAGACGAAAGGGAGAATTCGTCGTCCCGTTCCGACAGCATCTTATGCAGGTGCACCATGAGGCCGGCGGCAAAGAGCGGCGTCAACAGGTTGACGATCGGAATTGAAAGGAAAGCTGCGATCAACAGACCGGCCATGAAGATGATTCCGCTGTGTCTGGACCGCATCTGCCGAACTTCGCCTTCCGACCGATAACGCATCGCTGCGAATTCGAAAAACTCACGGCCGAACAGATAGCCATTGACCAGAAGGAATGCGGCGACATTGACACCGGGTATCAGCAACAACAACAGGGCAAATATGTTGCCAACGATGACGACGCCCAAAAATTTGGCGGTGTAGATGATCGCCTGCCCCATGGGAACCGACGTACCGACCGGGTCATGCGGGTAATCCCGCTTCTCGATGATTTCGGCCACACCATCCAAAAAGAAGCCTGCAATGACCGCAGTCACCGGTGCGACGAGGAGCGCCAGACCCAGCGCCAGTCCCAGGCTGGCAATCAAACCGAAAACAAAGCCGAGCCAGCCCGCCCAGTCGGGAATGCCGGGTATGAGAGCATCCAGCCAGGGCAATGCGAGGGCAATGAACAGATTGCGCACGAGCAGCCAGGCGCCAATCAGAAGAAGGATCGTAATGCCGAGTATCTTCCAAAAGGCGGATCGGCTCTCAGGGGCGAACAGATTGCGGCCGGCCAGCCGCGCGGCGTCGACAATCATTGAATTTTTGTTCCGTGGACCATGGAATGCAGATAGGGATGACATCCATGGATTCAACGGATGGCGCCCCATTGGGTGGGTATTCAGCAGCCGATTCGGGTTCTGATGTCGTTGAAAAAGCACAAAACCATGGGAACCGACCATTAATACAGGTGGTCCCGTTGTTTCAGCTTTTCAAAGCGCGCAAACGCCGTTACCACCAGTGACCGGGATCAAGAATGCAACCCGGAGCCTGCTATTCTATGGATGAACTGGATGTTCTTTGTGTCGGCAATGCAATTGTCGACATCATTGCACGGTGCGAGGAGAATTTCCTCGTTGAAAACGCCATCACGAAAGGCGCGATGAACCTCATCGATGCCGATCGCGCCGAATTGCTTTACAGCCGAATGGGGCCGGCGATCGAGGCATCTGGCGGGAGTGCCGGCAACACCGCCGCCGGCATTGCCAGTTTCGGCGGAAAAGCCGCCTTTTTCGGCAAAGTCGCCCACGACCAGCTCGGAAAGATCTACGATCACGATATCAAGGCACAGGGCGTCGTCTTCAACACCCGGCCCCTGGACGGACCTCCACCGACCGCGCGCTCAATGATCTTCGTCACGCCGGACGGAGAGCGCTCGATGAACACCTATCTTGGCGCCTGCGTCGAGCTTGGTCCCGAGGATGTGGATGCGCAGATCGTCGCGGCCTCGAAAGTCACTTATTTCGAAGGCTATCTGTGGGACCCGCCGCGCGCCAAGGAAGCCATTCGAAACAGCGCGAATATTGCCCATGCCAATGGCCGTGAGGTCTCGATGACCCTGTCCGATCCCTTCTGCGTGGACCGGTACCGCGACGAGTTTCTGGATCTGATGCGCAGCGGCACAGTGGACATTGTTTTTGCCAATGAGCACGAGGCCATGTCCCTCTATCAGACCTCCTCGCTGGAGGCCGCTGTCGACGCCCTGGAGGCGGATTGCCGTCTCGCTATCGTCACTCGGGGTGAAAATGGATCGATCGTCGCGCGCAAGGGCGAGCGGGTGTCCGTTTCGGCCATCGACATAGCCGAGCTGGTGGACACCACCGGAGCAGGCGACCTGTACGCGGCCGGCTTCCTGCACGGCTATACGAACAATCGTTCGATGGAGGATTGCGCCAATCTCGGCAGCCTTGCCGCCGGATTGGTCATTCAGCAGATCGGTCCGCGACCGCACGGCTCGCTGCGCCAGGCGGCGATCGATACGGGACTGGGAACGTAGACCGTTTCACGCTTTGCCAGAAACGGGACAGCGGTATCGGCCTTCGATTTTGCTGATGTATTCAGGTTTTGCCGATTCCGTCAAAACCTGAATCGCTCTGGTCCGTCATTGTTGCGGTTTTGAAGTCGGAACCGGAAGTGTTTGCGAGGGCTGAGGAACCGGCGAACCTGCTGTGTCCGGTGTCGCCTCCTCGGCAGCCGCCTCTGGCGCTTCCTCGGCCGTTTCCGTTTCGGTCGTCTCGGATACGGTCGCAGTCGTTTGGTCCGACGCGGGCTGCGCTGGCGCAGTTCCGGACTCAATCTGCGTTATCTGAGCGGCCAGCCGACCGCTTTTTGCCTGCAGGGATGACAGTTCCCGGTCAATGCGGGAAACATTGTTGTTCAGCCGTTCGACGGATGCCGTCAGATCCGCATCGACGCGCGCAACGGTCTCGGTCAATGTCTGGACATTGTTCGCCAGCCGGTTGGCCGACATCTGGACCGTCACCATATACCGGTTCGTGGCAAAAAGGGCGATGCCAAACAAAATGCCCGCTGCCACGATCGAGTTGATGATCAGCCTGACGAAATATGCGCCCCAACCCACAGCGATCATGTCCTTATGCGATGCTCAATACTGTCGTATCACCCTGCGGCGCAGTAAAGCGATTATTATCGCGTGGGTCAACCAAGACGCCATGCCGGCGGACAGATAGGCATCGACCGCGGCAAAGTTCGATCCCGATCTATTGTTCAGCGTCCTCGGACGTTTCCTGCGGCTCGGAGACTGCCTCAGCGGCCTGTTTCGGTCCGCCCTTGGCAACCCCGACCATGGCCGGCCGCAACACCCGGTCCGCAATGACGAAGCCATCCTGCACAACCTCGACGATCGTGTTGTTCGGAACATCGGGATTGGGAACTTCGAACATGGCCTGGTGGAAATTCGGATCGAATTTCTGACCGGTCGGTGTCAGTTTTTTCACACCGTGCCGCTCCAGTGCCGAAAGCATGGATCTTTCAGTCAGTTCGACACCTTCGGCAAGCGCCTTCAGGCCGGCCTCGCCGGCTTCCAGTGCCTCCGCCGGGATGGCGTCCAGGGCACGGCGAAGATTGTCCGACACTGCCAGCATGTCACGGGCAAAATTCGACACAGAATAGGAACGGGCATCCCGCACGTCACGAGCCGTGCGACGGCGCAGATTGTCCATTTCAGCGGCGAGACGCAGATATTTGTCCTTCAGATCGTCCCGCTCGGCAACCAGCAGTTCCATCGGGTCCGGCCCGCTTTCCCCTGCATTGTCAGCCTCACCGGCGCCCGGTGCGGCATTTATCGTCTGGGCTGGGTCGGCTTCAGCCGGTTTCGCCGTGTGTTGTTCGCCAATACCGTTATTCTTCGGCTCATCGGTCATGACGCGACTTATCCTTCATTGGGTTTTTATATGATTGACCCGCATATCGAGGTTTCGCGACAAAAAATCAAGGGAAAGCCAGCGCTTTTACCGGATCATGCGGGAGACCATCTGAGCCGTGTAGTCGACCATCGGAACGATCCGCGCATAATTGAGCCGGGTTGGCCCAATGACACCGACAGCGCCGATCACCCGTTCTTCGCTGTCACGATAGGGTGCAACGATCAGGGACGATCCCGAAAGGGAAAAGAGTTTGTTTTCAGAACCGATGAAAATACGCACGCCGGAACCGGCTTCGGCCAGCTCCAGCAATTCAATCAGCCCGTCCTTTTTCTCCAGATCATCAAACAGCAGCCGCAATCGCTCGATTTCATCGAGATCGGAAAGGGTTTCGAGCAGATTGGCCCGACCGCGGACGATCAGCTGAGTCGGATGCCCATCAGCGGTGCCGGACCACACCGCCAGGCCGCGTTCGACCAGCGCCTGTGAAAGACTGTCCAGTTCCACTCGAATATCGTTTTTGAGGGCGCGGAGTTCCCCACGCAGTTCCGCCAGTGTCCGGCCGGCAATGTGGGCATTGAGAAAATTTGCGGCTTCCGTGAGCTGCGAAGCCGTTACACCCGCCGGAAGATCGATGATGCGGTTTTCAACCTGATCGTTCTCGCCCACAAGAACCACCAGCGCGCGGGTCGGCTCAAGCCGGACAAACTCGATGTGTTTGACCACTGCGTCGTTCTTGTGGGTGATCACAAGGCCCGCACCGCGGGACATGCCCGAGAGCAGCTGACTTGCCTCGGTCAGGACCGATTCGACTGTCTGATTGCGCTCCACACCGCTGACCTGCCGGTCGATCATCTCACGTTCTTCGGTCGACAGATCGCCCGATTCCATGAAAGCGTCGACAAAGAACCGCAAACCCTGCTGCGTGGGAAGCCGGCCGGCGCTGATATGTGGCGCATAGATAAGGCCGAGTTCCTCCAGATCGCTCATCACATTGCGGACGGAGGCCGGCGACAGGGCCATCGGCAGGATCCGGGACAAATTGCGCGATCCGACCGGTTCGCCGGAATCCAGATAGGATTCGACGATGCTCCTGAATATCTCGCGGGTCCGCTCATCAAGCGGAACCGATGCCGATTGCTCCAATCGTGTCGTGTCACTCATACCGCGTTACTCGGAGTTGACCGTCCATAGTCCAAACATAGTGGCGATACCGACCCGTGAAAAGACATAAGGGTATGCTCAGTTTGTCCAATGGTGGCATTTCCCTTTGCATGCGCCGGTCAGGAGGGTTAGAACGCCGCCAAATCAACAGGAGTATTTCCATGCGCCCATCAGGCAGAAAAACCGATCAGATGAGGGATGTCTCGTTTGAACGAGGGTTTTCCAAACATGCAGAGGGGTCATGCCTCGTCAAGTTTGGCGATACCCACGTTCTTTGCACGGCAAGCCTCGAGGAACGGGTGCCACCATGGCTGCGCAACGCCGGGAAGGGCTGGGTGACCGCCGAATATGGCATGTTGCCGCGAGCCACGGGTGAACGCATGCGACGCGAGGCGTCCTCGGGCAAACAAAGCGGACGTACACAGGAAATCCAGCGCCTGATCGGCCGTTCCCTGCGTGCAGTCGTCGATCTGGAAGCGCTCGGTGAGCGCCAGATATCCGTCGATTGCGATGTCATTCAGGCCGATGGCGGCACGCGGACCGCATCGATTACCGGCGCGTGGGTTGCCCTGCATGATTGCCTGAAATGGATGGATGAACGGCAGATGGTCAAGGCAGACCGGGTGATGAAAGATCACATCGCTGCCATATCCTGTGGCATCTTCGCCGGCCAGCCGGTGCTCGATCTCGACTATCTGGAGGATTCGGCGGCTGAAACCGACGCCAATTTCGTCATGACGGGCACCGGCGGGATTGTCGAGATTCAAGGAACCGCCGAGGGCGTACCGTTTTCGGAGGATGAATTCACAACCCTGCTCGGCCTGGCAAAGGCCGGTATCGGTGATCTGGTCGCCATGCAAAAACAGGCAACAGGATAAAATCGAAATGAAAGCCCCGAGACGCGTTCTGGAAACGGCGCTTTACGCCGATGACCTCGACGCTGCCGAAGGGTTTTACGGCGGCATTCTGCACCTTGAGAAAATCACCCGGGTTGGCGACCGGCATGTGTTCTACCGCTGTGGCGAGGGCGTTCTGCTGATCTTCAATGCGAAGGAAACCACCCGACCATCCTCCAATCCCGCATTGCCGGTGCCACCCCATGGCAGTCACGGTCCGGGACATATGTGTTTTGGTGCATCGGCCGCCGAACTTGACGCCATTTCAGGCACGATGATCGATGCCGGCGTGACGATAGAAGCCGATTTTCACTGGCCGGGCGGTGCCCGGTCGATCTATGTGCGTGACCCGGCCGGCAACAGCATCGAATTCGCCGAACCCGGCCTGTGGGGATTCGACGACCCGACAAAGGATCTGCGTTGAGAAAACTTGAACAAGGACCGCTGGTCATCGCCAGTCACAACCAGGGCAAGATCCGCGAGTTGCGGGATCTGCTGCAACCGCTTGGCTATGATCTCAAGACCGCAGGCGAACTCGATCTTTCCGAACCCGAAGAGACCGGTCTGACATTTGAAGCCAATGCCGAACTCAAGGCTCTGGCGGCGGCGAAAGCGGCCGGACTGCCCGCCATGTCTGATGATTCGGGACTCGCTGTCGACGCTCTGGACGGAGCACCGGGCATTTATTCGGCACGCTGGGCAGGGCCGGACAAGGATTTCGACATGGCCATGTCGCTGGTCGAGACCGCACTTGAAAAACAGGACGACGGCAACCGGACAGCCCGCTTCGTTTCCGTCATCTGCGTGGCCTGGCCGGACGGCCACCGGGAGTTCTTTCGCGGCGAGGTGGCCGGCACGATCGTTCATCCCCCGCGCGGTGACCAGGGCTTTGGTTATGATCCGATCTTTCAGCCGGAGGGCTATGAAACAACCTTCGGTGAAATGGCGGCAGAGGAAAAGCACGGTTGGACACATGGTGACAGCGTCGCTCTTTCGCACCGCGCCCGGGCGTTCAAATTGTTCGCTGAGCAATGCCTCGTGATGCCGAACAGCGATCAACCGCAATGAGCGGACCGCCCGGCGGCCCCGGCGAACCGGGTTTCGGCATCTATGTCCATTGGCCGTTTTGCGCGGCCAAATGCCCCTATTGCGACTTCAACAGCCATGTGCGCCATCATGCCATCGATCAGCCGCGTTTCGTCGAAGCCTTTCGCCGAGAGATCGCGTTCATGCGGCAACGAACCGGTGCCAGGCGTGTCACAAGCGTGTTTTTCGGCGGCGGCACACCATCGCTGATGCTGCCCGATACGGTCGAAAACATCCTGATGGCAATTGGCGATGCCTGGGAAATGGACGAGAATGCGGAAATCACGCTCGAGGCCAATCCCAGCAGTGTCGAGGCCGACCGGTTCCGGGGCTATCGTGCAGCCGGTGTCAACCGGGTTTCGCTCGGTGTCCAGGCCCTCAATGATCGTGACCTGAAGTTTCTGGGCCGTTTGCATACCGCCGGCGAGGCGCTGACCGCGATCGAACTGGCACGCTCGACCTTCCCGCGCCTGTCATTCGACCTGATCTATGCCCGCCCCGGACAGGGCGTCGAAGCGTGGGAACAGGAACTGACGGAGGCCATTGGCCATGCGGCAGACCATCTGTCGCTCTACCAGTTGACCATCGAACCGGGGACGCCGTTTTTCAACCTTCACCAGAGCGGCAAATTGACGGTTCCTGACGGTGACAGGGCCGCGGATCTCTACGAGGCGACACAGGCGCTGACGGGAAGACAGGGGCTTCCGGCCTATGAAGTCTCGAACCATGCGATGCCCGGCTCGGAAAGCCGTCACAACCTGACCTATTGGCGCTATGGTGACTATGTCGGTCTTGGAGCCGGCGCCCATGGCCGCATCTCCGGGGATCGAGGAAAAGCCGCAACCGCCAATCACCGCGGACCGGAAGACTGGCTCAACCATGTTGAAACGGTCGGACACGGCATGGAGAGCGAGGAATGGCTGACCGCAGGCGCACAGGCCGATGAATTGATGCTCATGGGTCTCAGACTGCGCGAAGGAATCGACCTTGGCCGGTGGGAGGACCTGGCTGGACGGACCATTTCCACCGACAAGGTAACGTTTCTGGTCTCTCACGGGTTGATCGAGCGGCTGGACAAGGATCGGCTGCGCTGCACCGCCTCCGGCATGATGGTGTTGGATGCCGTGGTGGCGGATCTCGTTGCCTGATGCCTTTGAGGTCACGGCCCTGCGTTGTGATCCGTGACTGTCAGGTCAGATCGATTTCCATGAGAGGCAGGCTTCGGCCGGGAATGGCATCGGACGGCTCCGTTCCAATGCTGCGCGCACCCATTTTCCGGTAGAACTCAACGGCATTGGGGTCGGACAAGATGCGGAGCGTGCCAATATCTTCCTGACGGGCGCGGGCCACCATCGCATCAAAAAGGGCGCCGCCAACACCTTTGCCCATATAAGGCGGATCAACGAAAAACAACGCCACTTCGAATTGGGAGCCATCGGGCGCAATGGCTGCCACGCCGGCCAGATCGCCGCCCATCTCGGCAACGATGACCCAGTTTCGGCCGATCCATTCATCGTGGACCGTCAATGCCTCCCGGCAGGCATTCATGAATTGCGGATCGTATCCCCAATGGGCCTTGGAGCGCCAGCACAGATCGCTGAGCGGCGCTGCTTCGCCTGCCCTGGCGGGGCGAATTGTCACCACCTGGTCCACGGCAGTTCAATGGGCCTTGGACATATCCCCCAGTACCTCCTTTGAGGCAACCGTGGAATCGGCATTCAACCTGTAGACCATGGGCACCCCGGTCGCGAGGTTGAGGCCGGTGATATCGGCCTGCGTCATCCGGTCCAGTATCATGACCAGCGAACGCAGCGAATTTCCGTGGGCAGCGACCAGAACATTCTGACCAGCCAGGACCCGTGGCAGGATTTCCATCATGTAATAGGGCCAGACCCGCGCCCCGGTGTCCTTGAGGCTTTCGCCGCCCGGTGGTGGCGTGTCATAGGAACGGCGCCAGATGTGAACCTGCTCTTCGCCCCATTTGGCGCGGGCGTCATCCTTGTTGAGACCGGCGAGGTCACCATAGTCCCGTTCATTGAGCGCCTGATCATGGATCGTCTCCAGATCGCTCTGGCCAATGACGTCGAGGATGATCTGGCAGGTGCGCTCGGCCCGTATCAGAACCGATGTAAAGGCGATGTCGAAGTGGACGCCGTAATCCTTGAGGGCCACCGCGCCCTCGTTGGCTTCGACAACACCCTTCTCCGTCAGATCCGGGTTCTTCCACCCGGTAAACAGATTTTTCAGGTTCCATTCGCTTTGGCCGTGGCGCACAAGCACAAGAGTTCCGGACATGATCGCTCCTTGTTTTCGATTCAAGTCAGCCCGAGCACATCGAGCATGGAATAGAGACCCGGCGGGCGACCATTGGCCCACAGGGCTGCCTTGACCGCACCACGGGCAAAGATCGACCGGTCGAGCGCCCGGTGCGTCAGTTCGATCGATTCCCCCTCGCCGGCAATGATGACGGAATGTTCACCGACCACCGAGCCACCGCGCAATGTTGCAAAGCCGACCGTTCCGCGAGGGCGCGGACCGGTCTGCCCGTCCCGAACGCGAACACTCTCGGATCGTAGATCGATCCCCCGTCCCCGCGCAGCGGCCTCACCCAGAAGATAGGCGGTTCCGGAGGGCGCATCCACCTTGTGCCTGTGATGCATCTCCAGGACCTCAATGTCCCAGTCGGCTGCCTCCAGCGCCCTTGCGGCCTGCTCGACCAGCACACCCAAAAGATTGACACCGAGGCTCATATTGCCGGATTTGACAATGGTGCCGCGCTCCGCGCTCATTGCAATTTCCCGGTCCTGCTCCGGTGTGCAGCCGGTCGTTCCGATGACATGGACAATACCGGCATTCGCAGCCATTTCGGCAAAGCCGACGGAAACCGCCGGTGCGGTGAAATCGAGAACACCGGATGCCCTGGAGAATGCCGCTTCGGCATCATCGGTGATCGGCACATTCAGGCGGCCGAGACCTGCCAACTCACCGGCATCCCGGCCCAGCTCATCGGCGCCCGGACGCTCAACGGCGGCGGCCAGCTGCGCCCCATCTATGGCATCAATTGCCCGAATGAGTGCCTGTCCCATGCGGCCGGCCGCGCCGACCACCACAAGTCCCATATCCGCCATCATGCGTCTCCCTTGCCGGCGTGCACCGTGTTCAGTTCAAGCGCGGCATCCCCGTCCAGCCCGAGGGCCTGCATCTTGAGAAACCGTGCATAGATCCCATCCTTGCGGCCCGCCAGCTCACCATGTTCGCCCTCTTCTGCGACGCGGCCGCGCAGCATGACAATAATCTTCTGGGCGCGGGCGATGGTTGACAGGCGATGGGCGATCACCAGAACCGTCCGGCCCTCCATCGCCGTATCAAGCGCCTTTTGGACCAGCACTTCGGATTCGGTATCGAGCGCCGACGTCGCTTCGTCGAGCAGCAGGATCGGCGCCTGACGGATCAATGCACGTGCAATGGACAGGCGCTGGCGTTGACCACCCGACAGCGACGAACCGCCATCGGCAACGGGTGTTTCATAGCCCTGCGGCTGCTCAAGAATGAACTCGTCGGCATAGGCGAGCTTTGCAGCCTCCTTGACCTCGTCATCGGTGGCATCCGGACGGCCATAGCGAATGTTATCGGCGATTGTGCCCTCGAAGAGATAGGGATGCTGAGAAACATAGGCGATCGCATGGCGCAGGGAGCTTTTTGTCACCTTGGCAATGTCCTGGCCATCGATCAGGATGCGCCCGCCGGTCGGGTCATAAAACCGCGGCAGCAGGCTGACGATCGTCGTCTTTCCGGCGCCGGACGGGCCAACCAGCGCCGTTGTCCTGCCGCCTTCGGCCACAAAACTGACATCGTGCAGCACCGGGCTCGTTTCCCCATAGCCGAAACTGAGGTTTTCAAAGACAATCCGGGCGTCGGTCACCTTCAGATCGGCGGCATCGACGACATCGGGCTGGTGCGGCACCACGTCGAGAATTTCATAAATCATCCGGGCGTTGACGACGGCCCGTTCCAGATTGACCTGCAGCCGCGCCAGGCGGCGCGCCGGATCATAGGCGAGCAAAAGGGCAGTGATAAAGGAGATCAGCGCGCCTGGCAGCACGTTGTTGTAGACCGCCTGATAAGCCGCATAGGCGAGAATACCGGCGATGGCGATCCCGGCCAATGTATCGGTCAGCGGACTGGTGCGTTCTGTCAGGCGGGCAATGCGGTTGGAGCGACTCTCGGCCTCGGAGACGAGGTGGTCGATTCGGTCCCGCAACTGGTCTTCCATGGTGAAGGCCTTGACGATGGAAATACCCTGCAGGGTTTCCTGCATGACGCCATAGACCCGGCTGTTCACATTGACAACCTCCCGGGTGACGCTGCGCAGGCGCCTGGAGATGTATCGCAGGGCCAGAATCAAAGGCGGACCGGCGAGAAAGGTCAGCATGGTCAGCATCGCGTCGTGGTAAATCATCACGCCCAGAAGGGCGATCAGTGTCAGCGTATCGCGGGCCAGTGACGTAATTGTCAGATTCAGCACATCGCGGATACCGGTGGTGTTCTGGCTGATCTGCGCAGCCAGATGGGCCGAGCGGGTTTCACCCAGAAATCCGACCCCGAGCTCCATCAGATGACTGAACAGCCGGCGCTGATAGCGCGCGACGACATTGTTGCTGATTTTGGCCAGTGCGACCGCCTGGCCGTAGGTGGCCAGTCCACGCAGGAAAAACGCCAGAAATATTGCGCCTGCAATCGACCAGATCACCTCGCCGCGTTGCTTGGCGAGCGCCTCATCGACCACGTCACGCATGATCCAGGCCATAAAGGCCGTCGTCAGCGCGACAACGACAAGACAGGAAATGGCGATCGCATAGGTGCCGACATAGTCCCGGCCGTTTTCCGACAGGATGCGCCGAAGCACAGCCCAGATCGTGCCGGGATCAACCCGTTGTTCGTCCGAATTCGCCACTGAATGCCTGTTCGTTTCGATTGTCAGCGGCTCTATATACGCTTCGCAGCGCTTTGCCTATGCCTTCCAGCGCCGACCTTCGGTCGAAACGCCGAAACGGACAGGCGTACGGGCATAGGAGGCAAGGCCCACCAGCGCCGCCAGCGGATGGGTCATCACACAGGTCGGGATGGAGGCCAGAAGCGCACTGTGCGGCGCCTTGTCCTCAAATGCGGCTCGAAATTCCGGCTGTTCCAGCACCGGGATGATTTTCTGGGCAATGCCGCCGGAGAGAAAGACACCACCCCTTGCCATGAAGACCAGCGCCAGATCGCCGGCAACACGGCCAAGATAGGTCGCGAACAGGGACAGGGTTTCAACCGATGATGCATCGGATCCCTCAAGGCCCGCCGTGGTGATTTCCTTCGGTGTCGAAAAGTCCGGCTTCACGCCATCGGCCGTGCAGATCGCCCGGTAGAGATTGACCATTCCCCTGCCGCACAGCACCTGTTCGGCGGAAATCCGTCCTTCGATCGGTTCGAGATGCGGAAAAATTGCGTGATCGCGTTCGGTGCGTGGGCCAAGGTCCACATGGCCGCCTTCGCCGGGAACCGGAATCCAATTGTGGTTGGAATAGACCAGACCGGAAACACCAAGACCGGTTCCAGGCCCCAGAACGACGCGGGAAGCATTGTGTTCAATTTCGCCGCCGCCAATGCTGTGACGGTTCTCCGGTTCAACGGATGCCGCTGCAAGTGCCTGGGCCTCAAAATCATTGAGGACAATGACATCATCAAGGGCAAAGTCAGTGATCATCTTTTTGGGGCGCACCACCCAGGGGCAGTTCGTCAGTTCAATTTCATCACCGTCGACCGGGCCGGCAATGGCAAATATGGCCGAGCGCGGCTGGACCGATGTCTTGTCCAGAACATTGAGCTGTATGGCTTCATCGATCGTTTCGTAGTCGGCCGTCGCCAGAATCGGAAATTCCTTGGCCTGCGCGTAGGCGTCAACGAGGATCGCGAACCGGGCATTGGTTCCGCCAATGTCACCGATCAGGATCGGAAAATGGATAACGGCTTCCTGGTCCATAATATTTGGCATGGCGGTCGGTCTCCGATACTCGGCGCAAGGACGCGCGACGCTCACCGCATCGCGTTCACGCTGTCGGGTTTAATCGATTTGATTTCATCCTATAGAAAATCCGGACGGCAAAGGAAAGCGGCCTCTTGCGTCAATTCCGCTTGTATTCGCCTTTCATTCGGCCTGGTGGCTGAAAATCAGTTGAGCGGACGCGGTTTCGGCACCGGGACAAGCGCCGGCATGGAAAAGGGTGACCGGATGGCCTTGACCGGTGCGAAAGCCGTCATTGTGCCGCTGACCTTGAGCGTCGCCTCCGCCTCCGACGATGGAGATGGCGCGTCCAGCACCAGGGCACAGGCGGCCGGCAGGTCGCTCAACAGGGTGTGTTTCGGCTTCCTCGGTTTTTTCGGCTTCTCGGCTTTCTTCTTGGGCTTTGCCGCCTTTTTCGGCTTCAGCGCGACATCGAACCACCAATCGAGCGCCTTGCCACAACCTGAATCCGACGGGACGGCATTTTGCGGCTTGCAATTGGGCGATCCTTTTGGACAGCGCAGCCTGATATGCATGTGGTAGTGGTGGCCGTAATAGGGCCGGACCTTGTTGAGCGCCGAGCGGTCACCCTTCCAGCTATCGCACAGTTTCTTCTTGATACCCGGATGAACCAGAATTCGCTGAACTTCGGGATATCCGGCCGCACGCATGATCAGACGGCCATGGGCATCCGTCCAGATCACCGGGTCGGTGACGACGGATTTCACTTTCAACACGGAAATGGCGCTGGTGCTTTCGCGCTCGGCGGCGGTAAAGCGCCGGTTGGGCATCGGCGTCAGCCAGATGTCGGCATCCAGCCCGATCTGGTGCGAGGCGTGACCGGTCAGCATCGGACCGCCGCGCGGTTGCGACAGGTCGCCGACCAGCAAGCCGGGCCAACCATCTTTTTCAGCCGCTTCCCGGGACAGTTTTTCAATTGTCTTTATGAGCTGCGGATGCCCCCAGCGACGATTGCGCGACAGCCGCATGGCCTGCCAGTGCGGTCCGTCGGTCGGAATGGCGATGCCCCCCGAAAAACAGCCCTTGGAATAGAAACCGTGCACCTGCGGCGGTAATTGTGCTGGTAGTTTCTTGTTTCCGAACAGTTGCTTGGCAGGTGTGGTATCCGATGCGACAACCTGGCTGACCGCGGCCAATCCGAGCAGCAATGCGGCAATCAGTCGTCCGGCGGTTTTTGCTGCAGCCATTAAACCCGCCATGTCGGTCGCTCCGAATTCACCTGATATTGAAAGAAAAATGTGCCATCTGGTTCAAATTTACGGCAGGACGCGGAACAGTTCAACCGGACCGTCGCTGGCAACCGGCTGAAGGTATGCCGGTACCTGGTTGTTCATCAAAGCCGCATAGAAACTGTTCTCATAACCGCCGGCCAGGCTGATCGCTTCGGGATCGGTCCGGCAAAACGCCACCAGTGTGACGCCAGCGCCGCGCAGAAAGGCTTCGGCTTCCTTTTCGGTGGCCATGGCGATATGGAGCTGGGTCAACATCCCGCCCTGGTTGCGATGATAGGGGGCCGCCAGCACCCGGTGCGGGGTGAAACGCAAAATATCGGACCCGATATTCGAAACGGCCGAGACAACACCGGGCGGTTCGGATGCGAGCCCCGCCAGATTGGTCTGGGTGGCGCATTTTTCGGTCGGTGGGGTTGCATTGCTGACGGCTGTACCGGCTGACGCAACGCCCTCAAAAACAAGCAGTCCGGCCATCGACCAGATGATCTGCACAGATATAAACACAAGCACAATGAATTGCAGTGCCAGTCCGAGACCCGGTTTCTTCTTGCCGTGCATGATGGCCCGTTTTTCGCCAATCAGGGCCGCAAACGGAATGATGGCCAGCAGGTTGGCGAAAACCGACCCGCGAACCTGCACCAGTGAAATCCCAAAGGCCAAAGCGATCACCGCCATCAGGATCAGATATTGCGGCCTGCGGTCGGATCGAATGGCCTGCCAGCCACAAATGATCAGCGCCAACAAGGGCACAGCGAAGTGGGCACCGACCGATTCAGGCTTCGTGAGCGCCAGACTGACGACCGATTGCGCCTCTGCGACCTTGTCGAGCCAGAGAGTTCTCAGCAGTGGATCGAGATCGGCCAGCGGACTTTGCAGGCACTGAGGCGCGGTCAAAAACGCTGCAAGTGCCATGACGGCACCGCCGGCGCCCAGCAAAGCGAACCGGACCGGCCCGGGTTTGTCGCTGAAAAACGCGGCCAGGAGAAAAACGACACCGCCACCAACCGTTCCCAGAAAGTAGAAGCCGGTCGAAAAGCTGTCGCACACGACATTCTGATAGTTCGCCGGTGCGACAAGCGTGTAGAAACATGCTGTCAGGGTCGCGCCAAAGGTCAGCCCGAAGGCGCGTGTACCGCCATTTGCCCGCCGGCCAATGGCCGCCCACAGAATTGCAACGGCGACGCCGGTGACCGCAATGACCGGAACGGTTTCGGCACCGATCGCGACGGCCAAAGCCGCCGACACGCCGGCGAGCGAAAACCAGAACCGGCTGAAGCGCGGGTCGGTCAAGCCGGCCAGCACCAGCGCCATCAGCGCCAATTGCACATTGTGATGATCGATCGCACCGGGCCTGAACCGCTGGTGGGTGATGGCAAACAGCGCCGTCAACAAAAGCGCGACCAGCATGGCATGGCGGCCACCAAGATGATTGGCTGCGATGGCCGTGCCGGCAAAAAGCGGCAGCAACAGGATCAACGGCCAGATGAAAAGCGCTGCGGCTTCGGCCTGTCGCGTATCCATGAACATCGAGAAGAACCCGATCAGGTTGGCGATCGGAACATCGATCAGCCGAGACCAGTGCATCGCGGTGCCGCCCTCAAGGCCAAGACGATATTGTGTGAGATCAAACCAGTTCTGACCCGCCATGAGATCGCGAATCTGCACCAGCCGCATGACGTCGTCATTGTCGCGGCCGACATAGTCGGTTCCATTGACGAGATGCAGAGCGGCAAGCACGAGGGCCGTCACCAATGCTGTCAGAACCACCGGTATGAGGACATCGTTCTTTCGACGCTGCCCGACCACTTGATCGTTCACGGTACCCGATACGCTCAACGCAATACTCCAGTCCAAACCATACCAGCGGATCCCGGGCGCGACGCGATACCGGGTTCCTTTGGCGTAATTCCGCAAAAGCAACCTAGCCTTAACCTTCCCAAGAAATAGTAAAGGGACCCGCTTCGGGACCAATTTTGCGTAAACCGTGAGGGCGCCATGCCAGACCAATTGTTCGACGAGCTCGAGATCGCAGTGCTGCTGCCATGCTATAATGAAGAACAGACGATCGCCGATGTGGTCCTCGGATTTCGGCGCGAACTGCCACAGGCGCGGATCTTCGTTTACGACAATAATTCCACCGACCGAACGGCCATTTTGGCGGCCCGGGCCGGGGCGACCGTCATTCGCGAACCGCGACAGGGCAAGGGACATGTCGTGCGCCGCATGTTCGCCGATATCGAAGCCGATATCTACGTGATGGCGGATGGCGACGGAACCTATGCGCCCGAAGACGCGCCCGATCTGATCCGCACATTGGTCACCGAGCGAAGCGACATGGTCGTGGGAACACGCCGCGGCGTGACGGATGATGCCGGCCGGACCGGACATGCATTTGGGAACAAATTGTTCAACCGCCTCTACAAAACGATGTTCGGCAATGATTTCACGGACATTTTTTCCGGATACCGGGTCTTCAACCGGCGCTTCATCAAAAGCTTCCCGGCGCTTTCCGGCGGCTTTGAGATCGAGACCGAAATGTCGGTTCATGCGTCCATGCTGCGGATGCCTGTCAGTGAGTTGACGCTTGATTATGGCCGGCGGCCGGAGGGATCGAGCAGCAAGCTGTCGACCTACAAGGACGGTGTCAAAATCCTCTGGACCCTGATGATGCTGATGAAGGAAACACGGCCGTTTTCTTTTTTTTCCGGGATCAGTGCGATGTTCCTGATGGTAAGCCTGGTGTTCATGGCGCCGGTGCTGGCGGAATATTTCGAAACCGGCCTTGTGCTGCGAATGCCGACATGGATTCTGTCGGTCGCATTGCTGATGATTTCGATGCTGTTTTTTGTTTCAGGCGTAATTCTCGATTCTTTGGCGCGAAGCCGTGCAGAACACAAAAGGATGCTGTATATGGGACTCCCGGCCACACGTGGTAACCGCACAGGACCCCGTGTTTCCGGTGACGACCAGGGCCGCTCCAGCGGCAAGGCAAGGAAACCGATTGCTGCATGAAAAAACGTCTGTTGAGTTTCGTCATCGTCGGCGGAATTGGGTTTCTTGCCGATGCCGGCGTCTTGCTCGGACTGCTGCGATGGACCGAAGTTGACCCCTTTACCGCCCGACTGCTGGCCATTGCCGTTGCGCTTCAGGTCACCTGGCTGCTGAACCGCAACTTCACATTTGGCAAAAGCACCCGCCACGCGGCGGTGGAGGGCATGCGCTATGGCGGCGTAGGCATCGCTTCGGCAATCCTGAACTATCTGGTTTATTCCGGATTGCTCGTCTTCATCACATCCCTGCCACCCATCGTCGCACTAACGATCGGCTCGGCCACCGCAACCGTGTTTTCCTACACGGGATATGCAAAGCTGGTGTTCGGCCGCTAAAGCAATTCAAGATTTGACGGAATCGGCAAAACCTGAATACATCAACAAAATCAAAGACCGACACCGTTGTCCCGTTTCTGACAAAACGGGAAACGAACTGGAAGCACGGGGCTCTACGGATCCGGCGAAAGCTGAAGACGGCAAACCAGAGCCTACCAGGGCTCGACGGTCAGCTCAGGCCACATTTCCTGTGCCCGTTTGGCCTTTTTTCGGTAGCCGGCTTCATTGTCGAGCGCACGATTGGGCAGAATATGAAAGGAAAAGATGCTGTCGAGCCCAAAGGGCGCGCACATATCAAGCCTGTCATCGGGTTCGAGCCGAAGGCCAACCGCATGGGTTTTGGCGGCAAACCGGCGCAGTGACTCATCGGTCGAGGTCAGCGGATCTACGGCTTGGCCGAATTTTTCCGGAAACCAGAGATGAACGCGCGCCTGATTACGGATCTCGACCGGTAGCGGCGAATTATCAAAGACATGCCGGCTTTGCTGAATGACCGCATTCTCCGCGTCCCAGGACAGATCCTGCGCATTGAAATACAGAAGGTCTATGTCACTGACGCCATGGCCGGCGGGCCGCTGCGTCAGTACATTCCACACGGTGTTGTAGATAACGCCCGAAACGATGCGCCACTGCGGCAAATCCAGAGTACGCGACCCCTTCAATGCGTCCATGATCAATGGTTGACCACGGACGATTTCGATCAGTACGTCCCGTTGACGTTCAAAAGTAAGTCCGGCGTATCGCAGGTGATGCACGATTCATTTCCCGGCTAAATTTTTTCCCACTGATCATGTTCCCCGGCGCGGTAGATCGCATCGATAATCGCCTGGTTGGCCTTCGAGTTCTCCAGTGAAAACAGGTCGATATCGGCGCCCTGAACCTTGTCGGCAAAGGCTTCCACCAGCATTCGGTATTGCCGTACACCGGGGAACCGGAATATCTGCGCACCATCATGGCTCTTGTTATGCAGGGAAATGGAGGCGTGATCGTAGTCCCCAGCGTTGAATGGGGCATGCACCTCAATCAACCCTTCACTGCCGTGAAACACCATTTGCTGTTGCAGGGCCATCTGGGTCGATACGTAGAAGTTCAGGTTGAAATCACCAAAATCGGCCAGCACGTTGGCGTAGGAATCCGTCCCGAACTGCGGGTCGCGGTCAACCTGCGCCCGCACTTGGATGGGCTCCCGGCCGGTCGCAATTCTGGTGGTGACCGTGGGATAGACGCCGATATCCGGAAGCGCACCGCCGCCAAGGGAAAGCTGGTTGCGCATGTTTTCCGGATCGACATTGTGATAGCAAAACACGCCGTTCACCTGACGCAATTGCCCGATCATACCGTCATCGATCAGCGAACGGACCTTTTCCCATTGCGGATGATACTGCACCATGAAGGCTTCGGATATCACAACGCCCAATGAATCGCGGGCGGCCACCAGTTCTTCGATGTGCCCGGCATCCAGTGCGATCGGCTTTTCACACAATACGTGTTTTCCGGCGTTCGCCGCCTTCAGGCTCCATTCGACATGCTGGCTGGTGGGAAGCGGAATGTAGACACCGTCAACATCGTCCGACTGGAGCAGCGCCTCGTAGGAACCAAATGCATGTGGAGCCCCGAACCGGTCCGCAAGCTCGCGGGCACGGGACAGGTCGCGGCTGGCGATGGCCGACACGACGCCGTTCGTTGCGTCCTGCATCGCCGGCAGCAACTGCAGGCGGGCAATTTTCGCCGTTGAAAGGACACCCCATCGAAACATGTTCATTCCCCCGCCGCGCGCTGGCGTATTTCCGCCAACGTCCAGTCTTTCAGCAATTCACCATTTTCCCAGACCGGCTGCATCAGATTATCTTGCTCACCAATGTCCTTGAGCGGCATGGCCACGGGACGGCCATCCTGCATGACAACCGCCTGACGAAAGCGCTTGGACGCCTTGCCGGGATCGGTCTTGGGATCCTTGTTCACCCCGGTCCAGTTTCCGGCGCTGTCCAATCGCGCATTGGCCTTCATGGCAAAACGCAGATTATCCCGGTTGACCTTCTGCAAGAGACCGGAGCCCATGCCGAAGGCGATGTTTTCCGCCGACCAGCCCCGTTCCATCAATCGTTCAAGAATGATGCCGATGGAATCCGGCGTGACACCGTCTCCCTGAATGACGCGCACTGCGGGATTGAGGACCTTGAAGCCCTTTTTGTTGCGCGAGTGACCGAAAATGCCGCCAAGCATATCGACCGTATCGACGGGCACCACGGTCGGATCACCCGAATCGGGCCTGACGACCAGTGTGCCGCCCATGGATTCGACCTTTGCCCGCAATTCCTTGCCCCAGATTTGCGATACGGCATGATACAGATCATAGCTGTCGGAGACGACAGCCACCATCTTGCCTTCGCCGCCAAACGCCTCGATCATGTTGTCATAGGCTTCGGTTTCGCGCTCCTCGCCCCAGCTTGTCATGGTCGAATGTTCGGCAGCGGGAATCGAAAATCCGGCCATCGGTTCGTGATAGTATTTTCTGGCCGCCACCAGGCTTGCCACCGTGTCCGTTCCGAGAAAATTGACCAGGTGGGCCACACCGCCAATGCCGGCCTGCTCCAGCGAGGTTGCACCGCGGGCACCGAAATCATGCAAGCGGAAGGGCAGGACATCGGTGTAATCATCACAGGATCGTTCCAGCGCCGCCGTGATGATCTGGCGAACATTGTAGGATACCGTTGCGACGGTCGACGGATACCAGACCGCCCTCAGCAGAGCCGTCTCGACAAAGGTCGGCAGCCAGAAGAAATCGGGATCGGTGTTGCGCACCTGCACCAGCGGTGTTCCGACCGGAACGATCATGCCTTCCGGCAGCGCTTCGATCAGCAGGGGAAAACGGCCTTCGTGCCGAGAGACCAGCGTATCCCATCCGCTGCGGTTGAATGGCAGCCCATGGGCCGTCACCATTTCGTCGGCCTCCTCGACGTCGGCCCTGGTGATGCGACGACTCAGATATTCCTTGAGGAACATCTGCAGGCCAAAAAACAGCACATGATCATAGCGACCGCCGGGGCGGCTCTCCACATAGGCGGAGATCGCCGCCGTATCAGGCGGGTATTGAGCATAGTGGGAATATTTGTAGCTGTCCGTATTGAGGATCATGTTCATGCTCAATCCACCTGTTCCCGCTTACGGAAAACCACGCCGTTTGCCGGTCAGCCGCGCAACACGCCACCTGTCTTCTGACCGACATTGTCGACGACCCGACCGGCTATGGCTTCCAGATCCGCATCGGTCAGTGTCCGCTCAACCGGCTGTATCTCCACTTCCACCGCAACCGACTTCTTGTCTTCGCCGAGGGACGGGCCTTCAAACAGGTCAAACACATTGACGCGGACGATCAGCTTCTTTTCGGCCGCCTGAACGGCTCTGACAATATCCACCGCCGGAACGGACCTGTCGACGACAAAGGCGAAATCACGTTCGACGGCCTGGAACCGCGACAGCTCCAGCGGCGTTTTGGTGCGCGTCGCCTTGCGTTTGGGCTCGGGTACGGCATTGATATCGATCTCGAAGCCGCAAATTGGGCCGGAAACCGACATGCTGTCCAGTGTCCTGGGGTGAAACTCTCCGAAGGTACCAAGCACCAGCTTTGGACCCAGTTTGATAACCCCGGAGCGTCCGGGATGATACCAGCCGGGTGCACCGGCTTCGATCTGTACGCGACCGACAGGCGCACCGCAGGCTTCGAGCGCGGCGAGCGCATCCGCCTTGGCGTCGAACACGCCTGCGCTGTCGGCAGATCCATTCCAGTGTCGCCCGGTTCCCTGCAATTGCGCCGAACCACGCCTGATGCCGGCCGCCACGCGATGCTGTCCATCGCGGGTGTCGTCACGATAGATATCGGACACTTCGAACAGCGCCAGATCGCCGTGTCCCCGGTCGGCATTGCGTTGTGCGGCGGCAACGAGCCCGGGAAGCAGGGACGGACGCATGTGGGACATGTCGGCAGCAATCGGATTTGCCAGCATCAACGTCTCATCACCACCACCAAAGAGCTCCGCCTGCTCGCCTGAGATGAACGACCAGTTGACAGCTTCCATCATGCCACGGCCGGCCAGAGCGCGTTTGACCGAACGGGTCCGGATTTGCAGCGTGGTCAGGATTCGTCCATTGATCAACGCATCGCGTGGCAATGGCTGGGGCTCGATCATGTTGACGCCGTGAATGCGCATGATTTCCTCGACAAGGTCGGCCTTGCCATCAATGTCTGGGCGCCAGGTGGGAACGGTCACGTCAACCGTTCCGCCATCGCCCTGCGGTATGAATCCGAGACGCCGCAAGATATCAAAGGCTTCATCATGGGGAACATTTGTCCCCGTCAGGCGCTGGACCTCCGACACCGGAAACGTTACCTGCTTTTTCTGCGGCGGCTGGTCGTTGACGATGATGGGCTGGGTCGGTGTACCCCCGCACAATTCCAGCACCATCTGTGTTGCCAGCTCCATGCCCTCGGCCATATAGGCCGGATCAACACCGCGCTCGAAGCGGTAGCGGGCATCGGTGATGACGCCAAGGTCACGCCCGGTGCGGGCGATGTTCATCGGATCCCAAAGGGCCGATTCGATCAGCACATCGGTGGTTTCAGCATCACAGCCGGTATGCTCACCGCCAATGATGCCGGCAATCGACTCAACGCCCTTGTCATCGCTGATCACGCAGATCGCGTCATTGACCTCATAGTCGCGACCGTCGAGCGCCAGAACGGATTCACCCTGCCGACCGCGGCGCACGACCAGGTCACCTGCCACCTTGCCGGCATCGAAAACATGCAATGGCCGCCCGCGGTCAAAGGTGATGTAGTTGGTGATGTCGACAAGCCGGTTGATCGGCCGCAGTCCGATGGCCGTCAGTCGCTGCTGCAGCCAGACCGGGCTCGGACCGTTGTCGACACCGCGGACCATGCGCAAGGCAAATCCCAGGCACAGGGGCTGTGTTTCGCCGAAGTCGAGCGACACGCCGACGGGGCACGGTCCCTCACCACCAACCGGCGCCGTTGCCTTGTCCTTCAGCGCGCCGAGCCCATAGGCGGCAAGATCACGGGCGATGCCGTGGACACCGGTGCAATCGGGTCTGTTGGGTGTCAGACCAATCTCGATGACCGGATCATCCAGACCTGCATGGGCGGCAAAACTGCTGCCGAGAGGCAGGTCGAGATCGTCCAGATCGATGATCCCGTCATGCTCATCGGACATCTGAAGTTCGCGTTCCGAACACATCATGCCGAAGCTCTCGACACCGCGGATCTTGCCAACCGCCAGGGTCAGATCAATGCCGGGAACATAGGTTCCCACGGGCGCAAAGGCACCGATCAGGCCGGCGCGCGCATTGGGGGCGCCGCAAACCACCTGCACCGGATCACCGCTTCCCGTATCGACGGACAGCACCCGCAGCCGGTCGGCATCGGGGTGCTGTTCAGCGGTCAGAACGCGGGCAATGACGAATGGTTCGAAAGCGGATTTGTCGTCAACTTCCTCGACCTCCAGCCCGATCATGTTCAGGGCATTGATGATCTCCTCAAGCGAGGCATTCGTATCAAGATGGTCTTTGAGCCAGGAGAGTGTGAATTTCATCGGTTTTTCCGTTGTATGGAAAGGTCAGTTCCGGGTGCAATTGGCCAATCAGGCGGTCAGTCCGGCAAACAGGGTCGGCATATCCAGCGGGCGGAACCCGTAATGGCGCAGCCAGCGGACATCCGCATCGAAAAAGGCACGCAAATCGGGCATTCCGTATTTGAGCATGGCGAGGCGATCAATGCCGATGCCCCAGGCAAATCCCTGGTAGATGTCCGGGTCCAGGCCGACATTGCGCAGGATGTTCGGATTGACCATGCCGCAGCCGAGAATCTCCATCCAGCTGTCTCCCTGGCCGAAGCGCACTTCGGATCCCGACCGGTCGCACTGAATGTCGAGCTCGAGGCTGGGTTCGGTGAACGGGAAATAGGACGGGCGAAACCGCATATTGAGCGACGGCACCTCGAAAAAGGCCTTGCAGAACTCCTGCAGAACCCACTTCAGATTGGCGACGTTTGCGCTCTTGTCCACCACCAGTCCCTCGAGCTGATGGAACATGGGCGTATGGGTGGGATCGCTGTCGCACCGATATGTCTTGCCGGGGATGACGATACGGATCGGCGGGCTTTGCTTCTCCATTGTGTGGATCTGCACCGGTGAGGTATGGGTGCGCAGCAGTTTGCGTTCGCCTGCGGCGTCCGGCCCGAAAAAGAACGTGTCGTGCATTTCGCGGGCCGGGTGGCCCTCCGGGAAATTCAGTGCGGTGAAATTGTAGTAGTCGGATTCAATATCGGGTCCTTCGGCGATGGAAAAACCCATATCCGAAAAGATCGCCGTAATTTCATCAACCACCTGCGAAATGGGATGAATGCGGCCGGCTTCGAGCGGCGACGGTCTCACCGGCAGGGTTATATCGACCGTTTCGCTGGCCAGTCGCTTGTCGATGGCCAATTCATGCAAGGCCTGTTTGCGGCTGCCGATGGCGTCGCCAATTCTGGATTTCAAACCGTTGATTGCCGGGCCCATGACCTGCCGTTCCTCGGGAGTCATTGCGCCCAGCGTCTTGAGCTTCTCGGAGATCGTGCCCTTCTTGCCCAGTGCGGCAACCCGCACGCTCTCAATCGCCTGCTCGCTGTCGGCGCCGGCGATGTCGGCCAGAATCTTCTCTTCGAGCTGTGCCAGTTCACTCATCTTTACGTCCTTTGTACCGAATTCCAGGGTGGTCCCGGGCTGGCAAAGAAAAACCCGCGCCAGCCCTGCCAGCACGGGTTTCCCAAATCCTAGTTGTCATGCCTTGGGAAAACGCTGGCTTACCGAACAGCGCCTTCAAAAGCATTGGGTGTGGTGTCTTTCAGATAGGCAAGCGCGGTCTTGGCGCGCTCCACCAGGGCGCCAAACGCCTCCGGCTGGTGGATTGCCATGTCGGAAAGAACCTTCCGGTCGACTTCGATACCGGCCTTTGTCAGGCCGTCGATGAAACGGCCATAGGTCAGCCCATGTTCGCGTACGGCAGCGTTGATACGCTGAATCCACAGGGCTCGGAAATTGCGCTTGCGGACCTTGCGATCACGATAGGCATATTGCTTGGTCCGATCAACGGCAGCTTTCGCCGCACGGATCGTGTTCTTGCGACGGCCATAATAGCCTTTCGACTGGGCAAGAACCTTTTTGTGTTTTGCGTGGGAGGTGGTGCCGCGTTTTACACGTGCCATGATTCAAACTTCCTTCAATTCGGGATCGGCCGATCAGAGACTGTTCGGCATAAATTTCTTGACGATACGAGCATCCGGTTCGGACAGAACCATCGTGCCACGCGCATCACGAATGAATTTGTTGGATCGTTTGATCATGCCATGCCGTTTTCCGGCAGCGGCAGATTTGACCTTACCCGAAGCGGTCAACTTGAATCGCTTCTTGCAAGACGATTTCGTCTTCATCTTGGGCATTTTGCTTCTCCATTGTCAGGCACCGCGATGACACCACGGCACTTGCTCTTTGTTGTTGCCCCATACCGCGCGGACCAATCGCTCCGCAACGCATTTCCAACCAGGGATGGCCCGTTAGGGACCGGATCGAAAACGCTTGGGTTCAGGGACGTTTTGTTGCATTCAAAACCGACACGGCATGCCCTGCCGGACGGTTCGGACGCGGCGTTATAACGAGAGTCGTTCGTCAGCGCAAGGCGCTTTGAGGGCAAATCGCCGCATCACGCAATATCGGGCGCCAACCGGCAAAACCGTTATTTCGGAGCCAGCACCATCATCATCTGGCGGCCCTCGAGTTTGGGCTCGGCTTCCACCTTGGCAATCTCGACGGTGTCTTCTTTCACCTTCTGCAGCAATTGCATGCCCAATTGCTGGTGCGCCATCTCACGACCGCGAAACCGCAGCGTGACCTTGACCTTGTCACCGTCGTCAAAAAAACGGTTCATGGCCCGCATCTTCACATCGTAATCATGTGTATCGATGTTCGGCCGCATCTTGATTTCCTTGACCTCGACGGTCTTCTGTTTCTTGCGGGCTTCGGCAGCCTTTTTCTGTGTCTGATATTTCAGCTTGCCAAGGTCGAGTATCTTGCAAACCGGCGGCTTGGCATTGGGTGAAATCTCGACAAGATCCAGCCCGGCCTCCTGGGCTGCTTCCAGTGCCTGCTCGATCGGCACTTCTCCGTGATTGTCTCCCTGGTCGTCAATAAGCTGAACCCGGTCTGCCCGGATATCGCTGTTGGCGCGCGGTCCTGTATGGGTGGGCGGCGGCGCTCTGAATGGTCTGCGAATGGCCGTAGTCTCCTTGGCTGTTTCGTCTCATGTGATCCGCACTGCCATAGTCCAATAGCAACTAATGGCAGCCGATGCGGCAATGTCATCATCGCCGCGATCAAGTCAATAGCATGACTGCCAGAAAAAATCACCCGGCAAGGCCACTGGCCGGACCGTTCAAAATTCAGCTGTCGGACCGTTGGCGAATCGGTCAGACTTGCGGAGGCGCAGGACGGACAACCACCAGGATGAGCGGACAGGATGGAACAGGTAGTCACTGAGTTCGAAATCGGTCAGGGCGATGATGCCCGCACGCTTGCCATATGCCATCGCAATGCAACGGATGATCAAACCCGGCCGGGCCTGATCTGGTTGGGCGGCTATCGTTCCGACATGACGGGTACCAAGGCAGTGGAACTCGACCGCTATGCCGAAGAAAACGGGCTTGCCTGCACGCGGTTCGATTATTCGGGACACGGACAATCGGGTGGCGATTTCATGGACGGCACCATTTCCCGATGGCTGGAGGAGAGCCTCGCTGTTTTCGCGGAATTTGCCGACGGACCACAAGTATTGGTCGGCTCCTCGATGGGCGCGTGGATCGCCCTTCGCATGATCGAGGAATTGCGCCAGACAGGCGCCGGCGATGCCGTATCCGGGCTTTTGCTTCTGGCGCCGGCGCCGGATTTCACCAGCGCGTTGCACGAACCACTGCTGAGCGATGAACAGAAGGCGCAACTGGCCGAAAAGGGCTATCTGGAAGAACCAACGCCCTATGGACCCGAACCCAATATCTTTACCCGGGCGCTGTTCGAGGACGGACGAAAGAACAGCGTGCTGAAGGGCATAATCGAAACCGGCTGTCCGGTGCATATCGTGCAGGGCATGGACGATCCGGATGTCCCCTATTCACACGCGCTGCGCCTGGTCGAGCATCTGCCGGCCGACGACGTTGTCCTGACGCTCGTTCGTGATGGGGATCATCGCCTGTCCCGCCCGCAGGATATCGACCTCATCATCAATGCTGTTGCGCAAATGACGCAGACGCCGGCCGTTTCGTAAGCTTCCCACAGTTCCGGTAACCATAAATCGAACTTTACCGGCATCGCGATTGACTCAGACCCCCTTGCGCCTCTTAACTGTTTGTTAAGGATAATAAAGGGTGAACGGGGACGGGCGTTCGATGAGGCGCGTATTTCTAAACGGTATGCTAGCGGCCATTGTGGTTGCCGCATCACCGACTCCAATTGTCATGGCAGCCCAGCAGGCGGGATCGGCCATGCAGGTGGGCGGTGTGACATCGCAACCGATTGGCCACTATGAGTTCTGCAAGCGCAACCGGCATGAGTGCCGCGGTACCGGAAAGACGACCGCGGCGCCACGGGTCACCGAATTCGGCTGGTCGGTGGTCAAGGAGGTCAATGAGACGGTGAACCTCTCGGTCCTTCCCATGACGGATTACGAGATCCACGGGCGGGAGGAATTCTGGTCCTATCCCGATGTGGTCGGTGACTGCGAGGACTATGTGCTGCTCAAGCGCGCCATGCTGGTCGAGCGCGGATTTTCAGTATCCGATCTGTTGATCACCGTCGTTCGCAAGCCGAATGGCGAAGGCCACGCCGTGCTAACCCTGCGCACGGCCGACGGTGACTTTGTCCTCGACAATCTGAGCGACAGCGTCAGGGTCTGGACCGAAACCCCCTACACATACCTGAAACGCCAGGCGTCGTTTCACGCCGGCCGCTGGGTGGATATCGAAAATGGCGACGACCTGATGGTCGGCTCCATTCCGGATTAAGGTCTGACTGGGGTCAGGTTTTGCCGGCCTTTGCGGCCGCCGAAAACTCCGCTTCCAACCGCTCTTCGAGCTTGACCAAATCATCGGGCAGGGGCTGACCGGTGGCTTTCATCTGATTGAGCTCCAGGCGAATCTGCTCAAGCAATTGCGTGGCATCCTGCGGCTGGTTTTCCATTTCGACAAAGAGCATGTTTATTCTGGTTATCAGATCGTCAAAAGCCATTGACCGTTACCTCGTTTGATTCACACATCACTTGTAACATTGGACATTTGTCCATTCATTGACCCCTGTCAAACGGTTGGTTGCGGCCCGCGTATCATCATCACACCCAGCGATTGCAGCGCCTCGGCCGCGTTGGCAAGGCCCTGCCCTTCGAGATATTCAAGGCCGATGAGCCCCGCATAGAGCAATTGCGCGGCCTTTGCCGCCCCGCCTTCATCGTAACCGAGATCGACAGCGATCGATTGCAGATAGGCAAGACGCCGCCGATCCACGCCACGCACCGCATCGGCCACATCGCGGTCGACCCGGGCCCATTCGCGCATCGCAGCCTCGGTGCGGACACCGCCATAGGCCGCACCGCGCTCATCGGTCACCTGGGCAATCAGGTGTTGAAGCCTTTGCGCCGGATCGGTGACTTCCCCGGCATTGGCGGCAATGATTTCTTCGGTCGCATGGTGCCGCCAGTGATCGAGCATGGCGCTCTTCAGTGCCGGGACATCGCGAAAATGCCAATAGAAGGACCCCTTGGTCGTTTTGATGTCACGGGCAATGGCTTCTACCCGGATCGCCTGAACACCTCCGGACGACAATGCCCGAAACGCGGCCTTGATCCAGTCGGCTGCCGCCAGCGGGGATTTCGACCTTCGGGTCATGCAGTTTCTCCGGTCATGGCCTATCACCATACGCCAGCGTATTGACGAATACAATCACACGCAATAACATACGGCACCGTATGGTCGATGATATTGATAACCACACGGAGATAAACATGATCACCTCGATCTTCCTTGCCTGCGTTCTGTTTGCTGTTTCCGCCATTCACCTGATCTGGGCCGCCGGATATGCCTGGCCCTGTGCCGATCGGCAGACGCTGCTGCGCACGGTGGTCGGCAACCCCAACCTGAAGGCCTTTCCATCTGCCGGACTGACCTTCGCGGCCGCACTGGCCATCGCCGCCGCGGGTTTGTTCGCGCTCCTGGCAGGTGGATCAATCAGCCTCGCACAGCCACGCTGGCTGTTGATCAGCGGCCTGGCGGTTCTCGCGGCCGTGTTTCTTGCCCGCGGAGTCAGCAGCTACACGATCATGCGAATATGGTCGCGGCCCGACGAACCCTTTGCCACGCTTGATCGCCGTTACTATGCACCCTTGTGCCTGATCATCGGCACGGGCTTCGGCTGGCTGCTTTGGCAGAGCCTGGGCTAGATCCTAGCATTCGATCACCCGAAAACCGCTGCGCACTTTTCGGATCTCGCTTTGCCTGACGTTCGATTGGCCCGAAAACCGCTGCGCACTTTTCGGATCTCACTGTTACGCCGTACCGATCAAAAGGCCGGCTGCGAAAACCAGGGCGCCGCCGAGAACGACCTGGAAAATGGCCCGGGACCAGGGTGTTTCCATGAATTTGTGCTGGATCCAGCTGATCACCCACAACTCGACGAAGACCAGGAAAATGGCAAGCGTGGTTGCGATGACAAAGTCCGGGATCAGATAGGGCAAGGCATGGCCGAGACCGCCAACGGTGGTCATGATGCCGGTCGTCAGGCCACGCTTGATTGGCGCACCGCGGCCTGAGATCACGCCATCATCCGACGCCACTTCGGTAAAGCCCATGGAGATGCCGGCGCCGATGGATGCCGCCAGGCCGACCAGAAATGTCTGCCAGGTGTCACCGGTGGCAAAAGCGGCGGCGAAGATCGGCGCAAGGGTCGAAACGGATCCGTCCATCAGACCGGCAAGACCCGGTTGGATATAGGTCAGAATCCGCTGACGACGCTCATCATGGGCTTCCTGCTTGCGAATGTCCTCCGGCGTATGATCCTCGGTCAGGCGATGCGCCATCGACCCGTGATCGCGCTCCTCTTCGGCCAGATCACCGAGCAGTTTGCGGGTCGATGCGTCCTTCGCCCGCTTGGCGGCCTCCAGATAAAACCGCCAGGCCTGACGCTCCATACGCTCGGCCTCATCGCGGATGTTGTCGACGGATTGTCCCTTGGTCAGCCAGAGCGGGCGCCGTTCGAAAAATCCTTTGACATGTTCGCGCCGGATAAGGATCACCCGGTCGCCAAAGCGTTTCTGATAGAGATCGATCAGCCGCCTGCGGTGTTCGTTCTCCTCCTTTGCCATGTCCTCGAAGATCGCTGCGGTGGCTGGATAGTCATCTTTCAGCGTGTCCGCATAGGCCAGATAAATTCGGCCGTCATCCTCCTCCGACGAAATGGCCAGGGCGAGAATTTCCTGCTCGCTGAGCGAGGAAAACGGACGGCGGCCAACACCGGCAAGTCGACGCAAGAGCATGATGACAACATCCCTATATTAGAATAATTCTAAAAATAAAGACGTAGCGGCTGCGGTCAAGTGACGATTGTCGTGCTTGTGATCCATTGATGAATAGCCAGGGTCAGGACCCCATCATGTCATGCAATGTTCTTTGGCCAGGAGGGTTTGAATGCTGGAACGCAGGCGCAAGGCAGGGCCATTTTGCCTTATCGAGCATCGATTGCCTGCAGGCAGGTCCTCCTGCCTGCCTATTCACTGAACATCGCGACCGCGCAGAACGGATGAAATGAATGGGTCCTGACACCAAGGCCTTGAACTTGTGGCAAAGGACCCAAATAGTAGAAGCATGACAAAGCGGCGCGCCGAATCGTCTCCCGACACATGGCTTGACCGGCTGGGCCAGTTGATTGCATCAAGGCTTCGGTCCGAAACTTCGGGATATGAACCCTATACGCCGTCCGATCCGGTAACTCTCGAACGCGCGCTTCAGCCCGGAGACATCCTGCTGGTCGAAGGCAACCAGAAGCTGTCGGCGGCTATCAAATATCTGACACAGTCCACGTGGTCGCACGCCGCGCTTTATGTGGGCGATGCCTGCGGCGATCCGAAACCAGGCCACGAACCGGCGCAACTGATCGAGGTGATCCTGGGAGAGGGTTGCATCGCGGTGCCCTTGTCGAAATACGCCACCTACAACACCAGGATCTGCCGCCCGGCCGGGCTGACCAAGAGGGACCGAAAGGCGGTTGTCGACTTCATGACGTCGCGGATCGGCACCAAATATGACCTGAAAAACATCTTCGACATGCTGCGCTATTTTCTGCCGACACCGCCGGTTCCCGTGCGCTGGCGGCGCCGCATGCTGTCCTTTGGATCAGGTGACCCGACCCGGGCCATCTGCTCGTCACTGATCGCCCAGGCCTACCAATCCGTCCGCTATCCGATTCTGCCCGAAATCAAGTCGCGGCCGGGCCAAATGACCGCACAATCGTCCTATTCACGCCGGGAAATCCTGCATATCAGGCATCACTCGCTGTTCACGCCACGGGATTTCGATCTGTCTCCCTATTTCCGTATCGTCAAACCGACACTTGAATATGGTTTCGACTACAAGGCGATCGAGTGGCATCCCGAAACCGACAAGGCGCTGAAAGCGCAGCGCGACGCCGAATCGAAGCCTGCATTGACCCGGGATGTTTCGGACACCGGGCAGGGCTGACGAACCGACAGGACAATTGCGCGAGAACCGCTTCCCTTTGACGCCAACTCGCACTATACGGCGTGCCATGAACGCATCCAGCAGAACACCGTTGAGCCACATCCGCAATTTCTCGATTGTCGCGCATATCGATCACGGCAAATCGACCCTTGCCGACCGGCTGATCCAGATGACCGGCGGGCTGGCCGACCGGGAAATGTCGGAACAGTTGCTGGACAATATGGATATCGAGCGCGAACGCGGCATTACCATCAAGGCGCAAACCGTCAGGCTGCACTACAAGGCCAGGAATGGCGAGACCTATGTGCTCAATCTGATCGACACGCCCGGCCATGTGGACTTTGCCTATGAGGTGTCCCGCAGCCTATCGGCTTGCGAGGGCTCGCTGCTGGTGGTTGACGCCAGCCAGGGCGTCGAGGCGCAGACCCTCGCCAATGTCTATCAGGCAATCGACAATGATCATGAAATCGTCACGGTTCTCAACAAGATCGACCTGCCGGCCGCCGAGCCAGAGCGCGTCAAGGAACAGATCGAGGAGGTGATTGGCCTTGACGCCTCAGACGCCGTGGAGATTTCCGCCAAGACAGGCAAGGGCATTGACGATGTGCTGGAAGCCATCGTGCACCGGCTGCCGGCACCACCGGAAGGCGACGAGGATGCGCCGCTGAAGGCGCTGCTGGTCGATAGCTGGTATGACAGCTATCTCGGCGTGATTGTTCTGGTGCGTGTGATCGACGGCGTCCTGAAGAAGGGCCAGGTCATCCGCATGATGGGCACCGATGCCAAATATCCGGTTGACCGGGTCGGGGTCATCACCCCGAAAATGGCGACGGTCGACGGGCTTGGCCCAGGAGAAATCGGCTTTATCACGGCGTCGATCAAGGAAGTCGCCGATACCAGGGTCGGCGACACCATCACCGAGGACAAGCGGCCAACGGAAACCATGCTGCCGGGCTTCAAACCGGCGCAACCGGTGGTGTTCTGCGGGCTTTTTCCCGTCGATGCCGCCGATTTCGAGGACCTGCGCAGCGCCATGGGCAAGCTGCGCCTCAATGATGCGAGCTTCTCCTTCGAGATGGAATCATCCGCGGCGCTCGGCTTCGGTTTTCGCTGCGGATTTCTCGGCCTGCTGCATCTGGAAATCATCCAGGAGCGGCTGGAGCGGGAATTCGGTCTTGACCTCATCGCTACGGCCCCATCCGTCGTCTACGAGTTGGTCATGACCGATGGCAGCCAGCGGGAATTGCACAATCCGGCGGATATGCCCGACGTCGTCAAGATCGCCGAAATCCACGAACCCTGGATCCGCGCGACAATCCTCACACCGGACGATTATCTCGGGGCCATACTGAAATTGTGCCAGGACCGGCGCGGCATCCAGATCGAACTGACCTATGTGGGTGCGCGGGCGATGCTGTCCTATGACCTGCCGCTCAATGAAGTGGTGTTCGACTTCTATGATCGCCTGAAATCGATATCCAAGGGTTATGCGTCCTTCGACTACCAGATCACCGGACACCGGCCTGGCAATCTGGTCAAGATGTCGATCCTGGTGAATGGCGAACCGGTCGATGCGCTTTCGATGATGGTGCATCGTGGGGCGGCCGAAAAGCGTGGCCGCGACATGTGCGAAAAACTGAAGGACCTCATTCCGCGTCACATGTTCAAGATCCCGGTTCAGGCCGCGATTGGCGGCACGGTCATTGCCCGTGAGACGATTTCGGCCCTGCGCAAGGATGTGACCGCCAAATGTTATGGCGGCGATGCCTCCCGCAAGCGCAAGCTGCTGGACAAGCAGAAGGCGGGCAAGAAGAAGATGCGCCAATTCGGCAAGGTCGACATTCCGCAGGAAGCCTTCATTGCCGCGCTGAAAATGAAGGACAATTAGGGCCTTCCACTGCCAAGTGCCGACAGCGGCTTTGACCTGTGTTTTCGCGCCAGCCCCGACGTATCGTCTTGCGCCAACAATGGAATACGGCAATAGCGAAGTCCGGTTGAAAACTCACACCCGGCGAATCAAACTCAGGGGAAACATCAATCCGCCAAAATGGATGGAGGACGACCACAGATGATATCAATGCGTTTGTCGAATTCTGGTGTCGCGATCGTAACATCACCAAGCCGGAGCCAACGAGAGGCCGCCGAGCACAATTTCCCAAACCACGACTAACCTTTTGAAGGTCATACACCCGATGATGGCGGAACGAGGCTTTTTGTCACGTCGGTGGTGCTTTGGTGGATAATGTCTGGTTTCCGTCCGGGAAGTTCACAGGGCTTCACGATATTTGTTCGACTCCGTCCAGTACGATTTTGCGGAACAGGCAAGCCTGTACCGTGGAGACGCGGTTTATATTCAATTGAGCCCTGGAGCATACACCGACCCGATTCGGTCATTGGAGCTTGTTTGACCGCGCCGCCTCAAGCTGTGGCATGACGGGTTTGCCGCGTCGCTCCGAAAGCGACGGCTTCAATTGAATTCCCGCGCGAGCTCGTCGAGACGTTTGTGTGCAGCTTGAAAACCGTTGAGGGAAACATCCATGCGCAATGGCTTGTCACTGTTCAGTGCAGACATCACGATCGTTGCCTTTTGTCCGTTGCTCAGGCTCATGAATTGGGGCTCGTTCAACGACAGGGAGACCGTACAGCCAGAAGGCAGGCACGTACGAAAGGGTGCTTTCAACAATCCAATGCCATCAACTTCTACCAGGATGCCGGCAGACAGCTTCAGACCGAACGGTGTGATGATGACAGCATCAGAGTTTTGTGACGTCTGCGGTGCCGTAACGACGAAAGCGAGGGCGAGCTGCCCCGTTTCACTGCTTCGCAACTGCTGGCTCATCTGGCACATCGATACGGGCGGTTGTTCACCGCCGTTCTGTGCCCCGTCACGATGTTGACAATTGACTGTCCAGTCACCGTAAGTCTCCGCGACAGACTTTCGGCCGTCCTGGCCCAGCGCCGGCGGACTGAAACAGGCCAAAGCCAGCATGCTGCCAGTCAATGCCAGGCGCCAGGGGTGCCGCAATCGCCGCTTGGGCCTGAACAATTGACGCACAGCCATCCGCATCAGAATTTTTTCACGAAGCCTGCGTTCACGCCGTGGGTTGACGTGCCATCACCATACTGGCCGTCATAGGTGACGGACAAATGAGCATCGCGTCCGGGCAGATTGGCTTCGAACCCAAATTCGGTGACCAGAACATCCTGTGCGACCGGCGCACCGATGATGGAAAACGGGCTGCTTCCCGCCAGTGTGAAGACGGAAGTGGGATCGGTATCACCGAAGGCGTGGCGCCATCCGAGCATTCCGCGTGTTCGAATATTGCCGGTCAGGTCCAATGATGAGCGTACGCCAATCGTGGTGAAGGTCGTCACATCCGTATCGGATGATGCCGTCAGGGCGGCACTGCCGCCGGTTTCGCTGAAGGCGTCGGTGTCGAGACGTATTACGGAAATGCCGGCAAACGGTTCCAGCATCAACCGGTCATTCATCTTCAATTTGTGTCCGGCCTCGGTGAATGCCTGCCAGCTCTGGGCATCGTAACTGGCGCTCAGGCTCTGCGAAAATCCGGTGAAACTGACCGTGCGGGCCGTGTCGATCTGATGCCAGTTGTAGATCGCGCCAAAGCTGAGACGCGAGGCGCCGGCTTCAGCGCCGCCATAAACTCCCACTGACCAGCTGCTGATGGTGGAGGACGACAACAGCGCATCCTGCTTCACATCTGCCCAGCTATATCCGCCAAGCAATCCAAAGCGCCAATTTTCCACGGCCTCCCGGTCGAGACCGGCGACAAAGCCGCCAAGGGTGTTGTCCGTCTGCGCCGTATTTGCCGTTGCATCACTGCCGGACCATGATCCGTAACCGGTGACCCAAACGCCATTGTTACCATCACCGCGCGCCGACAAACCGCCGAACGCAGCCGTCGAGAATTGTGTGCCCGAATCGCCAAAGGCCGCATAAAGGCGTTTGTTGATAGCATCGACTTTCTTCTGGCCGTTGTCCATCAGGGCCGTCTTCAGCGATGGGTGGATCTGGCCGGACAGCGCATCATAGGCGGCTCGGGCCTCCGCCTCCGTCGTCAATGCCTCAACCGCCTGCACGATATCATTGGTGGTCGGCAGGCTCTCCAGCCCGGTACAGGCCACGGCCCGCTGATTGGTTGTTTCGGCAACCCCGCACAGGGTTGCCCCGGTGCTCGTCGCTGTCAGATTGACGGTGTAGATATCCGGATAGACCAGTGTGTAGTCCACAAGCAGCGTATCGACCACATCATCAAACACCCCGTTCCCCGCCAGCGCGTTGGTTGAGGTCAGGATCGTATAGGTCGTACCATAGGCAGGCGTGCCCGTGACGACCACTGTACCGCCATTGAGGGTGGCGGTGCCGGAGGCAGCGATCAGGTCGCTTGCGCCTGTTGCATCAATCTCGACACTGAAAAAGGAGCCGCTGTTGAACGTGATGTTGGTAACATTCAAAGTGCCAATCGAATTGCCTGGCGCAACCGTACCGCCAGAATTGATGGTTATCAGGCCTGACAAACTGCCCGTTCCGCCCAATGCACCGCCATTCTCGATATTAACCGCGCCGCCGAGACTTCCGTTGATTGCAAAAGTGCCTCCATTGATTGTCGTCGTGCCGCCAAAGGAACTTCCGTCGCCGGTATAGAGGGTCGATCCAGCCTCGTGTAAGATGGAATGTGTTCCCGACCCTGAACCGTCAAGATCCGCCGCAAACTCATAGGAACCTGTCTCATCAGTGTGGTTGAATACAATGGTTGACGCGGTTCCCCCGAATTCGATGCTTTCCCCGACGCCCACATTCAATATTCCAGGTGCAACGGCAGTATCCCCAAGGGCCGATCCAATATTCAGCGTCGCGACTCCCGTACTCGACCCGTCGTATCCCATCCGCACGGGTCCGGTAACATCTACGAGACCATCGTCACTGATGGTGAGCACGCCCGTACCATTGCCGGCGACAGTCAAATTCGATCCGACTTCAACAACGGAACCTGAACCTGTAACAATGATTTTACCAGACCCGGCGGCCTGACGACCTATTTGAAGCGCTGCCGTCACGACCACCGAACCTTCGTCGGAAACCGTCACATTGCCTTCGCCGTTCCATCCAACAATAAGAGCTTCCGCCGATTGAAACAGAGATCCGGTGCCGCTGACCAAAACCGTTCCAGTACTATTTCTAAGGTACCCAACAAAAATACGTCGGCTGCTGTTTAAGGAGTATACGGAGGCGCCATCCAGCACGTTGAGATAGCCCTCTCCATAATTTCCGACTGTCAGCTGACTATTGGTTTCTAATTTGGAGCCAGCGCCACTGACATTGGTTGTTGCTATAGAAGTATTTCGATTGGCGATGGTGAAAAAACCTTCGAAATAGGCCGTCGCTCCATCCAGAACATTGAGCGTTCCCCCTCCACTCGATCCGACACTTATCCAATAGTCGGTTTCGAGTCTTGAGCCGCTGCCTGTAACCGTGACTGTTCCGGTCGAGCCAACATCGCGGCCAATGTATGTGCTGTTCGTGCCAGTGTTCAAGACGGTCAATGTTCCGCCATTCGAGATCAGCAGTTCGCCCGTGCCGGCTTCGCCAACCGTAAGCGTCATGGCAACAGCATCAGCGCCGTCGATCTCGGTTGAGCTGGGCGACGTCACATCAATGACGACGGTGCCGGTGGCCGTTGGTACAGCACCCGTAACCCAGTTAGCGCCGGTGAACCAATCCGTAGATGTGCTGCCATCCCAGGTCTGCGCAAGGGCTGATGTCATGCTGCCGGCGAGCAGGAGCGGAATGAGCGAAACTAATGGCCAACGCCCTGATCGGCGATGGTTCTGGCATTGCACATCCCTGATACCGTTCTTGCAGAAATCCATCACGCGCATGCCAGTCTCCACTACCTCGAGGTCAAGGCCCTGTTCTATGGGAAATTTGGCATCAAGCGTTATGTCGCGAACGAATGCGCGCTACAGTGGTAATGGACATTTTTTTCCTGCAATTTGGGGCTGTTTCAGACCGCATGCGCAATTTGCGCAAGTCCTGTCAGCCAGCCGGCTCCTCCGAAGAGTGCAGGAGGCTGGCAACCAATCATCGGATGATGAAGCGGCGTTTGTGCGTCCAAATGGTGTTTCGGTGCGGTTGAATTTCGCCGCATTTGGTTATCGCTCGCGAAGATGCGGAACAAACAGTCACCGACGGAAAGTTTGGAGAGGTCGGGTTCATCCGAACCCGACCTCACTAGACAGTTTCACGTTTTGCCAGAAACGGGACAACGGTGTCGGCCGTTGATTTTGTTGATGCATTCAGGTTTTGCCGATTCCGTCAAAACCGAATTGCCCTAGCTCGCAGCCCTGCAGCGCGTCTCGGACGGCAGTTCGCCAAATTGTTTGCGATAGTGGATTGAAAACCTGCTCCAGTCCCAGAAACCGTCTTCAGCGGCGATGTCACCGATATTGGCATCCAGGCGTGATTCGTCCAGGAGTTTCTCCCGGACCCTGTGCAAGCGAACCAGACGGGTGTAGCGCAGCGGCCCCATATGCAGGTTCTCCGAAAACGCCTGCTCGATCGACCGCCGCGAACCCATATTCTCGAGGGTGGACAGACCGTCCTTGCTGATCGAATGGATATCGTCGATCAACGCCCGCCGCACTTGATGGAACCGTTCAAAGGCCGGCGTACTGCGAAAGGTCGACAGATCATTCTGTTTCAACCATTCGAGCGTGAAAGCCGTCGCGAAGTTCAACAGAATTCCCCGATCTATCGTGGTGCGATGCTTTGCATGCTTGACCGCGGTTGCGCTTTCCAGAGCCAGCAGTGCAACGGCCTTCAACTGACTGGTCAGCTGCGGCGATTTTACAAAATCACCGCGTTTGTTCAGCTTTCTGAACCAGTCATTCACCTCGGGAAGGAGCCCGGCGCACTCAAGAAGGGCATCATGCCTGATCGTCAGGACCATGATCGTGCCGTCTTTCGGCGTGATCACGAACGACTCACCGTCCGGTGGAATGACGTGAATCCAGTCCCGGGACTTGTCCACCCCATAGACGGAAAAGGGCACCGGATCATCGAGGGTCAGGCAGAATGAGTAATCGTTCGGTGAAAGGTGGATGTCCTTTTCCAGGGACTGATTGCAATACTCGATATTGATCGCCACATCGCCAAGCGCTGCGTGAAGCATACGGCCTCGAAACGCGCCTGCACTGAGTTGCGTATAGCGCAGATCAATGCCTTCATATATTGCCGCCTGTTCCTGGAGATCATGATGGGTGGAATTGAAAATAAACGTCTGTGAATTGCATATTTCGTCCGGTGGAAACCAGATGTTCATTGAAGAGCCCCAATCTCCCACACATGCACAAGCCCCAATGACACGTGATTATTGGTTTGCTGGTTTTCAAGACCTTCCGGAAATTTCGAGATTGCGGATGGTTTGCAGTGCGACGGCGTTTACCGGTTCCGGTGGCCCGCAAAACATGCCGAAGATCATCCTGAATCAGAAAGCCCCCGCTGCGTTTGCGCAGCAGGGGCTCCCGGCAAAAGCGCCGGTCAGTCAGTCGCCACGCATGTCCCCCGTTTCGCCCGAAAGAACATGCGTGAGGGGTAGCGCCTGTTACTGACTGGCCAACGCTTCATATTCGGGTTGTGAGAGAACGCCATCACCATCGGTGTCAGCGGCGGCAAGCGCATCCGATGACACGCTCGGCAGAGCGGCCATTGCTTCTTCCATGGTCACCGCACCGTCGCCATTGGCGTCAGCCACGACAAATTCAACAGCCTGGGCATAGGCAGCCATGGAGAAGGCAGAAAATCCGATCGCCAAAAGAAGCTTTTTCATAGGTACTCTCCTTTGATTTGTGAGGCGTCGCCCGAATTTGTTTCGTGGCGAGCACCCGTCCGGCCCTGCGCCGAACAGGGAGAAACCTGACGGCGCTTTGTGGTGGCAAAACGAAGAAAAAATGACCTTGTAGAGATCATTTCCGGGCAAAACTAAGGGTAACCGTGATTAATATAACTTGTTGAAATATTTGCTTTATTAACGAATGTTGATACTTGTCGAAGATGTTGTAACAGCCGGCACCGACAAAGTGTCCAGCGCCTGCATTTCCAGGGTTTCCACCGCCTGTGTTTGACAGCTCGTCAAGCCGAAGGCACCATCTCCTCATGGAACAGGTTTCTGCCGACACGCATGCAGACCCAGCGAATGCCGAATCCCATGTCTGGCATGTCGACACCAGCGTCGGCCGGCTGGCCGTGATCGAACGGGATGGCGCGGTAACACGGCTTCTGTGGCATCGCGATTCGCCCGGTTTCAGTGAAATTCGTGAAACACCCCTCCTCAAGGAAGCCACCAGTCAGCTCGCGGCCTATTTCGATGGCAGACTGACCAAATTCGACCTGCCGCTGACCTTGTCCAGAAGTGCCTTTGAACGGCGGGTGCAGGAGGCAATGCTGGCCATTCCGCATGGCGAGACCCGAACCTATGGCGACATCGCCAAGGAACTCGACACCTATGGCCAGCCGGTGGGCCAGGCCTGCGGCAACAATGCGATCCCGATCATCGTACCCTGTCACCGTGTGCTGTCGGCCAACGGTCTTGGCGGATTTTCCGGCGAGGGCGGGGTGGAAATGAAAATCCGCCTGCTGAAGCACGAAGGCGGATATCCGTTTTTGCTGTAGACCGTTTCACCTGTTGTCAGAAATGAAACAACGGTGTCGGCCCTTGATTGTGTTGACGCATTCCGGATTTGCCGATTCCGTCAAAACCGGAATTGCACCCGTGCCGGATGCAAATGCTCAAATAAGGCGTTGACAGGTCCCGGCCACGGTCTTACATCACGCCGGCACGGTGAATTGCCCAGATGGCGGAATTGGTAGACGCGCCAGCTTCAGGTGCTGGTGACCGCAAGGTCGTGGAGGTTCGAGTCCTCTTCTGGGCACCAAAATCTTCGATTTTGGATTCCGTGTTTGCAGAATGCCGCCGGCCAACCCAATCTGTGGGTTTCGGTTCGAGGTTTGCCCTCTCACCTGTACCATATCGCCTCCGGCGACACCGGCAGCTTTCTCCTCACGCAACCTGGGCCAGAACCTCCGGTTCCGGATAAAGGTCATCCATGCTGACCGACTGACCCGTCGCCAGGACGATCCGCGCATGTTTGCGCTGGAGCTGCCTCGGGTCGGCGACACCGCAGGAGTGGGCGATAATGCTCAGTTCCTTTTGCATGTTCTGCGCATAATGCATGACCCGTGTCGCCTTGTCCTTCGGATCGAGCCCGTATTGCAGCTTCCTGTTGTGCGTTGTGATGCCGGTGGGACAGGTGTTCCTGTTGCACTGAAGCGCCTGGATGCAGCCCAGCGCAAACATGTAGCCGCGGGCCGAATTGACGAAATCCGCCCCGGCGCAAAAGGCCCAGGCCGCCTCGGACGGATTGATCAACTTGCCACTGGCGCAGATCCTGATGCGGTCGCGCAATCGATGCTTCTTCAGGAGATCGACCACCAGCGGTAGGCTTTCCTTGATCGGGATGCCGACATTGTCGATGAGGCTCATCGGCGCCGCGCCGGTGCCGCCATCGGCACTGTCGACGGTGAAGAAATCCGGGGCCGATTCGATGCCGCGCCGGTTGATTTCCTCGCACAGGGTTTCGATCCAGCCATAGGCGCCGATCACCGCCTTGATGCCAACCGGTTTGCCCGTCACTTCCCTGACATGGGCGATCATGTCCAACAGATCGGTGATGGTGTTGACCTCCGGATGACGGTTCGGACTGATGGCATCCTGGCCGATTTCCAGACCCCTGATGGCAGCAATCTCCGCATTCACCTTGGCGCCGGGCAAGATGCCGCCCTTTCCGGGCTTGGCCCCCTGGCTGAGCTTGATTTCGAACATCTTGACCGCGTCATGGGCGGCGACTTCCTTGAGCTTTTTCTCATCGAAACCGCCTTCCTTCTTGCGCACGCCGAATTTGGCCGTGCCGATCTGAAAGACGATGTCCGCGCCACCCTCGAGATGATAGGGCGACAATCCGCCTTCACCCGTGTTCATCCAAACACCGGCCATTTTTGCACCGTGCGACAGCGCGCGCACGGCGGGAATGGAAATGGCGCCGTAGCTCATTCCGGAGATGTTGAAGAGGGACGCTGTTTTGTAAGGCTTCGGGCAATAGGGGCCGACCGTCACCTCGATCGGTTCAGCCGCCTCGCTGGACAGGGTCGGGAAAGGGCAGTTGACGAAATAGACCGTGCCCGGCAGCCGCACATCGCGGGACGAGCCAAAGGCAATTGTGCTGTCGACATTCTTTGCCGCGCGGTAGGCCCAGGACCGCTCTGCGCGGTTGAATGGCATTTCCTCGCGGTCATGGGCAAAGAAATACTGGCGAAAGAACTCGCCCATATGTTCGAATATGTAGCGAAACCGGGCCAGAACCGGGTAGTTGCGTCGCAATGTGCTCTTTGTCTGGAACCGGTCGATCACATAGAGGATGACAATCCAGGCAAGGACGGAGCCGACCACGAAGATGAACAGGAAGGAAAGACCTTCAATCGTGTTCATGGCAAAGGCGGATAATTGTTCCATTGAATGTCCCATCGCTTGTTCACGTTGTCGCACCGGGATCGAAACCGTTCTCCGATCCGCTCACCCATTTTGCCAACTCAAAGGCCTGGCGCCGGTCCGCGCATGCGTGCCGGCCGCCGAAACGTTCCAGAGCGGTCCATCAATAGGAAATCAAGCGCGCGTGACGGGACGTCACTTACGCGTTATGGGCGTGTGAGCAGCCGTTGAATGAAGGCCGCCAACGCCCTTTTGCGACAAAAGAACAACAGACTTAATCAATGGTAAGGTGTTTCTCAAGACGCTGTTTTTATTTGCTTTTTCTCGGCACAAGACGATAGGGCACGGTACCCTGGCGTCTCCATTTCGCACCAGGCCGAGGGCGCTGTGATGTCGGATTCAGCAACTGGCAATCGTGCCGTGATAAAACCGTTCTCAAGAAAAAAATGCGGAGCGGGGACGACAAATGACGATCGAGAGGGGCGGCGCCAACACGCAACGTTGGCACCGGAGAATAGGCGTGTGGCCGTTCGGCCGGGAATCGGTTTTGGGCAAACACGCCAGAAATCATGCATTCTCCATATTGGCGGTGACGTGTCTTGCCATGTTGACGCTTACGGCGTCGGTTATTGCGCGGACCGTGAGCGAAGCCCAGAACAGGGTCTTCTTCCGCAATCTGGCCGAAACCGCTTTGCAGCGCTCCGAGCAAATCGTCGATGACGTGTCCGTATCGCTTGCGGCCCTTGCCCGGCGAGCCTCGATCGCGTGCGACGACAGCACGCTTGTCCTGTTCCAGACCGAAGCACAGCACCTCGGCGCTGTTCATGATTTTCGTATTGTGGACAATCATGGCCAGACTTTGTGCTCGACGAATCCGGTCACGCCAGCGTCGGATCGCCAGCGTCTTGACCTTGCCGCGGGCCTCCATTCCCATGATGGGCAGGTCCGGCTTGTTGCACTCGCTCAGGACAAAAGCCCGGCTCTCGGCATCTTTCGGGCGCTGGATGCCGGCAGAGGGATCGTTGCGGTGGTGCGGACCGACACGCTGGCCGAAAACCTTGCGCCTGTGTCGCTGCGGGGCGGCGATGAAACCCGGGTGCGTCTGAATGACGGCGCAGTGATTGCGTCCTATGCCGAACAGCACCAGCCGGCCATGCGGGAAACAGCAATCGAACGGCGCCCGATTGCCTTTCGCGCCGCCTCTCGGCGGTATCCCCTGCAGGCTGAAATCAGCGTCGATGGCACGCTTTTGACCAATTGGAGCAGCCAGGTCAGATCCGCCTATGCGGTGCGCGCCGGTCTATAGGACAGGAGTGCCTAGGAGCAATTCAGATTTTGACGGAATCGGCAAAACCTGAATGCATCAACAAAATAAAAGGCCGGCACATAGGTTAAATCGTCACAACAGCCTAGGTCACGATGATGCGTGATCCGGTCGGTACGCGGTTGTAGAGATCAATCGCGTCCTGGTTCATCATGCGCACGCATCCGCTGGAAACAGCCTTGCCGATGGTCCAGTATTCCGGTGATCCGTGTATGCGATAGAGCGTGTCGACATTGCCCTGGAATATATAAAGTGCCCGCGCGCCGAGCGGATTGTCCAAACCCGGCGGCATGCCGCCATTGGCAGCGCTCCAGCGTTCGAGCTCCGGCTGACGCGCGATCATGCTGGCCGGCGGGGTCCATTTGGGCCAGGCCTGTTTCCAGGCGATTCGCGCCCGTCCCGACCATTCGAAGCCGGCGCGTCCGAGCCCGACGCCGTAGCGCATCGCCCGGTTGTTTTCCTGTACCAGGTGCAGATAGAAGCTCCGCGTGTCGACGATCACGGTGCCGACGGGCTCCGCTCCGAAATAATCCACTTCCCGGCGATAGAACTTTGATGGGACGCGCTTCAGGTCCACTGCCGGAACAGGAAATTTCTCCTGAGGCATCGGCCCATACATCAGTGCATAGGAACGGCTGAGCCGCGGTTCCCGCGGACGTTCCGGCAGGTCCGGCGCGGTGGTACATCCGGCAATGGCAAGCCCGGACAGACTGGCCGATCCGGTCAGGAAGGAACGCCGGTTCAGTTTCAAATTGGTGTGCATCGGGATCTGTTCTCCGACTGTGTCGTATGACGCGCTTGCGATAGGAACGCCAGTGTCCATCCGGACAATTGACACCATTGCTTGCCTTGCAGATACGAATTGCGTATCGCCGCCATCTGGGTCTGTTTCAAGATCAGGGATCGCCTGTTCGTCTGTTTTGTGAATACGCGGCACACCAGCGCCGCGGCAGGCCAGGCCGGTCAGGCGATCGGAGGGCGAAACACGGCGCCGGCATAGCGGGACCGTATGTCGCCTGCGGACATCACGGCGCGAATGCGCGCGACGGGAATCACCAGTGGTGGCACATTGGCAATGGAAAAGGAGCAGTCGGACAGGCAGCGGCTCGTGCCCGACCTGCCATTGATTTGTTCGTTCATGCAACAACGTGAATGGGCGCTGGCGGTATCGTGGGCACTCACGACCTGGTCTGCCGTTGCCGTACGGGCCTTGAGCGACGCCGGCAGGCCTCCGCCCGACAATCCCATCGTCAGGGAAAAAACCAACAGCATGAATGTGCAGAACCATCTTCTCATGGCCCAGAAATAGCCGAAGAAAAGATGCTTTTCCACCGGCCCGACATCACGCCCTCGTGACCGCCGGTTTCCATTGCGTTTCCTGTACGGCAGGCGCTGCTCAGTGACCGGTTTCTCCGGCCAGGTCAGCGATAATGGGGCAATCGGGCTTGTCATCGCCGTGGCATTTTTCCGCAAGCGTTGCGAGTGTCGACCGGAGGGATTGCAGATCGGCAATCTTGCGGTCGACTTGTGCAACCTTGTCGAGCGCCAGTGCCTTGACATCAGCGCTTGCCCGATGCTCGTCCTTGTACAGCGACAGCAGAAGCCGGCATTCCTCAATCGAAAATCCGAGGCTTCGCGCCCGCTGCAGGAAACGCAGCCGATGAACGTCCTTGTCGGAATAGCGCCGGTAGCCATTGCTGCCGCGCTCCGGCGTCACGAGATCGATTTCCTCATAATAGCGAATGGTTTTTGGCGGCAGTTTCGTGCGGTCCGCCGCCTCGCCGATATTCATCTTGTGTCTCCAATCAGGGCACGGACACCATTGAGCGGGTTCCTCACATTGAGAGCCTTTCTGCGGCAGCGGTCAAGCCGCGCGGCATCGGAGGCCGTCAATCCAGCCGCACCCGGCGCAGCCGGAGCGCGTTGGAAATCACCGAAACCGAAGAAAGGCTCATGGCAGCCGCCGCGATCATCGGCGACAGCAGCGTGCCGGTCAGCGGATAAAGGATGCCAGCGGCAACGGGCACGCCGGCGGCGTTGTAGACAAAGGCAAAAAACAGGTTCTGCCGGATATTGCGCAATGTCGCGACCGCCAGGCGTCGAGCCCGCACAATGCCTGTCAGATCGCCCTTGAGCAGCGTAATCCCGGCACTTTCCACCGCCACATCAGCGCCGGTTCCCATGGCAATCCCGACATCCGCAGCAGCCAGCGCCGGCGCATCATTGACCCCGTCACCGGCCATCGCAACCTTGTGGCCGCTGGCGTGCAATTCATCGACCAGCGCCTTCTTGTCCTCCGGCAGGACGCCGGCACGCACATCATCAATGCCAAGATCGGCGGCCACGGCTCTTGCCGTGCGCTCATTGTCACCTGTCGCCATGATGATCTTCAACCCCGCATCATGCAGGGCGTCGATAGCCGCGGCGGTTGTCGGCTTGATCGGATCAGCAACAGCGACGATGCCCGCAAGGGTGTTGTCGACCGCCACGAACATGGCCGTTTTGCCCTGTTCGCCAAGCCGGTCGACCGCACCGTTCCCGGCTGTGACCCCGATAGTTTCACTGGCCATCATGGCGGCATTTCCCAGAAGAACGACTCTGGAGCCGACGCACCCGCGCACCCCCATGCCGGTCACCGCCGTAAAATCCGTAACCGTATCAAGCTGCATGTTCCGGCTCTCGGCACCCGCAACGATCGCCTCGGCCAGCGGATGTTCGGACCCCTTTTCGAGTGCCGCAGCCAAGGCCAGAACGTCATCGCGCTCAATTGATCCGAAGGTTTCGATGTCGGTCAGGACGGGCTTGCCCTGGGTCAGGGTTCCGGTCTTGTCGACCACTAGCACATCGACCCCGGCCATGCGTTCGAGCGCTTCGGCATCCTTGACGAGGACGCCGGCCTGGGCACCGCGGCCGGTCGCCGTCATGATCGACATGGGCGTTGCAAGGCCGAGCGCGCAGGGGCAGGCAATGATCAGGACCGATACGGCCGACACGATGGCAAAGGCCAGCGCCGGATCCGGTCCGAATATCAGCCAGACGACAAATGCGATCGCCGCCGCGGCGACGACCGCCGGCACGAAATAGGCCGCCACACGGTCGGCCTGTCCCTGGATTGGCGCACGGGAGCGCTGGGCGGACGAAACCATGGCGACGATGCGCGACAGCATGGTTTCATTGCCGACCCGGCTTGCCTCGATGATCAATGCGCCATTCTTGTTGAGCGTGCCGCCTGTGACGGCATCACCAACCGTCTTTTCAACCGGAACGGCTTCACCCGTCAGCATGCTTTCATCAACCGATGTGTTGCCTTCCAGGACAATGGCATCCACCGGGACAGCTTCGCCGGGACGTACCCGCATGCGGTCGCCCGCAATGATGTTTTCCAGTGGCGCATCATATTCATCGCCGTCAGGGGTGATGCGGCGCGCCGTTTTGGGCGCAAGATCCAGAAGCGCGCGAATCGCATCGCCGGTACGCTCACGCGCCCGCAATTCGAGCACCTGGCCGACAAAGACAAGGGCGATGATCACCACAGCCGCCTCGTAATAGACCGGAACGTGCCCGCTCTGCATCCTGAAATCATCTGGAAACAGCCCCGGCAAAAAAGTTGCGATCACACTGTAGAGATAGGCGGCTCCGACGCCGATCATGATCAGCGTCCACATATTCAGGTTCCAGGTCCGGATCGATGCCAGGCCGCGCTGGAAAAAGGGCAACGCTGCCCACAGGACAACCGGGGTTGCCAGCACGAACTCCAGCCAGACCGACGGCGTCTCGCCGATCCATTGGCGCAACGGCAGGCCGATCATCGGCCCCATGGTCAACAGCAGCAAGGGAACCGCCGCGCCGGCGCTGACCCAAAGCCGGCGGGAAAAATCGATCAGCTCATGATTGGGCTCATCCGATATTCCGTCCATCGGCTCGAGGGCCATGCCGCAGATCGGACAGGCGCCAGGTCCTTCCTGGACGATTTCGGGATGCATGGGGCAGGTGAACCGGGAATCCGCCGGTGCAGCGTCCATGGATTTTTTTGCATTGCCGGAAAGGAAGAAATAGGGATCGGCTTCGAACCGGTCATGACAGCGCGCGCTGCAGAAATGATAGTCTTTTTCCCGATAGGTGAACGCCTGCGTCTGTGGTCCGGGCTGCACCGTCATGCCGCAGACGGGATCAATGGCCTTGGACAGATTTGCCTTGGCCGAGTGGTCCTGATCGTGGCCCGAGCACGTTCCGCCGCAATCCTTAGTCGGGACCTGCTGTTCCATCAGTTTCACCTGTTTGCATCCGTCAGAGCCATTCAGTTTTGACGGAGCCGGCAAAACCTGAATGCATCAAAAAAACAACGACCGACACCATTGTCGCGTTTCTGACAAAACGTGAAACGGTGTGATATGAACGATATAGGGGTTCCAGCTACTGGAAGGTCAAGGATTGGTTGCAGGATTTGTGCGCCGACGACGGAGCAACCCTATTTCAAAGCGGTATCAATGGGCTTCATCCCAATTGGTAGCGGCACGAGCATCGACCTGCAACGGCACCTTCATGGAGACCGCCGGCATGGCGGCGTTCTGCATGACGCCGGAGACGAGTTCGATCGTCTTGTCGACCTCATCGTCCGGCACCTCGAAGATCAGTTCGTCATGCACTTGCAGCAACATCCGGGCGGCAAGGCCCGCCTTGTCCAGTTCCGGCTCCATCTTGATCATCGCCCGGCGGATGATGTCGGCGGCCGATCCCTGGATCGGCGCGTTGATCGCGGCGCGTTCATTGAAAGACCGCATGTGCGGATTGGATGACACAATGTCCGGATAGTGGGCACGACGCCCGAAAATCGTTTCCACATAGCCGTTTTCGCGGGCAAACGCCTTCGTGGAGTCCATATAGTCCTTTATTCCCGGAAACCGCTCGAAATAGGTCTTGATGTAGTCGCTCGCCTCGGACCGTGGAATGCCGAGCTGATTGGCGAGCCCGAAGGCCGAGATACCGTATATGATGCCGAAATTGATGGCCTTTGCGCGCCGGCGCACATCCGCCGGCATGTCCTTGACCGGCACGCCGAACATTTCCGACGCGGTCATGGCGTGAATGTCCATGCCTTCGGCAAAGGCCTTCTTGAGCGCATCGATGTCGGCGACATGGGCCAGCACGCGCAGTTCGATCTGCGAATAGTCGGCCGAGACGAGCTTGGTGCCCTTTTCGCTGACGAAAGCGGTTCGGATCTTGCGGCCTTCGGCGGTGCGGATCGGAATATTCTGCAGATTGGGATCGGATGATGACAGCCGCCCGGTTGTCGTGGCGGCCAGCGCATAGGATGTGTGAACGCGCTTGGTTTCGGGATTGATGAAGCCGGGCAACGCATCCGTGTAGGTGGATTTGAGTTTGGTCAGCTGCCGCCAATCGACAATCTTGCGCGGGAATTCGTGACCTTCCGCCGCCAGATCCTCAAGCACCTGCGCCGAGGTCGACCATTGACCGGTCTTGGTCTTGGAGCCACCGGGCAGGCCCATCTTGCCGAACAGGATCTCTCCGAGTTGCTTGGGCGAACCGATATTGAATTTTTCGCCGGCCATTTCCTGGATTTCCGATTCCAGCGCCGCGGCTCCTTGCGCAAAATCGCCCGAAAGGCGCGACAGGATCTGCCGGTCGACCGAAATGCCCCGCGCCTCCATGCGGGCGAGCACCGGAACCATCGGCCGCTCCAGCCGCTCATAGACCGAGGCCAGGCCATCGGCCGCCAGACGGGGCTTGAGCACCTGCCACAGGCGCAGTGTCACGTCCGCATCCTCGGCAGCATAGGCCGTTGCCTTGTCGATCTCGACAAAGTCGAACGTCACGGCCGCCTTGCCGCTTCCGGCAACCTCCTTGTAGGAAATCGGCTTGTGACCGAGCCAGCGCTCGGACAGCGCATCCATGCCCTGCCCACCGCGACCGGCATCGAGTGCATAGGAGATCAACATCGTGTCGTCATAGCCGCGCACTTCGATGCCGTACCGGTTGACCACCTGCCAGTCATATTTGAGGTTCTGCGCGATTTTCAGAACAGACGGATCTTCCAGCAGCGATTTGAGGCTTGCCAGCGCATCGTCCATGGGAATCTGGCCTTCGGCGTGGCCACCGCCAAGAAGATCATCCTGGCCGGCCTTGTGTCCAACCGGAATATAGGCGGCGCGAACCGGTCCTGCCGCCAGCGATGTTGCATCCTGCGGCTGATAGGCCAATGAAAAACCAACCAGTTCGGCCTGCATCGCATCCAGCGAGTTGGTTTCCGTGTCGAAGGCGACAACACCTGTTTCCCGGGCCTCGGCGATAAACGCGTCAAGCGAAGCCAGATCACGCAGGCACAGATAGCTGGAGGTGTCGATTTTCGAATCGGCGGCATTGGCGATCCGGGCCTCCGCCAGCGCCTGCGGCGTCCAGCCATCGGAGGTATCCGCCTGCCCGTCACCGGAACGCGCCGGTGCATCGCCTCGGTCGAGATCGGGGCCGCGGGCCTCGGCACCCCATTCAACCTCGATGGTTGCGGGATCAATGGCCGAGGCATCGGTCTCTGTCGCTTCCGCCACGCGGCGGGTCAGTGTGGTGAATTCCATGGCCTTGAGGAATGCGACGAGCTTCGGACCGTTTTGCGGTTCCAGTTGAAAACTGCCAAGATCCTCGACAACCGGCGTATCGGTCTTCAACGTCACAAGTTCGCGGGAAAGCCGTGCCTGGTCAGCGAATTCGATGATGTTCTCGCGTCGCTTGTTCTGCTTGATCTCGCCGGCACGCTCGAGCAGCGTGTCCAGATCGCCGAAGGTTTCCAGCAATTGGGCAGCGGTCTTCGGTCCGATGCCCGGAACGCCGGGAATGTTGTCGGTCGAATCGCCGGCCAGCGACTGAAGGTCGATCATCATTTCGGGCGGCACACCCCATTTTTCGACCACCTCTTCAGTGCCGATCTGCCGGTCTTTCATGGTGTCGTACATGGCAACCTTGTCGGTCACCAATTGCATCAGGTCCTTGTCGGACGAAATGATTGTGGTGTGCGCCCCAGCTGCTTCGGCTTGCCGTGCATAGGTAGCGATCAGGTCATCTGCCTCGAAACCGGCCAGTTCAACACAGGGCAGGTTGAAGGCCCGTGTGGCTTCGCGGATCAGGCCGAATTGCGGCACCAGATCTTCCGGCGGCGCCGAGCGATTGGCCTTGTATTCGGCATAGAGGTCCTTGCGGAACGTCTGCGACGAGTGGTCGAATATCACCGCCAAGTGGGTCGGCGTCACACCGACCGACGTGTCGCGGGCCTCCGCCAGCAGCTTCCAGAGCATGTTGCAGAAACCGGAGACCGCGCCGACCGGCAGGCCATCGGATTTGCGGGTCAATGGCGGTAGCGCGTGATAGGCCCGGAAAATATAACCGGAGCCATCGACGAGGAAGAGGTGGTCATCTTTTTTCATGCGAACAGGGATAGCGCAGCGGCAAATGAAGGTCCATGCCAGTTGGTGTCGCCACCTGACAATTGCCTCGATCAGGCCGGTTGTACCGACGGCAATTCGCGATCGTGAAATTGCATCATTGATCGCGACGGCCACACAATCTAGGCTCGAACGCATCATGTCCCGGTTCTTTGCCGGACGGACGGATGGAAACCGCTTTGGGTACAGCGCAATGCCACAATCGATTTGCCTTATCGGCGCACCGGTTGAAGCCGGCGCCAGTCAGCCCGGATGCCTCATGGGACCCGATGCGCTTCGAACCGCCGGCATCGGCCCGGTGCTCGAAGAGCTCGGGCATCCCGTCACCGATCTCGGCAATGCGGTGTTGTCTGATCCTGCACCGATCACCCACCCCAACCGCGCGATTCGTCACCTTTCAGAGACCGCCGGCTGGGCCAAGGCCATCCATGAAATGGGCGACAGGGCGGTGAGGCAGGGGCATCTGCCGCTGTTTCTTGGCGGTGACCACAGTATTTCTCTTGGCAGCGTTCCCGCCATCGCACTGCAATCGGCCGAAATCGGTCGTCCGCAATTCCTTCTTTGGCTCGACGCGCATCCGGATTTTCATACGCTCGACAGCACGAAAAGCGGCAATCTGCACGGAACGCCGGTTGCCTATATCACCGGCCAGGGCGGTTTCGACCCGGCATTCCCACCGGTTTCGGCGTCGATCGATCCGCGCAATGTCTGCATGCTCGGCATTCGCTCGGTCGATATCAGCGAACATGAGGGCTTGCGCGATACCGGCGTTACGGTGCACGACATGCGGGACATTGACGAACACGGTTTCGCGCGGCTCCTGTCGGCATTTCTCGATCGGGTCGACGCCGCAAAGGGTGCCCTGCATGTCAGCCTGGATGTCGATTTTCTGGACCCGGACATTGCGCCGGCGGTCGGCACCACCGTCCCGGGCGGTGCAACCTTTCGCGAAGCGCATCTGGTGATGGAGATGCTGTGCGACAGCGGTCTGATCACGTCGCTCGACGTTGTCGAACTGAATCCGTTTCTGGACGAGCGGGGAAAGACGGCACGGCTCATGGTCGACCTTGTCGCCAGCCTTTTCGGCCGGCGGGTCATGGACCGGCCGACACGCTCTTACTGAGCCGTCCGAGCCGCTGGGATTCGGATCACAAATCCCGATTTGTCAAAAATATTTCACACAAATGATTCGAATCATTGAACATTTGAAATTTTCTTCAATGGGTCCGCGGGACAGGTCCGGCCCCTGACCGCCCGGTGTTTTTCCGCACACCGCCGGCTTGATCGCCGAAGCGGCTGACGGTCAATTATCACGGTGTTTGAACGGCTTATGGTTAATTGTTACAGGCCTTGCGAAACTGTCTCGAAGCGCAACGCGCATCAATGAACGGATTGCGGCAACGCACCCTCGACGCGACCGTCACACAGTCGTGAGATTTTTCCTTCAATCATGTCCTTGAATTGCCACATTCATCGGACCAAATCGGGTGTACCGGCAAAAAAATGCCGATGTCTGGCGAGAGGCATGTCCCCCGCCACGTCAGACACGAGCGGCGACCTCATCCCCCCCCTCTCCGGGTCGCCGCTCACATCCCCAACGCCACCGTGACTAGTCCCCTCCAGCCACGGTGGCACTTTTTTGTCCATGTTTGCTGTGAAGCGAAGACACGCTCGCGACTCAAACGTCGCAGCGTGAATCAGGTTTGCCGCTTTTCCAGTTTCGCCCAATGCGGGCGCTCGAACAGGAAGCGTCCGAGGCCGGTGCGCTCGACGCACCAAAACAGGATGACCGGACCGGCCACCGCCGCAATCCAGACCAGCAGCGAAACCGTGCCAATGTCAGAAATGATCCCGAGTTTGAGCAGAACGGAACGGGTCACCGCCATCGGCAAGAAGAACGCCAGATAGATGACGATCGAATGGGCGCCGCACCATCGAATGGGTTCGACCCAGCTGCGGCCGGCGAGCACTGCACTGATGGCGATCAGGGCGGCTGTACCGAGCAAGCCCAGAAGCAGCGAAACAACCGGCATCATGGACAGCGGCAGGGTCGCCACCTTGGCAGCCGCTTCCATTGGTGCCGGCAATGCCGACATCGGCACATCAACCTGTGTCAAAAGCCCGGTGCACGCGACGACGACAACCGCGCCGGACACGGCCGGGACCGGATTTTTCGCTGCCCAGGCCGCCAGGGCGAAAGCACGGTCTGAAAACGCATAGCCCAGATAGAACCACAGGAAATAGCTGGCGAATTCATCAATGATCATGGCCCCGGTATGGATTGGCAGAACCTGCAACAGGACCGCGCAGGCCAGGACAACGGGAACGGCAACCGGTCGGCTCAGCCGCGTCGCCAGATAGAAGATCGGCAGGATATAGATGAACCACAATGTGCCGAAGGGCTGTACGAAGGCGAGCGCATAGGCACCAATGGCACTCGTGATACCGGCTTCCTGGACCATGCCCGGCGCCTTGAAGGCAAACTGGATCGTCAGCCAAAGAACATAGAAATAGGCAAAATGAAGGATCTTGCGATCGGCAAAACGCACCAAGGGCGCGTCAATGCCGCGCATCAGAAAAAGGCCTGAGGCCAGAAAGAAAGCCGGCATGCGAATCGGCTGCACCGTCGTGACAAATGCGTGCATCCAGCCCTCGGCTCCGGCGGCCTTTTCGACACCGAAAACCGCATGCAGCATGACCACAAGAAGAATGCAGAACCCCTTGAGGCAATCAACCCAGTCGACACGCCCCGATTCAAGCTGAATGTAATCGCCGTGCGCAGGCGTTGCCGCGTTGGAAAAGGGCCGTTTTGCAATATGGTTCATGGCAGAATTCCGTTCGATTGAACGACAATCTACCGCTTCAGTTCCAATCCAACCGTTAATTGGGGCACGGCGACGGCGAAGCATTAACAACACCATTAACGCGCCCTTAAATTGACGCCATTAGGTTTCAGGAACATTTGGTTTCCCATTTCCGATGGATTGCATGGCCGGACCCCGCAAAAAACAGAAGAAACGCATCGAGCCGTCTTTTGAAGACGGCAAGAAAAAGAAGAAGGCCGAATTGCGTGCGGATCCGAAGGACCGGGTCAGCGGCGGCAAGACGACGAAGCGAAAATCCCGAAGCCGGGGCGGCAAGTCCAAAAAACGCGCCAAGTCTCGGTCGGGTTCGGCCCGGCGGGGATTCGCCGGCTTTCTGAGGCGCGGCCTCTACTGGTGTTTCGTGATCGGCCTGTGGGGCGGCATCGGCATTGCCGGAATTGTCGCATTCTATGGCGCCAAAATGCCGAGCGCCACCAGCTGGTCGGTTCCGGAACGGCCGCCCAACGTCAAAATTCTGTCCGCCGAAGGGACCACCATGGCCAATCGCGGCGTCACCGGTGGCGAAGCGCTGACCCTTGGCCGCATGTCGCCCTATATACCGCAGGCGGTGATCGCCATCGAAGACCGGCGCTTCTATTCACATTTCGGCATAGATCCGATCGGACTGGCCCGGGCGATGACGACGAACATCCTGGAGGGCCGGATGGTGCAGGGCGGCTCGACCCTGACCCAGCAACTGGCCAAGAACCTCTTCCTGTCTCCCGAACGCACGGTCGAACGCAAGGTCCAGGAGGTGCTTCTTGCCTTCTGGCTCGAACACAAGTTCAGCAAGGACCAAATTCTGGAAATGTATCTGAACCGGGTTTATTTCGGTTCCGGTTCCTATGGTGTCGAAGCCGCTTCGCGGCGATATTTCAAAAAGCCGGCGCGTGACGTCAATCTGGCTCAGGCGGCGCTGCTGGCGGGATTGCTCAAGGCGCCGTCCCGGTTGTCGCCGGCGCGCAACCCCGAGGCCGCCGAAACACGCGCGCAGCTGGTGCTTGAAGCCATGCGTGAAGAAGGGTTTGTGACCGATCGGGAAATCACCACAGCAATGACGCGGCCGCCCACAAAGGCAAAGAGTTACTGGAGCGGTGCGGAACACTATGCGGCCGACCTGGTCATGGATCAGCTTGGTTCGCTGATCGGCGGCGAGATTTCGCGCGATCTCGTCGTTCACACGACGATCAGCCTGCCGATCCAGCAAAGCGCCGAGGCGGCCATCCGCGGCGCCATCGACAAGGATGGCGAAAAGCTGAATGTCTCTCAGGGCGCGCTGGTTTCGATCGACGGAACCGGAGCGATTCGTGCGCTGGTCGGCGGCTATGATTACACGGTCAGCCAATTCGACCGGGCCACCAAGGCGAAACGACAACCGGGATCAGCCTTCAAGCCGTTTGTCTATGCAACGGCCCTCGAAATGGGCCGTACGCCGCATTCGGTCCGCAACGACGCGCCCATCCGGATCGGCAAATGGACGCCGTCCAACTATGATGAAAAATATCGCGGACCGGTGACGCTTTCGGAAGCACTGTCGAAGTCGCTCAATACGGTCGCCGCCCAACTGGTGATGGAGGCCGGGCCAAAAAACGTCGCCAAGACCGCCAGGCGGCTCGGCATTGAATCAAAACTGCAAGCCAACGCGTCGATCGCTCTGGGCACATCCGAGGTGACCCTGACGGAGCTGACCGCCGCCTACGCACCTTTCATGAATGGCGGCTTCAAGGCGACACCCCATGTGATCCGACGTGTCACCACCGCCGACGGCACGGTTCTCTATGAGAACACCTATGACAATCCGCCAAGAGTCCTGCGACCCGACATTATTGCCATGATGAACGGCATGTTGCTTGAAGCGGTCAATGAGGGCACCGGTCGCCGCGCGCGCCTCAACCGCCGTCAGGTGGCCGGAAAAACCGGTACCAGCCAAGCGTTTCGCGACGCGCTGTTTGTCGGATATACGGCCGACCTGGCAACCGGTGTCTGGTTTGGCAATGATGATGGCAAACCGACCAAGAAAGTGACCGGCGGTGGCATGCCGGCCTCTGCCTGGCGTGCCTTCATGGAAAATGCCCGGGAGGGATCGGCCGGAAACAAGCTGCCGGGTCAATTTGCGGTTCCGGAAGATCCAAGCCGTGTAGCGGTGCCGGTAACCCGGCCGCAGACTCCGCCGGCGCGGGTGCCGGCGCGTCCGGTTGCCAATGCGCCGCAGGCGCAACCGGTGCCGCAATCCGGTATCTCGCAACACAGTACCGGCTCAACCCGAAAACAGGTGCCGCCGGCCGATATCGGCCAGGGCAACCAGAACACGAGATCAACCACGCTGCTGGATATAATTCTGGGCAACTGACTCCTGCCCGCGGACCACACTGGAAACGGCTTTTGCGGGTAGGAATCAGGGGCCGAAACCGACCTGCCGGAAACCATCCAAAGACCAAGCCAATCCGAAAAAACATCGCCCGTTCAAATCAGGGCCTTTCCACACGCCGCCAGCAATGCTATCGGCGGTCACGCGACGAGCGCGAGTGGAATCCGAATCCTGCCTTGCAGTCCCAAAACGGCTTTCTTATATACGGCTCAACACGGCACCCTTTGATGGTGCTGGGGGATAATACCGCTAGGGACTGTCACATGGAATGCCGAGAAGGGTCCCGACAGTTCGCTTCAAGGAGAATATGAAATGGCAAAAGTAATTGGAATAGATCTGGGAACGACCAATTCCTGCGTCGCCGTCATGGACGGTTCGGACGCGAAGGTCATTGAGAACGCAGAAGGCGCACGCACCACGCCATCCATGGTGGCCTTCAGCGACGACGGCGAACGCCTGACCGGACAGCCGGCCAAGCGACAGGCCGTTACCAATCCCGAAAACACATTGTTTGCCGTCAAGCGCCTCATTGGTCGCCGGTATGACGACAAGATGGTCGAAAAGGACAAGGGTCTTGTTCCCTACAAGATCGTCAAGGCCGACAATGGCGATGCCTGGGTCAAGGCGGGCGATGAGAGCTATTCACCGTCGCAGATCTCGGCAATGATCTTGCAGAAGATGAAGGAAACGGCCGAGACCTATCTCGGTGAAACGGTCGAAAAGGCCGTCATCACGGTTCCTGCCTATTTTAATGACGCTCAGCGTCAGGCCACCAAGGACGCCGGCAAGATCGCCGGTCTCGAAGTCCTGCGCATCATCAACGAGCCGACCGCCGCGGCCCTTGCCTACGGTCTGGACAAGAAAGAAGGCAAGACCATCGCCGTTTACGACCTTGGCGGCGGCACCTTCGATATTTCCGTCCTGGAGATCGGCGACGGCGTGTTCGAAGTGAAATCCACCAATGGCGATACTTTCCTCGGTGGTGAAGATTTCGACATGCGGCTGGTGGAGTATCTGGCCAAGGAATTCAAGAAGGACCAGGGCATCGACCTGACCGGCGACAAGCTTGCGCTGCAGCGCCTGAAGGAAGCTGCGGAAAAAGCGAAGATCGAATTGTCTTCCTCAGCACAGACCGAAATCAACCTGCCGTTCATCACAGCGGACCAGAGCGGTCCGAAGCACCTGACCATGAAACTCTCCCGGGCCAAATTCGAAAGCCTGGTTGACGATCTGGTGCAGCGCACCGTCGATCCCTGCAAGGCCGCCATCAAGGATGCCGGTATCCAGCCGGGCGAAATCGACGAAGTGGTTCTGGTCGGCGGCATGACCCGCATGCCGAAGGTGCAGGAAGTGGTCAAGAAGTTCTTCGGCAAGGAGCCGCACAAGGGCGTCAACCCGGATGAAGTGGTTGCCATGGGCGCCGCCATTCAGGCCGGTGTTCTGCAGGGCGATGTCAAAGACGTCCTGCTGCTCGATGTCACTCCGCTGTCTCTGGGCATCGAAACGCTTGGTGGCGTGTTCACCCGACTGATCGACCGCAACACGACAATTCCGACCAAGAAGTCGCAGACTTTCTCGACGGCGGACGACAATCAGAATGCCGTGACCATCCGTGTCGCACAGGGCGAACGCGAAATGGCCTCCGACAACAAGATGCTGGGTCAGTTCGATCTGGTCGGCATCCCGCCGGCACCACGCGGTGTTCCGCAGATCGAGGTCACATTCGACATCGACGCCAACGGCATCGTCAACGTGTCGGCCAAGGACAAGGGCACCGGCAAGGAGCATCAGATTCGTATTCAGGCATCGGGCGGTCTTTCGGACGATGACATCGATCAGATGATCAAGGATGCGGAAAGCAATGCCGAAGCAGACAAGGCCCGCCGTGATGCGGTTGAATCCAAGAACCAGGCGGAAAGCCTGATTCACTCGACCGAGAAATCGCTTGCGGATTATGGCGACAAGGTCGGCGATGAGGATCGCACGGCGATTTCGGATGCGCTTGAAGCGCTGAAGGCGGCTGTCGAGGCCGATGAGCCAGATGCGGAAGACATCAAGGCCAAGACAACGGCCCTGGCGGAAGTGTCCATGAAGCTCGGACAGGCCATGTATGAGTCGCAGCAGGCGGAAGCTGCCGAGGCGGATGCCGAAGCCGACGCCGCGGCCAGTGACGACGATGTTGTCGACGCCGATTTTGAAGAGATAAACGACGACGACGAGAAAAAATCGGCGTAAACCGGATCGCCGGCGCCGGCCCCGTCGCGGGCCGGCGCCGGCTTTTTTTCGTCCATTGTGGCGTTTTCAACAAAGTACGGTTATTAAACACCCGCGATACCGGGCCCGCGCGCGGCACGGCGCAGGGGAACCGCAGTGAAAATCAGATATTGGGTCAAACCATGCGTAATGGGGTCCGCGGAGCAAATTGATGGCCAAGCCTGATTTCTACGAAACCCTGGGCGTTGGCAAGGGAGCCGACGAGCGGGAACTCAAGAGTGCCTTTCGCAAACTTGCCATGAAGTTTCATCCGGACAAGAACCCGGATGACCATGACGCCGAACGCCGTTTCAAGGAAATCAACGAAGCCTATGAGACGCTGAAGGACCCGCAAAAACGGGCCGCTTATGATCAATTCGGCCACGCCGCCTTCGAACAGGGTGGACCGGGTGGATTTGGCGGCGGGGGCGCCGGCGGATTTTCCGACATATTCGAAGATATTTTCGGCGAGATGATGGGCGGAGGACGGGCGCGCCGCTCCTCCGGTGGACGCGAGCGCGGCGCCGACCTGCGCTACAATATGGAAATCACCATCGAGGAAGCATTTGAAGGCAAGACGGCGCAAATTCGCGTGCCCTCCTCGGTGCAATGCGATGAATGTACCGGCAGCGGCGCCAAACCCGGCACCTCCCCCTCGACGTGTGGTACCTGTCACGGTTCGGGGCGTGTGCGGGCATCACAGGGATTCTTTTCCGTCGAAAGAACATGCCCGTCATGTCATGGCCGTGGCGAGATGATCACCGATCCGTGCAACAAGTGCTCCGGCCAGGGCCGTGTGACCGAAGAGCGCTCCCTTTCCGTCAATATTCCAGCCGGCATTGAAGACGGCACCCGCATTCGACTGTCCGGGGAGGGCGAAGCCGGAATGCGCGGTGGCCCGACTGGTGATCTCTACATCTTCCTTTCGGTCAAGCCGCACGAGTTTTTTCAGCGTGATGGCGCCGACCTCTATTGCAACGTTCCGCTGTCCATGACGACGGCAGCGCTCGGCGGCCAGTTTGATGTCGTCACGCTGGACGGTGCCAAAACCCGGGTCAAGGTTCCCGAGGGAACCCAGGCGGGCCGACAGTTCCGGCTGAAGTCCAAGGGCATGCCGGTGCTGCGATCCTCCCAGATGGGCGATCTCTATATTCAGATTTCGATCGAAACGCCGCAGAAGCTGACCAAACGACAAAGAGAGCTTCTCGAGGAGTTCGAGTCCCTGTCGTCAACGGAAAACAATCCGGAATCGTCAGGCTTCTTTTCAAAGATGAGACATTTTTTTGATACGCTGAGTGAATGACCGCAAAAGAAACGATGCGGCGGCATCGACAGCTGGCGCGGTTACAGAGGGAAGATTGGATGCCGCACCATTTGCCGCAAAATGTCGCAAGGCATCTCAATCGTAACCTGCGGTTTTTCAAGGGTCTCGTCACACAGCCCAAGACAGTCGGCGCACTGGTCCCCACCTCGATTTTCATGGCCCGTCGAATGGCCAGCGTCGCCAATCCGGCGTCCTCGCTTCCGGTGCTGGAGCTCGGACCGGGCACGGGCGTGGTCACCAAAGCTCTCATGCGGCGGGGCATTGCACCCGAAAAGCTCGTTTCGGTGGAATATTCGAGGCAGTTCTGCAAGCATTTGAAACGGGAATTTCCCGATGTACAATTGGTTGAAGGCGATGCCTTTGAACTCGGCAAGACCCTCGGCGATCTCAGCACAACGCATTTTGATTGTGTGATTTCCGGTCTTCCGCTTCTCAATTTTTCGGTCGAAAAGAGAATATCGCTGCTCGAGGATGCGCTGGGACGCATCCCGAAGGGACGGCCGTTCCTGCAGTTCTCCTACGGTCCCACGGCACCGATCCCGCTCGGACGGGGGCATTATTCCGTCGAACGGTTCGGATGGGAAATACGCAATATCCCGCCAGCGCAGATGTGGCTTTATCGTCGTGCTGATTGAGACAGGAACGACAGGCTCAATGATTCCGAAAATTCTGGTCCTGCCCGGCTCCGTAAAATCAAATTCGGTCAATGTGAAACTGGCCGATGCCGCGCAATTGAAGCTGGCACAAATGGGGGCCGACGTTACGCGCGTATCGCTGCTCGACTATCCTCTGCCACTCGTCAATGAGGATCTGAAATCCGAGAAAGGCATTCCCGCCAATGCGATGAAGCTCGGGCGGATGATCGCCCGGCATGAGGGCGTGTTTGTCGCCAGTCCGGAATACAACGCGTCGATCCCGCCCCTTTTGAAGAACGCGATTGATTGGGTCAGCCTGATTTCATCGGATGGCGACGCGCTGCTCAAGCCCTGGCAGGACCGCTACATTGCACTCGGCGCCGCCTCACCCGGCAGGCTTGGTGGCATTCGAAGCCTTTCTCATCTGCGGTCTGTTCTCGTGGCGGTCGGCGCACAGGTCCTGTCGCAACAGGTTTCTGTCAGCAATGCCAGACAGGCCTTCGAGACCGACGGATCGGTGATCGATGAGCGGACCGCCGGAATTCTTGAACGCTGCTGCAAATCGCTGGTCGATCATTGCAGGCGTCACGGCATGGGGCACTGAAAACGAGGAATGATTATGCAGAACACCAAGGATCACCTGATCGTCGGTCTCGATGTTCCAACGGTTGATGCGGCGGCATCAATGGTCGCAACGCTCGGCAATACGGTCGATTTCTACAAGATCGGCTACCAGCTTGTCTTCGCTGGTGGCCTTGAATTCGCTCGCGACATCATTGCTGACGGCAAACGCGTGTTTCTCGACATGAAACTGCTCGATATCGACAATACGGTTGCCAAGGGCGTTGAAAATATTGCGAAAATGAATGTTTCGATGCTGACCCTGCATGCCTATCCCAAGGCGATGCGCGCCGCGGTCGAGGCCGCGCGTGGATCGTCGCTGTGCCTGCTGGGCGTGACGGTCCTGACATCAATGGATGAAGGCGATCTGGCCGAGGCGGGCTATGCGAGCAATCCGGCCGATCTGGTCGCTCGCCGCGCGCGGCAAACGGTCGATGCCGGCATGGGGGGCATTGTCTGTTCGGCTGCGGAGGCCAAGGCCGTGCGAACCATTGCCGGTCCCGACATGGCTGTCGTGACGCCGGGCATTCGCCCGCGTGGCGCGGACCATGGCGACCAGAAGCGTGTCGTAACGCCGGCCGATGCATTGCATAATGGATCCAGCCATCTCGTGGTCGCACGGCCAATCGTCGCAGCCGACGACCCGCTCGAGGCGGCCACGGCGATCCTGGCAGAAATGTCCGGCGCATTGGCCGGGCACGGCGGATCATAACACCAGAGGAGGATACCATGGCCAAGGCATACTGGATTGCCCGTGTCGATGTGAACGACACCGAGCGCTACAAGGACTATGTTTCGACGGCAAAGCCAGCCTTCGAGCGATATGGCGCAAGATTTCTGGCGCGCGGTGGACCGTTCGAGGTGCTTGAGGGGCCGGCGCGCAAGCGCAATGTGGTCATCGAGTTTCCGTCCATGGAGATGGCGGTCAATTGCTACAACAGCGATGAATACCAGGCCGCCAAAGCAATCCGGACGACTGTTGCCGAAGCCGAGATGCTCGTTGTCGAAGGAATGGATGACTGACCACCGGCACCGGCTGAGCGACGGATATGTGTCGCGCGAAATGCGCGTCGATGACCTTGAAAAACTGGCCGAAATCGACCGGCGGGCCGACCAGCTGTTTCTGGAAACCGGCATATCCAACATCATGGCCATCGCAACCGGTCCATTGACCCCGCTGGACGCATTCAGCGCCATGCTTACCGCTTGTACGGTCACGGTCGCCTGTCCATCGGATGATGTTCCGGCCGGCTTCATCGCCGTCCAGCGCCTGGGAAACGACATCTATGTGCGGCTTCTGGCCGTCGACCCTGATCATGGGCGCCGTGGCATCGGAACATCATTGCTGTCTCTGGCCCTTGATCGGGGACGTCGGCAGGGCGCCGACCGGTGCATCCTTTCGACGTTCCGCGATGTGATGTTCAATCGACCCTATTATGAGCGCCAGGGTTTTTCCGAACTGCCGCTGGAAACCGCCTCGGCGCTCCTGCGGCATCAATTCGCCGCGGACATTCCCGCTGGAATCGATCCTGAGCAACGGCTGTTGATGGTGCGTGATCTGTGATATTTTGGAGCCCGATGTGGTTAGCTCTTCACGCCGCCGCGCAATTTGACTAAGAGAAACAAAAGATCACGGATCGTCTCAAGGAAACAGGCCTTCATGACGCATAGCAATGTCCCCAAACTGATAACAGTGTTCGGCGGATCCGGTTTTGTCGGGCGCCATGTGGTGCGCGCGTTGGCGCAGCGCGGCTACAATGTGCGTGTCGCAGTAAGGCGACCGGATCTTGCGGGCTTCCTGCAGCCGCTTGGCAATGTCGGACAGATAGTCGCCGTGCAGGCCAATTTGCGCAACCGTGCCTCGGTGGTGCGGGCCGTTCGCGGCTCGGATCATGTCATCAACCTGGTTGGCATTCTCTTTGAAACCGGACCCAACCGTTTCGACACCGTACAGGATCTCGGCGCCCGGACAGTGGCGGAAGCCTGTCGTGATGCCGATATCAAATTGACCCACATGTCCGCCATCGGCGCGGACAGCCAGGGTGATTCCGACTATGCGCGGACAAAGGGCCTGGCTGAGGAAGCGGTTCGATATACGGTTCCGGACGCAACGATTATCCGGCCCTCGATCATCTTCGGACCGGAGGACGGGTTTTTCAACAAATTCGCGGAGATGTCACGGTTTTCGATGTTTCTGCCGCTGATCGGAGGCGGTCAAACGCAATTCCAGCCGGTCTATGTCAACGACGTTGCCGAAGCCGTCGCGCGCAGCGTGGACGGATCGATCGAATCGGGAAAGAGCTGGGAACTTGGTGGTCCTGAAGTCCTGACCTTCAGGGAATGTCTCGAGCTCATGCTGTCGGTCATCGCCCGCAAACGGACTCTGGTGACAATTCCGTGGTTTGCCGCCAAATGGTTGGGCAGCCTGCTCTCCGCGATACCATTGATTGAACCGGCCCTGACCCGCGATCAGGTCATTCTCCTGCAGGACGACAATGTCGTCTCCGAGGACGCACAGACCGAACATCGAACACTTGCCGGAATGGGTATCGAAGCAACGACCCTTGAGGCGATCTTGCCCTCCTATCTGGTGCGCTTCCGGCCTGCCGGCCAGTTCACCCGGGGCATGATGGCCTGACTGTCATCGCCATGCTTGTCGATGCCGTACTGCCGGCATCGCTTTCGGTGTTCCATGTCCTTTTTCTGGTGGCCGCGAGTTTTCTGACATCCTTGATAACCGCGTCCGTCGGCATTGGCGGTGGGACGATCATGATCGCCCTGATGTCCTATATCCTGCCGGTTTCAGCACTGATACCGGTCCATGGCTGCGTTCAGCTCGGCTCCAACGCCGGTCGGGTTCTGGTCATGCGCCGCCACGTGGAGTGGGCCAGGCTTGCCGCGTTCAGCCTCGGTGCGATTATCGGCGCCAGTGCCGGCGCGGCCATCGCCGTTCGTCTTTCCAGTGGTGTGGTTCTGACCGGACTCGGGCTATTCGTTCTGCTTTCAACCTGGATAAAGATACCGAAACTGGTATCCATCCGACAGGGAGGCATGGCGCTGATCGGCGCCACAACGACATTTCTCAGTATGTTTTTCGGCGCAACGGCACCCCTCAATGCCGCCCTCCTATCCAACAGTTTCAGTGAGCGTCAGACGCTTGTCGGTTCGCTGGCAGCAATTACCAGCGCCCAGCACGGTTTCAAGATCATCGGTTTTGCCCTTGCCGGATTTGTCTTTGCGCCCTGGCTGCCGCTGGTGGCGATGATGATCGTGTTCGGATTTGCCGGAACACTGGTCGGCGCGCGCATTCTTTTGCGATTGCCGGAGGAGCGTTTCCGGCTCATCTTCAAGATTGTCCTGACGGTGCTGGCGGTCGAGATGTTTTTCCGGGGCATCGGCACATTTTTTCCGGATTCAACCTAGGCGTTGTCAAAGATTCAACCATAACGCGCTTGAACCGGCCGCCGAGAGCAATTACATCCAAACAAATCGTTAGTATTTTGCTGCTACACAAGCGTTAAATTGGTGGGGACCAACGACGCTCAATCGTGGGCCAAACCGCCCACAAAGTGCGTAAAACAATGGTTCGAGGGGAACTATGACGGGACAAAAGACGATGGGTAGGGCCATCTTCTCTTCCTTCCTGCTGGCAGGCGCGGTAATTTTGGCCGGTGCTTTTTTTGCACCACCGGCTGCACTGACCGGTGACGGTGGCTGTAATTCAGCCTACGGCATCGATGGATGTGTTACCGAGCAAGCTGCAGCGCGCTAAAGCTGGCCAGGTTTTACCGGGAACGGTGAAACCTGCATGCATCAACCCATCAAGGATCGGTGCCGTTGTCACGTTTCTGACAAGAGGTGAGGCCGTCTAACGGGCGGTCACCCGCATGGGCAAGCCGCCTTCGGGCTGGACGGTCAGTTTCTGCACCGGCCAGGGATTTGTTTCATCCGTACAATCAAAGCGAAAACGGCGCATCAAAACGCCGAGCGCAATGACGGCTTCCTGCAGGGCAAAGGTCGCACCGATGCAGATGCGCGGTCCGGCTCCGAACGGGAGATACTGAAAGCGGCCGATTTTCTCCCGGTTGCCGGGAAGAAAGCGGGCGGGAATGTAGGCATCCGGCCTGTCCCAAAGAGCCCGATGGCGATGCAGGATCCACGGCATGACAAGAACGGTGGTCCCGGCGGGAATGACTGTCTTGCCGAACCGGTCGTCCTCTATGGCGGCGCGATTGATTGACGGGGCCGGTGGATAAAGCCGCATGGCCTCTTCGAAGGCTGCCCGCGTTTGCGGCATCCGGTCAAGCCAGTTCACCGGATCCGGCTCCCGCGGCAGCACGTCGTCAATTTCGGCCTCGACCCGGTCTCGTTCCGCCGGTGCGTTGGCGAGGCAATACAGGGTCCAGCCGAGAGCCCGCGCCGTTGTCTCATGTCCCGCACCGATGAACGTTATGATATTGTCTTCGACTTCATCGCGGGTCAGTCCGCCCGGCTTTTGCTGCCGCAACAACAAAGTCAGAAAGTCCTCCGGAACGCTCTGTGGATGCTCCCGAAGCTCCTTGATGCGCTCATCCATCGTGTCGGACACGATCTTGCGAAAAAATGCCAAAATCCGCCGCCCCCGAAGCCGCGTCAGACGGGGAAGCCAGGCGGGTGCCTTGAGCAGGTCCAGCGGATCGACCCGGCCCATGGTTTCGAGCAACCGCTCAACCTTGCTGCCGAAATCACCATCGGGTGTCACAATCCGACCGGAAAAGAGCGTCGCCGCCAATATCTCATAGGTGAGTTCCGTCATGTCATGGGCAATTTCATGAACGCGGCCGTCACCGCTGTAGCGTTCGGTGAACGCCTCGGCCGATCGCAGCATCTGGCTGGCAAAGCCCTGGGCATGGCGTGGTGTAAACACCGGAGCGACCGCCTTTCGCGACCGTTTCCAGGCATCACCTTCGGCGGTCAGCAACCCGTCCCGCAGGATCGGCCGTAAAAGAAGCTGACGAACACGCGCCATGCGGTAGTTGGCGGCATTGTCGACCAGAATGTGCCGAATGAGGTCCGGCGCATTGGCAAGCACCATGCGCTCGTTGAAAAAGGCGGCTGATATGGATGGTTGCGTGTAGGCCGGCTCTCCCCATAGCTCGATCGGATTGCGATAGATCGTACGAATAACGTCCAGCCGTCCCGGCGGGGTTGCGCGCGGCTTCGGCGCGGGTGGCATAAAGGGCTCGACTGCTGCGTCCACGGTGAAATTGCCTTCTTGGGGCCATGTGGGGCCGGGTGCACGCCGGCCTCAACTACCTGCAGAACACCATATAGGCGCTGCGGAGCGCCGGCCAATCAAAATCCGGCGCGGTACGCTTGGATTGGTGCGGTGCGCAGACCGCGAGAAAGATGGTCCCAAGATTTGGTTTTGACAGCCAAAACCATTATATTTCAATGGCAAACGTGTGTGATTCGCCCCGGCAAGGCACGCGGTCTCATTTTCCAGGAAAGACCACAGCATCATGAGCGATACGCCCGAAAACGAAAATTCGGCCGCGGACGAGGCAAGCACCGAATACGGTGCTGATTCCATCAAAGTTCTCAAAGGCTTAGATGCTGTCCGCAAACGTCCGGGAATGTATATCGGCGATACGGATGACGGGTCGGGCCTGCACCACATGGTTTACGAGGTCGTCGACAATGCGATCGACGAGGCCCTGGCCGGCCATGCAACCCATGTAACGGTAACGCTGAACCCTGACGGATCGTGCACAGTGACCGATAATGGTCGCGGCATTCCGACCGATATTCACCATGAAGAAGGGATTTCAGCCGCCGAAGTGATCATGACCCAGCTGCATGCCGGGGGTAAATTCGACCAGAATTCCTACAAGGTATCCGGCGGTCTGCACGGAGTCGGCGTTTCCGTGGTCAACGCGCTTTCCGTCAAGCTGAGCATGCGGATCCGGCGCAAAGGCAAAATCCACGAAATGAGCTTTACCCATGGTATCGCGGACGGCCCCCTGAGTGCCGTTGGTGATGCGGGTGACGAAACCGGAACCGAAATCACCTTCCTGCCGTCATCCGATACGTTCACAATGACCGAGTTCGACTACGGCACGCTGGAGCACCGGTTGCGCGAACTGGCCTTTTTGAACTCCGGCGTGCGCATCATCCTGACGGACAATCGCCATTCGGACGTCCAGACCAGCGAGCTGGTCTATGATGGCGGCATCCAGGCCTTCGTGAAATATCTCGACCGCAACAAGAAACCGCTTGTCGAGGAACCCATTGGCATTTCCAGCGAAAAGGACGGTATCACCGTTGATGTCGCCATGTGGTGGAACGACAGCTACCACGAGAACGTCCTGTGCTTTACCAACAATATTCCGCAGCGCGACGGTGGCACCCATATGGCCGGGTTCCGCGGTGCGCTGACCCGGCAGATCGTCGGCTATGGCGAAAGCTCCGGGCTGACCAAGAAGGAAAAGGTGTCGCTGACCGGTGACGATTGCCGGGAGGGTTTGACGGCGGTTCTTTCGGTCAAGGTTCCGGACCCCAAATTTTCGTCGCAGACCAAGGACAAGCTCGTTTCATCCGAGGTCCGGCCGGTTGTCGAAAGCCTGGTCAACACGGCGCTCAACCAGTGGCTCGAGGAACATCCGCAGGAAGCCAAGGTCCTGGTCGGCAAGGTGGTCGAGGCCGCCGCCGCGCGCGAAGCGGCACGAAAGGCGCGCGAGCTGACGCGCCGCAAGGGCGCACTTGATATTGCCTCGCTGCCTGGGAAGCTGGCCGATTGTTCGGAACGGGATCCGGCAAAATCCGAATTGTTCCTGGTGGAGGGCGATTCCGCCGGCGGCTCTGCCAAACAGGGCCGGTCCCGTGAAAACCAGGCGATCCTGCCGTTGCGCGGCAAGATCCTCAATGTCGAGCGGGCGCGTTTCGACAAGATGCTGTCGAGCCAGGAAATCGGCACGCTGATCACGGCGCTCGGAACCGGCATTGGCAAGGACGAGTTCAATATCGACAAGCTGCGCTATCACAAGATCATCATCATGACGGATGCCGATGTGGACGGTGCGCATATCCGGACATTGCTGTTGACGTTCTTCTTCCGGCAGATGCCGGAATTGCTGGAACGCGGCCATCTCTATATTGCCCAGCCGCCGCTCTACAAGGTCTCGCGCGGCAAGTCGGCGCAGTATCTGAAGGACGAGAAGGCGCTGGAATCCTATCTCATCGACAGCGGTTTGGAAGATTCGGCGTTGGAATTGCACAATGGCGAGGTTCGCAGTGGTGAAGATTTGCGCATGGTGATCACCGATGCTCTCAAGCTGCGCAGCCTGATCGATGGCCTTCACTCGCGCTATGATCAGGGGATTGTGGAGCAGGCGGCAATTGTCGGCGCGCTCAATCTGGAGCTGATGAACGATCCGCAGCGGGCCCTCGAAAAGGCCAATGAGGTTGCCCAGAGGCTGGATATGGTTTCCGAGGAAACCGAACGCGGCTGGGAGGGCCATATCAGTGAGGATGGCGGCCTGCGGCTCGAACGCACGGTGCGCGGCGTCCGCGAATCCCACCTGCTTGACGCCAGTTTGATCGGGTCGGCAGATGCCCGGCGAATCGATCAGTTGGCCGACTCTTTGCTCGAAGTGTATGGCGGACCGGCGACATTGAACCGAAAGGACGACACCACGGAGGTGACCGGCCCGCATTCTCTTCTCGATGCGGTTTTTGCAGTGGGTCGCAAGGGTCTGACCATGCAGCGTTACAAGGGCCTTGGTGAAATGAATGCCGATCAGCTCTGGGAGACGACGCTTGATCCCAATGATCGCACATTGCTGCAGGTCAAGATCAACGATGCGACTGACGCCGACGGCCTGTTCTCGCGGCTGATGGGCGACGAGGTGGAACCGCGACGCGATTTCATCCAGGAAAACGCGCTGAACGTGGCCAATCTGGACTTCTGATCATGGTCGGCGTCCCGACCGTCCTCAAATGGCGCCATCGCAAGGTTCCTGCCGGAGCCTGTTGCGTTGCAACTAAAAAATGCTAGGCTGTGTCAGAGGGTTACTGCATCGCACAATGGGGAAGTGCATGATTCCGGGTTCTCCGGGAACAGTTTCAATGTCAGTGATTGATTCGAAGCTTTGAACAAGGGCGCGGGAATTTATGTTCTATCAGATATATGAATTGAGCCATGCCGCCATGTCACCGTGGCGGGCGGCTGCCGATGCCATGCGCCTGGCTTATTCAAACCCGCTGAACCCTATATCGAAAACACCTGCCGGACGGGCCATGGCGGCCGGTCTGGAAGTGTTCGAACGGTCGACTCGACGCTATGCGAAACCGGAATTCGGCATCGACGAGACAATTATCGATTCACAGCCGGTCTCGGTTCATGAAAAGGTGGTCTGGAACAAGCCGTTCTGCGATCTCATCCACTTTGAACGGATGTTGCCGCCCGGCCACAAGGCTGATCCGAAAATTCTGATAGTTGCGCCGATGTCCGGTCATTATGCGACCTTGCTGCGTGGCACTGTCGAGACGTTGCTGCCCAATGCAGACGTCTATATCACCGACTGGATCGACGCCCGCATGGTGCCGCTCAGCGACGGCTCATTCGATCTCGATGATTATATCGACTATGTGATCGACATGATCCGGACACTTGGACCGGAAATCCATGTCATGGCTGTTTGCCAGCCGTCTGTGCCGGTCCTGGCGGCGATAGCGGTGATGGAGAAAAATGGCGATACGGCCGTGCCACGCTCGATGACACTGATGGGTGGTCCGATCGATACGCGGATCAATCCGACATCCGTCAATGCGATGGCCGAAACCAAGCCAATCGAATGGTTCAGCGACAATGTGATCATGAAGGTGCCGTGGCCGCAGCCCGGCTTCCTGCGGGATGTCTATCCAGGTTTTCTGCAGTTGTCGGGATTCATGTCGATGAACCTTGACAAGCATATGATTGCGCAGAAGGACTTCTTCCAGCATCTGGTCGTGAATGACGGTGATTCGGCCGAAAAACACCGCGATTTCTATGATGAGTATCTGGCGGTGATGGATCTGACGGCCGAATTCTATCTGCAGACCGTGGAAGCCGTATTTATCAACCACGCGCTGCCGAAGGGTGAATTCATGCACCGTGGCGAGCGAGTCGACCCTGCTGCCATCCAGTCGGTCGCCCTGCTGACGATCGAAGGCGAAAATGACGACATTTCAGGCCTTGGACAAACCAAGGCCGCCCAGGATTTGTGCGTCAATCTGCCGGAGGATATGCGCGAGCACTATATGCAACCAGCGGTCGGCCATTATGGCGTGTTCAACGGTTCCCGGTTCAGAACCCAGATTGCGCCCCGTATTCTCAAGTTCATGCACAGGCATGGCCACAGACGCAAGGCTGCAAATTCGCGGCAGGCGTCACGCAAAAAGGCTTCTTGAGAAACCAGCTGATCCGCTTGATGAAACCACACGGCCGAAGCACACTGCCTTTTCGGGTCCGAGGCGACATCGAACACATCGAAATCCCGGTGCCGTCTGATCGGCAACAAAGCCGGTCAATCGCTTCTGCCGCAACGCCCGGATTGCTCCGAACCCGCAGCGATGAGCGTCCACAAAACCGCTAAATTCTCACTGATTGAAGAATGGCTTCAATGTCTTCTATCGTTTGACGCAGGGGTCTGCTCTGAACGGATAGATCGTCGTTCAGCAGTTGGCCGGCCTTGTTTTGCAGCTCGATGTAATTTGGCCATCTGGGTCGCAGTACAGCCGCTTTTTGGGCAGGTGCGCAATCCACGAAGAACGTGCCATTCAGTGTGGGCGGTGCCGACGGAGACCAGACGGATCGGTGCGCCGGCTGTCCACCGTCCGACGCCATGCGCGTTTGAGCATCTTGCCCAACGAAGTGCAGGGCAACATTGACGGCCGCGGCTATGTTGCGCGAAGACGCCGATACTGCGAGACCGGTTCCACCCAGGACGGGACGCTGGCACCCCATTTTCTCCGACTGCGCCGGAATGTTGCAATAGGTAAGCCGCATTCGTCCAGGTTTCGGCGTCTGCGCATAGCTGTTGAACGAAAAGACCATTGGGCAATAGGACACCGTGCCGGAAGTGGCCATGGCCTCCAGAAGCCCGATCGAGGACCAGTCAAAAGCGGCTTCGGGAACGTAACGAACCCATTCGCGAAGGATCGACAGGGTTTGCAATGCGACATCCTCGGGAATGAGCCGCTCTGAAGTTCCTGAAATGTCCGCACCCAAGCTGGCCGCGATCCCGAGATAGGCCATGAATGCATGCGGATTGGCAAGCGACATGCCAAGACCACCACGCCGGCCCAGTTCGGTGACCTCGGCAAAATTCTTCGGCACGGGGCCGTCCATCAGGTCGGACCGATAGACTGCGGCCTGGGACGCCGCATCGACCGGCAAGGCCCACAACCCACCATCATATTCATAGCTCTCGAAGCTGAGACCGACATAGGATGTCCGAAGACCGTCAAGACTATCAGGCTCCAAATGGGAATGCAGATCGACAAGGATCCTGTCCTTTGCCGCGTCGCCCATGAAAGGATGATCGAGGATGATCAGGTCGTATTCGGCAGCGGTTTCGGCGATCGGGGTCGCTTCGAAGCCGCGAAGCGAATGAACATCCCATTCGACGGAAACATTGATGTCCATGGAATTGAACCGTCTTGTTTCGGCCAGGAGACCATCGGATGCCCTCGGGTGATCCCATGTCAGTCCACGAAGATTAACGGTCTTCGACACGCTCATCTTCCTTTCTCATTTTCATTGCGCGCCCTCCAGCCGGGTCAGCAGCCGATCGATCTCGCCTCGCGTGATCGCGTCAGGCTCATAGGTCGGGGGTGCGACATACGCCGTCTTGAACAAACCGCGTCGGCGCAGCAACTCTTTGTGTATGTGGTAAAACAGGTCGCCGGCCTGGAAGCCCAGGCGGCTGACAGGAAGGATGCGCCGCTCGACAATTGCTTCGGCGCCGGCCTCGTCTCCGGCTTCGAGACAAGACCAGGCCGCCATGAATTCGCTGGCCTGGCTGGCAAAGGGCATGGTCCCGCGCGCGCCGCGTCGATGCTCCTCGACCAAGGTACCGCCACCTGCTCCACCAAGGACCGAAAGGCGTTTCCCCGCCGCAACCTGCATCTGTCCGACTTTGTCCACCGTCGGCTGGGTTTCGACCTTTATGGTGTCGACCAGTTGTACCCGGTCGGCAATGGCAAGTGCGAGGCTGGGCTGGATTGGCGCCTGCGGGACATCCTGAAGAACAATCGGCAAGCTACTTGCCGCAGCGATCGCCGAGAGATGCTGCGTTACGGCTTCCGCGTTGGTCGGGAAAAAATCAGGCGGCCAGATCATCAGGCGGTCGGCACCCACCTCTGCAGCATCACGGGCGAGACTGACGGCAAGCGCGGTGCCCGGAGCAGATGTGTTCATTACAACCGGGACACGGCCCGCAACATTGCTGACCACAGCTGCAAGGAGCTGTTTGCGATCGTGTTGGCCGAACTTGAAAATCTCGCTCCCTATGGCGACGCCGATTCCATGAACGCCCGTATCGAGCGTCGCTTCAATTTCGCGCGAGAGATCGTCAAAATCGATATTCCCGTCTTCGTCGAAGGGCGTCAGCAGGATCGGGACAATGCCATGAAGCCCGGTCATGTTCCCGCCTCATCAGCGGTCAGAACGAAGACCTCCGTCATGGGTGTTTGTTTTGGGCGACCATCGGGTTCGGTCAACATCAACGGCTTCATGGCATGCCACCACATTTTCAATACCTCCGAAGGCTGGGTGCCCGGCTCAGGGAAGGGTGCGGCCCGCTCCTGCCAGGCAAAGACATCAAGCTTGTCGCGATAGATGATGAATCGGGCGACACCGGCATTCCGCATCTCCGCAAGGAGGTCCGGCCAGACGCGCGCATGCGCCTCGTCATACTGTGCCTCTGCACCCGGGCGAAGCCTCATCCTCCAGGCTCTGCAATGGGCATTCATGGTTCTATCCGATTGTCCTGGATATAGTCCCAGACGATGTCGTAGCCGAGACCGGGCGACTGCGGCACCGCGACCATTCCATCCGCATCCATCGGATCGCAGTTTCCGCGCAAATAGGGATGGGGCGCATCGTACTCGACGCCTGGAGCGAGCAGTCCTTTTTCGTACCATTCACTGGTGTCTTCCGAAGTCGCACCCAGCACATGAAGGTTGCCCCAACCGGCCATGTGGATCTCGCAGCGTATCCCGTAGGCTTCACTCACGATCGCCGTCTTGCGGCACCCGGTGATTCCGCCGCGTCGGATGTCCATCCGGCTCATGTCCGAAGCGCCGCGCAATATCCACTCAGCACGGGTGAATACGCCACCCGCGGCGATTTCGGGCGCAAGAATGGGAATCGAGAGCTCCCGACAGACACGGACATAGCTTTCCACCCGATACTCCGGCATCGGATGCTCAAACCAGTAAAAGTCCAGTCTTTCCAGTTCGCGGCCGACCTTTATGGTCTCTTCCATTGTGTGATAGGTGCCCCAGACATCATACATCAAAACCATGTCGGGTCCGACCGCTTCGCGCACAAGATTGATGGTCTCGATGTCGGCGGCGATGTTGGAAGGCCGCCCTTTGGTCGGTTGTCCCGTGTCGGGGTTCCAGAAGTAATGCGGATGTATCTTGTAGGCACGATAGCCCTCGTCGCGACACGCCAGTGCATGCTCGGCATAAACCGCCGGCTTGCCTATATTGGGATAGGTCGATGCATACGCCGGTACCTTGTCCCGGGACGCACCCATCAGCTTGTAGACGGGCAATCCGGCAGCGCGCCCGGCAAGATCCCATAGGGCACAATCGACAACACTCTGCGTCACTTCAGGCAGGTTGGCGACCCAGATGTATTTCCAGATCATTTCCCGATCGAAGGGGTCCTCTCCCAGCAACAGATCGCGTATGCGACCCTCGATCAACCCTTGTTCATCAGGCGTCATGCCATCCTGATCGCCATGTTTGCCACCTCCAAGGAAATAGCCGCTGACGCCTTCATCCGTATCGATGCAAGTGAGTGTCTGGTGAACCTCGGCATCCTTCCGCAGCCTTGCGTGCCCGATGTCCCAGCGGTCGGCTCGCGTGCGAAATCGGAGGACCCGGACATCGGTGATTTTCATGCCGACTCTCGCAGCTTCAAGGCCGTTTCGCTCTTCGCATCAAAAAGATGTGTTTTCCCGGGTGCCGCCATGACATGAACGGCCTGACCGACATCAAGGTCCAGCCGGTCACGAGTCGTCAGGATCAGGTTTCCGTCCATGGTCCGAAGCGTGACCTGCGTCTCGCTGCCTGTCGGCTCGATCAGCGACACCGTCGCTTCCTGCCCAGTGTCCGAGAGCCTCAAGTCTTCAGGGCGAATGCCAGCGATGGCCTCACCAACCGATTCCACACCTTCCTGGGTACCAATTTCTGCGCCCGATGTCGTCATTACGCTTGCATCGCGAACCGAAGCCGGCACGAAATTCATTGCCGGCGAGCCGATGAACCCGGCCACGAACATGTTGACTGGACGATCATAGAGGTCGAGCGGCGAACCGATCTGTTCGACATGCCCACCGCGCATGACGACGATCTTGTCGGCCATTGTCATCGCCTCGATCTGGTCATGCGTCACATAGATCGTGGTGGTTTTCAGCCGCTGATGCAGTTCCTTGATCTCGGAGCGCATCTGCACCCGCAGTTTCGCATCGAGATTGGAAAGCGGCTCGTCGAACAGAAACAGTTCCGGATCGCGGACAATGGCCCTGCCCATCGCAACCCTTTGCCGCTGGCCGCCCGAAAGCTGTTTTGGGTAGCGGTCCAGAAGCTCGGTCAGACCGAGGATCTCGGCAGCATCGGTGACCTTCCGGTCGATTTCGGACTTGCTCTCCTTCGACAGCCGCAGCGAGAACCCCATGTTTTTGGCAACCGTCATGTGGGGATAAAGGGCGTAGTTCTGGAACACCATGGCAATGTCGCGGCGCTTGGGCGGCAGGTGATTGATAACCTTGCCGGCAAGGCTGATCTCACCACCGCTGATCGTCTCGAGCCCGGCGATTGAGCGCAAGAGAGTGGATTTCCCGCATCCGGACGGCCCGACAAGAACCGCGAATTCGCCTTCCTCGACGTCCAGGTCAATGCCGTGCAGCACCTCCACCGCGCCATATGCCTTGCGAATTCCTCTCAGGTTCACCGAACCCATGGCGTGTTACCTCCCCTGCTCTATCGAACGCTCAGCGACCCGGCCAAAATGTTCGATGATATCGTCCGGCGGAAGGTTGCCTGTCAGGTCACTTGTCACTGGCAACCAGCCATCTTCGATCTCGACACGTGGACCCATCAGACTGTAGAGCTGTGAAACATCGCCACGGTCGACGAATTCCACCAGGCCATCGGCCTGACGCGCTGCAGCAAGCGCAAGCGCCCAGGGTTGCTCACAGGTATTGTGAAGGATCACGGGAACCCCAGCCTCTTCGGTGATATCAAGGATTCGCATTGTCTCGGTAATGCCACCAGCCCAGGCGACATCCGGTTGCAGAACGTCGACAAGTCCCTCTTCCAAAAGTTCGGTGCAGTCCCAGCGATTGAATGCGAAATTTCCAAGAGCGAGCCGGACGCGATTGCCCAGTTCTCTCTTTACCCGTCGCATACCGTCCAGGTCATAGGGCGGTAGCGGGTCCTCAATCCAGTCAAGGTTCAGTTCGTCTGCGGCTTCGGCAAAGCGCAGCGTGTAGTCAGCGTCCCACGCCATGAAGGCGTCAATCATGATCGGCACATCCGGGCCCGCAAGGTCGCGAAACCGGCGCATATATTCGACATTCGCCTGAATGCCCTGCTCACCGGTTTCCGGACCGAAGGGTGCCGCAGCTTTCAGGCCGGACCAGCCGCGCCCGGCCTGTATCTCGGGTTGCGGTGTCGTCACGTAGGCCCGAAGCCTGTCCCGCCGCGCGCCACCAAGCAGATCGACCAGTGGGCACCCTTTGGCCTTGGCGGTCAGGTCCCACAGCGCGATGTCCACACCGGCAATTGCCATCATCGAAAAACCCGAGCGGTCACAGGGCAACAGCGAGAAGAACATTTGGTCCCAGATATCGGACAGGTCATTCGCGTTCTCACCCGTCAACAGGCGAGAGAGATGTTCATTGATGATCAAGGCGACGATTTCGCCGCCATTCGTGCAACTCCAGCCCACTTCACCCGTACCGGACTCGATGCGTACGAAGACCTTTTTTGTCGGCCACATCCAGCTTGCACGCTTTTCACCGAATTTCGGGAACCGTGACATGGGCGAGGCAACACGCGATGTTTGCAGAACCTGGTTCTGAAACCCGCAATCGATGGCTCTGGCCTGGATGGAAACGATCCTCACCCCTTCACCGCCCCGGCCAACAGGCCGCGTGTGAAGTAACGCTGCCCAAAGAAAAAGACGAGCATGATCGGGAGGGCGACCAGGGTTGCCGCCGCGCCGACACGCTGGAATTCCAGTGTGAACAGCTCGACGAAACTGGCAAGGCCGATGGTCACGGTCTTGTTTTCGTTTGACTCGAGCAAGATGGAGGCGAAGGCAAACTCCGACCATGCCCCAACGAAATGCCACATCGCAGCCGTGATCAGCGCCGGAGTCGCCAAGGGCAGAACGACCATGACCATGCTTTGCAGGCGGCTCGCACCATCCATCATTGCGGACTCTTCCAGTTCAAACGGGATTTCCCGCAGGGACGACGCGATGATCCACGTGGCGAAGGGAAGGCCGAATGCCGAGTAGAGCAGAATGAGGCCGATCAAACTGTCTTGCAGGTTGAGCATGTTCATCAGCCGATAGGTCGGCAGCAGCAATGCCGCCCCCTGGAACATCCGGGATACCAAAAGCCCGCCGAGGATCAGGTCCCGGCCCGGGAATTTCAACCGCGCAAAGGCATAGCCCGCAAATGTTCCGAGCACGACCACAATGATGGTCGACGTGACCGCAACGGTAAAACTGTTGGAGATCAGCGTCGGCCAGTTCAAAAGCTGGCTGGATTGCGACCCGCTGTCGAACAGATCGCGATACGCCTGGATCGTCGGATCCTTTGGCCAGAACGCGATCGGCAATTGCGCCAGCTCATCCCTGGTCTTGAACGAGGCCAGAAAAAGCCAGAAAACCGGAAACAATATATAGGTCGCAATGACCAGTCCGCAGAGCGTGATGAAGGTCCAATAGAAGGGGCGTGGCGTTTCGTTCATTTGTCCGCTCCCGATGCCCATGAGCGGCGATTCACGTAGAGATAGAGCGCGATGATCAACATCAGCATTACGAGATTCACCACCGACATCGCCGAGGCGACACCCCAGTTAAAGAACTCGAAGCTCTGCTGGTAAATGTAGGTCGACATGATCTGGCTGGCGTTGGCCGGTCCGCCACCGGTCATGATCCAGGGCAGTGCAAACTCGGCCGTGATCCAGATCATTGAAATCACGGTCACGGCAGTCAGTGAGAACGCAATGTTCGGAATAACGACGAATCGAAAACGCTCGAATGCGTTCGCACCGTCCATCCGCGCAGCCTCGATCTGTTCACTTGGAACCGAGCGGATCGCCGCGCAGAGAATAAGCGCAACGAGCGGCATCTTGCGCCAAATGAGGACGACAACAAGAGTCCACATCACGAGGCTGGGGTCTCCGAGAAACGACACTTGTTCATCCGTAAGGCCAGCAGCCTGGATCGTGCTTCCGATGATCCCGACTTGTCCGTGAAGCATCCATTTCCAGGCCATCGCCGTGACCACGTCTGGTATGACCCACGGAAGCAGAATCAGCGCCCTTAGAATAGTCGTCTGCCACGAATCGATGGCAAGATAGGCACCCACGGCTAGACCCACGAGAACACAGAGTATCGTTCCCCCGATGATCCAGATCGCCGTGTTCTTGACGACAAGCGCAAAGAGGGGGTCGGCTGCAAGCGCCCGGAAATTGTCAAGCGTTCCGAAGCCTCGCTCCATGCCCATGACGACCTGGGTCAGACTGAGCTTGCCCACATCCCAGGTTGGCCCGATCACAAAGGCCAGAACCGCAGCAACCACCGGCAATATCATGAAGTAAGCGAGCCAGCGGTCGCTGCGGTTGTTCATCGGTTTTGCCTTTCAGGACCCGGGTGTGATCAGCCGCGCAGAAGGTCGATTTGCGCTTGCGCCGCGGCCGTTGCGTCATCCAACGCCTGCTGCGCCGTTTTCTGACCAAGAACAGCTTCCTGAAGTGCGGTTCCAAGCGCGTTCTCGACTGCTGACACGCCTATGAAGCGCGGCATGGGCTCGGCCCCCTGGAAAAGGGTTCCCGCCTCGTAAGACGACACCCAGTTTGGCCAAGCCTCTGCCAGGCCAGCCTCGCCCCAGGCCACCTTTCCGGCGGGAATGCGCGCGATCTCCGGATTGCCGCCCCAGATTTTCAACTGGTCGTTCTGCGACCAGAAGTCGATATATTCCACTGCCGCTTCCGGATTCTTGGCACGCGACGACACCATGAGGATCGCCGTCGGGTCCATGATCGCACTCACCGGAGGAAATTTGCCGGTGACCGTGTCGGGCCGCGGGAAAGGAACCCCTGTCCAGTTCAAGCCTTCCGGCGTGCCCCATGGTGTATTGAGCCAGGAAAGCCCGATCCACATCGCGCTGCGGCCCTGCGCAAAGAGCTGCGCGGTGTCGCGGAAGAAGGTCTCGGTCAGCGAAGTGGGCGGCGGCGTCGATCCATCTGCGATGAGGTCGACATAAAGCTGCAAGGCATCAGTCATGCCGGGACCGTTGAGTGTCACCTTGCCGGTCGATTCGTCGAAAACCCTACCGCCATTGGCATAGGCAATACCCTCGAAGATGTTGATGTCGACAGGTGCCGTCGTCGCCGGGAACGCGATGCCCGGTCGATCGGGCTTGGTCATGGCCTTGGCATATTCGCGGACTTCCGACCAGGTCTCCGGCGGCCTGTCGAAGCCGGCTTCAGCCATCGCATCCGTGTTGATCGCAAGGAAGCTGGCCATGTCCACATAGGTCGGCAGGCCATAGAGCTTACCGTCATGCATGCCCGAGGCCATGACTTCCGGCACAAGGCGCTCTTTCCAGCCCGCCATTCGGTCACCGGCGATGTCATCCAGCGGTTGAATCATGCCAAAACCCGCAAACTCCGGAATATCCTGCCCAAAGGCGATCACGACATCAGCCAAACGGTTGGTTTGAAAACCTGCGAGCAGCTTCTGGCGGCGGATTTGGCCGTTGAAATAGGAGTAATTCAAGCCAACATCCGGATTTGCGGCCGTAAAGCCGTCGTTGCGGGCAGCCCACGTCTCGACCTCGGCCGTCGTACCACCAAATTTCCAAACCGACAGCTCCCCTGACGCAGCCTGCGCCGGGCCTGCCGGAATCATTGCGGCTGCTCCCAGGGCCGTCGTTGCGGACAGGAACTCTCGTCTATTGAACACGTTAGGCATCTCTCAATCCTCCCTGCGGTGTGAATCGGCTGATTGCCGAAATCGCAATGACACTCGTATGTCATTTGCACTTGCCGGACGTTATCTGGAATGATACTCGTATGTCAATAGCAAACAAGAAATGCCAGAACCTGAAGAACGTCCGCCTTCAGAGACACACCACAAAGACCGATCAAGGAACGAAATATGCCGCCAGCCAGGACAAGGGTCACACTCAAAGATGTCTCGAAAGCGTCTGGCGTATCTCTCATCACCGTGTCCCGCGCGCTTCGGCGACCGGAGACGGTGCATCCCGATACACGGGCCCTCATCCATCGTACAATTGACGAATTGGGATATGTTCCAAACCTCGCCGCCCGGTCGTTGACGTCACAGAGATCGGACATGGTCGGCGTTGTTGTCCCGGTTCTGACCAGTTCACTGTTTGCCGATTTCTCGGAGGGCATTGCGAGTGTGCTTCGTGCCAACGATCTGCAAATGCTGCTTGGCGTCAGCGGTCGATCCGTCGAGCATGAACACGAAGCCGTCAGGACGTTCATCGCCCGACAGGCGGATGCGATCATCGTGACGGGCTTCACGCACGCGGACGCTTGCCGGGCGTTGCTGCGGAAATTCAGTGGTCCAGTCATCGAGACCTGGAACCTTCGCGACGAGGCAATCGACCTCTCGATCGGCTACAGCAATTTCGACGCCGCTGTCGACATGACCCGTTATCTGATCGGCAGGGGATATCGCGAAATCGCGATGGTTGGTGGTGCGTTCGAGAACAATGATCAGGCCAGCGACCGCCATGCGGGCTTCCTGCACGCTATGAAGGAGGCAGGTCTGCCGACGCCAGAAGAAAACGTTCTGGCTGTCCCAAACCCGACGACAATCCAGAGCGGCGGAGAATTGATGATGTCGCTGATGCGCCGACGCAGGCCGCCCGACGCGGTGTTTTTCCAGGCAGAGCTTCCGGCACAAGGGGCGATGTTCGCTTGCCTGTCGGAAGGTATCCGGATTCCGGCAGATGTTGCTATTGCCGGATTCGGTGATTTGAGCGCGTCAGCTTTGTTGCCGGTCCCGATGACAACAATCAAGATCCGGGCAACCGAGATCGGTGAGTGTGCCGCCCGGATGGTGATGCAACGCCTACAGGATGAACCGATCGATGAACGTGCTGCCGATATCGGCTACGAATTGAAAATCAGGAAGAGCGCATGACACTCAAAGCCGCCGTCATCGGCGCCGGTCATTTTGCCTACCGCATGCATATTCCCGTTCTGGCGGCCCACAATGCGGTGACGCTGGACAGCGTCTGTCGCCTCGGCGCCAAAGAGCTGAAATTGATCGCAGACGAATTCGGTTTTGCATTTGCGACCGAGAACTGGCGCGATGTATTGGCGCGGGATATCGATATTGCCGTGATTTCGTCACCCCACGATCTGCACTACGAACAGGCCCGCGCGTTTCTGGAAAAGGGATGTCATGTCCTGGTCGAGAAACCCATGACACTGAACCCGGATGAAGCCTGGGATCTGGTGGCAACCGCCGACCGAGCCGGTCGAGAGCTGCTCGTGGCCTATGGATGGAATTACAAGCCCGGCCTGGAGGCCATGCGCGAGATGGTCGCGCAGATCGGTCAGGTCGAGCATGTCGTCTGTCACATGGCCTCCTTCACGCGGGCGATTTTCACCGGCGGGTCGCTGGGACAGTTCAGACACGTCGCCATCCAGCCCGACAGGACCACGTGGGAGGCACCGGAAAGCGGCGGCGGATACGCGCACGGACAATTGAGCCATGCGCTTGGGCTGCTTTATTGGCTGACGGACCTTCGTGCTTCGACAGTTCGCGCAATGACCAGTGACGCAACGTCCGGCATCGACTTGCATGACGCTGCGATCGTTCAATTCAAGAATGGGGCGACTGGCGTGCTTTCCGGAAGTTGCGCCATTCCAACAGGGCACGGGTTCGAAGTGGATATCCGACTTTATGGAACCAAGGGATCGGTCCTTCTGGACATTGAAACCGAAAGGCTGACCCTAAAACTGCCGGATGGGCAAAGCGAGACGGCCAGTGTTCCGTCTGGCGCATGGACATATAGCTGTGAAGGTCCAGCGACCAGACTGGTCGAGATTGCACTTGGAGGGGGTGCCAACAACAGCCCCGGCCATGTCGGCGCACGCGCGGTCGAGACACTGCACGCGCTCATGGCCTCGGCGCGGACACACGGCAATGAACAGCAGATACGCGGCAACCACTGGAAGGCAAACGGATCATGACGACATTTTCCGATCAGGTGGCAATCGTGACCGGTGGCGCGCAAGGCATTGGCCGCGCGGTTGCGGACAGAATGGCCAAAGATGGGGCGCGGATCGTGATCTGGGATCTCGACAAACACCTTGCAGAACAAGCCGCCCTAGAAATCGGCGGCGACACCATTGCCTGCGCGGTCGACGTATCCGACTGGGACGCTGTATCCGCAGCGATGGCGCGGACGCTTGACCTCGCCGGCCGAGCCGATATCTGCGTCAATTCCGCCGGAATCGCCGGATCGAACGCACCACTTTCAGACTATCCGGTCGACGAGTTTCGTCGCATTACGGAAATCAACCTGCTCGGCACATTCCACGTCAACCGGGCCGTCGTTCCGACGATGGTCGAACAATCGTACGGGCGGATCGTCAATATTGCGTCGGTTGCCGGGAAGGAGGGCAATCCCAATGCAAGCGCCTATTCAAGCTCAAAAGCCGCCGTCATCGGCCTGACAAAATCCCTTGGCAAGGAGCTTGCCGACAGGGACATTGCCGTCAACTGTGTAACGCCGGCCGCCGCACGCACCCGCATCTTCGACCAGATGAGCCAGGACCATATCGACTTCATGCTGTCGAAGATTCCGCGCGGACGCTTTCTGGAATTGTCCGAGGCGGCGGCCATGATCTGTTGGCTGGCCAGCCGGGAAAACAGCTTCACGACCGGCGCTGTCTTCGACCTTTCCGGCGGGAGAGCAACCTACTGATGACCGATCCTCGGGAGAGACCGGATATCATTCTGGTCATGTCGGATGAGCATTCGCCCCGATTCTCGGGCGCCTACGGGCACCCGATTGTCCACACCCCCAATATGGAGCGATTGGCCGCCAACGGCCTGACCTTCGATGCGGCCTATTGCGCTTCACCAATCTGTGTGCCGTCGCGGATGGCATTTCTGACCGGTCGCTATCCAACCCGGACCGAAACCTGGGACAATGGCGCGCCGCTGAGAAGCGATGTGCCCACGCTCAGCCACGTGATGCGCGCTGCAGGCTACGACACCGTACTGATCGGCAAGATGCATTTCATCGGCGCTGATCAGATGCATGGTTTCTCAACCCGCCTTGTCGACGACAGCCGCGTCTGCGGGACCTGGATCGACACCAATGATTGGGACATTCCTGATGCACCCCGCGCTAAGGCGCGCGAGCGGCTGTTGAATGCGGGAAAAGGCCGAACGCCGCACATCGAACAAGACGAAGAGGTGTTGGCTGCGGCCCTGAAATTCATCGCGGAACTGCCTCCCAGAGGTGATCGCCCACCGGTGTTTCTTTGCGTTTCGTTCAACGCGCCCCATTTCCCCCTGCGTGCGCCGGAGCATTTCGATCGCTATTGGCCTGACAATGTCGACATGCCGCACATTACCCAGGCCGAACTGGACGCCCAACACCCGTTTCACAAACGGCTGAGAGGGTATTTCGACCTGAACGGCATCGATCCCGAGCAAACCCGACGCGGGCGCGCGGCGTTCTATGCACTCGTGACGTGGCTTGACGGGATGCTCGGGCAGCTCATGGACGCTGTCGATACTGCCGAAGGCTTGTCCGATTCCCCGCCGCTGTTCGGATATGTCTCGGATCATGGCGACATGGCGGGTGAGCACGGGCTCTGGTGGAAGTGTTGTTTTTTCGAGGACTCCGTTCGTGTGCCGCTGATCCTGCGCTGGCCGGACCGGATCGAGAAAGGCAACAGAACACAAACGCCGGTGTCTCTCATGGACCTCGGCGTTACACTCGCTGGTCTCGCCGAGCCACCACGGACCGCCGATGTGTTCTTCGAACAGGCCGACGGCAAGGACATCTCGAACGTGCTGTTCGGGCACGAAGAACCGGACCGCACGGTGATCTCTGAATATTGCGGCCACGCCGCCGCCCGCCCGATCCGGATGATCCGGCGGGGTCGATGGAAATACGTATACTATCACGGTGAACCAGATGAACTTTATGATCTGGAAGCCGATCGCGACGAGAAGGTAAACCTCGCGACCGCGACCGAAACGAAACGCATCATCGCGGAGTTGAAGCCCAAGGTTCTGGCAGACTGGGACCCGGACGCCATTGATGCCCGGGTCAGAATGCATCAGAGAGAACGCGCTCTGATCGCGACCGTCGAAGGGCACGGAACCTTCGAATGAACAACGGTCCGGCTTTCCCCATTGTCGATTCGCACCATCACCTTTGGGATCTCTCCCGTTTCCCCTATCGCTGGCTTGCGCCTGATGCACCGCCGCGCCGCTTTGGAGATCACAGCGCCATCAAGCGGGACTATCTTCCCGTCGACTACCGGGCTGACTTTGAAGATCTGAACCTTGTCGGCAGCGTGCATGTGCAGGCCAATTGCGGCGCCGTGGATCCAATCGCTGAAACCGCCTGGCTACAGGACCTCGCTGACACAGACGGTTGTCCATCTGCGATTGTCGCTGAGGTTGATCTGACCCGAATGGACGCTGGCAAACAGATCAAACGACATATGCAATTCAAACGCCTGCGCGGTGTCCGCGCCCTGATCGCCTGGGACCGTGGCGGCCGCTGGCGCATGGCAACAAGACCCGGCATCCTGAGCGAGCCGGCGTTTCGCAAAAGCGCGGCCACCCTGGCCACCATGGGACTCAGCCTCGACCTTGTCGTGGTGCCGGAACAGCTTCCGGAGGTCGCTCAACTTGCCGAATCCATCCCTGACCTGTCCATTGCCATCAATCACCTCGCACAAATCGAGCCTTCGGTTCCCGGAAACGCGGACCTGTGGCATGCGGGCATTGCGGCACTGGCCGATTGTCGATCAGTGCATATGAAGCTCTCCGGTCTCTGGACAATCGATCTGGATTGGTCATTGGAGCGGCTTCAGCCATTGATCGATCAAGCTTTGGAGGTTTTTGGCCCGGATCGGCTGATGTATGGCTCGAACCTCCCAGTCGAGAAAGTGAATACCGGCGCCGCGCGGCAAATCGACGTCCTCACCGAGATACTCGGGGAACGAAATGCCGAGATCGGGCACGCGGTCCTTTTCGCAAATGCGACGCGATTCTATCGTTTGGATGTTATCTGACCGGCCCTATGGGCGCCTTTGCATGCGCACCGTGGTGAATAAAATATTCCTATTGAAATCATATGGTTGGGAAATTTTTTCTCCGCAATTTCTTGAATCAAGCCGGTTTGCCCCCCACATCATCAGCGTGGACGACAATGTCTGTCGTTTCCTTCACATAAGGGCTTATCGATGACCAATACCGCAATGTTACGTCCTGCCTGGACACCGCTTACCATCGCCATGATGGTGCTCGGCTTTGTCGTATTCTGGCCTCTGGGCCTTGCAATGCTTGCCTATATCATCTGGGGTGATCGACTCGACGGCTTCAAACGCGATGTCAACAAAGCCACGGATGACATGTTCTCCGGATGCCGGCGCTCGAAGCGCAGCGGTTATTCGCGGACGGGCAATGTTGCATTCGACGACTGGCGCGATGCTGAACTGAAGCGCCTTGCCGAAGAACGGCGCAAGCTCGATGAGGCACGCGAGGAGTTTGACGACTATGTTCGTGAACTTCGCCGGGCCAAGGACCAGAAAGAGTTTGACAAGTTCATGGCCAAACGACAGACCGCACGAGACCGGTCTTCGGACAGTGATCTGGACTGAACACCTCCTCCCAACTTCCAGTCACGATGATTGCGGCGCCCCCAGGGCGCCGTTTTTTTGTCTGCCCGCGGCGTCATGATGCTCGCAAGATTCCTCCGGCATCGCACTGCGCTCCTTCCTTGCCGATCACGCCGCCGACCACAAACAGAACCGGTTTCATTTAGGCCTGAAGTGATCTAAAGCGTTTTCATGTTCGGACTGAAGAAGCCAAAGAGAGCATCCGGCCACCGGGGCCCCAGGGGACGGGACATTGCCGTTGCCGGGCGCCGATTGCCGCTTGTCATTCGGGAGAACGGCCGGGCAACACGTATGACGTTGCGCATCGAGCCGGGTGGGAAGGCGCTGAAAATGTCCGTGCCGACCGGTGTCACAGACCCGGAAATCGATCGATTCCTGCACCGGCACCACGGCTGGCTGACCAACAAGCTCAGGGCGCTTCCCAAACCGGCCACCGTCGAAGAGGGCGGATTGATTCCGATTCGGGACATTCCACACCGGATCGAGCGGACCGGTCGGGTGCGCGGTGTCAGCGAAGCGAAAGTGGTCGATGGAGAAACCGTGCTCCTGGTCGGCGGCGCCCCGGAACATCTCGGCAGGCGTGTGATCGACTATCTGAAGAAACAGGCCAAATCAGATCTGGAACAGGCGGTCGCGCGCCACAGTGCCGATCTTGATCGCCAGGCCGCTTCGATCCAGGTCAAGGACACAAAGAGCCGGTGGGGATCGTGCTCGGCTGGAGGACGCCTGTCATTTTCATGGCGCATCGTGATGGCGCCCGACTATGTTCTCGATTACCTGGCTGCTCATGAAGTTGCCCATCTGAAGGAAATGAATCACGGGCCACGCTTCTGGACGCTGTGCCGGCACCTGTGTCCACGGACCGATGATGCCAAGTCGTGGCTCAAGAAGCACGGTTCAGCTCTCCATGCGATCGACTTCTATCCATAAACCGCATCAATCTCTTTGCCGCCGCAATCGGGGGCGAAAAAGCAACGGTAGATACTCGACTCTTCCTGAATTTCATGCGACGAGCAGCCCATGGAACTCTCGGTCAAGATTTGTGGACTGACAACGCCGGAGGCGTTGCATACTGCGCTGGATGACGGCGCGGATCATGTCGGATTCATCTTCTTTGCCAAGAGCCCGCGTCACATTGCACCGGAGGATGCCGCCAGCCTGCGCGTAGCCGCTCGCAGGAGGGCAAAGGCCGTTGCGGTTTCGGTCAACGCGGATGATGACACGCTGGAAACGATCGTTTCGATAATGGATCCGGACATGCTGCAGTTGCATGGCAGCGAGAGCCCGGAGCGCGTAAAAGCTGTCAAGGAGCGGTTCGGATTGCCGGTTATGAAGGCCTTTGCGGTGCGCGAGGCAGGCGATCTGGACACCATCAAACCCTATCAGGGCATCGCCGACCGATTCCTGTTCGATGCGAAACCACCAGCGGGCGCGGAAGTCCCCGGCGGCAATGGCGTGGCCTTTGACTGGACCCTGCTTTCGGCGCTTGACGACACCGTCGACTACATGCTCTCCGGTGGCCTGAATGCGGACAATATCGGCACGGCCCTCAAGCTGACCGGCGCGAAAGCCATCGACATATCATCCGGGGTCGAACGGGCGCCGGGCATCAAGGATATCGGTTTGATTGACGGGTTCTTCAGGGCCGTCAATGCGGCGAAAGCAGCCTGACCCAATCGGCACATCAGGAGTCTCACGTGAACACATCTGTCAATCCCAATTCCTATCGGGCAGGTCCCGACGAAGAGGGCCGGTTCGGAATTTTCGGCGGTCGATTTGTCGCCGAAACACTGATGCCGCTGATCCTCGATCTTCAGGACGCCTGGGATCATGCCAAGTCCGACCCGACCTACAAGGCCGAACTGGATGGCCTGAATGCGCATTATACCGGTCGGCCAAGCCCGCTCTACTTTGCCGAACGGCTGACCGAGGAGCTGGGTGGCGCGAAGGTCTATTTCAAACGCGACGAGCTCAACCACACCGGCTCGCACAAGATCAATAACTGCCTGGGTCAAATCCTGCTGGCAAAGCGAATGGGCAAGACCCGTATCATTGCCGAAACCGGCGCCGGCCAGCACGGCGTGGCTGCCGCGACGGTTGCCGCCCGTTTCGGCCTGCCCTGTGTTGTCTACATGGGCGCGACCGACGTGGAACGGCAGTCGCCGAATGTCTTTCGGATGAAACTGCTGGGCGCGGAAGTCATCCCCGTCAGTGCCGGAAACGGAACCCTCAAGGATGCGATGAACGAAGCGCTGCGCGACTGGGTGACCAATGTCGACAACACCTATTATCTGATCGGCACAGCCGCAGGCCCGCATCCCTATCCTGAAATGGTGCGCGATTTTCAATCGGTCATCGGACAGGAAACCAAGGAACAGATGCTCGCGGTAGAAGGCCGGCTGCCGGATCTTCTCGTCGCTTCTGTCGGCGGTGGCTCCAACGCCATTGGTCTGTTTCACCCTTTCCTTGACGACAAAGACGTGCGGATCGTTGGTGTCGAAGCGGGCGGCAAGGGACTTGATACGAAGGAACATTGCGCCTCGCTCACAGCCGGAGCGCCCGGCGTGCTGCACGGGAATCGGACCTACCTGCTGCAGGATGGCGACGGACAGATCGAAGAGGGCCACTCCATCTCCGCCGGGCTCGACTATCCCGGCATTGGCCCGGAACATTCCTGGCTGAACGACAGTGGGCGGGTCGAGTATGTGCCCATTCTGGACCATGAAGCCCTGGATGCGTTTCAGATGCTGACCCGATTGGAGGGAATCATTCCGGCCCTCGAGCCATCGCACGCGCTGGCCGAAGTCATCAAGAGAGCACCTGATATGAGCAGGGACGACATCATCGTGATGAATCTGTGTGGCCGCGGCGACAAGGATGTCTTCACGGCTGCCAAACATCTTGGCGTGGAGCTGTCATCATGACCGCACGGATGGACGAATGTTTCTCAAAGCTGGCCGAACAGAACCGGCCGGCGCTGGTCACCTATTTCATGGGCGGCGATCCCGATTATCAGTCGTCGCTGGCAATCATGAAAGCGCTGCCCGGCGCAGGCGCCGACATTATCGAGCTGGGTATGCCGTTTTCCGATCCGATGGCCGACGGCCCGTCGATCCAGGCGGCCGGTCTGCGCGCGTTGAAGGGCGGGCAGACACTGGCCAAAACGCTTCAGATGGCGAAGGATTTCCGTCAGACGGATACCGACACACCAATCGTCATGATGGGCTACTACAACCCGATATACATCTATGGTGTCGACCGTTTCCTGGAGGACGCACTGGCGTCGGGCGTTGACGGCCTCATCGTGGTCGATCTGCCGCCGGAAATGGACGATGAATTGTGCATTCCGGCGCTTGATCGCGGCATCAATTTCATCCGACTTGCAACGCCGACCACTGATGACAAACGCCTGCCAACTGTCCTGAACAACACATCGGGGTTCGTCTACTACGTTTCGATGACCGGCATTACGGGTTCCGCACTGCCGGATACGGACAAGGTCGGTGCAGCCGTCAATCGCATCAAGGGCCACACAAAGCTGCCGGTCTGTGTCGGCTTCGGGGTCAAGACCAGCGAGCACGCAAGGGCGATCGGCGCTTCGGCCGACGGTGTCGTCGTCGGAACCGCGATCGTCAACGCCGTTGCCGGTTCCCTGGATGATTCTGGCGCCGCAACCGGTCAGACGGTCGCAGGGGTCACCGATCTCGTCCAGTCCCTGGCATCCGGTGTGCGTTCGGCCCGCCTTGCAGCAGCCGAATAAAAATCCCACATTAGGTAAAATGCGAGGCTGGTCCTCGTCAGGCACAGTCGACCGGGAGTAACAGCCAGTGAACTGGATAACCAGCTTTGTTCGGCCAAAAATCAACTCGATGCTCGGACGCAGGGATGTTCCGGAAAACCTCTGGATCAAATGCCCGGAAACCGGGGAAATGGTGTTTCACACCGATCTTGAGGAGAATATGTGGGTGATCCCGAATTCCGGGCATCACATGAAAATCTCCGCCCATGCCAAATTGCGCTACCTGTTCGATGACGGCGTGTTCGAGGAATTGCCCCGGCCGGATGCGGTTCAGGACCCTCTCAAGTTTCGCGATTCCAAGAAATATGCCGACCGGTTGCGCGACATCAGGGCGAAAACCGGCCTGGACGATTCGATCATCGCGGGAATTGGAACGGTCAAGGGCGTGCGGCTGGTCGCCTGTGCCCATGATTTCGCATTTATCGCCGGCTCCCTTGGTGTTGCTGCCGGCGAAGCGATTATCAAGGCCTTCGAAGTGGCGATCGAAAACAAATGTCCGCTCGTCATGTTCCCGGCCTCCGGCGGCGCCCGCATGCAGGAAGGCATACTTTCGCTGATGCAACTTCCCCGCACGACCGTGGCGGTGGAAATGCTGAAGGAGGCGGGTCTTCCCTATATTGTGGTTCTGACCAACCCGACGACCGGAGGTGTGTCCGCCTCCTATGCGATGCTGGGTGATATCCACATTGCCGAACCCGGCGCTGAAATCGGATTCGCCGGCAAACGGGTGATAGCGCAAACCATTCACCAGCAGCTGCCCGAGGGCTTTCAGACATCGGAATACCTGATGGAACACGGCATGATCGACATGGTGGTCAGCCGTCTCGATCTGCCCGATACACTGGCCCGGCTCCTGAAAATCCTGATGAAACAACCGGCCGATCCGGAGGACAGCGCCCCTGAACCGGTTGCCTCCGATACGGAAGCTGAAGCGGAACCCGTGGACGACAGCCAGACTGAGGAATTGGTTGCGGCTGACGCCGCATCTTCAGACAACCCGGATGGATCGGAACATCGTGACACAGACGAGCGCGGCTGACGCAATCAACCATCTGATGGGCCTCCATCCGAAGGGCTACGATCTGTCGCTCGACCGGGTGAGCAGACTGCTGGACCGGCTCGGAAATCCCCAGGACCGGTTGCCGCCAGTCATTCATATTGCCGGCACCAACGGAAAGGGCTCCGCTACCGCATTCTGCAGGGCCATGCTGGAAGCGGCGGGACTGTCCGTGCACGTGCACACATCACCGCATCTGATCGACTGGCACGAACGGTACCGGATCGGACAGGACGGTGGTGGTTCCGCACAGGTCGATGATGCAACTCTTGCCGAGGCCATCCGCCGCGCGGCGCGCGCCAATGATGGCGAGACCATCACCGTTTTCGAGATTCTGACGGCGGTTGCCTTTCTCCTGTTCAGCGAACATCCGGCGGATGTGGCGCTGATCGAAGTCGGTCTGGGCGGGCGGTTTGACGCCACCAATGTCATCAAACACCCGGCCGCATGTCTGGTCATGCCGATCTCACTCGATCATCAGTCCTTTCTGGGTGACCGGGTCGAGCTGATTGCAGCCGAAAAGGCCGGTATCATCAAATCCGGATCGCCCGTTGTCGTGGGCTTTCAGCAGGAAGAGGCCGCAAGGGATGTCGTCGTTGCGACCGCCGATCGGCTCGGATGTCCGGTCACCGTCTACGGACAGGACTATTACGCCCATGAGGAGCATGGCCGGCTCGTCTATCAGGACGAAACGGGGCTATCCGACCTGCCGCTTCCGAACCTTCCCGGAAGGCATCAGCTGGCCAATGCAGCTGCCGCCATTCGTGTGCTGAAGGCCGCGGGCTTCGATCTGGCCGACAGTGACCTCGAGGTCGGTTTACAGAGTGCCGAATGGCCTGGCCGCATGCAGCGACTGAACGGTGGCCGCCTTTATGACGATGCCCTGGACGGCTCGGAAATCTGGATCGATGGTGGCCACAATCCGGGTGCCGGGCAGGCCATTGCTGAAATGCTCGCCGAACTCGAGGAACGCCAGTCGCGTCCGCTTTTTCTGATTGCCGGAATGATCAATACCAAGGATCCGGTGGCGTATTTTGATGCGTTTTCCGACATGGCCCGGCATGTCTACACCGTTCCGGTGACCAATTCGGACGCCGGAATCGATCCGGTCGTGCTGGCAGAAGAGGCCTCAAAGGCCGGTCTTTCGGCGCAACCGGCACTGGATGTGCATCAGGCGCTGCAGTTGCTGAAAGAGGACTGGGACGAAATGGACACACCGCCGCGAATCCTGATTTGCGGATCACTTTATCTTGTCGGCGATGTGCTGATGCAAAACGGGCTGGAGCCCGTCTAACTCAGGGCTGGCTCAAACAGCGCCGGATATCCAGCTCGAAAGTGCGGATTTTGGTGACGCGCCGACCTTGATATCGGCCACTTCGCCACCCTTGAACATGGCAAGTGTCGGGATGGACCGCACGCCATATTGCGCGGCAATATCCGGATTTTCGTCAATATTGACTTTCGCCACCTTGATCTTGCCCGCCATCTCGGTCGAGATTTCTTCAAGGCTTGGTGCAATCATCTTGCAGGGTCCGCACCACTCCGCCCAGAAATCCACGACGACAGGCTCGGCGGATTCAAGAACTTCCGACTTGAAATTGGACGTATCGACCTTCACGGTGCTCATGACGAATTCTCCTTTGTGAAATTCTGCGCCGCCGGAAAAAGAATCACCTGCGGTGGAACATGGGTTGGCCCCAATATCTGGTAGGCGCCGGCCGATTTCAAGAACCGATCGCCGCCGACCGGGAATTCGGTCCGTCACTTTGTCGTCAAATCCAGCAAAGCCGCGGTCAAATCGTCCGGCGGGATGGTGATCAAACTGGGCGTTTCCGTGAAGAGCAAAGCCGTTTCGACCGACTTTTCGGGATAAAGCGGCTGCAGCAGGGCGCGATAGAGAGCCATCTGGGTGATATAGGCCCCTTGAACGTCGGAAACGGTTACTGGCGGCGCACGGTTCGTTTTGTAATCGACAACGAAAACCTGATCGTTCGTGACGGCGACCCGGTCGAGCCGCGCCGACAGGGCACGCTGCTCTCCGTCAATGATCAATGTTCCCATGACGGAGACTTCGGCCCGGCTGCCGGACGCAAAGACCGGCGCAAATGCGGCATCGTCAAGCACGCCAAGGACAGCATCGACTATTCCGGCCCGATCTTTCGCAGGCCAGGACGCAAGGGCACGGTCAGCATAGCGCTCGGCCGCTCGCCGACGCTGGTCGGCCCGCAGGTCAGGCAGCAATTGCAGCAACCGGTGAACAATTCGGCCGCGTTCCATCGACCGGTTGCCGGCAGACGGGCCGTCAAACAGTGGTGAGCGGCTGGAGAGCGGGCCGAGATCCGGATCGATAGTCAAACCGGCCGCCGACGGTGCCAGTGGCCGCGGCAGTTGCGTGGGTGCTCTAAGAGATCTTGTCAGTGCATCGGGAAGCGGCCGCGCAGCCGATGCGGACTCCGATGGCTCTTCGACCGGCTGCCTCGCATCGGGTGACGACACGAGAAACCGAAATCCGGACCACTGCTGGTCTCCTGCCTTGAATTCCGCAGGTGCGCAGTTGGCGCTGTTGCCAAGTGTTTCCGCGACCATCTTGTGCCAGTGGAAATAGGCCGGTTCCGTCAGGCCGTGATAACCGCAGAGAACCAGGCGGTCGGCGGCGCGCGTCATGCCCACATAGAGCAATCGGCGGTACTCTTCTTCGGAACGGTCGAGAAGTCCTTTCTTCAGGCCCTTTGTTGTGGCGTTTTCGCTGGATTTTCCAGCCACCCACAGCAGGGCCGGCGGCAAGGCACCGACGGTCTTGTCCACCGGCAGTTCCTGCAGTTTCGGCAAATGGGCCGCCTCAGCTGCCTTTCCACCTGAATCCACCAGAAATACAATCGGTGCCTCCAGTCCCTTGGCAGCGTGAACAGTCATGATTCGGATCTCATCGCGTCCCTGCTGCAATTCGCGCTTGATTTCCGGTGATTGTTCTTCGAGCGTCGACAGAAATCCTTCAAGACCGGGCAGGCCGGTCTGTTCCTGATCCAGTGCAAAGGCCAGGAATTCGTCAAGTATATCGCTGGCCTCGCTTCCCAGACGCGCGAGAAACTTCGCCCTGCCGCCGCCGGGGCCGAGCAAACGGGCAAAGAAATCATGGACGGGCACCCGATCCGCAAGCGCCAACAGATCAACCAGGATTGTATGGGCTTCCGCCCATTTGCCACCTTCTCCCACCGCCAGAGCCGACAGGCGCGCGAAAACACTCTCCTCAGGCGTTCGCTGTGCCGCGAGGCAAAAGATATCATCCTCATCGAAGTCAAACAGCGGGCTCTTGAGAACCGCGCACAGCGAAAGATCATCGGCCGGCATCAGGACGAAGCGACCAAGGGCCGTCAGATCTTCGATCGCAATATGCTGCGTCAGCTTCAAGCGATCTGCCCCGGCAACCGGAATTCCGGCGCGCTTGAGCTGCCGCATCAGGGCGCCAACAAATCCATCCCGCTTGCGCACTAAAATCAGAATGTCACCGGCGCTGACCGGCCGCCGCATGCCGTTGTGTACAATGGTTTCGTCGGAGCTCAACCAGCTGGCGACAGTGCCGGCAACGCGACGTGCCAATATGGCCGGTGGCGCATTTTCCGGCGTCGCGTCGAACGGAGCCTTCCAATCTTCGTGATCGTCCGTGCGCTGCTTGCCGATCATCTCCCACACATCGACACGACCAGGTTCGCGTGCGCGGAATGCCGCGTGGCTGATCGGTTCATCGTCCGAGTTCAAACCCCTTCGGTGTTCGGCCATCGAGAACACCGTGTCGACGGCAGCCAGCACGTCGGGTGTCGACCGGAAAGACAAATGGAGATTGAGCGGTTCGAATCGCTTTTGCGCGTGAAAGGCCCGCTGGCGCATGGTGCGCCCCATTTGCATGAACAGCTCCGGTCGCGCACCCTGGAATGAATAGATGGACTGTTTTTCGTCGCCAACCGCAAACAGTGTTCGATACAGATCGCGTGCCGATTCTCCGGAGAAAAACTCATCTGCCAGTTTTTCAATCACCGACCATTGATCGGGACTGGTGTCCTGCGCCTCATCGACGAGGATATGATCGATGCCCCGATCGAGCTTGTAATGAACCCACGGGCCCGCGCCTTCGCGTTCCAGAAGGCTTGCCGTACGCGCCACCAGATCATCAAAATCGAGCTTGCCCTGCCTGCGCTTGAGACGCTCATAATCACGATCAAGCCGGCGTGCCAGAAAGAGTGCGGCATCTGTCTGTGCGATCATCTTCAAAGTCTGCAACCGATCGTGGGCAGCGCAGATATGGGCACTGACCCGGACCAGCTGGTCCTCGGCGTCCGGCAGAGTGTCACGCATGGCCTGCGTCACCGCATTGCGTAGCGAGCGCGGCTGGCCATCCTGTTTCAGGAATGCCGCCTTCAGCAAGTCATAGCGCTCGAACGGATCGATTGTTCCGGCAATCACCGACAGTTTTTCAGCCCAGTTCCGGGGCGTTTTGGCCTTTTGGCCGACAGCCGCCGCAACAAAGGCGGTGAGGTCCAATCCCGGCGGAAGGGGCCAGACCGACCGGACAATCGTTTCGGCATTTTCCTGAGGATCAAGCTGAAGCGCCCGGCGCAACAAGCTGTCAACGCCGCCATGACCATCGGCTGTCTGCAGGAAACGGCGGATCGCCTGCCGTTTTTGCAGTATTTCACCCAGCAGAGCATCCAGGCCCCATTCTCCCGCCTGTTCGAGAACGGTTTCGAACGCTTCGACCAGCGCTTCATCCGATCGCTGCGCGACCGTCTCCAAAAGCGCCTGCCGCGCCTCCGCCAGAAGACGGGCCGTGGCGGTATCGTCCATCACCTCGAAGTGGCCGGCTACGTTGGCTTCCAGCGGAAACTGGTGAAGCACTGCCTCGCAAAAGGCATGTATTGTCTGGATCTTCAGACCGCCAGGCGTCTCAAGGGCGCGGGCAAACAGCTGGCGTGCGAATGCAATTCTCTCCGCATCGGGCCGTTTGCCGTCCAGTTCCGCGAGCTCGTTGCTCAACTGCCCATCGTCAAGCCGCGTCCACTTGGCCAGCCGATCGAATACCCGGTTGGCCATCTCGGAGGCGGCGGCCTTGGTATAGGTGAGGCACAGGATCGCCGACGGCCGAAATCCTGCCAAAAGCAACCGGATCACCCGTTGCGACAGGACATGGGTCTTTCCGGACCCCGCATTTGCAGAAACCCAGGCAGACCGCAGCGGGTCGGAGGCCAGTCCCTGTTGGCGCGTCGTCCAGTCGAGCGTTTGACGGTCGGTCCGATCTGCATCTGTGGCGGCGGTGTTCATGAATCACCCCCATCAGCCTCTACAGTATCGGCCGAAGACCATTCGCGCACACGTGCCAGATGATCGTATTCGCGGCCGAAAACCGCCAATGGATCGGGAATGACCTGGGATGCAAAACCCAGACGTCCCGCCGCAAGCTCCGCTACGAGGTCACACAGCCGGCTGACCGCCTCCTGCGCCAGGTCGGACGGAGACTTGTCACGGTCCGCATCCTTGATCCGGCCCTCGATCCGGTCGACCTTCAAACTGGCGCCGGGCCGCAATCTCACATAGGCGAGACTTGATGGTTCCACCGGATCAACGCCTTCGAAGGCCCCGGCGCGCAAAGCGGCCGCTTCCAGGGGCAGTTGCGGATCGAGCAGTGTCCAGGCCACCCGGCGGCTTGGCGACGTCCCGGTCTTGTAGTCGAGAATTTCCGCCGTTCCGTCGTGGCGGATGTCAATCCGATCGGCGATGCCCGTCACATCGATGCCGGCATCCGGCAGAACCAGCCGTGCGCGCCGTTCCATGTAACGCGTTGCGATGTCCGGGTCCCGTGCACGCTCCCAATCGACAAAGGCGTCAACGAGGCCGGAGAACTGGTAACGCCAAATGAGGCTGACATGGTCGGGGATATTTGCAGCAGCGAATTCCCGATCAGCGATCGCCAGAAGCGCGTCACGGCTGTCGCCACCCACAACCGATGTTCCGCGGGTAAAGCATTCGAGAATGCGGTGATAGAGCGTCCCACGTTCGGCCGGACCTGGGTCGGCAATCAGCGGCTCCGGTGGGTCGAGGCGCAATATGCGCCTGGCATAAATGGCGTAGGGGTCACGCCGCAATGTCTTGACTTCCGAAAAGGAATATCTTTTCGGCTGCAGGTCGGTTGGGGGCGTCGGCGCGGGGCGGCTTGCCATGGGGCGGTCTTCCGCCGTGTCGAGCGCCGCTGCCCATTCGACATATCGATTGCCTCGAGCACGCAGCCGGTCGGTTTCTGCCTTGCCGATCACGGCCATCAGCCGTTGCAACCAGCGTGACGCCACCGTTGGGGCGTTTTGTGACCGGGCCGAACGGCTCAAAATCACGTGCCGTGTACCCAGTCCCATCTGGAAATCATGGGCCGCCAATCCGATTCGGCGCTCCGGTGGATCCAGACCGATCATCGCCTTCATGGCGCGCGACAGGAACGGGTCACTGGCGGCGGCGGCTGGCCATGTGCCTTCGTTTAGCCCCGCCAGTATCATCGTGTCGACGTGCTGCAGCCGGGCTTCGAGCGTTCCCCAGATCGATATGTTCGGATGGCCGCCAGCGCGCGGCTTGACCATGTCGCCCGCCATCAGCGCCGGAACCATATCCGCCCATTCCGCCCGACCGCAGGAAAAGCCCGACCGGTTTTCCATGACCGCGCCCAGCAGGTTCGCCAGATTTTGACCGGCCTCATTGTCCCACAACGCCGAAAGGGAACCCTGTTCATCCAGGGCGGCGGTCTCGATCAGATGGGCGCTCCACTCTGCCCAGTGTCGGCTTTCGGCTTCAATCCCGGTTACCGGTTCCAGGAGCGGCTGGAAAGCTGCATCGATCCGGGCCGCCAATGTACGGGCCAGCCCGAAATCGGCCTCCGCCAAGCGGTTTTGCCAGTGCGGTTGATGGCGCTTCTCGGCAAGGCGCTCGGCAAGGCGCCGGTCAAAGAGCTGCGACAAGGCGCCAATGGACACTTCACCCGTTCCGCCGCGGAGCGCCACACGTTCGATCACGCGGGCCGCGCGTCGCATGGTTGCGGCATCGAAGCCAAAACGAACCAGCGGATGTTTCATCAATGCTACCAGTGCAACAGCGCTTTGGTTGCCAAAGGCTGCCTGCAAGGACAGTTGCAGAAGTGTTCCCTGAGGTGTCAGGGAGAGCTGCGTTCCACCCGAATCGTCCGCGGCGATCCCGAAACGCTGCAATTCACAGGCTACCCGGCGGGCCAGGTTGCGGTCCGGTGTCACCAGCGCAACATGGGGCTGGTTTGCCGGTTCCGGTCCTGTCGGCTCGGCCGCAAGGCGCATGGCGATGGCGATGGCCAACGCCTCTTCCCTTTCACCCGCGGCCTCGATCAGTTCCACTCCGTCAAAGGCATCCGTGATGTCTTTGATCAGGAGGTCCGGCTGCACCCATTGCGCCGTCGCTTCCGCCGGCATCAGAGCCTTTGATATCACCTGATTGCGCTTTTCCAGATCGGGTTCCGGCGTTGAGAGCATTGTCACATCGGCGCGTGCGGCGCCGAATTTGCGCAACAATGTGTAAAAACCGAATTGGGGATGGGTGCAGATTGCCGGATCAAAAAGTTCGGCCTCGGGATGGCCGCCGATCAGGTTCCAAGCCGAATCCTGCAGCTGATGGTCGAGGCCCGGCAGCACAACCGCACCTTGCTCGAGTTCCGCCACCGTGACCATCAATTCGGCGGTTGCCGGTATTGAACCGGTTGATCCGGCAATGATAACCGGGCCGTCCAGTGGCGCCGATTTCAAGCGCAACACTTCAGCCCGCAGCACCGCGTTCCGATGGTATGCCTGACTCGTGCAGCCCAGCTCCCCCAGGCGCGCCGGCCAGAATTCACCTGCGATTTTCAAAAACTCCAGTGTCAGCTGCCACCACTGAGCGTAGTCGGCGGCGGCCAGCCCATCGAGCTCTGACCAGGAGCGCTCCTCGGTTTCCATCGCTTCAAGCAATGTTGCCAGGCTCCGTGCCAGCCAGACGGCATCGGCAGGACTGGCGGGTGCGATCAACCGGTTTTCTCCATGGAATTCCGAGACGCTCCTCGGCAGGTTCCGTTTCCAAATCGAGATAAGTTGGGCCAGTTCCAGCAATTGTTCAGACGATCCCACAGGCGGCGGCAAATCGAGAAGGACAGGCCGTTCCTCGTCGAAAAAACCCGAATCCTCATCACTGTCGCCAAGCGTGTGGATGGTCGGCAGAACGGCGCTCTCGCGTTGCAGGAGATCAACGAATTCAGACCGCAGGGCACGGGCAGCACGCCGCGTCGGCACATAAATTGTTGCGGTCGAAAGCGCCAGCGGATCGTCCGGCCGGTACTCGAAACCCTCGATCAGGTTGCCGTCGCAAAGGGCTTGCGCCAGCCGATGCAAAAACGGAACACCGGACGGGATGGCAAAAAGCCGTGGCGTGGTCATGGGACAGCGTCCGTTCCGGTACGCGCATCCAGCCCGCCGGAATGCATGGCCGCTTCGGCTTCGTCGATTGCCTCCGGCGTGCCGACGGTCAGCCAGAGCCCGCTTGCCGGTATGCCATGCAGCCGTTTCCGGGCAATAGCACGATCAAAACAGGCATTGAGTGAAAACGGGCCTTCGGGAGCATCGTCGAAGATTGCCGGATGAAGAATTGCGACACCCGGATAGACCAGCGGCGGTTTTGTGCCCTGGTCGAAGCGCCGGAGGCGTCCTGTTTCATCGGACAGAAAATCACCGTTCCCGTCATAGCCGACGATCTGATCGAATGCGGTCGTCATGATCAGAATATCCATCGTCTGAGGATTCCAGGCGGCAGCAAGCGCGCTCAGATTGCTGCGATGGGTGGCCTCCTGCTCGCACCAGAATGTATCGGCATTGAGAATGAAGAAGGGCTTTTCCCCGAGCAGAGGCAGGGCTTTGACGATCCCGCCGCCGGAATCAAGAAGCCTGTTCGTTTCATCAGAGATGACCGTTTCGGGCTCCGACCGGCGTGCCAGATGGTCGATAACCTTGTCAGCCATATGGTGAACATTGACCACCACCCTGCCAATGCCCGCGGTGTGGAGACTGTCCAGGGCATAGTCGATCATCGGTTTGCCGCCCACCGGTACCATCGGCTTGGGCATTCGGTCGGTGAGCGGACGCATTCTCATGCCCAATCCGGCTGCAAGGATCATGGCCGTATCAGGCTTGGTGCTCATCGGTTGGCCCCTAACTGCGTTCTGATTCGTTCAGCGTGATTCCAACCTTTGTGTAGCATTCCTGCAAGGGATGCAGCACCGGGTGTTTCAATGCCTGGCGCAAATAGGATTCCATGCGCGGCAGGTGCCGCAGATAGCCTGGCTTTCCGTCCCGATCCCGCAAGCGAATGAAAATTCCGAGAATCTTGGTAGCCCGCTGGGCCTGCATAATGGCCAATGCACTACGGAAGCGCTCCGGATCGAAGTTTTCATCGAGGCCGCTGCGCGCCGATTCATAGCGCCTGACCAAATGATCTGCAAAGTCGGGTCGGATGGTGACCCTGGCGTCGTGGACCAGTGACGCGACATCATAGGCGAGCGGTCCGATCATGGCGTCCTGAAAATCGATAAGGCCTATTTTTCGAACTCCGGTCTCGTGGTTCTGCCACACGATATTCGGCGAATGGAAGTCTCGCAGAACCAATCCAGCCTCAGCCTTGGCGACGGTTTCGATAAGATCATTCCAGGTGGTTTCGAACGATGCCCGCTCAACGGGCGTGGCGGCGGAACCACGAACAAAAGGAATGTACCAATCCAAGAAGAGCTCCGCCTCAACCATCATCGCATCAGCATCAAAGGGCGGAATCGTGTGGAACCCTCCGTCGGGCACCGGAACGGTGGCTGGAATATCCTGCCGGTGCAGCGCGACCAGACAATCGATCGCGGTCTCCCATCGATCGGTAATCGGGTGATCCTTGTCGTCGAGAATGCGGTCTTCGCCCAGATGCTCGATCAGCGCCAGACCATCTTTCAGATCGTGTGCCAAGACGGCGGGCACACGAAATCCCATTTTGTCGAGCAAGTGGTCAATGGCGATAAATGGCGCAATATCCTCGGCCGTATGCGCGATCTGGGCATACCGTTTGCCATCGCGCAGAACAGGTCCGATTTCACGCCGGGGTGCGTTCATCAGAAGCTCCGGCTTTCGGCCGGATGACAGAATGGTCTCGTAAATGCGGGCCGATGCATCGCCCAGCAGAAACCGGCGCTGAGCATTGCGCCGACCGGCGCCGTCAAGAAATGTTCTGATGCGAAAGCTGCGTGCAATGCGCTCCAGAGCCTCGGAAGGACCTTCGATCTCAACACGCCGGCCATCCGCTTCTTCGCCGATGCTGATGTGGACGGCATCCGAAGGGACTTCGTCACCGGCATGTTCGGGCCACTCCATGAGCACCGCCCCATCGGCCAGGGCCTCATCCAATCCGAGTTCGGACAATTCCTGAGGATCTGCAATCCGGTAGAGATCGAAATGCGACAATGTGAGCCGCAAGTCATATGTCTGGACCAGCGTGAATGTCGGACTTGGAACGTCGAGAGCCGAATCATCGGCCACACATCTGATAAGCGCCCGTGCGAGGGTGGATTTACCAGCGCCGAGATCTCCATGAAGTGCCAGACAGTCACCGGGCCGAATGGCCAGAGCCAGATCCTGTCCCAGCCGGATCGTTGCATCTTCGTCGGCAAGAAAAATATCGCGCGGCAATACAGCCACGATGGATTACTCTGCGGCCTGTGACGGTATTACGGGACTTGCCGGGAGGCGACAAATGACGGTGGTACCCTCGCCCTCATTGCTGGTGACTTCGACGGTGCCATTGTGCAGGGTGACGAAACTGTCGACAATGGAAAGTCCAAGACCGGCACCACTGCTGCGACGCCCCGCCGCGCTGTGTGTCTGGAAACGCTCGAAAACCGTCTCAAGAACGTCCGGCGGAATGCCCGGACCATTGTCCGACACGGAAAAAACAACATCGTCATTTTCGCGCCTGCAGGCCAGTTTCACCGATGTTTGTTCCGGCGCGTAGTTGGCGGCGTTGGAGAGCAGCTTGAAGAGGATCTGTTTCAGACGCTGCTGGTCGGCCACCATAAATCCGATGTCGTCCGGCAAGTCGACTTCCAGCGAAAGATGATTTTCCTTCAACCTTCCGTCAATCAGTCCGGCAACTTCGTCAATCAGTTGCGGCACATCGATCTGTTCCATGTCAAGCTGCATGATCCCGGCATCGACCGTGGTGAGATCGAGAATATCATTGACGATGGTCAACAGCAGCGACGACGAGGTCGAAATATGGTCGACATAATCGGCCTGCTGTTCGTTCAGATCACCGATCTGAGGTGTTTTCAGCAGATCCGTGAAACCGATAATATTCGTCAGTGGCGACCGCAACTCATAGGACACATGTTTGACGAAGTCGTTCTTGAGCGCATCGGCCCTTTGCAGCGCGTCATTCTTTTCGGTCAATGCCCGCTCGACCTTCGCGCTATCCGTGACATTGACGAAGGTCAGCATCATCAGCGCGTTGGGGAGGGGTACGATGGCATAGTCCAGCACCAGGCCACTTTGCAGTTCCAGCCGACCTTCATGGGTCCGGCGCTCCTCGTCATAGCCGGTAATGATCGATGCGAAATGCGCCCATCCGTCCGGCCCGTCAAAGGAGGGTTTGCAGATTTCCGCAATCTGATTGATGTGCACGCCGGCAATGGCCGATTTTTCCGGAACCGCCCACAATGCGCGAAAGGCCGGGTTTGACAGCCTCAGTTTACCGTCAGCGCCAAACACGCAGACGCCTTCGGACAGATAGTCGATCGTTTCGCCCTGAACCTTGAGCAGCGTGTTGTAGCGGCTTTCAAGGTCATATTTTTCCGTCAGGTTCTCAAATACCCAGGTTACGCCACCGCGCGGATGAATATTGGCGAAAACATTGAGGGTCTGGCCGTCAGGCAGGTGCCACAGATGCGGTTGCGGATCAACGGAGTGATAAACCGAGAGAACATCGTCTTTCCAGTCATGCCAGGATGGCGGCTCCGGCAGTTTTCCATCGACACGAAGGCGCTCCAGAAACTCGCCATGTTCGGGATGACCATCAAGAAACGGCGTATCGAGTTCCCACAGGGACTGGAAAGCGTGATTGTAAAACTGCAAGCGCTGTTCGGCATCGAATATCGCCACCGGCGTGGCAAGGTGATCCAGCGTTTCGGCATGGCTGTCGATCGTGCGTTTCAGTTCTTCACGAACAGCCTCGATCTCGGTGATGTCACAGGCCAGGCCCGCAGAGCCGGAGGCACTGCTGGCATCGGTGACATCGAAAAAGGCTCTGTTTCCACGCACGACCGTTGACAATTTGTCGATAAAGGGCCGGTCCAGTGTGCGCTCCGCCGTGATCTTCTGGCGTGACTGGGTTCCAAGCAGTTCAAGGTTCCGGTTGATGGCGTCGGCGCCATCCACCGCCTCGACCGCGTGGACATAGGCCTGGTTGACCCAGGTCATGCGATCCTCATTGTCACGCAGCCATACCGGCATATCGACGGCATCGAGCAGGGATTGGAGGGTTTCCATGGCGGCCACCAGCCGGTCTCGCTCGGTTTTCAGTCCGGCAAGCTCGGCACGGACATTCTCCAGCGGTGCAAATCTGACAAATGCGCGCCCTCCGGATGTCCGACCCTGGGCTTCGGCGAGATGCCCCCGCTGAGTCTCGACAACAATGTCGAAGCTGTTGGCATCGGTTCGCAGCGAATCGACCGCATGTTCGATTCGGGCCGCCGACGCTGCATCCAGCCAGCGACCGAAGGCCAGAAAATCCGGACCGGGCCGCGGCGCGCCGGTATGGGCCGGCAGACTGCCGAGATACTGGACCGGCGATTGACCGTCCCAGATCACGTAAAGACGATCATTTTCGATGATCAGGGATTCGTACCTGGAAATGTCGGTGTGGGCCTGGCTCAAATCGGCGCGCAGGCCGGTGTTTTCATCGGATATCTTGCCGCGCTCCCGGATCAGCCAGATGGCCGAAATCATCGCTGCGGACACCGCCCCGATAACGAGGGCAAAATTGACGACTTCAAATGAATTGGCAAACAGACCGTCATCCGGCACCAACAGGGCACGGGAGGCACTCTCCTGGGACCAGGCATGGGCGCCATTGCCCAACAATGCGGTGGTCGCGAGGAGCGTGGTGCGCCACCATCCCGATCTGAACCGCTCGGTCAGGCCAGTCGACGATTTGCCGCCCGTCGCCTGGATTGATCTAATCGCTCGAGAGACCTGTGTCCCCGGCATGCCTTGTTCCTTTTTTGCCGCATCATTGACAAGACAGCCCTGCATACGTCCCGTCCTTGTATCCGGCGGGTACGCGAATCATTGTGTCTTTATAATAACTTGTTCGCGAATCATGGTGAAGGCGCGGCGGGCAAAAAAAGAGGCTGCGCCCAATGTCAAGGGCGCAGCCACTATATGTTGTGGGTATAAGTTGGAAAATCAGTACCTGTAGTGTTCCGGCTTGAACGGTCCTTGGGAATCAACACCAATATAGTCTGCCTGTTCCTTGGAAAGCTCGCTCAAACGGGCGCCCAACTTGTCCAGATGCAACCTTGCAACCTTCTCGTCCAGGTGTTTCGGCAGGACATAGACTTCCTTGCCATATTCGTCACCCTTGAGGAAAAGTTCGATCTGCGCCAGCACCTGATTGGCGAAGGATGCCGACATGACGAATGACGGATGGCCAGTGGCATTGCCGAGATTCAGAAGGCGACCTTCCGACAGAAGGATCATGCGCTTTCCACCGGGGAACTCGATCATGTCAACTTGCGGTTTGACGTTGTTCCATTTCATGTTGCGCAGGGCCTGGATTTGAATCTCATTGTCGAAATGGCCGATATTGCCAACGATCGCCATGTCCTTCATGTCACGCATGTGCTCGATGCGAATGACATCCTTGTTGCCGGTCGTAGTGATGAAGATGTCCGCGGTGGCCGTGACGTCTTCAAGCTGCACCACCTCGAAACCATCCATCGCCGCCTGCAACGCGCAAATGGGATCGATCTCGGTGATCTTGACCCGGGCACCGGCACCTCTGAGGGACGCCGCCGAGCCCTTGCCGACATCGCCATAGCCGCACACAACGGCAACCTTGCCGGCCATCATGACATCCGTTGCACGGCGAATGCCGTCGACCAGTGATTCGCGGCAGCCATATTTGTTGTCGAATTTCGACTTGGTGACCGAATCATTGACGTTGATGGCGGGGAACGGGAGCTGGCCCTTTTGCTGAAGCTGGTAGAGCCGGTTCACACCGGTGGTTGTTTCTTCCGTCACACCCTTGATCGCATCACGCTGTGCCGTGAAAAAGCCCGGCGTCGCTTTCAAGCGTTTTGCGATCTGGGCAAAAAGGACCTCTTCCTCCTCGGATGTCGGATTGCTGAGCACATCCTCGCCAGCCTCCGCGCGCGCGCCGATCAAAATGTACATTGTGGCGTCGCCGCCATCATCGAGGATCATGTTGGAGGTTCCACCGTCGGACCATTGGAAAATCTGATCCGTGTAGGTCCAGTATTCCTCCAGCGTTTCACCCTTGACCGCATAGACCGGGGTTCCGGTGGCAGCGATCGCGGCGGCGGCGTGATCCTGGGTGGAGAAAATGTTGCAGGACGCCCAGCGGACCTCGGCGCCCAATGCCTGCAAGGTTTCAATCAGCACAGCCGTCTGAATGGTCATGTGCAGCGATCCGGAGATACGCGCGCCCTTCAGGGGCTTCGATGCGCCATATTCTTCCCGGCAGGCCATCAGGCCGGGCATTTCCGTTTCGGCGATTTCGATTTCCGTACGACCAAAATCCGCAAGACCGATGTCAGCGACGATATAGTCTTTTTCAGTGCTCATCATATTCTCCGATCGGCGCTCAACAGCAGCCATCCTTGTTCAAGTAGCCGCGTTTAGCAGGCAATCGAACAAAGGGCAACATCATATAAGGAAGTCTTTATGTGATTGCTCCGCAGGGGCTGTCGGGCCGATCCAGCGGCGATCAGTTATCTTCGCCAAAGCGGCCAGCGACCAGCGCGTCAAGGGCATTGAGCGCCTCTGCGGCCTGTGGACCGGTTGCCGAGACCATTATGCAACAACCTGGGCTGGCAGCCAGCATCATCAGGCCCATGATCGAAGTGCCGCCGACCGAAGACCCATCCTTGGACACGGTGATTTCAGCATCGAAACTCGCTGCAAGCTGAACGAATTTGGCCGATGCGCGGGCATGCAGCCCACGCTTGTTGATGATGTCGAGCTGCCGGGTAACGGGCTCTGCCGCAGTCTCGCTCATCAATTGTTTCCGCTGAGAACCCGACTTGCCACATTGATGTATTTGCGACCGGCTTCCTGTGCCTCGGCCAGAGATTTTTCCATGTCACCATCGGTTCGGATACTGGCCAACTTGATCAGCATGGGCAGGTTGACACCGGCAATCACTTCTATGCGGCCACCATCCATGACCGAAATGGAAAGGTTGGACGGGGTGCCGCCGAACATGTCGGTCAGGATAATGACACCCTGACCATCCTCGGCTTTCGATACGGCCTCGATGATATCCATCCGCCGCTGGTCCATGTCGTCTTCGGGGCCTATCGACACGGTTTCCAGACGCTGTTGCGGTCCCACAACATGTTCCAGCGCGTTGCGGAACTCCTCGGCGAGCTTGCCATGGGTGACAAGCACTAATCCAATCATCTGCACCCTGCTCCTGCGGCCCGGCGTCACCGGATTTTCCCGGATCGGCCAACACCAGCAATAACACCGAGAGAACGGTGTTTCATTCCGGAAGTTAACGCATAATTGCGCAGCCCGTCCAATTCAACAGGTTTTACAGGGTTGCCGCACACTTTGTGAAGGTGGTTTGGTTCATGCTCCCGTCACCTCGCCACCGAAGCCCTAGTGCAAGAGCCGGTCTTGGAGCAGTGCGTCAATCAGTTCCGTGGGATCATGCAAATGCCCCGGAACCAGATGAACCAGCGGCAGGTCTATGCCCGGCTGCGGCGAATATCTGGCATCCGCCGCCGGGAGACGCGAATGCTCTTGCGGCAGGTCAACGGAAATGGCCATGTGCATGATCGCCCGTGGCAGATGGTCCACCTTCAAAATACCCGATCCACGCAGCTCGATCATGCCGGCAATTCGCAGTGGTGCAATGGCAATGACTTTTGAACCCAAGACCTGCAGCCTTACCCGATCATCGCTGACCAGGGTGGCGTAAGCCCCCCTCGCGCGAGCGGCCTGGATCATGGCCAATGCCAGTCGGCTTTTGCCACTTCCCGACGGACCGGTGACCAAAAGGCCGGTCTCGCCAACCACCAGGGCCGTTGCATGCACCGTCCCGGTGGTTTCATTGGCCGATCTCGACGGATTTGTCATTGGGGTCTTTCCACTGAAGGCTGACCGTGGTCGGGGAGAAAACTCAGGACTTGCTGAGTGGCAGCTGAACCACGAAACGGGCGCCGAGCCGTTCGCCAGACTGCTCGTCCACGATGTTCTCCGCGGTCAAAGTGCCACCATGGGCTTCGATGATCTGACGGCTGATGGACAACCCAAGTCCGGAATTTTGGCCAAAGGCTTCGCCATCGGGCCTGTCGGTGTAAAAGCGCCGAAAAATGGTGTCGATGTTTTCCGCGCTGATGCCGGGCCCGTTGTCATCCACGTAAATCAGGCAGCTGTCCTTTCCGGCGTCGAGGCGCAGCGTGATGCGGCCGCCGATCGCCGGCACGAACGAACGGGCATTTTCGATCAGGTTGGTGACAACCTGCCCGATGCGCAGATCGTGTCCTGTGACGACAAACCCGCCCTTGGGCGCATTGTCGTCCAGCACTTCGAGATCGATTGCGACCAATTTCGAACCCTTGCGGATCTGTTTGGAAATATCGACCAGATCTACCAGCAAATGCCGCAGATCGACGGCACTGGCATCATGGCGCGCCAGCTCAGCATCCAGTCTGGAGGCATCGGAGATGTCACTGATCAGCCTGTCCAGGCGGCGCACATCATGCTGGATGACGTCCAGCAGACGGATCCGGGCCTCTTCGGTGCGCGCACGCGGCAATGTCTCGACAGCGCTGCGCAACGATGTAAGCGGGTTCTTCAGCTCGTGGCTGACATCGGCCGCAAAGCTTTCGATGGCCGCGATGCGATCATAGAGCGCGTTGGTCATGTCGCGCAGTGCCACCGAAAGATTGCCGATCTCGTCCTGGCGCGCCGAAAAGTCCGGAATCTCTTCCCGAACACTGACACCTTTGCGCACCCTTTGTGCCGCATCGGCAAGGCGATGAAGCGGATTTGCGATGGTTCCGGCGAGCAGAAGGGACAAGAGGATTGTCACGCTGGCGGCAACCAGGAACACCCGAACGATGGCAAGGCGCTCTGCACGAACGATCTTGTCGATATCGCCGGCCTGGGTGGACAACAGCAGGACACCTAGCACGGCCCTGAAGCGCTGCACCGGAACAGCAACGGACACGATCAGCTCGCCCCTTTTCGTGGCACGCACAACGGCGCTGCGACCACCTGTCAGCGCCGTCAGGACTTCACCGTAGATGGAACCGTCGCCACCGGGCTGTTCCTGATAGATCGGCAGATCGGCGCGCTGGATCAAAAGGTTCAGAGCCGACAGCATCCGCTCGACAAGCGGCAATTGTTCCTGCTCGAGCGGCGGCAGTTCGTATCGCAGGATCTGGCCACGCGAATAGAGACTTTGGGAATCGAGCAACAGGTTCGAATCGCGATCATAGATGCGGGCCCGTGTTCGGGTCGGCGAGATCAGCCGACGCAACACCGGCGCGACCCGTTCGGGATTGATCGGGAAATCCAGATTGTCGATATCGGTACCGGGAGAGATACTCTCTCCAGCCTGAAGCTCCAGCAGCTTCTGTGGGTCGATGGTGATGGAATCGGTTTCGACACTGGCCGAACCGGCAATGGCGGCAGCAATAATCTCGCCCTGGGTCAGAAGGCTTTCGACACGGGCGTCGATCAGACCCTCACGAAACTGATTGAGATACAGGATGCCCGACAGGAGGACCACAAGCGCGGCGAGATTGAGAAACAGAATCCGCCGGGTCAGGCTGGAAAAAACCACCCGACTCGTCGCCCGGCGTATCAGGCCGAACGGATAGGTCCAGGTCCGCGGCTTGGGCCGGTCTGCGGTCACGACCGCCTCCGCCTGTCTTATCTCATCATGATCGAGACTTGCCGTCATTCCCTGGCCTGGTTTGTGATGACCATTTCGCGTCCGCTTTCGGGTTCTGTTGGGGTTGTGTCGACATCACAATCCTCAACCCCACAGACCCTAATCTTCCCGGAACCGGTAACCGACCCCGTAAAGTGTTTCGATCATATCAAATTCGCGGTCGACCATCTTGAATTTCTTGCGCAGGCGCTTGATGTGGCTGTCGATCGTCCGGTCGTCGACATAAACCTGTTCGTCATAGGCCGCGTCCATCAATGAATCGCGGCTTTTGACGACGCCGGGACGCTGGGCAAGGGAGTGCAGTATGAGGAATTCCGTAACGGTCAGCGTTACGGGCTGATCCTTCCAGGTGCATGTGTGGCGCTCCTGGTCCATAACCAGCTGACCACGCTCCAGAGACGCGCTCTCGGCGATGCCGGGTTTGGCCGGTGCGGCATTTTCCCGTCCCGAGGCCCGGCGCAAAATGGCCTTTACGCGCTCCACCAGCAGACGCTGGGAAAACGGCTTCGTGATGAAATCGTCCGCACCCATCTTGAGGCCGAACAGTTCGTCAATCTCTTCGTCCTTCGACGTCAGAAATATGACCGGAATATCGAGCTTCTGCCGCATGCGCCGCAAAAGTTCCATGCCATCCATGCGTGGCATCTTGATATCAAATATGGCCAGTTGCGGTGGACGCGCCACAAGCCCCTCCAGCGCGGAAACACCATCGGTGTATGTCTCGACGCGATATCCTTCCGATTCCAACGCAATGGAAACCGAGGTGAGGATATTGCGGTCGTCATCGACGAGCGCGATTGTCTGCATGGATATTCTCTCCGTCAAATTCTACTCGGGCGCTTCGTGCCCCGACAGCCGCGGCTGTCGGCCGTGAACCGCAGCGTGTCATGAGAGCAAAGGTGGAACAAAATGTGGCACAATTACTCTGCATTGTCATTTTCGCCAATAACACTGTCGCAACAGCATGGGCCGGCCAATCTGTTTTTAATGGAAAATTCAACAGACTTTAAAACGATTTAAACAAAGCGGATATCTTTTAAATCGATTAATATATTGTAATTATTACATTTTTTCAAATGCTGCTGTTGAATCTTAAAAATTGACCCCCTAAGGTCCGGCGAATTTTTAGCGGGCAAATCCAAAGGCGGTCAGATCCATGCGGGCAAAAGCACAGGAAACCGGACGGCGCAATCCGTCCATCGGTGTCAAGGCGACCGGACTCCAGGATCCCGGTCACGTCTACTACAATCTTGGCGAAGCCGCGCTCTATGAACAGTCCCTGTGCCGACAGGAAGCGCAACTGACTGACCGGGGCGCTTTGCGGGCCACAACCGGTCATCACACGGGGCGCTCCGCGCAGGACAAATACGTTGTTTGCGACGAGACAACAGAGCCGGACATCTGGTGGGACAACAACAAAGCGATCTCCGCGGAGCAATTCGACGCCCTGTTTACCGATTTCCAGTCCCATGCGAGGGGCAAGGACCTGTTTGTCCAGGATCTGATTGGTGGCGCTGATCCAGACCATGGGCTGGAGACCCGGGTTATCACGGAATTCGCGTGGCATTCCCTGTTCATCCGCAATCTCCTCATCCGGCCGGATGTGGACAAAATCGATGCCTTTGTGCCGAAACTGACCATTATCGACCTCCCGGGTTTTCGCGCGGATCCGTCGCGCCATGGCTGCGGCAGTGAAACCATTATCGCCGTCGACCTGACCCGCGGCCTGGTCCTTATCGGCGGTACATCCTATGCCGGCGAAATGAAGAAGGCCGTGTTCACGGTGCTGAACCATCTGCTGCCGGAGCGCGGCGTCATGCCGATGCATTGCTCCGCCAATCTGGGTCCGGATGGCGATGCGGCGGTGTTTTTCGGCCTTTCGGGAACCGGCAAGACGACCCTTTCGGCCGACCCGGCACGAACGCTTATCGGAGACGATGAACATGGCTGGGGCGCCGATGGCATCTTCAATTTCGAGGGGGGATGCTATGCCAAGACCATTCGCCTTTCACCGGAAGCCGAGCCTGAGATTTTTGCCACGACGCAGCGATTCGGAACTGTTCTGGAAAATGTCGTTCTCGGTGATGACCGCGCACCGGATTTCGATGACGGCTCCTTGACCGAAAACACACGCTGTGCCTACCCGTTGCACTTCATTCCCAATGCCAGCGATACGGGCCGGGCGGGCCATCCGCGCAATATCATCATGCTGACAGCCGATGCATTCGGCGTCATGCCGCCCATCGCCAAGCTCACGCCTGCCCAGGCCATGTATCATTTCCTTTCCGGATATACAGCGAAGGTTGCCGGGACCGAAAAGGGTGTGACCGAGCCGCAGGCCACGTTTTCAACCTGCTTCGGCGCTCCATTCATGCCGCGCCATCCTTCCGTTTACGGCAATCTGTTGCGCAATCTGATTGCACGCCATGATGTCGACTGCTGGATGGTCAATACCGGTTGGACGGGTGGTGCCTATGGAACCGGTTCGCGCATGCCGATCAAGGCGACCCGCCGCCTGTTGAGCGCTGCGTTGGATGGGTCGCTCAACTCCGCCGAGTTCCGGATCGATCCGCATTTCGGGTTTCGGGTCCCCCTGGCTGTCGAGGGCGTGGACAGCAGAATTCTCGATCCGCAGTCGACCTGGACCGACCCGTTGGCCTATGACGCCCAGGCGAAGCGACTGGTCAATATGTTCATCGACAATTTCGAGAAATTCGAAGTCCATGTGGACACGGATGTTCTGGGCGCGGCACCGCAGATCACACAGGCTGCCGAGTAACACGCATTCGACGGATCAGACATCATGGGCCCCGGGGTGGTGATTTCCGGTGGCATCATGATATGGACCGGAGTATCAAAAACACCCGTGTCACGAACCGCCAGGAACAAGAGTGCCGGCCATGGCCAGCGACCCGCTTTACGTCAACAGCTCCATCACCATTGCCGGCTGGGAGCTCACCGAGCAGTTCATTCGCGCATCGGGACCCGGCGGCCAGAATGTCAACAAGGTTTCCACTTCGGTCCAGCTGCGGTTTGACGCCCGCTCGTCGCCTTCGCTGCCGGAACGGGTCAAGGCAAGGCTGGCGTCGATCGCCGGGCGGCGCCTGAGCAAGGATGGCGTCCTGTTGATCGAAGCCGATCGGTTCCGCAGCCAGGACCGGAACCGCCAGGATGCTCGTGACCGCCTGAAAGCTCTGATCGCCAGCGCCGCTGCGCCACCGCCGCCCAAGCGGCGCAAGACAAAACCGACAAAGGGATCCGTCGAGCGCCGTCTCAAAGCGAAGGCCGGCCGCGCGATCATCAAGAAGAACCGGGGTTCAGTCGATTTTGATTAGGTCCATTCAGGTTTTGACAGACACGGCAGATCTAGAATGCACCAGCAAATCCATTGACCGGTAGCGTTGTCCTGTGTCTGACAAATCGTGAAAAGGTCGAGGCGTGTTGATGAACACAGTCTAATTCGTCACCGGTCCTTTTCAACGCTATCGCGAAATGTAAATGTGCGGCGATCAAGATTATTTGGAGTTAAATGATGGGTATCTTCAGTTTTATCAAATCGGCCGGAAAAAAGCTCGGCATCGGGGATGACGACGCACCGGAAGCAGCGGCGGTCAAGAAAGAGCTTGATTCACTCGATCTGGGAACAAACCAGGTTGAGGTGGAAGTGGTTGAAGACCGGGTGGTGTTGAACGGCGTTGTTGACGATCAATCCATTTTTGAGAAGGCTGTCGTGGCGGTGGGCAACACGCTCGGCATTTCCCGTGTGGAAGCGAGTGATCTGAAGGTCGCGTCGGCTGATGCCGATACGCCGGTCCTCTATACGGTTGAAAAAGGCGATTCGCTCTGGAAGATCGCCGAAGCCGCCTATGGCAAGGGTGGCGGACCCAAGCATACGATGATCTTTGAGGCCAATCAGCCCATGCTGACCCATCCGGACAAGATCTATCCCGGTCAGGTTCTGCGTATCCCACCAAAATCATGATCCCGGCGGAAGCTGGATGATGCCATTCCCGGGCCTCAATGCGCCGGGAGTGCGATGAGTGGACTTCCCGAAGGTGTGACCTATTTTCCGGCCTGTCTCGGCCGGCCGGAGCAGGTTGCCCTGCTGGAATCGGTTCGACAGATCGTCCGGGATGCACCATTGTTTGTGCCGGTGATGCCGCGAACGGGCAAGCCGATGCAGGTTCGCATGAGCAATTGCGGTGCGCTGGGCTGGGTCACCGACAAGCAAAATGGCTATCGCTATCAACCGTTTCACCCGGTCACAAGACGCGCCTGGCCGGCAATACCCGAGAGGTTGCTTGCCCTGTGGCGAGCGGTTTCGGATTTTCCACATCCGCCCGAGGCCTGTCTCATCAACTATTATGCCGACACGGCAAAAATGGGACTGCATCAGGATCGCGACGAGGCCGAATTTGCTGCGCCGGTCGTCTCCGTATCAATCGGCGATGACTGCCTTTTCAGGATCGGTGGAACGCAGAGAGGCGGAAAGACCCAGTCGATCAGGCTGGCCAGCGGCGATGTCATCGTCCTCGGCGGCCCATCACGGCTGCGCTATCACGGCGTCGACCGCATCTATCCCTCGACATCGACACTGCTGAAGGATGGCGGGCGTATCAATCTGACGCTTAGGCGGGTGACCCCGGCTGGTTAGAGCACTGGGTGCTCAGATTGGATCAACCACTGGCGCCCGGTTCCAGATGCTGACGTCCTGATTCTCGGCCAACAATTGGTAGTCGGCCATGACCTGCCTGAAGCCAGCCTGTTCATAGAGAAATTCGACCCAGGCACTGGATTTTTGAACAATGATGATGTCGGGACGTCGCGTGTGGAACTCATCGATTTTCATCACCATGTAGTCAGCCAGAAAAGAGTTCAGCCGTCGCTTCTCCGCATCAGTCAAGGACGCATTGGCGCGACGAAGGCGCAAGAAAGCATGTGCTCCCGCCCAATCGCTGCAATAGGCCGAATCAAACCGCCCATTGACCTGGCGAACGAATGGATAGGCCAGCCCGATATCGGCGCCGACAGTCCCGATGAGGGGAGCGGGGTGCTGGCTTCGAACAGCATGCAACAACGGGCTATCCACCTTGTTGCCCTGAGCTACGCCTTGATAGATCGGCCGGGCAAATGCGAGACCGGCCAACACAACGCAGCCAAACCTGTACAGTCCTTTCCCGGCCTGAATCCGAAAGATCTCGTCCAGGGCGATAATTGAAGCAATAAGCGCGGCCGCGGTCGATGGATACCGATGATAGGACCAACCCTTTCCAAGGATCATCAACGCGATGAAAAACCCGACGGCCGCAATGGCAGAGATGTCGGCAAAGGATGAAATCGGCCCTTTGATGCGCCTTAGAGCCCAGACTGAAAGCGCCACGACAAAGGGCGTTGCGATCGGCAGCCATGCGCTGTTTTCTATCCGTATTGGGAGATACAGATCTCTGAGCATCGGATACATCGTCTGGAAGAATTGTGGGTGGATGATGATCACACTTGCCAGGTAGGTCAGCGCAACCGCTCCGATGATAAAATTCTCAATGGTGAATATGACCCTCAGGGATCGTCTGGAAAGCGCCGTGTAGAAAACCGGGAGAGCGATCGCCAGTGCCCAATGGGGTTTGACAACAATCATCACCGATCCGGCAATACCGGCAATGACGGCAAGGCTGACCGAAACCCTGTTTCGGTCCATTTCACCATGTCGCCATGCCATGACGGCAAGCAATGGAAGGAGCAATGCCGTACCAATGTGCTCACGCTGGGCGAAGGCGCCGGCAGGCAAAAGCAACAATGTCGCCAAGATCGCAGGCCACACCCACCAGCGAGCCTGAGTGGCAACGAGCCCGCCGCGGTGGGCGATCAATACCGTCAGACCGAAGCCAAAAATCACGGCACAATAGGCGCAGATGGCGATGGCTAGTTCCGGTGTAACGGAGCTCCAATTCGCAGCCTTTACGATCGGGTAATATAGCCAGATTGAAAACGGCGGATTTGTCTCCATTATGTCGACATAGAGCCGTTGCCCGGATTCCATTCGCTTAATGAGGCCGATGATCCAGGATACGTCCGTAACGGTTCCCGTTCGACTGGTGAGCATGACCGACACAGCCGATATTGCGGCGATGCTCAGGATGATGAGAAGTCGACTCTTTGCACGCGAGTCGCTCGTCGCGCCCGAAATTCCTGTGGAAATGGTCATCTTGAACAATTCACCACGATCTCACATCCCGGTTGCCGATTGATACCAACATGATTGATCGAATCGTCGTGACCGGCCCACAAATTGCAGCGGTGTTCCAGCAATGGCTGAACGCTTACCTCGTTTAAGGTCGGCAACACAGGGGAACGGACCGGTGTTCCGGCGGCATGTCGCGACAGTCCGTTTCCTGAAATCATTTATCCGCTCACGGTTGTGTCAAATGCGTGTGAAACGCTAGGGGAACAGTGTAAATGCCGCGTTAAGACCAAGATCTCACACGTCACAGATAACACGATAAACCAGGGGCGTCTTTCAATCTGTAGTGGAGAACTCGTACCAATCGACCTGTCAGCACCGGACGCCATTTGCGGGTTCTACAGTTTTCGCAATGCAACCTGTTCGATCAGGTGGTCCGGACCCTTGCGCAGGATCAGATTGGCGCGCGGACGGGTCGGCAGGATGTTGTCGTGCAGATTGATCAGATTGATGTTTTTCCAGAGGCCCTGGGCAATGGCCATGGCAGCGTCATCAGAAATTGTCGAGTAGCGATGGAAGAATGATTCGGTGTTCTTGAAGGCCGTTTCGCGCAGCCGCATGAAGCGGGCGACATACCATTGATGGATCAATTCCTCGGCGGCATCGATGTAAATGGAGAAATCGAAAAAATCCGAAACAAACGGGATGATCTTGCCGTCTTCGGGCAGGTCCCGAACCTGCAGGACATTGATGCCCTCGAAAATCAGAATGTCGGGCCGGTCTATTTCGACATATTCATCCGGAATGACATCATAGGTCAGATGTGAGTAGCAGGGCGCCTTGACGTTGGGCCGCCCGGCCTTGATGTCGGAAAGAAATTTGAGCACAGCACCGACATCGTAGCTTTCGGGAAAGCCCTTCTTGTCCATCAGGTTCTGGCTTCGCAGATAGGCATTGGGGTGCAGGAATCCGTCGGTCGTCACCAGATCGACCTTCGGTTTTCCGGACCAGCGCGTCAGCAATTCCTTGAGAACCCTGGCGGTGGTGGATTTACCAACTGCAACGGAGCCCGCAATTCCGATAATGAACGGCGTTTTCGTCGCTTCCGGCAGCGACAGGAATTGCTGACGCTGATCGAACAACAACCGTGAAGCCTCGACATGGGCATAAAGCAGTCGCGATAGCGAAAGATAGATTCGGCGGACCTCGTCGAGATCGACCGGATCGTTCAGCGATCGCAGGCGCGACACCTCGTCCTCGGTCAGCGTCAAAGGTGTATCGGCACGAAATTCGGCCCATCGTTCGGCCGTAAAGAACCGGTAGGGCGAATAGTCCGAAGGCTCGAAATGATTGAGTTCTTCTGCCGGCGGTGTCGTTGCAGCTTTGCTCATGATGTCACGCGACCCGCCTTTTCCTGCAATCCGGATTGCGCTGTGCGCCGTTGCAACTCCGCCATGACATCCTCAAGCGGGATTTCGGCGATTTTCAGTACCACCAGAAGATGATAGAGCAAATCCGCTGCCTCGGCTTTCAGACTTTCGTCGTTGCCGGTAACAGCGGCAATCGCCGCCTCCACCGCCTCTTCCCCGAGCTTTTGAGCTGCCATGGGCTGTCCGGCTGACACCAGCTTTGCCGTCCAGGAGTCTTCCGGTGCAGCATCGGCCCTGCGGGCAACAATATTTTCCAAATCGGCCAGGGAAAACTCAGACATCTGTCACTCCGCATCGATTTCCGGTTTTGCGATCCGCCTGGAACGAAGGTTGGATCGATAGGGTTGGCCCGACTCTCCGTGAGCCCTAGTCCAGCCGCATGGCTATTCCGGCATCGGCCATGTGCTGCTTTGCCTGCCTGATCGTATAGGTCCCGAAATGAAAAATCGAGGCCGCCAGAACCGCGGTTGCATGGCCGTCCCGGACCCCGTCGACAAGGTGATCGAGCGTTCCGACCCCGCCAGACGCAATCACCGGTACCGTTACCGCATCAGCGATCGCCCGCGTCAACGGCAGATCGAATCCCTGTTTGGTGCCATCCCGGTCCATCGATGTCAGCAGGATCTCCCCGGCACCCATGGCGACGACCGTTCGTGCAAACTCGACCGCATCGATTCCGGTCGCCTCGCGGCCGCCATGGGTAAAGATTTCCCAGCGATCGGGCTCGCCATCCAGGGACACCCGTTTGGCATCGATGGCCACGACAATGCACTGATTGCCGAATTTGGTCGCCGCCTCGCGGACGAATTCCGGGTTTCTCACGGCAGCGGTGTTGATCGACACCTTGTCGGCTCCAGCCAGCAGCAATTGGCGAATATCGTCCACCGTGCGGACGCCGCCGCCGACCGTCAGCGGCATGAAACATTGCTCGGCGGTGCGCGCCACGACATCATAAATCGTGTCTCTGTTGTCAGAGGAGGCGGTGATGTCCAGAAAACACAGCTCGTCGGCGCCGGCTTCATCATATTTTCTGGCCGCCTCAACAGGGTCACCTGCATCAATAAGATCGACAAAGTTGACACCTTTGACCACCCGGCCGTCCTTGACATCGAGACAGGGGATGACGCGCGCTTTCAGGCTCATTGGGACGATCCTCCAGCATCACGCAGCAGCGCCAGGGCTTCATCCGGATCGATCCGCCCATCGTAAAGGGCGCGTCCAGATATCGCGCCTTCCAGCCGGGCTGCGTCCGGCATGGTCATGCGCACGATATCGGTCATCGACGCCAGTCCTCCGGAGGCAATGACCGGGATAGCAACGGCATCGGCTAGGGCCAGAGTGGATTCCCAGTTGATGCCGGACAGCACGCCGTCGCGATCGATATCGGTGTAAATGATGGCGGCCACGCCGGCACCCTCGAATTTCCGGGCCAGTTCCAGCACACCGAGATCCGACGCCTCCGCCCAGCCTTCCACGGCAACCTTGCCGCCTTTGGCGTCGATTCCCACAGCGATCCTGCCGGGAAAACGACGGCAGGCCTGCCGCACCAGATCCGGATCGCGGACCGCCACGGTCCCCAGAATGACCCGCGCCAAACCCTTGTCCAGCCATGCCTCGATGTGGTCCAGTGTCCGAATGCCCCCACCCAGCTGAACGGGATTTGAGGTTGCTTCAAGAATGGACTCGACGGCGGCGCCATTAACGCTTTGCCCAGCGAAGGCCCCGTTCAGGTCGACCACGTGAAGCCAGGAAAATCCCTGGCGCTCAAAGCTCTGCGCCTGCGCGGCAGGATCGGTGTTATAGACGGTGGCTTCATCCATGTCGCCAAGCTTGAGACGAACGCACTGACCATCCTTCAGGTCGATTGCCGGATAAAGTCTCATGGCGTCCACCTCAAGAAATTGGCGATCAGCGACAGGCCGAGCGCCTGGCTCTTTTCCGGATGAAACTGTGTACCGGCACGGTTGTCATGGACCACCGCTGCGGTCACCGGGCCACCATAATCCGTCTCCGCAAGAACATCATCATGGTCGGTTGCATCGAGATGATAGGAATGGACAAAATAGGCATGCAGCCCGTCCGGTCCGGTCTTGATGCCGTCAAACAGCGGATGGTCGCGAACCAGCATCAAGGTGTTCCAGCCGATCTGCGGAATTTTCAGAGCCGGGTCGGCAGGGCTGATCGGCTTCACATTTCCGGATATCCAGTCAAATCCGTCGGTTGTGGTTTTCTCCAGCCCCCGTGTTGCCATGAGCTGCATGCCGACGCAAATGCCCAGAAACGGGCGGGCCTTTTGAACAACTGCGTGTCTAAGGGCTTCGTCCATGCCGTCGATGCCGGCCAGTCCACTGCGGCAATCGGCAAAGGCTCCAACCCCCGGGAGCACAACGCGGTCGGCACCGGCCACCAGTTCGGGCAAGGCGGTCACATCGATCTGAGCCGCCACACCGGTTTCTCGCGCGGCCCGCTCGAACGCTTTTGCGGCCGAGCGCAAATTGCCGGAGCCATAGTCTATGATCGCGATTCGCATTCTGATCAGTGTCTTTCCTGAAAGCCCAACAATCCCAGTGACGAACCCATTTCCTCGGTTCTGCCAGGGAGCGGTTTCAGCGTCGTTTTCTTTTCGCCGTCTCCATCACCGTCCCTGCGCACTGCCGCAGGCTGGGCCTGCGTGATCCCGGCATAGTAAATCTCTTCAGCCGTCGCCATGTTTTGTGCCTCGATCACGGCCTGGATCTGCCAGTTCTGCCGCTCTTTCCTTGCAATGCGCAATCCATTGCCTTCAAGCGCCAGGAACCAGACCAAAAACAGCCAGGCGACGGCCGAAAAAAGCGCCCATTGCGGAAAGGCGTCGACGGCCGCTCCCAGTCCGATAAAGACCAGAAAAAGCAACGCCGCCGCGAACCAGAGACGGTGCCAGAGCAGCCAGAATAGATGAAAACAAAGAGCCCATACCGCAAATCCATCGCGGATGAAAACAGCCCTTTCATTCGTTTCGTCACCATCCGGCGGCGCGAGAACCACAAAACTGGCCATTGTTCAGCCCAACGTTCCCTTGGTCGACGGAATGCTCTCGGACTGGCGCGGATCGATTTCGGTCGCCACACGCAACGCTCGCGCAACAGATTTGAAGCAGGTTTCGGCGATGTGGTGGCCGTTTGCCCCATAGTGATTGGTGACATGCAAGGTCATGCCGGCATTCTGGGCAAGCGCCTGGAAGAATTCGCGGCACAATTCACTGTCGAATGTGCCGATCTTGGCGTGCGGAAAATCAACATTCCATACCAGAAATGGCCGGCCGGATATGTCGATGGCCGCCCGGGTCAGGGTTTCGTCCATGGCAAGATCGAGCGAGGCATAGCGGGTAATGCCACGACGGTCGCCCAGGGCCTGCGATAGTGCCAGGCCGATGGCTATGCCGGTATCTTCCACCGTATGGTGATCGTCAACATCCAGGTCTCCCTTGGCAGTGATGTCCATGTCGATCAGCGAATGGCGGGACAATTGGTCCAGCATGTGATCAAAAAAGCCGATGCCGGTGGCAATATTGGACGACCCGTTTCCGTCAATGCGTACCTTGACCGAAATCTCGGTTTCCCGGGTACTGCGCGACACCTCGCCGGTGCGATCCTGAGCCATTCGGACACTCCATGGATTGTTCTCGGCCGTGGCATATCAGGGCCGTGACAAAATATCCAGAACAGCGCCCCAAGGGCGACAATTTTGACCAAACGATTTGCAAACCGGCCGGACCGTCTTACATAGGGAATCCGAATCCCCTCGCATTGGCGGTTTACGGCCTTTCCAGTCGGGACCGAAATCCAGAGCCAAAGGATGATGAGAATGAGTGAACACGACCCCTATGGCGTGATGCATGCCACAACCATTATCACGGTCCGCAAGGGCGACCAGGTGGTGATGGCCGGAGATGGCCAGGTCAGCCTGGGGCAAACGGTGATGAAGGGCAATGCGCGCAAGGTGCGGCGCCTCGGATCGTCAAAGACCGGCGGCAGCGATGTCATTGCCGGTTTCGCCGGTGCAACGGCTGATGCCTTTACCTTGCTGGAACGCCTTGAAACCAAACTGGAACAATATCCGGGGCAATTGATGCGGGCGAGCGTCGAGCTTGCAAAAGACTGGCGTACCGATCGTTACTTGCGGCGATTAGAGGCCATGATGCTGGTCGCCGACAGCGACATTACACTGGCGCTGACCGGAACCGGTGATGTTCTGGAACCTGAACATGGTACCATGGCGATCGGGTCGGGCGGCAACTACGCCTATGCAGCAGCGCGGGCGCTGATGGATACCGACCGGAACGCTGAAGAAATTGCCCGGCGCGCGATGGAAATCGCCGGTGATATCTGCGTTTACACCAATGGCAATATTGTCATTGAAACGATGGAAAGTTCCGCCAAGTGAACCTGACCGAACAGCATCTCGACACGGCTGTCTCACGCGCCATCATCGATGCCGACCAACGTTCGGCGTTGATGGCGCTCGCGACCGGCGACGATATTGCGAGAAGCAACACAGAAGAGGAGCAGTTTCGCTTCATATCCGGTTTCAATGACATCTTCCTGGCGATCGGTGTCGCGCTGTTCATCGCCGCAGCGATGATGGCGGCCAATCTGTTTGACTACAGTACCTTGAGTCTGGCGGTCTGCGCTCTTGGAATGTGGCTGGTGTCGGAGGTGCTGACAGCACGCCTTCGTCGCGCGATTCCCAGCATGCTTGCTGCCATTGCCTTTGTCGGTTTTGCCGTGTGGGCCAGTACCATGTTCGTCGAGGGCCTGACCAGCGCCCTTGATCCGCAAATGCAAAATGCCGTGTCGCTCTACGGCGCAGCCATTGGCGGTTGTATCTGGGCATCACTTTATCTTGTCCGGTTCCGGCTGCCATTTTCGGTGCTTCTGGTGTCGGGTGCCGTGGTCTGGCTCGGCTTTTTGATCGTCACAAATGTCTTTGTCGGCCTGTCGTCCCTGCAGGAGCCCATCTATTTTCAGCAATTGCCGGCTTCCTATGCGCTGGCCAGTGGCCTGGTTCTGTTCGGGCTTGCCATGTGGTTCGACCGAATCGACCCCGACCGCAAATCGCTGAGAGCTGATTACGGGTTCTGGCTTCACCTTCTGGCCGCGCCACTCATCGTCCACGCGATGATGTATCTGATCACGGGATTGAGTTTTGGCGGGCTTGATGGCGGTGCAACCGCCGGCTCTGCGCTGCTGGTGGTCGGTCTCTTCGCCGCCCTTGCCCTTGTTGCCCTGGTCATCAACCGGCGGGCGATCCTGGTTGCGGCATTGACCTATCTCGGCGGCGCGCTCTGGTATCTGATGTCGCAATCGGAACGCACGGCAAACAATGCGGAGCTTCTGTCGATCCTGCTGATTTCGATTTTCGTGATCGGCCTTGGTGTCGGATGGCATGCGATCCGCCGCGCCCTCATACAGGTTCCACCGCTCGACCGGTTGGACCACGCCCTCTTTTCGAAACAGGTTTGAATTCCATGACCAGCTATTCTCCGCGCGAGATCGTTTCCGAACTCGACCGCTTCATCATCGGCCAGAAGGACGCCAAGCGCGCCGTGGCCATTGCCCTGCGCAACCGCTGGCGACGCCAGCAGCTCGAGGGTGATCTTCGTGATGAAGTCATGCCCAAGAATATTCTGATGATCGGGCCGACCGGTGTCGGCAAGACCGAAATATCGCGGCGGCTTGCGCGACTCGCAGGCGCACCCTTCATCAAGGTGGAAGCCACCAAGTTCACGGAGGTCGGATATGTCGGCCGCGATGTGGAGCAGATCATCCGCGACCTGGTCGAGATCGGGATTGGCCTGGTCAAGGAAACCAAACGGGAAGACGTGAAGGCCAAGGCACACCTGAACGCGGAAGAACGGGTTCTCGATGCGCTGGTCGGTTCCACCGCTTCCCCGGCCACGCGGGAATCCTTCCGCAAGAAATTGCGCGACGGTCTGCTGGATGACAAGGAAATCGAAATCGAGATCTCCGACACCGGGTCCGGCATGCCCAATTTCGAAATACCCGGCATGCCCGGGGCCAATATCGGGGTTCTCAACCTGTCCGACATGCTGGGCAAGGCGATGGGTCAGTCTTCGAAGAAAATCCGAACGACGGTCAAGGAATCCTATGCACAGCTGATCAATGACGAGTCCGAAAAACTTCTTGATCAGGACCAGATCACGCAGGAAGCGATGACCATCGTGCAAAATGACGGGATCGTTTTCCTGGACGAGATCGACAAGATCGCCGCCCGCGACGGCGGCATGGGTGCCGGTGTCTCCCGCGAAGGCGTGCAGCGCGATCTGTTGCCGCTGGTGGAGGGCACGACCGTCGCTACGAAATATGGACCGGTGAAGACCGACCACATTCTGTTCATAGCCTCGGGCGCGTTTCATGTCTCGAAGCCCTCTGATCTTCTGCCGGAGCTCCAGGGCCGCTTGCCGATCCGGGTTGAGTTGAGAGCACTGACGAAGGATGACTTCCGACGCATATTGACCGAAACCGAGGCCAGCCTGATCAAGCAATATATCGCTCTGATGGCCACGGAGGAGGTAACCCTGAGCTATACGGAAGACGCCATCGACGCGCTGGCCGATGTGGCCGTCGAACTCAATGGCAGCGTCGAAAACATCGGTGCAAGACGGCTGCAGACCGTCATGGAGCGCGTGCTGGACGATATTTCCTTCGAGGCTCCGGATAAATCCGGCACGGAGTTCGTGGTGGATGCCGAATATGTCCGCAAGCATGTCGGCGATCTCGCCAAGGATGCGGACCTGTCCCGTTACATTCTGTGACTTTTGCGCATCGGTGATCACCAGAAGGGATCATCGGTGCGTCCGGGCGGCCCACAAGATGCTCGACATTTCAGGCAAAAAAACTAGAGTCCACCCGATCAATACCGGGAAAACCGGTTCTTTTTGGGGGAGCGAAGGATGGTCCGCCGCCATCTGACACATTTGATTTGCGCCACACTGTGCCTCGTCTTGCTTGCCGCACCTGCGGTGAGTGCGAAGCTCATCACCGTTCCGGAAGGCAATCGCAATACAAGCCAGCCGCCGGTCCCCGGCGCATCGGTCAAGCGCACGAAACAGACCAAATCGAGCTTTGACCGCAAATACGAGAAAATCCATGCGCTGCTGAAGCGCGACAGGAAACTTCGCTCCAAAATTGCGAAAGTCGCGGGAACCTATGGCATTGATCCGCTGCATATTGCCGGAGCGCTGGTTGGCGAACACACCTATAATGTCGATGCCTATGATCGCCTTCAGTCCTATTACGTGAAGGCGCTGGCCTACGCCACGGGTGGCATTGATTTCAGCTATGGCGGTGAAGATGTCGACGACTTCATCCAGCGCAGCGAATTCGATGAATGCCAGACACTGGCCGGCTCGTTCGCATTGTGGACCTGCCGGGAACTCGTCTGGGAAAAGACCTTTCGTGGAAAACGGGTGGGCGGCAAGAAATATCCGAACAATCGCTTCAGTGCGGTTTTCTTCCAGCCCTTCTATGCCGGGCAGACCTTCGGCCTGGGTCAGCTCAACCCACTGACGGCGCTCAAGCACACCGATGCAGTCAATCGCATCTCCGGCCATCGGAAACTCTCGCACCGCAAGGGTGAAGATGTTTACAAGGCCATCATGAATCCGGACATCACGCTTGCCTATGTCGCGGCTGCGCTGCGCCATTCGATCGATGTCTATGGCTCGATTGCCGGATTTGACATTTCAAACAATCCCGGCATTACGGCAACGCTCTACAATGTCGGGAACCCCGATCTGCGGGCACGAACGCTGGCCCGCAAAAACCGCCAGCGCAAGGCCAAGGGCCAAAAACCCAGTCTCCCGCAGGAAAATTATTACGGTTGGCTGGTCAATGACAAGATCGACGATCTGCGGGCTTTATTCTGACTTTTCTTTCGTCAGAACCGCCCGAAGTTGTCCGATCTGCTCCGCACTGAGATCCGAAATGCTGGATGCCAGTTGATTGGCAAGGGCCGTTGCTTCTGGTGAAAGGCCCGACGTATCAATCGTTACGCGCGGATGCGACAGGCCAGCCAATCGCTGTAGCTCTTCCGCATCGTCCCAGATAACGTTGAAATATCCGATGATCCTCTGCAGCATCTCCCAGCTGGGCTGGCCGCGGTGCCCGTGCTCGAGTGCCGATAGATACGCTGCCGATACGCCGATGGAATCAGCCATGGATTTTTGCGAGATTCCGCGCTCGGCCCGCAATCGGCGAACGGCCTGTCCAAACGGTGTCATCGCTCGAGCTTCCTCAGGCGGACATAAAGTGCACCGTCACCACCATGACCGCGTGCAGCCGGTTTGAAACCCGAAGCGATATCCTTGAGTTCCGGCCCCCGAAGCCAGATCGGCACAGCTCGCCGCAACGCACCATCGGAGCCATAGGATGTTCCTTTGCCGGTGATGACCAGCACATGGCGCAGACCCTTTTGACGGGCACGGGTCAGAAATCCGTGCAACATGGCGAAAGCCTGGTTCTGCGTCAGGCCGTGCAGATCCAGACTGGCTTCGAGTGGAAGACGGCCGCGGGCCAGTTTGCGGTGGACCGGTCCATCAATCGGGTTGAGGTCCCGCTGGCGTGCCTGCCGCATCGTCTTTCGCGGCGCGTCGAAGGCGGCCACCCCGGCCGATGGTTTCGATTTTGTCTCTTGCTTCATGGGCCCTCTATCGGGCGTCAAATCAGGGTTGGTTGCCAACAGGTCTTCCATGCGGCCCGGAAGCGCATCCACTGTCCGCGCAACCTGACCCCACAATATCCGGTCCTCGTTGGTGAGTTGTTTGCTCTTGCGGCTCATTGTGAAAACCTCCCGGCCGCCGCGTTTGGAACAAGTGCATAAAAGGTCGCTTCGTGCTTCACCCTTCCAGCCAATTCGCCGGCATGGGACCCGGATCCGGTGAAAATATCTCCGCGGGCCGGTCCGACAATCGCTGAGCCCGTATCCTGTGCGAGCATCAACCGGCGAAACGGTTGGTCAGACAGATGGATCAGTTTTTCAGCGTCAATGAAGACAGGCATTCCAAAGGTATGGATAAACCGATCGACGGCCAGTGACCGCCCGGGGATTAGCGGTACCTTTGCAGCTGCAACGGGTCCTCGGTCAGGGTCGTCCACCGACGCTTCCCGAAAGAAGATATAGGAGCGGTTCCGCCACAAGAGTGCATCCACCCGGTCGGGGTGATCCATCAGCCATCGCCGCAGACTTTGCATGGTGACCCGGTCCGGGTGCTGCTCTCCCCAATCGATCAGAACGCGGCCTATCGCGGTAAAGGGGTGTCCGGTCTTGGCGGCATAGGTCACACGCCGCATGGATCCGTCCTCGAAACAAAGCCGGGCCGATCCCTGAATATGCATGAAAAAAACATCCGCCCTGCTCGCCGCCCAGGCAATTTCCAGACCGCGACCGTCGAGGAAGCCCTGATCGATAGCCCGGCGGTCGGGATACTCCTTGATGCCGCCGTCGGTCTTCCAGCCGAAAGCGAGGGATGCATCAAAACCCGCCGGCCTGTTCGTGTCGTCAAGCGCAATCAGATCATGCGGTCGTTTGTATATGGGATGGCAGAACCTGGCCGACCGTCGGGACGAAACTTCCAGTTCGGGTTCATAATAGGCAGTTACAAAACCTGCCTTTTCTTCAGCAGTCCTGATTTGGAATGGCTGGAAATGGCTCTCGAAAAAGCGCCGCGCTTCGCACGCCGACCGCGGACATTCATCGGCGGCAGATCCGTAGGCTGGTGCAAGATCCGCGCAAGTCAAACCCATGGATCCGGTTTTGTAGGCTTTGACGGAGGCCACATGGCGTCCGCAGTCCATCAACCCTTCGATGATGGGCGTCGGATCATCCTGTTGCCAGCCCGCAAGTTGGTCAAACGAAACCGGGACAAGCGACAGAGCCATTTTGCCGTTCCGATCAGTCTTCCGATTCGGTCGCGATCAGCTTCCAATTGGGATCGCGTGACCTGGTATCGCGCGCAAAGGTCCATACGTCATTGACCTCACCAACACTGTCGGGATCGCCATCGACAACCTCGCCATCCTTGTCATAGGTCGCTGTTATCAGCTGGCTGACGATGCGCATCGTGACATGGGCTTCCGTGCCCTTCATCTCGGCCTGCACAATGTCGGCCTTGTCGATGCCGACAAAGGTCGATTTGACGCTTTCGGATTTCTGTTCCCGGTCCTTGATCGCGGACACGAAACCCTCATAGACCTCCTTGGAAAGAAGCGATTTGAGGGTTTTGCGATCGCCGTCGGCAAAAGCGGCAACGATCATTTCATAGGCTGTCTTGGCTCCGCTCGCGAAGGTCTGCGGGTCGAAGTCGGCATCGGCCGTCACAATGCTGCGAAGACCACCATTGAGATCGGTACCGGGATCGCTGTAGGCATCGACGGCCGCGAAGCTGTCATCGGCCGGCTGATCACCGTCCCGCCGTGGCAGGGTAATGACCTTGCCATCGTCATTGTCACCGGTAACCTGATCGCTCTCACGGGAACTATAGGGATCGAAAGGCGGTCTTTCGCTGCCTGTCCGGCGCCCGAGCACATTGCGAAGCTGCAGAAAAATGATGACGGCAGCCACGAAAAAAAAGACGGTTACAAAATCAAAGGAACCCATGCGCCCGATACCGGTAAGAAATCAAAAACGAGGTCGATGCCTCTCGCCTACTCATATAGTCCGTTGCCGGCCATCATTCAAATCCAGATTGCAGGTAACCTTAAAGCGGGACGGCGAATCACCATATTGTCACGGCGGCGGCCACCCGGACTCCCAAGATATGGCCGAAACCCTATATCCGGTGTATTGATCACGCAGCCAGACGGGCGGCACCCGAAACTCAAACTCCGCCAAGGAACCGTTGAGCATGCCTTTTTCCATCATACCGTTTCTCCTGCTGATCGTGCCGCTGGCGGAAATTGGAGCCTTTGTCATTATCGGCCGCGAAATCGGTGTTCTTTGGACATTGGCCATGGTGTTCGTAACCGCCGTGGTCGGTTCGATATTGCTGCGGGTCCAGGGATTCGGATTGCTGGCACGGATTCGGACCGAGACCGAGGCCGGCCGCGTTCCCGGACGGGAGCTGGTTCACGGGGTTATGATCCTGATTGCCGGTGTGCTGCTGCTGACACCTGGTTTCATCACCGACACAATCGGGTTCCTGCTGTTCATTCCGGCTGTTCGGGATGCCGGATGGGCACTCCTGAAAAACCGGATTTCAATCGTCACGGCCGGCGGTGTCGGCCGCGGCGCCACCCATCGAGCGAACAACGAGCCGCAGTCTTCACCAACCATCGATCTCGACGAGGATGATTTTCAGCGGGATCCCGATTCCGATTCGCCCTGGAACAAGAAAAAGGACCGCTGACCGGATCATCGGGCGGCAAAGGCACCAACCGGAAAACAGATCTGTGTCACGGGCGATGAAACCGCTTTCGTTTTTGGTTGTAAGGGGCAGAACGAAATGGTAGCCAGTGCCCGGAAAAAGGCCGGCTTCGGTCGCATATTCACCATTTGAGGACAGTTTGATGGCCAAAAAGCCCAGCCCAGAACAAGAAACAAAAACACCGGCACCCGGCGGCGCAGAAGCGGCCAATGGCGCGGCACCGACACTCAACGTGCTTGCTCAATATATCAAAGACCTGTCTTTTGAGAATCCAAATGCACCGCAATCCCTGTCCAACCGGGACAAGGGTCCTGCCATCAACATCAATGTCAACGTCAACGCCAATCCGCTTTCGGAAACGGACTATGACGTGGTGCTTGCCTTGAACGCAGAGGCAAAAGACGGCGACAAGATCGTTTTCAATGTCGAACTGGTTTATGGCGGCGTGTTTCGCATACAGGGCTTTCCGCAGGAACACATGCTGCCCCTGCTGTTCATCGAATGCCCGCGTCTGCTGTTTCCTTTCGCGCGCCAGATTATCAGTGACGCATCACGCAATGGCGGATTTCCGCCGCTGATGATCGACCCCATCGATTTTGCCCAGATGTTCGCGCAGCGCATGGCGGAAGAGCAAGCCAAAGGCAAAGTCGAAATACCGTCCGTCACCAATTAGAGCACATCAGGTTTTGACGAAATCGGCGAAACCTGAATGCATCAATAAAATCAAAAACCTGCGCCGTTATCACGTCTCTGTCGAGGCGTGAAACGGTCTCGACCGCGCCTAAAGTCCGGCCCGGGTGATCGTTTCAGTTTCAGGTGGAATAGGCCTTCCAAAGGGCATTTTCACCGAGATCGGCGACCAGCTTTTCATGCGCTTCCCGTTCGGCCGCATTGATCCGTTGCGGGAGCGGCGCGGTCCGAACCCCGGTCTCGACGATTTCGCCTGTGTCAGTCTGTGCTGAAGACCCTTCGCCGGATTGCGTCAGACCCAGGGCCGCCTGCCGACCGCCATTCATTTCGATATAGACCTCGGCAAGCAGTTCGGCATCCAGCAGTGCGCCATGCTTGGTGCGGTGTGCATTGTCGATGCCATAGCGCTTGCACAGCGCGTCAAGTGAATTGGGTCCCATGGGGTGACGGCGGCGGGCAAGAGCCAGCGTGTCGATCACCCGCGCCGGATCGACGGGCGGAAGTCCGATCCGGGCATATTCGGCATTGATGAAACCGATGTCGAAATTGGCATTGTGGGCCACAAGCTTGGCACCATCGAAGATCTCGGCCATATCTCCGACAATCTGGGAGAATGTCGGTTTGTCCTGCAGGAACTCGTCGGTGATCCCGTGCACGGCGAGGGCCTCCGGGTGAACTTTGCGACCCTGGGCGTTGATGAAGACGTGAAAATTGCGGCCGGAGGGAAATTTGTTGACCAGCTCGACCCCACCGATCTCGATCACCCGGTCGTTTTGATTGTCGAGCCCGGTGGTTTCCGTATCAAAGATGATTTCTCGCACCCTGCGGCTCCCCTGCTGGTATTTGGATGTCGTACCAATGAATCTCAACTGCGACCCGTTTTGCTGGCCGCATTTGGTACGAGATCGTCAATGATCTTATCGATCTGCTGACGCGTGTGCTCAAACGATCCGGATGTATCAACAACATAGTCCGCGCGGGCGCGCTTTTGAGCATCGGGCAATTGCCGCGCAAGGATCGCCTCGAATTTCTCCTCGGTCATGCCGGGGCGTTTCATGACCCGTTGCTTCTGCAGTTCGTCACCGCAGGAGACGACAACGACCTTGTCGACCGTCTCCTGTCCATTGCCCTCGAACAGCAGCGGGATGTCCAGCACGACCAGTTTTTGGCCAGCCGCCCGGTGCATCTCGACAAATGCTTCCCGCTCCTCGGCAACGAGCGGGTGTATGATCGATTCCAGCCGCCGGAATGCTTGCTCGTTGTTGAGGACAGATTTTGACAAACGATTGCGGTCGACCACGCCATCGATCACTGTGCCGGGAAATGCGGCTTCGATGGCATCGGCTGCCCTGCCGGCATAAAGATCATGGACGATCTCATCTGCGCTGATGACTGGAATGGCGCGGTCGGCGAACATCGCACCGGCCGTCGATTTGCCCATTCCGATCGACCCGGTCAACCCGATCACAATCATGCTTTGCTCTCCAGATCTGCAATGATCAGGTCCCGCAACCGATCGGTCACGACAGGGCGGACGCCGAACCATTTTTCAAATCCCGGCACCGCCTGATGCAGCAGCATCCCCAAACCGTCGACGGTTTTGAAACCCTGTTCGGCCGCCATCGACAAAAGCGGCGTCATCAGCGGCGTATAGACAATGTCGGTCACGATTGCATCGTCATGCAATGGTGCGAATTCTATGTGCGGCACCGGAGAGCCGCCCATGCCAAGGGCACTGGTGTTGACGAAAAGACGGGCACCCTTCATGACCTCCGGCAGGGCGTCCAGCGGATGCGCGGTAAACCGTTTGCCAAAACGATCGACCAGTGCCTGCGCTCTGGACATGGTGCGGTTGACGATGTGGATTTGCCGGAAACCGCGATCTCTCAACGTCATGAGAATCGCCCGACTTGCTCCGCCTGCCCCCAGAACCACGGCGCTGTGTTGTCCTGACCAACCCGGCGCGCGGTTGTCCAGGTTGGTTGCAAACCCGTAACCGTCGGTATTGGTTGCCGCCAGGACACCGTTTTCGAACCACAATGTGTTCGCAGCACCCAGTTCTCGGGCAATCTCATCGGGTTTCCGTGCGCCGGCAAAGGCGGCCTCCTTGTGCGGAATGGTCACATTTCCACCGACGAATTCGGACCGGCCGGCGGCCAATTTCGCCATGAAGTCCGGAAAATGCTCCCGGGCAACCTCGATCGCGTCATAGGATCCGGCGATCCCCATTTCCCTCAGCCAGTGGCCGTGTATGAGCGGTGATCGCGAATGCTTGACCGGATCACCGGTCACGAACGCTCGAAGGAGATCAGCCATCAATGGCCTCCAATCGCCGCAGTTCATCCAACAGTGGCAATATCGGCAAACCAATAATGGTGAAGTAGTCGCCCTTGATGGTGTCAAACAATTGTATGCCTCGGCCTTCGAGCTGGTAGGCCCCCACACTCAAAAGAGCCTTGTCGCCAACCGCTGAAAGATAACGGCCGATAAATCCCGGGTTCAGGTCGCGCATGGTCAGGTCGGCCGAATCCACATGGCGCCAGAGGGTACGGCCGTTTTGGACAAGCACAACAGCACTGTTGAGCTGGTGCGTCCTGCCGGAGAGTTTCAGCAGGTGTTTTCTTGCCGCATCCATGTCGGCCGGTTTGTGCAGCAACTCATCGCCGAGTGACAGTGTCTGGTCCGCACCGATGATCAGGGCATCGGGGTCCGTGTCACTGACCACACCGGCCTTTGCCTCGGCCAGGACAAGTGCAATATCCTGCGGTCCGACATCCCCGGCAAGGAGCGGTGCTTCGGCAGCGCGTTCATCGATATTGGCCGCCTGAACCGAGAAGGTCAGGCCCGCATTCTCGAGGAGCGTGCGTCGAAACGGGCTGGACGAGGCAAGGATGATCTTCTGCGCCATGGTCTGCTGTTTTTCCTTTATTGCGGCTTTACGCCAAGACCAAGGATGGCCGCGGCGGTCTCTTCGATTGAGCGGCGCGTGACATCGATGGTCGGCCAGTTGTTTCGTGCGCACAGGTTGCGGGCATATTTGAGTTCCTCGGCAATTGCGACACGGTCGATATAGTCCTCACCGGTAAATCCCTGAGTGGCGCCAAGAACGCGATTGCGGCGCACCTGGGAAATCCGGTCCACTGTGGCCACCAGTCCGACGATCAGTGGATGTTCCGCCGCGTTGAGGACCTCCGGCAATGGCACATTGTAGACGATCGGGATGTTGGCGGTCTTGTATCCGCGGTTCGCCAGGTAGATGGAGGTGGGTGTTTTCGACGTTCTGCTGATGCCGACCAGAATGATATCGGCATCCTCGATATTTGCGGGAAGCTGGCCGTCATCATGCTCCATGGTGAAATTGAGCGCTTCCATGCGGCGAAAATATTCCGCGTTCAAGGAGTGTTGCGCTCCGACCCGATGTTTTGACGGTGTCCCCAGATAGGACTGAAACAGGGCCAATACCGGATCGAGAACCGAAACGCTCGGAATGTTCATCTCGCGGCAGCGTTCCTTGATCCTTTCCGATATGTCTGGATCAACCACCGTGAAGAGCACGATGCCAGGTGCACCGTCAATTGTATCAAGGATCGGGTCGAGCTGCTTTTGGGTTCGGATCAGCGGATAGACATGTTCCAACGCGCGTGTCCCGGTGAATTGCGCTGCGGCCGCGCGGCCAACGGTAATCAGCGTTTCGCCGGTCGAATCGGAGATCATGTGCAGGTGGAAGTAGTTTTTCGGTCGGTCCACATGATTCTCCGGTGGCTGTTGATAAACCCGGCATAAAGCAGGCCGGATATGGGGCATCCAATCAAGTAGTGAATATTGCCCTTCCTTGTCCACAGCCAGGGGTTCCGGGATAGGGATTGTCGGGATGCTGTGGACGGGGACTTATCAGCACATCTTACAAAATTAACCACTTGTTATCCATAAATCTGTCGCTTGCTGTGCCGCATCAACTTTCTGTTTCTGCATTGGAAATTACCGTTATCCCTGATATCCACGATCTCAATCCGGGAGGCCTGTGCGGTGATGTCGCAACAGAAAGAAGATGAAGAACCGTTGGAAAAAGTTTAATCCCTGGAACCCACCGACTCTAAGAATCAAAAGACTCTTAAACTCTCTTTTCTTTTTTAATGGATGAAGGAAACAACCGTGGTCCAGAAGCGCAAGGTGCTGAAAGTGCTGGACGGAGAAACTGTCTTTCCTCCTCCGGTCTGGCTGATGCGACAGGCAGGCAGATATCTGCCGGAATATCGGGAAACCCGAAAAAAGGCCGGTGGTTTTCTGGACCTGTGCTACACGCCCGAACTGGCAGTCGAGGTTACCCTTCAGCCCATTCGTCGGTATGGTTTTGACGCCGCCATCCTGTTTTCCGATATTCTGGTCATTCCCGATGCACTTGATCGCGATGTGCGGTTCGAGGAGGGTCGCGGGCCACTGATGAAACCGATTGATGTTGCCGGAATTGCCAGTCTGGATGGCAGCAATCTGCTGAACCATCTGTCACCGGTGCTGGAAACCGTTGAGAGATTGCGCACATCACTGCCGGACGAAACGACATTGCTGGGATTTTGTGGCGCGCCGTGGACGGTTGCCACCTACATGATTGCCGGCCACGGTACTCCGGATCAGGCTCCGGCACGGCTGTTCGCCTATCGGGAACCGGCTGCGTTTGATGCCTTGCTCGACCTGCTGGCCGATTTGTCCGCCGAGTATCTGAGTGCACAGATCGAAGCGGGTGCCGATGCCGTTCAGATCTTCGATTCATGGGCCGGTGTGTTGGGGCCATCCGAATTTCAACGGTTCTGTGTGGGTCCGACCCGAAAGATCATCAACACGGTCCGATCGAGACATCCCGAGGCACGAATCATCGCCTTTGCGAAAGGTGCGGGCACGCAATTGACCAATTACCGGCGGGAAACGGGTGCAACGGCGATTGGTCTTGACTGGACAGTGCCGTTGACCTTTGCCAAATCGCTGCAGGAGAATGGTCCGGTCCAGGGCAATCTCGATCCGATGCGTGTTGTGGCCGGCGGTGCCGCCCTGGACGAAGGAATCGATGCGATTATCGAAACACTCGGCAGTGGCCCACTGATCTTCAATCTGGGACACGGCATCACGCCGCAGGCCGATCCGCAGCATGTGACGCGGCTTGTCGAGCGGGTTCGCTCCAGCCAGGGTTACTAATTCACTGGGACAACTGTAAAGGCAATTGAGGTTTTGGCAGGATCGGCAAAGCTGCGTGCATTGACGCAATCAATGACCGAGACCGTTGTTTCTGACAAGGCGTGAGACGGTCTGGAGGGGAGCAGTGACATGGGTGGTGATCTGAAACAGACCGATACAGGGATTGGCGGGAAGGCTGCCAGCAGGGCGCGTATGGCGCTTCTGGCGATGTGTGTGGCAGTTGGTGCCCTGATGGTCTGGAACCCACCTGTGCTCTATCTGTGGCTGAAGGCGGTGCATGTCATTGCGGTCATATCGTGGATGGCCGGCATGCTCTATTTGCCCCGCCTGTTTGTCTATCACAGCGATGCTGCGGTGGGATCGGAGACGTCGGAAACGCTGAAGGTGATGGAGGCACGGCTCTACAAGGTCATCATCACGCCGGCGATGATGATGACCTGGGTGGTTGGTCTCTGGCTGGCCTGGGAAGGATTCGGATTTTCCGGCCTCTGGCTGTGGCTCAAAATTCTCGCCGTGCTGGCGCTGTCAGCGGTCCATGGTTATTTTGGCGGTGCCCTCAGGCGTTTCGCCGGCGACCATCGTGACAAGACAGCGCGCCACTGGAGACTGGTCAATGAGGTTCCGACGGTCCTGATGATCTTCATTGTCGTGATGGTTATCGTCAAACCTTTTTGAGGCTTGCCGTTTTGCGCAGAATATGCGACAGGCTTGGCACCGGATGCGTTTTTCGGTGTTTCACGTGAATCGCCGAACTTGATACTCCCTCCCCAGGCATGCGGTGACCGCCTCCGGGCGTCCTTTTCTCCCATAGTTCGTTTCAAAACATCCCTAGACAAGATTCTGGAAATCCGATGCAGGAAATGAAGCTTCAAGAGCTCAAGAACAAAACGCCGACCGAACTTCTCGAGTTCGCCGACAATCTGGAAGTCGAAGGCGCCAGCACCATGCGAAAGCAGGAGCTGATGTTTGCCATCCTGAAAAAACTCGCGGCGCAGGATATCGAAATTATCGGTGAAGGCGTGGTCGAAATATTGCAGGACGGCTTCGGCTTTCTGCGGTCCGCCAATGCGAACTACCTGCCCGGGCCGGATGATATTTATATTTCACCATCTCAAATCCGGCGGTTTTCACTGAAGACCGGCGATACGGTTGAAGGTCCGATTCGCGGGCCGAAGGATGGTGAGCGCTATTTCGCCCTGCTCAAGGTCAACACGATCAATTTTGATGATCCCGAAAAGATCCGCCACAAGACCCATTTCGACAATCTGACGCCGCTTTATCCCGATGAACGGTTCAACATGGAATTCGATGATCCGACCTCGAAGGATCTGTCGGCCCGGGTGATCGATCTGGTTGCACCGCTCGGAAAGGGCCAACGTGGTCTCATCGTTGCGCCGCCCAGAACCGGTAAGACGGTGCTGCTGCAGAATATTGCGCATTCGGTCACGGCCAATCATCCCGAGTGTTATCTCATCGTCCTGCTGATCGACGAACGGCCGGAAGAAGTGACCGACATGCAGCGATCGGTGAATGGTGAAGTGGTTTCGTCAACCTTCGACGAACCGGCATCCCGGCACGTCCAGGTGGCTGAGATGGTCATCGAGAAGGCCAAGCGCCTCGTGGAACATGGACGTGACGTCGTGATTCTTCTTGATTCCATCACCCGCCTAGGGCGTGCGTACAACACGGTGGTGCCGTCATCTGGCAAGGTTCTGACTGGTGGTGTCGACGCCAATGCCCTGCAGCGGCCGAAGCGGTTCTTCGGTGCGGCGCGCAATATCGAGGAAGGTGGTTCCCTGACAATCATCGCAACCGCGCTGATCGACACGGGCAGCCGCATGGACGAGGTCATTTTCGAAGAGTTCAAGGGCACCGGCAACTCGGAAATCGTGCTTGACCGCAAGGTCGCGGACAAGCGCATCTACCCGTCGATGGATATCCTCAAATCCGGTACCCGCAAGGAAGACCTGCTGATACCGCGTCAGGACCTGCAGAAAATCTTCGTGCTGCGGCGCATTCTGGCGCCAATGGGGACTACCGACGCGATCGAATTCCTGATCGACAAGCTCAAGCAGACCAAAAACAATGCCGAGTTTTTCGATTCGATGAATACCTGAGGCAACACAGGTTGTGCTGGAATCGACAGAACCTGACTTGCTCTATCTGCCGTTGAGTGCTGATTTCAATTCCTGAGCATCGTCTATCGGCGGAAGGCATACCGGGCCGTGGCACAAAAACGCCATGGCCCCTTTTTGTTTGCCGGAGTCGTGGTTGGTTGCTGGCGGGATGCTGCCAATCATGCCGTGTGCTGTTTCCAGATCGCCGACAATCAAGTCGATACGCGATGGATCCGGTGCGGATCTTATCACTTCAATGAAGTCCTTAGCCGGATTCACCAGCACAAGTTTCTTTGGAACCTGAACGGTCGCGATCGCGTTGACCGCGCCACTGGCCGCCATGGGCATGTCCTTGACGCGACCCCACAATGCGGAGGCCATCGTGGTTGCCTGACCGGAAAGTGCCGCATCATCGTTCAATAGTGCCAGCCGCGCCAAGCTCTCAAGGATCGAGGCGTTCGCCGATGGTGATGCATCGTCATGTTCATGACGGGTGCGCAACAGCACATCCGCACTGTCGTTGGCCGTGTAGAAGTAGCTGCCTGCGCCGTCGTCATAGTGATGATCGAGGACGGAAAGCCATTGCTCGGCCCGTTCGAGATACCGGCTATCCCCACTCACCTGGAACAGCGTCAATGCAGCGCCCATCATGGTGCCGTAATCGGAGGAAAGTGCCGGGTAGGTGGTGACATCATTGCACCAGGCATGTGCAAGTCGGCCCTTGTTGGACATGGATCCGACGATGAAATCGAAGGCATTCACAGCAAGATTGGTCCAGTCCGGCCGTTCGAAATGTTGTCCGGCCTCCGCCAATGCACGGATCATCAGGCCGTTCCAGTCCGCCAGTACCTTGTCGTCTCGGTCGGGACGTATTCTCATTGCACGGGCGTTCAGTAACCTCCGGCGTCCATCGGCCAGGCGTTTCTCATGGTCGGCATCCGCTCCCGGTGGGTGGTTCAGCCGGTTGAGGATGTTCTTTCCTTCCCAGTTTCCGGCTTCGCTGACATCATAGTGCTTGCAAAAATCATCGGCGTCGCAGCCCAGCAGCTGCTCGATCTCTGCCTTGCTCCATACGTAAAACCGACCTTCCTCGCCTTCACTATCGGCATCCAGGCTCGATGCAAAACCGCCTTCGGGCAGGTGCATTTCGCGGACCAGCCACGTGATGGTCTCATCGATTCGGACTCGAAACAAATCATTGCCGGTTTTGCCATGAGCCCAGGTGAGACTGCGTATCAGCTGGGCATTGTCGTAAAGCATCTTCTCAAAGTGCGGGACCAGCCAGCCGGCATCGACCGTATAGCGTGCCAGTCCGCCACCAAGGTGATCATAGATACCCCCATTGACCATGGCACGAAGCCACTGAAGCGCCGCACCGTGCGCGTCGGACGATCCGCTCATGCACCAGTGGCGCCACAATGTTTCCAGCATGCTTGCATTGGGAAATTTGGGTGCCTGACCGATGCCGCCATTTTTTCGATCAACAATAGAGAGGATGCCCTTTGCCTGGCGCGATATGATATCGGTCGGGGGACCAGATGGTGTGCCGACATCCGCAAGGGTCCGATCGAGATGGGATCGCACCGCGGCGGCGTTTTTGGTCACCTTGCTTGGTTCTGCCGCGTAGATATGGGCGATGCTTCTCATCACCGAAATGAAGTCCGGTCGGCCGTATCGGGAAACATTTGGAAAATAGGTGCCGCCCCAGAATGGCTCGCCGTCGCTGTTCAGGAACATTGTCAGGGGCCAACCGCCCTGCTCTCCCATCGCATGAAGAGCAGCCATATAGATCTGGTCGATATCACTTCTTTCTTCCCGATCAACCTTGATGTTGATGAACAATTCATTCATCACCGCTGCTGTTTCGGGATCCTCAAAACTCTCATGTGCCATCACATGACACCAGTGGCAGGCTGCGTAGCCGATGGACAGGAGAATCGGCTTGCCGGATCGAGCTGCCTCGTTTAAGGCACTTTCACCCCATACCTGCCAGTGCACGGGATTGTCCTTGTGCTGCTGGAGATAGGGGCTGGCTGAGGCACCCAGCACATTTGATAGTCGTGGTTCTGTCATGGGGCCCTGCCGGCGGCATTGGTTTGAAAGGTGCTGTTTACCATATGGAGACCATTTTCGCATTGTCGAGTGGTGCGGTGCCAGCAGGGGTGGCCATCATTCGCGTCTCAGGACCGGCTGTTCGATTCGGACTCGAAACTATTGCCGGGTTTGTGCCGGAATCGCGGCATGCGACCCTGTGCACCCTTCGGAATCAAGATCGGACGGTCATCGATAGAGCCCTTGTTCTGTTTTTTCCAGCTCCGTACTCCTTTACCGGAGAGGACTGTGTCGAATATCACGTGCACGGTGGCAGAGCCGTTGTCGCTTCAATGATGACGTGCCTGGCGAGCCTCGACGGGTACCGCAGTGCGGAACCGGGCGAGTTTACCCGTCGTGCGTTCGAAAATGGACGGATGGATTTGACGGAGGTCGAGGGCCTGGCGGATCTCATTTCGGCCGATACGGAGATGCAGCGTCGCCTGGCGATCGAACAGTCCGCCGGCTCCTTGTCCAGAATGTATGATGAGTGGCGTACCCGACTGGTGCGGGCACGGGCTTTGATCGAAGCGGAATTCGACTTTGCCGAGGAAGAAGACGTCCCGGGATCGGTTGGTGACACGATTTGGGACGATCTTCTGGGCCTGGAACTCGATATCGGAAATCACATCGAGGGCCACACCGCGGGAGAGATCATCCGTGATGGATACCGAATCGTCATTCTCGGTGCACCGAATGCCGGGAAGTCGAGCCTCCTGAATTTGCTGGCGAAAAGAGACATAGCCATTGTTTCCGATGAAGTTGGCACAACCCGTGACGTCCTCGAACTTCACCTCGACCTTGGTGGCTATCCGGTCACGGTCCTTGATACTGCGGGTTTGAGGAAGACTGATGGATTGGTCGAACAGGAAGGTATTCGCAGGGCCTTGGCGGCGGCAAAACACGCCGATCTTGTTCTGGTACTGGAGGATTTGGCCGCACCGATTCCCGTTGATGTCTCTGGATTGGATCAAACAAAAATAGTGAGGATCGGCACAAAATCAGATCTTGGTGCCGACCGCGTCGGCGGGCAACATGATTTTCTCATATCTACCAAAAACCAGTCCGGGATTGACGATCTTCTGGGTGATATTTCCCAACGTGTGGAGGGTGCCGTCGGCTCGCTATCCATTGCCCTTCCAACGCGCCAGAGACATCGGGAATATCTCCAATTGTGCCTTTCCCACCTTGGGACTGCCGTTGCGGGAGGACATCTCCCTCTAGAACTTAGGGCGGAGGAATTGCGACATTCTGGTGATATGTTGGGTCGTCTGACCGGTCAGGTGGATGTTGAGGATCTGCTGGATGTCATTTTCAGGGAATTCTGTGTCGGGAAATAGTCAGGGTCGTGACTCACGTGAAACACCCGTTGGACCCATATGATGTTGACAGGTCCAGCATCACAGGTTCGCGAACCCGATTGTTTCACGTGAAACAGCCCGCTTGACAAAAGAACCCATTGCGGCGAACTGAAAGCATCAAACGGGAATTGACCATGTCTGGATCTGAAAGTTACAGTTTTGATGTGATTGTTGTCGGCGGAGGACACGCTGGATGTGAAGCCGCCGCTGCCGCTGCTCGATTGGGGGCACGGACAGCATTGGTGACCCACCGGCGCGAAACCATCGGAGTCATGTCATGCAATCCGGCCATTGGCGGGCTGGGAAAGGGACATCTCGTTCGCGAAATTGATGCTCTCGACGGTTTGATGGGACGTGTCGCCGATTCCGCCGGGATTCAGTTTCGACTCCTCAATCGCAGCAAGGGTCCGGCTGTTCGAGGTCCCCGTACCCAGGCAGACAGAAGTCTCTATCGCCACGCCATGCAGAAAGCGATCGGAGAAACTGAAAATCTCGCGGTTGTTGAGGGCGAAGTCGAGGATTTTGTCATGGCACCCGGTCGCGTTGAGGGGGTCGTGCTGGCAGATGGACAACGCCTGCGCAGTGGTGCGGTTGTCCTGACCACGGGCACGTTTCTTCGCGGATTGATCCATATTGGCACACGGACAATTGCAGCCGGCCGCATGGGGGAATTGCCGGCGACTGGTCTTGCCGATACCCTGCGCAATGCCGGATTTGCGCTGGGCCGGTTAAAAACCGGAACACCGGCTCGGCTCGACAGCCGCACAATCGATTGGTCAAACGTTGGCCGGCAATCCGCTGATGCGAATCCGGTGCCGTTTTCGTTTCTGACGGATGCAATCACCAATCCGCAGGTGGACTGTGGTGTCACGCACACCACGCCACAGACGCATCAGATCATAGAAGACAATCTTCATCTTTCCGCCATGTATTCTGGACAGATTGAGGGAACCGGGCCGCGCTATTGTCCATCGATTGAAGACAAGGTCGTCCGCTTCAAGGACCGTGAACAGCATCAGATTTTTCTTGAGCCCGAAGGACTGAATGATCACACAGTCTATCCCAATGGAATTTCGACGTCCTTGCCGGAATCGGTTCAAAAACAGTTCCTGGCGACCATTCCAGGGTTGGAAACCGCCGCCATCCTTCAACCGGGTTATGCCATCGAATATGATCATATCGATCCGCGCGAACTCCATGCCAGCCTTGAAACGAAAAGACTGTCCGGCTTGTTTCTCGCTGGACAAATCAACGGTACGACGGGCTATGAGGAAGCCGGAGCGCAGGGAATGGTTGCGGGTATCAACGCAGCTCGGGCCTGCGGTGGCATGGATGCCAAGCTGTTTAGCCGAACGGAGTCCTATATCGGTGTTCTGATCGATGATCTGACCAGTCGGGGTGTTACGGAACCCTACCGAATGTTCACATCACGGGCGGAGTACAGATTGACGTTGCGCGCCGATAATGCGGATCTGAGACTGACACCATGGGCCATTGAAACGGGCCTTGCAAAACGGACCCGCGCGGAACGATTCCTGGCGTGGAAAAATGGTATCGATGCATTGCGTCGGCTTTTGAAGGAATTGACAGTTACCTCCACTGAAGCGAAACGCCACGGACTGAAGGTCAATCAGGATGGCGCCCGCCGCTCGGCCTACGAGCTTCTGTCCTATGCAGACACCGATGTTGCGCGACTGGCGCTGATTTGGCCGCAACTCGGGGAAATCGATACGGCCGTCACCGAACCCGTTGAGATCGAGGCCTCCTATGCAGTCTATCTGGAACGGCAAGACCGTGACATCGCCATTCAGAAGAAAGAGGAAAACCGGACAATACCCGAAACGTTTGATTTTGCAGTGTTGCCCGGTCTGTCCAATGAATTGAAACAGAAGCTCGTCCAGCATCGGCCTCGAACCATAGCCCATGCCGGAAAACTGGAAGGCATGACGCCGGCTGCGATTGCCATTATCCTTGCTGCCCTGCGTCGCAGCGAAGTCGACAGCATCGATCCCATGCAAAAGAGACAGTGGGCGTCATGACTGGCCGCGCGGCTGATGCACATTGTACCGGAGAGTGGTGTGCTGCTCGATTGACATTGCAAGGGTGACACGACCTCAAATGAACAAGGTGTATTCCGGTTTGATGGAGATCTACCCTGTTTCACGTGAAACACTGGAGCGTCTCGAGCATTTTGTCGACCTTTTCACAAAGTGGTCAAAAGCCATCAATCTGGTCGCTCCATCGACTCTTCCGGACATCTGGCGACGCCATATCGCAGACAGTCTGCAACTCTATGCGCTGAACCCAGGGCCCAATGTCTGGCTGGATCTCGGCAGCGGCGGTGGATTTCCCGGTGTTGTGACCGCCATTGCCCTGCTTGAAACCGGCGGCGGCCATGTTGACCTTATTGAAAGCAATCAGAAAAAGGCAGCATTTTTGCGGGCGGCACTGTCCGAGACCGGGGCCCGGGGAACAGTGCATGCCGTCAGAGCGGATCAGGCTGCCGGTTCTATGTCAGGCCACGATGCGGTTTCCGCAAGAGCCCTGGCGGAGCTTGGCCAGTTGCTGAGCATGGCGTCACCCTGGCTGGAGCGAGGTGCGACGGCATGGTTCCACAAAGGTCGGGATTATCGAGCCGAGATCGAAAATGCTCGTGGTAGCTGGGCGTTTGATCTGGTAGAACATCGAAGCAGGGTTGATGAAGACTCTGTGATCTTGCAGATTGATCAGGTGTCAAGGCGGACAGTGGCGAGAGACTGACTGAAATCCGGCCATTCTCCGAGTGAAAAACACCGCCATGGCGATGAACGAGGCGCTGACACATGCTGGGCGATAGAAATCGGATTATAACGGTCGCCAACCAGAAGGGCGGTGTCGGCAAGACAACGACGGCGATCAACCTGGCAACCGCTCTTGCCGCCATTGGTCAACGGGTTCTGATCATCGATCTGGACCCACAGGGCAATGCCAGTACGGGACTTGGCATCGATCGCCAGGACCGACAGTTGTCTTCCTATGACCTCATGGTCGGCAGTGCCGGTATTCAAGAGGTCGTGATGCCGACCGACGTGCCCAATTTGTCCATCGTTCCATCGACCATGGACTTGCTCGGCGTTGAAATGGAGATATCCGGCCAGAGCGATCGTGTTTTCAAGCTGAAACAGGCGGTCTCGGTACAAGCCGCGCGAGCCTATGACTACATTCTGATCGATTGTCCCCCTTCCTTGAACCTTTTGACGGTCAATGCCATGGCTGCCGCGCACTCGGTTCTGGTGCCGCTTCAATGTGAATTCTTTGCCCTGGAAGGATTGAGCCAGTTGCTCGAAACGGTCGGGCAGGTGCGATCGACACTCAACCCCGATCTCGACATTCAAGGCATCGTCATGACCATGTATGATTCGCGCAACAATCTCGCCCACCAGGTTGTGGAGGATGTGCGATCACACCTGGGCGATAAGGTCTATCGGACACTCATCCCGAGAAATGTGCGCGTTTCCGAGGCGCCCTCCCACGGAAAGCCTGCCATTCTCTACGATCTGCGATGCTCGGGCAGCCAGGCCTATTTGCGCCTTGCATCCGAAGTGATCCAGCGGGAACGGGAACGAAAGGCAGCGTGAGTGTTGGCTCGAATAATGACAAAGAATAGCGAAAACAACCATGAATGACGATCCTTCAAAACGGCGGCTCGGCCGCGGTCTCGCGGCCCTGATCGGTGAAATGGATCAGCCAGCGGGCACGCAGGACGCACCGGCGACACAGTCGGACAAGCTTGTTCCAATCGAGTTTGTGAATCGCAATCCCAACAATCCGCGCCGTCAGTTTGACGAAGCGGATTTGCAGGATCTTTCGCGGTCCATCGCCCAGCACGGCATCGTCCAACCGGTCGTGGTCCGTCCCATCGGAGAAGGGCGGTACGAAATCATCGCCGGTGAACGCCGCTGGCGGGCAGCGCAGCGATCCGGTCTGGCGGACATACCGGTTATCATACGGGATGTGGACGACAGGACCGCCCTGGAAATCGCAATCGTCGAAAATGTGCAGCGTTCCGACCTCAATCCGCTCGACGAAGCGCTGGGATATGAGCAGCTGATCGGCGAGCATGGTTATACGCAAAACGATCTGGGCGACATCATCGGCAAAAGCCGCAGCCATGTGGCCAACAGTTTGCGCTTGCTGAAATTGCCGGAGCCGGTCCGTGACATGCTGGCCCTGGGAAAGTTGACTGCCGGTCATGCCCGAGCCATCGCTTCGACCGGTGATCCGGAAAAACATGCCAACATGATCGTTTCGAAGGGCTTATCTGTTCGAGATGCAGAGCGATTGGCACAGAAAGACAGTGAGCCGGTTAAGGACCGTGTGTCTCAGCCCATCGAAAAAGATGCAGACACGTTGGCCCTCGAAAAGATGCTGACCGATAATCTCGGGCTCACGGTCACCATTACCCACAAGGATCATCGTGGCCATTTGAAAATCGACTATCGCTCACTCGAACAGCTTGACGAGCTGTGCCGTCTGTTGCAGGGAGATCGGTCCGCTTCTTAGCCGGAGTCCCTATTCTCTATATATCTGTTTTTAAACAATAATATTAGCGGTAATTGGGGATTCAACGCGATAATCGTGCGGACCGAAGAGCGATGGCGAGCAGTGCCTGACGGGCAATGCTCTCCTGCAGTGCTGGTAGCCGGCGCCCTTCCAGAATCGCCGACGAAAGATGCTGTATGGCGTTCGCACTTGCTCGCCCATTCCAGCTTCGGGCAGCCTTTTCGAACATCGGCTTGCGCCGAAAATGCATGCGCCGGCCAAATTCGGCGAGAACCTGCGCTGCCGGCTCCCGTTGACCTTCGATGCGCCCACGCACAAGATCAATCATCTGGAATTGCCGCAGGCAGGCCTGGAGCACCAAAAAGATATGCGTCTTGGAGGCGATGATCCGCGCAAGGGCATGGTCGAGTCCTGGCAAGTCTCCGCTCAGAACGCAATCGACGGCCTCATCGACTGACAATGCGGAGGCATCTCCGATGATGGCCAGAATATCGGATTCCTCTATCATGTCCTTGCCGCGACAGAAAAGCACCAGTTTCTGTAACTCTCCGCGGCTTGCCAGCCGGTCGCCGCCGAGATTGTCCGCCAACAACCGACGGGCATCGGCTGTGATCTTGAGATTTTCCCGGCCGAGTTCGTCGTCGATCAGCGCATGGAGATTGCGACCGTCGTCACCGTAACACGGAAGGGCGACGCAGGATGGCCCGGCTTCGGCCGCTTTGCGAAGCGCAGAACCCTTTTTCAGGTCTCCGGCCTCGATAAGCAATATGGTATCAGCGGGCGGGTCGGCTGATATGGCGTCCAGGACGCCAGTGACCGCCTTGTCATTTCCTGCATTTTTGAGCCACACCAGACGTTTGCCGCCGAACAGCGCCAGGGAGTTGACCTCATCAAGGAGCCGTGCCGGATCGTTTTTGATGTCCTGGCTGTCGAGCTTGACCACGGCGAATGTATCGGAGAGATCGATATCGAAGGCTCTTGAGAGTATCGATGCCCGTTCGGAGACCAATCCGCGATCCGGCCCGTAAATCAGCACTGCCCGAAATTTTGGATCCGGACGACGGATATAGGATTCTACCTCGTGCGCCTTTTTCTGGGCCATGGGGTCAATGCGTTTCGGGTTTGAACCGCTTCATGCCGGCTTATCGGCTCAGATAAGATGCAGTGTCGGCTCGAATGATTTCAGCCAGTTGTTCCGCTGCGCGGTTTTCGGCATCCCTGCGGGCGCGTCGGTTGGCGAATTCCTGGGTTGTCTGGTCGTAGAACGTGACCACTTTGCGCTTGCCTTCGCCGATGACTTCCGAAGTCTGCGTGTTTGTCAGCACGAAGTCTGCCTTTGCCGTGTAGCGTTGGGCGGAAATCCCCTGTGACAATTCAGAGCGCAAAATGGCGCTGGCAACACCGGAAAACTTCAACGTAAGCGTATATTCAGGAAAGGCAGGTTCGCCCTTGCCACCGGAATAAAGAAAGATCAGCCGGTTCCGCAGCTGCTGGGCGACACGGTCGTCAACCGGCTTGATGCCGATGGATTGCAGTTTGGCCGCAGTCTGCGTGTTGCTGGAATAGAGCGGCTCCACCTGGCAAGCCTGCAAAAACAGACAGATAGCGGCGAAAAAGGCCACGGTCAGCCGGCTGGAACCGGAGTGAGTTAGTTCAAACGACGACATTAACGATCCTCTGCGGAACGACGATAATTTTGCGGGGCGCATTTCCCGAGAGCGCAGCCTGAACAACCGCCAGTTCGAGCACGGCACGCTCCACGGTCAGTTGATCGGCATCACGGGCGATTGTCAAATCGCCTCGCTTCTTGCCGTTGATCTGGACGGGCAGCGTGATGGATTCTTCCGTTACCAGATCCGGATTGAATTTCGGCCACGCCATTTCCGCGACCAGCCGGTTGTTGCCATAAACCCGATTGCATTCTTCGCAAAGGTGCGGGGCCAGCGGCGCCAGCACCGAAATCAGAATATCGACGGACTCCCTCAATGCGGAAAGCATGACAGCGTCGGCCTTGCCGCTTGCTGCCTTTGCCAACGGTCCCGCCATCGTGTTGACCAGCTTGTGAATGCGCGCAATCGCCTTGTTGAACGCCAATTTGTCGAAATCGTCGCCAATATTCTTCAAGGCCTTGTGGGACGCACGTGAAACAATTGCAGCATCGCCACTGGTTGCCGCATGTGCTGTCACGCTGCGCAGGGCGGGTGCGGCTTCACCCAGCAGACGCCAGACACGCTGCACGAAACGATGGGCACCTTCGACACCGGCTTCCGTCCAGATGACATCCCGTTCCGGCGGTGAGTCGGACAACATGAAAAACCGCGCCGTATCGGCCCCGAATGAAGCCAAGATATCGTCCGAATCGACGACATTCCGCTTGGATTTCGACATCTTCTCGATCGCGCCGATGGTCACTTCCTCATCGGTATCCAGAGCATAGGCACGGCGTTTGCCATCTTGATCGTCGACACGGACTTCCGCGGGGGTCATCCATCCGGCACTGCCCTTGTAGGTTTCGTGCACCACCATGCCCTGGGTGAACAGACCCTTGAAAGGTTCCTTCAGATCGACATGGCCGGCAATGCGCATCGCCCGGGTGAAAAAGCGTGAATAGAGAAGGTGCAAAATGGCGTGCTCGACGCCACCGATATACTGATCGACGGGCAACCACTCGGTTGCTGCCTGCCTGTCTGTCGGTTCGTCCTGCCAGGGAGCGGTGAACCGCGCGAAATACCAGGACGAATCGACAAATGTGTCCATTGTGTCCGTTTCCCGCAATGCCTTGCCGCCACATTGGGGACAATCGACATTGCGCCAGGTCGGGTGCCGGTCGAGCGGATTGCCTGGTTTCTCAAAATCGATATCGTCGGGCAGAACCACCGGCAGATCGGATTTCGGCACGGCAACCACACCGCAATCGCTGCAGTGAATCACCGGTATTGGACATCCCCAGTAGCGTTGCCGGGAAATGCCCCAGTCACGCAGTCGGTAATTGACCTCACGACGCCCAACGGGTTCACCATCCAGTTCCGTGGCTGCGAGGCGGCGGGCAGCTTCCTCAAAGGCGTCTGCCGGAGTCATGCCGTCGAGGAACCTGGAGTTGATCATGATGCCGTCATCGACATAGGCCTCCTCGGTGATCTGAAAGCGTGCCGGATCAGCGTCCGGCGGCATGACGACGGGCGTGACGGGCAGTCCGTATTTATTGGCAAAGTCCAGGTCACGCTGGTCTCCTGAGGGGCAGCCGAAAATAGCGCCTGTTCCGTATTCCATCAGTACGAAATTGGCGACGTAGACAGGCAGGGTCCATTCCGGATCGAAGGGATGGCGTACCCGTATGCCGGTATCAAAGCCCTTTTTCTCTGCTGTCTCCAGTGCCGCCACCGATGTTCCCATGCGGCGGCACTCGGCACAGAATTCCGCCAGTTGCGGATTTGACTGAGCGGCCTTTTGCGCCAGCGGATGGTCCGCGGCAACGGCCATGAACGAGGCGCCGAACAGTGTGTCGGGCCGGGTGGTGTAGACCTCCAGAACGTCCTCGCTGGGCGCCGCGTCGCTGGCAATGATTTCCCAGCGTATATGCAGACCTTCCGAGCGACCGATCCAGTTCTTCTGCATCAGCCTGACCTTGGCGGGCCACTGGTCAAGGTCGTCTATCGCCTCCAGCAACTCCTCGCTGAAGTCCGATATCTTGAAGAACCACTGCGTCAGTTCACGCTGTTCGACCTGTGCGCCTGACCGCCAGCCACGACCGTCAATCACCTGCTCATTGGCCAGAACCGTCTGGTCGACCGGATCCCAGTTGACCTTGGACTGTTTGCGATAGGCCAGGCCCTTGTCCAGGAAGTCGACAAACAATTGCTGCTGGTGATGGTAATATTCGACATCACAGGTGGCAAATTCCCGCGACCAGTCCAGCGACAGCCCCATTGATTTGAGCTGACCGCGCATCGTGTCGATATTGTGGTGGGTCCATTGCTTGGGATGGGCATTGTTCTGCTTGGCGGCATTCTCAGCCGGCATGCCGAAAGCGTCCCAGCCCATCGGGTGAAGGACATTGAATCCACAGGCACGCTTGTAGCGTGCTATGACATCGCCCATGGCATAATTGCGAACATGCCCGATATGGATTCGGCCCGAAGGATAGGGAAACATTTCCAGCACGTAATATTTTGGGCGAGGATCATCATTGTTCGTTTCGAACAATCTTTTTTCGTCCCAGACCTTCTGCCAGCGCGGTTCTGCATCGCGCGGGTTGTATCGTTCCATGGCCATCAATCGAGGGTCCGCTGCTGCTTTGAACTGTTTTGCGGGAGCTTCACCATGAAACCCGCCAAGCGTCAACCGTTCCAGGGCATATTGTCGGTCGTGATGCATTGTGTGGCGGATGGTGGCATCCCTGCCTTGCCACCGGCCCGTGATCCGCTATTGCTATAGTAATCTTTCTGACCGATCAGCAACACGCCATGGCCGAAATGCAGATGACCATCCAGGACCGACTGACTCACGTAAAAGCCGAGATTGAAAAGGCATGTCAGGAATCCGGCCGGCCAGGTGACAGCGTAGAGCTGGTTGCGGTGTCAAAGACATTTGATGGCGAAGCCATCGCGCCGGTCATCGATGCCGGGCAACGGGTTTTCGGGGAAAATCGGGTGCAGGAAGCACAGCGCAAGTGGCCGGACCTGCGTGCTCGTGCAGACAATATTGAAGTGCGCCTGATCGGGCCACTGCAGTCCAACAAGGCCGGGGACGCGGTTGCCCTGTTCGACGTGATTGAAACGGTTGACCGGGAGAAGATTGCCCGGGCGCTGGCCTCCGAAATGGCCAAACAGGGCCGGCAACCGGCCCTTTATGTTCAGGTCAATACCGGATCGGAACCGCAGAAGGCCGGCGTGCCGCCCGAAAAGGTGGTGGAATTCGTCAAACGGTGTCGGGACGTTTTTGGCCTGGAAATAGATGGTCTGATGTGTATTCCGCCGGTGGACGACAATCCGGGTCCGCATTTCGCGCTCCTCGGTGAGTTGGCATCGAGGGCTGGAGTTGAAAAGCTATCCATGGGCATGTCATCAGACTACAAGACCGCCATTGCCTTCGGTGCGACCTCCGTTCGCGTCGGTTCGGCCATATTCGGTGACCGAACGGTTCCAAATCCCTGACATTTGTCCGTTCGGATGCAAATTATCGACGATCACGCGACAATTTCGATCTAATGTCTCATTTACGGTCGTATCCGAGGGTCTGTATGAAGTCTACGATCGCATTGGGAGGACATCATGAGCAGTACCTATCACGCCATTTATGCGCAATGGAAAGACGACCCGGAAACGTTCTGGGACGGTGCGGCTCAGGAAATCGACTGGTTTTCCCCCTATGAACGCGCCTTTCAGCCGGATCAGGGCGTTTACGGCCGCTGGTTTGCAGGTGGCAAAACCAACACGTGTTTCAATTGTCTCGATCGCCACGTGGAGGGCGGGCGGGCCGAGCAGGCCGCATTGATATATGACAGTCCGATAACCGACAGCAAGAAAACCTACAGCTATGGGGCGCTTCTGACCGAGGTGAAAGCACTGGCCGCTGTCCTGCAGGATCTCGGGGTCGAGAAGGGCGACCGGGTGATCATCTATATGCCGATGATTGCGGAAACACCGATGGCCATGCTCGCCTGCGCCCGTCTGGGCGCCGTTCATTCCGTTGTTTTTGGCGGATTTGCCGGACATGAGCTGGCAACCCGCATCGACGATGCCAAGCCAAAGCTCATTGTTGCGGCTTCTTGCGGTGTCGAACCGAACAGGGTCGTTGCCTACAAGCCGATGCTTGACGAGGCGATAGAGCTTGCCGAGCACAAGCCCGAAAAATGTCTGGTCTTTCAGCGGCCGCAATGCCAAGCCGAGCTGCGAAAGGACCGCGATGTGGATATGGGTGCGGCAATGCAGACAGCGCGTGATGCCGGCCGCGATGTACCTTGCACCCCGGTCGATGCAACGGACCCGCTTTATATTCTCTACACATCGGGCACCACCGGCCAGCCCAAGGGCGTCGTGCGTGACAATGGCGGCCACATGGTGGCCCTGAACTGGTCGATGAATGCCATTTATGGCGTCAAACCGGGAGAGGTGTTCTGGGCCGCATCCGATGTCGGCTGGGTTGTCGGCCATTCCTATATTGTCTATGCGCCGCTGTTGCACGGCAACACGACAATTGTGTTTGAAGGCAAACCTGTTGGAACGCCCGATGCCGGGACATTCTGGCGGGTCATTTCCGAATATGGGGTCGTCGCGCTATTCACCGCTCCGACTGCGTTTCGGGCGATCAAGAAAGAAGATCCGCAGGGCGCCATGATCGAACAGTATGATCTTGCTTCCTTGCGAACGCTGTTTCTGGCTGGCGAACGGGCCGATCCCGATACGATCGAGTGGGCGCGCGCCAAACTCGCTGTACCGGTCATCGATCACTGGTGGCAAACCGAGACAGGCTGGACAATCGCCGGCAATCCCGTGGGGCTGGGCGCGTTACCGGTCAAACTTGGGTCGCCGACGGTTGCCATGCCCGGATATGATATTCAGGTGCTCGACGATGCCGGACATCCGGTGGATCGTGGCACACTTGGCAATATTGTCGTCAGACTGCCGATGCCGCCCGGCAACCTGCCGACCCTTTGGAACGCCGAACAGCGCTTCAGGGATGCCTATCTCAATGAGTTTCCGGGTTACTACAAGACCGCCGATGCGGGCTACATGGACGAGGACGGATATCTCTTCATCATGGCCCGCACCGATGACATCATCAATGTTGCCGGGCACCGTCTATCCACCGGTGCCATGGAGGAAGTCATCGCCTATCATCCTGATGTCGCGGAATGCGCCGTGATCGGTATTTCGGACCGGCTCAAGGGCCAGATTCCGGCCGGATTTCTCGTCCTCAATGCCGGCGTGGAACGCCAGGATTCGGAGATCGAAAAAGAGGTTGTGCAACTGGTCCGTGATCAGATCGGACCGGTGGCGGCCTTCAAGCTTGCGCTGACCGTCGAACGCCTTCCCAAGACACGATCGGGCAAGATATTGCGCGGCACAATGCAGAAGATAGCGGATGGTGAAAGCTGGAAGATGCCGGCGACCATCGACGATGCGGTGATTCTCGATGAGATTTCCGACGTGTTGCAGGGACGCGGTCTGATGGACCGGTAAGGCCATTTCGCTGCGGCCTTCACTGTTCGCCCGTTGACCGGCAGCGACGATCGGTTCAGAGTCCGTTGCGGAATGGAGGGGCTTCCATGGACGGCAAAGTCGCTATCGTGACCGGTGGAGCCAAGGGCATCGGCTATGCCATCGCCCGGCGGTTTCTGCGCGACGGCGGGCGGGTGATTCTTGCCGATATCGACGAAAAGTCTGGAGAAGCGGCCAGTTCGGAATTGTCCGAATTGGGAGAGGTGCAGTTTGTCGCAGCCGATGTCTCCGAGCGCCTCGACGTGCGCAATCTGATCGCTGCCACGCTGGATGGCTTTGGCGACATAGACGTTCTGGTCAACAATGCCGGTATAACCCATGGGGCCGATTTCCTGGACTTGAGCGAAACGGATTTCGAGCGTGTGCTGGCCGTCAATCTGAAAGGTGCCTTTTTGTGCGGTCAGGCCGTGGCGCGCACGATGGTCGACAAGGTGAAGAAAGGCGGCGAGCCGGGCAGCATCATCAACATGTCGTCGATCAATGCGGTTCTGGCCATTGCCGATCAGATTCCCTATTCGGTGTCCAAGGGCGGTATTGGCCAACTGACACGCGTCATGGCGTTGTCACTGGCGCCACATGGTATTCGCGTCAATGCGATCGGTCCCGGATCGGTCATGACGGACATGTTGACATCTGTGGTGACGTCCAGTGATGCACGCGAGAAAATCCTTGCCCGCACGCCGCTGGGTCGCATCGGCGATCCCTCCGAAATCGCTGGAATCGCCGCGTTTCTGGTGTCGAAAGACGCCGCCTACATTACCGGACAGACGCTGTATGCGGATGGAGGTCGTTTGCCTCTGAACTACACGGTTACCGTTCCCGACCATTGATTCGGATCCGAAAGGAAATGAGAGGCCGCAACACCCCTCCTGACAGAAGGCTGTCAGGAGGGGTGTGACACAAGAGGACATTACGCAAACTTGGAGAGCTATGATGTCTTCCTTCAATCCTGAAAATGCCGCCGTCTGGTTTGAAATTCCGGTCAATGATCTTTCGGCCGGAAAAACGTTCTACAATGCCGTTCTGGAAGTCGACCTGGTGGATATGGAGATGGGTCCGAGTACCGTTGCCATCTTTCCGTGCAAGGATCCAAAGACCGGAATTGCCGGTCACCTTTACAAGGGGAAGCCGGGAGAAGCCGGTCGCGGCAACACAATACATCTTGCCACTCCCGACACGCTGGAATCAGCGATGGATCGCGTCGTTGACAATGGCGGCAAGGTGGTTTCCGACATCGTGACCATCGATGCCGGACGTTTTGTCTATTGCGAAGACCCGGATGGAAACAGCATAGGGCTGTTCAACTAGAGCAAATCATCGAAATCAACGACCGATACCGCTGGCATGCTGTTGAATAGTTGTGCCAGCGGTCAAAGCAGGCATCCCCCGGGCCTCGATACCGGTCGATCAAGTGGCGGTCCGCCCAATTGCGCGGGACCGTCATTTGACCCGACCGGTCGAAAGTTCCACCATCGGAAATCCGGGGGATCATTCGCGAAGGAAAGGCGATGCGCCGTGCCGACAGACTGTTTCAAATCGTTCAATATCTGCGCGGTGGCCGACTTGTCACTGCCGCGCTGCTGGCGGAGCGGCTGGAGGTTTCGGAAAGAACGATCTACCGCGATATCGCCGATCTCCAGTCAACCGGCGTACCGATCGATGGTGAAGCCGGGGTGGGCTACATCATGCGTGAAGGCTTCGACCTTCCGCCGCTGATGTTTTCCCGCGAAGAAATCGTTGCACTGGTAACGGGCGCCCGCCTCGCGCGCGCCTGGGGTGGTGCTGCGATCGCCAGGGCTGCCGAGGAAGCACTGATCAAGATTGAAGCGGTGCTACCGGAGCAGGAGCGGCGTCAGATCGCGAAAACGGAAATACATGCACCTGACTATATGATGCCGCAGGAGGACCGGCTTAGGTTCGACCTTCTCGAGCAATCGGCGGATCAAAGGCAAGTGCTTGAAATCGACTATCAGGATGCCGACGGCGCCTCCAGCAAACGCAGGATCAGACCCCTGGGGCTCTGGTTCTGGGGGAAAGTCTGGACGCTCGCAGCCTGGTGTGAAATGCGCGTTGATTTTCGCACGTTCCGTCTCGATCGAATCAACACCGTCAACAGGACCGGCGAGACCTTCAAACCGGAACGCGGCAAGATGCTGGCCGACTATTACCGGCGTATGGAAAATCGCTAGCGCCCGGGATCAGGACGCACTAATCTCACCCATTCTGCGCTGACGGGGCCCTGCGCCGGCATCCCGGCGGTTTCAATGTGGCGGGCTCGATTGCGGCGGGGATTTTGGTTTGATCGATCGGGTTTTGTCACTTCTTCGGCTGTCGGCACGTCATGGGCGTTGGCTGTTGATTGCCGGGCTGATTTGTGGCTTCGCGCTTCCGCCACTTGCGCAATTTCTGCGTGGCCTGTTGCCGGAGCTGGTTACTCTGCTGTTGTTTCTGGCGGCGCTGCGCCTCGGTCCCCGATCGGCGGTTGGTGCTGCACGGGACCTGGGTCAATCCCTGGGCTATGTTGTCCTGTTTCAGCTGCTGGCGCCCACGGCCTTTGCTGTTTTGCTGATTGTCACGGGCTGGACGGGACCACTTGCGCTTGCGCTTGCGCTGATGCTGGCCGCCTCTCCCATCGCCGGAAGCCCGAGTCTGACCTTGCTGATGGGACATGATGGCGCTCCGGCCCTGCGGCTGCTGATTGCCGGAACCGCCTTGTTGCCTCTCACGGTCATTCCAACCTTCCTGTTGTTGCCGGATCTGGTCCTGGGAGAGGGTGTTTTCAGGGCTGCTGCCCGGTTGCTGGTCGTCATCGCGATTGCCACCGGTCTGGCATTCATCATTCGAGCGACTGTCCTGAGAAATCCATCACCGAAGACGCATCAGGCGATTGACGGGGCATCCGCCATTTGCCTGGCCGTCGCGGTTGTTGGCCTGATGGCGGCGGTCGGCCCGGCAATCTACAGCAACCCAACCGGTCTTGTGTTTCACTTGCTCGTCGCGTTTGCGGCGAATTTCGGCCTGCAGATTTGCGCTTACCTGGCACTCAAAAACACATCCTTCCAGCGCCAGTCGGTGGGTTTTTCCGTTTCCGCGGGCAACCGGAATATGGCTCTGTTTCTGGCGGCGTTGCCCGCCGCCGTTGTTGATCCGATGCTGCTCTTCATCGGCTGCTACCAGGTGCCGATGTATCTGACCCCGGTGTTGCTTCACCGATTCTACGCAGACAAACAAGCGGACGGGTTCACACAGGGCGGTCACTGATCTCCGAGTTTCATATCAGGCGAATAGGTTTGCCCCGATGCATATTTTGTGACGGCCTGCGCGCACTGCATCTGTCCGGCTTCCGCATTGTAAGCATAGGATGGGTCGCCATGCAGCTCCCAGCCATCATGTAGCGCCTTGCTGACCTTGTGGCAGAAGCTGGAATCGTCCGGTCCGGACAGCAATCGATAGAGTCTCATTATCAGGTTTCCTCAGCCATGATTGATTGTACCGCATTGTGCATGACCCGTTTTGCCCGCGTCTGCATCTGCGTGCAAGGCACACACCTGACGAGCATTGGCAATTCACCGGCGATGCCTATTGTGCAATGGAGGGCAGCGAAGGATACGAATGCGGTTCCATGACGCAATTGTCATGTCCATCGGCTTGAAAATTTGACCGGCAATCGCCACTTGAACCTCAAGCCCGGGTTGCGGGCAACTCAGATTCGGCGGAAATTGTACCCGCCAGGAACACAAAGAGCCGGAACGGGGGTTTGTTTGATGGAAAATATCCGCAAATTCATTGTTGCGATTGTTGGACTGGGAATTGCTGCCCTGATGATTTTCGTCATGGCGACAGTTGGCCTGGCCGTTATCGGTTTGGCCGTCGTTGTCGGTATTGCCGGACTTCTGGTCGCCAAATTCGGACCAAGACGGAAGGTCCACAAAGAGAGCGGCCCGCGTGTCTGGGATGATGGACACGGCAAAATCATCGACATGTGACCGGCGGTCACGTCTCGGATCACCGGCATTGATGGCCGGTCCGATACGGATTTCGTCCCGACATCGATTGAGTCACCGGAATCGGGACGAAGGACTTCTTTTTCCCTGCGACCTTTGATACATGCATGGCGAACGGCCCAGCGTCGGAAAACCGTCTGCCCGGACGCACCGGGGGCGGCGTTGTCCGGGCACCGGAATTTGAGGTTTTCGTCATGAAGAAATTTACACGGCTCAGCGGCGTTGCTGCGCCTCTGCCGATCGTCAATGTCGACACAGACATGATCATCCCCAAGGATTATCTGAAGACAATCAAGCGCACTGGACTTGGCAAGGGACTCTTCGCGGAGATGCGGTTTCATGAGGACGGCGCCAAGAACGAGGACTTCGTCCTCAACAAGCCAGCCTATGAAAATGCCAAAATCCTGGTTGCCGGCGACAATTTTGGCTGTGGTTCCTCACGAGAACATGCACCTTGGGCGCTGATGGACTTTGGTATCGAATGCGTCATTTCCACGAGTTTTGCCGATATCTTCTACAATAACAGCTTCAAAAACGGGCTGCTGCCGATCGTGGTGACACAGGAACAGCTCGACATGCTGCTTGATGATGCATCACGCGGCGCGAATGCGACACTGACGGTTGATCTTGTGACCCAGGAAATCCACGGACCCGACGGCGGTGTTATCAAATTCGAGATCGATCCCTTCAAGAAGCATTGTCTGCTGAATGGCCTGGACGATATCGGATTGACCATGGAGAACGACCACCATATCGATCGCCATGAAGATCATATCTCCAACCATCGGCCCTGGCACTAGGTTCAGCGAAGTCCCGATATGCGCAAATTAATGACCACTGGTTCGCCGTTTGAAAAGGCTGCCGGCTATTCCCGCGCGGTGGTGCAGGGAGATTGGTGCTTTGTCGCCGGGACAACCGGCTATGACTACCAAAACATGCAGATGCCCGACAGCGTCGAGCAACAGACAAAAAACGCCCTTCAAACGATCGAAGACACGTTGAATGAAGCAGGGTTTGCGCTGTCGGATGTTGTCCGCGCCAAATACTACATCACGGATGCGGCCGATTCCGGGCGCGTTTTTCCGGTGCTGGGCGAAATTTTCGGCGAGATACGACCGGCGGCCACCATGCTGGTCAGCGGTCTCATTCGGCCGGAGATGCGCATCGAGATTGAAGTGACGGCTTTCAAGGGAAGCTGATCTGTTGCGATCGGCACAACCCCACAAATATAAGGAAAACGGATGACAACGCGCAAACTTCTACTGCTTTCAGGCGACGGTATCGGCCCGGAAACCATGGGCGAGGTCAGGAAGTTCATCGCCTATATGAACGAGGCCCACTCGGCTGGATTCGAGCTTGAAGAAGGCCATGTCGGTGGAGTGGCCTATGACACGCATGGCCAATCGATTTCCGAAACCGACATGGCCAAGGCCATGGCAGCCGACGCTGTGCTGTTTGGTGCGGTCGGCGGTCCGAAGTGGGACAGTGTGCCCTATGATGTTCGTCCGGAAGCCGGATTGCTTCGATTGCGCAAGGAAATGGAACTCTTTGCCAATCTGCGTCCGGCGATCTGTTATCCCGCTCTGGCTTCAGCCTCCTCGCTGCGCCAGGATGTGGTTGAAGGGCTGGATATACTGATTGTCCGTGAATTGACCGGCGGTGTCTATTTCGGTGACCCAAAGGAAATCACGGATCTCGGCAATGGGCAAAAGCGGGCAGTCGACACACAGGTCTATGATACATACGAGATCGAACGCATTGCGGGCGTTGCCTTCGAACTTGCCCGCACGCGGTCCAACAAAGTGACGTCGATGGAAAAACGCAACGTCATGAAATCGGGTGTCCTGTGGAATGAGGTGGTGACGCAGACGCACAAGGCCAACTACCAGGATGTCGAACTGGATCACATGCTGGCGGACGCGGGCGGCATGCAACTGGTCCGTTGGCCGAAGCAGTTCGATGTCATCGTCACGGACAATCTGTTTGGCGACATGCTGTCAGATGTGGCGGCCATGCTGACGGGGTCGCTCGGGATGCTGCCATCGGCGTCCTTCGGCGCACCGGATGAAAAAACCGGATCGCGCAAGGCGCTATATGAACCCGTTCACGGATCAGCTCCGGATATCGCCGGACAGGGCATTGCCAACCCCATCGCCATGCTGGCTTCCTTTGCGATGTGCCTACGGTATTCTTTCAACATGGTTGCCGAGGCCGACCAGCTGGAAAAGGCAATCGCCAATGTTCTGGATCGCGGTGTTCGCACGACCGACATCGCCTCGGACGGCATAAAGCCCGTGGGCACGGTCGAAATGGGTGATACGGTGCTGGCGGAGTTCAAGTCCCTGATGGGCTGAACGGTGCCACCAGACCCTGGGGGCCTTCGCGCTGTGCATTGCGGGCGCGGTTTTAGGAGCGGATGGCGGCAGGTTCATGGCGCAAGACGAAACGGACAGCGACCGGAAGCCCGGCGACAAGGGTGCTTCATCGCAAATCGTCAGCCGTGTATCGGCGCGCATTCGCGATAATATCTCCGCCAACCGGGCCTTTCTGAAAAGGCGTCGTAAATCGCGGCCTGTCATGCCCCGTATTCGCGGATTCCGCTATTTCCTGCTTGTCGGTATTGCGGTGCTGTTGATGGCGATCGTGCTGGATCTGCCGGTGGGAAACTATCGGCGCCAGTGGCCGGATGACGTGCAGTTCTGGGCGGACCGGCTGACCGATCTGGCGCAGTCCGGCTGGATCCTGGTGCCAACGGGCGTGATTGTGATCGCCGGCTATGGTCTGGATTGGCAATATTATTCGCCACGCATGCGTCTGGCCCTCGCGAAGTGGATATCGGCCTGTTCCTATGTCTTTCTGTCTGTTGGTGTTTCGGGCTTGATTGTCGCCATACTCAAGCGGGTGATCGGTCGGGCACGGCCCGTTCATTTCGATGAATTGGGTGCATTTTCGTTTCAGCCCTTTTCCGATGCCAGTTTCGCCAGTTTTCCATCCGGACATTCGACCACGGCTGGGGCCCTCTTCGCGGCGATCGCCATATTCTTTCCGGCGCTGCGCATTCCGGCCCTGATATTGGGAATCTGGCTCGGATTCACTCGTATCCTGGTCGGTGCACATTACCCGAGCGACGTGATCGCCGGTTTGGCATTCGGCGCCTGGTATGCCTATTTTACCGCTCTGGTGTTTGCCCGATACGGATTCATTTTCAAATATGACGACAAGGGCTGGCCGGTTCGGCGCAAGGGCAGTGAATTGGTGAAACTGTGGAGGATGCGGCCGAAAAACCGCTGACGGTGCTGCAGCCGAATTCTTCGCATCGTTCATTGACTCCTGACACCTGCGTTGTAAAAGGCGGCGAACAGGAAAAACCATGCCCGATCCGATTGATCACATCATGTCTCTATTTCGTCCGGCACCAGCCGCCGGCGAAGCTTTGGCGCGGGCCTGCTTCATGACATTCACGGCCAAGAAGACGACCAAAACGGTCTGACGTCTCTGGCTTGTCCGCTCTCTTCCCGGTCCAGCCGGGGATTTGAACCCGCAATCGGCCAGCGGGTTACGGACAAGGAAGAGGGACAGGAGAACACATTATGGGTTTCAGAGTAGCAATAGCCGGTGCCACGGGAAATGTGGGCCGGGAGATGCTTGACATATTGTCGGAAAGAAACTTTCCGGTGGACGAGGTTGTGGCGCTTGCCTCCAGTCGGTCCGTCGGCAAGGAAACCTCGTTCGGTGATGCAACGCTCACCGTTAAAAACCTGGAGACCCACGACTTCTCCGAAACGGATATCTGCCTGATGTCCGCCGGCGGATCAGTGTCACAAAAATGGTCTCCCAAGATTGCTCAGCAGGGCTGTGTGGTGATCGATAATTCATCGGCCTGGCGGTATAATGCCGACGTGCCGCTGATTGTTCCAGAGGTCAATCCGGATGCGATTGACGGTTTTTCCAAAAAGAACATCATTGCCAATCCGAACTGTTCGACGGCACAATTGGTTGTTGCGCTGAAGCCCCTGCATGATGCAGCAAAGATCAAACGGATCGTCGTTTCCACCTACCAGTCCGTATCAGGTGGCGGCAAGGATGCCATGGACGAGCTGTTCTCACAAACACGCGCGGTGTTTGTTGCAGATCCCATCGAAGCAAAGATCTTCACAAAACGGATCGCCTTCAATGTCATTCCCCATATCGATTCCTTCATGGAGGATGGCTATACCAAGGAGGAATGGAAGGTCTTGGCGGAAACCAAGAAAATGCTGGATCCGAAAATCAAGGTGACCTGCACGGCGGTGCGCGTTCCGGTATTTATCGGCCATTCGGAGTCGGTCAATATCGAGTTTGAAAACGAAATCACGGCGGATCAGGCCCGCGATATTCTGCGTGATGCACCCGGTTGCCTGGTCGTCGACAAGAAGGAAGATGGTGGCTACGTCACGCCCTATGAATGCGCTGGAGAGGATGCCACCTATATCTCCCGTATCCGTGAGGACGCGACCGTGGAAAATGGCCTCAACCTGTGGGTCGTCTCGGACAATCTGAGAAAAGGGGCGGCACTCAATGCCATCCAAATCGCTGAACTGCTGGTGGCGCGCGGCCTGATCACCTCCAAAAGCCGTGCCGCGTGACCGAAGATCAGGTGCGTTGACAGACGGATGTCCGACCGATTGATGCGGCCGGACATCCGCTGCCTTCATGAATGATGAACCATATCGCGCGTATCTTCAGGTCGCATTTTTCGCTTCCAGGCTGGGTCATTGCCTGGATGTGGCTGTTGTTGATCCCGGCAAATCTGTCGGGATTTTTCTTTTTGGACACCATTAGCGGCCGCTGGATTGCCCTGCTGGGCGGCGGCGCTTTGCTGATCAACGGCGTGTTGGTGCTGGTAAATGGCGGGTTTTCACGGGTTCTGGCCATCCCCCATCTGATTTTTTGGGGCCTTCTGGAAATCATGCTGCTCTATCGGATTGTGGGTGAGGGCCTGGCACCAGCGGAATTGCGACTCGTCCTCATCGTACTGGCGATCAACGGGATCTCCCTGATATTCGACCTTCTCGACGCGCGACGCTGGTATCTTGGCGAGCGCGATGTCATCGGCTATGAGGGGATGCCAGTGCGGATTTGAATTTGACGGAAACTCGACTTAAAATCTCCAAATTGAATCATTCGAATCAAGGGGTGCGCGCGTGAAAATAGGATTGAAGACCGTTGGATTGGCGCTTTGTGTGAGTGCCATGACATTCCTGGCGGCCAGCCCGTCGGCCCATGCGGCAAAATGCGGAAACACGTCGGCCGGTTTCAACAAATGGGTCGAAGCGACGAAAAAAGAAGCGGCACGCAAGGGTTTCAGCCAGCGGACGATCAACGCGACGCTCGGCAATGTCTCCTATCGGAAAAACACGATCCGGCTTGATCGAAGCCAGTCCAGCTTCAAGCTGTCACTCAAGCAGTTCATGCAGAAGCGCGGTGCCAATGCCATCGTTTCCCGTGGCAAGAAGCTGAAACGGCAAAACTCCAAATTGTTCGCGAATATCGAGCGGAAATACGGTGTTCCACCCGGTGTGTTGCTGGCCATTTGGGGTATGGAAACGGGTTTTGGCGGATTTATCGGCAAGGAAGACACGATCTCTGCGCTGGCAACGCTTGCCTATGATTGTCGCCGCTCGGCGTTCTTCACCAAGGAACTCTACGCAGCGATGAGCATCATTCAAAACGGCCAGTTGACGCGCAAGCAGATGCGGGGCGCCGCGCACGGGGAATTGGGGCAAACCCAGTTTCTGCCGTCCAACTATCTGCGCTTTGCCGTTGATGGCGACCGCAATGGCCGGGCCGACCTGCTGCGATCACGGACCGACGCCCTGATGTCAACGGCGAATTATCTGCGTGGTTACGGATGGCGCCGTGGGGGTGGGTATCAGCCGGGTCAGGCCAATTTCAGGGTGATTCAGGCCTGGAATGCGGCGGGTGTCTATCAAAAGGCTATCGCGATCATTGCGCTGCAGATCGACAGTTAGTCGGTCTCACGATTTGCCGGAATCGCGCTAATCCGCGGGACGTCACTGCGAGGCGTCCTGGGGTGCGTCGACGGACGACGGTACGGGACGGGTGAAATCGCCCGTCTTTGGATCCATAACCCACAATTCGCCTGTCGAAATATCGAACCAGGCACCGTGAACACTCAGTTTCTTCCGGTCTTCCAGTATCTTGACACAGGGAAATGTGCGCAGATTGCTGATCGAGTTTCGAATCGAGATGCGCTCAAGAGCAGTTTGACGTTCGGCACTGGTCAACACCGTGCTGTTTTGTATTTCTTCCACCACCGGGTTGAGCAGGCCCATCCAGCGTCCGATGAAATCGCCTGGCGACAGGGGTTTGTCGCTCGGGTCGAGGGCAGCGGAAATCCCGCCGCAACGACCGTGACCCATGACGACGATGTCACGCACGCGCAATGACTGCACCGCATATTCGAGCGCTGCGGATGTTGAATGATATTCGCCATCCGGTGCATAGGGCGGCACCAGATTGGCGACATTGCGCACGACGAACAATTCACCCGGTCCGGCGTTGAAAATCGTCTCCGGCGCCGCGCGAGAATCGCAACAGGCGACAATCAATGTCGTCGGCGATTGCCCGACTTCAGCGAGACTGCGATAGCGCGCACTCTCCTCGCTGTAGCGACCGGTCATGAAACGGTCATAGCCTTGAAGCAGCTTGTCTGGAAAACTGGTCATGTCGGCCTCATTTGCCATTGGGATATACCAGATGCCGCATTTGCACCATGGCAAAGGGACGCATCAAGCTGGCCGCATTGCTCTCCAGCGTCAGTTCGTCAGCACCGCTTTTGGCCGTACGTGCAAATATCTCGAAAACCGAAGCCGATGCATTGCGCAGGGCGTTTTCGTCGCTCTGTCCATTCATGAGGTGAGCCAGAAAGACGGCTGCGAGAAGATCGCCCAGACCATTTGGCGGATCAGGCATCTGCTGATGTTCAGCCATCATCGCGCCGTTTGGCGTCAGCAGAAGATTGCCGGTTGAACCGGCCATCATTGCAATGGCAGAGGTGGTGAGCACGCGGTCGGGTCCGAGGTTGCCGGCCGCTTGCAATGTTGTCGCGGTGTCGTTGATCTCCCTCCCGGTCAGCCACTGCAATTCGTAGCGGTTGGGGGTTGCGACGGAGGCCATCGGAATGAGGTGATCGCGAATGGCCGTGGCGGTTTCCTCTGGCACATAAAGGCCGCCAAGATCACCGATAACCGGATCGCAGACATACAGCGCGTCAGAATTCTCTCGGCGAACGGCTTCGACGAGCCTGGCGATTTCAGCCGCCTGTTCCGGCCTGCCAAGATAGCCGGTGAGCACCGCACCCACCTCGCCCAGCCAGGGCGCCCTGCACAGATCGTCGATCATCGCTGTGAAGTCTGCCTGCGGAATGACCGACCGGGTGGCGGGGCCGTGGCCTGGATGCCAGGGAAGCAGAACCGTGGGCAATGCCCAAACCGGGTGTCCCAGCGTTTCAAGCGCGAATACGGCGGCCCGGTTTCCGACGGAGCCACGAACAACATGGCTGGACACGACAAGAACCGCGCGGCGGTTGGCCGCGATATCAGAGGTGGCGTCTGTCATGGAAGACCCTAAGCCGATCAATATTGCCCATGCTCATAATTGTTTTTTGCGCCATTCGCTAGAGCGTTGAGCTGTTGAAAGATCCTGGCGGAAACCATTCTCTTCCTTCAGGGACCCATTCAGGTCCGCAAATGCGGTGATTGGTGGCAATCTGCAGTTTTCCTTGCCTCACGGGTCGAGTATGTTTGCAACCGAACTTCAAACAAACCCAATCCGGGATGCCGCGAATGATTGCCACCGAAACAGCATACACCAGAAGGCCGGGATTCGGCGCTCTCATTGTCATGATCGTCAGCCTGTTTGCCCTGTCCGGGTGTGGGATCAATGCCATTCCGACCTATGAGGAACAGGCCAAGGCCGCCTGGAGCCAGGTGCTGAACCAGTATCAAAGACGGGCCGATCTCATTCCGAACCTGGTGGAAACGGTCAAAGGTTTCGCGGCACAGGAGCGTGATGTCCTGACCTCCGTCACCGAGGCGAGAGCAAAGGCCACGTCTGTGCAGATTCCATCGGATATCCTGACGGACCCGACGGCCTTCCAGCAATTTCAGGAAAATCAGTCAGTGCTCACTTCGGCCTTGTCGCGCCTGCTGGCGATATCGGAAAGCTATCCGGATCTGAAATCCAATCAGAACTTTCTGGCGCTGCAGTCTCAGCTCGAAGGGACGGAAAATCGCATCGCGGTGGCCCGGCGGGACTACATCGAAGCGGTTCGGCTCTACAACACCGAACTGAAAACCATTCCGGGGCGCTGGTGGGCATCGTTCTTCTATCCGGATGCTGCCCCCATGCAGACCTTCACCATCGATGCGGCGTCCCGCGAGCTGCCAAAGGTTGATTTTGACTGATTGTATCAAGATCTTTCGGACCGGCTTGCGACGCCCGCTCCCGGCACTGTGTTTTGCCTTTCTGGCATTGACTCTGCTGGTGCCCGCCGCTGCGGCACTTGCGCAGGAATATCCGGACCTGTCAGGCCGGGTTGTTGACAGGGCCTCGATCCTTTCGGCGGAAACCGAGGCGCAGCTGACGGAGATTCTTGCCGCCCATGAGGCACAGTCATCCGATCAGCTTGTGGTCGCGACAATCAGCGATACGGGTGGCGAATCCATCGAAGCCTACGCCAATGGCCTGTTTCGGCATTGGGGCCTCGGCCAGGCCGAAGAGAACAATGGCGTGCTTCTGCTCATCGCGCTTGACGATCGGAAAATGCGCATCGAAGTGGGTTATGGGCTGGAGGGAACTCTGACAGATGTTCTGGCCAAGCTGATCATCGACAACACGATTGTGCCGCAGTTCCGGACCGGTTCCTATGAAGAGGGCATTCGCCGTGGTGTTGATGACATCATCGCCGTTCTGACGGGCGATGAGGCGGAGTTGCGGGCGCGTGCCGAGCGCAATGTCGATAGCTCTGGCGGTGGACCGGATATCATCGGATGGATATTCATTTCTGTTTTCGTTTCGATCTTTGGCGGCATGTTCGGTTTCGCGCTGCTGGCACCGATTTTCGGCAAGAAACTCAGTCCCGGTCGGTACAAGTGGCTCGGAATGGAAGTGACCTATAATGGCGGGTCTTCCGGCGGACGGTCATCCGGCTGGAGCGGCGGGTCGAGCTCCGGCGGCTTTTCCGGTGGTGGTGGATCTTCAGGCGGCGGAGGCGCATCGGGCGGATGGTGATTTTGACCGAAGAGGAACATGCGCGCGTTTCACAGGCCGTCAAGGATGTCGAGCGGCAGACCAGTGGTGAAATCCATTGCGTTGTCTGCCGCCAGAGCGATGACTACTTTCTGGCAGCGGGGTTCGTGCTTGCCTGCACCGCGATCGGAATCACATTTTTAATTAGCTGGCTATCTTTCAGATTCTGGCTGGATATCGATCCCACCATTCTTTCGATGATACAGGTGTTGGCGTTTGTCGCCGGCCTCGGTGTCATCCGCCTCTGGCCATCGCTTTGCCTCAGACTGGTGCCGAAATCGTTGCGCTATCGACGGGCCCATGCCAATGCGGTCCGCCAGTTCCTGGCGCACAATATTCATGCGACCGAAAACAGGACAGGGGTTCTGGTGTTCGTGTCACTGGCGGAGCGATATGCCGAAATCATTGCCGATAGCGGTTTGTCGGCGCATATCGATCAGGCGGAGTGGAACCGTATCATCGGCGATTTGACGGTGGGCGTATCGCACGGCCGAATTGCCGATGCGCTGATCGAAGCGGTGCAACAATCGGGTTTGTTGCTGGTCCGCCATTATCGCGCCGGACCTGAAAATCGAAACGAATTACCGGACCACGTCGTCGAAATCTGACCCGGATCCATTCAGATTCCAATGGACCCGGAAATACAGGAAACTATCTAACGCGCCATCGCATGATAGTCGTCGTTTGGTTGCATATCCGTTGCCGCCGCCATGCGGTTTGACATGTTGAAGAACGACGCCGTTGCGGCAATGTCCCAGATATCGCGGTCTGAAAAACCGGCCTGGCGCAAGGCCTCCCGGTCTTCTTCGACAATCTTGTCCGGTGTTTCTGTCAGTTTCACGGCAAAATCGAGCATGGCGCGCTGGCGCTCATGAAGGTCGGCAACGCGATAGTTCATCACCATCTGCTCACCAAGGGCCGGATTTCCGGAGATCTGCCGGATGGCTGCACCATGGGCTGCCAGGCAATAATAGCAGTGATTGACCGATGAAACGACGACGGCAATCAGCTCGCGTTCAAGCTTGCTCAAACCCGAATCGCCCAACATCAGTTCATTATAGAATGTTGAAAAGGCCTTGAGCTTTTCCTCATCAAAAGCATAGGCAAGCAAAACGTTGGGAACCATGCCAAGCTTCTCCTGGCACTTGTCGAAATATGCTTTTGTGTCGGCGCTCAATTTTCCGCTGGGTGGCAAATCCAATGCGGTAACTTGTTGTTGGTCCTTGCTCATTTCTCACTCCGGTGTTTTTTATTTTTTCCAACGCATAAATCAATCGCTTCCCGTCACAGTTCTGCTACCATCCGGCCTTGGACCAAGTCCAGACTGCAATACCGGGAGAGAGTTATGGGTATGCGCCGTCACCCGAAACGTGACAAACAAATCGCCAGAACGGCGGACATTCTCAAGAAACAAAAAAATCAGTCCTTTGATCCGAACCTGCTGTTCGGGCGGGTCAGCGCCGATGATGTGATCGCCTACCGGCCGGAGGCACTGGCCGCGTCTGTCCGCGATGCCTATCGCCAGTTGCGTGCCTGGAGCGGCAAGGGCGTTTACATCAAGGTCGAGACGGTTGTCGGCGTGGAACTTGCCGGGCGGCCGCTCACTCTGGTGACGATTATCGATGACAATATGCCATTCCTGTTCGATTCCGTGATGGGTGAAATATCGACATCGCACAGGGAAACCTATCTTGCCGCGCATCCGATCCTTTCGGTCAGCCGGTCGAAAAGCGGTCGTGTCGAAGATGTCGAACTCTATGTAGCCGGGGAAAATGACGAAGACCGGTCGAAGATCAGCCTCATTCAGGTTCACCTGCCGCATCTGACCGATTCGGCCTGCCGGGAGCTCGAAAGCAATCTGGCAAAAGTGCTGGACCAGGTTCACCGGGCCGTCGTCGGGTGGCGGCCGATGCTTGAAAAGGTGGACAATGTGATTGCCGAGCTGGAAGCATCCAGCGCATTTCACAATGTTGCCGAACGGGACGAAGCACTGGCGTTTCTTTCCTGGCTGCGTGATGACAATTTTACCTTTCTGGGCATGCGCGAATATCACTACCGGGGGACGGGCCGGGACGCACAGGTTGAGCGGGCGGAAAAAACAGGTCTCGGAATCCTCTCCGATCCGGATGTGCATGTCCTGCGGCGGGGAACCGGGCATGTTTCGACGACACCGGAACTGCTTGCGTTCCTTCAGGGCCCGGACGCACTGATTGTCACGAAGGCCAATGTGAAATCGCTGGTGCATCGACGGACCTACATGGATTACGTCGGGGTCAAGCGCTATGACGACAGCGGTCGCGTGACCGGTGAATTGCGTATTGTCGGACTGTTCACATCCACCGCCTATACCCGCTCGGTCACACGCATTCCCCTGCTGCGATCCAAGGCGGACGCAGTCGTCGCCAGTTTCGGGTTCGATTCGGGAAGTCACTCGGGCAAGATCCTGCTCAACGCCCTTGAAAGTTACCCACGCGATGAATTGTTCCAGATTGACGTGCCGATGCTGGCTGGATTTTGCGAACAGATCATCGAATTGTCCGACCGGCCTCGGGTTCGCGTTTTGCCACGCATTGACCGGTTTGACCGATTTGTGTCGGTTATCGTCTATGTCCCACGAGACCAGTATGATTCAGACGCCAGGGAGCGGATCGGCGCCTATTTGAAGTCCGTCTATGAGGCCCGCCTGTCGGCCTATTATCCCGCCTTTCCGGAGGGCGGCGTGGCACGGGTGCATTTCATTCTCGGCCGGTCCGCGGGCAAGACACCGCGGGTCACGCAGGACGCGCTCGAGAGTGCAGTGCAGACAATCGTCACCCGGTGGGAAGACCAGTTCGCAACGCTTGCCGGCGCCGAAGGTCTCGCCCTGCATACGTCGGATGCCTATCGGGACAATTTCGCGCCGGAGGAAGCCGTCGAGGATCTTCCCAACTTTCTGTCCTGTTGCGATGAAAATCCGATCTGTATCGATTTCTATCAGCGTGATGGGGAGGCGAGCGACAATCTGTCCCTGAAGATTTTTCACCTTGATGAGCCGGTGGCGCTGTCCCGGCGTGTTCCATTGCTTGAAAATCTCGGGTTCAATGTCATCAGTGAACAGACCTTTGACCTGTCCGTCGGCGCGGATGTGACGGAAACCCGTAAAGTTGTCCTGCACAATATGGAGCTTGTGCACCGGGAGGGCATGGCGGTCGATCTGGCGCAACTTGTCCATCTTCTCGATGAAGCGTTCCTGTCGACCTGGTTCGGCCGGATCGACAATGACGGGTTTAACCGGTTGGTGATCAATGCCGGTCTTTCAGCCCGCGAAGTGACCGTCATGCGGTCCTATGCGCGCTATCTCAGACAGGCCGGCATCACACTCTCCCAGGGTTTCATTGCCGGTACCCTCAACCGCTACCCCGAAATTTCCGCGGACCTGTTCAAATTGTTCCGCAACCGTTTTGATCTGCGTGCCAGTGCCAAGAAAATCGAGCAGCGAGCCGAGGAGATCAAGGCGCGGATCGAAGAGGAACTGACGCGGGTCCCAAGCCTCGACGACGACCGGATTCTGCGCCGCTACGTCAACGCCATTTCGGCAACGCTTCGCACCAATTACCACCAGGTGGATGTGAATGGGTCGCCGTGCAAGACATTGGCGTTCAAGCTCGATCCGCGCGCGCTCGATGGCCTTCCGGATCCGCGGCCCTACCGGGAAATTTTCGTTTATGGTGCCGAGGTGGAAGGGGTCCACCTGCGGTTCGGGCCCATCGCCCGCGGCGGTTTGCGCTGGTCCGACCGGGCACAGGACTACCGCACCGAAGTGCTCGGGCTGGTCAAGGCGCAACAGGTCAAGAATGCGGTGATCGTTCCTGTCGGATCAAAGGGCGGCTTCTATCCGAAGGCACTGCCGGCCGGCGGAACGCGAGACGATGTGTTTGCAGCGGGCCGGGAAGCCTACAAGACGTTCATCTCGACCATGCTCTCGGTCACCGACAATATTGTCGATGATGTGGTGGTCCGTCCGGAGAGAACCCGCTGCCACGATGGCGACGATCCGTATTTTGTCGTTGCCGCCGACAAGGGCACAGCCACCTTTTCGGATACGGCCAACAGCATCAGCCAGGCCCATCATTTCTGGTTGGACGATGCCTTTGCGTCGGGCGGTTCTGACGGCTACGACCACAAGAAAATGGGGATTACCGCTCGCGGTGCATGGGAAGCGGTCGAGCGCCATTTCCGCGAGATGGATATCGATATTCAGAAGACAGAGTTCACGGTTGCCGGCGTCGGCGACATGTCGGGCGACGTGTTTGGCAATGGTATGCTGCTGTCGCCGAAAATCAGGCTGGTGGCGGCGTTCGACCACCGGGATATTTTCATCGATCCGGATCCCGATTGCGCCAAATCGTTCAAGGAGCGCAAGCGGATGTTCGGGCTCGGCCGGTCAAGCTGGCAGGACTACAATCGGGCGGCCATGTCGAAGGGTGGGATGATCATCTCACGCGCCGATAAATCCGTGCAATTAACCAGCGAGGCCGCCGCGGCAATCGGACTTCAACAAGCCGTGGCGACGCCCTTTGAGGTGCTGACCGCGATCCTTCGAACACCGGTCGATCTGCTTTGGTTCGGTGGGATCGGTACCTATGTCAAGGCAGAGGGCGAGGCCGACGCGGATGTCGGAGACCGCGCCAATGATGCCATTCGCGTGACGGCCAATGATGTCGGCGCGCGGGTCATCGGCGAGGGCGCCAATCTCGGCGTCACGCAGAGGGGGCGCATCGCTTTCAATTTGCGGGGCGGTCGATGCAACTCCGATGCAATTGACAATTCCGCCGGCGTCAATTCCTCCGACCTTGAGGTCAATATCAAGATCGCCCTGTCCAGCGCCATGCGTGATGAGCGGTTGACGCTGGTCAATCGCAACAAGCTGCTGGAGTCGATGACGGATGAAGTGGCGGCACTGGTGTTGCGCAACAATTATCTGCAGACATTGGCCATATCCCTTGTCGAGCGACGCAGCGCCAGGGCGACGGGTGACCTTTTGCGGCTTATGAGCAGGCTTGAGGCGGACGGTCATCTCGACCGGGAGGTTGAAACCCTGCCAGACGATCAGACCCTGGCGGAACGGATGGTGGTGAACAAGCCGCTGACCCGGGCTGAGATCGGTGTTCTGCTTTCCTATGCAAAGATCGTTCTTTTTGACGATCTGACGCGTAGCGACCTCATGGACGACCCCTATTTCGATTCCACGCTGATCGACTATTTTCCGAAGCGCATGCACAAAAGCCACGGGGTCGATATCCGTGGGCATCGGCTGCGCCGGGAAATCATCGGCACGGTTCTGGCCAATGATGCGATCAACCGGGGCAGCCCCATCTATGTCAGCCGACTGGTGGATGCGACTGGAATGCTGCCGTCCGACATTGTCAAAGTGTATGTGATGGTGCGTGACGGGTTGAACCTGACGGATCTTTACGATGCCATCGATGCATTGGACAACAAGGTGCCCGGTGAAATCCAGAACGAGCTTTATGCAGGTGTCGGCCATGTGATCCAGATGGTATCCAGATGGGCGCTGAAAACAGGCGTCAATCGCGAGCCGCTGGCCGGGATGGTCAAGGCCATGCGCAAGGCCGTCCTGGCGCTGGATTCCGCGCTGCCCTCATTGCTGCCGGAATTCATGAAGCAGGAAACCGGCGCCTGGTATGAGCGGTCGGTGGAGCATGGCGTGCCGCAGAAACTTGCCAGGAAACTGTCTCAGTTGCCGGCCTTGTCGCTGATTCCCGAGATCATGCAGGTCGCGGCTGATGCGAAAGCCGATTTGAAGGTGACCGCAAAGGTGTATTTTGGCGTGAGCGACATGTTCCGGATCGGGCGCATTGATCTGGCGGCTCATCGTACCGCGGTCTCCGATCACTACGAAGCCCTTGCCGTCGCCAGAAGCCTGGATGAAATCAATGCGGCCCGGCGGACGATCACGCGCACGGCTCTGGTCAGTTTTGGTAAGCAAAAAGACCCGGTTGCAGCTTGGCACGCCAATGATCGTGTTCGTATCGACAGTGCCCATGAACGGATCAGCGCGTTGATCGAGGGAGGCGAGATCAATGTGGCCAGATTGACGGTGGCCGCCGGCATGATGGGTGACGTGGCCAGGGACCGCAATTGACGCAATCGCGTTTGAGGGGAAATTTATGACCGACCAGGCTTTGGCTGACGGGAAGACCCATGCCGACCGCAAGGGGATTTTCGGGTGGATGATGTTTGATTGGGCAACTCAGCCCTTTCATACGCTGATCATCACTTTTGTCTTTGCACCCTACTTTGTCTCGCATGTCGCTGAAAATGCTGTCAGAGGTCAGGAAATCTGGGCCTACGCGACCGGATTCGGAGGTCTAGCGATTGCCGTCATGGCACCCATATTGGGCGCCATCGCCGACAGCACCGGACCGCGCAAACCCTGGATTCTCTTCTTTTCGGTGCTTGGCGTTCTCGGCAGCTGGATGCTCTGGTATGCAGCGCCGGGAAGCGGCAGCATTGGCCTTGTCATGCTGGCACTCATCATTGCGCTTTTCGGTATGGAATTTGCTGCCGTCTTCAACAATGCCATGATGCCCAGCCTGGTGCCGCGCAACCGTTTGGGTCGGCTGTCGGGATCGGCCTGGGCGCTTGGCTATATCGGCGGGATCGTGTCCTTGATCATTGTGCTCGGCCTGCTGTCTGCGCAACCGTCGACCGGTAAGACCATGCTGGGAATCTCCCCGCTGTTTGGTCTGGATGCAGCAACCTATGAGGGGGACCGGGCATCCGGCCCCTTGACCGCATTGTGGTATATGGTTTTCGTGTTGCCAATGTTCCTGTTCACGCCCGATGCGCCAAGACGGGTTGCCGCCAAGGGTGCCGTTGCCCAGGGGTTGAAACGATTGTGGCAGACGCTGCGTGAACTGCCCGGCCAGAAGAGCTATTTCAGCTATCTGATATCCAGCATGCTCTACCGCGATGCGCTGAATGCGCTGTATGCCTTTGGCGGCATTTATGCTGCCGGTGTGCTGGGTTGGCCGATCATCAAGATCGGCATATTCGGCATACTTGCCGCCCTGACCGGCGTCTTTGGGGCATGGATCGGCGGGCAGGTCGACGACCGGTTTGGCCCAAAAACGGTAGTGACCGCCGGGATCCTGCTGCTGACGCTTTGTTGTATTCTGGTCGTTTCGACGTCACCGACCGAGGTGTTGTTCATGTCGGTCGGATCAGCTTCTGATCCTTCCGGGTTGCCGGATATCGTATTCTACATCGCTGGCTGCATCATCGGAGCCGCCGGTGGCGCGTTGCAGGCCGCCTCACGGACATTGCTGGTTGATCAGGTGCCGGCAGACAAGGTCACAGAGGCTTTCGGATTGTATGCTCTCTCCGGCAAGGCCACCACCTTCATCGGACCCTTGCTGATCGCCCAGGCGACCGGATGGTTCGACAGTCAAAGGTTGGGCGTCACGCCGGTTATTGTGCTGTTTGCAATCGGTATTGTCCTGCTGCCGATGGTCAGGAGCCAACATCACTCTCCATCATAGGATTGTGACTCGGGCATGTATGGGAAGCAGCCCGTACTGTCTCACCCTTTTTCAGAAAAGCGACAACGGTGTCGGTTGCCGATTGCGTCGAAACCTTACTCGCTTTAGTGGCGAAAATGGCGCGTTCCGGTGAACAACATTGCAATGCCAGCCTCGTCGGCGGCCTTGATCACCTCGTCATCGCGCATCGATCCGCCCGGCTGGATGACAGCCGTTGCTCCGGCCTCAATCGCCGAGAGCAGCCCATCGGCAAAGGGAAAAAACGCGTCCGAAGCAACAACGGACCCCTTTGTTCCGGGCTCTGCCTGACCAAGGGCCTCGGCAGCATCTTCGGCTTTGCGCGCAGCAATGCGGGAGGAATCAATACGGCTCATCTGGCCGGCGCCAATGCCGACCGTCGCGCTGTTTTTGACATAGACAATGGCATTGGACTTGACGTGTTTGGCCACACGAAAGGCGAATTTGAGATCACGCATCTCGTCTTTTGTGGGAGACCGGGCCGTCGCGCATGTGAGATCGAGATCGTCGATGACCGCATTGTCGCGCGACTGGATCAATAGTCCCCCGGCAACGGTTTTGGCGGCAAGGCCGGGCGCGCGCGGATCGGCCAGGCGACCGGTCGTCAGCAGCCGCAGGTTTTTCTTGGTTGCAATCAGCTCCCGGGCAGCGGGAGTTGCATCCGGCGCAACAATCACTTCGGTAAAGATCTTGATGATCAGCGCGGCGGCGTCTTCGTCCAGCGTCCGGTTGAAGGCGATGATACCGCCAAAGGCGGAAACGGAATCGCAGGCGAGCGCCTTGGCATAGGCGTCTGCAAGATCGATGCCGGTGGCAACACCGCAGGGATTGGCGTGTTTGATGATCGCACAGGCGGCGCCTGCATCGGGCGCGAATTCGCTGATTAACTCGAACGCGGCGTCTGTGTCGTTGATATTGTTGTACGAAAGCTGCTTTCCCTGGTGGAGCGTTGCCGTCGCCACACCCGGGCGGGCATCTCCCGTGGCATAAAACCCCGCTGTCTGGTGAGGGTTTTCCCCGTAGCGCATGACGTCCGTCAAAGTACCGGCCAAGGCACGATGTCGTGGATTTTCAATGGAGAGTTCGCCGGCAAACCAGTTTGAGATCGCGGCATCATAAGCCGCGGTTCGGGCATAGGCGCCGGCGGCCATTTTCTGACGGAATGCGTAGCGAGTTGATCCCTGGTTGGAATCCAGCTCCGATAGGAGCAAAGGGTAATCCGCAGCATCGGTAACGACAGCAACATAGGCATGGTTCTTGGCAGCCGCGCGGATCATGGCGGGGCCACCAATATCGATGTTCTCGACCGTTGTCGGATAGTCGCCACCGGCAGCGCTCACCGCTTCGAAAGGGTAAAGATTGATAATGGCGATATCGATCGGTTCGATGGCATTGGCTTCCATGGCGGCGCGGTGGGTCTCATCACCGCGAATAGCCAGAAGTCCGCCATGAATTGACGGATGAAGTGTCTTGACCCGGCCATCCATGATTTCCGGAAAATCAGTCAGATCCGCAACATCGCGCACGGCCAGACCTGCCTTGGCAAGGGCACTTGCCGTCCCGCCGGTTGAAATCAGCTCAACCCCGTGGGCGATCAGGGATTGCGCCAGTTCGACCAGTCCCGTCTTGTCGGAAACCGAGAGCAAGGCCCGGCGTGGTTTGACGTGGTCCGGCGCCGGAACATATTTCGAAGAAACTGCCATCGTCGCGATCCTGATAAAAGCTGTCGTGGAGCCGATGATCTATCACCGTGCGATACAAAGGCAATCCGCCCGGGCGATGTTAGGCGGTTTTCACCAACCGTTTTTCATTCAGGTCGGAATGCTTACTTCTTGGCGGGCGCAGCCGTGCGGACCAGTGTCCAGCCGATCTCCGATGTCTGGGCAATCAGGAAATTGAGCACGATTTGCGATGAGCGTCTTGGACCTGCGAGGTCCGCAAAAAAGATATCCTCCTCCACCTCCGCCTCGACATCTGGCGAATAGAACGTCCAGAACTCGCCATCGGCGGCGGTCAGCAGGATTTCGTTCTTGAGGTTTCGTGACAGGCTGATCTTGGGATGGATATGGAACCGTATGTTTGCAGGCGTGTCATTGGCGATGGACAGGGTGTGATTGGCGGACTTGGCCAGGCGATCGCGGCCGGTGACGACATTGCCCTCGGCGCTCAACTGAACAGAGCGCTCATGGATCAGTCCGAATTGTTCGGCGAATCCGTCATGTTTGGCGATGAAACCCTGGCGTCCTGCCTCATCATCACGGCGCTCCACTTCCACCGAATTGGGCCCACTGATGATTACTGGACCCAGAAAGGACGAGTTCGAAACCATCGCCGAGGATGTGTCGTCAACAGTGAGGGTCGAATGGGCAGCAGTGGCGCGCGCCAGTCGCCCATATCGCGGCTGGAAATAGCTTGGCGCGCCACAATTGACGATGTAGCGGTTTCGGCCACAGGACATTTCGAAGGACAGACAGCCGGCATGGGCTGTCGTCGACAACTCGCCGGGCGGCGGCAGACCGGTGTCGGCAATGATGATGGTATTGCGGGCCGACAGCCTCTGATAGTTCATCTGCGGTGTGTGACGTAGCGGTTCTCCGGCCGATTCATCATACCGTAACACGGACAGAAGCCGGTCGGCCGGCTGGGCGGTTGCACCGTTGAAGAGGGCCAGTGTTCCATCCGTGTGGCGGAAAAACCGCAGAGCCTGGAACATCCGGTCAATGCTGGAAACAAGGGCCTTTGGCGGTGTGTGGCCGAGGTTGAGATAGGTTTGCCGCAGCGGCAACAGGTCGGCCAGTATCGTCATGGCAACTTGCGGATTTCTGGACACATGGCCGCCATCCGGCAGGATCTGCTTTTCCAGCTCGAAATCGAGGTTGCGCGCTGCCGCCTTGATTGCCTGCGGGCTTGCAGGCATGGCGAGCGTTGCCATTGCCAGCGCCATATGAACCCGAAACCGTTTTTCGCCTTCCCGCATCACCGGCGCAACACGGCGAAGATACCGGGTCTGATGGGCAATGCTCTTGATGAAACGCCGGTAGAAGCCGCGATCCTGGTTTTTCAGGATGATCGGCGAATGGGACAACCAGGCAAGAATCCGTTGCGCTGTGACATTGGGATCCCAGGCCGTGCCCGCCCTGCCCTTGCCCCAGATGTTGATCCAGTCCTCGGTCAGAGCCTTGGCGTCGGCAAAGGCCTCTTCATTGTTGGCCGAGCGCAGATGCCTCAGCCAACGGAAACTGTGAAGTGATTCGTCGAACCCGAGAGATGGACCAACCAGCATGAAGGGTGACTGGCCTTCGGTTTCCAGGACCCGGCCGGCCAACGGAAAACGGCCGGTGTGGATTTCATAGGCAATATAGGGGTCGGCAATGCGCAGATCAGTCGGTGCAACCACCAACCGGTCCGGGGCCGCACCGAAGATGCGCCAGGTGCTGATGCGTCCGATCGACAGGTGACGCGAGGCACGCCGCCAAGTCTCGCGAAAATACAGTGGCACCACGTGCCGGAATTGCAACAATACCGCCGACAAACCCTGTCCCCGTATACCCCGCATGCGGGGAGCCCGTGCCGCGACTATAACACAAGAAAAAACGGCGAGCAGTCATTTAATTACGCGCTCAACAGTCAGTCCATGCGCACGAAAACACTGGCAAAAAACCCGTCAAGTCCGGCCAGCCTCGGATTGTCATCCGGCAACATGGCCGGAGTTGTTCTGATTTCGCCTTCGGCGGTAATTGCCTGTTCCAGACCTGGCCAGTCCTTTGGCTTGACTGGATGTCTTGCAATCTGAGGCTGCGCGGCGAGAACCCGCCGGGTGACTTCCTCGCCTTCAAGCGGATCCAATGAACAATTGGAAAAGACAACGCGGCCGCCAGGTCTGACCAGCGTGATCGCCTTCAGCAGCATCTGCTCCTGCAAACGGGCGAGTTTTTCGATATCGTCGGGACCCTTGGTCCAGGGAATGTCGGGGTGCCGCCGAACGGTCCCCGTCGAGGAGCAGGGCGCGTCCAGGAGGATGCCGTCAAATGGTTTTTCCACCTGCCATTTCAAAATGTCGACCTGTTGAATCGCCACGTCGAACTGCAACCGTTCCATGTTCTGTGACAGGCGTTTGAGACGGTTCCTGGAAAGATCGACCGCTGTCACGATGGCGCCGGCAGCAGCGAGTTGAGCCGTCTTGCCGCCTGGCGCCGCGCAAAGATCGGCAACGCGGCAGCCTTCCACATCATCAAACAGGCGTGCGGGAATTGTTGCCGCAGCGTCCTGGACCCACCATTGGCCTTCCGCAAATCCCGGCAATTCGGTAATGGGTCCGCCGATATTGGTCAATCGGACGGAACCGGTCGGCAAAACCGTGCCGCCCAGTCGCTCTGCCCACCCGTGCGGATCGGTTTTGACCGTCAAGTCGATAGCCGGCTCATTGCTGTGTGCCTGCAAGATGGCATCCGTCTGGTTTCCGTAGGCGGCGCGCAAGCGATCGGCAAACCAATCGGGCGCATTGACCACGGAGGCGCGAAGATCCGGCATGACCTGCTTCTTTTCCCGCACCATGCGCCGCAGCACGGCATTGACCAGCGATGCAAAGCGGCGACTGCGCGGATCACGCCTGGCCTGTTCGACCGCCAGATCAACAGCGGCGTGATCCGGGATTTCGAGATAGAGAATCTGTGCAGCGGCCACATGCAATATGTGTGCAAGAGAGCGGGCGCCATCCGGCAGGGGTTTGTCGACAAGACGAGCGATGAAAGTCTCAATCAGCGGCAGGTGCCGCAGTGCCGCCAGCAGCATGGCCTTGACCAGGGCTTGATCTGCGCCGGAAAGGTCGCGAAAGGCCCGATTGCCGTTGACCGGGTCCAGCAGACCGTCAAGCGAGGTCTGTCTGTCGACGATTGCGGCCAGAAGCCGGGTTGCGACCTGCCGGGCCTGCAGACCCGGTTTGGCGGCATCCATGCCGTCAGGCGACGGGTTTCGCGCTGTCGAAGGGCGGCTGCGCCGCTGCTTCAAGACCACGGTCCCTTGGGTGCCGAGCCCCCCGGATTGCGGCCCCATGGTCCGCTGTCCGGCTGTTGCTGCCGGCGTTGTGGTCTTGAGTTCCGTGCCGGGCCCGCCGTGTTTTGCCTGTTGAATTCAGCGGCCATATCCTGCAGCGCGGCGATCCGGTTTTCCGTTGCCGGATGGGTCGAAAACAGGCCGTCCATGCGCTGCCCCGAAAGCGGGTTGATGATGAACATATGGGCTGTCGCCGGATTGCGTTCGGCGTCCTCATTAACGACCTGCCTTGCTCCGCCCGCAATCTTGCCAAGCGCCGAAGCCAGCCAAAGCGGGTTGCCGCAGATTTCCGCGCCTCGCCGGTCGGCGGAGTATTCGCGGGTCCTGCTGATCGCCATCTGGACGAGAGCGGCTGCCATTGGTGCAAGTATCATTGCGGCAAGCATGCCGACAATCCCGAGCGCATTGTTGCGGGCGCCACGGAAGAAGAAGGCGAAATTGCCGAGCATCGTGATGGCTCCGGCGAGGGTCGCGGTGATCGTCATCGTCAGCGTGTCCCGGTGATCGACATGCGCCAGTTCATGGGCCATGACGCCCGCCACTTCCTCATGGCTCAGCCGTGCCAGCAGGCCCGTCGTGGCCGCGACAGCGGCGTTTTGCGGGTTGCGGCCAGTGGCGAACGCATTGGGTTGGTCATTCTTGATGAGATAGACCTTCGGCATGGGCATGTCGGCGCGTTCAGCCAATTGTTTCACTATGCCGTAATACTCCGGAGCGGAGCCTGCATCCACCTCGACCGCATGATGCATGCGCAGCACCATCTTGTCTGAATTCCAATAGGAAAACAGATTCATCACGGCTGCAATCACCAGCGCGATCAACATGCCACCGGTTCCGCCTATGACAAAACCGATCGCCATGAACAGCGCCGTCATGAAGGCCAGCAGCATTGCGGTTTTGACCATATTCATGGCATTGACTCCACCTCGACAGGCAATTCAAACTCTCCCTATATGATGGGGAGTGTTTGTCGAGAGTTCAATGCGCAAGTAAGGCGGCGGAACATGACCCATGAGACCGAAAATCCTCGAACCGGGAATGAAGACCAATCCATGGAGGTGTCCAGCAGCCGACGCCGTTTCGAGGATTTGCCGCCGCCGGCGCAGCGAGCGCTGAAGGAGGCCGAGGCGCGGCGTCGGAAAGCCGCCGGCGGAACCAATGCACCACCGGAAGTCGGGGGACGCGGCGGCAAAGACCCGGCTCGCTACGGCGATTGGGAGATCGACGGACGCGCCATCGATTTTTGAGACACTGATCCGCAATTAACCGACTATTGAGCATATTTTTTCGCACTCGCGTCAATCGATGTGGCACAGGCGGAATTTAACCATTGATCAAATCATCTGGTCCATAGTGCCCGGATACGGATGTCGTATTGTCATTCATTAAGGCGATCAGCGACCAATCCGTATTGTACGCATATTCGCAACACATACTGAACTTGATACGGGAACTATATTTTGCGCGAGACGACTGAAGCCATTTGTACAGCCGTAGCGTGTCACAGCAGTGGATTTGATCGTGTGGGTATCATTTCTGCAGTCATTTCAATGCGGTCCGATTGGACCGGAGAGCACGAAACCAGCGTGAATGCTCGGATGTGTCATCATTTCATGGCAGCCGGTGGGGCCGTTTTTGCGACTTGGCGTGTGTTCTCCATGATTTTCAGGTCAACCCACAATGGTCTCTCATCGCCCCGATTCCCTCCTCAGCCGGTTCCATCACGATCGTAACGGAAACTTTGCCGTCAGTTTTGCCCTCGTCTCGAGCCTGATTTTCGTGGCCGTGGGTCTTGCGGTTGACTTTTCAATGTCTCTGGGGACCAAGACCCGGATCAACAATGCGCTCGATGCTGCGGCGCTGGCCACCGGCCGGGCGCTTTCGACCGGGGAAATCAGCGACACCGGTTCGGCGGCCCAGGATTACTTCAAGGCGGTGTTCGCTGCAAATGTCGGTGATGATGCGTTTGATGCAAGTGTCTACAAGCTGAAAAAGTTCGCCCACGACCCGAAGTCTCAATCGATCTCGGCCGAAGTCAGCGTTGATCAACCCCTGACATTTATGCGGGTCGGAACCGGTCAGCAAACGCAGGCCGTGGCCAGCAGATCGGCCGTCAGTTACGGATTGGGAACGATCGAGATCGCCATGGTCCTCGATGTGACAGGTTCCATGGGGTACGGATCCGGCAGTAAACTGGACAATCTGAAACAGGCGGCCAAACTGGGCGTCACCGAATTGCTGGCGGCCAACACCGAAAGCAAGGAGCATGTTCGCATCAGCCTTGTTCCCTATGATTACGGTGTCAATGCCGGGCCGCTCGCCAAATATGTCTATCCTGACTACCTCTATGCGAAGAGCAATGCGCCCGCATATGATGCCCGATATGACAAAAGTTCCGCGAGCTATGATTCAAAGCTGGATATCGGAGGATACGGGCTCGGTTATGATGTGGCGTCTTATGTAGAGCAGTTTTACCTGTGCACAAAAACGACCAATGGCCGCCCGGAGGTACGGTTGACGATACCGGATGGTGACCTGAGCGGCTATACCTGTCCCGGCGGGACGCCCGATATTGACTACCTGCCCAAAAAAATGGCCATCAATGATGATTTCACCAATGTCGACAAATGCGCCACGGACCGCAAGGAGCCGTATAGCGACAGTCTGACCAATCACGAATATCAAAACAGCAGTCCGGCCTATGGCATGATCAGCCGTGACAGCCGTCTGGATAGCTGCCCGGGTTCGCCGCTGGTTCTTCTGACCAGCAAACAATCGGTACTTGAGAGTGCACTTGATGGTCTTTCAGGTGGTGGTTTTACGGCCGGTCAGATCGGCTTGCAGTGGGCCTGGTATACGATTTCCCATGACTGGGCAGACTATATCGACGGAACGGCATCTGATCCCGGTGACATGACCACTGATCACGAACTGTCCAAATTCATCATCCTGATGACGGATGGTATCTTCAATACGGCCTATGCCGGCACGGATGTGCATATGAAATATGTTACTGGTGAGACCTTGTGGTCGCAGAGCCGGACACTGGCCTTGTGTGAAAGGATCAAGAGCGAGGGTGTCAAGATCTTCACGATCGGCTACGAAACGCCGGGCAGCGCGGACAGGATGTTGCAAAGCTGCGCATCGCCGGATGAAGGCAGCTTTACCTATTCCTATGAGCCGAATTCGGCTGACGATCTGAAAGCGACCTATGCGGCCATCGCCAACCGAATCCGGACGCTCCGCCTGAGCCAATAGTGGTGCGGTTTGTCCGTCGGGATTGAAGGTGTCTTTCCCGGCGGATTCAACCAGGCGTCAATGATCAATTCCACAGCAATCGGTGTGAAGGAAAGGCACCCGTTTTCAATTTGTTATTGATATTACTAAGAATCTATCAGTCGGTTTAAGTTCATTTAAATTCTAATCTTCTACAACGAACCCATACAAGCGGTTGGTGTGCTCATATCACTGAACGGATAGCCGGATGGCAATTTCGTTGGGTCGAGGTGCGGACCATCCGCGGAATGATCGATTGTTCAATGTGTGGGAAGAAAATGATGAACACTCCGATAAAGGCACCCCTGTTTCGCCGATTCATGAAGGACCGGCAGGGAAATTTTGCGATCGCCTTCGCATTTACCTCTGTCGCGATCTTCCTTTCGGTCGGGCTGGCGGTGGATTATTCACGGTCCATCGGAGAAAAAACCCGAGTGAACAATGCGCTGGACGCGGCATCGCTGGCGACGGCACGGGCGCTTTCGATCAGTGAGATTTCGGAAAAGGGAACAGCGGCCGAAGATTATTTCAAGGCGATATTTGCCGCCAATCTCGGGATCGATGATCTTGCCAAGAGCGACTACAAGGTCAAGAATTTCAAGATCAACACAACTGACCAGACCGTTTCCGCGACCGCAGACTACGATCAGTCTCTGACATTCATGCGGGTGGGATCCGGTCAGACAACCCAGGTCGTGGCCAGCAAGTCCGCCGCCAGTTACGGCATCGGCGATATCGAGGTCGCGATGGTCCTTGACGTGACCGGTTCGATGGGCGGCTCCAATATCACGTCGCTGAAAGCGGCTTCGAAGCTGGGCATTACGGAACTGCTGAGCGCCAATACCAATACCGACGAACATGTCCGCATCAGCCTGGTGCCCTACAGTGACTCGGTCAATGCCGGATCATTGTCCAAATATGTGTATCCGGACTATATGGATGCCAAGAGCAATGCTCCAGCCTATGACACCAGTTTCGTCGGCAACGTCAACGGTGCGCCTTACGATGTGAAAACACATCTGGAAAGCCATGGCGCCAGTTGCAAGCTCAACAAAAAAGGCAAGATGAACTGCAAGAAAATCCCGTCCGATTTTGTTGTCAAGAAAAATGGTAAAAGTCAGGACACTTGCGCCACGGATCGCAAGGCGCCGCTGTCCGGCACCTCCTATCAATATACGGACGCCAACCCTTCCAAGGGGATGATCAGCCGCGATTCGCGCCTCAAGAAAGATTCCTGCACCAGTTCCAAGATCGTTCCGCTGAGCAGCAACAAAAAGACCCTGGACAAGGCGATTGACGCTCTTTCCACCGGTGGCTGCACGGCCGGCCATATCGGTCTGCAATGGGCCTGGTACACGATCTCAAAGAACTGGGCGGATTATCATGCTGCCGGATCAAAACCGGATGACATGAGCACCAATGACAAGCTGGCAAAATATATCATCCTGATGACGGATGGCGCCTTCAACACCGCCTATGCCGGAACATCATCCAGCAATGTGGGTTGCGGGCAGAGCACGCTGTCCAAGAATCACACCGCGGCGCTGTGCACCAATATCAAGGCCGCCGGGATCAAGATCTTCACGATCGGATTTGGAACGTCGAATTCCGCCGACACAATGCTCGAAGCCTGTGCCTCGCCGGACGAGGGGTCCCTGACCTATTCCTATGAGCCGAACAGCGCCAATGAGCTCAAGGAAACCTATGAACATATTGCCAGACTGATCCAGAGCCTGCGCCTCACGCAGTAGCAATTCCAGCATTGCGAAAAGGGCCAATCAGGCAGTTCCGATTGGCCCTTTTGTGATTACTTCCTGTTCTGGCGGTTGTCGATCAGATCATCGACGACGGTCGGATCAGCCAGGGTCGATGTGTCGCCGAGCGTTGAATAATCATCCTCCGCGATCTTGCGCAGGATGCGCCGCATGATCTTGCCGGACCGGGTTTTCGGCAGACCTGGCGAAAACTGAAGCTGGTCGGGCGAAGCTATCGGTCCGATTTCCTGGCGCACATGTTTGATCAGCTCGGTGCGCAGCTTGTCGCTGCCCTTCAGACCGGCCATCAATGTGACATAGCAATAGATGCCCTGCCCCTTGATGTCATGCGGATAGCCGACGACGGCGGCTTCCGAGACACTGTCATGGGACACCAGTGCCGATTCGACCTCCGCCGTGCCCATGCGGTGCCCGGAGACGTTGATGACATCATCGACCCGACCGGTGATCCAGTAATAGCCATCCTCGTCGCGGCGACAGCCGTCGCCGGTGAAATATTTTCCCTTGTAGGTGGAGAAATAGGTCTGGATGAATCGTTCATGATCACCATAGACCGTGCGCATCTGACCGGGCCATGAATCGATGATGCACAGATTTCCCTCGGTGGCTCCGTCGAGCACCTGGCCTGCACCATCGACCAGTTGCGGTTGAACGCCAAAGAACGGCCGTGTCGCGGACCCGGCTTTCAGATCGGTTGCCCCGGGCAGCGGCGTGATCAAAATGCCACCGGTCTCGGTCTGCCACCAGGTGTCGACAATCGGGCATTTCTTGTTGCCGACAATGTTGTAGTACCACTCCCAGGCTTCCGGATTGATCGGCTCGCCGACCGTGCCAAGCGTGCGCAGGGATTTGCGGGACGAGCGTGTGACATAGTCATCACCGGCGCCCATCAGTGCGCGGATGGCCGTGGGCGCGGTATAGAAGATGTTGACCTGGTGCTTGTCGACAACATCCCAGAACCGTCCGGCGTCCGGATAGTTGGGTACACCCTCGAACATCAGAGTTGTCGCGCCATTGGCCAGCGGTCCGTAGACGATGTAGGAGTGCCCGGTGACCCAGCCGACATCGGCCGTGCACCAGTAGATATCGCCCGGGTGATAGTCGAAGACATATTCATGGGTCATGGACGCATAGACCAGATAACCGCCGGTGGTGTGCAGCACGCCCTTTGGCTTGCCGGTGGAGCCGGATGTATAGAGGATGAAAAGCGGATCCTCCGCCTTCATCTTGGCTGGCGCGCAATCGGGTTTGGCAGCGGCCAGAGCCTGATGATACCAAATGTCGCGGCCGTCCTGCCAACCGGTCTTGGCGCCGGTGCGGCGCACCACCAGGACATTGTTGACGGTGACCCCGCCCTTTTTTGCGATTTCGCAGGCCTTGTCGGTGTTTTCCTTCAGCGGGATCGGCCTGCCGCCGCGCAGCCCCTCGTCGGCGGTGATGATGAAGGTGGAATCGCAATCGACGATGCGGCCGGCCAGTGCGTCGGGCGAGAAGCCGCCGAACACGATCGAATGGATGGCTCCGATCCGGGCGCAGGCAAGCATCGCATAGGCGGCTTCGACGATCATCGGCATATAGATGGTGACGCGGTCGCCCTTTTTGACACCATGTTTTTTCATCACATTGGAAAGCCGGCAGACCTGATCGTAAAGCTCTTTGTAGGTGACCTTCTTGTCGTCATAGGGATTGTCACCCTCCCAGATGATCGCCACCTGGTCACCGCGCTTTTTCAGATGACGGTCGATGCAGTTGTAGGAGACGTTGGTGACGCCGTCCTCGAACCATTTGATCGAGACATTGCCATCGAAGGATGTGTTCTTGACCTTTGTGTAAGGCTTGAACCAGTCGATCCGCTTGCCGTGTTTTTTCCAGAATTTTTCCGGGTTCCTGGTGCTCTGGCGATACCAGTCGAGATAGGTATCATTGTCGATCAACGCGCGCTTTTTGGCGGCCTTGAGCACCTTGTGGGTTTTGGTCTGCATGCGTTCCTCCTTCAATGTCTGCCGGCCATGTCTACCGGAACCGGGCGCCGTTCGCATGGCGTCCCCTGCGATCATTTCGCGCCATTAATAGCAGTTGTTTTTGTCCGGGCAATAAGACGATGGGCGTGCATGGTACATCTTTGCGTTGTCATTGCATTTGCCTGTGATCGGCGTTATAGAGATCGCCGAATTCCCGGAAAACATGTGGTGATACCCACGGCCCGCGCTCCCGGAGCGGGCGGACAGGAGACATATATCCATGGCACAATCATTGCTTATGCCGAAAGCAACGGCCGTCTGGCTTGTCGACAACACAGCGCTGACCTTTGATCAGATCGCTCAGTTCTGTACCCTTCATACGCTTGAGGTCAAGGCGATCGCCGATGGCGAATCGGCGCAGGGCATCAAGGGTCTCGATCCGATCCAGACCGGTCAGCTTTCACGCGATGAGATTGCCAAGGCCGAGGCTGACCCGACATACAAGCTGAAGCTGTCGAGCCCCAAGGTGCATGTGCCGGAACTCAAGCGAAAAGGTCCGCGCTACACACCGGTTTCCAAACGGCAGGACCGCCCCAATGCCATTTTGTGGCTGGTGCGCAACCATCCTGAATTGAAGGATGCGCAGATCTCGCGACTCGTGGGCACGACGAAGTCGACCATCGAGCAGATCCGCGACCGGACCCATTGGAATTCCGCCAATCTGACGCCGCTCGACCCGGTCACCCTCGGTCTTTGCACGCAGATCGATCTGGATCTCGAGGTTGAAAAGGCTGCCAAGGAACGCCCGGGCGACGTGATTACCCGCGAGGACGAAACATTGCTCCCGGCCAAGGAAACGGAGACATTCTCTCTCGATCCGACACCGGTGGCACCGAAGGAAGAAGACACCATCGATGCGGATGCGGTCTTTGCCAAACTCAATTCGCTGAAGACCGACAAGCCGGATGAGCCGTCGGAATCCTAGAATTTTCGGCCGGACCGGCCAATTTGCGATTGGAAGAACCGCGCTGTCTGTCTGACGGCGCGGTTTTTTCGTTTTGGTCCGTGATTTTCATCCCGCTTGACTCTTGATGGTGTTTTTGGAATCTATAATAGAACAAAACAGGAACATATGGGTTGAACAATGCAGGGCAACCGGCAGGACATGGCGGTATTGCAGGAGGCTGTCGCACGGATCGACAGGCGACACGCCTCTTTCATGCCCGGCATCCGGTTTGACGGCGATCCCGCAAATGGCCTGATCCGTTTCGGCATTCCAGCCATGGATGCTGTGTTCAAGGATGGTTTTCCGGTCCGCGCCCTGCATGAGGTGCGCTGTTCGCTGACCAGGGATATCGGCGCGGCGACGGGTTTTCTGGCCGGGTTGCTGGCGGGATGCATGCAGGAGCGACAGGGCCGCATCGCCTGGATCCGTGATCCGGCCTGTCATCTCGACGGCGGTCAGCTTTTTCCGGCTGGCGTGTCCATGTTCGGGCTTGATCCGGCACGGTTGCTGGTGGTGCATCCCGCCGATCTCAAGACGGCTCTTTGGGCTGTCGACGAAGCGGCGAAATGCAAGGATCTGGCCGGCGCCATCCTTCATGTGAAAGGCAATCCGGCGCATTTCGACATGACGGCGACCCGCCGGCTGATGCTGAAGGCGCAACATAATGGCCTTTTCGTCTGCGTCCTGCGGCAGGGCGGCGAAGAAGAGGCAAGTGCCGCGGCGACCCGCTGGCATGTCAAGGCGGCGCCTTCGGGCGCCGATCCCGATCTTGAAAACGGCATAGGGCTCTTGCGGCTTGGTCTTGTGCTTGAACGCAACCGCAATGGCCGGACGGGGCAGTGGACCATTGCATGGAACCAGCAGAGACGAGAGTTTGAGCATGCCCCAACGGATATTGTCGATCGCGCTGCCGCATCTTCCGACCGACCGGATCGCGCGCCGCAAATGGGGCAGGTCATGGCGTTCAAGCGGGCGTCCTGACGCCCCGCCGCTTGCCGCCCTTGCCAGGATCAAAAATGCCGTGCGTCTTGTTGCAATCGACGAGACCGGCCACAAGGCCGGCCTGCGCACGGGCCAGACGCTGAGCGATGCGCGGGCGCTGATCCCGGGTCTCGACAGTTTCGATCATGACCCCAAGGCCGATGCGGCGCTTCTGTCGGCGATCGCAACCTGGTGCGACCGCTATACGCCCCTGGTGGCGCTGGAACATCTGCCGGAAAATGTCAGTGGTGGCTGCGCCGGGTTCTTTCTCGACATTTCGGGCTGCGCGCATCTTTTTGGCGGCGAAGAAGCGATGCTCGAGGATATTCTCGACCGCTTGCGGGCCGCCGGGTTCCTGGTGGGCGCCGCCATTGCCGACACGCCGGGCGCGGCCTGGGCCTTTGCCCGTTACAGCGACAGGACGGTGATTGCGCCGGGTGCGCATGAAACGGCACTGCTCGACCTGCCGCTGGCCGGTCTTCGTCTTGAGCCGGACTTGCTGGACATGCTCAGAAAGCTTGGCCTGCGGACCATAGGCTGCATCGCGGATCTGCCGCGTGCGCCCTTTGCCGCCCGTTTCGGCAATGATCTCCTGCGCCGGCTCGATCAGGCGCTGGGACGTGAAGACGAGGCGATATCGCCGCGCCTTCCGGTGCCTGAACTGTCCTCGGAACGCGCCTTTGCCGAACCAATCATCATGCAGGAAGACATTGAAAGAACAGCGGCCCATCTGGCCGGTGCGCTGCGGCCGGGTCTCGACAAGCGTCAGCTCGGCGCCCGCGAACTGGAGTTGAAACTGTTTCGCGTCGACGGGCATGTGGTGTCGATCCGGGTGCGCGCGGCAAGTCCCGTCCATAGTGTGCCGCGGATCGTCATGTTGTTTCAGGAACGCATTGCCGGCTTTCACGAGGATCTCGATGCCGGTTTCGGCTTTGATCTCGTCCGGCTCAATGTTCTGCAGAGCGAGGCCCGGCAAAATCAGCAGACGGATCTGACCGCCAGTTCCGGACAGGGCGAAGCCTATGGCACGCTTGTCGACAAGCTCGGCGCCCGTCTCGGCATGGACCGGGTGCAGCACTATGTGGCGGCCGATACCCATATTCCCGAGCGCAGTTTCGGTCTTCTGCCGGAAGCGGCGGACCAGGACAGCGCGGCGCAGAAACTTCTATGGCAGGATGCCGCCCGCCAGGATGGGGGCAAGGCCGGCCCGGTTGTCCTGAGCCGGCCTGTCGTGCTGTTTGACAGGCCCGAACAGGTCGAGGCGATTGCCGAGGTGCCCGACGGACCGCCGATCCGGTTTCGCTGGCGCCGTTCGCTCTATTGCATTGCCCGTTCGGAAGGTCCCGAACGCATTGCCTGTGAATGGTGGCGGGACGGCCGTGGCGGCCACAGCCGCGACTATTTTCGCGTCGAAGACGATGAAGGCTACCGTTTCTGGATTTTCCGCCAGGGCCTTTTCGAGCGGGAAACCCGTCATCCCAAATGGTTCATGCACGGATTGTTTGCGTGATGGACGCTGCTGCCGGCTATGTCGAACTTGCCGCGACGACCAATTTTTCCTTTCTGCGGGGCGCATCGCATCCCGAAGAAATCGTGGTCGAAGCCGCCAAGCTCGGACTGGCGGGCATCGCCGTTACCGACCGCAACTCCCTTGCCGGCGTCGTGCGGGCGCATATGGCGGCGAAGGAAGCCGGACTAGCCTTTGCGCCGGGCTGCCGGCTGGTCTTTGCCGATGGCACGCCGGATATTCTCGTCTGGCCGCAGGATAGGGCGGCCTATGGGCGGCTGTGCGAACTTCTGACGCTCGGCAAGCGCCGTGCGCCAAAGGGCGAATGCCATCTGGCGCTGGACGATCTGATGGAGCATGGAACGGGTCTGATCATGACCATCGTGCTGCCGCCGGTCCTGCCCCTGCCGGAACCGGATTGTCTTGAAACGCTTGCCCGCCGGTTTGAAGGCAATGTCTATCTGGCCGCCGCCTGGCGATATGATGCCTTCGACCAGCGCTGTCTTGCCGGCCTGGCAAAGCTTGCCCGGTGCCATGATCTGCCGCTGCTGGCCATCGGCGATGTGCTCTATCATTGTCCCGAACGCCGGTTCCTGCAGGATGTCGTGACCTGCATCCGCGAACATGTTCCATTGCGTGAAGCCGGACAGCTACTCGAACCCAATGCCGAAAGGCACCTGCGCTCCGGCGCCGAAATGCTGCGCCTCTTCAAAGGGTATGAATATGCCGTTGCCGAGACCGGCAAGGTGCTTGCACGCCTCCGCTTTTCCCTGGACAAGCTGCGCTATGAATATCCCGAGGAGCCGACGGGCAGCGCCACGCCGCCGCAGGAAACGCTTGAGCGGCTGACAGCCGAGGGGTTGAAAACCCGCTATCCGGACGGGGCGCCCGAAAAGGTACTGGCAGCGGTCCGCCACGAGCTGGGGCTGATCGGCAAACTGGAATATGCGCCCTATTTTCTGACGGTCTACGATATTGTGCGCTTTGCCCGCAGCAAGGCAATCCTGTGCCAGGGGCGCGGTTCGGCGGCCAATTCCGCCGTCTGCTACTGTCTTCGCATTACCGAGGTCAATCCCGACAAGGTCGACCTGCTGTTCGAGCGGTTCATCTCCGAAGAACGCAATGAGCCGCCCGATATCGATGTCGATTTCGAACATGAAAGACGCGAGGAGGTCATTCAATATATCTATGAGAAATACGGGCGGGACCGGGCGGGCCTTGCCGCCACGGTGATCACCTATCGCTCCCGTTCGGCGCTGCGCGAGGTGGGCAAGGTCTTCGAATTGTCGGATGACATGATCACCGCCATTTCCGGCACGCGCTGGGGGGCTTCCTCCGCGCAGCTGGATGCGGAGGACGCAAAGCGCGCCGGTCTTGATCCCGACGACAAGCACCTGATGCAGATCCTCGACATGGCCACGCAGATCATCGGCTTTCCGCGCCATCTGTCGCAGCATGTGGGCGGTTTCGTGATTACCCGCGACCGGCTGAGCTCGGTGGTGCCGATCGAAAATGCCGCGATGGATGACCGTACCGTCGTCGAATGGGACAAGGACGATCTGGAATGTCTCGGCATTCTGAAGGTCGATGTGCTGGGTCTGGGCATGCTCAGCTGCATCCGCAAGGCATTTGAATTGCTGGAGCAGCATTATGGTCGCCGCGAAACCCTTTCGTCGCTGCAGGATGACGATGATCATGTCTATGACATGATCTGCAGGGCCGATACGATCGGCGTTTTCCAGATCGAAAGCCGCGCCCAGATGTCGATGCTGCCGCGGCTGCGGCCGCGCTGCTATTATGATCTGGTCATCGAGGTCGCCATTGTGCGACCCGGCCCCATTCAGGGCGACATGGTGCATCCCTATCTGCGGCGCCGGCAGGGAAAGGAGGTCGTTTCCTATCCCAAGGAGGAGCTGAGGGAGGTTCTGCACAAAACCCTGGGCGTTCCGCTGTTTCAGGAGCAGGCGATGAACATTGCCATCGTCGCGGCCAATTTCGAACCGGGAGAGGCCGACAAATTGCGCCGCGCCATGGCGACGTTCCGCCGGGTCGGCACAATCCATTCCTTTCGCATCAAGATGGTCGAAGGCATGGTTGCCAATGGCTATGAACGGGATTTTGCCGAACATTGTTTCAGCCAGATCGAAGGGTTTGGCGATTACGGTTTTCCCGAAAGCCATGCGGCCAGTTTCGCCTTGCTGGTCTATGTATCCTGCTGGCTCAAATGTTATTATCCGGATGTCTTCTGCGCTGCCATCCTGAATTCCCAGCCGATGGGGTTTTACGCGCCGGCCCAGCTGGTGCGCGATGCCCGCGAGCACGGGGTCGAGGTGCGGGCGGTCGATATCAACCATTCGCAATGGTATTCGCTTCTGGAGCCGGATATGGGGACCGATCCCCACACGCGGCCGGCATCGGTCTCGCCGCGCCATGCCAGCATGACACCTCTCATGAAAAACACCCATGCGGTGCGTCTGGGTTTCCATCGGATCAAGGGATTCGGGGAAGAGGAAGCCGACCGGTTGGTGGAAAAGCGCGGTGCCGGCTATGACAGCGTGCGTGACCTGTGGATGCGGTCGGGCCTGTCGCGCCGGGCGATGGAAAAGCTCGCCGAGGCCGATGCATTCGCTTCGATCGGCCTGAGCCGCCGTGATGCGTTATGGGCGGTACGGGCTCTCGATCCGCTGGGGGCCGCCGAGCGGCTGCCACTTTTTGCCCTGGCCGGCCAGAGGGACCTGCAGCGCGAACCGGATATCGCCCTGCCGCCCATGCCGCTGGGCGAGCAGGTGATCAATGATTACCGCAGCCTGTCCTTTTCGCTGAAAGCCCATCCGATCTCCTTCGTCCGGAACCGGCTGGTGCAGGCCGGCTATCGGCAGAATATCACGCTTCCCGACTGCCGGTCCGGCCGCTTTGTTTCGGTTGCCGGGCTGGTTCTGGTGCGTCAGCGGCCGGGTACGGCCAAGGGTGTGGTGTTCCAGACGATCGAGGACGAAACAGGCGTTGCCAATATCATCGTCTGGCCAAAGGTTTTCGAGCAGTACCGTACCATCGTGCTCGGCAGCCGGTTTGTCGGCATACGGGGGCCGCTGCAATCCCATGATGGGGTCATCCACGTCATTGCACGTCAATTGGAAGACCTGACGCCGCTGCTTTCCGGCCTGTCGGATGCCGACCAGCCGATCGACGGCCTGGCCCGCGCCGACGAAGTGCGCCGCGAACCGCCGGACCCGGAGGCGCGGCGCGCCAAGGCCGCCAGGTTGCACGACATGGTCATCCAGGCACCGCAACGGCGCAGTACGCCGGACGTCTACAGCATGGCCACACGCAGGGTGCTGCCGAAGGGTCGCAATTTTCACTGAAAGACCAACAGTAAAAATCGTGGCCCCTCAACAGAGCGACATGGCTCCGTTGCAGATGCCAGTACACCGCGCAGCCACATGAGGCGCAGAAATCCCTTAAATCAGAGCTGTCGGACTATCGGCGGTACATTGCCCAGGGAGTTCCCATTTACCGCTACTCTTCGGGCCGGGCGCTTTGGCCCTTGAACGTCGTTGGCCCGCCCTTGTGGCGAGCCGCCACGGCGCGCATACCGCCTCGCCAGCGACCAAAATCGCGGCGGTCAAATGGTTCAATCCGGTAACAGCCCGCTCTAGTGACCGGTGCACGGCATGGCTGCGGATGAAATGGCTTCTGGTTATGTAGTGAGCGTAATCGATTGATCCGTCTTCCAGTGTCTTGATGTGTGTTTGCTGTGTCATGATCCGTGGTCTCCGGGTTGTTCCGGAACGAATGTGCCCTCCACAATGACACCGCGCTTGAAGATAGACTTGTGAAACCCTTGTGATTTCCTTGAGATCATCGGTGTTCCATCAACCGCCTTGAGACAGCGCGGAATTCATTGTCTTATGAACCGATGCGATACCGTTTCTCCGACTGCCTTCTGGATACCGACCGGCACCTTGTTTTCAGGAATGAGGTGCCCGTTGATACGGAACCCCAAGTCTTTGATCTGATTCACCTGCTGGTGCGCAATGCCGGTGCGCTGGTCACCCGTGATCAGATTGTCGAGGAGGTCTGGAAGGGTCGGATCGTATCGGAAAGCGCCATCGGTGCCCGTATCAATGCAGCGAGGAAGGCCGTCGGAGACAGCGGTAAGAAACAGGCGGTCATCAAGACAGTCACGCGTCGCGGGCTGCAGCTTGTCGTGGCTGTGACCGCCGATGGGCAGGAAAAGACAAGAGCCGCCGGTGTTTCAACAGTTCGTCAGCGGATTCGTTTCGCCAGATCGGTAGACGGTACGAATATCGCCTATGCGGTCTCGGGCAATGGTCCGCGGGTCATGCGTGCCGGTCATTTTCTGACCCACCTGGAAATGGACTGGACCAGCATGATCTGGCGGCCATATCTCGATGAACTGGGTCATACCCACACACTTGTTCGATACGACCAGCGCGGCACTGGCCTGTCCGACCACACCCTGTTGAACACCGATCTTGAATCCCATGTTGCCGATCTTGAGGCAGTGGCCGATGCAGCCGGCCTTGAGCGATTTCCCCTTTTTGCTCTTTCACAAGGTGTTCCGATCGCGATCGAGTTTGCGGTTCGAAATCCGCAAAGGGTCAGTTGCCTTGTTCTATATGGCGGTTACGCTCTGGGTCGATCCCTTCGTGATGGTGGCCAGTCGAGCCAGGCCGCAGATGCGATGATGACACTGATGCGGGAGGGCTGGGGCAAACCGCAGACCGCCTTTATGGGTGCTTTCACGTCTCTTTATTGTCCCGGCGCCTCGCAGCTGCAACTTGCCAATCTGGTTGAGATGCAACTGGCTTCGACATCTCCTGAAAATGCAATCCGGATCAGAACGGCAATCGATCGTTTTTGCGTTGTCGATCGATTGAAAGACGTTCAGGTGCCAACCCTTGTCATCCACAGTCGCAACGATTCCGTTCATCCTCTGTCGGAGGGTCAGAAGCTTGCATCCAACATCCCCAATGCCGATTTTGTCATGCTGGAAAGCAACAATCACATCTTGTTGCCGGATGAACCGGCCTGGCAGGAATTCATGGATGAAATGATGGCATTCATCGATCGGGCAGGCCTGAGCACCCGGTAACCGGGCAGCCTGGTCCGGCATCGCCCCGTTGCAGCGCCGGATTTTTCGGCGATCGTCGGACAGGCCCCGTGTTTTCCCCGCTTCCTGCCCTATTTGATGGTATGATGGGGTGACGGGATTCTGATTCGGCGCGGGCGGTGCGCCAGGCATCAGGTCACATCGTTTCTCAATTTGTTTTGATTCGTCATGCCTTCGGGCGGACACCACATAGGGAACACTTAACGAGCCACAGCCATTGGAGGGGACAGGACCAGGAAAGGACGAGAATCATGGACGTGTTTTCTCTGCAATCCGAGGTTTATGACCGGACCAAGGTAGAAGAGATAACCCTGCAGGACTACTTGCTGGCATGCCGGGACGAACCGGGCATGCGGGCCACCGCGGCGGAACGGATGATTACCGCGATCGGACAGCCGGAGCTGGTCGATACCAGCCAGGATCAGCGGCTCAGCCGCATTTTTCTAAATCGGACAATCAAACGATACCCGGCCTTTGCCGGCCTTTACGGCATGGAAGAGACCATCGAGCGCATCGTCGGTTTCTTCCGACATGCCTCCCAGGGGCTGGAGGAACGCAAGCAGATCCTCTATCTGCTCGGCCCGGTCGGCGGCGGCAAATCGACGGTGGCCGAAATCCTCAAGCGCCTGATGGAGCACGAGCCGATCTACGTGCTCAAGGCTGGAGAGCAGATCAGCCCGGTGTTTGAATCACCCCTGGGTCTTTTTACGCCCGAGCGCATGGGTGAGCTGCTTGAAGACAAATACAACATACCCAGACGCCTTCTGACCGGACTGCTGTCGCCCTGGGCGGTCAAGCGGCTGGATGAATTCGACGGCGATATCTCCAAATTCTCGATCGTCAAACTTTACCCGTCCAAGCTGCGTCAGGTGGGTGTCGCCAAGACCGAGCCGGGCGATGAAAACAATCAGGATGTGTCGTCGCTGGTAGGAAAGCTGGATATCCGCAAGCTGGAACACCTCAGCCAGAACGATCCTGACGCCTACAGCTATTCGGGCGGTCTCAATCGTACGACGCAGGGGCTGCTGGAATTCGTCGAGATGTTCAAGGCGCCGATCAAGGTGCTGCATCCGCTGCTCACGGCGACCCAGGAGGGGTCCTATGTGGGCACGGAAAATATCGGTGCGTTTCCCTATCAGGGTATCATTGTTGCCCATTCCAACGAGGCCGAATGGCAGCAATTCAAGAACAACAAGAACAATGAGGCGTTTCTTGACCGGATCAGCGTCGTCAAGGTTCCCTATTGTCTGAGCGCGACCGAAGAAGCGCAGATTTATGAAAAACTGCTGCGTGACAGTGCGCTGGGCGATGCTGCATGTGCGCCCGAGACGCTGGATATCATGGCCCGTTTCAGCGTGCTGACACGGCTGCATGAACATGAAAACTCGACGCTTCACTCCAAATTGCGCGTCTATGATGGCGAGACCCTGAAGGACACCGATCCCAAGGCGAAGTCACTGCAGGAATACCGCGACGTTGCCGGCGTGGATGAAGGCATGAACGGCACATCGACCCGTTTTGCGTTCAAGGTGCTGTCGGAGACGTTCAACCACGATACCGAGGAGATCGCCGCTGATCCGGTGCATCTGATGTATGTGCTGGAGCAGGCGATCAAGCGCGAACAATACAGCGAAGAGGTTGAGGGCCGTTATCTGGAATTTCTCAAGGCTGAACTGATGCCGCGCTATGCGGAGTTCATCGGCCATGAAATTCAAAAGGCCTATCTGGAATCCTATTCGGACTACGGGCAGAACCTGTTCGACCGCTATATCGCCTATGCGGATGCCTGGATCGAGGAGCATGACTACAAGGACCCCGACACCGGCCAGATGTTCGATCGCGATATCCTCGATCAGGAACTGGCCAAGATCGAAAAACCGGCCGGCATCTCCAATCCCCGGGATTTTCGCAACGAGGTGGTGAAATTCGTGCTGCGGGCGCGAGCCGAAAACCAGGGCAAGAATCCAGACTGGCGCAAATACAAGAAGCTGCGTCGCGTCATCGAAAAGCGCATGTTCGGACAGGTGGAAGATTTGCTGCCGGTTATCAGTTTCGGCGCCAAGCGCGACAAGGAAGCCGATGCCAAGCATCATGAGTTCGTCGAGCGCATGATCGAACGCGGCTATACCAGGCGGCAGGTCCGCCGGCTCGTCGAATGGTACATGCGGGTCAACAAGGCAGGCTAGGTGAACCCTCACCTGCTTGGCCGGCAGCCATTTGCCGTAAATCGCGACCGTCTGTGCATCAAAGGAGGCCATTGAACCCAATGGGTCATTTCGTCGACCGGCGACTCAATCCGAAGGACAAGAGTCTGGGCAATCGGCGACGCTTTCTCAAACGCGTTCGCACGCATGTCAAGAAAGCCGTGGACGATGCCGTCCGCGAACGGGCAATTGCCGATGCGGATCGCGGCGAGAATGTCGTCATTCCGTCCGGCAGCATTGCCGAGCCGATCTTTCGCCATTCGGCCACATCCGGCCATCGCGATCATGTCTCCAGCGGCAACAAGTCCTTCAATACCGGCGACAGGATCAAAAAGCCTGCCACCAAAGAGGCTGGCGGAGGTGGCAAGACGGGCAGCAACGAGGGCAGCGGTGAAGATGAGTTTCTGTTCGTGCTGTCGCGCGATGAATTTCTGGATCTGTTTTTCGAGGATATGGAGCTGCCCAATCTGGTCAAGCGTGGCCTGAAACAGATCGAAATGAAAAAACCGCACCGGGCCGGATTTTCGGTCAGTGGGTCACCGGCCAATATCAATGTCACGCGAACCATGCGCAATGCTCTTGGCCGGCGATTGGCGCTCAAGCGGCCAAACGATCAAGAAGTCCGGGCATTGCGCGCGGAGATTTTCGCTCTCGAGGCGGTGTCATCGCCAACGGCGAAACAGCGAAAGCAACTTGCCGCGTTGCACGGATTGCTGGAGGAAACACTGCGCCGGCAGCGGGTCATTGCTTATATCGATCCGCTCGACGTGCGCTACAATTATTTCGAGCATCGCCCGGAACCGCGCGAAAAGGCCGTCATGTTCTGCCTGATGGATGTTTCGGCCTCGATGGGTGAACGGGAAAAGGATCTGGCCAAACGCTTTTTCGTGTTGCTGCATCTGTTTCTCAGTCGCCGCTACACCTCCATCGACCTGGTCTTTGTGCGGCACACCCACAATGCGCAGGAGGTCGATGAAGATACTTTCTTTCACTCGCGGGAGACTGGCGGGACGGTGGTCAGCACGGCACTGAGCGAGGCAGCGCGCCTTGTCGATGAGCGCTATCCGCCCTCCGAGTGTAACATCTATATGGCGCAAGCATCGGATGGTGAGAATTTTTCGGGCGACTCGGACAAATGCGTTCGGCTGCTCGATGATCACCTGATGCGCTGTTGCCAGTATTTCGCCTATGTCGAGATTGTCGACGAAGCGGAGATCGGTTTTCTCAACAATGAGGACAACGGTGTGGAACTGTGGCGGCACTATCGCCGCGTTGCGGAAAAATGGCCGAATTTTGCGATGAAACGGATTGCGCGACCGGCGGATATCTACCCTGTTTTTCGGGAGCTGTTTGCCAAGAAGACGGCGGAGGCATGACATGACGCAGGCAGCCCGCAAATCAGCATCACCCCTGTTTGAGGGCGCCGACTGGACCTTCGACACGTTGCGGCGTGTCCATGATGCGATCGAGATGGTGGCCCGCAAGGACCTGGCACTGGATTTCTATACCAATCAGATCGAGATCATTTCTTCCGAGCAGATGCTCGATGCCTATTCGTCAATCGGCATGCCGCTGATGTACCGACACTGGTCCTTCGGCAAACACTTCATGCAGAGCGAGCGCTCCTATCGAAAGGGTGCGATGGGGCTGGCCTATGAGATTGTCATCAATTCCGACCCGTGCATCTCCTATTGCATGGAAGAAAACTCCATGGCCATGCAGACCCTGGTCATGGCCCATGCGGCATTCGGCCATAATCATTTTTTCAAGACGAATCATCTGTTCCGGCAATGGACCGATGCCGCCGGAATTCTCGACTATCTGGAATATGCGCGGGGCTATATCGCCGATTGCGAAGAGGCGCATGGCCCCAGCGCCGTCGAAGACATTCTTGATGCCGGGCATGCGCTGATGCCGAACGGTGTCTTTCGCTATCGCCGAAAACAGCCGCCATCGCTTCGCCAGGAACAGGAGCGTCAAAGGGAACGGCGGGCACATGAAGAGCAGGCCGTCAGCTATTTGTGGAGCATCCTGCCCGACACCGCCCACACATCGAAAACCGATGCGCAGATACGTGAACGAAAACGGGAACTGCACCTGCCGGAAGAAAATCTTCTCTATTTCCTCGAACACTACAGCCCTGTCCTGCAGCCATGGCAACGGGAAGTTCTGCGAATCATCCGCAATATCGCGCAGTATTTCTACCCGCAGAAACAAACCAAGCTGATGAATGAGGGGTGCGCCTGTTTCGTCCATTTTCATATCATCAACACCCTGCACGAACAGGGGCTCTTGAGCGACGGTGCGATGCTGGAGATCCTGCACAATCACACCAATGTGCTGTTTCAACCGGATTTCGATGATCCGCGTTTCAGCGGCATCAATCCCTACGCGCTCGGATTTGCCATGATGCAGGACATTCAAAGGATCTGTAATGATCCGCGTGAGGAGGATCGTGCCTGGTTTCCCGATATTGCCGGCTCAAGAGACTGGAAAAATGTGCTGGCGGAGGCCTGGGCCAACTACCGTGATGAATCCTTCATTCAGCAATTTCTCAGCCCGGCCGTGATGCGCCGTTTCCGGATGTTTGCCCTGTCGGATAATGCGGATGATCCCTTTTATCTCGTTTCTGGAATCCACGATGAGCGTGGATTCCACGTCATCCGCGATACCCTGGCCCAGAACCATGATGTCGCCTCTCTCGAGCCGCATATCGAGGTGGTCGATGTCGACCTCCTGGGGGACCGTTGCCTCAAACTTCAACATGTCAAACGCAATGGCGTGACGCTGGACGATGAGCAACGCGACGCCACGCTGGCGCATCTTGAAAGATTGTGGGGCTACGATGTGGCGCTGGAGGCGGTGGAAAGCTGACGGAAATTTCAGCTTTGCCCATCATCTTCGGGCGGGGTCGGACGGGTCAGGATGAACAGGCTGACGGCCGACAGGACGATGAGCTGGATGATGATGATCCGGGTTGGCGCGTCGAACAGGTAACTGACCAGCAGAACCGCGGCGATGGACAGCATGGCGAGCTGCTTGGCCCGACGGGAAATGGCGCCGTGTTTTTGCCAATCATGGATCGGCGGACCCAGGCGCGGATGGTGAACCAGCCAATCGTGCAACCTTTGGGAACCGCGGGCAAAACAGAAGGCTGCCAGCAGCAGGAACGGGGTTGTCGGCAGAAGCGGGAGGGCGATGCCGACAATGCCGGCTGCAAGACTGAGAAAGCCGCCGCCCATCCACAGCAATCGGACAATCTGGTGATGGGTTGCCACTACCGCCCGCTCTCGTGGGACCGGGCGATTTCGCAGATCGTCTCGAAGGCGATCTGTGCGTCTGTCTCCTCCATTTCGAATTGTCCGGCGACGAACCGGATCACCAGTTTTCCATCATGCTGGGTCTGGGTCAGATAGATGCGCCCGTCATTGTTGATCGCTTCGACCAGGTCGCGATTGTGCGTGTCGAGATCGCTGTCCAGATCGGCGGGCCGGTGACGAAATGAAAACAGCGACAGTACAGGCTCCGTGGTGATTTCAAAGTCCGGCTCGGCGCCGATGCGTTCGGCCAGCGTCCGGGCCCAGGCTACGTGGTTTCGAATGCGCATTCGAAGACCGTCCAGCCCGTAGGCGCGCAGCAGAAACCAGACCTTCAAGGCGCGGAAGCGCCGGCCGAGCTGCACCGACCACTCACTGAAATTGACAATGTCCTCCTTGCCCAGGGTCTTCAGATATTCGGGCTGTATGGACAGCGTGCGGATCAGCGTGGCGGGATCACGGACGAAATGCGCCGAACACTCCATCGATGCGCCAAGCCATTTGTGTGGATTGAAAACGATGCTGTCGGCCTTCTCGACGCCCTGCCAGAGCGAGCGGAATTCGGGACAGATCATTGCGGACCCCGCCCATGCTGCATCGACATGGATGAAGAGATCCTCGGCTTTCGCGACGTCACACAGCGTATCGACATGATCCGTTGCGCCGATTGAGGTGCCACCAACACAAACGACCAGACCGGCGGGAAGCATGCCGGCCTCCCGATCCGCCTGGATGGCGGCCCGCAGCCTTTCGACGTCCATCGCCTGATCATCATTGGTTGGGATCTTGACCAGATTGTTCTGACCGAGCCCGGCGATCCACATCGCCTTGTCAATGGAACTGTGGGTGCCGGTCGACGCATAGACGCGAAGTGTTTCGCGGCCAGACAAACCGGTCTGGTTGCCGCTCCATTCGAGTGCCCGTTCCCGCATGGTCAAAACGGCGCACAGAGTTGCCGACGATGCGGTGTCCTGAAATGTGCCGCTGAATTGCTCGGGCAAGCCGATCGCCTGACGCAGCCAGTCGATCATCTTTTCCTCAAGCTCGGTTGCGGCCGGTGATGTCTGCCACAGCATGCATTGCGCGGCCATGGTTCCAGCCAGCTGCTCCGCAATGATCGCTGCCGGTGCGGCATTGGACGGGAAATAGGCAAAGAAACGCGGATGCTGCCAATGGGTCATGCCGCCCGGGATGATCCGTTCGAAATCATCGAAAATCGCTTCCATGGATTCCGGCGTTTCGGGGGGTGAGTCGGCAAACAGTTTGCCGATATCGCCCGGTTGAACGTCCGGTCTGACAGGACGGTCGGAGATCGTGTCCAGATAGTCCGCCGACCAGTCGCTGGCGCGGTGCGACCAGGTACGAAATTCGCGTTTGTCCATTGGTGCTCTCTTTGTGCGGTTTTGATGAAACTACGACGAAAGCGTCTCCGGTTCCATGCAAACCCGGCAGGATTTTGAGCTTATCTGGCTGCTGTTGCGATGACCAATGGACAATCGGCGGTCAGGACCCTATCGCAGGCCGTCTTCACCCTTGACGTCGCGGGCCTCCAGACCGCCCATGCGATTGTGAATGCGCGGTCCGCAGGCCATGGCAAGCGCGAACAGGATTTCATTTGCGCGCGGACTATCGTTCAGCCCTACTTCGATGCCGTCAAAATGACTTCGCACATAGGCCGCATTGATGTGGCCGAGGGGAATATCGAGCCGAGTGCCGACACCGCCGACCTTTTTGCAGGATGGTACGATGGCTGCCGAATCGCCGAGCTTTTCCCGCATCGCATAGCCGCCCGGCACGTGCCACAGCGCACCGTGCTCCAGTTCCCCGTTTTCACCGACTATGGCGCCCTTGCCGAAGCCATCGATTTCGGCGGGACCACCCAGCGCTTCGATCAGCCTGTCGGTCATCATCAGACCGAGCGGTTTGAGATCGTCCATGGCGCCCTGAAGATCCGCGTGAAACTGCCCGGCAAAAGGATTGCTCACAACGGCCAGAATGGCGCCCTTGCGGCGAGGTGTCGCCGGCGCCGGCCCGTTTTCGTGACGGGTTTCCTCGATGAAGATCATTGTCTTGCGCAATTTGAATTCAGGCATGGTGCCGTTCCCTTTCGCTATCGATCTGCAGGCTATCCGTGCCGATCCATCGTATTTTATCGTTGAGCATCATGACGGCACCGGCGATGTGGCCGGCATCGTGGAGTTTGGTCGCGTAGCGTGCGCCGTTGTCCAGCGCTCCTTCGGTTTCGTCCGATGTCAGATCGCCGACACCGGTCGTGACGGGTCTGTCGCCAAGATCGCTGTCCGGCGCAAGCGCACTTGCCGGTGTCCGGCGGATTGCCGGGTGATCCGGCAGGTCCACTTCGTTGGCGATCAGCGTCGCCGCCACATCGGCCGCGGCCGCATTATGGGCCACGACAGTGACCGAATCGGCGATCCCAAGAGAGAAACTGCGCCCACGCCAGCCCGAGGTGGCGACACCGCGCACCGGATCGGCGGCACAAACGGAAATACGCCCGGAGGGTCGACTGGCGATCTCGACATCGAACCGCTCCGCTCCATCAAGGTGAAAGGCCACATCGCCGCCATTGTTGACATAGGTTTTTGGTTCATCCCGCCGGGCGACCATCACATCGAGCATTTCATCGGCCACGGCGCCGGCAACAGCCGCCATCGGGGTGACAAACCGGTCCTGAAACGGGCGGATGGCACGGAGCATGCGGTGCGCCACGACACCTTCCACATCCGGGTTTCGTGACAACGGGCTCCTGAGCTGCGGCAATTCAGCCGCCAGGTCCTGCAGCAGGGTTTCAAAGCGTCCGCGTGCCCGTTGGTACACGCTTTCGCGGTCGGGGCTGAAACTTTCGATAATCAGATCGATCGGTCCGTGATTGAGATGCAACCGCCTGCCGTCGGGCAGCATCGCCGATTGCGGTTGCTCCCAGGGCATGTCACGAATTGTCCTTGCCGTTGGTGGACGCACCGTCCGGCGGCGTGACGGCGCGAATGGCATCGCCATATTCACCGCCCCGTTCAACAATGTCCTCGACAGAACGAACCGCCTCGTCATAGCCCCCGAGAGCACGATAATCCTCGCGGCTGACATTGAATTCGATCGGTGCGACGATCGCCGGCGTCGGCACATATCCAAAGGATTGATCGGGCATCTGCGTGACATCGACCATGATGGTGATTCCGCCACCTGGCCAGATATAGGCCGGCGCGCCGCCGCAGGTCACACGGGTGGAGGTGCTATGAACCGATCGTGTCAGCTTGACCGGGTTGCGGGTCGCGCCCGCCCGCAACGATCCGCCGGCACCACCCATGAACAGGACCGTGCACAGGGCCGGCTCGCAGTTTTCGCCGATGAGTTCGACACTGGGCTCAAGCGTTGCCGGAAGGTTCTGGCGTTGAGGCACCAGCTCCTCATCGAGCACGTAATATCCATATTGTTCACCCGTCGTCGACACCATCAGCATCGTCAGACCTGGCCGTGCACCCTTCTTTGCGTTCCACGGACCGAGGATGGTGAGCGGATCGTCGATGTCGGTGCCGCCCCAGCCAAGACCCGGCTCTGCGACCTGGAAATAGCGACCGGGGGTCGACCGCCGGCCCTTGATGCGAATGCCGGTGTCCGGCCAACCAAGCACTTTGCCGGCCTGGTGCTCGGACACGACACCGGTAATGTGATCATCGACAACAACGACTTCGTCGACCAGGCCGTCCCATTGCGCGGCAAACATGCCGATGGTCGCCGATCCGCAGCCGACCCGCATGCGCTCTTCCTTCTGCCCGTCAACGATCGGCGCCTTGCCGGCCTCGACGATTACCGACGATCCGCCATCGATCGTTAGCTCCACCGGTTCCCTGTTGCACAGGCGCATCAGCGTGTCGCATGTCACCCTGCCCTCGGCCTTGCTGCCGCCGGTCAAATGATCGACACCGCCGAGCGACAGCATCTGGGATCCATATTCGCTTGTCATGACATGGCCAACCGCCTCGCCCGCCGCCCGGACCGTTGCCGCCTCTGCACCGAGATGGCGGTCCGTGTCGATCTTCACCTTCGCACCGCAATAGGAGAAGATCGCCTCGGTCACGACGGTGACGCAATCGGCACCATCAATTTCCCGGCTAACGATAAAGGGAGCGGGTTTGTAATCGGGATAGGTCGTTCCCGATCCGATGGCCGTAACAAACACCTCGTCGCCCGAAAAGGGCTGCTCTTCCCAATCGGATTTCAAGAACGGCTTAATTTCATCTCCGGCGGCGATCCGCCGATCCAGAATGGTCAGTGGATCGCAGCGGACGATTCGACCGTTTTCATTGGCATAGCGATCGCAGGCACCGGTGCGTCCCTCGGCCACATAGCACATGACCGGACAGGCATCGCATCGGACCTTTTCGGGTGTCGACGGGGTTTGGATGGTGCCTTCTGACACGCTCATGCGCTTTCTCCTGCCTGCCTGATTGCCGCCAAAACCCTGTGCGGGAGGGCCGGCACCTTGGTGATCCGTGCTCCGCAGGCGTGGTGGATCGCGTTGAGAATTGCCGGCGCGGTGGGGATCAGGACGTGCTCACCCAGTCCTTTGGCGCCCATCGGCCCTTCCGGATCGGGTTTTTCAATGAGAATGGACCGGATTGCCGGCATGTCGCCGATTGTCGGGATCAAATAGTCATGGAGATTTTCCGAAGCGCCCGGAATGAATTCTTCCATCAGGGCAAGGCCCAGCCCCTGTGCAATGCCACCCTCGATCTGTCCCTCGGCCAGAAGTGGATTGATGACACGGCCAAGATCATGGGCGGCCGTGACCGCGACGACCCGCACGGTCCCAAGCGCCAGATCGACCTCGACTTCCGCCAATTGGGCGCCGTAACCATAGACCGCATAGGGTACGCCCTGCCCGTCCTCATCGAGCGGTGTTGTGGGCGGATCATAGGTTTCTTCGACGGATAAGGCGTATCCAAATTCATCCACGGGCAAAGCGGCCAGTGAAATCGACTGGGTGGTCTGACCGTCGTCGACCAGCACATTGTGCCCATCCAGACGGAGCTTGGCATCGTTGCCCTTGTTGCTCAGCCGAAGGATTTGCGCCCGCAACGCCTGTCCCGCTCTTTCCGCAGCCTTGCCGGTTACATAGGTCTGGCGCGATGCGGACGTTTTGCCGCAATCGGGCGTCAGTGCCGTATCGGGACCAATCAATTCGAAAGCATCGATCGGAAGCCCCAACGCGTCGGCGCAGATCTGGGTGATCACGGTGTTCGATCCCTGGCCGATATCCGTCGCACCCTGATGCAGTTTCAATCGTCCGTCAGCGCAAAAACCCAGGCGTACCGTTGACGGATTCGGCAAGGCGGTGTTGCCGCAGCCATACCAGCAACTGGCAACGCCCATGCCGCGCTTTCGCACCGCCGATCCCTTGTTGAAGGCACGGATTTCAGCTGCTGCCGCATGCCAGCGCGGCTCAAGCGCTTCCAGGCATTCGGCGATACCGACCCCGTGCAACGTCTGACCGCAGACGGTCCGTTCACCGTCATGCAAGGCGTTGCGTTTGCGAAATTCCAGCCGGTCCATGCCGCCGGCATTGGCCAGTTCATCGTAGAGCGTCTCCTGCAGGATCGCCGCCTGCGGAACCCCGAAGCCGCGAAAGGCGCCGGCGACGGGCCCATTGGTGTGGATGGCGCGGGTCGTGGCGCGGTAATGCGGGGTTCGGTACGGACCCGAGGCATGGACCGGCACACGGGTCGCGACCGTCGGCCCCCAACTGGCATAGGGGCCGGTATTGAAATCGCCATGGAAGGTCATGCCGGTGATGCGGCCATCGGCATCGGACCCGATCCTGGCGGTCATGGCGCCCGGATGGCGTTTGGTGGTCGACGCCATGGATTCGCCGCGGCTATAGACCATCCGGCAGGGTTTGCCGGTTTTCAGGGCGACAAGGGCAATCAGCGGCTGCAATGACAGGTCGAGCTTGGAGCCAAAGCCGCCACCGGCGGCCGCCGGCATGATCCGCACCTTGTCAGCATCAAGATTCATCATCACCGCGATGTCGTCGCGATCCATCACCGGGGCCTGGGTACAGGCCTGGATGACCAGCATGTCCCCATCCATCCACGCGGCGCCGGCTTCCGGTTCAATATAGGCATGTTCGACAAAGCCCGTTTCGATCGAAGCCTCGACCACATGGGCCGAACCCGCGAGGGCGGTGTCCGGATCGCCGGTGGCGACACGACCATTGATCAGAATATTGCCCGGTCGGGACGGATGAATGAGCGCTGCATCCAGCGCTTGCTCCGTCGTCAGCACCTCGGTGGCGGGGGACCAGTTGACCGGAAAATCCGACAGGTCGAGCGCTTCGACCGCATCGGCTGCGCCGGCGATGACTGCGATCGCTTCGCCGCGAAAATGCACCCGGCTTTCGGCAAGACCGGGCTGGTCGGCAAGAGGCGGGATCACCCCAAACCGGTTGGTGCCGGGAATATCCGCCGCGGTGAGAACGGATTCGACACCGGGATGTGTGCCGACCCAGGTATCGATGTCGCCAAATGTGAACGTCGCCTGATGATGCGGGGACCGTATGGCGCGGACCAGCCATGCATCCTGCGGCCAGAAATCGGCTCCGAAAACCTCGGAACCATCGACCTTGCGCGTGCCGTCAAGCCGTTCGATGCGGGCACCTACCGCGCGGCCCGCATCCGGGGTGGCGGGTTTTTCAGACGGTGTGCCGACACTCAGCACCGCATCGACAATCTTCTGGTAGCCCGTACAGCGGCACAACACGCCGCCGAGCGCGTCCTCGACCTGGGTCCGGCTTGGCTGCGCCACGGTGTCCAACAATGCGGCTGCCGCCATCAGCATGCCCGGCGTGCAGATGCCGCATTGCGCCGCGCCATGGCGAAGAAACGCCTCCTGCAAAGGCGAAAGCGTCTCGGACGAGAGACCCTCGACCGTGGTCACCGACCGATTGGACGCCTGAATGAGCGGGGTGAGGCAGGCGCAAACAGGATCGCCGTCCATGAGCACCGTACAGGCACCGCAATCACCGGCGTCGCAGCCGACCTTGGTGCCGCGCAATCCGGCATCTTCGCGCAGAGCATGGCTGAGCCGCCGGCCGGGCCGGGGCGGCAGGCTCAGCGCTTCGCCATTGATGGTCAGATTGATGGCTTCGGGCGGTGTCATGCCGCCTCCTGCTGATGATCGGCAAGGAGCTGACCCAATGCCCGTCGAACGAGTTCGGCCGCGGCTATGTTGCGATAGGGCGCATCGGCTCGGGTATCGGTGATTGGTGCCAGATGCTGCCGAATGCTGCCGTCGCTGATCCGGTGTACAAGATCGGGGGAAGGCACCTGTCCGATCAATTCGTTTTCAACGGCCTTCAGCCGTGTTGCGACGGCGCTGCAGGATCCGACGGCAATCGCCGCGTCGCTGATTTGTCCGTCCGTTTCGACCAGCCGTGCCGCGATCATGGCGATCGATATGACGAGATATCTGCGCGCGCCGAGTTTCAGGAAGACGGACCGGCCCCGGGTCGACTGCTGCGGTATCAGCAAGGCGGTCAGCAGTTCACCGGATGCCAAGCCGGTTTCTCGCGGTCCGGTTATGAATTGCGCCAGCGGAAGAGTACGGGTTCCGGTCAGGCTGGACAGTTCGACCAGGGCGTCGAGGGCCAGGAGGGGCGGCACACCATCGGCGGCCGGCGAGGCATTGCACAGATTTCCCCCGATCGTCGCGGCATTCTGGATCTGGATGGAACCAACTTCCCGGGCCGCCTGCTGGAGCTGGTGAAAACCTTGCGGCAGGTCCGCCTGCACAATGTCGCTCCAGGTGGTGGTGGCGCCGATACGCAGATGGTCGCTATCATTGGTGATTCCGCGCAACGCCGAAAGGGCGGTGATATCGAGAATGTTTCCCGCAAGATGCTGATGGCCGGTCGCCGGGAACAGATCGGTACAGCCGGCGGCCACCCGCATATCATTGCCGGCAAGGCAGGTCAGCGCATCGGTCAGACTGGTGGGGCGTACATAGCCCAAATCCATCGCCTCCGCGTTCATACAGACAGTGACAGGGCGAAATTATTTGTTCGCATACAAATGAATTTGCCTTAGTGCCCTTTGGGTGTCAATATCCGTCCGGCTTGGTAAAGTGGCTCCTGACGATGACCGGTCGGAAGCAGGTGGTCCACGTGCAGCTTTGAGGAAATTGAATGGCAACGCCCCAACGGCAAACAGATACCGAGATCGACTACAGGCTTGATGAACAGATCGGCTTCCTGATGCGGCAGGCCAATCAGCGGCACCTTTCCATTTTCGGCCGGCACATCGACGAGTACACACCCACACAATTTGCGACACTGGCCAAGATATTCGAGATCGGTACGGTGTCGCAGAACGACCTTGGCCGTCAGACCGCCATGGATGCGGCCACCATGAAGGGTGTCATCGACCGTCTGAGCAAGAAGGGGCTGGTCTCCACCCGTCCCGATCCGACCGATATGCGCCGGCTGCTGGTGGAGCTCACTGCCGCCGGAGAGGCTGCTTTTCACAGCAATGTTCTTTCGGCGCACGCCATCACCGAGGAAACACTGGCGCCGCTCAACAGCCGTGAGCGGATGCAGCTTGCCGCGCTTCTCGGCAAAATGATCAAATCGAGGTAACTGTCACGGGAGATCTGCATGGGAGTCAATATCGACAACGCCGCTCTACTGGTCATTGATGTGCAAAATGATTTTTGCCCCGGTGGTGCCCTGGAGGTCGCCGATGGCCATGCCATTGTTCCGACCGTCAACGATCTTCTCGAAAAATTCGAGATTTGCATCCTGACCCAGGACTGGCATCCCGACGAACACAGTTCCTTTGCCGACAATCACGACAGCGCCACACCCTTCAGCCTGACGAAAATGCATTATGGCGATCAGGTTCTGTGGCCCAAACATTGTGTGCGCGGCAGCCAGGGTGCCGATTTCCATCCGGATCTTGTTGCCCACGGTGCAGATCTGGTTATCCGCAAGGGATTTCGCCCCGGTATCGACAGTTATTCGGCGTTTTTCGAGAATGACAAGACAACACAGACCGGCCTTGCCGGCTATCTGCGCGAACGGGGCGTGGAGCAGGTCGTGCTGACCGGGCTGGCCACGGATTTCTGCGTCTATTATTCGGCACTTGATGCCAAGCGCCTCGGGTTCGAGGCGATGCTGGTGACCGATTGCTGCCGGGCCATCGATCTGGAAGGATCATTGGCGGCGGCGATGGAAGATATGGATCGCAATGGTGTGCGGTTCGTGACCAGTGACGTGTTTTCCTAGATTTATTCAAGTATTCGCGATATCGGCATAGCCAAAATGGGCCGATGAATTCGACCGCAGGCCGTGATTTCACAGACAGGTCAACTGTGTCTCCGTGCGCCGTCACACACCCAGATAGCGCGTCAGTTTCGACGGGTCCTGGCGCAGCGCCTCCGCCTCCAGGGTCTCCAGGTTTCGGCCATTTTCGATGAAGGCCACCTGATCGGCGATTGACAGGACAGCGTCGACGCGCTGTTCCACCAGAATGATGGCCACATTTTCGCTTTTCATCTGCACGATCACCTGGCGGATCTGTTCGATCATTGAGGGTTGCAACCCTTCGGTCGGTTCATCGAGCAGAAGCACCTGCGGCTCGATGCAAAGGGCCCTGGCTGTGGCCAACATCTGCTGCTCGCCACCGGACAGCGTTTCCGCGCGCTGATCGAGGCGCTCACGCAGGCGCGGGAAAATGTCGAGGACCCGATCCCGTGTCGCCTTGCCGGCATCACGCACCATCAGACCAATTTCGATGTTTTCAGCAACAGTCAGTTCGGAAAACAGCCGTCTGCCCTGCGGGACATAGGCAATGCGCCGGCGCGGGACCTCGTAGGCCGGCAGGGCACTGATATCCTCTCCGTCCAGCAGAACCGACCCGGACCGCAGCGGCAAAAGACCCATGATGGCCTTCATGGTCGTTGTCTTGCCGGCGCCATTGCGGCCAAGCAGGCAGAGAATCTCACCGGGCCTGGCGGTCAAAGACAGGTCGTACAGGACCTGCACCTGATCGTAACCCACATTGATGCCTCGTACGTCCAGCATCATCCGGTCCCCAGATAAGCCGCCTGAACGGCGCTGTTGTCGCGAATGGTTTCGGGCGTTTCCTCGGCCAGGACTTCACCGAAATTCAACACCGTGATCATGTCCGCCGTATCCATCACCACATCCATATTGTGCTCGATGAGGAGAACCGTTGTTTCGCCGGCTAAATTCCGGACCAGTTTCTTGAAATCGTCAACTTCGCTTTCCGCCAGTCCCTGTGTCGGCTCATCGAGAATCAACAGGCGTGGCTGCTGACCCAGACCCATGGCAATTTCGAGAAGGCGTTGATGGCCATAGCTCAGATCGCCGGCAAGTTGATCCGCCCGGTCGGCAAGGCCGACGCGTGACAATGCGGCCTTCACACCACCCTCGACAGCATTTGCATCGCCATGATGCTTGCGCCGAACGGCCAGCGCGACATTTTCCCAAAGTGACAGTTTCGCGAAAATCGAGGTGATCTGGAACGTGTAGGCCATTCCCAGCGCAATGCGTTTGTGGGCCGGCAGAGCCGTGACGTCCCGGCCATCGAACTGCACGGAACCGCTGCTTGCGGGAATACGGCCGCAAAGCAGACCGACAAAGGTCGATTTGCCGGCGCCATTGGGGCCGATCAGTGCCCGGACCTGTCCTTCCGGCAGCTCGAAATCCACATTGTGGACAGCCCAGAGCCCGCCGAAGTTGCGCGACAGACCCTTTGTGGTCAGGAGGTTCAGGGCAGCCATGGCAATGCCCTCTTGCGCAATTCGCCGACGAGTCCCTGTCTTGCAAACAGGGTCAGCAGCACAAGCGTGACACCGGCGATCAGCATATAGGCCGAGGTCAGGCCGCTCGACAGGTCGATCAGGTAGAACATGAAGATGGTGCCGACCAACGGTCCGATGGTCGTTCCGGCGCCACCCAGAAGCACCCACAGCAGCGGGAAGATCGAATATTGCACGGCGGCGAAACTGGCGCCGACATAGCCGAAAAGCAGGGCATAGGCGGCGCCGGCGGCGCCTGACATGGTGCCCGATATGATCACCGCGATCAATTTGTGCCGCAGCACGTCATAGCCAAGCATACGCGCCCGGTCTTCATTTTCGCGTATCGCGATCAGTACCTTGCCGAACGGCGTCTGGACGACCCGTGCTGTTATGATCAAACAGACGGAAAACAGGATGAGAGCGGCAAAATAGCGGTTGCCGGGTGTTGTCAGGTCAATTCCGGCCAGCACGCGTTCAGGCTGCTGAATGACAAATCCCTCATCCCCGCGCGTGTATTCCCCGAACAACAGGATGGTCAGGAATCCGGCCTGGGCGAACATCAATGTCACGATCATGAAGGCGACACCGGTGGTGCGCAGGGCCAGAAATCCGACAACTGCCGAAACGATCAGGGCCGAAATGATGCCGGACAAGAGAGCCGGCGACGGTGCAAAATCAAGGAAGGCGATGGTTAGCCCCAGCCCATACATGCCGGCGGCGAAAAACAATGCGTGGCCAAGGCTGAGGAGCCCCGTGTAGCCAAACAGCATGTTGTAACCCATGGCGTAAACCGCCAGCACCATGATCCGTGCGAGATTGCCGTGATGATAGGCCGGCAGCACGAATTGCAAGGCAAAGAGAAGTGTGATCACACCACCATGCAGCCACACGGATTTCGCAGCGGCGCTCATATGCTCCGCTTCCCGAAGAGACCGGTTGGCCTGAAAATCAGCACGAAGGCGACAAGCAGAGTGGCGATGATCTTGGCCAGGGTCGGCGAGAAGAATACCGAAATGATCCCGTCACTCATGCCGATGAGGATCGCGGCAACGACTGTTCCGGCAATGCTGCCGAGCCCGCCGATGATGACGACGATAAAGGACAGGAGGAGCGGATCGCCGCCCATCAGATAGTGGGCCTGCTGGATCGGCACCACAAGGACAGCGGCCATGGCGGCAAGACCGGCCCCGAGGCCGAACACCATGGCATAGACCTGGTCGACCTTGATGCCGAAGGCGAGCGCCATTTCGGAGTCCAGCTGGCTGGCACGCAGGACGAGGCCGATGCGGGTCTTGGTGAGCATGATCCAGACGCCGATGAGCAGCACGATCGCCGCGCCGATGACGAAGAACTTGTAGGTCGAATATCCGAACCAGGGCAAATAGATGCGCGCATTGAAGGGCGCTTCGACCGGACGTGCGTCCGGACCATAGGTCATCAGGACCGTTTGCTGAATGATGTAAAGGAGGCCGATGGTCGCGACGATGGTCGCTTCGGGATCATAGTTGAGCCGCTTGAGGACAAAATAATCGGCGGCGGCTGCGATGACGGCGGCGATCAGCGGTGCGCAGATGAGGGCCAATACGAAACCGAATGCCGGATGGCCGGCGACCAGAGATGCAAACCACCAGGCAAGCACGGCGCCCAGCATGAAGAATTCGCCATGGGCGACATTGACGACCCGCATGACGCCGAATACCAGGCTGAGCCCGACCGCCGTCAGCGCGAGGACGGCAGCGGCCACCGCCCCTTCCAGAGAGGCCAGGAGTAGATAGGGTCCTAGATCCATGCGAATCACACGCCCCGCCGATGGCGGGGCGCTTTTGCCTTATGAAACCGGGTCAGAAGGGCTGGGTCGTGTAATCCACCTCATCGTCGTAGAGCGTGTCTTCGATCGATGTTGTGTGGGCCAGCTCGAGCTTGCCGTCTTTCACCTTGGAAATGTACTGATGGCCGAAGACCTGGTGGGTTTTGCCGTTGAAGATCTTGGCGCCCTGCGGATGTTCCGCCGAATGGGGGATATCCGTGATGGATTCCACTGCCTCGATCAACTTGGTGCGGTCCTCCGGCCCCTTGTAGCCGGCCGCTTCCATGCCGTCCTTGATGGTGTAGAGCGTTTCCCAGCAGCCGAACATGTGGGAATAGGTCGACACGTCCTTGGGATCGGAAACCGATGCACCATTGTCGTCGACACCAACGGCGGCACGGTAGTCCTTGTCATAGGTTGACTGATCCTTTTGCGCGTAGCGCGGATTGCCTTCCCAGAAATAGGAGCCTTCCAGGAATTCAAGGCCGGGGCTGGCCATGTCGACGGCTTCCAGGCTGTCGATGAAGCCGAAGATTTCCGGCTTGTTCGGACCGTAGAATTCGCCCATTTCCTTGACGAAGGTCAGCACGGCCGGACCGACCATGACGTGATAGATGACTTCCGTATCGCGGGGGATCTTCGGGAAGTATTTGGTGAAGGAGGATTCGGTTGGCGGGATCGCGATCTTGGCGATCACCTCGCCTCCCTGCTGTTCCAGCGCCGCGGAGAAATAGTCGCGGTGATCGTGGCCGAAGGCAAAATCCGGATAGATCATGGTGACCTTCTTGCCGAGATTGTCGGAAACGAAGGGCGCCATCGCCTGGACCTGGCTTTTCACATCGGTAATGCCGGGCTGCAGCGTGTAGCGATTGAGCTTTCCGCTGGCCACGTGATGGCCTTCGGAAACCACGAAATAGGGGATTTTCAGCTCCCCAGCCCGTGGCGCCGAGCCGAATACAACGTGGCTGAACAGGGTACCGAAGGCCAGGTCGCAATTGTGCTGGCTGGCAAATTTCTCGACGACTTCCGCGCCACGCTTCGGATCGGTACCGTCATCTTCCGCGATGATTTCGACCGGCCGTCCATTGATGCCGCCGGCATCATTAATCGCCTTGGTGGCAGCTTGTGTTGTGCGGTCATACCAACGCCCATAGGCCGCGCCGATGCCTGTCCTGTGCACCTGGAACCCGATGCGGATCGGTTCGGAGCTCTGGGCCTGCGAATAACGCACAAATCCCGGCAATGTGCCTGCTGCGGCGACGGCGCCGGTGCCAACGGCCAGCCCCTTGAGTGCGGATCGGCGGGTCACCAATCGTGACGGTTTCTTGATGATCGGCATCGCTGTTCTCCCTGTTTTTACCGCTTGTCCTGCCTAGGACCAACGGTCGATTTTGTATGCATACAAACAAATTGTTCTCCGATTACCGGCGGTTCGTCAAGCCCCCTTGGGCGCAGCCAGAAGCCAGAGGCCGAGAAAGGTGTAGGCTATCATGAAGGCGGCAACGGGGATTTGGCTGATCACCGCAAGCCTGTTTTGTCCGTAAATCCGCAGGGCGATGGCGTGGGCAATGAGGATGGCAATGGCGTGCCCCAGAACCACGGCTCCGGCCTGTGTCAGGAAGATCACCTGCACGGTGTCGCGGCTGTTGAAGAAGCCGGTGGTCACATAAAACGTGCCCAGACCGAGATAGTCCGCACCGATGGCATAGGGATCGCTGGCGGCGGCCAGCGCGTATTGTCCGTTCACAAGCACAACGGTCAGATAATGGGCCACATGATAGGCAAGGGCGATCGGCAGAGTGGACAGGCAAAGTTTTCCAAAAACATCCCGATAGCCGGTGCGCTCGGCAGGCAAGACCCTCCGGGTCGCCATGCGATGGCCTGTCCAGACCAGGATGGCAAAGGCGAGGACCAGCAATGTGTTCGTCAGAAGCAGTCCTGTGACCGTTTCAGTGATGATGGCCGAGCGGCCGGGAAATTCGAGCGGATTGACGTCGATCAGCGACAGCCACCAGAAGGTTTCGTTGAGGCCATCAAAACTGCCGGTCCCCAGCAGGATAAGGACGAAAATGCCGGCGCTTGCCGAATGCGGCGCAGCGCTTAGCAATTGCCATGCGGGTGCGCCCAGACAAGAGGCGCGCCGTCCGAGCCGCAACGGCGCGAGCGACGCAAAATGGCGCATCAGGATGGTCAGGAACTCACCCCTTGCCAGCCACTGGCGCTCGCCGAACACCAGGATCGCCACCATGGTGAAAAGCCAGTATCCGGCGACAATCATGGCGAGCCGCGCCGGATCATCGGGCGCTGGATCGGCCAGCACGAAAGATGAAAAGGCAAGCAGTCCGACTATGGCCGGCCAGGAGCCAAGCCATGCGGGCCAAGCAAGGATCGGACGTCTGCGCGGGTTGGCGAACAGCAGGCGCGCAATGCCCGTCCACGGGTTGATCCAGTGCCACAGATTGCCGATGACGGCCTGAACAATCACCAGCATGATCCAGAACACTGTCCAGATGAACAATGGCAGCGGATTGGCCAGTGGATCGCGCGATCCGCTCAACCCCATCGACACGAGCCAGCACAGGAACAGGAAGGCCAGCAGGCTGGTAACCGTTTCCCAGTGTGGCGCCGGGATTTTCGGCAGGGCAAGGGTCGAAAACAGGCGTTCGCCGACATCACCGGGTGTGAAAGCGATCGCCAAAGCGGTCACTGCAACGACCCAGATGCCCGCTGTCATGTAGACATTGGTCGGCAACAGGAGGACAAAGCCCTGTTGCGAAACATGGGCTGCGGCCGGGCCGGCAAGAACCAGAGCCAAAAAGACCGCTACGAGACGTGAAACCGTGTGCTGCAAACGAACCGTATTGACCTGTTTTCAGGAATGAAACATGCTTGATGCATACAGAACAGGCAGGTTCCGCACAAATGAAACTTCTTCGTCCGATCGTGTTGCTGGTCGTGCTGGTCGCCATTGGCTGGACCGCCATGCGCATCTTCGATCCGGCGGGACGGGACATGCTTCTGCAAAATGTCCAGGCGGCGCAGCTCGAAGGCCAGGCAGCCGATTCGCTGGTCGTGTTTCTGCAAATCGACAATCGTGGCGGTCCGGACAGGCTCTTGTCCGCCAAGGCTCATGACGCTACCGAAACGATCCTCTACAATCCGGAATCAGAATCCGGAATCCCGGTGCCGGCGGGCACATCGCCCTCCCTGGCCGCGGATGGAGCACATGTTTTGCTGCGTGGCGTGGAAGGTCCGATCGATGACGGCCGGCTGTTCCCGATTGCGCTGACTTTCGAAAAGGCCGGGACGATCACATCGCGGGCGCGGCTGTCGGCACCGGTTACACCGGGCGATGCCGGGCAACATGGAGTGTTCGGCATTGGCAGCATTTGCCGCGTTGAGGATGGTGAACCGGCTCCGGCGGTATCCGTGCGGACTGAACCGATCCCGGACAATGGCGGCTGGCGCATCATGGTGGATGCGCGGGAGTTCACCTTTGCCGAACACCTGACCGGAACCGATCACATTCCCGGTGTCGGCCATGGCCACCTTTATGTGGGCGGCCTGAAAATCAGGCGGCTCTACGAGCCGGTGACAGAAATCGGACCATTGCCGGTTGGAGAACACACGGTTCGCGTGACGTTGAATACCAATGATCACCGCGCTTATGTGGTTGGTGACGAACCGGTGACCGCTCAAACCACGATTGTTGTCCGCTAGGACCAGCACGATCCGACGGCCAAAACCATCCTTTGACTCATGCGGTGGTTTTTGTTTGTATACAAACAATAATCCGATTCTTGGGGTACACTGAATTCATGGCGGAATCCGATCGCGGTCTGGTGGTGGGTGTCGATGTCGGCGGAACGTTCACCGATCTCATCCTGCTCGATCCGAAAGGCGGCGATGTGCGTCTGGCCAAGGTGCCAAGCACGCTCGACAATCAGGCCTACGGAGTCCTGGCAGCGCTGAGCGAGAGTGAGGCGCATCTGCCTGATGTCGACCTCATTGTTCACGGCACGACCACCACCACCAATGCGGTGCTTGAACGCAAGCTTTGCCGCACCGGCCTGATCACCACAGCCGGGTTTCGCGATGTGTTGGAACTTGGCCGGCGCACGCGCCCCCAGGCCTATGGCATGAAGGGACGCTTCGAACCGCTGATTTCCCGCGATTTGCGGCTCGAGGTGACAGAGCGAATGGATGCGAGCGGTGCGGTTGTCATCCCGCTCGATGAGGAAAGCGTTCGCCGTGCGGCTGAACAACTGCTTGCGGCGGATTGCGAATCCATCGTGATCCACTTTCTGCATGCCTATGCCAATCCCGCCCATGAAATGCGTGCCGCCGAGGTCGTGCAGGCCATCTGGCCGAATGATTACATCACCATGGGACATGCGCTGCTGGCCGAAAACCGCGAATTTGAACGCGGCGTCACCGCCGCGGTGAATGCCTCGGTTCGCCCCCTGCTGGAACGCTATGTCGAGCGGCTTGGCCGGGAACTGTCATCCCACGGATATGATGGCGATGTGCTGGTGATGAATGGCAATGGGGGAATGGTGTCGTCGCGCCGGGTGGCGCGGGAGGCGGCCAAGACGGTCATGTCCGGACCCGCTTCGGGCGTCATTGCAGCGGCCTATACCGGACGCCGCGCCGGGATCAAAAACCTGATCACTTATGACATGGGCGGCACCTCGACGGATGTGGCGCTGATTCGACGCGCCGAACCGGCCGTTTCCAGCGAGATCGAAGTGGAGTATGGCCTGCCCATCCATGTGCCGATGGTCGATGTGCGCACAGTGGGTGCCGGTGGCGGGTCCATTGCCCGGGTCAATGCAGCCGGGCTGCTGGAGGTTGGCCCGCAAAGTGCCGGCGCGTCTCCCGGCCCTATCTGCTACGGGCGCGGCGGTACGGAACCAACCATTTCCGATGCCAATCTGCTGCTCGGGCGGCTGGATCCAGGCAAACTCAAATCGGTTGAGGGCGGGGTGTCCCTCGATGATGTGAAGACCATTTTCGAAGACCGGCTCGGCGCACCTCTCGGTCTTGACGCCTATGGCGCCGCGTCGGCGGTCATCCAGATGGCCAATACCAGGATGGCCGGCGCCATCCGCATGGTGTCGGTGTCGCTGGGCGCGGACCCGCGGGACTTTGCGCTCTTTGCGTTTGGCGGCGCGGGACCGCTGCATGCTTCGGCACTGGCGCGCGAACTTGGTGTGCCACGGGTTCTGGTCCCCAGCCGGCCCGGGATCACCAATGCCATTGGCTGTGTGGTGGCGGATCTTCGGCACGATTTCGTCAACACCATCAACCGGCCGCTTGACCTGGCCGACATCGATCAGATCCATGCGGTCTTTGCCCGGCAGATTGCCGAGGGCGAGCGGCTTTTGAGCAAAGAGAATGTCGATATCCGCTGCATCAAGCACCTGTTCAGCGTCGATATGCAGTTTGTCGGACAGTCGCATCTGCTGCGGGTGCCGTTGGAAACATCGACGCCTGACAGGGCGACATTGCGCCGGCTCTTCGAGGAAGCCTATTATCGCCGGTTTCATGTGGAGCTTGCGCAGATCCGGGCCAATCTGGTGAATGTCAACACGTCGGTGATTGGCGAGCGGGCACCGCTGGATCTGTCGACGCTGATCGACCCGGCGGGCCGCAAAGCGAACCTGGAAGACGCGCAAACCGGCGAGCGCCCCGTCTTCTTTGACAGGAAAAGGCATGATACGGCCATCTATTGGCGGGACAGTTTGCCGGATAATTATCTGCTGAAAGGCCCGGCAATCATCGAGCAAATGGATACGACGGTGCTGATCGAGCCGGGTGACGAGGCGCGCGGCGATGACGAGGGCAATATCATCGTGACCGTGGGAGCGCTGTCATGAGCCTTGATCCGATCACACTCAGTGTCATCCAGGCCGGTTTGCAGCAGGTTTGCGACGAAATGGACCTTAGCTTTTCGAGGGCGGCCTTTTCGCCGGTGATCGCCGAGGCGAATGACCGGTCCGATGGAATCTATTCTGCGGTCGATGGCGCCCTGATTGCCCAAGGGGCCGGCGGGCTTCCGGTGTTTGTCGGCACGATGCAATATTCGACCCGTGTTCTGATCGAGCGGATTGCCGATGGCAGCGCTGCCGCACCGCATCCCGACGACATCTACATCGTCAATGACCCCTATCTCGGTGGAACCCATTTGATGGATGTACGGTTTGCCCGTCCCTATTACCGCAATGGAGAAATATTCTGCTGGCTGTCCAATACCGGCCATTGGCCGGATATTGGCGGTTCCGTTCCCGGCGGTTTCTCCGCGTCGGCAACGGCGGTCGAACAGGAGGGGCTGCGCCTGCCACCGGTGCGCCTCTTCAAGCAGGGCGTCCTGGACGAAGAGCTTTATGCGGTCATCTGTTCGAATATCAGGGTGCCGGAGCAGCGCATCGGCGATGTCAAGGCGCAGGCCGCGGCCCTGATGGTCGGCGAGGAGCGGTTAAACGAACTGCTCGACCGTTATGGCGATGACACGGTCAAACAGGCGATTGCGGAATTGCGGGTGCGCGCGGCGCAGCAGATGCGCAGCTGCATCCGGGCCATTCCCGACGGGCGTTACACGTCGGTCGCCTGGGTCGACAGCGATGGTGTCGTCGATGAACCGCTGGCCATTCGGCTGGCCATCCAGAAGACGGACGACACGCTGACATTCGATTTTGCCGGTTCGAGCCCGCCCTGTACCGGGCCAATGAATTCCGTGCTCGCCACCACGCTGAGCTCGGTCTATCTGGCAATGCGTCACATCTTTCCGGAGGTGCCGATCAGCGCCGGGGCATTCGAGCCCCTCAGTGTGATCACACCTGTCGGCACCTTCCTGGATGCCCATTATCCGCGCCCCGTTTCGGGTTGCGCGGCCGAGGTTTCGCAACGCATCGCGGAAGCTGTTTTTGCGGCGCTGGTGGGCGTTCTGCCGGACCGGGTGACCGCCGCACCGGCCGGAACCAGCGGCAATTTCGCGCTTGGCGGTCATGATCCCGAGCGGGAGCGGGATTTTGTCATGTACCAGCTATCGGGCGGCGGGTATGGCGGTAATGACGATCATGACGGGTTGAGCAATGGCTGTTCGACCATCGGCATCTCGAAAGCGCCACCGGTCGAAATCATGGAGCAGGCCTTTCCGGTGCTCTATCACCGTTATGCGCTACGCGAGGGATCGGGCGGCGCCGGCAGGCAGCGTGGCGGGTTCGGCCTCGATTACGAGCTTGAACTGCGGCGCGGCCAAGCGCGGGCAAGCTTCGTGATGGATCACGGACGGTTCGGCCCGCAAGGCGCGCTGGGTGGCGCGGACGGTGCACCCAATGAAGTCACGGTCTGGCGGTCCGGCACGCCCCATACGCCGGAGCATCTGTCGAAGGAACAGGATATTCCCCTGATGGCCGGAGACCGGGTCCATGTGCGCACGCCGGGCGGCGGCGGATACGGCGACCCGTTTGACCGCGATCCCGGGCAGGTGCTTCGTGACGTGCAGCTCGGCCGCTACACGGCCGACGAGGCGCGCGATCTCTTCGGGGTGATCCTCGATGACGGGGCATCGGCCGTCGATGCAGCCGGAACCGAACGGTTGAGAGCCAAAGCCGGATAGGGCAGCCGGACGGCTCTGGCCCGGCCAAATGGTCCCGCCGACCGAAGCGGATCAGGCATCGCGCACGGTCAGAATGTCGTCCAGCGGTTTCTTGACCTTGGCAATGGCGGGCACTTCTGCATCGTCTGCCGGATGGCCGACGGCGAGGATCATCACCGGTTTTTCCGAAGCGGGCCTGTCCAGCAGTCCATTGAGGAACCGCATCGGATTGGGCGTATGGGTCAGGGCCGACAATCCGGCATGATGCAGCGCGGCGATGAGGAAGCCGGTGGCGATGCCGACACTTTCGGGCACATAGTAGTTTTTGAACCGTGTGCCGTCATCGAACGTGCCGTAGCGCTGGGCGAAGATGACAATCAGCCAGGGCGCGATGTCGAGATGCGGCTTTGAACCATCCGTGCCGATCGGTTCAAGGGCCTTGAGCCATTCCTCGCCGGCCCCGCCGGCATAGAATTTCTGCTCCTCGATTTCCGCCTCCAGGCGGATGCGGTGCTTGAGCTCCGGCGCCCGGACGGCGACAAAATGCCAGGGCTGATGGTTGGCGCCGCTCGGCGCCGTTCCGGCGGTCAGGATACATTGTTCGATGACGCCGCGCGGAACCGGCCTGTCGGAAAACTGCCGCACCGTGTGGCGGCGGCGCATCCTGTCGTAAAAGGCGGCGACTGCCTCGGACATTTCTTCATCGCTCAGGTCCTGGCGATCCGGCAGGGCAACCGGCGTATAGGGCATGTTGTTTCTGGCAAACATTGTCTTCCCCAAAAGGCGTTGCAATTGCAACCGATGGCACGGCAAAAGCCGTTCACCGGTTTCCTGGACAATATTTGCCTGATAATTGCCCAATTGCTACCTGTATAGAGCAGAGGCCGGCTTTGCGTTTGTCTGTTTCAAGCACCCGTGGCCGCGCATTGATGCAATTCCCAATTGAAAGTCACGAGGGGGCGGGGCATGGAATCGTTTATTGAGGCTGCCCTGGCACCAGCGGCGATCGCCGCCCACATTTCCTACGGGCTGCTGGTGCTGTCGATGCTGATGAACTCCATCGTCTGGCTCCGTGCCATTGCGGTGGTGTCCGGCATTGCCGGCGTCTTCTATAGTGGCGTTGTGCTGCATGACCAGGTGGGCGCGTTCTGGGAGGCGATGTTCGTGGTGGCCAATCTTGGCCAATTGTCCCTGCTCTACTGGCGCACGCGCAGGGCCCGCTTCACGGATGAGGAATTTCTGTTTTGCCAGAACGCACTGGTCATGGTGCCGCCGAGCCTTGCCCGCCAGTTCATCAATATCGGTTCCTGGAAAGTCATCGAGAAAGGCACGATCCTAACCCAGCAGGACGAGGCGGTGGAACAGCTGACCTATGTTGCGGATGGCCATGTGGAAGTGGCGGTCAATGGCCGTCTGGTGGCGACCTGCAGCACCGGCGACTTTATTGGCGAACTGGGCATTCTGTCCGGTCGCCCGGCCACTGCGACGACAACGGCGACGACCGATCTGCGGGCGCTGGTGTTCAGCCGCGAGGCGCTGATGAAGCATCTGCGCAGCAAACCGGATCTGAAACTTGCCCTGCAGGCAGGTTTCAAGAACAATCTGCGCAAGAAACTGGCGACCGCCAATGAACGCACCCTTGCCGGCGCCGGTGGTTAGAGGGTCATGGATGAAACAACGTCTCTGCTGAAGCGCTTCCGACCCTTCGCCGGCCTGTTGCCGCGGGACCGGAGCCGGATTCCGGCCGAAATCATCGCCGGCATCACGCTCGCCGCGCTGGCGATCCCGGAAGTCCTTGGCTACACCAATATCTCCGGCACGCCGGTCATTACCGGCATCTACACTTTGCTTGTCCCGGCGGCTCTTTTCGCTATTTTCGGCTCGTCCCGGCATCTGGTGGTCGGGGCGGATTCGGCAACGGCGGCCATATTGGCCAGCGGCCTGATCGGCGTGGCCGCTGCCGGATCCGGTGAATATCTTGCGCTGGCCGGGCTGCTGGCGCTGATGGTGGGCGTGCTTTTGCTGCTGGCCAGCCTCATTGGCCTCGGCTTCATGGCGGATTTTCTGTCTCGGACAGTGCTGGTGGGGTTCCTGACCGGTGTCGGCATCCAGATCGCGCTGCGGGCCCTGTCCGAACTGCTGGGCCTACCCGGACATCATCACGGCACGCTGATGATGATCTGGTCGAACCGGCAATTGGTGCCCGATCTCAATCCGGCGGTCCTGACGGTCGCGATCCTGGTGCTGGCGGTGATCGTCGGTAGCCGGATGCTCTCGACGAGGTTCAACCGCAACATACCCGGCGCAATGATCGCGGTGATCGGCGCCATCATCGCCAGTTGGGCGCTTGATCTTCAGACGGCCATGCCGGTGGTTGGAACCGTTCCGACCGGATTGCCCGATTTCAGCCTGCCCACGGTTTCCTGGAGTTTTGCCCTTATTTGGGAGCTGCTGCCGACGGCGCTCGCAATGCTGGTTGTCGTGCTGGCGCAAAGCGCGGCGACCGCTCGTGCCTATGCGCAAAAATATCACGAACGGCTGGACGAAACACGGGATCTGGCTGGTCTCGGCCTTGCCAATATCGGTGCGGGGCTGACCGGCACCTTCGTGGTCAATGGCAGCCCGACAAAGACCGAAATGGTCGACAGTGCCGGTGGACGAACCCAGTTGTCTCTGCTCGTTACGGCGGCGATCGCGCTGTTGACCCTGCTCTTTTTGACCGGACCCCTGAGCTATCTGCCAAAGGCCGTGCTGTCGGCCGTGGTGCTGCTGATCGGGCTGAAGCTGATCGATTGGCAAGGCCTGAGCGATATCTACCGCAAAAGACGGCCGGAATTCTGGGTAGCGCTGGTCACCGCCGCCGTCGTCGTTGTGTTCGGCGTCGAACAGGGCATTATCTTTGCCATCCTGTTTTCGCTGATCATCCATACGCGCCATGGCTACCGGCCGAAAAACCTGCTGATCGTCGGGCAACCGGGCGGCCATTGGCAGGCACGCGCCCTTGCCAGTGCGGCGCAGGCCCGTCCCGGGCTGCTGATCTACCGCTTCAATCACAGCATGTATTATGCCAATGCCGAGCGCATGCAGGCCGAAATGCTGCACCTTGCCGATACGGCGGATCCGCCGCTGCGCTGGTTCTGCATCGATGCCTCCTCCGTCGATGATGTGGATTACACCGCCATCGATACGCTGGCCGAGGTCGGCGGCGTGCTGAAGGACAAGGGCATCACCATGGTCTTTGCCCAGGATGTCGACGCCATCAACGCCAAGAGCCGGCAGGAGCTTCAGCGGCAGTTCAGGGATGCGCCCTTCTTTGCCTCCCTGGACGATGTGCTGGACCGCTATGAACAGAACGCAGCAAAACCTGATGCTCTCTAGCGCATGCGCTGAAGCATGAGATGGAGCGGTTTTTCGAACAGTTCCGGATTTTCCTCCGCCCGCGCTGCCAGCTGCGCGCCTTCGAGGAGCGGCAGGATGGCGGCGGCCTCATGGGCGGGATCATGCACGTCGGCAATGCTGCCATCGGCGCGCCCCAGTTCGAAGACGGATGCGAACCAGGCCACCATCATCGATCTGAACCGGCTGATGCACTGGATCACCGGCTCCGGCAGGCTTTCGCGGCTTGTTGAAAAGGCCGCACACAGACACAGGCTCTTGCCGCCATCATGGGCGCGGCGATAGACATCGATCATGGCGGACAGGCGGGCGCTGGCGCGGGGCTCCTTTCCGTCGATGTCATCGCATGCGGCACCGAGCCGGTCGTGATAGCGCTCCATCAGGGCAACCGCCAGGTCCGCCTTGGCGGGAAAATGGTGGTGAATGCTGGCCTTGCGGATGCCGACATCGGCAGCCAGGTCCGCATAGCTGAATCCGTCAAACCCGCGCGAGCGCGCGGCCCGTTCGGCAGAGTTCAACAGGGCGGTTTTGGTGTTGACAGGCATGGTTTCTACTCGCTGGTCAGATGCGCCAGAGCCGATTCGGCGGCTTCCAATGCCCCCTCAATATAGCCGCCAAACAGCCGTGCGACTTCGGTGCCGCCAAAATGCAGGCGGTTGTCCCACAGATTTGTCAGGGAGGGCGGCAGCCCGTATTCGGGATGGACAAAGAGCGGCGCCCCATCGGCCTCTGTCGCCGTATGCGGGTCGAAAGCCCAGTCCTTGACGGCAAGATGAACCGGTTGCGCTGCTTCGGCGCCGAACAACCGGCCCAACTGGGCCGTCAACTGCCGGTGAAGAGCCGTTTCATTCAGGCGGGCGGCGGGCGGTACGCCAATGAACCCGAACAGGGCATAGGGCCCGTTGTCGGCTGCGGAAGCGTCGTGAATTTCCACCATCGGTCCGGTCTGGCTCATGGCGTTGCCGGAAAGACCGGCATCGCGCCAGAACGGGCGGTCATAGACGGCCACCGCCTTGGCCTGGCCGGCCATCCAGGTGGCGATTGCGCACATGGAGCGGATCGCGCTTTCGGGCAAAGCGGGCTGAAAGTCGATACGGGCCGCCACGCGCGGCGGCAGCGCCAGCACGACATGGTCCGCGACGATGGTCTTCGCGTTGCCAAGGGTCGCATGGATCGACCCGCCGGATTGTTTCAGCGCCGTCACCTCGGCATTGAGATGCTTGCGGTCCTCCGGCAGGCCATCGGACAGGGCGTCTGTCAGCCTGTCCAGCCCGCCCCTGAGGCGCAGGGAGCCCTGCATGGATGCAAAGCCGCGCCCGCGTTGCACCTCGCCGCGATCGTTTTCGAAGGTCAGGATGCCATCGGCGAACTGCTCGAAAACCTCCAGCCCGAACCGGTCGACCAGCGCCGCGATGCGGGTCTGGCCCGGCCAGAACCAGGCCGGACCCAGATCGAAGGACCCACCGGCATGGCGTTCCGTCAGGATGCGGCCACCCAGCCGCGCCCGCGCTTCGACCAGAATAAAATCCTGCCCGCGCGCCTGCAGCGCATCGGCCAGCGACAGGCCCGCAAGCCCGCCGCCGACAATCAGCGTTCCGGTGCGCATGTCAGAAGGTTTCCGATGCCGGGCGCAGGTCGAATTCATGGGTCCAGGCGGAGCGCGGCTGCCGGGCGATCTGCCAATAGGCCTCGGCAATGTCCGCCGGGTTCATCATTCGCGCGGGATCAAGGCCGTGCAGGTCGCGGGAGCGGTCCGTATCAATGATCCCGTCGAGGATCGCATGGGCCACATGCACGCCCGATGCCTGATGTTCCCGGGCGAGCGATTGGGCAAGGCCCCGCAGGGCGAATTTGGCGCTGGCGAAGGCGGAGAATTTTGCGCCGCCGCGCAGCGATGCCGTTGCGCCGGAGATGATGAATGTCCCGCCTCCGGCGCTGATCATCGGCTCCATCACCGACTGCGCCAGCAGCACCGCCGATTGCACCATTGACGTCCATGTCCGCTGGTAATCCTCCAGGCTCGTTTCGGCAAAGGGCGCAATCACCAGCTCCGCCGTATTGTGGACGACAATGGCGGGTGGACCATGGGCATCGATTATCCGGCTGATGGTATCCGGCACGGCTTGGGTATCGGACAGGTCCAGCCCATGGAATGCGCCGATGGTGGTCTTTGGTGGTGTCCGGCCAAGGCCCACCGGGGTCAGGCCGGCCTGTTCGAAACGGGCCAGCAGCGCCTGGCCGAGACCGGCACCGGCGCCGGCGACCAGTGCCAGTTTTGTGGGCGCGCCCATCAGACCGCCGGCGGCCTGGCATGGGGCAGGTGCCCGGTCTTCATCCAGACCGTCGCGCCTTCGGACCCCGCCTTGGCATTCAGCACCGCATCTTCGGGAAGCCGCAGCCAGCCGCCTGTCTTGAGCACGTCGCCGCCCTCGGTCAGGCTACCCGACAGCACCAGCAATTCGCCGCCGCCGGCAAGACCGTCCGTCAGCGGAGCGCCCGGCGCGAGCCGGTGATAGGTGACTGTCTCCCGCGCGTCATGGTGCAGCACGGCGTGGCCGTCGCTCGCCGCATTGTCCATATCGACGCGGAACTGGTTCCGGTCGTCCATGTCGAATTGCCACAATTTGACAAAGATGGTGCAGCCTTCGTCTGAGCCCGGCGTGTGGGATGTGGTCGGCGGGTTGCGTACATAGGTGCCCGCCGGATAATCGCCATGCTCATCCTGGAACACACCGTCCAGCACGATGAATTCCTCGCCGCCCGTATGGGTGTGGGCGGAAAACTTCGAGTTGGGCGCATAGCGCACGATGGTCGTGGCGCGCGCCACCTCGCCGCCGATCCGGTCCAGCATGCGCCGGTCGACGCCCGGCATAGGCGAGGCCTTCCAGTCAATTGCGTCGGAGTGCACGACCACCCGCTTGTCGAAATCTGCATTCAGTTCCATGGTCTGTGTCCTTTGCTGCGGTTCAGCCGGCAATACTGGGCCGGGCGGCCATGCGCGCCCGCCAGGCATTGAGATGGGTCAGATGTTCCGGAATGTCGACCTTCGCGAAATCCGCGAAAGCAAGCCCGGCATAGGCCGTGATATCCGCCACCGAGAACGAATCCCCGGCCAGATAGTCGGTTTCGGCCAGCACGCCGTCAAGATAGGTCATGGTGCGCGAAGCGACATCCTTCTGGCGCTTGCCCCACTCGGCGCACTGGTCGGTTTCGAGATCCGGCCCGAGGCCCGGCGTGGCGTGGTGGAAATAGGAACCGACCGCATCCAGCAGACCCGATTCGGCCCGCAGGTTCATCATGGAGATTCGTGCCCGTTCCTGCGGCGTTTCACCGGTCAGGGACGGGCCGTCGAAATGCCCGTCAATATATTCGGTAATGGCCGTGCATTGGGCGATATGCGAGCCGTCCTCGAGCTCGAGACAGGGCACAGTCGCATCCGGGTTCCTGGCCTTGAACGCCTCCGTTCGGTGTTCGCCGGCCATGACATCGACCGGGATGAACTCGACCTTTTCACTCGCGCCTTTCTCCGCCAGCGCAATGCGCACGCGCGCCGGATTCGGAAAGCCTTCGGTGTCGTAAATTTTCATGGGGGCCTCTTTGGATTGGTTGATTGGAGATATCTATCTACTAATAGGTAGGGTAGTTTGCAAGAGCTTTGTTTATTTTTGAGTCTCACGATGGTGATTTTGGGGCTGCGGGAGTGATTTATCGGTGGCCGGAACGGTTGGCGCGCACCAGTCGGTAATGGCCGGTAAAGGTACATGAGACCCTATGTGGCAGTGTCGGCTGCCCAGAAACTGGCCACAGATCTATTGGGCTATATCGTCGAAAATGGGCGTGGATCTTTTGATGCCGGTGATTGCGGTTCGGTATCGGGGGCATGAAATAAGGCATTTACCTGGGGGAGCTGGGTAAATTTAAGGGGAAAGGGTCACTTGTGGCAATGTCTTGGCGACCTCAACATCAAGTTCGAACAGAAACTCTCAGTCACTTGCAATTAATTGCAATGGAAGTTTTGTTTGCGAACGAGAGCGGGAGGGGCTGCGTTATGGTTGAGCTATCTGCGACAGACCCAGGTAGGTCCGCAATGCTCGATGTCCTGACGTTGGGTCCAACCGCAGCGAATAACAGGAACGAGCCCCAAGACGATCAATTTCGACATCACCGCGAATGTATGCTTTTCTTGGCGCGGCAAAATCAATGACAAAAGCCAGTCCATTCTGCCAAGAACTTATTCCCATAGATTTCGTAGGAATTTCGGTCCACCTCTCACTTGGAAAATAGTGACCATATTGGGATGCTTGGCGCGTCAGGAAATCGGGCATTTATCTCTTTTAACTAGGGCTCCAAACACTCAACCTACTTTGCCGCCTTTTCCATACATTCACTGATATAACGATCTTCTATGTGACCGAGAGTATTCGAAGGCTTCAATAGACAAGCGAACTTCCTATGCTGCGGTGAGTAGCAAGCAATGAGCTCAAACCTGTTTGCACCGGTGAAATCAGCCTCGACTTCACAAATTTCACTGTCATAGAAATTATACTTACGCGCGATTTCGATGTACTCATCGGGCAATGTGAGAACCGCGCCTATCTTTCCCCTCCCTCGAATAACACATTTCCATTCGGTATGGATGCCGATCTCAGGGCCGAAACTCCCGATCCAGCAACCTGTGCCATCAACGGTTAGATTTTCCGTCACGTCAAACAATCCAGGGTCTGTGCCAACTCGGCTCCAAAAATGCCCCGAAAGCTCAGCCTTGTTAATTCCGTTATGGTTTACGAAAAGTCCCGACTGCGAAGTGGAATTGAAGCTGTCTACTTCCGTTGCAACATAAGTATTGTTACACCTTTCCCATATTTTAAAAAAACCAAAGTCGGCGTAAACGTTTTCTCGCACCCCCAACTCATCCGCTAACACGCTAATGAGTGCCGCTGCTTCCGAGAATTTTCTTTCGTTGCAAAGTTTTTCAATTTGAATTCTTTCGCTTAAAAAGCGAATATTTTTGGCAGGCTCTCCGCCACACTCACCTGTCGCGAAGCTTGATGCTACATCCCAGACAGGCCGGAGCGGTTGATAATAGTGCTGCCCGGCAACGCCTTCGCCTTCGACACTGCCTACCATGAGGCCGACGACACGCCCCTTGGCGTCATAAACCGGTGATCCGCTTTGGCCGGAGCTGATCGGGATGTCCACTCCAAACAGGCCGCGTGGACCGTCCATCGTCGTGAGCTTCCCACTTCCGGTGAAGTACCCCAAATCAAGTGGGAATCCGGATGTCAGAAATAGTTCGCCTATGCGGGGTAGCGGAGGTTTGTCGTCGCCGAAGCAAGCGGCTTGATAGGGCTCAGCGGCTGTTTGGATGCGAAGCACTAGCACATCCCGGTCGTTGTCCTTACGGATCACTGTCGCTGGGCGGGATGGGCCGTTTCGATCACCGACTCGAACCGTCACATCGAACTCATTGTCCAGCGCCTTGCCCTCAACGTCAGTGATAAGGTGGAGGACTGTCAGGACGTGTCCGATCTCATCCATCAGGACCCCGGTGCCACTTGACAGAAGCGGTGCCCCATTGGACCGCTGGCCGGAAACCTCGATGTAAGCCAGCGACTTACGCATAGCCGCGTGGGTCGCCGCCTCATCCTGCGCGTACGCCCAGGTAGGTAGCAGTGCCAGTAAGAAGAGTAAAAATTGTCGAATCATTGAGTGCTATCCTTACTGATTCACTCAATCAGTAGCCAACCTCATTGACCCAGGCTACAGTGGCAAATCTAGCGCTACATTAAACGTTTTTGGAGAAGAAATGCGAGTTTTGATGGCCGCCTTATTTGTATCGTTTTGTTCTTCGGTCGCAATTGGTGAGGAAGCAAAGACTATTGCCGAGCCAACAGTACTCACGACCGACGAACAATCGAAATTCGAGGACCTCTTCAACGATTTGACAAAGGAAGTAAATACTTCTCAATTTAAGGAGAAAGGGTGGCCGAGGCTTGAACTTACTTGGGAAACCTCTTCCATACCGGTGTGCTGGGAAAACGCAACCGAAGACAACAAATGGTATCGTTCGATTGTTCAGCAATCCATTGTTGACACTTGGCAATCTCACTCCGGTATCACTTTTTCAGGCTGGGAAAACTGCGTATCTGGAAATCGCGGCATTCGAATTTTGATTGCCGATCAAGGGCCCCATACTAAGGGTTTGGGTACTCTGCTCGACGGAAAGAAGAATGGCATGGTCTTGAATGCGACCTACCAAAACTGGTCACCGTCTTGCCAAAATCGCTTGGCTTATTGTTCCTACGTGATAGCGGTACATGAATTTGGACATGCGCTTGGGTTTGCGCACGACCAGAACCGCCCCGACACTCCAGAGCATTGTGACTTGAAACAAGGGTCCGATGGCAGCCCAGAGACGGTTTCGTGGACTCCTTGGGACGAAAAGTCCGTAATGAACTACTGTAATCCAAAATGGAGTAACGGTGGGCGTCTGAGCAAATTCGATATCTATTTGGTGCAACGTCTGTATGGGAAGCCGTAGTTCGGTTCCCTTCTGCGTCCCCGAAGTGGTCATTGGCGCCGCCGCCACGAATTCACATTTTGCCCGCCTTGCCGTCTTTAGATTAAAGAAAATTGGATGATCGCTTTATCGATCATATGCGAAAGGCTTCCTTCCCAGACCCGGTCTGGAACAGGCGGCTCTGGCTCCAACTGCTAACGTACGGTATCTGGCTTTCCGGCGGAGACATTGGCGAATTTGCCATTGGTTTTGTTGATTTGCCCAACTCACCAATTTCTGGTTCTTGATGGATACTTGGTGGACACCCACCAATAGTCCGCAGAGATACATTTTTTATCCGCGATCTGAACAGCTGAACTACGGTAACACTATTTTCCGTTGATCCCGGATACCAGATCGTGAAATAGAATCCCGGCGTATCAATCGAAAGGGCCCCCGATGGCATGGGATTACATTTCCTTTAATAAGGCTGTCGCCAGGGGCGGTCTTAGAATGACCGTTGTTGGTGGTGTGCCCAGCCCATGGGGCGAAGCGGCGAAAGGGATATTTCACGTAAAGGGGCTCGATTGGTCTGCCGTCCGGCTGGATCCGGCGAACAGGGATCTCGTCGAATGGTTCGGTGACAAATCTGCTCCATCTGTTGTTTACGACGATGAGCCGCCACGGTCGGGTTGGAAGGATATCCTGTTGCTTGCGGAGCGTCTGGCACCCGATCCAGGTCTGCTTCCCCCCGATCCGGAGGATCACGCACTGGCATTGGACCTGGCGCATGATTTCTGCGGCGAGGGTGGCCTCGGTTGGTCCCGGCGTTTGTGGTTGACCCATACCGGTTTGAGGGGAGAAGGCGGGTTTGCCGAGCCGGTGGCGCGCTACCTAGCCGCGAAATACGGCTATTCGGAACAGGCCGGTGCGGCTTCACGCGGCCGGGTCATCGGGTTATTGACCGGGTTCGCCGAGCGATTGGCGGCGCAACAGGCAAAGGGTTCGGATTACTTTTTTGATTGCGGAATGACGTCGGTGGACATTTATGCCGCGACCTTCGTCGGCTTGTTGCAACCATTGCCCGATGATGTTTGCGCCATGCGCGAATCCACGCGCGCGGCATTTTCCGATACAGATGACGAAACACGCGAAGCCGCCGGCGGTATGCTGAAACATCGGGATCTGATGTATGAGCGCTGGTTGGAAGGCGCGCTACGGTTGTGACGGAAAGACCGTTGGTCGCTCGGTTACAGTTCAATTGCCGGACCACAAATTGCAGCGCTTTTGCGTTATGTCTTTTTTGTTCGCCGAGTGGTCGATGACCAACGGTGACAAAACCATCTGACTTTACTGGAAAAACTGGAGCGGGCGATGAGATTCGAACTCACGACCCCAACCTTGGCAAGGTTGTGCTCTACCCCTGAGCTACGCCCGCTCGGCTTTGCCGCGTGTCTTTGAAACGTTCAAGATCAATCGGCTGGGGTATGGAACGGGCTTGCGCCCGCGTCCGGCGGTATATGGCGCAACCGACGGGCAAATGCAACAGGAAAATGAATCGGCGAAGCGGCGGCTTTGCCATTGCGATTTGTTGCCGCGCCGCCTATCACCTAGGCCGGTAATCTGTTGCTGACGAACCGACCGAGACCTGCCGATGGCTGCCAACCCGACACCCGACCCGCCGACCACCCGCGAAGCCCTGTTTGAAGCGCTCGATGCGCTCGGCATTGCCCACACGACCAAGGATCATCCGCCGGTCTTCACCGTGGCCGAATCCCAGGCGCTGCGCGACATCATTCCTGGCGGACACACCAAAAACCTCTTTTTGAAGGACAAGAAGGGGCAGTATTTCCTGGTCACGGTCGAGGAAGATGCGCAGGTCGATCTGAAATCGATCCACACGCTGATCGGCGGCCGTGGACGGGTTTCCTTCGGCAAACCGGAACCGCTGCTGGAACTGCTCGGGGTGACACCCGGATCGGTCACCGCCTTCGGGGTCATCAATGACACGGACGGCCAGGTGCAGATGGTGCTGGACGAAGCGCTGATGAAACATGAGATCATCAATGCCCATCCGCTGCACAATGATGCGACGACCTCGATTGCCCGCGCGGATCTGCTGCGGTTTCTGGAATCGACCGGTCATTCGCCGCTAATTGTACCATTGTCTTGAAAAAACGGGGCAAAGAACCGATTTTGTCAGACAGGGCGTAACTTCGAGACAGGACCGTCAACCGGTCCGTGACGTGGAGAACATGATGCAGGATAATCCCTATGGCGGCTCCTACGGGAACCAGATGGGCGGCAATGTGAGTTTTGGCGGCGCAAGCCCGGCCGAGCCCGCGCCGGCCAATGCACCGCTTGGCGGCGGTCCGGCCATCAAGGACACGACGACCGCGGATTTTCCCAATGACGTGATTGCCGAATCGCAAAACCAGCCTGTCCTGGTCGATTTCTGGGCGCCCTGGTGCGGCCCGTGCAAGCAGCTCGGTCCGATCATCGAAAAGGTGGTAACCGAATCGGGTGGCAAGGTGAAGCTGGTCAAGCTGAACATTGACGACCACCCGGCGATCCCCGGCCAGATGGGCATCCAGTCCATCCCGGCGGTGGTGGCCTTTGCCGGCGGCAAGCCGATCGACGCTTTCATGGGTGCCGTTCCCGAGAGCCAGATCCGCCAGTTCATCGACAAGGTGGTCAAGGAAGGCGGCGGCAGCGGCGCGCCGGATATCGATGCGATCCTGGCCGAAGGCAAGGCGGCGCTGGACGCCGGCGATGTCAACATGGCGGCACAGGTCTATGGTTCGGTGCTTCAGGCCCAGCCGGACAATGTCAAGGCAACCGCAGGCATGGCCGAATGCATGATTGCCGCCGGCCAGGCCGACCGGGCGCAGGAACTGCTGGACGAATTGAGCGACGAACAGAAGGAAGAGCCGGAAGTGGCGGCCATCCTGGCGCGATTTGCGCTGGAAAAGGAAGTGGCCGAGCTTGGCGATCCCGATGCGCTGGACGCCCGTCTGGCCGCCAATCCGGATGACCATGAGGCGCGGCTCGACATGGCCAAGATCCTCAATGTCAGGGGCGAGCGCGACACGGCAGCCGATCACCTGCTGCACATCATGAAGACCGACCGCGAATGGCAGGATGACGGGGCCCGCAAGCAATTGCTGCAGTTTTTCGAGATCTGGGGTCCGACCGATCCGGCAACGATTGCGGCACGGCGCAAATTGTCGTCGCTGATGTTTTCCTGACGGCGCAGCCGTCAGGCGGCCGGACAGGGCCTTCGATGCGACAAAATCGGCCCAAAGCGATGCAAAGCGCCCGAAAGCGATGCGGGCACCTTGAGAATTGCGCGCCGCTGCCCAAATCTCTTAAGATATCGAACAACTCTCATCGAGTGAGGTGCGTGATCCCGTGCTAGCCGGAAATGTCCACTACCGAACGCAGGAAGATATTCCGGAACAGATTCCGGTGTTTCCGCTGTCCGGTGCGCTGCTTTTGCCGGGCGGCCAGATGCCGATGAACATCTTCGAGCCGCGCTATCTCGAGCTGATCGACGACGCGATGGCTTCCGACCGCATCCTGGGGATCATCCAGCCGCAATTCGATGCCGGCGGCTATGTGGAAAAATGCGATTGTCCAAAACTGTGTGCCGTCGGCACGCTGGGCCGCATCACGTCGCTGTCGGAAACCGGCGACGGCCGCTACATCATCTCGCTGATCGGCATCTGCCGGTTCCGCATGCTCGAAGAGGTGATGGCCAGAAAGGCCTATCGGCGGGCCAGCATCGCGCCTTTCCTTCACGACCTTTCCGAGGATAATGGCGAGGAAAATGTGGACCGGACCGCACTGCTGACCAGTTTTCGCGCCTATCTGGAGGCCAATGAGCTGGAAGCCGACTGGGAGAGCGTGGAACAGGCCAGCAATTCTACCCTGGTCAACACCATGTCGATGATGGCGCCCTATGGTCCGGCCGAAAAACAGGCACTGCTCGAAGCACCCGACCTGAAGACGCGGGCCGACACGCTGATCGCCATCACCGAGATCGCGCTGGCGCGGGACAATGACGATTACGACACGGTGCTGCAATAGAGCGAGATGAGGCTAGATTGAAGCATTTGCCGCCACCCCTGAAAGGACTACCGTGTTGAAAGACTGCGTTGATGGGGCCGGGCGATTTTGCCCTCTGACTGTGTTGGCTCGCGCTTGTGGTGGGATGCACCACGGCTCGCAACCCGCCTTGTCAGCGACCAAAATCGCCTCGGTCAAGTGCCTCAATCTAATCTCATCTCGCTCTAAGCACCGGCGCGGCGCGGGAGACCTTGAGGAACGATGACGGATATCAGGCGATCGGCGACCCTCGATCCCAAGCTGCTTGACCTGCTGGTCTGTCCACTGACCAAGGGTCCCCTCGACCATGACGAGGACAAGAACGAGCTGGTGTCGAAGACCGCGGGGCTCGCCTATCCGATCCGTGACGGCATTCCGATCATGCTGCCATCCGAAGCACGGCCGCTGGACGACACGGTTTCGGCCCCCGGCCGGGGATCGCGCCGATGAGCAAGCGCGGCGCCATGCGGCGGCGCCAGTTGCTGGCGGCGGCGGCCAACCGGTTCTGGCAATATGGCTATGGCAGCACCAGCCTTGCCGATATCGCCGGTGATGCGGAGGTGCCGCTCGGCAATGTCTATTACTATTTTCGCAGCAAGCAGGACATCGCCAGCGGCGTTGCGGATATATTCGTGGCGGAAACGCAGACCATGCTGAGCGAGATTGCCGATGCGGAGCCCGATCCGCGACGCCGGGTCCTGGCGCTGATCCGCCGGCTGTCGGAATCCAATCGCAGCCGCGTCGAGCGGGGCTGCCCGATTGCCCTGGCGGTGCGTGATTTCCGCGCCGGTGCGCCCGCCGCCTCGAAACGGGCCGCCGAGGCCTTCGACCTGCTCATCGGTTTCATTGGCCGCGAATTGCAGCGCACCGGGGCGCGGCCATCGACGGCGCTGGCCAGGGCCCGCGAGATCATCGTCGAATGGCAGGGCGGCATTTCGCTTGCCCATGCGCTGGGTGATGCGACCGTGCTGGCGGAGAGTTTCCGTCGCGCCGAGCAACGGGTCATTTCGCAATAGTCCCCTTTTTTCTTTGAGATCAGTCCAGCGTGCGCTTGTAGCGCAGCATGGCGAGCACGGTGACGATGGCCATGATGATCAGCAGGGCCCGCATGTCTGGAATAATGTCGGAAAAACCGGCGCCCTTGAGCATGATCTTTCGGATGATGCGCATGAAATGGGTGGACGGGATGGCCGCGCCGATCGCCTGTGCCCAGCCGGGCATGGCGGCGAAGGGAAACATGAACCCTGACAGCAGGATCGATGGCAGCATGTAGAAGAACGACATCTGCATGGCCTGCATCTGGTTTTTGGCAACCGTGGAAAACAGGAAGCCGAGCGCCAGATTGACCAGGATGAAAATGTTCAGCCCGACGAGAAAGGGGAAGACCGGACCGACAAAGGGGACCGAAAACACCCAGAAGGCGAGGACGAAGAAGACGCAGGTCTGAACATAGCCGATCAGCACATAGGGCGTGATCTTGCCGAGCATGACCTCCGGCGCGCGGGCCGGTGTCGACAGCAGGGTCTCCATCGTGCCGCGCTCGCTTTCGCGGACAATGGCAATGGCGGTGATCATCACCATGGTCATGGAGATAATGACGGCCAGCAATCCAGGCACGATGTTGTAGCTGGTCTTGCCGGCCGGATTGTAGCGCTTGTGGGCTATGACGCTGAAGGCGTCGGGGCCGGTGGCGAGATAGGCGAGCGGACCGGTGGCCAGGGACGCGATGGTGTTGGCGGCCAGGACGGACAGCGCGCTGGCAGCCGCGCCGGAGGTTGCCGGATCCGATGAATCGGCATCGACCAGCAGGGCGGGCCGGTCGCCGCGAATGATGTCCCTTTCGAAATGTTCGGGAATGGTGACGACGAAGGAGGCATCGCCGGCCTTCAGGACCCGGTCGGTTTCCCGGCCATTGCTCACCGTGCCCGTGATATCGAAATAGGTCGAGCTTTCCATGGCGGCCAGAAAGGCCCGGGTAAAGGGTCCGCTGTCATGGACTTCGACCAGTGTCGGCAGATGGCGCGGATCGGAATTGATGGCAAACCCGAACAGCATCAATTGCATGATCGGAATGGCGATCATCATGGCGAAGGTCATGCGGTCACGCCGCATCTGGATGAATTCTTTCATCAGGATCGCCAGGAATCTGCCCGATGAGAAGGTCACGCCCTAACCCGCCTTCTGTCCGGAGAAATTATCGGTCGAACCGGCCATCAGGTGAATGAAGACCTCCTCGAGACCGGCGGGCTGTTTTGTCCACTGATAGCGCGTGTCGGCCATGAAGGGCTTGGCGGCTTTCTGCAGCGCGTCGCCATCGGTTCCCGAAATGTGCAGTGCCGATCCGAAACGGGCCACCTGGTCGATGCCCGGCTTGCCGTCGAGTTCCGCCGAGAGTTTTGCCAGGTCCGGCCCCTCGACCCGCCAGGTTTCCAGGCCGACCATTTCGGGAATGGCCTTGGCCGGTCCGTCGATCAGCTTCTCGCCATAGGCGATATAGGCAATGTTGTCGCACTGGATGGCTTCATCCATGTAATGGGTGGACACCAGAACGGTGACGCCGGCATCCGCCAGCCGGCGGATTTCATCCCAGAAGTCCCGTCGCGCCTTCGGGTCGACACCCGCGGTCGGTTCGTCGAGCAGCAGCAGCGCCGGATCGTGCAGGAGGCAGGCGGCCAATGCGAGCCGCTGCTTCCAGCCGCCGGACAGTTCACCGGAAAGCTGGTGGGAGCGGTCGGCAAGTCCAAGATTTTCCAGCGCTTCATCGACCCGTCTCCGGCGGTCGGTAATGCGGTACATGCGGCCCATGAAGTCGAGATTTTCGCGGATGGTCAGATCCGCATAAAGGGAGAATTTCTGCGTCATATATCCGACATGTTCCTTGATGTGATCGGATTCGCGCAGAATATCGTAGCCCAGGCAGGTCCCATCACCTTCATCGGGCGTCAACAATCCGCACATCATGCGGATGGTGGTGGTCTTGCCGCTTCCATTGGGCCCCAGAAAGCCATAGATGGCACCCTTCGGCACTACGATGTCGAATTTGTCGACCACCGTCTTGTCGCCGAATTTCTTGACCAGGCCCTTGACGTCGATGACCGGCGCGTTCATTGGGCCACACGCACATCGATCGGCTGCCCGGGGAGCAATGTCGTTGGCTCATCAGGCAGGGCCTCGGCCATGAACACAAGCTTGGAACGGTCCTCCAGGCTGTAGATGACCGGCGGCGTGTATTGCGCCGATGAGGACAGGTAGACGATCTTGGCCCTGACCGGCCGGTCGCAGCCGTCACAACCGATCAGGACCGGCGTTCCCATCTCAAGGGCGGCGCGTTGGGGCTCGCCGACATAAAACAGGAACTTGACATTGCCGGGCGGCAGCAGGGACACGACCGGCGTACCGGCGGGAACATATTCGCCCGGCAGATAATAGGTCTGCTGCACCGTGGCATCCGCCGGCGCGTTGACCCGCCGTTCAGCCAGATCGATCTCGGCGCGGAGGACATCCTCGCGGGCCGATTTGACCGATTCCTCGGCGGCCTGGAGCTTCGCCGTACGGGCCGGAAGCCTTGCCACTTCAAGCTGGGCGATCTGCTCCTGCACCGCGGCGGCGGCTGCCTCCAGCGAGGCATGATCCTGATCCAGCCGGCTGGTGGCGACAAAATCGAGCGATGCCAGTTCGCTCGAGCGCTTGTAGGTGGCCTCCGCCAGGGCCAGTTGGGCCTTCGCGCTGGCGAGCTGTTCCTCGATGACCGCCAGTTCGGGCTGGCGTTTGCCGGTGCTTTCATCGTCCAGCTGGGCGCGGGCCATGGCAAGGCTCATTTTCGACTTTTCCAGCGCGATCAGCTGCTTGTCGCTGTCCAGCGAGAACAGGGGTGCATTGAGGGAAACCGTGCCGCCCCGGGTGACGTCGAGGGTCTGGAGAATGCCGCTGCTCTGCGCGGCCACATAGACATATTCGCCCTCCACATAGCCGTAAAAGCGGCCCTGATCCGTGACAGTGTCACCGAAGGGCCATAGGGCGGCAAAGAGTGAAACGATCCAGGCGTAGACAGTGTCCATGTCAGCCTCCCTGTCCGGTGTTGGCGAGCCCGTTGATCAAGATGTCGAAATGGCTGTCGATGAAGGCCGCGGGTATGGGCTCTGGTTCCTTGTCGATGCCGAATATCTCGCCGATCAGGACATGCGCCAGAACCGGCCCGATGATGTTGCGAACCGCATAATGCGGATTGACGGGGCGAAAGGTTCCCTCATCGACACCGCGCTGGACAATGGTTTCGAGCGCCAGCAGCGCCTTGTCCACGACCTGCCGGCGATAGGCTGCGGCCAGGGCCGGAAATTTGCCGGCTTCCATCAAAACCAGGCGGGGAAGCGCCAGCGTGTCGGGGTCCGAGAGCCGGCTCGACAGCATGGTCAGGACGCCCCTCAAAAGCATGGCGGGGTCGGCCTGGGAGGTTCTGGCGACAATGGAGGTGTGATCGGCGATGGGCGTAAGGGCGCGTTTCACGAGCGATTCGAAAATGTCTTCCTTGCTGGAAAAGTACCGATAGATCGCACCCTTGGAGAGTCCGGCGTCCCTGGCAATATCTTCCACCTTGGTGGCGGCGAAACCGTTGCGCACGAAGAGCTGCAGGGCGGCATCAAGCACCTCGTCCGGACGTTCATCGGCGCGCCGCCGCCATTTGGGTTCTGAAACATCGGTCACGGTTCCATCCAATAAGTAAATGACTGGTCATTTACTTATATGGGACCATATCGCGGCGAGTCAATGCACTGGAGCAAATCCTGTTTAAAGGGGATCGCCAAACCCTGAATGCATTGCCAAAAACAATGGCTGACACCGTTGTCCCGTTTCTGACGAAACGTGAAACGGTTCAGGGCGGTTTCGCCCGACGTCATTGCAGGGGCAAACGCGTTGTCCCGGGCTGTGTCAGAAACGCCTGGAGAACAGCGGTGCCGTCAGATCGCCTCGCCGCGCAACAGGCGCGGGCCATCGCGGCCGGGCAGGCCTGCGGCCTGCCGAATGAAAAATGTCTTGAGCGGCGGCATGCGCTCGACCAGCCCCAGGCCGAGATCGCGCAAGGCCCTGACCGGAGAAACATCATTGGAAAACAGGCGATTGAGGACATCGGTCGTGACGCCCATCTGAAACGTGTCGAACCGGCGCCAGACCTGGTACCGCTCGAGCACGGACAGCGACCCGATATCCAGACCCAGACGATCCGCCTCGACAATGGTCTCGGCCAGCGCCGCGACATCGCGAAATCCGAGATTGAGGCCCTGGCCGGCAATGGGGTGAATGCCGTGCGCCGCGTCACCGGCCAGCGCCAGACGCGGTTTGATGAATTCCCGGGCAAGGGTCAGTCCGAGCGGGAAGGCTTTTCTGCCGCCGACGACCTCGATGGCGCCGAGCTTGTGGCCGAAGCGCCGCTCCAGTTCGGCTTCAAACACCAGGTCGTCCCCGGCAACCAGCCGGTCGGCCTCTTCCGTGCGTTCCGTCCAGACAAGCGAGGAGCGGTTGCCGGTCAGCGGCAATATGGCGAAGGGGCCGGCGGGCAGGAAATGTTCCTCGGCCCGGCCATTATGCGGCCGTTCATGGGCAACCGTGGTGACGATGCCCGACTGGCCATAGGACCAGTGCACGGTCTTGATTGACGCCATGTCGCGCAGGCGCGAGCGCACGCCATCGGCGGCCACAAGCAAGCGCGTGTTCACGATGCTTCCGTCGCCCAGCGTAACCTCCATGGCCACATCAGCTTCCCGGAAGCCCTCGACGGTCGTGCCCTGCATGACCTCCACGCCCAGCGCCTCGGCCTGTTGCCGTAACGCGCCGACAAGCGCGCGATTGGGCACCATATGGGCAAAGGGCTCACCCGGCGCGATGTCACCGTCAAAGGTCAGGAACACTGGCCGTACCGGATCCGAAGCGCGCGAATCGGTCACGATCATGTCGGTGATCGGCTGGGCCTCTGGGCTGATGGCGTCCCACAGTCCCAATTGCTCGAGCATGCGGCAGGCGCCGGCGGCGATTGCCGATGCCCGTTCGTCCTTCTTCCAGACCCCTTCGGGCGCCGCGTCGACCACGCGCACCGACAGATGCGGGGCGGCGGCCTTGATGGAAACGGCTGCCGACAGACCGACATAGCCGCCGCCGCCCACCAGAATATCGACTGTTTCTTCCGTCAATGTCGTACCCTCCGGCCAATATGTTATCGCCGCTTGCGATCGCCTGATCAGCTTCTATAAGTTTGACTATACAGCCGATCATGGCCAACAAAAACAGTTGCCGGGAGTTTCAAAATGTCGCGTGCAATGGACAATCTGCTCTCCATTCTGGACCTCGAGCGCCTGGAACAGGATCTGTTTCGCGGCAACAGTCCCAAACAGGGGTGGCAGCGCGTGTTTGGCGGCCAGGTGATCAGCCAGGCGTTGATCGCGGCGCAGCGGACCATCGCGGAAGACCGGTACGTGCATTCCCTGCACGGTTATTTCATGCGGCCGGGCGATCCGTCCGTGCCGATCATCTATGAGGTGGACCGGATTCGCGACGGGTCCAGTTTCAATACGAGGCGCGTTGTCGCCATCCAGCACGGTAAGGCGATCTTCTCGCTCTCCGCATCGTTTCAGGTCGACGAACCGGGTCTTGATCATCAGATCGACATGCCGGAGATCGCGCCGCCGGAAAGCCTGATCGGCGAGGCGGATCTGAAGGAACGGTTCCTGAAAAACGCTCCGGACAATGTCCGGCGTTACTGGGAGCGCGAACGGCCGATCGAAATGCGCCCGGTTTCCCTGGAGCACTACATTTCCAAGGAAAAACTCGCACCGCTGCAAAACATCTGGGTCCGGGCCAATGGCGAGGTGCCACCGGACCGGGCCATCCAGGCGGCCATCCTGGCCTATCTGTCGGATATGACGCTGCTCGATACGGCGCTGTTTGCCCATGGCATGTCCGTTTTCAGCAGCAAGATCCAGGCGGCGAGTCTCGACCATTCCATGTGGTTTCACCGGCCCTATGCGATGGATGACTGGATGCTCTATGCCCAGGACAGTCCCAGTGCAACCGGCGCCCGGGGGCTGACCCGTGGTGGACTTTATACGCGGGACGGGATCCTGATCGCCTCTGTGGCGCAGGAAGGGCTGATCCGACAGCGCCGACGTGATTAATTCTTAATCACCTCAGAGAGTCTGCACAAATAATTTGCACATGGCAGCGTTGCCACGTGCACGACTCTCACGATCAAAGAAAAATATACAAATAAAACAGCTTGTTATGAGGTTTTATCTCAAACTGGCACGATCCTTGATTCATCCAATGTGAGCCAAAACCCTGCCTGAAGAGCAGTGGCTGGCACAGCGCGGATCGCGAGAACGGGCTGGAAGAAGTGGCCAAAGCCGATGGGTACCGATGTGCCGGGGCTTTGGTTGGAACGTGGCATTGAAAACAAGGATGAAACCGGGATGAAAATCATCATGGCCGTCATCAAGCCGTTCAAGCTTGACGAGGTTCGCCAAGCTCTCACCGAGATCGGCATACAGGGGCTGACCGTCACCGAGGTCAAGGGATATGGCCGCCAGAAAGGTCAGACCGAAATCTATCGCGGCGCTGAATACGCCGTGGCGTTTCTGCCGAAACTGAAACTCGAAATTGCCGTCGCGGGCGACCTCGTCGATCGCGCCATCGAAGCCATCGCCAATACCGCCAAAACCGGACAGATCGGTGACGGCAAGATTTTTGTCTGCGACCTGGAACAGGTCATGCGCATTCGCACAGGCGAAACCGGCGCCGACGCGCTGTAGGAATAAAGGAGCCTCTCCATGAAAATCCAATCCCTTGTCATGCCATTCTCCGCGCTCCTTGCGATCAGTGCCATGACCGTACCGGCTGCCGCCCAGGAGGCGGTGCCAACCCATTCGGTCTTCATCTTCAACACCTTGCTGTTTTTGATATCCGGCGTGCTCGTCATGTGGATGGCGGCGGGCTTTGCGATGCTCGAAGCCGGTCTGGTCCGTTCCAAAAACGTGTCCATGCAGCTGACCAAGAACATTTCATTGTTCTCGATCGCGGCCATCTTCTATTACCTGATCGGCTACAATCTGATGTATCCGGGTGGAAACTGGCTCATCGGGTCCGATGAAACCGGCGGTTATCTGGGTGCCTTCGGCGTAGCGGTGCTTGAAGCTGTGGGTGTCGCGCCGGATGCGGCCGATGACCTTTCCTATGCATCGACCGCTTCGGATTACTTCTTCCAGCTGATGTTCTGTGCGGCGACCGCCTCGATCGTGTCGGGAACGCTGGCCGAGCGTATCAAGCTGTGGCCGTTCCTGATCTTCACGATCATTTTGACCGGTATCCTGTATCCGATCCAGGCCTCCTGGAAATGGGGCGGCGGATTTCTCGACACCCAGCTGGGCTTCCTGGATTTTGCCGGGTCCACCGTCGTGCACTCCGTGGGCGGTTGGGCAGCCCTGACCGGTGCTATCATTCTTGGCGCCAGACGGGGCAAATATGGCGACAAGGGCGAAATCCATCCGATACCGGGTTCGAACATGCCACTGGCGACGCTGGGCACCTTCATCCTGTGGCTCGGCTGGTTCGGCTTCAATGGCGGATCACAGCTGGCTGCCGGGTCGGTCGGTGATATCTCCGATGTGTCGCGTATCTTCGCCAACACCAATGCCGGCGCAGCCGGTGGTGCCGTCGCCGCATTGCTGTTGACGCAGATCGTCTACAAGAAGGTGGACATCACCATGGTGCTCAACGGCGCTCTCGCCGGTCTCGTATCGATCACCGCGGAGCCCCTGACGCCGTCACTTGGCAGCGCAACATTGATCGGTGCGGTCGGCGGAGTCATCGTCGTGTTCGCGGTTCCGATGCTTGACAAGTTCAAGATCGACGATGTCGTCGGCGCCATCCCGGTTCACCTCTTTGCCGGTATCTGGGGCACCTTCGCCGTGATCTTCACCAACAGTGAGGCAACGCTCTACGGCCAGGTGGCCTCGATCATCATTGTCGGTGTGTTCATGGTGGTGACCTCCAGTGTCGCATGGCTCATCCTGAAGGGTGTCATGGGCCTGCGCGTCAGCGAGGAGGAAGAATTGCTGGGGCTCGACAAGGCCGAAATCGGTATTGAAGCCTATCCGGAGTTCACCAAGATCTGACGGGAACACCAGATCTTGCCCGGTTGGGGGCCGCTTGTCGGCCCCCAACCTTCTGAGCGCCCGACGCTCAGGCTGCTGATGCCCATGAAATCAGCACAGCCCGAGGCAATTGCACAATTCCTGTGCAGAGGCGCGGGTTTTTGTGCTGCCTGCCTACTGTTTCAGCACCATTTGCCGGATTGGCACAAAAATTGACTCCACTGGTGAAAGTCAGAAACGGAGTCGGATTTCATGGATCAGTCGCAAATTGGTGGTGACGTATTCTTTGTGCTTATGGGTGCCATCCTGGTTTTCGCCATGCATGGCGGATTTGCCTTTCTCGAAGTTGGTACGGTGCGGCACAAGAACCAGGTCAATGCGCTCGTCAAAATTCTTGGCGATTTCGCATTGTCCACCATCAGCTATTTCTTCATCGGCTTTGCCGTTGCCTATGGCGTGACCTTCTTCGTCAACGCCGCCACCCTGTCGGGTGCCAATGGCGGCGAGGTCTTTCTTCCGCAGGGTTTCACCCTGGTGAAGTTCTTCTTCCTGACGACATTCGCCGCGGCGATCCCTGCCATCATTTCGGGCGGCATCGCCGAACGTATGCGGTTTCAGCCGCAATGCGTGGCCACGGTCATTCTTGTCGGGCTGGTCTATCCGTTCTTCGAGGGCATGGTCTGGAACGGCAATTTCGGTTTTCAGGATGCCATGGAGAGTGCCTTCGGTGCGCCGTTTCATGATTTTGCCGGCTCCATCGTGGTGCACGCGGTTGGCGGATGGATCGCGCTGCCGGCCGTCATCCTCCTTGGCGCGCGTCTCGGCCGGTATACGAAATCGGGCAAGTCCCACCCCTTCGCGCCGTCTTCCATTCCCTGGCTGGCGCTTGGTTCCTGGCTGCTGTGTATCGGCTGGTTCGGATTCAATGTGATGAGCGCGCAATCTGTTGGCGGAGCGTCGGGCCTCGTTGCCCTTAATTCGCTGATGGCCATGGTTGGCGGAATTGTCACGGCGCTGCTGGTTGGCAAAAACGACCCGGGATTTGTCCACAATGGGGCATTGGCGGGTCTTGTTGCCGTTTGTGCCGGATCGGATGTCTTTCATCCGATCGGCGCACTGGCGGTTGGTTGCATCGCCGGTTTCATTTTCGTCAAAGGCTTCTCCTGGTGTCAGGAAAAGCTCAAGGTCGACGACGTCCTCGGTGTCTGGCCATTGCACGGGCTGTGCGGCCTGTGGGGCGGCATTGCCTGCGGCATTTTCGGCCTGGAGGCGCTAGGCGGCCTTGGTGGTGTGTCCTTTGGGGCTCAACTGGTCGGGTCGGTTGCCGGTGCGGCCTATGCGGCGATTGCCGGATTTGTCGTCTATGGTCTGCTGGACAAGACCCTCGGATTGCGGCTTGTCGAGGAAGAGGAACTTCGCGGTGCCGACCTTTCGATCCACAAGATCGGCGCCAATCCGGAAGCGGAAATACTCTGAACCCCTGGCCGGGACCCGGTTTCCGGCCAAATACCCCATCTACGGGATTGCATGGTTAATGCGGCATTAACTCGAACGCCGTTATGATTGGTCGTAATGCCGGCTGCATGCCGGCTATCGAGTCGGTCACGAGTTGAGGCGTCATGATGCAATCAAGCAATTCCCTCATGTTTGGCGGTCATTTTCTGTCAGGGTTGAGGATTCCCGGTTTTCTGCAGCGACCATTGCGGATTGCCCTGGGCATCAGCGTCCTGGGTGGCCTGGTGCTGGCCATCGCCGCGCTGGCGACCTGGAATGTCTCCGATCCAAGTCTGAGCTATGCCACCGGAAATCAACCGGTCAATGTGCTTGGCTACACTGGAGCCGCCTTTGCCGATGTCATGATGCAGTTCTTCGGACTTGCCGGTGTTGCCGCTCTCCTGCCGATGGTGATCTGGGGCTTTTATCTGTTGCGCGGCCGGCCGGTGGACCGGGTGATTGCGAGACTGGCCGCCTGGTTCGGCGGAAGCATCCTGACCGCGTCGGTCTTTGCCTGCGCGCCGGCGCCGGACCGGTGGCCACTGCCAACCGGGCTCGGTGGCGTGTTTGGCGACATGATTCTCAAAATGCCGTCGGTGATCATCGGCGATTATCCCTCCGGAATCCTGGCGGTCGTGCTCGGCGCGGCCATTGCGATCCCGGCCATCTGGTTGATGTTGTTTGGCGCCATCTTGATCGCGCCGCCGAAAATCGATGCCCGTGCGAAACAGAAAGCGGCCCGATCGCGGACCATCCGCGACTATGACGAGGCCGAAGAGGAAGAAGACGAGGAAGGGGGCCGGGCGTTCGGGGCGCTGGCACTCGGTGCTCTCACGCATTTCTGGCTGACGGGACGGGCGCAACTGCGCCGCGTGACGGGCCGCGTTGCCGAACAATGGCCGCTGGAGCCCGAAGAGCCCTATGATTTCAATGAGGAAGAATTTGTCGGCCTCAACGATGACGAACGTGTGGAACCGCAATTTGCCGATGCCGGTCCGGTGCATAACGGGGCAAGTGGCCGGCAGGTGCTGGATGATGATGCGCCACCCTTTGATGTCGCCGACGATCAGAACGATGAAAATCCGGCGGCGGACTGGGAGCCGCAGTCTGCGCCGGCGCGTGACGAATCGATGGCAACTCAGAACCGCGTGGTTGCGCAGGTCACACGTCCGAAACAGGGTGCCCGGGTGCAGCGCGAGGCGCAGACATCGATGATCCGCTCCGGCGATTTCGAGCTGCCGCCGTTGCGCCTACTGTCCGAGCCCAAGAATGTCGCCAAGGACCCGAGCCTTTCTTCCGATGCGCTGGAGCAGAATGCCCGTATGCTGGAAGGCGTGCTGGAGGATTTCGGTGTGCGCGGAGAGATCATTCAGGTCCGCCCGGGTCCCGTTGTCACACTGTATGAGCTGGAACCGGCGCCTGGCATCAAATCATCCCGGGTGATCGGTCTTGCCGATGATATCGCCCGCTCCATGAGTGCCATCGCCGCCCGTGTGGCTGTTGTTCCGGGCCGCAACGCCATTGGTATTGAATTGCCCAACCAGGGCCGGGAAACCGTTTTTCTGCAGGAACTGCTGTCGAGCCGCGACTTTGAAACCAGCAAGGCAAAACTGGCTTTGTCACTCGGCAAGACCATTGGCGGCGAATCGGTGATCGCTGATCTGGCGAAGATGCCGCATCTGCTGGTTGCTGGTACGACAGGATCGGGAAAGTCGGTGGCGATCAATACGATGATCCTGTCGATCGTCTATCGCCTGCCGCCGGAAAAGTGCCGGTTGATCATGATCGATCCGAAGATGCTGGAACTTTCCGTTTATGACGGTATTCCGCATCTTCTGACGCCGGTTGTCACCGATCCGAAAAAGGCGGTGGTCGCGCTCAAATGGACCGTGCGGGAAATGGAAGACCGCTACAAGAAGATGTCGAAGATCGGCGTCCGGAACATTGACGGGTTCAACAGCCGGATCGAACAGGCCCAGAAGAAGGGTGAGGCCATCACCCGCACAGTGCAGACCGGTTTTGATCGCGAGACCGGTGAGGCCATTTACGAGACCGAAGAATTCGATCTGACTCCAATGCCCTATATCGTCGTGATCATCGACGAGATGGCCGACCTGATGATGGTGGCCGGCAAGGATATCGAAGGCGCCGTCCAGCGGCTTGCGCAGATGGCCCGTGCCGCCGGTATTCACGTGATCATGGCGACACAGCGGCCCTCGGTCGATGTGATTACCGGTACGATCAAGGCCAATTTTCCGACGCGCATCTCGTTCCAGGTGACGTCCAAGATCGATTCGCGAACCATCCTTGGCGAGATGGGTGCTGAGCAGCTTCTCGGCATGGGCGACATGCTCTACATGGCCGGTGGTGGGCGCATACAGCGTGTGCATGGACCGTTTGTCTCCGACAATGAGGTCGAGGAAATCGTAGGTTTCCTCAAGGCGCAGGGCGTTCCTGAATATCTTGACGCGATTACGGAAGATGATGGCGAAGAGGATGGCGAGGGGCCTGCTGGAACCGGCAATCTGGCCGATTCGGCCGACCCCTATGACCAGGCCGTGGCAGTGGTGCTGCGTGACGGAAAGGCCTCGACCTCCTATATTCAGCGGCGTCTCGGCATCGGCTACAACCGCGCGGCTTCGCTGATCGAGCGGATGGAAGAAGAGGGCGTGATCGGCCCCGCAAACCATGCCGGCAAGCGCGAGATTCTTGTGCCGACCGAAGAGGATGTGCTGTAAGCGTTTGTTTCGGTGATTCGGAATGCCATGCCACACTGGCGCCACGGTCAAATGATCCTATCTAATCATCATGCGTTCTCAGCTCGATGACGTTCAGGAGAAAATAATGAACAAGATTACGTCGAAGATTGTCACCGGTGCGCCGACACGACGGTCCGTCCTTCGCGGGGCGATGACCGGTGCTGTTGCAGCTCTCGCGATGGCCATCGGCGGGAATTATGTCGGCCATGCCGAGGCGGCCGATCCGGCGGCGGAAAAGATCGCCGCTCACTTCTCATCGGTCAAGACCATGACCGGCGAATTCGTTCAATTCGGACCGACCGGGCAGCAAACCGGCGGCAAGTTTTTCATCGAACGGCCCGGAAAACTTCGCTTCAACTATGAAGACCCATCACCGGTTCGCGTGATATCCGATGGAAAATCGGTTGTCATCGGCAACCGGAAACTGCGCACCTGGGACATCTATCCGCTGTCGAAGACGCCATTGAAACTTCTTCTGGCGGAACGCATCGATCTCGACGGCAAAATGATCAAATCGGTTGATGTCGAACCGGATCTGACGACCATTGTTCTGGGTGACAGGACGATTTTCGGGCGGTCGACCATTACGATGATGTTCGACACCAATACCTATGAGTTGCGGCAATGGACCATCCGGGATCCACAGGGCAAGGATACGACCGTGATGATCTTCAATGTGCAGTCGGATGTGCGTTTTGCCGACAGTGTCTTCAAGGTTCCCTACAAGCAGGTGCATCAAAGCCGCAACACGAGTGGTCGCTGAACCGGTCAAAATGATGCGCGCCGGATCGTAATATCTGTGAGCAGTTCGACCCTCGCCGGTGAATGCCCTATCGCTCTTCGACCGACCCTGTATGGTTCGCAAAACGAATTGGAACCATAGAGATTTGAGGGCAGCGAAATGGGGTTTTCCATTGCCACGTGGAATATCAACTCGGTGCGCCTGCGGCTGCCGCTGGTGCAGGCGCTGCTGGCCGATCACGCACCCGACATTCTGTGTCTGCAGGAAACCAAATGTCCCAATGATGCCTTTCCGGGCAACGATCTGAAAAAGCTCGGCTACGAGCATATCGCCATACACGGTCAGAAGGGCTACCACGGCGTTGCGCTGATTTCGCGCCTGCCGCTCGACGATGTGCAACGGCAGGATTATTGCGAAAAGGGCGACACACGACACATTTCCGCCGTTGCATCGGTCGCCGGTCGCAAGATCCGGATCCACAATTTCTACGTACCGGCCGGTGGTGACGAACCGGACCGGACGGTCAATCCGAAGTTTGCCCACAAGCTTGATTTTCTGGAAGAAATGAAGGCCCTGCACTCGCAGGCCGAAGAGACTGACGGGATTTCCTCCATCCTTGTGGGCGACCTCAACATTGCACCTTTGGAAACGGATGTCTGGTCGCACAAGCAATTGCTGAAAGTGGTCAGTCACACGCCGATCGAAACTGACGGCCTGAAGGATGTTCAGGCCCGGGGTGCATGGGTCGATCTGATGCGGCAGCATATTCCCGAAGACAAGAAAATATTCACCTGGTGGAGCTACCGGGCGCGCGACTGGGACGTGTCGGATCGCGGCCGTCGCCTTGATCATGTCTGGTCATCGCCGGACCTGTCCGATTCCCTTTCGGATATCACGGTGATGCGTGAAGCCCGTGGATGGGAACGCCCCTCGGATCATGTGCCCGTGTTTGCGCGGTTCAATTTTTGAACGGAGCGTTGACGCTCGGCCTATTCGCTTTTTGCGGCCGGCTCCTGAAAATGCGGCGCGAGGCTGTTGACCTGGCGCAGCAGGTGACCAAGGTTGCGCCGTATTCTGATGCGCAGCATGTCCGCTATTTCAGGATATTCCTCCATCATCCGCCGAAACATCGGCCGGTTGATGCGGATCACTTCGCTGTCTTCCAGCGCCAGGGCGGTGATTTTTCGCTTGTTTGACGAGACTATGGCCAGTTCGCCGAGAAGGTCACCGGGCGTTGCCTCTCCGACCGGCACCAGTTTGCCTTTCCGGTCGCGGCTCAGCAGGTTGAATTTGCCGGACGAAACGACAAAGGCACTGTCGGCGATGGCACCTTCGTGAAAGAGCGGCTTGCTCCGGCCGATGGTCCGGCGTTCCGAGCCAAATGCAACCAGCCGCAGCATTTCGTCGTTGAATCCCTCAAAAAGCGGGACCTTCGACAGAAGGGAAATGTCGTCGTTAAGTGCCATGTCTATCCCTGACGGGTCCTGAGCCAACACACAACCGCAAAAAGGCGGCTGGTCAGTCCTCTAGCAGATCACGGTATGATTTTGTAGCCGCCGCTTTCAGTGACCAGAATCTCCGCATTTGACGGATCACGCTCGATTTTCTGGCGCAGACGGTAGACATGGGTTTCAAGCGTGTGGGTCGTCACGCCGGAATTGTAACCCCAGACCTCCTCCAGAAGAACGTCCCGGGTGACCACTTTTTCGTCGGCCCGATAAAGATAGCGGATGATGGCCGATTCCTTTTCGGTCAGCCTTATCTTTCCGCCCTTTTCATCCAGCAGCAATTTCTGGCTCGGTTTGAACGTGTAGGGCCCGACCGTGAAAGTGGCGTCTTCACTCTGCTCGTGCTGCCGCAGCTGCGCGCGGACACGGGCAAGCAACACGGCAAACCGAAACGGTTTGGTGACATAGTCATTGGCGCCTGCCTCAAGACCCAGAATGGTGTCCGAGTCGGTGTCGTGGCCGGTCAGCATGATGATGGGCGCCTTGAAACCGCCCTTGCGGAGCAGTTTGACGGCCTCCCGACCATCCATGTCGGGCAGGCCTACATCCATGATCAGAAGATCGACATGATTGTTTCGGGCTGCCTGAACGCCCTTTGTCGCGGACGATTCCTCGATAATCGAGAACTCCTCGTAAAGCGAGAGTTGTTCAACCAGGGTTTCCCGTAGATCATTGTCATCATCGACAAGAAGGATAGTTCTGGCGGTCATGCAATCTCTCCAGCTGCGAATGTGCTAGTGTGGTGGATTCGAAGTGCCTATCTTAATTGCGGAAGCCGCGTGAGGGAACTTCAAATCCGTCAGCCACACCGGGTCTGTTTCAAGGCCACTAGATAGGCGCGTTTGTTCGGATATCAAAGAGTTGGACACGCGGTGGACACTCAGCTGTGATCCCGAGGCAAAAATCGTGAACGTTAAGATAACCAAGGATCGGGCGAAAAGCCAAGCGTTGCTGGAACTTATTGTTACACGGCATCCACGGTTCCGTGAACAGGCGCTGCTGTCTGCCGGGGGGCTGGTGTTTCCGGCCATGCTCGGCAGAAACGGCCTGCGTCTTTTCAAGCGGGAAGGGGATGGCGCCACTCCGGTTGCGCGGATGCGCCTGCTTTACGGATTTTGTCGTGCCGATCGTCTGCACGTGCCGCCGACAAGGCTGAAGATGATTTCGATTCGGCAAACCATGGGGTGGTGTGATGCACCAGGTCATCCAGCCTACAACCAGCCGGTTCGGCTGCCGTTCGGGCACAGTCATGAACCGCTGGCGCGCGATGACGGCCTCTACGACATCTGCCTGGTTCTCGACTGGAACATCGGATCGCGCAGGCGGCATCGCGGCAGCGCGATCTTCTTTCACCTCACCGGTTCGGAGCGCGGGCCGACCGAGGGATGTATTGCCATCCAACGTGCCGACATGTTGCGTTTGCTGCCGGCGCTGGGGCCAGACACCCATGTGACTGTTCGTTGGTGATTTTCCGGATTCATGGCGGCCAGTTTTCCGGCGAAGGTCAGTGTTTGTAACGCCAGACGGTTGTCTTCTTGATATCCGCGTCCTCCAGCGCCCGGGTCACCGGCACCTGGTAAACGGCAAGCGCCTCAAGCTGCTCTGTCGGGCAGTAGGAGCGGCCCGGATCACCGACAAGCACCGTGGCACCACGATCGGTCAACTCGTCGAACCATGGAAGCAGCGAAGTGGCCAGAGCCTGGTCATAGAAAACATCACCGGCAAGGATGACCTGCCAGCCATCATCCTGTCCGATGATGCCGTCGCTGCGCAGGGCGAATCTGGTCCGGTTGTGGGCGGCGTTCATGGCCGTCGCCATTGCCGAGAAGCTGTCGATGTCACAGGCCATCACACCCGTGGCACCCGCCTTCACGGCGGCAATGGCAACAAGGCCGGATCCGGTGGCGAAATCGAGCACCGATTTGCCGGCCACGAGATCCGGATGGTCAAGCAAGTGGCGCGCCAGTCCCTGGCCGCCGGCCCAGGCAAAAGCCCAATAGGGCGGCGGCAGACCGAGCGCATCGAGTTCCTCTTCGGTCTTCAGCCACAAATCATGGGCTTCCGACGCCAGATACAGTTCGATTTCGGGAATATGGGGCGGTGCGCAAAGAGCTGTATTGCCTGCAATGAATTCCCGAATGTCGACTGTCATGTGGCAACGGCGCTGGAAGACGCTTCCCTAAAGCAATTCAGGTTTTGCCGGACCCGGTACACGCTGGATGCGTCTTCAAAATCACGCTCTGACACATTTGTTCCGTTTCAGCCAGAAAGTGGACCGGTCCTGATGCATCAATCGGAGCGCGGCGGATTGTCGAGCCCGCCCATGCGGCACACTTCCAGATATTCTTCCTGCGTCACCGGCTGGACCGAAAGGCGCGTGTGGGTGACAAGTGCCATGTTGCTCAAGACAGGGTTGGCCTTGGTATCATTGCGTGTCACCGGTTTGGGCATGTCGCAGACCGCTTTGACATCGACACATTCCCAGCGTTCGTCATCTGTGGTTGAATCGGGATGGATTTCCTTGCAGACCTCGACAATCCCGACAATCTCGAGCCCCTCGTTGGAATGGTAGAAAAACCCTTTGTCTCCCAATTTCATCAGGCGCATGTTGTTGCGCGCCTGATAATTGCGAATTCCGTCCCATTCTTCGCCTGCCTCGCCCTTGGCCTTCTGCTGTTCCCAGGACCAGGCGTCGGGTTCGGATTTAAAAAGCCAATAGGCCATGATCAATTCTCCGGGTTATTGAATGTCCAGTTGAACGGCCGGATATCGACATCGGCGAACAAACCGGCGATGGCATAGGGGTCGCTGTTTGCCAGTTTCCGTGCTTCCGTGATGTCTTCGGCCTCGATGACGACAAGGCTGCCATTCGGCTTTTCATTGTCGTCCAGAAACGGACCGGCAAATTTCAGGATACCGCGATCATTCAGATCATTGAGGTGGACCACATGTTCGGGCCGCGTGTCCATGCGCAGTTGCAAGCTGCCGGGTTTATCAGTGCATATCAGCGCAAATAGCATCTTTTTTCCTGTCTTGGCCGAGAGATTTCATTCTTTGGATAGAGATTTCATTCTGTGGTCAATGGTCTGTTCATCAGCGCATCGATGGCATCGTCAATGGACATTGTCGCGTCCAAAATGCCCGCGACACATTGCGTAATCGGCATGTCGATCTGTCTGTCACGGCTGATTTTCGCTGCGATGGTAGCGGTAAAGGCCCCCTCGGACAATGGTGCGTCCGGGGCCATCAGCGATGCAGGCGAAGCGCCACGACCCAGGGCCAGACCGAAGCGCATATTGCGCGATTGATGGCTCGTCGCCGTCAGGACGAGGTCGCCCAGTCCGGACAACCCGGCGATCGTTTCCGGACGGCCGCCATGGGCCGCGCTGAAGCGACCGAGCTCGGCAAGTCCCCGCGCAATCAGCGCTGCACGGGCCGATTCTCCCAGGCCGCGGCCCTCGATGATGCCACAGGCAATGGCCAGTACATTCTTCAATGCACCGCCAATTTCCACGCCGATTACATCGGTCGATGCGTAAAGCCTGAAGGTGTTGCCTGACAGCAGGTTCGTCAGGTGTTCCGCGCGCGCTGCATCCTGGCAGGCAAGGGTCATCGCCGTTGGCAGGCCGCGCGCGATATCAGCGGCGAAACCGGGACCGGACAGAACGGCAATTGTCATATTTTCCGTTTCGCGCTTGACGACGTCGGCGAGGAATAGCCCGCTTGCCTGTTCGATCCCCTTTGCGCAGATCACCAGGGTCGCACCCGGTGACAGATCATCATGGTGGGTCCGGACGGCACTGCCGATCTGTTGGGACGGAACGGCAAGAAGCACCGTATGGGCCGATGCAAGGCAGGCCGGGTCTGCCGTCGCCGTCAGGGCAGTGGGAAGGGGTATGCCTGGAAGTGAATGTGTGTTCTCTCGGTCAACCTCGAGGGTGGCCATGGCCGCAACGTCGCGGCCGAGCAACGTGACCGGTGTGTTTCTCCGAGCCAGGACACTCGCCAATGCTGTTCCGAACGCACCGGCACCGAGAACCGCAATCCCTGGAATTGCGGTCATGCCTTGGCCCCGCGTTTGCCATGACCGATCAAGGCCGACGATTTGTCATCCAGCGGCCAACGGGGGCGCGGTGCCACATCGAGCGGATCGGCCGGACAATTGGCAGCCAGGCGTTCGGCGCCGGCCCAGGCGATCATGGCTGCGTTGTCGGTGCACAGGTCCGGCGGTGGTGCGACAAGTGAAAACCCGTGCCCGGCGCAGGTTTCAACGAGCCTTTGCCTGATTGTTCGATTGGCGGCAACCCCGCCGGCCACAACAAGTTGCGGATTGTCCACCGTATCGGCGAATTCCCGTTTGAACCGGGCAAGGCTGCGCCCGACCCGTTCGTCCAGCGTGTCGGCAATCGTTTTTTGAAAGGAGGCGCAAAGGTCGGCAATGTCGCTATCATCCAGGGGGGCAATTGCCTGCGCGGTCTGCCGCATGGCGGTCTTCAGGCCTGAAAAGGAGAAATCAAGGCGCGTTTCGCCCTTGAGCGGCTGGGGCAGGGAAAACCGCTTGTCGTCGCCGCTCGCGGCTTCGTGCTCGATTGCCGGCCCGCCCGGATAAGGCAGTCCAAGCAGTTTGGCCGTCTTGTCAAAAGCTTCCCCGAGCGCGTCATCAATGGTGGTGCCCCAACGCTGATAGTCACCGACACCGCGCACCAGAACAATTTGCGTATGACCGCCGGAAACCAGAAGCAACAGATACGGAAACGGCAGATTGTCCGTCAGCCGTGCCGTCAGGGCGTGCCCTTCCAGGTGGTTGATGGCATAGAGGGGCTTGCGGCTTGCTGCGGCCAGCGCCTTGCCCGTCATCAGGCCGACGATCAGACCTCCGATAAGGCCCGGTCCGGCCGTTACCGCAATCGCGTCGACGTCAGGGAGCCGGGTATCCGCCTCATCAAGGGCCCGGACAATCAGATTGTCGAGCATTTCGACATGGGCGCGGGCGGCGATTTCCGGCACCACTCCGCCATAGGCCGCATGATCCTGCAACTGGCTGTAGACCACATTCGAGACAATCGTTCCCGTGCCGTCGGCGTGCCGAAGGACAATCGCAGCGGCGGTTTCGTCGCAACTGGTCTCAATTCCAAGAATTCGGCGTGCGGGTTCCATCGGCTCTCATGGACAATTGCGGATCGGCGCATTCAGGGTTACGTCTGCATCTGGTAAAACTGGAACCCGACAGATGCAAACAAAACCTTTCCGTATCGGCACCCGCGGCAGTCCGCTTGCCCTGGCGCAAGCCCGCGAAACCCGCGATCGGCTGATCAAGGCACACGGCCTGTCCATCGACGACTTCGACATTGCGGTCATCTCGACCAAGGGTGACCGCGTGGTCGACAGGCCGCTGTCGGAAATTGGCGGAAAGGGGTTGTTCACGGAGGAAATCGAAGCGCAGCTTGCCGATGGCCGTATCGATTTTGCCGTGCACTCATCCAAGGATATGCCGACGGTTCTGCCCGAGGGCTTTGACCTTTCGGCCTTTCTGCCACGCGAGAACGTCCGGGATGCCTTTATCGGGAGAACGGCGAAAACCATCAGTGATCTGCCTGAAGGGGCGGTTGTCGGATCGTCTTCGCTCCGTCGTCAGGCGATGATCCGCCGCATGCGGCCGGATGTGACCGTCATCCCGTTTCGGGGCAATGTGCAAACCCGTTTGCGCAAAATCGAACAGGGCGATGTCGATGGAACACTCCTTGCCATGGCGGGGTTGAGCCGCTTGGGAATTGCCGATGTCGCCACCGACGTCATGGAGCCCGAGACTTTTCTGCCGGCACCCGGCCAGGGGGCGATCTGTGTGGAGAGCCGGGTCGGAGACAGGCGGGTCAATGACCTGCTTGTCGGCATCAATCATCGAGACACCCAAATTGAACTGACCTGCGAGCGCGCTTTTCTGGGCACTCTGGATGGATCCTGCCGCACGCCGATTGCAGGTCTGGCACGCGTTGAAAATGATTCGATCCGTTTTTCCGGCATGGTGCTGACACCCGATGGACAAACCGCGCATGCGGTAACTTGCAGCGGCAGCGCCGATGATGCCAACAGTCTCGGTCGGTCAGCCGGTGCCGAGATTCGGTCAATAGCAGGGCCGGATTTCTTTGCCGAGTGGCTGTGACCTTGCAGGTGCTGGTGACACGACCGGAACCGGGAAGCACGCGCACGGCTAGAACGTTGCGGGCTCGCGGTTACCAAACACTGGTCATGCCGCTAACGCGCACGGTTTCGCTTGCGGCTGATCGAGAATGGATACGGTCCGCGCCGGCCGGGGCCTATGTGGTGACCAGTGGGGCGGCGATACGCCATTGGAGCGAACCGACCCCGGCCCCCGGTCAACTGTCGATCCCGCTTTATTCTGTCGGTGAAAGGACCGCTGAGCTGGCGCGGGACTGTGGCTTCACGGATGTCCGGGTCGGGCCGGGAGATGCCGGTGCGCTGGCGGAAATGCTCGTGTTGGATGTCGAGACCGGACGGCTGATCGTTTCAGAGTCGAAACCGGTGATCCACATGACCGGGCGCGTACGCAAAATCGATTTCGAGACCTTGATGGAGCTGCGACAAATCCCGCATCGCCTCGCGGAGATCTACGATACCGAGGAAATAAGTTATTCGACTGACTATTTGCTGCGAAACACAATGGAGGGTGAACCAGTTGCCGCCCTTCTCTATTCCCATTACGGCGCAACACTGCTGATGCAGTATGTCAATCGGAGTGCCGCAGATAAGATATTGAATAATTTTGTTTTTTATTGTCTCAGTGCTCAGGTCGCGACGGCACTTCCCAATCGGTTTCGCGACCAGATCCGTATCGCTAAGGCTCCCACCGAAGAGGCGCTCCTGATGGAATTGGATCGCGGCCGCAAGGCTTGGTGATTTTCAGACACTATTCGCTTTTATCCATGACATCCACGTCCTAGGGTCGTGTGTGATCCACAATTGCTAGAGGGTTTCCATGGTAAAGGCCAGCAAGCCGCGTCACTCGCGAACCACCCGCAAACCGGTCACGATTGATCTTGAGCCGGACGCTGTGAGCGACGACAAATCAGCAGACAAGCCAGCAGATAAAGCAGCCACCAAGGCGAACGCATCAACTTCAACGACAAAAGCGGCAGCCAGGGCGACCGGACCGAAGACCGGCAAGACGGCTGCGCCCAAGGACGATGCAAAACCCGCGGTGACCGATTCACCTCAGGCAAAAAGCACGCCGCAAACCAAGGCCGACACGACCACAAAGGAACCGGCTAATGCCGGGGCCAAGGCAGCGGAAGACAAGGCGAGTCCCGCTCCGACCAGCGAACCGCCGCAGCCGCAACAATCGGGATCGGCAATGAAATCCCTGGGCATTGCGCTTGTTGCAGCGATCGTTGCCGTGGCCCTAGTGGTCGGTCTTCAGTGGACCGGAATACTGCCGGCACCGGGTGCCGGGACCAGCGGGTCGGATGTCCTCTCGGAGGATGTGAACGCACTCAAGCAATCCGTTGCGGCCCTTCAAAGTGATGTCGCGGCGGCCGGCAGCGATATCGGTCAGGCGCTTGAAAGCCGTATCGATGCGCTGGAGTCGGCGACCGGATCATCGACCGGTCTGGGTGACGTTGAAAAACGATTCGAGGCTTTGGAAAGCAAAGTTACCGCGATGGCTTCGCAGAGCGGCGACACAGACGGCGCATCAAACACTCAGGCGCTCACCGGATTGAACGAAAAACTGGCGGCGGTCGAATCGGCCCAGACGCAACAGCAGACGGCCTTGCAGGGCATTGACGGCAAGCTATCGGATCTTGACAGCAAGATAACGGCAGATGAGGCCAGCCAGGACCAGGCCATCAAGGCGATCGAAGACAGGCTTTCAGCGATTGAAAAAACACTCGATGCACCGCGCCAGGATGTGCAGGTCGCCCGTGCTCTCGCGGCCGCCAGCCTCAAGGCCGCGATTGACCGGGGCGGGTCCTTCATGGCGGAGCTGGAGGCGTTTGCCAGCGTCGACGGCAACAGTGCCAGCCTCGATCAGTTGCGGACGCTGGCTGCATCCGGCGTGCCGTCGCGGGCAACGCTGCTGACACGTTTTCCGACCGTGGCCAATTCGATGATCGATGCCGGCATTGAAGGCGACGGGTCTGGTGGCGTCATTGATCGCCTGCTGACCAGTGCAACGTCCCTGGTCAAGGTCAGACCGGTCGGGGATGTATCCGGTGACAGTGTGGAGGCGATCGTCGCGCGCATGGAAACGCGTTTGAAAAACGGTGATCTGCAAGGTGCGGTGGATGAATGGAACACGCTTCCGGAGGCATCCAAGACTGCCTCGCAGGCCTATGTGAAGGACCTGCAGGCGCGAATTGAAGCCGAGAAGCTCGTATCCACGGCACTGACAGCGGCGCTGCCGGAAAGCACAACGTCGACCGACGCTGCGTCCGGCGACAGTGCTGACGCACCGCAGAGCGGGGAGCAAAACTAAGATGATTCGCTTACTTCTTTATGTCGTTCTTGTTCTGCTGCTCGGCTTCGGCTTTGCCTGGCTTGCAGATCGTCCCGGCGATCTGGTCATCACCTGGCAGGGACAGCAGATCGAGATGTCGCTCATGGTGGCGGTCGCCGCGATTGTTTCGCTCATTGCCATCATCATATTCGGCTGGTGGCTCATCCGCAGTATCCTGACATCGCCCCAGATGGTCTCGCGCTACTTCCGGGCGCGCAAGAGAGACAGGGGCTACCAGGCCCTTTCGACCGGGCTGATAGCGGCTGGTGCCGGAGATGCGGCAACCGCGCGCAAGATGACACAGCGAACGATGGGGCTGCTCAGCGCCGACCAGGAGCCGCTCATCCACCTGCTGGATGCCCAGGCTGCCCTGATCGAGGGCAAGAATGACGAGGCGCGATCGAAATTCGAAGCGATGGTAGACGACCCGGAAACCCGGGAGCTCGGATTGCGGGGTCTCTATCTGGAGGCGCGGCGACAGGGCGCGAAGGAGGCGGCTCAGCATTACGCGGAGCAGGCGGCGGAACATGCGCCACAATTGCCCTGGGCGGCAGAGGCCGCGCTGGGATTTCGGTCGGCTGACGGTGCCTGGGATGACGCGATCCGGTTGCTGGAGAAACAGCGCGTGGCACGGGTCATGGACAAGTCCGAGGCCGACCGCAAGAAAGCGGTTTTGCTGACGGCACGCGGACTTGAAAAAATCGAGAACGGCGATGTCGCCGGTGCGCGTGCTGATTGCGTCGAGGCGAATCGTCTGGCGGCGGATCTGGTGCCGGCCGGCGTCGGCGCTGCCCAGGCACTCTACCGAGAAAACAGTCTGCGAAAGGGATCGCGCATATTGGAGAAATTATGGAAGGCGAATCCCCATCCGGATGTGGCGGAGACCTATATTCGCGCCCGGCCGGGTGACTCGACCCATGATCGGCTGAAGCGGGCCCAGAAACTGGAAAGCCAAAAGCGCAACCATGTCGAATCCCTCTATGCGGTGGCGCGTGCTGCGCTGGATGCACAGGAGTTTTCGCTGGCCCGCGAAAAAGCGGAGGCCGCAGCGCGCATGAATGCACGCGAGGGAATCTATCTGCTGCTGGCCGATATTGAGGAAGCCGAGACAGGCGATCAGGGGCGCGTGCGCCACTGGCTCGCCCAGGCCGTGCGTGCACCACGGGATCCTGCCTGGACGGCCGACGGCTATGTTTCCGAACAATGGGCACCCGTCTCCCCGGTCAGCGGACGGCTGGATGCGTTTGAATGGAAAGTTCCGGTTGAGCAAATAGCCGGACCGGTCGAGGATGGCGAGGACTTGCGGGCAAGCGCTGATCTGGCGATCGCAACGCTGCCGCCCGTCATCGTCCATGACGAACCGGTCACGGAGACGGAGGCAGAGCCGATTGTTTTTGCCCCGGTCGAGGAGGCGCCAACGGTGTCGGCCGATGAGTCGCCGAAGAACGCGGTCGAACCGGAAGCCATGGCAGAGGCGACACCGGAACCGCAACCGGAGCCTGAACCGGAAGTGAAGCCCGAGCCGGTATCAGAGCCGGAACCCGAGCCCGAGCCGGAAAAGGAACCAGAAACCGAGCTGAAATCAGACTCCGGATCGCAATCCGCCTCCAATTCCGAGAAACCGGAGAGTTCCGAGGCGGTCGAAAGCAAAGAACCGGAAGGGGAAGACGTTGCCGCAGCTTCGGAAAGCAGCGACGCCCCGGACACGAAAGACGAAGCATCCGGTGATGGACAAATCGAAAAGACCGAAGCGGAGCCTGCCATCGAGAAAGCGGCTGTCGGCGGCGAAACACATATCGTGACAGATGCGGTCGGCGAGCGAAGCGACAAGGAAAAGGAGGCTGCCTTCCTGGCCAAACCGCCTGATGATCCGGGGGTCAAGGAAACCGTCGAGCCGGAAGAGCCGAAATCACGGTTTCGCTTGTTTTAGCCGGAAACCCTGCCATATTCCGGTTGTCGGACGATGAAGCCGGACCGGCTTCATCGTCAGGTGCCGGCCCCAAACAGACTCCAATGAGCAATCGAATGTTTGAGCAGCTTCAAAAGTTCCTTCAAAATTTCGGCGCGGAAGAAGAATCCACCGCGTTTTCCCGTGACGATCCGCGTGTTGCGGCCGCTGCCCTGTTCTTTCACGTCATCGATGCGGATGGTGTCGTCGAGCCCGTGGAACTTGAGAAGGCCAAGGAATTGCTGGAAAGACGGTATGGTCTGGATGGCACGGAGTTGCAAAAACTCATCGATGCGGGCCAGCAGGCGGAAGACGAGTCCATCGACTTCTACGCCTTCACCAGTGTTCTCAAACGTCATCTGGACGCGGAACAGCGCGTTCAGTTCATCGAGCTTTTGTGGGAACTCGTCTATGCCGATGGCGTGCGCCAGGAGCTGGAGGACAATGTGGTCTGGCGGGTTGCCGAACTGATGGGCGTTTCGGACCGTGATCGCGTCTTGATGCGGCAGCGGGTTGCCGACAATCTTGGTGCGCGGGACGACGACTGACATGCCGTCAAATGACTGCGACGGGAAAATCCTGATCGTTCTGCATCAGCCACAATCGAGCCCGGGCCGCGTCGGCCAGATGCTGCAACGGGCCGGATTTGCACTCGATATCAGACGGCCGGTTCTGGGTGATCCACTGCCCACCACGCTCGCAGATCATGACGGCGCTGTTATTTTCGGTGGCCCGATGAGCGCCAATGATGAAGATGAATTCGTACGGACGGAGATCGACTGGCACGCGGTACCCCTGTCCGAGAACAAACCCTATCTGGGCATCTGCCTCGGCGCGCAGATGCTGGTGCGCCATCTTGGCGGACAGGTCCGGGGCCATCCGGACGGTTTGACGGAGATCGGCTGGTTTCCCCTGGACTCGACTCCGCATGGCGATGCATTGATGCAATGGCCCGACATGGTCTACCAGTTTCATCGGGAAGGCTTCAGCCTGCCGGATGGCGCCAAACTCCTGGCATCGGCCGAACATTATGAAAACCAGGCGTTTCGCTACGGGGAAAATGCCTGGGGCATCCAGTTCCATGCTGAATTGACACAGGTCATGATGCAGCGCTGGGTCGTGCACGGTGCGTCCCGGTTCTCCCTGCCGGGTGCGCAGAAGGGTCACCACCACCTGCAGGGGCGACTGGTCTATGACGCGCGGTTGCGCCAGTGGCTGGCGGATTTTCTGGAAATCGTGTTTGGACGGCCGGTGCCTGATTGATTCCTCAAACTGATCGCTTCACGATATTCAGCCATCGATATGTTCAACCCGTTCGAGTTGCTGGATCTTGCGCACGGACGGGAAAAGAACCGCCCATAATGCGGCAATGCCCATGGCGCCGATCCCGCCGACAACGACCGCCGGCACCGCGCCGATCAGCGCCGCCATGGAGCCTGCACGAAACTCACCGACCTCGTTTGACACGCCGATGAAAACCATGTCGACGGCACTGACCCGGCCGCGCAGCTCATCCGGTGTCCAGAGCTGGATCAGCGTCTGGCGCACATAGACCGAAACCATATCGGCGCCGCCCATGACCATCAGCGCTGCGATGGACAGCCAGGCGGTGCTCGACAGGCCGAAAACGACCGTTGACAGGCCGAACAGACCCACGGCGAAGAACATGATCCTGCCGGCATTGCGGCGGAACGGATGCATGGCCAGATAGATGCCGACGGCAACGGCCCCGATGCCGGGCGCCGAACGCAGAAGGCCGAGGCCCCAGGGGCCCAGTTCCAGCACATCGCGCGCAAAGACCGGCAACAGGGCAACGGCACCGCCAAGAAGCACGGCAAACATGTCCAGCGAAATCGAACCGAGCACAACCTTCTCGCGCCAGATATAGCGAAAACCGGCAGACAGTGTTTCCCAGCTTTGATTGTGAACGCCGCGCTTTTGCGGCGGTTTCGGAATGATGAAAATCAGGATGCAGGCGACGGCGAACAGCGTCAGGCTGGTCCAGTAGGGAACGGCGGCACCCAGCCCGTACAGCAGACCACCGGCAACCGGTCCGCCGATCGATGCACCCTGCCAGGAAATCGAGTTCCAGGCGATGGCGCTGGCCAGGTCCTCCTTGGGCACCAGATTGGGCGCAAGGGATGTTGATGCCGGGGCAAAGAATGCGCGAACGATGCCGAAAACAAGCAGGACCGCAAAGACGGGAAAAGGTGATGTCAGACCCTGAATGGTCAGAAAAATCAGCATGCCAGTTGCGGCCAGGCTCACCAGTTCGCAAACACCCATGATCATCCGCCGGCCGAATCGATCCGCTGCGGCCCCTGTGACCAGGATCAGCAGCAATGACGGAAGGAACTGGACGAGGCCAATGATCCCGAGATCGAACGGGTTGCGTGTCAGATCATAAATCTGCCAGCCCACCGCGACAGCGATGATCTGCAACGCAAAGGCCGAGAAAAATCGCGCGAACCAGTAATAGCTGTAGGCGCGGTGCCGGAATGCGGAAAACCGGTCGGATCTGACCGTCATCGCCGCTGGCCGCCGGTGTCATGAATTGTGAAAAATCGGTGAGGCATTCAGCCCTTATAAACGGTGTCAAGAAATTGCATAGGTTGCAATTGTCCGTGCCATCTTGCCGTCAGGCGGTGCAATGGCTACATGTCGAACATCGAAGAACGGAGTCCGCGATGCTTGCCCTATTCCAGACCATTGATTTGGCGCTGAATCTCTACACCTGGATCATTATCGGTAGTGCCATCTTTTCCTGGCTCTATGCGTTCAACGTCGTCAATCCGGGCAACCGGTTCGTCGGCATGATCGGCGAATTCCTCTACAAGGCAACAGAACCGGCCCTGCGACCGATCAGGCGCTTTCTGCCGGATCTCGGCGGTCTGGACATCTCGCCGATAATCCTTCTGCTGCTGGTGTTCTTTGTGCGCAGGCTGATGTGGACCAGCGTCGCACCGGCTTTTCTCTGATCGATACATTGCGACGAAATGACTGGACAACAGGATGGCTGGGTCCGGTCGGTTCCCGGCGGATTGTCCCTTTGTGTACGGCTCACACCAAAGTCGTCACGCGATGGATTTGACGGTGTGGGGCATGGTGCGGATGGCCGCATCTTTGTGAAAGCACGCGTTCGGGCCGCTCCGGAAAAAGGAAAGGCCAACAAGGCGCTCATTGCACTGCTGGCAAAGCGGACCGGTTTGGCGGCAACCCGAATCACCTTGACGTCAGGTGCGACCAGCCGGCTGAAAACGCTGTTGGTGCAAGGCGATGACCTCTCCGCCATCGATCTGGCTGCCAGGGTATTTCCCAGTCCTGATGGAACGTGTGACAGGTGAGTCGATCAGGGTTGAGATGCGCGGTCGATTGATTCCATGATCATGCGTCTGGCGATGTCGGATCCTTGCCAGTCACCGATCTTGACCCATTTTCCGGGCTCCAGATCCTTGTAGTGTTCAAAGAAATGGGCGATTTGCTGCAGGGTTATTTCCGGCAGATCGTGCACCTCGGACACTTTTTCATAGCGTTTGGTCAGGTGGTTCGACGGGACGGCGATGATCTTTTCATCCTGCCCGGCATTGTCCTCCATGATCAGCACACCGACAGGGCGCACATTGATTACACAGCCCGGAACCAGAGGGCGGGTGTTGCAAACCAGCACATCGATCGGATCGCCATCATCGGACAATGTGTGCGGCACAAAACCGTAATTGCCGGGATAGGTCATCGGCGTATAGAGGAAGCGGTCGACGACGAGGGTTCCGGCGTCCTTGTCCATCTCATATTTGATCGGCTGGCCGCCGACCGGCACTTCGATGATGACATTGACGTCGTCGGGTGGCGTGTTGCCGATGGAGATTGCGTCTATACGCATGACACGTCCTGTGTTTGACTGGGATGGCAGGGAGATACCCTGTTGCATGGTCCGGGGCAACACGTCTTTCGGCCAACAGATCCTGTTTGGGAGACTGACATTGAAAGTTCATCGCTGGCTCGTGGCGCTGTTGTTGGTGGGTTTGACCGGACCCGTCAAAGCGGCCGAGAGCGTTTACACGAAAATCGAATTTCCGACCTGTGTCGGCCTGTCGTCCGATGACCAGGGCGGACATTTGCACTGTCCGGGCCATGGCGGCTACGCGGTCGTGTTCAAGGAAGGCGATCTGCGTCAGGCCGTGCAGTTCGGGCATGTTGCGCAGGGAGATGTGTTTGAAAGTTTCGGCGCATTCAATCGCGTCAATGACACGATCGAGTGGCGATTGGATGAGGATGGCATTCCCGTGGCGGCCATTCTGCGGTGGTTTCTTGAAAATCCCGACCCGAAAACCGGTTCGCCATCGCCGCAATCAACCGGCCAGGTGCTGGTGATTTCCCGCGTGGGTCAGCCGGGCAATGCCCATTCCTGCGTGATCGGTTATGTCGATGCGCTGGCCAATTCCAATGCGAATGTTCTGGCCCGCAACGTTGCCGATACCATGGCCGTCAATTTCGTCTGCGGTGGCGGAACGCCGATTTTCCATGGCGATCGCGGCCCATTGGCGACGGACCCGTCGCGCTTTTATCCGCCTCAGGAGGAGTAACCGCGCAGACCGGTTCAGGTTTTGTCCGCTACGTGACAAGGGTGCCGGTCGTCGATTGCGTTGAATTGCACCAGAAGATGCGGGTTCAGGGCCAGACGAAGGCGATTTTCTTCAAGCGCTGCTTGTCAAAATTTTCCGCGCCTTCGGCAATGTCGGCCCCGCCGAGGCCCTGATAAAAATCAATGGCGCGTTCATTGTCGGCCAGCGACCAGACCACCAACCCCTTGCAGCCGAGGGAATCCAGAAGGCGCCTTGCTTCACCGAACAATTGGGTTCCGAGTCCGATCCCCTGATATTCGGGCCTGAGGTAAAGCTCGTAAATCTCACCTTCCTGCGGCAATGACCGCGCCCGGTTCAGACCCAGTGTGGCATAGCCGGCGATGGTCCCGCCGACATCCAGGACCAAAATGCTGGTGGAGCCCCGAATCGCCCGCTGCCACCATTCGTGGCTGCGCCGTTCGATCATGGACAGGAGCGTACGGTAGGGGATCACGCCGGAATAGGCATGCTGCCAGGCGGCACGGTGGGCTTCCGAGATGGCCACAGCATCATCCGGTTCCGCACGTCGTACATCAACCACCAGCGTCGTCATGACTGAATCCTACCCGTTCGGCCATGAAACGCGAAGCGGTCCATCGCCCATATCGGCACTCTTCCCACAGGTAAAATCTTCACCTGCCGGGACAGATTAACGGATTGTTAACCGATCAGGCAAGGCTGGTCAGATGCAAAGTGTCGCAGGAATGTCAGGAAGCCATGGCCGTGGTGCGCGCTTTCTCGAATCGCTTGCGCTCATGGGTGTCGAGGTAAAGCTTGCGAAGCCGGATGGATTTCGGCGTGACTTCGACCAGCTCATCGTCCTGGATCCACGACAGCGCCTGTTCCAGAGACATGCGGATCGGCGGCGTCAGCTTGACCGCTTCATCCTTGCCCGAGGCACGCATATTGGTCAGCTTCTTGCCCTTGAGGACATTGACCTCAAGGTCGTTGTCGCGGGTATGGATGCCGATGATCATGCCGGCATAGACCTTCTCGCCTGCATCGATGACCATCGGACCGCGGTCTTCCAGGTTGAAGAGCGCATAGGCAACCGATTCACCGGCCTCGTTGGAAAGAAGAACGCCGTTGACCCGGCCACCGATCTCACCCTTGTAGGGTTGGTAGCCGTGGAACAGACGGTTCATGACTGCCGTTCCACGGGTATCGGTCAGCAATTCGGACTGATAGCCGATCAGGCCGCGCGTCGGAGCATGAAACACCAGCCGAACACGGTTGCCGCCGGACGGGCGCAGTTCGACCATCTCGGCCTTTCGTCCGGACATCTTCTGAACAACGACACCCGAATGCTCCTCATCGACATCGATGACGACCTCCTCGACCGGTTCGAGCAACGAACCATCTTCGCCCTTTTTCATGACCACACGCGGTCTTGAAACGGCGAGTTCGAAACCTTCACGGCGCATCGTTTCGATCAGCACTGCAAGCTGCAATTCGCCACGGCCGGAGACATAGAAGGAATCCTTGTCTGCTGCTTCCTCAATCTTGAGTGCAACATTGCCTTCGGCTTCCTTCATCAGGCGTTCGCGGATCACGCGGCTCGTGACCTTGGTGCCCTCGGTTCCGGCCAGGGGAGAATCGTTGACGATGAATGACATTGTCACCGTTGGCGGGTCGATCGGTTGCGCCTGCAGCGCCTGGGTGACTTCCGGGGCGCAGAACGTGTCGGCCACCGTGCCCTTCGTCAGGCCGGCAATGGCAACGATATCGCCGGCGCGACCCTCTTCGATCGGCTGGCGCTCGATGCCGCGAAAGGCAAGAATTTTTGAAACGCGGCCCTGTTCCAGCAGTTTTCCGTCGCGATCGATTGCCTTGATCGGCTGGTTTGGCTTGATCACACCGGATTCGATGCGGCCGGTGATGATCCGTCCGAGATAGGGATTGGCCTCCAGAATCGTTCCGATCATGCGGAACGGGCCCTCACCAACCGTCGGTTCGGGCACATGTTGCAGGACCAGGTCGAAGAGTGGTGCGAGGCCCGTATCGCTGGGGCCTTCCGGATCATAGTTCATCCAGCCATTGCGCCCGGATCCATACAGGATCGGAAAGTCGAGCTGATCGTCATTGGCGTCGAGAGCTGCGAACAGGTCGAAGACCTCGTTGACCACTTCCTGGGCCCGTGCATCGGGCCGGTCGATCTTGTTGACGGCGACGATTGGCTTGAGCCCGACTTTCAACGCCTTGCCGACCACAAATTTCGTCTGCGGCATCGGGCCTTCCGCGGCGTCGACCAGGACGATCGCCCCGTCGACCATGCTCAAAATCCGTTCCACCTCGCCGCCAAAATCCGCGTGACCGGGTGTATCGACGATATTGATGCGCACATCATTCCAGACCACCGACGTGGCCTTTGCCAATATCGTGATGCCACGCTCTATTTCGAGTTCGTTGGAATCCATGACCCGTTCGGCAACGCGCTGGTTTTCACGGAATGCGCCCGACTGCTTCAGCAGTTCATCGACAAGGGTTGTTTTCCCATGATCGACATGGGCGATGATCGCGATGTTGCGAATAGTCATTTTCTCTAACCTGGAGTTTCAGACCGTTTCACGTTTTGTCTGAAACGGGACAACGGTGTCGGCCTTTGATTTTGTTGATGCATTCTGCCTTGCCGTTTCCGACAAGACCAGAATTGCTGCGGCTGCGCTCAAATCGGTCCGGGCACGCCATTTGCAGCGCTCATACAGGTTTTTGTGCAGTTGCGAAAGGGGGCAGCCGCGAATCGTCCGGCTCAGCTTTGAAGCCGGACCGGTTTCAGGCGGCGAGGCCCTTCTTTTTGAGCATTGCGGTCGCATCGGGCAGCTTGCCGCGGAATGCCAGATAGGTGTCTTCGGGGTCGACACTGCCGCCGACCGAATAGATGTGCCTGTACAGTCTGTCGGCGGTGTCCGGATTGAACACGTCGCCGCTTTCCTCGAAGGCATTGAAGGCATCGGCATCGAGAACTTCCGACCACATGTAGGAATAATAGCCGGCGGAGTAACCGTCGCCCGAAAAGACGTGCAGGAAGTGGGGCGTCCGGTGGCGCATGACAATGGCATCCGGCATGCCGAGTTCGGCGAGCTTTGCAGCCTCGAAGTCCAGCGGATCTCCAAATTTTCCGGCTGTGTGAAAGGCCATATCGACCAGTGCCGAAGCGGTGAACTCGATGGCGGCAAACCCGCCATTGAAATTGCGTGCCGCCAGAACCTTGTCCAGCAGTGCCGCCGGGATGGGCTCCCCTGTTTCGTGATGGACTGCAAATTCCTGCAAGACCTCCGGGACCGTCAACCAGTGTTCGTAGAGCTGTGACGGCAACTCGACGAAGTCACGGGAAACCGATGTGCCCGATACGGTCGGATAGGTCACATCCGACAGCAGACCGTGCAGCGCATGTCCGAATTCGTGGAACAGCGTCCGGGCGTCATCCAGCGAGAGGAGCGCCGGTTTGCCTTCAGGTGGCTTGGCAAAGTTCATGACGTTGTAGATGATCGGAATCTGGCCGTCATCCAGCCGATGCTGCTGCTGCAACCCGCTCATCCAGGCACCCGATCGCTTGGATTGCCGTGCAAAATAGTCTCCGATGAACAACCCGATCAGCCGATTGTCACGGTCGTGGATTTCAAAAACCCTTGCATCGGGATGATAGGCTTCCAGATCCGGGCGCTCGACGGCCGTCAGACCGAACAGCCGGTTTGCAACCGAAAAACAGGCCTTGATGATGTTTTCCAATTGCAGGTAGGGCTTGAGTTCGGATTCGGAGAAATCGAATTGGCGTCCGCGCAGTTTTTCCGAGTAGTGCCGCCAGTCCCAGGGTGCGACCCGGTGGTTCCTTCCTTCCTCGGCAATCAGAGCCGCGATGGCGTCCTCCTCCTTGCGGGCCTGTATGACAGCGCGGTCCCAGACCTTCATCAGCAGCGCATTGACCGCCTCAGGGGTCTTGGCCATCGTGTCATCCAGCTTGAAGGCGGCAAAACTGTCATAACCCAGCAGCTGCGCCTTTTCCTGACGCAGTGCCAGGACCTTTGCGACCGTTCCGACATTGTCGGTTTCGCCACCATTTTCGCCGCGCGAAATCCAGGCGGTGAAGGCATGTTCGCGCAGATCCCGGTTCTCGGAAAAGGTCAGGAACGGTTCGATGATCGAACGTGACAGTGTGACGACATAGGGCGCATCGAGATCGCGCTCCCGGGCAGCGGAGGCCATGGCATCGCGCAGGAATTCGGGAAGTCCCGTCAGGCTTTCCTCGTCCGTCAGCGGCAGATGCCAGTCGGCTTCATCGGCCAACACATTCTGGCTGAACCTGGCGCCAAGCCCGGCCAGCTCCTCATTGATGGCGGCCAGGCGATCCTGGCCCTTGCGGTCCAGCTTCGCGCCGGCGCGCACAAAGCCTTTCCAGTGCTTTTCAAGGACCCGCGTCGCCTCGCCGTCAAGCTCCAGCGCATCACGGTTTTTCCAGATCGTATCGACCCGGCCAAACAATTCGCTGTTCATGGCAATCGCCGAATAATGCCGTGATATTTTCGGCGCGATCTCGCGCTCCAGGGCGCGGATGGTCTCGTTGCTGTCGGCGCCTGCACGGTTCCAGAACAGGGCTGAAACGCGCGACAATGCGTCGCCCGATTTTTCCAGCGCAAGGATCGTGTTGTCGAAATCCGCCGGTCGGGAATCACTGGCAATGGCCTCGATTTCCGCATTGTGCCTGGCCAGCGCTTCGTCGAAAGCCGGCGCCAGATGATCATCTCCGATCCTGGAAAAGTCGGGCAGGCCGTGCTGGCCGGTCCAGGAAAAGATGTGATCGTTGACGGTGTCCATCACGGTGTACCCCAAGCTTCGTCATACCCGATTGGCGATGTAAGCAGTGCGAAACCGCCATACAAGGGCAAACAAGAGCTTCGGCGGCGGCCGCTGTTCCGATTCTGTTTCTATACGCACGCTGACCGCTGCCGGATCATCCCTGCTATTTGCGGGCGGCCAGTGTTCGCAGGCGCAGAGCGTTCAGCTTGATGAAGCCGGCGGCGTCTTTCTGGTCATAAGCGCCCTGGTCATCCTCGAATGTCACGATTTGAGCCGAGTAGAGCGACTTGCCGGATTCCCGTCCGGTGACGATGACGTTGCCCTTGTAGAGTTTGAGCCTGACCTTGCCCTCCACCTCTTGCTGGCTTTGGTCGATGGCCGCCTGCAACATTTCGCGTTCCGGCGAAAACCAGAATCCGTTATAGATCAGTTCCGCATAGCGCGGCATCAGCTCATCCTTCAGGTGGGCCGCACCACGGTCGAGGGTGATCGATTCAATGGCGCGATGCGCCGCCAGGAGGATCGTACCGCCGGGCGTTTCATACACGCCGCGCGACTTCATGCCGACAAACCGGTTCTCGACAAGGTCGATGCGCCCGATACCGTTGTCTCGGCCATAATCGTTGAGACGGGCAAACAGGGTCGCCGGAGAAAGGCGTTCGCCGTTAAGCGCCACGGCATCGCCTTTTTCGAACTCGATTTCGATGGTGGTGGCCTCGTCCGGTGCGTCCTCGGGCGCAACGGTGCGCTGATAGACATATTCCGGCGCTTCGTCCCATGGGTCTTCCAGGACTTTCCCCTCCGAGGAGGAGTGCAGCATGTTCGCGTCGACCGAGAAGGGTGATTCGCCGCGCTTGTCCTTTGGTATCGGGATCTGATGCTTTTCGGCAAAGTCGATCAGGTCGGTCCGTGATTTGAGACTCCAGTCGCGCCAGGGCGCGATGATCTTGATGTCCGGGTTCAGCGCATAGGCGGACAATTCGAAGCGCACCTGGTCATTGCCCTTGCCGGTGGCGCCATGGGCGATGGCGTCGGCACCGGTTTCATGGGCAATTTCAATCAGGCGCTTGGAAATCAGCGGCCGCGCGATTGATGTACCGAGCAGATAGACACCTTCATAGACGGCATTGGCGCGGAACATCGGAAAGACGAAATCGGCGATGAATTCCTCACGCAGATCTTCGATGTAGATCTCGCGTATTCCCAACATCTCGGCCTTCTTTCGGGCCGGTTCCAACTCGTCGCCCTGGCCGAGGTCAGCCGTAAAGGTCACCACTTCGGCATTCAGTTCGCTTTGCAGCCATTTCAGGATGATCGAGGTATCCAACCCGCCCGAATAGGCGAGCACGACCTTTTTCACGTCGTTCTTTGCGCTCATTGCATTGTCCATTATGTCCGTGTACGGGTCATGACCCGTTTGGGTAAAATCGGCGGCACTGTAGTCGGAATGGCGCGCGATACAAGCCCATTGGCTGCGTCAAATGTGCGAACGAGACCGGCTTGGCCCGTTTCACGTCTTGTCAGAAACGTGACAACGGTGCAGGTCGCTGATTTTGTCGATGCATTCAGGTTTGCCGATTTCACCAAAACCTGAGCTGCTGCAGCAACAGGATAGGCGATGCCCTTTGTTCCGGACCTGCCCGTTTTGATGGCGTTTGCCGCCGCCTCGATCATCCTCGCCGTCACGCCGGGGCCGGACATGACACTGTTTGTCGGCCGGGCCCTTTCGGAGGGCCGATTGTCGGCGATAGCCTGTGTCGCCGGAACGTCCACCGGCATTGCCATTCATACGGTGCTGGTCGCGATTGGTGTGTCAGCCCTCGTGGTTGCTTCGCCAACGGGTTTTCTTGTCCTCAAGATCAGCGGCGCTGCCTATCTTTTGTGGCTTGCCGTTCAGGCCGTCATCAGCGGTTCGGCCTTCAGGCCAAAGAAGGAGCACAAAGAACCCCGAAGCCTGGTTGCGAGCTGGAGCCAGGGCTTGGCGGTCAACCTGCTCAATCCGAAAGTCGTGATTTTCTTCATGACATTCCTGCCGCAATTCGTGTCGGCAAACGATGCGCACATCACCGGAAAACTGGTGTTTTTGGGGTTGCTCATGAATGCCCTGTTCATTCCGATCGGTGTCGGGATGGTGCTGATCGCCGGACAACTGACGGATTGGCTAAGTCGGAACAAACGGATCATGCGGCTGATCGATTTCAGTTTTGCGGGGGTGTTTTCGACCTTTGCGGTCAGAATTCTTCTGACGGAGGGGCGTTGACCTTTTCGCGGGCACTGGGCAGCCAATGCCCGGCGCTTCGGCCAGCGACCAGCCAGTAAACGATGCCGCCCATCATGCCGGCTGCCGTCATCATCAGGGCAAAATCAAGCTGCGACTGTTTGGCGGGCTGCAGGATGACAGCCACCAGGAAGGGTGCAGCCGCTGCGATGATACCGCCCGCGAGCGCGTAAAACAGCCAGTCCCGCCGCTTTGTCAACTCGGCATAGAAGATCACCAGCAGGGCGGGAAAGAAGGCCACATAGCCAACGAGACTGGCAAATCCCAGTGCGCCGATGACAAGGCCGAAATCAAGTCCGGCCTGCGACAGTCGGCCGGCTTCCTGCAATGTGATGAACTCCGTCAGTAGGGCCAGCGCCACGCCGGCCGTGATCGACGCGGCCATGAAGCCCAGTGTGATCATCATCAGGCGAACGAGAAAGAGGGCCAGACGGTCCACTTGTCAGGCCTCGCCGTGGCCGGCAATCATCATCGCCTCCAGGGCCAGGCGCTCGGATTTGCGCAGCCGTTCGGATTCCGATTTCAACTGGCCGCAGGCTGCCAGAATATCGCGGCCGCGCGGTGTGCGAATCGGTGAGGCATATCCGGCCTGATTGACGAAATCGGCGAATATCTCGATCTGTTCCCAGTCCGAACATTCATATTGGCTTCCGGGCCATGGATTGAACGGAATGAGATTGATCTTGGCCGGAATCCCCTTGAGAAGCCGCACCAGATCGCGGGCATCCTGCAGCGAATCATTGACGCCCTTGAGCATCACATATTCAAAAGTGATGCGCCGGGCGTTGGACAGACCGCGATACTCGCGGCAGGCTTTCATCAATTCGGCAATGGGATATTTCCGGTTGATCGGCACCAGTTCGTCGCGCAGATCGTCGCGGACGGCATGCAGTGAAATCGCCAGCATGACGCCGATCTCCTCGCCCGTCCGGTAAATCTCCGGCACGACACCGGACGTGGAGAGGGTGACCCGACGCCGGGACAGGGAGAGCCCCTCATTGTCGATGGCAATCAACAGCGCCTTTTTGACGTTGTCAAAATTGTAGAGCGGTTCTCCCATGCCCATCATGACGATGTTGGAGATCTTGCGTCCCTCGGATGGCACGATCGCGCCCTGGGGCGTGTCCTTCTTGGGGAAGTCGCCGAGCCGGTCACGGGCCAGCAGCAGTTGCGACAGGATTTCCTCCGCCGTCAGGTTGCGCACCAGTTTCTGGGTACCGGTGTGGCAGAAGGTGCAGGTCAGGGTGCAGCCAACCTGGCTCGAAATGCACAGGGTTCCGCGACCTTCCTCGGGGATGTAGACGGTTTCGATTTCGACGGGCTTTCCGGCGCCGCGCGACGGGAACTGCAGCAGCCATTTGCGGGTGCCGTCCTGCGATATCTGTTCGTCGGCGATATGCGGTCGGGCAATCGTGAAGCGTTCGGCAAGGCCGGCACGCAAATCCTTCGACACATTTGCCATGTCACTGAAATCGGAAACGCCGCGAACGTATAGCCAGTGCCAAAGCTGTTGGACCCGCATCTTGACCTGGCGCTCGGCGACACCGGCAGTCCGAACCGCATCGGCCAGCTCATCCCTGTCCATTCCGATGATCGATGGCTTCAAGCCTTCATCGGCCGCCGGCTGCCGGGAAGACAGCGCGTCGCGACGTTGGGTGTCTTTAAGGTCTATCGAAAGGGGCATGCTGCCGGATCTTTCCGATGAGATGTTTCGGGTCTGAAGATGCGTCTGCGCACAGTCAGCGCATGATTGGCGGGGGCTGTACCACCAAATGACGATGACGTCACCCTTTGCAGCTCACTGCAATTGTCAAAAACAAAAGGCCGGCGCGAGGCCGGCCTTCGGATCATTGCGTGAACGATGCTGGTTCAGCTGCAGCTCTGGATTTCGCTGAGCGCTGCCGTCACACCGGACAGGGAATAGGTATAGTTGGTCGCCGTCCCGCGGCGCGACGTGGCCTTGACCGACATGGATGACCCGGCGCGCATGGCATTGACGAGTGCCGGCTCTTCGGCCGCGTTTTCGACCCAGGCCGAATCGTTCTTGGTGAACAGGACGAAGTTACGGCCATCGACCGTGACGGTAACCTTCGAGCTGTCCTGCAGCGGATATCCCATCATGGCCTGTGGTTCGTAGCTGATATTCTGTCCCGGGCGCTGCGAAATCAGGAAGAAAATGTCGCCATGATTGACGTTGCTGGGTTCCTTGCGTGTCGGCACGGAAAGGATGTAGCAGACTTTGCCGTTGGGACCCGTATAGGAATAGGCACCCCAGGCATTGAACTGCTTGATGAGCGTTGGTGATTGCGCCAACGCCCCGCTGGTCAGTGCAATCGACAGAACAATTGCGGTCAATAACTTCTTCACTACCATAATAGACCTACCGGTTGTCTCCATCACCTTCTTAGAGAAGGTCTTGCCTTGAACATGCCGATTTGGCAACAATTTGACTTAATCTGACCGATTTTCGGTTACCAAACCGTCAACATGCTGTCAAAAACCCGGCAATGTCCGTCGTTTCCGGGCTTTTTGCAAAAATTGCGTTGTTTTGTCCGGCAATCAAACCCTGCCATGGATGCTTGTCGTTTGCGATCCCGACCGGGAAGATGACGGGCCCGGTCAGTGGTCTTGCGCGCACAGGGCATGGTCACAAAGGGCTTCAATTACGCGGCAATCGCCAACCTGATCGGTATCACAGCCGCGAACAATCCGCTGGAGTTCCTTTTCCAGCCGCAGCAGCCGCAGGATCTTTTCTCGTATGCCGGTCAGGTGATCATTGGCGATGGAATGGACGTCGGCACAGGGTTTGTCCGGATCGGCGCTCAGTTCGGCAAGATCCCGGATGGCATTGATGTTCAGGCCGAGATCGCGGGCATGTTTGATGAAGGAGAGCCGTTGCAGTTCAGTGGAGGTGTAACGGCGCTGGTTTCCTTCGGTTCGCTCGGGTGCGGCAATAAGGCCCATCTGTTCATAGTAACGGATCGTTGGAATCTTGACGCCCGTGCGGCGTGACAGGTCACCGATGGATAGCACTGGATTACCCCTTGAACCTATAGTTACTAGAGAGATTATATTGGCCGTGACGAGGTTGCAAGGAGACGAAAATGAGCGGCTGTTGCGGACATCATGGCCAGTTTGAAGGCCTTTCGGCAGACTATAAGAGGCGTCTATGGGCCGTTATTGCGCTGAACGCCGGCATGTTTGTGGTCGAGATGACGGCCGGCCAACTGGCTGGGTCCCGGGCCCTGCAGGCCGATGCGCTCGACTTTTTTGGCGATGCCCTGACCTACGGCATCTCGCTGGCCGTGATCGGTCGATCGCTGCAGGTCCGGAGCGCCGCAGCGCTTGCCAAAGGGGCAAGCCTGTTGTTGATGGGTTTGTGGGTTCTCGGCTCGACGGTCTATCAGGTGTTTGTCATCGGCGTGCCGCAGGCGCAGATCATGGGCTTTGTCGGTTTCCTGGCATTGCTGACCAATCTAGCCAGTGTGCTGTTGCTGGTGCGCTACAAGGATGGAGACGCCAATGTCCGGTCCGTCTGGCTGTGCTCGCGCAATGATGCGATCGGCAATGTCGCCGTCATGGTCGCGGCAGTGGGTGTCTGGGGAACGGCAACCGGCTGGCCCGACCTGATCGTCGCCGGCATCATGGCGTCCTTGTTCCTGTCATCGGCATTTCAGATCATCGTCCAGGCAATGGCCGAGCGGCGCGCTCAGACAGCCTGACATTCGCGCCGGACACAATGCGCTCGGTCACGCTATGGAAAATGCCGCAAGGGATTTGAATTGAACTCAGCTATTGGCCGGCTCTTCTTCGGCCAGTGCCTGTCGCGCGGCTTCGTAATGGGCCGGCGTGATATGGGCGCGAATAGCGGCAAGTGCCGCGCCGAGGACAGCCACGTCGTCGGAAAACCCGACAAAGGCGAGAAAATCCGGTACGCCGTCCAGCGGCAGGACAAAATAGGCCAGTGCCGCCAGCAATATGCCGCGCACCCGGTGCGGCGTGTTCAAATCGAACGCACAATAATAGGCCGCGACAACGTCTTCGAGAAAGGGGACCTGCCGAGCGGCCTTTTTGACCGTGCCCCAGAACTTGTCGCGAATCCTGTGTTCCTGGCCACGACGGGTGTCGTCATCGCCAGGCTCCAGGATCTCACCGATTTTGATCTCTTCAACCAGTTATCTGTTCCTTTGTTTGCTCCAAAATATGGGTTTGAACGCCATCGGGTTCAAGTTCAGGCGCCATCGGCGAAGCGGTTCATGGCCTTTGCCAGCTTGAAATCCAATTCCGTGAGGTTCCCGGTGTCATGGGTTGTCAGCACAACATCGACGCGCTTGTAGACATTGGACCATTCGGGATGGTGGTTAAGCTTTTCAGCAACCAGCGCCGCGCGCGTCATGAAGCCGAAAGCGGCATTGAAATTGCGGAACACAAATGACCGTTCGATGGCCTTGCCATCAGAGCGCATTTGCCATCCCGGCACCTCCGTCATTCGCTGGCTTGCTTCGGCTGGTTCAATCGCTGTAGCTTTCATGCTCTTTGTCCCGGAGGTTACCCATGGCCGGTTCGACGTGCCTGCGTGGCACACAGTCCATTCTGTTTGTCTGCCTCGGCAATATCTGTCGATCACCAATGGCGGAAGGCATTTTTCGCAGTATGGCGCAATCGAAAGGCCTTGGCGAGTTGCGAATCGATTCGGCCGGGACCGGGCGCTGGCATGAGGGTGATCCACCGGATTCCAGATCGATTGCGGTGGCGGCCGAATACGGAGTTGATATCACCGGGCAAAGGGCGCGGACAATTCGCCCCGGCGATTTCGAGCGGTTCGAATTGATTGTCGCAATGGACCGGTCCAATGTTTCAAACCTGGTTGCGGCCGCATCCCCATCCAGCCATCACCGCATCCACCATTTCATGACCCTGGCCCGCAACCGGCCAGTCGATGTACCCGATCCCTATCTGGGCGGCAGCGACGGCTTCGAATCCGTCTACCGGATGTTGCAGGAGGGATGCGAAGCCTTGCTCGCGCGCATGCGGTAGGGCTGCATCTTTTCAGACACTGTCGAGCTGAGACACCGGAATGGCCCTGTCCGAATCGACATTTCCGGTCATGGTTGTTTCGGCTTTGGTGATGTTGATCAAATGGACTTCCTCATGCGCAACCGGCATGTGTTCGATGCCACGCGGTATCACCATCATTTCGCCCTCAGACAATTCGATATCCCCGTCGCGGAAGCGAACTGTCAGCCGCCCCTTTGCCACGATGAACAGCTCATCCTCATCATCATGGCTGTGCCAGACAAACTCACCTTTCAGCTTGGCCAGGCGGACGTGTTGACCATTGGATTGCGCGGCGATGTGCGGTTTCCAGTGTTCGGAAATCCTGTCGAATTTTTCGGCGATATTGACTTTTTCCATGGTGCGGCTCCGTGTTCATTCGGCGTGGTTCTAGCAGTTGGCCTGAAATCATGATATCTAATTGTGATAATCGAAAACATTAAGAATTGTAATGACGGTACGGAATTTCGACACACCGCTTCTGAGAACCTTCGTCACGGTCGCGGAATTCGGGAACATGACCCAGGCAAGCCAGGTTCTGAACCTGACGCAGGGCGCAGTCAGCCAGCACATCAAACGGCTGGAGGCACAATTGGGAAGCGCTTTGTTTCGTCGAGAGCGCCCCGGATTGTCGCTGACCGAGGCGGGAGACAGGTTGTTCGGCAAGGCACGCCGCCTGTTGGCGATCAATGATGAGCTGTGGTCTGACATGACGTCCCGTCCCGTCGTGGCAAGCGTCAGCCTGGGTGTCCCGGTTGATCTTCTTGCCGGACGTCTGCCGTCCATTCTGCGGCTGTTCGCCGAAGCCCATCCGGATATCGAAATCAACCTGAAGTGCCATACTTCGCCGGATCTTCGCGCAAAATTCGATGCCGGACTTCTGGATGTGACGCTTCTGGAAGAACCCGCGGAGCAGGCGACGGGCCGGCAGCTCTATCGTGACCGGCTTGTCTGGGCCGGCGCAAAGGGCGGCAAAGCCGGTCATGGGGATCCGCTGCCCTTGTCCCTGGTTACCGCCTCCTGCGTCTTCAGACCACGGGTGATCAGGGCGCTGGATCGGGCCGGACGCGCCTGGCGGTATGTGTATGAAAGTGACAGCCTTGAAGCGACCGTCGCGATGATCCGAATGGACCTTGCGGTTGGAACCTTCCTGACCTCGGCCATGCCCGATCATCTGGAGCCGATTGATGATTCGGCCGAGCTCCCAACGCTTCCGAACTTCAGTGTCTCGCTTTTGACGCGGGAGACTCCTGCCAACCCGCCGGCGGCGGACCTGGCATCCTATCTCGAACGAGGCCTTTCCCGAGGTTGATCGGTGGGCGCATCGGTTCAGGCGAGAAACGCACCGACACGGGCGTTGAATTTCGCTGGTGCTTCCAGGAACATGAAGTGGCTGCCACCTTCGTCGGCGGCAAAAATCTCGAACACGGATCCTTTGATCTGCTCGTGAATCCACTGCTGTGACTGCCAGGGAACCTGACTGCCACCACCGGACAGGACAAGGGTTGGTACGGTGATCGTCGGGATCGTATCACGCCAGTCCTGGGTGGCATTGTTGATGAGAAGCCGGGCCGCATAGGGGCGCGGAAACTGCAGATTGACCGATAGCAGCTCGTTCTTCTGTTCATCCGACATGGCCGGTGTCACCATGGAAAAGATCATTTCCCCGGTCGCATCGACACCGTCGGGGCCGGAGAGCCGCTCGGCGAAGCGAAACAGATCATCGGGCTCCATCATGCCGCCGGCTGTCCAGCGCTGGTCCTTGGACCAGCCGGGGCTGGCAACGACAACCGGCGGTTCATCGACGAGAATCATTTTGGCGATTCTGTCGCCCCGGAAGAGCTCCCAGTAGCTCCAGATCACGGCACAACCCATGGAATGGCCAAGCAGATTGATGGTTCGCAGGTCCAGCGCCCTGATCAGTTCATGCAGGTCGACCGCCAACCGCGATACGCGATAGCCGTGTTCCGGCTTATCGGATTGACCATGGCCCCGCATGTCGAGGGCGATGACCCGGTACCGGTCTGACAATGCTTCTATCTGATGCTTGAACAGGGCGGCACCCTGTGACCATCCATGCAGCATGACCAGCGGCGGACCATTGCCTGCTTCGAGATAGTGCAGTGTCACATTATCCGTGGTCTTGAATTGGGGCATGGATCAAATCCGTGACGTCACATCGCTTGCAGGCCGGCATGCCCCCATTGGTCGCGCGGCCATCCTATGGTGCAGCTTACCGTGTCAGCAAAGCACTTCAGGCGCAAGGCTCCAGGGCATTTGTCAGTCGTTCAGGACTTCCGTATTGGCCTTTCCCTCGACGCCCATGAACACGACCAGAATCCTGACCGGCTCCGTCCCGGTATTCTTGCCATTATGGGGCGTATCAACCGCCTCCATGACGGCTTCGCCCTGCCGATAGGTCTTGGTGACACCGGCGGGGTAGGACACGGTCAATTCGCCTTCAAGAATGTAGCCGAATGTCGGATAGGGGTGGGTGTGAAGCCCGGTTTGCGCACCCGGTGGCATGGTCACGATGACGGACTGGATTTGTGCCGGACCGTCGGTCGGATAGGTCAGGGGCTGCCCGAGGATCGTCTTGCCACCCTTGAGCAGCGGATTGACGGGCGGGTAATCCTTGGCGCCGGCCTGACCGGCGACGACGATCAGACCCGCCATGACGACCCAACCGATTGTTGTGGTGAGATGTTTCATCATCTGGCCTTGTCCTCAGCGATAGTGGCTCGTTGCATCGCGTGCCGGCTCGACGGCCGGTGGTGTGGCGAAGGCCGGATGCAGCGGATAGGCTTCTTCCGTGACATAGGGACCACCCCCGACGGAATCGCGCGACGACATTACGACGAACCGCGACACTGTGAAGGAGTTGGTTTGAAAATTGCTGCGGGCGGACAGATAGCTGACCACGTCCTCTACACGGGCGCCGCGCAGCCGCGCAATGGTGATATGGGGTGTGAATTTTCGCGGATCCGGACGCAGGCGCAGGCGCTGGCAGATGCGCTCGATTTCAGCTTGCAGCGCCAGCAACTCGGGCGAGGCCGAGACCCCGGCCCAAAGGGAATGCGGTTTCTTTGAGCCGAAGGAGCCCATGCCGATCAGTGACAGATCAAATTGCGGGCGCTCGATGCGGTCCAGCGCGTTGACCAGCTCATCGGCGGTCGGCGCATCGATATCGCCGATGAAGCGCAGGGTCATATGGTAGTTTTCCACGTCGATCCAGCGGGCGCCGTGCAGACCACCACGTAAAAGCGAGAGACTGAGCGTCACCTCCTGTGGCATCTCGAGGGCGATAAACAAACGCGGCATGGCAGCCTCCCCGATTCGTATGGTCACTTGCAGCGAATCACGAGTGAACATTGAGGGCAAGTTCTTTCGACGCGATCCGGCGCTTTTTGACATGAAATCCGCAGGATCGTTTCTCATGTCACAAAATAAGTGTTTTATATCAGTTGGTTACGGTTTTTTGCCGGCAGAAACCGTGTCGATCAAGGTTTCGGCATAGGGCAAAAAGCGTTCGACCATGATGTCGATCCCCTTGGCGTTGGGATGCATGCCGTCTCCAATATCCAGGCCTGTTTCGGCAGCCACGCCGTCCAGGAAGAACGGGTAAAAGCCGACATTGTGGGATTTGGCCAACTCCGGATAAATCGTGTCGAATTGGTTGGCATAGTCGGATCCCATATTGGGTGGCGCGAGCATGCCGACCAGCAGGACCGCAATGCCACGATCCTTCAACCTGGAAATCATGGCGTCCAGGTTTTCACGGGTTTTTTCCGGACTGATTCCGCGCAACGCATCATTGGCGCCGAGCTCCAGAAGCACCGCATCCGTGCCATCGGGCACCGACCAGTCGAGACGCGCCAGGCCGCCGGACGTCGTGTCGCCAGAGACACTGGCATTGGCGATGGTCACGGCGTGGCCCTTGTCTTTCAGTGCCACTTCGAGTTTGGCGGGAAAGGCATCCTCCGGTGCCAGCTCGTAACCGGCCATCAGGCTGTCACCAAATCCGACAATTGAAACTGAATCGGCATGCGCCATACCGAGAGAAAGGAGCGAAAAACCCCAAAAAGTGGCAAAAATGGTCAGCGCGGCTTTAATTCTCATGGGTGGTTCCCTAAATCCTTCAGCATTGCCCGGGCCGGTTCACCACCACGCCCTGGGTCAGGACCTTGGGGAGGATCGCCATAATGGCCAATAAAATTACATATAGTGAGCGGCTGTCTTGTCAAAACCCATAATCGATCTGAAATCAGCGGACCTGACGCTCGGCGACGGTGCCTCATCGGTCCATGTCCTCAAAAAAATGGACCTGATCGTCAATGCGGGCGAGTCGGTCGGCATTGTCGGGCCGTCCGGATCCGGCAAATCAACCCTGTTGATGGTGCTGGCCGGACTTGAAAAAATCGACTCCGGTGAAATCAACATCTCCGGAAAACCGCTGCACGCGATGAGCGAAGATGAAGTCGCCGATTTTCGCGGCCGCAATATCGGCATCGTTTTCCAGTCCTTTCACCTGATCCCCAACATGACGGCGCTGGAGAATGTGGCGGTGCCGCTGGAACTGGCCGGCCGCTCCGACGCCTTTGCTCTTGCCCGTGAGGAACTGGCTTCGGTTGGACTTGCCGAGCGGTTGACCCATTATCCGGGTGAATTGTCGGGTGGAGAACAACAGCGCGTTGCCATTGCCAGGGCGCTGGCGCCGTCCCCGTCCATGCTGATCGCAGATGAGCCAACCGGGAATCTCGATACCGAAACCGGCCGTCAGATCGCTGATCTGCTGTTTGCCAAACAGGCCGAACGCGGCACGACATTGCTGCTGGTGACCCATGATCCGGCCCTGGCGGAGCGATGCAGTCGGCAGATTCGCGTACGGTCCGGCGAGATCCTGTCGGAAGACAGCGACAATGCAGAAGCGGTGGCGGTCGCTTGAGCCGGGCCGCACAAACAACGATCCCGTCGGTGACCGAATTGCGCCTGGCGTTTCGTCTGGCGCTGCGGGAAATGCGGGGCGGGCTTTCCGGTTTCTACATCTTCCTGGCCTGTATCGCCCTCGGCACCGCAGCGATAGCCGGAGTAAACTCCGTGTCGCAATCGATCACCAGTGCGATCACGCAGGAGGGTCAGTCGATCCTCGGCGCCGATATTCGTTTCGAGTTGCAAAATCGTCCGGCGCAGGACGATGAGCTGGCATTCCTGAGTGACCAGGGCACCATGACCAAGACGACCGGGCTGCGATCGATGACGCGTCTGCCGGATGGATCGGATCAGACTCTTGTGGAAGCCAAGGCGGTGGATTCCCTCTATCCGCTTTATGGCGAGCTGCTGGTCACGCCGCCGCTTGGCTTTGATGCCCTGTTCGGTGAGAAAGACGGGCTCTACGGCGTCGCAGTGGCACCCCTGCTGCTTGACCGGCTGGGCGTATCGGTGGGTGACACCGTGCTGCTTGGCAATGCCCAATTTGTCATTCGAGCGGTGATCGACAGCGAGCCCGATGCTCTGTCGGACGGTTTCGGCTTCGCCCCCCGGCTCCTGATGTCGCAGGACGGGCTCGGTGCTGCCGGCCTGATCCAGACCGGAAGCCTGGTCGAATATGCCTACAAGATTCGCATGGGCGCCAATGCCAGCGACGCGGCAGTCAACCAACTGCGGCAAACGGCGGAAAGTGAATTTCCGAGCGCCGGCTGGTCGGTGCGCAGCCGGAGCAATGCCGCGCCGGCGCTGAGCGCCAATATCACGCGATTTTCTCAGTTCCTGACGCTTGTCGGACTGACCGCGCTTGTGGTCGGCGGCGTGGGTGTTGCCAATGCCGTGCGCGCCTATCTTGATTCCAAAAGGGGCGTCATTGCCACGTTCAAATGTCTCGGCGCATCAGGCAGTTTCGTTTTTGCGGTCTATCTGATCCAGATCCTGATCATCACATCGATCGGAATTGCGCTGGGTCTGGTGCTTGGAGCGGCCATGCCGGTATTCGCGCAAACGGCCCTGTCGGGCATTCTGCCGGTTTCCACGCAGACGGTCCTTTATCCCGGCGCTCTCGCACTGGCGGCCGTCTTCGGATTTCTGACGGCGCTCGCCTTTGCGGTGCTGCCGCTTGGACGGGCACGGGAAGTGCCGGCGACAGCGCTGTTCCGGGAACAGGGTTTTGATGCCGGCAGCCTGCCACGCAAGCGCTATCTGGCGACGGCCGCCGTACTGGTCGCGCTGTTTGCGGGTCTGGCGGTGCTGACCTCCTATGACCGGTTTATCGCCAGTATTTTTCTGGGTTCGATCGCCTTCGCCTTCGTGGTTCTGCGGCTGGTTTCGATCCTCATTGAAATGCTTGCCCGGCGTGCGCCGAAGGTCAATTCAACGGCCCTGCGGCTGGCAATCGGCAATATTCACCGGCCCGGCGCGCTCACCCCTTCCGTCGTGCTGTCGCTGGGCCTGGGTCTTGCCCTTCTGGTGACATTGGCCCTGATTGACGGCAATCTTCGCCGTGAAATCAGCGGGACATTGCCGGAGCGTGCGCCGAACTTTTTCTTCGTCGATGTGCAGAGCGCCGAGGTCGATGCCTTTGTTGATCTGGTTCGAAGCGAGGCGCCAAATGGACACATCCAGCGCGTGCCGATGCTGCGGGGCCGTATCCTGGAATTCAACGGCGTGGATGTGCAGTCGATGGACGTTCCGCCGGAAGCGCAATGGGTGCTGCGCGGCGATCGCGGGGTGACCTATTCGGAAGACCTGCCGGAGAATGCCAAATTGACCGATGGTGACTGGTGGCCAGCTGATTATTCCGGTGAACCGCTGGTTTCCTTCTCTGCCGAAGAAGCGGGCGAGCTTGGCCTGTCTGTCGGGGATACGGTGACCGTCAATGTCCTTGGGCGCAATGTGACGACCCGCATTGCCAATTTGCGGGATGTCGAATGGGAATCGCTGTCGATCAATTTTGTCATGGTGTTTTCGCCCAACACCTTTGCCGGTGCGCCACATGCCTGGCTCGCGACCCTGAGTGATCCCGATGCCACCGCCGAAGAAGAGGGCAATGTCCTTCGGTCGGTGACGAACGCGTTCCCGACCGTGACCAGTGTGCGCGTCAAGGATGCGCTGGACGTCGTCAACCGCATCGTCGGCCAATTGGCGACTGCCATTCGTGCGGCGGCGGCCATTGCGCTGATCGCCTCGATCCTGGTGCTTTCGGGAGCATTGGCTGCAGGCAACCGGGCGCGGGCGCATGATGCGGTGGTCCTGAAGACTTTGGGCGCTACCCGCCGCACCCTGATCCGGGCTTTTTCCTACGAATACATGATCTTGGGCCTCGCGACGGCGATATTCGCCCTGTTTGCGGGTGGCCTTGCCGCCTGGTTCGTGGTGTCGCGCATCATGTCGCTGCCGTCACAATTCCTGCCCGATGTGGCAATGATGACGGTTGTGGGTGCGCTGGTGCTGACGGTCGGAATCGGCCTTGCCGGAACCTGGCGCGTTCTCGGCCAGAAGGCGGCGCCAATTCTGCGAAACCTGTAGTTTCGTGGCGGAGTTGATTTCATGAATATTCCTGTTCCCGGACCCGTCTGCGGAGATTTCGGTTAACCGTCAGGCTGAAATTCGGCAAAAACCGAATAAAAATAACGCTCTCAGGTCTTGTCCTAGGCGCTCTGAAACATCATATTCAGGTCACGTGTGCCCCGTTCAGACATCTGGCGGGGCACGATTGAGATTAACGACGGCTATTTTGAGAGGTAGAAATGGCAGAACCTCGTAACTATCAGGTCCGCGGGCAAGTTGGTTCGCAGGCCGGCGCTGCGATTGATGAAGGCCTCCGGTCCTATATGCTGCGGGTTTACAACCTCATGGCAATGGGTCTGGCCATCACCGGCGTGGCTGCCTATGGCACATTCATGATGGCGGTGCAGGATGGGCAACTGACCAGCTTCGGGCAGTTGATCTTCGCCAGCCCGCTTCGGTGGGTGGTGTTTCTTGCACCCCTCGCATTGGTCTTCTTTCTAAGCTTTCGGATCAACAAGATGAGCGTGCCGGCGGCACAGACGACATTTTGGGTCTATTCGGGCCTGGTCGGACTGTCGCTTGCATCGATCTTCATGGTCTATACCGGACAGAGCATCGTACAGACGTTCTTCATTACGGCTGCATCTTTCGGCGCCCTGTCACTATGGGGCTATACGACCAAGCGTGATCTGACCGGAATGGGGTCCTTCCTGTTCATGGGCCTGATCGGCGTGATTATCGCCATGGTTGTCAACATCTTCCTGCAGTCGAGCGCATTGCAGTTCGCCATTTCGGCGATTGGTGTGCTGGTGTTTGCCGGTCTGACGGCCTACGACACGCAGAAGATCAAGGAAATGTACTATGAAGGCGACGGTGAAGTTGTTGCCGGCCGGAAGGCCATCATGGGCGCGCTTCGCCTTTATCTCGATTTCATCAACCTGTTCCTGTTCCTGTTGCAGTTCCTGGGCAACCGCGAATAGTGCTGGATCACAGATATCTTCAAAGGCGGCTCTCGGGCCGCCTTTTTTGTGATCTCATATCCGACGACGAATGATCGATGATGACTCTGCGGACTCGTTCTGCGCGACAGTTTGATCTCGGCGCGATCATGCAGATTTATCGCAAATCCTTGCACAACGCAGTGGCAACCGACGAAACGACACCGCCGACAGTGGACGAAATGACCAAGCGGTTCACCGCTCTGACGGATGGTGGATATCCCAATACCGTCTGAGAGGATGATGCCGGACGGCTGTCTGGATTTGCCGATTCCGCCGAAGCGAGAATTGCGCTAACCGCGCACCAGTTTTGGCGTCTTGTCAAAGACCTTGAGAACCTGTGAGAGGTCATGCCCGCGTTTGACGATCAGTCCGCCGGCGGCAATCACGCAGAACGCACCTTGTTTTCGCGCCAGTTTCGGAATCTTTTCAATGCGGAAAAGCGGCACTTCGCTGGTTCTCCGGAAAACGGAGAAGACCGCCCGGTCCCTGAGATGGTCAATGGCATAGTCGCGCCACTCGCCTTCGGCGACCATGCGCGAATAGAGGCGCAATATGGCATCGAGTTCCCGCCGGTGAAAGGTTGTCGGCAGTTGATCCTTGTCCTTCCGGAATTCTTTCAGTTCGACCAGCACACCAGCTGCTCCCCTGCCTGATTGCCCCGGATTTTTGATCATGCGTGTTTCCCTGCCTCGACCGCCGACGCATGGCTGCACGGCGCGTTTGGGCCAGTTTGCCAAAAGCGATTGAAATTGCAAGAGAACAATGGTGTGTCGGACGGGTCAGCTTGACTCATTCATCAGGATGCCGGCACCGACGATGGGTCCGGGAACCCCGTTGGACTTCATGGTCTGCAGCAAAATCGCGCATCCCTCATGTCCATCCGCGTCCATCAGAGATTTCGGCAGGACAAGTTCCATTGCCTCGCCGTCCCACATTGCAACCGTCTGCATGTCCTTGACGGAATTCCAATAGGTCAGTTTACGGCCGCGGTTTTCACCCCGTTTGACGTCAACCGTGTTTTCCCGGTCGAAATACACCAACAGGATATTCGCCTTGCCATCACCGCTGCCGATGTTGATCTTGATGGAATCGCCATCTCGAACGGCCTCCACCGGAACAACCAGACCGCGACCGGCCTGTTCGAAGCCATCCAGTTTCGCATCGATGCCGCGACGGTCGGCTCCGTTGAGGTGGTCACGCCCGTTTATGACGGCCTGTGGCGTGTAGACGCTTTTACGACCCAGCGTCCGGGCATAATCATATTGGCGCTTGGTGCTCTGTTCGGAACTGAATGTGTCCCGCCAACCAAGATAATTCCAGTAGTCGACATGATAGGCGAGTGCCACCACCTCGCCTTCACTGGCCAGTTCACCGAGTACGGCATCGGCCGGAGGACAGGAGGAACAGCCCTGGCTGGTGAACAGTTCCACCACACCCTTGAGCTTGTTTTCCGCTGATAAGACTGGATTCGAGGCCAGTGCCGACAGGGCCAGCACAGCGCCAAAGAGTCGAATTTTGCCGAAAGGGGTGTGTGTTGTCATATGCGCTACCAGTTCAATTGCGTGAACATACCCCCTGAAACTTCCTGTCTGTTCTATCGCCGTGGCGGCTCAAGTTAAAGTCACGTTGCGGTGAGAGATCACGTGACAATGAGGCGATGGGCCGGATCATGCGTTGACGCTTGCCTCAGATATGTTCAAATGCGCCAAACAATAAGACTGATGAGGGGTGAGTTTGATGCGTGCGATGTTGATCATGGGTTTGGCTGCCCTGGCCCTGACCGGCTGCGGTGATGATGACAGCCGGACCGGAGAGATCGAACCCGTGATCCGCGGCCTCAAAAGCTGCCTCATTGATGATTCCGAGCAGTCGACCATCCGGCGTTATCCGAGCGTTTTGCAGCCCTCCTCCACAACGACCCTGTCTTTCGAAGTTTCGGGCCGGTTGCAGGAGGTCAATCTCAATGTCGGTCAGGCGGTTGCCGAGGGTGATGTCATTGCCGAACTCGACCCCAGAAGCCTGCAGCTTCAGGTCGACAATGCTGCGGCGGCCGTCCGTCAGGCCGAGGTTGCAACGCGCAATGCCGAGGATGATTTCAAGCGCAAATCACAGCTTCTGGAAGAGGGTGTGGTGACGAAAGCACAGGCCGATGAGTCGGAGGCGGCTCTTGAAACGAACCGGGCGCAGGAGATACAGGCCCGCAAACAGCTTGAAAATGCCGAAGACGACCTCAATCGAGCGGTCCTTCGCGCGCCGTTCGACGGAATCGTCAGCAATGTTGATGTCGAGTCCTTCACCAACGTCACGGCGGGGAGTCCGGTTGCAACGATCTATGCCGACAAGAGTTTCGAGACCTCATTCACCGTCAGTTTTGAGGTGGTCAACCAGATCGCCGTGGGAAAGGTCGCAACCGTGCGGCTCGCGGATGATCCGGCCGTGGTCCTGCCGGCGCATGTGAGTGAACTCGGGTCGCGCGCCGATACGGTATCGTCCTTTCCGGTGGTTGTTTCGTTGGACGGGACCAATCCGGTCCTGAAGGCCGGCATGGCCGTCGAAATCGCCCTGGAATTCCCGGTTCCCAAGGGTATCGGTTACACGGTTCCACTGACCGTTTTGCCCATGGAAGGCCGGCTTGATGTGCCCGATGACCCATCGGCTCCCGGTTCGGTCGACATCTTTGTCTTCGACGAGGAATCCAGCACGGTCAAATCGCGTCCGATCAGTATCGGCGGCTTGCGTGAAAACAAATTGATCGTGATTGACGGCCTGGAGCCTGGTGAGCATGTCGCCTGTGCCGGGGTTTCCTATTTGCGTGACGGGATGGAAGTCAAGCTTCTGCCGGAAACCGAGTAGGGGGCCGGGTCATGGATTTTCTGACACGATTCGGACTCACCAAGTCACGGCTGACGATCCTGATCATGATCGGCCTGATCGTTCAGGGCCTGATCGTCTATGGCAGCATGCCAAAACGGGAAAACCCGGCCATCACCATCCGCAGCGCGCTGATCACCACGCAATTCCCGGGCATGTCGCCGGAGCGGATGGAGGACCTGATCGTCAAACCGATTGAGCGCAAGGCGCGCGAAATCGGCGAGATCGAGGATATCAATTCGCTGATATCCACCGGCAGTTCGGTGGTCACCGTGAACATCTATGACCATGTCAGCAAGGCCGATCTGGACAGCGTCTTCACGGATATTCGAAACAAGATGGACGACCTGAAGCCGAACCTCCCCGAGGGCACGGAGGGGCCGTTCGTCAATACGGATTATGGCGATGTCGCCATTGCCACGGTCGCGGTGACCGGTGACGGGTTTTCCGATGAGGAACTGCGCCAATCGGCGGATGATCTGCGCGAATATCTCTATACCGTCGACGGCATTTCGAAAGTCACGCTGTTCGGAGTTCAGGAAGAACGGATCTGGCTGGAGATCGATACGCGAAAGCTGGCGGCGGTCGGCGTACAGCTCAATCAGGTCCTGTCGGATCTGCAGGCGCAGAATGTGATTTTGCCAGCCGGCCAGATCGATGCCGACGGGGTCAGTCTCATCCTCGAGGCCAATGGTGATCTGCAATCGGTCGAGGCGATCGGCAATGTTCTGACCAAGGTTCAGGGACTGTCCGGTTTCGTCCGTCTGAAAGATCTGATGAATGTGCGGCGAGGGTACCAGGACCCGGTCAACAAGCCCGTCTATTTCAATGGCCAGCCGGCTGTCATCGTCAGTGTCGAAATGACCGACAGCGAGGATATCCAGAAGATTGGAGCGGCTTTGGAAGAGGGTGTGGCAGCCTATGAACTGACACAGCCGATCGGCATCACCTATCAGTTCTCGACGTTTCAGGAGACCAATGTCACCACCTCCATCAATTCAGCGCTGATGAATGTCCTGCAGACATTCATCGTGGTGCTTGGCGTGATGTTGCTGTTTCTGGGTTTCCGCGCGGCGTTGATTATTGCCTGTATCGTGCCGTTCACGGTGACGTTCGCGCTGATCGGCATGAATTTCATGGCCATCGATCTGCAGCAGATTTCGATCGCGGCGGTGATCATCTCGCTCGGTCTGCTGGTCGATAACGGGCTTGTCGTGGTCGAGGACATTCAGGGCAGGATCAGCAAGGGGATCGATCCAAAGGAATCAGCCCTGGCGGCCGGGCGGCAGTTCTTCGTGCCCCTGGCGGTTGCATCGGTCACCACCGTATCCGCCTTCATTCCGATGTTGATCCTTGACGGGGTGGAAGGAGAATTTGCCTTCTCGCTCGGTGCAGTGGTGGGGATCATGCTGGCCGGTTCATGGTTGACTGCGCTCTATATCCTGCCGGCACTGTGTGTCTGGTTTGCCAAGCGAAAAGTGGCCCAGAAGGAGGACAAGCCGAACCGGATCGTTCGTGTCTATGGCGGCATCATCGGCCGAACGCTGTCCTTGGGGCCGCTGATCATCCTCGGCGCCTATGCGGCCGTCGGCCTCTCCATCACCCAGTTCTCCAACGTGAAATCGGAGATGTTTCCCCTGTCGGAGCGGGCCGAATTCATGATCTATCTCGACATGCCAAAGGGGACGGCGATCTCGGCCACCCAGGCCGAAGCCCTTGCCGTTGAGCGCTGGTTACGGGACACCAGCCAGAATCCGGAAGTCGTGAACACGACGGTTTTTGTTGGCGATGGCGGACCACGTTTCTATCTCGCGCTCAACCCTGCCGATACCAACCCGGCCAGTGCATTTGTTCTGGTCAATACGACCGACTTCAACAGTGCCGTGACGGCGGCAAAGCGGGCACAGCGATATCTGGTTGAAAATCATCCGGCCGCCCGTTTCAAGGTCAAGCGTCTCTCCATGGGCGGAGGTGAATCGGGCATTGTCGAGATCAAGATCTCGGGATCGGATGCCGAAAAACTGTTGTATCTGGCCGATGAGGTCGAGCAGGCATTCGATGACGTTGCCGGCATTTCGCAAAACGAAAACGATTGGGGCAACAAGACCCTGAAAATCGTCATCGATGTGGATCAGAGCAAGGCGCGGGAACTGGGTGTTTCGTCGCGCGAGATTTCCGATCTGATGGACACATTCTACTCCGGAACCGCCTATTCCACCTATCGGGATGGCGACCAGTCCATTCCGATCGTTGTCAGGGCCGAGAAGGGCTTTCGAAGCAGCCTGGAGGACCTGGCCAGCCTTGCGGTGCCGACCGACGGCCCGCTCATATCCCTGGATCAGGTGGCCACATTCGATCCGAAGCTGGAGTTTTCCCAGATCAGAAGGGAGAACCAGGTTCGCCTGATCAAGGTCTCCGGCAAGAGCGATACGCTGGCGGCCAATCAGGTGCTGGCGCAAATCAGGCCGACCCTCGACTCGCTCGATCTGAGCGGTGGGTATACGCTGACGATCGGTGGCGAGACGGAGAACAGTTCCGAGGTCAACGCATTGCTGGCGGGGGGCATGCCGCTGGCACTGATGGTCATGCTGGCCGCCCTGATGTTCCAGTTCAACTCCGTGCGCCGTGTCCTCCTGACATTCATGACCGTGCCGCTGATCATCATTGGCGCGCCGATCGCCCTGCTCATCACCAATGAGCCGCTATCCTTCTTTGCCATATTGGGCATGATTTCCCTGGCCGGCATCATCATCAACAACGCCATCGTGTTGATTGACCAGATCGACATCGAGCGCCAGACCCAGGATCTGAGGGAGGCTGTCGTAGAAGCGTCGAAGAAACGAATGACGCCGATCATGCTGACGTCCTTGACCACCATATTCGGCCTGATGCCGATGGCGATCAATGGCGGCGCACTGTTCGAACCGATGGCGACCCTGATGATCGGTGGATTGCTGGTGTCGTCGCTTCTGACGCTGTTCTTTGTTCCCAGCACCTATTATCTGCTGTTCGGCGGATTGTGGGGTGCGAAGACCACCACCGCCAGCGGCACCGGCGGGCAGGGTTCAGCTGCACCCGCTGCAACATAATTGCCGGGCTCAGGTTTGCGCCGATTTTCGGACGAGCATCGGGCTCAGACCGAAATGCCGCCGGAAGGCGCGGCTCAGCGCTTCTGCGCTGCCATAGCCCAGACGGCGTGCGACGCTCTGGATGCGCCGGCCGGCGGCGATTTCCTGGCGCGCAAGGATCATGCGCCAGCGGCGCAGATAGGTCTGCGGCGTCTCGCCAGTTCTTTCGACGAACCGGTCGGCAAACCGGCTCAATGACATGCCCGCCACCTCCGCCAGTTCATGGTTGCGCCATTCGCGACCGGGGTCTTCGTGCATGGCCACCAAGGCCCGGCTGATCCTTCGGTCGGCAAGGCCCGCCAGAAGCCCGGGCGTCGTCTCACCCAGCTCGATCTGTTGGCGCAACAAGCGAATGATCAGCACCTCGCACAGCCGGTTGACGGCCGAATTCGACCCGCACCTGGCATCGGCGGCCTCGGTCACCAGCATCTGCAACAACAGGGCGAGCGGTTCATCCGAGCCGGTGGTCACGACGAGTATTTCCGGCAGTGCGGCAATCAGTGGATTGGCGGTGCCGCCCCAATCGGCGCTGGCTTCGAAAAGGCGTCGATCCGCAGGGATCTGGCTGTTCGCGCTGCGCTGCCTTGGCCAGAACTCCAGGCCATCGGGACGGTTTGTCCGACGATCTCCAATCACAATGAGGTTGCCGCAACCGGCATCGCACTTGGCGACATTCATCTGGAAGTGCTGCATCAAAGCGGAGAGCCGGTCGAATTTGTTCATGACAGTCAATAATCAGATTTGGGTGTTTAGGTCAGATTATTCGGATTTATCAGATCATAACGTCTGATAGGGTGGATGCAACAGTCAAATCAGAGGACAAATCAATGTTGATGCCACGACAGAAAACACCCGATCTCAACGTTCCCACACTGGCCGGCGCGGCTTTCGATCTTGCCAGCGAAAAGTCAGAGCGCGGTGTTGTCATCTGTTTTTACCGGGGGCTGCATTGCCCGATCTGCGCCAATTACCTCAAGGAGCTGGAAAAGCTGACACCGGCTTTCGCGGAACGGGGTGTGACGACCATCGCCATCAGTTCCGATGGTCAGGAGCGCACACTGGCCATGGCCGACAAGATCGAAGCACAGCATCTGCGTTTCGGGTTCGACCTGAGCCTGGAGAAGGCCAGAGAGTGGGGTCTCTACATCTCCACCTCGCGTGGCAAGACATCGATCGGCATCGAAGAGCCGGCGTTGTTTTCCGAGCCCGGCCTGTTCATGGTGACACCCCAGCAAACGCTTTATTACGGCTCCGTGCAGACCATGCCATTTGTGCGCCCGCATTTTTCCGAACTGGTTGGCGCGCTGGATTTTGCCATCAAGAACGACTATCCCGCACGCGGAGAATATGCCGGCGCGCTGTAGGGTCAAAACCTGTAGAGGACTGGACCGTTTTTCGTTTTGATTGAATCGAGACAACGGTCCAGTCTGTGATTTTGCCGATGCAGTCAGGCTTTGCCGAACCCGTCAAATCCTGAATTGCTCCAAGGCAAAAAGTGACCGCCTCTTCGGCCTGTTCAGGTTGCTTGAGAATGGGTAAGTGCCGTTCAGCGGTTGATACGGGCATGCGCAATCAGCGTAAGAATGACTGTCAATGATCTGAACCCGCGATGCGCTGCCGCCGGTATCAATTGGCGCTGTTTGGACAAAATGGCCCTTTGACTTCTAAGACCCAGGGTCCGCTTTGTGCACTTCGCAGCAACGGCGAAAAGCGGCACGGCCTGTCCAAGAAGACAATCCAGCCAAAATGGCGTTCAGACGCTTCCGATAGCGGGCGTCAAGCAGATAACGCTTGGCTCCGGGTCATCCAAATGAGCCCAAATAGAAGCAACTCAGCAGAAACCGCGCAGGCCATCGTGCGAACTGAGTTCCAGAAGGTCCAACGCGGGACATAGGTTTGCAACCAATAGTCACGTGTGCTCGCGCTTGACATCTCCATCCCGCCCAAAGCCTCGTTCATCGGCACATTAAGGAAGACGGTGACGCCGAAACAGCCAATCAGATAGACCAGACTGGCGACAATGATCAGCGTTCCGGCCGCGCCAGTCAGGGCAAATGCGCATAGGCAGTAAGAACCACAGAAACCACTGCCGAGCCGAGAAACAGCGCCATGAAGACCCAGCGAAAGACCTCTCGGTTGATCAATTGCATTGCCTCAACGCCACCATGGCCGCCGGTCATCGCCAGGGAGCGCATAAGAAAGTCGGAGAATGCAAGAAAGACGCCGCCGACGAAAGCATAGGCGAGAACCGTGAATTGGATCAGAAAGAAGAGGGCAATGGACATGTCATTCACTCCTTTTCGAAGTATGGGCAGGTTATGTCTGTCACCTGCCCAATTGTGAGGTTGGCTTAGGCCGCGTTGGGCCAAGCACCGGCGGTCATCGCAGTTTGTGCAAATTCCGCGAAGTCTCGCGGTTTGCGGCCCAAGGCCCGCTCAACCCCGTCGGCTGTATGGGCATTGCGCCCGTCCAGCGTTTCCCGCGCGATTGCAGTGAAGACATCGGCTACGAATGTATCGCCAGAGGCGGCGACATTGGCGTGGAAATCCTCAAAGCTGATTGGCAGGTGCTGGATCGGGCGGCCTAGCGTCGTGGTCAGCACCTTAGCCATCTCCGCAAAGGTCATCAGGCGTGGCCCGGTGACTTCGTACCGTTCGCCCAGATGCCTGTCTTCGGTCAATGCCGCGACAACCACATCGGCGATATCGTCAATGTCGATGATCGGTTCCGCAATGTCACCGCCGGGCATGGGCAACACGCCGCCAAGGATCGGGTCGCGCAGGTACCCCTCCGAGAAGTTTTGCGCGAACCAGGCCGACCGCACGATGGTAAACCCGATGCCGGAATTGCGAATGACCTCTTCGCCCATGCTGGCGAAGTGCTCCCCCCGGCCCGAGAGCAACACTAGGTGCTGCAAACCGGTGTCTAGGGCCACCTTGGCAAAGGCTTCCAGCTTTTCGATGGCTCCGGGGAAGGCCAGGTCCGGGAAATAGGTGACATAGGCTTTAGACACACCGCTCAGGACAGGGGCCCAGGTGGCAGGGTCTTCCCAGTCGAAGGGGGTGACCGAGTGGCGGGCACCGCGCCGGACAGCAACGCCTTTCGCTTCGAGTTTCGAAGCGACGCGCGATCCGGTTTTGCCGGTGGCGCCGATGACAAGGATAGGTTGGTTGGCCATGGTAATCTCCGATGTTGAATGTCAGACGCTTTCAGTGCGCCGGTCAGATGGGGTGCCCCGCACCGGGCAACCCGATTTCAAAGGTGCAAAGCCGCAGCCCAGCCCGACGCCATCAAGCAGAAAAGCGAGGAGGCGTAGATCAGGTAGAATTGGATCTGCGACCCCTGATGCGGGTGCCCTTTGAGTGTCAGCCTCGGTTGGCGCGGCATATGGGCGACGCGTTGCATGGTTAAGCGCTCTCGCGGACTTGGCTAACAAGGATCGACCAATCCATACCCAGGGCGCCGTAGACGTCACCGGCCTGATTGCTCGCATTGTCCGCGAGGATTTCGATCATCAAGCTGGCACCATCCGCGACGACCACGCCGGCTTGGGTCAAACGGACCAAGGCGGTCTCGCGCTTTGTCATGTTGAAGGTCCCGCTGGCATCCACGGCGATGTAGGCCTCGAACCCTTCGCGTACAGCCCGCATCGCGGGGAAGGCTGCACAGACCTCAAGGGAAAGGCCGGCAAAGATCAGTTTGCTCCGCCCGGTTGCGCGAATGGCCTCTTCCACCCGTGGGTCATCCCAGGCATTGACGGTGGTCCGGTCGATGAACGTCTGTTCTGGCAGAGCCTCTTGCAGCTCGGGAATGGCAGGCCCCCAGAGTGTCTGTGACGAGGTGGTGGTTGTGACAATCGGCAGACCGAGAGCCTTTGCAGACTTGGCCAGGCCGACGATATTGTGTTTGAGATCCGCAATCGAGTAGTCGCGGATGCCAGTCATCAGCCCGACCTGATTGTCGACAAATACGACGGCGGCATTGTCACGGGTCAGCGGTTCGGGGTTGTACAAATGGGTCATGATTTTCTCCTTTCTGAATGGGTCTTCAGTGGTGTTGATTTCAGCCAATGGATCCGAGGCGACCGGAACGATAGGCCGCCTCGATTTCGTCAAGCTCTGCCGCGTTGCCCATGGCGTATGGGCCTCTTTGGACAAACGCCTGGCGAAGGGGTTGGCCCCGGAACAGGACGACATGGGCGCCCTCTTTCGAGGAAAATGAAATGTCCGTGGCATCGGCGAATGCGATGGCCTTGCCGGGCTGCAGATCGGCAGACCCTGCGGTCCACGTCACGGTGGTGGTGCCTTGGACGGCAAGGATCCAGGCGTGGTGGTCCTTGTCGCCGGAATGTGTGAACTGACCACCGGCCTGTATGTCGATATCAAGCAGCGTCAGCGAGATATCCGGCGCAACAGCGCCCTTGAGACCGCCCCCTTCACCAAGGACGAGCCGCGCAGCGGCCCCATCGCCTGCAAGCCTTGGGATGTCCGCAGCCGCGACGTGAAATGCTGAGGGGGCGTCATGCCGGTGCTCTGCGGGCAAGTTGACGAAGACCTGCAAGGCGTGGGTCCTTGCGCCGGGGCGGGTTGCCTCATTGTGAATGGCTCCACGCGCGGCTTTGAACCAATAGAGATCACCTGGCGCCAGATCGAGGTCATTGCCAAGGGAATCGCGGTTGCGAAACGCGCCCTCGCTGTCCTCGAACATGACCGTAACTGCAGACAGCCCCGCATGGGCATGTGTCCCGAACGTCGGCTGCGTCATGACGAAGTGATCCACCATGATCAGCGGGTCCATCAGCCCGCGGAAGTCTGTGTGCGTGTAGCTTTGGGTCTCAAAGCCGTCGCCGATGGTGATCTCGCGACCGTCACTTTGTGCATGGGTTTCGCAGGGCACGCCTGCGAGCTTGTCGATATCTTGCGTGTTCATGTCAGTCTCTCGCTTTTGTTGGATCGATAATATGAGCGAGACAATTGAACGAAAATCGGTCAATATCAGAACCTATTGTTCTATGAGTAGGACAATCGGGAGAGACCCACATGGACCTCAATGACGCCTTCTATTTTGTTCAGGTCGTTGAAAAGGGCGGTTTTTCCGCCGCGGCGCGGGCGCTGAACATCCCCAAATCAAGGCTCAGCCGCCGTGTGCGGCAGCTTGAGGATGACCTTGGCGTGCGCCTGTTGCAACGCACATCGCGCATCGTCACCACGACAGAAATTGGTGAGGAATACTTTCGCCACGCCCAGGACGCCTTGGCCCGGTTTGACATCGCCGAAACCGCCGTCCGCCGCAAAACCAACACGATCGAAGGGACCGTGGTGGTGTCCTGTTCGGTGGGAATGGCGCAATTTGGCCTCGATCAGATCCTGCCGCGCTTCTTGCAAGATAATCGCAGCGTGAAGGTGGTGCAGCGGGCCTCAAACCAGATGGAGGACTTGATCAAAGGCGGGATCGACGTCGCAATCCGGGGGCATATGGACACGCTGCCAGACTCGAGCTTGATCCAAGTGCGACTGGCGCGTGTAGAATGGCACCTGTTCTGTTCGCCTGAATACCATGAGACCTTGGATCAATCTGGTGATCCGGGCGCGCTGGCCGATCGACAGGCCCTGGTCCTTGGTCGGCCCGCAGCAACGCACCAATGGCTGCTGACCGACGGTGATGGGCAAACCGCGTCAGTCCCTTGCCGAGTGCGTTTTGCCAGTGATGATATGTCGACGCTCAAAAACGGTGCGGCTCTGTCGTTGGGGCTTGCCGCTTTGCCGTCCTACGTCTGCCGACCAGAGGTCGCTGCCGGAACACTTGTGCGCGCCTTGCCCGGTTGGACAGCGGGTTGCCCACAGATCAGCTTGTTGATGCCATCGCGCCGAGGCATTCCACCGGCGCTTGAGGCCTTTCTTGATTTTTTGAAGCAAGAATTACCTGCTATTTTGGCTGGCGATACTGTGGCAACCAGCGAGTGAGGTGCTCCCCAGGATTCATGGCGTGCGAGATCAGCTCCCGATTGATTTCGAACTGCGACGAACAGTCTCCAGCCCAATACACAAGGCAGCAGTAGGGCGGGGTCACCATGATAATGGTCTCCTATTCGCGCTTCACTGTCGTGCGTTCACCGCGCAGCATCTTGCACATTGTGCTCAAAGCTGACATCCGCTGCGAGAGCGAACACGGCAGGCGGCACCAACTACTGCTCTGCGGACGAAGCGGGCATCCGCTCGCGCTGCACCGATGTCCGATTTTGCTGAATTGCGACAGAAAAGAAGCCTCATCTACACCCAACTTTCATGGTGTTTCGTTAGGCGACGAACGGATGGTTGACGATCAGCACTTCAGTAAACCGCCGATCATCAAGGACACCATCTGTTTCACATGCGCGTCTGAGTCATCGCCCTCTGCCATCGACAGGTTTCCAATCGCGCGCAACAGGTCATAGGGTTTGATGTCGGTGCGGATTTCGCCCCTATCAGCGGCACGACGCAGCAGCTCAGCCAATGTTGGCTCAAACCGCTCGCGAAAGTAACCGGGCAACTCTGCATAGGCGTCATCTCCGGAGTGGAGCGCCGTTGCCAACCCCTTCTTGGTTCCCATGAAGTCGGCATACAGCATCAGCCATTCTGAAACGGCCTCGCCCGGGTCGAGTTTTTCCGACAAGGCTTGTGCGGCATCGGCGCAAGAGTCGATCTCCCTGCGAAACACTGCTTTTATCAGGTCGGATCGCTTCGGGAAACGTCGATAGAGAGTGCCAACCCCGACGCCGGCCAGCTTCGCCACCTCGCGGACGGGCGCATCCACGCCTGACTGCAGGAAAACCTCCTTTGCTGCTTGAAGCACGGCATCTTCATTGCGCTGCGCATCCGCCCGCAACGGCCGCTCGGTCTCAGGCTTGGTCTTCGCTTCCTTCATTGCACGCCCTGGTTTTCGGTAATCGCCAAATCCGGAACATCGCTCCAGTTATTGACATAAACGGAACATTGTTCCATATATGTCTTCGGAACATCGTTCCGTTTACCAACAATTAGTCGATCCAAGCCTTCCTGAAAACCCGAAAAAGGACGACACCATGAACAATCTCATCGACAAGGCGCGCCACCTGCCATCGCGACAACCTGTACAAACCATCTCCATCGATCCAGTGATACTCGACGCGCCGTTCCGGCCCCAACCGATCGAAATACGGATCACGGCACCCATTGCGGATACTGCCTTGCCAATCCTCCTCCTGTCGCATGGCGATGGACCCTCACTCTACCTTTCCTCGAAGGACGGATACGGTCCTTTGGCATCGCATCTTGCAGGCCAAGGTTTCGTGGTCATCCAGCCCACGCACGCAAACTCAAAGGTCGGCGGTTTGCCCCACGAACTGACGGGGGCACCGCTGTTCTGGCGGATTCGGATTGATGAAATAAAGCACATCATCGATCAACTGGGCGAGATTGAACGGAAAACACCGCTGCTTGCGGGGCGCCTTGACCGTGATCGTATCGCCGCTGTCGGCCACTCCATGGGCGGTCAGACCGTTGGCATGTTGCTCGGCGCGCGATTGACAGATCCGAAGAATCCGCAGGATACGGACGTCAATGTCATCGAGCCTCGGATCAAGACCGGCGTTCTCCTCGCGCCTCCCGGCCGCGGCGGAGATAATCTGAGCGACTTCGCGCGCGAGCACTTCTCCGAACTCAACCCGGATTACTCCCATCTATCGACACCCGCACTTGCCGTCGTTGGCGACGAAGATGTGAACCCGTTCATGACTGTTCGCGGTGCGGAATGGTACCGGGCCGCCTCCGAGGATGGCCCTGGTGCGAAGCATTTGCTGAGCCTCGTGGGCGGCAAACACGGTCTCGGCGGAATCGCCGGATACGATGCCAAGGAAACCAGTGACGAAGACCCTGATCGATTGGCTGTCGTGCAGAGGGCAACCGCAGCTTTCTTGCTCTCCCAGCTATATCGCGATGAACAAAGCTGGCAACAGACCGTGGATGTGCTGCAGTCAAAGGGCGAAGGCTTGGCGACAATCGAAACCAAGTAGCAAGCTCAACAAGCAGCGAGCTCGGTTCAAGGGAGAGCCGTGCTCGCGTCAGTGCGGACATTCGCGGCACCGCAGCAATCTCGTAGGTTTGGGCTCGGACCGGCCATTCGCCGCAGACGCAACCAATGGCGGCACTGGCATATTCTCGCCGTTCCGCCAAAGGCCGCTTTTGCACTCCCTACCGCTCTAAATGGGGGTATGCGTGCGGCAGATCTTGACCCAGGGCAGACTTATCTCAGAAACGAATAGCGGCCCTGAAAGTTCGCCTGTCAACGAAGGTGATCCGACTTTCAATCAACGGTGTCTCATTGTCTTGCCAATGGAGTTTCATATGTGCGGTTCATCGACCGTCCCTTTGGTATCCGGCTCCATTGATCCGAACCGCGAGCGAACATCTTCCGAGTATTTTCGGCTGACCGGAATTTTCGATCCATCCGTCACGTTGAGCCACTGGCGGCCGCTGTCGCGGTGGAGACTTTCAACCGCAGCAAATGCCACCCAGTGACTTCGATGGACCTGCATACCCAGCCGGTCCGGTAGTTCGGCGACGATGTCGTTGAAACGGTAAAGCACCATCCGGCTTTCCAGATCACTGATCAGACGGACGTAATGCTCCTGTGCCTCAATGCGCAGGAGGTTGCCGTTGAGTGGATGGTCGAGGTGCCGCAAATATCCCGTTTCGGTCGAGCGGTTCGCAGCATTCACCGGATCGGGTTCGTGCGGCGTGTCGCTCGGATCGTCATCTGCAGGCGTTTCCGTCCGCGCGGGATCAAAGCCCCGGGTCAATCCGGTCTGCCTGAAAGCTTCGAATAGCTTTGGAGCGGTCAGAATCAAGCACAGTGCGAGATGATTGTCGGAGAGGTACAAAATCTCCCGAAAAAAGGAGCCAACCCTGCTGTCAGCCGCTGATTGTCCGGCTGATGCGCCGTCTTGTGCATTGTCAAATGAGACTGACCCGCCAAGCTCCGGCAATCCAAGGATGAGGTCCATTGCGGTGATTGACAACGCAAACGGCACGAGACTCACAATCGCCGCCAGAAATGCGGTCAGAAGGATTCTTGGCTTGAGGCCCGGGAGGCGGCCGATCAGCTCGGCAAAGGCGACGAAAAGGCCTGCCTCGATCATGATACGGACGGTCCAATAGCCATAGAGACCGGCAAGGGACCAACCTTCGGGCCGCTGGATCTGTGTGGCGGCCAACAGCCAGGCCGCTGCCAGTGTGAGAAACGAAGTCTGAGCGGCGTGGGTTCGGATCATCACAAATGTTCAATTTCGCGGGAACAGTCAAAAGGGCTGGTCATTCAAGAAGCATGAATTTCGTCCATCCTAACCCATTCAATAATATGGGACAAATGTGCGTTCACAGACTGTCCGAGAAGTCGCGAAAAAAATCTCGCTTGAAGAATGTGTACCTTTTCTTTTGTCCGCCCTGCGCCACTTTACCAGCGTGAACCGGGTCGTGCCATCTCGCCTGAGAGGGATTTGTGTGCGGAAAAACGGCTCGTGCGAACGGTTTTTTGGAATCTTTCTGGAGGTTGAACATGACTATCAAGGTGGAAATAACACGCCGGGCTGCGCTTCTGGGCGCCGGCGCTGCTGTCGCGGGGGCAGGTTTTGCCTCCTCAAACGTCGCATTCGCGGCCGCGGAAAAGCAAGGGCCAATGACGGCACCTGTCGCCCGCTACGCTGTCGGTGATTTCGAGGTCAATACGCTTCTGGATGGTGCTGTAACCGTCGGTGAGCCTCAAAAGACATTCGGCATGAACGTCGAACCAAACGCGTTCGTCGCGCATTCCGACGACAATTTCATACCGACCGATTCCTTCAAGGCCTATTTTACACCGACCCTCGTCAATACCGGCAACGAACTGGTCCTGTTCGACACGGGTGTCGGCGAAGGCGGCCGTCCGGGGCGCGGCAACATGCGATCAGCGCTCGGCAACGCAGGATACACGCCTGAACAGGTTGATATCGTCGTCATCACGCATATGCATCCCGACCATATTGGCGGCCTGATGGAAGGCGGGGCTCCCGCATTCCCCAATGCGCGCTATGTCACGGCCCAAAAGGAGTATGATTTCTGGGCCGCCATGGACACGGAAGCGAATGGCGTGACGAAGCTCATGGCCAAAAACGTCAAGCCGCTTGCGGAAAAGATGACATTTCTGGACGATGGCGGTTCGGTCACATCAGGCGTCACCGCCATGAACGCGCATGGTCATACGCCGGGTCACACCATCTACATGCTTGAGAGCGACGGACACCAGCTTCTGCTGGCGGCGGACACGGCCAACCATTATGTCTGGTCGCTTGCGCGCCCCGAATGGGAGGTTCGCTTCGACATGGACAAGGAAGCGGCAGCCGCGACACGCAGGTCCGTGCTGGGCATGCTGGCCTCGGACAAGATTCCGTTTGTCGGATATCACATGCCGTTTCCGGCTGTCGGTTACGTCGCGGTGGATGGAGACGGATACCGTTATGTCCCGGCGTCCTATCAGATGCATCTCTAGGAACAAATCGACACTGGAAAAGGAAAAGGCCGGCGATGCCGGCCTTTCGCCTTTTGGTCAGTCTTTCGAATCCATGACCCATCGTGCGCCAATCGGCATGGCACCACACCATCATGGCCTTTGACCGCAACATCGGCCGCCGGTTGCAAAACCCCCAATAATGCGCTGGAATTGGCTTGGGGGATGAGACATGTCGCGTCGATTGGCTGCTATCAATCGAATCATTGCAGGTCTGACAGCCGGTTTGGCGGTCATTTTTCTTGCCGGCTGTGCGGTCACCGGAACGCAAATCGACAAGCGCAGCTATACGGTCCATGGCGAGACACGAGCGGATCTGAAGCGGGATATACGCCGCAGGGGGCCCAAGGGCGGCAGTGCATACGGGCTGGCCGTTATTTCATTCTATCCAGTCTACAAGCTCGCCGAAAGCAAGGGCGTCTGCCGTGTTACCTCCGCCGAAATTGGTCTTCATGTCGTTCTGACCGTGCCGAAATGGCGCGGCTCGAAACCGGCCAATGGCAAAGTATCCGGTGCATGGCGCCGTTTTTCCAGTTATGTGCGCTATCATGAGGGCGTCCATGAAAAGATCGCCCGCGACTACGCCCGTCGGATGAAGTCGAGCCTGAAGAAAATGGCGTCGTCACGCGGGTGCGCCGAATTGCGTCGCAGGGTGGATGCGCGGATCAAGTCGCTGAAACGGCGCCACCTTCGGGCGCAGCAGGCTTTCGACAAGCGCGAAAAGAACCGGATCAAGCACCTGATTTGACATTCCAGAGCGCCAGGCTCAAAACGCCGGCCCCTGAAGGGCCGGCGCAATGTTTCGGTCTGCAATTTCGAGTCACGTTGATGGCAAAACGTGAATCGATCTATGCGGCGAGATCGCGCAACACGGTCTGCAGGATGCCGCCATTGTTGACATAATCGAGCTCGTCGAGCGTATCGATGCGGCAGATGATCGGCACGTCCTTGACCGTGCCATCCCCATAGGTGATTTTTGCCACCTTGGTCTCGCGCGGCTTGATGTCCGACAGACCCTCGATGGTCACCCGTTCGTCGCCCTTCAGATTCAGGCTTTCCCAGCTCGTGCCGTCTTCGAGCACGAAGGGAACGACCCCCATGCCGACCAGATTGGAGCGGTGGATACGCTCGAAGGACTGGGCGATGACCGCTCTCACACCAAGAAGGTTGGTGCCCTTTGCGGCCCAGTCCCGGGAGGAACCATTGCCATATTCGGTGCCGGCAAAGACAACCAGCGGAATGCCTTCCTGCTTGTAGAGCATGGCGGCATCATAGATCGACATCTCCTCCTTGGAGGGATAGTGGATCGTGTAGCCGCCCTCCTTGCCGTTGGGTCCAAGCATGTGATTGCGGATACGGATATTACCGAACGTCCCGCGCATCATCACCTCATGGTTGCCACGCCGTGTCCCGTACTGGTTGAAGTCCGTGACAGCGACATTGTGATCCATGAGATAGGAGCCCGCCGGAGACTGGGCCTTGATGGAACCAGCCGGAGAGATGTGGTCTGTGGTGATCTTGTCGCCGAACAGGCCAAGCACCCGCGCACCGACAATATCCTTGATACCGCCGGGCGTCTTGCCCATGCCGGTGAAATAAGGCGGGTTTTGCACATAAGTCGAGGAATCGTCCCAGGCATAGGTCTGCCCCTCGGGCGCCTGGACATTCTGCCAGTTTTCATCGCCCTTGAAGACATCGGCATATTTCGATGTGAAGAGTTCACGGGTGACATTCTTGGTGATGAATTCCTGGATTTCGTGCGTAGACGGCCAGATGTCCTTCAAGAACACCGGATTGCCGTCCCAGTCTTCACCGATCGGTTCGCTGGTCAGGTCCTTTCTGACCGTACCGGCCAGCGCATAGGCGACCACCAGTGGCGGGGAGGCCAGATAGTTGGCCTGGACGTCGGGTGAAATGCGGCCCTCGAAATTGCGGTTGCCGGACAGCACGCCGGCGGCAATCAGGCCCTTGTCATTGATGGTTTTGGACACCGGCGCCGGCAGTGGTCCCGAATTGCCGATACAGGTGGTGCAACCGAAGCCGACGAGATTGAAGCCGAGCTGGTCCAGGTCCTTCTGCAGACCCGAGCGCGACAGATATTCAGCGACCACCTGCGAGCCGGGGGCAAGGGACGTCTTGACCCAGGGCTTGGTTTTCAGCCCCTTTTCAAGCGCATTGCGCGCCAGCAGACCGGCGCCGATCAGCACGGACGGGTTGGAGGTGTTGGTGCAGGAGGTGATGGCGGCAATTGCGACATCACCGTGGCCCAGATCATATTCCTCGTCTTCCACCGCATAGCGGGTCAAACCACCCGTGGTCTTGTTGTATTCCTCGGCCAGCGACTTGGTGAAGCCCGAAGGAATGCCCTCCAGAGGAATGCGGCCTTCCGGCCGCTTGGGACCGGCCATCGAGGGTACAACATCGCCGAGATCGAGCTCCAGCGTGTCGGTGAAGACCGGATCGGCCGAGCCTTCCTCGCGCCACATGCCCTGGGCCTTGCTGTAGGCCTCGACCAGCGCAATGCGGTCCTCGTCGCGTCCTGACGTGTTGAGGTAATGGGTGGTCTCGCCGTCGACGGGGAAAAAGCCACATGTCGCCCCATATTCCGGCGCCATGTTGCCGATGGTCGCGCGGTCGGCCAGGGTCATGTTGTTGAGACCGGGGCCGAAGAATTCGACGAATTTGGCAACGACGCCCTTTTGGCGCAGCATCTGCACGACCGTCAAAACGATATCGGTCGCAGTGATGCCTTCCTTCGGCTTGCCGGTCAGGCGGAAGCCGATGATCTCCGGCAGCAGCATGGATATCGGCTGGCCGAGCATGGCGGCCTCCGCCTCGATGCCGCCGACGCCCCAGCCGAGCACGCCGAGACCATTGATCATGGTGGTGTGGGAATCGGTTCCGACACAGGTGTCGGGATAGGCGACCGTTTCGCCGTTCTCGTCCTTGGTCCAGACGGTCTGGCCGAGATATTCGAGATTCACCTGGTGGCAAATTCCGGTGCCGGGTGGCACGACGCGGAAGTTTTCAAACGCCTGCTGGCCCCATTTGAGGAACCGGTATCGCTCGCCATTGCGCTCATATTCAAGCTCGACATTGCGGTCAAAGGCCTGCGGGGTGCCGAATTCATCGACGATGACCGAATGGTCGATCACCAGATCGACCGGCACCAGCGGGTTGATCTTCTGCGGATCGCCGCCAAGGGTTTTCATCGCGTCGCGCATGGCCGCCAGATCGACGACCGCCGGCACACCGGTAAAATCCTGCATCAGCACGCGGGCTGGGCGATAGGCGATTTCCTTTCCGGCTGTGCCCTTGTCGTTCAGCCAGTGGGCGACATTCTGGATGTCTTCCTTGGTCACGGATCGGCCGTCTTCGTTGCGCAGCAGGTTTTCCAGCAGCACTTTCATCGAAAACGGCAGGGCCGAAATGCCGTCCAGTCCGTTCTTCTCGGCCTCTGTCAGGCTGAAATAGGTATACTCCGCATCGCCCACTTTCAGGGTGCTGCGGCAGTTGAAGCTGTCGAGTGATGTCGTCACAGGCGCTCTCATCTAAGTTGTTCACCGATACTACGGAGCGAACGCCTTTGACGTGTCGGGAACACGATAAAGCCTGCGGGTGCGGCCATTTCCGCTGTCCGCCCGTGGATCGCCAATCCGTGGATTGACCGAAGACCATGTTCGGCGCAAATATGGGGTTCACGCCGACCGCTGGCGTGGTTGCAGGCCTTATAGATAATTTTCTAGAAGGGTTCTACACAAAAATCTCGGTTCGGGATCAAAGCATGCTCATAGTGCTTCGATTGAGAAAGCGAGCAGTAAAAAATGCCCGCTTTCCCTGGTATTTTAGGCTGCGGTTAGCCAAGCGTCTTCCAGAGATTTGTCGTTTACAAGAAGATTGTACCAACCACAATCTGCGCACTCGCACACCACCAATGAGTCATCACAGTGCAGAACTGATAACATTCGATCTCGCAGTTCTGCCGTTGTGCCGTGAAAATCCAGCCACCACACCGTCTCAAGAATTCGAGCACGAGAGGCGCCGAGATTACTCACAAAGTCATCGACGTCTTTGTGAGATGGATTAGGACCGTTGAGGTCATAGGATAGAATAAAGTTCGCCATGTTTGATTCCTTGTACCGGCGTTTTGTTGGCACCAGCAGGGGTTGCCATGGCGAAAGTCCAGCGATACAACATCCCCGTTATATAACACCACAGCGCCTTACCGGCGTTTCAGTCTAGGCGCAGCAAGACCACGAATCTTGCTGCGCCTTTTGCGTAACAGATCGCCGATTGTGAGTCCAGAGAACACACAACATATAGACAAGATCTGCTTTTGTTCTGAAATTCGCCTACATATTGTGTGCTCTTAATCACCAAATCCCATGGAATTCAATATTTTTCAGTGGTGCAATATCGGAGCCAGCTTGTTAGTGAGTTGCACATATATGTGCATTTTGGGAGTTCTCTGCATGCGGCTTGTCGCAAAAAACATAACGGTCGCGCGCGGTGGGCAGATCTTTTTTTCGGGCATCGGATTCACATTGAGTGCCGGTGAGGCACTGGTCGTCTCGGGCCCCAATGGCGTTGGCAAATCAACCCTATTGCGGGTGCTGGCCGGGCTGCTGCCCGACCCGGACGGCCAGATCACCCTGGAAGGGGGCCACTACGAAACGGTCCGGGAAGCCTGTCATTATCTTGGTCACCGCAATGGCATGAAGCACGCGTTGAGCGTTGAGGAAAATCTGACGTTCTGGCAGCATTTCATGCGCACGGGAAACGAAAGACAACCGGCGCTGTTCAGCCAAGTCAGGGAGGCGACGAACGCTGTCGGCCTTTCCGGTCTGGAGCATCTTCCGTTCGGCTATCTGTCGGCCGGCCAGCAGAGGCGGATGGCGATGGCGCGGCTGCTCTTGGCCCATCGGCCGCTGTGGATCCTCGACGAGCCGACGGCGGCGCTTGATACCGGTTCCCTGGCGCTGTTCGCAAAACTGGTCTCCGGCCATCTGGAAAGCGGCGGCATGGCAATTGTGGCGACTCACCAGTCACTGGATCTGAAGGCGCCCCGTCACCTTGTGCTGGAACCAAAGGCCGAAGCCCTCTTTGCGACGCACGATCCCTTTGCCGGCGAGGTTGCCGGCTGATGGGCGCCCTGTTCATTCGCGATGTGCGCCTTGCGGTGCGGGCCGGCGGGGGCGCGCTGATCGGTGTTCTGTTCTTCCTGACCATCGTTGCCGTCATTCCGTTCGGGGTTGGGCCGGATCTCAACCTGCTGGCGCGAATCGGACCGGCGATCCTGTGGATCGGGGCGCTGCTCGCCTCGCTGCTCGGCCTTGACCGGTTGTTTCAGGCGGACCGCGAGGATGGGTCCCTCGACATCATGCTGATGCAGGAGACCCCGTTGTTCTTGACGGTTCTTGTCAAATGCGCAGCCCAATGGGTGGCCACCGGCGTGCCGCTGATCATTGCTTCGCCACTGCTCGGACTGTTCATGAACATTGATGGCCAGGCGATGGTTGCGGTCATGGCGACGCTGCTGGTCGGCACGCCGGCCATCACCTTCATCGGTGCGGTCGGTGCGGCGGTGTCCGTGGCGCTGCCGCGCGGGGGCCTGCTGGTTTCCGTTCTGGTGCTGCCACTCGCGATCCCGGTCCTGATTTTCGGTGTCAGCGCGGTTTACGGCGCGATCGAGGACCCCGCACCCTTCCTGCCGCCGTTCTTGATCCTGTGCGCCCTGACGCTGTTTTTCTCCGTGCTTGGTCCATTGGCAGCCAGTGCTGCGCTGCGGGCGTCGACGGACTAGGAATTGCTTGAGGACTGAGCCCAAGGGGTATCGGGTATCAGTTCATCCCGTGCGGTCACCGTTGTCCGGGCCGTTGTCGATTTCATGGCTGTATTCAGACTTTGCAGATTCCGTAAACCCGAAGTGCCTACGGCGTCGTCTTTGTCGATAGATTGTCAAAATTGACAATATTTAACTTTTTGATTAATCCTTCATCGGTCAACGTGTGTGAGATTGCAGAATGCCGCGTCCGTCAATGAAATCAGAAAGAAGGGAACAGGTTCTGACGGCCTATGTGGTTGCCGTATCGAAATACGGTCTTTCGGGCGCCACCCTGCAGACGATTGCAGCGGAAGCCGGTCTCAAGCGTCCTTTGGTCCGTCACCATCTTGGCAACAAGGAGGCCATGTTCGAACAGCTCGTGGCCCATGTCCTGAGTGAATTCAGCGAGCAGACCCGTCAATTGAAGGATGCGCTGCCGGCGACCGGCCGTGTCGAGGCGCTCATTGACATCCTGTTTGACGAAGCCAGCGAAACCGTTCCCGAACTGGTGCTCGTTTTTGCCGAACTCACACTCATGAGCGCTTGCAACAGGGGCCTCGCCGAACGTCTCTCGGCCTGCATCACCGAATTCGAGGACATGGTGACAGCGGAAATTCGAAGGGAGAACCGTTCGGCAGCCGCTCCAAAATCACGTGCGGTTTCCCACGGCATCATGGCCATCTATTTCAACAGAGTGTCCCTGGCACCCCTTTCGCTTGATGCATCCAGTGCGCGGGGTGCCGTGAACATCCTCATACAATCACTGAACGAGGAGCCTGGCTGATCCATGGAACTGCGTGTCTTGAACTACATCACATTTGTCGCACTTTTGCTCACAACCGCCCTTGGTTACTGGTTTTTGTGGGGGCTGATCCTCATCTACTGGACGATTCCGGGCTTCTATTCCGGTCGCACGACTCTTCTGACCGACGTGACACGGGAAGACGATCAGGTTCTGTATTGGGCCGTGCAAATCGCCTGGATCGCCTTTGGCGCACTGCTGGTTGTGTCGGACATATACCCGGATGCGGGGCGGTAGCTCCTGTGAAACAGATGCTCCACCATTTGCCGGTCAGCGCCTACACGTCCCGCGAATGGTTTGAACGCGAACAGCGCCACATCTTTTCGAACACGTGGCGCTATGCCGGCTTCATGGAGGATGTCAGCGAGCCGGGACAGTATATCAGCGTGCAGGCCGGTCTGAGCAATATCTTCATCGTGATGGGGCGTGACCGTCGCCTGCGGGCTTTTCACAATATCTGCCGCCATCGCGGTACCCAGCTCATTCGCGCAGTCGGAAAGGTTCAGAAGGCCCTGACATGCCCTTATCACGACTGGACCTATGACCTGGAAGGAAACCTGATTTCCGTGCCAGATGAGGAACGGGAATTTGGCCGCCTTGACAAATCCTGTCTCGGATTGAAGCCGGCGAGTGTCGATATCTGGAAAAGCATGCTCTTTGTCCACCCGGACCCCGATGCGGGTTCCATCATGGACTGGTTCGGCGAAGTCGATTCCCTGATCGGACCGCATGAACCCGAAACGCTTCCGGAATATGAGGAGGCGCGAAACACATACGAAATAGCGGCAAACTGGAAGATCGTCGTTGAGAATTACATCGACGTCTACCACCTGTCGCATCTGCATTCGAGCACCCTGCACATGTATGACCATGCGAAGGCGGAATACGGGTTTGTCGGGCCGCATTTCACGTTCTGGGAACCGCCGGTGCCGGACTATGCGGAGGACCAGGACAGCAAATTACCGGCCCCCCGGGTCATTCCAGCGGACCAGAACGGCACCTGGGTTCCCATGCTGTTTCCCGGGATCGGGCTGGCGGCGAGTGAGGATGGCTGGAATGTCTTTATTGTCGAACCCGTCGCGCCTGACCTGACACGGGTTACAAACCGTAGCCGTGTTGCCAATGCAAGCGCCTGGGCCTTTTCAAAGCAAGCGGCGAGATCGGCACATTTCTGGTCCAAATTCGGGTTGGGCGGCAAATATGAGGCGGACGACGCCACATCGGAAGATGACCCCATGGCGAGCGGGGATTTTACCTCCGAGGATATCTATGCCTGCGAACAGCAACAAAAGTCCCTGTCGTCTCCACACTACGAAGTCGGTCCGGCTGCGGTGGGCGAAAGCCCTGTTCTGACCCATCAGGACGTGGTTCTGAAATGGCTGGATAGGCAACAATGAACCATGGTTTCTATCCGCTGACGGTGCAGGACACGCGCGAGGAGATCGGCGGCTTGGCCAAGTCCGTCATTTTCCGCGTGCCCGACGAATTGAGGCGGATATTTGCCTGGCGCGCAGGCCAGCACGTTTGCCTGCGGTTTGTGATTGATGGCCATGAACAGCGCCGGAGCTATTCGATTTCATCTTCGCTGGTGTCAGGTGATCCCCTGCAGATCACGGTCAAACGGGTGGCCGGCGGATTGATCAGCAATCATATCAATGACGTCCTCGAGCGTGGTGATGTCGTCGATGTCATGGCGCCCTATGGAACGTTTTGCCTCGATACGGCACCGAACTTGCGTCGAACGCACTACTTTTTTGGCGCCGGGTCAGGCATCACGCCACTGATTTCAATGATCCGCTCCGTAATGTGCAATGAGCCGCACTCGACAGCTTATCTTGCCTATGGAAACAGAAATGCGGACAGCATCCTGTTTCGTGAGCCCCTTGCGGGGCTGGTGGAAGGCCATGGCGAGCGGTTTGGCCTGTCACATGTGCTGTCTGCCCCGTCAATGTGGTCCGGATTTTCCTATTGGCGCAAGGGAACGGTCGACAGGGAGGCCGTCGAGGCGCTGATCGCCGAGAACCCGCCCTATGCCCAGGATGCGCAATATTATGTGTGCGGACCGGGAAATATGAACAACACGGTCAAGGCGGGATTGATGTTGCTGGATGTCCCGGCCAGCCGCATTCACATGGAGAATTTTGGTGCAGAAGTGGAGAGTGACACCTCTGTTTCCGGGATTGCGGCCAATGCCAGAATACACCTTGATGGCAGGACCCATGATGTCCGGATTTCACAGAACCAGACCGTGCTCGAGGCGATGCGAAACGCGGGATTATCGCCGCCATATTCCTGCCAGTCGGGCGTCTGCGGGGCCTGCAGGGCGATCGTGAAAGACGGCGCTGTGCATATGCGTGCCAGAATGGCCCTGGAGGATGGCGAAATCGACAATGGACATGTGCTGACCTGCCAGTCGGTTCCAATGACCGATCGTCTGTCCATTCAATTTGACTGAGCCCCTGCAACGATCCGGACTCTGACGGAAGCGGAAAAGCTCGAAAGTTTCGACAAGACCCAGGAGCTTCAACGTGGCTTGCTGCCGATGACTCGAGACTCTGGTCGGGCAAGAGAGGTCTCAAGCGCTTTTTCCGCTATCCGCATCCCCAGGTATCGGTCAGGCGATAGCCTTGCGGATAGGGGTCGGACGGGTCGAGCATGTGCTGGTGCGTTCCGGTGATCCAGGCGCGTCCGGAGATCTCGGGAACGATGGCAGGGACCGTGCCGATCGTTGCAAGGTCGGCGATGTGTCCGGTGAAGGTCGAGCCGATGATGGAACGGGCCTGCAGGGATTGGCCCTTGCTCATGATGCCACGGCGCTGCAGCACCGCCATGCGCGCCGACAGGGCGGTTCCGGTCGGCGAGCGGTCGACCTTGCCGGGCTGGATGGCGACGGCGGATTTGGTGGCATAGCCGCTGTCCGTTTCCTCCAGTCGACCGGCGAAGAGGCAAAACGATATGTGGTTCCATCCGGTGTCTCCGGGATGGTTGAACCCGAGCTGTTCATTGGCGGCATTGGTGATCTTCACGCCGGTCCGGGCAAGGTCCCTGGCCTCGGCTTCGGTGATATCGAAGCCCAGCCGAGCCGCGTCGACGATGACAAAGCTGTCGCCGCCATAGGCGGTGTCGACCGTCAGCGTGCCAAGACCGTCTACTTCCAGTTGTTCATCGAGCCGGTCGGCGAAGGAGGCAACGTTCTGAACGGTGATGCGCTCCGCCTTGCCGCCCCGGCAATCGGCTTTCACATGGATCAGCCCGCCGGGCGCCTCCAGCACAAGCCGGGTCACCGGCTCCTGCATCTCAATGATGCCGCTGTCCAGCAGCACGGTCGAAACACAGATGGAGTTGGAGCCCGACATGGGCGGCGTGTCCTCCGGCTCCATGATGATGAAACCCATCTGGGCATCGGGATGTTTCGGTGGCACCAGAAGATTGACGTGACGAAACACCCCGCCACGTGGCTCGTTCAGCATGAAGTTTCTGAGGGCCCCGTCGCGGGCGATGAATTCGCGCTGCTGCCAGAGCGTGTCGCCGGGTGGTGGGGCAACACCTCCAACAATCACATCACCGACTTCGCCTTCCGCATGGCAGGATACGACATGCACGGTTGTCTTGCTTCTCACCAGATTGCCTCCCAAAAGGCCAAGGGGTCTTGATCCTATTTCGCCTTCGACGTTCCGCCACGAACGTAGGTGGCAATGGCCATGGCGGCAAGCGGGACAAGCTGCGCCATGCGCTCCAGCGAGACCTCATCATAGGCATTGGCTTTCGACACCAGATTGATGATGCCGACGGTCTGCCCGCCTGCGACAACAGGGAAATTGACCAACGTGCCGAAATCCGTGCCCTGAAGCCCCTGATAGTCGGGCAGCCATTCGGCGATCTCGTCCGGATTGGAGGCGAATACGGGCCGTCCCTTGTCGAACAAATGATCAAACCACGGATCATCTACGACCGGGTCGGCGCGCCCGAGCGGATGCCCGACCGGATCCGTGGAATAGACCCGTGTGAGAAAATCTCCCGTGTCCTCGGGAATGAGAACGGTCAGAAACGCATAGCCGACATCGCTGCTCAGCCGGTCGGCCAGACGGTCGAACAATTCCGCATGCTGTCCATTGGCGGCAAGGTTCAGCATGGTTGGATTGGCGGTGGCGGGCATCCGGATCGCTCCGTTTCATTCGACAGAAATTCTTATGCATAAAGTTTGCATAATTTGCAAGATGATCGGATCAGACGATGCCTTGCGTGCCACCGGGACGGTGGGATAAAATCAGGATTCTGAGCAAAAAATCCGATCAATCGTGACAACGGCCTTCGACCATGAGCCTTGAATATCTGCTGACATCCCTGGTGGTGATCATCCTGCCGGGCACCGGCGTCATCTACACGCTGGCCTGGGGCCTCGGGGGTGGTGTGCGTGCCAGCATTCTGGCTGCGTTCGGCTGCACACTTGGCATCGTTCCGCATATCATTGCCAGCATTGTCGGTATTGCGGCTCTGCTTCACGCCAGCGCGGTGGCGTTTCAAATCGTCAAATATCTGGGTGTTGTCTATCTGCTCTACATGGCCTGGAGTGTTTTGCGGCAAACCGGTCCACTGCAGGTGAGTGAACAGCGCAGCGAGGCGCCGGCACACAGGATTGTCGTCAACGGATTGCTTCTGAACATTCTGAACCCCAAGCTTTCGCTGTTCTTTCTGGCGTTTCTGCCGCAATTCGTTCCGGTTTCCTCGACACAGCCATCGGCTGAGATGCTGCTGCTGGGCGGCATTTTCATGGGTCTGACATTCATCGTCTTTCTGGCATACGGATTCTTTGCCGTGGCGACCCGCAGCTATGTGCTGTCGACACCGCGGGCCATGAACTGGCTGAGGCGGTGTTTTGCCGGCGCGTTCGGGGCGCTTGGGGTCAGGCTGGCCCTGGCCGACTGATCCTTGTGACATGGCGGGCTGCACTGGAACAGAAGTCCAACCGGTCAACCATGCTGGTTCATCTTGAATTGCAAGGGTGCCGAATGCTGCTGATCCATGGCATACTGGCCGGTGACGATCGGTAATAATCGTGCTGCCAGGAGACGGAGCCATGGACCATGAATCCACGCTTGAAGCCATTGCACGCAGACGCATAGAGCAAACCGAACAGGAAATTCAGGAAACGATCGACTGTGTCCGTTTCGGTATCCCGAGAGCGGCCGAAAGCGATCTTGAGCGGCGGGAGGCTTCGATCCGGCGCAATTCACGCGTCGCTGCGCCCCTGGCGTCACAATTCACGCGGGACATGGAAACGGAAGGGCTGAAGGCACCGGGCGCAGAAGCCCTGCGTGGGCCGACCATCGATTTCGTGCCGGTCTCCTACATGGAACGTGGATTGAGCGTCGCCCGGTCTGTGGCGCGCGTGGCGTTCCCGGACCGGCGTCCACAGGGCACCGGGTTCTTGTGTTCCAACCGGCTGTTCGTCACCAACCATCATGTCATCAGAAGCGTCGAGGATGCGAAGATCTTCAACGCAGAGTTCAATTACGAGATCGGAATGGACGGCGTGGAACGGCCGGCAACGATTTTCAAGCTCGCGCCGGAAACGTTCTTTTTCACCGACGACATTGACGGGCTGGACGTCACTGTGGTGGCGGTGGGCGAGCGGGTTCGTGGCGATCAACCGGTTGATGCATTTGGCTGGTGCGGATTGTCGGCTTCGGCGACAAAACACGCACTGGGCGATTTCGTCACGATCATCCAGCATCCGCGCGGACGGCACAAGGAAGTGGTGCTGCGCGAAAATGTCATTGCCGGACGCAACGACGTCGCCCTGCATTATGTGACCGACACGGAGGGTGGATCGTCCGGTTCACCGGTGTTCAACAGCGACTGGAATCCTGTCGCCCTGCACCATTGGGGCGGCGTGCACGCCTGGCAGGGTAGCGGTGCCTACCAGCCCAACACCGTCAATGAGGGTATTCGCATCAGCGTCATTGTCGATGCGCTGCGCGCGGCGCTGCCCAACCTGCCGCCCGCGGCGCGGGTTTTGCTTGAGGACGCGCTCACCAACGGGGATCAGGGATTTCCGGCAGAAGCTCTTTCCGGGATCCCGGCCGCGGCCGCGCCGAACAGCCCGGTTTCGGCTGCCAGACCCAATGGACAGGGCGGCGTGACGTGGACAGTGCCGCTGGAGGTGACCGTCAATCTGCCCGGCAGTCCGGCCTTTGGTACCGATCAGGGTTCGGTTGCATCTGCAGCCCCGTCCGGCGCTGGGGAGAGTGCCGATGATCTGTCCGACCGGCCGGGATATCGTCCGGATTTCATCGAAGGCGAGCTCGTGCCCTTGCCGGAAATGTCCGCGACGCAAATATCAAATGCCGCCGTGATCCGGCCGGAACGGCGTGTGGCCGGGCAAAGCGCGATCGAATTGCGCTATCAGCATTTTTCCATTGTCATGAACGGCGCCCGCCGACTTGCCTATTTCACGGCATGCAATATCCACGGCGAAAGCCTGATCGGCTATTCGCGGAGCGGTGACAGTTTTTACGACTACACGGCAGCATCCACCGCCTTTCGTGAAAGCATGGAAGGGGCCGAGGCCGACAGCTGGGCCGATGATACGCGGATCGGTGCGGATGCGCTGACCGGGGCACTTTACTACAAGAGCACCCCGAACCGGCTGGTGGATGCGAAAGGCCACGAGGATCTTGATCCGACGCCGAATTTCGATCGTGGACACCTGGTGCGCCGCCTCGATCCGTGCTGGGGCACGCGCGACAAGGCGCTGCTTGCCGAGAGGGACAGTTTTTTCTGGACCAATGCGGTGCCACAGACCTCCCGTTTCAACCAGGGGAAGGCCAAGGGACTGCTCGGACAGAAAGAGGGACGGCTGTGGCAGGGTGTCGAAAACTACCTATTGAGAAACGCCTGGGCGATGGATACCAGGGTAACGGTGTTCACCGGACCCGTTTTTGCTGATGATGATCCGGTCTATTCCGACAAGTCGGGCAGCATCGCCCTGCAGGTTCCATTGAAATTCTGGAAAGTTCTCGTTTGGAAAGAGGATGGCGAACTGAAATCCCTGGCGCTGGTTGCCGATCAGCTCAAAACGATGAAAAAGAAGCCAGAGGATGCGGAGGCTCTGGCCGATGCGGACCAGCTCGATCTGATGGAGAATTTTCTGACGACCGTGGCCAAGGTCGAGAAGCTGACCGGTTTCGAGTTCGGGCCGGCGGTCAGCAAGGCGGATATTCGCTTCGGTCAGCGTGATCATACGGCGGACGCGCCAGAGGCCCTTGCAAAGGTGCACGGGCCGACATCCCGGAAATCCAGAAAGCGGTAGATTGAGTGCGGTGAGATCAGATCACAAGGCCTGAAAACCAATCGGCCTATGCGGCAGGTGGCGTGAAGTTCTGCAACAGCTTGGACAGACCCTCGTCATCGACCATGCGGATGGCCTTTATGAGTTTGACCCAGTTGACCTTGCGTTCGGCCTGTTCAGGCCATGATTCGGCCTGTTCCTCGACCAGCATCGGATAGACCGTCACATCACATTCGGCCTCCGACCCGTCATCCATGATCTTGACGTAACTGAAGCTTCCTATGGCATCGCGGGCGGTCTGGCCCTTCAACCCGGCTTCCTCATAGGCTTCCAGGGCCGCAAGCTTGTGCGGCCGCATACCCCGTTGCGGCCAGCCCTTGGGAATAATCCAACGGCCGGTTTCGCGGCTGGTGATGAGGCAAATCTTTATCCCATGCCGCACCTTCACAAAGGGCAGCGCTGCGTATTGTCGTTTTCGAATCATGTTGCAAATATAAGGTGGTTTGGCCCGAAATTACCACCAGATCATGGAAATTTCATAATAGTTTCATGATAATGGGGTTAATCGCTCCTGCATTTTTCACCTGTCCATCTCCACCAGCCAGTTGTGCAACGGCATGACATTGGCCCATTTTTCGGCACAGAAATCGACGAATTGCGGCGTCGAAAGCGACGGTGGATGGGACAAATGATAGGCCGCGTGGAGTGCGTTGAACTTCAGCAGGCGCTCGGTTTCCGCATCGTTCGCCGTATAGCCCCGGGGCAGCTTGGCATAGTGTGACCCCTCAAGCGGAAGACCTTTTGCTGCCAAGTCCGTTTCGATGCCCAGAAGCTTTTGCCGCATATCCGGTTGTGAAACCACCGCGCGGTATTTGGCCAGGCGATCCTTGTCGAACCCGTGGGCACCGGCGCCCAGAATGAGCGCATCCCTGGTCAACCGGAAAAACAGGCCCGAAATAGCACCCTTGCGCTGGCCCTGCCAGAACCACAGGTCAAGGTGGTCCTTGTAGGGTGTCTTGTCCTTTGAAAAGCGGATATCCCGGTTGATGCGGAAGATCGACCCATTGACCTTGGGTTCACAGACGAGCGCGTTCGAAAGCCCGGCGAGCGGCGCCTGAAGCGCGATGATGAAATCCTTTGCCGCGCCGATATAGTGATTGTCGTAATCGGTCCGATGCGCATCGAACCATTCCTTGCTGTTGTTCTCGGACAATCCGGCGATGAAATTCACCGTTGCATCCTGAAAGCCGGCAAATGCCATCGATTTGTCCTCCTGGTCGCTCCCTGATGGTCGGGAAGCATAAGCTGCACAGCCGCCGGATACCAGTTTTGCCCCTTCAGGGCCGCGTCTTTCGGTCTCAGGTCAATTCGGGGTTACCGCCGGCCCGCGCCATTGTCTGGAACAGTGCTAAACTGTACATAGGAGCCATGAGTATTTCCGGCACTCCGGGCCTTGTAACCAGACTTGCCAATCCGACGCGGTTTCTGTCAATCGTGGCGGTTGTTCTTCCGTGGATGGTCGGCATCACGGCTGTTCTTTTCGCGGTCGGACTCTGGATGAGTTTCACGGCGCCGGAGGATTACCAGCAGGGCATCACCGTGCGCATCATGTTCATTCACGTGCCGGCGGCCTGGCTGGCCATGATGTGTTACACCGTGATGGCCCTTTCGGCGCTCGGAACGCTGGTCTGGCGGCATCCGCTGGCCGATGTTTCGGCGAGGGCGGCTGCGCCGATCGGTGCTGCTTTCACCTTTCTGGCATTGCTCACCGGATCATTGTGGGGCAAACCCATGTGGGGCACCTGGTGGGTATGGGATGCGCGGCTGACATCGGTTTTCGTGCTGTTTTTGATGTATCTCGGCCTGATTGCACTCAACCGCGCGATGGACGATCCGGCCCGTTCGGCAAAGGTCTCGGCGATCATCATTCTGGTCGGCTACGTCAATATCCCGATCATAAAATTTTCGGTCGACTGGTGGAACACATTGCATCAGCCGGCCAGCGTCCTGCGGCTTGACGGGCCGACAATCCACGCCAGCATGCTCTATCCACTGCTGGTCATGGCGCTGGCTTTCACCCTGCTGTTCTTTACCCTGCATGTCATGGCGATGCGCAACGAAATCTGGCGACGGCGCGTCGCGTCGCTGCGCCGGCAAGCGGCCCGGGCGGCGGTCTGACATGACTCACTTTTCCTATGTCGCGATTGCCTATGGCGTGACCGGGCTGACCGTGCTGGCCCTGATTGGCTGGGTCTTGCTGGATCAACGTGCCCGGCGTGCCGAACTGGCCGAATTGGATGAAAGCGGCATTCGACGCCGATCCGACACAAAAAGCAGGGCCGATGAGCACTGAGGCCGATGATCACGGAAATCGACCGCAGCGCCCGGCGCGCCGGCGGCTTCTGGCCTTCCTGCCACTGATCCTGTTCGCGGCCCTGGCCGTCATCTTCTTTTCTCAGCTGATCTCCGGCAAGGATGCGTCAATTGTACCATCGGCACTGGTGGGAACTGCGGCGCCGGCGCTCGATCTGCCGCCGCTTGAGGGACTGATGCGCGACGGTGTTCCCGTTCCGGCCCTGAGTGATGCGCAGGTCAAGGACAAGGTGACGCTGGTCAATGTCTGGGCCAGCTGGTGTGTGCCCTGCCGACAGGAACATCCGCTCCTGATGGCGTTGGCCCGGGACGACCGGATCAATGTGGTCGGCATCAATTACAAGGACGAGACATCCAATGCCTTGCGTTTTCTCGCCGAGCTGGGCAATCCCTATTCCGCCGTCGGCATCGATCCGAAGGGAATTGCGGCCATCGACTGGGGTGTCTATGGCATTCCGGAGACTTATCTTCTGTCCAGTGACGGAACCATCATCTTCAAACAGATCGGTCCGTTTTCGCCCGCCTCGATCCGCGATGACCTCCTGCCGGAAATCGAAAAGACGCTCTCGGCTTCGCCGGGATCGTCCTAGGAAATCGGGATGCCAACCCGATGATCACATACGCCATCGGCGATGTGCACGGTCGCGATGATCTTCTGGAGCAGATGCATGGGCGCATCGCGGCAGATCGGCGGGACAGATACCGGGATGCGAGGGCCACCATCGTCCATGTGGGCGACTATGTGGACCGGGGTCCGGATAGCCTTGCGGTCATCGACCGGCTGAGAAAAGGCGTCACCGGATTTGAGACGGTCTGCCTGAAGGGCAATCATGAAGCAATGATGCTGGACTGCGCAGTGTCGGATGACCGCCAGCTCTGGTCGAATTGGCGGGCCAATGGCGGCGACGCAACCCTGCGATCCCTGGGATTGGCGGGCTTGTCCGGTGGCTGTGATTCAGGTCGCCTGACGCAGGCGCTGGGTGCCGCGCGGCTGGCGTGGTTGCGGTCACTGCCGCTCACCCATCACAACGCTGCGGCCCTTTTTGTTCATGCGGGGATCGTGCCTGGCCGGCCGATGGAATTGCAGGCCGAACACGATCTCCTGTGGATCCGCGACGGCTTCCTGGGCAGCGACGATGATCACGGGTTTCTGGTGGTCCACGGGCATACGCCGATGGCGGAGCCCGATGTTCAGCCAAACCGTCTGGGTATCGACACGGGTGCGGTGTATACCGGCCGGCTGACTGCGGCGGTGCTCAGCGAGACGGAACGGTTGCGCTTTCTCGTGGCGACTGCATGAGCCGGATTCACAAACCTGGCCTCAGATTTTGCGCGCGACGATATAGCGGCTGGGCGGCGGGTAGGTCCCGGTCTCGACGATCTTGAATCCCGCCTTCGTCACCAGACTTTCAAGTTCGCTGGTATCCATGAAATTCACATAGGGCGCCTTTCCGACCCATTGCATCAAGGGCACGATGGCCTTCAGCAGGCGGAACTTGAACGGTGCACCGGATTTCGGCAGGCAGACCGTCTTCGATATGAACACGCCGTCGGATTTCAGCAGGCCATGAATACCCCGGAGTGCGGCAGGCACGTCGTCCAGAAGATGAATCAGGTTGTGCGCAAGGACGGCGTCGTAGGGTCCGTTGTCCAGGGTGTCGTCGGATAGGGCCGCTGTGACAAAGGTGACATTCTGGATGCCCTCCGACTTTGCCTTTTCGGTGGCGATTGAGATCATGTTGGAGGATATGTCGCTGGCCGTTATCCTGCCGACATCGCCTGCCAACAAAAGCGCGGTCGACCCGGTACCGCAGCCGACTTCCAGAATATTGTCGCCTGCCGACAGGTAGGTGCGGGTGCGTTCCAGCGTATAGGCATAGGCTGCTTCGTCGGCGATCGGAGATTTGGCGTATTTGTCGGCGGCCTTGTCCCAGAACGTTGCTGAATCCTGCATTTTCATTCTCCTTTTTCGCCGATATACCCATGCGATACTGAAATAGAAATTGCCGAATCCTCTTTAATTGTTATACAAAAATGCATGAATTGGAAATCGGTTGCCTTTGACTGGAACCAGGCGCGCGCCTTTCTTGCGACCGTGGAAGAGGGATCGCTTTCGGCAGCGGCACGGGCGCTCGGCGTTACCCAGCCGACCCTTGGCCGTCAGGTCTCGGCTCTGGAAGAGCGGCTGGATGTGGTTCTGTTCGAACGGGTTGGCCGTTCGCTGAGACCCACCCCGTCGGGGATCGAGCTACTCGATCACGTGCGGGCCATGCGTGACGCGGCAAACAGAATATCGCTGACGGCGTCCGGGCAATCCCAGGCCATTGAAGGACAGGTGCGTATTACCGCGTCCGACATCATGTCTGCTCATATCCTGCCGGCCGCCCTGCAACAGTTGCGCGCCATTGCGCCTCTGGTGGATATCGATATCGTTGCCGCCAATGACATTCGCGATCTGCAAATGCGCGAGGCCGACATCGCAATACGCCATGTTCGACCCGAGCAACCGGACCTCATCGCCCGGCTGGTCAACGAAGCGACGGCAGGTCTCTACGCTTCGACCGAATATCTCGATCGGCGCGGCAGGCCACAATCATTGCAGGATTTGTCGGATCATGATTTTGTCGGCTTTGCCGATCACGAACGACTGATCGAGGCCCTGGTTTCATTCGGGGCCAAAATCAGCCTGAAGAATATTCGCGCGAGTTCGCAAAACGGTATCGTTTCCTGGGAAATGGCGCGCTGTGGCCTGGGGATCACGTTCATGGCCGATGGCGTGGCGGGCAATACGCCGGGTATGGAAAAGGTCCTGCCGGACAATGAGCCTTTCGGATTTCCCGTCTGGCTGGTGACACACCGGGAGCTGCACACCAGCCGGCGGATCCGGCTGGTTTACGACCTTCTTGCGACGTTTCTGGCCGACAGAACCATATGACGGGTCTCAGGAAAACGCCGCCGTTGCCTCGATCTCGATCAGGAAGTCCGGCAGGGCCAGTGCCTGCACGCCGATCCATGTGTTGGGTGCGGGCGTTGCATCGCCGTAAAAGGCGATCAATTCTCCGGCCACCGGCTCCAGCTTGTCGGGCGTATGATTGACGACATAGGTGCGGATGCGGACCAGGTCCGCCGGGCCGAGCCCCTGACTTGCGAGCACCGCCTTCAGATTGGCCAGGACCTGCCGGGTCTGCAGCGCAAGATCGTCGCCGCCCACCAGATTGTGGTCCTTGTCCCAGGCGACCTGACCGGCCAGATGCAGCACCTGTCCGGGCTCGCTGATCGATGCATGTGAAAATCCGTAGGTCAGGGAATCATACATTTCAGATGGATTGATTCGTTTTGTCGCCATGGATTGAGCCTTCCTTCTGTTGTCGACGTGGAATCGCCGCTTGGAATATCTTCGAGCGATCATAGCTGATTGCGCTTGCGGCAGACAGGCTTGTGCATGCGCGCTGCGAAGGTAACCGGGGCATTGCGCGAATTCACCTGCGGCAGACTTCGACCCTGACGCGAATATGTCTCGGCGGAACCAATCCAGTTCGAGCCTGAAAATGAGCAGGGGCGGCAGGGTGCCGAACGCACCGAAATCAGCTCACTACAGCCTAAACCTTAGTGATAGCCACCCCTTTTTAATCCAAGGCGCAATGGGAATGCGGCCAAGCGCATGCCCTAAGCAGTCCGTCAGATCCGGATCCGGTCCAGACAGATCGCAGAGGGGGCATGACAGCGGGCGACGTTGCAACTTTGGGGATATTATGCCGGTGCTAGAGGTTCGTCGGGCGGCGGCGCGAGATTTCGCGCGCCGAGAGTGTCATTCGCTTTCACTTTCAAAATCAGGATTGTCCAACTGTGCAGGCCGAGATGACCGCCGCCCTGTTATGGGTCGCGTTATGCTGGGCGGCTTTGTGCTGGCCGCGCTGGCACTGGCAGGCCCGGGCACCGGTGCCCTTGCGGCCGATGTGGTTGGCAGCAATCCGACTGCGCCCGGCAACAATCCGGTCATCGACAAATGGTATGGCTGGTTTGAAATGGGCGGCTACTACGGATCGGGCAGAACCAGCGCGGGCGAAGCAACGATCTTCGCGCCCATCGCGCAGACGCCGGACAGCCTTTTCTTCCTCGACCTGAAAGGCAAGTTCTTTGAACAGGACAATCAGGAAGGCAATTTTGCGGTCGGCTACCGCCGCATGACCGGCAGCGGCTTCAACCTCGGCGGCTGGGTCGGTGCCGATGTGCGTTCAACAAGCATTGACAATACATTCTGGCAGATTGCCGGCGGCATCGAAGCCCTCTCGCACAATTACGATTTCCGCGCCAATGCCTATCTGCCGATAACAGGCCCGCAAGCCGGCGGTCCGGGGGTGACGCAGGTGCTCCTTCAGGGCAACAGCATCTTCATGATCGGTGGTCGGGAGGTCGCCCTGTATGGCGTGGATGCCGAGGCCGGCATGCGCCTGCCGCTTGAAAAACTAAGTGAGTCCCTGTCTGCTGTCGAACTCAGAGCCTATGGCGGAGGCTACTATTTCGACAGCGATGATGCGAGCCGGGAAGTTGCCGGCGGCAAGGCACGGCTTGAGCTGCGGATGCCCGACATTTTCGAGGCTCTGCCCGGATCCCAGCTTACGGCCGGCTACCAGTTCACCTATGACGACGTGCGTGACGCGCGTCATCAAGTGGGATTGAAACTGCGGATTCCCTTCGGGAATGTCGCAGATGCCACGGAAGACCCGGACGAGTCTTTCCGGCTCGCATCGCTCAACCCGCAGGAGCAACGCATGCTCGACGGGCTGGAGCGGGACACCGATATCGTCACCGGACAGTCCGGCCGTGAGAACGTTATCGATGACGCAACGGATGTGGCGCTGAACCAGGTCGCCTATGCCAATGATCTTGCCTCTTTGCAAAGCGCCATCGGACAGGGCGCCAACACCCATATTCTGGTGGAGGATGGCGGCAGTCCAATCGATGTGACGTCGAGCCAGGGCCTGTTGTTGCGAAGCAGTCAGACGATCCAGGGCGGCGGCAGCACCATCATGTTGCGTGGTGCGAACAGTGGAACGGTTTCCGGATTTACCGCACCCGGCAGCCGCCCGACATTGGCAGCTGCCGGCGGTGTACGCAGCGTTTTGAAGGTGCCGGACGGAAGCAGCGGCATTCATGTCGCCGGACTGCGAATTGATGGTTCTGGTGCTGATCACATCGTCGTAAACCCGCAATTTGAGCCCATGAACGATGTGCGCAGGTTCGTGTTCGAACAAAACGATGTGGGTGGCTCTTCCTTGTCCAGCATAGATTTTGGGAACAACAATCAGCGCATATCGATCCTCGACAACCAATTCGCCAGCCGTCGTTATGGCATCAATTTCCTCAGCAACAACAGTGATATCGACATCTCCGGAAACGTGTTTGACGGCGGAAATGTGACACTCTGGTTCGAGGCACACAATGACCGCGTTGTCATCAATGACAATACGTTTCAAGGCACCGATGCGGGCATCTACAGTGCTTCATGGTCGAGCAATTTCGCGGTCACAAACAACCGCTTCCTTGACCTGACATATTCTGCCATCCGGTTTTTCGGTGATGGTTCCGGCCAGACAGGGAACAGCGTTCAAAACCTGGTGGTTGCGGGCAACCGGTTCGAGCGGATCGGTGGACCGCATGATGGCCCGCAAGACGGCATCCATATCGGACATTTCGGCAAGAACATTCTCGTAAGCAATAACAGTTTCCAGCACATCGGTGACGACGCGGTCTTTATCAGCCAATACAACTCAGGCGTTACTGTCGACAACAATGTTTTCCGGTCTATTACAAGGGATGCTATCGAGTTTGAGGATTTCAACACGAATGTGATCGTTTCCAACAACGACATCCAGCATGTTGGCGACGATGCCATCCAGTTTCACGACAACAACACGAGTGTGACCGTATCCAACAACAACATCATGTTTGTCGCAGAAGATGGCATCTGGTTCGACGATGACAACACGAATGTGACCGTATCCAACAACGATATCCTGTTTGCCGGTGAAGAAGGTATTCAATTCGACAATGGCAATACGAATGTCCGGATCGTTGGAAACACCGTTGGCGTAACAGTGTTGGACGCTGTCCGGATCGATAACCGCAACGACGGTTTCACCATTGCAAACAATGTGATCAAGGGCGCTCCATACGGCATCTGGATCGGCGATAGCTTTAGTTCGACCCGCGGGCCGAACAGCAACATCTTCGTCACCGGCAATCAGATGAGCTATGTTCTGAATGGCGTGACCATCGACGAGGTTACCAATGGGCTCCTGCTCAGCGGCAATATTGGTACCGGCATGTTGTTCAGCCAGTTCAGCTTCGGTTTCGGAAGCCCAGGCACCACGCTTCTGGCCGGCAGTTCAGGCAATGTGCTGACGGATGGTCTGGGCCGCGCCAGACTGTGTTCACAAAGCCAGCCGAACAGCTTCACCGGAACGCTCAACGTCACCGATCTTGGTGGACTGCAAACATTCGTCGATGGCTGTAACTGACATGGCGACAGTAGATTTCACGCACGCATTCAGGTTTTGCCGATTTCGGCGAAGCCTGAATTGCTCCAAAGCGTGTTGTGCGCATGGCGAGGCATATGGTGGACCGGGGTCGCGGCGAACGACCCCGGTCCACCGGACTTCGCTGCTGACCCTTGGGGGGCGCGTTTTCTCGGGTATTCCGGAGAACTGAAAGTGACCGTGTCGCCTGGGACGTTTCTCAGGCAGGGTCGGATATCGACGCCACAGGCCAAAACGATGGGGTTTTCGGTCAAAGGGCGGGGGCGCGCGATAGGGATGGGATGGCATGGCATGGTAATGCCACATGATGTTGCGCGGGTGTATCACGGGCTATGGAGTCTGTTGGCGATCCAGGCGATTTGCACAAGCCTGCTGACGGTATGGATCGGTGTCGAGTTCTATCATGAATTGGTTGATGCCCGTCTGGGGCAACAATCGGAAGCTCATCACGCTTTTCAATCCCATACTTTTCAACTCACTGTGATCGCGTTTCTTGCGATGTGTCTGATGTCGACAATCCGGGTCATCCATCGCTTGAAAGGCTTCAGCGAGCGCAAGGAAGAGCTGTTGCGTGCCGCCACGGGTGACTATTTCGATCTCATGCAGCAATATTTCGATGAATGGGAGCTCACCCCGTCCGAACGCGATGTTGCGCTCCTGTCGATCAAGGGTCTGATGATCGCTGAAATCGCTCAGCTTCGAAAGACGAAAATGGGCACCATCAAGGCACAATGCGCTTCAATCTACCGCAAGGCCGGTGTCAGCGGTCGACCTCAATTGCTCAGCCTGTTTCTTGACGAACTCATTGCCATGGGGATCTCGAACGGTGCAGACAATTGTCCGACAACAGGCAAACCATCATTCAGGAAGTCGAACTGAGTGGTTTGGCCGACCGATGGTCTTCCGACCGCGTTTCCGGCAGGCAGACGGTCTGATGTGACGGGCCTGAGGACCATGCCGCCATTGCCTCTTTCTCGGTCGGGAAACCCGACAAGACCAGAGCCTGCAGGCTGATCCATCTGGTCAATGCCGCCGCTCGACAGTTCGGGTTGCCGCTCAGCACCCTTCATCCGTGCATATTTGTGCGGTGGAAACGTGTTTGCGGCAACCATATCTATGCCTGATGGGCGTGGGCAGGATTCAGGCAGACACACATTCTGAAATGACATTCGGTTCGTTGGACCGGACAATTTCCGGTCATGACATTCGCGCCTACCGACGATCGCTGGGCGTAGACCAGATCCGCTTTGCGGAAGTTCTGGGTGTCAATCAGGCCACCATAAGCCGTTGGGAACGCGGACGAACGCCGATCGACCAGGTCCGGTGTCGCGGGATTTTTCAGCATCTGGAGCGCTCCGGGACCGTCGAAAAACCCATTGAACCGTTTGGAAATGTGAACATGGACGGCCATTGGCCGTCCCTCATCAAGCTCTACCGGCAGGCACGCGGAATCAGCCAGATGCTGCTCGCCGAACTACTGGATGTGGATGTGACCACCATTTATCGATGGGAAAATGGTTTGGTTCCACCCAGCCTGAAGGAACAGATCCGACTGCGTGATCTGCTCCTCAAGCCGCTGAGCGTCAATGCCAATCTACCCGGTTTGAAATCGAGGATAGCGCGCAGTCCACAAAGCGTTTCGCTGGCCTATGGATATGTCTGGATTGCCTATTCGGAATCGGTCCGGCGGCGTTATCTCGCCATGGGATTCGACCTCAGGTCAAACCCCAGCCTTGCGCCACATGATACCATGCGATCGGATGATTCACGGGTCATTCACGCCGATTGGACCCAGGAGCGCTTGCGGGCCGGTTTCTGGCGGGGGGAGGTTCCCATATCCCGATGTACATTCGAAATTGACGAACGCTCGGCGCTGAAAGTGGCCGCTTTTCCGATTCGCTTCGAGGATGGCCTGTCTCTGACGATCCTGCAGTCACGGATCGTCAAGCAGGGCGCCCGCCGAACTGATTCCGGTGGTCCGATCTCCATCCTTCATGCTGATGAAATCGTTGGCTGAAGCCCGCAGATCAACTGGCTGGTTGGCTGCCGGTCCCATGCCATGAGAAGAAGGACATGATGTTGATCCTCAACGTCATCGACTGAGCGACCGCGCAACGCCACTTAGTGGAGATGGAGGGCAGTCGAGCCCGCCTGTGTCAGGCCGCTCGAATGGTTTCCCACGCCGCCAGGATCGCATCGGCGGTAATGTCGGCATCGGCGATCGAAACATTGTGCGAGATGACCGATAGGCGCATGACCCATTCACCCTGCCATCGACCGCCGCCGACAAAGAGCTGGCCGGTTGCGACAGCTGCGTCGATGACGGCTTCCGTCAGCGATTGCCGGGTTTCGGCATCCGACTCGGCACTTCCGAAACTGACGGTTACCTGATTGAGGACGACCTCATTCATGATGCGCAGGTCCGGACCGGCCGAGAGCCTCTCGGCAATGTGGCGCGCAACGGCGCAGTGCCGTCCCACCATCTCGGACACGCCCTGGCGGCCAAGCGCCTTCAAAATGGCCCAGGTCGGCAGGCCCCTTGCCCGGCGCGACAGTTCCGGCACCAGTTGCGACGGCATCCGGTCGGTTTCGACCGTGACCGGAAGATAGCTTGCCATGGTTGTCATGGCACGCAGATGGTCCTCGGGATGCCTGACGATCGCATAGCCTGTGTCGAAGGGGGTTTGTAGCCATTTGTGGCCATCAGTTGCCCAGGAATCGGCGCCGTCCAGCCCTGTGGTCATAGGCTTGAGGTCAGGATTGGCCCTTGCCCAGAGGCCGAAGGCGGCGTCGACATGAAGCCAGGCGCCGCTGTCACGAGCAATCTCCACCAGATCGTCGAACGGATCGAAAGCGCCGGTGTTGATCTGCCCGGCCTGGCCGATGATGATTTTCGGTCCGGATCGCGCATCGACCTCTCTCCGCAGATGCCGCGGGTCCATGCGGCCCTGCCGATCGGCGTCAATGCGAATGGCCCGCCTGGGGCCAAGACCGAGATGCTGGAGAGCGGAAAAGACCGATGTGTGCGCATCGTCGCCGATGAAGACATGCAGTTCCGGCGCGCCGATCAGACCGTCCGCATCGGGATCCCAGCCGTGTTCGCGCAGGGTTTTGCCGCGCGCCGCCGCCAGACCGACAAGATTGCCGACCGACGCACCGGTGACGAATCCGACGGAGGATCGGCGGGGCAAGTCCAGAATTTCCAGTATCCAGCCGGCCGCTGTCTCCTCGATGGCCGCCGTTGTCGGCGACGGCGTGTGCGCTCCGGTGTTTTGCCCCCAGGCGCTGGCCAACCAGTCCGCCGCGACACCGGCTGGATGTGAGGCACCCAACACCCAGCCGAAGAAACGGGGATGCGCCATCTGCATCAGCCCCTGATCGCCGTCGCGAACGAGGCTGCGGATGATTTCCGCATCATCCATGCCTGTTTCCGGCAGGGGTTCGGCAAAAATCTCGCGCATCTCATGATAGGTTTTTTGCGGCGCGCAATCCCTGTCCTGGATATGGGCGCGATAGTCGACGGCCTGTTGAAAGGCTTCGTGCAGCGCATGGAGTTTTTCTGGCATGGATTTGCTCCCGGTCATATCGGCGTGTCGTGCGTGGTTATGCCGTCTTGTCCGTTCCGGCTTTCTCGCTCTCGTCTTCTATGGTGTGTTTCATCACGACCTGCATCTGGAACATGGCGAAGACAATGGTGATCGGCATGATGCCCCAGACCTTGAAGGTGACCCAGAAATCGGTCGAGAAATTGCGCCAGACAATCTCATTGACAATGGCCAGAAAAAGGAAATAGCCGCACCAGCGCACGGTCAGTTTGCGCCAGCCTTCGGCGTCCAGCCGGAACGCGCTGTCGAAAACGTAGGCCAACAGTGATTTGCCGAACAGAAGGCCACCAGCAAGCGTGGCGAAAAACAGACCATTGACGATGGTCGGCTTCATTTTGATGAATGTATCGTTTTGCAGCCAGAGCGTCAGTGCCCCGAAGATGAAGACGATGACACCGGAGACGAGCGGCATAATCGGAATGGTGCGAGTCAGGATCCAGGACAGGGCGAGGGCGATGGCTGTTGCGATCATGAACAGCCCTGTTGCAATGAAAATCGGCCCGCCGAAATTCGCCAGAACCGGAAATTTCTCCGCCAGCCACTCGGCGCGCGAATTGGCGAAGAAAAAGACCAGCAGAGGTCCAAGCTCCAGCGCCATCTTGAGAACCGGATTGATGGTCTGGCGCTTGGGATCGGACGGGTCTCTTTCAAAAATCGGCTGGTCCATGCGGGCCGTCTCCTGGAGGCTGGTTACTGGTTGGCCGGAACGCCGGCGATGGCGGCGGCGAAATCCTTTGCCGCGAAGGGTTCCAGATCGTCAACGCCTTCGCCGACACCGACAAAATAGATAGGCAGTTTGTGCTTGGCGGAAATAGCCACGAGAATGCCGCCGCGCGCGGTTCCGTCGAGCTTGGTCATCACCAACCCGTTGACGCCCGCTACGTTGCGGAAGATTTCGACCTGGCTCAGGGCATTTTGACCGGTGGTTGCGTCCAGTGTCTGGAGCACCGTGTGCGGGGCGTCCGGATCGTGCTTGCCGAGCACGCGGACGATTTTTTCCAGTTCGTCCATCAGCTCGGTCTTGTTCTGCAGCCGTCCCGCCGTGTCGATGATCAACACGTCGCTGCCGGCCTCTTTTGCCTTCTCGTAAGCATCCCAGGCGAGGCCCGCCGCATCGGCGCCGAGTTTCGATGACACGACCGGAGAATTCGTCCGTTCGCCCCAGATTTTCAGTTGCTCGATCGCGGCGGCGCGAAACGTGTCTCCGGCTGCGAGCATCACGCTCAATCCGCCATCGGTCAGCTTTGCCGCCAATTTGCCGATGGTCGTGGTCTTGCCGGTGCCGTTGACGCCGACCACCAGGATGACGTGTGGGTTGTGGCTGAGGTCGAGTTCGAGCGGCAGGGCGACCGGGCCCAGTACGGCTTCGATCTCGCTGGCCATGATGCTCTGCACTTCATCGGGTGAAACATCCTTGCCATAGCGGCCTGATGCGAGCGTGTCGGTGATGCGCAGGGCGGTCTCAACGCCAAGATCTGACTGGATGAGAATATCTTCCAGGTCCTGCAGCGTGTCCTCGTCCAGCTTGCGGCGGTTGAAGACCCCGGCGATCTGACTGGTCAGCTGGGACGAGGTGCGTGACAGGCCCTTGCGCAGACGGCCGAACCACGACAATCCCGCGTCATCCTCTTCGGAGGGCGCGGATACCGTCTCCGGTTCCGGTTGTGCCGCTGCAACGGTATCGGCAACCTGGACCTTGGCCGGCGGCGATGGTTCATCCGCCGGAATATCTGTTGATGACGGCGCTTCGGACTTGCCTTCCGAGGTCGCCGCATCAGCCTTTCCAGGCTCAGGCTCAGGCTCAGGCTCAGGCTCAGGCTCAGGCTCAGGCTCAGGCTCAGGCTCAGGCTCAGGCTCAGGCTCAGGCTCAGGCTCAGGCTCTGGGTAGGGCGGAGGGGGGGGCGGGGGGTGGGG
>JANSYK010000141.1 GCA_024742485.1 Alphaproteobacteria bacterium | reverse complement strand
TTACCTCGGTCTTACGCTGGAAACCGTAAGCCGTCAGATTTCCGCGCTCAAGAAGGACGGCGTGATACACCTCGAGGGCAAGCGCCACGTCACCGTGCCGGATTTCGACCGCCTTATGGAAGAGGCGGGCGACGACAACGACGGTGGCATGCTGGCCTGAGCGGCTGAGCGTGTTCTGTCGGGCGCGTTCGATAAGGTCGATCCGGCAATTTCGCGGTGAAGCTTGATCTTCATCGCCTGAGCAAACACCGGAAAATCATCGGCGGTCACCGCAAAGGCACCTGCTCCGCCAATAATCTTGGCATAAAAATAAGAGGTCAGGCCGCGATCATCTTCTTCTATGGCAAGCCCGTTGATTACAACGCCATCACGCAAGAGCCTGTTGCGACTTTCCCGAAGTTTGTCAGTGTCGTCGGTCTGCCCATTTGCCGCCAGATCTATGACCCGGCGACGAGCGGTACCTGGCGCGGTTTCGAACATCGAAGCGGCGAAATCGAGCCCGGCATGAATCATAGTGCCACCACCGGGCAGGCGGCGGGGCATGACGTGAACAACGTCGGCATAGTTGGCGACCCCATCCGCGTCTGACAGGTGGACCCAGTCGAGGCCGACGGCCTGTTGTGTGATGCTGGACCATTGTACGATTGCGATGGCCACGCCGCCCGGAGCTTGTTCAATGGCTGCAACAACGCTTGAGTCGCGGAGTGCTTCTGCGGTTCCGGTACGCTGAAGGTCGAACTCGGCGTCGTTCACACTGGCCGAGACGTCGAAGGCCAGCACAAGATGCAACTCCATCTGATCTTCGGTCCCAGCGATGCTGGCGGGCAAAAGAAGTGTGAAGCTGAAAAGTAAGAGAAACCGAATGAGCATACGCCAAAGGGTGGCGTTTGCCGCGCCAAAGGGTCAAGGCAAAGAGGTATGTTGCGGGTCACGATCACGTGACCCGCAGCAGCAAGTTAATGGGCCATGAAGACCGGCAGATTGGCATCTTCCAGAATGCTTCGGGTGGCCCCGCCAAAGATCGCCTCGCGGAAGCGCGAATGGCCGTAGGCCCCCATCACCATCATATCGGCATCCATATCCGCGGCATGACGCATCAACACGTCCGAGATGCGCGGCAGTGTCTTGGACAGCACGTCGATTTCCACCTTCACATCGTGACGCGCGAGGTACTGAGAGATCATCCCGCCCGGATCAGAACGGTTCGGCCCGTGCGT
>JANSYK010000044.1 GCA_024742485.1 Alphaproteobacteria bacterium | reverse complement strand
TCGAGAAAGGCGGCAGAAATGTCCGGGAATGGTTTGCGGCCCGGAACCAATTCGCTATCATGTTCGACGAGCGCTTCAATGCGTGACCGTATCTGAAACCCGCATGGGCCAGGCCAGATACACAGAGTTTATGACACTCTCACCCTCGCTCATTCATTGTTCAACGTCGTCGAAGAAAAAAACCTCATCAACGCCTCCCCAACCTTCCCAAACGAGCCAGCTGCGCCATCATTTGCGATCCGGTTCCGGTGGATGGACTGCCCCCTGCAGGTGTCACATTTGCCATTCCCGGCCGTTGCGGCATTTGTTGGGCCCCAAAGAACTGCCGTGCTCTGAGTGCTGCATATTCGGCTCCACTGGCACCACCAACAAGATACCGATTGTAAGCCTGCTGATTGCCCATCGCAGCGCGCGCAAAGCTGTAGCTTCCTGCCAAGCCCCCAGACAGCGCTGGCATCATAATGTTCCCTGAGATCGCGCGAACGATGAACGGCGTGGCGATGATGAAGCCCTTGGCCATGAGGACCATCATGAAGAAGGGGATGAGCGCGCCTATATTTGAGGCCCCTTCCGGGTCGCCGAGTTCACCAATGAGGGCGGATGATACACCTGTGATTGTTGCGAATACGCCTGCCACGACGATTGGGTAGAGCGCAAAGGAGACCAGTGCTGACAGCCAGCGCGCGAAGTAATCCTTGGTCACTTCGAAAAGGGTGAGGAAGATCATCACGGGTGCGATGCCAATGAGCAGCGCGATCATCAAACGCGACGCGACCAAGATAAATGCAGCGAGCCCTCCCAAGATCGACAACATCAATACGCCAACAATGTCGAGCATCGCGCCGGCCATCCAGTTGAGCTCAGACCCGGCCGCGTTAAGGTATTCTCCAAGCTCGGCGATGAGCCGGTCAAATTCTTCTGCAAATGTCCCCGATGGACCTGGAACGCCACCACCGACGGAGGCGACCAGCGCGCCCGCAATACTGTCGATCCCCGCGAGGATTGCGGACGAGAGTGCGTTAAACTGCACCCAATTGGTTGCAAATATCCCGATGAGACCAATCTTGACCGCAAGCCAGAATGCCGTTCGCCCGTCCATCGCTTTGTACTGATAGATCATGTTCAGGAAAACGAAGATCACCACCAGCGTTGTTCCAAGAACGAGAAGCGTTCCCACCGTGGCAGCAACAGACCCGAACTGTGTCTCGGCGGCGGTGTTGAGATAGCCTTGGGAGGTTTCAACGAAGTAGGTGACAACGCTCATTTCAGAGTTCCCCTACCACTTACCCACTGCTTCGCAGATCGCTTGAGCTTCTGGTCGAAGATCACTTGCGCGGCGGTTGTAACTGTCTGACGCTTGCAGCATTTCTGAACGGTTCGCATTGGCGTGGTTTTCTTGGAAGGTGACTTCGGCGTTATCCCATGCTGGGAAGCGAAGACCGCAGTCGCAGGATCCGGTCTCAACGATCCGCTCCATGTTCTGTGCCCGGTAGATGTCCTGGACCAAGACACGCTGGTAGGCGTCTCGAAGGGCGATGTTCTGCATCCAGTCAGGTTCGCTCGGGCGTTCGGGGCAGACATCTGGAATGCTCTCAAGACTGGGGATGAGATTGCGCTCCGCCATTAGGGGCGATGCCATCAAGCCCAAACCGACTGACAGTAACAAGAAATGCGCTGCACCACGCTTCATCGGTTGTCTCCAAAATCGGCACCGTCGGAGGTTTCACGCTTCAGAAAAGCCGTGTGCCCGATATTGGCAAACTCCGACGAACTGATTGAGACCACCTCCCAGCCGATCTGGCCCTTCGCATTCAATGCCGCCTGCATCTCGATCAGACTGTTCTTACGGTCCATCGGGAAGGAGAGGATTTCATATTCAAAGGTCTTCATGCAGCTTCTCCAATCTGTTTCATGCCGGGGAGGTAGAATTCGGTGATGCCGCGTTTGCCGTCATGCCGGCCGGCCTGGATGATCACGTCGATGGAGTTCTCGATGTACTGGATCATGTCGGCATAGGTCATCGGGATCTCGGTCTTGAGCGCGGCGATCGCGAGCCGCTGGACGGCCAGTTGCGGGGTTTCGGCATGCAGCGTGGTCATGGACCCGCCATGGCCGGTGTTGATAGCTTCCAGAAAGGTCATGGCCTCCTTGCAACGCACCTCGCCCAGGATGATCCGGTCGGGGCGCATGCGCAGCGTGGCGGTGAGAAGCACATCGGCGGTCTGGAACTCTGCGTCGCGATTGGCGATGAGGGTCACGGCATTGGGCTGGGTCGGCAGAAGCTCGGCCGCTTCCTCGATGGTGACGATGCGTTCCTCGGCCGGTACGTGAGAGAGGATCTTGCGCGCGGCGACGGTCTTGCCGGTGGAGGTGCCACCCGAGACGATCATGTTGAGTTTGTTCTCAACGCAGAAGGCCAGCGCATCATCGATCAAACCCGCGGCCACCACTGCGCGCAAGGCACTTTTCTTTTCCACGCGCAGGTCTTCGAGCTTTCGCTCCTTTCCGTAGAGAAAATCGAGCGCAATGCCCTCGAGTGGCAGGCTTGAGAAGAACCGCAGGCTGATCGACATGGCCGATAGCACTGCGGGCGGGGTGATGACCTGTGCGCGGATCGGGCGCCCCTTGTAGGTGATCGAGACTGAAACGATGGGGCGGTCCTTGCTCAGGGTGGTGTTGGCGGAGGAGGCGATCTGGTTGCCGAGGTCTTTCACTTCGGTTGCGGTCAGCTTCTGGTCCATCGCCCGCATGAAATGATCGCCCTGGAACTCGCCCCAGCAGGTGCCGTCTGGATTGATGCAAATCTCGATGACATCGTCGCGGGCGGCTGCGTCGATCCGGTCGAGCGAGGTCTGGAGATAGCTCAGCGACATGGGCTCAGAATATCTCCAGATCGCGGTCGACCATGACAGTGACGCGCGCGCCCTGGTCGACATAGATGACGGGGCCGATGGAGAGGTAATCGCCTATGACGCTGTCCGTGGCATCTGCCAGATCATCGCCCACGTCTTCGAGAACGTCGGCGGCAGTCTCATCCTGGACCTCGGATGCGGCGGCACCAGGTGCTGCGGAAATCAGCGAGATCAGGGCGGCCGACCCGAAACGCTCGGCAAAGCGCGTGTCTACGAAGCCGGTGACACCGGAGCGGCCCAGTTCATCGCCCCCGAAGGAGCTGATCTGGACGGTTTGGCCCGCGGGCAGGATAATCCGATCCCAGGCGATCGTGACGCGGCGCTGCGCGATATCGACGCCAGCGCGGTAGCGCCCGATGAGGCGGGATCCGCGGGGGATCAAGAGGCGCGCGCCATCGACGCTGTAAACATCCTCGGACACCACGGCACGGGTCTGGCCGGGCAGGGAGCTGTCGAGGGCGGTTTCCATGACGGCCTGGATCATGGTGCCCTGGATGATGGTGTTGGAGGGATTGGCGATCACCTCGGCCTGCGTCACGTTGGAGGGCAATGCACCGTTCAGCACGAAATCCGTCACCTCGCCAAAAGTGCGTTCGGTCAGAGCCGTTTCATTCGCACCGGAGGCACCGCCAAAAGCGATGGTGGGCGACGCGATGCGCCGCTCCTGGAAGGCGCGTTCCTCCGCGGCGCGGCGCTCCAGCTCGGCCATGCGCCGGGCTTCTTCCTCCCGGCGCAGTCGCTCTTGCTCGCGTGCGCGCAGCTCATCTTCCGTGGGGCCCGCTGGCGCGGGTTGGGGTCGGCTGGCCTCGAGTTGGGCCAATTCCAGATTGATGCGGAGTTGCTCAAGGCTGCGATCCCGCGCCGTCAGTTCGTCCTGGAATCGTTGCTGTGCGGCTTCCGAGGCGGCTTGTAGCGCCGCGATCTGAGCAGTCAGCGCGTCGATCGCCTCTGCGGCGGCGGTGTCTTCCTCGACGACCGGTTCAGGGGCGTTGCGCAACTCCTCGATCTGGGCCTGCAGG
>JANSYK010000145.1 GCA_024742485.1 Alphaproteobacteria bacterium | reverse complement strand
TGTCGTCTCCGACAGGGTCGCGGATCTCACGGAGACGTTCGGCGACCAGGCTGCCATTGCCGAATACCTTGCCGCACTGCGCACGGATATCATCGACAATGCCGAACTGTTTCTGATGGTGCGCGCACAAGAGGGGCAGGGTCCCTTCCCCGAGGCCATTCGCCAACATCATCGGGAGCGCGCCTTTGACCGCTACAAGGTCAATGTGATGGTCTCACGCGAGCAGGGTGAGACCGGTGCCCCGGTGATCCATGAGGATTTACCGTCCTTCGATCACCTGACCGGCCGGATCGAACATATTTCGGAAATGGGCGCCCTGCTGACCAATTTCACGATGATCAAGCCGGGGGCGTTGCATCGGGCCAATGGCGGATATCTCGTTCTGGACGCGCGCGACGTGCTGCGCGAGCCCCTCGCATGGGACGCGCTGAAGCGGTGCCTCAAGACCGGCTCTATCACAATTACCACCGTGGCGGAGCGCATGGGATTTGCGTCAACCACGCAGCTTGAACCGGACCCGATTCCGCTGGATGTCAGGGTCGTATTGGTGGGCGACCGGATGCTGCATGCATTGCTGATGCATCTGGATCCGGATTTTTCCGAACTGTTCAAGCTGCAGGCGGATTTCGAAGAGGCGGTGGTGCGTGACGATCAGGTCATGGCCGACTATGCCCGAAGCATTGCAACCTTGGCCCAAACCGAAAACCTGCTGCCGATCGCGGCGCCGGGCATGGCGAGGCTGATCGAGGAATCCATCCGGCTGGCCGATGATTCCACCAAGTTGACGCTGCGCGTCGGACAGTTGGCCGACATCCTGCGCGAGGCGGATCACTATGCGCGCGCAGAGGGCCGCGATGTGGTCAGCGGCGATGAAGTGGCACGTTCGATCGATGCGCAGGAATGGCGTGCCTCGCGCGTACGGGACCGTATTCAGGAATCGATAGAGCGCGGCATCCTGACAATCGCGACCGAGGGCGAGGCGGTGGGCCAGATCAACGGGCTTTCGGTGGCCTCTCTCAACGGGTTCCGCTTTGGCCGCCCGTCGCGGATCACGGCGCGCGTGCGGATGGGAAGCGGCAAGCTGGTCGATATCGAGCGCGAGGTGGAACTGGGCGGACCATTGCATTCCAAGGGGGTCATGATCCTGTCTGGCTACCTGACGGCCAGTTTCGCCCCGGACGCGCCGT
>JANSYK010000155.1 GCA_024742485.1 Alphaproteobacteria bacterium | reverse complement strand
TTTCCCGTTCACCGAACCCTCGGCGGAGGTCGATATCCGCTGTTCCTGGGAGGGCGGCACGCTCAAGATCGGGGAAGGCGACGACTGGCTGGAAATTCTCGGCTCGGGCATGGTCCATCCCAAGGTTCTGGAGGCCGGCAATATCGACCCCAGCCAATGGCAGGGTTTTGCCTTTGGCGTGGGCATCGACCGGATCGCGATGTTGAAGTACGGCATCCCGGACCTGCGGGCGTTTTTCGATTCGGACCTGCGTTGGCTGCGGCACTATGGCTTCGCGGCGCTGGACGTGCCGACGCTGCATGGGGGCTTGAGCCGGTAGGTGTATTATCTGAGCCTTCTAATCGCACGTTATGTCAACTGGTGTAAGGCTGTTGCGCCGCGCCTTACGCGTTGGCAATGCGATACGATTGTTATTGGCTTCGGCACGCTGCCCTTCGCGCTTGGCAGTTTTCTACCTCACCCTTTCGGTGCAATCGTGCTGTGGATCTGTTTCCTTTGTGCGCCCGCTGTTTTGGTATTTTGGTTTACCAATGGGAGATACTGGCGGCGGTGGGATGAGATGAAAGCGAACAGCGAGGCGCAAACCATGAAGGTAAAGCGCATGGTGGACGAGACATATCGGGACAAATCCTGATTTTTCCTGCGTGGCAAGTTGCGCGGCTTAGGATAAGGTTCTTATGAAAGGAGCCCGATCATGGCGCTCATCCAGTTGATTTATGCCTCTCGCCCCTTTGGATATGACGATGCGATGCTGGCCGGTATCCTGCTGGATGCGCGGCGGTGCAATGAACGCGACGAGATCACCGGCGCGCTGATCGCGCGCGGCGATCTTTATCTGCAACTTCTGGAAGGACCGCAGGACAAGGTGCTGGCCGCCTACGAGCGGATCCGCGATGACGACCGGCATGTCGAGGTGATGCCTCTGGTGCAGCGGCAGGTCAAGGAACGGATGTTTCCCGGCTGGGCGATGCGGGATGATCCGGCGCAAAGCTGGGTCTGGAGCATAGAGGCGGTGCGCGACGGCGCGGTGGAGCGGGCCACCGAGCAAGAGGTGCTTGGGTTTTTCGAACGTCTCGCGGCCATG
>JANSYK010000086.1 GCA_024742485.1 Alphaproteobacteria bacterium | reverse complement strand
TGCACTGTCATTAACCTCAGAAATTCCGCCTGCCCAAGCTCATCTTTAGGTTCAGCGCTCCTTTCACTGGTCGTGCTGATCCCCAGCTTGGACAGCAGGGCGTTTTGAGCAGCCAGGCTCTTGTTGTCAATGTCCATTCAACTACCTCCTTACGACTTGCCCATGTTCACGGTGCGCAGCATCAGCGTTCGCAGCGTCGTGACCACTTCAAGATTATTTTGGTATTGCCGACTTGCCTCGAGCATATCGACCATTTCTTCATTCACATCCACCGCAGACACGTATACGAAACCCTGCTCGTCGGCGAGCGGATGACCCGGTTCGTGAATTTGCTGTGGATCGCGATCAAGTTCGACAACTTCCCGCACGTCAGTTGTCGCCATCTCCATATTGCGTCGGCCGCCCTCGAAATACGTCTCGAATACTGGACGCAGCGGACGAAAGGCCGCCTCAGCTGTGCCCGATCTGACATTGGCGTTGGCAATATTGGAAGCGACTGTACTAAGCCTAACCTGCTGCGCCGCCATGGACCGGCCTGCGATATCAAATATGTTTTTGAGTTCCGCCATCATTCACCTCGGATCGCTGTCATAAGACCTGAAATGCGATTGTTGAGAAACGTCAACGTCGTCATGTAGCGCAACGAGTTTTCCGAGAAGGCCATTTGCTCAACCGCCATTTCCACCGTGTTGCCATCGAGAGACGGGTTTAGCGGCTGGCGATACTTCACACTGCTCGTGCCAGTGCCAGCACGGCTGTCCACATGCCGCGCGTCCGATATCCGCACTGGGCTCTCGCCGTTCTGCCGAGCCATTTCCCGTTCAAAATCTATGTCGCGCGCCTTGTAATTCGGCGTTGCTGCATTTGCTATATTTGATGCAAGCAACAGATTGCGCTTTTCTCGCAACGCAAGTGTTGAGGCTTGAAAAGAGATATGGTCTTTAAGTGCATTCATCAGTTTCGTCCCCGACGCCTTATTTCTGGCTCGAATGTTGCAAGTTAAGTGCCAAAAATCAGTCGGAGACCGAAATGACAAAAAAAATACCCCCATCGCCGCACGTGCGGCGCAAGCCAGCAGATACGGCGATGTCCAAAAAGGCCGACCCTATCACAGAAAAGCTGTTCCAACATCTCGCCGATACCCCCGCCCTGACAGCGGCCGGGGTGTTGGCGAACATGTTGCTGGACACAGAAGATTCCACCACACGCTTGGCGATCATGCGGACCCGGATCCAGGTGCTTCGAGCGAGAACGATCGCCTGCCAGCTTGGCCGCCCCGTTGCTGGCAACATCACCCTTGGCGAGGTATTTTCTTACGAGGCCAGTACGGACCAACAGCTGTTGACGCTTAGTTCGGAGGCCTCTGCTTCCGACACCAAACCGAAAGCTGACATCGCACCGCATGCAGAACCGCCCGCCGAGCCGGTCAAGGCACGTCTCCTCAAGACGTATACCCATGAGGGCATCGAGTTGCCCGAAGGGGGCGTATTCCTGGTCAGTGCCCATTCAGCCAAGGAACTCACAAAGCTTGGAATCTGCGAGATTCTTGACGATCGCCAGACATCGGACACGCCCGAAGACCGCGAACACGTCAAGTAGTATTCACATCGGGAGACTTGTTGCATGGCCAATTCCATTATTGGACTGTCACTCATGGCCCTTGTTCTGAGCGGCAGCCTGCGTGACTGCGCTAGCATGACACGCTTCAAGCAGGAAAGTTACGATTGCTCGGCCATCGACGCGCCCTTCAACCGGATAGTCTTCAGTGAAACAGATGTCGGCAAGCAAGGCTCGGTCGAAGGTGGCACGGCAACGATGATCACCATTACCACCTCTGACGCCAACCGGATCACCGCAACATGGGGTAGCGGCATGATTAGCATCAATCGCCAGACTGGCGCCGTCACCACCACGCTCAGAAGGAACGTCAGAACCTACGC
>JANSYK010000074.1 GCA_024742485.1 Alphaproteobacteria bacterium | reverse complement strand
TGTGAACATCTTTCCGATATCGACATCCCAGAGGATGCCGGTTGTATCATTCGAGTTCAGTGACCAGCTGCCACCGTCCGGCACCAGATTGCCCTGGCCGTTTATGTCCTTGTCCCAGACGACCACGTTGTTACACGTTTTGCCGTCCGCACTTGCGGCTCCCTCCGGACTTGCCGCACAGGTTGTCCCGCTGCCGGTTCCGCCTGTGGATAAGAACTCACCAACCAGCGACGAGGTGATCGGACCCTGCTGACCATTGGTATAGCCGGTTTCGAAATTCTCGATCACGTACCCTGCCGTCAGGGTGTCATAGGCACCGATTTCAAATTCCGAAACCGTAACAGTTGCCGCATGTGCAGCAAAAGGCATTGCGGCGGTGACTGCCGCCATAGCGAACTTCTTGAACATTTCTTCCCCCTCAGCGTTACACGAACCAACGCAGTTAAAACTCCCCCGTCGCCCTGGAAGGGTACATTGATTGGCCTCCGAAATCCAAAAGAAAAGATTTATTTTTTCTTTTAAAAACAAATATTTGAATGGAAAAAATCGCGATTGAATCCAAGCCGATACCCCCCCGAATCAAACAGTGCTTTTGGTGATTGGGTCATTGGGGTTCAGGCCGATCGCAACGCATTTGCGCCCCCCCTGCCCCGCCAAAATCGACCAGGCGGACGACCTTCACTTCATGCAGCTGGAAAGAAGAAAGGCGGCCGAGCCGGCCGCCTGTCGTCGATCGAACCCTGCGCGAAAAGGTCAGGACGATGCTTTTTTCTTGCGACGCTTCAGGGCCGCCATGCCGCCGATGCCGCCAAGCAGGAGCCAGCCTGCTGCAGGCAGAGGCACAACTGAGGTGCCTGTTCCAAGCACAACATAGTTGCTGAGGCCCTTGTCGTTTGCCGTTGCGAAATCCAATCGGCCACTGAAACCATCATCGAATTTGTAGGCCGCGAATTCATTGCCGGATTTCAAAAGAACTGCGACAGTCGCATAGCTATTGGCAATGATGTCAAAAAAGCCCGTTTTGGCATCTTTCTGGATATCTTGAAAGTTCGGCTCCGATTGGAACTCGGTCCAGTTCGTTATGCCAAAAAGCCCGGTGACCGTCGTCGTGTCTGAATAGACAAACTGATCCGCGTTCGCGTCGACATTTTGTGCGTTCCCGGTCGAAAGGCCAAAACATTCATTGGCGTCCGGCTCCACATCAAATGTCTCGCTACATGCAGTTACGTTCTCTGTGAACGAAGCAGCCTCAGCAAAACCAGAGAATGCAGCGAAAGCCGCTGCTGCGACAACAGACGTAGTCAAAAGTTTCATAATCACATCCTCGCCAAAGTGGCTGCGTGCGCTTGTGCGCACCGATCCGTCTACGACATGGCCGAGAAAATGGCCGAACACATTCGATCCGTTGAATAAGTTAACACAATGCCGCCATCTTGTCGCCACAAATCGTCAAAATGGCCGCATTGTCCGCTATTCCGAAACAATTCCGGCCATTCAGACCGTTTTTCCGCCTTACGGGCCCCTCAACTCCCCCAAGGGTTGAGGTTAACAAATAAATTCATCCACTTATCCGCTGTGTTCACCCGAATCACCCCATGGCCCAAACGCGGAATAACCCCATTTGGGCACGCGCTTGGCGACCTGACTGGCGTCCTTTCGGCTTTGTCATATGTCGTGACAGTGGCCTGGCTTGTACGAGTGCTGTTTCGGACAGCGCCACGGCACGCGACCTCCGAGGGTCATGCTTTTCAAGGCCGCTGACCTTCGCTGGCGTGCGGGGGCGCCCAGGATGGTGGCCAATGCTCCTATTGGGGGGGAACAACGTCAAAAAGACAGGATGTCACGACCGGGCAGACCCCGCCGATGCCGCATCAGAGGTGCCGTGCACATGTGATCTTTCAAAGCTCACATGTGCACCTGGTCACGCCGGTCTTTCAACGGTTTCGACTACGCAGTTGTCCCGCGCATTCTACTGGTAGACGACCTGAGGCGCGAAACGCGGGCTGAAGAACACGCGTGCCTCCACGTCTGGCTGGCCCTGCCCCACGTCGAACACCGACTGGTATTGGGCCGTGCTGTCGACCACAAGAACTCTTTCCCCGTCGGTCAGGGCAGGCAGCCAACCATGCGCCCCCTGCACATCCGCATTTGTCCAGGCTGACAAGCTGCCGGCCCCGCGGACCTGCGACCAGTCGACCGAAAAGCTGTCGGACACGCCGTCATACCTG
>JANSYK010000098.1 GCA_024742485.1 Alphaproteobacteria bacterium | reverse complement strand
TCAGCGGATCATCGACAGATTCCGGCTGACGAAGGGCGATGATGTCTGTAGTCTTCTCCATGGCGTATCGTTCCTCTTGGAAGTTCTGGCAGGCTTCAGCACCCGCCACGATACGCCACCCTCTCAAACCCCGTCACCCATTTCCAAGCATAGCTCGCTCCTGCGTGGCAAGGGTTTTGTGAACTTTCGGCGATTGGTCGGCTGCGGCCATGTATTCGGCGTCTCTGTGCAGCCTGTTTGCTGCGCGCCATGATGAATGTCCGCTGGAGTTTGGGTCCCTCTCAATCGAACGCGCTTGATGCGCTTCGGATTCACCGGGTTGTCCCGCTTTCTCCGCCAGTTCGCCATCACCTCACATATGCCCTGACCATCTCATTAGACCGCTCTTAGCAGGGTGCCGCTTGGGGCTGCGGTCTGTAATCAGTGCCATCGCGCAGCATCGCAAAAATCCTCCGCGCCATGCGGTTTGCCAGCGCGATGGCGACAACCTTGGTTTCCTTTGTATTCAGCTTCCGCGACAGCCAATCTGATCCAGGATTCCAGAGCCGGCGGCGCAGCATAATCTGGGCCATGGCACCGAGATACAACAACCTTCGAATATAGCGGTTCCCCATCTTCGAGATGCCACCGCTTCGGTGTTTGCCGCCGGTCGAGTGTTGTTTCGGAGTGAGGCCGAGCCATGCCGCGTAGTCCCGTGCAGATGAGAAGTTGCTCACATCCGGTGTCGTTGCAGCGATTGCCGTCGCGGTCAGAACACCCACACCGGGGATCGATACCAGTCTACAGCTCACCTCGCTGCGCAGATGCACCTTCTCGATCTCGTCGGTCAGTCGGTCGATCTTTTGCTGCGTGTCCTTGAGTTGCTCAAACAGCATTTGCAAAGGCGCGCGAGCCGCCTCTGGCAAGGCGTTCAATTCGCCGGCCAGGTTGGAAACTCGTTTTGAACCTTTCGCCGTGACAATCCCGAACTCTGCCATGTGGGCACGGATCGCATTGCCCACCTGAGTGACCTGCCTGACAAGAAAGTCTCGTGCTCGATGTAGGACAAGCGCGGCGCTCGCCTCTTCGCTTTTTATTGGCACATATCGCATCGACGGCCTGGTCACAGCCTCGCAGATCGCTTCTGCGTCATTGGCGTCTGTTTTGTTCCGCTTTACATAAGGCTTCACATAAGAGGGCGGCATAAGCCGTACATCATGGCCCAGTTCTTGCAAACGCCGTCCCCAATGATGGGCGCCCGCGCAGGCCTCCATGCCGATCAGACAACGTGGCCGACCTTCGAAGAATGCAAGAAACTGGCTCCGGCGGAGCTGACGCCGTGCGACAACCTTGCCTTGGTCGTCAATGCTATGGACCTGGATGACATTTTTGGCGAGATCAACGCCGACTGTGCTAAACTTCAACATGGTTGGCTCCTTATGTTGGATTCTGAGACCCCATCATGGCGCATTGCGACGCCGGGAGCAGGGGCCAACCACACCATCAATCGAGATGGCCTTCTCAAAGCTGAAGGCGCACCTGCGCAGGATCGGGGCGAGAACATTTACCGACATGTTCGGCGCTCTCGCAGAAATATGCGACCTCTTCTCCTCGGACGAGTGCTGGAACTACTTCAAGGCTGCAGGGTATGTCTCAGAGCTATGCGGAAAACTGGGTGACGGGTTTTGAGAGGGTGGCGTATCGTGGCGGGTGCTGAAGCCTGCCAGAACTTCCAAGAGGAACGATACGCCATGGAGAAGACTACAGACATCATCGCCCTTCGTCAGCCGGAATCT
>JANSYK010000059.1 GCA_024742485.1 Alphaproteobacteria bacterium | reverse complement strand
GAGGTGCTCTCGAAACTGCGCACGGTCGATGGCTCGGGCTCAGGGCTCAACGCCGACCTGCTGGATGGCAAGCATGCCAGTGCCTTTGCCCGCCTGACCGGCGGCGTCTTCACCGGCGCGGTGACCGCGCCAAACTTCGTCTCGTCCTCGGACATACGGCTGAAATCTGACATCCTGCCCTTATCGGACGCGCTGGCCAAGGTGCAGGCCCTTGCCGGTGTCACCTTCCGCATGCAGGGCTGTGAGGGGCGCCAGATGGGGCTGATCGCACAGGACGTGCAGAGGGTTGCGCCCGAGGCGGTGATCGAAGTCGAGGGCACCCTGCGCCTGGCTTACGGCAATCTCGTGGGCCTGCTGGTCGAGGCGATCAAGAACCTCCATGCGGAGGTCGAGCAGCTCAGGGCAATCTGCCAGAAAGGAGACGACCATGGCCTATAAGGTCGGCACCACAACCGTCATCGACAACAATGGGGAGATCGACTGGTCGCGGATCATCAACGCACCAGCCTCTGATCCGATGGCCAGTATCGCGGCCGCCAGCGCCGGCGGGATCGGCACTTATGTCTTTGCAAGAAGCTCGACAGCGTCAGATGTGGCCTTCGGTGCCACACGCGCGGGCAGCGCGCTTCAACCCACCAGTGCGCCCCACAGATTTGCGCAGTCGGGCGTGCTGCAGCAGAGCTTCGCGCTTGGCACGGCGCTGGCTGGAACCTGGCGCTGTATGGGCACCTACGACTACTACGCGCGCCAGACCCAGGGCGGGGGAGGGGACCAGACCGTTTATGAAATGTACGGCGCAACGCTCTGGATGAGGATCGCATGATGGACATACGCAACCCCCGCTTTACAGCCACCACCGCGATCGATTGCGAGATCGCGCATCCCGAACTGGGCTGGATCCCCTTCACCGCCTCCGCCCAGGATGTCGAGCCACATGGGGGCGAGATCCACGCCGCAGCGCTTGCGCAGGGACCGGCCAAGTACACACCACCCCCGGAGCCAACACCTGCCGAATTGCTGGCCGGCGAGCGGGCGCAGATGCGTCTGAGCTTCAGCCAACTCCTGATCGGGCTCGTCGCGCGCGGCTGGATTACCGAAGCCGAAGGCGAGGCCTGGCTCGCAGGGCAATTGCCCCAGGCCGTCACCGATCTGATCAGCGCCCTGCCGGAGCAGCAGCGCTTTGCCGCCAGGGCCAGAGCCCTCAGGCCCGCACATATCCGGCGGCTGGATCCGCTCGTCATAGCGCTGGCAGAGGCCGAAGGCAGGACAAAGGAAGACCTCGATGGGTTCTTCAGGGAGTTTGTGGAGGTGTGAAAGGGGGAAAGCATGCTGGCCGAGGGCGCTTTCCGGGGTGGGCTTCCATCTGTCTGCTCGCGTACCCAACCGACCACAATGGCCAGCTTGCCATGACCACGGCGGCCTTGAGGCTTCGGCTTAAGCCTACTGGTTTTCCGCTTCAGCTTGACCATGTCGTTCACGAACTTGACCGACACACGGAAGTGCGCGGCTGACGACCGGTGTGAATTGCCTTCTTCGACAAAGGCGACAACCCGCTCGCGCAACGCAAGAGGACGTGGTTTGCCCATTTGCGACCTCCATGTCTGCTCACAGACATGGAATCACAGATCAGATCGCGTGAGAACATGAATCCGGACAGGCAAGACACGCAAACGTTGCTGGACAACCGCGACGCTGGGCAAGGGCGCTGCGAATTCTCCGCCTGCTCGTTCCAGTTATTTGCCTTGCTGTCACATAGTGTTCGTTAAGAAAAAGGCTTGTGTAGCAAGCTGATTCAGACAATCTTCGTATCAAACAGCGCTTCAATTGGCACAGGTCAGTTGAAACGTAGCTAGACATTCAAACGACCGCTTAGCAATCAGGAAACGAAACGATGAAAGTCGGCGAGCTTTTGAAAACCAAGACGACAACATTGCGCGACGTGCTGCCTGGGCCGCTTGATGCCAACATCATGACCATCGCGCCTGACGCAGAAGTGATTGAGGCGGCCCGACGCATCACCGCCAACCCAATCGGCTCGGTCGCGGTGGTAGACGAAGCTGGCGCAGTGATTGGAATTATTACTGAGAAAGACATCGTGCGGGTTATTAGCGAGCACGGCGCCGATGTCGTGCACCACTCGGTGGCTACCGTGATGACACCAAACCCAACCTGTGGATCGCCTGACATGACCACGCGTGATGCGCTTCTTTCCATGGTGCGCGGCCGTCATCGCCACATGCCCGTGGTCGAAGATGGCGTGCTTTTGGGCGTGGTGATGTCGCTTGACGTCGCCAATGCACGGCTGTCAGAAACTACGACCCAGAGCGCGGCGATGAACAAACTTGTAGCCGACCTGATGGCCGGGCGCGGCGAATGCACACGTGACGAAGAAATCGAGGTCGCGCTCGAACGTATGAACGCACAAGATGTACGTTGTCTGCCGGTGCGCGAAGACGAGACAGTTTTTGGCGTGGTCACGTCCTGCGATATCTTCAAGGCGAAGCTGGGGGAGGGCGTTGTAAAGCCGAGCGACAAGTGACAAGACTCACAGTGCGCCGAAATTCACTGGATCAAACATAGCGGTTGTTTGCCGCCAAAAAAACGGCCAGCATTAAGCTGGCCAGATATGAGGTGTGAAAGTCGACGGAAATCGAGTCGACTTCATTGCAGTACCATCAGTGAATGATGGCAACATGATTGGAAGCACAGCACCGCAGGCTTTTGCAAGCCGCGGAGCACTATATTTCAAATATCTTTCGACGTGAACCCACTCTATCTTGCGTTTAACAGCACGCGATATTCTGATTGAGCAACCCGAGGTCTGGAAATTGTGCTGAGAGGGTTTCATGCATCCTGGCATTCCCACTTGATGTAGGCCTTCGTTTCAGAGGCCCATTTTTCGTCGATCTCGACCAGCACGGCGCTGACGAGGCGCAAGAGCGCG
>JANSYK010000066.1 GCA_024742485.1 Alphaproteobacteria bacterium | reverse complement strand
GGCGCTTGCCCCCATGGGTATCCCGCTGACACCGGGGAATTTCCGTCTGGGTTCCGAAAATGGTGTGGTCGTGTGGGAAATGGTCAAGCGCGGCCTTGGCATCACGCCGATGTCCTCCCGCGTGGCAAAGGCCACGCCGGGCATCGAACGGGTTCTGCCCGACCTGCCGCCGATTTTCTTTCCCGTCTGGCTGACCACGCATCGCGAATTGCATACCTCGCGCCGGATACGGATTGTGTTTGACGAACTCGCAACGTTTCTCGGCGAAAACGGCCTCTGACCGGTCTGCGACGGCCCTGTTTGGGGCCTTACCGCAAGATCGCGAAGCCGTCATCCTCCGGGGCGGTGGCGGCCTCGATCTCGACCGTGGCCACGATGGCGGCGGGCGGCCCGGCCTCCATCGCTTTGAGCATTTCGTCCACCGCGGGCTCTGGCCCGGCCAGAACGGCCCGCACCGATCCGTCCGGCTCGTTGCGCACCCAACCCGACAGGCCGCGGCTCTGCGCCTCGACCTTGGTCCAGGCGCGAAAGGCCACGCCCTGCACCCGTCCGGTGATATGGGCGCCGACGGCCTTCATTCCGGCACCTGGCCGGGTGCCGTGCGCGCCTCCCGCCCCGGCCCGGCGGCTTCGAGCATGCTGTTGAACTCACGGATTGTCTTGTGACCGGTCGGCATTGCGGCAGTCTTTCGATTTTGGCACCGGGATGCCGCAGTCTATCACAGGCCACCATGTACGCCGCACCCTTTCCGATCCGGCCCCGCCCATCGGCAGGAATCCGTCACTCAGGCGTCAGGAGGCAGGGCGGGGCTCCCCCGCCACCGCCACGCCGGCAACCGGGCTGAAGCCCGGCCTACCGATTATCGGCGGGGTGGGTTTCAAACCACGTGCTCAAATCAGTCCCGTTATCAAGTCTACCAAGCTCTGCAGCGTCTGCACGATACGCGTCCCTTTGTATCCACTGCTGGCGTCGATCCGTTTTATCACTTCGCCGGACCGTACAATAATTCGCATCTGCGCCACGCGGCCAAAGAACCGCCTGATTGCCCCGCCTTGAACCTCTCCGGAAGTCTCCGCAATAGACCTTGCATCCAGTTCAAGTTCCTTGCCGAGTTTGGGATCGCTGATCGCGATCAGTTCCGTTGTCTTTTCGACAATTAGCTGTTTCTGACCTGCTTTTGCGACCCGCAGCTTGTGCTTGATCCTGATTTCCCAAGCCTCGGCCACATCGGGATGGTTGGCGCGAAGGTCAGTCACCGCGCGTTCAAGCACCTGCTCCAGCGCCGATAACTTGGCGTCCTTTTGGTAGCGGTTCTCGGCTAAGCCCTCGACGATATCGACACGCGCGATTTCGAGATTCTGCTCAATCGCGTTTGGATCATTGCGGCAACTTTCCAGCGTGTGGTCGATATAGAGATATGCGGTTGAAGTGCTGTTGAGGCCGCAGTTGCTTTGCGCCGCGACAGTGCGCGCGAATTCTACCTGCTTAAGGGTGGTTTCAATCAGTTCCTCGGCTTTGACGGGGATCGGCTTTGATTGAAACTGGCCTTGGTCAAGATCGAACTCGATCTGTTCGGCCTGTGGCAGCTTCTCTGCCAACCACTCCGCCCTGATCCGCTCGATTTCCTCCGCCACCGCCACCGGCCCGGCCTCCCAGATGGGATCGGGGATCAACGCCACCCGCCGCTGAAGCTCCCAGTCGAGCGCATCGGTGTGAACGACACCTTCATACCACGTGGTCCAGAATTCAAGCGCTTGCTCTCTTTCCAGTGCTGACTTGAACCTTGTAACAGCCTTCAGCAATTGGTCTTCTACTGCTTCGGCGTCGAAGAGCGTTTGGTTCAAGAGTTCTACGGCCGTCCCTCCTCCACGGAGAAAACTGATATCATCGGAAACCTGTGCTTTCAGTTCCGTGGAGTTGCTGACAAAGGCTGTGTTGTATGAGATTGCTCTTTTGGCTGATCTTTCCATGCGCTTGGTCGATCCACCACAACGTGCCGTTTCTAGAGCGAGCCGTGCAGCCAGAATCGCTGGTAAGCCGTTGAGTCCGTCGTCGTTTAGGCTTGAGGCTTTCAGAAGTCCTGACAATTTGTCAGATGCCTTGAGACATTGTGTCTTCAAGTTCTCGTCGTTGAAAATTGAAAAACATCCAGAGGTGATCGCGCAGCGAAATACAAAGAGTAGCAATTGAAGGCGTTCGTGTTTCGACAACCGAGTTTGATTTGCAAGCTCCAAATAGGCGAGATCGCGAAAACACATCCTTACGCAGATCGAAGTTGCGTCCGGATGCGACAGTGATGTCAGCGCATCGCCGAATGTTTTTGGTTCTGTGTCTTCTGTCAAAGCTATTACCTCGGAGACGAAGAGCAGTGGTCACTATCCCACCTTGACCACCTCCCAAAACCCATACATATCCCAACCATGACACCGCTTTCGCATATCCGCAATTTCTCCATCGTGGCCCATATCGATCATGGGAAATCCACGCTGGCCGACCGTCTGATTCAGCAGACCAACACCGTGGCCGAGCGCGACATGAAAGAGCAGATGCTCGACGCGAT
>JANSYK010000135.1 GCA_024742485.1 Alphaproteobacteria bacterium | reverse complement strand
ACCGATGCGGTGGCGTATCCGTATCTGATGCTTTTGGTGTCCGGCGGTCATTGCCAGCTGCTGCTCGTAAGGGGCGTTGATCACTTCACCCGCATGGGTGGAACGATCGACGATGCGCCGGGTGAGGCGTTTGACAAATCCGCCCGCCTTTTGGGCCTGCCGCAACCTGGAGGCCCCTCGGTCGAGAAGGAAGCGGCTGGCGGCGATGCGGAGCGTTTTTCGTTTCCGCGCCCTCTGCTTGATCGCCCGGATTGTGACATGTCTTTTTCCGGTCTCAAGACCGCCCTTCTGCGCGCCCGGGATCAAATCGTCGGGGATAAGGGTGGTCTAACCCGTCAGGATCGTGCTGATCTTTGCGCCGGATTTCAGGCAGCGGTGGCCGATGTTCTGGCCGAAAAGACGCGCCGCGCGCTTGGGGCGGCCGCGACGATGCTTTCCGCTGCACCCCTCCTTGCGGTTGCCGGTGGGGTCGCGGCGAACCGGACCATTCGGACAGGTTTAGAGACTGTATCGGCCGAATTTGGTGTGGATTTCGTCGCTCCACCTCTGGCGCTTTGTACCGACAACGCGGCAATGATCGCCTATGCAGGCGCCGAGCTTTTCAAGACCGGTCACCGAGATGATATGACACTCTCTGCCCGACCAAGATGGCCTCTCGACCGGACAAGCCCGTCGATGCTTGGCAGCGGTAAAAAGGGGGCCAAGGCATGATCCGTGTGATCGGGGCAGGTGCCTTTGGGACAGCGCTCGCTGTGTCCTTGTCCAGAGTTTTCCCCGTTGTGCTTTGGACGCGTGATCCGGATCATGCAGTGGAAATGCAGAGAAACCGGGAGAACAAACGACGCCTGCCCGATGTCCACCTGCCTGAAAACATATCGGTGTCGGCTGATCTGGACCCTTTGGACCAATCCAAGGCAACCTTGCTCGCCATCCCGACCCAGCAATTGCGTGGGTTCCTGGAACGTTCGGTCGAATTGCTCGGGAACGGTGCCCTGGTTGCCTGCTGCAAGGGGATCGAACTGACATCGGCGCAAGGTCCCACCGGGATCATCCGCTCCTATCGGCCGGGTGGCAGTGTCGGTGTTCTCACGGGCCCCTCGTTCGCCGCAGATATCGCGCGTGGCTTGCCCACGGCACTGACCTTGGCCTGTCAGGATGAAACGACGGGCCTCGTGCTGCAAAAGGCTCTGACAACGCCGAATCTGCGAATTTACCGGACAACCGATGTGATTGGTGCGGAATTCGGT
>JANSYK010000023.1 GCA_024742485.1 Alphaproteobacteria bacterium | reverse complement strand
GCTCGCAGAGCGTATCTGCTGACCAGGATGACCGGCCCAGCAGGGACTGGATTCGGTAAGGCCGCGCCAGTCCGGCTTCCTCCGCCAGCATCCATCCGGTCTTGCGCTCAACCCCGGACAACAACCCGTCAATAAAAGCTCCGGCGGACGCTCGCTGCTCGGACCTCTTGAACGCAGGGGCGATAAAGGCCCTCATGCCTTCAAGCGCCTCGCGCCAATCTGAAACCGACCCCGCCCAATCCGAAACAGTCATGATCCAACCCTCCCGTTCCCTCGAAAAGAGTTGAATCAGAGATCTCCATAATACGCAACTGTAGTACTAAGGTATACGATTCGCCTGAACCCCATATCTCGCTGCAACCGGGCTCACCTTGACACCGTGCTCAAGCGTTTTGAAACACCTACGCTTTGACTATTTCGGGCCAGCGCCGCCGACCACCCAGTTGGATCATGACAGCAAGCGACCTGAAAAACTCCTCCAGGGTCTCCCTAGAGAAACCCCTACCTGTTCAAGAACAGGATGAACTCGCAGAAAACTGCGAAGTAAAAAACGTTAGGCGCAGACACACTTTGAATTTGAAGGGCAGTTCGGGACTGACCACTTGGCTCCCGAACCAATGATTTCTAGTTGGCTAAAGAACTACGAGCTAACCAGTCCATCAAAAATATACATCTTTTTTATGTAAAAAAATGAAAATTGAGACCCTCAGGGTCCTGTGCGAGACAAAGTCCCAAAGCGTCTAATTCGTGAGACGCGCAAACTTCGATGTAAGACAAGGACTCGCAAGAATGGCCAGAAACTTTGCGGAAATGAGCAGGTTGGAGAATGAGGCAGGTGTAAAGCTTGTCTGTTCCAGCGATACTTCGGTGCGAGATGCGCAAAAGTGGGAAATGAGTTCGCAGCTAGCTCGCCGGGCATTCAAGGGCAGCCTAGGCACGGCAATGGTTTTGGCGCTGGCAGCGTGTAAAGACGATAGCGGTTCAATTGCGTCCTTGAGTTCCAAAGTGACTGAGCTCTCTGGGCAGAATGCGGATCTGCAGAGCCGTTTGAATCCGAAGATTGAGATGGTCAGTGGTGAGGTGGCGCAGCCAGAGACGTTTCCCGACACGTTCAGTATGGATGTTTCTCAGGGTGGTACATTCGAGATTGCTGGTTTCGATGTTGTGGAGGATACAGTCGAGATTATCGGTGTTTCAGGCGCTGATGGCTCGACACTGGCCGAGCTCGAGGGTGACGAGGGTCTTGGAGGCGAACTGATCTCTATTCAGCCCAACGAGTTTGATGGGTCGCTCGTGGTCAACTTCGGCTTTGACTCCCTTGGTGATGTTGTATCTCTCACGATCCAAGAAGCTGCATCTGAGGATCTTGGATCGATCGAGGTCTCGCTAGTTGAGTCTGATGGTGTTGGCACAGGTGGTGACGCTGGCTCCGACGGTGGTGACACAGGTGGTGACGCTGGCTCCGACGGTGGTGACGCTGGCGCCGATGGTGGTGACACAGGTGGTGACGGTGGTGACGCTAGCGCCGGGGAATTGGTGGAGGTGACTGGCGATGCTCCTGTTCAAGGCACCGACGCGGCAGAAGAATTCACAATCACCGTTAATTCCGCTGAAGGTGGTCAGCTGGTGATCAACAATTTTGATGTCGCAAACGACTCGGTCAACCTGAGTGGCTTAACCGATGTTGTGGCAGACACGCTTGATGACCTGGTTGGGCAAGAGGGTTTTGGCGGCGAGCTCATCTCTGTGCAGGATAATCCGTTCTCAGGATCACAATTTGTGAACCTCGGCGTTGACTCGTCGGGTGAGATTATTTCGTTCGAGTTGGGCGGGGTTACCCAAGACGATCTCAGCGCGGTCGCGGTGAGTATCGCTTGATTGGAGCAATCAAGGACTGAGGGAAGAAGTCTTCCCTAAGACTGGCAACTGAAAAGTAGGACTAGAACCATGACAAACGACGTCTTCAACGTACAGCGCGGTATCACCGGCAGAGGCTCCGGCGACGATACATACATTATCTCGCCCGAGCTTGTGGAAGAAAATGCGGAAATCATCATTACCGATGCATTCGGTGCAAATACTATCCAGTTAATTGGTGGTGTGGAGGTTGCTGCCTCGCAAACGGCAGCCAATGCGGTGCAGCTTACGCTCAGCAATGGCGCTGTCATCACTGTGCTCGGCGCCAGCAATTACTCTTTTGCTCTCGGCGGCGACCCGTTGACGGGTGTAGCCCCGGCAAGTGTGGCGAGCTTCACAGATTTCGCAGCTCTGCTGGACTCCACCCCGGCCTTTACCGTCAACAAGAATACATTCAGCGCCGATGAGCTGAATGCGGCAGTTGATGCCGAGGCGCAGGAGACGGTTGACGAAGTGAATGACACGATCGGCTCTGACTTCACGATCGACACGCCATCCGCTGAGATGATCGAGGCTGTTCAACTATCTGACAATGCTCAGGTTCTGCTCGATGCCATTACCGCCGTCGATGCCACAGCGACAACGGTTCAGCAGGTGGCCGATAACGCGACGACTGCCGCGCTGACGGATGCGGATGGCGAGGTCTATGATGACGTCGACGCGGCCATCGTGTCGAACGACGCCCAGGTCCTGCTCGATGCCATTACCGCCGTCGATGCCACAGCGGAAACGGTTCAGGACGTGGCCGATAACGCGACGACCGCCGCGCTGACGGATGCGGATGGCGAGGTCTATGATGACGTCGATGCGGCCATTACGTCGAACGACGACGCCGCGACGGACGCAAATGTTGCCGCGCAGACCGATTTCTCCACGCTTGCAGAGCTTGTGACGGCCTATGATGCCCTGGCGAACCCTGAGGGGGGCACGTTTGGGCTCACTACAGATGCCAACACCGTTATCGGGCAGGGCGCAGGCGATGTAATCACTGGTACACAAACGACATACACTTCAGATGACATTATTGTGGATGCTGGAACTAATGACAGTGACACGCTTACGATCAACGCAACTGCCGACGTAACAAATACACCTACGGTTTTTGGTATCGAAAACCTGAACTACACACTGCAAGCATTCGGTGCTGCTGGTGGTGGTGATGGCGCTACCGTATTTGAAGTTGATGTTGCAAATGTCCGTTCGGGTACAGTCACTCTTGACGTAGACCAGGTCGGCTCATCAATTGCGTCCGCAGCAGTGGAAAACATTGCAACTGGGATGACTATTGTTGGGTCTGACGACTTCACAAACTTGGACATCTCAGCGGCCGATAATGCTGATGTTTCGGTCCAGTTGCTTGGCAGTGATGTTGATCTCGATGACACAACAACAACCGATAATGGCGGCACTGCGATTGATGATTTGTCAATTACGGCTTCGGGCGACGTGAACGTGGATACTGAGAACGATGGTGCTCTGACTATCACTGCTGCGGGTGACATTACGATTGCGGATGCAGACGCAGCTGCTGGTGTAGTTACTGCTACATCGACTGCTGGAAGCGTTACAGTTACGACCGCTGACGCAACAGATACACTAATTCTGACCGCTACCGACGAGGTGGTTGTAACTGGTGCTACTGCGGCAACAACAGTGACTGTTTCTGCTGCGGGAACAGGTGTTACAGGTTCAGGCACAACTGCATCAACAGTGACTGCTACGGCGATGACAACCCTGAGCGTTTCAGGAAATAGTGCTGCTCTCTATGTAGACGCATCTGAGTCAGATCTCCTCGGAGCTGTAGTTGCAACGGGTGAACAGAACGTAACTGTTGAAGTTGACGGTGATGAGCTGAAAGATATAACCGACTTCAGTTTCACTGATAACACCACTGCTGGCACAACGACGCTGAATATTGCGGCAGTTGCGGGTGGTACAGTTGATCTTGTCGATGCCGGCGCAGATATCATCCGTCTATCTGCTGACATGAATGCTGATGATCTCGATATGGCTACAGGCGCAACCGTCGATATCAATAGCGATCAGACCGCACTTAACTTTGACGGTGTGTTCCTAACACGGGCTACAAACGAGTTGAACCTGTCCATTGCAGAAGATGGCGATGACACAGACTCGTATTCTGTAACTGCTCTTGACGTGGACGCAATTGCTACTGTCAACCTCAGCGTTGCCGAAGCATCAGACGATGGTACTGGCGGTGACACAAACGGTGTAACTGAAGTAACAACAGTAGATGTTGGGACAGGAACGCTGAATGTCACCTCAGGTTCAGCATCGCTTGATCTAAACAGTGTTACTGCTGGTGCGTTCAATGCGTCGGGCTATGCTGGGGTTATCGATATCGCGCTTGTAGGTGTAGCAACGGTCGCCAATGTCACCACTGGGTCAGGCGCCGATATCATTACGCAGACCACAGCTGATCTCACAACGGGTGGTTACACAATCAACGCAGGTGCAGGTGACGACTCTATCACACTCTTGGAAAGCGCTGACTCTTCTGTTGATGGTGGTGATGATAATGACACTGTTGTTCTGGATGGAGACTATACTCAGGAAGCCATTACGCTAACGAGTGTGGAAACGCTGGATGTCGACACGGACAGTACCGCTACTAACATGCGGGTCGATAGTTCTATGTTGAGCGGTGGAACATTCATCGTAACTGATAGTAGTGATGGTGATGACGACGTAGCTATCATCGCCGATGAAGCCACCACGAACCTCTCTGGCCTTACTGTTGACAGTGCGACGGTTGGTGCGTTCGTATACGATGGGTCAACATTGGGTTCGGTATTTGGTATGTCCTTTACCGGCTCCTCAATCTCTGATGAGGTTACCACTGGTGCAAACGCTGATGTCATTACCACAGGTGAAGGCGACGATACCGTTGTTGATGCTGGTGCTGGGGCAGATATCATCACTCTTGGAGCGGGTGATGACGTCGTAACTGATGCTGGAACTGGTGCTGATGTTATTGATGGTGGAACTGGCAACGACACGATTGAAGGTGGCGCTGGAGGTGACATCATCACTACTGGTGCAGGCGATGACACGATTGTTATCGCTTCGGGCAACTCTGTGGAATCAGATTTCGATAGCATTCGAGATTTCGAGTCAAGTGCCGCCAGCGACTTCGATACCATCCAATTGGATGATACATCGGACGATGCTGGAACTGCAGACGCTGGTGTTGTCCTTCAGATCCACGGTGATATCGCAGCTGGCGCTGGCACACGTGACGTGAGTGGTGCAGATTCAGATTTGGTTGCGACTGATATCGACGCCGTCGTTACAAATGGTGTCATGACACTTGAGGGTGACGACGCTGCTGCAATCGATACCTTGGCTGAGTGGATTGACGCTGCGATGCTTGCGCTGAATGCTGAGGAAGATGCGGATTCATCAGCTCCGCTTGGTTCGGATGCCGCAGACGTGGTTGAGTATGCGATAGCATTTGAGTTTGACAACAATACTTACGTAGTCACAGCTCAAGACACAGACGCTTCGGCGGATACTGCTCTTGTGCAAGATGACATAGTCGAACTTGCTGGCATTAGTGGTTTTGAACTTGCTACTGCCCAGGCAGCGGCAACGATAGTCATCGCCTAATCCAAAATCTTCCCAGCCCCTTTCGGGGGGCTGGGACCACCACTCACAGGGCTCTTTGGTATCCATGGTCCCACCCATGGTTTGAGAGCAGGTTCAGGGCTTTGCACCCTTCGATCAGTCAAAGGCTCAGAGAACGCCTGGTACGATTGCGCAGTCCACAGCTCCAGCGGCCGCCTACCGCCAGTTTTGCGCAACGGGTATGTCCCCTGGCTTTGCCGGGGGATATGCTTGTCCGGGCCTGCCACACGCCAAGAACCCACCCGACCCAGACCCCGGATAACCGCAGCGGAGCAGCGACATGGCAAAGATACTTCGTTTGGATGGCGTGGACTATGATCTGTCGACACTGAGCGAGGAGGGTCGAACGCTGGTGCAGCGTATCCAGTACTGCAAGACCCGCATGAAAGAAATCGAGAACATGCGCGCGTTGCTCACCCGATCCAAGAACAGCTACATCAGTGCGCTCAAAAACGAGATCGTGGCCGGCAAGTCCGGCGTGGATCTGGCCGCACTGTTCAGCGACTGACACAGCAAGGAGACAGACATGCCCAAGATCACGATCGACGATATCGACTACCACACCGAAGACCTCAGCGAGAACGGCAAGGCGCAGCTGGCCAGCCTTCAGTTCCTGGAGCAGCAGATGGAAAAACTGAAGAACGAATATGCGGTCTACCAAACCGCACATGTCGCCTATGCCCAGGCTCTGAAGGCGGAACTGGAGAAAGCCAAGTCTGACGCCTGAGCGCGGATGCGTTTATGCCCCTATAGCTCAGCTGGTAGAGCAACTGATTTGTAATCAGTAGGCCGGGAGTTCAAGTCTCTCTGGGGGCACCAATCTCCCCAAAGGAGGTGGAGCGGCGATATGACCGATAAGATCACGACCATCGCCATACTGCTGATTTTTGCCGTGGGCATGATGTTTTACGGCCTGTCCAATCCACAATTCACAGTGGAAGCTCCAGCAGCGGATGCGGTTCTGCAATGACTTCGCTTTTGACGAAAAGCTTGCGACTCCAGCGTCGCACCTTGTCACCCACCGGACGACAGCCATGTGGTAGGATATTTGGTGAGGTCGGATGAATAATAAACCGCCGCCTTCTGAATTGCTCGATGAGTTTGGTCGTGACCCAGATGACACAGGCGTGTTCGTTATCCGAAAGTTCACGGCGGTGTTCGATGTTGACGAGGATCGCGTGCGCCTTGAAACAATCGATCGCGATAGCATGACGCAGGTGATCTACGTCACCAGGCGACTTCTAGACCAGCTGGTCCCGGTTCTTGCGGAGAACCTGGTCAAGACAGGAACGTCTGGTCCATCGAACAGTTTGGTGCAGGAATTTGCTCAAGCTTGCGTTCGAAACAACCGTCCACACATGGCGGGGCAGGCCCCTGTTTGCACGCGCCGGGATGCCCCGAAGTGGCTGGCCAAAGCGTTGCGTGTTTCAGCTCGTGATGGTGGCCTGCTTCTGACGTTCCGCGATAACAAACAGCGTGCAGCGCAGATGCCGTTAATGTGGGAGGACATTCGCTCCTTATTGGACATCTTGTTGGTCGTGTATCAGCGCGGATCTTGGACAACATCCGTTTTTCCAGACTGGATTAGGCCAAAGTCGCCTCAAGCGCAGTCACACAGGATGAACTGATGATACTTACGGTGGTTGGCAAATTGTTCATCGTACTGCTGGTGTTCAGCGCACGAATTATCTTGATCGGAGCAATGCTGGCTGCTGCAACGGGGGTATGGGGCTATTACGGCTACCAACAAATCGCGTGTCATCCGATGTTCTCAAGTTCTTCAAACGTTGAGTGCGGGTCGGTACAGGCCCTGTCGGCGGAGCATTCGTTGGCGATTGTCAAGGTGTTGGCGCCCTATCAACAGGTTTTGCAGATACACCAAGTGGAAATCGCACTGTGGGCAGCTGTCGCACTCGTCTGGGCGATCGTTATCGAGGTGGCGGTGGGCATTTTTGCAATATGGCGCAAAAAGCGTGCAAAGCGCGATCTGTTCAAAGGGGCGACCGCAGTCAAGGAAAAGACTGACTGAGGTATTTGAAGCTGCTATCGCTATACCGGCGGTTCTATGTGTCAACAACAGCTTGGCTTGCAGCTGGTTTCGTGTACAAACAGCTCAAATCTGCACACACAGCAGCTCTTGGTCGTTGCCCGCTACATGAGGTGCGGGCCAATTATGACCCCGCATTACAGCCGGAGCATACTGCGTCGTTGACGCCAAGTGCCACGCTCAAGCGTAGCACGGCAGTGAAGAAAACGGTCGACTTTGGTGAGCGTGTTCCTCGTGGAACATTTTAAGGGTCAGGGTTGTGATTCAGGAACATTAACACGCAAAAGCTGTTACCACTTGTCACGCTTTTGAAACTCACCCCACACCGCGTTGTCGATGTATTGCTGCGGGATCCGCAAGTGCCGTTGAACAGCCAAGCTTTTGACGCGGCGATTGGCCTTTTCCAAGTTCATCACTGACAATCCCTATGCTTTGAGGCTTGCCATGTCATCAAGTGCGCACAATGACCTGAGGGCTTCCTAAACTGTCTTGTGGAACACTTTTATAAGCACTATATATAATACTACAAAGGGGGCGCATACAGATGCCACAACGCATTTATTCAGATAGAACGGCCAGTGTGACAGAGCTCAAGCGTGATCCGATGGGCACGCTGGCTGCAGCGGACGGGCACGCCGTGGCGATACTGAACCGCAACCAGGCGGCATTTTACTGCGTACCTGTGGCAGAATACGAAGCCATGTTGGAACGCTTGGAAGATGCTGAACTGAACGTCCTGGCTGAGCAGCGCAGCGACATGGAAGAAGTTGCCGTTGATCTTGATGCCCTATGAATTGCGCTTCAAAACTGAGGCTGTCAAGGAATGGGACAAGTTGGGAGCAACGGTGCGTGCTCAGTTCAAGAAAAAACTGGCCGAACGCTTGAATGCGCCCCATGTGCCTGCTGCTCGTCTTACCGGCAGTGTTGCGCGCTATAAGATCAAGCTGTCCACAGCTGGTTTCAGGTTGGTTTATGAAGTACGGGATGCTGAGCTTGTGGTCGTGGTCATTGCTGTTGGCAAGCGCGAGCGCGGCCATGTGTACCGCAAAGCGCAGCAACGATATGACTGAGCAGCCGTGTTCCTTGTGGAACATTTTCATGGTCAAGGCTGTTTAGATTAATTCGCTCTCTCAGCTCAACTCATCCGGCTTTGACTTGTTGAATGGACGCGGTTTCTTGCGCCGTTTGAAATTCTCCGCATCTGGATTGAGCAACCCGAGGTCTGGAAATTGTGCTGAGAGGGTTTCATGCATCCTGGCATTCCCACTTGATGTAGGCCTTCGTTTCAGAGGCCCATTTTTCGTCGATCTCGACCAGCACGGCGCTGACGAGGCGCAAGAGCGCG
>JANSYK010000110.1 GCA_024742485.1 Alphaproteobacteria bacterium | reverse complement strand
GATTTTGATGAAAAAGGCTTTGTTGTTATCGGCTTTGGAAACTGGCCGCGTTGCTTCCTATTGGGTTTTACGCTGCTTGGGGGATGAGTTTCGCTAGTTTTCTGAGGTTTTGCGCAGTAGCTGCGAGGTGGAATTCGTCTTTGGCTCCGTTTGGTCCTCGCAGGCGCAATCGGTCGAGCTTCATGATACGTTTGAGATGCGCGAACAGCATTTCAACCTTCTTTCTTCGTCGCATTGAATCCACATAGGCATCTGTCGCTGCGATCTCGCGGGCAAGATCACGGGCGCCTTCGTAAATGTGACGCGCGATTTTACGGGTTGGTTGGTTCGGTGTGCATTGGGATTTCAAAGCGCAAACCGAGCAATCAGCCGTACGGGCGTAGTAGCGCATGAACCCGTCTTTGCTGACGCCGGACCGTGGCTTGGCCATCTTGCGCCAATATTTCTTGAGTGGCTTACCGCTAGGACACGTATACTCGTTAGTGTCATGATCGTAGCTGAATGCTGAATTGGGAAACGCTCCATCCAGTCGCTTCGATTTATCAAAAACCGGGATATGCGGCAGGATGCCTTCTTCGTTTACGAGCCAGTTAAGATTATCTGCCGCGCCATAGGCTGTGTCTGCTGTCAGAATCTCAGGGTAAAGGTCGAACCTGTCACGGGTTCGACGGATCATCGTACGTGTTGCACCAATCTCAGCCTGCCGGATTGCTCTACTTGCCTCCACATCAACGATGATTGCATTGTCAGTATCGATCAGATAGTTGGTGGCATAGGCAAAGAATGCTGGGCCTTTCATGGCTCCGGTCCATTGAGAGGCCGGATCACTGTGGGATGTAAACTTTGGTTTGGCTTCACTGGCAGCACCAAAAGCTGCATCATCAAGCACCGCCAGATATTCTTTGACCGCTCTGGGAACAATCTCTGGATCAAGGTTGTCTGAATCCCATTCTTCTTTCGGGGTTGAGTTTTGCTTGTTGGCATCTGCCCGGATGATACTGGCGTCAGTTGCAAATATCTCACCACCAACCAGGCCCTCTTGGATGCACCGGGCAACAACGCCTTCGAACATGTGGCGAAACAAATCACTCTCACGAAACCGCCCGTGACGGTTTTTAGAGAAAGTGGATTGATCAGGAACCGGATCACCAAGATCAAGGCGGCAGAACCATCTGTAAGCAAGGTTCACATGAACCTCTTCGCACAACCGTCGCTCCGAACGAATGCCCATGATGTATCCAATCAACAGCATGCGGATCATCAGTTCAGGATCAATGGATGGACGGCCAATGTCACTGTAGAACGGGCGCAAGTACGAACGCATATCAGACAGGTCAACAAACCTATCTATCGACCGCAATAGATGACCAGATGGTACGTGATCTTCGAGATTGAACTCGTAAAATAGTGCTGCTTGAAATTCCTGACGTGGTCCTAGCATCGCATCAATCTCCCAAATCAATGGGAAAATTGAATCAGTCAATGATGATTACTTTAAGGCGGCCTTTTTCATCAAAATC
>JANSYK010000144.1 GCA_024742485.1 Alphaproteobacteria bacterium | reverse complement strand
TGCGAAACGAAGCAAACTTGGGTCAACATTCGACAACATCAGACTCCAGGGACGACAGATCCAATCGGCCGGAATTCATCGATCCCGACCTGTACGCCATCAGGGCCTTTATCGACCTGGATGATACCGTGGACACAGGCGCGCATGCCGAACCTGTGCAAGCAGAACGCCCCCAGGGTGCACCCAATGAGCGCATGCGGGCATCGAAAAGGCATCGTCCGAAGACCTCCCCCGCCCGAACGCTCTTGAGCACAACCGCATCCTTCATCAAGCGCCCCGACGCTCCCAGGGTGCTGGCCTTGCTGGTTCTGGTCACATTCATTGTGCTTGAACCGGGTTTCGTCGTGTTCTTGTTCGTGATGAGCTTTTTGACTTTGCTTGTGCTGTACTTCAGCCTTGGTCCGGACCCTTTCCAGAACTGGGCGATCAACCGGTATAAACGCCTGCGTGACCGTGATCCGGACGCTGCGGAACGCCTGCGCCTGCGCGCGGCAAAAACAAGCAGAAAGCTTTCGGCCCTGATTGAAAAATTGCCCGAGAAATGGACGGCCGGCTTGTACCTTCCTGATTTCGAGGAGTCTCAGGACCTCCCTGAAACCTGGAACTCCGATCCTTTCGAACGGCTGGCGCGTCAGTAGGCCAAACCCTGACGCGTCGCGTATCGAACAGGCGTTCAGCGCGGCAAGCTTCGGGCCACGAGCCTGATGGAAAAAAACCTCTTTGCCAAGCCGAGGGCGATGTCATGCCTTATGAGGCTGACAGCCACTTACACGTGATTCGCCAGGCCATTCGGGGGCTTCTCCATAAGTTGAGTCATCTATAATAATTGCGTCCCGAAATTGAGATTTAGCAAGAAACGAGAACAGCTTGTATCTGTTCCGATAACGATAAAGGGCGAAATGCAGCCTCAGATTGAATTGCGTTAATTTCAAGGCAAATTTGCGGCTCAAAGTTTGACACGCGCCCTTCACCCCCAATAACACTTGTTAACAGAATTGTTAGGTAACGCGATATGACAGGTGTGACTGTAAGTCGGACTTGTCTCGTTTGAGGGAGTTTAAGCGATGAAGCGATCTTTTGTAGGTTTTCTGGCGGGTGCGGCCACCGCATCGACGTTGATGGTCGGTGCTGCCTCTGCCAACACCCTGAATTTCACATCCTGGAATGGCTACAGCAGCGTCAATATCACAG
>JANSYK010000073.1 GCA_024742485.1 Alphaproteobacteria bacterium | reverse complement strand
CGGTCAGCGAAAGTCGCGCAAGGGCGAAAGCGCCTTCAAGCAAGTCTCGGCCCGATCCTTCTATCGTCTAATGTCGCGGCTGGTCGAGTTCGACATTCCGCTCGACACCGGCGACTTCCGACTGATGAGCCGGCGGGTCACTGACCTTCTTAAGGAGATGCCCGAGCGCCACCGGTTCGTGCGCGGCATGATCAGTTGGGTCGGGTTCCCGCAGACGTCCATCGAGTACGACCGCGATGCACGTTTCGCCGGCGAGACGAAGTATCCTTTGAAGAAGATGCTTCGCTTCGCTGCTGATGCCATCACGAGTTTCTCGACAGTGCCCCTGCGAAGCGCGACTTGGCTGGGTTTCACATTCGCCGCCCTGTCTTTCCTCATGATTATAGTGACGCTTTTCTCGTGGGCTAATGGTTCAACCATTCAGGGCTGGACTTCGATCATGATCATCGTGCTGTTGATTGGGGGCATCCAGCTGACCACTATCGGAGTATTGGGCGAGTATATCGGACGACTGTACATGCAGTCTAAGATGCGGCCGCTCTTCATCATCGATGAGATCGTTTGCGACCATGCGAAGAGTGCCACTGACGCGCGCGCGCTCACAATGCACACAGAAGGTGCGGGCCATGGATGAGCGGGAGTTCGACAAGTTCGCGGAAGAGTACACTCGGATGCATCAGGAGAACGTTCGCCTTTCAGGTGAGGACATCGACTTCTTTGCGGCCTACAAGATTAACGACATGCGCGAGGTCTGGTCTGCTGCAGGCGAGATCGAACCGAAGAGCATTCTCGATTTCGGCGGTGGTATCGGCGTCTCCGCTCCACATCTGCGCCGCGTCTTTCCGCAGACTACTGTCACTATTGCGGACGTGTCCAGGCGAAGCTTGGAGGTCGCTGAACGACGCGGCGTCGAGAGGGTGACCACTCAGCATTTTGACGGCGTGACCTTACCGTTCGAAGATGGGCATTTCGATATTGCTCTTGCAGCATGCGTGTTTCACCACATCGACGCGGCGCAGCACGTGTCTTTGCTGGCAGAGATACGGCGAGTGCTGAGGCACGGTGGGCGGCTAATGGTATTTGAGCACAATCCTTGGAACCCTCTGACGCGGCACGCAGTCAACACGTGCCCGTTCGACGAAAACGCGGTTTTGATCTCCGGCTACGACATGCAGCAGAGAATGCGTGACGCCGGTTTTTCGGATGTCTCGCTGACTTGGCGGCTTTTCGTTCCGGGTGCGCTGCGGGGGCTCAGGCCCCTTGAGGCATGGCTCGGCTGGTTTCCCCTCGGCGCGCAGTACCGAGCGGTTGGAACGCATTGATTTAAGGAAACATCCTTTGAGACTGCTATTCGAACAGGCGCTTCGCTTCGGTGCGGTCGGCATCGTAAACTCGGCTATCGGGCTCGCGTGCATCTGGACCGCGATGCTAGTGGGCGTCCATCCATTACCCGCGAACGCACTCGGTTTCGGGGTCGGTTTGACGGTGTCCTTCGTGTTGAACCGGTGCTGGACGTTTCAAGACAAGGATGAGGCAGCGCGCCGGTTCCCATGGACGGCGACGGCGCCGCGTTTTGCTGGCGCATTCGCCGTTGCATGGACCCTCAATGCCACAATCCTCTGGGCCGCGATCAGTTTCACGACGGTTTCGCCCTACGCCGCGCAGATCGCGGGTGTCGCTGCATACAGCGTCACGTTTTTCGTCCTGTGCCGCGTATGGGTGTTCACCGTAGGGAATGCCGAGAGCAGAGTCGCAACGAAGTTGCGTTGGGGGCAAGTTCTAGGCCGCGTCGCTCTGTGCGCCCCACTCGCTGCAGCCCTCGCCTATCTTGCCTCAAAGGCTTCCAATGTCTCGGTGGCGGACGTCGATTTCAAGTACCTTTGGTTCGCGGGCCATCTCTGGGCCGAAGGCACATCTCCCTATGGCGCACACTACTTGGAGCGGGCAACGGTGTATTTCGTAGACACGAACGTCCCCATTTGGATGGTCTATCCACCAAACTGGTATCCGCTTGCGCGTGCCTTAGCCATTCTGCCTCTCGATGTCGCGGAAAGGCTGTGGGGGGCGTTAAGCGCAATCATGCTTCTGGCCAGTAGCGCACTTATGGCTCGAACGGTCTGGTCAGTTCGTGAGCGCGACGATATTTGGCCCTTTGTGGCTTTCGGGACGTTCATCTGCATGGGATCCGCAACAGCGATCGCCCTATCGCTGGGGCAAACAGCCCCGCTCATGGCCGTGGGGCTG
>JANSYK010000113.1 GCA_024742485.1 Alphaproteobacteria bacterium | reverse complement strand
GACCCGAGTATGTCATCCGATGTCTGGATGTCGGTCATGGACGAGGTGGACAGCGTCGTGTGGTGCACACAAGCCACGCAGGCCTGGCGTCAAACGGAAGCCGCGACATGGCAACAGATCGCGGACAATACGAATGGCCGGAACATTCTGCTGGTCACGCAGGTGGACAAGCTGCACTCCGAACGTGATTTGGATCGTGTGATGGCCCGCGTCCGCAAGGAAGCACACGGATTGTTTCGCAGCATTTTCCCCCTTTCGATCACCGAAGCGATTGCCGCTGGCGATGATGAGGCAAAGTGGAAGGCCAGTGGCGCCGCCGATTTTGTCAACGACCTGGTCGAGAGCCTGATAAACGCCGCACCCGGTCTGCAAGGCGCGCCGGTTTCGGCCGCCGCGGAGGAAGCCTCGGACATGGAGGTCGCGCCGCGTTCGAAGGCGGCCTTGCAAAGCACTGATGTTGGGGCTGACACGGCCGCCAAAGGGGCCGTTGAATACAGCGCGACAAGCGTCATTCCAAAGCGCGTCCGTGTTCTGACCCAGATGAGGGGGCGCACCGAACGTCCGACAAGGGCCGGTCTGGCGACGCGGTAAACACACCCTGAGCCGAATGGAGAGCTCCATGACACTTTCGGATCGTCTGGATGAATTGCGGCACGCTGTACCGGGGTGCAAGCTTGCCTCGTTCGGCGACCTCTCTACGGGGCTCGCTTTGCGCACAAGTGCCTCAAGTCTTTACAAACAGGACTATCTCGAAGAGGTGCTGCGCCAGGCGTCGCGGAGTTTTTCCCTGTCGGACCTGATGACCGACGATAATGAGCTTGCCGTGGTCGCAACACCCGACGAGGTGCGGATATTCGTGCGCTCCAAGGCTGCCAACTCCGATGTGATTTGCTGCGTTTGCGAAACGGTGTCCGATATTCCGCTCGTTGCCCAGTCCGCCCGGAGAATCCTGACCGAAATGGCGAGGGCGGCATGATGCGACCGTCTTCCGCCATGCAAAAATTCGCCGACGAAGGCACGGTGAAGCGGCTGCACGACATGTTATCGCGTGTCGCGATGCCGTGCGAAGGGCTGCGCGAAGAGGCTTCCGCGCCGGCCCGGGATTTCGCAGCTTTGATTGAGCGCCTGTCGCGGGAGGTTGATGAAACGGTGCTGCCGCGCCGGTTCGCGCTTTTGTCCGATGCCGGCATGGAAGCGACCTTCACGGTGTCGAACCGACGCCTCGTCGGACTGGAGATCGGTGAAAGGAAAATCGATTTCGACGAGGAGGCGGATACCGGCGCTGACAGTGTCGCGCGCCTCTGTGCACAGGCGCTCAGGGCGCTCAACCTGAGATCTGGCCCGCTACGACTGCGCCCGATCGGGCGCGCGCCCAATGTCACCACGAAGGGCAACACCTGCACAGCCAGGCATCTTGCGGATTACAGCTCCGTGTCGATTGTCGAGAACCGGCTGAAAGCCTTTGTCAAACTGTTCCACGCCCATTCGCTTGGCTGGGTC
>JANSYK010000123.1 GCA_024742485.1 Alphaproteobacteria bacterium | reverse complement strand
TGTCGTTGGCGATGCGTTTGTTGGTCATGCCCTCGGCTGCGAATTTCAGCACGAGAAGCTCAACCTGGGACAGGTTTTCCGCGTTCGTGTTGTCATCGGATTCCATCAGCGACATCGGCATGAAGGTCTGACCCGAGTTGACCAGCAGCAGGACGCTATCAAGTGACTGAAGCGGAAGCGTTTTCGGGATCACGCCGCAAGCCCCGATTTCAATGGCGCGGCGGACCAGCTGCATTTCCGCATGCGCGGTGAACAGAACGACACGCGCATCACCCGCCACGCTTATGACGCGTTTGACGCTGTCGATTCCCGATGAGCCGGGCATCCGTACGTCCAGCATCACGATGTCATAGCTTTCATCGCCGGACAGGGCCGACAAAACCGCGCCGTAGGTTTCGACGATCTCGATGCTGTAACGCCCTGTTTTCGCCAGAACGGTCGCCACCGCCTCCGCGACCAGCGTGTGGTCGTCCGCCAAAAGAACGCGCACAGCGTCGGACTCCGGCGCGGCGTTTTCGGTCTGGCCCTGTCGAAAGCCGCCGCCGTGATCGCTATCACTGGGGGCCAGGCAGATCGATTTGGGTGGAAAGACTGTATTCACACAGAAGATCATGTTTTTTCCAACTATAAGTTGGGCCGATACTTAAAGCGCCCTGTATGGCCGCTCAAGTCGAGGCGTTCAATTTTAAGTAGTGGAATTATATCTTTAGATATTTAACACGCTTCTTTGTGGATTTTACTCTTTTTGGGCGTAACTTTGCCGACGAAACGCGCGGCACGAATGTCTGGTCGATTGGGTTACAGGTTTAGAAGCCAAACATTTGTAGGGACCAGGCAGTCGTAATGGGTTGTATACAAACATGAGGTTACCATGTGTCAGATTTTTCGAAGCGTTGTCCTGTACAGCGCGGCCTTTGTAGTTTTCATCGCCACCTCGGCTCTTGCCGACTCCTCGATCCTGAGGGTCCACACCGGAGAGGACATTCAGATCGATCTGTCCGAGGACGACCTTTTGGCCCTGCCTCAGGTCGAATTCACGACGTCCACGATATGGACGATCGGTGAGGTGACATTTTCCGGTCCGGCGCTCAGGACACTTCTTGATACGCTGGACGTCGCCGACAGCGATCTGGAACTGACGGCTGCGAATGACTATTCGGTGCGCATTCCGGCGGATGCCATAGAAGCGGACGCGCCGATCATTGCGAACCGCATCGACGGCAAGCCATTCAGCCTTCGGGAGAAAGGCCCGCTCTGGATCGTGTTCCCTTATGACAGTTCGGAACGCTACCAGAGCGAGACGGTGTATTCCTACAGTATCTGGCAATTGAAAAGTCTGCGCGTGCTTGGCCCCTGAGGCAAAGCGATATGTATTTCCGCAAGGATCATGCAACGGGACT
>JANSYK010000130.1 GCA_024742485.1 Alphaproteobacteria bacterium | reverse complement strand
TTTTCCAGCGGCAGTCAGACCATCGAACAACTCGGCCTGCTGCACGAAACCGATATCGGCCAGCGTGGGATCGTCATACTTGGCCGAGAAACTGGCCGCCACACGGGCCGGGTGGCGGATCAGGAAGACATTCGTGACCTCGAGGATCCAGTCGCGGGGGATTCCGTCGATCATGTGCTGGGTCATGTGTTTCTGGTAGACATGCGGCTTGCCATCCGGGATGGGACCAAGAAGTTGGTCGACCACTCCCGCCGGGTCAGTCGGTTGGGAGGCAAGGATATCATCCCGCATCGGGTGGTTCAGGCCAGTTCGCGCAAGGTAGGTTGCGTAGAATGGCTCATCCATCACGGCGCAGTCTGAGCGCGCTCCGAAAGAATACATCATCGCTGTCGACAGGTTGCGCGGGCCTGACCACATGGCGATGCGCATCAAGCCGTTTCCTGCTGGATCAGTGCCTTATAGAGTTCTTGAATCCGTTTGGTCACGTGGCCCAATTTGCCATCCCCAATCATGCGGCCGTCGATCTCTCCCACGGGTGTCTGTGCACCGAACGTGCCGGTCAGGAACGCCTCCTCGGCACCGTAGGTATCAACCAGCGAGAAGTTTCGCTCGAACACCGGAATACTGTTGTCACGGCAAAGGTCGATCACCTTCTGGCGGGTGATCCCGTTCATGCAGTAGTCGCCCGTCGAGGTCCAAACCTCGCCGCGCCGCACGATGAAAAAGTTACAGGCATTGGTTGTGTTCACGAAACCATGTATATCCAACATCAACGCCTCGTCCGCACCAGCCTTTTCAGCGGCGATGCAGGCTAGGATGCAATTCAGCTTGGAATGGGAATTCAGCTTAGGGTCCTGCGTCATGGGCAGGCCCCGGATATGCGGCACGGTGGCCAGACGGATGGGGCGGGCGATCCTGGGTCGCGAATGTTCCATGATGATGGTCACGGTCGGGCCCTGCTGCGACAGTGACGGGTGCTGGAACGGGCGGGTCTTCACGCCCCGCGTCACCATCAGGCGGGCATGGGCATCGGTTTCCATCCCGTTGGCGTTTTGTGTGTCTGATATCGCCTGAAACACCTCATCCCGGGTCATGCCGATATCGAGATCGATGGCCTTGGCCGCCTCGAAAAGCCGGCCCAGATGCTCATCGGCAAAGGCCCACGTGCCATCATAAAGCCGTAACCCCTCCCATACGCCGTCGCCCAGCATGAAGCCGCTGTCATAGACGCTGACCAGCGCCTCGGCCTTGGGAACGATGCGGCCATTGAGCCAAATCAGGATCGTCTCGTTGCGGGCGTCTTCCTC
>JANSYK010000137.1 GCA_024742485.1 Alphaproteobacteria bacterium | reverse complement strand
TCTGAAGGCCGCACCCCGTTACGCATATTTACGCAGTTTCGCTTGTTTCTTCCGCAGACTAGTTTGCGGCGGGGAGACGATTTTATCGATTCGGAACGGCACATCGCAACAGCCGTTGGCGGATCGGGCATTGGGGTTTTTTTGCATTGATGACGAAATTGACAACGACACGCAGCCGGATGCTGCGTCAGGCGCTGCTATGCACCTCGGCGCTTGTTTTCCTGCCGGTCTCGCTGGCCGGAGCGGATGACTTTACGGTTCCGAACGGCACGACCGAAACGACAACGATCACGCTTCCCCTTCCCTTCGATACGCTGTTCATCGAGCAGGGCGGTACAATTGACACGACTGGTGCGGGCACCAACGGTGTTGACGCTTCCAACCATGACCAGACCGTCAACAATGCCGGCACGATCAATGCCGGTCGCTACGGAATAAATTCGACCCGGGCCAATGCCACTATCACCAACAACGGTACGATCAAAGCCGGTTTTCGCGGTTTTTATTCGTTCGGTTCCAATGCCATCTTGACGAATAACGGGTTAATCGCTGCTGAAAATCAAGGTATCTGGTCTGGTGGAAATGATGCAATTATCGTAAACAACGGAACAATCACGAATAAAAGTAATGGCTCCAGTGCAATCTATTCCATTGGAGCAGGCGTCAAGCTCACAAATAACGGATCAGTCAATAGTCAATTTCGGGGTATCAGTATTTTAAAGTCCGATGCCAAGGTCATAAATAATGGGTTGATATATAGTAAAGACGAGGGAATTTACTCTTCTGGTACCAATGCCGAAATCACCAATAGAGGAACGATTATCGCTGGGGATGGAGAAGCAGCGATCCTTGTGGCCGGTACTGGTTCCACGCTGAAACTGCGCGCCGGTTCGGTGCTAGATGGGGGCGTCAGGTTTCAAGCCACCGGCGCCACGCTCGATATCGGCACCGGGTTAAACCTCTATCTCGATTACAGCGGTTCTATCGAAACCCTCTACTCCGCCATTCCCATTGTCCATGATGAGGCAAACACGGTCATCTACACGGTGGACCCGACGGGCTTTGCCCTGGCGCAGTCGTTCGTGCAGACGACGGCCGAGGCGGTGCATGGAGCGGTGCGCACCGGGTCGGGGCGCGGCAACCGGTTCGGCGGCGGCTTTGGTGGGCAGTCGAGTTTTGCCTATGGCGCCGATGCGCCGGGCTTCGAGGCCACCGGCCCGCGCGGCTGGGTC
>JANSYK010000106.1 GCA_024742485.1 Alphaproteobacteria bacterium | reverse complement strand
GCCGCCATAGATTGTGTCGTTGCCCGCATCCCCCGTCACGCTGTCGTCGCCCGAGCCCGCCACGACCAGGTCAGCGCCGCCGCCGGCGAGGATCGTGTCGTTGCCCGCGCCGGCCATGATGTCATCGTCGCCGGTCCAGGCTTCGATATTGTCGGCGCCGCCCGCGGCCTCGGTCGTGGCGTACATCTGGACGTTGTCGAGCGAGACACCGTTTGCATCCGGGTTCCCGAGGCCCGCGAAGGTCAGGGTGTTGGAACCGTCGCCCGACCCGCCGATCAGGTGGAACTCGTAGCTTGTCCAGCTGCCGTCGCTGGCGTCGATCGTGCCCACGACATCGCCGTTCCAGATGACCTGCAACTGGTTGTCCAGCGTCGTGCCGTCGTTGATGTTCGACAGGTCCGCGACGTCGAAGGTCAGCACATAGACCTGTCCGTCGCTGACCCCGGTGACGGTCTGGCTGATGACGTTGTGCTGGCCGGCACCGGCCTCCATGTCCATCCAGTTCGCGCCGTCGGTGGCGGCCAGCCCGCCGCGCCCGTCATTGTGGAAGTCGATGGGGTTGCCGTTTACGTCTGTCCAGCCGGGCACGTTGCCGGTGCCTTCGGTGAAGCCGTATCCGACCGGCGTCATCCCCGTCGTGTCTTCGAAGGATCCGTTGACGATCAGGTTCGGCCCCGTCGTCGTAAAATCGTCGCCCGAGATGGTGTCGTTGCCGAACTCGGCATTGATCGTGTCGCTGCCGGCACCGCCGAAGGCGACATTGTCGCCCTGTCCGGTCGAGATCCGGTCGTCGCCCGCCTCGCCGTGAACGGTGTCGTTGCCGTCATTCGCCCAGATCGTGTCGTTGCCGTCGCCGGCGCGCACGGAATCCCCGTCCTCCTCGCCGATGGCATCACCGTTGTCGACCCATTCGCCGTCGGCGTCGAAATAGAACTGACCCATTTCGTCGGCACCGGCGGTGCCGTCGACGACGCCGTCCGGGGTTAGTTCGGTGACCTGTTCGATCCCCGAGAAAGACAGCGTGTCGCCCGAGTTGAAGGTGATCGTGCCGCTTTCGGCGGTCGTGTAGCTGATGGAATCGACATACGAGACGTAAAGCGTGTCGTTGTCGTCGCCGCCTTCGCCACCGAAGATCGTGTCGCCCGCGTTGCCCCAGATCTGGTCGGCGTCGTCGCCGCCATCGATGCTGTCGGCGCCTTCGCCACCCGTCAGGATGTCATAGCCGGCACCGCCCAGAATCGTGTCACTGCCCAGGTCTCCGACGATGCGGTCGTTGTCCGCCGCCCCGTCCATGAAATCGTTACCGGCGCCGCCGTCGATCCAGTCGTTGCCGGTTTCGCCATATACGCTGTCATCGCCGCCATAGCCGAACACAAGGTCGTTGCCGGTGCCAGCCCAGATCGTGTCCGAGGCGTCATCCTCCCACCCGCCTTCGAGGTGGTCGGCATCCGCGCCGCCATAGATCAGGTCGGCGCCCGCGCCGCCATTGATGAAGTCCTCGCCAGCGTTGCCGTCGAGCGTGTCGTTGCCGGTTTCACCGAAAAGTTCATCG
>JANSYK010000047.1 GCA_024742485.1 Alphaproteobacteria bacterium | reverse complement strand
GGGCAAGCGGCTGGTGCTGGTCATCACCGGCAAGGGCAAGCGATCCGATGACAGTGGCCCGATCCCGCAGCGCCCCGGCGTTTTACGCCACGCGGTGCCGCAATGGCTGTCGATGCCGCCTCTGGCGCAGGCGGTTCTGCAGGTGGCCGAGGCGCATGCCAAACACGGGGGCGGCGGGGCCTATTACGTCTATCTACGCCGACCACGCCAGTAGCGGCCGCGCCCGGGCGATCCCGATCACCATCATCACCGTGGTGAACACGAAATAGCCCGCGATAATCACGTATTGCGATTCCAGCCCCAGCCCCAGATCGATGCCCAGCCCGGTGATCCCTGGCCCGATGGCCGAGCCGAACACCATCACCGCCGCCGCCATCGCCTTGATCGACCCGATCCGGCCCGTTCCATAAAACTCCGCCCAGAAGGCGGCGGGCAGCGTGGTGTTGAACCCCGTCGTCAGCGCGAAAAAGAACATCCCCGCCATCATCGCCCCATAGCTTTCGGCATAGGCGAAAATCGCGAAGGCGGCGATCATCGGCACCTGCATGAACGGGATCAGCCGCGCGGTCCCGACCCGGTCCAGCGCCCAGCCGGACCCCACCATCGCCACGATCCCCACCACCGTGTAGAACGGGTACATCGCCACCAGCTCCACATGCGCCATCCCCTTGATCTCGGCAAAATGCACCTGGTGGAAAAAGAACGCGGTGTTGAACGCCGACGGGCCCAAGAGCGCCGGCACCATGAACCAGAAGAGCCAATGCAGGAACGCCTGGTTCCGGGTCCAGTGGCGGCCCATCATGCCGAACGCCTGGCTCGTTTCGGCCATGGATTGGGGCGTGCGTTCCTGCCGCAAGAGCACCGCCAGAAGCGGCAGGCCCATGAGTGCCATCACAGCCGCCGCCCCCCACAGGTACCGCCAGTCGTAAATCGCCATGAGCGACACGAAAAGCAGCGGCAACAGCGCCTCGCCCACCGCAAAGCCAAGTGTGGCGACGGACAGGGCCTTGCCCCGCGTCGCGATGAACCACCGCGCCATGGCGACCACGGCGATATGGCTGGTCATGCCCTGCCCCGTGAACCGCAGTGCAAAGATGACGAAGATCAGCCCCCACCACACCGGGTTCAGCGCCATCGCCAGACACGCACCCGCCAGCATCAACAGGATCACCGGGGCCAGCGCGCGGACACGGAACCGGTCGGTCAGCCCCCCGGCCCAGATCATGACAAGGGCCGAGGCCGTGGTGCCCAGCGTATAAATCCCGCCCCATTGCCCGTGCGAGAGGTCAAACGCCGTGCGGATTTCCCCGGCAAAGATCGAGATGAAAAAGGTCTGTCCGAAACTGCTGAGAAACGTCAGCAGCACCCCCACCGTCAACCACGGCGCATTGTCCCTGAAGAAATCCAGACCTCGCATGGCCCTTGGTGGCCTGAAATGCGGGTGGAGGGAAGGGGATTAGTTTGATGGTTCTGGTTGTTGAAAACGCATGTTAATAATCCAATATGCAGGATGGCTTTGAGCGTACTCTAAAGAAATTGCAGGGCGATGGCCCTGCAGAGCGTCAGATTCTTCTTATGAAACTCTTGTATGAGTTTGATAACGCGCCAGAATTTGGGACAGATTACATAGCTGATGCGAATTCACCGCAGCAGCAATGGATTGCGCGAATCAGAGCGCTGCTTTCTCGCGTCGGGGTTGAATACAAAATAAAGTTTCAGCAGTCTCGGCTTACGGAAATTCAGTTCTGGACGGTAACACGGGAGCCAATGCGTCAGCAATTGTTGGCGGCGGCAGAGGAAATCAAACTTGAGCTGGAACTAGATGGCCATGAAGACGTCGGCCAAGTCTATGATGCCCACCAGCAGTATGACTTTTTGCGCGATCTAAGAGATATCATTCTGGGTGCAAAAACCGAAGTCTTTGTGGTCGATCCGTACTTTGATGGTGGAGCGTTCGAGACTTATCTAGGACCAGTTGGTAATAGTTGCAGCATCAGAGTTCTTTGCAGCAAGTATTCAAGCGATGTTGCTGGTCATGTTGACGCCTTCAAAGGACAGTACTCTACGGCCCCGGAGCTAAGGAAGAGCAAAGACATTCATGACAGACTTGTAATCCTAGATCGTTCAGATTGCTGGATTGTTGGCGGGTCAATTAAGGACGCGGGAAAAAAGCCCACCTACCTAGTTCCACTCCAACCAAGCATAGCTCCGACTAAGATTGAGATCTATGAAACATTGTGGCACAAATCTCAGACTGTATAGTAATCACCACACAGAGTCATGTCGCGGCAATGACAGCCCATAGCTCTTCGGCCCCAAAAATATAAATACCTACTCAAATCCGTGGATTTCATCAACTCGCCCAGGTTGGTCTCGACGAAGCCCGAATCCACCACCACCGTCTCCCCCGCGCGGTCGGGGGCGTTGAAGGACAGCGCTTCGAACACCCCGTCCACCTGAAAATGAACCAATGCCGGCCCGGCCCGACTTACGGTCAGGAGGTACGTCATGAAACATATACTGTTGATTTCAACTTTCGCCCTCACCCTGGCCGCGGGCATGGCCCAGGCTCAGGACATGGCGTGCAAATCCACACAGGGTGGATCTTCGGCGCTTTGCGAGGGGATCAGCCAGAAGGCCGACACCATAACCCAGCTGCGCTTGATGGCGCAGGCCGTGAAACAGAACCGGCATACGTCAGGCGCGACGGGCTTTGCCGCGTCCGGTCGCACGGTCGGGGTTCAGTATTGCTGTAGCTGTGTGCCGGGTAAGGATTGCAGTGCCGGGAAGATCACCGATGTGTGCAGCCCGCTCCCATCAGGGGCAGAGACCTGTCCGGGCGGCGAATTCCGCACAAACTGTACCGGGGATTTCTGTACCACCATAGACTGATATCGGGCCGGGCGGTGCTGCGTGTGCGATGGTTACAGCACGTACCGGCTCAAATCCGTGGATTTCATCAGCTCGCCCAGGTTGGTCTCGACGAAGCCCGCGTCCACCACGACCTTCTCGCCCGCGCGGTCGGGGGCGGTGAAGGACAGCTCCTCGAACACCCGTTCCATCACCGTGTAAAGGCGCCGCGCGCCGATATTCTCGATGCTCTGGTTGACCTCGGCCGCAATGCGGGCCAGCGCCGCGATGCCGTCCTCGGTGAACTCCACCTCGACCTCCTCGGTCCCCATCAGGGCGGCATATTGGCGGGTCAGGGCATTGTCGGTCTCGGTCAGGATGCGCACGAAATCCGACTCAGTGAGGGCGCGCAGTTCCACCCGGATGGGCAGGCGACCCTGAAGCTCCGGCAGCAGGTCAGAGGGTTTGGCGATGTGAAACGCCCCTGACGCGATGAAGAGGATATGGTCGGTTTTCACGGGGCCATGTTTGGTGGACACGGTCGTGCCCTCGATCAGTGGCAGCAGGTCGCGCTGCACGCCCTCACGGGAAACATCGCCGCCGCGGGCCTCCTGCCGGGCGCAGACCTTGTCGATCTCGTCCAGAAAGACGATGCCGTTCTGTTCGACCGCCTCAAGGGCTGTGCGGTTGACGGTTTCGTCGTCCAGCAGCTTGTCGGCCTCTTCCCCGATCAGCACCTCGTAGCTTTCTGCGACGCTCAGTTTCTTGCGCACGGTGCGCCCGCCGAACGCCTTGCCGAAGATATCACCGAGATTCATCATGCCCATCTGGCTGCCCGGCTGGCCGGGGATATCCATCATGCCCATCGGGTTGGAATTGTCCGCGATGTCGAGTTCGATCACGGTGTCGTCCAGCTCTCCGGCCTTCAGCTTCTTGCGGAACATCTCGCGCGTGCCTTCGCGGGCGTCTTC
>JANSYK010000094.1 GCA_024742485.1 Alphaproteobacteria bacterium | reverse complement strand
TTCTACCTCTACCTGATCGTGGACATCTTCAGCCGGAAGATCGTCGGCTGGGAAGTTCATGAGCGCGAAAGCGCGGAGCTGGCGGCCACTCTGGTCCGTCAGGCGGTTCTGGCCGAGGGCTGCACCCTGCGTCCGCTGGTCCTGCACGCTGACAACGGCAGCCCGATGAAGGGCGCGACGATGAAGGTGACTATGGAGAAACTGGGCATCACCGCGTCCTACAGCCGCCCGCGCGTCAGCAATGACAACCCGTTCTCCGAGGCGCTGTTCCGCAGCTGCAAATATCGCCCGGACTGGCCGAACAAGAGATTTGCCACGAAGGCCGATGCCCAAGCCTGGGTGAAATCCTTCGCCAGCTGGTATAACGGGCAGCACCTGCACAGCGCCATCCGCTTCGTCACGCCAGATGCGCATCACGCCGGGCTCGATCGCGCAACGCTCGCCAGCCGTGCCAGTCTCTATGCAATTGCACGGGCGCAAAACCCGCAACGCTGGTCAGGCAAAACCCGCAACTGGCAACCCGCTGGACCCGTCTGGCTCAACCCCGAAACCGAAATAGGCGCCCCTGAAATCAGAGACGCCGCATGAAATCGGCGGACAACTGCTTTGACAAACACCGCGGGGCCTGTCAGCTTGGCTGGGACTGGTGCCGAGACAGATCACCACCGGTGGCAAGGCATGCCTCATCAGCATATCAAAGCACGGCAACAGTTATTTGCGAAAGCTGTTCATCCATGGTGCCCGGACCGTCCTGCACCTTTTCCGGGACCGGTCGACACCGTTGGCCCGATGGGTCGATGCGCTGAAAGACAGAGCGCATGCCAACGTGGCCGGTGTTGTCATGGCGAACAAGCTTGCACGGATCGCCTCGGCCGTGCTCACCAAGGGAGAACGCTACCGGCCGAGCGCTCTCAAAACCGCGTAGCGGCCGGAAGGGCGCCGGAAAAAAGGATCTGCGAGCGAGAAGGAGATGGACCAACGACCTGATCGGCAGTGTGCAAGTCTTGCAGGGGGCATGGTCTTCGAGAGCCGATGACCTAATGAGACGCACTCCGCGCGACTTCCCATCTTGGTCCGGGGCGACTAGATGCCCCGCGAACAGACCGAATAAATAGAAGCAGGGTCAATGGCGCGTCGAAAAATCGCTTGCAGGGGAGGATCATCCCTTTCGTACGCCATTTGCTGCTGTGTAGGAAAGTCATTTTATCGTTACAAACCAGCATGACGCTTGATAACAGAGCCCAGTTTTGGATCGGACGTGTTCTCGCTAATCGCAGACTGTGTAAGATCTTTGACGATAGCCTGAACATACGAACCTCTTGCTGTTGTGTACATCGCGTGAAAAGCAGCGATGTCACTTTTCAACTTGGCCATCTGAGCTTCCAACCCCTTAAGCTTCTCAAGTTGTTCCCGGCCATGATCGCTCAACTCTTCAGGATCAATTTCGATGCCGTCCACAGTGATTTTCTGCATCGTTATTCCTCCTTGCGCATCCAAAAGCAGTGTATTCAGATTAGTCCCGATCTGCGTTTCACGATTTCGCATCTAAAGCTCATTACGTTAGGGGACCTCACATGCAAACGCGGCTTATCTTGCCTTCTACTTACGAGATTGAATTATAAATAGTTGCGCGTTGAGCGAAACTGTGACGCAATTTTTGCACAGGAACTCATGTGCCTCAATTTTCATTTTTGTACATAATTTTTATGATATAGTAGGGGATCTACACAGGAGCTCGATTGAGCAACCCGAGGTCTGGAAATTGTGCTGAGAGGGTTTCATGCATCCTGGCATTCCCACTTGATGTAGGCCTTCGTTTCAGAGGCCCATTTTTCGTCGATCTCAACCAGCACGGCGCTGACGAGGCGCAAGAGCGCG
>JANSYK010000068.1 GCA_024742485.1 Alphaproteobacteria bacterium | reverse complement strand
GCCGAAACCGCGGTTGCGGACACGGCCAATGTCAGCGCCGTTGCGGCGGCTGTCAGGAATTTCATGATTGTCTCCTCCCATACAATCGAGACGTTGCACTTTATGCCAGTCGGCACGGTGGTGGCATGGTTCAGCAGGCGGTAAGGTGTCTCAAGCATTTGTTTCTGGAAAATAGAGTGACTTACATTTTTCATTAATATTTCAAATGATTAAATCTATTTTCACGAATGAATGGCCGCGATGATTTACAGCGCCGTGCGGATTTCCGCACACTCGAAACGTCCACTGTGCAGGAATCCGCACATGATTCGACGGGAGAGGCACCAGCAGTTCATGAGCTTCCAGCTTGAAGGTGCTCTCAAAGGTACCACGATCCGCGAACGTCCGCATCAAGTCCGAAGCAATCGTCAACGGTATTCGCAGGAACGGAAAGGGGCTTTCGCTACGGTCGCTTCAAGACCATCGGGGCAGCCAATCAGGGCATGTTTTCTCCACATAGAAGCCCATCTCTGTTAACATTGGGAAAACTTGGTCATTTTCGGGGGAAGGGATGCTGAAATATCGTAAGTTTTTGGCGGTGGCCTTTGTGGCGTCGGTAGCCACGCCCGCGATCGCAGAAGATGAATACGCGCCGGTGTGCGAACACAAAGGTAGCAACGGCATGGTGACCATGATGCTTTGCCCGGAAGGCCTCAAGCTCAAACAACTCGCCAAGGAAGGTCAGATGGTTTGCGGCGATCGCAAGCCATGCGGGGTCTGGATCTGGGAAAACGAGGCGGACGTACCGGACGAAGCGCCCAACAGCCACGACAAGCTGACGGAAAAGCAAATCACCTCAAGTCGCGGGGTCTGGATGCACGAGCACCAACAGTTCATCGAAATATCTGAGCAGCAATAAAATCAGAGTAGATGCAAATGAAAAGGGCCACTCCATGGAGCGGCCCTTTCTTCAGGAGATCATTCCCTCACGTCACGCAGATTTGCGGCGGCGACGGGCAGCAAAGCCCAGCATACCGAAACCCGCGACGATCAGCGGAAGCGTGGCCGGCACCGGGATCGGGTTCAGACTGCCACCCGTCAGGTTCACGGTGGCCGCGATCTTCGTGTTGAACGCATCGTCAAGATCGGGAAAGGTCGTATCGATCACGAAACAATCGGAAATCGGGTTCACGATCTGCGCCGAACTGGAGATTCCGCTGCAGTTGCCGTTGGTCGGCCCGCCAGAGAGAAAGGTACTGATGTCATCTGTGTCGGGATCCCAGCCCGCCGTTATCGGACTGTCAAAGCCGAGCCCCTGCAACAGGGAACTTGCCGCCAAACCGGAGCCGATCGCCTCGACGTTCATCGCGTCCCAGCCCGCTGTCTGCAAAAGCGCGATCTCGTCGGAAAGCAAGTCCAGCGTATCATCGCCTTGGGTCGGGACGCCGTCCGTCGCAAAGTTCAGAATGGAAACGTCGCCCGACGTGCCAAGCGCCTCCATCGCTAAGAACGCCGCTTGATAGTTCGTCAAGTTGCTCCCGCTCGCGATCTGCGTGCCGGTGATCGCGTTGTCAATGTTGGTGTTCAACGTGGTCAGGGCCGCGGCCGAATTCAGAAGGATGTTATCGGCCACAACGGTCGTTGCGCCGTTGCTTGCGTTCGTCCCGCTAAAGGTCACGATGCTGATGGCATACTTGGTATCCCCAGTCACATCGATGGTGTTCAGCGCAGTCTTCAGCGCCGTCATGGTATTGTCGTAGTTGGTCTCGCCGACGCTTCCGGAACGGTCAACGAAAAACCCCAGATCGACGGTGGCGGCGTGGGCCATGGCCCCGACCGAAGCCGACAGCGTGGCCGCGACACCTAGTGTCATTAACTTGTTTTGCATAGTTTCCCCCAGCAATACTTAATTGCAATTTAACCTTGGTGCGTAATGCACGCGAGTTGGGCTCTACACAGGTAAAAAAACGTTTAAAAAAAGCCCAAAGGCTGGTTTAACCATAACAGTTTTTGCGGGATTCGATAAGCAAAAGCTGTCGATGAAAAGCTTATATATTCTATAGGCTTACCTTTTCAAAGGTATTGTTTCCAAACTGTAAACACTGAATTTGGGGGCAGGTTCGAGTTCCAATTCGATGATCGGCCGACCAATTTGAAACTTTCGAACATTCAAGGGTTTTCGCACCACGTGCCTTAACCGAATGCGCCAGTGCAGGACGGTATGGGTAAGGCCTGGCCGGTCCAAAAACTGGATCGCTCTGGGATATTCGCTCGTCCCTACCCCCGCCGGTAATCCTCGGGCTTGATGCCGTATCGGGCAAGTTTGTCATAGAATGTCTTGCGTGGCAGTTTGAGCGCCTTGGCGGCCGCGGACGCGCGTCCGTTCTGGCGGCCAAGTGCCGCGATCAGTAACGAGCGTTCGACCCGTGCCATCTGTTCGGTAAGGCCCAGCCCCTCGGCCTCGGCCACCTCCTCGGGCATGCCAAGCACGAAGCGCATCGCGGCCGACATCAACGACCGGGCATTGCCCGGCCAGTCTTGTGCCATCAGG
>JANSYK010000107.1 GCA_024742485.1 Alphaproteobacteria bacterium | reverse complement strand
GCAACCACGAACTGGCAACCCTCGAAGGCGTGACCGATGAACTGGGGGCCGACAGCTTCCTGTTTGCCAACCGCGCTTTGACTGACAGAAGCGTGGGCACATCCGGTGACGACTACCTGTTCGGTGATGAGCTTGCGAACAACATCGACGGGCTGGACGGCAACGATACGATCCTCGGTCTCGATGGGGACGACACGTTGTTCGGCAGCGCGGGTGATGACGTGCTCGACGGCGGTCTGGGTGATGACGTGCTGGACGGCGGTGCCGGGGCAGATGCCCTGATCGGTGGTCTTGGCACGGATACTGCCAGCTACGACACGGCGACGGCGGGTGTTCGCGTCGACTTGGCCGGTGTGATCGCCGGCACCGGAGATGCCTTAGGCGACACGTTCGATTCCATTGAGATCCTGGTAGGCAGCCGGTCTGGTGATGCGCTGTATGGAAGTAATGGCGATAACAGCATATTCGGCGGCAACGGGTATGACCGGCTCTACGGTCGTGCCGGCGACGACGTGTTGGAAGGCGGTCTTGGCGGTGATGTTTTCTACGGCAACCTCGGCGCGGATAAGATGACCGGCGATACGACGCTTCAGATGGACAGGTTCGTCTATTTCACGAACTTGGATTCAGGTGCTGGTGCGGGCAATCGCGACATCATCACAGACTTCCAGCATGGAGTGGATCGTATCGAGCTCAGCCGACTGGACGCAGATCTGAGCCAAGGTTTCAAGCAGGCCTTCAATTTTATCGGCGATACGGCCTTCTCCAATACTGCCGGTGAACTGCGTTACGAGCAGATCGGTACTGACACGATCGTTCAGGCCGATTTCGACGGAGACGCTCTTGCCGATTTTGAGATCGAGTTGACCGGCACCATGGTTCTGGATGCAGGCGATTTCCTCATCTAAGAAATTGCGTTTCGCCTTTGCCCTGTGACACTGGACAAAGGCGAAACGACGCCTGCAACGCAAGACTAAAGGAGGTTTTCGGTAACCTTCGACTTGAGCCCCGCGCGGATTATCCTGCGCGGGGCTTTTGCCTTTCAGTAAGGCGGCGCCTTATGGTCAGCGTCGGTCACGTCAAACAGGTTTGGACCGATCCGAAAGAAGCTGTGGCATAGACAATACTATCGGTTGCGCAAACACTTGATCCAAAGAAAAAACAATTGTGCAAAAGTATTTACGTTGCGCAAAGAACCGTCTTGCCGGACTTCTTTATTTTGCTAACTTGGTCAAATCAGGGAAGCACCTTTGACGTATACTCTTTGGGGAGAAATTGAATGACGACATATGTGATTGACGGTTTTTCGGTTCAGGAAGACGACTTCGGAAACAGAACGGATGCCGGAAATCCGATCCAGTTGTCATTGGTTCTGCCGAACGATCCCGCATCAATCAGCTATTCGGTTGAGGTCGCCCCGACCTTGGACGAGCCGATCCCGCAAGTACTCATCTCGCCTGAGCCGGTTACTGCTCTCATTGATGGTGTGCCGATCGGCGAGAACGTCGATGTTTACCTTGGTTTTGCCGTCTCACCAGAGGGCACGCAT
>JANSYK010000081.1 GCA_024742485.1 Alphaproteobacteria bacterium | reverse complement strand
CGGCCGCATACTCCTGCAGGATCCCGACAATCTGTTCTTCGGTGAAACGTGATTTACGCATCGTCTGTTCTCCTCGTTGCTTCGAACGTTACGAGAACAAACTCTCCTTTTGAATGGCTCGGATTTTGGGGGGCAGGTCATACGACATTATCTGGTTCTGATTGTCTGATATGCGTCAGTGTGAAGGGGCCTAGCCGCGCTTCAGTCCAAGGTTTCCGTTGTCTGCCACATACGCTGCCTGTTGAGCCTGTAATGCCTGTTGTGCGTGCCTGAGCCAGAGGGGGCTGGCTGCCCGTTCCATTCGCTGCGCCTGAGCGCGATGCTCGTATTTAGCCATTTCCGCCAAACGCGTGCCGCACCAACTGATCTCGTCCAGCACCGTAGCGCTGCCCATGCGCCAGTATTCGCGGGTGACATAGTTTGCGGCGTTCTGCCTGTTGATCACCGGTATGATCCAGTTCTTGGCCAAGGGCCCGGTTTGTTGGTGATGCTGCGCCCAGATCGCGTTCAGCACGCAGCAGGCATGTTCCGTGTCAGCAATGGGGGATTGGAGCAGAAAGTGGACATGAAAGTTCTCAGCATCTGAGCCCTCATGCGCAAAGCACCAACGCGGCACACGTATGTTCCGACGTTCTGCAGCGTGGCCAAAGAATACACGGTCCACCCGGTTCCGGTATGATCTCAACAACGTGTTGGCTGTGGTGCTGCTGATGGTTCTGCCGTTGACGAATTTCAGCGTGCCGAACACATCCCAGTCCTGCTCTAGCAGATGCGTGATCAACTCCCGTCGCTCTCGTTTGCGCTGCGCCATCCCCATGCATGTACCTCCGCATGTATTTATCAACGCGGCAGCAAAAGAGGGGGGATGTGGTCAGGGGGCCGTCGTGCAAAGCTGGTCGCTCATATGCATCGAGCGTCTCTGCTGTAACGAAACAGTTTGCGAACCGTGGCGTAAAACCAACGTTTTCAAACACAGTGTTTATCCAGGACACTGGGCAGCACGGCGCGGGAGGTAATTCTGAAATCGCCCGCGCACGCTCTAGATGAACGCCATTCTTTCAGACACGTGCTGAACTGAAGCTGTGATCTGTGCATGCGGTGTTATCCACCTTGACATACCGCTATCGCGATTGAGCTGTCTTTAGTTTGCCAGTCACGTTCCAATTAAAATATCGTTTTAGAACAGTCGCGTAGAGCGGTGCTGATTTTATGTGCAGATCGACAAACCCCTTGTTTGCTCCGTGGGTTAGCCGGGCTATGCGACCTGTTTCCCCAAGCTTGTCCACAGATTTTGTGGACGCATTCGGGCTTGCATTCTGAGATGGCTCAGTTGCGCAGATAGGCCGAGGCAGCACCGCGCGGACAACCAAGATCATGCTTGTTTCTGCACGCTTGCAGCCGACTTCGCCGGTGCGGGCGCTGTAACTGCTGCGCGGGCCCTAGCGTTCCGACCGCGTACCAAACCCTAGTCTTTGCGTATATATACAGAATCCTGTGTTGAGTACCTACGGATGCTCTACATTTTGTGGGCGGCCAGCATCACTGCTTTAACGATACGGTTAGTGAACAGCTGCAACCAACACACCAAACCCAACACACCAACTCAACACACCAAGTCCAACACACCCAACTCAACACACCAATTCCAACACACCAAACCCAACACACCAAACCCAACACACCAAGTGCAACACACCGACCCAACACACCGGGTTCGACCCGTTTGGCAGTGCCCGAGATAAATACACGTGTTGTTGGGAGGACGGGTATGTCGAGACAGGTACTGGAACAGATACGGGACGAGCTCACCAGCTGTGGGGTGGTTTCATCCAATCGGGAGTTTTGCGAAAGCTGGCTGGCGCGGGATGCCAGCTATCTGCGGGGCCTGAAGTTCCGGGGCCTGGAGCCCAGTGCCGCCACCCTCACTGTCAATCGGCATCCAATCGTGACCCCTTATCGGCGTCCAATATTGACCCCTCTGGGGCTGAGCTGGCCCGGCGCTGCGTAGTCCTCATGTAACGCAGCGGCGGCGGGCCAGCGTGGGTGCCGTTTGCGCTATGCTCGGT
>JANSYK010000009.1 GCA_024742485.1 Alphaproteobacteria bacterium | reverse complement strand
TTCAGGCGCGCCGTCAATCTCGTCATAGGCCTTGAAGTCTCCAAAGTACTTCGTAATCGCAGCCGTCAATGACGTCTTGCCATGGTCAACATGACCAATCGTGCCAATGTTAACGTGCGGCTTGTTACGTTCAAATTTGCCTTTCGCCATTTTCGGCTCTCCGTTTTCTTTCGCCCGTTCGGGCTCGTTTCGTCTGTTGTCTCAAATCCGCCTGGGATCAGGCGTATTTTTCCTGGATTTCCTGGGCCACGTTGGACGGTACAGGGGCGTAGTGATCGAACTGCATGGAGTACTGCGCCCGGCCCTGCGACATGGACCGCAGATTGTCCACATATTTGAACATGTTCGCCAATGGCACATGGGCATTGATGACCACGGCTATGCCGCGCGATTCCTGACCCTGGATCTGTCCACGGCGGGAGTTCAGGTCACCAATCACATCACCCACATAATCCTCAGGGGTGACAACTTCGACCTTCATGATCGGCTCAAGCAATTGAGCACCGGCCTTTTGCGCTCCTTCACGGAAAGCGGCACGGGCGGCAATCTCAAAGGCAAGCACCGATGAATCGACATCGTGGTATGCGCCATCCAGCAAAGTGGCCTTGACGCCAAGCATCGGGAAGCCGGCAAGCGGGCCGGAGGACAGAACACTCTGGATACCCTTCTGGACACCAGGAATGTATTCCTTCGGCACGTTACCACCGACAATCTTGGACACGAATTCGAACTCTTCGCTCTCGGCATTGGGTTCGAACACAATCTTGACGCGGGCAAACTGACCCGAACCACCGGACTGCTTCTTGTGCGTGTAGTCGATTTCGGCTTCCCGCGTGATGGTTTCGCGATAGGCAACCTGCGGCGCGCCAACATTGGCCTCGACCTTGAATTCACGCTTCATGCGATCAACCAGAATGTCGAGGTGAAGTTCACCCATACCGGCAATGATCGTCTGACCGGATTCTTCGTCCGACTTGACGCGGAACGAAGGATCTTCGGCTGCCAGGCGGTTGAGCGCGATGCCCATCTTCTCCTGGTCACCCTTGGTCTTCGGCTCGATCGCGATCTGAATGACCGGATCGGGAAATTCCATCCGCTCCAGAATCACGGGCTTGGCCGCATCACACAGCGTGTCGCCTGTTGTGGTCTCCTTGAGGCCCGCAAGTGCAACGATGTCACCAGCATAGGCAATATCGATGTCCTCACGGCTGTTGGAATGCATCTGCAGCATCCGGCCAACGCGCTCACGCTTTTCCTTGACCGTATTCATGACGGAAGACCCTTTTTCGATCTTGCCTGAATAGATCCGCGCAAATGTCAGCGAACCGACAAACGGGTCGTTCATCACCTTGAAGGCCAGCATCGAGAGCGGCTCATCGTCGGATGCGATCCGGCTGGTTTCTTCTTCGGTCTTGACGTCGATGCCCTTGATGGCCTCGATGTCGACCGGGCTCGGCAGATATTCGACCACAGCATCGAGAAGTGGCTGAACGCCCTTGTTCTTGAAGGCGCTGCCGCAAAACATCGGATAGAACTCGACATTGATCGTACCACGGCGAACAAGCGCACGAATCTGATCATTGTCCGGCATTTCGCCTTCGAGATAGGCTTCCATTGCCTCCTCGTCGATTTCAACGACGGTCTCGATCAGCTTCTCGCGGTACTCCTCGGCCTTTTCCTTCATGTCTTCCGGAATTTCGACGACATCCCACTGGGCACCAAGGGACTCATCACGCCAGACAAGAGCATTCATTTCCACAAGGTCAATCACGCCCTTGAAGTCGTTTTCTGCGCCGATGGGCAACTGCATGACGACCGGGATCGCACCGAGGCGGGAGCCGATCATTTCCACGGACCGGTAGAAGTCAGCACCGATCTTGTCCATCTTGTTACAGAAGATCATGCGCGGGACGTTGTATTTTTCCGCCTGGCGCCAGACTGTTTCGGTCTGCGGCTCTACACCGGCATTGGCATCGAGCAGCGCAACGGCACCGTCAAGCACACGCAGCGAACGCTCGACCTCAATGGTGAAGTCAACGTGTCCGGGCGTGTCAATGATATTGAAACGCCGCATATTGCCGTCACGGCCCTTCCAGAACGTGGTGGTGGCAGCAGACGTGATCGTGATGCCGCGTTCCTGTTCCTGCTCCATCCAGTCCATGGTGGCCGCGCCATCGTGAACTTCACCGATCTTGTGGGACTTGCCGGTGTAGTACAGAATCCGCTCGGTCGTCGTCGTCTTGCCGGCGTCGATATGCGCCATGATCCCGAAGTTGCGGTAATCTTCAATTTTGTATTCGCGGGCCATCTCTATGCCTTTCGATGCAGAAACGTCGTATCCGACCGGTTACCAGCGATAATGCGAGAACGCGCGGTTGGCATCGGCCATCTTGTGCGTGTCTTCGCGTTTCTTGACGGCACTGCCGCGATTGTTCGCAGCATCCATGAGTTCGCCGGACAGGCGCTCGATCATGGTCGTCTCGTTGCGGCTGCGCGCGGCATTGATCAGCCAGCGAATGGCCAGTGCCTGACGGCGCTCAGGGCGAACGTCGACCGGAACCTGATAGGTGGCGCCACCAACACGGCGGGAGCGGACCTCAACCTGAGGCGCAACGTTCTCAAGGGCCGAGTGGAATGTTCCGACTGGCTCCTGCTTGGTCTTGTCTTCGATGATGTCGAAGGCACCATAGACAATGCGCTCAGCGACGGATTTCTTACCGTCCAGCATGATGGCATTCATGAATTTTGTGATGATCAGGTCGCCAAATTTGGGATCCGGGTTGATCTCACGTTTTTCTGCACTGTGACGTCGGGACATGCTTTTGTCTCTCAACTGTGCCCGGATGCGACCCTTTGTGCCGGCATCCGAACGATTGCTTCTTACTTCGGACGCTTGGCGCCATATTTGGAACGGCGTTGTTTGCGGTCTTTCACACCCTGGGTGTCAAGGACACCGCGAATTATGTGATAGCGCACACCGGGAAGGTCCTTCACACGGCCGCCACGGATCATCACAACGGAGTGCTCCTGGAGGTTGTGCCCCTCACCCGGGATGTAGCCGATCACTTCAAAGCCATTCGTCAAACGGATTTTGGCAACCTTACGCAGAGCCGAGTTCGGCTTCTTCGGAGTTGTCGTATAGACGCGCGTGCACACGCCGCGCTTTTGAGGGTTAGCCTCAAGAGCTGGAACCTTGTTTCGCTTGACCGGCACCTGGCGCGGCTTGCGGATCAGCTGGTTTACGGTAGGCATATAACCTTCCTTTTGAACAAAACCTTGCATATGCCCTTTCGGGCGCTCATCGACTTTACGAAAACCCATGCGCAAATGGGCAAACCCGCGCACTTGCGGCTTGCCCAAAATATGCAGAGGACACGATATAACCGTGTCATGCTTGCAGCATTTTGTATCAACGTGCAGTCTGAACCTTGTTTGAGGCGAACTTCAGGACGAGTCATCCCGAACCAGCCAGCCTCACATCGGCTCTGGTGGCCGCTAGATACTGACTTGACCGGGTGTCGTCAAGGGCTGCGGACAAATTATCTTGCCGCATTGGCAATAGATCGGCGAAATCAATTCGAAACGCTCAAAAAATGCGGCCACCGGCTTCATTTCCTTGCGGAATCGTCCGTGGCAGCCCACAAGTTACGCACCTTGCCGGCACTGATCCGGACGGTCGTCGCAAACGAGAATCACAACGATGAATCGAGAGAATGAATCATGAGCTTATCGGAACAGGAAGATGGCGACGAATCGACCGTCTTCATCATCATTGGACGAGTCTTTCAGCAAAAGGGAGACGATCCGGTCGACGTTCACATCCTGCTTGTTGCACCGGACGATGATACCGCTGTTCGCACCACGCTCAATGCACTTGCCATGGAAGGCTACGAGGAAGCCGATCTCGATCAGATCGGCATCATGGAAGGCATGCCGGATGAAGAACCGCATGCGTCAGCCTATCAGGGCGCTCTCGAGGGCGAAGTCGCCATCATCACGATGTGAGCACTCCTGCAATTGAGCGACAGGCAGGATCCGTGAAACATCACTCCAACAGGACAAATACGCGTCGACACGGTTTCCAACTTGACGCGAAACAATCCTGATAAAAAAGCCCCGGCACATGGCCGGGGCTTGAATGCATTCGCGGGTCCTGCCGCTATTCGCCGGCCGGAACCTCGGGAGCGTCCGCCTCCGGCGTCAGATCGGCGAGCATGGGCCCGGTGTCCTCGATCTGTGCGGTTTTCTTCCGCTCTTCAAGGATCAGATCATCACGGGACGTTGCAATGCGCCTGATCTGGTTCATTGCTCCACCCGTTCCGGCCGGGATCAAACGGCCGACAATGACGTTTTCCTTGAGACCCTGGAGGGCGTCCATCTTGCCGGCAACGGCTGCCTCGGTCAGAACCTTGGTCGTTTCCTGGAACGAAGCGGCCGAGATGAAGGAAGGCGTCTGCAGCGAAGCCTTGGTGATGCCCAGCAGAACCGGGTCACCAACCGCCGGCTTCTTGCCTTCTTCGGCAAGACGCTCATTGGCGATTTCCAACTCGATTCGATCCACATTGTCACCGACAATATAGGCGGAATCACCCGAATCGGTGATTTCGACCTTCTGCAACATCTGGCGGACAATGACCTCGATGTGCTTGTCGTTGATCAACACGCCCTGCAGTCGGTAGACCTCCTGAATCTCGTTGACGAGATAGGATGCCAATGCCTCGACACCCTTGATGGCAAGGATGTCATGCGGCGCCGGATTACCGTCAAGGATGTAGTCACCCTTTTCGATGGAATCACCATCCTGGAGATGGAAGGGCTTGCCTTTCGGTATCAGGTATTCAACCGTTTCAGCACCATCCTCATGCGGCTCGATCATGATCCGACGCTTGTTCTTGTAGTCACGTCCGAAGCGAATGATGCCGTCGATTTCGGCGATGATCGCGTGATCCTTCGGACGACGCGCTTCGAACAACTCGGCAACACGCGGCAGACCACCGGTGATGTCCTTGGTCTTTGCACTTTCCAGCGGAACACGGGCAAGCACATCGCCCTCGGAGACCTTCGAGCCCGGCTCGACCGACAGAATGGCGTCCACCGACAGAAGGAAGCGCGCTTCGCCACCCCGGGTCAATTTGGCAATCTTGCCATCCTTGCCCTTGATCACGATGGCCGGTTTCAGATCCGTGCCACGCGGCGTCGAACGCCAGTCAATGACCTGACGTTTTGTAATACCGGTCGTTTCATCCGCCGATTCGGTGACGGAAACGCCGTCAACGACATCTTCGAATTCAACCGTACCGGCAACTTCCGTCATCATCGGTCGGGTGTAAGGATCCCACTCGGCCAGACGCTGTCCACGATTGACCTTGTCGCCATCGTCAACAAAGATCCGCGAACCGTACGCCACACGCTGCGAGGAACGCTCGACGTCCTGCTCATCAAGAATCTGGATCGACATGCTGCGTCCCATGGCAACAAGATTGCCGTCGGAATTGCGCAGAATGTTGCGGTTCTTGATGCGGATCGTACCTTCGTATGACGCTTCCAGGAATGACTGGTCCACCACGGTGGCCGTGCCGCCCAGGTGGAAGGTGCGCATGGTGAGCTGGGTGCCCGGCTCTCCAATCGACTGTGCAGCAATCACGCCGACGGCTTCACCGATATTGACCGGCGTACCGCGGGCCAGGTCACGTCCGTAGCAGGTTCCGCAGATGCCGCTCTGGACCTCACAGGTCAAGGCGGAACGGATCTGAACCGACTGAACATTTGCCGCTTCAATGGCGACCACATCGGGCTCCAGGATCATGTTGCCGGCTGCGACCAGAACATCACCCGTCTGAGGATGAACAACGTCCTGCAGCGCCGTGCGTCCAAGGATGCGCTGACCGATCGACGCAACCACCTGCCCCGCATCGATGATGGCGGTCATGGTCAAGCCGTTTTCCGTACCGCAATCGTTTTGCGTGACGATGCAATCCTGGGCAACGTCGACAAGACGCCGCGTCAGATATCCGGAGTTGGCTGTTTTGAGCGCCGTATCGGCGAGACCCTTGCGGGCACCGTGCGTCGAGTTGAAGTACTCGTTCACGGTCAGGCCTTCCTTGAAGTTCGAGGTGATCGGCGTCTCGATGATTTCACCGGACGGCTTGGCCATCAGGCCACGCATGCCGCCGAGCTGACGCATCTGATTGGCCGATCCACGGGCGCCGGAATGGCTCATCATGTAGATCGAGTTCATCGGCTTTTGACGGCCGTCTTCATCGAATTCAACCGCCTTGATGCGGCCCATCATTTCATCGGCCACCTTCTCGGTTGCCTTGCCCCAGGCGTCGACAACCTTGTTGTACTTCTCGCCCTGAGTGATCAGACCGTCATTGTACTGCTGCTCGTATTCCTTCACGAGCATTTCGGTTTCACCAACGATTTCCGCCTTGGCGGCCGGGATGACCATGTCGTCCTTGCCGAAGGAAATACCGGCACGGCAGGCATGGCCAAAGCCAAGCTGCATGATCCGGTCACAGAAAATGACCGTCTCTTTCTGTCCGCAATGGCGATAGACCGTGTCGATCATCTTGGAGATGTTCTTCTTGGTCATTTCCTGGTTGCAGGTCTCGTACGGCACGTTGACGTTCTTCGGCAGCAGTTCGCCGATGATCATGCGACCAGGTGTGGTCTCATGAATGTCCGAAACCTCGTTGCCTTCCGAATCGACCGTCTTGAAACGGCCTTTGATCTTCGCGTGCAGCGTGACGATCTTGTTCTCGAGCGCGTGATGCAGTTCGCCCATATCGGCAAACACCATCCCCTCGCCCGGCTCGTTCTCATTGACGATCGACAGGTAGTAGAGACCAAGAACCATGTCCTGCGAGGGAACGATGATCGGCGCACCGTTGGCCGGATGCAGAATGTTGTTTGTCGACATCATCAACACGCGGGCTTCAAGCTGGGCTTCCAGCGAAAGCGGGACGTGAACAGCCATCTGGTCGCCGTCAAAGTCGGCGTTGAACGCAGTACAGACCAACGGATGCAGCTGGATGGCCTTGCCTTCCACAAGGGTCGGCTCAAATGCCTGAATGCCAAGCCGGTGCAGCGTCGGCGCGCGGTTCAGCAGAACCGGATGTTCGCGAATGACCTCGTCCAGAATGTCCCAGACTTCGGGTTTTTCCTTTTCGACAAGCTTCTTGGCCTGCTTGACGGTCGAGGAATAACCCTTTGCATCAAGCCGCGCATAGATGAATGGCTTGAACAGTTCCAACGCCATTTTCTTCGGCAGGCCGCACTGATGCAGTTTCAGCTCGGGACCGGTCACGATGACGGAACGTCCAGAATAGTCCACGCGCTTGCCGAGCAGGTTCTGACGGAAACGACCCTGCTTGCCCTTCAGCATATCGGAGAGCGATTTCAACGGACGCTTATTGGCACCGGTGATGACGCGGCCGCGGCGGCCATTGTCAAACAACGCATCGACCGATTCCTGCAGCATGCGCTTTTCGTTGCGGATGATAATACCCGGTGCGCGCAGTTCAATCAGCCTCTTGAGGCGGTTGTTCCGGTTGATCACGCGACGGTACAGATCATTCAGATCCGACGTCGCAAAGCGACCGCCATCCAGCGGCACCAGCGGACGCAGGTCCGGTGGAATCACCGGAATGACCTTCATGATCATCCATTCGGGCCGGTTGCCCGATTCAATAAAGTTTTCAACGAGCTTGAGCCGTTTCATCAGCTTCTTTGTCTTCAACTCGGAGGATGTCGCGGCGAGCTCATCGCGCAGATCGACGGCGATCTTTTCCAGATCCATCGCTGCCAGAAGCTCGAAAATAGCCTCAGCGCCAATCATCGACGTGAACGCATCTTCGCCGAATTCATCGACGGCAACCATGAAATCTTCTTCCGACAGAAGCTGATTTTCCTTCAGCGATGTCAGACCAGGCTCGGTGACGATGTAGTTTTCGAAATAGAGGACACGCTCGATATCCTTGAGCGTCATGTCGAGCAGGGTTCCGATGCGGCTTGGAAGCGACTTCAGGAACCAGATATGCGCCACCGGCGCTGCGAGTTCGATATGGCCCATGCGCTCACGGCGGACACGCGAAAGCGTGACCTCGACGCCGCACTTTTCACAGATGATGCCCTTGTACTTCATCCGCTTGTATTTGCCGCAGAGGCACTCATAGTCCTTGATGGGACCGAAGATACGGGCGCAGAACAGTCCGTCGCGCTCCGGCTTGAAGGTACGGTAGTTGATGGTTTCCGGCTTTTTGATTTCACCGAATGACCAGGAATTGATTTTCTCCGGTGATGCGATCGAAATCCGGATGGAATCGAAGGTCTGCACCGGTGCCTGCGTGTTGAAAAGGTTCATGACCTCTTGGTTCATGCCTATCTCCTTCGTGGGGCGCTACCCCTTTGTCGACGGTGGTCGGATGTGCCTGCATCCATCAGCCGTCTGAAACAAATGTTGCCGCTCGCGGCGGCCATTGTCCGGACATTCCAACGCGTGACCGGACCACAGCGCGCCTGCCTCGAGACAAGCGCGCTGCTGGAACCTTATTCGGCTGCGTCCGGCAGCTGCTCGACACCCCGTTCGTCGTCAGTATCGATCCGGGTGTTTTCCAGCTCGACATTCAGACCAAGCGAACGCATCTCCTTGACAAGAACATTGAAGCTTTCGGGAATACCAGCTTCGAATGTGTCATCGCCACGGACAATCGCCTCATACACTTTCGTACGCCCTGCGACATCGTCGGATTTGACGGTCAGCATTTCCTGCAAGGTGTAGGCGGCGCCATAGGCTTCAAGCGCCCAGACCTCCATTTCACCAAAGCGCTGTCCGCCGAACTGGGCCTTACCGCCAAGCGGCTGCTGGGTTACCAACGAGTAAGGGCCGATCGAGCGGGCGTGAATCTTGTCGTCGACAAGGTGGTTGAGCTTCAGCATGTAGATGTAGCCCACCGTCACCTGGCGGTCGAAGGTTTCACCTGTCCGTCCGTCATACAGGGTCGACTGACCCGATTCCTTTAGACCAGCCTGAACCAGCATTTCGTTGACATCGGCCTCGACGGCACCGTCAAACACAGGCGTGGCAATCGACACGCCCCGCCGGGTCTGTTCGGCCAGCTTGACGACGGAATCATCGTCATATTTGCTGATCGGCTCGCCTTTCGGACCGGCACCAATGACACCGTCAATGGTCTTGCGGAGCGGCTTGATATCGCCTGAATCCTTGTAGGCTTCCAACAGATCACCGATCTGCTGCCCCATTCCGGCACACGCCCAACCAAGATGAGTTTCGAGGATCTGCCCGACATTCATCCGGGACGGAACACCAAGCGGGTTGAGCACGATATCAACATGCGTGCCATCTTCCAGGAACGGCATGTCTTCGATCGGAACGATCCGCGAGATAACACCCTTGTTGCCGTGGCGGCCAGCCATCTTGTCGCCGGGCTGAACCTTGCGTTTCACAGCGACGAAGACCTTGACCATCTTCATGACGCCCGGAGGCATTTCGTCTCCACGCTGGACCTTTTCGACCTTGTCCATGAAGCGCTGTTCAAGGCGTTTCTTGGATTCGTCATACTGAGCGCGCAGGGCTTCGATTTCACCCTGCAATTTCTCATTGTCGACCGCGAACATCCACCACTGGGAGCGCGGATAGTCCTGCATGGTTTCTTCGTTGAGAGCGCCGCCTTTCTTGAAGCCTTTCGGCCCGGCAACCGCTTTCTTGCCCGCCAGCATGTCGGACAGGCGACCATAGACGTTGCGGTCCAGTATGGCCTGTTCGTCGTCACGGTCCTTGGCGAGGCGTTCGATTTCCTCACGCTCGATGGCCATGGCACGTTCGTCCTTTTCCACCCCGTGGCGGTTGAACACACGCACTTCAACGACTGTTCCGAAGGTTCCCGGCGGCATCCGCATGGATGTGTCGCGAACATCGGAAGCCTTTTCACCGAAGATGGCGCGCAGAAGCTTTTCTTCCGGCGTCATCGGGCTTTCGCCCTTCGGTGTGATCTTGCCGACAAGAATATCGCCCGGGGCCACCTCGGCACCGATATAGACAATTCCGGCCTCATCGAGGTTCTTCAGCGCCTCTTCTGACACGTTCGGAATGTCGCGGGTGATTTCTTCAGGTCCAAGCTTGGTATCACGCGCCATGACTTCGAACTCATCGATGTGGATCGATGTGAAAACGTCATCGCGCACAATCCGCTCGGAAAGAAGGATCGAGTCCTCGTAGTTGTATCCGTTCCAGGGCATGAAGGCGACGAGCACGTTGCGACCAAGCGCCAGATCTCCAAGATCTGTCGACGGTCCATCGGCGATGATGTCACCCTTTTCAATCTGCTCGCCAACAGTCACGAGCGGCCGCTGGTTGATGCAGGTGTTCTGGTTGGACCGCTGGAACTTCTGCAACGTGTAGATATCAACGCCCGATTTCGACGGATCAAGCTCTTCCGTTGCCCGGATAACGATACGCGTCGCGTCCACCTGATCAACAACACCTGTCCGGAATGCGGCAATCGCCGCACCGGAGTCGCGTGCGACGACCGGTTCCATCCCGGTTCCGACAAATGGCGCTTCTGCGCGCACGAGCGGAACAGCCTGGCGTTGCATGTTCGAGCCCATAAGCGCCCGGTTGGCATCGTCATTTTCCAGGAATGGAATGAGCGCCGCTGCAACCGAAACCAGCTGCTTCGGTGAAACGTCCATCAGATCGATGGTGTCGCGCGGAGCGAGCATCACGTCACCGGCATGACGGCAAACCACGAATTCGTCTACGAACGAACCGTCATCGCCGAGAACCGCGTTGGCCTGCGCCACGTGATACTTCGCCTCTTCCATCGCCGACAGATACAGCACATCATTGGTCACCTTGCCGTCGACAATGCGCCGGTAAGGGCTTTCGATGAAACCGTACTTGTTGACGCGGGCAAAGGTTGCCAGCGAGTTGATCAGACCGATATTCGGGCCTTCCGGCGTTTCAATCGGACAGATCCGGCCATAATGCGTCGGGTGCACGTCGCGCACCTCAAAGCCGGCACGCTCGCGGGTCAGACCACCCGGTCCAAGTGCCGAAAGCCGGCGTTTGTGAGTGATTTCCGACAGCGGATTGACCTGGTCCATGAACTGCGAAAGCTGCGATGAACCGAAGAACTCACGCACGGCCGCGGCAGCCGGTTTGGCGTTGATCAGATCCTGCGGCATCACGGTGTCGATCTCGATCGACGACATGCGCTCCTTGATGGCACGCTCCATGCGCAGCAGGCCCAGACGATACTGGTTTTCCATCAACTCACCGACGGACCGGACACGGCGGTTGCCGAGATTGTCGATATCGTCAATCTCACCCTTGCCGTCACGCAGCTCCACCAGCGTCTTGACGACCGCCAGAATGTCTTCCTTGCGCAGCACACGGACAGTGTCCTCGGCATCGAGGTCCAGGCGCATGTTCATCTTGACCCGTCCGACGGAGGACAGGTCGTAGCGCTCGGAATCGAAGAACAGCGAATTGAACATCGCTTCGGCCGAATCCATTGTCGGCGGCTCGCCCGGTCGCATGACCCGATAAATATCGAACAGCGCGTCCTGGCGGTTTTCATTCTTGTCTGCCGCCAGTGTGTTGCGGATATATCCGCCGATATTGATGTGGTCGATGTCGAGAATGGGAAGCTCGGTGAAACCAGCCTCGATCAGGATCGGGAGGTTCTTTTCATCCAGCTCATCGCCGGCCTCAAGATAGATTTCGCCGGTTTCCATATTGACGATATCGCGGGCCAGGTAAGAGCCATAAAGGTCCTCATCGGTGGCCTTGAGGGCCTTGACACCCTTTTCCTCAAGCTGGCGGAGGAAACGCGGTGTCAGCTTCTTGCCGGCATCGGCGATGACTTCGCCGCTATCGGCATCGACCAGTTCGGCTATCGCCTTGCTGCCCTTGAGCGTGTCCGGCTGGAACGGAATGCGCCACCCTTCTCCTTCCCGCGTGTAAACGGAATGGGTGTAGAACATGTCGAGGATGTCCTCGGGGTCCATTCCCAGCGCCATCAACAGCGAGGTCGACGGGATCTTGCGCCGTCGATCGATGCGGGCGTGTACGATGTCCTTGGCATCGAATTCGATGTCCAGCCAGGAACCGCGATAGGGAATCACACGCGCCGCGAACAGCAATTTGCCGGATGAATGGCTCTTGCCCTTGTCGTGGTCGAAAAAGACGCCCGGCGAGCGGTGCATCTGGGAAACGATCACGCGTTCGGTGCCATTGACAATGAATGTACCATTGTCGGTCATCAACGGCATATCGCCCATGTAGACGTTTTGTTCCTTGATGTCCTTGATCGATTTGGCACCGGTATCTTCGTCAATATCGAAGACGATCAGACGCAGCGTCACCTTCAAAGGCGCCGCATAGGTCAGATCGCGCTGACGGCATTCCTCGACGTCGAACTTGGGGAGTTCGAACTCATAGGACACGAATTCCAGCATTGATGCGCCGGAAAAGTCCGAAATCGGAAAAACAGACTTGAAAACCGCCTGCAATCCCTCATCGGGGCGCCCGCCTTCGGGCTCGTCAATCATCAGGAACTGGTCATAGGATGCTTTCTGAACCTCGATGAGGTTCGGCATCTCCGCCACTTCCGGTATTTTTCCAAAAAACTTGCGTACGCGCCTGCGACCGTTGAACGAAAGGGTCTGAGCCATCGTCGCTCCTTGTAATTGCATCCGGGCCTGCACCTTACGAAGCCACTGGCCAGGGGGCTTCGCAAAATAGGGTCTTTGAGAACCCATTACCCAAGGGCCGTTTTCGGACCTTGGGTAATCTGTTCAGACGGCAAATCACTTCGCGGCGGAGCCTGTCCCGGCCCCGCCGCAAAACGGATAAACCGCTTATTTCAACTCGACAGTCGCACCTGCTTCTTCGAGCTTGCCTTTGATTTCCTCGGCTTCCGCCTTGGCAACGCCTTCCTTGACGGCCTTCGGCGCGCCTTCAACGAGGTCCTTGGCTTCTTTCAGGCCAAGGCCCGTGATGCCGCGAACTTCCTTGATGACGTTGATTTTCTTGTCGCCAACGGCGGTCAGAACGACGTCAAATTCGTCCTTTTCTTCAACCGCAGCAGCATCACCACCGGCACCACCGGCAGCCGCAACGGCAACCGGAGCAGCGGCGGAAACGCCCCAATGCTCTTCAAGCATCTTGGAAAGCTCAGCAGCTTCCAGGACGGTCAGGTTCGAAAGGTCTTCAACGATCTTTGCAAGATCAGCCATGATTTAGTTTCCTTACACGTTCGGTTCGAACTGGTTTTGAACAGCGAAGTTCCGCCTATGCGGCTTCGTCCTTCTGGGCATAAGCATTCACCACGCGGGCCACCTGACCCGCCGGGGCGCCGACAACCTGTGCAATGCGTGTTGCAGGCGTGGAAATCATGCCAACAATCTTCGCACGCAACTCGTCAATCGACGGCAATGTGGCGAGAGCCTTCACACCGTTGACGTCGAGTTCGGTTGCCCCCATCGCACCGCCCAGCACAACGAGATTCTCGTTGGTCTTGGCGAAGTCGACGGCTACTTTCGGAGCGGTGACAGGATCATCGCTGTAGGCGATGACGGTCTGTCCCTGAAAGAGATCAGAGATCCCCTCCGACTCCGTGCCCTGAAGAGCAATTTTGGCCAGGCGGTTCTTCGCGACTTTGACTGTGCCACCGGCTTCACGCATTTTCGAACGCAGATCGTTCATTTGCGCAACCGATAGGCCAGCATAGTGGGCCACGACGAGAGAACCGGAAGTCTTGAAGACTTCGTTCAATGACGTGACGAATTCGCGCTTTTCCGCTCTTTCCACTGCCACTCTCCAGTTGACAGGACCGCCTTTGCGGACCCTGTCGGGTTTTGCCTTGCCACCCGGGGCCATTTGCGACCCGCAAGCGACGCTTGAGGATCCTGTCCCCTCGAGCCACTCGAACGAGCGACGCAAGGCAAAGAAGGTTCGAACCGATCTGCAGGGCGCACCAGCGCCTGAATTTCGGATCGCACCCGTCTCATGCGGGCAAAGTGATTAAGGCTAACCACCCGCAATCTCGGACAGGAGACCTGAACTTTTGAGGGTCCAGGCTTTTCCGGCCGAAGGGCCGGAAAACAGTTCAACCGGTCAGACCGGTTGTTTCACACCATCAGGTCAGGCAGATGCCAGACTGGATGGATCTATTTTCACGCCGGCGCCCATGGTGGACGAGATGGCGACACGCTTGATGTAGTTGCCCTTGGCACCGCTGGGTTTGGCCTTGGACACCGCATCGGTAAAGGCGCGGATGTTTTCTTCGATGGCTTTCGGATCGAAAGACGCCTTGCCGACGCCGGCATGGACAATGCCAGCCTTTTCGACGCGAAACTCAACCGCTCCACCCTTCGAGGCCGAAACGGCTTCGGTTATGTCATTGGTGACGGTGCCAACCTTGGGGTTCGGCATCATGCCACGCGGACCGAGGACTTTGCCGAGACGACCGACAAGCGGCATCATGTCAGGCGTTGCAATGCACCGATCAAATTCGATCTGCCCGCCCTGAACGATCTCGACGAGATCTTCAGCGCCAACAATATCAGCCCCGGCTGCCTTCGCCTCGTCGGCCTTCGCGTCGCGCGCGAAAACAGCGACTTTGACGGACCGCCCGGTTCCATTCGGCAGGTTGACAACACCGCGAACCATCTGATCGGCGTGGCGCGGATCAACACCGAGATTCATGGCGACTTCAATGGTTTCATCGAATTTCGCCGTGGCCCGTTCCTTGACCATCGTGACCGCATCGCTCAGTTCATAGAGCTTTTCGGCGTCCAGGCCCTCACGGACCTTCTGTGTACGTTTTGCTAGCTTGCCCATCGTCTTATCCCGTCACTTCCAGTCCCATGGACCGGGCGGACCCTTCCACCATGGCCATCGCGCCTTCCACATCGGCGGCATTGAGATCCTGCATTTTTGCCTCCGCAATGGTGCGGACCTGATCCTTGGTGATGGAACCCGCGGATTGGCGACCGGGCTCCTTCGAACCGGATTTCAGCTTGGCTTCCTTCTTGAGGTAGTAGCTGACCGGAGGCTGCTTCATCGTGAAGGTGAAGGACTTGTCCTGGTAATAGGTGATCACACACGGAATCGGTGCGCTCTTTTCCATTTCCTGGGTTGCGGCATTGAATGCCTTGCAAAACTCCATGATATTGATGCCGCGCTGACCAAGAGCAGGACCGATCGGAGGCGACGGATTTGCCGCGCCCGCGGGCACCTGCAGCTTGAGCTGACCTGCAACTTTTTTAGCCATTAAACTCTGCCTTTTTCAAACGGGCTGACTTCAGCCCCATTCAACGTCATGGCGCATGCCGCCGAAGCGGGAAAGCGCCATCAATGCCGGTTGCCCGGCGGCTGCGGTTGCGTGGTACGGTCTTCGAGGCCGGCTTATGCCTCGCATTCCTCCCACGCGGTTTGGCAGGACGGACCTGCCTGTCAGTCAGACCTTTTCGACCTGGCTGTATTCCAGCTCCACCGGCGTTGCTCTGCCAAAGATGGAGACTTCGACCTTGAGGCGCGACCGCTCCTCATCAACGTCCTGCACCGTTCCCGAGAACGAGGCAAATGGTCCATCCGAAACCCTGATCTGCTCTCCGATTTCGAAGGATATCGACGGCTTCGGCCGATCAACACCCTCCTGAACCTGGGTCAGTATCTGCTCGGCTTCCGAATCCGGAATGGGAACCGGCCGGTTTTCAGAGCCAAGAAATCCCGTCACTTTCGGGGTATTCTTGATCAGGTGGTAGGCTTCATCGGTCAGATCGGCACGCACCATTACGTAACCCGGAAAAAACTTGCGCTCGGAATCAACCTTGCGGCCTCTGCGCACCTCGACGACCTTTTCGGTCGGCACAAGAATTTTCTCGAACAGATGGCTCAGCCCCTTGGACCGCGCCTGCTCCTCAATCGACTCGGCTACCTTCTTCTCAAAATTCGAATAAGCGTGGACGATGTACCAACGCACTGCCATTATTGTCTCCTGCCCGCACTAGCCAACATTCAGAACCAGCCCGACGAGCCAGCCCAGAAGTTGATCTGCGGCAAAGAAAAAAATCGCTGCCAGGAAAACCATTATCAAAACCATCACGGTCGAGATCATCGTCTCGCGCCGTGACGGCCAAGTCACTTTCGACGTTTCGGCGCGCACTTGCTGCAGAAACGTAAAGGGGTTTGTTTTGGATGCCATAAGCCGCTCACGCCTTTACGGCGCGTAAAAAGGGCCTCTCAGCCCCACGCGCCGCGTGTCTGTTTTCACTTTAATAATCACCGAATCACAAAACCACAAGAGCTAATCGCTTAATAATCTGCAATAATTGTACCAAGCGTCCGTTCGAGCGGAGAGTGGCGCCGATACAGCCCCTGTACCTGTCACCATGACAAACGCAAATCCCTATCGCCTGAATGGTGTCCTTGTACCGATCCGAGATCGCAGATTGCAACGAAGATTCCCAATTTGCAACGTATTGACGGCCGTTTCCGGAGCTCAAAACCGTTAGATAACTGTTATTGCTAGATTATTTCCACTGGCACGACTCTTGCGAATACCTCGTCGAAGGCGCGCGGCCTCATGCTGCGCGAGAATCCAACGAGGAATATTACAATGAGCGTAGACACAAACATGAACATTTCACCGGTTCTAGGAACCAATCTATCCGACAACTTGACGGGAACCGGTCGCTCGGAAGTGCTATCGGGAGCCGGTGGCGACGATACGATCGCCGCGCTCAGCGGCAATGACGAAGTCTTTGGCGGTACGGGAAATGATACCCTGTACGGTCAGGGCGGCGACGACATCATGTATGGCAACGGCAAGCCGTCCTATGTTGACATGGCCAATCTCGTCATGACGGAATCGGCAACGGCGAAGGTTACTTTTGTTGATGAGGGCGCCGGATTCCGAAATTCCCTTGGCGTCTATGACATCAATGCCGACGGATCCATCTCGAATGTGCGGATCCTGTTTGCCAACTCATCGAAAGCCGGAAGCGGTGGAGATCTCATCCCGGGCCAATCGTCGGTCGAATTCGATATCACTGCCGGCACGCAGTTGGGCTTCTTCGTCGTGTCCAACGGATTTGGCAAGGGATATGAAAACCGCGAGGCACTGACAGCGACCAACGGTCACCATGAACTTCGCAACGCTGATGGTGAAGCCGGAACGATGCAGGACCGGTCACTGCAATTGTGGCACGTCGACGATACAACTGGGTCGGTGACTGCAATTCGCAGCCAGTATGGCTACGACGTCTTTCATTCCGCCGCAAACGTCGCTGATGACTACAAACCCAATCCGGATGCCTTTCCCCACGTGGTCGGCCGGGCCAATGCGGTCGCTGGCGAGTTGCTAATCGGTCTTGAGGATCTCTATGGCGGCGGCGACAAGGATTATGATGACAATATCGTTCTCCTGGAAATCGGTCAGAACAATGTGGTTGGCCTGCTACCCCAAAGCACCGGAACAGGTGGTTCGAAACCAGATGACGACATCATCAATGGTGGCGATGGCAACGATGTTCTCTACGGGGTCGGTGGCGACGACGAGCTATATGGCGGTCGCGGTGACGATGAGTTGAACGGCAACTCCGGAAATGACCTCCTCTACGGAAATGACGGGAGCGACACTCTCAACGGCAATTCCGGCGCCGATACAATGCATGGCGGCGCGGGATCCGACACTCTGAACGGCAACTCAGGTGACGATACACTGAACGGCGACGGCGGTGACGATCTGTTGTCGGGCGGCAGCGGGAATGACCTCCTGTCGGGTGGTTCGGGTGCAGACGAGTTGCGAGGCGGATCCGGCGCGGATGTCATGAATGGAGGAAGCGGCAACGACAAATTGTACGGCAACAGCGGTGATGACTCCCTGTCCGGTCAATCGGGCGCCGATCAGCTCAATGGACACTCTGGTGACGACATATTGTCCGGTGGCGATGGCACGGATAAGCTGATCGGAGGCGGCGGGAATGATGCGCTGAGTGGTGGCAACCACAATGATCGCCTCTATGGCGGTTCCGGTTCCGACATTATCGCAGGCGATGCCGGCAACGACTACCTGACCGGTGGCACCGGAGCTGACACACTCAATGGCGGCCTTGGCAATGACAAACTCATAGGCGGATCCGGCGCGGACACATTTGTCTTCGATTTCAATGCCGGCAATATCGGCTTTGATCGCCTCTACGATTATGAAGCGGAGGATTTCCTCCTCTTTCAGGGCTCCAGTTACAGCTCCGTTGATGAACTGGGCGAATGTCTCGTGCAGGACGGTGATGATCTGATTTTTCAGTTCAGTGATGATGACATGCTTACCCTGCGGAACTGCAGCTTCGACAATCTGTCGACCGAAAACATCGTCCTGGCGTAACCCGCCAGGACTCAATCGACAGGAGGTCCGTCATGCCGGCTGATCAAAACACCCATTTCGTCCAGGTGCTGCGCAAACTTCGCGGCGCAGTCCTGGCCATCGCTCTTTTCAGTGTTGCAGGCAATCTGCTTTTGCTGACAGGGCCTCTTTTCATGCTGCAGGTCTATGACCGCATTCTTCCCAGCGGCTCCGTTCCAACGCTGGCGGTGCTGTTCGGACTGGTGTGCGTTCTTTACCTGTTTTACGGCATCTTTGATGCGCTGAGAGCCAAGCTCTTCTCCCGATCCGCATACGGTCTGGATAACGCACTCAGCAAGGTCGTTCAGCGAGGCTGGATAACACGCAAAGTACGCCAGGACGGGGCCCCGGGCGGCGGCGTGCGGGAGTTAAAGACACTGCGGCAGTTTTTGACCAGCGGCGGACCACCGGCTCTTTTCGATCTGCCGTGGGTCGCGATTTACATCGGCGTTATTTTTGCCCTCCATTTCTGGCTGGGCGTTCTTGCCACGCTTGGTGCCTGTCTTGTCGTGTCCTTGACGGCCATTCAGGAATTCGCAACCCGGGCACCTCTGCAGGCGACTGGAAACTCCGAGGCTCGAGAAGCCATTCTGGAACAAAAGACGATTGACAATGCCGACACCATTCTGGCGATGGGAATGGTCAACAATATCGCCAGGATTTGGCAAAGCGCGCGCAACCAATCCATGACACATTCGCAATCCGCCCTGTCAGTCAGCCAGGTTCTTGGCTCGGCCAGCAAGTCCATCAGATTGCTGCTTCAGTCCGGTATGTTGGCATTGGGTGCGTTTCTGGCGATCCAACAGGAAATCTCGGCAGGCACGTTGATCGCGGCCAGTATTCTGGCGGGACGTGCGCTCGCACCTATCGACCAATCAGTGGCCAACTGGCGGGGATTTGTCAGAGCCCGCATCGCCGTCAAACGGCTGAGATCCGTTCTAGCGCACACCGAAACGTCGGAGTCTCCCCTCGCCTTGCCAAAACCCGGTGGCCGCGTTTCCGTGCAAAATGTTGTCAAGCTGGCGCCCGAAACCGGAACACCAGAAGGCCAGCCGGCCCGTCCGCTTCTTCAAGGCATCGGGTTCAATCTTGCGCCAGGCGACGGGCTGGGCATCATCGGGCCCAGCGGATCAGGCAAAACCTGTCTGGCACGCATTCTTGTGGGCCTTTGGACACCTGAGCGTGGCTCGGTCAGGCTCGATGGCGCACCATTCTCCGCATGGGGTCACGACCAGATCGGCAAGTATCTTGGCTACCTGCCGCAGAACGTTCAGCTGTTTCCGGGCACCGTTGGTCAAAACATTGCTCGCTTCGAGCCTGATGCAGAGCCAAACGGGATCGTCGAAGCAGCCCGTCTGGCGGGTGTTCATGAAATCATTCTGAATCTTGCTAAAGGCTATGAGACTCAGATTGGCGGATCCGACTCTCCTCTGTCCGGCGGTCAAGCACAGCGGGTTGCACTTGCTCGCGCAATCTATCGCCTGCCCTCGCTGGTCGTTCTGGATGAGCCGAACGCCAATCTCGATTCCGAGGGCGAAGCAGCGCTTGCCGAATGCATCAGGCGCCTGAGGGCGCGCAACACTACAGTGGTTGTCGTCGCGCACCGACCCAGTGCCGTTGATGCCGTCAACAAGATCCTGGTTCTCAACGAGGGGCGGCAGGTTCGATTTGACGACAAACATGCCCTGATGGCAGGCGACGGCAAAAAGCCGGGAATTCAAATCGTGAGTGCAGTCAAATGACAAATCCCGTTACAGAAAAACAGCAGGCTGTCGCATTGACACCCGAAACCCGCACAGGTGGCCTCATAGCGGCCGGAGCCCTGACTTTCGTCATGCTCTTTTGCATTGGCGGATCATGGCTGGCTTCATCGTCCATATCCGGCGCTGTCATCGCTTCCGGCCATGTGGTTGTCGAGGGTGAAGCCAAAGAGGTGCAGCATGTTGATGGAGGTATGATTGCCGAGATCCGCGTTACCGATGGCCAGTTTGTCGAGAAAGGTGACATTGTCGCTCGCCTGGACGAATCCGCGGCCGCGGCCGATGTCGACATTTTCCGCAACAGGCTTGTTGAAGCCATTGCCCGTAAATCGCGCCTGGATGCCGAGCACCAAAATCTTGCCGACATTTCCTGGCCGACCGCCGGTTCATTGCCGGAGAACGTGGTTCTTGACGCGGAAATCAAATCGTCACAATCAGCGCTGTTCAGAGCCCGCAGGCAACACAATCGTGATAACCGATTGCAGGCTCAAAGAAAAATCATGCGGTACCAAAGCCAAATCGACGGTATTGGAGCGCAAAAAGGGGCGCATGTGACACAATTGGCGTTGCATCAGGATGAACGCGCTGCCATGCAAAAACTACATGATCGGGGACACGCATCTCCAGCCGCATTGCGGGAACTGAACAAAAGAATTGCGTTCTTTCAAGGCGAAATAGGCAAAGCCACTGCCGATGAGGCGCAGGCAAGGGCCGCGATCAGCGAAACGGAACTTGCACAACTCCAGGACGAACGGGAATTTTCACGACTCGTTTTGGAGGAACTTGTGAGTACGAGCGCGGAGATTCGAGAAATCCGGCAGCAATTTCAAACAGCCCGGAAAAAACTTCGAAGAACCGTCATCCGGGCTCCATCTAGCGGACTGGTTCATAATTTGTCGGTGACGACGGTCAATGGCGTGATTGCCGCCGGTTCATCGCTGATGCAAATCGTGCCTCAAGACAAGGCCTTGAAGGTCGAAATTGCCATTGAGCCTCATTACATTGATGACGTCCGGCCGGGTCAATCTGCGTCGCTGCGGCTCAGTGCCTTCGGCCAGGCACACGCGACCGATCTGGAAGGAATGGTCCACACTGTTTCTGCAACCACCATGGCCGACGAGCGCGTGGGCAAAGCCTATTACAAGGCAATCGTATCAATTGATGATGAGAAGGCCCTGCAGAACCGCGGAAGGGCACTTGTACCGGGCATGCCTGTTGAAGTGTTCCTGAAAACACGGGACCGTTCGGTTCTTGAGTATCTCGTCAAACCGGCACGAGATCAGATCAATCGGGCAATGAGGGAGCAGTGACGCACCACACAAAACGGTCGCAAAGCTGATGGAATGGCAGGGGCAGAGAGGCTCGAACTCCCGACCTACGGTTTTGGAGACCGTCGCTCTACCAACTGAGCTATACCCCTAATCCGAAGGGCGGTTTACCGGGTATTGTCGCGCGGTTCAAGCGACAATTGACCCGAACCGACGATTGAACGGCAAATGATGGATTCTGCCTGTTCGATGCGCAACAGCAGCATGGCAAGAAGCGACCGTTATGTTCGCCTTAGGCTCAATCGGACGGTCGTCGAAGCAGTCCGCCAACTATGGATTCACCGCCATGTGTTGGTCCAGGAATTGGTCGGCAACGGCCGCATTGCCCTCTTCGTTGAAGTGGATGTCGCCTTGGATGTAGAATTGACTGTAGGTTCTCTGAAAACCGACATCTGCTTTCCGTTCGAAGAAAGATGGCATCAAATTGTAGAACTGTCGACAGGCGCTGCGGCAGAACTCTTCCCAAACCCTGACCTGCAAATTGTTCTCGATATCGTCACGTATCTGCGCCGGCCAAGGGTACACTGCAACGCTCAGCGAGATTTTGTGTTCTTCGAGCAAATCATGCAGCCTTTGCATATTCGCTTTTGCAATCTCGATCGCCGCCGGAACACCACCTTCTCCGTAATCCGGGCTATCGGATCTGAATGTCCATGATGACCTCTGCTCAAGTCTTGATGTCACCTCATGATCCGCGAAGGAAGAGTGAATCTGGCTGCCCAGTACAGCAGCTTCCAACTTGCGAAGGGAATAATAGATCAATGGCAAGCGCCGACGAGTGAATTCAAGTGCGGGTGACAAAGAACTGACTTTGTCCAGGCCGATGCGTTCGCGGCCACCCGAAACAGTTGTTCCATCAAGCCGGTAAATGACCGCATCGTCCTGAATGTCGGAAATATCCACGAAAACAATGATTTCATCAAAGGTGTAACCATTGGCGAGAAGGTGCGCGATTTTTGAATAGTAAATCGCCGGGCTGTAGGAGGACACGCCCAGATTTGCGACGCGCTTTTCTCCCAGACCCGCTGCTATCTGGCCGACGAAGCTCTGCTCATATGTCATGCCGATGGCTTCCGTTACAGAGTCGCCAATGATGCCAATGTCATATGCGGTCCCCGTGACGCTTGGCTCAACGCAGGAGACCTTAAATCCGTTACCATCTGTGCAGAAATCATAGAATTGCGAGCCCCATCTAGCGTACCGTGTCCGAAAATCGGGAACAAACCCGTGATGGTAGACCGGGTGGTGGGTCCGGTATCTGTTTTCTGTAAAATGGGGATCAAGACGCGATAATACTTTTCCTCCGACCGAATAGTCGAGAATTACCGCCAACAGCACCGTCAATCCCGCTATCAATAACCCGGAAATGACTTTGGACATGTGCTACTCCATAACGTCGGCGTTAATGGTCGGCGCCGTGGTGACGAACACATTCCATGTGGCATGCGCAATAAGTTGAGTGTCAGGCAGTTGGCTCATACAAGCAACTATCGGCTCATCAGGAGCAATTCAACCGTGAACCGGCCGGATCGATTTGGCAGGATCGTATTCGCAATGTCGAAATGTCGACGTTGATCGGACAATTTTGTCCGACTGTCGATCACACTTGCCGGGTTCTGCGTTCTGCTGCCGGACGGTCATTCTCTTCCAAAATGGCGAACGCGCCGGTGTGAACCGACGCGTTAGGTGTGTGGTTTTATTCCGTGATGCTTGCGACGATGCCGGCGCCGCTGCAAAACGCGCTTGCGCGCATTTTGCCTTTCTAGTGGCGTCGGCAAGCTTTCGGCATTGCCGCTGGCATCACTCCGTGATGCTTGCGACGATGCCGGCGCCGACGGTACGGCCGCCTTCACGGATGGCGAAGCGGAGCTTTTCTTCCATCGCGATCGGAACGATCAGCTCAACATCAACCGTCACATTGTCGCCAGGCATCACCATCTCCGTG
>JANSYK010000116.1 GCA_024742485.1 Alphaproteobacteria bacterium | reverse complement strand
GGAATACCGAGCTTGTCCAAGGTTCGTCGAACCGGGAGATGGGATCTCTCGACCAGTCGGATGATCTCGAGCTTCTCTGATGCTGGATACCTCATGCGCCGTCTCCCCCATCCCCGCTCATGCTTTATGGAATGGCCCGCCCCTTTTCCCTGGCATCAGATAGGATGCCGGTGCTTGAGAAGGAAAGGAACGGACCGATGAATATTGTGATCCTTGGGGTTGATCTGGGCAAGAATGCTTGCAGTGTGGTCGGCGTCGATGCAGCAGGTGCTGTGATCGTGCGCAGATCTATGCGGCGCCAGACATTGATTGACTATGTCGCCAAACTGCCGGCGTGCGTGGTTGCGATGGAGGCATGCTGTGGCGCCCATCATATGGGACGCGTGTTCGCAGCACACGGGCATGAGATCAGGCTGATGTCGCCCGAGTATGTTCGGCCGTATGTCAAAGCACAGAAGAACGATGATCGCGATGCCGAAGGGATCGCCGAGGCGGCCTCACGCCCGACGATGCGTTTTGTCGAGCTCAAAACCCAAGAACAATTGGACATCCAGACACTTCATCGGGTCCGATCGCGCCTTGTGGCCGAACGCAGGAGCCTGATCAACCAGTTGCGGGCGATCCTGCTGGAGCGCGGGACGATATTCCCGGTCGGGCGCCGTAAGCTGGAACTGGGCATTGATGAGATGCTGGCCGATGAGAAGACAACATTGTCACCACGCCTACGGCAGCTATTAGATGAACTGCGCGCCGAATGGCACGGTCTTGATGCAAGGATCGATGCGCTGAACGAGGAGTTCATTGAACTTGCGCGCAGTGACCCTGCTGCAAGGCGGTTGACCTCGATCCCCGGCGTCGGGGTCTTGAACGCAACCGCTCTGATTGCCGCCGTAGGTGATGCAAGCAGTTTTGCCAAAGCTCGTGACCTTGGAGCTTGGCTCGGCCTCGTCCCTCGACAACATACCACCGGCGGCAAACCAAGGCTGCTTGGCATCTCAAAGCGCGGCAACACCTATCTGCGCACCCTGCTTATACATGGTGCCCGAGCTGCATTGCCCTCGATGTCGCAGAGTGACACCCCGTTGGGACAATGGCTGAGAGCGATGATCGACCGCGGTGTCCACCGCAATGCTATTGTGGTTGCGTTGGCAAACAAGCTGGCGCGGATCGCTTGGGCAGTTCTGCGAAAGGGTGCAACCTTTGAACGCGTCTACCTTGCCGCAGCATAATCGGATCGGCCGCACGATAACAATCGTGTAGACCAACGTTGTTTGCAGGAAGGATCGAGGAGATGGCCTGACAGTCGATCGGCGTCTGGAAAGCCCGGCCAAAAAAATGGCACTTGGTGCCGGCGTCTTTATTGTGGCTCCAGACGTGCGGATGTCCATCTTGGCCATGGGTTCAACCATGAGACCGTATACGTTGACGCAGACTGATCAGGGAATCTCAAAATCTAACTTGCAAACGGGGCGGGCCATACGTTTTT
>JANSYK010000027.1 GCA_024742485.1 Alphaproteobacteria bacterium | reverse complement strand
GTCGGAGTGTAGCTCAGCCTGGTAGAGCACTGTCTTCGGGAGGCAGGGGCCGGAGGTTCGAATCCTCTCACTCCGACCAGTATTATCAATATGTTAGGTCATCCTCGCTCGAAAACTTCCGTGCAAGTATTGCACGGTGAGTCGCCCCCGAGTAGCTTTCGAGCATGGGAAGAGACTTCATAAAGTACAGAAAACGCAGAAGAACTGATGGTATTTGGGAGATCGTCTGGGACGATCCCAAGACCGGGCGCGTGAAGCGACAGACTTGCAAGACACGAGATGAGCACGAAGCTGATCGCAAGCTCGCTGAAAAGGTTCTCTCGGGCGATGTGGTGCCTCCTGCGGCAGTGACTATTGGCTACATTCTTGATCGATACTTCCAGCACTTGAAGCGTCGCAAAGGCGCTGCGACGGTCGTGCCGATGTCTTCGAAAGTAGATCGGCTGAAAGGCTATTTGGGCAATCGAAAGTGGGAAGACTTCGGGCAGGCTGATGTCGAGAATTACATAGATCACGCCAAGTGCCTGACGAGATGGGATCGAGGCAACGACCGCCTCAGTGACGGTACAATCAAGAAAGATCTTCAGATTCTGAGAGCTGCCCTTCGTCACGGTCACCTCATGAAGGTGGTTCCGACCGAGACACGGATAGAGATTCGGAACCTTGTCTCGCAAATCCGCAGTGATTGGCTCGACGACGACCAGATGCGCAAGGTACTTGCCCTATGCGAAGATAACGATGAGCGAGAGCATATCTATGCATTCCTTCTGTTGGCATTGGCGACTGGCGCGCGGAAGGAGGCGATCTTCCAACTTCGCTGGGATCAAATCTACGTTCCGGGCGGGGACTTTGAGTATCTCCCAATGGTTCCGCAGCCAGTGGAGCAGGATGGCATTGTGGTGATGCCGAAGAAGGCTGCGCGTAAGGTCCGCAAAGGCCCGCCTCCACTTGATTTCCAAACGGGTACTGTTGTCTCCGGGGCATACATTGATTTTGGCACGGGTCACGGGAACAAGCGGCGACCGCAAATTCCAATCGGACAGAACCAACGTTTGATGAGCTATATACTTTTTGGCGGGGACCGATCACAGCCCTATGTGATTTCTTTTAATGGCAAACCAATCAAGACAGGTCTAAAGAAGGGGCTTGAGGCTGTTGGCGTCGAAGCCGGCCTTCCCTTCAAGCTAACGCACCACGTTCTGAAGAAGACCTGCATCACATGGATGGTCCGGAAGGGTATTCCTTTCGAGACGATTGAGCGGCTTACCAATACCACGGTGGACACTCTCAAGCGGCATTACAGCCAGCATTCGCCGGACCTCGAAGAGGCGCTCGGGGACACCTTTGCAATATGACTGTTGGCACACCGTGGAAACGGTGTGCCAAAAGGTTCAGACTGCGTTCAGCCCGTTGGGCCAAACCGTATCGCGGTGCGCGATCATGGCGCGCTCCATCTCAAGCAGGTCCTCTCTACTGCACCGCATTCTGGCAACCTCACGGACAACGAAGTCCCTAGTTCCGAATGCCGTGATCTGCTGGTGAAGGAAGGCCGTTGACCGAGTGCTATATGAGATGTGGGCGCGCAAACGCAGGATGAGGCAGTCCGTAATACCATAGTACAGCAAGCCGGTGGACTGCTGGCGGATTTCATAGAGAATGCCACCGATGTCGAATTTGTGGCTGCTGTCGTACAAACAATGCTCCACAGCCGAGTCATCGAGGGCACCCCAGAGCATATGATAACGGATCAAACGGCTGCGGAAGCCACCCAACTGCATCCGTGGCTTAGACTGGGCAGCTTGATACAGGCTGCGGTGATCGTGGTAGAGGTTACCGCGATAGCGAAGCGGCAGAACTCTCCCAAGGCCAAATGACATGGGAGTAGTGGTAATCATCCGTGCGATATTCATTAGGACCTCCTTGTCCGTTTGTGTGACAAGGGGCAAGTCTGTGTGACACAGGTCTTTCCTCAAGTATGGTGCCCTAAGACAATAAGTGTGTCAAGTAATTGATTTTGTGCTATTTTTCAGCGCCCGTCTCCATTTTCAGGGTAAATTCAGGCTAGTCGTCCGCTGCTTAGATTTGAACAATACAGATTTTCGCACATCTCTTTATCTAACGGTCTGAAATTGCTTCAATAAAACTTGTCCTACTGCTTCTTCTGGGAATTAGCACAAAACCCATGTGCGGAATCCCTCAAATCAGCACAACTGTGATCACATTGGGAAAAAGCACATCAGAACAGTGCCTCATCGTTCAGCCATCCTCGTAGTTCCCCCGGTTTCGTGGACACCTTTTGACTGAAGTGAAAAGGTGTTCATATGCCGATCTACTTTGGTTCGGGCTCTTCCTTCTTGTCGACACCTTTAAGGCGAACTAGGCTGAAGTAAGCAGAGCAGCGATAGATCAGGTGGACATGCAACCTTTTATCAAGTGGGCAGGAGGCAAGCGTTGGGTTTTTTCAGATCCTGCGTTTTCACTACCGGAGTTTCAAGGCCGCTACATGGAGCCCTTTCTAGGCGGTGGTGCCGTATTTTTTCATCTTACACCAAAGCGAGCCGTTCTTTCTGACACCAACCCAAGGCTTGTGGAGACTTACAGAGCGATTCGGGATGACTGGAAAAAGGTCGAGATCCAACTTAAGAAGTTCCAACGGCTTCACACAAAAGAGTTCTACTACAAAGAGCGAGCTAGACAGCGCCACGCGCTCCACATGCGAGCTGCTCAATTTCTCTATCTTAATAGAACTTGTTTCAACGGGCTGTATCGTGAAAATCTAAAAGGACATTTTAATGTTCCAATCGGATCGAAGGATCGAATTATCGTCGAGGAAGAGAGCTTTGAAGAGATTTCAGATGCACTGAGTGGCGCAGAAATCGTGGCATGTGACTTTTCGAAAACCATCGGTAAAGCGAGAGAGGGCGATTTAATATTCGCTGATCCGCCGTACACGACGGCTCATAACCATAACGGGTTCCTAAAATACAACCAGAAGATTTTCTCTTGGGATGATCAAGTGCGACTTAGGGATGAGTTAGTTTCTGCATCTAAGAGAGGGGCGCGCGTAGTACTTACTAATGCGGATCACTCAAGCATTCATCACCTTTACAACGGCATAGGGCACTACAGTAGACTGGGTCGTTGTTCAGTGATGTCTGGAAAATCTTCGCATAGAGGCGCCACGACAGAAGCTCTGTATACTTTTTGACTGGAGGACGTCTATGAGTTTCAGGTTTAGCTTGTGGAAAGAATTGTTCATGGAAAGAATTGGTGGCTACGCAAAATCTTTCTTTGAGGTTTTCACTACGGTTTGTTTCACATTCGTCCCATTTTTCTTTCTTTCAATCCGCTGGCAAGAGACAGATGGATCCAACAGCTTACCTTCTATCTGGAAGGCTTTTTCGAGTTTTTGGCAATCAGGAGAGATTGTGCTTCCACTGCTTGGCTTATCAGGGGCGGTGGTTTCTTTGCTGGCCCTGAATGTAGGCTACTTCTCTTGGTGGGTACACGCTATGATCGGCGCGCTAATATTGGTCTTTACGATAGGTGGAGGCGCGGCGTTAACTGGCAGTAGGGGCTTCGATGTGCCCCTCAATAATGAATTGGTGGTTACAGGTTTCGTGGGCTACGGTCTTCTAGCCTTGGTATGGTTTTTGCTAGCAGCCAAGGTTCGCACTACAGAGCCGAAACTTCGGAGTTCTGGAGAGTCTGCCCAGAGCATACTCGAACAAGCGAGAAGGCGTCGAGCGTCTGGAGGTGCACCGCAATGACAATCATGAATGTACTTAAGGTATCACAGCCGATTGGAGATTTCTTCATCGGTGCGATAGATAGTCGTGTGCTGCGTGAGATTTCTACTGTTGATGTTAGGCGCTTCGCCGAGGGCACAGCAGGCTCGATTGATGGCATCCAGAGAGAGCTATCTAAGTCACGCCTAAAAGACTTGAGCCAGTACGTTAACTTAGAATACGCGACTTTCCCGACGTCAATAATTTTGGCTGTAGATGAACGTTGTGTGATCCTTTCAGATATTGAGAACTGTGACGGGCTTTTTAAACTAGAGATTGTTCCTTACGATGGGTCGGAAGGTGATGAGCCGATCCCGGTGGAAGAGGCCGCCTTTGTTATTGATGGGCAGCACCGTCTTGCAGGCTTGGAAAGTCTTGATCCAAACAAGCCCTCATTCGAGATCAACGTCTCGATTTTTGTTGGCGCCGATGTCGCGGATCAGGCAGAAATTTTTTCACGGGTTAATCTTGCGCAGACCAAGGTGAACAAGTCTTTGACCTATGACCTGCTCGAATATGCCAAAGAGAAGAGTCCATACAAAGTTGCCCATGACGTGGTTGTGGCCTTGAACGCGGAAGAAGGCGGACCCTTCTTGAGGAAAATCAAGAGGCTAGGTGTGCGTACGCCAGGAGTTGATGGTGAAACGCTCGCTCAAGCAACCGTTGTTAACGGTTTATTGAGGCATCTCCCAAAGAATCAAGAAAAAGAGCGATCAAAGAGCCTTTTTGGACGCTCAAAGCATGCTGAGCCGTACGAGACTTGGAAGAACCGTATCTTTGTTGACTTCTATCGAAATGACGATTTTGCGTCAATATTCCTAACAGTTTCCAATTTTTTTGAAGCGGTTAGACAAAAGTGGCCCGAACCTTGGAGTAATCCGCAGGAGGGTCAGATTCTTTCACGGACGACAGGTTTCAACGCACTTATTAGGTTTCTAAAAGATGCCTACCTCGAGATTGTTGAGGAGCCTCGAGTAGTTGAGGTATCTGAATTTGCAGAAATTTTCAAAAGGATCGACATTTCGGCCGAAAATCTTACCAAGGATATTTATGTCCCCGGGAGCACTGGCCAAGGCAAATTGTATACTGATCTTCGTAAGTCAGGTCTACGGTCTTCCAAGACAGATGAGACAGAAGACCTTTTCACATCAGGGTAACTGGGCACAGATTGCTGTGTTGATGTGACTAGGAGAGTTGCACGAACTTGCACGATCAGCCGCCATTAGGCGCTTATGAGTTTATGATTCGCGTGCAAAATTTTTCTTTAAGTCATTGAATTTAAACGAGGCCACTGTTTTCGGGAGGCAGGGGCCGGAGGTTCGAATCCTCTCACTCCGACCAGTTTTCCATTATCGTGAAACGACTGCGGCCCCGCGATGGGGGCCGCATGGATTGGAAACAGGGCCGGTTTTACTGGTTTTTGATCATCTCGGCGGATTTCACGATGACCTCCGCCTGCTTGATCGAGGCGATGTCGACCAGCCGTCCCTTGTAGGTGGTCGCGCCCTCGCCGCGGGCCTTGGCCTCTTCCATGGCCTGCAGGATCTCGCGGGCCTCCTGAACCGCCTCCGCCGAGGGGGTGAAGACCTCGTTGGACAGCGCGATCTGCTTGGGGTGGATGGCCCATTTGCCGACCATGCCAAGGGTCAGCGCGCGCCTGGCCTGGGCACGGAAGCCTTCGTCATCCGAAAAATCGCCGAAGGGGCCATCGACCGGAAGAACGCCATGCGTACGGCAGGCGGCGACGATCTTGGCGGTCGCCCAGTGCCACGGGTCGGACCAGTATTTCTGACCGTCCTGCAGCATGTAATAGGCCTCTTGCGTGCCGCCGATGCCGGTGGTGGCCATGCCCATCGACGCCGCGAAATCGGCGGCGCCAAGGCTGATCGCCTCCATCCGGGGGCTGGCCTTGGCGATATCCTCGACATGGCTGATACCGGCGGCGGATTCGATGATGCATTCAAAGGCGATCCGCTTGTCGCTGCCCTTGGCGGCTTCGATCGAACTGACGAGGGCGTCAACGGCATAAATGTCTTCGCCGCATCCGGCCTTGGGGATCATGATCATGTCCAGCCGGCCGTTGGTCTGCTCCATCAGGTCAACGACATCCTTGTACCAGTAGGGCGAATCCAGACCGTTGATGCGCACGCTGAGCGTTTTCTTGCCCCAGTCGATGTCGTTGATCGCCTCGATGGCGTTCTTGCGCGCGATGTCCTTGTCCGAGGGGGCGACAGAATCCTCAAGATCGAGGTTGATGACGTCGGCAGCGGAGGCGGCCATTTTCTCGAACAGCTTGGTATTGGAGGCCGGTCCGAACAGTTGGCAACGATTGGGGCGCGCAGGGGCAGGCGGTTGCAGGCGGAAGCTCATGATGATGTCCTCTGACTAAGGAAGTTGCGGGAAAATCTGCCAGATCGGTATTAAATTGCGGCGCGGGCCGCAACCGCTTTTGCAGGTGCAGAAAAAACCTTGCGGTCTGACGGTTGCAAATGGTCGTCGACGGATGAGGTGGGCGGGCCGCCCGTGTCACCTTTGCGGGTGCAAGACGGTTGATGAGAGAAAATTCGTCAAATCTGCCCATTCTTCGATCATTCTTGCGCCAGATTTGCGCCCGCTCATGTTTTCAATATGAAATCTCGCCTGATCCGTTGGAAGCTGCGGAAATGTGATTCCCGGAAAGGAGACGCGCCATGATCGAGACACCCTATCTGCTTTTCCTGGGCGATGCCCCTGACATGCTGGCCGCCAAGGTGGCCATCGGCATCCGTGACTGGCGGCCGGAATACGCCGTCGGCCAGATCCGGTTGCCCGGGTGCGGTGCCGATCTGGGCCTCAAGGACATGACGCTGGCCGAGGCCAAGGCGGCCGGGGCCAAGACGGTCGTGATCGGCGTGGCCAACCGGGGTGGGGTGATTTCGGATGCGTGGAAAGAGGTGCTGATCGAAGCCTTGAACATGGGCTACGATCTGGCCTCGGGCCTGCACAACCTGCTGCGTCACGAAGGCGACCTGACCGCCGCGGCACAGACCCATGGCGGCAGCCTGCATGACGTGCGGGTGCCGTCGGTTGGCTATCCGATTGCCAATGGCAAGAAACGCGCCGGTAAGCGATGCCTTGCGGTCGGCACGGACTGCTCTGTGGGCAAGATGTACACGGCCATGGCGATGGAGCGTGACATGCGCGCGCGCGGCATGAAGGCGACATTCCGCGCCACGGGCCAGACGGGTATTCTGGTGACCGGCAGCGGCGTGCCGCTGGACGCCGTGATCGCGGATTTCATGGCCGGATCGATCGAGTACCTGACGCCGGACAACGACCCCGATCACTGGGACCTGATCGAGGGGCAGGGCAGCCTGTTCCACGTATCCTATTCGGGTGTGACGATGGCGCTGATCCATGGCGGGCAGCCCGATGCGCTGATCCTGTGCCATGAGCCGACACGGGCGCATATGCGGGG
>JANSYK010000156.1 GCA_024742485.1 Alphaproteobacteria bacterium | reverse complement strand
TCTCCGATGGCCGTCCATACGGTCGTGCCGCCATTCGTCGTCTGGCTGCTCCAGCTGACAGTCTCGATCGTTGCAACACCCGCGCCAGCATCGTAGATGGCGGAAAGCACAGGCAGGCTCGTCATCACAACCGATCTGACACCGTCAGCACCTGCGTTGAACAAAGCACCGGCTGCTCCGGTGATCTCACCGTCAGCGTCGTCGAAGTCACCAGAAGGATCTGCAGCGCCGGCATTGCTGTCAGCTGCAAAATCGCCCTTGCCTTCGTCGTCAGTCTGGTCAGAGGCAATAACTTCAAAGGCAACCGGTGTGTCGTCGTCGACCTGGATCCGAAGCAGGCCTGCCGCTCCGTCCCCGTCACCGTCTGTCACCACGTAACCGATGCGAAGGCCTGCATCGTCCTCGCGCGACGATGACCGGTCATGTGCTATCGGCGCGCTCATCGTGAACGTGTAGGAACCGTCCGCGCCAATAACAAGCACAGCTGCTCCGTCAGGGTAATGTTCACTCGTCGCCGTCCAGGTCGTCAGGCCGCCTGCACTGCGGACGCCGGCACCCCAGCTGACCGCCTCGATCTGCGCAAAACCGTTGTCATCCTCAAAGACGACCTCAAAGTCCGGAAGACTGACTTCGACTGTCCCAAGACCATCCGCTCCCATGGAGAACAACGTGCCGGCTACACCGGACACACTCGTTTCCTCTCCGGCCGCATCGCCTCGAACGCCACCCGGATTGCTCGGCGTGAATTCGGTCTGCCCCTCATCGTCCAGCACGCTCGCGGCAACGACCACAGACACAACCGGCTCCGGCGTGTCATCATCGACAGACACGGACAGGCTGCCACTGGCCGTGTCACCGTCTCCGTCCCTGACCGTGAACGAGAACTCCAGCTCCGCATCCTCTTCATAGCCCGGAACGGCGAACTCGTGCGCAACGGGCGCCTTCATCGTGAAGGTGTACGAACCGTCCGCGTGTATGACCAGAACTGCTGCACCGCCATCAGCTTCCGCATAATTGGTGCTATAGGCCGTCCAGGTCGTCGTGCCGTTCGCATCCGTCGAACCAGCCGTCCACTGG
>JANSYK010000018.1 GCA_024742485.1 Alphaproteobacteria bacterium | reverse complement strand
TTGGCTGGGATCGTTTGGCGGTTCCCTATTACATGGGTTGGACCGAATGGAAAGGGGCGATGTGACGCGCGGGCGCAAAGGGCTCGTCACAAGCGCGCAGACCGGAGGCCGACAGATCTGAGAAGTGGCCGCTACGAGCCCAAACCGACCGATTCTGCAGAGTGCATGAATGGTAGAAATCCGCTTCAAAGCAGCCTTTTGGGGGTAGCTTATTCGTAAGGGCCGCAGCATCGACATCTCGCCCAAGTGCCGTCGCTTAAGGCGGTCGATTGAAAGCCGAGAGAACTTGTGCTGCAAGAGCTCTTGCGTTTTCGCCCGGATTGACGGCGGTTCGGAGCACGATTTGCGTGTATGGAAGCTTGGGCAGGTCCTCGTTTACACAAATGGGTTGGGTGCAATTGGTAATGCGGCTGAGCGGTAGTGCGGCCACTGCAAGATCCGCCCGGATCGCCGCGAGCTGCGATTCTGAAACATTTGAAAGATAGGCAATTCGATAGGGAATTCCAGCACGTTTCAGAGCATCGAGAGCCGCGAGACGCCATGGGCAACCAACGGATGCAACCGCCAAGCGCAAAGGACGTTCTTGGCTGCGCTGTCCGTTCTTATGCGCAGCCCAAACCAGAGGTTGCTCATGGAGCAGCCGATCTCTTTCGTCTGGTGGCGCACCACCGCCGATGGTCAAAATCGCAACGTCAAGTTCCTCTTTCGCCAGCATCGCAGCCAAATCCTGTGCGTCACCCGAAATTATTTCAACGGTGACACGCGAGTGCGCTTTGGAAAACCCGGCCAATATCTCGGGCATGCGGGTCTCGGCATTCTCCAGGCATATGCCGACGCGCACCTCCCCTTCGATATCCGGGCTGTGCAGTTCGCTGACAGCTGTATCGTGCGCCTGCACAATACGGTGTGCATGAGGCACTAAACGTTCGCCGGCTGCAGATAAGCGCATGGCCCCGTCAAAGCGTTGGAAAACAGGGGCACCAATCAGCCGTTCCAGCTTTTTCATTTGCATAGACACAGCCGCAGACGACCGCGCAACACGTTCAGATGCGAGCTTGACCGAACCGGTATCAGCCACCGCGATGAACGTCTTCAACACGTCAATCTCAAACCGCATCGAGCCGGGGATCAAAGGAGCATTCATGCAGGCAATTCAGCATTACTTAATTTACCTGTCAACAAGTTTTGCTTGCCTAAATGCGAAAAGATGGATCAACCATTGCCGTGCTATGCCGAGATGGGTGCAACACGCGGGCTCACAATGAGAGAGGACAAAGATGAAATACACCGAAGAACATGACTGGCTTCGTATCGAAGGCGATGTCGTCATTGTCGGCATCACAGAATACGCAACTGAACAATTGGGCGATGTTGTTTTTGTCGAATTGCCCGAACCGGGCACGCACGTCAGTAATGGAGATGAGGTTGTTGTCATCGAAAGCGTCAAGGCTGCCAGTGGGATTTCGGCGATGTATGATGGTGAGATCATCGCGGTGAACGAAGCGCTGGTAGATGCGCCAAATCTGGTGAACGAGGATCCAACTGGCGCGGCTTGGTTTTTCTCGATCAGGCTGGCTGACATGGCCATTCTGGACAGCCTGATGGACGAGGCGGCCTATAAAGATATGATCGCGTGAAATACTTTCGGATTGCAGCTGCTAAAAGGAGTAGAGATGACACGCATAGAGGCGCCACAACATCTGCCTTCGGTGGATCGCCTTGTGAACACGCCAGCTGTGCAGAAATTCGTGCGTGATCATGGCCTGGCCTTGGTCACACGCTGTACGCAGGGTATCTTGGCGCGGGTGCGCCTTAGGGTGCTGGCTGGTGAATCTACGGATATGGCTGCGCTGATCCAATCGCTGTCTGAAGAGATTGAACATATTTTGCTCCCCTCACTCCGACCGGTTTACAATCTGACAGGCACTGTGCTGCACACCAATCTTGGTCGCGCGCCCCTGCCTCAATCCGCGATACAGGCGATGGTGGATGTTTCGCGTGGCGCAAGTAACGTGGAATTTAATTTGGAAACGGGCAAACGCGGTGATCGGCATAGGCATGCCGAAGCTCTGCTGTGCCAGTTAACCGGGGCAGAAGGCGCGCTTGTTGTTAACAACAATGCAGCAGCCGTGTTGCTGACGCTCAACAGCCTGGCGCAGCGCAAAGAGGTGCCTGTTTCACGGGGCGAACTGATCGAGATCGGTGGGGCCTTCCGCATGCCGGACATCATGGCACGCGCAGGGTGCAAGCTGGTGGAAGTTGGCACGACCAACCGGACTCATAAAGCAGATTTCGACGCCGCGATCGGTCCTAAAACCGCATTGCTAATGAAGGTCCATACCAGCAACTTTGAGATAAAAGGCTTTACCAAAAGCGTCTCGGAGGAGGACCTTGCGGGGATCGCGCATCGTTACAATCTGCCCTTTGTCACAGATTTGGGAAGCGGCACTTTGATTGACCTAGAGCCCTACAATCTCCCGCACGAAACAACTGTCACAGAAGCTTTGGCGTCCGGGGCGGATCTGGTGACATTTAGCGGTGACAAGCTGCTAGGTGGGCCACAGGCGGGCATCATTGCGGGCCGCCGCGATCTCATCGACAATCTCAAACGCAACCCCATGACCCGGGCCATGCGGCCCGACAAAATCACCCTGGCGGCCCTGCAAGCTGTTCTGAGGTTATACACCAACCCCGAGTGCCTGGTGGAAGAGCTGCCGACATTGCGTCTTTTGACGCGCAACCCTGTAGAAATCGAACAGTTAGCTGGCCGCTTGGCCTCGGTCCTTCAAGACTGTTGCAAAAAATTCGAAGTTGTGGTCTCGCGAACCCATAGCCAGGTGGGCAGCGGGGCCCTGCCAATCGATAGATTGCAAAGCGCTGCTCTCAAGATAACGCGGCCGGATTTGCGCCGCCCCGGTGCTGCGTTGAACAGGCTTGCCAAGGCTTTTCGCGAATTGCCGGTTCCAGTGATCGGGCGCATTTCCGATGATGCGCTTTGGTTTGATCTCAGATGTCTTGAAGACGAAGAGGGGTTCGTCGGAAACCTACAAGATCTGAAGATGTCATGATCATAGCAACGGCAGGACATGTGGACCACGGCAAGACCGAACTGGTAAAGGCGTTGACCGGAATTGATACGGACCGTCTGCCGGAGGAAAGAGCCCGCGGGTTGTCTGTGGATCTCGGATTTGCCTACCATACTCTGCCCGACAATACGATTTTGGGGTTCGTTGACGTCCCCGGTCATGAGAAGTTCATTCGCAACATGCTTGCAGGTGTCGCGGGTATCGATCTGGGTTTGCTTGTGGTTGCTGCTGACGACGGGGTAATGCCGCAAACACGCGAGCATCTTGCCATATTGAGCCTCATGGATATTCGCCAGTATATCGTCGCGCTGACCAAGATTGATCGCGTGTCGTCTGACCGTGTGGACGACGTCGCCGATCAAGTGGATAGACTTTTGACTGCCGCAGGGCATGAGGGCGTTACCATCTATCCCGTCTGCGCGCCTGAAAACCAAGGCATTGGGGCGCTGATGAAAGCGCTGAAGTCACGTGTAAAGGAAGCGAGCGCTTGGACAGCCGAGCATCATTTTCGTATGGCCATAGATCGGGTGTTCACGCTGAACGGTGTTGGCTTGGTTGTCACTGGAATGGTCTTTTCCGGGGCCGTCCGTACCGGCGAAAGCATGACACTCTCGACCGATGGATCCCGGGTTCGCGTGCGCGGGATCAGGGCGCACAATACTGCAAGTGATGGTGCAAAGGCGGGAGAGAGATGTGCCATCAACATCGCCGGGCGCGGCCTGAGCGAAGCGTTGGTTCGGCGCGGGAACTGGCTGATGCATCCCAGTTTGTACGCCCCGACACGGCGCATCGACGTCGAGGTGCAAGTGCTGGCGAGCGAAACTGGCCCGCTAAAACACTGGACACCCACCCATCTGCATATCGGTGCTGATCATCTGTCCGCCCGCGTCGCAGTTTTGTCAGGCGGTGCTATCCCTGCGGGTGGGCAAGGATTGGCGCAATTGGTGGTATCGCGGGATGCCTTTGCCGTTCATGGCGACACTTTCGTGCTGCGCGATCAGTCTGCCCAACGCACGATTGCCGGTGGACGCGTGATTGATCCTTTTTCCCCAAAACGTGGGCGCGCAAGGCCCGCCCGGATCGCAGCGCTGAACGCTTTGCAACATCAAAACGTCACTGATGCCCTCAGGGCACTGACCGGCGGCAGCGAAACCGGGGTCCTGCTTGCTCCGTTTTCAGTTGCATACAATCTTCCCGGGCCACGGTTAGACATGCTGATTGAAACGCTTAGTTTGCGGCGGGTGGGCCAACAATCAAAGCAACGGGTTTTCTGCGAAACACAATGGCGCAGGCTAGGTGCCAAAGTTGTCAAAGCGGTTGAGGGATTTCATCGCTCAAAGCCGATGTCGCCCGGTGCAAGCGTCAAGGACATTCAACTGGCGCTCTCGCCCCACATCGAGACTTCAATCCTTGAAGATTCGCTTGGCACCCTGATCGAAGAACAGCGATTAAACAGCCGGGGCACCCGCTTTCATTTGCCGTCGCACAGCATCCGGATCTCCGGGCGAGACCAGCAGCTTCTCGACCGTGTGGCCTCTAAACTTGCGCCACGGTCAGGCACGCCGCTCAGCCTGCATCAGGCCGCGGCGGATCTGAAAGTTGACGTGAAGACCCTGGAAATGGCTTTGAAAACGGCCAGCGGATTAGGCGAAATGGTTTTGATTGGTAAAAATCGCTATGCGCCAACGCCCTTCGTGGCAAAGCTTGGCGTGGTTGCCGAGCGGCTGGCTGCAAATTCTGCTGATGGGTATTTCACGACTGCCGAGTATCGGGATCAAACGAAGCTGGGCCGAAACTTTGCCATAGATGTTCTGGAGTATTTCGACCGGGTCGGTTTCACCGAAAGAAATGGCAACACGCGTTGCATTCGGCGTTCCGTCACAGATGTTTTCGCGGTAGCATCTGATGCTTGATATGGAAGAGGATCGCACCCCGGTGGGGCGCCTGGATTTCAAATCCAGTGAGGGGCGTACCACGTCCTTGGTGGGTTCGACTCCCACGCTCTTTCGCCAATCGCATTTCGTACCCGGTGCGGAGCGGGCAGAATGATGAATACCTCGCATCCTGTTGAGCACGATCTGGTGTTGGTCGGTGGTGGTCATAGCCATGTCGAAGTGCTACGCCAATTCGCTATGCACCGACCTGAAGGCGTAAGGCTGACGCTCATCTCGCGCGACATCGAGACGCCCTATTCAGGCATGTTACCGGGATATTTGGCCGGACATTACACATTTGAAGACTGTCATGTGGACCTTGCGCCGCTTGCGCTGGCGGCGGGTGCGCGATTGTATCAGTCCCGCGCAGTTGGTTTGGATCTACTGACTGGACGCGTGCTGTGCTCTGATCGTCCGTCAGTGTCGTTTGATACAGCGTCTTTTGATATCGGATCCACACCGGACCTAGCTTCGATAAAGGGGCACGAACACGCCCTTGCCATCAAGCCCGTACATGCCTTTCTTGAACGCTGGGAACGCCTTGAACCTGACTTGCTTGCCCTTGAGCGCGAGATTGAACTGGCGATCGTCGGCGGTGGCACGGGCGGCATCGAGGTCGCCTTGTGCCTGCATCACCGATTGAGCACAGCGCTTGAGACCGCGCAAAAATCCTTGGGGATCACCATCCATGTTATCACGGATAAAGCCGATATTCTCACCAACCATTCAGCAGCGGTGCGCAAACGTCTACGGGCCGCCCTGCGCCGCAAGAATGTGCAGATCCACACGCGGCAGAAGGTGGATCGCATCACTCAGAACGCGGTGCATGGCTCAGATGGGTTCAGGCTGAGCGCAGATGCCACGGTGATTTCAACCCACGCCAGCGCGCCAGGCTGGTTGCGCGACACCGGGCTTGCGCTGGACGACGCCGGGTTCATCCGTGTAAACGACCAGCTTCAATCCGTTTCAGATCCGCGGGTCTTCGCCGCTGGTGATATCGCGTCGTTTGATCCTCCGCTGGCCAAGAATGGTGTTTATGCCGTGCGTCAGGGGCCGGTTCTGGCTAAGACGATGTTCAGAATTCGAAGCACGGCACCTCCGGCAGTTTTTTCGCCGCAAAAACGAACCCTTGCGCTGATATCTACCGGGGATCTCAATGCGATTGCTTCTTACGGGCCCTTTGCGGTTGAAGGGGCTTGGGTCTGGCGCCTGAAGAACTGGATCGACCAGCGCTGGATGGATAAATACCGTTTACTGGGTATGGGTAGTGCCACAGAGATGTCACCGATGCGCTGCGGCGGGTGCGGCGCGAAGGTATCAGCCGACATACTGGGCCAGGTACTCTCTGAATTCCAAACCGATATGGATGACGATGTCCTGGTTGGCCTTGCAACCCCTGACGACGCTGCTGTGACCCGCCCGCCGCAGGGTAAGGTGGCAGTGCAGACGGTGGATCACTTCAGAACCTTCATTGATGATCCGTATCTTTTTGGCCGGATCGCCTCGACCCATGCGCTCAGCGATATTTATGCGATGGGCGCTGATCCCAGCACGGCGTTGGCCATTGTGACGCTGCCTTTTGCGAATGAGGCCGCGTTAGCGGATGACCTGCGTCAGGTGCTGACAGGCGCGCGTGAAACCCTGCATGACGCGGGCGTTAGGTTGGTGGGTGGCCACACCGGAGAAGGGTCGGAGTTGTCATTTGGCCTGTCCGTCACCGGATATGCCGATGAAGATCAGGTGATGAAGAAGTCCGGTATGCGCGAGCGCGATGTACTGGTCCTGACGAAACCACTGGGCACCGGTGCGCTGTTGGCAGGCTGGATGCAGGGCAGTGTCAAAAATGACGATCTACAGACCGCAATCGCATCGATGCGGGTCTCTAACCGGGATGCGGCCCGCATTTTCGTAGCAAACGAGGCGTCTGCCTGCACAGATGTAACCGGATTCGGATTGATCGGGCATCTTGGAGAAATGGTCAGGGCCTCGGGTGTCCATGCTGTGATTGACCCGCTGGGCATTCCGATATTGCCGGGGGCCGCCGCAATGCTGCGCCAAGGTGTCCAGAGCACGCTGCATCCCGGCAATCGTGACGCGGCCAGCCGATACACTAACATGGGTATTGATCTTGCCGATGCGGACATCCTGTTCGATCCGCAAACCTCGGGCGGATTACTTGGCGCGGTTCCAGACCAGTCTGTTGAGAATGTGATAGATGTCCTAAGGCAAAGCGGTGCATTCCACGCTGCCGCCATTGGCCGCGTGACCGAAGGTGAACCCGGACGTATCAGCCTAAAGCGCCACCGCGCTGGAATTTCACCCTTATAACCCCACACAAGCGAGTAATGATCAGTGCCACGCCCCAATGGGCAACCAAGTGACAAAGGCCCCTGAAATTCACCACCCAGCGGCGGATGTGCCGGGCAAGGGACCCTCGGACCAGAAACGAGGCGCCATCAGGGACATTTCGACAATCTGAAGCATCACTTTGTTGTCGGATGCGATCGATACGGCTTCCAGCAAAAGCAACATCCGTCCGGTCTTACTCTCTTCCCAAAACCATTTACCCATTAGCTCCAGATCATCAATGCTGTCGCGGTGCGTTCGCGTCTCGGTGAAATAGGCTTCCAGATCCTCTACCACGAGCTTCAGCAATGGAATGGCCGGCATGCCCTTTCTGGGGCTTTGGGGAATTTCCCCATTCAGGAAGCCGGCCACAAAGGGCGCAAACTCTTCGATCTCTAACCCACTGGCCCCGACCGTGGTGCGTTCTCGTGCGGCAACCGCAGCCTCATAATCCGGTCGCAGAGCAGCCATTTCAGCCTTCACCTCGGCCAGAACAGCGTCCACATCGCCAATATCTTCGACACTCAAAACAAGCTCTGGCGGCAGCGCATACCCCATGCGCCCGTCTTTCACGGGGATGACCTCTGGGAAATCGCTGATCACCGGGCCGCTATCTGTGTCCAACAGGCCAAACGCCTCGCGTATGACTTTTTTCTGGAACACCGGATCATTCGGCTTGCCCATGCCGCGCCCCATTGGGAAATCCAGAAACAGCGCCCGAGGCGGTTTTATCGCTTCAATATGCTCGCGCACAAAGCCAACCAGAACGGTCGATAAGCCTTCGGATTCAAAGTAATGAGCCAGCCCGCACACGGCGCGCGTGCAAAACGGTCATATAGGTATCAGAAAAACCGTATTCACACCGTCCTGCTTCATTCGCGCGGCGGCTTGGCGGGCGGATTTCTCCATGGTGATCGGGTCAGCGGCCCCCATGAAGGAATAGTGCTCTTCTGCAACCGAACCGATTTCGCCGTCATCGGCCATCTCTTCAAGCCGTTCAAGTGGAATGATAGTGTTCAGGTCTTGCTGCCAGGCCGAGCGGTCAAACTCCACTGCGACATGGGTCATCACCAGATCGCGGTCCGTTTTATCAAAGGCCCGGAAATCTTTGGCCAACCAGGAAAAAGGCTTGTCCCCGCGCCGATGAACGGCTGCTGTCGAGACAATTGAAATCCGCCGCTTATTCGCGGGCACGGGTTGCGCCCATGAGGGATCGTCAACGACTGGCAAGTCGAGATTTGAAATGAAACCCCGGGCGACAGCGGGCATCTCTGATATCTTGGTCAAGTCACATCTCCTGCGAAGGAATGGAACGCGGTGTTGCCCGACAATGAAACGCCAGGAGCGATGCTGCAAGCGAAACATACTGAATACTACATTCAATGTAGTTGAACTATTGTTAGTCGAATTTGAACCCATGCCAGCCGCAACAGAGGCATTGATCCTGAAACGGCACCCGTATCGCGCCTTGGGGCAGCAACGGCAACACTGCAGGATAAGCCAACACAATGAACCCAGACCCTGTCGGATAGTTTGGGCGATTTTCGCCTAATCCAGCCTTGTCAGAAGCCTCATTAGGGTATCGGCCAATACATCAAAACCGGCTATCTTTCAGTTGCTAATTTTTGCCTACCAGGCACCATACCCGAAGTCGCAAAATGCCAGAACCAGACTGTGGTGCAAAGTGCAGCAAACGGCAGCAAAGTCCCGCATAGCCGACAATCCTCCCCCTTGCCATTGCTTCCGGCCGTGAGCTAGCGTCCGGGCAACTTGCGGAGGGACAGCACATGGCCACACATGGATACGAAGGCGGGCGGCTGGATCTGCCTTTTGTCGGGATCTCGACCTTCGGCAAGCGGCCCTATCAGCCGGACTGGGAGGCGATCGAGGCCGATGTGGCGATCCTGGGCGCGCCGTTCGACGCGGGCACGCAATGGCGTGCGGGCGCGCGGTTCGGGCCGCGCGGTGTGCGCGAGGCCAGCACGCTTTTTTCCTTTGGCCATGCCGGCGCCTATGACCACGAGGACGACGCCACCTACCTGCCCGGTGACGTGCGCATCGTGGATATCGGGGATGCCGATATCGTGCATACCGACACGATGCAAAGCCACGCC
>JANSYK010000138.1 GCA_024742485.1 Alphaproteobacteria bacterium | reverse complement strand
TCGGCCGAGTAAAGGAACGCCGTCGATCCGACAGCGACATTCGGATAGAGATCATTGATGTGGGCCATCACCATGCGCACGCATCCCGAACTGGCCCGGCCGCCAATGCTGCGTGGGCTGGGTGTCCCATGGATACGAAGGTACGTATCCCGATCTCCGACGAATAGATACAAAGCCCTGCTCCCCAAGGCATTTTCCGGGCCGGGCTCCATTCCATCGGCAAACTGAGCGAATGCATCTGGGTCTCGCTCAATCATCGACTGCGTCGGCGTCCAGTGTGGCCATTCGACCTTGCGACGAATCGTGTAGGTGCCGGGCTCGTAGAGATTGCCCTTGGCAATCGCGACCCCGTAGCGCATCGCGGTGCCACCTTCCTCGATATGGTACAGATAGCGCGCGATCGCATCGACGTGAATGTCACCCGGGCGCAAACCGTCATTTGCCAACACGCGTTGCGGCAGCAGCCTGGGATGCAGCCCCCATGGGTTGGTTGTTGCCGCGTCATAGTTGGCGGGCGTGACCTGCGCATCCCAAGCTGCTTTTTCGGCTGTTGTCGGCCAGGTCTTAGCGAATGCTGGTGAACTCAGAGACGCTGAAAACAGCGAGCCGGAGAGTGCAAGAAAGTGTCGTCTTGTAACCATGAAACGAAGCCCTTTGTTTGTTTTCGATGAATGCGGGACGATTCAAGAAACGTCCGCGACCCCATGCCACCGAACCTTTTGATGTCTTGCGATCGCGACCAACCAGAGGCAAGCAAGGACACCGCTTAGGATCGCGTTCCAACTCGCCATGGACAACGTCAGAAATTCCCAGACAACCTCATCGCACAAAACAAGAGTCGAAGCACTTGAACTGGCAGAGGGCAGCAATTCCGATACCGACATTTGAGAGACATCGAGGCCGGATCCTGTGCAAGAAGTCGGTCCCTCCCACCAGCCGCGCTCGACCCCGGTATGAAACACTCCCAACGCGGATGTGCTGAGTGCCGACAGGGCACCGATTATCAGGATTGGGAGGATCGGCAGAGCAAAGAGCAACATAGCGCCCATTCCAATGGCGATTGCGTGTGGGTAGCGTTGCCAGATGCACATTGCGCAAGGCGCGTAGCCAAGAGCCTGGAAAACGAAGGCCCCAAACAGCAAAGCGGCTGATCCTGCCGCCGCAGTCATGCCGCGAGAGTGTGGTGTCAGGGTCCATGAACGCTCCCGTTCGCAATCGATGGACCTGTTTC
>JANSYK010000143.1 GCA_024742485.1 Alphaproteobacteria bacterium | reverse complement strand
GGGCGCGGACGCTGAGGCCCTGATAGATGCGGTAGACGCCCTTGTGGCCGACCGTTTCGGCGAAGACATGTAAAGACGCGAAATGCGCGACGGGACAGGATCAGACCAGGTGACGGAACGCGCTCAGGACGGGATCGGCGATCAGCCGGCAGGCATGGTGAATTTCACCAAGTATGACCGACGTAGCCTGACCTATGCGAATTCCTTCGACAGCCCGATGACGGCGTTGACGATTCGGACGCTCGAATGGTTTACCGGCAAGCTGAGCATCATCCGCATGATCCGCGCCTTTGAAAAGAAGGGAGCGCCGACCGGACAGCCCTTCTGGCGCGCGGCGCTCGATACGATGGGCATTCCGCTGCTGACCCCGCAGGACCAGATCGACAATATACCCAAGGACGGTCCTGTTGTGGTGGTGGCCAACCATCCGCATGGTCTGGTTGACGGGATGATCCTGGCGGACCTGATCGGACGCCGTCGCACCGATTACAAGATCCTGACGCGCGCCCTGCTGACCGGGATCGACGAGGTGGCGGCCTCTTACATGATCGCGGTGCCTTTTCCGCATGAGCCCGATGCACAGCGCAAATCGGTAGAAATGCGGGCCAAGGCCATGGCGCATCTCAAGGAAGGCGGGTTGATCAGTGTCTTCCCCTCGGGGGTGGTGGCCACGTCGGACACGATGTTCGGTGAGGTGATCGAGCGGGAGTGGAACGTGTTCACCGCGCAGATGATCCGCCGGTCCGGCGCGACGGTGGTGCCGATCTTCTTTCCGGGATCCAACAGCCGGGTCTACCAGGTGGCCAATCGTATCTCGCCGACCTTGCGCCAGAGTTTTCTTCTGCATGAAGTGGTCAAGAGCTGCAACAAGCCGCAGAAACCGATTGTGGGCCAACCCATCGAAGCCGAAAAGATGAAAATGCTCGACAGCGATCCGCGCGGTTTCATGGCATGGTTGCGCGACCACACGTTGTCATTGGGAAAATGACGTCAGACCCGCGGCAAAATTCTTTGAAAGAATTTTGCCAAGAATTTTCAAAAATTCTTGGTGGTGCTTATTTCAGCGGGTGGGCACAGGTTCGTCGCCGCGGTAATCATAAAATCCGCGTCCGGTCTTGCGCCCGAGCCAGCCGGCCTCGACATATTTCGTCAAAAGTGGGCAGGGCCGGTACTTGGTATCCGCCAGCCCGTCATGCAGCACGTTCATGATG
>JANSYK010000036.1 GCA_024742485.1 Alphaproteobacteria bacterium | reverse complement strand
CGCGGCGCTACATGACGCTGGAAACCGTCGCCGCCGTTTGCGACACTACAACCATGGATCCGGCGAAAATCGCCGCCCTGTAACTACGGCCGAGCCAAGGCCGAAGAGCAAAGTTACACCAGCTCCAGGGACACTACCCAAATCAGTTACTCGCAGCACAACACGTGATCCCGTATTGGCCCGGCGTGATAAGCTGGTGACGGCCTTAAAAGAGCAGCAATTGGTTCATGCCGGTGTGCTTAAGGGCGAAGATCATCTCATTGAACGACACAAGTGGATGAACAACGAGCAGGGCGAGCGGGTTCTTGTAAAAACCAATAGACGTGTACGCCCGTGGTTCTTTGAACAAGATGGCGGCTGGTATGTGCAATCCCGCTATGGCGCACGTGTGATCGCAGCAGATGGGCGTAACAACGCTGTGTTCGTGAAATCCCTCAAGGACGTTGGCGCAGTGCTGGAGGCATTCATCGCCGCAACGCAAGGGGGGGAATTGGACGCTGCAATGGCCCAAGCAGCCGAACGCAAACCCCGCACCAAACCCGGCGCAGCCAAGGCAGCTGCGAATGCCTGATGTTGCCAAGATCAGGGCACTTAACGATCACGCACGGCAGACCTTTACGGGCTGTCGTGTTGTGATCACGCCGGGCATACAGGCATTAGAGGATATCAATGCGGTACTGCGAAAGGTGCGGCTGTTCGACGATTTCACGCCTGCCAACGACCCCTATCAGGAGCACGACTTTGGCGCATTCCATTGCGGTCATGCACAGGTGTTTTGGCAGATCAGCTACTACGACCTCGATTACAGCATGCACTCGCCGGACCCAAGCGATCCCGCCGTCACAGCGCGCGTGCTTACTGTCATGCTGGCCGAGGAGTACTGAACCGACAAAATCAATCTCGTCTGAGAACGGATTTTGAGTGCCGTTGGCGTAAAGCCACGATCATTTCCGATTGAAGGTTTTTGGTAAAAGCGCTGCTGAATGTGCCGATATGGCTGTGGGGCTCGATATAAAAGCTCTGCTCGAAGACATCCACGTTATGCTCATCCACAATCACCCAAAGCTGCAAGCCGACATCCAAACCCGCACGTCGTTTTTCAGTTTCGGGAACTTCAATGGCATGTGTGCCAGGCTGTGGTGGCTGTGTGGTTACAGCGCATAGACGAAGCTCGGTCCGTTCGTTGTCGGCCTTTAACGTCAATATCACAGCACAAGGGCGTGGTTTACGACCCTCAGTTTCACCACGATCCGCTTGTCGCGCCCACAAATAGGGGTAGCGCAGCACATCACCCGGTCGTGGCGCATCAGTCATGCGCAATGCTTTGCTCGAGATGCGCGATCAACTGGACCGCTTCGTCCTCCGGCAAATCTGCCACATGCACAGCGCGGCGCAGATCCGCCCTCGCGCTCAATCGTTCGAATTGTTCAACGCTCAGCAGCACGTAGCGCGCTTTGCCATGTCGCTGGATATTGACTGGCTCTTGTGCTGCCGCCGCCAGCACGTCGCCTGTCTTGTTGGCCAGTTCGGTTGACGTGAAGTTGCGCATGATCACCTCCTTTTGCACAACTTACATATATTAGCTAAAACATCGAAAGTCAACGTTACAGACGGCTGTGGAGCAGGCAGTAGTTGCACCGATTGCTCGCAGGCACAGCACACAGCACAAAACCTCACACAATATGTATTCTATGAGGTTCTTACGTAACCTATTGAATTTGCTGAGAGACCTGTTTTCGCCATTTTCGGTCGCCCACCCATAACCTCAGACTTTACAGTCAAACACATGAAAGCATGAGGTTTTGGGGAGCTAGGGCCATGCGCCAAGCACAGACACTGAATGAAGCTCAGCTGCGCCGCGTGATACAGTACTGCCGCAGTCGTCGTCATCCCGTGCGTGACGAGACCATCGTGCTGTTCAGCTTCTACGCGGGGCTACGGGCGAAAGAGTTGGCAGCGCTTACAATTGGCGATGTGTACGACGAAGCTGGTGCTGTGCGTGAGCAGTTCATCCTCGGTGCAGCACAGAGCAAGGGCGGGAAGACACGCACTGTGTACCTAAACCAGCGTCTACGCCGTGCGCTTGCTGAATACGCGGCTGGTATCCGCACCGGTGACCCACAGCGTGCTCTGTTTGCGAGCCAAAAGGGCGGTCATTTCTCGGCCAACACCATGTGTCAGCTGTTCCTCGATATCTACAAGGCCGTGGGACTCAAGGACGCCTCAAGCCATTCAGGACGCAGGACGTACATCACCAGATTGGCAAACAAGGGCGTGGGCGTGCGCTTGCTGGCAGAACTCGCGGGGCACAGTCACATCTCAACCACGCAACGCTACATCGACGTGAACGCGGAACAGCTGAGCGCGGCGGTGGAGCTCCTTTGACAGATGAGCAACTTCCTGCGCTGCATAGACCTGCAGGAGGTCATGGCCGATTGGTCCTTCACCAACCTGCAATTTAAGTTGATCAAGATCGGCGCCTGCGTCGTTCGTTCGGCCAAACTGAACAAAAGCGGCAGGACGGGCCTGTCCGATGCGTTGGAAACGCCATCGTCGAGCCAGAACACGGCGGCTGCACGATCTGATCCGCCCCGTTCCAGCAGCCCGCTCGGCCGCTGAGGCCGTTCCGAGCGGAACATGCTTGTCCTGTGGACAAAATCAGGCGACCTTGACGCCATACGGCACGCCACTTGGGAAATGTCGGATCTATCCCATTCGAACTCCCCGCCCAGCCGCAGAGACCGATCAGGGCCGAAAATGTTTGTCCAGCGCGACGGTTCAGACGGTCAAACAACTCAATAACAAGAAACAGGTATCTCCTCATAACTTCCCACATGTTGTTGATCATCGTAGATCGAATGGGCATTTTCGACAAATCTTAACACCTGCAACCAAATAATCGAGCCAACGCCTGGCAAGACGTAATTATCTACCGTATAGCCATTTTCCCGTTGTATGACCCTTGAACATAGAAAAGCGTCAGTTTCTCTATGTTCGTAAGAAGCGCACAGAAGTGGTATTTCTTCGCGCTGACCCGAATTTGAATTGTAGCTAAAGACGCCGAACTGTCCATTTATAGAGATCGTTTCATTCCGATTGTGTAGATCAGGCATAATCCTTTCGCATCTAACATCTGCGTCTGCATCTGCTTGTGTGGCGATCACCGCAATGAGTACAAAAACTTTCGTTGTTTTGCGCACAGGAGACATCCTTTTGCCGTTTTTATGGAGCGTCTGATCTTCCGTCTTGGCTACGCCGATTTCCGTGCAATCGGGCTTTGATTGAGCAGACAGGGGCCGATTTTGGGCTCGTAGCGCCAAAATTCGCTGTCCTGAGGCCTCCAACGCCTGATTTTGGGCAGACTCGTCCTCATGCCATCAGCTTTCTTCGAACAAGAAACAAGTTACCAAGGGCGAACAGTGTAAAGAGCTGCGCGCGGTTCTTGGCGAGACCACGGTAGCGGGTCTTGATGTATCCGAACTGGCGCTTGATCACCCGGAAAGGATGCTCAACCCGGGCCCGCACCTTGGCGATGATCCGGTTGATGTCTTCATCGATAGGATGCAGTTCGCTGCCCTTGGGTGCCTTGCGCATGACGCCCCAGAACTTGTCAGGCCCTGAAAACGCGACCTCCCGCGCGGCGCTGACATATCCAAGCACCCTAACCATAGCCTGCTCGCTCAACCTGACCTAACCTACAGCATTCATCGCACGATGCGCGATTGCTTCCGTGGGCACATATCCATTGCGCGACGCTTCGATAGCGTCCAACTGCCCGTCTTCCCCCAGCTTGCCCGCGTCGAACAGGTCGCAGGCACGGGAGGCGTTTTCCTGCTGAGGTGTCTCCGGATTGTGGGCTGGTTTTGATCACGCAAACCTCCACTACGCAACGTTACATCGACCTGAACGCCGAGCAGTTGAGCGCGGCAGTTGAATTGCTCTGGTGTCTTATCCTCAAGAACCTATGTGACGCGGTACATCCATTGCTTCATGCAATATGCGTACAATGAGTATATGGTCATCTGCCTGTTCGAAAATAACCAAATGCCTTCCCGTGGCGCTTTGCTGAAGATCACGATCACTGTTTTGAACTTGCTTGCTGAACACCACTGACGACGCAATTTTTTGAATATGCGAATGCAACTGATCAGAATAGCGTTTGGCCTGAGTAACGCCCCACTTACGAATGGTGTAGGTAAATATACTCTTCAAATCTTGCTTTGCGGCATTGGTGAACTGTATCTTTTTCATTCAACTTCAGCTGCCGCCTTTTCGAACAATTCGTCCCAGTCAAACGGCTCGCTAATACCGCTCGCGTAACCCTCTTCAATTGCATCGTTCAGTCGCTTAATGGCGGTTTGCTGCTGTTCAAACATGCGTAGGGCGTCACGTATGACTTCGCTTGCAGTACCGTAGCGTCCAGTTTGGACCTGCTCAGCGATCAGTTGGTCAAAGTGCTCGCCCAATATGATTGATGTGGCTCTACCCATGACGTCCTCCATGTATGATATTATCATATTTTTGAAGTTCCGCTATGTCAAGCGTTGCGAAATGCGCATTAGAGCGGCCAACCATTACACCAACCCTTGCTTGCATAGCTTTGCAGGTAATTGGCCTTTGCGTGCATAGGCAAGATTTCGGTCGTTTAGCAGGTGGCGTGAAATTACTGTCGTATAGACAGTAACTTATGGAGCATTGAGCCATGTCACATATTGCAAAACTGAACCTCAAAACGGTGCAGCGTCACGTTGCCAAAGACCCAATCGCGCAGCGGCGCGACAAGCTGTTGGCGGCGATTGAAGAGCAGGGCAGGGTGCTTGCTGCTGCGCTTGCTGGCAACAGCTACACTGTGAAGGTGACGCGCTGGCAAACGAACGACGCGGGTGAACGAACGCTGGTTGAACATGACAAGCGTGTGCGCGCTTGGTTTTTTGAGCAAGATGGTGGGTGGTATGTGCAGTGCAGATACGGCAGTCGTATTCTCAACATTAACGGCAAGAGCAACGCGGTGTTTGTAGAGAAGCTGGCAGACGTCGCGGGCGTGTTG
>JANSYK010000100.1 GCA_024742485.1 Alphaproteobacteria bacterium | reverse complement strand
GGGCGCGGACGCTGAGGCCCTGATAGATGCGGTAGACGCCCTTGTGGCCGACCGTTTCGGCGAAGACATGTAAAGACGCGAAATGCGCGACGGGACAGGATCAGACCAGGTGACGGAACGCGCTCAGGACGGGATCGGCGAGCAACCGGCTGGGACGGTGAATTTCACCAAGTATGACCGCCGCAGCCTGACCTATGCCAACTCCTTCGACAGCCCGATGACGGCCTTCACCATCAGGACGATCGAATGGTTCACCGGGAAACTCAGCATCATCCGCATGATCCGTGCTTTTGAAAAGAAGGGGGCGCCGACCGGGCAACCCTTTTGGCGCGCCGCCCTTGATACGATGGGCATTCCGCTTCTGACCCCGCAGGACCAGATCGAAAATATCCCGAAAGACGGCCCGGTGGTGATCGTGGCAAACCACCCGCATGGTCTGGTCGACGGAATGATACTGGCGGACCTGATCGGGCGGCGGCGGACGGATTACAAGATCCTGACGCGTGCTCTTTTGACGGGGATCGACGAGGTGGCCGCGTCCTACATGATTTCCGTGCCTTTTCCGCATGAGCCAGATGCACAGCGCAAATCGGTGGAAATGCGCGCCAAGGCGATGGCGCATCTGAAAGAGGGCGGTGCGATCAGCGTGTTTCCTTCGGGCGTCGTGGCGTCATCGGATACGCTTTTCGGACCCGTGCTTGAGCGCGAATGGAACGTGTTTACCGCACAGATGATCCGCCGGTCCGGTGCGCAGGTGGTGCCGATTTATTTCCCGGGACGGAATTCACGGGCCTACCAGATCGCCAACCGGATATCGGCGACGTTCCGGCAAAGCCTGCTGTTGCATGAGGTCGTGCGTGGCTGCAACAAGCCGCAGAAACCTGTGGTCGGTAAGCCGCTGAGCACCGACCAGATGGAAATGCTGGAAAGCGACCCGCGCGGTTTCATGGCTTGGCTGCGGGAGCATACGCTAGCCTTGGGCGAAGGCTGAGGCCGCTATCTCCAGTATATGGGCGGTTCATGGTTCGGAATAGTGAGACGTCGCGCGTCTTTGGATAAGCTCGCCCTGATCACTTCCATGTTTCGGGGCTTCGGTCCTGTGCGAAAACGACCAGCCAAGTCGTAGTGGGATTTATCACAGGGACAGAAAAACCCGCCAAAATCCCCTTTCTGCGCGATTGGAATGCATCCAAGGTTTGGGCAAACACACCAGATGACGAGCCATTCGTGCTTTGCCGTCAGAACAAAGTCTCTCGCTGGCATGTTCTCTGTGATGCCACTTATTCGCGCCTGGCGGTCGGGCCATTCAAGTGGAAGATCCTGTGATTTCGCGCGCTCGGTTTCCTCCTTGGAGCGATGCCAGACAAGAAGCGGGGCGCTGTTGACCCTGTAGACCCTGAAAGTGCCTGGCGGAACCTCCTTGGTCTCAACGATAATCGGCCGAGCAAAGCGTTGTACATCTGCTGTCGGTTGCGTTGCGCTTATAAGGCCCTGCCCGGCTTTGTAGGCAATAACCCCAGAACATCCCAAAGTGAGGTAGGTAAGAACGCTGCGGCGGTCCATCTTGGCGTTTAACGCGTCGGCACAGGTTCGTCGCCGCGGTAATCATAAAATCCGCGTCCGGTCTTGCGCCCGAGCCAGCCGGCCTCGACATATTTCGTCAAAAGTGGGCAGGGCCGGTACTTGGTATCCGCCAGCCCGTCATGCAGCACGTTCATGATG
>JANSYK010000091.1 GCA_024742485.1 Alphaproteobacteria bacterium | reverse complement strand
CAGCAGGTGCTGCAACAGCCACGCGGTGACACCGAAGCCATAGGCATGCACGACCTGGTCGTATTTCAGGATGAAATAATCCGGGGTCTCGATGATCGGGATCAGATGCAGGTTGTAAAGCACGCTGCCATTCATCGGCACCCCACCGCCCGCCATGTGCATCACCCCCCAAAGCGACAGGGCAGCCAGCATCGCGGGCGGATACTCGGCCTTTCGCAGGCTGAGGCCCACAAGGGCGATGAGGCTCAGCATGGTCAGGACATAGACGATGAATTCGTAATTCCCGATGGCGAGGAACCACAGGGTGAACCCGGCCACATAGGCGAAGGTGAACAGGCCGATCAGCCGCTCCGCCGGGGTGAGGGAATGGGGGCGCATGGGGGGAGTTTGGAGGGGTTGGGGTGGGGTTGGCAAGAACACTGTGTTTTGGCTGACTCGCAGGAATGCAAAAACAGCAGCAAAGCAAGTCGAATTATCTAGTAGCTATACTGGCACCAAACTCTGTTTGGTTTGCTTGGTATAGAAGAATGTCGAGATTTCTGTGTGCAAAAATGTGGATAGTATGAGGATAACAATTTAAAAGCTGTGGGTGAATTAGAAAAAATCGATTCCCGTCAAGCATTTACCTAAGCCATTGACTCTTCGTAAAGAATCTCAGGAAGGCGATTGACCAAGTTGGTCATTTCCTGCTAATTTTAAAACCGTGTAGTTGGCCGCAAACCAATGCATAGCCATGTGTGACACGGTGAAAATCTGCCGGCCGTAGCACCACTTGCGGGTGGGAGCGTTTTGTGGGGTTCCGGGCAGGCCCCACCACATGGCAGCCAACTACCATGCATTTCTAAGCACATTTCCTTTTCGCATTAACGCTCTGGTTTGCCTCCGTGCCGTTCTGTGCAAAGTCTTAACGTACGTTCGCCTTCTATCATTGGTCACTTTAATAACTGACTTATATCGTTTGTGCTGATGTTCGCACGACAGAACAGCATGCGTTGGACGATCGTCTGACAACCACAACCCTTGGAATAGAAGCAGAGGCAGTAATTTTAGGTCCCCGTTTGTAATGTGATCTCCGTGTTTCATTAGTATGTGTTCGGCAGATTCTTTGGAAAGAAAAACAGTATCCCGTGAACAACCCAGATACTTCCTGACTTCAATTGGTAAAGTTGCGACCTCCAACTCAGGCCGCCGTCCCGCTAGTAGATCGACCAGATCAGAGTCTTTTATCTCAATAAGATAACTCTTACGCATCAACTTTTGGTAGCAAGAAAGACAAACGGCGTCGACGGAATAATTGCCATTCTAAACCACAACCTCCATCGCCTCCTGTTCCCCAACCCCGAACACTCTCTTGTAGCGCGCGATCTCGTCAAGTGGCCCCATGGCCTTGCGCGGGTTGTCGGAGAGTTTGACGGTGGGGCGGCCCTCTGCGGCCACGGCTTTGCACACCAGTGAAAACGGCGCCAGCGCGTCGCCCTCGGTCAGCCCGCGGAAATCGTTGGTCATCAGCGTGCCCCAGCCAAAGGACACCCGCACCCGGCCGCGGAACTGTTCCTGCAGGGCGATGATCTTGTCCACGTCCAGCCCGTCGGAAAAGATCACCAGTTTCTGGGTCGGGTCCTCGCCGCGCGCCTTCCACCAGGCAATCGCGGTCTCGGCGCCCTCGACCGGGTCGCCTGAATCGATGCGGATCCCCGTCCAGCCCGCCAGCCAGTCGGGCGCGTTGTCCAGAAACCCCCTGGTCCCGTAGGTGTCCGGCAGGATGATGCGCAGGTTGCCCGAATGCTCCTCGTGCCAGTCGGCCAGCACCTTGTAGGGGGCCTCTCGCAATGCCTCGTCGGTGTCGGCCAGCGCGGCATAGACCATGGGCAGTTCGTGGGCGTTG
>JANSYK010000148.1 GCA_024742485.1 Alphaproteobacteria bacterium | reverse complement strand
TTATTCGATGATGGTTGCTACGATGCCGGCACCGACGGTACGTCCGCCTTCACGAATGGCGAAGCGCAGGCGCTCTTCCATTGCGATTGGCACGATCAGCTCGACATCCATTTCGATGTTGTCGCCGGGCATAACCATTTCTGTACCTTCTGGAAGCTGAACAACACCGGTCACATCCGTTGTACGGAAGTAGAACTGTGGACGGTAGTTGGTCAGGAATGGTGTGTGACGACCACCCTCTTCCTTCGTCAGAATGTAAGCTTCTGCCTTGAACTTCGTGTGTGGTTTAACGGTACCAGGCTTACAAAGAACCTGACCACGCTCAACATCTTCACGCTGAACACCACGCAACAAAGCACCAATGTTGTCACCAGCCTGGCCACTGTCCAGCAGCTTGCGGAACATTTCAACACCAGTACAAGTGGATTTCTGTGTGTCACGGATGCCAACGATTTCAATCTCGTCACCAACATTGATCACGCCACGCTCAACACGACCGGTCACAACTGTACCACGACCGGAAATCGAGAACACATCTTCAATCGGCATCAGGAACGACAGATCAACTGGACGTTCTGGCTGAGGAATGTACTCATCAACAGACGCCATCAAAGCGCGGATCGCATCTTCGCCGAGCTTCGCATCGCCACCCTCAAGGGCAACAAGCGCAGATCCCATGGTCACGGGAATATCATCGCCAGGGAATTCGTACATGGACAACAATTCACGGATTTCCATCTCGACGAGCTCAAGAAGCTCCTCATCGTCAACCTGATCAACCTTGTTCATGAACACAACAAGAGAAGGAACACCAACCTGACGGGCAAGCAGAATGTGCTCACGGGTCTGAGGCATTGGACCATCTGTTGCAGACACAACCAAAATCGCGCCATCCATCTGAGCGGCACCGGTGATCATGTTTTTCACATAATCGGCGTGGCCTGGGCAATCAACGTGCGCATAGTGACGCGCTTCCGTTTCATACTCAACGTGAGCCGTGGAAATCGTAATGCCACGGGCCTTTTCTTCTGGTGCGCCATCAATCTCATCATAAGCCTTGAAGTCACCAAAATATTTCGTAATCGCTGCCGTCAACGTTGTTTTGCCGTGGTCAACGTGACCAATCGTGCCAATGTTCGCATGCGGCTTATT
>JANSYK010000079.1 GCA_024742485.1 Alphaproteobacteria bacterium | reverse complement strand
GGCCAGCCGCAAGATCACGCTGGACCTCGACGCCGCCGCCAAGACGTGGCTGGCCGATGAGGGGTACGACCCGGTCTATGGCGCACGTCCGCTCAAGCGGGTGATCCAGCGCGCGCTGCAGGACCCGCTGGCCGAGGCGCTGCTGGCCGGGGACATCCTGGATGGGGCCACCGTGCCGGTGAGCGCGGGGGCCGATGGGCTGATAATCGGCGACCGCGTGGGATCGAGCAACCGCGAGCCACCCCAGGACGCGGTGGTGCACTGATCATTACGGGAAAACCCCGTCGGGAAACCGGCGGGGTTTTTTTGCTTTGTGTGGATTTAATTCATTAAATTTATGCCGAATGCTCTGATTCAATTATCGCTTAAGCTTAAAATGACATCACGAGTGCGAATTAGGTGGATGAAGGCTTTTATCGTCAAGAATAACTATAGAGCATGCCGTCGGTAGATCGCGACCGTGCGTTCCGCAACATCAACAAGCTTGTCTAGGACTGCAAAAAGGTATTGACCATCAACTACCTGGGTATTCGCGAAAGCTATCCGGAAGGTAATTTGAATTTTGGGATCATCTGGTGTTGGAAGGTCCCGCTGAATGTTATCGGGGCCGATTTGCGCTTCGCCCAGCGCAACTGGTGCGTAGAAGAGCTCATCTCCGTCCTTCAAGTCAAAAGACTTTAACGGGTCGTGGCTCAAGGTGACACGAAGGTCGCCTAAGCCATCGAGAAACGAGTTCATTTTCCCAACCGCGGCAACTGCCGGAAGAATGGCAACGTGTTTGTCGCGGTTGTTTAGCTGGCGAACGATGTAGAGGGAATCGTTTCCACCTTGATATGGTTTTAGTCGTCGCGTGACCTTCTTGGCTTTTTCGGATGCGCGGCGAAACTGCTTTCCCGATATCATCTTTTCGAAATCGCTATTGGAAGCGGCAATTGGGAAACTGGTCTCGTTAATCCCGGTTTTACTCGTACAGCCATTGGCGATTACAAGCCCCACGGCGAGATTGTCGAGCGCGGACCTCAGGTTGTGTAGGATGTCCCCGATGATTGCACTCCAGTGTTGGGGAACTTGCTCGCGCTCTTTGAAGCGGATGATGCGCCTTCGCGGTTGGAACTGTTCTTCGATCGTTACTCCGTAGGGGTTTTTAGCCTGAAACTCGGCGAATTCGGCTTTCAGCCGGTCCAGATGTTCCTTTGCCCTGTTAATCTTTAGGGAAGGTCCAAGAAAAATGTCAGTCGTGGCTGAAAAATTTGAACCCACTTTCACGAACCTCCTACTGATATCGCCAAAAACCGAACGATGACGGCAAGGCGAAGGCTGAGCCATACAAGGAGGACGACGGAGCAGACCGCCGCCCTTCTGCTAGCAGCACCTCAAAAGAGGGAAACTAGCACTTACGGGGCCTGGAAAGCTTATGGCTATTAACCTTGTCGGTTTTTGCTCGGTTGGTTTTGTCTTGCATCCGCAACAATTCTTGCCGTTTGCCATGCTTGTCTCCTTTCCGGGACGCTTGTGACCGCCCAAATCAGACACGGCTAGGGGTTGAGGCATAAGCTTACGCTCACACAACATACTGATTCTTTCCAACGGAGTCGATGTTCACCTATCGTTCTTAATTGGGCAGCGCGCGAACTGCTTAGACCCCTCATCGAAGTCCATCGCTTAGAGGCCCGCCCACGCAAAAGTCTGGAGCTTACCGTGCATATTTTTTCAGGAGCCGCCGTATTCGCCTTGCATTGTCCGTGAATGCACCTGCGTTCGGGTCGCGCAGACCCTGGGGTACTGCCCGGACCATGGAGAATTTTTCGAACGGTGATAGTGGGCGCGATGCGGAGTTTCATGTTTCCATTTGGGCAACAAAGCCACTAATTTGACACATTTGTTGCTAAGATTTGTCCCATGCGCGTATAAATATCCCGCGCGTGGGTATCAGGTTGCCGCCATGCCGTTCACCGGTGTGCAACCAACAACGAATAAAGTCTGGGTCATGGCAGAGCAGGGCAACGCAACACAATCCGATCAGCCGTATCCGCGCTGGTTCGACGAACTTCGTCCCGGCGGCGAGGGTGAGGGCTTCGTCGAGAAGCATTTGCGCCATTCGCTGATGTTCGT
>JANSYK010000125.1 GCA_024742485.1 Alphaproteobacteria bacterium | reverse complement strand
CACCACCACGCCGGTCGATCTGGGCCGGGGTCTGACACTGACCCGTCGCCGGGTCGCAGGCGAGATGCGCCTTGAGCTGGGCGGTGCGGACAAGGGCATGATCGAAGGCCTCAAGGCCATGGGGTGTTTCACCGAGATCATTGCCTTCCAGCTGCGGGTGTTCCTGCCGCATGGGGACGGGATCGACACGGTCAGCATTCTGGCCCGGATTGTGGGGCAGGGAACCAGCAACGCGGCAGACCAAGCCGCCTGAAAAGCCAAAGCGGGCTTTGGGTCGGGCGTCGCGGATCGGGATTTGGCCGGTCTGCGCTTTCCGGGCGCGCGCTGACCAATGCGACGCCTGGCCCCCCAACTTCTGATAAGAGGACAGACCCATGACCAATCCCCAGATCGACTATGCCGCAATGGCGGCTCAGTGGCGCGCCGAGCACGAAACCACCCTGAAAGCAACCCGAGCGGAACTGATCGTGCAATTGCGCGCGCTTGGCATCAACGAGGTCACCGCCGAATACGAAGGCTATGGCGACTCCGGCAATGTCGAGGACGTGAATGTGCAGCCTGCGGAGGTCCAACTGCCGGAAGCGCTTGTCACCGCCGTGGGCGATTTCGCCTGGTCACTCGCCTATCACCATCATCCGGGGTTCGAGAACAACGAGGGCGGCTACGGCACGCTGACCTGGGACATTGCAGCAGACAGCATCACCCTCGATCACGCCGACCGCTACGTTGAATGCTCGCACAGCTATGACGACGGGCTTTGAGATGGCCCATCCGCTTCATCATGCTGAAAGCTCTGCCCGGAAATTCGGTGGGGTGCCATCTGACTATCAGGACATCCACGACTGGTTCGACGCCTCGAAAGAACACCTCGCCCTCTTCACGCACCGCGCCTTGCGTCATCATGCTCAAGGCCTGTTCGAGGCCGAACGTGTCTTCGGTCTGACCCTGACCAATAGCGCGGGTCGGGACATCCCCGTGCGCTGGATCGGCGAGCAGCATGTCCGCGAAGACTGCCAGGGCCGCATTCCGAGCATGGCGGACTGGCTGCGACGGATACAGCCTGAGCCATGGATGGCCAATGGCCATATCGAGCAGCACCTCAGCGGGGAGCCCTGCGGCGATCCAAGGGTTGCTTGGGCATTCGAGGTGGCCGCCGGAAGAACGGTTCTCGGCCTGAAAGATTGGATGGCGGCGCGCGCGACGCAAGCCACGCAAAGCGCCTGACAGCTCTCGGTCGTTTGCCAAACGAATGCTGCATAGAAGCCCGGTCGGACGATCGGGCTTCTTGCGTCGTTTCCCACCATTCTTCGTAAGGAGGTTCGCATGACACTCGAAGACATCAAGGCGGCCGTCAATGCCGGCCAGATCGTGCACTGGGCCAATACAGGCTACGT
>JANSYK010000154.1 GCA_024742485.1 Alphaproteobacteria bacterium | reverse complement strand
CCCGGCATCGCCAAGCAGATCCTCAGGCCGCTCGCAGCCCTTCAGCAACTCGTCCAGCAGTTCCTTGGAAATTGTCATCGTCCTTGCTCCTCTCAGGAAGCATGGACCAAATCCCAGTTACACAGAAGATCGGACACTCTCGCGAGGGTCCCATAAGCATTCGCCAGTAAAAACGGTACCATTGGAGCTGGTCCAAGCAGTCCTGCGCTCAGCAATCAATGGAAGATCTGTCGGGCTTGAAGAGGCAATACGGACCCTGGATTGCGATGCCCATCATGCTGACCTCATCTTGCGCCAGATGGCCGAGGCTGGGTACTTGGAGCCTGCCGACATCTTTGACAGTTTGTTTTATTGGCAGCTAACGCCGAATGGGACTCGCCTCGCACTGGAACCCAAGCGAAAGCGTATCGGGCGCGATAAGGTCCAGACCATCATTTCTGAACTTCTCGCCCGGGCCAAGGTCATCAACGGCGATTCCGATCGCCTGCAGCGCATCACCTTGAAGCTATTCGGCAGCGCGCTTGAGGAGCGAGACGACTACGGTGACGTCGATGTTTCTATCGCGTATCTACGACGCCAGCTGAGCGATATCGAACGTGAGCGCATCGAAAACGCACAGAAAGCCCGCCAAAGCAATTCAGATCGGCAAACCTATCAAGGGCGGCTCATGGGCGCGGAACGTCAGGATACGCGCGAAATCATGGCGTTCCTGAAAAAGGGTCTGCCACATCTTTCGCTCTTGAATGATGATCCTATGGACCTTGGCGCACCGTACCGTTGGCTGGTCGACCACGACGTGAAAACAGACAGGCCAGTGGATGTTCCTGACGATATCGTTCGACCCAACGCGCCCTCAATTCTCGACCAACACCCGATCAAACCGCTACCGCCCATTACTTTGATTGAAGCCCAACACAGAGCCATTTCTGCAAAAACCAAAGTTGTGATTGATGACAGAGCTATGCGGAAAACTGGGTGACGGGGTTTGAGAGGGTGGCGTATCGTGGCGGGTGCTGAAGCCTGCCAGAACTTCCAAGAGGAACGATACGCCATGGAGAAGACTACAGACATCATCGCCCTTCGTCAGCCGGAATCT
>JANSYK010000082.1 GCA_024742485.1 Alphaproteobacteria bacterium | reverse complement strand
GGGCTGCGCTCGGACATCTTCGGGCGGGTCTCGAGCTGGATGGCGATGTCGAAACGTGTCGTATGGATCATGCCGGAGTATTGGGCGGCTGCGGTTTCGGTGTTGCGGGTCAGGGTTCCTGCGAACATGGGATGGTTCCTTTCAGATTAGCCGGTGCCTGACGTGTTTGCCAGCGCATCCGGGATTGCTTTGTCGACCCCTTGCGGGATCACAAAACAGAAAGCGCGCTTTCCTTTCTTCCCAACCTTCAGTTCAGCGCTGGCGCCTGAGAGACTGTGCCACCTCCCCGCCGGGTACGACGCCCCTACCCTACCCGTCTGGTCACAGTTGGCTGTCCTGGCTTTTCTCGTCGCCACCCTCCGGTCCTGCGATAAAGAACTCAGCTTCCTCCCCGTTCAACCGCTGCCCGCTCCGGTCGGTCAGCCCGATGGTGCTACCGTTCGGCTCAAACGTGATCAGGTTCTGACCGAGTCTGTCCTTGTGCACGCGGTAGCCGGTGTCAGCCCAATGTACGGTCTGACCTGCATCGATGGCGGACTTGATCTCTTCGAATGTCATGATCGCCCCCTCGCTATTCTGCTGCAACTGAAGACGCGTTCCGCGCGACGTCCGGTGCGGATCCAGCGATCCGGCCAAGAATGCCCAATGTGTCGACACCGTCCCCGTGCGGCAGGAACACCCGTAGCTGGAAGGCGATGATCTCGGTGAAACACCCCATTGCCTTGAGGCCGTCGATCATGCCCCGATCCGCGCCGCCCAGCTCGAGGCGCATCTCGCCTGCGACACGGCGACGGGTCAAGGTGAGACCCCGGCCCAGATCGACAGGCGCGGTGGTGCCGAGGACCTGACCGACAACGGAAAGGCACAGCTTGCGTCGTTGCAGTTTCTGGAACAGCAAATGGCGAAACTCAAAAGCGAGATCGCCGTGTATCAGACTGCTCGCAATGCCTATGCGCAGGCGCTGAAGACCGAACTGGACAAGGCGAGCGAAAGCGAAAACGCCTGAACCGGACGTTCGTATTTCTTAACAGTTGGTGAACACGGCGTCATGGCGGAAAAAGCAGCGGCTATATTTGAACTGGTGTCGGTCTGCGGAATTGGCCCGGCGATTTTTGAACCAGCTCACGCTGGTCTATTCGCTGGACTGCGATGAGAGGCGGTCATGCGCTGGCTGGCTCATTTCCAGTGTTTCGTCTTGCTGCTGTCTTCGCGTGTTGTCCTGATTGGCACATTTGCAGGCGGCCTGGCGGCTGCCTGGGGGGTTTACGGATATCAGCGTATCGGCTGTCATCCCATGTTCTCGTCCGCCACCATCGAATGCGGCACTGTTCAGGTCCTGTCAGCTGAACATTCTTTGGCTATGGTTCGGATGTTGGCACCCTACCAGCATGTGTTGCAAGACAATCAGACCCAACTGATGCTGTCCGTTGGGGTCGCAGTGATCATGGCCGTGCTCATCGAACTGATTTTTGGCCTGTTCGCGATCATGCGCCGGCAGCGCGAAAAACGAGACGTGTTCCAAGGTGCAGCGCATGTCAAAGCTGAACAAAGCATTGACCCACCATGAGCAGTGAGACGCGCCCGATACTGTTTGTTGCATTATCCGTGACCACCGTCGTGGTATTTCTGTTGTGTCAGATTGTGGGCTGGTACTTGACCGCTGGATTGGAATTGCCGGTGCAGGTGTTCTCGACATACGCGTTGGAGTTTAACCTCGTATACTCTGAAAACAGGGGAATGAACTTCGGCTTGTTCGCCAGCACGGGCACCAACCAAGCGATATTGGCTGGAATTGCGGGTTTGGTTTGTACTGCGATGGCGATAATCCTGCTGCGCCACCAGCGTTTGATTGCTGCTATCGCTGGTGGGTTGATCGTGGGCGGTGGATTGTCCAACATAGAGAGTGTCCGATCTTCTGTGTAACTGGGATTTGGTCCATGCTTCCTGAGAGGAGCAAGGACGATGACAATTTCCAAGGAACTGCTGGACGAGTTGCTGAAGGGCTGCGAGCGGCCTGAGGATCTGCTTGGCGATGCCGGG
>JANSYK010000075.1 GCA_024742485.1 Alphaproteobacteria bacterium | reverse complement strand
CAACACGCCCGCGACGTCTGCCAGCTTCTCTACAAACACCGCGTTGCTCTTGCCGTTAATGTTGAGAATACGACTGCCGTATCTGCACTGCACATACCACCCACCATCTTGCTCAAAAAACCAAGCGCGCACACGCTTGTCGTGCTCTACACGTTTTCGTTCACCCGCGTCGTTCGTTTGCCAGCGCGTCACCTTCACAGTGTAGCTGTTGCCAGCAACTGCGGCAGCAAGCACCCTTCCCTGCTCTTCAATCGCCGCCAACAGCTTGTCGCGCCGCTGCGCGATTGGGTCTTTGGCAACGTGACGCTGCACGGTTTTGAGGTTCAATTTTGCAATATGTGACATGGCTCAATGCTCCATAAGTTACTGTCTATACGACAGTAATTTCACACCACATGCTAAACGACCGAAATTTTGCCTATGCGCACAAATGCCAATTACCTGCGAAGCTATGCAAGCAAGGGTTGGTGTAATGGTTGGCCGCTCTAATGCGCACTTCGCAACGCTTGACACAACGGAACTTCAAAAATATGATAATATCATACATAGAGGATGTCATGGGTAGAGCCACATCAATCATCTTGGGCGAGCACTTTGACCAACTGATCGCTCAGCAGGTCCAAACTGGGCGCTACGGTACTGCAAGCGAAGTCATACGTGACGCCCTACGCATGTTTGAACAGCAGCAAACCGCCATTAAGCGACTGAACGATGCAATCGAAGAGGGTTACGCGAGCGGTTTCGTAGATGTCATCGACTGGGACGCGCTAGATCGGCGAGCTGATCAAGCGGCAGTTGATGAATGAGGTCAATCAAATATGCTCGGCGCGCCAATGCGGACTTAGAAGACATTGCGGATTACACGGCTCGCACTTGGGGTGCGGATCAGGCAAAAAGATACATACGAGACATTCGCCTCCAAATCGAAAGGATCGCTAGTGATGATGTGATCTCACAGCCTTTGCGCGTGGCTCGGTCCGGAGTATTCAAATCTCGCATCAACCGCCATTTGATTATTTTTGAGCAGACTACTGAACAAATTCGGATCTTGCGCATACTGCATGAAGCGATGGATGTGCCGCGTCACATCGGTTCGTAAAATGCTGTGTCACAACAACTCCACTGCCGCTGAAAGCTGCTCGTCGTTGACGTCGATGTATCGTTGCTTGGTTGACATATCGAATTCATCTCGAGTTCTTCCAGCAAGCGCACGCTGCGCTGCTTTCCATCGGGGATACTAACACGACACCATACTGTGCGATGTGCGTCTGTTAAGGCGTGCACACAGAACCCCGTAGTAAAACGCGCCTCAGATCGACGGACGCTGAAAGATACGCTTCGCATTCCGCGTCACGACGGGAACACACAAGCAATCTTGGCATCGAACGTCGCGCTGTTTGGGCGGGGTTTGTTAAAATATGCAGTCTGCGGCAACGAAAGAAATGCCTTACCTCCTTAAGATACGCTGCAATCGGTGCCTGGATTTGGTGGGATGACGGCGTGGTGGTCGATTTCCCCATGTTGGCGACACGCGATCATGCTCACGTGATGTCCCAATATTATCTCAGGTTGCACAGACTGGTTCGTCCACCACACCCTGTCGCATCTATGTTTCAGCGATGACGCACACTTTCAATGACATCTGGCATTAACGCGCGCCTAGCACAGAATGTTTTTCATATAAGCAATCCGTAGCTAAACGGTGTTCCAGCGTGGCGCTCCATCGTTCGGACAATCCAAACTTTTCGCTCGAAAATAACGCAAAAGATTGACTTCTTGTTGCGGGCAGAGGCCAGTAAGTTAAGTCCCTGAACGTGCGCTGTTTTGTGGCAACCTTAAGATCTATGTGTGTACAAAACGCGCACTGCGGATGTTGTTGCCATACCTATCAATCTCGTAGACCACCAAATATGCTCGCCGGCGTGAAGCGTGGCGGTCTAGTCTGCCCAAGTGGATTTGCAGCCGGTGGTATGGCCGGGTTTAGGATGGCTGAAGGTATGTCGAATTTGAATGGCGTTTCTGCTCAATCACGCGCAGCAAGAGGTGCAGCAGTACTACTTTCTTGCTTTCTGTCGGCCTGTGGTCCCGCCCCGATTCCATCGGGCGACAGCGTGGTGGACCGGGACGAGGCGCAGAATCGCGAGGTGCATCGGTTCAACGTGGGTGTTGACCGTTACGTCCTGTCGCCCGTCGCCGACGCCTATGGCAATGTCGTT
>JANSYK010000007.1 GCA_024742485.1 Alphaproteobacteria bacterium | reverse complement strand
GACGCGCTGCGCGCCCGGCCCGAACTGGTCAAGACCATGTCGGTGGCCCCGCCGATGGGGGCGGGCAAGGTGCGCCTGGTCCGGATCGGGCAGGGCGCCGATCAGGTGGATCTGCAGCCCTGCGGCGGAACCCACGTGATGGGCACCGCAGAGATCGGGCCCGTGCGCCTTGGCAAAATCGAGAAAAAGGGCCGCCAGAACCGGCGCGTCTATCTGCATCTCGATCTCTAGGCCGCGCCGCCTGCCTGCCGCGAGTGCGCCAGAGCCTTTAAAACTCAGAAACCCCTTGCAGTCTCAAGCCTGTCGGCGCTAAGACACGCCCCACGGAGAGGTGGCCGAGTGGTCGAAGGCGCACGCCTGGAACGCGTGTAGGCGGGAAACCGTCTCCAGGGTTCGAATCCCTGTCTCTCCGCCACTTGACCTCGCGAAACGCTTCTCCCGATCCGGCTGCGGCCGGGTTTTCTTGTTGTATTCGAGGGTTATGCGGGATGGGCTGAGCACTGGCCTCGTTGTCAGGAGGCCTGGGAACGGTCTCTCAGGGCAGATATTCTCTGGGGCTCATGACTGCGCTCATTTGGTGTTCAGCCGCTAACATATTGATATTTTGCCTGTTTTGGCTGGTCTTTCGGGATACTTCGATGAGCGTCGCGTTGGACAAGAAGCAACATACATCGAACCTTCGCCGTTGGCAGGTTACCTCTTACAGTGCTTGCTGCGGCCGGCTCCTGAATCCATTCCCTACTTTGAGCCTGAAAGAGGGTGGTAGCAGGCCGTCCACACGCCATCCGATTGTTTTTCAAGACGTGGCGCTTCACGCCCACATTGGTCACTGGCATAGGCGCAACGCACACGGAAAGCACAGCCGTCCGGCGGGTTCAGCGGGTTGGGAAGTTCGGTTGCGCGCCCTTCCGGTGCTTTCAAGGGGCGTCCGACCACCGGCGCACTGTCAGCCAGAAGCTTGGTATAGGGGTGTTTGGGGTGGGAAAAAACTTCATCCGCTGGACCGACCTCGACCACTGAGCCAAAATACAACACCGCGACCCTGTCACTGACCGTTTCCACGACGGCTAGATCGTGGCTGATGAACAGATAAGTCAGACCAAACTCATCTTTTAAATTGGCAAGCAGGTTCAGGACCTGCGCTTGAACTGATACGTCCAGCGCCGAAACAGGCTCATCAAGGATCAGGATGCGCGCATCCGCCGCCAAAGTACGAGCAATGCCGATCCGCTGCGCCTGCCCACCGGAAAATTCATGCGGATAGCGATCTAGGAACTCCTCACGCAGGTTCACGGCAGCAAATATTTCAGCGATCCGTCGGCCCCTGTCTGCCGCGGACATATTGTGAAGGTGTCTCAGCGGCGCTTCCATGATCTGCCGGATCGTCTTACGCGGGTTTAGGCTGCTGATCGGATCCTGAAACACATACTGGATCTTGCGACCGAACAGGGTCGGATCGGCGTTGTCCAGCGGCTCGCCATTGATCTCGATCGTGCCAGAACTGGGTGGCAGGAGGCCGACAAGCATCCGCGCGAGGGTGGATTTGCCACAGCCAGATTCACCGACGATGCCAAGCGTTTCGCCCTCTTCAACTGACAAAGACAGCGGTTGCACGGCACGAACGAGGGCCTTCGGTGGGCCGAAGAGGCGCTTGCCGACAGGAAAGATCTTGGAAAGGTTGGTCAGCTTGAGGACGGTCGTCATTCACTTGCCTCCAGCGCCGAGGTTTCCGGGCTAATGCAGCGCACAAGACTATTGGCACCGTGTCGGACCAGCTCAATATTCGCCTGCCTACAGGCGTCACTCGCTTTGTTGCAGCGCTCAGCAAAGGCGCAACCCTTGGGCATCTTGTCTACAACAGGTGGCAGGCCTTGAATGGCGGCAAGTTCGCGTCTTCCCTGCCCAAGTTCGGGCACGCAGGCCATCAGCCGCGCCGTATAGGGATGGGCTGGGGCGTTCAGAATGGTCCTCGTCGGGCCTTCCTCGACGATCCGGCCAGCATACATCACAGCAACCCGGTCACACACTTGGGCCACCACACCGAAATCATGGGTGATGAATATGATGGCCAGCCCTCGTTCACGCCGCAGATCGTCCAGCAGCGACAGGATTTGCGCCTGCACGGTCACATCCAGCGCTGTGGTCGGTTCATCGGCGATAATGATCTCTGGGTCGTTGGCCAGCGCCATGGCGATCCCCACGCGCTGCCGCATGCCGCCGGACATCTCGTGCGGGTAGCTGTCAACGCGCTGTTCCGCGTTGGGAATACGCACCGATTTCAGCAGGTCTATGGCGTGGGCACGGGCCTCGGTCTTATTAAAGGGGTGATGTGCCCGGACAGCCTCGATCAATTGGTCTCCCACCGTGTAGAGCGGGTGCAGCGTGGCCAGCGGGTCCTGAAAGATGTAGGCGATCCTGTTGCCCCTGAGAGACCGCAGTTTTTCGTAGGGCGCATCGATCAGATCCTCGCCCCTGTAGTATACCGCACCACCAGTGATCACGCCGGGGGGCGAGGCCACCAGCCCCATGATGCTGAGCGCGGCGACGGATTTGCCAGAGCCGCTTTCGCCGATCAAGCCAAGGCATTCGCCGGGGTTCACCTGCAAATCGACACCGCCCACGGCCTTGTAGACGCGGTCCTTGACTTGGAACTGGGTCTTTAATCCGCGCAGCGCCAGCAAGGTTTCAGCTTTGGCCTCCGGGACCGGCATGGTTCGCTTGACCATCGTTGTTGGCATCGGGCGCGACAGGGCGCCGGATTTCAGGCGCGGGTCAAGCGCGTCGCGCACCCCGTCCCCCAGAAGGTTGATGGCCATGACGATGATCAGGATCATCGCGCCGGGCACGACCGAGGTATGCGGATTTGTGATCAGCGCCGAGCGCGCCTCGCCCAGCATGGAGCCCAGATCGGCCTGCGGCGGCTGCGACCCGAGGCCGAGAAAGCTGAGACCTGCGGTCTCGAGGATCATCCAGCCGATGGTTGTGGAAATGGCGATCACGATCACAGGGACCACGTTGGGCAGTACTTCGGTCAGGATGATGCGGGCGTCGGTCATGCCTGACAGCCGCGCTGCGTCGATGAATTCCTTATGGGCGATACCAACGGTGATCCCGCGAATGTTGCGGGCAAAAAAGGGGATGTTGACGGCTGCCACTGCGATCAGCGCGTTCATCAGCCCCGGTCCGAGAGCGGCGACAATGGCCAGCGCTAGTAGGATGTAGGGGAAGGCCATCAGCATGTCGACGCCGCGCATGATGATGTTGTCGATGCGCCCGCCGTAATAGCCAGCAATGATCCCGATGGCCGCGCCCAGTGTTGCTGCGGCAATCGCCGCGGTGAAACCCACGGCCAGCGATAGGCGGGTGCCCCAGAGCAGGCGGCTGAGGAGATCGCGCCCCAGATGATCGGTGCCCAGGAGGGCGCCCTCGGAAAATGGCCGCTTGAACCGGTTCGCCGTGTTGGTCACATCGGGATCGGCCAGTGGCAGTAGCGGCGTGATCAGCGCGAGCACGACGACCAGCCCCATCACGATCAACCCGCCGAGCGCAAGCCGATTGCGTGCCAGCAGCTTCGGGAAGGCCATCATGTCTTGATCCTTGGATCGAGCAGGCTTTGTGCGACATCGACTGTGATGTTGAAAATCACATAGCAAGCCGCAACGAAGACGACGCCGCCCTGCACCAGCAGGATGTCCCGTTTCAGGATGGCATCGACCAGCATGCGTCCGACACCGGGCCATTGAAAAACCATTTCGATATAGACGGCCCCGGACAGGACGAACCCGGCCTGTACCCCCAGCACCGGAATGATACTGACCATGGCGGCGCGCAGGGCGTGGCGCCAGATGACCGAACGTTCATGCACGCCCTTGGCGCGGGCGGTGCGGATGAAATCCTGACGCAGCACCTCTAGCATGGCAGAGCGCGAAAGGCGGGCGATGACACCCGTCGCCACCACGGCCAGCGACAGCGCGGGCAGGGTCAGGTGGCTGATCAGCGCGTACAGGTCGCGCGCGCCGTAGATCGGCCACATGCCCGACACCGGGAACCAGCGTAGTTTCACCGCGAAGATGAGGATCATCATCATGCCTAGAAAAAAGGACGGGATGGAAATGCCCAGTAGAACTGCGAAGGTGATGGCCCTGTCGGCGAGACCATACTGCCGGGCTGCAGATACAACCCCGGCTGCTATGCCAAGTATCGAACATAGGACAAATGACGTACCTGCCAGGATCAATGTCGCCCCGAAGCGGTCAAGCACTTCGTCCAGAACGGACCGGTTGAGGGAGAAACTACGCCCAAAATCGCCCTGGAGCATGTTTCCTAGCCAGATGAAATACCGCTGCATCATAGGCTTGTCCAAGCCAAGGTCGCGCTTCAACTTTTCCACGTTCTCCGGGGTCGCGTAAGACCCGAGGATCGCGGTGGCCGGGTCGCCGGGGATCATTGCCATGATCACAAAAACAATAATCGAAATACCGAACAGGACCGGAAGCGCGGAAATGAGCCTCTTCAGGATATAGCCTGCCATTGCCCCCTCCCGGAAATGTGCAGCCGCGCAAGGCGCGCAGCTGCACAGGTCGCTTTAGTTTTTGACCACATCGCCCAGCAGCAGGAAGAACGACGGCTGGAGCGAGAAGTTGTTGACGCGGTCAGAGGTAACCGCATTCTGCTTCCAGTTGGCAACAAAGACCCAGGGTGCATCTTCCTGCACGATGACCTGCATCTCCTTGTAGAGACGCGCGCGCTCTGCCTGGTCGGTCGCCGCGCGGGCGGCTTCTAGGAGTTCGTCAACCTTCGGGTTGGAATAGTAACCCGAGTTGAACCCGCCCTGGTCCGGCCATGCAGCTGTGCGTAGGGCCAGGAACGGAAGGGTGTCCGGGTCATTGGTCATCCAGGCCATTTCCGCCATGTCCGCCTTGCCTTCGAGGCCCGGGTTCACCTCGCCGAGGAAGGTGTTCCATTCATAGGTTTCGATGTTCACTGTCAGGCCCACGGCCTGAAGGTCGGCCTGGATCGCGGTACCCATTGCCACGGGGTCCAACATACCCGAGCCACCCTCAGTTACGTAGAAGGTCAGCTCGGCACCTTCCACACCCGCTTCGGCAAGCAGCGCGCGTGCCTTGTCGGGGTCATAGGGGTAGGGTTCCAGACTTTCGTTATAGGCCCAGGCAAATGCCGGCGGGGTCGGGCCGGCGGCGACGGCGGCCGTGCCTTCGAGAACGTCGTTGACGATAGCTTCCTTGTTGATCGCATAGTTCGCGGCCTGACGCACGCGCTTGTCCGCGAACGGGCCTTCCTTGGCGTTCAGGATCAGGAACCAGACGTGTGGCCCGGCCTGTTCATGAATGGTATAGGTATCGCCTTGGAACTCGCTTAGCGCGACCGGGGGCACCTCGACCATCAGGTCGATGCCGCCCGCCAACATTTCGGCGGTGCGGGTGTTTGCGTCGGTGATCGGACGGAAGACAACCGCCTGCAGCTCCGGTGCACCGTCCCAGTACTTGGCGTTTGCTTCGATGACGACAGCTTCGTTGGAACGCCATTCAGCGAATTTGAATGCGCCGGTGCCGGACGGGTTGCGGCCGAACTCCGCGCCATGCTGCTGAACTGCGGTGGGTGAAACGATCAGCCCAGTTGGGTATGCAAGGTTCGACAGAAACGGCGCATATGGTGCGTTCAACGTGAAGCGGACGGTCATGGCGTCCACAACCTCAACGTTCTCGATCGCTGAGAAGAAGAAGGAGAGCGGGAATGGCCCCGTGTTGTGATAGGGGTGGTTCTCGTCCAGCATCCGGTCAAAATTGAACTTGACTGCTTCAGCGTTGAAGGCGCTTCCATCGTGAAAGCTCACGCCGTCACGCAGGGTGAAGGTGTAGACCGTGCCATCCTCGCTGATATCCCATGAGGTGGCCAGCGAAGGTTCGACTTCGAGAGTGCCATCTTTGTAGCGCACCAGCCCGTCATAGACGTTCATCAGAATGCGGAAATCGTTGACGGCGGTCACCGCAGCCGGGTCAAGCGCCTTGGGTTCGGCGATCTGCCCAACGATCAGAACATCTTCGGGCGTCTGTGCCTGAACGCCAAGCGGAGAGAGAGCAAGTGCCATGGCTGCACCTGCAGCCAGCATTGCCCTGCGGGACAGTTTCAGCAGTTTCATGAGGTGTCTCCCTGTTATTTATCATGATGAATTGCATTCAGACAAATTATCATGATAAATACAAGGAAAATGTCTAAGGGCGGTGGAATGACCTTCTCGATTCTCACTTTCGACAAAGAAACAGGCGTTTTTGCCGCCGCGGCCGCGACGGGAAGCCTTTGTGTGGGGGGGTGGGTCCTGCGGGGCGACATCGAATCGGGTCTTGTGGCATCACAGGGCACGTCGCCCAGTACCTTTTGGAGGGATGATGTTCTGCGTGCGATGTACGGTGGCCAAACTGCCAAAAAAGCTGTCGAGGCCGTGACATCAGGCGATCCGGGCCGTGGGCACAGGCAGTTGATTGCACTGGATCAAAATGGCGCGACCTACGGGTTCACCGGTGAAAACAGCGTTCCGTTTGCCAGCCATCTTGCGCTGGAAGGATTGGCAATTGCCGGAAACATGCTGCAGGGACCCAAGGTTCTTGAAGCGATGGAAGCGGCGGCGCTGACCCGCGCCGAAGCAGCGGACCAAAGGATGCTGCGTGTTCTGAATGCAGCCATGCTGGCCGGGGGCGACAGCCGCGGTTTGCAATCGGCGGCCATGTTAGTCCTCGCGCCCAACCGGCCGCCGCTGGACCTGCGCATCGATCATGGTGACAATCCAATTGCCGATCTCGAAAGGCTTTACGACAGAACCCGAAAGTCGCCCTACTTTGACTGGCTTGCGGAAGTTCCAGTAATCGAGGACAAGGTTTGCGCTCCAGAGCGACGCCCTAGGGTTACAAGTAGATGAAACCGACCAGCCCGTTTCCTTAGGACAGCTTCGCCACCGCGCGGGTGCTGGTATGCGCACTCTCACAGTTGGGACGCCCCGGCGATAAGACAGCGAGCAGAGCGACCTCCTGCGTGTCAAGTTATTCTCCCAGAAACCGCCGCAACAGATGGGCTTCCTGAATGCTCATCAGCTCTTCGGCGCCCTGCATATGAGAATACATAATCTTGCGTGCCTCTTCCGGCTGACCCTGTCGCAATGCCTCAACCAGTTGCAACTGGTGCTCGCGCCCCCTCCGCCAGAGCTCCACGTTCGGGGGGTCGTAGAGCCTGCGATAAACTGTCAAGTCTGTCAAAGCCTGCGCCATGAATCCAATAACAAAGCCAAGCAGCCGGTTGCCGGCGAAATCAGACAGTCGGGCGTGGAAAATGAGAGAGTTGATATGTTGCTCTTTCTCTTCCTCCGCAGATGTCGCCGGTTCTGGGTGCTGAAGCGCCAGACTGTGCAATTCGTCCAGTTGGCCTTTGCTAAGCTGGCCCGCCAAACTTGCGGCCAACTCAGGTTCAAGAACCTTGCGCATCTGATAAATGTCGGCGACAGAAAGGTCCTGGAAATAGAAATAGTTGGCCAATAGAGACCGCGCGCGCTCTGTAGAAACCGCTCCGACAATGCTACCACCACCGGGGCCTGTCTTGGTCATGATCAGGCCCTGTGCCTCCAGAATGCGCAGTGCTTCGCGCACAGTCCCCTTCGACACGCCGAATTGTTCGATCATCTCGCCTTCGTTTGGCAGTTTGTCGCCAGCCTTCAGATCGCGCTCGACCACCCAACGCTTGATCTCATCGGCCATCAGAACCGGTCGCGATCGTTTTTGCTTGGTAGATGGCGTTCCGCTGCCGTCCATTCTGCACCTCAAATTTTATCATGATAAAACAATAGACACCTCAATTGCCTATGTGTAGAGGATAATTTATCATGATAAATTAAGAGGATGCAACATGAACTGGGGTCAACGCGCGCAGCACCGCTTGTCAGACATCGCAAGATGCAGTGTCGACACGATTGGCGTTACCCGGCTTCCTTTCACGCCCCAGCACGAAGCTGCGCTGAACATCATCCGCCTTTGGATGTCAAAGGCCGGGCTGCAAGTGCATATGGACGCGTCCGGCACGATCATTGGGCGCAAGGAAGGGCCAGAGGGGTCGCCAACTTTCCTGATCGGATCTCATCAAGACTCTGTGAGGAATGGCGGCCGATATGATGGGATCATGGGTGTCGTCTTAGGGTGTCTTGCGCTCGAGAAGTTGAAAGCGGACACAATCGAATTGCCCTTTTCGGTTGAGATACTCGCATTTGCCGACGAAGAAGGCGTTCGTTTCCCCACAGCTCTGATGGGTCCGCGCGCTTTGGCGGGCACGTTTGATCTGGCGGCCCTGGATATGACGGATAGCAACGGGGTGTCCCTTCGTGACGCACTTTCTGTTTTTGGTGGTGATCCTGACGGTATTACTTCACTGGCACGCAACGGTTCAAATACATTGGGTTATCTGGAAACCCACATCGAACAGGGCCCAGTTCTGGAGGCCGAAGATGCGGCTCTTGGCATCGTTACAGGCATTTGTGGGATAGAGCGAAACACAATCACGTTTACAGGTGATACGGGCCATGCTGGAACCGTCCCCATGAGAGGCCGCCGCGATGCACTGGTGGCAGCCTCGGAATTCATCTCGTCCATCCATAACAAAGCGGTCGACGTCGCCGATCTGCGTGCAACCGTTGGGGCGTTATCATTGTTTCCGGGCGTGGTGAACGCGATCCCAAGCAGGGTAGAACTGATTCTCGAAATCCGTGCACTCCAAGACGTTGTCCGGAACAATTTCGCAAGAGTGGCGCAATCCGTGGGCGACGGTATTTCGGTCAGTCGTAAAGTTGGGTTTTCAATGAAACAAACATACGAACAAACCGCCGTCCCCTGCGATGTCAATCTGACCGACATCCTTGAGACGGCGACACGTGCAATCTGCCCGAGCGCGCCGCGCCTGCCGTCTGGCGCCACCCACGACGCATCGGCCATGGCAGATCTCTGCCCGATTTCCATGCTGTTTGTCCGTTGCAAGAATGGGGTCAGTCACCGGCCCGAAGAATTTGCCACGTGTGACGACATGGGCGTTGCAATTCACGCTATTGCCGGTTTCTTGAGAGCTGTGGAAGTTTGAGGCAGACTATGGTCGGTGGTCAGTACGAGGTTAGTTCCGGCCGCGTCCATCCGGGCGCGGAAGCGGTTCACCTGATCAGTGAACTTCATCACGATCCTTCATTTGCAGGCAGTCAATCGCGCACCAAGGCGGCTTACAACGACGCGCCGATTGGCAGTAATGCATCGTTAAAATCGTAGTCACTGGAATGCAAAGGCTGCCCGTGTGGTCCGTCTTCATCGTTGCTGAAGAGCAGAAAATAGCCCGGCAGTGCTACGGTAAAATAGGCGAAATTGTCGGCTTTCGACACTTTGAACCCGTTTGTACTCGTTGCAACATTTAAGAGCATGGGTTCGTTCCAGCCGATCGCTGCGGCTTTAACAAACCACTGCTGCCATATTTCTGCCGAAGTGCGCCAGTTGCCCCTCCCAATCCGCTGGAAACGGTTCCAGCACCCGCGCCAGCGTCACCTCCGGCCCCTGCTTCCCGTCCAGAATAGCGTCGACGATGTCGGGCGCGAGCAGGGTCAGCCGCATGACGCGGGTCATATACGAAGGCGCCATGCGCTCATGTTCGGCGAGTTCGGCGATGGTGGAGAACTCGCCCGACTCCAGAATCCGTTTCCAACGGAAGGCGCGTGCCAGCGCCTTGAGCAATGTGTTGTCTGAGCGCCGTGGCGCGGTGGCACCGTCTGGCAGTCGCATTTCCTTCCGCCCGCCGCGCTTCACAACGCGGAACGGGACATTGACCGTCACCGTGTCGGGTATCGGTGCATCGCGGGTCACGCCGCTTCTCCAACGCCGCCGCCCAACATTTTGCGTGCAAGACCGCTGAGTCCGTCTATGCGCAATCGAACATTGAGCCCGTCAGTACTGATATCCACGCGCTCGATCAACAATCCCACGATCCGCGTTTGCTCGGCGGGAAACAGTTCATCCCACAGCGGATCAAGCTGCATCAGTGCCCTCCGCGCATCGGCTTCGGTGACGCCGTCGGCGTCGGCCCGCGCCGCCTTCCATGTTCCCGCCACGATTTCGGGCTGGCGGAACACGGCGCGCAGCTGTTCAATGACAGCCGCCTCGATCTCGCCGGCCGGCACGCGACCGACAGGGCAGGCACCGGCGCCATGCTTCAGCACGGTCTGGCTGACATAGTAGCGATAGAGTTTGTCCCCTTTGCGTGTATGCGTCGGCGAAAACGCCGCGCCATCCGGGCCGAACAGCAGCCCCTTCAGCAGCGCGGGCGTGTCGGCGCGGGTGCGGGCGGCGCGCTTGCGGGGGCTTTCCGACAGAATGCTGTGCACCTTGTCCCAGAGGTCTTTGGCAATGATCGGCTCGTGCAATCCGGGGTAACTCTTGTCCTTGTGGACGATTTCACCGAGGTAATGCCGATTGTTGAGCATCCGGTAGATATGCTTTTTGTCGATGGGCTTGCCCTTTTTCGTGGTGATCGCGGCTTTTTTAAGCTCCTGCGCCAGAACAGTGCCGGAGCCCACCTGCGTGAAACGCTCGAAAACAAATCTGACATCGGCAGCCTCCTTGTCGTTGATGATAAGCCTGCGGTCTTTGGCGTCGTAACCGAGAGGCACATTTCCACCCATCCACATACCCTTGGCCTTTGAGGCCTGGAATTTGTCGCGGATCCGCTCGGCGGTTACCTCTCGCTCAAACTGGGCAAAGCTGAGCAGGATATTCAACGTCAAACGCCCCATCGAGGTCGTGGTGTTGAATTGCTGCGTGACGGAGACGAATGTCACACCGTGCTCATCGAAGACCTCGACCAGTTTGGCGAAATCAGCCAGCGATCTGCTGAGGCGGTCAATCTTGTAGACCACGATGACGTCAACGAGGCCATCTTCGACGTCCTGCATCAGCTGCCGAAGGGCAGGGCGGTCCAGCGTACCGCCGGAAATGCCGCCGTCGTCATATTGATCGCGCACCAAAACCCATCCCTCAGACTTCTGGCTGGCGATATAGTCCTCGCAAGCTTCGCGCTGTGCATGCAGACTATTGAACTCCTGTTCGAGCCCGGCTTCGTTGCTTTTGCGCGTGTAAATGGCACAGCGCAGTTTGCGCGTGATGGGCTTGGTCATGTGCGCCTCCGCGACTTCAGGCCAAAGAACACCCAGCCATTCCACCGGGTGCCGGTAATGGCGCGGGCAATGGCCGACAGCGACTTGTAAGGGCGCCCTTGCCATTCGAACCCGTCGGCGGTGACGGTGACGACATGTTCGACACCTTGCCATTCGCGGATCAACCGTGTGCCTGTAATTGGGCGATCGCGATCCGCGCGCATGCCGGACTTCTTGCGATCGCCGCCATCAAGCTGTTCGCCTAGGCGTTCCAGTCGCCGGATGGTTTCCGGCTTAAGGCCCCCATAGGCCAGTTCCTGGATGCGGTAAGCCAGCCGACTTTCAAGATAGCGCCGGTTGAAGGGGGGCGGCTCGCTGTCAAAGAGCTCCCGCCATTGGTCTTTCAGGCCCTTGGTGGGTGTGGATTTTAGCGCAGCGAGGCGCGCGGGGATGGGATCGTGCGTTGTCATGCCATGTCCTCTCCTGGGTGAGTTGGATTTGCATGAACGCTCTGGTCGGGCGGAAAGTGTAGCGAACTTTCTCCATATGAGTCTGACTGAGGCCTTATTTCGCGCTGGTGCAGGCGCACGAGCCCGAGCGCCAGCAGACTGCACAGCTCGGCGCGGCGCTCGGCCGGGTTCATCTGGTCGGGCGACAGGGGATTGGGGCGTTTCAATTGTAATGCCTCCGTGGTCATTGATCACTCTTGGATCAAAAGCCAGTCGGCCGCGGGAAATGGGACAACCCGGCGACAGCGTCGCGTCAGAGACACCTGCGTCGTCTGCCCGTCGTCAAAAAATCGCTGACGAAGCGTAGGCCCAGTGGTCAGATGTGTCTAAGGGTAATTCTACTGGTTATCTGCCTTAAGTTTCGTCTGTTCAACATTCATGGTTCTTCAGGAGACGCTTGCGACTTGTGCCCTATAGACATTACAGACGTATGGGTTTGCGTCATAAGTGTCTATAGCCCCCCCTCTTGTGGCAACGTGATTTGTCGGTCATCTTATGATGAAAGGAGAACACGAATGGCAGAGCAGGATCAAGATAATATCAACGGCGAAGTGCCTGTGGCCCAACAAAAAAAGTCCAGGTCCATTGCCGCCCGCTGGGGCGATGACGTGGCGAAGATGGGCTATTGTCCCGTTCCATCACTATTGTTGCGTGCGCAACGGCGGCTCGGTCTGAACCCGTCACAGCTTGCTGTCCTGCTGCAAATTGTAGAGCATTGGTGGGATGCCAGTCGTGCCCCCTATCCGAGCAAGGCGGAGCTATCCGACCGTCTCGGCATCGGCGAAAGGCAGATCCAGAGATATATCAAGGAGATGGAGGAGGCTGGCCTCCTGAGACGCGTGGCCCATTATGGCGACAACGGTGGGCGAGAGAACAATCGCTATGATCTGTCCGGTCTCGTGAAGCGCCTTGCTGAAATCGCGCCTGATTTCATCGCTGAACGCGAGGAGCGTAAACGCAAACGCAAGGCAGCCGCCATGCCCGGCGGCGGACGACGCCGTACACCCCAAGTGAAACCCGGCACTACCCCCTAGACGCTCTCGGAAGCCCTGCGCCACCGCTGAAGACCCAGACAGAACTGCGCATAGCGTGGCTCTGATCCCATCCGCTTGTCCTGATGAACCCTGTCCTGAAAGGAGCCCTCATGAAGATGAACTACAGGCCGAGGCACGATCGTGCCGTCTATGACCGCGAAGACGACAATGACAGCGCTGGCTCCGCATTTTGCAATGACTGGCGCTGTCAGGATTGCCGGCGTCTGCTGGGCAAGGACAATGGCTCTCAAATGCAGATCCGCCGCAAGCCGCTCGATTATGTCGTTGGCTTTCCAGTCTACGCGACCTGTCCCGGCTGCGGCGCGTTGAACACGAAGACGAAAGCTTGAACGCGCGGTAACGCGCGTTCGTTTCTCGACCTCCCCCATTTCCTCAAAGAGACGCGCGACGTCCTGACCTGGCCACGACAAGGCGCTGGACGCCTGGCCGTAAGGCAGGCGTCCGATGTCTCTCGCGTGGCACGAGATCCACGATCATCTCATGACCGTTTCTTCAACGTTCAGCTTTCACCGCCAGTTTGAGCGGTTCCGCAGCACTTATCCGGGGCTTTCGGATTTTTCCGATCCGGCGGCGCTGCTGGATCATTTGCATCAGGTACGGGTTGAACCAGAGGTCAAGAACCAGCTGCTCCGCGCGCTGATCTGCGCCGCGCAATCGGACGGCCAGTGCGCCGATTGTGCGCTGACGCTATTGCTGCTCGCTCTCTGGCCCGGGCTTGATGCGGTGCGTCAGAGATCGATCCGCCGCAGGCTAAGCGCACCTGACGAGATAGCATCCGACGTGCTGGCTCAAGCGACGGAGGCCTTGCGCGGCCTAGCGCTTGGCCAAGTCAACAGGATCGCGGCAACGGTTCTGCGGAACATCGAACGCGACATGATCCGTGCGCGACAGCGCGAGCAGTCATTCGCAAGTGATCTCGATATCGATGATCTGGCTGCGCTACCGGCGCGTGATGAAGGCGCCATTGCGGACCTGCTGTGGCACCGCGACCTGTCTCGACTTCTGGGCGAGGATGCCTCGCTGGTTCGTGCGGTTGCCATTCATGGCTTCACACAGGCGGAGGTCGCGGCCGTGCTGGGGCTGTCTGCAGATGCGACGCGCAAGCGCTACCAACGGGCCGTCCGGCGCCTTCGTAAAGCATTCCAAGAAAAATTCTGAAGCGATGTCCTACTCGGACCACTCGGGTGGCTTTTGGTTTTTGAAATTGCCCGGATCAGGGCCGTGTTCTGGAGACGGATGACCGATGCAAGAGACTGATCAAGACACCGACATGGTCCGGATCCCGGGTCTGTATCGCCATTGGGAATTGCCACAGATCCTGCGGATGCACGCGGCGTTTCGGATCGAGGCTGCGGGTTCGCACGAGGATGGCACACCGCTGCTGGCGGTGTTTTCGAGCGACGAAGCGGTTGCGGCACAGATCGTTGCAGAACTCTGGACCAATCCTGCCGCGATTGCTGATACGCCCACGCAAGCGACCGGATGACGGGAGGGATTGGCAATGATGCTGTCCAAACCTCTGGTCATGGCAATCCCGCAGCAGGATCCAATCTCGGAGATCCAGTTCTGCGCCTGGGTGGCTCAGGCCGAACCGGGCGACAGGTTGGAATATCACCGCGGTTTTCTGGCCATCGACATCTGCAAGGCGGTGACCACGCTGGAGCCCAACGCGCGCAAGGAGCTGGAGCTTTTGGCCGAGCGCGCGCGGTGGTGCGAAGCAGTGCGCCTTGTCCATCTCGTGCAGCAGCGCGTTGGACCTAACCAGTTTTCCTACATCGCGATCGCCCGCGCCAAGACCCAGTCAAATTCAAAAGCCGTGGCACAACTTTCGGAACTCGCGGCCTGACACATCCCCAAGAAAGGAGACCCAATGACCTATCCAGAAAACACCCCGAGCGTGGATGACATGCTCAATATGCCCACCGGCGATCTGGCGCAGATGCCGGTCGAGTTGCTGGCCGCCCTTCAAAGCGAGCTTGATCACGCGAGCAAACAGCTGAAGGCCGCGACTGCTCGGTTCAGCGCGGCCCTTGAGGTTCGGTACGCCGCCCGCGCGGCTGAGGCCCGCCGTGCCTGCGGCAAGGACACCGGGACCGTGCGGCTGGTTGATGGCGATTACACCGTCGTGGCCGATCTGCCCAAACGCGTCGATTGGGACCAGGAAAAGCTGGCTCATATCGCAGCCAACATCGCCGAGAGCGGCGAGGACCCGGCGGAGTTTATCGACACCAGGCTGACCGTCTCGGAGCGCAAATACGGCGCGCTGCCTGAGGCCTGGCGGAAGGGCTTCGAGCCTGCGCGCACGGTCAAGACTGGCACGCTGAAGGTCACGCTTGAGCCAAATGAGGCCGCGTGATGACAGAGCTTGCCCCCATTCCCTTGGCCGGCGAGAACCTTCCCGGCCTGATCGATCGCGCCGCCACCATGCTGGCCAGCGCCAAGACAGCCGCAGAGGTGCTCGAAGCCCGTGAGGCCGCAGGCCTTGCCTATGATGTCGCCAAACGGGCCGCACGGCTCAAAAGCGCAAAAGCGGCCCATGATGATCTTGTCGCGGCGGCCCACCGTGCGCAGGCCGATGCGCTCAAAATCGAAGCGGCTGCCAAGCGCCGTCTGGCAGACGAATATGATGCCGCGCAGGCGCGAGGCGAAGTGGCTGGCCATGGTCGGAGTAAGGTTGAACCTGCCAACGTTACGACAGCCGCCGATCTCGGCCTGCGCCGCGATCAGATCCATGAAGCCCGGCGTCTGCGTGATGCGGAGGCCGCTGATCCTGGCATTGTACGCCGCACGTTGGATCAAAAGCTTGAGCGCGGGGAGGAACCAACCCGCTCGGCGGTCCGTCGCGCCGCAGAGGATCGGCTGCAACGTTCTCTCGACCGACTTCAGCGCATTCAGGAAAGCGTTCGGCAGCTCGAAGAAAACCGCCCGCCACCACTGACGCCGGAGATGCGGGCCCGCCAGATCGCGGTGTTTGGGACGCAAGAGGATCGCGCGATCTGCGGTCGGATCGAAGAGATCATTGAGCGCATCGACGAGCAGCCAAGCCCCGCCGAAGCGGTGCGCCGCGTTCCACCCGCCTCGCGCCACGCCGTTGATACCGCGCCGATCCGGCGCGCGGCGGCCTGGCTCACCGACTTCAGCACCCTTTACGAACAGGAGCTCCAGAATGGGACACATGCGACTGAATGATGTTGTCGCCGAGATTGTCGGCGAAGTGATCGCGGGTCGCGCGATCAACAAGCGGCAAGCAGCGGTAAACCGTTGGGACGATATTGATGCAGACGGACAGTATCTTGCCGGCATAGATGGCGTTGTCACCCGGATCGACACAAGGGCTCGCCGCCTGAAACTCCGGGCTGAGCAAGCGGCGGCACCAGAACAGACGGAATTGCCGTTTTCGCTGCCCGCGGCCGTTGCCATGGATCTTGAGGGCACGACGCTTGTCTCGACACGCCAGTTGACGCGCGCCGAATTTGCTCGGGCCATCGAGATTCGCCACCAGCAGATCGCCAATGATAGCGCGGCATTGCGCGAATGGCGTGAAGCATTGCGTCAGGCCGATCAGTTCTGGGCCGAAAACCCGACATGGCGCTTTGGCGACTGTCTTGAAGCGATCTTGACCCAGAACGGGTTGTCCGATCGGCGCGGCGAGGTGCTGTCATGAGCCTGCGAATCCTCTCCGCCGATGAACGTCTTGCTGAGGCGCAGGGCAAAACCACTCTGGCAATCTTCGGCCCCAGCGGCGGCGGCAAGACAACCTTGCTGACCACCATGGCCGCAGACAAAACCGTCTGCGTTGACTTTGAAGCTGGCCTCAAATCCGTCCAGCACTGGCGTGGGGATAGCCTGCCAGTTCGGCGCTTTGCTGATGCCGTCGACATTGCCTGCCTGATTGGCGGGGCAAACCCCGCGGCGCAGCCTGATGAGCACTTTTCCGAGGCCCATTATGCGCATTTGCGCGGGCAACATCCCGAGTTGGCGGCACGGCTTGATGCCAAGAGTATCGTGTTTGTGGACAGCATTACGGACCTGACCCGCCAGGCCATGGCATGGGCCAAGACGCGACCGGAGGCGCTGTCCGAGCGGACGGGCAAGCCAGACACCCGCGGCGCTTATGGCCTGCTGGCCCGAGAGGTGATCGGGCTCCTGAAACATCTGCAGCATGCGCCAGGTAAAACGGTGATCTTCGTCGGCATCCTCGAGCGGCTGACCGATGAGATGAACCGCACCATCTGGCAGCCGCAGATGGAGGGCGGCAAGGCCGCGCGGGAACTGCCCGGCATCGTTGACCAGGTGATGACGCTGAGCCTGTTCAGCCGGGAAGAGGCGACCGACGGAGGCGTCACATGGCGTCATGACCCCGACAAAGGGGAGGTGCGCCGCCTTGTCTGCCGTTCTGGCAATCCCTGGGGCCTGCCCGCCAAGGACCGTTCCGGTCGCCTCGAAATGACCGAGCCGCCCGATCTGGGCGCGCTGCTCACCAAGATCAACCAACCCTTGAAAGGATAATCGCATGACCTTCGACTTGAATGACGTCGCCCCGCAGCAATCCGGTGACCTGATCCCTGACGGCACCTTTGCAAAGCTGACCATGTCCATCCGCAAGGGCGGTACGGACGGGGCCAATGAGCATGACAGGGGGCTGCTCAAGGCGTCCAATCAACCAGGCAGTGATGTACTGATGGTGGATGCCGAATTCACCGTGGCCGAGGGCCCGTTTGCCCGGCGCAAGTTCTGGCAGAACTTCACTGTGCAGGGCGGCAAGCTCGACGAGCAGGGCCAGTCCATCGGCTGGAGGATATCCAAATCTGTCTTTCGCGCGATGATCGATAGCGCGCTTGGGCTGAACCCTGACGACATGAGCGAGGAGGCCAAGGCCAAACGTACGCTGCGCGGGCTCGCCGATCTCGACGGCATTACCTTTGTCGGCAAAATCCAGATCGAGCCGAACCGGAACCCGGCCTACAAGGATGCCAACAGGCTCGACCATGTGGTGCTGCCCACGGCTCCAGAATGGCAAAAGGTCATGGCAGGGGAGGTGGTGCCGGCGCAGCCATCGAACCGTTCCCGTCCGGCAGCAACGGCACCTGTTTCGGCAGCACCGGCCTGGGGGCAATCGCAACCCGGCACCACGCCTGCAACGCCAGCATGGTCGGGGCAGGGGACATCAAATCCGCCAGCACAGCCCAAGGCTGACTCATCCGGTGGTGCCATGCCCGCCGGTGGTCCGGCCTGGCTGACTACATGAGCCCGGATGACTGGCAGGTGCATGTCACCACGGAAGCGGCCCTTGCCATGGGGCGTTGGTTGGAAGCGCGGGGGCGGCTTGACCGCCCTATCGCCAGCCTTACGCGAAAGGATCTCGAATGCATGGCTTCAAACGCGATCAGCCGGTTCATCGTGCTGGCCTCTCAACGTCGGATGCAAAGCCCCGATCCAGTGGAACGGGAAAAGCTGGACGACCTGCTCATGGGGTGAGCCGCGCCGACCTCGCCCGTCGAGCGCCCTGCGCGCTCTGCGGCCGGGAGGCCCGGGGCTTCGGCTACTGCCACCTGCTGCGATGGGACCGCCATCCCCACCACCGCTTTTGCTCAATGGCCTGCCTGAAGGTGGGCAGCGCCATTGCCCGGAGGAACTTTGGAATGATCGACAAGACTGACATGGAAACCCGCGCCATCATTGAGGCGCGCCGCGCGCTGGCCGAGGCGCTGACAGAGATGGGGCTGATGCAGGCCTTCTTCGATCGCCCGGCCGAGGACATCGACTGTCTGATCGAGGCCTGCGTGGAGGGATTTCAGGCGTCCATGCGCCGCCAGTCGGATGCCGGCGATATCCCCTTTTGATCGGAGGCCGTCATGCTTGACCTGAACCACAATTCCGGCTTCGTCTATGGGCGCGCGGCCAATGACCCCGCGCCGCTAGGGGCTCGGATCAACGCTGAGATCGATCGGGCTCTCATTGCTGAACGTGATGCCCAACGTCCCCGCGATTATCTTGGCGCCAGCCGCATAGGTGAACCCTGTGCGCGGCGACTTGTCTATGAATTCGCCAAAACACCGGTCGATCCTGGCAAGGAATTCGCCGGGCTGACATTGCGCATCTTCGAGGCAGGTCATGTCTTTGAGGATCTGGCGATCCGCTGGTTGCGTGCAGCAGGGTTCGATCTGCGCACGCAACGGCGCGACGGCGGCCAGTTTGGCTTCGAGACCGCAGGTGGCCGGATACGGGGCCATGTGGACGGCGTGATCGTTGACGGCCCTGAGATTGGCCTGTGCTGGCCGGTGTTGTGGGAGCACAAGGCGCTGAAGGCCTCAAGCTGGAATGACACTGCGAAGAAGGGCGTGCGGGCCTCGAAGCCTGTCTACTACGCGCAGATGCAGATCTACATGGCCTATATGGGCCTCGAGGCTGCGCTGTTCACCGCGCTCAACAAGGACACCTGCGAGCTTTACCACGAGCACGTGCCTTTCGACGCGGCCGCTGCACAGGCGCTGTCGGACAAAGCGGTTGAGGTGCTGCGTGCCGCGGAGGCGGGTGAGTTGCTGCCTCGCATTGCGGCCCATGCCGATTTCTACCTCTGCCGGTTCTGCCCGTTTGCCAAACGTTGCTGGGAGGACATGGCATGAGCGTTTCTCTCACGACGTCCCAAACGCGCGCCATTGCCGCCATCCGCGACTGGTATCGCCATCGGACACATGAACAGCAGGTCTTCCGGGTCTTTGGGTATGCAGGGGTGGGAAAGAGCACCATCACCGCCTTGGCGATCGAGGCGCTTGGTCTCGAGCCCATGACGCCGGGCGGCCTGGGTGGTGTGCTCTTTGCCGCCTTCACGGGCAAGGCTGTTCTGGTCATGACGCGCAAGGGAACGCCAGCGCAGACCATTCACAGCCTGATCTATCGTAATTCCGAAGCCTCGCCCGAGGAAATTGCGCGCGTCACCGAGGAACTTTCGGCGCTGGAGCGGGACCTGCCGCGGATGGGTGTGGCCGAGCGTGGCTTGGCACAAGCCCAGATTGCGCAGCTGAAGCTCCGGCTTGACCACATCCATGAGCCGCAATTCGTTTTGAACCCGCAATCTGACCTGCGCGATGCCGATCTCCTGGTGCTCGACGAGGTGTCTATGGTGGGCAAGCAGATGGCCGAGGACCTTCTGGCCTTTGGCAAGCCGATCCTCGTGCTGGGCGACCCCGGGCAATTGCCGCCCGTTGGTGAGAAGAGCTTTTTCACCGATGCGGAGCCCGACGTCATGCTGACAGAAATCCATCGCCAGGCGGCGGACAGTCCGATCTTGCGACTGGCCACCATGGCGCGCGAGGGTCAGCCCATTCCCTTCGGCGGGTTCGATGAGAATGTCTGGAAGATGTCACAACGCGACGTGATGCCGGGGCAGTTGCTCAACGGTGGGCAGGTGATCTGCGGCAAGAACGCGACGCGCCGCCGTCTCAACATGGCCATGAAGCATGCCGCCGGGTTTGACGCCGACTATCCAACGGGCGCTGGCGAAAAGATCATCTGTCTGCGCAACCGCCACGGTCTGGGACTGATCAATGGCATGTTCTTGACGCTGAGTGCTGTGCGACCGCATCCGCATAATCCGCGCGCCTTCCGCGCTGAAATCGAGACCGAGGACGGCGTTGTGATTGCCAGCGAACAGGATTTCTGGCGTGGCGAATACGATGATCATGTCGTCCATGACCCGAACCGCCACCGTCAGGACCGGTTCCAACGCCGCGGTTTGATCGAGACCAGCTGGGGCTACGCCATCACCTGCCATAAGGCCCAAGGCTCATCCTTCGGCACGGTCATCGTCTTTGACGAAGGCTTCGGTCGCAGCGACGAGGAGTACAAGCGCTGGCTCTACACCGCCATCACCCGGGCCGAGCATGGCCTGCTGATCCTGTCCTGAAAGGAGGCCGGCATGACCGCCACCGTAATCGACCTCAATGATGTCGCCCCGGCCTACGCTCAGCCTGCACGCTACGATCTGGACCTGATCGTCCAGCGCCTGCGTGAGACAGCCGAGACGTGGGTGCCGCGCCTGTTTCCCAACGGCAAACGCGTCGGCGATGAGTGGCGTCTCGCCAATATCCGTGGCGACGCCCCGCGCAACACCGGCTCCTGCGTGATCGCGCTGCGTGGTCCGCATGCCGGGGACTGGATCGATTTCGATGGCAATGAGGGCGGTGGGCCGATCAGCACACTGGAGGAAGCCACGGGGCTCACTGGGCGCGACCTGATTGTCGAGGCCGCAGACATGACTGGCGTGACCGCGGGGGCACCTGCGCGTCAGGCGCCTGTGGTCACGGCTACGCCGAAGCGGGACGCGGGGCAGGAGATCGCGCATATCCTCTCCAAGGCTGCGCCCATCGAGGACACGCCCGTTGCCTCGTATCTCGCCGGCCGCGCCTTGGTGGTGCCGGATGAAACTGACCTGCTGTTTCACCCTGACCTGACCCATTGGGAAACCAAGACAGGATACCCGGCGCTTCTCGGGCAGGTGCGCGACCGCAGCGGCGAGGTGATCGGGCTGCACCGCACCTACCTCGTCGAAGACGCAAACGAGGTCCGCAAGGCGCCAGTTGTCAAACCGAAGATGATGCTGGGCCGGATTTCAGGCGGTGCCGTCAGGCTGGCGCCGATCGGCAAGGATGGGCGCCTCGCGCTCTGCGAAGGCATCGAAACCGGGCTCGCGGTCATGACGGCCTGTCCGGACCTGCCGGTCTGGGCCACGCTCTCCACCTCCGGGCTTGAGCAAGTCGACCTTCCACCCGCCGCACAGCGTGTACTTATCCTCGCGGACCATGATGCCTCCGGCGCAGGTCTGAGGGCCGCCGAGGCTGCCGCCCGTCGCCTTCGCGCCCAGGGCCGAGATGTCGCCATTGCAATGCCGCCGGAGGAGGGTGAGGATTTCAACGACATGCTATCGTGCGCCGGAGCCGATGCCGTCGCTGCGCTGATCGTGGATGCGGAGGCCGCCACCGAAGCAGAGGCGGTTCCGCAGATCGGCCAGCATCGGCCGCTGAATTACCAAGGCAGCGGCACTGACATCCCCGTGCTGCGCGCCGACGAGGGCGATCTGGGCCGTGCCGTGGCGCAGGTCTGGAGCGTGGTCATGGCCTCGAACCGCACGCCTTGGGTCTTTCGTTTCGCGGGACAGCCGACATGGGTCGTGCCTGACGATGAAGGCCGACCCGTCGCCACGATCCTGAATGAAGAACGCCTGCGTCACATGCTGGCACGCCTCGCCCGCTGGGTGCGTGAAAACGCCAAGGGCGACCTGTTACCCGCGCCGCCGCCGGTCGCCACGGTCAAGTCGGTTCTTGCCACACCTGATCCGGCGCTGCCGGTGCTCACTGGTATCGTGAACACGCCTGTCTTCGGCCGCAGCGGCACGCTCATCACCACCCCCGGCTATCATCCTGACGCGCGACTGCTCTATGTCCCGGCACCAAGCTTCACTGTGCCGGATATCCCGAAGCGTCCCACCGAGGCGGAGATTGCTGCGGCCCGGGAACTGATCTGCGACGACCTCTTCGGGGATTTTCCCTTCACCGGCGAGGCGGAACGCGCGCATGTGGTAGCACTCCTGCTGCTAGGTTTCCTGCGCGGCATGATAGATGGACCAACGCCGCTGCACCTGATCGAAAAACCCACGCCGGGCACGGGCGCGACGCTGATGGTGGATGCCGTGGCCACGATCCTGACCGGCACAGGGGCCAGCGTCATGACTGAGGGCCGGGACGATGAGGAATGGCGCAAGCGCGTCACCGCCAAGCTGCGCCAGATCCCCTCGATCATCCTGATCGATAACCTGCGGGCCAAGCTCGACAGCTCCGCCGTCGCAGCCGCGCTTACCGCACCTTTCTGGGAGGACCGCGTACTCGGGCAGTCCGAGATGACCCGTCTGCCTATTCGCTGCCTCTGGATCGCCACAGGCAACAATCCCGAATTCTCCAACGAGATGGCCCGCCGGCTGGTGCGCATCCGGCTCGATGCCAATGTCGAACAGCCCTGGCAACGTGCGGGCTTCCGGCACCCTGACCTGATGGTCTGGATCCGCGCCAATCGTGCGCGCATCGTCGCCGCCTGCCTGACGCTGTGCCAGGCATGGATCGCCGCAGGCAAGCCGCGCGGAACCAAAACCATCGGCTCCTATGAGAACTGGGCGCAGGTCATTGGGGGCGTTCTCGCAACCGCTGGCATCCCGGGGTTCCTCGGCAACCTCGATGACATGATGGCTGCGTCTGATAGTGAAGGTTCAGCATGGAGCGCGTTCATCGCCGCATGGTGGGAGCGGTTTGGGACCGCGGATGTTCTGGCAGCGGACCTGTTCGATGTTGCACTGCGCTGCGATCCGGCACCGCCGATGAGCAGTGGTAATGATCGGGCACAGCGCACCGCATTTGGAATGGCGATTTCGCGCATGCGAGATCGGATCTTCCGGGTTGGTGCTCGGCAGCTTCGGCTGCAAAAATCCGGAATTGAGCACAAGGCTGCCCGTTGGCGATTGACTATTTGCGAGGCGGAGGCCGCACATTTTCTGGGCACTCAACCAGAGATTGGGGAACCTTTGGGTGCAGAGGGGAACCTTGAAAACAAAGGTTCCCCTGCTCAAACCATTGAAAACATTGGCCGAGGGGAACTTGGGGAACCTGGGGAACCTTTTTCCGCCCCCTCACACACGCGCATGCGCGCGCACGCGCACGAGAAGGATGGGCCCGGAAAAGGTTCCCCAGGTTCCCCACGTTCCCCAAACGATTTGAAATCAACGGGTTACGATGGGGAACCTATAGGGGAACCTCAAAGTCAAGGTTCCCAAGGTCCCCTTAAGCCCGATTGGCTGAAGGAACTCGACCCATGAGCCGCCTAAGCCATCAAACTATCCATCCGACGACGGCGGCCGGTACCGCCAAGCATCAACCGCCGTCGTCTTCCACCCCGAGCAGCCAACCAGAAAAGGAGACCACCCATGGCTGATATGACTCTGTCCAGTGCCGCAGTTGGCGCAACCCCGAAAATGCCGCTGCCTGAGCGCGGCCGCACAATTCTTGCGCTCGATCTCGGCACCACAACAGGCTGGGCCATCCGTGGCTATGACGGCCTCATCACCAGCGGCACAGTCAGCTTCAAGCCTGGCCGCTACGATGGTGGCGGCATGCGCTACCTGCGCTTCACCAACTGGCTGAACGAGATCGATCGCCTGTCCGGGCCGATCGAGGCGATCTACTTCGAGGAAGTCAGGCGGCATGCCGGCACCGACGCGAGCCACGTCTACGGCGGGCTTATGGCCACGCTGACAGCATGGGCAGAACTACGGGGAATCCCGTACTCTGGCGTCCCGGTTGGCTCGATAAAAAAATTCCTGACTGGTCAGGGTAATGCCAACAAGCGGGCCATGATCGACGCTGCCCGGGCTCGTGGCTTCAGTCCCACCGATGACAACGAGGCGGATGCCATCGCAATCCTGCTTTGGGTGATCGAGACGCAGGGAGGGCTGGCCTGATGGGTATGCGGTTCACTCCCAAGGGTTACGGCGGCAACCGTCGTGACCCTGAACAGGTCAAGCGCGACGGCTGGCAGGAACAGGGCGTGCTGGCGGTGAGCGTGGAGGACGACCGGCTGACATGGCCCGAGCGCGAACTCGTCGAACAGCTGGGAACGAAACTCTACGGCAAACGCCCACAGGGCAGGGAGGTGCGTCATGGACGGTGAATGGACCCGCGCAATGGTTGCTGATCGGCTGGACCTCGCGGCCGACGTAATGAAGTCCATGCCGCCAGTCCGCCCGCAGGGCTATGTCAGCGCCTGGCCGGAATACGTCTCCACATTCGCTGACCAAGTGGAGCAAGAGCCGCGGATGAAAAAGCCGCTGCCATCGCCGCGAATGATCACGCAGGCTGATGAGGCGATGCTCTGGCTCCGGTGGGTCGATAAGGACATCGGCGAAATCCTCTGGGCGCGCGCCAATCGCAAACCTTGGAAACGGATCACCTGGCACCACGGGATCAGCCGGGCCACGGCACACCGGCGGTTCGAGTATGGGCTGGCCGTGATCGTCTGGAAGCTGAATGGCAGAACCGTGCCGCGCAAGCGGTCGATGGAGTATGTCATCGGTCAGACGGTGTGAGCGTCGGGGCGGTCAAGTTGTGGCCGCCCTGTCAACCCATTTCGTGCAAGCGAGACATTTTTCGGTGAGACACCGGAAGCTGTGACAGAAAAATTTTCCAGAGGTATAAAAACGATAAGATGACCGTCGTGTGGCTGAGAGAGCCGTGTCGGTTTGAACGGGTTTGTGGGGGTGTAAATGGTGACCGGTTGCCAAAGAAAACTGTCTCTGGTCGGTTTTATGAGACATGTAACCCATTGAAAATGAATGGGTCCTTCCTGGCCCAAACCGTATACGGGGGGGCGAGGCCCGAGGGTTTCCCAGTGACACCCCTGAAAATACCCGTTTCGTTTCGCTTTGACCCGAACCCCAATAAAACAAAGGCCTGACGGCCTGATAAACCACGCCTGAACCGAAACGGGGGCCTGACCCCATTTCGTTTTGCAGGCTTCCCAAGGACATCACCATGGACGTCGTCGACCTGCCGCTTGAGCAGATCATTCCCTATGCGCGCAACCCGCGCCGGAACGAGCAGGCGATTGCGACGGTCGCGGCCTCGATCCAGGAGTTCGGCTGGCGCCAGCCCATCGTCGTGGACGAGGCGATGGTGGTTCTCGCAGGGCACACCCGGCTGGAAGCGGCGCGCAAGCTCGGCTTCAAGACCGCACCGGTGCATGTGGCCAAGGGGCTGACCGCGTCGCAGGCGCGGGCCTTCCGGATCATGGACAACCGCTCCGGCGAGAATGCCGAATGGGACAAGGAACTGCTGAACCTCGAACTGTCGGACCTGCTGGAGGCAGATTTCGATCTTGGCCTCACGGGCTTCACCGACGACGAGTTGAACGCGCTGATGTCGAGCCTCGAGGAAGGCACCGGCCCTCAGGAGGGTGAGGACGATGTTCCGGAAACCCCCGAGGATCCGATCAGCCGACCGGGCGATCTCTGGGTCTTGGGCAACCACCGGCTGCTCTGTGGTGACAGCACGGTCGCGACGGATGTCGAGCGCCTGCTTGGCACGGTCAAACCGCTGCTGATGGTGACCGATCCGCCCTATGGCGTAGAGTACGATCCGAACTGGCGTAACCAGGCAGGTGCTGCCAAGACAAAACGTACCGGCAAGGTGCTGAATGATGATCGGGCGGACTGGCGTGAGGCCTGGGCCCTGTTCACCGGCGATGTCGCCTATGTCTGGCATGGCGCGCTGCACGCGGCGACCGTGGCCGAAAGCCTCGAGGTCGCTGGCTTCACCATCCGGTCTCAGATCATCTGGGCCAAGGAGCGGCTGGTCCTGAGCCGCGGGGATTATCACTGGCAGCACGAGCCCGCGTGGTATGCCGTGCGCAAGTCCGGCAAGGGGCACTGGGCGGGGGACCGCAAGCAGACCACGCTTTGGCAGATTGCCAACAAGGATCAGGACGAAAAGACCGTCCACGGGACGCAGAAGCCGGTGGAATGCATGCGGCGTCCGATCCTGAACAACTCGAGCCCAGGTCAGGCGGTCTATGAGCCCTTCATGGGATCAGGGACGACGCTGATCGCGGCCGAGACGACTGGACGGGCCTGTTACGGCATCGAGTTGAACCCGGCTTACGTCGATGTGGCCGTCCAGCGCTGGCAGAAATTCACAGGCAAGCAGGCCATTCTTGACGGCGGCGAGCAGACGTTCGATGCTCTGAAATCTGAGCGCGAGGCCGCATGAAACAGTCTCGCCTAATGTCGTTGGTCGAGGCCGTCGCCAACGTGATCGTCGGTTACGGCGTTGCGGTCGTGACGCAGATCCTGATCTTCCCGATCTTCGGCCTGCACACGACGCTCGCGCAAAATCTGCAAATGGGCTTGCTGTTCACTGGCGTGAGCATAATCCGCTCGTTCCTGCTGCGGCGGGTGTTTGAGGCCATGCGTGTAAATTGTCTCCGTCTCTCGACCACTCGGGCTAACGTCAGCTCGCAAAAGTGCTTATCTTGGTTCAGGAAAAGCAAAGAGGTTGATCATGGCACGAGGGAAACCAGTTGAACTTGCCACTCGCCGCTTCGACAATCAGTCGAGGGCGATTGAGTATTATCGCGAAATGTTGGGTCGCTATAAGGCTGGGGACCGGGTCTCTAGTGATGACGCCCTAGACTTGTCGGCATTGCTTGAGCGTCATTCGGAATACCCACAAAAGGTGGGCAAAGGCGTGGACCATTTCGAAGTTATGGCAACAGAACAAGGTACGAACTGTTTCAGGATTGTCCGAATTGACGGGTCCGGAACGGATTTTTCGTTCAGACACTGCATCACCCAAAGGCCGCCAAGTAGAAAGCAAGAGGTTTCGGCCGCTTTTCGTCGCGTAGTAAGGTTCGATCTCTACGCGGCACGCGATAAATTCTTTTTGGAAAATCGAGGTGATGACGGAAAAGTTTTGTGCGGCGTGACAGGTGAAAGGATTGCGCGTGACGAAGCGCATATGGATCATCGCCCGCCAATGACCTTTGAAGTAATCGTCACAACGTTTCTTGAAGCTCGCGGGATGAGCCTCGACCAAGTTTCGATTACCTCGGGGCAAGATGAACAAGTATCACCAGAAATAACCGATGAGGATTTGGCTGAATCGTTCCGCATCTATCACTCACGCGTTGCGAAGCTTGATATCGTGAAAGGTGAGGTCAATCTCTCACAGTCCTCTCGCAATAGGATTAAGGACGGCCGGGTTAAGCTGACCTAAGCATGATCATGTGTTTTCTATTTGCTCAAACCGCGAAACGCACAGAGCACGTGGCTGGAATTCCGGCGGATTCAAAATGTCAGATAAGGCCGAGGTCTTTAAGGCAGCTTGCCGTGTCCATCAGCTGATGGGTCGGAACCTCGACCGTGATCGTGAAGCTGTCGGCGAAGGTTTTGCCATAGACACCCCCATCGTCCATCAATGCCATCTCGATTTCGTCGAGCACGACGGTGATGCGGCTGCGGTCGAAGTGTTTGGGCAGGTTCCGGATGGGGAGCCGAATGCTGGTGGTTTCCATGGGGTCTACTCCGTGTGCTCGCCTTCCTTGAAGGCGCTGTCGGTGATGCGCTTCAGGAGCTCGGCGTAATAGTCGAGGTTGCCGACATGGCCCCAGTGCACCTCGTCGGGGTGGGTGTTGAAGTGCTCTGCGCTCAGGGCCTGAAGCCGCGCGAGCATGGTGTCGATCGCAGCCTTCTTGGCGACAAACGCGTCTTGGGCTGTGGTGCGTTGGCTCATCTCGGTGCGTCCTGAATTGCGATTTCTGTTGTCTTGAACTTCGCTCTAGTGGCCAGGCTTATCCAGTGAATTCGACGCGATTCCATATAGTTAATCGAAGGTTCGGGAGCTGCGCGTGTCGACAGCCACACAGCCCATCGGCGTAATCGCGCGGCTTCTGGATCTCTCGGAGCGGCGCATACAACAACTTAGCCGCGAGGGCGTGATCCCGAAGGCCGAACGCGGCCAGTATGATCTGATCGGGTCTGTGCAGGGCTATGTCCGCTATCTGCGCGATCAGGCACTGAAGGCGCAGGCGGGTGCGCCAGACTATGCCGCTGAACGTGCGCGGTTCATCCGGGCGCGGGCAGACCTTGCCGAGATGGAAGCTGAAGAAAAGCGCCGATCACTGATCGCCGCCGAACAGATCGAGGCGGCCTGGATCGCGGTGTTGGCGCTCTTGCGCACCCGCCTGCTGGCCCTGCCAGACCGGCTGGCACCACAGGCCTTTGAACAATCAACCGTCGGAGACACTCGGAACCTGATCCGCGCCGCCATCCGCGAGGTGCTCGATGATCTCGCGCAGCCAGACATTGAACTTGAAGCCGACATTGACCTTGAAGGGGTCAGCGATCCTGAAGCGGACAGTGGCGAAGGCACTGGCGGTTCTGAAGCCGCCGCCGGACCTGACCATTAGCGACTGGGCAGACCAAAACCGACGGCTCAGCTCTGAAGCCAGCGCCGAGCCAGGCCAGTGGCGTACGAGCCGCGCTGAGTACCAGCGTGGGATCATGGAAGCGGTCTCGGATGCGGCCACCGAAACCGTTGTGATCATGTCCAGTTCACAGGTGGGTAAGGCGCTGGCGCTGGATACGCCGCTGGCGACGCCGACCGGTTGGACAACGATGGGCGATGTGCAGGTCGGCGACATTCTTTTTGACGAAACCGGCGCGACTTGCCGGGTCATGGGCGCCACGGATGTGATGCGCAACCGACGCTGCTACCGGGTGCTGTTTTCGGACGGAAGCTCGATCATCGCTGATGCCGCCCACCTTTGGGCAGTCGATAGCGATACTCCAGTGCGCGCGCAGGATGCGATGAGGGACCTGTTCCATGACGATCCACCGGGCGGTCCTGACGACGAAGGAGATTGCTGAGACAGCCCATTATTTTGGTGCGAAGAAAAGGAACCGATACGCGATCCCGGTGGCTGCGCCGCTTCAACTGCCCGAACAGGCATTGCCGATCCCGCCTTACGCCTTGGGCGTCTGGCTTGGGGACGGCCACAGCTACGGCTCACAGATTACCTGCCATCAGGATGATGTTGAAATCGCCGGCCACCTCCGCGCCTGCGGCATGGAGGTTGAGGTAAAGTCGAAGGATAAGCGGGTTCTGCATATCCTGACGCTGAAGCCCAGGCTGCCTTGGCCCGACAATATGTGTCGCCGTGGGCACGACATGGATGTTCTGGGCCGCCATGGGAATGGGCAATGCGCGGAATGTGGCCGGCAGTTCGCGATGCAGTGGAAGCACGGCCTTCCTGTTGATCCTATATCGGAAGGAGGAAAGCCGTTTAGCCTGCGCTTGCGGGAGATGGGTCTGGTCAAGGATCGGAAGACGCCGGAAACCGGCAAACACATTCCGCCCGCCTACCTGCGCGCCTCGATTGATCAGCGTCTGGCTCTCCTGCAGGGGCTGATGGACACGGACGGCTATATCGCTGAATGTGGTCGCTGCGAGTTCATCACGGTCCATCCGCGTCTGGCCGAGGGCTTCGGCGAGCTTCTTGCCTCCTTGGGTATCAAGTTCACAGCCGTGGACAAGCAGCCAACAGTGGTGATCGACGGCGAAAGGCGTCTTGGAAACCCTGCGACGCGGTTCTCCTTCATGATCTATGACGACACGCCGGTGTTTCGACTGGCAAGGAAGCGCGCGCGTCAGGTCTCGCGGGAGGGGCGGCGGACAACGGAAACCGAGCGGCGCCGCATTGTCGCCGTCGAGCCGGTCGAGAGCGTGCTTGTGCGCTGCATTCAGGTGGACAGCCCGAACCGTTTGTATCTGGCCGGACGCACCATGATCCCGACGCATAACACGGAGATGGTCAACAACGCCGTCGGTTACCACGTCGACCAGGACCCTGCGCCGATCATGGTGGTGATGCCGACCGAACGGGATGCCGAAACCTGGTCGAAGGACCGTTTCTCGCCGATGGCACGGGACACGCCGTGTTTGCAGAATAAGATCGCCAATCCGAAGTCGCGGGACGGCAACAACAAGATCCTGCACAAACGGTTCCCGGGCGGGCATTTGACCATTGTGGGTGCCAACGCACCCTCGGGGCTCGCAAGCCGCCCGATCCGGCTGCTCTTGTGCGATGAGGTCGACCGCTATCCGTTCAGCGCAGGCGCTGAAGGCGACCCGGTCAACCTCGCGAAGAAACGAACGGTGACCTTCTGGAATCGCAAGATCGTGCTGGTCTCGACGCCGACAAACAAGGGCGCGAGCCGGATTGAGGCGGCATTCGAGGAAAGCGATCAGCGCCGGTTCTGGGTGCCGTGTCCCGAATGCGGTCATGAACAAATCCTGACCTGGGGGCAGGTC
>JANSYK010000078.1 GCA_024742485.1 Alphaproteobacteria bacterium | reverse complement strand
TTGGCTGGGATCGTTTGGCGGTTCCCTATTACATGGGTTGGACCGAATGGAAAGGGGCGATGTGACGCGCGGGCGCAAAGGGCTCGTCACAAGCGCGCAGACCGGAGGCCGACAGATCTGAGAAGTGGCCGCTACGAGCCCGAAGCGGCCGGTCCAAGACGGTCTGCGGGATGCCTGCCGAGCTTTGCATTGAAGAGAGGCGCCGAACTCCTGCCGAACTTGCCACGTAACTACCGGTATGGTTTTGATGGCCTATTCTCGGATTGGGAGATGGGTTTGGAAAGTTCAACTGATTGGATAGCAATCTCTATTGCGCTGGCATTTCTAGCGGCGCCGATAGTTGCGATTATGTTTGCATTTCGACTTCGCAGACGTCGAAGAGAATTCAAGGAGCTAGAGGAAACAAAGCAAGGTGAGATCACAGAGCTTCAGGAAAAGTTGTTGGAGATCGAGAATAGGTTCTCTGCTGTAGTTGATGTGGAAGCAGAGGCGCTGACGGCGACCGGCGAGAGAAATAAGATTGTTGACGAGCTTGAGAAACTTAGAGCCGAATATAAGGACAAGAAATCAACTTATGACCGGCTCCGATTGCAAGTAGCGGTGTATGATGAGACGATCTCATTTGCCGAACTTGGGGTCTATGAGCCGCATTTCGATTTCGGTGATAGCGCAGATTACAAATACAAGATCGAAGCTGTGCGTCAGATGCAGAAGGCGATGGTCAAGCAGAAGACTGCTGTCGTTTGTCACACTAGTTGGACAGTGGGCGAAAGCGCTTCAAAGGGTGAGACGATGGTCAATCGAGCCATCCGGTTGACGCTTCGTGCATTCAACAACGAGTGTGAGGCTGCAATCGCCAACGTCCGATGGAATAACGCGAAGGCGATGGAAAAGAGGCTTGAGAATGCGAAGAAGCAGATCGACAAAGCCAACGCATCGTTGGATATCGAGATCACTCAGGACTACCTTGATCTCAAACTAAGCGAGCTTCGCCTAACGCACGAATATCGTGAGAAGTTGAAGGAGGAGCGCGACAAGAGGGCAGAACAGGCCCGGCTAGAGCGAGAGGAGAGGCGGCTTCTACGGGAAGCAGAAGAGGCGAGAAAAGAAGAAGAGAAATACGAAGCCCTTCTCGCGAAGGCGCGCGAGGAGGCGGGCGCCTCTAGTTCCGCAGAGCAAGAAGAAAGAATACGTGTACTCGAACAACAGCTGGCAGAGGCTCATGAGAAAACCGAGCGCGCTCAAGCAATGGCTGAGAAGACCAAGTCGGGATTTGTCTACATCATCACGAATATCGGATCGTTTGGGGAGGATGTCGTAAAGATCGGTTTGACCCGTAGGCTCGATCCTGCCGACCGCGTTCGCGAACTTGGTGACGCTTCAGTTCCCTTCCTCTTTGATACCCACGCGATGATCTATTCAGAGGAGGCTCCCGCTCTAGAAACAGCCCTTCATTCAGAGTTCGAAGACCGAAGGGTCAACGCTGCCAATATGAGGAAAGAGTTCTTCCGTGTCTCTTTGGAGGAGGTCGAGGAGGCCGTGAAGCGGCTCGCACCAGATGCGGAGTTCTACAAGGACATTGAGGCACAAGAGTTCAATGAAACTCTTGCAAGGCGTCGTGAGAAGCTAGCAACAGAAGAGGTCATCGCCGCTCTGGAGTTCCCGGATGAATTGTGAAAGCGGCAAAGCCCCGAGACGCTGGACCTCGCGGATCGGCTTGTCGATCTCAACGACCGTCCGCTTCGCCCCGCATAGCCGACAATCCTCCCCCTTGCCATTGCTTCCGGCCGTGAGCTAGCGTCCGGGCATCTTGCGGAGGGACAGCACATGGCCACACATGGATACGAAGGCGGGCGGCTGGATCTGCCCTTTGTCGGAATCTCGACCTTCGGCAAGCGGCCCTATGTGTCCGACTGGGACGCGATCGAGGCCGATGTGGCGATCCTGGGCGCGCCGTTCGACGCGGGCACGCAATGGCGTGCGGGCGCGCGGTTCGGGCCGCGCGGTGTGCGAGAGGCCAGCACGCTTTTTTCCTTTGGCCATGCCGGCGCCTATGACCACGAGGACGACGCCACCTACCTGCCCGGTGACGTGCGCATCGTGGATATCGGGGATGCCGATATCGTGCATACCGACACGATGCAAAGCCACGCC
>JANSYK010000064.1 GCA_024742485.1 Alphaproteobacteria bacterium | reverse complement strand
TGGAAACGGCGAAGGACCTCGAGGCCGATTGCATGGCCACCGGCCATTACATTCAGCGCAAGCTGGGCGATCTTGGCCCGGAATTGCACTGCGCGGAGGATGCCAACCGCGACCAGAGCTATTTCCTGTTCTCGACCACGCCGGAACAGCTCGATTACCTGCGCTTTCCGCTGGGGCACCTGCCCTCCAAGCACGCCACGCGCGCCCTTGCCGCCAAGTACGGCCTGCCCGTGGCCGACAAGCCAGACAGCCAGGATATCTGTTTCGTGCCCGACGGCAATTATGCCGGCGTGATCGAGAAACTGCGCCCAGGTGCTGCCGAGCCGGGCGAGATCGTGCATGCCGATGGCCGCGTTCTGGGCAAGCATGAGGGCGTCATACACTACACGATCGGCCAGCGCCGCGGTCTTGGCATCGGCGGGCTGGACGAGCCGCTTTACGTGGTAAGGCTGGACGTGGACGCGCACCGCGTGATCGTCGGGCCCAAGGAGATGCTGTCGACCCGCACCGTGCCCGTGCGCGAAATCAACTGGCTGGGCGATACGCCCTTCGACAGCGCGCCGGAATGGCATGTCTCGGTCAAGGTCCGCTCCACCCGCCCCCCGCGCGAGGCGGTCATCCGCCCGCTTGGCCCCGATACGGCCGAGGTCGAATTGCTGACGCCCGAGGAAGGCGTGTCTCCGGGCCAGGCCTGCGTGTTTTATGAGACCGGCGGCACGCGGATCCTGGGCGGCGGCTGGATCTGGCGGGGATATTGAGGTTGGAAGCCTTATTGGCATCCCGAGATTACACTTTCAACTCTCTTGACTTGCTTCAAAAACAGCAAGCGCACAGCTTTTGATTGAATTGCCCCCAAGCTCTAAGCTACGAACTTGTTGTTTGAGATGTAAATGTGATTGAGGTCATGGACAAGAAAGCTTTCGAAGAACATTCGATATGGAACCTGATCCAACAGGCCGAAGACAGTCTCAAAAGCTTCGGTCAAGAAGCTAGGCTACACGACGCCTACAAAGAAACAGTTGAGAGGGTCCGTTTTGTCAAATGGCTGCTCCAGCAATCCGACCACCGCCTGATTGAAGCAGGGGAACTTAACCAACTTCAGTCAGGCCCAATGCAGCAGATAGTCAATGCGATTAATGGTTCAAGTGATCGGCCAGGGCATCTCTCGCAAACCACTGAACACTATAAGTCTATCATCGCCAAGTTCCCGTATCCGCGCGTTCGAAAGATTTTCAAATCCGACACCGCCGAAATTGCAGATGAGTTTCGTCAGCAAATAGAAATCATAGCCGAAAGATTGAGTGAACAATCGGCAGCAATCCAGTCCTCGCTTGATCAGTCCTCGACGAAACTGGCTGAGTTGGAGGAAGTTCAAAACGCACTCAACCAACGCTATGATGAGATCAAAGCAAGGGTTGATGAAAAATCCGAAGAGGTAGACCAAAAATTCGAAGCGCAAGTAACAGAGCGCATGACTGAGCTAAATTCACGTTTCGAAGAATCCCAAACCTCTCAACGAGCTGAAGTTGAAAAGCAGTTAGACCGAATTTCCTCTTCGTTATCAGAAACCCGAGAGCAGCTCGACAAGTTAAAGACCAGTTCGCGAGACCAAATTGAAACCGCTGGCGAGGAATTGGAAAAGTGGATGTCGTCTGCAACCGAAGAGGCAGACAAAACTCTGTTACAAATAAAGAATATCTTTCAGGTAGCCGGTCAAACTGCACTAGCTGGAGATTTTGAAAACGCTGCTAAAGATGAAAACAAGCAGGCCAACATTTTCGCGTTCTTTGCAGCCCTATTTTATGTTGCAACGCCATTATTCTTCGCCGTTCAATGGTACCATCTGGAGTTCAAAACCTTCGAACCGCTTGAAACACTGGGAAGAATTTTAAGCTCCGCTGTGTTTTTGGTGCCTGCTGTGTACTTCGGATCAACGGCCCAACGGCACAGAAGAGTAGCAGTTGCTCTTCGATCGCTCGGTGTACGTGTTGCTACTTTCGATTCTTACTTGGCGAACCTCGACAAAACACAGGCGGACAAAATCCGTTCTGAAATGGCTCAAGTCTTTTTTGCAGCCAATATTTCCCCCGACCGCCTCAGGCAAACCAGCTCAAAAGAAATCGAAAAATCTCTCGACTTGGTTGGCAGCGCGCTAGAAAAGGCGGAAAGCTCTATCAAGGCCGCAATCACTACAAGCGGTTCCTGACACACCCACTGAACCGCTGAGCCGAGAGGAACGCGCTCATACCGTCAAGCTTGCGTTTTCTACGAGACCGGCGGCACGCGCATCCTGGGCGGCGGCTGGATCTGGCGGGGGTAATTGAGGACCTTGCCACGGCCTGCACCGGATGATTAGGTCAGCCCGACCTTACCGGAGCCTCCCCATGTCCACGCCCCCCGTCTATATCGACTATCTCAACCGCTTCGACATCGAGGCGCTCGGCCTGACCGATGCCGAGATCCTGAACGCGATCGAGGATTCCCTGCGCATGCAGGGCCATGGCGAAACGGCGATCGAGCCGCGGATGCATATCCGCCCCCGCGCGGGGGTCGAGGGGCATTTCAACGTGCTGCGCGGCTGGATCGGGGGCGCCATCGACAGCGCGGGCACCAAGGTGGTGGGCGATTTCGTCGACAACTACCAGCAGGGCCGTCCGTCGGAATACGGTCTGCTGACCCTGTTTGATCCACGCATGGGC
>JANSYK010000058.1 GCA_024742485.1 Alphaproteobacteria bacterium | reverse complement strand
TTTGTCGGCCAACTTCCAAACCGGAATATCGCGGCTGCAGTCTCCTATGTAGTCAAAGCCCTTCACGCCATACCTTGCGACCAAAAAATCCGCCTTGTGTTGTCCTCCCAGATTTCGCCCTTCCACCTCCGGCGCTCCCGTGCCGAAAGCTTCGTCAAATAGCCCCAGATAATCAGCCACTGCAGTCACTTGCCGGCAATCAGACGCCGAGACCAATACAACCTTTCTGCCAGCGCCACGCGCCTGTTTGATGAATTCAACAACGCTTTCATTGAACACGAGATAACCGGGATCAGCCACGGAGCTGTCTGCCAGCAAAGACTTGAAACTCATCTTGGTTCGGGGCCGACCTTTAAGAAGGCGCCATAGAAACGCGGCGAGCCCACTGACAAGGGTATGAATCAGTGCCTCGTGTAGAGTATCTGTCCTCGACAGTGTTTCGTCGAGATCGACAACCAATACTGTTTGGGCGATTTGCTGCTCTGCTTTAGGCAAAAGATAACCTCTGGTAATAAGTTGATTGACACTTGAGGGAAAGGCACACCTTGACCTTTAATTCTAATGAGCTCGGCTGTTTGTGTAAGCTTGTGGTCGGATTTTTAATGCTTCAAAATACCATTGAATGGCTTCAATGGGCAGCCTGAAACCGCTTTCTAATTCTGACCTCCAAAGGTTTAGTCGTCTCGCTTCATGAAAGGAGGCGGCGCATACTTCACCAAACCAAAAGGGTTTTGACTGATTTGCCCAAATGAACCTGATATGTTCGACGACTTTATGGCGCGCAGGCCTCCACAACACTGTTGCGAAGTATCCAGTCAAAAACGCCAGCATTCCTTGGACATAGGATCGGTGGCGTATAAGTTTACAAAGTATCGCATTCATACTCGGCCCACTACACGCAGTTCACTAAGTTTACAGCAGTTCACGGAAATCCAATCGTGTTTTTCCGAATACTCGGGAGGGATTTCAGGATTTTTATTGCTCAGGCCGGAATTGCTAAAAACTAGGCGGGCCGGACTTTCGGTCTGACCGGTCACACTGTTCGAGCTGCAGCACATAAATGGCCTCTTTTCAACCGGACAAGAAAGATAGGGACAGCGACAGATATCGGACGCTCTCAGTTTTCGATGATGCTGTACGATAATGGCGTAGACAAGGCTGGGTTTAGGCTCGATCCAAACAAAATTGTGGTACGGATAAGAGCGGGTTAGGCGTGATGCGGTTCCTTCAAACCCGTTCCAAAAGTTCGTAAGAAACCGTCAGCGTCCGTAATCATATCGTAAACGCCCGATTTGAACCACCTGCCGCGTCATGTGATCAGATATTATGAAACGTCGTTATTTTCGTGGTTAACGACGTCCCATTCTGTGGGGCAGGTTTCGCGACCTAGGCCCCTTCACCGGCACCGGGCCAATCCCGGTCATCACCTCGCGCTCCGGCAGATAGCCATGGCGAATGACGCGCGAGCGGCCGTCTTCGGTCTTGTCATCAGCATGGGCGGCCAGCAGAGAGACCAGTTTCGCTTCCGCGGCCTGCTCGATCAAACGCCGTGCGACCGAGCGCAACCTGTCCGTGGTCAGAGTTTTTCGGACTGCATTGCCTGTTTCGTAACGGAGGCTCTGGTTCGATTTCTGTTTCAGTTTAGGCGGCAGCGGATTGGTGGTGCAAGCGGCGTTTTCGGAATGTCTGTTTCTTGATCTCCTCTCTCATCTTCAGGATTTTCGCGCCGCGACCGTGATAAACATCGGCGGGTGTCAGGTTGCCGATGCTCTCGTGCTATCGGTGGTTGTTGTAATGGTCGACGAAGGCATTGATCTGCCTTTCCAGGTCACCGTGCAGGAATGGGTCAGTAGCGCTGCATCGGAACCCGTCATATCGACGAGGCGTTGACTGCACAGACGGGTGAAATGGCCATCTCCCGACAATTGCCCGCGCTCTATGGCCTCGTGCAGATAGTCGATCTCCCGGCCCACCAGGGACGGTTTGTTGAAAGGAATGCCGAGTTCGCTCACTTCCGCCCTTCCCTTTCGGTCAGGCGGACCCGAAGCGCATCCACGAACAGCGAGGGCAACACTGCGAAACAGGCCGCATAGCGTGGCGCCAGGCGTCGCGGGTCACTCATCATGCGCCAGAGCCACTCCCCACCCAGAGCGCGCATCACGCGGGGGGCACGGATTTGCGCACCGGCGAGGAAATCCAGCCCCGCGCCGATGGAAACAAATCCAGTTTCGGGAAGCAAACGCGCCGCGCGGCTGGCAAAAAGTTCCTGCTTGGGGGCGCCGAGCGCAACCAGACACAGCCGGGCGCCTGACTGTCGAATGGCCTCGATATAGTCGTCCGCCTCGGGACCGAAAGGATCGAACCCCATCTCCGGCGACATGCGCGCGACGATTTGAAGACCCGGGTGACGTTCACAAAGGACGTCGCCTGCCTGTTCCAGCGTTTCCTGCGTCGAGCCGAACAGCGCAACGGGAACAGACAAACGCGCGGCAACAGCAGAAAGCGGATCAATCAGATCGGATCCTGTGATCAACTCAATATGCCGGCCCGCCAATCGCGACAGCCAGACAATTGGTTTTCCATCAGCGGTCACATGCGTGTGCCTGCGGTACGCCGTCTGAAAATACTCGTGCGCGCGTAATTTCACGATATGGTCAAGATTGAGTGTCGCAAGGCAGAACCCTTCCGAACGCTCGAGGCGATCTTCGAGATCTTCCAATAACTCACCCTGAGATACTGCCGTTACGTCAATAGGAAAAACCTTTGCAGGTGACGCTGTTCGACCGATCTCGTTCCGGTCCATTACCATATTGAAGTTCCCCAAACCCCCAAGTTGTCCTTAACCGTTCTGCGAACCATTTTCAAACCGTACTTTCTTTGCGGCACTGTCAGGCCTGCTTCGAAAGAGTCGACCGATGAAGACTCAAGCACCCCAAGAGCATGCGCGTCTCGCATACTATTCAAAAAGGTTGGGTAGGATTGCGACCGCATCAGGTCAATTTAATGATCGCGTGGCCATTAACAGGCCTACTTTCCGAACGCAAACCCGGTTTAG
>JANSYK010000147.1 GCA_024742485.1 Alphaproteobacteria bacterium | reverse complement strand
CTGGTTGAGCCGAATATCTGTTTTGACGCACAGAGGCCTGATGCATGACGATCCAATCATTTTCGCGGCCAAAGACAAGGTCAGTCTGATCACTTTTGTCGTAGTGTCCATCATCGTTTTTGCCGCGGAGTGGAATTGGTAGATGACTGCGTCTTTTATTCAAACGAATCGCTCCGTAGTGGCAATCATTTTCGTTGGTATGCTGTTACGGATAATCTGGGCTCTGTATGTACCTGTCGAACCTGTGTCCGACAGTAAAGCTTATGCCACCTTTGCCTTGAATATCTGGCAGCACGGTGTCTATGGCTGGACCCCTGATGAACCCACCGCCTATTGGGCTGTCGGGACTTCAGCACTGACCGCGGCTAGCTTCTTTTTGCTTGGCAATACCTTTGTGGGTGTTGTTTTCCTCAACCTCTTGACTGGGCTTGCCATACTCGTTCTTACATGGGGCCTGGGCGTGAGGTTTTTTGGGGAGCGGTCAGCGTTCTGGGCTGTCGTGCTGGTTGCCTTTTGGCCCAACATGATCTTTTTCACCTCTATTTTGTCGAGTGAACTCTACTTCATGGCGCTTACCATGGGGGGCTTGTTCTTTTGGTCGAATACGGCTGGGCGTCCTTGGCTCAACTTGCTATTAGCCGCGTTGATATGGGGTCTGGCGTGTTACATACGGCCCGTTATCCTGCTGTTTCCCGTAGCAATGGTGATCGCTGCTCTGTCGCAGGGCTGGCAAGCAACTCTGTTCGCTGCCATCAAGGCCGCAGTTTGCGTCATTCTGATTATACTGATCGTATCTCCGTGGACTGCACGCAACGAAACGGTGATTGGCAAGGCCTATCTGGTTTCGTCCAATTTTGGAACGAATTTGTGGATGGGCAATAACCCTGAAAGTGATGGTGGATACACTCCTTTACCGTCAGAAGTCAGTGGTATGTCTGAAGTGGAGCGCGAAGAGTATCTAGGGCAAAAAGCGAAGGACTATATTCTTGAAAATCCCAGGCGCTTTGCCATTACGGTGGGGAAACGACTGATTGATCTACATTCGCGCGAGACGATTGGTGTGGTCTGGAATCAAGCAGCCCTGGTCCGATACGTGGGCGATACTGGTGTTTTCCTGCTTAAACTTGTTGCTTCAGGGTATTGGGTTCTGCTCGTGCTTTGCGGACTGGCGGGTGT
>JANSYK010000103.1 GCA_024742485.1 Alphaproteobacteria bacterium | reverse complement strand
GGCGAAAGCGCGGCCTTCGCCGTCGGGCATGATGGAACGGAAACGCCCATCGAGATCGACCAGATCGACCGGGTTCAACTCGAAGAGACGCGCATGATCCGGCTGTTCAACCCGTCTGACACGCTGGAAATCTGTGATCTGATCGACATGCCGGGCATTTCAGACCCGAGTATGTCATCCGATGTCTGGATGTCGGTCATGGACGAGGTGGACAGCGTCGTGTGGTGCACGCAAGCCACGCAGGCCTGGCGTCAAACGGAAGCCGCGACATGGCAACAGATCGCCGACAATACGAATGGCCGGAACATTCTGCTGGTCACGCAGGTGGACAAGCTGCACTCCGAACGTGATTTGGACCGTGTGATGGCGCGCGTCCGCAAAGAAGCACACGGATTGTTTCGCAGCATTTTCCCCCTTTCGATCACCGAAGCGATTGCCGCCGGCGATGATGAGGCAAAATGGAAGGCCAGTGGCGCCGCCGATTTTGTCAACGACCTGGTCGAGAGCCTGATCAACGCGGCACCCGGTTTGCAAGGCGGGCCGGTTTCGGCCGCCGCGGAGGAAGCCTCGGACATGGAGGTCGCGCCGCGTTCGAAGGCGTCCTTGCAAAGCACTGATGTTGGGGCTGACACGGCCGCCAAAGGGGCCGTTGAATACAGCGCGACAAGTGTCATTCCAAAGCGCGTCCGTGTTCTGACCCAGATGAGGGGGCGCACCGAACGTCCGACAAGGGCCGGTCTGGCGACACGGTAAACACACCCTGAGCCGAATGGAGAGCTCCATGACACTTTCGGATCGTCTGGATGAATTGCGGCATGCTGTACCGGGGTGCAAGCTTGCCTCGTTCGGCGACCTCTCCACGGGGCTCGCTTTGCGCACAAGTGCCTCAAGTCTTTACAAACAGGACTATCTGGAAGAGGTGCTGCGCCAGGCGTCGCGGAGTTTTTCCCTGTCGGATCTTATGATCGACGATAATGAGCTTGCCGTGGTCGCAACACCTGACGAGGTGCGAATATTCGTGCGCTCCAAGGCCGCCAACTCCGATGTGATTTGCTGCGTTTGCGAAACGGTGTCCGACATTCCGCTCGTTGCCCGGTCCGCCCAGAGAATCCTGACCGAAATGGCGAGGGCGGCATGATGCGACCGTCTTCCGCCATGCAAAAATTCGCCGACGAAGGCACGGTGAAGCGGCTGCACGACATGTTATCGCGTGTTGCGATGCCGTGCGAAGGGCTGCGCGAAGAGGCATCCGCGCCGTCCCGGGATTTCGCAACTTTGATTGAGCGCCTGTCGCGGGAGGTTGATGAAACGGTGCTGCCGCGCCGGTTCGCGCTGTTGTCTGATGCCGGCATGGAAGCGACCTTCACGGTGTCGAACCGACGCCTCGTCGGACTGGAGATCGGTGAAAGGAAAATCGATTTCGACGAGGAGGCGGATACCGGCGCTGACAGTGTCGCGCGCCTCTGTGCACAGGCGCTCAGAGCGCTCAACCTGAGATCTGGCCCGCTACGCCTGCGCCCAATCGGGCGCGCGCCCAATGTCACCACGAAGGGCAACACCTGCACAGCCAGGCATCTTGCGGATTACAGCTCCGTGTCGATTGTCGAGAACCGGCTGAAAGCCTTTGTCAAACTGTTCCACGCCCATTCGCTTGGCTGGGTC
>JANSYK010000016.1 GCA_024742485.1 Alphaproteobacteria bacterium | reverse complement strand
ATCCGCTGGACAGCCCCGACCGCCTCGCCTAAATAACCCCGACCCGAACGCCTACGCGTTCCCCGTGCCCGGGTAGCTCAGGGGTAGAGCAGTGGATTGAAAATCCTCGTGTCGGTGGTTCGATTCCGCCCCCGGGCACCAAAGCACCTCCTAGTGTGAATGATATCAATTGGTTATGGGGCAAAATCGTCCCATCGTTTTCGCGCTGGGGCAAAAGTCGGACTTTTTTGTTCGTGGTTCGGCCCACTGGGAATTGCCTTTGTCGCGCTTAAGCCTTGATCCCACGACAAGATCGGGCGACTTTCGAAAAACCTATCGATGAAGAGGCGTGGATCATTGGTGAGTCGTGCAAAAAAAGCCGCTGGCTTGGCTTACAGTCGAAAGGTCTTCGTCGAAGATGACCCTTCTGTCGCTGTTCTTATGGAGGAGTACAAGCTGCACAGGGCTGAAGCGGCCGAGAATTCAGCGAAGAATAATCGACAGGTAACCTACATTCAGATTTATGGCTTGTTTTTGGTTGCGGTCGCTGGTTCGTACTATCAATTCTCAGACGCGTTTAAAGGAGCTAGGATTCCGGACGCACTAACACTTCCAGTCCTCATCATTGCGGCTTCTCTACTTTTTTACCTTTACTCGCAAATCTATCTCTCCTCGTTCACATTTCGCGTCTTGAGGATGCGCATGGCCGAGATTGAACAGGAGATCAACAAGCGATCAAAAGCGAAGCTGCTTCGATATGAGCAGGAAGTAGCTCCCGAGTTTTTTGGTAAGCCAATGATCGTTTCGCGCTATCTATCACCAAATACCTGGCTTCAATTGTTTCTGGTTTCACTATTTGTATCTGCCGCGTATGTGGTTTCTGGGTTGGCATTGACGCTTTTGAGCAATCGACCGACAATCGCACTTGTCTTTGTTGGTAGCACGGCATTCTTTGCTTTTGCTCTCCTCTGGGAGAATTTCAAGTTAAGCCGCCCGGGTGTTTTGGCTTTTTCTAGTTCGCCTTCCCCCACACCAAATGTTACAAAGAATCTTAAACTTGCGCGTTATGCATTGAACTACTTTGTAGTTGTGTTTGTTGTTTTCATTTTTGCATTTGACAAGGTGGATTATGAGGCGTCGAGCTATGTCCTCTCATGGATCAATCATTTCTTCACAGCATTGGAAACGATGTCGAAGGCCAGTGTGGCGCTACTCGTTTCAGCATATACCGCGCTTTGCGGTTACTTTCTTCCCACACCATCAGAGCTTCCTTTGGCGTTGGTGGAGCCTTTGGGGTGGGGGTTGGTCCTGCTGTCATCCTCTATTGGAAAAGGACTCGGTGCAGTGGCATTGATGTCAACATCACGCCTGTACTTTAAGGTGAATGACTACAGCCCGGGTGACTTTTCCAGTTTTGTGGATGGGTCGGTACTGAGCTCGATAGTGTCGAGCCAGAATGCTGATCGAGCATATTTCGTTTGTCAGTCTATACCTTTTTTGCCAATGCGATCTGCAACAGTAGCATACGCTGCAATTTCGGATAGTGGGCTTCGCAGCTATTTGGTTGTAGCAGCGGGTAGTGCCGTTGGAACTGTAGTCAGAATGCTATTGATGTGGTTGATTATCTCGATGGGCGTAGCAGCACTCCCAGATTTTGGTGTTACGTCATGAGCAGTAAAAGCAAGCCGACTATAGTTCTACTATCGGCAAGTGCTGGCTACGGACATACCAAAGCAGCCACCTCTCTCCATGCAGAGTTGTCGATGCGGTGCAAAGATTACGAGATTCGACACGAGAGCATTGACGATTTCACAAAACTTCCACGAGCTCTGAGCGTGGAACGAGTGTGGCAAGCCTTTTCTACCATTGGGGTCCTGAGGAGAGTCTACAGCCTAGCTCATCGAAAGACTCTTGGAAGCGTTACACTATCCAAGGCGATTGCTAGAATATTTGAAACGGCTGTCGGACCATTGGAAGAAAAATATCGATATACAAACGTCGTTTCCGTGATTGCTTTGCATCCCGGCGCGGCAGCTGCTGCGCGTGTGTGGAAGAGGAATAAGGGTTTTCACCTTTGTGTTGTTGCAACAGATCTTGTCGTTCACGGTTTTCAGCTATTCGATGAAGTTGATGCTGTGTTTTGTGATCGACGTGCGAAAGTGAATTGCAAATGGTACTCACAAAATGAAAATTTCGGGAAGCTTCGATACACCGGGCTTCCAGTCGAAAGACAATTTTTTGAAGGTCATTTCGATGTTTCAGAAGCCAGCGCTCCTCTCGCCCTAGTGACATTTGGCGCAAAGGGGTTGCGCGCAAGAGTGTACGTCAAGGGGATACTGAAACAGCTCTTAGAGATTGACGGGTTGAGGGTTCAGGTCGTGTGCGGCCAGAACTCTGAGCTAAAGTGCTATTTAGACGACCTGATTGCAGCTGAGCATTGTGAGGATCGTGTCAGGATCGAAGGTTTTGTGACAAACATGTCGCGACTGTTACATTCAGCAAGTGTTGTAATCGGCAAGCCTGGAGGAATTACCGCTGGCGAAGTGCTTGCAGCTCGGAAACCATTTGTGATTTTGGACGTTTTGCCGGGACAAGAGGAATATAACCGCGACGCCCTAGTCATTTCTGGACTTGGTAGAGTCTCGTCAAGGCAGGGGTTGAAGGATAACGTACTGGAAACCTTGTCGTCAAAGCAGGCGGCTATTTCGCGGCTCGGCTTTGATGGCGAAAAGGGAATTGAGTCAATTGCGACAGAAATACTTCGCATGCTTTCATCAAAAAGAGAATCACATAGCAGCGATCGCCCTGAAGTGGCATGATCAAAATGGTAAAGACGTAGTGTCTTTCCATGACAATATCCTATGCCCTTTGGGCTGTCGTTGTCGCAATTCAATCTTGAGCTCAAGGTATGTCAAAACCCAATTTGTGGCAATCGGTCCGAAAGATGCTGGTAATCATATTCCGACGCATCAACGTGACCGGTCAATTCTCTGTCTTCGCGCGAGGCTCCAACCTAATTTTTCCCACTCTTCCCCCGCCGAGGTTCCTCCGTTTCTCCCAGCCCCTCCAGCGCAATCGGTGCCGTGTCCGGAAACTCGACCATCAGCTTCAGCTCGCCCCCCATCGCGCGGACGTAGCTCGTCAGCGTCGAGAGCAGGAGGTCACTCTGCCGTTCGTATTTCGCGACAGTGGCCTGTTGGACTCCGAGGGTTTCCGCCAGTTGCACCTGGGTCAGCTTCTTGGCCTTCCGCAATTCCTGCAGCGTCAGGTACTCGGCATGAAGCCGATCCGCTTCGGCCTCGATCTTGGCGCGGCGGGCGGGGTCGAGGGTCGCCAGCTTATCCTTCAGGCTCCGGGCCATCGTCGTCATCCTTTCCTTCTCTCCAGGTGGCGGTCGATGCGGTCGTCCGCCCGGGCGATCAGCGACTTGTAGAACCGCTTTTCGCTGCCACCCGATTTGTCCCCGCCGACGAGCAGGATCGCCTGCCGGTCGGGGTCGAATGCGAAGGCGATGCGCCAGACGCCATCGGCGGCATTGCAGCGCAGCTCCTTCATGTTGGCATGCTTCGACCCGGTCAGGGTGTCCGCATGGGGCCGCCCGAGCATGGGGCCTTCCCGCTCGAGCAACAGCGCCCGGGCGAGGATCGCGTCCTGCACCTCTTGTGGCAGGGCATCGAATTCCGGCTCGAATTCCTCTGCAAAGGATACGGTCCACGGCATCGGGTGAATACTGCCTTGAAGCTATATAGCCTTGAAGAACTAATTTTGCAAGAACGGGCTGCGGGACGGTAGCGTTGCGTCCGCAGGAACGGGGCGAGGATCAGTCTGCCTCTTTGAGCAGTCCCTGTGCCTTTTCCGCTGCGCGAGCGAGGCCGCGAACCCGTGTGCCGGGGGCATCCGTTGCTCGCTGGAACTCGGCAAACGCCTCGGGCGAGAGCGTCGAGGATTCGCCTTCGTCCAGCTTCGGTTTCTCGGTCTTGGTCATGCCTGCCTCCATAGTGTTCTTCTTGGTCGTTTCAGTCTTTGCGTGGGGATTTAGTGTATCACGTTTCGCCACCCCGCGCTTCCTCCCTTTCCGGCCCGCCCACGTCCCGCGACAACAGCTTCATGCCGGACGTCGCCAACACCTTCTGGCGCGCGGCGCGGGTGTAGCGCGACGCTTCCTTCATTGTCGTCCAGCCGAAGATCGCCATCAGCTGACGTTCGGTCGCGCCGTTCTCGGCCGCCAGTGCCGCGCCCGCCTTGCGCAGCCCGTGGGCGGAGCAATGCTTCAACCCGGCCTCGTCGCATTGCTTGCGGAACCAGTTGCCGAATCCGTTCGAGGTAAAGGGCTTGCCGAAGGCCGTGACGATGAAAGCGAGGTTGCCGGTGGGCGTGGCGTCGAGCACTGCCTTCAACTCGGACAGGACCGGGATGGAGAGGGTGACGGGCTTGCGGTCGCGGTTTTTGGCCTGGGTCAGGGTGATCCAGCCGTCCTTGATGTGCTGCGGCCCGAGCCGGACGATGTCCGACCGCCGCTGCCCGGTGTAGAGCATGAGCGCCAGCGCGAGGCGCGGCTTGCTGCCGATCGGGTGATGGTCCTCGAACCGGCGGACCTCCTCCATCGTCCAGGAATGGAACCCGTCGCCTTTCGCCTTGAGGTAGGGCACGTCGCGGGCCGGGTTGCGCTGCGCCAGCTCGTACTCGACCGCGAAGGCATAGACCTGCCGCAGCGCCTTGACGAAGCCGTTTGCTGCCTCCGGCCGGTCGGCCATCTCATCGCGCATGCGGCGCACGTGGCGAGGCTCCATCAGCGCGTAGGGCTTCGATCCGTTCCTCTCGCAGATCCGGTCGAGGATGCCGCGCCGGACATACTTGGTGCGATTGCTCAGGCGCTGGTATTCGGCCGAAACGTAGTACTGCTCGCAGAGCCATTTGAAGCTGCCCTTTGATCCGCGCCGCTCGAGCGGTCCGGCCGGCGCGCGCGGTGTCGCCCCCATCATCGCGGCGCGGTATTCGGCGATGAAATCCTCCGTCCCCGGCTGGCTCCTCAGCCGCACCTTTAGGTGCCCGGGCCGCCGCAGGTAGACGCGGACGTTCCCGTGCCGGTCGGTGTCCTCGATGAGGTGCTTCAGGCGGATGCTGCCCGAGCCGTCTCTCATCCTGAATGTGGGCATGGCACGCACTGCCTTTCGTCAGCCGTCAGTCGTCCCAGGGATTGTGGTCGGAGTGATCCCCATCAGGGATCAGCTCGAACGCCCGGTCAAGTTTTTTCCGGTCCCAGACAGTGCGGGCATTGATCCGCTTGGGCGGCGGCATGCGCCGGTCGCGGACCAGGTGATCGAAGAGCGTGGGCGACACCCCGATATAGGCCGCCGCCTCGGTCCGCGAGAGACCGCGGGGGGCGAGGGTTTGCGGCAGGATGGCGGGGCGCTTGGGCATGGGGCGATCGGTCAGGGTTTCGGGTGCCCGTAGGATGCCGGAAAGGGAGTGAGGAAAGAAGCCGAGAACGGGCGGAGTAGGCCCGTGGCGGAGAATGACAGGCGGGCGGCGGGTGTGGCGTTGCTGGGAGGCGACCTGGCTGGGCTGGGGTAGTCGCATGTTTTCGTGGGATCGGCATTGTGCGGCGCGAAAACCGATTGGAAAACAGTTGCTTGGTGAGCTTGATGCTGCAATGCCCGCGTGAGTGCGGCGGATAATCTCTTCAAACAACAGCAACTTGAGGTAGCCGTGCGGCACCTCTTTTATCTCGCGCTCCCATTGTTGAGCGCGAGTGCCGGAATTCTGACCTCCCAAAATGCATGCATCCTGTCGAGCTGACGATCCTCGGATCGCGGCCGAAATCTCTTTATCGATTTCCCAAGCCTCAGATCGGTGGATGGATGACAATCCAATTCATCGACGGTAGCCTGGGCGGATGTCGGGCGATCCATGGACAGATGACGAAAACGACCTGATCGTCGCGGACTACTTCGCGATGCTCGCGGACGATGTCGACGGACGGCCCTACAACAAAGCTGCACACAACAGGCGTCTGCAAGAGATCATCCCTCGCGGGCGTAGCTCCATCGAGTTCAAGCATCAGAATATCAGCGCGGTTTTGAAGGGACTGGGCGAAGCATGGATCCCCGGCTACAAACCCGCCTTCAATTTCCAGATGTCATTGGTAGACGCTGTCGCGCGCTGGCTTGCCCTCAATCCTGGTTGGACCATGCGGATCCCGGGGGGAGGAGCGGCAAGCGAGATGCAAGAAGCGGGAAGACTCTGGGTCGGGCCACCGCCGACGCTTTCGAACCAGCCGCCTCCGGACGAGTTGGAACAGATGCTGGCAGTCGCACGAAAGTTCGATGTTGCGGGCCGTGATGAACGGAACCGCGCCTTGGGGAAGGCGGGCGAGGAACGCGCCATCGAGCACGAACGAGCCACGCTGCGCGATGCCGGTCGTGATGATCTGGCTCGCAAGGTCCGCTGGGTTTCCGTAGAGGATGGCGACGGGGCAGGCTACGACATCGAAAGCTTCACACCGGGAGGTCATGCCCGACTGATCGAGGTCAAGACAACGAATGGATGGGAGCGGACGCCATTCCACATCACGAGGAACGAACTCGCCGTGGCGGATGCCAGGCGTTCGGAATGGTGCTTGCTTCGGCTGTGGGATTTTTCCCGCCACCCGCGTGCCTTCGAACTGCGTCCTCCGCTGGACGCTCATGTGTCACTGACCGCAACATCGTTTCAGGCAAGCTTTCATTGACGCATTGAAGCCGGGTTTCGTTCCGATCGCCACTGTGCATGTCGGCAAGTTGATATCATTGGAGAAATCCACGAAACCTGCACACGACCGATTTGCATGCACGCGAAAACGCCAGTCACGTCAGTGACTTGCGGCGTTCGTGGCAGGCGCTTTTATCTCGCCCTTTTCGATCGCCAGAATCCGGACTGCGCCAAATTCCCGTCGGAGGCACGATTGAACAGCCCAAGTTGCGATGTTCCACCAAGCTTCGATCTTGATCGCTTGCCAGGATGAATCAATAGGGCCTATCCCCGTCAATGGGTTCCAGTATGCCCTCAGGGTCAGTCAAGAATGCCGCGACGCGGTCCAGCAAGGGGCCGAGGGGTTGTCGTAAGATCTCGCATTCCCACACGACGCCGACGCGCCAACCCAAGGCCTCCAACTCGGCGATCTTGCGAGCGTCGCGCTCGATGTTCCGCTCGAACTTCTCGGTCCAGAAGGCCTCGTTGGTTGCTGGCATCGTTGCCCGTCGGCACCCGTCGTGTCGATGCCAAAAACAGCCATGAACGAACAAGACCGCCCCGCGGCGCGGGAATACGAGATCTGGCGTTCCCGGAAGTCCGCGTCGGTTCACAAGGTACCGAAAGCCCCGTGCGTGGAGCGCCTTGCGAAGCGTCACTTCCGCCTTCGAGTCCTTGCTACGGACCCGTGCCATTATCTTCGATCTGACTTCGCTGGTGACAGTATCGGTCATGCCATTGTGTTTGCCATATACCCTTTCTGGTTGCCAACAACACCAAGATATAGCAGCCTTTGCGGCACCTACTCGCGTCGATATCGCCCGCATATTCGACGAATACTCCACCGGTTTTGCGTGGCTCTCCTGTATAATAGTTTGATTTTTTTGAACAGTATTCGAGAAATACTGTTGCGCATCTTGGATCTCTACCCTAAGTGCGAGTGAGCTCAGCCTGCCGCGAAGAAGTTGGTGCGGCCTGGCGCAAACGGAGGTTCGGCAATGGATACGGCCAAGCATGAGAAGTTCCGCCAACTGGCGGAGAGCAGAACGAACAAAGCGATCGAAGCGATCTCTCGTATCGGAAACCTTTCCAATCGATCGCTCTATGAATGGGAAGAAGCTGAGCTCCGCAAGGTGATTAAGGCGTTGCGTGACAGTGTTTCGGAGGTGGAGCAACGCTTTGCCACACCGAAGAGCCGAACGGGTGGCAGTTTCAAGCTTTGAGTGCTGGGGGCGTTCAGGATTGCACATGAATTTGAAGGGTAGCCGAGAGTGGTAGAAAGAAATTGGTTTTACAAACGTGTCGATCCTGACGGCGGCGCTGGCGGAGAAGTCTTCAAGTCGATTTTCAACGGCAGTGGATTGGACGCCGCCGAACGCCTGGCGCGCGAGGCGCTGCAAAACAGCGTTGATGCGGCGCGAGAAGGTGAAACGCCGCAAGTTTCGTTGCAGATGCATGCCTATTCAGACGCCGATCTGGATCGTTTCTGGCATGGCGCTGGCTTGGATGCGTTTGCCGCAAGGGTCGGTGTGCTCGGCTTACACTCAGGGAACGCTTTCGAGACGAAACCGGAGACGCTTCGTGTTCTGCATGTCGTTGACTCCGGCACAACCGGGTTGGCAGGGGATCCGACGTCTCCGAGTTCGAAGATGCGCAAGCTGCTCATGGAAATCGGGGGCAGTCAAAAGGTTGTCGAAGATAAGAATTCCGGTGGTTCTTATGGTTTCGGCAAAGCGGTCTACAGCGCATCATCCCGGGTTGCTGTGATCTTTGCTTACTCTCGGACACATGATGCAAGTGGGCAACCACTCTCGGTTCTGATGGGGTGTGCCTATCACCGAGAGCACGAATTCGAAGGACAGACCACGAGCGGCCGCGCGTTCTTCGGGAAGCGGATCGAGGAACATGGCATTCCCATCCGACACGATCCCTTCGTTGGAGACGAGGCCGACGAGTTGGCGGCGGAACTCAACATGTCGCGTGAAGAAGGCGACATCGGCACGACGATCGCCATCGTGGATTGTCCGCTCAAGATGGAGGACATCAAACGAGGCGTCGAACGCTCCTGGTGGCCGAAGATCCGTCGCGAAAACTTCCGCGTAAACATCACCGATGAAGACGGACAGCGGCTGCACTTGCGACCTCTTCAAGATCCTGAGTTGAGGCCTTTCATCGATGCACTCGATGTCGCTCTAGGTCGTTCGCCGGAACAAAGTGGAAAGTCACGGCGGAAGGCTGACTTTAACAAATTGGATGGAAAGAAAATCGGTCAACTTGGTCTGTTCGCATTGGCGGATGAGCAAGAGGTGGATGAAATGTCCGACCAGGTCGATCGGCGAGACACGATCGCTTTGGTGCGTTCGCCCGGTATGGTCGTTCAATACTACCGGCGCGGTTTCCCAAGTCATCCGCCTGTTGTCGGTGTGTTTCTGGCAGACGACGATATCGACGATATTCTGCGTCGATCAGAGCCACCGGAACATGACCAGTGGGATGCGAATGCCGACAGATTGGATCCTTCGAGCAAGGAGAGCGAAATCGTCCAGTCAGTTCATTCACGCATTTGGCGAGAGTTGCGAACTTTCCAAAAATTCGCACGTCCGCGGGAGAAATCCGATGGCAATCGCTTTCTCCAACTGGAGCGTGAGCTTGCGAAGCTGTTCGGCCCGACCGGCAAACGGGAGCCGATCGGCGGGGGAAAGGGTGAGACCCCAGTTTCGCTGAGGCCAGATGTCCTGATCGAACAAGCTGCGGACGGTTTGAAGGTGAAAGGCCAAGTCACGATCCAACTCAAGGAAGATCACGAGGGTGATTTGCCGGTGATCGTGACGATGCGGCTGAGTTCGATCGACGAAGGCCACCGTCACCTTGATCAGATTGCGCTGACGGCGTCGTTCAATGGTGCCGACGTCAAGAAGGTCGATGAAGCTGAGTGGCATTTGACGTTGTCGCCAGGCGAAAAGGTCGATGTGGAGGTGGAGAGCGCGGTTTACGAACCGGATTGGACCGTGGACTTCGTGCCTCGGGTCAAGCCGCTCGGTGCGGAGGGCAAGGAATGAACGCGTGGGTCAGATCACAACCGAAGACGCTCCGCCCCTATTTCGGGGCGCAAGCGGCCGAAGATTTGCTCGACGAGATGGAGCTGGTCCTGAAGTTCGGGGATGCACCAGTACAGGGAAACCGACTGATCGTCGACGATAGCCGAATGGCGGACATGGCTCCGCGCTTGTACCCGAAGCTATCGGAAGAACGGATCAATGCCGTATTCGGAGAGCGACGGTCCGCATTCGACCTGGTCTTTACTCTTAGGACACCGCAGATGCTGCGCCGTGAACTTGTGGCAAGGTTTTCGCTTGGCGAAGAGGCGCCGGAATGTATTGAGGTTCCTCAACACATGCTCAAGGATGCCAAGTTGACGGGCCTTTTCGAACTTGGCGTTTCAATCTGCCTTTCAAATGAAATTGATCTTGGACCTGGATGGCCAAGCCATTTGGGAAGCTGGGTGGCAAAGGAGGTCTACACGATCGGCCTTGATCGTAGGCAGTCGGCCTTCCGCATCCTCCCTCTTACCGAGGAATTGGCCAAGAGCTTGCATTTGCCGAAAGGTACGTTTGTGTATGTCGATGATATTGAAGACCTGAACACCGTCTATGATGAGGGAACTTCGTGCGCGACGGCGTATGTTTCAGAAAAAGTTCTGTTGAGTTCCGCGGCTGGGAAGTCGGCGGCCGCCGTCGCCGCACTGATATGGTCAGAGATCGCATCTGCAATTCTGTTGGCGGACGGAAACGGTGTCAGCGACGCCGAAGAGGTTACTGGAGGGAGCCCACTAGAGGCGATCCTGGAAAACCTTCGGGCGGATCAATCTTTGTCGCTTTCTGAACTGAAGAACCTCATCAAAGACCCGGTACGATTGCGCGCTGCAGTCCATGACAGCCGTGGCCTAGTCAAAGACTTGGAGAAAGTCTGATGCCCTATCCGATCGTAACCGAAGATTCCGCGAAAGGCTGGTTCAAGAAGTGGCAAGATGCCTGTGAGGAAGCATCGGCCAGAGTTTCGCCCATTGAAGCTCCCAAGGTCGAAAAGCAACCAATAGGAGATGACTTCGATTGGGAAATGGAGATTCCGGCGATCGTCGACAGCCTGTCGACTCTTTTGGAGAAAGAGGGTGAAAAAACCTTTGAATCGAAGGGCGCCGTTCTGCTGCACAAGGCGCTCCCGGATCATGAGGCATTGCGTGATCCGGAATTCTGGTATTGGTTCGCGGCTGTACCCGGTCGGACATTGGTCGAAAATCGATACCCATTCAAGGAAAAGGCCCAGGTTGATCTTGAATTGGAGGACAATGAGCGGAAAGCACCGAATTACCTTCCGGGCCGCAACAACTTCGTAGGTCAGCATGCGAAAGAAGTGCTCTTCTTCAGGCTTTGGATCAGAGCCGAAATGGGAAGATTGGTTGATGGGGCTGATGATGCTTCGAAGGTTTACGAATATGCTAGGGGTGGATCTGTCGAGTTCTGGCGAAGCCATCTTCTGCGGGTGCTTTACGCGCAACACCGCCCGTTTCTTCAAGCTTTCGTCGACTTCCAATTTCCCGGGCCGGATCGGGACAAGCCTAGGCTGACCATTCCCGAGATACGTCAGCTTGCAAAAGACTTGGCCAAGGCTTGTGCCAATGTGTCCGTTGAGTTACTTGACAGGAACCAGAGCAAAGCGTTCATCGAGCGCGTCTGGACGCGAACGTCCAGTTCTCGGGCTTGGGTCAAAGGCTGACCGGCCTGTCGTCACGAAAGTGGTTGTATGAACGTAGAAGTGGCAACAGATTGCCACTCTTCCGAAGCCGACACAGAGCATTCGGAATGGTGGCGGGGATTCTTGAAGGGACATCATCTTTGGGATGATCCCACCAAGGAGCCATTTTCGGTTGTCGATTTGTTCTGCGGCTCTGGCGGTTTCGGATTGGGGACGGCTCTTGCAGCCGGTTGCTTCGATCGTCGTGCGGTATTCCATGCAATCGCCGATGCGGATGTTTCCGCGATGGAGGTCTACGGTCGGTCCTTGCCGGTAAGAAAGAAGATCGCCGACTCTTTGGCGACGATCGTGGACTATTCGGTGGATCAAATGGGGGATACCGCAGCGTTCGACTATCCTCCCGAAATCATTCAGCATGACCTCGCCATGGAGGTGGGTAAGACGGATCTGCTTATCGCGGGTCCGCCATGCCAAGGGCATTCGAACCTGAACAATCATACGCGTCGAAATGATCCCAGGAACGATCTATTCGTCGCGACGGCGGCGATCGCGGTCGCCCTAGGGGCGAAGGCGGTCGTTATCGAAAATGTTCCCGGCGTGGTTCGTTCCCATAGCGACGTCGTCGAACTCGCGCGCAGGCTGCTGGATTCCGAGGGCTATGCTGTGGCCGACCGAGTGCTGAGGATGGACGATCTCGGCGGTTGGCAGACCCGCGCGCGATATTTCATGATCGCGGTCAAAGATGCCAAGCAAGGGGTCTTGCAGGAAACGCTGACCCACTTGGCGACTGAGGCTTCTGGAGCATGTTTCGGGAAACGGGAGCCACGCGACGTCCTTTGGGCGATCGCCGACCTCGAGGACAGCGGGGGCAATTCTGTTTTCGACACGTCGCCTGTACAGGGACCTGAGAACATTCGGCGGATAGACTTCCTCTTTGACGAGGGTATCTACGACCTCCCGAACAGCGAACGTCCCGACTGCCACAAAGATGGAACGACCTACACGTCGGTCTATGGTCGAATGCACCCTGACAGGCCCGCGCCAACGATCACGACCGGCATCGGCACACCTGGTCAAGGCAGATTTATCCATCCGACCCAGCGTCGCCTGGTTACGCCGCATGAAGCTGCTCGTATTCAGTCCTTTCCCGACGGCTACGGCTTCATGGGGGGAGATGGCGAGACGCCTCGAAAGGCATTGGCGAAATGGATCGGTGACGCAGTGCCTCCCTACCTCGGCATGGCAGCCGTTTGCGCAGCACTGTCGGTCTTGACGGACGCTGCTCCCAAGCTTCCTTGGGAAGCTAAATAGCCAACGACATCCCCAACGATTTCATAGAACGTCGCGAAGCAATTCGCTTGCTTTGGTGTGTCCGAAACATGGCTCCCGCCCTCTAATGTCCTTCGAAAAAGTGGGACACAAATCCGAAAAAATCCAATAAACATGGTGAAAGAAAAAAGCCCCACCGGCCCGCAACTAATTGTAATAAAAACAACAGGTTATGCCGCCCCCGGGCGCCACTTGCTTCAGATAGTCAATTGTTTTCCTTCGGCTTCCGCTGCTCAGAGCTTAAGGCGCAGATCATGCGCGAGGTCAAAGCTGTACCGTTCACATTCGTGCAGCAGGATATCTTCTAGGGGTCTCACCTCGTTCCAAACGTGCTGTCCCACTCTTATCAAACCATTCGGATCATGTATTCGCGTTGCACCAGTACGCTTTGGCTGCTTCGAGAGCGCACAGAGCAGCCCGGACGCTTGATGAACACTGATATCCCCTTCCATGCGCATATCGGGCTCTTTT
>JANSYK010000087.1 GCA_024742485.1 Alphaproteobacteria bacterium | reverse complement strand
GGCGACCATGGCCTCCGAGGCCAACGCGGTTGTCTTCGAGGTGGCCATCGACGCGGCCAAGCCCCAGATCAAGGAGGCCGTCGAGGCGCTCTTTGGTGTCAAGGTCAAGGCCGTGAACACCACGATCACCAAGGGCAAGGCAAAACGCTTCCGCGGCCAGATGGGCAAGCGCAAGGACGTCAAGAAAGCCTACGTGACGCTGGAAGAAGGCAACACGATCGACGTGACCACCGGTCTTTGATCGGCGGTGCGTGTAAACACGCACCCTACGGAAATCGATAAACCCCGGCTGCCGAGAGGTGGCCGGGGTTTTTTCATTTGCGCGGTGCAAGAGAATTGAAGGAGCTTGATTAGCAGGCTCCAACTATCAATTGTGGCTTTCGATTGGCAATTTTTGACGCTATAATTAATGAATTGGTAGATTTGTTGTTTTGCTTTGAGGGGTTTATGATTGCGGCGCGTCGATTTGCAGCAATTGTCACTTAGGAAGGTAGAGTCTGCCTTTGCCCTGGCGGAACAAAAGCATTGGTCAAATGCCTACTACTTGGCTGGCTACTCCATCGAGATGGCATTGAAAGCAGTCATTTCGAAGCAAATTTCATCAGACACTATCCCCGACAAGACTCTTATCAATAAAGTTTACACGCATGACATAAATCAACTTCTCGGTCTGGCCGGGCTGAAAAGCGATCACGAAAAAATGGTATCTGAAGACAGCACTTTTGCTGCGAATTGGTCAATATGTTCCGAGTGGAGCCCCGAATCTAGATACCAAGAGCGTAGTAGCGCCGAGGCACATTACCTATTGACGGCTATGACGGAAGCTGAGCACGGAGTTTTGCCATGGATCAAGAAATATTGGTGAGTGAGGCACAAAGGCTGACCCAAGCGCTTGACGATACTAAGATAGAGCCACGGGCGGTATTGATCGCGGTATCGTCAGAAACCGGCAATTGGAAAGTGTGGATAGTTCCGAAAGATGATAGCATCAATAAACAAGAGTTTTATCGCATTGTCGCTGAACAGATCTCTGCCATGGAACTTAAGAACATCGATGTTGGGTCGGTGGAGTTGCGTTCTTCGACAAATGCCGCAATCGTCGGCATGTCTCACCTCGTAAGAATGGACGAAATTGGAAGCGCACATGTTTCCAACAATATTATAAATGGGATACTTATGCCCGATGGTATTGTGATCCGAATGGCAGTTTGACGAAAACATACAAGTCACTTGGTGCAAACTTGAAGGGACTTTTCAACTTCTTCCGAACTCGGGGCGACAAATCTAACAGTCCGATCACAAATTTCACCTATGGCGGCTTGAAGGAGCGAAGCGCAGGTTCGCGATCGCCAGCCCGCGGAAGAGTTGGCGATTTGGATGTGGTTGGAGCAACAGTCGAAGGTTCTGCGCGGACTACGGTGATTTCCGGAGGTTCCGGCATTCCAAGGAAGTGGTGCGTGAAATCACGCACCCTACGGCTCATGGCGGCACGGTGTGGAGGCGATGTTTCGGTCGCGCCTCAGACCGGGATATCGTCATAGTCGCGTTTGGTGCCGGTCTTGGCGTCCTTTAGCGCTTCCTCGGTGGCGCCGCTCATGATCCGGAACATCCGTTGCGCCTCTTCGGTATAATCCACCATCGCCTTCTGGAAGAATTCGGATTGCACCTCCACCACCTCGGCGGGGGTCTTGCAGGCCAGCAGGGCCTTTTGTGCCTCCAGATCCTCCTGCAGCCGCTCCGACAAGAAGCGCGCGCTTTCGCTCATCAGGGTCGCCCATGATTTGGCCAGCGCGGGATTGCCTGCCAACATCGTGGCGGTCATGTCGGCAACGCCGTCCTCGGCGGCCGTGGATTTCTTTTTCGCTTTCGCCATCGTCTTTCTCTCCCGTTTCTGTGCGCGGGCCGAGGCC
>JANSYK010000017.1 GCA_024742485.1 Alphaproteobacteria bacterium | reverse complement strand
CGTCGAATAACACTCAAAAATCCCATGTCGATCACTCCATATCTCCCCGACCGAATCCGTCAGGGCATCGTGTTCACATGGGTCAGTTCTCAGTGAAAATCTGGGGGGCTACCGGGTCACTTCTCAACGGAAATCAACACTGCTGAGGCAAGACGGCCCTCGGCGGAACCTTACGGAAGAAATGCGGCATGAGCGAAAAAGTTCATGCTGTCGCGCAGCAGAACAACCGGCCATTCCTGCAGGTGGCAGCATGAATCAATCGGCGAACTTACAGGTCGCGGTACGAAGGGGCCTTTCGCTGCGGCTGCGCGAATGTCAGCTATAATTCAGATATCAGCCTCAGATACCTTTGGCTCTCTCTCGGAATCAGTGCACTCAATTGGTTTCAAGCTACCGAGTTGTCGGAGTTGCTTTGATGAGAACGAAAAAATCGAGCAAATTCGTCTGCGATGTGTTCCACGTGCGTTTGGTTGCCAAGCGTAGCCCGCGCATCTTCGACTAACGTGGGATGTATTTCATCTGTTTCATAGAGGTCCAGCAAACTTTCCATGAATGCAGATGAAAATTCCGGATGATACTGCACTGATATGGCCGGGAAATCGTAGTCGATACGTGCGATCTTGCATCTCGGGCTGCTAATTACGTTGGCGGCACCTGATGGTACTTCGAGTACCTGGTCCTGATGCATTGCAAACGCTGTATGGTCGCCATAGGTCTCTGCGCCTAAAACCCAGCCGAGTTCTGACTTTTTGACACGCGCACCGTGTGCATATGCCATGATTTGATGACCGAAGCAGATGCCGACTACGGGAGTTGCAGCCGTCTTGAGCTGGCGGATGAATTCGACCAATGGCGGCATCCAAGGCAAATCGTCGTAAACGCCATACCTTGATCCAGTAATCAGATAACCCTGAAATTCATTCGTGGCGGGAAGCTCTGCGCCCGAATACACCGGAATGCTGGTCCATTCTGCTTCGGGAAACGACGGGCTCAACCAGGATCGAAACATCTCGGAAATGCTTCCATGATCATCAAGCGGCAAGTCTTCATATGTGTCCGTTTCGAGAATGCAAATCCGCAAAGTTCACTTACTCCCGCCCAGTCTTGTCCCTGACAGTAAAGATGACAGAGACAGCGATTAACACCAAGGAGGTAAGCACGATCAGCGTCCCAACGGCGTTGATCTCGGGCGTCACACCTCGACGCATTGTCGAATAGATATACATGGGAAGGGTATTGTCTCGACCGGTCAAAAAGAAAGTTACCGGGATTTCGTCGAACGACAGCACGAAGGACAAGAGGCCCGCCCCGATCAATGCCGTGCGGATATTGGGCAGCGTCACATAAATGAAGGTTTGCAGCGGCCCGGCACCTAGATCGGACGACGCTTCGGAGAGGGACTTTGGCAGCCGTTGCAGGCGCGCAAAGACCTGCGTCACCACCACGGCAAGCAGGGCTGTTGCGTGGCCGATGATCACTGTCTCAAGGCTTAGGTTGAACCCAAACATCTTGAACATGTTCAGCATCGAGATCCCAGTGACGATACCGGGCAGAGCAATGGGCAAAAGTAAAAGCCGCCGGAAAACGGTTTTGCCGGGAAACTTGAAACGGTGCAGCGCCAGGGCCGCCGGAACGCCCACAAGCAGTGTCAGCACAGTTGAACAACTGGCCACGTAGAAACTGTTGCCAATCGCCGTAAGCAATTGGTCATTGGAAAAGAGCTTTTCATACCAACTGGTCGTAAAGCCGCTGAGTGGCCAGGTCAGGGTTCGGTTGTCATTGAAACTGTAGATCACGAGGATGAGGATTGGCGTATAGAGAAACGCCATCACCAACGAGACGATCACGACAAACCCGCTATCCGCGGCGAGACGGGTGCGCGCGACCCGGTTGCGCCGCTTTGTGGGGAGCGGTGGATTTGTGGTCGAAGCCGTCATAGCTCCACCTTTCCGGTTTGCTCGAACCAGTCCGACAGCGAGATTATCGACAAGACGATAAACAGCATTACAACCGCCAATGCCGATCCCAGTGGCCAATTCAAAGCCGCACCAAATTGTGAGGCCATGACATTTGCCACCAATTGCCCGTCTGGTCCCCCCACCAGGAAGGGCGCAATGAAGTCCCCGAAGCTGAGGCAGAAGGTCATGGTAAAACCTGCGACAACACCAGGCAAAGATAAGGGCAGTGTTACCTTGAGGAAGGTTTGGATTGGGCCCATGCCCAAGTCAGCCGAAGCTTCGGAAAAACTGCGGGGGATTTTTTCCAGTGCAGTGTAGATCGGCATCACCATGAAGGGAATGAAGATGTAGGTCAGCGTAAGCACCATGGCGAACTGGTTGTAGAGAAAAATGCCCGATGGCTCATCAATCAGCCTGATGCTCATAAGGAAGGAGTTCAAAATCCCTTCGGTTCCCAGAATGGTTTTCCAAACGTAAGCCCGCAACAGGTAGGACACCCATAGTGGGGCGATGACGGCCATGAAAAGCACAAGCCGGACGGTCGGGTTTTTCAGCCGGAACACCAGATAGTATGCGAAGGGGTAAGCCAGTAGCAGGGACGCGATAGATACCAATGCCGAGATCTTTAGCGTCCGCAGCAATACCTTGATGTATTGCGGGTCGGTCATCAGGGTCCAGTAGTTGCCAAACTGGAACGCGGGCACGAAGAGCGGATATTTTTTCAGCCAAAAACTGTAGGTCAGAAGCACGCCGTAGGGCACCAGCATGAAGAGGACGATCCATAGTATCGGTATTCCCAGCACCAGCTTGCTTGAATGGCGGGCGATGCGGGAATGGGCCATGGCGCTCAACTCCCGATCTCGAACATTAGGATATTATCCGGATCAACGGCAATTCTGACCTCATCGCCTGGTTTTGGTGAGGCGGCACGTGCCATTCCCATCGGCAACATCGCATCCACATGGAAGTTTTGCTCGTCGTTCAGTCTGACAGTCGTGCGGAGGCTGTTGCCGTGGTAAATACATTCCACGACGCAACCCAACAGTGTGTTGTCCTCTTCAGCATCCTCGCCACTCAGAAACCGCGCTTTTTCGGGTCGAGTGCCAACTTGGACACTGTCCTGTGCGGGTACTTTTTCGTAGTGGGTCAAAAGGGACTGACCGCCGATTTCCACACGTGTTCCCACTTCGTTACGTGCGGTAATCTGACCAGGTAAAAGGTTCGTCGTACCAATGAAATTGGCCACGTAGGGCGTGGCCGGACGTTCGTACAAATCTTCGGGCGTTCCGTCCTGAGCGATCAAGCCACTTTCCATCACGATCACACGGTCCGACATTACCAATGCTTCAGTCTGATCATGCGTGACCATGATGAACGTGATGCCCAGTTTGTCGTGGATGTGCTTGAGTTCGATTTGCATCTGTTCGCGCAGGTTCGCGTCCAGCGCCGACAGCGGCTCGTCCAGAAGCAACACCTTGGGTTCACGGACAATGGCGCGCGCCAGGGCAACGCGCTGACGCTGACCACCCGACATCTGGTGTGGCATCTGGTCGATCTTGTCGGGCATCGACACCAAGTCCAACGCGCCTTCGGCTTTTTGTCGCGCTTCTACCTTGCCAATCCCGCGCATTTTCAAACCGTAGGCGATGTTCTGTCCGACGGTCATATGCGGGAACAAGGCGTAATCCTGAAACATCATGTTCACGTTGCGCTTTTGGGGTGGCAGGTCCGTAACATCTTGCCCCGACAGGATGATCTGCCCGGTTGTTGGCTCTTCAAACCCACCGATCATGCGCAGCAAGGTTGATTTCCCGCAACCGGAGGGGCCGAGCAGCGTCAAAAACTCTCCGTCCTCAACGCTCAGTTCAACATGCTCGATTCCGATGACCGATCCATAGTGTTTGCTGATTTGGCGCAGTTCGATAATCGCGGGCATTCACGGGGTCTCTGACATTAGAGGTAGATTTGGGCGACACGTCAGGTGCCGCCCAAATCATACATGATTTTGATTATTGCGCCTTCACGGCGTTCCAGGCGTTGGTGTAGGCCTCCAGACGCTCACCCAGAGGCTGCCACAAAAGCAAGCTGTCCAGATAGTCCGGATCGTCCTGGTGCAGCGCCGAGAACTGTTCTGCCGACATGCACGCCTTGGCGGCAACGGGGTTGGCAACAGAATACCCGTTCACATTTGCAACGCCACATTGGCCCTGCTCACTGATCTGCATGTTCAGGAATTTGTAGGCACAGTCCTGATTGGGCGAACCTTTGACGATCATCCAGCTGTCCATCCATCCCTCGGCACCTTCTTCGGGGATGAACTCGGTCACTTCGATGCCTTGCTCCGCCAACAGAGCTGACTGGTATCCGCCCCAGGTGTTAGAGATCCAAACCTCACCTCCGGCATAAAGATCCACGAGCTCACCCGCAGTCGCCCAATACTTGCGCACCAGAGGCTTCTGCTCGATCAGCTTGGCCTGCGCGGCCTCCAGATCTGCATCGCTCATGTTGTAAATATCCATGTTACCCGCCATGCGGGCCGCGACGTATAGCGCTGATTTGTCGTCCCAGAGGGAAATACGCCCCTCAAGATCACTGCTGAAGAGTGAGGCCAAAGACGTGGGTGGGGTCTCGAACTTGTCATTGCGATACATGAACGGAATGGACCCCCACGTATAGGGCATGCCGTAGTAATCGCCGCCTTCCTGAATGCCGTCTTGATTCAGAAACTTCGGATAGATGTTGTCCCATTCGGAGATTTTCGACGTGTCGATCGGCTCAACAAACCCTGCGTCGATCATCAACTGAGTGGTATCAATCGACGGTGTGATCAAATCATACACGCCGCCACCTGCCGCCAGTTTGGGGGCGAAATCATCATTCGATCCAACGTAAGTGGCGTTGACTTGACAGCCCGAGGCCTCAGAAAACGCTGCGATAAAGCTGTCGTCAGAATACCCTTCCCATGTCAGAACGTTCAGTTCTTGCGCCGAAGCGGCCACGGTCGAGGCCATGAGCGCTGCTATGCTTGAGTAAATTGCGCACTTTTTCATTCTTCTAACTCCCGGTTGCTGTTTTCAATTCTGGCCGTTTTGACCGGCTCTTGATTGTCTCAAGGGACGCAGTCAAGATACTGCTCGACGTCCCAATTGGTCACTTCACGCAGGAAGCGGGTCCATTCATCGCGTTTGTATTCCTGGTAGAGGTCATGCAGTTTCCCGGGCATGGCCGAGCGGATGACTTCGTCCTTCTCCAATTCGTTGAGCGCATCATGTAGGTTAAGGGGAATCAGGTTCACCTCTTCTTCCGCGCTGGTCCAAACCTCCATCACGTTGCGTGCTTCGGGTTTGCCCGGATCGATCTTGTTCCTGATCCCGTCGCCGATGGCTTTAAGCAGCGCACCACAGAACAGATGCGGATTGACCATCGAATCCACCGCGCGGAATTCAAAGCGGTCGGGCGCCGAGATACGGATTGCGCATGACCGGTTTTGCAGTCCCCAGTTGGCACCGATAGGGGCCCACATGCCAAAGTCGTTGAACCGGCGATACGAGTTGACGGTTGACGCGCCAAGAGCCGTCAGCGCGTTGATATGTGCCAGTGATCCGCCCAGAATGTGATGGCCCAACTCGGTTGGCAGCCAATCCCCTTCGGTGCTTTCAAATTCGTTTTTGCCGCCAACGGAATAGGCCCAGTTTTCCTCCATGCCCGGCAGGTCATCCTTGGTCAGGTGCTGAACCTCACGAGTGCCGCCCGTCCAGACCGAGCAATTGTGGTGGCACCCATTGGCAGGCACACCCATATAGGGCTTGGCCATGAAGCAGGCGATCAGGTTACGCTGCCGGGCCACCTCGGCACAGATCTGTCGGTAGGTGGTCATCCGGTCACAGGTCGGCAGAGCGTCATCGAACTGATAGTTCAACTCCACCTGCCCGGGGCTATCTTCACAATCCCCCTGGATCATGTCCAGGCCCATTGCCTGTGCGTAGTCCGAGACCTGTTTCCAGACCTCCCGCACCTCTTCGAACTGACCGATGTGATAGGCGTAGGGCTTGGTCGTACCCTCAAAGGGCTGGACTTCGCCCTCTTTCGGACGGAGCCAGAGCATTTCCGGCTCAAGCCCGACTTTCAGGTAAAGCCCATTGTTTTCCTCGCGAAACTCGCGGTCGAACCGTTTGAGGTTTCCGCGCGTGTCATACTCGTAATACTCGCCGGGTTTTTCCGGGTCTTCGATGCCATAATAGAGCGTGCAGAACACCCGTCCGATCCGTTTATCCCAGGGCAATTGCACAAAGGTCTCCGGATCCGGCAGGGCGATGCATTCCATGGCATTGGAGTCAAAGCCAATCAACTCCCCCTGGAAATTGGCGGCCACGTTCGACACGCCCCCCATCCAGGTCTGTACGCCCTTGCGGGCCTGTGTTTCCCAGTGCCGCGCAGGGGCGGCCTTGCCCATTACACGGCCCGTAATCGAAATGTACTGATAATAGATATAGTCGACGCCCAGAGCGTCTATCTTGGCACGCACACGCTTAACCAATTCGTCGCGGCCCGGTGCCTCTCTTTCGCGGTGATAATCTGTGTCCGTTGGGATCATAAGTTTCTACCCTGTTCTTTGTTATCTTTCGAGATAGCGGCGGCGCTCTTCCGAACTCACAGCCGTGCGCAGGCTGGTGTCCTCGGCCAGGCACGAAGTGGTGAAGTTCTCGACAAACTGCGCGCCGAAAAGCCGTGCAGCGTTACTGCTTTCGGAAAGGCGGTGCGCGGCGCCGTAAAGGTCGCGTGGGAACCGAACGGCACCGTCGGGGATGTCGTCCGGTCCTGCGGCTTCGGCAGGTCCGGGAGCGGTCAGGCCGCGTTCGATCCCGTCCAGTCCGGCCCCCAGCATCAGGGCCAGTGACAGATAAGGGTTGCAATCAGCCGGGGGGACGCGGAATTCCAGCCGCGCCATGTCGTTTGCGGATGGAACCGAGCGCACCGCAGTTGTGAAGGTGTATTCCGCCCATGACAGTGCCTTGGGTGCCCATGACCCCGGTGCCAGCCGCTTGTAGGCATTGACCGAACTGGTACACATCGCAAAACACTCGGGCACGATGTCGATCATCCCCGCGATGAAGGTCTTGGCCAACTCGTTGGTGTGGCCATCCGTGCTGGAGAACTGGTTTTCACCCGTTACTTTGTCCTTCAGTGACAGTGTGACATGACCGCCAATCCCCGGATACTCCTGCCCTAGAAAGGGCATGAAGCTGGCTGTCAAGCCGTTGCGCCGGGCCCAGGATTGCGTGGCCATGCGGAAAAACGCGGCGTCATCGGCGGCGCGTAATCCACGTGTCGCGCCCAGAGTTGCCTCGAGGCATCCGGGACCCAGTTCCACCCCTAACCCAAAGAGACTGATGTCGTAGTTGAGGATTTCAGCCTCGAGGCTGCGGATCAGCTCAGCATGGGTAGCGGCGGTTGTGCCGGACCAGCATTTATTATCCGGTGCGAATTTGGCGAGGTTGTCGAAACCCGCTTCGCGCACAGATGTATCGGTCTCATCCAGCAGTATGAACTCGAACTCGAACCCAGCATCGACGGCATATCCCATGGCTTCGGCGCGTTCCAACTGGCGGCGCAGGACCATTCGAGGCATCACCTCTTTCAACTCGCCGGACATCTCGGCAATCATGGCGACGGCATCGGGTTCGGCGGGGTAGCGGCGGATGCTGTCCGGGTCGATCTCCTGTGCCTCGGTAAAATAGGACGTGCCGGTGATGATCGTGTCAGCACTGTCCCAGAGGGCCACTACATTGCCAAAGCGCGGATCTTGAGACCACTGCAGGAACTGCTCCTTGCGCAGGCGGCGTTCGCGAAAAACAGACGCATAATCGAATTGACCGACATGCACCACTTCAGCGCTGCTTTCGTTAAGCAATTTCTCAAGCATGTGAGCTATCCCTCGCTTCGAATTTGATGGGCAAGGTCAAAGGCCCGGTATTGCCACTGTCGGGCAGAAACTGCGCGGACCCGTCCGTCGCGATGTTTTTCAGTCTGCTGGACAGAAGTTTCAGCGCCTCGGTCATGTCGCCGCGCGCGATGGGCGATCCAATGCAATGATGCTTGCCGCCACCAAATCCAAAATGCGGTTTCTGCTTAAGGGTAATGTCGAACCCGGCCTCAAAGTGCTGCGGATCAGACGCAGCAGATTGAGATAAAAGATGCAGCGTCGTGCCTTGCGCAATCTCGAGCCCCTGGAATTCGAAATCTTCCGTTGCTTCGCGCGTTACCCATGTAACCGTGGGCCGGGTGCGCATCACTTCTTCCACAGCCTGCCTGGCCAGATCCGGGTTTTGCGCCAAAAACTCCCACTGGTCGGGGTGGTCCAGGAACATTTGTATCGCCAAGCCCAACTGGTTGCGCGTTGTGTCGATCCCGCCAAAAATGGACAGCACGATCATGTCGTACACTTCCTGCTCACTCAGCGCGTCGTCATCCTCGGAGGCGTTTATCAAGGCGCTGATGAAATCGTCTTTCGGGGTTTTGCGTCTCTCTGCCACCACCTGATGGGTAAAGGTGAACATTTCTTCTGTGGCCGCATCCACACGTGGCTCGTCTTCGGCGTAATTGACGCCAAGAGCATAGCCCATCTCAACGGATAGTTCCGCCAAGCGCGCACTGCGCTCGTGCGACAGGCCGATCAGCGAACAGACAACCCGCGTCGCATATGGTTCAGCAAAGGCGCGTTGAAATTCGCAACGGCCATCTGCTTCGAAATTCGAGATCAGTTCGTCACCAAGCGCCTGGAAATCAGGGATCAGCGATGTGACGAGACGCGGCGAAAACGCAGGCATGCCCAGCTTGCGCAGCCGCGCGTGATCCGCGCCTTCCTTGTTCAACATCATCCGCAACCACCATTGCGACCACAAGCCGGTCGTGCCGTTATGTTCCGGCCAGCGGTAGGACCCTTGCCGCAATAGCGGGTGCATGATCATGGCCTTCATTTCTTCATAGCGCAAAATGGCCAAGCCATAGGGCGTGCGAGCAAACCAGCTTTGTTCTCTCGCCTGCTGAACTTCTTTCGACTGAATGGAGAAGCCAGGATCTTTCAGATCCAAATAGGGTGCTTCATCAATCTTCGGCATTATCATCCTCTGGCCAGATGGTCTTCGGCAATCTGTGGGTTATCTCGCATTCTGGTCAAAAAAACCCCTGTACACAGAATGCGAAATGGCTACGTTCGGCTCAACCGAATTAATTTCGAACCAAAGGAGTGTATAGTGGAGCTGGACCGAACCGACAGGGAGATTCTAACCCATTTGCAGAATGATGCACGGCTGATGAACAAACAGCTTTCGGCGGAAGTGGGACTCGCGCCGTCGTCTTGTCATGAGCGTGTTAAACGTCTTTGGTCCCGAGGCGTAATTACGGGAACGACAACCTTGCTGGATCCAAAGAGCGTCGGTTTCGCGCTCTGCGCGGTGATTTTCGCCAATGTCTCAAAGGATGGGCAGATCAACAATGACCGCTTGTTGGATCAATTGATCGCCGCGCCGGAAATCCAAAATATTGACCTGGTAACAGGCAAATACGATATGATTATTTCCATAGTCGCCCGTGACATGGATCACTTGAAATCCGCGGTTTATGAGGCGCTCACGTTAAACCGTGAAATCATCAGCTTCGAGACATCAATCGTATATGACCAACGGCGCGATGCAAGACTTCCGATTGATTGATTGTTGGGAATTCACACTGAATCTGTTCTTCTCGTTTTGCCAATATGCAAAAAGTGGTGAGGTGTCCTGTTTCCAGAAAACCATTGATCCGCGGTAAGGCGTTCACCTCAGGATGCAGAAATACGCAGTAAATTTAAAGAAAAGCGATGGTTTTGGTGAGGCCAGCATCGCTGAGGTAATGTTCGGTTTGTCAAGAGGCAGTGTGAAAACTCGGCTCGCTCCTCGGAGTTAGCTGATTTTGCCATACTTTCGTGCTCTCTGATTGAGCTGCGACCAGATTTTCGACGTGCAGTGCGATCAGCGTGACCAAAATTCCAGTTTTTTCAACTTTTCACACAGCCTCTCAACCATGCGGTCGTTCACACCTTTTGAAGCATCGGTCAGAGAGGGCTCGGAGCCGCCGAATGCTCATGCAGCGTCGCCAACGATAAAGGCGGTTTCGAACCAGCCGTTTGCCTAGCAGTCTACCCAACTGAGATTTAACTGTTTTTGCCGATGCGCTGACATCCCCGCATCGATAGCCGACGTTGAGGCACCGCGCCGCGAAATCTGACTGCGAGCCGATTTTGTTCTCTAATCTGTCAATGCGTGTTCTTTGAACTTCCTTCGTCTTGCGTCTGAGGTTGCCTTTGTTCTCTTCGAACTCGTTGGTTCATGATGGGGTTGGCTGGGGTGGACCTGTCACGCTTTCGTGCCGCTCCGATTGCTCACTTATGCAGCCTTTGCTTCGAAGGCCAAGGGGCTTTTCCAGCCGAGTGCTGAATGCCTGCGTCGCGGATTGTAGAAGCCATTGATGTATCCAAAGATGGCGAT
>JANSYK010000057.1 GCA_024742485.1 Alphaproteobacteria bacterium | reverse complement strand
CTTTCTTGCCCGGAACCAAGGGCTCGATGATCGCCCACTGCCTGTCTGTCAAAGTTCGTCTGCTCAAGCTCACCTCCCGTTTTTGATCTTGAATCAAACGGAAGGTGATTTGGGAATCCCCTAAATGCAGACTCCGCCTAGTTGAATAGCGCCTCGTAGAGCACGCAATCCTCATCCTGCCGGAAGGGGGACAGAAACAGCGTGAGGTCTCCCAGTGTTGCATGCTGCAGGGTGACCATGGCACTGGCGAGAACCGGGGTGACGGGCCCTTCGAAGGTCAGCGCAAAGGCCTGGCGGGGCGGCAATGCCTCGCCTTTGATGCGCACCACCTTGTCGCGGATCATGGAGCGTTCAAAGCGTTTGACGTTGTCCAGGATCAGCGCCAGCGGGCCCGCTTCGGTCTGCACGGTAAAGGGTTCGCCGATATGCGGCCCGAAATCCTCCGGCGCGGCCGAGATCATGTCGAAGGGCGTGCTGGGCGGCATGGCTGTTCTCCTTGTTCCGGCTGTCGGTTCCTATCTAAAGCGTTTCGCGAAAAACCTGAATCACAGCTTTTGGTGAAACGCTTTAGGCAGCGCGCGGGGCGGGGGCGACCCTATATTATCATGGCGCGATGATCGTGTCTTGCGCGCAACTTTTGGTAGACGATTTTTCTCGACCGCTTCTCCGATTGCCTTTAGGTTGAAGACATCAAAGTCAATTTCAGGAGGCTGTTATGGCGTCATATGTCGGTGATCTCTATTTTTCTCAGGGTGGAACCTTTTTTGATCTGGGTGGACCGCTCAGTGCCAACACCACGATTACCGAAGACGTGAATGACGGAACCTTCACCGTTGGCGAGAGCGCGACAGGTGACGGATTTGGCGGCACTCCGGCGACCTATGCGGGAACGGTCGACCTCGGGCCCGGCCAGGTCTATGCGGCATTCGAGCAGGCCGGCGGCACATTGTACATTCTGGTGCCTCCGGGCGTGCCGATTCCGCTCAGCGGCGGAGACTCGGTGCCGGCGCCAGACGCGAACCCGACGACGATCTGTTTCCTGGATGGCACGGGCATAGAGACGCCCGCGGGCCGGGTGCCGGTTCAATCCCTGCAGATCGGTGATCTGGTCGTTACCTCCGAAGGGCGGCACGTCCCCGTACGCTGGGTCGGCCGGCAGAAAGTTCTCACCATGTTCGGGCCCGCCGAACGACTGATGCCGGTGCGGGTCCGGGCCGGGGCGCTTGGCGACGGGTTGCCGCGCCGCGACCTGTTGCTGACGGCCGATCATGCACTCGTGGTTGACGATATGCTCATCAACGCCGGCGCTCTGGTGAACGGCTCGGGCATCGATTGGGTCCCCCTGTCGGAGTTCGAAAGCGGTAGTTACATGGTCTATCATGTCGAGACGGAGCACCATGATGTGATCCTTGCCGAGGGCGCCCCGGCAGAGACATACATCGATTATGTCGGACGCCGTTCGTTCGACAACTACCAGGAGTATCTCGATCTCTATGGCGCGGAGCGGACGATCCACGAGATGGACCAGCCCCGGATCAGTTCGGCACGTCTGGTGCCTGACGCGACCCGTTCGCGCTTGAACCACGGCGTCGCAGCCTGAGCGCCCGCGGCCTTTTTCGGGATCAAGGGCGGCGCCGAAACCGGTGCCGCTCTTTTCTTTTGGTGAAGGGCCCAAGAGCGCACACGGAGTTGCCCGGCGTGCACGTCTTCAGAACGAGCGCTCTCGAGGTTTCGGTTTGACTGGGCGGACCATGTGCTGGCGTTGGTACAAGCTGCTGAAAAATATCTTTATTCCGAAACCTTACGGATCGCAGCATGGACGGATCAATCCATTGCCTGCGCCGGTCGGTGAAACACCGGTCTGCAGCGCAAAACGGTGACTGGACGAAAAACCTCAGATGACCGCTTGGGACTCACGTCGACTGATGTTGCGCGGCAGTCCGCATCAAACCACCTGCTTCGCGCGGGTTTTCGAACCAAACCTCCCTAACGATCATCCGGCAGCAATACATGCCAAAGGATGCCGTACAGGCAACGGGCCGCCTCCGAGGCGGGGTGATCCGCCGGGCGCGTTTTTAATCATTTGACGAATTTGACTATTTTTGTCAGATTTTTTGGTGTGAGTGCAGCCGGAGTGTGGAATGTGGGCTGAACGTCAGTCCGAGACACCAAGGTCATAGCAAAGGTTGGGCATGTCAGCGGCAATCGAAGGCTACCTCTTTTACGAGATTGCGGCACTTCTGGTGCTGGCAGCTGGCGTCGGTTTCATCGGGCTCATGCTCCGGCAGCCGCTCATTGTGAGTTTCATCGCCGTTGGAATTCTGGCTGGCCCGTCCGTCTTTGGTATCGCGCGGTCCGATGCACAGATCGACTTGCTTGCCGAACTCGGCATTGCGGTTCTGCTTTTTCTTGTAGGGTTGAAGCTGGATTTCAATCTGGTGCGCACCCTGGGGCCTGTTGCCCTTGTTACCGGGCTTGGCCAAGTGCTGTTTACCACTGTGTTTGGCTTTCTCATTGCTCTCGCCCTTGGTCTTGATGCGCTTACAGCGATCTACGTCGCCATAGCTCTGACATTCTCCTCCACGATCATCATCGTGAAACTGCTGTCGGACAAACGCGAGATCGATGCGTTGCATGGGCGGATCGCTTTGGGTTTTCTGATCGTGCAGGATGTGGTGGTCGTGATCGCGATGATCTCGCTGTCGGCGATAGGTGTGGGCGGCGCCTCAGACGGCGAAGGCGCTGCGGCAGATGTGGTGCGGGTGCTTGGCTATGGGTTGGCGATGCTTGCCTTTGTGGTGGTCTTCATCCGCTATGTGGCCAACCCTCTGGTCGAGCGCCTTTCAAGGGCGCCCGAACTGCTGGTGTCGTTTGCCATCGGTTGGGCGGCCCTTCTGGCCGCCGTGGGCCACTATCTTGGATTCGGCAAGGAATTGGGCGGGTTGCTGGCAGGCGTCTCACTGGCCTCGACACCCTTCCGCGAGGCGATTGCCGCGCGCCTGACGTCCTTGCGGGATTTCCTGCTGCTGTTCTTTTTCATTGCGCTTGGCGCGTCGCTCGATCTGTCGGTGCTCGGCGCCAGTGTGGGATCGGCAATCGTGCTTTCGCTTTTCGTGCTGATCGGCAATCCGCTTATCGTTCTGT
>JANSYK010000124.1 GCA_024742485.1 Alphaproteobacteria bacterium | reverse complement strand
GACCAATTCCGTCAGCGGCGTGCCAGCCGCGTGCTGCTCGGCGATGAAGATCTGGTCGAGAATATGCTTGAGGTCGTTCGTGTTGACGTAAACCATCGGAGATTTCCTTGTTGCCAAGTTGAGAGAATCGCGACGCAGGGTTCGCGAACATTGACAACGGGTATGACGGCAGAACGCGCCCGGGAGATGTGCGCACGGTCGCACGCAGTTGCGCACTTTCGGCTGATGGGAGGTCAGACCTTGGTCCGGGGTGCACATCAGACGGCCGGGCGCGAAACACCGGGCAATCGCGCCGATCTGGGCCCGGGTGCCCTTGTCGTGATCCGGGCCAGGCCCACCACGCCCCACGACCGAAAACGGATAAGCAAAAAGGCGCCGATCAATGGGCCCAACCCGTTTTTTTCAAGCTTGCGTAGCGTGCGGGATTAGCCTATCCGGTCGCGCCAAGGTTGCGCGGCTGTCGCACCTGAGTCTTGTGTTGAACAGAGGCCTTTTGCCTCGCCCGAACGCCCTCGGAAAATGCATGTCTTCTCTCGTGCAGCACCCAGAAGATCCGTCTGGACGAAAAAATCATTGAAACTTGAGACGTGCAAAATAGGTGAGAATATAGGCCCGCGCGTGCTTGATGGACTTACCCAAGCACGCGAAGCTCGCGTAAATGGTTACCGCGGTTGTTCGCGGCAAGCCTGTAAAACGGGGCAGGCTGCCTATCTGAAACCCTGCGCACAGATTGTGATTGAGTGTTGAGACAATCAGGCATTTCCCCACGAGCCTCGGGAAAACGGTTCAAGAACTGGATTTTTGCACTGACGATGGCGTTGCTGCTTTTGGCAAACGGAACAACGTTCTGGTTTGCGCGATCAAGCATGATCGAACTGGCTGAGTTCAATAACATCGCAAGACAGCTTGAAAGCCATATCGGCTTCAGTGGCCTGATCCATCATTTCAAGAATGCCGTTCTTCGCCCCGGAGAAGCCGAATACATTGATCGCGCCGAAGAGGCCGCGGCAAGCGCGACCGCGCTCAGCGCCGAGTTGTCGCGCCGTGGCGAGGACATTGGCCTCGAAGATTCCGAGCGGCTGCTGGTACCGGTTCGTGAAATGATCCGCCAGTACGAGGCGCGCCTTCTTCTGGTCGAGCGGGGACCGGACCGGGGGTTGAGCGTTCAGGAAATCGACCAAAGGGTCAGGTATGACGACAGCCAAGCAATACAGGCGTTGGGTGACCTTTCTACGGCTATCGAAAATAAGTTCTTTTCGACACAGACACTTGTGAGTTCCGTGGCCGTCGGCCTGAATTTCGGGACGCTTGCGCTTTTTGTCGTTCTGACGCTGGCCGCGGCAATGCGCCGGGAAACCTGGCTGCGGGAACGCGCACGGCTGCTTGAAAGCAACG
>JANSYK010000043.1 GCA_024742485.1 Alphaproteobacteria bacterium | reverse complement strand
GGCTCGCCGACGTCATCGCCCGGATCTCCGACACACCCGTCTCACGCCTGCACGAGTTGCTCCCGTGGAACTGGAAGCCGGCAGACCAAACCAAGGGCTCCGTCAAGGCCGCATAGCTGCGGTACCCGCCGTATGCTTACGCTCAATGCGACACTGGCATGATCGGTTTTGATCCCGTCAGGCTTCAGGTACCTTGGGAACAATACGCCTTGCTCTGACTGTTCGAACAATTGTTGCATTGCGGTTCGTGCGTGACCAACCAACGGAAGGCTTCTTTCGCTGCCAATGGTCTTGAGCCCTCTGAGGGCGTGGGGACGTATGTGGATCACCGATTGTTTTAGATCCACATCCTCGACCCTAAGCCCCACTACCTCGCCTAAACGGCATCCTGTCTCGCCTAGGATGGGAAGTAGTAACCAAAGGCTCTTGCCGCTGGAAAGGGCCTCTGCATAGCCTTGACGCAACTGCTCCTTTGTAAAGGTGCCGCGCTTCGATACATCCGCGCCTTCTCCCTTTATGATCAGTCTAGCGAACGGATTCCGTTTGTCTGTGTCGAGTTCCGCATAGGCATAGTTCAGGACGGCAGAGATTGAGTTGATCCTTCGCCTGATCGTAGCAGTCTTGTTTCCCTTGCGCTGCAGGTACTGGACATATAAACGCGCATCCTCTCGGCCATAGTCCTCAACAGATCGATGACCAGCGACTGCGATGAAGCTTTCAACGGCTAGCAGGGTGGGTTGAGATCGCATCTCGCGTAACTGTAGATACTCGTTACAAAAGTCTCGTAGCATCACTGACCTTGGTCGGCAGATGGCGATTAGGCTATCTAGGTCGAGCCGTTGACCAGGCACTGGATTCTTCCAAGCGGCATCCAGTGCTGAAGTTATACGCGCCGCAAAAACAGCGGCATCTGACGGAGGCAGTGTCCTTGATGGTGGTGTAGGAGGCCGCGCGCGGAGCCCTTAGCGCAGCGCTGCGCGCGGCAGTGGGTGACGCTGGCGGAATGGGAGATCGAGGCGCAGCAGGAGGTGATGCCGGGCCTGACGCGGGAGGAAGCGTTCGGGATGGTGGCATCGCAATTCCTGGGGCCGCCGGAGCTGTGAGCTTCACAGGTCTTGTGATCGCCGCCACCCGATCATGTTAGCTCAAAGCAGAGTGCGGTTCCGTAAGACATGCTTGCGTATCCGCTTGGATGACCAGGAAAGGCGCAGAGAAAAACAGTGCCCTTGGAACGCAGCAAGTCCATCCGTGCGCAGTCATTCACCACGTTAACTTCCCAGTGGATAGTTGTTGCGAAACAATGGTTAAGCGAGACGTCGAGCTACCAATTACACCGTAGAAATAGTAATGTCGTGACGCTGCGCCCAAAGATAGCGCACCCATGAACCGTTTACGGTATATCTGCCGTGTAGCACCCGCGCATGACGCAGCTTGTTGGAGGTGATTGGCATGGCTATTGAAGGCGACGATCACCCCCTCCAGGTCGGCCTCGGTTTCAGCAAGCTGGCATCAACCTCGTTAACTGCAACCTGCCCTACGGAGCTGACGAAGAAGATCCGCAGGTCCACTGGCGTGTAAATCGCGCAAAGAGCCCTACTGCCCGTGCCTACTATTGGCCGAAGTCTGGTATTGGCCGAAGTCTGGAGGCTCGAGGCTCATTGCGAACTCTGCCGTAGCAGTTCACGGCCAAGACAGAGGCATTCCAAGCAGTTGCCCAAGCTATTTTCGCCACAAGCCGCAGTCGGCTTTCTGGGATTAAGGCGAGGCGCTACGCACGAGAGTGTCTGATCCTCTGTGTATCTGAGCGGGCCCATGGGGTTTTCAGATACGTTCAGGCGTCGAAGCGCCCGGCAAACATTATGGCCAGCTGATTGCGGGCGGCAACCCATTCCCGGACGGCGCGGCCGCCCTTTTCGAAGTTTCGGATGGCCAGGAAGATAAGCTTGGTCGCGGCCTCCTCGGTCGGGAAGGAGCCCTTGGTCTTAAGCGTTTTTCGCAGCACCCGGTTCAACGACTCCACGGCATTCGTGGTGTAGATGATCTTCCGGATCGCGGCGCTGAAGGCGTAGAACGGTGTGACCTCGGCCCATGCCCTGCGCCAGGCCGGGGCGATCGACGGGTACTTTCCGCCCCATTTTTCCTCGAAGGCATCCAGCTGGCGGCCAGCCTCCTCGGCCGTTGGGGCCTCGTAAATGGGGCGCAGATCGACGGCCACGGCCTTGCGGTCCTTCCAGCTGCAGAAGTTCATCGAATGCCGGATGAGATGCACGATACATGTCTGGACCGTCGTATCAGGGAAGGCCGCTGTGATCGCCTCGGGGAAGCCCTTCAGCCCATCCACGACGGCGATCAGGATGTCCTGGACGCCCCGGTTGCGCAGCTCGTTCATCACCGACAGCCAGAACTTGGCACCCTCGTTGTCGGCAATCCAGAGGCCGAGAACCTCGCGCTCCCCCTCCCGGCTGACGCCCAAGGCAATGTAGACGGCCTTGTTCTTGACCATTCGGCTGTCGGCATCGCGGATCTTCACCCGCAAAGCGTCAAAGATCACAATGGGATACATCCGGTCCAGCGCCCGGTGCTGCCATTCTCGGACCTCATCCAGCACGGCATCGGTGACGCGGCTGATGAGGTCGGGCGACACCCGCAGGCCGTAGAGCTCCTCCAGATGGGCCTGTATGTCGCGCATGGACAGGCCGGCGGCATAGAGCCCGATGATCTTGTCGTCGATGCCATCGATCCGCGTCTGGCCCTTCTTCACCAGCTCCGGCTCGAAGCTGCCTTCCCGGTCACGCGGCACCGAAAGCGACACCTCACCGTCCGAGCTCTTGACCTGCTTTGTGGCAACCCCGTTCCGGCGGTTGGTCTGCTCGGGGGGCGGCTCCCCTCCTGCGTCGTAGCCAAGATGCGCCGTCAGTTCGGCGCCGAGCATTCGCTCCATCAGCCGGATCTTCAGGTCCTTCATCAGCCCGGCTTCGCCCAGCAGATCCTCAGGCCGCTTGCAGCCCTTCAACAACTCGTCCAGCAGTTCGTTCGAAATCGTCATCGTCCTTGCTCCTCTCAGGAAGCATGGACCCAATCAGCGATACACAGAAGACCTGACACTCTCTTCGCCGCCTCTCAGTGCGTCCTCAGCACCCAAACTCCGACCCCGAGGCACAAGAGACGTTCAAAAAAACTTCGCCTCGATCGTAGCCGACGCCCTGCCGGATCGCGCTAGGGATAAGGCCGTGGAGATCTGGTTCCAGGATGAGGCGCGGGTCGGCCAGCAGGGCACGCTGACCCGTATCTGGGCCCCACGCGGCAGCCGGCTGCGCGCTCTGCGCGACACCCGCTACACCTCGGCCTACATTTTTGGCGCCGTCTGTCCCGAGCGCGCAGCGACGGCCGCGCTGGTTATGCCCCACGCGGACACCGCCGCAATGAACGCCCACCTCGCCGAGATTTCACGCACAGTCGCCGACGGCGCCCACGCCGTTCTCGTGCTCGACGGCGCCGGTTGGCACGGCTCGAAGGCGCTTCGCGTCCCCGACAACATCACCCTGCTGTCGCTCCCGCCATACGCTCCCGAACTCAACCCGATCGAAAACGTTTGGGCCTATCTCCGCGCTAATCGCCTCGCCATCTCCGTGTTTGAAAGCTACGACGACATCGTGGCGCGTTGCTGCGACGCCTGGAACTTCTTCGCCAACGACCCTGCCACCGCCCGCTCGATTGCCACCCGTGAATACGCAAAAACGGTCAAAACCTAAGGCCGTTAGTATTACTGCCATCCGCACTGGACCCGCGATCACGGACACGCGGAACCTGCACCGGCACCATCCCGATCCCGGTCATCACCTCGCGCTCTGGCAGGAATCCGTGGCGGACCAGACGCTGGCGTCCTTCCTCGTCCAGCAAACTCGCGTGCTCGGCGATGAACGCCGACACCTCAGCTTGAACCGCAGCACGCAGCAGCTCCTTGGCTCCCGCCTGGATCACCGCAGTGAGC
>JANSYK010000114.1 GCA_024742485.1 Alphaproteobacteria bacterium | reverse complement strand
GCAAGTGACGGCGTGCCCTCTCGCGCGGCGGTGATCTGGCGGGGCTGAGCCCCCGGCTGCAGGTTATCGGGATATGCCGGCCATGAGGGCTCAGCTCACATCCAGGTTCGGTCTTGCATGTGCAGGTGATGGCGCGGGATGGCTCGCCGAGGGATGGTGCGTGCGAGCACGCACCCTACGCCGGTATCCGCCACGAGGCGCAGTGTCCGGTAGGGTGGAGTTTCACCCCGCCCATCGGCGCTGCGCTTCGGCATGGTGGGTTGGAACCCCGCCCTACGGATTGCGCAAAGGCGCGGGTTATGAGGTAGGGTGCGTGCTCGCACGCACCGTACACCTGATGACCTGCCTCGCGGATGTGGCGGAGATAAAGGCCTTGCTCAGAGGTCGGATCGCCCCCGCGCGCGTCGGCGATGGTGCGGCTTGACTTGCCGTGGGTCGGTGGGTGCGAGCGCACAAACCGTGCTTATTCAAACGGCCATATTGACCAAACATGAACGCCATACTTTTCCAAGCTTGTTTGGCGAGCTGTCTCTTTGTGGGTAGGGCAAACAAAGAAAACATAGCGGTTATCTTCTTGGCGGTGTTTTAGCTTTTCCAAGTCTTTTTGCAGTTTGCGATTGTTCGTTGGTTTCACTGCTGAAAAAACCTCCGCTCCCAAAAAGTTCGCTTGGTCCAGCGCCTCGATATCTAATGTACCCTGTGGAGCATGTGCTCCCGGATAAACTATAAGTCCCTTAAGTTCATGATGCCAATCGAACAACATTGCTGCAGCTTCGACTGCACAAAGATAGGTAAATGTTTGATTGATTTGCTCAACCAGATTCAAAGCGTAGCCAGCGTTTGGATGAAAGCCAATTGGCTGGAACTTCATTTCGAACATAACTCGAAGCGGATCGCGGTCTATTTCCTGCAGTTTACGCAGGGACTTTGCAGCATTTGACCTAATGTTCTCACGAATACATTCAATTTCGTCTTTGCTCTGCAGATTGAAACCAGACATCACCTCTTCCTTCTCTTCACATTCCCCCCACGCTGCCCCGGCCGTCCGGCCGTTGAGCGCCCCTTCGCACTTGTGGCCGCGTCAGACGCGGCCTCGACGGCGGATTGACGCGCCAGGGGGTCGTCGTGGATGGCGAGGTCGACCGCTTCCAGCCGCTTGATCTCGTCACGCAGCCGCGCCGCCTCTTCGAACTCCAGGTTCTCGGCGGCCTTGCGCATGTCGGTGCGCAGCCCGTCCAGATGCGCCTGCAGATTGGCGCCGGCCATCGGCTTCTCGATCTGGGCGGTCACCCGGTTCATGTCCACGTCGCCCTTGTAGAGCCCGGCCAGGATATCTTCGACGTTTTTCTTTACCGTCTCGGGGGTTATGCCGTGTTCTTCATTATAGGCGATCTGCTTTTCGCGGCGGCGGTTGGTCTCGCCCAGGGCGCGCTCCATCGAGCCCGTGATCCGGTCGGCATACATGATCACGCGCCCCTCGGCGTTGCGCGCCGCG
>JANSYK010000160.1 GCA_024742485.1 Alphaproteobacteria bacterium | reverse complement strand
GCGTAGGTTCTGACGTTCCTTCTGAGCGTGGTGGTGACGGCGCCAGTCTGGCGATTGATGCTAATCATGCCGCTACCCCATGTTGCGGTGATCCGGTTGGCGTCAGAGGTGGTAATGGTGATCATCGTTGCCGTGCCACCTGTCGGCATTCAAACCTGACCCCTTATCTGTGGCCAATATTGACCCCCTTTGTGCTGAGCAGGCCCGGCGCTATGCGCGGTTTTTGAAGCGCCAGCTTTCGTTGCCGGTCTCGATGATCTCGCCGTGATGGGTTAGCCGGTTGGAACAGCTCGGTGGTCATCTTTGCATCGCCGAACATGCTGGGCCATTCCCCGAAGGCCAGGTTCGTGGTAACGATGATCGAGTTGCGTTCGTAGAGCTTTCTGATCAGGTGGAACAGCAACTGGCCGCTGATCTGGGCGAAGGGTAGATAACCCAGCTCGTCGAGGATCAGGAAGTCGAGTCGGGAGATCAGGTCTGCGGTTTGGCCCTGATGTGCAGCACGAGCTTCAGCGTCAAGCTTGTTCACGAGGTCGACGACGTTGAAGAACCGGCCCCGCGGTCCGGTCCGGATGCACGTCTTGGCGACGCTGACGGCCAGATGGGTTTTGCCCGTGCCCGTTCCGCCGATCAGCACGAGGTTACTCTGGTGATCCAGGAAGTTGCCGGTGGCCAGGTTGCAGACCAACGTCTCGTTAACCTTGGCGGCCTCGAAGTCGAACTCTTCCAATTCCTTGGCCGGGGGCAGCTTGGCGATGGTCATCTGGTATTTGACAGAACGCGCTTGCTTCTCCCTGATCTCGGCTGTCAGCAGATCGCCGATGATCTGTTGCGGCTCATGCTGGCGTTTGACGGCGGTGGTCAGGACGTAAGCCTCCGGGTGCCGCTTGCAGTTACCCACAAGTGGTGTGGTAAATTGATTCACCTACCAGAATTGGTCTTGGCGACGACGATACGACCATGCTGCGTTATGTGGCACCGATTAGGAGGTGCAGGCATGGGACAGAG
>JANSYK010000136.1 GCA_024742485.1 Alphaproteobacteria bacterium | reverse complement strand
GTTGATGCGCTACGATTGGCCAGGAAATGTACGGGAGTTGAAAAACTTTCTCCAACGCGCCGCTGTGTTTTCGCAAGGCACACCACTGACCCGATCGATTGTGCGAAGATTGCTGCACCTTGAGCAAAGAAATGTCGAAGAACAAACAGGCATTTGGAACGCGATACACAATATACCAAGCATACAAAACAAAGCGCCCGAGGATTGTTCAACGTCACAAGAGGTACAAAAATCTGACGCTATTGCCCTGCAAACACTACGCAGCACCCAGCCGTTTTGTTTGAAGGAGCATCTTGAAAGCATAGAACTGAATTACATTAGTACAGCACTGAAGTTGTCGGACTACAATGCAACGAAAGCCGCGCAGATGCTCTCTTTAAAACGGACGACACTTATTGCGAAAATGCGCAAATACGGTATTGGTGGCGAGATTGACAATTAATTGACGCCTCCAATGATGTGACACGTTCTGCGGTTAGATCGGATTGATTTTCCGCCTTGTGCGTGCCTCCAGGCTGCGAAATTGGAGCCGTGACGTGAACGATCTTGACAGACCAAGTAACTGAGCCTCCCTGAGCAGCCTCATCTGACTGGTCCAATTTGATTGTTAGGGTCAGGACCCATTGATTTCAGTTTTGTTGCGTGATTCACGGCTCGGAAAAGGAGTGGTGAGATGTCTGATCTATTCTGGTTGAGTGACGCGCAGATGGCGCGTCTTGAGCCTTACTTCCCGAAGTCCCATGGCAAGCCGCGTGTTGATGACAAGCGTGTTCTGAGCGGAATTATCTTCATCAACCGCAATGGCTTACGTTGGCGTGATGCGCCCAAGGAATATGAACCGCGCCGGGTTTGCCGGAGGCTCCAACTCATGAGTAGGATGGAGCATCATGACAAAGACAACGAACAAGTATTCACCAGAAGTGCGCGAGCGCGCCGTGCGGATGGTAATGGATGGCACCGGGCAACATGAAAGCCGTTGGGCGGCGATTGTGTCGATTTCATCGAAGATAGGCTGCGCGCCGCAAACGCTGAACGAGTGGGTCAAGAAGGTCGAGGTTGATACTGGCCAGCGCGGCGGTATCACCACCGAACAGGAGTTATTGTCAAATCTGGTGTCCAAGCGATCCTCACGCGGCGGCTTGATCTGTGGTTGATGGCTTTATGCCGTTGACGAAATCGACGCCTTGGATGACCTCGGCGAGGTGGGCGAAGCCGCGCAGTTTGCGCCAGCTTTT
>JANSYK010000025.1 GCA_024742485.1 Alphaproteobacteria bacterium | reverse complement strand
TTACATGAGGACTACGCAGCGCCGGGCCAGCTCAGCCCCAGAGGGGTCAATATTGGACGCCGATAAGGGGTCACGATTGGATGCCGATTGACAAATTGGACGCTGCAATGGCCCAGGCGGCCGAACGCAAACCCCGCACCAAACCCGGTGCAGCCAAGGCAGCTGCGAATGCCTGATGTTGCCAAGATCAGGGCACTTAACGATCACGCACGGCAGACCTTTACGGGCTGTCGTGTGGTGATCACGCCGGGCATACAGGCATTAGAGGATATCAATGCAGTACTGCGAAAGGTGCAGCTGTTCGACGATTTCACGCCTGCCAACGACCCCTATCACGAGCATGACTTTGGCGCATTCTATTGCGATCATGCACAGGTGTTTTGGCAGATCAGCTACTACGACCTCGATTACAGCATGCACTCACCTGACCCAAGCGATCCCGCCGTCACAGCGCGCGTGCTTACTGTCATGCTGGCCGAGGAGTACTGAGTTATGGCCCATCAGTAGACATGCTCATAGCATTGGCATATTATGCCAATCAGCAGCGGGAGGGTGACTTGGCGACGCGTAATGTTGTACTCACATCAGAGCAGGCGGAGTTGGTTGAGCGCTTAGTGTCAGCTGGTCGCTATCAGAATGTCAGCGAGGCTCTTAGGGCAGGGCTGCGACTTCTTGAACGCGAAGAAGTAGAAACACTTGAGCTACGACAGCGTTTGCTCACGAGTTTACGTCAAGCGCAGCAGGGCGAATTAGCTCAAGGTAGCGGACAAAGCGCCGTTCAACGTGCCTTCTCAGCTGCCCGCCAGACCCGGAAATGAACAAACCTTGGCGGGTCACGCCGCAGGCAGAACAAAGTCTGCTGGATATTGCCCAATGGACAGTTGAGACCTTCGGGGCCCGTCAAGCAGACGCTTACGAGCAGGACATCCTTGCCAAGATGGATGACATTGTTTCGGGCACTGCGCATACACAAAGCTGCCGTGTGCTCATCGACAGCAGCCTGTCGGACGACATTGGGGTGACGCGGATTGGCGGGCATTACCTGATCTACATCGAGTATCCTGACAGCTTCGTGCTTTTGGACCTGCTGCACCAGCGCGTTGACCTGACACGGCACTTGGCACGTGTTTCGCCGCCACAGAGGTCATAATCTCATAGAACAAACAGTCCCCAGATTCATCGTGGGCTGATCCAAGCTGAGGCAGTGTCAGCGCTGCCGGTGATGGAAGATGTGGTGTCAGAACTGAAGTGCACAAAATTTGCAGGCTACACTGTTGTCGATGAAATCATTAGTTTCTGAGAATAAACCTTCGATTCGTTGTGGCGCCTCGCAGTGTCCTGTAGCAGCCCATTGCGGTGGCCACTTCCCCCAGATGGCGGCTTGCGGCTTTGCCCACGTTGCAGCGATCGTGTCGAATAGCATTGGGCATGATTTGTGGCCACCGCGTCATCACACTTAGTGTTTTCGCATCACCATATAAAAATTCGGTGCATGGTTGAGCGCGTCGGCGACACAGCATTGACCAAGTTTGCTTCGTTCCAGCACAGTAAAAAAATCACGCCATCAAAGGAGTAAGACGCTTTGACTTTGACGCATGTACGATTGTAGCCACGCAGCAAGATGTACGACCATCTAATGCGTGCAAAACCATCAAGGCGCATAAATTTTAATAGACAGCAATATCCATCAGGGTTCCGTAGTCGACCACGACAGCATACCCGAAATAATTCGCAAGACGGTGGTTGCTGAATTCATCCAAGAAATCACGGGAGCATTTGATCGTTGTCTTTTTGATTTCACGAATCTTCATGCTCGACCGGGTGCCCTTGGTTCGAGAATGGCGTACCGCTCAGTCGATCCAGACGTGCCGTGTCGGAGAAATTGCGTCCCTTGAAGGGCTGCATCAGGTGTACGCAATGAAGAGGAGCACGAGCCCCAAGCCGATACGGTAGATGACGTAGGGTGTATAGCCGTAGACCCGAAGATACCGCATCATCAGGAACAGGGCGACGATGGCGGCTCCGAACGACGCGAGCACGGCCACTGCTGTGTGTAGCACGCCGTCCCAAGTAAGCGTGAAGCTGCTTTCGACACCGAGGTACGAGGCGGCAGCAAGGATCGCCGGGATCGACATCAACATAGACAGCCGGGCCGCTTCCTCACGGCGGTAACCCAGCCAGCGCGCTGCGGTGATCGTGATACCGGCACGGGATGTGCCGGGAACAAGGGCTAGCACCTGTGCCAGGCCCATCAACACGGCATCCCGTAAGGTCCAGCTTTCGGCACGATACTCATGCACGCCCTTGCGATCCGCCCACCACAGCACGCCGCCAAAGATCAGCGTGGCCCAGCCAATAACGGCCAGAGATCGCAGCAGCAGATCGACCCCTAGCAGCCGGATGGCTACCCCGGCCAGCAGGACCGGGACCGTTGCGATCAGCAGGCAGACCGCGAGGCTTACGCCCGGTCCGCGCAGCTGGCCGGTCAGCAGGCTCCCGATGCCGCTGAGGGCGAGGGCCGCGTCGTCCCGGAAGTAGTAGACCACCGCCCCGAGCGTGCCGACATGGACCGCGACGTCGATCTCCAGCCCCTGGTCGGTTAGTCCCGTCAGCAGCGGAACGGCGGCCAGATGTCCTGCGGAGGACACGGGAAGGAACTCCGTTAGTCCCTGGATCACGGCAATAAGGAGAATGTAGAGCAAGCTCATGAGTAGGGGTCCAGATTGGTCGCGGCACCAGTGTTCACGAGCTGCGCGGATCGTTTGAACCGGCTGGTATCGTGGAGGTGACTTTTGGCCGACATGCCCGGATTGGCCTGTCTTTCAATTGAAGATCGACGTATTTTGTTTGCCGGACAAGTGTTTTTGTGTCCTGTGCGTCTGCGGTCGCGCAAGGCGCACGAACAGAGCGGATCAAATCGCGAAGCCAACATGTTCTAGAGTCAGGACCTATAAACCTGCTTGATCAAACGGGTTGGCGGCGCCGCTGGCAGTTGCGACAGCCGCCTTTAAGAACCCATGGGCTACGCTTCAGGTCTCAGCGATTTGTTCAGCCTTTGACTGGGATTGCGCGCGTTTACCTGGAACATGATTGATGCGACCATCGATACGCGCGCCGGCAGAAACTTCGATGATCTCACAGGTCAACTCGCCTTGAACGACGGCAGTGCTTCCGATGGCGATCTTGCTTGCCGATACCGTGCCTGTCAGCGTCCCGTTGGTGACGAGGTCGCCAGCCGAAATCTGCCCTTCGATGTCGGCCGTCGGATGAAGAACCATCGTTGCCGCGCCGATCTCGCCTTTGATCTTGCCGCTGACTTCGAGTTCGCCGGTCGTCACTAGGTTGCCGTCGATCTTGAGATCCGACGAGATCACCGATCGAGGTCGCGAGTCTGAAAATTGTATCATGTTTTGCCCTTCCAATCGCGCCAACATGCGCAGCGCCGTGACTACCGCGATGCCATCAGAATGTTGAAAAAAATGACGCTAGGGCGGCAGTTTGCCTTACTGACTGTGGCCTGGCAAGCACGAGCATCTCCGACGCTTGTGTTGTCGAAAGTTTGGAGCGAGTTGGCGATGTGGATTGTGGATAAATCTGTGAAATCGTGTTAACCGTTCGGACAGAACCGAGGCTTAAGACCTCGGACATATGCATTACGAGGCAGAGACATGAACCGTTTAAGCTTGGCGGCGACGGCCATTTTGGCTGTTGCGTCCTGTGTGCCATCTGTTGGCGTCCCTCCCGAAGGTGTCGGGTTTGAGGATTACGACTCTTATCTGGCACGCATATCGATGCGTGGCGTAGAGATCACGCCTCCCGAGACGGTGCGTCCACCAAGCCCCATTGTCGTGACACCGGTGCTCATACCAATTGGACGGCGTCTGGCGAGCGCCGCTGAACCCGCGCCGAACGCAGATGCCTCGGCGCGCGGTGATGCTACTGCGGATCCCGAGGCAAACACCCCATCGTCGCCAACAACTGAGGCGGTCACAACAGTGTCTATCGCTGCTGGTCAAGCTCGTGCGACAGCGGCCTCGGCGGCCGCAGTTACACGGGACGGGTTGCTTGTTTCAGAGGAAGAACCTGATCAAGCCGAAACGGCGCGTCAGCCAATCGATCAGGACGTCAACGTCATCCTGGCGTCCCAAGCATCAGAGGAGCCCGTGCCATTTTACGCCGCGTCTGTGGAACGCGCTGCTGTGCTGCCAGATGAACTGCCACTCCCAACCAATACGCCGCACACACCACGACCACATCCCGTCATGCCTGTCCGAGTTGCCGACAGTGCTCAATCTCCTGAAGCGTATGCCGACGTGGGCGTGCATGAACCTGTGGCCGATCTGCGGGAGGAGGGTATTGCGTCGACCTCAGCGCAAGACGACCTTCCACAAGAGACGCAAACGGCCCGTGCCGAAGAGGCAAATCCATCATCGGTTAGGCTCGCCGGACCGGCAGTGGCGGCATCGGCATCCCAGTCATTGACAGCGGAGACGCCCGCCAGCGTTCAAGAAGACGCAATCCTTCTTACCACGGACGCTGGAAATGCAACCGGAGCCGGGGTGTTCAGCTATGACCTGCTTCAGCACGGCGGTGTTTGGGTTGCCTTGTTTCTCTTTGGGCTTGGTGTGTTTCTCCGTCGTCTTGCAGCGTTGAGGCGAAGGAATACGCAGCCTTCGCGCGCGGTCTGGCTGGACGATTTTGAAAAGGTCTACCAGCCCGACGGTGCCGTTCCAACTTGAGAAGCGTCGAGAGGAAAGGCTGCGAGTTACATCAGCCTTTCACAATTCTTTGCCTTAGAGCCGCATGCATCCAATGAGCAATGGTTACACTGACAACTCCATAGCAGATAAATGCAGCTGTCGCAGCGCTCTGCCTAGATGCTTTGATCAACCCACATTCCAAAGCGACCACTAGATAAAACCTTTTTGCCTGAGCTCTGGGATATAATTTTTATCTAAAAATTAAGCCTTTCGAACCCCCTTAGCCAAAATAACTGGAGAATGAACGTGGCTGACCAAGAATATTAAGAAGCCCTGATGAAATCAACGATTGCTGGCTTCCTAGGTTTTGAAACTGCACGGCTGTAGATGATCTGAAGTAATCTTGAATAGACTCCATGCGAGCAACGCCGCCACTCAAGAACGCACACCCACTCAGGACATCACTAGCTATTTCGGGCGAAACGCACTCAAATGCATCAAAAATGCGATCAGATATGCGTTCAAGAACTGGTTTGATAGCCTGCGCGATATCGTTTTTGGATATATCAACGGCGACCGACCGCCGAGTTTCAAGACATTTTGCACGTATCGTCGTTTTTATTGTGCCGTAGTTATCAGAGTATATAGCGCATCCGATTTCTTTCTTGACATGTTCGACTGTTGCATCGCCAATGTCGATTTTTCGGCTTCTTCTGAAGAATTGCTTAATGCAGCGATTCATTTCATCGCCGCCAATTTTTATTGATGTATTCGCAACGGTGGCTCCAAAAGACGTGATGGCCACATCTGTTGATCCAGCGCCCATATTCACAATAAGCGTGCCGCCTCTTTTCGTAAAATCCACGCCACAACCAGCAAGGACGGCAAGATGTTGAGGCACCATTTTCACATCGGTACATCCAAGATTACGAAATACTTCCGAAAATGCGGTCCTGGTCACCAATGTTGACGCTGAGGGTACGGCACAAATAATTCGCGGTTTGGCCACCCAGAAGCCCGGTATCGCCTGTGACATAATGCGGTTGATGTAGAGAACAGTTGCTTCGGTATCGACGATAGCGCCACTAGCCACTGGACGCACAACCTCAACCGATGTTGGCGCCCTCCCAATTAATGGATGAGCATCTTCGCCAATACAAACAATGTTAGAGTCGGTTCTGGTCCGACCTCTTCTAAAGGCAATAAGAGTTGGCGCAGAGAATATCTCTCCCATATTTTTTTGGAAGACTCGAGTTCGTGATGCTCCAATTTCCACCGCAACGGATGATAGGATGTTTCGACCAAACATTGTCGCTGCCCTGCTTCTCTTTTTTTGTGTTTTGCGTTAGTTGTATTTACGCATTTTTGGAACGACACTTGTGAGCACTTACTGGCGCGACGCCTTCGATGTTTGTTATGCAATTCTCACAAGCTCACCGTCAGCTTACTATTGTCCTTGCACTCCAGTTTTGGCAACACTTATTCACAGCAAGCAGAATAGCTGTCGCGATGTGTTTTTGTATATATAGTACTGTTGTGCAAAAATTTACCGAATATAGCCATCGCGACCGTGTGATCTGGGATCAAATCAAGAACATCTCCGTTGATATCTTTAGTTAGCCTTCAGGAAAATTATCAGGGGGGGGCGGGGGGGAGCAGAAATCTACAGCTTGATAACGACGAGTTGACAAAATCAACACGGAATTATGTCAAGTCAGCTATAGCTGCTCAGTAGCTTAGGGCCACAATTGCTGAAAGCATCGTCTCAAGTAATCCGACATGCTGTCCGTTAAATCGAGGCTGATAGACTTCTGCATCTGACCTGCGCCAAGCAAACGTCAGTGCACAACATCGCGCCCATAGCGCACTGACGCAGATTGGCTCCGCGTCAGTTAAACAAAATGAGCAGATAACTTCAGCTGTTACGCAATCAACAGGTCATCCCGACTGCCGCCTTGGCCTTCGTGATCCACGACCCATTTGGGTGTGCGCCCCCGGCCTGTCCAAGTGAGCGAGGGGTTTTCGGGGTGACGATACTTGGGCGCCGCAACACTGCGCTTACGACCACTGCCGCCACCCATCACCGCATCCAGCGACACGCCCAATTCCCGGGCCTTGGCCTCAAGTTCAGCACGCGCCTCATTCAGCTTGCGCGCTTCATAGGTCTTGATTGCCTTATCAACGTCCTTGGAGAGAACTTTGAGCTCATCCAAACTCATGTTTTCGAGGTTCATATCTGCCACTTAAACTGATTCAATGATGGCGAACCGTAATTCGAAAGAAAATAGATCGCAATGCCCACGATACGCCTGCAATTGCAGCACAAGCGTGTTGTTGAAAGCCGTTTTGCGTTTCGCGTGCTCTATTACAACGCTGTGCGACCTCAGCAACGCGACACAGCACAAAACCTCATAGAAACAGCATTCTATGAGGTTCTTACTTAAGCCATTGAATTTGCTGAAAGACCCGTTTTCGCCATTTTCGGTCGCCCACCCCAAACCTCAGGCTTTACAGTCAAACACATGAAAGCATGAGGTTTTTGGGAGCTACGGCCATGCGCCAAGCACAGACCACGATTAATGCTGTGGTCAGCTGCAGCGGACAGCGCTGGTGCTTAGTTCAGTGCGCGCTCATGACGTGGACCAAAAACAAAGGCGACGCACAAAGGGAGGATGAGTGCGCCGCCTTCTAAGGTTCGACTGCGCCAAGGGGACACCTGCGCTGCCGGTGGGTCCGGATTAGCGAGGGCCGTCCGGTGTCACAAATAAACATTCTGCAAAGCAGCATTGCGCCTGTCGCATGTCATGGCGATCGCTGGCGGTCACCACTCTTTAGATTGTTTTTTCGGTCCAAGGGTTGGACTTGTGGTGGTTTATTCCGTGTCACGGTAACTACGGTGAGCGACGTGCGGGCGTCGCTCTGCTCCGCTGTCTCCGCTATTTGGGAGGGTGGCGTCGTAGGCAGCGGAGCGCCCCCTTTGCTTTTGGGAAGTCAAGTTAGTGGACGCGGCAGTAAGCGCGCCAGCATTTATGCATATGTTGCGCCGTCCACACACTTAAATGAGCGAGCGGTCGTGATGCGGTTCCGGAGCACATAAGGCATCTCTGATGACCTGCCCCCCAAAATCCGAGCCATTCAAAAGGAGAGTTTGTTCTCGTAACGTTCGAAGCAACGAGGAGAACAGACGATGCGTAAATCACGTTTCACCGAAGAACAGATTGTCGGGATCCTGCAGGAGTATGCGGCCG
>JANSYK010000051.1 GCA_024742485.1 Alphaproteobacteria bacterium | reverse complement strand
CTATGTCTGGCTCTACAACCAGCAACTACCGCAATCAGCCTTGGGCAGTAGGTCGCCCTTGCAGGCGATGAAGGACTGGTACACGCTTAGCCCCAACCTGTTCAAGAAACAGCCATACTACCTTCCGGGATGTGACACCTAGGCACTGCCCGATAGGATCAAGAGCAAAGAGACGGCCCAGAGCTGCCATTTTGCTTCACCCAAAATTGCGTCCGCTTCGCGCCCAAACTTGCCATCTGGCCCCATCTCGGCTGAGCTCGGGAGCAGACACAAGATCAAGCAAACCGTCCTATTGCATAGTCTCGCGGCTATTCAGAACTCGCAAAATCAGCGACACTATTCTCTGAAATTGATTCTGGCAGCTTGGTATTGCCACAGGTTCTGGGGATTGACGTGATAGACGAGCTCGGCAGCGCCGGTGACGATTTGGTATCACCTGAGGTCAGCGGCCAGGAAAAAATACAAAATACCATTTGGGACGAGCTGAATGTATGGGGCAAGTCTCTCGCAGATTGGCAGCGCTATATTATCTCGTACAGCGTACGAGACGGCATGCTCACTGAAGAACGCATTGAAGAAGCCTATCGACTCTTTCTGCGCGACAGAGGGCTTGATAAAGGCGTCGAAGAGCTACCACGCATTCCAAACTCGGTTACAGGCCGCGCTACCGCAGAGGGAACACCGCTCAAGCTACAAGCCATAAAATCGCCGCAAAATGTGAACGCTATCCCAGAGGTGTCGCAAGTAACATTCGGCCCTCAACTAACCATAATTTATGGTCACAACGGCGCCGGAAAGAGCGGTTTTGCGCGCTTGCTCTCAAGCGCCTGTTTCAGTCGTTCTAGTCCTCAGATTATTCATAACATTTACGATGAGGACGCGCCCGATGCGCCAGCAACCGCGCAGTTCGTGGTCAACCGTGGCAACGGCCCTGACGAGGCCGTCGCCTTCACCGACGGCGACGAGCATGACGAGCTCAGACGGGTCAGCGTTTTTGATTCTTCTGTCGCGCGCATCCATTTGGCCAAAGAGAACGAGCTAGGATTCCAGCCCGCAGGCTTTGACGTATTCGACGAGGCTTTCCGCGCCGTGGGCCTAGTCTCCGAGAAACTGGAAGCCGCCATAAATGCGAAAACGCGGCCAAATAAGTTCGACCAGCTCTTCACCGACCCAGGGCCCGTTTCGGAAAAAGTGGCCGCGCTGAACGCGAAGTCAGACGTAGCAGAGCTTCGAGCGCTTGCCGCTTTTGGCGACGCCGAGAAACAACGTTTAGATGAGATAATGCGGCAGGAAAAAGAGCTTCTCGCCAAGTCCCCTGTCGAAACGCTACAGGCGCTTGCGACAGCAAAGACCGATATCGCGGCGCTTCAAACGAAGGGCTCGGAACTCCTTTCTGTTCTCGGCAACGATGCACGCGAAAAAGCACGTGGGCTCTTGGACGACCACAAATCTGCTCTTCTGGAGGCTGTAAAGGCCGGAAGCGAGACAGTCTCCCATCCTCAGTTGAACCAGACCGGTTCTGCCCAATGGGACGACTTTGTACTCGCTAGCCGGAAGCTGGGGCAAACCGAAGGCGAAACCTATCCCGCAGAAGGCGATCCTTGCTTGCTGTGCCATCGCCCGCTCGATGGGCCATCCGCCACGCTGATAAGCCGTATGTGGAGTTTTCTGGACCATGAAGCACGAAAGACGGCCGTCGCTGTTGACGAGCAACTCAATCACAATGTTGACCAGCTCAAGGCGGTAGATTGTGCCTTGCTGCCAGGCGAGAGCCGTATCCGGGCTGATCTTTCGAGGATTAATCCGGGGCTGGTTCGAGAAACAGATGCCGTTGGAGCCACCTTCGACAAACGGCGCAACGCACTCGTGGCCGCACTTGAGAACGGCGATGTCGGCGCGCTTCCAACAGACGATCTTGTCGGCCCAGATGAAGCGCTAAGAAAGGCATTGAAGGAAATCGAAGCTCAAGAGGCCAAACTCCGCAAGGGCAATTTTCAAGAGCTGATTACCAAGCTGAGAGCCGAGCATATTGAGCTGCGGCAAAGACAAGTGCTAAGCAAGAACATCAACGACATTATCGCCTTCGTAGAAGACTTGGCTTGGATCGAGAAGGCTGGCAGTTCCCGTCCGAGCACCCGGTTCGTTACTGATCGCCAGAAGAAAGTTTTCGCGAAGCTGATCGAGGGGAATTACAAGAACCGCCTGGAGGAAGAGTGCGCCAAGCTTGATTGTTCACTGCCGTTTGAGTTCAAGGCACGGGGCAGCGCGGGAAAGACCCTTAGGGGACTAAAAGCTAAGGGCGGCCACAAGCCTGACGACATCTTCAGCGAAGGGGAGCAACGCGCCTTGTCGCTGGCAGATTTTCTCACCGAGGTGAACCTCAATCCCACCAGCGCAGCCATTGTTCTTGATGACCCTGTTACTTCATTGGACCATCAGCGCAAGTTTACTATCGCGAAACGACTCGTCGAAGAGGCCGCCGTTCGGCAAGTCATTGTCTTCACGCATGACATGGTCTTCCTTACTTTGCTCTCTGACCATGCCGAAGCTGCTGGTCTCGCCGTTCTCGGGCATTGGGTGGAATGTAAGGATGGCGTCCCCGGTCATGTGTACATCGACGAGACACCCGCCAACACCAAGATCTACCGCACGACCACAAAGGCTAAGGAGTTCCTGGAACGCGCCAAAAAGGCGAGTGGCCGGGAGAAAGTGGACTTGGTGCGAAGCGGTGCTGGCGCACTTCGGCGTACGATCGAGGAAGTCGTCGTCTTTCACCTGTTCAAAGACACTGTGCGCCGCTGGAATGAGCAGATCAGGCTCGGCACCATAGCCAAAATTAGCTGGTCTGACGACGTGGCAGATGAAATTGTGGCCCTACAGGACGATACCTCCCGCCTTTTGGAAGGCCATTCCAACTCAGACGAATTTGCTGGCGGGATGCCGGATGTAGATGGTTTGGAGCAGTTGATCGCACGTGTGGACGCCGTAATCGACAAGGCGAAAATTAAGCGGAAATGAGTCCACACCTCCTTCGACAAGATGCTCAATTCAGCTTCACCGAAAACCCTAGGAGACAAACGGAGCGCCCGATCGGTGGGGTCCTAGCGCGGCACGCTGTGGATCAAGTGCAAAGCGACTGGCCGACAACCTGCCATTCGTAGATGGCGCAGCGAACTCCCGCTTTCCGCCCGAAATGACCGGGTCAGTTCACGGCCCATACGAGCAAATCAAGAGGCACGCCAACGCTCCAGCGCCGTGTGTAAAACGCAACCGTTGGCACTAACCGCTTCAGCTACTTAGCACTGCCCTTGTACCAAAATTTCCAGGCAGTAAGTTTGACCTGCCCCCCAAAATCCGAGCCATTCAAAAGGAGAGTTTGTTCTCGTAACGTTCGAAGCAACGAGGAGAACAGACGATGCGTAAATCACGTTTCACCGAAGAACAGATTGTCGGGATCCTGCAGGAGTATGCGGCCG
>JANSYK010000004.1 GCA_024742485.1 Alphaproteobacteria bacterium | reverse complement strand
AGGCTCAGGCTCAGGCTCAGGCTCAGGCTCAGGCTCAGGCTCAGGCTCAGGCTCAGGCTCAGGCTCAGGCTCAGGCTCAGGCTCAGGCTCAGGCTCAGGCTCAGGCTCAGGCTCAGGCACCGGTTCCGGTGTATGCTCCGCAATCACCTCAGATGCGACAGGCTCTTCCGATTGCGGCTCCGGTGTGGCTGTTTCGGCAGCGGACTCGGGGGCTGCTTGTGGTTCGGCCTCGGCCAATTCCGGTGTAGCCGCCTCCTGCGCCTCACCATCGTCCTCCACGACCTGTTTCTTCCCGAAGGAGAATATTCGTTTGATGAAGCCGAGTGCCATTGGTGTCTGTTTGTCCCGTCTTCCGGCCTCAGGCCGCGGCCTGTTTTGTGGAATGGCCGGATCTTGCAACGGCCGTCAGCTTGCCGCCGTCATGGCCGCTAATGGTGGCCGGGATGATTGTGCCCGGATCACCGCTGTCGATGCGCACCGGCGTGAAGTTCTCCGTGCGGCCCAGCCCCGGTCGCTCGATCAGAATTTTCTGATCGGATTGCGCCATGGACTGAAGATGCTGCCGATAGGCGCGCTCACCCTGCTGGCGCAGTTTTGCCGCCCGCGTCTTGATGAGGCCCCGATCGTGCTGCGGCATGCGGGCCGCCGGCGTGCCGTCACGGGGTGAAAAGGGGAAGACATGCAGGAAGGACAATGAACACGCATCGATCAGCGACAGGGCATTGTCGAACATCTCTTCGGTTTCGGTCGGAAAGCCGGCAATCAGATCGGCACCGAGGGCGATACCGGGCCGCAATTCGCGGACTGTCCGGCAGAACTCGACCGCATCGGTGCGTGAATGTCGGCGCTTCATCCGCTTGAGTATCATGTCGTCGCCGTGCTGCAGCGACAGGTGAAGATAGGGCATGAACCGTTGCTCGTCCGCGATCAATTCCAGCAAATGATCATCGGCTTCGATGGAATCGATCGACGACAGGCGCAGCCGCTCCAGATCCGGAACATTGGCAAGGATCGTGCTGGCCAGCTTGCCCAGCGTCGGTCGGCCGGGCAGATCCGCACCGTAGCTGGTGGCATCGACACCGGTGATCACCACTTCGCGATAGCCGTTGCCGACCAGCCTTGAGACCTGGTCGACGACGGCGCCCATCGGGACAGAACGCGAATTGCCCCGGCCGAACGGGATGATGCAAAACGTGCAGCGATGGTCACAACCATTTTGAACCTGAACGAATGCACGCGCCCGGCCCTCAATGGCATCCACCATCTGCGGTGCCGTGTTGCGGACGCTCATGATGTCGTTGACACGGATCTTTTCCTCCGCCGACACGCCGAAATCCGGAAGATTGCGATAGCCCGCTGCCTTCAGCTTTTCCTCGTTGCCGAGAACCGCATCGACCTCATCCATCGCTGCGAATGATGCGGCATCGGTCTGGGCCGCGCAGCCGGTCACGATGAGGCGGGCCCCGGGATTTTCCCTGCGGGCGCGGCGGATGGCCTGTTTGGCCTGGCGAACGGCTTCACCGGTCACGGCGCAGGTGTTGACCAGGACAGCATTGTTCAGACCCGCCGATTCGGCCTGGCGCCGCATGACCTCCGATTCATAGGTGTTGAGCCGGCAGCCGAAGGTGATGATGTCGATGCCGCTCATGAGCGGTTTTCCTTCGCCAGCGGTTCATCGGGTCGCCAATGTCCGGTCTGCGGGTCGAGCGTTCCTGAAAATTCCCATTCGGCCGGGCCGGTCATGATGACGTGGTCATTTTTCTCCAGCCATTCGATACGCAACGGACCACCCGGCACATTGACAGTGACGCTGCGCCCGGTCCGTCCGGTACGAGCGGCGGACACCGCCGCCGCGCAGGCAGCCGACCCGCAGGCCTTGGTCAAGCCCGCACCGCGTTCCCAGGTCCGCAAGTCTAGTTCATCGTCCGACCGAATCCGGGCCAGCGAGATATTCGCCTTTTCCGGAAAGATCGGATGGTTCTCCAACAGTGGCCCGAATGTGTCCAGCGCATAGGACCAGACATCGTCCTCCACCCAGAAGACAGCGTGTGGGTTGCCCATCGACACGGCAGAAGGTGAATGCAACACGGGCTCATCAATCGGGCCGATCTGCAATTCGATCATGCGGGTGTCTCGGAACTCTTCGGCCAGCGGAATCTTTTCCCAATGGAATTCCGGCTTTCCCATGTCGACATCGATCATCGCGTCATCATGCTCGCGGGCGTTGAGAATGCCGGCAACCGTCTGGAAGGTGAACACCTTCTTGCCGGTTTCAGCGCTGAGCGCCTGGACCACGCAGCGGGTCCCATTGCCACAGGCCTGCGCCTTCGATCCATCGGAATTCAGTATGTCGATATAGGCATCCGTGCCATGCAGCCGGGGATCGTGGATCGCCATGATCTGATCGAACGCCGTGGCCGGATCGCCGGCCAGTGCAACCGCTGCTTCAGGCGTCACAAATCCATCGCGGCCGCGCATGTCGACCACGAGAATTTCATTGCCCAATCCGTTCATCTTGGCAAACGGAACCGTGTCAGCCATCGGCCTTTCCTCAATTCTTTGCGTTATATGGCTGAACTGTCGTGAAATTACCAGAAGCGGCGCAGGCAAAAGGTCATGGTGATGGACCCTGGCTCGGCGCTGCTTCGGTCCGGTCCCGCAGGATCAGTCGAATATGTAGCCGATCCCGCGCACGGTCCGGATGCATTCCGGCTTTGCCGGATTGGTCTCGATCTTCTTGCGGATACGGGAGATGCGCAGGTCAATGGAGCGGTCAAACGGCTCCCACCCCTTGTCGTGCGCCTGTTCCAGCAACTGGTCGCGATTGAGAATGCGGCCGCGATTGACGGCAAAAACGCGCAGCAGGCTGAACTCCATGGCTGTTATGGCGATTTCGTCGCCGTCGGGCCCGTAGAGTTTGGCACCATCGAGATCGAGACGGCATTGCCCGAAGGGAACCGTGCCGGACAACCGGTCGTGGGCCGTCTGCTCATTGGCGTTCACCGACTGACGCCGCAATGCGGCTTTCACGCGGGCTTCCAGCTCGCGCAGGTCCACGGGTTTCCCCACATAGTCATCGGCGCCCATTTCGAGCCCGACAATACGGTCGATGACGTCGACCGCAGCGGACAGCATGATGACGGGTATGGATGAATTGACCCGCAGGTCGCGCAATGCGGTCAGTCCGTCAATGCCCGGCATTTTGACATCCAGGATGATGAGATCTGCATTGGCGCGCTCCAGAATGCGGTTGAGTTCGGGAACATCGGCGGCCAGGCTGACGCGGTAACTCTGTTCCGTCAGATACTCGCACAGCATCTCTCGCAGATGCGCCTCGTCGTCGCAAACAACAATATGGGCAGCAGGATCGCTCATGGCCTGGGGTCCCCTCCATTGGAGGCAAGTTGCTCGATCAATGCCGACAATTCAGCCACATCAATCGGTTTTTCGATATGGGGACATGCGCCGCTTCGCAGGAAGGCCAGCACCTTTTGTCCCATGGAATCACCAGTGATGATTCCCAGCCGAGCAGCCAGATCCGGGCGGGTTTTCTTGAGGGCGGCATGAAAGCCCTCGCCATCAAGATCCGGCATCTTGAAATCGCTCAATATGACATCGAACTCTGCTTCTTCGATGCAGCGGAGCCCGTCGCGCCCGCATTTGGCCGTGGTGACCTGGTGACCCATGCATTCGAGCAATTCGCGAATGAGATCCGCCACATGTTCTTCGTCATCAACAACAAGAATCCGGTGGGTTCGGCCATTGGCCAGTTTGCGCAGCGGCGGGTTGGTTTCCAGCGCCGGACCACCCACGGCTGACAGGCGAACGAAAAAGCTTGTACCGCTTCGGGCATTCGATCTCAGGGTCAGACGTCCGCCGTGATTGTCGACGATCCTGTGGCTGTAAGCCAGACCGACACCCGTGCCGGAGCCCACATCCTTGGTGGTAAAGAATGGCTCGAAAATACGTGACTGGATGTCCGGTTCGATGCCCGGCCCGTTGTCGTGGACCTCGGCGATGACATCCCCGGTCCGGTCATCGTAGAACGTGCGGACAATCAGTTTGCCGCGTTCCCCAAGGTCGGTCAGAACATGTTCCGCATTGACGATCAGATTGATGAAGACCTGCGCCATCTGGTCGGCATCGGCCATCACCAGCGGCAGCGACGCATCCAGCTCCAATTCGATGCGGGCGCCTGATGAGCGCACGCCGCTTCCGGCGACACTCAATGCATCCTCGATCACGTCGTTCAGGCGGCAATTTTCCATCCGCGCCGGCCGCTGGCGCGCCATGGCAAGAAAGGCCCTGACGATCTTGGCGCTTCTTTCGGCGGCCTCGGCGATTCGCTCGACGCGGCGGTTGATCACCGGATCGTCGATCCGTCCCTGCACCATTTGCGCATAGCCAACGACGATGGACAGTGGATTGTTCAGTTCGTGGGCGACCCCCGCGAGCAGTTCACCGAGGGCGGAGAGCTTTTCATTCTGATGCGCGATCTCGCGCTGGCGCTCCAGTTCCCGTTCGATCCGTCGCTGTTCGGTAATGTCCGAAAACGACACCAGATAGCCACCCAATGCGGTCTTGTGAACCGAGGTGTTCAGCACGCGACCGGCCTGTGAGGTCAAAACCGCATTTTTGCGATAGGACTTGATCGTGTTGGTCATCTGATCAAGGAACGCGGTTTTCGAAAGCCCTTCCGGAATGACATAGAATTCGCTGTCAATCAGGCGCTTCATCGTATCGACGACGTTTTCACCGACCTGCGGCGGTGCGACGTCGTCACTGTAGAAGATGTCGTGCAGCTTGCGGTTCCCGATGACAAAATTCATCTCGGAATCATAGAGAACCAACCCTTCGTCGAGGGCCTGAATGGCGTCATTAACGGCGGCCAGCCGGTCCTCTTCGGCCCGACGCTCATTGGTCACATCACGAAATGTCAGCAGATACCCGTCAAGGCCGGATTTGTGGGAGGAAGCCAGGATCTGGCGCCCGTCTCCGGTCTTCATCGGATAGTTCTTTTCATAGGTCTTGGCGATCTCGATGGCGCGGGTCACCCATTGATCCGCCGTCTGACCTTCCGGAAGGACCAGCATACCGGACGTCACCATTTCAAGGGCGACATCATAGAGTGACTTTCCCACTTCCTGGTGATTTTGTCCCTCGTAAAACATGGAATCGCGCTTCTGGTTGGAAAACACGAAGCGCAGATCGGAATCATACAGCGTGATGACATCGTCGAGAGCCTGGACCGCGTCGCTGATGGCTGCCAGCTTGTCCTCATAGGTGTGGCGCTGGGCCGTGATGTCACGGATGGTGACCAGATAGCCGTTGAGGCTGGTCTTGTGGGACGAAGCGCTCAATATGCGTCCGTCCTTGGTCGTGACCTCAATGTCCTTTTCGTAATTTGTAATCGCGGCAATCCACTGGCCGACCATCTGGTCAGGCGAGATGCCGTCCGGCAGAGAGAGCGATCCGCGCTTCATCTGCCGCTGCATGACGTCCCCGATATGGTCACCGGGTTGAGGGCTTAGGTCCTGGGTATTGAACATTTCATCGAGGCGACGGTTCGACATGACGAATTGCAGGTCCGAGTCCCACAGAACCAACGCTTCATCGAGTGCTTCGAGTACTTCGTTGAAACGGGTCTGTGTCCATGCGGGTTGCGCATCGGCCGGCGGGTTCGTCGCGGACTCATCCTGATTTGCGGGAACGGTCCGTTTCCGGTTTTCGATATCGTTCTGGTTACGATCCATGCAGGCCCCCGGCCGTTCAGGCCGCACATTGATATACCGTGACAGCGTCTATTTGGACACATCATCGTTTCAGCGTTATTTCGCTCTTTGTATCAATTGTATCAGTCGCCCGGGGACATCGGGCTGTCGGATGCCACCGAAACAGATGTTCCGCGGCATCCGTCAGCCGTGAAAAACATGCGCATGGAGCCTATTGAACGACATACTGGCAGGGCCGCGCGAGCGCGTGACATGTGTGCCGCGCACCGGTCTTGTGGCACTCGACCGTTTTTCCGGCAGCGATCGACCAGACGGACCAGCTGTAGCCGAACTGGTTTTTCATCGTGGCTTCCCACTTCTTTCGAGCGCTGGTCTTGGCGACACCCTTGATGCGCTTGGTGGATGCAGCACCATATTGCGTGCCCTTGCAGACATAGGCATGGGCATCGCTGGAAAAGACCAGCGGGTTGAGTGCCGACGCGGAGGCGAGGATGCCACCGGCCAGAAGCATGCGAGACAGAATTTTCATGGTCATGTTCCTTTCTGATGTGGTTGCGGGTCCACACGTGGCGATGGTCGTCTGTGTGGACCGGTCACATCATCACAACGGAACATGTCAGCGGGTTTTCGCGCTGTGTTTCAATTGTATCAGATCGCCGACGAAATGAAACAAATGAAACAATGTGCGACGTCAGGCTGACAAGCCGGCCCCCGATATTCGATCCGTCAGCACAGACGCTGTCGACACGACATGGAGAATGAAATGAGAAAGATAGTTGCATTGACCGTGCTTGGTGCCGTTGGTTTTACGGGCCTTGCCCATGCTGGAGGCGCCGGCAATTCACTCGGCGACTGTTACAATCACGTGATTTCGGTGTGTAACCAGGGCAATCATCCGGTTTCCTGTTCCGAGGCCGGTATGGATGCCTGTGACGAGCAACATTCCGCATCGATTTCAATGCCGAAATTCCAGATCAAGGCCCTGCGCAAGAACGCAACACGGTCGATCCAGATTGGCCGCACGAAGCCCGGAACCAAGGGTTGATCCATACGCAGGCCATTCCGACGTCACGTCGCGGCGGGTCGATCCCCACCTCCCGCGCGGCGTGATGTCGCCGAGTGCAATTCAGTTTTTGACGGAAACGGAAAACCTGATTGCATCAACAAAATCAACGGACCAGCCCTTTGTCCCGTTTCTGACCAATCGTGAAACGATCCGGTGAAGCCTATTGGGCTCTTCATTCCAGATTCCCCGATATCTGTGTACGTCGTTGAAACACGACGGAAGTGTCTGCAAGCGTTTCGCGGTGGAAACGGACTTCCGGCTTCGAGTTTTCTCCCCTTCGCCTATCCGACGTGGTCTCTTTCAGCGCGCGTTACCGTTCGGGGGACGGTAGGCCAGCGGAACAAATGGATCTGGCGGCAGCTTGATTGAAATCTCGTCTCCGGGAAAAACCCTGCCTCCACGGAGAACGATGCCCATCACGCCTGCCTTGCGGACCACACCATGGGGCGTGACCTCTTTGCAGTGTTTCAGCAATCCCGGCCTGAAGTCCTCGATCTGACGACACGGGTTGCGCAGACCGGTGAGTTCGACAATCGCTTCACTGCCGATTGTTAGCTGTGTGCCCGTCGGCAGGCTGAGCAAATCCACATTCCTTGTCGTTATGTTCTCACCGAGATCGCCGGGAAGGATCTCATGTCCCTTCTCCCGGACGTTATCAAAGAACTCCGCGTGTATCAGGTGGACCTGCCTCAGATTGGGCTGCTGACCATAGCGCTTGAGGTGGAACAGGTGCTGATCATGGGTCCCGGCATGTACGTCGCCCTGGACACCGAAATTTTCTATCAGCTTGATCGCATCCTTCGGTGTCTTGCTGAAATTGTGTCTCGGACCGACGTGCACGGCAACAATGTGCGCCGCGCAATCCGGCTCGGAATTGTGGATTTGAGTTGTTGCAATCGGGTGTTTGGATGTGCGTTTGTTCTGCATGTGTCAACCCATGTCTGGACATGCGTTGGTTCACGTTAACGCCTACGGAACACCGTCAGATGCTCATGGGAACGACGGTAGTTGATCTGGCCGGGCCTGACAAGAATCGGGAGTGCTCTGACCGCTTTACCACGTCAATCTTCGGTCGGGTCGATGACCATCCCCGGCTGAACGAGCATGGTGTGACGGTTGCCAAATTCTGTTCGATTTTCTAGATTGTTCCAAAGGTCACATTCGACAACGGGAGGGCACCAGCTGGACATGCGTATCGTTCGCCGACTTCAGCATGGTCCCCGCTTTGCCCTGTAAACGCGTTTGCAGGGCGGGCCCGAGAAACCTTTTATCGATGGTCTGCCTTTAGCCGCTATTGCGACCCACTCTTATTGACTCGAGAATCCAATGACCATCATCAGCCTCAATGCTGTGGGTGTGACCCTCGGCGAACCGCTTTTTTCCGACCTTCGATTGACCATAAGCAAGGCAGACCGCATCGGCCTGATCGCCGCGAACGGGCGCGGGAAATCCACATTGCTTGCCTGTCTGGCAGGAGAGCTTGACCAGACCAGCGGAGAAATCACGCGCGCCCGCGGTTTGCGCGTGGGTCATGTCAGACAGGATATTCCACCAGAAGCGACGGCTGTTTCGCTTTATGATTGGGTTTTGGCAGCGCTTCCGGCTGACCAGGCCGAATATGAAAGCTGGCGCGTGGATGTGGCGCTGGACGAGTTGCAGGTGCCCTATGCGCTGCAGCGCAAACCGATGGGCGAGTTGAGCGGGGGCTGGCAGCGCACGGCGATGCTCGCGGCGGTCTGGGTGAGCGCGCCGGATCTTTTGTTGCTGGACGAGCCGACCAATCATTTGGACCTCAATCGCATTTCGCTGCTGGAGGGCTGGCTGGCGGCGTTGCCGCGTAAGGTGCCGGTGGTCATCACCTCGCATGACCGGGCGTTTCTGGATGCAACGACCAATCGCACCCTGTTTCTGCGGCCCGAAAACTCGCGCGTGTTCCAATTGCCGTTCACAGCGGCCCGCGCGGCGCTGGACGAAGCGGATGCGGCGGATGAGCGGCGACAGATCAATGATCTGAACAAGGCTCAGCAATTGCGCCGCCAGGCGGCAAAACTGAAGAATGTCGGGGTCAATTCCGGCTCCGATCTGTTGCTGACCAAGACGAAGCAGTTGACGGAAAGGGCTGACAGGATCGAAGCGGCCGCCAGGCCTGCTCATCGGGAACAGTCGGCGGGTGATATCAGGCTGGCCAATAGCGGCACACACGCAAAAGCCCTGATTACGCTGGATGAGGTCGACGTGGAAACGCCTGACGGGCGGCGACTATTCAGGACCGGGCGGAAATGGATTGCTCGCGGCGACCGTATCGTCCTCCTGGGCGCAAACGGCACCGGCAAGACGCAACTGATCCGGATGATCGAACGCGCGCTGGCAGGAGCGGACGGCAAGGTGAAATGCGCGCCGTCCGTCGTCCCGGCCTGTGCGGATCAGCATCTGAGCCAGCTGATCGGGGCAGAAACGCCGCTTGGCATGGTAACGACCGGGTTCGACATTGGTGATCAGCGCGCCCGCGCGGTTCTGGCTGGAGCCGGGATCAATATCCAGATGCAGGACACGCCGATTGATGCCCTGTCAGGCGGGCAGAAGGCCCGGCTTGCGTTTTTGGCCCTGCGTTTGAAAAACCCGAACTTCTACCTGCTGGACGAACCGACGAACCATCTCGATATCGAAGGGCAGGAGGCACTTGAAGCGGAATTGATCGCCCACGGGGCATCCTGTCTGCTGGTGAGCCATGACCGCAGTTTTCTGAGAAACGTGGGCAACCGGTTCTGGTGGATCAGGGGGCAAAAGCTTGAAGAGGTCGACAGTCCGGAAGAGTTCTTGAGGCTTGAAATGGAAGCCCGGTGAGGATTTACGCTGAGGCGCGTGCGTGGCAGATTTTTCTCACTGCCTTTCCCAACTGGCCGAAAACGACGGTCAATTGGAGTGAAATCCGAGAAATTTGTCCGCCTCTTTTGCCAGTGCGAAGGCACCAAATGATTTCGGGCCGGGTTCGTCACACCGTACCTTTGGGCTCCTGCCGGCTTTTTGCTATTGGTGTGCTCTCATCACTGTTTCAATCCGGGGTTGATGATCATGGATACAAGTATCACAGGTGGATGCCAGTGTGGTGCAGTGCGCTATCGCATTGGGTCGCTAGGCCGTTCTTCAATTTGCCATTGCCGCATGTGTCAGCGTGCCTTCGGCGCGTTCTATGCCCCGCTGGTCATCGCAAACACCATCGAATGGACGTCCGGAAAACGGAAACTATTCGCCAGTTCCAACGTCAGCCAGCGCGGCTTTTGCGGAGATTGCGGGACGCCGCTCAGCCTGGAGAATTTCGATGATGATCAGATCGAGATTGCGACAGGCACCCTGGATGATCCGGAACGTGCACCGCCGATTTTGCAGATCAACCATCGCTATGCGTGCAGTTTTTCCGATGGCATCGGTGGCCTGCCGGAACCGGATGGCGACGCCATCGCCGACAATGATGCCTGGAATGCCAAGGTCGTCTCCTACCAGAAACCCTGAGGTGTGACCCGGGTGTTATGGGGAGGGGCTGGTTGATCGGGAGGCGGTCATTCGCCCGCGTTCCACTCACAGGCCCCAACGAAATCCCGTTTCCTTTTCTGAGCGGTCCCACAGCTTTGACATGACTGCCTTGTCATGGGCATAGGGTTCCAGCGTGCCCTTGCCGACCGGACCGATCCATTCCATGCGACCTGTCGGACCGTAAAGCGCCCGCTGCTCCAGGTCATCCTGGGTGGCGCACATGACTTCCGGATAGGCGCCTTTTTCAGCCGATTGGACCATCGGCGACAGCGACATGAGCCCGAACAGGACCCTGGTTGCGAGGCTGCCACTGGTTTTGATAAGCGACGTTGCGGATGACCCGGGATGGCAGACATAGACTTCAACGGTCTTGTTGGCGGCCCTGATCTTGTCCTGCAGCTCATAGGCGAACATCATCTGCGCCAGCTTGCTCTGGCTGTAGGCGGGATTGGCGCTGTAGCTCTTTTCCCAGTTCATGTCGTCGAACTGGATTGTCCTCAGCCCCATCTTGTAGCCAAGGCTGGCAACCACCACGATACGGCCCTTCGATCCTTCGATGCGGTCAAAGAGCAATCCGCACAGGACAAAATGACCATAATGGTTGGTGCCAAGCTGGCTTTCGAAACCGTCCCTGGTGACGTTCCGCGTCGGAACCTGCGCGATGGCGGCGTTGCAGATCAGTGCGTCGATCTGTGAGAGTGTCCCGAGCGCTTCTGCCGCCGCGTCACGGACACTCGCAAGTTCGGAGAGATCCATGCGGACAAAGCTTATATCGGCACTCGCGCCGAATTCACCCTTCAGGTCCTTTACGGCGGCGGTCGACTTCTCCACGTTGCGGTTCAGCATCACCACCTTCGCGCCCCTGGACAGAAGGATGCGCGAGGCCTGGAACCCGGTTCCGGAATTGGCGCCCGTAATGACATAGGTCTTGCCCGCCAGCGAACCGAGGCTTTCGGGCGTCCAGCCCGTGGGTCCGAATTGAGTATCCGCCATCTTCTGTCTCCATCCAGCGTTGGCTGCGGCGCTGCGCGTCCGGCCATTTCGTCTTGACTGAGTAAATAACTCTCTGTTTTGGACTGAAACAGACGATATTGTCGCGAATACTTGCCTGATTGTATCGATGCGGTTGTCTTGTTTGAAATGCAGTTCTAACCTCGCCACATGAAGCAGCAACAGATCAAGCACCTCATAGAAGGCAGAATCTTACAAGACGGCCTTACGGAAACCGGCGTCAGGGGCGTGAAACTGTTCCGCGCAACCCGGCCTTTGCCTTGTGTTCCAGCGGTCTATGAACCCAGTGTTGTTGCCATCGCAAGCGGGTCCAAGGAAGCGGTGCTGGATGGTGAGCGATTTGTCTATGACAACAGCCAGTATCTGTGTTGTCCCATGTCGATGCCGGTGAAGGCGGGCACTCCTGCGGCATCGATGGAAAACCCGCTCTTCGGTGTTTACATCGCCTTGAATCCGCGCCTGATGCGTGAACTGGCCATCGAGATGGAAAACGCAGGAGGCGCAAATCCAAAAACGAAGGGTGGCCCTGTCTCGCAGGCGATCAGGCTTGCCCGCTGGGATGAGGCATTCTCCGATGCACTGTTGCGGCTGCTGCAGCTCGGCGACAGTGAAACGGATATGGCGGTGCTCGGGGACGCACGGCTGCGCGAGCTCCATTATGCAATCCTGAAAGGAGAAGCAGGACATTTTGCGCGGCAGGCCTTTGGCGCCGGCAATGAAATCGCACGATCCATCGCGCATGTGTCTTCCAGATTGAACGAACCGATATCCATAGATGATCTGGCCAAGCGTGCGGGCATGAGCCGCGCGGTCTTCCACCGCAAGTTCAAGCAGTCAACAACGATGTCGCCCATTCAGTTCGTGAAGACGATGCGTCTCAACAACGCCGCGATGAAGATTGCCGAGGGCATGACCGTGAGTGAAGCGGCCATGGATGTGGGTTATGTGAGCCCGTCACAGTTCAGCCGGGAGTTCAAACGCATTTACGGTCAATCTCCGAGACAATGGAGCGATTCCCAACATGTCCCGTTTGAAACAGCGTGACGGAGGGGCACAGTTTCATTTGGAGCAGTTCAGCTTTCGACGGAATCGGCAGGACCCGAATGCATCAACAAAATCAAGGGCCGACACGGTTGTCCTGTTTCTGACAGAACGTGAAACGGTCTGAACATCAGACCAGCGTCATGCCCTCACCCGGCAACAGGGCGCGAAAGCGGTGCGGTTCGACCTCCCTGGATTCCAGCGCTTCAGCCAGTGCCTTGACTGGCTCTTCAATGGCCTCGTTGGTCAGCGGGAAAGAGCCCCAATGGTGTCCGACCGCGTGTTCGGCGCCGCAGGCCAGCATGCCTTCAACCGCTTCCGACGGGTTCTGGTGATAGTCGCGCATGAACCAGCGCGGTTCATAGGCACCGATCGGCAGCAAGGCCAGTTTGAACCCGCCATGTTTTTCGATGGCCGCGCGGTAGTGCAGGCCATCGTGATAGCCGGTGTCGCCGATATGGTAGATTTTCCCGCACGGCGTTTCGATGACGAAGGCTGACCAGAGCGCCATGCGCCGGTCGCGGCTGCCGCGCGCCGACCAGTGGTGGCAGGGTTCGAAATGAACCGTGACGCCGTCGCCGATTTCAACCCGGTCTCCCCAGTCTCCCACGGTCATGCGCATATCGGGCGCTGCCGTTCTGATGATGGTGTCATTGCCGAGCGGGGTCAGGACCAGCGGATGATGATCCTCGCGCAGGCGTTTCAGCGTGGCAAGATCCAGGTGGTCATAGTGATTGTGGGTTAGCAGCACCAGGTCGATCGGCGGAAGGTCGCTAAAGGCGATGCCGGGTGCATTGCGCCGTTTCGGTCCGATGAAGCTGAACGGGCTGACACGGTCGGACCACACCGGATCGGTCAGGATGTTCAATCCTGCGGCCTGCAGCAGCATTGTGGCGTGGCCGACCATGGTGACGTGGATTTCACCGTCATCCCTGCGTGGATGCGGCTTGGCCGGTGGGTGGGCGCTGTCGTAGCGATCGGGCCACTTCTTGCCGCGGTCCAGCAATTGCCATTTGAGCAGTTCGCCAAACCCCTTTGGCGGGGTGCCGCCGGGGTTGAAGAATACCGTCCCGTCGAAATGGTCGGAGACCGGTCCGTTGTAGTAGCGGTTTTTGTTTCGGCGCCTGGCGCCCTGTTGCTGGCTGGAGGATTCCGCCTGGGTGTTCGATCTGCCTTGTGTCATGGCTCAAAAGATAGGTTCTAAGTGGTCCGATGCAAAACCGCTCGCCAGTTGTCGGTCAATAACACCGTAGGGGCGGTGCAGCCGGATTGTCTTGACAACGCATTCCACTTGCTGTTTATCCGCAACCAATTCCGCGACGAGTTGACACTCCGAGCCGCTGACCGGGACCCGCAAAGGTGTAAAGAGATCCCGGAAGCCACCACCCGGCAGCGCGATGCGCCCCCGGGTGCTTTTGTGCTTTGGCCGATCATTCGGCTATCCGGCGGTTGGGGGTTGCCAAAGGCAAGCGGGCTCACGATCTTTCAGGGCAGGGGCCGTGAAAGAAAAGGATTGATGGATGTTTGAAAGCCTTCAGGATCGTCTGGGTTCCATTCTCAATGGGCTGACCGGTCGTGGCGCGCTGTCCGAAAAGGATGTATCGGCGGCACTGCGCGAAGTGCGCCGCGCGCTGCTCGAGGCCGATGTCGCGCTCGAAGTCGTTCGTGACTTTACCGAGAAGGTGCGCGAGCAGGCGGTGGGCGCCGAGGTGCTCAAATCCATCAAGCCGGGACAGATGGTCGTCAAGATCGTCCACGATCAGCTGGTCGAGATGCTCGGCGCCGAAGGCGTGCCGATCGATCTCAACGCACCGGCACCTGTGGTCATCATGATGGTTGGCCTGCAGGGGTCGGGCAAGACGACAACGACCGGCAAGATCGCCAGTCGCATGACTTCGCGCGACAAGAAGAAAGTGCTGATGGCCTCGCTCGACACGCGGCGGCCGGCGGCGCAGGAGCAGCTTCGGCAGTTGGGGGAGCAGGCCTCCGTCGACACCTTGCCCATCGTGGAAGGGCAGTCGCCGGTCCAGATTTCCGCGCGGGCGGTCCAGGCGGCCAAGCTGGGCGGCCACGACATTGTCATCCTCGATACGGCAGGCCGAACCCATATCGACGAGCCACTGATGGTCGAGATGGCCGACATCAAGGCCAATGCGGCACCGCATGAGATCCTTCTTGTCGCGGATGCCCTCACCGGTCAGGACGCGGTCAATCTGGCACGCAGCTTCGATGAACGCGTCGGCATTACCGGCCTGGTGCTGACCCGCATGGATGGGGATGGCCGCGGCGGTGCGGCGCTTTCGATGCGGGCGGTGACCGGCAAGCCGATCAAGCTGATCGGTACCGGCGAAAAGATGGATGCGCTGGAGGAGTTTCATCCAAGGCGCATTGCCGACCGTATCCTTGGTATGGGCGACATTGTCTCGCTGGTCGAGAAGGCCGCTGAAACGATCGACGCCGAAAAGGCGCAGGTCATGGCCGACCGGATGAAGGCCGGCAAATTCGACCTGAACGACCTTGCCGAACAGTTGGGCCAGATGCAGAAGCTCGGCGGCATGGGCGGTCTGATGGGCATGATGCCCGGCATGGGCAAGATGAAGAATCAGATTGCCGCTTCCGGCCTGGACGATGCCGTCTTCAAACGGCAGCTCGCAATCATCTCGTCAATGACGCGCAAGGAGCGGGCCAATCCCGAGTTGCTCAAACACTCGCGCAAAAAACGCATCGCCGCAGGCTCGGGCACCAGTTCGGCTGAAATCAACAAATTGCTGAAAATGCATCGCCAGATGGCCGACATGATGAAGGCGATGGGCGGCAAGGGCAAAAAGAAGGGCATGCTGGGCAAGATGATGGGCGGGCTGACCGGCGGCATGGGAATGCCGGGCGGCATGCCCGATCCCGGATCGCTCGATCCGGAACAGCTCAAGGCGCTGCAAAAACAGGCCGAAGCGTCCGGTCTTGGTGGCGGTGGCTTACCCGGCCTTGGCAGCGGCGGTCTGCCCGGCCTTGGCGGCCCCAAGCTGCCGGGTCTCGGCGGGCTTCCCAATCTGCCCAGAAAGAAGTGAGTTTCGCATGACGACTGACCCGACCGAGCGCTTGATGGAACTGCGCCGCTCCATTGACAATTTCGATGCAGCGCTGATCCATGTGCTGGCTGAACGATTCCGCTGTACCCAGGCTGTTGGACGTCTGAAGGCGGAATTCGACCTGCCGCCGGCCGACCCAAATCGCGAGGCTCAACAGGTTGCCCGGCTCCGGCGGTTGGCCGAAGAAGCCGATCTTGATTCCGACTTTGCCGAAGCCTTCCTGAACTTCATCATCAAGGAAGTCATCCGGCACCATGAAGCATTTCGACACGAGGCGGTAAGCAACAGCTGACGGTCACGCAATCGATTGAAGCTGCGTCCGCGCAGCGCAACACCGAACCACAATGGACAAACACTGAAGGAACTGAAAATGGCATTGAAAATTCGTCTGGCCCGCGGCGGGTCGAAAAAGCGCCCCTATTATCACATCGTCATCGCCGATGTACGCGCACCGCGTGACGGTCGCTTCATCGAGCGGGTCGGCAAGTGGGACCCGATGCTGCCCAAGGACGGGGCACGTGTCGAACTCAATGAAGAGCGCATCAAGCACTGGATGGAACAGGGTGCGAAGCCGACCGACCGTGTTCTGCGGTTTCTTGACGAGGCCGGTCTTGCCAAGCGTCCGGCCCGCAACAATCCGAACAAGGCACTGCCCGGCAAGAAGGCGCAGGAGCGTCTGGATGAAGCCAAGGCCAAGGCCGAGGATGCCGCTGCTGAAGCAGCAGACTCATCCGCCGAGGAAGCCGCTCCTGCGGAAGAAGCCGCGGCGGAATAGGCGCGCCGGCGTGAATGTATTGACCCAATTGGGCAAGCGGGCGGCGTTGCGATGCCGCCCGTTTTGCGTGGGGATACGGATCATGGTCCGATGACCGGCAATGACGACTTGGTGTTGATGGCCGTTGTCGGCGCGCCGCATGGCGTGCGCGGTGAAGTCAGGGCCAGGGCCTATTCGGATGATCCAATGGCGCTGAAAACTTTCAGCCCGCTGCAAGATGAGGCCGGTCGGCACTATGAGGTCCGTTCGGTTCGGCCTGCGAAAAATGTGGTGGTGATGCGCCTGTCGGGTGTCGAAACCCGCGAGGCTGCGGAAGCGCTGAAGGGAACGTCGCTCTATATCGACAGAAGCCGTCTTCCGGATGATAGCCTCGAGGATGATGAGTTTTTCCAGGCCGATCTTATCGGTCTTCAGGTCCGCGACAATGCCGGCAAGACCTATGGAACCGTGCAGGCCGTGCAGAATTTCGGTGGCGGCGATATTCTGGAGCTGGCGGATGCGGGAAAGCGCTCTGTGATGATCCCGTTCAGTGAGGCGGCGGTTCCTGAAATCGATGTGGCAGCCGGATTCATTCTGGTTGACCCGGTGGCCGCGGGGCTGGATGGAGCCGAAACCGGCCCCGGCAGCCGCAAGCGCCGCCCGCCTTCGAAATCCGGCGAGACACCGGAGAAGGGCGCATGAGCTTCGACGCAGATGTGCTGACCCTTTATCCGCAGATGTTTCCGGGACATTTGGGTGAGTCCCTTGCCGGCAAGGCGCTGGAGCGCGGCGACTGGACCCTTGAGGCAACCCAGATCCGGGATTTTGCGACCGACCGGCACCGCAGTGTTGACGATACGCCGGCCGGCGGCGGTGCCGGGATGGTCTTGAAACCGGATATTCTGGCGAAGGCCATTGATGCTGTCAGCGCAGTGGATGATCCACGCCCCCGGCTGCTGATGAGCCCCCGCGGCGCACCGCTGACACAAGACCGCGTTCGAGACCTTGCCTGCGGACCGGGCGTGGTGATTGTCTGTGGGCGCTTCGAGGGTGTCGATCAAAGGGTGATTGACGCGCGGCACCTGCAAGAAGTTTCGGTGGGCGATTACATCCTGTCGGGCGGAGAGCCTGCAGCACTGATATTGCTCGACGCAGTGATCCGGTTGCTGCCTGGCGTCATGGGCAATCAGCAATCCGGTGTGACGGAGAGTTTCGAGGACGGATTGCTGGAACACCCCCATTATACCCGGCCGTCCGAATGGGAAGGCAGACCGATCCCACCGGTTCTTCTGTCCGGCAATCATCGAGAAATCGATGCCTGGCGACGGGCAGAATCCGAAAAGCTGACGGCCGAACGGCGACCGGACCTTCCAGCGGGCAAAAAAAAGCCCGCAAAGGGATGACATTCGCGCTTCTATGGTGTATCTGCGCGACCGATCGGAAGAATCCGACAGCCACCAAATAAAGAATGGTGAATACGCTCCTGCCGGAACGGCAAACCCCCGAGGCTTGATCCAAAGGGACCAGTGAGCGCTCTGACCGTTTCAGAAGAATGAAAGGTTTAGGACCATGGATATTATCCGTGCACTGGATGCCGAACAGGCCGCCAAGATTGAAGCCAAGCGTACATTGCCGCAGTTTTCACCCGGAGACACGGTGCGTGTCCTGGTGCGTGTGACGGAAGGCAGCCGGACCCGTGTACAGGCCTATGAGGGCGTTTGCATCGCGCGTGCCGGCAGCGGCATCAACGAGAATTTCACCGTCCGCAAGATTTCCTATGGCGAGGGGGTGGAGCGTGTCTTCCCGATCTATTCGCCGATGGTTGAGGGTGTCGAAGTTGTGCGTCGGGGTAAAGTTCGCCGCGCCAAGCTCTATTACCTGCGCGAACGTCGCGGCAAGTCTGCCCGTATCGTCGAAAACACCAATGTGCGCACACGCAAGCTGAATGATGCCGAGCGTCAGGCCTTTGCCGCCGAGAAGGCGCGCATCGAAGCGGAAAAAGTTGCTGCCGCACAGGCGCTGGCTGCCGAGAAGGCCGCTGCCGAAGCAGCAGAAGCCGCTGCTGCGGCGGAAGCCGCCGACGCACCGGCTGAGGAAAAAGCCGGCGACTAGAGCCATTCAGGTTTTGACGGAATCGGCAAAACCTGTATTGCATCAACAAAATCAATGACAGACACCGTTGTCCCGTTTCTGACAAAACGGGAAACGATCTGGGCCGGCTTCATTCGGCAAACAGACCTGACCGGATTCCCGTTCTAAAGGGATAGGGACAAAGGTATTGATAGTCGAATTCCTCAAAACCCGTTCTTGAAGATGGCGTGCTTCCGGCGTGCCATCTTGTGGAGCGCCTTGCCTTTGTGACATTGTCCGAATTCCAGTTTCTCTGTTGCAAGGAGTTTTCCATGTCCGTCTTCAAAACCACCCTCGTGGCCGCTTTTGCGGCGCTTGTGTCCTATGTGGGCGCCATTGCCGCCGAACTGCCGGACCTCGGCGGAAAATCGGTCGTCGTTGTCACCGAAAACGCCTATCCGCCGCTGCAGTTCATCGATCCCAAATCCGGCAAGCAGATCGGCTGGGAATATGATGCGATGGATGAAATCGCCAAACGGCTCAATATGAAGGTCGAATACCAGAACACCAGTTGGGATGCGATGATCCAGGCGGTGTCGGATGGTCAGTACGATCTTGGCATGACCGGCATCACGATCAAGGAAGAGCGCAAGGAGAAGGTCGATTTTTCCGATCCCTACATGCGGTCCGAGATGTTCATGCTGGTGCGTGGCGACGAAAGCCGGTTCTCCGACGCCAAGAGCTTTTCGGCGCTGGACGACGGCCTTGTGGGTGCACAGGCCGGCACAACGCCGTTTTACGTGGCCGTCTACGATGTTCTTGACGGCGACGAACAGAATCCGCGGATCAAGTTGTTCGAGACTTTCGGCGCTCAGGTCCAGGCACTTCGGGCGGGCGATGTCGATCTCGTCCTGACCGACGGGACGGCTGGAAAGGGCTATGTGAAAGCTTCCGATGGCGCGCTCAAGCTGGTTGGCGAAGCCATGGGAACAGAAGATTTCGGCTTCATTTTCCCCAAGGGGTCCGATCTTGTCGCCCCGATCAATGCGGCAATCACCTCCATGAAAGATGACGGCACGATCGACGCGCTCAACACCAAATGGTTCCTGGAATACGAACTGGGGAAGTGAGCGGGTGATTGACGCTTGCGGGCCAGCGAGGGGCGGATTGGCGATAGTGTTCATCCCCCCTGCGGGTCCTTGATTGAACCATGGCGGCTCCGAACGCGTCCGGTGATCAGGATTTCCCCTACTGGCTGGTAGCAGCCGGTGCCATTGCGGCGATTGTCGCCATCATCATAGCGACGAACGATCTTTACACGCAGGTTCTGGTCACGGTCTCCAGAGGAGTCTGGATCACCATCTTTGTAACCGTAGTGGGCTTTGCGCTGGCGTCGGCGCTTGGCCTGGTGATCGCCGTGATGGGGCTTTCGGGCTCGCTGGTCATGCGGCAGATTGCGCGGTTCTATGTCGAGATCATTCGCGGCGTACCGATCCTGGTGATGCTTTTCTACATTGCCTTTGTCGGCGCGCCCGGTTTTGTCTTTGCCTGGAACTGGCTGACATTGCCGCTTCAGGATGCCGGGCTGATCGAGCCGCTTCGCGTCCGTGACATATCGCTGCTTTGGCGTGCGATCATCTCTTTGACGATCGGTTATTCGGCGTTTATTTCCGAAGTGTTCCGGGCCGGTATCCAATCCGTCGATGCCGGGCAGATTGAAGCGGCCAAGGCGCTTGGCCTGTCCCGCTGGCAACGTTTTCGACTGATCATCATGCCGCAGGCCCTGCGAACGATCCTGCCGCCGCTCGGCAATGATTTTGTCGCAATGGTCAAGGATTCCTCGCTGGTCTCTGTGCTCGGCGTTGCCGACCTGACGCAGATGGGAAAGGTCTATGCATCCGGATCGTTCCGATTCTTTGAAACCTACTCGATCGTTGCCTATATCTATCTTCTGCTGACCGTTGGACTGTCGCTTGCACTGCGCGCCCTGGAACGGCGATTGCGACAGGCTCAAAGGCAGCCTTCCGGCCGCTGATTGCGGCGCAGGAGAAAGATTGGTAAGAACGCGCCATGATGCATGAGATGATCAGAGCCGGGTTGAATTTCAGCGGTCGCGCACACTGTGGCGATTCGATCGCCTTTCTTCCCGTGCATGATCACAAGCGGCTTCCTGGCCGGTTTTTTGCACGGCTGCGCCAGTCGAACGGCCTCCTCTAGAGCGTATCTTCGACCGCGCCGCCCTTTAATTTCTCAATTCGAACGGAACAGTGTGTTCTCATGACCGAACCGAAAACCCTTTATGACAAGATCTGGCACGATCACGTGGTCCATGAGCAGGAGGACGGAACTTGCCTGCTCTATATCGACCGTCACCTCGTGCATGAAGTGACAAGCCCGCAGGCCTTCGAAGGTTTGCGCAATACCGGACGCAAGGTGCGGCATCCGCACAGAACCCTTGCTGTCGTCGATCACAATGTCCCGACCACCGCGGACCGCATTCACGGTATCAAGAACGAAGAGAGCCGCATTCAGGTCGAAGCCTTGGCCAAGAACACCGAGGAATTCGGCGTGGAGTATTTTCACGAGGCCGATGTCCGTCAGGGTATTGTGCATATTGTCGGACCCGAGCAGGGCTTCACGCTGCCCGGCACCACGATTGTGTGTGGTGACAGTCACACCTCGACCCATGGTGCATTCGGTGCCCTGGCGCACGGTATCGGGACGTCCGAGGTGGAGCACGTGCTGGCGACGCAGACGCTGATCCAGAAAAAAGCCAAGAACATGCTCGTGCGTGTCGACAACAGCCTGCCGCCGGGGGTCACCGCAAAGGACATCATCCTGGCGATCATCGGGGAGATCGGCACGGCCGGTGGAACAGGCCATGTGATCGAATTTGCCGGACAGGCGATCCGCGAATTGTCGATGGAAGGCCGGATGACGGTCTGCAACATGACGATCGAGGGCGGTGCCCGCGCCGGCCTGATCGCGCCGGATGAGAAAGCCATTGCCTATCTAAAGGACCGCCCCATGGCGCCGAAGGATGAACACTGGGAGCAGGCGGTGGCGCACTGGGAGTCGCTGAAGAGCGATGAGGGTGCGCATTTCGACCGGGTCGTGGTGCTTGATGCCCAGAACCTGCCGCCGATCGTCTCCTGGGGATCATCGCCTGAAGATGTGGTCGCAGTGACCGGTGTCGTGCCGGATCCGGACGAAATCGAGGATGAAAACAAACGGACATCGAAGAAAAGGGCGCTGGACTATATGGGTCTGTCGGCCGGGACCAAGATCACCGATATCACTCTTGACCGGGTGTTCATCGGATCATGTACCAACGGACGGATCGAGGACCTGCGCGCTGCCGCGAAGGTGGTGGACGGGCACAAGGTCCACGCCGATGTCGACGCGATGATCGTGCCGGGATCAGGTCTGGTCAAATCGCAGGCCGAAGCCGAAGGGCTGGACAAGATTTTCATCGATGCAGGATTTGAATGGCGTGAGCCGGGATGTTCCATGTGCCTGGCGATGAATGATGACCGTCTCAAGCCGGAAGAGCGCTGCGCCTCCACCTCGAATCGGAACTTCGAGGGCCGGCAGGGTTATCGTGGCAGGACCCACCTTGTGTCACCGGCCATGGCGGCTGCCGCGGCTGTTGCCGGCCGGTTTGTCGACATTCGCGACTGGTAAAAGTGCGGGTCAGCTCTTCGACGAGCGGCAAATAACAGGACCCTGGAGAGGCGGGAGAGATCCCGCCTCTTTGCATTTGCACTGTTAGGGAAGTGTTAACCCAGTCCTGAGCAATCCTCATGTTTACTTCAAATTAGCTCCTTCCTGATAGACCATGGTCAAGACGGGGGTATAGGTGGGCGCTTCTTTCATTCATGCGGACAATATCGGCTTTGCGGCCGCGATCGTCTGCGGCTTCTCGGCCATACATCTTTATGATCGCAGCAGAAAACCGGCATTCTGGTGGATGTTGTGCTTTGTCGGATTTCTGGCGATGGCCGTTGCGGAGGCGGTCACACCATTGTTCGCCGCGCCGCCACTTTCCCGTTTCATCGTTTTTGCTCTCAACATGCTGGCGATCAGTTGCCTGAATGTCGGCATCGCATGGCACTGCGAAAAACCGGTGCCCTGGCGGCTCATCGATGGCCTGCTGGCGGGTACGCTGGTGTGTAATTTCATTGTGGGACAGCTCTGGCCGGGGACGTTGGTGGAAAGCGTTGTGGCTTCGTCTTCGCTTGCGGTGGCCCAGGCGATCGGCCTCTACATCCTGTTCATTCCAGGGCGTGGCCAGCGAGACCGGGTGTTCCAGCTCCTTCTTGGTTTGATGATTCTCAATTATCTGTCGCGACCGGCGATACAGGGAACATTGACTGCTGTTTCAGGCGATGGCCTGGTTGCATCGGACGTGGTGATCAGCATCAACAATGCGATGCTGACCATCGGTCTGGCGACCATTTTGACGCTGCGACTGGCGGGCCGGCTTTTCAGGGATCTCAAGGGCCAGTCGGAAACCGACAGCCTGTCCGGGCTGCTCAACCGGCACGGATTTGATCTGACGATCAAGAAAATCAGAGCCCAGACGGAAAGCACGACACCGACATCCCTGATCCTGTGCGATCTGGACCGGTTCAAATCGATCAATGACGAACATGGGCACTATGTCGGCGACCGGGTGATTGCCGCATTCGGACGGCTGATCCGCGCCGGTGCGCGTGACGGGGATATTTGCGGCCGGTTCGGCGGCGAGGAGTTCTGCATCTATCTGCGCAATTCGGACATTCGCGCGGCCAGGCTGTTTGCCGAATGGCTACGAGTTGCCTTCGCGTCGACAAGTTACCCGGACCTCAGCAATGCAACACGCTTTACCGCCAGCTTCGGCGTGGCCGAGGTGGTTCCGGGTGAACGGATAGAAGACGCCTATAAGCGCGCGGATGCGGCGCTCTATGCGGCCAAGCACGAAGGCCGCAATTGTGTCCGGACGCAGGACCAAAATGGCGGATCATCAAAACTGTCCGGCATCAGTTTTTCATCGCGGTCATCAAGGGTTTCGACCTGATCGCAGTGCGGCTCAGGGCCTTATAACGCAGACGTCGCCGGGATTGTCGCAATCCATGTCATGCTGGGCATCCTGCATGTCGATGATCTTGGCGCCTGGCCGCGGACTGGTTTTTGCGGGATTTCCCTGCCCACGCACATAACGGTCATTGCCGTCGATGCTGAAATAGATTCCGTTGCCCTTGAACCGCTTGGCAGAGATGCCCCCCGAAAACGTTCCGAGCCCCGGAATTCGCGTCGGCAGATTGTTGCTGTCAGCCACCTGGTATGGGGCGCCGGAATTGTCATCGGCGCTTGCCGGCCCGGAGGGCAGGGCGAATGCGGACGCGGCCAGTAGCAGGGCGCCGGCAATGCGCGCTGTTTTGACATGGGTCTTCATGATTTCCGGCATGACAATACCTTCACGCTAGGGGTGCTTTCACCAACTCTGACTATTGTTTCGTCGTGGCGGCGGTTTCCGTTCCCCCATATTAGGGTTTTCACAGTCGCGGTTCCACGCGCGCCAGCATAAAGCTTTTGTTAAGGTTAAGAAACGCCGGACCTTCCGCCGGTTGCCTGCCGGCAAGGTGACCATCAGCTCTCATCCGGCGTGGTGGGACTTGACGTGATGGATCGATTGACCCACACAATGGTTTCCATGAGCAAGCAGCCGACCATCGATATTTCCCTCCTCAGATTGAATGATGCGCACCAATTGGCCCCATTGATTGCGGCCTATGCGCAATCGCTCAAGAGGGGCGCGCCACGGCGACCCGATGAATTCTATGCGGAAACACTGTTGCAAGACCGCGTGGCCGAGATTCTCGGGGCGCGTATTGACGGGGACCTGGTCGGTTTCCTGGTTTTCTACGATCTTCCCGATCCGCTTTCAGGCATGCGGATCGGCCAGGTCGATCATCTCTATGTTCATCACGAACACCGCCGCAAGGGCATTGCCAAGGCGTTGCTCGATCTGCTCGTCGAGGAGGGTGAAACACGCGGATGGCGGGAATTGGATCTGAGCGCCCCGCGTGCTCCATCGGAGGGCCGCAAGCTGTGTGAAAAAATTGCGGTGACCGCTGACCGCTCCAATTTTGTCATGCGGTTCGATCATTGAAGCGGATCTATTGTGCGGTGCACGCGCGTCAGGAAAAAAAGACTCCACCGGACCGGAAACCACAATTAGACGTTTTGGCAACTTTCAATCGATTTGGAAGCGTTCTAAAACTGCAAAGGTGATTTTCGTGCGGTCAACGGCACTCTGCCATTTGGTCTGATGCTTTGACGCACAAGGGTGAACGCACTAAAACCAGATCTGGCCCCGCGGCCGGATTCGCAATGAACCGGTCCGGCCGGGATGCAGACCAATTCGGAGGCTTCATGGCCAACGCAACACAAAACAGACCCCTTTCGCCGCATCTGTCCGTCTATAAACTCATCCCGACCATGGTGATGTCGATTGTGCACCGCATCACAGGCGCGGCGCTCTATTTCGGCACGATCCTCGTGGCCTGGTGGCTGATCGCAGCGGCGGCCGGCCCCGATCAGTTCAATCTGGCGAATGCGGTCTTCGGCTCCATCATCGGCCGGATTGTTCTGCTCGGATATACCTGGGCTCTCCTGCATCACATGCTCGGCGGCATGCGGCACCTGATCTGGGACACCGGTCGGGGCCTCGACAAGGAATTGACGACCAAAATGGCAAAAGCGACGCTTGCCGCGTCACTGGCGCTGACCATCCTCATCTGGGCGATCGCCCTGCTGACTGCCTGATAGGAGAGCAATTATGGACATGCGAACGCCGCTTTCCAAGGTTCGTGGCCTGGGATCCGCCAAAGAGGGGACCGACCATTTCTGGCGTCAGCGACTGACGTCGATTGCCAATATTCCGCTGATCATCTTCTTTGTGATCTTCATCATGGTCTATCACGGAGAACCTTACGAGACCGTGGTCGGAGCGCTCAGTCATCCACTCGTGGCCGTTCTGATGGGACTGGTCGTCATTTCCGGTCTCGTTCACATGCGGCTCGGCATGCAGGTGATCATCGAAGATTATGTCCATCGCGAAGGTGCGAAACTCGCCCTGCTCATTCTCAACAGTTTTTTCACCGTCATTATCGGCGCGCTGTCACTGTTTGCGATCCTGAAACTCGGATTTGGAGGCTGATAGCGCGATGGCAAGCAAAACCGGACAGGATTACCAGTTCACAGAACATACATTCGACGTCGTTGTGGTGGGAGCCGGCGGCGCCGGTCTTCGTGCCACGCTCGGCATGGCGGAACAGGGACTGCGCACGGCCTGCATCACCAAGGTATTTCCGACCCGTTCGCACACGGTGGCGGCTCAGGGTGGCATTGCCGCCAGCCTGAAGAACATGACACCGGACAGCTGGCAGTGGCACATGTATGACACCGTCAAGGGTTCGGACTGGCTCGGTGACAATGATGCGATGGAGTACCTCGTCCGCGAGGCTCCGAAAGCAGTCTATGAACTGGAGCATTACGGTGTGCCGTTTTCGCGCACCGAGGACGGCAAGATCTATCAACGGCCGTTTGGCGGCCACATGCAGAATTTCGGCGAGGGGCCGCCAGTACAGCGAACCTGCGCAGCAGCCGACCGGACCGGCCACGCGATCCTGCACACGCTTTACGGCCAGTCGCTGCGGCACAATGCGCAGTTTTTCATCGAGTATTTCGCCATCGATCTGTTGATGAGCGATGATGGTGTCTGCACCGGGGTGGTTGCCTGGAATCTCGATGACGGTGTGATCCATGTGTTCCGCGCCAAGATGGTGGTCCTGGCGACCGGCGGTTATGGCCGGTCGTATTTTTCCGCCACATCCGCCCATACGTGTACCGGGGACGGCAACGGCATGATCGCCCGTGCGGGCCTGCCGCTTCAGGACATGGAATTCGTCCAGTTTCATCCGACCGGCATCTATGGAGCTGGAACCCTGATAACCGAGGGTGCGCGTGGCGAGGGCGGCTATCTGGTCAATTCTGAGGGTGAGCGTTTCATGGAACGCTATGCACCGTCTGCCAAGGATCTGGCGTCGCGCGATGTGGTGTCGCGCTGCATGACCATGGAAATCCGCGAGGGCCGCGGCGTCGGGAAGAACAAGGATCACATCTTCCTGCACCTGGATCACCTGGATCCGGCCGTGCTGGCGGAACGTCTGCCGGGCATTTCCGAATCGGCCAAGATATTTGCCGGCGTCGATGTGACCCATGACCCGATCCCGGTGCTGCCGACCGTGCACTACAATATGGGAGGCATTCCCACCAATTATCACGGCGAGGTGCTCAATCCAACCAAGGCGTCACCGGACCGGATACAGCCTGGTCTGATGGCAGTGGGTGAAGCCGGTTGCGCCTCGGTGCACGGCGCCAACCGCCTCGGGTCCAACTCACTGATCGATCTGGTGGTCTTCGGCCGCGCTGCGGCCATCCGTGCCGGCGAGGTGATTGACCGCGACAGTGAAATTCCGGATGTACCAAAGGCTTGTCTCGACAAGATCATGGACCGCTTCGACGAGGCGCGCTTTGCAAACGGGTCGGTCCCTACAGCCGAATTGCGCGACCGTATGCAACAGGCGATGCAAGAGGACGCCGCCGTCTTCCGCACACAGGAAACGCTGGAACAGGGATGCCGGCGCATGGACGAGGTCTACAAGGAACTCGGCGATGTGCGCACGACCGACCGTTCCATGATCTGGAATTCGGACCTCGTCGAAACGCTGGAACTGGACAATCTGGCCATCAGCGCATTGCTGACGGTCTATGGAGCGGAAGCCCGAAAGGAAAGCCGCGGCGCCCATGCGCGGGAGGATTTCCCCGACCGTGATGACAAAAAATGGCGCGTTCATACGCTGGCGAAAGTCAATGCCAAGGGCAAAGTCAGCCTGAGTTACCGGCCGGTGCACACCGAGACGCTGACCAGCGAAGAGGATGGCGGGATCGAGCTGTCCAGAATCGCGCCCAAGAAACGCGTTTATTAGGAAGAGCCTGACACATGGTTGAACTGACACTTCCCAAGAATTCGCAGGTCACTGAAGGCAAGACCTGGCCGAAACCGGAAGGGGCGAGCAATCTTCGCGAGTTCCGGATTTACCGGTGGTCACCGGATGATGACAGGAATCCGTCGATCGACACGTTCTTTGTCGATCTCGACGATTGCGGGCCGATGGTTCTCGACGGCCTGTTGTGGATCAAGAACAAGGTCGATGCGACGCTGACATTGCGGCGATCCTGCCGTGAGGGCATCTGCGGTTCCTGTGCCATGAACATAGATGGCACCAATACGCTGGCCTGCACCCGGGGCATGGACGAGATCGAGGGAGCGGTGAAGGTCTATCCGCTGCCGCATCTTCCGGTGGTCAAGGACCTGGTGCCGGACCTGAACAATTTCTACGCCCAGCACCGTTCGATCGAACCCTGGCTCAAGACCACCTCTCCGGAACCGGAAACCGAGTGGCTTCAATCGCATGAGGACCGGGTCAAGCTGGACGGGCTGTATGAGTGTATCCTGTGTGCCTGCTGCTCAACCTCATGCCCGAGCTATTGGTGGAACGGCGACCGCTATCTTGGGCCCGCAGTGCTGCTGCAGGCCTATCGCTGGCTGATCGACAGCCGCGACGAAGCGACCGGCGAACGGCTGGACGAACTGGAAGATCCGTTCCGGCTCTATCGTTGTCACACGATCATGAATTGCACCCAGGCCTGTCCGAAGGGGCTCAATCCGGCGAAAGCGATTGCCGAAATCAAGAAGATGATGGTCGAGCGGCGCGTCTGAGCTGAATTGCACTGGAGCAATTCAGGTTTTGATGGAATCGGCATATTCTGAATGCATTAACAAAATCAAAAGCCTAGACCGCTTCACGTTTCTGATAATACGTGAAGCAGTCTAGATATCGAGATTGTAGAGCACGTCTTTTTCATACCCGAGCTGGGCCAGCATCTCTTCAGCCTGGCTGTTGAACTCGGTCTGTGACAAGGCCGACCGGACGGCGACATGAAACGCGACGATGCCGAGAGCAACACAGGCGGCGACGTCCAGGCCGCCGGTCAGAATGTTCAATCCGCCGAAACTGCCCAACCAGGAAATCAGACCAATGCCCGCGCAATAGGGCAGCAGCCATATCGCCGAACGGTACTGGAAATCGCTGGCGGGCAGATGGCGTATTCTGACGGCGAAGAGCAGCGCACCTGCGATCAGCGCAAGTCCGATGACACGAATGGTGTTCCAGCCGCTCCAATAGATGATGAGGGTCGCCAGGATGAAGGTTGCAAGGCCAATGATCTGAACAAGTGGCAATTTGAACGGCCTTGGATAATCGGGCGCCAGCTTGCGCAGCGCGACGACCGCGACCGGACCGAGGATAAAGGAGAAAACGACCAACGAACTGTGCGTTGCGACAATCTCGGAGAATGGCAGCAACAGGACCGTCAGCCAGCCCATCACAAGGTTGAGCAGCAAGGCATAGAGCGGCACGCCGAACCGGGACACTTTTCCAAAAATCGCCGGAATCAGTCGGGTGCCGGTCATCGCCATGACGAGGCGGGCATTGGCGCCGACGGCAACCAGCGCGCTGCCGAAAGGTGAAATGATCGCCGCCGAGTTCATCAGGCTGACAAGCCATAGCAGGCCGAGCGCCGTGGCCACCGAGGCCAGCGGCCCGCCCGAATGGGTCAGGTGCAGATTGGCCCATCCACCAGCGATCGCATCTGATGGAACCGCTCCAATGAACGCGATCTGCAGGCCGACATAGAGGAGCAGGCAGATGAGCATTGCCAGGATCATGGCCAGCGGAATGGATCGGCCCGGGTTTCTCACCTCGCCGGCCATGTCGATGGCGTGACGAAATCCGATCATCGACAAAACCACACCGCCGGACGAGACGGCCGCCAATATGCCGTTGATCCCATAGGGCGCGAAGCCGCCCGGCTGGACGAAGTTGGCAGGCTCGAATGCGCTGGCGATGAACATCGCGGTAATGACCAGCGGTACGGCGATCTTGATCCAGGTCACGCCGGTATTGATCAGGGTAAACAGTTTGACGCCAAAGGCGTTCAGCACCACGAAGACCGACATCAATCCGAGGGCGAAGAAGGCGCCGGGAAGGGACAGATATTGCGATTGCGATGTCTGGAACAGCCAGGGCGCGTAGAGCGTCAGATAGCGCAAGGTGGCTTCGACCTCGACCGGTGCGGTCATCATGTAGCCCAACCAGGCGGTCCAGCCCATCGTGATGGAGACGATGTTGCCATGGGTGACACCGGGGATGCTGGCAATGCCGCCGGGCAGCGGAAACATTGCCGCGATTTCACCGAATGTCAGGGCCAGAAGAAGCATGCAGGATGCGCCGATTATCCAAGCGACAATGGCTGCCGGTCCCGCCAGTTGCGCGGTCAGCATTGGCGCAAACAGCCAACCTGAACCGACGATGCCGCTGACGGCGAGGGCAATCAACCCAATCGGCCCGATATCTCGCTTTAGCCGTTCATCACTCATCCAGGCAATACCCCCGCCGCAACCCGGCTATCCTGTCGGGCACTATGCCTGCACTTTGGCGGATTGCCTATGGTGCGTACCGAGAACCGGCGGAAGAAGACGATGTTGTCCTTCCCATGGTGGTTTTGCCTCTCACGGGCTCGTGACAGCGCTTGATTTGAAAAGCATTGCACTATCTTTATCTATGCTCTGCAGTCGAGGTTCATTGGAGATAATCATATGCGCAAGGTCCTAATCGCGGGCATCGTGACCGCCGGCGCGGCGTTTGCCGTCATCGCAGGATATATGCCCATGGGTGAGGTTCGTGCGCAAACCGACGCACCGGACAATGCGCAGACCGCGATCTTTGCCGGGGGTTGCTTCTGGTGTGTGGAGTCCGATTTCGACCACGTGCCGGGTGTCTTGGAAACTGTTTCAGGCTACACGGGCGGCCATCTGAAGGATCCGACCTATATGGACGTCGTGTCGGAAACCACCGGGCACCGTGAGGCGGTCCAGATTACATTTGACCCCTCCAAGGTCAGTTACGATCAATTGCTCGACGTGTTCTGGCGGAGCGTCGACCCGACCGATCCTGACGGTCAGTTCTGTGACCGCGGAGAGAGTTACTCGACAGCCATCTACACGGTCGGTGACGAACAGCAGACGATGGCAGAGGCATCGAGCGCCAAGGCGATGGATGATCTTGGCAAGACGATCGCCACCATTATCGAGCCTGCGACCGTGTTCTACCCGGCCGAAGATTATCACCAGAACTATTACCAGAAGAACCCCGTGCGCTATAATGTCTATCGCCTGGGCTGCCGCCGCGATGCCAGGGTCAAGGCGCTATGGGGCGACCAGGCCCATCGCGGTATCGAGAAATAGCCCTTCGCGTGCAGGTTCGCGCCCTTGCCGCCAGACCGGTTTTATAGCAAACAGACCGAAAGGGACGCTCTGACGGCTTTCGCATTCGTCTTTGGCGTTCCGGGATCCGAGTGACGGAGGACGGTCGATGGTCATGAAGCGGACGAAAGACCCGTGGATGAAGGCGGATGAATTCGGCCGCGCCCTCCCCAAAGGAGTCGGGGTTAATCTCCTGGTCCGGGAACTTGAGCAACACTTGGCGTTTTGCCGGGACGTCCTGGGCGCCATGATTCTATATAGCGATGAGGATTTTGCGGCGGTGGAACTGGCCGGCTCGGTTTTCATGCTGCATGGCGACCACACCTATGCCGATCACCCGATGCACGGCGTCGTGAGCAGTGCCGAGGGCCGCGGCGTCGGAATAGAGTTGCGGATTTACGGCGTCGAGCCCGACAAGTTGGAAGAACGGGCCAGGCAACATGGCCATCCGGTTCTTGCCGGTTCGTCAGACAAGCCGCATGGCCTGCGGGAGTGCCATATTGTGGGTCCCGAGGGTTATATCTGGGTGCCCGGCATCGCGGTCTGAGAGGCACGGCGCACGGGTCTCATCGGGGCTTGTGCTGGGTGCCGGAGCCGACAAATCTGTTCGGTCAGCGGTCTTTTGTGCATTTTTAATACAAATTTTGCCATCTTTGTGTATTGAAACCCCAACTGCGCCTATATGTTGTGTACGGGGATTCGGGGATTTGCCCCGACACTGAAGAGTTGGGGAAGAACGATGCGAAATGTCTGCACTCTGATTGCCTTGAGCGTTCTGGTCGCCCTGACCGGGTGTCAGCGCCTTGGAACGGGCCAGTCACTGCGCGGCCAGCCAGATCCGCTGTCTCCTGCACCGGTAGGCGGTGTCCAGAGCGGGCAGTTGGCGGCGCCCGGCCAGGGCCAGTTTCCTGATGCGCCTCAAACCACCGGGCCATCGCCGGAGCAGTTACAGGCCGCTGCGGCAAGCGCCCCGGAAGTATCGCGCGACTCCATGGTTGGCCGCTGGACGATTTCCACCGGTGGCAACAGTTGCGATGTCTTCCTGGCACTGACGAAATGGACCGGTGGATATCGCGCGGCGTCACGCGGCTGCGCCGATCAGGCTTCGCTGATCTCGGCTTGGGATGTTCAGGGCAAACAGGTCCTCCTTTCCGATTCGTCGGGCAATCAGTTCGCCCAGCTCTACAAGACGGGTGACAAGCGCTTTGACGGCACGACGGGTTCGGGTCAGGCGATCAGCCTTAGCCGCTAGGCAAATGCCAGCGGGCGGGCTGTACCGTGTTGGATAACCCTCAGGGGATTTCCGTCGAAGAGCGCTACGAGGCACTCGTCGACAGCGGTGACATTGACCGGGACAGCGCACAACAGAATTTGGCCGAAGCGCTGGACCGGGTTCTGGAAAACATCAGCGAAAAACGGCTGACAAAAAAATCCAGTTCGCTTGGCTGGCTCTTTGCCCGAAAGCAAAAGAACGAACCTGTTATCAAGGGTCTCTACATTCACGGGTCTGTCGGCCGCGGCAAAACCATGCTGATGGATCTGTTCTTCGACGCGGTTAAAGCGACGCGCAAACGGCGCGTGCATTTCCACGATTTCATGACCGAGGTTCATGAACGGATCAATGCACACCGGCAGGCCTATAAACGCGGCGAGACCAAGCAGGAAGATCCGATTGCGCCAGTGGCAGGGCAGCTCATCGCGGATGCCTGGGTTCTGTGTTTCGATGAGTTTTCCGTCACCGACATCACCGACGCGATGATCCTGTCACGGCTGTTCGAAAAACTGTTCGAACGCGGCTGCGTTCTCGTGGCAACCTCGAATGTCGAGCCGGACAATCTCTACCATGACGGCCTCAACCGGCAGCTGTTCCTGCCCTTCATCGCGTTGCTCAAGACGCGGGTCGATGTTTTCAATCTTGATGCGCGGACGGATTACCGGCTGGAAAAAACCAACCAGTTGCCGATCTATTTGACGCCGCTGGGTGACGAGACCACAATTGCCTTTGCCAAGGCCTGGCAGAGCGTGGCGTCAGGGCATACGGTTCGGCAGCAGGAGATTGAATCCAAGGGGCGGACAATCGAGGTGCCGATGGCCGCCGGCGGCGCAGCGCGATTCAGTTTTGAAGAATTGTGTGCCCGTCCACTGGGGACCGGCGATTATCGACGCATCGCGGAGCGCTATCACACGATATTCATCGAAAACATCCCCGTCATGGAGGCGAGCGCCCGTAACGAGGCCAAGCGATTCATCAATCTCATCGACATGCTTTATGACAGCAAGATCCGGGTGTTTCTGTCGGCGGCTGCAGCGCCGGATGATCTTTACCGGAGCAGGCGCGGCGACGAGGGGTTTGAATTTGCCCGAACAGCGTCACGGCTTTTCGAAATGCAAAGTGCCGACTATCTGGCTTCAAGCAAGGCCGTTCAGGATTCAAACGATGGTGGTCGCTCCTGATGGAGGCGTTTTTTGTCTCAAAATACTTACCTTTACGTAAGATCACTATCTTCTAACCGTTTGAAATTACACATATCGAAAGTTTGAGTTGCCAAAAACAATCTACACGTCTATCCACATCCCCGGTTTGCGGCGAAGCCGGACTTGAGATCCATTCGCCGGGGAGATCAAACGCAGTTCGGAGGTGTCGTCAAAATGGCGCGGAAAAAAATAGCATTGATTGGTTCGGGGATGATCGGCGGCACGCTGGCGCACCTGGCGGCATTGAAGGAACTGGGCGACGTCGTCCTTTTCGATATTGCCGAAGGCATCCCGCAGGGCAAGGCATTGGATCTGGCGCAGTCGGGGCCGGTGGAAGGCTTTGACGCTGCAATGAGCGGTGCCAATGATTACGCGGCCATTGAGGGTGCGGATGTATGCATCGTGACGGCCGGGGTTGCCCGTAAGCCGGGAATGAGCCGGGACGATCTTCTCGGGATCAACCTGAAAGTCATGGAGCAGGTCGGCGCCGGCATCAAGAAATATGCACCCAATGCTTTTGTGGTCTGCATCACCAACCCGCTTGATGCGATGGTTTGGGCCTTGCAGAAATTTTCCGGCCTGCCGAAAAACATGGTGGTCGGCATGGCCGGCGTTCTCGACAGCGCACGTTTTCGTCTGTTCCTGGCCGAGGAATTCGACGTCTCTGTGGAAGATGTCAGCGCCTTTGTGCTCGGTGGGCATGGCGATTCCATGGTCCCGCTGGCCCGATACTCCACCGTTGCCGGCATACCTCTTCCGGATCTGGTCAAGATGGGCTGGGTCTCCAAGGGGCGGTTGGAAGAGATCATTCAGCGCACCCGCAATGGCGGCGCTGAAATCGTCGGACTGCTGAAAACAGGATCGGCCTATTATGCGCCGGCGTCCTCCGCCATATCGATGGCGGAAGCCTATCTGAAAGACAAGAAACGCGTTCTGCCCTGTGCGGCCCATCTGGCCGGACAGTATGGGGTGAAGGACATGTATGTGGGCGTCCCTACCATCATCGGCGCCGGCGGTGTCGAGCGGGTTATTGAAATCAACCTCAACAAGAGTGAGCAAAAGGCCTTCGACAAATCGGTGGCGGCCGTTGCCGGGCTTTGTGAAGCTTGCATGGGCATAGCGCCCAATCTGAAATAGAGACCGTTCGTCCACAACGACAGGATCCCCATCCATGAACATTCATGAATACCAGGCCAAGGCTCTTCTCAAGGGCTTTGGCGCCCCGGTCGCAGAAGGTGTCGCGATCTTTTCCGCCGATGAAGCGGCGGCTGCGGCGGGCAAGCTGCCCGGACCACTCTATGTGGTCAAAAGCCAAATCCATGCCGGCGGACGCGGCAAGGGCAAGTTCAAGGAACTGCCCGCCGATGCCAAGGGCGGTGTTCGCCTTGCCCATTCCATCGACGATGTCGTCACCCATGCAAGCGAAATGCTGGGCAATACGCTGGTCACAAAGCAGACCGGGCCCCATGGCAAGCAGGTCAACCGGCTCTATATCGAGGACGGCGCCGATATCGACCGCGAGCTTTATCTGTCCATTCTGGTGGACCGGACCGTTGGCCGTCCTGCTTTTGTCGTGTCGACCGAAGGCGGCATGGACATCGAGGCGGTCGCCGAGGAAACGCCGGACAAGATCCTGACACTGCCGATCGATCCGGAGACCGGGGTGACCGAATCCGATGCCGGAACATTGTGTGAAACACTGCAACTGGAAGGCCAGGCCAGAACGGATGGGATGACGCTCTTCCCGCTGCTTTACAAGGCCTTCATCGAAAAGGACATGAGCCTGTTGGAAGTCAATCCGCTGATCGTCATGACAGATGGCCGGTTGCGGGTGCTGGACGCGAAAATGTCCTTCGACGGCAATGCGCTATTTCGCCATGACGATGTGGTGGCGCTGCGGGACACCACGGAGGAAGACGCCAAGGAAATCGAGGCCTCGAAACACGATCTGGCCTATGTGGCGCTCGACGGCAATATCGGCTGCATGGTCAATGGCGCCGGTCTTGCCATGGCGACCATGGACATCATCAAGCTTTACGGCGCCGAACCGGCGAACTTCCTTGATGTCGGTGGTGGCGCCTCGAAGGAAAAGGTAACGGCCGCCTTCAAGATTATTACTGCCGATCCGGCCGTCCAGGGCATCCTGGTCAACATATTTGGCGGGATCATGCGCTGTGACGTGATTGCAGAAGGGGTGGTGGCCGCCGTCAAGGAGGTTGGGCTCAAGGTTCCGCTTGTCGTGCGGCTGGAAGGCACGAATGTCGAAAAGGGCAAGCAAATCATCAATCAAAGTGGTCTCAATGTCATTGCAGCCGACGATCTGGACGATGCGGCGCAAAAGATCGTCAATGCGGTGAAGGGAGCCTGAGCCATGTCCATCATCGTCAACAAAGACACCAAAGTTCTCGTTCAGGGCCTGACCGGCAAGACCGGCACGTTTCACACCGAACAGGCGCTTGCCTATCACGGCACGAAAATGGTCGGCGGCGTGCACCCGAAAAAGGGTGGTGAAACCTGGACCGGCCAGGTCGGTGACGGCACAGTTGATCTTCCGATCTTCGCCACCGTTGCCGAAGGCAAGGAACAGACCGGTGCCGATGCGTCGGTCATCTATGTCCCGCCCGCCGGCGCCGGTGCGGCCATCATCGAGGCGATTGACGCGGAAGTGCCGCTGATCGTCTGCATCACCGAAGGCATTCCGGTGGCCGATATGGTGCGCGTCAAGGCACGGCTGGACAAGTCATCGTCGCGGCTCATCGGCCCGAACTGTCCGGGTGTACTGACACCGGACGAGTGCAAGATCGGCATCATGCCGGGCAACATCTTCAAAAAGGGCTCCGTCGGGATTGTCTCGCGATCGGGAACGCTGACCTACGAGGCCGTGTTCCAGACCACCAATGAGAATCTCGGCCAGACGACAGCCGTCGGCATTGGCGGTGATCCGGTCAAGGGCACCGAATTCATCGATGTGCTGGAAATGTATCTGGCCGACGATGCCACCAAATCGATTGTCATGATCGGAGAGATCGGTGGATCGGCGGAAGAGGATGCAGCGCAATTCCTGGCCGACGAGGCCAAGCGCGGCCGCCGGAAACCGACCGTCGGCTTCATCGCCGGCCGCACCGCACCACCCGGACGTACCATGGGTCACGCCGGCGCAGTGATTTCGGGCGGCAAGGGCGGCGCCGACGACAAGATTGCCGCCATGGAGGCCGCGGGTATTCGTGTGTCGCCATCGCCAGCTCAACTCGGCAAAACGCTGGTGGAGCTGTTGAAGGGCTGAAGAATTTTGCCGGCGGCGTGAAAGCGCCGCCGGCAGGATGCGTCACCATCAAAATGACGCACATTCACATATGCGCGATAGGGCTACACAAAGAACGGTCCAGGCGGCATATTTGAAATCAGGGACGAAGCGCACCGCATCCGAACCGCAAAGACCGGGGATGCACAACAGGAGCGGCCATGCCGCGCCAATTGCAAGGGGGCGGGGATTTCTCCGCGATGGACTGATGGCAAGACAGGACGCCAACGAAGCCTTCCAGGCAACCTCATTTCTCTACGGCAGCAACGCATCCTATATCGAAGATCTCTATGCGCAATATGAAGACAGCCCGACCTCCGTGCCGCCGGAGTGGCAGAGTTTTTTCGGGTCCCTGAAGGATGATGCCGATGCTGTGCGCAAAGCGGCCCGTGGGGCGTCCTGGAAACGGGACAACTGGCCCATCATCGAAAACGGCGAGTGGGTCTCGGCCCTCGACGGAGATTGGGGCGAAGTCGAGAAGCACATGGAAGGCCGCCTGAAGGAGAAATCCGCCAATGGCGTCGCCATTCTTTCCGACGACGACGTGCAACAGGCGACCCGCGATTCCGTCCGCGCCATCATGATGATCCGCGCCTATCGTATGCGCGGCCATCTGCACGCCAATCTCGATCCACTCGGTCTGGCGGGCGAAAAGGAGGACTACAACGAGCTTTCTCCCGAGAACTACGGATTCTCGCCGGATGAATTCGACCGGCGGATCTTTCTCGACAATGTGCTGGGGCTGGAATACGCGACGATCAATGAAATGATCGACATCCTCCGGCGGACCTATTGTTCGACGATAGGCGTGGAGTTCATGCATATCTCCAACCCGGAGGAAAAATCGTGGATCCAGCAGCGGATCGAAGGACCGGACAAGGGAATCGAATTTACCCCTCGCGGCAAGACGGCGATTTTGCAGAAGCTGGTGGAGGCGGAAGGCTTCGAACAGTTCATCGACGTTAAATACAAGGGTACGAAACGCTTCGGACTTGATGGTGGTGAAGCGTTGATCCCGGCGCTTGAACAGATCATCAAGCGCGGCGGACAGATGGGCCTGAAGGAAATCGTGCTCGGCATGCCACATCGTGGTCGCCTCAACGTGCTCAGTCAGGTCATGGCCAAATCGCACCGGGCGATCTTCAACGAGTTCAAGGGCGGCTCCCACACACCCGATGAGGTTGAAGGCTCCGGTGACGTCAAATACCACCTTGGAACGTCGTCGGATCGTGAATTCGACGGCAACAATGTGCATCTGTCGCTGACGGCCAATCCATCGCACCTGGAAATCGTCAATCCGGTTGTCATGGGCAAGGCCCGCGCCAAGCAGGACCTGCTGGCCGGAATGCCACGCGGGGAGATCGTGCCGCTGACCGAGCGGGTTCGGGTTTTGCCGCTGTTGCTACACGGCGATGCAGCCTTTGCCGGGCAGGGTGTCGTCGCCGAATGTCTCGGTCTGTCGGGGCTGCGTGGCCACAGGGTGGCCGGAACGATCCATGTGATCGTCAACAACCAGATCGGCTTCACCACCAATCCGCGTTTCTCCAGGTCTTCACCCTATCCGTCCGATGTTGCCAAGATGATCGAAGCGCCGATTTTTCATGTCAATGGCGATGATCCGGAAGCGGTTGTCTACGCGGCCAAGGTTGCCACCGAATTCCGCATGATGTTCCACAAGCCAGTGGTGCTCGACATTTTCTGTTACCGGCGCTTTGGCCACAATGAGGGCGACGAGCCGGCCTTCACGCAGCCGATCATGTACAAGAAAATCCGCTCGCACGAGACCACCGTTCAGATCTATTCGAAGAAACTGATCGAGGAAGGTCTGGTCAGCCAGGGCGACGTGGACAAGATGAAATCGGACTGGCGGGCCTTTCTGGAGGAGGAGTTCGAGGCCGGCAATTCATACAAGCCCAACAAGGCCGACTGGCTCGATGGCGCCTGGTCCGGCATGCGCGTGGCCGACAATCAGGATGAGCAGCGTCGCGGCAAAACCGCCCTGACGGTCAAACAGCTCAAGGAGATGGGCCGCAAACTGTCAACCGTTCCAGAAGGGTTCCAGGCGCACAGAACCGTGCAGCGCTTCATGGATCATCGGGCCAAGATGATCGAAACGGGAGAAGGGATCGACTGGGCCACCGCGGAGGCACTGTCGTTCGGATCACTGGTCGAGGACGGGCACCCGATTCGCCTCTCCGGACAGGATTGCGAGCGCGGGACATTCTCGCAACGTCACTCGGTTCTTTACAGCCAGACCGATGAGGAACGCTATATTCCGCTCAACAATCTGAGCAAGGGCCAGGCGCTCTACGAGGTCATCAATTCGATGCTGTCCGAGGAAGCCGTGCTGGGCTTCGAATATGGTTATTCGCTGGCCGAACCCAATGCACTGACGCTGTGGGAAGCGCAATTCGGCGATTTCGCCAATGGCGCACAGGTGGTGTTCGACCAGTTCATTTCGTCGGGTGAACGCAAATGGCTGCGCATGTCGGGCCTCGTCTGCCTGCTGCCGCATGGCTATGAGGGGCAGGGTCCCGAACACTCTTCGGCCCGGCTCGAGCGGTTCCTGCAATTGTGCGCGGAAGACAATATGCAGGTCGCCTATTGTTCGACACCGGCCAATTATTTTCACATTCTGCGCCGCCAGATGAAGCGGAACTTCCGCAAGCCGCTCATATTGATGACGCCTAAATCGCTGCTGCGTCACAAGCGGGCGGTATCGCAGCTGTCGGAAATGACCGGCTCCAGCTCGTTCCACCGGCTGCTGTGGGATGATGCCGAAGTCCTCAAGGACCAGGCGATCACGCTGCAGAAGGACAACAAGATCCGTCGTGTCGTCATGTGCAGCGGCAAGGTCTATTACGATCTCTACGAGGAGCGTGAAAGGCGCGGGGTCGACGACATCTACCTGCTGCGCCTCGAACAGCTTTACCCGTTTCCGGCCAAGGCCCTGATCAATGAGTTGTCGCGCTTCAGCGACGCTGAAATGGTCTGGTGCCAGGAGGAGCCGAAAAACATGGGTGCCTGGTCCTTCATCGACCCCTATCTGGAATGGGTGTTGGCCCATATCGACGCCAAGTATCAGCGGGTTCGCTACACCGGACGATCGGCGGCCGCCTCACCGGCGACGGGAATCATGTCGAAACACAAATCGCAGTTGGAAGCGTTTCTCGAGGACGCTCTTGGCGGCTGAAAACCGCTGTTGAACAGACACAATTGACACACGGAAACTGAAGACCATGGCCACAGAAATTCGCGTTCCCACGCTCGGCGAGTCCGTATCAGAGGCGACGATCGGAACCTGGTACAAGAAGGTTGGCGATGCGATTGCCGTCGATGAATCGCTTGTGGAACTGGAAACCGACAAGGTGACCATCGAAGTTCCGGCACCGGTTGGCGGGACGCTGTCAGAGATCACCGCCCAGGAGGGTGAAACGGTCGAGGTGAACGCGTTGCTCGGTCAGATTGCCGAAGGGGCGGGTGCGCCCGCTCCCGCCGCCCCGGAAGAAAGCCCGGCGGCGCCGGTACAGACCCAGCAGGCTGAAACAGCCGTTGCCGCCGAACCGGCACCGGCAGCCGGAACCGGGACGGACATGCCCCCGGCGCCAGCGGCAGCCAAGATGATGGAAGAAAGCAATCTGTCTGCCGACCAGGTCGACGGGTCGGGAAAACGTGGCCAGGTGCTCAAGGGCGATGTGATTGATGCGTTGGCTGGCGGCGCTGCCGCGGCCGCAACACCTGCCGCAGATCCGGCACCCGCACCCGCACCGGCGCCGGCGCCGGCGGCAGCACGAGCACCATCCCCTGCCGAAGACGAAACGCGTGAAGAGCGGGTGAAAATGACCCGGCTTCGCCAGACCATCGCCAGACGACTCAAGGATGCGCAGAACACGGCGGCAATGCTGACCACCTATAATGAAGTCGACATGACGTCGGTGATGGGTTTGCGGAAGAAATACAAGGAACTCTTCGAGAAGAAACACGGCGTCAAGCTTGGTTTCATGGGTTTTTTCACCAAGGCTGTCTGCCATGCGCTGAAGGAGATTCCGGCCGTCAATGCGGAGATCGACGGAACCGACATCATCTACAAGAATTTCTGCCATGTCGGCGTTGCCGTTGGAACCGACAAGGGTCTTGTGGTGCCTGTTGTGCGGGACGCCGATCAGCGCTCCATAGCCGGAATCGAGCAGGAAATCGGGCGCCTGGGACTGGCCGCGCGCGATGGCGAACTGACCATGTCCGACCTGCAGGGCGGCACATTCACCTTGTCAAATGGCGGCGTCTACGGATCGTTGATGTCGTCGCCGATCCTCAACGCGCCGCAATCGGGTATCTTGGGCATGCACAAGATACAGGAGCGGCCGGTGGCCATTGGCGGCGAGGTCGTGATCCGGCCAATGATGTATCTGGCCTTGTCCTACGATCACCGGATCGTCGACGGCAAAGAGGCCGTCACTTTCCTGGTTCGCGTCAAGGACAGCCTGGAAGATCCCGAGCGGCTTGTTCTGGACCTTTAGGGGCGCTGAGACTGGACAGTCCTCAAATCGGAGTGTGGCATGGACAAGGCGTCTTTATGAATCCTGCACTCGTAACATTTGGCGCGGGCATTGCGGCTGGTCTTTTGACAATCAGCGCTTATGCCGGCACCCAAAAGGGAAGCCGGTTGTGTCCGCAGAGCCTTGCCGGCTACGGTACTGAAAGCCAGGACATCCTTCTGGAATTTGCCGGGTCGGCCGATGGTGCTTTCCGTGTTCTGCTGGGCAATGGCGGCGGGGTTCTTCAGGGTTTCGTCTATCCGGGGGAAGAAAACGACGACAATCTGGCGGTCGTGCTCAATGATTGTCCGGAAGGGGATGCCACCGGAGAGGAATTGGCGGCCTGCACCATCTGGCAGGGACCGATCGTCGCCGTGGCGGAAAATGGCGATGTAGCGCCAATGCCGGCATCCGACCAGCCGGCGGCCGAAACTCTGCTGCTGGAAGGATTTTCCGATGCATTGATGGCATCGGACATTTACAATCAGGCCGGCCTGTCGGCAGGGGATTTTGATACACTCAGACTGATGGCCTGTCAGGAATGATGATTTTCGTTTGAACGGGCGATGGAAGGGAACAGTCGAATGGCTGAACGTTATAATGTTGTCGTGATTGGAACCGGACCGGGCGGCTATGTCTGCGCGATCAAAGCCGCACAGCTTGGCCTGAAGACGGCGGTTGTCGAAAAAAACAGCACGCTGGGCGGCACCTGCCTCAATATCGGCTGCATACCGTCAAAGGCGTTGCTGCACGCCTCGGAAATGTTCGCGGAAGCCCATCATTCCCTGCCGCAACTCGGGGTCGATATCGGCGAACCCAAGCTGGATTTGCCGAAAATGATGTCCCACAAGGACGCCACGGTAAAATCGAATGTCGAAGGCATCGCCTTCCTGATGAAAAAGAACAAGGTTGATGTTTACACGGGCACCGGACGGATTGTCGGCGAAGGCAGGGTGTCGGTCGTACCGGATGACGGAGAGGGCCTGGAACTCGACACGACCAATATCGTGATCGCCACCGGATCGGATGTCGCCGGCATACCGGGCGTGGAGGTCGATTTCGATGAAAAGACCATCGTTTCTTCCACTGGCGCACTGGAATTCGCATCGGTTCCGAAACATCTCGTTGTCGTCGGTGGTGGCGTGATCGGTCTCGAACTCGGTTCGGTCTGGGCGCGTCTCGGCGCCGAGGTGACGGTGATCGAATTCCTCGACAAGATTCTCGGCCAGATGGATGGGGATGTTTCCAAACAGTTTCAGCGGCTTCTCGTGAAGCAGGGCATGACGTTCAAGATGGGCACCAAGGTGACAGCGGTTCAGCGTTCCGACAGTGGCGTGCTTGTGACATGCCGGCCGGTTGCCGGCGGCGATGCCGAAACATTGTCGGCGGATGCGGTGCTGGTTGCAACAGGACGCAAGCCCTACACGCAGGGTCTCGGTCTGGAGGAGGCCGGTGTGGTGCTGGACGAGCAGGGCCGTGTTGGCATCGATGATCATTTCAGGACCAACATTCCGAGCATCTATGCCATTGGAGATGTGGTGGCCGGACCAATGCTGGCGCACAAGGCCGAAGATGAAGGTGTCGCGGTGGCCGAAATCATGGCCGGCCAAGCCGGGCATGTGAACTACGGTGTGATTCCGGGAGTCGTCTATACGCAGCCGGAAGTGGCGTCGGTCGGCAAGACCGAAGAAGAATTGAAGGCGGAAGGCGTCGACTACAAGGTGGGCAAGTTTCCGTTCTCGGCCAATGGACGCGCGCGGGCGATGTTGCAGCCCAACGGCTTTGCGAAAATCCTGGCCGACAGGCATTCCGACAGGGTGCTCGGTGCCCATATCGTTGGATATGGTGCCGGCGAGATGATCCATGAGGCCGCCGTTTTGATGGAGTTCGGGGGCAGTGCGGAGGATCTGGCGCGTACCTGCCATGCCCATCCGACCATGTCGGAGGCGGTCAAGGAAGCCGCGCTCGGCGCGTTCCAGAAAACGATCCACCTGTAGGCGCCGACACCGTTTCCCGTTTCTGACAAAACGGGAAACGGTCTAATCCAGCAGCAAATTGGGCAGGCCGGTAGACAATTCTGGAATGAAGGTCACCGCGATCAACAGCAGGGCCATCAGTGCGAGGAACGGCAGGATGCCCCTGACGACCTCGGATACGGGCGCCTTGGACACACCCGACAGGACGAACAGGTTCAGACCGACGGGTGGGGTCAGCATGGCCATTTCGATATTGATCACCACGATGATGGCGTAGTGTACCGGGTCGATGCCGAATTGCCGGAACAGTGGCAAGACCAGCGGCACGGTGATCAGCACGATGGACAGGCCTTCCAGAACCATACCCAGCAGCAGCATGGCAAGGTTCATGAACAGCAGGAACTGCCACAGTTTCAGATCGATTTGGGTGACATACTCGACGAGGCGCGCGGGCATGCGGCTCTCGGTCAGCCAGTGGCCGAAGAGCAGCGCGGCGATCACAATCATGACAATGGCCGCCGAGCGGCGCATGGCGACGGCGGTGATCGGCAGGATCTCGTTCCATGTGCAGCCGCGATAGACCAGCAGGCTGACAATGATCGAGAGGAAAGCGGCAAGGCCGGCCGCTTCAGCAATCGTTGCGTAGCCGCCATAGATGCCAAAGAAGATCACCACCGGAATGAGCAGGGCCGGAATTGCTTTTACATTGGCCGTGATGAACTGATTCAGATCCGGTGCCGGAGGTTTGGGCAACTTCCTTCGATGGGCGTAAAACAGGATGAAACCGGCAAACAACAGGCCCTGGAGCAGCCCCGGGACGACGCCGGCAAGAAACAGACGCGGAATGGAGGCTTCGGCGATCAGCCCGTAAATGATCAATATGATCGATGGCGGGATGAGGATGCCGAGTGTGCCGGACGCACCAACGACGCCGAGGGCAAACGGCCTGTCATAGCCTCGGGCGAGCATGGCGGGTACGAGGATCGTCGCCATGGCCAGGGCCGTGGCGACTGATGAGCCGGAGATTGCGGCGAATACGGTTGTCGCGCCGACGCAGGTCAGCGCCAGGCCTCCGCGCAACTGACCCAGCCAGCTTTCGGCCATGTCGATCAGGCTTTTGGCAATGCCGCCCCGCTCCATGAACTGCGCCGCGATGACGAAGAACGGCACCGCCAGCATGGTCTGACCATTCAATTTGTCGATGGCGACCTGGGCAATTGAAATGCCCGGCGTATGGCCGGCGAGCATCAGCACCATCGACAGCCCACCCAGCGCCGCGAATATCGGAAGTCCGATGAAAAGCAGCGCCAGCAGGATGGCAAATGTCAGGAGCGGCGGCATGTTATCCGCTCTCTTCCAGCGGCGAATGGCTTCCGTTCAGATGCCGGAAAAGGTCGATCAGGTAACGGATTGCACAGGCCAGCATGGAAACCGGAAGGGCCGCATAGAAATAGGCCATCGGAATCTGCAGAACCGAGGGGCCGCGTTCGTCGAGCATCAGGGAAAAGGCGACGACCTGATAACCGAACCAGGCCAGTGCCGAGCAGAAAACCAGACCGGCCAGTGCGCCGAGACTGTCAGCCCAACGCCGGACGGCCGGGCTGGTCATCCGCACGAAAAAATCGGTGCGGACGTGTTCACGATGGGCAACACAGCCGGCTGCGGACAACAGTACGCCCCAGGCCACAAGATAGATCGTGACCTCACCCATCCAACCGACACCGGTTGTTGGTGCGGCGTAACGCAGAACCATGCCTGAGAGGAACAGCAGCAGGGCGGCCAGTACGAGAATTGCACCAAGCAGCGACTCGATATTCTTCAGCATTGCCTGTTCCCCGCCATCGAAGGCAGCGGCGGGCACAAGCCGCCGCTGCCTGATCAGTTACCGAGCGCCGTTGCTGCTTTCTCAACGAAGTCCGGGCTCATGCGGGTCGTTTCAACGATGCTGTCCTGTTGCGCCATCAATTTGGTGCGAAACGCCGCCAACTCGTCATCCGTTGCCTGGACAACATTTATGCCGTTTTCAACCGCCTCCTGGCGGGCGCTGGCCTGACGCTCGGCCGCCAGTGCTCTTGCGCCGTCAACCGTTTGTGCCCAGGTGTCGGTGACGACTTGCTGAAGCTCCGGCCCAAGCTTGTCCCAGGTCGGTTTGCCGATCATCGGCACATATTGAAGAAACGCCTCCTGCGTGTCGATGGCATGTTTGAGCCCGGACTCCCAGAGCTTGGCGCTGCGCACGGTTTCATGGGTCGTCATCAACCCATCCACAGTGTTTTGCGCCAGGGCAATCGGCACATCGGAAAAGCTGATGGAAACGGATTGCACGCCCAATCCATCGTAGCGGATTTTGGCCGCGGGGCTGCCCGGGACCCGCAGTTTGAGACCATCCAATGCGGCCAGCGATGTTGCAGGCTCTTCGGTTGTGAAGATCGAACCGTGGCCGAGATCCAGGTATTTTCCGAGAATCTTGACATTCAGCTTCTTCTCGATTTCGGCATTCAGTTCATCGCCGACTGGGCCGTCCATAACGGCGTGGACCTCGTCAGCAGACCGTCCGTAGAACATCGGCAGATCCAGCAATCCGGCATTGGGAACGGTGCGGCTGAGATAGAGAATGATCGGCACACCCATTTCAACCGCACCCTGGGCAAGCGCCTTGGGCACATCCGGTCCCTTGTAGAGCTGTGCGGACGGGAACACCTGAACATCCAACTGTCCCTTGGTGCGCTCCGACAGCTTGGTCACGAAGTCCTCCAATGCGATGTTGCGCACATGGTTCGGCCCGGTGTTCAGCGTGATGCGGAACGGTATTTCCTCGGCTTTGACGGCCGATGACACCCCGAGTGTCAGGGCAGCGGCCATGGCGAGTGCAAGAAGCGGTTTCATCGATATCCTCCCAGTCGGTTGGTGGTCGTATTCGGGAAGTCGTTCAGCCCCCCTTGACATCGGACCATAAACCATAAAATTTATACGGACAACCTAATAAATTTAAGAAAGTTGATCCGCGATCGTGCCATTCCGAAGCATCCTGTTTACGCCTGCCACCAAACTGGACCGGTTGCCGAGGGCATTTGCCGCGTCTCCGGACTGGGTTGCCGTGGATCTTGAAGATGGAGTACCGCCGTCGGAAAAAAGCCAATCAAGGCAAGAACTTGAGGACTATGCGGCGCGCCGGTTTGACGGCCATGCTCACCATCTCGGCCTTCGTATCAACGCCCTGTCAACGCCTGCGGGTATCAAGGATATGGCGTCGATGCTGGATTGGCCCCTTTGGCCCGATCTGTTGATCTTGCCGAAGGTCGAGGCACCCATACAAATTCGACAGATCACCGAACTCGCCGCCAGCCGGGGACCGGTTCCGACCCTCCTCATCACGGTGGAAACCGCGCTCGGTGTCGAAAATGCCCATGACATCGCGCAGGCTGCGCCGGCCGGTTCAGCCATTGGCTATGGTTCGGCGGATCATATGGCCGAAACCGGTGGTGACATGGATGCAGCGTCCCTTGCCTGGGCGCGCGGACGAATCGTCAACGCTGCTGCTGCAGCGGGACTGCCCGCGCTTGATGGCGTTTGGCTGCAATACAAGGACATCGAGGGACTTTTGAATGAGACGCGGCTGGTGAAATCAATGGGATTTTCCGGCAAGATCGCCATTCATCCCGATCAGATCGAGCCGATTCATTTGGTCCTTTCACCGACCGAGGCGGAAATCGAAACGGCGCTGGCAATGATTGCGGCCTATGACAAAGCCGGCGGCGGTGCCTTCTCGTTTCGCGGAAAAATGGTCGACGCACCGGTTCTGGAGCGCGCGCGCCGGATCATCGCCACACAGAAAAGGAGTACACAATGACACGTCAATTGAACGGTCTGACCCATGTTGATGGTCAGCGGTTTCGGGAAGATCCGGGACTCTATTTCGAAGATTTCGAACCCGGCGATATCTACGAACACTGGCCGGGCCGCACAGTGACCGAAACCGACAATATCTGGTTCACCAATCTGACGATGAACACCCATCCACTGCATTTCGACGAGAACTATGCGCGGATGTCGGAATTCGGAAAACCGCTGGTCAACTCGACGCTGACGCTGGCCATCGTGGCCGGCATGTGCGTGACATCCACCAGCCAGAAGGCGATCGCCAATCTGGGATTTGACGGGGTGGAAATCCCGGCCCCGGTTTTTGTCGGCGACACGCTCTATTCGGAAACCGAAATCCTGGAGAAGCGACCGTCGAAATCGCGTCCGAACGCCGGCGTGGTCAAGGCGCGCCATTCGGGGAAGAACCAGAATGGTGACTATGTGATGCACATCACCCGGTCTTTTCTTGCCACAATGCGCGGACATTCGGTGGTCGACGATCTGCGAAAGAGGATGCCCTGACATGCAGCGGCCGCTTTCGGGCATGAACGTCCTTGCCGTCGAACAATATGGTGCGGGGCCGTTCGGCACCCAGCATCTGGCGGATCTGGGGGCGCAGGTCATCAAGATTGAAAACCACCGCACCGGTGGAGATTATGCGCGCGCACTCGGACCGCATTTTGCCGATGGAGCGCAAGGGGATGAGGGCAGCCTGTTCTTTCAGGCGGTCAATCGAAACAAGAAGAGCCTGTCGCTCGACCTTTCCAGAGCGGAGGGCCGGGATGTTCTCCACCGGCTTGTCACCTCGGTCGATGCCGTGGCCAACAATCTGCGCGGCGATGTCCCGGAAAAGCTCGGCATCACCTATGACCAGTTGAAGGACGTCAACCCGGCAATTGTATGCGGTCATTGCTCGGCCTATGGCCGGGATGGGCCGAGACGCGATTGGCCGGGATATGACTTCCTGATGCAGGCCGAGGCCGGTTACTTTCACATGTCCGGCGAACCGGATACGCCGCCGACCCGCATGGGTCTGTCGGTCGTCGATTTCATGGCCGGCACCTATCTGGCGCTTGGTCTCGTTTCGGGTGTCCTGGCTGCCCGTGCAACGGGTCAGGGGCGGAATATCGATGTCAATCTTTATGACACCGCGCTTTTCAATATGAGCTATCTGGCGGCCTGGACGCTCAACAGCGACTATGAACCATCTCGCGCGGCGCGCTCGGCCCACGCGTCCCTGGTGCCCTGCCAGCTCTACCGGACCGCCGATGGCTGGATCTACATCATGTGCAACAAGGAGAAATTCTGGCAGGGGCTTTGCCGGATGATCGACCGCCCGGATCTGGCATCCGAATCACGCTTCAGGACCTTTGAGGAAAGGCTTGAGCACCGGGATATGCTGACGACGATCCTGGATGAGGCGCTGTCGACCAGGACGACGGCTGCATGGCTGGATATCTTTGCCGGTCAGGTTCCATCGGCGCCGGTGCGCACACCGCGGGAAGCGCTTCTCGATCCGTCGGTGAAGTCGTCGGGCATGCTGAGCAGTGTCAGCCTGCCGTCCGGTGAGGGGTTCGACCTGCTTGCCAATCCCATCCAGACAGGTGGCGATGGATCGGATGCGGCCTGCCCTGTATCCGGCGCCGATACCCGGCACCTGTTGCTTTTGGCCGGCTACTCTGACATGGAAATTCAAGCGTTGGAGGAAAAAGGGATCATCTGATCGAATGTCGCGGACCGTGCCCAAATACAGCCTGATCGCCGATCAGCTGTTGCGTGAAATTCAGGCCGGTAACATTCCCGTCGGCAGCCTTCTGCCTACCGAGAGCGAGCTGATGCGGGCCTATGGTGTCAGCCGGCACACGGTGCGCAATGCGGTTCAGAACCTCAAGAGCCGCGGCATTGCAGCATCCAGACAGGGTCAGGGATCACGGGTGATCACGGATCGGCCAGCGTCCGGATTTGTCGAAAGAATACAATCGATCAGCGAACTGGTTGCCTTTGCCCAGGAAACCCGCCGGGAACTGGTCAGCCAGGAATTTGTCGACGCGGATGACGTGCTGGCGCGCAAATTCGAATGTGCGCCCGGTCGCCGACTGCTCAAGGTCAAGATGATTCGTCACGGCGTCGAGCCGGGCTCCAAGCCGATCGCCTTTCTGACTTTCTTCATGGATGCGTTGTTCGAGACGGCTATCGAGGCGTTCAGCACCCAGGCCCGTTCGGCGGCGGAAATCATCAGCGAACAATTCGGTTATGATATCGGCTCTGTAACCCAGACCGTGTCAGCCGACGCCCTGTCGGCTGAGGCCGCTGCTGCGCTTGGCGAAGAGGCTGGCGGTCCAGCGCTGGTGATCGAACGCGACTACGCCACATCGCCGGACAGCGCTCCCCATATGACCGTTTCGTCCGTCTGTGCTGCCCGCAATGTCAAAGTGGTTTCGCGGTTCACGAGCCCGACCCAAAAATCCTGACAGACGATCAGCCCGTTTCAAATTCGATCTTCAATAGACGATGGTCGCCATGAAAACCGGCCTTTACCAGGGCATGGTGGGACGCGTGGTTGCGTGCCGCGCATCCGCAAACCGGCGCAAGACCCTGTTCAAGAACACGGGTTTTCATATGGGCGATGATGCGCGACCCATAGCCCCTTCCGCGTTCCGGGCGGGCAACGAGCATACCCAGGTCGACGGCTGGCCGACCGGAATTGACACGGGTCTGTGTCCCACAGCCAACAAGCTCTCCCTGGCGCTCCAGCAGATGAAGGGTTCCGGCTTCCACGCGGCGTTCGATCTCGTCCCTACCTTCGAAGAAACCGTCATCATTGCAGGCTGCGACTGCAGCGGTATCGTTCAATCCGGCCATTCGGAAACCGAGATCTGAATCCTGTTCGAACGGGATGTTGGAAAATGATCTGAACAGTATGCCCGTCGCAGTGACCCGCGCGGGACGCGCAAGTGCCGGTCCTAGCATTTGCGCATCGAATGATTTGCACAGGGCGATTTTCGCGCTGGTTGCAATTCGGGCGGCATCGAAAACTGCCGCAGCATCGTTGATACAGGCAGGCGCGACGAAGAACTCGACAATTTGCGAGCCATGGACCATCACATAGGCTCGATCGGGAACGCACCAGGCCGTGGCTTCATGCACAAGCTGCTCAAGAAAACATTCCTGGTGTTCGCTCAATCCGTCGAGATAGGCGTTTCTCATGTCGCCCGGTGGCGTTTTGACCGGCTCGAATTGATACATTCGATTCGTCTAGCACGGTCGCCATGTCCTGGCGACTGTCATACCAACGGCCCTCAATATTGACCCATTTCACCGCAGTGGAACTGGTTGACCGGCAAGGCGTGTTTCGGGCCGGAGTGCAGCGCACTCCAAGGGGAACACAACGCTGTCCGGCAGCCAAAGACGCCCGGCCTCAAAGCGCCAAGACGCTTTGAATTGAACATCTGTGCATGGTCCAGCCTTCTGGACCATGCGGCAGGTGCCCCACAGCTGTTCGTCGGGTGCGTTGCGCCACGCCGTCCGATGCGCTGCATCGCACGCCGTAACGCGCCTACCCGGACAAACAGCTATGGGGCATGAAATGGATCAATATTGAGGGCCGTTGGTATCAGCTGGCGGGTGTGACCCTGTATCCGCGCTCGCGCAGGAGCTGCACCAGGCCATCCTCGCCCGGCAGGTGAAGCGCTCCAACGGCGACAAAGGCATTGCCGTCCTGCAACATTGGTTGGAGACGCTCGGCCATGTTCCGGTTGCGGGTCTCCACCATGTCTCTTTCGAATTGCGCATAGGCGCCGTGATCGCCGCCGGATTCCCTTGCGCCGAATTCGATCAGCGGCATGATCATGTTGATCTGACCGGCCAGATACAGATCCGTCATCGTGGCCATCATGTCGTCGAGAGTGTCGCCGAGCGCCGCGGTTTCGGCCAGCAGCCGGACCTGCAGATCGATCGGCAGGTTGGTCAGGATCGACATCTGTTCGGCAAGGGTCTCCAGCCCCTTGAGTGTCTTGCCGCCGGCGATCGCGTCGTCGGCCAGTTTCTTGTCCAGAAAGGGCACGCCTTTTCCACGGCGCTCCAGTTCGCAACTGGGCGCCGCAATGATGCTGAATACCATCCACGGCTTCATGCGCGAAACGAGAACCATCGGGACGTTGCGTTCATCAAGGGCGGCCTCAACACGCCTCAGATCATCGCCCTCAAGCAGCGATTGCAGGGTCGACCCGTCGGTCAGCATGGTCAGTTCCGGATTGGTCATCAACGCGGCTTGAGCCTTGCCGAGATCGCCCAGTTCCGCTGATTCGAGGACCACGGTCTGTGCAGCGCCAAAACCGGCGCGCGCGGCGTCGCTCATCTCCAGAACCCGTGGATCGGTGACATGCATGGTGCCGTAGAGCCACGAGGGTGTCAGACCTTCGCCCTCGATGCGCCACAACAGGCTCTCGCCGTTGGGGATATTGTTCGCCGCCTGACGGAGCTGCTCGAGCTCTGCAGGGGAGTCCACGGCCAGTTTTTCAAGCAGGTTATCGCCCCGGCAGGCGTCCTGCGCTGCCTCGGCCCGCGTGCTGGCCAGGACCAGTACGATCAGGAAGGTCAGCGCGAAGATGATGTGCAGAAGCGCGATGGTTCCCAGCGCCCAGCCCGTGCGTATTGAATGAAATTTGTGAAAGGTGGCCAGAGGGTGAAACATCAGCTTCGGCGTTCCATTGTTGCGTTGGGGCAGAATAGGCCCTCATTGCGCGCCAATTCGTTAATAAAGGGCGCAAATACAGGATGAAAACCGATGCGGTTAACAAAGGCTGAACGCCGGATTGACACCATTACGCGCGCGGATGGGCCTTCTGATAGACGTCGAGAAGACGGGTGGTATCGACACCGGTGTAGATTTGCGTGGTGGACAGGCTGGCATGGCCCAGCAATTCCTGGATGGAGCGCAGATCGCCGCCGGCCGCCAGCAGATGTGTTGCGAAGGAATGGCGCAGGGCATGCGGGGTTGCAGTATCCGGCAAGCCAAGGGCGGAGCGCAGTTTCTGCATCTCGCGCTGAATGATGGCCGGCTGCAGCGTGCCACCCCGCACACCGCGAAACATCGGCTGCTGCGGATCCAGGTGCCAGGGGCACAGTTTCTTGTAGTGACAGACGGCTTCAAGCGCAGCCGGGAGAACCGGAACCAGTCGCGTCTTGCCACCCTTTCCGGTGATCTGGACGGATTTGGTGCCGGCAGGAAGATCTTCGGGACACAATCCCAGCGCCTCGGATATGCGCAATCCGCAGCCATAGAGAAGGGTCATGACCGCCGCGTTGCGTGCCGCGACCCAGGGTTCCATGGCCATCTGCTCGTCGGTTTTGGTGACGGCGACCGCCTGGTGGTCCGTGAGCGGACGCGGCAGGGATTTGGGTTGTTTGGGTGCGCGCATGACATTGATGCCGGCGGCATTGGCCAGGCCCCGTTTTTCCAGGAACCGCAGGAATGAGCGGATACCGGCAAGGCTGCGGCCGAGCGTTCGCGCACCGGCGCCCTTTTGTCTGCGGCGGGCGAGAAAGGCCCTCATGTCGGCAGGCCGCAGCGTATCGATGTCAGGCAGACCGGGTGCTCCGCCGAGGTGATCGGTAAGAAATCCGAGAAACTGCCGGAGGTCACGTTGATAGGCCTCGAGGGTCTTTTCGGACAGTCGTCTCTCGTTGGACAAATTGTCCAGCCAGGCCTTTTCCTGCCGTAGAAGATCAGCCCGTGCCGTCACGATGAATTCGTCGTCTGCCATCATGGTTTCCCGTGTGCCATTCGGTCGCGGTTGCCAAAACAAGTGCGCCTTTGCTCTGAGTTCTGGCATTCTCAGGTTGATAGCGGTATTCAAACACGGTAGGTGACCAGGCGTTGAATACTGTGACATGTTGATCCTTGGCGGTTATATTATTGTTAATTTCTTGTGAGATCGTTGACGGACGGGCCGCGTCATTTTGAGTTCACATTTGACTGCGATAGGATCATGACACGCATGCGGGGAATGTAGATGGCCCATAAGCTTTTCCATTTGATGAGCCTGGACGATCTTGCCGACCGGATTGCCCTGATATCGCAGGGGCAGCCAGGTCACATTGTCGATGAGCTGATTTCGGAACGTGGCCAGAAAATCGTCAAGAACCCGTTTTGGCCGGTCATGCGGCCATTTCTGCATGTGCTTTTGCACTACCGCCAGGCGATCGAATTTGCCGATGCCATTGCCAATTTGCCCGGCCATGACGCGATGGAATATGCCAGCCAGCTGCTCAACCTGGAGCTGAAAATTCACAATGAAACCCGCATCCCGGCCAGTGGCGGTTTCGTGATGGTCAGCAACCATCCAACTGGAATTGCCGACGGCGTGGCGGTTTTCGATCTGTTGAAAAACAGGCGGCCCGACATGATGATCTTCGCCAATCGCGATGCCATCCGGGTCAATCCGCGCTTTGCCGACCTGATTATCCCGGTCGAGTGGCGCGAAGAGTACAAGAGCAAGCTCAAGGCCCGCGAGACCCTGCAGCTGACAACCAGGGCGATCCGCGAAGGCAAGGCGACCATTCTGTTTCCGTCCGGGCGCATCGCCTATTGGGCCAATGGCCGCCTCAACGAGCGCCCGTGGAAAGTGTCGGCCGTCGGTCTTGCCCGAAAATACGGGCTTCCCGTGCTGCCCGTTCACATGTCGGCGCGCAATTCAGGGCTTTTCTACTGGCTGTCAAAATACTCGACCGAATTGCGGGACATGACGGTGTTTCACGAAGTGCTGAACAAGAAGAGCAACACATTCGAGTTCAATATCGGCAAGCTGATCGCCCCGGAGGAGCTGGAGGGAGATCCGGCGGAGGTGACCAGGGCGCTGGAATATCATTGTCTCCACGAGTTGTCGCAGGACGGTGATGCAACCTTTCAACAGGCCCCCTGAACGCGGCCCGACCCATCGTTTGCCCTTGACGCGGCAAATGCTCCACCGCGGCACGGCGTGATGTATCTGCGCACCATTACGGCTGAAAACTATCGCTCGCTTCGCTCGATCCGCATGGATCTGGGCTCCGTCAATCTCTTCGTCGGTGCCAATGGTGCGGGTAAATCCAACCTTTACCGGGCGCTGCAATTGATCAAATCGGCGGCCGATGGTCGTTTTTCGCAGGCGATCGCGGAGGAAGGCGGGATCTATTCCTCGGTCTGGAGCGGCGGATTTGCCAAACACAAAAAGGCGCGGATCGTGTTCGATGCGGAAATCGTCGACGAGGAAACCGGCCTCGTGTACCGGTACCGGATCGAGACCGGGTTTCGGCCTGCCCCTCCGGCGGCCGGGTTCTCGCACGAAGCGCAGATCAAACAGGAAGAGATGCATGTCGATACCGGCCGGCGGCCGCATGTGATGATGCGCCGCAAGGGTGGTCACATCTCGGTGCGCGACGAGACCGGCCGGATGGCGGATTATCCCGAGCAGGCGCTGACCTCCGAGACGGCCCTCTTCATGCTGGGCGACGCCGGTCGCTATCCGGAAATCAGCACGCTGCGCCATATCATCAGCCAGTGGCGGTTCTATCACGGGTTTCGGTCGGATGCGGGCTCGCCGCTGCGTAATCCCTGCCTGGCCATCACCGCACCGATGCTCGACGAGGATGGCGGCAATATCGCTGCGGTGTTTGCGACGCTGGCCCATACACGGCAGGACACGGTCGATCTTGACCGGGCCGTGCACGATGCGTTTGACGGAGCGGTCCTTTCAGTGCCGGAACCGGAGGAATATGCCCGGTTCGGTCTGGTGCTGCCCGAGTTTCCCAACCGGGTGTTCCAGCCGCGCGAATTGTCGGACGGTCAGATACGCTTCCTGGCGCTGGCCGCGGCGCTGCTCTCCTATCGTCGCCCCCGTTTCATCGCGCTCAACGAACCGGAAGCCAGCCTGCATCCGGACATGCTGCCGGCGCTTGCCGACATGATCGCCAGTGCATCTGCCGACAGTCAGATCTGGGTGGTCACCCATTCGCAGGCATTGGCCGACGCGATTTCGCAGCGATGCGGCGTGCGCGCACGCACCGTCATCCGCAAGAACGGCGCCACCTGGATCGAGGGCATGACGCTGACCGGCGAGATGCGGGATGAAGATCCGGTGTGAACGTCAGCCCGTTTGAGCATCTGTGCTCAACCGGATGAAAACATGTACATGACATCCGGTTTTGGTCGCCGAACACCATGGGCGTTGAGGTGCAGGCGATACCGTCGGTTGGCATCACGCCGGATCAGCCGAAGTACATAGGTTGCCCGATTGGTGCTCAAAAAAATCCCGCTGTCGCCCGTTCGTATGACAAGCCGTTTCCCTGGCGAGATCTATCCTGTTGGTCAATCCGCATCACCGAACGACAGGAGAACAGACATGGATCTGCAAGCGCTGACATTCGTCAAACTGACCGAGCACCAAACCATTGCGTTCGACCCTGGGAAAGAAGACGACTATTATGACGCGGCCGTCGACATGACCCGGCTCGCTCGTGCCCCTCACAAGGTTCTGTCCCGGGCCGCCCGTCTGCTGCGGGCCATCCGAACAATCGGCCGGTGGCCACAGGAACGGGTGGGAAAGCTGAAGGTGACCACAGGATGAGTGAAACCGAAGACGACCGCGCCGCCATTCTGGCTGTCATTGATGCGGAAACGCGCGCCTATCTTCGGCGGGATTATGATGCGTGGGAGAAATGCTGGCACGATGGTCCGGAAATCCGGCGTATCCATGCCCATGCGGGGACCGGCATATCCATCATTCAGGGACCGGAAATCCGAGCCCAGATGCGCCGGATGCTGAGCAAGAACACGGAGTGGTTGCCGCCCGAAGCGATCAGGCGCGAGAACCTGAACCTGGTCATCAGTCCCGAAATGGCGTGGGTCACCTATGACCAAATCGGTGACATGTCCGGTGTCCTGAGCGAAATGGCGGGGCATTATCACGAGCTGAAGATACTTCAGAAAGTCGATGGGTCGTGGAAGCTGGCCTGCATTGTCGGAACCCAGTTGAGAACCGATCATGTGCGCGCTCCGCTGGTCGAGGTGGACGCGTCCTTGCGCCTTGTCTGGATGAATGAAGCAGCGAAGGAACGCCTGCCGCACCATCCCCTGCTCGGTCTGCACGGAAATCATCTTCGAGCGAGGGATCCGGACGCAAGGAACGAACTCCAATCGGCCGTGGCATGGATGGCGGAAATCCGTGACCGGCATACTCCCTGTGTCGGAGAGGATGCCGTCACCCGCGCCCTCTCGCTCGGGCAGGACGATGCGGGTCTTACCCAGATATGCTGGGCAATATTGCGGGACGGAAAGCTCCTGATCACATTCGACGATTCCGATCGGCTTGAACGGCAACTAAACAGCGCGGCACGGGTCTATGGTCTGTCCGATGCCCAGGAGAGGTTGGTCCGGCATCTGGTTGAGGGCCGCGATCTTTCCAGCGCCGCCGGTGCGCTCGAAATCAGTCCGAACACGGCGAAGACACACCTGCAGCGCATCTACGACAAAACAGGCGTTCGGGCGCAGCCGGCGCTTGTCCGCCTGCTTCTCAATGCGGATCGACGGGGCGTTTAGAGCATCGGGCGATCCTATTGAACCATTTGACCGGCCGACCCGGTGTTATCCGATCTCTTGTCCCGTTTTGGCCCAATCCGCCAGAAAAGCATCCAGGCCCTTGTCGGTCAGTGGGTGCTTGACCAGGGCTTTCAGGGTCGCCGGCGGGACGGTGGCCACATCGGCGCCGATCAGGGCCGCGTCCTTGACATGATTGACGCTGCGGATGGAGGCCGCGAGAATTTCGGTGGTAAATCCGTAATTGTCATAGATCTTGCGGATCTCGGCGATCAGTTCCATGCCATCCACGGCCATGTCGTCGATGCGGCCGATGAAGGGCGAAATGAAGGTCGCGCCGGCCTTGGCCGCGAGCAGTGCCTGATTGGCCGAGAAACAGAGAGTCACATTGGTCTTGTGCCCGTCCGAGGTCAGCGCCTTGCAGGCCTTCAGGCCATCCATCGTCAACGGCAGCTTGATGCAGATATTGTTCGCAATGCCGGCCAGCACTGCGGCCTGGCTCATCATGCCGTCATAGTCCGTGGCCGTGACTTCGGCCGAAACCGGACCATCGACGATGGCGCAGATTTCCTTCGTCACTTCCATGATATCCCGGCCGGCTTTCATGATCAGCGAAGGATTGGTTGTCACACCGTCGAGAAGACCCATCTCGTTGAGTTCGCGAATTTCATCCACATCTGCCGTATCGACAAAAAATTTCATTGATTTCCTGGCCTCGTCTTTGCGTTTGGGAGTTGTTGCGGCTTTCCTTTAAGGCAAACGCGGGGCAAGGTCACCCTCAAGATGACAGATTCGCTGCAATTGTCCCTGGCCGAATTACAGAGCCGAACCGTGCCTGTGCTGGTTCCAATGCCGGCCTCGCGGCCCTATTCCTATGCCGTGCCCGATGACATGGATGTGCAGCCGGGCTCGATCGTCCAGGTTCCGCTTGGGCCGCGACAGGTGGCGGGTGTGGTCTGGGACGGAGAAACGGACAGCGTCGATCCCGGCAAGCTGCGGCCGATCACCGAGGTATTCGACTGTCCGCCGATCACGCCCGACATGCGCCGGTTCGTGGATTGGGTAGCCGGCTATACGTTATCGCCTCCGGGCATGGTGGCCCGTATGGTCCTGAGGGTTCCGGCGGCCTTCGATCCCGAGCCACCAACACAGGGTCTGAGGCTTGGTGACCGGCGCCCGGAACGGATGACGGCCGCGCGGTCGCGGGTCATCGAAATGGCTGAGGACGGGATGAGCTGGTCGCGCAGCGGGCTGGCCCATGCGGCCGGCGTGTCGATGAGTGTCGTCGACGGTCTCATCCGGCAGGACATTTTTGAAACCGTGCTCATTCCGCCGCGCCCGGTGGTACCGCCACCCGATCCCGAATACGGTCAAACGGATCTGAGCGATGAGCAGAAGCAGGCCGCGCAACAGCTGGTCGCGCAATTGGGCGCCGACGGTTCATCGGTCAGTCTTGTCGATGGTGTCACTGGATCGGGCAAGACGGAGGTCTATTTCGAAGCGGTCGCGGAGGCGATCCGGCGCGGCAGGCAGGTGCTGATCCTGTTGCCCGAAATCGCGCTGACATCGGCCTTTCTGGAACGGTTTGAAGACCGGTTCGGCTGCCGCCCGGCCGAATGGCATTCGGACGTTCCGCCGCGCATGCGCGAAAAGGTCTGGCGGCAGACCACCAATGGCAATATCCGGGTGGTCGCAGGGGCTCGTTCGTCGCTGTTCCTGCCCTTTTGCGATCTCGGGCTGATCGTGGTCGACGAGGAGCATGACGCGGCCTACAAGCAAGAAGACCGGGTGTTCTACAATGCGAGGGACATGGCGGTGGTTCGCGGCCATCTGGGGTCGTTTCCCGTGGTGCTTGCCTCGGCCACGCCCTCGGTGGAGAGCCGGGTCAATGCGGATGCCGGGAAATATCAGGGCATTCATCTGCCGGAACGGTTCGGCGGCGCGGCAATGCCGGATCTCGGCCTGATCGACATGCGCCGCGCGCCGCCGGCCAGGGGCGGATTTCTGTCGCCTGTGCTGTTGTCGGAGATCGGCAAGACGATTGAGAGGGAGGAGCAGGCGCTGCTGTTCCTCAACCGGCGGGGTTATGCGCCGCTGACCCTGTGCCGGGTGTGCGGTCACCGGTTCGAGTGTCCCGATTGTTCGGCCTGGCTGGTCGAGCATCGGTTTCGCGGCCAATTGCAGTGTCACCATTGCGGTCGGACGGAAAAAACGCCCGAGGCCTGTCCGGAATGCGGCACGCTGGATCATCTCGTGGCCTGCGGTCCGGGGGTCGAACGCATTGCCGAAGAGGTGGACCGGCATTTTCCGGACGCCAGGACCATCGTCCTGTCATCCGACATGATGGGTGGCGTAAGGCGGTTGCGCCTCGAGCTTGAAGCCATCGCCAAGGGCGAGGCCGATATTGTTGTCGGCACGCAACTTGTCGCAAAGGGGCACAATTTCCCGTTGATGACGCTGGTCGGCATCGTCGATGCGGATCTCGGCCTGAGCAGCGGTGATCCACGGGCGGCCGAGCGGACGTTTCAGTTGCTGTCGCAGGTGACTGGCCGGGCCGGGCGCACCGGACGCCACAGCCGCGGCCTGCTGCAGACCTATCAGCCGATGCATCCGGTCATGCAGGCCATCGTTTCCGGCGACCGTGAGGCCTTTTACGAACGCGAGATCGACGAGCGTGAGCGGGCCAGCCTGCCGCCTTTCGGCCGTTTGGCGGCGCTGATCATTTCTGCCAATGAGCGGGCAACGGCAGAAAATCACGCACGCGGTTTACGCCAGGCAGCTCCGCGCACCCGCGACATTGCGGTTCTCGGGCCGGCCGAGGCGCCATTGTCGCTCATTCGCGGCCGCCACCGGTTTCGCTTGCTGGCGCATGGCAAGAAACAGTCCGACATTCAGAGTTTTGTCGCAAAGATGATCGAAAACGGTCCGAAGCAGCGGGGATCGGTCCGTGTACAGATCGATATCGATCCACAGAGTTTCATGTAGGCAGACGGGTTTTCAGGGGGTGATGAAGCGTGATTGAATTTTACTGGCCCGGTTCGACGGGCGAATGGATGGCTTTTCTGGTGGCGGTGATCACGGTCGGCTTCGGTCTGCTGCTCTATTTCATGCCCCGCCTGTCCTTTCGAATATTGCGGTTGCAGACGATGCCCGAACATCCGGACGCGATTGCCGAAGGCCGCGGGACGATGGCGGGCTTTTATCTGGCCAGTGGCGTATCCTGCCTGATCCTGGCGCAACCTCTGCTCTATCTGGTGCTTGGACTTGGATGGGCTTTCACCGCGCTCGGCCGGTTGACATCCATGCTGTTCGACCGCGGCGGTTCCCGGTTCAACTGGATTTCCGTACTGATCGAGGCGGTGCTCGCCGCGCTGCCTCTTGGCTATGTCTTCGGGTTCGTGTGACCGGATTAGCCATTCCGGAGAGGGCTTTGCGTTTGCCAACAGATGCTGGCGGTTTACGGCTACGCCGCCGTGATATGGCTGTGGCCGAAAAACGTTGTGTAGTGACACAGTTCACGCATCAACCTGTGTGAACCGCGCTCGAAGACGAACAGGTTCTTCCAGTAGCCGGCGACGACATAGTAGCGCGGGTCCTTCAGCAAGACGAGGCCGCAGGGATATTCCAGGCCCATGGTGCGACCATCAATATGATGTTTCAGGTCGCCGGATGCGGCGTCGAATACCATGATGGCGTGGGTACTGGGAAAGGTGGCGATGATCTCCTGATGGGTTGGTTCATAGTGAATGCTCAGTCCCTGCCGCATCAGCTTTTGCATCTCGGTCGAACCAAGGGGCCGCAGGCTCTGCGACGCGCGTTCGACCCTGAGGATCGGCGCGGGAAGGTAAGATTCCGTTTCGCGGGTGGTCAGATCCGGCGCGTAGGCAGCCGGGTCGCTACGGTGATAGGCCGCGTCTTGTTCACCAAGACCAAGTACCGTCTGGATGGCGAATATGGTGTCGAAATCGTGGGCGCAGAGATGCCTGAGTTCCATGCTGCTTGAGCCGCTGGCATATTTGGCCGCTAGCCGGCCACTATCGATGTCGATGACCGTGACCGAGGGTTCGACAACATGGCGGGGCACACCATATTGCCGTTTTCGCCGCGGATAGGTCGAACCGTAATTGGCGATGGCCAGATGTTTGCCATCGGCAAGCAGACGGACATCATGCGGTGAAATGCCGTGGGTGGAGTGACTTTCGATGATTTTGAGCGTGTCCGGTTCGCGCAGCGTGACACGGCCGAAGTGTTTCTCTGGGCTGCCACGGTATCCCACCCTGGGCGCGCGCTCGGTCAGCGCAAGATGAGCACCCTGATTGACGAACACACCATGACCACCGCCGACCCAGTCTTTCCTGTAGGGTTTGCCGAGGGTGATCAGGTCGAGGGTTTTCGGATCGAAGCAGACATAGGACCGGTATTCCATGCTGCCGAAGAATCCGATCTTGCCATCGGGACTGACTTCGACATTGTGGCCATGGACCGGGAAGAGCGCCTGGGCCACATCCCCGTCCAGTCCCAGCCGGGTCAGCAGCCGGACCGGCCCCTTGTAGCTTTTGGGCACTGCGCGCGCCAAATGCGGATGATCGAGGGCATCACCGCCTTTATAGCGTGCGGCTCCTGGCCAGTAACCTGGAATGAAGACATCGCCGCTTGCGGTTGCATCTGATGGGGTATCGCCCGGCAAAGCGGAGCAGGTTTCAGCCGATGCGCCACGCAGCGCTGACGGGTTCAGTGCAATCGAGGCGGCTGCCCCGATTTTGAAGAATGTCCTGCGTTTCACGACTTGTCACCTGCTTGGCGGGATGGATTGTTCAATTTCACTCAAGCCGGAAGTGCTTTAATGGCCGTCGCCACCGCCACCGCCGCCGCCACCGCCGCTGTCCCCTTCACCTTCCTGCTGCTGGGCCAGCAAACGTTGACGGAATGTCCGCCTCTTGCGTTCCTCGGCTGCCGCTTCTTCCCGCTCCCGGGCAGACTGGGCCGCTCCCGCAATCAGTGGAGTAGCAGCGTCGTAAGCAGCCGGATTGTCTTCGTCGTTGGCGTCAGATAGACAGCCCGTCAGCAAGCCTGTCGAGAGAATCGCCGCGAAAATTGCCGTGATAGGTGTTTTGGTGCGCATAAAGAACTCTCCTTGCCGTTCATTGAAGAATGAACAGTCGACTGCAGTTTTCATGAGCTGACCGGGAGTATCAGATCAGCCGCTACAGAAGAGTGCTATGGAATTGCTTCGGATCGATATTGAGAATCGTGCCTATTTTCTAAGTATATTTGCCTAAACTAGGGAAATATGAGTGTAATATTGACAATTGCGTTGTGAATTCATTCGCGCCGTATCCACCAGCTGCTGGTTGCGTGGCAGACAGATCGGATACGCGGGGAGCGGCGCCAATGCGATTTCTTGTGATTCCGTGGTGATAATGCAAGACTCGGTCAATTGGGTGAGCCCGGTGTGTTGCGAGTCCCACGGACGTGTGCTAGACGAACCACGAAATTCGGATGAGGGGTTTATCCATACGTCGCTTGTCTGAGAAAAATCGAAATAAATTCAAGGGTTTGCAGAGTTAGTCAGCTCTGACACCGAATCCTTGGGTTCAGCCCAGAGAAACATGTGCCCGTGGCAGACACATCTTCGCTCATATCCGGTGTTGCAGAACGATATGCGTCATCGCTGTTCGATCTGGCGCTGGAGGCCAATTCAACGGACGCCATTGGCGCCGAACTGACCCGCCTTGAGACCCTGATTTCGGAAAGTGAAGACTTCAGACGGCTCATCACCAGCCCGGTGTTTTCCGCCGAAGACCAGCTCAAGGCCATCAGCGCGATCGCCGACAAGGCCGGATTCAAGGGGCTCGTCGGTAATTTCCTGCGTGTCGTTGCGGGCAACCGCCGCCTGTTTGCCGTGCCGGGCATCATACGGGCCTACCGCGTCTTCGACGCAAGGCACCGTGGTGAAGTGTCGGCCGAGGTGACATCGGCCCATGCGCTGAACGCCGAACAGGAAACAGAATTGAAGGCGGCGCTGAAAAGCGTCACCGGCAAAGACGTGGCAATTCATGTCACCGTCGACCCGTCACTTATGGGTGGTCTGATCGTCAAGGTCGGATCGCGTCAGATTGACACATCCCTTCGCTCAAAACTCTCTACCCTTAAGCTTGCACTGAAAGAGGTCGGCTGATGGACATCCGCGCCGCGGAAATCTCCGCAATACTCAAAGATCAGATTAAAAATTTCGGCCAGGAGGCGGAAGTCTCCGAAGTCGGACAGGTGTTGTCCGTCGGTGACGGTATTGCCCGTGTCTATGGCCTCGACAATGTACAGGCCGGTGAAATGGTCGAATTCCCCGGTGGAATTCGGGGCATGGCACTGAACCTGGAAGCCGATAATGTCGGCGTCGTGCTGTTCGGCTCCGACCGGGACATCAAGGAAGGCGATACGGTCAAGCGGACCGGCGCCATTGTTGACGTGCCTGTCGGCAAGGAACTGCTGGGACGTGTCGTCGATGCGCTCGGCAACCCCATCGACGGCAAGGGCCCGATCAATGCCAAGGAGCGGGCACGTGTCGACGTCAAAGCGCCAGGCATCATTCCGCGCCGATCCGTGCATGAGCCGATGTCGACCGGCCTGAAGGCCATCGATGCCCTGATCCCGATCGGCCGCGGCCAGCGCGAGCTGGTCATTGGCGACCGCCAGACCGGCAAGACGGCGATCATTCTGGATACGATTCTCAACCAGAAGCCGATTCATGAAAGCGGACCGGAAAGCGAAAAGCTCTACTGCGTTTATGTCGCGGTTGGCCAGAAGCGCTCGACGGTTGCCCAGTTCGCCAAGGTCCTGGAGGAGCGCGGCGCGCTTGAATATTCCATCATCATCGCGGCAACGGCTTCTGACCCGGCTCCGATGCAGTTTCTGGCGCCGTTTGCCGGATGTGCCATTGGCGAGTATTTCCGTGACAACGGCATGCACGCACTGATCGGCTATGACGATCTGTCAAAACAGGCCGTGTCCTATCGCCAGATGTCCCTGCTGCTGCGTCGCCCACCCGGCCGCGAAGCTTATCCCGGCGATGTCTTCTACCTGCATTCGCGCCTTCTCGAGCGTGCGGCCAAACTCAATGACGACAATGGTTCCGGCTCCCTGACGGCCCTGCCGGTCATTGAAACTCAGGGCAACGACGTTTCCGCCTTTATTCCGACCAATGTGATTTCGATCACCGACGGTCAGATCTTCCTGGAAACGGACCTGTTCTATCAGGGTATCCGTCCGGCGGTGAATGTCGGCCTGTCGGTTTCGCGGGTCGGCTCCGCCGCCCAGATCAAGGCGATGAAGCAGGTGGCCGGATCGATCAAGGGCGAATTGGCCCAGTATCGTGAAATGGCAGCGTTCGCGCAGTTCGGTTCCGACCTGGATGCTTCGACCCAGCGTCTTCTCAATCGTGGTTCGCGACTGACCGAGTTGCTGAAGCAGCCCCAGTTCTCTCCGCTCAAGACTGAAGAACAGGTGGTGGTCATCTATTCCGGGGTGAACGGATATCTTGATGATCTGCCGGTCAATGAGGTTGGCAAGTTCGAAGAAGGACTGCTGGCGCATATGCGCACCGATGGCAAGGAAATCCTTGAAACGATCCGGGCCGAGAAGGCTTTGAGCGACGAAGTCACCAAGCAGCTTGCTGCTGCCATTGACACCTACGCCAAGTCCTATGCCTGAGTTTTCAACGGACAGAACCCCAATAACGGGCGGATAACGGATGCCTTCACTTAAGGATCTGAGAAACCGGATTGCCACCGTAAAGGCAACACAGAAGATCACCAAGGCGATGCAGATGGTCGCCGCGGCGAAGCTTCGGCGTGCCCAGGAAGCAGCGGAGGCCGCACGGCCTTATTCACAGCGCATGAGCGCCGTTCTCGGCAATATTGCCGGCGCGGTGACCGAAGGGCATGATACACCGCATCTGATGACCGGGACCGGTGAGGATGTCACCCATCTTCTGGTGGTGTGCACCGCGGAACGCGGTCTTTGCGGAGGATTCAATTCACAGATCGCGCGGTTGGCGCGGGAGCGGATCAATGCTCTGCAAGCCGAAGGCAAGGAAATCAAGATCCTTTGCGTCGGCAAGAAGGGTTACGATATCCTGAAGCGTCAATATGAGTCGCTGATCATCGACCGGGTCGACCTTCGCGAGGTCAAGCGGATCGGTTACTCCGATGCGGATACGATCGCGAAACAGATCATCGACCTGTTCAATCATGGCGGTTTCGATATCTGCACGCTGTTCTACTCCGAGTTCAAATCGGTCATCAGCCAGATTCCGACGGCTCAGCAGATCATTCCGGCCGGCACCGGCAACAGCGAGGCCGAACAGGCCAATGGCGGCGCCGTTTATGAATATGAGCCGGACGCCGAGACAATCCTCAACGATTTGATTCCGCGTAATATTGCCGTCCAGATCTTCAGTGCACTGCTGGAAAACAGCGCCTCGGAACAGGGTGCGCGTATGAGTGCGATGGACAGCGCCACGCGCAATGCGGGCGAGATGATCGACAAGCTGACGCTCAGCTACAACCGTCAGCGTCAGGCACAGATCACCAAAGAACTGATTGAAATTATTTCGGGCGCGGAAGCGCTATAGAGGCCGAAGGGCTTTGATAGAGGATAAAGACGACATGGCTAAGGCAGCGACCTCAAAGACCGCCGATGCGGCAGAAAAAAAACCGGCAGCGAAGCGCAGTGCGTCGACTAAAAAAACGGCTGCGGCCTCGGGCGTAAAAGGAACGATCACCCAGGTCATCGGGGCCGTGGTCGACGTGGCATTTGACGATCATCTGCCGCCGATTCTCAATGCGCTTGAAACCGACAATCTGGGCAACCGCCTGATTCTTGAAGTGGCCCAGCATCTCGGTGAAAACACCGTGCGGACCATCGCGATGGACTCGACGGAAGGTCTGGTTCGCGGGCAGGATGTGCATGATACGGGTGCTCCGATTTCCGTGCCGGTCGGTCCGGAGACCCTTGGTCGCATCATGAATGTGATCGGTGAACCGATCGATGAGGCCGGCCCGGTCAAGAGCAAGGCAGAGCGTGCCATTCACCAGGACGCACCGGCCTATGTGGACCAGTCCACGGAAGCCGAAATCCTGGTCACCGGCATCAAGGTCGTCGACTTGCTGGCTCCCTATGCAAGAGGCGGAAAGATCGGCCTGTTCGGCGGTGCCGGCGTGGGCAAGACCGTGCTCATTCAGGAACTGATCAACAACGTCGCCAAGGCGCATGGCGGTTACTCCGTTTTCGCCGGCGTCGGCGAGCGGACCCGTGAAGGCAACGATCTCTACTGGGAAATGATCGAATCGGGCGTGAACAAGGATCCGAAGGAAAACAAGGGTTCCACCGACGGATCAAAATGTGCGCTGGTGTTCGGCCAGATGAACGAGCCGCCCGGTGCCCGTGCCCGTGTCGCCCTGACCGGTCTGACGGTTGCCGAACAGTTCCGTGACGAAGGCCAGGACGTGCTGTTCTTCGTGGACAACATCTTCCGCTTTACCCAGGCCGGATCCGAAGTGTCCGCGCTGCTGGGCCGAATTCCATCGGCCGTGGGATACCAGCCGACCCTGGCGACCGATATGGGTACGATGCAGGAACGCATCACGACGACAAACAAGGGCTCGATCACGTCAGTTCAGGCCGTTTACGTCCCGGCTGACGACTTGACCGACCCGGCGCCGGCCACCTCGTTTGCGCACCTTGATGCGACGACCGTTCTGAACCGCGCCATTTCCGAAAAGGGTATCTACCCGGCAGTGGATCCGCTCGATTCAACATCGCGTATGCTGGATCCTATGATTGTCGGCCAGGAGCATTACGACGTGGCGCGGAGCGTGCAGTCGGTGCTGCAGCGCTATAAATCGCTGCAGGACATCATTGCCATTTTGGGCATGGATGAATTGTCGGAAGACGACAAGCTGACGGTGGCGCGTGCGCGCAAGATCGAACGCTTCCTGTCACAGCCCTTCTTCGTGGCGGAGGTGTTTACCGGGTCACCCGGACAGCTCGTTGATCTCGAAGACACGATCAAGAGCTTCAAGGGGTTGGTAGAGGGTGAATATGATCACCTGCCCGAAGGTGCCTTCTACATGGTGGGCGGGATCGATCAGGCGATTGAAAAGGCCCAGAAACTTGCGGCGGAAGCTGCCTAGGAAGGGAAGAGGTGAGGCGGTCCATATGGTCCGCCCGGCAACCCTGCAACGGTGAAGTAACGACCCATGGCTGACAGTTTCAATTTCGAACTTGTGTCTCCCGAGCGTCTGCTGCTTTCAGAGGCCGCCAGTGAAGTGATCATTCCAGGTGCCGACGGGGATATGACCGTCATGGCCAACCATGCGCCGGTCATGACCAATGTCAAACCGGGCATTGTCGAGGTCAAATCCGCATCGGGTTCATCCAATCGCTATGTCGTGTTTGGCGGTTTTGCCGATATCCTGCCGGATGGCTGCACGGTGTTGGCGGAATCGGCTGTCCATGTCGACGATATCGACCGTGAAGCGCTGGAACAGCGTATTCAGAACACGAAGGAAGATTTGCAGGATGCCAAGACCGATGCCGAGAAATCGCGTATCGCCGAGCACCTGGACAATCTGACGACCCTTCAGAGCGCCGTTTAGAGCAATTCAGGTTTTGACGGAATCGGCAAAACCAGAATGCATCAACAAAATCAACGGTGTCGGTCGTTGATATCGCCGATCCCTTGAGGCTTGCCAATTCCATGGAAGCCTGAATGGATCTAAACGAACCATTCCATCCGAATGTGCTGTTAGGCTGCCAGAGCCCGTTTGATTGCCGCCGTGGCATGCAACGCCGTGGTGTCATAGGTCGGCAGTGCGGCGGTTGCCGGATCAACGATCATGGTGATTTCCGTGCAGCCGAGGATAACGGCCTGTGCACCGGCGCCGGCCAGATCTGCAATAATATCGGCGAAAAGCACGGCGGACGGTTGCAGGACTTTGCCCTGGCACAGTTCCTCATAGATGATGCGGTGGATCGCGGCACGGGCGTCGGCGTTCGGCAGGACGACCTCCAGCCCGTAGTGCCTTTCCAGGCGATTCCGGTAAAAGTCCTGTTCCATGGTGAACCGGGTACCAAGCAAGGCAACGCGGGCCACACCGCCCGCGACGAGCACCTGTCCGGTTGGGTCGGCAATATGCAATATGGGAAGCCCTGATCGGGTCTCAATGGCATCGGCGACCTTGTGCATCGTGTTGGTCGCAATGACGAGAAAATCCGCACCGGCGGATTTGAGGCCGCAGGCCGCGTCGCTCAAAATATCCGCCGTGCCTTCCCAATCGCCGTCATGCTGGCGGCGTTCAATGTCGTGAAAGTCGACCGAATGAAGCAGAATGCGCGCAGAATGCAGGCCACCGAGCCGGTGTTTTGTTTCCTCGTTCATCAGGCGATAGTAGAGCGCCGTGGATTCCCAGCTCATGCCACCGAGCAGGCCGATCAGTTTCATTCGGCGGGTTCCGTCAGGTGGGAGAATGCGGCAACCACCTGCTCATAGACATGACGTTTGAAGGGAACGACCGAATCCGGCATGTCTGCAAGCGGTTTCCAGGCCCACAGGTCGAATTCCGCCTTGTGCCCGTCGGGCGGTGGATTGATGGCAATCTCGCTTTCATCGCCCTCGAACCGGAAAGCGAACCAGCGTTGGGTCTGGCCGCGATACTTGCCCTTCAGTGCGATGCCGATGAGGTCTGCGGGCAGATCGTAATTGATCCAGTCGGGCGCTTCGGCGAGCAGGGAAATATTGTGCATGCCGGTTTCCTCATGCAATTCGCGCCGCGCCGCTTCCAGCGGGCTCTCGCCCTTGTCGATGCCACCCTGCGGCAATTGCCACAGATGTTGCTGATCGAGAAGTTCACTGTCATTGGCAACAATCCTGCGCCCGCTCCAGACCAGACCCGCAGCATTGAAAACCAGAATTCCGACGCAGGGGCGGTAGGGAAGGTCCGACGCCTTTCGTATTTTGCGGGCCATGGGTCAGTCCTTCCGTGGATCTTCGGCGAGTGCTGAAACCGAGACGATTTCGATCCCACGTGATCTTGCCTCATTGGCCCAGGCGGCGACGGCATCGACACTGACGTCAAAGGCCGAGGCGATGGCAATGGCCTGGCCATTTCTGCGTGCCACCCTTTCCGTCTCGTCAAGCCGTTTCATGATCTCACCCCGATTGCGTTCATTGTCGATGACCATGTCACCCTCGGCATAGGGAACGCCGATGGCCGAGGCAACGGCGCCGGTCACCGTCTGCGCCGAGGTCCCGTCATCGAGAAACAGAACGCCCCGCTTCGCCAGATCACGCATCAGGTTTTCCGTCGCGGCGGCGTTCGACAAAAACCGCCCACCCATGAAGTTCATGATTCCCGTGTAGTTGGTGATCCGCGCCATCGCCCAATGCAGATCCGCCAGGTTTTGCTGTTTGCCATCATCGACGACCAGCGTATGCGGGCCCGGATCGTTTTGCGGATAGTCAAAGGGTTCGAACGGGACCTGAAGCAGCACTTCGTGACCTGCGCGGCGGGCTTCCTGAAGCCAGCGCTGCAGACTGTTGCCGCTGGCCGCGAAGGCCAGGGTGATCTCCTCCGGCAGCGTATCGATAGCGTATTGGGTGCCCGTCTGGCTCAGCCCGAGACCGCCGACAACGATGGCCAGGCGGGTGCCACGGGCGCCGGACCAGGGCCGCGCATAGGCATCCATGGCGCGTCTGCCGTCGGCGCTGATGACCGGCAATCGGCCGTGATCGGTCTTTTCGAGTAATTCGGGGATCGGCAGATGGGCAACGCGGGCGTCCTGACCGACAGGGGTGGCGCCGGACAGAATAAGCGGACCGTCGCCCCCCCGGTCGCGGGGGGATATCGTCGTGACGACATTGCCACTGTTCGTTAGCGTTCGCTGGATATTGGCGCCGGAGTTGCCGGGTTGCCGGGCCGCGACGTCGTTGGAGCCGGCCGTATCAGCCTGCGGCGAGATTTCCGTAGAATCAGTGGAACCGGCCGATTGGGTCTTTGCCGCTGTGGCGGTGTTTTCGGAACCGCGCAATGCAGTTTGCTGAACGGCAAACACACCGGCCCCGGCAAATATGGCCACAAAAACAGCGACGATTGTCCATTGCCCGGAGGACAGGCCATTACGGCGCCCCGACTTGCCGCTCCTGCGATGTTGTCCGAGCGGTTTGTCGAGATCGGAACCAGTGTTCATCAGCACGCCTGAGGAAGGGCTGGCCACCCCGGGCGGGGTGGCCGCTATTGCTATTCGGTCTTGGTGTCGGCCTTTTTAGGCGCCTTGACGGCCGTCTGATTTGGGTTCGGCGGGTAGGACGGATCGGTTTTCTCGCCCCTGATCAGCGACAGCGCGTAACCAAGCTGCTCATCGTCTTCGGCCTCCGGCGGCACATAGGCGATCGATCCTGATCCTTCGTCGGTTTCATCCTGGCCCTGAATATGACCGCGGAGTTCCGATTCTCCGGTCTGGCGCACCCGGCCCTGTAGTTCCTCGGGCAAGGGCTGCTGGACCGTGATGTCAGGGGAGATTCCCGTGCCCTGGATGGATTTGCCCGATGGCGTGTAGTAAAGCGCCGTCGTCAGGCGCAACGCGCCGTTTTCACCCAGAGGAATGATGGTCTGAACGGATCCCTTGCCAAAGGACCGTGTGCCCACGACCGTCGCACGCTTGTGGTCCTGCAACGCGCCGGCAACGATTTCCGATGCGCTGGCCGATCCGCCATTGACCAGAACGACAATCGGTTTGCCGTCGGTAAGGTCGCCCGGACGCGAATTGTAACGGCGGGTTTCTTCAGGATTGCGTCCGCGTGTCGAGACAATTTCTCCGCGATCCAGGAAGGCATCAGACACGTTGATCGCCTGGTCCAGCAGACCACCGGGGTTAAGCCGCAAATCCAGAATGAAGCCCTTGAGCTTCTCGTCGGGAACTTCGCCTTCGATGCTGTCGATTGCGTCCTGCAGATCGTCATAGGTCTTTTCGGTAAAGGAGATTACGCGGATATAGCCGATATCATCCTCGACACGGAACTTGACCGCCTTGACCTTGATGATGGCCCGCGTGATGACGATGTCGATTGGCGCATCGGCACCCTCCCGGAGGACCGTCAGGTCGATGGACGATCCGACTGGCCCGCGCATCTTCTCAACGGCCTGGGTCAGATTGAGCCCGCGTACCGGCTCGCCGTCAATTTCCGAGATCAGATCGCCGGCGAGCACTCCGGCCCGCGATGCCGGTGTGTCGTCAATGGGTGTGATGACCTTGACCAGTTCGCTGTCGGTGTCGAGGGTCACCTCAATTCCCAGTCCGCCGAATTCGCCGCGCGTCTGGGTGCGCATCTCGTCGGCATCCTTGGCATTGAGGAAGCTCGAATGGGGATCAAGCGAGGTCAGCATGCCATTGATGGCGTTCTCGACAAGATCGCTTTCTTCCGGCGGCGTCACATATTGCGCGCGAACACGCTCGAAGACATCGCCGAAGATGGAAAGCTGCTTGTAGGTTTCGGAGTTTGCCGCGACGGCGGACGTGCCGAAGGAATGCACAGCGGTGACGGAGACAGCTCCGATCAGGGCCCCGGCGGCAATCAGTGTTATCTTACGAATCATTGCTTACCCTTCCAGAAGGATTGCTGGCCCACCAGGGGCCTGGATCGACGGGCGTGCCGCCTTTTCTGAACTCAATGTAGAGCGTTGGTTCATTCGAAGCCAGTATCAAAACGGATGCGGAGGCAACTCTTTGTTGCGTATCCATTCTGCCGACGGGCTCGCCAGCAACGACAAATTGTCCGATGCTTGCGCTAATGCTGCCCATTCCGGCCAGAACAAGGTGAAAATCGTCTCCGGCATTCAGGATCAAAAGCTGACCATAGGAGCGGAACGGTCCCGAATATACCACCCAACCGTCGGCAGGTGCCGTCACGATTGCGTCATGTCCGGTTGAAACCATCATGCCCTGGAGCGGGCGTCCGGTTCCGTCATCATCGCCGAATTTGGCCGCAACTGTGCCAGCCACCGGCAATTCAAGTTTCTCTTTCAGGTCCGAAAAGGCAAATGCCGGTGCAAATCGGTTCGCATCGGGCTTTCCTTCCCGGGCCAGTTCGCGCGCGCGGTCACGCTGCTGTTGGGTCTTGGCTGCATGTTCCTCCTCGGCGATCTGCGCTTCGCGGGCCGCCTTCTTGACCGAATCGATCTGCTTGCCGAGGGAGACAATCAGATCTTCCATGCTTTCCGCGCGCTCGGCAAGCTGCCGGGCAGTCTCCGATTCAGCAGCCAGCTTCTCACGGCTCTCGTCTGCCAGTTTTTGCTTTTCCGACAGCAGCAGTGTCAGCTTTTCCTCTTCTTCCGCCTGCTCTTCCAGCGTTGCGATCAGTCGCTCACGCTCATTGGCGATTGATGCGCGGATGGTCGTCAGTTCCTCCAGATCATTGGCCAGCCGCTCCGCCCGTTCTCGAATCTCCGGAACGACTGCGCCCAGCAATATGGCGCTGCGCACCGAGGACAGGGCGTCTTCCGGGCTGACCAGCAGGGCCGGGGGCGGATTGCGTCCCATGCGCTGCAGGGCTGCCAGCACTTCGGCCAATGTGCCTCGCCGGGCCCTGAGCGAGGCGCGCAGGTCCGTGTCGCGGCTGCGCAGGCTTGCCATGCGCAGCTCGCTTTCGGAAATGTCGGCCGTGAGCTTCTTCTGGGTCTTGGCCGTCTGAATCAATGCGGTGCGAACCGTTGCCTGATCCTTCTTCAGCGCCTGGATACTGGCCTCGAGCTGGGCGCGCTTCTCCTTGGACAGGTTGATGTCCGCGGCAATCTGTTCCAGCTCTCCACGGCCCTCTTCGCGCTGCTTGTTGAGAGCATCTATGCGGGCCTTGTCGGCCAGTTCAGTCTTTGTCGGCGCGCGGGTCTCTTCTGCTGTCTCGGACTGCGCCATTGCGGGGAAGGCCAGGCACACCCATGCCACAAGCACCGCCAGGGAGGTTGCGCCGCGCCGCCCTGTTTGTCCGGGTTTTGGTCCGGGTATTGGGCCGGATATTGGGAATGTGTTCCGCATCAGCCGAATCATAAAGCAATGTGTTATTTGCCGCTACCGGACTTTCGGTCCGATCAACGCCGTGTCTTTGTCGCCATGATGCTGGTTTTGGCATGAAAGCATGGCAGCGATAAGGCGGATGGATGCCATGCCATCCGCATTTCAATGGCGCCGAGCCTGGACGATCGAGCCAACCACTGTTTCCTCACCCAGGGCCTTGCAGGCCTCCAGGCGATGCAGTCCCTCGATCAGAACGTAACGATCCTTGCCATTGCGGACCAGGATCGGAGTCAGTTGACCTTTTTCCAACATGCTTTCGGCGATTTCATCGACAACGGAAATGTCGAGGGTCTTCATCCGTTTGACGGGGACGTAGATGTCTTCGATCCTGAGGGTGATGCTCTGCATGATCAGACCATCCTAGCATCTTGAGGGTCCGAGGAATACCGGTTGAAGTCCGTGCGTTGCCCGTCGCTCTAACTGCGATGGTACGGGTGTCCGGCCAAAATGGTCGATGCACGGTAGAGCTGCTCGGCCAGCAGAATACGGACAAGCTGGTGCGGCCAGGTCATCTTGCCGAAGCAGATGACCGCGTCGGCCTTTTGATGCAGGGACGGATCATGGCCGTCGGCGCCGCCGATGGCAATCACCAGATCCCGTTTGCCGGCGTCATTCCAGCGGCTGAGCATGGTGGCGAACTGGGTTGAATCGGATGGTTTTCCCTGCTCGTCCAGTAACAGGAGCACGGCATCGGGGGGGAGTGCTTTTTCAAGCGCCGCGGCTTCTTCCCGCTTGCGGGTGTCGCTGTTGGAGGCACGGCTTTCCGGCGATTCGATAATCCGGTTGAAGTCCAGGCCGAGGGAGGATCCGGTTTTGGAAAACCGGTCGACATAACGCGCCGAAAGTTCTCTTTCGGGACCAGCTTTCAGCCGGCCCACGGCATGTATTGTAACCCGCATCCTGCCTCGCATTCCACAATCCCGATCCATCACGGGATTGGAAATCAGGTATCAGTGCACAGTGTCTTCGTCGATTTCAGGCGCCATCCACATCTTTTCAAGATTGTAGAATTCCCTGATTTCCGGACGGAACACGTGAATGATGATGTCTCCGGTATCGATCAGAACCCAGTCACCCTGGGCAAGACCTTCAACCTTGGCACCACCTTGGCCCGCATCTTTGAGGTCGCGCAAAAGCTGGTCGCAGATCGCCGTGACATGACGGGTTGATCGGCCGGAGGCCACGACCATGTGATCGCCCAGTGCCGATTTGCCCGCAATGTCGATGGAGACAACGTCTTCTGCCTTGGATTCCTCAAGACTGGCGAGGACCAATTTCAACGCACGGATTGCAGCGGTGCCACTTTCCAGTGCGGATGCGGAAATGCCAGGAGCACTTCCCTTGCTATGTGCTGTTCTCAGCGTATTTCCTTTCCGTAACAGAACAAGCGGTTCGCCCTTGCCGTGTTCAAAGGGTTCAGACGAGCCGGCGGTATTGCCGGCGTCGGCTTCGATTTTCCTCCTGATTGCAACATGCGGTTGCGACTCAGTCGGAGATGAACGCAGCAAACACACCTAAAGATAGGCACGGAAAGCTGACAGTTTCAAGACATTGCTCTTCACGTTTTGAGGCGCGATTTATGAATGATTTCAAAGGAAGCGGCAAATTGACCCGGCAGATCAGACCGTTTCACGTTTTGTCAGAAACGGGACAACGGAATCGGTCTTTGATTTTCTCGGTGCATTCTGGTCTTGCCGATTCCGTCAAACCCTGAATTGCTCTGGCCGTTGCAATGGCTGTTTTCAGGCCTGGGCGTTGCGGATCGCTGTCGAAGACAGGGACGAGCGTGGACCGTGGATGAACGTCCAGGCGGGCGCCGGCATGCGGGCAAGGGCGCCGGCAGCGTCCTCGTCGACCCGGGCATGGTCGAAGGTCTTGGCCATGATCGATGAGAGATAGGACAGCGTCGATCCGGGCCGGTCGATCACCGCAATCGGCACTGTGTTGGCGATCTCCTGCCAGTTCTGCCAATGATGGAAACTGGCCAGATTGTCGGCACCCATGATCCAGACGAAATCGACACCTTGGTTTCTGGACATGATGAATTTCAATGTTTCGGCCGTGTAGCGCAGGCGGTGAACCGCCTCAAATGCGGTAAATTTTATCCGTGGGTCTGAAACCCGTTCCCTGCTCCAGGCCAGACGTTTCGAAAGGTCGGCAAGATTGCCGTTCGCCTTCAACGGGTTGCCCGGTGTGATCATCCACCATAGCTGATCGAGCTGCAACTTGCGCAGGGCGGTTTCCGCCACCAGCACATGTCCGTCATGTGGCGGGTTGAACGAGCCGCCGAACAAGCCGACGGCCATGCCCTTTTCCACATAGGGCATGCGCAGATAGGGCGCCATGGGGTCGTTATTGCTGCTCACGGACGGGTCTGGCCGGATCCACGCACCTTGTATTTGAAGGAGGTGAGCTGTTCGACGCCGACGGGGCCCCTGGCGTGCATCTTTCCAGTGGCAATGCCGATTTCGGCACCCATGCCGAATTCGCCGCCATCGGCAAATTGCGTCGAGGCATTGTGCAGCAAGATGGCCGAGTCAATCTCGTTGAAGAAACGCTCGACGACGGTTGCGTCCTCGGCGATGACGGCTTCGGTATGGTTGGATGAATAGGTGGCGATATGGTCAATGGCGCCATCGATCCCGTCCACCAGGGCAACAGAGATGATGGCGTCGAGATATTCGGTTGACCAGTCGTCTTCGGTGGCCTGTCGAGCCTGTGGCCAGAGCGCCCTCACGGCATCGGAGGCACGGATTTCACAACCGGCCTCCTTGAGGGCGTCAAGCACTGGAGCGAGATGGGTCTCGGCAGCCGCGCTGTCGATCAGAAGGGTTTCGGCCGCGCCGCATATGCCGGTGCGGCGCATCTTCGCATTGACCGCGATATTGCGCGCCATGTCGATATCGGCCGACCGGTCGACATAGATGTGGCACAGCCCCTCCAGATGGGCAAAAACCGGCACCCGGGCTTCGCTTTGAACACGGCCGACCAGCCCCTTGCCGCCGCGCGGGACGATAACGTCGATTGCACCGTTGAGACCCTTGAGCATCTCGCCGACGGCCGCCCGGTCCGTTGTCGGCACGATCTGGATCGCCTCTTCAGGCAGGCCGGCAGATGACAGACCGCGCGCCAGACAGGCATGGATGGCCTTCGAGGAATGGATGGAATCCGATCCGCCGCGCAAAATAACCGCATTGCCGGCCTTCAGGCACAACGCACCGGCATCGGCCGTCACGTTCGGACGGCTTTCATAGATCACGCCGATGACACCAAGAGGCGTGCGCACCCGTTCGATCTGCAGGCCGTTGGGACGCTGCCAGGCGGCAATGACATCGCCAACCGGATCGTCGAGTTGCGCGATGGCGCGGATGCCATCCGCCATGGACGCGACCCGGTCGCGATCAAGCCTCAGCCTGTCCTTGAACGATGCGGACATCTCGCTGTTTTCGGCGTTTTTCATATCGGTTGCGTTGGCGTCGAGGATGGTTTCTATATCCGCAATGATCGCATCGGCCATGGCGGCAAGCGCGGCGTTCTTCCGGTCGGTTGAAGCAATTGCCAGCGGTGCCTGTGCCGCCCGGGCCCTGGTACCCAGTGCGTCCATTGCCTGCACAATGTCCGTTTCGTCCGCCATCTGTTTCAACATGATCTCATTTTCCCGGCTGTTTCGCGTTGTATCGATTGTCGAATTCGACCGATCTGGGCCTCGCCGTTGCGCACGGCACCTTACTTATCCTCATTTGGAGCAAATTGGGAGCCCGTCAAAACCAGGTCATCACGGTGGATCATGGCCGAACGGCCGGCATAGCCCAGAATATCGAAGATTTCGGAGGATTTTCGCCCGGCGATCTGCACCGCTTCCTCCGCATCATAGGCCGCCAGGCCGCGGGCGATTTCCTTGCCCGATTCGCTGCAAATGGCAACAGTGTCGCCGCGCATGAAGCTTCCCGTCACGTTTCGGACGCCGGCTGGCAGCAGGCTCTTGCCGGACCGCAACGCCGTTTCGGCGCCGGCGTCCACCAGGAAGGTGCCAAGCGGCTCCAACTGGCCGGCAATCCATTTCTTGCGGGCGGTCACCGGTGATCGGCTCGGCAGAAACAGGCTGTGCCGGGCGCCCTCGATAATGGCCCGCAATGGATGATCGGGCTTGCCGGAGGCGATGATCATGGCACAGCCGGCGGTGGTGGCCATGCGGCCGGCATCGATTTTGGTTTTCATGCCGCCGCGCGAGAGTTCGGACCCTGCCTTGCCCGCCATGGCCTCGATTTGCGGGGTGATCTCCGAGACGACATCGATGAATTCAGCATCCGGATTGTCGCCCGGTGGCGCGGTGTAGAGCCCATCGACATCGGACAGCAGGACCAGCAGGTCGGCACTGGCCATGGTGGCGACCCGTGCCGCCAACCGGTCATTGTCTCCGTAACGGATTTCGGTCGTGGCCACCGTGTCATTTTCATTGATCACGGGTACGGCCCCGGCGACCAGCAACTGGCTGATGGTTGCTCGTGCATTGAGATAGCGGCGGCGTTCCTCGGTATCGCCGAGGGTCAGCAGGATCTGACCGGCCACGAAACCGTCAAGTGACAGGGTTTGCGACCAGGCCTCGGCGAGGGCAATCTGGCCGACGGCCGCAGCAGCCTGATTTTCTTCCAGCTTGAGGCGGCCACGGCTTTTGCCGAGCGCAGTATCGCGTAACACCGTGCGGCCAAGCGCGATGGCGCCGGAGGAGACGACGATGAATTCGACACCGTCGGCGCGCAGCGATGCGATATCCGCGCAAAGGGATCGCAGCCATTGCTGGCGCAGGCCCTTTTCGGCGTCGACGAGCAGGGCCGAGCCGATCTTGATGACGATGCGGCGATAGGGCCGCAAGGGGTGAAGGGCGGTCGTCATGATCCGGCCTTGGTCGATCCGCCGGGATCGGCGGCAGCGGCCTGATCCTGCGCCTTTGCCTCGGCAATGATCCGCGCCAGTTCCCGCAAAACAGGCGTCATGCCTTCTCCGGAGACCGCGGACAGGACAAAAGGTGCTTCACCGGAAGCGGATTTGAGCTGTTCCACCTTTTCGGCGCGGGCATCCTCATCGAGTGTGTCGGCTTGCGACAGAGCCAGGATCTCAGGCTTGTCTGTCAGGCCGTGGCCATAGGCTTCGAGTTCACCGCGCACCGTCCGGTAGGCGGTTGCGGCATCCGGCTCCTGCGCCGAAACGAGATGAAGCAGGACCCGCGTGCGCTCCACATGGCCGAGAAACCGGTCGCCGATCCCGACACCTTCATGGGCGCCTTCGATGAGGCCCGGAATATCGGCCATCACGATATCGCTGCCATCGACCCCCGCGACGCCGAGATTCGGATGCAATGTGGTGAAAGGATAGTCGGCGATTTTGGGGCGGGCCCGCGTGACGCTGGAAAGGAAGGTCGATTTGCCGGCATTGGGCAGGCCGACAATGCCGGCATCGGCGATCAGCTTGAGGCGAAGCCAGATGGTTTTTTCGATGCCCTCCAGCCCCGGATTGGCGTGGCGCGGGGCGCGATTGGTCGAGGATTTGAAATGGGCATTGCCGAAACCGCCATTGCCGCCGGCGGCGATGCGGAAGCGTTGCCCTTCCTCGACGAGGTCGCAGATCAGGGTCTCGTTGTCCTCCTCGAATATCTGCGTACCGACGGGAACCTTCAGCAGGACATCGGCGCCGGTTGCTCCGGTCTTGTTGCGGCCCATGCCGTGAACGCCCGTCTTGGCCTTGAAATGCTGCTGATAGCGGTAATCGATCAGCGTGTTGAGGCCCTGCACGGCCTCGGCCCAGACATCACCGCCGCGTCCGCCGTCGCCACCATCGGGGCCACCGAACTCGATGTATTTTTCGCGTCGGAAGGAGACAGCGCCGGCGCCGCCATCGCCGGAGCGGATATAGACCTTGGCCTGATCGAGAAATTTCATCTGTTCACCAATCCGCTTCGCGCGGCAATCGCTTTTCCGGCATACCGTTATCGTTCGTCCACCGGCAGGTCAAAGCCTATTCCTGACCCTAACCCGCCGGTGGACCGTTTTGTCATGCCGCCGCCCAGCTGCGCAGCGAGATCCAGGTCTTCTGGTCCAGCCGGTACCACTCCACCGGCACCGTGCTGTCGAGCGCCAGGGAATTGACCATACCGGTGCCCTGGAACTGGAACCCGCATTTGTGGATCACCCGGCGGGAGCCCGCATTGGTGACCCGGCAACGCACATCGATGCACGCCGTGTCCCGGGTGCGGAAGGCCATATCGATGACCGCATGGGCGGCTTCTGTCGCATAGCCCTGACCCCAGAAGGGTTCACCGATCCAGTAACCCAGTTCAAGGGTTGATGGGTCGTCCTGGGGTTCGATCCCGCAGCATCCCAGCAATCGGCCATCATCAGCGTCGGTGACGGCATAGACGCATTTGCCAATCGCGCCCGTCCTGGAGCGGCGGATGAAATCCGTTGCATCCCGCCTTGTATAGGGATGCGGCATGCGAGAGACCATCGTGGCGACCCGTGCATTGTTGGCAAGGCAGGCCAGCGCGTCCGTGTCTTCGACATGCGGTGGCCTCAAAACCAGCCTTTCCGTCACCAGTACCGGGCAGCCGCCCGGTTCATGCTGGTGTTCATCCTCGTCCCGTTCCATTCTCAGTCCTCCAGTTGCAAAGAAAAAGGGAGATGGTGTCCCATCTCCCCCTTGAACTGTTGGTCTGAAAATATTCAGCCGGGTCGATGAGACGCCGGCTATCTTTCACCGGCTATTCTGCTGCGAGCACGCGTGGCATGACGGACACATAGGTGCGGCCATTGGCTTTTTTGCGGAAATTCACATTGCCTTCCACGGTGGCGAAGATCGTGTGATCCTTGCCGAGGCCAACGCCTTCGCCCGGGTGCCATTTGGTGCCCCGTTGGCGCACGATAATGTTGCCCGGAATCACGACTTCGCCGCCGAACTTCTTCACGCCGAGGCGCTTGGATTCCGAATCGCGACCGTTGCGCGATGAACCGCCAGCTTTTTTATGTGCCATTGGTGTTCTCCTTTAATCCAGAACCTGACTATTTGCTTTCTTCGCCGAGCGTCTTGGCCTGGCCAACCCAGTCATCCCGCTCGATGCGGCCCTTGAAGGACAGCGCTTCGTCAAGCTTGTCGATATCTGCCTTGGTGAAGGCGGCGATCTGCGCATATTGGGTGACGCCAAATGCATGCAGTTTCTTTTCCAGGACCGGACCGACGCCGGAGATCTTCTTCAGATCATCCGCATCGCCCTTGGGGGCCGTGAAAATGGCGGCCGGCGCATCATCGGCCTTGGCTGCAGCCTTGGCCTTTGCGGGCGCCTTTTCAGCAGCCTTCGGCTTTTCCTTTGCCGCGGCCTTTTCGGGCGCTGCTTTCTTCGGGGCGTCCTCGGCCTTCTTGGCGGCGGCCTTTTTCGGTGCTGCCGCCTTCTTCGAAGGCTTGGCGCCATCCGTCAGGATTTCGGAAATCCGGACGGTTGTCTGGTGCTGCCGATGGCCGCGGGTGCGCTTCGAATTCTGCCGGCGGCGTTTCTTGAAGGCGATGACCTTGCGGGCGCGGCCCTGCTGGACGACTTCGGCCGTCACCAGCGCGCCATCCACAAAAGGCATGCCGATCTTGGCATCGGCGCCTTCGCCGACCATCAGCACTTCGTTGAATTCCACGATGTCACCGGCTTCACCGGCAACTTTCTCGACCTTCAACAGGTCGTCGGCAGCAACAGTATACTGTTTCCCGCCGGTTTTGATGACTGCGAACATTTCTTGACCTTTCGGTGTCCAGTCCGGCTTGTCGCGGGCGTCCCGCGCAGCCGTCTTTTTATTCAGTCGGTTTCAAACGAATGTCAGTCAAATTCCAATGGCCCGAACGGGGTCCAGCAGGCTTCGAATGACGGGTTTTGTCCAGCGATTTTCAGGAATTTTCATTCCAGCAAAAACAGATGGCGCAAGTTGCCTCACGCCATGGACAGGCGGGAGATACGGGAAAGCCCCGTTCAAGTCAAGCATGCGGGTGCAATTTCACTCTTGTTTCCGGGCGGCGGACTGGCTATGTAAGCCACCGCAGTTCTCGAACATGCAACCACGACGCGGAGAGGTGGCTGAGTGGTTGAAAGCACCGCACTCGAAATGCGGCATACGGGCAACCGTATCGGGGGTTCGAATCCTCTCCTCTCCGCCACTGCCACTTTGCGCAGCAAAGTGTCTTCTGAACCAATTTAGTCGTAAAACGCAGCAGCGGCAGGCGTTTCAAAGAAACGCCGAGAGCCTGGTAAGATCAAAATTACGCCGGATCTTTCCGCCATTTTTTCAAGGTCCATACCGAGGACATGGTTTACAGTTTTGGACTGAATCCCGAACTGTGTCAGTCACACTGTATTTCCAAAAAGAACAGCCGAAAATCTTAATCGGGAAATGCTCTGCCCAAGGAGGGTTGCTAGGCATGCATGATCATCAGTCTTTGCGGAAAGTCTGAAATGGCGGTATGTCCCGGCGTGGCCAAGAGAGGGATTGTGTGCACTGTCACTGATATATTCGGCAGCTTGTCCAGCGTGGCTTCGTGACACGCGATGAAAGCGGTTTGGTCACCCGGCTTTCCCGCCAATAGTACTTCTCGGGAAAGCTGAGAAATCATGCATCCCATTTCGCGATTGAGCGACATGCGGAAGGCTGCGGGCAAGAGGTTCAGGGATGCCCTGCAACGCTTGTTTGCGCCTATTGGAACCTCAGTTCGGAGATGGCAGTGTCAGTGTAGTGGCTGCCTGAATAGACGCTGCCAACTTCAAGGCGAAGCCAGGACACATCGTCAAAACCATCCAGCTCAATTCTCTGCCAGCTCCCATCGTCCCGCAGTGTGACATCGACGCGGGTGCCATTTGATCCGGTCACGTGGAGCGTCCGCACCCGCCCGTTTCGAAAGAACAACCGTTCGGACTTTGTGTACCCGTTCAACAGATCAATGGCCCGCACATCGCGGGGGTCATCAAAATCAATCGCCAGGTATTCGCCGATGCCATCGTCGCTCTGCCCCTCGACCCAAGCCGTTGCCGGGTTGTTGTCAAAGAGGTTTTTTGCACCGTAGCGATTGCCGGACTGCGGGCTCAACACGGATGAGGCGCAAAATGATGCCGACCCGCCCCGGATTTGGATGGGGTGGCATGTTTCACCGGCGCGTTCGTCGCGCGACAGGCTTTGTGCTGGCCGCCAGCTATCTTCCTTGGATTGAGGTGGCACGGCTGCCAGGAAGACTTCGTCAATCAAAGCAGAGTTTTCCCAGGGGATCTGGCGCCGACCCGAAGCTTCTATCACATCGGCGCGAACACTGCGCATGATGGCATGGATGTCCTGGGGTTCAGAAATGTGTTTCAAAAGCGCGGTTGTGAAGGGGCTGTTCCGTCCCGTACCATCCGCCGCAACGTTTCCGGGTTCAGTCGAATAAGCAATGAACGAGCCGATGCCGGCATCCATCTTGAAGAGACCACGACTTGCATCTGCCGATCGGCTTGCACCAGGGTTCTGAACGAATGGGTTGTTCCGGCATGCGTCCAGGATCACGATCCGCGTGCCCGCTCTGTTCTCCAGTGTCGACAGGATCGACTGCATGCGGATTGATGAACCTACAAGTTCTTCTTCGCTGCCGGGCTGGACATCGACGGGCATGATGTAATTGTCGGTACCGATCTGGGTCGCGTGGCCGGCAAAGAAAAACAGTGCCGTGTCCGTTAAGCTAAGCACCTGCGAGAAATCCTGTATCAGGAGCAGCGCCTCGCGCCGCGAAAGATCTACCCCTTCAAAGACGCGAAAACCAATGCTGCGCAGAGCCGTTGCGATGTCGGTCGCGTCATTCACCGCATTCTGAAGAGGGTCGGTATGGATGTAGTTGCCATTCCCCATGACCAACGCAACTCGCTCGGCAGCGGCTGCGCCCGCAGAAAACGCGAAAATCAGGACAAGGCAAACAAGTCGCATGGAGGCCTCGGCAAATCAGCGGAATTTCGGCGATGATATGGTGAAAATGACGATCTGGAAAGCTTGCAAGGCGAACGTGAAACTGCCAGGCGCATGAATTTGATGATTATCATCGTGCAAATCTGACATTCACCGCATCGCAGAATCTCGAAAGTCTCGGCCGACAGCGGACCTTCTCCAAAGGGCGCATCAAAGGCCGAAAGGAGGACGAACGGAGCCTTTGTTGGAGTTACGCCAATGGCAGCTTTGGCCACTTGTAGCGCAAAACAGGCCTGCCATCTTCATCGGCACAATGAACCTCAAAAACTGACTTTGCTAAATCCAAACCAACTGTAGTAGTCTTCATAATGGACGCCTCCTATTCCTGGATTGCTTTGACACAACCCAGTATGGCTCATCGCGAAGCCGATGGGGGCGTCCATTCCATCACCGAATTTCCAACGGCGGTTTGTCCCCGGAGTGGCCAAAAAGGGTTTGTGCACACTCATCGGAATTCCCCTTGCGAGCACGGCAACAGTTACTCACGATCTAAGTTGGTGGCTGCTCAATCAGATCCAGGAGCGCTGGACCGTAGACCGAGATAAAGTTCAACCCAACCAACACCAGCAGCAAACAAAGCGAACCAATAATCTTGTTTAGCAGCAAACGTGTGTCGGCAAGAACAAGCGCAAGTGCCGGCGCGCGCGCCAGCCACACCAATGCGAGCCAAAAGCTAATATGCCACGATAGAGAATCATTATCGATCCAGCCCAAGTAGAAGGTTGCCGTTCCCACAACGAAAGGCGCAATAATGAAAACTGCCAGAGATCTTAACGGCGGACCCTCTTTGGACAATTCACGCAACTGATCTCGATTGTTCCACACCGCCAAAACGAACAGGATAAAGTATGCGATCCCGATCACGCGAATTTCCTTGCCCGTTCCCTTTGCCTCATCTGCAACGAGATCCAATCCCTGTTTGCTCGCCGCAGCCACCAGCGCAAGCACTTGAATGATGCTCAGCGAGACAATGAGTGTCCATGTTTGCCGGGACGAGGAATGCACTTCGACAGTTGCATCAGGATCTTTTCGGTGTGCCGACCAGGGAAGAAAATTCAATATGGATCGCGACGAACCCATACCCATAAGAACAATGAACACTGCGGTGGTCATTGCCATGCTCATGTAGGGAGGGAAATCCAGATTGAGGAAAGCAAAGAGCGACACCCAAAAATATTCAATCAAATCATCCCATTTTAAGATCAGGTACCGTGCCCAAATTGAAAGCTGGATGAGTGGTTGAAGCGAGCTGAAGAGGTTCATCACCAAGCCAAGAATACCCAGCCAAAGAAGTATCTTGTCTCGAAAAATGCGATGCATGGCGAGTTACTCTGGATGTCCGAAAGAAGCTGGACGGAGGCAGCAGCCGGATGGAGCCAAATATGACAGCTGCAGCAGGTTGTGTGACTTGGTATGACGCCACCGGATCTGTATTTGCCGGATCATTCCTCCGATGAATTCTACAGCCTATCCCAGGCAACATAGACAGCCAGCACGATGACACCGCCCAGTAAGGAAAAAATCAGTGGAATGCCAAAGTAGAGGCATACAACCGCTGCTGCGCCTGTTCCGAACAGAAATGTGATCCAAAGGCCAATCGTATCCCGAATCAAACCCTGCAAGAGAGTACTCAGAAATCCCTGCCTGTTGGACTCAGCTGATTTATCCGGACGATCATCATTTTGCATGGAAAGCCTCGCGCTATGTGCCTCTCACATTACATACCTTAATAGTAAAGCCAATGGTTGCCGTACATGGATTGTCTACCACTCTCGCGGAGCCACGAACGGCCCGCATTGCTGACGTTTGTCGATTTATGGATTCAGATCTTGAGCAGAGAATTCTTCAGAGGAGTAGGTGACCTTCCAGGGCCATCAATTGCCCAAGCCGTGCATCATGAGCAGGGTAATTGGATTTGAAGCCATGCCCCTATGCTCTGCAATTCCCACAATATCCTTGGGTGGGCCTAATTCTGGCGCATGGTGCACGTATTATGCCGCTGACAAATCTGATGATGTGATTGATGTCGTCCGGTTCGTTGCTGCAGCGATCTCCCGCTGATCCAGTCAGGAAAGGTTCACGAGGGACGATATTGACAGGATTGATGACGCCGTTCCGGCGCTGATGTGGCAGACGCTGCATGACGACAATCGCACTTGAATTACCGTGATGGGGCGTCCATTCCATCACCGCTCCGACCCATTGGATCACCGGTGCGACCGGACGGTTACCAAGATCCTACCGCGTTTCGCTGACCAAACGTCAGGGTACACATGAAAAACCCGCGATGCCGGAGCATCGCGGGTCATCAGGCTGAGGAGGCGGGCGGGTATCAGCTTGCCTGTTTGCCGTTGGCCTTGCATTGGACCTTAAGCGGGACCCAGTTGGTTGAAACCTTGTGTCCTTTCACGACGATCATGTATTTGCGCTTGGTCGTCTTGCTGAACTTGTAAGACTTGGCCCAGTGCTTCATGTAGCCGTTGCCGTTCTTGCTGATCATGACGCTGGCATTCTGCTTGGCGCCGTCGCCGCGGAACAGCATGAAGTTCACCTTGCCAGGACCCGTTGCCTGGAAGTTGGCGACCAGTTTGACAGGCTTGCCGCAGACCGGATTCGCTGGCACCGTGTGCAGACTGACATTGGCCACCGCGAATTTGAACTTCGAGGTTCCTGCGGAATTTGTGTTGCCATTGGGCAGCTTGGATTGGCAGACGACCTTCATCAGCATCGGCTTGGTTGACGCCTTGGCGTGATGGGTAACGGTCTTGTTGTCGGTTGCGACAAAGATCGTGTTGACCGCGATGTCCTTGACGACCTTCTTGGCGCCACCGGATGATTTGCACACAGATCTGGCCTTGCCGAGTTGCGGGCTCAGTGCAACGGCGCCAACAGAAACCTTGACCAGCTTTTCAAACTTCTTGGTTTTGTACCCGGCCGCTGAACTCCACAAGGCGATGCCGCCCTTTTTTGTATAGAGTTTTGCGAAGTCGACCTTTGTCGTTGACTTGAAGTAGAGTTTCACACGGGGCTTGAAGACTTTGCCCTTGTTGATCCATTTCCATTTTCCGCCACTGAATTTCATTTCCATGACGGGATAGTCTTCGAAATTGCTTTGCACGAAATGGTGCTTGACCACCTTGATCTTGGCCATGGCCTCCACGGCTGCCAGCGGGGATGACAGCACCAGCGCTGCCAAAGCAGTTGTTACGATCTTGTTGCTCATTTTCACTCTCCAATTCCAGTTGACCAATCGGATGGTCGTTGCCCCTGCCTGGATCGTGTCAAATGCCGTCTTGGCGTTCCGACAAATCGATCATGAGAGTGAATCTGGAGAGTTCACGTATCTGTAGGTTGTCCGGTTCGGCTCAAGAATGTTTCGATTGTTTCAATCACCTTGCTATCCGGTTGCGATGGCAGATACTTGTTCTCTGGAGGCCCGCACATCGGCTTGGCGATTGAGCGGCGGGGCTGAAATTTTTGCCGGCAATCGTGCGATTGAGGGTACCGGCCGCCGCATCTGAGTTTCGGTAGTTGGCAGGACGCCTCCAGTTCCTGGATCGTTTTGACACAACCTGGTATGGCTCATCACGAAGCCGATGGGGCGTCCATCCCATAACCGCAATGCAGTCACGTTGATTTTTCCAAAAAATAGCTGAATTTCTCGATCACAACATGGCTGGCAGAACAGTGGTCGCCAGCGATGCGTGGTCATTAATATTTGCGGAAGTTTTGAAACTGCGGTTTATCGGCGTGTGGCCAAAAAAGGGATTGTGTGCACTGTCGCCGCAATTGATTGACGGTGACCGTCACCGAGGGCGACCGGATCGCGCACCAGGATACCGTCGCCAATGTGGCGGCCTACCCGGACGTCGCGCCGGGCGATCCCCTGGTGCTGCTCAACAATGTCGGCAACATGTCGCTTGCGCTGAGCTTCGGCAATTTTGCGCAGGCGTACGATATCGGTACAGGACCCTCGTGGCGCATCCAGTTCGAGGTCACGTCTGCCGGGCGATAGTGTGGTCAACCCGAAGAACAGACTTTGCAAAATCCAGATCAACTGTCGCAACCACCGACAATGGACGCTTCCTGTTTCCGGGTGGCCTCAGCACGACCGATCATGACCGGTGCCGGCACCCATCTTGCGGCGCGGTCCCCGGTGTAATAATCAAAGGACTATTCACGTGCTCGCTGTGTCGAATTCATCGCGTAAAATAACACTCAATCTTGGAGCTGACAGTGCAACTGAACAGGCTGGATCACGTCAATCTCGTCACCTGCAATCTCGATGCAATGATTGGCTGGTACAAGGATGTTCTAGGGATGGTGGATGGCGACCGACCACCATTTCCGTTCCCTGGTGCATGGATGTATGCCGGCGAACATGCGGTGGTCCATCTTGTCGAGGCTGATGTAGAGCGGCAATCGATCGAACCGAAAATCGAACATTTCGCCATATCAGCCAACGGCCTTGGGTCCTTTTTGACCCATCTGGACGATCGTGGCATCGATTTCGGTATGAACACCGTGCCGGACTTTCCCATTGTGCAGGTGAATATTTTCGACCCCGATGGCAACCACATCCATATCGATTTTCCAGCGGGCGAGCTTGATGACAATCTCAAGTCCCGCTTGGCAACATAGACAGCACTGGTTGTGATCCCTCTCGGCTGTGTGTCCGGGCTCATCCGGCACCGTTGATCAGGACCGGATCAGGCGTTTCGTTGCCCCATGCAACACTTCGGCTGTTACTCAGCAGATCTCATTGTCGTCGACCTGATCGACAACGCCGATTGGCGGGCATCCGACCTGCAGGAGTTCATGCGTAGGTCACGCAGCCAGCTCATTGGCATGGTTCAATTCGAATTGGCCGTCGCATTTCATTCCTTCACGCGTGGAGACGGACCGATGATATCCGACGGTCAGCACCGATCCACATTCAAGGGGCAGGGGAAAGGCAACCATTCGCCTTGTGTCGTTGGGCGTCAATGAACAGATTGTGCTGGTCTTGACGACGTCTCCGCGAAAAAAGTCGAGTGTTCCAATCGACCAGGCATGGCGAAACAAAGTCGGAATTGTTGTCAGTGTAGAGCTGACGATCTCTTCACATGACCACGACCAAAAGTTCTCTTTGCCATTCGAGAATTAAAATCTCGCATCTTCTCTTTGTGCGCCCGTTCACTCCTAATGTAGCGAAACATAGCCCAAAGCCCAAAACCCAACATGCACAAAGATTTATAATATTTATCGTATTCGCAATATCCATTTGAGTTTGTGCAAATTATTGCGCCCAGTCCATTGAGATATTCCGATGAAAAATTGTATAAATACATATAGTAGGGTTTTGTTATGTAGTAGAATACCAGCCCACCATAGTAGCCTAGTGCAATTGATTCAATAACATGCTGGAAGGCGTGTGATCCCAGTACATCCTTTTGTATCTCTACAAGGTGCTGGCCGCTTGTGCTTTGCATGTCGCTATTGAGGGAGAGCAGCTGCCTCTCATAATTCTGACCCAACCCCTTGTACCGTTCTCCTACCCGGTCAATGAAGTCGAATGCAGGATAAAGCCTTCTTTTCACGAACTCATCGTAGGGTTGCCAGGCCTCAATCCTGCCGACGTGAAGATCGGCCAATTGTTGTTTGAATTGTTCTGTCCGATACCTCGACCTGGAAACTCTGTATGGCAAATGCCCGGTGATATCTCGGCCAATTTCATCGATTTCTCGCTTTAATGTTGCAAGCTGAAACTGCTCCTCATCTATGATCTCCTCATCATCAAGAGCCGTATCATCGCGCGTCAGAAACAGCTCATCCAGCTTTTCGCCGACTATTCTGATGTTATCGCTCGCCTCTTGGAGCTTCTCGTAATCGCGCAGCGCGATCAATCGGAGGGTGCCCAGGCTGTTTAGACGATGGATAATCCTGCCGATTTGCCAGCGGTTGTTTTCGCAGGTGGCAACGCCGAAATAGAGTGGTCTCATTGGAGTTTCGCCATCTTTCGCGCCGGAATGAACCGGGGCGGCTCCAAGCGGCGAGAGATATACGGCCCTGTTTCTGAATATTGTGCATGCCACGAGCTCTTTGTATTTGAATTTCCTGTCACCCAGATCCATCAGAGGAAATAGGGAGCGGAGCCCTTGAGACTGCTTATCCTTGTCTCCAAATATCCCGGAACTGCCGACGAGATTTGACGGTTGTTTTTTCCGCTCTGTGGGGAAAACACCAAAAATGTCCGCGCAGTTGACCACCACACCTCTGAAGTCGGCGAAAACCTCCAGGCAATAGGCATTGCGTGCCAGGCGATCGGAGTGCGCAAAAAGCTTCGTTGACCTCAACAAATGCTTTGAGATGTAGTCCCACACATGATCCTGGAGAAAGCACTTGGCTTGGTGCGCATGAGCATTCGGAACTGCACTTTCAAGCTCATCCGGATTGGCAAATTCAGCGTAGGTTTCGTAATTGCTCACGAGTTTCCGACGAAATGACCCGTCGTCAGATTTGAGGAAAAGCATGCGTTCGCTGTTTGGATCGGCTGGATCATATCCGGGCTTGGATAGATCAACGATGGTGGTGATAGTGAAATGATCGCTGTGCGGCGTTACTACAAACTTGGTCAGTATGTCGTCGAAGGAAAAGAATGCCGTTTTGGGGCCTTCCCCCTTTGATCCCTCTTTCGTTTCCCTCAACGCATCCACTTGCTTTGGCTTGGTGATATCTATGTCGACGCTATCAAGAACCGTCGAAAAGAACTCCTCTGCGATCTGCAATATTTCGCCATTGCTTATGACATCACGGTAGATTTGCGTCGTGGGAGAGTGGCCAAGTTGATTGCCATCGGGCGCATTTGCCCTTTTTGCGAACAAACCTAGGTGCCAACTCAGTGCGGGGGCGCCGACAGCGAATGCGCCCCTTTTATGAGCCTCACCGCCCATTCGGCTATATTGATCAGAGTACCTGTATTTGAGATTCCCACCCATTTTTGCCCTCCTTCGTTTTACGCGCGCATCGCAACAAACGTGCCGAGTCAAACAAAACTCAATCGGCTAACGAATTTGGAGGCGGCACCAGAAGGATGCCCGTCACCAGTTGATTCACTCAGCCTGGGCGCAGCGTAGGAAAGGGTGCTGTGGTGGTACAGATACACTACCACCCAACCCAAGCCTCTGAGTGCGTACCTATTATTCAATAGATTCCAGATGAGTGTGCTAAGTGGTGAGTATTGGCTACAGTCTCATCATTTGTGCACAAACAAGTTTACACTCACTTTACACTTCCTTGCATTGTGGATTTCGAAGTGTAAGGTTTGTGTGACAAATTGTGGACAGAATGGCGGCGTTGTAGCAATGACCACATCGTGGATTGAGCCCAAAGAGTGCATCAATTTTGATACAGCGTTCTGGGATGACGATGGCAGACGAGAAAAGCTGTTCCGGCTTGTGGTCGATATTTGTGAAAACCTATCGCAACAATCCTATGGTCGATACTATGATCGTTGCCTAGAGATTTATGAGGTGGCCGATCAAGAAGGCAACCTTAAATCGGCACCGGCCAAATTTGCATTTGTTCGTTACATGAAACGGGTGAGTGCGTTCTTAAATACCCCTGACAATGAACCCGCAGAGCGAGGGGCTCCGCGTTTCTTGTTCAAGAGCCATACGGCTTCGAGGACCGACGTCAACAGTCGGATTTTTGACCGCAGATTCTACAATGCGATGGCCGCCTATGCTGTCGTTTTGTATCGACAGGATCTGATTCAGTCCGAGGAACAATATAATTTTTTGTCCTATTTTCTCGAAAAGGGTGCTGTGGGTTTGCGCACCGAGTATTCTGGCGTTGCTGATCTGGCGATACAGATACTGACAAATGCGAACCGTGATCCGGAATCGGATCCCCTGTCAGCGGCCTCCAAGGGTTTTTTCGGATCATCTGAATCCGGCAATCCGGGGCATCAATTCTTCGAAACGTATCGATTCTCCTCAAAGCCTGGTGAAATCGACAAGAGTTTCACTGTCATCAAACCACCTCTGGAACTCCTTCCAATCACGCGATTTGTGAATTTTTTTCAAGCTGAGGAATCAGCTTTGAGCTCAACAGAAGAAATTGAACCGGAATCCCATAATCGCAGGGTAGACGGCTTGGTTTTAACATTTGCCAGGGGAACATATCTTATCGGGCCGAGTGAGAACTCCGGATTCCTCAAAATTATGGTTCTTAAACCGATCAGCACCGGTGTGGCTACGCTTCACGGAGCCGCGTTGACCAGTGATTTCCGCGGGAACCTGGTTATGGGAAAGGTGTTGCTGAAGAGGACTGACATTGCCCGTGTGAAATACCTGCAAAGCGAAGGAAGGAAGCCATTGGGATCATATGAGATTTCCGAACTGGATAATGAACTTAGCCCGAGTGAGCTAAGGGAATTGAGGAATGAGTGTGACATGAAGCTGGAACACGAAATCTGCGAGTGGAACGGGAATGAGTATGAAGAAATAAATCAACTGACCATGGTTGGTCGCGTTGAAACGCTCCTGAGCGGCATGGGTGGAGATGAGGGCGGACGTTTTGTGCTGAAGCAGACGAACAACGGAAAATATACAAATTTCAATCCGGCCAGTGTAGAATACTATACATTCAACGGCGCAATAAAAATTTAGTGTTCCCGGAGACCCTTGAAATAAATGCCAAAGATGAAGCCTTTTTACCTGTAATTCCTTGATTGGCAGACTCGGGAATCAAGACACCGGCTGGTGATCCAATTATCGAATTGTCGCTCTGCGCCCACCTACTCAGTTCGGTAAATCCGCTGACGGTTCAATGGGCGAAAATGTCGGTTTTGTAGTGACGGCATTCACAACCATGTTCAGCCGCTTCACCAGGATGTCGCCGGTGAGGAGTCGACACACCAGACGGCGGACCGGGATTGCGCTCTTACCGTGCCCTGCAACGCGGATGGGCATTGGGGCGGTTATGACGGCGACAGGGTGCCGGTCATGAACTACTATGGCTCATCAAAAGGCCTATCGTGGCATCGATTTCGGTATGAACACAGTGCCGGACTTTCCCATTGTGCAGGTGAATATTTTCGACCCCGATGGCAACCACATCCATATCGATTTTCCAGCGGGCGAGCTTGATGACAATCTCAAGTCCCGCTTGGCAACATAGACAGCACTGGTCGTGATCCCTCTCGGCTCTGTGTCCGGGCTCATCCGGCACCGTTGATCAGGACCGGATCAGGCGTGTCGTTGCCCCATGCAACACTTCGGCTGTTACTCAGCAGATCTCATTGTCGTCGACCTGATCGACAACGCCTATTGGCGGGCATCCGACCTGCAGGAGTTCATGCGTAGGTCACGCAGCCAGCTCATCGGCATGGTTCAATTCGAATTGGCCGTCGCATTTCATTCCTTCACGCGTGGTGACGGACCGATGATATCCGACGGTCAGCACCGATCCACATTCAAGGGGCAGGGGAAAGGCAACCATTCGCCTTGTGTCGTTGGGCGTCAATGAACAGATTGTGCTGGTCTTGACGACGTCTCCGCGAAAAAAGCCGGATTGGTCACGGGCCTTCATCCACTCGGCAAGTTTGCCGCCATAGACCTCGTCACTTCGCGAGTAGGCGGGAAAATTGCAGCGGCTCCTGCTGTTCATGCGATTGAGCGGTTCCGAATGCGCCAATATGATACGTCCCAGGCACATATACATCATGGCGGAACTGTCGGATATACGCTGGCGAACACGCATGAACTGAGCATTTGAGCCAATCGGCGCCAGAATCATGTCACGCAACAGGCGTTGCTCCTTCAAGCACGGCACACTCAGTCCGTTTTCCCAGCGGTAGATGGTCGTGTTTTCAACATCGAGGATTTCGGCCAGCTGCAACTGGCTAAGTGACCGCGTCATCCGGTAGTAGCTGATCAGGTCGGGCCAGTTGTCATCTATGTCCGTGAACGGCAGCACCGGTGTCCGGCCATCGGTATCGGGCAGCCGGCCAAAGAAATCGAGTACGGTTTGGCACCAATGGTGCCCTAGCGGCTGATGCCCTCGCTCCCAGCGACTGACGGTTGCCTGGTTTATGCCGATGGAATCGGCAAAATCGGACTGGCTGAGCCCGGCCTCACGCCGCATGGCACGAACCTGCCTTCCGTCTAAATGCTTTGTTGCCTGTCCGCCCATATTTACACGACCACCGATCGCCCCAACAAATTTCATGGATTCCGAAAACGCCTTGAAACGTGGTCCTGCGGAAAAGTATTTTCATTGAAAATGGCGGTCAACTGCACTTTTATGCATGGGAGTGTTTTGCTTCGAGATCCTGATGACCGGAATTTGGCATGCACTTGAAAAGCGCATTGCGCGGTAATAGCATGGGTTGTCTTGGCGCGCGGATCGTGATTGTGGGGCGCATCGTCTTGCGGCCGGGCGCGCATCTTCGGCAACGACAGCCGGCGCCGAGGGAATGAGCCCGAACAATCTCCACACAGCGAAAAAGGGTCGCGCCGCAACAACGGTGGTCACACGGCACGGTTGATCCATACCCTCCGTGTCACCGGTGTAAACACCACCAGGAGATGACGGGACCGCGCTGATGCGACTCGATTTCGAGCAGTGGCAAGAGCTTGCCTCACCCTTTTATGAGGTCCATCCGCGAGAGCCGAAAGAGGACAGCCGGGTCGATATCGAAATCGACGAGTTCGACGGATTGTTCCTGGCCAAGCTCGCATCACCTGCCGAGATGCTTGTTCATGATCCGCAAACCCGCAAAGACGCCTGCCACGATTACCTCCTCTTCGAACGCTTTTACGCCGGCGGCGGACGCGCCGAGGTGGCCGATGTCGGGTTTGATGTTACACCGTCCCGCCTCCATCTCATCGACATGTCACAGCGTTACGTGTCCATGAAGGACCGCTGCCAAAGCCGCGGCATCTGCATTCCCCATGCGGCGCTGGGTTATGCGCGCGGCGAAGAACCCGTGATGACGTCCGTTGCGCTCGATTCGCCAAAGGGCCGCCTGCTCGCTGCTGCACATGCCGAACTGGTGGCAGTGCAGGCGGACGGGACCGCGGAGGATGCCGCGCTTATCGCGCAAACCTTTGTCGGACTGGTGCGCCAGCTCATGCTGGGGCCGGAACCGGGAAACGCGCCCGTCGACGACCGCGACCTCCCCCTCACACTTCTGCTGCAGGACTTTGTGGCAACCAACCTTCATCGACCCGACCTTGATGTCGATACGCTGACATCCGCGTTCGGGATATCGCGTGCGACGCTTTACCGGCATTTCGAGAACGAGGGTGGCGTCTCCCGCTTCATCCGCAATCGCCGGCTTGACCGGTGTTTTTTTGAACTCGCCGGTGCAAAGGCGGAGCGAGGGCAGGTCGCGGCCACCGCACGACGATGGCATTTCACGGACGCCACGCACTTCAATCGGTTGTTTCGCGCACGGTTCAGTATCTCCCCCTCCGCCTGCCTGTCGACGGGAATACGCGCACGCTCCGGCGCCCCGTCAGATCAGATGGGTATAGTGACGCGCTGGCTCGACCGGATTCGCCCCGTTTAGACGGGGTCTCGTCAGAAACGAGGCAACGATATCGGCATTTGAATGCATCAATGAGACATATAGCCCATACTATTGAGATTGTGATCCGATATCATTTCACGCGAGGCAAGGGTATCTCTCAACCTGTGACGTGGGGGTCAGGAGATTGGTACCAACATTGCTGCCCGGCATATCCAGAATTTCCGTCCAGACTTGTCTGGGCGGAGCGCAGCGTGTGCCTTTAAAAGCCACAGTGCCGGGAATGACGAGCCTTTGTATGCGCTCTGCCTTCTTCGGCGCATCCATGGCACTTTGGCTGGCCGCATCGGCTGCGAACGCGCAGGACGTGTTTGTTGTCGATGATCAGCAAACGACGACCAATGGCGGCAATACTGTTCTGGACGGCGACACGCTGATCGTCACCGACACCGGTTCGATCGATGTGACGGGCAATGATGTCGACGCCATGGAGGGGACCGGCAACACCATCACGCTTGACAATCGCGGCCGGCTCACCACCGGCGGACAGCAAGCCTACGCACAAAATATCGAGGGCGATTTTGGCACCATCGCCAACAGCGGCGCGATATCGACCGAAGGCGACAGATCCCCCGCACAGAGCCTCGAGGGTGACTTCGGCTCTCTCAACAACAGTGGTACAATTACGACTTGGGGTCACGTGGCTCATGGGCAAACGATCTCGCGCAATAGCGTCGGCGGCGCGATAAGCAATACAGGGACGATCATGACATTTGGGCCGTCCGCCTTCGGGCAGGAGGGCACCAGCGGCCTGAAAGTCGTCAATAGCGGCGTCATTACGACACGAGGCCGTACCTCCTTTGGGCAGGCCATAGAAGGTGGTCACCTCATCAACATCGGTTCCATAACAGTCTATGGCGCTGATTCCGTGGGACAGAGGCTTGGCGGCCGCGATGGAACGCTTACCAATTCGGGGCGGCTGGTGAGCGTCAATGGCCGTGCGATCTCTTTCGATGACAGGCGTACTGGCCACATACTCAATCTCCTGGCCCCGGGATTCATTGGTGGTGAGATTCGTTTTGACACTGCCGCAGGAACCCCCACGGCGGTGAATGTGACGACCGGGCCGTCGCATTCGATCCTGTGGACGCTGGAGGGTGACAAAGTCGGGGGCGCGCCCAATTTCTCCGGTCCGGTGCCATGGTTCTACGATGCAGCGACGCAGACCGTCGCCACGTTCGATCCTACCCTTCTGGCCACCGAAACGGATGCGCTGGGCGATCTGACCGCGCTGCTTTCGCGGGTCGGGCGGGGCGCTCTGGACCGCTCCGGCGCGGACCTGGCTGTCGGTGGCAACAGCCCGCTGGCCTATCAGCGGGAAGATGATCGCCATTCCGAGGCCCTCCAGGCGACCGAGCGTGCCGTGCACGCATATGGCGTGGCGGACCGCATGGGCCAGGTCTGGGCCACCGGGCTGGGCGGGCGCATGGACTTTGACGCCAGTGCGACAACACTCGACAGCACGACCGAACATATCGGCTTTGCCGCAGGCTATACCTGGCAGCACAGCGCCGGGGCAACGCTCAATGCGATGGGAGGCTATGTGTTCGGCAAGGCGAAGGCCGATGCCCCCTGGGCACAGTCTTTCGATCACGACACGCATGCGGTCTTTGCCGGCCTTGGCGGCGAACAGGACCTTGGACATGGTGCGATCCAGCTCGGCCTGACCGCCGGGTATCAATGGGTCGATCACAATCGTTTCGTCAACGACAATCTGGCGCCGCTGGGGGAGAGCTGGGTGACGGCGAATTATGGCGGGTTCTTTGTCAGTCCGGAACTTGCCATTGCCACCGACATCGCAATGGCGAACGGTATCACGCTGACGCCCAATGCGGGTGTTCGCTATGCGGCGCAATGGCTGGGCGGCTATTCGGAGAGCGGGGCTGTCAATCCGGCGGCGAATGCGACGGTCGGTACCCGCTTTGTCGGTGTGCTGGAGGCCCGGGCCGGGCTTGAAGCCTCACGCGCCTACGGTTTCGGCATCCTGAGTGGGCGGATCGGCTATCTTGGCCGCTGGAATGGCGGCAATGATGAGGCGGGCATCACGCTGAACGGGTCCACACAGGATGTGGCGTCGGGCTATGAGGCGCTGAACGCGGTGACTGTGGGCGCCACCCTGCGCAGCGACATCGGCGCAACGGGCTTCTTCGAACTCGACGCAGACTATCTCTACAGCGACTCCGCCCATGGCTTCGGCGGCTTGATAAGCATGGGACGGGTGTTCTAGACCGTTTCACGTTTTGTCAGAAACGGGACAACGGTGTCGGCCGTTGATTTTGTTGATGCATTCAGGTTTTGCCGATTCCGTCAAAACCTGAATTGCGCTAGTTCCCGGCTACTCGGCTTGGGCACCGGTTGCAAACGGATATGAGAATAACGTCACCGAGATTTGGATATTCAAAAATCCCTGAATGCCAATCGGTGGCTTGATCACGGATCGATGTGACCCCCAAAAGGGGATTGGCCGGTGAGCGGCCAGGTTCCCTCTGCCGCCGGCATTGCGATCTGATCTTGCCCATGCGACTTTGTGAGGTGAGCGGGCAGGCTGCCACGCGTGCGATCGGGGGCGAGGAGCACGAACGGCCTGTCAAAATAGTTGTGACGGGTTTTCGAAGCGGTGTGATGGCCGTTATTCGAGGACCATTCTGCTTTTGGTGTGATGCTTTGAAAGAAGACGACCGGCATCCCGGAACCACGGGCAGGGTATCTGAAACGGATGCCAGCAAAAGTCTCGGCCTTCCCTGGCCGGAGTCCTATCAGGACCTGTTGCCTCTTATTCGCAAGCAATGGGGCGTTGAAAGCAGTCTGTATCTCAACCGAAAACTCAGCGGTGGACGGTCCGGGGCGGTGGTCTATGCGGCGGATATAGAAAGCCGGCTGTTCACCGGACAGGCCATATTGAAACTCGATGAAGCGCCCGATCCGAGCTCCCAGGAAAAACATGAGGCCGACCTGCATCACCAGGCCATTGCCGATGCGCCGGATTTCGCAGCCCACCATCTGCCCCGTTTGCTGCACACGCTGCATCACGGGCAGCAGATCGCCGTTCTTTCGGCCATTGCGGGACGCGGACTGCAATATGCAACGCCCTGGTCCGATTGCAGTTTCGAAAAACAGCTCGAGATGGCCAGTCAGGTCTCGCGCGGGCTGCTGGAGGACTGGAACGCAAGTTATCGCCGACTGAAAGGCCTGCGCCATCCAACGGAACTGTTGCATTCATGGCTTGATTATCGTCTTGACCCGGACCGGGGTGGCCGGATCCATGATTTTCTGGCGTCGCGCTGCGGTATCGAGCCGGAGTCACCAAGCATTACATTCGAAGGTCAATGGTATCCCAATCCGCTGTCCTTCGCCAACGGCAAGGTCGCGCTCCCGGACCATCTTCGAATGCGGATGATTTCCGGCCGCTTCCACGGCGATCTGCATGGTCAGAACATTCTCGTCGGGCGACCCGAATCACCGGAGTCGGATTATTACCTGATCGATCTGGCCTTCTATCAAAGCGAGCAGTTCCTGTTTTATGACCATGCCTATTTCGAGGTGGCCTTTCTGCTCAATTCGCGCCGCGACACAAGTGAAGCTGATTGGGAATCGATCCTCATGCAGCTTGGCCGGGACGGGTTGCAGACCGACAAGCCCGGATCGCGAACCGAAGATATCGGCCTGATCGAGCTTGTCAGGGCGTTTCGCCACGAGGTTTCGGCCTGGATTGACCGCCACGAGGGCGACCGGCTGTCCTATATGGAAAGCCAGTATCTTCTTGCACGGGTGGCGGCTGGGCTGAATTTCACACACAAGAACCTGCCTGAGGCAATGAAGCGTCGGGCATTTGCCTATGCCGCATTCAATCTCAAGGACTATGTGACGCTCAACAATCTTGATTGGCCCAAACACGGGCCGCCCTACACCTTTGAGGGCGCTGTTCCGCCCGTTGAACCCGGCACCGAAGCCGAGCCGGTTGTGACCGACCGTCCTGCGGCAATGGCTGCGAATCCTGATATCGCGGCGGATGCTGAAATCCGCCAGACCAGGGGCCGATTGCAACCCGGTAGCCTGTTTGCGGAATTGCGGCGCCGCCACGTCGTCAAAATCGCTGGTCTCTATCTCATCGTCGCATGGCTCTGCGTCCAGGTTGCCGGTGCGCTGAAGGCCCCGCTCCTGTTACCGGACTGGACAGATACGCTGGTTACGGTCCTGTTGGCGCTGGGCTTCCCGATCGCCTGCATCATTGCCTGGGCCTTCGAACTCAGCCCGCGCGGTTTGCAACGCACGGTACCGGCCACCGATGGCGGCAATTCAGAACCACGGCAGCGGGATGTTCTCGATTATGTGGTGGTGTCGGGCATTGTTGCCCTCCTGGCTTTCACGGTCTGGCGGTACGAATTCAGCACCGTCAGCAACGCACCCACTGTGGCCGCCGGCGAAGCCGCGGAGCCATCGATCGCGGTCCTGCCCTTTCGCAATCTGAGCGAAGAGGGAAGCAATGACAATTTCAGCGACGGGCTGACGATTGAAATCATGGCGACGCTGGCGCGGACCGGCCAATTTCGGCTTCCCGGACAGAGTTCTACCTTTCGGTTCAAGAACCAGGAGGAGGATCTTCGCAAAATCGGGGAAGATCTGGGCGTTCAATATTTGCTTGAGGGATCCGTTCGCCGGGTGGGCAACAATCTCCGTGTCGAAGCCCAACTGATAGAAGCCAATAACGGGTTCCTCGTCTGGTCCAACGCGTTTGCCGACGAGATTCAGGATATTTTTGTCATTCAGGAGAAGATCGCCAATGCGATCGGATCCGCCCTCAAGATGCCATTGGGAATAAAGGCAAGCGGTCTGCAGACGGAACGGACCGATAGTCCCGAGGCCTATGAACTGTTCCTGAATGCGATTGCGCTGGTGGGCAATCGCGGTGAGCATGCAAACAGTCAGGTTGCCATGGGGATAGAGTGGCTCAGAAAAGCCGTTGAGATCGATCCTGACTTCGCTGCGGGCTGGGCGGCGTTGTCCATCGCCTATGATTTCGGCGTGATCTTTCCGGACGATACCAGGGACCGCCGCGCGTCACCGGCGGTTTATGTCAGACGGGCGTCCGAGGCGGCTTTGAAGGCCCACAAACTGGATCCCGACCTTTCGGTTGTCGCGCATGCAATGGCAAATGTTCACAGGCGCTCGCGTCGATGGGCCGCCGCAGAGGATTTGTACCGCGAAACGCTGGAACAGGAGCCCAACAATGTGCTGGCCATGCTGGATTATGCCCGCCTGCTTGCCATGGTGGGTCATGAAGAACAGGCAATTGCCCTGACTGAACGGGTGGTTGAAATCGACAGCCACAATCCACTTATCGGTTTCACCCGGTCATTGTACGAGCTGCAGGAGAAGCCCACCAAGGCGAATCTGGAGAAACATCTCAACGATTTCGGCAAACAGCCGAATGTGGCTCCCTTCGTGCTTCGCAGCACCATGGGATACTTCTTCCAATCGCAGCAGGTTGATCGACTGAAAGACTTCCTGAGCAGTTGCGAGGCTTGCGACGATTCCTGGCGCGAGCCTGCCCTGGCAATGGTCGAGGCCGTTGGAAGCGAGACTCCCGAAGCAATCTATGACACCTACCAGGACGCTCGTTTCATGGGTTACCCGTTCCTGCAGGCCATCGGCGGTCCGGATCTGGTGCTGAGAGCCTTTGAACACAACACCAACAGCAGGACGTTTATCTATCAGGTCTATCTCGTTCCCTGGACCGAACTGTCTCTGATCGGCAAAACGGACAGGTTCCGGCAAATGATTGAGGATATCGGGCTTGATGACTATTGGCGTGACCGCGGCTGGCCGACCCGGTGTCGGCCGCTGGAGGGCGAGGATTTCGAATGTGGTTGAGCGGGATGCGACGGCTCCGAACAGGATATGGCGTCAGGCAATCAGGTGCAGAACGAGGTCACGGCCGGTGCCATCCGGCGTAGCGACATCGGCAAGGCGGGTTTTCTCGAACTCGACACCAGCTTTCTCCACGGCGACATAGCACATGGTTTCGGCGGTTGGCTGGCCATGGGACGGGTGTTTTTGATCCTGATCGGAACGCCTGTTCGGCCAGCAGCCGGTCCGATTTCGAAGTCGCACCCCTCATGCCGTTCAGCATGGCTGCCAAGAACGCTCCTGAAGCAATTCAGGATTTGTCCTTTGCGCTGAAGCCCGTGCTGTTCTCGATGAGGTCAATCCCGACCGGATTATCGATCACAATGAGCCACTCCTCATTGGCTTGACGTCGAAAAACGATGTTCGATGTGCCGGATATGGGATCTGCATTTCCTTCAGGGGGTATCTGTGACCAGTTTGACATCATCAGTGCAATGTCCCCGGACATGATGGTCGTTCTGGCGCCCTGAATGATCCTGGTCTCCTTTTGAAGTGCGCTCAGAAGCGCGGCCCGAATTTCCTCCCGGCCGTGCGCATGATGACCGGAACCGGCAATGTAAACGGCCTGGCGTTCAAACAGGGCCATCAGGCGCCCAATATCGCGATCGTTGAATGCTGCATAAAACTCGTGCAGCGCTTTTGTAAGTTTCGGATCTTCCTCCACGTGCCGACCAGTCAGCGGCATGATCAATCACCTCTGCGTTTTGACAGGCCGTCGCTGAAGGCGGCGGCGAGTATCCCGGCGGGCATGGCGACAAGACCGATGCCGATGATGGCGGTCACCCCGGCGCATATCTTCCCGAGGACGGTGATGGGATAGGTGTCGCCATAGCCGACCGTCGTCAGGGTGGCGATGGCCCACCACATGGCGCGCGGTATGCTGCCGAAGGCGTCGGGCTGGACGCGGTTTTCGGCTATATAGAGACAGGTTGCGGCGACAAGCATGAGCACCATGCCGGCACCGAGGCTCAGGACGAGTTCGTGGCTTCGCGACCGAATGGCTTCGCCGATGGCCCGGGCCGCGTGCGAATATTTGCCGAGCTTGGCAAGCCTGAGAATCCGGGTGATGCGGAGCAGCCGGAACAGATAGGTTTCGCTGCCAAGCACGGTCAAGAACAGGGGCAGCACGGCGATCAGATCGAACAGGGCGGTGGGGGTCAGCGCATAGCGGATCCGGCCCTTGATGCCCGATCCGTATTTCGGGTTTTCGGGGCACACCCACAGACGGATGATGTATTCGACCGCGAAGATGGTTCCAAAGCACAATTCAAGCAGCCAGAACAGATCACCGTAAGGCTGTGACAGCAGGTCCTCGCTTTCGAGCACCGCGACAAAGACGGACGAAACGATGACGATTACCAGCAATCGATTGGTGTTCGACAGCCTGCTGCCTGTTTCGGTGTCGTGCGACAGGGCCTGATAGAGCCTTTCGCGCAGTGCGGCCGGTCGAAATGAGCGAGTTTCCCCCATGGCAAGGTCCCGTTTGATGAAGCCGATATCCCATACTATCAGCTCTTTTACATAGATCGAGCCAATCGTCGTTCGCCTTACGGGCCATAGCGCAAATGCGTCATGACCGGCACAGGACGCGCTGCTAGGAGAATCCTGTCACAACTGAAAAGGATATTCTTCCATGGTTCGCGCCGCCCTCCTCAGTCCAATCGTCCTTGCCGCTTCCCTGCTTCTCGCCGCATTGGACGTTGCCGGTGCCTATGAGTATCGCAAATGCCATATCCGGTTTGTGGTTTCAGGCAGCGGGCTGTCCAAAACCGAAGTGCCGGGTGCTGATTTCTGGGCCTGGGGACGAGGAAAGTACCAGGCCAGATGGGCTTGGCAGATTCTCAATGGCAAGGCCAAGCATTGTGCGACAAAGCTGGCCAGCTCGAACCGCAACACGCTTCCGGCCGAATGTGCCGCCAACGAAAATGATCTTCGCAATGCTTCGGCGATCGGAAGGGGTGGAATTACGGGTCTGAGTGTCACGCGGTTTCGCACCTTGTTGAAGAAGACCATCTGCGCTCGGCATCAGCGCGCCAACAGTCGGGTCCGGACGATCAGCGATACGCGCGAAATCGAGGGGCTGACGGTCGGGATCGAGCCGATGGGCAATTCCACGGCTTGCCATTCCAGGCGCGTTCTGGGCCCGCAATTCGTGACTCTGCATTGCCGTCAGGCCGGTCGCGACAGCCAATTCGAGTGGTTCTACAAGAAGTAACCTCCGTTTGCCCGACCGGACCGGAGACTGACGATGAAATTGACTGTGGCAAGGCCGCAATCGAAGTGATTGGGCGGTTTCAGCTCCAACGCGGCCAGAAGTGGCTGAAATCGGAATGTCGCCTGCGCAATCCAATTGAAGTCAAAAGACCAACGGTGAGGGGTAGCGGTCCGGTGGAGGACAGGCCTGAGCCAGGCTCCAAGGTCATCCCGGCGATGAGGTTGATGTTTTGAAAAAAACTCTTAAACCTAGTTTTTGAGCGTCAGTTTCGGTCGTCCTCGGGAGTCTCAATCTGAAACAAGATCAAACCGCCGATGCCTTTGTTGAATTCGACAAGGTCCAAAAAAGCTATGACGGGGAAACGCTGGTCGTCAAAAATCTGAACCTTTCCATGCCGAAAGGTGAGTTCCTGACCATGCTCGGCCCGTCGGGATCAGGGAAGACGACCTGCCTGATGATGCTTGCCGGTTTTGAGACGGCGACCCGGGGCGAGATTCGTCTTGATGGCGCTGAAATCAACAATATTCCGCCGCATAAGCGTGGCATTGGCATGGTGTTTCAGAACTATGCCCTGTTTCCGCACATGACCGTTGGTGAGAATCTTTCCTTTCCGCTTGAGGTTCGCGGCATGGCCAAACCCGAGCGTGAGGCGAAGGTCAGGCGCGCGCTTGATATGGTTCAGATGGGCGAATTCGGCGCGCGGCGTCCGGCGCAATTGTCCGGCGGTCAGCAACAGAGGATTGCGCTGGCGCGCGCCCTCGTTTTTGACCCCAACCTCGTGCTGATGGATGAGCCGCTTGGCGCCCTGGACAAGCAGCTGCGCGAACATATGCAGTATGAAATCAAGCATCTGCACGAAAATCTCGGCATCACCGTGGTCTATGTCACCCATGACCAGTCAGAGGCGCTGACGATGTCGGACCGCGTTGCCGTGTTCAATGATGGTGAAATCCAGCAGCTTGCACCACCGGCGGACCTCTATGAATGCCCCGACAACAGTTTCGTGGCGCAATTCATCGGGGAAAACAACAAGTTGAGCGGTACGGTCAGCGAACGTACGGGGGATATCGTTCGTATCACGCTGGACAACGGAGCCGCGTGTGATGCACTGGCGGTCAATTGCGGTGGCGTGGGCGACAAGACGCTTATCTCAATCCGTCCTGAGCGGGTTGCCATCGGTGAGAGCGCCAGCGATAATTCCACGGACGCCGTTGTCGAAGAGCTGATTTATCTGGGCGACCACATTCGCTGTCGCTTGAATGTCCATGGAAATGACGCGTTTATTGTCAAAGTCCCCAATTCAGCCGGCCATGAGCATCTGGTTGTCGGTGAAACGACGCAGATACACTGGTCAGCTCAAGACGCGCGGGCGTTGGACCCGTTGTGAGCCTGCCATCGTTCAGAAAAAGACAACCGAAATTAAACCAACCGGGCGACCCTACCTACCAACTCGAGTCTAAATGGAGAACCGAACAATGAGAAAAACCCTACTCATCGCGACAGCCTTGACCGGCTTTGCATTTGCAGCACAGGCGGCCGAGGTTACGGTCCTTGGCTGGGGCGGCGCCTATACGAAAAGCCAATCCGAAGCCTATCACAAGCCCTTTAGCGCGGCGACCGGCATTGCCGTGAATTCGGAAGACGCTGACAACCCTGCCACACCGATCAAGGCACAGGTCGAGGCAGGCAATGTGACGATTGATGTCGCCAGTGTCGAATTTGCCGATGGCATTCGCCTGTGCGACGAAGGCCTGCTGGAAGAGATCGATCATTCCATCTTGCCGGCGGCACCCGATGGTACGCCAGCGACAGAAGACTTCCTGCCCGGCTCGCTTACCGAGTGCATTATCGGCACGGATGTTTACGCCACCGTGTTTGCCTACAATTCGGAAAAGTTCGGCGACAACGCACCAACCTCGATTGCCGACTTTTTCGACAAGGAGAAGTTTCCCGGCAAGCGCGGCATGCGCAAAACGGCCAAAGCCAACCTTGAAATGGCTTTGATGGCGGACGGTGTTCCGGCCGCCGAGGTCTACGATATGCTCGAAACGGATGCCGGTGTCGATCGTGCCTTTGCCAAGCTGGACCAGATCAAGGATCAGATCGTCTGGTGGGAAGCAGGTGCACAGCCGCCACAGCTCCTTGCTGATGGTGAGGTCGATATGTCGACCGCCTATAATGGCCGTATCTTCAATGCCGTCATCGGTGAAAGCCAGCCGTTCGAAATCATATGGGATGGTCAGGTCTACGAATTTGAAGGCTACGTCATTCCAAAGGGCGCTCCGAATATGGAAGAGGCCAAGAAATTCGTGGCGTTCGCAGCCGGCACGGAAGCATTAGCCAAAGCTGCGGAATGGATCAGCTACGGTCCGCCCCGCAAATCGTCCGGTCCGTTGGTCGGCATGTATTTTGACGGGAAGACCGAAATGGCGCCCCATCTTCCGACAACCGCTGCGAACCTGACCAATGCCCTGGCATCGTCCAACGATTTCTGGGCGGACAAGGACACGGAGCTGAACGAGCGTTTCAACGCCTGGCTGGCGAAATAAGACATCGATGGGGGCACCTTATGTGCCCCCATTTCCCCCGGGGGGATGAATGTGTTTCGAACCATGCTGGCCCTATGCCGAGGTGAAATGACGGATGGCTGACGCCGCAAGCGGTTTTAATGATCCAGTCAAGGCATCCGCTCCCGACCTGACCACGGTCGACGGAACGCCGTTGAAGGCGGCCCTGGCGAAGGCTCAAAGGCGGGCTCGGTACCGGGCCATGTTTCTGGTTCTGCCGCTGTTGATTTTCGTCCTGGTGACGTTTCTTGCACCGATCGCGCAAATGCTCTTTCGCTCGGTGCACAATCCGAGCTTTTCCGATCACATCCCGCACCTGAGTGTCTGGTTCGACGAAAACCCTGTGGGGACCGAACCGGACGAGACAGCTTTTGAAGCCCTTGTTCACGATCTTCGCAGCATGCGCGCGGCCAAGACCATGGGCGTGGCCGGAACGCGAATCAATTATGAACTGCCCGGCAGCCGATCATTGTTCACGTCCACTGCCCGAAAATCCGAAAGGATGGAACCGCCCTACAAGGACACGGTTCTGGATGCCAACGACAAATGGGGCAATCCGGTGCTTTGGGAGGTCATGCGGCGAGCTTCATCAGCCTATACGATCGATTTTTATCTGGCCGCTTTGGATCGGACGCGGGATGTGGACGGCTCCATCATACCGGTCGATGAAGAACGACGAATCTATGCCTATAATTTCCTCAAAACCCTGCTTTTGGCGGGATTGATCACGGTTTGCTGCCTGATCCTGGGATTCCCCGTCGCTCATCTGCTGGCAACACTGCCGCTGCGGCAATCAAACCTCTTGATGATCTTTGTCCTGCTGCCGTTCTGGACGTCCCTGTTGGTGCGGACCACAAGCTGGATTGTTCTCCTGCAGTCACAGGGCGTGCTGAACGACACTCTGGTTGCGGCCGGAGTCGTTGCCGATGAGAGTCGTGTGCAGATGATCTACAATCAGACCGGCACGATCATCGCAATGATCCATATTCTCCTGCCCTTCATGATTTTGCCGCTCTATTCGGTCATGCGGCCGATCAATCCGAGTTACGTCCGGGCCGCACGATCCCTCGGGGCAACCAGCTGGACCGCGTTTCGGCGGATCTACCTGCCTCAGACCATTCCTGGCATGGGTGCCGGTGGACTTCTGGTCTTCATTCTCGGTGTCGGCTACTACATCACGCCGGCGCTTGTCGGTGGGGCGAGCGGTCAGCTGATTTCCAATTTCATTGCCTTTCACATGCAAAAATCGTTGAACTGGTCACTTGCGGCAGCACTCGCGACGCTGCTGCTCTTGATGGTTCTGGTGCTTTATTGGCTCTATGACCGCCTCGTCGGCATCGACAATTTGAAGTTAGGATAGCGGTTTGGCTCTTCCCGATCACGCCTCTCCCCTGGAACGGATCTGGCACTACACCTATCTGGTGATTTGCGGGCTGATCTTCCTGTTCCTGATCGCACCGATCCTCATCATCATTCCGCTGAGCTTCAACGCCCAACCTTATTTCACCTTCACCCAGGAGATGATGTCCCTGGATCCCGAAGGCTTTTCGACCCGCTGGTACGATTTGCTGCTGACATTCGGCATGGCAACGCCCGAGGTCCCGCGTGACGGAAGCTGGTGGGCCGATGTGTGGCAGAATGCGGCTTGGGTTCAGGCCGCGAAAAACTCGATCATCGTTGGTGTGTTTGCAACCATCTTTGCAACGGTCCTTGGCACCATTGCCGCCTTGGGATTGAGCCGACCCGAGATGCCGTACCGGCGGATCATCATGGCGGTGCTGATATCGCCGATGATCGTCCCGATCATCATCACCGCCACGGGCCTGTTCTTTTTCTATTCGTCGATCCAGATTTCCAAGTGGGAGCTGTTCGGGTGGCAGATTCCCTATCTGGGCATCATCCTGGCGCATGCGACGTTGGGCATTCCCTTCGTCATCATCACCGTCACGGCAACCCTGGTCGGGTTCGATCATTCGCTGACCCGCGCCGCCGCTTCGCTGGGCGCCAATCCGCGCGTGACCTTTTTCAAGGTCACGATGCCGCTCATTCTTCCCGGTGTGATCTCCGGGGCACTGTTTGCTTTTGTGACCTCCTTTGATGAAGTGGTGGCGGTGCTCTTCATCGGTGCCTTTGACGAGCAGACCATCCCGCGTCAGATGTGGAACGGTATCCGCGAGCAGATCAGTCCCGCCATATTGAGCGTGGCGACCATTCTGGTCGTCATTTCGATCCTGCTTCTGACGGTGCTGGAACTGCTGCGCCGCCGGTCTGAACGTCTGCGCGGTATCACGCCGAGTTAGGGCAATTCAGGTTTTGACGGAATCGGCAAAAGCTGAATGCCTCAACAGAATCAAAGACCGGCACCGTTGTCCCGTTTCAGACAAAACGTGAAACGGTCCGGCATCGTTTCCCCTTGGGTCAAGCCGGCCTGAGCGTCAGGACCGTTCCCCGGGGCCGTGCAGCTTGTTCATCACTTCGCGCAGCAAACCGGCCGCCTGTTCGCGCTCCTGATCGGTCATGGCGTCGAGGTCGAGATCGACTGCCAGTTTGCCTCGCCGCTCGGAGATGCGGTTCGGCGTTTCCTGGCCGTCGGTTTCCGCAACGAGATAGGTTTTGACCGGATAGGCCAGGCCCTTGATCTTGACCGTTTCATGTTCCCGGCAGGCAATATCCTTGTGCACCAGTGTGTGGGTCTCGCCTGAGATCAGGATCGAGCCAGGTGCTGCAGCGTTTTCAAGGCGGGAGGCCAGATTCACCGAGCCGCCTATGATCGTGTAATCCATCCGGTCTTCGCTGCCGAAATTTCCCACGGTGCAAAAACCGGTGGCGATGCCGATTCGGCATTTCAGCTCCTCGGTGAGACCGTGATCGGCCCAGGCCGCAGAGAGTTCACCCAACCGTTTCTGCATGGCGATCGCCATGCGCACACAGGCCAGCGCATCCTCGCGAATGCCGTTGGAAACCGGGTCACCAAAGAATATCATGATGGAATCGCCTACATATTTGTCGATGGTCGCACCGTGATCGAGAGCGATTTTGGACATCTCCGTCAGATATTCATTGAGCAACTGTGCCAGGTCTTCCGATTCCAGCCGGTCGGCGGTCTCGGTGAAGCCTTCAAGGTCGCTGAAAAACACGGTGAGTTTCTTGCGCTGACTGGCAACGGTCGCCGCCTGCTGGCCGGTGAAGATCGACTGATAGACTTGCGGCGAGAGATATTTCGAAAGTTGTCCGGAGAGTTGTTCGAGCGCTTTGGATTTTTCCGCCAGCTCGTTCTCGCGCTCTTTCAGCTCGGTGATGTCGGAATAGACGGCAACAATTCCTCCTTCGGCGGTCTGCCGTTCGCTGACCATGATCCAGACACCGTCGGTTCTTTGCATGAGATGGGGCGCGCCCGGATTGCGATGCCTGGCAATGCGTTCGACCAGCCATTCCTCTTCTCTGCCTTGGGCTTCATCGATAAATCCGGCTTCCAGCGCCCGCCGGACGATTTGCTCGAACGTCAGACCCGGCTTGATTTCGTCGGCGATTTCGGGATGAACCAGGGTGCCGTATTTGCGGTTGCAGACCACCAGCCGGTCTTCCCGGTCATAAAGGGAAAATGCCTCGGAAATGCTTTCGATCGCATCGGACAGGCGGCGGCGGGCCGTTTCGATTTCCCTCAGATTGGATTCCTGCACCTCAATGGTGATGTCGCGAAATACGCCCAGTGCGTGCGCCATGCGGCCAAGCTCGTCCTGACGTCCGCTCCCGGGAATGTCCACTTGGGTATCGCCGGCAGCCAGCCTGGCCATCGCTCTCGTTATCTCTTCGATTGGGCGGATCAGGCGAGGTCCGACGAAGACAACCATCAGCAGAAAAGCGCACAGAATGCTTGCGGCAAACAACAGCACCATGACGATTTTGCTGTTATCGATGGTCCGCTGCGCATTCGCCGCCGTTGAATCGCTCATGCTTTCGGCGACTTGCACCAGTTCAGTCACTGCCGCACCGAGCGCCACGGACCGGGTGCGAATTTCATCGAGCGCCAGTTCCGCTGTTTCGAGCTGCTCCAGCTGGGACCGCTTGAGGTTGAACATGTTTTCCTGATCGCGACCAAGGCCAAGCTGCTGACCAATGACGCTGCGCAGGCGGGTCAGATCAAGTGTTCGCGGGATTTGACGGAGCGCGCGATCCATACGACCGGCCGCGGCGTCAAAGCGCTCGCTGAGCGGCGCCAGCCGGGCTGCGGCGGAAACATTGACCGCTTCCCGCAGAATTCCGGCCGCAAGATTGCCGTCAGCCCTCAGCGACAGCAGATGAAGCAATGTCAAAGAACCGGTGTCCACAAGATCTGTCATCGTGCTGGCCTGACGGTCCGTTATCAGCTGAGTTTCCGCCAGAAGCCGGTCTTTGGCGGAATTGATCGCCGTTTCAATCAGCCGCAAAAAACCGTCATGCGCCTCGGTCAGGGCGGCAAGACGTTGCGCAGTGTTGTCCAGCGAAGGCGGTTCAGTGGGCACTGAATGGACGAATCCAAGCACCGCTCTAACGGATTGTTGCAGCGCCGGGCTGGCCTCACTGTCGGCCAGTGCGCCGAGGTCGGCGTTCAGATCGTCGTGTGCGCTTTCCAGAGCGGCCTCGAAGGGCTCGTTCGGGGCTTCATCCCCATGGCGTGTCGATTCCCGCAGCAGGCCGACAAGAAGATTGGCATCGGCTTTCAACGCGGTAAGGCGGTCCAGACGCGCGGTTCCTCGCTCGACCGTCTGCTTCAGGGTTTGTGCGGCATCCTGATTGCCGGTTTCGCTCTTGATGACCAGGTCGAAGACGACATCATCGATAAGCGGTTCAAGGATTTCGAGAAACTGTGCGTGCGCGCTGTCGAGTGTGGCCGATTGCCGGTCGAGATGCGCCGCGAGGGTCAGTTGTATTTCGGTTGCCTCATCCGCGATCCCTATTCTCTCTGCGATTCCGGTTGCGGCGGCGGACAGGCCATAGGCCACATCCTGCGCAATGCCGCGGGTTTCCCATTGGGAGATCAACGCGCCAAGGTCCTCTTCCGCCTTGTCGAGCTGCTCACGCCGTTCGGCGCGCTCTGACTGCGTCGTGCTGGCCACTATGGTTGGTGCGCTCGCCGTGATGTCCGCACTGATTTCAGCCATGCCGAGGGCCAAGGTTATTTCGGGAATGGTATGCTCGGTGATGACCGTCACGGCCTTTTCGATCTGCGTGAACACGAGCCATGCGACGGCGCTGGCGATCATTGTCAGCGCCGCCAGCGCCAGAAAGGCGAGGGACAGTTTTGTCTTGATTCCGAACACGACTTTCGGTTCGGATGGGATGTCTGCTGCCGGTGGCAGCGATGGCTGCATGTCCGGCGGGCTGATGGGTTTGATGGTGTTGCTCACTCGGCTCGGTCCACCGCTGCAAAGGATCCGTCCGGACGTATTTCCGTCAGAAAGACGCGATCGGAGCCCTGATTGTCACCGGCGTCGAATGAAAGCTCCAGCCCGTCAATGTCGAAAGTCGCGGGGTTTTGAAACAGTGCCAGAAAGGACTCCCGCGTTGGTTGTTCGCCGAGCCGTTCCAGTGTTTCAATTGCCATACGCCCGACCACATACCCCTCGAGCGCCACGAAACCGGCTTCCGCTTCCGGCGCGCTCGCTGCAAGGGCGTCCTGGAACCGCTTGGCCAGGGGCAGGTTGTGATCGTTGAACAAGGGCACGACTTGCGACACCAGTACGGCGTTGTCACCCGGTGCGAGTTCGGCAGACAGCGCCTTGCCGCCGACAAACGACAGCGCGGCAAATGTCACATCGAGGCCGATATCCCGTGCTGTCTTGATGAATACGGCGGTCGGTTTGTAGGCGCCGACGATGATGACGGCTTGCGGATTGGCCCGGCGAATGGTCAGCAATGCCCTTTTGACCGCTGTTGTGTTGCGACGATAGGTACCGTCGGCCACAGGTTCCAGTCCCCTGTCCTGCAAAGCCGCTGTCAGGCCGTTAAGGCCGGCCAGACCGAACGTGTCGTCCTGATACAAAATCGCGATTCGATCATAGCCTAGATCGGTGGTCAGATAGTCCACCAGCGCTTCGGCTTCCTGGTCGTAGGAAGCGCGCATATTGACGACGGTGTTCAGCGCGGAATTGCGCAAAAAGGCCGCCCCGCTGAATGGCCCGACAAAGGGAACTCCCTTCTTTTCGGCAATCGGCTGTGCGGCGCGTGATGTCGGTGTTCCTACCTCACCAATCAGCGCAAACACCTCGTCGTCCGCGATTAATCGGTTCGTGTTGGCGATTGCCCGTTCCGGCTCATAGCCATCATCATAGCTGGTCAGTTCGAGCTGTCGCCCATGGACGCCACCCGTCCGGTTGGCCTCCTTGAAGGCGGCTGTCAGGCCATCGCGAAAGGCCGTGCCCAGTGATGCTGCCGGGCCTTCAAACGCCGCTGATTGACCAAACAGGACCCGGTCATCGAAAACACCGGGTTCGGCTTTGGCCGGAGTGATTGTTGCAAACACCAATGCGGCAATGGAAGAAACCCACTGCAACCGGACAGACGATTGCCTGCCCCGGTCCGTAAGGCGATGTTTTTCATTGTGTTTCCACAAACCCATATCCTTTGCTGCCCCGCCGCACAATCTAATGTCATTTGCAGCAAACACAACAAGGCGCTCAGCAGATGGCTGGTGCAGAGGGTTGCCTTGAAATTATCTGCTTTTCCTGTTGCCATGACCGTGCAGTCCGGCCACCCTGTGGCAACGCCGCATTGGGATGACGGGTCGGGCCTGCGAATTTCAGCAGGTCGTTCATGGCTTGTGGCAGGAAAGAGGGCACTGAGATGGGAATTTTCATGTCACGGAATTGGCGTTGGGTATTCGGTGCATTCGTGGTGGCGGGTCTTTGTGCCGGTGCCGCCGGCGCTCAGACCCGGAAGATCGAAACCTATGAAAATGCTGATTTTTTCGGTTTCGACCTGCGTGCCGAAAAGGATGTGTCACTCGATCAATGCAAGGCAATCTGCCTGGAAGACAGCCAGTGCAGGGCCTTCACGTACAACATCTCTGCGCAGTGGTGCTTTCTGAAGTCGGACCATGCCACCCGGGCGCCGTTCGATGGTGCGGTGGCCGGCAAGGTTGTCACGGTGGACGATCAACCGGATCTCGGTGCGCCGCCGGCTCTTGGTTTCCTGTCCGACGGTCTTCTGGCGGAAGCGCGCGACATGCGCCGCAATATTGCCGCGAGACCCGTCAATTCGGGCTTGGCGGCGCTGACCGATGCCGGCCGGGCCGCCCTGGCGGCGGGATCGTACCAGTTTGCCGCGGACAATTTCCGGGCGGCGCTCTCCCTTGCGCCGGGTGACGTCGATCTGTGGCTCGAATTGGCGCAGGCCAATCTCGGCTGGCTGGGCGCGGATCAGGCCAACAATTATCAAGTCCAGCGGGACGCCACCGGTGCGGCGCTCAATGGCTACGAGATGTCCCGTAACCCGGCCGCACGGGCGCAGTCGCTTGATCTCCTGGCAAAGGCGTTGGAGTGGCGGCAGCTCTACCGCGCAGCACTGCAATCCTACAAGGAAAGCCTGGCGCTGGTGGATTCGCCGCGTGTGCTCGCCGATTTTCGGGACCTTCGGGCGCGCAAGGGATTTCGTGTCGTCGAGCACTCGGTCGATGCCGACAGCAATACGGCGCGTATCTGTGTACGGTTTTCCGACCCATTGGTTAAATCGGGCGTCGATTACCGCACCTTCGTGACAGTCGATGGCCAGACAATTGCCGATGTCACGGCACAAGGCGATCAGCTTTGTGCCGAGGATCTGGAACATGGCCGCACATACAGGCTATCCCTGCGCAGCGGATTGCCGGCGGCCATCGGTGAAGTGCTGGAAAGCCCGGTAACCATCAATGCCTATATCCGAGACCGGTCGCCGACAGTGCGGTTCACCGGCAACAATTTCGTTCTGCCGGGATCGGCGCGACGCGGCATTCCGATTGTCAGTGTCAATACCAGCGTGGTCGAAGTCGAGCTGTTCCGGATCGGCGACCGTTCGCTGGCTTCACTGTTGTCGGAATCGCAGTTTCTGCGACAGCTCGACGGTTATGACGCGGTGCGGATACGGAATGATCTCGGTGAGCTTGTCTGGCAGGGAATGCTGGACGTTCAGTCCGATCTCAACCGGGAAACAACAACCAGCTTTCCGATCGACGAGGCAGTGCCGGAACGCAAGCCCGGCGTCTATGTGATGCTGGCGCGAGCCGAAGGCGAACGGCCGGACAACTGGACGCAAAGAGCCACGCAATGGCTGGTCGTGTCCGATATCGGCCTGTCGACATTTTCCGGCACTGACGGCCTCAATGTCTTTGCGCGCTCCCTCGAAACCGCCAAGCCGATGACGGATGTCACCCTCACGCTGCTGGCGCGCAACAATGAGGTGCTGGCGCGGGCGACCTCGGATGCGGACGGGCGTGTCAATTTTGCGCCGGGCCTGGTTCGTGGCAAGGCCGGATTGGCGCCGGCGGTGGTGACGGCCGATACGGGTGACGGGGATTTTGTGTTCCTCGACATGACACGGGCCGGGTTCGACCTGTCCGATCGCGGCGTAACCGGACGTGCTGCTCCCGGACCCATCGACATCTTTGCCTGGACCGAACGGGGAATATATCGTGCCGGTGAAACCGTTCACCTGGCGGCGCTCGCGCGAAACGACGAAGCGTCCGCCGTCTCGCGGCTTCCCTTGACGTTCATTGTCCAGCGGCCGGACGGCAAGGAAGAAAGGCGCGTGGTGCGCAATGGCGGGCCACAGGGTGGCTATGCGCTCGACCTGGATCTGCCGCGCAACGCCATGCATGGTGCGTGGACCGTTCGCATTCATACGGATCCGAAACAGGCGGCTCTGGTGGAGTCGCGGTTCCTGGTCGAGGATTTCCGACCCGACCGGATCGAGTTTGATCTGATCGTGCCGAAAGAGCCGATCGTTGCGGGACAAGTGGAAAAGGTCGGGGTTGACGGCCGCTTCCTGTATGGCGCGCCAGCGGCCGGTCTCGCGCTGGAAGCCGATCTCAGGCTCAAAACCGTGCGCCAACGCGACGGTCATGCCGGATATGTGTTTGGTCTGGCGGACGAAGAAGAATCCGCCGATCAGGTTCCAATCGCGAATTTGCCGAGGCTCGACGCAGATGGCAAGGCGGTGATCGACGTCGATGTCGGCTCCGTACCTTCGACCACCCGCCCGCTGGTTGCGGATCTGACGGTCCGCATGCGCGAGGGCGGTGGTCGTGCGGTCGAACGCAGCGCGACAATTCCAGTGCTTCCGGTTGGTCCGATGATCGGCATAAAGCCGGAATTCGAAGACGGTCTGGTGGGCGAAAACTCGATTGCGGCGTTCAGGGTAATCACGGTTGAGCCGAATGGTGCACAGCAGGATATGCGCGGCCTCAAATGGTCGTTGATGCGTATCGAGCGCGACTATCAATGGTACCGAGAAGGCAATTCCTGGCGGTTCGAGCCGGTTGAATATACCCGGCAGATCGATGACGGTACCATTGACAATAGGGCCGATTCAGCCACCGAAATCAGTGTTGCCGTCGACTGGGGACGCTATCGGCTGGAGATTGACACGGGCGATGCGGCGGGGCCGGCGACCAGCATCGAGTTCGATGCAGGGTGGTATGTCAGCACCGCGTCAACGGAAACGCCCGACGGGCTGGAAATCGCCCTTGACCGACAGACCTATCGCGTTGGTGATGTTGCCAAACTCCAGATATCGCCGCGCTTTTCCGGCGAGGTGCTGGTGACGATTGCGGATGAAAAACTGCATGATGTCATCACCGCAACCGTACCGACCGATGGCGCAGTGCTCGACATTCCGGTTGATGAAAGCTGGGGTGCGGGCGCCTATGTGACCGCGACGCTCATCCGTCCGGGTGATGCCAGCGAGTCACGCATGCCGTCGCGGTCCGTCGGTATCAAGTGGCTGGCGATCAATCCCGAGCAACGGTCTCTTGACGTGCAGCTCGACCTGCCCGAGCGGATCCGTCCGAACAGCACGTTGGACATTCCGGTCGCCGTCAGCGGATCGGCGATCGCCGAAGGGGCGCATATTGTCGTTGCGGCGGTGGATGTCGGCATTCTCAATCTGACGCGATACGAGCCTCCGAATCCGGTCAACTGGTATTTCGGCCAGCGACGCATGGGTGTCGAGCTGCGTGATCTTTATGGACAGTTGATCGACGGGTCGCAGGGTGTTTCCGGCGCCATTCGAACCGGGGGCGATGGGCCGGGACTGGCCATCAAGGGCAGTCCGCCGAAAGAGAAACTGGTCGCCCTGTATTCGGGAATCGTTCAACTGGATTCGGACGGTCAGGCACGCATTGCACTCGACATCCCTCAGTTCAACGGCACATTGCGGGTGATGTCCGTGGCCTGGACGAAAGACGGTGTCGGCAATGCGGTGCAGGATGTCATCGTTCGCGACCCGGTGGTCATCACCAGCAGCCTGCCGCAGTTTCTGGCGCCGGACGACGTATCGCAACTGCGCATCGATATCGCCAATACGGACGGTCCGGCGGGTGAGTACACCATCACCATGGTGACCGATGGCGCCCTTTCGCTCGACGCGGCGGATATTCCGGCCTCAGTGAACCTTGCGGAAGGCGGGACGACAGCCCTGGTCGCGGGACTGAAAGCCAACAGTCCGGGTGAAAGTGACATCGTGCTGCGGCTGACCGGTCCGGATGGAACGGTCATCGAACGGAGCCAGGCTCTCACCGTGCGACCAGCATCCCTGCCGGTTGCCCGGCGGATCGAATTGCCGCTGGCGTCGAATGGCGGCAGTGCGGTGATCGACGGCGAATTGCTGGCGGCCAGCTATCTTGATGGTGCCAGCGTCAGTGTCAGTGTTACCCGGTCCCGGTTCGATGTACCGGCACTTTTGATGTCGCTCGACCGGTATCCCTATGGCTGCGCCGAGCAGACCACCAGCAGGGCTCTGCCGCTTCTTTATGTCAATGAATTCGAGGCGCCCCCGGCACTGCTGGAAGACAAGGGTTTGAAGGAACGGGTGCAGGCGGCCATCGAACGGGTGCTGGCCTATCAGTCGGCGGCAGGAAGTTTCGGTCTCTGGGGGCCGGGAGGCGGTGATCTCTGGCTTGACGCCTATGTGACGGATTTTCTGACACGAGCCCGGGAAAAAGACTATGCGGTGCCCAGCCAGGCCATGCGTCTTGCGCTGGACAATCTTCAAAGTGTGTTGTCCTACACGACCGATATCAGCAGCGATGGTGATGCCATTGCCTATGGGCTTTATGTGCTGGCGCGCAACAAGCGGGCGGCTGCGGGGGATCTTCGCTACTATGCCGAATCCCAATTGCAGGCGTTTGATACGCCCATTGCCCGGGCCCAGCTGGCTGCGGCGCTGGCGCTCTATGGTGACAGCGAGCGGGCGCAACGGGTTTTTGCCTCGGCGTATCGACTGGCCCAGTCGGGGCAACCATCTGCCGGATGGCGTGGCGGCTATGGCTCCGCCCTTCGCGATGATGCGGCAATGCTGGCGCTCGCTGGTGAAAGCCGGCCAGTCACACCATTGCTTGGAGACATGGTTCGTCTCGTCTCCGACCGACAGGCCCTGACACCGGCGCGCTCCACCCAGGAGCAGGCCTGGATGTTGTTGGCGGCGCGGGCAACCGGAGAGGCTGATGCGGATCTTTCGCTGCGCGTCAATGGAACCGCTCATCGTGGTGGCCTGAGCCGGCGCGTGCCCGGCCGGGAATTGCTCACCGAACCGATCCGCGTGGAAAATGACGGCGCCCTACCGGTGACCGCCATCGTCACGGCCATCGCCGCGCCGGTGGAGCCACCACGGGCCGGCGGCGACGGATTTACCATCAGCCGGCGCTACTACGATATGCAGGGCAAGGAGATCAGCATTGAGTCGGTGGCGCAGAACGAGCGGTTTGTCGCCGTTTTGACCATCGAACAAACCAACGACCTTCCCGCGCAGGTGATCGTGACCGATCTTTTGCCGGCGGGGCTTGAGATCGACAATCCCAAGCTGGTCGAAAGTGCCAATCTGAATGGGTTCGACTGGCTGGGCGAGACGACGCCGGCTCATGTGGAGTTCCGCAGCGACCGGTTTGTCGCGGCGTTCCAGGCAAGGGCCAACAATCGCGACCGGTTCACGACGGCCTATGTGGTTCGTGCGGTCGTGCCGGGGGTTTACACGCATCCGGCCGCCCAGGTCGAGGACATGTACCGGCCGCGATTTGCTGCCCGCACGGCAACGCGCTGGATGGAGGTGAAGGCGGCTCAACCATGAGGCGGTGCCTTATCCGGGTCGCCATAGCCGGCGCCGCATGCTCGGCAGTTCTGGCCGTCGCCGGTGTCTATGGGGCGATCACGCTCGACCGAATGTACCCGCCGCCCATGCCGGACGAGCGCGCGCTGTCAGCCGAGGTGGTTGACAGGGACGATGCGCTGTTGCGGGTTTTTGCAACGCCGGAGGGCCGATGGCGGTTGAAGGCCGATCTGCAGGCGACCGATCCGGCCTTTTTATCCCTCCTGATCGCCTATGAGGACAAACGGTTCTGGTCCCATCACGGTGTCGATCCGCTGGCCATTGCGCGGTCGCTGTGGCAGTTCGTGCTCCATCGCCGCGTGGTCTCTGGCGGTTCAACCCTGACCATGCAACTGGCACGTCTGCTGGAGCCGCGTCCGGAGCGGACCCTTGGCGCCAAAGTTTTGCAGATGGCCCGGGCCTTGCAGCTCGAGCAGCGCCTCAGCAAGGCTGAAATCCTTCAATGGTATCTGACGCTGGCGCCCTATGGCGGCAACCTGGAAGGTATAAGGGCGGCCAGTCTTGCCTATTTCGGCAAGGGTGCCGATCGATTGCGATTGGCCGAAGCGGCGCTTCTGGTTGCCCTGCCGCAATCGCCCGAACGCCGGCGTCCGGATCGGTTTGCCGACATTGCGCGTTCGGCCAGTTTGAGGGTTCTCGAACGGGCAGTTGCCGGTGGGCTTGTCGAGGCCGGTGAAGTTGAGAGAGTGGCGGGACTGGATTTTGAAGCGGAACGACGTGCGATGCCGGCGCTGGCCGCGCATCTGGCGGAGCGGGCACGGCAGAAAGAGCCGGATGCCTTGCGTCACAAGACCCGATTGAAGCGGAGCATTCAGGCCGGTTTGGAAGACGTGGCAAGGGATGCGGCGAAACGGTTGAACGGGCGGGTGTCAATCGCCCTGGTCATGGCCGATAGCCGGGACGGTACGATCCTCGCGCAGGTGGGATCGCCCAACTACTTCGATGGTCGAAGGGCCGGCTGGCTTGATATGTCGGTGGCGCGCCGATCCCCCGGATCAACGTTGAAACCCTTCATCTACGGGCTTGCGTTTCAGGAGGGGCTGGTGGCCCCCGAAACACTGATTTCGGATCGCTCGGCCGATTTTGGCGGCTATCGACCGCGAAACTTCGACATGACGTTTCAAGGCGACGTCAGTGTCCGTACAGCGTTGCAAATGTCGCTGAACGTGCCGGCCATTCGTCTGTTGGATGGTGTCGGACCGGCACAATTGACGGCCCTGTTTCGGCGCAGCCGGGTCGAAACCGCCTTGCCGGCGGGCGGTCGGGCGGGCCTGTCCATCGGGCTTGGTGGAATTGGCATCAGCTTGCGCGACCTCGTGCAGCTCTATACGGGTCTTGCCGCCGCCAATGGCAGACCGTCCATGCTGACCAACGGTGTGGACGATGCCGCCGGGGACGGACAACAGCGGCGCCTGCTGGAGAGTGTGGCGCGCTGGCACGTGACCGACATTTTACGCGGCATTGCCGAACCCGCCGGATCGAAGTCGCTCGATATCGCCTACAAAACGGGAACCAGCTACGGCTATCGCGACGCCTGGTCGCTCGGATATGATGGCCGTTATGTGATTGGAGTGTGGATCGGGCGGGCCGACAACACGGCAGTGCCCGGCATGACGGGGCAGTCAGCGGCGGCACCGGTATTGTTCGAGGCGTTTTCGCGGTCCGGTCTTGCATTGACACCCTTTGGCCGAGCGCCAGCCGGTGCGGTGCGACTGACCAGGCAGGACCTGCCGGTAGCTATGCGTCGATATCAGACGGTCGAAGATGCTCTGGACGGTCGTGGCCGGGAGGCAGCGCCCCATATCGCCTATCCGCCGGCTGGTGCGCGCGTGGCCCTGAGCAATGGAGCCGACGGGTCGCTGGCGCCGCTTGTCGTCAAGCTGCAGGGCGGGCGGCCGCCGTTTCGATGGCTTGCCAATGGCAAGCCGCTCGACAAGCCGTTTCGTCGGCGACAGATGCATTGGGTTCCCGATGGTCCGGGAAATGCCAGTCTGATGGTGATCGATGCTGCGGGCCGTGCGGCCAGCATTGACGTTTTTGTAGAGTAACCGACCGGTTCTGTGGGCTATCCGCCGACAACGGCGCGGTAGATTTCCGTGTCGGCATGTCCATCCGGCGCCATGCCGTTGCGGGACTGAAACTGCCGGATGACGGCGCGCATTTCCAAACCCACTCGGCCATCCGTCCGTGGCACCGGGTATCCCTTCTTCAGGAGCGCTTCCTGCAGGGCAATGCGTTGCTTCTTGTTCAGCGGTGTCTCCAGGTTCCACTTGCCCTGAAACGGCGTGCTGCGATTGGCGATCCGGTCTGAAAGATGGGCGATCGACAGGGCATAGGCGTCGGAAAAATTATAGGTCTTGATCACCGGAAAGTTCTCGGTAACCAGAAAGGCCAACCCCTGAACTCCGCTGGGAAAAAAGAGGGTGGCATTGCCCCTGCCGGGGAACTGGCCACCATCGGTTCGCTTGACCCCGCGCTTTTTCCAATTGGCGTAGGAATCGTCGGCGCGCGTCAGATCGATGTTCTTTGGCAAGGTGACCTGATACCCCCAGTGCCGGCCGGTGACCCAGCCATTGCCTTTCAGGTAGTTGGCCGCCGATGCCAGGGCATCGGTTCGTGTGCCCCACAAATCCTTCTTACCGTCGCCATTGTGATCGACGGCGTATTTCAGAAAGCTCGATGGCATGAATTGCGTATGCCCGACCGCACCAGCCCACGAACCGCGCATCTGTTTACGGCTCAATCGTTCCTGTTGCATGACGAGAAGCGCGTTGATGAACTCCTTTTGGAAGTAGTCGCCGCGATAGCCCATATAACCAAGGGTTGCCAGCGAACGGAGCACATCGCTCTTGCCGATATAGCCGCCGAAATTGGTTTCCATGCCCCAGATGGCCAGGATCGCGTATTTGTCGACGCCGTATTTCTTCTCGATGGCGGCCAGGGTGCGGGCATATTTCTTTGCCATTGCCCGGCCCGCCTTGATGCGTGCATCGGTGACCGATTTCTGCACATACTGACCGATCGTTCGTTTGAACTCGGGCTGCTGCCGGGTCAGTTTTTCCAGTTTGGTGTTGGGCGTCATGCCCTTTATGGCCGCCTCGAAGGTCTCCCACTTGACACCGGCCGCGGCGGCGTCGGGGTAGAGTGATTCAAGATAATTCTGGAAAGTCGGTTTGGCGAACGCCGCTGGGGCAACGGTCGCAAGCCCGAACACCAGCATCATGGCCAGGAGAGATCGAAGAGTGTCACGCATCCATGGAATCATAGCAAGAACCTGTCCACAGGCAAGCCGGTATCGTTCCGGATTGATCAAACCGCTTTACATTCGCCACTGTTCAAATATGAATTTTCAATCTATGGGCGTTATACAGCCTTTATGATACACCCGGAGGGGCTATATTTGCATACAGCGGGTTTTGAGGGGTTCGGGGACCGTTCGCAACGATGTTTCATCGTTTGTAATAAGCCGGCTAACTTAAGTGGGAGCCGTTGTGGGGTAATTCGTTGAAAATCAAGTCTGTTATCGAGTTTTTGGAAGCTGTGGACGACCTGAGTACGCAGGGTGAGGTCATCGACCTGCCGGAAGGGGTTCTTGAAACCTATGGTTTTGAATATTACGGCGTGATTCGCCAGCCCGGCCCATCGGATGACCCGCTCAGCCTGGTCCTGACGGGTCGCTGGCCGGAGGGCTGGCCGGTTCGCTACATGCGCAAGCGATACGTGCTGATCGATCCGAACATCCGCTATCTGGGCCATGCGCAAAAGGGCTTCAAATGGTCCGATTCCATTCCCGCTTTCCGCAATGACCCGCATCGTCGTCGCATGCAGCGCATGATGATCGACGCCTACAAATATGGTCTTGAGAGCGGCTATATGTTCCCGGTGCACGGCAGGCGCGGCCTTTTGGGTGTTCTTGCCCTCGGCGGCAAGCCTGTTGACCTGTCACGGTTCGAGATGATCCAATTCGATGCGCTGGCCAAAGCGGCATTCTGGCGCCTTCTCGAATTGACCGATCCGCTGGTCAGCGAGGAATTGACTTCGGCCGTCGATGTGCAACTCACGCGCCGCGAAATGGAATCGCTGAGTTTTCTTGCCGATGGCATGACATCAAATGAAATCGCCGCGGTGCTCGACCTCTCCAATCACACAGTTGATTGGTACATGAACGCCGTGCAGGTCAAACTGAAGGCAAAAAACCGGCACCACGCAGTCGCCATCGCCTTCAGGCTTGGTCTGATTTCCTGATTGCACATCGCCGCGACGGTAGGGCGCGGCTGCTATTCGCGCCATCGGCACGGCCAGGGCATTTGATTCGGCGGTGAAACAATCTAAAGAGAAGGCAAAAAGGACCCCAGACGGAGTAATTTGACTTGCCGATCACGAAAATCCTTGTTGCCAACAGATCTGAAATTGCCATCCGTGTTTTCCGCGCCGCGAACGAACTGGGACTGAGGACAGTCGCTGTCTGGGCGGAGGAAGACAAGCTGGCATTGCACCGGTTCAAGGCCGATGAATCCTATCAGGTGGGACGAGGGCCGCATCTGTCCGAAGATATGGGCCCGATCGAAAGCTATCTGTCGATCGACGAAATGATCCGGGTGGCCAAACTCTCCGGCGCGGATGCCATCCATCCCGGCTACGGGCTGTTGTCGGAAAGCCCCGAATTTGCAGAGGCGTGCGGGAATAACGGTATCGTTTTTATCGGCCCCAAGCCCGAAACCATGCGCCGTCTCGGTAACAAGGTGGCAGCACGTGACCTGGCTCTCGAGGTTGGCGTACCGGTGGTTCCGGCCACGCAACCGCTGCCGGACGATATGACCAAGGTCGCGGAGATGGCCCGGGACGTCGGATTTCCGGTCATGCTCAAGGCCTCCTGGGGTGGTGGCGGCCGCGGCATGCGGGTCATCCGATCCGAGGATGAGCTGGAACGGGAAGTCACCGAAGCCAAGCGCGAGGCCATGGCGGCATTCGGCAAGGACGAGGTCTATCTGGAAAAGCTGGTTGAACGCGCACGGCATGTGGAAGTGCAATTGCTCGGTGACACCCATGGCAATGTCGTTCATCTGTTCGAGCGTGATTGCTCGATCCAGCGGCGCAACCAGAAGGTCGTCGAGCGCGCTCCCGCGCCCTATCTTGACGATGCTCAACGGCAGGCACTTGCGGCCCATGCTTTGAAAATCGGCCGGGCAACCGATTATCTCGGCGCGGGAACGGTCGAATTCCTGATGGATGCTGATAGTGGTGAATTCTATTTCATCGAGGTCAATCCACGAATACAGGTGGAACACACGGTGACCGAGGAGGTCACCGGCATCGATGTGGTCAAGGCGCAGATCCATGTGCTTGACGGCCATGCGATCGGAACACCGCAATCGGGAGTACCTCCGCAGGATGAGATTCGCCTGAACGGCCATGCGCTGCAATGCCGGATCACGACGGAGGACCCGGAACAGAATTTCATCCCGGATTACGGCCGCATCACCGCCTATCGAGGCGCAACCGGTTTCGGTATCCGGCTGGATGGTGGCACCGCCTATTCAGGTGCCGTCATCACCCGGTTTTACGATCCATTGCTGGAGAAGGTCACGGCCTGGGCCCCAACGGCGGAGGAAGCCATTGACCGCATGGATCGGGCGTTGCGCGAGTTCCGAATTCGAGGTGTCGCCACCAATCTGACCTTTCTCGAGGCGATCATCAGCCACCCGGATTTTCGCATCAACGCCTATACGACCAAATTCATCGACAATACGCCCGAACTGTTTTCGCAGGTCCGGCGACAGGACCGGGCAACACGTCTGCTGACCTATCTGGCCGATGTCACCGTCAATGGACATCCGGAGACACGCGGCCGGGCCCAGCCCGCCGACGATGCCGCACCGCCGACCATCCCCTACATCGATGCTGATATTCCGGACGGCACGAAACAGAAACTGGATGCGCTGGGCCCGAAGGCCTTCGGCGCCTGGATGCGCAACGAAAAGCGGGTGCTGCTGACCGACACGACCATGCGGGACGGCCATCAGTCGCTGTTGGCCACGCGGATGCGCACCCATGACATTGCGCGCATCTCCGGCACCTATGCGCGGGCGCTCCCCAATCTGCTTTCGCTCGAATGCTGGGGCGGCGCGACATTCGATGTGGCCATGCGGTTCCTGACAGAAGATCCATGGGAGCGGCTGCAATTGGTGCGCGAAGGAGCGCCGAACTTGCTGCTGCAGATGCTTTTGCGCGGGGCCAATGGCGTTGGCTACAAGAACTATCCGGACAATGTGGTCCGGCATTTCGTCCGCCAGGCAGCGCGGGGCGGCATCGATCTGTTTCGGGTCTTCGACTGCCTCAACTGGGTCGACAATATGCGCGTGGCGATGGATGCGGTGTGCGAAGAAGACAGATTGTGCGAGGCAACGATCTGTTACACCGGCGATATCCTGAATTCGGCGCGGCCGAAATACGATCTGAAATACTACACCGATCTCGCCGGCGAATTGACCGATGCCGGCGCGCATATCATTGCTCTGAAGGATATGGCAGGACTGCTGAAGCCGGCCGCCGCGACGCAGCTGTTCAAGGCCCTGCGCGAGGCCACGGATCTGCCGATCCATTTTCACACCCACGACACGTCCGGCATATCAGCGGCAACGGTGCTGGCCGCCGTGGATGCGGGTGTCGATGCGGTCGATGCGGCCATGGATGCGCTGTCCGGCAACACATCGCAGCCCTGCCTCGGCTCCATCGTCGAAGCGCTGCGCGGCACCGAGCACGATCCGGGTCTCGACCCGGAGTGGATCCGCCGCATCTCGTTCTACTGGGAGGCCGTGCGGGCGCAATATGCGGCGTTCGAAAGTGATCTCAAGGGTCCGGCTTCGGAGGTTTATCTGCATGAAATGCCAGGCGGTCAGTTCACCAATCTGAAGGAGCAGGCCCGCTCATTGGGTCTGGAGACCCGGTGGCACGAAGTTGCGCAAACCTATGCCGATGCCAACCGCATGTTCGGTGACATCGTCAAGGTGACGCCGTCGTCGAAGGTCGTTGGCGACATGGCCTTGATGATGGTTTCGCAGGATTTGACCGTTGCCGATGTCGAAGATCCGGACCGGGATGTTTCATTCCCCGAATCCGTCGTTTCGATGATGCGTGGTGACCTCGGTCAGTCGCCCGGCGGCTGGCCCCCGGCATTGCAGGCCAAGGTGCTGAAGGGTGAAGACGCCTATACGGTGCGGCCTGGCGCCCTGCTGGAAGAGGCCGATCTGGATGCGGAACGCGCCGAAATCGAAAAGACCATCGACCGGCCCGTCAATGAGTACGAGTTCGCTTCCTATCTGATGTATCCGAAGGTGTTTACCGATTACGCCATGGCGCTGGAGACCTATGGCCCTGTTTCGGCGTTGCCGACGCCATCCTATTTCTATGGACTGCCGGCCGGGGATGAGCTGTTTGTCGACCTTGAAAAGGGTGTCACGCTGGTGATCCGCAATCTGGCGGTGGGTGAACCGAATGACAAGGGCATGGTGACGGTCTTTTTCGAACTGAACGGCCAGCCGCGCCGCATCAAGGTGCCGGACCGGGCGCATGGCGCATCGGCATCCGCACAACGCCGCAAAGCCGAGGCCGGCAATGATGCACAAATCGGTGCGCCCATGCCGGGGGTTGTCTCGACAGTCGCCGTGTCTCCGGGCCAGGAGGTCCAGGCTGGAGATGTGCTGCTATCGATCGAGGCCATGAAAATGGAAACCGCCCTTCATGCAGAAAATGACGGTGTAGTATCGGAGGTTCTTGTCACGGTTGGAGACCAGATCGATGCCAAGGACCTTCTGATTGTCATCGCCTGATTCTCAACCGGCCCTCATGCGGGTAGCGGTTTCCGCGCTGTTTTTCATGAATGGTCTCATCGTCGGCGGCTGGGCGCCTCAGGTTCCCGAACTTGCCGCGCGACATGGCCTGTCGGAAGCCGATATGGGGCTGGTCATTCTGGCCCTCGGGCTGGGATCCATCCTGATCATGCCGCTCTCCGGGGCGCTGATTGCCCGTGTCGGTTCGCGTCCGGTGCTCAGGGTCACCTGTCTGGTCTGTTCAGCAGCGCTGCTGCCCGTTGTGCTGGCGCCGCATGTGGTGCTGCTGGTGATCATCATGTTCATATTTGGCGGCATCATCGGATCGATGGATATCGCCATGAATGCCAATGCGGTCGTTGTCGAGCGACGGCTTGGCCGAGCGATCATGTCGTCATGCCATGGGTTTTGGAGCCTTGGCGGATTGTTCGGCGCCGCGCTGGGTGGCTGGCTGATCGACCGCGCGGGCTCCTTCGAACAGGCTGCCGCGGTTACGGTCGCTGCTTTTGTCATTGCCATGGCAAGCAGCCGTTTCATCGCCCCGGACTTGCCGTTGGCATCCGACGTCAAGCCGAAATTCCGGCTGACGCTCAATCCAATGCCCTATGTACTAGGGCTGGTGGCCTTGTTCTCGATGGTTCCGGAAGGCGCGATCCTGGATTGGGGCGCCCTCTATCTGCGACAGGATCTGGGCGCCGATGTCGCGACATCGGGGCTTGCTTTCGGTGCCGTTGCGGCGACGATGGCCGTCATGCGCTTTGCCGGTGATGCGGTACGCCAGCGTTTTGGCGCGGTGACGACGGTGCGCTATTCGACGGTTATCGCGGCAGCGGGGCTGATCATGGCTGCCGGCGCGCAAAGCCCGGGATGGGCCATAGCCGGATTCGCCCTGTCGGGAATCGGCATTGCCAATTTGGTGCCGGTGGCGCTTTCGGCGGCCGGAAACCTGCCCGGCCTGCCGCCGGGCGTGGGGATCAGCATTGCCACATCGATGGGCTATGGCGGAATTCTGCTGGGCCCGGCGGTGATCGGCTTTATTGCGGAATACAACAGTTTCACCGTGGCGTTTTACGGCTTGTCCGTCCTGTTCGGCATCGTCCTGCTGCTGTCCTCGATCACCCGGCATGCCGATATCGGCGAAGCGCCCGTTGTTCCTGCAACGCAATGAGTCGAATGCCATTCACAGTTGAAGTTTCAAAGCGCCTGGCAGGATTTCGAATTCGGCTTTGAGGTGACCGGGTGATTCACCGTCCAAATCCACCGGGATGGCGGTGGCGGGATCGACCGGTTCGGCGGTGACACGCCGACCCCGCAGGGCCGTGATCATCGGGTGGTTCATATGGGTACCGCGGCAGAGCTGTGGGAAGTCCCTCATCATGGTCAGTTTCGAGCCGCCACGCAAAACAATGACTTCGAACGTACCACTGTCGAGCTTCGCATGGGGTGCGATGTTCATGCCTCCACCGAAATGGGTTCCGTTGGCGATCGCGGCCATTGCAAGATTGATGGTGATCGGCGCTTGCCCGTCGACGCTCAGGCGAATGCCGGAAAAACTATAGCGCCAAAGAGCCGACAAGGTGGCCAGATAATAGGTGACAATACCGGGCAGAAAGCCGAATGATCCAGAGGCATTGACCGCTCTGTCGACAGCGCCGGACAGACCCATGCCGGCAATATTGATGAAGAGCCGCGAGACGATGCGGCCATCATCGCTCGTGAATGTCACCCGGCCCAGGTCGATTTGCCGCGTCTGACCGGATGCAATTCGCGCCAGCGCATTGGTGTGTGACAGGGAGAGGCCGCGCATGAAATCGCTGCCGGTTCCGCCAGCCAGGGCAGCGAATGCACAAGTGCCTGTGACGGCGCCGTCGGCACGCGAAAAGCCATTGACCGCCTCGTTGATGGTGCCGTCGCCACCGACGGCGATCACCAATGAGGCACCATCGTCAATGGCACTGCGCACCAGTTCTGTCGCATGACCAGGGCCGGTGGTCAAAGCATGATCGAAGGGGCCGATATGGGCCGCCAGGTCACGCGCTATGGCTGGCCATCGGCGCCCCGTCCGGCCGCTGCCGGCGTGCGGATTGACAACCACAAAGCCACGCATCGGATCGGAGAAGTCCAGTTACTTCTTGTCTTCGACCGGCTTTTTCAGGAGTTGGCCCCAATTGGTCCGCGCTTCCATCTGATCGCGTGTCTTGTCATTGATGAAGCCCTTGACGTTTGGCGGAATCCAACCGCCGGCGAGCCCCTTGTAGACGGCAATCAGGTTGGTCAGCACATCGGCCCGTGCGGCGAGCAGGCGCGATTGCGACAACAGCAGGGCGCGCTGTGAATCGATCACGCGATCATAGCTCGCGGTGCCATCACGATACTGATCCACGACAACACCCACGGCGCGCTTCGAAGCGGCGACACTGCGGCGCAGATAAACCACTTGCTGCTGGGCCTTGAGGAAGGAAACCAGCGCCGTCTCCACCTCTGAATAGGCACTCAGGACCGTGTTCTTGTACTGCAGGAGCAGTTCCTGGAATTTGGCGTCCTGGACGCGGACATTGTTGCGGATGCGGCCGTAATTGAGGAAATTCCAGGAAAAGCCCGGATTGATGAAGCCGTCAAAGCTTCCATTGCTGAACAGGTTGGCGACATCGCTTGATTTGACGGCCACCGCGCCGGTGATGGTGAACGCCGGATAGAGATCGGCCTTGGCAACGCCGATCTGCGCTGACTGGGCAGCAGCCAGATATTCGGCGGCGCGAATGTCGGGGCGGCGGCGGAGCATGTCGGCCGGAACGCCGATTGCGACGGCCGCGGGAATGCGCGGCAGCCGTTTGTAGCGTTTGACCCGTGGGGCAACGTCACCGGGCGTTTCACCGATGAGCAGGCTCATGGCGTTCAATGCCTGGGCGAGAGCAGCCTGATATTCGGGAATGGTCGCCAATGTGGCATTGTAGGACGCCGTGGCCTCGTCGACATCCAATTGCGTTGTCGTGCCGCCCTCCAGCTTGACCTTGGCGATGCCGAGGCTTTCTTTCTGCAGCGCGGCGTTGGCGCGAGTCAGGGCAATCAGGCCCTGCAACTCGCGGATAGTGATGTACGTTGCCGCGATATCGCCCGTCAACGTGACCAGAACGTCATCATAGCTGGCGATTTCGTACATCAGATTGGCTTTGGCCGACTGCACGTCACGGCGGATCTTGCCCCACAGATCGATTTCCCAGCCGGCATCGAACCCGGTGCTGTAACTGTTGAAGCGGTTGTCGATCGGAATGAACCGGCGCACTTCCTTGATCAGAGAATTATTGGTGCTGAACTCGGCGCTGCGGAAGCCGGCCTTGGCCTGCTGCTTCTGCGGAAACAACTCGCCACGGGCAATGCCCAACTGGGCGCGGGCCTGGTAGACACGCACACCGGCGGCCTCCAGAACCAGATTGTCCTGATAAGCATCCTCGACAAAGGCCGTCAGGACCGGATCCTTGAACAAGGTCCACCAGTCGGAAACCGCTTCGCTTCGGGTTGTCAGGCCGGTGTTCTTGTCGATCTTCAGCCCGGCGCCCTTGCTCCAGCTCCCCAGATAGGGCGCTTCCGGCCGTTCGAAATCGGGACCAACCATCACACAACCGGCCAGAAACGTCGCCGTGAAGGCGAGCGCAGGAAAAGCGGCGAGGCGAGGTGAAGATCCGCCTCGGTTTTTCAGAGCCCTATTCATCACAGGAAATCCATTGGAAAGAGGAAATTGGCCCAGCTGTAGAGGCGCATATTGATGCGTCTGAGCGGCTCAAAACCCTTGCCACCGCCCGTATAAATCGCAACCGCACCATGAACACCCGCAGGCAGTTTTTTCAAGGCCGGGTCATCGATCGTGATTTGTACGGCAATGCGGCCCTGCAATTGCGGAAACCGGAAGGTCGGGATCGATCCGCTCGGTTTGATCTGACCCTGTCCGGTGCCCCACCAGACCGTATCAACGCGTGCCTTGAACACCTGCCCGGGGAAGATATCCAGCGCGACCTCGGCTTCTTGACCGGGTTCGACGAATTTCAGGTGTTCCTGATAGAAGGAGGCCAGAAAATAGGGATCGCGGTCGGCAACGAAAACGGCCACCGCGCCGATGCGGCGATCGCCGACAACCAGGCCAGGGCGGGCCTGCTGATTGATGATCATGCCGTCATCGGGTGCACGCAGAACCGTTTGATCCAGATAATATTCGGCCTGTCCAAGCATGGCTTCGGCACTGGCAACCTGAGCGTTGACACCTTCGATCTGGGCGTCTCTTGCCAGTTCGGCCTTTGTGATATTGGCCTCGGCTTCGGCGACCTGGGCATTGGCCGCGGCGAGTTTCTGGGTCCACTCATCCAGGGTTTCCTGGCGGGCGCCGCCCTTGGGCACCAGATCCGTATAGCGTTTGACCTCTTCCTGAGCGTAAACCTGATTGGCTTTGGATTCGTCCAGCGCATCATTGGCCAGGTCCACATTGGTGTCGAGGATCAGTGCATTTTGTATGGCCTCGGCCAGATTTGCCTTCTTTTCCTTGACCCGGAATTCATAGAGCGACTTGTCGAACCGGTAGAGCGGATCACCGGCCTTGACCGGTTGATTGGCTTCCACCAGCACCTCTTCCAAAATCGTCGGTTCCGGCAAGCGCGGTATCAGCTGAATGGTTTGCCGGATCACATGGCCATCCATGGAATAGGGCTGGAAAAACCGCAGGGCCACGATGAAGATCAGGAACATGTGCACGCCGACCCAGAAGCCGACCACACCCCAGACGATGGTGAATTTCATCAGGCGGAAGCGGAAGAACACCAGCCAGACAAAGACGATATAGACAACGACAAGACCAAGAGCGATGAGCATGTGACTACCTCGTCAAGCCGGCTTCGTGGGGGCGTCGCCGTCGGGTGGCGATGCGTCCGCTGTGGCTTCGATGGTGGTGTCGGTTTCCGGCGGTCCTTCGTTCCGTGGCATGTCGATGCCCAGGATCGAGGTGTTTTCGACTTCGCCTTTCGTGCCCTCTTTCGGCAGCGACCGCACATCGATCGTCAGCCCGTCATGGACGGCCCAGATAATAGCGTGGATCCAGGGAAAAACCGTGAACAAGCCGATCCAGCCAACCAGTTTGACCGCTTCGGCGTGCGGGTGGTTGCGTCGCTCCGCGATCTTTCCTGGCAAGCCGCCAATCTGGATCAGTGCATAGAAAAACGCGATGATGGCCACCACGAGAAACGCGAAGGTCCAATAATCATATTTTGTCAGCGTCCAATCGAGCAGATGCATGGGGGTTTCTCCGTTCGTCCGGAAACAAGTCACACGTTTCCTTCGGGCCATCGACCATTTTCGCGTGGCCTCTGGGGTTGTGCAACTGCAGGATTATTCCCGTCCCGCTCGACCAGTTAACGGCAAAATACTTATCGTCTGGTGAAGATAGTCCATGGTGCGGCGGATTTTCTGGCTTGTCCTCAGCTCCTGATGGGACGCCAGCCAGATCGGCAGGGCTGGTATCTGGACATGCGGTAACACCTGTTTGATGTCAGGATTCGCTGCAACCAGGATATGGGCTGCAAAGCCTATTCCTGCCCCAGCCTTGAGCAGTTCCAGGTAGGCAACCTGATCGTCGGTGCGAACGGAAAACAGGTTTCGGTCCGCTTTTATGCCGAGATCGGACATGCCGTCGAGGATCAGGGTTGAGCGGTCCATGCCGATCAGGCGGTGCTGCAGGAAGGTCTCGACGTCGACCGGTTCGCCATGGTCGGCAAGATAGGATCGGTGGGCGTAAATGCCCATGCCGAGTTCGCCGGTCTTGCGGGCGATGATGTCGTTTTGAACGGGACGAAACATCCGAACGGCAATGTCGGCGTCACGGCTGAGCAGATTTTCCACCGAATTGCTGGAAACCAGTTCGATCTGGATGTCGGGTTCGGTCCGCCCGAAAGCGGCAATAATCGGCGGCAGGATATAGGTCGAAACCACCTCGCTGGCGGTAATACGGACCGGTCCGTGAACCGATTGAGCGCGCCCGGCGGCCTTGAGTTCGAACCGGTCGGCCTCTGCCTGCATGGCCTTGGCTTCTTCGACAAGAGACAGTCCGGCCTCCGAAAGCACCATGCCGTGGCGGCCGCGTGCGAACAAGGTGAGACCCGTTGCGCCTTCCAGCGCATCGATGTGTCGGCCGACGGTCGGCTGGCTTGCGCCGAGGGCCTCGGCCGCCGCGGCCAGTGTCCCGTTTTCGGCCACCGCCAGAAAGCTGCGAACCAGATTCCAATCCATATTCAATTCATTATTGTAATTAATCTATGCGATCATGTCTGTTTTAAATGCATATTTGAAGCAATAAATCAATGATATCCGCATTGATCGAAAGCAGAAGGAGCAGGAATCATGGCCAGGATCGCAGTTCTCGGTGCCAATGGGCGCGTCTCGAACATGGTCGCGAAGGCGTTTCACGCTTCCGGGCATGACGTTGTTGCCATCACCCGGTCCGGCAAAGCCGTCGGGCTTCCGGCTGACATCCGGCAACGGGCTGCCGACGCCACTGACCGGCAGAGCCTCATTCAAGCGACCGAAGGCGCCGACATTTTCTTCAACGGGCTCAACGCGCCCTATACGGAGTGGTCGAAGCAGGTTATGCCCGTTGGTGAAAATGTCATGGCGGCAGCCAGATGCCACGGCGCGGCGCATCTGTTTCCGGGCAATGTCTATAATTATGGCCACGCCATTGCGCCGACCGTGTCGGACGCAAGCGGATTCGAAGGCTCCACCCGCAAGGGCGCGATCCGCATTGGGCTGGAAGCGTTTTTCAAGGAACAGGCCGACCGCCATGGTGTCCAGACCGTGATTTTACGTGCTGGTGATTTCTATGGTGGACCGTTGACCGGCTCCTGGTTCGATCTGGTGATCGCCTCGAAGATCGGCAAACGGACATTCACCTATCCCGGCCCAATGGATCGCATGCACAGCTGGGCGTATCTGCCGGATCTGGCCGCAACATTTGCCGCGTTGAGCGATCATCTCGGCGAATTGTCCGAATTCGAGACCTTTCTCTTTGAGGGCCATTCGATGACGGGCGGGCAGTTGAAGTCATTATGCGAGGCGGCGGTCGGCCATGGACTGAACCGTGCCGGCCTTCCCTGGCCCCTGTTGCGGGCGGGCGGCCTGATTGTTCCCATGTGGCGGGAAATCAGCGAAATGGCCTATCTGTGGTCGTCGCCCCATCATCTCAATAGTGACAAATTGCAAACCCTGATCGGACATGTTCCACATACCGAACCGAGGCTTGCCGTGGCGGCAGCACTGAGCGATCTCGGCTTACGGGTTCCGGCCATGGGGATCGAAGGGGTAGCAAGAGCGGCCTGATCGGTTCCTGCGCTGCGTTGGTATGTTGACATCGCGGGTCGTTTGCACCAACTCATGGCGACCATCCGACGCAGGCGCAATGGGCGTGACCCTAGAGGAACCGATGAGTTCATATTATTCCGAAGTATTCCAGCGGCGGCATTCGGTGCCGGTCGATGTAGGCGGTGTCACGGTTGGCGGTGGAACGCCAGTGGTCGTACAGTCGATGACCAATACCGATACTGCCGACATCGATGCAACGGTTGCCCAGGTCGCCGCTCTGTCCAAGGCCGGATCGGAGATTGTCCGGATCACGGTCGACCGCGATGAAGCCGCTGCAGCCGTTCCGAAGATTCGCGAGCGGCTTGAACGGCTGGGGCTGGATGTGCCGCTGGTCGGCGATTTTCATTACATCGGTCACACGCTGCTCGCCGATCATCCGGCCTGTGCCGAGGCCTTGGCAAAATACCGTATCAATCCCGGCAATGTGGGCTTTGGAAACAAGAAGGACCGCCAGTTCACGCAGATCATCGAGACGGCGATCCGCTTCGACAAGCCTGTCCGGATCGGTGTGAACTGGGGATCGCTCGACCAGGTGCTGCTGACACACCTGATGGACCAGAACCAGCAAAAGGGCGGTGTGCTCAGTGCCCAAGAAGTGCTGCAGGAAGCCATCGTCCAGTCGGCGCTGATGTCGGCGGATCTGGCCGAGCAGATCGGCCTGGCGCGGGAACGCATCATTCTTTCAGCCAAGGTCAGCCAGGTCCAGGATTTGATCGCCGTCTACACGGAGCTGGCGCGGCGTTCGGACCATGCGCTGCATCTCGGATTGACCGAGGCGGGCATGGGCACCAAGGGGATCGTTGCCTCTTCCGCGGCCCTTGCCATCGTGATGCAGCAAGGCATCGGGGACACGATCCGAATATCCCTGACACCAGAGCCCGGCGGCGACCGGACACGGGAGGTGCAGGTGGCGCAGGAATTGCTCCAGGTGATGGGATTCCGGCAATTCGTGCCGATCGTGGCCGCCTGTCCGGGGTGCGGACGCACGACATCGACTGTCTTCCAGGAACTCGCCCAGAAAATCCAGGATGACCTGCGCCGGAACATGCCGGTCTGGCGGGAGAAATATCCCGGCGTGGAAAGTCTCAACGTTGCCGTCATGGGATGTATCGTCAACGGACCGGGCGAATCCAAACATGCCGATATCGGCATTTCATTGCCCGGCACCGGTGAAACGCCGGCGGCGCCGGTTTTTGTCGACGGCCGCAAGGCCCACACGCTGCGCGGTGACAATATCGCCGGGGAATTCGAGCGATTGGTTGCCGATTATATCGAAAACCGCTTTGGCAATCACCAATCGGATGACGGAGAAATGGCGGTCGAAACCGTCTCCTGACAAACGGACACTCCAGGCCGTGTGCTCATAAACGGCAATGTCCGGTTTTGACGGTAGCCCGGACATTCGCTTTCGATCCGACAGTGCCTCCAGACCGACTATAGCTGTCATCGGTTGATTGTGCGGCAAAGGTCGGCTCCGAGCCCAAAAGGACATAGAACTTCATATGAGTTTTCGGCGATGGACAGGTGTTAGCACCTTTTCATGCTTGGAAATTGAATGCACAATCTGACATGCAGAAGGAGACAATATTTTAGTCAGATTTCGCGCGCCCTGAGACTATCTGACCGTCTTTCATGACCCAAATGATACTCCGGGTGTTTGTGATATTTGTCTCTGGATTGTCTGTCAGTAGAACCAAGTCAGCTTTGTATCCTTGTCCAATGACGCCCCGGTCATCAAGTCCAAGAGCTTCTGCGGCCGTTGCTCCCGTCATTCTTAACACGTCCCTTGGAGGAATTCCGGTTTCCACCAGAAGTTCGAACTCTTGATGTAGGCTTTCTCCAGGGATCACCCACTCATTGGCAGTGTCAGAACCCGTCATAAGGATAACACCACGCTCGTGCATCAGTCGGACCAAGGACTGCAGCTTCGGAAACAGCCTGCGCCACCGTTTAAAATCATCCCTGGTCCAGTTGTGTGCGAGACCGCGACACTCGCTCCAGTCAGATTTCAGCGTCGGCACCACATTCACGTTGGCGTTGAGACGGTATCGCCGATCGTCCGGGGCGGAGAACTTTGCGTCATAGACCACCAAAGTCGGGTCGACCGGCACCCTGCTCGCAGCCAACGCCTTAATCATCGAGGTGACTTCGTTTGATTCGAGATCCAACCACTCCAGCCAATCGAGCCGGGCACGCATGGCGCCTACTTGGTGTCTCGCTTCACGATAGGCTTTTCGATATTCCGGTTTCAGTGTCTTTTCGGACCAAGAGACCGCGTGTGTCAGAAAGTCAATCTTATGTTTGATCGCTTCCGCCCATGAGGTCCTCCCCAAATGCCCGATTACGGGAACACCGTGCTTGTGGGCCTCGTCGATAACGGTTTTGACCTGCCAGGGATGGAGTCCGGCATAAACCTTGAAATAGTCCGGCCTATGTTGCAGGGCGTTGCGAACGTAGAATCTAAGATCATCTGCGGTCATCCTCCCATCATTGATGAGTTCTGCTGACGCGAGTGCATATGGTCCTTTTATTCGTCCAGCGTTGAGATCATCACGAAGCGCAAGTCCTTCCATTGTTGGCGTCGCGGGGCTTCGTATGGTCGTGATCCCAAAATCGATAAGAACACTCATCATTTCTTCAGAGAGGGCTCGATCAAACTGCACATTTCCGCGGGAAAAAACAGAAAAGGACTGACATCGCGGAACCAGAATATGGACATGAGCGTCGATGAAGCCGGGAAGCAGATATCCCCCGTCGCCGTCAATGACCTTCAGCGTTGAAGGAATGGCTGACCCATTGTCCAAGACTTCAGAGATCGTGCCATTGTGCACAATGATGGATCGAGTTTCATCGTCAAATCCGTCATAACTATCGAACACGTGAACGTTTCTGATTGCCAGATCAGAAGCCCAGGCAAAAACTGGCACACAAAGAAACAGGGCAAAAACCCATCCGCCAACCATGTGACCACGAAGAATAGCAAGCCGTGGACAACCTATCATGCTTACACTCGTTCCATATGCTTCGGCGCCAAAGAGATGGACTGATCGAAACAATACACTTTCGCACTTGGGCTCCTTTTGCAATGTCCGCAGCGTCCGCGATCCGGTCGTCGCAACACCTTGCAGCAAAGGTCGGCTCCGAGCCCATGTCTCCAGAATGCTGCGTCACGGCCAATGGCCGCCAGGGCGCAATATGGTTGACTCTGCTCTCAAGGGTGTCTTATCGCTGGCGTCATGGTGAATTCGTTCTTCGCATCGCAGGACTACTATCCTCAGCTTCCATAGCTGCGGGTAATTTATCATTGGTTTTCCGCTGCCCCTTTCAGCGGTCAACATAAAATCGACCTTGTGCCGGGCGGCAAATTCAAAGGTCGAAAAATGGACAACAACAGCAGAAGCCAAAACACGTCGCTAGGCATTGTGGGGTTTGGTGCATTCGGACAACTTGCAGCCCTTCATCTTGGTCAGCATTTCGAAATAACGGCCCACGATCCGTCCCCGGACGTTGCCTGGGCCGCAAAGCAACTTGGAGTGCGTCTGTCATCGTTGCACTCAGTATCGCAGGCTGATGTGATCCTCATTGCGGCACCAGTGTCCTCATTTGAGCAAGTTGTCAGCAAGGTCGCGGTTGCTTGTAAACCTGGCGCGCTGATTGTCGATGTTGGTTCAGTCAAAGTCGTTCCTTCTGAAATCATGCGGCGACTGCTACCGAACAATGTGGACATCGTCGCGTCTCATCCCCTGTTCGGTCCTCAGAGTGCCGCGACAGGAATTGAGGGTCTAAAAATTGCAGTCTGCCCGGTTCAGGGAAGACGACATGCGAGGCTGGCTGCGTTTTTACGCAAGGCTCTGGGTCTGACCGTCATCATGACAACACCCGAAGATCACGACCAGGAAGCAGCAATTGTCCAAGGGCTCACGCACCTCATCGCCAAAGTGCTACTGAGAATGGGACCGCTGCCAACACGTATGACAACGAAGAGCTTTGACTTGCTATCCGAGGCGGTTTCCATGGTTCAGCACGATGCGCCAGAAGTATTTGAAGCGATTGAGAAGGCCAATCCCTATTCCGAGACGGTGCGGCGACGGTTTTTTGACTTGGCCACAAGTCTGAGCGTCGAACTAGAAACAGCATCGAGGACACTGCCACACAACGAATGCGGACGTTGACGGGGCAGCACCCAGGGGCAACTTCGTCCCGCTCTTCCGACCTTTGTTCGTTGGGCCGCGAAGGTCGTTACTGAGCCCATTTTTACTGATGCTGCATGTTGTTTGAATGTCAGCATTAGGAGAACCAATATTGTCCGCGCCTCTAATTTCATAGGTACCCGCCCTGTGAATTTATTTCGCGAGCTCGGTCTGCAAATGCGCGCGGGAGGTGCCTGTTCGATGAAAAGCACTTTTCCGCCCGCGAGAGAAGTCTTTCAACCATGGCGAAGAAGTGTCACTTTGTGTGCCATTGAGATATCTCCAAAACGAGGTAGTTGAGATAGACAGAGACTGATTGATGGCCGACGAATATCTCAACGCCAGAGAACCCGGATTTTTCGTGGACAGCACACTTGATGTTGCCCTCGACCCAACATCTTTGGATGCTTTCATTGATGCGTGGAATGCGGCAGGTCTGGAACGCGGGCTTGCGCTTCGCTCCGTTGAAGACATTGAGGAGCTTGGTCCAGACTACTACGACAATCTCAAACGGGCCGATCTGTTCCTGCAGCGCGGAGAGACGCCCCAACCCGAATTGCAATCCTTCCTAAAGTACTTTGACAGTCTGGCAGCTTTCGTTGTCGACGCTGCGCGAAAGATCGTTGAGGCGAACACAGCGGCGCAAGAGTGGTTGGGGCCCCAAGCAGTTAACTCAGTTGTCGAAATTGGTCATTCAGCTGAGGAAAGGGACGCGTTTCGCAGAACGTTGGTTGAAGCCATTGCCGCTGATGGAAACTTCAAGCGCGTTCTAAAGGTACATGAGCAGACTCAACAAAGTCCCATCTTACTGCAGATCCGCCGCCTTTCAGAAATGGAAAATGGTGATGGGGCAAAAGTGCTGGTGGTAAGCAGCCAACGCTACTGGCGCACCGGGCAGGACGATGCATTGAAAGCTACCTTCGGCCTTACTTCGGCTGAATGTGAGATCGTGCACGCGCTGGTTCAAGGCAAAACTATCAAGGGGATAGCTAAAACACGCGGGACGAGCGAAGGCACCGTCCGCGATCAGGTTAAGACCGTGTTTTCCAAGATGGATGTGAAGTCCCAGTCCGAAATCATCCGCTTGGTTCTACCAATGACGGACTTGCCGCTGTTGGCTGACGAAACGACGGGAGCCGCGCCGGCGGTACGTTCGGTCTCCACCAATTGGCTGGAAGAAGAAGTCTGGCGGCCCTTTCGGTCCTTGTATACGCCCGATGGGCGCAAGCTGGATTATCACGAAATGGGGCCAGCCGATGGAGCGCCGATCCTCTACTCACATATGGGATATTGTCAGGCCCGGTGGTCTCGCTCCATGATCGAGCTGGCGTACCAACATAAGCTCAGGGTGATTTGTCCAATCCGGGCGGGATTTGGGCACAGCGAGAATCTGCATCCAAACGCTGATGTCATGGTGTCCACACGCAATGACACCCTACGGATTCTGGATAGCCTTGGCATCTCCAAACTACCCTACATCGCGCATGGCAATGATCTTGTCTTTGCGGTCGATCTAATTGTCGAAAGACCAGAGGTTATTCCGGAACTGATTGGCATTTGCGCACGCCCGTGCCTGCCCGGCAACGTCCAATTGCTGGGTACGGGGGCATGGCAAAGGTTCTTCATGTCCACCGCAAAGTATGCGCCACAAATAGTGCATTTCGGATCCAAAGCGGCGGTCGCCATGGGAAAGCGAATGGGCATGAAGACAATGCATCAAAAGCTGTGCAAAGATTCGCCTGCCGATCTTGCCTTATTGGACAGTGACGAAATGCGCCCAGTGGTGTTGAATAACTCAAGTATGTTGGCAAGCAGCACAACCAATGCAGCACAGGCGTTTGCGATGGAGTATATCGCGATTGAGCAAGATTGGTCCGCATTGATGTTGCAAACGCGCGATATACCCATGCAAATTCTGTTCGGTGAGCAGGACCCGACGATTGATCTTGCTTCCGTCGAACGGATTCGTGCAGCATATCCATGGATTGAGCTAAAGGTCATGGAAGGAACTGGGCAATTCCTGATGTTCCAGAAGTATCAGGAATTGATACCCTTGTTTGCCAAAATCGCGCACCGTTACACGACTTGACGAACATGCGTGTGACTTCTCACTAAACGTATAAATTGCCGCTGCGTAAGAGTTTTGCGCGCGTATCTCCCATATGGGAGATGCCGGACTTTGGCCTGCTCTCTACTTTCCAAACATCACATCGAAAGAAGAGACCATGGCCGAACTCGTTTCCCATAATTCCAACTTTGGACCCCACCAAGCCACCGTGGTCATTGGCTCTGTCTGCTACTTAGGTGCTTTTGGATTGGTGCAGATCGGCATTGATGCGGAGGTGCGGTCATGACCTTTGCAGACTCGCTTTCCTACTTCATTACCCTTGTCGCCATCGCAATTGCACCGGGTCCCGTCGTTTTGATGCTGATGGTTCGGGCCGCCAGCAATGATGTTAAAGGGGCCACAGGTTTTGGTCTTGGTTTTGCTCTTGGCGGGGTCATTATCATCTCCGCAGTTTGCTTTGGGCTCAGCGCATGGCTGACATCAGCCCCACTTGTCTTCGAGTACAGCAAGTACGTCATGATCGCCTACATACTTTGGCTCGCCCGGGGGACCTGGAAAGGCGGGTTTGACATGAATGCCGATTGCGATGCGGCAAGAGGGTCTGTCTTTTGCTCGCTGGGTGCCGGTCTCATGTCATGCTTTATCTCGCCTTACATGATGGTGCTCTTCCCGCTCGTCCTACCAGAGATGATGGATATTCGTGTTATTGAAATGCCAGAGTTTTTGATTGTGGCGCTGACAACATTTGCAGCCCTTGCTGCAGGTGCCGCACTGGTCGTTGGATTTGCGGCGCAATTGAAACGTTTGGCAAGATCAGAGCGTTCCATGACTTTTATGAACCGTTCCCTCGCATCCCTTCTTGTGTTCGGGGGTGGGTGGATGGTTTTGGCTTGATTCCTACACCGCGCGCAAGCGCATTGGCGACAGCATACTCTTGTGCCTGATCCAGTGCGACTTGGTGTGTCTGTGGCCCAATGATGTGATAAACTAAGGACACAGGCACACCACTCCGATCTGATACCTAATAAGGAGCTTTCCCGTTGCCCCTTGCACGGTGTGACGAAACAAACAAGTTCAAGAATGACGGACAGCCAAAGCAAAGACATTGAAACAAGCGCATTCGTAAATCAGCTATATGACATCGCGCTTGATCCCCAGTCGCTTGAGCTTTTCATTGATGCTTGGAACAACGCCGGTCTGGACGCCAGCGCGGCACGGCAAACCATTAAGGACATCGACGTCTTTGACGATGCCTACCAAGCTCACCTCAACCGTGCCGAGACATTCCTGTCTCGCGCCGCAGAGAGAGATGGAAAGCTCAGCCTTGCGGCAACATTGACACCTTTCAATTCGCTCGCAGCCTTCATTGTCAGCCGAGACCTGACCGTGCTGGCCTCCAATCAGGGAGCACAATCTGCATTTGAGATCAGCGACGGTTTGAATCTGAGTGACATGCGCCTGCAAGGTGAGGCATTGGAGGCCTTAGCCGCTGGCGTTAGGGATGTCTTCTTAACGGCAGATCGCCCGGACCGGTTGTTGAACATCGAATTTGGTGGCCAACTTGGTCCCGCGTTGTTTCAGATAAGGAGGGTGGGCAGGACCACCCAACAGACTGACGAACACGCCCTCGTAGTCACAACACGCTATCACTGGCAGACTGCATTGGGGGATACTCTGCAAGAGGTGTTTGGTCTCACAGCAGCCGAGCAAGGGGTCGTACGCGCACTGGTCGAAGGATTGGACGCTAAAACCATTTCAGCGGAACGCGGCACAAGTGAAGGCACAGTCCGGGGGCAGATCAAATCCATCCTGTCCAAGATGCACGCGCGCACACAGTCTGAGGTGATCCGCCTCGTGTTGTCGCTGCGGGATGTTTCCAATGCAACCAACTCAGACACCGACATTGCAACTCAAGAATCTTTCTATGATACAACCGACTGGCTCACCGTCGAGGTTTGGAAGCCCTTCAAGTCCGTCACGTTACCCGATGGGCGCCGGTTGGACTATCACGATATGGGTCCTGCGACGGGTGCCCCTGTCTTGTACTCCCATATGGGGTATGGTCTGGCGCGTTGGCACAAGCCGATGCTCAAACTGGCCTTTCAGCATGGGCTCCGTGTCATTTGCCCGATCCGGGCAGGATACGGCCAAAGTGACAATCTGGATCCCAAGGCAGATGTTCTCGCTTCCACCCGTGATGACACGTTGTTCCTGCTGAACCAACTTGGCATTGCGCGGCTGCCATATCTGACACAAGGCAATGACCTGTTGTTTGCAGCCGATTTTGCCGCACATCACCCAAAGATGATTAGCGAGATCATTGGCATTTGTGCCCGCCCCTGTCTGCCCGGAGACCAGCATTACTCTGGCATGGCGAAGTGGCACCGTTTCTTTCTATCAACTGCCAGACATGCACCTCATTTGCTGAAATTCACCACCAAGGCCGCAGTTGCTCTGGCCAAGCGAATTGGTGTCATTGAGATGTACCGGCAGATGAACCAGCGGTCTCCGGCTGATATAGCTTTGATGAATATAGATGAGCTGCGGCCCGTTCTGCTTGCAAATGCAGAACTGATCGCTGGTGAGACCACAGATGTTGCGCAGGCCTATACCATGGAGGTACTCGCAACAGAAGCCGATTGGTCGCATTTGCTCATGCAATGTGCGAGCATCAAAACGTGGTTCGTCAACGGCGCAGAAGACCCCGCAACCGACATTGCGACAATCGCAGAATACCGTGAAGCCTATCCGTGGATCAAAATCGAAGTTGTCTCTGATGCAGGCCAGCTTCTTCTGTATCAACATTTTGGAGACCTTATCGGTAGAATCGCTGATGCGGCCAAGGCGGCGCATTAGTCTACGCTTGTTGACTGAGAGGGAAGATCAGCCTTTGGTCACTGAGAAAAGCCAAGCAAGCGCTTCCTCGACAACGCCAACATGCGGGTTCCGAACGGTATCATTTGGGTATTGAAGTTGGGTGCCCCGTGGCGGGATCTTCCCGTATGCTATGGGCCTTGCACCACCTGCTATAACCGGTTCGTGCGCCGGCGGATCGGACCGCGTCTTGACCGCCATCTCGCATTGGGCCGATCTGCTTCAAACTGAACCTCTGTCGAGATCGAAACCTGGTCGAACGGTTCTTCTATCGAATCAAGCACTGCCGCCGCATTGCCACGCGTTACGAGAAGTGGGCCGCCAACTTCCTGGCCTTCGTAAAGCTCTCAGCGATCCGCCTTTGGCTGCGTGTTTATGAGTCCGCGCCTAGTTCTCGCGGTTGGCGATGAATTCCGCTGCAGCCTTCAATATTGCCGCTCTTTCGCCAAACGGCTCCAGCAACCGGTTGGCTTCCTCAACGAGACCTGAAAGCTGTTCGCGTGCCCATTGCGTGCCATGCAGGGCGACCAGTGTGGCCTTGCCGGCGGCGGCGTCCTTGCCGGCCGCCTTGCCCAGCGCCTGGCTGTCGGACGTGACGTCCAGCAGATCATCTGCAAGTTGAAAGGCCAGTCCGATCGCCTCGCCAAATCGTTTCAACTGCTGTCGGTCGGTCGGCGAGGCGGATGCGATGATCGCCCCGCTTTCGCAGGCAAAGCGCAGCAGCGCACCGGTTTTCATGGCCTGAAGGCGGATGATTGCCGCTTCGTCCGGGTCGGTGGTTTCAGCCAGAAGATCGAGCGCCTGGCCGCCAGCCATGCCGCCGAGGCCCGCCGCGCGTGCAAGGGCCAGGATCAGTTCGGTCTTTTGCCGGTCCGGCAGTTGTGTTTGCGGCGCTGCTATGATGTCAAACGCCATGGTGAGCAACGTATCGCCGGCCAGGATGGCGGTCGCCTCATCGAAAGCCTTGTGCACGGTCGGTAGGCCGCGCCGCAGATCATCATCGTCCATGGATGGCAAATCGTCATGAATAAGCGAATAACAATGGAGGCATTCGAGCGCCGCTGCGACCCGCAACGCCGCATCATCCGGACCGCCCAGAAGCGCCGTGCTCTCCAGAACCAGAAACGGACGCAGACGCTTGCCGCCATTCAGCACCCCATGCCGCATGGCGGCCAGCAAGTGGTTCGGGCGGGCGATCTCGTCGTCGCGCAGGTCCGAATTCAGCAGCTTTGTCAGTGTGCTTTCGACTTGCTGCGCACGCAGGCCAAGCGATTCAAGGAATGTGTGGGTTTCGTCACTCATGCTGCTCTCATTGCATGATGTGTACGGTGCGGCAACGGTGCAGGATCATAATCGGCGTGCAAAAGACATAAGATCTGCGCCAACCCATCAATGGCAGTTTCGAGCCCAAACTTACTCTGGCTCGGAGAAAGCATGGGCACTATGTCAGCTCGCGGTTAAGCCAAAGACGGTGAATTTCCTTTGCAGCATCCAATGGATGCGTGATGTTGGTTACTTCAGCGTCATAAGTTAGGTGCTCGTGTGTCTTAAGGTGAAATTCGGCTTCACCAAGTGTTCTATCAACACGTAGTTTTTCTCGTTGTCGAAGCCTTTCAAGGTCGCAATGGACACCGACCCAAAAAGTGTCGAATGGAGCTAACATGCGCTTCAAATCGTTCGCCCATTCCCGTTCCTCGACGATATGTTCAACAACCATATCATTGTGACAGCTTGCAAAAGCGGCAATTGACAAATGGAAACCAGCAAAAAAGCGCTGTCTTTCGGAGTCCGATTTTTCAAGGGCGCGAAACTCGGCATCTGCTAGTTGATCAGATGCGAAGTAGCAAAAGTCTTTTGGAAGGAGTGTCCTAAGCTCTCTCGCAATGCTCGATTTTCCAGCACTTGATGTACCATTTAGAAAGATGATTTTGGGTTTCGTATATTCAGTCACGATGAGGTCAACCAATCCGCAATGGAATCACAGCACCTTTATCGCACGCATCAGATTCTAGAAAGGTCGGCAAAGTCCGCAGAGCGGTCATTCGACGGTTGCTAAAGACTTGTCTGAAGCTCTGTTTCCATTTGGCGCCCAAGTCATTTATGGAAAGAGTGGAGAGTTGATATGTCGGGGGTCGGTTGGCGCGCGCGAAAAAAAAACGGGGAACCGGGCGGCGAATTCGACGGGCTTTGTGGCGCGTCGCGATCGTTGTTGTCCTGGTATTGGTCTGTGTGCCGCTCGCGCTGATCTTTCTTTACGGGTCGCGTTCGGTCCACCCGGTTTCGACATTGATGGCGCGTGATCTGGTGTTGCAGCGCGAATATCAGCGCGAATGGGTGGATTTCGACAGGATTTCCCCGGCGCTCGTTCAATCCGTCCTGACCTCTGAAGATGGCAAGTTCTGCTTTCATGATGGTGTCGACTGGGATGCGCTGGATCTGGTGATTGATGAGGCGCTCGAGGGTGAGCGTACACGGGGCGCCAGCACCATTGCGATGCAGACCGTGAAGAATCTCTTCTTGTGGAGCAGCCGTTCCTATGTGCGCAAGGCCCTGGAAGTCCCGCTGGCCATGGTGGCCGATGCGGTTTGGTCGAAACGTCGGCTGATGGAGATTTATCTGAACATTGTCGAATGGGGCCCTGGCATCTATGGAGTCGGGGCGGCCGCACAGCATTATTACGGCGTGTCCGCCGACCGGCTGTCGCGCCGCCGCGCTGCCTATCTTGCCGTCACGTTGCCAAATCCCTATCTGCGCAATCCGGTCAAGCCGTCCCGCGGCCTGACGCGCCTTGCCAACATCAATGAACGCCGCGCCAAACAATCGGGCGCCTATATCAAATGCCTCGAGGAATGAGGTTGGTTTTTGGGCTCCTGGGCCACTGATCCCCGACGGCCCGACAAGTGACGGGCTGGGTGTTTGAGGGGCAGGTGCGATATCGGGGCGCGGATAAGAAAAAAAAGCGGGACAACGCTGGTCAAAGCGGTCGTGGCGGTGTATAAGCCCGCGCAATTTCCGAGATTGATATTCGTCGTTTTCGGCCCGAACTGGCCGGGGAACACGATTTGCCCGCGAGTGGAGTAAGAAATGGCCGTACCTAAAAGTAAGATATCCCGCTCGAAGCGCGGGATGCGCCGCGCGACCGATGCGCTGAAGACACCGACCTATGTCGAGGACAAGGATTCGGGTGAATTGCGTCGTCCGCACCATATCGACCTTAAAACCGGTATGTATCGGGGCCGTCAGGTTCTGAAGGTCAAGGACGAGGCCTGATTCCGGGCCTGCTCCCGGGCCCGATACCGGATCCCGTTCAGGAGTGTGGTCGTTAAATAACCCTGTCAAGGCCGGCTCAACAGCCGGCCTTTTGTTGTTTCCGGTCGTGGGGCAGCATTGCTCAGAGCAATCCAGGATTTGACCGCGTCGGCAAAGCCTGAAGGCATCAACGATTTCAATGAGAACCGTCCTGGTGTGGCCGTGAGCCGCATCGAAAGGCCGGTTTCAAACTGGCGGAAGCTGCCATATATTCGTTCGACGCCAAGCCATGGGATATCCGATCCATCCCGTCGGTGTCGATCGTGGACAAGGAGCCGATGATGATTGCAGCCATTCCCCTGATGATCATCCCGCTGATCTTCTACAATGTGCTGGTGTTCAGTCCCTATGGCGGATTGGGCCTGGAGTCCTTGTCGAACGAGATCATCAGCGTGGCCATGATATCAGGGGCGGTCTGGACGATGGAGCTTGGCGACACCGTCATCGTCGCGGCTTTGGTGCTGCTCTTTTTTGAAGTGCTCAAGGCAACTCGAACCGGTTCCTGGTCACTGATCGATCATCTGCTCTCGACATTGGTGTTCGTGGCGTTTCTGGTGGAATTCCTGCTCGTCCGACAGGCGGCAACCGACATCTTCTTCATTCTTACCGTCATTGCTTTCATCGATCTGGTCGCCGGTTTTTCGGTATCGATCCGTTCCGCCGGGCGCGACGTTTCGATTGGTTTGTAAACAGGTCACTCCAAGCCAGGATAATTCAGCCTATTGATGCGATGCCGGAAAGGCATTGAATGCGGCACGACTGGAAGAGCGTGCCGTGACTTGTGCCATCAGTAAATCACGCTTGTGGTACGAGATCTCACATGCTTTCCCCGTGATGGTTTATCCCGGAACCATCACGATCCCCTGACGTCCCAATTTGCGATTGTGCCTATTCGTGCACGACAATTTTCCCGGTCGCGCTGCCTGTTTCAATCAGGGCATGGGCGGTTCGGATATTGTGTGCGTTGATCGGGCTGAGTGTCTTGCTGAGCGTGGTGCGAATGTGCCCCGCATCAATCTCGTCAGCCACATGGTTGAGCAATTTATGTTGTTCGATCATGTCGGGTGTTTCAAACATCGACCGCGCAAACATGAACTCCCAGTGCAGACTGGCCGCTTTGGTTTTCATACCCTCCATCGGCAGCGGCTGATCGGTGTTGTCGATGGAGACAATGCCCCCCTGCGGCCGGATCAGCTCAACCGCGGCGTCCCAGTGGCGCATGTCGTTGAATATTGCAATGTGATCGACATGGTCGAAGCCGAGCGCGCGTGTCTGTTCAACCATCAGCTTGCGGTGATTGATCACGTGATCCGCTCCCAGGGTCCTGACCCAGTCCACGGATTCTGGACGCGATGCTGTTGCGATCACTGTCAACCCTGCCGCTTTGGCAAGCTGAATTGCGATGGAACCGACACCTCCGCCGGCGCCTATGATCAGGACCGACTGGCCGGCGTCCGCCCCGTTCCTGTCGATGCCAAGGCGATCGAAGAATGCTTCATAGGCCGTGATGGTCGTCAGTGGCAGAGCGGCCGCTTGCGGATGATCAAGCGACTTGGATTTGTGCCCGACGATGCGCTCATCAACGAGCTGAAACTCGGCATTGCTTCCCGACCGCGTAATGTCACCTGCATAGTAAACCGCATCACCTGGCTTGAAGAGCGTGACATCGGCGCCGACGGCTTCCACCACTCCGCTGGCATCCCAGCCGAGTATCCGAGGCGTGTCTTCGATGGTGTTCATCGATTTTCGTATTTTTGTGTCGACCGGGTTGATCGAAACAGCCTTTACGGCGACCAGAAGGTCGCGGCCCGCAGGGACTGGTTTGGGTATTTGGACGTCCAGAAAAGCTTCTGGATCCTCGACCGGGAGGTATTGGGTCACGGCAACGGCTTTCATCGATCTGTCTCCCAAACGCGGTCACCCGTCAAAGGGTGCGTGTCATTTCGTGCAGGGTGAAATCGGCAATCGCGCCATCCGTTGCGTCCATATAGGCGCTCAGATGCGGCGCATTCATGTGGGTCTGCCACAGATCGCGCGATTCCCAGTTCTCGTAAAACATGAAATGGGACGGATCGTCGTTGTCCTGGTGGAGATCATACTGGATGCAGCCCTTTTCGGCTCGGGTGATTGGGACCAGTTTCTCCAGTTCGGCCCTTACCAGATCGATCTTGTCGGGATTGGCGCGGATATTGGCAACGATTGTCAGTGTGCCCATGGCTTTGGCTCCTTGATTGATGATGACCATTCAAATAATTGTTTGTTGATTCAAGATAATCAGGGAAATTATACAAAAATAATCCGGAGTTTCCGTAAGATGCTGCTTGGTAACATCGCCCTGTTCGTGCAAATCGTCGAAAAAGGCAGTCTCACCGCTGCCGGGCGCGAATGTGGATTGTCGCCGACAACGGTGTCCGAGAGGCTGGCCGCACTGGAAGCCCACTACGGTGTTGTTCTGCTGAACCGAACAACGCGTGCGATCAGCCTCACTGACGAGGGGCGCGCGCTTGTCGAGGGAGCCAAATCGGTTTTGGGAGAGGTGGCCGATTTGGATAGCCGCATTCGGTATGGTGCGCGGGCGCTGTCCGGCCCGATACGCATCAGTGCGCCCATCGATACCGGGCGTTCGCTCATCGCGCCGGCGGTCAGCCTTTTCCTGGCCGAGCATCCGGCGATCTCGGTGGAGATTCTCCTGTCGGATGGATATGTCGATATCGTTGCGGAGGGCATCGACATTGCCGTGCGGTTTGGCGACATTGCCGACAGTTCGTTGCGGGTGAGGCGGCTGTCACAAAAACGGCGCGTCGTGTGTGCCGCGCCGGCCTATCTGAAAATCCATGGCGAACCGCAAACCCCCGATGATCTCAAAAATCACAATTGCCTTGTCATGCGGTTCGGGACATCCCTGGACAATGTCTGGCACCTGGGGACGGCTCGTTCAGCGACGGCAATCACGGTGCGCGGGGACAGGGTTGCCAATGATGGCGCCCTGGTCAGGCAATGGTGTCTGGATGGCCATGGCATCATCCTGAAATCAGAACTGGATGTCGGCGTGGACCTGCAGGCGGGCAGGTTGGTTGAACTGCTTGCCCAATATGCTGCGCCGCCGATACCAATCCATATGCTGTTCCCGCCGGCCCGCGTCCGGCCGCGGCGCGTGCGCGCGCTTGCTGATCGACTGGTCCGCGTGTTTGCGGCAATCGATGCGCCAGCGCACCAGCCGGGATCGGCACCGTAATCGTCAGACGCCGATGCGGTCTGCTCTCTGGCGGTTCAGTGGCGTGCGAGGGCGGATTCGGCCAGCCGCACCCAATAGGAAACGCCATGGGGAATGACTTCGTCGTTGAAGTCATAGGCCGGATGGTGAAGGCTGGCCGTGTCCCCATTGCCAATGAAAATGAACGATCCCGGTCTGGCTTCCAGCATGTAGGAAAAGTCCTCTCCGCCCATGGTTGGCGGGGTATCGGCATCCACCTTGTCCGGTCCGGCAATGTCACCGGCTATGGAGACAGCGAATTCGGTCTGGTCCGAATGATTGTGGGTGACCGGATAACCGCGCTCATAATTGACGGATGCCTCGGCATTGTGTGCATCGGCGCTGTTGTGCGCGATTTGGGTGATGCGCTGCTCTGCCATGGCGCGCACCTCAGGCGATAGTGTGCGGACGGTGCCGGCGATGACCGCCTCCTCTGGAATGACATTATAGGCGTTGCCCGCATTGAATTTGGTGACCGAAACCACGATCGACTCCAGCGGGTTGGCATTGCGCGAGGCAATCAGCTGCATGCCCGAGACAATCTGCGCACCGATGGTAATGGGGTCGACGGTCTGATAGGGCATCGCCGCATGGCCGCCTTTGCCCTTGATGGTGATGGTGAACACGTCGGTTGCCGCCATGATCGGTCCGGAGCGGATGGCGAACTCGCCGACGGCCAGACCCGGCAGATTGTGCATGCCATACACTTCCTCGATGGTGAACCGTTCCATCATGCCGTCCTGAACCATCTCGTTGCCGCCACCGCCGCCTTCCTCAGCGGGCTGGAAAATCACGGCGACCGATCCATCAAAATTTCGTGTTTCCGCCAGGTATTTCGCCGCTCCAAGCAGCATGGCCGTGTGACCGTCATGGCCGCAGGCGTGCATTTTCCCACTGGTTTTCGATGCCCAGGATTTCCCGGTGGTTTCGCTGATCGGCAGCGCATCCATATCGGCCCGCAGTCCGACAGTCTTGCCGTTGCCACCATCGCGGCCCCGGATAATGCCCACAACACCGGTTCGGCCGATGCCCGTGACAACCTCGTCGCACCCGAAGGATTTCAGCTTGTCCTCGACAAATGCCGCGGTCTGGTGAACATCAAACAGCAATTCGGGATTGCTGTGCAGATGTCTGCGCCACTCGGTGATTTCGGTTTGCATCTCGGCGGCGCGATTGAGAATCGGCATGGACGGATCCCTTGTTGTGTGTATTGGCGTTGCTGAATGTATGGCATATAAGGCAGCGTATCGGTACATACAAATATCCACCTACTGGAGTTCCATCGTGTCGTCACGCCGCCGTCCCGCCATTCCGGCGCTCCTGATCGCAGCGATCATGCTGTGGGTTATGCCGGCAGGGCTTGCCCATGCGGCAGGTCCGTCCATCATTGTCGATGTGGCGAGCGGCAAGGTGCTGGATCACAAGGACGCATTCAAGCGCTGGTATCCGGCATCGCTGACGAAACTCATGACGGCCTATGTGGTGTTTCGTCAGGTCCAGTCCGGCGAGATGACCATGAACTCGCCGGTGACGATCAGCAAAAAAGCGGCCAAGGCACCGCCGAGCAAGATGTATTTCAAGCCAGGGTCGCAATTGACGCTGGACAATGCGCTGAAGATCATTCTCGTCAAGTCGGCCAATGATGTTTCCATCGGGATTGGTGAATCGGTTGCCGGAAGCAACGAACAGTTTATCGCCATGATGAACGCTGAAGCGCGGCGCCTTGGCATGACCGACACACGGTTTGTCAATTCCAACGGACTTCCGGGCGAAGGCCAGAGCACCACCGCCAGGGATATGGCGGTTCTGGGTGTTGCCTTGCATCGTGAATTCCCGGAGCACATGCATTATTTTGCACTGGAGGCCATCACCAGCGGCAAGAAGACCTATACCAATTACAACATCCTGATCGGCCGTTTCAGCGGCGCCAATGGCATGAAGACCGGTTTCATCTGTTCGTCGGGGTTCAATCAGGTTTCATCGGCGACACGCAATGGCAGGACGATTGTGTCGGTCGTGCTTGGCGCGAAAGACCAGGAGGAGCGGGCCAACGAATCGGCGATGCTGTTGACGAAGGGGTTCAACATTGGTTCGCTGACAAAACCAACGCTGACAAATCTCAAACCCTATGGAAAGAACCGCAGGCAGATCGCCGATCTACGTGAATCCATCTGTTCCACGGAAGCGCGCAAGGCGCGCTATGGCGGCCGCGATGTGGAGGGCCGGCTGGTGTTGAATTCGACCCATCTCAAGCCGCTCAACCGAGCGGCCAAGGCGGTGCCGGTGCGCCTGACCGGTCGCATTGTGCTGGCCGATGTTCCGATTCCGACGCCGCGGCCGAATTTCACCGGGAGTGCCTCTGCCTCGTTTGCCGCGACCAGCCTGAAACCGGCATTCGACGTGCCCGTGCCAACGCCGCGGCCCAGCCTGTAGGCTGCCCCATGGCCACCGATCCCATCCCCGTCTCCATCCTGACCGGATTTCTGGGCTCGGGTAAGACGACGCTGCTGAACCGGCTACTCAAGGATCCCGACCTTCGTGATACGGCCGTGATCATCAACGAGTTTGGCGATGTCGGGATCGACCATCTGCTGGTCGAGCAATCCAGCGATGGCGTGATCGAACTGTCGGACGGTTGTCTGTGCTGTACCGTGCGCGGTGAACTGGTCGATACGTTAGCCGATCTGATCGACCGCCTGCAGACAGGCCGGATCAAGGCTCTTCGCCGCGTCGTCATCGAAACCACCGGTCTTGCCGATCCCGCGCCGGTGCTGCATGCGGTCATGGGGCACCCGGTTCTGGTTCAAAATTACAGTCTTGATGGCGTCATCGTCACGGTGGATGTGGTCAATGGCGCGGCGACGCTGGACAGCCATGCGGAAGCCGTCAAGCAGGTCGCCGTTGCCGACCGCATCGTTTTGACCAAGACCGATCTGTGTGAATCGGAACAAGACCGGATCGGCGCATTGCGGCAACGCCTGCGCCACCTCAATCCCGGCGCCGAACAGTTCACGGCCGAGGATATTGACGGGAAGCTGGCCGGGCTTTTTCAATGCGGTCTGTATGACCCGGCGACCAAGACAGCCGACGTGGCCGGTTGGCTGCGCGCCGACGCCTATGATCATGACGATCATCATCATCATGATGTGAACCGGCACGATAGCCGCATTCGGGCCTTTACCGTGACGGAAGAGACGCCGATCGAACCGGCCGCACTGGACATGTTCATAGACTTGCTGCGCTCGGGACAGGGGCGAGACCTGTTGCGGATGAAAGGCATCGTCAGCCTTTCGGACGACCCGGCAAGGCCGGTGGTTCTGCACGGAGTTCAGGAGATATTCCATCCGCCTGCGCGGCTGGCCGGCTGGCCGGATGATGATCATCGCACACGACTTGTGCTGATCACCCGGGACATCGACCCGGATTATGTCAGTCGTCTGTTTGCAGCCTTTGTCGGCAAACCGGGGGTCGACACACCGGACCGGGCAGCCCTGGAAGACAATCCGCTGGCCATTCCGGGATATTCCGGTTGATTGAACCTTAGACCGTTTCTCGTTTTGTCAGTAACGGGACAACGGTGCCAGTCGATGGATTTGCCGATTCCGTCAAAACCTGAATTGTTCTAGCGCGCTTTTTCGATCAGAAAACGATGACCTGCTTCATCGCTCTGCGTTTCACACAGGGTATGCCCGTGTTCCTGGCAGAAGTGCGGAATGTCGATCACCGCCAGAGGATCGCTGGTTTCAACCCAGATCAGTGATCCGGGCGCCATGTCCTTCATGCGTTTGCGGGTTTTGAGAACAGGCAACGGACATTTCAATCCGCGCAGATCGTAGATGTCGGCCGATGTCATGTTGTCTCAGCGGTTCCAGACCTTCCACCAGGACTTCTTGGTCTTTTCCTGCTGGACCGGCGCATTGATCGAGGCCGTAGAAGCATCGTCGGTCGACGGTGTGGGCACCGGAACCGGCGCGGTTGCAGCGACGGCCGGTGCGGTCAGGACACGCGGTGATTGCTGGGCAGTGGTCACTGCGGGAAGAGGCGTGGATTGGGCCGGTGCGGCAATTGCCGGAGCTGTGATGGCCTTTCTCTTGGCCTTGTTTTCCTTCTTGACCGCTTCCTTGACCGCCTCGGCGTATTCCCGCTCATATTTCTTGGAATAGGATGCATAGGCCAGTTGCAGTGAATGCGGCGTCTGTGACGGTGGGCATGCGGCATTGGCCCGGAATTCCTCACCCGGCTCGGTGACCTGGTTGAACATGTATTGGCGGTCGCAGACATCCACTTTCGGCGGCCGTTTGGTCAGCTCGAAATGGTCATAGCCAACCTTGATCATTTTCCAGAATTCATAATGCTCGCTGTCGCGGTGAGCGGCCATGTTTTCGGCTGTCATGCGAAAGGGATAGGCCTGAACCTGAAATGCCTGCTGGCCACCTCGAAAGGCTTCGCGGGCAAAGGCATAGATCTCCAGAACCTGTTCGTCGGTCATGGAATAGCATCCGGCCGATGAGCAGGCGCCATGGACCATCAGATTGCTGCCCGTACGGCCGTGTGACCGATCGAAGCGATTGGGAAATCCCATGTTGAATGACAGGTAGTAGCTGGATTTGGGATTCATCTGATGGGGGCGGATATCATAAAACCCTTCAGGCGCCTGGCGGTCCCCCTCCTTGAATTTCGGTCCCAGAACACCGGACCATTTGCAGATCTCATATTCCTTGACGAGGGCGTACCGGCCATTGCCCTTGGCCTTCCAGACCTCCAGCATGCCTTCCTGCTTGAAGATGCGCATCATGACCGGTGCACGCACGCGCTGGTCATGGGCCTTCATCTTGTTGACCAGCTTCTTGGGCAACGGGTATTCGGCCTTGTTGTCGACGGATTCCAGCACGTCGTTGCAGCCAGCCAGGGCAACCGTCATTGCGGACATCACCAGCAATGTTTTCCAGCCCAAAGGTCGATCAGTTTTCATTTGTCTTCCGCGTTGCATGCCCGATCCGGTTCGATTGATTCAATCGGTCTGAGTTTTGCCGACGCCGCGATCCGGTGAGGAGACAGCCGGCGATCTCAGATAAGCCGAATATGGTTCATGAACCTTTACCATGGCTGTCCAAACGAGAAACCTCACAAAATTGTAATCAGCAATGCGCCAATTCCAAGGCCAATACCGGTCCCGCGGGGGTGATGGATCAGAGGTTTCTGCCGATGTCGAGATATTTTTGGCGCCTGTCCTGGCGCAACGCGTCGCCATCGAGTTCACCAAGCTCCACCAATGATCTGGAAATGACATCGCCGGTCGCGGCAATCACGGCTTCCGGGTCGCGGTGCGCGCCGCCCACCGGCTCGGAAATGATCTCGTCAATCACGCCGAGATCCTTGAGATCCTGCGCGGTGATTTTCATGTTGGCAGCGGCGTCCTTGGCGCGTGCAGCATCACGCCACAGGATGGACGCGGCGCCCTCGGGCGAGATGACACTGTAGATGGCATGTTCGAGCATGAAGACCCGGTTGCCCGTTGCAATGGCGATCGCACCACCGGATCCTCCCTCGCCGATGACCACAGAGATGATCGGAACCTTGACATTCAGGCACATTTCCGTCGAACGGGCGATGGCTTCAGCCTGCCCGCGTTCTTCGGCTCCGACGCCGGGATAAGCGCCGGACGTATCAATCAATGTGACCACTGGCAGGCCGAAGCGGTCTGCCATTTCGAGGACACGAACCGCCTTTCGGTACCCTTCCGGTCGGGCGCTGCCGAAATTATGCCGGATGCGGGATTTCGTATCGTGGCCCTTTTCCTGACCGATAATCGCAACGCCCTCGCCGCGAAACCTGCCAAGGCCGGCCTGTATGGCCTCGTCATTGGAGTATTTGCGGTCCCCGGCAAGCAGGGTGAAATCCTCGAACAAGGCTGCTGCGTAGTCGCGAAAATGCGGCCGTGCGGGATGACGCGCCACCTGTGTCTTTTGCCAGGGAGTCAGCTTTCCGTAGAGATCGCCCAGCAGATCGCGGGCTCTTGCCTCGAGTTTCTCGATCTCGGCCTGTGTATCGATGATTTCATCGTCACCGGCGAGTTTTCTGAGCTCGTGTATTTTGCCTTCAATGTCTGAAAGTGGCTTTTCGAAGTCGAGATAGTTGATCATATAGGTCTGATCTCTCAGGCTGTTGCGGCAGTTCGGCGCGTTTTCCAGACCCTCTGGCTAAGTACCATTATGGGTTATTGCAAGTCGTATTGGTAATAATTTCCCGGAAAAAGAACCCGATTTGTTTTTTGGGCGTATCTTGGACAGTGCGATTCATCCCTGTTTTGCCAGCGGATGATGATCACCGACCAGTTTCTGCAGTCGTTCCTCCAATATATGGGTGTAGATTTGCGTCGTCGATATGTCCGAATGGCCAAGCAGTTCCTGCACCACTCTGAGATCGGCGCCGTTTTGCAGAAGATGACTGGCGAAGGCGTGTCGAAGTATGTGCGGTGAAAGCGACCGTGCATCAAGGCCGCAGCGCCATGCAAGGTCCTTGAGTTCACGGGCAAAGACCTGACGCGGCAGATGACCGCTCGCGGAGCGCGACGGAAACAAAAAGGCCGGCGCCGGTATCCCCTCCGCCTCTTCCAAGCGTAAGCGGCGGGCGACGTAGTCGGCCAGCGCCTGGCGAGCGGTGACCGAAAGCGGGACCAGTCTTTCCTTGTTGCCCTTGCCGCGAATGATGAGGAACCGGTCGTCATCCTGCGTTGCGACGGATGCGGGCAGGCTGACAAGTTCGGACACGCGCATTCCGGTCGCATACAGCATTTCCAGCAGCGCCAGCCGCCGCAGACGCAAGAGATGTTCGCCTGGGTCGTCCGTTGCCTGTTCGGCTTCTTTCTTGGCGCCGTCCAGCAGCGCCGTCACATGGTCGACGCTCAGGGACTTGGGCAGTGCTAGCGGTTTTTTGGGCGAATCAAGAACACCTGTTGGGTCATCACCGCGAAGGCCTTCGGTGTAGAGGAAGCGGTAGAACTGACGCAGGGCCGAAAGGCGTCTGGCCTGGGAGCTGGCGGCAAAGCCGCGGGCCGAGATGTCGGCGAGATAGCCTCGAAGATCGTCGCTTGTCGCAGCAAGCAAACTGGTGCGGCTGCCGCTCAGAAAGGCCAGCGCGTCCTCAAGGTCGCTCCTGTAGGAGGTCAGCGTGTTGCCGGCGGATCCGCGCTCGGCGCTCATCATCTCCAGGAAAGCTTCCAGATGGGCGGAACTCAGGTCTGCCAATGTGAACCTCCCGACGCAAGAGAGCCTAGTCCTGATTGACCTTTTCCGTCGGCACCCGGATCGTGATTTCCCGTGGTTTGGGGTCGACAAGGGTCGTCAGCGCAAACATCGCGCCGTAGACCAGGCCGGCAATGACCGCGCAAAAAACCAGAAATCGGATCAATGACGGCATGCGGCGTCCCGTGTGTGTTGTCTTGCTGACCTTTATGGGCGAGGCGCGGGGCCGTTGCAAGACTGATGGCGACAATCGGTGAGGACGATCGTGTCGTCGCCCCATCCATGGTTTGAGCGGCCCATCTTGACGGCGTGGGCACATTTGTCGATACCGGATAGGGGCGGGTGTCGGGCTGACCCCGAAAAACGTGCCCTCATTGATGAAACACCGACAATTGCCTCGGTGCCGGAATTCTGAATCATGAACAGCCGTGTGCTCAGTCTGATGCAAAACAAGGGGCGGCTGGCCACGAATGTGCTTGGCAAACGGACGCTGGTTTTCGTCGGCCTGATGGGGGCCGGCAAGTCCGTTATCGGCAAAATGACGGCCTCCGCGATGAAGATTCCCTTTGTCGATTCGGATCAGGAGATCGAGAAGGTCTCGCGCATGTCGATTGTCGATCTCTTTGACACCTATGGAGAGGACGAATTCCGTGCGCTTGAGGAGCGGGTCATCAGGCGGCTCCTTCAGGAGGGGCCGATGATCCTGTCCACCGGCGGCGGCGCATTTATCAATGAGCGGACACGCTCGGTGATCCAGCGGCGCGGTCTTTCGTTATGGTTGCGGGCGGATCTGGAGGTGCTTTGGGAGCGCGTGCGCAAGAGGTCCCACCGGCCGCTTTTGCAGAATGCCGATCCCAAGGGCACGCTATCGGCCTTGCTTGAGGCACGATATCCGGTTTATGGCGAAGCGGATCTCATCGTGCAATCACGTGATGTCAGCAAGGAAAAAATCGTCGGTGAAGTGCTGGATGCGGTCATCGGGGTTGGGCCGGGCAGCGATAAAGGGAGCTGGGAAGGCAATCCATGAGCGCGACAGAAAAAACTGCAGATCAGGCGCGCGTCGAGGTTCCGCTGGGCGCCCGATCCTACGACATTCTCATCGGCCCGGGCCTGATTGGCCGCGCTGGTTCCAAGATCGCCGCGCGTCTGCCGGGGGTGCGTGCCGCCATCGTCACGGATGAACATGTCGCCGCCCATTATCTCGCACCGCTGCAGGACAGTCTCAAGGATGCCGGTATCCAGAGCATATCCATTGTTCTGCCGGCCGGCGAGAAAACCAAGCGCTTCGATCAGGTGATCCGGGTCTCGGAGGAGATCCTTGATGCCCATCTCGAACGCGGCGACGCCGTTGTGGCGCTGGGTGGCGGCGTCATCGGCGATTTGACGGGGTTTGTCGCCGGAATCGTGCGGCGGGGCATGCGTTTCGTGCAGATCCCCACATCGCTCCTGGCGCAGGTCGATTCCTCCGTCGGCGGCAAAACCGGGATCAACACCGCCCATGGAAAAAACCTGGTCGGCGTGTTTTATCAGCCGGCGCTGGTGCTTGCCGACACCGGCGTCCTCGACACGTTGAGCGAGCGGGAGTTTCGTGCCGGCTACGCCGAAATGGTCAAATACGGATTGATCGACCAGCCTGAATTCTTTTCCTGGCTGGAAGACCATTGGCGTGATGTGTTTGCCGGCGGCGGTGCGCGGGTGCGCGCAATCGCGCAAAGCTGCCAGGCCAAGGCGGATGTCGTTGCCGCCGATGAGCATGAAGGTGGTCACCGGGCGCTGCTGAATCTGGGGCATACGTTCGGACATGCGCTGGAGGCAGCGACCGACTATGACGGAAACCGGCTCGTGCATGGCGAAGGGGTGGCGATTGGCACGGTGCTGGCCCATCAGTTCTCGGCCCGACTCAATCTGGCCAGCCCGGACGATGCGCACCGTGTTGCCGCGCATTTTCAGAGCGTCGGACTTCCGACCAAAATGGCTGATATTGAAGGTGAGCTGCCGCCACCCGATATATTGATGAACCACATCGCGCAGGACAAAAAGGTCAAAAGGGGTAAACTGACATTTATCCTGACCCGCGGCATCGGTCAGTCATTCATGGCCGACGATGTGCCATCCTCAGAGGTTCTGAGTTTCTTGAAGGAAAAACACCCACAATGATTGCCGAATACTGGCTGATTATCATAAGCGTTCTGATTCTGGTTTTCCTGTCCGGATTCTTCTCCGGATCGGAGACCGCCCTGACTGCCGCATCCCGTGCCCGAATGCACCAGCTGGCCATGAACGGCCAAAGGAAAGCGGGCATCGTCGAGGGGCTGATCCAAAGGCGCGACCGGCTGATCGGTGCCCTTCTGATCGGCAACAACCTGGTGAATATTCTGGCCTCTTCGCTGGCCACAAGCATGTTTTTGGCTCTGTTCGGCGAAGCGGGCGTGGTCTACGCCACGCTGGCGATGACGGCGCTGCTCGTTGTCTTCGCCGAGGTTCTGCCGAAAAGCTGGGCCATTTCGTCAACCGACCGCTTCGCCATGACCGTGGCGCCGGCGGTGCGCGCCTTTGTCACGGTGGTTGGCCCCGCATCGGTGGCGGTCAACTGGCTTGTTCGCAGGATACTTGCCGCCGTCGGGATCCAGTTTTCAACCGACACATCCATGCTATCCGGTCATGAGGAACTGCGCGGCGCCGTGGCGCTGCTTCACCGGGAAGGATCGGTGGTCAAGGCCGACCGTGACCGATTGGGCGGCGTGCTGGATCTGGGTGAACTCGAGGTCTCCGATATCATGGTGCATCGCACCTCCATGCGCATGGTCAATGCGGATGAGGACCCGGAGGTGGCTGTTCGACAGATCCTCGAAAGCCCGTTTACACGGATGCCGGTTTGGCGTGGCGAAACCGACAACATCATCGGCGTTGTTCATGCCAAGGATGTCTTACGGGCGCTGGCCGGAAACGGAACGGACAAGAAGCCGATCAATGTCGTCAAGATCGCCCAGAAACCGTGGTTCGTGCCCGATACGACCAATCTGAAGGACCAACTCGGCGCCTTTTTGAGGCGCAAGTCGCATTTCGCCGTTGTCGTCGATGAATATGGCGAGGTGGAAGGTCTTGTTACCCTTGAGGATATTCTGGAGGAAATTGTCGGCGACATTGCGGATGAACATGATCTGGACATCAAGGGTGTCGTGCAGGAGGCTGACGGCTCGGTCGTTGTCGACGGTACTGTGCCGATCCGCGATCTCAACCGGGCTCTTGACTGGAACCTGCCGGATGAAGAAGCGACAACGGTCGCCGGACTGGTGATCCACGAATCACAGATTATTCCGGAGGAACGACAGGCTTTCACCTATCACGGCAAGCGTTTTATCGTGATGAAACGTCAGAAGAACCGCATCACCAAACTGCGCATCAAGCCGGTCGGCGCGGAGGCCGCCGTGTAAGCCAGACGCTGATTTTCGGTTACCAGCGAACCGATTCGCCCGGGGCTGCGGGTTCGATTGCCAGGGCATGGACGGTGTCCTGTAATTCGGCCTGCAGCAGTTCATTTATTGTCCGGTGGCGTTGCAGGCGCGGCATGCCGGAGAAGGCGCCTGAAACAATGCGGATGCGAAAATGCGTTTCACCGGTGCCATCGAAGGAGTCCTGGTGGCCGGCGTGAAGATGGCTCTCATTGATCACCTCAAGGCGCTCGGGCGAAAGAGCGTCCTGAATTTTTTTTGTCATCCGCGCTTCAACGGTCAAACTTTGATCTGTCATGACATGATAATCCTGATATGCTATTGCGCCCGGATGCGAGAGGGACGATGTACTCCATCGTCGTTTCCGTCCGTTCCCGATAGATGGGCAGTGCAGGGCAAGTCAATCCTTGTCGGCGGTGTCGACACGCAATCGTAAAAGAGCACATGAAACTCGATTCGAAATATTTTGACAGTATTCGTTCGTCGAAACGAAAGGGAAAGGGAAAGGCCGGACCCAAGGCCAAACCCACCGCGCCCACTTGCCAATGGGACGGGTGCGAAAGGAAGGGCGAACATCGCGCACCGGTCGGCCGCGATGCCGAAGGCGAATACTTCATGTTCTGTGTCGATCACGTGCGTGAGTACAACAAGGGATACAATTATTTTTCCGGCCTGTCGGATGGTGAGATCGCGCGCTATCAAAAGGAGGCCCTGACGGGTCACAGGCCGACCTGGACGGTTGGCGTCAACAAGACGGCCAAGGCCAATCCGGAGCAATCGACCGCCCGATCGGGCAGCGCCGCTGCCTATGCCAATATGCGCGATCCGTTCAGGCTGCTGAATGAGGGCGCCAATGCCGGGCGACCGCAGCCGCGAAAGCGCAAGCTGAAGTCCCTGGAGGCCAAGGCGTTCGATACGATGGGCCTTGCCGGAAACGCGACGTCGGATGACATCAAGACGCGCTACAAGGAACTCGTCAAACAGCATCACCCGGATGCCAATGGTGGCGACCGCGGCTCGGAGGAACGATTTCGTGCCGTGATTCAAGCCTATCAATTGTTAAAACAGGCTGGTTTCTGCTAGACGGTTCTTCCAGTTGCCGGATACACCAGCGCCCCGACATTCGGTGACGCGCAAGACAGCCAAAAAAAGGCTGCGTTGGAGATATGATGAACAAGATTGACCTCGACATTTCGAACTTGCCCGATACCACGGTTTCCGTTCGCGAAGCCTTTGATCTCGATACCGATCTGGTGGTGCCGGCATTTTCACAGCCCGATGCCTATGTGCCTGATTTCGATCCCGATTATTTGTTTGACCGGGACACGACGCTGGCCATTCTCGCCGGTTTTGCGCATAACAGGCGCGTGATCATCTCCGGGTATCACGGCACGGGAAAATCCACCCATATCGAACAGGTGGCCGCCCGTTTGAACTGGCCCTGCGTGCGCGTCAATCTCGACAGTCATGTCAGCCGCATCGATCTTGTCGGCAAGGATGCGATTGTCCTGCAGGACGGCAAACAGGTCACCGAGTTCAAGGACGGCATTCTGCCCTGGGCCTATCAGCACAATATCGCATTGGTTTTCGACGAGTATGATGCCGGCCGACCGGATGTCATGTTCGTCATTCAGCGGGTGCTCGAATCCTCCGGCCGGCTGACCCTTCTCGACCAGAGCCGGGTGATCCGGCCGCATCCGGCATTCCGTCTGTTCGCGACCGCCAACACGGTGGGCCTGGGTGATACGACCGGGCTCTATCACGGTACCCAGCAGATCAACCAGGCGCAGATGGACCGTTGGTCGATTGTTGCGACGCTCAACTACCTGCCGCACGACAATGAGGTCAACATCGTCCTGGCGAAGGTCAAGTCGTTCGACAGCACCGAAGGACGGGAGATCATTTCCAAGATGGTACGGGTCGCCGACATGACCCGAGCTGCCTTCATCAATGGTGACCTGTCGACCGTGATGAGCCCGCGTACGGTCATCACCTGGGCGGAGAATGCCGAAATCTTCGGTGATGTGTCCTTCGCGTTCCGGCTGACATTCCTCAACAAATGCGATGAGCTCGAGCGCTCGCTGGTTGCTGAACAATATCAGCGCGCCTTCGGCGAGGAACTCAAGGAAAGCGCCGCCAATATCGTTCTGGACGCCTGAGGGGTCTGCAGCACAGATGGCCGGTCCGGGTGACAATTCAAAGGCGCGTTCAAACGCGCCGATCGATACGGAGCCGTTCAAGCGGGCGGTGACCGGCTGCGTGCGTGCGATTGCCAATGATCACGAACTGGAAGTCGTCTTCGCCAATGACCGACCGGGCCTGGCCGGCGAACGGTTGCGGCTGCCGGATCTACCCAAGCGGCCCAGCAGGACCGATCTGTCGATTACCCGCGGCGTTGGCGATTCACTGGCATTGCGCAAAGCCTGTCACGATTCGACGATCCATAACGCCATGGCGCCGCAGGGTGAGGATGCGCGGGAGATTTTTGATGCCGTGGAGCGGGCCCGGATCGATGCCATCGGCGCCAATCGCATGGCCGGCGTTTCCGACAATCTGAACGCCGTATTGAGCGACCGGTGCGCCAAGGCCAATTACCGTGGTGTCACAAGCCGTGAAGAGGCGCCCTTGCATGAGGCCCTGTCTTTGCTGGTCCGCGAGAAACTGACCGGTCAAAAGGCTCCTGAATCAGCCGGCCCGGTGCTGGATCTCTGGCGCAGCTGGATGGAGGAGAAAGCCGGCGAGGACATGAACGGCCTTAGCGGGGTTCTGGAAGACCAGCAGAAATTCGCCCGGGTCGTGCGCGATATGCTGTCGCATATGGAGGTCGCCGAGGAGTTCGGCGATGACCCCGATCAGCCGGATCAACAGGAAGACAGCAGCGACGACGACCAGCCACGCTCCGAGGAAGAAAACGAGCAGAGCGCGGAGGATGAGGCCGGATCCGAGGCCGCGCCGGCGGAAGAAAGCGAATCGGCAGACGATCAGATGGATGATGGCGACATGGACGGCGCCGAGATATCCGATGATGATATGGTCGATGATCAGGATGACGACGCCGATACGCCAGGCGAGTCACGCCGACCCAACATGCCGTTCGACGATCTCGGCCAGAAGGTCGATTATTCCGTGTTCACCACGGAATTCGATGAAATCGTGGCATCGGAGGATCTGTGCGAGGAGGCCGAACTCGATCGTCTGCGCGGCTATCTCGACAAACAGCTTTCCCATCTGCAAGGGGTGGTCGGACGTCTCGCCAACCGGCTGCAGCGCCGGCTGATGGCCCAGCAAAACCGGGCCTGGGAGTTCGATCTGGAGGAAGGTTATCTGGATTCGGCCCGGCTGGTACGGATGGTGATCGATCCGATGCAGCCGCTCTCCTTCAAGATGGAGCGGGACACGAATTTCCGCGATACGGTGGTCACGCTGCTGATCGACAATTCCGGTTCGATGCGCGGTCGACCGATCACGGTTGCCGCTACCTGCGCCGACATACTGGCCCGTACGCTGGAACGCTGCGGCGTCAAGGTGGAGCTGCTCGGTTTCACGACAAAGGCCTGGAAAGGTGGTCAGGCGCGTGAAAAGTGGCTTTCGGAAGGCAAACCGGCGACACCGGGCCGACTCAATGATCTGCGCCACATCATCTACAAATCCGCCGATGCGCCCTGGCGCCGGGCGCGGCGCAATCTCGGCCTGATGATGCGCGAGGGATTGCTGAAGGAAAACATCGATGGCGAAGCGCTGATCTGGGCCCATAACCGGCTCCTCGGCCGGCCCGAGCAGCGACGGATCCTGATGATGATCTCCGACGGTGCACCGGTCGACGACTCAACGCTTTCCGTCAATCCGGGCAATTATCTGGAGCGGCACCTGCGCGCCGTCATCGAGGAAATCGAAACACGTTCTCCAGTGGAATTGCTGGCGATCGGAATTGGTCACGACGTGACGCGCTACTATCGCCGCGCGGTGACCATTGTCGATGCCGAGGAACTCGCCGGCGCCATGACGGATCAGCTTGCGTCGCTCTTCGAGGAAGAACCCGTTGCCGGAGATGGCGGCATGCGCCGTGCCGGATAATACGGCTCCTATGCGGCCAGTCATCGTTCTTCTGCTGGCTCTTTTCGTCGGACTGTCTTCGGGTGAGGCGATCGCACGGGACGGCGAACCGCGATCGATCGAGATAAGTTCTCGGCCCATTGCGACATTCGAGGTGCGCTCGGATGAAAGCCGCTTCGGGCCGTTCGAATATCTTGGCGGTCTTGAACTGAGCTCACCCGACCGGACATTTGGTGGTCTTTCAGCCTTGCGGATGCGCAATGACGGTGTCGGCATGATTGCTGTGACCGACACCGGATACTGGCTGACGGCCGATCTGCAAAGGGACAGCGACGGGCGGCTCAGCGGATTGTCGGATGCCGTCATGACAGCCATGCGCAATCGTGCAGGCGAAGTGGTCCAGTCACGCTACGGTGTCGATGCGGAGGGCCTCGCCATCGATGGGGACCGGGTGCTTGTCAGCTATGAGCGCGACCACAGGATCGAGGTTTTTGCCCTTTCGGACATTCCGACCGCCGCGCCGGTTTCCTCCTTGTCCCAACCCATTCCCGATCATGAGTTCCGGAACAATCGCGGCATGGAGGCTCTGGCGATTGCGCCGCCGGGGTCGTCCCTTGATGGTGCCATTGTTACTGTTTCCGAAAAGAGCCTGGACAGGCAGGGCAATCTTTTCGCGGCCATCGTCACAGGACCGGACAAGGGGCTGTTCTTTGTGCGCCGACACCCACCCTTCGACGTAACCGATGGCGACTTTCTTCCAAATGGCGATTTGCTTCTGCTGGAACGTCGCTTCTCCGTGTCCCGGGGTGTCGGCATGCGCATCAGACGCATCAAGGATGGGGATATCCGTGCTGGCAAAACCGTTGATGGGGACGTGCTGATGGAGGCCGATTTCGGTTTTCAGATCGACAATATGGAAGGTCTCGACGTTACCGTGGCTCCGGATGGAAGCACGCGGATTCTGTTGCTGTCGGATGACAATCACTCGCTGTTGCAACGCACGCTGTTGCTGGAATTCCGGCTCGACCAATAAGCCGGCCTATCTCAACTTCCGATTCACGAGATCTGTCAGTTTGGCCGGCAGATCGGGATCATGAATGATGTCTCCGTGACAGGGGACAAGCGTGTGGGGCGGATCGGATGTGATGAAATCTCGGACCCAGTCGGCATATTGCGCCTTGTCACGCACACCGAATTTCGGAAACGTGCCCAACAGGGATGGTGACGGGTCATCACCGGATGGACCGGCGAATGCATCGACAACCAGCCAACCCGTTGCTGTGACCAGCCAGACCTCTCCGGTTTTCAGGCCGGCTGGCCTGACCAGGCGCGCGCCATCCGGCAGTTTGCCGCTCATCGCATCGAGATCGTCGAAGGCAAGGCCAGTGATCTTTTCCAGACGCGGCCGGCTTGCCGCTGGCGCGACGAGGCTGGCCTCCGGATAGTGCGTTGCATATTCGGCCAACGCCTTGTTGTGATAATGATTGGGCGCAAGCAGATAGGCCACATGACCCAGCCGATCCAGGCTGTCGCGGGCCCGGTCGCCGGGACCGGCAACCGGGCTGTGGAGGCACAGATTGCCGGATGACAGGCGGACTGCCGTACAGCGCAACCGGCCATTCGTTGCGGTAAAGAACCCCTCCATACCGGGGATGGCTGCGAACTCAGAGAGGGTTGTTGGCATGATCGGTTCTCCAGGAGGTCAGCATCGTGACAATCATGTCGACCAGCGGTTGCCCGGCATCATGGGCGCCGGATATGCGGTTCATGGTGTGGACACCCATGACGGCCGTAACGAGGCCGCGGGATGCCTGGTCGACATCGACGGAATTCTTGATGTCGCGTCGGTTTTGCGACATTTGCAAAGCGTGCCTGAAGTGGTCACGCAAATCCTGCCAGTAATCGTCCGCCGCGTCCTGCAGCCGGGTGCTTCCAATCTCGGCGTTTTCGATGCCGGTATTGACCATGAGACAGCCCCAGGCGCTGGAATTCACGCTGCCTTCGACAACCAGTTTCCGAAAGAAATGTTGCACCGCGTCAATCCCGCCGGATCTCATCGGGGTTAGAACGGCCTCTTTGGCTGCGCTGTGATAATAGGCGAGCGCTGCCAGATAGAGCCCTTCCTTTCCGCCGAATTCGGTCCGGATGGCGAATTTGTTCAGTCCCGTCAGTTGCTCCAGCGCGCGCACGCCAAGAGCCTCGTAGCCATGTTCCCAGAACGCGTTGCACGCCAGCCGGATCGCCTCGGTTCGGTCATAGGATTTGGGTCGCGCCATGGTGTTCCGTGAAAGACAAACAGTTTCACTACGTGTGTATCGGTATATTTCTATACATACGTAGTGAAATTGTCAACAAACGCATTCGCAAAGTGTGCGATGCTGCGGAATGAACCAATTGTTAACCTGCATTGGAAATGGTCGATACGGACCGTCCACCCCCAACGCCGCTGTCCAATGGGTATTGGCCTGGATCGGCAGCATGGCTTGGTATGCATCGAAGGAATGACAGGTTTTCATGGCAAGGTTGCACATTATCGAGGGGCCTGTGGGAGCCGGCAAGACCACCTTCGCTGCGCATTTGAGCCGGCAATGCAACACGCCAGCACTGGTGCTGGATGAGTGGATGGTGACCCTGTTCCGGCCGGACCGCCCGGCTGATGATCTCTGGCGCTGGTATGCGGAACGCAAGCAGCGCTGCATCGAGCAGATTTGGCGGGTGGTCTGTGGCCTGATGGACACCGGCAATGATGCGATCGTGGAACTTGGCCTCGTGCAGCGCCGAGACCGGATCGACCTTTACAGACGCGCTGAGTCGGGCCCATACGAATATGTCGTCCATGTTCTGGACGCACCTGTTGCCGTCCGGCGCGATCGCGTCAGAAACAGAAATTTGGAGAGGGGACCGACATTCTCCATGGACGTTCCTGATGCGGTTTTCGAGATGGCATCTGAAATGTGGGAACCGTTCGACAGTGCTGAATGTACCGGACGCAATGTTCAATTTGTGAAACAGACTGTCAGGTCACCGTGATCACAGCGTCGGCAAGGCTGGCATTTCAATGTTCCGGGTGGAGCCGCACAACGGTGGCTGCTCTGCCCCATGATCATTCGAAAATCTTCTCCACCGGAAAAAGGTGTGATATGGACCCATGGGTCCTGAAAATGCGGAGGACAAGATGCAGGGATTGGCTGAGAGCTGGTTGCAGGCTGCATTCTCCTGGAAATTCCTGATTGTATATTTGTTCATTGGATCGGCGCTCTGGGTGCATCTGCGCGGCCGGGTCCGACACAAATTCTTTCGCCAGCTGACCGACCATTCCACCTTTTTGGCGCCCATCAACGCCCTGATCTATCTGACATCAGGTGTTCCAAACCGGCCCTATCTGGACAGCAAGGACTTTCCCAGCCTGCAAGTATTGCGGGACAATTGGCAAACTATCCGTGACGAAGCTGCCGGCCTGCATGACGAGGGCCGGGTCAAGGCATCCGAGCGGTATGACGATGCCGGGTTCAATTCGTTTTTCCGAACCGGTTGGACGCGTTTCTACCTGAAATGGTATGGAGAAACGCTGCCAAGCGCACAGGCTGCCTGCCCGAAAACCATGGCGCTGCTCGATCAGGTCAAGGGGCTGAAGGCGGCCATGTTCACGATGCTGCCGCCCGGTGCGCGGCTGGTCCGGCATCGGGATCCCTATGCGGGCTCCGTGCGTTATCATCTGGGTCTGGTCACACCCAATGATGACCGCTGCTTCATTGATGTTGATGGTGAGCGCTACAGCTGGCGCGACGGCGAAGATGTCATCTTCGATGAAACCTATATCCATTTTGCCGAAAACGAGACCGACCAGGATCGGCTGATCCTGTTTTGCGACATTCAAAGGCCGATGATGTTTGCCTGGTCGACGGCCGTCACCAGTTATATCGGAACCAAGATCATGGCCCTGTCGGCCACCCGCAACGAGCCGGGCGAAAAGGTCGGTTTCATCAACAGGCTGTTCGGTCTGATCTATCCGGTGCGCAGCTTCTTCAAGAAGGTCAAGGCCTATAACCGCACGCTGTATTACACGATCAAATATGCAGCGATCGGCCTCGTCATATTGCTGATTTTCTTGTGAGGGCGGGCCGCGGACCCGGCAAGGCGGGTAGCCGCTCCGCCTTGCCGTACTCCGATGCTCTAGTGCTGCAAACCGCTTCCGCCGACCGCGACGATGTTGAAGGGTAGCCCTTCTACTTCGATCGTGTTCTTTTGTTCAAAACTCTCCGCGTCAATGAGGCGAACCAGATGCTGTTTCGGATCCGTCACGGCGATGATGTCACCCATCACCGCCAGTCGCGGTCGCGGGTCGCGCCAGTGGCCGTCCTTGCTGTAAGGTTCAGTGATGTTCGCTGACCGGACGATCTCGCCGCTCAACACATCCAACGCATGCAATTGTCCGTCTTCCGTGAAGACATAGGCGGTTTTCACGCGCTGCGGATCAAGCGCAAAATCCACTCGGCGAACGGGCAGGTCAACCAGTTGAAAGGGAGTCTCGGATGCCGGGTCAATGAGCGCGAGCCTGTCAGCGCCGTAGTTGCCCAGAAAGAAGTTCATCGCCTTGCCGCCCAGCAACTGGCTTACCCGGTCTTCCGGCATGTCTGACCTGTAGGCCAGCATGTCGACCTTCGGCGGATTGTCGCCATCGGGCCGAACGACCAGCACGCCTTCCGCGCAGCCGAAGGCTACGATCCCGGCCGAGTGGGCCTCGCCATGCAGGCCAGAGCAAGTGGCGATATCTCCAACCTGCTTGCCGTCCTCATCGATAATCCTCAATCCGAGTCGTGGCGGCAGTTCTCCGGGTTTGGTTTTGGTATCCAGATCTGGTTCCGACATCAGGAAATAGCGGCCCATGGGAACCGCGATCCCGTGGTGGGGCGCAATGGCACGGACCGTATCGAAGGAACCGTCGCCGCTCAGCAACCTGGTTTCGCTGAAAACACGTGCCACGCCTTCCCGGTCGAAATACTGGACCATGCTGTCACCGTCCGCGACGACATGAATCGGGCGTTCGCCGGGCAATGTGACGGGTAAGAGTTCGGCCGCTTCGACGTTGATATCGGCGTGCTCGCCGTGATCGGCTGTCGCGATGCCGCTCTTCAGCACGTGGACCATGTCATGGTCCATCTGTACCGCAAACAGCGTCTTACCGCTTTGGCTGGCGACCAGATGTGTGACATAGCCGGATGTCTCAAAACTTCCGAGTGCCCGACCTTTCGATGGGTCGATCACCGTCACTTCGGGTTCCTGTTGATCGGCAACAAAGAGGCGCCACATTTCACGCGATTCGTCCGCAGCGGTCGCGGGATTCAGTCCGACCGAAAGGAGGGTGAGGACAATGCCCCCGGTTGTGCCGAGAGCACAAGGTAATTTCCACATGGAAGTCTCCGATTGCTAGGTAACGTTATATCATAACGTTCTTAGTTGTCCTTTTCCCATTTGTCGAGGCTTTCGGTCCCGGATCCGGTGCGCCCGTTTCTCCTTGGTGCGCGTCGTCAGAGACCGCTTCTCAAACCACAGGGTTATGGGCCCAGATCTGACGCCACAGGCATTTTCGAGTTTTTGATTGTGGTCATCCGCGGCGCAGCACGGCACGTCACAACGAGCCGACGCATTTGCAGGTTGGCTAAAACGAAAACCCTGTCACGGTCGGGCCGAAACGAATCAGCCGGCAGCCCAAGCGTGAAAATAGCAGGTGATCCGGTTCGGCAGACTCATCGCTTTTGGGGTGGCGACCCGATCCGCGTACCCTGGCATCACACGACCTTCGCGCTTTCCGTCGGGCGCAGCGGCTGGAAAAATGGGATGATGATACGGTAGGGAGCGAGCAACGCCAGTGCAACGATCAGTTTGACGGCAAGATCGCCGATTGCCCAAGACATCCAGCGTGGAACCTCCGTTGCAAACAGGCCGAGGAACGGAGCAGCCTCGATGGCAAATTCATCATTTGCCCCAAGAATGGCGAAGCTGGCGGCGAAGGCCAGAGAGAAGAACAAAAGCGTATCGAGGCACGACCCGAGAACCGACGAGATCAGCGGCGCGCGCCACCAATGGGCATGGCGCAGGCGGTGAAAGATCGAAATATCGAGAAGCTGGGCGACGAGAAAGGCTGAGCCGGAGGCAATAGCAATACGCGGAGTTGCCGCGTAGACCGAGATCCCGACGGCGATGATGAACCCGGTGATGACCACAAGGCGCGCCCTGGCCGGGCCGAAGGTCCGGTTGCTGAGGTCGGTGATCAGAAAGGCAATGGGATAGGTGAAGGCACCCCAGGTCAGAAGGTCCTCCAGAACCAACGGACCCAGCGAATACTGCACCGGAAACTGGACAAGGACGTTGGAGGCGACAACGATTGCCGCCATCGCCAGCAGGAAAGGGATCAGCAGACCCAGAGAAGGCTGCGCGGATTGCGAGTGTTGATTGAGCATTTTTTTATCCTGGGTGATGCCACCAGCGAGAATGCGGTCCCGAAAATCGGGATCATGCAATCACAAGACAGCAGGTCGAGTGATCGACCGGCGGGTAATCTATTCCAACAGTGCGGTCAGGCCGCAGCTGTTTCAGCCAGTTTCTTGGCGATCTGACGCTTCAGCAGGCGGGCGCGCATGGACAGGTCCTTTTCGCTCGCCTTGAGCAGGAAAGCGTCGAGACCACCACGATGCTCCACCGTCCGCAGTGCTGCTGCACTGATGCGCATGCGGAAACGCTGGCCAAGAGCGTCGGAAATCAGGGTCACATTGCACAAATTCGGCAGGAATTTGCGGCGTGTCTTGTTGTTTGCGTGGCTGACATTGTTGCCCGACTGGACAGCCTTCGCGGTCAATTCGCAACTGCGCGACATGGTTTTCACCTTCGGTCTATTGGTCTATTGCAATACGGGTCCGACACCGTGCGCCGGCCGCAGCTCTCTGACCTGTCATTGGAAAGTCGCGGTTCTATAGTCGCCACCGGCGCACCCGTCAAGTCAAAGCGTGTTTTCCGGGCCGCAGAATCACGCAGCGACGAATTGCCATCTGCGAGGGAACATTGCAAAAGCTGTCCAACGAGGCGTTCATTCGTGCCGTTTTGCCTCAACACCAGATGGAATAGGGTATGCGGGCGACAACAATCGGCTTCAGCGCAATCATCATGTGGTCGCTTTTGGCCCTGCTCACAGCCTCCTCCGGAGATGTGCCGCCGTTTCAGCTTGCGGCGATGTGTTTTGCGGTAGGAACAGTGGTTGGCTTCGTGCCACTGCTGGTGCAGCCGCGGCGGCTGAAGCATCTTTTGCAGTCTCCGAAGGTCTGGTCGCTGGGTGTGATCGGCCTGTTCGGATATCATTTTTTCTATTTCACCGCTTTGCGCAATGCACCGGCAATCGAAGCGGGGCTGATCGCTTATCTCTGGCCCCTATTGATTGTCGTTGGGTCGGCGCTGCTTCCGGGAGAAAAACTGGGTTGGTACCATGTTGCCGGCGCGCTGGCCGGCCTACTGGGAACCGTCCTGATCGTGTCAAGAAACGGTCTGGTCTTTGATAGCGGTTTTGCCATTGGCTACGGTTCAGCGCTGGCATGTGCCTTTACCTGGGCCGGCTATTCCCTGCTGTCACGACGCTTCGGTGCCGTTCCCACCGATGTTGTCGCCGGCTATTGCGCGGCGACGGCTGCTCTGTCGCTTGTGTGCCACCTGGCACTTGAAGAAACAATCTGGCCTCAGGATCTCGGCGAATGGGTGGCTGTCGCGGGTCTCGGATTGCTGCCGGTCGGGGCGGCATTCTATGCTTGGGATTACGGCGTCAAACGCGGCAATATCCAGATCCTTGGCGCCACCAGTTACATGGCGCCGTTGCTGTCGACCCTTTTGCTGATCGCGGCGGGTGCCGGTCAGGCCGACTGGCGCATTGCTCTGGCCTGCTTTCTGATCGTCGGTGGAGCGCTACTGGCGGCAAAGACCCTCGTTCTCTGTGCGTTCGGGCTCCCAAAGGAGGAATGAAGCGATTGCCGCTGATTTTTGAATATGGCCTTGCATCGCCGCAATTCGGCACCTTTTTGCTGTCGTTGGTTGCGGCGTTCCTGTCGTGTTTTCTGGTGGCCCACCCACCATCAGCGCGGCGGACCGGTGCCCGTGTGCTGGCCGTTGCATTGCTGGCTGTCTTGTCCAACATCATTGGCGGGCCGTTGCTGTTGACGGCAACTTTGCTGGTTTTTGCCGCCGGCGATGCGTTTCTTGCTCAAGATGACGACCGGGCGACACGGCTCGGACTTGCCTTTCTACTGGCCGGACATGCCGGCTATACGGTGCTGTTTTATCGCGGTGTCGTGGCCCGTCTCTACATGGAGGAGCCCTGGCGACTGGTTCTTGCTGCGGCCGTGTTGGTGGCCGTGGTACTGTTGTTGCGCCGGGCTGCTTTCATGACCAGCGCGTTTCGGATTCCCGTCTTGGTCGCGCTTGTCGTCTCGGCTGTTGCGGCCGTCCTGTCGTTCGGCACCATTTTGCCGGGCCTGATGGCCGGTGCCGTCCTGCTGGCGATCTTTGCCGCTCTTGTCGTTACAACAACCGGTTCACAGCAGGCCTTGCCGCGATGGATGCCTCTGCTGGTCTGGATCGACTACTACGCCGCGCATCTTCTGATCACGCTGGCCGCGCTGGCACTTCTGTAGCAGTGGGGTCACCGCAACCTAGAAATTGTCCTTGCGCTTGCGAATTTCGGTGAACACGGCCTCATCGCTGGCATCGATCATGCCGAGATGCTGACGGATCTGCGCATCGCCGGCCCGCAGGAACGGATTGGTCTGCTTTTCCAATCCGATGGTGGTAGGCAGCGTCGGCTCGCCATTTGCCCTGAGAGCCGAGATTTCAGCGGCCCGCTTGACGAGTTGCCTGTTGTCGGGGTCGATTGTCAGGGCGAATTTGGCGTTGGCCTCGGTATATTCATGACCGCAATAGACCACCGTGTCGTCCGGAAGCGCCGCCAGTTTTTGCAGCGATTCGTGCATCTGGGCCGGTGTGCCTTCGAAGATGCGGCCGCAGCCAAGCGCGAACAGCGTGTCCGCCGTGAAGGCCGTTTTGGCACCTGGCATGTAATAGCTGATATGGCCGAGCGTGTGGCCGGGTGTGGCGATCACCTCGACGTCAAATTCCTGGAACTTGAATTTGTCGCCGCCGCCCACCGTCTCGTCCAGACCGGGAATCCTGTCGGCTTCGTCACGGGGCCCGATGATCTTTGCGCCGAACTTCTTTTTCAGCGCCAGGTTGGCTTCAACGTGGTCATGATGATGATGGGTCACCAGGATATGGGTGAGCTGCCAGCCCTGCTCCTCAAGCACATCGAGGATCGGATTTTCCTCCGGAGCATCGATGGATGCCGTGGCCCCTGTCGCCGTATCGTGAATCAGCACACCGAAATTGTCGCTTCGGCAGGGAAATTGTTCGATCTGCAGTGTTGTCACGATGACCTCCGGAAAATTCAATTCAGACTACATGAAGATGTGGGTGAGTGAAACGGATTTGCCAATGGGGTCATGCACATGGTTTCATGGGCCAAGGACGCGCATCAGACCGGAACCATGCACAGCGATATCGTCGACCTTCGACAATTCTACCACACGAAGCTGGGCACCCTGGCACAGCAATCCATTACCATGGCGCTGTCATCGGTGTGGACTTCGCTGCCAGCCGAGCGGTTGCTGGGATTGGGCTATGCTGTGCCCTATCTCGATCGATTTCGCGCCGATGCGGAGCGGGCCCTTGCCTTTATGCCGGCGGCGCAGGGCGCGGTGAACTGGCCGGTGCAGGAGCCTTCCGCCACGGCGCTGGTCTTTGATGAGGAACTACCGCTTGCTGATGCCAGCGTGGATCGGGTGCTGATGATCCATGCTCTCGAATATGCGGAAAATGCACGCGAAACCCTGATGGAGTCGTGGCGGGTCCTGGCGCCCGGCGGACGCCTCGTCATCGTTGTGCCCAATCGCCGCGGCGTTTGGGCCCGGCTTGATCACACGCCCTTTGGATGGGGTCGGCCCTATTCCCGCAATCAACTGGTGCGGCTGCTGCGCGAGACGAATTTTACCCCAGGCGCCTTCGCGGAGGCTCTGCTGTTTCCGCCGTCCAAGCAAAAGGCGGCGCAGGGCATGGCGCGCACCCTGGAACGCCTTGGTCGGCGCTACTGGCCATTTTTGAGCGGTGTCGTGATTGTCGAGGCGCAGAAGCGGCTGTATCAGGGGTTGCCGGTGGCCGAACGGGCGTCGCGCCGGGTTTTCGTGCCCGTGCTGGCGCCGCAGGGCGCCTCGCGTACAACACGCAAAATCATTCAATACTGACAGGGTCCGGCACACCTGACGGGCTCCGGCCGATCCAGGTGCCGATCTCCATATGTGCGGCTATTCGCCCATCGAGTCGAGCTTGTCCTGCAGGGCGCTCAATTGTTCCTTGAGTTCCTTCAAATCATTGTTTTCGGATTTCGGCTTTTCGCCTTTCTCCGCATCGGCTGATCCGGCACCCACAAAGGGCGAGAACATTTGCATGGCCTGCTGGAACATTTCGGTGTTTCGCCGCACCTGGTCTTCCATCACCTGCAGCGGCAACTGCATATTGCGGGTGACAGGCGTGTCGCCAAAGGCCTTGGTGACCTGTTCGCGCATCTGGTCCTGTTGGGCGGAAAAGGCACTCATGGAGTGTTCGAGATAGCTCGGCACCAACATCTGCATCTGATCGCCATAGTAGGAAATGAGCTGGCGCAGAAACGACACCGGCAGCAGTGTATTGCCGGTTTTCGACTCCTGCTCAAAGATGATCTGTGTGAGGACGGAGTGGGTGATGTCATCACCGGATTTGGCATCGAGCACGACAAAATCGTCACCGTCCTTGACCATCACCGCCAGGTCATCAAGCGTCACATAGCTGCTCGTTCCGGTGTTGTAGAGCCGCCGGTTGGCATATTTCTTGATAATCGTTTGACCGTCTTTCTTGGCCATTCACTTTACCTCCCTGAAGGCAATCGCCGTGCCGGCGCGTGATGCGGGTATCGCCCGGCACCAATGGGGCGGCCCAGCGAACAAGATGAGCACGGGTACGGCAAAAAGTATAGTATTAAATGCGACCTATTGTGCATTGCGGTGATGCGTTCGGCTCCTGTAAACGGTGGCTGCATGCATTGGCGAATAGCAGCTATGCTGCAACTGCGTTTGACTTCCGTCGTTGCCTGCTTCACTTTCCGAATGGACATCATCCTGAACAGAAAATCGAGATTCAGAGAAGACGAATGACAAATTCCCCCATTGTAATTGCCAGTGCCGCACGGACCGCCGTCGGCTCCTTTAACGGCGCCTTCGCCAATGTTCCGGCCCATGAGCTCGGTGCTGCCGCCATAACCGAGGCGCTGAAACGCGCCAGTGTCGATCCGACGGATGTGGACGAGGTGATCATGGGACAGATCCTGTCGGCAGGCGAAGGGCAGAATCCGGCCCGTCAGGCGGCCATGAAGGCCGGTGTTCCGCAGGAAGCCACGGCCTGGGGCCTCAATCAGCTCTGCGGCTCGGGACTTCGCGCTGTCGCCGTCGGCATGCAGCAGATTGCAACCGGCGATGCGGCAATCGTGGTGGCCGGCGGTCAGGAATCCATGTCCATGGCACCACACTGTGCCAATATGCGATCCGGCACCAAGATGGGCGATATGAAACTGATCGATACGATGATCAAGGATGGCCTGACCGACGCGTTCTATGGCTATCACATGGGCAACACGGCTGAAAATGTAGCTGAAAAATGGCAACTGACCCGCGAAGATCAGGACAGCTTTGCGGTCAAGTCGCAAAACAAGGCCGAGGACGCGCAGAAAGCCGGCCGGTTTGCCGATGAAATCGTTCCCTTCACGGTCAAGACGCGAAAGGGCGAGACAGTCGTTGATCAGGATGAATATATCCGCCACGGCGCCTCGATGGAGCAGATGGGCAAGCTGCGCCCAGCCTTCAGCAAGGAAGGAACCGTGACAGCCGCAAACGCCTCGGGCATCAATGACGGCGCTGCCGCAGTGGTCTTGATGAGCGAAGAAGAGGCCCAGAAACGTGGCGTGAAGCCGATGGCGAAAATAGTTTCCTGGGCAACCGCCGGCGTTGATCCGCAGATCATGGGAACCGGTCCGATACCGGCGTCCCGCAAGGCTCTGGAAAAGGCCGGCTGGACGGTCGATGACCTTGAACTGGTCGAAGCCAACGAAGCATTCGCCGCACAGGCCTGCGCCGTGAACAAGGATCTTGGCTGGGACCCGGAGATCGTCAATGTCAATGGCGGCGCGATCGCTATCGGTCACCCGATCGGCGCGTCCGGGGCACGGGTTCTCAATACGTTGCTATTCGAAATGCAGCGGCGTGATGCCAAGAAGGGCCTTGCCACTCTTTGCATCGGCGGTGGCATGGGCGTCGCAATGTGCGTCGAACGCGCGTAACGCAAACACAAAGGGCGGTTCCGCCGCCCAAATCAACAAATCGGGAGATGCCCCATGAGCAGGGTTGCTATTGTCACCGGTGGAACACGCGGCATTGGCGCGGCGATTTCCATCGCATTGAAGGATGCCGGCTACAAGGTCGCGGCCAGTTACGCCGGCAATGATGAAAAGGCCAACGCCTTCAAGGCGGAAACCGGTATCAGCGTCCACAAATGGGATGTTGCGGATTATCAGGCCTGTGTGGACGGAATTGCCGGAATCGAAGCCGAACTCGGCCCGGTCGAGGTGCTGGTCAACAATGCCGGCATTACGCGCGACGCGATGTTTCACAAGATGACGCCGGAGAACTGGAAGGACGTCATCGATACCAACCTGACCGGTCTGTTCAACATGACCCACCCGGTTTGGCCGGGCATGCGGGAGCGCGGCTTCGGCCGGGTGATCAACATCTCGTCCATCAATGGCCAGAAGGGCCAGATGGGACAGGCCAATTATTCCGCGTCTAAGGCCGGCGATCTTGGCTTGACCAAGACGTTGGCGCAGGAAGGCGCAGCCAAGGGCATTACGGTCAATGCCATCTGTCCTGGCTATATCGGCACCGAAATGGTGCGTGCCGTTCCGGAAAAGGTGCTCAATGAACGCATTATTCCGCAAATTCCCGTCGGGCGGCTCGGCGAGCCGGAGGAGATTGCGCGGTGCGTGGTTTTCCTGGCGTCCGATGATGCCGGCTTCATCACGGGCTCGACCATCTCCGCCAATGGCGGCCAGTTCGTCGTCTGATCCAAACCGTTCGTTACACATCTGCAGCGGCCACCGCATCGCGGTGGCCGCTTTTTCATGTGATTCGCACAGATGTGCCGATTTTCTCTCTTTTTTGCCGTCGTATCCCGAAAACGGAAATGCATTCAATTGGTGCCGGCGGGTCAAAGGTTAACGGAACCGCGTTCCACGTCATGATTTCAGGTCCCAAGCGGCCGCAGATTGGTGTGTCCGCGCAATCATCGCCGCTATATCTTGTGTGTACATAACAGGAACATCGTCCTGTCAGCGATTCGTCGCCGATTCGTTCCGTTTTTGGTCGATTCGTTAACAAACCGGGGGATTTATTGTGTTGATCCGTTAAGAGGATATTCAGATTTTTATCATCTTAACAAAAAGTTACCGGGGGACGTGGCGACTATTCATCGGCGCCGCCGAAAGTGTTAACGCTGGGTCGCTGTTTTTAGATTTAAGCCTGTTGGGTGAGATATCCGGATTCAGCATCTAGTGTGCCTCTCGGACGGAATCGGCATATGTGGCCGTGAACAAACCCTGAATCAATCCGAGTCAGCGATTCGTCGCCGATTCGTTCCATCCCTGTTCCAATTGTTAATTTTGAGGGTGAAATCAGCCGTCCAGGACCCCATTTGCACCCCAAGCCATCAAAATGGCCATCGGAGTCATCCCAGCGCCGGGCACTTGCGTATCATCGGGCATAACGGGCACCGGCCCCGTACAGTCGATACTTTGTTTTTGGCTGGATTCTACACTAGATGATGCTAACAGCCTGATCTGTTTTTCGCCTAACGACCAATCGGAAGACCTTCTCCATTCGATGTTGATCTCCCCTTCTCAAAATCAGCCGATGATCTTCAGCGGCCGCGGCGTCGTGGCGGTGCTCGGCCCAACCAATACCGGCAAGACACACTATGCCATCGAGCGCATGGTGGCTCACAAATCCGGTGTGATCGGACTGCCGCTTCGGCTCCTGGCGCGCGAGGTCTATGGCCGGGTCGTGCAGAAGGTCGGCGCCGAACATGTTGCGCTGGTCACCGGTGAAGAAAAGATCAACCCACCCAATGCCCGCTACTCGGTCTGCACAGTGGAGGCCATGCCGCGGGAAACCGATGCGGCCTTCGTCGCCATCGACGAAGTACAATTGGCGGCTGATCTTGAGCGCGGTCATGTCTTTACCGACCGCCTGCTCAATCTGCGCGGGCGCGAGGAAACGCTGCTGCTCGGTGCGGCGACCATGCGCGGGATCCTGGAGAGCCTGTTGCCCGGACTGACGGTTGTCTCGCGGCCCCGGCTGTCCCACCTGGCCTATGCCGGATCAAAGAAAATCACACGGCTTCCAAGACGGTCTGCCATTGTCGCATTTTCCGCCGATGAGGTTTATGCGGTTGCCGAACTGATCCGTCGGCAGCGTGGCGGTGCGGCAGTCGTCCTGGGTGCGCTCAGCCCGCGGACCCGCAATGCGCAAGTTGCCCTCTACCAAGCCGGTGATGTGGAGTATCTGGTGGCGACCGATGCCATAGGCATGGGCCTTAATCTTGATGTCGATCACGTGGCATTCGCACAGGACCGCAAATTCGACGGCTTCCAGTTTCGCCGGCTCAATCCGTCGGAGCTCGGGCAAATCGCCGGCCGGGCCGGCCGGCATATGCATGATGGAACATTCGGAGTGACCGGACGGGCCGATCCGTTCGCGGAGGATCTTGTCGAACGCATTGAGGGGCATGATTTTCAGCCCGAAAAGGTTCTGCAGTGGCGCAGCAAACAGCTCGATTTCGCGTCCATCGACGCACTGCGCGCAAGTCTCGACAGGACTCCGGCGCTTCCCGGGCTCACACGGGCTCTGCCGGCCGTCGATCAACAGGCCCTCGAGCACCTGGTCCGCGCCGGTGAGATCACCGACCTCGCATCATCGCCGGAAAGTGTCGAATTGTTGTGGGACGTTTGCGCCCTGCCGGACTATCGGCGGATCACCCCGGCGCAGCACGCAGATATCATTGCCGCGATTTTTGGTGACGTCGTCCGCCATGGCGCGGTGCGTGAAGATTTTGTCGATGAACAGGTGCGCCGGTCGGACCGGACCGATGGCGAGATCGACACATTATCGGCGCGTATCTCGCACATCAGGACCTGGACCTATGTCTCCCACAGGCCGGGATGGCTTGCACATCCGTCACACTGGCAAGAAAAGACGCGTGAAATCGAAGATCGACTGTCCGATGCGTTGCATGAGAGGTTGACGAAACGCTTCGTTGATCGCAGGACATCTGTGCTCATGAAGCGGTTGAGAGAAAATGCGATGCTTGAAGCTCAGATTGGCGTTGATGGCGATGTTTTTGTCGAAGGACATCATGTCGGACAATTGGCGGGATTTCGCTTTACACCTGATGCCAGCGCGGAGGGCCCGGACGCCAAGGCCGTTCTGGCTGCAGCGCGCAAGTCGCTGGAGCTCGAATTCGAAGCAAGGGCGGCGCGACTGCACGCATCGGGCAACAATGATTTTGCCATCGGTTCCGATGGTGTGCTGCGCTGGCTGGGAGACCCGGTTGCCCATCTGAGCGACGGCGAGGAGATTCTGCGCCCCGGCATCGTGCTTCTGGCGGATGAGCAATTGTCGGCGCAGGCGCGCGACGTGATTGCGGCCCGGCTCCAGCGGTTCGTTCATCACCATGTGGCGACCGTGCTCAAACCACTCGACGAACTGGCCCATGCGGAGGACCTGGAAGGCCTTGCCAAGGGGTTGGCTTTTCGCATCGTCGAGAGTCTCGGCGTGCTGTTTCGCCGCGATGTGGCCGAGGACGTCAAGGCGCTTGATCAGGACGCGCGTGGCTCGCTGCGCCGCTATGGCGTGCGCTTCGGTGCCTATCATGTGTTCATGCCGATGCTGCTGAAACCGGCGCCGGCCGAAATGATAACGCTGCTCTGGGCGCTGCGGAATACGGGCTTCGACAAGCCCGGCTATGGTGAGATCACCGGCGCACTTGCTGCCGGCCGGACCTCGATCGTGACCGATCATTCCTTTGACCGGGAATTCTACAAATTGGCGGGTTTCCGGTTTCTCGGCAAGCGTGCCGTACGCATCGATATTCTTGAACGCCTGGCGGATCTGATCCGGCCGCTGCTGCATTGGAAACAGGACAGCGGCCCGAGGCCCGAAGGTGCCTATGATGGCCGACGCTTCGTGTCGACACCGACCATGCTGTCCATTCTCGGTGCGACACAGGATGACCTGGAGGAAATCCTCAAGGGGCTCGGTTATCGTAGCGAGCCGGTTTCGGCCGAGGAGGCTGCCGCACATCTGTCGGCGCTGGATGCCAAACTGGCGCAGAGCGCGGACAAGTCATCTGAAAGCAAGCCAGAGGGCGGGCCGGCACAACCGGCCGATGCTTCGGCTACAGCGCGCAATGACACGCCGCCAGAGGGCACAACCCAGGCAGAAGGGGGCGAACCGGACGATACGAAGCAGGCCGCCGACACAGCAAAAACTGACAATGATGCTGTTGCCGATGCATCGGCTCAGGCGGCACAGCCCGAAACGGTAGATGCCGAGCAGGCGACGGATGCTGAAACGGCGGCCGGCGAGATTGCTGCCGAAACATCGGTGGAGACGGCAAAGCCGGAAACGGCGGTTGAGGAGACAAAGGGCGAGGAGGCCGCGCCATCATCCGGTGACGAATCATCGAGCGATGGGGCGGCCACGCTGGACAAAGCTGATACCGCGTCTGACGAACCGCCGAAGCCGGTTCTATTGTGGCGTCCGGCGGGTCGTTCGGACGGCGCGCGGGGACGCCACCGTCAGGGGTCCAGAAACAACCAGGCCACGGGTCATGGACGCAACCAGCGTGATGGCGAGAAAAAAGCTGGTCCGAAAGGCAAGGGTCGCTTCAAGGGCAATCCTCGAAAGTCCAAGAAGGATGGGCAGGGAAGCGGCAACTATTCTGCCCGCCCGCCGCGCCGGGAAAAACCCATCGATCCGGATTCGCCTTTCGCCAAGCTTGCCGCCCTGAAGGAACAGCTCGACAAATAGATGTCGGGCTTTGCCCAACATGGAAGAGTTCCGTCAACGTATCGACAAATGGCTGTTTTTCGCCCGTGTGGTGAAATCTCGGTCGCTGGCGGCCAAGCTCGCCCAGTCCGGACGTGTCCGGCTCAATGGCGACAAGGTCAGTCAGGCCAGCCGACAGATTGGTTTCGGGGATGTCCTGACGATCACGCTGGACCGTCAGATCCGCATTCTCAAAGTGCTGCTGCCGGGCGAGCGGCGCGGACCTTTTGAAGAGGCGCGTACGCTGTTTGAGGACCTGAGCCCGCCGCCTGTTCCCACCAGCGAAAGGCAACCCGCGGCAATCGTCCCTTTGCGGGAAGCCGGCAGCGGACGGCCGACGAAACGCGAGCGCCGCCAGCTGGACAAATGGAAAATACCAAAACAGTGACCGGCTCCATTGCGTTTGGCCTGTGGCAAATTGGCTCAGCCCCGACGCGGGAACATTTACAGCGGAGAAATCAAGCCATCGGACCACCATACGGGGTGTGGCAATGGACCTCTTGCCAAGACAAATCAAAGCCGCTACCTGATCGGATCAACATGCCTTCAAAGACCCACCGGAGCCATCCATGACCTACATCGTCACCGAAAATTGCATTAAGTGCAAATATCTGGACTGCGTCGAGGTCTGTCCGGTCGACTGTTTCTACGAGGGTGAGAACATGCTGGTCATTCACCCGGACGAATGCATCGATTGCGGTGTTTGCGAACCGGAATGCCCGGCCGAGGCGATCAAGCCCGACACCGAGCCCGGGCTCGACAAATGGCTGCAGATCAACACCGAATATGCCGAAAAGTGGCCGAACGTCACCATGAATCGCGATGCGCCGGCGGATGCCGAGGAATTCGATGGGATGGAAGGCAAATTCGAGAAGTATTTCTCACCGGAACCGGGTGAGGGTGACTAGCGCAGTTGAGGTTTTGACGGATTCGGCAAGGCCTGAATGCCTTGATGACAGGGCTTGCGAGGCGTCGGGAAATTAACCAATTGGACAAAAGCTGCCCGCCGGCCCATTGTGCACCTGCGGCAAATGATTGATTCTTGCCGATTTTTGTGTTACCAATACAGCACTGACCAGTGGCGGTTCCTGAAGATCCGCCATGATTGCCTTGACGACGGAAGAACTCGACCCCCGCGAAACCCTTTCTTGTGACGACAGCTCTGTCTTTCCGCTGTCGGTTTCCGGTCGGATTTTGATGTTTACACAGGCGATTCTTATTGCGGGTACCGGCAGTCACGTCACGGCTGAGATCGAGTGCTTGGCTCGTCTTTTTCGGTGCCCGGCCTGGCCACTGCCGGGTTTGTAACAGGGAGTATAACAACGAATGACAACCCAACAGAAAAAACCATCACAGCGCCAAGGTTTCAAGACCAGCGAATTCATCGTGTATCCGGCTCACGGGGTTGGCCAGATTACAGCGATTGAAGAACAGGAAGTCGCTGGACACAAGCTGGAGCTGTTTGTGATCGAATTCGAAAAGGACAAGATGCGTCTCAAGGTGCCGGTTGCCAAGGCCGCATCCATCGGAATGCGCAAGCTTGCCGAAAACGAACTTGTCGAACGCTCCCTCAAGGTTGTACAGGGCCGCGCGCGCATCAAGCGGACCATGTGGTCACGCCGGGCGCAGGAATATGATGCCAAGATCAATTCCGGTGATCTGATTTCCATTGCCGAGGTCGTTCGCGATCTGTATCGGGCTGACAACCAGCCGGAACAGTCCTACTCCGAACGTCAGCTTTACGAAGCAGCCCTTGACCGTATGGCCCGGGAAATTGCGGCGGTCAACAAACTGTCCGAAACGGAAGCCGTGCGGCTGATCGAGACCAATCTGAACAAGGGTCCGAAGCGCGGCAAGGCAGCCGAAGAGGAATCAGGCGGAGACGGAAACGCCCAGGAAGCTGCGGCATAATCTCGTTTCCATGGCGCGGTTCACTTCAATGTGAAAGCCACTGACAAGCGATCACAGTTTCAGCACAAACGAAAAACCCGGCAATATGCCGGGTTTTTTTGTGTGAAATCAGCCAATTGAAGACCGATTGGTTCCAAACGGTGAACACTGCGTTTTCTTGTAACTTCGGTGATCCATACACACGATTGTTACGTAGTGAAAATACCATTGCCGGTCATAATGGCCGGAAATGATGCGGCAGGGGTGTTTCGCGCACCTTTGTCTCTGGTGATTGAGGCTCTTTCGGGAGAACGATATGAGCGACGTTCGTGCCGGGCATAAACTTATCAAGGCCGCCATGTCGGCGCCCTATCTGGATCGTGCCGAAGAACACGATCTGGCGGTCAGCTGGAAAGAAAACAAGGACCAGGAGGCGCTGAACAAAATCGCCACCGCCCATATGCGGCTGGTCATATCCATGGCGGCGAAATTCAGGAATTTCGGGCTGCCGATGAGCGATTTGATCCAGGAAGGCCATGTGGGGCTTCTGGAAGCGGCGGCCCGGTTCGAGCCGGAGCGCGATGTCCGGTTCTCGACCTATGCGACCTGGTGGATCCGGGCATCCATACAGGACTATATTCTGCGCAACTGGTCGATTGTGCGCGGTGGCACGAGTTCGGCCCAAAAGGCGCTGTTTTTCAATCTTCGGCGACTGCGCGCAAAACTGTGGCGAACCAACGCTCATTCACCGGAAAGCGACATTCACGCTGAAATCGCGCTGGCTGTCGGTGTCAATGTCAAGGATGTTGCCGTGATGGATGCGCGTTTGTCGGGGGCCGATACCTCGCTCAACGCGCCGATGATGGATTCCGAAACGCCGGGCTCCGACCGGATCGAGTTTCTGAAGAGTGACGATCCGCTGCCGGACGAGCAGGTCAGCATCATGATCGACGAGGAGCGCCGTTCCGAGTGGATCAAGTCAGCCCTCGAAAAACTCAACCCGCGTGAGGAGAAAATCATCCGTGAAAGGCGGCTGAGCGAGGATGGCGCGACGCTGGAGGCGCTTGGAAGCAGCTTGGGGATTTCCAAGGAGCGGGTCCGGCAAATAGAGAACAGGGCCCTGCAAAAGCTGAAGGATGCGCTGGAAAAGGACGCGCCGGCCATTACCAGTATCTAGAGCAATTCAGGTCCTGCGGTTACGGCAGGGTCCTGCGGTTCTAGCGATCGGTCACGATCTTGACTTCGTCGCCCGCCGAGAGCGCGCTGCCGGACGATAGCGCGTTCAGCAGACGGAACAGTTCCAGTTTTCGATTGGTGCCGCGCATGCGCCCGGCTATCCCTGATACGGTGGCTCCCGGCCCAGCCTTGACCACCTTTATGCGCAGCGGTTGCAGCGCCGCAACGGCGGACGGCGTCATCTTTCGAAACGATGCACGCACAGCCCTTGCCGTCGGTTCAAGCCTCGTGCTGCCGGTTGGGGCCGCGGTCAGAACCCGGTAGATGCGGTTCTTGACGCGAATGACCGTCACGTCAAAATCCCAATTGTCGGCCCGTGCCCGCGCGGTGGCGGCATCCAGCCCGTTGACACGGGTGCTTTGCACGGTTGAAGGATCAAGCCCGCTGACCCAGCCGCTGGCGATGTATTTCGTCAGCGACCGTCGGCCGCGTTCCGAGACGCCATCGAAACGCACCGCAATATCACCCGGTCCGGTGGCGAGCACCGCCTGGGCCGTATTGTCGATCTTGAAGCCCTGGGGAACCGAGAAGCGAATCTCCAGTTTCGGGTGAAGAAAGGTCAGCCCGCGAACATAGCCCTCGTTCGGGCTGTCACCGTAAAGCAGCCCGTTTATGCCATTCAGATATTGATCGCGGTCGCGTGTTCCCGTGCCTTCCGGGCCGAATGCCCGGGCATGGCGCACGGCCAGTTCCAGCCGTTTCGGAGCATCGGGGTGGCTGGACAGAAAATCAAGGCTCTGGTCACTGTCCGCATCGCTGGCACGAAAGCGGCTATAGGCCTCCATCGAACGAAGGAAGCGGGCCGCCGCATAGGGGTCGAAACCGGCCTGGCCCAGCATCCGAACACCAATGACATCGGCCTCCAGCTCCTGCTTGCGGGAAAAGGCGGCAAGCCGTAATTTGCTGCGGGCCAACGCTTTTTGTCCGGCCACCTCGTTGGAAATCACTTCGGCGGCGACACGGCTGGCAATGACCTCTGCCTCTTCACGCCGCTTTCTCTGCAGACCGTGATTGGCCGTCACATGCGCCATTTCGTGGGCGATTACGGCGGCGACTTCGGAGGAATCATTGGCAAGCGCCAGCAGGCCGCGGGTGATGTAGAGATAGCCGCCGGGCAGGGCAAATGCATTGACCGCCGGGGAATTGAGGATCGTGATGCGATAGGTTTGCTTCGGATTTTCCGAGACCAGTGTCAGCGCACCGACGATGCGGGCCAGAAGACGCTCGACCTTGGGATCGCTGAACTCACCACCATAGCTGGCGACAATGCGCGGATGTTCCTTGGCGCCGAGCCGCGCGCGGGGATCGTTCTTTTCGAGGCGGGCCACCGTTTGCGGATTATCGGATGGTCCGACCGATGACGAATAGGTCTGGTCCAGCCAGGACTGGCAACCCGACAGTCCGATCGCCAATGCCATCGTCAGCAGCATCGATTTCATCCGTGGCCGAGCCAGCGCGTTCACATGTCGCGTGACCGTCCCGGGCGGTTCCCGATGGGTGTCGAATAGAGTGATCTGCCTGGCACCTTGTCGAAAAAAGCGTTGCATCAAACACATGATTGAGCCTGTGCTGCCGGTTCTAACCGATTTCTCGGCTGGCTGGTAGCCCCGATTGTTCAACGGGACCGGCATGTTGGCGCACTTTAATGGCATTCGTTTGACAGTGTGTTGACTGGGCCGGGTCCGCAATGAAGTCGATTGCCGGAGGCAATGCGCTACCTCAACACACGTCCGATATCGATGTGCCCCATCCGGAAATTATTTGGTGAAACGCCGGTTTTGGATTTGAAAAACCGCGTGAAGTGTCCCTGAGCAGAAAACCCGAGACGTTCGGAGATTTCGGCAATCGTGATGTCTGACCTGCTGAGCAGGTGTGAAGCGCGTTCGCAGCATAATGTGTCCAGATAGGTGCGCGGGGATAGCCCGGTACATTGGCGAAAGCGTGCATAGAACTGTGATCGTGACAGCCCGACGACACGTGCGATCTCATTGAGATCCAGCTCTTTGGACGGTTCGTTACGAAATGCCTTGACGGCCTTTCGTATACGATGGTCGCTTATGAATGAACGGTCTGAACTTTCGTCTGACATAACGCTGGTTTTCGAACACTGGAGGACCGACCAGACGAGATCGCGCAGCGAAGTATCGAATTGCTCTTCATCACTATGCAAGTCAGCCAGATGGTCCGCAAGTTGAACAGCCTGTTCCTGCAATTGGGAGCTGACGGTTGCCATTGTCCGTGCAAATGGCAGGTTCTTGTAGCCCGTCAGTATCTGGTTTGCGTGATCGCCGAACCAAAGCGTATCGATATAGAGCGCCAACAGAACCGTTGGTTCAATTCCTGACGGGCGCTGGTTGGAGTGAACGGTCCAGGGATTGACCAGGACCATTTGTGTATCGGTAAGCTTCGCACTCGTTTCGTCAACACGATAGACCGTGTCGGGACCGGATAGCTTGATGAGCGCATGGACCTGTGAATGTGCATGATCCGCAACGGGTTCGGTCGCCGACAGCAAGGCAACCCGCCCAAACGCACCTACTGCAATTCCCAACGCGTCGGCCATCATTTCCTTCGTGAACAGTCGCGAAATAATCGGACAAAAAGGTAAATACCACGACGTCTGGGCAAAGACCACGCCGTATCGAAATGCAACCCTGTGGTCGATAGATACACAGTCGCGCACCCATCAAAGGGAAGATACATTGGCCCAATTGCCGGAATTCTTGAAAACGGAGTGCCTCGTTGGCGGCAGGTGGGTCAGTGCGAATTCCGGTGACCGACTTGATGTGCTGGACCCCGCGACCGGCGATGTTCTGGCATCCGTTCCACGCATGGGCGCCGCCGACACGCGCGACGCGATCGACAAGGCCCAGATTGCCCATGAAGAATGGAGCAGCCGGACCGCCGCCGACCGGGCGGACGTCCTGCACCGTTGGGCGGCGGCGATGCGAGCCGATGCGGACGATCTGGCAAGGCTCATGACGCTTGAACAGGGCAAGCCGTTCAGTGAATCCCTGGTTGAAATCGAATACGCCGCCAGTTTCTTCAGCTGGTTCGCGGAAGAAGGCCGAAGATTGTATGGGGATATCATTCCCCCTCATCGACCGGATGCCCGCATCCTTGTGACGCGGAATTCGCTCGGGGTCGTTGGCGGCATCACGCCGTGGAACTTTCCCTCCGCCATGGTAACGCGCAAGGCGGCGCCTGCCCTGGCGGCAGGAAACTGCATGGTCCTCAAGCCAGCCGAAGCCACTCCGCTTTCAGCACTTGCGATCGCGGCCCTGGGCGAGCGGGTGGGTGTTCCTCCTGGTGTTTTCAATGTGGTCACCGGCGGGCGTGAGGAGGCACCTTCAATCGGCAAGGCGCTGATCGACAGCCCGGTTGTGCGCAAGATCGGATTTACCGGATCGACCGCCGTTGGAAAGCAACTCATGCGTGACTGCGCCAGCGATCTGACCAAGGTGAGTCTGGAGCTGGGCGGAAACGCAGCATTCATCGTGTTTGACGATGCGGATATTGACGCCGCCCTGGAAGGTGTCCAGATCTGCAAGTTTCGCAATGCCGGTCAGACCTGCATTGCCGCCAATCGTATCCTGGTTCAGGAGAGCATTCACGACAAATTCGTAGAAGCGTTGTGCGCAAGAGCACAGGAGATCAAGGTCGGACACGGGCTCGAACAGGACACAGGCCAAGGTCCTCTCATTGATGCGCGCGGACTGGAAAAGGTTGAACGACTGGTTTCAGATGCCACGGAAAAAGGGGCGAGGATCCACATTGGCGGTCGGCCCCATGGGGCGGGGGGAACGTTTTTCGAGCCAACGGTTATGACCGGCATCACGCCCGCGATGGATATCTCCCACGAGGAGGTTTTCGGTCCGGTTGCCGCAATCACCAGCTTCAAGGATGAACGCAGTGCAATCGGGATGGCAAACGATACGCCCTATGGTCTCGCCGGATATTTCTATAGCCGTGATGTGGGGCGGATTTTCCGCGTCGCCGATGCCTTGAATACCGGCATAGTGGGCGTCAATACCGGTCTGATTTCCACCGAGGTTGCCCCGTTTGGCGGCGTCAAGGAAAGCGGAATCGGCCGTGAAGGGTCAAAATACGGAATCGAAGACTGGACCGAGCTGAAATATATCTGTCTGGCAGGTCTGGAGGCAGCGGCATGATCGTCGAGGAACGAATCTATACGCTGCATGTCGGCAAGGTTCCCGTGTATCTCGAGCTTTACGAGGCTGAAGGTCTGGCCGTTCAGACCCGCATTCTGGGAAATCTGCTCGGGTATTATCAGGTCGAGTTCGGACCGCAGAACCAGATCATTCACATGTGGTCCTATACCGACTTTCAGGATCGACAAACCCGCCGCAAAGCGCTGGCTCTCGATGCGGATTGGAAAAATTACGTCAAGAAAATCAGACCCTTGGTGCGGCATCAGGAGAACAAGCTGTTGGTGCCGGCACCGTTCATGCGAGAGCGCCGCTAGGCAGTGACCGGGAGAGAAGTGTTGAAACTGCATTTGTTGGAAGACAACCTTTCAGACGGCCAGCAGGTTGCATTCAGTGGTGCGCTTGCCCGCGCCATCTATGTGACGGCCGGAGAAGTCACATCGAGCGGAACGACCTATCAATGTGATGATGGCTTTGTGACGGATCAATCTCTGACACTGACTGCGGGAGTCGAAGGCGCTTCGCTTTGGCGCTGGGACATTTGCGAGGCACTGCCCGAAACGCCCGTCGAATACACTGCCATCAAACTCTCCGGCGAGGTTCCGGAGCATCTGTCCGGCCCCGGCAATTTTCTGCGGCTGGACAGTGTAACTTTTCCCCCTGAAGGCACGGCGTTGCTGCACACCCATCAGGGGCCCGGTATCCGTTGCCTTCGTGAGGGTGGAATACGCATCGATACCGGCGGACTGTCCAACTCGTTCGGACCGGGAGGGGCCTGGTTTGAAAGTGGACCGGTGCCCGTCTTTGCACAGGCCGACCGATCCGTGCAGAGCCGCTTCATCCGTGCAATGGTGTTGCCGGATGTGTTGCGTGGAAAATCCTCGATCCACTACGAAAACGAAGAAGACCGCGCGAAACCAAAGTCCCAAATCTACCGCAGCTTTGGCGAGATTGGACTGTCACCGTGAACACGTGGATCCGGAACAAGGCCCAGACCGGGGCGCAATGTCTGGTGCAGTGTCTGTGTGAGCAACAGGTTGATCAATGCTTCCTTGTGCCTGGTGAGAGCTATCTGGCCGTTCTCGACGCACTCATCGACGCGCCGCAGATCGACGTGACCGTTTGCCGCCAGGAGGGCGGCGCTGCAATGATGGCCGAAGCCCATGGCAAGCTGACGGGGCGTCCGGGTATCTGCATGGTTACACGCGGACCGGGTGCGACCAGCGCTTCGGCCGGGCTCCATATCGCTCGGCAGGATGCGACGCCGATGATTCTGTTCGTGGGTCAGGTAGCGCGCGACATGCGCGAGCGCGAAGCGTTTCAGGAAATCGACTATCGACGAATGTTTGGGCAAGTGGCCAAATGGGTGGCCGAGGTGGACAGCGCTGATCGCATGGCCGAGATGGTCTCCCGGGCTTTTCACGTTGCCATGTCCGGGCGGCCCGGTCCAGTTGTACTGGCGCTTCCCGAGGACATGCTGGTTGAGATGACCGAGCTTTTTGCTCAAAATCTGCCCGTTGCACGCCCTGCAACCGCAACTCTGACCGATGCCGACAGGACAGCGGTGCTGGACGCGTTGGAATCGGCCTCGCACCCGATGATCATCGTCGGAGGCGGCGCATGGTCTGACAGGGCACGACTGGACTTGCAGGAATTTGCCACGAGCTTGATGGTTCCGGTCGTTGCCTCGTTCAGATGCCAGGATTTCTTTGACAATACGCATCCCTGTTATGCGGGTGATGCCGGGATCGGGATCAATCCAAAACTGGCGGCGCGGATTCGATCTGCTGACGTGCTGGTTCTTCTGGGAACCCGGTTCAGCGAGATGGAATCAAGCGGATACAGCCTGATCAACATTCCCAAACCGGCCCAAAAGCTCATTCACATCTACCCGGATCCGGACGAACTCGGCCGTGTCTACGCGCCTGACCTGGGTATCGCCGCACCGGCCCCAGAGGTCATTGCGTCGTTGCTGGAACACAGGCGCACCATCCACGAGCGGCCCGAACGAAAACACCATGTCGAGGCATGCCATGCCGAATACCTTGCATGGTCGACCCTTCCCAAGGGGCGCGGGGACCTGGCGATGGCCGAGGTCATTCGGCACTTGAAAGACAATTTGGCCGACAATGCCATCATAACCAACGGCGCCGGCAATTATACGGTTTGGGTCCATCGGTTTCTCACCTACCGAAAGTATCGAACGCAGCTTGCGCCGATTTCCGGATCAATGGGGTATGGATTGCCCGCAGCCGTAACGGCAGCCCGAACCCATCCCGACCGACAAATTGTCTGTTTCGCCGGTGACGGATGTTTCCTGATGCACGGTCAGGAACTGGCGACAGCCGTAAAGTACAAGGCAAATCTGAATGTGCTCGTGGTAAACAATGCCATGTACGGGACAATCCGTATGCATCAGGAACGGGAATATCCTGGCCGCATCAGTGCAACGGACCTGGTCAATCCCGATTTTGCAGCGCTGGCAAGATCCTATGGCTGTCACGGCGAGACTGTTCAGCAAACGGATCAGTTTGCGCCGGCATGGGACCGCGCCTGTGCATTTCCCGGACCGAGTCTGATCGAGCTTCAGGTCGATCCGGAGCTGATTACACCGACGCTGACCATTGATGATTTGCGCGATTCCGCACGGGGTGCCTGAGCCCGTCCTGAAAGTGAAGGAACAAGAACATGAACAAAGACAATGTCGTCATCGTAACGGGCGGAGCCATGGGGATCGGGCGTGCCATTGCCGATCGGTTTGCCAAAGATGGGTCAGCCGTGGTGATCGCTGACGTGTCGGGGGCTGTACAGGCCGCGACCGAGATCGCAGATAGCGGAGCCCGCGCGATCGGCGTGTCATGCGACATCTCCGATCCAAAATCATGCGAAGCGATGGCAGCTGATGCTCTGAGCGCGTTCGGGCGGATCGATACGCTGGTCAACAATGCCGGTTTGTATTCAACGTTGAAGCTGACCGAATTTTCTGAAATCTCGCCGGAGGAATGGCAACGCGTCCTGACCGTCAATGTCATGGGTCAGGCCCTTGTCACCGGTGCTGTCCTGCCAGCAATGCAGGCACAGGGATCGGGCGCAATCGTGAATATTTCCTCGGGCACGCCGTTCAAGGGCGTGCCCTATCTGCTGCACTATGTGGCCAGCAAAGGCGCCATAAACGCAATGACAAAGGCGCTGGCCAAGGAACTCGGTTCCTCGGGCATTCGTGTGAATGGTGTCGCGCCCGGATTCACCCTGTCTGAAGGGGTGAAAGCGAATCCGCACCAGATCGAAAAGCTTCAGGAAATCTCACAGAAGGCCCGGGTGATCGCGCGTGATCAGTTGCCCGAAGACATCGTGGGGGCGGTCGCTTTCCTTGCCTCCGAGGACGCAGCTTTCATGACCGGTCAGACGCTGGTGGTGGATGGCGGGGCCTATTTCCACTGACGCAAATACCAATTTTACAAGGGAGAAACCAAATGAAACGTCGTACCTTTCTGAAAACCACAACGTTGGCGGCAGCGGCGGCATTCGCCACGCCTGCACTTGTCAGGGCAAGTTCCGACAAAACACTTCGTATCGGCACGATCACGCCCGGCAGTCACTTCTGGACGCAGACCATGGATCGTGTCGGGACATCGATGGCCGACAAGAGCGGCGGCACGTTCAAAACCCAGATCTTTCCCTCGGGACAGCTGGGCAACGAGGCGACGATGATACAGCAAATCCAGTCCGGTGGGCTGGATATGGGGTTCCTGACGGTGGCTGAATTCTCCAACCGTTTGGATGACATGGCCGCGCTCTTCACGCCCTATCTGGTGCAGGATGTGGGTCGGGCCTCAAAACTGCTCACCGGTCCGACGGCAACCGGCATGCTGGAGCAATACAAGAGCTTGGGCATGAAGGGGCTGGGATTCGGCCTGGGAGGGATGCGTCATCTGATTTCCCGCGAGCCGGGCCTGACATCGGCGGATCTTGCGGGGCGCAAATACCGCATCACCCCGTTTGCACCTCTGCGCGACTTCTACGAATTGATGGATGTTGCGCCGACGCCGGTCCCGCTACCCGGCCTGTTTGACGCCCTGGCGAATGGTCAGGTCGATGGCGCTGATATCGATCTCGAACTTGCCTGGAAACTCAAGCTCTATGATCAGGCGCCCAATCTGACCATCACAAGTCAAATGATGTTCCCGGTGGTTGCCGTTGTTTCCGGAAAGTACTGGGCCGCGCTGGACGACGCCGAAAAGCAGATGTTGTCGCAAGCCGTTTCAGAGCAGATCGACTGGCTGTTTGCACAATATGTTGAGTTCGAGCCGAAATGGCTCAACGATCTTCAAGGGACCGGCATGAATGTAACAACTGCAGAGCCCGGCTTCTTTGGTGACACGATCAGTGAGTGGAATGCCATTTGGGAACCCAAGGCACCGTCAATTGCACCCCTTCGCGCCGAGGCGAAGGCACTGGCCTGATCTGATTGACCGCCCGCACCCGTGTGCGGGCGGTCATGGGAGGAAACGCGCTGGAGGAGCGGAATGAACCTCATTCTGAAAGCATCCGACGGGATCGCCAGGATCGAAGCTGCTCTGCTGAAGATCCTTGTAGCAGCGGTGTTGATGCTCCTGATCCTCAATGTCGCCACTCGCGCCATCAATGCGTCACTCTACTGGGTCGATGAGCTGGCGATCAATCTGATGGTCGTCTTTGCCTTTGTCGGTTCCAGTCTGATGTTTGCTCAACGGCGAAACTTCGCCGTGACCCTTCTGACAGATGCCGTGTCGGAAACCAGCCGTCGATGGATGGCCGTTGCGGTTCAGTGCGTGAATCTGGGGTTTGCACTGTTTCTTACCTATGCGTGCTGGGTCTGGTTCGACCCTGCGACGCTGGCCAGGAACGGGTTCGATCTGGAGCTGTTTTTCGAAAACACGTTCAACAGCGTCTATCAGGAGGTGACCAATACGATCGGAGTGCGGCGCTTGTGGTTCTTTCTCGTGATGCCATGGTTTGCGTTCACCCTGACCATACACAGCGCAGCCTGCCTGCTACAGGCTCTCGTTGACCCTGCAGCTACCGGAGCGCCACAATGATTACGGCTCTGGTCTTCATCGTTCTTTTGTTCATCGGTGCGCCGATCGGCATTGTCCTTGCGGTGTCGGCAGCGGTCTATGTGCTGGATACCGGCAACTTCGCGCTGATCGGCTCCTATGCGCTTCAATTACAATCCGGCATTGGCAAATATGGTTTGCTGGCAATTCCGCTGTTCATGATGGTCGGCGAAATGATGAATGGCGGTGGTATCACGACCCGCCTGATTGGCATGGCGCGGGCAATCGTCGGCACCATGAAGGGCGGGCTGGTCTATGTGAATATCCTTGCCAACATGATGATGGCCTCAATCCTCGGTTCCGCCACGGCACAGATTTCCATCATGTCGAAGGTGATGGTTCCGGAAATGGAACGGGCTGGGTATCAAAAGGAGTTTGCCGTTGCGACGACAACGTCCGCCGGTTTGCTGTCCCCGATCATTCCGCCGTCAATGATGTTTGTCGTTTACGGTGTCCTGGCTCAGATATCGATCGGAGACCTGTTCATTGCCGGCATCGTGCCAGGCCTTTTGATGGCGCTCGGTTTCATGGTCGTGATTTTTATCATTGGCCTGTTCAACCCGTTTCCGATTGCTCCTCCGCTAAGCCGTCAGGAGCGGATCGGGCTGCTGCGCGACGGATTGTTGACGCTGGTGATTCCTGCTTCGATCATCGGGAGCATCCTGCTCGGTATTGCAACCCCGACGGAATCGGCTGCCATCGCAGCCGTCATGGCCTATCTGATCGGTCGGTTCGTCACACGGGAACTGTCGGATCGCGATATCCCTAAAATGCTGCTGACTGCCGGATCGAATGCAGCATTGGTTTTGTTTATGGTGGCAACGGCAAATGTCTTCAGCTGGATCCTGATTTACGGTCAGATCCCACAAAGTCTGGCCGAATGGGTTGTCACGGTCGCCGAACACCCGATCCTGTTTTTGCTTCTGGTGAATTTGATCATGCTGGCCGTCGGCATGATCATTGACGGCATACCCGCGCTTATCATGGTCGTGCCAATCATTTTGCCAGTCGCGACCTCGGTATATGGCATCGATCCCTATCACCTGGGCGTTGTTTTGTGCCTGAATCTGACCGTCGGGCTGGTAACGCCACCGGTCGGCGTTGCCCTTTATGTTGCGGCAACGGTTTCAAACGTGAAAGCGGGTGCAATCTTTCGATCCGCCTTGCCTTTTGTCACCGTTGCCGGACTGGTCGTTGTTCTGCTGAGCCTGTTTCCGGGCATGATCATTCGCTGAGGTCGGGCTCGGTTCCAACGGACGCGATTGGGATTCATGTCACATCCTGCAGTAGGCACTCCAGCGATGTATCATCCTATCGTCCGAGATATTCGGCCAGACCTGGCACATCCGTTCGCGAAAGAAACTGTTGCGCCGGTCCGTGGGCGATCGTTTTTCCGGCGTCGATGAAGACGATTTTTTCGGCAAAACCTGCTGCTTCGTCCGGCTGATGGGTCACGAGGACCGTTGTCATGCCGGTTTCCGCCTGCAATGTCCGGATCAGGTGCAACATGTCCCGGCGCAGTTTCGGGCCAAGCGCGGCAAAGGGCTCATCCAGCAACAGGACCGGTTTTCTCCGGAGCCAGGCGCGGGCGATCGCCACCCGCTGACGCTCACCACCGGAGAGCTCGCCCGGCAACCGTTTTTCGAAACCGGTCAGACCCACCCGCTCAAGCGCTTCCGAAATGGTCTCGCGGTCGCCCGGCTGTCGGGAAATCCGGGGCCGAATGCCAAGGGCGATATTGGTTTCGACCGTAAGATGGGTGAACAGATTGTTGTCCTGGAAGACCATCGAAACCGGGCGTTCGGCGGGGCTCAGTCCGGTAACGTCCCGATCACCGATGCGGACCCGGCCGCTTGTCGGCGTCTCGAAGCCGGCCACCAGGTTGAGCAATGTGGATTTTCCGGCGCCCGACGGGCCGATGATGGCCGTAATTGTCCCGCTGTCGAATGTGGCGTCGAAAAACATCGAACTGCCGGGTCGATCGAAGCCGACATTGTCCAGGACCACCTGTTCGCCGATCATGCGGAATGCCTCCTTGTCAGCGGCATGGTTTCATTGGCAGGCCTTGCTGTCTCCCGGCTTGCGAAGACCATCAGCGCCAGACAGACCAGGCCGAGAAGAAAGGCAAGACCCGCTGCATCGTCGGTGCGGTAGCTGCCCATGCGCTGCAACAACAGATAGGGCAGGGTTATGACATCCTGGCTGCCGAACAGCGCAATCGCGCCGAGGTCGCCAAGCGATAGTGCCATGGCAAAGGCGACGGCCAGGGAAAATGCACGTTTCATGCCTGGCCAGTCGACCAGCACAAACCGGTGCCGGCCGGTCAATCCCAGTGCGGCGCTCAGGCGCTCGGTTCTGGCCATGTGAGTGGTATGGGCCGGCTCCAGAACACGCATGATGAAGGGCAGGGCCATCAAGCCATTGATCACGATGACAAGGACCGGCGCCAATGCAAAGACATCCACCCGGCCACGCAACAGGACGAACCAGCCGGCGCCCAGGACGATGGGCGGGACCAGCAGTACGAGGCTTGTCGATGCGGTTGTGGTTGTTCGGAGCAGGCGCGCCCAAAGCCTGGTCGCCGCAAGAGGTTGCGCTGCATGGCGCGCGCGCACAAGAATCAGCGCCAATGAGACCGCCAGCCCGGCGGCACACAAGGCGATGGCGAGGCTGGTCGCGATGGCGCGCCAGACGATGGGCTCCTGCAGCAGGCGCGGCAAATCGGCGGAAAGTCCGGAGATTGTGATCGACACCAGCGGTGAAACGAAAAACAGCGCGGCCAATGCAATCAGACCAAAATCGGAAACCCGTGATCCGAGGTGTCGATCGGGGTGGCGATAGGTCGACTGTCCGAGGGTTGCTCCTTCTTCCGGGGCCTTGCCGAGCAAAGCCAGCAGGCCGAGCAACAGTGAGGTCAGGATCAGTTGCAGAACCGCCAGCGTAACGGCACGGGGCGGATCGAAGTCGAATCGCAGAGCCTGGTAGATGGCGACTTCGATCGTGGTTGCCGCCGGACCGCCGCCAAGCAACAGCACCAGCGTGAAGCTTGTGACGCACAGCATGAAGATCAAGCCGGCGATTGCGGCGATGTGGCTGCGCATAAAGGGCCACTCGATGAGGCGGAAGACCGCCGAGGCGCCGAGGCCGAGCTGGTCGGCATTGCGCCAGAATTCCGACGGGACCCGATCAAGCTGGGTCAGGAACAGTCGCGTTGCGAGCGGCAGGTTGAAGAAAACATGGGCCAGCAATATGCCCGGCAATCCATAGATCGACACCGGTTCGGCAAGCCCCAGCCACAGCAGGCCCGAATTGACCAGCCCCTGACGGCCCCATATTTCAATCAATCCGAGCGCGGCGATGATTGGCGGCAGTCCGATCGGCACCGCCAGAAGGCGGATGAGCCAGGTCCGACCGACAAAGTGCTGACGACGGGCAATCGCCCGCGCCAGTGGAATCCCAAGTCCAACAGAGATCGCGGTGGACAGGCTGGCCTGCAACAGCGTGAAACGGGCCACACGCCAGATGTAGGAATCGTAGAATGGCGAAGTCTGTGCCGAAGAACCGGCGGCCTCGAAGAACAGGGCGACAACTGCCGCCCCGATGACGACTGCCATCGCGGCAAGGACGAATATCCCTGCCGCGATGGCCGCGCTTCCTTGACGACGGTTTACCATGACGGGGCGTCCGGTTTGCGAATCATCTGAGGAATCCGAAAACCGGCCTCCACTTTTCGGATCTCGCTCTTTTGAGTCGCTCGATAGGTCCGAAAACCGGCCTCCACTTTTCGGATCTCGCTTTAACGGCTCATGACCGCCAGCCACTCATCAACCCAGGCCTTGCGATTCTCTTGAACCTCCTGTGGCGAAAAAAGCAGGGTCTTTTCGGGCTTGACCAGAGTGTCGAAGGCAGCAGGCACGGGTTCCGACAGGGCGCCGGCCGGAAACATCCAGTTGGTCGTCGGTATGGCGTTTTGAAATCCGGGACCGGTCATGAATTCGAGGAACTGTCTGGCCAGATCCTTCTGGTCCGATCCGGCGAGCAGTCCGGCCACTTCGATCTGCATGTAATGGCCTTCTTCAAACGCTGCCGCCTGATAGCGGTCCGTCTCTTCGGCGATCATGTGATAGGCCGGAGACGTGGTGTAGGACAGCACCATGGGCACCTCGCCATTGGTGAACAGGCCATAGGCCTCCGACCAGCCCGGTGTCACCGTCAGGACCCGGTCCTTGATATCCTTCCAGGCATCAACTGCCTCGTCGCCATAGACCGATTTCATCCACAGCAGGAGACCGAGCCCGGGGGTTGCCGTGCGCGGATCCTGAATGGCGATTTTTATGCTCGGATCACCTTCGACCAATTCTTTCAGGCTGGTCGGCGGATCGCTGATGACATCCGTGTCGTAGACGAAAGCGAAATAGCCGTAATCATAGGGAATGAAGACATCGTCCGACCAACCGCCGGGAACGTTGATCGCCGATGTGTCGGTATCATGGCGCGCGAACAGGCCGGTGGCCTTGGCTTCCGCGACAAGATTGGTATCGAGTCCGAGCACGATATCGGCCTTGGCGCTGTCGCCCTCCAGTTTCAGACGGTTCAGCAGGGCGACACCGTCGGCAATGCCGACCCAGTCAAGCGTGCAGTCGCATTCCGACTCAAAGGCCTTTTTGATGACCGGACCGGGGCCCCAATCGGCGACAAAGCTGTCGTAGGTATAGATCGTCAGCGTTTTGTCGGATGCGGTGGCAATCTGGCCGCTAACCGACAACAGGAGCGCCCCGAAAAGGGCAGACAGGTATGAATGAAAGGGCATAACGCGCCTCCTTTGGTTGCATGTTTCAGGAGGCAAGGCGCTGATGTGGCGTCTAATCCCTCCGCCGGTTCAAACCGGATCAGGTTCTTCGGGTTGGATATACCTCTCAGCCCACCACGTCTTGGTGTGCACCCCGTTAGAGCAACACCGGTTTTAAATGCACCGATGGCCACTGGCAAGGTGTAGAAAAGCTGCTATGTGGATGCCGCCATGAAACGTGATCACCCTTTCCTCATCCTGCTGGGCGGAGCGCTTGAAAAGACCGACCGGCTGACCCGGCAGATCGGCAATGCCCGCGTCATCGCTGCCGATGGCGGCATGCGGCATGCCGCCGAGCTGGACCTGCAACCGGAGGTGTGGGTCGGTGATTTCGATTCGTCGCCACAGTCGCTGTTGCAGCGTTGGCCGAATATTCCGCGTTTGCCCTTCCCGGCTGAAAAGAACCTGACCGATGGTGAATTGGCGGTCGACGAGGCACTGAAACGCGGGGCAGACCGGATTGTCCTGGCCGGCGCACTCGGTGGCGCGCGCAGCGATCATGCCGTTTTGCACATGACGAATGCCTGTGCCCTGCATGCAGATGGCCTCGATATCATGCTGACATCGGGCCAGGAGGAAGCGTGGCCGCTGTCCCTCGGCCGCCAGACTTTCGATCTCCCGCCCGCCAGCCTGTTTTCCATTTTGAATTTCAGCGACGTCAGCGGCCTGAGCATCGAGGGCGCGCGCTATCGGCTCGACCGGTTCGATCTGGCCTTCGGGTCATCGCGCACCCTGTCCAATGTGGCGGAAGGGCCGGTGACCATCACCATCGCCGCCGGTACCGCGCTGTTCCTGGCGCGGCCCTATGATCTGTCAGGTCGCTGAACCATGGCGCCACCCATCCTCAAGCTGGACGATATCGCGCTCACATTTGGCGGCGAGCCCCTGTTGAACGGCGCCTCCTTCCAGGTCGAAGCCGGCGATCGGCTCTGCCTGGTCGGACGCAACGGTTCCGGCAAATCAACATTGCTGAAAATTGCCGCTGGCCTGTCGGAAGCACAGTCCGGCGAGATTTTCCGCCACCCTTCGGTGACCATCCGCTATCTTGAACAGGCCCCGGATTTCGGTGCATTCGAAACCGTCCGCAGCTATGCCGAAGCCGGGCTTGGTCCTGGCGATGACGCCTACAGGGTACAATATCTGCTGGATCAGCTCGGCCTGACCGGTGATGAGGATCCACATCTTTTGTCAGGGGGCGAGGCGCGACGGGCCGCGCTGGCGCAGGTGATGGCACCGGAGCCTGATATCCTGTTGCTGGATGAGCCAACCAACCATCTCGACCTGCCGGTCATCGAGTGGCTGGAGGGCGAACTGCAGCGCATGAAGAGCGCCATTGTGCTGATTTCACATGACAGGCGGTTCCTGGAGAACATTTCACGATCAACCCTGTGGCTCGATCGTGGCGTGATTCGCCGGATGGACAAGAGATTTTCCGCGTTTGAATCCTGGCGTGACAAATTGCTGGAGGAGGAAGCGCTGGAGCAACACAAGCTGGGCCGGGCCATTGTGCGCGAGGAGCACTGGCTGCGCTATGGCGTGACGGCGCGGCGCAAGCGCAATGTCCGCCGGCTTGGCGAATTGCATGCCATGCGCGAGCGCCATCGCACCCATCGGGGACCAACCGGTACGGTCGAGGTCACGGTGTCGGACGTTCGCGATTCGGGCAAACTGGTGATCGAGGCAAAATCCATCAACATGTCCTTCGGCGATCGCACCATTGTGAAGGATTTTTCGATCCGGGTACACAAGGGGGACCGGATCGGCCTGGTGGGCCGCAACGGGGCCGGCAAAACCACCCTGCTGAACCTCCTGACCGGCGTCATGGAACCGGATTCAGGCTCGTTGCGGCTGGGCGCCAATCTGGAAATGGTGACGCTTGACCAGAAGCGGGACGACCTGGACCCGAACGAAACGCTGGAGCATTTCCTCACCGATGGTCGCGGCGGTACACTGGCGGTGAATGGCCAGCAGCGTCATGTCACGGGCTATATGAAGGATTTCCTGTTCCAGCCGGAGCAGGCGCGAACCCCGGTGCGTGAACTGTCCGGCGGCGAGCGGGCACGTCTCATTCTGGCCCGCAATCTGGCCAGGCCCGCCAATCTGATCGTTCTCGATGAGCCGACAAACGATCTCGACATGGAAACGCTGGATCTTCTGCAGGAGCTGATCGCCGGATTTGCGGGGACCGTCATACTGGTCAGCCATGATCGCGATTTTCTGGACCGTACGGTCACCTCGATCATCGCGCCGGCTGATCCGCAGACGCCGAACGGTCAATGGCTGCATTTTGCCGGCGGTTACAGCGACATGCTGGCACAGCGAAAAGAGACGACGACGCAGGGCGGCAGGTCAAAGCCGAAATCGACCGGACAAAGCGCAAGGAGTGACACCAGAAATACCGAATCGCCTGGTCGCAAACTGTCCTACAAGCAGAAATTCGCGCTTGAATCGCTGCCAGAGAAAATCAGCGAGACCGAAAGCGCCATCGTTGCTCTTGAAGAAAAGATGGCCGCGCCCGACTTCTTTGCCACCGATCCGGACGGATTCAGCAGCGCCGCAAAGACCCTGTCCGACCTGCGTTCATCTCTTGAGCGCATGGAAGAGGAATGGCTGGAGCTCGAAATGCTGCGGGAATCGCTGGAAGGCAAAAACTAAGCACCCTCGCTCTCGCCAGCTCCATTCCGGTGCCGGCTGGTCCCGTCAGATGCGTTGCGTCACACCGTCTGATGCGCTACATCGCTTTCCTTTGGATGTTGCCCCCATCGGTGGCCGGCGGAGCGGATCGGTGGATCGGGCAGGACCGGCGCAATCAGTGAAAGATGAATCCCATGCGATTTGAAGGCACACAGGCCTATATTGCTGAAAAAGACCTGAAGATCGCGGTCAATGCGGCGATCACCCTTGAACGGCCATTGCTGGTCAAGGGGGAGCCGGGTACCGGCAAGACGGAGCTGGCCAAGCAGGTGGCCGCAGCGCTCGATCTCGAGCTGATCGAATGGCATGTCAAATCGACAACCAAGGCGCAACAGGGGCTCTACGAATATGACGCCGTTTCGCGGCTGCGAGACAGCCAGCTTGGCGATGACCGCGTCAACGATGTGCGCAATTACATCAAGCGGGGAAAACTCTGGGATGCTTTTGCCGCCGATCGCAAGGTCGTGTTGCTGATTGACGAGATCGACAAGGCGGATATCGAGTTTCCCAACGACCTGCTGCAGGAGCTCGATAAGATGGAGTTCTTTGTCTATGAGACAGGGGAAACCATCAAGGCAAGCAACCGGCCGGTGGTCATCATCACCTCGAACAATGAAAAGGAACTGCCGGACGCGTTCCTGCGCCGCTGTTTTTTCCACTATATCAAATTTCCCGATGCGGAGACGCTGCAACGGATTGTCGATGTGCATTATCCGGGCATCAAGCAGGATCTTGTACGCGCCGCTCTCAATCAGTTTTACGAGATCCGCGATGTCCCGGGGCTAAAGAAGAAACCCTCGACCTCCGAAGCGCTCGACTGGATACGCCTGCTGGTTTCCGATGATGTGGAGCCGGCGGATTTGCGCGGCAGCGCGGCCAACGCCTTGCCGAAGCTGCATGGCGCGCTGCTGAAGAACGAGCAGGATGTGCACATGTTCGAAAGACTGGCCTTCATGGCCCGCCGCGACGGCGCCTGAGTTCTTTCAACCAAAACAGTCAATAGTCCCATGCCCATCAAGATTCCAGACCAGTTGCCCGCCCGTAAAACGCTCCAGGAGGAGGGCGTGACGGTGATGACGGAAACCGCCGCTTTCCGTCAGGACATCCGGCCGTTGCAAATCGGCCTCCTCAATCTGATGCCCAACAAGATCCGCACGGAGGTGCAGATGGCGCGGCTGATCGGAGCCACACCGCTTCAGGTCGAGTTGAGCCTGGTTCGGATCGGCCAGCACAAGGCCAAGAACACTTCGGAAGATCATCTCCTGGCGTTTTACGAAACCTGGGAGGAGGTTCGCGACCGCAAATTTGACGGTTTCATCATCACCGGTGCGCCGATTGAATTGCTGGAGTTCGAGGATGTCGCCTACTGGTCCCAGATGGAGGATATTCTGGACTGGACGGTGACCAATGTGCACTCGAGCCTGAATGTATGCTGGGGCGCCATGGCCGCCATCAAGCATTTTCACGGCGTACCCAAATATGCGCTGGAAAAGAAGGCCTTCGGCGTTTACCGGCACCAGAACCTGAAACCGTCCTCGCCCTATCTGAACGGGTTTTCAGACGATTTCCAGATTCCGGTTTCCCGCTGGACCGAAGTCCGCGATAGCGACATCGATCCCGCATCGGGGCTGGAAGTGCTGATGAAATCAGAGGAAACCGGCGTGTGTCTGGTCCATGAGGCCCATTGCAACCGGCTCTATATCTTCAACCATATCGAATATGATTCCTTCTCCCTGGCAGAGGAATATCACCGGGACATTGCCGGCGGAAAATCGATCCATATTCCGCATGACTATTTTCCGGATAACAATCCGCAGGCAGAGCCGTTGAACCGCTGGCGCAGCCACGCCCACCTGCTTTTCGGCAACTGGATCAACACGATCTACCAGACGACGGCATTCGACCTGTCTGAAATCGGCAAGGATCGACAGGGGTCGCAATGAGTTGGCGGCTGGCCGGGCACAGTTGCTGCCGGCCAATTGACCTTTGTTGGAGGGACTGATGTGATAACGCCACAACTCGAAACCGACAGGTCCTGATGCGATGTTCATCCCGTTTTTCCTGGCATTGAAGGCAGCCAAACTACCGGTGTCTCTGCGGGAATATCTGACCCTGCTGGAGGGCATGGATGCACAATTGGTGCCCTATGACGTCGAGGGATTCTACTATTTGTCGCGATCCACGCTGGTGAAGGACGAACGGTTCATCGACCGGTTCGACAGGGTCTTTTCGACCGTTTTCAAGGGCGTCGAGGCGGTGTCGGGCGAGGCCGGGCCGGAAGTGGTGGATTTACCGACGGAATGGCTTGAGCGGCTGGCGGAAAAGCACCTGACAGATGAGGAGAAAGCCCTTGTCGAAAGCCTTGGCGGTTTCGACAAGCTGATGGAAACCCTGCGAAAGCGGCTGGAGGAGCAAGGTGGCCGACATCAGGGTGGAAGCAAGTGGATCGGCACGGCTGGAACATCGCCCTTCGGTGCCTATGGCTACAATCCTGAAGGCGTCCGGATCGGTCAGAAGGAAAGCCGGCACCGCCGGGCGGTCAAGGTCTGGGACAAGCGTGAATTTCGCAATTTCGACGATTCGGTCGAACTCGGCACCCGCAACATCAAGGTGGCCCTGAAGCGGCTGCGTCGCTGGGTGCGGTCGGGAGCCGATGAGGAACTGGACCTGTCCGGCACGATCCGCTCGACGGCCGAACATGGTTATCTGGATGTGCAGACCCGGCCGGAACGGCGCAACGCCATCAAATTGCTGATGTTTTTTGATGTTGGCGGCTCCATGGACGGTCATGTGAAAATCGTCGAGGAACTGTTTTCCGCGGTGCGGTCCGAATTTCGGCACATGGAATATTTCTACTTCCACAATTGCCTCTATGAGGGGGTCTGGAAGGACAATCGACGGCGGCACAGCGAAACGATGCCGACCTACGAGGTGCTGCGCACCTTCGGCTCCGACTACCGTGTCATCTTTGTCGGAGACGCGGCGATGAGTCCCTATGAGATCGTCTATCCGGGCGGTGCCGTGGAACACTGGAACGAGGAGGCCGGACAGGTTTGGCTGATGCGGCTGCTGGATCAGTTTCCAAAAACCGTCTGGATCAATCCGGTACCGGAAAATCACTGGCGCCACACCCATTCGACAGGCCTCATTCGTGATATTTTCTCCAAAAGGATGTATCCGTTGACCCTGGCCGGGCTGGAGCAGGCAACACGGGAGCTTTCACGCTGATGGAAGGCGAAATTTTCGGCAATACGGAGGACGGCGATACCGTCAACCGCATCACCATCAATGGCGGTGGCTTGACGGCATCGGTCCTGAATTGGGGAGCGACCCTGCAGGATTTGCGGCTGGCCGGACATGACAACCCGCTTGTTCTGGGGTTCTCGGCATTTGACGACTACCTGCGGCACTCACCCTATTTTGGTGCGACACCGGGTCGATACGCCAATCGTATCGCCCATGGACGCTTCACGCTCGATGGTGTCGACCATCAGCTCGACCGAAACGAGGGCGGTCTCCATCATCTCCACGGCGGGCGTGAGGGGATCGGCAAGCGAATTTGGCGCATCGCGGATCATGGTGACAATCATGTCAGGCTGGAAATCGACGACCCCGACGGCCAGATGGGCTATCCCGGCAATTGCCGGATCGCCTGTACCTATCGGCTTGGTGCCGATGGGGTCCTTTCACTGATTCACGAGGCTGAAACCGATCAGCCGACGCTGTGCAACATGGCCCATCATTCCTATTTCAATCTTGATGGCCGTTCGGACGTGCTGGATCATGACATCCGCATTGCGGCGGATCACTATCTGCCGGTGGACGACGAATTGATTCCGACCGGCGAAGTGAGGCCGGTCGCCGGGACACCGTTCGATTTTCGAAAGACGCGCGCCATTCGACGCGATGTGGACGGCGGCCAGTGTGTTTACGATCACAATTTCTGTCTGTCCGATGCACGGGTGGAGAAGAGACCGGTGGCACAGGTCAACAGCCCGACTTCCGGCGTCAAAATGGATGTGTGGACCACTGAACCCGGCCTGCAGTTTTATGCCGGGCACAAGGTTGACACCGCCGTTCCCGGCCTTGAAGGCCAACCCTATGGCGCCTTTTCTGGCCTGTGTCTGGAAGCGCAGATCTGGCCCGATTCTCCCAACCACAGCGGATTTCCCAGCGCTGTTTTGCGGCCCGGTGAAACGCTGTTGCAGGAAACCGATTACAGGTTTTCCAAAGGTTGATCCGGACCGGTTGAACGCTGTCGATATTCACAACCGAATGCCCGGGTGCTTGACAGGCGTGTCAGAATAGGGCCCATTAATATATATTATATAAGACTCAGTGACGGCTGCCCGCCGAGACATAACTGGGTGGCTGGCGCCGTGTCGTGGGGAGGAACATGGCCGCTATATTGCTCATTCTCAGGCCGCTGGCCTGGATCAACACCATCCTGTTGCGCATCGGTCGGAACATCGCCTGGGTCGCGATGGGTCTGATGGTTCTGATCATCGTCCTGCAGGTGTTTGCCCGCTATGTGCTCAACAATGCACTGCCCTGGCCCGACGAGGCGGCGCGGTTCCTGATGCTGTGGATGACCGGGCTGATTGCACCGAGCGCTTACCGTTGGGGCGGCTTCGTTTCCATCGACCTTGTCAAGGACATGCTGCCGGCCTGGCTCGGTCAGCTGGTGACCCTGTGTCTGCTGTTTGTCAGCCTTCTGGTGCTGGTCGTCGGTTTCCAGATGGGTCTCAAACATGTCAGCTCGGGATGGCTGTTCAACTCCAGCTCGCTCAAACTGCCATTGGAGATTTTCGGTCTCGGCCTGGTGCGGATCAAGCTGGCCTGGATGTACATGTCCCTGCCGGTCGGCATCTTCATGATGATCCTCGTCAATATCGAGCTTTCGCTCAAGGCGATCATCGGCCTCATCGATCCGTCCGCGGAGCTCCCGGTGGATCAAGATCAAACCGTGATTTCGGCGGAGTAGACACCATGCTTTTTCTCTTTCTTCCGCTGTTTCTCATTTTCCTGATGATTGGTCTGCCGGTGTTTTTCGGCCTGCTGGCCGCGCCCGGAATTCTGCTCTGGCTCAACGGGCAGGAGCGTGACATCGCGCTGCTCTACCGCAATGTCTATACCGGCATGGATTCCTTTCCACTGATGGCCATTCCATTCTTCATGCTGGCTGGCGAACTGATGAATCGTGGTGGCATCACCATGCGGATCGTCGAATTCAGCCAGGCGCTGATCGGCCATTTGCGTGGCGGTCTGGCGCAGGTCAATATCCTGTCCTCCATGTTGTTTGCCGGTCTCTCGGGTTCCGCGGTCGCTGACACGTCGGCACTCGGTTCGATGCTGATCCCGGCCATGGAGAAGAATGGCTATACCCGCAAATTCGCCGCCGCCATCACCGCTGCTTCGTCTGTGATCGGGCCGATTATCCCGCCATCGGGCATCATGATCATTTACGCCTATGTGATGGGCGAATCCGTTGCCGCCCTGTTCCTGGCCGGCATTGTCCCGGGCGTCCTGGTGGGTGTCGGCCTGATGATGATGACGGCCTATCTGGCGCGTTCGAACGACTTTCCACCGGCTGCCCGGCGAGCGACGCTGGGCGAGCGCGGACAGGCATCGCTTCGGGCCTTTTTCCCGATGCTGACGCCGGTCATCATTCTTGGCGGTATTCTGGGTGGTATCTTCACACCGACGGAAGCATCCGCGGTTGCCGCCGTCTATGCCTTCATCGTCAGCATGTTCATCCTGCGGACGATGGGCTGGAACGACCTGCCGAAAGTTCTGACCAAGGCGGCGCTGACGACATCCGTCGTGCTTCTGCTGGTCGGCGCGGCTATGGCCTTCAAAACCGTGGTCAGTCTGAGCCATGCTCCGGAAATTCTGGCCGGCTTCATTCTCAGCCTTTCGGAGAACCCGCTCATCCTGCTGTTCCTGATCAACCTGCTCCTGTTCATTGTGGGCATGTTTCTGGATGCCGGTCCGGCGATCATCATCCTCGGACCGATCCTGGCGCCGATCTTCACGGAGCTGGGCGTGCATCCGGTGCATTTCGCCATCATCATGAGCGTCAACCTAACGGTGGGGCTGGCCACGCCACCCATGGGGCTGGTGCTGTTCGTGGCGTCCAGCGTGTCGGGCGTCAAGGTCGAGACGATTGCCAAGTCGATCCTGCCATTTCTGGCGGTGGAGATTCTTGTGATCTTTCTGATCACCTACATTCCGGCGATCTCGATGGCCGTGCCGGAGTTCTTCGGCTTCATCAAATAGGCGGCATTGCGGCCTGTTGTATTGTGCAACCATGACGGCAGTAGCGCAGGGCGTGAAACCGTTCTTGACAAGTGAGTTTCAGTCGTCAATCTTATATCTTATATAAGACTGTCGGAAATTGGTCCGAAAAGTGGGAGGAAATTTATGCTACTGAAGAAAACCGCAACACTGCTTGGCGCATTCGCGCTTGGTTTGACGGTGACCGCGATGTCACCCGTCTTTGGCGATCTGGTGCCCGCCGCTGAAGCGGCTGACTACAAGCTTCGTGCAACGGCAAATTCCAACGAAAACGATGAGGACTATGATGGCCTGATCGTCTTCAAGGACTATGTGGAAAAAGCGTCCAACGGTGCGATCGAAGTGGAACTCTTCATCGGTACGCAGCTTTGCTCGAATGGTGCCGAATGCCTGCAGGGCATTGCTGACGGTTCCATCGACATCTACATTTCAACCTCAGGCGGTGCATCGGGCATCTTCCCCTATGTGCAGGTTCTGGATCTGCCCTATCTGCTGCGCGATGACCGCATTGCCGAGGAAGTGCTGAGCGAAGGCTCCTTCACGCGGACCCTGCGTGACCTGGCGCTGGCCGACTCAGGCGACAAGATCCGGTTGATGACCATCGGCAATACCGGTGGCTGGCGGAACTTTGCCAATACCAAGAAAAGAGTGCAGAACCCGGCTGACATGGATGGCCTGAAAATCCGCACAGTGGTGGCAGACCTGCCGCAGGAACTGGTCAAGGCGCTCGGTGCATCACCGACCCCAATTCCGTGGCCCGAGCTGTTCACGTCCTTCCAGACCGGCGTTGTCGAAGGTTCGAAAAACGGCATCACCGACATCATGGGCATGAAGTTCCCGGATGCCGGACTGAAATTTGTCACGCTTGACGGGCATGCCTATATGGGTGCGCTCTGGTGGATGGGCAATGATCAGTTCATGTCGATGCCTGAAGACATGCGCCGGGTTGTCGTCGACGGTTTCGCCGCCCTGCAGCAGGCCACATTCGCTTCGCCAAAGCGCAAGTCGATCCAGGCCTATGCGGACTTCACGGCCGAGGGTGGTGATCTCTATGTTCCTACGCCTGAAGAAAAAGCGGCCTTCAAGGAAGCTGCTGCACCGGTCTATGAATGGTTCAAGACGAACATCGCCAATGGCGAGGTTGCCTTCACGGCGCTGACCGATGCGGCTGCCGGTGCCGAAGCCAAGATCGATGGCGGCGCCGCAATGGACATCAAATAGCGGTACGCCGCGACGGCGGATCCTGATCCGCCATGAGATGAGGGCGGCCGCGTTTCTTGCGCGGCCGTTTGTCGTCACGTTCTTGATGATACGTGGAACGATTTAGCGGAACGGATACATCCAGGGCTTGTAGTCATTGATGAGGATCTGCGCGTGTTTGATCTGATCGGGAGTCATCTTCTTGACCACTTCCTCAAGGCTGATCGCGGCATCCGGATCACCACCGATGGCCGAAAGCACATACCACAGATAGGCGCGCACCAGATCGGGCTCGGGAACACCGCGTCCGACCTCGTAATACCAACCAATTCCGGATTGGGCCCCCGGGTGTCCCTTCATCGCCGATCGCAGATACCACTCAAAGGCACGCACATCGTCACGCGGAACGCCAAGGCCCATGGCATACATCACTCCGATCAATTCCTCGGCATCGGCATTGCCGGAACGGGCGGCTGGCAGCAGTGCCTCCATGGCCTCCTCAAACCGGTTTGCCTCCATCAGATCGCGCGCTTCCTCGATTTCAGCCAGCGCCGCGGTGACGGTCAGGCTCAAGGCGGATGCAACAATCAGCGTGCGTATGCGGCCGAAGCTCATGGAACATTATCCTCTTTTCTCAGCGGGTCGCCCCAATGTTGCTGAACCTTAACCGCGCCGAACGGACTTTCAAGTGTGGTCTTGGTAGGAGCCATGGATTAGCGTTCGTCATGCTGCTTGCAGTCGGTGCCGTTTTGTCTCCCGTCACAGCCGGGAGCTCCGATACCGTCACACCGCTGCCGCCGGCGCTGAGCGATGGCGATTTTCTCCCGTTCGATGACAAAAGAGCGGCGCTCGGACGTCTGCTGTTTTATGATCCGATCCTTTCGGGCAACCGCAACATTTCCTGCGGAACCTGCCACCATCACGACCTGGCCAGTGCCGATGCGCTGCCCCTGGGCGTCGGCGAGGGGGGACAGGGCATCGGCCGAGAGCGCACGACTGGCGCCGGTATGGCCAGCATCGACCGGCGCGTGCCGCGCAATTCACCGGCGCTTTTCAATTTGGGCCACAGGGACATCCGGTTGCTGTTTCATGACGGTCGGCTGAGCATCAGCGACCTCTACGGCAATGGTTTCAATTCTCCTGCCGAGGAATATCTGCCGCAAGGCCTCAATCATATTGTGGCCGCCCAGGCGGCGTTTCCGGTGACCTCTGAAACCGAGATGGCGGGACGGCCGGAGGAAAATGAAATTGCCGGCGCCCGGAATGACCGGATTGACAAGGTCTGGGCACTGCTAACGGAACGCATCCGGGCAATCGATGCCTATGCGCCCTTGTTTGCCGATGCTTATGACGGTGTGACCGGATCAGCGGATATCGAATTCATCCACATCGCCAACGCCATCGGCGATTTCGTCATTTCGGAATGGCGCTCCTTCGACAGCCCCTTCGACACTTATCTCGGTGGCGATCACAATGCGCTCACGCCGCAGGCAAAGGCCGGCATGGGCGTATTTTACGGCAAAGGCGAATGTGCGACCTGTCACAGCGGTTCCTTGTTTACCGACCAGGAATTTCACGCGCTGGCACTGCCGCAATTCGGCCCCGGGCGAACCCGGACATTTGACCTTCATGCCCGGGATGTCGGGCGGATGGGCGAAACGGACCGGATCGAGGATGCCTATCGGTTCAGAACGCCTTCGCTACGCAATGCGGCGCTGACCGGTCCCTACGGCCACAACGGCGCCTATGCCGACCTTGAAGGAATTATTCGACACCATCTCGACCCGCAGGCGGCCTTTGACGCCTGGCGGCCCGATGACGTCAAATTGCCCGTGAGCGAGACCCTGGCTGACATTGATTTCATCGCGCTTGCCGATCGGCGGGAGAGGCAGAGAGTGCGCGGCAAGATCGATATCGAACCTGTCAGGCTTGAAGATGCGGAGGTTCAGGCGCTGATCGCCTTCATCCATTCGCTGACCGGAGGGCGCAGCGTCAAGGGCCGGCTTGGCCGGCCCGCATCCGTGCCCAGCGGCCTTCCGGTGGATTGAATTGTCGCCGATCCGCCTCGCGCAATCGTGACTGCCGCGGAAGATTGGTCTTGCGGCAAGGCAATGTTACGGTCGGACGTCAGGAGTGTTGTTTGATGCGATGTCTGTTTCAATTGCTGATCGTCTTGGCAAGCCCGTTGGCTGCTCACGCGCAGGACGTGGTTCGGCCGTTCGCGGCTTTCGATCTTGCCGGTCCGCCGGTACTCAACGATCCACATGATCTGGCGATTGGACCCGATGGCCGGCTCTATGTTGCCGACAAGTTCGGATCCCGTATTGCAGTCCTGGATCCGGAAACCCTCGACGTGGTCGAAGTGATGGCGGCGGGCAAATTGCCCGGCGTACACGACATTTCTTTTGGCGTGGATGGGCGGGCGGCGGTTGCCGTAACCGGATTGGGAGCCGTTTTCGTGTTTGACGGGCTCCAGGGCGCAGACCCGGTGCCAACAGCCATTCTGGCTGCGCCGCAAAGCGAGGGAGCGCTGGTCCACAGCAATGGCCGGATTTATGCCATGGCCGGTGGCGTTGGATCACTGGTCGCCTATGAGAATGGTCAGCCGGTGGCGATCGCGGAAGGTCTTTTCGGTGCCCATGATGTGGATGAAGACCGGGATGGCAATATCTGGGTTGCAGACAATTTCAGCCGGCGATTGGTCAAATATGCACCAGACCTGACCGTACTGAAGGTGATCGACCATGAGAAATTCGGATTCATCGGGCCGCGCTATCTCGACACCGATGCGTTCGGACGGTTGGTGGTTGCCGACCAGGATGCGCACCGCGTCCTGATGATCGACCCGGACGGGCCCGACGGCGGCAGCCTGATCGGCGTGCTCGGTACCGGTCTGCCCGGCAAAGGTCCCAATCTGTTCGATGATCCCGAGGGTGTCGCGATCGACGGCAGCAATTATTACATTTCCGATTCCGACAACAACCGGGTCGTTCGATACACCATCGTCGTCAATTAGGGCGCACGTCGATCCACAATCCCAATTTTGTCATTATGGGATCCCATGGTTGTCGCCGAGACGGATTTGATGGGGAGTTGCAATTGCAGCCCCTGAACACAAGGAGATGATCCATGACAAACCTTCTTTCCCGTGGCGTAATGGCCGCAGCCCTGGTGGTGCTGACAGCCCTGCCGGCATTGGCCCAGGACGCCAAACGCGCGATCACCAATGTTGCCGGCGATGTCTACCGGTTCCAGAACAATTTCCACTTCGCTCTGGTTGTCGTGACCGATGATGGCGTTGTCGTGGTCGATCCGATCAACAAGGAGGCAGCCGGTTGGCTCAAGGACAATCTGTCCAGCGTCACCGACAAACCCGTTACGCATCTGATCTACAGCCACAGCCATGGCGATCATGCTTCCGGTGGCGGTGTCTTTGCCGATGGTGCGGAGGTGATTGCCCATGCCAACGCACCTGCCGAGATCGACGGGGTAACACCGACACAGCGTTTCGACGACCAGATGTTTATGGACATCGGCGGCAAATCATTCGAGCTGACCTGGCTTGGTGAGGGGCATGGCAAGGACCTGATCGCCGTCGTCGTCCGTCCCGAGAATGTTGCGTTCATTGTCGATGCCGCAGCGCCGAAGAGACTTCCGTTTCGGGACATGCCGAATTCCAACATCGATGGATGGATCGATCAGGTTCGCGCGGTGGAACGACTGGATTTCGACATCTTCGCACCGGGTCACGGCAATGTCGGCACTAGAGCCGACGCCACGGATGCGCGGATTTACCTGGAATTGCTCAAGGATCAGGTGCTTGGCGGCCTGATTGCCGGCAAAAGCGTCGATGATCTTGTCGCGACCATAACGCTCGAAGACTATAGCGACTGGGCGCAATTCGATAATTGGCGTGAAGCCAATATCCGCGGCATGGCGCGTTTTCTGAAGGAAAGCGGCCAGGTGAACTGATCGCGGATTATCGACCGCCGGTTCACGGCGATCGGCACATCAATGTGAGCCAAATTTGGTCTTGTATCTTATATAAGACTTGATAGATTGACCCGAAACCAGCCGGAGCAAATCCGGCTATCGGGAGGTCCGTCAGGTCATCATGACACGTGTAATCGCTGCCGGCGTTGCCGTCATCGACTTCGTATTCCGGTTGGATGAGGTTCCCGAGCCAGGTCAGAAATACCGGGCACGGGAGGCCATGATCGTTGGTGGCGGCTGCGCGGCCAATGCTGCGGTGACGATATCGCGTCTCGGGGGGGAGGCGGTGCTGGCGGCCCGAACAGGTGATGACATGATCGGGGATATGGTTGTGTCAGGCCTCGAGGAAGAGCGGGTCGATTGCTCGCTGGTCAAGCGGCATCGGGGCAAGAGAACGTCCTACTCGTCGGTGGTCATCGATGCGCATGGTGAAAGAAACATTGTCGCCTTTCGCGATGAGGCGATGGATTTCGGGGCCGAATGGTTGGTCCGGGACATGCCGGACGAATTCGATGCAGCGCTGGCCGATACGCGTTGGCCCGAGGGCGCGCACGCATTGATGGAGGGCGCGCGCCAGCGTGGTGTGCCCGGCATCATCGATGGTGAAGCGCCCGTTCGCGAAGCTCCGGAAGCACTGAAGTCAGCCAGCCACATTGCCTTCTCGGCGCAGGGTTTGCTCGACTATTGCGGACATGAAGACTTCGAGGCGGGCCTGCGCCAGGCCGCTGATGAAACCGACGCCTGGGTCTGCGTCACCAATGGCGCGGATGGCGCATATTGGTGGGATGGTGAGAAGGTCCGGCATGTGCCGACCTTCACCGTGGAGACCGTCGATACGCTGGGCGCAGGAGATGTCTGGCACGGCGCATTCGCCCTGATGCTGGCGAAGGGAATGCAGGAACCGGAGGCCATTCGCTACGCCAATGCGGTTTCCGCCATCAAATGCACGCAATTCGGCGGCCGGACCGGCATACCGTCCGGCCAGACCGTCAACGATTTTCTCAAGGAGAACCCATCATGCACCTGACAGCCGGCAAACTCTGGGGCATGCGGCGCATGGCCGATGGCGCGGGTCGATTCAAGATGACGGCCGTCGATCAGCGCCCCCCGATCAAGAATCCCATTGCCGCGCATTACGGGACCGACCAGGCGCCCTATGACGATGTGGCGCGGTTCAAGTCCTTGCTGACCGAAACCTTGCAGGGTGAGTCCTCGGCGATGCTGCTGGATCCGCATTTTGCCATTCCGCGTGGTCTGCGTTTCCTGTCGCCACAAAAGGGACTGATCGTCACCCTTGAAGATTCCCTCTTTGAAGACACCGAAGGTGGTCGACTTTCCGCATCGATCGATGACTGGTCGGTTGCCAAAATCAAACGCATGGGCGGTGATGCCGTCAAGGTGTTGGCCTGGTACCGGCCGGACGCATCGGCGGCGGTCAATACGCACCAAAAGGACCTGGTCAAACGGATTGGCGAGGCCTGTGCGCGATACGACATTCCGTTCCTGTTTGAATTGCTGGTTTATCCACTGGCCAGCGATGCCCACCAAACGACCGATTATGTAGAGCTGCAGGGCAAGAAGACCGACGATGTGCTGGCGTCCGTGGAAGCCTTTGCAAAGCCGGAATATGGAGTCGATGTCTTCAAACTCGAAAGTCCTCTCAACGCGCAGGATGTCCCTGGCGTCGGCAATGAGGGCTGGCAGGGCGCGCAGCAAGTATTTGATGAAATGGGCCGTCTTGCCGGACGTCCATGGGTGATGCTGTCGGCCGGGGCGGGTAAGGAGGATTTCCGCAATATCCTGACGCATGCCTACCGGGCCGGCGCATCGGGATATCTGGCAGGACGGGCGATCTGGCTGGAGGCGTTTTCAAGCTTTCCGGACTGGCAGGAAATTCGCAATGGGCTGGAAAATGAGTCGGTCAACTATATGAGAAACCTCAATCTGCTGACGGATGCGGAGGCGCTGCCCTGGCACGCACATGCCCTGTTTGACGGGAACGGGGAGGCGTTCATGCCTGACGATCAGACATTCCGCTATGATTACGGGGCATTCGACTCTTGAGCACACGCTGGAACAGGCGCAGGTCCCCGACCCTAATTGAGCAGCAGCCTTGCCACGACGTCGATGCCGTCGCCGTCTCGCGCGGGGGCAACAATGATCGCTTCGCCGGCGCGGGGAGTGCTGCCTGTCAGCGTTTCGATGTTTTCGGGATGGGTGATCATCACCTGATTGCCGGGACCGCGAAACGAGCGGATGATATCTATCACTTCCGCGGCCTGATCTGCTCCGCCATCCTCGGAATAGTCCAGCGCTTCAAGCGGCTCGGCTTCGATATCGCGGAAGGCATTTTCGGCGGTTTCCAACGTTCGGCACCAGCGGCTGACATAGACTTTCGATATGGAAACGGCACGGGCGGCAAACCGGACGCCCTGTCGGCGCGCCAATTGCCGTCCGCGATCGGAAAGATTGCGCTGGGTCGTGCAGTCTTCAAGGTCGAAAAACGGCGGATCACCTACACCGGGCGCCAGAGCGTGGGTCATCAGGATCGTATAGCCGCCGGTGGCGAGCCGCGCCCAGGCAGCTTCCGTTGCATGGGCGGCTGTGGCAGTTATCGCAAGCAAGACCACAATACTGGCGGCAACATAGGATCTTGGCTTCATACAATGGCTCCTTCGCAGCGGATTAGAGCATGTTCTGCTCAAAGGGGACAATCATCCGGGAGCGTTTATTTGACAAGCATAAATCGTTTGGTTTCAAGCCGGATCGGAATGGGTCTCTTGCGGTCGGCCGAAGGCGGTGCCCTGTTATGAACGAGATCAAATCAATCGGTGTGCTGCCACTGGCGCGACCAACATTCGACGTGGCTTTTGCGGAACAGCAATTGGCACTCATGCTCAGTGCTCTCACCGCGACCGGTCGGCGCATTCTCGGTCCGGATCATCTGTTGATGGATGGCGATGCGACGGATGCAGCGGTCGCGGCTCTGAAGGGCCAGGCGCCCGATCTCGTCCTGATCCTGCAGGTCACGTTTACCGATGCTACGGCGTGCGCCCGTATCGCCGGACAATTTGACACGCCGCTTGCCCTTTGGGCTGTGCCCGAGCCCCGGCTCGGCGACCGCTTGCGTCTCAACGCCTTTTGCGGTCTCAATCTTGCGTCCCATGCTCTTGGCTTGCTGGACCGCCGATTTTCATGGCTGTACGCCGCACCCGACGGCAATGACATTGCGATACGGCTTGACGAGTTGCTTGAGGGTGAGCGATTGATCCAGCCCCTGTCAGGGGAGCGTGCCGGCGGTGACAGTGCGGCGGGACAAGCCGTTCTGGATGCCGTTGCCGGACAGACGATTGGCCGGCTTGGCGCCCATCCGGAGGGGTTTGACACCTGCCGCTATGACAAGGACGCGCTCAAGAACCTGACCTCCATCAACGTCGATGAATTGCCGCTGGAAGAGCTATTCGAGGCGGCTGAGGATGTTTCGGTCGAAACGTCGGCGGCCATTCGGTCGCAGGCATCACAGGAATTGAGCGGCCTTGATACGGTGGATCAGGGTGAGCTGGAAAAGTCGCTCCGGTTGAAAGCTGCGATCGAAACCATCCGCAGCAATGGCGGGTTCGACGCATTTGCCATCCGTTGCTGGCCGGAGACCTTCACAGCCTATGGTGGTGCCGTTTGCGGACCGGTTTCGATGATGGGTGAGGCAAGGGTCCCCTGCGCTTGCGAAGCCGATGTCTATGGTGCGGCCACCCAATTGCTGCTGCAGGCGGTGGCCGATGCACCGGTGTTTCTGGTGGATCTGGTGGATATGGATGCCGGGGATGACACCGGTGTCGTATGGCATTGCGGACAGGCGCCCATATCCATGGCCGATCCAGATTCCACCCCGGAGGCAACCTTGCATACCAACCGGAAAATGCCGCTTCTCTATCAGTTTCCGCTGAAGCCGGGGCGCGTCAGCCTGTTCCGCCTCAGCCAGGCGCAGGGTGCCCACAAGCTGGTGATCGCCGGCGCCGAGATGCTGAAGCGGCCCATGGCCTTTACCGGCACTTCCGGTGTGTTGCGGTTCGACCGGCCCGTCACCGATGTCCTGCCCGATCTTATCGATTGCGGTCTTGAGCACCATATGGCGCTTGCCTATGGCGACCATATCGACACGCTGTTGTCGCTGGCCGACGCACTGGATCTCCCCGTTGTCCGACTTTGAAAGCCCAGCATCCATGAGAAATATTCGTTACGGCATCATTGGTTCCGGCATGATGGGACAGGAGCATATCCGCAACATTGCCCTGCTGGAGGGCACGCAGGTGGTTGCGGTCGCCGATCCGAATGAGGAAATGCGGGCCATGGCGGCCCATACGGCCGGTGGCCAATGCGCCGCCTATGCTGACCACAAGGCCATGCTCGACGCCGGCGGCTGTGATGCCATCGTGCTGGCCGCCCCGAATTACCTGCATCACCCCATTTTGACCGATATATTGCCAACGGATATTCCGCTGCTGGTTGAAAAGCCGTTGGGGATTGATGATTCACAGTGCCGCGACATTCTCGCCCGTGCCCAGCCGCGACAGGCCCCTGTCTGGGTGGCGATGGAATACCGCTACATGCCGCCGGTCGCCCGGCTGCTCGACGAGGTCCGGGCCGGAACGGCCGGGCGGGTCCACATGATTGCGATCCGGGAACACCGGTTTCCGTTTCTCAGCAAGATCGATCACTGGAACCGATTCCAGCGGTTCACGGGTGGCACCATGGTGGAAAAATGCTGTCATTTTTTCGATCTGATGCGGCTGATCTCGGGCTCGGAGGCGACCCGAGTCTACGCGTCCGGCGCCATGGATGTGAATTTTCGCGATGAAGAACATGATGGCGTCAAGCCGGATATTCTGGACAATGCCTTCGTGATTGTCGATTTCGAGAACGGGATGCGGGGCATGCTCGATCTTTGCATGTTTGCAGAGGGATCCTATTGGCAGGAGACCATTGGTGTCACCGGCGATCAGGCCCGTATCGAGGCGTTTGTTCCCGGTCCTGCCCGTTTCGCGCCCGATGGACAGGAACGGCACTCCCAAATCGCCATTTCATCGCGAGCGACCAAGATCGAGCGACGCGAGGATATCCATGTCGATCCGGCCATCCTGTCGGCCGGCGACCACCATGGATCCACCTATTTCCAGCATCAGAAATTCCTCCACCTCATACGCGAGGGCGGCCAGCCGGAAATCAGCATCGAGGATGGCACAAGGGCGGTGGAAATCGGCGCCGCAGCCGAACAATCCGCGCGCAGCGGCGAACCGGTCAGGCTCTTGTAGTTCCTCGAACCATCAAATTCGTGACGAACGTGAAACGGGCTAGCGCAAATTCGCCGCGTAGTGCATGTCCCGGGTCAGGCACCGGGAAAGCCTCAGCTCCACGGGCTTTTCTTCCAGATCGCGGGCGATACGCCGGACGGCGAGAAGCGGTTCGCCAAGTTCGCACTTGAGGTGCCGGGCGTCTTCATCGGTCGCTGCGACCGCCTTGAGCCGTTCATCTGCCTTGGCGATTGTAATGCCCCAGCGGGCGGAATAGAGCTGGTAAACATTGTTGGGGATCTCGGTGAGTTGCTCGAAACCGGGAAACGCATCCGCCGGAATGGTGATTGTTTCGGTCAGCACCGGTTTGCCTAAAAGCAGGCGAACCCGCTCTATCAGCCACACGGTCGCACCAACCTCCAGATCCAGCGCATCTGCCTGATCCTTGTCCGCCGTATCCTGCGCCCAGCCCAACAGTTTGGAATCGGGAAAAGCGCCCGTGGCGCCTGTGGCGTCGGCGTCATCGGCGGCGAGGCGGAAAAACTGGAACAGTATGCGCGAATCTTCCGGTTCGGCCACGAATGTACCCCGACCCTGACGGCGCACCAGCAGGTTTTCTGCTGTCATCGCGTCCAGCGCCTTTCGCACCGTTCCCTGGCTGACGCTTAGTTGGCGCGCCAGTTCCTGTTCGCTCGGCAGGCTCATGCCCGGCTGCCAGGTCCGGTCCACGAGACGGCGAATGAGCTGGTCCTTGACCTGTGCGTAAAGCGGTTTGAATCCGATCGCCGTGTCGTTTTCCTGTGCCGCCAAACTCAATGCCCTCCAGCGTCTTGCAATGCCCTGTCCCGCGTTCCGCATCAACCGCATTGAAGCCCGCAATCATTCGCGGGTGCACGGGTTTCGGGTGGGTCAATCCCCCAGCCTCTGGTATTATCGTGTTCCGGTTGACAAATCCAGCTTTATGTATCTTATATAAGATATAAGACTTGGCATGCGTGCCGCCTATCCCAAAATATCCGTTGGAGGTTTCCTTGAGTATCCCGCATTTGCTGGTCCATGACCACAAGGACAATGTTGGCGTTGTCGTTGTGGAAGAATTGAAGGCAGGCACGAACATGACCTGCGTCGTCACCCATGACGATTCGGATTTCGAGCTTGAGAGCCGGCATGATGTGCCGATCGGCCACAAGGTGGCCTTGGCCGATCTGGATGTCGGGGACACGATTTTCAAATATGGTGAGGATATCGGCAAAGTGGTCGCGCCCATCAAGAAGGGCGAGCATGTCCATGTGCACAACGTCAAGACCAAGCGCTGGTAGGAGAAAACAATGTCACAAAAAATAATGGCCTATCGCCGCGAGAATGGCCGGGTTGGCGTACGAAACCACGTGGTGATCCTGCCGCTTGACGATATTTCCAATGCGGCTTGCGAGTCGGTTGCCAACAACATCAAGGGAACCATGGCCCTGCCGCATGCCTATGGTCGGCTGCAGTTCGGTGAAGATCTCGACCTTCATTTCCGCACGATGATCGGCACGGGATCCAATCCCAATGTCGCCGCGGTTGTCGTGATCGGCATCGAACCCGAATGGACGAAAGTTGTCGTTGACGGCATCGCGGAGACCGGCAAGCCCGTCACCGGACTGTCGATCGAGCAAAATGGCGACATCGCAACCGTCGCTGCCGCATCGCGCGTTGCAAAGGAATATGTTCACTGGGCCACGGAGCTGATGCGCGAGGAGTGCGATGTCTCCGATCTGTGGATTTCGACGAAATGCGGCGAAAGCGACACGACCACCGGATTGTCGTCCTGTCCGACCGTTGGCAATATGTATGACAAGCTGCTGCCGGAAGGAATCTATGGCTGCTTTGGCGAGACATCGGAGATAACAGGCGCCGAGCATCTGTGTGAAGCGCGCGCTGCCAATCCGGAAGCTGCGGCGAAATTCAAGACCATCTGGCAGGCCTATCAGGACGATGTGATCGATGCGCACAAGACCTCGGACCTGTCCGACAGCCAGCCGACCAAGGGCAACATTCTCGGTGGCCTGACAACCATTGAGGAAAAGGCTCTCGGCAATCTGGAAAAGATCGGCCGCACATCGACCTATGTCGATGCGCTCGGGCCGGCGGAAGAGCCGAAAAAGGGCAAGGGCCTCTATTTCATGGATACGTCTTCGGCTGCTGCCGAGTGCGTCACGCTGATGGCTGCTGCCGGCTACGTGATGCATACCTTTCCGACCGGACAGGGCAATGTGATCGGCAATCCGATTGTTCCTGTGATCAAGATCACCGGCAATCCGCGCACGGTTCGCACGATGAGCGAGCATGTGGATGTCGACGTTTCCGGCATCTTGCGGCGGGAGATGACCATCAGCCAGGCGGGCGATTCGCTGATCGAGATGATCGTGCGCACGGCCAATGGCCGGCATACTGCAGCCGAAGCGCTTGGGCACCGGGAATTTGTCATGACCAAGCTCTACCGCAGTGCCTGATCAATCGACCAAAAGACTGGTGCATAATCCGTAGCGGGGAAGCGAACGATGAGCGCGGTCGTGATTACGGAGTTCATGGACGAACCGGCGGTGGCGATGCTGTCTGCCCGGTTGTCCACTCTCTATGATCCAGGTCTTGCCGACGCGCAGGACCGGATCCCGGAAAAACTTACCGATGCCACCGCCCTGATCGTGCGCAACCGGACGCAGGTTACCGCCGCGCTGCTTGACGCGGCGCCAAATCTGAAATGCGTCGGCCGGTTGGGTGTGGGTCTCGACAATATCGATTTGGATGCCTGCAAGGAAAGAGAAGTGGCGGTTTTCCCGGCCACCGGCGCCAACAATCTGTCGGTTGCCGAATATGTCATCTCAACGGCTATGTTGCTGCTGCGGGGGGCCTATCAATCCACGGCGGCGATGATCGATGGTCAGTGGCCGCGACAGGCGCTGATCGGCCGTGAACTTGCCGGGCACGTGATGGGGCTCGTCGGTTTCGGTGCCATTGCCCGGGAAGTCGCCATGCGTGCGCAGGCTCTCGGCATGGAGGTTATTGCCCACGATCCCTATTGCCCCGCTAACGATCCGGCCTGGCATATGGCCCGCAATGTGGCGCTGGAGGGGGTTCTGGATTTGGCCGATGTTGTCAGCGTGCACACGCCGCTCAACGATTCGACACGCCACCTGATCAATGCGCAAACCCTGGCGCGCATGAAACCAACCGCCGTCATGATCAACGCGGCGCGTGGAGGGGTGATTGACGAGGCCGCCCTGGCGGCCGCCCTGAAATCGGGTGCGCTTGCCGGTGCGGCGCTGGACGTTTTCGAAACCGAACCGCTGACAGCGGAGGCGGCTCGGAAATTCGACGGCCTTTCCAATCTGGTGCTGACTCCGCATATTGCCGGGGTGACGAAAGAATCCAACATACGTGTCAGTGCACTGATCGCCGAGACCGTCCTGTCGCATCTGGGAGAACCGGTTTGACGGCCGAAACCAAGCGCCTGCCAACGGCCGATGTCCATGCGCTGATCCGTTCGGCGCTTGAACGCAGCAATGTCTCGACAGGCAACGCCGGGAGCGTGGCCAATGCCCTGCTGGCGGCGGAACTGACCGGTCAGAGCGGCCATGGTCTTCGCCGGGTCGCGTCCTACTCTGCCCAGGCCGCCCGCGGCAAGGTCGACGGACACGCCCATCCACATCTCGAGCCAAAAAAACCCGGTGCCGCACTGGTCGATGCGGCCAACGGATTTGCCTATCCGGCTCTTGATCTTGCGCTGGACTGGCTGCCGCAGGCTGCCCGCAGCCAGGGCATCGCGATTGCCGGCATTACCCGGTCCCATCATTGCGGGGTTGCCGGGGTGATCGTCGAGGCGATGGCGGAACAGGGGCTCATCGGTCTTCTGTTCGCCAATACGCCGGCGGCCATGGCGCCGTGGGGCGCCAGCAAGGCGATCCTCGGCACCAACCCGATTGCCTTTGCGGTGCCGGTACCGGGATCCGATCCCATCACGATCGACATTTCACTTTCCAAGGTGGCGCGCGGGAAAGTCATGGCGGCGAGGCAGCAAAAGCAACCCATACCGGAAGGTTGGGCGCTGGATTCGAAGGGGCAGCCGACCACTGATCCCGAGGCCGCGATCAATGGGACAATGGCGCCGATGGGTGATGCCAAGGGCACCGTGCTGGCCCTGATGGTCGAATTGCTGAGCGCCGGCCTGACCGGCGCCCATTACAGCTTTGAGCAATCATCGTTTCTGAATGCAGACGGTCCGCCGCCCGGATCCGGGCAAACGCTGATCGCCATCGATCCGGCGGCCTTTGGCGCCCACGCCCTGCCGCGATTTGCCGTCATGGCGGATATGATTGCGCAGATGGATGGAGCCAGGGTCCCGGGCCATCGGCGGCAGACGCTCAAGCGCGAGTATCAATCTTCTGGAATCGTCGTTGACGTGAACCTCATTGCGGACATCGAGGCCATCGGCCGGTGATATAGCCGGCCGTCAAAACACAAACGGCGAGGCCATATCCGACCTCGCCATCTGTCAATATTGTCGAGCTGGTGTGTTACGCAGCGCGCAGGTTCGCAGCGGACGACTTGCCACGCTTGGGATCGACTTCCACGTCGAAGCTGACCTTCTGGCCTTCGTCGAGGCCGGTCATGCCGGACCGCTCAACTGCGCTGATGTGAACGAACACGTCCGCGCCGCCGTCATCGGGTGCGATGAAGCCATAACCCTTGGTTCCGTTGAACCACTTTACTGATCCAGTCTGCATTGAATGATCTCCTTTTGATGCATGACGAATTTGTTGGTTTTCTGAGTTGCGACGCGCCCCGTTGCGCTTTGCGCGCCGGGATTTCGGCATCGCCGTGACGTTCCCAAGCACCCGGTCCAGACCCGCTTCGGGGGTTTCGTTGGCCGATGCTGTGGCGGGATTGTTCTGATTGTGCGCCTGGCGCCTGGTCCGTTGCCGTCGCGGCTGCTGTGTCGCCTGTGTCTTGACCTGCGGCTGACCGGTTCGGGGCGTTGCACCGCCCTTGTTGGAAGTCTCGTCACCGAGTGGTCGGCCGATCAGCCGTTCGATATCTTTCAGCAATCCGCGTTCCGATGGATCGCACAGCGATATGGCAACGCCGCTGGCGCCGGCGCGGGCCGTGCGTCCAATGCGGTGTACATAGGCTTCCGGCACATTGGGCAATTCATAATTGACCACGTGGCTGACACCGTCGACATCGATGCCACGTGCGGCAATGTCCGTTGCGACAAGGATCGTCACATTGGCCTTGCGAAAGGCACCGAGCGCGCGATCGCGTTGGCCCTGGCTTTTGTTGCCATGAATGGCGGCGCTTGAAAGGCCGGCCTTGTCGAGTTGCCTGCAGACCTTGTCGGCACCCCGTTTGGTGCGGGTAAAGACGATTGCCCGTTCGACACCTTCCTGGGAAAGGACCTCGATGAGGCGCTCCCGTTTGGCGGCCTTGTCGGTCCACAGAACAGTCTGATCGATCCGTTCGATCGGCTTTGCAACTGGTGCGACGGCGATTTCCTCGGGTTGCGAAAGATAATCGCGCGCCAGGGTTCGTATCTGTTTGGGCATTGTTGCCGACAGCAAAACCGTCTGCCGTTTTTTCGGCAGCTTGCCGAGAATGCGGCGAATTGCCGGGGCAAAGCCGAGATCCAGCATCTGGTCAGCTTCGTCGAGAACCACGGTCGCGGCGCCGTCCAGCCGGATCGCACCGGTGCCCATATGGTCTTCGAGCCGCCCGGGGGTGGCAATGACAATGTCAACGCCCGGTGCAAGGGCCTTGATTTGCGGACGCGGTTTGAGGCCACCAACCACGATGGCCGTGGTGGGCCGGACAAACTGTCCGTAGGTGCGAATGCTGACGGCGATCTGAGTCGCGAGTTCTCGCGTCGGCACCAGGATAAGGGCCCGGCAGCCCTTGGGTCCGGGAATTTGCCGGTCGGTCGCGATCCGGTGCAGAAGCGGCAGGACAAAGGCGGCGGTCTTGCCGGTGCCGGTCTGGGCGGTGCCCAGAATATCCCTGCCGGCCAACATTGCCGGTATCACTTCGTTTTGAATGGGGGTTGGAGCGGTGTAACCTTCGGCCGTCACGGCGCGAAGAATGGAATCGGCCAAGCCGACATCACTAAAATTTTTCAAGTAGGGTCTTTCTCACATCGACGCACGCAACGGCCTTTTGGCGCTGCATCGTCGATTACTGTTTTGGGCAAGCTTGCGTAGATCAGCTGCGTTTCTCGGTGTGCCTTCATGCACTGTCTTTGCGGCAACGATCTAAGGCGATATGCTGCTTTCCAAGGACGCCGTCAGCAATCTTTCGATCGTCTACGCACGGCGCGTTGAGCGGCATAAATCACAGATCCCAGGCAATAGCAAACGAATTCGCTCCGGTGCGTGGCGGTCGTGGTGCCGATCGATGGCGCGATTGCGACGGCCAATCAGGGCTGACCCGGTCACAGTCACGGCAAGGTAAAATCTTGATAATCTGCCCGATGGCCGGACAGAGTTTGGGAGATCATTGTTGATCGGGGCACTTTTCCTGGTGGGTAACGGATGCCGAATTTCGGCTTGTCCGGCCCGATTGAGCGGTCTGCTGGAAAGGATGAGATTGATGACATCTGACCCCGGTTGCGGCCACAGTTCGCAGTCTTCACAAAAGGTCTTTGATTTCAAGCGTGGACAGGGATCGACCCTGCTGATTGCCTGCGGCGCGCTTGCACGGGAGGTGATCGATCTCATCGAAATCAATGGCTTGCGGCATCTCGATGTCATCTGCCTGCCTGCCAAGCTGCACCATGACCCGCAAGCGATCCCGGAGGCGGTGCGCGAAAAAATCAGGGGTGCCGGAGACCGGTATGAGAAGATTTACGTGCTCTACGGCGATTGCGGTACGGGTGGCCGGCTGGACAGGGTTTTGCAGGAAGAAGGCGATGTCGAGCGCATCGAAGGACCGCACTGCTTTTCGTTCTTCATGGGCAATGCGCCTTTTGCGGCCCGCGCGGAGGATGACATCAGCACATTTTACCTGACCGACTATTTCTGCCGTCATTTCGAGACATTCGTCTGGGAAGCCCTGGGGCTGGATCGCCGCGCTGACATGGCCGACTTTGTATTCGGCAACTACACCAAGCTGGTGTTCATGCCGCAGACCGAGGATGCAGCGCTGGAGAAAAAGGCCCGGGATATCGCCGCTCTGCTCAAGCTGGATTATGAGTATCGGTATTGCGGCTATGGCGATCTGGAACGATTCATTGTCCCGCAAAGTTGATTCTCTCAACTTCGCAACAGGCAAAAGTAGACGTCTGATTGAGCAGGAATGAAAGCCGGCAATCGTTGCGTGTGGCGATACCGGTTTTTCTCGATTCTTTGAAAACAAATGCTCCGATTGACCCGTTTCGGTGCACCGTTTGTTAATCAACCGGGCACACAATTCCCGGTAAATCAGTCGATGTGGGGACATCCATGAGAATCCGAGAATTGCTTGAACAAAAAAACCAGACCGGGTTAACGTCGATCCGCTGCAATCTGAGTTTGCTCGACGCGGCGCGCATTCTGGCGGACAACAATATCGGAGCGCTTCCTGTCATCGGAGATGCGGCTGAAATCGTCGGTATCATTTCCGAACGTGATCTGGTGCGCTCTTTTGCGAGCAATCCGCATCATTGCTTCAGCAAGGCGGTTTCCGATGTCATGATCACGTCTGTCATCACCTGTCGTACAGATGATTTGATGGATGATGTCTACGAGACGATGAGCAGCAAGAATATTCGCCACATTCCCGTGGTCGAAGATGCAAAACTTCATGCGATGCTCAGCATGCGCGACTTCGAATTTGCCCATAAACGGCTGAAGTCACAATCGTTGAGCGATGACCTTACCGGTCTGCACAACCTGCGCCATTTGCTGAACATTCTGGATGGCGAATTCAATCGCTACCGCCGGTTTCGTTCACCCTTGTCGGTTGCTGCCATCAAGGTGGATGCGTTCGAGCGCATCACCCAAACCAATGGCGCTGCAGCAGGCGATGATCTGATCAGGAAACTGACGAGAATACTGGTGGACGAGACACGCGCCTATGACAGTATCGGCCGAACGTCCGATGACCGGTTTGCCATCGTCTATCCAAACACCGACCCGAAAACATCGATGCGTGCCTGTGACCGAATCATGCGGGCGGTCAGGGCGCAGGCCGACGTTGAGGGAACGGAATGGAGCAGCATCAGCATCGGTTTGGCGCATGCGAATTTCGAGATCTGCGACGGGATGAGTATTTTGAAGTGGGCCGGTGAACTGGTTCAACTGGCAGCCGAGAGCGGCGGTGACTGCATCGAAGTACCGGATGCGGATGATGTGACAAATGCCGCGTCGGGCACGGGAACCGCTTTGTCCAAGTCCGGCCACGCTGGACAGGCGGTCAATTTGACGAGCCGTTCCGAGACCCACTGAGTGCGGATCTGGCGTGTTCGTTCTGCGCTAACCTCCAAAATACGCCGCGATGCGTGAAGTCAGGAACTGCCAGATAGCGGGCGCACCACGCTGCACTTTCAAACCGACACGGCTTTCCAGCTGGTCGCGCGTGACATTGAATTCTGGCCAGGTTCCCCCGTCGGCCTCCAGATTGTGGACCACCGGCTGAACCCGGTCGATGGATTTCGCGAAAATGGCGTCATCGGTCTCGGCCGCCTCGAACTCGTCCCAGAGACTGCGGAAGGCCTGTGCCTGGTCTATTGGCAACAGACCGAAGAGACGATCTGCGGCGGCCCGTTCAATCGCCTCGATTTGCGCTGTATCGTGATCCCCGTGAATCGGATTGTCACCGGCATCGATCTCGACGATATCATGGATCAGCAGCATCTTGATGACCCGGTCAATGCGAATGGGCCGATTGGTGTGTTCGGCGAGTGTCAGTGCGTAGAGCGCGATGTGCCAGCTATGCTCGGCCGAATTCTCCAGGCGGGACCGGTCGCAGAGCGAACTGGCCCGCTGGACGGATTTGAGCTTGTCCACTTCGATGAGGAAGTCGAACTGTCGCGCAAGGCGGTCCTGGTTCATGAAAACAGCCACGATCTAATACAGCCAGCGCACCATGCCCAGCGTGATGACGGGAAACAGCGCCAGTATGACGACGCGGATGAGATCCGTCGCAACGAAAGGGAACACGCCGCGATAGGTTTGTGATAGCGGGATGTCCTTGGCCATCGAGTTGATGACAAAGAGATTCATCCCCACCGGAGGGGTAATCAGGCCGACCTCCACGACGATCAGCACGAGAATGCCGAACCACAGCGCGAATTCTTCCGGTGACAGACCGAAATCGAGGCCAATGACGATCGGAAAGAAGATCGGCACGGTCAGCAGGATCATCGACAGCGAATCCATCACACAGCCGAAAATCAGATAGAGCAGCAGGATCACGGTGAGGACGACCCAGGGCGAAAAGCCCTGTTCCGTGACGAAGAGCGCTGCTTCCTGCGGCAGCTGTGACAGGGCCAGGAAACCGTTATAGATGGCCGCACCCAGGATGATCAGGAAGATCATGCCGGTGGAATTTGCGGTGTCGAGGATCGAGGATTTGAGCGTCGCAATCGTCAATCCGCGATTGGCCAGGGCGATCAGGCCGGTGCCGGCCGCGCCGATGGCGGCGGCTTCCGTTGGTGTGAAGATGCCCTGATAAATGCCGCCGACGACAACCAGAAAGACGCCGAGCACCGGCCAGACCGCGAGCAGGGCGCGAAAGCGCTCACGATAGGGTGCGCGTTCGCGGGTTCCGCCCGAACCCGGTCTGATCCGCACGTAAATCGAGATGGCCAGCATATAGCCGATCGCGGCCAGAATGCCGGGAATAACGGCCGCAACAAACAGCTTGGCAATGTTCTGTTCCGTCAGGATGGCATAGATGACCAGCACCACGGAGGGCGGTATAAGGATGCCGAGCGTTCCGCCGGCGGCCAGCGAGCCCGTGGCCAGCGGGCCGGAAAAGCCATAGCGCCGAAGCTCAGGCAAGGCGACCTGGCCCATGGTCGCCGCCGTTGCCAGCGACGAACCGCAAATGGCGCCAAAGCCGGCACAGGCGCCGATCGCGGCCATCGCCACGCCGCCCTTGCGGTGTCCCAGCCAGGTTTCGGCGGCATAGAACAAAGCACTCGACATGCCGCCAAGCCGTGCAAATTGTCCCATCAGCAGAAACAGCGGCACGATGGACAGCGAATAGCTGGAAAAGGTGCCGTAGGTCTGATTTTTCAACTGACCGAAGATCATCAGGAAGGAATCATTGATCAGGTAGCTGCCGCCGACACCGACCGCCAGCATCGCCAAGCCGATCGGGATGCGCAGGAAGATCAGGACCAGCAAAACCGGGAACGACCAGATGCCGATTTCCAGATTCGTCACGGCGCTTCTCCGCTCAGGGTCGGTCCGTCCGCAGCCTTGAATTCGGTGAGGCTGCGGATCAGGCACCAGGCGGCAACAATCACGAAGACAACCGCGCCGACCAGGCTTGCCGCATAGGCCCACCAGATCGGAAATTGCAGGATGAAGGTGGTTTCACCATAGGACTGCTTGTCGATGGTGCCCAGCCAGTGGCGCCAGCAGATGAGCACGGCGAAGACCAGCATCATCAGATTGGCGATGATTTCGATCGCGCGGTTGACATGATCGTTGAAATGCATGGTCAGGATTTCCACAACCGCGTTACCGCGATTGAGATGACACCAGGGCAAAAAGGCAAAAACTGCGAATGCGGTACCCGCCTCCACAAGTTCGAAATCACCTGGAATGGGTGCCAGGCCGGCGAAAACCAACGCGCGTCCCGTCACGGAAATAACGGTGAGGATGATCAAGATGGTCAGAACCAGACCACCGGCCAAAGCCATGGTTCGCGCCAGCCCCTCGATGAAGCGCCCGATCTGCGCCATCATGTTCCTTCCCCCAAGTGCCGCGCCCCCAGGACGGGCGCACCGTCAGTTCCGGCGCCTCGTCCAAATGTTCTCAAGCGGCGGACGCTGTTCACGTCCGCCGCGCATTGCCAGGGATCCGACCCCTATTTGGTGTGTTTGGCGATTGCCGCCTGGGCGCGTTCGTAAAGGTCCGCGCCGTCAATGCCCTTTTCCTTCATCTCGGCCATCCAGTTGTCGATTACCGGCTTGGCCGCTTCCTTCCAGCGGGCAACTTCCGTTTCGTCGAGCACGATGATGGTGTTGCCGCGCTCTTCCGCCAGTTTGCGTCCGGGGGCATCGAATTCCTGCATGGTGCGACCGGCGGAGGCCGAGAATTCCATGCCGGAATTGTCATCCAGGATCTTTTTGAGATCATCGGGCAGGCTGTCATATTTGGCCTTGTTCATGGCCAGCACAAACACTGCCGTGTAGAGCGCCTGATCGCCGGAAAATTCCGTGTGGGTGTCGACAAGTTCCTGAACTTTCAGCGCCGGAACGACTTCCCAGGGAATGACCGTCCCGTCAATGACGCCTTTGGAGAGTGCTTCCGGGATGGCTGGGACGGGCATGCCGACAGGCGTTGCGCCCATCTCGCCCAGCAGACCGTTGATGACACGGGTCGGTCCGCGCAGCTTCTTGCCCTGCATGTCCTCAAGCTTGGTGACGCCGTCGCCCTTGCCGTGAATGATGCCCGGACCATGCATCCAGGTACCGAGGATTTTCAGATCCTTGAAATCCGTGTCCTTCATGTCGGATTCGAAGAGTTCCCAGTAGGCACGCGATCCGGCCTCGGCATCGGTCATCATGAAGGGCAGTTCGAAGACTTCGGCGCGCGGGAAGCGGCCGGGTGAGTAGCCGGGCAGGGTCCAGACGATATCGACAACGCCGTCCCGCGCCTGGTCGATCAGTTGCGGAGGGGTACCGCCCAGCGACATGGCGCTGAAGACATCGACCTTGATGCGACCGTCGGAAGCCTTTTCAACCTGCTCGGCCCAGGGAATCAGGACATTGGCCGGTACATTGGCCTGCGGTGGCAGGAACTGATGAAGGCGCAGCGTGACCTCCTGTGCCAGGGACTGGCTCGCGCCCGACAGCATTCCGACGGCCAGTACGGCGCCGGCGGCCAATGATTTCATGAAGATGCGTTTTTTCAATTTTTCCTCCCGAGATAGCAATCTGGTTACTAGGTTTTCTTGTCCCGAACGCCACGATGGATTCCGGACCGGTTGGCTCAGTCCTATGGAAAGCACATTATTTGCATCATTCGCAATAAAATTGCGCCGGATGTGTGTGATCAAGGGCGAAGCCGGCGCTATGAAAGGGTTGATTTTGTAACTGTCTATAGAAAAGAGCAGATGGAAGGGCCGTCAGGCGTTGAGGGGCAGGGCATGGGTATCCTTGAGCGTGTCCAGGACAATAGCCGATTTGACGTGACGGACGGAATCGTGCGGCAGCAAGACGTCATTGACAAAGCCCGAAAGCGCCTTGAGGTCCGAGGTTACGACCTTGAGCATGTAGTCCATCTCTCCGGTCAGGGCATGCGCCTCCAGAACCTCGGGAAGCTGGTTCACCAGATTGGCGAACCGGCTGGCATTGTCGCGATTGTGGGTGTCGAGGGTCACCGTGATGATGTTGATAATGCCCAATCCCAGCTTCAGGCGGTCCAGCGCCGCAAAATAACCACGGATGTAACCGGATTCCTCGAGCTGTATGCGGCGGCGTGAACATTGCGATGGTGACAGATTGACCCGTTCCGACAGGTCATTGTTGGTCAGCCGGGCGTCCTTTTGCAGTTCCTGAAGAATTCTCTGATCAAATTGATCAAGCATTTTGTGCGCATTCTCACGATATTTTGCAAGGATTGTGCGAATTATCGATTAGAACTGCGGAGAATGCAAGGTATTTGCAGGAGTTATGCGTGATAATGGAGAAAACCATGACCCGAAGGAGTTTCATGATGGGCCCTTTTCCGCACGATGCACCGCCAGCCGAAATCAATGCCGACAATCCAGCCGGAACGGATGGATTTGAATTTGTCGAGTTTGCCCATCCCGAGCCGGAGAAGCTGGAACGGCTTTTTGCCATGATGGGCTACACCGCCGTCGCGCGGCACAAGAGCAAAGCCATCACCGTATGGCGGCAAGGCGACATCAACTACATCGTCAATGCCGAACCCGGCTCCTTTGCCGACCGGTTCATTGATCTTCACGGCCCCTGCGCACCGTCTATGGCGTGGCGGGTGGTCGACGCGCAACACGCGTTCGATCACGCCGTCTCCAAAGGTGCCACACCCTATGAGGGTGATGACAAGGTGATGGACGTTCCGGCGATTGTCGGCATTGGCGGATCGCTGCTCTATTTTGTCGACCGCTATGGTGCCAAAGGGTCGGCCTATGATGCGGAGTTCGACTGGATCGGCGCACGCGATCCGCGGCCGGTTGGTGTCGGTTTCTATTATCTCGACCATCTGACGCACAATGTCTTTCGCGGCAATATGGACACCTGGTGGGACTTTTACCGGGAAAAGTTCGGCTTCACGCAGATCCACTTTTTCGATATCGAAGGCAAGATGACCGGTCTGGTGTCGCGGGCCATCACCTCGCCGTGCGGAAAAATCCGAATTCCACTGAACGAATCAACCGATGACAAGAGCCAGATAGAGGAATATCTGCGCAAATATAATGGCGAAGGTATTCAGCACATCGCCGTCGGTACGGATGAAATCTACGATGCAACCGACAAGCTTGCGGCCAATGAATTGCGCTTCATGCCCGGCCCGCCCGCGGCCTATTACGAGAAGTCACAGGAGCGGGTCATCGGCCATGAAGAACCGGTTGACCGGATGGCGCGCCATGGCATCCTGATCGACGGTGAAGGGGTCATCGATGGCGGAATGACAAAAATTCTGCTGCAGATTTTTTCGAAAACCGTGATCGGGCCGATCTTCTTCGAGTTCATTCAGCGCAAGGGCGACGAGGGATTCGGTGAAGGCAATTTCCGCGCTTTGTTCGAATCCATCGAGGAAGATCAGATCCGTCGCGGCGTTTTGAAACAGGATGCAGCGGAGTAAAGCCGGCGCAGGAAGCCATGCGGGTCTTGGCGGATTCGGCAAAACCTGACTGCATCGACAAAACCAACGACCGGCACTCAGATTGTGTGGTCGCCGCGGTCCGGCGGCCGTGATATGGAAAAGCCGCTGCGGGAGACATTCCCGGCAGCGGCTTTTCAATGCACAAATTGCCGTATCGGCGCGGCAATCAGTAGTTTTGCGGGCACCGCGCCGTATAGCGACGGCCATTGCGGTCGCGATAATAGCAATTGTCCGAATTCTCAGCCACACGGCCGATCACTGCGCCGGTAACACCACCGATTGCAGCACCGACAAGCGCGCCCTCAGGGCGTCCCGTGGCAATGGCTCCGATTGCAGCACCGGCACCCGCACCAACGGCCGCTCCCTGCTGGGTTTGTGTACAGCCGGCAATCGTCAACACGACGAATGAAAGCGCGAGTATTTTCTTCATTTCCAAGCCTCCAATTGCTTTCCCACCGCAGGAAAGGAAAATTTACATTACATAATTTCCGATCGCTTGCACTATTCCATGGCATATTTTCGGCCTGCATTCTTCCAATTTACGGGAAGGTGTGGCCTTCGGGTCGCCCTGGTGCAAGATCGGAAGGAACGCTATCACCGCAACATGAATGCAGCGTGAACAGATGCTGGTGGATTTGACGGGATCGGCAACACCGAATTGCGCTAGCGCGCGCGGGCTGCAATCTGCTCCCCGGCATGCCTGCGGGCGTCGCGGTCGGCATCATAAATGGACTGAATGTCGGTCGGCGTTTCTCCAGGGCCCATCCTGTCCATTACCGTTTCGACAATCTCGGCCATCTCGAGAAATCCGATACGCTCCTCGATGAAAGCCTCCAGCACGACCTCCTTGGCGCCGTTGAGGATAGCGCCAAGCTGTCCGCCGCCTTCCATTGCCAGCCGGGCGAGTCGCAAGGGCGGGAACCGGGTCTCGTCCGGCGCTTCGAAATCAAGCCGTGCGAGCTCAGCGAAATTCAGTCTTTCCACCGGCAGATGAGGTCGGCGCGGATAGGTCAGCGCGTAGCCAATGGCGGTCCGCATATCCGGTGTTCCCAACTGGGCCAGCACCGAGCCGTCGCTGTAGCCCACCATCGAATGGATGATCGACTGCGGATGAATGATGACCTCGATCTGTTCGGGGCGAAGGGCAAAGAGATGCATCGCCTCGATCATCTCCAGCGCCTTGTTGAACATGGAAGCGCTGTCGATGGAAATCTTCAGGCCCATGTCCCAATTGGGGTGGGCCGCCGCCCGGGCGGGGGTCACCTGCCGCATTTCGTCCAGGCTGAGCCCACGAAACGGGCCGCCGGACGCAGTCAGGATGATGCGTTCGACACTGTCACGCTGATTGGAATCAAACACTTGCTGGATGGCATTGTGTTCACTGTCGACCGGTAGCAGCCGTCCGCCGCCGGTGTCCATTTCCCGATGGAACAGACTGCCGGCTGAAACCAGGCACTCCTTGTTGGCGAGTGCGATGTCGGCGCCGCGCCGCGCTGCAGCCAGTGTCGGGGCGAGGCCGGCCATGCCGACAATGCCGGCCATGACGCAGTCGACATCGCGTTCGGCAGCCTCTACCAGCGCCGATGGCCCTGCCGCTGCCTCGATGCCGCTGCCGGACAGGGCGTCCTTGAGATCGCGATAGCGCGAATCGTCAGCGGTGACAGCCAGCGCTGCCTCGCAGTCACGTGCCTGTTTTGCCAGCAGGTCAATATTGCCGCGGCCGCTGATGGCAGCGATGGAAAAGGCGTCCCGACCGCCAAGATGGTCAATCACGTCAAGCGTGTTGCATCCGATCGAGCCGGTTGATCCGAATATGCTGATGCTGCGAGGCGCGGTGTTTATGTTCACATGAGTGCCGATCGACATTTCCCGGCCTTGAAAAACCAGATGCCGGGCCCCGCGTCAATGTTTCGGAGTGTTTTGCAAGCACCTTGGTCCCAATTACAGACGCCTCAAACCGGAATGAAATGATTTCGCATTGTCAATTCGATTGATAATACTTTAAATATAAAATAGTTTACGCCGCATACTGGAAAGGCACTGCCATGGCTCTCGACCGCGAAGCTGCACAGGAGATGGATCGCAAGGACAGCCTTGCCGGATTTCGTGAACGGTTTCGGCTGCGCGATGGTCTCATCTATCTGGATGGCAATTCTCTCGGACCCCTGCAGGTCGGGGTCGAAGAACGGGTTCGACAATGCCTGGAGGAAGAATGGGGCCGCGATCTCATCGCTTCGTGGAACAAGGCCGGCTGGTATACGCTGCCACAGCGGCTCGGCGAGAAGATTGCACCGCTGATCGGCGCCGGCCCCGGTGATGTGCTCGTGACCGATTCAACGTCTGTGAATCTCTTCAAGGTTCTCGCCGCGGCCCTGTCATTACGCCCCGACCGCAGGGTGATTGTATCGGAGCGCAGCAATTTTCCGACCGATCTCTACATGGTCGAGGGACTGGCGCGGTTTGCCGGGCGCGATCATAGCCTGCGGCTGGTCGACGGACCGGATGAGATCGAAAACGCAATCGACGAGGATGTTGCCGTCGTCATGCTCACCGAGGTCAATTACCGCACAGGGTGGATGCATGACATGAAGGCCATCACCCGCAGAACCCATGAGAGCGGCGGGTTGGCTGTCTGGGATCTCGCTCATTCCGCCGGCGCCCTGCCGGTCGATCTTGCCGGTGCCGACGCAGATTTTGCCGTCGGATGCGGCTATAAATATCTCAATGGCGGACCCGGCGCGCCAGCGTTTTTGTATGTGGCGCCGCGCTTTCAAAACAGCGTCATGCAACCGCTATCGGGCTGGTTCGGTCATGCGGACCCGTTTGCAATGGCGCCGAGTTTTGAGGCCGCTCCGACCATTCATCGCTTCCTGACGGGCACGCCGCCCGTGATCTCCATGGTCGCTCTCGAAGCGTCCCTTGATATCTGGTCCGATGTTTCGTTGTCCGATGTCCGGAACAAATCCCGGGCCCTGTGCGACTTGTTCATCGAGCTGGTCGAGGAACGGTGCGCCGGATTTGATCTTCAACTCGTCAGTCCGCGGCAAACCGAGCGGCGCGGCAGTCAGGTCTGCTTCGCCCATGCGGAGGCCTTCGCGATCATGCAGGCGCTGATCGCTCGGGATGTGGTTGGCGACTTCCGTGCGCCCGACATTCTGCGCTTTGGCTTTGCACCGCTCTATGTGCGTCATGTCGATGTCTTTGATGCTGTTGAGCACCTCGCCGACATCCTGCGAACAGGCGAATGGGATCAGCCGCAATTCAAGGCACGCGGTGCCGTGACATAACCGGAATCAATTCAAGATATACATGCATTTTTGTAATGCGATAGGGCTGTTTTCAGCTAAAGCATGCCGGTTTTGCTATCAATAAACTGGCTTTTTTGATTTTACCCGCAGCGATCAATTTGCTTTCATCATCCCGATCGCCGGGACGGATGCATACATCAAATCCAATTCATGCCGGGCGAGGCCTATCCGGGGAGAACGGCGTTGCAATTTGCCCATTTGAATGGCGTGACACTTCATTATCAGTTGATCGGCGCACCAGCAGGAAAGCCGGTTATCGTCTTTGCCAATTCGCTGGGATCCGATTTCAGAATCTGGCGCGATGTCATTGTCCGGCTCGCCGGAGACTTTGCCATCGTGACCTATGACAAGCGCGGGCACGGTCTTTCCGACATCGGCAATGCGCCCTACACCATGGATGACCATGTTGCCGATCTGGAAGCACTGCTCGGCATGCTCAAGATTGATGGCGCAATTGTCTGCGGACTTTCCGTTGGCGGACTGATCGCGCAGGGACTCTATGCCAAGCGGCCGGATCTCGTCCGCGCCATGATCCTGTGCGACACCGGGCACAAGATCGGCACCGCGGAACTGTGGAACAGCCGCATCGAAGCGATTGAACGCGATGGCATTGAAAGCATTTCAGACACCATTCTGGAACGCTGGTTCACAAAGAGTTTCAGAACCGAGAAGCCCGATGATTTGGCCGGCTACCGCAACATGCTTTGCCGCACACCGGCGGCCGGCTATGTGGGTACGGCTGCAGCGATCCGGGACACCGACTTCACGCAACAGGCTGCAGCGATACGGGTCCCGACCTTGTGCGTCGTCGGAGAAGAGGACGGATCCACGCCGCCGGAGCTTGTCGGGGAACTTGCCAAGATTATTCCCGGCGCCCGCTATCAACCGATCCCCAATGCGGGACATCTGCCCTGCATCGAGCAGCCGGTGGTGCTGACCGATGCCATTCGCGCCTTTACGGATTTGCTGGCGCAATGAGCGCGTCGGTCTTTGACCACCCCCTGTTGGGCGCATTGCTGGGCGACGATGAACTCGCCGCCCACTTTCAGATCGAGGCCGAAATCGACGCCATGCTGCGTTTCGAGATTGCGCTCGCCGACGTTGAAGAGCGGTTCGGGGTCGTGTCGGCCGGCACCGGTCAAGCGCTTCACCTTGCGACCCGATCTTTCCGGCCGGACCTTGACGCCCTGCGCCAGGCGACGCGCCGGGATGGTTTGTGTGTGCCGGAATTCATCCGGCAATTGCGTGCAGCAACCGGGAAGGCGCATGCCGCCGATGTTCATTTCGGTGCGACCAGTCAGGACGTCATCGACACCGCACTTGTGTTGCGGCTGAAATCGGTTTTGGACGAATTGGAGAAGCGTCTCGGCCATCTGGTCACAGCCTTTGAGCAGCTTGACGACCGTTTCGGCAACCATGCACTGATGGGTCAGACACGGATGCAGCAGGCGCTGCCGATCCGTTGTGCAGACAGGATCGCGGCCTGGCGCGGACCGGTTCAATCTGTCCTTGGCGCGCTGCCGGAACTGCGGAGACGGGTGTTGCGGCTGCAATTCGGTGGTCCGGTCGGCACATTGCATCAACTGGGAGACAAGGGCCCTGACATATCCGCCGCCCTTGCCGACGCACTTGAACTTGCCGATGGGGGGTGCTGGCACACGGACCGCGCACCGCTTGCCGAGTACGCCGATTGGCTCTCGCGGATCACCGGCGCGCTCGGCAAGGTCGGGCAGGATATTGCGCTGATGGCACAAAACGACACCGGCATGGTGCGGCTGACGGGCGGTGGCGGTTCATCCGCCATGCCGCACAAGCAGAACCCGATTGCCGCGGAAACGCTGGTGGCCATTGCCCGGTTCAACGCCACTTTGATCTCCGGCATGCACCAGGCACTGGTGCATGAAAATGAGCGATCGGGCTCTGCCTGGACACTGGAATGGATGGTGCTGCCGCAAATGACCATTGCCACGGGATCTGCGCTTCGATTGGCGCAGGATCTGACAGTCAGCATCGAAGAAATGGGTGAGTAGAAGATGGAAGCCAATACCATGCGCACACAAGTTGCCATCATCGGTTCCGGGCCTTCGGGGTTGTTGTTGGGACAACTGCTCTATCGCGCCGGGATCGACACGATTATCCTCGACCGTGTCGATCGGGACTATATTCTCGGCCGCATTCGCGCCGGCGTCCTGGAGGAGGGAACGGCCGCGTTGATGGACCAGGCCGGTGTTGGCGGGCGCATGCGGACCGAGGGCTTGCCGCATGACGGATTTGATCTGGTCTATGATGGCGAAATACACCGTATCGACCTGGCCAATCTGACTGGCGGCAAACGGGTGCTCGTCTACGGGCAGACCGAACTGACCCATGATTTGATGGACGCGCGCGACGCCGAGGGCCTGTTGAGCATTTATGATGCGGACAATGTTCAGCCGCACGATTATGACGGAGCGCAACCCTATGTCACCTATGAGGAAAATGGTGTCAGCAAGCGCATCGATTGTGACTTCATTGCCGGCTGCGACGGGTTCCATGGTGCAAGTCGCGCATCCGTTCCCGCGTCCGCATTGCAGGTGTTCGAGAAGATCTACCCGTTCGGCTGGCTCGGCATGCTGTCACAGGTGCCACCGGTCTCCGACGAGCTGATCTACAGCAATCATGGCCGTGGATTCGCTCTGTGCTCGATGCGGTCGAAAACGCTGAGCCGATATTATGTGCAGTGCTCACTTGAGGACAAGGTGGAGGATTGGAGCGAGGATCGCTTCTGGGATGAGCTGCGGCGGCGGCTGCCGGAACGCTTTGCCGATGATGTGGTGACAGGACCGGCGCTGGAGATGTCGATCGCGCCGCTACGCTCCTTTGTCTGCGAGCCGCTGCGTTTTGGCCGACTGTTCCTGGCCGGCGATGCCGCCCACATCGTGCCGCCAACCGGGGCCAAGGGGCTGAATCTTGCCGCCAGCGATGTGCATTATCTCTATGAAGCCCTGCGTGAGCACTATGAGGAAAAATCGGATGCCGGCCTCGACAATTATTCGGCCAAAGCGTTGCACCGGGTTTGGAATGCGGAACGGTTTTCCTGGTGGATGACCAGCATGATGCACCGGTTCCCGGACATGAGTGACTTCGATCGGCGAATCCAGCGGGCGGAGTTTTCTCAGGTCGTCCAGTTCGAAGCCGCCTCCGCCACGCTGGCTGAGAACTATGTGGGCATGCCGTTCTAGGCTGTAGTGACGATTTAACCTATGCGCCGGTTTGTTCGGATTTGTTCAAGATCGGTTTATGAGGAGGAAGGACATGCCGGTGCATATTCGACGACGAATGGGCCGATCATGGGCCAATCCGGGCAAATCCCTTCGGGACGTGGCACACGTCGCCCCTGGACATCGTTGCAAAATGCTTGACGTGGCCGACACGACGGCGCATTTCGCGCCTTGCCAGAAACGACGTGTGCCACGCCGGCGCATAGGTTAAATCGTCACTACAGCCTAGACAATTCCGGTTATAACGGGTGTGGCAAATCCTGAATGCTTTGGCGAAATCAGTTGTGTTTGTCGCCACGTTGGACCAGTCGCCCGTCAGCGAATGAGAATCGCCCGGAAATCATTGACATTGGTGCCGGTCGGCCCCGGGACAAACAGCGTTCCGGCCAGATCGAACGCACCCCACGCATCGTTTTTTGCGAGCAGTTCTGCCGGGTCTGCACCGGCCTCACGAATGGCGGTTGCCGTGTGACCATCGGCAAATGCCCCGGCATTGTCTTCGGAACCGTCAATGCCGTCCGTATCGGCAGCCAATGCATGGATACCCGGCATGCCGTCCATATCGAGCGCCAGCGAGAGCAGAAACTCGGTGTTTCGCCCGCCGCGCCCGTTGTGGCGCAAGGTGACGGTGGTTTCTCCTCCGGACAGCAGGATGACCGGCGTTGCAAAGGGTTGGCCCCGGAGCGAGATTTGCCGGGCCATGGCCGCGTGCATATGGGCAATCTCGCGCGCTTCGCCTTCAATTGCATCCGACAGGATCACGGCTTCGAAACCCCGGTTTCGGGCTTCCCAGGCAGCGGCCTCCAGCGAGATCTGCGCGGAGGCGATGATGTGAACCTCATGACCGGCAAAACGCGGATCCTCAGGTGAGGGCGCGGTTACCGCATCGCTCATCAGATGGGTGTGTATCGATGCCGGCAGGGCGAGGGCGTAGCGGCGCACCAATGCGCGTGCGTGTTCAAGTGTGTTGTGACTGGCGACCGTCGGGCCGGACGCGACATGGGCAGCCACATCGCCTGGAATATCTGATACGATCAGCGACACGACCCGGGCCGGATGGGCGGCCAGCGCCAGCCGTCCGCCCTTTATCATCGACACGTGTTTGCGGATGCAATTCATTTCGTCGATCGGGGCTCCCGACCCAAGAAGGGCTTCGTTCAGCGCCTTCTCGTCGGCAAGGGTGACGCCGGGCGGTGGCGCGGGCAACAAAGATGAGCCGCCGCCGCAGATCAGGGCAATGACAAGATCGTCCTCCGACAGACCGTTGACGGTCTCGAACAGTTTTTCGGCGCCCTTCATGCCTGCCTCGTCGGGCACGGGGTGGGACGCTTCCAGAACGGTGATGTGCTTGCAGTCACAGGCATATCCGTAGCGGGTAACAACGGTGCCGCTGAGAGGTCCGTCCCATTGATCCTCCAGCGCCCTGGCGAGCTGTGCCGAACCTTTCCCGGCGCCGACAACAACCGTGCGCCCTTTCGGTTTTTCAGGCAGGTACCGGCCTATGGTTTTCTCCGGCTGCGCGGCCGCCACAGCGGCATGAAACAGCGATTCCAGCAATGCGTCTTCGGATTTCATGGTTTCTCCGGCAAAGACAAAAACGGCGCATGACGCACCACGACCGATGTTCAGCAGATGGTGTGTCTTTTGCGCCAAAATGCAAATCCGGGTCAAGGGACAGTCGGGCCGGATGATTCCATTTGGGCCGTGAATTCATTAGAATAACCAAATGCATCAGTGTGGAGACGCCAAGGAAACCCTACGGATCAGGGCGCTGTCGGTTCTGGAGAAAATCGACGGTGACCGCCAGAGGTTCGAAGCGATGGCGGATGAGCCGGGCCAGCGCATTCACTCCCTGTTTGCCGGGCTGTATTGGAGCACAACCCGGGCATGGCTGAGCTTTCTTGCGGATCATTCACAACCGGAGTTTGCCTATCTGGTGATCATGCGGTTCTACGATCTGTACCGGGAAGCGTCGGATGTGGTGGACCAAACCGGCACCCTGCCGCACCACTGGCAACCTTATTTCGGCCTTGCCGAAAGGCAGACATACACCCATCCGATTTCCGCCCACCTGATCTTGATATCGCTGGCTGCCAGGGCGCACACGCGTCACGATTTGGCACTGGCCGTCCGCCGGGCATACGACGATTTTCAACACCAATTCGGAACGTGCCCGGATCTGACCTGCTACAGGAACACCGTCGTCAGCCCGGACACTGATGCCGCCTTCCGGCGGGCGGCTCTTGAGTATATTGCTCTTCACCGCCGCCGGCAGCGGGGGTGGCGGCGCCTGGTCCTGCGACTTTATGCAATCGGCATCAGAGCCCTGAGGTTTGTGTGGCTGCCGGTCTTTCAATCGTGGAGGGCGGCTGCATGGGACGACGCCTGTGCGTGGATCGAGGCCAGCAGCAAGAGAGTGTGAGGCGCGACGCCGGTCTCCGTGATGCATTCAGGTCTTGCTGATGCCGCCAGTGGCTGAATTGCCCTCATCCGGCGCATTGCGGACCCACACTTTGATGCCAACATCCCTGCCGCGAAGATTGTGCATCCTGTCTTCCTGACGGTAATTCCTCAACAGGGGATGCGTCTTTCCGGCCTCACGGAATGCTGCGTCGACCAACTGGCCGCTCAGGACGCAATTCGTGCCGAAGTGCCGCGTCAATTCTTCCAGTCGGCTGGCGACATTCACGGTATCGCCGAGCGTTGCGAATTCCATTCTCCGTTCGGTGCCGATATCTCCCAGAATGGCGGGACCGTAGTGAAGACCGAGCGACACATTGACGATTGGCTCGCCCCGCCGCTGCCGTGCAGCGTTCCACGCGGCCATCCGATTGATGATCGTTTCGGCACATTGCAGGGCATCGCCGGCATCGCGGTCGCCCGTTTCCGGCGTGCCGAAAGTCACCATGGCGCCGTCTCCGAGATACTTGTCGAGCGTGCCCCCTTGCTCGAACACGGCTTCTTCGATCAATCGGTGAAAATCGCGCAGGAGGGCGACCACAGCCTCCGGTGAGTCGCGCTCGGCCAACCGCGTGAAGCCGACCACATCGGCAAACATCACAGCGACATCCTGTGCCCGGACATCACCCAAAGGTTGATCCCGCTCGGCCAGGCGATCAACGATATTCGGGGGGAAATAGCGGGCAAGGTTCGAACGCTCACGCGCTATGCCGGCTTGCCGGAGCACCATCTGGTTCATCCGAAAGGAATTGACCGCCAGAATTCCAGCCGTGATCAACAGGACGGACACTTCTTCAATGCGGCCGAACACATCGACAAGATTGGGATCAATCAAATCCAGGAGACGCGTATCACCCTGAACGGCCTGTCGAAGCCGCTCGGTCAGCGCACCGTTCGTGCTGCCCAACAACAGGATCATTACCATGCCGAACAGCCATAGAGCGGCGGTCCACACGCCGTAAAAAATGACTGTCCGCCAGGAATAACCAAGTGTCGTTGCCGCCAGAAAGATGTAGAAATATTTGAAGTTCTCCATCTTGTACTGCGTTGCATTTGGCCAGTCGCTGTCGAGGAACGGGTTCGGTAGCAACATGCCGAACACCATCAGTGAAATGTCCAGAAAGATCAGCGCCAGTTCCCACCGCGACCGACCGACTTTGCCGATACGCAGTTGCAACCAGCCGATGACCGCCAGTCCGATCAGGATCGCATGGTAGTAGAGAACGTCCCAGGTGGGCGTTGTCATCACCAGAAGCAGGGCGGTTACTGTCAGTGCGACCCACCTGGCACGCACGGCCAATGTCAGGCCCACCCGTTTGTTTTGTTCCAGCGCTTGCGCAACGTGGTGACTGGAAACACCGGTCGTATCGTTGCGGGAGATAAGCTGTAAATCGGGCAGCAAGGCATGCTCCGTGCTGTCCGGACTCATGGCACCCTTGGCCATTCTCAAGCTCCAACGGTTTTTGGTCATATCCGGGACATCGGATTTTGCCAATCGTGCATCAGAATCCAATTGTGTGAAAATAGTACCACGATTTGATTGGTGTGGTTTTGGCCTGCATCAATCGTCTGACCCAAGCCGCACCAGTACCTCGCGCGTTTTGTTGCGGCCGGGATAACGCACCTTGTTCCCGCGCAGTTTCCTGCCATCGGCGGTGATCCAAAGCACACCCTTTCCGACATGATCAGGGTCTTCGATGACAATTCGGATTGTGCCTCTTGTGTTTGTCAGCATCAGCTCCGCCCGGCCCCAGTTTTTCGGCAGGCAGGGGTCGAGCCGGACCGCGCCCGCCACCGGCGTCAGTCCCAGAATACCGTCGACACCCAATTGCCAGGCCCAACCCGCGGCGCCCGTGTACCAGGACCAGCCACCGAAACCCGGCCGGGAGGCGAGTGAGCTCACATCTCCGGCCAGCACATATGGTTCGCGGGCGTAGCGGTCGGCATCCTGCTGCGTCGCCGTCGCGCCAATCGGATTGATCATGTCAAAAATGCGCCAGGCCATATCGCCGTCGCCAGATTTTGCAAATGCGAGACCGAGCCAGGTCGCAGCATGGGTGTATTGCCCGCCATTTTCGCGGATGCCGGGCGGATAGGCCTTTATGTAGCCGGGGTCGCGCGGCGTATCGTGAAAGGGAGGGTCCAGCAGTTTTACCAACCGGTTGTCGGCGTCGATCAGATGTCTGGCGGCGGAGGCCATTGCTGTTCTGGCGCGCTCCTCATTTGTCGCGCCCGACAAAACGCTCCAGGATTGGGCAATCGAGTCGATCCGGCACTCGTCCAGCGTCCGCGAACCCCAGGGTTCGCCATCGTCATCATAGGCGCGAACGAACCATTCACCGTCCCAGCCGCTTTTATCCACCGCGGATTTCAGTTTCCGGGCATGGCTGCGCCATCGGCTGGCTCTGCCCTTTTCGCCGCGTTTTGCGGCGAATGGTGCGAATTTGCCGGTCACCTCGATCTGGAACCAGGCGAGCCAAACGCTTTCGCCCTTTCCTTGCATGCCGACGCGATCCATTCCGTCGTTCCAGTCGCCAGACCCGATCAGCGGCAGACCATGCCTTCCGGTCACAGCCATGCGGTCGAGTGCCCTTGCGCAATGTTCGAAAAGGCTGGCCGTTTCGCCGATGTCGAATTGTGCATAGTGGTCAGCCTGATCCGGCTGCAATTCCGCGCCGCGCAGAAAGGGAACCTCAACGTCCAGCAACGAACGGTCGCCGGTTGCCTCGACATAGGAGGCTGTGACAAAGGGCAGCCACAGATAGTCATCGGAACACCGGGTGCGGACACCGCGACCCGAAGGCGGATGCCACCAGTGCAGCGCATCTCCCTCTTCGAATTGGTGACGGGCGCTTTCCAGAATATGGTTTCGCACGCGGGTCGGTTCGCTGTGCAGCAGTGACAGCACATCCTGTAACTGGTCGCGAAACCCAAAAGCACCGCCGGCCTGATAGAACCCGGCTCTGGCCATGATCCGCGAGGACAATGTCTGATGCGGCAGCCACTGATTGATCATCAGATCGAAAGCCTGATCGGGTGTCGCGACCTGAACGGTGTGCAGCCTGTTTTCCCACCAATCATGCAATGCGGCTATCGCCGCCTCTATGTTTTGGGGGTTACGCCAGTGTTCAATCAGTGTTTCGGCCTGTTCATGATCCGAGCCCTGGCCGAGGATGAAACAGACCTCCGCATCTCCGCCGGCAGGAATATCAAGATGGACCTGATAGGCGGCACAGGCGTCTCCGCCTGGGGTGAAATTGCCGTCCAGGCTCCACCGTCCGAGCGCGGCGGGATCATCGGCACTTCCTCCGTGGCCGAGAAATCCGAAGCGGTCTCCCGATACGGAGTGAGGTGCTTTGGTGGCGGTCGAAAAGGCGATGCGGGCAGCGAATTCGGGGTTCCAGCCATTGTTGGCCAGAAGCGCCTGACTGGCGCTGTCATAGATGCAGCAGATATGTGGTTTCGCGCTGCTGCCGAGGCTTCCGAGCAGCCATTCAGCGTAGTAGGTCGCGGTTATTCTGCGATCCAGTGATGACCGGTTTTTCAGCCGAAGCCGAATGATCTTGATCGGTTCGTCCAGCGGAACGCAGACCAGCATCTCCTGCTCCAGCGCATGGCTGTGCTGTTCCCAGCTTGTGTAGCCCAGACCATGGCGTACCAGGCAGGTTTCGGCCCGGCCCAGCGGCGCCGGCGTGACCGTCCATTTTTTGGCGGTAGCCTCATCGCGCAGGTAAAGCACCTCGCCGGGCGTATCGGCAACCGGGTCGTTCGACCAAGGGGTCAGTCGGTTTTCACCGCTATTGACGGCCCAACTGAACCCCAGGCCGGCCTCACTGACAATCGTGCCGAATGCATCATTGGCGAGCACATTGCACCAAGGCGCGGGTGTGGACTGGTTTGGCGAAAGATGAATGACGTATTCGCCATTGAAAATGTCGAAACCGCCATAGCCATTGTCGAATGTGAGGTCCTCGGGTCTGTTGACCGGACTGATCGGTTCGATATGGATTGGTGCTGATGGCTCGAAGGGTGGTGTCGGTTTGCGCCGGTCGAGAATCCGGTCCAGCGCCTGACCGAGACTTCCATCCCCCTCCTGCAAAACGACTACGGCCGCGGCCTCGACCGCGCGTCGGCTTTGGGTGTCCATGTGGCTGGCGGAGAGAATGTGAACGCCGCCGGATCGACCAAGAAATCCGTAGGCATGCGCGTCCCGCAAGATCGACAGTATCCGATCGCGAACGGGCTCCTCATAGCCTTCTGGTCCGATCCGCAGGGCCAGGATGTCGACCTGAAGACCACTGCGCCTCCAGAGCTGTTGGGCCCGGACCAGCAGATCAAGCAGCGCGGTTTCATCTTCATCACCCATGCGGATCAAAACAATCGGCAGGTCGCCGGAAATGCCAAATCGCCATAAATCCGGCTGGCCATGGGTGTTGGTGTCAACGGTTTCAGCCGCAATGCGCAGGGCGGGATGTGGGTGAAGGATCAGGGACGACAGCGCCTGCAGGTCCGGCAGAATTTGCGGATCGAGTTCGAGGCGGTTCACCTCTCGCGCCATCTCGCGTGCTGCATCGCGGAACGCCCAATCGACATTTGATATTCGATACCGGTGAGCGATCTCGAGAACCGCCGCGCGCGACGCGGCAGCAATGGACAGAATGGAGAATGATTTTGTCTCCATCGGTTTCAATCTGACCTGGATTTGCAGCGACATGATCGGATCGAGAGTCCAGCCGGTTGTCGCGGACAGACCGTCCTTCAAGCCCTGTGGTGAGCGCATGTTCCCATTGCGACCGATGAACCGGGCCCGATCTGTTTCAAAACCGGTGACCATGATTGCCGGGTCATCGGTTTCAAGCTTGTGCAGCAAGACAGGATACCGCAATTCGGGCCGGCGCGGACGCCGTTCGAAAAGGATGCCCGATTCCTCCGGCAGGTGGACGCTGCCGACAAACAACTTGCTGAAGGCCGGATGCCTTTCATCATCCTGCGGGTGAGCCAGGGCAACTTCCGCATAGGTGATGAATTCTATGGTTCGGTCGACCGGTTCTTCATTCGTCACCCGGATATTGCGGATCTCGACGTCATCGCCGGGTGCGATGGTTGCTTCCAGGCGCGATGTGATGCCATTTTCACGACGCAGCATCTCAACCATGTGTTGATGGAAAACCACGCTTTCATCGGCGCTTGCGTCACCGGTCGGTTGCCGGCCGATTGACCAGAGTTTCTGGCTGTTCACATCGCGGATATAGATCCAACTGCCGTCCTGCTCACGGGTGGGATCTGGAAACCAGCGGGTCAGGGCAATCCGGTTCCACGTCAGTCCGCCGCTGCCGCCTTCCGATATCGCCATGCTCATCCGGCCATTGCCGATCAGGTGAGTCTGGGTCATGAACGCGATGGCGGTCGGGATCCAGGGGGAAAGGTGGGGCAGATTTGTGGCCGCGTCGCCGGTGTCCCATTCTTCGTTGATTCGGCCGGGTTCCGTTGGCAGGCTCCAGGGGATTTTTTCCTGGAGGAGGTATTCGACGGGTTTCAGTCGCGGTTCGCTCAGAACCCGATCGATGATTCTGTCATTGTCCAGCAGGTTGCTGATCGCGGCGATTGTCATTCCCTGGTGATGCGCCATGTGAGTCTTGACCAGGGCAAAGCCCGGCTCCGGAGGAATCCGGTCGGGTGTGTAGTCCAGAGCGTCAATGAAGCCAAAGCTCCGCAGCGCACCAAGGCGCTGCAGATGCTGCAGGTTCCTGACCGCAGCGTTTGGCCAGACACACAGGGCCAGAGCGCTTGCATAGGGTGCAATGACAAGGTCGTCAGTCAGTCCCCTGCGGATCCCGAGCCCCGGCGCGCCGAAGGCACGGTACTGATAGTTCCCATCTGCATCGGTGACGATGAATGCCGACTCGGATATGCCCCAGGGAACGCCCCGCCGTTTCGCATATCGCCGCTGATACTCGACGGCCGTCGAGCCGCTTTCGCCGAGAAGTGTGTCACGCTTGCCCGGTAGGAACAGCGGTGGCATCAGATATTCGAACATCGAGCCGTTCCAGGAAAGAACCGACGGCCGGCCTTGGAGCCGCGTAATCGGCCTGCCAAGATAATACCAGTGCTCGATCGGCACATCCTGTTTGGCGATTGCAAAAAAGCTCGCCAATCTCGCTTCGGTGGCCAGCAGGTCATAGTGATTGCTGTCCATCTGACCGCTGCTCAAGTCGTAGCCGATATGAAACAATCTCACATCGTGATCGTACAAAAACGTGAAATCCATGCCGAAGGCGGCGTCCTCGGCAATTTCGGCAACATCGAGCAGGTCAGCCCGCAACGCCACCTGTCGCGCGATTCCCTGCTCCACACGCTGCCTTAGGCATTCCAGCCAGGTGCGTGCTTTTTCGCCGGTCTGGCCTGAATGCAGGGCCGATTCGATCACCGACAGGCATCGCGCCTTGTCCCGGTCCCTGCAATCCGACATTTGCAGGGCATTGAGACAGTCCATCAGTTCGCCGGCCAGTGGCTCCTGGCCTGCCGGCGGGCTTTCGAGGGCTTCGTACCAGGGACACAGAATGTCCAGATCGCGGCGCATGACCTTCAGGTGATGATCGAAACGCTCCAACCAGATGTGCAGATCCCTGAGATCATCCGGTGCCGGTCTTTCGGACGTTTCCATCATCCGGCCAATCCACCGCTCGAAGTCCGGCCAGAACTCCGCTGTCAATCTGGTCAAGACAGCGTGCCACTTCTCACCGTTCCGACCTACCTCTTCCATGTGAGCGCGGAAATCGCGGTCGAATTTTTCGGCGGCGCCGTGCTCCCAGGCCGAGAGATTTCTTGTGGCGTGTGACAGCATGTCATAGGCACAATCAAGTCCGTCCCAGATCGCATGGTCGACCGCCGGTGTTGAGGCCAGTTCCCGGCAGCCCTGCTTGATGGCGATCAGACACAGCGCCAGATTTCCACTGTCGACCGTTGAAACATAACGTGGCTCCAGCGGCTCCAGATTGCGCGTGTCGTACCAGTTCAGAATGTGGCCGCGATAGGTTTCCATCCGGCTGAGTGATTCCATCACATGACGGGCCCTCGACACGAATTCCTGGGTGCCGATGAACCCGAAATCCCGGGCTGCGAGGGCGGAAACCAGATACATCCCGATATTGGTCGGTGAGGTCCTGTGCGCGATGACCGTGTTCGGACTTTCCTGGATGTTATCGGGGGGAAGCCAATTGTCCTCCGGTCCCGTAAAAGCTTCGAAATAGTGCCAGGTCCGGCGCGCGACACGGCGCAGGAACCCCGATTGGGTGGCATCGGGTCGTTCCTTGCGGATGGAGCGGGGCCGGCCGGTCCAGTGCGCAATTTCGGGGGCGACGAACCAAAGAATCAGGAGTGGTGACGCCGGCAGGAGTGCGAGTGTGTCAAACAGCGCCAGAAAAACAGCCAGGCCAAGCGAGAAGGCGGGGGACGGCCACATGAATCGCCATAGGGAGAGGCGCGAATTGCGGCTTGAAACCATCACGGTGGTTTGTGCTGCGGAGCGCCACTGCAGCAACAGACGTCGACTGACAAAAAGCCGCCAGAGGGTTCGCAGGATGGCGTCGAGTGAGACCAGTGCATCGCTTACGAGGAAAGTGATGGCCAGGAACCAACGCCCGCCTCGCTCCTTCATACGGTGCAACAGTCCGCCGGTGAATCCGCGACGGATATGGCGTGGAAGGCCCGCAACAAAATCGCCGACAAGATAGGATCCGGGAGCGGCCACGGCAAGCAAGGTCCAGAGCCATGCATTGCCTGGCAGGACGATCCAGCCGGAGATGAGAAACAGAAGTATAGATGGGGCGATCAGGCTGCGGCGCAGATTGTCGATGATTTTCCACCGGTCGAGACCGGAGAACGGATTTTTGATCAATGTCCCATCGGCACCCGGCACCCGGCCCGCGATCCAGGGGATGAGCTGCCAGTCACCGCGCAGCCAGCGATGGAGCCGCATGGCATATTCCGGGTAATTCGAGGGAAAACTCTCATAAAGAACGATATTGGTGGCCAACGCCGTGCGACAGAACAGGCCTTCGAACAGGTCATGGCTGAGGATCGCGTTTTCCGGCACCTTGTTATCGAGGCAGCGCTGAAGAGGAGCGACCTCGTAAATGCCCTTGCCGACGAAAACACCGGTGCCGAACAGATCCTGATACACATCGGAAACCGCATGGGTGTAGATATCGATGGCCGTATCACCGGAGCAAAGATGCGAAAACGGCGTTTCTGAACCCACCGACGGCAGAATTTCCATGCGTGGTTGCAGGATCGTGAAGCCGGAGACGACACGGCCGGTTGCCTCGTCGATCCGCGCGCTGTTCAACGGATGGGCAAGTGTGCCGATGAGCTGGGCGGCGGTTCCCGGCGGCAGCATGGTATCGGCATCGAGCGTAATGACAAAGCGGACGCGGCGGAGGTTTTGTTGGTGTCCCACGCTGACTGAAAAAAAGTCGTCCGATGCGCCCTGGACGAGCCGATTGAATTGTTCCAACTTGCCGCGCTTGCGCTCCCACCCCATCCAGCGCCCTTCGCTTTTGTTGAACAATCTTGGGCGGTGCAGGAGAAAGAACCGATCTCCGCCGTCACGATCATGACGCTGGTTGAGGGCTTGAATCCGGGAGACCAGGGCATCTTCGATTGCGGTGTCCCCAGGCAAGTGCTCCTGGTGGGCGTCGGAAAAATCGCTCAGAAGGACAAAGAACAGATTGGGATCCGAATTGGCCAGATAACGCGTCTCCAGAAGCCGTGTTATCGGGTCGACCTCTGACGGATCGGAAATGATGACCGGGACGACAACGGCTGTGAGACAGTCATCCGGAATGCCCTTTGTCATGTCGATCGCCGGTAGTTCATGCGGAGATATGAGGCGCGGAATCAGCCAGTGGACTGCGGTGATACTCAGAACGGTCGCGGGAAGAAATGACAGCACAAGCCCAGCCATCCAGGCCCAAAGTGGTGCTGAATGGGAAGCCAGGTGATAGGCAGGAACCGCCAGGGCGACAAGAACAAAGAAGGATAGGATAGCGGCGTAGCCGGCGGGTCGGAAAGGCTTGAAAAACCGGTTCAGGCTCTCGCCAAACGATATCGGACAAACTGCGCTGTCTTCGAGTTGGGGGAGTCCCTGTCCAATCAGCCAGTAGCCGACATGGTCCTGTGGTGATCCACCCTTTTGCAACTGGGACAGTCTGACGGCCAATCGCGCAACTTCGGTTTCCGAACCATCCGAGTCTTCAGCGATTCGTTCCACGCTCTTTCGATAGCTGTCCCGCGTGCGAAAATTCATGTGTGCGTAGATGCCTGCCGGATCGGATTTCAAGGCAGCCTCCACGAGGCTGGTCTGATCAACGAAATCAGCCCATGTGATGGAGTGGACGGCGGCGAGATTGACAATGGCGCGGGCGATGATGTCGGTGGGGTCACCGATCGATTGTGCACGGCTCGGCCTGAATGGCGGTGTCAGATCATGATCGAGGCGATGAAAGGCGGTTGCGAGCAATTCAAGATTGGCCAGTCGGAGCATGGACGGCAATGCCCAGAGTTCTGCCGTTGAAAGCTCTTCGACCTCTTGAAATGATTCAATGTATCGGGTGAGATTTTGAAGTGATATCGGCCCATTGTTTCCGTCAGACAGGGCATGGGCCAGTAAAAAAATGCGCGGGGACTGTTCGCCGGCTTCCGCCTCCACGACGGTGAGGCGTTCGAAGAACTGTCTTGGAAAACCGTCTCTGATTTGGCGGATGGCGCGCAGAACCTGGTAGTCATTGTCCAGCAACCAATCGGCGGCCCGGGCGTCAGATGATTTGGGCTGCCGGCAGTATCGCCGCACCTTGTCCAACCATTCCGCCAGCCGGTTCGCCTTGGAATAGATATCCAGAGCGGGCTGCAGGTCACTGCGTGTGATAAGAGATCCAGCAAGCCCTCGCGCGCGGTCACCGAAACCGTCCTGTGCCTCCGAGTGAACGTCGGATTTCATCTGCCATGTCCGCGCGGCCGGCGAATTCCTTTCGATTCTGTACTGGAGTTGACATGGTTGGACCGTGTCGTTCCCGGTTGACGGATCATCAGCACCGGAATGCCGGCGTGGCTTAACAGGAAGCTGGAGACATCCCCGGCGGCGACGTCGGCGTAGCCGCTTTGACCATGTGAAGACAAGACAACCAGATCGGCGGATTGAAGGGCGATCGCACTGGCCAGGATGCGGCGGGCATCGCCGTTTCTGAGGATGACAATGCGCACCACGACGCCGGCATCGGCGAGTGCGTCCCTCGTTCGCTCGAGATAGGCGCGCGCCGTGTTCTCATTCCGCCCGGCGAGTTTCTGCTGAAGCTGCACATCCGGGGTGTTGAGGGGGCCGCTCTGGAGCAGATGCGGTTTTTGCGTCGCGTGGACCAGAATCAGTTCGGCGTTCTGACTGGCTGCAATACGGACGGCAACGGGCAGGGCGGCTTCCGCCCGGGCCGAGCCATCCAACGGCACCAGAACCCGGTTATATGCAACGTTCTGCACCTCCGTGGTGCCAGTGGGAACCAGGAGAAGCGAGCCCGACCCGATCTCCACGACGCGGCGCGCCGTGTCGCCAATCCGGCACGGCGCATGATCATCGCTGCGGCACAATGCGGTGATGTCTCCGGCAGCGGCGTTGGAGCATTCGCCTATCTGTTCGGCCGAGCGCCCTTCCAGCACCTTGGTGGCGATGGGACGGTCGGCGGTCTCGAAACGGCTGGCAAGATCGGCGACAAAGGTTTGTGCCTCCTGTCTGCGCATGTCCCATTCCACCGGATCAAACGGCTTGTGAAGTCCGTCCGGCTCGAGAACGTGGAGAAGGGATAATTCTCCACCCAGGGCGTCTGCAATTGTCTTGGCATGCGGAATGACCCGGGTGGATACCGTCGAGTCGTCAACGCAGGCGAGCACCCGCGGTCCATGGTTGTTCGCCGCGACAAACGGCATGCCGCGCCTTCCGGCAGCGGGTTCGTTTCGGGCAGCACTGCTGGGCATCGACTCTTCTCCTTACGAAAACAGACAGGTATTTGCAGTTGAGACCGCAAGCGGTGACCGGACGGGGCCGGAGAAACTTTGGGATGAGCCACAATGATCTGAAAATGGTTGCGGGAATTGACCGCGATCAAAAGGCGGCGCAAGAATCGTATTTTTTGATAGTTCCGGGCTGGTCCCGGGCCGCTTCACGCTCTGTCGGGAGCAACGCATCCGTGCTGCCTATTGCACGCATTGATGCCTTGGGGTTTTACCGATTCCGTCAAAACCGGAATTGCTCTAGGGTGCGATTTCCACAGCGAACAGGGACTCGACATCGGCACGACGGCACAGTTGTGTCCCGGCCGTCATCGCAGCCGCAGCGCCGGCGGCGACGCCAAGGCGAAAAGCAAGATCGACAGAGATTCCGGTTGACAGGGCATGCACCATGGCCCCGACAAAACTGTCACCCGCACCAACAGCGGACCGGACCTTGACGTGGGTTGCGGGGAGCCGCTGCACGCCCTGATCGTTGGCAAGAAACGCACCCCCCCGACCCATAGACACGGCAACGTGACGGGTTCGTCCGGCCTTGACCAACCGGAGCGCAGCTGCTTTGGCCCCCTCTTCATCCAACTTGGCACCGGTCAGTTTTTCAAGTTCCCCGATGCTGGGTTTGACCAGGAAAACGTCACAGGATGACAGCGTGTCGCGCAACGCATTACCAGACGTGTCCAGTATGAAACGGGCATTTTTCCGTTTCGCGATCCTGCCGATCTGCGAATAGGTATCGTCCGGCAATCCCGGCGGCAGGCTTCCGCTGGCAACGATATAGTCACCGTCGAATTGTTCGATAAGCGCCATGATGGCATCCAACTCGCTCTCGGTGACAAGAGGTCCCTCCGGGACAAAGCGGTATTCCAGGCCCGCGTGCATATCCTGAACCATGTAGGCGATGCGCGTCGCACCGGCTGTTTCGACACGGTGCGCTTTCAGGCCTGCAGCAGCAATGCACTCATCCAGCAAAACGCCTGTTGCGCCACCCGACATATAGAGCGCTACAGCGGACCCGCCCAGTTCGTTGATGACCCGTGCAACGTTGATCCCGCCGCCGCCGGGATGCTGTTTCTGATTGCTGGTTCGGATCTTGAATGTTGGCCGAACCATTTCGGCATCCGAGGAGATGTCGACAGTTGGATTCAGGGTGACGGTCAGGATTCCCGTCATGCTTCGGCAGCCGCAATCTGTGCATTTTCCGGTTCAACGGCGCCGCGGCCGGATGTGGATCCTCCCCTTTGCTCCGCCGCGGCGACATGGTCTTTGACGGTGATGAAGCTGTCCGGGGTCACGGAAATCGAATCGATGCCGCAATCGACAAGAAACTCGGCAAATTCGGGGTGATCGCTGGGCGCTTGCCCGCAAATGCCAACTTTGGCACCCAGCGGGTGGGCAGTCGCGATGACCCTTTCGATCATCCACTTGACCGCGTCGTTCTGTTCGTCGAACAAATCGGCCAGCAATTCGCAGTCCCTGTCGATGCCGAGCGTCAGTTGCGTCAGGTCATTGGAGCCGATCGAAAAGCCGTCAAAATGGGCTGCAAAGTCCTTGGCCAGAATGACATTCGCCGGAATTTCACACATCACGTAAATTTCCAGCTGCCTTTCTCCGCGCTTCAGACCGTTTTCAGCGAGGACGTCGACAACCTGTCTGGCCTCTTCTGGCGACCGGCAAAACGGGATCATCATGACCACGTTGGTGAATCCGAGTTCGTCCCGGAGCCGGCGGATGGCCCGGCATTCCAGCGCAAAGCCATCGCGATATTGCGGCGAAGTGTAGCGCGACGCCCCGCGGAAGCCAATCATCGGATTGTCTTCATGCGGCTCGAACTGCGTGCCGCCGATGAGATTGGCATATTCATTCGTCTTGAAGTCACTCATGCGAACAATGACCGGTTTCGGATAGACGGTGGCAGCGATGCGGGCCAGTCCCTGAGACAATTTGTCGACAAAATACTCGGTCTTGTCATCATACCCCTGGGTGAGAACATCGATCTCCTGGCGCGCCGCCTGATCGCGCAGAGTCTCGTGCTGGACCAGCGCCATTGGATGGATTCTGATATGGTTGCCGATGACGAACTCCATCCGCGCGAGGCCGACACCGTCGGCCGGCATTTGCCACCAGCGGAAAGCCGCCGCCGGATTGGCCAGGTTCAACATGACCTTTGTGCGCGTATTGGCGATATGGTCGAGAACGACATCCCGTGCTTCGAAATCGGCGATGCCCTCATAGACAAACCCCTCCGCCCCTTCGGCGCAGGAAACCGTGACATCCTGTCTGGAATGCAGCTGATGGGTGGCATCACCGGTGCCGACGATGGCCGGGAGACCAAGCTCCCGGCTGACGATCGCCGCGTGGGAGGTCCGGCCGCCATGATCGGTTATGATCCCGGCGGCACGTTTCATCACCGGTACCCAATCGGGATCGGTATTCGTTGCGACAAGAATGCTGCCATCGACGAATTGTTCAATGTCGTCCGGACTGTCAAGCAGGCAAACCTTGCCAGCGACAATGGCGCCACCGACACTGGACCCCGTTGTCAGGACTTTCCCCTTTGACTTGACGGTATAGGTTTTGAACACCGACGTATCGCGCCGTGATTGCACGGTTTCCGGGCGCGCCTGGACGATGAAGAGTTCGCCACTTTCGCCATCCCGGGCCCATTCCACATCCATCGGGCAGCCATAGTGGTCCTCAATGGTCGCAATCCAGCGCGACAGGCTCAAAATGTCATCGTCCGAGAGGACATATCGTGCTTGTTCAGCCTTTGATGTCGGCACATTCTCGGTCTCGGATCCGTCGGTCCCGTAAATCATCTTCTGCTCTTTGCGACCGAGCAGCTTTTCAACGATGGGGCGATAGCCCGATGTTTCGAGCAGCGGCTTGAAGGTGACATATTCATCCGGGTCCACCGTGCCCTGAACCACGTTTTCGCCAAGCCCCCAGGCGGCATTGATGACGATAACCCGGTCGAAACCGCTTTCCGGATCGATCGAGAATGCAACACCTGACGCCCCCTTGTCGGATCGCACCATGGCTTGCACGCCAATGGAAAGGGCGACTTTCATGTGGTCGAATCCCTTGGCGATCCGGTAACTGATGGCGCGGTCGGTAAACAGCGAGGCGAAGCACCGCCGGCAGGCGACCAGCAGGGCATCCTTGCCGGTGATATTGAGCAGCGATTCCTGCTGTCCGGCAAAACTTGCATCCGGCAGGTCTTCGGCGGTTGCGCTGGAGCGGACCGCCACATCGATGTCGGTGCGGCCGCCGCGGCGTGACAGCTCTTCATAGGCTGCTCCGATCGCCTCTGCGGTATCGGATGGCCAAGTGCCACGCAAGATGGCGCTGCGAATGCGTTTTCCGGTTTCCGCCAATGAAACGGAACCGTTCTGAAGGTCATTCAAGGCGTCGGTTATCACCGGCCGCAGTGCATTGTCATCAATAAAGGACCAATAGGCATCGGACGTGGTTGCAAAACCGTCCGGCACCTGAATGCCCTTCTTCGTCAAACTGTTCAGCATTTCCCCAAGAGAGGCGTTCTTGCCGCCAACCGTGGCGACATCGCCACGCCCGCATTCGGCCAGCCAAACCACCTGTTTTTCTTCGAGCCCCTGTGTCGGCATGAATTCCATTCCTCCATCGTTGTGGATATCGATGATAGGAGGGCCAGAGCCAAGTGTATTGATCGTGGTCAATCGTTGGCGCATTCAGTCCGTTTTCTCTGAGACATCAGGCCGCGCGCGGCCTGATTTGACACGGGTCAATGCGTTGCCAGGTTCACCTTCCTATTCAAATCCAGCTGCAATGGGTGAGCGAACATGGACAATCCGGTTTTTCGAACCGAAGGACTGACCAAGATATACCGTACGGGTGACGTCGAGGTCCGGGCGCTGAATGGCGTCGACATCACGCTCCATGGCGGCGAAATGACCGTTCTGCTGGGCCCGTCGGGCAGCGGCAAGTCGACATTCCTGAACATTATCGGCGGGCTGGATACGGCCACCAGCGGAACGGTGCATTTCAAGGACATGGAGTTGACCTCGTTCAGTGAGCGACGCCTGACGCAGTACCGGCGCGACCATGTCGGATTCGTGTTCCAGTTCTACAATCTCATCCCCAGCCTGACAGCCTGGGAAAACGTGGCTCTGGTGACGGAGATTTCACCGACACCGATGACCCCTGACGCGGCGCTGGCACTGGTGGATCTGGGAGACCGCAAGACGCATTTTCCCGCCCAATTGTCGGGCGGTGAACAACAACGGGTTGCCATTGCCCGTGCCATTGCGAAGAATCCGGAAGTGTTGCTGTGCGATGAGCCAACGGGCGCCCTTGATTCCAAGACGGGCATCATCGTGCTGGAGGCGCTTGCCAGGATCAACCGGGAGCTTGGTACGACAACAGCGATCATCACCCACAATGCGGGCATTCAGGAGATAGCCCATCGCGTTGTCTCCTTTATCGACGGCGCCGTTTCCCAAACCCATACCAATGCGACCCGCAAGCAGCCCAAAGATGTGGTCTGGTGATCATGCGTGTCCTCGACAGAAAACTCGTGCGTGATCTCGGCCGACTATGGGCGCAGGCCTTGGCTATCGCGCTGGTCATGGCCTGCGGTGTTGCAACGATCATCATCTCAGTTGGCTCCTACCGGTCATTGGAAGACACCCGCACGGCATTTTATGATCGCTACCGGTTCGGTTCGGTGTTTGCGTCGGCGATCCGGGCGCCGCGGCATCTCAAGCCGCGGATTGAAAACATTTCCGGCGTTGTCTCGGCCGAGCTGCGGGTTGTCGAGCCGGTGCTGATCGATGTTGCCGGAATGACCGAGCCGGGATCGGGCCTGGCCGTATCCGTTCCGGATTTCAAGGAACCCTCCGTCAACCGGCTGTATCTTCGCTATGGCCGCATGCCTGAACCGGACCGCGAAAATGAAGTGGTGGTCGTTGAGCCCTTTGCCGATGCGCACGGGCTTCGCCCAGGCGATACGTTCGACGCCATCTTGAACGGCCGCAAGCAAAAGATGAACATTGTCGGTGTCGTTCTGTCTCCCGAGTTCATTTATGCAATCGGCCCCGGTGACATGGTGCCCGACGCCAGGCGATACGGCATCTTCTTCATGTCATTGAAAGGCCTGTCAGGCCTGTTCGATCTGGATGGCGCGTTCAACGATGTCACATTGACGACCCTGAGAAATGCCGACACCCGGCAGATCATCGATGCACTGGATGATATCCTCAAACCCTATGGCGGGTCGGGGGCCTATGACCGCGATGACCAGTTTTCGCATGCCTTCATCGACGCTGAGCTGGATCAGTTGCAGGCAATGTCCTCCATCATTCCGCCCATCTTCCTGCTGGTTGCGGCCTTTCTCGTCAACATGATCCTGTCGCGGCTCATTGCACTGGAGCGCGAGCAGGTCGGTCTTCTCAAGGCGCTCGGATACGGCAATATCGCCATTGGCGGACATTACGCCAAACTGGTCGTGGCGATCGCACTGGTCGGGCTGGTGATCGGCTCGGCGACCGGTCTGTGGCTGGGGCGCGGACTGACCCGCCTCTATGCCGGTTTCTTTTCCTTTCCGTTCCTGATCTTTCGCCAGAGCATCGATCTTTATGTCCTGGCAGGAGGTGTGACCGTGGCGGCGGCCCTTGCCGGTGCGGCCAAGGCGATTTGGACGATTGTCACCTTGCCCCCCGCGGTCGCGATGCGTCCTCCTGCGCCCTCGACCTATCGCAGCTTCTTTCTCGATCAGATACAGCGGCTCGGTCTCTTCTCCCAACTCGCGATCATGGCCCTTCGCCATCTCATTCGCTGGCCTGTCCGCTCTTTTCTGACAGCGCTCGGTACTTCCATGTCGGTGGCGCTCTTGATTACGTCACTATTCTCATACGACTCCATCGATCACATGATCGACACGATTTTCTTTCAGGCGGACCGGCAGGACGCGACGCTGACCTTTGTTGCCGATCGGGCTCCGGAAGCGCTTCAGGCCGCCACAAGACTGCCGGGGGTCCTGCGCGCGGAACCGTTCCGGCAAACGGCCGTCAATCTGCGCAACGGGCATCGCGAATTGCGTATGGCCATTATCGGATTGCCCTATGAGACCGACCTGTCGCGCATTCTGGATCTTGATTTCAATCCCCTGCCACCGACGGCGCAGGGTCTCATATTGTCGGAACGGGTCGCGGAAAAACTGCAACTGCGTCCAGGCATGCCCGTCGAGGTCGAGCTGCTTGAAAGGGACAGCCGAACCGAAACGGTCACCGTGAGTGGATTGGCGCAAAGCTATGTCGGGCTGACCGCCTATATGCGGCTGGAGGCACTCGACCGACTGATGCGCGACGGTGCACGGATCTCCGGCACACGTGTTTCGATTGACGGCAATGAAATGGAAAACCTCTATGGGGTGATCAAGGAAACGCCGGCCGTGGCGTCGATCGCCCTTCAGGGGAACTCGCGGCGTGCGTTTCGCGACACAATCGAACAGAACATCAATACGATGATGACGGTCTATATTGCCCTGGCGGTCATCATCACATTCGGCGTGATTTACAATTCCGCCCGCATTCAGCTTTCCGAACGGGCGCGGGAACTGGCGAGCCTGAGGGTGTTCGGCTTCACCCGGGCAGAGGTTTCCAGTGTCCTGATGATCGAGCTCGGCATCATCGTGCTGTCCGCGCAACCGCTGGGATGGCTGATCGGCTATTTCATGTCCTGGAGTGTCGTTCAGGGATTTGCCAGCGACCTGTTTCGCATTCCTCTGATCATTTATCCGTCGACTTTCGCCATGGCCAGTCTGGTGGTGATGGGGGCGGCGCTTGTGTCGGCGCTGATCGTGCGACGGCGGGTGGACAGGCTTGACCTGATCCGTGTTTTGAAAACAAGAGAGTAGAAGCAATGCGAATCTGGATAAAGAGACTGGGATTGCTGGCTCTGGTGCTGGTTATCGGCGCCGGGTTTTATCTGGCCATGCGTGAGCAGCCTGTTCCCGTCGATATCGCGACCGTAACGGCCGGACCCATGACCGTGACGATCGATGAGGAGGGGGTAACGCGCGTCAAGGACGTCTATGCCGTTTCCTCGCCGATTGCCGGGCATCTCGACCGCACCACGCTGGATGAAGGGGAGCCGGTCAAGGCCAATGAAACGGTGATTGCCTCCATCCATCCGCTCGATCCTCCGTTCCTGGATCAACGCACACGCGCCGAGTTGACGGCGGCTGCCGAAGCGGCCCGATCCGCCGTAGCTCTGGCGAAGGTCGAATTGCAGCGGGCCCGGACCGCCCATGAACTTGCCAGTTCGAATTACGAGCGGGCGGCAAAGCTTGAAAAGACCAACACCATATCGATCAGTCAGCTGGAGCGGGCCTACAGTGAAATGCAACTGGAGAAAGCCCAGATCGATGCCACGGAAGCGACGATCCGGCTACGAGAGGCCGAACTTGCCAGCGCCGAAGCGCGCTTGCAGCAGCCCACCAGCGACGGTGCGCGGCAGGCCGATCAGGATTGCTGCGTCAGCATTGTAGCGCCGATTGACGGTGTTATCCTGAAGGTTCTGGCCCGCAGCGAGCAGGCGGTGTCACCGGGTACGCTGATCGCCGAAATCGGCGATCCGGAAAACCTGGAAATTGTCGTTGATCTTTTGTCGAGCGATGCGGCGAAGATCCGCGCCGGTGCGAACGTCCGGATCACCGACTGGGGCGGATCGTCGGATCTTCAGGGTATCGTGCGGCGGATCGAACCGGCGGCATTTACCAAGGTATCGTCTCTGGGAATCGAGGAGCAACGGGTCAATATCGTGATCGATCCGCTGACAGTGCCGCCGGCACTGGGCCACGGTTACCGGGTTTTGGCCCATATCCGTACCTGGGAAAACGATCATGCCCTGCAGGCACCCATCAGTGCCCTGTTTCGGTCAAATGGCGAATGGTCCGTCTTCATGGTGGAAAGTGACCGAGCCGTGCTTCGTCGGATCACGATCGGTCAGATGAGTGACAGTCATGCGGAAGTGCTGGACGGTTTGAGCGACGCGACGTCTGTCGTGCTCTATCCCAATGATGTTCTGAAGGATGGCAGCCTTGTCGAAATGCGGTCGACGTCCCCCTGATGCTCCGGTGTGGATGATTCCGCAGCGCCAGTTTGATCTGCCGCAAGGAAAGCACCGCCGCTTGGCATACACTGTCTCCAGAGCAATTCAGGAATTGCCGGAACCGGCATAACCTGAATGCATCAACGAAAACAACGACCGGCACCGTTGGCACGTTTCTGACAAATCGTGAAACGGTCTGGACGATTTTGCGAAGGTGTTTGCCATGTTCGGTTCTTTCAGGATTTTTTCCACGGGCGCGCTGTTATTGTTCGCCTTGAGCTTGGCTTCCTCCGCCTTGGCGCAGTCCTCGGATCCGGACTGGCTTGATGCGCTCAGGATGCAGCTCGAAATGGACGAGGCTTGCGAGGTGAATTACTTCATCAATATGCGCGAGGGACAGCTCGGAACGAGCAAAACCTACGAGGCGCGCGTCCAGTGCGTCGATGGCCGAATGTTCGATGCCTCCCGAACGGAGCCGGAAAGGGAATTCTTCATCAGGCCGTGCGGGATAGCCGTTTGCTGATCGCGCACAGTTGTCAATTGGTGCCGCGCCGGATCGCCCGTCACCCGGTGAAACGGAGCGGAAGCTGACATGACCGGCATGGAATCCCATCACATTTTGCTGATCCTCGGCGGGTTGCTGCTGTGCGGTCTCGTTGCCGACGAATTGGGGCGCAGAACCCGGCTGCCGCGGGTGACGCTGCTCATCGTGTTTGGCGTCCTCATCGGACCGTCGGGACTGGACATTCTGCCAGAGGCCTTTCATCGCTGGTATGAGTTCCTCGCGACCATCGCCTTGACGATGGTTGCCTTTTTGCTTGGCGGCCGGCTTTCGGTCGACGCGCTGCGGGACCACGGAAAGGAAATTCTGACCATATCCGTGGTGGTGGTGACCACCACCGTTCTGGTCGTCGGTTCCGGTCTTATGCTGGTCGGAGTGCCCTTTGTGCTGGCACTGATCCTGGCTGGCATTGCCACGGCCACCGCGCCGGCGGCCACGCAGGATGTGGTGCGGCAGGCCGGCGCGGAAGGCCCCTTCACCGACACGCTTCTGGGTGTTGTCGCCATCGACGATGCCTGGGGTCTTATCATTTTCAGCGTGCTGTTGGTCATTGCCAACGCGACCACGGGCGATTCATCGCTGTCCATCATCGGAGAGGGTCTGTGGGAGGTCAGTGGTGCCATAGCCATCGGCTTGCTGGTCGGATTGCCGGCGGCCTATCTCACCGGCCGCCTGAAGGAAGGCGAGCCGATGCAATCCGAAGCGCTCGGGCTGGTGTTTGTTTGTGCCGGTCTTTCGGTTTGGTTTGGGGTTTCGTTTCTTCTGGCCGGCATGGTTGCGGGTGTGGCCGTTGCCAATCTTGCTGCCCATCACCGCCGCCCGTTCCATGCCATCGAGAACATCGAATGGCCTTTCATGGTGCTGTTTTTCGTGCTTGCCGGCGCCAGCCTTGATATGGGCGGCGTCGAGACCATCGGTCTGGTCGGTGTTGCCTATATTGCACTGCGCTTCGTTTCGCGGATCATCGGTGGCTGGGCAGGCGCATCTCTGGCCGGCGCTTCGGACGTGCATCGCCGCTGGATGGGTCTGGCGCTCGTGCCCCAGGCCGGCGTGGCGCTTGGCATGGCGCTCGTCGCAGGTGATCAATTGCCTGCCTACAAGGATGTCCTGCTGACAATCGTCGTCGGCACAACGATCATCTTTGAGTTGATCGGACCGGTCTTGACACAGATAGCCCTGCTGAAAGCCAAGGAAGGCAGTGATCAGCGCTAGATCGTCTCACGTTTTGTCAGAAACGTGACAATGGAACCGGCCTTTGATTGAGTTGATGCATTCGGATTTTGCCGATTTCGTCACAACCTCGAATACTCTTGAACGTCCGGGTTTTTGTGGGGCCCATCAGTCTAATGCGCCATCAGGACCGGATGTGTGGTGTTCGTCAGAAGGTCCCGCGTGGTGCCGCCAAGCAGCCATTCGCGAAGCCTGGAATGGCCATAACCGCCCATGACAATGAGATCGGCATCCTTGTCGACGGCGTGTTGCATCAGCACGTCCGAAATGTCCCGGCCGGCACTCGGAATCTGGTCGACCGTCACTTTCAGACTGTGGCGCGTCAGGAACGCGGCCATGTCATCGCCCGGATTTGGTCCGGATGTATTGCCGTCGGGATCGACAAGAACGAGATGAACCTCCTGTGCGTCATGAAGCAGGGACAGGCTGTGATGGATGGCTTTTGCCGCCTCGGGTTCCGAATTCCATGCCATGACGACCCGCTTGATCGGCAGCGGTGATTTCTCGCCTGTGCCCAGGATCAAGATGGGCCTTCCCGATTCGAATAACATGCCGTTAAAGGCATCGGTCACGTCGTCGGAACCGGGTACGACACCGTTGGGCAAGACAATCACATCGGTATAAAGCGCGTGGCGCGACATGGTTGTCGCGATCATGCCCTTGTCGATATATTCGGCGAGCACCGAGGACGACAGGTAGGTTTCCTGCAACAACTCCTCGATCTGTGACGCACGATGGTTCGTTGTCTGAACCGCGCGGTCATGCATTTCACTCAGATAAAAGTCCGGAAGGCCACCGTAAACTGCTGTCGGCATGGATTTCATGATGCCGAAGACCACCACATTGAGATGGGCGCCGAGATCTCCCGATAGCTCGATGATGGGTTTGATGTTTTCGATCGGTTCATCCACTGAATGCGCGGCGAGAAGTGTCGTGATGGCCATTGTCTCATCCTCATTGCGGTTTGACGGCCCGTGAACCGCCTTTCCGTCAGATTTACCGGATGCCGGATCGTTGGAGTTGCGCTAAATCAAAATGGCATCAGGCAGCTGCGCGCTGTTTGGGGCCGGTTATCCACATCCGGATGAGCTTGACCGCCTCGGGAACGATGATCACCGGCGCAACGACCAGCAGGATCAGGACCCAAATCTGTGCGTCGAAAGCAACCGTGCGCAGGACCGCCTGAAGCGGTGGCCAATAGACCGCGGCCACCTGTGCCCCCAAGGTGACAAACAGTGCACCCAACAGCCACGGGTTTGAGAAGAAGCCGATTGTCGACCATGGCAGAGTCAGGGACCGGAAAGCGAATACGCTGAACTTTTCGAGAAATATCATTGTGGTGAACGCTACGGTCTGCGCAATGACCACGCCCTGATCCAGGACCTGATAAAAGGCGAACAGGCTTGCCGATCCGGTGTAGAGGGCGAAGAGCACGATGATGATGAGGCCATTGGCGCCGACAATATCCTCCCTGGGCGATCGTGGTGGTTGGCGCATGACATCAGCCTCGCCGGGTTCCAGCCCCAGCGACAAAGCGGTCAGACCGTCCGTGACCAGGTTCATCCACAATATCTGGATCGGCAGAAAGATGATCGGTCCGCCGATCAGTATGTTGGTGACGATGGCCGTCACTTCTCCGGCATTGGAACTCAGCAGATAGCGTACGAATTTGCGGATGTTCTGATATTGCCGCCGACCCTCCTCGATCGCGCCGACGATCGAAGCGAAATTGTCATCCAGAAGCACGAGATCAGAACTGTCTCTTGCGACATCGGTCCCACGAATGCCCATGGCGATTCCGATATCGGCGTGTTTGAGAGCCGGTGCGTCGTTGACACCATCGCCGGTCATCGCGACGATCCGGCCGCGTGCCTGAAGCAGCTTGACGATGCGCATTTTGTGATGCGGCGCCGTTCTTGCAAAGATTGTCTTTTTGTCCAGGCAATCCGACAATGTCGCGTCGTCCATGTCTTCGAGCATGTCGCCCGTCACCGTTGTTTCGCCCGGAAGGTCGAGCATGCGGGCAATTGCCAATGCCGTATCGGGGCCGTCACCGGTTATCATGATGATGTCGATCCCGGCGGCTGTTGCGGTTGCGATGGCATCATGGACCTCTGCCCGCGGCGGATCGATGATCCCGGTCAGGCCAATCAGTGTGAGCCCGTTTTCCATTTCGTCATCGGTGATCTCCGAGGAGGGAACCTGTTTGGCCGCCACTGCCAGGACCCGCAATCCTTGTGAGGCGATGTCTTCGTAGGCTTGCTTGACTTTGAGTGTCTGCTTTTTGTCGAGCGGCAGCGGTCCCGACTCACTGGCAATATGGGTGCACGCTCGCAGCAAAATCTCAGGTGCGCCCTTTGCGTAAACGCGGTAGCGGTCATCGTCGCGAACCATAACGCTCATTCGCTTGCGTTCGGACGTGAACGGAACTTCCCGGATAATGGGATCATCGTCCGGCGGCTGCAGGCCAGCCTTGCGGGCAGCCACGACAAGGGCCGCCTCGGTCGGTTGCCCGGTCATCTCCCACATGCCGTCCTGCTCGAAGATGCGCGCATAGCTGCAGGTCATGGCGGCGGTCAGGAATTCCTTCAGCAAAGGGCAGTTGTCATGGTCGATGACGTCACCGGCGGTTTCGAACTGACCCGACGGTGTGTAGCCGGTCCCGGTGACATCGATGGTGAACGGTTCGAGCCATATGCGATTTACCGTCATCTCGTTTTCGGTCAACGTGCCCGTTTTATCGGTGCAGATCACCGATGCGGCACCCAGTGTTTCGGTTGCCTGAAGTCTGCGGCTGAGGGCGCGCCGCTTGACCATGGCATTGGCGCCAATCGCCAAGGTGACGGTCACCACGGCCGGCAGGCCTTCCGGAACAATTGCGACGGCCAGGGACAATCCGGTCAGGATCATGTCACCGGGAGATTTTCCGCCAAGCCAACCGAGCGCGATGATAAGTGCCGCCAAACCAAGGGCCACCAGACCAAGATTCTGGCCCAGTTTTCCGACTTTTTTTTGCAAATGTGTCGGTTTTGGAGGAAGGGCCGCCGTCATTGCAGCGATTTTTCCAAACTCCGTTCCCATGCCGGTCGCCATGACCTGACCCCGTGCCCGCCCCTCGACGACACTCGTTCCCATATAGGCAAAGCTGGAGCGCTTGTCCCCGGTGTCTGACGGTGCGACCGTCTTGCTGAGGCTCGTGGATTCACCGGTCAGAACCGACTCATCAATGCGCAGGCCCGCCACGTCCTCAAGGCCAATATCTGCCGGCACCTTGTCGCCGGCACTCAGGATCACCTGATCGCCGGGAACAAGTGTCTCAGCATCGATTTCTTGTTCCCTTCCGTCGCGCAGGACCACGGCGTGCGGTGTGAGCATCGCCCGCAACGATTCCAGTGTTCGTTCGGCGCGCCATTCCTGAATGAAACCAAGACACCCGTTCAAAACCACTATGGCACCAATGGCAGCTGCATCGACCAGTTGGCCCATTACCAGCGCGACCCCGGCTGCGACGAAAAGCACCAGGATCAGAGCGCTGGCGAATTGTCTTGCAAACATGACCCACCACGGCGTGGCATGCCTGGTTTGCAGGATGTTGGGACCAAATTGCCTTAATCGGGCCGCTGCTTCGTTGCTGGTGAGGCCGCGGGTTGTTGGTACCGGCGCCGTCATCGTCGCTTCCGCCTATTCAAGCGTGGTTTCACTCGACCGTTTCATGCTTTGTCGGAAACGTGACAACGGTGTTAGTCGTTATTTGGTGGATGCATCCAGGATTTGTCGATTCCGTCAAACCATGGATGACACCAACAGAACACTATTCGGCCGTTCGGCGAAAGGATTTGACGGAAGTCAAAAGAGGTCTTCGCAATCCCGTCAATACTCTCCAGCATGGCCAGTGGCATTCGGCCCGTTGGAGAGAGCATTGATGTTCAGGAATGCGATCAATCTGTTCGAAATATTCGGCTTCAAGGTCAGGATCGATCCAAGCTGGCTGCTCATTGCCGCCCTGATTGTCTGGAGCCTTTCAAGCGCCTATTTCCCTATCAATCTGCCTGGCTATTCTCAATATGACTATATTGCCCTTGCGGTGGCGGCGATGCTCGGTCTGTTCGCGTCGCTCATTCTGCATGAGCTTGCCCATGCGCTGGTTGCCCGACAATTCGACCTGCAGATCGGCGGGATTACGCTCTTCATCTTTGGTGGCGTTGCCGAGCTGGAACAGGAACCGCGCAATCCGAAATCGGAGTTCTGGATTGCCATTGCCGGACCGGCCATGAGTTTTGCGCTTGCGGGCCTTGCCTTTTTGACCCTTCGCGCGCTCGACATCAGTGGCGTTTCAAAGTCACTGCACGAGGTTGTGGCCTATCTTGGTCTGATCAATCTTGTCTTGGCACTTTTCAACCTCGTGCCGGCCTTTCCATTGGATGGTGGGCGGGTCTTGCGGGCCGTATTGTGGTGGATCAAGGATGATCTTTTGTGGGCGACGCGGATCGCCAGCAATCTGGGAACCGGTTTCGGGGCCTTGTTGATCATCTCCGGCGTGCTGTCTCTCTTTTCGGCCAACGCGGTTGGCGGTCTGTGGCAGATTCTCATCGGATTTTTCGTCATCAATGCATCGACCGGCAGCTTCAGGCAGCTGCAGATCAAAACGGCGCTCAGGGATCAGACGGTGCGATCGCTGATGACAAAGTCGCCGCGGACCGCAGATGTCCATGACGATGTCGCCACCCTGGTGGACGATGTGATGCTGGCAAGGAATGTGAGTTTTGTCCCGGTGCTCGAGGGCGAGCACCTGCTGGGCTATGTCGACACGTCACTCATTCAGGAAATCGACCGCGAAAACTGGTCGGCGGCCCGCCTTGGCGACATTCTCGTTCCGGTCAGTGAGGAGAACACTGTTCCGGCGGACATGCCGACGGACGTGCTGTTCGAAAAAATGGTCAGGAGTGGCCGGCGCAAGATGCTGGTCGGACAGGGTGGCACGCTGGAGGGGGTGATCGCCCTGGCCGATCTCGTCTCCTATCTGGCGATCCGGCAGGGTCTGGGCCTGTCCGGTAAACCGGACAGGCCCCGTGGACATCGGTCCGGCCTCATTGCGCTGTGAGGTGATACTCGGTCAATTGGAGAAGAGAACCGGTACGGTCATGTGTTTCAACAGATGCGTGGTCGTCGCTCCGATGGCAAAATCATAGAAACGGGAGTGGCCGAAAGCGCCGGTGACGATCATGTCGGCACCGTTCTCGGCGGCCTCGTTCAGCAGGGCATCACCGATCTTGATATCGGCATTTTGCCAATGGGTGACCGTTGTGTTGATCCCGTGTCGCTCCAGTCCGCTGGCGACTTCCGCCGCCGACCGACCCAGATAGTCGGCATCCTTTTCCGAGTGGGTGACCCACATGACGGTTGCCTCGCCCTTGTCACGTACGAACGGGATTGCGTCGTGCAATGCGCGTGTTGCTTCCCGGGTGGCGCTCCAGCCGATCATGATCCTGTTGCCGAACTCTGTATATTCTCCGACATTCGGTATGACGATCACCGGGCGGCCCGCACCCTGGATCACATCCCTTTGAATGTCCGACTGATCGGCCCTGTCATGTTCGGGATCGGCCTGGGACATGATCACCAGGTCAGCGCGGCGCGCCTGCTCGACAAGCTGCTCACTGGCACTGCCGGCATCGGCATTCACCAGCCGCCATTCATTGGCGAATGGTTCCTTTGCTGTCTGTTGCTCGAAGATCTTCCGGATCTGTTCAGCCTGGCGGTTTTGAGCATCATGAAAAGCCTCGATGGACTGGGGTGTGAGGTGAACGGCAACACCCGGATGAACCAGCATGGCCTGCCGCGTATGCAATCCGATCAGATGGGCATCGAATCTGCGGGCAAGGGAGCAGGCCGCTTTCATCAGCCGTTCGGCATTGGTTTCGGTCGTCAGACAGACGAGTATTGTTTTAAACGACATGAAGTCCTCCATTTTTGCAGATGCGTGGCGGTGTCGTCGATGTCTCCGATTGAGGCTTGAGGCACCGCGAAGTGCGGACGCATGCCATTTCCATGCGCCCGCAGCAATGCGATCGTCCGCATCAATCAATTGTCCTTGCTGACCGCAATCTTCTTTGTCTTGGCTGCGATTTCCGGTGGTTTCCTGATGGTTATGGTCAGGACACCATTGCTGAATTTGGCATCGACTTCGTCGGGATTGATGTCAAAGGACAAAGGAATTGTGCGGGCAAAACTGCCATAGGATCGTTCCACAACGTGATAGTCCTTATCCTTTTCTTCCTTCTTCGCCGATTTTTCACCCTTCAGGGTCAATACATTGGACGATACGGATACATCGACCTCGTCTTCGCCGACGCCGGGCAATTCGGCGGTAATCTCGACGGCATCCTCCGTCTCGCTCAGATTCAGACGCGGAACGATCTGACCGTTGAATCCGGGGAACCGTTCGGGGTCGAAACGGGGAACCAGACCTTTAAACTCATCAAAGACGCGGTCGATCTCCTTATGCAATGAGTGAAAAACCGGCGCGTCCGATTTTTCATTGCTGAACAGGGAGGGAAGGAAAGAGCGTGTCATTTTTCATCTCCATGTTTTCCGGCTGCCACAGTGCAGCCACGGGAAGTCATAGCCGACTGGCATTGTGGCCATTTGAGTTGAATCAAGTATCGTTCTATATCGCCAGAACATCGGAAAAATGTGCCGGCAATCTGGCCAGCGCGATTTGCGTCAAATCCTTTGCGACTTCCGCTGTGACGTCGGATTTCAACTGGTCCGGCAGCTGTTTGCGCAGGTGGCCGAGCATTGCAGGCGGGGCGCAGAGAATCAGGCGGTCGAACCCGCCCCTCTGCTTCAATCTGACCAGATCCGCAAACATTGCCCTGGCAAAAGCCTCACCATGTTCTCCGGTCCGCTGATTTGGTTCCATCTTGTGGCGCATCGACCCGACGCTGTTGAAGGATCGGCCGGAGTCGTCCTTGTGCCCGGCCTGTTGCGGAGCGGACCACCCGATATCCGGTAGTTGCCGGAGTCCGTGGCCCGGTCCTGTGTTTTCGACCATATGCGCGCGGTTGCTGTCGGCAATCAGGATCCAGGTCTTGATGGGTTTCATTTGCTTCTATCCTCCCATGGGCGGAACATTATCCGCGATGGCGCCAAGCCCTTTGACCGCGATCAAATCAGCCGGTGATCAGGCCGATCCAATATCCTGCAACAAAGGCGATGGCCGCTGCCACGGCACCAATAAGGAGTGTTTCCGATCCTGACCGCCACCAACTTGACAAGGACCAGCGGCTCTTCATGGCGCCGATTGCAAAGAACGTCACGCCGGTTGCGATGATCGCCGTGGTAAACGGGTCCGCCATGCGCAACACGAAGGGAAGCAGGGGAACGGAACCGCATAGGAGAAAGGACAGGAAAGTTGCGAAAGCCGCCGGAAGCGGCTTGGGGATCGTGGTCGCGATGCCGTATTCCTCGGCAACCATCATATCGATCCAAACCGTTTCATCGGCGGTGATGGCCTCCATCGCCTGTTCGCGCACGTCACCGCGCAAGCCTTTGAGCCGCAGGATCTGTCTGATCTCCTCGCGTTCGCCCTCGGGGATTTCCCGGATGTGTTTCCGTTCGATTTCACGCAGCCGTTTCAAATTGTCGAGGTCCGTCTTGGTGGCCGAATAGTTGCCGGCAGCCATCGAAAAACCATCTGCCAGAACATTGGCAATGCCGAGAGCAATGATCACCGTGTGCGAAAAGCCGGCCCCCTCGACACCGGCCACAATGGCGAATGTCGTGACCGCGCCGTCTATCCCGCCATAGACACAATCGCGCAGGTAGCTGGTGGCCGACGGTTTGGCCAACCGCTCGCGAATGTCTTCCGGTGTATGACTGTGTTCCAATCGCCCGTGCCTGCCTTGATGAGGGATCAGCGGAATTTTCGACCGAAACAGTTCCGACCGGGTTGAGCCAGATCAACAGACGACACGAAAACCGACGGGTGGCCGGACGCCGATATCCGGTAATCCGCCTGTTCAAATCAGGCACATTTTGCGCCCGGGATGCGTTTGTCACTGGATCGCGGGCGCGGTTGGCGTGGCTGTCTTCAACGGTCGGTGATATGGACCAATCGCAAGAAACGCGACATCACGAAACGCGAATATTGTCGACGATGCGGCGCACACCGGGCGCTGCCCAGGCCGCGCGTTTTATCAGATCGCGTTCGTAGAATGCCTTGACCTGACCCTCCAGTGTTACCGTATCGCCGGACACCGAGACGTTGATCTGCTCTGCTTCCCTCTCGGAGTTTCTTTGCAGAGCATCCTCAATCTTCTTCTTGATCTCGGCGGTGGTCACCTCTTTCTTGACCGTGATGTGGTTCGAAACATCCCTGATGCCGCCAACGTGACGAACCTGTTGCTCGACATGGGAACGTTGGTGTTGCCATTCAACTTCGCCACTCAATGTGACGGATCCTTTCCGTACCTTGGCCTGGATGTTGTTGTTCGGGATAGAGATATTCCATTCCAGCACATGGGCGATACGCTCGGCAATGTCGCTGTCGTCGCGACGGTGCTCAACCGGGAGATGGACCTTGATCTCATCGGCGACGGCTTTGACACCGCGCACTCTTTTCGCAGCTTCTCCCGCAGCAAACTTTTCGGGGAAGTTGGTCACATGACCGCTGAGCGTCACAGAACTGTCCGAGGCGGTCACGCCAATATGGGCGTCGTTTACTTTGGTGTCCCAACGCAGTTCGTCCAGAACCCGTTGCTTCAATGTCGAATCGGGAATCATGTCATCCTCCTGCAATTGATGTGGTGGTGGAATCAGCGTGTCAAAGTTGCAGAGTTGCCAATTGACGTGCATCAATCAGGAATAAGTTTGAACACCGAACGGGCGGAATTGCGTGAGCACCGACGAATCCGAAAAGAAAAGCAAATTGGAGGCGTTGCTGGATGCCGCGGTCGATTCCATTGTCAGCATCGATCGTCATGGGATTATTCAGTCCGCGAACAAATCGGCGGAATTGCTTTTTGGCCATGCGATCGACGAGATGATCGGACGCAATATCAGCATTCTGATGCCCGAGCCGTGGGCTTCGCAACACGACGAATATCTTCGCCGTTACCTGGAAACCGGAGAAAAGCGGATCATCGGAAAAGGCCGTGAAGCGGAGGGCTTGAAAAAGAACGGCTCGACCTTCCCCATTCATCTCACGGTGACCGAATTCTGGGCCGAAGACGGGGTCTATTTTTGCGGGATCATTCATGATCTGACGGCCAGAAAGAACACCGAGCGCGCATTGGAGCGGTCGCAACGGCTCGAAGCCGCCGGTCAACTCACGGGTGGCGTTGCCCATGATTTCAACAATCTTCTGACCGTCATCACCGGCAATCTCGAATTGCTCGAGCTGAACATCGACGCACCCGAACAACGGGCGCTGCTGGAGGAAGCGCAAGCCGCGGCGGAAATGGGTGCCGACCTCACCAGTCAGCTTCTTGCTTTTGCCAGCCGCAGCGTCTTGCAGCCCGAAGTTGTTGATGTCAATCGGATCGTTCGGGATCTGACCAGCATGTTGAAGCGGACGCTGGATGGAAACATCGAACTGCAAACGGTGCTGTTTTCCGATCTGTGGACCACCCGTATCGATCCGGGCAAATTTGAAAACGCACTGCTCAATCTCGCGATCAATTCCCGGGACGCGATGCCCGATCTTGGCAGTCTGATAATAGAAACCAGCAATGTCGTCATTGATGCGCCCTATTCGGCCATCGAGGTCGGAGTAGAGGCCGGCGACTATGTTCGAATTTCGGTTTCGGACGCCGGGTCCGGGATGGCGGATACGACCCTGCAGCGGGCATTCGAACCTTTTTTCACGACAAAGCCGGCGGGACAGGGAACCGGTCTCGGACTGTCGATGGTCTACGGATTTGCCAAGCAGTCCGGTGGCAATGTGACGATCTATTCGGAGGAGTCGATCGGCACGACGGTCAATATTTACCTGCCGCGCCACGAGGTTGAAGATGAGACGACCAGGATCGAACGGAGCAGCCTCCCCGACGATGAATTGCAGGGTTCAGGCGAACTGGTTCTTGTTGTCGAGGACGATCCGCGGGTCTGCCGGCTAACGCTTGAGCGCCTGAAGTTATTGAACTATCGCACGCTTGCGGCCCAAAATGGAGGCGAGGCTCTGGAAATTCTGGGCAGGACGGATGGCATTGATCTCGTTTTTACCGATCTGGCAATGCCCGGCGGAATCTCGGGATATGATGTTGCTGATCATGTGCACCGCAACCATCCTGGTATCGCGGTGTTGCTGACGTCGGGCTATGCGGAAGACCTGATGAACGCCCAAAGGCTTGGTTCGCATTCCATTCAATTGCTGCGCAAGCCCTATAAACAGATCGATCTGGCGCGGCTGCTGCGCGACGTGCTGGAGACACATCGCCGCGGGGGCTAGAGCACTTGCGGCGCAAATTGCACGCCGCTCAGTCCGCTTCGATGGCAGTGACTTCGGCGACCAGCGTGTAGCCAATGCCCCGGACGGTTTTGATGATCGTCGGGTTGGTTGGATCGGGCTCGATTTTCTTGCGCAGACGGGCCACCTGATTGTCGATCGCCCGGTCATAGGGGGTCCATTCCTGTCCGCTGAGTCTGTCCATTATCTGATCGCGGGACAGCACCCGTCTGGGGTTTTCAAGAAAAACGGTCAACAGCCGGAAATCGGCTGTTGTCAGGTCCTGCGGCGAATTGCTTCCGACACGCGTCAGTTCAAATTTGTTTGGATCGGCAATCCAGTCACCAAAGCGGAAAACGGTGTCGCTGTTTGGCCCCGTCTCCGGCGAAGCCGGTTCGCATGGTGGATCGGATCGCGTGTCGCTGCGTCGCAATACGGAGCGGATGCGCGCCAGGACTTCCCGGACATGGAATGGTTTCGATATATAGTCGTCGGCACCCATTTCCAGGCCGACCACCTTGTCGATAACATCGCCCTTGCCGGTGACGATGATGATCGGAATATCGGAATTGGCACGCAGGCCGGCCGCAATGGTCAGGCCGCTTTCGACCCCGAGATTGAGATCCAAAGTGATCAGGTCGACGGTATTTTCATCAAGGCATCGATGAACGGCAGCTTCGCAATCGGCCTCCAGGACCTGATAATTCTCTGTCTCGAGGCAGCGGCGAAGCAGCAGACGAACCTTCGGATCGTCGTCCACGACCAAGATTGATTTCGCACGTTCGGACACAAAGCACCCAAATTTCGAGAGGTTCACAAATTGCCCACTTACGGCACACGCCATTGCCGTGAGAGTTTTATAGAGCACATGTCCATCATCGCAAAGCGACATTCTGATACACAACGCTACATGGCTGCCATAAAGGGATTACCTACATAGGATTGTATGGCTTCAAACATTCACCAGCGAATGAGAGGAGCCCGGCATGTATGTCACGTCACCCATCGGTATCTTCGAACATTCCGAGATCAGATTGCCGCACTTCGTGGAAGCGGAAACGGCAAAACACTCCCATTTCAGCACGGCTGAAGCCGGTCACCGGATGTTCTGCGAAGGCGATGATGCGATCTATATATACGAGATCCTGGAGGGCGTCGTGCGCACCTCCAAACTGTTGTTCGACGGGCGACGGCAGATTTTGTCCTTCGGCTATCCGGGAGATCTGGTGGGTCTGAGCCATGACTGTTTCTACCACAGTGATTGCGAGGCTGTGTGTGATGTCAAGCTGCGCGTCCATCACAAGAATGCCTGTCATGCCTCCATTGAATCGGAACCCGAATTTGCCAAGAAATTGCTGAAATTCGCGGCGTCCGAGGTTAACAATATGCAGGAGCACTTCATCATGCTCGGTCGCAAATCCGCGACGGAGAAAGTAGCATCGTTTCTGCTGACGCTGCTCGATCGTGTGGGCGAACCAAAAAACTGCAAAACCTGTTTCGATTTGCCCATGTGCCGATCGGATATTGCGGATTTCCTCGGCCTGACCATCGAGACCATCAGTCGAACCCTGACGAAGCTTCGCGAAGACGGTGTCATCGAGTTGCCAAAGAAGCACCGGGTTCATGTCTGCAATGTGCCCGGATTGCGCGCTCTTGCCGAGCGAGCCTGACAAACGGGTCGTCTGGACCGGGATCTGGTTGATCGACATCAAGAACGAATGGCGGAATTTGCGGGATAATCCAACCCGTTAAGCCTTGTCATGCCCGTTGCAGCCCCGTGAGACAACCCAACCTCCGTTGCTCTGCACAGGCGGAATTGGAGATTTGCATGATCGAAACGGATACCTATCGTGTGCGCCTTGAGACCAGGCGAGCGGAACTTGTCGAAAGACTGAATCAATTGGAAGACTGGTTGGATGATCCGGCAAACCCGGATGCAGTAGAGCGTGCGACCGAGCGGGAGTCGGACGAGGTCTATGAAATCCAGGGTCTCGCCGGTCAGGAGGAACTGACCGCCATTGATGCCGCGTTGGCGCGGATCAAGAACGGAATGTACGGAACCTGCCTGTCGTGTTCGGAGCCGATCTCCAGGGCGCGACTGGATGCGGTTCCCCATGCGGCCTTGTGCAGGAACTGCATGCGCTAGGGGCCGGACCCGTGGCGCCGCGGCTGAGCATGGCTATTTTGTACGCATGATCGGCAGCATCGACGAAACTGTCGGCGCGCTGCTTTGACTGGGTGTCTGGGCACTTTGCCTGATGCTTTGTTCGACAATCCGCCCTGCCTGGGCGGGGTAGATAGGCTTTGAAAACAAATAACCCTGGCCGTATGTGCAGCCCAGATTCTGGAGTTCGGTGGCCTCCTCCAGGGTTTCGACGCCTTCTGCGGTGGTTTTCAATCCAAGGCTTCGGCAAAGCTGGATGATTGAGGACACGATCTGAAAGTTGCCGTTGTGCTGTTGAAAGCTCGTCACAAAGGATTTGTCGATCTTGATCGTGTCAAAGGGCAGTTGATTCAGGAATTGCAGGGACGAATAGCCGGTGCCGAAATCGTCCAGTGAAAACCGGATTCCGTGGCCCTTCAGAGCCATCATCGTGTCCCGTGCGGCGATCATGTCGCCAAGAAGGGCATTCTCCGTTATCTCAATGATGAGCCGGTTCGGATCGAAGGCTTCGGCGTGGAGCATTGTCAGCAATGTAGGGGCAAATTGCTCGTTGAAGAGTTGAACCGGTGATATATTCATGGCGATGGGCACGGCGTCGGGCCATCCGAGTGTCGCTTCGCTGGTTTGACGCAGCAGATCCCAGAAGATGTCGCCGATCTGCCCGGTTTCTTCGGCCAGTGAAATGAATTCACGTGGAGTGAGCAGGCCCAGTTCAGGATGCTTCCAGCGCGCAAGCACCTCGAAGCCGGCCAACCTCCCGTTTCCCAGGCACACCAGGGGCTGAAACAGGGGTATGAATTGGCCATCATTCAGTGCAACGGAAATATCGGCCTTCAACCGGGCCTGCCTGCGCTGAACCGCGTCGAGTTGCGGGTCATAGAGGGTTACTGCACTGCCACTGTCGGCCCGTGACTGATGGGCTGCGATGCTGGCCTGTTGAAGCAGTTTGTCGCGTCCGGTTGCATGGGCCGGATAAATTGCGACACCCAGACGAACGGTCAGCTTTGCAGTAAATGAATCGAACCTGATCGGGTTCCTGACAAGGTCGAGGATATGATCGGTGACCTGGGACAAGCGTCCGCGATCGTCATCATCAGCGACGACTAGGGCAAATTCATTGCCCGGCAGGCGTGCGACCAAATCACTTGAACCCATTGCCCTGCGCCAGCGGATTGCCATTGTCTGCAGCACCTCGTCACCGGCCCGATGACCATTGAGGTCGACGATTTGCTCCATGTCGTCGAGATGAAGAATGACAACGGCAAACCGCTTTTTGAGGTTTCGATCGGCTCCTGTTCTTCGCTGTAATTCTTCCTCGAGATACAGGCGATTGGGGAGTCCCGTCAGGGGATCGTGGCGCAAAAGGTTGTGCAGTCGAATTTCTTCATGTTGCCGCCGTTCTATCTCGCGCCGAACGCGGATGATCATCATGGCGAGCAAGGCGACGAGCGCAGAAAATCCGGCTATGAGCAGTTCATCGAGCTCCCAGCTCTCATGGGTTCGCGTGAAGAAGAAGAGGCGCTCGAAAGCGTCATAATTCATCAGGATCAAAGCCAGCATCATGCTGACGACAATCACGGCAATGTACGGGAGCCAATCTTGAACCAGTCCGTTCTTGAAGTTCTTTTCGTTCAAAAGCCATCTCGCGACTTGTCAATTGTCATCTTGACGCTCTCCACAGCCAGACCAATGTCCCGCTGGCGTCAGCAATATTCTGGTTTTAAAAATATAACATTTCAATTATTTGGTGTATATTTGTTTAACCATGGAAAGAAAGCATTTTGTTTTCCAACGCATTTGATTTATCTATATATATATTTTAAATGGCTACTCTTCTTGTTGTGCCGCAAGAAAGAACGATCAGAATGATGTTCTTCTCACCGCCGACATATCGGCCGCTATCCGCGCCGGGTTGCTGTCACGACACTCATCAAGACGTGCGCGCCGTTATGTCATGAGCACCGGTAGGCAATGACGCAACGTTTGTTGTCCGAAGTGATGACCCGGACGGTGTTTCGAACACGTTCCTGTCCGCAATAGAGCGTTCGCCCCTCGCTGGCCGGCACGCCACCATAGATCGGAAGGACCGAACCCGAACGGGTGCGGGTCGTGACGCGGCCCTGACGTTCATAGGTTGCTTTCGCGCGCTCGCAGGTCATGGAATTGGTCAATTGCTGGGCTTGAGCATCAACAGGGCCGGCAACCATTGTCGCGGCGATGATCGGGGGAATGAGCAGGATAGACAGGTGTTTCATGGATGTGCCTTTGGTGTTTTCAACACGTCCAGTTGTTATCTAGGGCCGGAACCCACCAATGTCATGCAATTCTGTTTGGTCAACTCACATGACCATTGCGCCACCCGGGATGAGACAGCAGCGCAGAACGGATGAGTTGAATGAGCACTGTCCCGGAGAAGGTTCGATGTCCGGTCAATCGGCGGGCTTGTTCCTGTTGTCGCGAATCTCCTTGACACGGTCCTGCTGGGCTTTGAGATCGGCGTCGAATGGGTGATCCCGGGCGCGTTCCAGAACATCATATCTGCCGTTTTCCGAATGCCACCAGCTGGATGGTTTGATCTGATCGTGGAGGCGCAGCCGATCGTCGATCATGAGAGCCAGACGGCGAAGGGGCGTTGCCAGGAGGCGCCGCATGATTTTGGGCCAGAGACGATTGTAGTCCTTGTTATACGGACAGGTGCGGACACAATTGGCGCAATCGGTACCGCGGGAAACCCAGAATTTGAAACATTTTTCGCCGTCGGTCGTCCATTTCTTCACACCCCTGATATTGGAGCGGTTGAACCTGTAGGTGCTGGGGTTCCCGTGGTCGATGGCCTGGGGCGGGCAATTGTTGGCGCATCGCCGGCAAATCCGGCAGGTCTCTTCGACCCCAAAGGCAACAGGGCGATCAAAGGCCAGAGGCATGTTGGTCAAAATGCGTCCGAAGCGGATACGGGGACCATAGTCCCGTGTAATGCACAGGCCGTTGCGGCCATATTCGCCAAGTCCGGCCTGGATGGCGTAGGGGATCGCCAGGTTTGTGTCGTTCTGCGTGGCAACCGCGAGATAGCCGAGGCTGCGAATATATTGGGCCAGTCCGAGCAAGGTGGTTGCGTCCTCCGCATAGCCGGACGCCGGGCCGGTGCTGGCCGTCGCTGTCGGTGACATGCGAATGACGTCATAGTCCATCGCCTTGCCAAGAACGATGACACCGGTCAGCCCTTCCGGCAGCTCCACCGGTTTGGAGGAAAGGCTGCGGGCGCTGAATTTCGATCGGTAGGTCCAGCGCGGATCATAGGCAGTGATGCCGACCAGGTCTGACCCGTAGAGTTTGGCGACCTTCTTGATCCGTCGGGCGGCTTCCTGCGGTGTTCCCATGTCGGCGGGCTCGACCTTCGGGGGCAGATGCGGTGTGAAATCATCTGTAAAACCGTCGCGCCGGTCCCTGGCCTTGTGCATTTCCGCGAACATCTCGGTGACCACCCATGGCCCGTTGCGAAGCGCGAAATCCTGCTGTGTAAAGCCCTCCTCATCGCGCTCCCGCTCTTTCGGTTTGACGAAGGAGCGGAAGAACCGCATGGTCAGCTTGTTGGCAAATCCCCGATCCCAAAACCCTCGGCTGAACATGTCGTCGGGTTGGAAGAACGGTTCGAACTCCGGCGTGATGCGGATGTTCCGCGAATCCGCGAAAACCTCTTCGCGTTGCGGTGCGGTGGCGTCATGGCAGAACAATGTTCGGCTTTTGCTGTCGGTATTCAATTCGGCCATGGGCGCTCCGGGGTATCCTATTGGTCTGGGGTCAGAACCCCGATCATTCGAGACTAGCATTGGCCAGTGTGATTGATAACCAGTCGTGGTCCTTCGAGCGGACCGGGACGGCGCCTGGGTGTCGGGCTGGAAGCGTGAATTTGATCTTGGTGGTGATCCCGGCGCGATTCGAACGCGCGACCCTCAGATTAGGAATCTGATGCTCTATCCTGCTGAGCTACGGGACCATCCTTCTTGCTTTCATAGCAAACCGGGATGCGAATTCAAATTGAAAGATCCAGTGCAATTCGCCACCGATCACGAACCGTTGTCGCGTCCATTGGAAGCGCGACAACAATGTGGAGAAATTCTCGTCAACGCATTCAAGATTGACCGATTTCCGGAAAACAGGAATTGCCCAGTGGGCATGGGGCTTGGAAGACAGGTGACATGGTGCCATTGATTGCAAGGGTGTTCGCTGATGCAAAGCCCTCCAGACGGACATTGATGGCAGGAACCTGACCATGGAAATAGACCACGTCTTCCTGTTTGTGCCGCCGGACGGTTCGGCCGTGTCACCTCTCGCCCATCTGGGTTTTGTCGAGACCTATCGTCGGACGCATCCGGGGCAGGGTACCGCCAATATGTGCTATTGTTTCGACAATCTCTATCTTGAACTGCTGTGGGTTGATGACCGGGACGCCGTTGGCAGTGCGCCGATTGCACGGACACATCTCCTGGAGCGGTCTCTGTGGCGCGATAATGGTGCGTGTCCTTTCGGGCTCGCCTGGCACGGTGACAATCCGGCATTCGGCGAGCCGACCTGGCCCTATCGGCCGCCCTACCTTCCTGCCGGCACCAGCATCCCGGTTGCGACGGACAGTGATGATCCCAGGCAGCCGATGATGTTTTGCTCTCCCGGGACGGTCGGTCCCGCTGAATGGCCGGCAGAGCGTCGGGGCACGCTGCAAAGGTCTGGTGGTTTTGGTGCTGTGACCGGCCTGCAGCTCCACATGCCGGCGAATGTTCCGGCTTCACCCGCCCTCCATTGGCTGGCTGACCATACGCTGCTTGATCTCGATACGTCGGTCAATCGCGACTATGCCATGACCATTGCAATCGAAAAGACAGAAGGCGGTGTTTCGACCTTACACTTGCCGTCGATGGAATTGCGCTAGGCGTCGATCAGGCTGGTGATGTGCGAATGGCGCGCCAGCAGAAACCATCGCAGCCGTTCCGGATAGCCCTCATGTGGTGCGTTCATGACGGAGGGGCGGGCCGATACCGCCTCGCGCCAAAGGCTGGCTTTTGGCAAACCGGTCAACAGTCCGAAGTCCTCAATGTCGTCGAATGCATCGACGTAACGAAAGATGGTTCCCCAGACACCGTCGATCATGTGGAATGAAGGTCCGGCGAAAAAGGGTCCCGTGATTTCGGATTCGATGCGCTCGAAGTTCCGGCGCAGAGCATTGCGTTTCTGGGCAAAGGTCGCTTCGTCCGGAGCGTTGTAAAAGCCGCTGATCGCGCCCAATGTCTGTGAACCGAATTCGATCCAGGAACGGTGGCGTGCCCTGTTGAGCGGGTCTGCGGGATGGAGGGTGCCCGGTGTGATCTCATCCAGATATTCGGCGATGACCTGGCTTTCAAAAAGCACGGCTTCTTCTGTTTGCAGGATGGGTACGCGCCCGGTGGGAGACAGTGCGTGGAACCAGTCGGGTTTGTCGGCCAGGTCGATATAGGTTCGCCGGTGAGGAATGTTCTTTTCATTGAGGACGATGACCGCCCGCTGAACATAGGGACAAAGGTGGTGACTGATAAGATGTTGATCAAGCATGATTATTTCCACTAAGATGCAATTGCATTAATATATGTTTTTCGTTCTTGATAGTCAATGCAAATGCATGTAAATTGATATCATGTCCTTGCCATCCGACAGCACAGTGGAGACCTGGATATCGCTGGTACGGGCCCATGATACCGCCCTTTTGACGGTGGAGAGAGGTCTGAAGGAGGCCGGATTTCCACCGCTCGCCTGGTACGATGTCTTGCTTGAACTGGACCGGATCGGTCCCGCCGGACTTCGACCTTTCGAACTACAGGCGGCGTTGCTGCTGCCGCAATATGGCGTGTCGCGGCTGATCGACCGGATCGAAAAGGCCGGCTATCTGCAAAAGCAGATCTGCATGGAAGACGCGCGCGGTCATGTCCTGACGATCACGGATACAGGGCGGAAATTGCGGCAGTCCATGTGGCCGGTCTATGGCGCCGCCATCGAGCAGGCCGTCGGCGAGAAATTGACGCCGGGCGAGATGCGTCTACTTCAACGGGTACTGGCAAAACTTTTGTCGTCCGATACGTGATCGGACTTGCATCATCAAATGGGAGCCGTTCTAACTCATCAGGCCAAAACCCGGTTGCGAGACGCTTCATGCCCAAACCCATTTTGATCGATCTTGTCAGCGACACAGCAAGCAGGCCGACACAAGACATGCGCCGCGCCATGGCTGAAGCACCGGTCGGCGACGAGCAACGCGGTGAAGATCCGACTGTCAATGCGCTGAATGAACGGGTGGCTGACCTGCTGGGCCAGGAGGCGGCCATGTTCCTGCCATCGGGGACCATGTGCAACCAGGTTGCCATTGCGACCCATTGCCGGGCCGGTGATGAGATTATCGCCGCGGAAGGAGCGCATGTCGATGGTGCGGAGGGCGCCGGTGCTGCCGTTTTTGCCGGTAGCTTCGTTCGTCGCATCGCCTGTGGGCGCGGCATCTTCACACCGGACGATATCCGCTCGGCGCTGCGGATGCGCCATGCCAAGATACCACGCAGCCGGTTGGTTGCCCTGGAACAGAGCAACAATCGGGGCGGCGGATCGGTCTGGCGGCGCGATGAGATAGTCGCCGTGGTTGATGTGGCGCGTCAGGAAGGGCTGGCTCTGCACATGGACGGCGCCCGGCTGATGAACGCCGTCGTGGCGTCCGGGGAAGCCGCATCGTCCTACACGGCTTTGCTCGACAGTGTCTGGCTGGACTTGTCAAAGGGGCTCGGATGTCCGATCGGCGGCGTCCTCGCCGGATCGCGGGCCTTCATCGAGGAAGCGGATGTCTGGAAGCACCGTTTCGGCGGTGCCATGCGGCAGGCCGGTATTGTTGCTGCGGCCGGTTGCCATGCGCTGGATCATCATGTCGACCGGCTGGCTGAAGATCATGACAATGCGCGGCGCTTCGCCGCGCGTATCGAGCAGGTGCCGGGCATTGTGCTCATTACATCGCCGGTAGAAACCAATCTGGTGTTTTTCGATGTCGGCGGAACCGGTCTTCACGCCGAAGAAATTGGCGCCAGAATGCTGAGGCAGGGCATTCGATTGCATGTGCAAAGCGACAGGCGTATTCGCGCCGTTACGCATCTCGATATCGAGGCAGCCGACATTGACCGTGCGGCCGATGCACTTGAACAGATTTTGACCGGTTGACCAACCAAGGCAACTGGTCGTCGATCCGCGACATTTGATGTGGGGCTGGCGTTGAGGAACCGTCACCGGCTACCGGCCTCATTCGGAGTCCTTGGAGGGGGAGGGGGAGCATCCGTTTGAGGCCGGGACCTGCCTTATCCGTATCGTGGCATAGCCGCGATTGGGGCCGGCAGGGGTGCCGAGACAGTGGCGTGTCAGGACGATCGGCGTCCTGAAACCGCTTCGATGGGCCAATCGGTCTTTGGCAGGACCGAGCGGGCTTTGTTTTTCCGCACCTTTTTCGCGGGTTGTGTGGCCGCTTCGTCTTCCGGCGTTTCTGTCCAGAACTTATAGGCGCCGTAAAGCAGAACGGAGATCACCGAAGCTCCGATCAGCAGCACGATGATTTCAAGTATCGACACCATTTCAATCTCCTTGACGGTGTGTCGTCTGGTCTGTCCATCGGATTGTCGGCGAATCTTCGCTCGACCGTCCGACGAACCGACCTAGTGGGCGGGAACCAGCTGGCGTTCGACGGTTCTGATCTGGTCGCGCAATCTCAGCTTCATCTTCTTGAGCGCGCGGACGCGGAGGCTGTCGGGTCGGGGTCGGGACTGCTCACCATGGATTTTGGCTTCGATGATTCCGTGGCGGGCATAAAGAGCTTTGAGGTGGTTCTGCATCTTTTCGTCTCCTTTCAAGAGAAGATATAGGTGGTCTGCCTGATAGCTCAAATTGATTGTATCAATTGATGTAATAGAAAATATCTATCAACCATGTTGTTGCGGAAGTGGAATCGGCGATCCGATAGGTTGCATCAATCGTATCGACTGGATCGATAGAGGCATGTTAGAGGTGGACAATGTCCGCTCGTCCCACCCACAGGCAGCTTCAATATCTCGTCGCCGTCGGAGAGACCGGCCATTTCGGCGCGGCAGCTCGGCGATGTCATGTGTCCCAGCCAACGCTCTCCACTCAGATTCAGCTGCTGGAGGAGCGTCTGCAGGCCAAGCTGATCGAACGGGCACCGGGCGGTGCCCGGCCAACGCCGCTGGGCGAGATCGTGATCGACCTTTCCCGCAGTGTCCTGTCGACGCTGGACGAGATTCAAAATGTTGCCGTCAATGCCTCTGAAAATCTCGGTGGGTTGATCCGGCTCGGCGTCGTGCCGACCTTCGGGCCCTACTTTCTGCCGCACGTGCTACCGAGACTGCATGCGCACTATCCCGATCTCGAGCTGTATATCCGTGAGGAACGGCCGTTCGAACTGCAACAATCCGTCCTCACCGGTGCGCTCGACTGCGCGCTGATGCCGACGCCGGAAAACCAGGAAGGCATCGTGTTTCGGAAATTCGTCACCGAGCGTCTGCGGTTGGGGATCCCGGCTGACCATCCGCTGGCCGGCAGGGAGCGCATAGGCCCGGATCTGCTCAAGGGCGAACGCATGCTGACACTTGGTCCCGACCACCAGCTCAACCAGAGCGTCAAGGCGCTTTGTCAGTCCTCCGGTGCCGTGCTGAACGAGGATTATGAGGGGACCAGCCTTGATGCGGTGCGGCAGATGGTGTCGATCGGCATGGGGCTTTCCCTCTTTCCGGAATTCTACATTGCGTCAGAGTTTCCGAAGGAAAACAAGGTTCTGTTGCGGGATGTGGAGGGATGGCCACTGAGCCGATCCATCGGTCTCGTCTGGCGTGGCAAATCTGTCCGTAGTGCCCAATATGAGCAACTCTGCAAGGAGTGCGAATTGACATTGGCGGAGCACAAATCTGCGGATTAGGCGTTGACGGCTGTTTTCCTGTTCCCATCGGTGCGCCGGATCAGTTGGTGGGGCTGAGGTCCTGTGTGACCGAGGTCCGATGGTCGCTTTCTATGATGCGTTTGAGGTCGGAAAGCTGACTGCCGTCGGCCCGCCGGATGGCCATCTTCAGGAACGGCAACATCAACTGAACCCAGCCGCGTGCGGTGCAGTCCGCCTCCAGCTTTACGGGCGTCCGGTCATCGGGTCTGCTTTCGCCGACGGTGTAGGCATAGACAGCGGTTACTGGTCCCTGGGTTGAACGCATGATCAGGCGATGCATGGGCTCGAATTCCGTGACCTGTGTTTGCCGGGTCTTGCCACGGGTGATGAACAGGATCTGCGAGCCGCTGGTCAGTGGATGCCCATCGGCTGTCCGCATCTCCTCGACACCGGCCATCCATCGGGACATGGTCTGCGGGTCCGTCAGGTAATGCCAGACAAGTTCTCGGGGCGCAGAAATGGTTTCGGACAGCGACAATATCATGGGTTTTCCTCAAGCTGCCCATGGCTTAGACGGTCCAACAGCGCCTTCATTGTAAAAAACGGAACCGGGTCTTTCCGTATTCGTCAGTTGCGGGGAACGAAACTGACATGCTCGCCCTTTTGCAGCGCCGGGAACTCACGCAGGCGTTCGGCCTGATAGCGGGACGGGCTGAGCCCTGCAAATCGCTTGAATTCGCGATTGAAATGCGCCTGGTCGAAAAACCCGAAACGGTGGGCAAGCTCTGTCCAGCGGATCGGATGTTCAGGATCGATCGCGGCAAGCAGAGCATTCAGCCGGTGAATTCGACCAAGAACCTTCGGGGACACGCCGGTTGCCCGTTTGAACCGGTCGCCGGCGTAACGTGCGCTGCGGCCGGTCTCGCCATAGGCCTGCGACAGGGGCATGGCATTGTCGACCGACAGGACCGTTTCATAAAACGGTTGGAGCCATGGCGGCAGCGATCGCCCGCGATAGTCCAGCAGTGCCTGATGCAGTGCCAAATGTGTTGCCTCTTCTCCCGCCTTCGGCAACATCGCTTCAATGCGCTGAACCAATTTGGCGGGCAGGACATCGCGGGTGTCGACTGTGGCGTCCGCCAGCCGCCGCATGTCTGTGCCGAAAAGGGCATGGACCCCGATCGGTTCGAACAGCAATCCCAAAACCCGGGTCCGTTCGGTCGGCAAGTTGTAGAGGGGACGGGTCTGGACCCCGTGAAACCAGCTATGATCGAAGAGTGGATTGCTGTCGACATCTTCCAACGATCCCAAACGGTGCGGATTGCCGATGTTGAAAATCGCGACGGCGAGCCCGTTCGGCAGGATCCTGTCGTAGCGATAGGGAATCTGACCGCAGGCGTAAAACGACAGCTTCAGGAAGGGCCGCAGGAGTTCCGGCGGCTGGAAGTCGACAAACTGAAACTGCAAGCGATCGGCTCCCTGTTACTAACCGTCGCTGGCAACCGACCAGGCCTCGAGAATGGTTTGGCGGTGCCGCACGGCCAGTTCCAGCAACTTGTTGGGGCCCTTCGCGTCCAGCTTGTCGGCGAGGCTGACCCGATGGGCCTGGACCGTGCGAACGCTCAGATGAAGTTCCTCGGCAATTTCACGGCTGGTCATGGATTCGGTCAAAAGCACCAGAACCTTCTTTTCCGCCTCCGATACTTTGCGCAATTGCTCGGCGAACTCGTAGTCTGAAAAACGCGGCAGGTTCTGGCGCGACTGCTTGCCGATCGATTCACTGGTGTAAAAGCCCTTCGGGTCGCTGGCGATGGCGGCCAGCAATTCCGATTGTGCGTCCTCCTTGGCCATGAATCCCTGTGCACCGAGCTCCCGTGCCTTTTGCACATAGGAGATTTCCGCGTGCATGGACAGGATGAAGACCCGCGTGTCCGGCTGATTGGCCCGAACCCAGGCCAGGACGTCGAAACCGTCAATCGCCGGCATCGACAGGTCGACGATAAGGATGTCAGGCCGGAATATCTTCATCTTGGCGATGCAGCTTTCCCCGTCGGCGGCTTCCGCAACGACCTCGACGCCTGATGTGTCTCCCAGGCAATTGACGACTCCACTGCGAAACAGTGGATGGTCGTCACAGACAATGGCGGTCTTGTCGCTGGTCATAGCTCGAGCTCCCGTTCCTTCGCCGCGCCGCAGGGCATGGGGATGGACACTTCGATTTTCATGCCGCCCCATTCCCCGTTCGAGACGCTCCAATGTCCGTTCAGTGAACGGACCCGCTCCTCGATTGATGTGAAACCCAGTCCGGATGTCGGAAGACCCTTCAAATCAGTAGCTTCCAGGCCGGTGCCATCGTCTTCGAGCGTCAATGACAATTCATCAGCATTTTCGACAATCGATGCGCGGCAACGGCTCGCGCCTGAATGCCGGCTGATATTGGACAGGCACTCCTGGACGATGCGGTAAACATGCAGTTTGGCTTCACTGTTCAGGCGCGCTTCATCGAGAGACAGGGTCAGGTCCGTTTCGATCTGGCTGGCCGATTCGAGATTTTCGAACAGGGCCTCAATTGCCTTTTCAAGGCCCAGATGGGAAATGGACGCCGGATGCATGTCCTTGGAAATACGCCGCAATTCATCCAATGCCGTGGTCGCCGACTGGATCAGCCCGGGGATTGCCTGTTTCCAGTTGCCGGAACCGGTCTCCCGGCCAAGACGTTTGAGATTGCCGAGCACCACAAGAAAATCCTGACCGACACCGTCATGCAATTCCTTGGCAAGCCGCTGGCGATCGGTGTCCTGTGCGGCGATGACCCGGGCGGCGCTTTCGTTTCGCAGGGCCATGAGCTTGTCGCTCGATTCGCGCGCAGCAATTTCACTGATGCGCACACGCGATGCGATGGCAAGCGAGAACATCAGGGCCTCGAGACAGAATGTGATCTCCAGCAGATTGTTGTCCAGGCTGGGAAATTCCACCCCCAGAATTTTCTGGGCCGCGACAATGCCGGTTCCGGGAATCATCGCCAGGGACAGCGGGATCAAGAGCACGCGCGCCTTGATGTCGCCGGCCAGTGCACGGCGTCCGACAAAATACAGGGCAAGCACAAACAGGACGGCCGCCGCGATCAAAATGAGAAGCTGAATGCGCCAATAGGGCAGCACGAGCGCCAGCAGGCCGCTGATCACCACCAATCCCGGAGCAACGAAAAGGGGCCAGCCCCGCCGGTAGGGTTCCTGTGGACCGCGCACGAAGGTCCACATGAAGAACGCGCCGAAAACGACAGCCAGACCGATCGATGCCTGGCTGACAAAATTGCTCCATTCGGGACGCCCGGACCAGACATAGGCGGCGCCGTAGCCGGAAAGATAGAGGGCAAGCCCGAGGAGTGAGCTCATGCTCAATGCGTTCAGCAGGAACGCCATATCCCGAAGCATGAGACCGACAAGTCCATTGTAGATGATGGTGGCAAACAGGAAGCCAAACAGGAATGTCTTGAAGGTCCTGTCGGCGGCCTGCATGGATTGGAAGGCCGATGAACTCCACAGCTGGATGGATATGGTCAGTTTTGTCGGCTGAACGATGCGGATGAAGATCGCCGTGTCGGCAAGATCGGAAGGCAAGGGCAACGCCATGAAGGGCGATTTGATCGCCCGCTCAGCCATCGGCACGATCTCGCCAGTGCGATACGAGGTCCAGCCCGGTGATCCTTGCGTTTTTGCATAAAGCGTCACTTCGTCCAGCGCAGGCCGCAGGACGATCAAATCGCCTTTGTCGGGCCGCTCAATTCTCAACCAGATCGTTCGCTCGCCATAGTGCGATGCGACGCTGGTGTGTTGAGTGGCGTCAAAACTGTAGGCGTCACTGCAGCAGATTGATTGCACATTGACGTCGCTCGGCACGTCCCGCAACAGGTTGAAGTGCAGCACCTGGCCTGCCGGTTCCTCGGCACGGGCCAGCCCCGCTGGAAACAACACCAGCACCAGCAACCCGACCAGCAGCGCTGACACACCAATACGAGATGTTCGGTCCGGTCTCAGATCGAACCTCCTTTCGGAACTGGCCCGCCAGTGGCGCGGTCCCGATGAATTCAGCGGATCACATGGCGGACAGCCCATCCTATTCCAGTCGCTTCCCACAACGCCAGAACAACTCGGCCCAAATAGGCACATGTACCTAAAAAATAGGCAGTGCTCGCACTGTCTGGCAACGGGGCACCCTGCCAGACTGCCGATAACGCTGCGGATTCACTGTCAAAATGTGGAGGTGGACCGGCGTCGCGTTGGAGCTTTTCAATGGTCTTGGGGGCCGGCTGATTTGACATCAATGGACAAGCAAGGCGGGTACAGTTTTGCCATTCCGTCCGAATGGGAGGTTGATGCGTCGATCCGAGAACTTCTGCCGATCCTTGAGGACCCGTCCTGCATGCGGCAGTGGTGGGGCAGGGTTTTTCTGCACATTGATGAGCTGCGCGCGGGTGACCAAAATGGTGAAGGGCGAGCGTTCAAATGCCACACCAAGGGTTTTTTGCCCTACAGCCTGCAATTTACCGCATCCGTTGATCTTCGCAGCGCCAACCGTGTTGTGTTCACCATGAAGGGTGATTTCGACGGCCAGGCAACCATTCATGCGCTGGAACGGGATGGCATGACACGGGTTCGGGTCAACTGGGCCTTTTCCCTTTGCCATCCGCGGCTCAAATATTTCGCACCGCTGCTGCGGCCCGTTTTCGTCTGGAACCACCGGTGGGCCATGCGGCAGGGACACAGGGGCTTGCAGGATATGCTTCGCAGCCGGCGTGGCCGGACGGCCAGACTGAGCTTTCGTCAGCCGACCTTCCCGCACAATATTTCAGCCTTGCGGATACCGGCGAAATGGCGCGTTTGAGGGCAATCGCCATTGCGGCTGTCGCATCGATGGTGGTCGCACCGGTGTCGATTGCCGGTGATCTTTCTGAATTGTTCGAGGGCCGTTGGACCGGCAATGGAACCATCCGGCCGCAGGGTTTCAATCCCCCCGAAAAAGCCCGCTGCAAGGTTGTCGGAACGGCACTGGTTGGTGGCGGTACTCGCTTTTCGGGACGTTGTGCAACCGTTAGCGGCTCCGGGACATTCAAAATGACCATCCGGCTTGTGCCGGGAACCGAGCGCTATGACGTGGAGGCGCAATTGCCTCATATCGTGCAGACCGTGCGCATGCGTGGCAGCGCACGAGGCCGGGTTCTTACTTTCACCTTGCGCAACCCGCTGAAACAGGACGGACGGACCGTGACCGCCGGCATCGGTATTCGCTTTCCTGACGATGGATCCATGAAAATGACGCAGACCGTCAGGGATATCTCAACCGGCGAGCGGGCGCAGGCTGTTTCCATGGTGTTTGAAAAACAATGAGCAATTCGGGTTTTGCCGGAATCGGCAAAACCTGATTCGCTCTGGTTGCCAAACGTTGAGGCTGGCCCGAAGCACGAGGTCAGCGATTGGCCAAAGGGTCAATCCAGGTCTTGATCCAGGCTAGGCGATCTCCCGGTGTGGCGCTGCCGCTGCTGTCGCGTTCCTGTTCTTGCAGGTCTCGAATAGACGGCGGATTGCCGACATTCGTTTTCGATTGTGATATACGGCATCCTGACCTGAAGCTGTCATGCGACTGGATCGGGACTGAATGACAGTCGTTTCGACGAAGCAGCCATTCGGTCCGCATCAGGACGTGAACATGAATACGGAAGATCTGGGCAAATCAAAGCTCTTGAACATGCTCTTCAAGCCCGCCGGATCGGCGATGGAGAGCAGATTCCGACACATGCTCCAGGACCCGAAGAGAATCTTGCACGGCGCCGATATTCGGCTTGGTCAGACCGTTTTGGAGGTAGGCTGCGGTACGGGATTCTTCACATTGGCCGCAGCGCGACTGATCGGCGATGGGGGCCGCCTGATCGCGATGGATCCGTTGTCGGTCTACGTGGAGCGTGTAAACGAAAAGGTGAATGAAGCAGGTTTGAAAAATGTCCGCGTGGTGAGACGCGATGCGCTGAATACGGGGCTGGAGGCGGCAAGCATCGACAAGGTGCTCTTGCTTGGTGTGCTTCCATTCGTCCCTTTGACGTTTCCTTTCACCTCTTTGCCCTTGAACCGCCTCCTGCCTGAAATGCACCGCGTCCTGAAACCAGAGGGGACCTTGGCTGTGTGGATGTTCCCGCTTGCCGGAATGACCCCATTCTCGATTCGTCGATCCGGATTGTTCGCATTTCTTCACAAGCGAAACGGTGTGCACAACTATCGACGATGCCATGTCGAGAGCTAGGCTGTAGTGACGATTTAACCTATGTGCCGGTTTGTTCGGATTTGTTCAGGATCGGTTTATGAGGAGGAAGGACATGCTGGTGCATATTCGACGACGAATGGGCCGATCATGGGCCAATCCGGGCAAATCCCTTCGGGACGTGGCACACGTCGCCCCTGGACATCGTTGCAAAATGCTTGACGTGGCCGACACGACGGCGCATTTCGCGCCTTGCCAGGAACGACGTGTGCCACGCCGGCGCATAGTTTAAATCGTCACTACAGCCTAGACCGTTTTACATTTTGTCAGAAACGGGACAACGGTACCGGCCTTTGATATTGTTGATGCATTCAGTCTTTGCCGATTCCGTCAAAACCTGAATTGCTCCAATGTACGGACTGCATCCAAACGAAAGAACGCATCAACGACCGTGGTGTGCTCTGAGGATCATTATCCGCAACGCGGCTTAGTCAGCTTTTGTAGGGAAACGGGTGCCGACCATCACCTGTTTCAGTGGTCTGCGCCGGGCCTTTGGTCCTTCCGACTATCTGGTTGACTGCTGAACCGGCGATACATCCATACAAACTAACCCTTCGGTAACCCTGCCCGATCCAATCCTTCAAGATGCGCTTTCCAGATGGTCGAGTCTCTGAACGGCAAGGGGCGCAGCATCTTTTGCGTCAGGTCCGGATGGATTTTCATCAGCGGTTCCATGGCTCTCTGGCCGACAGATTCCTGCCCGGAAAGATAGGCAGTAGAAGCGAGCAGGGTGAGTGCCTGAGTGAATGTCGGGCAATGCTCGAGCGATTCCTGCGCTGCTGCGATTGTTGCCGGGTGGTCTCCCATGGCGAAATGGCACCATGCCCGCACGCTGACTATCCGCTGATAAATCGGATTTTTCGACATTGAGGCCGTTGCGACCTTATGGTCTGCCAATGCTTCTTCTGCGCGACCGTCCATGGCCATCAGAAACGCCCTTATGTTGCGCCCGAGTATATATTCCGGGGTCACCTCAAGGCTTCGCTCCACCGCACGAAGTGCTGCGTCGAGATCGAAATTTACACCATACTCATACAAGCTTCTGATAAGATGCATAAAGTCGCTTTGCTCGTTCAACTGCCGGGCGCGATCGAGAACATCTTTGGCTTCCAAGGCCTTTTTCTCAGGTATGTACAAAACGTCCAGACTGGCGTTGCTCAACAAATAGCAAGCCTTCATGGACAGTGCCATGAAGGCATCCGGGCATTCTGCAATGTATTCATCCAACAGGGCGCCAGCTTCGTTCCAGTCCTCCAAGCTGGCTCCCATGAGCAAATGTCCCGCCCGTGCCAGGCGTTGTTCAGGTGTGGCATTTTTTGCCTGAGACGCAAGCTTTGCTTCATTTTCGAGGATGGTATATCGAATGGTCGTTGCGATCTTGGCCGACACTTCGTCCTGTAGCTCGAATGGATCTTCCGATCGTCCATCCAATCTTGTGCTCAAAACAGGAAGGTCATCATTCCTGCTGATGATGGTCAAAAGACTGCGATACCTTTCTCCCGACAACTGGAAGCTTGCCGTGACAAGGTAGTCAGGTCGCGCTTGTGGAGGCACAAGTTTTAAGCCGGTCTGACACGAAAGCAATGCAGCGGTCGTTTGCTGCGATCCCTGCGCCAGGAGTTGCGTATCATCATTCTTTGTCAGGCAGTCGAAGGTCTCCAGCGCAACGGTCGGCTTTTCAAACCCGTCCTTGCGTCCTTCCTCTATACCAGCGGCTTCCTGCGATGTTTCGTTGAACGCATAAACTCTGATCGGGCGGGATATATTTTTGACCTGTTTTTCGCCACAATCCTGGAACAAAGCGGCCAGTTCGTTTGACAACTGATCCCGTATGGCCGCCGAGATGCAAATCCCGCCGGGGTCCGCCAGTGCTTCAAGCCGTGCAGCAAGATTGACGCCATCCCCCAGTATGTCGTCGCCATCGATAACGACATCTCCCAGATGCAATCCGATCCTGAGCACCAGCTTCACACCATCGGGAAAGGCGGTGTCACCGGAAGCGGTGGCCTCCTGAACACTCATGGCACATTGAACCGCCTTTACGGCACTTGGAAATTCCGCGAGGACACCGTCTCCCATCGTTTTGACAACCCGACCGCCGGCATTGCGGGCAGAAGGCTCCACGATATTGGACCAGAGCGATTTGACGGCACGAATTGTGTTCTCTTCGTTTTTGTCGACCAGAGCGGAGTAGCCGACAACATCCGCCGCCAATATACCGGCAAGTCTGCGGTCCAGGTCCTGATCAACTGGTGACGAATCCATCAGACCTGCATCCGCCAACCAGTGGATTTCGATTCATCAACCCTTTCGCCACTTCCGCCAAAATCGGTGGGAGTGTTCACGAATTTTGGCAAGCCGTCAGAAATATCCATCGTGCGTTCCGAATAGAACAGATGGTACTGGGGCGGGAAATCTGCTCCGGATTGCCGGTAAATCATGGGATACACCACGGTCATCGCTATTTTTGGTTTTTTGTTGGCTACCGCTCCACCACATTTTTTGCAGGACACCCGATGACTATCACCGCTGACTTCGGTGACAATCGTCTCCCCTTGAATGGAAATTGCTGTATCTGCCCAGATACTGAAAGCGGTCATTGGTGTGGCATGCCAGGTTCGACAGGAGTGGCAATGGCAGTAACCGGAAGTCGCGGGTGGTCCGGATATAGTCACTTCAACAGCTCCGCAATAGCAAGCACCGCCTTGAGTCATTGATTGCGACCTGTCGTTCTGATCCATCTTGATTCCCCCTGCGACCGTCGACATGAAACGATGAGCCTACGCCAAATCGCAGAAATGAGCCAACCTCATATTTGGTCGGGGGTTGGTGGCCTCGGCGGTGCTGCAAATGACAATAGCGGGGCCTTCTCCGTTCTTCGAGACAAGGTGATTCATGGATGCCCGGAGGATTGTCCCCGTCGCATTGGGATTGAGTTCGGCCAAAAATTTCCGAACCATACAGCGCGCCGAACCGTGCATTCCTATCCGGGTCTCCTCACCGCTCGCCCTTGCGGTAGGGCGCCATCAGGGCCTGAGGCACCCGCGCGCGGCGGGACATGACGATCAGGGCGACGATCGACAGAACGTAGGGCACCATCAAAAAGAGCTGATAGGGCACGCCGCCTTCGACAACATGTTGCAGCCGCAACTGATAGGCGTCGAACAGGGCGAACAGCAGGGCGCCGAGAAGCGCTTTTCCGGGCCGCCAGGAGGCAAAGACCACCAGCGCGATGCACACCCAGCCCCGGCCCTGCACCATGGTGGGGAAAAAGCTGTTGAAGGTGGCGGTGGTCAGAAACGAACCGCCAATGGCCATCAGCGCGCTGCCGACCACCACGGCTCCGATACGGATGCGCGTGGGATTCAGCCCCTGGGCCTCCACGGCATGGGGGTTTTCACCGGTCATCCGAATGGCAAGACCCAGCGGCGTTCGGATCAGAATATAGGCCGTCACCACGATGGCCAGGATGGCCAGATAAGTCGGCGCGGTTTGGGAGAACAGGGCTTCGCCGAAAAACGGAATATCCGACAGTCCGGGAATGGCCAGTGGCTGAAACGGCTCGATTGTCGGTGGCGAGGAGGAAACGGGCAAGGCCAGGCGATAGATGTAATAGGTGAGCGACGAGGCAAACAGCGTTATGCCGAGACCTGTCACGTGTTGAGACAATCCGAGCGGCACGGTCAAAACGGCATGCAGCAGGCCGAACATGCCGCCACACAGCGCGGCCACCAGCAACCCGGTCCACAGACCGCCACCCTGAAAGACCGTCATCCAGGCGACCATGGCACCGAGGGTCATGATGCCTTCAATGCCGAGATTGAGGACGCCGGAGCGTTCACAGATAAGGGCGCCGAGCGTGCCGAAGATCAGCGGTGTCGCGATGCGCAGCACCGCCCCCCACAGGCTTGCTGAAAACAGGATGTCGACGGCTTCCATCATCGGCGCACCCGATAGGTGGTGAACAGCAGCGCCACCAGCATGGTCAGCAGCGATATGGAGACAATGACGTCGGCAATGAAGCTGGGAACACCGAGCGCCCGGCTCATGCTGTCGGCACCGACAAAGACCACGGCGACAAACAGTGCGGTAAAGACGACACCAATGGGATTGAGACCGGCAAGCATGGCGACAACAATGCCGGAATATCCGTAACCCGGCGACAGATCGAGCGTGACGTAGCCCTTCAGTCCGGTCACCTCGATCGCGCCGGCGAGGCCGGCCAGCGCACCGGAAATACAGGCAACGCCGAGCAGCGTTTTCGACAGCGGCACGCCAGCAAAAACCGCCGCCGGTGCGTTCAGCCCGGCTGCCCTTGTCTGCATTCCGAAGACGGTTCGGGATTGGACGAGCCAGATCAGCAGCGCCGCTCCAACGGCGATGAGCAGGCCGATATGCAGACGGCTGCGTTCCAGCAGCTTCGGCAGCATGACATCGGATTCGACGGGCACCGATTGCGGCCATCCGAAGGCCAGTGGGTCCTTCATCGGTCCCTCGATCATCATGGATACAAACAGGATGATGATGAAATTCATCAAAAGGGTCGTCACCACTTCGTCGACGCCGAGGCGCAGCCGAAGCAGCACCGGTCCGAGCAGCAGCAAGGCACCGATGACCATGCCGGCGCCCATGATGATCAGCAGGGAAAGCGCCGCGGGCATTGCCAGGGTCAGGGAGTGCCCCAGCCAGGCGGCGACCAGCGCGCCCGCATAGAGCTGTCCTTCAGCGCCGATGTTCCAAAGACGCGCCCGGAAGGCCACGGCTGCGGCAAGACCGGTCAGGACCAGCGGCGTCGTCCGGGTCAGGGTTTCGGAGATCGACAGACGCGAGCCGAACGCGCCCTGGACCATCTGCCCATAGGCCGCTAGCGGATTGACGCCCGCAAGGGCGATGAGAAGACCTGACAAGGCGAGGGAGACGGCTACCGCCATCAGCGGTGCGGCCAGCAGCATCGCCGGGGACAGGTCGGTGCGCCGCTCAAGCCGCATGGTCGCCCTCCCAGATGCCCGCCATCATCAGTCCGATGCGTTGCGGGTCGGCGTCGTCCGCCGCGATGGGTGCCGAGAGGCGCCCCTTGAAGATCGCCTGGATGCGATCGGCCAGCGCCACCACTTCATCCAGATCCTCGGAAATGAGGACAATTGCAGCGCCGGCCTTGCGGGCCGCCAGCAATTCACCGTGGACAGCGGCGATGGCCCCCTCATCAAGGCCACGGGTCGGCTGGTTGGCAATGACAAGCTTGGGCACGGATGCAAGGTTTCGACCAAGGATCATCTTTTGCATATTGCCGCCGGACAATTGCCGGGTCGGCGTTTGCGGTCCGGCGCCACGCACATCGAACCGTTCAATGAGATCGGCGGTGAAAGCGCGGCAGCCGTTTCGGTCGACAATGCCATGGCGCGAAAAGCGCTTGTCGCCGATGCGCTCAAGCACGGCATTTTCCCATAGGCTCATCTCGCCGACGGCACCTTCCGTGTTGCGGTCTTCGGGAATTCGGCCGGTGGCATTCGCGACCAGTTGACGGGGCGTGAACCGGTCGGTCGTCGTGCCATCATAAGTCATCTGGCCGCTGCTTGCCCCCACAAGCCCGCTGGTCAGCCGGCCGAGGGAGGACTGTCCGTTACCCGATACGCCGATAATGCCAAGAATTTCTCCGGCCCTTACCGTCAGGGAAACGTCGTCCAGCTGTTTGCGGCCATTTTCGACGACATCGACATTGGCAAGGTCCAGAACGTTGTCGCCGGGCTGCTGGTCCTCACGTACGGGCCGTGTCACACGCCGCCCGACCATCAATTCGGCAAGTTCTGCGCGATCAGTGTCGGCGGTATTGCGCTCGGCAACCACGGCGCCGGCGCGCAGGATGACCACCCGGTTGGAGGCCGTCATCACTTCGGCAAGCTTGTGGGAAATGAAGATGACGGACAGCCCATCCTCGGTCATGGCATTCAGGGTCTCGAAAAGACGCGCCGCCTCGATCTGGGTCAGCACGGCCGTCGGCTCGTCGAGAATGAGAATGCGGGCGTCCCGGAAGAGCGCTTTCAGAATTTCAACGCGTTGTTTTTCGCCGACTGACAACTCGGATACCAGCGCCTCCGGGTCGACACCGAGGCCAAATCGGTCCGCCAGCACCATCAGCTTGTTGCGCGCCGCCCGGCGCCCGGAGCGCCATTGCCCCAGGCCCTCGGTTCCGATCATGATATTGTCAAGGACCGAGAGATTTCCGGCGAGGGTGAAATGCTGGTGCACCATGCCGACACCGGCCTCGATGGCCATGCGCGGCCGGCCCGGCGGGAGTTCCGATCCGAACACTTTCACCGTGCCGCTGTCAGCCGTATAATGACCAAACAGAATGTTCATCAGCGTCGTCTTGCCGGCGCCATTTTCACCAAGCAGGGCGAGCAATTCCCCCTGCTTCAGGGAAAGGCTGATCGCGTCATTGGCCAGCAGATCCCCAAATCGCTTGGTGATTTCCGTCAGTTCAAGAACGGTGTCGCGGCTCACATCGGTGCTCCGGCAATCGGATGGCGGTGGGCCCAGGGAGAAGCCGCTTCGATTTGCTGGGCAACGTCCAGCAACAGAAGATCGGCACCGATCGGCCCGATCAGCTGCACTGCCAGTGGCATGCCGTGTTCGTCGAGCCCGCGTGGCACGCTGAGCGCCGGGATGCCGGCGATATTCGCCAGTGCTGCGCGCGGTGCGATTTCCTCCATCCGTTTCCAGTGTTTGTTGGTGTTGCGACGGTCCACAGGCATCGATCCGACCTTTGGAGTGCCGGCCCCGAGCATGGGCATGAGGATCAGGTCGAGACCGCCAAAAAGCTGCCAGCAGCCATGGGCGATCCTGGCAGCGTTGCCATCCGCCACGAAGAGTTCCATTGCCGATAGGCGGCGTCCTTCTTCGGCTGTCGCGGCGGCCAGAGCAACGACTTCGCGGTTGGCGATGCCCAGTGTTTCCAGCCAGTTGGCGAGCGACACGGTCAGGATCGTGCGGACGATGCCGGATGCCTGGCTCGACAAGTGATCGAGTTCGGCAACATCCATCCCGACAATCGTATGGCCATGGTCTTCCAGCAGCGAGGCCGTGTCCCGGACGGCTTGCGCCTGTTCTTCACCAAGAGGCGTCTGGGCCGTATCAACCACGGCGATACGCAATCCCTTGACTGGAACGCCGGACAGCGTGATGTCGCCATAGGGGCCGGATGTGTGTCCGCAAACCGAGACCAGCGCGGCGCGGATATCGCGCACGGATCGCGCCAGAACCAGTTCGCCGGTTGCGCCCATCAGATGGTTGGAGAAATCGGGTGCATTCGAGGTCATGCCGCGCGACGGTTTCAGCCCGACCAGACCGCAGCAGGCGGCAGGAACACGGATCGAACCGGCCGCGTCGGTGGCATGGGCAATGGCGACGATACCCGATGCGACGGCGCTGGCGGCGCCACCCGAGGACCCTCCCGGGGAATAGTCCGGATTCCAGGGGTTTCGGACTGGCGGCCCATTGTCCGGTTCGCAGGTCAATGCGAGGCCGAAGGGCGGGACGCCGGTCACGCCAAATGGCATCAAACCGGCGTTCTTGAACCGACGGAAGAGGGCACTGTCCTGTGCTGCAGGCGATACTCTCTTTGCCATCGCCCCGGATCCGGCATGGACCGGCAGGCCCTTCGCCCCGTTGCCGAGATCCTTGGCAAGGAACGGTATGCCGGCGAATGGCGCGCCACGGGCGGTGGTATCACTGGCTGAATGCCGATCGTCGAAGGCGACAGCGGCGGCCATGCCCATGTCGGCATCAAGATGACAGAGCGCGCCGTGGGGATCCTGTCTGGCGCGCTCGATACTGGCTTTCATCAAGTGTGTTGCACTGATCTCACCGTGGCGTACAGCCTCCGCGATGGCGGTTGCATCCGCGAAGGCCGGTTTCGTGCGATCAGCGGAGGCCACGCCTGACCCTATGAAGGTTCGTCGGTATTGATCGGCACTTCGAAGGATCCGTCCTTGATGGCCTTCTGCTTGGCCTCCATGGCGGAAATCGCATCGGCCGGAATATTGTCTGATACGAAGATCAGCTCATTGCCGCCATGCTTCATGAATGAAAACTCGGTGTAATCCTTGCCGACCGGATTGCCGGCCTTCACATCGGCGACAATCGCGTCGACGGTCGGACGGAAATTCCAGATCGCGTTGGCAAACACCGTGCCAGGGTAGCGCGGCGTGTAGTCGATCAGGGATCCAATCGCCAACACGTTGTTTTCCTTGGCGCCGTCGGCTGTGCCGATCCGTTCTCCAAAGATCACATCGGCACCGGCATCGATCTGTGCGATGGCAGCCTCCTTGGCCTTGGGCGGATCAAACCAGGCACCGATGAACCCGTTGAGGAACGTGGCATCCGGATTGACTTCCCTGACACCGTCGCGGAATGCGTTGATCAGCAGGTTGACTTCGGGGATCGGATAACCTCCGACCGATCCGAATGTGTTGGATTTGCTGACATTTCCAGCCAGCATGCCGGCCAGGTAGGCGGCCTCGTGATTCCGGGTTCCAAAGACACCGAAATTGTCGCCGGACGGGCCGCCCGATGACCCCATCAGGAACGCCACATCCGGATAATCCTTTGCAACCTGGCGCGCCTCGTTCTCGACGGCATAGGATTCGCCCCAGATCAGATCATGGCCCTGTTCGGCATATTCGCGCATGGCGCGGGCATAGTCGGTGCCGGAGACGCCTTCGGAAAACACATATTCGATGACACCGTCATCGGCGGCTGATTGCAGGGCTTCATGGATGCGCGAATTCCAGGCATTTTCAACCGGTGACGCGTGAATGCCCGCCACCTTGATCTTGTCGGCCGCCAGCGCAGGCGATGCGATGGCCGGCAAGAGGCAGGCGGTCGCCGCAAGAATGAAGCGGCGTGAAAAACGATAGGTCATGGTGGACTCCTCAGGTCAGATTTATCGCCACAGAGTGGCCGAGATTTCTCAACGGGTCAAATATTTTATCGTATGGTCAATTTCTGTGCATCTGCACAATATTTGGTTCGATTTCCGCAAAATTTTTCCAATCCCGCGGGCAGCCGTCTCTCAGCCTGCAGCCTCCATGGGCGCATAGAGTGCGCTGTCAACGGTTTCTGGTCGACCGGGCAGCGAAAGCCGCGCTATTTTTGGCGCGGTCTCGCTGATGATCCGGCCACCGCGAATGACGCTCCGGCGGGTCGCGCCAAGGCGAATGGCTTCGATGGGATCGCGCGCCTGCAACACGATACAGTTCGCGGGATTGCCTTTGTGAATGCCGTATCCGTCCAGCCCCATGGCCGATGCGGACTGGACGGTGATCGCATCGAACAATCTGGTCATCTGGGCAGGTGCGGTCATCTGGGTTGCATGGATTGCCATGTGGGCAACCGACAGCATGTCGGCATTGCCAAGCGAATACCAGGGATCCATGCAGCAATCCTGACCAAGCGCGACATTGATGCCGGCATCGAGCATCTCGGGAATTCGCGTCAGGCCCCGGCGCTTGGGATAGGTGTCATGCCGACCCTGGATCGTCATGTTGATCAACGGGTTGGGAATGGCATGGATTTGCGCTTCGGCGATCAGCGGCAGCAATTTGGAAACGTAGTAATTGTCCATCGAGTGCATCGATGTCAGATGTGAGCCGGCGACCCGCCCCTGCAGGCCGAGCCGCACCGTTTCGGCTGCCAGGGTCTCGATATGGCGGGACATTGGGTCGTCGGATTCGTCACAATGCATGTCGACCCGCAAGCCCCGCTCGGCGGCAATTTCGCACAATCTTGTCACGGATCGGGCGCCGTCCTGCATCGTCCGTTCGAAATGCGGAATGCCACCAACAATGTCGACTCCCATATCGAGGGCGCGCAGCAGATTGTCTTCCGCAGTGGATGATCGGAACAGTCCGTCCTGCGGAAAGGCGACAAGCTGCAGGTCGATATAGGGTTTGACCGTTTCGCGCACGTCCAGCAGCGCTTCGACGGCCAGCAGCCGGTCGTCGCAGATATCAACATGGCTACGGATCGCCAGGAGCCCCTGCGCCACGGCGAGATCGCAATAGCGCAAAGCGCGTTCGCGAACCGCGTCATGGGTTAGCAGCGGTTTGAGTTCTCCCCAAAGAGCGATCCCTTCCAGCAACGTTCCGGACCGGTTCAGTCTCGGCGTGCCGAGCGAAAGGGTTGCGTCCATGTGAAAATGCGGGTCGATGAAGGGCGGTGCGACCAGATGGCCGGTCGCATCGATGATCGTTTTCGCTTCGGCGTCGATGCCCGGTTCCACAGCCGTGAAACGGCCGTCCGAAATGGCAATGTCCACCCGGGAGGATCCGTCAGGCAGGTTGGCGTTCTTGATGAGAAGATCGAGCATGCGGGCTCCCGAGGCGGATTGGTGATTTGATGGAGCATAGCAGCACGATGAAGCCGTCGGCGACAAGGGCCGAGACCTGTGGATATCGAACGGCCGACACGCACCAGTGACCTGATTCTGTCGAGCCACCGGTTGGTTCAAGTTCCATTTGTCTGTGGATCAGGCGCAAGGATACGATCGCATCTTGCCACATATGGAATCAACCCAGTGATGTCCGCGGTCCGAAATAAAGCCGTCATCCGACAAATCGCTCAGATGACTGCCTTGAGCCCAAAGTTTCTGAATGTCTGACCCAAATGAAGGTCTGCATTTGGGCATGGTCGACATTCGCAAGGTAAAGAGGTAATGTTGCTGGTGTCGTAGTCGCCCTACCTGATCTGCACCAGTTGCGGTAGAAATTGACTGTGGGATGATTCACTATCGTGAAAATGCCTGACAAAGTTCTCGCTGGGCTGTTGGCTTCTCTCTCGTTTTTAAGCGCACCAGCCAAAGCTGAATTGCTTTGCGACTTCCCATTTATGCGAGATGTAGCGGGCATTGGGGGCGTATACGATGTTCTACTAGACGAAGCTTCTATGATTGCAAACGGCCTCGTTGTCAGCCCGGAAACAAATCCTGCATTGCAGTCGCAAGCGTCAGGGGAATTTGACATGAACCTAGAGGACGACGGCACATTCAAAGTTAGCCATTCAACGCAACCGTTGGGAAATTTTGTGCTGTCATTCATTGACCAGGGTGAATTCTCATGGGAAGGCGACCTCGGAGTTTTGTCGGCCGATGCGGAAGTGGTCGGGGAAATGTTTGGTTGCGAAGGGGTGGGACTGCCCAGATGGGAGGGCGAACTCACTGACCCGAATGGAATCGAGACTAGAATTGAGCTCGTCGCACCCGACAACTTTTCGCTTGTGGGACACATTGATGCGTCGATGGCAAGTGACAACCTGACTTGGGCGATGACCAGAACATTCACGTTGCTTCCCAAATGAAACGGGTTTGGTTTGCCACAGCACTTGTGTTCTCGGCGGCCAATCTATCCGCACAGGAATTACCGAGTGACCCTTTCAAACTGGAAAACAGCAAGTGGAGCGAAGCGATAGTCGGGCTATCCATTCAGCTACAATCCTCAAACGCATCACAAGACGAGATTGTGATGCACTATCAATTGTCTGAAGGAGATACGGCCGTTCGATATAGGTTGAAGCTTAAGCCTGAGGTGCGACGCGATGGGCATAAGATCGACGGGATATTCGAGATATTTCCTTCGCCATTTAGCGTGGAAAACAATGGTTGTACTGCCGATTGGCTACTCAGTGGGTCGTTCAAAGGGTGCTTTGCACGAGATGGAAACAACATCCACGGGGTATTTGAACGGGAGTTCACACTTCTTACCGATGAAACGGGGTGTAGGCAGGTTCCAATAATCAACAGGGTGCCAGCGACGGCCCTGCAATATTCTCGAGTCAGTAGTCTCGAAGAGAGCGCGCTAACCCCTCTGCAGTCTGACAGCTTCATGACTCTGCCGCTCGCAGAAGTTGTGGAACAACTCATCCAGTTTCCAGGCTACGAAGTCCTGTTTCAATATCGGATGCTCCCCGTCGAAAACCGCAACTACAGTTCAAGTCACAAAGACAGAATTCAAAGGACGCTCTCTGGTTACGATAGAAACGATTATCTGAGGATTCACGGGCAACTTCGTTCAATTGTTGATCGCTTGTCGAATGCGTTACTGACCGTATCAAGTGACCCAAACTCAGGAGAGCTCAGCAATCCAACAAACCTTAGGGAGCACATCACTACCGCGCGAAGACTGCAGTCAGAACTTGAACGAAGTGTCATTACACGCGGGTGGGGTTTGTTTTTTAGCGACGCCCGGTTCCATCCGCTTGATTGCGACTACGAACTACAACCACCCAATTGCCCCGCAGAAAAGGATGGCTATCTGCGGCAAGCATTGTCCGAGTTGAACAAAGCAGTTTGGCGAGCCACAAAACCATTCGAGCAACTACCCGGGGCCTTGCTATACGATCAAGGAAACATACCACAATCTGAAGCAGCAAACCGAAGCGTTGCATCCGACGCTGCACGGCAAAAAGGCCCGGATCGTACTTTAGTTCAAATGACGGGTGAGTTGACGCGAATTGGACGGCGGTTGGCGCGATTTTATTCCCAAGACCGCGAATACTGTGACGATCAGTTATTTCTAACCTTGGAAGCAGAATTCTTTCGACTGCGAAAAAGATTGTTTGATCACGCTTCTGATACGTTGGCCCTGTGGCAACGAGACAGAAATTTAGCGCTAACCACGCTGGCAACATTTCAAGGGGAAATCCACACTTACACTGAATACAAAATACTCAAGGAGCTATTTGGTCTCGACCTACAGGTTCCAACGTCTTACTCAGATTTAATTGTTATGATAGCTGAGGCCCTCGGCGAAAGTTCCGGGTATGATCTTCCCGAACAACCCGAATTTTATGCCAACCTGTTGGAATCTTACGTATCCGATGTGATCGTTACGTCGAACAAAGCTCCAAAGTGGTTGAAGGTCATATATGGCAACCCCGATTTCGAATTGTCGCTTTCTGGATCAGCAAGGGAACAAGCTGACCAACGTCGACAACAGTTTTTGACTTCTGAATGGGGACACGTCCTCTCAGTAGTTGGTTTGGTTGATGATCTGCAAAAGATTGTTGGCGGTGCTTATGATCTTGATCGATTGGCGCGACTAGGAGAATTGAAGCCTGTAAGTGGAAATTTTGACGCTGCGTCCTTTTTTACAAATTGGGAAATCTGTTTTCACTGCAACCCTGAAGAAACCCTTCCCACACATTTGAGAGCGCGCGAGCGCGCCGCCTATTTGTTGCCACTATATCTTCGCTACGAGTGGGTTCAACGGGTGGTAGAAGGGCCACTTTCTCAGGCATTAAAGAATGAGAGGTCCCGCAGGTTTACGGGGGAGGCAGTGGTACATTTGGAGCCTGATACCACTCCATATCGCCTGAATTTCGATCCACTGGTAGGCCGTACTGGGACTGACTAGTACACCAACTATGTGCAGTTGGAACCAAAGCCAGAGAGTGGGGCCACATTGATAGAATATGCCTGGATGATAACCCGATTGACATGGTGAGAGTGGTAGCGAGAATGTTCAAAAAAGCTCTATTTCTGATAATTTGCTCAACCCTTCCAAATTCACTTGCAGCACAGTCTGTACAATACGCTGATGGGCGGGGCGGTGTGGTCAACTTTCCGCTCGGGATCGCATCTTTTGCCGACGAAGTCGTCGCGTCAATTCCTGGTGATCCTGCGGCGCATGGTGAGTCGGCCAATCCTGAAGAGGGGCTGGGCGTACCGAATTTTGTTTCAGTAGCAAAAGGGGGGTACGCAACATTGGGGTGCGGTGGATCAGTAGTTTATCGTTTTGTTGACAATGCACTTGTGGATGTTGATGGGCCAGATTTGTTCGTTTTCGAAGTCGGACCTGATGTGGAGGCGACCGAGCTAGCTATTTCAGGCGACGCGATTACCTGGATTGAAATTGGACGCATTGAAGGGGCCACAGCTGCAATTGACTTGGCTGATAGCAAAGTGCCTCCCGGGTCCTATGCATATCTGCGATTAACAGATGATGGTGTTGGATGTTCTGGACGGTATCCGGGTGCCGATATTGATGCAGTTGGTGCGATTGGTGCTGGCACCAGAGTTGTTTTCGACGCCAGCCTTTTGTTTGACTTTGACAGTGCAGCACTCAAACCAACAGCGTCCAGGCTGCTTGACGATTTGGCACTAAGGATAGCCGCTGATCGCCCGCTTCACGTGATTGTCGAGGGCCATACCGATTCCGATGGTTCGGCAGAATATAATATCAACTTGTCGCAAGAGAGGGCCGCAACAGTTGCAGGAGCACTTTCTAAGCGAGGCATCGACGTCAATCTACTGAACAGTGTTGGTCACGGTGAATCGCGCCCGGCGGCGCCCAATGACAATGATGCAAACAAGGCTTTGAACAGGCGCGTTGAGGTGATTCTAATCGCGAGTTAGCGTCTGGCGCGTCGCAACATAAATAACATTACTTCCATTCAGCGAACGCTAACATTCAGTGCCGTGACACAGATGGCAGGTTCCGTCCGCGTTGCCGACCTTGGTCACGCCTCCCACTTGTGACTTCGTAGTCAAGCCTGGCCCATTGCGAATGTCAGCTCCGCCGAATTCTGGACTCCTTCGATCAGCATAGCTGACTTGCAAGGCACGTACTAACGTGAAGCAGTCATTGGCGCGAAGTTTGCGAGCGGCAACGTTGTTCGCAACTCGGTCCTTGCCCCGTTTTTTTCGAGCGTCCGCTGTTTGGCAGAAGCTGCCGTTGAGATTGGGGTCCGTTTTTCGGCCTTGTTCCTAAGGATCGATCGCCGTTTCCTGATAGAGTTTCTGTTTCCATTGCCCATTCTGACGTATCCAGATTTGGGAAACGAAAATATGCTGTGGCAGGGGCTTTCCCCGAAAGCTTCCTTTGACCCGAAACCGGGCCGTCAGGAGGGCGGCATTGTTGTCGAGAACACTGAAGGTTTCGTTCGAAATGTCGGTCACCTCATAAACCAGATCTGGCAGGGTATCGATTTGCTCCGAGACTGTGTAGGCCCGTCCGTAATTCGGACTGATCGCACGGTGATCCTCCGTCATCAAACTCCGGATCCCCGCCGCATCTCGCATTTCGAAGGCCTCCACAAGATCAGCCACCGCTGCCTTGATAGCGGCTGGTGGCGACGGGAGGTCTTTTGCCATGCCGTTGCCGGTGAATAGCGCCAATATCAACATCACTCCTGCAACCTTAAGAAAGTGTCTCACGTTCTTCTCCTCGCCGTTTTCGTGAACCCCAGGCTCATCGGTTCTGGAGATGTTTGCAAGGGCCAATCCGGTGCGGGCGGAGACGGCACGATGGGTTCCGTGACACCACGGCGATCGTTTGCAATCCAAAAGGTCCGGGTTCGCCGCGCCAATGTCGGTAATAACTCGACAATGCGCCTGCTTGCCGCTATGCCCCGCTGGTCACTTTTAACCGCGAATTTTCAGAACCGCGACAAGGCCAGGGATGACGGACGAATGACCAGTGGGAAGCCATTGCCAAAAAAGGGCGTAATGGACATTGCCGCTTATGTGCCGGGACGCGAGACCGCGCCGGGCGCCGACCGTGTCTACAAATTGTCGGCCAATGAGAGCCCGCTCGGCACGAGCCCGGAGGCGGTCAAGGCAATCTCCAGCGTTCTCGATCATCTGGAGACCTATCCGGACGGTCACGCCAATGCGCTTTGTGAGGCGATCGCGCAGGTGCATGGGCTCAACCGGGACAATATCATGTGCGGCAACGGATCGGACGAGCTGCTGACGCTGTTGTGTCAGGCCTATCTGGCGCCCGGTGACGAAGGGATCGTTACGGAACATGGGTTTCTGGTCTACAAGATCCAGATCATGGCGGCCGGGGCGACACCGGTAACCGTTCGTGAAACCGATTGCCGTGCCGATGTCGACGCCATTCTAGCGGCGGTCACCGATCGCACGAAAATCGTTTTTCTGGCCAATCCCAACAATCCGACGGGAACCTATCTGTCGATGGAGGAGGTCAGGCGGCTGCATGCCGGCCTTCCTGACGATGTCATTCTGGTGCTGGACGCGGCCTATGCGGAATATGTCCGGCGCAATGATTATGAATCGGGAATAGAACTGGTCTCGGTCAGCGACAATGTTGTCATGACCCGGACCTTTTCAAAGATCTACGGGCTGGCGGGTCTGAGGATTGGTTGGCTCTATGGCCCCCATCACGTGATTGACGCCCTGCACCGAATTCGCGGGCCGTTCAACATGAATGCGGCGGCGATCGTCGCCGGTGTGGCAGCCGTGCGGGACCGTGCCCATATCGATCGGTCGGTGGCGCATAATGATGTGTGGCTGGCACGGGTCAGCGAGGCCCTGCGGGACCTTGGGTTGGTTGTCACGCCGTCCGCCGGCAATTTCGTGCTGATTCACTTTGATACGGTCAGTCCGAAGACGGCCTCACAGGCGGATGAATTCCTGATGCGTCGCGGATTTGTTCTGCGGCATGTCAACGCCTATGGCTTTCCCAACGCCCTGCGCATGAGTATCGGCACAAAGGAAGCCAATGAGGGTGTTCTGGCTGCGCTGAAAGAGTTTTTGGAAGCATCATGAGTGAGCCCCTCTTTAACAAGATCGCATTGGTTGGCATCGGGCTCATCGGGTCGTCACTGGCCCGGGTGATCCGTGAACGCAATCTGGCCGGGACCATTGCGATTGCCAGTCGAAGCGCAGAAACACTGTCGCGCGCCCGCGAGCTGGCCCTTGGCGATGTCTATGCGGACTCCAGCGCTGAAGCCGTGCGTGAGGCGGATCTGGTGATCGTCAGCGTGCCGGTTGGTGCTTCCGGACAGGTGGCACGGGACATTGCCGACAGCCTCAAGCCGGGCGCCATTGTCAGCGATGTCGGATCAACCAAGAAATCGGTAATCGAGCAGATGCAGCCGGCGCTGCCGCAATCCGCGCATTTCATTCCGGGTCATCCGGTTGCGGGAACCGAGCACTCCGGCCCCGATTCAGGTTTCTCCACATTGTTCGACGGACGCTGGTGCATCTTGACACCTCTTCCGGGAACAGACGCCGATGCGCTGGCGGCATTGATCGGGTTCTGGCGCGCCTGCGGCTCGATGGTCGATCGGATGGATCCCGACCATCATGACCTTGTGCTGGCGATCGTTTCCCATCTACCGCAGATCATTGCCTACAATATTGTCGGTACTGCCGATGACCTTGAAACCGTAACCAAATCGGAGGTCATCAAATATTCGGCTTCGGGTTTTCGCGACTTTACCCGTCTTGCCGCATCGGATCCAACCATGTGGCGTGATGTGTGCCTGAACAACAAGGACGCCATACTGGAAATGCTGTCGCGCTTCTCCGAGGACCTGTCATCACTACAAAGGGCGATCCGCTGGGGCGACGGCGACAAGCTTTTCGATCTGTTCAGCCGGACGCGACAGATCCGGCGCTCCATCATTGAGGCCGGTCAGGATGTCGACGCACCGAATTTCGGCCGCCATGCGGCAGCCGAGGGCCAAGAGGGCGCCGAATAGCGCTTGCCGCTACAAAGGCGGGAGCTGCCCCAGCGTGATGAAGCCGATCATGATGCGGCCACGCTCGATATTGAGCGGAATGGTCAGGCTGTCCTGCGACTTGCCGAGCGATGTCAGGAAGCCGGCGGCATTGCGTATGTTTTGCGCGTCTGCCGGAAAAGCGGTGGTCAAAAACGTCTGCCATGCCTCGCGGCCGCGCAATTCAACCGTGAACTTGCCGGTCAGATAACCCTCGCCGTCGATGGAAAAGGGGCCCTCCACCGACGCTTCCGCACCGTCGCCGACGTCGGCCTTCAGGCCATTGAGCGAGGCACTGAGGTTGCGCAAGGGGTTTTGCTCAGGATTCTGCTGTTCAGACAGCATCCATGCCCGATCCGCGAGCGTCAGATCGGCCTCCAGGTCGAATGCCGGCAGGGCAAACGCCTTGGCCTGTGTCGTAAGGGCGGCCGCATCGAGGCGCAAAACGGCATCAAGATCGGAATCCTGCTGGCGCACATGCATCTCGGTCGACCGGGCCGTCAGCTTGACCGGATCGCTGATGGCTGCCGGGGCGATGGTTGCATCCAGCATGGAAGACTGGAGCGACGCCCGGGTCAGACCGGACAGACCGAATACGGTGCTCGATTGCAATGTCTGCCAATCAAGCTGTGCTGTGCTGCCGTCACCCATGGAAATGCGAACCGGGCTGTCCAGTTCGGACACGATATGGCTTGGGCGATAAATTTGTGCAGCCGACCGGAAGCTGCCGGTTGACAGCGAAGCGCTGCGCAGCCGGTCATCCGCCGAAACGGATTGACAGAATACGCCCAGTCTAAACGGGTATCCCCTGACTTCCATCGATTCGCAATCGGCGTCGACATTCTGGTTTGCCAGATCGCTGATCAGGAATGCGCTGCGGCTTTCAAGTTGGCGGGCCAGATAAAACCATGCTCCGGTATAGGCGGCGACGAGCGCAACAATAAACACCGCCAGCCAGACGAAACGGCGCCGAGGCTTCGCGGCGGTTTTATCACTTGACCTTGCCATGGGGTTCTCCCTATGTGCGCCCGGTGCACTGCTGGATTGGGCTGATTTCAGGATCGTAATGACCGATATGGATGATTTTTGGGTGTTTGGCTACGGCTCACTGATGTGGCGGCCCGGATTTGATTATGCCGAGGCAGTGCGTGGCAGGCTGTTCGGTTTTCGCCGGGCGCTTTGCATCTATTCCTATGTGCATCGCGGAACGCCGGAGCGGCCAGGCCTGGTGCTTGGTCTCGACCGTGGCGGTTCATGCACCGGCATGGTTTTTCGTGTTCGCGGGCGTGACCGTGATCCCGTCATGGCCGCGTTGCGGGAGCGCGAACTGGTCACCAATGTCTATATTGAAAGGCACCTGCCGGTTCATCTGCCGACGGGGGACCGGGTCACCGCGGTCTGCTACATTGCGGACCGACAGCATCGCCAGTTTGCCGGGTCGCTGCATGCCGACGAGGCAGCGCGCAGAATTGCCGTTTCAAGCGGACAGTCCGGCCACAATATCGATTATGTGACGAGCACGCTGACCCATTTGCTGGACATGAACATCCGCGATCACTGGCTTGAAGATGTTGCCGGACGGCTGTCGATTTCAGAGGAACCAGCAACCGGTTGATCCGCATCACGGGTTAATTGCTCGAACCGTGCACGGGCGGTGGGCGGCAGCGGCAGATCCGGATTTTCCCGCACCGTGCGTACCAGCAGTTCATCGGTGGCCTTTTCGGTTGTCTCGATCAATTGTTCCATGAAGGTGTCCGGGTCGAGACCGGGCGCGATCGGCGGCAGGATGCGGACCCTGATCATGCCGGGATAGCGGCGAAACCGGCGGCGCGGCCAGAACAGGCCGGGAACCATGGCGACCGGTACGACGGGCACACCCAGCTCGGCATAGATTTTGGCGATGCCGTATTTGTAATTCGGTTCGGCGCCGACCGGACGGCGGGTGCCTTCGGGATAGATGATAAGCTGGCGGCCATCCTCCATCTGCGCCTTTGTCCGGCGCATCACCTCCGGCATGACCTTCGATCGGCTGCCGCGATTGATCGGTACCATGCGCATCTTGATCACGTACCAGCCAAAAAGCGGAATCCAGGTCAGTTCCCGCTTGAGGATGTAGAAGGGGTCGTCAAGATAGGGCAACAGCGCGTAGGCATCCCAGAAAGACTGGTGTTTCGGAGCGATGATGTAGCCACCCTGCGGAATGTTCTCCAGGCCTTCGACAATATGGTCCGTGCCGACCACTACCTTCAGCAGCCAGTGATTGGACCGGACCCAGTTTTTCGGAATGATCCAGGCGGCCTTGCGCGGCATCAGGAAATAGGCCGGCGTGAAGATGATCATCTGAATGATGAGGTTCAGGTAGAACAGAAAATTGAAGAGTGCCGAACGAACCGCGATCATGGCGCTACTGTGGCGATCACGGCCGCGCTGTCAATTGTCCTGTCCCATTTGAGCCTTTTTTGGCAAGTCGGCTTCGGCCCCGGCAATGCTCGAACGCAAGCCGTCGGGCGTGGTTGCGCCGACCCTGTGGCGAAACCTTGCGATGATGAATTTGCCATATTCGGATGCCAGCACATTCAGCACCATGCGGTCGCGCAGCCAGTCGAACCGGCCATAATTATGCGCGACTACCGGATAGGCGATGAAACGGGTGTCTTCATCGACCCGCTGCAGTTCCAGCAGACTGCGTGGCATGTGGTAGTTGCTGGTAACGACAAGCACATTGCGGTAGCCGTTTTCCTGCACCCACAGTGCGGCTTCATTGGCATTGCCGCGAGTGTCGATCGCATCATGGCCGATGTCGACACAACACTCGAAAAGGGCCGGTTCGGCGGATGTCAGTTTTTGAATCTGGCTGCCGGTGGTGGCCGGGTTCACGCCCGAAATGAGCAGTCGATCAGCGATACCTTCATCCAGCAGCCGGACCGCCTGGTCAATGCGCTGACTGCCGCCGGTCAGCACGACGATCCCGTCCATCGGACCAATATCGCTCGGCGGCTTCAGCCCGATCACATCGGTGGAAAAACGCAGAAAGCTCCCGGCGACAAGGCCCACCGCCGCGATGATCATCACAAAGAGGACCGTCAGGCCAGTGCCCAGCACGCGGCGTGGCCAACTGTGCCGTTTCGGTGCCTCCGCGACGGGCGAATCATCCGTGTCTTGCGAACTCATGGTGCTGTCATACAGCGCCATTGTGGCGAGCGCTAGGACGGGAATCGATCTGCCTGTCGGCCGTCGTTGGCCGATCGTCGTTCTAATGGAGGGCGTTTTGGCCGCGTCGTCCGAAACCGCCGCGTGTCCGCCCGACTCCAGGACCTGGGTTGCCCGTGTTGGCGGCTGCCCTTTGCATTGAACCCGCGCTGTTCACCTGACGCATCGCCTGGCTGCGTCCGCGGCGCAGACCGTCGATTTCCGCCGTCAGGGCATCGGCTGAAAGCGAGCCGGCTGGGTCGCCATATTCATTGGGACCGCTGGAGCCGCGAAGGAATCCGCACTCGATCAGGATCCAGAGGGAACCGATGACCGGGATTAAGCCTATGAAGAACCACAAACCGCTCTTGTTCCGGTCGTGAAACCGCTGAATGGTGATGCAGACATTGAACCACATCATGGCGGCAGTCACACCCAGGACGATCACCGCCAGGGACGCGGGCATGGATTCGGGATCACCGCCATACCCCGCGGCAACCGCCACTATGATGCAGAGGACGGTCGAGCACAGGGTGCCCGCCCACCACTCAAGACGGTTCATTCTGCCGTTGATCCAAAAGTATGAAGCCATCATTCAATTCCTTCCCTGGATTGAGAGTTGAAGATCGTCCACACACGAAATTCGGCTGTAAGATTTTGTGCTGATGCCCCCGTTGGGTGAACTGATGAAGCCGGATCCCAAATCGATCAAAACATGGGCTGCATCTTCAGGGATGACGCCGCATATTGTCGCAATCCACTGTTGCCGTTTCACCAATCCGGCCCACGATTGCACGGGACCCTTGAAATGACGTTAACGGGTTGATTGATCCGGCGTGAAGCGGCAGACGCTTTCGGTCGACCGAATGGCTTTGTCGGCCTGACCCTAGATGCTGCGGGTCGGGTCGGACCGAATCATGTCGATTTCGATAATGGTGTGCAGCACCGTTATGCGCGTCGTCATGGCGGTCAGGACCGCGACGATCACGACGATTGCCAATGCGCCGACATAGCCGCCGGCACCCATGGCAAATCCGCCGAACAGGGCGGTTGCCTGGTCGCTTTCGGGTGTTGCCAGGCTGTTGCTTGCCCAGATGCCCGCGAAAGCGAAGGTCACGGCGGCGGCGAGACCGCCGGCCAGGGCCCCCTTCAGGCCGATCAGGAAAAAATGCTTCTGGAAATGGGATGCAACGAAGCTCGCTTCGGCGCCGACAAAATGCAGGACCTCGACAATGTGATGATTGCCCGAAAGCGCGCCGCGCGTGGCAAAAACCACCGTCAGGACGGTTGCTGTGAACACCAGAGCCAGAATGCAAAGCCCGATAACCACGGTCGTGCTGGCCATGGCAACGAGGCGGTCCACCCAGGTTCGGTGATCGTCCAGGTGAACATTGGGCACCGCCTTGACCAGCGCTTCGCGCATGGCGCCGAAATCGGGAGGGTTGTCCTCCTCGATGGTGATGATCACCAACCGTGGCACCGGCAATTCGTCCATGTCCAGACCCTCGCCCAGCCATGGTTCGAGCAGACGGGCCGTGGCTTCGGGATCGACGATGGTTGCGTCGGTGGTGCCTTCGAAGCTCAGGGCGATATCCCGAGCGCTCAGCAGGGCGGCTTGAAGATCGACCCCTTCATCCGGCTTGATCTGGATGGTTACCTCGCGGGAAATCTCACTCTGCCAGCTGTTTGCCGTGTCCTGAATCATGATGACCGCACCCAGCGTCAGGCAGGCCAGAAACGACATGATCGATATCACCAGCATCAACGACCGGCCGGCGATATTGGTAGCCGGAACGATCGCCGCCATCGGGCGCAGGACAATCTTGCGCCGCCTGCCGGGTTTGCGAACCGGATTGGGTTTGTCCACCTTATTCATAGATTTCCAGCCGGCCTCCCGACAAAATCATGCGCCGCGCGTCGATCTGATCCATCAGCGACAGATCGTGGGTGGCTATGATGACCGCGGTGCCGAGTTTGTTCAATTCCAAAAACAGCCGCAGGAGCCGGCGGGCCAGGGGTGCATCCACATTGCCGGTCGGTTCATCGGCCAGCAGGATCTCCGGCTGGTCGATCAATGCGCGTGCAATGGCGGCGCGCTGTTTTTCTCCACCGGACAGAATGGGTGGCAGAACATTCATGCGGTCACCCAACCCGACCCACTGCAGCAGCTCGATGACATCGGTGCGGTAACTCGTTTCCTCCTTGCCGCGGACCCGTAGCGGAAGGGCGACATTTTCATAGGTGGTCAGGTGGTCGAGCAGGCGGAAGTCCTGAAACACGATGCCGACCCGGCGGCGCAGCGTCGGAAGTTCGCGCTGCGGAATGGTGGTGATATCGCGGCCGAAAACACGCACGAAGCCGCGCGTCGGCTGAAGCGACATGAACATCAGCCGCATGAGGGAGGTCTTGCCGGCGCCCGACGGGCCGGTGAGAAACTGGAAGGACCGTTTCGGGATGTCGAATGTGACGTCGCGAAGGACTTCCGGGCCCATCCCGTAACGCAGTCCAACATTGTCGAAATCGATCACTCTCGACGCCCCACGCTTTGTTCGTGCAATCCCGGTTCAACCTTCCGCCGCCGGGTTAACAACAGATGAATTCGGTTCGCTTCCCGCCTGTTTGATTCGACCGGTTCGGCTTTTGTTAACCAAAACCGTTTACGTTTGCGAAAGAAATCTTTCAATGACCCGATGACAATGGCGCAGACAGCGTATGCGAAACAGCGGCGGCAGCACAGACATTAACGGCTATCGCGGGAAAAAAATCGAGCCCGGGCAGATTTTGATGGATGCGGGCCGGCCGTGGCCGGCGAGTTCGACATCATCGCTGCGCGGGGCCGATGTCATCGATGCCGAATTCGTGCATGTCGACAACCACGGCAACACACGCCCGGCGGCGCAATCTGCCCCGCCAACCGGTTTTCGATCGATCCAGCAGGAATCCGTCGATTTCGACGATGATCCATCGGCGCATTTTCGGCGCCTCGGTCTGTTTTCCGGTGAATCGCTGCCTCTCAACCGGGGCCGAATGTTGCCGCTGTTTGGATGTGCAGTATTGGTCGTCGCGCTTGCCGTCGGTGGTTTTTGGTACACAGGTGACCAGCTGAGTCCCTCAACGCCCGTGGAGCCGCCTGTACCTTCCAGATCAACAGCGGCTGATGCAGTCGCGAACTCAAACTTTGCTGTTGAGTCGGGGCAATCTCATGACGCGACGTTGACGGAGAACAAGCCGGTGGTCGAGACCAATTCCGATGGATCATCCATTCAGCGGTCCGAAGGTTCACTGATTTACTTCAATTCGCCGAAGTCGGCCTCGACAGCGGGCAACGGTCATCGCTCCCGCACGCCCGGTTCACGACCGGTTCGTGGTTACAGAGATTTAACCATATCGCTGGCCGGCGGCAGCAGTGGTCGCTAGGCAGTAAATAGCGCCAATTTCAGCGGCTACTCCGATCCGGAGCGGACACTGGCGAAAACAGGGACGACCACGGCAACACGGAACCAAACAGACATCTGGTGCAGCTGCGTGCATGCCCGCTGTCCCGGTGTGCCGTATGTCACCAGGCCAGCGCGTCGGTGCCAATTGACTCGGGTCAATTGAGGCGACGTTCCTTGGCGTAGACTTCAATCAACGAACATCTCCACGTTGAATGCGAAAAACGGGAATCGCCAGCAGACATGCGTTTCAGTCTTCCCAAAGCTTTGGGCTATTTCATTGGCGGGCTCTGGACAGTCTGGGGTGGACGCAAGCGAATTGAAGCCAAGCAGCTTCGCAATCTGCGACGTCTCGTGGAGAAGGCGCGGCGCGATTCTCCCCTGTTTCGCAGGCTCTACGCGGATCTACGGCCATCAAGCGAGATCGAACTGCATGACTTGCCGGTAACCTGCAAACCTGATCTCATGAGGGAATTCGACGACTGGCTGACCATCCGTTCTCTTCCCCTCGACAGGGCTCGCGATCATCTTCAGGATATCCGGAAAGTTGGTGTGCCGATCGACGATGTCGCCATTTTCCGGACTTCAGGGACATCAGGCGAGCCGGCGATCATCGTTTTGCCCTCATCTTTCGTTGAGTATTCCTTTGGTGTTTCGATGGCGCATTTCGACCGGCACCAGTGGAAGCTCGCCCGGGAGATGCGCGAGCGCGGCATGCGGGTGACGATCACCGGCGGCAACGGTCACTTTGCCGGCGTCGGATTCAACAAATTGGTCAGAGATTTGCAGCCGAGGCTGGGAAAAGGGCTGGATTTTATCGAGGCCGAGCAACCGATCGGCGAGATCATTGAACAACTCAATGCGATCGCAAAGGTCTCCTGCATCGTGACCTACCCAAGCATGCTGACCATTCTCGTCAAGGAAAAGGAAGCCGGGCGACTGCACATTGAGCCGGTGGTCATCAGTACGGGCGGCGAGACGCTCACGTCTGAACTTCGCGAACGGGTTCTACGGGCCTTTCCCTCGCTGAAATACGGCATTGTCGACGCCTATGGCTGCACCGAGTGCCTGGTGATGTCATTCGTGTGCAGCCATGGGCGGAAGCATGTGCACGAAGATTGGGTCATCCTCGAAGCTGTCGACGAAGCAATGCAGCCCGTTCCCGACGGCTCGCTGTCGGCGACCGTTCTGCTGACGGTGCTCGCCAACGATGTTCAGCCCTTCATCCGATATGACCTCGGCGACCGTCTTCGCTTTTACAAGGATCCTTGCCCCTGTGGTTCGCCGTTCCGAAGTTTTCAGGTGGAAGGGCGCCAGGCGACGCTCGTTCGAGTGGGCAATGTGACGCTGTCGCCGCTTGTCTTTGATCTGGAACACGAAAATGCCCGGCGCATCCAATTGGTCCAGACAAGTCATAGAGGTTTCGAAGTGCGAATGGATCTGGCCGAGGGAGCGACCGCAGGACCTGTTTTTCAAGAAGTCATCGAATCGGTAAAACGAGTGTTTCGCGACAACGGCCTGGATGATGTCACGGTTCGAGAAAGCAAGGCAGCGCCTGAAATCACTGCAAGCGGCAAGTTCCATGAAGTGTTGCCTTTGCGCAGTGGCAGCAGGCAAACCACGACATGATCACACGTTTGCCGGTTGGCTTCCGGGTGAACAGACATTCGTGCCTCCCGACGCTGCTCGTCAAGCGACCTCCGGCGCCATCAAGGCCGACATTCTCTGCTGCGTGGAAGACAGGCAAGAAGGGCTCAAGGCCTTCAGCTGATGGTTTTGTCAGATGACCAGTTTGGACCGGTCTTCGGATGTTGCACCAATGACACCCTCTACGATGCCCTCATGATCGGAGTGCGGCAGGAGGACTATCCATGTCGCACCCGTCCTGGCTCGACCAGCAGCATCCAGCTCAAAGCGCACCTTACGGTGGCAGGCGCCTCAAAAGGGGCGACCCGGGCACTCACGATTCCAGCCGTTATCGCAAACGGCACCGCGTTGAAAGCCTGATCGCACGGTTGAAAGACCGCGCCGTATCGCGACCCGCCATGATCAATGTGGCGTGCTGTTCCGGCCGGCCATCTGCATCGCGGCGACTGTCATACTCGGGTCATAGGTTCTGACCCTGACGCGTTCGGAGCTGCTCGTTCACTAAATTCACTGAAAACATGGTGATTGCAGCTTTCCCTTTGCGGGGGCATGGCTTAAACCGGCTGGCAGATGCCCACCGCAATGGAAATGTGACATGCCGGTTGTTCGCGGAAAAAATATCGACGTTCTGTTCTCGCCGGAGCAGATTGCCGAACGCAATCTGAGTCTCGCCGCGCAAATTGCAGACAAGCCAAAAAAAGATCTGCTGGTCATTTCGATATTGAAGGGATCCTTCATTTTCGCCGCCGATCTTCTGCGGGCGCTGCATGCGGTCGGACTGGCGCCCGAAGTCGAATTCATCACATTGTCGAGCTACGGCAAGGGCACCGAGAGCCAGGGTGTCAGGGTCATCAAGGATATCGACAGCGAAGTGGCCGGGCGTGACGTGCTGCTGATCGATGATATTCTGGAATCGGGAAACACGCTGCGCTTTGCTCGTGACCTGATGTATGAACGCGGTGCCAGCAATGTCTCCATCGCTGTGCTTTTGGACAAAAGCTCGCGGCGTCAGGGCACGCTGAATGCCGACCATGTCGGATTTGAATGTCCCGACTACTTTGTCGTCGGTTACGGCATGGATGTTGCCTATGCCTTTCGCGAATTGCCCTTTGTCGGCATTGTTACGGGTGATGCCGACTAGACAGTCTCACGTTTTGCCAGAAACGTGACAACGGTGCCGGCCTTCAATGTTCTTGATCCATTCAGGCTTTGCCGATTCTGTCAAAACCTGACGCGCTCTGGAAAGCATCCGGTCGACTGAGGTCCATTTGACCACGTCACAATGTTCCCGGTCGCCGAATCCGGTGCTCGGTGCGCCAACCAATTGTTAAGCATGAAACCTTGAAGCAGTGTCCAAACGGTCCATTTAGGCTGCCGTGGAGCAGACATTTACCGGGCGACAAGATTTGCGTGGTTGTCTGACGGGATACAACAGGGACGGGTGCGGATCAGGCGACCAATCAACGCAAGATGGCACCATAAATCGGACGGGACAGATGGCTAAAATTCTGATTGCCGAAGACGAAGATTCGCTTCGCAGCTTCGTAAGCCGGGCATTGCAAATGGATGGACATGAGGTTGATCAGGCGGTCGACGGCGCCCATGGTCTTGATCAATTGCGCAGCAGCGGTGCCTACGACCTGCTGCTGTCGGATATCAGAATGCCGGTTATGGACGGCATTGAACTCGCACACACAGCAGCCAGCGAATTCCCCGACATGAAAATCCTGCTGATGACAGGCTTTGCCGAGCAGCGCGAACGGGCGGAAAATCTTGCGGCGGTCATTGTCGACGTGGTGCCGAAGCCCTTCAGCCTGCCCGATATTCGCAACGCCGTCGCCGACGCCCTGATCCGATAGGACGTATCACAGACAATCCTTGCTACATCAGGCTTTCGGTGGTCGCGCCCATTGACTATCCGATAGGGCCTGCAAACGCGCCCTCAGAACATCACGCCAGTATCACTGGGATCGTGCAGGGCCCATTGCGTGACAAATGTCATGATCCATGGTCGGCCAGCACTTTGCGGCTTGCCGCATTCATTGCCTTCATTCCAACAACTACAAGTCCGAGCTTGTTGTAATCAACGAGATAGTACCCGCCCCTTGTTGTGCTGACGGCGCGAGAAAACCGTTTGTGTTCGAGTAATTCCTGGGCAATGACCCCAACAAAGAAATCAGTGCTGCCCTTGTATTGAAAGGCGTACAAGTTCACGCCATTTTCCAGTGTTTCCAAAAACCGCACATTTTTCTTCAGGCGGATGTCCGAGGCGTTGCCGACGTTACCGCCACCGCCACCGCCGCCACCACCGCCGCTGCTGCTGCCCATGTTGACGCCTGCATCTGAATCATTGTTGCTCGCAATTGCGATGACACCGCCGACAACCGCTGCCGCCAGTAGAATGCAAATGGCGGGCCTTTCCTCACAATATTCCTTAATTGACGTCCTGTTTCCATTCGTCTGACACCCCGACAGGAACAGGACTGCCAGCGTGGCGGTTAGCAACATCCTTACCATATTCGTCCCCTCAAGAATCGGCAGCAACCCGCCAAAAACAGTCAATCGGAACAACCAAGGTTGCACGCCAAATATTATCCAATTGATATTGAGCAAATCAATTGTCAGCAGCCTTTGCCATTTGAAAAAATGACTGACTGCCGGAGTGCGTTTCTCAGAAAATTGCCTATATATATCAGTTATTTATGATTTTGATGATTGGGCCGAAGCCGAATGCGGTTTTGCGATCTGAAAGGGACCCAAGCCAACTGTTCGCCAGTCACGGATTTTGCCAATACTTCGATTCGTCAATGGTTCCATCAGTGGCATTGGTGCAGAACAATGCAATCCGTAAGAATACAGACTTATTGTCCAAACGATCATGCAACTTGTGCAAATCTGCCGTTCTGTGCGGCAAAAAACAGCTGGTGCGGTGCCACCAGAGATTTGACAGGATCAAACCGTCTCGACGTGGGGAAACCCGTCATTGAGTGCTGAGACTTGCCTGCAGCCGGTTCCGGGAAACATCAAAAACAAAGCCCTCTCATGCCGATGATCGCACGAGCGAAATATCAGCAAGGCGAAGCTTCTGCCACAAATCAGAGGATTCGGCGCCGCCCATAACGGTAGCGGCACTCAATCGATTATCATCGGAGCGCTGGTCGCCAAGGGATCCAGAAGCCCTGAGTTATCGGTTATCCAGCAGTCTTTCCAGATAGAAGCGTTCCATCTCGGGCCGGAAGGCGTCGCCCAGACGCTCACGGATTGCTTCCAGAATCCGCCGGGCCCGCTGAATGTCGGCTTCCTCGGGGATTTTGACGTTGTCGCCAAAGTCGGGGCCGGTATTGGCGCGCGGGCGGCCAAGCGGATCGAGACGTGTGGGATTGCGCGACCCCGGCCCGTTGTTCGGACCACCGGGATTTTGACCCATGGCCTGGCGCATCTGGTTCATCATGCTCTGTGCGCCGTCACGCAACGCCTGGAGCGCGCGGCCCTGTTCGCCGACGGCGGTTTCACCCTCGCCATCACCCAGTTGCCTCGCCGGCTTCGCCCATGGCTTCCCCGGCTTCATTGAACCCCTCATTTTGCGGCATACCCATGCCCTCGAGGGCTTCCTGCAATTCGCTGAGTTGCTGCTGCAACGCCTGCTGTTGCTCCTGCAGGTCACGCAGGGCCTGGCGCAGTTCTTCTTCCGTCATCTGCTGACCGGGACCCTGCTGGTTTTCGCCCTGCTGGCTGTTTTCATCCTGGAAGAACTGCTGCCGCCGCCGCTCCCGCAATGCCTGTTCCAGATCGAAGGTCTCTTCCATCAACTGTTGCTGTTTTTGCATCAACTCGCCGAGCTTGTCCATTTGCTGGCGCATCGGATTGTCACCCTGCGCCTGTCGCTGTTGACCGGTCTGCAGATTGTTCATCATCCTTTGCAGCTCCGAAAGCAGCTGCTGTGCCTGATCGCGGGCACCCGACTGGGCAAGGTTCTCGATCTGATCGAGCATGCGGTTGAGATCGTCGCTGCGAACCATGTTCTGCAGGTCGGATTGGGGGATTTGCGCCGAATCCTGATTGCGCTGCATGTTTTGGGCCAATGCCTGGAGAAATTCCTGCATCGCCTCGCGCAATTCATCCATCAGCGCCTGGATCGTTTCGTCCGACGCACCGTTTTCCAGCGCCTCGGACAAGGCCCGCTGGGCGTCGCGCAGTCGCCGCTCGGCGAAGGAAAGGTTGCCGTCCTCTATACCGAGCGCAATATCCCACAGATAGTCGGCCGTATCGCGGTACATGTCATCATTGTAGGATTGCTTCAGCCTGGCGCGGGCTGATCGGATCAGCAGATAGTGTGTCGTGTTCTTGATGGTGTCTTCCGCCGCGAAAGTGATCGCGTCATTCAGGTCGAAAACCCGGTCCAGACGGTTGGTGTCGAGTGCCAGCACCTGTCTTTGCTCGGCAACCGCGCCGGCCAGGAGATTGTTGAAATAGCGCCCGGGCAATTCCATCTCGATGGTTTCGCTGCGACCTGTCTGGCCGGTGGAATCTTCGGCCACCAATGTGATGCGGACCGGCAGACCTGCAAGAGGGTGCTCCGTCAGGTTGCGGCTGTCGCGGCTCTTGCGCTCACCCGCCGCGCTACGTGGCAGGGTCAGAGGATAGTCCGGGTTTCCATAGAGCGGATTGGCATCCGGCGATTGCGGTGTGACGGCAACGATTTCCGCATGGGCCTTTTGCGTGCCATAATCATCGTCGACCGTAAACGCGATTTCGAGGGCACCATTGACCGCACGGGTAGGCTGTCCGTCAAAGGCTATGACTGGTGGATCATCGGGGATCAAAGTGAAGCGCCAGCTTTCTGCCGTGTTCTGTCCCTGCCGAACCACAAGGGTTCCGCCACTGGCCGGATTGTGACGGAAACTGCGTGCATCCAAGGTCCGGTCGGCCGCATTTGCTGATTTGGAATCAACCTCCGAAGGCATTGCGATGGCGGTGTCCGGCGTTTCGAAGATGACCTCTTCCGCACCGGTCCCACCGACAATTCGCACCAGCAATTCGCTGCCTTCGGGGACCGTGATCACATCCGGCAGGCCAGATGTATTGCCCGTCAGAAAGATGGGAGGCTTGCCGGTATATTTGGGCGGTGTGACCCAGGCATCAACGCGAATGCCGGCAATTTCGGCCTGTTTTGCATGGCTTCGGAAGGCATCGCCGATGAGGCCCGATTGATTGGAAAAGGAATAGCCGAAAGCGGTCACCAGGATCAGCGCCACAAAAACGCGAATGCCATAGGGGTCCAGTCTGGGTGTTGGCGGCCGCGGTGCGGCCAGGCGGATGGCGGCAATTTGCTCGGCCATCCGCGCCTGATGCCGACGCCACAGCGAACGGGCGAACGCATCGCCCTGTTCCAGCCTGTCCGACTGGGCCGCCAGCGCCTGGTGAACGATGTGATTGTCCGTTTCAAGGCGTAGCAGCGCTTCTGGCTTCAGTGGCCAACGCAAGCCCCGGAAGGTGAAAAGTGAACCGACAAAAAGGACGGCGAAGGCGACGAGCGTGACAATGCGCAGCCAGTCGGGGACCAGGCGGAACAAACCAAACCAGGAAAATGCGATAAAAAGCGCTGCAATGCAAAGGGCCGGCAGCACCCGTGGCCAAATCCGTTCGAAAAACAAAATGCCCTGTACGGCGCGAATGCGCGTCGCAATGCGTCGCCGCAACGTCGCGCCGGCATGGGCTGTATTTTCGGTGCTCTCACCGCGAGAGTTTGGTGTCATGGATGAATCATCCTTCCGGCATTAGGGAAGAATAGCACTCTTTGCGGCAAAGGCGAGACGCTGCAACAAATTGTGAGAGTCGCCCGTCCGGCGTCAGTCCAGCCAATCCGGGACGGAATCGAGACCGATCAGTGCGTCATAGTCGCCACGCGGCCGCACCACATGAAAGGCATCGCCCTTGACGAGGACTTCCGGCACCAGCAGCCTGGTGTTGTAGGTGGAGGATTGCACGGCGCCATAGGCGCCGGCTGATCCGATGGCGATCAGGTCACCCGATTTCAGCTCGGCCATGTCGCGGTCCTTTGCAAGATAGTCGCCGCTTTCGCAGACCGGGCCGACAATGTCGACTTTGCCATGCGGACGATCCGGCGGCGGAACCAGCACCGGCCGAATGTCGTGCCAGGCCTCGTAGAGTGTCGGGCGGATCAGGTCATTCATGGCGGCGTCTACAATGGCGAAGCTGCGCGATCCGCTGTCTTTGACGTAAATGACTTCGCTGACGAGGATGCCGGCATTGCCGGCAATCATGCGCCCGGGTTCGAAAATCACCTGGCAATCGAGAGACCGGACCTGATCCAGCACCACATCGGCATAGGCCTGCGGGTCTGGGGGCGGTTCGTTGTCGGACCGGTAGGGGATGCCCAGTCCGCCTCCAACATCGATATGTTCAATCGTGTGGCCGGCGGCGCGCAGCGTGTCGACCAGACGCTTCAACAGATTGAAGGCATCCTGATAGGGCTGCAAATCCGTAATCTGGCTGCCGATATGCATGTCGATCCCGGTGACATTGATCCCCGACAGTTCGGCAGCTCTCTGATAGACGCCTTCGGCGCGGGTCCAGGAGATTCCGAACTTGTCTTCCTTCTTGCCGGTCGAGATCTTGGCATGGGTTCTGGCGTCGACATCCGGATTGACCCGGAACGAGACCGGGGCTTTCTTTCCGGCCTTGAGGGCGCGGGCGTTCAGCACTTCAAGTTCCGGCTCCGACTCAACGTTGAAACAGAGAATGCCGACATCGAGGGCCATGTCGATCTCGCGGACGGTCTTGCCGACCCCGGAAAAAACGATCTTCTCGGCGGGGATGCCTGCCGCCAGTGCCCGCCGCAATTCGCCCTCCGAAACAACATCGGCCCCGGCGCCGAGCGCCGCCAGAGTCGCCAGGACACCCTGGTTGGAATTGGCCTTCATGGCGTAGCAAATCAGCGCATCGATTCCGGAAAACGCTTCGGCGAAGACGCGATAGTGACGGGTGAGCGTCGCTGTCGAGTAACAATAGAACGGTGTTCCGACGGCCTTGGCGATGTCGGGAATACTGACATCCTCGGCATGGAGGATGCCGTCGCGGTAGTCGAAATGATTCACGGGATGGCCTACAGGATCAGCGGATCAAGGATAAAGCGGCGGTCTTCTTCTTCCCGTTTCTCGCCGGATCCGTCCTCACCGGGCACGACGACGCGGCCCGGCGGCGTATCCAGCGCTGCCTTTCGGCCGCAGCCGGTCAGCACAATCGCAGCCAGGAGGGCGATGGTCGCAGCTTTTGCAGCATGGGTCGCTGTCATGAGTCTGTGCCTGTTGTTCAACATCGTCTCCAGCCCTTTTAACGGAGTTCTGGCCCCTTGTGCACCCTGTTTATGCGGCAGTGACACAAGGACGGCGATCAAAGATTGGTGCGCCACCAGGCGATCTGCTCGCGAACCTTGTCCGGCGCGGTGCCACCGAAACTTGTTCGGCTGGCGACAGAGGCTTCAACGGTCAGAACGGAAAAGACATCATCCGTGATGGCGGCGTTGATGGACTTTAGATCGGAAAGCGGCAGGTCGGCCAGATCACAGCCGCGCTGTTCGGCAAGCGCCACGGCGCTGCCGGTGGCGTGATGGGCCTCCCGAAAGGGCAGACCGGCTTCGCGCACCAGCCAGTCGGCCAGATCGGTTGCCGTTGAAAAACCGGCGCCAGCTGCGCGATTCATCGCCTCGCGTGATACGGAGAGATCGCCGATCATCCCGGTCATCGCCGCCAATGCAAGCTCCAGCGTTTCGGCGGCATCGAACACCTGTTCCTTGTCTTCCTGCATGTCCTTGGAATAGGCCAGTGGCAATCCCTTCATCACGGTCAGCAAGGCGATCAAGGCGCCATTGATTCGTCCGGTCTTGGCGCGCACCAGTTCGGCGGCGTCCGGATTCTTCTTCTGCGGCATGATGGATGAGCCGGTGGAAAAGGAGTCCGACAGGCGCACAAAGCCGAATTGCGGCGTCGACCAGATGACGATTTCCTCGGCCAGCCGGGACAGATGGGTGCTGCAAATCGCCGCAACCGCCAGGAATTCGAGGGCGAAATCGCGGTCCGAGACCGTGTCGATCGAGTTTCGGGTCGGTGTTGCAAATCCGAGTTCTTTGGCTGTCTGGTGCCGGTCGATCGGAAACCCCGTTCCGGCAAGGGCAGCCGCGCCCAATGGCGATTCGTCGAGCCGCGCCAGGGCATCGCGGGTCCGTGACCGGTCGCGACCGAACATTTCCACATAGGCCATGCAGTGGTGACCAAATGTCACGGGCTGTGCCGTCTGCAGGTGCGTAAAGCCCGGCATGACAGTGTCCGCGTGCTCCTCCGCCCGATCCAGAAATGCCTCGATCAGACGGCTCAACGCCGCATAGATCTGCTGCAGCTGGGCCTTCACCCAAAGGCGAAAATCAAGCGCAACCTGGTCATTGCGAGAGCGCGCCGTATGCAACCGCCCGGCAGCGGGGCCGATCAGGTCGGCCAGCCGGGCCTCGATATTCATGTGAATGTCCTCCAGCCGGCGGGAGAACGCAAAGCCGCCGGACTGGATTTCTGACATAATCGTGTTCAAACCGTCCGTAATCTTGTCACGATCTTCGGCCGAGATTATGCCAGTATCGGCAAGCATGGCCGCATGGGCGAGCGAGCCGGCAATGTCCTGGGCAAACAGCCGCTGGTCGAAATCGATCGACGCATTGATCTCTTCCATGATTGCGTCGGGGCCGGAAGCGAAACGCCCGCCCCACATCTGGTTGGAAGTCTTGCCGGTCATGAATGAAATAACTCCGGAGACGACAGGAATGTCTGAAAAGAAAAACAAGAGCCGCGTTTCGGCAAGGCTCATCGGCGGCGCCGTCGTCCTCGCCGCACTGGCCGTGATGCTGGCGGTATACGTGAATGACACGCGGTCTGGCAACACATCGGGCGAGGTTGCTGGAAGTGCCGCATCGTGTTCCTCGGCCCTGGCCCATGCGGAGGCGATCCAGCCCCTGGCCACGGGCGATGTGGCGGCCATGGCGTCCGCCTCCGATCCCAAATCACTTCAGACCCTGGCCTTCAACGGACCTGACGGGCAACCCATGACGATCGGAGATCTTTCCGGAAAGACACTGCTGGTCAATCTGTGGGCGACCTGGTGTGCGCCCTGCCGCGAGGAAATGCCTGCCCTCAACACGTTGCAGGCGGAACTGGGCAGTGACACATTCGAAGTGGTGGCCGTCAATATCGACACCGGCGATGATACAAAGCCAAAGAAATTTCTCAGCGAAATCGGCGTCGGCGATCTCGGCTACTACCGGGACAATTCCATGGGCATATTCAATGCCCTGAAAAAGGACGGCCTAGCCTTTGGCTTGCCGGTCACACTGCTGGTCGATGACACCGGATGTCTGCTGGCCAATATGAACGGTCCAGCGCATTGGTCCGGTGATGACGCAAAAGCCTACATTCAGGGAGCGCTGAAAAGGGACGGGTAGTGACGCCGCCAAGCCCGCCGGATCAAGTGATGCAAGCGGCCGGATGTTCCCTGACCGCTTGCTGTTTCAACAGGTGTTCGCAGTGTGCCCCTGCCGTCCGGTCGATAGTTTTCATGACCGGTTTCATCGCATGGCGGCGATCAGAACTCCTTCCAGGAGTCCTGATCGATTGCCGCGTTTCCATGGCTTGGGGGAATGGCGCTGTGATCGTTCGCCACCGGTGTATGGGCGGCATATTGATGGACCTGCCTGCTGGACGCCGTTGTCGCGGCACGATTGTCACCCGCCGACACCGAGGTGATTTCACTGCCGAGACTGAATTGGTGCAGAAGACCAATGAGTTCATTTGTCTCATTCGCCAGCGTGTGACTGACCGCTGTCGTCTCCTGCACCATGGCGGCGTTTTGCTGGGTGCTTTCGTCAATCGCGGTTACGGCGTTGTTGATTTCATCCAGTCCCGCCGATTGTTCACGTGCCGTGTCGACAATCGACGTGACGTGCTCGGTGATCTCGCGCATTTCGCCGATGATCGAATCGAGTGACACTCCGGTTTCCTTGACAAGTGTCACGCCGGTTTTGACCTGCTCGCCCGATTTGTTGATCAGCTCGGTAATCTCCTGGGCGGCCTTGGCCGAGCGTTGCGCCAGTTCGCGCACCTCCTGTGCGACAACCGCAAATCCTCTGCCGGCTTCTCCGGCGCGTGCCGCTTCGACACCGGCATTGAGTGCCAGAAGATTGGTCTGAAACGCGATGTTGTCGATGACATCGATGATATTGGAGATCTGTTCTGCGGACGCCTCAATATCCTCCATGGCATTGACCGCCTTTTGAACGACCTGACCGGAGTCTTCCGCGCCGGACTTGGTCTTGTTGACCAGGTTTCCAGCGTCCTCGGCCCGCTGTGCTGACGATTTGACGGCGGTCGAGAGCTGTTCAACCGCAGCGGCTGTTTGCTCAACAGAAACGGCTTGTTGTTCCGTTCGTTTCGACAATTCATCGGAGGACGACCGGATTTCCGCCGCGCCATTCTGGATCGTCGCCACATTGTCGCCGACTTGCAGCAAGGCACCCTGCAGGGCCTCGACCGAATAGTTGAAATCGGTCTTGAGGGACTCATAGGCTTCCGGGAGTGTGTCGTCGATCCGGTGGCACATGTCCTTCTGGGCAAGGTGCGACATGGCGGCTGCAAGGGTATCGGAGACAAGTTTGCGCTCGTCGGCGATGGTTTCGCGCATGACCTTCTGACGGGCCTTCTCGGCTTCTTCTTCCAGATAGACGGATATGGCGATATCCATGTCGAGCATCACGGCCTTGATCAGGGCTGCAAGTGCACCGCCGAACTCTTCGGCGCACAGTTTGCTCTTCTTTCGAAGAAGCCCGGCCGGCCAATGTTCCGCGACGGAAGCCTGGATCAAGTGTTCGACGATCAGTGCGTAGCCACCAATATACCAGCGCGGTTCCAGACCTATCCTGGAATGAACGGAACCGATGGTTCGGACCTGCGAAACGTAATTGTCGTCGAAACAGCCGCTCGATATGGCATTCCAATGCCCGATTTGAGCGCCTCTGGCCTGCTGAATATGGGTTTCTGTAGAGAAGAAGCGGTTGACCTGTGGCGTTGCCCTGACCTTTTCGTAGAATTTATCGAGCCCGACGGGCAATTCCTTTTCGACGAGAGGTTGCAGAGTTCTTATCCGTTTGGAGCAGTCCTCTCCCAGCTCCATGAAGTCCATGCGGGCGTCAATACTCCGGCCCTGATCTGAGTCCGTCATCGCGTTTCGTCCTGTGCTGTTCCAGGGGCTGTCGTCAAAAACCCCATGGATTTAATGGGTTTTGGCATTTCGCCAGTTTTGCGAATGGATTGCAGGTTCCCGAATTCGGCACAGGTGCCCCCGGCCACACCGGAAAAGTCATTTTGCCGGTGTCGTCTGTCTTTTCAGTTCGAATTGGTACGAATCTGATTGTTGTTGTGTTTTGTCGAAACAACCAATACGGGAAATCATGTGCTGCAATTGTTAATCAAATTCTAACCACGCCGAAAAAAATCCGACATTGGCGGGATCTGATTGGAGAATTTGCGCTGCAGGCAGGCCGGTGCACCCCTCGCTTAACCGGAAATCACAGGTCATCGGGGGGAGGCCGGCGCATCTCAAGGTCGAAGAGCGCAATGGTGCCGGTCGGTGCTAATCCACCGGGCGCAAATGTTCTCGATTTGCGATTTGCATGCCAAATCCGGGTGAGGCTGACACTTTCAGCCGGCCGTTCTGCGGCACGTCCTCGCCTTCGAGCAAATCACCGAACATTGGCATGATCGACAGTCCGTCCGGGCTGGCAGCAACATATTCGCAAACCGCCGGGCCGGTCTGGCTGGCAATGAAGTGATAGGAATAGGGGCCACTGCCATGGGGTATGATCGGCGTGTCATAGGCCGCTGCATGGGCGGCAATTCGCAACAATTCGGTCAGGCCACCAACCCACATGACGTCCGGTTGCAGGATATCGATGCCGCGGTCTTCGATAATCGCGCGGAATCCATAGCGCGTATATTCATGCTCGCCGGTGGTCCATTTGAGGGTCGGGTGTGCTTGCCTGATCTGGCGGTAGCCGTCCAGGTCCTCGGGAGAAAGCACCTCCTCCCACCAGTGAATGTCGAGGTGTTTGCAGGCTTCGGCAAGCTGGATGGCGTAGGGTACGGTCAGTGACATGTAGCAGTCGACCATCAGCGGATAATCCGGTCCGACCTCGTTGCGCTTCTCGGTGAGGAAGGCAACGTTCTGGTTCAATCCCTCAAGCCCGTCGAAATGGCTGTAGGGCAGCGGTACCTTGGCACCCCAGAACCCCATTTCCTTGATGGTGGCGGGCGCCGGGCCGGTGCAGTACAGCGATATCTCCTCGCGGCTGAGCCCGCCAATCAGATGATAGACCGGTTCTTCGCGAATTTTTCCGTTCAAATCCCACAGGGCGAGATCGACCGTGCTGATGGCCATGATCGGTATGCCCTTGCGGCCATAGGGCAGGGAGGCGCGATACATCTGGTCCCAGATCTTGTTGATGTTGCGGGCGTCCGTACCAACCAGAAACCGGCTGAAATGGTGTTTGATCAGCCATGCTGCCGGAACGCCTCCAGTGCCGGTCGCCACGCCGACCGTGCCATCCTCTGTTTCAATTTCCACCAGGATCGAGCCGAGGACGCCGATGCCCCATGATGAACGCCGCTGGCTGTATTGGGCATAACCGGACATCGGATTGGAGATGACGCTGTCAACGAGCCAGTGCTCACTGGCGCCCTGGTTGAAATAATCGCCGCCGCTGGATGATTTGTCCACGACGTGGACACGCAATTCCCTGATGGTGAATGCACGGCTCATGGGAGAAGGAAAACCCGTTTCAGCGGGATCTGTGTCGGGACATTGGCTTCATCCGTTTCCATGATATCGGCCATGAAGGCCCACCAGCGCTGGCAAATCTCGGTGTCTGGCAGTGCGTCCAGCGTGTGATCGTCACTGCGCGTTAATATGGCAAAGAGGTGGTGCGATTCAGGGTCGAGCCAGATCGAATAGTCCGACACACCTGCGTCCTTCAATGCCTTTGCGAGTTCCGGGAAGACATTGTCGTGGCGCCGCTCATATTCCGCCGCCTCGCCGGGGTTGAGGTTCATTCGAAATGCAATGCGTTCGGGCACGGAAATCTCCTAGCGGTTGACGGTCGCGCTCGCCTGGATCGTCGTTTCGCGAATGTGATCAAGATGGTCTCGATAGGCGGCAACGGCCCCATCGGCGTCGCCCTCGAGTATCGCCGCAGAAACAGCACAATGCTGTTCAACCGATTTCTCGATGACGCCGGGTGCCTCACTGGCAACACGGCGCACATTGAGTGCGACATCGTAGAGTCCCATTGCAAGACCGGCGAGCAATTCATTCCCGGCGCCACGATTGATCGCCTGGTGAAATTCGATGTCGAGCAGCCGGAATGCCACCGGATCGTCATGAAATGCACGGCCGTCCTTGGCGAGCTTGTCGATGCGGGCGCGAATTTCGTCACTCGCCCGTTCGGTGCAGAAACGCACCAGTTCGAGATCGACCACGGCACGTGCTTCGAAGTGCTCTTCAACCTTGTAGTCGGTCACCGACAGCATGGTGTTGAATGGAGCGACCAAGCGGCTGGTCGACAGATCGGTCACCGTATAGCGCCCGCCCTGACGGCTTCTGAGCACGCCCATCAGCGTGAGCGCCTTCAGGGCTTCGCGAAGTGGCGGGCGGCTGATGCCGAATGCGACACACATTTGCTGTTCGGTCGGCAACTGATCGCCGGATTTCAGGTTGCCGGACTTGATCATTCCCATGATGCGGTTGGCAACCTGTTCGGAGATGGATTGGCGTTCCAGTGTCCCTCCACCGAAATCGGAGGCGGAGCCAAGTTTGCTGTCATCCCTGTTGAGCAAGGCGAACGGGTCGGTCATGCGGCACTCGTCTCGTTGTTCAGGCCCAGCCTGTAAAAATCATTGGCATTGTCGCGGTAGAACCGGCGCCGTTCTTCATAGGATGTTCCGGTCAGCATGTTGTCCAGAACATCAACCCAGCGCGGCAAGGTGGTGGCCTGGAGGCAGATCGGATAGTCGCCGGCATAGATTGTTCTCTCGAATCCAAATGTTTCGAAGGTCGCATCAATGTAGGGTCGAAGGTCCTCTTCCGTCCAGTTTTCGTGGTCGGCTTCAACCGGAAGATCAGACAGTTTGATCCACAGATTGGGATGCTGGACCAGTTCCCGGATGTCACGGCGATACTGGTCGATCTCGCCCTCGGCAATGCCGGGCTTGCCGCAATGGTCGAGGATCATCGGAACGTTGGGGATGTGTTTCACGAATTCTCGAACGATATCCATCTGGGTGTGATTGACGTTGATCTCGAAATGGTAGCCGAATTTGTCCAGCAGATTGACGCCTTCAATAAACCGATCGCTCAATGTGAGCGCACGTGGATCATCGTCGAATTCGACGATGCGCCGAATACCCTTAACCGAGGGATGATCCGATTTCATCTGCTCGAGAATGGGTTCTGCCCGATTACCCCATTCGAGCGGCGCCATGGGCACGATTGCCCGGATGCGCGGATCCCGTTCGGCCGCTTCCTCCACAAATTCAATTTCTTCGATATATTGCCCGCCCGTGGCGGTGAAGTCCGCATAGCACTCGAGAAAGACCATGGCTTCGATGTCCAGCGGGCCGCAATCACGCTGGTAGTCCTCGATGTGATAGGAGCGGCCGAACAACGGATGCCCCTCGAATGCAGAATAGGCCAGCCGATCCATATCCCAGATATGAAGATGTGTGTCGACGATCGGAAATTCAGGCATGGCGTTGCATCCTAGCGGATCAGATTGAACTCGTCGGGGTTGGGTGTCTGCAGGGTGAGGCCAAACCCCGGCTGGTTGTCGTCAAGATCGATGAAGCCGTCCTTGGCAACGGGTTCGCCCTCAAAGATATACCAGAACAACTCATTGCCCACCTCGACCGGTACCTTCGGAAAATACTCGGAGATCGGCGCGCAGTAGGATGACATCGTGATGTGGTAGTTGTGCATCTGCCCGGCATGCGGAATGACCGCGACGTCATGGGCTTCGCACAGATCGGTGATCTTTTTGGCTGCCGTGATACCGCCAACGCGGTTGACGTCGAATTGGGCGATATCGAAAGCGCGCAAATCCATCGCCTGGCGAAAGCCATGCAAGGTGTATTCATGCTCGCCGCCGGAAATCGCCACATGGTTCAGCGCCTTCAGTTCAGCGTATCCGGCGAGATCATCGGAGATAACCGGTTCCTCGACCCATCGCAGATTGAACGGCTCAAGCAGGCGCAGCATGCGCTTTGCGTATTCGACATTCCATCCCATATAGGCATCGGCCATCAGGTCGACATTCGGGCCGATGGCTTCCCGTGCCGTCCGGATCAGATCGATGTTCTTGCCGATCCCCTCCAGACCGTCTTTCGGACCCCAGCCGAATCGCAGCTTGACCGCTGAAAAACCCTGTTCGGCATAGGATTTTGCCTCTGCATGCAGCGTGTCCAGGGGCTGGCTGTACAGCCGGCTCGCATAAACCGGTATTTTCGGCTTGGTGCGTCCACCCAGGAGCTTGAACACCGGCTGGTTCAGTATCTTCCCCTTGGCATCCCATACGGCGAGGTCGACCGCACTGATGGCAGTCATCCCAATTCCCTTGCGTCCGAAGGGCAGCGTGTTGCGATACATGGACTGCCAGATATATTCGCTGTCCAGCGGGTCGACCCCGATCAACAGCGGCTTCAGATAGGTGTCGATTGTCGCTTTGACTGCGTGGGGTGCCAGCGCCGCATTGCCAATCCCGACGGTCCCGTCATCGCATTCGATCTCGACGATCAGCCAGCCGAGAAACCGAAACCCCTCAATCGATCCGGTAATGTCAGAAACGATATCCCCGGCTGTCGTGCAGAAGTGCGGCGGCATCGGGGCAACCGGTCCGATCCATTCCCAGATGGTTGTCCGGACATCGGTGATGAGGGCCATGAAATTCTCCGTTCTGGCATCTGGCGGACTTCGCCCTTCACGCCGGAGGCAATTTTTCCGGGGCGGCAGACGCATTCCAATCTGGGTCTTTCTTTCTCTTAGATGTGGCTTCAAAAAATAAACTTGTCAAACAAATTTTTGTCTGACAAATTAACAAAAAGCGGATATCCGTCCGCAAGCCACTGATCGGGATGGAGGAGGCTGGTCACTGTGACAACGATGATTTCGACGCGCCGGCAAATCGGTGACAGCGCATTGAGCCTCCCCGTTCTCGGATTCGGAACCGCGCATATCGGAGAGCTTTATGCGACGGTCGGCGAGGACGACAGCCGGGCGACGCTGGCCAAGGCGTGGGAAAAGGGCATTCGTTACTACGACACGGCGCCCTGGTATGGTCGCGGGCTTGCCGAACACCGGTTGGGTGGCATGTTGCGAACGCTGTCGCGCGGCGATTTTCAGGTCACCACCAAGGTTGGCCGCACCCTGAAACGCCCGGAGGACATGACGTCATTTTCGCGTGAGCCGTGGGTCGGCGGTTTGAATTTCGAAGTGCATTTCGACTACTCCTATGACGGTATCCTGCGCTCCTACGAGCAATCCCTTCAGCGTCTGGCGCTGGATACGGTCGATGCGCTCGTCATTCACGACCTTGATGCCCTTTTTCATGACGAAGCTGCCATGGAGACCCACCAGTCGGATTTGGTGGAAAGCGGCATCAAGGCTCTGGAGATGCTGAAGGCGTCTGGAGACATCAAAGCCTTTGGCATGGGTATCAACACCAATGAGGCACTCGAATCCGTTGCCCAGCGTGTCGATCTGGACTTCGCTCTGGTGGCGATGCCCTACACCCTGCTTGATCAATCCGGCCTGCACACCGGAATGGCGCAATGCGTGAAGAAAAACACCAGCGTGATCATCGGTGCGCCCTTCGCATCCGGAATTCTGGCCACCGGCTCTGCCGGAAACGGCAAATATGCCTATGGGGCCGCACCGGAAGAGATACAGACCAGGGTGAGAGGCCTGGAGGCTGTTTGCCGTACCCATGACGTGGCTTTGCCGGCTGCCGCATTGCAGTTTCCATTGGCGCACCCCGCGGTTGCTTCGATCATTCCGGGCGCGGCCCATCCAAACGAAGTCGCGCAGAATGTCGATTTGCTGCAGACACCAATTCCACCGTCTTTCTGGACGGATCTCAAGGACAAGGGACTGATCCATCCCGATGCCCCCACCCCTTCAACATTGAACGGCAATGAGGGGCAGAATGCCGGTCTCTGACACGCCCGTCCTTTCCGCCCGAGGCATCTCCAAGCAGTTTGGTGGCGTGGAGGTCCTCAGCGACGTGGACCTGGATCTTTCGGCTGGCGAAATCCATGCCCTTCTGGGCGAAAATGGCGCGGGAAAATCGACCTTTGCCAAGATCCTGTCAGGCGTCCATCGTCCGACGCGGGGTACTCTGGCGCTTAATGGCAATCCTGTCGAAGTGCCCAATCCGATAGCGGCCCAGAATCTGGGCATCACGCTCATCCACCAGGAGCCGATCTCGTTTCCCGACATGTCCGTTACCGAGAATCTTGTCCTGGGGCGCCATGACGGTGCCTTGCTGGGACGGGTGCCGTGGGCGCAGATGGAACGCAATGCCAATGAGTTGATGGATATGCTGCGGGTCAGCATCGATGTGACCAAGCCGATGCGCGGCCTTTCAATCGCCGATCAGCAAATGGTCGAGATCGCCCGGGCATTGGCCAGTGACAGCCGGCTGATCATCATGGATGAGCCCACCGCACCGCTGACGCCAAAGGAAGTCGAGACGTTGTTTTCGATCGCTCGGCGGTTGCGGGACCAGGGGCGCACAATCATCTTCATTTCGCATCGCCTGGAAGAGGTTCAGGCCCTGTGCGACCGGGCAACGATCTTCCGGGACGGTCATCTGGTGGAAACGGCCAATGTGGCGGACCTGAGCGACGAGGACATCATCCGACTGATGATCGGCCGGCCTCTCAAGGAAATGATGCACAGGAGCGGCGCGAAAATTGGCGATGTGGCGCTTGAGGTGCGTGAACTGTCCTTGCCCGGCAAGTTTCACGATATCAGCTTTACCGTGCGTCACGGTGAAATTGTCGGACTGGCCGGTCTGGTCGGTGCCGGTCGAACGGATGTGGCGCGGGCTGTTTTCGGCGTTGCGCCTGCCGCCAGCGGCAGTATCGCGGTCAAGGGAAAAACGGTCGAGATCGCCGATCCCTCCGATGCCATTGAACTGGGTCTGGCATTTGTGCCGGAGGACCGGGCCGTTGCCGGTATTTTCGGCACGCTACCCGTTGATCAGAACATCACGGCTGCCGTTCCCGGCAAGATCGCACCCCACGGCTTTATTCGCTCGGCGATCGAACGGGCTCTGGCCGAAAAATCCGTCAAGGATCTTCGGATCCGATTGGCGGCCCTGCGTCAGCCGATCGGCGAATTGTCGGGCGGCAATCAACAAAAGTCGATCCTCGCCCGATGGCTGCATACGGATCCAGACATATTGATCCTTGATGAACCGACGCGCGGCATCGACATCGGTGTGAAGGCCGAGTTCTACGACATGATCGGCACATTGGCGGCCAATGGGCGCGGCGTTCTCCTGATCTCCTCGGAGCTTCCGGAACTGCTTTATCTTTGCGACCGGATACTGGTTATGTCCGAGGGTGAGCTGACGGCCGATATAGCGGGCGATGAGGCAACCCAGGAAAGTGTGATGCGGGCGGCTGTGCCAACCAAGGGAAAGCACGGCACGGGAGGCTCCCCGCCCGAGCATAATGAGGTGGCCCTGTGAATTCGCTCACCGCCGCTCTCCGATTCATCCTGCTTCGCCGGGAGGCCGGTATCGCCGTCATGCTGGTTCTTTTCAGCCTCGTGGTCAGTGCCATCGAACCGCGATTTCTGTCACTGGATACGCTGCGTATCGTGATGCTTGCAGTTCCGCTGATCCTGATTGCCGGAATGGGACAGATGATGGTGTTGCTGGCGCGGCACGTGGATCTGTCCATCGGCTCGATCCTCGGGTTTTCAGCCATAGTTGCCGGCATGGCATTTCGTGACCTTCCCGAAATGCCCTGGTGGTTCGGTTTCTTCATCGCCACCTTTGTTGGTGCCGCGCTGGGTCTGGTCAATGGGGCGGTTGTGACCCTCTTTCGGTTGCCGTCGATCATCGTGACGCTCGGAACGCTCAGCCTCTATCGTGGGGTTCTGTTCCTGATTTCAGATGCCCGCCAGGTGGATCCGCAATACATACCGCGCCCTCTGATCGAGATGTCCCAGACGTCTCCGATCTTCGGCATTCCCTGGATCATCTTCATCGCCTTGACGATCGCACTGATCAGCTATGTCTTTCTCGATCACACACGGTTGGGGCGCCAGATCTATGCCATCGGCTCCAATCCGGTGGCCGCTCCCCTGCGGGGCATCAGCGTTGTCCCTGTAACGCTGCTGGTTTTCACGCTTTCAGGTGCGCTGGCCGGTCTTGCCGGTGTGCTTTACGCCTCGCGGTTCGGCTATGTGAATCCATCCATCACCGGTGTCGGATTCGAATTTACGGTCATTGCCGCCGTCGTGGTGGGCGGGGTTTCGATCAATGGTGGCGTCGGAACGGTGCTCGGCACCGTGCTGGGCGTCATCTTTCTGGGTGCTGTCAGCGTCGCACTGCCGATCCTCGGCGTGTCGGCGTTCTGGCGGGACGCCATCTACGGTGCCGTCATCATCATCGCATTGCTGATCGATCGTTCTGTCCGGGAAAGTGGCATCCGAAGTGCGACGCTGGAGGCGCGCGCATGAGCGACACATCCATCCCCAAATCAGCCGTGCAGGATGCGGCACCCGTCCGCCCGCGCTGGAAGACGATCCTGTTGCGGCCGGAGGCCATGACATTCGTGCTTCTGATTCTTGCGACGCTGGGTGCCAGCCTTCTTTCGCCGTTCTTTGCGGACATTGCCTACATCCTCGAGAGTTTCACCTATTATTCCGAATACGCCATCGTCGGGCTGGTGCTGACGCTGGTCATCATTTCGGGCGAAATCGATTTGTCCGGCGCGGCGATGATGGCCCTGTCCGCCTGCCTTTTCGGTATCACCTATCAGGCCGGATACCCGATCTCTGTCGCCATACTGGTCAGCCTGATCTCCGGGGTGGCCATGGGGTGGTTCAACGCGATCCTGGTCATCCGGTTCAAACTGCCGTCGATCATCGTGACGATCGGCACGTTGACCCTGTTTCGAGGCATTGCGCAGGTGATCGCAGGCGATCGATCCATCAGCAAGTTTCCCAGCTGGTTTGTCGGTATCGACTATCAATATGTGCTCAATCTGCCGATCCCCGTGATCGTGTTTTGCGTCGTGGCACTGGCGCTCGGCGTGATTTTGGGCGGCACCGTGCTGGGTCGACAGATTTACCAGATCGGGACATCGGCCATCGCCGCGCAGCACGCTGGCATTCGCGTCAATCGAATCAAGACCGGTCTGTTCATCGGCATGGGTGTTGCCAGCTCCGTCGCCGGGCTGCTGACCGCGTCGCGGCTGGCGTCGGTTCGCTATGATCTGGCATCCGGCGCGGAATTGCAGATGGTGCTGATCGTCATGCTGGGCGGAACCTATATTTTCGGGGGGCGCGGTTCGATCATCGGCACCTTCCTGGCCGCCTGGCTGCTTGTGATCATCGCAACGGGCATGACCGTCGCCAATATCCCCATCAATGCTCAGCTGACCGTTCTGGGGTTGCTGCTCATCATTTCGATCATTGCCACGAACATCATCTATTCCCGCACCCAACGGTAGCGGGGCAAACGCCAGGTCACACTGGCACATCAACCTGGAGGAAATGAAATGTTCAAGAAATTATCGGTGCTTCTTGGTGTCGCTGCCGGCCTGACCATGATGGCCAGTGCCTATGCGGCTGACCCGATCAAGATTGTCTTTGTCGGAAAGAACACCGGCAATCCCTATTTCGACAGCCTGGTGCAGGGGTTTGTGGACGGGTGTGACAAGCTTGGTTGCGAGTTTGAATTCGTGGCACCGGCAACCGCCGAAGCGACATCGCAAATTCCGTTTATCACGGCTCAAATTCAGCGCGGCGTGGATGTGATCGCCACATCACCCAACAGCCCCGACGCACTCAATCAGGTGCTTGACCGGGCACGGGCCAAGGGCATTCTCGTTCTGTCCGTGAATGGTGACATGACCGGCAATGAAGAACACCGCGATGCGGCGATCCTGCCGACCGATTTCGAGAAAGTCGGCGCCGATCAGGTTGAGCTGGTTGGTTCGCTGATCGACTATGAGGGCGAGATCGCCATTCTGTCCGCGACGACGGAAGCACCTGATCAGAACAAGTGGATTGTCGGCATGAATGAAGCGCTGGCCAATGATCCGAAATATGCCAAGATGAAGCTTGTGGCGACGGTCTATGGTGATGACCAGCCCGAGAAGTCGACAACGGAAATGGAAGCGCTGCTTTCAACCTACCCCAATCTGCGCGGCGTCATTTCGCCGACAACCGTCGGTATCGCTGCCTCAGCGCAGGTTGTTCAGTCTGCCGGTAAAGCCGATACGGTCAAGGTCACCGGACTTGGAACGCCGAACCAGATGCGCCCGTTCATCAAGGACGGAACCGTCGAAGCCTTCCAGTTGTGGAGCCCCTACAATGAAGGTTGGCTGGCATCGCATTTTGCCGTTGGCGTGAAAGACGGAACCATCAAGAACGAAGTTGGCGCCACGTTCGAGGTGCCCAATCTTGGAACCATCACGATCAACCCGTTGAATTCGATCAACACACAGGCGGGTCTGACCACATTCGATGCGTCCAATATTGACGACTTCAACTTCTGATTCAAACGGAACGGTGCCGGGTCCGACCCGGCACCGTTCGCAAAGGATACCTGTTCCAACCCTTCGGGAGCCCGACATTGAACAGTCTCGATTTCAGTAGCCGGACCGCCATCGTTACAGGCGGCGCCCAGGGCATCGGTGCGGCGGTCGCCGCTCGTCTTGCGAAAGGTGGTGCACGCGTCGCACTTTGGGACATGGACATTGCGCTGGCGCGTCAGACCACCTCATCCATTGGCGGCGACAGCATCGGGGTGGAGGCGAATGTCGCTGACTGGTCGAGTGTGCAAGCAGCATTTGCGCAAACCATGGATCAATTCGGCCGGACGGACATCATCGTGAATTCAGCCGGGATTGCCGGGTCCAACGGACCGGTCGAAGACTATGACGTCGACGAGTTTCAGCAGATCGTGAATGTCAATCTGATGGGAACATTCTACGTCAACAAGGTCGTCGTGCCCGCGATGCGGGAGCGCGACTACGGTCGGATCGTCAATATTGCGTCGGTGGCCGGCAAGGAAGGCAATCCGAACGCTTCAGCCTATTCGGCATCAAAGGCAGGTGTCATCGGCTTTACCAAATCGCTCGGCAAGGAGCTTGCCGATACGGGAATTGCCGTCAATTGTGTGACCCCGGCAGCGGCCCGTACCCGCATCTTCGATCAGATGCAGCAGGAACATATTGACTATATGCTGTCGAAAATTCCGCGAGGGCGGTTTCTGGAACTGGATGAAGCGGCCGCGATGATTGCCTGGCTGGCATCGGCTGAAAACAGCTTTACAACCGGCGGTGTGTTTGACCTTTCGGGTGGTCGGGCGACTTACTGACAGCGGAATAAGCCATCTCAAAATCGGACGGCTGTCGCCGTTCTCCCGTGGGTATCACCGAGATATTGCTCACTCCGGTAATTGGGCCGCCTCGGTGCGGTTTCGAACCTTCAACCGCTTGAGAATGGCCGAGACATGAAGCTTGACGGTGCCCTCTGAAATACCAAGGGCTTCGGCGATCCGCCGGTTGGAATCGCCCTGTCGCACCATGTCCAGTATTTCATTCTGGCGGCGGGTCAGGTCTTTCCGGGGGGCATCAACCGACCTGGATCGTCCGGTGGCTGCAGGCTGCGTGGTTCCGGCCTGCACGAGATCGCGCGTTGCAGAGACTGCCCGTTCAAAGGCTTCGAAATGCGATGAGACCGCATCGATTGCCGTCGCCATCCGAGCCGGATCATCGGTCTCGGACTGCCGGAGTGTCTGGATCGATTCGCGCAACTGCGCCAGCGGGACCAGGAAGTCGGTTGCGGCAATAAAGGCGAACCGGCCCTCGGAAACCTCATTTTGCCTGGCCTGCGACAAGGTGCGTTCGAGAGCCTCCAGCGCTTCGCGCCTGTCCGTGACATCAAGCGCGACACCATCCCAAATGACGGAGCCATCCGGTTGCCGGCGCGGGCGACCGATCGAGCGAACCCACTTGTGGTGGCCGTCGGCCTGCTCGACGCGCACTTCCTGATCCAGCGGTGACAGGGTGCCGGCCGACTTTTCCAGCGCGGCAATGAAACGCGCACGGTCCTCCGGATGGATCCAGCTGTGGTCAACGGCTTCGGCCTGCATGAGTTCGGCAGGGTCCAGTCCGAGGGAATCCTCGATGCCCGGACTGACATAATTGTAGCTGTATTTTCCGTCCGGCGAGCGGCGGCGCTGCATGGTGTGTCCAGGGAAGGTGTCGCCGAGAAGATCGGCCACATCCTGCACCGGTTGCATTGGGTCTTCAGTGTCAGTCATATATCTAAAGTTATAGTAATTTCCGATTGGTGCAAGAAAAATATAACTAATGGTATGGATTTTGTGGAAAAATGACCTATAGTCTCGACCAGATTGCCGATGGAGGACGGTGTTGGACAAAATCATTATCGAGGCACGGGTCAATGAACTGGCGACCCGCAAAGGCAATCCGCACGTGCCGTTTCTGCCCGGGGAAATCATCGCCGATGCAAAGGCCTGCCACGACGAGGGTGCGGCAATTGTCCATTATCACGGACGGGCAGATGACGGTGCGCCCGACCATTCGCCGGCGTTCTATCTGGAAACCAATGCGGGCATTCGCGCCCAAAGCGACATACTCATTCATCCGACGCTCGGCTATGTCGCCAATGATGCCGATGCTCTGGGTCGATTTGCAGCCGTCGAAGAGATGATGAAATCGGCGGAGACAGCCCCGGATTTCGCACCAATGGATTGCGGCAGCGTCAATGTGGATTGGTGGAACCCGGAAGAAGGCCGATATGACACCACCGACCTCATCTACAAGAATTCGACCGGAACGCTCATGCATTTTGCCGAGCGGATCGCCCATTACGGGCTGAAGCCCTATCTGGTTTCGTGGAATGTCAGCTTTACGCGGCAGATCGAGCAATTCCTGAAAATGGGCGTGCTGCGCGAGCCTGCCTATATCTGCTTTTGCATGACCGACGAGATCATCTTCGCCGGTCATCCGGGAACCGAGGCGGGTTTGGATGCCCATACGGCATTTCTTCCCGAGGGATTTCGAACGGTCTGGACGGTCGTCAACTACAAGGGCGATCTGTTCGAACTGACGGAAAAGATCATTCGGTCCGGTGGCCATATCTCGATCGGACTGGGTGACTATGCCTACCGGGACGGCGCGCGCAACATGACCAATGCGCAGGTGATCGCCAAGGTCGTGGCCCAGGCACAAAGCCTCGGCCGCGACGTCGCGTCCGCTGCTGAAACACGGGACATCTTGAAAATGCCGACGGTACGCATCGCCGCGTGAGCGGATGCGTGCCGGCATGACCACAACACACAGGGAGGACTATCCATGAACATTCTTGAAGGACCGATCAAAAGAGCCGCATGCCTCGGTGCTCTCGCCGGCGCCATGGCACTGACGACAGCTGCGGGTGCAGCGGAACTGAAAATGCAGACCTTTCTCGGGGCCAATGCTTCCACCACCAAGGCGTTCGAGGCGATGGCCGCATCGCTGAAGGAATCAACCGGAGGTGAGGTGGATATCACAGTACTGCCGGGTCGGGCCGTTGTTGGTGCCGGCGAGACGATTGATGCCATTCAGAACGGATTGCTGGACGGGCAATATACGGCGCCCAGCTACTTTGCCGGCAAGGATGCGGCACTCGGCGTTCTCGGCGACACGCTGGCCGCCTATCCGGACAGCGCCATGCGCGACCGCTGGTTTACCGAAGGTGGTGGACTCGAACTCGCGCGCGCGCTTTATGACAAATATGATCTTCACTTCATCTGCCCGGTCTACTGGCCCTCCGAGCAAATCCCATCGACGGTTGCCATCAATTCCGTCGCCGATCTTTCCGGATTGAAAATGCGGGCGCCGGGTGGTCTTGCCTCGGATCTGCTCAGCCGCGCCGGTGCATCGCTGGTGAATATGGGCGTTGGTGAAAGCGTAACGGCGATGGAAACCGGCGTTCTCGATGCGACCGACCTGGCCAATGTCTCGCTCAATGTTGCGCTCGGCATGCACAACAAAGCGAAGTATTCGGTGCTTGCCCGGCATTCGATGGCGGTGACGGAAGTCAGTCTCTCAAAGGACAAGTGGAACAGCCTGTCGGCCGATTCCCAGGCCAAGTTCGAGGCAGCCTGCAACCAGATGTCGGCCGATCTTCAGACCACCCTGACGGCGGAAGATGCTGCGGCGGAAGCCAAGGCCAAGGATGAATTGTCGGTAACGTTCCTTGCCTTTGGTGAAGAGGATGCTGCCAAGTTCCGTGCCCTGACAACGGATGTCTGGGCCGATTGGGGCGCCAAAAGCTCTGATGCGCAGGCGGTGGTCGACAGCCACAAGGCCTTCATGTCGAAAATCGGCCTGAAATGAGCTGCTTCGGGGGCCGGATACCAGTCGGCCCCCGCCCACCATTGTGAATTTTCGTGCGGAGGCTTCAATGCCGTATCTGGACCGGGTCGCCTTGTGGATCGGCCGCATGGTTGCCTGGTGCTTTGCGGCTATCATCCTGATCATGGTGTATGAAGTCGTTGCCCGTTACGCCTTCAACGCACCGACCGACTGGGCGCATGAGAGCTCCATACTCCTGGCATCCATCGGCTTTGTCTTCGGCGGCGCCTATTGCATGGCCGAAGGCACCCATATGCGGATCGGATTTCTGGTCGAGAAGCATCCGGCCCTGTTGCGGTTTTCAAATGCATTCAGTCTGATTGCCGGCGCCGTCTACCTGTCCGGTCTGAGCTATGCGGCCTGGAAGATGGCACAAAAGGCTGTCTGGCGGTTTTCGCTGTCCGGTGCCTGGGATCCCGAGCGTTCGGGCAGCACCCTCAATTCGCCGCTGCCGACCTATCTGAAGGTCTGCCTTTTTGTCGGTTGCGTGCTGTTTCTTCTCCTTGTCCTGAGGCGACTTGTGTCGTTTCGAGCCCGCTGATGGATATCGGGACGATCACAATTGTGATCCTTGCCGCCATGGGGTCGTTGTTGCTTCTCGGCGTGCCACTGGCCTTCGTCTCCGGATCGATCGCCGTGGTGCTGGCGGTGACGCAATTCGGCTGGAACGCGCTCTTCATCGTCGGCAGCCGCACGGTCGATTTTCTGGACAGTTTTGCCCTGATTGCCGTGCCGATGTTCGTGATCATGGCCTCGATCATGGAAAAATCCGGCGTCGCGGAGGATCTCTATCGCGCCTTTCACGTATGGGCCGGCGGGATTCGGGGCGGCATCGGCGTCATGACCACATTCGTCGCGGTCATCCTCGGCGCCACCACCGGAATCATCGGCGGTGAGATCGTGCTGCTTGGGCTGATCGCTCTGCCGCAAATGCTCAAGCTCGGGTACGACAAGAGCCTCGCCATCGGGACGATCACCGCTGGCGGGTCGCTCGGGACCATGATCCCGCCCTCCATCATCCTGATCTTCTACGGTCTGACCGCCGAGGTCAGCATTTCCCATCTTTTTCTGGCGACACTTGTTCCCGGCCTGATGCTGGCGGGCTTCTATATCGCCTATATCCTCATCCGTTGCGGGCTCAATCCTGAGATGGGGCCGCCGCTCAGCGCAGAAGAGCGCAATCTGCCGCTGGCTGAAAAACTGGCGCTGGTCGGGCGGGTGGCGCTCCCAATGGCGGTTGCCGGCGGCGTGCTGATCTCGATCTATGCGGGTTTTGCATCGATTACAGAAAGTGCCGCTCTCGGGGCGTTTGGCGCCGCGGTGGCTGCCGGGGTGCGGGGCCGGCTATCGTTCGCGATGATCCGCGATTGCCTGATGCAGGCGCTGCGGACCTGCGGCATGGTGTTCTGGCTGGTCTTCGGGACCAATGCATTGATCGGTGTCTATAATCTGATGGGTGGTATCGACTTTGCCAGCGTCATGCTCACCGGCGTGTCCAGCGAGCCGGCCATCATCCTGGCCGTGATGATCGCGGTTTTCATCCTGTTGGGCTTTTTCATCGACTGGATCGGGATCCTCTTTCTGACCATGCCGATCTTTCTGCCGGTGTTGACGAGCCTCGGCTATGATCCGATCTGGTTCGGCATTGTCTTCAATCTGTCGATGCAGATCGCCTATCTCACGCCGCCATTCGGGCCGGCCTGTTTCTATCTGAAAGGCGCAGCGCCCGACGGCGTGTCCCTGCAGGACATCTTTGCCGCGCAGTGGCCCTTCATAGCGCTGCAGATAGTCGCCCTGATCATCGTGGTCCTTTGGCCGGGTCTGTCGCTGTGGCTGCCAAATCTTGTTTACGGGTGAATGCGGATGGCTGACGTTTCGGTTCTCAAGGATCTTGCCAAACCGGCCCACAGCAATCGGCTGGGACCTGACGACCTGCGCAATGCGCTGCATATGATGATGCGCATTCGCCGTTTCGAAATGCGCGCCAAGGAGTTGTTTCTGGCCGGCGTGATCAAGGGCACGGCCCATTCGAGTGTCGGTCAGGAAGCGATTGCCGCCGGTGCCTGCCGGGCGCTCGAACCGAACGATTTTCTGCTGACCCACCATCGCGGCCATGGCCATACCATCGCCAAGGGGGCCGATGTCGGACGGATGTTCGCCGAATTGATGGGCAAGGCCGAGGGTTATTGCGGCGGTCTGGGCGGATCCATGCACATCGCCGATTTTGAGCGCAACATTCTTGGCGCCAATGGCATTGTCGGAGCGGGGATGGGGCTGGGAACCGGCGCCGCCCTTGCCGAAAAGCTCAACGGCAAGGGGCATATCGGCATCACATTCTTTGGTGACGGCGCGGCCAATGAGGGCGTTTTTCACGAGGCGATGAACCTTGCGGCCGTCTGGTCGCTGCCGCTGATATTCTTCTGCGAAAACAATCAATACGGCCTGTCCACACCCTCGCAGGCCGTTACCGCCGGTGACAGCATCGCGGCCCGGGGCGATGCCTATGGCGTGCCCAATGAGCGTATCGACGGGAATGATTTCAATGCGGTCTTCGATGCGGTGGAAAGGGCGGCATTGCGGGCGCGGGCCGGCGAGGGACCCACACTGATCGAGGCGCTGACCTATCGGTGGGATGATCACTCCATGCGGGCCAATCTGCCAGCCTACCGAACGACCAGCGAGGAAGACGACTGGAAGGATTTCGATCCCATCTTGCGTTTGCGTAACCGTGCCGTCACAGCCGGCGCCCTGGACCAGGCTGCGTATGACAGCCTCGTCGAGAATGTGGAAACGGAAATCGAGCGGGCGCTGGACTGGGCAAAGGATCAGGCCGATCCGACAATCGAAACGGCCCTGACGATGGTGGCCGCGCCGAGGGCCAAACTGCATCTTTCCGAACCGCCGCCGGGTGACAGGCTTCTGACCTACAAGGCCGCCATCACCGAAGCCTTTGCCCAGGCCATGGAGCGTGATGAAAATGTGATCCTCATCGGCGAGGATGTCGGCCGGATTGGCGGCATTTTCGGCCTGACGGAAGGCCTGCACGACCGGTTCGGTCCCGAACGCGTGCGTGACACGCCGATAGCCGAGGGAGCGATTGCAAGCTGCGGTGTCGGCGCCGCCATGCTGGGCAAACGGGTGGTTGTCGAAGTCCAGCTCTGGGATTTCGTGACGCTGATGATCGACGCCATCATCAATCAGGCCGCAAAAGCGCGGTTCATGCTGGGGGGCAAGGCGACCGTCCCGGTCGTGTTTCGCGGCCCTCAGGGTGCCGGCATTCGCCTGGCAGCGCAACATTGTCAGTCGCTGGAAATGCTGTTTGCCAATATTCCCGGTCTGGAGGTCTATGCCCCCAGCAATGCCTATGATGCGAAAGGCCTGATGGCGGCAGCGATCCAGTCCGATGGCCCCGTGGTGTTTCTCGAACACAAGCTTCTTTATCTCGGAGCGGAACAGGCAGTGCCGGACGCGTTCTACACGATCGAGCCGGGCAAGGCGCGCATCGTGCGGGCGGGAACGGATTGCACCGTTGTGGCGACCCTGGCGATGGTGGAACGGGCCGTACAGGCCGCCGAACGGCTGGAAAAGAAGGGGATCAGTGTCGAAGTCATCGATCCGCGCACGATCAAGCCGCTCGACATGGCGACCATTGTTGCAAGTGTCCAGAAAACCAACCGTGCGGTGGTGGTCCATGAAGCGCCGCAATTCGGCGGATTTGGCGGTGAAATCGCTGCCGGCATCATGGAGCACGCCTTTGACTGGATGGATGCGCCGGTCGCCCGGGTCGGCGCTCCGGAAATGCCGGTTCCCTACAATGACCGGCTCGAGCGCGCCTATATGCCCGATGCCGGCGACATTGCACAAGCCATTGAAACCGCCTGTTACAGGAGCTGAATCATGCCAAGCCGCCGTGTGATCATCCCCGAAGGGATGGAAAATATTTACGAGACCTACCACTACGCACCCGGGATACTCGTGGGTGATAATCTGTATCTGTCCGGCCAGGTGGGCCGTGATGAAGCGCTGAACGTCGTGCCTGGTGCCGAGGCGCAATTCACCCAGGCCTTTGAAAATGTCGGCAAGGTTCTTCGTGCCGCAGGCGCCTCCTTCGATGATGTCGTCGAAATGGAGACCTGGTTCGCGGATGATATGGCCGATCTCAAAACATTCATGGCCGTCAAGGACCGGTTTTTCACCGGACACTATCCGACCTGGACGGGATTTGCGGTCAAGGGATTTTCCATGACCGGCATTCTGGTGGAAATCAAATGCAAGGCTGTTCTCGGGCTCTCGTCCGAATGACCCGGGATCTCAAGGCCATTCTTTCATCCGAAGATGTCAGTCTGGGAACCTGGTCGCAGATCGCGGCGCCGGAGATGATCGATCTCATCGGCCTCAATGGATTTTCGTTCACCATCATCGATTGCGAGCATGGATCTTTCGGCCTGGAAACGGCGGAAAACCTCGCCCGCGCGGCGGATGCCAACAATATTGCAGCGGCGTTGCGGGTGGCCCGAAACGATCCGGTCGAGATCATGAAGGCGCTGGATGCCGGTATACGGCATGTTGTGGTGCCCAATATGGAAACCGCGGACGAGGCGCAGCAGGCCGTCGCCGCCACACGGTTCGGGCCAGAAGGGTTGCGTGGGGCCTGTCCCTGTTGCCGCTCCGGCGGTCATTTCATTCGCAACTGGCAGGATTATGTGGCCGAAGAAGAAGCCCGTGTCGGGGCCATAGGATTGGTCGAAACGGTGGAGGGCGTGCGCAACATCGCGGAGATCTGCAAGACCAAGGGGCTCGCCGCCCTGATGTTCGGTGCTTTCGATTTGTCCGTTTCGATGGGGTTGAATGGCAACTGGCGCCATGAGCGTGTGCAAACGGCCGTTTGCGACATGGTCGATCGGGCGATCGATGCCGGCCACCCTGTCGTGATGCCGGTCTTTTCGCCGGATCCGGAGGAGTGCCGCGCCCTGATGGATGACTGGCGTGGCCGCGGTGTCCGAACCTTCGTCATCGGCTCGGACAAGATCATCGTCGCCAACGCGTTTCATCACTGGACCAGCCGTTTGTCATGACAGCCGGTCCAGGTTTCCTGCGATGATGATCAATCAGCCCGCATTGTTATAGGCGTCTTTCAGGATGGTGCAGGCTCCCTTGCCACTGGTCTTGGAGTTGATGACCAGAGCGGCCTCGACATTGCCCTTGTATTTCATGATGCAGGCACGGTATCCACGATTGCCGGGTTTGTTCCATGCACCGCCATGCCACCATTTGTCCTTGCGGCCATTCTTGCTGGTGTTGGATAAACGATCCCAGCCCAGCCGAAACTGATCCATCGCGAAACGCCAAGGTGGCGTCAGAAGCTTGCCCTTGCGAAGTGCCACCATAATGCGCGACAGATCCCGAGCCGAGAGCCGCAGTCCCGCATGACCGCCGCAATTGGGCCAGCTCGTTTCGGACATGGTGCCATTCTCGTTCGGTTCGGTGACATCATAACCAAGGGCCTGCGGCCTGTATGTTTCACCGGCCGTGCAGGATGCTCCGATAGCAACATTGCTGGGCTTGAAGATGTGGTTCGTGACATAGATCACATAAAGCAGGCCATTATTGCCCTTGGTAACACCGGTGAAGTCCGCGTCATTCGCACCGGACGCTTTCCACAGTTTCGGGATGATGACGCGAAGCAACGCGAAATTGGCGTTCTTATACGATGCCGAGGCACCGGGCTGAGCACCGTTCTTGACGATCCATTTCAGACCGTCCCAGTCATTTCCCCAGTTCTCCTGCTGCTTGGCGGCACTCAAACTCATGAAGATCTGGTTGAAACCGGTCCGGTGCTGAAGAAGGTCGCGGAAGGTCAATTGATTGATGCCCGGTCCCTTGACCCAGTTGTTGGGGAGCCAGGGCGCGATCTTCGACGCAAGCGTCAGATTGTTTGCTGCGAGCAATTGCAACGTGGCGATCGCCGTGATCGGCTTGGTGGTTGAGGCGATGAAAGAACGGGTATTGATTGTCATCGCCACGCCGCCATCGACGGGCCGTTTTGCCCAGCCGCCAGATCCGACACGGGACCTGTTGCCCCGGGTGATGACAAAGGCATAGCCGTTCACGGTTCCGTTCAGGTCGGCAACCATGTTCTGTTTCATCTTGTTGATGTTGATGGCCTGGGCGGATGGTGCGCCCAGGACAAGCGCTGAGGCAAGGGCCAGGGCACCGAAGAACAATTGGGATTTCCCCTTCGATCTCATCGGATATCGTGCACGTCGCCCCGTGTGGGAGGCCACGGACGGGGCTGCACTGGTGGTTTGCGTTTGAACAATGATCATTTCAGTTTTCTCCTTACGATGTGGTGAGCGGCCCCAAACCACCTTCCATCGGCAAAGGCAGTCGATGATGCGAGCAAACCATTTCGCTGTAGGTTGAAGCGTTATTCGCGCGTTATCCGGGTTTCGCGTAAGGTGTTGATTGGCCGAACAATGCCGGGGACGACTGCCCATGTTCGATGATGAATTGCCGCATATTGCCAATCTGTTTTGCGCTGCCGGCAGTGTTCCGTTCCGTGGGGTCGATATCAGCGCCACCGGCCTGGGCGACACCCGCGAAGCGGCAATCGCGCTGCGCGACGCGGAGTTCGCCGAGAGACAATCCTATGTGCTTGGTCCGACGAAGCGCTGCATGAAACCGGCCCGCGATGTGCGGGGGATTGCACCGTTTGACCGCACCCGACCCAATGATGACGAGCGTGAGATCGAATGCCTGGCGGCCAGAAACCTCCTTTCCGACGACGTGGACTGGTTTGCCTCCGACATGATTTCAACCTATGGCGTTCCGGCTCAGATCATGGCCGAAGGCACGGCGGCCGGAATCGACCGGGAAATGGCGACGCTCAACGCCGCGCTCGAAGCCATTGAACGCTATGCGGCACGTCACTGGTGGCTGGGCCTTCGCACCCCGGCAGTGCCGTCCGTCCAGGAACGCGATCATTTTGACCGGTTGCAGAGTCACTGGCGCCGCAACCAGTCCCGCAGAACAGAGCTGCTGAACATCACGCCGGCGTTCGGCGTCCCGGTCTTCGTGGCCTGGTCTTGCCAGGAGGATAACCGGGCGCTGTGTTTCGGCCTGTCCAGCCACCTGAACACACGAACCGCAATTCGCGGTGCGTTGAAGGAGCTCCACCAGATGGAGTTCGGGCTTGAAGTGATCGCCTATCGCCGTCAAAGCGGCGTTGCGCTCGCCGAGCAGGAAAAGCGCATCTTGGCACGGGCATGTGATCTCCGTGTCGATGTTTGCCAGGCGCTACTGACGCCCGACAGGGAAACGGATTGCCTGATGGATGATGCCGATTTGCGTGGATCGGCGCGATTGGCACACCATCTCGACCGGTTCGGGATTTCCATACACGCAATCGATCTCCCCCACGCCGACCCGAAGTATCAGGTTGTCCATGCCTTCTCGACGGATCTGCGATTGCCGCAAGCTTCGGCACTGGCTGGGGGCGGGTCCCCAGGTTGGACCTGTTGGGAGCTCTATTGATAGGATAGGCCATGGATCCAGGCGGCAAAACACTGCATCTCCAATTGATCGGCGCGTTTGAGTGCAAGCTCGACGACGGCCCGGTTCGGCTCTCTCTTGCGGCCAGTCAATTGTTGTTGGGTTATCTGGCGCTGTGCCCTCGCAAGACCGAAAGCAGGGCGAAACTTGCCGCCACTCTTTGGGAGGAATCCGAGGAGCACCGGGCACGCAGAAATCTGCGTCAGGTGCTGCACAATCTGCGGGCCGACTGTGATGGAACCTGGGATGGTCTTGAGGCCGACCGTTCCACCATATCGCTGCGCTCTGGAGGCCTCGAAACAGACCTGGACCGGATCGTTGAGGACCTGGGGTCCGGTGTGGTGCCGGACAGGCTCATCGAAACACCGCTGATCCATACCCTTGTTCTGTCGACGATCCGCGAGCCCGGTGATCTCTTTACCAGTTGGTTGCGGCTGAAGCGGACGGAATTTGAAAACACGCTTCGCGGTCACCTGGAGCGGATTATCTCAGACAACAATGACACGCAGGCGGAACGGGCGGCGCGGGCGCTGCTGAGTCTCGACGCGTCGGATGAAGCGGCAACCCGGTTTCTGATACGGCTTTACGATGATCGCGGAGAAACAGGCCGGGCGCTGGATGTCTATGCGGCACTGTGGGACCATCTGGATGACGAATATGGAATGGAGCCGGCGCAGCCGACGCAGGACCTGATCGCTGCCGTCAAATCCGGCACGCGTCCAAAGGCGATTGAGGCCGAAGAGGAGTCACGGGCGGATACCGGCGCCTTTTCCGGGCCAACGTTCCGGATCAGTTTTCTGCCGATCTCGACGGTCGGGGAAGCAACGCAGGAGACACAGATTGCCGAGATCTTTCGATCCGAACTGATCTCGCGGCTGGTGCGGTTTCGCCAGATCAATGTGATTGATGCCAATGTGCGCGACATGCCGGCCGACTATTCCCTGAAACTGGTCATTGCCCCGGCCGCCGAACATCTGACCTTCATTGCCACTTTGACGAGGATCTCCGATGGGGTGGTTATCTGGAGTGACCGTTTCGAAAACATGTCGCAAAACTGGTGGCAACATCAGGCGCGTCTCGCGGGCCGGCTGGCTGCGGCCTGCAGTCTCAGCCTGTCGCGCACGCGTCTGTCGGAAATCACGCAGATGTCCACCGTGAGCGGCGCCGTCGACAATTGGCTGCTGGGCCAGAAACTGTTGAACGACTTTCGTTCCAGTGCCTGGGATGAGGCGGCGGGCTGTTTTCGCAAGGCGATCGCGCTCGATCCGGGATTTTCGATGGCCTATAGCAGCCTGTCGCAACATCACAATATCGGTCATCTTGTTCGTCCGGGGCTTGCTCCCGACAACACCATGCTGGCGCAGAGCAAGGCATTGGCGAACCGGGCCATCGCCCTTGACCCGCTGGACAGTCGTGCGCATCTCTGCAGGGCGTGGGCAAGTTGTCTGCTGCGGGAACACGCCCAGGCGGCAGCAAGTTTTTCCATGGCGCGCCAGTGCAATGAGGACGATCCCTGGACCGTGATCTCGTCAGCGCTCGGTGCGGCCTTCAATGACGATCTGGATCTGGCCAGGCTTCTGGCATCGCGCTTCCTGGAAGAAGGCTGGACAACAAGCCTGCCGCAATGGGGCTATCACGCCAATATCAGGTTTCTGTCCGGCGATGACGAGGGCTGCATCGAAGCGGCGGAAAATGCCGGTGACGGAATTGGCAATCTGCCTGCGTGGAAAGCCGCGGCGCTGTGGCATCTGGCCGAGCATGACCAGGCCGCCGAGGCATGGGGACGTTTTGAAACCCACGCGCGGTCGGTTTGGGCGAGCCCCAATGATCCATCGACCCCTGCCATCCTCGACTGGTTTCTGAGTTGCTTCCCAATCAGGAACGAAGCGATGGTCGAGCGCCTGAAAGCCGGTGTTTCAGGCGCTGCCGAATGCTACAGACACTGAGAGCAGACATAGGCCGCCATATAGGGGTCAAGGAATTTTTCGAACTTGCCGTCTCCATCCATGGTGACCTTGTAGGTGGCTGGACGGTCGTCATCCAGCGGATCCCTCAGATCGCCCATGTCGAGTTCCGGACGGGCCGGATCGACGTCGGCATAGAGCGTTGCCATCTGCATCTGTGAAGCACCCTTGCTGTCGGCCAGAGACCGAATGATATCGGCTTCCGGCAGGAGAACGGAAAACCGGTTTGGCTTTCGGGTGATCAGCTCGATTTCCTCGATATCGTCGCGGATCAGATAGTCGCCCGAATCTGTCTCGGATCGAGCTTCCTCCAATCCGTGGCTCTTCAAGAGATCGCGAAAATCCTCGACCGCGATGATCCATCGGCAATCACCTTCGAGGCGAAACGGGGGTCTGGTGTCGAGATCAACGGCCCATTGTCTGATCAGCATGCCCAGAACACCGGTCGCCCTTCGTGTCTTCAGTTGAAATGCATTTTCCATGTCAGGCTTCCTTTTTACGGAACACAAGAGATCCCCACACCTCACACTAGCAGCAGCGGTTGGCGGGAGAAAGCGCGCCCGGCCCACGGCGAACGCGTCGTTAACGCTGCCATAACGGTCCGACCTACAGTGCCGTGTTTTCCTGTTCAGTGCGACCGCGGGAATGGTCCTGCGCTCGCTCAACAGGAAAGGAAATCACATGTTTGGTTCCGATTTTGCCTGGCTCAACTTCGACAAGGAGTTCACCAGGCCGAACGAAGAGGCGACCCGGTCGTTCTTCATAGACGAAGAGCCGGTGCTGGCCTCGCGCCGGGGAACATCCATCAGTTCGGAGGGGTATATCCTCATCCAGGCCGAGGATGTCGGCGACGCATCCACCGATCCGGGTGACGAGGTCTCCCATCGAATCCTGATCAACGGCAAGCACCTGCCGTCCTTCGACATGGTTGATGGCGATGGGTGGAATCTGTGGATGGACCGGATTCCCAAAAACGTTCTGAAGAAAGGAGAAAACCGTCTGACCATCCGGCGCCGGACCGCTGACCGGTTCCGTGTTGCCAATGTCGTCGTGCAATGGCGGGAGAAACGCGCCTGACCGGCATTCGGTTCGGCTGATCTCCCAAACGATCAAGGTGGGGCACATTCACTCTTAAGGAAAACACCATGATCTCTCTGAAAACACTCATCAAAACCCTCTGCGTTGCAACTGTCTTCGCACAGGTGATCATTCCACAAACGGGTTTTGCCGCGAACACCAAGATGTTCAAATCGAAAGCCGCCAATCAACAGGTGCTGCGCAAGATTTCGCCGCGCAAGGGTAAGCTCGTGAAGCAGAAGTCGATCCTGAAGGCTCCCGGCGGAACCGTCGCGCTGACCTGCTGCACCCATTGGAACACCCAGACCGGTGGAACCGGCTGCGCGACCTATGACGATAGCGAGGGCTCCTGTCCGAGCGACACGTTCCAGGTCGATTGCGGAGCCAATGGCTGCTGGTAAACCGTCCATTTGCCCGCCCGTTATCGGGACGTCACCGGATGGCGGGCGGGTTGCAACAAAGGAAACACAACCATGCCACATATCGCCTACTACCAGGTTCTGACCGACAATGTGACACTGCCGCTCTCCAATTTTTCCCCTGGGGCGGAGGAGACATCGAACAGCCAGCGTGTTCAGTGGAATCCGGCCAATGACATCAAGCTGGACAATGATGGCTCGAAACGGCCGGTGCTGTGCTACCAGGTGGATCTCGAAAACGCCAATGGCTTCACGCTGCGCGTCCAGATCCGCGACCCGCAAGGTGCCGACCGGACGATCAGCACCTTTTCGTTCGACGGCAACACGACGCGGCAATTCATGGATCCCTTCTCATCCAATTGGGTCAGCAAGGGCAACAACAAGATCTTCTTCAGGAAGCTGTCGGGAAACGGAAGCGGCGGCGTGATCATCCGCAACGTGATGGTGCTGTATCAACGCTTCGTCAATTGACGCAAAACCGGAGCGCTTTCCGGCAATGGTCGCCCGGCCGGGCGGCCGTTTTTTGTTCAGGTGTATGGAAATCCGACATGCCCTGTCCGGATGGATTGTATCGCCATGGCTGTGATATGTTTTTGACCTGATTGTCCGTCCCGCCCAGGATTCCATCGAACATGGCCCATATTTCCGCCGCGCACCAAATCCACCAATGTCTGGTGAACGACAGCGCTTTTCCGGATACTCTCTCGCAGACCCTGTCGGTTCAGGAAGCCTATGACGTCCAGTTCGAATTGCTCGACCTGCGCCTGTCCGCCGGGGACATCCATGCCGGCTGGAAAGTTGGATTGACCGCCAAGGCGATGCAGGAACAGCAGGGTGTTCACGAACCCTGCCTGGGACATCTTGTTGCAAAAGGTCAGTTGTCGTCACCTGCGCGGCTGATCTTTGACGAGCTGATGGCGCCGGGCTTCGAGAATGAGCTTTGCATGCGCATGAAGGCGCCATTGTCGGGGGCGAATGTCGGCCTTGATGCGGCGAAGGCTGCCATCGGAGACATAGCGCCGGCGATGGAAATCGTCGAAAAGCGCGGGGTCTTCAAGGACGATTTTCCACTGGCTGTTGCAGGCAATGTACAGCAACGCGCCTTCGTAACCGGAGAATTCCAGGCCTACCATCCGGATATGGATCTGTCGGCAATTCGTGCTGAGATCTTCGTCAATGGCCAGAGCCGTGAAATTGCTACAGGACAGGCTGTCCTCGGTGATCCGATGCAGTCGATCGTGTGGTTGACGCACAAGCTGAGCCAGTATGGCCGTGGATTGCAACCGGGTGATCTGATCATGTCAGGGTCCTTTACAAGACAATATGATGCTGCAAAGGGTGACAGGATCAGAGCGGAATTTACACAATTGGGTGCGGTCGAAGCTCACTTTGCGTGAGCATGCAGGTGACATGAAAGGGGCAACGACCCTCATCGAACAATCAGGACCATGGACATGAATCACGCGGCCAAGCCCGCCTCGCTCATAAGCTCCCTTGAGGATTCCCCGATTATCGAAATCGTCCGCGTCGGCCGAAGTGTCGAGGATATCGTTCCCCTCTGGTTGGGTGAAAGCGGTTTCGCGACCGATGAGGCAATCATCGCGGCGGCCCATGACGCAATGACATCCGGGCAGACCTTCTACACGCCCAATCGCGGCCTGCCGCGCCTGCGGCAGAGCATCAGCGACTATTATCAACGCATCTATGGAACATCGGTCGCCGATGACCGGGTCTGCGTGACCAATTCAGGCATGCATGCGGCCACGATGATTACGCGTGCGCTGATGGACACGGGCGACAACGCCATCCTGATCACGCCCTGCTGGCCCAATATCGATCGTGCCGTCAAGTTGATTGGCGGGACAGTGCGGGAAGTCCCGCTGCAATTGCATGACGGGCAATATCGGGTGGATATGGACCAGGTGGTGGCGCAGTGCGACGACAGGACCAGGCTCATCTATTTCGCGTCACCATCCAATCCCACCGGCTGGACCATCGGGACAGATCAGTCGCAGGAATTGCTGGCTTTGTCCCGGCGAACCGGTATCGCCATCCTGTCGGACGAGGTCTATCAGCGGCTGAGCTTTGACAGCGAAACCGGGTCGACCTTGCTGAGCCTTGCCGAGCCGGATGATCCGGTTTTTGTGCTGAATTCCTTTTCCAAGGCCTGGTCCATGACGGGATGGCGGCTTGGCTGGATGGTGTATCCGGCGCAGTTTCACGATTCCTTCGAAAAGCTCTCGCAGTTCAGCATATCCGGCTCGCCTGGCTTCATTCAGATGGCCGGCGTTCAGGCGCTTGATCATGGAGATCCCATTGCGGCCGGATTGCGAGCACATTGCATGGATGCCAAATCACTTGTTGCGGACCGGCTTGCCGCCATCCCGGACATATCCGTTGTCCCCAGCCTCGGCGGCTTCTACACCATGTTCCGGTCGCCGCAGACCGCCGACAGTGTGGCCTTTTGTCGGCAAGCGGCCCTGGAGGCCCGGGTCGGTCTGGCACCGGGCGTTGCCTTTGGAGACGGTGGTGAAGGCATGGTCCGGCTTTGCCATGCCCGCGCGATGGCAACGCTGGAGACAGCGCTGGATCGGCTGCAGGCCTATCTTGGTGCGGCCCATCGCGAAAGCGCATGATTTTCAGGATAACGCGCTGGATTCGGGCATTGTTTCGGTCCTTTTGTCGCCTCAATGACCGCTTATCGCTCCCGCCGGCCTTTCTCTTCCAATCCAGACTATGGGTTGGTTGTTCGGTGGGAGACGATTGGCAATTTGCTTGAACCGGGAGCCGCGCCACAATGGGGATGATCGATCGGCTTGGCCGAACCATGCCAGACCTGTGGGTGACGCTGGGCCGTTTTCCGATCCCCGTCCTGATCAGTCTGGTTGGCACGATTGTGGTCAATCTGGATATTGCCGGGGTCGGTTCGTTCTACGTGGACAGGAGCAGCCCTTACTGGGACGAGCAGGTCTATGGTGGATTGATTGCCGGGTTTCTGGCATCCGGTGCCGCCCATCTTTATGCGGAGGGTCGCCACTGGGCGCGTCTTCCAGGCTTCTTGCTGGCCGTCCTGGCCGGGGCGGCGGCCGGCGCCATTTGCTGGTTCCTGCACCCGCTGAACCTGCAATTCGTGTTCCTGTTTCCCGGGCTTGTGCTGGCGGTCATGGTGGCGGGATTCACGGGCAACGGGGATGACAACGGGCTCTGGATGTTCAATCTGCGCCTTGCCCTGGCGGTGATCCTGTCGGCGCTGGTCACGGTGGTCTTCGGCGGTGGCCTGTCGGCCATCGTGGAAAGTATCCGCTACCTCTTCGGTGTAGATTTCGACTCCGACATTCACGAACATATCTGGGCGACGGGCATCGCTCTGATTGGCGCGATCTACGGCCTTTCGGTGGTCTCGCGCAATCTGTCGGAGGATTTCGATCCGCAGCGCAATTCGGACCTGCTGGTGTCCGGCACGCTGCTGCTGTTGAAGTATCTGCTGGTGCCGCTGGCGCTGGTCTATGTTGTCATCCTGCATCTTTATGCGGGCAAGATGCTGGTCGAATGGGAATTGCCCAAGGGACAGGTCGGCATCATGGTGCTGATCTTTTCCCTTGGGGGTGCCGCCATCTGGCTGATCGCATATCCGTGGCGTGGAAGTGGTTCGGTCCTGTTGCGGTTTTTCAGCAAAAACTGGTTTCTGTTCTTGATCGTTCCCCTTTGCCTTCTGGCCATCGGAACGTCGCGCCGGATCAGCGACTATGGTGTTACGCCGGAGCGTTACGGTCTGGTCGCGCTCGGTTTCTGGGTGGCTTTCCTCATTGTCTGGTTTGTCATCCGACGACGCAGCATCGAGCCGCGCATCGTATTGGGATCATTGTGCGGTTTGCTCCTTGTCACCTCGTTCGGCCCCTGGGGCGCCGGTTCGGTTTCCATTGCCAGCCAGCTGTCGCGCCTGGACGGTCTGATGCGTGCCGAGGGATATTTTCAGAACGGCGGACTGGTTGTCCCCGACACGATCGATGAGAAGGCATCCGGTGAGGCCCATTCGATCGTCATGTTCCTTTCAAGAAACCGACGGCTGGATGCTCTTGCACCGATGTTTTCCGCTGCCGACAACGATCCGTTCGATGGTGGAGAAAAGAACGCCAGCGCCAATGATGTTATTTCGGTTCTCAAATTCACAAGATGGCAGGGCGACAGAGCAACGGGCGATCTGGAATTTTTCGTTCACTTCAGCGCGTCCCGTCCCGCGACACTCGACATTCAACAGGCGACCGTTCTTTCGGGCGTCATCGAAATGCCGCGCGCCGATTTCACGCCGGAGGACAGCGGTGGAGCCGATCCCCATCTGTTTGTCGAAAACGACAATCTCACGATCCGTTATCTCGGCAACCGGTGGCAGGTGCCGGTTTCCCGATTGCTCGAGACCGTTCGCGCGGCGCCGCGGGCGGATACCGGATATGCGGCACTGGTAACTCCGCTTGCGGGAGCGGCCGGTGAGGCCCGTCTGGTTCTGCTGAGCCTGAATGGACGGCTCAACGATGATGGCGGACGGATTGATTACGCCAGGGCCATGGTGCTTCTGCCGGCGTCGGTCAGCCGCCTGCAAGGTGAGTGACGAATTCGGGCTTGCGGCGTATTGACTCTTCCTCCGACCGATCGGGCGGGACGTAGATTTCGGTCGGCAGCGAGGGCACTTCGCCTTCCAGTGAAGCGCGCAGGGCATCGCGAATCTGCAGAAAATGCTCATTATGGGCGCAGACTGTCGCGTAAAAGCCGAAGGCTCCGCGATTGTGCCGGATGATCGAGAACATGCACCGCCAGAAGACTGATCGGGAAGGGCGCACAACACCTTGGCGCCAGATGACCTTGAAGGGCGCGGTGACCGCATAGGGCACGGTTTTCAGCGTACGCAGCATTCTTTGCATGCGGACACCCAGCGGCGGGAGCGGTACATGCTGTTGCTTGGGAAGCCGGTCGAGGTCGGGGCTGCCGAGTTCAAGAAACAGCCGATGGGCGCGTTCGATATAGAGCACCGGGTCATAGAGTTTTTCATAGGCTTCGAGATATTCCCGGACGATCTCCTGTGCCGGGCGGGTCGGGACAAAGTTCAAAGCCGATGTCTGATTGATCGTACCGATGTCGGTGCTGAGCCGGCCCTCCCGCTCGAGTCGGGTCCACAGGCCGGTGTTCGGCAGAACCTGCAGCATCGACAGAAGGGCAAGGGTGATGTTGCAGTCCTCTACAAAGCGCACGATCCGGCTCCCGGCGCCAGCCTGCTCATTGTCGAAGCCGATAATGAAGCCGGCCATCACATGCATGCCGGACTGCTGCAGTTTGCGGATGTCATCCATCATCGGGTTGCGGTTGTTCTGGTGTTTCCTCGTCAGGGCCAGGCTGTCGACGTCGGGTGTTTCGATGCCAATGAACACCGATCCGATATTGCATTGCAGCATCTGCTCGATGAGATCGTCATCGGATGCCAGATCGATGGAGGCTTCCGTTGTCAGCAGGAACGGACGGTCCCTCGCCATCAGCCATGGTTTGAGCTCCGTCATCAGCTTTTTGACGTTTTTCTTGTTGCCGATGAAATTGTCGTCGACCAGGAACACTGACCCCTGCCAACCCAGTTGATAGAGGCTTTCCAGTTCAGCCAGCAATTGTTCGGGATGTTTGGTCCTGGGTTTTCGTCCGTACAGATTGATGATGTCGCAGAATTCGCACAGAAACGGGCAGCCGCGGGAATACTGTACCGGAATGGAATCGTAAGCGCTCAGATCGACCAGATCGTAGCGTGGCATCGGTGTTTCAGTGACATCGGGCTTCTTTCCACCAGCGCCGAAGCGCAGGGCGGGTTCATCGGTGCCGCGCACCCAGTTTCCCCGTTTCGTGTATTCGTCGACAAATGGGGGGATGGTGATTTCACCCTCGTCCAGGACGATGTAGTCGGCGCCAGCCGCTTCCGCATCCTCAGGCACGGAGGTGACATAGGGGCCACCGACGGCGACGGGAATACCACGCGACTTGGATTCGCGAATGACAGCGGCAAAATCGTCCTGTTGGACGATCATCGCCGACAGCATGACGATGTCGGCCCACTCCCAGTCCGCCTCACTCAGCGTGTGGGCGTTGCGATCAACAAGGCGGAACGACCAGTCCTGCGGCAATATGCCGGCGACCGTCAGCAATCCGAGCGGTGGCATATAGGATTTCATCCCGGCCAGTTCCAAGACACCCTCGAACGACCAGAATGTCATCGGGAATTTTGGCCAGATCAGCAATACACGCATGGAAGCTGCCCCCTTGACGGGTCACTATCCATTGCGACCGATCGCGGTCAGAATATCAATTCCGCTGTCAGATGCAATTTTCGCGTGGTTGTGCCCGGCCGTGCAGGATCCGATCAGCGCGTCGGGACCGGCTCTTCGCCACGATAGTCGTAAAAGCCCCGTCCGGTCTTGCGCCCAAGCCAGCCGGCTTCGACATATTTGACGAGTAGCGGGCAGGGCCGATATTTGGAATCGGCCAGTCCGTCATATAGCACCTGCATGATCGACAGACAGGTGTCCAGGCCGATGAAATCGGCCAGTTGCAGTGGTCCGATCGGGTGGTTGGCGCCCATTTTCATCGCCGTGTCGATGGCCTCGACCGATCCCACACCCTCATAGAGCGTGTAGATCGCCTCATTGATCATCGGCAGCAAAATCCGATTGACGATAAAGGCCGGGAAGTCCTCGGCGACCGTGATGGTTTTGCCGAGCGATGTGATGAAGTCCTTCGCGGTCTCGAAGGTCACATCCTCCGTTGCGATGCCGCGTACCAGTTCCACAAGATTCATGACCGGAACCGGATTCATGAAATGGATGCCGATGAACCGCTCGGGCCGGTCCGTCGCGGAGGCAAGCCGGGTAATGGAGAGTGATGAGGTATCCGTCGCCAGGATGGCTTCCGGGTTCAGCAAGGGGCACAGATTGGCGAAAATCTTGCGCTTGACCGTTTCATCCTCGGTTGCGGCCTCGATGACCAGGTCGACCGGTGCAAGGTCCTCAATGGCCAAGGCGGGCGATATGCGGGCCTGGGCAGCATCGCGGTCGGCTTCGCTCAAATGGCCGGAGGAAACCTGGCGCGCCATGTTGCCGTTGATGGTGGCGATACCGTCCCTGATGCGCTCCTCGGAGACATCATGCACCAGAACATCATAGCCGGCCACGGCGCAGACATGGGCAATTCCGCCACCCATCTGGCCGACACCGATGATTCCAACTGATTTGATCGCGTTGGGCATGGCACTGGTTCCGCTTTACAGGTCTTTTTTGAATTGGCCATAACGTAATTGGCCGGGCTGGTTAGGTCCAGCCCGGCCAATTGGTTTTTTTGCACCTGCGAAGAGACGTATGTTGCAATCCGTTTAGAGCGCCTTTTCGAGCTCCGGCAGCACGTCGAACAGGTCGGCAACAAGGCCATAATCAGCAACCTGGAAGATCGGGGCTTCGTCGTCCTTGTTGATGGCGACGATCACCTTGGAATCCTTCATGCCGGCCAGGTGCTGAATAGCGCCTGAAATACCGCAGGCAATGTAAAGATCCGGGGCGACCACCTTGCCGGTCTGGCCCACCTGCCAGTCATTGGGCGCATAGCCCGCATCGACCGCGGCGCGCGACGCGCCAACGGCGGCACCGAGCTTGTCGGCCACCGGCAGGATGACTTCCTGGAATTTTTCGGCGGAACCGAGGGCGCGGCCGCCGGAAATGATGACCTTGGCCGAAGTCAGTTCCGGACGGTCATTATCCGACAATTTGGCCTCGACGAATTTCGACAGACCGGGATCACCAGCAGCACCAACGGTTTCAACTGAAGCAGACCCACCGGCGGAAGCTGCGTCAAATCCGGCAGTCCGCACGGTGATAACCTTCTTGGCGTCCGTCGCCTGCACGGTCTGGATGGCGTTGCCGGCATAGATCGGCCGCTTGAACGTGTCGGCGGAAACCACCTCGGTAATGTCGGAAATCTGCATGACATCGAGCAGGGCCGCCACCCGTGGCATGATGTTTTTGCCGTTGGTGGTGGCCGCGGCCATGATCGTGTCGTAGCCGTCGGCCATGGATACGATCAGAGCTGCTGTCGGTTCGGCCAGATTGACCGCCAGTTCGTCGGCTTCGGCGAGCAGCACCTTGGAGACGCCGTTCAGGCCAGCCGCCGCATCAGCAACGGCTTGCGCGCCCTTTCCGGCGACAAGTACGTGAACATCACCGCCGATGGCTGTCGCTGCCGACAGCGCCTTGGCGGTCTGGTCCGAAAGCTCGGCATTGTCGTGTTCGGCAAGAAGAAGAGTAGTCATGTTTCTGGCTCCCGTTCCTAAAGCACGCCGGCTTCGTTTTTGAGTTTGTCGACCAGTTCGGCAACGCTTTCGACCTTGACCCCGGCCTTGCGGCCTTCCGGTTCTTCCGTCGTGATGACCTTGAGACGCGGCGTGGTGTCGACGCCGTAATCGTCCGTGGTCTTCTTGTCGAGCGGCTTTTTCTTGGCCTTCATGATGTTGGGCAGCGATGCGTAACGCGGCTCGTTGAGTCGCAGATCGGTGGTGACGACCGCCGGCAGGGAGATTTCGATGGTCTGCAAACCACCATCGACCTCACGGGTGACCGATGCGACGCCGTCGCCGAGTTCGACATCGGAGGCAAAGGTTCCCTGTGACCAGCCGAGAAGCGCTGCGAGCATCTGCCCGGTCTGATTGGCATCATCGTCGATGGCCTGTTTGCCGACGATGACCAGTTCCGGGCTTTCCTCGTCGACGATGGCCTTGAGGATCTTGGCGACGGCCAGAGGTTCCACGAGATCATCCGTCTGAACGAGAATGCCGCGATCGGCACCCATGGCCAGTGCGGTGCGAATGGTTTCCTCGGCCTTTGCCGGTCCGATGGAGACCGCGACGATTTCCTCGACCTTGCCGGCCTCCTTCAGACGGATGGCTTCCTCGACGGAAATCTCGTCAAACGGGTTCATCGACATTTTGACATTGGCCAGCTCAACACCGGAGCCGTCCGGCCTGACGCGGATCTTGACATTGTAGTCAACCACCCGCTTCACGGGTACCAGAACTTTCATTCGTTTACCTTTCTCAAACTGCTCGCAGATGTCTGCACAATCGAATTGATCCGTGTTGGCTGGAAAACGACATCGACGTGGTCAATTTCCGCGGCCTCAAGCTTGGCCGCGCTTGTGCCCGTCACATATCTGCAACCGACCGTTTTCGTCAATTGCGTTTGTGTCTGGACCGTGGGTTTTTGAATTCCTGGCCCAATGGCGCCTACCGGCCCCATGGCCGCTGTTTTGGTTCGTCAGTCGCCTTTTTGTGTTCGACGGCCCGCGGTGAAATGATCTTCCGGTCGAAAAGGGGCACCTCCCGCCGCTTCATGACCAGAACCAGAATCGCGCCGGCCATGATTCCACCGACATGCGCGGCCCAAGAGACCGTGCCGTCGCTGTCTGCCACGATCATGTAGAGCTGGTAGAGGATCCACAGGGCCAGCGGCACGAAGGCCGGAAGAGGAAGAGGTATGCGGCCGAGAACCAGGACCCAGACGCGGACGCGCGGATGCAGCACCAGATAGGCGGCGACAACGCCGGCAACCGCTCCGGACGCGCCGATCAAGGGCGCCTCGGAATGCGGATCGAGCAGGCCGTGGGCCAATGCGCCCGCTGCCGCGCAAAGCAGGTAAAAGATCAGGAACCTGATGTGCCCCATCGCATCTTCGATATTGTCGCCAAACACCCACAGAAACAGCATGTTGGATCCCACATGCCAGATATCGCCGTGCAGGAACGCATAGGTGATATAGGTCGCGCCATCGGGAACAATTGCCAGCCCCGGCGCCAGGTCGGCATAGCCATTGACCACGGCGGGAATGTATCCAAGGCCCAAAACGGCAGCCGTGGTGAATTCACCGCTATCGCCGCTCAGGGAGGTGGCCAGCCAGATCAGCACATTGAGGATGATCAGGCCGAGTGTCACATATTGCAGACGAATATGCTGCAAATCGTTGCGGTCATGGAGTGGGATGAACATGGTCGGATGTCGCGCCTCAGATCGGTGTCCCGCTGCTGTCTGAGCCGGATGAGTGTGTTTTAGGCGGTCTTGCGGCCCGTGCCAACCGTTTGGCGGCAAGGGCCGACGGTCCGTTTGCAATTTCGCCGCTGGTGGAGGTCTGCAGGCCTCTCGCCGGCGGCGGTCAGTGGCACGGCTGCCGGTCAGCGGGCTGTTGTCTGCACCTGTCACGCTTTGAGATCAGGGATTCGTGCCGTAGTCCGTGGCGGCTCAGTCGCGGTTTGCGCCCGGCACCCAAAGAACGTCGTCCCGGCCATTGGCGTTGGCACAGCGGGCCGCGACGAACAGCAGGTCGGACACCCGGTTGATATAGCGCAGGGCCGCCGGGTTGACCGGTTCACCCGTTTTTTCATTCAGTTCAACCATCAGCCTTTCGGCGCGGCGGGCCACGGTGCGGGCCAGATGAAGGGCGGCGGAGGCGGGCGAACCGCCGGGCAGTATGAATGAGCGGAGGGCTTCGAGGTCAGCATTCAGCGCGTCGATCTCCCTCTCAACCCGCTCGACCTGCTGGTCGGTCACCCGCAGCGGCTCGTATTCGAGTTTCTCGCCCGTATCAGGGGTGGCCAGATCGGCGCCCAGATCAAAAAAATCGTTCTGCATGCGCGACAGCATGGCGTCCAGCGTCGGCGCGTCCGCCGTGTGGAGGCGTGCCATGCCGACGCAGGCATTGGCTTCGTCGACCGTGCCGAAGGCGGCGATGCGCAGATCATATTTTTCGCGCCGCTGACCGGAGCCGAGGCCGGTGGTGCCGTCATCTCCCGTGCGGGTGTAGATCTTGTTCAACTTGACCAAGGCCGGTTCTCTTTCGTCGGTTCGAGTTTCGTTTTCTGACAGTCAGCGCCCACCGCCGGTAATCCACAGGATGGCGACAATCAGCACAACCGCTATGAATTGCAGCAGAACCCGCATCTGCATCAGCTTGTTCGACAGGTTGCCGGAACCGCCGCGCATCATGTTGAAGAGCCCTCGTATCAGGACAAAGACAACGGCAGCCATGACGACCAGTGTCAGATAGAAGAGAAAGTTGGCCAATACGCGGTTTCCCAGGATTTTCGGCTCGAAGGGCCGGTTTCATTATCGGGTTTGCAGTATGTCGTAAAGCATGCGGGCCGGCAGCAGACGTTTCATGGCGATGCCGATCCTGGCCGGCCGTGTGATCACATAATGCGGTTTGGGCCGTTCATGTTCGAGGGCATGTTTGAGCTTCGCATAGACGGCGTCGGGCTTGAGCTTGTGCTTGGAGCGGATGCCGCCCTGCCGCAAACGCTTGAGCTCGGGCGCATAGTCCTCACGGTGAACCGAGCCCTCCACATCGATGTATTTTTCAATGTAGGCGAGCGCATTGGTGGTGAATTTCGATTCGATCGGCCCCGGTTCGATCAGACTGACGTGAATGCCGCTCCCTGCAAGCTCCATGCGCATCGTTACGGAGTGGCCCTCCAGGGCATGTTTGGCGGCATTGTAGGCGCCCCGCCAGCGCATGGGCACCAAGCCGAGGATGGACGAACATTGCACAATCCGTCCATGGCCGGCTTTTCGCATGACCGGGATGACCAGCCTTGTGAGCGTATGCCAGCCGAAAAACCCGGCCTCGAATTGCTCACGCAACGCTTCGGTCGGCACATCCTCTATCGCACCTGGTTGGGCATAGGCTCCGTTGTTGAACAGCGCGTCCAGCGTGCCGCCCGATCGCTCCATGACGTTGTCGAACAAAGCGCCGATGCTGTCTTCCTCGCGATAGTCCAGATAGAAGGCCTCGATGCCATCCTCAGCGAGACGATCGATGTCTTCCTGCCGTCTGGCCGTTGCAAAGACTCGCCAACCATCATCCTTGAGCGCACGGGCGCAGTGCGCGCCGATGCCGGAGGAACATCCTGTGACAAGAATGGTTCGTTGTTGGGCCATGGCAACTCTTTGCCGCGCGTAATTGTGTTTGACAAGCGGTTCCGGCCATAAAACATAGGGCAGATTGTTGCACCAGGGTCAGGACCCTGGAACCCGGGTCGGTAATGCATTGAGCCGATCGGGGTAAAAGTGTGCATCAATGCCGGGCGTTGAAGCGACGGCGCAAAGGGAGTTGATGATGAGCTGGCAGCGTGTTTGGGAGATTCTTGCCGACGCGATTCTTCATTTCAACAATGATGATGGCTGGGCAATGGCCAGCCATGTCGCACTTTCCACACTGCTTGCGCTTTTTCCGTTTTTGATTTTCGCGACCGCATTGGCCAGTTTTGCCGGCGCCGACGCTTTCGCCGACACGGCCGTCCACATCATTTTCGATACTTGGCCCGAGTCCATTGCCGAACCGATCTCGCGCGAGGTTCTGAATGTTCTGACGGTCAATCGCAGCGGCCTGGTGACGGTCAGCGTCATCGCTGCGGCTTTTTTTGCCTCCAATGGTGTCGAGGCGCTACGTGTTTCGCTGAACCGGGCCTACCGGGTCCAGGACCGGCGGTCGTTCTTCCTGCTTCGTGCACAAAGTCTCGGATTTGTGCTCGTTGCGGCCCTGATCATGCTGGTCATCAGTTTTCTGCTGGTTTTGGCGCCGCTTGCGATCCAGCTGGCACGCGAGTGGTTTCCATGGAGCGAAGGCATCGTCGCCCATATTGAAAACTGGCGGATTGTGGTTGCGGCTGCCCTCTTGTTTGTGGGCCTGCTGGTCTGTCATCAATGGCTGCCGGCGGACAAGAGAACATTTCGAACGATTCTTCCGGGTGCCGTGACCACCATGGTGTTGTGGATGGTGGGCGCATCCTTCTTTGCAGCCTATCTGCAAAGCTTTTCAAATTATGTGGCAACCTATGCCGGTCTGGCGTCGATCATGATCGCCTTGATTTTTCTTTATATCATTGCGGTCATCTTTATTTTCGGGGCGGAATTGAACGCCGCGATCATTGCCAGAAGCGGGAATGATGTCGGTCACAAAAATGGTTAAGTGATTGAAAATAGGATCAGAACACCGCCACGTCTGCATTGCGTGTTAACCGAATTTTGCGGATGTGCAAGAAAACCCATCAGATATTGAGTAACATGGCCGCTTCAGTGATTGGTCCTGCGCCTGATGGGCGCATGAATGGGACGGAGCGGATAAATGATTGGATATGTAGCCCCTGAGGTTTTCTACGGGTTGGTCATTGCCTGTATCATAGGGTGTTTCTTTGTGGGTCACGCCATGGATGGTGTCATCGGTTCTTCCGGATTCGGCGTGCTCGGCAATATGCTGGTACTGACGACTGGTTTGTTTCTCGGCATTTTCCTTGCCGATATTGCCGGTCTGGCGGTCTCGAATGTTGAAGTGATGGCCGGCGCGGGTCTGGTCGGCGCATTCAGCTCCCTGCTGGTGTTGGTCCTGTTGAAGCATCTCTTCATGCGGGTGGAATAGACAGAAACAGTACTTCAGATTTTGGCGCTCTCGGCAATCAGGTTTCGAATATCGGCCGGTGAGTGCCCACTGCGAAGCGAATGCAGTGAAAGATCGCGTTTGCTTTTCGACAGTTTGCGGCCTTCGCCGTCGCTCAGCAGATGGTGGTGCGTATAGCGCGGTTGCGGCAGTCCAAGCAGCGTTTGCAGCAGCCGGTGCAGCGAAGTCGCGTGGAAAAGGTCGTGTCCGCGGACAATGTCAGTGACCTGCTGTAGGGCGTCATCGACCACCACCGCAAGGTGATAGGCGACTTGGCCATCGGAGCGAATCAGCACAATGTCTCCCCAGGCGGCCGGATCGCAGTTGATTGTTCCGGTCTGACCTTGCGGTCCCCGGCCATGTTCCCGCCAGGTCAGCGGCGCTTGAAGCCGTTTTGATGCCTTGCTGATGTCCAGCCGCCAGGCGACGGGTTTGCCGGAGCCCAGCAGCTTTTGCCGTGCTGCCGCATCCAGTTCCCGCTCGCGCCCTGGATAAAAGGGTGCGCCGTCGGGATCACGCGGCCAACCCGGCGCACCGGCGACAAAATCGGCAATCTCCCTGCGGCTCATCGCTGCCGGATAAACCACCCCCAGCTTCTTCAGACGGTTGAGCGCCGATTGATAATCAGCGATGTGATCGCTCTGACGGCGGACGGGACCTGTCCATCGAACGCCAAGCCAGCGCAGATCATCGAGAATCTGTTGCTCATAAACCGGTTTGCTGCGTTGCGTGTCAGTGTCTTCCATGCGTAGCAGCAATGTGCCGCCACACGCCTGTGCCATGTCGTGATTGAGCAATGCCGAACAGGCGTGGCCCAGATGCAGCTCACCATTCGGGCTGGGGGCGAATCGGAAGATACGGTCGGTTTCAGCGTGCATGGTCGGTGGCAAGGGTCATGGGCTGCTGCTAGGATTGGCCTTCTGGAGGCCGCCTTGTCAATGTCGAACATACGGACCATCGAAAAGCCACAGGACATCAGCGACGGGCTTGAGGCACTGCGCGCACTCGATAGCCGGCTGGCGCCGGTAATTGCCCAGGCCGGCCCGGTTCCATTGCGCCGTCAGCCACCCGGATTTGAAGGTCTGGCGCAGATCATTGTTTCGCAAATGGTTTCAAAGGCAAGCGCCGCGGCCCTGTGGACCCGTCTGCTCGACCAGACCGCCGGATGTGACGTGAGTGCAGTGGCCGCGCTCGAAGAACGGCAATGCCGGCAGATCGGTCTGTCGCGCTCGAAGGAAATGACGCTCAAACGGGCCGCGGAGGCGGCGCTGTCGGGCACACTCGATCCCCATGCACTGTGCCATATGCCGGCTTCGGACGCGATTTCCGCGATGACCTTGATCAAGGGTATCGGTCCTTGGACCGCAGAAGTTTACCTGCTGTTTTGTGCCGGGCATGGCGATATCTTTCCGGCCGGCGATGTTGCGCTGCAGAGCGCCGCCGGACACGCCCTTGGCCACGAACAACGGCCGGATGCGAAGGCGCTGCGCGTGATTGCCGAGCAATGGCAGCCCTGGCGCGGCGTGGCGGCGCGGCTTTTGTGGGCCTACTATGCCACTGCCATGAAACGGGGCGATGTTATCCCGAGCGGTTGAGGCAGACAGCATGAAGCAGGGAGGCTAACTTTGTGCGCCACTTCACATTCCCGTCACAACCGGCCTAATATATTCCGAACAAAGGACGAATCACTCAGGAGAGTGAGTTGACGATTGCAGTGTTTCCAGATTCGCTTCCGGCGCTGGTACTGAACGCCGACTACCGGCCGTTGAGTTACTATCCCCTCTCGCTCTGGTCCTGGCAGGACGCGATCAAGGCGGTCTTTCTCGACCGCGTGAACATCGTGGCCGAATATGATCACCGGGTATCGTCACCGAGCATGTCGATGGCGCTACCAAGCGTTGTCTGCCTGAAAAACTATGTCAAACCGAGCCGCCACCCGGCTTTCACACGGTTCAACGTGTTTTTGCGGGATCGGTTCCAGTGTCAATATTGCGGCACCGACAGCGACCTCACATTCGACCATGTCATTCCGCGCCGCTTTGGAGGCGAGACAACCTGGGAAAACATTGTTGCAGCCTGCTCGCCCTGCAATCTGAAAAAGGGCGGGAAAATGCCGAAGGATGCGCGCATGTTCCCGTCTCAAAAGCCGTATCATCCGACCGTGCATGATCTGCACAATAATGGCCGCCAGTTTCCGCCCAACTATTTGCATGAAAGCTGGATGGATTATCTCTATTGGGATGTGGAACTGGAACCCTGAGCCGAGCGTCTGCCAGGCGGGATGACAGCTCGGAACATGTGCCGTTGTCCAGTATGCAAGACAACACCTGATCCAGCCAGCGACAAACACGATGTGCCCCGCATCGCCGCAGTCAACGAGCCGGGTCGAATGGTTGCCCGCCATCAGCTTTTGTGGATGGTGGTCTTTTAATCTCGAATTGACACCATATATCGATTCCGGTGCTGTTTGGACGGACCGTGATTGCCACAGGCGCTTGTCGCGCAAATCCGCGACATCTGTCGGATTCGTCCAGCCGATGATTGGGGGATACGATAGAAGCCGGGGATGCAGTCAAATATGCGCGTTTTGAATCGAACCTCCTGCCGCCAGGCGAGCGGATAAAGGGGTTTGAGACGTTCCTGAAAGGCGCGTCAAAAGGTGTAACCGGCGAGTATCAGCGCCTGCTCTTTCGACCACTTGATCGAGGCAATCCGAACTTTGTGCGGTTTGAGAGGCTGAGTGCGGACGACACGGCATTTTCAGTGACCAATGCCAGCGGCATGATCATGGGGGCCGATTCGAACAAACGGCCCAGCTCGATCGTGCTGAGCCTTGTCAACAGGGGCGCCGTCGACGTTCAGACAACCCGGCAAACCATGTCGCTCAGACAGAAAGATATCTATATCAACGCTGCCGCATCGGACTACCAGATTGACGTGGGTCCCAGTGAAGTCTTTCGCGTCATGCTGCCACTCGACCTCCTGCAACCGATGCTCGAGGGTGTGACTGGAATAGCTGTTCTTCGGAGGGCGTCACCGATCGCCGAAATCCTGGAGACAACCATCAGAAAACTGGATGGCGCGTTGCGCAGCGGCAGTCGCGTGCACATCAGACAGCTGTCCGGAATTGCAAGGGATATTACGCAATCGGTTCTGCTGCAGGAGATTGCCGATCTCCATCAGGATGGCTATGAGATTATCCGTGCCCGGGCACGGTATTTCATTGAAGACAATATTTCTTCTTCAGAACTGGATATCGACAGCATTGCGGAGCACGCACATGCCTCCAGAGCCACTCTTTACCGGGCCTTCGAACAACTTGGTGGCGTTCGTGCCTATGTCAATCAGGTTCGCCTTGACCAGGCGCGCCGGATGCTGGCGTCACCGGTAAGAAGCAGGGCGTATGTTCTTGATGTCGCCTATGCCTGTGGTTTCTCGAATCCGGGTAGTTTCGGCCGCCTCTTCAAGCGGCAATTTGGCATGTCGCCAAGCGAATTCATGGCGCAGGCTGCCCATGCGGAAACCAAACGGCATGACCCTGAGAAACCAGACCACCCTGATGCCGGGTAATCTCAGCTTCCCTTCGACAGGGCACCGCGAAGGCAGCCAACCGCCAGGATGACGCTGGCGACGACATTCCAGCCGGCAAAGGACAGGCCGAGAACGCGAAGGGCCGCTTCGTTGCAGGCCGGTGGTTTGATGGCATTGAGGTCCGACAGGAGGCTGCTGGCATCTGTCGTCAGTCCGGCCGCGCCACTGCAGTCTTCCGGACCGGGCCACCAGCCCCACTCCACTCCGGAGTGATAGACACCAAGGCCGGCGCCGTAGAGCATCAGCCCGCCGCAGGCGAGAAACAATGCACGGACAATGATGTCGGGAGCCTTGACGGCGGCTGCTATGGCTGCCGCGACCATCACCGGAACGCCGATATAGTAGGGCGGGCGCTGTTCGAGGCACAGGGCGCAGGGAATATAGCCACCGATATGTTCGAAACCGAGGGCCGCGCCCACGACCGCAGCCATGGCTACCGCCAGCACAAGAGCTTGTTGTACCCGGCTGCCGCCGGTCAGAATCGTCACGCGTGGGTCCCCTCAGAACACATATCGCAAGGCATAGAATCCGCCGAACAGAAGCACCAGAAATATGGCGAAAAGAATGCCGAGATATTTCTCAATGAACAGCCGGATCGGCTCGCCGAATTTATAGAGAAGGAAAGCGACGAGAAAGAAACGCAACGCCCGGCCGATGATGCTGACAACAATGAATGTCACGAGATTGAGGCCCGTCGCGCCGGAAAATATCGTCAGGACCTTGTAAGGAAAGGGTGTCACGGCGGCAAACAGCACACCCCAGCCGCCATAGGTGTTGTACCAATCGGACACCTGCGCAAAGGAATCGGCCTTGCCATAGAATGCCAGGATCGGCTCGCCGATCGCTTCGAACAGGAACATGCCAATCGCGTAACCGAGCAGGGCGCCGAGAACCGATGCGACCGTGCAGATCAGGGCGTTTTTCCACCAGTTCGCCCGGTCGGCCAGAACCATCGGGATCAACAGCACGTCAGGCGGGATCGGAAAAAACGAACTTTCGGCAAAGGATACGGTGGCAAGGCCCATGCGCGCGTGCCGGGTCGCGGCCAGCGACATGGTCCAGTTATACAGGCGTCTGATCATCGGGTGTGTTCCATGTCGGAGCTTTTAGGAAGGAATGGGGTGGGCGTAAACGTGAAATTGCCCGATTGATATCAGAACTTGGTAAAAAGCAAGTTGACCGAACCGGACCGGTTCGTATATTTCGGCTGCCTTCAACGGCAACCACACAGGGCCCCTGTGGCGGAACTGGTAGACGCGCGGGATTCAAAATCCCGTTTCTTCGGAAGTGTCGGTTCGATTCCGACCGGGGGCACCATTTTTCCTTCAGCAGTATGATCCGCCTTTTGAGATCGATGCCGCATGGTCAGCAGCAAAAACCCTGCATGATTCCCGGCTTTAGACGGGTGGATGCGATGACCCGGTCTTTCGAACAGGAAATCCGGAGTCTCGCTCCGATTCCGCCCGTACGTATCGCGAATGAAACGACCAATGCAGATAGCATTTGCAATGGTGCCCTTCATTTCGGGAGCTGCGGCAATCTTTTCGGTGAGTGATGGGGCTTGTTGTTTCGATCTTCGTGGCTTCGGCGCTGAGGGTCGCAGCCACAATATTGATTTCTTGATCTGGTCTCGCCGTCCACTTTGTCGTCGCCCTTGTCGGGCCATCTTCAATCAAGACACATCGTGTCATTGGGCTGCGCAGTTCCAAATGGGGTCTGTTCATGCGTCGTTGAAATGATGCCGGGCATGGTCATTGTGGGACTGAACATGCGTATTGGATGATCACCTTCTGGTGTCATCTATCGGACATCTCACAAGAGTTTGAAGACTTGCTAGCAATGATGCGAAAGCCAGTACTGGTCATCTCGATTTGGCCTGCACTTAAGTGCCCGCAAGAGACCGAGAGCCAGAACCAGCACCAACGCAACCGGAACAAACAATAGAATACGCACAAAACTGCCCCACACAATATCGCGAATTGAGTTTAGTGCAATGATTGCATTGAGTCCAGATAACACGTTTAACACGAAGATCTGCCTCGCTTCGGCTGGCTTTCCCATGGGGAATCCCATTGCCAGGAAAGTGAGTCACAAGGGTCACATCCAGCCCGAATCGCGTTTGTCGGGAACATGACAACGACCGATCAGGCCATTGCGTTGTCATCTTCGGAATAGCGGTTATTGAATGCGTTGCAGCTTTTCGATTGTCGTATAACCCAGTTTCCGACCGTTTCTAAACACGGTCACCCAGGTCCCGGTCTCGCTGGCAATGTTCACGCCGGTGAATGGGCGCAGGATTTCGACGATGTCGCTATCAGCATCCGGCTTGACGTGGAGGGCGGTTGGCCCGGTTGTGATGTGCGTTGGAACCGCCGCGACCGGTTCCGCTTCCACGTCGTTCTCCGTTTTGACGATCCCGGTGACTGGAACTGACGCGAGAGTGAAATCATCGCCTCGCATGAGACGGCGGGGCCGCTGAATGTAGGGTTTGACAAACCTGGTATTGCCGGTGGTAATCGCCTCGGAGAGTTGGGGAACGCGGTGACCCACGTGATCGAACAGTTCCCGCAATCCGACGCCGTTATTGTCCTGATCTGCAACCGCCAATCCTTCCAGAAGCGCATAGGTCAGGAGGCCCTGGCTGCGGTATCCCTCAAGCGCCAGTGCCGACGGTCCGGATGCCGTCAACAGGGCCCGACCCGTTGCGCGCGACAGCCTTTCGGCGGCCACATTGTCATCGCCGAAATTGCGCCCGAGAATCTCGGTCAGATCTCCGGCTTCGCAGGTGTCGTAAATCAGCAGGCTTCTCTCCGCCTTGATGCCGCCCAGCCAGTCGCGCCAATCATCCTGGCTGATCCCGTCTTCGATGATCGCATCGATGAGTTCCCGGTCGCCGACGTCAAAATCAGGCGGAATAAAGAAGTATTTGCGCCCGATTGCGGTTCCGTGGCCGGAGACAAAGAACATGAAGACGTCGTGGGCCTTGACGGTCTGACCAAGTGCGTTGAACCGGGCTTCCAGGTTCTCTCTTGTGACGTCAGCATTCAGCAGGGGGTGAAAGTGAACGTCACGGTATTGGGTGTCATTTCGGCGCATCGCGTCAAAGGCCCTTGAAAGGGAATGCACATCGTCAGCGGCATAGTTCAACCGATATTTGCTGTCGGCGTAATCCTCGACGCCGACCGCCAGAACATGCAGTGTCGGCTGATTGGCAATGATGGCCGCATCGGCATTGATGGTGATTGACGAGGGTCGAGACGCGATCAGGTTCCTCCTGTTGTAGGCAATGACGGTGATGGTGTTGATCTCGGACGCCAGATCGAGCTTCTTTGTCTTGACGACGGTCTCCTGCGCGCCGCCCAGAAGGTTGCCCTTGTTCACCCCGTTGACGAAGAATTCGATCCGCCCGATACCGCCGCCATTGTCCTTCACCTCCACCTCGACACGAACTGTATTGCCAACGGCATCGGTTGTGTCGCGGGGTGACAATATCTTGATCCGCGGCGCAGCGCCTGTTTCCAGAATTTTCTCAATATCAAGTTCTTCGGCAGCCTTGAGAACCTTGTTTTCAGGATCACCGGCCAGCTTCTCGCGAACAAGTTCGGGGTCATAAAGCGCGTCAAAAAACTGGTCGACAGAATAGACATCGAGGCCGCGCACAATGCTCAGCAGGCTGTGTCCGTTTTTCGATCCGGTAAAAAACCCTTCAGGCGTGATCATCAACCACTCCCAGGTGTCGGGCTCCGATGCCTTGCCGCCCGATACATATGTCGCCAGAAGTTCACCGCTTTCGATGCTCCAGAAGCGGACTGTGGAGTCATAGCTGACGCCCATCACAATTTCGTGTTCTTCGAAGGCCGCCAAAGATATGACATCGTCGGTTGCGCCGTGGAATGACCGCATGACATCGCCGGTTTCCAGGTCGAGCATGTGAACCGTCTTGTCCAGAGACACGAGCAAATGCCGGCCACCGCTCACGAGTTTCATGTCTTGTAGGTGTCCTTGATCAGCCGGATCGAAAACAGTGTCGACCTTGTTATCTGGAAGGGACCATCTCCAGACGGTGTTTCCGAGAGTCTGGCCGACAAACAGATCTTCACCGTTTTTCGAAAACTCGACATGACCAAGAAACCCGCCACCGGTCAAACTTGCCGCCGGTCCGCCGGACCGGTCGACATTCCAGATGAGGATACCTGCATCAGCGCCCACGACATCAGCGCTGATCGTGGCGAACCGCCTGCCATCCGGAGCCCAGGCCAAGTTCATGACCCGGTGTCTGTCCGGCATCTCAAATCGCATGCGCAGATCGCCGGTTCGGGAATCTCGAATTTCCACTCCGGTACGCATATTGACGGCAAAAACACTGTTGTCCGGCGATATATGAGGCAGATGCTCAAAATTCTCGGCACCATCGCCATCGGCCATTCGCCGGTCGGCAATTTTGACCTCGTTGGTTATCATACCCGTGTCGGTATCCCATCGAACAACCGGCCCAGCTCTGAAAGATGCAATAAGGCCGGCTTCACCCGCGAACTTCGCTGAACTGGCGGAACCAGGGAAAGCCTCGACCATGTTCCGAGCTGAGGTGTTGCCAATCACGTTACGTATTTCAATTCTTCCATTGAACAGCAACGCGAATGTGGACTCATCCAGTTTAGCGATGCCGTCCGGGAAATCGGATTTTCGTCCGACCGAGGATACCGTTTGCAAATTCTTCAATTCCAGAATGTGCGCAACACCGCTGTTTGTTCCGACAGCGACCAGATTCCCGGATCGTTGGGCCGCGACAGCTTGCGCATCTGTTCCGATTGTTTCTTTGGCAGTGTCGCGGTCACCAGATAAGGAAACGAGATGGGCTTCGCCATCTGTGTCAATGATCGCGATTGCATCCCGACCCGCGAAGCGGGCCTGCCTGCCCTTGAATTCCCTGGTTTTCTGGCGGGTTTCGAGATTCCACATGGCAACATAATCGCGCTGGTTTCCCGCCAATACGTATCTTCCATCAGGTGACACATCGACGAAGGTTGCATATTTCAGATAATCCTGGTCATCGCCCACCGGGTTGTCGTCAATCGTTTGGGATGACAGCAAGGAAAAGTCTCTTGTGTCCCACATGTTCAAAACGCCGTCCCACCCGACGGATATCAATTGGTTGGTCTCCTCGGACAGAGCGAGGCCGCTGATTGCAGTTGCTTCACTGTGAGCATTGAATTCAAAATCGATCGTTTGGGTCTGGACATTCCACAGGCGAATTGTTCCGTCATTGTCTCCGCTGTAAAGTGTCTTGCCGTCTTGCGAGAACAGCATGGATTGAGATCCGGAATCACCGTGAAGGGTGCCGACCGCTTCCCCCTTTCCGACCTTCCAGATTGATTCTCCTTCCGGATTTGCCGTCGCGAAATACTCACCATCCGGGCTGACCGCAAACGCGTAAAGCTCACTGCTCACAGCCCGTATTTCGAAGAGGAGATTTCCGGTTTGCAGGCTGGAAACTTTGACAAGACCATATCCATCCGCGGTGAATATACGATCGGCGTTGCCTGGTATCTCCATGTAAGCAACACCTTCATTGTGAGCAAGGATCGGCTTGACTGTGATATCCGAGGCAAAGGCATTGGCGCCAATTGCGAACAGCAGAAAACAAAATGCCAGTGCTTTGAGCAACAATGAGGGATTGGCTTCAACCGTGCTGGGGGCGTCATGAACTGCCATTCCGGTCATTGTGACGATCCGATCATTTGCCTTGTTTGAAGAAACCGATCTCTGATATCCGCATCACGTCTTCTCCACGACATCCGGTTGTCGGACACACATTGGAACGCAGGCAGGCGGTTTCACATTCACATTCGCCGAGGCGAAAGCATTGGGACTGCTTGCACCGCACGTAATCGGTGTCGCCACGAACAAGCAATCCAAGGAGGGATTGTTCCTCCTGGTCGTAAACCGGCGATCCGGAGTTCCCGCCATAGGTATCCAGATTGGCGACAAAGAAAACTTCATTGCTGGAGTCGCGGATCTCGGCATTGCGGGCAAATTTCAACGGCAGGCCGGTCGGATAACCGATCACGAAGACCTTTTGGCCGCGTTCTGCGGTCTCCGTCGATACTTTTGCGACGGGTCTTGCCAAGTCTTCGGGCACCGCACGATCAAGTTGGACCAGCCCCCAATCCGTCCCGTCTGCGGATTTCTCCCCATCCAGGGCTTCCCGCCCGACGAAGACGTGGGTTTTGGGAATTCGCGTTCGTCCGTTCTTCTGCTCCTGCGTTGCATGAAATCCGAAGACGAAACTGATCTCGTCGGCGAAGTAACCCCGAACATTGTCCGACAGTTCCCGCAAGCAATGGCCGGCCGTGAGAACCTTGTCACTGGCAACGAGAACACCGGAGCAGAATGCGCCGCTCTGTTGGTCCGCAAAAGCCTCCTTGCCGTCAACGCACAGACCCACCTTTTCTTTCAGGGAGGTGGTTCGCAGTTTGACATGTGTTTCCGACTCTTCCACGACATCCTTGCTGGCGAAGAGCGAAACGGAGCTTCCGGCCATCAGCCTTTCAGCGTCACCGAGTTCATGCCAGTCCTTGCGATCATCCGACCCGTAGATCACACGACCATTGACATCGCATTCGGCGCCGGGATCCGACTCGCAGAGGTTCCGGGCACCGGCGTCGTTCCCCTGAACCATCAGGGCAAGAACGAAAATCGCGGACAGCGCCGCCGTTTTCGTCATTTCGAAATGAAACGTGCGCATGGACCATCATACCGCATAATGATGATAACCGGTAGTTGCAGCGTGCCCGGATTCAACGTCACAGAGTATGAGTTGCTGAAATTATCGTGTGATGGTACCCCGACCGGAGCGACAGGATTTCAAGCGAGGCCATCCGGACGCCCATGCTTCCAAGCCGTGATACTTACGAGGCGCTGATCGATGATTTCCGGTGGGAGGTCCCCGAGCAGTTCAACATCGCCGCCGCCGTTTGCGACGATTGGGCCCGCCTGGAGCCTGACCGGGTCTGCCTCCTGCATTACCGGCAGAATGGTCCGGCGGACAGGCTGACCTACAAGGAGCTGCGTGAGCAGTCCAATGCCCTTGCCAACGGGCTTGCCGCGCATGGGGTCAGGCGGGGCGACAGGGTGGCTCTGATGCTGCCGCAAAGTTTTGAAACCGTGATTGCCCATATGGCAATCTACAAGCTCGGAGCCATTGCGGTGCCCCTGGCCCTGTTGTTCGGGCCCGAAGCACTGGCCTACCGGTTGAAGACCTCCGGTGCGAGTGCAGTCATCGCCAATGCCGACGGTGTCGAAAAGCTCGCAATTGCTGCCGCCGGGCTGGCAGCACAGCCGGTCGTGATTTCGACCGACGATATATTGGACGCGATTTCATTCAAAGAGTTGGTAAAAAGTCATTCAACTGACTTTGAAATAATTCCGACCCATGCGGAAGATCCAGCGCTGATGATCTTCACGTCCGGAACCACCGGGCCACCGAAGGGCGCATTGCACGGTCACCGGGTGTTGCTTGGCCATCTTCCCGGTGTTGAGTTCGCCCATGAGTTCTTCCCCCAGCCGGACGATCTGCTCTGGACACCGGCGGACTGGGCCTGGGCGGGTGGCCTTCTGAACGTGCTGTTGCCGGGGCTCTATTTCGGCGTAGCCGTGGTCTCCTCCGATGCGCAGAAATTCGATCCGGTGGTGGCCTTTGAAATCATGGAGGCGATGGGGGTTCGCAACACATTTTTGCCGCCCACGGCCCTGCGAATGCTCAAATCGGTCGATCGTCCCGGAACGCATTTCGACCTCAAGCTCAGGACCATCGGCTCCGGTGGCGAGTCGTTGGGCCGGGAAACCCTTGAATGGGCGCAGCGTGAACTCGGCATCACCGTCAATGAGTTCTACGGTCAGACGGAGTGCAATCTGGTGCTGTCTGCTTGCGCTAAGCTGGGTGTAAGCAGACCCGGAGCGATCGGCAAAATGGTGCCCGGCCACACTGTCGCGGTGATCGACCAGGACGGCCGGGAAGTTCCAACCGGAACCGCCGGGCAAATTGCTGTCAAACGGCCCGATCCCGTCATGTTCCTGGGCTATTGGCAGAATCCGGATGCGACCGAGCGAAAGTTCATTGGCGACTGGATGCTTACCGGTGATCAAGGCATCAGGAGTGCGGACGGCTATTTCGAGTTCTTTGGCCGCGATGATGATGTCATCACATCGGCGGGCTATCGGATCGGGCCAGGTGAAATCGAGGACTGCCTGACGGGCCATCCGGCGGTTGCGCTGGCCGCCGCGGTCGGCAAACCCGATGCAATGCGCACCGAGATCGTAAAAGCCTACATAGTCCTGAAGCCGGACCGGCGCGCCAGTCACGCCCTTGCCGGCGATATCCAGGATTGGGTCAAGACGCGGCTGTCGGCCCACGAGTATCCGCGTGAGGTGGAGTTCGTCGGCTCGCTTCCCCTGACCACGACGGGCAAGGTGATCCGCCGCGAATTACGGGAACGGGCCATCCGCGAAGCCCGTTCATGACGAAATTTATTTTCGCTTCGCCAGGCCACGCAAGCGGTCCCGGACTGTCCGCGCGATGTTGCGGGTGTTTTGATAAAGATGCAGTTGCTTTGCGACCTGGCGTACATCGCGGTCGCCTGACGGATCGAGACCGACGATCAGAGTCCCCATGGAACAGCGTTCGCGCCACAGGCGGCTCATCACCGGGTGATCGGGTACGGCACAGGAATCGGTGATGACGATGTTGGGGTCGTCAAGGTGGGTGATCGTCAGGTCGTCCATCAGAAGCTGGCCGGGCGAGAAATGGGCATGGGCCTCGTCGAAGGCGGTTTTCCAGGTGTAGGCCGTTCCACCCATCAGGAAGACCACGGTCGAGGCTATGGCCCTGCCGTCCAGATTAAGCGTATGGATACGAACATTATCGTTTTCGGCCAGATTGGTGATCGCTTCACGGGCAAAGGCTGCGCGGTAGCGGTCAACGACCATGGCCGTACGGCGGCGACCCTTCCAGCCACTGGCCTCGAGCGTCAGAAACTCTTCCATGCGATGGCGAATGTCATCCGGCAGGCGGGCAACGTCATAGGTCAGTTCGCCGAGTTCACCGAGCTGGCGTCTCTGCCGACGGCGTTCGCGCTGGTGTTTGGCCGAGATCGATTGGCTCAGATAGGTCTGGCCGTCTTCCATGCTCTGCAGCATCGGCCGTTCCACAAGGTCTGTTTCCGTCACCGACAGGTTGCGGCTGATCGCTACGGCGCGCAACAACTGGACGAAGGGGCCGTCCATGCGTGCGCTTGGAATCACCATAACCGAGGGAAGGTCGAGATCGCCTCGGCTGAGTGTATCCAGCAGATTGTCCAGCGTTTCAGCCGCTCCCTCCTGATCCAGAAGCGGCGTGCCGAGCGGGCCGTAAGGATTGGCCCAGACCCGCATGATGGGAGCGCCCATCGAAAAGCCGGGCCGCTCCACGGAAAACGGCATGAGGAACCGCACTCTGCTGCGTGTCTCATCCTCGTCGCGCATGACCAGGAGGCGGATGAGCTTGTCCTCGAGCCGCGGCATGGCCGGTGCGAGAAAGCGCGGCGAGAAAAACACATTGGATTCGATGGCGCGGTGCGTGAGATAGTCGAGTTCGTCTCTCAGGTCGTATCCGGCGCGCGGTGGATAAATGGACAGGTGACGGGACGGCTTGCCGGTTTCTGCCGACATTTCCGCCACGGGCCGCTCGATGTTGAGTCCGGCAATGTTCGTTACGGTCGTGGTTGCGGTTCCGCCGGGATCACCGTTCAGAAATGGATTGGATGGCATGTCAGTCTGCCCCCTGGGGCAATGTTTTGCCGTTTGGCCTGCTCAATATGCTCATGGTGATGTTCAGGCGTTTGCGAATGACCGTGAACAACAGCGCAGCCTCGACCGTCATGGCCAGCATCGTGGCCACGGCCGCGCCTGTCAGACCGAGAATCGGGATGAGCAAAAGGTTACCGGAAATATTGACGACCAAGGCGATGAAGTAGACCAGCGCACAGATTTTCTGTTCACCGGCCATGGTCAACAGGGCTTCACCGGGGCCTATGAATGCCTTGGCCAAAATTCCCGCAAACAGAATGAACATCAGCGGATAACCGGCACCGAATTCGGGACCGAAGAGTGACAGGAGAAACGGGCCAAGTGCCAGCACTGCACCACCGAGAGCCAGCGATGGCCAGAAGGTCCACCGCGCGGTGTTCGCGGCAAAGACGGCAAGCTCATGCCGCTGGTCCTCGGCAACCAGCGCCGAGAAACGGGGTGTCATGCCGGCCTTGATGGCGAAATAGACGAAATGCACCAGCGCCATGGTCTTGGCGGCTGCAAAGTAGGTGGCGACCTGATCCGGTTCCAGGAAGATACCGACCATGATGACATCGGAATTGGTCAGCAGGAAGTAGAATCCCTCGATCAGGAAGATCGGCAGTGAAATCGTCACCCAGTAGCCGAAGCGGATTTTTCGTGGTCCCGCCTCGTAACGCTTGCGTAGCCGCCATCCGAGCAGGAACAGCTGGGACACCGTGGTCAGATAGGTGGCAATGAGCGCCGCAGAGAGTGCAGTTGTTGCGCTGGCGCCGTATCCGATCAGGAGAGCCGAAACGGTCACGGCAAGAATGAGGACAGGGCGCACCAGATAGGTGGGGCTGAGGGCCTGCACCGGCCAGTTGTTTGCGCGGGCGGTGCCGTCGAGCACATCGCCCAGCGCAATCATCGGAAGGGCGAACGCGCCCAGAAACAGCGGAATGACATAGTAGCCGCCAATCCGGTCACCAAAGAGATACAGGACGCCCATGCCGGTCGCGGCAAGCGCCGTGGCTGAAAGCAATGCGACCAGCCGGGCCGTGACTGTAATGCCGCGAATGTGGGCGATCTCGCCATGGGCGCGATATTGCGGCAAAAACCGAATGACCGCAGTGTGGAAACCCAAGCATGACAGATTGCCGACGATAATGGCCATGACCCAGACAAAGACGAATATTCCATATTCGAATGGACCCATCAGGCGGGCAAGGATGATCTGGGACAGAAATGCAATGCCGGCGCCGACAATCCGGATGGCAAAGGCGATCAGCGACATCCTCTGGGCTTCACTTTGGCCGTCAGCGCCTTTCAGGATCTGCGTCGCCTTGTCCAGAATCCGGGCAGCCATCGACCGGGCAGCGAGATCCGCCGTCGGTGTGTTCCCCGTCAAATTTCCAGTCATCATACGCACGTTACACGTCCGGTTCCGTCCCGATCCTTGTGCGAATGTCGCACAGGCGCGTTAAAAAACCTTTGGGTAAGCAGGGTTTCCAGATCCTTAAGATACTGGTTTTGCAGGCGGTTCTGCCCCATGCGGAACAGCTGTTTTCATTGCACCGCCTATGGTGCGGCCGCCGGCACCGGTATTGAGGCGACAACCGGTTGGCTGTCGCAGCAAATCGGGCCCTTCACATTCACGTGATGGCGTTCAGGAGTATTTCTCACTTTGTCAGAGACAGCAAACGGTGTTGGTCTCTGACTTCTTTCATGCATCCAAGCTGCTCGATCACCACAGCCCAAATCAGAAAGGCTTCAGGTGAACGCACCATGGCAGTGCTTGTATTTCTTGCCGGACCCGCAGGGGCAGGCCTCGTTGCGGCCGACCTTGCCCCAGCTTGCCGGGTTGTTGGGATCACGCTCTTCCGCCGCAACGGTCTTATGCTGTACCGGCGCCAGTGTCTGCAGTTCCCCGTCGGCCTCGATGAATTCATCCTGCCCGGTGGTGGCATCGACATGGTGGCCTTCCATCTCCGGCGGCTCCGGTTCGGGGGCATCGGCGGCTTCACGCACCAGTTCAACCCGCATGAGTTGGGCCGTCACCGTCTGCCGCAGGCTGCCAAGCAATGACTGGAACAGCTCGAATGCCTCGGCCTTGTATTCCTGAAGCGGATCACGCTGGGCCATGCCGCGGAAGCCGATGACCGAACGCAGATGGTCCAGATTGACCAGATGTTCGCGCCACAGATGATCGAGTGTTTGCAGAACGACGGATTTTTCCACATAGGTCATGACCTCGGGACCGAAGCGCTCGGCCCGTTCCTTGGCTGCCTTTTCGACCTCCGCGGTGAGGCGCTCACGGATATCCTCGTCGGCAATGCCCTCTTCCTCGGCCCATTCCGCCAGGGGTGGCTGAAGGTTGAGATAGGTCCCGGTCTCCTCGACAAGTCCGTCAATATCCCATTGTTCCGCATAGGCTTTTTCCGGAATATGACGGGCGACCAGATCTTCCACGACTTCCTGGCGCATGTCGGCCACGGTTTCGGAGATGTCATCTGCATCCATCAGTTCGATGCGTTGCTCGAACACGACCTTGCGCTGGTCGTTCATCACATCGTCGAATTTCAGCAGGTTCTTTCGAATGTCGAAGTTTCGCGCCTCGACTTTCTTCTGGGCCCGTTCGAGGGCCTTGTTGATCCACGGATGGACAATGGCCTCGCCTTCCTGGAGACCAAGCTTCTTGAGCATGCCGTCCATACGGTCGGATCCGAAAATCCGCATCAGATCGTCCTGCAGCGACAGGTAGAATTTCGAACGGCCGGGGTCTCCCTGGCGTCCGGAACGTCCGCGCAGCTGGTTGTCGATGCGCCGGCTTTCATGGCGTTCGGTTGCCAGGACAAACAAGCCGCCGGCCGCCAACGCCTTGTCCTTCAGTTCCTGAACCTCGGCGCGAATTTTTTCCTCGCGTGACTGGCGCTCCGCTTCGTCCTCGATTTCGGCCAGTTCCTGTGCAAGACGCATGTCGACATTGCCGCCGAGCTGGATATCCGTTCCACGGCCGGCCATATTGGTCGCGATGGTCACGGCGCCCGGCACGCCCGCCTGGGAGATGATCATGGCTTCCTGTTCGTGATAGCGGGCATTAAGAACCTGAAATCCCTCGACACCTTCCTTGCTGAGAAGTTCGGCGAGAAATTCCGACTTTTCGATCGATGTGGTGCCGACCAGGATCGGCTGTCCCCGCTCGCGTGCGCTTTTGATTTCGGCTGCAATGGCCGAGAATTTCTCTTCCGCGGTCCGATAGACCTCATCGTCCTCATCCAGACGCTGGATCGGCAGGTTGGTCGGTACCTCGACCACATTCAGCCCGTAGATATTGCCGAATTCCTCCGCCTCGGTCGATGCCGTACCCGTCATGCCGGCCAGCTTGCGGTACATGCGGAAATAGTTCTGGAATGTCACCGAAGCCAAGGTCTGGTTTTCCGGCTGGATCTCGACCTTTTCCTTGGCTTCGAGTGCCTGATGCTGGCCTTCCGAATAGCGGCGGCCCGGCATCATGCGGCCGGTAAACTCGTCAATGATGACAATTTCGCCGTTGCGGACGATGTAATCCTTGTCGCGGGTGAAAAGCTTGTGTGCCTTCAGGGCGTTGTTGACGTGATGCACCATTGCGACATTCTCGACATCGTAGAGCGCTTCGCCTTTCAGCAGATCGGCTTCCCGAAGCATTCCTTCGAGCTTCTCGGTGCCCTCCTCGGAGAAGGTCGCGGAGCGCTGTTTCTCATCGATCTCGTAATCGCGCTCTTCGAGCAGCGGAATGAAGGCATCGACCGTGTTGTAGAGATCTGAGCGGTCATCCAGCGGGCCGGAAATGATCAATGGCGTGCGCGCCTCGTCTACGAGAATGGAATCGACCTCATCGACGATGGCGTAGTTATGGCCGCGCTGGACCATCTGGCCGCGCTCATATTTCATGTTGTCGCGCAGATAATCGAAACCGAGCTCGTTGTTGGTGGCGTAGGTGACATCACAGGCATAGGCCGCACGGCGCTCATCGTCGTCCATGCCGTGAATGATGGTTGCCGTGGACAGGCCGAGGAAATTGTAGATTTGACCCATCCATTCGGCGTCGCGTGTCGCCAGATAGTCATTGACCGTCACCACATGGACGCCCTTTTCTTCCAAGGCGTTCAGATAGACCGGCAAGGTGGCGACCAAAGTCTTTCCTTCACCGGTTTTCATTTCCGCAATTGAATTTTCGTGCAGGATCATGCCGCCGATCAGCTGAACGTCGAAGGGCCGTAGTCCCAGCACCCGGCGTGAGGCTTCACGAACTGTTGCAAATGCCGGAACAAGCAGATCGTCAACGGTCTTGCCATCTGCCAGTTGCTGGCGAAATTGGGCCGTCCGCGCTGTCAGGTCCGCGTCTGAGAGGGATTTCATTTCCTCTTCCAGCGCATTGATTGCATCGACACGCGGTCGATATGAACGGACGAGACGGTCGTTGGAAGAACCGAACAATTTGCGGGCAATGCCGCCGAAGCTGACCATAAATATGGTCCTTTCCTATCGATCGTACGGGCGACGAACCGGTTCCAGCTCCGTTCTTGTGGTGTGATAAAGCCGATTTGAAGCCGATCCGCCCGATACTGAACTGGACGCGAGATTGCGTGACAGATAAGAGGGGGTGTGATCGATGTCAACGGCGCTTTGGTGCCGGGCAAGTCGGTAACAAGATGGTGTATCCGATTCCGCCTTGTGGCAAGTCAGAAAACCGCCCATGATGGAAGCGGGCGATGTCGCTGTGTTGAACAGAGTCCGTCGCGGGTTCCGGCAGCTCATAGCCGGCGTCCCGTTCTGCGACCAGGTCTGGTTCGAAAGAGGTTAAAATGATGCGTATCAATAGGTCACTGGGCGTCGGCGTGCTGGCATTGCTTGTGAGTGTCAGCCTTCCCGCCGCCGCACAGGAAGACACGGACAAGGTCATCGCCACGATCGGGGGCAAGCCCGTCTATCAGTCGGAACTGAACCTGGCCAAAACGGATCTCGATCAACAGTTCGACCGGCTTCCCGACGAGCAGAAGACCGCTGCGGCCCTGTCGGCGCTGCTGGACATCAAACTGATGGCGCAACAGGCGGAAAATGCCGGTTTCGGAAAGGGTGAGGAGTTCGAACGTCGGCTTGGTTTCCTGAAGGATCGCGCGCTGCATAATGATTACTTCAAATCGAAGGTCGTCGACGGTGTGACAGAAGAGGCGGTTCGGGAACGTTACAACAAAGAAGTTGCCGCCACCCCGCCGGAGCAGGAAATCAAGGCCCGCCACATTCTTGTCGACAGTGAGGAACAGGCCAAGTCGGTGATCGAGGCGCTGGAAGGTGGCGCTGATTTCGTTGAGCTGGCCAAGGAGAAATCCACCGGTCCCAGTGGACCCCAAGGCGGTGACCTGGGGTATTTTACCAAGGGCCGTATGGTTCCCGAGTTTGAAGCAGCGGCCTTCGCGCTGGAAAAGGACGCCTATACAAAGGAGCCGGTCAAGACCCAGTTCGGCTGGCATATCATCAAGGTCGAAGATATGCGCGACAAACCGCCGCCCGCTTTCGAACAGGTTGGCGACCAGATCCGTCGTGTCCTGCTGCAGGAGCAATATCTGGCGTTGATCCAGGAAGCACGCGAGGCAACGTCGGTCGAGGTGACCGATCCGGAGCTGCGCAAGCTTCTCGACAGCATGGCGCCCACGGAACAGAACTGACGCCGATCCAGGAATCATTCGACCGGGTGACTCGGCAAGCACAATGACTGCGAAAATCTCTCCCCTTGCGCCCCAAACCCTTGCGCATTTGCCGCCGATGGACGGCGTGCGCATCGCAACGGCCGCCGCGGGCATCAAATATGCCGACCGCACGGATTTGTTGCTGATGCGGTTTGACGCGCCAGCGAGTGTGGCGGGTGTGTTCACCCAGTCGCTATGTGCCTCGGCGCCGGTGGAATTCTGCCGGGCCAATCTCGTCGGAGGACGGGCGCGGGCATTGGTCGTCAATTCCGGTAATGCCAATGCCTTTACCGGTCGCAAGGGCAGCGAAGCCGCAGAGATCACCGCTCGGGTTGCGTCGGCGGCCGTCGGTTGCCCGACCGAGGAGGTTTTCCTGGCTTCGACCGGTGTTATAGGCGAACCGCTCGATGCCGACGGGTTCTCGGATACGCTCAGGGATCTGGCGAACGCGACCGACACGGATGGCTGGTCGGATGCTGCCGAGGCGATCATGACCACCGATACCTATCCGAAACTGGCGACCTGCCAAGTGATGATTGACGGTGTCGAGGTGCGGATAAACGGTATTGCCAAAGGTGCCGGGATGATCGCGCCCGACATGGCCACGATGCTGTCTTTCGTGGTGACCGATGCGGACATTGCCCCGGATGTGTTGCAGACGCTGCTGGCGGATGGCGTCGGCGACACATTCAATGCCATCACGGTGGACAGCGATACATCCACCTCGGACACGCTGATGTTGTTTGCAACAGGCGCCGCAACCGCACGCGGGGCACCACGTATCACCGATGCGCACGATCCGCGTCTGGCGTCGTTCGTAACGGCGCTTCACGCTCTGATGAAGGATCTTGCACTGCAAATCGTGCGCGACGGCGAAGGTGCGCGCAAGATAGTGGAGATCGCAGTCAAAGGAGCGGCCAGCGATGCGGCTGCCAAAATCATCGCGCTTTCCATTGCCAATTCGCCGCTCGTCAAAACTGCAATTGCGGGCGAGGACGCCAATTGGGGGCGGATCGTGATGGCGGTTGGCAAGGCCGGCGAAATGGCCTCCCGCGACCGGCTACAGATCTGGTTCGGGGATATCCGTGTGGCCGTCGACGGTGAGCGGGACCCCGATTACAGTGAGGACGCGGCCTCCGCGGTCATGAAAAATCCGGAAATTGCTATCACGGTCGACGTGGGTGTCGGCAATGGCCGGTCAACGGTCTGGACCTGCGATCTGACCAAGGACTATGTGGCCATCAATGGCGATTACAGGAGTTGATTGAAATTCCCGCATGTCCCCAGGCTCAACAAAGAAACCGGAACGTTTTATGCAGGATCTTGCCATTGTACGCAGACTGGAGGCCGTCGGCTTCAGGGCTTGGCCGGCGGCGTCCATTCAGTATGACGGCAGCTGGCAAATCCGGCTGACGGCGGGCCATCCTTCAAAGCGTCTGAACTCTGTCAATCCGCTTGACCCTTCGGATCATGGCGATGTCGAGGCGCGGGTCGAGCGGGCGGCGCAGCGTTTCCGGGCCTATGGTCGGCCTCTTGTTTTCAGGCAATCGCCTCTGGCGCCGCCGCAACTGGATTCCTATTTCGATGCCCATGGCTGGCGACGCGTCGAGGAGACGCGGGTCATGATGGCGGACATCAGTGAGCTCAATCTTGACGATGTACTGGATCATTTGCCGATCCGCGAGATCGGGCGTTATGTGGATGCTTCCATATTGGTTCATGGCCGCGATCCGGCGTTGAAACCGGGACTGACGGAAGTCCTCAGTTCGATCCGGCCGACCAGCGGGTTTTTTGTCATCGAGGAGCCGAATGCCGGGCCGGTGGCGACGGCGCTGTGTGTGCACGACAACGACATGGCCGGCATATTCGAGTTGGCCACGCGCTCCGATTGCCGCCGCAAAGGGCATGGCCGACAGGTTGTCATCACGGCTCTTCGGTGGGCGCGCATGCGCGGCGCCAAGAAGGCCTGGCTTCAGGTGGAGGCCGATAACGGTCCGGCGGTCGGCCTCTATGAGAGCTTCGGATTCGACGAGGTCTACCGATACGATTACCGTCAGGCACCCGACACGGTCGGGAAAGACCCGAATGTCTGAGTCCGCGATTGTCCTGGTTGTCGCCTGTGCGCTGATCGATACGGATGGCCGTGTTCTGATTGCCCAGCGTCCGGATGGAAAATCCATGGCTGGCCTGTGGGAGTTTCCCGGCGGCAAGGTTGAGACCGGTGAAACACCGGAAGCGGCCATCATCCGGGAGCTGGATGAGGAGCTGGGCATCGTGACGCAGGTCGACTGCCTTGCTCCACTGACGTTTGCCAGCCATGCCTATGAGGATTTTCACCTCATGATGCCGCTCTTTGTCTGCCGCCGGTTTCAGGGTGTGGCGCGTTCGCGGGAGGGGCAGGCACTGAAATGGGTTCGGCCCCGCAATCTGCGAGATTTTCCGATGCCACCGGCCGATGCGCCGCTCATCCCGTTCCTGATCGACTTGATCTGAACCGGTGCCGTTTCCAGCCCGGCGACGCAGAGAATTAATCAATCATTTATCATAATGAGCGATGGTGGTGGCGTCGTGATATGCAGTCGAGGGTCCCATCATGAACAATGACGAGTTCTGGTCGTCAGTCTATTCGAGTGCGTCGAAAGAAAGACAGCCGGGCAGATTTTCGGCGGTTCGTGTCGCTCTCCTGTTCGGCACGGCAGCTGCCGCCCTGGCACTTGTGGTGCCGCCCATAGCGGATATGGCGTCGGATGAGTGGATCCTGTTCGGTGCCGATCCCGGAATTGACTACACCACAACGGCCAGCGTTCCCGGCAATCGCGAATACACTGTTCAGCGCAGCGTATTGCAGCGCTCAGCGGATTCGGTCTGCATCATCGATTCACGGGGTCGGCGGTCAGGAGACTGCTGACTGTTTGGCGACAGCGTTTCGCATTCCCGTTCCAACCGGTTAAACAGCCACGCATTCCATTAGCTTAATTGCAATACATTCGGCTTAAGGTTCACCTCCAACAAGGATGGGGTGAACATAATGCCAGTTTTACTGAGCCGATTTTGGCGCTGCGAGAGCGGGGCGACGGCGATCGAATATGGGGTGATCGCGTCGTTGATTTCGATTTCGATCATCGGCGGCGCGTTTCTGATCGGAAATGAGGTTGGCAATATGTACAACGATATCGGCAGCGAGATGGCCAACGCCAACAAGTAGCCAGCTGCACCATTTCACCTATTGCCGGATACGTGACGATGGTGCCTACGAAGGCGGTCGATTCCGGCAAAATTGGAAGTGCTCTACTTGCCGCGATTGCCTTGATCCTGTCCAAGGACCCGGGCCAGGCTGATGTCGGCCGATCCCGGCTTTAGCGGTTTCTGCTGACTTTCATGTGGTGCCCAGCCCGACAGGTACAGGATCTGGAAGGTCGCCCGTATGCGCCCGTCCGGATCGCTGTAGCGCTCGGAATAAGTTTGCGCGGCTTGCGAAAAAAGAGCACGCGTTGCCGGTTTGCGGCTGCGCGCCATGAGCGGATTGGTCATGCCCATCGCACGCAGATCCTTCATCAGGTCGAACATGGTATCGTAGCGCACCGTGTAGGATTCGCGATCGACAACCGGCAAAGCGAAGCCGGCACGCTGAAGCAGCGCACCGCAATCCCGCACGTCGGCAAATGGCATGACCCTCGGACTGACACCGCCGGTCAGGTCGGTTTCGGCCTGCAGCAGGCTGTCTCGTAATTCAGCCAGGGTTCCGGTCCCCGGCAGGGCGGCCAGGAGCAGGCCGTCCGGATGCAAACTCCGACGGATCTGCAGCAGCAGTCCTGGCAGGTCATTGACCAGATGCATCGACAAGGGCGAAACGACAAGGCCGATGCTTGCATCAGCCACCGACATCGTTTCAAGGTCGGTCACGCCATCTTCCACGCCCTGGATCGGCGGTTCGAGAAAATCGGCATGCTGTTCCAGGCGCGTCACCCGATGTGCCTTGCCGCTGTCTCGGACCCGCTGTGCCATCAAACCGGAGTGGCCATGCAGAATAATGGCGTGATCGAATGTCCTTTCGACGACGGACAGGCGATCCTGCATCTCCTCCGCAACGATCTTGGCGAGAAAATCGGCGTCCGGCGTTTGCATGGCATGGGCCCGGCGGCCATTGCGCAGCACCAGATCAGGATCAAACAATTTCTCGACGTCCATTGCATGGCCTTGTCAGATTTGTATTCTCTTGTCCGTCAGCCCGATCTTCTGCAGACTTCCGTAGATATGGATATGAGTTCGTTCAATTCCAGTGTGATGTCAATTGGCGCCGGCCTGCGTCGGGGCGGGGTCATGATCGGCCACTGGGTGTATCCGCCGGTCTGTGCCGGATGCGGCGTTTTGGTCGGTGAGCACGGCGGTGTGTGCGGCACATGCTGGAGCAATTTGCGCCAGATCGAAAGACCCTGTTGTGATGTCATGGGAACACCGTTTTCCCATGATATGGGCGGTGCGCTGGTTTCCGCCGAGGCAATTGCCGACCCGCCGCCATTTCGCCGGGCACGTGCTGCGGTGCTTTATGATGATGTTGCCCGCTCCATCGTTCACCGACTGAAATACAAGGACCGAACGGATCTTGCGACGATCATGGCGCGTTGGATGGTTCGGGCAGGTGATGAACTGATTGCAGAATCCGAATGCGTTGTTTCCGTTCCGTTGCATCGGCGCCGGTTTATGGCCCGACGATACAATCAGTCGGCGGAACTGGCGCGGATCCTGGCCCGGCGGTCCGCATTGCCCTATCTGCCGGGCGCTCTTGGACGCAGGAAATCGACGCGACCACAGGTCGGGCTGACCGCGAAAGCGCGCGTTGAAAACATGCGCGGCGCGTTTTCCGTGCCGCAGACCGCCCAATCCGACATAATTGGCCGGTCCGTCCTTCTGGTCGATGATGTCTACACGACCGGGGCAACCGTGAAGGCGGCGTCTCACACATTGTTGAAAGCCGGGGCCGGCAGCGTATCGGTCCTGACCTTTGCCCGGGTTTCACCGGATTTCGGATAAACGGGGATTGCCACCTGCCTGCAACGAGCCGTTTCAATTGCTGCGGAAGCGGCCTATATGGTTGTGTGAAAAGGTCCAGACGGAGTAAACCATGGCAAATGTGACGATCTATACGCGCAAGTTTTGCGGATTTTGCACAGCCGCAAAACACCTGCTCGACAGCAAGAATGTGCGTTATGAAGAGCAGGATGCCACTTTTTCCAAGGATCTGAGGCAGGAGATGATCCAACGCGCTGGCGGGCGATCGACATTCCCGCAGATTTTCGTCGGCAAGACCCATATTGGCGGATGCGATGAACTGCATGCGCTCGATCGGAACGGCAAGCTGGACGATTTGCTGCGCGCGGCAGCGTAAGAGGTAGGCCATTGAGCGAGACTTCATTCACGGCAGCCATTGTTCAGATGCGTTCGACCATCGACCCGTCGCGCAATATTGCCGATATGTCGGACCTTGTGGCACGGGCTGCCGGCAACGGAGCACAGTATGTGCAGACGCCCGAGATGACTGGTGCCCTGGTCCAGGACCGAACCGCTCTCATGGCGATGCTGCACGATGAAGACAACGATCCGGTTGTCGCCGCGTCCGCCGATCTGGCGGTTCAACACAGCATTTACCTGCATGTGGGTTCGACCGCCATCGCGGTGTCCGGCGGCAAGGTCGCCAATCGCAGTTTCCTGTTCGCACCCGATGGAAGCGTCATCGCCCGCTACGACAAGATCCATATGTTCGATGTGGATCTGGACAATGGGGAAAGCTGGCGCGAGAGCAGAACCTATGAGGCAGGCAACAATGCTGTTGTGGCCTGCTTGCCGTTTGCCTGGTTGGGACTTGCCATTTGTTATGATGTCCGCTTCCCGGCACTCTTCAGAAACGAAGCGGAATCCGGTGCCAATGTGTTGACGGTGCCGGCGGCGTTCACGCGGCAGACCGGCGAGGCGCACTGGCATGTTCTGCTGCGCGCCCGTGCCATCGAAAACGGTGCCTTTGTCATCGCAGCCGCGCAGGGCGGCACCCACCAAGACGGACGTGAGACCTACGGACATTCGATGATCATCGATCCCTGGGGCAAGGTTCTTGCCGAAATCCCGCATGATGAACCGGCCGTAGCGACCGCCCGGATTGACGTCGATGCCAGTCGGGTTGCGCGCGAAAAAATTCCGAACTTGCGGAACCAGCGCGCCTTTGACGTTGAAGTGACCGCCGAGGCGAAACATGCGGATGCGCTGGTATGATACGGTTTAATCTTGTCTGCGATGCGCATCATGAGTTCGAAGCGTGGTTTTCGAGCAGCAACGACTTCGACGAACAATCGGAGCGTGGATTGGTGAGTTGCCCCCATTGCGGATCGGGCGCGATCGAGAAGGCGCTGATGGCGCCATCGGTCTCCACGGCACGGAAAAAGGAAACATCGACACGACTGGCCATGAACAAGGCACAGAGCGAGGCACTGGATCAGCTTCGAAAGGCGGTCAAGACCATTCGTGAGACATCGGAAGATGTCGGCGAAAGATTTCCGGAAGAGGCGCGGAAGATACACTACGGCGAAAGTGAAGAGCGCGGAATCATTGGCCAGGCCAAACCGGATGAGGTCAAGGCTCTGGTGGAGGAGGGCGTCGGAATTGCGCCGCTTCCGGACCTTCCCGAAGAGAAGAACTAGACCGATTTTCACTTGTCACAAACGGGACTAATGTGTCGCCCTTTGATTTTGGTGATGCATTCAGGTTTGCCGAATCCGTCAAGATCTGAATTGCATCTAGATGCGCCGAAGCCGCTTTTCCACCTGCCGTCGTTCCCAATCGGCACCGAACAGCGAAAATACTTCGAAAACCGAAAGACCATGTGCGGCGACACCCATGCCCCATCCAACGATGGGCCATATATACCAGTGGTTTTCAGCGGGGTAGAAAAAGCTTGCGACGACCATCGCCGGAGCGAATATGAGATACATGATCAGGTGGCTGTAAAACCCCTTTATGTCCCTGACATATTCGAGGGCATCGCGTTCCTGTTCGGAAATGTCGGTTTGCTTGTACATGCTCGTCTCCGTTGACAGAGTGGTGATGTCAACCTCGAACACCGCTGCCAATGCCGAAAGCGATTCCAGGCTTGCATTGCCGCCCCGTTCCAGCCGCTGGATTGTCCGCACACTGATTCCACTCACCTGTGCGAGCGTCTCCTGGGACCAGCCCCTTTCAAGTCTCAGTTTGCGAACGATCATCTGATGTCCTCCAACGGGCGTGTTGCGTTCAAGGTTCAACGAGCTTGGCGAATGATACACCGGTTTGCCACGTCAACAACACGACACGAACCCGTCAACCCCGCGCAATACCCTCTTGTGCGGTGTTGATAGAATAACGGGCCGGGACCTGCATCAGAAAGCAGAACCCTATCCGTGTTGCGCTGGAACAATCTGCATGCTGCCATTGTTGAGGAAACACGCCTTGCTGAAGAGACCCAGATCCAGCGGGTTGGGCAATCTGACATCGTCAAGCCCGGGGTGTGGTCTTGCGGACCGTTCGAAGGAGCGACTGATCTGGGAGATCATGACGATGATCAGACCCCTGGTCTGAGCGAATGATTTGAGTGTCTGGACCTGAACGGAGAGTTCCGGATTGTCCCGCTTCTGATCCAGAAGCTGGAGGTAGTCGACAACGGCGATGGTGCCATGAGGCGCGTCCGCCAGCCGGTTGCAGATATAGCCCCCGCTGATGCAGTCACTATCGTCGAACATGAACCGCTCTTCGAACAATGAAGGATTGGCTCCAATGGTTCGAAGACGGTCGAAAACATCGGTTGCCGTATATTCCAGCGTGAAAAACGCGCCGGTGCGGCCCTGTTTGAGCGTTTCCAGGATGAGCCGCAACCCCATCAGTGTCTTGCCATGACCGCGGCGGGCCGCAAGCAATACCTGGTCGCCGGGGATCAATTGTTCAAGTAAGGCGCCATTTGGGCCGACCTTTGCGGTGCGGGCGGCAAGCAAGCTCCAATTGTCGAAACCTTCTTGCCTGGCGATGCGGTTCAATGCCCTGTTGAGTGGGATATCTTCATCGCGGGCGAGCGCTTTGGCCCGTTGCTTCAGACGATGGATTGGGGCGGACAGTCTCATGTAAAACCTCCTATTGCAGACAGCTTTTGCAATCCCTCCTTATGCACGGTGTCCCAACAGTCGGTTGAAAGTGGATAGGCCCCACAGGTTGCATATTTTCCCGATCGGAGGGGGGAGGCATGGGCCACGGCCTTTGGCGAATCATAGCACAAAACCCGGCCGGCGTCAGAAACCGTTCCGTTGCCTCACGGGAATGAGCATGCCGATGATGGCTGACACTGCCGGAGGGTTTGGGATCAGGTGGTTCCGGCGAAACGCCTCAGCGCGGCCGCGCCGCCAGCATCATGTAATTGACATCCATATCCCGCGACAGGTTCCAGCTGTCGGAGAGCGGATTGTAGAACACGCCGGTCCGATCGATGACGCTCATGCCCGATGACAGCAGCGGTTGTTCGATTTCCTCGGGGCGAACGAGCTTTTCATACTGATGCGTGCCGCGCGGCAGCCAGCGCAGAACATATTCGGCGCCGACAATTGCCAGCGCCAGTGCCTTGAACGTCCGGTTGATCGTCGCGATGAACATCAATCCGCCCGGCTTGACCATTTGCGCGCAGGACGACAGGAACAGATCGACATCGGCGACGTGTTCAATCACCTCCATATTGAGAACGACATCGAATCGTTCTCCATCGGCGGCCAGGTTTTCAGCCGTTTCGGCGCGGTAATCGATGGCAATACCGCTTTTTGTCGCGTGAATTTTGGCGATCTCGATATTGGTCTGCGAAGCGTCGGCGCCGACGACCTCGGCACCCATGCGCGCCATCGGTTCGCAGAGAAGACCACCGCCGCATCCGATGTCCAGAATGCGCAAACCTTTCAGGGGCTGCGGTGATTTCGGATCACGGTCAAACTGTCCGGCGACCCGGTCCCGGATGTAGGTCAGGCGGACGGGATTGAATTTGTGCAGGGGGCGGAACTTGCCATTGGGATCCCACCATTCGGATGCCATGGCGGAAAATCGGTCGACCTCGGTCTGGTCGATTGTTGAATGGGCGGCGGCTGCCATGGTCTTCTCCCGAAAATCCGGATGTCTGGTCCTTTCCCTTCAAGTCGTCCGAAGATGAGTCAAAGTCAAGTTTTGCGTTGATATGACGCGCTGCACCGATCATCGATTCGCAATTGGTCCGTCCTTGCAGCCGATTGGCTTTTTGGGTATGAGAGCGGCGCCGACCCATGAGCGGTTGGTTTGTCCTGACAATCGTCCTTGGAGTGCCGGTCGGACCGATGGCCCGTATAGTCATGAAATTCGGCGGAACGTCCGTTGCGGATCTCGATCGCATCCGCAATGTCGCGCGCCACGTCAAAAGAGAGACCGATGACGGTCATCAGGTTGCCGTTGTCGTGTCTGCCATGGCCGGCAGGACCAATGAGCTCGTGTCGTGGACTCGTGAGGCATCACCGCTGCACGATGCAAGGGAATATGATGCGGTTGTGGCTGCCGGTGAACAGGTGTCATCCGGCCTGCTGGCGATCGTGCTTCAATCCATGGGGGTGAATGCCCGATCCTGGCAGGGTTGGCAGATCCCGATCCAGACGGACAACGCCCATGGGGCGGCCCGTATTCTGGACATTGACGGCAGCGATCTCGTCCGCCGGTTTGGCGAGGGTCAGGTCGCGGTGGTTGCCGGTTTTCAGGGAATCGGTCCGGATAACCGGATCGCCACGCTGGGTCGGGGCGGATCGGATACGAGCGCGGTTGCGCTGGCGGCAGCGGTCGAAGCCGATCGATGCGATATCTATACAGATGTGGACGGGGTCTATACGACCGATCCGCGGATCGAACCGGCCGCCCGTCGTTTGAAAAAGGTTGCATTCGAGGAAATGCTCGAACTGGCTTCGCTCGGGGCCAAGGTCCTGCAGGTGCGCTCCGTCGAGCTGGCGATGGTGCACAAGGTTCGCATGTTCGTGCGGTCGAGCTTCGATGAACCGGATGCGCCGGGAATGGGTGATTTGGACAATCCACCCGGAACATTGATTTGTGATGAGGACGAAATCGTGGAACAGGAAGTCGTGACCGGCATCGCATATGCCAAGGATGAGGCTCAGATTTCGCTGCGTCGACTGGCCGACCGGCCCGGTGTTTCGGCAGCCATATTCGGACCATTGTCGAAGGCACATATCAATGTCGACATGATCGTGCAGAATATTTCGGAAGATGGGTCGTCGACGGACATGACCTTTACGGTCCCATCCGGCGATATGGAGAAGTCGCTCACCGTTCTGAACGATGCGCGTGAAGCGATCGGTTTCGATGTTGTGCAAAGCGAGTCGGGTTTGGCCAAAATCTCGGTCATCGGGATCGGCATGCGCAGCCACGCCGGTGTTGCGGCAACGGCCTTCCAGGCGCTGGCCGACAAGGGAATCAACATCAAGGCGATCACCACTTCTGAAATCAAGATCTCGATTTTGATCGACGGACCCTATGCGGAACTGGCCGTGCGCACTTTGCATTCGGTCTATGGGCTCGATAAAACATAACGATGGTTAAACGCCGATAGCCGGTTACGGTCTGTCGGAATTGTACCGAAAGAACTCGGCAATGGAGCCTTTCTGAGTTCCTTCGATCTTGTGCGTATATGAGGAGCGCCAGCGCGATGAGAGACCCCTCGGCCGGTCCCCGCGTCTTGCTAAGGCGGTTGCGCGAGTTGATGGCGGAGCCGCTGGAGCCGCAGGACCGCCTTGACCGAATCGTCCGTCAGATCGCCCAGAACATGGTGGCGGAGGTCTGCTCGTTTTATGTGCTGAGGTCGGATGGCGTTCTGGAGCTCTATGCGACGGAGGGCCTTAATCCGGGCGCTGTTCACCTGGCACAATTGAAGATGGGACAGGGCCTGGTCGGCACCATCGCCGCCGGTGCGCGACCGCTTAGTCTGTCGGACGCCCAGTCCCATCCGGCCTTTACCTATCTGCCGGAAACGGGTGAAGAGATTTACCACTCCTTCCTCGGCGTGCCGATCCTGCGTGCGGGTCGTACCCTTGGCGTTCTGGTGGTTCAAAACAAGGCCCAGCGCAATTACCGCGATGACGAGCTGGAGGCGCTCGAAACGACGGCCATGGTGCTGGCGGAGATGATTGCGACAGGTGATCTGAAGAAGGTCACGCGCCCGGGACTTGAGCTCGATCTCAGCCGATCCATCACCGTGGAAGGTGACGCCTATAGTGACGGCATCGGGCTCGGGCATGCGGTGCTCCACGAGCCCCGCATCGTTGTCACCGAATTGCTCAATGACGACATCGATGCAGAACTTGCACGGCTTGAGGAGTCGCTCGATTCCTTGCGCATCTCCATTGATGACATGCTGTCTCGCCGCGATGTGTCGATGGAGGGTGAACATCGGGCGGTGCTTGAAGCCTATCGCATGTTCGCCCATGACCGGGGCTGGGTTCGCAAGCTCGAAGAAGCCATTCGCAACGGGCTGACGGCTGAAGCGGCGGTTGAGAAAGTGCAGAGCGACATGCGGGCGCGGATGATGCACATGACCGACCCCTATCTACGTGAAAGACTTCATGACTTCGACGATTTGGCGAATCGGCTCCTGCGGCAGCTCACCGGTTTCAACGCGAAGATGCAGCAGGAGAACTTCCCCAATTCGGCGATCATCGTCGCACGGGCGATGGGCGCTGCCGAATTGCTCGATTACGACCGGCCGAAAATCCGTGGCCTGGTGCTCGAGGAAGGTTCTGTCACCAGCCATGTGGTGATTGTCGCGCGGGCGATGGGCATACCGGTTGTTGGCCAGGCGGCAGGCATCGTTTCGATGACGGAAAACGGCGATTCCATCATCTCCGACGGCGATGAAGGACAGATTCACCTTCGTCCGGTCGCGGATCTGCAGGATGCCTATGCCGAGAAAGTGCGCTTCAGTGCCAAGCGGCAGGAACAGTTCCGTGCATTGCGTGCCGTGGAACCGGTCACGCGCGACGGCACGAAGATTACCCTGCAGATGAATGCGGGGCTGCTCGTCGATTTGCCGCAGCTGGAGGAATCCGGGGCCAGCGGTGTCGGGCTGTTTCGAACCGAACTGCAATTCATGATCGCCTCGACCATGCCGAAGGTCGAAGAGCAGGAGCGGTTTTACCGGAACGTGCTGAAGCAATCCGGCGGCAAGCCGGTCACGTTCCGCGCGCTGGATATAGGAGGCGACAAGGTCATCCCCTATTTCCGCGCCGCCAATGAAGAAAACCCGGCGCTCGGCTGGCGGGCCGTGCGGCTGGCGCTGGACCGACCTGGGATCATGCGAACGCAATTGAGGGCGCTGCTGCGCGCAACGGCCGGCACCGAACTCAAACTCATGTTTCCGATGGTGGCTGAAATCGCGGAATTTCGGGCGGCACGGGCATTGATCAGCAAGGAGGTCAGCCATCTTTCGCGGTTCGGCTACGATCTGCCGCGAAAAATCCAGGTGGGCGCGATGCTCGAAGTGCCGAGCTTGATGTGGCAGCTTGACGAGTTGATGGTCGAGGCTGATTTTGTCTCCGTCGGCTCGAACGACCTGTTTCAGTTCACCCTGGCAGCCGATCGCGGCAATGCGCGGGTCAGCAACCGGTTCGATCCGCTCGGCCGGACATTCCTGCGGGTCCTGCGGCAAATCGTCGAGGCCGCGGATGCCCGAAACACGCCCGTGACCCTTTGCGGTGAGATGGCCGGCCGCCCTTTGCCGGCAATGGCCCTGCTGGGACTTGGATACCGGTCAATCTCGATGTCGCCGGCGGCCATTGGCCCGGTGAAGTCGATGCTGCTGGCGCTGGATGTCGGCAAACTGCGGGACGTCATGTTGCCGGCTTTGGACGATATGGAGGCGACCTACACGGTTCGGGAACTCCTTTCCGATTTTGCCGATGCCAATGGCATCCCGCTCTGAGGAATTTTCTATGGCAACTCTTCCGCTTGAAAAAATGCGCGAGCTGGAACGCCGCTTTGACGAGATCGAGGCCCGTATGGGGCAGGGGCCGGAGGCCGACGTCTATGTCAAACTGGCATCGGAGTATGCGGAACTGGAGCCAGTGGTCGCATCCATCCGCAATTACGGCAAAACGGTCAGTGAAATCGACGATCTCAACGGGCTGCTGAAAGAAAGCGATATCGACCCGGAGATGCGGGCGCTGGCAGAGCTGGAGTTGCCGGAGCTGGAAGAACGGCGCACGGCGCTGGAAGAGGACATGCAGATCCTGCTGCTGCCAAAGGATGCGGCGGATAACAAGAGTGCCATTCTCGAGATTCGCGCCGGGACCGGCGGATCGGAAGCCGCGCTATTTGCCGGTGATCTGTTCCGCATGTATGAGCGTTATGCGGCCTCGCAGGGATGGAAGGTCGAGGTCATGAGTGCCAGCGAAGGAGAGGTCGGCGGTTACAAGGAAATCATCGCCGCCATCACCGGACGGGGTGTTTTTGCACGGCTGAAGTTCGAATCCGGTGTGCACCGGGTCCAGCGGGTTCCGGAAACGGAATCGGGTGGTCGCATTCACACATCTGCCGCCACCGTTGCCGTTCTTCCGGAGGCGGAGGATATCGATATCGACATTCGCAATGAGGATATCCGCATCGACACCATGCGTGCCTCCGGAGCGGGCGGACAGCATGTCAACACGACCGATTCGGCTGTTCGAATCACCCATATCCCGACCGGGATCGTGGTGACCCAGGCAGAAAAATCCCAGCATCAGAACCGCGCACGCGGAATGCAGATTCTGCGGGCAAGACTGTTTGACATGGAGCGGCAGAAGGCCGACAGCGAACGGTCGGCGGAACGCAGGAGTCAGGTCGGATCAGGTGACCGGTCGGAGCGGATCCGGACCTATAATTTTCCGCAGGGTCGGATAACCGATCATCGCATCAATCTGACGCTGTACAAGCTCGACCGAATGATGGTGGGTGAAATCGATGAGGTGGTCGACGCGCTCATTGCCGATCATCAGGCCGGATTGCTGGCAGCGCTCGGAGAAACCACCAGCGCGTGATGGACAACACCGATTCCGAGCTGACTATTGCGATCGTGATCAATCGGCTGAAACGGCGCTTTGCAGATTGCGGCATTGCCGATCCGAAGGGTGATGCGCGAGTCCTGACCGGCGCCCTGCTGGATCTCGACCTGACGGCCATGGTTCTCCAGCCGGACCGTCCTGTGAATCCTGACGAGAACGATCGGATCGAGATGGCCGCAATACGACGGTGTGCCGGCGAGCCTGTGCATCGTATCCTCGCAATGCGCAGCTTTTTCGGACTCGACCTTCACCTGTCCGACGCAACGCTGGAGCCGCGACCGGACACGGAAATCCTGGTTGAAATCGCGCTTCCCATTGCCCAGGCGGTTGTCGGACGCAGCGGGCGCTGCAGCATTCTTGACCTTGGTACCGGCACCGGTGCGATTTGCCTTGCGCTGCTTGCACAGATCAGTCAGGCCAGCGCAGTCGCAACGGATATTTCCGAGGCGGCGCTGCGGACCGCGCGGGCCAACGCTGAACGTTTCGGGCTGTCTGACCGATTCCAACCGGTCAGAAGCAACTGGTTTGAAGGGGTTGATGGCCTTTATGATGTGATTGTTTCCAATCCTCCCTATATAAGGAGTGGCGAGATTGCCGATCTGGAACCGGAGGTGCGGGATTTCGATCCGATGGTTGCGCTGGATGGCGGTGCGGATGGATTGGATGCCTACCGGGCAATCGCTCGTGAAGCGGATGGGCATCTGGAACCTGAGGGACGCCTGATACTGGAAACCGGGTTTGATCAGCACGCCGCCGTGATTGCTCTTTTTGACGATTGCGGGTTCATCTGTCAGTCGCGGGTTCAGGATCTGGGCGGCAATGACCGCGTTCTGGTATTTTCCCGTGCCGACAGCGAAACGGTCTGATCCGGTCGCATGGTATCAGGATGTTTCACGGGGCAGATCATCGGCCGATAAAGGGCCGATTGAGCGGATGATCGGTCCAAGGTTTTCATCGTTTGCGTTGCCGCCTGACAGGTCATCGCGCTTTCGTGACGGCAACAAAGAAAAAGCTTGGAATCGTCGGCAAATCAGGCTAGTTTCCCGGTGAGGCTGGACATATGGTCAATGCCGTGGATTTGATCCATTAGGGATCGCTTTCGGTTTCGCCTTGGTGAGCTTGAATTGACCACCAGCAGCTAGCATCTGCCCTTTGTATGAATGTGAAGCGGAATGAGCTCGAATGCACGTCTTGAGATGACGCGCAAGGTGACAGCTGAAATCAGAAATTCAACAGACGGTGCAGACCAGTCAATCCATAACAACGGACAAATTCAGGTGAGTGACGTATGAGGTCAGGACAGCAGAACAAGCGCGGTCGCGGGCGCAACAACAATAATAACAATGGACGGAAAAGTGGTAACCCGCTCTCGCGTACGTATGACAGTACCGGTCCTGACGTCAAAATTCGCGGCAATGCCCAGCATATTGCCGACAAATATTCGACCATGGCGCGTGATGCTCTGGGATCAGGCGATACGGTCATGGCCGAGAATTACTTTCAGCATGCCGAGCACTATAATCGCATCATTGCAACGGCACAGGCTCAGATGCAGGAGCGCTACCAGCGCGAGGAACGTGAGAAGGAACAACCGGCCGCCGAGCAGAGTGATGTTGGCGCGCCTGCCGAAAAGGAACAGGCGGCGGTTGTTGTTGACGGATCCGGCCCTCAACCAGTTATTTCGGGCACACCTGCAGAAGTGGCCATCGAGGAAGACGATGCATCCCAGCCTGCGCGTCGCCAGCCGACGCGTCGCCGCTCGGCAATGAGGCCGCGTCGGCCACGCAATGGCGCCAATGGCGAGGGCAATGAAGCACCGGCTGCAGCCGATGCGGGCAATGATGGTTCCGCTCCCGTGCAAAAACCAGCTCCTGCCACAGACGCGCAGGAAGCAGCTCCGGAAGTCGCGGCCGCGGCAACCGAGGTGTAAAGCACGAACCTATGTTCGATTGCCAAAAAAGCCCGGTTCGCCGGGCTTTTTTGTGTTTGGGCGTCGGTCGGAAAACGGTGCATGAACCCGGTTCACGTTGTTGCCTTTTGATTGGTTCTTTCCACTTGAAGGACCCACCCGACCATCCCCATATAGAGATCATAATGGGCTTGCCGATACCGGGAGCCTATCCGGATCGATCGTTCCGCGCCGCTTGACGGGCTGAACGGGAAAAGGAGAGTTGATCTATGAATATGGAAAAATACAGCGAGCGGGTGCGTGGATTTCTACAGTCCGCACAAACATTTGCTCTTGCCGAAGAACATCAGCAGTTCACCCCGGAACATATGCTTAAAGTCCTGCTGGACGACAGCGAAGGCATGGCCGCGTCGTTGATCGAGCGGGCAGGCGGACGGGCACAGGATGCGCGCCTCGGCGTGGAAGCCGCGCTGTCCAAATTGCCGAAGGTCAGCGGCGGCAACGGCCAGATTTACCTGGCGCAGCCTTTGGCAAAGGTGTTTTCGACGGCTGAAGATATTGCCAAGAAGGCTGGTGACAGCTTCGTCACCGTCGAGCGGCTCCTACTGGCTCTCGCGATTGAGAAATCCGCCAAGACGTCAGAGATACTGGAAAAAGCCGGTGTGACGGCTGCCGGCCTCAATCAGGCAATCAACGAAATCCGAAAGGGACGCACGGCCGATTCGGCCAGTGCCGAGGAGGGCTATGATGCCCTGAAGAAATATGCCCGAGACCTGACCGCTGAAGCGCGCGAAGGAAAGCTCGACCCGGTGATCGGCAGGGATGATGAAATCCGCCGCACGATGCAGGTTCTTTCTCGCCGTACCAAGAACAACCCTGTTCTCATTGGTGAACCCGGTGTGGGTAAAACCGCGATCGCCGAAGGGCTGGCATTGCGGATCGTCAATGGCGACGTGCCGGAGTCCCTGAAGGACAAGCAATTGCTGGCGCTCGACATGGGCGCATTGATTGCCGGTGCCAAATATCGTGGTGAGTTCGAAGAAAGACTGAAAGCGGTTCTGTCGGAGGTGCAGGCGGCTGCCGGAAACATCATTTTGTTCATCGACGAAATGCACACGCTGGTCGGCGCCGGCAAGGCTGATGGCGCCATGGATGCGTCCAACCTGTTAAAACCGGCTCTGGCGCGCGGTGAGCTGCACTGCGTCGGTGCGACAACGCTGGATGAATACCGCAAACATGTCGAAAAGGATGCAGCGCTTGCCCGCCGGTTCCAGCCGGTGATGGTTGAAGAGCCGACGGTTGAGGATTCGGTCTCCATTCTGCGCGGCATCAAGGAAAAATACGAACAGCACCACAAGGTGCGGATTTCCGATGCGGCTCTGGTGTCGGCATCGACTCTGTCAAACCGCTACATCACCGACCGGTTTCTGCCGGACAAGGCAATTGACCTCGTCGATGAGTCGGCGTCGCGTCTTCGCATGCAGGTCGATTCCAAGCCCGAGGAACTTGATGAACTTGACCGCCGCATCATTCAGTTGAAGATCGAGCGCGAGGCGCTGCTGAAGGAAACGGACAATGCGTCGAAAGACCGGCTGAAGAACCTGGAAAAGGATCTTGCTTCGCTTGAAGAGAAGGCCGATTCCCTGACCGCCATGTGGCAGTCGGAGAAGCAGAAACTGGGCCTGGCAGCCGATCTGAAAAAACAGCTTGATGATGCTCGCAACGAGCTGGCGATCGCCCAACGCGATGGCGAGTTTCAGCGTGCCGGTGAACTGGCCTATGGTGAGATTCCCGACCTTGAGCGCAGGCTGACCGAAGCTGAAGAAACCAGCGACGAAGGCGCTGCGATGGTTGAGGAAACGGTGACACCCGACCACATCGCGCATGTCGTTTCCCGCTGGACCGGTATTCCGGTCGACAAGATGCTGGAAGGCGAGCGCGACAAGCTGTTGCGAATGGAAGACGAGCTTTCGAAGCGGGTTGTCGGTCAGGGTGAGGCCGTTCAGGCGGTTTCAAAAGCCGTACGGCGCGCCCGTGCCGGCTTGCAGGATCCGCACCGTCCGATCGGCTCGTTCATTTTCCTCGGCCCGACCGGGGTCGGCAAGACCGAATTGACGAAGGCGCTGGCGCATTTCCTGTTCGACGATGAAACTGCGATGGTGCGGCTCGACATGTCGGAATTCATGGAGAAGCATTCGGTTGCCCGTATGATCGGCGCGCCTCCGGGCTATGTCGGTTACGACGAAGGCGGCATGCTGACCGAAGCGGTACGTCGCCGGCCCTATCAGGTGATCCTCTTCGACGAAATCGAAAAGGCCCATCCCGATGTCTTCAATGTTCTTCTGCAGGTGCTCGACGATGGGCGGCTGACGGACGGGCAAGGCCGAACGGTCGATTTCCGCAATACGCTGGTAATCATGACGTCCAATCTGGGCGCCGAATATCTGACCGCGTTGGCCGATGATGAGGATGTCGACAAGGTGCGCGATCAGGTCATGGATGTCGTCAAGGCGGCGTTCCGGCCGGAATTCCTCAACCGGGTCGATGATACCATCCTCTTCCACCGGCTGCGCCGCGAGGAAATGGGCGCGATCGTCGACATCCAGATGAAACGGCTTTCCGCATTGCTTACGGAGCGCAAGATCACCATTGAACTGGGTGACGATGCGCGCCAGTGGCTGGCCGACAAGGGCTATGATCCGTCCTATGGTGCTCGACCGCTCAAGCGGGTGATCCAGAAATATGTCCAGGATCCGCTGGCCGAAAAACTGCTGGCAGGCGACATCACCGACGGCCAGGCGATCAGACTTTCGGCTGGATCGGACCGGTTGCTTTTCGCCACCGATGACAGCGTGGTCGAAGCGGCCTGATCTGTCCGCGCACTGAAACGAAAAACGGCCCGGAGAAATCCGGGCCGTTTTCTTGTGGTGTTGTGTCGTTGTCTCAAGCGATGGCGGTCAGGTCGCCGATGCGAGACGGGCCGGGGCATTCTTGGGATTGATCAGCCGATCAATGCGCTGGCGTTCCCGCTGGAAGGTCTCGAGCGTATCACCCGACAGTGATTTTCCGTCCGGCAGCCGCACCCGCATCGGGTCGACCTTCGTGCCGTTGACGATCAGTTCGTAGTGGAGGTGCGGTCCGGTGGACAGTCCTGTCGAACCGACATAACCGATGACCTGGCCCTGTCGGACACGGACACCGGGCTTGATGCCCTTGGCCACCTTGGTCTGGTGGGAATAGGAACTCACATAGCCATTGGGGTGACGGATGATGGTTTGCTTTCCGTAGCCGCCCTTGTTCCAGCCGGCTTTTTCGACCACTCCATTGCCGGCGGCAATGATGGGCGTGCCGCGCGGTGCCGACCAATCGACACCAGTGTGCATGCGGCGGTATTTGAGGATCGGGTGGCGGCGCATTCCAAAGCCCGAGCGGAAGCGGCCATTGGGAACCGGATTGCGGATGAGAAACTGCCGGGCGCTGCGGCCTTCGGAATCATAATAGTCGATGGCGCCGTCCTCGGGATTGCGAAAACGGTAAAAGCCGACCGTGTTGTTTCCGAATGAGGCCTTCAGATAGAGCAGTTCGGAATCCTCACCGGCTTCCCTGGTTTCCTCATCCACCGAAAAAACCGCTTCGAGAGAGTCGGTCGGTTTGAGACGCGCCTGGAAATCCACATTGCTGGCCAGCATGCGGATGATCTTCTCTGTCATGTCCACATCCATGCCGTAGGACAGGGACGCCTTGAAGATGCCATCATAGATGCGGGGCAGGTCGCGTCTGCTGGCAACGGCAACCGGTGTTTCGTCGAAGGCGGCCGCGACGGCCGGCGACGGCGCCGGCGCGGAGGCTGGAACAAGAATTTCGAAATCATTGACCGCGACCGTGGCCACATGGTTCGTGCCGGCATAGACACTGGCCCGCACGATGCGGGTGTTTTCGCCGCGTTGCTCCAGGCCAATCCGGAAGACACTGCCTTCATTGAGTTCCCGGGTGCCGGTTTCCAGCGCCAGGATCTCGGCCACATATTTTGCTTCGCTGCTTTTGTAGCCGGCGTCAATCAGCGCCTTGGACATCGATTTCTTCTTGCGAACCGCAATGACGTCGTCGACAAACTCCATCGGGCTTTGGTCATTGGCAAGGGCAGGGCTGATCGAAACATTTTCAGCGATGACCCGGGCGTTGATGCCGGAATTGAGGGCAAGGGATGAATCGAGACCAGCGAAACGCTGTGGATTGACATAGCTCAGCGCGGCGACCTGGAAGGTTTCATCGTTCAGGATTGCGCCATTGTTGCGGACGGTTTCCTCGACTTCGTCGACGGTCATAGAGGTCGCATATTTATAGGGGGCGCCATTGACCGGATAGTCGGATATTTTCAGTCGAATTTCCGAATCGACTTCGGCGCCGTAGATCGTGCCCGTAGAGGTTTCCGCCGGAGGTTCCGATTTGCCGGATGAGAATATCTTGAGCGGATTGAATTTCGGATAGTCGGCTTTTGCCTGGTGATTGGCGGCCAGGGCCATTTTGACATGGGCAAAAGGCCGGCTCCGGATGACACTTCGGTCTCCCTCGTGGATCATTGTCGAGATTTCGACAATCGTCCGGTCCGAGGGCTTGGCGGCGACGGCCGTACCAATCAGCCGGTCACCCTTTTCGGCGCCTTCGGCATCCGTGGACAATCCGTTGATGTCCGTGGCGGCGAATGCTTCTCCAGGGATTGCCAGTTGCTCACGACCGTCAAGGGCGGCGAACAGCGCGATCCCCATCAGTGCGCTTGACGTGATCCCTGTCAGAAATGTCCCGGACAGCCATCGAATTGAGATTTCACGACGGTCAGGTGCCTTGCGGCCATCGGCCAGAAGCGGCTCGTCCTCACCCATCTCTTTTGCAAAATCTGTTTCTGTCGGCATCGTCGCGTTTTTTTCCGGTATCACATTATAGGCGTGCCGGCCTGTTCCCATCCTTCCATCTGCCTTGCGAATGCGATTGTGTCAATCTCTACACCGGTTTAATGGGCGAAATTGGCTAATCCGGAATACAAATGCGAAGTATGGTCCCCTCAAGCAGCGTCATCCTCACCATCTTCAAGACCGGTCAACTGTGCTCGAATTAGGGCGGCTGCACAAATTAGGTGGTTTTGGTGTCGTTTTGGCTCCTCTCAGGGTCTGAATTCGGGGACATGATCGACTGACCAATTGATGCTTTCTCGGGGCGATTGATCGGCTCCGAACAATTATGACAGATTTTTGAAAATTCCGGTTGACTCTCTTTGGTTTAGGCTCCTATAAGGCGTTCACCAACGAGGGCGGTTCGCCGCTGGCGGGATTTTTTTCGTCTTTGTTGTATTTTCTGACAGGCGCTTTGCGTTTTTGTTTGGATGGCTTTGATTGGGTGACTGATTTGGGCTTAAGAGATGCGGTTT
>JANSYK010000088.1 GCA_024742485.1 Alphaproteobacteria bacterium | reverse complement strand
GCCCTCAACGATGTTCCTAACACTAAAACCGAAACGCAAACCAAGCTTCCAACAGAACGCATGGCGCAGCCTCATTTCCAATGCTCGTGGGAGTGCAGTGACAGGCCTGTTAGGACGACCAGCCGCCCGTCGATCAAACCCTGTTCTTGGCACAATACAGTAGGGTCGGACTGTGCCATCGTAGGCGCGGCAGCAAGCGCCAGACCGACCAAAAGGCATAGAATCGACATTGACTTACCAAAAATCAAGTTGCCGCTACGCAGTGTCGAGAAGCAAACATCAGTCACGACACAAAAGCCCCACGCAGTTTTTTGGCTCTGGTCATATAAGCCGCTCGTTACCCCCCACAGGCCCAATTGTCAACGGCGGAGTAAAAACCGACCAAAGGGCGGCGCAAAAGTAGACCACTTTGGGGTTGGGCGTGACGGTCACGCAGATCGCAGGCGGCCAGTCAGCCGCGCTCCAGCGATTTTCGCGCCGGTTTGGCAGCCTGAGCTGCGGTTTGGTCGCATTTGTGCCGGCTGATTGCTCCATGCGTGGCCTCCATGTGTTGGCGACAGGTTAGGTGATTTCCGCATAGCCTGCCAGCGGCGCAGTCAACCACGAACACAAAGCCTGTCGGCCACGGGGATACGTGATCATCCGCAGCAAAACGCAGCGTGCAACGCAAACCCCCGTGTGCTGCTGCATGCACCAGCGAGCCTGACCACCTGGCGCATACAGGGCGCGCACAGCGCTTCGCAGACGCCATCAGCTGACATTGTCTGACCTCAGTTCACGGATTCTGCCGCGCAAAATAGGCTGCGACACCTGTAAACAGGGTCGAGCTCGGGCCACCTGTTGCTGATATTTTAACCAACTCAAACCAATCAACAACTGCTTTGACGTCTTCAGCGACCGCAATTGCCCGGTCCAGTGTTGCTAAGCGTTCGTCTTCATTCATGTACCAAGGCCAATGCAGCCAATCTTCATCTCGATGATAGATGAAAGGCGGTTTATCTAGACTTGCTTCATAGCTGATTACGAGAGCAGGAGCATTGGAGCCAAATAAAGCATTCCAGTAACTTGCCTTGCAGCCCTCAACTGGCTCGAACAAGACACGAAATTCGTCCACGGCGTCAGTTTTTGGCTGCGCATTTGAAGGCCACAAACCCATGCCCGTGATGACCTCGTCGGGCCACTGCAACCCCCAACCCTCGTCTTGCCATTCAAAACCATAATGTAGTTCCGCCGCACGACTGTTTGCGCTGCCGATTAACGCCGCGACCGGGAGGAGGAATGAGAACTCTTTTTCGTGCATTGACGAGGGCTGGCGCTCTTTGACTCCATCTTCATCCATTATCCAACCTCCAGCTGACAGCACGGCACCTGATTTGCACGGCTGTCGCAGCATCAGAGAGATACGCTGATGGCATAGCTCAAGTTTTTGAATTGTTTTCTTCGCCCCAAAGTTTTTGATCTGCAACTTTCAGCTGAGATCGTCGGGTTTTGGCTTGTTGAAGGCACGCGGTTTGCGGCGCTTCTGCGGCTTGGGCCGTGACTTTGGTTCGGTCTGCTTGGGTACCGGCACCTCGGCCAGCCCCAGTTGCGCGGCCGCCATCAAACGGCCATGGCCCGCGATGATCGTGCCGTCCTCGGCCACCAGCATCGGGATGGTAAAGCCAAAGCGTTCCATTGAGGCCGCGATCTGGTTGATCTGCTCCGGCGGATGCTGGCGCGCGTTCTTCGCGAAGGGGACCAGGTCGGCCACCTGCCAGATCTCGACCTGCGCCGCGGGCCAGGCCTGTGGGGTGAGCTTGGGTTGCGCGGTCATCGGATACCTGTCGGGCACAGGCCACCGCCCCGCTGAAACGAAATGAACCGCAGGGGGTCATTTCGTTTCGCGCGAAGCGAAACGCCCATGTTTTAT
>JANSYK010000126.1 GCA_024742485.1 Alphaproteobacteria bacterium | reverse complement strand
TTAACAGGATTGGCCCTGCGGGCCAATGCGCCATGGCACGCGCCAGCTATCTGAGGAGCGCACGCGCCATGTCGCTCGGCGCCCCGCCACTGGCCGGGTTTTGCGCCGCCAAGTGGCCGGTTTTTGCTCCGCCGTTGACACGTGTGCGAATAATTTCAGACAACCAGCAATATTCAACCTATGAATGCACTTCAGAAGAGGTCAACATTGTTGGACGTGTGCGCTGGTACGGGCGGGAGATGTAAGGGACTGAGGTCTTTCCATGGCAACAGCGGTCATGAGTATCACGGCGATCGGCGGGTCAGATGGCAGAAGGCCCTTGTTGATGGGGGCGATCGCGCAAGTCGGTGTCGGGTATTTCTACGGGCATCTGGATCGCTGGGCTGCCCTTCATGACAATCGCGAGTTGGGAAAGCCGGTGCGCTTGCGCGAACCGAAAACTGACGCGTTCGACGATAACGGAGCCATCACGCGCGAAGGACGCGTGGATGTTCTGGGACGGGTTCAGGGCACGAAACTCGTCCTCTATTATGGCAGCGTGCTCGGGCGGACGATCGTGTCGAGGGACGACGTGGACCATCGCGAGGAATACGCAATCGACCCTCGCGCATTTGAGAATTTTGTCGAAGCTTGCCGTCTGACGTACCAGAACGAGCGTGCCCTCGGCCGTCTGGTGGCCGAGATGGCTCAGCAGCGGCGCGCAGTCGATCCTGCCTCCATGGTTGTCAATCTGGACCTCTGAGAGAGGCTTTGTCCAACCCCGGCACACCTGCGTATGACCAACAAAACGCGCTTAGCGAATCGACGCGGGATTTTCTCGCTGGTCTGGTGGAGCGGGTCACGTTCCATAGTGAGGAAAGCGGTTTCGCCGTTCTGCGGGTTAAAGCGCGCGGGCATCGCGATCTGGTGACCATCGTTGGACACGCGGCGATGATCTCGGCCGGCGAATGGGTCACAGCTTCAGGCATCTGGGTCAACGACCGGACCCATGGTCTGCAGTTCAAGGCACAGTTCCTCAGGACCTCCGCGCCATCGAGCATCGATGGCATCGAAAAGTACCTCGGCTCGGGGATGATCCGCGGCATCGGACCAGTCTATGCGAAGCGGCTCGTCAAGATGTTCGGCAAGGACGTATTCGACATCATCGAGGCCACGCCGGAACGCTTGCGTGACGTTGAGGGGATCGGCCCAAAACGCGCAGAGAAGATCATATCTGGTTGGGCCGATCAGAAGGTCATCCGCGATATCATGGTATTTCTGCACGAGCACGGGGTCGGGACGGCCCGGGCGGTGCGGATCTTCAAGACCTATGGCACCGATGCCGTGCAAGTGATGAGCGACAACCCGTATCGTCTGGCCAAGGACATCCGCGGCATCGGCTTCCGC
>JANSYK010000112.1 GCA_024742485.1 Alphaproteobacteria bacterium | reverse complement strand
TTGGAAAAAGGTTTGGAAAGCCGAAGGGGCGACGGTAGAGCAAAAAGGCGAGCAAAGTCCTTGTGGTTTTCGCGGACTGATCTCTCCTAGAAAGACGGACATTCATCCTCCGCGCAGCATCGGTCAAAATGGGCTCGAAGCGGTCATTGCGCTCCGAGCCCACTGCGGGTTCTCACGTGCATCATTGACTGCAAGGGGCTGGCCCCAGGGTGGGCCGATTTATTTGACGCCCGATATGAGCGCTTTATAGTTTTTGTCCTGTGAATTTGAAATTGCCGGTCATGTGCGGCCGTGTCGATCAAGCTGGCATCTGCGCGGTGCCGCGGTGTTTGTGTTCAGGCTTATTCTGCTTCTTCTGACCGAGTTTTTCTGTTCCGATTTATCTTTCTCAACGTTCAGGATGCGCCGAAAACGGTTTCCGGCATGTGGAACAAGGCGTCCGGTATAGACCCAAACCGAATTGGAGGATCCATCAATGACACCATCGATTTGCAGGCTTTTCGCCGTGTTGGGTGCTTGCAGCATGTCGCATGTTGCGCTGGCGCAAGACACCACGCTCTTGTCTGCGCAGGACTCCGACCCGCGCGTGATGGGCTGGATGGAAGGGTTTCCGCCCCCCGCTGACAAGATGATCACGCAGCCGGATTCGATCTATTTCAGCTTTCCCAGGTTGCGCTGGTCGGTGTGCCACCTGCGGGAGTTCCTGCCGACCGAAGAGATCAGCCGGGGCCTTGGCGCGCCGGTGCCGCTGAACTATCCGTCGCCGTCCGAGTTTGCCGAGATGCGGGCGCAGATCGACGCGGTCACCTTCACGCCCCAGAACAGCGACGCAGAGATGACATGGGAAGAGTCGCTTTATGCCAACTACACCGATGGCATGCTGATCCTGCACAAGGGGCAGGTTGTCTATGAACGCTACTTCGGTTGCCTCGAGGAAGATGGCAAGCATGCCATCATGTCGATGACCAAGTCCTTTACCGGCCTTCTGGCCGAGATCATGGTGGTGGAAGGCATGCTGGACGATACAAAACTGGTGCGCGACATCATTCCGGAAATCGGCAACAGCGCCTTTGGCTCTGCCACCGTCCGCGAGGTCATGGATATGACCACGGGGGTGAAATATTCCGAGGATTATTCCGACCCCAACGCCGATATCTGGCTGTATTCCCGGGCCGCCAGCCCGCTGCCCAAGCCCGAAGGGTACGAAGGCCCAGACGGCTATTGGGAGTACCTGCAGCAGGTCGAACCGGAGGGCAATCACGGCGATGCGTTCCACTACAAGACGATCAACTCCGACATGCTGGGCTGGATCATCAGCCGGGTGTCCGGCAAGCCGGTGACAGAGCTGGCCTCGGACCGGCTGTGGCGCCGGATGGGGACGGAACAGGACGCCTACCAGACAGTTGACGGCAAGGGTGTGCCGTTTGCGGGTGGCGGGATCACCGCCGGGTTGCGCGACCTTGGACGGCTGGGCCAGCTGATGCTGAACGAAGGTGAGCTGAA
>JANSYK010000048.1 GCA_024742485.1 Alphaproteobacteria bacterium | reverse complement strand
TAACAGGATTGGCCCTGCGGGCCAATGCGCCATGGCACGCGCCAGCTATCTGAGGAGCGCACGCGCCATGTCGCTCGGCGCCCCGCCACTGGCCGGGTTTTGCGCCGCCAAGTGGCCGGTTTTTGCTCCGCCGTTGACACCCGATCAGGAAGCACCATAAAAACAAGGCGTTTCAGGCAGATAATTCACCCAACCCGGGCGGGTGGCGCACCCCAATCCGGCCGCCGCCAATCAATCCCTTCCCACAGCATCGCCAGCTGCGCCGAGGTCAGTCGCACCGCCCCCGAACTGGTGTTCGGCCAAGGAAAGCGCCCGCGCTCGAGGACCTTGTAGTAAAGACAGAACCCCTGACCGTCCCAGTAGAGCAGCTTCAGCCGATCACCCTTGCGGCCCCGGAAGGCGAAGACCGCGCCGCCGGTCGGCTTCTGGCGCAGCACGTCTTGCGCGAGCGCTGCCAGCCCGCCGATCCCCTTGCGCATATCCGTCGCCCCACAGGCCAGATACACCCGCACCCCGGTTCCGGGCCCGATCATGCGGCATCCACCGCGCGGATCAGGCGGGACAGCGCCGCATCGTCGATGTTGCTCTCGAACCGGAGCACGCGGCCCTTGGCAAGCCGCAACTGAACCCAGACCGCCGGATTGGAGGCCGCAGGTCGACCCTCCACCACGGTCAGCTCCCTCGCGGGCACCACGCCGGCGGGCAAGAACAACGCGCCCGTGTCAGGAGACCACAACCCCTTGCGCTTCAGTTCATGACGCCAGGCGTAAATCTGCTGACGCGTCACCTCATGGCGTTGCGCGACCTGGGTCACCGTCGCACCGGCGATCCCGACCGCGCTCACGATCGCCAGCTTTGCCTCGTCGTCCCATCGCCGGCGGCGCTCAACACCCAGAACTTCGCCTCGCATCGTCCCTCCGCGCATAAGAGACGTCGCAAACGACGTCGCTATGCACGTGTCTTAGGGCCTCACGCCGAAATCTGGCAGGCGGTGTCAATCGGGTGGTTACGTTCGAAGGCGACTGCCAACCAGATGCGCCTGATGCTGCACGGCTGCGCCTACTGGATTTGGTGGAAACTCCGAGCCGCAACTCCGAAACGTTCTCAGTGGCGTCGCGCCCAATTCGATACCTTGCGGCTGCACATCGTCAAGCTGGCAGCAACCATCGTCGAGAAGAAGACCCGGATCATCGTCACGCTGCCGGCATCGTGCCCGCAACAGGGCCTTCTCCACCTTCTCTTCGACGCCCTCGCTCCACCGAAAGCCGCTTGAGCCAAGCGCCCCGACCACCCCGAAACAACAATCCTCACACCCCGCGATCAAAGTTCCCGGCCGGCTTACCAACCGGACGTCGACATCACGTGCCCGTAGCCAAACCGCGGAAGCAGCAACCGACAACATGGGCAGCAAACCAAGGCCTCATGAATTATCCGGGCTAAATTGTTGAGATATTGGTGAGAAGTTTGCATAGAAAGGCTTCGTCCCAGCCTGCCCTTTTGAGTTTGAGGGACAGTGACGTTTTGGAAGTGTCGCGGCGGACCACGTCGAGGGCGCGGCGCCGGAGCACCGCGATGTTGCCAGGCCCATTGTCTTTGCGGTTGCGCGCGGCGTCTTCGCGAAACGACACGTCGAGTTGCCAATGCAGTGCGTTCTCGATGGCCCAATGGGCGCGGACGGTTTCGAGCAAGACCTCGGGCGTGGGTAGCCAGGACAAGGCGAAGAACCTCGTCTCTGAGGTCACCTTGCCATCGACTTCGCGGGTTGCCTCGATGCGACCGAAGCCCTTGAGGCCAGGGAATTCGTGGTGTTCTGCCAGTGACTTGGCCGAGACTACGACGGCCTTTCGTATCTCCCGGCGACCATGGTTCATCTCGTCCGTGACAGCTTCCGGGTGGTCGTCGTGCCGTGTCGAAAAGCAGCCCCGCGCGTCAGACAAGAGTGACTCCTGATTACCCTTGAGTGCCAGACACCAGTCGCCACCTTGGGCGTTGATTGCGGCAACTGTGCGGCGGTTGCAATGGAGCGCATCGCCCGTCACCACCTTGCCCTTCAGCGCGATCAGTCCGAGTGCCTCGATGGCCGCCTCCAACTCTGCGCCCCGATCCGCGGGCACCGTGGCCAGCGTCAGGCGCAGCCGGGAGGCGTAGGCCGAGACCATCATCCGGGTTATTGCGCTCTCGCTCTTGCCCCGAGCCCCGCGCAGCGCCTTGCCGTCGATGGCGATCACATCACCGTCTTGAAGCAGAGCCGCGACCTCGGCCAACACCTCGCCAAAGGCTGCATCCAGCGCCTTGGGGTCGATCATCGCGAACACGTCGGAAAACGTGTCATGTGAGGGTATGGCGTGCTTGAGCTTGAGGAAGTCTCTGAAAACGTTCTCTTTTGCGCGCCCGAACTCTGCCATCTCCGCACAGGAACTCGAGCCGCAGAGCACCGAAACGAACGCGATCACAAGCAGCTCACCAAGGTCATGACGGGCATTACTGGCCCGCGGATCGGGGATGCTGCCGAAGGCGTCGAGGAAAATCTGCATGACCGGAGGCTCCAAGATGATGAGTCCACCATCCAGAATCCATCATGCCGACCGGCGCAACCCACTCACACCCCCTGCCAAGCCCAAAAGCGATTCTCCTGCGTTGACAGTTGGGACATTGAATGTTTTGCGCCAGCCAGTTGGATAGGCTCGGCCTCAAATCTCAAATCACAAGATCACCTGTCATGGGCAGCGTGTGTCGGTCAACTTCATTATATTCTTGCAAGAGTGGTCTTTGGCTATCCAACCAAAAAACCCCCCGCTTCATGTTTTCTTGAAGCTGCTCACTTTCCCTGACAACAATGGCAACAACTTCCTCATCAGTCCGCATTAGACGGTGGTCTCCATCTGCGAAAACTTGGGCATGCCAATCTTGGATATTTTGCAAGAATTCATCAAAACATTCAGGCTTTGGCTTGAAGCGTACAACCGATATCTTTCTTGGCATTTTCATTTCCCTTTTGTTTGCAATACCGCCAAGCATAACGTTAGCGTCACGATGACACTTGGTCTAGTATGATTGTCAAAGTGGTTGGCGCATTCGAAATCTATTTTTTTACAATGGGAGTAACTTCAAAATTTCCCATTTCAAGGATTGGATCGAATGCGGCATCAAGCTGCTCAAAGTTATCGGCTTCTAGTACCATGAAAGCCGTATGTTCTAGACGATTGGAATAGTGACCGTGCACCTTGATCCCGTGATCGCCGACGCTTGCTAATGTATCCCTGAATAACGGGAATTTTTCTGGATGATGCGCTTGGCACGTCGAGTAATCATGCGTGAGCTTGACCATAAATAACATTCTTCAATCCTCACCTAATTGTGCGCGACTATCGAAAAAAAGCTCAGGAAGTGGAGGCGGCGGCGCGCTTACATCTAATCCATGTACCTCGGCGGCGAATTCAGCAAATTCAGGAGGCATTGTAGACACTATTTGTGCCCAACTCGCAGCAGGATCATTTCCTTCCATTGTAATGATGAGAAAATCTCCTGCTGGTGTATGCTGTAAGAATGATCTTTCATGAACACCGGCTGCTTCTCGTGAGTTTGCAAAGTCAGGTGTAGCGTTTACCTGCTCCATCATCGCTTTCCACTTGTCCAATTTGCCCGGTAAGATTGGCATGCACATAGCTAACATTGG
>JANSYK010000033.1 GCA_024742485.1 Alphaproteobacteria bacterium | reverse complement strand
TCTTTAATCTTTGGGTCCAGCTTTTTGAAAGGAGGCGGGGCCGTTTGACCACTCACCATAGCCTTTTTAACCGCAGCAATATAATTCCTGCGGGAGGCTTCACGTCTCTCGGCTAAACTGCGTCTTCTTTTGGGTTTATGCAATTTTTTGGAACTTGCTAACGAAGCCTTTGGTTTTTTTACTTTAGCAATTTTGGGCTTAGAGGATGGTCGAGGATCCTCTACAGGCGCATAGCCTTGATCACGAATTTTCTTTTCGTAACGCACTCGGTTCCAATTCATTCCAGACGGCATCTGAAACCTCGCTCTTGCTAGCTCACAGGCGCTAAAGAAGGGTGGTCGTCAACCTTAACAATTGGGTCTGCGCCTCTATCAATCATTATCGGCTCCCAAGTTCATAATGCTGGGCTCGTGCCCATCCGTCAGGAACTGCCCTAGGTACTCATCTGACGCGACTGACTTGGCGGCACACTGAATCCGCGCTTGACCGTCAAATGGATTTTCAAACAGACACTCACCCGAAACGTGGAAAATTCCATTTGAGAGAATTACCGCATCAACGGGCTGGATGCGGACATTCTCGGATGGTGCCTGCTGATCTTGGCCGCGCCCCGAAAACGTGATGATTTTTCCTTCAGGCACCGCTGCCGCAAAATAGAAATCTATTCGGCCATCGTCGTATTCAGTGTGGATAAGTGTTACCTCACAGGGCAGCGACTCTCCCGTCAGCACGAGCGTGGAACAAGTTCCTTTTACGACCATCAAGACAGAAAGTTGACGGGACGAGTCTTGGGCGAGTGCCTTCCCGCACAAAAGCGCAACGGTCAGAAAAACCGAATACGGCAGCAAACGCTTCATCCCTCACCTTCCCGACAAAGCTGCAGCGCTTTGTTGCCCGCTTCGAAGAGTCCTTCCAGTGACCAGTAATTGTCTTGAAATCCTGCCGTTTCCTCAGGGAACTCCAATGAAAACCCCAAAACTGATGGAATTGTCAACGGCGGAGTAAAATTGGGCCACGGGGCGGCGCAAAATTGGGCCGCTTTGGATTTGAGCAATACGTGGGAGATGGGCGGCGGCCAGTCAGCCGCGCTCTCCATGTAGCTGGCGGGTGACTGGCCACCTTGGACCGTCAGGTCCAAGTCTGATGCTTTGGATCAGGTGTTGTCGCCGGTCTTGCGCGCGCGACTTTGCGCGAGGCGATAGCTTTCGCCGTTCATCTCGAGGATGTTGACGTGGTGGGTCAACCGGTCGAGGAGCGCACCGGTCAGCCGTTCGGTTCCGAAGGTCTCGGTCCATTCATCGAAGGGCAGATTGCTGGTGATCAGCGTGGCGCCGCGCTCGTAGCGCTGGGAGATCATCTCAAAAAGCAGCTCGGCGCCGGTCTTGGACAGGGGCACGAACCCGAGCTCGTCGATGATCAGCAACTTCACGGCAGCCATCTGCTTCTGGACGCGCAGCAGCCGACGTTCGTCTCGCGCCTCCATCAGCTCGTTGACCAGCGCGGCGGCGGTGGTGAAGCTGACAGAAATGCCCTTCTGGCAGGCCGCCAACCCCAGTCCCAGGGCAACATGGGTCTTGCCGGTTCCGCTGGGGCCGAGGGCGATCACGTTCTCACGCCGTTCGATCCATTCGCAACGCGCCAGTTCCAGCACCTGCATCTTGTTCAGTTTGGGGATCGCCCTAAAGTCGAAGCTGTCGAGGCTTTTGGTGGCCGGGAACTTCGCAGCCTTGATACGGCGCTCGACCATCCGCCGCTCCCGGTGTCAACGCCGAGTTAAAATTCCCCAGAAGTGCCGAAGTAAAATTCCCCACTTGCACGGGTCCGGTGATCAGCCGGTTTCAGTGATCGGAGGCTCCGTTTTTTGTTTTTGGCGGCCGTCCGCGCCGCTTTGGCGGCGGAGGTGGCGTGATAGGTGCGTTGGCGCGGACATGCTCGGGGATGAGGTCGGCATGGCTGCGTAGCCGATAGCTGGCGCCCTCGATCTGGATGACCACGGCGTGATGCAGCAGCCGATCGAGCAGCGCAGTCGCGACGACCGGGTCACCGAAGACCTCGCCCCATTCCGCGAAGCCACGGTTCGACGTCAGAATCATGGCACCCTTTTCGTAACGGGCGTTGACGAGCTGGAAGAACAGGTTGGCGCCGCCGGTGGTGATAGGCAGATAGCCGATCTCATCGACGATCAGCAAAGAGGCCCGGGTGTAGAAGCGGATCTTCTCAGCCAGCCGGCCTTCCCGTTCGGCCTGGCTCAACGCCGTGATCAGGTCGGCCAAGGTTGCGCGATACACGCTTCTGCCAGCCTTCACCGCGGCGACGCCGAGGGCCGTGGCCAAGTGCGACTTGCCCGTGCCTGGCGGCCCGAGGAAGTGGACAACCTCGGCCCGGCGGATGAAGTCCAGCTGGGCCAGTGCCGCGATGCGCTCCCGGTCCAGTGACGGCTGGAATCCGAAGTCGAAGCTTTCGAGCGTCTTGGCGGGCAGGAGCTTGGCGGTGCGCAGCGCCACGTCGACGCGGCGCGTCTCCCGTGTCGCGTATTCCTCACTCAGGAGCGTGTCGATGGCCTCGATCGCGGTGATCTCGCCTTTCTCCAGTTGCTGCAACGTGTGATCGAGGGCTTCGAGTGCGCGCGGCATCTTTAGCCCGACCAGGGCGCCGCGGATCCGGTCCAGAAGATCGCTCATGACCGCGCCCCCTCGGCCGCCAGGCGCTGGCCAACGGCTCCGTAGAACTCAAGTGGCCGTCTCAGCCCCTGCGAGGACCGCGACAGGGATGGTCTGGGTGGTGGCGCTTTGCGATGCGCCGGATCCACGCGGCGCCAGGCCTTGTCCTCCAGTACCGGATGGCAGGCGATCAGCTGACCATCTTCGAAGATCCGCAACTCGGTGGCGTGATGCTGGACCTCGAGTGTTCGGCGCCGGGTGGTGTCCGGGACGGAGTAGAAGTTGCCTCCGACCGCGATCATCCCGTCCTTGCTCACCCGGCGCTCCACGGTCAGCACAGCGCTGTAGGGGATCGCCGGGAGCGGCTTCAGATGGGGGACTTCCTCGGCGAAGGCCTCATCCACCACCCGCCGCGTCGTGGCATGAACGCGCGGATTGGCCACCTCGGTCCGCCAGGTTTCGAACTGGGCATTGAGATCGTCCATGTTCCGGAAGGTGCGGGCTAGGAAGAAGTCCTGACGGATGTAGCGGAACGGCCGCTCGACCTTCCCCTTGGTCTTGGCCCGATACGGCTGGCAGGCCCGCGGCACCGCGCCGTAACGGTTCAGCAGCGCCACCAGGGAGGCGTTGTAGGTCACCACCCCGGCCTCGTCCTCGCCGATCACGGCGGTCTTCATCCGGTCATAGAGGATTTCCTCGGGCACACCGCCCATGTCCGAGAAGGCAGCTATATGGCAGCGTAGCACCGATTGCAGGTTCTGGCTGGCAACGAACCGGCCCCAGAGCCAGCGGCTGTGACCGAGCACCATCGAGAACAGCCAGACCTTGCGGACGACGCCGGGCTCATCGGTGAACTCAACCGTGAACTCGGCAAAATCGACCTGGGCCTGCTGGCCCGGCGAGGTTTCGAACCGGCGCTCGAACTGCGCCTGTCTGCGCGGGCGCACCTCGCGAAGGAAGTCCGTCACCGCGGTGTAGCCGCCGTCATAGCCCAACTCCCGGATCTCGCGCAGTAGGCGCGCCCCGCTGAGATCGGGGAAAGCCTGGATGCGCTCCTGCAGATAGTGCTCATAGGGCTCGATCACGCGCGCCCGCGGCCGGCGCGGGCCGTAGACCGGCGCCTCCAGCCCACGGTCGAGATACTTCCGCACGGTCTTCCGGTCAGCGCCAACCTTCCGCGCGATCGCGGATATGCTCAGACCCTGCTTCTTCAAATCTTGGATCAAAACGATCTCCCTCAGTCTTTTCACCTGCCTGCCCCTGTCAGTTCCTCGTTCAGGGCATCAGGCTTGCATCCCGCGCCAGGGACAATTCCGAATAAATGAAGTTCGGAATTGCCCCTGACGCTCACCACTGGGGAAAATTCAAACGGCAGTTTTGGGGAGATTACGTACGGCGATTACAACCCGTTTGCTGTGCTCTACAAACCCATCAAAAGCCGGTGGCAGGGCCATCAGCGTGGGCTTCTCAGCTTCCCAGACATCGGCGATAGAACCGGGCAAAGCCTTGTGTTTTGTCTCGGCCCACAAAGCGATACAGCGATCTTCCAGCCATTGATTGAGCTCGGCCAGATCGCAGAAGACCGGCATGACCTGCCACAGGCGGGTGCGCGCATCTTGAACGTTCTTCTCGACCTGGCCCTTCTCCCAGCCTGCCGCCGGGTTGCAAAACTCAGGCTCGAACACATAGTGGCTGGCCATGGCTTTGAAGCGGGCATTGACGTCGCGCTGCTTGCCTTTGCCAACACGATCCACCGCCGTCTTCATATTGTCGTAGATCCCGCGGCCGGGCACGCCGCCGAACACGCGGAAAGCATGCCAATGGGCATCAAACAACATCTCATGCGTTTGAAGAGGATATGCCCGCACCAGGAACACCCGGCTGTGTGACAACTTGATATGAGCGACCTGCAGCTTGACCCGCTCACCGCCGATATTGGCCCAGTCTTCGCTCCAGTCGAACTGGAACGCTTCCCCCGGCTGGAACACCAGGGGCACGTAGGTTCCACGCCCTGTTGTCTGCTCTGCCCGGTGCCGATCTGCACGCCAGGCGCGGGCAAAGGCCGCCACACGCCCGTAGGAGCCGTCGTAACCAAGCTTCACCAGATCAGCATGCATCTGCGTCACCGTCCGCCGCTCTTTGCGTGGCTTGCGCGTCTGCGCCAGCAGCCAGGCAGACAGCCGATCCGCATATGGGTCCAGCTTGCTCGGCCGGGATGGCGTCTTGAACTTCGGCTCAACCGCGCCCTCGCGCAGCTACTTTCTGATGGTGTTGCGGGACAGGCCGGTGCGCCGGGCAATCTCGCGGATTGGCATTTTGTCACGCAATGCCCAGCGTCGGATAACACTCAAAAATCCCATGTCGATCACTCCATATCTCCCCGACCGAATCCGTCAGGGCAATGTGTGCGGGTTTCAGTAATTCCGGGACAAGCATTTCAGTAATTTCCGGACACGCGTTTCGGTAAATCCCGGACAGTGATTTCGCTAATTCCCGGACAGCTCCGGGAGGGTTTTGGGCCGGTTGGTCATCGCCTGCTCCGATACGGCATTCTGCCGGTCTTGAACAAGGCCGGGAGGGACCATGCCGAGACAGAAGCGAGCGAGGCGCACGACTGTGCAAGACATACGATCAATACTGCGACTGACGCATGAACAGGGGCTTTCGGCGCGTGAGGTTGCGGC
>JANSYK010000149.1 GCA_024742485.1 Alphaproteobacteria bacterium | reverse complement strand
GCGGAAGCCGATGCCGCGGATGTCCTTGGCCAGACGATACGGGTTGTCGCTCATCACTTGCACGGCATCGGTGCCATAGGTCTTGAAGATCCGCACCGCCCGGGCCGTCCCGACCCCGTGCTCGTGCAGAAATACCATGATCTCGCGGATGACCTTCTGATCGGCCCATCCGGATATGATCTTCTCCGCGCGTTTTGGGCCGATCCCCTCAACGTCACGCAGGCGTTCCGGCGTGGCCTCGATGATGTCGAACACGTCCTTACCGAACATCTTCACGAGCCGCTTCGCATAGACGGGTCCGATGCCGCGGATCATGCCCGAGCCCAGGTATTTCTCGATGCCATCGATGCTCGACGGCGCGGAGGTCCTGAGAAACTGCGCTTTGAACTGCAGACCATGGGTTCGGTCGTTGACCCAGATGCCCGAGGCAGTTACCCATTCGCCGGCCGAGATCATCGCCGCGTGCCCCACAGTGGTGACCAGATCCCGGTGCCCCCGCGCCTTGACCCGCAGAACACAGAACCCGCTCTCGGTGCTGTGGAAGGTGACGCGTTCCACCAGGCCTGCGAGGACCTCTGTTGTCGCGCTTGCGTCGCTCACTCAACCGCCTTGATCGAGTATTTGCACTGTCGCGCTGCTTCAGCCATGGCGCGATCAAAGTCCGCCCGAGGGAGATTGACCAATGCGAACCGTTTTTTCTGCAAGGGGCGGTCTTCGTCCAGCGCTTCGATCACGAGTTCCACACACCGTTCATTGACGAAGACTTCGACCGTCACTTCGGCGTCTTCGAAATCGACCTCGTGGCGCCGACCGTTGTTCCCGCGGATGATCACATGCGTCATGGTTATACCTCCCGTGCAAACCAACGGATGCGTCCAATGATGTGCACCTCACCAGCCGTACGCTCATATTCCGGATAATGCTTGTTGTCCGAGATGACCCGCACGGCCGGCGGGTCGCTGTTCGGAACATGTTGCAAGCGTTTGGCAACCAGCCCCATGCCGTCGTCCAGCACGAAGATGCCCGGTGGGCTGGGCGCGCGTTTGGTCATGTCCACCAGGATCGTGTCGCCTTCAAAGAGTGTGGGCTCCATGCTGTCGCCTTCGACGGTCATGATCCGCAGTTGCGAGGGCGACGCCTTGAGG
>JANSYK010000157.1 GCA_024742485.1 Alphaproteobacteria bacterium | reverse complement strand
ACAAGACGCACAGTTTTCTGCGTAGAGCAACGCGCCTTCTTCGATGTCGTAGCTCTCCGCCCTGGACGCGCTGCCGACATCCGAGGATGCACTGGTCGAGAGCCAATACGTGAAGGCGGCTGCTGCGACAGTGATCGGAACGGACCAAACGAGATACCTCATGTGACCCGTATCCAGGTTGTCATGCCGGACGCGGCGTGGCTGAGCATGTGGCAATGGAACAGCCACTTGCCGGGATTGTCTGCCGTAAAGGCGATCTCCCGGGACTCGTTGCCGGCCAACAGGATCGTGTCCCGCATCGGCCCGAACGCGCCGTCGGGGCGCAGCTCACGGAAATGCATCCCGTGCAGGTGCATCGCATGTGGGAACACGGTCTGGTTCTCGATCTTCAAGCGCACCGGCTCGTTCAGGGATAGATCGGCCAGTGGCGTGTCGGTCATATCGGCGACATCATTCAGGGCCCAGAATTTGCCCGCTTGGGCAAGCTGACGGAATCCAAGACGTTCCCCACCGAGCAACGCGGACTGCATCCGCCCCATTGCACCGCCGGACATGACCAGTCGCAAATCTCGCGCATCGGCAAGGTCCGGGGCGTTTGCTGCGGGGTTCGGCGGCAACGGCAGTGGCTTGCCTCTTGGTACTGAACTGGCTGTGCCGTCGATCGGAAAACTCACGAGCGGGGTCGGTTGATCGTCATCGCCGATGCGCAGCAAATGGGCCACGCCGCCTTCGTCTTCGGTCACATCGACAATTAAGTCGACGCGCTGTGCCGGGCCGAGGATCAACTCGCCGTCAATCTGCTGGGGTTGGCCGATTGGCATTCCATCGACGGCCACCCTCCAGCCACTCAACCCCGAGAGCGTCAGCGGGAAAATCCGCGCGCTTGCTGCGTTGATGATCCGCAAGCGAATGCGTTCGTTGCGCTTCGCGGACAAGGTCAGGTCATAGCGCCCATTGGTCGTGATAAAGTTGCCGATGCGTCCACCGTGGCTCATCATCATAGGCTGCTCGAAATTGTCGAAAAGCTGCCCGCTTTCGGGATCGAGCAACCAGTCCTCCAGAACGATGACTT
>JANSYK010000008.1 GCA_024742485.1 Alphaproteobacteria bacterium | reverse complement strand
TCTGACCGCCATGGCGGACAAGCAGATCAAGGTTGCAACGGAATCGCGGATCGCGGCCTTTGCCGCACGGGACCAGACCAACCCGAAAAAATACGGGGATCTTCTGGGCCAGACCCTCGACAGCCACCTGGGCGCAACCGCTGACGCGATGACAGAGATTGTCAGACGCCTTGGCGTCCAGACGGACAAGACCATCGGGGCCTTGGCCAAATCAGAAGATGACAGGTCCACAGCCTATCGAGCGGTGTTCGAACGGGAACAGAAAGCGGATCGCCTCAAAAGCCGCCTGCCCTGGTTTGGTCTGGGCGCATTGGTTGTGGCCCTGGTGCTGACGGTGACGCTTCCTCGTTTCTTAGCCAGCAACGCGTCCACATGCGCTGTCCTCGGGGCTTCCTGGACCACGACAACCACGGGTGTTGATGCCTGTGTGTTCTATCGACGGTAAGGGGCTGAAGCAGTGGTGGTGATTTTTCTGCCTGAGAAGCTGGGTGTTATATATGTGTTATAGAAGGTGTTACGAGAATCGCTGTCTCCGCAACACACTGATTTCATTTCTTGATTCCAATACATTTTAGTCTGCCGGTGTGTAGAGTATCGAAGAAAGGTGGGTAGACTGTCGAAGAAAGGTGTGTAGAGTATCGAACAATGCACGCCTCTGGTGGGCAGACTGTCGAATAATGGTGGGTAGATTATCGAATAATGGCACGGCCCCGAAAAAGAACAGCTTTGCTACCGCAGCGGCACACTGAGCCGGACTTGTTTGTCTGTGACATCCTGGATGCAACGCCCAAGAGTGACCGCGCTTCTATGGAACACCCCCTGTTTTCGCTCTCGGTAAAAAAGGACCTGGCGGCATTCGAGTACGAACAAGGCAACGTGAAGGTGAAGATCACGCCAGCGGCTGAGGAAGGCCGCGCAAATGTCTTCGATAGGGATATTCTGATTTATGTTCTGAGCCAACTCATGGCAGCGAAGAACGAAGGTCAGGAGATCGGTCGTCGTGTCCGGATTTCAGCCCATGATCTGCTGAAGGCCACAAACCGCCATACTACCGGACAGGCCTACGCAACGCTTCGACGTGCCCTCACCCGCCTTCAGTTCACGCAGATCGAGACGAACATTCATGATCATGGCATAGGTGAGTGGCGTTCGATTTCATTCATCACCGATGCGCGGATCGTCAAGGAAGACTCCACAGGACGCCTGCTCAGTGTCGAGCTGGAAATGGGTGACTGGCTCGTCAAGGCCATCGAGAACAAGAACGTGCTGACACTCAACAAAGCCTATTTTCAGCTCCGCAAACCCTTGGAGCGGCGCTTGTATGAGTTGGCACGAAAGCACTGCGGAAAGCAGGATGTCTGGCGGATTGGGTTGGATAAGCTGCAACACAAAACAGGCTCCACCTCTACAGCAAAAGAGTTCAAACGCCTTGTAAAAGCGATCTGCAGGGCGGATGAAGCTCAGTCCCACATGCCCGATTATCGCTTCAGGCTTTTGCATGATGTACTGGAAATTACTCCAAAGCCTGAGTTCTTGGAGATTTACGGCGATAGCCCGTCGTTCGCTTCAGAAGTATCGGTGCGTTTGTCCTCTGATGCCTACGATCAGGCTCGAAAGGCTGCCCCTACATGGGATGTCTATGCGCTTGAGCAGGAATGGCGGATGTGGATGAACGACCCACCACGTCACCCGGATGCCGCTTTTATAGGGTTTTGCCGGAAATGGTATGAGCGCAAGGGCAAGGCTCCATAACACTTAACGGATATCAGGTATCTGTTAAGTGTTGACAGTTATTGGTTATTGGTTAAGGGTTATGGGAAAATGGAGGCAGGCCATGACGCAGGTTATCAGCGTAGTGCAAGAAAAGGGCGGCGCGGGAAAAACGACACTTCTGACGGCCATCGCAAGCCTGATGGTTCAGGATGGTGCAAGGGTCGCCGTGATTGACACAGACCCTCAGCGGCACTTGGAATCATGGGCAAAAAAAGAACAGACTGATCTCGACTGGCTATACGAAGAAGACGACGAAAAGCTTCTGCCAACCGTCAAGGCATTGAAAAAGGCTGATCCGCCGTATGACGCAATCTTTGTGGATACAGCAGGCTTCAAGTCGGCAATGGCAATGCACGCCATCGCGGCCGCCAATCTCATCCTGATACCATCGAAGGCCAACGAAGCTGACGCCAAGGGAGCCAAGCGAACCTATTCACATGTTCAAAGTGTTGCCGAGACAATGGAAAAAGAGATTCCGGCGCTGGTCGTAATGATGGACGTAGATACTCAGACAAACATCACGCAGGCCATTGTCGATGCTCTAGATGCCCAAAACGTGCCGCGACTCAACGCCATGTGCGCGCATCGGACGGGGTTCAAAGAAATGACTTCCACAGGGCAGGCTCCACAAGGTTCGGCGCGGCGGTCGGCTCAGTCTGTGCTAGCGGATTTGCAGGGCAGGGGTCTTATCAGCTTTTACAGGAGCGGCTCATGGTCAAAGTAAGCGTAAACCTTAACGACGATCTGGATGCCGAAGACAGCTCGAGGAAGTTGAAGGCAATGACGGCATCTTTGCCAAGTGTCAGCAAAGCAAAATCTTCCGCCCTGAAAGAAGCACCACGCGTCCAATTTTCATTCACCAACGTTCCGAAGCCGATCAAGGAAGCTTTTTCTGCAGAAGCTCAAAGACGCGGCGTCACCAAGAAAGAATTGCTCTACGAGTGCTTGAGGGCCGGTGGGATCGATATTCCAGATGCGTCTGAAATCGATGGCCGCAGAAGATAATAGTTATCTGTTATCAGTTACTGGCCAAATCAACGTCATGATAAGACTTAGAGAACATAAAGAGAAAATGCTACCGGAGCAGCTGAGCTACGCGGGGCAGAGCAGGGGGTTAAAAATGCTGATAATGGAAACGGTGGAAAATGCCGAAGTGAATGCGGTAAACCTCCCGCAAGGTTTCGAGAAAGGCCAAGTGTTCACTCCAACCTTTCTCGCGAGCTGGGTAGCGGAACTTCTCAAGGAGCATCTTGGACAAGACTGGTCCGGTAGAATTCTTGATCCGGCATGCGGCGATGGCGAGCTGCTAGATACGGCTGTTGCCAAGCTCCCCAATTCGAAACTGTATGGCGTTGACATCGACGCTGCGGCTACGCGGTCTGCGCGGTTACGGCTTTGTCGGTCGGCCACGATCAAGACTGCTGACATGTTCATGTCGCCATTCGCAGGCAAAAACGGGAAACCACTCACGTTCGGTGCATTGGTTTCCAATCCTCCTTGGGGAGCAGACCTACTTCACTCGCGAGCCTCATTGAAAAAGCTAGGGTACTCACTTGCTAACGGACAGTTCGATAGCTGGTCCCTTTTCGTAGAGGCGTCACTAAACATCCTTGATCAAGGGGGTGTTGCGGCCTTTATCCTGCCTGATGCCATCTTTGCTCCGGAGCATACGGCGACTAGGGCACTCATCGCCGAGAATTTCTCCATAGAGCTAATCGCACGCTTAGGTGAAGGCATCTTCAGAGGTGTGTATCGTGGAACTACGGTCCTCGTTGTTCGTAAGCGGAAACCGCAAGCAAACCACCTCGTTGAAGTTTTCAGGCTAGCCAAGTCTCAAAGGGCTGCGGTGCTGTCTGGGCGCCTCGATCTCCAAGAGGCGCGCATGAGTGACCGGCATTTTGTCCCTCAAGGTCGTTTCGTATCGGACACGCGGGCTCGCTGGGACATTGACGTTCGCTCTTCCGACCAAAAGGTTTTGGAGAGGATGGAATCTGAAGGGGGAAATTGGTCAGAGCTAATTCTCTCTGGCCGAGGTGTGGAGCTATCGAAAAAAGGACTTGTCAAAACATGCCGTAACTGTGGCCAAGTAACCCCTGCGCCGACACGTCCCCGCGACGTCACCTGTGCTGGTTGCGGCAGGACCACTCATTCAGATGAAATGCTCACAGAACGGATCGTTGTGAGTGAACCCGACGGTATCCCAGGCTTTATGCCCTTTATCGTTGGCGAGGATATCGGTCGATATGATCTATCCTGCTCACGGCAGATCAAGCTCGACGTACCGGGAATAAATTACAAGGATCAAGAGCTTTATGGTCAAGAACGGCTGCTTGTGAGGAAAACGGGCATTGGCCTGAAAGCAACGGTGACGAAGAAGGTTGCGGCATCGAACCAGGTCGTCTTCCACTATGTTCCTCGCTCAAAGGATCTGAGTTTCTTCCTCTACTATGTGCTCGGAGTCCTCTCATCCCGCACTATGTTCGCATATCACCTTCGCAAATCAGGCGAAAACGAATGGCGCTCACATCCCTATGTGACGCCGAAGTCGCTTGCTGCATTGCCCATCCCAACGCCAGAAGTTGGCACCCAAGCTTGGAGACAAGCTGTTGAAATTGCCAGCCGAGTTAGAAAGCATCTCGTTTATCAGGGACGGAGCAAAAAGCTCGACCTGGAGATTGAAGGCCTAGTCGCGGGTCTCTATGGCCTCGACCAGTCCGATCTCGGTTGGGTCAAGCAAGTGATCTGTGATGCGCAAAATCTAGAGCCGATGCGTGCTCTTAGTGAGTTCGACACCAGCTCGATCTCCATCAAGATGGTGCCGTAAGTTCTCATGTCATATCGCTATATTGGAAATAAAACACGGCTTCTGCCGATGCTCATGGAGTCCTTTAAAGAGACCGTGAAAGACGGCGCTATTGTAGCTGACATCATGTGTGGCACAGCATCAGTTTCTGAAGCCCTGCGACAGAATGAGTACCGCGTCGTCGCTTCTGACATGATGACCTTTGCAGCTCATCATGCGCGGGTAAGGCTGCTGCTTTCTGAGCCACCAGAGTTCACTGGGACCGGGCTGAAAGGCTACTCGGGTGTGTTAGAGCATCTAAACCATCTCGATCCGGTTAAGGGGGTCTTCTTCAAAGAATACTCACCTGATGGATCACCTGCTAATGGTGGCGACCCCCGCAAGTATTTTAGTGGCCACAATGCTGGCATGATCGATGCGATCACAGCTAAGCTGAACCAGTGGCACAGGGAGAATGCCATCTCTCAGCTCGAAAATTCTCTCTTGCGACATGACTTGGTGCTCGCCGCAAATCGCGTAGCAAATATTGCAGGCACATATGGTCATCACCGATCCAAATGGGGAAAATCGGCCGAAGCGCCCCTTGAGATGCGCGCCACCCAAATACTTAATGGGTATCGAACAGATCACATCGTTCACCAGGGAAGCGCCGAGACGGTTGCACCATTGGTAAAGGCCGACCTGTGTTATATCGACCCGCCCTACATGAAGCGCCAGTATGCAGCCAACTATCACATCATCGAAACCATAGCTCGGGGCGACATCCCAGAAGCCGTTGGTGTGAGCGGTCTACGTCCTTGGCGTGATCAGTACTCAGACTTCTGTTCGAAGGTCAAAATTCGCGATGCATTCCGTGCGATCTTCGACGGTGCTGAGTGCGACCAATTCATGATCAGCTACAGCGAAGACGGGTTACTGTCAGAAGAACAGCTTTTGGAACTGTTCTCTGAGGTTGGCACCGTGACGCTCAAGAAAATCCCATTCTCCCGCTTTAGGAGCAATGCAGGCGGGCAGGGAGGAACCGTTATCGAGTATCTCTTTCACATCAAGCGGTAGCGACCGCGCCACCGGCATCCGAGATCACCTTGGCATGCTCAGGCCGCCAAGTGATCGTGAAGGTCTCTCCATTGATCGTGAAGTCGAGCTTGTCGTCAACGATTTTGGAAAGATCAATCCCCTCAACAACGGCATAGTGCAACATCCGATGAATGTGGGCACTAATGACGACAAGGTTTGCGGGGTCGTCTGAGCCGCCTTCGCCAAGCGGAACTAGGTGGTGAACCTCTAGATACGGTTCACCGTTTGTCTTTGAAAACACGAAGTCATCTCCGGTGACTTGGCAGGTCTTGTAGAGCCGCTTGAGGTCTCGAACAGCTTTACGGTTTCTCTCGAAGGTCTCTATGACTTTCTGGGTCTTCTTCACCTCTTCTGATGAGCTGTCGTCTTGGAACAGGTCTGCAGCGATCGCTTCTTCTGTTCGACCTGCCTTTGCATTGTAAGGAGTTTTCTTCTTTGATCCCTTCTCCTCAACAGCAACCTCTGCATCAGCTTCCGCAGCAGCGTGTGGCTGTACGCCAAATGGGTCTTTTAGACTGGTGACATCAAGCTCTATAGGTGGGTCGAAAGACAGATGCCCGGCCGGTTCGACAAGCATCTCTTCAAATCGTGTGTCAACGGCGGCAAGGCGTTGGATTTCCTCTGTGCGAAGCCAGCCCGCCCAGTATTCACCTTGCTCGGTCTTTAGGATGAAAATTCTGACGCCTGCGGTAAGCTCAATTACCCTTGGATCTTCCGCCGAAGCCATGTCTGCCGGAGCACGCGGGAATCCACCATGATCTGGATGCCACGCAAGTACCCGATTGCTCGACCGGCTAAGTAGCTTCTGCGAACGAATGTTTACACTGGCCGCGCGCCTCTGGCCAATCGCCACCTCTTGGCTACCCAAGCCGCCAAGGTTGTTGATTTCCACAGTCCAAACAGGCCCACTTTTTGTTTTCTCTGGTTTGATATTGGCAAAGAAGGAATGCCATCTGTCTAGATCAACGTTCCGCACCGGTACGTCGATGTAAGACTGTCCACCTCCCCGATCCTCAGTACCAGGCGGCTTGTTGATGTTGAAAAAATCGGCGGGTGTAATCTGCCGGAATACTAATTCTGTTAATTCTGCCAATGTCCTACCCATGTCCGAATTTGACGCACTGAGTCGCCTTCATTGGTCGGGACACTACATCAGCTAATCACCATCAGTCATCTAAACCCGTCGGACGGTCCTTGCGCTGACTTTGAAGAGACGCGCGATCTCTGGAATGGCGCGGTTTTCGTCGTCTCGCATGCGGCGCACTTCGTCCTTTTGAGCGGGCGACAGGGCAGGGGGCCTTCCTCCAATCCGGCCCCGCTTTCGCGCAGATGCCAAGCCTTCTCTGGTCCGCTCTGAAATCCTCTCTCGCTCAAACTGAGCGATAGATGCGAAGACATGAAACACAAGACGGCCTGCCGACGTCGTTGTGTTGATGTCCTCAGCCAGGGATCGAAAGCCGGCACCGCGTGCTCGGATCGTTTCTACGATTTCCAGAAGGTCTTTCAGTGACCGGGCCAAGCGGTCATACTTAGTGACGATCACAACGTCGCCGTCGCGAAGCTGATCCAGCATCTTGTCCAGTTCGGGTCGTTCGCGCTTCGATCCGCTGATCTTGTCAGCAAACAGCTTGGCAGCTCCTGCCGCTACCAGTGCGTCGGTCTGGGAATCCAGGCTTTGGTCGTCAGTGCTGACGCGGGCATATCCGATGATCATGCCCAATAGTGCCAATAACCTGCCAAAACCGCAAAGGTTTTGCCATGGGTTTTTGTCCGGCCTAAGCCCTTGATGCTTGGTAGGGCAGCGGGACGGGCCAAAAACGACCGTTTTTGACACCAAGAGAACTGCACCAAACACCCTTAGTAGTATCGTCCAAATCGGCTCTGATGAGTTCAATGTCGAGTGTGCGCATCGACTGGGATGCTAGGCTCAAGAGCTATTGATTTTATGCGTTTGGCATGATTCAGGCTCTGCAAGAGAACCTGATCGCTCAGCAACCTTATCGGCTGACGGATGCCCAAATGGAGCGTCTGAAACCGTGCTTTTTCTAAGAACCATGGAAAACCCGACGCCGTTTGATCAGCGGACTTGCCGCTTGCAACCGGGCTGCTCGACCGCCACAACCCGTTCCAACGACGGTCTTACAAGGGAGAGGGCATGATGACTAAACTGGCATTTCTCGGATTGGGCGTGATGGGCTATCCGATGGCGGGTCATCTCGCTGCCAAAGGATATGAGGTTACTGTTTATAACCGCACAGCCGCCAAAGCCGAAGCTTGGGTCAACGAGCACGGTGGCAAGATGGCTCAGACCCCGCGGGAAGCCGCAACCAGTGCCGATCTCGTTATGGCCTGTGTGGGTAATGACGAGGACCTACGCAGCATCTGCATCGGTGAGGATGGTTCATTTACTGGCATGAAACCCGGCGCGATCTTCGTCGATCACACCACAGTTTCCGCGGCTGTGACGCGTGAGATGTACGCAGCTGCGGAGGCCCTCAGCCTCGGTTTCGTAGATGCACCCGTTTCAGGTGGACAGGCAGGTGCAGAAAACGGCGTCCTCTCTATAATGTGTGGTGGGGTGCAGTCGCAGTACGACGCAGTTGAACCCGTGATTGCCGCCTATGCCCGCATATGCCGTCGCATCGGCGATAGTGGCGCGGGGCAAATGACCAAAATGTGCAACCAGATCGCCATCGCGGGTTTGGTGCAGGGCTTATCTGAGGCGCTGCATTTCGCCGAGAAAGCTGGCCTCGACGGCGAAGCTGTGGTCGAGGTTATTTCGCAGGGTGCTGCAGGCAGCTGGCAGATGTCTAACCGCTACAATACCATGATTGCCGATGAATTCAGTTTCGGTTTTGCGGTGGACTGGATGCGCAAGGACTTGGGCATCTGTCTTGATGCCGCCGATGAAAACGGCGCGAGCCTGCCCGTCACGGCGCTGGTTGATCAGTTCTATAAGGACGTTCAGAAAATGGGTGGAGGGCGTTGGGACACTTCATCTCTGATAAAACGCCTGCGTCATATGGGCTGAAGCGTCTCGATCCCGTCTTCATACAACTCAAGGACAGAACCGATGGTCAAACCGAAGCTGCTAATCGCACGTAAACTGCGTCCTTTGGTAGAGGCGCGCGCTGCGCGTGATTATGATGTGGTGCTGAACGCAGATGATAAGGTCTTTACCAAAGATGAGCTGATCACTGCCTGTCGTGCGGTGGATGCGGTGCTGCCCTGCCATTCTGAGCACTTCAGCGGCGATGTGATCTCGGCCATTGGAACTGGTCTGAAGATAATCGCCAATCATTCAGTCGGGACGGATCACGTCGATTTGGCAGCAGCCAAGGCAGCGGGCGTTGTCGTAACCAATACGCCAGATGTTTTGTCAGACGCGACTGCAGAAATCGCGATCCTGTGCATGCTGGGCGCAGCAAGACGCGGTGCAGAAGGAGACGCGTTGGTCAGGTCGGGACAGTGGAATTTCTGGTCGCCCGCTTTCATGGTGGGCCGCCAGGTGACGGCCAAACGTTTTGGCGTGCTGGGCATGGGCCGCGTGGGACAGGTAACAGCAGAGCGGGCACGCGGCTTCGGGATGGAGATTCACTATCACAACCGCCGTCGTCTGCCGGCGCATCTGGAAAAGGATGCGATCTTCCACGACACGCTGGAAAGCCTGCTAGCAGTTTCCGACGTGCTGAGCCTCCATTGTCCAAGTACGCCAGAGAGTAAAGGCGTAATAAACGAGCGCACGCTCGGGATGTTGCCAGACCGAGCAGTTTTGGTGAATACCGCGCGCGGTACGCTGATCGATGAGGCCGCTTTGGTTGATGCTCTGACCTCTGGTAAGCTTTTCGCGGCAGGGCTGGACGTGTTCCAGACCGAACCGGGAGGCAATCCTGCGCTGGCCTCGTTGACGAATGTATTCCTGCTGCCACATATCGGTTCAGCTACTGAAGAGACACGCGATGCGATGGGGTTCAGGGCTTTGGACAATCTCGACGCTTTTTTTGCGGGCAAGGACCCTACTGACCGTGTGGCCTGAATCTAACCGCACTGTAATATCGAGCATCTGGTAAGTTTTTCTTACCAAGACTTGCATTTGGGGTTTTCTAATCTAAAACTCACCTTGATAGCTCGCCGCGAAGGCGACCATATCGTCTGGGAGGACACTAATGACTAATACAAGTGATGCAGCGCGGCTCTCGCGCCGCTCTTTCTTGCGCAAAGGTGCGCTTGGCGGGTCTGCCGCCGCGGCAACCGCACTGGCAGCACCAGCCGTTTTGGCACAGGCGCCGATCGTTATGAAGATGCAGACGTCGTGGCCGGCTTCTGATATTTGGATGGATATGGCGCGCGAATATACCGACCGCGTTGAGGCAATGTCGGGTGGTCGTCTAACCATCGACCTGCTGCCCGCTGGTGCCGTTGTCGGTGCATTTCAAGTTATGGACGCTGTTCATGATGGTGTAATTGACGCTGCGCATACAGTACCGGTCTACTGGTACGGCAAATCCAAAGCTGCGTCGTTCTTCGGAACTGGTCCGGTTTTTGGCGGCTCAGCAACAACCATGCAGGCATGGTTCTATCAGGGCGGTGGTGCGGAACTGTACCGTGAACTGACTCAAGACATTCTTGGCCTTAATGTGATCGGCATGATGGGCATGCCGATGCCTGCGCAGCCTTTTGGTTGGTTCAAGTCCGAAGTGAACACTGTGGCTGACCTGCAGGGCTTCAAATACCGCACCGTGGGTTTGGCGGCTGATCTACTGCAAAGCATGGGCATGTCAGTGGCGCAGCTTCCCGGTGGTGAAATCGTCCCCGCGATGGAACGTGGTGTGATCGATGCGTTTGAATTTAATAACCCGTCTTCTGACCGACGTTTCGGTGCGCAGGATGTCGCCAAGAATTATTACCTATCTTCCTATCATCAGGCGTCTGAATCATTTGAGTTCCTGTTCAATCGCGACTTCATGGAAGACCTGCCAGAAGACCTGCAGGCTATCCTGAAACATGCAGTCGAAGCCTCGGCCACATCAAATACTGCTCTGGCGATGCGTGAATATTCCAAAGACTTGGCAGAGCTTCAAACCGATGCTGGTGTGGTTGTGCATCGCACCTCCAAAGACATCCTGGCAGGTCAGCTGGCTGCATGGGATACTCTGATTGCAGAGCTGGAAACTGACCCTTTCAACAAGAAGGTCATGGATAGCCAGCGTGCTTGGGCCGAGCAAGTTGCATATTACGAGCTTATGAACGCTCCTGATCTTGGTCTGGCCTTCGACCATTATTTCCCAGGCAAGCTGAAACTCTAATCAGCTTCTTTGAGGCGCGGACATGTTCCGCGCCTTATTTTGCCTATGATGCGTCCCACACGGAGTTTGCGCGATGCGCCGATATATTGGGTTCGCCGACAGTCTATCAGCATGGTTCGGCAAAGCCTTCGGGTGGTTGATCATCCTCATGACTTTCGGGATGAGCTATGAGGTTATGGTCCGTTATCTGTTCAACAGCCCCACACCTTGGGCGCTAGACATCAGTTTCATAATGTATGGAACGCTGTTTATGATGGGCGGGGCTTATACATTGTCGCGCGGCGGTCATGTGCGTGGCGACTTTCTATACCGCCTATGGTCTGATCGCACGCAGGCGAAGTTAGATCTGGTTTTATACATTCTGTTCTTCTTCCCTGGCATTCTTGCACTGGTATTCACTGGTTGGAAGTATGCAAGCCGCTCATGGGGTTATGCTGAGGTATCGGTGAACAGCCCAGCAGGGATCCCTATCTATCAGTTCAAGACTGTTATTGTAGCGGCGGGCATCTTGTTGCTGGTCCAAGGCATCGCCCAAGTGTTTCGCTGCATCATTTGCATCCGTGAAGGACATTGGCCTCCGGTTGCGTCCGATGTTGAAGAGACGGAGACGTTGCTGATGAAGCAAGCCGCAACGGCAGGGCAAACAAACGATCCCGCCTAATCCGCAAGGCCTGCCTACCTAATTTTACAGATGTGGAGTTGACACTGTGACCGATCCTCAGATCGCCTTAATGATGCTCGGCATCTTTATCTTCTGTGTATTTTTGGGTTTTCCCATCGCGTTCACGCTCATGGCGATCGGGATTGGGTTTGGGTATTATGCCTACTTTGACGCTTCGCGCATGTGGCGTGCATTCAACCGATTAGGAGAAGATGCAAGCTGGTGGGATTCGACACGGCTTTGGATTGAGGGATTTTATAATAACCGAATATTCGACCTCTTCGTGAACCAGACCTTTACGGTCATCTCTAACGAGGTGCTAACGGCTATACCGCTGTTCCTTTTCATGGGCTATATCGTTGAGCGTGCGAATATTGTAGATAAACTCTTCAGTACGCTCGCAGTAGCAACACGCATTGTTCCTGGTTCTTTGGGTGTCGCCGCACTGATCACCTGCGCCCTATTCGCGACAGCGACAGGTATCGTCGGTGCTGTCGTGACACTGATGGGTCTACTAGCGCTGCCGCAGATGCTGAAAATGCGCTATGATCACAGCTTTGCTGCGGGCATCATATGCGCCGGCGGTACGCTAGGAATCTTGATCCCGCCTTCGATCATGTTGATCGTCTATGCTGCATCATCCGGTGTCTCGATCGTGCGACTGTACGCAGCGGCGCTCTATCCTGGACTGGTACTGGTCGGTCTTTATCTTTCTTATATTGTGGTCCGTGCAATCGTGCAGCCCTCGCTTGCTCCAAGACCCACCAAGGAGGATCTGCCTGCGGTGCCGTTTGGCAGAATGCTTTGGATGCTGGCGACAAGCTTCTTACCGCTAGCCGTCTTGATCCTGTCGGTGTTGGGCTCGATCCTGTTTGGTTTGGCGACCCCGACCGAGGCTGCGTCGATAGGCGCCTTGGGTGGAATAGTTCTGGCTATTGCTTACCGCGCCATGTCGTTCGACCGGTTGCGTGAAAGCGTCTATTTGACAGTGCGAACCACGGCGATGGTTTGCTGGCTTTTCGTCGGCTCTTACACATTCTCTGCCGTGTTCAGCTATCTTGGCGGCGAGCACGTGATTGCGGAATTCGTCAAGTCGCTCGATCTCACCCCGATTCAGTTCCTAATTATCGCACAGTTGATCATCTTTCTACTCGGCTGGCCGCTGGAATGGTCTGAGATCATCATCATCTTCGTGCCAATCTTTCTGCCACTTTTGCCGCTGTTCGAGATCGATCCACTGTTCTTTGGGGTGCTTGTCGCACTAAACCTACAAACCAGCTTCTTGACGCCACCAATGGCTATGAGCGCATATTATCTGAAAGGGATCGCGCCACCTAATATCAAGCTCACCGAGATTTTCGCTGGTGTTCTGCCTTATTGCGGTATGGTCCTGATCGCGATGGTCCTGATGTATAACTTCCCGCAGATCGTGTTTAGCCTGCCAGATGCTTTCTATGGCCCGCAGCGATAAGTTCCAGTCGATCCTCGGCCTTTCGGCGGTCGACTTACGAGGCCGACTCGCCTCGGGTGCGCTGAAGGCTGTTGATTTAGTCGAGGCCTGTCTTAATCGGATCGCCGAATTGGAACCAACGGTTGGCGCATGGGCTTGGGTTGATGGTGATCATGCGGTTCAACAGGCGCGGCATCTTGATCAGTGGCGTCAGACGGGCCGTCCTTTAGGGCCGCTACATGGATTGCCCATCGGTCTGAAGGATATCATCGACACTAGGGGGATCCCGACCGAAAATGGAACATCCATCGACTTGGGTAGGGTACCAGCCGAAGATGCCTGGATCGTGGCGCGTTTACGCGCGGCCGGCGCTATCATCCTTGGGAAGACGGTGACGACTGAATGCGCCTTCATACATCCAGGAAAGACCCGTAATCCGCATAACACTGCCCATACGCCTGGAGGATCATCGCAGGGCTCGGCGGCTGCCGTTTCCGCCGGGATGGTACCTCTGTCGGTCGGCACGCAGACTGGTGGGTCGGTGATACGCCCAGCTTCATTCTGCGGGATCGTGGGCATGAAGCCTAGTTTCGGGTTAATCCCCCGAACAGGTATTTTGCCACAGTCGCCGTTTCTGGATACTGTCGGCGTTTTTGCACGTAGCATCGAAGATTGTGCGCTGCTGGCCGAGGTACTTGCCGGGTACGATCCAAAGGATACCGCGACCCAACCCGTGCCAATGCCGCGGATGTTGTCCGTGGCGCAGTCTCGGGCACCGGTGACTCCCGTCTTTGCTTATGCCAAGTTGCCAGGGTGGGAACAAGCTGACCCTCAAATGATTGCCGCGATCGAGGAATTGGCGGCCCTACTAGGTGAACAATGCTTCGAGGTGGCCTTGCCCAACTTCGAAGATATTGCTGCGGTGCGCCAGCGCATTAACTTTGCTGAAATGGCAAAGTGCTACTTTGGATTAGAGCGTCGTGGACGTGACCTGATGTCTGATAAGCTGAGGGCCGCGATCGACGAGGGGAAATCCGTGCAAGCCCGCGATTATATAGCAGCGCTAGATTGGCGCGAGGTTATGAATGCTGGTCTTGAGGCGGTGTTTGCTCGTTGCGACGCAATCCTGTGTCCGGCAGCCCTAGGTCCGGCGCTATACGGGCTAGAAGACACGGGGAGCGCTATTTTCAACGGGCTCTGGACGCTTGGCGGCGTACCTACTGTAACCTTGCCGGTATTTACGGCTGAAAACGGCTTACCGATGGGCCTACAACTTGTTGGGCGCCGCGGCGATGACGCGCGGTTGTTGCGGACAGCGCGGTGGTTGGCGACACATCTTGAAACACTAGAATTTGAGGCACCTCAATGAACAAAGTCCTTGCGGTTTTCGCATTTCTCGTCCTCGTAGCCTTCCTTTCCATACTTGTAATTCATGTGCCGCGGATTGATCTTGTCTCAGTGATCGCACTCACGGTGCTGCTCGCAGGATGGGATCTCTATACGACCCATAAAAAGCGTAAGCATTGAAGGACCATCCAGTGGAACGTGCCGACTTCGTCAGATTTCTGACGTGAGGACGACTTTACAGGTGATGCGGTCGATCATTGGGTTCAACTGAACCGAATATTTGGTCCATAGTTCAGATGTGTTCTGCCTTGCACATCGGTATGAGACCGCAGGCAGGCTGAGATATTTTTGTTCAATGTCCGTAGCCTGAGTTTTTGCCAAATTGGTAAAAAAAGTTGACAGATTGCTGCATACTTGCTGATATCAAGTAAGTTGACCAGCTTCCCGTGAACGAGGAGCCAATCAACCAAAATTTCGGGAGGAGAACTATGATTCATCGAAAGCTACTTTCGAGCCTTTTGCTCGGAACCGTGTTGTCTGGGCCTGTTGTCGCGCAAGACAATATGGACAAACTCAGCAATATGCAGAAAACAGACGCCACGTTCACATTCGTTGATCAGAGTGGTGATCGTGCTGAGGCTCTCAAAGAGATAGCCAGCCGCATTAATGTGCCGGAGGGTTTCGAAGTCAGCCTCTATGCTGTGGTACCTGACGCGCGCTCAATGGCTATGGCACCTCAGGGTACAGTACTCTTTGCAGGTACTCGTAAAGACAAAATGTGGTCGATTGTGGATCGCGACCGAGATCGTATAGCAGACGAAGTCAAGGATTTCGCGCCTTCAATAACATTCGACATACCAAATGGTCCTTGTTTCTCCCCAGATGGTTTCCTCTATATTGCAGAGCGGAATCGCGTTTTGGTATTCCCAGCCGCAGAATTCTTCTTCGAGGGACCCGATCCTGCCGTGGGTGTGGTTGTACCGCAGGGTGAGCTGATCCCTGTCGAGGAGGAAAGCTTCAATCACACAGCGCGCGTGTGTGATATCGGACCAGATGGGAAGCTATATATTTCTCTAGGTCAACCGAATAATGTGCAGCCGGTCGAAAAGATCGAAATGTATGATGAGATTGGAATTGGCGGCATTATCCGCATTAACACTGATGGGTCCGGCCGCGAAGTTTACACCCGGGGCGTACGAAATTCAGTTGGGCAAGATTTCAATCCAGCGACTGGTGAGCTTTGGTGGACTGACAATCAAGTTGACGGATTGGGAGACGACATTCCCCCAGGCGAGTTAAACCGCCAAACCGCTGCGGGACAACACTTTGGCTTCCCGTGGACCAACTCACGTATAGAAATCGTATCCGAAGCAGATTTTCCACGCCCGGAAGGTGTAGAGTTTGTAGAGCCACAGCTTGAGCTTACAGCTCATGCAGCCGACCTCGGTATGCGTTTTTATCACGACCAAAGCTTTCCAGAGGAATATCATGGTGGCATCTTTTGGGCACAGCATGGTTCTTGGAACCGTACTACACCCGTTGGTGCTAGAGTGATGTTTACTGCGCTTGATCCCGAGACAGGGAATGCTGTCGGCGCTCAAGTGTTTGCTGACGGTTGGCTCAATGAAGAGACAGGCGAATACAGCGGCCGACCAATGGACATCGAATTTTTGCCCGACGGCTCGATGCTCGTATCTGATGACTTTGCCGGCGCAATCTGGCGTATCGCGTACAAGCCTGAAGCGTCGGAATGAAGACCTTTACCACAATCATCCTCGGCGGGTTTTTACTCGCCGGGGGCACGCCCAGTGCTGCAGATGATCCAGCCGCAGGACGTAAGATCGCAAATATGTGCCGTACGTGTCATGGGATTGATGGATATGCGCAGGTTCCGATTGCTCCACATATCGGAGGAGAACCAAAAGCTTACCTAGAAGCACAACTAACGGCATTTAAGACAGGCGCCAGAGAACACGAGATGATGACTGTTGTAACAGCAAGTCTGACAGCTCAGCAAATCTCCGATGTTGCGGCTTGGTACTCTTCTCATACGGCAAAAGCTTCGCTGGCCGAAGGATTGAGCGAAGAAGATGCTCCTGAGGCATGTGTCTCTTGTCATGGTGCAGACGGAATATCCGTCATTCTAGATGCTCCAAATCTAGCCGGTGAGGTAAATATCTACATCGATACACAATTAAAAGCGTTTCGAAGTGGGCGACGCACACATGAGATCATGTCGGAAGTCGCTGCGCACCTTTCAGATATGGAGATACGTGCAGTGGCTGATTGGTACTCTAATGTTAAACTTGAAATAACAAACTCTAATTGATATGTATTGTTTTGCATGCCCTATTAGAGAGCAAACGCGCGTTTTGTAATTCATAAATGCAGGTCGAATATAGATAACGCCGCAGCGGCAGCGGCGTTGTTTGATTTTACAGAACTCGAACTAACCGAAACATTGGTTTCAACAATGGCTTCTACCAACAGGCTTTAGCACCCGACACAGGTGAGTACTTGGTGCAAGTCGTCGATGCGCTCGATAATCAATTTGATTTAGCGAGAACTGGAAGGAGACGCTGAGTTTCAGCGTCTCGTATACAATAAAAAAATACATAAAACGCATTACACGATATGTCAGCAATACTGACCTAAGGGGCGTCCCTCTTCTTAGCTTTGAATTGTCGATGCGAGGTTCTAGCCGTATCCGTCCGGTCTGACTGGCCTTGACTTTTTAGCTTGGCTGCCAATTCCAAGGTGCCAAGTCTTCGATGCGGTTGATTTTATGATCGGCGATATGGGTCAGGACCCAAGTCAACCAAGCTTCTGGATTGACGTTATTCATGCGGGCGGCGGTGTCAGCAAATCGTGTTGGCGCGAGAGCCTGAAGCGAGCAGCAGCCTGAGCGCATCGAGGTAGGAGCGGTCCGCGTTGTTCCGGGCGGCATGCCAGCGGCCGTAGGCTGCAAGGTTCTTTGACGCGGGGCCGCAGAAGGGTTGCATGAAGGCCCGGAACCGGTCGATCAGGGCGTTGACAGTGTTTATATGGTGGCTTCGCGGTGTGCGCTTCGTCCGCCGCCCGGCATTGAGCGCGAAATGCGGGATGCGTTCGTCCTTCGCGATCCGCTCGTAGGTGGCGAACCCGTCCGTGCAGAGCACCGCATCGCGCGCCATCACGGGCAGCAGGGCGCCGGAGATCGCCGCCGGGGAGTGCGGCACGCGCGGCTGCCTCCACCTTTCCCCTCCAAATGGCTCTCGATGCGTTAGACGCCTGCAGACTGAGAGCGATCCCCTCAACCATGAACTCAAAAGGTAGGTCAGGTTCCAAGACTACTTCACTGCTCCTGTGGGCTCCTGCATCGTTCATGCCAGTTTGAACGCGGCACGGGAAGCTACCCGTTCGTGTTCTGCCGGTGGTTTGTGGCGGGGACACAAACCACCGTTTTGGTCATCGGCAAAACGCAACGCGCGAGTACGACAGACATACCGTTCCCGATATGTTAACCTACGACTTGGTAAAGCACGTAAAGTAACTGTCACAGGAGGCTTTGTTGCACAAATCGGGTGAAGGGCGTTCTTCCCCTTACCCCAGACGGATTTAGCCTACGGGCTCAGTGATGGGTATGCCAAGAGCGGTGTAGCGGTTGAGGACTGCGATGCGGATTTGGATTTCCGCGACCTGCCTTTCGAAGTCCCTCGCCATCAGCGATTGGCCGAGCAGTTTCACACAATGCATCTTCGTTTCTACGCGGCTTCGGCGGTGGTATCCGCTCCAGCGTCGCCACAGAGTGCGGCCCAGATATCGTTGCGCATTGACCGCATCGTTGCGGGCTATTGCTCCGTCGCTCGTAGGCTTCCAAGGCTTGGCATTCTTGCGTGGTGGGATCAGGGCATGGGCACCTCTCGCGGCAATCGCCTCGTGGCATTTTCGCGTGTCATACGCGCCATCTGCGGTGACGCTGCCGATGTCCTGATCGGACGGGATTTGGGTCAAGAGTTCGGGCAGCATGGGAGCATCACCAATGTTGCTGCCGGTGACTTCGACCGCTCGGACTTCAAGCGTTTCCTCATCGATGCCTATGTGTATCTTACGCCAGACGCGGCGTTTGGGACCACCATGCTTGCGAGCGTTCCACTCGCCTTCACCTTCGGCCTTGATGCCTGTGCTGTCGATAAGGAGGTGCAGCGGACCTCTGGAACCGCGATAAGGCAAACTCACGTTCAGTGTTCGCTGTCGACGGCATAAGGTGCTGAAGTCCGGCACTGCCCAGTCCAATCCGACCAACCGCAGCAGGCTCTGAACGAACCCAGTTGTCTGGCGAAGCGGCAGGCCAAACAAGACCTTCAGCGTCAGACAAGCTTGAATGGCGGCGTCACTGAACTGCTGCTGCCGACCACGTTTGCCGCTTGGTAGCGGTGTCCAAACCATCTCTGGATCAAACCAGATCGATAACGATCCGCGCTGCTTCAAACTGTCATTGTAAGACGACCAATTCTTGGTCTTATACTTTGTAGGGGCCCAACTGCTCATGGCTTTCAGCTATCACGCTGGATTCATACAGTGAATCCCATCAGCCTATTTGTGCAACAAAGCCGAGCGACCCAACTGGTTGCTAGTGCATGATTGGCCTCTGGTCTATCTGAACGGACGTTTCCAAGGATGATGAGCGATATTGAGCCCCAGCGGAGGTTTCCGCAAATGGGCAGCCCTGCTCTGCCCATTGCGCTACGGGCATTCGGTATGTGCAACTGCAACGGCCCTGGTCACAGCCGCACGGGTTGCGCGTCCGACTTCTCATCGAACAAGATGACGCGCCCGTCGCCGCGGCTCGGACTGTTGACCAGCACAAACGGTACATCCGCCCCTTCTTTCTCGTAGATGCAGCGATACTTCATCTGACCGTCGAGCGGATCGCGCACCTGATCGTAGCGGTAGCTATAGCCGATCCTCTGGTCGATCCAGGCCTCGACACCTGCGGGCGTCACCAAGGACATGGGTTGCCCATCCAGCAGCAACGTTTTCCCCACGTTGAACACTTCATCCATTTTTCGATCTCCTCTGTTTGCCTTGTCAGATCACGTCACAGGCTGTGGCCTTCGCCACGATCCCTGTCCCGCGTGTTTTCCTGTTCGTTGTCATCGCGCTCCTGTTCACGGTCGTTGTCCGGCTCCAGCCGCTCGCGGGGCTTGTTCAGCACGTCCTTCAGGCGCTCGTTCACGGACGGCTTGCGATCCTCGCGCGCGATGTCCTCGGAACGGCCCTGCCTTTGACGCTGAGCCGGGGTCCGCGACGGTCTCGCGGCCTCCTCGCCAAGATCATTTTCGCTGTACCCGTCCAGCTTGTGAACCGCCGCCTGACCGTCGCGCCCGGCGTCCTTCTCCATGATTTCCTTCAGCCGCTCGCGCGCGTAATTGCGACCTTCCGGCTTCGGCGTGTCGTACTGGTCCCGAGACCGGCCCACGACCTGCGACAACCGCTCACGGATATCGTCTGACGTGCCCCCGTCACGGTCTTTCGAGGTCGCGGCCCTGAGTGCGGCCAGACCGGCGGAAACGCGGCCCTGCCCCGCCTCGCGCTCGACGCCGTAAGTTTCCCGCGCGATATCCAGCCGTTCGCGCATTTCACGGAACGCGGCGCGGGCCTGACGGGCGGCATGGACCACGGCCCCGCGCTCGGTGACGGGGACGTATTCCCGGCCCTGGCGCTCGGCCATCGTCTTCGCCCGCCGCTCCATGGAGTTGGCCGCTGGCCCCAGCTTCAGCTCGGGGTCGCGGTCCAGCTCCTCGGCGGACTGCTTGTCGCCACGATCCAGCGCCGTCTCACGCTGCTTCTCAAGCGACCGGTGATCGACGCGCTCCACTTCGCCGACACGCTCCAGCGCGCGGTTCTGCAACTCGGCCCAGAGGCCGCGCATCTGCTCGATCTCGACGCCGCCGGTTTTTGCGGAATCCAGCACCCGCGTCTTGGCCGTGAACCCCCCGGCCTCCAGCTTGCGGGTGGACGTCAGAACATGGGCGTGGTGATTGCGCTGATCACCTTCGCGGTGGGGCGCATGGATCGCCACATCGACGGCCACGCCGTAGCGGCTGACCAGTTCCTGGGCGAAGTCGCGGGTGATCTGCGAGCGGGCCTCGGCGCTGATCTCGGACGGCAGCGCCAGCTCCCATTCGCGGGCAGTGACGGAGTTGCGGCGGGTCTCGCTGGCCTCGGCCTCGTTCCAGAGGCGGGACCGATCCGAGGCCCAGTCCGGGGCATCCTTTGGGGTCAGAATGAAGGTCTCCTCGATCCCCTGCTTGCGGGTGTAATCGTGGATGCGGCCTTCGCGCTGGCACTCGATGCGCTCCCCGACACGATAGGCTGCTGCCGCCGTGGCAGAGCGTCCGGCGCTGCGTTTGATCGTCTTCACGGAGAGGTGGTAGCTGGCCATGCGTCCTACCCCTCCTCACGATGTGAAGCACATCGACGTGCGCCGCTGCTGACCCCGGCCCATGCCGCGACATGGGCTACCGGGTCAGCTGTCTTTTTCCCGAAGGCCCGCCCACCATAAGGCTGGGGCCGGAGGGGAAAAGACAGCCCGGACGAAGCTGCCCGAAGGGTGGCTGAGGCGCGGGCTTGCCTGTGAGCTGTCCCCTGATCCCACCCCCCATGAGGCAGGGGATCAGGGGACAGCTCAATGGCGGTTTGCCGGGGGCAAACCGGGTTCGTATCGGCACCGTCAGGTCCGACAATACGAACCTCCCGCAAGGGAGACGCCAGCGGCAGACCGGCCCCCACCGTGGGGCATCGGGCGAAACGCTGGTGCGACATTGCGGGGCGCGATCCAACTGCCAAAGTTGGCCTTGGTGAGTTTGAGAGGCCGGGAGGGCCTTTCATTCCGGCGCGCCTCGCGTCGGACGGAGTTCGCCATCGGCTGAGGCCCTGCCTCAAGGAGATCGCACGCAAAGCTCGTAACCGCAGGTGGAGAGTTTGCATAAGTGCGCCCTTGTCCTTTACAGGACTACGGGTAAGCGCTATCGCTCGATCTGACAAGACCAACCTGACCACCTGCTCTTTTCAAAGATGGAGACGCGCATTGGCAGACACCGAACTCGAACGGGCCGAGAAACGATACGCCCAGGCCAAGGCCCGTCTTCAGGCTCTGAAGAACCGGGAAGCCACCAGACAGCGCAAACTCGACACGCGGCGCAAGGTGATCCTGGGCGGTGCGCTTATCGATCTGGCGGAGCGGGATTCCGGGGCCGCTGCGATGCTCGACCGGCTGATCCGCAACCTGCCCCGCGAACAGGATCGCAAAGCCTTCGCGGACTGGGGGGCTTCCTCCGAGTCGCCCTCCCCCGCCCCGTCCAGTTCTGATCCGGACACGTCGTCCTGATGCGGGGCGTGATGCTCGTCTTCGGAGGGCTGTTCCGGTTCTTCGGTCGGTTGATCTTCACGCCCATCCTGCTGGGCTGGATGATCGGCGCTGTCGTGTTCGGCGCGATGATCGGGGTACTTGTCGCCACGCCGTTCGTCTTCGCCTTCTTCGACCAACCGCCCGGCGAAAGCGCATGGCAGTGGCTGGTCTTTGGGCCGTTCATTTTTGTCGGTAGCGTCTTCGGATTCCAGTATTGGCGCATGGCCTCTGGCGCGGACGCCTTCTTCGGGCTGTCCGGCGACAGCCACGGCTCCGCCCGCTTCGCCAACCGCAAGGAGCTGAAGAAACTCCAGGGCGAAGACGGCCTTCTGATCGGGCGCAACCCGCACACCGGACGGCTGCTGCGCTATAACGGTCCGGCCCATCTGATCACCCTCGCCCCGACACGGGCCGGGAAAGGCGTCGGCACCGTGATCCCGAACCTGCTGGCGGCGGAACGCTCGGTCCTGGTCATCGACCCCAAGGGCGAGAATGCCCGGATCGCCGGGGAAGCCCGGCGGCGGTTCGGAACGGTCCACGTCCTCGATCCGTTTGAGGTCTCCGGGATGCCGTCTGCCGCCTACAACCCGCTCGACCGGCTGGCACCGGACAGCCTCGATCTGGGCGAGGATGCCGCTTCCCTGACAGAGGCGCTGGTCATGGACCCGCCGGGACAGGTGACGGAAGCGCATTGGAACGAGGAGGCCAAGGCCATCCTCGGCGGTCTGATCATGTTCTGTGTCTGCCACGAGGACCGCAACCGCCGGACGCTTGCTACCGTCCGGGAATATCTCACCCTGCCCCCGGAAAAGCTGCGCGCGCTGCTGGAGCTAATGCAGGACAGCGATGCGGCGGGCGGGCTGATCGCCCGCGCCGCCAACCGCTTCCTCGGCAAGGCGGATCGGGAAGCCGCTTCGGTCCTGTCGAACGCGCAGCGACACACACATTTCCTCGACAGCCCGCGCATCGCCAAGGTCACGTCGCGGTCGGACTTCCACTTCTCCGATCTGCGTCATCGGATCACCTCGGTGTTTCTGGTGCTTCCCCCCAACCGGATGGACGCCTACAGCCGCTGGCTGCGCCTTCTGGTCTCTCAGGCCCTCCAGGACATCGCACGGGACGCTGAGGTGTCAGCGACACCTGCACGGCCCACACAGGCCCCAGGGGCGTCCCCTGCCCTCTCTGAGGCTCCTACAGCCCCTATGAGCGCCACAGGACGCCTGAAAGCGTCGAACCCCACGTTGGGGCCTGCGCTGTTCCTGCTGGACGAGTTTGCCGCCCTGGGCCGTCTGGAGGCCGTGGAGCGCGCCATGGGCCTGATGGCAGGCTATGGGTTGCAGCTCTGGCCGATCCTGCAGGACATGAGCCAGCTCAGGGACCTCTACGGCGAACGCGCGGGCACCTTCATTGCCAATGCCGGGGTGCAGCAGGTCTTTGGCGTGAATGACTTTGAAACGGCCAAATGGCTCAGTCAGATGATCGGACAGGAAACGACCGGGTTCCAGACTGACAGCTACAAGCCAGGCGACAATCCCAGCTTCAGCAACAACCTGACGGGTCGCGATCTGCTCACCCCCGATGAAATTATGCAACTCCGCCCGGAAAACCAGCTCCTGCGTGTGCAGGGGCAAGCCACCGCCGTCGCGCAAAAGCTGCGCTACTACACCGATCCCGAGTTCAAGGGGCTGTTCGTCCCTCAGGACCAGTAATCCGAAGGACGCCTCACGATGCCAGACCAGCCCGACCTCCCTGCCCTCTCCGACGATGATCTGCGCGAAACACTCGATCTCATGGCCACGGCTGTCGCCAGTATGTCCGACAGGATCGACGATCTGACCGCCATGGCGGACAAGCAGATCAAGGTTGCAACGGAATCGCGGATCGCGGCCTTTGCCGCACGGGACCAGACCAACCCGAAAAAATACGGGGATCTTCTGGGCCAGACCCTCGACAGCCACCTGGGCGCAACCGC
>JANSYK010000139.1 GCA_024742485.1 Alphaproteobacteria bacterium | reverse complement strand
GGGTTTGATCGACGGGCGGCTGGTCGTCCTAACAGGCCTGTCACTGCACTCCCACGAGCATTGGAAATGAGGCTGCGCCATGCGTTCTGTTGGAAGCTTGGTTTGCGTTTCGGTTTTAGTGTTAGGAACATCGTTGAGGGCCGAGTGGACCTCCGGTCCAGCTGACCTCACTCTTTTCCTGCAAAACGCTACAAACGCTGCTCATATTACAGCGGCGATTGCCACAGCCAACGAGATAGGTTGCGACAATCTGTTGGAATTTCGTCAATATCCAGGGTGGGCTGATAACTTTGAATCCGTAGTGCTGGATGTATCGTGCGTAAATGCATACGATGCTTTTGGTGTTCAGTTGTTGTTTATCGTAAATGAACATGGCTTATGGTTTCACTCGATAGGCACCATTCCTTGATTTTTCTATATGGGGAAAGCCCAATCGATGATCTTCCAACCTATGCTGGCCACCTAAAACAGGCATCGCCCTTGTTCTATGTTTCCGTGACTGTCTATTGAATGATAGTCGCCGCTTTCCCAATCCAATTTAACGATCAATCCACGTACTCCGTCAGATGGCTCGAACTCTAGAATAGCCGTGCCTTCTTCGAGGGAAAACACTCCGTACATGTAGGGGCTTGGAAAAAACAATTCCACGGTGCCTTCGGCGAGATCGATCCTGTAAGCACGCTGAAGACCATGGTTACACGCTCCACCACATGTCCAGTCGATATACTCGGGCCAGCATTCAAAATTCATTGCGTTGGCAGGAAATGCCGCCATCAAGACGGTAGCCCACGCAGCAACCCGGTGTAACCAACCACGCATTTAGACCTCCCATACCTAAGACAGGCTATACCTGACCAATGTCGTTCTTGGCATACAATCTGCCTGCACTAGGTCAATTATGCCGGCTTTGCTCGCACGACATGACTAGTAACAAACGTCAGAAATCACCGGCCGATACTCCGCACAAAGGGGGCCGTAGGACCACCAAACATCCGTAGCGCCAAACTCAAAATGCTGAGCAACCCAAATATTCCCGGAGCGTCGGTAAAGAACTTGGATGCTTTGCGGGACCGAAACCCCTGAGGTGTCTACCGCGCCGCGTGCGTAGCCGGGAGTGGCGCGCAAGTTGATCGGTATTCCTCCAGGACGCTGTGCGGTAAGTGATGCAAACGCGACATCACCCGCAACCCGAAGATCTTCAACTACAAATTCGATTGGCGCT
>JANSYK010000111.1 GCA_024742485.1 Alphaproteobacteria bacterium | reverse complement strand
GCAACCACGAACTGGCAACCCTCGAAGGCGTGACCGATGAACTGGGGGCCGACAGCTTCCTGTTTGCCAACCGCGCTTTGACTGACAGAAGCGTGGGCACATCCGGTGACGACTACCTGTTCGGTGATGAGCTTGCGAACACCATCGACGGGCTGGACGGCAACGATACGATCCTCGGTCTCGATGGGGACGACACGCTGTTCGGCAGCGCGGGTGACGACGTGCTCGAAGGCGGTCTGGGTGATGACGTGCTGGACGGCGGCGCAGGTGCCGATGTCCTTGTCGGTGGTCTTGGCTTTGACACCGCCAGCTACGACAGCGCGGACGGTATCGTCCGGCTTGACCTGCTTGGCATCGCGGCCGATGTCGGGGACGCCGTCGGCGATACCTTCGACAGCATCGAAGCGCTGGAGGGCAGCCGTTTCTCGGATCAATTCCGCGGTGACAATGACAACAACGTCATTAACGGTGGTAACGGCTGGGACCGGCTGGCTGGCCGACAGGGTGATGATACGATCGAAGGCGGTCTGGGCAGTGACAGGCTCTACGGGAACAACGGCGTCGATGTCATGACCGGTGGCACCACAACCCAGACGGACTATTTCGTGTTCTTCCGGGCAACGGATTCCGGTGTTGGTGCGGGCAACCGCGACATCATCACCGACTTCCAGACGGGGATCGACCAGATCGACCTCGGTCATGTGGATGCCAATAGCGCGACTGTCGCGGATGACGCGTTCGCGTTTATCGGCACTACGGCCTTCTCCAGCACGGCTGGCGAGTTGCGGTTCGAACAGACCGGTACGGAAACCATCGCGCAGGCCGATGTCGACGGTGATGGCGCGGCCGATTGGGAGGTCGAACTGACGGGCACCATCTCGCTGGTCGAGGGCGACTTCATCCTCTGAGCCAGGGCGAAACGACGCCTGCAACGCAAGACTAAAGGAGGTTTTCGGTAACCTTCGACTTGAGCCCCGCGCGGATTATCCTGCGCGGGGCTTTTGCCTTTCAGTAAGGCGGCGCCTTATGGTCAGCGTCGGTCACGTCAAATAGGGCTGAACAGATCCGAAAGAAGCTTTGGCGTAGACAATACCATCGGTTGTACAAATACCTTATCCAAAGAAAAAACAATTGTGCAAAAGTATTTACGTTGCGCAAAGAACCGTCTTGCCGGACTTCTTTATTTTGCTAACTTGGCGAAATCAGGGAAGCACCTTTGACGTATACTCTTTGGGGAGAAATTGAATGACGACATATGTGATTGACGGTTTTTCGGTTCAGGAAGACGACTTTGGAAACAGAACGGATGCCGGAAATCCGATCCAGTTGTCATTGGTTCTGCCGAACGATCCCGCATCAATCAGCTATTCGGTCGAGGTCGCCCCGACCTTGGACGAGCCGATCCCGCAAGTACTCATCTCGCCTGAGCCGGTTACTGCTCTCATTGATGGTGTGCCGATCGGCGAGAACGTCGATGTTTACCTTGGTTTTGCCGTCTCACCAGAGGGCACGCAT
>JANSYK010000097.1 GCA_024742485.1 Alphaproteobacteria bacterium | reverse complement strand
GAGAAAGGCGGCAGAAATGTCCGGGAATGGTTTGCGGCCCGGAACCAATTCGCTATCATGTTCGACGAGCGCTTCAATGCGTGACCGTATCTGAAACCCGCATGGGCCAGGCCAGATACACAGAGTTTATGACACTCTCCCAACATATATGAGCGGCTGACACTTGGTCACGTCTTCGACTACCTCAACACGCCGTTCTTTGGTCTGGGCAACCCATTCAGTTACAACGTTGCGGATATCTTCATTGTGCTGGCCATTGCGTGGTGGGTTCTCAAGTCGTGACAACGGCAGAACTGAGATCAGCATCTTTACCAAGTATCGCCATACTGGCATGTCAATCGGGCAACAATAGGCGGGCCTATGGGTGCCTCGTTTTACAACCCGTCAAATCTGCACACACACTGCGTCAAGGCAGTTGGTAGCTACATGGGTGATGTGTGGAGTCAACCTTGCTGTCGATGGTGCTTAAAGCGTGTCGTTCCAAAGTTGAACCGTTGGGATGCACTTGTTCATACTGGTTCAGAAACGCCATCCAGATCTGTTTTTGGAATGTGAAGCAGAAGCTGGGAAGGGACGCTGGTAGCGAGATGCGATCCAAAAAAATATTGCTCAAGTTCTCGGCGTAGTGGGTCGTTCAGTGTGAGAGCTTTCCGACTTTTCTTGACGGCGGGAACTATCAGAAAATCAGCGTCAGCGATGCGGTCACGGATGAAATTGCGAATAGTCAAAAGCGATTGGCGACGTGTCTTCAATTGATCAATGTAGTCGGTGATTCCAAATTCGGGGTTTCCCTTGTGTTTATATATGACGAGCAGCAGTTCCCAGTATGTGACATCGCTGGAAAACTTCCAAAGGCGTGAGCTGGACATGCGCATTGCAACGCGCTCTCGTTCGAGGTTGACCAAGTCGTCAGAAAATGCAGGCGGAACAGTCACACGGAAAACTATCAAATTCAGACAGGAAAGATACTTATCTTATGATTTCTCAGGAGCTATGGCCGAAAGTTGATGGTGTGGATGCCTCCAGTTTCTATGCTTCCGTGGCGCCTTTCGACGACACTTGGCACATTGTGATGCCTTCAGGTGGCGGCATCCACACCATCAACTTTCAGCTATTATCTCATTTTTCAGTGAGGCGCGGATTTCAATGCAAACGGCGCAATTCGTAATACTATGCGCCTTGGCGAGCCAATGCAACTTGGCCTGATTGGCTGGCCGAATGGCCAGTCCGCGCAGGACCAGAGCGTGCCGCCCTCCCGAACTGTGCCTGTTTTACCTGATCCGTCAGCGCGAAGATGAAGATGGCTTGACCTGCTTCGAGACCCAGGCACTTTGTAGAAGACGCACCAGCCCCGCGATAAAGATCTTTGCCGCATGCCCAAGCCATGCATGGCGTCGCACAGGCCCCGCCATGCGTGGCCCGACACGCCAGTAGAATGCGACGAAGGCACGTCCCCATGCGCGATGCACCAGCCATTGATCCCGAAATGCGCGCAGGTATTTCACGTCCGGATGCCATGGGTCGCGATAAGCCGCCGTCGCGACAAAGCAGCTTGCCCCGCTGCCGTCATCCTCGTCTTCCTCGCGCTCATGTTCGTCGTCTTCCTCCTCCTCCTCCTCGACAGTCGGGATTTCAGAGGGCGGCTTGAACTCTGTTTCGCTTGCGGTCTCGCCGGTGGTCTTGCCCGGTCCGGGTTCGCTTTTCATCTCTTCGTCAGAGACATAGGCGTATCCGCCGGGGCCTGCGTCAACGAACGCGGCGTTACCGTAAAGAAGCCCCTCGACCAT
>JANSYK010000134.1 GCA_024742485.1 Alphaproteobacteria bacterium | reverse complement strand
CGTATGACAGCGACGTGAGATCGACGAGATGGCCAGCTTTGCGCCCGATGCCGCGCACCTCGAATGTCAGAGGGTCTTCCAGTTCGATCGTGTCGGGATTGGCAAATCGCTGTTCATCGCCATGCCAGACGGCGCCATAGTCGAAGCGGAGCCGGTAACTGCCGGGCGGGACGAGAACCCTGAAGAATTCGCCCCCCTCGATAAAGGCAGCGAGCGCTTCGGTGCCGGTGTTCTGGTCGATCAGGGTCAGGATGAAGTCGCGGCCGGGATTGGTCTTGACCTGCAGAGGAAAGACCGCCGGCAGGCCGGTCTTGTTCCACATCAGGCCGGGGCGGGGCGGCCCCTCGGACAGGGCAGGGCCCGCGATCAACGCGACAAGGAGGGCAAGAACGAAGCGCATGGCGCAAGGATAACACAGTTTGCGGGCGGTTCCATGGCGTGCGCAGGATGCCTTGCCCCTTGATCACCTTGGCCATCGGGTCTATACGCCCCCGGTGGTCATCAGACCCGATTCACAAACCAAGAAACGCCGTGGTTGGCCCGTTCTCGCTTCGGGGGTCACATCCGGCATAGGAGAAGCGACATGAAACTCAATGAACTGCGCGACAACCCGGGCGCAACCAAACGCAAGAAACGCGTGGGCCGTGGCCCGGGCTCCGGCATGGGCAAGACCGCCGGGCGCGGCATCAAGGGTCAGAAATCCCGTTCGGGCGTGGCCATCGCGGGCTATGAGGGCGGCCAGATGCCGCTCTACCAGCGTCTGCCCAAGCGTGGCTTCAACAAGCCGAACCGCAAGAAATTCGCCGTTGTGAACCTTGGCCTGATCCAGAAATTCGTGGATGCCAAGAAGATCGATGCGAAAAATCCGATCACCGAGGATGTGCTGGTCGACAGCGGCCTTGTGCGCCGCAAACTGGACGGTGTGCGCGTTCTGGCCAAGGGCGAGATCAGCGCGAAACTGAACCTGGAAGTGACCGGCGCCTCCAAATCTGCCGTCGAAGCGGTCGAAAAAGCGGGCGGCTCTCTGACGGTCACAACCGCGCAGGCGGCTGAATAAGAGGTTGTGAGCGGGCGTCTTGCCCCTTACATACCCCATAGTTTTCCAAAGAACGCCGCCTGGCCGGAAAACGGCCATGGCGGCGTTTGCATAACAAAAGAGACCGCGCATGGTATCTGCAGCAGAACAAATGGCCGCCAACACCAGTTGGTCTGCCTTCGGTAAGGCAACCGAGCTTCGCAAGCGCATCT
>JANSYK010000153.1 GCA_024742485.1 Alphaproteobacteria bacterium | reverse complement strand
TGTGAGCGATACTTGAAGTGCGACTTCTGCGGATTGCAAGGGTAGGGGGCGTTCACTCATTGCGCCAGCATCTTCTCCCTGAAGACTTCGGCCGGCGTCTTCCAACCAAGGCATTTCCGGGGCGTCGCATTGAGCCGGTCACAGATCCCTTTCAACTCAAGATCGGTGACCCGGCTCATATTGAGTTTGCGGGGAAGCCATCGTCGGGCACGTCGGTTGGTGTTTTCCACGGTGCCTTTCTGCCAGGGGGCAGATGGATCACAGAACCAGGTTTGTGTACCGATTTCCGCTTGAAGATGCGGCCAGGCCACAAACTCGGTTCCTCGATCGAACGTGATGGATTTTCGGGAACGGATTGGCAGGTGGCGGATTGCATCGATGACCTTGCCGAGCACCAAATGTGTTCTTCTGTTGTCGTTCTTCAAAAGCAAGGTGAACCGGGTGACGCGTTCCACCAGGGACGTAACGTTGCCAGAACCAAAGTGCTGTTTGAACAGCATTAAATCACCTTCCCAGTGTCCGAACTCCTGCCGATGTGCCACCGCATCTGGCCGGAATAAGATGCTGACGTCACGATGGAATTTGGGTGGCAGGCGCTTTCTCGCTCGTCTGGGCTTTCGAGACTTTCGATGTGTCGGCAAGTACCACCACAGCTCCTGGGCCAGGCCTTCCTTCGAATAGATATAACGGTAGATCGTTTCCTGGCAGACCCGATGGGAGGCGCCTTCGTATCTCATGCGTCCGGCAATCTGTTCCGGCGTCCAGCCATCCTTGATGCGATCGGTCACAAGATGACGCAGATCCGAATGCTTGATCAGTTTTCGTTTTCGTGACCGACGCGTGGTGCATTCCTGGTGGGCCGCCACAGCAAAATAGCCGACGATGTCCGGCAACTGTTCATCTTGAAAATGGTTGCGTTTCAATTCTCGAAAAATCGTTGATCGGTGCCGCCCAAGGATCTTCGCCATTCGGCAAGGTGACACTTTCGCCTGGCGCCAGCGTTCAATCTTGCGGCGCTCCTCCAGCGTCAGGTGGCTGTATTTTGATCCCATGACACAATCCTCCTGTTTGATAACCTATTGGTTTCAAACAGAAGTCGCACTTGGGAATAGCGCGCACC
>JANSYK010000099.1 GCA_024742485.1 Alphaproteobacteria bacterium | reverse complement strand
TCTACGAAATCCGGATGTCACCTCAGCTGAATAACATGGTTTACGGCTTCTTTCCCCATAGTTGGCTACAGCATGTGCGTGCAGGCGGGTTCCGTCCGCTGGTGTTTTTGCAACATGGTCTTTTGCTGGCCATCTTTTTTTCCTTTACGATTGCAGCGGCGGTTGGCCTCTCAAGGATCGTCAAGGCACGGCGCGGGCCTTACCTGATTGCGGCCGTCTGGCTTCTGGGCACGCTCGTGCTGTCGAATTCGCTGGGCGCGGTGATGATAACGCTGGCCCTCATTCCTGTCATTCTGTTGCTGAACATTAGGCTGCAGTTTCTCATAGCCGCCGCAATTGCAGGTCTGATTCTGCTCTATCCGGTTGCCCGCGGAATTGGCGTGATACCGCTCGACTGGATCGAACAGATGGCGGCGCAGATTGATGCAGACAGGGCTGGTTCATTCCGGTTTCGTCTGGAAAACGAAGATATTCTGCTGGCCAAGGCTCAGGAGCGGCCATTGTTCGGCTGGGGGGGCTGGAGTCGATCTCGTCTCTTCGACGAGAGTGGACGGGATATCAGCATCACGGATGGGTATTGGGTGATCATCATCGGAGTTGGTGGATGGGTGCGCTATATTGCGATTTTCGGACTTCTGGCGCTGCCCATGATCATCATGTTCTTCAACAAGAGCCGTTACCGGATCGGTCCGGAAAGCGCTGTACTCGCGTTGATCCTGGCCGCTAACCTGGTGGACCTGATCCCGAATTCGAGTGCTGGTCCGCTCAGTTGGATCTTTGCAGGCTCTCTCTGGGGACGGCTTGAATTGCGCAGCCGCGTCGGGCTCGATGTGATTGAAGGGATAAGCCAGAAGGAAAGTTTGCCGCGCGCCTCGCCTGGCTACAGGCGCCAACCCGTTGCAGACACGATACCGTCCAGCCAGACTGAACCCGAGGAGACCATAAAAAACCCCTATTCTCGGCAAAAAGAACGGATAACCCGGACAAGACCGAAATCGGATTGATTGCATGCCGGCCAGTGTAACGATATCCATTATTGAACCCCGCACCGCCGATTTGACACTTGGCTGCCTGCGTTCTGTTCTGGCTGAGCTGAGCGGGATTGATGGGCAGGTGGTGATTGTCGACAACGCTTCAGGCGATGGTTCCGCCGAGGAAATCGCAGCCTGGATCGACGCGCAGCCGGCAAACTTGCCGGTGAAGGTGATGCCTTCGGAGACGCATTCGGGGTTTGCGGGCGGTCATAACAAAGGCATGGTCGACCCACCGGTCGGCCGCTGCCTAGTTTTGAATTCGGACGCTGTGCTTCGTTTGGGCTTTCTGAAAACGACACTAGAGGCAGCCCAAGCAAACCGGGATGCAGGTCTTAGTGCGGGCTTCCCGCACGATTATCCTATCCTGTATGGCCTGTTTCTCAGCCATTCGGCGTTCGACCTCCATTTTCCATTCGTGCAAAAATGAAAGTACCCTTGAATATTGCCGCCGTTATCATCGGTCGAAACGAGGGGGAACGGTTTCTGCGCTGTCTCGCGTCCGTAAAGAGCCAAGTGGATGTGATAGTCTATGTCGACAGCGGATCCGCAGACGGGAGTATTGAAGCTGCGGTGGCAGGTGGTGCCGATGTAGTAACGCTAGAAACCACGCGGCTATTCACGGCTGCAAGAGCCCGAAACGCGGGATTGGAGCGTGTTCTGGACATCGCCCCTTCCACCATGATGGTGCAGTTCATTGATGGTGATTGTGAACTTCAGCCTGGATGGATTTCCAAGTCGG
>JANSYK010000061.1 GCA_024742485.1 Alphaproteobacteria bacterium | reverse complement strand
TCGTCGGCGTGAACACCGGGATCATCTCGACAGAGGTGGCGCCGTTCGGCGGGGTCAAGCAATCGGGCCTTGGCCGCGAGGGCAGCCATCACGGGATCGAGGATTTCCTCGAGATGAAGTATATCTGCCTGTCCGTCTGAGCCAAGTATACTTGCGCAGAAAGGCCCGCCGGTCACCGGCGGGCCGATTTGGTTTTGACGTTGAATATCCGGGCGCTATTGTTTTTATTAAGAATTGTGAATTTTAAGGCCGCTTGCGGCAGCGTGTGTTTTCAGACAGCAAAATGCAAGGGAACACACAATTGCCTCGCACCCTGATTTTTTTGCTTCTGGTTTCCGGTCTTCCGGTCTCAGCCATGGCTGAGGCGCCCAACCGGGACCCGATGCTGTTTTATGACGCAAACGGCCTCACGGTGCGCGGTCATTTTCAGTTGGGATTGAACGCAGTCAGCGAGGACAACCTGTTCTGGGACCTCGCGGCGACCACCGCCCCCGGTAGCGGGTTCGACCCCGACACGGAGTGGCTGGAAGGATACATGAAGCCGGGCCTCAGCTTCGAGTATCAGTTGGGCGGTGACACGACTCTTTACGGCAAACTGTCGGCGGTCGCCTCTTACACCTGGGGCACGGACGCCTTTGCCACGGGCGACAATGGTGAAACGACGCTGGAAGAGGCGTATCTCGCCATTAGGGGCGCGTGGGACAATGGCCTTTCTTATGACTTTTCATTCGGCCCGCGTGAATTGACCCTTGGCACTGGTATGCTGATCGCCAACGGTGCCACCAGCGGGTTTGAGCGCGGTGCGCTCAAGTTCGGGCCGCGCAAGGCCTGGGAAGTGGCCGCGATCGGAAAATTGTCCTTTGGTAGCGTGACCGGTACGGCCTTCTACCTTGATCCCAATGAACTGCCCTCAACGGATGGCCAGAATGCACTGGCGGGTGTCGATCTGCGCTACGACGCGCCTGAGGGTGGTTACGTAGGCGCGACATATGTCAAGGTCATCAACTCCAACTCCCCTTATCCGCAGGCGGCGTTGGGCGGGATTGGCGCGCCAACCGTGACACCGGGCGCGCGGCAGGATACCGAAACCTTTGGAATTTATGCCAAGTCGAATCCGTTTTCCGGCGCCCTTGAAAACTGGGCCTTCACGAGCGAATTCGCCTACCAATGGAATGACAGGATCAATCTCGAAGCCTGGGGCGGACGGGTGACAGCGGGCTATACATTCGCCGCCCTTCCCTGGAGGCCAAACCTGACCTTGGGTTATCAGAGCTTTTCCGGGGACGATCCGAACACCACGAAGCTCGAACGGTTTGATCCGCTGTACTACCAGGGCAGTCCGAGTGCGTGGGCCACGGGGTCGAAATCGGCCTCGACCTTCATCAATTCCAACGTGAACGCGCTGACGCTGGCGTTACGGGTGCAGCCTACGCGGCAAGATACATGGACGTTGCGCTACGCTCATATCCGAGCGAACGAGCTAAATAGCCCTGTGCAGTTCGGCCAAGCGACGCGGGTTGATGTGAATGGCAACGTGGTCTCGGGGGTCACGGATAAGCATCTCGCCGATGACCTTTTCCTCGAATACAGCCGGATCATCAATCGCAACACGTTCCTGACAGCTGGTTTGTCGGTGTCCTTTCCCGGGAAGGCCATCGACAATGTCATCGGTAGGAGCGCAGACCCTTGGACGGGAGGTTTCGTCAATGTCGTTTTCAACTTCTAATCTCATAGCACTTGCCACGGGTGTTGCCATGGCACTGAGCATATCAACCGACGCTGAGGCGCAATCCGCCCCGCTGTCGGCGCAAGATTCCGACCCGCGGGTGATGGGCTGGATGCAGGGGTTTCCGCCCCCCGCTAACAAGATGATCACGCAGCCGGATTCGATCTATTTCAGTTTTCCCAGGTTGCGCTGGTCGGTGTGCCACCTGCGGGAGTTCCTGCCGACCGAAGAGATCAGCCGGGGCCTTGGCGCACCGGTGCCGCTGGATTATCCGTCGCCGTCCGAGTTTGCCGAGATGCGGGCGCAGATCGACGCGGTCACCTTCACGCCCCAGAACAGCGACGCAGAGATGACATGGGAAGAGTCGCTTTATGCGAACTACACCGATGGCATGCTGATCCTGCACAAGGGGCAGGTTGTCTATGAACGCTACTTTGGTTGCCTCGAGGAAGATGGCAAGCATGCCATCATGTCGATGACCAAGTCCTTTACCGGCCTTCTGGCCGAGATCATGGTGGTGGAAGGCGCGCTTGACGACACGGCCCTCGTGCGCGACATCATTCCCGAGATCGGCAACAGCGCCTTTGGCTCTGCCACCGTCCGTCAGGTCATGGATATGACCACGGGGGTGAAATATTCCGAGGATTATTCCGACCCCAACGCCGATATCTGGCTGTATTCCCGGGCCGCCAGCCCGCTGCCCAAGCCCGAAGGGTACAAAGGCCCAGACGGCTATTGGGAGTACCTGCAGCAGGTCGAGCCGGAGGGCAATCACGGCGATGCGTTCCACTAAAAGACGATCAACTCCGACATGCTGGGCTGGATCATCAGCCGGGTGTCGGGCAAGTCTGTGACAGAACTCGCCTCGGAGCGACTGTGGCGCCGGATGGGGACGGAACAGGACGCCTACCAGACGGTTGACGGCAAGGGTGTGCCGTTTGCGGGTGGCGGGATCACCGCCGGGTTGCGCGACCTTGGACGGCTGGGCCAGCTGATGCTGAACGAAGGTGAGCTGAATGGCGAGCGGCTGTTCCCGGCCGAGGTGGTCGAAAAGATC
>JANSYK010000020.1 GCA_024742485.1 Alphaproteobacteria bacterium | reverse complement strand
CGCTATGTCTGGCTCTACAACCAGCAACTACCGCAATCAGCCTTGGGCAGTAGGTCGCCCTTGCAGGCGATGAAGGACTGGTACACGCTTAGCCCCAACCTGTTCAAGAAACAGCCATACTACCTTCCGGGATGTGACAGCTAATGCCGAGTCGGCCATTGCCGAGGGGCAAGTCATCAATGCGCAGGGGATGGGTGATGCTCGGTCGAACCATTCGCGGCTCCTTCTCGTCTCGATTCGTTTTAATCTTAATCCCTGCATGCGTCATTTTCGGACGTATGCTGCCGAGGTGTGGGTTGTAACTTGCGCCTATCTCAGAAAAACTTTGATTGAGGAGGCTGTGAGGAACCACGCAGCGTTTTGGTTCCCTTAGCAGTCTGAAGCCTGGGCTTGCTCGCACCGATTCGTTCCGGTCGGCTGCCGTCAAACATGAGCCAATGCCGATAGCGGCCAGGGGGTACGGATGAATGGTCTTGAGCCGCTGGTAACGGCCCATGCCGGGACAGGCGCCTTTCGGTCAATCACATCGAACCTCCTGGCAGAAACCTATCTCGCGCCGCGCCCGCAAGCGATCGACCTGAATGCTGTTCTGGTGGATGGCGCCTTCCCGTGGTCCGCCAGCATGGGTGTTGCACCGGTTGAAACCGCTGCTGCTGTTTCAGCAGCCTTGCGGAGCCTCGCCGTGGCGACTCATGGTCTGAGCCCGGAGGAGGTTGAGCTCGGCGCGATCGATCGCGACAACCGCCTGTACAAACACCTCGCAGCCCTTTGCGATTTGTGGCGTCAGACCCCGGGCGCACTCCCGGAAGATCTGCAGGTCTGTGCCCATGTTCTGACCTGTGCGTCTGACGATGCTCTTGAGCCGCTTCCACTGTTGGCAGGTGATCCGTGTGTTTTAGCAACGCCCATTGAGCGCCGTCTGCATACGCAATTGCTGGATCATCACGGGATCGCTGACGCAGCGTTTCAGAAGGAATGGGCCGCGCGCCGCGCGCCACTGATGACTGGCGCCGCGGAGGGCACAAGCTTGTGGCGCGCGCAACAAGGTCTGACAGGCGCATCCATCCCTTCAGGGCCGTTGGACGACAGCTTGGCATTCTTTGCCTTGCGCGATGAGGCGGAGGAAGCTGATTTTGCCGCTGCGCGAGCTCAGCGATTGATCGACCAAGGCGTATCGGCCCATGAAATCGGTCTGTTGGTGCCGGACGAGACGGGCTATGTCGCGCAGCTTCGTCGCGCATTCGATGCCGCCGGTGTTCCGATTTCTGGCTTGCCCTTGCAGCCCGATCGCCGCGACATCGCCGGAGAAACGCTCCTTCAGCTCCTGTTGTGCTTTCAGGCACCAGCGCCCGCCATGGCGCTTGCCAGTCTTTACATATCCCCCCTGATGCCATGGTCGCCCGAGGTGGGGCTGCAGCTCTCGCGTGAGGTGATGCAGGGCCGGTTTGAGCCCTTTGCGGCTCGGTCGCTAACGGGGCGTGCGCAGCGCTTTTATCAGCTGGTGCGCAGCAACATTGCCCAGACCCCGGCCGGTATTCTGCAAGCCCTTGAACAAGCCGCCCAGCTCTTGAGTGACGCAGCCGAGCAGCGCGAGACTGTATCTGCGTTCCGCCCCAAACTGGGGATGATGCGGGCCGAACTGGCGCAGAGTCGGTCGCTGGATTGGAGTTCACTATACCGTGTCGCCACACCCGCCACGCCCAAGCCTTCGCCATCCGAGGTGTTTGTCGAGGGCGTCAGCGTGTTCACGGAAGGGTCCATGCCGTGGCGCTCGGCAAGACATCTCATTGCCATGGGCATGAGCGGCAATCGCTGGCCGCGTGCAGTGTCCGCGTCGCCGCTCTTCCTCGATGGGGAACTTCGCCTTCTGCGCGAAAAAACCGGGCTTCACATTGAAACGCGCGGGGACGTTCTGGCGCGGCGCCTTGAGAAGCTTCGCCGTCAGTTCCTGTGTGCCTCAGAATCCCTAACCCTTTTGCGCCCTGTTTTTGCACCGATTGGCAGCCGTCAGGCTCCCGCAGCGGCGCTGTCGCTCATGGCGCGCACGATCGGAAATGGTGAAAAGGGCACGGAAGATGCCGAGGCCCTGATCCATGATCTGCGTGCTCTCCCGCGTGAGCGCTGGCCGTTTTCCCATCGGGTTGTCGAGGCAGCCACAGATGCTCAGCCCAGCGCCGTGCCGGCAGATGGTGTCTTGCGCTTGGATCGCGATCTGCTCCGTCGCCGCCTTGCCGATGACGGGCGGATGCGACCGCAGTCGCCCAGCCGGTTGGAAACGCTCATGGTCAGCCCGCTTGCGTGGAGTCTGTCCGAGTTCGGCGCGGAACCAGTGAGCTGGGCGCCTGATGGGCTGAACGTCATGGTTGCGGGCACCATCGCGCATGACGTGCTGGAATTCCTGTTTCCCAAGGACGCGCCACTTCCGGATCATGACCAGATCGAGGCTGCGGTGCCGGAGTTGCTCTCCTCGGCCATCCGCAAATATGCGCCGTTCCTCCAGCGTTCGATCTGGGCGGTCGAACGTGAAGGGCTTCTGCAGGACATCCGCACTGCAGCGCATGCTTGGCGCAACACTCTCGAGGGACTTGGTGCCCGCGTGATCGACAATGAGATCGGTCTTCAGGGCGAGGCACTGGGCATCTTGTTACGCGGACGCGCGGACTGCCTTCTTCAACTCGAAGATGGCAGCCTTCTGGTCGTCGATCACAAGAAAAGCGGCACGCTCAAACGCCGCGCGCGCCTTGAAGCAGGCTGGGATCTGCAACTCGGCCTCTACCGCGAAATGCTCAAACGGCCCGAAAAGACCGGCGACGTGCTCGCGACCGCCTTGGCCGGCAATCCGCAAATCGGGGTCGCCTACCACCTGATCAACGACCAGGGCGTTCTGCTCGAAGGGTTGGAGCCACCCGACGGCGTCGTCACCGTCGTGGAAGGCGGGATATCCGTGCAGGCCATGGATCTTCTGATCACGCGGCTTACTGAGGTGGGCTCAGGGCAGATCCGCCTCAACAGGGAAGACGACCGCAAGTTCTTCGAGAAAACAGCGAAGCTCGCACCCTATGCGCTGGATGCTTCACCGCTTGTCTCGCGATTCATGATGCTTGGCGCTGAGACCGATGACAGCATGGAGGACAGCGATGAGTGAGATGCTGACTATCGTTCCAGCCGGGGCGGGCTCAGGGAAGACCTTTCGGATCAAGTCTGACCTCACCAAATGGGTGAAAGACACCCTTGTCGCGCCAGATCGCATTCTGGCGGTGACCTTCACCGAAGCGGCGGCCACGGAGTTGCGCGGGCGAATCCGTGCAAGCCTTTTGGCCGAGGGTATGGTTGAGGAAGCCCTGGCTGTCGAACAGTCCTATGTCTCGACCATCCACGGGCTGGGTTTGCGGATCCTGTCGGAACACGCGTTCGCTGCTGGGGCCTCACCGCAACCGCGTGCGTTGGCTGAGGCGGAGCGGGATCTTCTGATCCGTCAGGCCATGGCGCATGCGGAGGCGCTCGACGCCGTCAAAGCCGACCTACCGCGCTTCGGTTACCGATCGAGCTTCTTTTCTAATGCGAGCCAGGAGGACAGTTTCCGCGGCCGGATCCTGACCACGATCGATCTGCTCCGGGGCCTTGGCGACAACGGGAATGACCCGCAACTGGCGGACGCTGCGGTCGCGCGCCTGCGGGCTCTCTACGGTCGGGTCGAGCCAGATGGGGCGACCTTGGAGGCGCGCCTGCTTGCGGCGATTGATGCCCTTTTGGCGGCATTCCCGAATGACCTCGCCGCCCATGCGACCTCCGCGACTGCGCGCGAAGCGTTTGCAAAAGACTTCAGAAACATGAAGCGCGCCCAGCGCCCTGGAGAGTTGCATCGAGATTGGCGGCTCTGGAAAGCCCTGAGCGAACTCCGTCAAACAAAACGGGGTTCTCCCACCCCGGATGGCTATGATGCGTTGTCTGGTGAGGTAATCGCGGCGGCATCTGGGATTTCGGTCCACCCTGGCCCCTTGGAAGACGAGTGCGCGCATCTGGCGGCGCTCATTCATGGTGCCCAGGAGGTGATGTTCAAATACGGCGACATGAAGCGCGAAGCCGGCGTTATCGACTATGCAGACATGATCTGCGATACCGAGCGCCTTCTGCGGACGCGCCCTGAAATCCTCGAGGCGCTTTTGTCCGAGGTCGATTGTGTCATCATCGACGAATTCCAGGATACGAACCCAGTGCAGTTCGCGCTGGTGTGGCGCATCGCCCAATCCGCCAAGCGCGTGCTGATCGTGGGCGATACCAAGCAGTCGATCATGGGCTTCCAGGGGGCAGACCCCCGCCTGAGTGAGGCGCTCGAGCAACAGAACCCCGAAGCCGCCTCGCCGCTGAAAGGCAACTGGCGATCAGACCCACGGCTGATGCAGATGGTGAATGCGATTTCGGCCGGGCTGTTCGGTGAGGCCTATGTTCCCCTCGAGCCGCAGCGGCCAGAGACCGGCCAAACCTTCGCGGAGATCCTGCGTATTCCGGAAGGGCGTCGATCAAAGAAATCGCGCCCCGAGGAACATGTGGCGGCGCGCATTACCGATATCTTGGCGGAAGCTGGGCCAGTGGTGGAGCGCGAGAGTGATCCCAAGGCACCGACATTCCGTCCCGTCGAGCCGCGCGACATTGCGATTCTCGCTCCGACCCATTCAATGGCGGCGCGCTATGCAACAGCGCTCAAGCAGCAAGGCGTGCCGGTCCGGAACAGCGCTGCCGGCTGGCTGGACTCGCCCGCCGTGATGGCGGCGCGGAGCGCGCTGGCATTCGCCGTTGATCCCACAGACCGCCATGCGGCCCTCGCGCTCCTGACACTCGGCCCATCCTCCATGCCACTTCAGCAGGCGATGAGCCTGCTTGCAGATGGTGACTTGGAGACCTGTGCTGAGCTCGCTGATTTGCGCGTGCTGGCCGAGCCCGCACCGGCCATGCCGTTGGAAACTCTTCTCCCGCAGGTGCTCAGAGCCGCAAACATCCTTGACTGGGCAGCGCGCATGCCGGAGGCGGCACAAGCCCATGCGGACCTGATGCGGCTCTACGCAGAGGTCAGCGAATTCATCTCGGCTCATCGTGACTTCAAGGCCGCCGCTGGCTTCCATGGGGCGAGCGCGCAGGTATTCCTGGGCTGGCTCGAAGCGCGCCGCGAGGAACGCGATTTCGACCGCCACCCCGACCCCGGCGAGAGCGCCGGACGGGGCGTCGAGATTGTCACCTGGCATGCCTCAAAAGGGCGGGAATGGCCGATCACCCTGGTCGTTGGTCTCGACAAGAAGATCGGGGAAAAGCCTGGCACCTTGCGCATCGAATTCACAGACTTCAGCGATCTCAGTGCCATGCTTGAACGGGCGCTCCTGATCTGGACGCCAGACCTGCCCATCAAGGAGAAGAAGGATGCCTTCATTGCCGATCGCCGCGCAGCGTCGGAGGCTGATGCGCGCCGCCTGCTTTATGTGGCGCTGACCCGCGGACGCGATCGGTTGATCCTGGAGTGGCCGGATTTTGCGTTGAAGAAACTCGGCGAGAGCGATGGGCCCGCGAATCACGCTGAAATGCTGGTGCTGGAGGCGAGGATGGAACCGGAGGCCGGCAGCCTGAAAGTCGACAGCGTCAGTTTCCGGGCGCGCACCTTGATGTGCAGCGCTGAGGCCCCAAGCATGCTGGACGCGTCCAGTGCACAAGAGGCCTCGCAAAGGCTGGCATTCGGTGAGTTGCGGCCCATGCTCGAGGTTCAGCAGACTGTGTGGCGCGTCCGACCCTCATTGATCGTGCAGGATCCGCTGCCCGAGGTTCGGACACGCATGGTGCCGTTGGATGTGCCGCCACAGGCTGTGTCCCTCGTGGCGACAGCCAGCGAACGTGGCACCGCCCTTCACAGGACGATGCGCGTTCTCTTGCTGCGCCCGGACTTGCGTCCGCGTCTGTCGGCGGCCACGGGCTTTGACGAGGCGACGCTAGACGTGCTGCAAGCACAGGCGGACGCGCTCAAACAATGGCTGACGGCCGAAGGCTATACGCAGATCGAGTGCGAGGTGCCGATCCAGAAGCGCGAAGTATCGGGTGCGGAATTCAATGGGATTATTGACCTTCTGGCGACCGGTGACGGGAAACGACTGATCCTCGATCATAAGAGTGGCGTGGGAAGCTTTGACAGATATTTAGCGCAGCTGGATGCCTATCGAGGCGTTCTTGCGGAACAGGTTCAGGCAATCAGACCTGACGTGGCAATCCACTGGATCGACAGAGCTGAGTTGGAAGTTCTCGTCCGCGATGATTCAAAATGAATGGCGAGAAGCCGCGGTGGCGGGCGTGTTACTGCATGGCCATCGCAGTGGCTCGCGTATGAGAATGAGGACAGCGGGGCCATGAGCATCACTGACATTATTCCCGACATCCACGGTCAGGCCGAGAAGCTGCGTCTTGCGCTGCAGAACCTTGGATGGCGGCGGAATGGAACGACATGGCTGCATCCCGACCCTGATCGCCAGATCGTGTTCTTGGGAGACTTCATCGATCGTGGCCCCGAAAATGGTGCCGTCATCAGGATCGTGCGCGAACTGATGGATGCGGGGCGCGCCCAAGCCATCATGGGCAACCATGAACTAAATGCTCTCCACTTCCATACGGCCGACCCTGAGACAGGGGCGCCGCTTCGCCCGCATGACAAAGACAATCTAGTCCAGCACGAGAGTTTTCTCAAAGAGTTTCCTCTGGGTGCATCGCACACCAAGGATGTGCTGGATTGGATGAAGGGCCTGCCGCTGTTCATCGAAACTGACGAGTTTCGTGCTGTTCACGCGGCGTGGATCCAACCCGCAATCGACAAGCTGAGGGAGCAGACTGGAACTGGTATCCTCTCTCAGGATCAGCTGATCCGGGCTGCCCAGAAAAACGATGCGCTCTATGAACTTGCCGAAGCGGTTGCAAAGGGACCGGAGGCACGTTTGCCTCATCCGCATTCGTTCGTCGATAAGGGAAAGAAGGTCAGGCACCATGTAAGAGTTAAGTGGTGGAACGGTGACGCGCGAAATTGGCGTCAGCTCGCGATGTCAGTGCCCGATGTCAATCAGCTGCCAGATAGGCCGCTGCCTGATGATTTGTTTGCGAAAATCTATCCGGTTGGGGATAAGCCTGTCTTTTTCGGGCATTACTGGATGTCAGGTGAGCCGGAGCTTCAAAGCGCAAATGCGCTGTGTCTCGATTATTCGGCAGGGACTGATGGCCCGCTTGTGACCTACGCGTATGAGGCCAAATCTGAACGCTTGGATCTGTCTAACCTTATGGTTCATTAATGCAATAACGGACCTTGGCCATCTTTAGCTTTGGTGAGCAAGGCACAACGCATAATTTTCCCAACGGGTGTCATCTGTGGAAAAGCATCAGCTCGAGAAGGCGAAGATCTGATGGGCGATAACCTTTTTCTTTAAAAAATCTAAAAGAAATTTTTTCTAGCCACTCATATTGGTTTTTAAGGTTTGTAAGCATGAAAGATGTGTAATTCAAGTAGTTTTCTTTTTTATTTGCGAAAGAGTACGCAGAGGGGACGTATTGATTTCTTTGACCCGCCCCTTGTCTCACGGCGTGCTTAATACAATGCTCCGAAAACTTTTCAGCCACACGTGTATCCCAGATAGGGAAAATGGATGGGTTCAAGAAATGCATAAACTTGCTTGCCCCTATCCACGAGTTTTTAATTATTCCTTGATGGCCCATTTTTTTAATTAAAGAAACCGCACCATCCGAACTCTTTACCTCTCTTATGCTGCGGATTGGCTGCGATAGCCCGCTCTTTGTTAGATCAAAGTCTCTCATGATTGTAGGCATCCAGCCATATGTAGCGCAGGCCAGCAAATCCCCACTTCCCTTCGGGCAGTTGTCAACGACCCCCTGCGCAAAGCAAACTATATGATTATAGGTCTTGTGGTATTCGGACCCTGCATCAACTCTTTGCCATGCACTGTCGCTGTTCAGGCCCGCAAGTAGTTGCTTTGCGAAGTCCGCAGTAAAAATGTGTTTGGACATTTCTCCCTCATTATTTTGTCCAATTATTTTTCACGCTTGAAACGAGTTCCGACATATAAAGTCGGAGTTGAGCGGGTTGTAGTACCTCCACGGTTTCACCCCACCGAAACAAGTGCCAGCACATTTCGCGCAGCCCGCCCGCGCGGAATGATACCGTTAAGCTCCCGTCGGGCTCGTCAGTCATGACCTGTGTCGGGTGGAAAAGATAAAAGCGCGCGTCGGCCGCCGCTTCAGGAGTAAACCGCCAGACGACATCGTAGACATCTTCCTGCCATATCCCGAAGGAGCGCTGCATCCAGGTCTGTAGGTCGAAGCCTTCTGGGCGTTCGAAAACCTTCTCGGTCAATTCAATCCGCTCGAAACCAGCCAAAGCGAAGAGCCGCACGTCTTGTGCATATTCGCTGAATGCCACCAGGTATTGTCGGCCTTCACCAAGCAGCATCGCCAAGGGGCCGATGCGCGCATTGCGGCTCAAAAGACCGCTTGCGCGCGCACGATGATCGGCTTCGATCCACACGCCGGCAAGGATCGCCTCGCGCAGCGTGTTCAGCGTCTGCTCCGGAATTCGCTCGCGCGGACCAGGGCGCAGGGCAACGCCATCGGCTTCAAGCAGGGCGGCGATGTCGGGCTCCAGTCTCGTCCGCTTCGGGCCAGGCAGACGGGCACGCAAACGGTCCGAAAGCGTTTCCAGATGTTCCGCCGTGCCAAAGTCGCCCGACTGACGCGCAAGCTTTGCGCCGCGATGAAGGGCGGCAATATCGTCTACGTTCGGGTCGACAAGGCGGGCTGCGGTGCCTGGCGGCAGTCGCCAACGTTTGCGACCACCTGGTTCAGCAAGCTCCTCGGCCGTTGGAAACGCGTCACGTATAGCATCGCGCATGCGCTCCGCTGTCCTGCGTGATACCCCATACGTCTGGGCAATGTCGTCCAGTGACAGTCCGTCGGCGCGGCCCTGCATTTGCAGAGCCAGCCTCAGAAGATCTGCCAGTCGGCCATAACGCATTGTTGCCTCTTCATTTACCTCAAAGTGGCGGAAACGCATCATTGCTTCAAGCCGAGCCAAGCCTGCCAATGCTTGCGTCGGATGCCATGGGACCCGGCGATCAGCTTGCTGGACGGAACCCTATCGGGTTGCTCGTGTTGAGCTTTGCTGCTTGCTCGCGGCGCAGTTCGACAAGGATCTCAGAGCCTTCAGCAGTGTCCCGGCAGTTGGTGTAATTCCCGCCGGTAGCGCGGGCTGAGCGGAGCCTTCGCGTAGCGAAGCGAGGCCCGCGCGGGTCGCTTGGCGGCCACGGTTGTTCTTCGGCTACGGTTCGGTTTGCCGACCTGACCT
>JANSYK010000093.1 GCA_024742485.1 Alphaproteobacteria bacterium | reverse complement strand
GAATTCGTCGATATAGAACAAACCGTCCCGCACCAACGCCACCAATATGACCGCATCCTTCGGTGTGTTGGCGGACCGCGGCCCATGCAAATGGGTCAGCGACGCGAAAAAGCGCCGTTGCGCGCGTTTTGCATCTATTCGACGCGCAATCCTACGGACGATACGGCTCATCTACACCCTGCGAATGGCGAGGTCAGTTTCATCATTCTCGTGCCCTTCCCGATATATCTTAACGATAAGATAGTCCGCGTCCATGATGCGCGTGCGGTTATTTGGCCCTTGTCAACGAAAACTCACTTTATGTGAGGAGTGTCAATTTTCGCGCTGCTAGAGCGTGTCGCTTTTAATCTTCTTTGCGGCATCTGATTGCGCGTTCAGCAGCCCAGTTCGTTGTAGGTATCGCATTTTCTGTGTAACCAGGTCGAAGTTCCAAACCAGCAGAAGCGCGGTCAAGGCACGCTCTGCCGCCAGACCTCGAGATCAAGACCGGTCAGCGCTTCGATCTTGTCAAAACTGGGCAAGAAGCGCTCATGCAGATCGCGGCGGGTCTTGGCGTCCATCGGTTGCGGACCAGTGGGCGTCTTTCCCAGTGCCTGCGAAAAACTGAGAAAGGTTGACCTTAGCGCTCCGGCAATAGGCCGCGGCAGGGCCCGCGTGACGACGCTGGCATCGAACTAATCCGCCTTAAACCGCTCGATCGCGCCAAGCTCGCTGGTCTTGTCGAAATGGTTGCGGCTGGTATTCTTGCGCTCATGCTCTTCGATACATGCGCTGTCCGTCGGGTCTGCGCCGATGTAGGTTAAGACCTCTTCCAGATACCTGCGCTTGTTCTCTAGGTAGTCTTCAAAGAGGATGAACTTCAGAGCACTCTTGTCGAAATGCTTCAAATAGACGCTGATCTGCGTAAGATAATCGCTGCCATCGGTCAGAAATTCCGGCGTATCGACATAGTGAGCATCGAAATCCGCAATGCGTTTTTCGCGCGGAGCCCTTTTTGGAAAGCGGTCGGGATAGATGAACTCCTCAAAGCGGCGGTGAATCTCGTAGTCCTTCGAGGCATTCTGATAATGTTTGATGATTTCCTGATACATCGAAAAACATCTATCGACCGGATTGCGCATCATGTAAATCAGCTTGGCGTTGGGAGTTGCTGCGGCAATCCTAGCGGGTGTTTTTGGAAAAAAACTAGTCAGTGTATAAATGGTTGATGCTTCACCGCATTTCTGCGTCTCTTCCGCATCGTCGAAAAGGGCCGCATAGTTCTCCACGCCCTTCGCGAAGAGATCGTCACGCGCAAAATACTCGGGCTCCTTTGGCCAGGACAGGAAGACGGACGGACAGGCTGCGAGCTGGGAATAGAGCGAGGTCGTGCCAGATTTCGCGGCGCCTATAATTTAGAAATCAGGCAAACGCATGTGAACAATACTCCTGCTTCCGACCAAAGTTTTCGAAGTGGTATGCGGTCCGACGTCTAGATCGCCTGACGAAGCCAACAGATCAAGTGTTTTTCGCCTGAGGGTGCCCGTTATCTTGGAAAGACGGTCAAAAGTTAGTGATGCATGATCAGGTGGCGGATTGAACATGACGGAACAGCGCCGCATTTGAAGCTTTCGATCTGTCTATGAGAGCTCGGACAGCGTGCGTCGTCTTGGCTAGCCCGTGAAGACTTTGTCCCACAGTAAGTCTTTCTGATGGACACAAATCAGAAGGCCAACACACAATAGGACTGAACACTTAAGCCATAGCCGACACTAGAATGCCTGTTACGATTAATGCCAATCCAATGGCACGTGTCGCAGAAATGGTTTCTATTTGAAGGGCCACACTTACCGCCGTTAAGCCAACCATTGCGATCGCGGTGACCGCGGCATAGGTCAGGCT
>JANSYK010000104.1 GCA_024742485.1 Alphaproteobacteria bacterium | reverse complement strand
GCGGGGCAATCCGGGATATCGCGCAAAACCGCTTTGCAGTGGATCGGGTGCTCTGTTGCGCTGGCGATTGCGTTTTATGCTCATGCAATCGCAGCCTTCGTAGCCGTGCTGTTCGGTTTATGGATCCTGCTTGCCGTTGTTTTCCGGCTGCTTCCGTGGAATTTTCTCTGGCAGGCACTGATCGCGGGCGTGTTATTCGGTCTGTTAATCGTGCCGGGGTTTCTACCTTTCTTTTGGCATCTTGATCATACTTTGGGTGAAAATTTCTGGATACCCGATCCGAGCTTTGATTATGTTTACAGTCAGATGGCCGCGGTTTATGCCTATCCCAAATGGGGTAAATTGCTGGTTGCGGCTCTTCTGGTGTGGGGTTTGTGGAGTATGCGGCGCAGGCCCCTGATCTGCCTGCTACTTGCTTTCATCATTATCGGCTTTCCGTTGATGGTATTGCTGTTCAGTTTCTCCAAACCCATTTTCATAACCCGCGTGATTTCATGGTCCGGCTTCGTATCAGTCCTTGTATTGGCGGCGGGTCTGATGAACTTGCAGAAAACTTTGCGCTGGGCTTGCGTTTTTCTTCTTCTGACCTCGCAAGCTGTGGCCTTGATCAACTTCTATCCCGCGACTCCAGAACGGTCTCCATATGAGCCATTTGAAGAGGCATTTTCCGATTTTGATCCGGGCCGTGACACCCTGGTACTTGGAAATCAAATGCTGGAACCCGCCTTGCGATGGTATTTCCCGCAAATTTTTCGGGGTGACTCCTATGGTTTCCTTTACGGAGATAGAAACCGGCACAGTGCTAGCATAATCGACCGGGCATTCCGCTCCGAGTTCGTTCTAAATGCCGAGGCCGACCATATTCAGTTGTCGGACGGCCAACTCTTTGTTTTCCAAGAAGCAGAAATTAGCGAACCGGTCTCGTCAGAGATGAACCAAGTTCAGCAAGCGCTGGATGTTGTCATCGGTGGATATCCGAAAATTGCTGGTGAAACGCGGGGGCGGTTTCGGTTGGATATCTACAAGGTCGAATGAGTGCTCTCGTCCTTCACCGCCCTCGGATCGATCAGCAGAGCGGCCACCCATCCGGCGATGAAGCCGCCCAAGTGGGTTTCCCAGGCGAGATGGCCCTTCATGGCCCACCACAGAACGACGTTCAAAAGCAAAAGCAATAGGAAGGCGCGGGCAACTGGCCAGAGGCGTTCGCGGAATGTGAAACGATCGACATAGCTCCACGCCAGTATGCCACCCGCCAGACCAAACAGGGCGCCAGAGGCACCGACCATAGGCGTCAGGCTGGGGGCCAGCAGGGCATAGCCGACCCCGCCACCGAGCAGGGATGCGACATAGAGCATAACGAAACCGCGCCCGCGCACACGGTCAAGAACCACGACGCCCAGGGACCAAAGGGTGATCATGTTGACCGCGAGATGCATCAAGCCCCCATGAAGGAAACCATAGGACAGGAACATCACCCAGGGCTGTGCGGTATAGTTCGGCCGCCAGTCTTCCAACAGTCCGGGCCAGAATCCACCGTAATCATAGAAGATGCGGCGCATGCGGCCAGAGCCGATCAGCCCTGCGTCCGACAGGCTCAATACGGCCTCGATCCCAACACACAGCAGGATGATCGCAATCATCAT
>JANSYK010000101.1 GCA_024742485.1 Alphaproteobacteria bacterium | reverse complement strand
GATCGTGTCGTTGCCCGACTGACCGAAAAGGCTGTCGCTGCCCAGACCGCCGGTGACGCTGTCGTCATCCGTGCCGGCCCAGATCTCGTCATTGCCGTCGGCGCCGATAAAGGTGTCGTTGCCCTGGCCGTTCGGCCCGAAGATCTCGTCGTCGTAGACATCGTCGCCGGCGCTGCCGAGCACGCTGTCGTCGCCATCGAGCGTCTGGACATAGGTGTAGCCATCATCCAGCGTCGCATCGACCGTGTCGTTGCCATCGGTCAGGATCAGCTGCTCGATCCCCGAGAAGGTGATCGTGTCGCCGGTGATGCTGTCGGTGATCGTGCCCGAGCCCGGGCCGTCGAAAAGGACACTGACCGGGTTGGTGACCGCCGACAGGTCGATCGTGTCGTAGTTCGCGCCCGTCGTGAAGGTGTCGCCGCCGATGATCGTGTCGTTGCCGAAGCCGTCGAGGATCAGGAACGTATCGCTGTCCTGTGCGCCCTCCAGCGTGTCGTTGCCGGCGCCGCCCGTCAGCGTGTCGTCGCCCGCGCCACCCGACAGGCTGTCCGTTCCGGCGCCGCCGGTCAGGCTGTCGTCGCCGCCGTGGCCGTAGACGCGCATGCCGCTGTCATCGGTCGTGATGGTATCGCCAAACCCGTTCGAGCCGTCGATTTCCTCGATGCCTGAAAGGGTGTCGCCCGCCGCATGGCCGCCGGTTTCGGTGAAGCCATCCGTCAGGTCGATCTCCACTGCGGCATCCGATGACCAGTAGTTGGCCTCGTCGTACCCGTCGCCCCCGTAAAGCCCGTCCGCGCCTGCGCCGCCGACAAGCGTATCGGCGCCATCGCCGCCGGACAGAACATCGTCGCCCGCCCCGCCGTCGAGCGAGTCGTCGCCCTGGTCGCCCTGGAACGTGTCGTCACCGGAGCCGCCCAGAATGGTATCGTTGCCCCCGAAACCGGCGGTCCCCATGCCGACCGTGTCGGCCAAGCCGTTGAACGTGTCGTCCTGGTTGGTCATCAGGACGCTTTCGACCTGCGTAAAGCTGCCGATGCCATTGCCACTGTCGAAGCTATAATCGCCCGCTTCGGTGCCCGAGATCGTGACCGTTACGCCTTGTGCGCCGGTCTCGGACAGAACAAGCCGGTCGTTGTCCGTGCCGCCTTCGCCACCGACGATCGTGTCATCGCCCTCGTTCTCGCGGACCTGCAGATCGTCCGAGCCATCGCCGCCCTGCACAAGGTCGTTGCCGCCCTCACCCCAGAGGTCGTCATCGCCTGTGCCGCCATCGACCGTGTCATTGCCATCGCCGGCGTTCACGTCGTCGGCCCCGGCACCGCCGGACAGACTATCCGCCCCGTCACCGCCGTTCAGCAGATCGGCCCCGTCACCACCGTCGATTGTATCGTTGCCCTGGCCGCCGGTGATCGTGTCGTTGCCGCCCAGGGCATCAATGCGGACGCCGAGGCTGTCCAGATCTGCATTCACCGTATCATCATTGGTGGTCAGTTCGAACGCCTCGATTTCCGAGAAATCGCCGCTGTCGCCGTCGCTGTCGGTATAGCTGCCCTGTTCGTTGCCGCTGTAGATCACGTTGACCGCGTCATCGGCATCCGCAAAGGAGACGGTGTCGTTGTCCGTGCCGCCCTCGCCACCGATGATTGTCGCGGCGCCGTAGCCCGCGTTGAACAGGTCGGCGCCGTCGCCGCCATCCAGTGTGGCGTTCCAGAAGCT
>JANSYK010000006.1 GCA_024742485.1 Alphaproteobacteria bacterium | reverse complement strand
TGGTGGTTATGGCGGGGTGGCCGCACCCGTTCCCATCCCGAACACGGCCGTGAAACACCCCAGCGCCGATGGTACTTCGTCTCAAGACGCGGGAGAGTAGGTCATCGCCAGGTCCGCAAAGTGCAAATTTATCTTCTCAATGTCATAACAATTCAATTGCCGCGGGGTGGAGCAGCCCGGTAGCTCGTCAGGCTCATAACCTGAAGGTCGCAGGTTCAAATCCTGCCCCCGCAACCAAAATAATCCCGCTAGCCCAATTGGTTAGCGGGTTTTTTGATTCTTGGGCCACCGATGTTTCCAGATTGATACCACACGGGTATCATCTGAAATGACCTGAGCCTTACCCTTTGACTGGCCCGTCGCAAGGTTAGGACATTCGACGATATTTGCTTCATGCGGTTTTTTCGATCCGGGCTTGAACTCTGTTGGTGTGAGCCAGCCGAGCGGTCCGTGCGGCCGCTATTGGTTTTAGGACCGGCGCCATGCGTCGATGATCGTTCGTGCCTTGGGCAATGATGAGAATACGTGCTCGTTAAGACATTCATCTCGAAGCCGGCCATTGAAGCTCTCAATGAATCTTAGGTCCGCTCGCGTGTCCTGTGACCATTTGACCATGGCGTTGATGGTATACTCTGTTCCATTGTCAGTCACGATCGGCGACGGACACCCGTGGTCCGGGTGAAGCTGGTCCAGCACGTGGCTGACACGCGGGCCCGTGATTGACTGAGCAATATGGATGGCAAGACACTCCCGCGTGACGTCATCGGCGATTGCCAGAAGCCTGATGCGTCGGCCGTTCACCAGCTGATCCGCCAGAAGGTCCATCGACCAACGTTCGCCTGGCCTGGATGGGACCATAATGGGCGGGCGTCCGACGGCGCGCCTGTGACGCCTTTTCGCTGCCGGATAATGAGCTTCCCCTCCCGAAATGGTAGGTGCGCTTGTGGTTGATCATGAACCCCTCGCGCCTCACGTACCGGATTGGGAGACGGGTCTAGCCGTATTGATACCGCGCTGGCGTCCAGCGGTAGCCGTCGCCCGCGGATTCCAGGTGTCCCAGTCCGGGCAAGGCGATGTGCGAACCACCCATCATGATGCGATCTGTTGCAACCATGTCCAGGGTTCTGAGGCGGGTCTGGCGCGCCAGGTCCTGATCCGTGTCAAACCCGATTGTGACGGACGGCATCGCCAGCTGCACTGCCGGGACGTGGAAAATATCCGCGGCAATCAACAATGTGTCCCCCTCGCTTTCAAGCATGAGCCCGGTATGGCCGACGGTATGCCCCGGAAGCGGCAAGGTCGTAAGGCCGGGTGCAATCGAAGTCGCATTTGCACCGAACGGATCGATGCGATCACCAAAGCCGCCAAGTGCAGCACGTGCGAGATCAAACGCAGGCTTGAACGAATCGGGGGCCTGAGCCTGCATCTCGTGGCTGGTCCAGAAATCGATATCGCTGCTCGCAATCCGAAGGGCCGCATTCACAAAGGGGTTGCCCGCCGGCGACACGACGCCACCAATATGATCACCATGGAGGTGGGTGAAGACGACAGTGTCGATCGATGCCGGATCGATGCCAAGGGCGCTGATCACAGAGGGCAGTTTGCCAAGAGTCGGACCGAGAATATCACCGGTTCCGGCATCGATAAGGATCTTTCGATCGGCGATCTCGACCAGAAACGCGTTCACCGCTGTCGGATGGGCGTCCGAAGCAATATGTGCTTCCTCAAGGATGGAGGCAAACTCCTGCGGGGTGATGCCAAACAGCATGTCCGGTCCAATCGGAATGAACCCATCGGACAGCACATGCACGGTCGCTGCCCCAATCTTGTACCGTCGTGCCGCAACAAGGCCTTCAGCGGTTGCGGATGCAACAGACCATCCGAGGGTAGCCAGGGCCGAAGTCATTCCGGTTCCAATCAGGAATTCGCGTCTGTTCATGAACACTCTCCAAATCTCGTGGGGCAAGCATGCCGTTTTATATACCGATCGGTATTGAAATTGATATATCTACCGTTTGGTATATTAGTCAACCGCTAGACTGAGGATTGGCAGATGAAAGGGCGACCGAGAACCTTCGACAAGGACCTGGTTCTTGAGGACATCAAGGATGTGTTCTGGCGGAAGGGCTATGTCGGGACGAGCATAAACGATCTGGTCGAGGTGACGGGCCTGACCAAGCCCAGTCTCTATGCGGCTTATGGGAACAAGGCGTCGATGTACCGTGCCTCTCTTGAACGCTACATCGATATGCAGTCCCAGGCAGCCTTTTCGCAACTGAAGCGAAACGACATTGATGCGACCGAGGCGGTTCGATTGTTTCTGAAGGCCTCGCTGGAGCCCGTGAAAAACGCAGCCCATCCTGAGGGATGTCTTGTTCTTTCTTCTTCCGCTGAAGCGTGCGGAGGCCACCTGCCAGCCGAGGAGGCGGCCAAGGTTGGCGAAATAAACTCCATTGCGAACAAGACGTTCGTCGGCTTCTTCGAAAGGGCACTGATGGCAGCTGGGCGTCCCACACGCGGCGCTCAGGATCTCGCAACTTACTTGATGACCCTGCATACCGGTATCATGCAGATGACAACACGTGGACTAGACCCTGCCGAGCTGGACGGTGTCATCGATATGTCGGTGAGGTGCATCGCGCGCAGCCTGACTTCCGGCGATGGTGACTGACGAAGGTCCTCCGCATCGCCGCTATCTCCTCAAGGTTGTTTTCCGGCGTCTCACTGTCATTCATCATTGCTTCAACGCCGGGTACCGGGACACGCGGACGCTCTGATGCGCGGATTGCCTTTCGCTGGCGTGATGCTCTTGATCATGCCCGGGATGGTGACCAACCTCGTCCGGGCCGTCTGAATCGTGCCGGCAGGTGCAACGCAGAAAATCATGCGGGTGGCTTGGGACAACCCGGCGGGACCTCGATGCTGGATGCCGGGACATTGCTGGATGCCTTCGGTTAGTCACCGGGCGATCCCGGCAGAAATGGACTATCAGACCACGAAAACCGCGCTTGAGACTCTCGGCCACATGTCGACGGTTCACCCGGCATGGAAGCGTATGTCGACAGGTAGTATAGTCGGTGGTTCCAACGCACAGCTGCATGCCGGAGCCTTTCGCTATTGTCCCGCAGCCGGCGTGGCGGGTATCGAGGAATTCGTCGCGCTTACAAGCAACCAACCAATACCGGGCCGTTCGAAGTATTGAGCGGCCCGTTCAACGCCCCGGCAGCCACAGGCTAGGATATCCGACAAGATGAAAACCGTTTTCGTGCTGCTCGACAGGCTCAATCGCAACGCATGGGAATGCCATGGCAGCGCCTCGGTCATGACCCCGAATTTTGCACGTTTTGCGGAACGGGCCGTGACTCCCGTCTCCCACTATGTGGGCAGTCTGCCCCGCATCCCTGCACGCCGCGACCTGGCGACTGACCCTCGCCAGGACATCCCGATCGTGGCGCCTGACATCGAAGCGCGGCTCCTTGAGGAATTAACCCGACATCGGCACGAGGCCGATGCGCCGCACGAACCTTATGCCCGCTTCGATCTTGGGGAGGCCGCTGAAAATGCATGAGTGGCTGGCTCCGGAATTTGTTCAGGCTGATCTGTCCATCAACATCGCGCGGGCCGAGATGTTCGTTCTGCGCGCGCCGTGCGAGACACCGGTGCGTACATCGTTCGGCACCATGTTCGACCGTCCGGCTGTTTTTGTCCGCCTTGAAGCCTCGGACGGCGCAACGGGCCTTGGTGAAGTCTGGTGCAATTTCCCATCCTGCGGCGCAGAGCATCGCGGGCGGCTTCTGGAAACAGCCATCTTTCCGGCGCTGCTGGATGGAACCTTCGATAGCCCGGCCGATTGCTTTGCGGCACTGACCAATCGATTCGAGCGGCTGGCGATTCAGGCAGGCGAGAAAGGACCGGTTGCCCAATGCCTGGCCGGAATCGACGGAGCATTGTGGGATCTCGTGGCGAAACGCGCCGACGCGCCTCTTTACCGCCTCCTTGGTGGCACCAACCCCATCATTGCAACCTACGCCAGCGGTATCAATCCTGCTGGTGCTTCGGATACGGTGGCGCGCTGCCGGGCCAACGGGCATGTCGCCTTCAAGCTCAAGATCGGGTTCGGGGATGAAACAGACCTTGCGAACCTTGCCGGCATCGCCGACGGGTTGGCCGAGGGCGATGAATTGATGACCGACGCCAACCAGGCCTGGACCGTCGAGCAAACAGCAGAAATGCTGCCGAAGCTCGCCGAGTTTCCACTGCGCTGGCTGGAGGAACCGATCATGGCGACAAGTTCAGCGAATGATTGGATGGCGCTGGCGCAGGCGTCGTCGATTCCGCTGGCGGCGGGCGAAAACATGATGGGCCGGGCCGATTTCGAGCATGCGGCGGCAAGCGGCATCTTCGGTGTCCTTCAGCCTGACCTGTGCAAGTGGGGCGGGGTAAGCGGCACGTTTCCCGTAGCCCGTATTATCCTCCATTCCGGGCGTCGTTACTGCCCCCATTTCCTTGGTGGGGGAATCGGACTCGCCGCCTCGGCGCATCTCCTGGCGGCTGTCGGAGGCGATGGCCTTCTGGAAATCGACAGCAATGCCAATTCTCTTCGTGAAGACCTGTTTTCGCCGACGGTCATGGCCGGCAAGATCGATATCGGCCGGTTACCGGGGATCGGCATCTCAGATGAAACATTTGCCGGTTTCCTGGGTGCGCAGTCACCCGGAACCCTGACGGCAAAGAGCGAGCAAAACCGATGAAACAAGGTTACGATTACATCATTATCGGGTCCGGTTCTGCCGGGTCTCTGATCGCCAATCGGCTATCCGCCGACCCGGCCTGCCGCGTGCTGGTGCTGGAGGCCGGCGGACTCGACAGAAATCCCTGGCTGAAACTGCCGGTTGGATATTTCCGCACGATCTATGATCCGCGATTCAGCCGGGTGTTCAAAACGGAACCGTCCGAGGGTGATGGGCATCGCGGAATCGCATGGCCGCGTGGACGGATTGTCGGCGGGTCCAGTTCGATCAACGGGTTGATTTACATCCGCGGACAGCATGAGGATTTCGATGACTGGCAGGATATGGGTGCGACCGGCTGGTCCTGGGAGGATGTGCTGCCGCACTTCCGCCGGATCGAGCGTTATGCAGGCGGTGACGACCAATGGCACGGACGCGACGGCGACATGCCGGTCTCGGATTTGCGCCACCGCAATCCCGCCTGTGAAGCATGGCTTGCCGCCGCGATGGAATACGGCCTGCCGCGAAATGACGATTTCAACGGGTCGACCACATTGGGAGTCGGGACCTATCAATTGAGTCTGGGAAGGCGCTTTCGCGCAAGTTCCGCATCGATTTTTCTCAAACCCGCCCTGGCGCGCGGAAATGTGACACTCAATACCAGCGCGCATGTGACACGGGTCCTGTTCGATGGCACCTGTGCGACCGGTGTCGAATGGGTCGCCGGAGGCCAGACGCATCAGGCCCGTGCCGAATCCGAGGTCATCCTGTGTGCGGGTTCCATCCAGTCGCCGCAGATTCTCCAACTTTCGGGTGTCGGCCCCGCCGCAACACTGCAGCGACACGGAATTGCGGTCGTTGCGGACAGCGCCGAGGTTGGCGCGAACCTGCAAGACCACTACCAGATGCGCCAGATCGTCCGGTTGAAAAAGAAATGGTCGTTGAACGACGACGTCCGCAATCCCGTCCAACTTGCAAAGATGGGTATCGACTGGGCGTTGAAAGGCATTGGCCCGCTCACCGTCGGGGCCGGTCAGGTCGGAGGAGGGGCGTGCACGCCGCTTGCGGACCGCGGTCGTCCCGACATTCAGTTTAACGTCATGCCTTTATCCGTCGACAAGCCCGGTACACCGCTGCACCGCTACTCCGGTTTCACCGCGTCCTTCTGGCAATGCCATCCCGAAAGCCGCGGGTATGTCTGCATCCGCTCCGCCGATCCGATGGCCGACCCGCTGATCGCCCCGAACTATCTGTCGACCGAACGGGATCGCGGCACCATGATCGCCGGTGTCCGGATCTTGCGCGAGATCATCCATCAGCCGGGTTTTCGCGATCTTTGGGACAAGGAAATGGTTCCCGGCGAGGAGGTTCAGAGCGATGCCGAGATTCTCGACGCTGTGCGAAACATGGGTGGCACGGTGTTTCATCCCACAGGCACTTGCCGCATGGGCCGCGATGAACACGCGGTTCTCGATCCCGAATTGCGGGTCAATGGCGTTGAAAAGCTGCGTGTTGTCGATGCCTCGGCGATGCCCAAGATCACCTCCGCAAATACCAACGCTCCGACTTATATGATCGGCAACAAGGGTGCCGACATGATCTTGCAAGGGTTGCGCCGCAACGCCAAATCCCCCGAGGAGCAACTGGCATGATCAAAGTCCCGAACATTGTGCTGATCATGGCCGATCTGCTGGCGGTGTTCCGGCGGTCATCCCATACGCGGATATAAAGGAAGCCCACTCCATAGCCAGCGATGTGGCCTTCGGGCTGTCTTCCTGCCTGTATTCAGACCAGCTTCATGTGGTTGAAAAGTTCATTGCCCAAAGCGAAGGCGGGATGCTGCACGTCATTGGGGGAGTATCCCTCAAAATCATCTGCCCTTTGTCGGCGTCAAGAACAGCGCGCTTGCCTGCATGGCGAGCGCCCATCACAAGGTGACAAGCGAGTCGTTCATAAAACCGGGATCACCATGATCGACACGAGTAATGGTCCGGGCGAATCCCACCTATCAACCCGGTGCACGCACGTAGGACAAGATCATGTTCCGCACGTGTTTTCGCCGCGCTTCCAACCACTTGGGATCGGAAAGATCCTGACCATAGGTAATGGACAATGTGTGCCGGTTTGACAGATGGAGATAGCTCAGTGACAGAATCGAGACATACAGCTGGAAAGCATCGATACCCGATCGAAGGACCTTCTGGCGGACACCGCGCTTCAAAATGGTCTCGATCGTATCAATGAGACCGGCAGCGGCTCTCGCAACCGGTGTCACCGACCCGATATACTTGCCGCGTTGCATGTTTTCCACGACAGCAATCTTCACAAAATCCGGATTGTTCTGCATGTGGTCAAATGTGAAATCTACAAGTTGCTCCAGCGCCTTAACCGGTGGGAGCTGTTCGAGGTTGAGCTTCTGCTCTTCTGCGCGGATGTGTGAATAAACACGCTCCAGGCAGGCCACATACAGATTCTGTTTGCCGCCAAAGTAGTGGTAGATCATGCGGATGTTGCATTTGGCGCGTTTGACCACCGTTTCCATGCTGGCTCCGCCATAGCCCTTTGAGCCAAATTCGGCCAAGCCTGCCTTCAATATTCTTTCCTTTGTGGCGGCGGGATCCCGCTTCGCCCTCGGGCTCGACTTCTCCTTTGACTTGGCTATAGCCATATGGCTTTCCTCAGCAGTCAGTTTTTCACCAGATCCGGCAACGTGGTGACAATTTCGGGGAAGATCATCAAAAGCGCAACCAGTGCAATCTGGATTGCAACAATAGGAATTGCGGCCTTGTAGATTTCCGAGATTTTCAGGTGTTGTTGAACACCTTTCATGACGAACAGCAACACCCCAAATGGCGGGGTAATGCCCGCCAACTCCAATTGAACCAAAATCAGGATGCAAAACCAGATCTCATGGATGCCGAGTGCCTGCACGATCGGCATGAAAACCGGAATGGCAACGAGCATGATTGATATGGTGTCAATGAAGCAGCCAAGCACCAGCACGATCAACTGCATGACGATGACCGTCATGACCTGACCCAGGCCCAGATTCGCGACCGACGTCACCAATCCGGACGTGGCACCGGTTGCCGCGAGCAGTTGGCTGAATCCTGTCGAACCGACAATCACCAGCAGCATCATCGCCGTCGTTGTCATCGCTGACATCAATGACTTTGCGACCGCGTCCCAGGTCAGGCGCCCATAGCATGCAGCCAGGATGATCGTTGCAACGACGCCCATGGCCGCTGATTCCGATGGTGTTGCAATGCCAAGGAAAATAAAGCCGGTGACGACCACGATCAGACTGAGCAGCGGCGCAACGGTCAACAGAATATAGAGCTTTTGCGCCAATGAGGTGGAGACGGCTTCGTAAGGCGGCGCCAGTTCCGGCTGGATCTTCGCACGCACGGCAAAATAGATGAAGTACATTGCCGCCAGCACAACACCAGGCAAAATTCCGGCAACCAGCAACTGGGCGATCGAGACTTTGGCCAACGCACCGAGCAAAACGCCCAGTGCGCTTGGCGGTATGAGGACTGCGAGCCCTCCGCCGGCAAGAATCGAACTGACCGACATGGCGGGTTTGTAACCACGCCTTGTCATTTCCGGTACAAGCGTCGATCCCAGCATGGCGACAGATGCCATGCTGGCCCCGCTCAAGGCACCGAACAGGGTGCCGCCACCCACCGATGAAAGCGACAGGCGACCTGGAATACGTCCGATCCAGTGATCCACAGCCTCGACGGTTTTCGAGGCAAGGCCGGTTCGCATCAGCAATTCACCCATCAGAATGAACAACGGGATCGGGATGAGGGCAAATTGGCCGATTGAGGTGAATGAGCTTGTTGCGAGCAGTGCCAAAGCCCCAGGGCCCAAATAGATGTAAAGGCCAACGATATTCAGCGTGATGAAACCGATGGCGACGGGCATGCCGCTGAGCATCATCAGCATCAGCAGGCCAAAGAAGAATCCGAGCGTCGTGACCCACTCATACTCCATCGGTATCATTCCCTATCGGCATCAGGCCGGATTCCTGCCCGGCTGAAGCCTTGCTGCGCAGCGACGCCTCTGGGTCCTGCTCTCTCAAATAGAGTGCCAGGCGCAACAGGAATGCGACGGAGAGAAGCCCACTGCCCAAAGGAATGACGAAGTAGGGCCAGATTCGCGGAATGCGCCAAATTCGCGCCATCATGACATTGCGTTCGTAATATTCGATGGCAGCTACACCGGTGCGCCATGCGAGTATCGCGCACATGAACACGCCAACGATGCAGACTCCGACACCGAGGACCCGTTGAACAGGTCTTGGCAAAACATCAACAAGCAGCTCAATGCGAACATGGCGATCCTGCATCAAAACCCAGGGAGCGCCCAGAAATGTTATCCAGACAAGAGAATATTCCGACAGGTCGAATGCCCAGGGTGATGCGAATCCGAAAAACGTTCGTGTGATGACGTCATAAGTGATCCAAAGGCTCATCGCCATGATCAGCGCGGCGCTGAACATCGCCAGGTACAGCGCAATCCGTTCAAACTCAGAATAAATCCGTGAAAAATTCACCGGCACGTTCCCATTTATGCAAGCGGCGGACTCGCAGAACGAGCCCGCCGCTCAATCATGTCAATGTCCCGCCTGCTAGCTGGTCTTGTCAAACAGCGGCCTCAAGACGGCCGCATCGTCAGGCGCAGACTTGGCAATGTTCTCCCACAGCTTTTCCTCTGTCAGGTCGACAAACTGATTTGCTTCGCTGTCCGACAGAGACACGAACTCGACGCCGGCTTTTTCCATTTCCGCATGTTCCGCGTCGCGTTTGTCCCGGGCCCATTTTTCGCCAATGGCATCGGCGGAGCGATTGGCTTCCAGGAACACTGTCTGAAGCTCCTCCGGCAGACCCTGGAACGAATTCGGATTGACCAAAGTCGCCGTTCTCAACTGATAGAAGGTCGGCATCATGACGAATTTGGCTTGTTCAAAGAATTTGAAATCAAGCAGGCCAATGTCAGGCCAACCGATGCCGTCAACCAATCCGCGTTCCATAGCCGTATAGGCTTCCGCCGGCGACGTTGTCACCGGTGTGGCACCCAGTGCGCTCAAAATCGGATCGTAAAGTGGAATTGATCTGATCTTCCGGCCCTTGAAATAGGACAATTCACCGGGATTACCCCGGACCTGAAACACATAACCGACGCCACTCAGGGGAACGCCGGTCATCATGACACCGCGTTGCTTCATGACGATGTCGGCATAGGCATCGAGGGCGCCGGATTCGCGCAGCTCGTCGACGGATGCATTTCCGCTCGCAAGCGCAATTGAAGCGGGAACCGCACCGGCAAAATAGGCGTTGGCCGAGTGGCTCATGTCGAACACACCGTTGGCGACGGCTTCCGGTGCATCGAAGCCGCCGATGACATCCGAGCCACCGGCATATTCGATTTCCAGCTCACCGTTGGAAAGACGTTCCACCTCGGCGGCAAGGAAATCGTATGGTTTGCCCCAAACCGAGTTTCGGTTGATGAAGGCTATGTACCGCAACTTGCGTTTGCCTGCCGCGTAGAGCGGTGCCTTGCCGCCGAGGAATGTCGCACCGGCAACCGCAGCCCCGGTTCCGGCCAAAACACCTCGACGTGTCAGTCCCTTGGATTTTCTTGGTTTGTCAGTCATGCTGGTCCTCCCGAAATTACCTCATTTGCGAGGTCTAAAAATGAGTTCAGTTTGTTGAAGCGGCTTCAAGGGCCGCCTTTATTCGTTCCGGTGTGGCCGGAATGTCCCGGACACGAACACCCGTTGCATTGGCAATGGCGTTGATGATGGCCGGTATTGGAGAAATTCCCGGATGTTCGGCCATGCTCTTTGCACCAAATGGGCCGCGCTCCAGCGGTTCATCCACATAGAGCCTCGTCACCTCGGGCGGAATGGACCGTGTCGATGGTAGTCCATACCCCTCCAGCGTGGCCGGATTATCGGGATGGAACCGCTCGCTGAGGGCAAACCCGATGCCAAAGGCAATGGCACCATCTATCTGTCCGTCCACTGCCTGCGGATTGATCCGTGTGCCCGGATCACAGACATTGACGTGATTGAGCAACCGCACCTCACCGGTGTCGGTGTTCACATCAAGCTCGATCAGACCGGTATTGTAGCCGTAAAGAATGGTGGGGGCCTCGCCGGCCCATGCGATTTTTGATTCCGACAGGCTGTCCTGGCCGGTCTCCTCGAAATGATCCGCCAGTTGTTTCAATGAAACATAGACATCGGGACTTTCGGCCAGATAGAACAGGTCGCCCTTTGTGGAGATCTTCGACGGATCGCTTTGCAGCAATTCAGCGGCCGCCGCCAACAGCTTGCCGCGCAGGGTTTCCGCCGCGACCTGCACGGCCTTGCCTGTGCCAACGGTGGAAATTGAACTGAAGGTCGGTACGGGGTAGGGCGCCTTTTCCGTGTCGCCGAGCGTGATCCGCATTTCAGACATGCCGACGCCGATGGCATCGGCGCCGATCTGGGTAAATTGCGTTGTCGGGCCTTGGCCCTGTTCCACCGTACCGGCCATGACGTGGATCTTGCCATCGGCATCCAGTTTCGCTCCGGCGGTGATGTCCGCCTTGAAATAGCCGATGTTGCGCCATCCCGCGCCCATGCCCAGCCCCGGCCTCCATGGATATTCCGCCTCTGCCCTTCGCTGGGCAAGGCGCTGGTTCGCCGCCTCAAAATGAGGCCGGATCAATTCGAGTTCCTGAACCATCGAGACATGTTCGGTGAGCTGTTGTCCAAAATGGGTCGTGCCGCCGAGACGGATGGCATTCTTCATGCGCACGTCCAGGGGACTCATGCCGATCTTTTCAGCGATCAGATCAATTTGCGATTCATAGGCCAAGGGCATGTAGTTGGCATTCGTTCCGCGAAGCGGCACGTAGCGAGGCCCGTTGGTCAACACATCCCAGGCGCGGGCGCGGACATTGGCGATTTCATACGGCCCGGTTGCATGGGAAAGAAGAGCGCCAAGGGTTTCATAGTAGCAAAGTTCAAATCCTCTGGTTGTCTTGTCTATCAAATATGGCGCCCACCCGCCGGCACCATGTAAGACTTCAACATCCACTGCAACGATCCGGCCGTCCTTTTTGGCGCCGGTTTTGTACCGAATGTTGACCGAAGGCGCCTTGCAGGACCCAAGAATGGATTCAGCACGCGTGAACACGATGCGCACCGGCTTTCCTGTTTTCCTGGCCATAAGGCCGGCCGCGACGGCTATCAGCGTATCGCCACGCGTTCCAAAATTGCCACCCATCGCCGGACACGAGATTCGGATATCATCCTCTTTCATGTCCAGATTATTGGCGATGGACATCGTGCCCTGTACGAAGGCATGGTAGAGGCCGGTCTTGAGAGTCAGTCTGCCGTTTTCCTCGTATGCCAGGCAGGATTCCGGTTCCATGGCGGCGTGCTCCCGCACAGGTACGGAATATTCATTTTCGATGATGACGTCCGCCTCCGCAAACCCTGCATCGATATCGCCGCAGCTGACCTCTTCGGGTTCCGACACTCTCGGCGAGTGATCGTAAAGCGGCTCGGCGTCCGGGCGAACAGCCTCAGCGACCTCAATGGCATGAGGCAGTTCCTGATAGGTCACCTTGATGCTGTCCAGTGCCGCTTGTGCGATTGTCTCCGATCGTGCCGCTACTCCAGCCAGAGCTTCGCCCTTGAACCGGATTCGATCCTCTGGAAATACAAACACCTGTGGCTGGCAGTTCGGCAGATATGCCGTGCCGGGGATATCCTTTGCCGTAATGACACATTCGACACCATCCATCGCTTCCGCGGCGCTCGTATCAATCGAAATGATTTTCGCATGATGAACGTCCGAACGAAGCAGCTTGCCGAACAGCATGCCGGGCAGTTTCATATCGGCGGCATATTTTGCCTGACCGTTGACGGTCGCAGGGCTATCCAATCGAGCAACATCGACTCCAACGACCCGCCCGTTGGGTTTGGCAAAACCTGGTGAATTTGATCCATCGCGGATCATCTCGGCGGCATATTCGACCGCCTCGATTATCTTTGTGTATCCGGTGCAGCGGCACAGGTTTTTTGACAGGCCCTTGACGATTTCATCGCGTGAGGGATTTGGCTTGTTGCGCAACAATGTGTGCGCCTTCATGATCATTCCCGGGATGCAAAATCCGCACTGTGTTGCGCCTTTTTCAAGAAAGGCCTGCTGCAGGGGATGCAGAATCGACAGGTCATCTCCCGGCTGTATGTTTTCGGCTTCAGGGGCCATGCCTTCGATGGTCAGAATGTCCTTGCCGGCCGCTCGTGACGCCGGCAGCAGACAGGATTTTGTCGGCTTGCCGTTCATCATGACGATGCAACTGCCGCACTCGCCGTTGTCGCACGCTTTCTTCGCGCCCGTCAGGTCCAACTGCTCGCGCAAGGCGTCCAGTAGACTGGTGTCTTCGGAATCAATATCGCATTGTTCACCGTTTACGGACAACGTCATGCTTTCGGCCATCTATCACTTCCGTTCCTGCGTTTGTTGGTCGCATGGCGCTGCAAAAGCGCATTTAGTAAGTAAGCTATTACTTAATTCAACATTCGTGTCAATGCCGAAATTTATCCCCTGTGGCCTCCATGGATCTCTTGACATGCACATTAAATAAGTAATAACTTACTTACAAACGATTTTCCCCAATGGACAGGAAAAGCAATTGAATGAGTGTCAACAAGTCGAGCCTGTGGTTCGTGGCAGTGCCCAAAATGCCCATTCGGTCGTGGTGAGATTTGCCGGCGATTCAGGTGATGGAATGCAGGTTGCCGGGTCACAAGTTGCGGTTACATCCGCGCTGATGGGCAATGATATTGCCACATTCCCGGATTTTCCAGCCGAAATCAGGGCCCCCAAAGGGACGCCGGCCGGAGTCAGTGGCTTTCAGGTCCATTTCGCATCAAGCGACGTGCTGACACCCGGCGACCAGGTCGATGTCCTTGTGGCCATGAACCCCGCGGCGCTGAAAGTCAATCTGGATGCCGTAAAGCCCCATGGAACGATCATTGTCGATGTGGATGCGTTCGATCGCAAGGGGTTGCGTCTGGCGAAGTACGAAAACAATCCGATTGAGGATGGCTCACTCGGCGAGTATCAAGTGGTTGAGGCGCCGATTACCTCGCAAACGAGAGCTGCGGTTGCCGAGGCCGGTGTCGGCCACAAGATCGCGACCCGGTGCCGCAACTTCTTTGCCATGGGCATCGTCTACTGGCTCTATGGCCGGGATCTGGACGCGACTATCCGATTTATCGATACCAGATTTTCAGAGGAGGTTGCGCAAGCGGACAAGTTGGCGCTCACGTCGGGTTGGAATTTCGGAGAAACAACGGAAGCGTTTGAACGAAGTTATGTCGTCCCGCCCGCCAAACCAAAGCCCGGAACATACAGAAATGTAACCGGAAACGAGGCGCTGGCGTTTGGTCTTGTGACGGCAGCGTATCTCAGCGGCAAGGAGCTTTTCTACAGCGCCTATCCCATCACGCCCGCCAGCGACATTTTGCACAAGCTCAGCCGTTTTTCAGAATGTGGCGTCAGGACCTTTCAAGCCGAAGACGAGATTGCCGCCATATGTTCGGCCATTGGCGCTTCTTTTGGCGGGGCACTGGGAGTTACCGGATCAAGCGGGCCCGGCATTGCGTTGAAAACCGAGGCCCTGGGCTATGCGGTGATGCTTGAACTGCCGCTGGTGGTTATCAATGTACAGCGCGGCGGCCCGAGCACGGGATTGCCGACCAAGGTTGAGCAAGCCGATCTCTTCCAGGCGGTTATGGGGCGCAACGGCGAAGCTCCGATGCCCGTCCTGGCCGCGAGTGGTCCATCCGATTGCTTCGAGACCGTCATTGAAGCCTGGCGCATTGCCACAAAACTCATGACGCCGGTTATGGTCTTATCGGATGCCTTCACAGCCAATGGGGCCGAACCCTGGAACTACCCCGACATTCGCACCCTTGAACCCATTTCAATCGACCATCCCAAGGCGATGACCCACGGCGAGCCGTTCATGCCCTATGAACGGGATGAATGGCTCGCCCGCCCCTGGGCCCTGCCGGGCACGGAGGGATTGACGCATCGCATTGGCGGAATTGAAAAACAAAACGGATCGGGTGCCATTAGCTATGATCCGCAAAATCACGAAACAATGGTCAATCTCCGCGCGCAGAAGGTCAAAAATGCAAGAGATTTAATGACATCTTTGGAGATGGAAGGTGAGCGTAGCGGAGAACTGCTCATTGTAAGTTGGGGCGGGATGCGCGGTACATGCCGGGAGGCGGTAAAGCGGGCGCGCGGCGAAGGCAAGAGCGTGTCTCACATCCATTTGCGCCATCTCAATCCCTTTCCAAAGGATCTCGGCGATCTCTTGCGTGATTTCAAACAGGTCATCGTCGCGGAACTGAATAGCGGGCAACTGCTGCAATTGCTGCGCGCGGAGTATCTCGTTGACGCATCCGGGCTGAACAAGGTCCGCGGACAACCCTTCCGGATTGATGACATAGCCGCTCAAATCGATACGTCCCTTGAGGAGAAGAACTAGCATGTCGGTCGTGGAAAAAAGCCAACCGAACTTTGCCAGCGATCAGGAGGTGCGGTGGTGCCCCGGATGTGGTGACTTCGCCATATTATCGCAGATGAAGAAGATCATGCCGACACTGGGTGTGAAGCCGGAGAATGTTGCCTTCGTATCCGGCATCGGTTGCTCGAGCAGATTCCCCTACTACCTGGAGACATATGGCATGCACGGCATTCACGGTCGTGCGCCGGCCATTGCCACCGGACTGAAACGCATGCGACCGGATCTGCAGGTTTGGGTTGTCACCGGTGATGGCGATGCCCTCAGCATCGGATGCACACACTTGTTGCATGCGCTGCGTCGAAACGTGGACATCAAGATCCTGCTCTTCAACAATCGCATATACGGGCTGACCAAGGGCCAATTCTCACCAACCACGCCCCCGGGACTGGTGACCAGTTCAACACCAGGGGGGACGGCCCACGAGCCCCTCCATCCACTGTCGATTGCGCTTGCCAGCAACGCCACATTTGTGGCCCGCTCGGTTGACACCAATGCGAGGCATCTTGGAGACGTCTTGCGGCGTGCAGCGGCCCATCGCGGCGCCGCATTTGTCGAGATCTACCAGAACTGTCACATTTTCAATGATGGTGCATTTGATCACGCCAAGGACGCCGCCGTCAGGGAAGATCACACCGTCGAGCTCGTTCATGGACAGCCGCTTGTTTTCGGAAAGGAGCGAAACAAGGGCATTCGTCTTGTCGGCACCGACCTTGAGGTTGTTGAATTGGACAATGGCCGGAGCGCAGGCGATCTGCTGGTTCACGACGAGGCTTCACAAACGTCCGCAATCGCTCAAATGCTGGCCGGCATGGAGCATCCACGCATGCCGGAAGTTTTGGGCGTCCTTCGAGATATCGATCTCCCCACCCACAATGATCTGATGCCGGATGACACAGTATCGGTGGCTGCGAGGGCAGACAAGATCAACCAGCTGCTCGAAACCGGTGAAACATGGACAGTTGGCGGCTAGAGCGCCTGTCGCTCTCGACCGCTCCCGAACCCAATTTGCATATCGGAGAACCACCAAGTGACTTTCGTCGTCGTTGAGAGCTGTATCAAATGCAAGCACACTGATTGCGTTGCGGTGTGCCCGGTCGATTGCTTCTATGAGGGGGAGAACATGCTCGTTATTCACCCGGATGAGTGCATTGACTGTGGTGTGTGCGAACCGGAATGCCCGGTTGATGCCATCCGGGCGGACACCGAACCCGGGCTGGAAAAATGGCTAGAGCTGAACGCCGAGCTGGCGGGAGTGTGGCCGGTCATCACCGAGCAAAAGGATCCGCCATCCGATGCCCATTTGTGGAAGGATACCGAAAACAAGTTTGAATTGTTGTCGAGGAATCCGGGCGATGGGTGATTTGCCATGACCCCGCGGATCGAATATCGCGATGTGGCACCTGAAATGGTCGGTGCCCTTGCCGGTCTCAACAGCTACAGCGACCAATGCTGCATTTCTCAAAATCTGCGCCGCCTGCTGGAGATACAGGTCTCTGCGATCAACTGTTGCTCCTATTGCTTCGACCGTCACCGCAATCAAGCCGGTGGTCTCGGTGAATCCGCCGAACGTATCGATGCAATGACCCATTGGCGCAGATCCACATTGTTCACAAAGGCGGAGAGAGCCGCATTTGCATGGGCCGAGGCTGTCACCGAGATCAGTACACAGGGTGCGCCCGATCCATTGTTCGAGGAACTGAAGAAACACTATAGTGACGCCGAGATTGTCGATCTCACCTTCGTGATCTTGTCCATGAATGCCTGGAACAGGCTTGCCATTTCATTCGGCCGTGAAGCCGATTGCGAAATTCCAGAATAGGATCGATATGCCGACCTGCACCACCGTCCCGCTACGACCACCGGATGTCGTCATGCGATTGGCGCGCTTGGGGTCGTTCCATCAGAGTCGCCTGAGTTTCATGCGATCGCTGTTGAGACGAATGAAGCGTGAAAACTGGGCATTTTCGAGACCGGTCTGGCGCATGGACGACCAGGGCGTCGGAGTGGGCGTATACACCGCCAGAGGTCCGTCTCGGTCCTATAGCCTTGTGTGCTTTTCCCATGATCTGGATCCGTCAAAACGGTCTGACCGTTCGATCGCAACCGAATGGGATGCCACTTTCACGCTATTCGATGGAGTGCCGGACGAACACGATCTTGAGCGCCTGTCGCACCAGGTGCCCAGGCAGGAAGCGGGCCGGGTTTCTGATTCCGAATTCTCGATATCCCGCGCCAATCGCTCGGTACGGCTTTTTGAGCATGTGGTGGCGAGCCTGGCGGCGGGACAGCAACCCGACCGGGAGAAGATCGATGCAGTCGGCTATCTCATGCGAACAACTGCAGTTTACGGATCAGGCAAGTTTGGCGCCGCATCGCGTGACAAGCTCGCAGACCGACCTGAGGCATCTCAACCGTTTCAGCTGGAGATGCTGTCCGTCTATCTGATCAGGGCCTTCACGATCGATATTGTCGAACATCTGGCGCAGCGCAGGGCGAAGAAGACTGCAGTGCGGCTGGACCCGTCCCTGCGCCGCCGGTTCGGCGTGGGCAATGCCACCGGATTGGGGATGGCACCGTTCCTGGTGGCCCATCCTGCACTCATAAACAATTGGGTTAGTGCCCGGGAAACCGCCCTGGCACGGGTCCGCTCGCTTGAAAAAGCCGGCAATCGGGAGATCGCCCGGTTCGGGCAATTGCTCAATCGCTTCACCAGGAGCTGCAAATACTGGAACACGACAGATCAGCGTCAGGCGCGCCGGATTGAACAGTTACAGGCCGATTTGGCAAAGCTGAACATTCACATTGACACAGGCGCGCTGTGTGAGGACCACCCATGGGACCGGTTGTATGAATGGGTCGAGGCCGAACTGGGTTTGGAGGCACAGGAGCTTGTTGTCAGCCTGGTGATTGAGCCCTATGGCAATCTGGTCGATGACCTGCTTGACACGATGAGCGTGGACGAACGCGCCCATTTTGTCATCGACGGCGCAATGACCGTGGATGCACTGCAGGATATTGTGCAACATTCGTATGGCTGGGCGCTGGATATCGATTTTGACGATCCTGCCAGTCAGGAAAAATACTGGTACGTGTCGCAGAACAAGCTGGAACCCAGAGTCGGCAAACGTGCAACATTGGCACCCCTGGGCGACCTTGAAATGCCAATCGCCATCGGACGGGATATTGCGGGCATGGCGCGGGCGCTGAAGGCTTGGCCGGGCACGACCCCGATTGCCGAATTTCTTCTGCACCATTCCGAATATCGCCATCTGGTTCGGCGGGCGCAATTGATGGATGCATTTCCGTATTGTGAGATTCGGGACAATCTTCTTCATACCGATGCTCTGCCGCTCGATATGCTGCGCTGCAAACTGTCATTCTTCGGGGCGACCCGCTTTGATCCGAAATCCGATCGATGGACACGGATCACGATGTTCCAACATGCTCCCTATCCGGAAGACCTGGCAAACTGTGAGGCTGATGACTGGACCTATGCACAGGGTGATGTTGCCTGATGTCGGATTTTTCTATCAAGGAACTGGAAATGCTCTGCCTCAAGGCAGCGCGGGGTGCGGGCTACCCCTGGGGTTTGGCTGAAGAGGCCGGATTTTCCGCCGGCTGGGCAGCAAAACGCGGCGTGACCGACCTAGCGGATTTTGCAGCCCATCTCCAGGCGGTGGGTATGCACGGTCATGAAAAAATGACACCGAAACAAGGCGAATTTGATTCTCAGCACCATTTCGGGCCGATGTGTCCCATCATCATGGGCACTTATCTGTCTGATCGCGGCCGCCAAATCGATCTCCAAAGAACCGTTGTTGTCGAAGAACTGGCTTGTCCGCTTTACCTGCTGGCGTTCCTGGCCTCTGTCAGTTCGGCAACCGATGATTGGATTGCCGTTTCTGCGCCGACCTTCAATGCTGTGGTCAGTGCGGATGGGCTCGAGATTTCCTTTGTTCATGGAACGAGATTGCTTCAGGCCCCCGAGACGGTGACCCTTTCAAAGGCGGAGTTCAGACCGCAGGCGGTTCAGCCTGTTCACGCGCGTGTTTCGCTTCGCCCTGAGGTGCTTGAACAGTTGACGACGCTTGCCGCAAGGACATATGTACCGGAATCGGATGAGCTCATGGCCGCCGATGCCGGTGGCGCAAATGTCGATACAGACTGAGTGAAGGGGCGCACATCGGAACCATGCGGGACGCTGCAGGCCGGTTACTGGCGGCTCATTTCATCGGGCGCGCTGAGCATATTCAAGCGCCGGCTAATCGAACATTCTCACAACGCATCCGTTTCTGACCGGTTCCAATCCCGGTAACGGTGGTTGTCGGCCCCACTGGCCAGGAAACAAGACATCCCCAAGCGAGGATTTGTTTGTGCTGGCGAGGGTCGTCGCTTGCGAGACAGGGTTCTTCCGTGCCGTTTCGTCGATAGGGGCTCCGAAAGTGCGGTCCTTTGCCTGAAATGAGCCTAATTGCCGGATGGTGCGGTCAACTCCGCCATCAGGAAATCGATTGTGGCCCTGATCTTGTTCAGCCGGTATTTGGGACGGTGATAGAGAAGATAGACACCGGGTGACCCGAGTCTGGTCAGCGACAAGGTCGCATCCCCAAGCCTGACGGCGATCAGGCTGCCATCGGCCAGTTGCGCCTCGACACCCCATCGTGGAACGAGCGCCAGGCCCGTGCCGTCAGCGGCTTCGTCAACCAGTTCCCGGCCGACATTGCAGATGAAGGCGGGACTGGTCTTGACCTCGACCCATCCCTCATCGGTTTTGGCCTGCCAGTGGATGATCCGCCCGGGCGCGCGATAGAGGATCGTCTTGTGTTCCTTCAGGTTCGCAAGGGATTGCGGGACACCATGTTTTTTCAGATAGGCCCGCGAAGCGACCAGTACATAGTTTTCGTCGGTGAGTTTTCTGGCAATGGCGCGGTCCGGCGGGTTGGCCGTGGCCCGGACGGCGATATCCACATTGTTGCCGGCCAGGTCGGATATCTGGTCGGTGAGTTCCACATCAACCACCAGATCCGGATATTTTTGCCGCAGCTTCCTGATCGCCGGAAGAAGCAGTAGTCGGCCATAACCGGGTGTCGCGGTCAACCGCAACAGACCGGAGGGCGACGCGGCCCGGTCCTTGATGAGATCCTGCGCGTAGTCGAGCCTTTCGACCCCCGAGCGAACGTGATCGAGATAGAAATTGCCCAGTTCGGTCAGGCGCACCACGCGGGTGGTTCGGTGCAGCAATGAAACACCGAGTTCCGATTCCAGATCCTGTATCCGGCGGGAGATCGATGAAGCGGGAACTCCGGTCGCCCTGGCGGCGGCCGTGAAGCTGCCGTGGTCGGCGACCTTGATGAAATAATTGATGGCACGCAGGCGATCCATCACGGCTCCATGACGAAAGGTTTCCACCATCAGATTGATGATTATTGTCAAAAAGACAATACAATTCGCCGAAATGAACAGATTATCAGGTCTGGAGGTGGTGCTTATATCCGGTTCAGCAACAATCCAACACTGAACTGGAGTATGGACATGAAGATCATCGAGCATGCCGAACTTGGCAATCCGGCCGATGTGCTGAAACTCAAGGAATTGCCGTCTCGGGCGCCGGAGGCCGGCGAAGTGCGCGTGAAAATCATTGCAACGCCTATTCATCCGGCCAATCTGCTGCAGATCACCGGACAATATGCGTCCGCGCCACAGCTGCCATCGGTACCCGGCGGGGAAGGTATCGCGGAAGTCATCGAGGTTGGCGACGGTGTCGACCACATCAAGCCTGGTCAGAATGTTCTGATCGCCGGCGCCGGCGGCACGTGGCGTGACGAGATGACGGCGCCTGCCGCTGCCTTTATCCCGGCACCGCCCGGTGATGTGGAGCAATTGTCCATGCTGGCCGTCAATCCGCTGACAGCACATTTGCTCCTGACCACGTTCAGGGAACTGAAGGCGGGAGACTGGATCATCCAGAGCGCTGCCAATTCAGCGGTGGGAGAAATGGTGATCCAGCTGGCAGCGCAGCGGGGCATCAGGACGGTCAATGTGGTGCGCCGCGAGATTCTCGTCCCGGGTCTCAGAGCGCTTGGAGGCGATGTTGTCCTGACGGATGGTCCGGATCTGGCGGACCGTGTGAAGGAAGCGACCGATGGCGCACCCATCGTGCTGGCTTTCGACAGCGTTGCCGGTGAAACCTTTGAACGGCTGGTCGGCACTTTGGCGTACGGCGCGACAATCGTGTCCTATGGGGTTCTGTCAGGACAGCCGCCGCAGTTGAACCTGGCTTCGGTCATTGCCAATGATGTCCATGTGCGCGGTTTCTGGCTTGCCAAGTGGTACGAGACGGCCGGTCCGGACGAAAGGCAATCGGCCTTTGGCGGTCTCATTCCACTGATTGCAGGCGGCCGGATCAAGACCCGGATCGACTCCCGTTATCCGCTTGAAGAAATAAGGGAAGCCGTCACCCGCGCGTCCGAAAACGGTCGGGACGGCAAGGTCATTCTTACGCCCAACGCCGCGTGATGCCGACAACCACCTGGTGCCGAATGTGCGGAGGTCCGCTCCGCACGTTTGGCAACCATTCAGAAACTGCCAAGACAATCGACAGGATGGAAATGCAATGACGATGCCAATCTATGCGGCACTGCTCGGCGGAACGCTGCTTGCTGCCCAGAACATTCTCATGCTCAATGTGGGACTTTACCGGACCAGCCTTGGAAAGGGCGCCGGAGTGGATGGTGATGTCAAGCTGGAGCGTCTCGTGCGGCGCCACGGCAATCTGGCCGAGAATGCCGCCATATTTGTTGTGGTTCTGGCGCTCTACGAGCTGCTTTTGGGTCAGACCGGCCTGGCGTTCTGGACGACGACTGTTTTCGCCCTTGCACGATTGATGCACATTGCAGGCTTTGCCAATGCTGCGGGCTCCCACATCATCGATGCGGAGGGTGGCAAGAAACTGTTTGTCCTGATGCGTGCCGGCGGCGCCGGACTGTCGGCAATTGCCTCGCTGCTTCTTGGGCTGGCGTTGGTCTACGCGGTTGCCTTCGGCTCGGTTTCGCCAGGCTGAGCGTCCTGCGACATCCGTTTTCAGCCAATCAATCAGAGCAATGACCCATCCACGGTCCGTGATCATCCTGATTTGAGACAAATGGACGAATGTTTGAGGCAAACGGCACAACGTCGCTGCCGGCGCTTCACTATTGTCACCGTGAGCGGTGCCGTCGTCGATCGAAAATCTGTGGGGAGAATCATCATGCAGGCCGGCAATCCTTCCAGTCAGATCCTTGCAGTGGATCAAGGCCTGGCTGGTTGCATCTTCACGCAATCCGTTGCTGGTCATCGTCGGTCTGATCGGAACGTCAATTCCACGCCGTACCAAGGCAGGGTTTGAGGCGTTTCCATGGGTGAGATGTCCAATCCCATTGCCAGAACACAGTCGGCGAAACTGCGCATGTTCCGGCGGCAGATGGGGCTGAAGCAGTGGGCTCTTGCCGATATGCTGGGCGTTGATCAGTCAACGGTCAGCCGGTGGGAAAGAGGGAGCCGGCCGATCGAAGATCGTATCTGGTGCGAGCTCCGGAATATCGGCAAGATACGACGCACAGTGGATTCACAGCCGCTCAGGCCTGCCGGTGCGGATCCGGACACGCACTGGCCTGCGCTGCTCAGACACTATCGGGCCGTGCGCAAGATCAGCCAGGAACAGCTTTCGGAAATCCTCGGTTTCACGGCCGATTCCGTGCGCCGGTGGGAAACCGGTCAGTGGAAACCCAGCCTGGGCTCGCAAATCAGACTGAACAGCGTGATTCTGGCCTGTGCGGAAACGACGGCATTGTTGCACAGGCTCATGACAGAAAATCCTGGTGCGTCCGGCTCCGTGGGGTCTCGAACTCAACAGGATGTTTCATAAGGGTCCTCGGGTTTTGATCAATCGGATCACCCACAGACGGATGTTGATTCAGTTGCCCGAGAGAAAACAGTCGATCAATTGATTGAAAATGTCAGGCCGCTCCAAATGAACCGCATGGGCACATTTCGGCACAACAGCCAGACGGCTGTCGGGAATCTGCTGCCAGAGTTCCTCGATCTGTTGCCATGAGTAGGTCCGGTCGCCATCGCCCCAAAGGACAAGCGTCGGCGTTCGGATCTTCGGCAGGTGATCACGTCCGGACCAACCTTGCATCGCTTCCAGCCCCGCGATAATGGCCGGCAGTGTACTCTCCTTGGCGATTTGAGCGCAGGCGGGATATTCGTCCGCAGCCTCACCGGACAGAAACCAGGTCGCGGCGATGCGGCGCGCGGTGGATTTCGGACCGTCGGCGCGGGCGCGTTGCATCGACGTCTTGATGGATTCGAAGCGCCCGGGCAGTGTTCCTGTCGCGCCCGTCCCATACAGAATCAGCCTGGCAATGCGATCCGGAGCAATGCGCACCATTTCCTGGACAATCATGCCGCCCATGGAGTGACCCAGCAGATCGAATCGGTCGACGCCCCGGCGCGTCACTTCGTCCAATGCCCAGCGGGCAAAGGTCTCGATGGAATTGACGGGTTCCGCCTGTGCATTCGCACCAAAGCCTGGAAGGTCCACCCCGATCAGTTGGCGTCGTTCGGCCAATGGCGCCTGCAGCGCCCATTGCCCGCTGCCGCCCATGAAGCCATGCACCAGAACCAGTTGCCTCAACGGCGACCACCCTGCACGATCCGGTCGAGGATCATGGCGCAGAAGAGAATGGCAAATCCTGCAAGAATGCCCTGACCCACATTGGCGTATTGCAGTGCTTCAAGGACATCTTCACCCAGTCCCTTTGCCCCGATCAGCGATGCAACAACAACCATGGCCAGTGAGAGCATGATCGTCTGGTTGATGCCGGCGCGAATGGACGGGCTGGCCAGCGGCAGGTCAACCTTGGTCAGCAGATACCATTTGTTGGCGCCAAAGCTGATCGCCGCCTCGCGCACGCTCTCCGGCACGCCGCGCAGCCCCAGTACGGTCAGGCGCACGACCGGCGTCCCGCCGAAGATCATCGTGGTCACGACGGCGGCCGGCTTGCCGGTACCGAAGAAGGCAATCACGGGGATCATGAAGACGAAGGCCGGCATGGTTTGCATGAAGTCCATGATCGGCTGGATAAAGGAATAGAACCGCGGACGGCGGGCCGCGAACATGCCGAGCGGGATGCCGATCAAGATCGACAGACACGCCGCGGTGCCCAGCAGCGCCAGCGTGGTCATGGCTTTGTCCCAAAAACCCAGCAAGCCCATATAGGCCAGGAAGGCGCCCGAATAGATCGCCATGCGTACACCCGCCGTCAGCCAGGTCAGCAGAATGATCAGCGATGCAATCACAATCCAGGGCGTGCTGACGAACACCAGTTCCAACGCATCCAGAACCAGGCGGATACAATAGGTAATTCCGTCGAAGAGCGGTTCACCGTTCAACACAGCCCAATTGAAGAAGGCCTCGACCCAGGCGATGCCGTCCAGGCGGATGACGGGGTCGGTGGGAAATGCGCTGAGCAGCGAAAACCGGTCCGGGAAACTGTAATGCATGACGGCCGCTGCCACGATCAGCACCATGAACACGGCGCTGAAGACGATCTGACGAACCGGCATTCCGAAGCGGATCGTGCGGTCGGAGAGCCAGTCGGAAAAGCGCGCTTCAAGGGCCCAATTGGCGGTGATCGATTGCGCGGCCTTGGCCAGCAGCAGGATCAGCAGTCCGGTCAGTGCGATGGTCGGGCCCTCGGCTGCCATTGCCTCGGCCTCGGCACGGATTCCACCAATATTGGCCTCAAGGGACTCGACCGTGCGTCGATAGACGTCGACCTTGTCCGAATTGTCTTCGATTGCGGCCGCCAATTGCCTGCGGCGCAGCTCCAGTGTGCCTTCGATGGATGCAATCCGCGCCATGGCTTCGGCGCCGAGGTCACCGAACAGTCCTCGAGCGATCTGCACGAATGCCAGTGCCTCCAGAATGAGGAACGGCAGGGCCCAGGACCAGAGTCCGCGGGCACCGAACCAGATGGGGCCGAAAAGACCGGCCATCGGATTGAAGGTGGGCGTAAAGCGCGCTGACGCACCGATGCGGTCGAAATTGCGAATGTAGTAATCGGGGCTGGTGCGCACGAAGGTGCGGATATTGTCGCGGCGCTCCTCGGCATAGGCGAGGGCGGCTTCGCTGTCGGTGTCGTTCAATGGGTTTGCATTGTCGTGGGTCATGACACTTCCGTTCCCTCGATCACCGTCCGCAGCAGATCGGCGCGCGTAATGACGCCGACATCGGCGCCGTCATGCTCGACGAGGATCGCGCTGTCGTCATCGATCGCAAGATTGATCAGATTGCTCAGCGTCTCGTCACCATTGACCCGCGGGGCGGCGGCGGGCAGGGGCCCCTGCGCCGAGACATAGGCCTCGATCGGCTGCATCACCGCATGGGCATGGACGACCTTGAGCCGCGAGATGCCGGCGACAAAGTCTGCGACATAGTCGTCGGCCGGATGCATCACGATGTCCTCAGCGGTTCCGATCTGGACCATCTTGCCGTCGCGCATGATCGCAATGTGGTCACCGATGCGCACGGCTTCGTCCAGGTCGTGGGTAATGAAGACGGTCGTCTTGCCGAGGCTTTTGGACAGGCGAATGAACTCGTCCTGCAATTGTCGGCGGATCAACGGATCGAGCGCCGAAAAGGGTTCGTCCATCAAGAGAACGTCCGGATTGGCGACAAGCGCCCGTGCAAGGCCGACCCGTTGTTGCATGCCACCTGAAAGCTCATGGGCGAATTTCGCCCCCCAGGCGCCCAGTTCCACAATGTCGAGGATGGCTGCCGCCTGGCGCATGCGTTCATTCTTTGCCACCTGCCGGATTTCCAGGGGCATGGCGACATTGTCCAGTACCGACCGGTGCGGCATCAGCGCGAAATTCTGGAAGACCATGCCAATCTTCTGGTTGCGAAAGCGCTGCAGCTCCCGGTGCCCCAGTGCCATCACGTCCGTGCCTTCGATTTCGATCTTGCCCGCGGTCGGCTCCAACAACCGGTTGAAATGCCGCACCAGAGTTGATTTGCCACTGCCGGACAGACCCATGATGCAGAAGATTTCGCCCCGGCTCACCGAGAGGCTGACGTCGGCAACGCCGACAACAGCATTGTACTCGGCAAGAACCTCGGCCTTGGTCAACCCTCTTTCGCGGATTGCCTGAAGAGCAACTTCTGGCCGCGCGCCGAAGATTTTCCAGACATTCGAGATTTCAACAACGGTTTCTGCGCTCATTGTGGTCGGTCCTGCCTGTCTTCATGCGGAATGGCACCGAACGTGCCGGTGCCATTCCCTGTTCAGATCTGACGGATTACAGACCCAGCCAGGCGTCCACACGGTCGGGATTGGCATCGACCCATTCGCGGGCGACTTCGGCCGGGTCCCGTCCCTTGCCGCTGATCTCATAGGCGAAGTTGCTGACGTCATCGGCCGTCAGGGAGAAGTTGGCGAAGAATTCCGCGATCGCCGGCGAGCGTCCTTCCAGCGAGTTGGACCATGCGATCTGAACCTGCTTCAGGGCATCCTTGGTGGCGACCTTCGACTTTTCATACCAGTCCGGATCATCAGACGGCTGGATCATCACGTAATTGGCCGGATCGTATTTCGGCTCGGACAGCATTTCGACATCGAACATGTACCAGATCGCGTGCGGCTTGTAGCAATAGAAGGCATAGCCCTCGCCCTTGGCGATGCTGTCCTTGACGCGGGCCGTCTTGACGCTTTCCTCGGCACGGATCGGGTCGATGAAATCCAGAAGGCCATAGTCGCGAACCTTGACCTCATTCACATTGGCCGAGGCCCATCCCGGTGCACCGACCCACATTTCACCCTTGCCGTTGCCGTCGCTGTCCATTTTTGCCGCGACGTCCGGACGTCCCAGATCGGCAATATCGGTGATGTTGTTGGCCTTGCCGAAATCCTTCGACACGCAAAATCCCTGGTTGCCCTCATAGGGATTGGAGGACAGCGTCACCGTGCCGGCTTCATCGACGTATTTCTTGGTGAAGCTTTCCTGGTTCGGCAACCACACATCGGGGTGTACGTCGATGTCGCCCTTTCCCTGGTCCATCGCCTGGAAAATCGTGGCGTTGTTGCCCGGCACGAATTCGACCTTGCCGCCGATGCGTGTCTCGACAACGGCACCCAACAGGTGCGCGATGGCTTGCGCCCCGGTCCAGGACGGCACGCCGATCTTGACCTCTTCGGCAGCGAAAGCCGGTAGCGTCAGAACGCTGACGGCGGCTGCAAGGCTGATGGTCCTCAATTTGGTTGTCATGGTCTTCTCCTCTTTCGTTTTGCGTCCTTTTTCGACGCTTTTTCAGTTCAGTGTTGCAAGCAATTGTTCCTGATAGGCATAGAGTGCGGTCGCGCCTCCGGTATGCAAAAAGAGCACACGGTCGGTGGGTTTGAAGAAGCCCTGCCTGACCATTCCGATCAGTCCCGCCATTCCCTTGGCGGAGTAGACGGGATCAAGAAGGATGCCTTCCCGGCGTGCCAGCAGGCTGATCGCCTCCATGGTCGACTCCGCCGGGATCCCGTAGCCTTCTCCCACATAACCGTCATCCACAAGGATCCGGCTGAGCGGAACGCCATCAACGCCGAGTTTTTCAAGGGTTTTCTGGGTCAGTGCGTGGACCGCATTCATTTGCCGCTCGCGCGGTTGCCGGACGCTGACACCCATGACCGGCAGATTGTGGCCAATGGCGTGAAAGCCGGCCACCAGTCCGGCCTGGGTTCCGGTGCTGCCGGTTCCCATCACCAGCCAGTCGAAATCCTGCCCCGTATCACGGGAATAATCCGCAATCTCCTGCGCACAGCTGGCATAGCCCAATGCACCGGTCGGGTTGGAGCCTCCGCCGGGAATGAAATAGGGGTTGTTTCCCTGATCGCGCAATATCTGGGCAACTGCCTCAGCCTCTGCGTTCATGTCGAGACCGGCGGGACGAAATTCGTGGGTGGCCCCAAACAGGTTGTCGAGCAACACATTGCCGGTCGTCTCGTAATCCGCATTGCGGTCCGGCACCCGGCGCTCCAGCAATGCATGACATTTCATGCCCACCTTGCAGGCAGCCGCAGCGACCTGACGAACATGATTTGATTGCACGGCGCCCTGGGTGACCAGCATGTCGGCATTCTGCTGCATGGCTTCACCCACCAGGAACTCCAGCTTGCGGGTCTTGTTTCCACCGGTGGCCAGCCCGGTACAATCGTCACGCTTGATGAACAGTCCCGGGCCGCCAAGCAGTTCGCTGAGCCGCGGCATCGCCTCGATGGGGGTGGGCTGGTGACACAGTTTCATCCGCGCAAATCGATCAAAATCGATCCTGGCGGTCGGGTGGCTGAGTGTTTCGGTGACGTCCATGACAAATCCTGCAGAGAGAAGGCGTTGCCAACATGACGCAGGATCAAACGGCAATCCAATTTTATGTTTGAATGACATTATGCAAATTTTGCATTATGAGGTCCCATGGACCTTTCACTTTTTCGCAATCTCGAATGCCTCCGGAAAACCGGAAACTTCTCTCAGGCTGCCGCACTTGAAAATCTCAGCCAGCCGGCATTCAGCCGCCGCATCAAGTCAATGGAGGCCTGGGTCGGAGTTACGCTGGTTGATCGTTCGCGCCAGCCGGTTCGGCTGACCGAGGCAGGGACGCAGATGTTGGAAGCCGGGCTGCAGGCGCTTTCGCGTATCGAGCAGGAACGCAGCCAGATCCTCGAAGCCCAATCGCTGCCGGACAAATATGTCGTTACCTTCGGCGCCCAGCATTCCATCGGCTGGCGGTTCTATCCGGCCTGGTTGCAAGCGCTGGAAGAAGCATACGGCCCGATTCTTTCGCGGCTACGGGCCGATGATTTGCCCAATTGCATGCGTGATCTGAAGCACGGTGATGTGGATTTCGTCATTGCCTACCAGGGCGCCAATGCAACGATATCGGCTCCTTTCGAATCCGTGGTGATCGGCGCAGACCAGCTCATTCCGGTCTGCAAACCCGACGCCGATGGCCGGCCGATCTTCAGCTTCGATGTCCCGGGCATCGAAATGCCGTTCCTGCGCTTTGGCGAAGCCGCACCCATCGGCGCGCTCCTGGAGCCGCTTTTCGTCTCGCAAAACCTGACGGCCCGGCTACGGACGGTCTACGAAAACTCCATGGCCGGTGCGCTGCGGATCCGGGCACGGGCGGGTGACGGGGTGGCCTGGTTGCCAAGGAGCCTTGTGGCGCCGGATCTTGAAAGCGGATTGCTGGTTCGCACCGGCGATACCGAATGGGATATCGATCTGGAGATCCGGATGTTCCGAAACGTGCAGCGCTCCAATCGACTGATCCGATCCATCTGGTCGTTCCTGGAAGTGCGCCAGGCTGTTTCGCTGTTGCAGTCCGGCTGACACTGCTGCGGTCAATCAATCCAAGCATTTCGCCGTTGCCCCGATTGCAACGGCCATTGTTCGAAGCCTGCTTCGTGATCAGCGCCGGTGCTATTTTTCGTCTTTGACCGCATCGTTGAGGACGAACATGATGATGCACGGTTCGGTTCCCCGGTTGGACCATGCATGGTTGGTTCCCTGCTGGATCACCACATCACCTGCCTTGAGCAGGTATTCGTCCACATCCATCATCATGTAGATCTCGCCGGTCAGCACGATGGAGTAGTCGACCGAATCCGTGCGGTGCATGAAGGGATGGCGGGCGCCTTCGACGACATTTGCACCGGCGCCCATTTCGGCAAATGCCGCCTTGCCGTCCAGTTTCGCCAGAACCTCCGGATCTTCCGGATCGAACTGGACGACACGAAACACGGCGCCGTTTTTTGGTGGATGCAGGATCAGCGGGCCGCTTACCGGATCGTCGTGACGCTCCATCGGTGCCGGCGTCGTGTCATGTTGCCAGAAATTCGTCAGGGTCACACCGGGGCGGTTCGGTCGCTGCAGGATGCAGGATGCGGTCTCATCGCGAATGACCGTCGCCACGCCGCTCTCATCATGGCCTGTCACGACACGCCGGAATTTTTGGGCTTCAAATGCCATGTTGTTCGTCCTTTCTGGATGATTTCGTGCCCGGGCTTGTCAGGAACCAAACGGCTGCGATCAACACCAACCCGATACCGTCCGTGATCATATCCTGGTAGAGCAGCAACAGACCTGCGAGGCCAGTGGCCAGGCGCGGCAGCAAAGGCAGTTCACCGCGCAGGAAGCCGGTGACGAAGGCCGCCACACAGAACACGCCCAGTCCGCCGGTCACAATCGCCATCAAAATCTGCGGTACGCCGGTCTGCATCAGCAAAGCAGGCCCGAAGAAAAACATGAAGGGCAGGATGTAGCAGGTGATGCCATAGCTGAACGCGGTCCAGCCGACCTTGTTGATATCGGCTTTTGCGATTCCCGCCGCCACATAGGACGCCAGTGCCACCGGCGGCGTGATCGTCGATACGCAGCCATAGAAGAAGACGAACAGATGCGCGGTGAGCAGCGGCACGCCCATATTCGCCAGCGCCGGCGCGACCACTGTTGCCAGGATCAGGTAGGCGGCGGTCGTTGGCAGTCCCATGCCGAGAATGATGGCGGTCAGCATGGTGAACAACAGTGCGAAGAAAGTAATGCCTCCGGATGCTGCAAGAATCAGACCGGAGATTTTCGAACCGAGGCCAGTGATGCCGAGCGTACCGGCGATAATGCCAGCGGCGGCACAGGCAATGGCAATCGGCACGACCGCCTTGGCGCCACTGGTGATGGCCTGGGCCGACTTGGTCAGGATGTTCAGCGAGATTCGCCGGGTCCAGATGATGTGCGCCGCAATCAGCACCAGAATGGAGATGAAGGACGCCTTGAAGGGCGAATAACCGTTCACCATCATCAGGATCAGCGTGAGGAACGGGATGATATACTGCCCGCCCTTGCCGATGACTATCCAAAGCGGCTCGTCGTCGTCTTCCTCCGTCTCCAGCGGTTCGATGCCACTCCTGCCCGCCTGCAGATGAACCACAAAGAAGAGCGATGCAAAGAAAAGAAGCGCAGGGATCAGCGCGGCTTGCATCACATTGGCATAGGGTACGCCGACAATCTCGGCCATGATGAAGGCCGCCGCTCCCATGACGGGTGGCATGATCTGGCCGCCGGTCGAGACCACCGCCTCGATCGCACCGGCCTGATGCGGCGCGTATCCTTCCTTCTTCATCATCGGGATGGTCAGCGTGCCAGTCACGGCCACATTGCCGGCTGCCGAGCCGGAAATCATGCCCAGCAGCGTCGAAAAGATCACCGCGGTCTTGGCGCCGGCGGCACGCATGCCGCGGGTGAGGCGGTTCGCCAACTTAAAGAAAAAATCACCTGCGCCGAATGCGCTGAGGAAGGCGCCATACATGGAAAACAGGATGATATAGGTGGACGACACGCCCAGCGGGATGCCGAAAATGCCCTGTGACGTTGTCGTCAGCAGTTCCGAGACGCGGGCGACCGAATAGCCGCGCGCGCCGAGCACGCCCGGGAGATATTGTGAATAGAATGGATAGGTGAAGAAGAAGAGACAGATGATCGCCAGAACAAGGCCGACGCCGCGCCTTGCGCCTTCCAGAACCAGGACAATCAGCAGCAGTCCGATCCAGACATCCATTTGCCCGGCGCTGTCGAAACCCATGGCGATGTCGAGCCAGCGGCTCATGATGAAGGCGCAACTGCCCACCGACAAGAGGGTCAATACAACGCCAATGATCCGGTCGAATGTCGAACCCGCGATGCGCTGGAAGGACGCGCGCGTGAGGAACAGCAAGGCCAGCATCATCAACAGGTGGAAGATGCGCACATCGCGCGTCGAGAGCACCAGGAGCCCCGAAACATTCAACAGATGAAACAGGCCGATCGAGAATGCCAGCACATTGACTGCGTTCTCAAAAACCAGATTGAGCTTGTCTCTCATTGCAGGGGCCTATGCCCGAATTGCCGGTCGCCCCGAAGGTCGTGTTCGGGGGGCCAGCAATTCGGGCAGCCAATCCACTGCTGGGCTACTGTTTTTCTTTGAAGTATTTTTCAGCGCCCGGATGCAGCGGAATCTTCAGGCTCAGCGACCGTTCTGGCTCGATCTGATTGGCCAGTGCGTTTTCAGACCGGAATTCGTCCATATGATCATAGATCGCCTTGGTAATTTCATACGCCGTGTTGTCGTCCATGCCGGCATCGACAATCAGCATGTTGTTGACGCCGAGCACGGTGCCGTCGGCGTCGGTTTTGTAGACATCGGCAGGGACGACGACCTTGTTGTAATTGGGGTACTTGTCCAGTGCCGTTGTCAATTGGTCGGCGGTCAGCGGAATGAATTTCAACTTCTTGTTGGCCTGGGCCTGCATGACGGCGCCTGCCGGATAGCCGCTGAGTGCAAATGCCGCGTCCACATTGCCATCGGCCAGTTGGCTGAAACCGTCACCATAGGACAGGAAGCTTGGCGTGATGTCGTCGATGGTCAGGCCTTCGAGCGCCAGCACCTGTCCGAGGAAAGGAATGGTGCCGCCGCCAGCCGGTCCGACAGCCACGCGTTTGCCCTTCAGGTCGGCGATCGAATTGATGTCGGATCCGTCAAGCACCATCATGTGCAGGATGCTGAAATGTAGCGAACCAAGCGCGCGCAGGTCCATTGCGCCGGCTTTCTTGTACGGGCCGACACCCTTGTTGGCCAGGACCGACAAATTGTTGTTGGTGATGGCAACCTCGACTTCACCGCTATTGACCAGGCGCGGATTCTCGACTGACCCGCCCGTTACAATCGGCACCATTGTCGTGTCGTCAGCATATTTTCCAACCAGCGAAGAGATCGCCTGTCCGACCGGATAAAACGCCCCGCCCTGGCTTGCTGTTCCGATCCGCAATTCCGCGGCATTCGAAAGGGCAATGCCCATCGACAGGGTTGCAGCCGTTGCGAAGGCCACAATCCGGCCGGTCTTCTTCATTGACGTATGGAACACACTCACCTCCCAAGTTCTGTGAATTCTGAGGCGGAAGGTTATGAATTCCAGCGTTACAGTGCAACAAAAAAACGATATTTTTTTATAAAATTGAAAAACATCTATATTTATGCACCTTTCCCAATGCACAGATTGCCTCTGTCAAAGGTTCGCAGGGGCGGTGACGTCCGTCGCATTGCTGCCGAGCCGTTCTGACCGGTCGCGGCGCAAAAACGGTCTGATCCTTTGCAGGATTGCTTTTCTCGGACCTCACATGCTGCGCAATATCTTCTCCAGAGGCGATAGCGCCTTGCTTATTTCGTCCTGTGTGAAGGCGCAAAAACCGAGAAGCAAACCGTTGAGATCGGACCTGTCGTGGCAGTAGCGGGAGAGCGGTGCTGCCGAGAGACCGGCAAGTTCGGCTGCGTCGCCAACCCTGATATCATGCAGCGAACGGTCCAGATGAAACGCAATCTGCATTCCGGCCTGATGATCGTGGAAGGACCCGTATCGACGCCAATCGCCTGCCAGCCGATCCATCAGATATTTGCGACGCTCGGCGTATATCCGACGCATGCGCCTGAGGTGCCGGTAGAACTCACCGCTGGCGATGAAGTCAGCGAGCGGCTGTTGCGGCATGTAGGATGCCTTGACGCCGAATTGGCGGGCGGTCGCCGCAAATCGGTCGATCAGGGTTTCGGGGACGATCAGATATCCAAGATGCAAACTGTTGGAAAAGATCTTGGAAAAACTGCCGATGTAAATCGTCCGGCTCAGCCTGTTGAAGCCGGCCATCGCAGGGATGGGCCGGCCTGCATAGCGAAATTCGCTGTCATAGTCATCCTCGACAATCCAGCAATTGTTTTGCTCTGCCCAGTGAATGAAATCGAGGCGTCTGCTGGGAGACATGGCGCCGCCGAGCGGAAACTGGTGAGACGGTGTGAGCACGATCAGGCGCGCGCCCGTGGCATCGGAATCGAGTATGGCACCATCACGATCGACGGTCATGTAATGGGGTTTCAGTCCAGCTGCGGCGGCATAATGGCGAAGCGGCGGATATCCCGGATCTTCCAGACCGACCCGGTCTTCCGGATCGGCGAGCGCCCGAAAACACTGTTCCAGTGCGTCGCCGGCTCCGGCCGTGATCATGATCTGATGTGGTCCGGCCTCGATACCGCGCCATTCGGCAACATGATCGGCAACAGCTCTTCGCAGATCGATGTTTCCGGGGCCGGTTTCTCCGATCAACATGCGCTTCGGATTGGTTCGGCACACACGCGAAACGGTCTTCGCCCACTGGCTGTGGGGAAAGAGCCGCATGTCAGGCAGGCCTGCCTCGAACGGTCGCGGCACTGACGCCTCTGAAACCGGCACCGACCGATGGACCGACGCCGCCTGTGTTGCCAACTCGACGGGACCCATTTCACACACCGTGTAACCGGATCCTCGCAGGCTCTTCAGATAGCCTTCGGCGACCAGCTGTTCATAGGCTGTCACAATGGTCGACCGCGAGACACCCAGTTCCGTGGCAAAAACGCGGGTCGGCGGCATGCGTGTTCCAGCCGCCAGTTCTCCGGATGCTGTCTGTGCCCGAACGGATTTGCAAATCTGTTCGAACACGGGAACCGGCGAATTGCGGTCTATCGAAAAAGCCACCCAGGCGGTCTTGATCATGGGATTGGTCTGATCGTCTTTGTTGAATTTGGACATTAACAATAGACCAGAATCAGGACAAACTCATCCCGAAACGATCAAGCGCAAGGGTGATCGCATGGCACACCACGTCAACAGTCTGGGACAACCGATCGGCGAACCGCTTGCCGATTGGGTGGCGGCACGCAACCCAGATGCCACGGGGCTGGTGGGGCGCCATTGCGATGTCGTTCCACTCAAAAAGCTTCATGCTTCAGCGCTTTTTGAAGCCTTTGGCGAGGACCGGGAACACAACCTGTGGACCTATATGAGCTATGGACCCTTCGAAACGCCAGCGGCGTTGGAAGATTGGATTGAGGCCGCGACGCAGCTGGATGACCAGGCCAGCTATGCCATTGTCGAAAAAGCCAGCGGAATGGCGGTTGGTGTTGCCAGCTATTTGCGGATTCAGCCGGCGCACGGTGTGATCGAGGTGGGCGGCATCACCTATTCGCCACGGCTGCAGAAAACATGTGCCGGCACGGAGGCCATGTATCTGATGATGAAGAACGCCTTCGATGTGCTTGGCTATCGACGGTATGAGTGGAAATGCGATGCACTGAACGCAGCTTCCTGCAAGGCCGCTGAACGATTCGGCTTTGCCTATGATGGGTTGTTTCGTCAGGCGATTGTCTATCGAGGCCGCAACAGGGACACGGCCTGGTACTCGATTCTCGACCGGGACTGGCCAGTTCTGAAATCCGCGTTCGAAAGCTGGCTATTACCCGGGAATTTCGACACCCACGGAAAGCAGAAGCGCCGGCTGTCCGATGTGGTCGCCGAATTCCGTTCAGCAGCCGCGCCCTGAAGGCCTCAGTCCTTTTCAACCTCCACAAAGGTTTCATTGTAACAGGCTCCATCGGCGATATCGGTGCGGGTATCGGATGGAATCAGGGCATTGACGGTCTGTCCCGTCCGGCTGGTTCTCAGCCATGTCCCCTTCGGACTGTAAAGCACGCCGGGGCGGGTTGCATCCGTCACCAGCAGGCGCATCGAGACTTCGCCACGGCTGTTGCGAACGGTCACGCGATCCCCCGAAACGAGGCCACGGTGCTCGGCATCGGCCGGATTCATTTCCAGCACTTCCGGACCACTCGATTCGTCGCAGCCGCCAAAGGTTGCATTGGTGCGCTTGGACGATGACGGAGTGATCAATGTTAGCGGAAGGTCCTGGTGGACCGGTTCATAGCGGGGCACGCCATAACCGAACCGTTGCTCGAGATCGTCCGAAAACAGTTCGATCTTGCCGGTCTTCGTCGCCGGCAGCACGGTGTCGCACATGATCAGTGCTTCGCCGTCGGGCCGGTTGATCGCAATTGCCCGATCAAGTGCGATTTGGCTGGGGGGTGTTCCGTCAAAATGGGGATCATCGCCATCCATCGCCTCGTCCATGAGCTGGGCATCGCTCACGCGGAAGATCGGGTCGTCATAGCCAATTCGCTCAGCCAGACGGCGAAAAATCTCCGTATTGGGCAGGGCTTCTCCGACACAGGGGATCACCGGCGCGGCGCGTTGGACATAGTTTTGCCCATAGGCGCCATAGATGTCGTCATATTCAAAGTGGCTGGCAGCCGGGAGTATGACGTCGGCAAAGGCCATGCTGTCGGTCATGACGATGTCCGATCCGGCAATGAACAGATCATCGCGCATCAGTGCCTTGATCAGATTGGCCTGGTCGGGATGGGTCGCCACCGGATTGTGATTGTAGATCATGGTTGCCATGACGGGCGGATCCAATGTGGCATCCTGCAATTTGTCGGCCACGTCCACAATGTTGAATGTCCGGGTTCCGGTGGGAATCAGATCGGGGCGTTGCAGGCGGTCGGTGGTCTTCGGGGCGGCAAGGCCCGATTTGGCGATGACACCGGCGCCGAGCCGGCCATGATTGCCGGTCAGCGCCTGCAGCGCCATCGCGGCCCGCAGGCCGGAGCCGCCGCTGCGGCCCCGTTCGATGCCGTTGCCTAAGGAAGCAGCGACGGTTTTTGACGCTGCATACAGGTCCGCCAACTGGCCGAACTGCTCTGCTGAAACACCGCTTAGTGTCTCGACGTCATCAATCGAATATTGTCGCGCGCGCCGCATATAGGCGTCAAAGCCGTGGGTCCATGATTCGATAAAGCCCCTGTCGAGACAGTCGCGCCGCTCCAGCTCGGCGGCAAGCGCCATGGCCAGAACCACATCCGTGCCGGGCCGGATCTGGATGAACAGATCACACTGCTCGGCGATTTTCGTTCGCTTCGGATCGACGATCACCAGTTTCGCGCCGCGCTTGCGGGCAAGCTTGATCATCCGCGCGAAATGGAGGTTCGAAACGGTGACATTGTTGCCCCAGACGACAATCAGATCGGCATGCTCGGCCTGTTCCGGCGGCATGCCGGGCGCATCGCCGAACAGGCTTGCATAGGCGGTGCCGCGCACCGCGCCGCAAAGCGGGCCGCGGTCAAGCAGGGTCGCGCCCATCTTGTAGAAGAACCGCCGGTCAACCGAGCCACCTGCCAGTTCGCCATGGGGTCCGGCATAATTGAACGGCATAACCGATTGCGGCCCGTGTTTGGCAATGGCGTTTGAAAACCCGTCGACCACGAGGCCGAGTGCCTGATCCCATGAAATCTGTTCAAAATGCGCCGTGCCACGTTTGCCGACGCGCCGGAGCGGGTGAGTCAGTCGTCCCTTGCCGTGGACGAATTCCGGATAGGATCGCACAACCTTGTTGCAGATGGCACCATTGGTGAAGGGATTGGCGTGCGAACCCCTTACATCGACGAGTTTATCGCCGGCCACGTTAACAGTCAGGCTGCAGGTGTCAGGGCAATCCAGCGGGCAGACACTGGCGTGCGATGTGATGTGGGTGTTCATTTTGGCCTCGGATTGGAGCGTATCTGGCGTTGGTTTCTTCTACGCCAGTAGCGGCATACCGAAAAATAGCCAAAAACTGCAAATCCGAACATACCAATTTAAGCGCAACGGCTCCTGCTTGCCGCTGTTGTCCACTTGTGGATCAGCCACCCGTCGAAGGGGTTTCGATGGCCATGTCAAAACCGGTTTTCGGCTCAAGCGTCCGCTTGATCACATCCATTTCCGATTGCAGATGCCGGCTGATCACCGCATCGCACCGATCGGGATCGCCGGCCTCAAGGCCAGCAACGAGGTCGGCATGTTCCTGGCTGCTGGAACGGCGTTCAGCTTCACCGAATTTGGGAAAGTAATGCAGGACGTGGGCGCGCCGGCCGTAATCGAGACTAAGATCATGAAATTTCCGCGTGAAGCGGTTGTGACCGCTTCGCGAAATTTCGCGGTGCAGGGTCAGATCGGCGCCAAATATCCGGTAGACATCATTGGTCGATAGAGCGTCCTCATAGTTCGCTGCCGCTGCACGGATGCGCTCCAGATCTTCTTCCCCGCGGAACAGGGCGGCCTGTCGCGCCGCGGTCCTTGCGAGAACCAGATGGTTGTCGAGATAGTCGCTGAAATTATCGAGCATGTGCGGGGCGACAATACTGGTTCTGCTGGGCAGAAAGACCAGAAGGTCTTCGCTCGCCAACATGACAAGCGCTTCGCGGACCGGCGTGCGTGACACACCGAACCGTTTCGCCAGAGCGACCTCGTCAACCACCGAGCCGGGGTCAAGCCTGGTCCACAATATGTCCTCGCGCAACTCTTCATAGACCCGAACGGAGCCTCGTTTGCTTTTGGTGCTGCCATCGACAGGCTGCTCAAGATTCAATGGCTTGAGGCTTTTTCGTTTGCCGGTTTCCAATGTCTTCTTCCCGGTTGGGTGCATGAGGCCGACTGCAACCATTAATCACTCCTTTGGCGAACTGAACTCCGGCCGGCGTCCGCTCCGTCGCGGCAGCAAACCCGCATCGCCACAATCCGCAGATTGAATACGCGATTTGGAACCGGTGCATCAAGCCCCGTCACTTTCGTCATCCGGGCTTGCATTATGTTTGTATAATTTGTAAGCTCAGTTGTCCAGTGAAGCCGGTCGACGGGCTGATCCGGTTCCGAAAAGGGAGAACAAAGTGAAAAATATTTCAAAAATCGCTGCCATCGTCACCAGTGTGGCGCTCGGCGGATTGTATGCGGGCGCGAGCTCGGCGGAGGATTTCAACATCGCTTTCTTCGCGGCTTCATCGCAAAATGGTTTCAACCAGGCGATCTATGCCGGCATCGAGGAGAAGGCCAAGGAACTCGGCGTCAAAACAGAAATGTATGACGGCCAGTTCAATGCCTCGCATCAGTACAGCCAGATCGAAGATGTGCTTGCGAGCGGCAAATTCGACGGTTTCGTCCTGATGGCCAATGACACGGTGGGTATCGCCGGTGCCGTCGAGCAGATCGGTGCGGCGGGCAAGCCGGTCGTTTCGACACTCTTTCCGATCGGCCCCAACCTGAAGACCCTCGACCGGCAGGTCGACGGACTGACGGCAACCGTGGCGTCACCCCCGGCCGACGGAGCGCGGGAACAGGCCAAGGAAGTCGTGGAGTTCTGCAAGGACAAGGATCCCTGCAATGTGGTGATCATGATCGGTCAGCTCATTTTTCCATTCGACAATCTGCGCTACGAGACCTTTCGCGAGGTTCTCGATGCCGAAAGCAACATCAAGGTCGTGGCCACCGGCGAAGGGTCCTACAGCCCGGATGTGTCACTGACCGCGATGACCGACATCCTGCAGGCCAATTCGGATGTCCACGCGGTTCTGTCCAATGCCGACCAGCATCTGGTCGGTGTCGAGATCGCGCTGGATGCGGCCGGCTACAATGTGCCTGACCTCTTCCTGTCCGGCGGTGGTGCGGCCAATATCGCCATCAATGCGATCCGGGAAGGGCGCTGGGACGCGACCCTTGCCTACTTCCCGAAAAGCATGGGCTCCATTGCACTGGATATGGTCGTCAAGAAGCTGAAAGGCGAAGAGATCGCCGAATCCATCAACATGGATGAAGTCGGTCCGATGCCGTTCATCATCAACAAGGCCGTGCTGGATGCCAATCCCGATTTTGTCGGCGAGTGGGAACAGTAAGCACGTCTACTTTGTGACAGGGGAAAGCGCGCTCCAGCGGGCTTTCCCCGCCCCAACCACACACATAACGGGACATTTCCTGTGAGCAATCAACGCTATCGCATTTCCGCCGACATCGGCGGGACATTCACCGATATTGTCTATCAGGACCGTGATACTGGCGTCTGCGGCGCCGCAAAGATCCTGTCGACACCCGACAACCCGGCGCTTGCTGTCATTGAAGGCATCAAGACCACAGTTCCCGCTGACGCCGAAATCGACTTTTTCGTGCATGGAACAACCGTGGGCCTGAACGCACTGCTGACGCGGCGAGGTGCCCGCGTGGCGCTTTTGACGACCGAAAAATTTCGGGACATCTACACGATCCAGGGCAATGATCGCCGCGAGATCTTCTCCATCCGCTGGAACAAGCCTGAACCGCTTGCCGGGCTGGAAGACACATTCACGGTGCGCGAACGCATTGCTGCGGACGGGGAGATCGTCACCCCGCTCGAGACAGCGGATCTTGATGCGCTGGTCGAGGCGGCAAGGAAGAATGACTATGAGGCGATCGCCGTTTGTCTGCTCTTTTCCTTTCGCAATCCGGAGCATGAACTGGCGGCCGAGGCCTATCTGCGGGACCGACTCCCGGATGTTGCCATTACATTGTCGCATCGCGTGTCACCCGAGTGGCGGGAGTTCGACAGGACATCGACCACTGTCATGGACGGTTATCTCGCACCCGTCGTGCGGCGGTACCTGCAAACCCTGGTCGAGCAACTGGAAAACCGGCTTCCGAAAAACCAGGGCCTGCATGTAATGGAATCCAATGGCGGTGTGATGTCGGCAGCCTCCGCCAGCCGTATGCCGCTGCAGACGCTGTTGTCCGGACCGGTTGGCGGTGCCATCGGCGGACGCGCCCTGTCGGAACTCACCGGACGGCCGAACCTGATCTGCGTCGACATGGGCGGAACATCCTTCGACGCCAGCCTGATCATTGACGGTCTTCCCTCATCGTCGACCGAAACCATGCTAGAGGGCCTGCCGGTCCAGATGTCGGTGGTGGATATCCATGTGATCGGCGCCGGCGGCGGGTCGATCGCCTGGACGGAAGCGGGTGCTGCCCGGGTCGGACCACAATCGGCCGGGTCGAGGCCGGGACCGGTCTGTTACGGGCTGGGCGGAACCGAGCCGACGGTCAGCGACGCCAATCTGGTGCTTGGCCGTCTGGACGGATCGAATTTTCCCGGCGGGGCGAGCCTGGACAAACCACTGGCCGAAGAAGCGGTGGGAAAAATGGGCGCGCTTTTCGACATGAACGCCCAGGAAATGGCCCAGGGCATTATCGATATCATCAATGCCAAAATGGCCGATGCCATTCGCACGATCACCATCCGCCGCGGTATCGATCCCCGTGATTTCTCGCTGGTCGCATTTGGCGGTGCGGGTCCGTCACAGGCTGCCGCCCTTGCCGAAGAGCTTGAGATCGGGGAGGTCATCGTTCCCGTGCATCCGGGCGCCTTTTCAGCCTGGGGCATGCTGCAGACCGATGTCCGGCACGATTTCAAGGAAACGCTCTACGGCTTCTGGAACCAGATTGAACGCGACGACCTGGAAAAGCGTTTCACCGGGCTCGAGGCTGACGGCCGGTCCTATCTGTTGGAAGAGGGTGTCGGCGACGACGCCATCAGCTTCGAAAGAAGCGCCGATTTTCGCTATCACGGCCAGGAATATGTTCTGACGATCCCGATTCCTCAGGGCGCGATCGATATGGATGCGGTCCGCACGGCCTTCGATCAGGCCTATGACCGTCAATATGGTCACTCGAGCCCTGAGGGACTTGTTGAAGTTGCCAATTTGCGGGTCGCCGCCATCGGCAAGCTTGATCGCCCGGCCAATGCCGAGCCCAAGGCAGGCCAAGGGACACCGGCCGGCGAAAGGCAAGTCTATTTCAGTGGTTCTGAACAGCCGACAAGGATCATCGACCGGACCGGAATTGCGGCCGGCGCCACGGTAGACGGTCCCGCCATCATTGAGGAGAACACGGCGACAACGCTCGTGCCTCCCGGTTGGCAGGCAAAAACGATCATCGGTGGCCATCTGTCGCTGTCAAAAACGGAGCAGGAACAATGAGCACTCAGGCTGATCCCATCACCACGGAAGTGGTTCGGAATTTTGTCGTCTCCTGTGCAGAGGACATGAATGCCGCTCTCTGGCGCTCCGCCTTTTCTGCCATCATCTACGAGGGCCGCGACAGCGCCGTCGCACTGCTGGACGAAAAAGGCAACATGCTCGGACAATCGACCGGTGTTCCGCTGTTCATCGGTGCGATCGACGCCTGTGTGCACATTGTCATGGAGCGCTATGGCGATGACATGGGCGAGGGCGATATCTTCATTATCAATGACAGCTATCTGCAGGGTACGCATCTGCATGATGTCACCGCCGTCGGACCCATTTTTCATGAGGGTGAACTGGTCGGCTTCGGCGCGGCCCGTGCCCACTGGAACGATATCGGCGCCATCGATCCCGGTTCGACGATGGGTTCGACATCGATCTATCACGAAGGCATCCGGCTTGGACCGACACGCATCGTCAGACAGTCGGAACCGATCGAGGAGTGGTATGACCTGCTGCGGCGCAACACCCGCATGCCGGATATGTCGATCGGAGACCTGAACGCCCAGATCGCGTCCATTCGGACCGGCGAGCGCCGCCTTGGGCAATTGCTGAACCGGATCGGTGTCGACACCTATCGGAGCGCCTGCGCCAATATTTTCGAGCAGGCCCGGCAGCTCGACCGCGAAGCCATTGCGGCGCTTGAAGACGGAACCTATGCGCGGGAAGGCTTTATTGACGATGATGGCGTCGGTGATGAACCGGTCAAAATCGCCATGTCGATGACCATCAAGGGCGAGCAGATGATCATCGATCTGGACGGCACTTCAGGGCCGGTGCTCGGTTCGATCAATTGCGGCGCGGTGCAGACCCGGTCGCTGTTGCGACTGGCCTACAAGACAATGATCAATCCCGACCGGGCCATCACCGGCGGCTCCTTCGAAACCATGACCGTGAACATCCCGGATGAGTGTCTGTTCAATGCACGGGAACCGGCTGCCTGCGAGTGGTATTTCACCGGGCTCGGCCTGCTCGCCGATCTGATGATTTCCTGCATGAGCGAGGCGATGCCGGAAAAGGCCAAGGCGGCCCACTACGGTGACTCGATGGTCGCGGCATTCTTCTCGATGGATGAAAAGCGCGGGCAGTGGATTTCCGTGGAACCGACGGCGGGCGGCTGGGGCGGAGGCGTCGGCAGCGATGGTCAGACAGCCCTCATAAACCTGGTCAATGGCGGATTCAGAAACCTGCCGGCGGAAGTCTATGAGACCAAGTTTCCAGTCAGAATCGAGGAGTTTTCGATACGCGGGGATTCCGGAGGGCCGGGTCGCTGGCGTGGCGGCTGTGGCGTGGTGCGAACCTACAAACTGCTTGAAGACTGTTTCAGCGCCCTGTGGTTCGAACGGTCGAAAACCCCGGCCTGGGGCTTGAAGGGTGGCGATGATGGTCGCGGACCGCGCAACACCATCACGCTTCCGGACGGTTCTTCCGAGACACCGCTCAAAATGCGTGCCCGAAAATTCGAGGCCGGAACGGTGGTCGAAACGAGAACCGGCGGTGGCGGAGGCTATGGTTCCGCCAAGGCGCGGCCCTTCGACGAAGTGCTTGCCGACGTGCGCCAGGGGTATGTATCAACGGAGGCAGCCTGGTCCGATTATGGTGTCCGCATCAAGGACGACATGACAGTTGACGAAACGGCATCAGAACCGCGCAGCAATGGCTGAGCGCTCGCACATAACTGTTTGACGATGAGTGAAAACGCGACAGCACCGGACCATGATTACTGCCTGCGGCTGCGCGGCGTTGGCAAATCCTTTGGCGGAGTTTCCGTGCTTGGCGGGATCGATCTCGACATTCGTGCGGGTGAAATTCTAGGTCTGGTCGGCGAAAACGGTGCGGGCAAATCGACGCTCGGAAAAATCATTGGGGGCTACTACTCGGCGTCGACCGGCCAGATCGAAGTCTTTGGCGATCCGGTGAAAAGCTGGACGCCGCCCCTGGCCCTGGAACGTGGTGTGGCGATGATGCACCAGGAACTGCAACTCGTTCCGGCTCTGACGGTGGCACAGAATGTGTTCCTTGGCATTGAGGACAAGCGCCTCGGCGTGCTGGCGCGGACGGAAAACGCCCGCCTGACCGATGTGATGGCAGCATCGGGGTTTGATCTCGACCCGAATGCCATCACATCCAGCCTCTCAATCGCTGATCAGCAAAAGGTCGAGGTCATGCGTGCGCTGGCGCGCGAAGCGCGTGTCATCGTGATGGATGAGCCGACATCATCACTGACTGCCGATGAGGCCGAACGGCTGCACCAGACCATGCTGCGACTGAAGAAGACCGGGACAACGGTCATTTATGTGTCGCACTTCCTCGACGACATTTTGCAGGTGTGTGACCGGGTGACGATCCTGCGCGATGGAGAATTGGTGCGCACCGGCGAGGCGGCGGACGAAACAAAGGGATCCATCGTTTCCGCCATGCTTGGCGGCGGCCAGACCGAAACGCCGTTTCCACCGAAATCCGCGCCTCCAGACGAAGGGACACGGCCCTTGCTGGAAGTGGATCGGCTCAACGCCTCAACCGGTGTCTCCAATGTCTCACTCACCGTGGCCGCAGGCGAAATCGTCGGGTTGATCGGGCTGGTCGGCAGTGGCCGCACCGAGATTGCCCGGGCGATTTTCGGCGCTGACAGTGCCGACAGCGGCGATGTGAAGATCGCGGGTGAGCGTTATGACGACCGGTCACCGGCACAATCGGCCGAGCGCGGCATTGTGATGGTGCCGGAGGACCGGCGCAAGCAGGGGCTTGTGATGACATTGCCCGTGCGCGCCAACATGACGCTGCCCCATCTCAAGCATTTCACCGGAGTCGGGGGGACGATCCGTACGGTTCTGGAAAAGAAACGCATCCGAACATTGATCGATTATTTCCAGGTGACGCCACCGAAGGTGGATGGTGACGTCCCGCACTATTCGGGCGGCAATCAGCAAAAGGTGCTGTTGGGCAAGTGGCTGATGCGCGACCCGAAAGTCGTCATCCTCGATGAACCGAGCCGCGGTGTCGATGTGGGTGCCCGCCAGCGCATCCACGAGGCAATTGCCGATCTGGCCGAAAAGGGCACGGCGGTGCTGCTGATCTCATCGGAGATCGAGGAGGTGCTCGGGTTGGCCCATCGTGCCTATCTTGTGCACGATGGCGGGCTTTTTGGAGAAGTCGATCCGGAGACTTCGAACACCCAGGATGTGCTGTGGGCACTGTTCCACCAGGACCAACCGGACAATGCAAGGAGCGCAGCGTCGTGAATTCCACGCTTTCAACTGCCTGGGCAGCCCGTTTTTTCCAGACCTACGCCGTGCTGATCATGATTGCCATCCTGATCGTCGCGCTCAGTTTTCTCAGCGACAGTTTCCTGACGTTTCGCAACCTGCAGAACATACTCAACCAGAATGCGCCGCTGGCGATCATGGCCAGCGCCATGACGCTGGTCATTATCGGCGGCGGTTTCGACCTGTCGGTCGGGTCGATCTTTGCGGTCGCGGGCGTCTCCGCCGCATGGATCGCGCTCAATGTCGATCCCTTCGTTGGACTTGCCATTGCGCCTTTCATCGGTCTGGCGCTGGGCATGATGAACGGAATTGTCATCACCAGCCTTAACATCCACTCCTTTCTGGCAACGATTGCGACCAGCATGGTGTTCAAGGGCGTGGCAATTCTTATTACGGATGGTCGGCTGATACCCGTGCGTCTTGCCGAATTCACCTGGCTTGGGCGTGACAAGGTGGGCGGCATCTTCATCGCTGTTATCGTGATGGTGCTATTTGCCTTGGCCCTGACCTTCGTCCTGACCCGCACGGCCTTTGGCCGCAAGGTCTATTCGGTCGGTGGCAATGAGGAGGCGGCCATCCTGTCAGGCGTGCGCACCAATCGCGTCAAGATCGCAACCTTCGCCATTGCCGGCATGGCCGCAGGACTGGCGGCCGCCATATCCGTGTCCAGGATTTCGATGGGTCAGCCGGGTGCCGGTATCGGCATGGAGCTGCAGGCCATTGCGGCCGTGATCCTGGGTGGTACGAGCATCTATGGTGGTTCCGGGGCGGTATGGCGCAGTGTTGCCGGCGTCTTGTTGTTGGCGCTGATCAACAACGGATTCAATATTCTCAATGCCGACCCGTTCTATCGCGATCTGACAACCGGCCTGATCATCCTGGCTGCTGTCGGCATCAGTGCGTCGGGCCAGCGGCGCTGATTGCGGCTTACTGCCTGCCGTAAACCGGACGAATAGAATCGTTCGAATTTTAACTAACGATTTAAGCGCATCCCAATGCAAAGGCGCTACGATCCCACGTCAATATAGGTCCGGGCGGTATTTGCCTCGGTCGGTGATGCGCGCCCATTCCCGCAAGAGGAACGGGAGGGCTGCGCTGTACTTTGAATTGTCGATTTGTTGGATGAAGTGTGATGCGTTTGGTGACTCTTAAAAGGCTTTCGGCTGGTTTTCGAGCGGACAGGGGGGGCAATATTGCGATTACGTTCGCTTTCGCTTCAGTGGCCATCTTTCTGTCGGTCGGGCTGGCAGTGGATTTTTCCCGGTCCATGGTCGAGAAAACCCGGATCAACAATGCTCTGGACGCGGCATCGCTGGCAACGGCGCGAGCGCTCTCCATCGGCGAATTGCCCGAAACCGGCGATGCGGCGGAAACCTACTTCAAGGCTATTTTCGCGGCCAATCTGGGGATCGAGGACCTCAATGCCAGTGATTATTCGGTGACGAATTTTGCCATTGATCCGACGGATCAGACCGTGTCCGCGACCGCAGATGTCGACCAGTCGCTGACGTTCATGCGGGTCGGATCGAGCCAGACCACACAGGTCGTGGCAAGCAAATCGGCCGCCACCTACGGAATTGGCGATATCGAAGTGGCGATGGTGCTCGATGTTACCGGCTCGATGAGCGGAAGTCGGATTGCGGCGCTCAAATCTGCCGCAACGCTCGGCGTGCAGGAACTTCTGAGCGTCAATACGCCGACAGCGGAACATGTACGCGTTAGCCTGGTTCCCTACAGCGATTCCATCAATGCCGGCCCACTGGCGGACTATGTTTATCCGGACCGTCGCGGGGCTACCAGCTCGGCTCCCGCATCCAATGGCAGCCATGATGCGGGCTATGATGTGGTCTCCCACATGCAGCAATACGGGATCGATTGCACCGATAATGGCGATGGGTCGGCCTCTTGCAGCAATGTGCCGGAGAACTTTGTGGTCAATTCGGATGGGACTCGCCGGGACGATTGCGCCACTGACCGGAAAGCACCGGCCAGCGGCACCTCCTATCAATATACCGATGCCAACCCGTCCTTGGGCATGATCACCCGCGATTCGCGCCTGCCTGAAAACAGTTGCACGAATGCGGCGCTGGTCCCATTGACCGGCAATGAAACGACGCTGACGAATGCCATTGCTGGCCTTTCGACCGGTGGCTGCACCGCCGGTCATATCGGGCTGCAATGGGCCTGGTATACGGTGTCGAATAACTGGGCCGGTTATCTGCCGGCCGGATCTGAGCCCGGCGACATGGCGGTTCAGGACGATCTGGCAAAATATATCATCCTGATGACGGATGGTGCGTTCAATACGGCCTATGCCGGTTCTACCGCCGACCGTGTCGGTTGCCGCGAAAGTGCGCTGTCGAAAGCGCATACGGCTGCGCTATGCAGCAATATCAAGGCGACCGGCATCAAGATCTTCACGATTGGATTCAACACGTCGGATTCGGCCGACACGATGCTCGAAGCCTGCGCATCTCCTGATGACGGGTCCTTGACCTATTCCTATGAGCCGAACAGCGCCAGTGAACTTGCCGAGACCTACGAACAGATCGCCGGTCTGATCCAGAGCCTGCGCCTGACTCAGTAGTCAAACGGCCTTTCGACCGGCCGTGCGAAATGCACGGCCGGACCGGGTCGCATGACCATGGAAACTGAATGTCGCCACCATGAATGCCGGTTCCAATCCTCGTCAGAGCGACGGGGGTTTAAAAAACTCGATCCAATCCCCATTTAGGTGTTGACTTGGTTCGATCGGTCCCCCTATAAGGCGTTCACCAACGAGGGCGGTTCGCCGCTGGCGGGATTTTTTTCGTCTTTGTTGTATTTTCTGACAGGCGCTTTGCGTTTTTGTTTGGATGGCTTTGATTGGGTGACTGATTTGGGCTTAAGAGATGCGGTTT
>JANSYK010000109.1 GCA_024742485.1 Alphaproteobacteria bacterium | reverse complement strand
TTACATGAGGACTACGCAGCGCCGGGCCAGCTCAGCCCCAGAGGGGTCAATATTGGACGCCGATAAGGGGTCACGATTGGATGCCGATTGACAAGCATCAGTCGATGCTGCAATCACCTGTTTCTGTCCGTTGCCATGTCATGGTTTGGCTCGAACGGGGGTCCGCCATCAGGCAGACAAGATGCGTTGGAGGACTTTTTGTCCAAAAAAAGGGCCAGCGCGAGGCTGGCCCAGTTTAAGGGATGTAGAAGCGGCGCGAAACACGCCACTCTGAGCAGGTGAGGTTCATGCAGACTGAACCTCACCTGACAGCTTCACGCCGTTACGGGATTCTGCAAGACCCCTTGAGCCGCGCGGCTTGGCCTTCCCGATCAACTGGCTCCCACCTGATACACCCGCCACCTATCGGTGACCTTATCAGGGGGTACATCAAGCCCAAGGTGCTTGATAATTTTATCATATGTCGCCGCTTAAGTGGACTCGGTGCCCGTGTTGCACCCTTTCGCCGCATTAGCTCAGAAGAATTGTAAGGGAATGTGAATAACAAGCTGTCACGCGCTTGCATTGATAACTATTGCTTAGAAAACACCAACACTCAGAGGGCGGGCCTTTGAATGCGAGGTCAAGTTAAACAAGAACGGAATTTAGCCTTGTTTGATTGCAACGCGGCAGCACGATGTTTTGGTTAAAATGTGTTCGATCCCAGTTAATTGGTCCTGGCTCAGGACTAGTATTCTGATATTTCTGAATTGTGATCTGCGCCAAATCACTGGAGCCGCATTAACAGGTTTGCGGTTAAAGCATCAATGTCACCATCAACTTGTTCCAGAAGCGCATCAATTTCGTTTCTTTCAGTAATAACAAGGGAAATCCCGTCGATGAAAATATCGATAAAGCGAGGCGACCCACTCCGGTCCCACACGCGAAAGCGGACCTCGAACGGGGGCTGTCCTCGAATCGTGAAGGTAGATGTTACTTCAACGAAGCGATCAGTTTCTCGGGTTCCAATAACCGTGACCGTACTGCCGATGAACTCGCGGAAGCGTCGGCCATACTTACGTGATATGTAAACCTGAAATGCTGTGTAAAATGCATCCAGCTGATTTCCTGACGCGATGCGCGCCGATGCACCAAGAACCGATTGACCAATCGTTGGCAGGTCGGCGTGAAGGTTCAGCAACTGTTCGAAATTCCTCAGCATTGCGCTTTCGGACTGGCCTGAACTGATGATTTGAATGATCTCAGAGTTGACCTGACGGACTAAATCTTCTGCAATCTCGTTATCTACAGCACGCGCTGGAGCGCAAAATATAGCTGACAACGAGGTCACCGCAACAAGTAACAAATGTCTACGAGAGTACCGCATATCAGTTTCGGTAGGGGTCGACATACACATCCGAGCCGGGTCCGCCAATCACGCCGGGTTGCGTGGTGCCGCTTCCGTCCAGATCGATCAGGACGTTGAGCAGGCCGTCGTCGCGTTCGCTGCCGCGCGACAGCTGGAACCGGCGCTGTTGCAGGTAGAGC
>JANSYK010000105.1 GCA_024742485.1 Alphaproteobacteria bacterium | reverse complement strand
GCGAAGGCGATGACATCGGTGACGGGTCGGATATCGATGAACGGGGTCCCTCGTGCGACTGCAAGAGTGGCCAATGGAAAGCGCTCGATCGGCGCGAGAGTCGAAACGGTGGTCCAACCAAGTTGGAGGTATGTCCCACCCTCTCCGCAGATCACATGCGCGTTTGGCAATATCGCCGCCTGCTTCAGATAGCCGAGATCACGCAGGACCGTCTCGCGCTCGAGCCGCTGTGCCAGCAATGACTGGCCGGATCGGCGTAGTTCCTTGTGTCGCCACCACGAGGCAGCGGTCGCGCGCAGCACGCGCAAGACACCTGTTTGCATGGGAATGCCCTTCATCAGGAACGGCAGACCGGAATCCGGCCCGGACCCATCTGAGGGACCCCAAAGGCCCTCATCCGTCAGTCACAAAACCCGAAGAACACTTTCTCTTTTTCCAGGCCCTATTTGCCCGGAAAAAGAACTTCAGGGGCCGGCACAGCCCCGGTTTTCTTCATTGCAAGCAGAAACTCAGGATCGGCAACGGATATCGGCAAGGCCGCACCTAAGAGTTATATTTTTGCAATTCATATCAACGGATTATAGCAAGCCTCAGATCGGCAGTTTTTCTGGCGACTGTCTGACATATCCTGGCGGTGCTTGTCCTGAGCGCCGGATGCGACAAGCCTCTTCACTTCGCTGACAGCGAATAGCTGGTACTCCGTCCACCAGCGTCATCTTTCTCAAGCGCCCCCAGGTCGATCAGGTCGAGGATGTCGCGATATGCGGTGTCCTGCGAACACTTCTCGATCTTCGCATATTTCGACGTCGTCAGTTTTCCTTCGAACCCATCCAGGAGGCGGTTGAGCATGTCCCGCTGGCGGTCGTTTATGTTGGCCGTTCCGTATTTCTCCCAGAACCGCGCCTTTTGAAACACGGCCTCCAAAATGATCTCTGCACCATCAAATGCACGGTCGAGGCAATTGAGAAACCAATTCAGCCAAGCTGTGACATCAAGCCCGCCCTTCTGCGTCGTCTCGAGCATATCGTAATAGGCGCTCCGCTCCTGCCGGATTTGGGTCGACATGCTGTAAAACCGCTGTGAACTTCGTTCTGATCGCGCCAACGCCATATCCGCGATCGCACGCGCAATGCGCCCGTTACCATCGTCGAAGGGGTGGATCGTGACGAACCACAAATGTGCAATTGCGGCATGGATAACGGGATCTGTATCGGGGGCCTGATTGAACCAGGTCAGAAACCGCCCCATCTCTTTATCAAGCTGTGCTGCTTCCGGCGCCTCAAAATGTACGCGCTCGCGACCCATAGGCCCTGAAACAACCTCCATAGGACCGATCCGCCACTGCCCTACGGTGATCCGGGTCATTCCGCTTCGCCCAGTCGGAAAAAGGGCGGCATGCCAGCCGAACAATCGCTCCGCATCCAATGGCCGATCAAACCCTTGTGTTGCGTCCAACATCATCTCGACGACCCCATCGACATGGCGATCAGACGGGATCAGCCCGCCGATTTCGAGCCCCAGCCGTTTTGCAATGGACGACCGAACCTGATCCTTGTCGAGCGTCTCGCCTTCGATCTCGCTGCTCTTGACGACATC
>JANSYK010000151.1 GCA_024742485.1 Alphaproteobacteria bacterium | reverse complement strand
CGGCGTCGAGAAGGGTATCGAGAGCGTCATGGACAGCGGTCCGCTGGCCGGCTTCCCCGTGATCGACTTCAAGGTCGCGCTGATCGACGGTAAGTTCCACGATGTGGACTCGTCGGTGATGGCCTTTGAAATCGCTGGTCGGATGGGCATGCGCGAAGGTCTGAAAAAGGCCGGCGCGAAGCTGCTGGAGCCGATCATGAAGGTCGAGGTGATCACGCCGGAGGAATATACCGGCGGCATCATCGGTGACCTGACGTCGCGTCGTGGGCAGGTCTCGGGGCAGGAGCCGCGCGGCAACGCCATCGCGATCAACGCCAACGTACCGCTGGCCAACATGTTCGGCTATATCAACACGCTGCGCTCGATGTCCTCGGGCCGCGCCCAGTTCACGATGCAGTTCTCGCATTACGAGCCGGTGCCGTCGAACATCAGCGAAGAGATCCAGGCGAAATACGCGTAATGTCACTGTCTCGCAGAAACTTTCTAGCGCTTGCGTCGAGCCAGCTCCTGTTAGTTGGCTGCGGTGGTGCGTCTGATACGCCTCGCCAAGATCTGCTGGAGGTGGTGACTATTGAAGGGTTCAAAGTGGACGCTAATAATGCTCAAAAAAGCATGTTTGCGGACCATTTTAAACAACAAGGCCCAGATTGGCTTCAATCCCGTTTGGAAGCTGCATTGAACCAAAGGCTCGGTGGCATCGGAACAGGCCCGGAGAGGCTGACGCTTTTGGTCGACGTCCGCCTCGCGATAGTGCCTAAGACCGTTTTGAACCCTGGCAAGCTGGAAACGCGTCTGTCTTCGGAAGGTGGTCGGGGTTTCATCGGCGGGCAAGTCAATGCGACGGCTGGTAACCTGCAAAGCTCGTCATCTGCTGAAAAGTCACTTGCAGCGTTGATTGGCATCTACGTGGCTAACATGGAGCGCCTGCTTCGCAATGAGCGGGTTAGAGTTTGAATTGAATTTGGCACTCAAAGCCAAAACTAAAGGAGGCCATCATGGCAAAGGAAAAGTTTGACCGCACGAAGCCGCATGTGAACATCGGGACTGTTGGTCACGTTGACCACGGCAAGACGACGTTGACGGCGGCGATCACGAAGTATTTCGGTGACTTCAAGGCGTATGACCAGATCGACGG
>JANSYK010000011.1 GCA_024742485.1 Alphaproteobacteria bacterium | reverse complement strand
CGCGCAGATCGCCACGGCCCAAACCCTGATACATGCGCGTGCTGTCGGCAAAGCGATCCGAAATCACGACCCGGCCCGCGGCCACGCCGGGGTCGATCACGCGCTCCAGATGATCGCGGCGCGCGGCGGTAAAGAGCAGCAGCTCGGTTTCCGGCGACCAGCGGTCCGGGTCACCCTCCAGAACCAGCCGGCGGATTTCCTCGGCCCCCGGGCTGCCGCCCGGCTCTCGCGTCAGGTCGACAGGATGGCCCGCGGCGCGCAGATGCTCGGCCAGCAGGCGTGCCTGCGTGGACTTGCCCGAACCGTCGATGCCCTCGAAGGTGATAAATCGGCCAGGCGCGCTCAAATCGCGCCCTCTGGCCCCTGTTGCAAACGGTTCAGCAATACCCGCGATACCGTCATCAGCCGTACGCCGAACCCGCCCACCGGCACGTCTTCCGATGCCACGAGCGGGATACGCGTCTCGGGCAGGCCCTCCGGCTTGAAGACCAGTTCGGCCAACGCGTCTCCCTTGGCGACCGGGGCGCGTACCGGCCCTGTATAGACAACCTCGGCCTTCAGATCATCCGCGCCCAGCACCGGAACCAGCGTGGTCAGATCCTCGGCCGGGGTCAGGCCCACGCTCGGCGCACCGCCCATCCAGACATCCGCGCGGGCCACTTCGGTTCCGGCCTTGACGATGTCTTTCTGGGTGAATTGACGAAAGGCCCAGTTCACGATCGCCTCGGCCTCTTTTGCGCGCTGTGCCGCCGTGTCGATCCCCGAAACGACAAAGACCACGCGTCGGTCGCCCTGCTTGGCCGAGCCGACAAGACCATAGCCGGCCGCCTGCGTGTGCCCTGTCTTGAGGCCATCCGCCCCGATCCCCAGCCGCAAAAGCGGGTTGCGGTTCTGGGTGTTCTGCGGGGCCCGGCCATCAAAGAGGTACTCGGTCTCGGCGAACATCGGGTAGAATTCCGGGAAGTCCTCGATCAGGCGACGCGCCACAAGCGCCAGATCGCGCATGCTCATCCGGTGACCCGCTTCGGGCCAGCCGTTGGAATTCATGAAGGTCGAATTGGTCATGCCCATCTTTTGCGCACGTTGCGTCATGAACCGGGCAAATCCGGCCTCGGTGCCATCGGGGCTGAGCGCCTCGGCGATGACGGCGCAGGCATCATTGCCCGACAGCACGATGATCCCGCGAAACAGGTCCTCGACCGTGACGCGGTCGGTGGTATCCAGAAACATGGTCGAGCCGCCATAGCTCATCGCGTGTTGCGACACGGGCAACTTTTCCTGAAGCGTCAGACGGCCGTCACGCACCGCCTCGAAGGCGACATAGAGCGTCATCAGCTTGGACATGGAGGCCGGGGGCAGCGGATCGTCCGCGTTCTTGTTCAGCAGGACCGTACCGGTCGTGATATCCATCACGAAAGCCGCTTTCGCGCTTGTCTCGAAGGCCTTTGCCGGTATGGCCAGAAGGACAATGGCGATCAGCGGGGCGACAAGGCGGGCAGCAAAGGACATCTTTCACCTGAATCAGTTGGTCACGGCATAGGCGTCATCAAAGCCGACACCCTTGATCTTTTTCAACAGGACAGAGCGCTCGGATTTGTTCTGCGCCGGGCCGACGATCACGCGCCAGAAGGTTTTCCCCTGCGAACTCTGCTTTTTCACGGTCGGCACCATGCCCGCCTGCCGCATCGCGGTCGCGGTGTTTTTCGCGTTCTGTTCAACGCTGAATATACCGATCTGGATAAAGGGCTTGTCAAGCGACGAGGCCGCGCGCGGCTTGGGCGCCGGTGCAGGCTCTGGCGCGGCGGCCGCCGTGGTGGTCGCGCCGCTTTCCGCGGCCTCGATGGCCGCTGCGGCCCCGGCAACCGGGTCAAGCGTGCTGGCCTCGATCTCGCCGGGGGCCGACAGGTCTTCGGTTTCGGCGACCATGGCATCGGCCGCGGGGTCCGCGACAGGGGCGGATTCCCGGCGCAATGCCGTGACATTCAGTTGCGCAGGCGCCCCGGCCAGCATGCCAAGTGCGGCCGCGGCATCAGACGACACCTGCAGGACGGGGCCGGGATTGTCCCGTTCACGCCGGAACAGGGCCCCGATCACGAACTTGGAATTGGTGGTGTTGCGGATTATCACTCGCTCCGGCTCGCCCACGTCCGGATGCGCGACCCAAACACCGCCCAGCGACGGGCGGCCATCCCAAAGACCGCTGTCGGTGACCTGAAAGACATCCGGCGCCTCCACGTCGCGCTCCACCAGCTTGACGGACTGATCGGACGCCACTTCGGCGCCAGCCGCCTCCGGCTGTGCCTGGAAAAGAGTGAACTCACCGTCTTCGGTACACCCCGCAAGAAGAACCAACCCTATCGCGGCCATGTGCCCGCGTCCGGCCCTGCCCGTCAGAATTCTTTTCATGCCTCGTCCCTTGCCTGTCACCACGCGATTTTGCCCGCGATACCGGTTCACCCGGCGTTCTGCTCATGAGTTGCGTGGCACGCCACACGCGCGGAGTTTAGCCTTTCGCCGCGCACAAGAAAAGTCCGCAGAGCGCATTCGGCGGAATTCCCCATGAAGTGATCCCTTTCAGAATCGCAAAAGCCACAGTAGGGAGGGTTGGCCCGGAGGAGTGGCAGAGTGGTCGAATGCACCGGTCTTGAAAACCGGCGTAGGTGAAAGTCTACCGTGGGTTCGAATCCCACCTCCTCCGCCACTGTGTTTAAAATAAGTCAATAAATTCAAACCTGTAACACTTTTTAAAAAATAGGTTTCCCACAATAATTCCCACGGAACCTTTCGGATGGAAGCGTTATTTACGCGTTTTTGGCGTTCTCGGTTAGGCATGTTCGGACAAGCCTACAATGAGAACGGTCCTCAAGAGACATGTCTGCCGCCCGCGTCACACCACCTTTTCCAATTACACCGGCGCGGGGCGCACTGGTTTGAGACGGTCGTGATCGGGAATCTCAGCGGCCAAACGATCAAGACGGCTCAGCGAAATGGGCCGCTGTCCATTCTTCTGCATTGCCCCCGCTGCGGTCCACACCCGCGCGCCGGGGCCGTTGTAAACCACCCGAACGGGACCGCCCTTGGGCCGGTGCAGCACGATCAGGTGTTCGGGTTCGTGGCGGATCGCGACACTTCGGCCTTGCGTCAGCTTGATCTCGACGTTCTTTCCGTCAGCCGAAGTCGCATCGTGCCCGAGGGTGGAAGCCGGATTCAGATCAAGGTCAAAGATATAGGCCGCGACGACCTCTCCGATACTGCCGACAAGGTGGCCGTCGAGCGTAAACTTACGACCGGGGAACATCTGCTCTAGCCCAGCAGAAGCGGTATAGAGATCGTCGAGGTGTTGGGCGACCTGCGTCCAGTTGACCTGATCGCTCATTCGGCCGCCTCCATGACGTTTTGGGAAGGCTCGAGCGCCTCGTGGAGGAGGGCTTCGAGGAGGCGGGCGCGGGTGGTGTCGGTGGTGGTGAGGGCGGCCTCCAGCCGGTCGCAGAGGGCCATGAGGGCGTCGACTTTGGCGACGATGCGGTGCTGTTCGGCGAGGGGTGGGAGTGGGATCAGAACCGTCTCGAGTATGCCCAGATTGATATTCTTCTGTGCTGTTGCTGACGCGAATTCCAGCAGGTTCGCTTTTGCTGTTCGGATGAAATACTCGAAGTATCGAGCGCTGTCGAACATTGAAGCAGGCACGAGGCCGACCACGCTATCAGGAAAACAGGCGTCGAAATCGAGGATGCCACTGTCGGCGATATTGGCGGCAATTGTGACGCACATAGTGCCGCACGGCCAGAGCATGCTCTGCGCCAATCCGAGCTCATTGTAGAAGCCGGTGTTGGAAGTGATCCGACCACCGGACCTTGCGACATCCCCAGTTTGAATAAACGGAACAGTCCCGCCTCGGTAGAGCGCGGGATCGTTTCGGGGTCTGTGTTTGGATTTTCCGCGACCGAAAGTCCCCAGCTCTGGGAATCTGGCCCATGACCAGCCGATTGGAAGATCGTAGGGTGCCAGCGAAACGTCTACAGGCGGAAGCGGCTTGGACTTTTTGATCTTACCCGCCTTGGCCAGTTCATGTCGCTCAATCGCGATAGTAGCAAGCAATTCCGCCGCTGGCTCATCCGCCGGGTCCTGTTCCACCAGTTTGCCACGGACGGCGAGGTTGAGGATGGTTTGGCGGAGGGTCTTGATCTGGTCGGGGCGCGTGGTGAGGGCGGGGAGCGCTTCGAGGGCGAAGGCGGCGTGGGCGGGGAAGTCCTCTGCCGTGGTGTCGGGGGCGGTCAGGCGGGCGAGGCTGGCGGCGGTGAGCTTGTCGCGCGTCTCCTCACGGGTCTTGCGGGCCTCCTCCAGCCGATCACAGAGCGCCATGAGCTCATCGACCTTGGCGACGATCCGGTGCTGTTCTGCGAGAGGGGGAAGAGGAACTGGTTGATTGTTTGCCAGAGTCGCCGTCAATTCGATTTGGTTTGTGGAACCAGCGGCACTGCCCTCGATCTGTCCGTAAACGTCGTCTGAGCGAAGCCAAACCCAGAGGTAGTCTGAGCTTACCAAGATCGGCCTCACCACGGTAACATGGGAGTCACAGACCAACTTTTCAGGGGGTTCTCTAACGATATGAACGCGCCCGATTGTTCCTGTTCCAGTTGAGTTCCAGAGCAAGTCACCATCACGTAAAAATCGTATCGGCTCATAGTTGGAAAGGGATTCCGCTGATATCTCTTTTGCGACGTCTAAGTCCAATCCGGACCACTGGACGCATTTTTGGGAAACAACTGGGATCCCACTTCCTGAGGAGTATTTTGGAGATTTCCCACGCTGAATATAAGAGGTCAGGTTGCCAAGCTTCTCCCACCGCCATGAATGCGGGAGATTGAAGGGAAAGGTGTCCAACGGTGTAAGTGGTTTTGGCTTTTTGATTTGCTTTTGGTGGACCATCTCGGCTTTGAGGTCCGCGATAGTTTCAAGGAGGTTTGACGCCAGTTCTTCCCCCGCATCCTGCTCTACAAGCTTCCCGCGCACGGCCAGATCCAGAACGAACCGCCGCAGCCGCGCGATGGCGTCGGGCGCCTCGCTGATCTGCTCGTAAACCTCCAGCAACCGTTCCGCGTTCATCGGGCCAGCGCCTCGGTCAGGATGGATTTCAGCTCGGCACGCAGGCTTTCGACCGAGGCTTCGGCCTTGGTCAGGTCATTCAGCAGGGTTTCGGGGTCGCCCCAATCCTCCTCCTCCACATGCGGGTTCTTGATGTCGAGGTTGAAGCCACGCTCGCGGATCTCGTCGATTGAGACCTTCCAGGCGCGGTCGCTTTCTTCGCGCCCCTCGCGGTTCGGCCCGCCCCACCATGCGGCGCAGTCGTCCAGATGCTCCAGCCGGATCGGCTTGGTCATGGAATAGGCCTTTTGCGTCTCGGGGACGCGGTGTTCCCAATACCAGATGTCCTTTGTGGGCTGGCCTTTTTCGAAAAACAGTAGGTTGGTGCCGATGGAGGCGTAGGGCTTGAAGACCGAGTTGGGCAGCCGGACGATGGTGTGCAGGTTGCACTCGCTCAGCAGGTGTTCCTTGAGCCGGGTCTTGATGCCTTCGCCGAAGAGCGAGCCATCAGGCAGAACCACGGCGGCGCGGCCGTTTTTCTTGAGCAGGCGGATGATGAGGGCGAGGAAGAGGTCAGCGGTTTCGCGCGTCTTGAAGGCGGGGAAGTTGTTTTCGATCCCGTCCTCCTCCTTGCCGCCGAAGGGCGGGTTGGTGAGGATGATGTCGACGCGTTCATCCTTGGTCCAGCTGATGAGGGGGCGGGCAAGGGTGTTGTCGTGCTTTACCCAGCTGGGCTCCTCGATGCTGTGCAGAAGCATGTTCGTCGTGCAGAGCATGTGGGGCAGGGGCTTCTTTTCGACGGCGCGAAGGGAGGATTGCATCAGCGCCTCGTCCTCGGGGCGTTTGACGTAGGTGTCGCGCATGTGCCGCATCGCGCAGGTGAGGAAGCCACCGGTGCCGCAGGCAGGGTCCATCAGGATTTCGCCCGGCTTCGGGTCGATCTGCTGCACCATAAAGGCCGTGACGGCGCGGGGCGTGTAGTATTCGCCCGCGTTGCCTGCGTTTTGGAGGTCGTTCAGGAGTTGTTCGTAGATGTCGCCGAAATGCTGGCGCTCGGACAGGGAGTTGAAATCGACCTCTGCGATCTTGTTGATCACCTGCCGCATGAGTTGGCCGGATTTCATGTAGTTGTAGGCGTCCTCGAAAACGGAACGCACCACGCGGGCCCGTGGGCTGGTGGTCGGGAGTTCTTTGAGTGTCGGGAAGAGATCGGTGTTAACGAATTCAAGCAGGGCATCGCCGGTGATGCCCTCGGGGTCTGCCGCCCAGTTGCGCCATTGAAGGCGCTCTGGGATGGGCGAGGTGTAGTCGTCGCGGGTGAATTCCAGCGCCTCGTCCTGGTCGTCGATGATCTTGAGGAAGAACATCCAGACAAGCTGCGAGATGCGCTGCGCATCGCCATCAACGCCGACGTCCTTGCGCATGACATCCTGGATGGATTTGACGAGGGTTCTCATGGACATCGGTCAGGCGCTTTCTTCGTAGAGGGCATTTTGCAGGTCATGAACGGCCTGCAGGTAATCGTTCTTCTTGCCGAAACTGCGCATGAGTTCAATGGGGGTGCCCATGTGCGAGAACGGGTTGATTTGAAGGATGTTCGTGTCGTCGAGGGTCAGGACGCCGTCGTCGGCGTATTTCTCAAGAAGCGCTTCAAGAACGACACGAGCCTGCTCGCCGTACCTGTTAAACACGTCGCGCTTCTTGACGTTTTCAGCGCGCTCCCGCCGCGTAAGTGGCTTGGCGTCAAACGCGATGTGGCAGATCAGGTCGAAGGGGTCGAGATCGCGGTCCAGTTCCTTGCCTATCAGGGTGATGTCGAGGCCCTCTTCAGAAAGCTCATCGAGGATGGCCTGCTTGCGTTCTTCCGCATTCCAGCGCCGCAGGAAGTCATCCATTGACGCGAAGCGGCGGGTCAGGTGCCGTTTAGTGAAATCCTTGAGACTTTCGGTGACAAGTTTCCCGTCGGCATCGAGGTATTCAACGCGCTCCTTGATGATCGAGGCCCCGACACCATCAACATAGATCTTCTTCTGGGGGCCTGAGCCGCCTGTTGGACCATCGCTGTCAGATGGATCGTACGGTGGTAGAGTGGGGTCGATTGGATCGATAATTACGGTCTCACCGCCCTCCGGATTATTCGGTGGTTCTGTGGACTGATCATCCGGCGGTGTCATCGGGTCATCGCGGCCGGGCTGATAGATCTGAACGGGTTCGCCGTCGAAGTCCGGGTCCGCGAAATGATTGGTCGCCCCCCGGAAATCCATGAGCGTGAAGTAGTATTTGCCGGTGTCCGCATGAACGCGCGTGCCACGCCCGACGATCTGCTTGAATTCCGTCATGGAGCCGATTTCCCGGTCAAGCGCAATCAGGCGGCAGGTCTGTGCGTCCACGCCCGTGCTCAGCAGCCGGGAGGTGGTCACGATGACGGGGTAATCAGCCTCGGGATCGATGAAGTTCGCGAGTTGGTTCAGGCCTTCCTTGTCGTTGCCCGTGATCCGCATTACGTAGCGGGAATCCTTTTCGACCAGATCCTGGTTTTCATTGATCAGGGCCTGCCGCATTCGTGCGGCGTGCTCCTGATCGATGCAGAAGACAATCGTCTTTTGCATGTGGTCGCCACTTTCCTTGAGGAACTGCGTGACGCGCTGGGCGACCAGTTTGGTACGGTCATCAAGAACCAACGTACGATCGAAATCCTTCGTATTATAGACACGGTCTTCGACCTCGTTGCCATCACGATCTAGCTGGCCTTTCTCAGGTCGGTAGCCTTCGATATCACGGTCGATGTGGCTCTTGATGACCTTGTAAGGCGCAAGGAAGCCGTCGCGGATGCCTTCCTTCAAGGAGTAGGTGAAGATCGGTTCGCCGAAGTAGTTGATGTTGGAAACGTACTCGGTCTCTTTGGGCGTTGCCGTCATCCCGATCTGAGTTGCACCGGAGAAGTGCTCAAGAATTTCCCGCCAGGCGGAATCGTCTGCGGCGCTGCCGCGATGGCATTCGTCGACGACGATCAGGTCGAAGAAATCGGGTGAGAGTTCCTTGTAGATTTTCTGGCTCTTGGTTGGCCCGGTCAGCGCTTGATAGAGGCCGAGATAGATTTCATAGGCCGTGTTGATGCGGCGCTTCTTGTCGACTGCGAGCGTAAGCTCCTCGGTCGTTCCGTCCGCTTTTTCGATTGTCTTCGAGTGGGTCGAAAGCTTGGCCATCGACCCTATGAACGGTCGAAAATCGTTGACCATGGTCTGGTCGACCAACACGTTCCGGTCAGCCAGAAAGAGAACCCTTTTCTTGGCACCGGACTTCCACAAACGCCATATGATCTGAAACGCGGTGAAGGTTTTTCCCGTCCCAGTCGCCATCACCAACAAGAGCCGGTCTTGCCCTTTGGCAATCGCCTCGACGGCTGCATTCACCGCATTGGTCTGATAGTAGCGCGGCGTTTTGCCGGTATCGTGATAGCCTTGAAAGGCGACCTGCGCCTGTTGATCGGACAGGCCTTTCCAGGTTTCGTATTTCTTCTGCAACTCGTCTGGGGATGGAAACTCGTCCAACCCGATTTCTGTTTCCATGGAAGCCGATTGCCCGGTCTTGTCGTGGAACAGAAACCGATCGCCATTTGTCGAGAAAGCGAATGGGACCCGTAACATCTCAGCATAGGAAAGAGCCTGCTGCATCCCATCGCCGACCGCGTGCTTGTTGTCCTTGGCCTCGATGACCGCAATGGGAATGTTGGGCTTGATGTAAAGCACATAGTCAGCGCGCTTCTGCTTGCCGCGTGCAACCATCTTGCCGCGAACAATGATCCGGCCATCGGTAAGGGTTTTCTCCTCGGCGATCTGCGCCTGCAGATCCCAGCCTGCCTCCAGGATCGCCGGGGTGACGAGCTTGCTGCAGATATCTCTCTCGGAATACTTGCTTTTTTCCATCTTCACCAGCCCGCCTGTTTGAGATCACCCTAAAGATCACAGCTGGCTTCTCAACCCTCGCATTGCACGATGGCTGGTAGACTCGCGCATCTATGGCTGGGTTGCCAATGGATATTGGTAAGTGTCAGCTCTGCAGATGCGAACTATAGGGCCAACAATCACAAAACCAATGGGCGCATGAATTTGTGCGGTTCCAAAAATAGACAAATCTTTTTTGGCGAAAAGAGGCGCGACCAACCTTCTCGATGGCCAAAGGGCAAAAGCAGGCCTTTGGCAATGGGGAAGGGTCCAGAGCCCGATATCGAGAGGAGACTAAGTATGATGCTCATGGTCGGCGACGGTGTCGTGATATTTCGCAAGTCTTCGTCATAGTGCTCATCCTTTAAGTGTTTTGCACCCCGGTCAATCCGAGGCGTGTGCAGATGCCCCCTGTTTTGGCGAGCGTTTTCTGAAAAGGCTTGGCGGGATCTTCGATCGGGCGTCCCAGAGCCCAAGTAGTAGGCTCCGGCAGCAACATCATTTTAATGCCCAGTCGAGGGTTGAAATGATGTCCTTCAGTAGGGCGCATAAACGTCATTGCAGACTTTCCAATTGGAAGGGTGAAAATTCCAGTTTTCAACCTTTCCTCATCATCATGTTAGTCTGCGGAACCATTTGAATCGAAGTGAAGAAATGGCTGGCGCTATTTTTGACGTTCAGCCCAACGTCTGCGCTGAGCGCGGGCTATACGTTCACGTCCGTCTGCCGTCTTTGGCCCGGTCGACATACCGCCATGATACTTGCAGCGTTTCTTCCCCGGCAGCGCCTTGGCCTGGCAGGGCGTGCCCTTTCGGGTCTTCGCGCCACAGATCAACTTGCCGCGCCAAGCGATTGAACGAGACTTGTTGCCTAAGACCCCACCCCGCGCGCGCGTGTCGGGTGCGCAAAATACCCTGTCCGACAAGAACGCTCGGCGCTCGCGGCTTTCACTTTCGCCGCCATTGTCTTGTGGAAGTCCAACCGGACCCAGCGCCTCCAGAAGCTTTCCCACGGCATACCCTCGAAGATCGACCACGGGTTTCTTTTCCCAATATTTTATAGTGTCCGCATGAAGGCTGCACTTGGACGCCAGCGCCGGGCGGGAATAGCCCGCAGCCTTCCGAAGCGCCCTCAATTCATCGCCGGTCATCTGTCCCCCTAACAACCTGCCACGGCTTTACGCTGCGCCCTGCGTTGACGGGCCGCCCGTTTCCGGCAGGTTTCGCTGCAATAGGTGGCGTCCACGCGCTTCCAGACCGGCATGACCTCATTGCACCCTTCACAATGCCAGCCCCGCACATATTTGCGCGCCAGTTTCTCCGCCCGCCGTCGCACATGGATGGGGTTTTGCCAGGAATAGACCGACCACGTCACGCGAACCTGCGGCGGGTCCAGGTCTTCGATCCAGATCAGGCAGTCTTCCCAATTAGCCATCTCGCCACCTCTCGTTACATTATACGGGTTCTGGTGTTGGATTCATTGGATTTTTTCAAACTAGCAAGCTGCAACCGGTGATAAACATCCGAGGATATCGGCTTATAATGCCGACGCAGAGTCACAATTAGATTTTCCGCAAGGTTGAGTTACTGATTGGGTTTGTGCCATCTTGTTTCGGATCAAAGTATTGGAGAGCAGCATGCAATTGCATTTAGCTTTGGCACTTTTTTGGCCCGTTGCGGGAGCGACATAATGCAAAGCTACGTCGGCAAGCCCATCCAAGAACCAATTTTGGATTACGAGCTATCAACAAACCTTATTGAGTTGAGGGATAGCCGAACAGTGTTCCAATGGCCGATTTCTTGATCCGAGCATTTACCCTAGCGGTCCTAATACCCACCGCCGCAGTTGCCCTTGAACTTGATCTGACCGAAGATCAGGTGGCCAAAAGCTACTCAAATGTGGTCGCCACGGACCTGCTTGTAGGTGACAGCATGCGGGTCAGCAAATTCTACTTTTGTGTTGAAGACAATTTGTTCTTCTTGCTTGGCTCCGCAACGCCAGAAGAACGTTCAGAATATAACCCAGAGTTTTTGATAAAGATTGAGGCTGGAAGCAAAGCAGCATTGATGGTTTCAACCGATCATTTGACGGATAGGCGGAAGAAAGATGTTCGGAGGTCTGAACTCCTACCACAGTTTTATTCATGTGACAGTTGGGTTAAGCCCGTATTGATTCCGGTCTCGACAATTAACGGGCATTCTTCTTTGTCGGAATACCTCTCGTCTGAGTTTTTTCAAGGGTATAAGATGCTGGATGTAGACTGAGTTTTGACGAAACAGCTTATGAGTTCGGCGCTTGGGTTCGAATAGACAGGCGGACTTTCGATTACTGGGCTTCTGCACGGAAATGCTTGGGCAAGCCACCCTGTCAGCCCGTTTGCCAAGCAAAGGCTCCTAACAGAGTCAGCGTTACCACCGTTACCGCCTAGAGGGGGGGTAATGGACGTAACGGTCACCCCGATCGCCATGCTTCGCGCGCCGGACGGCGCTACCATCGAGGAGATCATGGCCGCGACGGACTGGCAGTCGCACACGGTGCGCGGCGCGATAGCAGGGGCGCTGAAGAAGAAACTCGGGCTCGAAGTGACCTCGGAGAAGGTCGAGAACCGGGGGCGCGCGTACAAACTACCCGCCGCCTGACATACCCGACGCCTGACATACCCGACGTCGAGAACTTGATGGCCGCCGTCCCTCCGGGGCGGCGGGTCTGCGGCCGGCTGAAAAGTTATTGAGTGAAGGGATATTCTCCGTAAACTGCGTAAAAACAGGGGACCAACATGGGCGATCTTACGTATCCAAGCGCCATTGCACCTTATACGTTTCGCGAGGGTTACGACTACAAGAAGTATCTCGAAAACCAGTCGCACTTCGATAATCTTGCGACAGACATTGATCAAAGCATAGCGAAGCTCGCACTATCGAACGCTGAAGTAGCCCGTTTATCTACGGAAGCTGTTGTCGAAAGCCAACGTGAAGCGGCAAACCAAATTAGTCAGGGCCTCGATTCGATTCGCGTAGGCATCGAAAGGCTCGACGATTCAATCATTGATCTTCGTCAGTCAGTGGACGACGTTCGTTGGTCCATTGATGAAGTACGTTACTCCATTGAGAGCGGATTTCAACTGACTGCCCAGCGCTTGCGCGTTATCGAGGGCGTGTTGCGGGATCTCTTGGAGGCGGTGAAATCTCCCGAGAAGACGTGGGCGCTCGAAAAATATGACATCGCGAAAGATCTCTACCGTCGCGAACTCTATGAAGATGCATTGTCCTATCTGAATGACGCCCTGCACGGTCATGGAGATCACAGAGGCTACATTTTTGATCCACGGGTTCATATGCTCAAGGGCAATATCTTGTTGGGTGACGGAGAGAATTTCGAGCCGGAACTGATTGACTTCAACGCAGCCAAGAAGTGCTTTGATGAGGCTGTCAAATACGCCAAACCCCCTCGAGATATGCTCATTGGCACGGATGAGACTAGGCAAGAAGAGTTTTTCCAACCTCGAGTATTTGCGCGCTGTTCGAGTGCATGGGCTTCCTATGTGCAAGGCCACATCTCAGAGGCAGAAAGTGAATATCGTGAGGCAGTCAAGGAAGGCCCAAACGATGCACGCGCTCATTACTATCTCGGCAAAGTTCTCGCTCACCAAGGCCGGTTCGACGAAGCCGAGAGTCATCTCGATAAGGCAATTAGAATCAATTTCTATTACGTGGCCAAACTTGCAACAGATCAAGACTACCTCAAAGATCGAAAGCGCTTCGAAAACCGCGTGGCGGAATATAGAGCGGAGCTTTTGAAGCGTTTGAAACCCTTTGCGGATGTTCTGTGCTTGTTAAAGGGGAAGAAACCGGAGGGTCTATATTCTGGAAACTGGAAATATGACAATATTCGTACCCTTGATCTTTCCCAATCAATCGCGGGCCAAGATGCTGAAATTGGACCGATGGTATCGAATTACGACCAATTGAAGCGCGACGCAGTCCAGGCCGGAGACATTATCGAAGAAGTTGCGAACCAATCGGACTTCCTGGTTTCGTCTGCAAAGAACCAGAAGGGCTACATCAGCAAGCCCTCAGATTCGAGTATAGGGTACTTCAACAGCGACAGCATTGCTGGAAAGCAGCGAACGATAGGTTGGGCCGCAGCCGGTGGCCTTGCATTGCTCGGTATTCTTACAGGTAGTGGCGGTCCGTTCTCACTGGCGGTATTCGCAGCCGGGTACGCTTTGTTAGGAGCACCACTCATTGCCTCAATTGCGGAGAGTGATCATAAAAACAAGGAGCGCCGCCGTCTCGATTCCGAATACCGAAACAAGCTTTCCAAAGCAGATCAAGAAATCAGCCAAGCCTCTCAAAAGAGCAAGGAAGCTAATGACTTACTCTTTCAGTATCGACAGATCGCTCCAAATTTGTCCACCGCGACTGGGTAGTTCAGTTTAGCTTACAGCGAGTTTCAGCCACCGACTGTAGTAGGCCCGAATCGCCTCGAACAACCGTCGCAAGGCGTAGCTGCGGCCGATCGAGCCGACAGTGAACACCGCGCCCATCTTCAGGTTCTGCGCCAGCGTCGTGTGCAGCCCGAAGACCGGGAAGATCAGGATCTGCGTTACCACCGCGACGCCGTAGCCGACGATCACGTTGGCGACGGACTCGACCAACGACATGAGGCGGGACTGCTTCATGCCGCTGCCTCATTCTTCGCAGCGCCAGACATGGTCTGCTGTTGCTCCACAAGCTGCCACGGGTTTACGCTGCGCCCTGCGCTGACGGGCCGCCCGTTTCCGGCATCCTTCGCAACAATAGCACGCGTCGGCCCTGCGCCATTCAGGCAGGTCATCCCCACACCAGAGACAAGTCCAATCGTGCAAAAGAATGCGCTTAAGCATTGCAACTGCACGGGACTTGCGATTGCCGACATTGCCAGTCCAGAAATATGGCTCGAAGGTCGCTAGCAGCCGCCCCTCAAATTCTTCAAACCATACGGTATCAGGTTCAGGCCCTGGCATCGTCACTTCCTATTTTTCTCACACCCAAAAACGGGTTAAGCACTTGTTCCAAAATCATTCCCATCGCTGTGTCCTTCCGTTCCAAACCCGCCCCTTCGGCCCGTGCTTTTCCCATTCCGTCAGGGTGCGCCAGGCCTCAAGGGACACAACGCGGCCCGTCCAGGTCAGCGGCCTTCCTCCTGGGGATGCGCCATAGGGAGAGGCTGCTTCACTCTGGCTGGCGCTGGATGAGGTCTCAGACTTTTTGCCCTGCCCCCCTGCTACATCCGCTACATTCGCTACGCGCGGGCCATGGCGGCAGGTCGGGGAGCCGAAATTTCCTGCGTATCGGCCTGCTACACTTGCTACATCCGCTACACAGGCAGGCGCACGCTTTTCCGCGGTCGAGGTGATGGAACGGGGCTTTTCCGCCCCGTCCAGGTCTTTCAGGGCAGCCTGCGCGTCAAACCACATCGCCGCCACCATGCACAATCCGCCATGCCGCTTTGCGCGCTGAACCACGCACAACGGTGCCTTCATCAAGCCGCACTAGCCAGTTGTGCCTTTCAAGAACGGCCAAAGCTGCCAAAGCCTTCGGACTTTCGCGCAAGGCATTTGGCCCGTATTGCAGCACGTCACGTGGCACGACGTCGGGATGCGGCCAGCTTTCCAGAAGCCACTTGCGCAGCTTTTCTGCCCTGTCGATTTCAGCAGATACCATGGCCGCATTGGCCAACCGTGCCGCCTCGGACAGGTAGAACTGCGCTAGCGTGATGGCATCGGCCATATCCTTCGCGGACACGTCCGCCGCGTACAGATCGCGCCAGAGGGTCAGAACCCCCGCAATGCGCGCGGCCTGTTCTGCCGCCTTCGATGCCGCGCCGGTGACATGTTCGAGATCGCCACCCTTGCCCTGGGCCACCTCGATGGCATCCGCGAACTGGATCAACAGCCCGCGCGCGTCATGGCTCAGCGCCAGGGCGCGCGGTTGCAATTCGCGGGTTTCAGTATGCATTGGCAGAGGGGTTTCAAGGATACAGCCTAACCGGTCCGAGAATGCCGACAGCGCGCCATTGTCGGATCTCATGTTGGAATGCAGCCTTGTCCCGATTGCGCTCGGAGGTTCACAGATCAGGAACCGGGGTAGAAACCCGCTATCGGCGGCCAGCGGGTCCGCCATGAAGGCGCGCGCCACGCCGGGTTGCACCAACAGGTGCACTGCCAGCCGCCGACCGTAGAGCGTATAGGCGCCGTCACCCGCCCGCGTGCGCCGGATCGCGTTCCCCTGCCAAAGGTCGTTCAATGCGGTCAGCGTCTTTTGCCGGTTGTCGCTGTTCATGGCGTGACCGCCGAGGAATTGCCCGCCTTCATCCGAGAAGATGCCCAGCGACGGTTGCCCGGTCACATAGAGCCGGGTCAGCCCTTCAAAGGTCGGTTCCGTTACCACGCGGTCGGGGCTTGGCGGCGCAACTGGTTCCGACAGATCATCAAGATCAGCCTGCGCCGCGACACGCTTTTCGCCCTTGCCTTTCTTTGCTTCGGCAAGGATGCGGTCGCGCTCGCCCTTCCAGAGCGCGTGCGCGTTCTGCCACACCTGCATCTCATCGCGCTGGGCCTTGGCCTGTTCCTTTTCATGGTCGCGCAGTGCAGCCATCAGTGGTGCGTCACAGCTGGACTTGCGCTCGCCGCTCGCGGCAATGGTCAGGCAATAGAGCGACAGCGGGCGCGGCCCGCCCAGCGTCTCGACATTGGCAAAGCCCTGCACGGCCAGAGAGGCCACGGCCAGCGCCGATTGCGCCGGTATGGCGAAGGGGGCAAGGGTCATTCCCTGCACGACCTCCACCGCCCCTTGCAACGGCCCCAGCGCCGCCACGGGGTAAGGTTCGCCCTGCGGGATTTCCCGCAGCAGCGGCTGTGGCCCCTCGGGCGTGAATGGTGTTTCGTTGAGTTTGGCTTGTGCGTTCATGCCAGCACCGCCTTTCCGTTCAGAATGTCGTTCCAGTCGCGCCCCTCGGGCGCGGGCAACAGCGTTACCTGCCAGCCCAGCGCGTGCGCGCGTTCTGCCAGAGCATGCGTCGCCGCCTTGCCCGGCGCATCGCCATCGGAGGCAATGGTCAGCCGGTGCGGATCAGGCGGCAGGTGCAGCCCCCGCATGCCTGACGTGGACAGAGCCGCCCAGATCGTCGCAGGCCTGCCCAGAAGGCCACAGGCGAGGCTCAGGGACGTCTCTATGCCCTCTGCCACCACAAGCGGCCCCGGCAGGTCTGTCAGCCTTACTGCGCCACCAGAAACGCGCCCCAGCATCAGCTTGTTAGGATCAAGATCAGCTTTTGCCCGGCCATAGGGCGCAAGGTAGGTGCGATGCACCGCAAAGCCGTCACCGCCCTCAACCAGCGCCAGCATTGCCGGATAACGCCTTGCCGTCGCGCCGTGCCAGCACTCGGGCATAAAGCGGAGTGTTGCAGGCAGGGGGCAGGTGATGCCCCGCCGCCTCAGATAGGTTTCTGCCAGCGTGCCGCCGATTGGCTGCGCATCCTGCCAGAGCCGATGCGCTTGCCTGGCACGCTTTTCGGCCTCTGCCCTTTGTTCGGCTTGGCGTTTGTGCATTTCGAGCGGATCGGGCGCGGCATAGTCGCCGGGCGCAAGCCCAGCCGCCGCCAGGATGGCCCGAAAATCGCAGTCGGATTTCTTGCAATGCGCCAAGAGCCGCCCTTCATCGCCATCGGCCAGTGTCAGGGCGTTCTGCCCCTTGTGGCCCTCGGCCTGACACACTGGACAGGGTGCGCTGCCATAGCGGCGATACCATGTCCCGCGCAGGGTATGCGTGATCTGTTTCGCGTCCATCAGCACGCCCCCCAGATCAGCACTGCCAAAGCCTGCGCCTGGGCTTCTGTCAGACCATGCGCACGCATCAGGAATGCAATTTGAAGCTGCCTCATGCTGCACCCCCAATCTGGGCGGGAAGTGCCATGAGGATGTCGAGTGCTTCGGCATCAAGCGGACCACACAAAGCCCGGCTGGTCTTAAGAAGCACGGCTTTGGTCTGGAAATACCTGCGCCCCGTCCATCGCGGCTGGCCGGACCGCACAGCGTCCCTGCGTTGCAGAATCCATTGCAAGCCATCCTTGCACTCGATCACGCGCAAGGTCTGGTTCAGGCGCGCGGCCACTCGCTGATAGTTGTCAGCAGTCTCGTGATGCTGGCGCTGAACGCGTGTAGGTGTTATGTTTTGCGTATCCGTCGCAGCCGCAAACGGAATACCCCGCGCCGTGTCAGCCTGCCCGCTGCACGGCGCAATCTCTTTGCACCTCATGGATCAATCCACATCTTGCGCACGGCTGTCGAGCCAAGTGGCTATATCGGCCTCACGCCAGCCAACCGCGCGCTTGCCAAGCTTTACGGGTTTCGGGAAAGTGCCTTCGGCCATCATCGAATAGAGGGTCGAACGCGAAAGGCCCGTGACGTCCTCGACGTCCGGGCGACGCATCAAGCGTTGCATGATACTGCTCCTAGTTTTCAGGATTTGACAAAAAAAGCCGCCCTACGAAAGCAGGACGGCTGAGTGCCATTCGGGCACAAAAAAAGGCGCGATACCCGCGCCCATCATAACGGAGAACTCACTTCACTCCTAACAAGTCTTGAGACGCAAGACATACGTCTCCAAATCTGAAAATGGCATATTTTGAGATTCCGGTCAAGGCCTATACTGTATATTGAGGGCCGCTTGCGCTCACTGCCGCTTAAGGTTGATTTTATTGACTTGTGACTCTTCAGCAGCTGTCCAGCATGCGCGCCGAGGTTTACCGCGTCTTTCGCCGTGTTCCGGAAATGTCGTGCCGCTCTCACTCGCTACGAATCAGCCACCGGTATTAGGAGGTGCTCAGCATGGGAAGCCGTTGACCTGCCCCGCATTGACCCTCACGACCGTGTTGCAGCCAATGCCGACCAGTTTCAAAAAGCCCGCCACCGCAACATGGTGCAATCCTCAATAAAATAAACATGGTATGTCATGGCTGAAGACCAACCCGAGATCATCTACTCCGAGCATTCAGGTGACTATTTGGTGAACGGGGAGCGCCTTGAGGTCGTTAATGGCAACGACACATCGGTCGTTTGGGAAAATCCATTCATAGCCGATGGTGTGGCTTGGAAATTATTCGAGCGCACGGCTTAAGAAGTGATGCAAGCCACAATCCAAAATAGATAAAATTTGGCACCAAATTCACGATCTATTTTTCCCAGAATTGCCTATATTTGCACCCAGTAAAAATCCCAAAATGCGGGAGCGCATGAAGCCGTGCTTTGCTACCTTGATGTCAATTCAACAATCCAAACAAGGAAATCGCACCATGCGAACCGCACCCCAAACCACAGAATCTCTCAAGCTCACCCGTCACGCCAACCTTCGCTTTTCTCAAAGGGGCATTTCGCAAGAGGTCGCACAGTTGGTCATGTTGCATGGATCAGACCTTTCTGCTGGCTCAGGTGCCAAGAGGCGTTATTTGAGCCACCAAACAATAGCAGAGTTGCTTAACGATGAGCATTCGATGTCTATTGTTAGTGCCGCCTCTCGGCTTGAGCTCATTATCACCGATGACGAAGTCGTCGTTACAGGATATAGAAGAGATGCGAAGCGGTTATTTCCGCGCAGAAATGTACGGTCAAACCGAAACCGGCGTATCCGACGTTTTGAGGCACAATAATGCCTGGCAATCTGATTGACGCATCAAGACGCTTTTCAAGCAGCAACCAAGAATCCTCAGATGAGGAGAAACAGCGCGCAGCCGAAGCATTTCGCCAGCAGCGGCGAGTAGATGCGGCGAATCTGGAAGACACGCTTCGCAATACCAAAACCTTGGCCAAGGAAGACCGCATTACGATTGCGCGAAACCTTGGTCGCCTACTGGAGCGCGGGTTCAAAGGAGAGGAGCGCGCGGCTGCCACAAAGCTCTATTCCATTGCTTACGGCGAAGATGGTGGGCGGTCGCTCGACAAGAAGCGCAAGAGAACAATCCGTTTTTCAGATGATTCCGTTTCGCCGGATGAAACATACACAGCCCACGGAAGCACATTCCTTAAATTAATTTATGCTTATGCTGATCTAAAGTTTCGACATGCAGCTTCTGACGATGAGAGGGCTAACGTTTTGTTGGAAGCATTAAATGGCACGACGCTGACGCAGCATTCTGGCCCGAAGCTGGCTGCTCGTGGAGATCCTCGGCAAACTTTCGAACGCCTCGCAAACCAGATTTTGGATAGCCTCGCGACGACAACAGATCTTGTGCCATATCTCGAGGAAATTTCTAAACGGCATTTTCATCTTGTACCAAGTCACGTTGGAGAGATGACAGAAGAAGAATTAGCGAACATTCATCTTAAAAGCCCAAGCATCCGAGCAATTGAGCCCGTTCCCGAAAACAATAGAACGCGGTCTTCCGAGACTCCGCTTAACGGTTTCCGTGATGTGGCCAGTGTTTTATTTCCTGAGATCCCGATCGCACGGATTTACATGCCCAGAACAGTGTTGTGCTTTGATGCCCTGCTCACAGAAGATGAGGCAAATGCCTTCAACTATAGAGATGCGGAGACTCCGGAAAACATCGCAGCCGCAAAAGCACTTTACATTGAGAAGTATGGTGAACTCCCCGACTTCGTAGATGACGTTGACAGATATGTTTACGACGATTGGCGTGGGAGTAAGGAACTACAAGCCTTCGAGAGGGTGGTCGAGCGCTCTGGCTACAAATTTGAAGAGATTGACTGGACCAACCTTGAGGATTCGCACACGAAAGAAGCTCCACCCGGTTCACACTGGCGGATTTACTGGCAGGCACATACTCTAAAACTTATTATACGTGCAGACGGTGCTGCGGAAAATCTACGCCTTGGCTTGCTTGTTGAAGATCCTATCTTTGGAAACGATGGGCGCGAATTGACTGATCCGAAATATGACGATGATGCCACGCGGTGGATCTCAGTAAAAAATTTGGAACTCCAAGACGATTACGGTTTGCCTTGGTATCCCGTTTCTGACGGATTTCATGCTTGCCGTGGTCACAAGATTACGCTTCCCGTTGGACCTACCGGGGTTTACGAGCCTGAGCCAGTTTTCGGAGAGCTTCGTTCAACTGGTAAGGAAATTGATATCGATGCCGAATGGCACCCGATGATTCAAGCATTGGAATTCGATACCGGAGTTGAGATAACGAGCGATCCAGGTTGGAACCTTTTTTCTATGAAGACAATAGACTGGGAAAGGTCGCACACCTTCAACAGAGGCCCAGGGTACCGAGAATATCCGCAATTACCCAATCCGGGAATTCGTCTATTGTTCGATGTACCGGATGGGTATGCAACTATGCCTGACGATACACTGGCTTCAGCAATAGTCCGAAATTTAGCTTATGCAGTTGGCGCAACGAGATTGGATGAAATGCTCAAGTATGCGGTCAGTGAGCGCGTAGCGAAGCTGACCGAATCAAGGGAAAAGGCAGAACGGAAACTTCAACAAGCCCTAAAAGAACACGGCTATGAGCTGTAAAGTCGATCTCTGTCTCTGCCTTTAGAAGGGGGCGGCACGAATGCTAGAACACAGCATTCTAATTCTTGCCAAGAGCCACAACTTCACCGCCCCTAGCCTCCAAATAGCTCGCCCAACTCTCCATCATTTTCCGCCGTTTCTCAAACATGTCCGACCGCGCATAGGCCGCCTCGGACTTATCCTTGATCACATGTGCCAGCGCCGCCTCCGCCACCTCACGCGGGAAATTCGTCTGTTCCTGCGCCCATGTGCGGAAGGACGTGCGGAAGCCATGAACGTGTGCGTCAAAGCCCAGTTCCTTGACCAGCTTCGAGAGAGTCATGTCGGATAGTGGCTTATCCCGCATGGAGGGGAAAATCAGCCCCGATGCGCCGCGCAATGCCTCGGCTTCTTTCAGGATTTGCAGGGCGCGGTCCGACAACGGCACGCGATGCGGTTTTTTCATCTTCATACGACTGGCCGGGATGGTCCATGTAGCGGATGTAGCGGATGTAGCAGCCTTCCCTCCGTGAAATTCGATTTCATCCCAGAGCGCCCCACGAACCTCTCCAGAACGCGTTGCGGTCAGGGTCAAAAACTCCAACGCCAACTTTGTTGTAGGCCAAGCATTCGACTTTTGTACCGCCGCGATGCACTCGGACACCTGCGCATAGGGCAGTGCCTTGCGATGGGTTTTGGGAGCTATGCGGGATTTTGGGTGACGCGGCCTGATCAGGCGGCGCGGTTTTCAGTGTCGTTTGTGGCAACACCGTCGGTAAATGTGACGCCTTCGATGACCAAAGGCAACTGGTTCGCGCCCTTCAGGCGCCGCCACGTCT
>JANSYK010000067.1 GCA_024742485.1 Alphaproteobacteria bacterium | reverse complement strand
CCGCAAATCGGGCGTGGGCACGGCCCTGTTGCAGGCCATGGAACGCGCCGCGCGCCGCGACGGCATCCAGACGCTGGAATTGCAGACGGCCGAGGTAATGGCGCATCTGGTCAAATGGTACGGCGCGCACGGCTTTCACATCGTGCGTTGCGGCCCGCCCGCGCATGGCCGCGACGCCTATACACGCGTCCTGATGCGCAAGGACCTGACAGGCCCCGGCTGACGGATCCCCGACGCACTCCAAGGGGTTTGCCCTTGGACCGAGCCATCCAAACTGCATTTATCCCGCCCGCCATTCGTATCCGGGCGGCGGGTGCGAAGCGCATTCCCACCGCGCCGCAGTCATGCAGCAAGGCCGGAACACCCATTGTCGAAGCCGCCTCTCGGTTTCGAAGCATGGCTGGTATGAGCCAAATTTGCCGGATGCTGCACTGTGTTAGAACCGCAGGTATGCGCAGGGAGGGGAGTTTGCAAATTCGTGAGCCTCAAATTACTTGAGATACCCTCACGTACGCCACGGCAGCGCGGCAGCTTCTCACGAGGGACGCGGAGTGGCGTGAGGCGGAGGTGTCGAGCCGGGGCGCTGCGGCGGCACGGACTGCGGTGGTTCGGTCGAACTGGCTGTCCGTCTAAGCACCCAAAAGTGCCGAAACCGCCTTAATGGCATTGTCAGCCACAACGCCGACCGCTGAAGACGCAAACTCCATTGCAAGCCATCCCAAAGCGCCCAAAAGTAGCGTCTTGGCTGCCTCGATTCGAGTTTTGGGTGCCGCAAGAATATCGAGCCCAGACCTAATTTCTACCTCGACCCTAATCTTGTCTTCCGGATCAATCTCGTTGTTCTCCCGGAGCTTTTCTTGGACTGTGGAAACTGCATCAATCGCTTCTTTGTATTGGGGTGAATTGTGATCAAGTGAAACCAGTCTATCTGCCGCTGGGACGTATTCAAAAGCGGCCTCGGCCTCATCAATAGCGCGAAGCAAATACCTTTTTAACTCCCGAGAATGCGGTTCAAACAGAACATTGGCCATCTCGCCGACGGTAGAATTGATGTTGGTGTCGCCACTGTAGAAGAAGTTGAAAGCAAAGTCTGTAGGTTCTAGGTCGCCAGTTGCAAGCTGCTCTAATAATACGAGTTGGCCGCCGAGCCTCTGGTCACGATTGACAGGCCAATCTAGTCTTCCAGAACCCACCATGCTCCGTGGAGGAATGATTACATTCTTTTCGACTTCTTCCCAAGGCTGCAAGGCTTTTAGGCGCTCCACCTCTCTAGAGATGGCCAACGGCGAGTTCTCTAAGCAGTTGAACCAAATTGCCAAATTTCGCGAGAAATCGACGGCTCGGGACATTGTTACGTCGTGCGCGATTTCTTCATAGTCTTCGAAAAACAAATCTATTTTTCTATCCATGTCATCCCAATTTCTCAGACACCATCAAACTATTGGATGCGCAATCTATAAGGGAAAACACTTCAATCGGCTATGGCTTTCGCTAGTTCCACCGCCACACCCAATGCCGTATCCGCACAGGCCCAAGGAACACCGTAGTCCACGGCAACTAGGTTTCCGACCTCCACTAGGACAACCGCCGGATAGTAACAATAAATGGCACGCGACAAATGGGAATTTAGTGCTTGTGGAAGGCAACGCCGCTTTCTAATGCGGTTCAAGCAAAGATCCAGCCTCATCTGTATTGGTGTCAAAGGCAACATAAGCGCCAGCCAAAGGGCCGCTTCGCGGCTTGAAGCGCTCATCGCATCCCAATTTGTCAACGGCAATTCCCTGCCGCAAAACCACCCATCAACCGCGCACGCGCTGCGCCCCGTCGATCGTGCCGAGCGTGCCGTACATGTCCGGGCGGCGGTCGCGGAAGACGCCCCAGGACCGGCGGTAGTCGCGGATGAAATCCAGGTCCACCGTCGCGGTCAGGTGGGTCTCATCCGCGCGGTTCGCCTCGGCCAGCATCTCGCCGGTGTGGCCGGCGATGAAGGAGGACCCGTAAAAGCTCATCTCGCTGCCGTCCTGCGCCTCGACCCCCACCCGGTTCGAGGCGACCAGCGGCACCATGTTGGCCGCCGCGTGCCCCTGCATCGTGCGCTGCCAGTGCGCGGCGCTGTCCAGATCGGGGAAATCGGGCTCCGACCCGATGGCGGTGGGATACATCAGCACCTCGGCCCCCATCAGCGTCATCGCCCGCGCGGCCTCGGGAAACCATTGGTCCCAGCAGATGCCGCAGCCCAGCCGGGCATAGCGTGTCTCGACCACCCGGAAGCCGGTATCGCCGGGGGTGAAGTAATACTTTTCCTCATAGCCCGCCGCCTGCGGGATATGCGTCTTGCGATAATTGGTCAGCACCTCGCCATCCGCATCGACGATGGCCAGCGCGTTGTAATGCGCCAGCCCCGCCCGCTCGAAATAGGACACCGGCAGAACGACCTCCAGCTCACGCGCGAGCGCGCGAAAATGGCTCACGACGCGCGACGCCTCCAGCGGGCGGGCAAGGTCGAGGTGAGCGGCATCGATCGTCTGGCAGAAATACGGTGT
>JANSYK010000129.1 GCA_024742485.1 Alphaproteobacteria bacterium | reverse complement strand
CTCAGCAAAGAGACGTTCAAAACGCGTGCGAATATCGGTCGAAAGCGGGTTGGGCATGAACTGATCCTCCTGAATAGGATGAATCAGAAAACGTGCCCGATGGGAATCCCCCTCGATTCAACTAAAGCTGGAACCGCTCTAGGTGGGTCTGACGGTCGTGACCGGCTCGGATAGGGAGATCGTTCATGCCGGGCCGTCATGTCACTGTCAAATTGACTAAATCTCAGATCAGCAGTCATGGGCCGCCCTCGCGATTCAGGTTTTAAGACGGGCACTCTAATGGGTGAACTGACCAGCAACTTTAGTTGCTTGAAAGAGCGAAAGAGACATTGGGTAACCGTCAGAGGTGATGAATTATCAGTGCGAAGCAGTTCTACTGACTGCTGACCAGGGAGCGCAAAATGTTGAGTTACTCTTACAAGCAGGCACTTTTGGGCCCCCAAATACTCGGAAGTTTTCCGCATCTGACAACCGCAAACTCCAGTTCAATTACACTCGAACATATTTATGCAAGTGAGTGATCTGTGGCCACACCGTCGGATGCATGACGCCAACTGTAAGTCTGCTGGCAGAGGTTTGCTCGTGACACGGGACTACAAGAGTTTGGACATTCTTACTCAGTGGGTTAGGGCAATCGGTGGCTCGATCTCGTGGTCAGGTGTTCTTGAGGATGCAAACCGTTTCTCTTGGGTGGCGATAGATCTGGACAGTATGGGAGGCGCTATTAAGATGGTCGGACCTTTGGTTAGTTTGAGAAAAAACCTACCTCATCTCCAAGTAATGGCATTGTCTTCCGAATTCAGTGCCGACGATTTGGGATCAGACAGATTGGCGGCATGTGATATCTGTCTGAGGCTTCCCTTATCCTATGAACGTCTTGAAGGTTCCTTCAGCTGGATGTACTACAACAATCAGACATGGCGCAATCGCGTATATGACATGACGGCGTATAAGTCCAACTCCCAACACATCCCTTCGCCGGAAGCCGTCCAATCGTAAGCCTCCGGCGATACTTGCAGTTAACCACAAGTGGCGTGCTAAATTAATCCACCTGTCAAAATTGGTCTTCGCGACGACGATACAATCATGACTCGTTATGTGGCACCACTAAGAGGGAAACGGCAAATGGCCCCCACCTTTTGCTAGTCACCCGGAACTGAATTTGCCATCATTGATCTGAGTTAAATCAGTGGATGAGCATGCGGGGTCGGGCATCGGTTGCGATTGTACTCAGTGATGAGGAGCGCAGTTTTCTGGAGGCTCAGTTGCGTAAGCACAAGGCGGAGCGTTCTCTTTCGGACAGATGTCGGATTGTCCTGCGCTGCGCAGAGG
>JANSYK010000161.1 GCA_024742485.1 Alphaproteobacteria bacterium | reverse complement strand
GTTTGGGACGCGGATGCGGCCGTCCACAGGCTTTATGCGCAGGGCGGTGCGGCCGTGGGGCCCATCGAGGCTGCATTCCCCGAGGCGGTTGTAGACGGTGTCGTCGCGCGTGAGCGCCTGAAAGATATCATCGCGTGCGACCCCGATGCCCTCAAACGAATAGAGGGAATCGTGCACCCTCTGGTGGCCCGCGACAGACAGGATTTCATTGCTCAATCTGACGCGGCGATCATTGTACTGGATATTCCGTTACTGTTCGAAAACGGTGCCGAAACGGGATTTGACGCTGTGGCATGTGTCTCTGTTTCACCGGAAATCCAACGACAGCGCGTTCTCGACAGGGGCACGATGACAGAGCGCCAGTTTGAAACGATACGCGCCAAGCAAATTCCGAATGAGGAAAAATGTGCCCGCTCGGATTACGTGATCGAAACCGACACGCTTGAGAACGCGCGCAGGCAGGTGCAAGCTATCGTCAGAGAGATCAGGAGTGGGCTGCAAGATGCGTGAGATCGTTCTGGATACCGAAACCACCGGGTTTGACCCCCAGCAGGGTGATCGGATCGTGGAAATCGGTGCGGTGGAACTTTACAACCACATGCCGACCGGCCGCACATTTCACGAATACATCAATCCCCAGCGCGGCATGCCCCAGGAGGCGTTTGAAGTCCACGGGATTGGCCCCGACCTGCTGGAAACACCACGCCCACCCAAGGATGGAGAAGTCATTCTCAAGGACAAGCCCCTGTTCAATCAGGTGGCCCAGTCATTTGTGGAATTCATCGGTGATGCAAAGCTGGTCATCCACAATGCAGCGTTCGACATGAAGTTTCTCAACGCGGAACTGGAGTGGGTTCAGCTTCCGCAAATCCCCTGGGAACAGGCGATTGATACTCTCGATATTGCGCGGCGCAAATTCCCAGGCTCTCCCGCGTCGCTCGATGCGCTTTGCCGTCGGTTTTCCATCGACAATTCGGACAGGACATTGCACGGCGCCTTG
>JANSYK010000092.1 GCA_024742485.1 Alphaproteobacteria bacterium | reverse complement strand
TTACGTGGGCAGCGAGACGCTTGCCTACACGATCACGGACGGGTTTGAGAGCGTGTCGGGCAGCTTCACGATCGAGGTGGTCAACGATCCGCCGGTGGCGAATGCCGACAGCTATACGACTGGGTTCGGTGATGTTCTGACGGTGGACGCGGCGACTGGCGTTTTGGCCAACGACACCGATGCCGACGGCGACGCGCTGAGCGTCCTGAGCTTCCAGCAGTCGAGCCTCGGCGTGGTGAACATGGCCTCGGACGGCTCGTTCACCTTTACGCCCGATGCCGGTGCAAGCGGCAGCGAGACGCTGACGTACACGATCAGCGACGGCGCCGAGACGGCGACGGCGACGTTCGAGATTACTGTCGAGGCAGATACCGGCCCCAACATCATCCAGGGCACCGATATCGGGTTCGAGAACCTGTCGGGCACCAGCGGCGACGATGAGATCAGGAGTGGCGGCGGCGCCTTTGACGCGATGTTCGGCGGCGCAGGGTCTGATACCTTTGTCTTCGAAGGCGGCGTGGGTGATGGACGTCAAACGATGTCGATCGCAGACTATACTCCGGGCGAAGACCGGATCGATCTCGGCGGGCAGGGCGTGCTGTTCGACTTCTCCTTCGGCTCGGCGACGTACATATATCTCGATGGCGGCGATTTTGATCTGGTCATCGCGAACGGCGCCAGCTCGATCGATGACATCACCTTCGTGTAGGAGAGGACACTTGATTGTTCATGAAAATGAAACAGTGCCAAAGTCAACATCACACTGGTTCCAAGTTTGCGGCTGGACACAGAATGACGATGGCTTTAAATTTCCTATCAGTGGTTTAGGGGGCTATCATGGTCTTTAGAGCTTTCGTTTTTATGGTCGCATTTTTCTTTGCGGCGAATGCAAATGCATCGACGATTTCGATGTTCACACCGGTCAGTGGCGTTGATCCGATTACCGGAACAGGGCAGCTCACAACCGACGGTTCAGGCGGTTTTCAGGTCAATACCCTGATACCGTTCACCGCCTCCCAAGGTACGACCCCAGGTTTCGATTTCTCTTTTGCTGACACTAATCCGTCTTTTGCAGACAATGGGATTGTTTTGCAGGCTGGCGTGTTTCAGCCTGTCCTCACTGTGACAAGCCCGCTCGAGGTGATCTCGGAAGCGAGCGGCGGGTTTTTCAAGATCACAGCGCTCTATGACGCGATACCGTTTTCGCAGCCCGCATTCGAATTCATTCTGCTCGAAATCCAGACATCGCTCTTCGCCGACCCTCTGACAAATGCTGTTTCGGTCCCCCAGCCGGTTGACGTGTCGATCACAGCGGTCTCACCGATCCCTCTGCCTGCGGGCGTGTGGTTGATGCTGGCCGCACTCGGCAGCCTGATCGCCTTGCGGCGACAAAGGCAAGCGTAACGCCCTGAGACAATGCGCATTGGTGTTTGTGAGAACAACGCCAAGATAACGCGCCATTCCCGTGCAGATCGGTGTCTTCCGGTTCTTCATCGCGCGCGTTGAGATTCTTGTGCTTGGGAATGGGTATTGCTGCGATACCTCGAACGAAGGTGGGGCAGGGCGCCCGTGTTCGAAAGCGGAGCGGGACCAACGAAAAACGCCGCCCCGGGGGGGCGGCGTTTGGTTTTTCGGCGGGTCGCGGTCTCAGAAACCGAGGCCGGCGTACTTGTTCTTGAACTTCGAGACGCGGCCGCCGGCATCGGTCAGGCGCGCGCCGCCACCGGTCCAGGCCGGGTGGACCGAAGGGTCCACGTCAAGCGACAGGGTGTCGCCCTCGTTGCCCCAGGTCGAACGCATGGTGACCATCGTGCCATCGGTCATCTTGACTTCGATGAAGTGGTAATCGGGATGGAGGTCTTTTTTCATCGCTCAAGCTCCT
>JANSYK010000076.1 GCA_024742485.1 Alphaproteobacteria bacterium | reverse complement strand
TCGACAAAACGCAATGGTCGCAGCCGCTTGAGCTACGTGATGGCTCCGCGCCTGCGCCCATTGCTCACGCCGCCGAATGATGGCACGCAAATGGAGAACGAGCTCGACTTACGAGTGGCCCTGAAAAAAGGGGCAGGTCACTGAAGCTCTTATAACTTAGTTGCTGTCTATGTAGCCTGATTTCGGTCGCCCGCCCATAACCTCAGACTTTACAGTCAAACACATGAAAGCATGAGGTTTTAGGGAGCTACGGCCATGCGCCAAGCACAGACACTGAATGAAGCTCAGCTGCGCCGCGTGATACAGTACTGCCGCAGTCGCCGTCATCCCGTGCGTGACGAGACCATCATACTGTTCAGCTTCTACGCCGGGCTACGGGCGAAAGAGTTGGCAGCGCTTACAATTGGCGATGTGTACGACGAAGGCGGTGCTGTGCGTGAGCAGTTCATCCTCGGTGCAACACAGAGCAAGGGCGGCAAGACACGCACTGTGTACCTAAACCAGCGTCTACGGCGTGCGCTTGCTGAATACGCGGCTGGCATTCCCATCAACGACCAACGGCGTGCTCTGTTTGCGAGCCAAAAGGGCGGGCACTTCTCTGCCAACACCATGTGCCAGCTGTTCCTCGACATCTACAAGGCCGTGGGGCTGAAAGATGCCTGCAGCCACAGCGGTCGCCGCACCTACAGCACCAGATTGGCAAACAAGGGCGTGGGCGTGCGCTTGCTGGCGGAACTGGCGGGGCATTCTCACATCAGCACCACGCAACGCTACATCGACGTGAACGCTGAGCAGTTGAGCGCCGCTGTCGAGTTGTTGTGACAAGGAAACTTCAACTTACGAGGAAATCTAAAGCGAGCGCGTCGGACCAAACAATGCGTCGCCATGGCTAACAAGACCATAGCAACACTGCGCCAAGATAAAAAAAGGCCAGCACGCGGCTGGCCCAATAGTTTAGACGACCGAGTTAATCGGACATGGGTAAAGGACTTACCTATGTACATTGGATGCTGCGCGATCCAGTTTGACTTGTCGGCTTTTCTTTAGATTTTAACACTGTCTTATCGTTCTCCACCGTTCAAATGATAAGCGCGCTGCGTCGCAGCGGCTAGAGAAGACGATATTTGGTTGCGCCGCTCGGTGCGGCCCAACGGCTCCATGACTGCCACATCAGCGCGCTCCGATCACTGGCAGGGAAGAACATGGACAGCACTACAGTGCACTGGAGGCAAAAAAATTGGCCAGCATGAAAGCTGGCCAGTTGGTTTGAACAACCGAGTTCAGTGATCAGACTACAGGTATAGTCCTAGAGGACCTAGACTGTGCCAAGTCCTGCCCTTGTGATCCACAAATCTTTAGATTGTGCGCCGACAGGCTCAGGTCACAAGATCTGGGCCAACGCGACATCTGCTTGGGGTCGCTGCGAATGTCATGTCGACTTGGGGGCGCCCGGACCCCGCACAACTGTGTATCTGTCGATACAGCAGCGATCTCAGTTGACAGTGACAATGTGCGACGCGCTGTTTCGCTGCTGCATGACACAGGCTTGAGGCGGCGCCTTGATTGCTGTCCGCAACCACCCGAGATCGCGGAGACATATCTATGGAAGGGTGCGGTGGCCGAACCAGTCTGTGCAACCTGAGGTAATATTGGGACATCACGTGAGCAGGGTCGCGTGTCGCCAACATGGGGGGATCGGCCACCGCACGTCACCCAACCAAATCGCAACTTGCGCCGCATTAGATCTTAAGAAGATGGGTTCCTTCTTTAGATTTTGCTCGGTATTTTCCCAACGAGATCGCGTGCACAGGCCAGCATCAGTCGATGCTGCGATCACCTGTTTCTGTCTGTTGCCATGTCATGGTTTGGCTCGAACGGGGGTCCGCCATCAGGCAGACAAGGTGCGTTGGAGGATTTATGTCCAAAAAAAGGGCCAGCACGAGGCTGGCCCAATAGAAGGGATGTAGAAGCGGCGCAAGACACGCCACTCTGAGCAGGTAAGGTTCATACAGGCTGAACCTAATTTACCACGTTCACGCCGTGACGGGGAGTGTCTGATCCTCTGTGTATCTGAGCGGGCCCATGCGGTTTTCAGATACGTTCAGGCGTCGAAGCGCCCGGCGAATATTATGGCCAGCTGATTGCGGGCGGCAACCCATTCCCGGACGGCGCGGCCGCCCTTTTC
>JANSYK010000054.1 GCA_024742485.1 Alphaproteobacteria bacterium | reverse complement strand
GTCACATTCTCCCTGCATCGTCCCGGCATGGGAACAAGTTACAGTTGTGCGTTTTTTAGACATTTCACTGCTAACCAAGGGGACGACATGACACCTGGGGATTCATCTTCACAATTCGCACATGACAATGGCTATGATAAGGTGCGCAACGAAAACACGTTGCAAAGCCTGAGAGGGAGCCATGTTTATCAAAGCGAGACTGTTGGGGGCACTATCCCTGGGTCTCACAGTCATTTCGTACGCTTCTCCGATCATGTCCGCCCCGGAAGCCTCACAGTCTGCTTTGCCGATGGAGGCGCCCGTGTCTAATTTCGGAAACTACAGCGAAATCCCCCCGACACTTCTGACCACCGGGGCGGCGCCGATCCCGGTCGACGGCGGTCGCGTGACCACGTTCATGCTTGATAGCGCGCTTGAAATCGCGAATGTCAGCGTCATCGATGGGCCCGCGCATGGCAACGCCACCGTCAACCCGGACAACACCATCGCCCTGGTCCTGTCGGGCAGTGACTATTCCGGCAGCCTGTCCATGACGATGGAAGTGACCTACAGCGACGGGTCCACGGAAATCATTAGCCCTCAACTCGAGGTGGCGGCACCGACACAGGAGGCGGGTTGGGGCGCAGGCGATCACTACATGCTGGCCACCGACGAAAACGGCGACGTGATCGTCGAGACCGGGGACAACCATCGGAAAGTGTTCGTCTCCGGCAGTGAAGAGGCGCTCACAAGGGCCGACATCGCGGCGCTGGAAGGGTTGACCGAGGCAGATATCACAACGAACTGGCTGATCGACAATCCTGAATATGGCGGCTCGGAGGGCATGGCGCTGTCTTCCGATGTGGGCATGGATTTGTGGTATGGGATTAATGGTTTCTCGCTTAATGGTCAGTGGTCTGAGCCCAATTCGAACTGGTTACTCTTCGAACGCGGTTACGAATACACGGACATCGGGGATGTTGTGATGCGTGGAACCAAGGGTGAAGACCCGATGCACCCAGTCCACATCACATCCTACGGTACTGGCTCCAGACCCGTAATCGAGAGCACATTCAAAGCGTCTCAACTCGATATTTCGAATATAGTTGTCAGTGACTTGGAGCTATCTGAAGGTGCGTGGATTTGGCGCACGACAAATATCCTATTCGAGGACGTCAGGTTCACGGACCAAGCCTCGGCCATGCAGGACAACACCAACTTGACGATAAGGGACAGTGAGTTCGTTGATATCACTGCAGACGCTCCCAATAGCCCCGACGGGGAATGGTCTGCACACTTGGATCGGACAACCGCCGCATACATAGACAATATTGACGGACTTTTGATCGAAGGGAGCCTTTTCGATCATAACGGTTGGGCCGATGGATACGACGGCACTTCGGACGCGGGGCAACCACCCAGCATGTTCAGTCACAACCTCTATGTTCAATTTGACACAACCGACGTTACGTTCCGTGATAACATCACAATGCGCGGTGCATCCTTTGGAGCACAGTTCCGTGGAGGCGTGTATGCTGAAGATAATGTTTTTCTGGACAACAACGTGGCAGTCAATTTCCTCGGCGGCGATTACCTAGGTGCCGGACCAATCGGGAACTTCACGCTCTTTGCCGATAACATCGTCACATCAGCGGCACACAAGACCGCTGATATGAGTGGCGCTTTGACATGGGGGATCGACAACCAAGCTCCGGCCAGCACACTTCTGGACAACATCGTTGCCCATTTGGCTGACCCTAATAACCCCGAGGAGCTTCTTGAAAAGGAGACTCCAGGATTTGCTCTGAGAAACACCCATGATCCGTATTTCGACGACACGACGATATACAACTGGGCCGCTGGCAACGATGTCGGCGCCGATGGCGACACGAGCCTGAACGATCAGAACGTTGACGGCCTTGACCCGGCAACCCTGATCCAGACGACGATCCAGAACTATGCCGCTTCGCTGTTGGGTCAGCCGGACGCAACGATCGGTGATCTCGCGACCCACCTCAGAGGCATCGCCGACAGTGGGGGAGACATATCCCATGTCGCTGACGATATCATCGCCTTCTTCCAGGCCGGCTTCGGCATAGAGCCGGGCGGCGACGGCTCCGCGACAACGCACCGTTTCATTCCCGATGATCTGGCTGACGGCATTCGCTGGGACAACCGCCTGAACTGGGACAAGGAAGAACTTCCGGACGCAGGCGACAACGTCGACCTTGGCGGCAATTGGGTCAATTACGGAGGGACGACCACCCTCAACAATCTCGACCTCGGAACAGGCGGGAAATTGACTGTCGGACATGGCAAGATCTCCGTAAATGGCCTGCTCCAGGCGGGCGAAGCTGACGGACAGGTCACGATTGACGGCACCGGTCAGTTCTGGACCAACGGCTATAGCGAGACCGATGCGCTTGGCATCGATGTCAACGGCGGCCGGTTTGCCAATACCGGTGCCGTGACCGGGACAATCCAGCTGACCGCGTCGGGCGGGCAGACCCTTTTGGGGGTTGATGGCGCCAGGTTCGACATCGATGTCGACAGCGATTTGACCGTCACGGGGTCGAATACCAAGATCGGTTTCGATGGCATTGCAAACGGTATCGCGACCCTTGGAATGAGCGACGGTTCGGGTCTGACCTTCAACGCGGATGCCGAGGGCTTTTCGACCGTTCGGGAATTCCGGAGCGGCTACTTCGATCAGCCAGCCCCTGCGGTCCGGTCCGGTGTCGCGCTCGATGGCACGCTCGAGATCGATCTCACCGCCTACACGGGCGCAGCGACAAGCTTTACGCTGGTCAATGTCGATGCCCTCTCAGGCGCGTTCGACAGCGTTTTGGTCATCGGCCTTGCCGCGAACCAGAATGCGATTGTCACCATCGACTACGCCAATGACGAAGTGCGGCTGGAAACCCGTGATGGCGGCACCGGAGAGACGAGTATTGTGCTCGAAGGTGACGGCACCGATGGCAGCGATGAAGATCAGGATCTCTGGAGCGCGCTGACCTATGCCGGCACAACCGTGGCGCCGAACGACACTGACACACAACCGTTGCCAGACACTCAGCCGGTGACAGATGGCGCCGAGGCCCTTATGGGAACGGACGAAAACGATGTTCTCAGCGGTGGCGACGGGAATGATACACTCGATGGCGGGGCCGGCGACGACATACTCGATGGCGGTGCGGGCGAGGACGTCCTTATCGGTGGCGAGGGATCGGACACTGCCGATTACAGCCGCTCTCTGTCCGACTTGGTGGTTGACCTCGGCAACTTGCTGAACAACGCCGGAGACGCGGCCGGGGACAGCTTTGACTCCATCGAGAACGTCATTGGCGGCTCG
>JANSYK010000024.1 GCA_024742485.1 Alphaproteobacteria bacterium | reverse complement strand
GACCGCGCGCTCAGCCAGAACATTTGCTGCCTGAAGATACATCAGCTCGGCTTTGCGCATCCGCGCCTTGCCAGTGTCATAAATCGGAATGGCGAACTCCAGCTCAATCTGCGGGGTGGTTTCAGTTTCAAGGTTGCCGTCTTCTCTTTCCCGCTCTGCTTCGAAACCAGCGATGAGTTCGAGATCGGTCACAAGCCGCGTTTGATCGGTCAACCCGAACGCCGCCGCCTGCGCTTCAAGCCCCAATTTCGCGACCCGCAGGTCGAACCGGTTTCGAAGGGCTTTGGCTTCCAGGTTGGTGATTGGTCCAACCGACCGTGGCAGGGTCGGCAAGACATCGGGCACGAAATAATTCACTTCGGTGCCCCACAACCCCATCAGCCGAGTCAACTCTTCCTTTGCTAAGGCAGCGTTGAGGCGCGCTTGTGCCAGTTGCCCGGCCAATTCGGCGTTGAATGCCTGTTCACGGGCTTGCCCGGCCTTGTTAAGCGCACCGGTCTCGCCCAACCGGGCCGCAAGTTCTGACCCAGCGTCCGATGTGGCCTTGGCACGCTTGAGATACGTGACGGTTTCGAACGCAGCCACGGCGTTGATCCACGCGGTTCGGGTCTGGTTGGCAAGTGCGAGCGTGTCGTTCACCGCGCTCATCTGAGCTGTCCGAAAATTGACGTCGGCCAGCGCGACGCGTTGCTTGCGCGTTTGTGCGTCTAGGATGTTCGCGCGAAACAACCCTTCGATCGCCCGATAGGCCCCCAATTCCGCCGCCCCGATACCCAATACTCCGATCGATACGACCGGGTTTTCCGGCGTCGCCTCCTGCCAGGCCTCGGCTGCCGAGAGCCCGACATCGGCATAGGACGCTTGCAACCCTTTGTTGTTCAAGAGCGCGACCTGCACCGCGGTGTCTGCAGAAATCGTACGTTGATGGACCATCGCATGAACCTGCTTTTTCAGTTCCGCGTTCTCCGCTTGGGTCTGCGCGAAAGTCGTTCTTTTGCCGATCGCTGCTGCAGTCTGGCTTGACACGTTTGCAAACCCTGCCTTCTGATCCGTGTAGGCATCTGGAATAGCCGTGGCGCACGCTGCCAATGTCAGTGGCAGGCCAAGCGCGAGTGAAAGTCTCGTCATTACCATCAGTTTGCCTCCGATTGCTCTTCGTTGACCTCGCGCCAGTCGCGCGGGCCAGTTGGGCCGCGATACGTGTATCCGGCCAGAGGATTGCTGTAAGACAATGGAGATGAGATGGTGCCATTGACCGTATCCTGTTGGCTGGCAACGTTCGGAAGCGGCGTGGGCTCAGAGGCGCACGCCCCAAGCAGGAGCGCAGCAGCGCCCATAGAGATATGAATTTTCATTGTTTTGGACCTGACTTATTGATCAATTCGAGCATGCGGTACAGGCACACTCAGATGATCCGCATCACGGATCAGCGACTAAGTCAGACTCGTGGAGGGCGTTGTGGGCTGTCCGGGTCGAACGATACGATCAGGCGGTCGATAGCCGCATAACGCGCGTTTGGTTCGTCACGCGACCTGATCACGTCACTTGTATCAAGAACACCCGAAAAGCATAAGCCGCTACAGCACTGAATACCGCCATGTTCGTCATCCGCGTTGGCAACCCCTCCGCTTTCATCGCAATGAGTTGCAATGGAATGATCACGGCCAATACCGCTTAAGTCAGACATTGTTTCGGTGGTATGCTCTGTGCCAATCGGCTCACCATGTCCGCCCATCTGAGCATGTAGCGCAGACGGCGGAACTGTAGCCAATGCAAGTACACAGATGATGCCGAGCATCATCTGACGCAGCCTTGAAATGGTGAGCGCGATCCTCATGATAAGTTAAATGTAGCATGGAAACCCTTCTGTCAACGTTTCCATCCTTTGAAAACTGTTCACTCTTATTAGTTCTTGTTTGCTTAATGCTGAGTTTGGCGTATAGCCGCTGCAATCTCATGAAGCCAACTCCGCCGTGTTTTGGCGATACGCCCAGCTCGGCTTTCGGCAAACCGACATCCACCCTGTCTACAATGATGCGGCAGTCCAGAGGACGATCGGCATCACCTTGGCCGCAACGCTTGCTCGTCGTGCCGAACGATGGTCCCTTTCTGCCGCACGACACCTTCGAAGCCCAACAGCTTGCTTCGAAAAGGCAAACGCAACCACCGTCTCGACCTCGCGGTTCGGATCGGAAACCCGCTCTTTCTAGAGACGCCACGTTCGGTTTCTCCATTTTTGAGGCGTTCAAGAAGTTCTCGACAAGTGTTCCGCACGCAGCCTTATAGATGCGTTCAAGAAGATTTAAGGCATCGCCCGCCACATCCGAAACCGTCCCTGTCCGGTCACTTCACGGATCAGTCCATGAGTTTCCATCTAAATTCTCCGGAATTACCGGAGAGTCGTAGGGCTAAAAAAGACCCGTGATAAAGCATATCTTCTCACTGGCCTTTCCAGCCGAACTTCGTGAGTGCGGAGTTCGGCTATTTCGAGAACACCGCGCAGACCACAGCAGCGGCACAAGTGCCTATAAGACGATTTAGCCAAAGCTTGGCTATTCGGCTAGCAGTCTGCGCCTGTCCGACGCGGGATTACATCGATAGGGCCAATATGGAATACGTCATTGCCAGGCAGCCACCCGCGTCTTGTCATGCGAGTGGCTGCTCTCGTCTCAGCTTGCGTCTCGGAACTCAGCATATTGGCCGCGCACCTGAACGGTTACGGTGGCATCCGAGCTGTCGCGGTTGCGCCAGAACCAGCCGTGCTCTCCGTCGAAGGCAGCGACGATCTCGCCCTCGTCCCCCGTGGAGCCGCGGCCTTTCTCATAGGTGATCGAGTTGCCGCCACCATGGCCATGCATATCGAAGTTCACCCGGCCGCCTTCGACGAGCATCCGGTATTCCACTGTCTGGCCTTCTTCCATCACCAGCTTCCATTCGGCACTGTCACCGGGTGCCAGTGTAAATGTGATCTCGTCACGCCAGACTTCGACCTCCTGCGCGTGTGCCGCACCGACAAAGAGCCCGAAGATGTCGTTCATCAGGCTCGATTGCTCTTCTGCCTCAAGCTGCATCAGCCTGTCGGCCTCGGCCTCCTCGGCGAGCTGGGCCTTGATTTCGCCCATTACTGCTAGACCGAGGACTCCACCGACCCCGGTCGGATCGATGTTGTATTCGGCGGGCAGCACGACGGTCACAAGGATCGCCACTGCACTGGCCGCAGCGATCGCGGTGGAACGGATAAGCTGCGCGGAGCTTGGCAGTTCATCGAGGCTTGGTTTTTCTGCGTTGAACATGTGGGTCTCCTATTTTCTCAAGCGGCTACAAAGTAGCCTGTGATTTGCAGGCCCATGAGGATGAACCCCATGGACATCATGACGACGTTGGCGGTGTAGGCCTGGCGGAAGAAGTTCGGGGACTTCCGCCAGAACCCCATGACTATGAGGATCACGGCGAGCGCCATGATCTGGCCAAGTTCGACGCCGACGTTGAACGCCAGAAGATTGGCCAGCAGCCCCTCTGAGGCGATTTCGTAGTCGAGAATCTTGGTGGCGAGGCCCGTACCGTGGAAAAAGCCGAAAATCAGCGTCGCGGCCTTGGTATTCGGTTGAAAGCCGAACCAGCGCTGGTAGGCGCCGAGATTGTCGAGCGCCTTATAGACGACCGAGAGGCTGATGATCGCGTCGATGATGTAGGCGTTGATGCCCCAGCCGAACCAGACGCCCGCCAGCATGGTGGTCGAATGTCCGACAGCGAAAAGGCTGACATAGATGCCCACGTCCTTCATCTTGTAAAGGAAGAAGACGACGCCGAGCAGGAACAGGATGTGGTCGTATCCGGTCACCATGTGTTTGGCACCGAGATACATGAAGGGAATGATGTTCACCCCCCAGATTTCCTGGATGTAGCCCGCGTCACCTTCTGTGACGGCATGGGCAAGAGCGTTGCCCGCACTCAGGACGAGCGCCGAAAGGGCAATGAATGACAGGATCACGATCCGGCGTATGCCGGGATCGGTCCAGCCCCGGTGGACTGTATTCATGGATTTGACTCCGCATATGTGTTGATGATGGAATGCAGCGCGCTGTTGGCACGCAGTCGATCAGACGCGCGGAGGTCGTTCGATTTGGTATGTCTGTAAGGTGTTCGACGTGGCCGAACTCAACGGCCATGCGGCTCTGTAAATTTCGAGCGGGTGCGGCGATCGGTCGGGGCCAGGCACGACCGCCTGACTGTGATCGTGATCGACGCTGTCATGGCTGTGTCCATGCATGGCCCAGGCAAGGTCTTCTTCCAGTCCATGCGAATGACCGTGCTCAGCAACCATTTCTGCGTGCTCTTGAAGGACGCCGAAGACTGAGGGCGCGTGCGAGGTTGCGGGCACCACAGACCAGAGGAGTACGGCCAAACATAAGAGTGTCGCAAACGCGGCGTTTACAACTGTCCTCAAGGTACCCATAGGTTCTGCCCGTCTCTAGCGTGGTGCGTCGTGGCACCATCTTGTTCTATCCTCCCGGGGAGGATACAACTACTTTATGACAAAACATCCAGTCCATGCAACCCATCCCGCCCTTGTCGCCCGGCTGAAACGCGCTGACGGCCATTTGCGCGCCGTGATCGAAATGATCGAGGCGGGCAAACCCTGTCTGGAGATTGCTCAGCAGATGCAAGCGGTCGAAAAGGCCGTGACGAACGCCAAGCGTGCGCTGATCCATGATCACATGGACCATTGTATTGACGTTGAAAGTTCTGAAACTGATCGCGCCGAGTTGCGGGCGATCGCCCGATATCTCTGAGGCCGACCATGCTCGATATTCTCTCCGACCGCACTTATCGGCACCTGTTTCTGGCGCAGGTCGTAGCCCTTCTGGGTACCGGACTCGCCACAGTCGCACTCGGCCTGCTCGCCTTTGATCTTTCGGGCGACGCGGCTGCGCTGGTCCTCGGCACAGTCTTCACCATCAAGATGGTTGCTTATGTGGGCATCGCGCCCATTGCAGGGGCTTTCGCAGACCGCGTGCCGCGCCGCGCGCTTCTGGTGACGCTCGATCTGGTGCGTGCCGGTGTCGCGCTCGCACTGCCCTTCGTGACCGAGGTCTGGCAGGTCTACGTCCTGATCTTCCTTCTTCAATCGGCTTCCGCCGCCTTCACGCCGACCTTTCAGGCGACGATCCCTGACGTCTTGCCCGAGGAGACGCGCTATACCCGCGCCCTGTCGCTGTCCCGGCTGGCCTATGATCTCGAAAACATCGTCAGTCCGATCCTGGCCGCGCTTCTGTTGGCAGTGATGTCGTACAATTCGCTTTTCCTCGGCACGGTCCTCGGTTTCGCCGCATCGGCCCTTCTGGTTGTTTCGGTCGTGCTGCCGAGTCCCCGCCCATCCGAGCCGCGCGGTGTCTATGACCGCACTACGCGCGGCATCCGCATCTATCTGGCCACGCCCCGCTTGCGCGGGCTCTTGGCACTGAACTTCGCGGCGGCGGCGGCAGGTGCGATGGTGCTGGTCAATACCGTCGTTCTTGTGCGCGGCTCGCTCGGCCTGTCGGAAAGTGCTCTGGCCTGGACGATGTTCGCCTTCGGCGCAGGGTCGATGATCGCCGCGCTGGTCCTGCCGCGTGTTCTCGATGCGTTGGCGGACCGGCCCGTAATGTTCGGCGGAGCCGCGCTGATGGTGGCTACTCTGGTCGGTCTGGCGTTGACGGTCCTTGGAGCAGGCCTTGGCTGGTCCATCCTTCTGACAGCCTGGCTGCTGGTGGGGTTGGGGTATTCCACCGTTCTCACCCCCTCGGGCCGGTTGCTGCGCCGTTCCGCCCACTCCGAGGACCGACCGGCACTCTTCGCGGCGCAATTCGCGCTGTCCCACGCCTGCTGGCTTGTGACCTATCCGCTGTCGGGCTGGCTGCTGACGGTCTATGGTGTCGTTCCCGCACTGATCGGACTGGCCCTCATCGCCGCCTTCGGAATGCTCGCAGCGCTGAAACTCTGGCCGTCCGGCGATCCCGTTGAGCTTGAGCACACCCACGATAATTTGCCACTCGACCATCCCCACTTAAGGGGACATCGCAGGCACAGCCATGCCTTGATCATTGACGAGAGCCATCCCCACTGGGCCACGCATTTATAGGCCGCAGCAAGAGACGAAGACTGGACACGGGCGGTTCGTTTTCATCCATGCGGACATTCGTGCTTTGAGCAACATTCGTCAAAGTGGTCTCGATGCGCGAATTCTCTGCAAGTTTGGCGGACAGAGGCGTTGACTCTAACATAAACTGTCGGCCCCCCGACAAAGAGCACAGCTTAAGTTGCGACCCTCCACATCCGATACCGCCCCTGCCCGGTCATCTCGTGGATCAGACCACGCGCCTCCATCCAAGCAAGGTTGCGCTGGACGGCCGCGCGGCTGACGCCGATCAGGGCCTCGGCCATCGGAGCGGACACGAGCGGCCATTCGGTAAGTACCGCGCACAAGGCCGGGGGCGTGCGGCCGGAAAGCGGGCTTATCTCGGCTTCCGCCCTCGCCGACCATGCCTCGATATCATCGAGGTGACGCATTGCGGTCAGGCATGCGGTCTCCATCCCGTCAAGCCAACGAGACAGACGGTCAGCGGGTGGGCCACCGGAGCGCAATCCCCCTGCCCCGCCCATGGCAAGAGGCGCGAAGAGCGCCCCATTGCCCTCACTGGCCACGATCCGTGCGGCTGTGACCGCCGCTTCCATCCGGTCGCCGTGCTGCCCGAGGCCCGCGAGACTCCAGAGATGGAAGCCCATGCAAGCGCGCGTGATTGGGTGAAGATCGGCGGCTTGGGCCATGAGATCGAGCCAACCGCCCGCGCGATCCGCGAACGGTTCGGCTTCAACGCCGAGGTTCTCGGGGTCGCGGCGGTCGAGGAAGGCGGACAGGTCCACTTCCGGTCCAGGGCCGCTTGTAAGACGCCGCACTGCCCATCCGACACGCGCGAGCGCCGCGGTGTCGTCCTGCACGCCGGACAAGCGCATGGATTTCCAGAGCGCCAGCCGATCCGGGCCAATTCGGTCGCCTACAAACCAGCTGAGATCTGCCGCCTCCATCAGCGCGAGCCTGTGCCGCCAGCCTTCCGGGCCACGGCGCAGCCGGTCGTCCAGCGCGCCGATTCGGCCAGCCAGGCGGGCAAGACGGGCGGCATTGCCCGCCTCAGAGCATCGCCAATCGTCGAGGACTGCAGTTTCACGCAACTCTGCCCTTGGTCCGGGCGGCAGAAAATCCGGTTCCTCTTCCATCGGACCGGGCAGGAACCAAAGGTCGTCCTCAGACGTCTCTTCAAGCCAAACCGCATCCACTAGTGGATCGTCAAAACTATCATACTGCATAGATACTTGAGTCTTCATATGCGCAAAATACCGCTCTTTTGCATTTTACCCAAGTGTTTTGTCAGGGTGCGCGTGCACACCTTACATAGCACGGGCGCGCGATGGTCTGCGAGAGCTCGTTGATCGCGCTCAGCGTATAGAAAATGCTGAGCAGCGCCACAGTGCACGGTCTTGCATTCGTTTACAAATGGTCGTTTAGTAAAGATACCTTAAATTGCAAACGGCCCGTTTTCATGCACCTGATAGGCTACGCCCGCGTTTCCACTGAAGATCAGACCCCCCTGCCCCAGTCTGAGGCCCTTCAATCTGCGGGTTGCGTAGAGATCTTTGAAGAACACGCCTCAGGCGGCAATCGTGCGCGGCCGGTGCTTGCCCGCGTGCTGGAGCGCATCAGCAAAGGCGACACGCTGGTTGTTGTTCGGATCGACCGGCTCGCGCGGTCTCTTTCGCATCTACTGGAGGTGATCGAACATCTGGAGGCCAAGGGTGCCTTCTTCCGCTCGCTGCAGGACCCCATCGACACCGCTTCCCCGCAGGGCAAGTTCACATTGCAGGTTCTGGGCGCCGCGGCCGAGTTCGAGCGCGCGCTGATACGTGAGCGCACAAAGGCCGGGCTTGCCTCTGCGCGCGCCAAAGGGCGCGTTGGTGGCAATCCTGGGCTACGCGCCAAGGATCCCGCTGCGCTGCGCAAGGTGCGGCTCGCGCGGCAAGACGGCTACATGGAGCGGTTGAACGAGACGGCTCAAGACTGGGTGCCACATGTCCGACGACTTCGACCCGATATGGCCTGGGAAGATGTGCTTCGGATCATCAATGG
>JANSYK010000084.1 GCA_024742485.1 Alphaproteobacteria bacterium | reverse complement strand
CAACATCACTGCCGCCGGTGTTGCAGCCGGTGTCGCGCAGAACGATTTTGAGACAGGGCCCAACAGTTTCACCTACGCCATTCAGGCCGGGGATGCGGCTGGCAACTGGTCCAGCGCCATCGACGTCACCCTCAACGTCACTGAAACTCGGTCCAGTAATCTGACCATTGCGCCCGGGAATAGTGACCGACCAATCCGAAATGACCAAGCCGCACGCGATCAAGGTGGGCCGCCAATATTGGTTGAGGCAACTATTACAGATCGTTTGGTGGCATCATCGGCCGCGCAGGCGCCGCAAGTCGGACCAGCTCAATCGGGAGCCGGACGTCAGATGTTTTCCAATGAACAAGCCAGAGGTTTCGATCAGCGCACGGAAGTCAGTGTTGGCGAGCCACCGCTACGGGTCATAAATTTCGTAGTTGAGACTAATCAGTTGGCGGCAGAAATTGGGCAACCGTCAATCGAGCGGGTTCTGACGGCCACGCTGTCTGATGGGGCTCCTCTACCGGCTTGGCTTGATTTCAACCCCAATACACGCAGTTTCGCGGGGGTCGTCCCGCCCGAAGTCAGTGGTCAAATCGATATTGTCCTCCAGTACTTGGACCCCAATGGGGTCCAGCAAAGCCTAAACCTTCGAGTTGATGCAGACAGTCTAGCGGTTTCCGTGGTCGATCCATCGGCAAATACCGACGCAAATGTTCAGGACAGTGATGAGCAAGACAACTCAACCCCTGAGGTTGTCCCGGACGACGAGGCCAGCATCGATTGGGACGAGATTGAACATAGGCTATTTGGACCCAGTCCTAACATGCCCGACGATGAAACAGGCGGGCTGCGCGCGCAATTGAGACAGGTTACGTAAAGGCAAAGGCAGGCAAAATGAAAAAACCCATAGTTAAAATGGGGCCGTACATCCTGGCGGGCGTGAGTTTTTCCTTTCTCACGAACTGTACCGTGGACGTGGCTCCCCTGACTGATGCAGAGCTAAACGCAGCAGCAGCAGCCGAACTTGCTGACATGTTCTCGCATGCTGAACATGTCGACCAACCGTTGAGCCTCAATGACGTGGTCGCGCGCGCAGTTATCAACAACCTTGACAACCGGCTGGCGCGCCTCGAACAGAGCTTCGCTCTGACACAGGTTGAGGTGGATAGCATCGATATGCTACCCACCCTTGCCGCTAGCGCTGGTTATTCCAACCGGTCGCCTGAAAACTTCACGACCAGTCAAGTTCTAGGAGCGGGTGCTCCCACCGGAAGTTATTCGCGGAGCAGCGATACTGAGAACACCACATACAGCCTGTCAACCACATGGAATGTGTTGGATTTTAGCCTCGGCTACTACAACGCCCGGCAGGCGGGAAACCGCGCGTTCATCGCGGAGGAACGCGCTCGGCGTGGAGGTATGGATATTATTCGCGACGCCAGGCAAAGCTATTGGGGCGCTTATGCTGCACAGGAGTTATCCGGAACCATCGAACGGACCATTGGCGAGGCCAATGAAGTCCTCGAACGGATACGTAGAGGCGAGCAAAGCGGTTCAATTCCGGCTGTTGACGCACTTCGATCAAGGCGCACTGTTCTAGAAAGCTTAAGACAGTTGGAAATCTTCAGGAACCAACTCTCGACCGCTCAGATCGAGCTTGCACAGCTAGTGAATGTGCGGCCGGGGTCCTCCATACAACTCTCTACCACCCAAATGACAATCCCGTCCCTGCCCGGATCGCTTCCCGAGTTGGAAGCACGGGCATTCACAGAAAATCCTTCACTGCGTGAACAACAGTATCGCATTAGAATTGCACTTGACGACGTTAGACGCACCTCTGAGCTACTCCCCAACTCTTGGACAGATTTCCGGGTAGTTTAAGCTACGGCCTGCACCTGCTGATCGGTTGCAATTTTGTTGAAGTAGACCATGGCGGGCGGCTGTCCGCCATGGGCAGTGTGAGGGCGTTGATGGTT
>JANSYK010000030.1 GCA_024742485.1 Alphaproteobacteria bacterium | reverse complement strand
TGCACTGCTTGCCGATGGACAGGTCAGGATTGGCGGGTTCAACCATCTTTCGCCTCACTTGCCGGTCCACGGCTTGAGCTTTCGTGACAAAAAATCGTTGGCCACAGCCAGCTCCCCGATCTTGGCGTGCAGCTCCTTGACGTGCTGGCCTACATGGCCTTCGACGAAAGTCTGCGCTCGAAGTTGCACAGCACCAACCCGCTGGAGCGCGTCAACAAGGAGATCAAGCGGAGGACCAACGTGGTCGGGATCTTCCCGAACCGCAAGGCCGTGATCCGCCTCGTCGGGGCGCTGATGCTGGAGCAGAACGATGAGTGGGCCGTCTCCCGCCGTTACATGCCGGTGGAAAAGCTGACCGCCATGTGCAACGATGACACCGCGGCGACGATGATCGTCGCTCAGTGAACGAGCAACACCGGCTATGAAGAAGCAGGTGGACGCCAGTTCCTACACCACGTCCCGGGGCACTACCGTTCCGACCCGGCTAAAACCGGGGCCAGTACACACTTTAGACGTCTTTACAAGCACCGATGGCCGGTTCTGCCAATAGAAAGAAAAAGGGCGGGGAATGCAGTGTCGAAAGATATATAAATATAACCTATGGCACGTGTTTCTTGACATCTGAAAGTTACATAAACTTTTTTAGGAACTATGGGTTCTTGGCATGAGGCATCCGCAGTGGGATATATACTGCTATTGGAAGACGAGTCTCTAATATCGACTATTATTTCGAAAAAACTTGAAAATCTAGTCGATGATGAGATTGTGGTCTGCAGGTCCGTAGAAACAGCGTTCGATCGAGTGTTAAAAAGTTTGCCCAATGCGGCCTTTCTTGATGTAAATCTTGGCGATGAAACGTCCTTCGACATTGCAACCTGGCTGCTGGAACAAAGCATTGCCGTGTATTTCCTAACATCCTACTCGCGGCAGTCTCTCCAAGCGCTTGGAATGCCGCAAGAACTCGAAAACGTGCAGATTGTATCCAAGTCGTCCGCCGCGCCGACATTGGCAGAGATTGTCCGGACCTGGGACAATCCCGAACTGACGGATCCCGATATTACGCCATTGCCACCTGCCAAAAGACAGTCAAGACGCCAAGGTGGGTTGTGATTGTTTCTTTTGTTTGTTCCCTACTTGCCTAAGCTTGCCAGGCGCTATCTTCGGTTTGGGCGCGAGCAAAGGGAGGAAACGACATGAAGACTGGTATCGTCGGTATAGGGGCCTCAGCCGGAGGGCTGGAAGCCCTAACAGAGCTTTTCGACGCTATGCCGTCCGATACAGACCTCTCGTTCATCGTTGTTCAGCATATGGGCCGCGCCGGGCCGTCAATCCTGGACGACCTTCTTTCTTGTCACACCGAAATGCCAGTAGAGACCATCAAAACAGGCGTCATACCAGAGCGCAACACGGTCTACGTGATCCCGCCTGGCTCTTATGTCCAGATTCAGGATGACATGCTGATCCTGCAAAACCTGGAGGACGGCGACCACCTGCACACTCCCATCGATCGCTTTTTCGAATCCCTGGCCAAAGACCAAGGCACCACAGCCTATGCTGTGGTGCTTTCAGGGGCTGGATCGGATGGCACTTTGGGAATTGCCGCGATCAAGAACGCCGGTGGCGTCACGATCGCGCAACGCAGTGACAATGCCAGGTTTGCAAGCATGCCGGCCAGCGCAACGGCCACAAATCTTGTGGATTTAGTACTGAGACCGCGCGACATACCCGCCAAACTTATCCAACTTGAAGGTTTTCGGAGAAGATCAGCCTCGAAAAAGAACACGGCCCTGACCCAGGAAATCGAGGGCCAGCTTCCCGCCATCTTGAACCAGCTGAAAGCGAACGATTCCTCCGGTTTTCATCATTACAAGCCTGGCACATTGGTGAGGCGCATTCTGCGGCGGATGATGATTTTGCATGTCTCGAGTGTCGCTGACTATATCGATATGCTGTATGGCTCTGAGGCCGAGCGCGAGAACCTCCTGCGCGATTTTCTGATCGGCGTGACGCAGTTTTTCCGCAATCCGGATACATTCAAATTCATCGAGCAAACTGTTTTGCCAGACTTGTTGAAACGAGAACAGAAGGAATTCCGCGTCTGGTGCCCGGGCTGTAGTTCAGGCGAAGAACTTTTATCGCTTGCCATCCTGATCCGCGAATTACAGGTCAAGACCGGGGATCGCAGGTCGTGGAAACTTTTTGGTACGGATATCGATCCCAATGCCCTCGCCGCGGCCCGGCGCGCCGCCTACCATCAGAACGCGATGGCACCGGTGTCGGCAGAGCGGCGCAAGCGCTTTTTCGAAGAAGACCACGGCATCTTCATCGCCTCTCCTGAATTGCGAAATATGTGTATTTTCGCCCCTCACAACCTTCTAAGCGATCCACCCTTTTCAAAGGTCGACCTGATCTCATGCCGGAACCTGATGATCTACATCGACCAGCCGGGACAAGAAGAAATCATGTCGCGGTTTCACTATGCACTCAACCCTCAGGGGTATCTGTGGCTTGGCCCATCCGAAAACCTGTCGGGCGATATCCGCCTGTTCGAAACGGTTAATCGCGCAGCGCGCGTCTTCCGGCGAGAGGAAGCCGTGGCGCCGCTTTCGTCGGGATTCTTCAACAAGAGTTTTGCAATGCAGTCCCTTCCGCCGCCGCGTGAAATCAATTTTCCCAAACGTTCCCGGATCAGCACGGATATCGAAACCGAGACAGAGCAGGCCTTTCTGTCCACCCTTGCGCCACCCTTCGTGAGGATCAACCAGCATAACGAGGTGCTCTACGCGTCAGAGGCCATACGCCCGTTGCTTCGGCCGGCCAAGGGGGTTCCGAGCGCAGTGCTTGATGATTATTTTGTCGAAGCAATCAGGATGCCGCTCCGCCTGGTGCTGAAGTCTGTCCGGAAGAGCAAGTCGTCTGCAGAGTTCAAGGATGTCATGTTCGAACTCGAGGGCGAAACACAAATCTATGACCTGCTGGCGCGCCCGCTTGACGAAGCGGCTAAGTCTGTTCTTGTTTCGTTTCAGCCCGTTCGCCTGCGCGGCAAGGTTCCGGACCTCGGCGAAAACCGCACATCCTCGGAGGCGGCCTATGAGTCCGAACTGGCGATTGCACGCAAACGTCTGGCGGCGCGTGAGCGTGACTACGAGATGGCTGAGCAGGAGCTTCGGGCCAACAATGAAGAATTACTGACCATGAACGAGGAGTTGCAAAGCTCCAACGAAGAACTGGAAACTTCGCGCGAAGAGTTGCAGTCCGTCAATGAGGAACTTGAGACGATCAACGCCGAACTCATCGAAAATAACAAGGCGTTGAATATCTCGCACAGCAACCTCAAGAACCTGCTTGAAAACACCGATTTTGCGACCTTGTTCATCGATCATGCCGGAATACTCAAACTTTTCACCCCTCGCAGCCAGGACTTGTTTTCTGTGCAAGAGCGCGATGTCGGTCGCTCTATCTTCGACCTGGCAAACAACCTCGATTATCCAACGTTCAAGGCAGATGTTTTACGGGCATCAAATGACCTCGAAACGATTGACCTGGAAGTCTCAACGGTGGACGCCGAACGGCATTTCCTCGTTACACTGAAGCCGTATCGCGATATCGATGGCAGGATCGACGGCTGCGTGGTGTCCTTAGTGGATATAACGCTTCAGCGCGAACAAAAGCGGGATTTGCAAGAGCTTAGCCAGAAGCTTGCGCACAACGTTGCCAGGTTGGAAGCGTTCTATCGTCTGGCGCCGATCGGGGTTGGCCTGCACGGAGCTGACATGCGCTATGTGGAGGTCAATGAGGCCTTGGCGACAACAATCGGCTTGCCAGTTTCCCAGATCGAGGGGCGTCATCCACGCGATATCGTTCCCGACATCTGGAAAGTAGCGGAGCCGCTGTTCCGGGAAATCCTCGAGACACGGAAGCCGGTCCTGAACGTGGAGGTTACGGCCCCGAGCACGGCCAAGGACCAGGACATCCGGACATGGGTTGCCAACTATTTCCCAATCGAAACCGAAGGTTCAGACGACATCGAGATTGGCGTGACAGCCATGGAAGTCACGCAGATCAAGCGGCTGGAGGAAGCCCTTGAAGCGAAAAAAGCCGAACTGCAGGACAGTGGCAAACTGATGCTGCGCAACTTTGAAATGGCACCCATGGGTATCACCTTTCACCAGGGGCCGGATCATGTCATCGTCCATGCCAACGAAAGTGCCCGCAAGATGCTGGGTAAGGAAGACCCCACAGGTCTGACTGTCGGCGATATATTCCCTGAGCACTACAAGAAACTGAGATCAATCTACGACGTCGTCTATCGAACAGGCAAAACGCATATCGAAGACGAAGCGATGGTGGATGCGCTTAATGAGGAAGGGCACAAGATTCAGGGCGTTTTTCGTCGCATCGTGCAGCCGTGGTACGACAATGAAGGCACCGTTATTGGCATCGTTTGCCTAAGTCTCAATGTATCTGAGCTGGTCGCGATGCGGGATGCAAACGCCAAGCAATCCGAGCGCTTGAACAGCATCATTGACGCGCTGCAAGCGCAGATTATCCTTGTCGATCAGAACGGTACGGTTCTGGAAGCCAACAAAGCCGTCGCGGAGGCCATTGGTAAACCCAAGGACCAGCTTGCCTATCGCGAGCTTGAGTCGCTTGCCAGCATGGAAATGGAGGCTTCGGCGTGCGATGCGTTGGTCGCCGCAGTGGGTAAGACGCTCGAGGGGCAAGCAACCCAATATGATGACCGCATCCGTGTGCCCGACAGCGGCGAAGACCAGCGCGTTCTCATCTCTGTCTCGCCTGTTTTGGGAAGTCAGAAGAAAACAGTTGAAGTCGTTATCGCGATATCTGATCAGACCGAATTGCTCGAAACGACCCAACGCAAGGATATCTTGGTTGCCGAGCTGGAACACCGCGTCAAGAACGTGATCGCGACCATCCAGGCCGTCGCCCAATTTACTGCTGCTACGACGTTTGATGTCGAGACGATGGTCAAAGAGTTGGACGATCGGCTAGCGGCCATGGCCCGCAGCCATGAAAAGCTTACCGCCAAGGGCTGGTCGAGTCAGACCTTCCGCGAAATCTTGGAAACAGAAGTGGAAGGCTTTGCGAAACAGCAAGAAAACCGGATCATTCTGGAGGGCGATGATGTCGATTTTGCACCGAACACGGCAATACTTTTCGGGCTGGCTGTGCATGAGCTGCTGACCAACGCCACCAAGCATGGGGCGCTGTCTAATCAAACTGGTGAAGTTCTTATCGAGTTGAAGGTCAAGGACGGCGAACTGCTCAAATTAATCTGGTCAGAAAGCGGCGGGCCCGAGGCTACGCAAAGCGAGCGGCAAGGGTTCGGAAGCCTTCTTCTTGGCACAATCCTGCCCACAGAACTGCAGGCCAGTGCCACGCTTGCATTCGACAAAAGCGGCTTGCGTTATGAACTCACCAGAAACGCAGATTGATACCGTGCCAGGCGGCTTCGCCGCACCAAAGGCAGTTCTGCCTCTCAGGAACAGGGGGAAGCCAGTTTCTGCACCAAGTAGGGGCACTACCATACCAAAGCCTGTCTCAGCCGCAAACTGACCTTACAATGGCAGCCAGACTGGTGATGTCAGACTAAGGAAAATGGCGTACGCTCGATGGCGCAAACGTAAGCGGTGGCTGAGCGGCACGTTTTAGCCGTTCGCCCGGGCTGCGAGGTGATACCCATCTCAGGATGGGAGTGCGTTTCGCAATGGATACTCAGACTGCGTTTCTCAGATCGCTTGGCGTCGAGGTCTTTGAGAGCGGGCACCGGCGATGGCCGGATGCGGTGAAGGCGCAGGCGGTCGCAGAGACGCTGGAGCCGGGCGCGATGGTCAACGCCGTGGCCGAGCGTTACGGGGTGAAGCCGAACCAGCTATCCGCGTGGCGATGCCTAGCCAAACAGGGAAAGCTTGTCTTGCCCGCGGCCGAGCCCCCAGATGAGTCAACGGCCTTTGCGCCGCTCGTGGTGTGCGATCCGGAGCCCTGAACCGCGCCGGGTTTGCCAGAGGCTCCAACTCCTGAGTAGGATGGAGCATCATGAGCAAGACCACGAACAAGTATTCCCCCGAAGTCCACGAGCGTGCGGTTCGCATGGTTCTGGACAATGCCGGGCAGCATGAGAGCCGTTGGGCGGCGATCCTGTCGGTTTCGGCGAAGATCGGCTGTGCGCCGCAGACACTGAACGACTGGGTCAAGAAGGCCGAGGTGGATCGAGGTGAGCGGGCCGGTGTCACGACCGAGATGGCCGAGCGGCTGAAGGCGCTGGAACGGGAGAACCGGGAGCTGAGGCAGGCGAACGAGATCCTCCGCAAGGCCAGCGCGTATTTTGCCCAGGCGGAGCTCGACCGCCGACCGAAGTCATGATCGCCTTCATCGACGATCACCGTGGAGAGCTCGGGGTCGAGCCGATCTGCAAGCACCTGCCGATTGCCCCGTCCACCTATTACGACCATCTGGCCAAGCGGGCCGACCCTGATCTGCGCTCGGATCGGGCCAGGCGGGACGTTGTCAACGCCGTTTCAAAACTGGCCCATTTGGCTGAATTAAAAGTGACCCACCCATGCGATGAGCAGGCCGGATCGCGTGGGGTCTTCATATAACCCAAGCGCGGTCTGGCCTGCGGCGGTGGTGTTAGGCGACGGCGTTTTCCTTTCTGTTCTGGTTTCCGATAATCCCGGCCT
>JANSYK010000053.1 GCA_024742485.1 Alphaproteobacteria bacterium | reverse complement strand
GTCACATTCTCCCTGCATCGTCCCGGCATGGGAACAAGTTACAGTTGTGCGTTTTTTAGACATTTCACTGCTAACCAAGGGGACGACATGACACCTGGGGATTCATCTTCACAATTCGCACATGACAATGGCTATGATAAGCTGTGCAACGAAAACACGTTGCAAAGCCTGGGAGGGAGCCATGTTTATCAAAGCGAGACTGTTGGGGGCACTATCCCTGAGTCTCACAGTCATTTCATACGCCTCTCCGATCATGTCCGCCCCGGAAGCCTCACAGTCTCCTTTGCCGATGGAGGCGCCCGTGTCTAATTTCGGAAATTACAGCGAGATCCCCCCGACACTTCTGACCACCGGGGCGGCGCCGATCCGGGTCGACGGCGGTCGCGTGACCACGTTCATGCTTGATAGCGCGCTTGAAATCGCGAATGTCAGCGTCATCGATGGGCCCGCGTATGGCAATGCCACCGTCAACCCGGACAACACCATCGCCCTGGTTCTGTCGGGCAGTGACTATTCCGGCAGCCTGTCCATGACGATGGAAGTGACCTACAGCGATGGGTCCACGGAAATCATAAGCCCTCAACTCGAGGTGGCGGCACCGACACAGGAGGCCGGTTGGGGCGCAGGCGATCACTACATGCTGGCCACGGATGACAACGGCGACGTGATCGTTGAGACCGGGGACAACCATCGGAAAGTGTTCGTCTCCGGCAGTGAAGAGGCGCTCACAAGGGCCGACATCGCGGCGCTGGAAGGATTGACCGAGGCGGATATTACGACCGATTGGCTGATCGACAATCCTGAATATGGCGGTTCGGAGGGCATGGCGCTGTCTTCGGACGCCGGGATGGATTTGTGGTATGGTATTGCTGGCCGTTTCACGGAACCGAACTCCCATTGGCTTTTGTTCGAACGTGGCTATGAGTACACCGACGTCGGCCGGCTTGTTGGTCGGGGAGCGATGGGCGAGGATCCGTTACACCCTATCCACATTACGTCCTACGGCACTGGCACTCGTCCGGTTATCGAAAGTGGTTTTAGAGTTTACCAGGAATACAGTTCAAACGTCGTTATCAGCGATTTAGAATTCTCCGAGGGGGCTTTGATCCTGAGTGGGAAAAACATTATTTTTGAAGACAGTCACTTCACCAAAGGTGAGGTTATCTTTCAAGGCAGTAACAATTTGACAATTCGAGACAGTCAAATTGCAAATGTAGCCAAGGATGCACCCACCGCTCCTGACGCCGAATGGTCTCCGCATAGTGATCGAACCTCTGGCCTATACATCGAAGATATGGAAGGTCTTTTGATAGAAGGTAGTCTATTCGATCACAATGGATGGGTTGATGGCTACGATGGAACGTCGGCCGCCGGACAGCCACCCAGCATGTTCAGCCATAATATCTACATCCAATTCAACACAACTGACGTTACGTTTCGTGACAATATTACGATGCAGGGTGCTTCTTTCGGCGCACAGTTTCGTGGAGGCGTGTATGCTGAAGATAATGTTTTTCTGGACAACAACGTGGCAGTCAATTTCCTCGGCGGCGATTATCAAGGCGCCGGACCAATCGGGAACTTTACGCTCTTTGCCGACAATTTAGTCACATCAGCGGCACACAAGATAGCTGATATGATTGGCGCTTTGACATGGGGGATCGACAACCAAGCGCGGAACAGCACTATTTTGGACAACATCGTCGCCCATTTGGCTGATCCGAATAACCCCGAAGAGCTTCTTGAAAAGGAGACACCAGGATTTGCGCTGAGAAACGCCTATGATCCTTACTTCGACGACACGACGATCTACAACTGGGCCGCTGGCAACGATGTCGGCGCCGATGGCGACACGAGCCTCAACGATCAGAACGTTGACGGCCTCGACCCGGCAACTCTGATCCAGACGACGATCCAGAACTATGCCGCCGCGCTGTTGGGTCAGCCGGACGCAACGATCGCTGATCTCGCGACCCATCTCAGAGGCATCGCCGACAGCGGGGGAGACATATCCCATGTCGCTGACGATATCATCGCCTTCTTCCAGGCCGGCTTCGGCATTGAACCGGGCGGCGACGGCTCCGCGACAACGCACCGTTTTATTCCCGATGATCTGGCTGGCGGCATTCGCTGGGACAACCGCCTGAACTGGGACAAGGAAGAACTTCCGGACGCAGGCGACAACGTCGACCTTGGCGGCAACTGGGTCAATTTCGGAGGGACGACCACCCTCAACAATCTCGACCTCGGAACAGGCGGGAAATTGACTGTCGGACATGGAAAGATCTCCGTGAATGGCCTGCTCCAGGCCGGCGAAGCCGACGGACAGATCACGATTGACGGCGCCGGCCAGTTCTGGGCCAACGGCTATAGCGAGACCAATGCGCTTGGCATTGATGTCAACGGTGGCCGATTTGCCAATACAGGTGCCGTGACCGGGACAATCCAGCTGACCGCGTCGGGCGGGCAGACCCTTTTGGGGGTTGATGGCGCCAGGTTCGACATCAATGTCGACAGCGATTTGACCGTCACGGGATCGAACACCAAGATCGGTTTCGATGGCATTGCGAATGACATCGCGACCCTTGGAATGAGCGACGGTTCGGGTCTGACCTTCAACGCGGATGCCGAGGGCTTTTCGACAGTTCGGGAATTCCGGAGTGGCTACTTCGATCAGGCGGCCCCTGCGGTCCGGTCCGGTGTCGCGCTCGATGGCACGCTCGAGATCGATCTCACCGCCTACACAGGCGTCGCGACAAGCTTTACGCTGGTCAATGTCGATGCCCTCTCAGGCGCGTTCGACAGCGTTTTGGTCACCGGTCTTGCCACGAACCAGAACGCGATTGTCACCATCGACTACGCCAGTGACGAAGTGCGGCTGGAAATCCGTGATGGTGGCACCGGAGAGACGAGTATTGTGCTCGAAGGTGACGGCGCCGATGGCAGCGATGAAGATCAGGACCTCTGGAGTGCGCTGACCTATGCCGGCACAACCGGGACGCCGGACGACACTGACACACAAGTGGTGACAGACACACAGCAGATGCCAGACACCCAACCGGTGACAGATGGCGCCGCGCCCGTGATGGGAACGGACGGAAATGACGTTCTCAGCGGTGGCGACGGGAATGATACACTCGATGGCGGGGCTGGCGACGATATACTCGATGGCGGCGCGGGCGAGGACGTCCTCATCGGTGGCGAGGGATCGGACACTGCCGATTACAGCCGCTCTCTGTCCGACTTGGTGGTTGACCTCGGCAACTTGCTGAACAACGCCGGAGACGCGGCCGGGGACAGCTTTGACTCCATCGAGAACGTCATTGGCGGCTCG
>JANSYK010000015.1 GCA_024742485.1 Alphaproteobacteria bacterium | reverse complement strand
CGACAACGCCTTCACCGGCTACATCGCCAACATGATGTTCGATCTGGAGTTCATGCTGATCGAGAACAGCTACAAATCCGAGGAGACCCACCCCGATTACCGGATCGAGGTCAGCTCGCCCCGGGGCACACCGATCCGCGTAGGCTCGGCCTGGATGGCGAAAAGCAGCCGCACGGGCAATGACTACCTGTCGCTGCTGATCAACACGCCCGATGGCGACCTGCGCGTCAACGCCGTGCAGAACGAAGAACAGCGCGGCGGGCAGACCTTCTCGATCATCCCGTTCATCGACAGCGGTGAGCAGCCGCAGGACGCGGGCGCGGGGCTGTCGCTGGTCGCGTGATCAGCGCGCGAGAGGAGACGATCTGAACCGAAAGGGGAGCCGTGGGACCACGGTTCCCCTTTTTCTGTACTGGTGTGGGTGAATGAACCCAGCGTACATTGCGGACGTTCGTGTCGCCCGCAGCTCATGCAACCGAAGAGCCCACTTTAACCGATGCTGCGCGATGTTGCGATGTTCGCTTTTCCTAGAGTTCCGTTAACTCCGCTTGGAACTTCGCGCGTGGTCGGATTAATACGCCGCTGCGCACTTGTTCGATTGCATGTGCGACCCAAGCTTCGGCGAATGGCAGCAAGGAGCCCTATATGCATGATGTTGCGACAAGATTGAAATAGCGCGAAGCGCACAAAGCCGCCATTGCTTGGCGAAAGGCGTCCCTTACCGGGTATTCATCATCTCAGTTGTGCTGCATTGCAGCTTTCCCAAATCAGCGATTGGTTTATCCCGCAGCAATATTCCGATCAAAAAGGCTTATGTATTGGTTAAAGGTTTGCGGTGCATGCCAGCCGAAAGCTCATTCCCCATCCGGCGCACTTAGGGGATCGAAGGCGACATATTGTCAGTTCGCACCTAAATCGGCCTGCTCACATATCCCATTGCGACATCGGTTTCGAGTGCCGCGCGGTCCCGGTGATCTGGGTCCCCCCAGCCGCCTCCTCCGCACCCTGTCAGTTCGATGACGTCACCGAGCTTCATGCGCAGACCAACGAATTTGCTGCTGAGCCGTTGTTCCGAGCCGTCTTCCGAAAAAAGACGTGCCGATGCGGGCTGGCCTGGCTGTCCGCCGCTATACCCCCATGTGGCAGTATCGGGGCGTGTCTGCTGAATGTAACCCGACAATGTCAGGTTATCGCATAGTACCTCGTAACGACGCGAAATCGCCAACCCGCCGCGCCACCTGCCCTTGCCGCCTGAATCAGGCACCAGTTCGGTGTTGAGCACTCGGAAGGGGCTCATCGCCTCGGTAACTTCGGCGGACAGAATGGCGCAATGGCCACCATGGGTGTCGATCGCGCTCAGACCGTCGCCCCCGGAGTAGCCACCCATACCACCGCTGATAATGTCGCAGATCACGAAATAGGGCTGTCGATTCGCATTATCCAGCGCGCCTGGGCGGTCATCCACCCCACCTGCCGTGAAGGTCGGAAAGGATATCTGGCACCCGGCCGCCGCATTGCCGGGCATCATCGGGCTGAGCGTCTTGAGCACAACATCGGCCACCGCTTGTTGGCTGAGGTGGCGCACCGAAACGGCAGCAGGCTCGACCGGGTTCAGAAAACACCCCTCGGGAATGATGATGTTCAACGGCCGATTGCACCCTTCATTCTGGGTCAGATCGGGCGAGAAAATTACCTTGGCTGCATAATAGGTCATCCCGATGGCCGAGGCGACGGGACAGTTGATCCCATGGGCGCGTTGCGCGGATGTTCCGGTGAAATCCACGGTCAAGCTTTGATCATCTTCGATCCGGGCCGAAACAACCAGCTTCATCGGCTCATCCGAGGTCACATCGTCTTCAATCAGGATCGAGGCGGTGTTTTCGTGCACTTCGGCTTTGGCAAGTGCGGCGCGCATGTACGCCTCGCCATAATCCAGACTGGCCGCCATCAGCGCGCGCAACTGGTCCGGCCCGTAACGCGCGCACAGGTCCTGCATCCGGCGTTCGCCCGTGCGACAACTGGCGATCTGTGCGCGCAAGTCGCCCGCACAAGCCTGCGGGTCGCGCACGTTTTTGTCGATCATCGCAAAGATCGTGTAGTTCGGCTCTCCACGATCCAACAGTTTCAATGGGGGAAACCGCAGACCCTCTTCGAACACTTCAACCGCATCGGCGGCTTCGGTTCCGGGTACTTTACCGCCCAGATCGATGTGGTGGGCGACGGTGGCCGAAATGGCAATTATGGTGCCGTCGTAAAAGACCGGACTGAACAGCAGAATATCAAGCGTATGGGTGCACCCGAAAAACGGATCATTGCAAATGATCACATCGCCTTCGTGCCACTCCTCAAGCGGGATTTTCTCAAAGATGCGTTTCACGGCGGTGGGCATGATGCCCAGTTGCGCAGGAATCGTTTCGGCCTGTGCAATCGTATTGCCATCGGGGTCCAGAACGCCGCAGGCATAATCCAGCATATCCCAGATGATCGAAGAATAGGCCGAGCCCTTGAGGGCCATGGACATTTCCTCGGCCACGCTGACCACTTCGTATTGAAAAACATCGCGGCTTATGCTGTCGATCTCGATACTCATTTTGTGCCCTTTCTGTCGATCAGAAGTGTGCGGCGCACAGCGACCTGCGCGGTTTCGCCCGGTGCCACGACCACGGTGGAATCAAGTTGGGTGATGATGGCGGGCCCGTGGACCTGTTCACCCAGAACCAGGCTGGCGCGGTCGATAACTGGCGTGTCAATGAAGCCTTGTGATGTGTCAAACATGACAGGCCGTGTACCGGTCGTGTTTGGGACGGTGATCTGTTGATCGTCATCCATCAAACTGGGCCGGTCAATCCGACCCATGGAATCAATCTGAAGCGAGACAAATTCGACTGGGCTGTCAGGGTCGGCATGTCCATACACCTGCTGGTGCTGCGCATGAAACTGGGCAAGCACCGTTTCCGCCGACCAAAGAGAAAGTGTCTCCGGAGCAATTTCAACGGACAACTCATGATACTGCCCGACATAGCGCAAACCGGCAAAGCAGCGGAAACTACGGCGGTCCGCGGTAATCCCGTCTTGCGCAAGCATATTGTTGGTTTCATCTCTAAGGCGCTTGGCGGCCTCTGCGAAGGCTGTGATCTTCGCCGGATCGGTCACCAAACCCTTTACCGGGGTCTGAGCAGAATGGCGAATGTCACTCATCAGGAGCCCCTCTGCGGCAAACACACCGGGGTGTGCGGGTACGATAACGCCGCGCATATCCAGCGCCTGCGCCAGAAACCCCGAGAAGAGCGGCCCGGCCCCGCCAAAGCCCATCAACCAGAGACGGCGCGGATCCACTCCGCGCTCCACACACAGCGTGCGGATGGCCTGCGCCATTCCCGCCGTGGCTATGCGCACGATGCCATATGCCGCGTCCTCGACACTGACGCCCAGAGGATCCGCCAGTTTCGCCATGATCGCGTTGCGCGCGCGATCTGCACTCAGGCTGATCCGCCCGCCGAGGTAGAAGTTTGGGTCTAGCAACCCCATGACTACGGCGGCGTCGGTCACAGTTGGCGCGTCTCCTCCATTCGGGTAGCAGGCTGGCCCGGGCACCGATCCGGCGGACTGAGGTCCAACACGCAAGGCACCCCCCATGTCGATCCAGGCGATCGAGCCCCCCCCGGCCGAGATCGTCTCGACATCCAGCGAGGGCAGGCGCAGGGGATGGCCAGAAATAACGCGGTTATCAACCATGCGTGCCTCTGCGCCTACAATGGCTGCGAAATCCGCCGAAGTTCCTCCCATATCGAATGTAATCGCATTAGCAATGTCGAGGTCTTTGGCCAATTGGCTGGCAGCTACCACGCCTCCGGCAGGGCCGGATAGCAAGGTATGCGCCGGGTTTGTTCGAGAAGACGGCGGCGTGGCCACCCCGCCGTCGCTGCGCATGATGCGCAAGGGGGCGGTCAGGTGTTCCTCGTCCAGAGTTTGCTCAAGCTGCGTCAGATAGCGGTCCACGATCGGGCCGACATAGGCGGCAATTGAGGTGGTGTTCGCCCGTGGCCATTCCTCGATTTGCGGATTGATTTTGTGTGACAGGTAGACCGGCGTATCTGGTAGCCGCGCCTTCAACGCCGCAGCCAGTCGCACCTCGTGATCCGGATTGAGATGCGCGAAAGTCAGGCAAATGGCAATCGCCTCCGGCTTGGTAGCGGCCACTGCCTCCACTACTTTGTCCATATCGCTATCGTTCAGGTCGGTCACCACAGCACCAAAGGCATCGACGCGTTCGTCAACTTCAAACACCCGGTTGCGGGGGATAACTGGGTCAATTCTCGGGGTGGTTACTGAATAGAGTTTTGGTCGTAGCTGATTGCGGATTTCCAGCACATCGCGAAACCCCTTGGTGGTGATCAGCGCGGCCTTCGCCCCGGCTCCGGTCAACAACGCATTTGTAGATACAGTAAACCCATGCACAAAAAGATCTATTTCATCGGCTTGCAAGCCTGCTTGTTCCAATATCTGCTGGATGCCAACTGCGATTGGTGCAGCAGCACCACGCGCACCTGATGGCACCTTGTCGACAAAAAACTGCCCGGTCACCCCATCCACCAGAACCATATCGGTGAATGTGCCGCCCACATCTGTTGCCAGATAGCGCATCTCAGCCTCCTCTAATGTCCTGCACCAGCAGCGAGAACAGCTCGTTCTGGGAGGATATCTGTAGTTTTCTGTAAATGTTTCGCCGGTGCACCTTGACCGTTTGGTCAGAGATACCCAGTTGCAACCCGGCGGCACGGCTGGAATGACCCTGTACGATCAGGGCCGCTATCTCGGCCTCGCGTCTGGACAGACCAGATCGGCTTGGTTCGGACATGTTCTGATATCGTTCGATCAAATCAGGTGCATTGCTCATTTCCGGCACATCGACAGGATCCTTCAGGATGGCTTTGAGCCGGTTCAAGATGATCGGCGATAATTGCTTAAAGTACCGCAGCTCGTTCGCGCGAAAACGCCCGTGGCCGCCCAGTCGCCCCAGAGACAGGTGCAGCGCGATCCGCGGACCTAGCCGAATCGTTGCGCCCAATTCATCAACCAAACCGGTTTTGGCGTAGTACTGCGCGTAGTATTCGCTGGTTTTGAACTTGTCCGGTGCGATTTCTCGCAGCTGATGCGCGGTAAATTCGGCCTCACCGAATGCAACGATGTAGAACGGGTCAAGCATAAACCCAATACGGGCATAATAGGTGGTAAAAAACTCTGCTAGATCCCTGTCCAGAATGTGTGACAGCAGGGTGATCGGTTTGGTGTCTCTTTGGAAGGAAATGAGTGTAACCGTCTGAGCATAAAATGATTTTTCGCAATACTCACTGATGATGCGTTCCAACTCGGCCAAAGAAGCAAATCTGACCAGATCATTCAGGAAGTCGTATTCTCCACTCTTGTCCAACCAGTACTCTCCTTGCTCTGCCCGTGGGCTCGCAGATTTGGCCTACCACCGTATTGCTCAAAATATCTCAAACAATACCAACTTGGTGGTATTTTCGAACAGATATTTTCCACCGACACTCAAGCTAACATGGAGGGGGAACATGCATTTTCATTCTGATACGACGTGTACGCGCCGGACCGGCTGGGTGACGTCCGAACTCTACTATTGGCACGACACCCAGAACTGGTGCGGGTTTCTGGAACCGGGCCTGACGCTTCAGCCCGGTGTGCACTTTGAGAACCCCGAAACCAAACGTCGCTTTCACGGGTTGGTGGAGGCCACCGAATTTGCACCACATTTGCATCCCCTGCGCCCCCGGCCCGCATCGGACGAAACCATTCGCCTTGTGCACCCGCAAAGCCATATTGATCGCGTCGCAGCCGTTTGTGCGTCGGGTGGTGGTGACACCGGGCAACTGACACCGGGCGGCCCCGCCAGCCTTGATATTGCGCGGCTTGCGGTGGGCGGTGTCACGGCAGCGGTGGACAAGGTCATCGCAGGCGATTGGGACAATGCATATGTGCTCTGCCGCCCGCCGGGCCATCATGCGCTGCCTGAAATGGCCATGGGGTTTTGCATCTTTGCCAATGCCGCCATCGGCGTGAAACACGCGCAGAAAGAGCACGGAATCAAACGCATCGCCACCATCGACTGGGATGTGCATCACGGCAATGGCACCGAGGCGATTTTTTACGACGATCCTTCAGTGCTCTCGATCTCGCTGCATCAGGACAATCTCTTCCCACCCGATTCCGGCCCGATTGAGGCCATGGGCGAAGGCGACGGAAAGGGGGCAAACCTCAACATTCCGCTTCCGCCCGGATCAGGCAGCGGGGCGTATCGCAAGGCATTCGAGGAACTTGTGCTGCCTGCACTGGATAGGTTCAAACCCGAGATGATCTTCATTCCAAGCGGTTTTGATTCCTGCGCGCTGGATCCTTTGGGCATGCAAATGCTGGCCTCACCCGATTACGCCTGGATGACAGCGCGCCTGATGGAGGTGGCGGACAAACACGCCAAGGGGCGCATTATCGTTACCCATGAGGGCGGTTATTCGGCGATATACGTGCCCTATTGTGGCCTCGCCGTGCTGGAAACACTGTCGGGCGCCAGCGCCACACTCGAAGATCCGATGGCGGAGTTCATTGCGGCCTACGGCGGGCAGGACATAACCCCGGATCAAAGCAAGCTCATTCAAAGCGTCAAAGAAGCGTTCTTCAATTAACGACATCAACAGCGGAGAAATAACATGACCAAGAAAACAACACCCCCCAATCCGTCGCGTCGCGGCTTCCTGCGTGGTGCAGGCGCGGTGGCCGGCTCCACCGCAATGCTCGCCGGTCTGAACAGTGCGGCACAGGCGCAGGATGGCGATCCGATTGTCATTGGTTGCCCCGCCCCTCTGACCGGGATCGTGGCCGCCGACGGCATCGAATTTCGCAATGGTCTGGAAATGGCCGCAGATGAGATCAACGGTGCAGGTGGCATTCTTGGTCGACCGGTCGAGCTGGTTTTCGTCGATACCGAAAGCAAAGGCGATGACGTGGTCATTCAGGCGGCACAGCGTCTGATTGATCGCGACAATGCAAGCGCGCTGATCACCGGCTACAATCTGGAAACCGGGACGGCTCTGCATGATGTGGCGGCAGATGCTGGGGTGATTGCAATGCACAGCAATACCGTCGCCGTGCATGACGAATTGGTGAAATCCGACCCCGACCGTTTTTGGGGCACCATCCAATATGACCCACCCGAGACGATGTATGGCGCTGGCCTGCTGAAATTTCTGGCCGATATCGAAGCGGCGGGCGAATTCAAGCGCCCCAACAACAAGCTCGCCATCGTCACCGGGCCGGGCACATATTCGGTCAACATCGCCAATGCGCTGAACGAGGGTGCCGCCGAGTTTGGCTATGAGGTTTCACTCTATGAGACCGTAAAAGTGCCGGTAACCGATTGGGGCCCAACCTTGGCCAAACTCCGCGCCGACCCGCCCGCAGTGATTGCCGTCACGCATTTCTACACCTCCGATCAGGCGCAATTCATGAACCAGTTCATGACCGATCCAACCGATAGCCTGGTTTACATGCAGTATGGTGCGTCGCTAGCAGCGTTCCGCGATATCGCAGGCGACAATTCAGTCGGGACCATCTATGCCACGGTAATTGGCGCGCTGCAGGACGAGATCGGCACCGCGTTCGCGGACGTCTACAAAGGTCGCTTCGGTGACACGGCCTCGCCAAACGGCGGGGGGCAGACCTATCAGGCACTGCATGCTTACGCCGTAGCAGCCGCTCTTGCCGGTGGCGCAGGCGCCCCCTACGAGGAAGAGCAGAACCGAGCGGTGGCGGATCGTCTGAAGTCACTGATCTTCCGCGGTCCGATGGGCACAATGCGCATACGCCCCGACACACAATCGGCCTATTCCTATCCGACCGAGACGAATGATCCGTCTTTGGGCATGCCGCATATCTTCAGCCAAATCCATGACAAGACACAGGATGGCGTCCTGATCTCACCGGCACCCTACGACAAAGGCGTGTTCCAGATGCCACCTTGGATGAAAGGCTGATCTGAGTGCCCGACGGGCAACCGATTGCACTGGAGTGCCGGGGCGTCACCAAACGCTTCGGCGCCCTGGCTGCTGTGGATGGTGTTGATTTCACCGTGACCCAGGGCGAGACTGTAGGCATTGGCGGGCCCAACGGAGCCGGCAAAACCACGTTTTTCGATCTGATCAGCGGGCTGACCCCGATGACAGAGGGGTCCGTGCGCTACATGGGCCAGGACATTGCAGGTACGGCCCCGCATCTTTTGTGCCACAAAGGAATGGCGCGCACGTTCCAGCTTAATTCCGGTTTCGATAATCTGAGTGTCTTTGAAAACGTGCTGGCCGCGCAGGCCTTTGGTCGGCGCAGCGCAGGGGGGATGTTGCTTACCCGTCGGGCAGATCATGATGCGGCGCGTGCCATCCTTGCTGATATCGGACTGGAGGATATCGCCGCCGACAAAGTCGCAGGCGTTCCGGTGCTGGCGCGCAAGAAACTGATGGTTGCCACTGCTATGGTGAACGACCCCAATATTTTGCTGCTGGACGAGCCGGTGGGCGGGTTGACTCCGCCCGAAATTGAAGAGTTCATTGAGCTGATCCTGCGCCTCAAGGGGCAAGGGTTGACCCTCGTCTTTATCGAACATGTGATGCATTTTTTGCTGGCCGTGGCCGATCGTGCGATGATCATGCATCAGGGGCGGATCATCTATGATGGGGCACCACAAGACCTCAGTTCGGATAAAACAGTGACCGAGGTTTATCTTGGCTCCACCGGCATTGGTGGCACGGCATGAGCGCTCTCTTGTCGGCCACGGATGTTGTTTCCGGTTATCTCAACCGGCCCGTCCTGCACGGCGTCTCAATCGACATTGCCGAAGGCGAGGTGCTGGCCTTAATCGGCCCAAACGGCCATGGCAAAACCACGCTTCTGCGCACGCTCTCCGGCTTTTTGCCAACACGCAATGGACAGTTTGAGTTTGCCGGCGCGCGGCTCGAGCATGCAACCGTTCATGCGCGGGTCGAGGCCGGGCTGGTGCACATCCCGCAGGGCGATCAGCTTTTTGCCGAGATGAGCGTTGAGGAAAACCTGTTGATGGGGGCCTATCTGGTGACCGACGCCCGTGAGGTGGAGCGACGGCTCGATCAGGTCTATACGCTCTTTCCCAGGCTGAAAGATCGACGCCCCCAGACCGCCAGCTCTCTATCGGGCGGCGAACGGCGCATGGTGGGTATCGGTCGCGGGCTGATGGCTGACGCCAAATTGATCATGCTGGACGAACCTTCGCTTGGCCTTGCCCCGCTGCTGATCGAGCAGATCTACGACGCCTTGAGCAAGCTCCGGACCGAGGGCCGCTCTTTTCTGGTGGTTGAGGAAAACCCAAGCCGCCTGATGACGTTTGCCGACCGGTTGTGCCTGATGGATGCGGGCAACATCATCTGGTCCGGCAGCACCGCCGAGGCGCGCAAATCCGAAGATATCCTGAAGACTTACCTGGGGGGGCACTGACATGGAAATTCTGATCCAGATCTTCGTCACTGGACTGACGCTGGGTTCCATGTATGCGCTCGCCGCGGTGGGACTGTCGCTGATCTATGGCACGTTGGGTATGTTCAATATGGCGCATGGCATGTTCATGACATTGGGGGCCTACGCGGTGTTCAGCCTTGCCTCGGTTTTTGGTGTTCCACTGATCCTAGGAGTTCTTGCCGCCATGGTGGCGGGCGCTGTGATTGGCATGTTGACTCATCTTTTGATCGTGCGATTCATGCTGAATTCCCCCGACTTCGAAACCAACATTCTTGTGGCCACTGCAGGGCTTGGCATCCTGTTGGAAGATCTCATTCTGAAAATCTATGGCGGCTATCCCTATCCGCAACCTGTCAAGATCGAGGGCACCTTTTCGGTTGGAGAGGTAAACGTGACCTATCAGGCGCTGGTGATCTTGCTGATCGCTATTGTGTGCATCGGTTCTGTCGCCTGGCTTTTGCTCAAAACACGCTTTGGCCGGGCCATCAGGGCCACCGCGATGAACCGGGATGCCGCGCGGTTGATGGGAGTGCGCACCAATACCGTCTATCTGCAGGTCATGGCGCTCGCCGGAGCCCTCGCGGGTGTGGCGGGGCTGATGATTTCCACGTTGGCCACACTCTCACCCCAGATGGGGGGGGATCCGTTGCTCAAGGCGTTCGTCATCTGTGTGGTGGCCGGTTTGGGCAATGTCTGGGGGGCGGGTATCTGTGCCATCGGCCTGGCCCTCATCGAATCCGCAATCGGCTTTTACTTTGGTGTGCGCTTTGGCTTCCCAACCATGCTGATGCTCGTGATCATTGTTTTGATCTGGCGACCTCTTGGCCTCTTCGGCAAAGAAAAGGTGGTGCGGCTATGACCACGCTTCAGCGCCACCTTGGCATTGGTGTGTTGATCATCGCAGGCTTTGCCGCCTTGCCGATGGTGATCACCGAGCGTTATTTGCTGGGCGAAATCATCATTTTCTTCATCTGGGCCATGGTGGCGATGAACTGGAACGTTCTGATGGGTCATGCCGGGGTCTTCTCTCTGGCGCAGATGCTGTTTGTGGCCTGCGGGGCTTACGGCGTGGCCATGGGCGTCACATTCGGGGGCCTGCCTGTTTGGGCAGCCATCCCAATCGCGGCCATGGCGTCAGCGGCACTGGCTTTAGTGATCGGGATGGCCTGCCTGCGGCTGACCGGTGCCTATGTCGCTCTGCTCACTTATGCCATTGCCGAAATGATCCATGTTCTGATCATCACCGATACCGAGTGTTTCACCCTTGTACGCAACAATTGTCAGCAGCTTTTTGGCGGCTCCACTGGGTTCTCGCGTTTCGATGATTTCGGGTTTCGCCCATTGTTGAAAGGCAACTGGGTTTTGGGCAACTATTACGCGGTACTGGTGGCCTTCGCGATCACGGTGTTGGGGGTGGTGATCATCATCCACGGCCGCCTTGGTTTGGCCTTTCGCGCGATCCGCGACAATGTCGGCTATGCCAGCAGCCGCGGTATCGACCGGAAGAAGTACCAAGTGGCAGCCTTTGCTGTCACCGCATTCCTCACCGGGCTCGCTGGTGGTGTCTATGCGGCGCATTTCCGCTTTGCAGGGCCTAGCCTGTTTGAGTTTTCTACCCTGATGTTCGTGCTGTCCATGATAGTTGTCGGTGGTCTCGGTTCGACATGGGGGCCACTGATTGGCACGGGCCTGATGATGATCGTCGTTGAGTTTTCCAAGGAGATGGGCGACGCCCGTAATCTGGTTCTAGGCCTGGCGCTGATCCTCTTTGTGGTCCTTTTGCCGAAAGGTCTGTCACATGCAGGCACGATGCTCGCCAGCCGGTTCCTGGGCCGCTCCCGAACATCGGCCGCAAACCGAAAATGACCCCTGATCCTGCACTATTTGGCGCTCGGTTCAGGCATACGAGGTTCAAACCGTTCTGGCCTAAACGGTTGAGTACGTGACCAACACCCGCAGCGAAGGCTTGTTGTCCCGTCGAGCGCTTTTCATTGCAGGCGCAAAGTGCATATTGTTGCCATCGGAGCATGCGCAGCGAAAGCTCACTTTGTCCGGATACTGTTGAAGAAGTCGATGTTTTGGCCTGCGCGATGTTGAGCGAGAGGCGGGCGAACGCCGTTTCCTTTCACGCTGGCGCTGTTGCTGGCACCAACTTCGCCAGTTTCCGGAGGTTTTGAGCTGTTGCTGCGAGTTGGAACTGTTCGGTTGCTCCTTTGGGTCCTCGGAGCCGCATCATCCGCACACCGATGTATCGTTTGAGATGGGCAAACAGCATTTCGACTTTTCGGCGTTGGATAAATGAGGTCATGTAGGCATCGGTTTTGCGGATATCGCGGGCTAGATCTCGGGCAGCTTCGTGGACGGAACGCATGAGGCGTCTCCCGTTGTCCTTCGGACAGCATTGCGGCTTCAAAGGGCATATGTCGCAGTCATGTTTAGAGGCGCGGTATCTGATGAAGCCGTCTTTGCCGCCATTTGCTTTTCGTGGCGTTGAGAAGTTCCGGCGATAGGTCTGCAACGCCTTGCCACCCGGACAGGTGTAGCTGTCGGTCGCGGGGTCATAGACAAAATCTTCGCGTGAGAAGGTGCCATCGGTTCGTTTCGATTTGTCCCAAACCGGAATGTGTGGGGCGATACTGCGTTCCTCGACCAGCCAGCCGAGCATTTCTGCAGACCCATAGCCGGTGTCACCGACCAGTTTATCTGGCATCATTCCAAAGCGGTCCTGGATCCGATCAATCATTCGGCGGGCGGCGAGTGTTTCTGCGGTTCGGATTGGGACTGATGGCTCAACGTCGACAATCACTGCATTGTCCAAGTCGACCATATAGTTAGTGGAATACGCGAAGAATGCCGCGCCGCCATCCGCCCCGGTCCAGCGGGCAGCAGGGTCGACTGGTGATATGTACTTTGGAACGACTTTGGTCGATGCGCCAAACGCGGCGTCATCCAGCGTCTCAAGATATTCATCGACAACACGAGAACTCAGGTTCGCTGGCAGCCCTTCTTTGCTTTCGATGCCACGCGTCTGATTGGCATTGGCCGGAATCAGGCTTGCATCAACGCCAAAGCTGTGGCCGCCAACCAACCCCTCATCCATGCAGCGCTGCAAAACGACCTCGAACAGATGCCGGAATAGGTCGCTTTCGCGGAAGCGACCATGCCTGTTCTTTGAGAACGTCGAATGATCAGGCACTGCATCTGCCAGATCAAGCTTACAGAACCACCTGTAGGCCAGATTGACATGCACCTCCTCGCAAAGCCGACGCTCGGATCGAATGCCCATGCAATAGCCCAGCAGCAACATCCGGATCATCAGTTCGGGATCAATCGATGGGCGGCCATTGGTACTGTAATGTGGTGCAAGCAGGGGCCGCACATCCGTCAGATCGAGAAAGCAATCAATCCCGCGCATTGGATGATCTTGCGGCACAAACTCTTCGATTGAGAACTCATAAAACAAAGCACCCTGTGCAACTTGTCTCGGACCCATCATTGAAATGCCCTCCACTCTTAAAACAAGTGAATCAGGCCCACGCCAACCAATCAACAGACTTTTTCAACAATATCTCCGCATCTTGTCCGTTCAACTCGAGCGCAGCGAAGGTCCGGTCTACAACTTCTCCGCCACTCCATGGCTCTAAGGCTAGTCCGCGAACACCTGTCTCGCTGACGCAAGCCTCATCCAGTCCCGACCGCCGAATGCGACGAGAGCGAGATAGACAACTCGGGTATCTAGATCCGGTTTGAATACGATGGTCAGTCTGCGACCTGCGCCGCCATGGCGCACGAGCCATCCGTCAAGTTTGCCGCTGAGG
>JANSYK010000122.1 GCA_024742485.1 Alphaproteobacteria bacterium | reverse complement strand
CAACATGATGATCGTGAACGGCTCGACCACGGCGGGCGACGTGGTCTGGTCGGAGACCGTCAGCGTCACCGCCAACAACAGCTATACGTTCGGTGGCTGGATCGCAGATGTGTTCTCGGGTCAGAGCGCGGTTTCTTTCGCCATCAACGGGACTGCTTTGGGCCAGATCACGGCGCCTTCGACTGCCGGGGTCTGGGACGCCTTCAGTTTCAGCTGGTCTTCGGGCACAGCGACAAGCGCCACGCTGGAGCTGTTGCAGCAGACAACGGCCTTTGGCGGCAACGATTACGCGCTTGATGATCTGTCATTCAGCCGCGATCAAGCTTTGCCACCGGTCCCGCTACCCGCTGCGGGTTGGTTACTGATTGCTGGTCTTGCTGGGCTGGCAGGGATCGGACGCCGCCGTCGGGCTTGACGCCTGCATAGCGCCGCCACCCCGGCCGTCACTGGGTCGCGTCAGTTTCCCCTGACGCGGCCCGATCTTTTTTGAACGGGATTGCCGAAAGGCTCGGTCGCCAGACCGTCCGACGACGATGCACCACCCAGACCCCTTCTTCGTACCGGTCAGCCAGAGCTCCGACACGGCGACCGGCATGGGGCGGCTGACCCTGAACGTGCTTTCTGAGTTTTGCGCAGTTCGCACGTGAGGTCACCGCAGAGCGCATCCCGGACAAGATCGTGGCGACCACGCGTCGGAAAATGCGCCGCAATACCGAGGGCATCCTTCGTGGGCTGGAAATCAGGAACGGCGTGGCTGGGGTGGCGGGACAAACACCGCGTGAGAGCCACCACCCGAGCCGCCCGTCGCGGGGGCATAAACAGACCCGCATACTTCTTCTTCCAATTGAAGTAGGTAGCCTGGCTGATCCCAGCCTTGCGGCAGATCTCCGCAACCGATGTGCCTTCTTCGCCCTGCCTGATGATGAACGCCTTCTGCGCGTCCGAAAACTTCGATGCCTTCATGTGATTCCGCTCCTCTCCCAGCCGGGAAATCGTAGCGGAAAACTCCAGCTTCAAACGGTCCAGAATTCGGGGTTCAGATCACAGCGAAGGGACGGACTATGAAGCGAACTCGATACACGGAAGAGCAGATCATCGGCATTTTGACCGAGCATGAGGCTGGTGCGAAGTGCGCTGACCTGTGCCGCAAGCACGGCATGTCGGAAGGCACCTTTTATGCGTGGAAGGTGAAGTTTGGCGGGATGACGGTTTCCGATGCCAAACGGCTCAAGGCGCTCGAAGACGAGAACGCAAAGCTGAAGAAGCTTCTGGCCGAGCAGATGCTGGATGCTGCGGCGATGAAGGAACTGCTCTCAAAAATGTATGGTCCGCCCCGCGGTTGCAAGTCGCGTGGTGACGTTTTGGCTTGCGTAAATGTATCCGGCCTCTGATCAGTGGGCTGGTT
>JANSYK010000152.1 GCA_024742485.1 Alphaproteobacteria bacterium | reverse complement strand
GGGGCGCCAGGGCCACGGCCAGTGACACAACAGAGGGTCATGCTGCCACGGCGCGTGGACCGGGGTCGTGTCGATGCACCGCAAAACAGCGATGACCAGAGCAAGGCCGACACCACGACACCCCCCTCAATCGATGCGGACAGCTTCGTTTTCAAGCACGCGCCCTATGTGTACCGCCCGCCTGAACCCCAAACCGAGCGTCAATCAGCACCCAAAACCAGCAACGTCACATCGGATGGTGTCAGCAACAAAATTCAGACCGCAAAGACCCGCAGCAAGAAAGCCACTGGGTATATTGTTACGCTCACTGTCTTTGCGGCGATATTCGCGACTCTGCTCGTATTGCAATGATTTCGGTCACTTTTCCCCGTCGCCATCACAGGGTTTGACCCGCGCGGCAGCGCATTCATCTTTCACCTTCATCCTGATCGGGCTGTCCTCCACGAAGAGGGCCTGGCCTGCTCGAACGTGGCGGCCAATCGCATAGCCACGCAAGTCCAGCAGATCCACAGCCCTGCCCAGTGCGCGCAAATCCCCTCGAACGTGATCTCGACCGAGGCATCCAGCTGCAGGCGGGAGGCAATAGGCGGGAGGCAATGAATTCCACGTCAGAAAAATGCCCCATTTGTATTGTACGCTACAGAAAATGGATCATCCGGCTATGCAGAATAGACGAAACATCAAAATCCAGGATGTCCCGGTCAGGCGGCGCTGTCATCGGTGCACTGGGTCCGGGAATGCGCCATGCCAGATTTGCTTTGGCTATGGCTATGTCACGAAAAGCCGGGATTTTCACGGCAATCCCATTCAGGATCGGTGCGACGGATGTCTTGGCAGAAGAACATCCAGATGTGCCTTGTGCGGCGGCGAAGGGTTTATCTGAGTAAGCGGATCATGCAGATCGCAATTCCGCAGCTTGCTTCAAAAGACACAAATTGACCGATAATCAAAGGCATCCGGCCGTGGCTTGAGGCGACGCCTTCGGCTCGGCGGCCTTGTTTGGGCTATCAGTGCTCAGGCCGTTTGAAGACCTGATGCCATTTCGTCATGGCGGTGCCAAGTTCAGAGGTCCGAAACGCGGCAAACAGACGATCATTCCCATCTTCCGCAATCAAGACCTG
>JANSYK010000056.1 GCA_024742485.1 Alphaproteobacteria bacterium | reverse complement strand
TATAAAGCCAGCTCAGAAGCCGCAAAGAAAAAGAGAAAGGAGGCACCCGCATTGACCACAACATGACCGCTGAGACATAATCAAGGGTGGGTCAAATCTCGGTGAAAATACCGGGTCACTTCTCAGCGAAAATCAACAATGGACTGCTTTCAGCCCTGAAGCAGTCGCTATGCGAAACATCTGCTCTGGTTAGACACTCGAAATCCGATGGACTGAATCAGAAGTTGTTTATTTGGCCATTGCGTCATTCAAGCGACGGAGTTCCCGGGCATGAGACTCCAAGTCGTTTTCGCCGGGTCTTGGCCCCCGTGAGAGCGCGCGTGCGAGATCGAAATAGCCCTTGCCGGGCAACTTGTCGCGCCCGCGATTGACGGCGCGGGCAGCGATAAAGGGGCGGTCCGCTGCGGCATCCTCCCGCATTGTGGTTTCAAGTGCCCTGGTGATTTTCGCGATCGAGCCCGGTGCCCACAACCCAAGAGCTTGCGCCAATGCGCCGTAGGTGATTGGAGCCTCTGTCTGGTCAAGACCTTGAAGATGCGCGCGAACCCGATCAGAAAAAGCTTTCTGCTTGGCGGAGGCGGATTTGACAAGACGCGGGGGCGGAATTTCGCGGGCCTTGCCACTGGCGTCGATTTCGGCAGCCCATGCTCGTGTTGTCGTGCGAATAATGACGCGGGTCTTGCCTGTATCGTCGCCTTGACCGACCTCAGTTACACCGACGACATCCCCCCTTTGCAGGCCTGCGCGAAGGGTTTCCGGGTTCAGGCCAAGCTTTGGGGCCAAATAGTCCGGGTCGACCACGACCTGACCCTCTTCCCAACTGATGAGATCCTGTGGAATGGGACGATTCAAGACTGGTGAGGGGCCATCATTTCGAGCGTAGAAAGGGTTTTCCCCCGCCTCATGGTCAGTGACATCAACGATCTGGACGATTTGCGGCAGGGCGGCGCGCAACATGCGCTCCACCCCTTCGCGAAGCGTGGCCGCAGATGCCGCGCAGCCCTGGCAGCCCCCGGACATACGCAGGTATACGGTACCGCCCTCGACTTTTTCCGCCGAGATATGCCCGCCATGGGCGGCGACCGCGTGGTTGACCTGCTGGTTCAGCAGGTTCTCGACCGCCCCCCGCAGACTATCGTCAGGGCTGGCGTCTGCCGACCCGACCTGACCGAGAGGTTTGTTCGTTTCGTCTAACACCTCCCGGATCGCCGCAGCGATGGCCGGTTTCAGCGTTGCCCAGTCCGCCTCGGTGTGCTTTTTAACCCAAATCGTTGCATCGCTCACTTCGGCCCGAACAACCCCCTCCAGCGCAAAAAGTGCGCGCGCCAGTGGGGCGTCGGCCGCAGCCTCTAAGCGGAGGGATGCACCATCCTGAATCGGCATGTCCAAGATAAACCCCATCGCATCGGGATCGTGGGCTGAGGATTGCGCCCGGACGCGGCGGCGGGTTGCGGTATCAGACATCCTCCAACTCCGCGTTCAGAGCGGCGATTTGTCTGGCAGCAGCACGGCGACCAGAAAGCACGCGATCGACTCATCAACGCATTCGCACCGTTGGCGGCCTCTATCGCAAAGCGCTTCCGTCGAGGGTCGGGGAAGGTCGATCTGGATCTGATGCAACAGGCCCAGATAGGGCTGATAAAGGCCACCGATCGTTTCGATCCGGAGCGCGGGATTCGGTTTTCGACCTACGCGGTCTGGTGGGTGCGGGCCGAGGTTCAGGAATACGCGCGTGCCAATGCCTCCGTCGTCCGACGCCCGAATTCCGCACGCACAAGGGCGGCGGCCAGACAAATCGCCGCTCTGAACGCGGAGTTGGAGGCGGGTGCTGACATGGATCCGGCTGAAGCGGACAAGAAACTTGCTGCCGCGTTGGGGGTGGATCTACAAAAGGCGGCGGACTTGCGCCAACAGGTCACCGGCAGCGACAGTTCCCTGAATGCACCAGTTCGGAACGGGGATGGCGCGGATCGCATGGCGCTTCTGGTCGACCCCAAGAGCCTCGAAGAGCCTATCGCCTTGCAGAGCCTGAAGATAGTCGGACTGCGTAGCGCCCTCGTAGACGTGCTGAAAACCTTGTCTGATCGTGAACGCGACATCGTTGTTGCGACACAAGTGAGCGACCCTCCGGCGACGTTGGAAGAACTCGGCACGCGATACGGGATTTCGAGGGAACGGGTGCGCCAAGTGCGTGAAAAGGGCCTTGAACGATTGCGGGTGGCTTTGCGACAGCGCGATCTTGGACTTGATAGCTTCTTTTGAAGCGCTGATCGCCCCCAACGCCTTTTGGGGGAGTCACCCCTCAGCCATCGCGCACCTGTCGCAGCTCATCAAGACAAAAGTGGCAATACGGTCCAGACTTCGCAAAGGACCGTCTCATGACTCGCTGCAGCGCAGCGTCCTTGAAGCGGACGTTCAAAAAAACTCCAACTTGTTTGCTGTTCTCAAGATGGAAGAACTTATGGTTCCCGCATTAGATCCTTTGCTCCTCGTGTACGTCCCCGTTTCTTGACAAAAATAGAGAAACCCAGCCAGAGAGTGCCAACTGGTCAATGTGATTTGGTCACAGTCACGACGGTCCAAAAGCCGAGCTCTACCGAGCAAACATGATGCTACGGTGCGGCAGGTAGTATGAGACATTCGCTGCGTGGGCGAGAAAATCCTGCATCGGCACTAGGCGGCGTCTGCATTTAACTGATCCATGCCATGACGCAGGCGATGTCTACGAAGGCTTTGAATGAGCTGACAGTTTTCTCGCAGCGCAAGGCAATGCGTCGGAAGCGCTTGATATGGTTGAAGAAACACTCAACCAAATGCCGCTCCTTGTAGAGCAGCCAATCGATTGGCCGATCTTCCTTTTGGGTGGGGTTTCGCTTGATGTGTGCGGTTGCGTTCAGATCATCGGCGATGAAAGCGCGCAGATGATCGGCGTCATAGGGTAATCCCCCCTAAAATTAGTGGTGTTCAAAAGTAGAATTTTCTCGGCATGATATCTGAGGAGATTTACGATGAAGAACGGTCGAAACAGCGACGCACAGATCATGGCGATCCTGAAGCAAGCAGAGGGTGGTGTGCCGGTTTCTGAGCTGTGCCGTGAGCATGGGATGAGCAGCGCAAGTTTCTACAAGTGGCGCGCCAAATTTGGTGGCATGGACGCTTCGCTAATATCCGAGATGAAGGACATGGCGGAAGAGAACCGC
>JANSYK010000140.1 GCA_024742485.1 Alphaproteobacteria bacterium | reverse complement strand
GGCAAGTTGTACCGGTTGTCAGATGTCGAACTCCCCGACTACGGCTATTTCATTGTCCGGCCGCATCGTTCCACCGCAACAGAAACCGTCCGTTTGCTTTCTGATTGGTTGCAATGTCAAACCTAAGCGGCCCTTCGCGAGTCTTCGGCGACCGACAGCACTGTCCCGCATCCTACCAGTTCGTTCGTGGTGCAGCGAAAGGCAGTTCATCCTAGACCAGCCGTTCATGGATGACGCGGCGAAGGTTCCTGAAGAGCCCAGACTCACCGACGCTGCGCGAAGGACGAATGTCTCCTTCGGTTAAAAATGCCTACGTGTTACACTCAAATAATTAGAAGCAAACGTAGGTTTCATCATGGGTTTTTCGCAACCAACGCCAGAACTGCCCGTCCCCGATGTACAGACTGCGCAGGAATATTACCGCGATAGACTTGGCTTCGAGATCGGATGGTACAACGAAGCGGGCAAGATTGGAGCTGTCTCACATGGCGATTGCTCAATATTCTTCAGAGAAGTGACTGAAAAGATGCCACCCAGCACGTTCTGGGTGTTTTGCGAAGACTTGGAAGCGGCGCAGGCGGATTTGGTGCAACGCGGCGCGAATGTCACTGACGAACTGGAGCTCAAGCCTTGGGGCTTAAGGCAATTCACCGTCGAGGATCACTGCGCTAACAAATTTTTCTTCTTTCATGATGTCTGACGGCGATCAGTAAAATACGAAGCAGCCATTGGGAGAAACACGGCGAAAGCCTGCATTGTGTCCCGCAGACTGTGAGTTCGGGCCGTGCTGGATGAACGGCGGCAAATCTGAGCGCACGCCTTGGGTCAAGTCATCCACCGAGAAACGGGTAGGGCGGGGTGAGTTACAACATGGCGGGGAGGTCACAACATTTTTTGTAACTCGACCAAGAATGGGCACGGATGGGAATGAAACGGACTGAAATGATGCTCTGGCGGGATTGTTCGTGCTGCGGTAAACGTCCGCTATGGAAAGAAAATCGCAGCATATCGTATCTTGGCGTATGTCTTGCGCCCCTATGATGGACTGGACCGACAGGCATTGTCGGGTCCTGCATCGGCAGTTGTCGTCCTGCACCTTGCTATACACCGAGATGGTCACGGCGCCCGCGTTGGTGCGGGGTGGGGCGTTGCATTTGCTGGATCACAGCCCGGCCGAACATCCCGTCGCGCTTCAGCTTGGGGGATCGGACCCCGAG
>JANSYK010000071.1 GCA_024742485.1 Alphaproteobacteria bacterium | reverse complement strand
CGGTCAGCGAAAGTCGCGCAAGGGCGAAAGCGCCTTCAAGCAAGTCTCGGCCCGATCCTTCTATCGTCTAATGTCGCGGCTGGTCGAGTTCGACATTCCGCTCGACACCGGCGACTTCCGACTGATGAGCCGGCGGGTCACGGACCTTCTTAAGGAGATGCCCGAGCGCCACCGGTTCGTGCGCGGCATGATCAGTTGGGTCGGGTTCCCGCAGACGTCCATCGAGTACGACCGCGATGCACGTTTCGCCGGCGAAACGAAGTATCCCTTAAGGAAAATGATCGGCTTTGCGGTGGATGCGATCACGAGTTTCTCAACCGTGCCACTGCGGGTCGCGACTTGGCTTGGTCTGTTCATTGGAGTTATGTCCCTGATCCTCATCGTGCGATCACTCTGGGTATGGGCGAGCGGAACAACCGTCCCTGGGTGGACGTCGCTCACAATCATCGTTCTTTTGCTAGGGGGCGTGCAGATGGTCACGATCGGTGTGATCGGGGAATACCTCGGCCGGCTCTATATGCAGTCCAAGACGCGACCGCTCTTCATCGTGGAGGAGATCGTGCGCACCCCGAAAAGCCCTTCCGTTTCGACTGACACCGGACGAGACCGCGAGGCTAGGGATGAGCATGCCGGTTAGCGCAGTTCAACGCGAATTAGTGCGGTTCGCCGTTGTCGGTGTCGTCGTCGCAGCGGTGTATTTCGCGCTGTTCCTGTTCCTGGTTCAAGCACTGCTGTCCGAGATTTCGGCCAACACGGTCGCCTTCTGCACCGCCGTCGTGCTTCAGTATGCACTGCAGTCGAAATGGACATTTGGCAAGGATATGGCAAACCCGGCTCAAATCAGAAAATTTTTGGGAACGGTGGGCCTCGGCTTTCTTCTTTCCGGCGCCATCAGCGGTGTCCTGGCGCCTGCCTGGAACTGGCCGCCAAAAGTGACCGCTCTTGTGGTCATCGTGACCTTGCCCATCTCAAACTTTGTTTTGTTCAAGCTCTGGGTCTTTGCTCGAAACTAGGGGGACGTGCTATGTCTCATGTCTATACTAATGAGTTTTTCGACTATATTGATGGCGGCGTGAAGCGCTCGGCGGAGGCCCTGATCGGCATCCTGCAACCAGAACTGAAACCCGACTCCGTGATTGATTTCGGCTGTGGGCGTGGTCTCTGGCTTGCGGAATGGACGCGCAACGGCGTAGACGACGTTATCGGGGTCGATGGGGACTATGTCGCCAGAGAAAGGCTAAGCATTTCGGAGAGCCGTTTTGAGGCTCGCGACCTGACCAAGCGAATAGACTTGGCGCGCAAATTTGATTTGTGCATGTCACTGGAAGTGGCAGAGCACCTCAAGCCCGAGGCATCCGAGGCGTTCATAGAGACGCTCGTAAGGCACAGCGATTGCGTGTTGTTCTCGGCGGCCGTTCCCGGTCAGGGCGGGGAGTTCCACATCAACGAACGACCACTCGAGTTCTGGAGAGCTCTGTTCCGCCAGCACGGATATTCAGCCTACGACTTCGTTCGCCCCGCGCTCAAGGACAAGTACGAAGTCGAACCGTGGTATCGCTACAACACCATCCTTTACGCGAACACGGCCGGCCGTTGTCGTCTTTCCAACCCGGTCCTTCAAACCGTGTTGGATGACACAAGGCCGATCACGGATAACTCAAGCGCCATTTGGAAATTGAGGAAGGTGATCGTTCGCCGTTTGCCTTTGAAGGTGACGACACGGATTGCGCAAACCCGGGCGATGCTTATCGCCAGACGAGCGAAGTCGGGCTAAAGAAGGAACAGGAATAAGAGTGAAGAACTTTCAGGAGAACCCGATAACACAGCGTCTTATTTCAGCTACTGTGAACTTTCTCGTGCCTTCCGGTGTTATCCTTGGGGCCCTCGCCTATCTTGCGTGGAAGTCGCTAAGCGCCTCGGTTGCCGACGTAGACTTCAAATACCTCTGGTTCGCCGGCTCATTATGGGCGGAAGGCACAAGCCCGTACGGACATATATACTACGAGCGTGCGAAGGCGTTTTTCGACAACACAAATATTCCTTGGTTAATGGCCTACCCACCGAATTGGTATCCGATTGCGCGAGCGACCGCAGTGCTGCCTCTCGATGTCGCGGAAAGGCTTTGGGGGGCGTTAAGCGCAATCATGCTTCTGGCCAGTAGCGCACTGATGGCTCGAACGGTCTGGTCAGTTCGTGAGCGCGACGATATTTGGCCCTTTGTGGCTTTCGGGACGTTCATCTGCATGGGATCCGCAACAGCGATCGCCCTATCGCTGGGGCAAACAGCCCCGCTCATGGCCGTGGGGCTG
>JANSYK010000040.1 GCA_024742485.1 Alphaproteobacteria bacterium | reverse complement strand
GTCGTAATCGTCATCTTGCGCAAGCGTTTCGAACAAAGCGGAGGCCGTCGCAAAATCCCTGGCCTGCACGGCCTTCACCGCGTTTTGAAACGGGTTTGCCGCACCACCATCTGTCTGTGCCATGGCCCCGGCGCCAAGCGCGGCAAATACCACGGCGATGACGGTCCGGTTCCATGTGTGTCCCAAGGGGGGAAGTCTGCGCGGTCTCATGGGCTGCTCCGATCTTGCTGCTGGCACGGCAAGGTTAAACCATTCGTAACAACGCGCAATTGCTTAGTGCATGTTGCTGTGCTCAAGGATGGCCGAGAATAACGTGCGGGCTCTCAATAGTTTTTCACCCGTTCCCTAAAACACCGACTCGGTCCGTCGTTTCCTTACTCAGACCGAAGGCAAGCATATAGACGCCAAGAGGTTCGAGGCGCGGGCACTTCGTACCGCGCAATGTAGACTTGAAACAGGAGAGTGTAATGGCACTTGCAATTGCGACGAATACGGGCGCCTTGATGGCCGCAGCGGCGGCTACCAGCGTCAACAAGGACATGGAAACATCGATGGAGCGCCTGTCCACAGGCAAGCGCATCAACTCTGCCACGGACGACGCGGCTGGCGTGGCCATTGCGTCGCGTCTTTCGTCGGAAATCCGCGGCACCAATCAGGCGATGCGAAATGCTATGGATGCGCAGGCACTGATTGACACTGCGGAAGGTGCTCACAAAGAAATTGAAAATATTCTTCAGCGTATGCGGGAATTGGCGGTGCAGGGCGCAAACGACACGAACGATGCGACTGATCGTTCTAACCTTCAACTTGAAATGAATCAGCTTGTTAACGAGATTGACCGTATTGCTAGCGTCACAACTTGGGCCGGCCAAAATCTTTTGAACGGGGGAGAAGATGGAGCCGAGTTCCAATTTCAGATTGGTGCAAATACAAATTCTGGTGATGAAATTGAGATCGCGATTACTGATATGGAGGCGACTGAACTGGCCGTTGAAGCATCTGTAGTGGAAGTAGACAGTTTCGAAAACGCAGAATCAGCTATTGACGCTATCGACACAGCAATAGAATCGGTCAATGAAAGCCGGGCGACCCTGGGTGCTGTATCCAATCGCCTCGATAACACGGTATCTAACCTCACAAACGTCATGATCAATTTGGAGGCAGGGAAAGGACGTATTGAGGACGCGGACTTTGCTGCTGAAAGCACTTCGCTTGCCAAAAGCCAAATCCTGCAGCAGGCAAGCACTGCGATGCTGGCACAGGCAAATGCCTCCAAGCAAAACGTTCTGAGCCTGCTGCAAGGTTAATCGAAACCTTCCGCATGATCTTTGGCCCACACGGCTTCAAACGTGTGGGCCACCTTATAAACGCAGTGGGAGCTCTACAAATGTCGGAGTATGAAAATGACACTCTCAGTGATGGGAGTATCGTGAATTTCCGGCAATCTCCATACCTGCAATTGGCGCAGCACGCGCGGGGCTTTTTAGGAACATACCTTGTCACATTGGCCGCTTATCAAAGAGGGCTTCAGGTGTCTTTCCTCTATGATGCTGAAAACGTTCGCGGCGAGGGCGACACCGGAAGCGACATGCAGGTTGGACGCAGTTTCGCTCTTAGTGATGGAAATAAAGTATTCCGATTTTCTAGTACGTCAGGACCATTCACGACTGAATTCTCAAAGCGTGTAACCTATCACAAGCATACGCAAAAAGCGCTTTACAAAGAAAATGGAGTGCCTGTTCCGGTCGGAATGCTTACCAGCAAGACAACCGTTAAGGCTGATCTTGATAAGCTGAAAGCAGATTTTTGTGCGACACGTTTTGTCGTAAAACCTTATGATGGATCACTAGCTCGCGATACGTATATTGATCAGACCGCCGATGAAGTACTTGCATTAGCTAAAAACTTTCCTGCAGATAAATTTATGCTCGAAGAGTTTGTAAGTGGCCCTGAATATCGTTTCACAGTGGTTGATGGGCATTGTGTGGGTGTTTTTGAACGGCGAGCACCCCACGTTGTAGGAGATGGGCGCGCTACTGTCGAACAGTTGATAGAGCAAAAAAACAAAGTACGTGAAAATAACCCATTTCTCTCTCCCAAGCCAATAGATGCAAATAAGCTTTTCGACGATGAGGAGCATAGAAACCACGTGCTCTCACGCATACCAGAAAATGAAGAGGTGGTCACTCTTTCCAACTTGCAAAGAGTGGGAGCTGGCGGTGAGCCTTGGGACATGAGCGAAGAAATGCCTCAGGCCTTCAAAGATATTGCCATTGCGGTTTGCGACAGTATCAGAGCACGCAATGCTGGAATAGACATCATAATTGGTTCTTTGGACGATGTTGGAAGTGCGCGCGTCCTTGAAGCAAACATACGGCATCATATCGAGGGTCACAGCTTCTGCGAAAACAAAACTGTTTGGGATAACTCAATCGCCGAAGCAATAATTGACATGTATTTTCCTGAAACAAAAAACGTCACACGACACGGTAAGGCAGTCTTTGACCACAGTAAAATACGTCGGGCGTTACAAGCTCAGTGCTTTTCAGCGATGCACCTGCCTAAATTGGATGAATACTGGGTGGCATGGCACTTCTTTATAGGGGTTACCCCTGCGCACAAAGCGATCCGAAAGGCGGTCTTACCCACAATCGCAGAGCTTGGGATTTATATGAGCGAAGTTCGTGTTGATGAAGAAACTTCGTGCATGACTCTAACAGCACCAGCGCCAGACTTTGAAAAGTTTATGCAAAAGACAGGTATTCTGAGGTCGCTTGCATTAGCAGATGAAATTGAGGCAGCACAGTTGCAGAATTGAGAGCTTTGAGCGTCAAAAGTGCCAAGAGGCTTCTCTGAATTGGCGCATGTCTAGGAAACTGTACAACATGCTATCTGGGAGATGCCGTGAAAATCTTCGCACAAATCATCGCAACAGTTGGTGCTTTTGCACTGGTGTACTTGGTGTATTTGTATTGGCCAGAAATCCGTCATGCCACACGTTTAGGTGAACCACAGCCCATCACTGCTGAAGTACGCCTTAACAATCGCTGCCCGATCAAAGACACAGATTTCATCGTGCGTCAGATTAAAACCAATCGCACTGCTGCGTTTTCAAATGGTATCGCCCGCATTGACGTGCTGGAAGGTGACTATCTCGAATTGCAACTCAACGCCCGCTACCGCGAGGTGCAGTTCAACGGGTTACGACAGCGGGCCTCTCAACGCATGACCATGACCGCCGATTGCAGCATGAGCGAACGCATGCAGGGCACAGTGGACAGCATGCGCAACAAGTTCGGCGACTGATTTATGCGTAACTTGCGCCAAAGAGACGCGGGATCGCGCGAGGGACAATTCGGATGACAGCGTCCAACCATATCGCCGCCATCGTCGCCATCGTGGTAGGCGCCTATGCGTCCCATCTTTGGTGGCCGGAAATCCGTCACTCGTTGGGCCTGCTCGTAACCAAACAGTTTATGGGCAACACGACAGACGACCTGCCCGGCAATTTTGACGACTGATGTTTTATCCTGCAGTGTTCACAGACAGCATTTCATGCTATCTTTCTTTGTAGCGTGTGTACCATCGTCACGCGTATTCGATGATTTGAGCATACGATATAAGCTTACTGTGATTGCACCTCGAGCTTGGAGGAGGGCGCAACTTGATCGGTCTTTTATCTGGCGCTAGCGGCTACTATCGCAAGGCCCAGGAAAAATATGATGGTGTAAGCCGTCGTGCCGATGCCGACGTGACACGTGCATTCATGGAAATGGTTAACGGAGCGCCCAATGCACCCCGCGCCCATTCCATGCCGAAATCTTCAAGTGTCATATTGGAATTTGCCTGGATAAAACACGATACAATCCAGATGATGGCCGAGTTGCCCGCAGATGTGAACACTGAGATTGCTGAGATAATTCGGGAGCAGGTGAGGGCGGGCGATTGGCCAAAGGACATTGAAAGCTCAAATGCCGCAATAAAATTGCTCATAGAGGCGCGCTTGCGGCAACCAGATTGACTGGCGTTTTCTTTATGTCAGTACGATCGAGCGTATGCGGGTCGTGATCTAAGAGCTATGCGGGATTTTGGGTGACGCGGCCTGATCAGGCGGCGCGGTTTTCAGTGTCGTTTGTGGCAACACCGTCGGTAAATGTGACGCCTTCGATGACCAAAGGCAACTGGTTCGCGCCCTTCAGGCGCCGCCACGTC
>JANSYK010000090.1 GCA_024742485.1 Alphaproteobacteria bacterium | reverse complement strand
GCTCAGGCGCAGCTCATCCTCGCCTTCCTTGAGAAGGGCGCGCAGCGCGCCCTCGTCGAGCACCGCATCAAGCACGCCGGCATTGGAGGCGGCCATCAGGAACCGCACCTGGATTTCCTGCACCGCGCGCACCGCCGTGCCGGCGCCATCGACAGCGGTGTTCAGCTTGCGCAGCACCGCGACCCGCGCATCGCCCTGCGCCACGCCGCGCGCGACCAGCGCCTCGCCTTCGTGCTGCTTGGCGGCGTCATCCTCGACCATGTGCGAGGCGTTTTCCGCCTCCACCAGCCTTTGGCCAAGCGGCGAGGCGTAGAATTCCGCGGCATGGGTCAGCAGGTCATCGCCGAGATTGGCCTCCAGGATGTCCAGCGCCATTGCGTGCATCCGACCCGTCTCGAACACCTCGTCGGAGATGCGCGCCCAGTCGGATCCGAAATCGCTGGCCTGCATGCCCAGCATCGCCGGCGCCTCGGCGGCCGACAGCGCGATACTGTCCAGCGCCACGTCGAACCCGGTAACCTGCAAGAACGCCTCGAGGCGGTCACGATCCGCGGCCCGCGCGGACAAGGCCGCACAGATCAAGAGGACCATCGCCAGAACGAGAACGGGCACGCGATGCAAAGCTGAATGTCTCACGAAATCTCCCTGTGTGGCCATGTGGTGATCAACCTAGGCAGATTCTCGGCGCAAACAATGCCAAACCCCCTTGCCCTGCCTCGCAAAGGCCATTAAACGCACCCTCCAGACCCCCGCGGAGAGGTGCCGGAGTGGTCGAACGGGGCGGTCTCGAAAACCGTTGTGGGTGCAAGCCCACCCAGGGTTCGAATCCCTGTCTCTCCGCCATATAAACAAAAGATTTATTATTGTTCCGATACTAACCCGATATTACGTTGGGCATCTGGATTTGTGCCCACAACAATGCCCACTATTAAAGAGTAGTGGAACCCAAAATGATCTCGGCGCTAGTGCCTGCCAACAAAAACTGATCAATTTATCATGATCGAATTTGAAAGGGAGGATTTCCATGGACGTCAAGGACTGGGCTTTGATCATTTCCACTTCCGCAACGGCGATAACAGCAGTCGGCGGGGTGATATTTCCGCTTGCAATGCGTCTTCTAGACAAAAACAGAGAAAGGAATCTTGCGGTCAGAAACGAAATTCTCAATGCGTTATTCGATGGGCTTAACACGCTCGATAGTGAACAGATAAGGCTGCAGAACAACGTCCTAAATCTCCACTATAAATCGCCTGCAGGGGATGAGGCATTCAAAAGCGTTGGATTTATGGAAGCCATTGAAAAGTTAGAGGTATATGCCAGCGCGCACGGTCTTGATGTTGCTAAAATTAGTTTTATGGCTTCTGAGTTTCGCGTATTGGCTTATAAATTTGCACAAGCTCATGTTGAAGCAGATTCGAAAAGAGCCTCGGACATATCCCAAGAGGTCGCAAAATTAAGGTCTGATTTCAAAACGAGCCTTACTGACTTGATTAAAGATCTCAACGAAAAGTATCCCGCTTAGTCGCATCCGTTGAACATATCCGGCCCGGATGGCGGCGTTTCTGAGGTGGGCCCCAACCCACGGTTCGAATACCTGTCTCTCCGCCACAACAAATTATTGAGATTGCGAGTCAATTCAAATCGACCGGAACCGGGGAGCGCCACTCTCGTTCCGCCGTTTCTTGCATGTAGCAGCGCTTTTTCAGCCGGTAGAGGGCTCAATTGACGATGCGCGTATCACATTCTGTGTGGTTGCAGCGTCGGACGTCTGCCGCCGTGCCATTCCGGGGCGAGTGTTCGCCTTCCCGGGCCTCCGGCGGACATCCGGCCTGGGGTCACTTTGACACAAGGCGCAGGCGGGACGGGTCCACGCCGGCAAGATAGGTT
>JANSYK010000121.1 GCA_024742485.1 Alphaproteobacteria bacterium | reverse complement strand
CTACTACACGCCCAAAGGTGAGACGGCGATGAACCTGATGCTCATGCGCCAGATTGATGAACAATTCCTTCAGACACCGTTCTTCGGCGTGTGGCAGATGACCTGGCACCTGCGCAACGAAGGCCATCTGGTGAACGAGAAACGCATACGCCGCCTGATGCGTCTTATGGGTCTGATGCCGATCTACCAGAAGCCCAACACCAGCAAGGCGGCGAAGGGGCACAAGACGTATCCCTACCTGCTGCGCGGGCTGCGGGTGGATCGGCCCAACCAGGTTTGGGCTGCGGACATCACCTATCTGCCGATGTGGCGAGGGTTCCTCTATCTGGTGGCAATCATGGAATGGCATACGCGCAAGGTGCTGGTCTGGCGCATCTCGAACACGCTGGAGGCGGACTTCTGCGTCGAGACGCTGAACGAGGCCATCGCTCGCTTCGGGCCGCCCGAGATCATGAATACCGCAGGGCAGCCAATTCACATCCTTTGCCTGGACCGACCGGCTGCGCCGATCGGGTGTGCGCATCTCAATGGATGGCAAGGGGCGGTTCCTCGACAGCATCTTCTTGGAACGGCTCTGGCGGAGCCTAAAATACGAATGCGTCTACCTGCACGCCTGGCAAACAGGATCAGAGGCGAAGGCCGGTGTCGGCAAGTGGATCGCGTTCTACAACCGCAAACGTCCCCATTATGCCCTTGGCGCCAAACCCCCAGCCGTGGTCTATTGGCTGAGAAATGACAAAACCCAACCCGATCAGCAGGGGCAGAGAGTAGCTTAATTTACGCCAGATACTGTCCAAGAGATGGGGAGTAGCTCAACTGACTTGCCAAGGGTATTAAAAGGTTCGGGGTCGAACCACACCTGTAATCATTGTTGATTTCTGAATTCGAGTTGTCAAGAATAAGGCTGGGAACTATCGTTGAATAGTTTTTTCTGTCTTATGCGCGCTTGTGAGGCTAAGGCTCCCATGTTTTTCTCCTCTAAACATACGGTGTAGATCGGCTGCCCCCAAATTAGCCGACGTCGCTCACACCATACGCGCAGTTTGCCAGACTATTAGTACTGTCCTGTGCTTTGTATGTTTCGCACCCTCCGACGCTCAAATATCGGAGGGTGCGATTACTATTGGCCGTGTGATCTTACCGTTTGAACTGGTCGCTACAAACTGGACCGGTTGAAGCTGGAGTTTTCTGCTGCGATTTCCCGGCTGTGAGAGGAGTGGTAGCACACGAAGGTATCGGAGTTGTCAACGCCGTTTCAAAACTGGCCCATTTGGCCGAATTAAAAGTGACCCACCCATGCGATGAGCAGGCCGGATCGCGTGGGGTCTTCATATAACCCAAGCGCGGTCTGGCCTGCGGCGGTGGTGTTAGGCGACGGCGTTTTCCTTTCTGTTCTGGTTTCCGATAATCCCGGCCT